>CAVXTB010000001.1:0-838239 GCA_963764585.1 uncultured Actinomycetes bacterium
CGAGGCTGCCGCTCATAGTCGTCGTGCCGCGAGGCGCCGACCGCGAGCAGGTCACCATGCTGGCGCGCGGCCTGGTGCAGGCCTCTGGCCACCGACCGAGCTAGG
This sequence comes from uncultured Actinomycetes bacterium, assembly GCA_963764585.1. Classification (GTDB taxonomy): domain Bacteria; phylum Actinomycetota; class Thermoleophilia; order Solirubrobacterales; family Solirubrobacteraceae; genus JAOPZW01. Next base: position 106 of record CAVXTB010000001.1, read on the forward strand.
ACACACAGCAGTTGAGCGTCTACGTACGCCTCGTCGCGTAGCGACGCGAGCTGCTCCAGTGCACGTCGGCGCTCGGAGACCGGCCATGGGGGATTCGGATCCGTGTCCGGTGGGAGGAACTCGACCTCCACAGCGACCAAGATGAGATTGCCGTCGGTGGAAACCAGCTGCCTGGCGAGTTCGAGCGCGTCCCGGCCGGCCCCCTCGCCGCCGACGCCTACAACCACGTTGTCGAACATCTCACTTGGTCTTTCGCCCATGGCTCGAGCGGTGTAGCGTCACGGCTTGCGCGGTGAGACGTCGTCACGCCGTCGTCGGCCTTCTCGACCGGCTCGGCTACTTCCTCGCGCTGCTCTTCATCGCCGAGACCATGCGCAGATACGCAACCTGAATGACTTCGTCATCCGAAGCTCAGGCGCTCGGAACGGCTGCGCGCAGTCTCTCGCGAGGCCAGGAACGCGCGCGCGACGAACACCCCGAACAGGAACCCGCCGATGTGCGCAAAGAACGCCACGCCGCCACCGTTCGCGCTGGCCGAGAAGAGCCCGTAGGTGGCTTCGACGAGCTGGTCGAGGAACCACAGGCCCAGGAACACCCACGCTGCGACCTTGACCGGGAAGACCAGCACCAGCGTCAACACGCGCGAGCTCGGATAGAGTCGCGACGAAGCCGCCCGCGACGTAGAACGCGAGGTAGCGCAGGTGTCCGAACGCATCCTCGACGTTCTTGCCGAAGATCGCCGGGAACAGCATGTTGCCGAGGATGTGATGCCAGCTGCCGTGCATGAACACGGCCGTGAACCAGTGACCTCCCACGGCTCCGCGCTGTGGCAGGATCCGCCCACGGAGCACGGGTAGAAGGATGCGTGGTGGGACCGACGAGCTCAGATGTGGCAGCTCGTAGAGGATCCACACGAGGAAGTTCGCGGCGATGATCGATACGTTGACGATCGGGAACGCCGGGCAGGGATACCGTCAGACAGCGGGATCATCGGTCGAAGCTTGTGTTCCGAGGGGTGAGCCGTCGTCATGCACTTCGCGTGATCAAGGGCGGTTCGTGAGGTCGATCGTGCTCATCGACTTTGGGCGCCCGCGTGTGCCGCGGCATCGATGTAGTTCGCGGCGGTCACGCGCTCGACAGTGATCGCGAGGATCACCCGGCCGACCTCGGCGAGCGCCTCGTCGCTCATCGGCTCCGGGGGCTCGGCGGCGCGGGTGATGCGCTGCATGATCGTTGCGGTGGGCGCGCCGATGTTCTCGGTGAGGATCTCGGCGGGGCCGGAGAAGGTCGCCGACGGATACGGCGGTTCGTGGCCCATGACGCACAAAGACGCCCACCCGCTTCTTCTGACGTCCTCGGCCTTCAGCCGGTCGCTGAGGGTCGAGATCAGAAGCCGGTCGCCCTCGCGCGTGAAGTAGACCAGCGACTGGCGCGGCCGGCCGGCGGGCGAGGACGTGGCGAGCACGCCAACCGTGTTGGCATCGACGAAGCGCCGCAGCTTGGCGTTCAGTGTGTGGACGGCGTAGGTCATGACTGGGCTCCTGAGGGTGCAAGTGTCGGCGTCATCTGAAGTTGGGCTCGAAGGTCCTCGAGCAGCTCGGGCAGCTCCGATGGAGAGGACGCGCTGCCGAAGACGTAGAAGTCCGGGCGCACGAGCGCCGCGTGGGCGCCGTGCTCGGCCAGCCATCCCGTGAGGCGGCCATCCGCGTCGCGCACGCCTTGGGGCGCGGCGGGGTCGAGCGAGGCGACCGCCATGTCGAGGGTGTCGATCAGGGCGCGCTGCTCGCCCGCGAGCTCGGCGAGGGGGTCGCCGTCGGCGACGATCAGCTGAAAGCGGCGGCCGACGACATCGTCGAAACGCCCGTGCCTGCCCGCTCGGGCCACGAGGCCCTGCACACTGAGGGTGCCGGCAAGGGGTTCGGAACGGCCGCTTGTGGGCTGGTGCAGCACGCCCTCGTTCAGCGGCGCGAGCTCCAGTGGTGGCGGCGGCCCGGCCTGTCGGAGCATCGCATCGCGCTCCGCGGCGACCTGCGGGTCCAGCTGGCAGAGCACCTTTCCGAGCTCGATGGCCAGTCGGATCACCGCCTCGTTCTGCGGCTGTCGCTCGGCGTCTACGGTGTCCAGCAGCCGCTCGGGGGCGAGGCCGCGCAGGACGAGGTCGAGCTTCCACGCGACGTTGGCCGCGTCGCGCAGGCCCGAGCACAGGCCCTGGCCCAAGAACGGCGGCGTCAGATGGGCGGCATCGCCCACCAGCAGCACATGGCCGCTTCGCATCTGGTCGGCCAGCATCGAGCGGAACTCGTAGACGGCGCTGCGCGTGAGCGGGCCGTCATCCGGCCGGTACCAAGGCTCGAGTAGCGACCAGACCCGGTCGGGGTGCTCGAAATCGGCCGGGTGCTCGTCCGGAAGGAGCATGAACTCCCAGCGCCGGTGGCGGGGGCCACTCTGCGCGTGCGTGGTCGGCCGGTTGGGATCGCACCACTGGCAGGCGGTCGGCAGATGCGCGAGCGCCTCCATGTCGCGCGGCTCGGCGTCGACCACAAGCCAGCGCTCTTGAAAACCGAGATCGCGCCGGGTGATCCCGCTCGCCTCGCGGACGAACGAGTTGGCGCCGTCGGCGCCGACCACCCACGCGGCGCGGACCGTGCGCACCTCGCCGGTCAGGGCGAGCCGACCCGGCTCCTCCTCGACGACGCTGCGGACGGTCAGTCGCGCCCCGGCATCTGAGTCGACCAGCTCCTCGGCTGCCCACCCGCGCTCGACGGTCACGCCGGGCTGGGCACACCCGAGGGCGTCGAGCGCGGCCTCCAGCTCGGGCTGGAAGAACATGTAATCCGGATCCCAGCCGGATCGAGCCGGCGTCGCGGCGTCGAAGCGCAGCAGCAGGTCGCCGTCGGCGCCGAACCAGTGGTAGTCGCTCAGGGCGACCATCTCGCCGACGACCGCCTCCGCCAGCCCGAGGGACTGCAGCAGCCGCATGATCTCATGATCGAGATGGATGGCTCGCGGGAGGCGATAGATGTCGTTGAAGCGCTCGAAGACCGCGACCCGGTGGCCGGCGCGGCCGAGCAGCGCCGCGAGCGCCTGGCCCACCGGGCCATAGCCGACGATCGCCACGTCGACATCGAGTTCCTGCTCCTGCGTTCTGTCGAAAGCCACGGTCTCCATGGCTGAAGCCTACCTCAAGACTGATAGATCTGTCAACTATGAGCGAGTGGTCAAATCACGTCGTACCGGCGACGATCGCGGGTGATGGTGCCGCGGTGACGGCCGGGGGGTTGCGAGATCTGGTCCGAGCTCAGCGGGCCGCTTCGGCGAGGCCCTCAGCGACAATGATCCGCGCGGCAGCCTCGACCAGGGCGAGGTGCGAGAAGGCCTGCGGGAAGTTGCCGAGGTGTCTGCCGGTCTGCGCGTCGTACTCCTCTGCAAACAGCCCGAGCGGGGATGCCACCTTCACGAGACGGTCCATCAGATCTCTCGCCTGCCGCGTCTCGCCCACGATCGCCAACGCCGACACCAGCCAGAAGGAGCAGATCACGAAACTGCCCTCCTTGCCGGACAGTCCGTCGTCGGTGTCATCGGTGCGGTAGCGCAGCACGAATCCGTTCTCGCTGAGCTCGTCCGCGACCGCCAGCACCGTCGCGCGCAGCCTGGCGTCGCTGCCCGGCAGGAACCCGAAGATCGCCGCCAGGAGCGTGGAGGCATCGAGGGCGTCGGTCTCATAGTGCTGGCGGAGCACGCCGCGCTGGTCGACCCCATGCTCGAGGATGTCCGACTTGATCTCCGATGCGCTCGCTGCCCAGCCGGCGGCGAGGTCGGATTCGCCGCGGATGGTCGCCAGCTCGGCTGCACGGTCGAGGGCGACCCAGCACATCAGCTTCGAGGAGACGTAGTGCCGCGGCTTGCCGCGCGCCTCCCAGATGCCTTGGTCGGGCTGCCGCCACACCGCTTTGGCGCACTCAGCCTGCGCCTGCACGAGCGGCCACAGGCGTCGTGGAATCCGCTGGCTGCGGAGGCTGTGCAGCAGAACCGAATCGAGGGCGGCCCCGAAGACGTCGTTCTGCCGCTGGGCGAAGGCCCCGTTGCCGATGCGGACCGGGCGCGCGCCGCCGTAGCCGGACAGGTCCTCGCGCACCGATTCCGTCAGGTCCCGGCGACCGTCGATCCCGTACATGATCTGCAGACCGCCGTCGTCGTTGCGTTCGAGATCGGCGATGAACTGCATGAACTCGTCGGCCTCCCAATCCAGCAGCATGTAGTGCAGCGCGCGCAGAAGGAAGGTCGAGTCGCGGATCCAGGTGTAGCGGTAGTCCCAGTTGCGCTCCCCGGCGGGGGTCTCGGGCAGCGAGGTGGTGAGCGCCGCGACGGTCGCCCCCGTCGGCATGTACGTGAGGCCCTTGATGGTCAGCGCCGACCGCTGGATCAGTGGCCCGAGCTCGTGGTCGGGGATCGCCGCCAGCGAGAGCCAGTCGCGCCAGAACCGTGTAGTGGCCTCGAGCTGCTCGGAGGCCTCTTCGACGGTGGTCGGAACACGCGATTGCTCGCTCCAGGCGAGCGCGCAGTAGACCGACTCGCCGGCGCGCAGGACATGGCGGGCTCGAGCCCGGCTCCCCTCGATGCCGACGAGCATGTCGGTCTGCAGCTGGAGGGCCTGCTCGGCCCCAGTCGCTTCGGCTCGATGGCGATCTGCGCTGAACGTCCACTCGCCGGGAACGCGTCCGTAATCGAAGGCCGGCTCGCACACGAGGTCGATCTCGACCCTGCCGTCGATGCATTCGGCGGTGCGCACGAGCACGTGGTCGGCGTCCTCGTCGGCCGGTGGCCGGGTGTGCGGTGTGACCGTATCCTCCCCGCGGCGGGGTCCCATCGTCAGGGCGTCGCGCACGACCACCCAGCCAGTGGGCGTCTTCCACGAGGTCACGAGCGAGTTGGTCCCCGGCTCATAGATCCTGCCGGTGGGGACGTTGATCCCGAAAGGGCCGAACCGGAAGCCGCCCGCGCCGCGGTCGAGCAGCGCGCCGAACACGCTGGGCGAGTCGAACCGCGGGACGCACAGCCAGTCGACCGTGCCGTCGGGGGCCACGAGCGCGCCCGTGTGGCAGTTGGAGAGGAAGGCGTAATTGGCGATCGGCGTGAACGGGGACCGTGCCGGCGCGCTCTGCGCCGTCGCAGCGCCCGGGCGCAGCGCACGTTCGGGGCGGCCACCATCGGACGGTCTCCTCGGGACCCGCTTGGTACTCTGTGGCACTCATCCTGCGTCCTTTCGCCGTGGTCGGAGGTGCGGAGCTTCAGCGAATTCAGATGATTTGTCGTCACGCGTTTTGCGTGATTCGGCAGCGCCCGCTCTCGAAGGCGTGCGGCGGCGAGCTACCGGCGCCCGGCCCTGAGCCGTTCGGCAATCCGGTCGAATCGGCGCCGCGCTCGGCGACGGCAACCGCGGCGCGATCAAGGATCTGGTCAAGCCGGGACGTTCCTCCTGATCGCCGGCGAGGACGGCGAGGCGTGGTGCGAGGCGGCCCGCCAGCTCGCCGGGGAGGCGGGCCGCCCGCTCGGTGCGCTCCGGATCGGTCAGTTCGACGGCGATCTCGTACGACACGCGCAGCGCCTGGCTTCGCCACCGCCAGATCGAGAGCGACGGCGCCATCGTCGTGCGCCCCGACCGCTTCATCGCCTGCTGAGGCGCGACCACGGCGAGCGGTCGCGCGCCATGGCTGCGCAGGGCCTTCGGACCGACCTCCGACTGAGGTTCGTCGGCCCCGTCGATCGACAGTCCCTGAACAGCCTTGCTCGCCGGCGGGCGAGCCGCTGTCGTCACGCGTTTCGCGTGATGAGGGGTGCTACTCCCCGTGGCGGCGTAGCCTCGTCAGGAGGCCGCGGTTCGGATCCTCGTCGCGCTCATCGCGCAGGAACTGAACGCCAACCAGGATCGCGCGCTTGACCTCATCACGGAGCGCCCGAGCGGCAGACGTGTCGTCAAGGCGGCTTCCAAAGCGCGTGGTATCGATCGGCTCGCCGAACCAGAAATAGAGGCGTTCCGGGCGGGGGATCGGCGTTGGCCCGACACCGCGCACGACTGGCGGTGTCGGGAACCCCATCAGCTTCTCGTACAGACGCGCAAAGTGGCCGTAGATCGGCGTGTTCTGGTCGACGATCACGTCGAGCATCTCGTCGGCGCCGACGGCCGCGAACGGGACGATCGGATAACCATGCTCGATCGCGAGCCGCGCGAAGCCGATGCGCTCCCTCCACAGGAGCTGGTACTGCTGGCCGCGTCGCTTGTTGACCTCGCGCGAGCCTCCGGGGAAGACCAGGATCGTCTGCCGCTCACGCATCAGCGCTCGCACGTTGTCACGGGTACCGCGCACCATCCCACCCACGGTCAGGAGCTCGCGCCAGATGGGAACCGCGTAATGGGCGTGCTCGCCCAGGCCACGGACGGCGAGCCGGCGGTGCTTCCAGATCTCGGCCATCATGAAGGGCAGGTCCAGGAACCCATAGATGGTGTGGTTGCCGACCAGCAGCGAGCCCTCAGCGGGTAGGTGCTCGACGCCGTAGAGCCTCGGTCGCGTGACACGGTTGAAAGGCTCGAGCAGCGAGACGAGACGGTCAATCCAGCGATCGGCGGGCAGCTCGGGAATCTCGGCCGGCGGATCAGTCATCTCAGGGCGGTCAGTCGTTTGCGGCGTGCCAGCCAGGTCCGACGCGATCACATACGCCGCACTCCGAAGAACCGCAAGCGGCGATGTCGACAGGACATGCTCCGTAACCGATCGGCACCAGCTCCGGCACCCGCTCCGCTGCCTGCTCGTCGAGCAGCGCGATCGGATCTTGGTATCGCTGACTCCTGTAGTGAAAGGCGAATGTCCCGCGGGACTCGAGCTCGTCCCGCGGGCCACTCAAGTCAGTGATCAGGCGGCCACCAGCTCGTCTGCCTCCATCCTCGCCAGTTCAGCGTCGAGCACTGCGTACTCCGCCTCCTCGATCGCCGCGTACGCGAAGTCAATCGCGAACACCGCGTCGTCCGCTCTCCGCTCGGCGCGCCGCTGGGCGCGATCCACGTCGTGCTCAGCCCGCTTCGCGTCGACGTCTTCGCGAATCTTCGCGACGTGCTCGTTCCACGTGCGCTGCAAGTCGTACCACCAGACTGAGAGCTTGTTCTTGTTCGCCTCAGCCGAGTCGCGCAGCTTCTTCGCCCGGTCCTGAGCAGACGCTCGCGCCTTCTCGACGTCCGCCTGAACGTCGGCCTTCGCCTTGCCCTGCGCCGCTGCCGCGTGCTCCTCCGCATTCTTGGCCCGGGCGGTGAGCTCGGTGAGTTGATTCGAAAGTGCCATGTCAACCTCCTTCGAGGAATGTTGTCCTACACGTACGTGACCGCATCCTGTCCGCCGCTGCGTGACGGGATCGAATCGACGTCGAAATCGATCCTGGTGGTGCCGCCACATGCGCTCCCATCGCTCGCGAATCCCAGGGAGGCACGCGTATCACGAGCATCGAGCCCGTAATCGGCTTGTCAGAACATGGGCGCAGCATCCTCGCGCGCAGGGTGAGCCGTCGTCGTCCGTTTTGCGTGATTTTGCCTGGAGCCCTGCGGCGTCGAGCCCGCGGATCAGCCCGAGCCACCACGTCGGGTCAGGACGAGGTTCTGCAGGCCCAGCAGGTGAACGGGCACCGACGTGATCCCCACGGCGGTCGCCGAGGCACTGTCGAGTTGGACATCTGCGTGATCCACGGCAATCCCGAGCGCTCGGTGCCGCATCCCGCTTCGATCACCCAGACAGGATGAAGACCGGTCACCCAGGCGACCGGCAGGCTTGCGGAATGCTGTGTGTTCAGGCGAACCGCGGACAGCAGCGGCCGATGAATCCGCCCGAGTCGGCCGCGTCGTGGTCGTGCCGGGGCTGGCGTGAGGACGTGCGTAGGCTCGATCTGGCGGTGTATGCGGCGGTCGCTGCCACTGCGACGCCGACGCTCGATCGCTTCTTCGGGGGTGTGTCGGGCGCTGCCGACCGTTCGCGGATCTGGCTGCTGACGGCCGGCGTGCTTGCGGCGCTCGGCGATGGCCCGGGCCGCGGCGCCGCTGCGGACGGCGTGGTCTGCATCGGTCTGACCTCGGCCGTGGTCAACCTCGTGCTCAAGCCGCTCGGCGATCGGCGCCGGCCCAACCGCGACACCTACGCCATCCCCGTCGCCCGTCAGGTCGCGATGCCGGCGAGCACGTCGTTTCCTTCGGGGCATGCGGCATCGGCGTTTGCCTTCGCGACCGGCGTCGGCTACGCCATGCCGGCTCTTGGCTTGCCGCTTCACGCAGCGGCGGCGGTTGTCGCGTACTCGCGGGTGCACACCGGCGTGCACTATCCCGCCGATGTCATCGTCGGCTCGGTCACGGGCGCCGCGCTGGGGCAGGTCGCGGTGGCTCTGCGCCGCCGCAGTCCGCTGCGACGGGGGCGTGCGCGATGAGCGCGGGCGAGCGGTTGCGTGCGGCGCTCGGCTGGAAGCCGGTGGCGCGCCCGCGCCGACCCGTGCTCTTCGTCAATCCCCGATCGGGCGCCGGCACCGCGGTTCGGCTGGCGTTGCCCCAGCGCGCGCGGGAGCTCGGCATCGAGCCGATCGTCCTGGAGCCCGACCACGATCTCGCAGCGCTCGTGGCCGACGCGGTGGACCGGGGGGCCGATGCGCTGGGCATGGCCGGCGGCGACGGCTCGATGGCGACCGTCGCAGCGGCCGCATGCGCGCACGACCTGCCGTTCGCGTGCGTTCCCGCGGGCACCCGAAACCACTTCGCGCGCGATCTCGGCGTGCAGCGCGCAGACGTCGTCGGGGCGCTCGAGGCCTTCACCGACGGTCTCGAGCACCGCATCGACCTCGGCGAGGTCAACGGATCGGTCTTCGTCGACAACGTGATCCTCGGCTTCTACGCCGAGGCGGTGCGCCAAGAGGGCTACCGCGACGCGCGGCTGCAGACGCTGCTGAGCACCGCGCAGCAAGCACTGGGACCGCGCGCGCCGGCATCGGGGCTTGCCATCGTCGACGACCGCGGCACCGAGCACCGCGACCCCGCCGTCGTGATGGTCTCCAACAACCCATACGCGGTCGACCGCAGGGTCGCCGCGGAGACGCGTCCGCGGCTCGACACCGGCCGCCTAGGCGTCCTCGTGCTCGACCGGCCGCCCGCGCGCCCACCCGAACGAGCATGGGCCACCACCGCGGTCGACATCACCGCCCCCGGGCACGTCCACGCAGGGCGCGACGGCGAGGCCGCGATGCTGGCGGCGCCGATGCGCTTCACGATCCGTCCCCTCGCGCTGCGCGCGCGGATCAGCGCGCGCCACCCCGGCGCCTCACCCTCCGCGCAGCTCGCCACGCTCGATCCACGGCAACCGACGCCCGCCCGTCTCACCCGCCCAGACCGCCGCTGATCACCTCGATCTCGTTCGAGATCCCACCCACGCCGGCGAGCCGCCAGACAGCCGCCAACGCCGCGTCGCTGTCCGCGACGAGCAGGAGCGCGAGCTGCTTGACCGCGCCCTGCGCCGGGAACGGCCGGTCGGTCAGCTCGCGTGCCCTGGCGACGAGCGCGGTCCCCCTCGCAGCGGCGCTCCACCTGCAGCCCCGTGACGTCCTCGTCGATGCGCTCCAGGCGCCCGCGCCGCGCGACGAAGTGCGCGCGATCCTCCTCGGCGAGATCGTCGAGGCACAGCACAGGGTCTTCGACGAGGCACCGCAGGAGCCGATGCGTACGCGCCCCTTCCCGCAAGGTCGCCGCCGTCGTGGCGCGCCGCCTCGAGGTCGGCGGGCTCCCGGGACTCCGCGCAGCGGACCGGGTCCACGAGCAGCAGCGCCAGACGGTGCCGGTGGACGTCTGGACGCGTGCCCGGGGAATGGACGCTGAGCGCAGAGGAGCATCGAGCAGAAGCGACAGGGGCCGATCAGCCAATCCAGCTGCAGACCGACATGCTCCTCGGCATCGAGGGGGACGGGCTCGAGCGCGCCACGTCCTGCGCGCCGGTGAGACGGTCTACTGCGCGCTGGCCTGGAGCGAGCACGCACGTATCCCCAGCAACGCCGAGGGACCGCAACGAGGACGGCGGACTGCAGGTCATGTACGGGATCGATGGTCGCCGGGGATCTGGCCGAATCCGTGCGCGAGGACCTGTCGGGCTACAACGGCGCGAGTCCCGTTCGGGTCGGGAACGCCACCTTGGACCAGCAGCAGAACGACGTTTGGCAGCTGGAGTAAGTGACTTCGACGCCGTCGCGAGACGGTTTGGCCGCTGGCCAGCACCTGCTTCGCTAGGGCCACGACCCTTGCCGCAGCCTCAAGCGGAGGCCCGGTGGAGGACGGAGCGCCAGCGACCTGCCGTCTCCTCTGCCGCTCTGCCACCCGAGTCGCGTACCCAGCATGCGAGCTGGCACGATCACGCAAAGTGGATGACGACAACTCACCCGGGGCGGTTCCACGCTGCAGCGAAGCTGACATGGCCGCGCAACTTCCGTGCTCGGCCTACCACACCTAAAGGAGCTCGATGCAGCTGCTTGCGACATACACGTTTGGTCAGGCCCTCCTCACGGTCCTGGAGCTTGGGCTGCTCTTCCTCTGGATCTGGATCGCCATCACCGTCGTCATCGACATCTTCCGCAGCCACGACCTATCGGGCTGGGGGAAAGCCGGCTGGCTCGTGCTGATTGTTCTGGTCCCACTGTTGGGCGTGCTGATCTACGTCATCGCCCGCAGCGACAAGATGAAGGCCCACCAGGTCAGCGACGAACGCCAACAAGAAGTCGCGTTCATCGCCGAACTCGAGGATCTAAAGGATCGCGGGATACTCACTGACGAGGAATTCCAGCGCATCAACAGCCAACGCAAGTTGACCCAAAAGGCGCCGCCGTCACCAGACGATGACATCGCTGGACTGGAGGGCCTAAGAGATCGCGGGCTACTCACCGATGAGGAGTTCCAGCGCGCCAAGGAAAAGGCACTGGCCTAGTCTGGGCTAACCCCGAGTTGTTGTGACGGCTCGGCCTGTAGCGAGGTCTTGATTGTTCGGACGGCCCTCCCGATCCGGGAGGGCCGTCCGGGCGGCTGCTCAGGCTCCCTCTGTCCGCCAAGACAGCGGGGCGATCGCCGCGGTGCTGGGCGCGTGCTTCGTGCTCTATCCGAGCTCGCGCGTGCTGACGCTGGTGCTGGTCTTCGCGGTCAAGACCGCGGCGTGGGTGCTCATGGGCCTCTAGCTCTCTACCAGCTCGTCGAAGCCAACTACGGGCTCTTCTCGGCCAGCGCGAACGGTGGCGGCGTGGCGTTCTTCGCGCACATCGGCGGGTTCCTGTTCGGGGTGTTCGTCGCGCGCGCGTTCCTGGCCTCGCGAGAGACTGCGCGCAGCCGTTCCGAGAGCCTGAGCTTCGGATGACGAACCGCGCGCCGGCCGGAGTTCGACGCAGCCCAGACGCGAGAGGCGGCGACGCGCCAATCACGCAAACCCGATCACGACGCCGCACCGCCCACGTCCGGAGCCGCGCGAGCGGAGCGGCCAGATGTACGACAACGTGATGCCGTCGAGGAACTCCGCGGCTTCTGCGCCGACGGCCTCGCCACCTACAAGCGACCACGCCGACCTGCCGAAGAACCCGCCGACGGGCATCGACAGGGCCCTTCCCCGCGGGCGCCCGCCGCGAGCGGCGCCCCTCAGGGAGTTGAATCACGCAAATCGGGTGAAGACAGCTCACCCCGAGAGCCCGCATCCTTGGGAGACGAATCCGCAACACGAGGGAGCGCGTCTCATGTCCAACGAACGCGTGATCGACGAGATCCGGGCCACGCTCGAGCGCGACCCACGGATCAACCACGCCGCGCAAGTGGCAGTCTCAGAGCAAGCCGGGCAGGTGACTTTGCGGGGCACGGTCCGAAGCCTCCACCAGCATCGAGTCACTCTTGAGATCGCCAAGTCCGTGCAGGGCGTCAACGCAGTCACCGACGAGCTCCGGGTCGACCCTCGGGATCACGCGTTGGACGACCAGATTCGTGGCGCAGCCCTGCAAGAGCTGATGTCGAACGACGAGGTGCCCGACGGCCGGATCGACGTCAGGGTTGCAGACGGGTGGCTGACCCTGACGGGGGAGGTCAAGCACCAGCACGAGAGCAACGCGGCGTTCGACGCCGTCTCGAACGTCGCCGGCGTCGGCGGGATCATGAACAAGATCACGGTCATCACCGCCGGCATGGACGGGTGAGCCGGGCTGATGGCGGTGGTGTGCTGAATGTCCACGCTCGTGGTGCCGCTTGCAGTTGGAGTTGTCGGGATAGGCCTGATCCTGCTACTCGTGGTTGCGCTGGCTGGCCTCGTCTATGAGCTGATCACGCGCGGGAACCCACGCCAGGTCGAGGTGGACGAGGAGCGAGAGCAGGTCGCGGAGCAGATTGGGCTGAGCGAGCCGATCGACTTCCAGTCGGACATGCGGCCGCCGCGTGAGCCATAGCCCGGCTCGATCGTCGATGGCGATTGTCGGCCCGGAATTCGGCCCCCGCTGAGGGGAACATGCCGCTGAAGCGCGCCACGCCGCCGAAAGACGCACAGCGTGATGGCGCGGACCTGCATCCCCTCGCGCCGCGCCGGGAGCGCGCGTGGGCGAGCTCGTGCACGGAGCAACGACGCGAAGTACAGAATGGTCGCGGCGAGGGCCATGGCCACGTAGGTCGGCGCGCCGGGTCGCCGGTCTCCTCGAGTGGCAGCTGTGCGAAGGCCGCGCGGTCGAGCATGTCGATGACGTTCACGCTCACGAGCTCGAACGGGCGCTTGAAGTCACCTCTGGTGATCACCGCAGCGAGGTGATCGGCAGTCGCGTCTGCTGCCAGCAGCGCCAGGAATGGGTCCTTGATCGGGAAGTCGCCGGCATCTCCGGGGTGCGCCGCCGTCGCCCCCTTGGCACGCGTGGGCTGCCCTGCTTCTCAACGCCGTGACCGAATCGCTCGCGGCTCGAAATCATCGAGATGCGCCGCTAGAACGACGCCGGGACCATGGAGAAACGGCAGGAGGCGATCCTCGCGCACGACCCGGCGATCGCCGCCGTCCCTGTCGACCGCAGGCGCCGCGGCAACCTCCCGGCGCTCCCGACGTCATTCGTCGGTCGCGAGGACGAGCTGGATCAGGTCGCCGTCCTTCTGCGCGAGCACCGCCTCCTGACGCTCACCGGGCCACCCGGCGTGGGCAAGAGCCGGCTCGCGGTCGAAGCGGCGCGCTCGCTCGAGCACGAGTTCGGGGACGGCATCTGGCTTGTCGACTTCGCGCGCGCGGGCGGCGCGGAGGACGCCGTTCGGCTCCTCGCGGACGCCCTCGACGTTCGCGGCTCCGACCCGCTCGCGCGGGTGACCTCACGTCTTGGCGACGCCGGCGCTCTCTGGCCAGGCCGATGCTCGGCCAAGATGAGGATGACGACGGCGAAGGCGATCGCAAGCGCGCCGCGCAGAGCCGTGGTCTTCCAGATGTGGGCGAGCTCCTGCTCACCCTCCTGCAGCTGCGTTTCCGGGTTCATGTCTGGTTCCTTTCAGTTCAACTTCGTGGTTAGTTCGTCGGCCTTCTGTTCGAGCTTGTCGCGAGCCGCGGTCACGCTGATCGCGCTCTTTGGCGCCTTCGCGCTCGTCTCTGGCGTCTCGACGATCGCCGGAGCGTTCAGCGTTCCCTTCACGCGCGGGCGGCGAGCTTGGCTCGTCCTCGAAGGCCTGCTCGCAATCGCGGTCGGCGTCGCCGTCGTCGTCTGGCCCGACCTCTCGGCGCTGGGACTGCTCTACGCCATCGCCGCGTGGGCGATCGCGCTCGGCATCTTCGAGATCGCCTTCGCGTTCGATCTGCCGCTCAGCGGCGGACGGTCGGTGCTGCTCGCGCTGAGTGGAGTCCTCTCGGTCGCGTTCGGCGTGATCATGTTCGCCCAGCCCGGCGCTGGAGCCGTGGCGCTGCTGGCGCTCGTCGCGGCCTTCGCGCTCGTGACCGGCGCCATGCAGATCGCCTTCGCGCTCGAGCTGCGCCGCGTCGCCCACGAGCTCGAGGATCGCGTCCGGCCACAGGCGACGCCGACCCCGGTGACGCAGGGCTAACAGCCAGCAGGAGCGCTTGTCCAGCGCCGACCGCCGGGTTCACCCGACGGCCGGCGCTGTGACGACAGGCTCTGGCAGTGTTAGTAGTCGGCGGTCTCCGGCGTGAGCGTCACCGACTTGCGCGAGGGCCGGCATCGGATGTCGCATGTGTTGGGCCTAGGACTGAACACGCTCCCGGTGCGTCGAAGTGACAGGAAGCCACGTCCGCGTCGTCTTCAACCGCGAGAGCTACCGGGCGATCGCCCAGGCGCTGGTGGCGCCGAGCGGGCTCCCGAATTGCCGGAGCGTCCTGTCGCGAACCTAGTCTGAGCAGTCATGACGGAGGTCTTCTCCGGGCTCGACGGCGCCGACCGAGACCGTGTCGCCGACCTGCGCGCGCGCGGGACCTTCTTCTGGCTCGACGTCTCGCTCAGCGAAACGACGCTTGACGAAGTGCGCATGGCGCTCGAGGTCGCTGAGAACGCGGTTCGGGCTCTGAGCCGTTCCGCCGACGCCTACGCCTCCCGGAAGTTCCACGCCGACGGAGAGTCCGTGGTCTTCGCGCTGCGTTGCTATGTCGAGTCGGAGACGCCGGCCGACGAGGCGGCGTACCGCTTGCGGCCCCTCAAGGTCGACGTCCTGGTCACCGGCGGGTATCTGTTGACGCTTCACGACGAGCGCGTCGCGCTGCCGACGGCCCTCACTCCCGACCTGCCGGACGAACGAGGCAAGCGATACGTGGTCTACTCCGTCGTTGACGCGATGCTCGGCAGCACCTGGGAGGCGCTGGAGGAGGTCGAGCTGAGACTCGACGCGCATGCCTCGACATCGACCGACGCGGATGGCCGGCGCGTACCAAAGACGACGCTGCGGGACGCGGGCGCTCGGCTCGCGGCAATGAGGCGCTGGGTGGGGGCCGAGCAAGCGGTTGTCCAGCGGGTCGGAGCGGAGGTGAGAGCGCTTCCCGGCTTCGATACTCGCGACGAGCCGTACTTCGAGGGTGTGGACGAGCAGGTGGACCGGTTGGTGGCCGCGGTCGACGCCGCCGCGAACGGCGCCGGGATGCTGCTGGATCTACAGCTGAACGAGCGGGCCTACCTGATCAGCCTGCTGGCGACGATCTTCGCGCCGCTCACGTTCCTCACGGGGTTCTTCGGCATGAACTTCGGGTGGATGGTCGATCGGATCGACACCCAGATCGCGTTCTGGCTGGTCGGAATCGTCGTTCCCATCGCGCTGGCGCTGCTGTGCTGGCGTCTGTTGGCGCGCCGGTTTCTCATGAACGACGATCGGGGGCCCGGCCGCCGCTGAGCGGCCGATCCGCCGCACGCTCAGCGCTCTGGCTGTGCTTGAACGCGCCCGGCGGGGATGGCGTCCACGAGCGCGGCGTCGTCGCGTTCGGTCTGCTCGGCATACACCTCGGCGAAGGCAGCTATGGCGCGATCGAAGCCGTCTGAGGAACCGAGGTGGCTTGCGATGGCGATCGCGTCACCGGAGCGCGCGTGCGCACGAGCGAGCGTCCACCCCCCGCATCAACCGCCGGCCCTCGACCCGCGCCGGCCCTGGTTGGAGTATCGAGCAGCGCGTCCTGCCCGGCGGCGCCGAGCTCATCGGTCACCTCGGCGGGGCGGTCTATCGCTCCTACGTCCGCCTGCACGCCACGAACGCCTGCACCCACCAACGTGACGCTCGTGTTCGCGCTCAACCTCGAGGACGACCCAACGCCACTGCTCCTTCCCGCCGTCACCGCCCTGACAGCGAAGCGTCGGTGAACCCTGGCGAACCGCGGAAGTCCGCGATCGCCTCTGCCCCGCCCGGTTGCCCACGGACATCGCATTCGCCGGATTCTCGCCCGACCGATGCGCTGCTCCTATCGCCTGCCAGCGCAAGCGGCCGCACCGTGGACCGGGGCTTCCCGGTTTCATGCCGCAACGCGGCGCTAAGCCTGCCCTTCCCCCGGCGCCCTGCTCGCGGCTCTCCTGGTCGGGTCGGACGCACTCGGAACAACGCCGATCGCAGTGCTCGCTTCGGCGACCGGATGGCTGGCCGCGAGGGCGGTGCGGGAGCGGGCCGCCTCCTCATCCGCCGCGGCGTGAGAAGCGGGGAGCCCGGGGGTGCCGGCGCGACACCGGACCGACAGGACGGCCCCATTGCGGCGAGCCGGCGCGCCTAGAAGACTCGGCGATGCGAGGCCACCACGCGAAAGGAAGGTCGGAGTGCCATGAGCGCCGGGACGAAAATGGGCATCGAGAAGTTCGCGCGAGCGCTCGTCTACCTCGTGTACTTCTGGGTGATGCTGTCGATCGCGATCCTGGTGATGGGCTTCTTCCTGCTGCTGTTCGGCGCCAACCCCGACGCGTCGTTCGCGGAGTGGGTGTATCGCGCCCTCGACCGGGTGATGAAACCGTTCCGTGGGATCTTCGAGTCGGTCGACCTGAGCGGCAACTCGGTGCTCGATGTCTCCGTGCTCTTCGCGATGATCGTCTACGGAATGCTCGCGCTCGCCCTGCGCGCGCTGATCGACTGGCTCACCTACCGGATCGCCCTGGTCCAGCGCGAGGCCGCTCTCGCGACCTCGACGCGGGCCCCGACGGTCACCGCGACGCCGCCGGTCTCGCCCCCGCACCAGCCGACGCCGCCTCAGAGCTGAGGCGACGGCCACGGGCCAGCACGCGGATGCCGTGCTCACAGCACGCCATAGCGTCGAGCACCATGTTCGGGGCGCGCTGGTCTCGCTCGACGCCGGCAGTGCGCAGCTCGCGCTTGAGCCAGCCCTGGGCGGCCATCCAGCCCGACGCGTGAGCCGCGAGTTCACAGCACGCCGTGCCAGGGCTGCCGAGGCGGGCCGACTCGTCGAGCGCGGCGTCGCGGAGCTGCTCGGGGGTAGGGTCGGTGTTGGACCACGGCTCTTCCCACAGCGTCTCCCACCGCAGCGTCTCCTCGAGGGTCTGGTTGGCGTTGCTGCGGAGCCTGTTGTCGGCGAGGAACTGGCGCAAGCACATCGCTCCCGCGAGGTTGGCCTTGAAGAACGGGTGAGCGTCCGATCCCGGTGGCGCGACGCAGGACCTGATGGAAGTCGTCGACGCTGCCCTTGCGCCCGGCGCCCAATGTGTTGAGAGCCGTCGCTAGCACGCCGTCGGGTTCCACAGGCAGGTTCCTTACCCAACGTCGATCTCGGGCCCGCAAATTGCGACTGTTCCGTGCGCGGCTGTTCGCATCGCGCGAGTTCGGCTATCCCTGCATACAGGCCGAATTCGCGCTTCTTCGCGGTCTGTGAAGTCAGTGGAGACGGTGGGAATCGAACCCACGTCCGCGATCGCGCAAAAGGTGGCGTCTACGAGCGTAGCCGGCGCTCTGGTCTCGTCCCGGGGTCGCCTCGCCGGCGGGGTTCCTCGGGACCAGCCTCCTGAAGATGTCCCCGGTTTGGCGGAGGCGGGCCGCCCCGGGTGAGCCGGCATCTGATCCAGGCGATCCCCGCGGCCGGCGGGCGGGGGCCCAGAGCTCACGGCTTAGCTAGTTGCTAAGCGGCGAGCGCGTACTCGTGAGAGTCCGCACGTATTGGTTTCCCGGGTGTTTTACGAGGCCTCCCGGGACCTCGACTCGCAACCACCCCTGCAAGCCGACCACGTCGAAGCCTGTCGTCCCCAGGGGTTATGTACGTCGGTCATTGTATCGGCCGTGTCGCATGCGGACCCGAGCGTCGAGGCCGAGCGCGAGCAGTTCAGGCTCGCGATGGCGCGGGCGCCGCGCCCGCCGATGGACGCCGTGCGCGACCTCACGGTGCCCGGTGGCGACGGGCCGCTGCGGGCGCGCATGCTCGTCCCGCCGCACGCCGGCGACACCACGCTCGTCTACGTGCACGGCGGCGGCTGGTACCTCGGCGACCTCGACGGCTGGGAGCCGATCGCGCGCGTGATCGCGCAGACGACGCGCTGCCCGGTCGTCGAGATCGAGCACCGCCAGGCGCCCGAGCACCCGTTCCCCGCGCCGCTGGACGACGTCCGCGCGGCGCTCGCGTGGGCCGTGGAGACGCTCGACGCGCCCCGCGTGGGCGCGGTCGGCGACAGCTCGGGCGGGAACCTCGTGGCCGCGGCGGCGCGGCACGTCGAAGGCCTGGCGATCCAGGTGCTCGTCTATCCCGCGGTCGACCTCACGGGCGGCCAGCCGCGGGTCGCCACGCGCGAGCGCTACGTCGGCGCCGCCGACCGCGCCGACCCCGACGTATCGCCGCTGCTCGCCCCCGACCTGACGGGCCTGCCGCCGGCCGTCGTGTGCGTGGCCGAGCACGACTGGCTGCGCCCGCAGGGCCTGGCCTACGCGCAACGTCTGCAGGACGCCGGCGTGGCGGTGCGCGTCGTCGACGCCCGCGGGCTCGACCATGCCTTCCTCGCGTGGGGGACGGTGTCGCGCCGGGCGGCCGAGGCGATCGCCGAGCTCGGCGACGCGGTGCGAACGACGCTGGCCGCGCGTTAACGAAGACGACGCGGCCCCGAGCCACTTGGGGTGCTCTCCGCCGGGTCCACCCCCGAAAGGGCTTCGCACCGGCTTCAGAGCGGCGGGCCTCACAACCCCTTGGCCTCGCTCTCTGCGGCTCGGTTCCGCGTCGGGACGCAACTTAGGTGGACGCCCCTTGGCGGTCAAGAGGCGTCTTGGGAAGAAGCCGCATCCTCCGAGGATTTCGCGTCATCCTTGGGCCAGATGCCCACGACCGAGCGTCTTCACCTGCGCCGTTTCAGTGCCGTCGACCGCGAGCCGTTCGCCGCGCTGAACGCCGACCCGGAGGTCGTGCGCTACGTCGGCGACGGGCATCCGATGACGCGCACGGACAGCGACGCGCTGCTGGACGCGATCGACGCCCACTGGGCCCAGCACGGCTTCGGCCTGTGGTGCGCCGCGCCGCGCGCGGACCCCGGCGCGTGCCTGGGCTTCGTCGGGCTCGCCGTGCCGTCGTTCCTCCCCTCGGTCCTGCCCGCGGTCGAGGTCGGCTGGCGCCTGGCGCGGCCCGCGTGGGGGCGCGGGCTGGCGACCGAGGGGGCGCGCGCATCGCTGGATCACGCCTTCGGCGCGCTGGCGCTCGAGTCGGTGATCTCGATCATCGATCCGGGCAACGCGCGGTCGATTCGGGTCGCCGAGAAGCTCGGCATGCGCCGGGGCCCGGCGCACGTGCATCCCGTGACCCGCCGCAAGCTCCACGCCTACGAGATTTCCTCGCACGATGCGGCTTTTTCACCCGAGCGGTCTTGACCCTGCTAGAGGCCTCGCATAGGTTCGCTGCAGACGCGGAACCGAGCCGCAGAGAGCGAGGCCCTGGGGTTGTGAGGCCCGCCGCTCTGAGGCCACGGCGCTCCTCCGGGAGCCGACGTGGCGGAGAGCACCCCGAGCGACTCGGGACCGCGTCGCTTTCGTCTCCGGGCCCAGCGCCCTCGATGCGGCACACTCCACGGATGACCGTCATGGATGTGCAGGACGTCGCCTGGGACCTCGACCCGCTCGTCGACGGCGACGGGCCCGAGGGCGCAGACCGCCTGCTCGCCGAGGCCGACGAGCGCGCCGCGCGCTTCGCCGAGCAGCACGCGGGGCACGTCGCCGAGCTCGACGGGCCGGGGCTGGCCGCGGCGATGGGCGAGCTCGAAGCGATCGTCGACCTGCTCGGCCGCGCCGGCTCCTACGCGATGCTGCGCTTCGCCGTCGACACCGCCGATCCCGCCAACGGCGCGCTGCTGGCGCGCGTGCAGGAGAAGGCGACCGCGGTCGAGACGAAGCTGCTGTTCTTCGAGCTCGAGTGGGCCGCGGTCGACGACGCGCGCGCCGACGAGCTGCTGCAGGCCGACGGCCTGGAGACCACCCGCCACCACCTGCGCACGCTGCGCCGCTATCGGCCGCACCTGCTCTCCGAGCCCGAGGAGCGGCTGATGACCGAGAAGGGGCTGACCGGCCGGGACGCCTGGACGCGCCTGTTCTCCGAGCTGACGAGCGCGATCCGCGTCGACCTGCCCGACGTCGAGGAGGGCGCGCCGCTCGACGTCGCGCTCAGCCGCCTGCTGTCGCCCGACCGCGAGCTGCGCCGCGGCACCGCCGAGGCGGTCAGCGCCGCGCTCGAGCCGGGCCTGCGCACGCGCGCCTACGTCTTCAACACGCTCCTGCTCGACAAGTCGGTCGACGACCGCCTGCGCTCATACCCGAACTGGCTGGCCAGCCGCAACCTGGCCAACGAGGCCAGCGACGAGTCGGTCGAGGCGCTGCTCTCGGCGGTGCGCGACAACTACGACCTGCCCCAGCGCTGGTACCGCCTGAAGGCCGAGCTGCTCGGGCTCGACCGGCTCGCCGACTACGACCGCATGGCGTCGGTCGCCGACGAGGAGATCCAGGTCGACTGGCCCGACGCGACCGAGCTCGTCCTTGGCACCTTCCACGAGTTCTCGCCGGTCCTCGGCAACCTCGCGCAGCGCTTCTTCGACGAGCGCTGGATCGACGCGCCCGTGCGGCCCAACAAGCGCGGCGGCGCGTTCTGCGCCTATACGACGCCGACCGTCCACCCCTTCGTGATGCTCAACTACACGAGCCGCCGGCGCGACGTCCTCATCCTCGCCCACGAGCTCGGCCACGGGCTGCACGCCGCGCTGGCGATCCCGCGCGGGCCGCTCGAGCAGCACACGCCGCTGACCGTGTCGGAGACCGCGTCGGTGTTCGGCGAGACGCTCGTCTTCCGCCGCCTGCTCGATGCGGCCGAGACGCCGCGCTCGCGCCTGGCGCTGCTGGCCGAGAACATCGAGGGCTCGATCGCGACCGTCTATCGCCAGACGGCGATGAACCGCTTCGAGGCGCTCGTGCACGGCGCGCGGCGCGAGGAGGGCGAGCTGAGCGTCGAGCGCATCGGCGAGCTGTGGCACGAGTCGCAGGCCGAGATGCTCGGCGACGCCGTGGAGATCACCGACGGCTACCGCATGTGGTGGTCCTACGTGCCGCACTTCATCGGCACGCCGGGCTACGTCTACGCCTACGCCTACGGCCAGCTGCTGGCGCTCAGCGTCTACCGCCGCTACCTCGAGGAGGGCGAGGCGTTCGTGCCCAGCTACCTGGAGCTGCTGTCGGCCGGCGGCTCGCGCAGCCCCGAGGAGCTCGCGGCGATCGCAGGCCTCGACCTCGAGGATCCGTCGTTCTGGGCGAAGGGCCTCGAGCTCGTGCGCGACCAGCTCGAGGCGGCCGAGGCGGCCGCCGCCGAGGTCAGGTCCGGCTCGTGAGGAACGCCCGCACCGCGGTCAGGTAGGCCTCGTTCTCCTCGACGAAGGTCATGTGCCCGCTGTGCTCGAAGACGACGAGCTCCGCGTCGGGCAGGCCGGCGGCCATCGCCTCGGCGCCCTCCACCGAGCAGGTGCGGTCGTGGCGGCCGGCGAGCACGAGCACCGGGTGGGTGACGCCGCCGAGACGGTCCTCGACGGCGATGTGGCCGTAGTCGCCGTTGGCGGCGGCGCGCAGGACGTCGGGGCCGTAGACCGCGTCGCCGATCGTGGCGGCCATGTCGTCGATGCGCGGGTCGCGCGGATCGGCGAAGTGGAACGGGAGCTGGTCGACCAGCAGCGACGCGACGTCCTCCTGCGTGCGCGCGTGCGCCTCGCGCGCCCACGACGACATGACCTGCTCGCGCAGCTCGACCGGCTCGAACGCCGCGAGCTCGTCCTGGACGTGCTCGAGGTAGCGCGCGTCCGGCAGCCCGCTGGAGACGATCGTCGCGACGGGCCGGCCGGGGAAGTCGACGGCGTGCTGGAGGGCCAGGAAGGCGCCGTAGGAGTGGCCCAGGACCGCGTAGCGGTCGAGCTGCAGGCCTGCGGCGAGCGCCTCGACGTCCGCCGCCTGGCGCTCGAGCGTCCACGTCGCGGGCGCTGACGGCTCCGAGCGCCCGGTCGCTCGCTCGTCGACGAGCAGCAGGCGGCACAGATCGCCGAGCGAATCCAGGTAGGAGCCGAACATCGTGTGGTCCAGGCCGGGGCCCCCGTGCAGGACGAAGAGCGCGAGCGGGCCGGCGCCGCGCTCGGTCACGTGCAGGCGCGTGTCACCTACGTCGACGAGCATCCGCGCACCCTATCCTCGGTGTGGTGAGCGAGCAGCACACACCCGAGCTTCCCGGCGGCTGGCTGCCGCCGACGACGCCCGACGCCGAGTCGCCGTTCGGCCAGCCGCGCCGTCCGTGGTGGCGGCGCGCCGGCGGGAGCCTGCTCGCCGCGCTCGCGGTCATCGGGGCCAAGCTCAAGGCGATCCTCGTCCTGCTGCCCAAGCTCAAGG
The DNA here is from genome assembly GCA_963764585.1 of uncultured Actinomycetes bacterium. Classification (GTDB taxonomy): domain Bacteria; phylum Actinomycetota; class Thermoleophilia; order Solirubrobacterales; family Solirubrobacteraceae; genus JAOPZW01. Next base: position 22,448 of record CAVXTB010000001.1, read on the forward strand.
TGCTGACCACCTCGGGCTCGATGCTCGTCTCGATCGCCGCCTACTCGCTGATCTGGGGCTGGAGCTTCGCGGTCGGCTTCGTCGCGCTGCTGTTCGTGCACGAGATGGGCCACGTCTTCGCGCTGCGGCGCGAGGGCGTCAAGGCCAGCGCGCCGCTGTTCATCCCGTTCATGGGCGCGGTGGTGTGGGCGAAGTCGTTGGGCGGCAACGCGCTGGCCGAGGCGCGCGTCGGCCTCGCCGGGCCTGTGCTCGGCACGATCGGCGCGGCCGCGTGCCTGCCGATCGCGTCGGCGACCGGCAGCGACCTCTGGACCGCGCTGGCCTTCACCGGCTTCTTCCTGAACCTCTTCAACCTGCTGCCGGTCGTGCCGCTCGACGGCGGCCGCGCGATGGCCGCGATGGCGCCGTGGATGTGGTTCGTCGGGCTGGGCGGCGTCGTGGCGCTGGCACTCGCCTTCCCCAACCCGCTCATCCTCATCATCGCCGTGATCGGCGCCTTCGACGTCTACGGGCGCTGGACGCGCCGCCGCCGCGGCGAGGAGGGCGCGCGGGCGTACTACAAGGTCCGCCCGCGCGACCGCGCCCTCGTCGGGCTCGTCTACCTCGGCCTCATCGCGCTGCTCGTGCTCGGCATGGACGCCACGCACCTGCAGCGATCGATCCCCTCCTAGATCGCCGTCGACCGCGCGACCCGCTCCCAGGCGTCGAGCTCGCCGCGCTGCTCGTCGAGCTTGTCGCGGATGGCCTGCACCGCCTCGGTCCCCAGCGCGAGGCGCAGCGGCGGCTCGTCGGCGTCCACAGCCGCGACGATGGCGGCCGCGACCCGCGCGGGGTCGTTGGGCTGGTTGCCCGCGAGCTGCTCGAAGAGCCGCAGCGCCTCGCCGACGCCGGCGTCGTAGTCCTCGCTGCGCGGCGGCCTGGCCACCGCGCCGGCGGCGAAGCCGGTCCGCACCGGGGCGGGCTCCACGCTCGTCGTCGGCGAGCTCCTCGAGCGCTCGCGCGCGCGCTGCGCGAGCGCTTCATCGCCAGCCGCCGCGCCGCCGCGCGCGAGGTCTTCGTGCGCGGACAGGCGCGCGGCGAGCTCCGTGCCGACCTCGACGTCGAGATCGCGATCGACGCCCTCTACGGCGCGCTGTACTACCGCCTGCTCGTCAGCGGCGAGCCGCTGCGCCCGCGGTACGCCGACGCGCTGCTCGACCAGCTCTACCGCGCCCTTTGACCTCGGCCTCCCCCGGCGCCTGCGCCAGCTCTCGCAGCCGCGCCGCGCTCTCTGCGTCGACGGGAAGGAACGTCTCGATCGCGAGGTTCGCGGCGGTGACCTCGAGCGGCGCTCCGAGCGTGGCGATGACGGTGAAGAGCTTGACGTCGCCCAGGCGGGTGCGCAGCTCGAGCGACGCCATCGGCTGGGCCGCCGGGCCGGCCGGCGGCTGCGTCGGGAGGTAGGACTCGAGCTCGTCGACGAGCTCGCCGAGAGCCGCGTCGGCGTTGTCGCGGCTCTTGCGCCTCAGCTGATGGATGAGCGGCGTGCTGCACGCCGCGGTCATCGAGGAGATACGGGGCAGGCCCTTCGGGTGCACGGCGAGGCGGAGCATGTTGATTGGCGGCTCGAGCAGCGCGGGGTCCGCCCCGTCCCAGAGCAGTGCGGCCGCTGGGTTGGCCTCGATGAGGTTCCAGAGACCATCGACGATGAGCGCCGGATTGGGCTGGTGGGCGTCGAGCAGCCGCCGCAGCGACTCGCGCAGCGGCTGCATCACCGCTCCGTCGTAGGGCAGCTCCAGATACGGAGGCGCGAAGCCCCCGGCAAGCAGCAGCCGATTTCGCTCGGCCATCGGCAGGTCGAGCTGCTGGGCGAGGTGGACCAGGAGCTGGCGGCTCGGACGCGAGCGGCCGGTCTCCACGAAGCTCAAGTGCTTGGTCGAGAGGTTCGCGTCGAGCGCGAGCTCCAGCTGGCTGAGCCGACGTCGGGTGCGCCAGAAGCGGATCAGCTGGCCGACGGTCTGCGGTTCCTGCTCGGTCTCGACCATCAGCCAACGGTAGCGGCCGCCCGGTGCGGGTCCATTACAAGCGAGGTAATGGACCCGCAGCCGTCGCCGGCGCACCCTCGGTGCCATGAGAACGCTCTACACCGCACAGGCCCACGTCACCGGCGGCCGCCAGCACGGCCATGGCCGGACCACCGACGGCGAGCTCGACGTTCAGCTCCGCGCTCCGAGGGAGCTCGGCGGCGAAGGTGGCGGGACGAACCCCGAGCAGCTGTTCGCGATCGGCTACGCCGCGTGCTTCGAGGCCGCGATGGGGATCGCGGCCCAGCGCCTGAAGATCCCCGTCGAGCAGGTCGAGGACGTCGCCATCGACGCGGAGGTCATGCTCATCCCGACCGGCGAGCGCGCCCTGAAGCTCGGCGTCGCGCTCGCCGTCGAGCTCGCGTCGGTCGACGATCCGCGCCAGGCGGCCGAGCTCGTCCGCGTCACCCACGGCATCTGCCCGTACTCCAACGCCACGCGCGGGAACATCGACGTGGCGCTCAGCGTCAACGGCATGGCGCTGGAGGACGAGACGACCGCTATCGGCGCGCCGAGGCGATCAGCGTGATGCCGGGAAGCTCCAGGCCACCGAGCGTGTGATACGGCCTGACCGCCTCGCGCACGCGCGCGCGAACCCCTTCGGCGGCCTCGGGCGGGAGCGACGACAGGATCTTGGCCACGGGCCCGGCGAGCGCGCGCGTGCGCTCCCACCACTCCTCGAACGAGCCGGCGCGCAGCGGCACCGGCAGCTCGGACACGCCCACGTCCCGGAGCTGTGCCCCGGCGAGGATGGCGGCGAGCCGCTCGGCGTCGTCGAGGGCGAACGGGCCGGGCACGCCGGGCGGCGGCACGGGCCGGCCGAGCTGGGCGCCCACGGCGTCGAGCACGATCGCGAGCCACGGGTTGCGCTCGCGCGGGCCCCAGACCGCGATCGCGACGCGCCCGCCGGGGCGCAGCACGCGGGCGATCTCGCGGGCGGCGCGCGCGGGGTCGACCGCGAACATCAGGCCCTCGCGGCAGAGCACGACGTCGTAGGACGCGTCGGGCTCGTCGATCGCCTCGAGGTCCAGCACGCGCGTGCTGACGTTGGCGAGGCCGATCGCGCCGGCGCGCCGGGCCGCGATCGCGGTCATCTCGGCGGCGACGTCGGAGAGCACGACCTCGCCGCCCGGCGCGACGCGGCGCGCCGCGGCCAGACCCAGCCCGCCGGGTCCGCACGCCAGCTCGAGCACCCGCTCGCCGGGTTGCGGCAGCGAGAGGCCGAGCAGCTCCTGCGTGACGAGCGCGCCGCGCGCGTCGGCGTACTCCGCGTGCTCCCCCCACCCCACCCCTCGGTCTACGTGGCCTTCGACACCAAGAGCGGGCTGCTGCGCGCGCTCTGGCACATGCTCCTGCGCGGCGACGAGGACGACGCCGCCATCCACGAGCGGGCGTGGTACCGCGAGGTCCTCGCCGAGCCCGACCCCGAGCGCAAGCTGCGCCTCGGCGCGCACAACGCGCGCATCGTCAAGGAGCGCGCCGCCGCGCTCATGGGCGTGATCCGCAGCGCGGCGGCCTCCGAGGCCGACGCCGCCGAGCTGTGGAGCCGGATCGAATCGGACTTCTACGACAACCAGCGCGTGATCGTGCAGGCGCTGCACGAGATGGGCGCGCTGCGCGACGGCCTCGACGTCGCGCGCGCCACCGACATCATGTGGACGCTGAACCACCCGGACCTGTGGCACCTGCTCGTCGGCGCGCGCGGCTGGACGCCCGAGGCGTGGGAGCAGTGGTTCGGCGACACGGTCTCCGAGCAGCTGCTCGCGAGCTACCGGTCGTAGACCTCCGACAGCCGCGCCAGCGTCAGCGCGCCGAGCATCAGCCCGAAGTCGCGCAGGGCGATGTCGTAGAAGCCGGAGTAGGTCAGCAGGTTGAAGATGATCCCGCCCAGCCACGCGGCGACGAGGTAGGCGCCGTAGCGCGGGCGCACAGCGACGACGATGCCGGCGACGATCTCGATGACGCCGACCGCGTACATGAAGTCGTCGGCGCTGCCGGGCACGATGTCGTTGATCCACGGCGCCAGGTAGGTGCTCCAGTTGACCATCACGTTGGCGAACTTGTCGAGGCCGAAGAGGATCGGCGCGGCGGTGAAGCCGATGCGCAGCAGCGTGAAGGCCTGGTAGGCGGGGTCGGTGCGCAGGCGCGCGGACGCTGTGGCAGCGGCGGGCGCGCCCGCGCCGACGGTGGTTGCGGACATGGACGTCTCCTTGGTGAACCGGGGTTTGCCCGGTTGGCGTCGCGCCGCGCGCGCGTCTTACGTGGCGGGCTCGCCGGCGAGGAAGTCGCGCAGGCTGTCGTGGTCCTCGCGGCAGGCCGGGCAGCCCTCGAGGTGGGCGCGCATCCCCGGGACGGCGGCGTCGGCGTCCGCGCCGGCCAGCTCGAGCTCGACGTAGCGGTCGAGCTCGTCGAAGCACGCCTCGCAGGTCAGCTCGGGGCCAGGCGGGCCCAGCACGCGGCGGATGTCCTCGCGGTTCATGGTGCCTCCAGCCCTCGCTGCGCCAGCGCCGAGCGCAGCCGCCGGCGGGCGTCGTGCAGGGTCTTGTACAGCGCGCCCCGCGTCGTGGTCATGCGCTCGGCGAGCACGTCGATCGGCACGTCGTTGAGCGTGACGGCCACGAGGACGTCGCGCTGGTGGGGCGTCAGGTCGCGCTCGATCGCGTCGCGCACGGCGGCCAGCAGCTCGGTCGTCTGCGCGTCGCGGTGCGGCGAGGCGGCGGGGTCGGCGAGCGCGGGCCACGCAGCCGGCTCGAAGCTGACCTCGCGGTCGTGCCAGGCGCGGCGGCGCATCTTCACGCCGGCTTCGAGCAGGGCGAACTTGTAGGCCCACGTCGTGAAGCGGCTTTCCCCGCGGAAGTCGTCGAGCTTGCCGAGCACGGCCACGAGCGCGTCGTGCGCGCTGTGGTGCGCGAGGTCGTCAAGCTCGCGGCCCGCCACGTGGCGCGCCGCCGCGGCGCGCCGGCGCACCTCGAAGCGCGCAGCGCGCAGGAGCAGCTCATGCAGGCGCGCGACCGCGTCCTCGCGGACGTGCTCGTCGGCCGAGCGCAGCGCGACGAGCCACTCGCGCGATGCGCGGTCGGGCACGGGTTCGGCGAGCCTCAGCACATCCTTCTTGGCGACCACGCGGCCCGTCTCCTTACGCCACGGGCGGCGGCGTGCCCTCGGCGCTCGCCGAAAGCTCGGGGTCCCATTGGCAGACGGCGCACGCGTGGGCGAACGCCGAGCGGGCGAAGGCGATGGCATCGTCGGGCGAGCGGACCTCGTCGTGGTCGAGGACGTACTCGCCGAGCCCGCCCTCCCAGCGGGCCGCCGCGGGCCGCAGCGACGCGCCGGCGAAGCCCTCCGGCGCCGGGTGCGCGTAGGCGTAGAACGCGGCCTTGCCGTAGCGGGCGTCCCCCGGCCACCAGCCGACGGCGACCTCCTGGGAGTCCATCGCGTTGCGCATGATGAAGTCGTCGGACGGGGGCGACGCGGGCTCGCCCGAGAACAGGTTGACGGCCAGGTCGAACGATCCCCACCAGGCGTTGACCGGCGTCGAGCGTCCGCGGTATGGCGCGCGGAAGGCTGCGAGCACGAGCGCGGCGCCGGTCGCGGCGGCGAAGTAGCTCGCCACCTGGCCGGGGTCGTAGGTGGCGTGCTCCTCGTCGGCGTCGAGCGCCACGGTCCACGGGACCTCCTGCGGCGTCGGGTCGATCGGCGCCGGGCCCGCGAGCGCGCTGACGGCCGCGAGCACGTCGCGCGTGACCGCGCCGACCGAGCGGTTGGGCGTCAGCGCGACGCGCTCGGAGCGGCCGTCGCTGTGCTCGACAACCGCCTCGTGGGCGTGCAGGTCGAGCGCGACCACGAACGCCCCCGAGCCGTCGGGCGCCGGGAGCGCCGGCGTCTCCCAGCCGCGGGCGGTCAGCCGCAGCGCGGCGTGCTGGAGCTGCGGCTCGGGCGGCGCAAGCGTCGCCGCCAGCTTGCCCAGGACCTGGGTGTGCGCGTGGAGCGTGTCGCACGTCGCGCTCCACTGCTCGTATGGAGGGAGGACCGGCCACTCGAGCGCCATGTCGACAAGCCTAGTAGCGCTCGTGCAGCGCCCGCTCCACGTCGCGGCGCTGCTCGCGCGCCTTGATCGACTCGCGCTTGTCGAAGCGGTCCTTGCCGCGCGCCAGCGCGATCTCGACCTTCGCGCGCGGGCCGGCGAAGTAGATGCGCGTGGGCACGAGCGTCAGCCCGCGCTCCTGGATCTTGCCGACGAGGCGATCGATCTCGCGCTTGTGGGCCAAGAGCTTGCGCGGGCGGTCCGGGTCGTGGTTCTCCCGGCTGGCCGGCCCGTAGGGCGGGATGTGGACGTTATAGAGCCACAGCTCGCCGTCGCGCACCTGCGCGTAGCCGTCCTTGATCTGCGCGGTGCCGTTGCGCAGCGACTTGACCTCGGTCCCGGCGAGGACGACGCCGCACTCCAGGCGGTCGAGCAGGTCGAAGCGGTAGCTCGCCTGCCGGTTGGTGGCGATGTCTCCCGGCGCCGCCTTGCGCTTCTTGCCCTTGGCCATCGCCTCCACAGTAGCCTCCTCGCCGTGAGGAGGGCTCTGGCCGCGGTGGTCGTGCTGGCGCTGGCGTTGGCCGCGGCGCTGCCCGCCGCCGCGCTCGCCAAGCGCGCGCCGACGCGGCTGCGCGCGTTCTCGTCGTGCCCCTCGCTCGTCGCCTACGCGAAGGGCCATCTCGCCCAGACCCAGGGCGCTGCGACCGGCGGCGTGACACCGCTGGCCGAGCCGACGATCCCCGGGCGCGGCCCGACCGGCACGAGCGCGCCGCCGGCACCGTCCGCGGTCTCGAAGGAGGCGGCGCCGAGCTACTCGACGACCAACGTGCAGGAGGAGGGCGTCGACGAGCCCGACCTGGTCAAGACGGACGGCACGACGATCTTCACGGTCGTCGGCGACACGCTCTACGCCGTCGCGGCGACGGGCCCGGGCGCGCCGCGGATCGCAGGGTCGCTGAAGCTCGGGCGCCCGGGAGGCGATCTGCTGCTGCACGGCCAGCGCCTGCTCGTGATCCAGAGCGCGAGCCCTCCGATCGCGGTCGAGCCGGTCGCCGCGCCCCGGCTCGCCGTCGCGCCGCTCTCGGGCCAGACGATCCTCACCGAGGTCGACGTGCGCGATCCGGCCGCGCTGAAGGTCGCGCGCACGCTCACGCTCGACGGCCAGTACGTCAACGCGCGCCAGAACGGCGCCACCGCCCGCGTCGTCCTGTCCGCGACGCCGCGGGCCTACACCGTCGCGGGCGTGCGCGGCCGCGCCTCGGGCTGGCTGCCACGCTCGCGCTTCGCGTCGCGGATCTCCGGGCGCCATCGCACGCGGACGGTGGTGGCGTGCCGCGCGGTGCGCCGGCCGCCGGCGTTCGCCGGGCTCGGGACGGTGTCGATCCTGACCATCGATCTCGACAAGGGGCTGTGGGAGGTCGACGCCGACGCGGTGATGACCGACGCGCAGACGGTCTACGGCTCGGCGGGCCATCTGTACGTGGCGACGCAGCGCTGGATCGATCCGCAGACCGCGGCCGGCGACCTGCCGACGACCACGACGCTCATCCACCGCTTCGACGTCTCCGACCCCGACCGCACGACCTACGAGGCCAGCGGCGAGGTCCCTGGCTACCTGCTCAACCAGTACTCGCTCTCCGAGCAGGGCGGCGACCTGCGCGTGGCCTCGACCGCCGATCCGGTGTGGTGGCAGGGCCGCCAGGAGGGCTCGTCGCAAAGCTACGTGACGGTCCTGCGCCGGCAGGGCACGACGCTCGCGCCCGTCGGGCGCGCCTCCGGCCTGGGCCAGGGGCAGCGGATCTACTCGGTGCGCTTCATCGGCGACGTCGGCTACGTGGTGACCTTCCGCCAGGTCGATCCGCTCTACACCATCGACCTCTCCGACCCGACGGCGCCGAAGGTCCTCGGCGAGCTCGAGCTGCTCGGCTACTCCGCGTACCTGCACCCGATCGCCGACGACCTGCTGCTCGGCGTCGGCCAGGACGCGACGCCCGAGGGCCGCACCAGGGGCGTGCAGGTGTCGCTGTTCGGCGTGGGCGACCCGGCGCATCCGAGGCTGCTGGCCCAGCATGCGCTCGGCGCGGCGTCGTCGTCGCAGGTCGAGTTCGAGAGCCACGCGTTCCTCTACTGGGCGCCGCGCCAGCTCGTCGTGCTGCCGGTGCAGGTCTACGACGCCGGCGCCGGCTCGGGGTCACCGGGCTTCACCGGCGCGGTCGCGCTGACCGTCAGCCGCTCGGGCATCGCCGAGGCGGGCCGGGTCGCCCACGACCCCGCCGACGGCTACGTCCCGCCGATCAACCGCTCGGTCGTCATCGGCGACCAGCTGCTCACGATCTCCGACGGCGGGGTGCTGGCGAGCGCGCTCGACGGCTTCGGGCGGGTCGGGTGGGTGTCGTTCCCGCAGCCGGGTCCCGGCTAGCCCGCGCCGACCGCGTTGCGCAGGAAGGCGTACTGCTCGGCGCGCGCGGCGCCGGTCGTCTTCAGCGGGAACGCGTTGAAGCCGTGGATCGCCTCGGGCCACACGCGCAGCTCGGTGCGCGCGCCCGCCGTGCGCCAGCGCGCCTCCATGAACAGCGTGTCGTCGAGCAGCGGGTCGAGCGTGCCCACGGTGAACAGCGCCGGCGGCATGTCGCGCAGGTCGGCGTACAGCGGCGAGACGCCCGGGTCGCGGCGCGCCTCGGCGCTCATCCCCGGCAGGAACATCGCGCCGAACCACTCGATCGTCGGCGTCGAGAGGATGAGGTTGCGCTCGCCCCAGTTGCGCTGGCTGGGCGTCATCGACAGGTCGAAGCAGCCGTAGATCAGGTTGGCCGCCGCGAACGCGCCGACGACCTGATGACGGTCGCGCAGGCGCAAGAGCGTGACCGCCGACAGGTGGCCGCCGGCCGAGTCGCCGCCGATCGTGGCCACCGGCGGCAGCCCGAGCTCGTCGAAGCCCTCGCGCAGCAGCCACAGCGCCGCGTCCTCGCAGTCGTCGGCGCCCGCGGGATAGGGGTGCTCGGGGGCCAGCCGGTACTCGACGCTGACCGCGCACAGGCCGGTGGCGTCGGCCAGCTCGGCCAGCAGCACGTCCTGCAGGTCCGCCGCGCTCACCGCCCAGCCCCCGCCGTGGATGTGCAGGTAGGCGCCGACGGCCGCCTGCGTCTCCGGCGCGATGACGCGCAGGCCGATGGCGCCCGCGCGGCCGTCGATCGAGACGTCGCGGGCGCGCTCGGGCAGCTGGATCGGCGCCGGGAAGATGCCGCTGCCGTCGCGGCGCTCGCGGCGGGTCTGCTCGACGGGCTGCTCGTGCGTGGCCGGCCGCGTCGCGAGCTGGCGCTCGAGCTCGGCGTTGAAGGCGCGCGTCTCGGCGAGGGCGTCCTCGGCGACCGCGGTCATGCGCGGATCCTATGGCTCCGGGATGCCCACGAGGTCCAGATCGACGCGCCCGCGCGGGGCGTCGATCGAGCGCACCGCGACGGTCACGGGATCGCCGAGCCGGATCGCGCCACCGGTCCGCGTGCCGACGAGGACGGTGCCCTGCTCGTTGAGCTCCCACCAGTCGCCGCGCAGGCGGCGGACCGGCAGCAGGCCCTGGTGGCCGTCGGCGCCGAACGTCACGAACGCGCCGGCGCCGATGAGGCCGGTGACCTCGCCCTCGAAGACGGTGCTCCAGCCCTCCTCGTAGAGGTCACGCTCGAGCAGGAAGCAACGCGCGACGTCGTCGGCGTCGCGCTCGATGACCATCGCGTCGCGCTCGCGCGCCGACGTCCACTCCCCCGCCTCGTCCAGCGTGCTCGCGCGCGGCGCGTCCTCGCCGCCGCCGACGGCGCTCAGCAGGGCGCGATGGCAGACGAGGTCGGGGTAGCGGCGGATCGGCGAGGTGAAGTGGCAGTAGCGCGGCGACTGCAGCCCGGCGTGGCCGACGTTGACTGGCGAGTAGTGGGCCTGCTTGAGCGCGCGCAGCACGAGCGCGGTCAGCGCGCGGCGCCCGTGGCCGGTGCGGCGCACGTGCTGGTCGACGAGCACCGAGCACTGGGCGACGACCTCGGCCGCCTGCGACGGCGCCAGCGGCTCGGGCACCGGCGGGGTGGCCACGCCGAGCGACGCGAGCTGGTCGACGAGCCGCAGCGCGCTGTGCGGCTCGGGGCGCTCGTGGACGCGGTACAGCGTCGGGATCGAGCGCTCGGACAGCAGCGTCGCGACGGCCTCGTTCGCCGCGATCATGAGGTGCTCGATCAGGCGGTGCGACTCGCTCTGCTCCGACGGCCGCGCCTCCAGGACGTGCCCGCTGCGATCGAAGGCGAACTCCGGCTCGACGGACTCGATCGCCAGCGCGCCGCGCGCCTCGCGGCGCGCCTGCAGCGCGGCGGCCGCGGCGCGCGCCGCGGCCAGCGGCGCCGCCCACGGCTCGGCCGCCTGCTCGGAGCCGGCGAAGATGCGGTCGACGCGCTCGTAGTCCAGGCGCTCGTCGGAGCGGATGACCGAGCGGTAGAAGGCGGCCTTGACGGTCTCGGCGCCGCGCAGCTCGAGCTCGGCGGTCACCGCGAGGCGATCGACGCCCGGGCGCAGCGAGCAGGCGTCGTTGGACAGCGCCTCGGGGAGCATCGGCTCGACGGCGGCCGGGACGTAGACCGAGGTCGAGCGCCGGTAGGCCTCGCGGTCGACCGCGCCGCCGGGCCGCACGTAGCCCGAGACGTCGGCGATGTGCACCCACACGCGCCAGTGCCCGTCGCCGAGCGCCTCGCACGAGATCGCGTCGTCGAAGTCGCGCGCGGTGACCGGGTCGATGGTGAAGGTCGGCAGGTCGGTGAGGTCGCGGCGCGCGACGTCGGGCGGCCGCGCGTCCTGCGCCGCGCGCTCGACGCCCGGCGGGAAGGAGCGGCGCAGGCCGCGATCGAGCATGAGCGCCTCGATGACGTCGCGGGCGACGTCGGGGCGCCCGAGCGTGCGCTCGAGCTTGAAGCGCCCGCCGCGCTGGTTGGGCCGCAGCAGCGCCAGGCGCCCGGGGCGCGCGTCGCGCGAGCGCTCGACGGTCACGCGCTTGCCGCGCTCGAAGAACGGCTCGCCGACGAGGAAGCGCCCGCGCTGCTCGAGCAGCACGACGCGCGGCGTTAGGAGGGGCACTTGGCGTCGACGACCGCGACCGCGCGGTCAAGCCCCTCGTCCTTGCGCGTCTTGGGGTTGTCCTTGGCGCTGACGTCGGGCTCGATGCCCTTGCCGGTCTGGACGCCCTTGCCGCCGAGGTTGCGGCCCTTGGGCGTGAAGTACTGGCCCGCCGTGATGTCCAGCGCTCCGCCGTTGGAGAGCTCGAGGACCTCCTGGAAGACGCCCTTGCCGAATGTCTCGGAGCCCACGACGGTCGCCCGCCCGCGATCCTGCAGCGCGCCGGTGACGATCTCCGACGCCGACGCGGTGCCGCGGTCGACGAGCACGGCGAGCGGGGCCTTCGGCACGACGGGATCGCCGGTGGCCCGCAGCGTCTGCTCCTTGACCGCGCGGCCCTTGGTAGTGACGATCGGGCCGTCGCTGAGGAAGGCCGAGGCGATGAGCTGGGCCTCGGAGACCAGGCCGCCGCCGTTGTCGCGCAGGTCGAGGACGTAGGTCTTCGCGCCGCGCTTCTGCAGCCTGCGCAGGGCCGCGTAGACCTCGGAGTGGGCGCCCGAGCTGAACGTCGACAGGCGCACGACGCCGACCTTGCAGCCGTGGTCGGTGCGCAGCTGCGACGCGACGACGGGGACGGTGACGGTCGAGCGCGTTACCGTCTTGGTGAGCTTGCGGCCGTCGGCCAGCCAGGTCAGCTTGACCTCGCTGCCGGGCGGCCCCTTGACCAGCGCGACCGACTCGTCCTGCGACATGCCGGCCAGGTTGTGCCCGTCGGCGGCGATGATGACGTCGCCGGGGCGCAGGCCGGCGCGCTTGGCCGGCGAGCCGTCGTAGACCGCCTCGACGCGCAGTCCCTTCGGGTGCTGGGCGACCTGCAGGCCGACGCCCGAGAACTCCGAGTTCTGCGACTCCTTGAAGCGCTTGTACTCCTTGGGGTCGAAGTAGTTGGAGAAGCGGTCGTCGAGCTTGGCCACGACGCCGGCGATCGCGTCGTCGGCGAGCTCGGACTTGGGGATCTTGCGGTAGTAGGTGTCGTGGACCCGGTCGATCGCCTCCTGGACGACCTTCGTGTCGCTGTCGCCGACCAGCGCATTGCGGATCGGTCCGGGCAGCCAATCCGAGTGGCGCCCGCCGATCCACGTGCCGAGCACGAGCAGCGCCACGACAAGCGCGACGACGGGAACGAAGCGAGGAACGGGCAGGGGACTGCGCACTGGCCCCCACAGGGTACGAGGGCCCCGCCCCTACACGCGCAGGAAGCGCCGCAGCGAGAGCCCCGACCCCGCCGCGCTCACCGCAACCGACGCGGCGAGGAGGATTGCGACGAGCAGCCCGAGGTGGATCGTCTTGGGCGCGGCGAGCAGCGCGAACTGGTCGATCAGCGGGTCGAGCAGGGCGATCTTGCCCACCAGCAGCAGCAGGATCGCCAACAGGCCGCCGAGCGCGCCGAGGACGATCCCCTCGATGACGAACGGCCAGCGGATGAACCAGTCGGTCGCGCCGACGAGCTTCATCACCTCGACCTCGCGGCGGCGCGAGAACAGCGACAGGCGGATCGTGTTCGACACGAGCAGCACCGACGCCACGACGAGCAGCACCGCGAGCAGGCCGGTGGTCAGCTTCACGACGCGCGTCGCGACGAGGATCTTCTGCGTGTCGTCCTTGGAGTTCTTGACCGAGTCGATCGCGGGATCGATCGACGTGCGCCCGCCGCCGGGTGCGACCGGCTGCAGGGCGTCGCGCAGCTTGAGCGCGTTGTCGGGGTTGTCGGGCGTGATGCGGAAGGTGTCGGGCAGCGGGTTGGAGCCGAGGAGGTCGTAGGCCTCCGGGTACTGCGCCTTCTGCTCCTTGAGCGCGTCGGCCTTCGACAGGTACTGGACCTTGCCGACGTACTGCACCTTGTCGTCGAGCAGGTTCTTGACGCGCGCGACGTCGTCGGGCTTGGCGTCGGTCTTCAGGTAGACGTTGACGAGCACGCGGCTGCGCACGTCGTTGGCGGCGCCGGTCGTCGCTTGCACGACCGGGATGAAGACGCCGAGCACGAGGACGGTGACGAGCACCGAGGCCATCGCGGCGAAGCTCGGCACCGCGTTGCGCGACATCGAGCGAAACGCCTCGCGGAGGAAGAACCCGAAGCGCATCAGTCGCGGAAGGCGTCGTCGAAGTCGTCGCCGGGCTCGCGCACGCGCTTGGGCTCGGGCGCGGGCTCGCGCAGCAGCGCGCCGAACTCGGCGGTCGACATGTCGCGCGGTGCGTAGAGGCCGGAGACCTCGTCGCGCACGATGCGCCCGTTGCTGAGCTCGATGACGCGGCGGCGCATGCGGTCGACCATCGCCGAGTCGTGGGTGGCCACGATGACGGTCGTGCCGGTGCGGTTGATGCGGTAGAGCAGCTGCATGATCCCGATCGACGTCTCGGGATCGAGGTTGCCGGTCGGCTCGTCGGCCAGCAGCAGCGGCGGGTGGTTGACGAACGCGCGCGCGACCGACACGCGCTGCTGCTCGCCGCCCGAGAGCTGGTCGGGGAAGTGGTGCAGCTTGGTCGACAGGCCGGTCAGGCGCAGGATGTCGGGGACCTTGTCGCGCACCTCGCGGCGCGAGCCGCCGGTGACCTGCAGCGCGTAAGCCACGTTGTCGTGGACCGTGCGGTTGGGCAGCAGCTTGAAGTCCTGGAAGACCACCCCGAGGTTGCGGCGGAAGTACGGCACCTTCCGGCGCGGGATCTCGGCGAGGTCGCGCCCGGCGACGCGGATCGTGCCGGCTGTCGGCTCGAGCTCCTTGATGAGCAGGCGCATGACGGTCGACTTGCCCGAGCCGGTCGAGCCGACGAGGAACACGAAGTCGCCGCGGCGCACCGTGAAGGACGCGTCGTCGAGGCCCGTGCCGTTCTCGTAGCGCTTGGTGACGCGACGGAACTCGACGACGGGGGGCGCCGACGGGCGGGCAGCCTCGCGGGCGACGATCTCGGCTTCGGTGGTGGCCATAGCCGGGTGCAACTTAGCGGCGGAGGGCGCGGAACCCTGCTGCATGCTTGCAGATGCAACCCTTGTTGCACCGTGCGAGTTGCGGGTTGGCTTGCTGGCGTTGGTGGTCGGCGGCCTGTGATCGGGCGCAGCATCGCCCCTTCAGACGCGCCTGTCCGCCCGACGGCACGATCCCCACCGAGGCGACGGTGCTCTACGTGCACCTCGGTGGGGCGCCGGCGCTGAACGCGTATAGCGCGTTGTTCTAGCCCTCCGTCCGCTTGCGATAGGCCGCGATCGCCAGCGGCACGACGATCGCCAGGAGCAGCGCGATCCAGATCACGGAGCTGGCGACGGGATGCTGCAGCGGCCACGGAGCGTCTGCGGGCGTCGCGGTCGGGTTGCCGAACAGCGTGCGGATGCCCGCGGCGAGCGCGCTCACCGGGTTCCAGTTCGCCACGTGCTGGAGCACGTCGGGAAGCGTGCCCGAGGGCACGAACGCGTTCGCGATGAAGGTCAGCGGGAAGATGACGATGAAGACGATCCCCTGGGCCGCATCGGGCGAGCGGACCACGCTGCCGAGCAGCATCCCGAGCCACAGCATCGCGAAGGCGAGGGCGGCGAGCAGGGCGAAGCCGGCGAGCGCGTGCGGAACGTCGGTGTGAATGCGCCAGCCCACCACGAGGCCGGCGAGCGTCATGACCGTCAGGCCGAGCAGCGCGGCGGCGAACTCGGCGAGCACGTGGCCGACGAGGAAGGCCGAGCGGGCCATCGGGAGCGAGCGGAAGCGATCGAGCACGCCCTCACCGAGGTCCGTGGCCATCGACATCGCGGGCCCCATGACGCCGAAGGTCAGCGTCTGCACGAAGATCCCGCCCATCAGGTACTCGTGGTAGTTGCCGCCGGGCACCGCGATCGCCCCGCCGAAGACGTAGGCGAACAGCAGGACGAACATGAGCGGCTGGACGGTGACGTCGATCAGCTTCTCGGGGATCTGGCGGACGTGGGAGAGGTTGCGCCGGGCCAGCACGAGGCTGTCGCTCAGGCCGAGGCGCGCGGTGGAGGCGAGGGCGGACATCAGGCGGCGATCTCCTCGAGCGTCGTGGACGGGTCGGTGAGGGCGAGGAAGACGTCGTCGAGCGTCGCCTCGCGGCGGTGCAGGTCGGTGGTGGCGACGCCGGCGGCGTCGAGGGCGCGGACGACCTCGGCGAGCGGCACGCCGGCGCGCACCGGCGCGACGACGCGCGCGGCGTCGACGTCGATCGCCGGCTGGTCGCTGGCGAAGTGCCCGAGCGCCGCGGCGGCGGGCGCGAGCTCGTCGGGTGCGCCGACGGTGACCTCCAGGCGCTCGCCGCCGATGCGCGCCTTCAGCTGCGCGGGCGATCCCTGCGCGGCGATGCGGCCGCCGTCGAGGACGACGATGTCGTCGGCCAGGCGGTCGGCCTCCTCGAGGTACTGGGTGGTGAGCAGCAGCGTGGCGCCGTCGCGCACGAGGTCCTCCAGCAGGCCCCACAGCTCGATGCGACTGCGCGGGTCCAGACCGGTGGTCGGCTCGTCGAGAAAGAGCACGGGCGGCGAGGCGACGAGGCTGGCCGCGAGGTCGAGCCGGCGGCGCATGCCGCCCGAGAAGGTGCGCACGAGGCGATCGGCGGCGTCGGTCAGGCTCAGGCGCTCGAGCAGCTCGCCAGCGCGGGCGCGCGCAACCGCGCGCGGGAGGTGGTACAGGCGCCCGACCATCTCGAGGTTGGCGCGGGCGGTCAGCAGGCCGTCGACCGTGGCCTGCTGGCCGGCGAGACCGATCTTCGTGCGCACGATCGCCGCGTCGGTCACCACGTCGTGGCCGGCGACCAGCGCGCGGCCCTCGGTCGGGCGCAGCAGCGTCGTGAGGATCTTCACGGCGGTCGTCTTGCCGGCGCCGTTGTGGCCGAGCAGGCCGAGCACCGAACCTGGCGGCACCGCGAGGTCGACGTCGCGCAGCGCCCACAGGTCGTCGAAGCGGCGGCCGAGCCCCTCGGCGAGGACGCCGGCGTCCTGGGTGGATGTCATGATGTTGGTCCTCATTCGTACGATGTACGTGTTTCGTACGGCGTACGATAGTAGTACACTGTACGAGATGTCAAGGGCACGAGACGAGCGAGGCCGCGGGCGCCGACAAGGCGAGCCGGGCGGCCGCGGGCGCCGCCGCGACGAGCCGTTCGACCCGATCTGGGCGCGGCCCGAGCCCAGCGGCCGGCGCGCGCCACGCTCCCGCGAGGACATCGCCGAGGCGGCCATCGCGGTCGCCGACGCCGACGGCATCGACGCGGTCTCGATGCGCCGCGTGGCCGCGGAGCTCGGGCTCGGCACGATGAGCCTCTACCACTACGTGCGCAGCAAGGACGAGCTGCTGGACCTGATGTCCGACGGCATCATGGGCGGCCAGCTCGTCGACGACGCCGAGCTGCAGAAGGGCTGGCGTGCCGGCCTCTCCGCGATCGCCAACGCGACGCGCCGCAACTTCGAGCGCCATCCGTGGATGGGCGACGCGATGCGCCCACGGCCGTCGTCGGTCCCGGGGCCCAACGCGCTGCGCCACGTCGAGCAGTCACTGGCCGCCGTGGCCGACACCGGCCTCGACGCGCAGGGGCAGATGGACCTCATCGCCGCCGTCGACGACTACGTCATCGGCTACGTGATCCGCACGCTGCGGTTCGCCGAGGAGGAGGAGCACGCACCGGGCGAGGACTGGCTGGCGGAGATGTTCGAGCACATGCGCGGCCGCGTCGAGGGCGGCGGCTACCCCCACCTCCAGCGCGCGCTGGAGGCCAATCGCGCGGAGGGCCGCAGCGACGAGGAGCTCGCGCGGATGGCGACCGACGAGCGGCGCTTCGAGCGCGGACTCGAGCGCATCCTCGACGGGATCGAGGTCGAGCTGAAGCGGACCGCTAAGCGGCGTCGTGGAAGATGACGCCGAGCGTCGTGCGCTGACCCGAGAGCACCGTCGCGACCCCATGGCGCATGTTGGCGCGGTAGTAGCCGCGCGTGCCCGCCACCGGCCGGTGGCGGGTGGCGAAGATCAGGAACGCGCCGCGGCGCAACTCGATCACGTGCGCGCGCGACTGCGCGCGCGGGCGCTGCTCGAGCAGCACGAACTGCCCGCCCTCGAAGTCCTGACCGGGCCGATCGAGCATCGTCACGGCCTGCAGCGGGAAGGCGACGTCGCCGTAGATGTCCTGGTGCAGCGTGTTGTGGCCGCCCTCGCCGTAGCGCAGGATCAGCGGCGTCGGGCGCGTCTGGCCGGCGCGGTGGCAGCGATCCAGGAAGGCGTCGAGGTCGGCCGGGTAGTCGGCGCCCTCCCCCAGCCGCTGCGCCCACTCGTTGGCCAGCGCGGCCAGCGGCGGGTACAGGGCACCGCGCGCCTGGTCGATGAGCGCGGGCAGCGGCGCGTCGAAGTACTTGTAGGCGCCCTCGCCGAACCGGTAGCGGCGCATGTCGATCGTCGAGCGAAAGCGCCCGTCCTCGAAGCTCGCGGCGAGATCGCGGCACTCGCCGGCGGTGTAGACGGGCGGCGTCTGGACGAACCCGTCGGCATCGACGCGCGCCGTCAGCGCGGTCCAGTCGAGCTCTGCGATGCGGTCGGCGACGGATTGTGCGATGGCGGTGGTCATGCGCGATCCAACGCGGCGCGCGCGCGGAGCGTGAGATCCGGCGGCGCCTCGCTATCGTCATCTGACGATGCCGCAGATCTCCTCCTCCGTCGCCCCGAACGGCCTGCCGATCCATCGCGTCGCGCTGGACGGCACCCGCGCCACCACGATCCTCGTCGCCTTCGACGCCGGCGCGCGCACCGAGCGCCCGGAGGAGAACGGCATGGCCCATTTCCTCGAGCACCTGGTGTTCAAGGGCGGCGAGATCTACGACGACTACCGCAAGGTCAACGAGACGGCGGAGCGCATGGGCGGCTCGCTGAACGCCTACACCTCGCACGACCTCGTCGCCTTCCACATCACCGTCCGCGCCGAGGCGGCGATGGAGGCGATGGACCTGCTCACCGACTTCGTCGGGCGCCCGAAGATCGATCCGGCCGAGCTCGACAAGGAGCGCGGCGTGGTCATCCAGGAGATCCAGCGCTACAAGGACCAGCCGGCGGCGGTGGCCGAGGAGCTGATCGACAAGGCGCACTTCGGCGATCACCCGCTCGGGCGCACCGTGCTGGGGCCCGAGGAGCACCTGCGCAGCTTCTCGCGCGAGGCGATCGTCGCCTTCCGCGAGCGCCGCTGGGCAGGCGCCCGCGGCGGCGCGTTCGTCGTCGGCAACGTCGACCACGTGCCCACCACCGCCAATGGCGGCGGTGCCGACGGCCAGGTCTCCGAGCTCTTCGGCCGCTTCCCCGATCTGCCCTCGCCGAGCGGCTATGAGCCGGCGCCCGCCTTCTCGCCCCAGGTCCTCGTCGAGGAGCGCGACTCCAACCAGTCGCACCTGCGGATGTCGTACCGCCCGCGCGTCGCGGTCGGCGATCCCAAGGCGCGCGCGGCATTCACGATCTACTCGACGCTGCTGGGCGGCTCGATGGGCTCGCGCCTGTTCGACGAGATCCGCGAGCAGCGCGGCCTGTGCTACTCGGTGTACGCGACCGATCACGCGTACGCCGACGTGCCGGTGCTGCAGCTCGGCTCGGGCCTCGACTCCGGCAAGTGCGTCGAGGCCTACACGCGCATGCGCGAGATCGTCGGCGAGCTCGCGGCCGACGGCCCGCGGCCCGACGAGGTCGAGCGCGCCCGCGCCTACGCGGCCGGCCGCCGCGTCCTGGCCTTCGAGAACACCAACGCCGTCGCGCGCTACGCCGCCAACCAGACGATCGTCTTCGGCGAGGACATCGATCCCGACGCCGCCATCGCGCTGCTCGACGAGGTGACCTTCGACGAGGTGGCCGAGGCCGCGCGCACCGTCGACCCCGACGAGCTCGCGGTCGCCTGCGTGGGACCGCACACCGCCGAAGAGTTCTGATCGTGTGAAGGTCGCTTTTCGGCGGCCGCGCTGTCGTTCACAATGAGACCGTGACGGTGGCCGAGGCCCTCAACGAGCGCGAGCTGTCCCGCTACGTCGCGCGCGTGAGTGATCGCTTCCCGATCGAGCGCGCGCTGCTGGGCGGCGCGCGCGCCGACGACGCCCACGGCGCGGGGCCTCAGCGCGAGCGCGGGCCCGAGTACGTCGTCGTGCTCGTGTCGGAGATGTTCGACGGCGTGCCGTGGCTCGAGCGCGTGTACCAGTGCGCCTCCCTGTGGGATGCCGGCGAGATGGGCGATCACGCCGACGTCCACTGCTACACCCCGGCGGAGTTCGAGCGCAAGCGCGAGACGCTGCCGCTCGTGCGGCGGGTGGCGGGCGAGGGGATCGACCTGCTGCCAGCGTGACGCAGCGGCGCTAGCGTTGTCTCAACGGTCATGACGCCCCTGCTGTCGACACCGTTGCTGCGCGCGCAGAGCGACCGGCGCCTGACCGCGCTTGCCGGAAACGGCCACGATCGCGCGTTCGAGGAGATCGTCGAGCGCTATCGCCGGCCGCTGCAGCGCTACCTGCGGCGGCTGCTCTCCGAGACGCTGGCCGAGGACGTGCTGCAGGCGACGTTCGTGCGCGCGTGGCAGGCGCTGCGGGCGGGCACCGAGGTGCGCGACCTGCGGCCGTGGCTGTACCGCATCGCCCACAACCAGGCGCTCAACGCGCTGCGCGCCGCCGGCTCCGCGTTGCCCGAGACGCCGGGCGTCCTGGCCGTCAGCACCGAGGTGGAGGTCGAGGTCGAGCGCCGCGAGGAGCTGCGCGCGACGCTCGACGGCATCGGCGCGCTGCCCGATCGCCAGCGTGCCGCGCTGCTCGCCGTGGCCGTCGCCGACCGCTCGCACGCCGACGTCGCCGCCGAGCTGGGCCTCAGCGACGGCGCCCTGCGCCAGCTCCTGCTGCGGGCGCGCAGCGCGCTGCGCGCCGCCGCGACGGCGATCACGCCGTACCCGCTCGTCACCTGGCTGGCCTCCGGCCAGGAGGTCAGCGCGACGCGCGTGGCGGAGGTCGCCGCGGGCGCCGGCGGCGCGGGCGTGGCGATCAAGGCCGGCGCCGTCGTGCTGGCGGCCGGCGCGGTCGTCGCGGGCGCGCCGGCGCTGCGCGAGGAGCAGTCGGCGCCCGCGGCCAAGCGGACGCCCGCGACTGCCCGCCACGAGCGCGCGGCGCCGTCGCCACAGCCCGCAGCGGTCGTGACGACGGCCGCGGCGCGCCCCGTCCAGGCCGCGCCCGCCGCACGCCACGCCGTCCCGGCGGCCGGCGGCGGCCATCGCTCGCACCGCGGAGGCTCGGGCTCGGGCGAAGGCGAAGGCGACAACCGCGGACCGTCGTCGTCGAGCGGACCGGGGCCGAGCCGGTCGGGCTCGGGCGACTCGGGCTCCGAGGACTCCGGCGGGCAGCGCCACGAGCAGGAGCTCGAGGCGGTCTCCCACGAGGGCGAGGGCTCGGGCGGCTCGGGCACGTCGGGCTCGGGCAGCTCGGGCTCCGACGACGGCGAGGCCCTCCAGGCGCAGCCCGAGGTCACCACCGTCCCGACCGAGCCCGACGACCACAGCGGCTCGGGCTCGAGCAGCGGTGGCGACGACGGCTCGGGCGACGGCGGCGGGCACTCGGGCGGCGACTGACCGAACGGCGTGGCGTGACGCGCACGCGGGTTGCGTGTCACAACCAGCATGAGCCAACGAACGATTCGTACCCTGCTGCTGGTCGCCACGGCGCTCGCGGCGCTGCTCGCGTTCGCCCCGGGCGCGATGGCGCACAGCTGGCGCGGCGATCGCAACCACGACCGCATCCCCGACCGCTGGGAGCGCGCCAACCATCTGAGCCTGAAGGTCAACCAGGCCAAGCGCGACCAGGACCACGACGGCCTGCGCAACCGCGGCGAGTTCATGGCCGGCGACAACCCCCGCGACGACGACACCGACAACGACGGCACCGAGGACGGCCAGGAGAAGGCCGGCCAGGTCGTGTCGTTCACGGGCGGCGTGCTGATCGTCCACCTGTTCAACGGCGACGACGTCAAGGGCACGGTCGACGACAACACGGAGATCAAGTGCGAGAAGGCCGAGCCCACGACGACGACCACCACCGCTGCGCGCACGGCCGACGACGGCCCCGGTGACGACGGCGAGGGCGGCGACGACCACGGTGACCACCAGGGCCCCGGCCACGGCGACGACGAGGGCGACGACGAAGGCGACGACCAGGGCCAGGCGGGCTGCGACGCGACCCTGCTGACCCCCGGCGCCGTCGTCGGGCAGGCCGAGCTGAAGGCGACGGCGGCCGGCCTGGTCTTCCGCGAGATCGAGCTCGTCGTCTAGCGGCCGAGCCACTCCTCGATCAGGCGCCGGGCGATCGCCTCGGGCGGCGGCAGCAGCACGCCGCCGCCCGCGATCTGCTCGCGCGTGAACCAGCGGACGTCCTCGAGCTCGCCGTCGCGCACGGCGGGCTCGCCGCCCGTCCAGCGCGCGTCGAAGCCGAGCATCAGCGAGGTCGGGAACGGCCACGGCTGCGACGAGCGGTAGCGGACGCCGGTCACCAACACGCCGCACTCCTCGCGCACCTCGCGCGCCACGGCCTCCTCGAGGCTCTCACCCGGCTCGACGAACCCGGCCAGCGCGCTGTAGCGGCCGGCCGGCCACGCCGCCTGGCGGCCGAGCACGGCGCGGTCGCCGTCGTGGACGAGCATGATCACGACCGGATCGGTGCGCGGGTGGTGCTCGGCGCCGCACACCGGGCATCCGCGGATGTGGCCGGCCTCGCGGCTCTCCGTCGGCGCGCCGCAGTTCGCGCAGAAGCGATGGCGGCGGTGCCAGTTCAGCAGCGCGACGGCGTGGGCGATCATCCCGCCCTCGGCCTGCGACAGCACCGGGGCGAGGTCGCGCAGGCCGCGCCACTCGCCGTCGAGCGCGTCGCCGGGGTCGGCGGCGAAGATCGCGCGCCCGTCGCCGTCGACGCCGAGCAGGACGAGGTCGATGCCTTCGGGCAGCTCGTCGACCGCCACCAGCCGCGGCCGCTCGGCGTCGACGAGGACGCCGGCCTCGCCGCTGACGACGACGCGCGTCGCCGGGTCGGCGAGCCGCGCCGTGAGCCAGCCCTCGTCGCGGCGCCGCGCTCCCGCTCGATCGAGCGCCTCGCCGGCGAACGTGTTCGGCGAAGCCAAGGCTCCTAGCCGATGGCGACCATGCGCTCGATCGGCACGCGGGCGCGCTCGGCGATCGCCTCGGGCACCTTGACCTCGAAGACGCCGTCGCGCAGGGCGTCGCGCAGCTTGGGCAGGGTGATCATCTTCATGTAGCGGCACGAGGCGCGCTCGTTGGCGGCGATGAAGTCGACGTCGGGCGCGGCCATGCGCAGCGGATGCAGCATGCCGGTCTCGGTCGCCATGATCGCGGTGCCGCCGCGGCCGGCGTGCTCGCGCGCGTAGGTCATCATGCCGCCAGTCGAGAGCATGCGGACGCCCACGGGATCGACGTCGCCTGCCGCCACGTACTCCATGACCGACGTCGAGCAGCCGCACTCGGGATGGATGAGGAAGTCGGCGCCGGGGTGCGCGGCGCGCGTGCGCTCGATGTCGACGGGGCGGATGCCGGCGTGCACGTGGCACTCGCCGTTCCACACGTGCAGCGAGCGTCCGATCGACTTCTCGACGAACGCCCCGAGGAACATGTCGGGGCCGAAGAGCACCTCGGTGTCGGTACCGTGCTCGCGCAGGATGTGCTGCACGACCTCGACCGCGTTGGACGAGGTCACGCAGTAGTCGGTCAGCGCCTTGACCTCGGCGGTCGTGTTGACGTACATGACCGTGATCGCGCCCGGGTGCTTGGCCTGCCAGGCGCGCAGCTCCTCGGGCGTGATCGAGTCGGCCAGCGAGCAGCCGGCGTCGAGGTCGGGGATCAGCACGGTCTTGTCGGGCGACAGGATCGACGCGGTCTCGGCCATGAAGTGCACGCCGCAGAAGGCGATGGTCGAGGCATCGGTCGCCGCGCCCTGGCGCGAGAGGCCGAGCGAGTCGCCGACGTAGTCGGCGACGTCCTGAACCTCGGGCCGCTGGTAGTTGTGGGCGAGGATCACGGCGTCGCGCTCGCGCGCGAGCTCGCGGACCTCGTCCTGCAGCGCCGGGATGTCGGCTGGATCGAGGATCTCGGGGGTCGCGGTGGGGGCCATGGGGAGGTTCATGGCGACGGCTCCAGGAGAAGTGAGAGGTCGAGGGCGGGGGCGGAGTGCGTGAGCGCACCTACCGATATGAAGTGTAGCCCTGCCTCTGCGACGTCCCTGATCGTCTCGAGGTCGATCCCGCCGCTCGCCTCGAGCTCGGCGCGATCGCCGACGCGCTCGACGATCGCGCGCATCTGGGCCGGCGTCATGTTGTCCAGCAGCAGCCGCCGGGCGCCCGCGGCCAGCGCCTCGTCGACCTCGGCGTCGGTGCGGCATTCGACCTCGAGCGGCACGTCGGGCGTGGCCGCGCGCGCCAGGCGCACCGCCTCGCCCACGCCGCCCGCGATCGCGGCGTGGTTCTCCTTGATGAGGATCGCGTCGAAGAGCCCGACGCGGTGGTTGGTGCCACCGCCGGCGGCCACCGCCGCCTTCTCCAGCAGGCGCAGCCCCGGCGTCGTCTTGCGGGTGTCGAGCACCTTGGCACGCGTGCCGCGCACGGCCTCGACGTAGCGCGCGGTCAGCGTCGCCACGCCGCTGAGGCGCTGCAGGAAGTTCAGCGCCGTGCGCTCGGCGCTCAGCAGCGCCGCGGCCGAGCCCTCGACGTCGAGGACCGGCCCGCCGTCGCGCCAGACGCCCTCCTCGGCGCGCCGCTGGAAGCGCGCTTCGGGGTCGAGCACCGCGAAGGTCAGCTCCGCGACGTCGACGCCGAACAGCACCCCGGGCTGCTTCTGGGTGACCCGCGCCACCGCGCGCGTGCCCCGCGGCACCGTGGCCTGCGTGGTCACGTCGCCCGAGCCGAGGTCCTCGGCGAGCGCCCGGCGGACCAGCGACTCGAGCTCTGTGAGCTCGATGCCCATGCGCGGCATGGTAGGCGGCGCGCGTGGGCCTCCTCGTTCAGGCGGGCGGCGCGACCGCCACCCGCGGCGCGTGCGGCGACGGGCCCAGGTGGGAGATCGGGGTGACGACCGGCGTGAGCATGACCATGAGTCTGCTCGCGCGGCGCGGCCGCGGATAGCGACCCTAGGGCTGGATCGACCAACACCCCGCCCCGACGTATCAGCGGCCCACCGGAGGGTCTCCAACCAGTGATGACGCCTTTGCCGATCGGGCCCCTGTCCAAGCCTGAGCGCGTGGCCTCGCCGCGCCAGGTCCGTCCGCGACGAGGTCCGCGATGGGTCAAGCGGATGTTCTACCGCTACCAGCCGGGCGCGATCCTCGCCGTCTTCGCCGCCCTGGTCCTCGTGCCGCTGGTCCTCGACCTCTTCGTGCCGCCCGTGCGCGACTGGATCGACGGGCAGGCCAACGAACACGAGGTCGGCGTCAACCTGCTCGAGCACGTGCTCGTGGCAGCGCTGGTCGCGGCCGCCGCGTTCTACTGGGTGCTCGGCCGCAAGCGCCAGCGTGCGCTTCGCGCCTACCGCTCCGTCGCCCGCGAGTCGCCGTGGGACCTGGTCGACTGGTGGCAGGGCCACAAGCGCGTGACGCCGCGCGCGATGTCCGGGCTGCTCGCGGACGGGATCGAGCGCAGCCGCGAACCCGCGCTCGCCATCGTCCAGGGGCGGACCGGCGCCGGGCGAACGAGCTTCGTCGTGGGTCTGGTCAACGAGCTCGCCGATCGCAGCCTCATCCCGATCCCGGTGCTGGCACAGCGCGACGGTACGCTGGCGTTCGACGCCGCGGCGCGCGACACGTTCTGCCGGTACGCCGGCTCGGCGCTGAGCTCCGATCGCGAAGCCGACGAGATCTGGCACCGCGCGCGATCGACGCGCGACGTCGTCATCCTCGTCGACGGCCTCGACGACGAGCTCGTCGGGCAGTTGCGCGACAACCGCAGCCAGCTGCAGACGACGATCAGCGGCCTGCAGAGGCAGTGCTTCTCGATCGTGCTCGCGGCGACGGCGGAGCTACCCCTGGACTGCTCGCTGTTGCGCGAGGACCTCGACCTCTTCAGCCGCGAGGAAGCCGAGCGCTACGTGGAGGACCAGCTCGGGCAAGAGCCGGGCGTGAAGGAGATCCTCGAAGCGCTCGACCGGCTGCGCGACCCGGTGGACGGCTTCCGTATCGCACCGGCCTATCTCGATCTCCTCGTCCGGCTGCAGGAGGCCGACATCTCGCTCCCGCCGCTTCCCGCCCACCGCGATCGGTGGCGCGCGGTCGTCATCGGGACGTACCTGCAGGGCATCACCGCCGGCCGGATCAAGCCGCCCGCCAGTGCGGGCGACGCCGACTCCCCGGAGTACCGCGGCCGCGCGGCCAAGACGGCCGCCGAGGCGGTGGCTCGCAAGCTCGGGGCCGAGCGCACCGACCTCGCCGTCTCGCTCAAGCGCGTGAAGATCGGCAGTCGGGCGCTCGGCGACGCCGTCGACCTCAACCTGCTCTGGCACGGGGCCGAGCGCGTGGGGTTCGCCTCCGACGACATCGGCGCCTACCTCGTGGCGACGACGCTGACCCATGTCGGGGAGCTGCTGGGCGACGTCGAGCGGATCGCTGCCGGCGGCCAGCCCAGCGAGTGGCGGCGCGACCGCCACGTGCTTAGCGCGCTGGTCTTCTGGCACCTGCGCCACCCGGCACAGGCGGGCGCGGGCCTCGAGACGCTGCTGACCGCCATCGAGGATCACGGCTGGACGCGGCCGGCGATCGTGGCCACCGCGGTGCGCATCGCCAGCGGATGCGAGCTCGGCGAGTCCGGCCCGCGCATCGCCGCCGCGGCGAATCGCTGCATCGACTCGCTCGGAGCCCAGGAGGCAGGCGGCGCGAAGACCTGGCGAGCGACCGAGCTGCCCAGGCTCGTGCGCGCGCTCGCCGACTGGCCGTGCCCGCACGGCCACCAGCTCCTCTGGCGCCTGGCCACGTACCGCGACGTCGAGGTCGAATGGCCCGCCGCCAAGGCGCTCGCGCTGGCGAGCGGCAAACCCTGGGAGACCCTGGGGCCGATCGTCGAGTCGTGTCTGGCGACGGCCGCGGCGCGCCCGGCGGCGCAGCTGTCACGTCCCCATGACGCGCTGGGGAACGAGATCGGCTCGCTCGCCTGGATCCTCCCGTCGCTGCGCGGCACCGACGCGGAGGCCGAGGAGCAGTTCAAGGCCGTCGCGCGCCTCTGCCTCGCGCAGGAGATGTCGCCGTTGCGTGGCGACATGTCCCTCGCGCAGGGCCTGCGGTTGGCCGTCGTGGAAGACAAGTGCCCTGCCGAGAACATCGCCGACGTGCGCGACCTGCTGTTCGGGCCCGGCTGTCACGTCCGCTTCTGGCACGCCCGCCTCGTCCTCGTCCAGGCGGTCCTGGCGCACGCCTGGCATCACGACGGGGAGATCGACGAGCTCGATGCGCAGCTGGCCGAGCTCGAGTCGCGCGAGCCGCATGCGCTCGTCAAGCGTGCGATCGTGCTCGCCCGCCACGGGCTGCGCGACGCGCGCAGGCCTCCCAAGGACCGCTATCCGCTCAGTCGCTACATGTGGCTGCACGAGCGCGAGGCGGTCCGCTGGGTGGAGCAGGGCAAGGCCGAGGTGGCACAGCTGGCGGCCGACGTGGTGCTGCTGAGCAACATGACCTACCGGCTCAGGCGCAGCGACCCGGCGAAGGCGGACGAGGTTGCGGCGCTCGCCGACCTGCCGCGCTGCGTGAGCAGCTCCGCTGACCGCGAGCGGATCACGACGGGCTGCGGCTGCGACCAGGGTCTGTGCAATGGCGACGGCGACGAGCCCGCGGTCAGCGCGACGCGCGCGCAGTTCTCGGAGAGCTTCTGCCGCGAGCAGGCGCGGCTCGTCGTGCAGGTCGGCCGGCCGCCGTGGGTTCGCCGCGCACCGCGCATGCGAAAGCGGCTCCAGGACTTCTGGGACGCGCAAGCAGTGCTCGCGCGCAACGGCGGGTCAGCGCCGCGCCCGGGCTAGAGCACGATCTCGCAGTTGCGCGTGCGGTCGCGGCTGTCCTTCTCGACGCGGTCCAGGCCCGGGCCGCAGTCGACGACGTCGGTGCCGCCGCCGACGGCGCGGATGGTGTCGTTGCCGGGGCCGGCGAAGATGCGGTCGCGGCCGAGGCCGCCGTTGATCTGGTCCGAGCCGTCGCCGCCGATGATCGTGTCGTCGCCGCGGCCGCCCTCGAGCTCGTCGCCGCCGAGCCCGCCGTCGAGGCGATCGTCGCCCAGACGGCCGAACAGCGAGTCGCGGCCGCGGCCGCCGACGAGGACGTCGTCGCCGCTGGCGCCCTCCAGGAAGTCGTCGCCGCCGCGGCCGTCGAGATCGTCCTTGCCGTTGGTGCCGACGATGCGCTCGGGGGCGTCGGTTCCCGGGCAGCTCGAGTTCTTGCGCTGGCAGGAGTCCATCTGCTCGTAGGCGATCGCCTTGGCGACGAGGTCGTCGTCCCACGGCACGCCGGCCGCCTTGTAGCGGTCGGCCTGGCCCTCGAAGGTGGGCGCCTCGGCGCCGGCGGGCGCGGGCTGGATGCTCTCGCAGCCAAGGAAGCCGATGCGCTTGCGATCGAGCTGGTGGCGCGCGTCGGCGGCCTGGGCGGCGGGCGTCAGGTAGGCCACGTCGGTGCCCGGCCCGCAGTCGGCGGTGCCGGTGCCCGTCCCGACGTAGAGCTGGTCGTTGCCGTCACCGCCGAGCTCCACGGCGAGGCCCCTGGCGCCGACCTGCCAGAGCACGTCGTCGCCCGGGCCGGCGTCGAGCGTGCCCGAGCCGGTGTCCACAAGCGTGTCGTTGCCGTCACCGCCGACGGTCGGCAGGCCCTGGTACTGGCCCGACCCCGCGAACAGCATGTCGTCGCCGGGACCGCCGTCGAGGCCGTCGTCGCCCGTGCCGCCGGACAGCAGGTCGTTGCCATCGTCGCCGCGGATGACCTTGTCGGCGCCGGCGTTGCCGAGGATCACGTCGTCGCCCGCGCCGCCGTCGAGCTCGCGCTCGTCGCCGAAGCGCGACTCGCCGAGGAAGTCGTTGCCGTCGCCGCCGCGCAGGATGTCGTCGCCGTCGAAGCCGTCGAGGCGATCGTTGCCGGCGCCGCCCTCGAGCACGTCGTTGCCGGTCACGCCGAGCAGCACGTCGTTGCCGTTGCCGCCCTCGAGCCGGTCGTTGCCCGAGCCGCCGTCGAGCTCGTCGTCGCCGTCCTCCCCGTACAGGCGGTCGGCGGCGGTGTCGCCCGAGAGCAGGTCGTTGCCCGCGTTGCCGTAGAGCGCGTCGCGCGAGCCGTGGCCGCGAAGCACGTCGTTGCCGGGCGTGCCGCGGAGCGTGTCGGCCAGGCGCGTGCCGTCCTTCGTCACCGCCCACGCCGCGGCGGGCGCGAGGGCGAGCAGGGCGAGCGTCAACGTCAGCAGCGTGCGGCGCATGTCTGGCTGCGTACCCCGCGTTCTCGCACCATAATGAGGTCTATCGGTGGGCGGCAGGTCGCGCGCGCCGAGCGGCGAGGTACCTTGCGCCGCGCGTGCATCCCACCACCCTCGACGACTGGCTGCCGGACGCGGCCGTCCGCACCCATCACCGGCGGCGGTCGGCGGCGGCTCCCGAGCGGCTGTGGGCGGCCGCCAACGAGCTGCGCCTCGACGACACGCACGCGCTCGGCCGCGTCGTGCGCTGGCGCATCCCTGGCCTCGACGGGCGCCGCACCTTTCGCGAGCTGCTGTCCGACTACCCGTTCTGCGTCCTCGACGAGGGCGAGCAGTGGTCGCTATCGGGCCTGTGCGGGCGCATCTGGACGCTGCATCGCGACTACCCGCGCCTCGACGGGCCCGAGGCGTTCCGCTCCTGGGACGAGCCCGGCACGGTCCGCGTCCTGCTGGCCAACTGGGTCGAGCGTGACGGGCGCGGCAGCGCGCTCGTCTCCGAGGCGCGCGTGGCGCCGGTCGACCGCCGCGCGGCGGTGCGCCTGCGCTCGCTGTGGCTGGTCATCGGCGTCTTCGAGCGCCTCATCGGCGGCGAGGCGCTGGCGATGGCCGCCGAGCGCGCCGCGTGATTGCGGACCGAAATTGACCGCATGCCCGGATACCGTGCGGGCATGGACATGAAACTCGAGCTCGTCGCCGTTCCCGTCACCGACGTGGACCGCGCCAAGGACTTCTACGTCCGCGCCGGCTTCAACGCCGACCACGACCACACGGTCAGCGAGGACATCCGCTTCGTGCAGCTGACGCCGCCCGGGTCGGCGTGCTCGATCGCGCTGGGCAAGGGCGTCACCGACGCCGAGCCCGGATCGGTCAGGGGCCTGCAGCTCGTCGTCGCGAACGCCGACGAGGCGCGCACCGAGCTCGCCGGGCGCGGCGTCGAGGTCAGCGACGTGCAGGACTTCCCCTGGGGCCGGTTCGTGTTCTTCAGCGACCCGGACGGCAACGCCTGGTCGGTGCAGGAGATCCAGCGGCCTTAGCTTGTTGATGGCGCGCCCGGGGTGTGTCCTTTTGGGTCGTCCGCGTGGGTTTGACGGCGGTTCGTGGCCGGGGCACCGAGGGGGAGAAACCGTTGTGGGGGCGCCGGCGTGGCGTCGTGGCTCGTCGCGGGCGGCTGTGCAGAGGGGCGCGTGTGTTGGTGCAGGGCGCGCGTGTTCTGTAACACCTGTCCGAGCGCTCCTTCGAAGCGTGGTCGATAGGTGTTGTGCGGCCACACCAATCGACCACTGTCGCAGGGGCGCCCCCGGCGGCCGGGGCGAAAGTGTTGCGAAACACGCACGGCCGCCGCCCGCGGTCGGCCCGGCGAGCGGGCCCCCCGCGCGGAAGCGCCGCTCGCGACGAGGGACGACGCCACGGCGGCGCGACCACACCGGTTTCTCCCCCTCGGTGCCCCGGCCGCGCAGCGCCGCAAGACGCCAAGCGGACGACCAACGGCATCGATCACCTACCCGAGGTGGCCGCGGCCGCGCTCCAGCCCGGCCAGATGCGACGTGCCCTCGTAGAGCGTGCGGCCGCGACGGCGGACGCGCAGGTGCAGCGTCCCGGTGAGGTGCTGGGGCGCCCAGTCGTCGAGCCGGCGGCGCTCGTGGGGCACCGGCACGGGCAGCAGGTGCGGCCGCGCGCCGTCGGCGTGGGCGTCGACCTCGATGCCACCGCCGGCCAGGCGCCAGCCGCGCTCGTCGACGGCGACGCGCAGCGGCCGCAGCGGGCGCACGACGGTGCGGACGTCCCCGCCGAGGGCGACGACGAGCGCCGTCGCCGTCGCGTGCAGGCGCCCGATGCCGGCACGGCCGCCGGCGAAGGCGACGCACGCGTCGGGCCGGTCGAAGCCGTGCGCCTGGCCCCACCACCAGGCCGGCGGCATCCCGCCGGGCCCCCAGTTCTTCTCGGCGTAGGCGACGGCGCCGTCGAGGTCGAGCTCCTGCCCGCCGACGCGCGCGCTGCCGCTCACGCGCGCGTTCAGGAGCCATGGATGCCAGTACTGGCTCAGGCCGGGCACGGCGTGGGCGGGGCCGAGCGCGCCGAACGCGCGCCGCGGCCACGCCTGCGCCTGCGCGAACGTCGCCTCGAGGCGCGCGTCCTCGCCGAGGTCGATGCGCAGCGAGCGCTCGTCGGCGGCGAAGGCCGTGCCGGCGCTGACCGCGAGCCCACGCCGCGCGGCGCGCGCGCCGGGCAGCGTCGCCGAGCGCACCGTCGCGCCAGGGTGCGCGGCCAGCGACGCCATCGCCCACGGCCGGCCGTCGGCGTCGCGGCTGATGGCGAGGATCGCTACGACGACCGCGCCCGTGTCGGGCTGGGTGATGCGCCAGAAGTGGCCCTCCATGCCGACGCCGTGGTAGCCGCGCGGGTCGCCGAAGGGCGGGTCGGCGCCGGTGCGGCGGTAGGCGGCGAGCATCGGCGGGATGCTCGCATGGGTCGGTACCGTTCCGCGGGATGAGTCGCCCCCCGGTCGCGGCGGGACGAGCGCGCCCGCGAGCCGCGGCGTCGGCGCTGCGCGTGCTGTGGCGCTTCGGGCGTCCGCACACGCTCATCGGCACGTCGCTGTCGATCGTCGGGCTGTACGTCATCGCCGCGTCGCTGCATCGCGCGTCGGGGGTCGTCGACCTGCTGTGGACCTTGCTGGCCGGCGCGTGCGTGAACGTCTTCATCGTCGGGATCAACCAGATCGAGGACGTCGAGATCGACCGGCTGAACAAGCCGTGGCTGCCGATCGCCGCGGGCGACCTGTCGCTCGACGCGGCCAAGCGGATCGTCGCGGTGGCCGCGATCGCGCCGGTGGCGATGGCGGTGACGCAGGGCGTCGCCGAGCTGGTGGCGGTCAGCGTGGCCCTGGCCATCGGCTGGGCCTACTCGTCGCCTCCGCTGCGGCTGAAGCGCTACCCGGCGATGGCCGCCGGGTCGATCACGTTCGTGCGCTCGCTCGTCGTCAACCTCGGGGTGTGGCTGCACGTCGCCGGCACGCCGGTGAGCGCGGGCGTGTGGGCCCTGACCGCGGTGACCGTTCCGTTCTCGTTCGCGATCGCCGTGCTCAAGGACGTGCCCGACATCGAGGGCGATCGCCACTTCGGCATCGCCACCTTCTCGGTGCGGCTCGGGCCGCGGCCGGTGCTCGGCGTCGGCGTCGGCGCGCTGACGCTCGCGGGGATCGGCATGGCCGTCGCCGGCCCGCTGCTGCTCGACGGCGCCAGCGCCGTGGTGCTCGTGGCCGGGCACCTCGCCGGCGTCGCCGTGCTGTGGCGCTGGGCGCTGCGCGTCGACCCGACCGACCCGGCCGATTTCGCCGGCTTCTACTGGCGCGTCTGGCAGCTGTTCTTCTGCGAGTACCTGCTGGTGCCCGCCGCGTACGTGATCGGCTAGTGCGCTTCATCCAGCACAAGGCCGAGGCGCGCTGGTTCTACCGGGTCGTCTCGCTGGGCTACGACCGCTGGATCAACCCGCTGTTCTGGACGGCGGCGATGCGCGACCGCGCCCTGGAGCTCGCGCGGCTCGACGCGCCCGCGCTCGACGTGGTCGACGTCGGCGCCGGCACGGGCTTCGCCACCGAGGCGATCGTGCGCGCGGTGGCGCCCGGCCGCGTGACGATGCTCGACCAGAGCCCGCATCAGCTCGCGCGGGCGCGGCGCAAGCGGGCGCTCGACGGCGTCGCCAAGACGCTCGGCGACGCCGAGGCGCTTCCGTTCGCCACCGACTCGCGCGATCGCTACGTGTCCACGGGGAGCATCGAGTACTGGCCCGATCCGCAGCGCGCGATCGCGGAGGCCTATCGCGTCCTGCGCCCGGGCGGCATCGCGCTGCTCGCCGGCCCGCTGCGCCGCGCGCACCCGCTGGCGCGCGCGCTGTCGGACGCGTGGATGCTCTTCCCAGCCGAGGAGGAGTACGTCGCATGGTTCGAGCGCGCGGGCTTCGAGGGGATCGAGCGCGTCCACGTCGCGCCCGCGTGGTGGGACGAGCGCTGGGACCCCTACGCCGTCGCGATCGCCGGCGTCAAGCCGCGCGCCGGCGCGTCGCCGCTCGCCCTCGGGCCGGCCGCGGAGGCCGCGGCGCCGGCGATGCCGGTGCGCCTGGCGCGCTTCGCCGCGGGCTCGCTCGCCGGCGCGGCGTTCATCCCGGTGGCGCTGTGGTTCTCGCTGCTGCGCCGGCTGCGGCGGTCGTGACCTTCGTCCGCGCCGTCGAGCTCCTGCGCGAGCGCGCCGGCGACGCGCGCGCGTACCCGTGGTCGCTGCCGGTGGTGCGCGGGATGGAGAGCCTGGCGCTCGACCCGGCCGTGACCTTCCTCGTCGGCGAGAACGGCTCGGGCAAGTCGACGCTCGTCGAGGCGCTCGCCGTCGCCCTCGGACTCAACCCCGAGGGCGGCAGCCAGAACTTCGCCTTCTCCACGCGCGAGTCGCACTCGCCGCTGCACGAGGCGCTGCGCCCGGTGCGCGAGGCGCGCCGCCCGCGCACCGCGTTCTTCCTGCGCGCCGAGAGCCTCTTCACCGTGGCCACGGAGATCGAGCGCCTCGACAAGGCAAGCGACCAGCCACTCCTACCCGCCTACGGCGGGCGCTCGCTGCACGAGCGATCGCACGGCGAGTCGTTCCTCGCGCTGGCCAACAACCGCTTCTCCGGCGACGGCCTCTACCTGCTCGACGAGCCCGAGGCGGCCCTCTCGCCGCAGGGCCTGCTGGCGCTGATGGCGCGCATGGCCGACCTCGTCGCCGAGCGCTCGCAGTTCGTCATCGCCACGCACTCGCCGATCCTCATGGCCTTCCCCGACGCGACGATCTACGAGTGCACCGAGGGAGGGCTGCAGCGCGTCGCCTACGACGACATCGACCACGTGCGCCTGACGCGCGCGTTCCTGGAGGACCCGCAGCGCTTCCTGCACCACCTGCTCGACGAGTAGCGCCCGTCAGCGCATGTGCGCGTCGAGCCACCCGATGACGGCCTTGCGCACGGTCGCGTCGGCGATGAGGACCACGCCGTGGCCGGACTCCGCGGACTGCTTGACCGTGACGCCCTTGCCGCCGGCGTCCTGCTTGATGCCGTTGGCCTCGACGAGCTCGCTGTGGTCGGCGATGAGGAGCAGGTCGCGTGGACGGAACGTGCCCTTGTCGCCCGCGCTGAAGAACGATCCGCTCTCGGCCGGCGAGAGCCCGACGGCGGCGCGCAGGTGCTGGTCGGGCGGCCGGCCGGCGACCCAGGCCGCGGTGGACGCGCCGATGCTGGCGCCGAGGATCGCGATCCGCTCTGGATCGACGTTGCGCTGCCGGCGCAGCGCGGCGACGGCGCCGCGGGCGTCGCGGGCGAGGATCGTCTCGTCGAGCTCCGACGGGCTGCGCGACGCGTAGTTGAGCACCGCGTAGCCGGCCTCATGGAGGTACGGGATCATCGGCGTCCACTGATCGGGGCCGCCCTGGTACTGGTGGACGAGCACGACGGCGGGGGCGCGGCCGCCGCCGGCGGGCGTCAGCGTGCCGTGGAGCCGGACGCCGTCCGTCGCGCGGAAGCGGACCGTCCGTCCCTTCGGGAGCCGCGAAGGCTCAGAAGACGTCGTCGTGGCGTCGTTCGCCGCGGGCTTCGACGCGGGCCGCTCGGTCGTCGATGTCGCGCTGCCGTCGCTCCCACCGCAGCCGCCGACCCCAAGCGCGCACACCAGCACCGCCGTCGCGACCGCACTGCTGGCTCCCATGCGGCAACGCTACTCGCGGCGGCTAACGAAGGCGTAACCGCTGTCACGTCGCGGACGAGCCGTCGTGCCACTCGCGGTCCAGGAGCGCGTAGACGAGCTCGCTCTGCCACTCGCCCTTGACGTACTCGTTCTCGATCAGGTGGGCCTCGCGGCGCATGCCGAGCCGTTCGAGGACCCGGGCCGACGCGGTGTTGCGGGCCTCGGTGCGGCCCACCACGCGGTGCAGCTGCACGTCCTCGAACGCGACCCGCAGGACCGCGCGGGCGGCCTCGGTCGCGTAGCCGCGGCCCTGGTGGTCGGGGTGGACGATGAAGCCGACCTCGCCCTGGCGGTAGTCGTTGTCGTACCACTGCAGGCCGCAGTCGCCGACCAGCTCGCCGGTGGACTCGAGGACCACGGCGAAGGCGAGGTTGTCGCCCGGCCCGCCCATCGACGTGAAGCCGCTCTTGCGCGCGAGGATCTCGCGCACCTCGTCGGCGGTCCGGGGCTCCCAGTAGAGGTAGCGAACGACGTCCGTGTCGGAGTGCATGACGAGCATCGCGTCGAAGTCCGTCGACGCGAAGGGGCGCAGCAGGAGGCGCTCGGTCCGGAGGATCACGGCACCCAGCGCTCGGCCAGCGGCGTGACCTGCAGCTCGTGCGTCGCGGCACGGGCGCCCTGCTCGGCCAGGAAGGCGACCGCGCCGGCGATCTCGCGCGGGTCGGCCAGCGCGGCGCGATCGACGCCCTCGCGACCGCCGCCCTCGAACGGCTCGATGCCCGCGTCGACGATGAGCAGCGCGACGTGGATGCCCTGCTCGCGCAGCTCGAGCGCGGCGGCCTGCGTGATCGCGCGGACGCCGAAGGCGCCGGCGGCCCACAGGCCGCGGCCCGGCATCGCGCGCCGCGAGGAGCCGCCGGTGACCTGGACGAGCGTCGCCGGACGGCCTTGATCGACGGCGAACCGCGCGGCCGTTGACAGGAAGGTGAAGGCGGCGCGCGCGGGCGCCGCGGCCCAGGCGTCGAAGGCGTCGGGCGCGGCGTCGGCCAGCGGGCCGCCGCCGAACGGGCCGCTGCGCGTGCCGCCGTATGCGGAGGCCGCGTTGACGACGAGGTCGACGCCTCCGTGGGCGGCCGCGGCCTCGTCGAGCGTGCCGCGCACGCTCTGCGGATCGGTCACGTCGCCGCGCAGCGCCAGCGCGCCGGCGGCCTGCGCGGTCTGGAGCGTCGCGTCCGAGCGCGCCACGGCAGCGACGGCCCAGCCGTTGGCGCGCAGCCGCTCGACGATGGCACGGCCGAGGTTGCGCGCGCCGAAGACGAGCGCGCTGCGCTGCTGCTGCGTGTCGTTCATGCACGCAGCATGACGGGCGCGCTTATCGGGCGCCGGCGGCGCCGCTGAGCGCGTCGAGCACGCGGGCGGCGACCGTGGGATCGCCCTCGACGTCGACGCGCTTGCGGGCTGCCTGCGGCGTCGTTCGCTGCGTGGCCAGCGCGTAGAACACGTCGGGCTCCATGGTGATGACCGCATCCGCCGACGGCGCAAGCCCGGCGCTGACCGAGACCTCGCCGTCCGTGGCGGTGAGCGCGAATGCGTCGCGACCGATCCGCAGCTCGCAGCTGCTTCCGGGACCGAGCGGCACTCCGCGGCGGGCGACGCTCAGCAGGATCCATGCGGGCCGCGCGGCCTGCTCGTCGGTGGCGGGCGCGCCATGGCGCT
Source organism: uncultured Actinomycetes bacterium (assembly GCA_963764585.1). Lineage (GTDB taxonomy): Bacteria > Actinomycetota > Thermoleophilia > Solirubrobacterales > Solirubrobacteraceae > JAOPZW01. The sequence goes on from CAVXTB010000001.1 coordinate 58,505, forward strand.
CACCCCATTCGCTGAGTGCTCGGATGCTCGGCACGAGCGCCCGGCCGGCCTCGGTGAGCTCGTAGACCGTCACGGCGGTCGGCGGCGGGAGCGCGCGCTTGGCGATCAGCCCCGCCGCCTGGAGGTCCGCCAGTCGCCCGGCGAGGATGTTGGTGCCCACGCCGGGCAGGCCGTCGAGCAGATCGGTGTAGCGCCGCGGGCCGAGCTGCAGCTCACGCAGGACCAGCAGCGTCCAGCGCTCGCCTACGAGGTCGAGTGCGCGGGCGAGCGGACAGCGCTGACCGTACGTCTTCACAGGCAGGATAATAGCATCTACTTGTGTTCTGATAGTGTGCGCTTCAAAATAACAAGTCAAGCTTGGAGGACGCGAATGTCGCAGGCCGCAGACGGACCCGATCGCGGGGCCGATCCCGTCGTCGTCGAGGAGCTGACCAAGACCTATCCGGGCGGCGTCCGCGCCGTACGTGGCATCTCGTTCAGCGTGCGCCAGGGAGAGGTGTTCGGTCTGCTCGGTCCCAACGGCGCCGGCAAGACGACGACCATCGGTGTGCTGACGACGCTCGTGCGGCCGAGCAGCGGCACGGCGTCGGTGGGCGGCCACGACGTCCTCGCCGATCCGCTCGCGGCGCGCCAGTCGATCGGCGTGGTCTTCCAGGACAGCGTGCTCGACAACGAGTTCAGCGGTGCGGCGAATCTGTGGCTCCATGCCCGGCTGTGGCGCGTGCCCGATCCCGCCGCGCGGATCGCGTCGCTGCTCGACGCGGTCGAGCTGAGCCCGCGCGCGTCGGACTCCGTGCGCACCTACAGCGGCGGCATGCGCCGGCGACTGGAGATCGCACGTGCGCTGCTGGGCAGGCCCAGCGTGCTGTTCCTCGACGAGCCGACCCTCGGCCTCGATCCGATCGTGCGCCAGGAGCTGTGGCGGACGATCGCCGCCCTGCGCGAGCAGGAGCAGGTGACCGTCCTGCTGAGCACGCACTACCTCGAGGAGGCGCAGAGCGTGTGCGACCGCGTCGCAATCGTCGACCGCGGCGAGATCATCGCCCTCGACAGTCCCGCACGGCTCGTCGCCCGGGTCGGCCCGCAGATGCTCGACCTGCGCGTCGACGGAGAGCCGTCTGACCTGCTGGCGGCGCTCGAGGACCTCCGCCCGTCGATCAGCGAGCCGCTGCGGTCGGGGTCGACGGTGTCGGTCGCCAGCACTGAGCCCTCCGAAGCGCTGACCGAGCGCGTCAACGCCTTGGCGCCCACCAGCCTCGGGGTCACGACGATGACCGTCCGCCCGACGACCCTCAACGACGTCTTCCTGATCCTGACCTCGCGCCGCGCCGGCGGCGGCGACGCGGCGCAGGCCGTGGCCGTCGGAGCACGCGCATGACCGCGGGTCTGGCACCCCTCTACCGCCGGCGCGTCGCGATCGCGGTCAACCAGCCGGTCGCGGTGATCAGCCAGCTGCTCACGCCGGTCCTCTGGATCCTCGTCGTCGGCCCCGCGCTCGCCGCCGCGTTCGGCGGGTTCGCCCGCAACCTCGACTACTTCACCTACGTGGCGATCGGCCAGATCGTCTTCATCATCCCGTTCTCGGCGATGTTCGCCGGCCTCGTCGTGATCACCGATCGCGATTACGGGATCCTGCGCGAGCTGCTCGTCGCGCCGATCCGCCGCGCCACGATCCCGATGGCGAACATCGCCGCCGTGCTGACCATCGCCGCGGGCCAGCTCGCCCTGATCGTCGTCCTGGCGCTCGCGCGCGGCGCGCACTTCCACACCTCGCCGGGACGCCTCGCCCTGGGCCTGTCGGCAGCCGCGCTGCTGAGCATCGGCACCTACGCGCTGGCCGAGCTGCTCGCCTACCGGATCACCCAGCCGCAGATCTTCGGCACGCTGATCCCCGCCATCGGCGCGACGCCCTACGCGCTGTGCGGCGCGATCTACCCGATCGCCGACCTGCCGGAGGGGGTCAAGCAGGTCGCGCTGGTGTTGCCGTGGACGCACTGCGTCGCGGTCCTGCGCTACGGCCTGATGGGCTCCTCGGCCTCGGGGCTGCATGCGATCTGGCACCTGCACTCCGAGGCGGCGATGGCGTTGCTCAGCGTCGCGGTGCTGCTCGCCTTCGCGGCGCTGACGGTCGGCCTCGCCCTGCGCGCGTTCGGTCGGGCGACGCTGCGCTAGCGAGGTGTCAGCACCTCCAGCGCCACGCCCGCCGCGCACAGCGGGCACTCCGCGGGCTCCCACAGCGCGTTGTCCAGCGCGGCGACGCTCTCGAGCACCAACCCCTCGGCGGCCGCGAGCCCGGCCGCGCTGGAGCCGAGCACCAGCAGCGCGCCGACCGCCACCACCCGCGCACCGCACGCGCGCAGGTCGGCGAGCGTCGCGCGCGTGGCCGAGCCGGCGTTGATGACGTCGTCGACGATCGCCGCCGTGCGCCCGCGCAGGCGGTCGCGCAGCGCGTCGGGCACGCGATAGCTCGCGGAGTAGAGCCCGCCGCCGGGCGGCCCGGCCACGCGCTCGGTCCACGAGCACTCGACGTCGAGCTGCGCGGCGACGGCCTGCGCGACGAACGCCCCGCCCACGAGCGGCCCGCAGACGACCTCGGCGCCGCACGCGGACAGCCGCGAGGCCAGCGCCGCCACGAACGGCGCCACCCGCGCCGGCCGCGCGAACAGCGCGTCGAGGTCGAGCCACAGCTCGCCGTGGTGGCCGGACTCCAGGAGGAAGTGGCCGCGCCGCGCGGCGAGTGCCTCGATCAGGTCGTCCATCCGTCGAAGGCTCCCATGCTCGGCGCCGCGGTTGCCGACACTGCTCGTGTGAGCATGCTGCTTCCCGCGGCCGGCCAGCTCGCGCGGGTGGTGGCCGGCCAGGTGAACCTCATCGCGGTCGTCGTCGGCGTCGACCGCGGCGCCGTCGTGCTCGACGTCCACGGCGTGGCGATCCCGGACGGCCCGGCGCGGCTGACGTTCAACAGCAGCTTCGGCGGCGTGCTGCTCGCGGGCCAGATCCACGCCGACCAGCGGGGGACGCGGTTCCTGCCCAACGCGAAGGGCGGGCAGTTCGACCAGCGGCGCGAGACGTTCCGCGTCACGGTCGCCCTCCCCGCCGTGCTCGAGCGCGCGGGTCGGCCCCCGCTCAAGGCCGAGACGCTGAACCTGTCGATCGGCGGCGTGCTGCTCGCGACCCAGGCAACGTTCGCGGCCACCGGCGCGCTGGCGATCACCATCCAGTGCACCCCGAGCAACGCCGTGAGCCTGCCCGGCAGCGTCGTCCGCAGCGAGCTCGGCGCCAACCGCCTGGCCGTCGCCTTCGCCAATGTCGGCGGCCGCGACGAGCGCACGCTCAGCCTGCTCGTCGCCGCGGCCCAACGCCAGGCGCTCGCCGCCCGTTAGGACCGCTCGACCAGCACGTGCACCCGCTCGAAGCGCGGGTCGCTCGCCCCGTGCAGCCGCGCGCCGCTGGCCACGAGCTCGCGCAGGTAGGCCACCGTCGCGGCCGAGATCCGCTCGCCGGGCAGCAGCGCCGGGATCCCCGGCGGATAGCCGGCGATCGACTCGCACGACACGCGCCCGACGGCGTCGTCGACCGCGACCTGCTCGCCCTCGCCGAGGAACGCGTCGCGCGGTGAGACCGCCATCTCGTTGCGCAGCGACGCCGGCGGCCGCACGATCGGCGCGATCGAGCCCTCGGTGCCGATCCGCTTGACGACCTCGTCCAGATCGCCGGCCAGGCGCAGCAGCACCTCGCGGCGCTCGCCCATGCCGACGAGGAAGACGATCGTCGCCTGCGTGGCGAGCTCGGGGATGACGTCGTAGGAGCGGCGCAGCGCGTCGGCGATCTCGTAGCCGGTGCGGCCGGTCTCGCGGACGTCGACGACGATCCGCAGCGGGTCGTAGCCGGCGATCCCCGGCCGCCCGACGAAGAAGCGGTCGACCAGCGCGATGCCGGGGATCGTCACGAGCTTCTCGTGGCAGGCCTCGATCGCCTGGAGCGTCTCGTGCAGGATCTGCTCGCCGTGCAGGGCCAGCTGGCGTCGCGCGCCGTCGAGCGAGGCGAGCAGCAGCGACGACGGCGACGTCGAGCGCACGAGGCGGATGGCACGCGCCACCGCGCCGGCATCGATGCGGCCGCCGTGGCCCACGTGGAGCATCGCGCTTTGCGTCAGCGAGCCCGCGATCTTGTGCGTGCTCGTCACCACGGCGTCGGCGCCGAGCGCCAGCGCGCTGGGCGGCAGCGCCTCGTGGAAGCCGAAGTGCGGGCCCCACGACTGGTCGACGACGAGCGGCACGCCGGCCGCATGGGCGACCTCGACGCAGCCCGCCACGTTGGCGGCCATCCCGTAGTAGGTCGGCGACACGAGGAACGCCGCACGCGCGTCCGGCGCGCCGGCCAGCGCGACCTCCAGCGCGGCGGGCTCGACGCCGTGGGCCATGCCGAGCTCGGCGTCGTACTCGGGCGGCACGAACGCCGGCACGCCTCCCGACAGCACGAGCCCGTCGACCAGCGACGCGTGCGAGTTGCGCTGCGCGACGACGCGCGCGCCCAGCGGCGCGAGCGCCAGGCACAGGGCGTGGTTGCCCTGCGTGGCGCCGTTGGTCAGGAACCACGTGCGCGCCGCGCCGTAGGCCTCGGCCGCCAGGCGCTCGGCCTCCTCGTAGGGCGTCGGCGACGGCCCGAGGTCGACGCCCCAGATGTCCTGCGGGATGTCGAGCCACAGGGCGCGGTCGCCGAGGCCGAAGCGCAGCCCCGGATCGGCGCCCTGCCCGCCCTTGTGGCCGGGGACGTGGAAGCGCCCGGGACCGCGCGTCCCGTAGCCGATCACCGCGTCGAGGTAGGGCGCAGCCGGCTGTTCGATCATGCGTGGCCGGCGGTGCGCAGCAGCTCGGCGCGGACGAAGCCGTCGAGGTCGCCGTCGAGCACCCGCTGTGCGTCGCCGACCTCGAACGACGTGCGGTGGTCCTTGACCATCGTGTACGGGTGAAGGACGTAGGAGCGGATCTGCGAGCCGAAGTTGACGTCCTGGGCCTCGCCCTTCTCGGCGGCGATCTCCTCGCGGCGGTTGGCCTCCTCACGCTCGAGCAGCTTTGCCCGCAGCATCTTCATCGCGGTGTCCTTGTTGGCCGACTGCGAGCGCTCGTTCTGGCACTGCACGACGATCCCGGTCGGCCGGTGGGTGATGCGCACGGCCGAGTCGGTCTTGTTGACGTGCTGGCCGCCGGCGCCCGAGGCGCGGTAGGTGTCGATCTGCAGATCGTCGTCGTCGATCTCGATGTCGCCGACGTCGTCGACGACCGGCGCGACCTCGACGCCGGCGAACGACGTCTGGCGGCGATGGGCGGCGTCGAAGGGCGACAACCGCACGAGGCGGTGCACGCCCTTCTCGGCGCTGAACAGGCCGTAGGCGTTCTCGCCCGCCGCGCGGAAGGTCGCCGACTTGATGCCGGCCTCCTCCCCCGGTGAGGCCTCGAGCAGCTCGACCTGCAGCCCGCGGCGCTCGGCCCAGCGCATCAGCATCCGCAGCACCATCTCGGCCCAGTCCTGCGCGTCGGTGCCGCCGGCGCCCGCGTTGACCGTCACGAGCGCGTCGCCCGCGTCGTAGCGGCCCGAGAACAGGCGCTCCTCCTCGAGCGCGGCAAGGTCGTCCTCGACGCTCGTCATCTGCCCGGCGACCTCCGCGGCGACCGACTCGTCCTCCTCGGCCATCTCGGCCAGCGCGCCGAGGTCGTCGACCTCGGAGGCCAGCGAGCGCCAGCGCTCCAGGCGCCGCGTCGCGCGCGCGTGCTCGGCGCTGACCTGCGCCGCCGCCTGCTGGTCGTCCCAGAAGCCCGGCGCCTGCATCGCATCCTCGAGCTCGGCGACGCGCGCCGCGAGCGCGTCTCCGTCGAAGCCGGCGCGCAGGGCATCCCACTGCTGGCGGATCGCCTGCAAGCGCTGGGGAATCGGAAGGACGTCGGAGGTACCGGCCATGGCCGGCGTCCAAGCTAGCAGCGGCGCGGGGGCGCTGGGGCGCCCGCGCCGCCGTCAAGCGCTCACGGATCCTGCGGCGTCGGGAACGCACCTCCGTCAATCAGTTCGACCCGGTAACCATCGGGGTCGGCGACGAACGCGATGCGGCCCACTTCCGAGCGCCCTCCCGGCGCGTACGGCGGCCGCTCTGGCTCGACGCCAAGCGTCGCCAGGCGCGCGAGCAGCCCGTCGAGGTCGTCGACGGTCAGCGCGATGTGGTTGTAGCCGTCGCCGAGGTCGTACGGCTCCTCGCGCCCGACGTTGACCGTCAGCTCGAGCCGGTCCCCGTCGCCGGGCAGGCCCATGTAGATGTTGTAGGCCTGCCCGAAGTCGAGCTTGCCGCGGCGCTCGAAGCCGAGCGCCTCGTAGAAGCGCACCGACGCGTCGATGTCGCGCGAGCGCACGCAGGTGTGGACGAGCCCCAGCGTCATAGGCTGCCCGCCTTCATCTCTCCGATCATGTGCCCAGCCTGACGGATCGCGAGCGCGACGATCGTCAGGGTCGGGTTCGCCGCGGCGCCGGTGGTCATCACCGAGCCGTCCGAGACGAACAGGTTCGGCACGTCGTGGGCGCGTCCGAAGCCGTCGACGACGCCGTCGGCGGGATCGGCGCTCATGCGGCAGGTGCCGAGGTTGTGCGTCGAGGGATACGGCGTCACGCGGTGCGTGCGCACGGCGTCGACCGCCTGGTAGACGCTCTCGCCCGCGCTGTAGGCGTGCTCGCGCATCGCCACGTCGTTGGCGTGGTCGTCGAAGTGGACGTTGGGCACCGCAAGGCCGTGCTGGTCGGTGACGTCGCGGTTGAGCGTCACGCGGTTGGACTCCTGCGGCATGTCCTCGCCGACGAGCCACATGCCCGCCACGCGCTCGTAGGCCTCCATCTTGGCCGCGAAGTCCGGGCCCCAGCCGCCGGGGTCGAGGAAGGCGGCGTAGAACGGCAGGCCGAGGGCCAGCAGCTGCATGTAGTAGCCGCCAACGAACCCGCGGTCGGGCTGGTTGGCCGACTCGTCGGTGATGATCCCGGCCATCGTCTCGCCGCGGTACATGCGCACCGGCTTGTCGAACTCCGCATAGACCGAGCCGGTCAGGTGGCGCATGTAGTTCCTGCCGACCTGCCCGGAGGAGTTGGCCAGGCCGTCGGGGTGCTGCGGCGAGTCGGAGAGCAGCAGCAGCCGCGCGGTCTCGATCGCGTTGCACGCGACGCACACCGCGCGCGCCTTCTGCACGCGCTCGTTGCCGTCGGCGTCGAAGTAGTGCACGGCGGTGACCTTGCCGCTGCCGTTGTGCGCGATCCGGAACGCGTGGCTCTCGGGCCGCAGGTCGAGCTTGCCGGTCGCCTCTGCCTTGGGCAGCTCGGCGGTCAGCGTCGACCAGTGCGCGCGCTGCTTGTCGCCCTGGAAGTTGAACCCGTCCTGGATCGTCGCCGGGCGCCCGTCGCGCGGCATCGAGTTGATCGCCATGCGCCCCGTGCTGACGTCGCTGTAGCCGGCGCGCTGGCCGCCGTTGCCCATCACCTTGAAGTTGTTGTTGGCGGGCAGCGGCGGGACGCCGTTGGTGCGCGTGACGCCGAGCTTGTCCTCGGCGCGGTCGTAGTAGGGCGCGACGTCGTCGAGCCCGATCGGCCAGTCGAGCAGGCTGGCGCCGTCGATCGGCCCGTGCTCGGAGCGGATGCGGAACTCCCACTCCCTGAAGCGCGGGCAGCAGCCGGCCCAGTGCACGGTCGTGCCGCCGACCGTCTTGCACGTCCACGCCGGCAGGCTCGGGAAGTCGGTCGCCACGCGCCACGAGCCGGACGTCGTGCGCTCGTCGAGCCAGGCGAGCTGGCCGAAGCTCGGCCACTCGTCGTCGATGAACTCACCCGGCTGATGATGCTTGCCGGCCTCGAGGACCACCGTCCTCGCGCCGCCCTGGCACAGCTCGTTGGCCAGCGTGCCGCCGCCGGCGCCGGAGCCGACGACCACCACCACGTCGTCGTCGTCGAAGTCGAAGCGGGCCATCCGTCATCCCTCCTGCGGAAGGTCGGGGAGCCAGTCGAGGTCGTCGAAGCCGCGGCGCAGATACCCGCCCTGGGCGAACGAGGGACCCTCGTAGCCGAACAGGCGCCACGTGCGCGCGTCGGAGTAGACCTCGACCACGGCGGTCGAGCGCACGAGCTCGAAGAAGTCCGAGCCGGCGATCGCCTTGGCGTCGGCGAGCTGCTGCTCGGCGTCACGCTCCGCGAAGGGCTTGTCGCCGCGCCCGTCGAGGTCGGCCACGCCCTCGCTGACCGTGGTGGCCTGCGCGGGATCCTCGCTCACCGCCTCGGCGATCTTGGCCGGCACGCGCTCGTAGACGGCGTCGGCCAGCGCGACGTGCGGGTACAGGGTGCGAGCCAGCGCGGTCACCGTCTCGGCGACGTGCTGCTCGAGCGCCTGGGGCGCTTGGGTGCTCATGGCTCTCCTCCTGTTCGGGTGAGCCGAGCCTACGCCTGCCGCCGCGCCCCGTGTGGGCCGTTCGTAACGAGATCGTCACCGCTCGGCGGCCGGGGCGATGGCAGCTTCCGGTCATGTCCGGAGCCTCCCTCAGCCGCCGCCAGTTCCTGGCCACCGGCGCCGCCGCCGGCGCCGCGCTCGCCGTCCCGAGCCGTGCCCCGGCGTTCCTGCGCTCGCGACCCCAGCTCACCCACGGCATCCAGAGCGGTGACGTCACCGCCGACGCCGGCTTCGTGTGGGCGCGCGCCGACCGGCCGAGCAAGATGCTCGTCGAGGTCGCACCGACGCCGGGCTTCAAGTACGCCCGCAGGCTGCGCGGCCCCGTGCTCACCCCCGACCACGACCTCGCCGGGAAGGTCCTCGTCGACGGCCTGCCGGCTGGCCAGCAGGTCTTCTACCGCGTGACGCTCGAGGACTTCCGGGGCGTGCGCTCCGAGCCGCTGGTGGGCTCGTTCCGCACCGCGCCGCGCTTTCGCCGCGACGTGTCGTTCACGTGGAGCGGCGACCTCGCCGGCCAGGGCTGGGGCATCAACCCCGACATCGGCGGCTACCGGATCTTCAAGACGATGGCCGGCCTGGAGCCCGACTTCTACCTGTGCAGCGGCGACACCATCTACGCCGACGGCCCGCTGACCCCGACGGTCGCGCTGCCCGACGGGCGCACGTGGCGCAACATCGTCACCCCGGCCAAGTCGAAGGTCTGCGAGACGCTCGACGACTTCCGCGGCGCGTTCGCCTACAACCTGCTCGACGAGAACCTGCGCGCCTTCGCGGCGCAGGTCCCGCAGATCAACCAGTGGGACGACCACGAGACCCACAACAACTGGTATCCGGGCCAGATCCTCGCCGACGACCGCTACACCGAGAGGCGCGCCGACGTCCTCGCCGCCCGCGCGCACCAGGCGTTCTTCGAGTGGCTGCCGATCGCGCCGCGTCAGCGCGACGAGTTCGGCCGCATCTACCGGCGCATCTCGCACGGGCCGCTGCTCGACCTCTTCGTCCTGGACATGCGCACCTACAAGGACCCGAACGGGACCGACGTCTACGCCGATCCGACGATCGGCATGCTCGGCCCGGCGCAGCGCGCGTGGCTCAAGCGCGAGCTCGCCGCGTCGCGCGCGACGTGGAAGGTGATCGCCAACGACCTGCCGCTCGGCCTCGTCGTGCCCGACACTCCGGGCACCTTCGAGGGCGTGTCGCAGGGCGACAACGGGAAGCCGCTCGGGCGCGAGCACGAGTTCGCCGAGATCCTGCGCTTCGCCCACCAGCGCGGGATCGGCGGGATCGTCTTCCTCACCGCCGACGTCCACTACACGTCGGCGCACCACTACGATCCGGCGCGCGCGGCGGTCGGCGACTTCACCCCGTTCTGGGAGTTCGTCTCGGGCCCGCTGAACGCCGGCGCCTTCGGCCCCAACGCGCTCGACACGACGTTCGGCCCGCAGACCGTGTTCTCCAAAGCGCCGCCCGTGGCGAACACGTCCCCGGCCGACGGCTTCCAGTTCTTCGGGCACGTGGCGATCGACGGCCACAGCCAGGTGATGACCGTGTCGCTCTACGACCTCGACGGCAACGTGCTGTTCAGCGTGGACCTGGAGCCGTAGCGCAGTCAGCACGTTTGGAGAAGACAACCGCGAGCGGGCTGCCTACCGTCGCCGGCATGACACAGCATCTCTCTCATATCGGCCTGTGGGTCCGCGACCAGGATGAGGCCATCACCTTCTACACCCAGAAGCTCGGCTTCGAGGTCCGCGAGGACGTCTCCCTCCCCGAGCTGGGCGGCTACCGGTGGGTCACCGTCGGGCCGCCGGAGAACGGCGACTTCGCGCTGGCGCTCAACGTGCCGGGACCGCCGTTCGACGCCGACAAGGTCGAAGCGATCAACAAGCTCATGGCCGCCGGCATGCTCGGCGGGGTCTTCTTCGCCACCGACGACTGCCAGGCGTCCTACGAGCAGCTCAAGACCCGCGGCGTCGAGGTCGAGCAGGCTCCGACGCAGGTTCCGTATGGGACCGAGATCGTGCTTCGCGACCCGTCGGGGAACTCGATCCGGTTCGTGCAGCGGTCGTAGCGCAGCAAGTGCTGCCGCGGGGCTGCTAGGCCCCGTGGCAGCGCTTGAACTTCTTGCCGCTGCCGCACCAGCAGGGGTCGTTGCGGCCGATCTGCTCGACCGCGGCGACGCGGCGCTGCTCGACCGCAGGCGCCGGCTCCTCCGCGGCGTACTCGCCGCTGTCGGCCGCGGCCGCCTCGGCGAGCGCGCTGGGCTGGGCGCTGCCGCCGCCCGAGTAGGAGACGCGCCCGCCGCGCGTCGAGGACCCCGACGGCGTGTACTGCTGCTGGGGCGGAGCGTCGCCGTTCTCGCCCTCGATCTCGACCTCGACGTGGAAGATCAGGCGCGAGAAGTCCGACCAGATCGTGTTCATGAGGTCGGAGAACAGCGTGAACGCCTCGTTCTTGTAGGCGACGAGGGGCTCGATCTGGGCGAACCCGCGCAGGTGGATGCCCTCGCGCAGGTAGTCCATGTCGTAGAGGTGCTCGCGCCAGCGGTTGTCGATGATCTGCAGCAGCAGGTAGCGCTCCAGCGTGCGCATGAGCTCCTCGCCGAGCTCCTGCTCGCGGCGGTCGTAGAGCTCGACGGCGTCGTCGGTCAGGCGCGCGATGAGCTCCTCGCGGCCGAGGCTGTCGCTGGTGACCTGGGCGGCGGTGAGCCGCACGGGGTAGATGTCCTCGAGCGCCGCGAAGAGCCCGTCGAGGTCCCAGTCCTCGACGTAGTCCGCGCTGGCGTACTCGTCGACGAGATGCTCGACGACGCTGCCGATCTCGGTGCGCGCCTGCTCGCCCATGTCGCGCCCCTCGAGCACCTGGTCGCGGTACTCGTAGACGATCCGGCGCTGCTCGTTCATCACGTCGTCGTACTCGAGGACGCGCTTGCGGATGAGGAAGTTCTGCTCCTCGACCTTGCGCTGGGCCTTCTCGATCTGCTTGGTGAGCATCCCGGCCTCGATCGGCTCCTCGTTGCCCTCCTCGTCGGTGCTGCCGAGGCGATCGAGGATCTTGTAGATGCGGTCGCCCGCGAAGAGGCGCACGAGGTCGTCCTCGGCCGACAGGAAGAAGCGCGACTCGCCGGGGTCGCCCTGGCGGCCGGAGCGGCCGCGGAGCTGGTTGTCGATCCGGCGCGACTCGTGGCGCTCGGTGCCGACGATGAACAGCCCGCCCGCGTCGATGACCTTGTCGTGGTTGTCCGCGACGCGCGCCTCGATCGCCGGCAGGATCTCGGCGAACCGCTCGTCGTAGTCCGGATCCCCGGGCTTGAGACCGAGCTTGGCCAGCTCGAGCCGGGTGAGGTGCTCGGGGTTGCCGCCGAGCTTGATGTCGACGCCGCGGCCGGCCATGTTGGTGGCGATGGTGACCGCGCCGGGCTGGCCCGCCTCGGCGACGATCTCGCCCTCGCGCTCGGCGTACTCGGGCTTGGCGTTGAGGACCGTGTGCGGGATGCCCTTGCGCTTCAGCTGCCCGGACAGCAGCTCGGAGACCTCGACCGAGATCGTGCCGACCAGGATCGGCTGCTCGTTGCGGTGGCGCTCCTCGATCTCGCGGACCACCGCACTCCACTTGCCGTCCTTGGTCTTGTAGACCTGGTCGTTGCGGTCCGCACGCACCATCGGCATGTTGGTCGGGATCTGCACCACGCCGAGCTTGTAGATCTTCATGAACTCGGTCGCCTCGGTGAGGGCGGTGCCGGTCATCCCCGAGAGCTTGTCGTACATCCGGAAGTAGTTCTGCAGGGTGATCGTGGCGAGCGTCTGGTTCTCCTCCTGGACGCGCACCCCCTCCTTGGCCTCGACGGCCTGGTGCAGGCCCTCCGACCAGCGCCGGCCCTCGAGGATGCGGCCGGTGAACTCGTCGATGATGCGGACCTCGCCGTCGATGACGGCGTAGTCGACGTCGCGCTTGTAGAGCGACTCGGCCTTCAGCGCCTGGTTGAGGTGGTTGACCATGTGGCCGTTCTCGGCGCGGTACAGGTGGTCGATGCCCAGGAACTTCTCGGCCTTCGCCACGCCGTGCTCGGTGACCGAGACGGTCTTGTGCTTCTCGTCGAACTCGAAGTCGAAGTCCGCCATGAAGTCCTTCTTGGCGCGCGGATCGAGCCCCTCGGGCTTCTTGCCCGCCTCCATGACGCGCGCGAGCTTGGCGAACTGCTGATAGAGCTCGGCCGCCTGCTCGGGAGCGCCGGAGATGATCAGCGGCGTGCGCGCCTCGTCGATGAGGATGTTGTCGACCTCGTCGACGATGCCGAACGGGTGGCCGCGCTGGACCTTCTCCTCGAGCGCCGTGGCCATGTTGTCGCGCAGGTAGTCGAAGCCGAACTCGGAGTTCGTGCCGTACGTCACGTCCGCGGCGTAGGCGACGTGCTTGTCCTCGTAGGACTGCATGTTCTGCAGCACGCCGACCGTCAGCCCGAGGCCGTGGTAGATCGGGCTCATCCACTCGGCGTCGCGGCGGGCGAGGTAGTCGTTGACGGTGACGAGGTGGACGCCCTTGCCGGCGAGCGCGTTGAGGACGACGGCGAGGGTCGCGGTGAGCGTCTTGCCCTCGCCGGTCTTCATCTCGGCGATGTTGCCGCCGTGCAGGACCATCCCGCCGATGAGCTGCACGTCGAAATGGCGCATGCCCATCGTGCGCTTGCCGACCTCGCGGACGACCGCGAAGGTCTCGGGAAGCAGGTCGTCGAGCGACTCGCCGTCGCGGGCGCGCTCGCGCAGCGCCCCGAAGCGCTCGCGCAGGTCGTCGTCCGATTCGAGCTCGAGCTCGGGCTCGTAGGCGCCGATCCGAGCGACGCGCTTCTCGTACTCCTTGAACTGCTTGGACTCGCCGATGTTCAGCGCACGGTCGAGGAGGCCCATGCGTTGAGCGTAGCAGCGAAAGGGTCAATTTCCGGGCGCTGCGGCCGATGGTTGCGGGGGTGAGCATCGAGGTCCCAACCGCCCCCCGCGAAGGCCGTCCGACGGGCGTCGTCAGCGTCCGCCAGGCCGTGTGCGACGCGTCGCGCGCGGTCATCGGCTACGAGGTCCTGACCGGCGATCCGGACGCGCCGCCCGCGTCCGCACGCTTCTGCGCCCGCGCCCTGCTCGAGGCGTTCACCGACATCGACCTCGACCTGGTCGCCCCGCACCACCCCGCCTATCTCACGGTCGCGCCCTCGCTGCTGCTGCGGCTGGACCTCCTGCCCGTCGCGCCCGACCGCGTCGTCCTGCAGGTCGAGGCGGGGATCACCGTCCACGACGAGGTCGTCGCCGCGGTCGACCGGCTCGCTGCGCTCGGCTACGTCTTCGCGGCCGTCGACCCGCCGTCGCCCGGGGCGGTCCGCCAGCTTCCGACCATCGGCCTCGTCCGCCTCGACGTCGCCAACCTCGACGCCGGCGCCGTGGCCGCTCGGGTCACGCCGTTCCTCGACGCCGGGCTGCAGGTCCACGCGGTCGGCGTCGATGGCCTCGACGTCTTCCAGGCCTGCGTGACCGCGGGCTGCACGGGCTTCCAGGGCACCTTCCGCGCGCTGCCCGAGCTCGGCCAGGGCCAGGTCGTCGAGATGGGCGCGATGGCCACGGCGGGCGAGCTGCTGGCCCCCGACCTCGACTTCGACCGCCTCGAGGCGCTCATCGCGCGCGACCTCGAGCTCAGCTACCGCCTGCTGCGCTACGCCAACTCGGCGTTCTTCTCGCGCCGGCGCGAGATCGGCACCGTGCGCGAGGCGATCACGCTCATCGGCGAGCGCATGACCCGGCGCTGGGCGCTCGTCGTCGCGCTGGCCGGCGGCCACCCGCGCCCCGACGAGCTGCTCACCGACGCGCTCGTGCGCGGCCGCACCATGGAGCTCGTGGCCGCCGACCTCCCCGGCCTGAGCGCCGACCACGCCTTCACGGTCGGCCTGTTCTCGATGCTGCCCTCGCTGGTCAACCGCCCGATGGTGCAGGCGCTCGACGGCGTCGGGCTGCCGGGCGACATCGAGGGCGCGCTGCTCGACGGCCACCCGCCCTACGGCGCCCTGCTCGACCGGCTCATCTGCCACCTCGACGGCGAGTTCGCCCAAGGTGAGGGCCCGACGAGCTTCGATCGCCTCGACGAGGCCTACCGCGCGGCGCTGGCCTGGGTCGAGCCGCTGCGGGCCGAGATCGAGCGCGGCGTCTAGGCGGCCGCGCCGGCCGGTACATTGCGGCGCGCGATGCTTCGCGCCGCCCTCGCCGTCAGTGCTGCGCTCCTCGTCGCGCCGGCCGCCGCCGGCGCCACGACGGTGCTGCGGCTCGACGGCATCGGGCCGCTGAAGCTCGGCATGACGCGCGCCGACGCGGTCGCGAGCGGGTGGCTGGGCAATCGCGGCAAGGGCTGCGAGCTGGGCGGCCCGCCGGTGCCGATCACCTATCGCTTCTCGGGCCCGCAGGCGCCGGACGGGATCAGCGGGACGGCCGAGTTCCGCGGCGGCCATCTGCGCGGGCTGTCGTTCTCGCGCGGCGTGCGCACGACCGCGGGGGTCACGGTCGGCAAGACGCGGCTCGTGCGCATGTGGGAGCGCTATCGCGCGCTCGGCTTCACGGCCACCGGGCAGTACATCGACACCTTCCAGGGGACGTTCATCACGGTCAAGCGCCGCGGCCACCGCGTCCTCGGAGGCTTCGGCGAGGGCCCGACGGTGAGCATCATCGGCATTCCGGACGTGCCGGTCTGCGAGTAGCCGTCACGCGGCCGCGTGCGATGGCGCGGCGGGCACCGGGCGCCGCTCGGCCAGCCGCGCCGCGGTGTCGGGGTCGTGGGCGACGAGGTACACGGTCGGGCGCTCGGCGGCGAGCTCGCGCACGCGCGCGTGCGTGCGCTGGGCGACGGCGTCGTCGGGCGACGGGCCGTCGACGACGCCGCGCAGCATGAGGTCCTGCGTGTAGGAGGTGTCGCCGGCGAGCAGGACGGCGTGGTCGGCCTCCTGCACGAGGACGCCGATCTGGCTGGGCGTGTGGCCGGGCAGCGGCACGATGGTGACGTCGCCGGCCTTCGTCAGCGCGCGGCTCTGCGGGAACGGCCCGTACGGGGTCGGGTCGAGGTCGACGAGCGTGGGTGCGAACCAGCTCGGCCAGCGGTTGTTGGGGTAGCCGCGCAGGCGCCCGAGCCGCCCGGAGGCGTGCTCGAGGTCGCCGCGCGAGACGAGGATCTCGGTGCCGGGGAAGTGGTGCAGCCCGCCCGCGTGATCGGTGTGCAGGTGCGTCAGCACGACCTGGCGCACGTCGCCGGGTGCGATCCCGAGGCGCTGGAGCTGGGGGCCGATCTCGTCCTCGGGCGCGACCGATTCCTGCAGCCCCCAGCGGTAGAAGGGGTGCCAGCTCGGGAAGTAGCCGGGCTCGGAGGTGCGGGCGGTCTCGCCGGTGTCGACGACGATCACGCCCTCGGGGTGCTCTATCGCGAAGGCGTAGATCGGCAGCGGGTCCGTCCACGCGCGGTCGAGGAACATGTTCACCTGCCGGCGCACGCCGCGGCCGACGCCCTCGACCTGGTGGGTCTTGATCGCGACGGTGCCGGTCTGGATGGCGTGGATCTTCATTCGTGGTGCTCCTTGGTCGGGTGCGGCGCGAAGCTGCGCAGCACCGAGTCGGCGACGCCTTCGGCCAGCCGGTCGTCGATCGGGCCGCCGGTGACGAGCAGGCGGTAGAAGAGCGCGCCGCCGAGCATGTCTAGCGCGAGCTCGACGTCGAGGTCGGCGCTCAGGTCCCCCCGCGCGATGCCGCGCGTGAGGACCCCGCGCAGCGCCTCGCGGCGCGCGGCGACGACGTCCTCGCGGATCGTCCGCGCGAGCTGTGCGTCCTCGCGCATCGCGCCGATGAGGCTCGGCATGACGCCACCGCGGATCGGATCGCGGTAGACCGCGACCGCGTCGCGCATGAGGGTCAGCAGGTCGCCGCGGGTCGTGCCGGTGTCGGGGATCGTGATCTCGCTGACCATCGCGGCGACGGTCGCCCTGACGAGCTCGTCCTTGGAGCGGTAGCGGCGGTAGATCGCGGCCTTGCCGACGCCGGCGCGCTCGGCGACGTCGTCCATGCGCAGCCGGTGGACGCCGGCCTGCGCGATCAGCTCGAGCGTTGCGTCGAGGATCGCGCGATCGGCGCGCGCCTCGCGCGGGCGTCCGATCCGGGGGCGGGCGCCGCGGGGTCCGGCTTCCTGCGGCCGGGCCTTGCTCGTCGTCTCTGGCGTGTTGGTCGTCATTGCTCTGTTTCGATACTGGCTGGTTCCGGATGTCCAGCGTAGCACAATTCCGAGACGCCGTGGTCTCGTAAATCCGCCGCGGGCGCGCGTGTGCTGAAGTGCCGCCATGGACGCGACCGCGCTTGTGAGCGCAACCGATCCGCCGCGGCGGGTGAGCCTGGTGCTGCACCCCAGGCGCGACGTCACGAAGGCGGTCGAGTACGTCGAGCAATGGGCGCTCGGCGCCGGCATCGCGCTCGCCGGCGTCGACGATCCGCGCATGCCCGCCAGCGCGCGACGCTGCGGGGCGAGTCAGCTCGCCGACGACTGCGATCTCGTGCTGGCGCTCGGCGGCGACGGGACGATGCTCGGCGCGGTGCGCGTGGCGGCGCCGGTCGGCGTGCCCGTCCTGGGCGTCAACCTGGGGCGGCTCGGCTACCTGACCGAGGTCGACGGCGAGAAGCTCCCCAAGGCGCTGAAGGCCATCGCCGCCGGCGCCTACGCGGTCGAGGACCGCGCGGCGCTGAGCGCGAGCTGGCGGGAGGACGGCGACGCCTGCGACCGCATCGCCTACAACGACGTCGTCCTCAGCCGCGTGCCCGGCCGCGGGCAGGCCGCCCTGGCGCTGAGCATCGACGGCCAGCTCCTCGTCCGCTACGCCAGCGACGGGGTCATCGCCGCGACCCCGTCGGGATCGACCGCGTACAGCTTCGCCGCGGGCGGCCCGATCGTCTCCCCGCAGACGCGCGCCATGATCGTCACCCCCGACGCCGCCCACGGCCTGTTCAACCGCGCCGTCGTGCTGGGCGACGACGAGCGCCTGGGCATCGAGGTGCTGCCCACCAGCGCGCCGGTCGCGGTGGAGGTCGACGGGCAGCTCGTCACCGAGGTCGAGCCCGGCTGGTCGATCGAGGTCGCCATCGCCGGCACGGTCGCGCGCGTCGTGCGCCTCGGCGAGGCCGGCTTCGCCGAGCGCGCGCGCCGCAAGCTCGGGATCACCGACCCGGCCGGCCTGGCGGACTTCGACCTGGCGACGCACCAGCGCTGACCGTCGCGCGGCCCTGGGGCGAACCGCTACGGCGCCTGCGGCAGCTTGACCGACCCGCGCCGGGCGGCGGGCGCGGAGGGCGGCGGCACGACCGGCCCGATGTTGCCGTCCGGCGCCTCGTCGAGGTCGACGATGACCGGCGCGTGATCGCTCGGCCCGCTGCCCTTGCGCGCCTGCCTGTCGACCCACGCCGCCCGGACGCGATCGGCGACGGGCGCGCTGGCGAGGATCAGGTCGATCCGCATCCCGAGGTCCTGGTGGAACATCCCGGCGCGGTAGTCCCAGTACGTGAAGACGCGCTCGCTTGGCCAGCGATCGCGCACGACGTCGTGCAGGCCGAGCGCCTGCAGCTCGGCCAGCGCCGCGCGCTCGGGCGGGGTGACGTGGGTCTGGCCGACGTAGGCCTCGGGGTCGAAGACGTCCTCGTCGGTCGGCGCGATGTTCATGTCGCCGCACACGACCGTGGCGTCGGGCCCCGCGGCGATCATCGCCCGCAGCGACGCGAGCCAGGCGAGCTTGTACTCGTAGTGCTCGGAGCCCGGCTCGCGCCCGTTGGGCACGTACACCGAGACCACGCGGATCCCGTCGCACGACGCCGAGACCGCGCGCGCCTCCGGATGCGGGAAGCCGGGCGCACCGGCGACTCCGGCCACGACCTCTTCCAACCCCACGCGCGAGAGGATCGCGACGCCGTTCCACGTCGCCTCGCCGTGCAGGGCGACCTCGTAGCCGCGCTCGGCGAGGTCATCGCCGAGCAGCGCAAGGAACGCGTCGTCGGCGAGCTTGGTCTCCTGCAGGCAGACGACGTCGGGCCGCCGCTCGTCCAGCCATGGCAGCAGCCGCGGCACGCGCTGCTTGACCGAGTTGACGTTCCAGGTCGCTATCCGCACCGGTCCCACGGTACCGGCCGCGGCGACGCCTGCGGGGCTGTCACGTCGCTATGGCAGTGCCCTCCCCGAAGCCCTCCGGCTCCGGCGACCTGATCGTCTCGGTGCCGACCTTGCGCCGGCCCCGGCGCTTCTCGCGGTGGCGCTTGACCTGGCGCGAGAGCTCTTCCTCGCAGAGGTTGATCGCGTGGCGCAGATCGCGCGCGCGATCCTGCGCGCGCAGGGTCACCCCCTTGAGGGCGAGGGTGGCCTCGGCCACCTGGTTGTCGGCGATGGCGGGGTTGCGCTCCTCGTAGAGCTCGATCTCAAGTCGCGCGTACTCCGACACCTGCTTGCCCACCTTCGTGAAACGCCTCTCGACGTGCTCCCGAAGCTCGTCCGTCACGGGGGTGTTGCGACCCTTGACGTCGATCTGCATAGAGATCCTCTCTCGATCGTTGACGGGGCGTTTTGCACGTTACTGCCGTGTTCACGTCAACTCAACGCGCGCGCATACGCGACCGCACACACCGTGTAGGCGCCCGCTCGTCGCAGCTCGGCGGCGCATGCGGAGAAGGTCGCTCCGGTGGTGTGGACGTCGTCGACGAGGACCGCGTGACGCGGTGGATCGCCGCGCACGCGCACGTCGATGCGCCCGGGCGCGCGGCGCGCCCAGCGCGACGAGCCGGCCTGGCGCGTCGGCGCTCCCGCGCGCACCAGGCACGCCGCCACCGGCAGCCCGGTCCTCGCCGCGAGCGCGGCGGCCAGACGATCGGCATGGTCGAAGCCGCGCGCGCGCCGGCGCAGCGGATGGGTCGGCACCGGCACGAGCGACGCCGGCGCGGCGAGCAGCCCCGCCGGCGCACCCGCGACGACCTGGGCGGCCATCACGTCGGCCACCCCGAGCGCGGCGCGGAACTTCAGCGCGTGCACGAGCGCCCGCGCCGGGCCCTCGAAGGCAACCGGAGCCCACGCGCGCGCGACCGCCGAGTCGGCGGCCGGGCAGCGTGGCCCGCATGGCGCCGGCAGCCCGCAGCGCGGGCAGCGCGCCCCGCGCAGGAAGCGAACCTGCGCCCGGCAGGCCGGGCACAGCGGCTGGCCCGCCGCGACCGTCGCGCGGCACGACCAGCACGCGGGCGGGACGAGCGCGGCGCCGACGGCCGCGAACAGGTCGCGCGCGGTGGTGGCGAGGGCGCCGAGCCGCGGCGGGCCGCTCGCGGCGAGCGCTCCGAAGGCGGGGATGAGGGCGGGTAGACGCACCGCGCCATGCTCGCGCCCCGAGCGTCACGCCTCTACCGCGCGATTGCGACAATCCTGCGCAGTGGCTGCGGACGCTTCGTGGACGTTCGACCCGGGGGCGCTCGCGCTCGTCGGCCTGGCGACGGCGGTCTACGTCCCGCGCTGGCGCCGCGTCCGCGCTCGCTACGGCGCCCGCGCGGCGCCGATCGGACGCATGATCGCGTTCGCCGGCGGCGTCCTGACGCTCGTCGTCGCGCTGATCTCGCCGATCGACCGCCTCGGCGAGCAGGCGTTCACCATGCACATGCTCCAGCACATCCTGCTGCTGGACGTCGCGCCGATCCTCTTCATCGCCGCGCTGACCAAGGTCATCCTGCGCCCCGCGACGCGCCGGCTGCAGCGCCTGGAGAGCGCCGCCGGCCCGCTCGCCCACCCCGCCGCCGCGGTGGTCCTCTACGTCGCCGTGATGTGGACGTGGCACGTCCCCGCCCTCTACGACGCAGCCCTCGAGCACCCGCTCCTGCACGCCTTCGAGCACACCTGGTTCATGGCGGCGGGCGCCCTGTACTGGTGGCACCTGCTCTCCCCCATCCGCGCACGCCACCGCCTCACCGGCATGGGCCCGATCGTCTACATGCTCTCGACGAAGCTGCTCGTCGGCATCCTGGGCATCGCGATCACCTTCGCGCCCGACCCGCTCTACGACTTCTACAAGGACCAGGCGCCGATCTGGGGCCTGAGCGCCGGCGACGACCAGGCGATCGCCGGCGCGCTCATGGCGCTCGAGCAATCGATCGTCATGGGCATCGCGCTCGCCTGGTTGTTCATCCGCGCCCTGGCCGAGTCCGAGGCCGAGGAGCAGCGGGCGGAGCGCTACGCGTAGCGGTCGCGGGCATAGAAGGCCCCCGTGCCATGCCGAAGGCTGGGGACGGGGGCTCTGTGCATGTTGTCCCCCAAATCGGACGGATATTGCAACCGCTAATCGGTCAGGATCGCGCAATCTGCGACTTCCGCGGGTCCCTCGACGGTCACCGCGCCGCGCACGACGACCCCGCGGCCGAAGGTCACGTCGCCCTTCACGACGAGCCGCTCGCAGGCCACGAGCGACGGCGCGCCGGCCGGGAAGCGCGCCTCGAAGTCGCCGACCAGCTTGTAGTAATCGGAGTCGAGATCGATGAACGGCGGGTCGTCGCGCTCGGGCGCAGGCTCGACGCGGTAGTCGTCGAGCAGCACGTAGGCGTCGGAGCGCAGGGCCAGCAGGTCGTTCGTCGTCTTGACGGGCGCGAAGCGCCGGCGCGGCACGTGCAGCGCCCGCGCGCCGTCGAACACGCCGACCGCCGCCCCCATCGCCGTCTCGAGCTGAACGACGGCCGGCGACGACCGGTCCGACGGGTCGACCGTCTTGCGGTTGACGATGATCGGCAGCCCGAGCACGCCGTCGCGCTCGTCGAGCGTCGTGCGCAGCGCCTCGAGGTCGACCCACAGGTTGTTCGTGTTGACGTAGCGGTGACGGCCGACGTCCTGGAGCTTCTCGAGGTCCTCCTCGGGCGTCTGCGCCGTCTCGCGCAGCAGCAGCCCGTCGCCGCGCCGGCGCGCGAGGTGCCCGCCCTTGCGGTCGGCCTCGGTGCGGCGCGCGACCTCCATCACGAACGGGACCTCCTCGCGCGCGATCCAGGTCAGGATCCGCGGCTCGAGGACCGCGCCGAGGTTGTCGGAGTTCGACACGAACGCGTAGCGGTAGCCGTGCTCGCGCAGCGTCTCGAGCATGCCCGAGGTCACGAGCGCGGTGTAGAGGTCGCCGTGGCCCGGCGGCGCCCACTCGAGCGCCGGGTCGGGCGGCCACGACACCGGCTGCAGGTCGTCCGCCGCGATCTTCGGGACCTTGTTCTGCAGGAAGTCGAGCGGGACGTCGGAGGCCACCTCCGGGTGGCGCTCGAGTGCCGCCAGCGAGTCGTCGCGCGTGGCGAACGAGCTCATGAGCACGAGCGGCACCCGCGCGCCGAAGCGCTCGCGCAGCGCGACCACCTGCCCGACGATCACGTCGAGGAAGGTCTGGCCGTCCTTGGCCTCGATGAGCGACTTGGCCTTGGTCATCCCCATGCTCGTGCCCAGGCCGCCGTTGAGCTTGAGGACGATGGCCGCGTCCAGGAGCCCGGGGTCCGGGTCGGGCAGGTCGTTGAGCGCGGGCAGGTCGGTGACCGGCTCGATCTCGGACTCGGGCAGCATCCCGGAGGCGCCCTCGCGCAGCTGCTCGTAGTAGTGGCCGAAGGTGTCGATCGCGGCCTCGCCGACGCCCTCGGCCCGCATCTTGTCGATGCTTGCCTGCAGCCCGTCGGGCTTCATGCGTCGTCGCGATTGACCGTGTCGGGCGAGAACGCGGGCAGGCACACGGCGACGTAGTCCGCGCCGCCCGCGTAGGGCGTCGAGTAACGGACCCACTCGCCGCCGCGGACGAGGATCGCCTGGCCGGCGCGCACGTCGAAGCTGCCGCCGTCGTGCTCGACGTTCAGCGTGCCGTCGAGGACGAGCGTCCACTCGTCGAACTGCGGGCGTTGCCCCGGCTCCACCCAACCCTGCGGCGAGCTCATCTGCGCGATGCTCACGCGCTCCTCGCCCGTGTTCACGCGCCCGACGAACTCGTCGATGAGCTTCGGCTTGGTCCCCGCCGCCTCCACGCGGCTGGGCGTCTGGATGTGCTCCGGCATCGGGACGGCAGCCTAGCGCGAGGGCCGCTCCTCGCGGTCGGGCTGGTCGCCAATGCGATCGTCGGCTACGTCGCTGACGTTCGCGCGCACCATCTGGATTCTGGCGCCTCCCCGCTAGCCGCGCGGACGGATGTCTGGCCCGCGCCCGCGAGCGCTCGGGAACGCTGAGCGGCGCGCCGATGCGGTCAGTCGGTCCAGCCATGCCGATGTTCATACGTCTTCCCGATCCGACGCGGTGCGAGAACTGCGGCGAGCGCGTCACGCCCTACGCGGCCGGGTGCTGGCTCTGCGGAGCTGCGCTCGACCCGCAGCGCTGGCAGCGCTCGCCCGGTCCGCTCGACCGCGTCGCCGCGCGCTGGCGCGCGCTGCTGCGCCGCGGCCGCTAGCGACGCGCGCGCTCGCCCGCGAGCTCGAGCAGCCGCGCGGCGTACGCCGGCGCCGTCGGCTCGTCCTCGTGGCGGAAGTAGCAGTGGACGGCGATGCCGTCGTCGACCAGCGGGCGCAGACGGTCCGCCCACGCGCCCAGCGCGGCGTCGTCGTACGGGGGCTCGCGCAGCCGCACGTAGCGAAACGGCGCGGCCGACGCGAGCTGGTTGACCCGAACGGCGCGCTCGTCGAGCAGGGCCTCGACGCCGTCCCACGAGGGGTGGCGCAGGTCCAGGGCGAGCCACAGGTCGTCGTCGAAGGCCGCGAGCAGCGCGCGCAGGAAGTCGTCGTCGCGCTCGCGGCGCTCGTCGAAGCGCACGAGCACAGCGCCGAGCCGGTCGCCGAGCGAACGGATCCGTGAGCAGAACTCGGGAGCGAAGTCGACGCGGCCGAAGATCGAGATCGTGCGCGGCGCCTTGACGGCGAAGCGGAAGCCGTCGGGGACGCTCGCCGCCCACCGCTCGAGCGTCGTGGCGGCGGGCTGGCGGTAGAAGGTCCCGTTGACCTCGACCGTGGGGAGCCGCTGCGCGTAGTACGCGAGGAAGTCCTGCGAGCGCGTGCCGGCGGGGTAGAACCCCGGGCGCCAGCTCGCGAACGAGAAGCCCGAGGCGCCGGCGAGCAGGGTCATCCCCAGGACTCGCGGTAGGCGGCCTGCTCGGGGGTCAGCTCGTCGATCTGGACGCCGAGGGCGCCGAGCTTCAGCCGCGCGACCTCGCGGTCGATCGCCGCCGGCACCGGGTGCACGCCGGGCGCGAGCTCGCCGTCGCGCGCGACGAGGTCCTCGACCACGAGCGCCTGCAGCGCGAACGACATGTCCATCACCGCCGCCGGGTGGCCGCGGCCGGCCGCGAGGTTGACCACGCGCCCGGAGGCGAGCAGGTTCAGCCGCCGGTCGCCGAGGTCGTACTGCTCGACGAGCGGCAGGACGTCGCGGACCTCGACGGCCAGCTCGCGCAGGGCGTCGATGTCGACCTCGACGTCGAAGTGGCCGGCGTTGGCGAGCACCGCGCCGTCCTTCATGCGCTCGAAGTGCTCGCGGCGCAGCACGGCGCGCGAGCCGGTGACGGTGACGAAGACGTCGCCACGCGCCGCCGCCTCCAGCGCGGGCATGACCTCGAAGCCCTCCATGCGCGCCTCGAGCGCGCGCACGGGATCGACCTCGCAGACGACGACCTGCGCGCCGGCGCCGCGCGCGCGCTGGGTCAGGCCCCGCCCGGTCCAGCCGTAGCCGAAGACGACGAAGGTCTGGCCGGCGAGCAGCAGGTTCGTGGCGCGCAGGATGCCGTCGAGCGCCGACTGGCCGGTCCCGTAGTGGTCGTTGAAGATGCGCTCGGCGTGCGCCTCGTTGACGGCGATGACCGGGCAGGTCAGCCGCCCCTCGGCCTCCAGGGCGCGCACGCGCAGCAGCCCGGTCGTCGTCTCCTCGGCGCCGCCGATCAAGCGCTCGCGTACCCGCGGCCGCGTGTGGTGCAGCAGCGTCACGAGGTCGGCGCCGTCGTCGAGCGTCACGTGCGGGCGCCGGCGCGCGCACGCCGCCACGTGGGCGGCGTAGGCGTCGGCGTCCTCGCCGCGGCGGGCGTGGACCTCGACGCCGTCGCGCCCGGCGAGCGCCGCGGCCGTCTCGTCCTGGGTGGACAGCGGGTTGGCGGCGCACAGCGCGACCTCGGCGCCGCCCGCGACCAGCGCCCGCACGAGGTTGGCCGTCTCGGCGGTGACGTGCAGGCACGCCGCCACCATCCTGCCCTCGAGCGGGCGCTCGGCTGCGAAGCGCTCGCGGATCGAGCGCAGGACGGGCATCTGGGCGTCGGCCCAGTCGATGCGCGCCTGGCCCGCCTCCGCGAGCGCGGGGTCGGCGATGTCCGAAGTGGCAGCGGCCATCGCCTGCGGTCCGCCTAGTACCGGTAGTGATCCGGCTTGTACGGCCCGGCCACCGGGACGCCGATGTACGCGGCCTGCTCCTCGGACAGCTCGGTGAGCTTGACCCCGAGGCTGTCGAGGTGCAGGCGGGCGACCTTCTCGTCGAGGTGCTTGGGCAGGACGTAGACCTGCTTGTCGTAGTCGTCGTTCTTCGTGAACAGCTCGATCTGGGCGATCGTCTGGTTCGTGAACGAGTTGGACATCACGAACGACGGGTGGCCAGTCGCGTTGCCGAGGTTCAGCAGGCGCCCCTCCGAGAGCAGGATGATCGTGTGGCCGTCGGGGAAGCGCCACTCGTCGACCTGCGGCTTGATGTTGTTGCGCTCGGCGACCGTGGACAGCCCGGCGACGTCGATCTCGTTGTCGAAGTGGCCGATGTTGCCGACGATCGCCTGGTGCTTCATGCGGCCCATCTGCTCGGCCGTGATGATGTCCTTGTTGCCGGTCGCCGTGATGAAGATGTCGGCGGTCTCGAGGACGTCCTCCAGAGTGGTCACCTGATAGCCGTGCATCGCGGCCTGCAGCGCGCAGATCGGGTCGATCTCGGTGATGACGACGCGGGCGCCCTGGCCGCGCAGCGACTCGGCGCAGCCCTTGCCGACGTCGCCGTAGCCGAGGATCACGGCGACCTTCCCGCCGATCATCACGTCGGTCGCGCGGTTGATGCCGTCGACCAGCGAGTGGCGGCAGCCGTAGAGGTTGTCGAACTTCGACTTGGTGACCGAGTCGTTGACGTTGATGGCCGGGAAGAGCAGCTCGCCCTGCTTGGCCAACTCGTAGAGGCGGTGCACGCCGGTCGTCGTCTCCTCGGTGACGCCCTTGATGCCCTCGCCGATCCGCGTCCACTTCTGCGGGTCGTCGGCCACCGAGCGCTGCAGGAGGGTCAGGAACACGCGGAACTCCTCCGAGCCGGCCGAGGCCGGGTCCGGGACCGCGCCGGCCTTCTCGAACTCGGTGCCCTTGTGGACGAGCATCGTGGCGTCGCCGCCGTCGTCGAGGATCATGTTGGGGCCGTCGCCGCCCGGCCAGGTCAGCGCCTGTTCGGTGCACCACCAATACTCCTCGAGCGTCTCGCCCTTCCAGGCGAACACGGGGATGCCCTGGGGATCGTCGGGCGTGCCGTTCGGGCCGACGGCGACCGCAGCGGCCGCGTGGTCCTGCGTGGAGAAGATGTTGCACGAGACCCAGCGGACCTCGGCGCCGAGCGCGATGAGCGTCTCGATCAGGACGGCGGTCTGCACGGTCATGTGCAGCGAGCCCATGATCTTGGCGCCCTTCAGCGGCTGCGAAGCGGCGAACTCCTCGCGCGTCTTCATCAGGCCGGGCATCTCGTGCTCGGCGAGGCGGATCTCGTTGCGGCCGAACTCGGCGAGCGAGAGGTCGGCGACCCTGAAGTCGTTCTCGGTCAGCGTGGCGGTGGTGGTCATCGTGTCCTTGAGGTTGGGGACGTGGTCAGGTCAGTTGCGCGGCCGCGGCGAGCAGGCGCTCGTGCTTGTCCTGCTCGAAGCGCAGCCAGTCGCGCTCGGGGACGTCGGACGGCCGCTCGGGCTGCGCCTCGAACCAGGCGTCGATCGCGCCGCGCAGGTCGCCGTCGGCGCGCAGGCGCTGGGCGAAGCCCATCTCGCCCAGCCCGACGTCGAACTCGCGCAGCAGCTCGCGCAGCGTGCGCAGGCGCTGCAGCTCGGGGGCTCCGTACAGCCGGTAGCCCGACTCCGAGCGCGGGGCCTCGATCAGCCCGACGCGTTCGATGTAGCGCAGCATGCGCGCCGACCATCCGGTCGTCTGCGCGGCCTCGTGGATGGTGAGGGCGTCCACGCCGCGAACCTTACCACGGTTGTGTCAAGGTTCTGCAAGCAAGTCCCTCCCTCTGGGAGGGCGATCCCTGCCTTACGGCGAGCCCAGCGGCGGCCGCGCGTCGGCCCACGGCCGCGCGGCCTCGAGCTGCGCCGCGACCGCCAGCAGCGTGGCCTCGTCGCCCGGGCGGGCCACGAGCTGGACGGCCATCGGCATGCCCTCGGCGTCGAAGCCCGCCGGCACCGACGCCGCCGGCTGGCCCGTGACGTTCCAGACCGCCGTGTAGCAGGCGTAGTCCGCGCCGGGCAGGAACGTCCGCAGGGCGCCCGCGCCCTCATACCGCCCGACCGGGGCGGGCTGGGCGGCCGTCACCGGCGTCACGAGCAGGTCGTGCTCGTCGAAGATCACGTTGATCTTCGCGGCGCGCGCCGTCTCCCTTGCGCGGGCCCGCGCCGCCATCCGCCCCATCCGGGCGCCGACGCGCGCGATCCCGCGGGCGCGGCGCTCGAGCTCGGAGCGGCGCTCGAAGCGCTGCGCGTCGAGCCACGCGCCGCGGGCGTAGCGCGGGCCGAAGAGCGGCTGCACCTGGCCGTAGTCGGGGTCGCGCTCGCGGACGCTGTGCCCGAGCGAGCGCAGCAGCTCGGCGCTCGACGCGACCGCCTCGCGCGCTGCGGCCTTCGGCTTGGCCGGGGGCATCGTGGACTTGGTCGAGACCGCGATCCGCAGGGCGCCCGGCACCGGCGCGACGGGGCGCGGCGCGCTGCCGCTGAGGACGTCGAGCAGCAGCGCGCCGTCCGCGACGCTGCGCGCGAACGGCCCGAAGTGCGTGAGCCCGAGCCAGTGGTCGTCGTCGGGCGCCAGCGGAACGCGGTCGCGCTGGGGCTTGATGCCGAAGATCCCGCACGCGGCGGCGGGGATCCGGATCGAGCCGCCGCCGTCGGAGCCCAGCGCGCCGGCGGCCATGCCCGCGGCGACCGCCACCGCGCTGCCGCCGCTGGACCCGCCCGGGCTGCGCGCCGGATCCCAGGGGTTGCGCGTGGCGCCCCACGTCGGCGACTCGGTCAGCTGCGGCCAGAGCGCCAGCTCGGGCAGGTTGGTCTTGCCGATGACGATCGCGCCGGCGGCGCGCAGGCGCCGCACGACCTCGCAGTCCGCGACGGCGGGCGCGTCGACGATCCCCGTGCCGTGGGTCGTCAGCTCGCCCGCGACGTCCATGTTGTCCTTGACCGCGATCGGGACGCCGAGCAGCGGCGCGTCGTCGCCCGCGCGCACGCGCTCCTGGGCGACGCGCGCCTCCTCGATCGCGCGCTCGGCGCGGACCACGCGGAAGGCGTTGAGCTCGCCGTCCAGGCGCGCGATGCGCTCGAGGTAGTGCTCGGTCAGCTCGGGGGCGGAGACCTCGCCGCCGCGCACCAGCTCGGCCTGGCGGACGACGCCGGCGAAGGCGAGGTCGTCGGCGATCGTCGGCATGGCGCGACGGTACGGTCGACCCGCGGCGCCGTCATCGGGCGAATGCCCTATGGCCCGAGCAGCCCGTGCTCGACGGCGAACAGCGCCGCGGCGGCGCGCGTGGAGACGCCGGCCTTCGTGTAGACGTGGGCGACGTGGTGGCCGACCGTCTTGGGCGACAGCCCGAGCTGGGCGGCGATCTGCTTGTTGGACAGGCCGCGGGCGACGAGCCGCAGCACCTCGACCTCGCGCCCGCTCAGGCCCGCCGGGAACGCGCGCGGCGCCGCGCCGGCGCGCACGCCCGCGGCCTGCAGCACGGCCGCCACGACGTCGCCGTCCAGCCGGCCGGCGACGACCTCCGCGTCGAGCTCGCGGGCGATCTGCGCCGCCGCGCGCGCCGGACGGTGCGGGCGCGGCTCGGCCATCGCCTGGCAGGCGTCGGCCGTGGCGACGATCCGCGCGCCCAGCCCGAGGTCGCTCGCGCCGGAACCGCGGTGGTAGCCGCTGCCGTCGAGGCGCTCGTGGTGGCGCGCCGCGATCGCGACGACCGGCCCGAGGCCGGCGCAGCGCCCCAGCACGCGCTCGCCGAAGTAGGGGTGCAGGCGCACCCGCTCCCACTCGCCCGTCGTCAGCGGCCCGGGCTTCTCCCAGGTGCCCGTCGAGATCGCGACGCGGCCGAGGTCGTGCACGAGCGCGGCGCGGCGCACGGCGGCGATGTCGGGCTCGGCCAGCCCCAGCCGCCACGCCGCCGCCTCGGCGAGCTCGGCGACCGCGGGCGAGTGGCCGAGCGTGAACACCGACTTGAGGTCGGCGAACTCGCCGATCACGCGGCAGGCCTCGTCGAGCGCCTCGCCGGTCAGCCCGGCCGGCTCGTGCGGGCGCACGGCGAGGGCGGCCTCCCAGATCGCGGTCGTCTCGAGCTCGGCGAGCGCGTCGGGCAGCGTCGCCAGCGCCACGTCGGCCAGCTCGGGGTCGTAGGCCGAGCCCGCGCGCTGCGCGAGCGCGACGCGCACGCCGTCGGCGCGCCCGAGCCGCCAGTGGACGTCGGCGTCGCGCGCGAGGTGCAGGAGCCGGGCCACGCGCGGGATGCCGGCGCCGCCGATGCCGCGCGGCAGGCCCTTGCCGTCCCAGCGCTCGAAGACGTGCCACAGCCCGGCGCGCACGCCCGCAGACAGGCCCAGGCGCGTGGCGAACCGCTCGCCGACCTCGCAATGGGCCCGCAGGCGGTGGCCCGCCGCGCGCGTGCCGCCGAGCACGGCGCCGGCGAACGACGCGACGTGCGGTGCGCGGCTCTCGGCGGTGCGCTGCCACAGGAAGGCCATCAGCTCGCGCGGGCGCGCCGGGTCGATCTCGGCGAAGTGCGAGCGCAGGCGCAGGTCGTCGCCGAACGCGGCGGCCGCCTCGTGGGCGTCGCTCGTGCACCCGATCGAGTGCAGCAGCCCGAGGTGGTAGGCGTCGGCGCGCTCGTCCTCCCCGCAGCCGGCGGCCGCGGCGAGGCGCACGCACAGCACGCACGTGCGCAGGCCGTGCTCGAGCGGTTGGTCGGTTCCGAGGTCGGTGGCCAGCGACAGCGCCGCGAGCACCTCCCCCGCGGACACCGCCGTGGGGTCGGCGCCCATGGCGCAACCCTATGCGTCCATCGCCGCCGGCAGCCGCTCGATCGCTTCCACCTCGCTGCGCATGGCGCGCGCGACGCCGGGCGTCATCAGCCGTGCGAAGCCGCGCGGCTGCGCCGATGCGCGCCCGCCGCGCAAATCGCCTCGGCTAGCCCTGCCCGGCCAGCTCGTCCTTCAGGCGCTCGAGGACCTCGACGTTCGCCGGGTCGACGCCGCGCAGCGCGGCCAGGTAGATCGTGACGAGGTCGCCCAGCAGCACCAGCGAGAAGACGCGCTCGACCGTCGTCTGGCCGCGCGACTCGACGCGGTGCACGCCGGCGGCGCCCGGCGCGATCAGCCGTGAGGTCAGCTCGATGCGCTCCTTGACGCGCGGGTGCGTGTCGCAGTCGTCGAGGAAGACCGCCGAGAAGCGCCCGAACTCGTTCGTCGCGGTCCAGCCGACGATCTCGTTGTGGTCGAGCTCGGGCAGCTCCTGCGCGTAGGCGGGCATCTTCGCGTTCTCGTTGAGCTGCGTCTTCCAGCGATAGGCGATCGGCGTGGTCAGCCCGGCGCCGGCGACGATCGGGACGGTCCCGTGCAGCTGGCGCGCCAGGCGCTTGGCCAGGCCGTCGGCCGCGCCCTCGGGGCCCCACTCGATGACGAGCTCCTCGAGATGGTCGGCGGCGACGTCGAGCTCGGAGTTCATGCCCGGCCCGACGCCGCACAGCGCCGCGACCTGGAGCACCGCCACGGTCATGTAGGCGACCGCGGCGCGGGGCTGGAAGCCGCCCGCGACGGGCACGACCGGCACGCCGTCGGCGCGCGCCAGCTCGGCGAGCTTGCCGCCGCTGGTGACGACGACGCGCTGGGCGCCGATCACGCCGGCGGCCTCGTAGCAGGCGAGCGTCTCCTCGGTGTTGCCCGAGTAGGAGGCGCAGAGGACGGTCGTGTCGGGCGTGGTCCACGGCGGCAGGCCGTAGGCGCGCGCGGCCAACAGCGGGCGCGAGGCGTGGTCGCCGAGGATCGCCCGGGCCAGCTGGCCGCCGATCGCCGACCCGCCCATGCCGGCCACGATCAGGCCGCCGGCGGAGTCCCAGGCGTCGAGGCCGGCGGATTCGACCTTCCAGAGGGCGTCGCGCAGGTGCTCGGGGATGGCGAGGACGTCGGTCAGCTGGTCGGTCGGATCGAACCTGCCGATCGTCTCGCGGTCGAGCTCGAGCTGCTCGGTGCTTGACATGGACAGTCCTCGTCTCCTTCAGAACGTGATTGCGCCTTCAGGCAGATCTGTCTGTGGGAAGACTCGCACGCCGCGCGTGAGGACGTTGCGCGCCCCCACGGTGACACCCTCGCCGAGGACGGCGCCACCCGAGACCGTGCTGCCCTCGCCGATGCGCACGCCGGCCGCCACGATGCAGTCGCGCAGCACGCAGTGCGGGCCGATCTCGGCGCCGTTGAGCACGACCGAGCGCTCGATCGTGGTGCCCTCCCCCACGCTCACGCCCTCGCCGAGCACGACGAGCGAGCCGACGTGCGCGCCGGCGGCGATCGCGCAGCCGCGGTCCACCAGCGCGGGCGGCACGATCCGTCCGGCGGCGTCGACGCGCTCGCCGACGGACAGGTAGCCGGGCCCGAGGCGCGCGCTCACGTCAGTGGCGACGTTGCCCTCGAGGATGTCGAAGGTGCCCTGCAGGTAGCGCTCGGGCGTGCCGATGTCCAGCCAGTAGGCGTCGGCGGCGAAGCCGTACAGGCCGGCGCCGATGAGCTGCGGCCACACCTCGCGCTCGATCGAGACGTTGCGATCGGGCGGGATCAGGTCGAGCACGGTGCGCTGCAGGACGTAGGCGCCGGCGGAGATCAGGCGGGTGTCGATCTGGTCGGCGCTCGGCTTCTCGACGAACTCCTTGACGGCGTGGTCGTCGCGCAGGCGCACGAGCCCGTAGGCGGTCGGGTCCTCGACCGGCACGAGCGCGAGCGTTCCGACTGCCTCGGTCGCCTCGTGCTGGGCGATCTGGGCGGTCAGGTCGATGTCGGTCAGGACGTCGCCGTTGAGCATCAGGAAGCGCTCGTCGAGGAGGTCCTCGGCGTACTTGAGCGCGCCCGCGGTGCCGCGCGGCTCGGGCTCCTCGATGAAGCGCAGGCGCAGGCCGTACTGCGAGCCGTCGCCGAGCACGTTGCGCACGGCGGTGGCCAGGAAGCCGCACGACATGACGACGTCGTCGACGCCGTGGCGGCCCAGCCACTCGAGCATGTACGCGATGAACGGGCGGTCCACGAGCGGGACCACGGGCTTGGGCACCGTCGAGGTCAGCGGCCTGAGGCGCGTCCCCTCGCCCCCTACGAGGATCACCGCCTGCATGCCAGCCCGCTCACGATCGTCCTATGCCCTCGTAGGTCAGCCCCGCCGCGGTCACCGCGGCCGGATCGAGCGCGTTGCGCCCGTCGACGACGAGCGTGCCGCTCATGGCAGCCGCGACCGCGTCGAGGTCGAGCCGCTTGAACTCGTCCCACTCGGTCACGAGCACCGCCGCGTCGGCCCCGGCGACGGCGCTCAGCGCGTCGTCGGCGAAGTCGAGGTTCGGCATCAGCTTGCGCGCCTCGTGCTCGGCGACCGGGTCGTACGCGCGCACCTGCGCACCCGCCGCCTGCAGCCGCGCGCTGAGGACGAGCGACGTCGCCTCGCGCATGTCGTCGGTGTCGGGCTTGAAGGCGAGCCCGAGCAGCGCGACGGTCTTGCCCACCAGCGACCCGAGGTGCTTCTCGAGCTTGGCGATGACCCGCCGCTTCTGCAGCTCGTTGACCTCGATAACGGCGTTGAGCAGCTGGAAGTGGTACCCGGAGTTGCCGGCCAATTGCTTAAGGGCCGTGACGTCCTTGGGGAAACAATTGTGACAGATGATACAAGCGCTGGTGACGAAGCTGTGGGTTCCCACCACTTCGAACGAATAGACCGGCCCTGAGAACGGCCTGCGTTCCGCGCTCGTGACACGCACCCACGCCGTGCCATCCTCGAACCGACGGTAACCATTCGGAGCGTTCCGGCTCGCCTGTCGTGCGATGCTGGCCAGTACTCCGAGCCGATCACGTTCCGGTACCAGGGCGATCGCGCGCTCGACCTGCTCGGCGCCGCTGATGCGGATCCAGTGGGTGTCCTTGGTCGACTTCGCGACCCTCCCGACGCGCCGAGAGGCGACGATGCCGACCTCGGCGAGCAGGCGCAGGACGCCGTCAGCGAGCTCGTCGCTGACGGTGCCGAGCTCGATGATGCAACTCGGCCCGGCGTTGATCAGCGACCACGAGCCATCGCCCTCGAACAGACCTGACAGCAGCGCCCACTTGTCCGCGAGCGGACGGTCCCAGATCAGATCCGGCAGGCGCTGCTCGTAGGAGTTGCGACCGAGACCCAGGACCTGGGTCCACCACGCCGCGGCGAGCCGCGACTGGACTCGCACCTCGTGAGCCGTCGCCAGGTGGAAGTCGCGCACGCGAGCCCCGTGACGCAGCCAGTAGGCAGCGACCTCGTCGACGAGATGCTGCTCGCGCGTGGGATGGAAGGACCAATGCACGCGCTCCCGAGTCGCATGTCCCTCCGCGAGGTACAGCCCGACCACACGCCAGAACGCGGTATCAAGCGTGAGCTCGCTCGCCACCTCCGTGCCGTTCTTCGCGGTGCGGAGGGTCGAGCCGCGCAGCGGCAGCTCCGCGGCGGCCAGCTCGTGCAGGCGCATCGTGCCCGTCCGTTTGATGTCGTACCCGCGCCGGCCCATGCCCGTCAGCGCATCGATGTACTCACGCCGCGGCCGCACGATGAGCTTGTCCGGTGCGATCTCGGCCGCCTCGGCGGCGGCGAGCAGGGTCGACGCGCCGGCAGGCGCCAGCTCGCGGGTGCGCTCCATCGCCAGCGGGAGCCAGTCCGCGGTCGTGAGCTCGTCCGCGAGCTTGATCTCGACTTCGCCGCCAGCGCCATCGCCGACGAGCCACGGGTGGTCGGGGGTGCATCGAACGCGGCGGCCCATCTTGGTGCGGACCTCGATGATCTGCCCTTCGTAGTCGCGGCGCGTCGCGCACCTGACCGGCAGGAACAACGGCTCGGCCTGGTCTGGCGCCCACGAGAGGATCTCCAGTCGGGCCGGTTCGATGACGCCGTCATCGACGAGGCCGTCCTCGGCTTCGAGGCGGCGCCAGAGGTCCGCCAGGCGCAGCAGCGTCGTGCGGCCGTGATGGCGGACGAGGACCGTCTCGTCATCCACCAGGCACGACCCCCCGAATCCCACCCCCGCCTGCAGGAACTTCGGCCCGATGCGGTCGTCGAGGCCGATGCCGCGGGCGACCTCGATGACGTTCGCGCCGGTGACCTCGCAGACGTTGGCGATCTCGTTGATGAACGAGATCTTCGTGGCCAGGAAGGCGTTGGCGGCGAGCTTGATCATCTCGGCGCTGGCGATGTCGGTGCGCACGAGCGGGGCGCCGAGCGGCGCGTAGAGGTCGACCACGGCGTCGCCCGCCCAGTCGCCCTCGTCGCCGACGACGACGCGGTCGGGCTCGAGGAAGTCGCGCACCGCCGAGCCTTCCTTGAGGAACTCGGGGCAGGAGACGTAGCGGAAGCCCTCCTTGCCCTGCTCGCCGAAGATCCGCTTGATCGACTGGCCCGTGCCGACCGGGACGGTGGACTTCATGACGAGCGCGTGGTGGTCGGAGGCCGGCATGGCGTCGACGACCGCGTTGACCGCGCTCAGGTCGGCGTCGCCGGAGTAGGTCGGCGGCGTGCCGACGGCGACGAACAGCAGCCGCGCGTGCTCGAGCGCGTCGGCGATGTCGGTCGAGAAGCGCAGGCGGTCGCGGTGCTTGGTGACGAGCTCATCGAGGCCGGGCTCGTAGATCGGGATCTCCCCGCGCCGCAGGCGCGCGACCTTGTCGGCGTCGATGTCGATGCACCAGACCTCGTTTCCGAGCTCGGCGAAGCCAGCCGCGGTGACGAGGCCGACGTAGCCGGTGCCGATGACGCCGATCGGTTCGCGCTGCGCGCTCATGAGGCGGCGACGGAGGCTATCGACAACGCGGCGGCGGCTAGCGCCCGCCGAGCGACCGAACCGACCGCGCGATCGCGAGCATCTGCTTGTTGGTGAGCGTCCGCAGGAGGGTGTTGGAGACCCAATAGGACCCGCGTCGCGTGCGCCAGGCGACGAGCTTCAGGCGGCTGCCGTCGTAGAACAGCTCGTACGTCCGCCCGCCCGAGCGCACGCGGCCACCGGGATCGTCGAGGATCGGCGGCGAGCGCCAGTCGGTCCCCTCGACGCCGTAGTACTGGCCGATCCGGCCCTCGTAGGCGACGATCCGGTAGGCGCGGTGGCGCTTGCGGGCGCGATCGACGATGTCGTAGGCGCGCGAGTCGTTGACCCGGTAGCTCCCGGTGGCCGACATCAGCGTCGGGTAGTAGACCGGCAGCCGATCGAGCTTGGTCTGCAGCGGCGCGGCGATGTCCTCGCTGGCGGTGCGGTTGCGGACCAGCCCGGAGACCGCCGACTGCTGGCTGTGCTTGCTCTTGGAGCGGCGCGCGGTGGTCGTCGAGCGGGCGGTGCCGCGCGGGCCCAGGGTCGCGCGCGCCGCCAGGAAGCTGTCGACCGTGCGCCGCAGCGCGGTGGGGCCGATCTCCACGTTGCCCGAGCCGTCGCCGACGTCCTGGGCGGGGAACTGGACCTCCTGGATCGGCTTGGCCGCCGACTCGGCCACCAGCCGCAGCAGCGACAGGATCGCCGCGTTCGAGTCGATGTCGGTGTGCACGGACCTGCCGAAGATCTCCAGCAGCTCGTTGCGGTTGGAGAAGACACTCGACACGCCGATCTGGTTCTTGGCCTCGCCGAGGAACGACTGCTGGCGCGCCGCGCGGATGAGGTCGTTGTCGAGGTGGCGGTAGCGCACGTAGTCCAGCGCGTTCTCGCCGCACAGCCGCTGGTAGCCGGCCCCGACGTCGATCGCCGCATACGGCGGGCCGCCGCCGTTGGGCGGGTGGTTGTCGTTGTAGTAGCGATGGTCGACGTCGACGTAGACGCAGCCGAGCTTGTCGACGGCGCCGGTGAAGCCCCAGAAGGTGACGCGCACGTAGTGGTGGATCGGGATCTGCAGCAGGTTGCGCACCGTCCGCAGCGTGAGCCGGTCCTCGCCGTATGCGAAGGCGGCGTTGAGCTTCTGGCGCCCGTGGCCGGGAATGTCGACGACGAGGTCGCGCGGCAGCGACATCAGCGCGGTGGCGCGCTGGTGCGGGTCCAGGCGCACGAGGATCATCGTGTCCGAGCGCGTCGGCGGCGGGTGCTTGCTCAGCGCCTCGGCCTTGCGGCGGTCGTCGCCGATGACGAGGATCGTCTGCGGCTTGCCGGGCGCGACGTCGGCCAGCAGCTCCTTGACCTGGGGGTCGATCGGCGTCGTGTTGCGCCGGAAGATGTCGACGGCCTCCTTGACCTCCAGCAGCACGGCGGACGCGACGGTGGCTGCGGCCAGGCAGGTGATGATCACGCCCGCGAGCACGAAGCGCTTGTACATGCCCCGTGCCAGACGGGGCGGGCCCTCCTGTGGCTTTCGGCTCACTTGCCGCCGATGCGGCTCAATGACCGCGCGATCGCGAGCATCTGCTTGTTGGTCAGCGTCTCGGACAGGGTGTTGGAGACCCAGTACACCGCGCGCGGCGTCCGCCACGCGACGAGGCGCAGGCGGCCGCCATCGTAGAACAGCTGATAGCTGCGCCCGCGCATGCGCATCTTGTCAGACGGGTCGTCGAGGATGGGCGGCGACTTCCACGTCATCCCCTGGATGCCGTAGTACTGGCCGTCGAAGCCGGCGTTGACGACGATGCGATACGCGCGGTGGCGGTGGTGCGCGCCGTCGTAGATGTCGTAGGCGCGCGGGCTGCCGTCCGTGACGTAGCTGCCGCGCGCCAGCCGCGCGCGCGGGACGTAGACCGGGAAGCCGACGCGCGTCGAGGTCTCGGCGACGACGTTCTCCGCGCCGAGGCGGTCGTCGATCACGCCGGGCGGCAGCCCCGGCGAGGTGCGGCGCGCGCGCTTGCGGGCCTTGGCGCTCTGCTTCTGCGCCGTGACCTGGCGCCGGCCCTGGGACGCCTTGACGTTGAGGAACTCGCTCTTGGAGACCTCGAGCTGCTGCGGCGAGGCGGTGACGAAGTCGGCCGCGATGTCGCTGCGGAAGCGCACCTCGCGGATCGGGTGGCCCGACGACTCGAAGGCGAGCTTGAGCAGGCGCAGGATCGCCGAGTTGGAGTGCAGATCGGTGTCCGTGTAGCGGCCGAAGATGCGCAGCAGCTCCTTGCGGTCGCCGAACAGGCGCCCGAGCCCGATCTGGTCCTTGGCCTGGCGCAGGAAGTCCTGCTGGCGGTTCGCGCGCACGAGGTCGTCGTCGGCGTGGCGGAAGCGCACGTAGTCGAGCGACTGCGATCCGCACAGCTTCTGGTAGCCGGCGGGGACGTTGATCTCCGCGTACTGCTGGCTGGGCGGCAGTCCGGCGTTGGAGTGGTAGTAGCGCCGATCGACGTCGACGTACACGCACCCGAGGCGGTTGACCGCCCGCTGGAAGCCGCCGAAGTTGACGTTGACGACGTGGTTGATCGGGATGTGCAGCAGGTCGCGGACCGTCTTGACCGCCAGCGCGGGGCCGCCGTAGGAGTACGCGGCGTTGATCTTCGTCGTGTCGATCCCGCCGCCCGGCACCTGGATCGGCACCTTGAGGTCGCGCGGGATGTTCATCACCGCGGTGGCCTCCTTCGACGGGTCCAGGCGCACGAGCATCATCGTGTCCGAGCGCGCCGGGTTGTCCTGCTTGATGTCGACGAAGCGCCGATCGGAGCCGAGCACGAGGATCGTCTGCGGCTTGCCGGCGGGGACGTCGTCGAGCGCGCCCTTCAGGCCCGGGATCGTGTGGCCGACGCTCTCGTCCTTGATGACCTGCACGAGGTCCTTGACCTCCAGCAGGCCGGCGGACGCGACGGCGCCCGCGGTCAGCAGCGTGATCACCACGCCGGCGATCGCGAAGCGCTTGTACATGCCGAACGCGACGCGTGGCGGCTTTTCGTCGGGGAACGCGCTCATGTGGGACTGCTACAGAGGGTAGGCGAGGCAGCGGAGTACTTCGCCGGGAACGGCCCGCGTCCTACGCCAGGCCGCCGTCGACCGCCCGCAGCGGAGCCTGCTCCTGAGACTCCAACCACGCCGGAAGGTTGCGCACGAAGTCGCCGAGGGCGCGGCGGTAGCGCGCCAGCGAGGTGATCGAGACCCACTCGTGCGGCCCGTGGTGACCGCCCCCGATCGGACCGAACTCGACCGCGGGGATCCCGGCCTCGATGAACGAGATCGCGTCCGACGAGCCGTCGCGGCCGATCGACAGCGCCTCGCCCTCGATCGAGCGCCCGACCGCCTCGCGCAGCGCGAGCACGTAGGCGTTGCGCCGCGAGACGATCACCGGCGCGCGGATGAACGACTTGACGATCTCCAGGTCGCCGATCGCGCGGATCTGGTCCATGATCTCGCCCGGGTCCTGGTTGGGCAGGAAGCGGATGTCGACGTCCATCGTGCACACGTCGGGCACCTTGTTGAAGGCGTCGCCGCCGACGATCCGCGCGAGGTTGATCGACGGGCGGTCGAACAGGTCCGAGGACTCGCGGCTGAACGGCAGCGTCTCGATCCGCCGGAAGGAGTCGTGGGCCTTGAGGATCGCGTTGTCGCCCAGCCACGGCGTCGAGCCGTGCGCGGCGGTTCCCGAGACCATCACGCGTACCGCCAGCACGCCCTTGGCCTGCACGCCGATGTGCAGGTCGGTGGGCTCGCCGGTCAGCGCGAAGTCGGCCTCCAGGCCTTCCTTGACGAGCACGTCGGTCGAGCGGCGCGTAACGTCCTCGGACTCTTCGTCGGGGACGCAGACGAAGCGCACGCGGACCTGGTCCTGCGCGGCGGCGTCCTTGAGCGCGTACATCATGGCCGCGAGCGCGCCCTTCATGTCGTAGGCGCCGCGGCCGATCAGCCGGTCGCCCTCGACGCGCGGCGTGAACTGGCCCTCGCGCGCCGGCACGACGTCGAGGTGGCCGTGGAACACGACCGTGGGCCCGGCCTTCGGCCCGACCTCCGCGAGGATCACGGGCAGGCCGTCGTGCTCGTGGCCGTCGACGGTCAGCTCGCGCGACTCCAGCCAGCCCTTGACGAATCCCGCGGCCGCTCGCAGGCCCTCGCCCGTCGCGGTGTCGTAGGTGATCAGGCGTTCGGCGAGGACGCACTCGTCCATGGCCTCGGCAGGATAGGGCAGTAGGCTCGCCGGCCATGGCACAGCGCATCGTCGTGTTCGGGGCGACCGGCTACACCGGCGATCTGACCGCCCGCGCCCTGGTGGCCCGCGGCCAGCGGCCGGTGCTTGCGGCGCGCAACGAGGCGCGCGTGGAGGCGCTGGCGGCCGAGCTCGGCGGCCTGGAGTGGGCGCTGGCCGACGTCGCGCGGCCCGAGTCGGTGCGCGCGCTGGTCGAGCGCGGCGACGTGCTGGTGTCCACGGTCGGCCCGTTCGCGCGCTGGGGCGGCCCGGCGGTGGACGCGGCGATCGCGTCCGGCGCGCACTACCTGGACTCCACCGGCGAGGGCAGCTTCATCCGCGACGTGTTCGAGCGCTACGGTGGCGGCGCGCAGGCGGCCGGCTGTGGGCTGATCACCGCGTTCGGCTTCGACTGGGTGCCCGGCAACCTGGCGGGGGCGCTGGCGCTGCGCGACGCCGGCGAGGCCGCCACGCGCATCGAGATCGGCTACTTCTCGCCGGGCGCCGGCGCGGGATCGATGAGCGGTGGCACGCGGGCCAGCGCGGCCGGGGTGGCGCTGTCGCGCGGATTCGCGTGGCACGGCAGCCGGCTCGTCGACGAGCGCCCGGCGCGGCGCACGCGCTCCTTCGAGCTGCGGCCGGGCCGCCGCGCGACCGCGGTCAGCGTCGCCACCTCCGAGCACTTCGCCCTGCCGCGCGTGCACCCGACGCTGCGCGACGTCGACGTCTTCCTGGGTTGGTTCGGCCCGCTGTCGGAGCCGATGCGCGTGTTCACCGCGGTCATGGAGCCGGCGCTGAAGCTGCCGGGCGCGCGTGCGGGGCTGGAGGGACTCTTCGGGCGCCTGGTCAAGGGCTCGACCGGCGGGCCGGACGCGGCCGCGCGTGCGGGGAGCCGGTCGGTCGTGCTGGCCGAGGCCTTCGACGCTTCCGGCGCGCGGCTGGCCGACGTGCGGCTCGAGGGCGTCAACGGCTACGACCTGACCGCGGGGTTCCTGGCCTGGGGCGCCGTCACGGCGGCGGCCGGCGGCCTGCAGGGCACCGGCGCGCTGGGGCCGGTCGATGCGTTCGGGCTCGATGCGCTGGAGGCCGGGTGCGCGGAGGCGGGGATCGCGCGGGC
Organism: uncultured Actinomycetes bacterium; assembly: GCA_963764585.1. GTDB lineage: Bacteria > Actinomycetota > Thermoleophilia > Solirubrobacterales > Solirubrobacteraceae > JAOPZW01. The sequence continues at coordinate 98,642 of CAVXTB010000001.1, forward strand.
GTGACGTCCCCCGCGTTGCGCGTGCGGCACCGCGCTGCGAGGGCAATGAGGGGAGGGAGTCTGCTGGGGCGCCGGCGCTGGCCGTCGCCGCGGAACGAACGACGACTTTCGGACGTATGGCGTCCGTTTCTCGTCGTTCGTCGTGAAGCGTGCGGCCGGGCAGCGACCGCGGGCGCCGGCGGCCCCGCAGACTCTTCACCCTCATTGCCTGGGCAGCGCAGCGCCGCGAGACGCAGAGCGGACGACTACGACCCGAACGTCCACCGCGTCATCGTCCCCGCCAGGTCCGCCTCGTCCCAGCTCAGCACGACCCGAGGACGCAGCGCCAGCGGCGGCGTCAGGGCGTCGGAGGGATCGATCCGCCAGCCGTACTTCTCCTCGTAGCCCTCGACGAAGCCCGCCGGCCACGCGGGCAGCCACTCGACCGTTCCCTCGACGACCACCACGTGCGCGCCCTCGAGGTGCACCGTCGCGCGCGGGTCCGCGCGCAGGTGGCGGCCGCCCACGGACTCGGGCGAGGTCGAGAACACGATCGCGCCGTCCATCCACAGCGCCCACACCGGCTTGACGTGCACACGGCCGTCGCCGCGCGCGGTGCACAGCCAGTAGTTGCGGGCAGCGCGCAGCCACGACACGACCATCTCCCAGGGGACCGCGACGCCCGGCGGCCCGGTCTGCGCGTCGGCGCCGTAGCCCTCGGCCAGCGACGGCCACGCGGGCGTCGGCTCGGCCGCGCTCACGAGCCCTCCGCGCGCGCCTTCAGGCCCTCCGCCGCCCCGCCGAGCAGGAACTCGCGCACCCTGCCCTCCATCGAGCCGCGCAGCAGCATCGCGAGCATGCGCCCGGGGTCGACCTCGAGCCCGTACGTCGCGCGCGTGCGCCCGTCGCCGAGGTCGTCGAGCCGCCACCAGCCGTGCAGCGCCTTGACGTCGCCGTGCTCCTGGCGCCACTCGATGCGCGACGGCTCGGCGTACACGAACCACAGGCGGGCGCGGATCGTGCGCACGCGGGCGTCGAACGAGGCGTCGACGCTCTTCGGGCGCCCCCCGCCGTCGCGCTCGAGGACCTCGACGTCCTGGAGCGCCGCCTGCCAGGACGGCGCGCGCTCGATGTCGGCCGCGATCTCGAAGCAGCGCTCGACCGGCGCGTCGATCTCGAGCATGCGCTCCCCGCGGATCGCGCCCATCAGGCCACCACCGGATCGACGAGGGTGAACGCGCGGCCGTCGACGAGGCCGCGGTTGGTCACGCGCAGCGCCGGGATGACGCCGAGCGACAGGAAGGAGACCATCATGAACGGATACTCGAGCGGGCAGCCGAGGTCCTTGTAGGCGCGATCGAGCGAGCGGACCTCGTCGGCGACCTCCGGCACCGAGCGGTCCGACATCAGGCCCGCGATCGGCAGGCGCACCTCGCCGATGACCGTGCCGCCGTCGACGGCGACCATCCCGCCGCCGGTCTCCACCAGGCGCGCGACCGCGGCGAGCATGTCGTCGTCGTCCATCCCCACCACGAGCAGGTTGTGGTTGTCGTGGGCGACCGTCGTCGCGACCGCTCCGCGCGACAGCCCGAGCCCCTGCACGAAGCCGACGCCGATCGTGCCCGGCCCGCCGTGGCGCTCGATGCTCGCGGCCTTGGCGAGGTCGAGCGAAGGATCCGCGCGCACCTCGCCGTCGACGACCGGCGCCTCGACGACGCGGTGCTCGGTGGCAAGCTCGCCCGGGACCATGCCGATCGCGCGCACGCGCGCGACGGACCCCGACGCGCCGATCCGCAGGTCGCCGACCGTCGGCATCCGCGCCAGCCGCACCGTGTCGCGGGCGCGGGCCGGGTACTCGTACGCGGGCTGCTCGTCGCCGACCGCCTGGCCGTCGGCCAGCACGAGGTGCGGGCGCAGCTGGCGGAGGTCCTCGACGAGCAGCACGTCGGCGCAGCGGCCCGGCGCGATCGAGCCGACGTCGTGGCGGCGCCCGATGTACTCGGCGGCGTTGACCGTGGCCATCTGGATCGCCACCAGCGGGTCCAGCCCGGCACGGATCGCGGTGCGGACCGCGTGATTGAGGTGCCCGACGGTGGCGAGCGTCTCGGGGTGCATGTCGTCGGTGACCAGCAGCGCGTGGCGGGAGTCGATGCCGTCCTCGAGGAGCACCGGCGCGAGCTTCTCGACGTCGTGCCACGCCGAGCCCTCGCGCAGCTGGACCCACATCCCGGCGCGCAGCTTGGCCAGCGCGTCGCCTCGCAGGACCGTCTCGTGGTCGGAGTCGACGCCCGCGGCGGCGTAGGCGTGCAGGCGGTGGTCGTCCCAGCCGTGAAGGCTCCAGTGCCCCGTCACCGGCAGGCCCGCGTCGAGCACGGCGCCGATCATCTCGTGCGTCGCCGCATCGGACTCGATGACGCCCGGCATGTTCATCATCTCGCCCAGCCCCGCGACGCCCTCCCACCCGAGCGCCTCGCGGATGTCGTCGGGCGTGATGACGGCGCCGGCGTCCTCGAAGCCGGGCAGCGCCGGCACGCACGAGGGCACGGCGAGCAGCACCTTCAGCTGCAGCGCGCTGCCCTCCTCGAGCATCCAGCGGATGCCCTCGAGCCCGAGCACGTTGGCGATCTCGTGGTTGTCGATGAGCACCGTCGTCGTGCCGTGGGGCAGCACCGCCTCGGCGAAGCGCGCGACGGTGACCATCGCCGACTCGACGTGCAGGTGGGTGTCGATCAGCCCCGGGACGAGGTAGGCGCCATCGGCGTCGAGCACGCGCGTCGCCGGCCCGCGGGTGTGCGCGCAGTCGCCGAACATCGCGATCCGGCCGGCCTTCACGGCGACGTCGGCCCCGTCGAGCACCTCGCGCGTGTGCACGTTGACCAGCCGGCCGCCGGCGATGACGAGGTCGGCAGGCTCGCGGCCCATGCAGACGTCGGAGAGCGTGCGGCTGACGCTCGACAGCGTGGGGCGCCCGTGGATCATGCGCCGCAGCTTCTCAGGCGCCGGCTTCGGGCGCGTACGCGACCGCCCGGACGGCGGCCGCGCTCGTGTGCGCGCCCATCGCCTCCAGGGATTCCGCGGTGGCCCCCACCAGCGCCGGCGGCGCGTCGTGGCCCAGGCGCACCAGCAGCTCGGCCATGAGCCGGTCCGCCGTGTAGCGCTCGCCGCGCGCGGCGATCCCCGCGCACGCGGCGTCGGCGAGGGCGATCGCCTCGGGGACGTCGCCCGCCGCGGCCAGCCGCAGCGCGTCGGCCCAGTCGGCCATCGCGGCCAGCTCGGGCGCGCCGCCGGGGCCGGCGAGCGCCCGCGCCTCGCGCGCGATCTCCTCGACGGCGCCCCACTCGCCGGCCAGCGCGCGGACCTGCAGCGCGGCGCGTACGCGATCGACGGTGTCGCCGTGCAGCGAGCCGAGCTTGACCTGCTCCAGGCGCGCGAGGCTCTCGTCGAGCGGGACGACGGTGCGCAGCGCCTCGGTGATCCACGAGCCCCATCCGCCCAGCGGGCGCGTCGCCGGTGACAGCTCCTCGAAGACGGCCATCGCGGCGGCCGACTCGCCCGGACCGTCGCGCTCGTAGAGCGCCAGGGCGCGCGCCGCGAGCCCGACCAGGCCCGTCGCGCAGATCCGCTCGCCCTCCTCGGCGGCGTACTCGACCACCGGCCCGGTGGCGTCGAGCAGGTCGGCGAACCGGCCCGCCGGCACCAGCGCGATGCCCTCCGAGGCGGCCGAGTGCAGGCCGCGGTGCGGACCCAGCGAGGCGGCGTCGCGCGTGGCCTGCGCCGAGACCTCGCGCGCGCGATCGAACTGCGCCCCGCGCGCGAAGCAGATCGCGGCGACGCTGACGGTCTCGTGCGCCTCGACGCGATCGGCCATCGTCTCCGCCGCGCGCAGATGGCGCTCGCCGAGCTCGATCGCCTCGCGGTTGCCCTGGCCGAACGCCAGCCAGGTCAGTGCCTCCAGCGCGTTGGACATCAGCACCGTCGAGCCGATCGCCTCGGCGACGTCGACCGCGCGCTCGGCGTCGCGCCGCGCCTTCTGGAGGTCGAGGTCGATCGGCTCGCCCCACCGCCACTGGCCGAAGGCGCGGCCGACGAGCAGCGCCCCGGCGACGTAGCTGCGCTCGCGCTCGTCGATCTCGGCCAGTCCTTCGGCCACGAGCTCCTGCGCGACGCGCGGCGTGCGGCTGGGGTCGGCGAACGCGCCGGCGTAGCGCACGCACAGCAGCGTGGCGTCGGCCCGCAGGCGCTGGGCCGTCGCGGTGTCGCCGAGGTCGCGGGCGAGCGCGATCGCCTCGCGGTAGGCCGCGAGCGACTCGTCGCCGCGGACCGCGGCGTGCAGGGTGTCGGCGCGCAGCGCGAGGCATTCGAGCCGCTCGCCGCGCTCGTCGGCGAGCGCCAGCGCGCGATCGGCGAAGCGCAGCGCCGCCTCGAGCGCGAGCCGCCGGCGGGCGCCGTCCCCGGCGGCGAGCAGCGCGCGGACCGCGCGGGCGCGCAGCTGCTCGCCCTCCGGCGCGCCATCGGGCCACGCGAGCGCGGCGTCCTGCGGCGCGGCCGCCGCCTCGTAGTGGTGGGCGAGCAGCTCCACGAACTCGTCGCGGCGATCACCCGCCAGCGACTCGATCCACGCCGCGACCGCGGCGTGCACCCGGCAGCGCGCGCCCCGCGGGATGGATTGGTAGGCGACCTCGCGCGTGAGGCCGTGGACGAACTGCAGCTCGCGCTGGCCGGGCAGCGACGAGGTCGGCTTGACCATGACGAAGCCGCGCTGCTCGAGCGCGCGCAGGCGCGGCCCGAGTGCGGTGTCCGTCCACGCCGGCTCGAGCGCGGCGGCCCAGAACGTCCGGCCGACCACCGCCGCGTGCTGGAGCGCGTCCTTCTCGTCGTCGGGCAGCGCGTCGATGCGCGCGGCGAGCAGCGCCCGGACGGTGCTCGGGATCGCGGGCTCCGACCCGCCGCTGTGCTCGAGGTGACGGACGATCTCCTCGGCGTAGAACGGGTTGCCCTCGGCGACCTTGGCGACGCGCTCGGCCAGCGCCGGGTCGCCTCCGGGCAGCAGCGTCTCGACGAGCGCGCGCGCCGCGGCCGGCTCGAGCGGCTCGAGGGCGATCTGCCACGTGCCCGGCCGCCGGCCCCATCCCGGGCGTTCCTCGATGAGCTCGGGCCGCGCCGTCGTCACGACGAGCAGCGGGCCGTCGGCGCGCGCGACGATCCGCTCGACCATGTCCAGCAGCGGCGGCTCGGCCCAGTGCAGGTCCTCGACCGCGGCGACCGTCGGCACGCGCGCCGCCAGCGCCCCGAGGAAGCGCGGCCAGGCCAGGCCGATCTCCTCGGCGACCGCCTCGGGCGACAGCTCGTCGAGCGCCCCGCCGGGCAGCCCGATGCCGGCGCCGGCGGCGAGCGCCTCGGCCGTCCTGCGCACCTCGGCCCGGTCCGCACCCGCCGGCGCGAGCACGTCGTCGACGAGCGCGGTGAGCTTGCCGGCCGCCGCTTCGACGTCGTCGTCGAGCAGGATGCCCGCGGCATCCCACAGCTTCTCGCGCAGCGCCCAGTAGGTGATGCCCTCGCCGTAGGCCAGGCAGCGCCCGCGCAGGACGGCGCCGCCGCCCTCGACCTCGACCCACGCCATGAGCTCCTCGAGCAGGCGGCTCTTGCCGATGCCCGCCTGCCCGACGATCGTCACGAGGCGCGGGCGCCGGTCGGCGACCACCGACTCGTAGAGCTCGCGCAGCAGCGCGAGCTCGCGGTCACGCGCGATCATCGGCGCGCTGCGCCGCGCGACGGCCAGGTCGCCGGTCGCGCGCCACGCGTCCGCCGTCGCGTCCAGCGCCGCGTAGCCGAGCGCCTCGCGCGTCGCCTGGCGCGTGGCGTCGTCGACCGCGGTCGTGCCCTGCGGCGCGCAGCGCTGCAGCGCGACGGCCGCGCCGGTCACGCGGCCGGTGGTGCGGCTGCCCTCGCGCGCGTCGAGCGCCACGATCGCCTCGCCGCTCGCGACGCCGGCCCGCGACGCGAGCGCGAGCTCGCAGACGCGCAGCCCCGCCCGGACCGCGCGCTCGGCGTCGTCCTCGTGCGCGACCGGCGCGCCGAAGACGGCGAGCAGCGCTCCGGCGCCGAGCTCGTGCGCCGATCCGCCGAAGCCCTCGACGATCGCGCGCATGCGCCGCTGGGTGTCGAGCAGGACCGGGCGCAGCTCCTCGGGATCGACGACGCCGCCGGCCTCGGCGAGCTCGGCGCACAGGACGGTCACGAGCCGGCGCTCGTCGCGGCGCGCCGGCCGGTCGGGCGGCGCAGCCGCCGGCGGCTCGACGAGCGTCTCGCCGTCGGTCAGCAGCCGCTGGTGGAGCGCCTGGACGTCCGCGCCCGGCACGGTGCCGAGCTCGTCGCGCAGCAGGACGCGCAGCTGCTCGTAGACGCGCAGCGCCTCGGCGACGTTGCCGCGCGCGGCGAGCGCGCCCATCAGCAGGCGATGGCCGGACTCGCGGAACGGGGCGGCCTCGATCGCGGCGCGCGCCGCGCGCTCGGCGTCGGGAAGGCGGCCGCCGCCCAGCGCGGTCCCCGCGCCCGCGATCGCCTCGAGCGCGCGCAGCCGCAGCTCCTGCACCTCGTGGCGGCGGTCGCGCGCCCAGGCGCTGTCGTCGCCGGCGAGGAAGCCGCGGCTGGCGATCTCCTCGCCGGCGCCGGCCGCGGCCAGGGCTTCGCCGAAGTCGCCGGCGGCGAGCGCCGCGTCGGCGCGCTCGGCGGCGTCGTGCGCGGCTTCGAGGTCGATCCACGCGTCGGCCGGCAGCACGACTTCGACCTCGCGCCGGCCGATCAGCACGCCGGCGCCGAGCGCTCGTCGCACGCGCGAGAGCAGCGCGCTCAGCGCCTCGCCGGGGTCGCCGGGCAGCTGATCGGGCCACAGCAGCTCGACGAGCTCGTCGCGCGCCACCGCCCGCCTGCGATTGGCGACCAGGTACGCGAACAGGACGCGCCCCTGGCGCCCGGGCAGCGCCAGGTCGGAGCCGCCGAGCCGGGCGCTCAGCGGGCCGCAGAGGCGGATCTGCGTCGACGAGGTCAGCGCAGGCGGCAGCGCCGCCGGCCGCGCGGACGGCTCGACCATCGCGGGCGGAGCGACCGGGGCGTCGAGGCGCGGCTCGTGGGCGAGGATCGCCTGGTGGCACTCGCGCAGCTCGGGCCCAGGCTCGACGCCGAGCTGCTCGACGAGCAGCCTGCGCACGTCGGCGTAGACGGCGAGCGCGTCGGCCTGGCGCCCGGCGCGGTAGAGCGCGAGCATGAGCTGCACGTGCAGGCGCTCGCGCCACGGGTGCTCGCCGGTGAGCTGCGTGAGCTCGCCGATCAGCTCGGCGTGGCGGCCGGCGGCGAGGTCGGCGTCGATGCGCGCCTGCAGCGCGGTCAGGCGCTGCTCGTGCAGCCGCGCGACCTCCGCGGGGGCGAACGGCGCCGAGGCGAGATCGCCCAGCGGCGCCCCGCGCCACATCGCGAGCGCCTCGCGCAGCGCCTGCGCGGCCTGCTCCGCGCGCCCGTCGGCCAGGTCGGCGCGCGCCGCGGCGACGCGCGCCTCGAAGCGCTCGAGGTCCAGCTCGCCGGGCCGCACGCGCAGGCGGTAGCCGGCGGGCGTCGTCGTGAGCAGGTCGGGATCGCCGAGCGCGCGGCGCAGGCGAGAGACGTACACCTGCACCGTCTTGAGCGCGCCGGCCGGCGCGTCCTCGCCCCACAGCGCGACCGCCAGGCGCTCGGCGCTGATCGCCTGGTTGGCGTGCAGGAGCAGGAAGGCCAGGAGCGCGCGCGGCTTCGCACCGCCGACCGCTGCCGGGCCCTCGGCGGTGCGCACCTCGATTGGACCGAGGATCGCGAACTCCATAGTCCCCCGCTGCGGACGTTACTGCGCCCGCCGGGTTCCCTGGCCGTTCTTCTGGATGGGGCTGCCGTCAGGCGGACGCGCGCGCGGCCGGTGGGCGAGAGCGGTTGCACGGCGCCTGCGCTCAGGTAACGGCCGACCGCAGGGTTCTGCGCAGGGTTTCGCCAGGGGCCGCCGCGCACGATCGAGCCTCCACCGCAGACCGAGGAGGTCAAGGGGCATGACCCAGTACGCGAAGGACGTGCTGGTCGACACCGAATGGGTCGACGAGCATCTGGACGACCCGTCGATCCGCATCGTCGAGGTCGACGAGAACCCGGCGCTCTACGCCGACGCCCACATCCCGGGCGCGATCGGGCTCGACTGGAAGACCGACCTGCAGGACCAGGTCAGGCGCGACTTCCTCGGGCCGCAGGCGTTCGGCACCCTGTTCGGCGCGCGCGGGATCTCCAACGAGCACACGATCGTCCTGTACGGCGATCGCAACAACTGGTTCGCCGCCTACACCTACTGGTACCTGAAGTACTACGGCCACGACAAGGTCAAGCTCGTCAACGGCCCGCGCGAGAAGTGGATCGCCGAGGGCCGGCCCACGACCGCCGAGGCCCCGACCTACCCGCCCGCGACCTTCGTCGCCCAGCCGGGCGACAGCGCCATCCGCGCGGTCCGCGAGGAGGTCCTCGAGGCCCTCGGCAACGGCAAGCGCCTCGTCGACGTGCGCTCGCCCCAGGAGTTCTCCGGCGAGCTCATCGCCATGGTCGGCTACGAGCAGGAGGGCGCCCAGCGCGCCGGGCACATCCCCGGCGCCAAGTCCGTCCCATGGGCGCAGGCGGTCACCGAGAACGGCACCTTCAAGAGCGCCGCCGAGCTCACCGCGCTCTACACCGAGAAGGGCGTGCTGGCCGGCGAGCCGATCATCGCCTACTGCCGCATCGGCGAGCGCTCAGCGCACACGTGGTTCGTGCTGCACGAGCTGCTCGGCGAGGACGACGTCAAGAACTACGACGGCTCGTGGACCGAGTGGGGCAACCTCGTCGGCGTCCCCATCGAGAAGGACGTCTAGCCCCCCGCGATCCGCAGGAAGGCCTCCCAGCGCTTCTTGTCGCGCAGGGCGCGCCGCTGCTCCTCCGTGCCGTCCTCGGCCTGCTCGGCCGCCTGCTCCGCCCGGCGCAGGCGGTCCTGCAGGTCCGAGGCGTTGAGCTGGTCGGGCGGCAGCGCCTCCTCGACGAGGACGAGCACGCCGTCGGGGCCGACCTGGATGTAGCCCTCGCCCTGGGCGAAGCGCTCGACGTCGGACTCCGAGCGGTACAGGCGCAGCTCGGTCGGCTCGAGCATGCCCAGCAGCGGCTGGTGGTGGGCCAGCACGCCGATCGAGCCGACGGTCGTGCGCGTCGAGACCATCTCGACCTCGTCGTTGAAGACCTCGCCCTCGGGCGTCAGGACCTCGACCTTGAAGGGCGTGCGCGCCATCAGCCCTTGTTCGCGGCCTCGACCACGCCGTCGATCCCGCCCTTCATGAAGAAGGCCGACTCGGGCAGCTCGTCGTGCTGGCCGTCGAGGACCTCGCGGAACGAGCGCACGGTCTCGTCGATCGGGACGTAGACGCCCGGCGTGCCGGTGAACTGCTCGGCGACGTGGAAGGGCTGGCTGAGGAAGCGCTCGATCTTGCGAGCGCGCTGCACGATCACCTTGTCCTCGTCGGACAGCTCGTCGATGCCGAGGATCGCGATGATGTCCTGCAGCTCGCGGTAGCGCTGCAGGGTCTCCTTGACCTCGGTGGCGACGTTGTAGTGCTCCTCGCCGAGGATGTCGGGCTTGAGGATCGTCGACGTCGAGTCCAGCGGGTCGACGGCCGGGTAGATGCCCTTCTCCGAGATCGCGCGCGACAGCGTGGTCGTCGCGTTGAGGTGGGCGAAGACCGACGCCGGCGCGGGGTCGGTGAGATCGTCGGCCGGGACGTAGATCGCCTGGATCGACGTGACCGAGCCCTCGCGCGTGGAGGTGATGCGCTCCTGCAGCTGGCCCATCTCGGTCTCGAGCGTCGGCTGGTAGCCGACCTGGGAGGGCATGCGCCCCAGCAGCGCCGAGACCTCGGAGCCGGCCTGGACGAAGCGGAAGATGTTGTCGATGAACAGCAGCACGTCCTGGCCCTGCTCGCGGAAGTACTCCGCCATCGTCAGGCCGGACAGCGCGACGCGCATGCGCGCGCCGGGCGGCTCGTTCATCTGGCCGAAGACGAGCATCGTCTTGTCGATGACGCCGGACTCCTTCATCTCCAGCCAGAGGTCGTTGCCCTCGCGCGAGCGCTCGCCCACGCCGCAGAAGGCGCTCAGGCCGCCGTGCTCCTGGGCGAGGTTGTGGATGAGCTCCTGGATGATCACCGTCTTGCCCACGCCGGCGCCGCCGAACAGGCCGACCTTGCCGCCCTTGGCGTAGGGCGCCAGCAGGTCGACGACCTTGATACCGGTCTCGAACATCTCGGTCGTCGGCGTGAGGTCGGTGACCTCGGGCGCGTCGCGATGGATCGGCCAGCGCTCCTTGACCTCGATCGGCTCGCCCTCGTCGATCGTCTCGCCGAGCAGGTTGAAGATGCGCCCGAGCGTCACCTCGCCGACCGGGACCGAGATCGGGCCGCCGGTGTCGACGACCTCGACGCCGCGCGCCAGGCCGTCGGTGGTGTCCATCGCCACGGCGCGGACGCGATCGTCGCCGAGGTGCTGCTGCACCTCGCAGACGAGCAGCTGGCCGTTGTTGTCGACGGTGATCGCGTGGTTGATCTCGGGCAGCTCGTCGGGGAAGACGGCCTCGATGACGACGCCCTGGATCTCCTCGATGCGTCCGGTGTTCTGCTTCGTTTCAGTGGCAGCCATGTGTCTCCTGGTCAGACCAGCGCCTCGGCACCGGCCACGACTTCCATGATCTCCTGCGTGATCTCCGCCTGGCGGGCGCGGTTCATCTCGAGCGTGAGGTCCTCGATGACCTCGCCGGCGTTCTCCGAGGCGTTGCGCATGGCGGTCATGCGCGCGCCGAGCTCGGAGGCGGTCGACTCGAGCAGCGCCCGGTAGAGCGAGATCTCGACGTAGTCCGGGATGAGGCGCTCGAGGATCTCCTCCGGCCCGGGCTCGTACTCCACGAGCGCGTGGTGGCCGGTGTCCTCCCCGTCCTCGTCGTCCTCGGCCTCGAGGATCGTCGCCTCCTGCAGCGGCAGCAGCGTCTCGCGGCGGACCTCCTGCACGAGCGGCGACACGTAGCCGTTGTAGAAGACGTCGACGCGATCGACCTTGCCGTCGACGTAGGCGCTCATGAGGTCCTGGGCGATCTCGCGCGCGTCGGCGTAGGCGGGCCGCTCCGTGAAGCCGGTGTAGGCGCCCTGCACCTCGCGGCCGCGGAAGGTCAGCGACGAGACGCCGCGCCGGCCGGAGGCGTAGAAGGCGACCGCCTGGCCCCCGCCCTCGTGCTCGGCCGCGGCGCGGATGCCCGCGCGCAGGATCTGCGAGTTGAAGGCGCCGGCGAGACCGCGGTCGGCGGTGACGAGCAGGATCGCGACGGTGTTCTCGTTCTCGTGCTGCTGGAGGATCGGCAGCTGGCCGACCTCGCCGCCGGCCGCCTCTGCCGCCTGGCGCGTCATGCGGCGGATCGCGCCGGCGTACGGGCGCAGGTGGGCGATGCGCTGCTCGGCGCGGCGCAGGCGCGCGGCAGCGACCATCTCCATGGCCCGCGTGATCTTCCGGATGTTCTTGACCGAATCGATCCGGTTCTTGACGTCGCGCTGTGAGGCCATGGGCTAGGCGGTGGCCGCCGCCTCCTCCTTCTCCTCGGCCTCCTCGGCCTCGGCGCCATCGCCGCCGTCCTGCGAGCGCGCGCGGATGCCCTCTTGCGCGCGGGTCGTCTCGCCGACCTGGCGGTCCTCGAGCGGCTGGCCCTCCTCGTCGAGGTCGTAGCCGAAGTCGTCGGCGAAGCTCGCCACCGCGTTGCGGACGGCCTCCTGGACCTCGTCGCTCCAGTCGCCCTCGCGGATGTTGGCAAGTACGTCCGCAGCCTCGGAGTGCATGCGCGCCGTCAGGCCCTCGAGGAACTCGGGGACGCGCTCGGTGTTGATGCGGTCCAGGAAGCCGTTGGTGGCGGCGAAGACCTGGACGACCTGGTCCTCGACCGGCAACGGCGAGCGCTCGCGCTGGTTGAGCGTCGTCACCAGGCGCTCGCCGCGCGCCAGCGTGCGCTGCGTCTCGATGTCGAGGTCGGAGCCGAACTGCGCGAACGCCTCGAGGTCGCGGTACTGCGACAGCTCGAGCTTCAGGCGCCCCGCGACCTTCTTCATCGGCGAGATCTGCGCGTTGCCGCCCACGCGCGACACCGAGATGCCGACGTTGATGGCCGGACGCACGCCCGAGTAGAAGAGCTTGGCCTCCAGGAAGATCTGCCCGTCGGTGATCGAGATGACGTTTGTCGGGATGTAGGCCGACACGTCGCCGGCCTGCGTCTCGATGACCGGCAGCGCGGTCAGCGAGCCGCCCCCCTCCGCGTCGGAGAGCTTGCAGGCGCGCTCGAGCAGCCGCGAGTGCAGGTAGAAGACGTCGCCCGGGTAGGCCTCGCGGCCCGGCGGGCGGCGCAGCAGCAGCGACATCTGCCGGTAGGCGTAGGCGTGCTTGGTGAGGTCGTCGTAGACGCACAGCGCGTGCTTGCCCGCGTACGTGAAGTACTCGGCCATCGCGCACCCGGCGTAGGGCGCCATGTACTTGATCGGCGCCGCCTCGTCGGCCGGCGCGGCGACGATGATCGTGTTGTCCAGCGCGCCGTTCTCGGCGAGCGTCTCGGCGAGTGCGACCACGGTGGCCATGCGCTGGCCGATGGCGACGTAGACGCAGACGAGGTCCTTGTCCTTGTTGTTGATGATCGTGTCGATCGCGATCGCCGTCTTGCCCGTCTGGCGGTCGCCGATGATCAGCTCGCGCTGGCCGCGGCCGATCGGGATCATCGAGTCGATCGCCTTCAGGCCGGTCTGGACGGGCTCCTTGACGGGCTGGCGCTGCACCACGCCGGGCGCCTTGATCTCGGCTGGGCGCGTCTCGGAGGTGTCGATCTCGCCCTTGCCGTCCAGCGGGCGACCGAGCGGGTCGACGATCCGCCCGAGCAGCGCCTCGCCCACCGGGATGTCGAGCAGGTGGTTGGTGCGCTTGATCGTGTCGCCCTCGACGATCTTGTCCCACTCGCCGAAGAGCACGACGCCGACGTTGTCGGACTCGAGGTTGAGCGCGAGGCCGGTGACGCCGTGGGGCAGCTCGAGCATCTCGAGCGAGCGGCAGTTCTCCAGGCCGTGGGCGCGCGCGATGCCGTCGGCCACCGACAGCACGGTGCCGACCTCGGTCAGCTCGGCGGCGTCGGTGTCCAGGCCCTCGATGCGACTCTTCAGGATGCTGGTGATCTCGTCAGGCTTGATCTGCATTGCTGGTGGCTCCTTGATCAGGCCTTCGCGACCTGCTTGCGTAGGTTCTCGAGTCGGCTGCGGATCGATGCGTCGAGGATGGAGTTCCCGACGCGCACCACAATCCCGCCGATGACGTCGGGATCGACGCTGCTCGTCAGCTCTACGGTACGACCTGTCTGGCGCCCGATCTCGTCGCCGATGCGCTCGGCCACGGAGGGATCGAGCTCGACGGCGCTCGTGATCTGGACCGGGAGGAGCCGGTTGGCGTCCTCCCACAGGCGGTCGTACTCGCGACGAATGCGGAAGATCACCGGCATGCGGTGCTTCTCCAGCAGCAGGGCGAGGAAGTTGGCGACGGTCTCGTCGGCGTCGGTGACCGCCTTGGCCAGGCCGTCCTTCTTCTCCTCGGTGGAGAAGTAGGGCGAGAACAGGAAGGTCTGCAGCTCGCGCGACTGCGCCAGCGCGTCGGCGAACTGGCCGACCTGCTCGCGCACGACGTCGAGCTTGTCGTGCTCGGTGGCCACCTCGAACAGCGACCGCGCGTAGACCCGGGCGATCTCCTCCATGCGCGCTAGTTCCTGCGCTCCCCGAGCTGGCTGAAGTCGAGGTCGCCGAGAGCGTCCTCGACCAGGCGGCGCTGATCTGCGTCGTCGAGCGACTTGCGCGTGACCTTCTCGGTGGCGAGGATCGTCAGGTCGGCGACCTCGCTGCGGATCTCCTGGATCGCGCGGCGCGTCTCGGCCTCGACGTCGCGGCGCGTCTGCTCCATGAGCTCGTCGCGCTTGGTCTTGGCCTCCTCCAGCGACTCGCGCTCGTGCACCTCGCCCGCCTTGCGGGCGCGCGCGACGATCTCGTCGGCCTGGGCGCGGGCCTCCTTCAGGCGCTCGCGGTACTCGTCGAGCAGGCCGGCGGCCTCGGCGCGCGCGCGCTCGGCGGTGTCGATCGACTCCTCGATCGCGCGCTGGCGCTTGTCGAGCGCCTCGCTGATCGCGGGCCAGGCGAGCCTGCGCAGGATGAAGAAGGCCACCAGGAAGGCGAGCACCGTCCAGATCATCAGCCCCACGTCGGGGCTGACGAGGAAGTTGCTCGACTCCTCGGTCGTCGTGGTCTGGGCGAGGACCAGCATCGGCTAGCCCAGGAAGAAGGCGATCAGGCCGAAGATGAACGCGTAGAAGACGATCGCCTCGGTCAGGGCGAAGCCGAGCCACTGGATCGAGGTGATCTCGTCGCGCATCTCGGGCTGGCGGGTCACCGACTCGATGACCTTGCCGAAGATGAAGCCCACGCCGATGCCCGGGCCGATGGTGCCCAGGCCGGCGCCGATGCCGAGCGCGATCGCCTTGCCGGCCTTGCGGCCGTACTCCTGCGGATCGGCTGCCTGGGCGATCTGCGTGATGACGGACAGGTCCACTTGCGGTTGCTCCTTTAGTGCTCCGCGGCGACGGCGCCGCCGAGGTAGATCGCGGTCAGGGTGGCGAAGATGAAGGCCTGCAGGGTGGCGATCAGCACCACCTCGAAGAGGAAGAACAGGACGGCCAAGGTGCCGCTGACGAGCCCGAGGACGACCGAGCCGACGATCGACAGGTTGAGCAACACGACGAGGCCGCCGCCCATGAAGAGGATCAGCAGGTGCCCGGCGAGGATGTTGGCGAAGAGTCGGACGCTCAGGCTGACGAGCCGGACGAAGTGCGAGATGACCTCGATGAAGAAGATCGGGATGCGGGCCGCGCCCTCGACCCCAGCGGGGATCCAGCTCTTGAGGTAGCCGATGAAGCCCTTGGCACGGATCCCCTCGACGTGGTAGCTGACCCAGACCATCACGGTCAGCACGAGCGGGACCGAGAGGTTGGCGGTCGCGGCGTACAGCGCAAGGCTCGGGACCTGGACGCCGAAGATGTCCACCTTGTGCTCGGTGTTCGTCGGCAGCGGCAGGTAGCCGAGGATGTTCGAGAACCAGATGAACAGGAAGATGGTCCCGATGAACGGGAACCACTTCGCGGCCATCCGGTCGTCCATGTTGCCGCGCGTGATGTTGTCGCGCATGAGCGCGTAGGCGGCCTCGACGGCCGTCTGCAGCTTGTTGGGGCGCGCCTGCATCCGCCGCGCGACGTAGACCATCGTGAAGCACGTCAGCGCGGTCGCGACGATGACGTAGAGGACCGCCTTGTTGAACTCGATCGGCCCGATCGAGAACCACGGGTCGAGCTTGAACTCGTCCTGCGGCCGATAGCTCTCGTTGATGTTCAGCGCGAACGCCGTCGCCGGCCCGGCGAGCACCAGGGCGAACGGGGCGACGAAGCTGACGACGCGACGGCGCATCAGGCAGGCTGCTCCGGCTTCTCGAACGGGCGCATGATCATGGACACGGTGAAGTAGGCGGTTACGAGGACGAGCACGAGGACGGCGGCGGCGAGGCCGGCGTCGTTGTCGCTCAGCCCGACGGCGAAGATCGTAAGGGCTAGCAGCCAAGCGCGTCCGATCATCGACCCCACCATGATCCCGGCGACCTTGCGCGGGTCGTCCATCGTCGCCGCCTTGCGGTTCAGCACGACCTGGATGGCGCGCTGGACCAGCCACGCGCCGGCGCCGGCGGCGTAGCCGAGCATCGGCAGGTCCGCGGCCAGGAAGACGGGCAGCGCGAGGACCAGCAGCACGATGTCGAAGTAGCGCAGGGCGAGCATCACAGGTCACTGAAGCGTCTCGCCACCACGACGATGCCCGCTATCGCGCCGACGAACACGCCGGCGATGCCGAGCGGCACAGTCGCCCCGACGGCGGCCCCCAACCCGAACCCCACGCCGGCGCACAGGACGATCGTCGCGAGGAGGACGCTCCCCGCGACCGCGCCCCGCATCGTCGGCCTGCTCGGGGGGTCGGTCATCGGCGTTGCTCTCGGGTGGCTGCTGCTCGGGCATGATGAATGGCCGCCGTGGTGCGAACGCACAGCATCGCGCGATCCGGCGGATGCGGCGTTGCGCCCGAGGGAGGCGGAGGGGAACGCTCCCTCCCGGCAGCGGCGGGAAGGCTATCTGATCGCAAGAGCTTGTAACAACTTTGTGACACCCCGCTCGAACTCCGACGGCTGGTCGGTCTACCCGCGAGGCGCGACAATGAATTGCGTGAAGCTCCACCGCGCGCCGCCCGCTCCCGCGACGCCGGTCTACGACGAAGAGCTCGGCCGGCTGCTGCGCCTGGCGCAGGAGGGTTGGTACTGGCAGGGCGATGTCGAGGACCTGCTGGTCGCGATCCGCGACGACGGCGACCTCGGGCAGCTGGCGCGCGCGGGCGGGCCGATCATCAGCCGCTTCGAGCGCATGCGGATCGAGGTGCGGAGGAGTCGCCACCCCGCCCTGCGCGAGTACGTCGATGGGCTCGACGAGACGTTCGCCTACCACGCGATGCTGCTCAACTGCGCGCTTGACCTGCTCGCCGTCAGCTGGCGCTCCGAGCGCCTGCGCGAGGAGCAGGCGCGGCTGGGCGGCGTCGGGCGCCAGGGCGAGCGGCTCGCCGACCTGACCAAGCGTCTCAAGCAGCTCGCGGGCCGCTCATGAGCGCGCGCTACGAGCGCGCCCTCGCAGCCGTCGCCGTCGTGCTCGTCCTGCTGTTCGTCGTCGGCGCATCGTCGCGACGCGCGCTGGACGGCGGCGCGGCGGCGCCGTCACTGCCCACCTGGCCGCTGCTGTTCGTCGTCGGGGCCGGGGTCGTGCTGTCCGCGGCGCTGGGCCTCGCCATCCTCGGGCCCCTGGGGGCGATGCGCGTCGTCCGGCCCGGCCGCGGCCCGCTGCGCGCCGGTCCGCTCACGATGGCGCTCGCGCTGCTCGTGCCCGCAGCCGTGATCGCGCTCTACGCGGCGCCGAGCACGAGCGGACCGCACAAGGCGCTCGCGCCGCCGACGAAGAGCCCCAAGCACGCGCTGCGGCCCAAGCCCAAGGCGCGCGGCGACGGGGGACGCAGCGCCGCCGCGCTGGCCGCGGGGGCCGCCGCCGGGATCGTGGGCGTCGCAGCCTTCGCGCTCATGCGCGCGCGCCGTCGCAGCGACGAGCCGCTGGCGGGGCGGCGCGCCGCCGTCGCCGAGGGCGCGCTGCAGGCAGCGGCCGCCGCGGCGATCCCGGCCGACCCGCGCGCCGCCGTGCTGGCAGCCTATGCGCGCATGGAGGCTGCGCTCGCCGCGGTGGGCCTCGCGCGCCGGCCCAGCGACGCGCCGCGCGAGTACCTCGCGCGGCTCGATGCCGCGCTCGGCGGCGGGCGCGCCCCCGCAGCGCGCCTGACGGAGCTCTTCGAGCGCGCCCGCTTCAGCCCCCACCCAGTAGGCGAAGACCTGCGCCGCGACGCGATCGGCGCCCTCGAGAGCCTGAACGCCGAGCTCGAGGCGGCGCCGTGAACGCCGCGCTCGTGGCGCTCGCGGTGCTCGTCGTCGCCGGCGCGGTGCGCGCCCTCGGCGAGACCCTCCCGCCCGTGCGCCGCGCGGCGCCGGCGGAGCCGGTGGCGACCCGCGCCAGCACCGGCGACCTCGAGCGCCTCGACCGTGCGGTGAGCAGCGCGACGACGCACGCCGGCGACCTGCACGTGCGCCTGCGCCCGATCCTGCGCGAGATCGCGGCGGACGGCCTGCGCCGGCGCGGCGTCGAGCTCGACGGCCAGCCCGATGCGGCGCAGGCCCTGCTCGCCCCGCAGACGTGGGAGCTGGTGCGCCCGGACCGCCCGCGGCCCGTGGACCCGTTCGCCCCCGGGCTGCCCGCCGCGCAGCTCGACGCGGTCCTCGACGACCTCGAGCGGCTCCTGCGACCCCCGGGAGGCGGGACCGCGTGGGCGTGACCGAGCCGCGCCCGCGCCACGTCGCGCCGGTCGCCGAGGCGATCCTCGACGAGGTCGAGCGTGCCGTGGTCGGCAAGCGCGAGGTGCTCGAGCTGGTGCTGCTCGCCCTGCTGGCCGATGGCCACGTCCTGCTCGAGGACGTCCCCGGCGTGGCCAAGACGCTGATCGCGCGCTCGTTCGCGGCGTCCACGGGGCTGCGCTTCGGCCGCGTGCAGTTCACGCCGGACCTGCTGCCATCCGACATCACCGGCTCGTCGATCTTCGACCAGCGCGCCGCAGCCTTCGAGTTCCGCCCCGGCCCCGTGTTCGCCAACGTGCTGCTGGGCGACGAGATCAACCGGGCGCCGCCGAAGACGCAGGCGGCGCTGCTGGAGGCGATGGAGGAGCGCCAGGTGACGGCCGACGACGGCACCCACGCGCTCGAGCGGCCCTTCCTGGTGCTGGCGACGCAGAACCCGATCGAGTACGAGGGGACCTACCCGCTGCCCGAGGCCCAGCTGGACCGCTTCCTCGTGCGCCTGCGCGTCGGCTACCCGTCGCCCGAGGACGAGTGGCGCATGCTCGAGGCCCGCGCGCAGCGCGGCACCGACGCGATCGCGCTGAACGCGATCGTCGATCGCGACGGGCTGCGCACGCTGCAGGCCGCCGTCGAGGCCGTGCACGTGGGCGCTGCGGTCGGGCGCTACATGGTCGCGCTGACGACGGCGACGCGCGAGAGCTCGGAGGTCGAGGTCGGAGCGAGCCCGCGCGGCTCGCTCGCCCTGCTGCGCCTCGCGCGGGCGCGCGCCGCGCTCGAGGGCCGCGACTTCGTCGTACCCGACGACGTCAAGGCGATCGCCGTCCCGGCGCTCGCGCACCGCCTCGTGCTGCGCCCCGAGCTGTGGGTGCGCCGCATCGACGCGGGCGACGTCATCGAGCGCGTGCTCGCGGCCGTGCCGGCGCCGCCGGCGATGGACCCGGAGGACGATGCGCGCCAGCGCGTCGCCGACGCTCGTTAGCTGGGTCGTCCTCGGGGCTGCGGCCGCGCT
The DNA here is from genome assembly GCA_963764585.1 of uncultured Actinomycetes bacterium. Lineage (GTDB taxonomy): Bacteria > Actinomycetota > Thermoleophilia > Solirubrobacterales > Solirubrobacteraceae > JAOPZW01. The sequence continues at coordinate 117,738 of CAVXTB010000001.1, forward strand.
GGCGGCCGTCGTCCTGGGCGAGCCGGCCGTCGCCGCGCTCGGCGCCCCGTTCGCGATCGCCGCCGCGGCCGGGCTCGCCCTGGCGGGCGCGCCGCGCCTGCGCGTGACGGCCTCGATCGGCTCCGATCGAATGCTCGAAGGCGACGAGACGGTCGTCACCTACCACGTGCGCGCCGAGAACGGCGCCGAGTGGCTCGACCTGCGCGCGGTGCTGCCGGCGGGGCTGGTCGCCGAGCCCGAGGCCGCGGCGCACGTGCTTTCCATCGCCCCGGGCGACCATCGCGACGTCACGGTGCCGGTTCGCGCCGCTCAATGGGGCGGCCAGGTGGCGGGCGGCGCGCGCGTGCGCGCGACCGGGCTCGTGGGCGCCGTGTGGTTCACCGGCGTGGCGCAACCCGAGGCGCCGGTGCGGGTGCTGCCTGGGGTCGAGCGTCTGCGCACGCTCGTGGCGCCCGCGCGAACGCAGGCCGCGGTCGGCCCGCGGCGCTCGGGCGCGCGCGGCGAGGGGCTCGAGCTGGCCGACGTGCGCCCGTGGGCGCCCGGGGACCACGTCCGGCGCCTGCACTGGCGCGCCACCGCGCGCCGCGGCGCGCCGTACGTCGCCGAGCGCCACCCCGAGCGCGCCGCCGACGTCCTCATCTTCGTCGACACGTTCGCCGACCTCCCCGGCGCGCGCGAGGGCGCGCTGACGCTCGCGGTGCGCGCCGCCGCCAGCCTCGCCGACGCCCACCTGCGCGCCCGCGACCGCGTCGGCGTGGTGACGTTCGGCGGCTTCGTGCACCGGCTCGCGCCCGGGTCCGGCGTCATGCACGCGCTGCGCATCGCCGACGCGCTGGCCAGCAGCGAGGTCTTCATGAGCTACGTCGCGCACGACGTCGCGATGGTCCCGCCGGCGATCCTGCCGGCGCGCGCGCTGGTGCTTGCGATCACGCCCCTGCTCGACGAGCGTGGTGCGCGCGCCTTGCTCGACCTCTGCGCGCGCGGCCATGACCTCGCGGTGATCGAGATCGACGCGCCCGCGCTGCTGGAAGCGCGCCGCGACGCCCCTACGCGCCTGTGGGTGTTGCGGCGCGCCGCGATGCGCGCGCGGCTCGCGGAGCTCGGGGCGACGACGGCCGTCTGGGACGGCGTCCGCCCCCTGGAGACGGTGCTGGAGGAGGTGGTGGCATCCCGGCGCGGGCATCGGTTCGCCGCACGCGCGTAGCGCTCGCGCTCGGCGCGATGGCGGTCGCGGGCGCGGTCGGCCTCACCGCGGTCCTCTCCGCGCCGACCGCCGCCGGCGCGGTGCTCGTCGGCGTCGGGCTGGCGCTGCTGGCCTTGCCGCGCCCAAGCGCGGTCGCCGCGGCGCTGGTGGCACTCGGCGTCGCCGCCGCCGTCGCCATCGACCAGGGCGCGGGACCCACGGCGGCGCCGCTCTGGGGGTCGGGGCTGCTGGTCGCCGGAGCGCTGGCCGAGCGCGCGGCCATGCTGCCCGCAGACGGCGTGATCGAGGCCGACGCCCTGGTCGCGTGGCTGGCGGCCCTCGGCGTGCTGTCCGGTGTCGGCCTGGCGGCGGGCGCGCTCGTGCTGCTCGCCGCGCGCACCGACGCGGGGACATCGGCCATCGGCCTGGCGGGCGGCGCCCTGTTGGCCGTCGTGCCCGTGCTGCTGGCCCGCCGCCAGCGAGGTCGCGATGCGGGTTGATCGCCGCGAGCTCGCGGCGATCTTCATCGGCGGCTGCCTCGGGGCGCTGGCGCGCTTCGGCCTCGTCGAGGCGCTGCCTCCGCACCCGGGGTCCTGGCCGTGGGCGACCTTCATCGCGAACGTGGCGGGCGCCTTCGCGCTGGGCTATCTGAGCACGCGCCTGCAGGAGCGCCTACCGCTGTCGGCCTACCGACGGCCGTTCATGGGCACCGGTGTCTGCGGCGGGCTGACCACCTTCTCGACGCTGCAGGTCGAGCTGCTGGACATGCTCGACCACGGCTCGGGCGGCCTTGCCGCCGGGTACGCGGCCGCAAGCCTCGCCGCCGGGCTGGTCGCCCTCGCCGCGGCGACGAACGTCGTGCGCGCAGCCACGTGACGGCGCTCGTCGTGGTCGGCGTCGGGCTCCTCGGCGGCGCGGGCGCCGTCGCGCGCTTCCTGCTCGACGGTGCCGTCGCGTCGCGGCTCGGGCGCGTCTTCCCCTACGGCACGCTGGCGGTCAACCTCACCGGCGCGCTGGCGCTCGGCGTCCTGCACGGCGCCGGTGCCGGCGGCGACACCCTGCGCGTGGTCGGCACCGGGTTGATCGGCGGGTACACGACGTTCAGCACGTGGGCGCTCGAGTCCCACCGCCTCGGCGAGGACGGGCGCACGCGCCTGGGCGTCGCCAACCTGCTGGTCAGCCTCGCGCTCGGCGTGGCCTGCGCGTGGCTCGGCGACCGGATCGGAGCCCGGCTGTGAACGGCGATGCGCTCAAGCTGACGACGTACTTCGGCGAGCGCGACCGCGCCGGGGACGCGTTCCTGGCCGATGCGCTCGTCGCGCTCTACGCGCGCCACCGGCTGCGCGCGAGCCTGGTCATGCGCGGGGTCGAGGGCTTCGGCGTCAAGCACCACCTGCACACCGACCGGCTGCTGACGCTGTCCGAGGACCTGCCGATGGTCTCGGTCGCCGTCGACGAGCGGGCGCGCATCGAGGCCGCGCTGGGCGAGGTGGTGGCGCTGTCGGGCGACGGGCTGATCACGCTCGAGCGCGCCGGAGCCCAGCCGACGGATGCCGGCGACGCCACCAAGCTGACCCTCTACGTCGGGCGCCGCGAGCGCGCCGGCGGCCGGCCGGCGCACCTGGCGATCGTCGACACGCTGCACCGCCACGGCGTCGCCGGCGCGACGGTGCTGCTCGGCGTCGACGGCACGGTGCGGGGCGTGCGCGAGCGCGCGCAGTTCTTCGGCGCCAATGCCGAGGTGCCGCTGATGATCATCGCGATCGGCGCGGGCGAGCCGATCGCGGCCGCCCTCACCGAGCTGCGCGCGACCCTGAGCGATCCGCTCTTCACCCTCGAGCGCGTGCGCGTGTGCAAGCGCGACGGCGAGCGCCTCGCCGACCCGCGCGCGGTCGCGGCGACCGACCCGTCGGGGCTGGCGGTGTGGCAGAAGCTGATGGTCTACTGCGGCGAGCAGTCGCGACATGGCGACGAGCCCCTCTACGCCGCGCTGATCCAGGCGCTGCGCACGGACGGCGCCGCCGGCGCCACCGCGCTGCGCGGCATCTGGGGCTACCACGGCGATCACGCGCCCCACGGCGACAGGCTGTGGCAGCTGCGCCGCCGCGTCCCGATCGTCACCGTGGTCGTCGACACACCCGAGCGGATCAAGCGCTGGTTCGCGATCGTCGACGAGCTCACCGACGAGACCGGGCTGGTCACGAGCGAGCAGGTCCCGGCACTGCGCGCCACCGGTCCGGGGGTCGCCCGCGGCGGGCTGCGGCTCGCCGATCCGGGAGTACGCTGAGACCGTGGCGCACGGCCACGATCACCACCACCACGGGCCCTCCGCCGACGCCGACCGGCGCTGGCTCGCCGTCGCGCTCGGCGTCATCGCGACCTTCATGCTCGTCGAGGTCGTCGCGGGCATCCTGGCCGACTCGCTGGCGCTGCTGTCCGACGCCGCGCACATGCTCACCGACGCCGCAGCGATCGCGGTCGCGCTGTTCGCCGCGCGGCTCGCCGCGCGCCCCGCGGAGGGCCGGTTCACGTTCGGGCTCGGCCGCGCGGAGATCCTGTCGGCGCAGGGCAACGGGGCGACGCTGCTCGTCCTGGCCGGCGTCATCGCCGTCGAGGCGATACGGCGGCTGTGGAGCCCTCCCGACGTCGACGGCGCCTTCGTGCTCGTCGTCGGCCTGATCGGCGCGTGCGTCAACCTGGCCGCCGCGGCTGCCCTGGGCCGCGCCGAGCGCCGCTCGCTGAACGTCGAGGGCGCCCGCCTGCACGTGCTCACCGACCTCTACGCGTCGCTGGGCGCCGCCACCGCGGGCGCCGTCGTGCTCGCCACGGGCTTCGACCGCGCCGATGCGATCGCGTCGCTGCTGGTCGCGGCGCTCATGCTCGCCTCGGGGTGGCGGCTCCTGCGCGACTCGGGCCGCGTGTTGCTCGAGGCCGCGCCCGAAGGCGTCGACCCGCAGGCGGTCGGGCTCGCGATGGCTGCGTCCCCGGGGGTCGTCGAGGTCCACGACCTCCACGTGTGGGAGGTCACCTCGGGGTTCCCGGCGCTCGCCGCGCACGTGCTCGTGCGCCCCGGCGACGACTGCCACGGCGTGCGCCGCTCGCTGCAGGCGATGGTCGGCGAGCGCTTCGGCATCGAGCACGTGACGCTGCAGGTCGATCATGCGCCGGCCGGCGATCGCCTGCTCGAGATCGAGCCGCGGAGGTAGCGCGTGCGCTTCGGCCTGTCGATGTTCGTGACCGACGAGACGATCGCGCCGATCCAGCTCGGGCGCGCGGCCGAGGAGGCCGGGTTCGACGCGCTCTTCCTCCCCGAGCACACGCACATCCCCGCCAGCCGCGAGACCGAGCGGCCCGGCGGTGGCGAGCTGCCGCGCGAGTACTGGCACACGTACGACCCCTTCGTGGCGCTCAGCGCCATCGCCGCGACGACCGAGCGCCTGCGGCTGGGCACCGGCATCGCCCTCATCGTCGAGCGCGACCCGATCGTCCTTGCCAAGGAAGCAGCGTCTCTGGACGTTGTTTCCGGCGGGCGCTTCGAGCTGGGCATCGGCGCCGGGTGGAACTTCGAGGAGATGCGCAACCACGGCACCGAACCGGCGGCGCGGTTTCGCGTGATGCGCGAGCGCGCGCTGGCGGTGCGCGCGATCTGGACGCAGGACGAGGCGTCGTTCCACGGCGACCTCGTCGACTTCGAGCGCATCTGGTCGTGGCCCAAGCCGGTGCAGGAGCCGCATCCGCCGATCTGGGTCGGCGGCACCGGGCCGCGGGTGATCGATCGGGTGCTCGAGTACGGCGACGGCTGGTTTCCCAACGTGAGCGACCTCGACGAGCTGGCGGGGCGGGTGGCCGAGCTGCAGCGGCGCGCCGCCGAGGCGGGCCGCTCACGCGTCCCGGTGACGTACTTCGGCCTGCGCGATCCCGACGACGCCAAGATCGAGAAGCTCGCAGCGGCCGGCGTCGACCGCGTCCTGCTGATGCTCCCGCCGGCGGGCGCCGATGAGACGCTGACGCGGCTCGAGAGCTACTCCGCGCTCGCCGCGCGCCACCGCTGATGGAGGCGGCGCGCTGCCGCGAGCTTCTCGCCGCGCAGCGCGTCGGCCGGCTCGCGACGGTGCGCCCTGACGGACGGCCGCACGTCGTTGCCTGCTGCTTCGCCGCGTCGGGCGAGCGCGTGTGGACCGCGGTCGACGCCAAGCCGAAGGCGACCACGCGCCTGCAGCGGCTGGCCAACGTCCGCGCGCACCCGTGGGCGAGCCTGCTCGTCGACCACTACGAGGAGGACTGGGACGCGCTGTGGTGGGTGCGCGTCGACGGCCCCGCCGCGGTGGTCGCGGACGGCGACGAGCGCGACGAGGCGGTCGCCGCGCTGGCGGGCAAGTACCCGCAGTACGCCGCCGCGCCGCCGGCGGGGCCGGTGATCGCGCTGCTCGCCGAGCGGATCAGCGGCTGGTCTGCGCGTTCTCCGCGCTGAGCCGGCGGCGTTGTGCTGCCAGGGGATTGAGGGGGTGAAGCCGCAGGGGTGGCGCCGCCGTGGCGTCGTGCCTCGTCGCGGGCGGCCGGGCGGGGCGGGCACGCGTGCGTGTTTCACAACACTTCGGCCCGCTCGGTGTGGGTGTGCTCGCGGTGAGTGTCGAGTTTGTCGCCGTATGACGTATACGCGACAAACTCGACGTTCGATATGCGAACACGCGAACGTGTTGCGAAACACGCACGCCCTGCGTCAACACGCGCGCCCCTCTGCGCAGCCGCACGCGACGAGGCACGACGCCACGGCAGCGCGACCGCAACGGCTTCTCCCCCTCGGTGCCCTGGCCGCGCAGGGCGACCGGCAAAGCGCGGAGAGCGGCTCAGACCCCGCACATGGCGACCGGGTCGCCGAGCCCACTCACGGCGGCAGGCATCGACAGCGCGGCGCCCACGGCGAGCGCCACGGTCGCGGTCGCCAGCGCCCGCAGCCCGCGCGCAGCCACGGGCGGTGCGCCGTCCTGCAGCAGCTCGCGCACGCGCGCGGCGGTGCCGTCGCCACCGAGGGCCGCGATGCCGGCGCGCGTCCCCCCGCCGGTGGCGGCCTTGCAGATCGCGGAGGCCAGAGCGAGGCGGTCGGCGCGCCCGCGGACCGCGCTGCGGTCGGCGTCGCGCTCGATGTGGAAGCGCAGCTCGCGAACCGCGCGGGTGGTCCCCGGCAGCGGGCGCCCGAGTACCCGGCAGACCTCGGCGTAGAGCAGCACGTAGCGGTGGCGGCGGCGGATGTGGGCGCGCTCGTGCGCCATCGCGGCGGCGAGCTCGGCGTCGTCGAGGCGCGCCAGCGCGCCCGCGGAGACCACGAGCGTCGGGCGCGTGAGGCCGGCGGCCGCGAGCATCACGTCCTCGCCGCCGACGATGACGCTCCCGCCGGGCCCCTCGCCCAGCGGCGAGCGCACGAGGCGGCGGACGGCGACCGTCGCCTGCACGACGCGCGCGAGCGCCCACAGCAGCGAGACCGCGAGCGCCAGGCCACCGAGCGCCGCCGCGGCGTGGCCGGCGACCTGGTGGTGCGGCGCGCACGGCCATTCGGCGACGGCGCGCAGCAGGTGGCCGGGATGCAGCAGCAGAAGCGCCCCGGCGACGGTGCCCACCACGACGAGCGCGCGCAGCCCCAGCGCAGCGCCCCAGAGCAGGCAGGCGGCGGCGGGATCGGCGCGTTCGAGGCGCAGCAGCTGTGGAAGGACGATGCCCCCGAACGCCGCGGCGACAAGCGCCGCTGCGGTCATCGCATGCGCTCCGTGGCGACCTGCTCCGCGAGCCGGCCGAGCTCGGCCGCCTCGTTGCGCGGGAGGCTGCCGATCAGCTGGGCCAGCGCGACCTGGCGGGCCTGCGCCGACGCGCCGCGCAGCGTGTGCTCCATCGAGCGCGACAGGTACTCGGCCTCGCTGAGCCGCGGGGCGTAGACGATGACGTGACCCTCGCGCCGGCGACCCAGCAGCCCGCGCTCGGCCAAGCGGTTGAGCACGGTCTGCACGGTGTTGTACGCGCGGGTGGGTGGTGAGGACTCGGGTGGGAGCGCCTGGCGGATCTGCTCCACGGTGCCTTCGCTGAGGCGCCAGATGGCGGCCATGATCTGCGTCTGGAGCTCTCCCTGCAGCGGGGTTACCTCGGTCATGGCTGGCCATGATCGCAGAGCGGGTCGCGGCGCGGCGAAGGTGGAGCTGGCCGTATCGACAGGACCGCGGCCCGCGCCTACGGTCGGGCCACGGGGGCAGCCAACGATTGAGGAGAGGCCATGCCCGTGACGTACTTCGTCCGCATGCGTGCGCTGGAGGGGCGGGAGGACTCCGTGCGCGAGCTGCTGCTGTCGAACGTCGAGCGCATCGACGCCGGCGAGCGCGGCAATCTCGTCTTCGCGGTGCACCGCTCGACCGAGGACCCGCGGGAGTTCTGGCTGTACGAGACGTGGACGGACGACGCCGCCGTGGAGGCCCACGAGAGCGGCCCGGCCTTCCGCGCCTACAAGGACGCGCTGCGCCCGCTGGTCGACCCCGACACGCTCGTGTTCGGCAACGCCGAGCCGCTCGCCGTCCGTGGCTACGCGCTCGCCGGCGACGAGGGCGACTCGCTCGCGCGGCGCTTCGTGCGCGCGCTGGGGACCAACGACCCCGAGCTGCTCGACGCCATCTACGACCCCGACGTCGTCCTCTACACGCCGCTGGCCTGGCCCGTGCGCGGCCGCGACGCCGTGAAGGCGTTCGTCGAGCAGTTCCACATCGCCAACCCGCGGCTGCACGTCACGCTGCACGACGAGTTCACCTCGGCCGACGGCGGGCGCGCGTGCTTTCGCTTCGTGATCCACTTCCACAACACGGGCCCGTTCTACGGCAACCCACCCACCGGCGAGCGCGGCACGATGAGCGAGACGCACGCCGTGCGGCTGCGCGACGGGCGCATCGTCGAGCAGTTCGTGGGCGACAACAACTTCTCGATGCCCCACCAGGAGCTCGTGACCTGGGGCATGGACTACCCGACCGACACGCCCGACCCGTCGCCGGCGCTCGCGTCCGCCGGCCGCGACGCTCAGCCGACCATGTGAACCATCGTCGTGCCCGCGCGCCGGAAGCCGGCGCGCTCGTAGACGCGCTCGGCGCCGTCGTCGCCCGGCGTGAGGAAGCACAGCTCGGCGCCGGCGGCGAAGCCGTCTGCGGCCACGGCCGCGGTCAGCGCGGCCGCGATGCCGCGGCGCCGGAAGCGCTCGCGCACCCCGATGCCGGCAAGCTCGCTGACGCCCTCGGCGATCTCGCTGCGCGACGCGGCCCCGGCGGGCGCGCCCTCGGCGCGCGCGAGCATCCCGCGGCCCTGGTAGGCGGCGACCTCGGCCTCGGTCGGCGGCTCGGCGCCGAAGGCCTCGGCCGCGACCTCGAGCAGCGCGCGCGCATCGCCCGCCTGGATCGCGCGCGCGATGACGACGCCGTCGGGCGCCGGCACCTCGCGCACGTCCCGCGCGAGCAGGGTCATGACCGGGAAGTGGCCCTCGAGCTCGAAGCCGGCCGCGGCGAGCGCCTCCTCGAGGCCGGGCGCGCACTCGCCGACGAACTCCAGTCGCGGCCGCAGGCCATGGGTGGCGAACACGCGGCGCAGCTCGTCGATCGCGATCCACGCGTCGGCGCCGTCGTCGGGCACCGCGTAGTTGAGCATCGGATGGTCGGAGTTGCGGTGGCGGTAGAAGGTGAACGCTCCCGCGCGCACGGCATCGCGCGTGGCCGCGTTGACCGCCCGGATCGAGCGCTGCACGCGCGCCGCGACGTTCATCCGAGATCGATCAGCTCGAAGCTCACCTCGCCATCTTCGCTGACGCGCGCGTCGCCCATCGTGTGGGTCGGCTGGCGGCGGCGGTCGGTCGGGCTTCCCGGGTTGAAGATCTGAAAGCCCGTCGCGTCGTCGCGCTCGTGCAGCGGGATGTGCGAGTGGCCGAAGACGACGGCGTCGGCGTCGCGGAAGCGCTGCTGCAGGCGCGCGAGGCGCCCGCCGGCGGCGCCGGCGTCGTGGACCATCGCGATGCGGGCGCCCGCGACGGTCACCATCCGCGCCGACGGCAGCATGCGCCGCAACGCCTCTTCGTCGACGTTACCGTGCACCGCGGCGACGGGCGGGCCGAGCCGTTGCAGGTCCGCGAGGACCGCGGCGGCGACGAAGTCGCCGGCGTGCAGGATGAGATCGGCCGCGCGCAGGCGCTCGACGCACGCAGCGGGCAGCGCGCGCCCGCCGCGCGGCAGGTGCGTGTCGGACACGATCGCCAGGCGCAAGGCCTAGGAGCCGCCGAGCTTGCGGGCCGCCCGCTGCGTGAGCACCCGCTGGAGCACCTTGTAGGCCGGGCGCGGCTTGCCGGTCGGCCCGATCAGCGCCGAGTCCCACGTGCTCGGGCCCGGGTAGCTGTTCCAGTGGTACAGGTAGACGCGCGTGATCCGGCGGCTGAGCGGCACGAGGTGGTCGAAGACGAAGCGCGTCGCCTTGGCGGCGTGATCGGCCGACTCGGGGAAGGTCACCTTGTTGCGGTTCGTGCGCGACACGATGCCGCCGGTCTCGGTGAACCAGATCAGCGCGTGGCCGGTGGCCTTCAGCAGGCGCCGCGTGCCGGTGGTGCGCAGGCGGTTGGCGTCGACGTAGTTGTGCAGCCCCCAGTAGCGCGGCTCGACGCCCGCCGCGCGCCGGAACGCCTTCACCCACGATGTCATGTTCGGCATGTCGAGGACCTCGGCCGCGAGGATCCGGCAGCTCGCGCACTCGCGATGCAGCTTGCGCCAGTAGGCGGCCACGAGCTGCGGGCGATGGCAGGTCGGCTCACCGCAGTGGTTGGCCTCGTTCCAGCTGGCGTACTCGGTCACCCACGGGTAGCGCGCGCGGAAGCGGCGGAACTCGTAGAGCAGGCGCTCGGGCGTCGGCAGCAGCCGGCGGTTCGTGCTCGAGTGGGTGAAGGAGATCAGCGGGTCGACGCCGGCCGAGCGCGCGCCCGCCATCCAGGCGTCGAGCTCGGCGGTCTGCGTCGGGCTGGTGAGCGCGTCCCACGGCACGGCGCGGCGCGCGAACTGGAAGCCGGCGGCCAGGAAGCGCGGATCGCTGAACATGTCCGGCTTCTGGTCGGCGATGCCGATCGTGAGCGCGTGCGCGGGCGCCGCGACCGAGAGGGCGGCGAGCAGCACGGCGAGCGGCGCGGCGAGGCGGATCGGCATGTCGGTCGGCGACTAGTTACCCGCTGGAGCCTGATGATCGACCAGGACGGTGTCCTCGTGCGAGTACGCGGGCGCGCAGCAGCACAGCAGCACGAGCGGCTCCTCGCCGGTGTTGACGAGCGTGTGGACCTCGCCGGGCGGGATCACGACGCAGTCGCCGGCGGCGATGTCGCGCTCCTCGTCGCCGAGCGTCATGCGCCCGCGCCCGGAGGTGAAGAAGTACAGCTCCTCGGCGGCGCGATGGTAGTGGGCGATCGTGCGCCCGCCGACGGGGACCGTCGCCTCGGCGAGGGACTGGTTGCGCGCCGGCGTCCACGCCGGGCCGACGATCTCGCGGATGGTCGAGCCGTCGAGCGTGGTGAACGGCTCGAGCTGTTCGAGCTTGGAGAGGTGCATCGCGAAGCGTCCCGCCGGCTCGCTGCCGGCGGGACGCGGACGCTATCGAAGTCGCTTACGCCAGGACGCGGCGCGCGCGCTCGCGGTCCAGCCGCTGGGCGGCGGAGGCCAGCGCGTACGCCGCGCCTCCGCGCAGCCTTCCGGGGGGCGGCTGCCCCCGGCCGGGGCGCTCGTAAGCGCGCCGGTTGCGGTCGGCGACGGGCGGATAGGCCTTCGCGAACTCCTGGTGGAACTGGCTGTACACGGTGCTCCCTTCGGGACGGAATGGTCTGACCCGTCCGGGGAAACGTGCTGCCAAGAAGAGGAAGCTCGGCCCCGGGCGGTGTGCCCGCGGCCGAACGCAAGACGCGCTAGGTCGCGGACCCGCTACAAGCGGCGAGGACGCCCATCGGCGTCTGAATGTCGAAGTAGCGGGTCATCGCAAGCCACGGTAGCTGGTCGCGCGCGGGAGCGCAATTGTGGTTAACCGCACACTTACGCCTGGCTGCGCGGAGCGCGGCGGCGCCCCTTAACGGCGCGACCCCGGCAGGAGGGGCCGGGGTCGTGATCGCCGGGTATCGCGAGGAGTGGGCCGCTCTTACCCGGCGTCCGGAGCTTCCATTCACCGACTTGCTAGGCGGCGACCGTCGGCAGCCCGATGCCAATGACCTTCAGGCGCCGCGTCAGCGCCGTGAAGGCGAACTCGTTCATCTCCTGGCTGGAGTAGCCCATGAACTCGTACTCGTCGCCGAGCTCGTAGCCGGGCGGAACGAGCACGCCGGCGGCGGCCGGCAGCAGCGCCATCAGCCGATCTTGCATGCGCTGCGCGTGAGCGGGGTCGCCGGCCTTGGACTGCAGGAACCAGGTGCCGTAGGCGACGTGGCGGTGCTCGTCCTGCGAGATCTTCGCGAAGCCGAAGCGATGGCCGGGCAGGACGTCCTCGCGCTCCATCCAGCTCGACTGGAAGTACTGGCCGGTCAGGGCGAGCGTGCCCTCGATGACCATGTGGTAGGTCACGACGAAGTCGATCTTGGCCTCGACGTCGCGCGGGTTGTCCACGAGCGCCTGGTTGGCGTTGACGAGGTGCTCGTCGAAAAGCGCGATGTAGTGCTCGTTGAGCTGGGCGCGGCAGCGGTCGAGGCGGTCCTCGAAGCTGCCGTCGTACTGCAGGACCTGCTCGTAGAGGCGGTTGAAGTGCTGGGCGTGGCGCGCCTCGTCGACCTGCTGGGTGGTGAGGAAGGCCTCCTCGTGCTGGTCCTCGTAGGCCATGACCAGCCCGCTGAACTGGGTGGTGACGCGCTCCTCGCCGACGAAGAAGTTCGCCAGCCCCCAGGAGGCCTCGTCGCGCTGCTCGTCGGACATCGCCTCCCAGTCGCGACGGTCCTGGGCGAAGTCGATCTCGTGCGACCTCCAGTTCTGTCGCTCCCACAGCTCGTAGAGCTGACGGGGCGTCATGAGCTGGATGTTCGCCAGCTTCGATTCGTCGCTGATCGTCGCGACGTCGCCCTGCGTGGTGAAGTCGAGCAGGCTCGGCATGCGCGGATGGGACCAGAAACTTGACAGTGCGTCAAGTTGCCTGCGCCGGGTAGGCTCAACGTGTATGGCGTCCGTGGAGCCCCGCGAGGAAGTGCCGCTCACCGCCAAGCGTGCGGCGGTTCAGGCGGCTGTGCTCGACGCGACCGAGGCCCTGCTCTCGGAGGGGGCCTCGTACGCGGATCTCAACATCGAGCGCATCGCCACGCGTGCGGGCATCTCGCGCACCGCGTTCTACTTCTACTTCCGCGACAAGCGCGAGCTGCTCATGCGGCTCACCGAGGACGTCAACGAGCTGCTCTACCAGCAGGCCGACATCTGGTTCTCCGGCGCCGGCGCGCCCGAGCCCGAGATCCGCGAGGCGCTCACCAACATCGCGTCGCTCTACGCCGAGCACGGCGTGCTGCTGCGGGCGATCGTCGAGGTCTCGACCTACGACGACGAGGTCGCGCAGTTCTGGCGCGGCATGCTCGGGCGCTTCGTCGACGCCAGCCGCCGGCGCATCGAGGCCGAGCAGGAGGTCGGGCTCTCGGTCGCGCGCGGCGCCCAGGCGACCGCCTTCGCCCTGTGCTGGATGACCGAGCGCACGATGTACCAGCACCTCGTGCAGGGCGGCCCGATGACGTCCGACGAGATGGTCGACGCCCTCGTCGGGATCTGGCTGCACTCGGTCTACGGCTCGTAGCTCGCGCTACGGCGAGGCGTGCAAGGTCACCGCCAGGCGGTTCCAGGCGTTGCTCGTCATGACGAGGAACAGCAGCGCGCCGAGCTCGGCCTCGGAGAACTGCTCGGCGGCCTCGTCGTAGATCGCGTCCGGGACGCCGTGCGGGCCGATCCGCGTGACGGACTCGGTGAGCGCCAGTGCCGCGCGCTCGCGCTCGTCGAACCACGTGGGCGCCTCGCGCCAGCCGGCGAGCACGTGCAGACGCTCGTGGCGCTCGCCCGCCTTCACTGCGTCGCGCGTGTGCATGTTCAGGCAGTAGGCGCAGCCGTTGATCTGCGAGGCGCGGATCTTGACGAGCTCCTGCAACAGCGGATCGAGGCCGGCATCGGCCACCGCGGCGTCGAGGGCGATCATCGCCTGGTAGAGCTCGGGGACGGCGCGCTTGGCGTTCAGTCGGGAGGAGGTGGTCGTGGGCATGCCTCGAGGCTACGCGCCAAGTGGCCCCCTGGCGAGGGCCACTTCGTGTATCGCGGAGTGGACCAATTCGGCGCCGCCGCCGCGCGCTGGACCAGCCGCGCGCCGGCGCATCACTCGCGGACCGCGTCGAACTCCTCCGTCTCGCGCCGCACCTGCTCGAACTCGCCCGTCTCCAGGCGGCGCTTGACGTCCTCCTCGATCTCCGCGTCGGTGGCGCCCACGCGGCGCATGCGGATCGTGTCCAGGCGCTTGAACTTCAGGATCTCGAGCACGTAGACGAGGTACGCCGAGGCCGCCACGACCGTGAGGCCGAGGACCGCCATCGCCGCGGTCCACGCCGCGTCGAGGTGCCCGTGGTCGTCGGAGTAGGGCACGAAGCGCAGGGCGACGGCGAAGCCGCCGAGCAGGATCGTCCACACGTACAGGTAGAGCACGGTGCGCCGCTGGCTGAAGCCGATGCGGCTGAGGCGGTGGTGGAAGTGGTTGGCGTCGGCCCGGTAGATCGGCCGGCGGTACTTCATCCGCTTGAGGACGACGAACGTCGTGTCGAGGAAGGGCACCGCGAGCACCACGAGCGGGAAGAGCAGGGCAAGGACGGCCTGGGTCTTGACCGCGCCCTCGACGGCGATGCAGCCCAGCAGCAGCCCCAGGAGGTTCGAGCCGCAGTCGCCCATGTAGACCGACGCCGGATGGAAGTTGTGGATCAGAAAGCCGAGCGCCGCGCCGGCGGTCAGCGCGGCGAGCACCGCCGCGTGGTTGCGGTCGAGGTCGAAGGCGATGATCGCGAAGGTGATCGCGCTGATCGCGCAGACGCCGGCGGCCAGCCCGTCGATGCCGTCGGAGAGGTTGACGACGTTCATGACGATGACCAGGCCCGCGACGGTGATCGGCCCGCCCGCGTCGCCGAAGCTCACCGCGCCGATGAACGGCAGCGTGATGTTCGTGACCTCCACGCCCGCGGCGACCGGGATGGTGGCGGCGATGATCTGACCGGCGAGCTTGACGCCGGGCGGCAGGTCGAAGCGGTCGTCGATCGCGCCGACGAGCGCGATGACCACCGCGCCGGCGAGGATCCCCTTCAGCCGGTCCTCGGTGACACCGCCGAAGTTCAGGAACAGCGCCGACGCGACCAGCACGCCGGCGAGCATGGCCAGGCCGCCCAGCAGCGGCGTCGAGCCCGCCCCCAGGCCGCGATCCTTCGGCTGGTCGACCGCGCCGACGCGCCGCGCGAGCCGCGCGGTCAGCGGCGTCAGCACGGCCGCGACGACGAAGGCGGTCAGGAAGGCGTAGACCGCGTCGGCCTCGGTCATAGCCCGCGGAGCCTACGGCCCCCGGCGGCCGGCCTACACCGTGGCAGGTGCGCTCAGGTGCTCGTAGAGCGGGTAGCGGTCGGCGATCGCCGCGACGCGCTCGGCGAGCTCTGCCTTCTGGCGCTCGAACTCCGGCGACATCGTCGTCGCGATGATGCGCCCGACCTCGTGGAAGTCGTCGACCTGCAGGCCGCGGGTCGCCAGCGCGCTGGCCCCGACGCGCAGGCCGCTCGTGACCATCGGCGGGCGTGGGTCGAACGGGACGGCGTTGCGGTTGACCGTGATGCCGACCTCGTGCAGGCGGTCCTCGGCCATCTTGCCGTCGAGCTCGGACTCGCGCAGGTCGACGAGCACGAGGTGCACGTCGGTGCCGCCGGTGAGCACGTTGACGCCGTGGCCCGCGCCGAGCAGCTCGTCGGCCAGCGCCTTGGCGCCCGCGACGGTGCGGCGCTGGCGCTCGCGGAACAGCTCGCTCTGGGCGATCTTGAACGCCACGGCCTTGCCGGCGATGACGTGCTCCAGCGGCCCGCCCTGCTGGCCCGGGAAGACCGCCGAGTTGATCGCCTTGGCGTGCTCCTCGCGGCACAGGATCAGGCCACCGCGCGCGCCGCCGATCGTCTTGTGCACCGTCGAGGTGACGACGTCGGCGTAGGGCACGGGGTTGGGGTGCTCGCCCGCGGCGACGAGCCCGGCGAAGTGGGCCATGTCGACGACGAGATAGGCGCCGACCGCGTCGGCGATCGCGCGGAAGCGCTCGAAGTCCAGGAAGCGCGGGTACGCGCTCCAGCCCGCGAGGATCAGCTTGGGCCGGCGCTCGTGGGCGAGGCGCTCGACCTCGTCCATGTCGATCAGGCTCGTCTCGCGGGAGACCTCGTACGCGATGATGTCGTACAGCCGCCCCGAGAAGTTGAGCTTCATCCCGTGCGTGAGGTGGCCGCCGTGGGCGAGCGCGAGGCCCATGATCGCGTCGCCCGGCTGCAGCAGCGCGTGGTAGACCGCTGCGTTGGCCTGCGCGCCGGCGTGCGGCTGGACGTTGGCGTGCTCGGCCCCGAAGATCGCCTTCGCCCGATCGATGGCGAGCTGCTCGGCGACGTCGACGAACTCGCAGCCGCCGTAGTAGCGGCGCCCCGGATAGCCCTCTGCGTACTTGTTGGTCAGCACGCTGCCCTGGCACTCGAGGATCGCCTGGGGCACGAAGTTCTCCGAGGCGATCATCTCGAGCGTGCGCTGCTGGCGCTCGAGCTCGTGCTGCAGGACGTCGGCGATCTCGGGATCGACCTCGGCCAGAGGGCGATTGAAGAAGTCGGGGCTCAGGTCGGTCATGGGCCGGCGACGGTAGCAGGCCGCTCTGACTCGATCTCGACGATCTGGCCGACCCTCCGGGCGTGGCGGCCGCCCTCGAACTCGGTGCGCAGGAAGGCGCGCACGATCGCGTCGGCCTCGCGCGGACCGAGGCGCGCGCCGGCGAGCGCGACGATGTTGGCGTCGTGGTGGCGACGGGCCATCTCGGCCTCGGACGGGTCGTGCGCGTTGAACGCGCGAACGCCCGCGACCTTGTTGGCGACGATCGAGACGCCGACGCCCGAACCGCACGCCAGGACGCCGCGATCGGCGTCGCCGTCGGCGACCAGCCGCGCCGCCTCGACCGCGAAGCGCGGGTAGTCGACGGCGCGCGACGACTCGGTGCCGACGTCGACGACCTCGTAGCCCTGCGCGGCCAGCGCGAGCTTGACGTGCTCCTTGAGGTGGAACCCGGCGTGGTCCGACCCCACGGCGATCCTCATGACTGCAGTTCCTCCAACCCCTGATCGATGGTCCTGACCGGCTCGTAGCCCAGCTCCGTCCGCGCGCGCGTGATGTCGATGGTGGTCTCCAGGGCGGACACCCACACCGCAAGGCGCGTGACCGGCGGGCGGGGGTGGGTGGGCCCCATCGGCAGCAGCCGCCACGCGGTTTCCCCGACCGCGGCCGCTGCCCGCGCGACGGCGACCGGCAGCGAGCGGCCCGGCGCCTCGACGCCCTGCGTGGCCAGCAGGCGCGTGACGAAGTCGCGGAAGACGACCGGCTCGCCGTCGGTGACGAAGTAGACCCCGCCGCGCGCGCCGCGCTGCGCGGCCAGGAGCAGGCCGTGCACGACGTTGTCGACGTGGGTGGTGGAGGTGCGATGGCGCCCGCCGCCGATCCACGCGAAGCGCCCGGACCGGACCATCGCGGTCATGGCGGGCAGCAGGGTCGTGTCGCCGCGGCCCCAGACGAAGCGCGGCCGGACCACGACGGTCTCCAGGCCGTTCTGGTTGGCCTCGATGACCGCCTCCTCGGCGCGCGCCTTCGTCGACGAGTACAGCGCCGGCGAGTCGAAGCGCAGCGGCGCGCGCTCGTCGACCTCGATCAGGGGCTGGCCGGCGAGCAGGACGGCCTCGGTGCCGACGTGGACGAAGCGCCGCACGCCGGCCTGGCGCGCGGCGGCGAGCGCGTTGCGCGTGCCCTGCACGTTGCCGCGCTCGAAGTCCTCGCGCCGGCCCCAGTCGCCGAGGTGCGCCGCGCAGTGGAAGGCGACCTCGCAGCCGGCGGCGCCGGCCGCCATCGCGCCGATGTCGTCGAGGTCGCCGCGCACGGGCTGCGCGCCGCGCTCGCGAACGGTCTCCGCCGAGGCGTCGCTGCGGGCCAGGGCGCGCACGGTCCAGCCGTCGGCGACGAGCCGACGGACGAGCGCGCCACCGATGAAGCCCGAGCCGCCGGTGACGAAGGCGGTGGTCACGGCGCGGAGACTAACGCCGCGGCGATCTCCGTGGCCGACACGGCGCCCTCGCGCACGATCGACCAGCGCGCGTCGAGCTCGTACTCGCGCAGGTCGACCACCGTCGACGGCGTCCCCGGCAGCTCGCCGCCGTCGAGGACGAGGTCGGCGCGCCGGCGGATCGGCTCGGGCACGTCGGCCAGGCGGCGGGCGTCGGGGCCGCCGGCGGCGTTGGCGCTGGACTGCAGCACCGGCCAGCTCACGCCGGCCAGCGCGGCCAGGGCCGGCGGCCAGGCGGGCACGCGCAGCCCCAGCGTCTCCGCCCGCGGCCCGCAGGCCAGCGGGAAGCGCCGCGCCGGGTTGGGCACGAGCAGCGTGACCGCGCCCGGTAGCAGCGCGCGGAGCGCGGCCGCGGTCCGCGGCTCCAGCTCGGGCAGCGCAGCCAGCGCGAGGTCGAGCGCGAAGAACATGACGGCCGCCGGCTTGTCGGGCCGGCGGCGCTTGAGCAGGTACAGGCGCTCGACGGCCTCCTTGGAG
The DNA here is from genome assembly GCA_963764585.1 of uncultured Actinomycetes bacterium. Classification (GTDB taxonomy): domain Bacteria; phylum Actinomycetota; class Thermoleophilia; order Solirubrobacterales; family Solirubrobacteraceae; genus JAOPZW01. The sequence goes on from CAVXTB010000001.1 coordinate 135,751, forward strand.
TCGGGCTCGCAGGCCAGCCCGTAGACGGTGTCGGCGGGGAACAGCGCGATCCCGCCGACCGCGATGCAGCGCGAGAAGGTCTGGGCGTCGTCGGCGGTCAGCGCCACGCGATCACCACGCGGTCGATGCCGGCGAGGTCCGCGCGGCGCTCGGTGCGCTTGAAGCCCGCCTCGCGCGCGAGCCGCTCCACCGCCGGCGCCTGGCCAGCCCCGACCTCGACCGCAAGCACCTCCGCGCTCATCGCCGCGGCGGCGGGCACGAGCGCGCGCAACACGTCCAGGCCGTCCGGCCCGGCACGCAGAGCCAGCGACGGCTCATGGCGGACGATCTCGGCAGCAAGCTGCGCGCCGTCCTCCACGTACGGCGGATTGGAGACGACGCCATCGAAGGAACCGACTCCGGCGAGCAGGTCCGCCTGCGCGAACGCGACGTCCAGCCCCAGTCGCTGCCCGTTCGCCCGCGCGACCGCCAGCGCGTCTTCGCTGACGTCGGTGCCGGTCACCTGGAGGTCCGGGCGCTCATCCTTCAATGCCAGTGCCACCGCCCCGCTCCCGGTCCCGACATCGACGACCCGGGCGCTCTCGGGCAGCGCATCCAAGGCCGCCTCGACGAGCGTCTCGGTCTCCGGCCGCGGGATCAGCACGCGCGGGTCGACCTGCAGCTCGAGGTGGCGAAAGCCCTTGACGCCGGTGATGTAGGCCACCGGCTCGCGATCGACCGAGCGCCGGCGCACGGCGTTCTGGAACGCGCGCACGGCGGGGCCCTCGACGCGCGCGTCGCGGTCGGTCAGAAGCGCGAGCCGCTGCACGCCGAGCGCGTGGGCGAGCAGCACCTCGGCATCCAGGCGCGGCGTGTCGACCCCGGCCGCGGTGAGCGCCACCACCGCCGAGTCGAGCGCCTCGCGCACCGGCGTGCCGGCCATCTAGCCCGAAGCGGTTGCCTGCGACTCGAGCCGCCGCCGGCGCTCGTCGTCGGTGAGCGCCTCGGTGAAGGGATCGAGCTCGCCCTCGAGCACCTGCTCGAGGTTGTGCTCGGTGAGCTTGATGCGGTGGTCGGTGACCCGCCGCTCGCCGTAGTTGTAGGTGCGGATCTTCTCGGCGCGGTCGCCGGTGCCGACCTGCGCGCGGCGGTCGGCGGCGAGCTCCGCCTGCTGCTCGGCCAGCGCCCGCTCGTACAGGCGCGCGCGCAGGACGCGCATCGCCTTCTCGCGGTTCTGCAGCTGGCTCTTCTCGTCCTGCATCGAGACGACGATGCCGCTGGGCTTGTGGGTGATGCGCACGGCCGAGTCGGTGGTGTTGACCGACTGGCCGCCGGGCCCCGACGAGCGGTAGACGTCGATCTGCAGGTCGTTGGGATCGACCTGGACGTCGACCTCCTCGGCCTCGGGGAGGACGGCGACGGTCGCGGTCGAGGTGTGGATGCGCCCGGCCGACTCGGTCTTGGGCACGCGCTGCACGCGGTGGGTGCCGCCCTCGTACTTGAAGACCGAGTAGGCCCCGTCGCCCTTGACCTCGAAGGTGTACTTGCCCTCGCCGGTCTCCAGCGTGTCGACCTTGAAGCCGCGGCGCTCGGCGTACTTGCTGAGCATGCGGAAGACGTCGCCGGCCCACAGCCCGGCCTCCTCGCCGCCCGCGCCTCCCTGGATCTCGATGATGACGTCCTTGTCGTCGTTGGGGTCGCGCTCGACCATGGCCAGGCGCAGCTCCTCCTCGAGCTCGGCCAGGCGCTCGCGCGAGCTCTGAAGCAGCTCGCGCAGCTCGGCGTCGTCGCCGTCCTCGGCGAGCAGCTCCTGGGCGCCCGCGGCGTCGTCGCGCGCGCGCCGCCACTCGGTGGCGAGCTCGTGCGCGGGCTCGAGCGCGCTGTACTCGCGCCCGACGTCGGCGTAGCGCTGGCGGTCGCCGATGACCTCCGGGTCGGTCATCGCCTGCGACAGCTCGGCGAAGCGCGCCTCGATCTGCTCGACGAGCGACTCGATCACGCCACCACCTCCATGCCGACCTTGTCCACCTCGGAGACGTTGCGCGGGTCCTCGACGGCGAGCACCGCCTGCATCGCCGCGATGGCGACGGCGAGCTGATCGAGCTCGGGCTCGCGGGTGGTGAGCTTCTGCAGCTGCAGGCCCGGCCACATCACGGCTCGCACCCAGCGCCGGCGGCGGTTGCGCCCGGCGAACTTGATGATCTCGAAGGAGATCCCGGCGATGAGCGGCACGCCGACGATCCGGGTCAGCACGAGCCAGTACCACGCCGGCAGCCCGATCGGGGCGAAGACGAAGATCGCCACGATCATCACGATCAGCAGGAAGCTCGTCCCGCAGCGCGGGTGCAGGCGGCTGAAGCGCTGGGCGTTCTCGGGCGTCAGCTCGAGATCCGCCTCGTAGCAGGAGATCGTCTTGTGCTCGGCGCCGTGGTACTCGAAGACGCGGCGCAGGTCGCGCAGCCGCGACAGCAGCACCAGGTAGCCCAGGAAGATCGTGGTGCGGACGATGCCCTCGACCAGCCAGAACAAGAACGACGAGTTCAGCTGGTCCTTGATGAGGCTCGTCAGGCCCACGGGCACGACGAAGAACAGCCCGATGGCCAGCGCGAGCGCGACGATGACCGTGCCCGCCCACATGCCGCCCGAGATCTCCTCCTCCTCGTCGGGCAGCTGCGCGTTGGCCGAGATGCCGAGCGCCTTGAAGCCGATGACCAGCGACTCGACGAGCGCGACGACGCCGCGCACGATCGGCAGGCGCAGCAGGCGATGGCGCTTGAGCACCGAGGTCAGCGGAAACGACTTGACCTCGATCTCGCCGTGGGCGCCCTGCTCGGGATCGACGGCGCCCTTGTCGGAGAGCTCCTCGGGCAGCGCCTTGCGCACGCCGACCGCCCAGGTCGAGACGCCGCGCATCATGACGCCTTCGAGCACGGCCTGGCCGCCCACGGGGGCGTCGCGCTGGGCGATCAGCCGCCCGTCGGCGAGGGCCTCCGTGTCGCCCATGGCCGTGAGGCTAGGAGCGCGCGGAGCGCTTGGCGGCGCGGCGCTTGAAACGCTCGACGCGCCCGCCCGTATCGACCAGCTTCTGGCGGCCGGTGTAGAACGGATGGCAGTTCGAGCAGATCTCGACGTGGATCTCAGGCGACGTCGAGCGCGTCGTGAACTCGTTGCCGCACGTGCAGCGCACGTGTGCCTCGACGTACTCGGGATGGATTCCGGTCTTCATGCTTCAGTTGAGTGTAGCGGCCATCTGCGGTGCGCCGGATTGCAGCGGACATGCGTTGCGGCCGATATCTCGGGCATGGCTTCGGCGCCGTACACGGAGGATCACGCACACGTGCGCTTTCGCCTGCGCAACGTGCAGGCGGGCGCCGCCATCTCGACCGTCGCCGCGTCGGGCTTCCTGCTCTACGAGCTGTTGACCTGGGATCGCCCGGACCGCCGGCTCGTGGCCACCCTGTACGTCTGCACCGTGCTGTTCTCCGGCGTCCTCTCGCGCCTGAATCTCGAGCCGGTGATGCGCCGCCCGCGGGCGCGCGAGGCGTTCTTCCTGACCTGGAGCGCGATCGTCGTCGCGCTCGTGACGATCGGCCCTATCACCGACGGCGGCGCGCGCAGCCCCCTGACCGTGGGCCTCTTCCTGCCCCTGACCTTCGCCGCCCTCTCCTACCCCACGGGCTCGATGGTCGCCGTCGGCGCGATGGTCGTCGGCGCCTACCTCGCGGTCGCGCTCGGCATGGGCGGCGTGCCCGGCGCCGAGATCGCCTTCGTCGCCATGGCTCTCGCGTGCGCCACGTGGATGTGCGCCTGGCAGGCGCGCAACCACGACCTGCAGCGCCGCGAGCTCGGCCGCGTCTCGCGATCCGATCCCCTCACCGACTGCCTGAACCGCCGCGGCTTCGAGGAGCGCTTCGCCGCCGAGCTCAGCCGCGCCCAGCGCAACCGCCTGGCGCTCGCGATCGTGCTCATCGACCTCGACGACTTCAAGCGCGTCAACGACGCTCAGGGGCACGCGGCCGGCGACGAGCTGCTGTGCTGGGCGGTCGAGACTATGGGCGCCGAGGTGCGCCCGTCGGACGCCATCGGCCGCCTCGGCGGCGACGAGTTCGCCGTGCTCATCCCGGGTGCGGAGGCGGCCGACGCGACGCTCCTCGGCGAGCGCCTGCAGGCCGCGCTGGCGGCGCGAGCGCCGCTGTCGTTCGGCGTGGCGAGCTACCCGGCGGACGGCGTCGATCGCGACACGCTGCACCAGCACGCCGACCAGGAGCTCTACGCCGCCAAGCACAGCCGCGGCCCGCGGCTGACCGCGCTAGCTGACGAAGGGGCAGGCGCGCTCGACGACGTCGTCGGATTCCACTGACTCCGCCACCTCGGCGCCCGCGTCGAGCGTGAAGCGCAGCGTGGAGCCCGGGTCGCAGCGCGGCGCGACGAAGGTCAGCGTGTCCTGCGCGCCCGCCGCTAGGCCGGCCGCCAGGCGCTGCACCGGCTGGTCGACGCCGGCGACCTCGAGGCCGACGTCGAAGGGCCCGGCGGCGGTGCGCCCGTCGTTGCGCACGAGCAGGTTGTAGGTCGCCTGGCCCGGCTGCGGGCCGCGGGCGGCGTCGAGGGCGTCGACGCGCAGGTTGGGCCGCTGGTCGGGCTGCGTGCACGTCGCGCTCTGGCGCGACGTCGAGCGCAGCAGCTTGCCGCCCTTGCCGTACCAGCGGAAGCGCACGATGACGCGGTAGGCGCCGGGCGCGGCGAGCGCCTGCACGCGCTGGTTGAAGACGAACCCGCTGCTGCTCTTGCCCGGCGCCGACTTCTGCCAGAGGCCGAGACCCGGCACCTTGATCGTCACGAAGCGCGCCGAAGGCGGCGTGCGCTGCTGCAGGTCGAAGCGCATCCGCATCCGCTTGGTCCCCTTGATCGCCGGCATCGAGCCCGTGAAGGTCGCCGTGCGATCGGCCGCGTCGGGACCCGACTGGCAGGCGGTCAGCTTCGCGCGCAGGGGCGGCGCCTGCGCGTGCGCGGCGGCGGGCGCGGCGAGGGCGAGAACGGCGATGAGCAGCGCGGCACGGCGCATGGGCCCTCATTGAACATCCGAACGGCCCTGCAGTTGCGCCGGCTTTGCTACGTCACCTGATACAGCGGCCCGTCGCCGCCCTCGGGCGTCGTCAGGCGCCCGCCCTTGGCCGTGATCGCGCCGCACTGCACGCAGTTGGTGTAGTTGACGATCACGTCGACGTTGCCCTCGGCCGGCGCGTCCTCCGGGATCTCGTAGACGCCGGCGGGACACATCCACACCCACGCCTCGGCGACCTCGCGCGGCACGCTCTGGCGGACGCGGATGTGGTTGGGCGCGTCGTCGCGCGTCGCGTTGCCCGAGATGTAGACGCTCGAGAGCTTGTCGAAGGTGTACTTGCCGTCGGGCTTGGGGTAGCCGGCACGCTTGTCGCCGATCTCGACTGGCGACTCGGCGTCGCGGTGGTTGCTCCAGCGCCCGCCGGGGAAGCGCCCCTTGGAGATCACCATCGCGTTGGTGATCGCGCCGCCGAGGAAGAAGCCCTTGGCGAACGGCTGCTTCATGTTGCGCGACTGGTAGAGCTCCTTGCCGATCAGCGAGTCCTCGACGCGCTGGTCGTAGGCGGAGAAGTCGGCCGAGTTGCGCTTCAGCGCGGCGAAGATCTCCTCCGCGGCCATGATCCCGGCGTGGATCGCGTAGTGGATCCCCTTGAGGATCGGCACGTTGACCATGCCCGCGCTGTCGCCGCAGATGACCATGCCGGGCGCCGACGGCTTGGGCATCGCCCAATAGCCGCCCTCCGGGATCGCCTTGGCGCCCCATGCGACGCGCTCGCCGCCATCGAGGATCCGGCGCACCAGCTTGGAGGTCTTGAACTGCTGCAGCAGGTCGTGCCCGGACACCGTCGCGTCGGTGTAGTCGAGGCCGACCACGAAGCCGATCGACACGCGGTCGTCGCCCATCGGGTAGATCCACGAGCCGCCGAACTCCTTCCACTTGGCGCCGTAGCGCAGCGGCCAGCCGAGCGTGTGGATGACGCGATCGAGCTTCTTGGGGACCTTCCAGACCTCCTTGACGCCGAGCGCCCAGACCTGCGGCTCGCGGCTCTCGGCGAGGTCGAACTCGCGGATCGCGGCGCCGGTGAGGTGGCCCCACGTGCCCTCGGCGAGCACGGTGGCCTTGGCGGTGACGTCGGCGCCGGGCTCGAAGTTGCCCAGCGGCTCGCCGTCCTTGCCGCGGCCCTTGTCGCCCGAGCGGATGCCGCGCACGACCCCGTCCTCGACCAGCAGCTGCGACGCCGAGGTCTCGGTGAGGATGTAGGCGCCGGCCTCCTCGGCCTGCTCGGCCAGCCAGCGCGACAGCTCGGCGACCGAGACGACGTAGTTGCCGTGGTTGCGGAATGGCGGCGGCGTCGGCTTGAGCGGCAGCGCCCGGTTGGGGCTGAGCATCCAGTAGACCGAGTCCTTGGCGACCTGGCCGTAGGTCGGCCAGTCCTTGGGCTCGAGGTCGGGGAAGAGCTCCTGCAGGCCCGACGGGCGCATCATCGCGCCCGACAGGTTGTGCGCTCCGCAGACCTTGCCCTTCTCGACGACGGCCACCGGGACCTCGCCGAGGCGCTCCATCAGCTCGGGCTCGTCGGCCAGCAGCTGCAGGAGCTTGTTGGCGCAGGCGAGCCCGGCGGGGCCGCCGCCGACGATGGCGACGCCGACCTCGATGCGCTCGTCCTCGGCGTCGAGCTCGCGCTTGATGAACTCGTTGCGCGAGTCGACCTCGGGCGGGAACTGTGCGGGCGCGACGACCCGGCCGTTGCGCGACGCCATCCGCCTACGACCCCTTCTTCGCCTTGATCGCCTCGGTGAGCTTGGGGACGATCTTGTTGAGGTCGCCCACGATGCCGAGGTCGGAGAACTCGAAGATCGGGGCGTTCGCGTCCTTGTTGATCGCCACGATGTTCTCCGAGGACTGCATGCCCACCTTGTGCTGGATCGCGCCGGAGATGCCGGCGGCGAGGTAGAGCTTGGGCGCGACGGTCTTGCCGGTCTGGCCGATCTGGGCGGCGTAGGGGTACCAGCCCGCGTCGACCACGGCGCGCGTGGCGGCGACGGCGCTGTTGCCGCCGAACGCCTTGGCCAGCTCCTCGACGAGCTCGAAGCCCTCGGGCTTGCCGAGGCCGCGGCCGCCGGCGACGAGGACGTCGGCGCCCTCGATGTCGACGTCGGCGCCGCGCTGCTCGCCGCGCTGGACCATCGTCGCCTGCTGGGCGTGGGCCGACAGCTCGAACTGCACGTCCTCGACGGCGGCCGCGCCGGATCCGGCCTCCTTGGTCTCGAAGGCGTTCAGGCGGCCGATGATGATCCCGACGCCGGAGCGGAAGTTGATCTGCGAGATCGCCGAGTCGCCGAGGATCGGGCGCTCGGCGATGAGCTTGCCGTCGTCGACGTGGACCGCGGTGACCTCCATCGCGACCCCGGCGCCCAGGCGCGCAGCCAGGCCGGCGCCGACCTCGAAGCCGAGCAGGCCGCCGCCGAACAGCGCGTATCCGTGGCCGTTGTCCTCGATGACCTTGGCCATCGCGTCGACCACCGGCTGGGCCAGGCCGTCGGGGGCGTTGGCGCGGTAGACCTTCGTGGCGCCGTAGGCGCCGACCGACGCCGCGAGGTCGTCGCCGACGTCCTCGCCGACGACGATCGCGTGGCACTCGCCGCCTATCTCGGAGGCGAGACGAGCGCCCTCGGACACGGCGCCGAGCGAGTTCTTGTTGATGGCGCCCTCGTAGTGCAGGGCGTAGACCAGGATGTCGGGCATCGTCTAGATCAGCTTCCTCTCGTCCAGCCACGCGACGATCTTCTCGACCGTCTCGTTGGTGTCCTCGTCCTCGATGATCGTGCCGGCCGCCTTCTCGGGCGGGGCCTTGGACGCGACCCATTGCGCGGCGGAGTTGTCGCCGCCGACCTTGGACGTGTCGATCTCCGCGTCGGCGGCGGCGACCGTATCGAGCTGCTTCTTCTTGGCGCCCATGATCGCCTTCAGCGACGGGTAGCGCGGCTCGTTGATCGCGTCGCCGACCGAGATGACGGCGGGCAGCCTGACCTCGACGGTGTCGTAGCCGTACTCGGCCTGGCGCTCGCAGCGCAGCTTCTCGGACTCGACGTCCATCTTGATGACCTGCGTCAGCGAGGGCATCTGCAGGTGCTCGGCCACGACCGCGCCGATCGTGTAGCACTCGCCGTCGTCGGACTGCTGGCCCAGCAGGACGAGGTCGGGGCCCTCGCGCTTGAGCGTCTGGGCCAGCGCGTAGCCGGTCGCGGCGACGTCGGAGCCCGCGAGCGCCGGGTCGGTCAGGTGGATGGAGCGGTCGGCCCCCAGCGACACCGCCTTGTGCAGCGCGCGGACGGCGGACTCGGGGCCCATCGTCACGGCGACGATCTCGTCGACCTCGACCGTGCCGCCCTCGCGGATCTGCATGGCGGCCTCGATGGCGTGCGTGTCGTACGGGTTCAGGTTCTTCTCGCCGCCGCGGTCCATGCGGCCCGACGACGGATCGATTCGCTTCTGTACGGCGGCGTCTGGAACCTCTTTGACGAGGACACAGATCTTCACTTCACGGCCTCCTCTGGCAAACGAACGTTCGGCATCCTACCCGTATTGACTGACGGGTCAATCAGCAACCGTCACCGCCCGAACCTCCGCCGCGTGGCACTCCTGTTGCACGCGATGGGCGTTCGCGGGCGGGTGGTGCGCGCCCGGCTAACTGCGCTCGCGCTCCCCGACGGCGCGCTGGATGAAGTCGATGATGTCCTGCGTGGGGGCGCCGGGCGTGAACACCTCCGCGACCCCGAGGCGCTTGAGCTCCGGGATGTCGTCGCCCGGGATCGTCCCCCCCACGGTGAGCAGCACGTCGTCGACGCCCTGCTCCTTGAGCAGCTCGACGATCCGCGGGACGAGCGTCATGTGCGCGCCGGAGAGGATCGACAGCCCGACGGCGTCGGCGTCCTCCTGGATGACGGTCTCCACGATCTGCTCGGGCGTCTGGTGCAGGCCCGTGTAGATGACCTCCATGCCGGCGTCGCGCAGCGCGCGAGCGATGATCTTGGCCCCGCGGTCGTGCCCGTCGAGGCCTGGCTTGGCCACGACGACGCGGATCTTGCGGGCCGTGGATGAAGGCGGCGCCATCGCGCCGCATTGTATGGGCGCCCCGCGAGCGTGCGCGCCGCGGTCAGGGGGCGACGCCGGCGGGCAGCAGGAACGACGCGTCGGTCGCCCCCGCCTCGTCGCCCAGCAGCCGCTCGACCCCGACGAGGCCGGCGAACCGCCCGTCGGGCAGGCACGCGCACACGGGATCCAGGCGCGTCGCGTTCGGCCGGGCCAGGGCGCGGCGGGCGACGCTGAGCGCCGGCTCGTCGAGGCTGGCGAGCATCGGCTGCGCGCGGTGCGCCCAGCCGCCGCCCTCGGGGACGAGCAGGCCGGTCGGGCGGCCGTCGCGGTCGATGACGACGACGACCTGGCCCCGCGCGCTGGCGGGCGGCTCGGCGCCCGCCGCGAGCAGGGCGGCGTCGAGGACCGCGGAGGGCGGGCCGTCGAGCAGCGCGCCCAGGGCGCCGCTGACCGAGCGCAGGCCGGCGATCGGGACATCGCGCACGAGCGACGGGCCGGGGCGGCCGAAGAGGAAGCCCTGGCCGAGCGGCACCGCGAGGCCGGCGAGCGTCTCCTGCTCGGCGCGGCGCTCGATCCCCTCGGCCACGAGCGCGGCGTCGATGCGCCCGGCGAACAGGCCGACGGCCTCGATCAGCGCGAGCTTCGCGGGATCGACGTCGGCGTCGGCGATCAGGCCTCGGTCGAGCTTGACGTACTCGGGGCGCAGGCGCAGGACGTGCTGGAGGCTCGAGTAGCCCGCGCCGGCGTCGTCGACCGCGACGCGGGCGCCGGCCGCACGCGCGCGGCCGAGCACCTTGGCGAGCTCGTCGTAGTCGTCGACCGGCTTCTGCTCGGTGACCTCGACGACGATCTGGTCCAGGCCGCCGGGCGCCGCGTCGAGCACGGCGCGCACATCGGCGCTGACCAGCGCGCCCGGCGAGACGTTGATGGAGAGGTAGGTGCCGCGCGGCAGGTGCTCGCGGGCGTGGATGCCGGCGGCCACGAGGCTCGCCTCCAGCGCGCTGCCCAGCCCATGGCGCTCGGCGGCGGCGAGCCACTGCAGCGGCGTGCCGTCCGGGTCGTTGGCCAGCCGCGCGAGCATCTCGTAGCCCTGCACCGCGGAACGGCGCAGGTCGACGATCGGCTGGAAGACCGGCCGGATCAGCGTCGGATCGGCGAGGACGGCCTCGACGGTCTCCCGCGCGGCCGCCGCGCTGTTGGGCGTGGTGGCGTCCACACCGCAGTGATCGGACGGCGCTGAGCGTTCCTGACCGGGTTCTGCGGGCGGTGTCTGCGTGGCGATAAGCGGCGGCGTCGGTCTGCCGCTCGGCGTCCGGCTGCGCTGCGCGGCCAGGGCAATGAGGGGAAGGAGTCCGTGGGGGCGCCCGCGCCCGCGGAGTCCCCGTGCGCGGTGGCTGCGCAGTGAGGCGCGTGCTTGTGCGCAGCGCGCGCGTGTCTCGCAACACGTTGCCCGGACGCCCGAAGGGGTGGGCGCTCTTGACCATGACTATCACGGTCAAGCGCGCCCACCCCCTCCGGGGCGTGTTGTGAAACACGCGCGAATCGCGCAGGCGCGGCGCAGCGGCCTCCGGTCGCGGCGGAGCGGCCCCCGGTGCGCCGACGCGGACGACGAGGCACGCCGCCGCGGCAGCGCGGCCGCAACGGCTTCTCCCCCTCGATGCCCTGCCCGCAGTCCGCCGCAAGACGCGCCGCGGACGACCGCCCTAGAACACCGGCGTCTCGGTGTACGACCCAAAGACCTCCTGCAGCGCCTCGACGATCTCGCCCTCGGTGACGTGCGCGCGGGCGGCGTCGAGCAGGCCCGGCATCAGGTTGGCGTCCTCGCGCGCCGCGGTGGCCTTCAACCCGGCGAGGGCGCGTTCGACGGCGGCGCCATCGCGGCGCCCCCGCGAGGCCTGCACCCGCGCGATCTGCTTGCGCTCGAGCGCCGGATCGATGCGCAGGATCTCCAACGGCTGATCGTCGGTCTGGCGGTACGCGTTGACGCCGACGACGATCCGGCGGCCGGCGTCGATCTCGTTCTGCAGCTCGAACGAGGCGTCCGCGATCTCGCGCTGGGGGTAGTTGTCCTTGACCGCGGCGACCATGCCGCCGAGCTCGTCGATCTTGGCGAAGTAGTCGTAGGCCTGGCGCTCGAGCTCGTCGGTCAGGGCCTCGACGAAGTACGCGCCGCCCAGCGGGTCGATCGTGTTCGTCACCCCGGTCTCGTGGGCGATGATCTGCTGGGTGCGCAGCGCGATGCGCACCGCGTCCTCGGTCGGCAGCGCGAGCGCCTCGTCGTAGGAGTTCGTGTGCAGCGACTGCGTGCCGCCGAGCACGCCGGCCAGCGCCTCGATCGCCGTGCGCACGATGTTGTTCAGCGGCTGCTGGGCGGTCAGCGACACGCCGGCGGTCTGCGTGTGGAAGCGCATCAGCCACGAGCGCGGGTTGCGCGCGCCGAAGGTCTCGCGCAGCTCGCGCGCCCAGATGCGCCGGGCGGCGCGGTACTTGGCGATCTCCTCGAAGAAGTCGATCTGCGCGTTGAAGAAGAACGACAGGCGTGGCGCAAAGTCGTCGACGTCGAGGCCGCGATCGACCGCCTGCTGCACGTAGGTCAGGCCGTCCTTCAACGTGAAGGCGAGCTCCTGCGCGGCCGTCGAGCCCGCCTCGCGGATGTGGTAGCCCGAGATCGACACGGGGTGCCAGCGCGGCATGTGGACCGAGCACCACTCGATCATGTCGCCGAGCAGGCGCATCGCCGGGTCGATCGGGAAGCACCACTCCTTCTGGGCGATGTACTCCTTGAGGATGTCGGCCTGGATCGTGCCGGCGAGGTGCTGGGGGCCGACGCCCTGCTCCTCGGCCGCGATCGCGTAGTAGGCGAGCATGATCGCCGCCGGCGCGTTGATCGTCATCGACACCGACACGTCGCCGAGCGGGATGCCGGCGAACAGCGTCTGCATGTCGTCGAGGGTGTCGATCGCCACGCCCTCGCGGCCGACCTCGCCCAGCGAGCGCGGGTGGTCGGAGTCGTGGCCCATCAGCGACGGCATGTCGAAGGCGGTCGACAGGCCGGTCTGGCCGTGGTCGAGCAGGTAGCGGAAGCGCTCGTTGGTCTCCTCGGCGGTGCCGAAGCCGGCGAACTGGCGCATCGTCCACAGGCGGCCGCGATACATCGACGGGTAGACGCCGCGCGTGAACGGATAGCCGCCGGGCAGCCCGATCTCGCCGGCTTCGGGCAGGTCGGCCTCGGTGTACAGAGGCTTGACCTCGAGGCCGCTGAGCGTCGTGAACGGCACGTCGCGCTCGCGGCCGAGCGCGTAGGCCTCGCGCCATTCGGCCTCGGTGGTGGGGTATGACGGCGTGGTCGTGCTCATCGGGCGTGAGATAGTCGGACGTCCTCGTATCCGGGGGCCGCAGATGCTACGGGCTGAAGTCGCCCGCGTCGAGCCGCAGTCCGCGCAAGATGGACGTCAAACGCTCGAGGTCGCGCGGCGGCAGCGATGCGATCCCGAAGCACTCGTCGTTGAGCACCGCGGTGGCGGCCTGCGCGGTCTCGCGGCCGGCCTCGGTGATCTCGGCCAGCGTCGCGCGCCGGTCCTCGGCGTGGGGCACGCGGCGCACGAGCCCGTCGGCCTCGAGCTTGTCGATGATGTTGGTCACCGACGTGCGGTGCACCTGCAGGCGCTCGCCGATCTTGCCCAGCGGCAGCGCGCCGGTGCGCGTGAACGACAGCAGCATGAGCGCCTCGTAGCGCGGGAAGGTCAGGCCGTGCGGGCGCAGCAGGTCGTTCAGGCGCGCCATGAGCACCTGCTGGGCGCGCATGACCGACGTCACCGCCGCCATCGCGCGCGACGGCTCGTCCTCCCAGCGCGCCTCCCAGTGGCGGCGCGCCTCGGCGATCGGATCGATGCGGAGCGGGCTCACGCAGTGGCCAGCTCGGGCGTGCCGAGCGCGGCCAGGCGGTCGCGCTCGTAGCAGGAGACGCAATGCTCGTCGGCCTGCGCGCGAACGAGCGCGACGAACGGCTCGGCGGCCGGCGCGCGGTAGCCCTCCGGCAGCAGCGCGACGACGTGCCGGGTCGGCGCGTCGGGGCCGAGCGAGCGCAGGACGATGTCCTCTCGGACGGTCGCTACCGCGAGGCCGGGAATGAGCGTCACGCCAACGCCGGCGGCGACGAGCCCCTGCTTGCCCAGCCACTGCTCGGCGCCGAAGCGGATGTGCGGCTCGAAGCCGGCGGCCGCACATGCGCGGAACAGGGGCCGGCGGCAATCGGACGGACCGCCTTCGATCCACGCCTCGTCCCGCAGGTCGCGCAGCCTCAGCTTCGGCTTGCGCGCCAGCGGGTGGTCGAGCGGGAGCGCGACGAGCATCGGGTCCTCGACAACAGCGACGGCTTCGAGCTCGTCCAAGTGGTGCTCGAGCGGATCGGTCGCCAGCGCGACGTCGAGCTCGCCGGCCCGCAGGCGCGGGATCAGCCCCGCCGACGTGCCTTCGAAGAGCGACAGCTCGACCGCGGGGTGCTCGCGGGTGAAGGCCGCGATCGCGCGCGGGACGATCGTCGCATTGGCCGTCGCGAACGAGCCGATGCGGAGCCGGCCTGCCTGCAGGCGGGCGACCGCCTCGACCTGCGTATGCGCGGCCGTCATGCGGTCGAGGATCGCCTCGGCGTGGCCGAGGAGCACGCGGCCCGCCTCGGTCAGGCGGATCCCGCGCGGCAGGCGCTCGAGCAGCTGGGCATCGGCCTCGCGCTCGAGCGTGGCGATCTGGCGGCTGACCGCCGGCTGGGTGAAGGACAGCGCGTCGGCCGCCGCGGAGATCGAGCCCCGCTGCGCGACCTCGCGGAAGACGCGCAACCGCGTCGCATCGAACATGCGCAAAGCGTATACCAGCTAAGCGAAAAGATCATTTGAGGTTATGCGTTGCAAGCGCCACGATCTCTGGCATGAGCCCGATCCTGCATCCCCTCCTCCGCGCCGCGCTGATCGACCGTCGCGAGGAGCCGCGGCTCGTCGACACCCGCCCGCCGCGCCGCGCGCGTTCCCTCCGCGCGCGGCGCCGGCGGGACGGTCGCTAGCCTCGCGGCGTGCCGCGCCGCCACCCGATCGCTCCCGAGGCGCCCGACGAGTCAGTCGCCGAGCGCCTGGAGCGGGTGGACCTCAGCGCGCGGCGCGAGGCCAACCTCGCGCTCGCGGACGTCGAGCTCGACGGCTGCAATATGGCCAACCTCGACGCGCGCGGCGGGACGATGCGCCGCGTGGTCGCGACGACGTGCCGCATGACCGGCCTGCTCTGGACCGAGGGCTCGGTGCGCGACGTCGTCCTGCGCGACTGCCGCATCGACCTCGCGTCCTTCGCCGCCACGACGATCGAGCAGACGGTCTTCGAGGGCTGCCTGCTGATGCAGACCGACTTCCAGGAGGCGCGGCTGCGGGCGGTGCGCTTCGTCGACTGCGACCTCTCGGGCGCCGACCTGTCGGCCGCGCGCTTCGAGCGCTGCGAGCTGCGCGGCTGCACGCTCGACGGCATCCGCGCCGCCGAGCGCCTGCGCGGTGCCGCGATGCCGTGGGACGACATCCTCGCGTCGGCCGCCACGTTCGCCGACGCGATCGGCGTCAGCGTGCTCGAGGACTAGCGAGCGCCCAGCGCGGCGACGAGCTCGCGCTGGACGTCGGCCGGCGGGCGGGTGCCGTCGGCGCGCCCGAGCACGCCACGCCGGTCGTAGTAGTCGATGACCGGCGCGGTCACCTCGTGATAGACGCGCAGGCGCTCGCGCACCGTCTCAGGCGCGTCATCGGCACGCGGCGACAGCGGCTCGCCGTCGCGATCGCAGACCCCCTCGCGCGCGGGTGGGTCGAAGACGACGTGGTAGACGTGCCCGCGCGGGCACTGCAGGCGACCGCCGATGCGCTCGACGATCGCCTCGTCGGGGGCGTCGACGAGCAGCGCCGCCGTGATCGCCACGGCATCGCCGAGCGCCCGCGCCTGCCCGAGGGTGCGCGGGAAGCCGTCGAGCAGGAAGCCCCGCGTCTCGCCGTCGAGGCGCTCGAGGACCATCGCGGTCACGAGCTCGTCGGGAACGAGATGGCCTTCGTCCATGTAGCGCGCCGCCTCGTGGCCGAGCTCGGTGCCGCGGCGGCGGTGGTCGCGCAGCAGGTCGCCGGTGGCGACGTAGGCGAGGTCGAGCGCCTCGCACAGCGGCCCGGCCTGGGTGCCCTTGCCGGCGCCGGGCGGGCCGAGCAGGACGAGATGGAGGGAGTCGGCGTCAGTCAGGTCGCGCAGACGCTAGCGCTACCGCGTCAGGGTCAGGGTGACCGTGTCGTCGGCGGTGTTGCCGGCGCCGTCGTGGACGGTCACCACGGCGACGGCGCTCAAGTGGCCAACGTGCTTCACGAGCGCCCGCATCCGGCGGGGCACCGCGAGGGCGACGGTGGCCGTCGTCTGCGGCGCGACCGTGATCGCCTCGCGCCCGAGCTCGACGACGCGGGCCTTGCGCCCGGCGTGCGCGCGCACGGGCTTGGCGCTGCGCAGGACGACCATGCCGTGGCACGCGCCGGTGGCCCACATGCACCGCACCTCGACCGCGGCGCGGCCGACGGCCATCCGGCGCGGCTTGGCGCGCGCGCTCATCAGCGGGAACTGGAAGCCCGGCGGCACCCCGGTTGGCAGGGGGGCGGGGTAGGGCGCCGGCGTCGCCTTCTGCTGGGTCGGGTCCGCGGTGACAGTGATCCGGTACGGGCTGACGTCCACCGTGCAGGAGCCGGTGCCGGTCGGAGTGCCGCCTGCGTCCTTCTCCGTGACCGTCACGCTGTACTGGCGTGCGCCGATGAACGTGTGCGTGATGCTCGGTCCCACCTGCACTTGCGGGGCGCTGCCGTCGCCGAAGTCCCACGTAAGGCTCTCGCCTTGCACGAGGGGTTGGGCGTTGAACGTCACCGGTGTGTACTCGACGACGGAAACCGGCGCAGCGCAGATCGACAGCTGCGGGTCGGCGGCCGCGCTCGCGGGGAGCGCGACAACGGCGAGGAGCGGTGCGGCCAGGGCGAAGAGACGACGCATCGCCCGTGACTCGGCGCCGCGGCCCGGGCGTTGAGCGCTGACGTCCGCGCTAGGACTCGCGCGCCGCCTCGCCCAGCAGCGCCCGCGCGATGACGAGCCGCTGGATCTCGCTCGTGCCCTCGTAGATCTCGGTGACCTTGGCGTCGCGGTAGTAGCGCTCGACCGGGAACTCGCGCGTGTAGCCGTAGCCGCCGAGCACCTGGATCGCCTCGCCCGTCCAGTGGCGTGCCACGCGCGAGGCGAAGAGCTTGGCCTGGGCGCCCTCGACGCTGTGCGGCCGGCCGGCCTCCTTGAGCCGCGCGGCGCGCCAGACCAGGGCGCGGGCCGCCTCGATCTCGGTCTGCATGTCGGCGAGCTTCTGCTGGATGGCGCCGAAGCCGGCGATCGGGCGGCCGAAGGCGTGGCGCTCGCGCGCGTAGGCCGAGGCGACGTCGAGCGCGGCCTGGGCGATGCCGACGGCCTGCGCGGCGATCCCGATGCGCCCGGCGTCGAGCGTCTGGAGGGCGATGCGCAGGCCGACGCCCTGCGCGCCCAGCCGCTCGGCGGGCGTGCCCTCGAAGCTCAGGTCCGCGGTCGAGGAGGAGTTCAGGCCCATCTTCTCCTCCTCGCGGGTCACGCGGAAGCCGGTCGCGCCGCGGCGCACGACGAAGGCCGACGGCCGGTCCGGGTCGCGCGCGAAGACGACGAAGGTGTGCGCGTGCGAGCCGTTGGTCGTCCACTGCTTGGTGCCGGTCAGCCGCATGCCTTCGTCGGCCCGCGTGAGCATCGCCCCGGCGTCGGAGCCCGAGCCCGACTCGGTCAGCGCGAACGCGGCCAGCTCGTGGCCCTGCGCCAGCGGCGGCACGAGCCGCCCGATCTGATCGGGCGTGCCGTGCGCCAGCAGGGGCAGCGTCCCGGCGCTCGTGTGCACCGCGACCGTCACGCCGACGCCGGCGTCGGCGCGCGAGAGCTCCTCGAGGACCAGCACGTAGGAGAGGAAGTCCGCGCCCGCGCCACCGTGCTCCTCGGGAACGCACACGCCCATGAGCCCGAGCTCGCCCAGGTGCGCGAAGACCTCGCGCGGGAAGGTGTGCTCGCGATCCCACGACGCCGCGGCCGGCGCGATCTCCTCGTCGGCGAAGCGCCGCGCCAGCGCGCGGATCTCGCGCTGCTCGTCGGTCAGCTCGTGCAGGCTCATCTGCGCCGCACCGCCACCGTGCGCGCCCCCGTGCCCACCAGCGCGGCGAGCGCGACCGCGGCGGCCGCCTTCAGGCGCCGGCCGAGCTGCTCGAAGCGCATGACCTCCCAGCCCTCCTCGCGGGCGACGCGCCGCAGCTCGGTGTCCGGGTTGACGACGACCGCGTGGCCGACGGCGCGCAGCATCGGCAGGTCGGACTCCGAGTCGGAGTAGGCGTAGGACGCCGCGAGGTCGATCCCCTCCGCCGTGGCGAGCTCGCGCATCGCCTCCGCCTTGCCCTCGCGGTACGTGAACGGCCCGGAGGCGCGGCCGGTGTAGCGCCCGTCGACGACCTCCGAGCGCGCGCCCAGCGCGCCGTCGAAGCTCAGCACGTGCGCGAGCATCTCGGCCATCTCCTGCGAGGCGGCCGTGCAGATGTAGACCGGCCGCCCGGCGTCCTGGTGGGCGTGGGCGACCTCGAGCATCTGCGGGTACAGCCGCGGCAGGACGCCGGCCAAGACCTTCGGCGCGAGGCGCTGCAGGTCGACGACGCGCTGGCCGGCGATCATCTCGCCGACCTCGCGGCGCACGCGATCGGTCGCCTGATCGGTCGAGCCGCGCAGGCGGAACTTCACGTTCTCCCAGCCGTAGCGCGCGATGCGCCGCCGCGTGATGAGCCCGGCGCTGCGCGCGGCCCGGGCCCAGTACAGGCCCGACGAGCCCGCCATCAGCGTGCGGTCCAGGTCGAAGAACGCGGCGCCGCGCCCGTGCTCCGGCCGGACGTGCGCGATCTCCTCGCGTGGGCTGACGTCGTGCGTCACGCCCCGTTGCCGTGGACCCGCAGGATGACCGCGTCGCCCTGGCCACCGCCGCTGCAGATCGCGGCGCAGCCCAGGCCGCCGCCGCGGCGGCGCAGCTCGTGCACGAGCGCGCCCAGGATGCGAGCGCCCGAGGCGCCGATCGGATGGCCGAGCGCGACGGCGCCGCCGTTGACGTTGACGCGGTCCTCGTCGATGCCGAGCATCCTGATCGAGTTCAGCGTCACCGATGCGAACGCCTCGTTGATCTCCCACAGGTCGATGTCCGCGGCGCTCAGACCGGCCTTCTCGAGCGCCTTCTCGGCCGCGCGCGCCGGCGTCGTGGCCAGGTAGGCGAAGTCGTTGGCCGACTGGGCGTGGGCGACGATGTCGGCCAGCGCGGCCTTGCCGTTGGCGCTCGCCCACTCGTCGCTGGCCAGCACGAGGGCGCCGCCGCCGTCGTTGACTCCCGGCGAGTTGCCGGCGGTGTGCGAGCCCTCCTTGCCGACCAGGCCGGGGAGCGCCGCGAGCTTCTCGAGCGTCGTGTCGCGCCGCGGGCCCTCGTCGATCTCGACGACCGTGTCGCCCTTGCGTCCCTTCACCGTGACCTGGACGATCTCGTCCGGCAGGCGGCCCTCGTCGGTGGCGGCGATAGCACGCTCGTGCGAGCGCAGCGCCCAGCGGTCGAGGTCCGGGCGCGTGAGCTCGAGCGCATCGCCGACCTCGGTCGCCTCGTCGAACATCTGGCGCCCGCTGAAGGGGTTGGTCAAGCCGTCGTTGACCATCGCGTCGAGCGCCTTGGCCTCGCCCATGCGATAGCCGAAGCGCGCCTGGGGCAGCAGGTACGGCGCGCGCGACATCGATTCCATCCCGCCGCCCACCCCGACCTCGACGTCGCCGGCGCGTATCGCCTGGTCGAGCAGAACGGACGCGCGCAGCCCCGACGCGCAGACCTTGTTGATCGTCTCGCTGGAGACCTCAATGGGGATCCCCGCCTTGACCTGCGCCTGGCGCGACGGGATCTGACCCTGCCCGGCCTGCAGCACCTGGCCCATGATCACGTGCTGGACCTGGTCGGGCGCTACGTCCGCACGCTCGAGCGCCGCGGTGATGGCGGTTGCGCCGAGCTCGGTGGCATCGACGGTGGCCAGGCCACCGCCGAGCTTGCCGATGGGCGTGCGAGCAGTTCCGAGGATGACGGTCTTGGGCATGTCCCTAAGGCTAGTGACGTAGCCTGCGCCGCCGATGCGTGCCTCCGCCACCACCGACGCACCCAAGGCCACGAGCGCCGACACGATCGCCATAGGCGTGTTCGAGGACGAGGGGATCGCCCACGACCTCGACGGCGCGCCGCTCACGGCGCTGCTCGACAGCGGCGAGGCGCGGGCGACCTTCAAGCACCTCGCGCTGCACCACGGCGAGGGCAAGCGCTGGCTGGTCGCCGGCCTCGGGCGCCGCGACGCCTTCGACGCCGAGCGCGCCCGCATTGCCGCGGCGGTCGTCCACGGGCGCGCCCGCGAGCTCGGCGCGCGCGAGCTGTGCTGGGAGCTGCCCCACCACGTCTCCGACGACATCGCGGCCGGGCTCGTCGAGGGCACCATCCTCGCGGGCTACCGATTCGACCGCTACAAGGCCAAGGCCGACGACGACGAGGACAACGGCCCGCCCGCCCTGCAGGAGCTCGTCGTCTCCGCACACCACGACGTCGCCGACGCCGTGCGCCGCGGCGCCGCGGGCGCCGACGCGCAGAACTTCGCCCGCGAGCTGCAGGACGCGCCGGCCAACGACCTGACGCCGATGGCGCTGGCCGAGCGCGCGCGCGAGCTCACGGGCGTCGAGGTCGAGGTCCACGGCCGCGGCTGGCTGGCCGAGCGTGGCATGGGCGCGTTCCTGGCCGTCGCGCAGGGCTCCGACAACGAGCCGGCGATGATCGTCGCGCGCTACGAGGGCTCGGACGAGGGCCCGCTGATCGCGCTCGTGGGCAAGGCGGTCACGCACGACACCGGCGGGCTGTCGATCAAGGCGGCGGCCGGCATGCACGAGATGAAGTTCGACATGTCGGGTGGCGCCGCCGTCCTCGGCGCGCTGCAGGCGATCGCCGCGCTCGCGCTGCCGGTGCGCGTGCTGGCGGTCGTCGGCGCAACCGAGAACACGATCGGCGGCTCGGCGATGAAGCCCGGCGACATCGTCCGCGCGATGACCGGCACGACGATCGAGATCAACAACACCGACGCCGAGGGGCGCCTGGTGCTCTGCGACTGCCTCGCCTACGCGGTCGAGCAGGGCGCCGAGCGGGTCGTCGACATCGCGACGCTGACCGGCGGCGTCGTGACCGCGCTGGGCTCGACGTACGCGGGCCTGTTCGCCACCGACGAGCCCCTCGCGGCGGACCTGACCGCCGCCGGCGAGGCCGCGGGCGAGCTCGTCTGGCGCATGCCGCTGCACGCCGAGTACGACGAGCAGATCAAGGGCCGTTTCGCCGACATCGTCAACTCCGAGAGCCGCAAGGCGCACCCGATCCAGGGCGCGGCGTTCCTCAAGCGCTTCGTGGGCGACGTGCCGTGGGCCCACGTCGACATGGCCGGCACCTCCAACGACCTGGGGCGCGCCTACGCGGCCAAGGGCGGATCGGGCTGGGGCGTGCGGCTGCTCTTCGAGTTGGTGCGCGCCCAGTCGTAGAAGGAGCAGGCGCGCCGGACCGTTTGGTCTGACGTGCCTGCTGCATCAGGTCCGGCAGCCCGGTGCTTGGCGAGCCGCTATGCCCTGGCTACCCTCGCGACGACGTTCGCGCTGCTCGCCGGTGCCGCCACGGCGCTGGCCGACAGCGCCTCGATCAGCGTGACGACGGCCGCCGGCGTCCCGGACCCGGCGGCCTACCTGCCGCGCACCTTCACGTTCAGCGGCACGACGACCGGCAGCAAGCGCCTCTACGTCAAGCACCGGGCCGCCGGCGGCGCGCCGTGCGCGCCAAGCGCCTACACCGACTCGGGGACGTGGCTGGACTCGTCGTTCTATGGCCAGCCCGTGAGCGGGTCGTTCAGCGTCCAGCACGTCCTGACCTGGCGATCGCCCGGCCCGTGGATGTTCTGCTTCTGGCTGGCGAGCGACGAGACGACGGTCGTGGCGCCGCTGACCCAGACGATCACCTTCCGCCCGTCCGCGGGCGCCATCGGCGCCACGATCACGCCCGCGACGCCGCGCCCCGGCGAGCCGGCGCAGATCACCGTCGCGGGCTCCACCGAGGCCCCCAAGCGCGTCTACGCCAAGCTGCGCCCGGCGGACGGCAGCGCCTGCGCTGCGAGCTACGACGCCGACCCGGGCGGGAGCATCCTCGCCGGCTGGAGCGTCGACGGCGACTACCGCATCAGCGAGCCCTACAGCCAGGCCAACCCGGGCAAGTACATGCTCTGCATGTGGCTCGCCGGGTCGTCCGACGACACCCTGCCGATCGGCGGGCCCCAGCAGCAGACGTTCACCATCGCGCAGCCGCCGCCGCCCGCCGTCAAGTCGGTCATCGCGCTCAACTGCCGGACCAAGCGCCCGGTCAAGCTCATCCGCGCCCGCAAGGTCAAGTCGATCTGCATGCGCTACCGCTTCTCGCGGCCACCGAAGGCGGGGCAGCGCCTTTCGGTCGCCTACGTCACGCCGCGCCACGTCACCTACAAGACGCTGAGCTCGACGTGGCCGGCCGTGCCGCGGCGGACGCTGACGACCGGCGCACTGCCGATCCGTGCCTACAAGCACCGGCGCGGCGTGTGGTACGCCGTCCTGCGCGTCGACGGCCAGTGGGTCAAGACGAAGTCGTTCCGGATCCGGCGCTGACTACAGCCCCTCGGGGTGGCGGGCGACGAACCCGCTCGTGCTGCGCGACGTCGGCTGCCAGCGCGTGCCCGACCCGCGCAGCCCGCCCGTGTCGAAGCGCAGCCCCGCGACGACCATCCAGACGTGGCCGCCGTTGGCGTAGATCGTGATCCAGTGCCCGGGGCCGGCAGCGCCCCACTGGGCCAGCGCGCCGGAGGTCAGCGGCGCGTCGAGCAGGCCCGCGCCCGCCAGCGCGAAGGACACCGAGCCCGAGCAGTCGTAGCCCACCGACGACCAGCCGCCGTGGCCGCCGCCCCAGAGGTACGGCGTGTTGGCGATGACGTTGCCGGCGTTGATCACGTCGCGGACGATCTGCGGCGCGTCGCGGGGGGCGACCGCGCGCCCGTCGGCGAGCACGCGGCCGGTGGCGCCGACCGGCAGCTCGGCCTTGGCGGCAAGCGACTTCAGCTGGCTCAGCTCGCGGCGGATCTCGTCGTCGCCGGGGCGGCCGCTGCCGCTCGAGGAAGACGGGGTCGAGACGGCCTGATCGCCGGCGGCGACGCCGGCCTGAGGCTCGACGACCTGGGGATGCGCGCTGGGCAGGGGCGGCTCGGGAGCGGCGGTGGTGGGCGGCACCGCGGCCGTCGTGGAGGCGCTGCGCGTGCCCGACCAGGCCGGCGCCGTCAGCGCCGCGCCCAGCACGACGATTGCCAGGACGACGCCCGCGATCAGCACGCGGCGCAGGAAGGTCGTCACCGACCGCCACGCGTTTGCCATAACACCGCTCACGCCCGGCTGATCGGCCGCACGCCACGGGGCTTGAGGCGGTCAGGTGAAGAGGCCCGAGCCCACCCAGTCCTGGCTGTCGCGCGCGCCGGGCGGCACGAAGAAGTAGCCGCCGCCGGTCGGCACGACGTAGTCGACGAGCGGCTCGCCGGCCAGGCGCTTCTGGACCGTCTCGAACTGCTGCTCGACGTCGCGCTGGAAGCAGCAGAAGACGAGCCCCATGTCGAGCTGGCCCGACATGTCCAGCCCGCGCGAGTAGTTGAAGCCGCGGCGCAGGATCCGCTGGGACTCGGTCGCCGCGGTGCGCGGCCGCGCGAGGCGGATGTGGGCGTCCATCGGGATGCGGCCACCCTTGGGGTCCGAGGCGTAGTCGGGGTCGTCGCCCTCCTTGCCGCGACCGAGCGGCGCACCCGTCGACTTCTCGCGCCCGATCATGAGCTCCTGCTCGGAGCGCGCGACGCGATCCCAGAACTCGACGCGGTTGCGGATGATGCGCACGACCTGGTAGCTGCCGCCGGCGGCCCACGCGGGCTCGCCGTCCTTGGCCCAGATCAGCGAATCCATCAGCCCGCGATTGCCGGTGTCGGGGTTGGCGGTCCCGTCCTTGAAGCCGAGCAGGTTGCGCGGCGCGCCCGGCTCCTTGGACACCGGCAGGAAGCCCTCGATCTTCCAGCGCCCGGCGAGCGAGCCGCGGGTCGCGCGCATGAGGTCGCGCAGCGCGTTGAGCAGCGTCTGCTCGCTGTTGGCGCACAGCTGGAGCATGAGGTCGCCGTGGCACTCCTCGGCGACGAGCGCGTCGTCGGGGAAGGTCGTCATCGGCTTGAGCACGCGCGGCTTGCGCGCGGCGAGGCCGTAGCGGTCGTCGAACAGCGACGCGCCGAAGCCGATGGTGACCGTGAGGCCGTCCGGCGTGACGTGCGGCCCGAGGATCCCCGAGTCGGGGGTCGGGCCCTCGCCGGCCGCGCCGAGCAGCGCGTCGTAGCCGCGGGTGACGCGGCGCGCGCGATCGGAGAGCGAGGCCAGGGCGTCGGCGAGCTGCGCGCGCGAAGGCGCGATCGCGTCGAAGGCGGCGAAGATCGCGTGGGGCGGCGCCGGATCGACGATCCCGGCCTGATGGGCGCCGTCGAACGGGATCGGCTTGGCGCTCGCCATCGTCCCCGCCGCCTGCGTGCCGCCGGAGCCGACCATCCGATCGAGCGCGGCGCCGGCGCCGAGCGCGGCGGCGCTCCCCAGGAACGCGCGGCGCTTCATCCCTCGTCTCCGAACGCGCGCTGCGCGGGGCGCGCCGGCCGGGGGTCGATGATCTCGGGGACGTAGGCGAGCTGCTCGGCCGCGCCGGCGGCGGCTCCGTCGACGAGCTCGCGCGAGCGCTGGGGCAGGCGGTCCCAGCGCGGCAGCGACCCGTTGGCTCGCTCCAAGCCGTCGAGCGTCGTCGCCAGCCGCCGCAGCGCCTTGCGCGCCTGCGGCAGCGCATCGGTGGCGTCGCGGCGCTCGATCATCGGCGCGAGCGTCTCGAGCACCACCCGCGAGCCCCTGACCTCGGCGCGCAGGGCGACGAGCGCCGAGCCGCTCCACGGGCTCGCCTGGCCGGAGAGCTGCAGGTGGATCCCGTCCTCGAGGATCTCGTGGGCGCGCAGCGAGTACTCGAGCGGGTCGATCTCCATCTTCGCCACGCCCGCGCGCAGGCGGGCGACGTCGCGGGCGAGCCGTGCCGCCGGCGCGGACGCCGCGCGCGTCGACCGCCGCTGCCACAGCGCCAGCTCGACGCGATGAAGCCCCGTGAAGTCGGGCGAGCGCACGCCGCCCGACAGGCCCGCGGGACGCCCGTTGACGGCCGCGTCGAGGTCGCCGAACGCGCCGTAGGCGGCGCCGATCGACTCGTAGCGGGCGTCGGCCTTCAGCCACGCCGCGCGGGCCCCCGCGAGGTCGTCGCGCGCGATCGCAGCGCGCAGGCCGGCCACGTCGCCCAGGAGCGTGCGCAGCTGGCGGCGCACGTAGCGCTTGTATGTGGCGATCGGCCGTCGGTAGTCCTCCGGCGTCGCGCGGGCGACGACCTCGGGGATCGTGCTGCGCTTGGAATAGGGCTGCGCCGGCGCGTTGGCGGCGCGCTGCTTCGAGCCGCCGCCGCAGCCGGCGAGCGCGACCACGGCGACGGCCGCGACGATGGCGACCGGCCTCAGCATCCGCGCCGCGGACTCCCGAGCGCGTTGAGCGGGTCCTCGGCGTACGTGCGGATGGTCGCGTCGTAGTGCGGCTGGCGCCGCGGCGCGGCCCCCGCGGCGAAGCACTCGCCGCGCGTCAGGCGCACGACGTAGCGCGTGCGCTGCGCGCGGCCCTCGACGGTCTTCCAGCGCACGTCGCAGCTCCACGCCCACACGCCGCCGCCGCTCGGGCGCGCCGCGGACGAGGTGCAGCGCACCTCGCGCAGCAGCCCGGTCGGCAGCCGCTGGCCGAGGTCCATCGCGTCCTCGCTCTTCTGCGACATGACCGCCAGCCGGTACAGCCCGTGTCGGAAGGCGTTGCCCAGCTGGCGCTCCAGGTCGTCGCCGGAGATGTAGCCGCCAGCGGGCTTGGGCGTGCTCGGCCCCGGGTCCGCGTGCGCCCCCCCGCCGCAGCCCGAGAGGACGGGCGCGGCGAGGAGGAGCGCGGTAACGCCGCGCGTGCTCAGGCGTGTCAGCTGACCTTCACCTACCAGTGGTGCTTGCTCTTGCCGGTCGCGACGATCTCGTAGGTGGTGTTGGCCCCGTGCTGGCCGGTGACGAAGATCCGCCACGGGCTCCAGCCGCCGGCGTTGACCGGGTCCTTGGCTCCGAGGATCCCGTCGAAGCCGGTCGAGCCGTCCGAGACGTGGATGCCGGTGACCTCGTTGTCGCCGTCGTTGTGGGTCAGCGCGGTCGGCGGCGCGGGCTCCCTGAGCCCGACGTCCCCGGTCGCCTCGGGGTCGCGGCCCTGTGCGATGAGGCGCTTGGCGTCGGCGTTGATCTTGTCCAGCGGCTTGGTGATGTCGAAGGACCAGAGCGAGTCCAGCGCGTTGGCCTGCTGGTGCAGGGTGTCGCCGCGGTCCTCGCTCACGAGCACCGCCTTCTTGTCGAGGAAGGTGACGTTGTCGAACGAGGCGTGCGTCTGGTCGCCGACGACGAGCGCCTTGACCGTGGCGGTGTCGGCGCCGGCCTTCGGCATGTCGATGCGCAGCAGCGCGCCCCAGGCCGCGCGCTCCGCGGCCCCCGGCTCGTCGCCCGCGGGCTTGCTCGTGTCGCCGGTCTCGGCGACCACGTAGGAGCGGAAGTCGGTGCTGGGCACGAACTTGCCGTTCTCCGGGCGCTTCAGCGGCGTGCCCTGCTTGGCCTTCGCCAGCGCGTTGGCATCGAACGCGGTCGTGCCGTCGACCGCGGTGTCATGGATGGTTACCCACTTGGCCTGCAGCGGCTGGCCCGAGTGGAGGGCCAGGATCGCCGCGCCGAGCGCGTCGTCGCGCGCTGCCGCCGCGCCCTGGGTGGTGCTGTCATGGAAGACGATCGGCGACCCGTTGACCGACACCTGGAGGACCTGCAGCTTGCCCTTGGTCAGGTCGCCCGCGCTCTGGGGCTTGAAGCGGAACACGAACGAGTTGGGCTGCTTGACGCCGCTCGGGGTCACGCCGATGCCGCCGGTGTCCTCAACGAGGATGAGGTTGCCGAGCTTGTCGTTGTCGACGCCCTCGTAGCCGGCCTTGCCCATCGAGCCGTCGTAGTTGGCGACGGCCGGGGCCGTCGTGCCGTTCCACTTGAAGGCCTGGCTGAAGACGCCGCCGCCAGGGCCAGCCTCGCCGGTGAACAGCAGCTGGCCGGTGAACGGGTCGTAGGTCGAGCCGTCGACCGAGCGCACGCCGCTGTCGGTGGCGTCCTTGGCCAGCGGGTTGAGCAGCGTGATGCGGTGCGCCGGGTCCTTGACGTCGAGGTTGATGCGCGTGAAGTAGGCGTGGTTGGGCTGCGTCCCGGAAGAGAAGACCTCGTGGCCCTGGATCAGGAAGCGGTGGCCGTAGTCGTAGCCGGGCGTCGGGCCGCCGGGGTTGTGCCTGGTGACCAGGTAGGTGTTCTGGTCGGGCTCGGACTTGGTCGGCTGCCGATCTGGCTGCGACGTCGAGTCGTCCAGATAGCCGTAGCGGGTGAAGATCCCGGTCGGGTTCTCGAGCGCGTCGTTGCCGTTGGCGACGCGCTGCAGCGCGAACCCGTTGGCGACCACGTTGAACGGGCTGCCGCTGCGCGGGTTCGCGTTGGGAACACCACTGATGATCTGGGCGACTGCCACCGCCGCCACTACGAGCACCGCCACCCCAGCAGCGGCTCCTGCGAAGACTCGACGCACGTCCCTTCCCTTTCCGTAGGACATCCGGGCGCGAGATTCCTACCGCCCGGCGCACCGCCCTCCGGTTGTCGATCTGTGAACAATGCCGCGATGGACTTCGACCTCCCCGACGACCACCGCCTGCTCCAGCAGACCGTCCGCGACTTCGCCGAGCAGGAGGTGGCGCCCGTCGCCGAGGAGCTCGATCGCGAGAAGCGCTTTCCCTACGAGATCGTGGCCAAGATGGGCGAGCTCGGCTGGATGGGGATCCCGTTCCCCGAGGAGGTCGGCGGCGCCGGCGGCACGACCCTGCAGTACGCGCTGGCCGTCGAGGAGCTCACGCGCGTGGACTCGAGCGTGGCGATCACGATGTGCGCGCACACCTCGCTGGGCACGCAGCCGATCTACCTGTTCGGCTCCGAGGCGCAGAAGGCGGCCCTGATGCCCGACCTGTGCGCCGGGCGCAAGCTCGGCGCCTTCGGGCTGACCGAGCCGGAGGCCGGCTCGGACGCCGGCAACACGAAGACCCGCGCCGTCCTCGACGGCGGCGAGTGGGTCATCAACGGCGCCAAGCAGTTCATCACCAACGCGGGCACCGACGTGTCCGGCCACGTCTGCATCACCGCGCGCACCGGCGAGGACGAGATCTCCAACATCGTCGTCGAGAACGGCACGCCCGGCTACGAGCAGGGCGCGCCGTATCGCAAGATGGGCTGGAACGCGTCGGACACGCGGCCGCTGACCTTCAGCGACTGCCGGGTGCCCGAGGAGAACCTCGTCGGCCCCCGCGGGCAGGGCTTCAAGCAGTTCCTGCACATCCTCGACATCGGCCGCATCGGGGTGGCCGCGATGGGCGTCGGCCTCGCGCAGGGCGCGCTGGACGAGGCGCTGGCCTACGCGCGCGAGCGCCGCGCCTTCGGCCAGCCGATCTCGCGCTTCCAGGCCATCCAGGCCAAGCTGGCCGACGTCTCGACCGAGATCGAGGCCGCGCGGCTGCTCGTCTACAAGGCCGCGTTCCTCAAGGACGAGGGGCGCAACTTCACGCTCACCGCGGCACAGGCCAAGCTCAAGACCGGGCGCCTGGCCGTGCGCGCCGCCGAGGAGGCGGTGCAGATCCACGGCGGCTACGGCTACATCGAGGAGTACCCCGTCTGTCGCTTCTACCGCGACGCGAAGATCCTCACCATCGGCGAGGGCACCGACGAGATCCAGCAGATGGTCATCGCGCGCGCGCTGGGCGCGTAGCCGGAGCCAGACCGCCCGCGCCGCGCGGCGCCACGCCCTGCCGCAAGAATGGCGGGCGTGCGCCGCGCGGTGCTGGTGTGGCTCGTCCTCTTCGCCGCGTACGCGGCCGGCGTCGGCCTGCACGCCTCCCCCGGCGAGGACCTCAGCGAGCCCGAGGCCCACGTCCTGCTGCTCACGCGCTCGATCGTCGACGACGGCGACCTCGACCTGTCCGACGAGTACGGCGCCTCCGCCTGGCGGCCGTTCTACGGACGCCAGCTCGTGCCGCTCACCGGGCCGCGCGAGCGCGGCCAGCTCGAGCAGATCGCCGCGGGCTTCCCGCTGCTGTGCGCGCCCGCGTACGCGCTGGGCGGCAGCCTGGCCGTCGAGCTGTGGCTGGCCGCGCTCGCGGCGCTGGGCTACGTGGCGGCCGCGGGCATCGCGCGGCGGCTGGTGCCCGAGCCGTGGGCGACGCGCGGCGTGCTCGCCGTCGGGCTGTCGCCGCCGGCGGTGATCGCGGCGACGACGATCGCCCCCGACGCGGTCGCCGGCAGCGTCCTGGCCGGCGCCGCCGCTCTGGCGCTGGCGGCGCGCGAGCGGCCGCTGGCGCGCCTGACGGCGTGGGCGGGCGCGCTGCTGGCGACGCTGCCGTGGCTGGCAGTGAAGTTCCTGGCGGCGGGCGCGGTCGTCGCCGCCGGCGTCTTCCGCTGGCCGCGCCGGCGCAGCCGCGGCCTGGCGGGGCTCGTCGGGCTCGAGGTGGCGCTGTTCTCGGGCGTGCTCTACATCTCGATCAACGATCGCCTCTACGGCGGCCTGACCCCGTATGCCGTGCTGCCCGCCGGCGAGAGCCCGACCGGCGCCCACGGGCTCGCCGAGCACCTGGAGCGCTGGCCGCGGCTGTTGTGGCTGTGGGTCGGCCCGCCGCAGGGGCTGCTGCTGTGGGCGCCCGTGTGCGCGCTGGCCTTCGTGGCGCTCTGGCTGCTGGCGCGCTCGCGCCGCGAGCGCCTGGCGCGCGTCGTGGCCGAGCAGGTCGACGTCGAGGTCACGGCCGGGTTCCTGGCCACGGTCATCGGCGCCGCCGTGCTCGTCGCCGTCTTCCTCGCGCCGACGATTGCCGGCCCGCGCTTCGCGGGCCACCAGCTCGTGGCCGTCCTGCCGCTGATCGGCGCGCTGTGCTCGTGGGGCTGGCGCCGCTTCCCGCGCACCGGCGCGCTGCTGGCGGCGCTGAGCATCGCGCTGACCGTCTGGGTCCTCGTCGCGCCGCGGATCGACGGCGACACGGGCGTGGCGCCGCCGCACGGGGCGCTGCCGTGGACCGCGCGCTAGGTCAGCGGGCTGGCGTGCGCCGGCTCGTAGACGCCCAGCTCGCCGCCGCCTGGGACGCGCAGGCGCGTCATGCGGCCAAAGCCCGCGTCGGTGACCGGCGTGACGAACTCGACGCCCTCGGCTTCGAGGTCGGCGACGGTGGCGTCGATGTCCTCGCACATCAGGTAGAGCTCGTGGCGGCCGCTGTCGGCGCCCGGCGCGGGATGGCAGGCCAGCTCGGCCGGCGGGAGCGCGAAGATGAGCCATCCGCCGCCGGCGTCGACGGAGCGCAGGCCCAGGACGTCGGCGAAGAAGGCGCGCGCTGCCTCGGCATCCTCGGCGAAGACGATCGCGTGCGTTCCGGTGATCATGGGCTGCAGGCTACGCCGCCTCGCCCGCGTCGAAGCGCTCGAGGATCGTCGTCGCGGCGCTGGCCGGGTCGATGCGGCGGGCGACGACCTCGTCGAGCAGGGAGGTGAACTCCTCGTCCTCCGCCAGGCGCTCCTCGAGGCGCCGGCGCATCCGGAAGGTGCACAGGGCGAGGACCTCGCTGCGCAGGTTGCGGCGGCGGCGCTCGGACAGGGTGCCCTCGGCCTCGATGTAGGCGCGGTGCTCCTCGAGCTTCTCGACGAGCGCCTCGACGCCCTCGCCGCGGGCGGCCTCGGTCTTGACGATCGGCACGCGCCAGCCGCGCTGGGGCGCGAGCGACAGGACGCCGCGGATCTCGCGGATCATCGTGTCCGTCAGCGGGTGGTCGGCCTTGTTGACGACGATGATGTCGGGGATCTCCATGATCCCGGCCTTCAGCGCCTGGATCGAGTCGCCCGAGCCGGGCATGAGCACGAGCACGACGGTGTCGGCGTGGTCGATGATGTCGACCTCGGCCTGGCCGACGCCGACCGTCTCCAGGAAGACGTCGTCCTTGCCGGCCGCGTCCATGAGCAGCGCCGCCTGGAGCGCCGCCTCGCTGAGACCGCCGAGCGCGCCGCGGTTGGCCATCGAGCGGATGAAGACGCCCGGGTCCAGGAAGTGCTCGGTCAGGCGGATGCGATCGCCGAGCAGGGCGCCGTGCGTGAAGGGCGACGACGGGTCGATCGACAGCACGGCGACCTGGCGGTCGGCGGCGCGGCGCAGCCTGGTCAGCGCGCCGATCAGCGTCGACTTGCCGGAGCCCGGCGCGCCGGTGAGCCCGAAGACCGCCGCGTGCCCGGTCTTGGGGTAGACCTCGCGGACGAGCTCCCAGCCCCGCGGGTCGTCGGACTCGACCAGCGTGATCGCGCGTGCCAGAGCGCGCTTGTCGCCGGCGAGCAGACGCTGGGCGAGCGATTGATCGGCCATCGAGGCGCGCAGACTACTGTTCACATCAGTGAGCTCGGTCCTCACACCGCCACGGGTCACGGGGCTTGCGCCGCACGTGCGCGGCGAGCCCGCGCCACGTCACGGCGGCCCGCTCGTGCTGCTGCGCTGGATGCGCGCGCACCGGATGCTGACGTTCAACTACGCGCGGCTGCTGGTGCGCCTGGCGTGGCTGAAGCTGCGATTCCGCGGCCGGCTGAAGACCGACGGCTTCGCCTTCGTCTGCCCCGACGTGACGCTCGAGATCGGCAAGGACGCCGTCGTCCACCTCGGGCGCTGGTCGTGGATCGGGCACGGCACGAAGATCCGCGCGCACGAGGGCGAGGTGCGCATCGGCGCGAAGACCGTGCTCGGCCAGGAATGCACGATCTCCTCCTTCCAGCACGTCTCGATCGGCCGCGAGTGCATCGTCGCCGACCGGGTGATGCTCATCGACTTCGACCACGGGATGGTCGAGGTCGAGCGCCCGATCCGCGAGCAGGGCATCTACAAGCGCGACGTGCACATCGGCCACAACGTCTGGATCGGCTACGGCGCCTCGTTCCTGCGCGGCGTCACCGTCGGCGACAACGCCGTCGTCGGCACCTACACGGTGGTCAACAAGGACGTCCCCGCCAACGCGGTCGTCGCCGGCGTGCCGGTGCGCGTGTTGCGCATGCGCCAGGCGCCGCGGCGGCTGCGGTGGGAGTGACGATGGCCGACCAGCTCGCCCTCGAGGTCGATCCCGCCTGCGCCCTGCGCGTCGTCGAGCGCCGCGGCGGCGAGGAGCGCACGCTGCGCGTGGGCCCGCTGGCCGAGCCCGAGGCGCGCACGCTCGCCGCGATGCTGCTCAACCGCAACGACGAGCCGCCCGAGGACGGCCCGTGGCGCTGCGCGGTTGCGGGTGGCGTGCGCGTGGTGTCGCTCGAACGGATGCGCTAAGCAGCCGCGCCGCAGTTGGGCCACGGCGCCGTGCCACGCGCGGCGAGCAGCTTGGCCGCGATCCGATCCTGCTCCGCCTCAGGGGCGTCGGCCGGATCGCCGGTGCCGCCCATCTGCTCCCACGTGGCGCGGTCGAACTGGTACTTGCCGCGGTAGGTGCCGTCGGCGGAGATCGCACCCGGGTTGCCACCCGACTCGCACTGCGCGATCCGCTGGAGCGTGGTGTCGGAGGAGCCGGCCGCAGCCGGCTGCGCGGACGCCAGCCCGAGGGCCGCGAGCGTCTGCGGGCCGGCGACGCCGTCGGGCGTCAGGCCGTTGGCGCGCTGAAAGCGCTTGACGGCGGCGCGCGTGCGCGGCCCGTAGATGCCGTCGGCGCTGACCCCGAGCTTCTGCTGCAGCGCGCGCACGGTGTCGGTGCTCTGCACGCCGGGCGCCAGCGGCGTCGCTGCGTCCTGTGCGAAGGCGCCGCCGGCGGCGACGATCGACAGCGTGACGGCGAGCATCACGCCGGCGCGCCCGCGCAGGGCGCGCCGGCGCCGGCGCGCCTGCTTGGCACGGCGCTCCTGCGAGGCCCGCAGCGAGCGCCGCCAGGGTACGGGCGTGCTGAGATCACGATGGCTGGACACGTCGGTTTCAGTCCTCCGGTCGTCTCGTCGCCTACGGGGTTAGCTGACGGGCTCGCGCTATCGAGACGTGCGCTACGCCGGCCTTCAACCGGCGATTCGCCCCTGGGCCGTGAGGCCCCTTGGGTCCCCCGTTCCCCACCGTTGGTACGGCGGGGACTCGGCATGGGTCTGGTTCTGAAGAGCGGTTGACCCTATCGACGGCGCGGACGGAACCGCGGCGCGACCCCGGCCAAACGCGCGCAAAGAGCGCACGAAACCGAGCGGGCGGGCCGCGTCAGGCGTCGTCTGCGAGGCCCTCGAGCGGTCCGAGCAGCCGCCGCGAGCGCTTCGAGACGCCCGGCAGCGCCAGCAGCCGGTGCGTCGGCGGCAGGCCCGCGTCGCGGCGGCCGAGCTGCTCGTAGGCGATGTGGCGCCAGTGCTCGTCGACGAGCGCCACCGGGGCGCTCGTGGCGACCGTCTCCTCGTCGAGCTCGAGGTGCTCGGCCCACAGCCGCACGCGCGTGCGGCGGGCGAGGTCGGCGTCGTCGGTGACGACGTTCATCTCGGTGTCGTTCATCAGCGAGTGCGCGTTGAGGTTGGCCGAGCCGACGGTCAGCCAGCGGTCGTCGACGATGCCGACCTTGGCGTGCACGTAGAGCGGGTCGTCGCGCTCGCCGCTGCGCGAGCGGAGCGTTGCCGCGAGGAAGCGCTCGCCGCCGTCGTCGGCCTCGACGAGGACGCCGATCTGGCCGCGCGTGTCGTCGTGGCCGTTGTTCGCCTTGGCGGGCAGCACGACGACGATCCGGAAGTCGTCGGAGGGCGGGTCGCGCAGCTTGTCGACGAGCACGCCGACGATCTCCGGCGACCACAGGAACTGGTTCTCGAGGTAGATCAGCGTGCGCGCCGCGCGCAGCGCGCGCACGTAGCTCTCGAGGATCCGGAAGTCCCCGCGCGGGACCTCGTCGTACATGTCCTCGGCGACGGTCCGCACGACCTGGACCGTGCTCGCGCCGGCCTCGGCCGGTGGCGGGGTGCGCGCGAGCGTCTCGCCCGTCACCGCGTGCCAGCGGGCGGCGAAGTGATCGTGGACGTCGGCGACCGCCGGCCCGCGCAGGCGCGTGGCGACGTCGTGCCAGCCCAGCCGCCGGCGCGCGGCGTGCGCGCTCGAGTCGAAGCGGTCGCCCGAGTCGTCGGTGAGGTCGATGCCGCCGACGAAGGCCAGCTCGCCGTCGATGCAGATCGTCTTCTCGTGATGGCAATGGATCGGGTGCTCGCGCGGATCGGGCTCGCAGCGGATGCGCGTGCCGCGCGTCATCGTCTCGATCACCGCGCGCACGTCCGAGCGCGTCGGGTGGAACAGCGGCAGCGGCGAGCCGGCCCACACGAGGATGCGCACGTCGACGCGCTCGGCCAGCTCGGCCAGCAGCGCGCCGAGGACGACGGGCGGCTCGCCGCGCACGAGCTCGAAGTGCGGAGCGACGTGCCAGCCGGTCATGTGGACGAAGCTGCGCGCGCCCTGGAGCGCTTCCGCGATCGCGGGCAGTGCCTCCGCACCGTCGACGAGGACGTCGAGCGCGCAGCCCGGGCGCGGCGGCGGTTCGCCCGCTGCCCACAGCCCGTCGGCGGGCGGCTCGAGCGCGCGCTCCCACCCGAGCCGGCGCAGCCGCCGCCGGTGGTGCGTGCGCACGACCGCCTCGATCGCGTCGCCGAGCCTCGCGTCGGCACGGCTGATGACTCCTGACGCCATGGTCGGAGGTTCCCCGCCCGAGGCGGTCAGGACACCGACGATAGGGCGGCGGCAAGCGCGAAGCCGAGCACGGTCACCAGCCCGGAGACGTCGCCGCCCTTGCGGACGGCGTCGGGGATCATCGAGTCGACGAGCATGACGAGCAGCGCGCCGGCCGCGAAGCCGTCGATGGCGGCGTTGAGGTTGCCCGAGACGTTGTCGGCGATCGCGTAGCCGACGACCGTCGCCGCAGCGCAGATGAAGGCAACGAGCAGCCACAGGCGGCGGATCGCTCCCGGGCGCGTGCCGGCGGCCCGCATCTCGGTCGACGAGCCGATCGCCTCGGGCAGGTTCGACACGAAGATCGCCACGAGCAGGCCGACGCTCACGCCCTCGCCCGCCGCGATGCCGATGCCGAGCACGAGCTGCTCGGGGATGCCGTCCAGGAACGCGCCGAGCGCGAGCGCCGTGCCGGCGCCGCCCCCGCGGCGTCCGCTGCCGCGCCGCTCGAGCAGGCGGTCGAGCCCGAAGTAGGTGATCGCGCCGGCCGCGAGCCCGGCGCCGACCACGCCGGCGTCGCCGACCCGGGCGCCCTCCTGCGCGAGGTCGAAGCTCACCGCGCTGATCAGCGCGCCGGCGCCGAAGGCGAGCACGAGTCCGACCGGCCGCTGCGGCCACGCCCTGGCCAACCCGAGCAGGGCGCCGATGACCAGCGACGACGCGGCGAGCGCGCCCCATCCGATCGCCGCGGTCACGAGGTTGACCCTCGGCGGTCGCAGCGCGCACGCATTGCTCTCACGCGCGTGGCACTACAGGCGCTCGGTCGACCGGAGTCTGGCCCACACGCGATCGATTCGCCGTGCCAGCCGGATCACGAGGCTGGGCAACCATTCCGTTCGGCGGGCATCCGGGTGCACGATCACAGCGATCGATGGTCGCACAGCGGGTGCACTGCCGCTTCTCGTGTCCGTTTGACGATCGGCCAGCGGCACGTCCGCGGCAAGCGCCGGGCGATACGGGCCGCGCCGGGCGGTCGAGACTAGCCGCAGGCCCTACAGCTCGGCGGCTCGCGCGCGGGCGGCCTGGCGGACCAGGTGGTCGCGGTCGGCGACGTTCGTCGCGCGCCGGGCGGCCTCGGCGTACGCCGTCGCGGCGACGGGCAGGTCGCCGTCGAGCTCGTGCAGGTACCCGCGCACGGCATGCCACCGGTGCCGCTCGCCGAGCACCTCGCGCAGCCGGTCGGTCTCGCGCAGCCCGGCGGCGGGACCGAGGACGTGGCCGACGGCGACCGCGCGGCCGAGCACGGCGGCGGGGTCCTGGCGCACCGGGTCGTCGGTGAGGGCGACGAGGTCGTCGTACCAGGCGAGGATCTGCGGCCAGTCGGTCTCCTCGGCGCTGGCCGCGTCGTCGTGCAGGGCGGCGATGGCGGCCTGGATCTGGTAGCGGCCGGGGCGCTGAACGGCCAGCGCCGATTGCAGGACGCGCACGCCCTCGGCGATCTCGCGGGTGTCCCACAGGCCACGGTCCTGGCGGTCGAGCGTGACGATCCGACCCTCGGGGTCGAGTCGCGCCGGGAGGCGGGCGTGGTTGAGGAGCATCAGCGCGAGCAGCCCGCGGGCCTCGGGTTCCTCGGTGGCGAGGGTGAGTTGGCGGGCGAGCCGGAGCGCCTCCCCGGCCAGGTCCACCCGGGTGGGCGGGCCAGTATGCCCGGCCGTGTAGATGAGGTAGAGCACGCGCAGCACGACGGCGAGGTCACCGGGCTGGTCCAGGCGGCGCCCCCGCAGGGCGCGCTTGGCGCGGCTGATCCGCTGCGCCATCGTCGCCTCCGGCACGTAGAAGGCGTCGGCGATCTCTTGGGTGGTGAGGCCGCCGACGGCGCGCAGGGTCAGCGCCACCTGGGAGGCGGGCGCGAGGTCGGGGTGACAGCAGCAGAAGAGCAGGAAGAGAGTGTCGTCGCCCTCCTCGGTGGCCGCGGGCCGCGGCTCGGCGTACGTCGCCTCCTCGCGGCGGTGGCGGGCGGCCTCGCTGCGGCGAGCGTCGACGAGCCGCCGCGTCGCGACCGTCGCCAGCCACGCCCGCGGGTCGCGCGGCGGATGCTCGGGCCACACCCGCAACGCCTCCAGCAGCGCCTCCTGCAGCGCATCCTCGGCGGCATCGAAGTCCTCGCCCCGCCGGACCAGGCCCGCGAGCACCCGCGGGACGAGAGCGCGCAGCGCGCCCTCGTCCAGCCGTCGCGTCGACTCGTCGACCACGCCGCCTCAGTCGTCCGAGGACGCCCCGGACATGACCTCCCGGACATCGATCCACTCGTACAGCGGCTCCCCGCCCGGGCCGGGCTCGGAGGAGATGTAGGCCGCGAGCTCGACCGCGCGCTCGCGCGACTCGACGTCGATCATGTACCAGCCCGCCACGAGATCGCTGGTCTCGGGCAGCGGGCCATCGGTGGTGACCGGCGCGGCGTCCGGGCCGCCGTAGCGCACCCAGGTCTGCGCCGGTGTGAGCGCCCGCACGTCGACGTACTCGCCGTTCTCCTGAAGCAGCTCCCTGACGTGCTTGAGGAACGCGAAGTGCGCCTCCACGTCCTCGGGCGCCCACTGGTCCATCGGCGGGAAGGGATGGTGCGGCTCCGGGCCACCGCGGTAGTGCTTGAGCAGCAGGTACTTCGGCATGGTCGTCTCCTGGTGTCGTGGGCCGCGCCTGTCGT
Organism: uncultured Actinomycetes bacterium; assembly: GCA_963764585.1. Taxonomy (GTDB): domain Bacteria; phylum Actinomycetota; class Thermoleophilia; order Solirubrobacterales; family Solirubrobacteraceae; genus JAOPZW01. The sequence goes on from CAVXTB010000001.1 coordinate 172,629, forward strand.
GGCCCTTCACCTGGTGAGCGGAGCCGATCAGAGCTTCTCGACATGAAATCACTCATCCAGCTCCGAGCCGTCGCGTGCGCGCACCCGCGCCGCGCGCTACGGCTCGAGCAGCGGCGCCCGCGTGACGTGCGGCGCGAGGTTGCGCAGCGCGGGCTCGGCGTCCGGCTGCGCCAGCGCGGAGCGCAGGGCCGCGGCGTGGCCGTCGAAGCGCTCGCGCGGGTACGGGCCCGCGGTGTCGCGCGTGACGAGGAAGGCCCAGTCGCTGCTCTGGAGCGCCAGCAGCTCGCGCACCGCGCGCTCGCCGACCGCCGCGCCGGCCGCCAGCACGTCGAGCTCGGCCGCCCGCGCGGCCCAGGCCATGTCGGCCACCGGCGGGCCCGACCACGTCGACAGGTCGCGCGGCGTGCCCCAGCTCGTCACGTTCTCGGCCAGCGCGCCCGCGGGCGCGGGATCGCAGTCGGCCAGCGCGTCGTCGAGGTGGACGAGCTCCAGGCCGCGCCCGCGCGCCTCCTCCACGACGGCAGCGAGCCAGCCCGGGCCCTCGTACCACCAGTGGCCCAGCAGCTCGGTGTCCAGCGCGCACACGCACAGCCCGCCGCCCGCGACGCGCTCGCCCACCCGCGCGACGAAGTCCGCGGCGTCCGCGGCCGTCTGCTCGGCCGCGCGATCGGGGTCGTAGACGGCGCCGTCGTTGGCCCACGGACGGTGGTCGCGCGGCGTGCGGTGGTGGTAGTCGCGGTAGGCGCCGTGCGACGGGTACCCGTCCGCGCCCCAGACGGCGTCGACGGCGACGCGGTCGATGGGCACGAGCAGCGGGCCGGCATCGGTGGCCAGCGGGCGCAGGTGGCCGGGATTCCCGGGGCCGAGCACGTCGGTGAGGTCGACGCACGTCGCGTGCACGCCGGCCTCCTCCAGCAGCGCGTGCAGCCACGGTGCGTGCGCGCACTCCGGCAGCCAGAAGCCGCCGCGCCAGCCGTCGCCGAAGCGCGCGCGGTGCGCCTCGATCCCGGTGCGCACCTGCAGCCGGACGCCGGCGTCGGTGGCGAGCAGCGGCAGGATCGCGTGGGTCGCGGCGCTCGTCCACGCGGCGTACGGAGCGAGCGCGCCGAGCAGGTCGGCGGGGAGCCGCTCGGCGGCGACCGCGTACTCGCCCGCCGCGCGCTCGAGCTCGGCGGCCACGGCGGCGTCGCCCGTCGCCTCGACGTCGAGCGCGTAGGCGGCCGGGCGCACCTCGCGCAGGAAGGCGCGGCAGCGCTCGATCGCCCCGGGCGCTTCGAGCTGGTCGCAGAGCACGGGCGTCAGCGAGAGCGTGACCGGCGCTCCGGCGTCGAGCACGTCGAGCAGCGGCACGTAGGACGTCGCGATCGCCTCCCACAGCCACTCCTCGCCGAACGGCCACGTACCGAAGTCCTCCACGTAGGGCATGTGCGAGTGCAGCACGATGGCCAGGCGCCCGCTCGTCACGGCTTCAGCACCGCCACGAAGTCGAGCGCGCGGTCGAGGTCGCGATCGGCGCGCAGCGCGAAGTCCGACGTCGCGATCGCCGGGACGAAACGGTCGTAGAACGGCGCGGTGATGCGCAGCGCGGCGTGGACGCGATCCCAGCCGGCGCGCAGCGCCAGCTCGTGGGCGCGCAGCTTGCCGGCGTGGTGCAGGCCGTGGAGCTCGACGGAGCCGAAGTGCGCCGCGCACAGCGCGCGGAACTCGCCGGCGCGGTACTCGCGCAGGTGCCACGGGTTGCCCGACCGCTCGGCGCCCTTCGGCGCGAGCGTCAGCACGTTGGGCGTCGAGACGTACGCCGTGCCGCCGGGCGCGAGCATCCCCTTGACGTTCTCGAGCACGCCGCCGGGGTCGTGGACGTGCTCGATCGTCTGCAGGAAGACGACGGCGTCGCAGGGCGCGGAGTACGTCTCGACCATGTCGCGCACGAAGCGCAGGTTCGACGTGCGGTAGCGCAGACGCGCGTGCTCGAACGCGTCGGGGTTGGCGTCGACGCCGACGACGCTCGCCGCGGCGCGCGCCAGCACCTCGGACCCGTAGCCCTCGCCGCAGGCGAGATCGACGACGCGCAGGCCGCCCACGCGCACGGCGATCCACTCGTAGACGACCAGGTGGCGGCGAAACCAGTAGTTCTCGGCCGGGACGTCGGGCAGCGTGCGCTCGCCGTCGAGGGCCAGCGGCGGCACGCCGGGCGGCTGGTCGCGCTGGAGGTACAGCTGCGTCACGCGGTCCGCACCAGCGCGCCGCGCGACGGCACGAGCGTGACGCCGCGCCGCCGCGGCGTCTCGTCCTCCCCCACGGGCTCCAGGTGCGCGGACTCCGCCAGGGTCTGCAGGACGACCTGCATCTCGACCTGGGCGAACGCCGCGCCCAGGCAGCGGCGCACGCCGCCCCCGAACGGGATCCACGAGTAGGTGCCGGGCGCGCGCCCGAGGAAGCGCTCCGGGCGGAACGCCTCAGGCTCGGGATAGACGTCCTCGCGGCGGTGGACGAGCAGGATGCACGGCGCCACCGTCGTGCCCGCGGGCAGCTCCGTGCCGGCGATCTGCAGCGGCTCGAGTAGCCGCCGCAGGACGATCGCCACCACCGGGCGCAGGCGCAGGATCTCCTTGACGACGGCGTCGGTGTAGTCGGCGTCGCCGGCCAGGCGCTGCAGGCCGCCGGGATGGCGCAGCAGGCGCTCGACGGCCCAGGCCAGCGACGTCGCGGTCGTCTCGTGCCCGGCGACGAGCAGCGTCAGCAGCTCGTCGCGCAGCTCGACGTCGGTCATCGGCTCGCCGTCCTCGTCGCGGGCGAGCAGCAGCGTCGAGAGCACGTCGTCGCGCTCGGCCAGGTCCGGCGCCGCGCGGCGCTCGGCGATCAGCGCGTACAGCTCGCGATCGACCGGGCCGACGTAGCGGTCGGCCAGGAGCCGGCGCACGATCCGGTTCTGCGGCCCGAGCACGGCGAGGACGAACAGCGCACCCGGCTCGCCGGCCCAGTCGAGCAGGCGGCGCAAGGGCTCGCCGAGCCGGGCCATCGCGGCCGCGTCCTGCACGCCGAAGACCGCGCGCATGATCACCTCGAGCGTGATCGCCTGCGCGTGCGGGCGCAGCGCGAACGGCTCGCCGGCCGGCCACGAGGCGATGGCGCGCTCGGTCGCGGCGCGCATGATCTCGCGGTAGCGGTCGATGCGCTCCCCGTGGAAGGCCGGCAGCATGAGCTTGCGCTGGCGCATGTGCTCCTCGCCGTCGAGCAGCAGCAGCGAGCGCGAGCCGAGCGTCGGGCGCAGGATCTCGTTGGCCTCGCCGGCATTCGTGCGCTGCGGGCCGGCGGTGAACACGGTGCGCACGTCGTCGGGGTCGCCGAGCATGACCCACGGGCGCGGCTCGATGTTCGCGGTGAACGCCTCGCCGTAGCGATCGCGCTGGCGCGTGGCGAACGCGAGGGGCCGCGCGATCCACTCCGCCATCTGTGCCAGGCGCGGCGCGGGCGGCCCTTGCGGCAGGCTCGCGTTCATGAACGCGAGCGTACACTTCGCGCGCCATGCCGGCCCCGGCCACCGCCAGCGCGCACGAGATCCGCGCCGTCAACACGCGCTACCACGACGGCGCGGCGGCCGGCTACGACGCCAAATGGGGCATCGACTACGGCGCGGTCGGGCGCGGCCAGGTGCTCGGCAAGGTCCGCAAGGCGCTCGGCGAGCTGCGCGCGTTCGACCGTTCGCTGGAGATCGGCGCCGGCACCGGCTACTTCAGCCTCAACATGCTGCAGGCGGGCGTCGTCGGCGACGCCGTCTGCACCGACATCTCGCCCGGCATGCTCGACGCGCTGCAGGCCAACGCGCGGCGCCTGGAGCTCGACGTGACGACGGTCGCCTGCGACGCCGAGCAGCTGCCGTTCGAGGACGCCGAGTTCGACCTCGTCCTCGGGCATGCGGTCCTGCACCACCTGCCGAACCTCGACCGCGCGTTCGCGGAGTTCCGGCGGGTGCTGCGCCCGGGCGGCCGGCTGTTCTTCGCCGGCGAGCCGTCGCGCTACGGCGATCGCATCGCCGACGTCCCCAAGCGCGCGGCGATGTACGTCGCGCCGCTGTGGCGGCGGCTCATGCGCGCCGGCCCCGCCAAGGTCGGCCACAGCGACGGCGGCGAAGCCAACCACGAGCTCGAGGCGTTCGTCGACGTCCACGCGTTCACGCCCGACCAGCTGTCGCGCGCGGCACGCGGGGCAGGCCTGGACGAGGTCCGCGTGCGCGGCGAGGAGCTGCTGGCCAACTGGTTCGGCTGGGCCAACCGCGCGCTGGAGGCCACCGCCGACCCCGACGAGGTGCCGTGGGCGTGGAAGGTCTACGCGTTCCGCGGCTACCTCGTGCTGCAGAAGGTCGACCGCCGGCTGCTCGAGCCGCGCCTGCCGCCGGCGATCTTCTACAACCTCATCGTCTCGGCGACGAAGCCGGCCTAGACAACGCCGAGCTGCTGCGCCGCGGCCGCCGCGTCGCGCCGCGACTGCACGCCGAGCTTGCTCAGCACCGCGGCGACATGGTGGTCGACCGTGCGGACCGAGACGACCAGGCGCTCGGCGATCTCGGCGTTCGTCATCCCCTCGCGCAGCAGCGCGAGGACCGCGAGCTGGCGCTCGGTGAGGCCGGCGGGGTTCGAGCGCGTCGCCGTGCGTGGGCCGCGCGGCACGCGCGCGCCCATGGCGCGCAGCCGCCTGCGCACGCTCAGCGCGGCGGCCTCGGCGCCCAGGCTCTTCAGCGTCCCCAGCGCCTCGCCGGCGGCCTCGGGCTCGCCGGACTCCCCCAGCTCGAGCGCCGTCTCGTAGGGATCGCCGACCGCGCGCCACGCCGCGGCGGCCTCGCGCCAGTCGCCGCGCAGTCCTGCGGCGTACTCCGGCGGGCAGCCGGGGAACGGCTCGGCCGCGAGCCCCGCGCGGGCCATGTAGCGCAGCAGCTCGCCGCGAAACGGCGCGGCGCCGAGATGCTCGAGGCGCGGAAGCAGGTCGTCGGCGACGGCCTGCGCGACGTCCGGCCTGCCGGCCAGCCACGCCCACTCGACGCGCGCGATGCCCGCGTAGGCCAGCCCGAGCAGCAGGCGGTGGCGGCGCGCCTCGTCCCACGCCACCGCCAGCATCTCCTCGGCGGTCGGGTCGCCGCGGCGCGCGAGCAGCCGCCCGAGCCACGGGACGCTGTAGGCGTAGAGCATGCCGGGGTCGTCGACGGTCTCCACGAGCTGGCGCAGCCCGCGCTCGGCGCCCTCCCAGTCGCCGCGGCGCAGCAGCAGCACGCAGCGATGGACCTCGAGGTTGTAGGCGTGCGACCAGAAGCCGCGCTCGTGCGTGAAGGCCAGGCCGTCGGCGACGCAGCGCTCGAGCTCGTCGAGGCGGCCGGCCCGCATCAGCAGCTCGGTCAGGTTGGTGTAGCCGCGCGCGGTGGCCTCGTGGAAGCCGCCGGCGGTGGCCATCGCGATGCTGTCGCGCAGGTGCGCCAGCCCGTCGGGCTCCCCGCCCTCGAAGCGCGCGATGCCGAGGTAGTTCAGGCAGAGCGCGGCGAGGTCGGGGCGCTGCGATCCGAGCGCGAGCAGGCGCGCGCGCTCGAGCAGCCCGGTCGCCTCGCCGGGGCTGTCGGTCAGCGCGAAGATCGCACCCTCGTAGAGGAGCGCGTGTGCCAGCTGCGCGTCGTCGCCGCCGGCCTCGAGGATGACGACTGCCCGGCGCGCGCAGTCCTCGGCGGCGTCAGTCTCGCCCGCCATGAACAGGTGGCGCGACACGCGCACGAGGCACAGGCCGAGGTCGAGCTCGTGGCCGAGGCGCTCGTACAGCCGTGCCGCCTCGCGCCCGGCGTCGACCGCCTCGCGGAAGCGCGCCGCGTTGTAGAGCTCCCACCCGTAGTCGTCGAGGACCTCGGCCTGGTCGCGCGGCGCGAGCCGCGCCAGGTGCGGGACGACGGACTCGTAGTGGGCGAGCGCCTGGCGGTGCGCGCCCGCGCGGGCCGCCTCGCGCGCCGCGCCGGGCCCGACCGCGAGGACGCTCTCGACGTCGCCTGCCTCGATCGCGTGGTGCATCAGGCGGGCGCGATCGGGCCTGGCCTGGGCTCGGAGCGCCTCGACGACGGCCTGGTTGAGCGCGCGCCGGCGGATCACCGGCAGGCTCTCCTCGATGGCCCGCCGGGCCAGCTCGTGCCGGAAGCCCAGGCCCTCCATGCGCACCTCGATGAGCCCGGCGAGCTCCGCGTCGGCCAGGGCGCCGGCGTCGGCGCCCAGCAGCACCCCGGCGAGCTCGGGCGAGAGGTGGGACGGCACGACCGAGAGCTGCTCGAGCGCCTCGCGACCCGCGCCGTCGAGCCGCCGCAGGCGGGCGAGGACCGCGTCCTTGACGGTCACCGGCACCTCGTCGCCCGGCCCCGCGAGCGCCTCGGTCACGAAGAACGGGTTGCCGCGCGTGAGCGCGTGCAGCGCCGCGGGGTCGCGCCCGGTCCCGGCCGCGAGCGTGCGCACGGCGCGCGGCGACAGCGGCGGGAGCGCGACGCGGTGCACCGGGCAGCCGGCGAGGGCGCCGAGCAAGCGCTGGAGCGGGTGGCGCGGATCGATCTCGTCGTCGCGCATCGTCACGACGAGGACGGCGCCGAGCGGCTCGACGCGGCGCGCGGCGAAGCCGAGCACGTCGAGCGTGGCGTCGTCGGCCCAGTGGACGTCTTCGACGACGAGCACCGAGGGGCGCTCTTCGACGAGCTCCTCCAGGACGGCGGCGAAGACGCCGTCGACCGGCCCGTCGGCGGCGAGCGCCGCGGCGAGCGGCCCGCGGCTGCCGCCCGCGGCGTCGTGCAGCGGCCCCAGCGTGCGCGAGGCCATGAGGTCGTCGCACGCCCCCATCAGGAGGCGCGCGCTGCCCGCCGACGCCTCGGCGAACGCCCGCACGAGGCTCGTCTTGCCGATTCCGGCCTCGCCGCTGATCAGCACCGTCGACCCGCGGCCGGCGGCGGCCTCCGCCACAGCGCCCGTCAGGACGCTCAGCGGCGCGTCTCGTTCGAGCAGCCGCTCCCCCATTGCCGACATGGTGACGCACGCCGCGCCGCGAAAGTTAGGCAATGGCTACCGATGTGCCGGATGGCGCACGTGCGTACAAACGACGCAGCGCATGCGATCCCTCGACCCGCCACAGGCCGATACGTACGTCATCGATGGTGGCCGGCAGGGCGCGGCGCGCCTGGCCGTGCTCGCCCGCGTCCGCGCATCGGCCTCCGAGGACTTCCTGGTGCGCGCCGGTCTGCTCGCCGGCCAGCGGTGCCTGGACCTCGGCTGTGGGTCGGGCGAGCTGACCTACCGGCTGGCCGAGCTCGCCGCGCCGGGCGAGGTCGTCGGGGTCGATTTCGACCCGGTCGTGATCGCCATCGCCGCCGAGCACGCGATGCTCGCGCCGACGCCGAACGTCCCGCGGTTCGTCGTCGGCGACGTCGAGGCGCTGCCCGACGGGCTCGGCGAGTTCGACCTCATCTCGGCCCGCTACGTGCTCAGCCACCTGCGCGATCCGCTGGCCGCGCTGCGCGCGATGTGGTCGCTGTGCCGTCCGGGCGGCGCGGTCGCGGTCGAGGACAGCGACGCCAGGGCGATGTCCTCGGAGCCGCACTGCCCGGCGCTCGACCGCTGCGTCGAGCTCAACCAGGCCCTGGCGCAGGCGCGTGGGGTCGCCGGCGCCCTGGGCCCGCGGCTGGTCGACCTGCTCCCGCAAGCAGGGTTCGTGGGGGTCGAGGAGTCGGTCGACCAGCCGGTCTTCGGCGACGGCGACGGCAAGCGCATCACCGAGCTGACCTTCGAGCGAAAGCGCGCCGCGCTGATCGCCGAGGGGCTGGTCGACGACCGCGAGTTCGAGGCGATCCTCGCCGAGCTGCGGCGCTTCAGCTCCGATCCCCGCACGCTCATCCGCCAGCCTCGCCTGCACCAGGTCCTCGGCCGCCGGCCGGTGAGCTCGTGATCGCCGAGCCCGCAGCGTGGCGCCTGGAGCTCGCGCCCTCGCCCGAGCCCACCGTGGGCGACGCTCGCACCGAGCACGCGCACCTGATCGCGGCCGGCCTGCCGCGCGAGCACGAGAGCGTCGACGTGCGCTTCGTCGACGGCAAGGCGCGCGGTCGCTGGGAGCGGGCAAGCGTGCACGAGCACGACGTCCCCGAGCTCATCGTCGTCCTGCCAACGACGACGCTGACGTGCGAGGTCGTGCTGGGAGACGAGCGCTACGACGTCGAGGGTCCGGCGAGGATCGTCGTCCCGGCAGGCCTGCCACACAGCGTCAACGTCAAGGCGGGCAGCGGCTTCGTCATCAGCGCGCCGCAGGACGCCCGATAGCCCAGCGCAGCCCGTCGGCGACCAGCCGGCGCTGGTGGGGCTCGCTCCACGTCGCGCCGAAGTGCCCGAGGGCGTCGTAGAAGACGCGCCCGCGGCCGTAGCGCCGCCACCACACGAGCGGCGCGCCGTCGTGCATGCGCGCGACGACGTGGCGCTTCGTGCGCCAGTGGAACGCGTAGAACTCCTCGGTGATCGTGAACGACCGCGTCGACGTGAAGGCGTGGTCGACGACGTCGACGCGCCCCTGCCCGGGCGGTGGGTGGCCGCGGAACTCGGCGCCGAGCAGCCGCTGGAAGGCCGGCCAGCTGTGGAAGGTGTCGGCGGCCGAGTGCGTGCCGACGAAGCCGCCGCCGTCGCGCACGTAGGCCAGCAGCCGGCGCTTGCCCGCCGCGTCGAGGTGCAGCTCGCCGCTCGTGTTGAGCAAGACGATGGCGTCGGCGTCGCGCAGGCGCCGGGCCGTCAGCTGGTTGGCGCCGCTGAGCACCGTGGTGCGGTAGCCCAGCGAGGTGACCATCGCCGTCGCCGCGGGGATCGAGTCGTGCACGAAGCCGCGCGTCTCGGTGACGACGAGGACGTGCGGTGACGTCAGCGCCACGGCGGCCATGACGGCGGCGAGCATGCGCCCACGGTACTCGCGCCGCCGTAGACTCAGAGCCGATGCCCGACCCCGTCGTGCGCGACTTCCCGCTCTTCCCGCTCGGCATCGTCGCGCTCCCGCACGAGCTCGTGCCGCTGCAGATCTTCGAGGATCGCTACCACACGATGATCGGCGAGTGCATGGAGCGCGGGAGCGAGTTCGGCATCGTCTGGGCCGCCGACGAGGGCGTGCGCCCCATCGGCTGCGCGATGGAGATCACCGAGATCCTCGAGCGCATGGAGGACGGGCGCATGAACATCCTCACCCGCGGCACCCGCCCGTTTCGCATCGTCGACGAGCAGCACGACCGGCCCTATCCCGCCGGCACCGTCGAGTTCCTGACCGACAAGTCCGAGCAGGCCGACCCCAAGACCAAGGCCGCGGCCCACGAGGCCTACGGCTCCCTGGTCGAGCAGGCCACCGACCGGGCGCCGGACGCCGAGGAGCTCGACTCGATGTCCGCCTACGAGATGGCGGCCACCGTCGACTTCGGGCTCGAGGCCAAGCAGGGCCTGCTCGACCTGCGATCGGAGAACGCGCGCCTGCGCCTGGTGACGCGGCTGTTCCGCGCCGCGAGCAAGCGCCTGGACTTCATCGAGCGCGCGCAGGCGCGGGCGCGGTCGAATGGGAAGGTGCGGTTCTCGTAGGCCTTCGGCTTGTCGTCCGCGTGGTGTCTCGCGGCGCTGTGCGGCCAGGGCATCGAGGGGGAGAAGCCGTTGCGGCCGCGCTGCCGCGGCGTCGTGCCTCGTCGCGGGCGGCTGTGCGTGTTTCGCAACACCTTCCCCGCCCGAGCGGGCGCCCCCGCGCGGCGAGTGTCGAGTTTGTCGGGATATAGCCGACAAACTCGACGTTCGGTATGCGCACACACGAGGGTGTTACGGAAGACGCCCGCGCTGCGCAAACACGCGCGCCCCTTTGCGCCGCCGCTCACGACGAGGCACGACGCCACGGCCGCGCACCCGCAACGGCTTCTCCTCCTCAGTGCCCTGGCCGCGAAGCAAGCCCGGCGTCCGCGGAGCACGCGAGCGCACGCTCCACCGCCGCCGCAGAGCCGCAAGCGAGCGGCATGCGGAGATCCGGCGTCGCGATGCGCCCGTGCGTGTCGGCGTCGAACGGCGTGACGAGCGGGACGAGGAGCCCGGAGACCGTCACGGCTCCGCCGGCGCGGTCGCCGCCGGCGGCGCGCCGCGCGCCGCCCACGACGGCAGGCGACCCTGCACGGCCAGCCACGAGCCGGCCAGGATCAGCGCCAGCCCTGCGACCGCGCCGGCGCTGAACGGCTCGCCGAGCAGCGTCACGCCGTAGGCGACGCTGAAGCCCGGCGCGATGTACGCGATGACCGACGCGCGCGCCGGGCCGAGCTCGGCGATCAGCGTGTAGAACCACAGGAACGCGATGCCCGTGCCCGCCACGCCGAGCGCCACGAGCGCGCTCGCCGCCTTCAGGCTCGGCGCGTGGTCGGGCAGCGAGGTCAGGAAGAGCGGCAGCGTGACGACCGTGGTGATCGCCATGTTGCCGCCCGCCACGGCGACCGGGGGCACGCCGGGGAGCTTGTACTTGATGAGCATCGCGCCGACCGCGTAGCAGAACGCCGCCAGCAGGATCATCAGGCCGCCCAGCGCCTGGTCGCCGCTGCCCGACAGGTCCAGCCCGAAGAGCAGGACCACGCCGAGCATCCCGACCACGATCCCGACGGCGGCCCAGCCCTGCGCGCGCTCGGCGCGGACGAAGGCCAGGGCGAGCAGCGCGGTGAAGATCGGCGCGCCCGACACGAGGATCCCCGTGAGCTGCGAGTTGATGCGGTTCTCGCCGAAGGTGATGAGCAGGAACGGGACGGCGACCTGGACGAGCGCCGTGGGCACGAGCCAGCGCCACGTCCCGCGCAGCCCCGGGAGGGCGTCCCAGCGCGCGGCGAGCGTCAGCAGCACGCCGGCGCCGAGCGCCGTGCGGATGCAGACGATCGCACCCTCGCTGAAGTCGTCGAGGGCGAGCTTGATGAACATGTACGAGGCGCCCCACACGGCGGCGGCCCCGCCCATCATCAGCCACGTGCGGCGCGTCATCGCCAGCGAGGCTCGCAGCGCCGGGCCATCAGCGCAAGCAAACCTTCTTGGGTCAGCTCATCAGCTCTGCTGATGCTTCGAGCTTGGCTTCGAGATACGCCAGATACGGCGTGGGGTCCAGCGGACCGCCGACCACGCGCTCGAGCAGCTCGGCCGGCAGGAGCCGCCGCCCGTGGCGGTGGACGTTCTCGCCAAGCCACGCGCGCAGCGGCGCGAAGTCGCCGGCGGCGAACTGCTCGTCGATGTCGGGCAGCTCGGCGGTCACGCGCGCCCACAGCTGCCCGGCGATGACGTTGCCCAGCGCGTAGGTCGGGAAGTAGCCGAAGATGCCCTCGGCCCAGTGCACGTCCTGCAGGACGCCGCGCGCGTCGTCGGGGACCTCGAGCCCCAGGTAGTCGCGCACGCGCTCGTTCCAGGCGGCGGGCAGGTCGGCGACCGCGAGATCGCCCTCGATGAGCGCCAGCTCGAGCTCGTAGCGCAGCACGATGTGCAGGCAATAGGTCACCTCGTCCGCGCTCACGCGGATGAAGCTCTTGTGCACGGCGTTGGCGGCGCGCTGGACCTCCTGCCACGTGCGGCCGTCGAAGCGCCCGGGGAACGCGGCCCGCGCGTGCGGCAGGCACCAGCGCCAGAACCCCGGCGAGCGGCCGACCATGTTCTCCCACAGCCGGCTCTGCGACTCGTGCCACGCGCCCGAGACGCCGCTGCACAGCGTCGTCCGCGCGAGCGCCGGATCGACCTGGCGCTCGTAGAGCCCGTGGCCGAACTCGTGCAGCGAGGAGTACAGCGCGTCGAGGTCGTGCTCGTCGTAGCGGGTGGTCAGGCGCACGTCGCCGACGGCCAGCGTGGTCTGGAAGGGATGGGCCGCGTCGTCCAGGCGCCACGCCTCGTCGTCGGCGCCGACCGCGCGCAGGACGGTGCGCACGAAGGCGCGCTGGCCGGCCTCGGGGAACGCGCCCGGACCGTCGCGCAGCAGCGAGTCGTCGATCGCCGGCGCCGCCGCGACGAGCGGCACGAGACCGTCGCGCAGGCTCGCGAGGGTCTCGGTGAGCTCGTCGGTGCGCAGGCCCGGCTCGTAGTCGTCGAGCAGCGGGTCGTAGGGGTGCTCGGCCTCCGGGAAGCACGCGCTGTAGCGCCGGCGCAGCTCGACCTGGCCCTCCAGGTGCGGCGCGAACGACGCGAAGTCGCTGTGCTCGCGCGCGTGCAGCCACGCGATGCGCGCGGTCGAGGACGAGCGCGCGATCTCGGCGACGAGCTCGCCGGGCACGCGGCGCGCCTTGTCGTAGTCGCGGCGCGCGATGCGCACGATGTCGGCCTCGAGCTCGTCGCGCGGCCGCGCCGACTCCAGCAGCTCGCCCATCGCCGCGTCGGTGAAGCGCTCGTGCGCCAGGCGCCCGACGGTCGCCCGCAGCTCGCCGCGCCCCTCGGCGCCTGCGGGCGGCATGCATACCTCCTGATCCCAGCCCAGCACCGCCGCCGTCTGCTCGAGGTCGGCGACCTCGGCGAGGCGTTCGCGCAGCTCGTCCATCGGACCGAGGCTACGGGATCAGGCGTGCTCGGCGATCCGGGCCTCGAGGTCGCGGCAGCGCTCGCGCAGCCGATCGACCTCGTCGCGCACGGCGCGCAGCGCGGGATGGTCGCCGCCGCCGTGGCACCCGCCGGCCATGGCGAAGGCGTAGGGCCAGCTCGCCAGGTGCGCCCGCAGCGCGGCGCTGGCCGCCTCGAGCTCTTCGCGCAGATGCTGCATCCGCCCATGGTGATCGGCACCCCGGCGGAACCGTTGAGGCGTACGCTGGCACCGATGGTTCGCCTGATGGGCCTGCCCGCTCCGGCGCGCTACCCGCGCGCGAGCGTGAGCAACGTCGAGGACCGCATCGAGATCGTCTTCAGCGGCGACGACGCAGCCACGCGCATCGACGTCGACACGCGGCTGCTGGGGCCGATCGACGACCTCGAGAGCGTGATGCTGGACCTGCTCGCCAAGCTCAAGGCAATGGGCTACGACGCGCACCTGGACCGGCGCGCGCCGTAGCCGTCCCCCCTTCGGATCAGGCGTTGATCAGCCCGTGCGGGTTGAGCACGAACTTCTTGGCCGCCCCCTGGTCGAAGTCCTTGTAGCCGTCCGGCGCCTCGTCGAGCGAGATCACCGTGGCGTTCACGGCCTTCGCGATCTGCACGCGATCGCTGAGGATCGCCTGCATCAGCCCGCGGTGGTAGCGCATCACCGGGCACTGGCCCGTGGTGAAGCCGTGCGACTTCGCCCAGCCCAGGCCGAGGCGGATCGACAGCGAGCCGTGCTGCGCCGCCTCGTCGATGCCGCCCGGATCGCCGGTCACGTACAGCCCGGGGATGCCGAGCTTGCCGGCGGCGCGCGTGACCTCCATCAGCGAGTTCAGGACGGTCGCGGGAGCCTCGTGGTCTGAGTCGGATCCGTGGCCGCGGGCCTCGAAGCCGACGGCGTCGACCCCTGCTTCGACCTCGGGCACGCCGAGGATCTGCTCGATCTGGTCCCTCGGGTCGCCCTTGGAGACGTCGACCGTCTCACAGCCGAACGACCGCGCCTGCTCGAGGCGCTCGGGGATCAGGTCGCCGACGATGACGACCGCCGCGCCGAGGAACTGCGCGGCGTGCGCCGCGGCGAGCCCGACCGGGCCGGCGCCGGCGACGTAGACCGTCGAGCCCGACGTCACGCCGGCGCTATAGGCGCCGTGGTAGCCCGTCGGGAAGATGTCCGACAGCATCGTCAGGTCGAGGATCTTCTCCATCGCCTGGTCCTTGTCGGGGAACTTCAGGAGGTTCCAGTCGGCGTACGGGACCATCACGTACTCGGCCTGGCCGCCGACCCAGCCGCCCATGTCCACGTACCCGTAGGCCGAGCCCGGCCGGTCGGGGTTCGTGTTCAGGCAGACGCCGGTGTGGCCCTCCTTGCAGTTGCGACACCGCCCGCAGGCGATGTTGAACGGCACCGAGACGAGGTCGCCCACCTTGATGAACTCGACGTCGCGCCCCGCCTCGATCACCTCGCCGGTGATCTCGTGGCCGAGGATGAGCCCCGCGGGCGCGGTCGTGCGGCCGCGGACCATGTGCTGGTCGGAGCCGCAGATGTTCGTGGAGACGATCCTCAGGATGACGCCGTGCTCGCACTTGCGCCCGACGTTGTCGGGGTGCACGCCCGGTCCGTCCTGGAGCTCGAGCTTCGGGAAGTCGATCGACTGGACCTCGACGTGTCCCGTGCCCAGGTAGGCGACCCCTCTGTTGTCAGCCATGCTGACCTCCGATCGTTGGGATCAGGAGCCTCTGTTGCAACCTCCCACCAAGCGGGGCGGCCGGAAACGGGAGTGTTGGTCGTCGGACGCGAGGTGCGCGCGAACACGCCGAAAGGCTGATGCACGCGGGCGCGCGGCGCGCGTACGTTCGCCACTAGCGCGCCAGGTGACAGGGCCCGCGCGCCACGTCGCGCGTGAGCTTGGCCACCTCGAAGAGCACCGCCGGCTGGCGCAGCGAGTCGTCGCTCCAGGCCGCCGTGCCGTCCTCGGTGCGCACGCGATAGGAGAGCACCGGCTGGGGCCCGGGCGCCAGGCGCAGGTGCGCCTTCGCCGGATCCTCGAGGTCGCGCTCGGCCGCGCGCGCCTGCACGAGCTGCGCGCTCGTGATGTCGACCAGCGGGCGGTCGTTACACGAGGCGCGGCCGTCGTCGGTGATGCGCAGCGACAGCCGGGCGCCCGGGATCGCGCCGGTGCGATCGACCACGAAGAGGTCGCGAGCCTCGCTGCCGCACGCGCCCGCCGCCAACGCCGCGAGGGCCGCGAGCGCCGCCGCGGCGCGCCTCACCCTGCCACCGCGGCGCCGTCGCGGCGCGGATCGCCTGCGCCCGACAGCTCGCCGGCGGCACGGTCGCGCTCGACGGCCTGCACGCCGCCGAAGAAGAGGTTGCGATCGCGGAAGGCGACCAGCTGGCGGCCGGCGGCACGCAGCGCGTCCGCGTCGGTGCCCGGCTCGACGTAGACGAGCCCGTCCTCGAAGTGCACGCGCGGGGCGATCACCGCGTCGTGCGCGCGCAGGCCGTGGTCGACCACGCCGACGATGACCTGCAGGATCGCCGAGCGGATGCGGTTGGAGCCCGCGCTGCCGAGCACGAGCTCGACCTCGCCGTCGGGCGCCAGCACGACGGTCGGCGCCATCATCGATGGCATCCGCCGTCCCGGCCCGAAGGTGAAGAAGCCGAGCGGGTTGAGGTCCTGCTCGCCCATGACGTTGTTGACGTGGATGCCGGTGCCGGGCACCACGACGCCCGAGCCCTCGCCGTTCGTGCACGTCACCGAGCACGCCCGGCCGTCGCGGTCGAGCACCGAGATGTGAGTCGTCGAGCCCAGCCGCGAGGCGAGCAGGCGCTCGGCGAAGCCGGGCTCGGTCAGCCCCCCGACGAACGCCGGCGTGCGCAGCGCCTGCGCCTCCTCCATCACGGCGACGATGTCGACGGCCGACGGCGCGCCGTCCGCGCGCTCGTCCAGGCGCGCCATCGCCAGCGCCAGGAGCGTGCCGCCCGCCGACGGCGGCGGGTTCGTGAGCACCTCGCGCCCGCGGTAGGTCGCACGCACCGGCGGCCGCGCGACGGGCTCGTAGGCGGCGAGGTCGGCCTTCGTCAGCTGCCCGCCGCGCGCGTCGAGCCACTCGACCACGGCGTCGGCGAGGTCGCCCGAGTAGAACGGCGCGGCGCCCTCGGCCCCGAAGCGCTCGATCGTCTCGGCAAGCTCGTCGGAGCGGAACACGTCGCCCTCGCGCAGCGCGCGCCCGCCGGGCGCGAACTCCGCGCGCGACTCCTCGGTGGTGACGAGGATCGGCTCGAGGATCTCCCACACGTAGGCCTGCGCGGCGTTGACCGCGACGCCGGCGCGGGCCAGCGCCGCGGCGGGCTGCGCGAGCGCAGAGGCGTCGAGCGAGCCCCAGCGCTCCAGCGCGGCGGCGAGCCCCGCCGGCGACCCGTAGGTCCCGCACGACGCAGCCCCGCAGTTGAAGACCTGCACCGCGTCGCCGAAGGACACCTCGGCGGGCACGAGGTCGGCGCGGCGATCGACGTCGGCGCCGCGGCCCGGCGCCTCGACGAAGAAGTCCAGCAGCGTCGGCTCCTCGCCGGTGCCGGCGACGAGCATGTAGCCGCCGGCACCCGGGCCGGTGAGCAGTGGCTCGGAGACCCACGAGGCGAGCACCGCCCCGACCGCGGCGTCGACGGCGTTGCCGCCCTCGCGCAGCACGCGCGCGCCGGCCTCCGCGGTCAGCGGGTGCCCGGCGGCGACCATGCCTGCAGCAGTCACGGCGAGATCGTCCCAGAGGGCCGCACGATCGTCGCCGTGAAGCGCTCGGGCAGCGCGCGGAGCACGTGCAGGCGCGGGTCGGGCACGTCGAGCACGCGGCCGCTGACGAGCGGGCGCAGCCGGGCCAGGCGCGCGTCGGCGAGGACGTCGTCGAGCGCGCGGCGGTCGCCGCCCAGCACGACCGCGTCGAGCCGCCCGGTCCACGGCACGAGCACGCGCGCGGCGACGTCGGCGGCCGCCTGCAGCGCGACGCGCGCGTGTCCCTCGCGACGGCGCGCGAAGCGCCCCGAGCTCGAGCCGCCCTTCTTGTGGCGCCCGTGGACGAGGCGGCTGCCGACCTTCGAGTCCAGCAGGCGTTCGCCTTCGAACACGCCGGCGGCGTGGCCGCCGAGGCGCACGAGCAGGACGCCGACCGTGCGCTCGCGGCGCACGTGCTCGAGCAGCGGCGCCGGCTCGTAGCCGGCGCGATCGCCGAGCGCGGCGGCGTCGAGCGGCGGGAAGGGCGGCTCGCAGACCACGCGCTCGGCGTTGGCCGCGACGAACGCGACGTCGCGCTCGCCGATCGACGTCCAGGCGACCGGCTCGTGCCCGGCCGCCCAGCGATCGAGCCAGCGCTCCAGGCGCGCCGGCGGCAGCTCGTAGCGCTCTTCCGTCAGCCCCTCGGAATGAACTCGGGCACGTCGAGCTCGTTGACGCCGAGGCCGGTCTGGCGCGTGGAGCGGTTGCGGCGCTCGACGCGGACCTCGCCGCGCGGCTCCTCGAAGTCGCGGCGCGCCGGGCGCGCGCGATCCTCGGTGTAGCCGGTGGCGACGACCGTCACCCACACCTCGGAGCCGAGCTTCTCGTCGACCATGGCGCCGAAGATGATGTTGGCGTCGGGGTGGGCGGCCTCGCTGACCGCCTTGGCGGCCTCGTTGATCTCCCACAGCGACAGGTCGGGCCCGCCGGTGATCGAGAGCAGGATCTTGCGCGCGCCCTCCATCGAGGTCTCCAGGAGCGGCGACTCGGTCGCCGCGCGCGCGGCCTCGGTGGCGCGGTCCTCGCCCTGGCCCATGCCGATGCCCAGCAGCGCGTTGCCGGCGTCGGACATGATCGTGCGCACGTCGGCGAAGTCGAGGTTGATGAGCCCCGGCAGCGTGACGAGGTCGCTGACGCCCTGCACGCCCTGGCGCAGGACGTCGTCGGCCACGCGGAACGCGTCGACCATCGACGTCTGCTTGTCGAGCACGGTCAGCAGCTTGTTGTTGGGCACGACGATCAGGGTGTCGACCTCGTTGGCCAGCGCCTGGATGCCCTGCTCGGCGGCGCCCGCGCGCTTTGAGCCCTCGAAGCCGAACGGCTTGGTCACGATGCCGACGGTCAGCGCGCCGATCTCGCGGGCGATGCGCGCGATGATCGGGGCGGCGCCGGTGCCGGTCCCGCCGCCGGCCCCGGCGGCGATGAAGATCATGTCCGAGCCCTTGAAGAGCGCCTTGATGCGGTCGTATTCCTCCATCGCGGCCTGGCGGCCGAGATCGGGGTTCGAGCCGGCGCCCAGCCCGCGCGTGACGTTCGGGCCGATGTGCAGGGTGATGTCGGCCGTCGACTGCTGCAGCGACTGCAGGTCGGTGTTGATGGCCAGGAACTCGACGCCCTCGACCTGGGCCTCGACCATGCGGTTGACCGCGTTGACGCCGGCGCCGCCGACGCCGACGACGCGCAGCACCGGCTGGCCCGCGGGCTTGGCCGTGCCCCACGGGGTCGGCTCGTCGGCCACGCGCGCGTACGGGTCCTCCTCGCGGCGGGGCGCTGCGGGCGCGCGGTCGAGGATGTTCTCCGGGATGTCCGCGCTGAACGCATGGCGCAGGCGCTCTTGCGGCGTCGGGACGCGCGGCTCGGCCGCGGGCGGCGCCTCCTCGGGCGTGCCGAGCGCGGGATGCGGATAGCCGGTGTCGCGCGGGTGCGGCGGCGGCTCCGGCGAAGGCTCGGGCATGCGGCGTTCGCGCGCAGCGGGCGTCGAGGGCTCGGGCACCTGGCGATCGTCGCCGGTGCGCGTGGCCTCCTCGGCCTCGTCGGCGGCCCGCTCGGTCTTACGGAACAGGTCCGCGAGCGGCCCCTCCCTCATGCTGGCGCGCTTACCGCTTGCCATTGGCGAGAACCTCCTTCGCGAGATCGCGATAGGACTGGGCGGCGATCCCGTCCGGATCGTACTTCAGCACGGACATGCCCTTCACGGGCGCCTCCGCGAATCGGACGGTCTTCTTGATGCGCGAAGCGAAGACGCGGTCCCCGAAGTTCTCCTCGAGGATCTCGATCGCCTCCTTTGCGTGAATCGTCCGCGTGTCCATCAGCGTGGGCAGGATGCCCTCGATCTCCACGTCGGGATTCAGGTTCTCGCGGATCATCTGAAGCGTGTTCTGAAGCTGGATCAGCCCGCGCATCGACAGGTACTCGCACTGGACGGGCACGATGACCTTGTCGGCGGCGGTCAGCGCGTTGATCGTCAGCAGGCCGAGGCTCGGCGGCGTGTCGATGCAGATGAAGTCGTAGTCGCCCTCGATCGCCCTGAAGGCCTTCTCGAGCGAGCGCTCGCGCCCGATCATCGTGCTCATGGCGATCTCGGCGCCGGCGAGGTCGATCGACGCGCAGGCGACGTCGATCTCGCGCTTGCGCACGACCTCGCGGATCGAGACCTGATGCACGAGCACGTCGTACATCGACGTCTCGAGCGTGTCGGGGTCGATCCCCTGCGACATCGTGAGGTTGCCCTGCGGGTCCATGTCCACGCACAGGACGCGGAACCCCTTCTCCGAGAAGGCAACGGCCAGGTTGAGCGCAGTCGTCGTCTTGGCGACGCCGCCCTTCTGGTTCGCGAATGCGATGACCTTCGGCTTTTGGGGTGCGCTCTCCATACCAGCGCCGTATTCGCCCGGCCACGGGCGAATCCTTCACGCGTGCGGGATGACTAGCATCGCCGCCGGATGGTCATCCACTGGGACGAGGTCGAGGCGCGGGAGATCGAGGGCGAGCACCTGCGTGGCACGCGCTGGCGCCTGGGCGCCGCGGCCGGGGCGCGCGACGTCGGCCTCAGCCGCTATCGGGTGGCCGCGGGCGAGCGCGCGATGCCCGTCCACGTGCACGCCGACGAGGAGGAGATCTTCTACGTCCTCGACGGCGAGGGGCTCAGCTGGCAGGACGGCCGTGTCTACCCGGTCGCCGCCGGCGATTGCATCCTGCACCGCGCGGATGCCGAGGCGCACACGATCCTCGGGGCCGGCGACGGGCTCGACGTCCTCGCCTTCGGCGCCGGCTCGCCGACCGGGCTGACGTGGCTGCCGCGCGCGCGGGCGTGGTGGAACGGGCCGCACTGGCTGCCCCACGACGGCCCGGACCCGTTCACGGCCGAGGACGCTGCGGGGCCGCTCGAGGTGCCCGCGCCCGAGGCCGAGCGCCCGCCGACGATCCTCGCCGTCGCCGACGCCCCGATCAGGCAGGCCGACACCGGCGACGTCGTGCGCGTGCGCCACGAGCTCGGCGACGCGCTCGGCTCGCGCGCCAGCGGCCTCGGCCTGCTCGTCATCGCCCCGGGCTCGCTGAGCTACCCACCGCACTGCCACTCGGCCGAGGAGGAGCTGTTCGTGGTGGTCGACGGCGAGGGCGCGCTGCTGCTCGCCGACGACGAGCACCCGGTGCGCGCCGGCAGCGTCGTCGCGCGGCCGCCGGGCACCGGCGTCGCGCACGCCTTCCGCGCCGGCGACGCGCCGATGAGCGTGCTCGCCTACGGCACGCGCGAGCCCAACGACATCGCCTACTACCCGCGCTCGGGGAAGGTGTCGCTGCGCGGCGTCAACGCGATGTTCCACGTGACGAAGGTCGACTACTGGGACGGCGAGACATGACGCTGGCGCACTGGGACGAGGTCGAGCGCCTGACGCGCGACGTCGGCGACATCCGCGCGACGTTCCGCGCCCTCGGCGCGGCCGCCGGCGCGAGCGCGGTCGGCGTGTCGCTCATCGACGTCGAGCCCGGGTGCCGTGCGGGGCCGGTTCACCAGCACGCCTCCGAGGAGGAGATCTTCTTCGTGCTCGCGGGCTCGGGCCTGGCGTGGCTGGACGGCGCCGTGCACGAGATCGGCGCCGGCGACACGGTCGTCTACCTTGCCAGCGGCCCCGAGCACACGGTCATCGCCGGCCCCGGCGGGCTGTCCGTGCTCGCCTACGGGGAGAACCACCAGCCGGCGCTGGCGCGCCTGCCGCGCGCCGGCATGGTCCGCCGCGGCAGGCTGTGGCTGGAGGCCTCGCCCGACGACCCGCTCGAGCGCGAGGCCGCCGCCGGCCCGCTCGAGCCGCCCGAGCCGACGCCGCGCCCGCCGTGCATCGTCGCCTTGGAGGACGTCGAGCTCGAGGAGGAGACCGCCGGCGACGTGTCCGTCCGCGAGCGCGACATGGCGCGCGCGGCGGGCTCGGTGCGCAGCGGCCTGCGCCACGACGTCATCCCGCCCGGCAAGCTCAACTGCCCGCCGCATTGGCACAGCGCCGAGCACGAGCTGTTCGTCGTCCTGGAAGGCGGCGGGACGCTGCTGCTCTACGACAACCACGGCGAGGTCGAGGAGGAGCACGCGCTGCGCGCCGGCCATTGCGTCTCGTGCCCGGCCGGCATGCGCCTCGCCCACGCCATGCGAGCGGGCGACGAGGGCCTGACCTACCTCGCCTACGGCACGCGCGAGAGCAACGAGATCGTCTACTACCCGCGCTCGAAGAAGGCGTGGCTCGGGCGCGTCATGGTGCGCCTCGACCTCGTCGACGACTACTGGGAGGGCGAGGTCTGAGCCTGCTCGACCGCGATCTCGTGGTCGTCACCGGCAAGGGCGGGGTTGGCAAGACGACGGTGGCCGCCGCGCTCGGGCTGGTCGCCGCGCGCCGCGGGCTGCGCACGATCGTCGCCGAGGTCGCGCGGCGCGACGACGTCTCGCGGGCGCTGGGCGGCGAGGGGATGCAGGAGGAGGAGCTCGCGCCGGGCCTGCACCACGTCTCGATCGACCCCGAGCTCGCGATGGAGCTCTACCTCACCGACCAGCTGCCGTCGGCGCTTGCCGACGTGCTCGCCTCGAGCCGCACGTTCTCCTACCTCGCCGCCGCGACGCCGGGGATGCGCGAGCTGCTGACGGTCGGCAAGGTGTGGGAGCTCGCGCAGGAGGACCGCCGCACCCCGGGCGCCGAGCCCTACGACCTCGTGGTCCTCGACGCGCCGGCCACGGGGCACGGCGTCGCGGTGCTGAGCGCGCCGCGCACGTTCGCCCAGGTCGCTCGCGTGGGTCGCATCGCCCGCCAGGGCCGTACGATCGACGCGATGGTCACCGACCCGGCACGGACCGGCGTCGTCGCCGTGGCGCGGCCCGAGGAGATGCCGGTCAACGAGACGCTCGCCCTGCAGGACGCGCTGCGCGACGAGCTCGGCCTCGAGGTCGGCCTGGTGGTCGCCAACGGGATGCTGCCGCGGCGCTTCAGCGCGGCCGACGCGCGCGCGCTCGAGGCGGCGGTCGACTCGCCGGAGGTCCGCGCGGCGCGCCACGCGCATGCCCGCGCCGCCGCGCAGCGCGCGCAGCTGCAGCGCCTGCGCCGCGGCGTCCGCGCTCCCGTCGCGACGCTGCCGTTCGTCTTCGACGGCGACCACCTGGCGCGCCTGGCGCGCGAGCTGGAGCGGGCGCTGTGAGGGCGCGCCTCTCGGGCAAGCGGATCGTCATCTGCGCCGGCTCGGGCGGCGTGGGCAAGACGACGACCTCGGCGGCGCTCGCGATGGGCCTCGCCGCCGAGGGCGCGCGGGTGGCCGTGGTGACGATCGACCCGGCGCGGCGGCTGGCCAACGCGCTGGGGGTCGACGAGCTGGGCAACGAGCCGCACCTGGTCGACCCGGAGCGCCTGGCCGGCCACGGCATCGAGGTCCGCGGGGAGCTGTGGGCGATGATGCTCGACGCCAAGCGCACCTTCGACGAGCTGATCGAGCGCCTCGCGCCCGACGAGCGCACGCGCGACGAGGTCCTGTCGAATCGCATCTACCAGCAGCTCTCCAGCGCGGTCGCCGGCTCGCAGGAGTTCACCGCGGTGGCCAAGCTCTACGAGCTGGACCGCTCGGGGCTCTACGACGTCCTCGTCCTCGACACCCCGCCCTCGCGCAACGCGCTGGACTTCCTCGACGCGCCCGACCGGCTGACCGGCTTCCTGGAGGGCCGCGCGCTGCGCGTCTTCCTCGCCCCGACCGGCGTGGCCGCGCGCGTCCTCGGCCGCGGCACGAGCGTCGTCTTCTCGCTGCTCAGGCGCCTGACCGGCGTCGACCTGCTCGACGACCTCAGCGTCTTCTTCCGCTCGCTCGGCGGCCTGATCGAGGGCTTCAAGGAGCGCGCGGCCGGCGTCAAGGAGCTGCTGGCCGACGAGCGCACGACGTTCATCGTCATCACCTCGCCCGAGCACGAGCCCGTCGAGGAGGCGATCTTCTTCGCCGGCAAGCTGCGCGACGCGCGGATGCCGTTCGGCGGCCTCGTCGTCAACCGCTTCCACCCGCTCGACAGCGGGCCGCCCGAGGCCGACGTCGACGCGCTCACCGCCGCGCTGGGCGACGCCAAGCTCGCCGCCAAGGTCGCGCGCGCCTACGCCGAGGAGCGCACGCTGGCGCAGCGCGACCGCGCGGCCCTGGAGCACCTGCAGCGCGAGACCGGGGAGGCCGACCCGATCGTCATCCCCCAGCTCGACGGCGACGTGCACGACGTCGACGGGCTGGTCGCGATCCATCGCCATCTGTTCGCCGATTAGGGTGATCGCGTGACCGAGCTGAGCCTGCAGTGCGCGGTCCGCAGCGACGTCGGGCGGGTGCGCGCCAACAACGAGGACGCGGTCTTCGCGAGCCCGCGGCTGGCGGCGGTGGCCGACGGCGTCGGCGGCGCGGCGGCCGGCGAGGTCGCAAGCCGCGCCGTCATCAACGCGCTCGTCGCGCTCGACAAGCGCCGGCTGCGCGGCCGCCTGGACGACGCGCTCGTCGACGCCGTCGCGTGGGGCAACGACTGCGTCGGCTTCATCGCGCGCTGCCGGCCGTCGACGACCGGAATGAGCACCACGCTGACGGCGGTCGCGCTCGGCGACGACGGCTACGTCGTCGCGAACGTCGGGGACTCGCGCACCTACCTGCTGCGCGACGGCTCGCTGACGCAGCTCACGCGCGACGACAGCTTCGTGGCGCTGATGGTCGACAGCGGCGAGCTGACCCTCGCCGAGGCGCTGGCGCATCCGCACCGCGCGCTCGTGCTCGAGGCGCTCGACGGCGATCCGGCCCGGCGCCCGGCGCTCACGCGGGTCGAGGCGCGCCTGGGCGATCGCCTGCTGCTGTGCTCCGACGGGCTCACCGATCTCGTCGACGAGGACGCGATCGCGTCCGCGCTTCGCGAGCCCGCGCCCGCGCGCTGCGCCGAGCGTCTCGTCGGGCTCGCACTCGCGGCGGGCGGGCGCGACAACGTCTCGGCCGTCGTGGCCGACGTCGTCGCCCGGCGCGATCCAGCCGCAGGGTGGGCGTGACGACCGACGCAAGGCACGACGCGGTCATCGTCGGCGGCGGCCACAACGGGCTCGTCGCCGCCGCGTACCTCGGGCGCGCGGGGCGCTCGGTGCTCGTGCTCGAGCGGCGCGACCGCGTCGGCGGCGCCGCGGTCTCCGAGCGGCCGTGGCCCGGCGTCGACGCGCGGCTGTCGCGCTATGCCTACCTCGTCAGCCTGCTGCCCCAGCGGATCGTCGACGAGCTCGGGCTGGGCATCCGCTTGGGCCGGCGGCGGATCTCGTCGTACACGCCGCTGCCTGGCGACCCCGCGCGCGGCGTGCTCGTCGACCGCGAGGACGCCGAGCGCACGCGGGCCTCGATGGGGGCAGCCACCGGCGATCCGACAGCGATCGACGGCTGGGAGCGCCTGTACGGGACCTGTGCGCGCGTCGCGCAGGCGGTCTTCCCGACGCTGACCGAGCCGCTGCTGAGCGCCGGCGAGCTGCGCGCCCGCGTGGGCGACGACGCGGCGTGGGCCGCGCTGTTCGAGCGCCCGATCGGCGAGCTCGTCGAGGAGTGCCTGGCCGACGACGCGCTGCGCGGCATCGCGCTCACGGACGCGCTCATCGGCACCTTCGCCGGCGCGCACGACGCCGACCTGCGCCAGAACCGCTGCTTCCTGTACCACGTGATCGGCAACGGCACCGGCAACTGGGACGTCCCGATGGGCGGCATGGGCGCGGTGACCGGCGCGCTCGAGGCGGCCGCGCGGCGCGAGGGCGCGGAGCTTCGCTGCGGCGCGGAGGTCGTCGCGATCGAGCCGGGCGCCGACGGCGTCGCCGTGCGCTGGCGCGACGCGGGCGGTGGCGAGCACGTCGCCGTCGGCGAGCACGTCCTGGCCAACGTGGCGCCGGCCGCGCTCGATCGCCTGCGCGGGCATGACGGCGCTGCCGGGCCGTCGCCGGAGGGCGCGCAGCTCAAGGTCAACCTGCTGCTCTCGCGGCTCCCCCGCCTGCGCGACCCCGCCGCCGATCCGGCCGATGCCTTCCTCGGCACCTTCCACGTCAACGAGGGCTACGGGCAGCTCGAGGCCGCGCACGCGCGGGCAGCGGGAGGCGAGCTGCCCTCACCGGTGCCGTGCGAGGTCTACTGCCACTCGCTCACCGACCCGTCGATCCTCGGCCCCGAGCTGCAGGCGGCCGGTGCCCAGACGCTGACGTGCTTCGCCCTGCACCTGCCCGCCCGTCTGTTCGCCGCCGACCCCGAGGGCGCGCGCGAGCGCGCGCTGCAGGCCACCCTCGCGTCGCTGGACAGCGTCCTCGCCGAGCCGGTCCTCGACTGCGCGTGGCGCGATGCCGACGGGCGCCCGTGCGTCGAGGCGCGCACGCCGCTGGACCTCGAGGCCGAGCTCGGCCTGCCCGGCGGAAACATCTTCCACCGCGACCTGAGCTGGCCGTTCGCCGAGCGCGACGAGGATGTCGGCACGTGGGGCGTCGAGACCGACGACCCGCGGGTGCTGCTGTGCGGCGCGGGCGCGCGGCGCGGCGGCGGCGTCAGCGGCGTGCCGGGGCGCAACGCGGCGATGGCGGCTCTCGGCCGCTGACGGCGCTCTGGGGCGCCGACCGGCTCGCGCGGTCAGACGCCGACCGGCTCGCGCGGCTTGGGCTCCTCCTGCGCGGGCTGGGCGACCGGCTCGGTCGGCGCCTCGCGCCAGAGGTGCGGCAGCCACTCCAGCCAGCGCGGCAGGTACCAGTTCCAGTCGCCCAGAAGCTTCATGGTCGCGGGCAGCAGCACCGCGCGGACGACCGTCGCGTCGACGAGCACCGCGACCGCCAGGCCGACGCCCATCATCTTGAAGTCGAGCATTCCGAGGGTCGCGAAGATTGCGAACACCGCGACCATCACGATCGCCGCGCTCGTGATGACGCTCGCCGTGGCGCGGATGCCGTGGGCCACGGCGTCCTCGGTGCGCATGCCGGACTCGTAGTCCTCGCGCACGCGGCTGAGGATCAGCACGTGGTAGTCCATCGACAGCCCGAAGAGGATCACGAAGAGGAACAGCGGCAGCCAGTCGGTCACGCCGCCGACCGATGTGAAGTTCAGCAGCGACTCGAGGTTGCCATTCTGGAAGATGAGGACGAGCACGCCGTACGCCGCGCCGACCGACAGCAGGTTGAGGACGATCGCCTTGATGGGGATCACGATCGACCGGAAGGTCAGCAGCAGCAGCACGAAGGCGAGCCCGAGCACGTACGCGAAGACGATCGGCGCGTGGGACTTCATCGTGTCGTTGAAGTCCTTGGATCCGGCCGTCCAGCCGGTGACCTTCGCGTCGGCGCCCGGCACCTTGCCGATCGTCGCCGGGATGATGTCGTGGCGCAGCGTGTCGAGCGCGCGGTTGGACGTCGCGTCGGTCCCCTTGCCGCCCAGGGGCACCAGCATGCGGACCGCCTTGCGCGACCCGCTCGCCTCGACGCTGATCGGCTCGTGCATCTGGCCGCTCGCGAGCGCCGCGCGCTTGAGGGCGGCGATGCCCGCCGCGACCTGCGGCCGCGTCACGTCGTTGGCGGAGACGACGACGACCGCCGGCCCGCCGCCGCCCGGGAACGTCTTCTGGATGCGCTCGTAGACCTTCATGACCTGCAGGTCGCGCGGCAGGCCCTGCGCGCCTGAGTCGACCGTGTGCAGGCTGAGCGCGGGGATCGCGAGGGCGACCAGGAGCGCGGCCGCGGCCCCGCCCCAGACGATCGGCCGGCGCATCACCGCGTTCACGACCGCGCCCCAGAAGCGCGACTCGCCGTCGGTTGCGCGGCGCCGTCGGGCGAGGAAGGGGATCCGGCCGCGATCGACGCCGTCGCCGAGCTTCGACAGCACGGCTGGCAGGACGGTGAGCGAGCCGACGAGCGCGATTGCCACCACGAGCACCGTCCCCATGCCGAACGACGCGAAGATCTGCGAGCCCATGAGGAACATGCCGGACATCGCGGTCATCACGACGAAGCCGGAGAACAGCACGGCGCGGCCCGAGGTCGCCGCGGCCGTCTCGAGCGCCTCGGCGCTCGAGAGCCCGCGCGCGCGCTCCTCGCGCGTTCGCCGCAGGTAGAACATCGAGTAGTCGACGCCGACCGCCAGGCCGATGAGCAGGATCACGGAGCTGATCGACTCGTCGACGCGCATCAGATGGCTGAAGAGCGCCGTGAGCCCGAGGGCCGCCGCGACCGCGGTCATGCCGAGCAGAAGTGGGATGCCGGCGGCCACGAGCGCGCCGAACGCGAAGACGAGGATCAGCAACGTCACCGGCAGCGAGGTGACCTCTGCGCGCTGGAAGTCTTCACCGATGCGCTCCGTGATCGCCTTGTTGGCGCTCGCGTCGCCGAACTCGCCGACGAAGAGGCCGGGGTGAGCGCGCTGCACGGCCGCGGTCGCCGCCAGCGCCGGCGCGACACGATCCTTGGCGGTGTCCGGATCGCCCGTGATCTGGAAGGTGACCAGGACCGCCGTGCCGTCCTTCGAGCTCTGCCCTTCGTTGCCGCGCTTCAGCGGCGACTCGATCTGCGCCACCGCCGGCGTGCGCGAGAGACGGGCGACGAGCTCGTCGACCGCGGCGCGGTACTCGCTACCCAGCAGCCCGCCGTTGCGGCTCTGGATCAGGATCTGCTCGGCCGCGCGCTCGGTGGGGAACTGCTGGGCCAGGACCTTCTCGGCGGCGCGCGAGTCGCCGTTGCCCATGTCCTCGTGCTTGAGGGTGACGGTGCCAACGGCGCTGCCGATCATGAAGGCGACGACGACGAACGCAAGCCAGCCGAGCACGGCGGTCTTGCGATGCGTCGCGCTCCAGCGCGCGGCACGTGCAGTGAACGGGGTGCCAGTCATCACACTCGAGCCTAGGTCGCGGTCCGCGCGCCCTCATCGGTAGTTGCGTGCAGCGGCGGCGCGGGCTTGCCGGTATGGGCGCAAGGCGCGCGAGGTCCTCGGCTGTACCGTCATGGCCCATGAGCAAGGTGGGACGCTATGCCAAGGCCATCGCGAAGCCCGGCCAGGCCGACGCGCTCGCCGAGCGCCTCCTCAAGGTGGCGGAGGGGTTGCGCGCCGTCCCAGGCTGCGAGCTGTACATCATCAATCGCTCGCCCGATGACCCGAACGCGGTCTGGGTCACCGAGCTGTGGAGCGGCCAGGCCGAGCTCGACGCCGCGCTGGAGGCGACCGACGAGGCGCAGATCCGGGAGGTCCTCGAGCTCACCGACGGCTTCGAGCGCATCGATCTGGTGCCGCTCGGCGGCGTCGGCGCCCGCGACGCGCCGCACCCGGGCTACACCATTCGCAACCTCGGCGACGCCGAGGACATGGCGGCGAAGTACGGCTACGGCGAGACGGGCGAGGCCCGCTTCCCCAGCGACGATCTCGACACCGAGCACACCGGCGTCAGCTTCCAGATGCTGCGTCCGGGCAAGCGCCAGCAGTTCGCCCATCACCACCACCGCGCGGAGGAGGTCTACGTCGTCCTGTCGGGGTCCGGGCACGTGAAGATCGAGGACGAGATCATCGACGTCGCGGCGCGCGACGCCATCCGCGTCGCGCCCGACCTGACCCGCGCGTTCGAGGCCGGGCCCGAGGGCCTCGAGCTGCTGGCGTTCGGGCCGCGGTGGCGGGGCGATGCGCAGGTGGTGCGCGACTGGTGGTAGGCGACGCCGAACCGCGCGCCCGCCGCTCCGCTACCGCGCGCCCGCCGCTCCGCTACCGCGCGCCCGCCGCTCCCCTATCGCGCCCGCCGCTCCGCTAACCGCGCGCCCGCCGCTCGGCCTACGGCTCGTCGCCCTCCGGCACGTGGGCGAGCATCTGCGCGTCGAGGTGGTCGAGCAGGCCGATCGGCCGCGGATCGCCGTCGTCCTCGACGAGGATCGCCCCGCCGGGCCAGTAGGCGTGCGGCGGCGACGCGCGGTGCAGCAGCAGGGGCTCGTAGACCCACGAGCCCGTGTTGGCGATCCGCAGCCGCGAATCCGGGCCGACCCACTGGCGCCGGTCGTCGCCCGGCAGCGGGCCGCAGCGGTGGACGTGCCCGAAGATGACCCACTCGGCATCGACCCCGAGCCGGTGGACCACCCGCGCGAGCGCCGGGATGCTCGCCCGGCGCATCTGCAGCCCGAGCAGCATCGAGTTCAGCGGGGCGATGTGGTGGCCGAACAGCCGCCGGGGGATCACCGGCATCGTGAAGGCACGCAGGAGCTCGGCGACGTCGTCTGAGATCTCCGCCAGCGGACGGGGCAGCCAGCGCGTCAGCAGGGTCTCCAGGCGGGTCACCGACGGGCCGCCGGCGCGCTCGTAGTCGGCGGGCGTGGCGCCGTCGCGGGGCAGGCGCCCGAGCAGCCCGCGGGCGATCCCGTACGCGGCCTCCGGCAGCAGGTGGCGGTCGAGGTAGTGGCCGTGCGTCGCCCACACGCGGTCAGACAGCCACACGCCCGGGTAGTTGGCCCGCACGCGGGCGGGCGCCAGCCACGAGGCGACCTGCGCGAGGCCGGGCGTGGCGTCGAGCGGGATCGCCGCGTCGACGCCCACGGGCCCGCCGCCGGCGCGCAGCCATGGGCGTACGAGCGCCCCGTCGTGGTTTCCCGGCACGACGACGACCTCGCGCTCGCTGCCGAGTCGCGCGCCGATCGCCCGCAGCACCGGCTCGGCGACCTCCATCGCTCGCCGCGGGCGCCCCTCCGCGAGCTCGACGATGTCGCCGAGCAGCACCAGCCGCTCGACGTCGTCGAGGGCTTCGAGCAGCGGATCGAGCGCCTCGCGGCGGCGCAGGACGTCGCGCTGCAGGCGAGCCCCGAGATGGAGATCGGAGATGACGAGCGTGC
Organism: uncultured Actinomycetes bacterium; assembly: GCA_963764585.1. GTDB lineage: Bacteria > Actinomycetota > Thermoleophilia > Solirubrobacterales > Solirubrobacteraceae > JAOPZW01. The sequence continues at coordinate 202,302 of CAVXTB010000001.1, forward strand.
GCACGCGGGCGCGACGATGCCATACCCGCCGCACGCGGTGTCGGTCGGCGAGCGTCGTCCGCGCCGTGGGTCGGCGAGCCTCGTCAGTCCGGCAGCAGCGGCATCGTGATCCCCTGGTCGCGGCCGAGCAGCACCGCGCGCGTGATCGCGGCCGAGCCGAACCGGTCGCGCACGTGGTCGAGCGCCCCGTCGAGGGCGACGGCCCGGTCGTGATCGAACGGCAGCGCAAGCTGGAGCGGCGCGTCGTCGTGGAGGTTCGCGAGGCTGATGCCGACGAGCGTGATCCCCCGGTAGCGGATCATCGGCATGGCCTCCGCCAGCAGCCCGCGCGCCGTCTCGAGGATCGTCGCGGTCTGCGCGGTCGCCTGCGGCAACGTGTGCGACCGCGTCGCTCGCGAGAAGTCGTCGAAGCGCAGGCGCAGCACCACCGTGCGGCACACGCGGTGCGCCGCGCGCAGCCGCCGGCCCAGGCGATCGACGATCGCGATCACGACGGCGTCGAGCGCCGCGTGCGAGCGTGGCGAGCGGCGGCCGAGCGCCCGCTGGGAGCCTATGGAGCGTCGGCGCCGGCCGACCTGCACCGGTCGCGGATCGCGGTTGTGAGCAAGGGCATGGAGGTGGCGGCCCGACGCGCGGCCGAGCATCGAGACGAGCGCGGCCTCGGCGAGCGCGGCAACCTGGCCAACCGTCGTGATCCCGCGGCTGTGGAGCTTCTCGGCGGTGACCCGCCCGACGCCCCACAGCCGCTCGACTGGGAGAAGGTGCAGGAAGGCCAGCTCGCCCGCTGGCGGAACCACCAGCACGCCATCGGGCTTGGCCACCCCGCTTGCCACCTTCGCCAGGAACTTCGTCCGCGCCACCCCGACCGTGATCGGCAGCCCGACGTGCTCGAGGACGTCGTGCCGCAGCCGCACGGCGATCTCCCGCGGCGGCCCCGAGATCCGCTCGAGACCGCGGACGTCGAGAAACGCCTCGTCGATCGACAGCCCTTCGACCAGCGGCGAGGTCTCGCGGAACACCTCGAACACCGCCTTGCTCGCCGCCGAGTAGGCCTCCATCCGCGGGCGGACGACCACCGCGTGCGGGCACAGCCGCCGCGCGCGCGCACCGCCCATCGCCGTGCGGACACCGTAGGCGCGGGCCTCGTAGCTCGCCGCGAGGACGACCCCTCCGCCGACGATCACCGGGCACCCGCGCAGCCGCGCATCGTCGCGCTGCTCCACCGAGGCGAAGAAGGCGTCGAGGTCGGCGTGCAGGATGACGATGTCGCTTGACACAGGGTCGGGAGGAGGCGTCAGCGAGCCGCGCGGGCTAGCCGACTGGCCTGGCGACGCCTCCCCGCGCCGCATCGAACCGTGCGTGCGGTTCTCCCGCACACGGCTCTCCGACACCCTTCATCGCGAGGCATGCGCACCCCGGTGGCGCACCGATCCGCTGAGCGTGTGGACGCCGAGGCGCTGGAACCAGGCGACGTTGTAGTCGCTGGCCCAGCGGCGTCCGCGCTTCTTGTGCTTGGCGGCGGCGAGGATCGCCAGGCGTTCATGGACGTAAGAGTCGATCTGCGTGAACTTGCGCGCCGAGTTGGCGCCGCGGAAGTAGGTGCCCCAGCCCCGCAGGACGGGGTTGAGGCGTTCCACGAGGACCGACAGCGCGATGCCCGTGTAGGTGCGGGTGGTCAGTGCCCGGATCTTGGCCCGGATGCTGTTCATCGCGCGTGCCGACGGCCAGCGCTGCAGATACCACTTCGCGCGCCACTTCCAGGACTCCACCTTGCGCAGGTGAAAGCCGAGGAAGTCGAACCCCTGCTTGCCGCGGGTCAGCTCGACGATCCGGGTCTTGTCCGGGCTCAAGGCGAGCCCGAGTTCGGCCAGGACCGTCGCCGCCCGCCGCTGGGCCTGCTTGGCTTGAGCGGCGGTGGCGCCGACGACGACGAGGTCGTCGGCGTAGCGGACCAGCGTCCCCGCGCGTGGCCCTGCGGCCTGCCACGCCTGATCGAGGCGGTGCAGGGCGATGTTGGCCAACAGCGGGGAGATCGGCGATCCCTGCGGCGTGCCCGAGTCGGGCTCGGTTATCACGCCGCCCTCGAAGATCCCCGCTCGCAGCCAACGGCGCAGCAGCTTGACCATCTGTCGGTCACACACGCGCCGGCCGATCGTGGCCAGCAGCGCGTCGTGATCGATGTCGTCAAAGCACGCCTTGATGTCGGCGTCGAGCACCCAATCGCCGCCCCGGTTGGCAGCGACCCGGATGGCCTCGATGGCCATGTGGGCCGAGCGCTTCGGGCGAAACCCGAAGCCGGACGCCACGAAGTCGGCCTCGAACACCGGCTCGAGGACGATCTTCGCGGCGGCCATCGCCACTCGATCGCGGACCGTGGGAATGCCGAGCGGTCGGGTTTGTCCCGGCTCGCCCGGCTTGGGGACATGCACGCGCCGCAACGGCTGGGGCCGGTAGGTGCCGGCCCGCAACTGCGCCGCGAGCCCTTCGAGGAACGCCCGCACGCCGGCGTCCCCGGACGCGTCGATGGCTTCGATGCTGACGCCATCGATGCCGGGGGCGCCCTGATTGGCGCGCACGTCGCGCCACGCCTGCCACAGCACGTCGCCGCGGGCGACCTTGTCAAACAGGGCGTGGAAACGACGCTCGGGCTGATGCTTGGCACCGCGATACAGCACGCGCTGGAGGGCACGAACGCGGTCCCGGCCAAGCGCCGGTCCGATGGAGCTAGCCGCCGTGGCGGCACTCATCGGCGCCCCTCCCGTCCACCGTCGTGCGTGGGTGAAGCAGCGGTCCTTCGCTCGGGCCGGGTTGTGTTGTCCCGACCGTCAGGCACCACTACGACCCCCTCTGACTCCCTCTCGGCTGCCAGACCCCTTCACGGTGCTGCCGCTTCTAGGCCGGCACGCTCCCACCGCCCGCAGCGACGGGGCCGAGGAGGGTCTCCCCAGTTCCCAGGACAACCTTCTGGCCATTCCACGCCCCGTACGCCGAGAGGTTCCTCCGCACCCGTTCCAGGCTCCCAGGTGCGTTCCGTGGCCTTCGCCATGTCCGTGCAGGCTCGGCTCCTCTTTGACCGCCACAACAGGCGCTGAACATTCACGACGCCGCAGGCTTCGCTTGATGCTGCGGACCGGCCAGTCGATCCACCCCGCTTCGCACCCCGCCTCTCGGCGACGCACGGGGGCCTCACTACCGGCGACCCTGGCGTCTCCCCCGACCGGACTTCCACCGGCTGGTCGCCCCGAGCTTGTCGATCGGTTCCGCATGACCCTTGATCACGCGCCCGATCCGCTGGGCGCGAACGAACACATGTTCGCATGTGGCGGAGACGGAACATCCGGGCCGGCCGGCGGCGCGCGGCCGGCGCGCGGCAGGCACGCGAGGCGCGCGAGGCGCGCCCCAGGCGCGGCGCGGCACAATGACCGCCGTGACCCCAAACATCGCCCCGTGGCTGGCCGTGCCCGACGGGCAGCGCGCCGTCGAGTACTACAAGGCGGCCTTCGGCGCCGCGGAGCGCTACCGCCACGAGGACGACGCGGGTCGCGTCGCCGTCGCCCAGCTCGCGATCGGCGACGCGGACTTCTGGCTGCAAGAGGACGAGGGCGCGCGCGCCAGAGCGGGGGACGGATCGATCCGGATGATCCTCACCGTCGAGGATCCCGACGCGGTCTTCGCGCAGGCCGTGGCGGCCGGGGCGACCGAGGTCGCGGCCGTCTACGAGGGTCACGGCTGGCGGATCGGGCGGCTGGAGGATCCGTTCGGCCACCACTGGGAGGTCGGCAGGCCGCTCGCGTGAGTCGCGGTCGCCCGCGGCAAGGCGCCCCGCCGCGCTCAGCGCGCCGGCGCCTCCACCAGCGACTCGCCGGCGCGCGGATGCAGGCGCAGCGCGTCGACCATGCTGGCCAGCGCGCACAGCGCCAGCAGCGCGAACGCCACCGTGTAGGCGGTGCTCTCCCCCGAGCGGCCGGGCAGCAGGTCGTCGAGCGCGTGGCCCGCGCGCAGTGCGACGGTCGCGGCCGCCACGCCCAGCCCCATGAAGAGCTGCTGGACGGTCGAGGCGAGCGCGTTGGCGTCGCGCATCTGCTCGGGCGGGACGTCGCTGAGGCCGAGCGTCGTGTACCCGGTCAGCCCGACCGAGCGCGCGACCCCGCTCAGCAGCGCGACGAGGACCACGACGGCCAGCGGCGTGTCGGCCGTGAGCAGTCCCGCGGCGAACGCGGTCAGGGCCAGGCCGGCCGTCGCCAGCAGGAGCATGGTGCGAAAGCCGAAGCGGTTGAACAGCACCGTCGTCGCGGGCTTGATGGCGATGTTGCCGACGAAGACGAAGAGCACGACGCTGCCCGACTTGATCGCGCTCCAGCCGAAGACGGTCTGGAACAGCAGCGGCAGCAGGAACGGGATCGCGCCGACGACGAGCCAGAACAGCGAGCTGCCGCTGATCGCGGCGCCGAAGGTCGGGATCCGCAGCGTGTGCAGGTTGATCAGCGGCGCCGGCGTGCGCAGCAGATGCCACGCGGCCGCGGCGAGCAGCGCGATCGACGCGAGCCCGATCGCGATCGCCAGGGGCCAGTTCGGCGTGCTGTCGGACAGCAGCTGCCCGGCGTAGGTGACGCCGCCCAGCGCGCCGCACGTGAGCACCACGCCGAGACGATCCAGCGGCGGCGGGCTGCCCATGTCGGTCGCGACGATCAGCCGCCACGCGAAGAACAGCGCGACGATCCCGAGCGGGACGTTGATCATGAACATCCACTGCCAGCTCGCATAGGTCGTGATGACGCCGCCGGCCAGCGGCGCGATCACGGGCGCGATCAGGCCGGGCCAGACGATGTAGGACATCAGCCGCATGATCTGGGACTTCTCGGCCTGCCCGAGGACGACGATCCGCCCGACGGGAACCATCATCGCCCCGCCCGCGCCCTGCAGGACGCGCAGCGCCACGAGCTCGCCGAGCGTCGTGCTCAGCGCGCAGCCCAGCGACGCGAACGTGAAGACGACGATCGCCGAGAGGAAGACCCGCCGCGGCCCGAAGCGCGCCGTCATCCAGCCGCTGAGCGGGATGAGCGCTGCGAGCGTCAGCAGGTAGGCGGTGATGACGAGCGCCGTCGCGCTCGGCGACACGCCCAGCGACGCGCTCATCTGCGGGATCGCGGTGACGACGATCGTGGCGTCGAGGTTCTCCATGAAGAAGCACGCGGCGACGAGGAGCGCCACGCTGCGCAGTCGCCTATCGATCATCGAGCGCGCAGCAAAGCACACGCAACGCCGCGCGATCCCGGCGTACGGTTGACCCATGGCCAACCGCGTATGCGACCTGCTGCAGTGCGACCTCCCGATTCAGCTTGCGCCGATGGGCAGCGTCTCCGCGACGGCGGCGCTCCCACTCGCGGTCGCCGCCGCCGGCGGACACGGCATGTATCCCGCGCTCGCGCTCCCGCCGGCCCCGCTCGAGCCCGTGCTAGCAGCGCTCGCCGGCCAGACGCGGGCGTTCGGCGTCAACTTCATCGTCCCGATGATGGATCGCGGCTCGCTCGAGCTGGCCCTCGAGCGCGCGCCGTACCTCGACTTCTTCCTCGCCGATCCGGACCCCGCGCTCGTCGAGCTCGTGCACGCCGGCGGGGCGACGTGCGGCTGGCAGGTCGAGTCGGCATCCGAGGCGCGCGCTGCGGAGGTCGCGGGCTGCGACGTGGTCATCGCCAAGGCGTGGGAGTCCGGCGGGCGCAAGCGGATGGAGGGGCCGACCCTGCTGCCGCTGCTCGACGCCGTACTCGAAACCGTCTCGGTACCCGTCATCGCCGCCGGCGGCATCGCGACCGCGCGCGGCGTCGCGGCGGCGTTCGCGGCCGGCGCGGACGGCGTGCGCGTCGGCACGCGATTCATCGCCGCCGCCGAATCGGACGCGCACCCCGCGTGGGTGCAGGCGGTCATCGACGCCGGTGCCGAGGACGCGGTCGTCAGCCACGCGTTCAACGTCGGGCTCCCAGAGCCCGGTCCGCACCGCGTCCTGCGCAGCTCGATCGCCGCCGCCGAGGCCCTCGCCGATGACGCCGACGTCGGCATCGTCCGTCTCGCCGGCGCCGAGCTCCCGGTTCCCCGCTTCGGCGCCCAGCCGCCGACGCGCGAGTCGACCGGCACGATCGAGGCGATGGCGTTCTATGCCGGCCAGTCGGCGGGCGCGGTGAGCAAGGTCCGGCCCGCCGCGGAGATCGTGGCCGAGCTCGCCGGCGGCTACCCGCGCTGAGCCGTCAGGGCTCGAGCACGACCCGCACGCCGTCGGGCGTGCGCAGCTCCTCCGAGCGCCCGATCCCGCCGAGCACCACCCCGTCGAGCCCGGGAGCCGACTCCGGCTCGCGCGGCGCGCCGCGCGAGTACCAGGCGTTGACGCCGATGTGGTGGTGGTAGCCGTCGGCGGCGAGGAACGCGGCCTGGCCGGCCCACGCGGTCATGACCTCGAGGCCGACCTCCTGCGTCCAGAAGCGCACGGCGTCCTCGACGTCGGCGACCTTCAGGTGCACGTGGCCGATGCGCAGGCCGTTCGCGTCGCCTTCGGCCTCCTCTGCCAGCGCGTGCAGGTCGAGCGGCAGCGTGTCCATCTTCACGCGCTCGCCCGGGTCGGGCGCCGGCCAGGCGTCGCGCGGGCGGTCGCGGTAGAGCTCGATGCCGAGCGCGTCGGGGTCGTCGAGGTACAGCGCCTCGGAGACGAGGTGGTCGCTGGCGCCGGTGAAGGCCGCGCGCCCACGCGCCACGCGCAAGAGCGCCGCGCCGAGCTGGCCGCGCGTCGGATACAGGAACGCCGTGTGGAACAGGCCCGTCGCCCGCTGGACCGCCGGGCCGGGCTCCTCGCTGGCGCGCAGCCGCAGCAGCTCGTGCACCGGCGGCCCGACCACGGCCTCGTAGAAGGCCGTCGTGCGCTGCACGTCGGAGACGCGCAGGTCGACGCGGCGGATGTGCAGGCCGTTGGAGGAGGGCGTCCGCCCAGGCTACGCGACCGTCGCCTGCCGGGCCCCGGCGTCGGCCAGGATCTCGTCGGCCACCGTTCGCAGGTCCGAGTCGAGGTGCCCGCAGAGCACGTCGCGCAGCACGGCGCGCAGGTGATCGAACAGCTCGGCGGCCAGCGCGTCGAGCTCGGGGTCGACCGCCAGGCCCGCGACGAGCGAGCGCTCGACCGCGACGGTGTGCGCCACCCGCGCGGTCAGCGCCGCGCGCTCCTCGGGCAGCGCGCACAGCGCCGCCAGCCGGCCGGCCAGCCGCCCCGACGCCGGCCCCTCGGGCTCGAGCAGCGCGCGCAGCGCGAGCAGGACGTCGGTCAGCGCCTCGCCCGGGACCGAGCGCTCGCAGGCCATCTCGTAGCGGCGCAGCGCCCACGCCAGCTCGCCCGCCCGCGGCGCGCGCCGCGCGATCAGCGAGCAGAACGCGCGCAGCTCGTCCTCCTGGTCGGCCGGGACGACCATCGGCTCCTCGCCGCGCGCGCCGAGCGCGCCCAGCGCGAACGGCTGCCACGGCGAGCCGCCGGTGCGCGTCCACGCCAGCGGCCCGAAGGCGACGCTGGCGCCGTCGTAGAGCCGCAGCGCCGTCAGCAGCCGCCGCAGGCGCACGCGCGCGTGCGCGACCGGCGTGACGTCGCCGGCCGCCGCCTCCCAGCGCAGGACGACAAGCAGGTGCGGCCGCCGCGCGCCCGGCGCCCAGAGGGCGTCCGTCGGGGCGTCCTCGGGGAACGCGTCGCCCTGCACGAGCGTCAGCCCGTCGCCGAGCGCCAGCTCGGGCGAGCCGATCTCCACGCCCAGCAGCGGCGCGATCACCGCGGTCTCGGTGCGCCCGTCGTAGAGCGCCGCCTCGACCTCGCCGTACGCGCGCTCCACGCGGTCGGGATGCAGCTCGAAGTCCGTCGACTCCTCGAACACGCGCGCGAGGAACACGCGCAGCGCGAACTCCGCGCGGGCGCGCGGCTCGGCCGGGAAGCCGCGCTCACCGCGCGCCTCGAGATAGCGGTCCAGGCCGCCGAGGCCCGAGAGCGCGTGGACGGCGGGCAGGAAGCTCGCCAGCCGCGCCAGCAGGCCGACGCGCTCGTCGATGAAGTCGGCGGTCAGCGGCCGGTAGCAGTACAGCGGGCTGTCGCGCCGGCCGCCGCGAACGATCTCGAACGGGACCTCGGCACCGTCCGCCGTCTCGGCGGCGAGCTGCCACGCGGCCTCCTCGACGAACGCGGCCAGGGCGCCATGAAGCTGGCGATTGCGCATGGCCGTGCGGTTCGGCGGGGCCAGCGGCCCTCCTGCCGGGCGCACGCGGAGTTGCATCTACTCCGGTACGTCCGCGGCCATCGCCCCGACGACGTTCTGCAGCCACGCGCGCTCGCTGTCGTCGGGCGCCAGCCGGCGCAGCCGGCGCATCGCCCACGACGACAACGCCTGGCGGCCTCCGACCGCGACGAGCGGGCCGACCACCGCGTAGCGGCCGTCGTCCAGGGCGACGAGGCAGCCCGGCACGTCGCGGCGGATGCGCAGCTGTGCGGTGACCGCCGCGCCCGCGACGGCGGTCGGGCGAGCCGCGCCGCCGTCCAGCGCCGCCTGCTCGAGCGGGCTCACGGTGAACAGCGTCGGGCGCCCCTGCGGCCGGGTCGGCGCACGCGGCGGTGGGCCGACCGGCCCGCCGCGCCAGCGCTCGACGATGCGGTGCACGTCGCGGGAGAGCTCGGAGCGCAGCAGCACGTGCAGGCGATCGCCGGCGCGCAGGATCGTCGAGCCGCGCGGCGGGATCGCCTCCTCGCCGCGCACGATGACGTTGACGACCGCCTCGCGCGGGAGGCCGAGATCGCGCACGCGCGCGCCGACCACCGCGTCCTCGGGGCCGACCGGGTACTCGAGCACCTCCGCGCCCAGGCGCCGGATCGTCCCCGCCTCGGCCAACGGGCGCGGGAGTGCGGGCTCGCTCGTCGTGGCTCCCAGCCAGCGGGCGCCCGGCTCGAACGTCGTGCCCTGGATGATCGTCGACAGCAGCACGGCGAAGAAGACGACGTCGAACAGCCGCGTGCTGCCGCTCACGCCCTCGATGACCGGGAAGGTCGCGAGCACGACGGGCACCGCGCCGCGCAGCCCGGCGGCGGCGAGCACCACGCGCTCGGGCCACGTGAAGCGCATCGGCAGCGTCGCGACCGCGACCGCGACCGGCCGCGAGACGAAGACGAGCACGAGCGCGAGCACGGTCCCGCGCACGGCGACCTCGTCGAAGTGGCTCGGGAAGACGAGCAGCCCGAGGGCGACGAACATCGACACCTGCCCCACCCAGGCCAGGCCCTGGTGGAAGGAGGTCACCGTCTGCTGGGCGGGGATGCCGGCGGTGCCGAGCGCGAGGCCCGCGAGGTAGACGGCGAGGAACCCCGAGCCGTGCAGCGCATCCGCCCCGCCGAAGGCCAGCGCGGCGACCGCGAGCGTGGCGACCGGATACAGGCCGGCGGTGGCCAGCGTCACGCGCCGCAGCGCCCACACCGCGGCGACGCCGACCGCGACGCCGACGACGAGGCCGATGCCGAGCTGCCTGACGAAGAGCACGGCCATGTCGGCGATGCCGTAGTCGTCGTGCTGCAGCCACTCGATGAAGCCGAGCACGAGCAGCACCGCGATCGGGTCGTTGAAGCCCGACTCGCCCTCGAGCGTCGTCGCGAGCCGGCGCTTGAGCGTCGAGCCGCGCAGCAGCGCGAAGATCGCGGCACCGTCGGTCGCCGCGAGCACCGAGCCGAGCAGCAGGCCATCGAGCGTGGAGAGGTCGAACAGCCAGACGGCCGCGAAGCCGGTGACGATGGCGGTGACGATCGTCCCCACGATCGCCAGGCTCAGCGCGGAGGTCAGCACGGGCCGGATCTCGAGCAGCCCCGACGTCAGGCCGCCCTCGAACAGGATCAGCGCCAGCGCGATGATCCCGATGCGCCGCGCAAGCTCGTAATCCTCGAAGTCGATCCAGCCCAGGCCGTCGGAGCCGATCGCCATCCCGACGAAGAGGAACAGCAGCAGGCCGGGCACGCGCAGGCGCCCCGCGACCAGCGACGCGAGCAGGCCGGCCGCGAGCAGCGCGCCGGCGACCAGGATGAGCTCCCCGTCCGACAGACGGGCAGCATGTCAGCCCAGGTGGGCCTGAAGGACCTTGGACGGCTCGCGGAACGTCGTCACGGGCGTCGCGGGGCTGTACGCGAAGCCCATCCGATCGAGGTAGCCGCTGCTGACGAGATCGAGGACGTCGTGGTCCTTGGCGCGGATGCCCCCGGGCGCCGTGCCCGGGCACGCCATCGAGACCACGTGCTCGGGTCGCGGCAGATCCGGCGGCTCGAGGCGCGGCTTGGACGCCCAGTCGAACGAGCGCCCGATGTTGCCCGCGTGGGCGTCGCGGCGCGTGAGCGGCTGCAGGCCGAAGCGGTACTCGATCAGCTTGAGGATCGACTCGAAGCCGTAGTCCGAATGGGCGACGTAGCCGCGGCGCACCCACGGCGACACCGCGATCGCGGGGATGCGGAAGCCCATCAGCCCGAAGTCCTTGTCGATGTCCGGGTCGTTGCGATCGTCGGGCACGCGCGGCGGCGCGACGTGGTCGAAGAAGCCGCCCCACTCGTCGTAGACGATGAACAGCGCGCCGCGCTCCCACTGCGGCGACTCCATGAAGGCGTGCACGACGTCGGCCATGAACGCCTGCCCGGCGCGGACGTCGCCGTGGGGGTGCTCGTCGCCGGAGAGACCCGGGTCCTCGCCCGCGCTGCCGCCGTAGTTGGGGTCGACGTAGGAGACGTGCGGGAGCGTCCCGCTCGCCGCGCGCGCGTAGTACTCGGCGATCGGGCCCGACGCCGCCAGGCGCGACGCGCCCCACAGCGCGCTGATCGGCACGTCGTTGAAGAAGTAGCGGTTCGAGACGCCGGCGCGGTCGAGCGCGGCGAAGATCGTCGTGTCCGGGAACCCGGTCGTGTCCTCGGTCTGCGGCGGCAGGCTGTTGTCGACGTTGCCGTAGGACTGCGCCGCCCACATGTACTCGCGATTGGGCAGGGTCGAGCCCATCAGCGAGCAGTGGAAGCGATCGAAAGTGGTGAATGCCTGCGCCGCGTGCCCGATGAAGCCGAGGTCGTCCTTGGCGTAGTAGGAGATCGCGAAGACGTCGTTGTCGCCCGAGCGCAGGAAGCCGTCGCAGCGCCCGCCGTTGAGCTGGGTGCGCCCGCCGGCCCACGAGTGGTCGGGGTCGGGATGGCCGCAGCCCTGCCAGTCGGGCGCCAGGCGCCGGGTGGCGAACGTCTGGCCGCCGGCGTCGGCGAACTGCAGCCCCGCCTGGTGGCCGTCGGCGCCGGGCAGCCACCCGAGGTAGTGGTCGAAGGAGCGGTTCTCCATCATCAGCACGACGAACGTGTCGATGGGCAGGTTGCGCGGCGAGGGCAGCTGCACGCGGCGCTGGGCGCGTGCCGCCTCGGCCACGAGGGTGTTGGCCGGGAGCGCCGTCGCCAGCGTGGCGGCGAGGCCTCCGGCAAGCGCGGTGCGCTGGAGGAATTCGCGTCGTCGGAGTGCCTCATCGTGCATAGCACCGGAGAGTAGAGCGATGAGGCTCTCCCGCGTTGCGGTTCCGTGAAGCGAGAACCGTTCTCATCGGTACCATCGTGGGCGATGCTCTCGTGGGCCGATCACGCCGACCGCCGCCTCACCGACGCGGGCTTCCGCCGCGGCGGCGCGCGCGCCGCGATCATCGGCCTGCTCGACCGCCAAGCGTGCGCGCTCAGCGCCTACGAGATCGAGGACGCCCTGCGCGAGGGCGGCCGCGGCGTCGCGCGCGCCTCGGTGTACCGCGTGCTCGACGAGCTCGTCGGCCTCGGGCTCGTGACCCGCGTCGACGTCGGCCAGGGCACGACGCGCTACGAGGCCGCGCGCCCCGACGGCCACCACCATCACCACATGGTCTGCGACCGCTGCGGCGACGTGCAGCCCTTCGCCGACGAGGACCTCGAGCGCGCGATCGACCGCCTCGCCGCGCGCGTCGCCTTCGACGTCGCCGAGCACGAGATCGTCCTGCACGGCGAGTGCGCGCAATGCCGGAACTGACCGACGAGCGCGTGCAGACCTGGCTCGACGCCTACCTGGCGGCGTGGCGCAGCTACGACCGTGCCGCCATCGGTGCGCTCTTCAGCGACGACGTCAGCTACGCCTACCACCCCTACGACGAGCCCCTGCGCGGGCGCGAGGCGATCGTGGCGAGCTGGCTGGAGGACCGCGACCCAGCCGGATCGTGGGAGGCCGCCTACGCGCCGCTCATACTCGACGGCGACCGCGCGATCGCCACCGGCGAGACGCGCTACACCAACGGGCGGACCTTCTCGAACCTGTTCGTGATGCGCTTCGACGGCGACGGCCGCTGCCGCGAGTTCGTCGAGTGGTTCATCGAGCACCCGTGAGCTCGTAGGCGCCGCCGTCGACGCTCGCCGTGCGCCGCCGGTAGGTGCTCCACAGCCACGGCCACTGGTTGGGGTCGTTGCCGTTCTCGTCGACGTACCAGTTGGTGCAGCCGCTGTGCCAGACCGTCTCCGCCAGCGCCTCGCGAAGCTCGCGGTCGAAGGCCTCGGCGGCCTCGCGGCGCACCTCGATGCTGCGCGCCCCGGCGCGGTCGAGCTCGGCGAGGGCGGCCAGGACGTGGCCCATCCCCGCCTCGATCGTGAAGATGACCGAGCCGCTGCCGCCGTTGGTGTGCGGCCCGTAGAGCAGGAACATGTTCGGGAAGCCGGGGACGCTCATCCCGAGGTAGGCACGGGCGGTCGGCGACCACTCCTCGGCCAGCGTCCGCCCGCCGGCGCCGACGACCTCCATCGGCGCGACGAAGCCATGCGTCTTGAAGCCCGTGGCGAGGACGAGGACGTCGGCGGGGCGCTCGCGGCCGTCCTCGGTGCGCAGGCCGGCCGGCGTGACCTCGGCGACGCGGTCGGCGACGAGCTCGACGTTCGGCCGCGTGAGCGTCGGATACCAGTCGTCGGTGAGCATGATCCGCTTGCACCCCACCTCGTCGTGCGGCGTGACCTTGCGGCGCAGCTCGGGGTCGTCGATCGCCTTGCTGATCTGCCAGCGCGCGATCGCGCGGAAGCCGGGCAACAGCCAGCGCTTGCCGGTCAGCGCGGCGGTCCCGACCTCGAAGAAGTAGAAGAGCGCCGCGCGGTCGAGGCGCTGCAGCGCGGGGAAGCGCTCGAACAGGCGCTGGGCGCGCTCGCTGTAGGCGAAGTCCATCTTCGGGATCGTCCAGCCGGGCGAGCGCTGGTAGACGTCGATGTGCTCGACGATCGGCTGGATCGAGGGCACGACCTGGATCGCGCTGCAGCCCGTCCCGACGACGGCGACGCGGCGCCCAGCGAGGTCGACGTCGTGGCGCCACTCGGCGGTGTGGAAGGTCGGCCCCTCGAAGCTGTCCAGGCCCGGGATCGCCGGGATGCTCGGCACCGAGAGCTGGCCGCACGCGGTGAGCAGGACGTCGGCCTCGTGGGTGCCGCCGGACGTCTGCAGCACCCAGCGCTCGCCGTTCCAGCGCGCGCTCTGGACCTCGGTGCTCGTCCGGATGCGATCGAGGATGCCGTGGTCTCGCGCGACCTCCTCGAGGTAGGCCTGGATCTCGGCCTGGGGCGAGTAGCGCCGCGACCAGCGCGGGTTGGGCGCGAACGAGAACTCGTAGAGGTGCGACGGGACGTCGCACGCCGCGCCCGGGTAGGTGTTGTGGTGCCAGACGCCACCGATGCGCTCGCCACGCTCGAAGACGGTGACGTCGCGATAGCCGGACCGGCTCAGGATCGCGGCGGCGCCGAGGCCGCCGAAGCCGCCACCGACGACGGCGATCGAGTGTTGGAGCGGGCTCACTCGCAGCAGCTTAGTTGCGGTCGGGGGCCCTGCGCGCAGGGCCCCCGACGCGGTTGCCGTTACTGGATGACGGTGTTGCTGCCCGGGCCGCCGTCGAGCGTGTCGGTGCCCGGGCCGCCGATGAGCACGTCGTCGCCGGCCGCGCCGCGCAGCGTGTCGGCACCCGCGCCGCCGATGAGGATGTCGTCGCCGTCGCCGCCGTCGGCGGTGAGCGCGATCGCGTCGGCGGCGAGGCCCGACGCCTCGACGACGTCGTCGCCGCCGAGCGCGTTGATGGCCAGCGTGTCGCTGGCGGCCTCGGCGCGCGTGATGCGCACCGCCGCGGCGAGCCCCTGCACGCTCACGTTGCCGCCCGAGCCGTTGGCCACGATCGCGTCGTCGCCGTTGGTGGCGTTGAGGACGACCTGGTCGGGCTGGCCGTCGGTCGCCAGGTCGCCGTTGATGGCGGTCACGTCGGTGCCGGTGAGGTCGTCCACCGTCAGCACGTCGGCGCCGCCAAGGGCGTTGGCATCGATGTGCTCGACGTTGTCGAGGTCCATGACGATGTTGCCGACGTTGCGCGTGAAGCGCACGCGCTGGCCGTTGGCCGAGGCCTCGAACAGCTCGTTGACGCCGCTGCCGTTGAAGGTCATCGCGTCAGTGCCGTCCTGGCCCTCGACGATGTCGCTGCCGTCGCCGGGGTCCCAGGTGAAGACGTCGTCGCCGGCACCCATGAGGGCCAGGTCGTTGCCCTGGTTGCCGTCGATCGCGTCGTTGCCGTCGCCGCCGAGCTGGCGGTCCACGCCGGCGCTGCCGAGCAGCGTGTCGTTGCCGGCGCCGCCGTCCTCGGTCAGCTGCAGCGTGCTCGCGGCGAGCGTCCCGGCCGCGATGCGGTCGGTGCCGCCCAGCGCGTTGATGGTCAGCGCGTCGTTCGCCGGCTCGGCGCCGGTGACGTTGAGCGTCGCGGCCAGGCCGGTGACGGTCGCGCTGCCGGCAGCGCCGGAGGCGGTGATGGCATCGTCGGCGTTGGTCGCGTTGACGACCAGGTGATCGGTCGCGCCGTCAGTGGCCAGGTCGCTGTTGACGGTTCGCACGTCGGTCGCGGCGAGATCGTCGACCTGCAGGTTGTCGGCGCCGCCCTTCGCGGCGAGGTCGACCTGCTCGACGCCGTCGAGGTCCATGACGATGGTGCCGACGTTGCGCGTGAAGCGCGCACGGGCGCCGTTGGCCGACAGCTCGAAGCTCTCGTTCACGCCACTGCCGTTGAAGGTCATCGCGTCACGCCCGCCGCGGCCCTCGACGACGTCGCTGCCGTCGCCCGGATCCCAGATGAAGCGATCGTCGCCGGCGCCGAGGTCGGCACGGTCGTTGCCGCCGTTGCCGTCGATGGTGTCCGCCCCACGGCCGCCGATCAGCTTCTCGGCGCCGGCGCCGCCCAGCAGCGTGTCCTTGCCGCCTGCGCCGTCGATCGTCGTCGGGATCGTGGTGGTGAAGGCGCCGTTGGCGTCGTCGATGCGGACCTGGTCGTCGCCACCGCGCGCGTTGACGCGGATGCGGGCGACCCGGTTGCGCGCGACGCTGAAGTCGGCGCTGCCGTCGTCGCCGACGTCGACGTCGAGCGTGTCGGGCGCCCCGGAGTGCAGGCGCAGTGCGAGCTTGTCGCTCTTCCCGCTGCCCTTGACGGTCAGCGTCTTGTGCTTGACCTTGATCGACGGGGCCGCGTTCGCCTGCGCGGCCGTGACGGCGAGGAGCGCGGCGGCGAGCGCGCCGCCGGCGAGACGTGCTGAAAACGAGTTCATGGCCCGGAGGACGCCACCGCCGAGGCCATCCTCTCTGTGACATCCGTCGCTTACGCGCGCGCGGCAGCGCCGGCGACGAGGTAGGCGCCGACGAGCACCGCCGCGATCGACGCGCCGGCGGCCGTGCCGGCGTAGTAGGAGAGGTACAGGCCGCCGAGCCCGGCGACCACGGCGATGGCGGCGGAGGCGAGCATCATCGGGCCCATCCGCCGCGCCACGTGCCGCGCGGCCGCCGCGGGCGCGACGAGGACGGCGACGACGAGCAGGTTGCCGAGGCCCTGCACCGCAACGAGCAGCGCGAGCGCGACGAGCGCGAGCAGCGCGACGTCGACGACGACCGGGCGCACGCCGAGGCCCGGCGCGCTGAGCCGATCGAAGCCGACGGCGAGCAGCCGGCCGTGCAGCAGCGCGAGCGCGGCGAGCACCACCGCGGCGAGCGCGGCGGCCAGCGCGAGGTCGGTGTCCGAGACGCCGAGCACGTCGCCGAAGAGCAGGCTCTGCAGGCCCGGCGGCGACGATGGCGACAGGGCCAGCAGCGCGCCGGCGCCGAACAGCGTGGTCACGACGACGGCGACCGCGGTGTCGCGCCCGATGGCCGGCACCTGGCCGGCCGCGGCGACGGCGACCGCGGCGACGAGCAGCCCGCCCGCGCCGCCGAGCAGCAGCGGCAGGCCGGTCAGCGCCGCGATGACGAGCCCGGGGAGCAGCGCGTGAGCCAGCGACTCGGCGCTGTAGGACAGCTCGTAGAAGACGATCCAGCACCCGAGCGCCCCGCCGGTCACCCCGAGCAGGGCGACCTCGACGAGCGCGCGGCGCCCGACGGGGTCGGTCCATGGCTCGGCGAGGGCGTGGAGCATCAGTGGTGGTGAGGTGGAAGGACGCCGTGGCCGTGATCGCCGGGGATCTCGACGATCTCGCCGCCGTAGGTCGCCTCGAGCACGGCGCGGTCGAGCGTCGCCTCGGGCGGCCCGTAGGCGACCTGCTGGCCGTTGAGGCACAGCACGCGATCCCAGCCGCGCGCCTGCTCGACGTCGTGGGTGGCGATCATCACGCCGCGCCCGCCGGCCGCCAGCTCGGCCAGCAGCGCCTCGAGGCGCTCGACGCTCGGCGTGTCCAGGCCCGTGAACGGCTCGTCGAGCAGGATCACGGGCGCGTCCTGCACGAGCGCGCGGGCCACGAGCACGCGCTGGCGCTGACCCCCGGAGAGATCGCCGAACGTCGCGCCGTGGAGGTCGTCGAGCCCGACCGCCTTCAGCGCGGCGCGCGCGGCGCGGCGCTCGGCGCGCCCCGGCCGATGCCACCACGGCAGCGTCGAGATCGAGCCCATCAGGGCGACGTCGAGCGCGCTGACCGGGAAGTCCAGGCGCGAGCGCTCGGTCTGCGGGACGACGCCGAAGCGCGGCGGCGCCTGCAGCGTGCCGGCCATCGGCGCAAGCTCGCCGAGCAGAGTGCGGTACAGCGTCGTCTTGCCGCCGCCGTTGGGGCCGAGCACACCGAGGCGCTCGCCGGCGCGCAGCTCGAACGAGACGCCGGTGAGCACGGGCCCGGCGCCGTAGCCGGCGGCCAGGCCGTCGGCGCGGACGAGGGTCACAGGCCCGCGATCGCGCATCGCTGCGCTCCGCCGGTGAAGCCGCGCACCATCGCATCGGCGTTGGCCTGCTCCATCGTCAGGTACGTCGCGCCGCTCGAGCCCTTGGGCCCGAGCGTGTCGCCGTAGAGCGTGAGGTCGCTGACGGCCCCGGTCTGGCGGGCGATCGCCTGCGC
Source organism: uncultured Actinomycetes bacterium (assembly GCA_963764585.1). GTDB lineage: Bacteria > Actinomycetota > Thermoleophilia > Solirubrobacterales > Solirubrobacteraceae > JAOPZW01. The sequence continues at coordinate 219,691 of CAVXTB010000001.1, forward strand.
GAGCTTGGCGTTGATCGAGCTCTCGGGGAAGACCGCCTTGACGTGCTCGCGCCGGATCTGGCGCGTGAGCGTCGCGACGTCGCCCGCCGACGGCTGGGCCTGCGTCGTCTGCGAGGGGATCACGGCGCCGACGACGGCGATCCCGTAGCGCCCGGCGAAGTAGCCGAACGCGTCGTGGTCGGTGACCAGCCTGCGCGCGCCCGCGGGGACGCGCCGGATGCACGTCGCGATCCCGCGATCGAGCGCGCGCAGCTTCGCCAGGTAGGCGTCGGCGTTGCGCGCGTAGACGTCCCGGGCACCCGGGTTGGCCCTGGTCATCGCGGCTTCGATGGCGGTCACGGCGGCCTGCGCGTTGCGGGGGTCGTGCCACCAGTGCGGGTCGTCGTCGCGTTTCACCGGCACGCGCGCGCCGAGGTCGACGATCGTCGCGTCGCTGCCGGCCTGGTCGAGGACGTTGCCCATCCAGTGGTCGAGGCCGTCGCCGCTCTCGAGCACGACCGCCGCGTCCGCGGTCGAGAGGACGTCGTAGGGGCGCGGCTCGTAGTCGTGGGGATCGGTGTTGGGCTTGAGCAGCTGCACGACCTTGGCGCGATCGCCGCCGACGGCGCGCGCGAAGTCGCCGATCTGCGTCGTCGTGGCGACGACCTTGATCTGGCCGGGCCCGGCGGGGCCGGTGTCGGCGCCGCAGCCGGCGAGCAGCAGCGCCGCGGCGGCCGCCGGCACGAGCAGCGTGCGCCGCAGCGCGACGAGCGCGAACACGCCGCCGGCGAGCACGGCGATCGCCGGGCCGGGTGGCGCGTTGAGCTGCACCGACAGCCACAGGCCCGCCACCCCCTCGACGGCAACGAGCGCGACGGTGGCCAGCTGCCACCTGCGCAACCGCGTGCAGACCAGGCGGGTCGTCGCCGCGGGCACGACGAGCAGCGCGGTGGCCAGCAGCGCGCCAAGGGTCGAGAGCGCGGCCACAGCCACGAGCGCGACGAGGGCGAGCAGCACGGTGTCGGGCAGGGCCGAGCGCGCGCCGAGCGCGCGCGCCGCGGAGGGATCGAAGCCGGTGGCCAGCCAGCGCTGCTCGAGCACCACCGCACCGAGCACGACGACCGCCGCGGCGACGGCCGCGAAGACGACGTCGCCGTTGTCGACGAGCAGCAGGCTGCCGAACAGCAGCGTCTCGACGCCGCTGCCGGAGTGGAAGACGTCGCTGGCGAGGATGACCCCGAGCGCGAGCGCCGCGACGAGCACCAGCGCGGTGAGCGTGTCGTAGCGGTCGTGAGCGCCCTCGCGCCGCGCGAGGATCCCGACGGCGACGGCCACGAGCGCTGCGCTCGCGCCGGCTCCGAGCAGCGCGGAGAACCCGAGCCCGGCGGCGAGCACGAGGCCCGGGAACGCCGCCGTCCCGACGGCGTGCGCGTAGAAGGCCAGCCCCCGCAGCACGATCCACGTGCCGATGAGCCCGCCCGCGACGGCGAGCATGAGCACCTCGACGATGCCGCGCTGTACGAAGGGAAGCTGGAAGGGGTCGAGCATCTCGGGCGGGAGGTTACAGGAATAAGAATCGTTCTTGTTACCTCCCGACGGCGGTCGTGGCGCCGGAGTGGGCGGCTCTGCGTGGCCAGGGCAGTGGGGGGAGACGCCGTTGCGGTCGCGCCGCCGTGGCGTCGTGCCTCGTCGCGGGCGGCTCTTCCGCGTGGGCGGCGTCGCGCCGCTCCACGCGGGCGAGCCGCTGTGCGTGTTTCGCAGCACTTTCGCCCCGCCGCGCGGCCGCGCGAGCACCGAGTGTCGACTCCGTCGCGATATACGCGACGCAGTCGACGTTCGGTATGCGAACACGCGAAGGTGTTGCAGAACACGCGCGGCCTGCACCTCGACGCGCGTGCCTTTGTGCAGCCGCTCACGACGAGGCACGACGCCACGTCGGCGCGACCACAGCGGCTTCTCCCCCTCGATGCCCTGGCCGCGCGGTGCCGCAAGCACCGCGCGGAGAGCGAGGCCGCGCTGCACCGGCGCCCCCGACCGCAGGACTCCACCCCCCCACGCCGAACGCCGACTCGCGATGGCTGCCGACGGCACGCGCCGCCCGATCTCAGCGCTCGAGTCGATCGACCCCGAGGAGTGGAACGCCGACCGTGACTCGATCGAGCGCGCCCGCGCCCAGCGCCGCGCCGCGCGTGAGCGACAGCGTGCGGTACGCCCGTCGCCGCGCGGCAACGGCCGCCCGCCCGGGCTTCTCGCCTCGCGGTCCGGGCGCCTGCTGGCCGGCGCCGCCGCGGCGCTGGCGCTGCTGACCGTCATCGGCCTGGTCGCGCTGTGGCCAGGCCACGTCCGCGGCGCCGAGCAACTCGCCTTCGGCGGGCGCACGCTGGGCGCGAAGGTCATCGCGGCGCGCACGGTGCGCTGCCCGGGGCCGACCGCCCAGCGCTGCCGCCAGCTCGTCGTCAAGGTCGACAACGGCGATCGCGCGACGCTCGACCTCGGCCCGGTCGCCGCCACGCCTTCGCTCGCCGCGGGCGATCGGGTGCGCGTCCAGCGTTCCGAGGCCGGATCGCCGCAGCGCTATGCGTTCACCGACGTGGACCGCCGTGTGCCGATGCTGTGGCTGGCCGTCGCGCTCGCCCTCCTCGCGGCGCTCGTTGCGCGCTGGCGCGGGGTGCTAGCGCTCGTCGGCGTGGTGCTCAGCGTCGGCCTCGTCGTCGCCTTCCTGGTCCCCGCGATCCTGGCCGGATCGGACCCGGTGCTCGTCTCGCTCGTCGCAGCGCTCGCCGTGATGTTCGTGACGTTGCTGCTGACCTACGGCGTCGGCGCCCAGAGCCTCGCCGCCTCGTTGGGGATCGGGCTCAGCCTGCTGCTGGCGGCGGTCGTCGGCCACGCGGTCGTCGGCGCGGCGCACCTCGACGGGCGCACCGGCGAGCTGCCTGTTTCCTCGCTGGGCGTCTCTCTGCAGGGCGTGGTCCTCGCCGGGATGGTCATCGGCGGGCTTGGGGTCCTGACGGACATGGCGGTCTCGCAGGCCTCGGCGGTCACCGCTCTGCGCAGCGCCAACCCCGAACTCGGCCCCCGTGACCTCTACCACGGCGCGTTCGCCGTCGGGCGCGACCACCTCGCGGCGACGATCCACACGCTCGTGCTGGCCTACGTGGGCGCGGCGCTGCCGCTGATCCTCGTCCTGCGCGATGCGCACGTCGGCTTCACCGACGCGGTCAACGGCCAGATCGTCGCCGAGCCGGTCGTGGCGACGCTCGTCGGCGCGATCGCGCTGGTCACGGCGGTGCCTCTCACCACGGCGCTCGCGGCGATGCTCGTCGCGCGCGTGCCGCCGACGGCGCTCGAAGGCCACCATGGCCACGCGCACTGATGCGGATCCTGCTCGTCTCGGGCAGCCTGCGCGCAGGCTCCACGAACACCGCGGTGCTGCGCACGGCGCAGGCGGTCGCGCCCGAAGGCATCGAGACGGTGCTCTACGAGGGCATGGGCGAGCTGCCGCACTTCAACCCCGACGACGACGCCGAGGGCGCGCCGGTCCAGCCCGCCGTGGCCGAGCTGCGTGCCGCCGTCGCCGCGGCCGACGCGGTGCTGCTCTCGACGCCCGAGTACGCCGGCGCCCTGCCCGGCTCGTTCAAGAACCTCCTGGAGTGGACGGTCGGCGACGGCGGCACGTACGACAAGCGGGTCGCGTGGATCAACGCGTCCGGACCCGCGGCGCCGACAGGCGCGGCCGACGCACACGACTCGCTGCGCAAGGTCCTGCGCTACGTCCACGCGAACGTCGTCGAGGCCGCCTGCGCGCGCATCCCGATCGAGCGAAATGCCGTCGGCGACGACGGGCTCATCGCCGACCCGGCGATCCGCGAGCAGATCGTACGCGTGCTCACCGCACTGGCATACTGAGGCGGCGATGTGCATGCAGTGCATGATGGGCGCGATGACCGCCGGCGCCACCGCTGGCACGACGCGCAGCTGGCTGGCGACGCGGCAGTGGGCGTGGCTGACGCCCGAGCGCCTGCGGCGGATCACCATCGGGCTCGTCGTCGCCGCCCTCGTGGCCTCGGCCACCATCCTGAGCGGCTCGGGCTGAGCGCCCGGCGCGAAAGGCCTAGCCGGCCGCCGGGACGTCCCTCGCGGGTCGGTCCAGGGAACCCGCCTCGCCCCGGCGGCCGGAGCCTTCGACACCGTGCCAGCGCGCCCGTCAGCTCCCGATAAGGCACCGCGCGTTTTAGGGCATCTTCAGAAACTCTTAGCTTCGGCTCAGGAAGTTGGCGTCATCCTCATTGAGAACGAGATGAGGATCCTCGTCGCAGAAGACGAGCGCCGGCTGGCCGGCGCGATCGCCCGCGGGTTGCGCCGCGAGGGCATGGCCGTCGACGTCGCGCACGACGGCGCGTCCGCGCTGGTCAAGGCGCGGGTGGTCCCCTACGACGTCGTCGTGCTCGATCGCGACCTGCCCGAGATGCACGGCGACGACGTCTGCCGGCGGCTGTCGTCCGGCGACGAGCGCGAGACCAAGGTGCTCATGCTCACCGCCGCCGACAGCCTCGACGACGTCGTCGACGGCCTCACGCTCGGCGCCGACGACTACCTGCCCAAGCCCTTCGAGTGGAAGGAGCTCGTCGCTCGCATCCGCGCGCTCGCGCGGCGCGCCGGCCGCGCGCGGCCGGCGATCCTGCGCTGCGGCGACCTCGAGCTCGATCCCGCCCGGCGCACGGTCACGCGCGCGGGCGAGGAGCTCGACCTCACGCCCAAGGAGTTCGGCGTCCTCGAGGCGCTCATGTCCGCCGACGGCGCCGCGGTCTCGGCCGAGGAGCTCCTCCAGCGGGTGTGGGACGAGCACGCCGACCCGTTCACCAACACCGTGCGCATGACCGTCATGACACTGCGGCGCAAGCTCGGCGACCCGCCGGTGCTCGAGACGGTGATGGGCGCCGGCTACCGCATCTGATGCCACGCCCGACGATCCGGCTGCGGCTGACCCTGCTCTACGCGGGCGTCTTCCTGCTGGCGGGCGCGGCGCTGCTGACCGTCAGCTACGTGCTCGTGCGCAACAACCTCGCGCCGGGCGACGTCGGCATCGGCGGCCCCGGCGAGGAGGTCCGCCGCGCGGTCCAGCGGGAGATCGCCGACGACGCGCTGCACCACCTGCGCACCCAGTACGCGCTCGCGCTGGTCGCGATGACCGCGCTGTCGGTGCTGCTCGGCTGGCTGATCGCCGGCCGCGCCCTGCGCGGGCTGCAGCAGATCACCGCGACGGCGCGCCACGTCTCGCAGGACACGCTCGACGAGCGCATCGCGCTGGAGGGCCCGCGCGACGAGCTCAAGGAGCTGGCCGACACCTTCGACGAGATGCTCGAGCGCCTCTCGGCGGCCTTCGCCAGCCAGCGGCGCTTCGTCGCCAACGCGTCGCACGAGCTGCGCACGCCGCTGACCGTGATGCGCACCGAGCTCGAGGTCACCCTTGCCGACCCCGACGCCAGCAACGCCGAGCTGCGTGCGATGGCCGTGGCCGTCCACGAGGCGGTGGACCGCACCGAGCGGCTCGTGCAGGCGCTGCTGACCCTGGCGCGCTCGGAGGGCGCGGTCGCGCGCCGCGACCCCGTCGACCTCGCCGCCGCCGCGAAGATGGCCCTCGAGCACACGGCGCGCGACGCGGACACCGCCGGCCTCACGGTCACGGCCGACCTGCACGCCGCGCCGGTGCGCGGCGACCGCCGCCTGCTCGAGCGCCTCGTCGCCAACCTCGTCGAGAACGCCGTCGGCCACAACCGCCCGGGCGGGCGCGTGTCGGTGACGACCGCGACGCGCAACGGCCAAAGCGTCGTCGACGTCGTCAACGACGGCGACGTCCTGGACCCCGCCACGCTGCCGCGCCTGCTCGAGCCCTTCCAGCGCATCGACCGCGGCGCACGCGGCGACGGCGCCGGCCTCGGCCTGTCGATCGTGCGCTCGGTCGCCCACGCCCATGGCGGCGCGGTCGCGCTGGCCGCCTGCCCCGACGGCGGCCTGCGCGCGACGGTGACCCTGCCCCGCGGCGAACCGACCGACCAGCCAGACCCATCCAGCTACCCTCGGGAGCGTGCCCATGCCTGAGCGCCGACCGCGTTTGCAGCGTGTGGCCTACTTGGCCGCCGTGACGATGAGCTGCGGCGCCTTCGTCTTCTCGTTGACCGGTATCGCGACGACCCAGGGTCACGTCAAGCCCAACGGCGACGCGGCTGCGGCGGTCAAGCGGTTGCAGCAGCGCGTCGACGTGCACGACTGTCACCGCCGCGACGCGCCGGCCGCGCCGGCGGCGCAGCGCGAGGTGTGAGGTCTCCGCGGCTCTTCGCGGCGCCGCTTACGCCGTCGCGGACGCCCCGCCCGTCAGCCGAACCGCCCGCACGTACACGGCGCGGCCCTCGCCGCCGCCCGAGCGCGCGGTCAGGCGATAGAGCCCGGGGCGCCGCAGGCGCACCGCGGCGCGCCATCGCGTCTTGGACACCCGCGCGCTCAGGAAGCGCACGCGGCGGAACGTGCCGTCCGAGCCCTGGCGCTCCAGGCGGATCGAGACCTTGTCGGCCGGGCGCACGCGGCCGGAGAGCGTGACGGTCGAGCCCGCGTGGATCCGCTTCGGAGCCGACCGTGTCGAGAGCACCGGCGTGACGTCGACCTCGAGCGCCTTCGACGACACGCCGACCGCGGTCGCGCGCACCTTGCCGCCGCGGCGCCACGGCACGCGCACGACCCACGAGCCATCGGGTGCCGCGGTCGCGCGGCCGACCGTCACCCACCTGCCGTTCGAGCCGCGCTTCTGCAGCGCGACGAGGTCGCCGGCGCCCGCGGTCGAGTCGGGCCGCACGACCGTGCCGGTGAACACCGCGTCGGCGCCGTAGACCACGGCGGGCGCTGCGGCCCGCAGGATCACCTGGCCCTTGGCGACGACCGGCCCCGCAAGAGCCGCGGCGCGCTGGCGCAGCGCCAGGAGCTGCCCGTAGAGCGCGTTGCCGGGGCACTCGGTCTTGTCGCCGTCGCGGTGGCCGGAGATCCGCTGCACGGCAACCGGCGTGCCGGCCGGGTAGCGGTTCAGGCTGCCGCCGCCGGAGATCACCGTCAGGCCGCCCTCGCACGGCACGCCGTGCAGCGACATCTTCCAGCCCAGCAGTTGGGCGACGGCGGCCATCGCGGGCTCGGGGATGAGCTCGTCGCTGAAGGTGCCGATCAGCGCGACGCCGGTCGACTGGTCGTTGTAGCCCTGCGCGTGCGCGCCGACGATCGGCTGCTCGACGCCGCCGGCGCGGCCCTCGAAGACCTGGCCGTAGCGATCGACGAGGAAGTTGTAGCCGATGTCGTTCCAGCCGTTGGTGTCGCGGTGGTACTTGGCGATGCCGAGCACGATCGAGCCGGACTGGTCGGCAGTGTAGTCGTTGGCGGTGACCGTGTGGTGCACGAACGCCATCTGCACGACGCCGAGCTCCGGCGGCGAGCGCGGCGGCACCGAGTCGCCGCCCCACGCCGAGCGCGGGATGATCGGCGGCGGCGTGCCCGGCTGCGGCGAGCCCTGCTTGGCCGCGGCCACCTGCGCGCGGCGCGCGCGGCGGCTGACCGGCGGCACGGACACGAAGTGCATGCGCAGCGTCGCGCGCAGCGGCGCGGCGGCGCGCAGCTGCAGCTCGTCGCAGCCGCCGGCCCACACCGGATCGGACGCGCGCTCGCCGGTCCCCGTGTCGGGCGCATGGTCGCCATGCACGGCGAGCGGCACCCACGGGCTCCACCGTCCGCCGGCGCGGCGCACGCGCACCTGCAGGCGGGCGGCCGCCCCGCGGACCCCGAGCACGTCGAAGCGCGCCGGCGCGCGCAGCACCCGGCTCGTCAGGCCCTCGAAGTCCCTGGGCCGCACATCCATCCCGAAGCCGCGAAGGCGGGCCGGCGCAGCTCGCCCGAGGGCGCTCAGCGGCCGTGCCAGCAGCGGCCCCAGGCCGGTCGCAACGCCGAGGGCGAGGGCGCGCCGACGCGTGATCGTCGTGCGACCCACGGCCGCGAGGGTAGCTCGCGAGCCGCGCGACGCAACGCCTGCACGCTGTCCTGCCATCGTGCGTTTAGGACTCGCCGGATCGCCGCGAGTTGCGGTCGCCCGCGGCTGGCGTGCGGCCATGCCGCATCACCTTCGACGGTGCTGTCGGTGGCGCTGCCGACCTACGCGGCGACGACGGCGCGCTCGACCGCGACCGCCGGCTCGGTGGCGCACTCGGCGCCCAGCCAGCGCTCGCCGTAGTCGCGCATCCCCTCGATGATGGGGATCAGCGCGCGGCCCTTCGCCGTCAGCGTGTACTCCACGCGGGGCGGGACCTCGGCGTAGGTCTGGCGCTCGACGATGCCCTCCTCCTCGAGCGCGCGCAGGCGCAGCGAGAGGGTGCGCGGGCTGATGCCGCTGAGCGAGCGCTCGAGCTCGCAGAAGCGCGAGCGGCCCTCGGAGAGGTCGCGGACCAGCAGCAGCGTCCACTTCCCGCACACGATGTCGGCAGTACGGCAGACGGGACAGGTGGGATCGGACGCGGCCATGCTTCCCAACACTTTACCAAGTGAAGTTCTGGCCCAAGGCCGAGCGACCGCGCGCGAGCACCGCCCAGCCGCCGCGCTCACCCGCTCAGCAGGTTGCCCAGCCCGCCGCCTCCGCCGCCCTGCGTCGTCCCGACGCGCCCCTCGGACGGCTGCACGAGGACCCAGCCCTGGCCGGAGAAGGCGATCTGCAGCGACTCGCCCGAGCTGCGGCCGGTCAGCGACTTGGTCAGCTTGAAGTCGGTCTTGATCGAGGTGCTGACCCCCTGCGACCACGTGATCGCGGCCTGAGCGTCGGCGAAGGTCGGCGCGGCGCCGACGTCGAGCAGCACCGGGTTGCCGTCCGACAAGATCGCCACCCAGCCCGATCCGTGCAGCACGGTGTTGAACAGGCCGCCGGCCATCACGCCGCTGCCTCCCGACACCTTCTGGATGTCCCAGTCGATGTCGGCGTCGATGGCCAGCAGGTTGCGCCCGTTGACGGTGATCTGCTCGCCCTCCAGGCGGATCAGGTGCACGTGCTGGCCGGTGTCGGCCAGGAAGACCTCGCCGCTGCCCGAGACCTTCATGAGGTCCTGGCCCTCGCCCGTGAGCGCCTTCTTGACGAACTTCGACATGCCGCCGCTGCCCGCGTGCTCGAACGAGACGTCGCCCTGGTAGGCGACCATCGAGCCCTGCTTGGCGCGGATCGCGCCCTGGTCGAGGCGGACCTTCAGCAGATAGTTGTTCTGCAGCGCGAAGGCGTCGGTGGACTGGGTTTCGTTGAACTGCGCGAGGGTCGTCTGCATGTCCGCCACCTTGTCGGGGGGGACGGCGCGCGTCAAGGATCGCGGGCGCCCGGATGCCCGTCGCCCGGCCAGGGCGCGAGCACGAGCAGCAGCCGCGCGTCGCTGCGCGCGCGGACCTCGTGGCGCTCGCCGGGGTCGAAGACGGCCAGCAGGCCGGGCCCGCCGGCGATCGTCTCGTTGCCCTGGGCGATCTCGACCTCGCCGTCGACGACGACGACGTGCGCGCGCTCGTGGACCTGGTGGTCCTGCAGCGCCTCGCCGGCCGGCAGGTTGATGACGACGGTGCGGGCCTCGCCGCGCTTGGAGGCGAGGATCAGCGGCTCGTGGGCGGCGACGGGCAGCGTGCGGAGGTCCCAGTGCTCCACACGCGGGAGCCTACCGACGCTAGGCCGCCATCGGGCCGCGGCGCGTCTCGGCGTCGGTGAGGTCGTCCATCGTCGTGCCGCGCTTGCCCTCGGCGGCGACGAGGAGCTTGAAGTCGTGCGGGCTCGTGGCGAACTGGACGGCGGTGTCCATCTCGACGCGACCGGCCTTGAGGTGCTCGTAGAGGTGCTGGTCGAAGGTCTGCATGCCGTAGAACGAGCCCTCGGCGATGACCTCGGGGAGCTTCCCGGTCTCGTCGGGGTTCATGATCATGTCGCGCACGCGGCCGGTCATCCGCAGGACCTCGCAGCACGCGATGCGGCCCTGGCCGTCGAGCGTCGGCACGAGGCGCTGCGACACCGCGCCCTTGAGCGTCGAGGCGATCATCGCGCGCACCTGGTTGTGCATGTGCGGCGGGAAGAAGTCGATGAGGCGGTTGACGGTCTCGGCCGCGTCGACGGTGTGGACGGTCGAGAAGACGAGGTGCCCGGTCTCCGCCGCGCTCAGCGCGGTGTGGACCGTCTCCTCGTCGCGCATCTCGCCGATGAGGATCACGTCGGGGTCCTGGCGCAGGACGCGGCGCAGCGCGCGCTTGAACGAGCCGGTGTCCATGCCGACCTCGCGCTGGTTGATGATCGACTGCTTGTCCTCGTGGAGGAACTCGAGCGGGTCCTCGACGGTGACGATGTGGCGCCGGCGCGTGGAGTTGATGTGGTCGATCATGGCGGCGAGCGTCGTCGACTTGCCCGAGCCGGTCGTGCCGGTCAGCAGGACGATGCCGCGCTCCTCCTCGGCCAGCTCGCGGATCACCGGCGGCAGCTCGAGCTGATCGATCGTCTTGATCGAGACCGGGATCGCGCGGACGACCAGCGAGACCGATCCGCGCTGGCGGAAGGCGTTGCAGCGGAAGCGCGCGACCCCCGGGATCGAGTAGGCGAAGTCGACCTCGCCCTCGTTGGCGAACTCCTCGAGCTTCTCGGGGTCGTGGAGCATCTCGCGCACCGCGCGCTCGGTGTCCTCGGGGGTCAGCGGCGACAGGCCCTCGATGGGGCGCATCTGGCCGTCGACGCGCATGACCGGCGGGGCGGGCACCTTGAGGTGGAGGTCGGAGCCGCCCTTGTCGATGAGGTGGCCCAGGCAGAAGTGCAGATCGAAGCTCATTGTCCGCTGGCATCGGCGCGACGGCTGCGGGCCTTGATGGGCGCTGGACGGACGTCGGCTGACGAGGTGTGGGAGATCGCCACCCAGGTGGCCCCCCGAGACGTGCCCGCGGGCCGAGAGCGCCTATATCGACGCGCCCGCCCCGGGCAAGATCTTCGTCGGCACGATCTTCAAGGGCGAGCACTTCCACGTCGACCGCAGCGCCCGCGTCAAGAGCGGCAGCGCCAAGGGCCTGTGGCACCACGGCACCCGCATCGCCACGGGCAGCAAGGGCACCTACAAGACGACCGGCTGGGTGAAGGCCTCGGCCTTCTGCTCGTAGTCGTCAGTCGCCGCGCAGGCCCCGCATGAACGTCAGGATGCGGGGCCACAGCGCGGCCTTCGCCGCTTCGTCCGCGCCGGCTGAGCCTCCGAAGTCCCGGATCGTCGCCGTGGGCAGGTACGGAACCGCCGCGCCGACGCCGTGGCCAGCGTTCTCGAAGCGCAGATCGGGGTGCGCGTAGGCGAAGCGGTGCGCGGCGAGGCGCCGGTGCACGGCCTCGGCATAGTCGTACGACGGCCAGAGGGCGTCGACGCCACCCGACGCGGTCAGGACCGGCCCGGCGATGCGCTCCGCGCGGATCACCGCGTCGGGCGTGCGGACGGGATCGGGGTCGCCGAAGTCGACCGGCCGGATGTGCGGTACGGAGCGACCCCCCAGCGTCCAGGCCGCCGAGCGCCCATCGTTCGACGGGTTCACCACGTTGCTGGGCACGAGCGCCGCCACGCCGTGCACGAGCCGCGGATAGGTGGCGCCGATCAGCAGCGACGCCTCGCCCCCGCGCGACACCCCGATGACCACCACGCGTCGCGGATCGACGTCGGGGCGCGCCCGCAATCGCCGCAGGGCGCGGGCGAAGTACTCCAGCGGAATGTCCTTCAGCTCGCGCGGCAGCCCGGGCGCGTGGAAGTACGCCAGCGCCATCGCGGGATGGCCGTGCGAGGCGAGCAGCGCCGCTTCGCCGCCGGTCGTGAGGCCGCCGTCGGAGCCGCCGATCACCAGCGCGGCGGGCCGCCGTCCCGACCAGGTCGTCCACGTGCGTGGTCGACGTCCATCTGCGGCCGTGGTCGTCGACCGTCGTCGCCTGCACGACCGCCGTGTTCCCAACGCCGCCGACGCGTATCCGCGGCGGCGCGTCGAGCAGGCCCTCGCGCGGCGTGGCCGAGATGGTCGGATGCGACGACGAGCCGCCGCAGCCGCCGAGCACCACGAGCACGGCGACCGCCAAGGCCCGGCGCATGCGCGGATGATCCCACCGACGACGAAGGGCTCCCATCCGGGAGCCCTTCGTTCAAGCGGTGTGGCTGTGGCTACGCGACGTCGCGCAGCTTCTGCGCCTCGGCCAGCGACTGCAGCTTCTTCAGCGACTGGTTCTCGATCTGGCGGATGCGCTCGCGCGTGACGTTGAACGTCCGCCCGACCTCGTCGAGCGTGCGCGGGTGCTCGCCGCCGAGCCCGTAGCGCAGCTCGAGGACGCGCCGCTCGCGGTAGGAGAGGTTCTCCAGCGCCTCGCGCAGCGCCTCCTTGGTCAGGATCTCGGCCGCGCGCTCGTACGGCGACTCGGCGCGCTCGTCGGCGATGAACTGGCCGAACTCCGACTCCTCCTCGTCGCCGACCGGCTTCTCCAGCGAGACCGGCGCCTGCGCGGAGCGCTTGATCGAGTCGACCTCCTCGGGGTCGATGCCCGTGACCTCGGCGATCTCCTCGGCCGTGGGCTCGCGCCCGAGCTCGGTGACGAGCTTGCGCTCGGCGCGCCCGATCTTGTTGAGCTTCTCGACGACGTGCACGGGGATGCGGATCGTGCGCGCCTTGTCGGCCAGCGCGCGAGCGATGGCCTGGCGGATCCACCACGTGGCGTAGGTCGAGAACTTGAAGCCCTTGCGGTAGTCGAACTTCTCGGCCGCGCGCACCAGACCGAGCGTGCCCTCCTGGATGAGGTCCAGGAACGGCAGGCCCTGGTTGCGGTAGTTCTTGGCGATCGAGACGACCAGGCGCAGGTTCGACTCGACCATCTTCTGCTTGGCGTCGAGATCGCCGCGCTCGATGCGCTTGGCGAGGTCGACCTCCTCCTGCGCGGTCAGCAGCCGGACCTTGCCGATGTCCTTCAGGAAGAGCTGAAGGGAGTCGGTCGTCATGTCCGGGCGCAGGTCGAGCGTGGTCTTGGCCTTGCGCCGCGTGCGCTTGTCCGGGGCCCGCTCGACCTCCTTGGCCGCCGCGACGGCGGGGTCGATGTCCTCGACGAGCTCGATCTCCGACTTCTCGAAGAAGCCGTGCAGCTCCTCGACGTCGGACTCGTCGAGATCGAGCTCGGCGACCGCGTCCGCGATCTCCGCGAACGTCAGGACGCCGACCTGCTGACCCTTGGCGACGAGGCCCTTGATCTCTTCGAGTTCCTGGAGTTCAACAACTGACATGTGCGTCCGTTCGGTTCGCCGGGATCGGGGGCGTCCCCGGCATGAATCTCTAAGGGAGGCCGCTGGGCGGCTCTGTAGGCGGGCGTACCCCGCCCAAACGTACAGTCCCAGCGTAGCCGGTGATGATACGGCGCTCGACGCCATGCGCTCAAGGGCTGCGGCGATGTTCGGGGGTCGCCTTTCCGCTATTACGTGAAACGGAGTCGTTCGTTTCAAGTTTCGGGCCGCGCGGGGCATCGCTGCAGCGGTGCGGCAGAATCCTGGCCATGGCTTCGAGCGATCGCTCTACAGACGCCGACGAGCGCGAGGTCTTCGCGGGTCTGCCCAACGCGCGGCCGCACCGGCGCAGCGCCAAGCGCGACCGCCCGGCACGTGCGGCCGCCGCGCCGGCGAAGGCCAAGCCCGCTGCCACGCCGAACGCGGCCGCGAAGCCGAAGGCCAAGCCGGCCGAGAAGATCCCGCCGGCCGGCTACGCGACGCCCCGCGCCCACGACAACGTGCCGCACGGAGCCGATCTCATCGGCACCGCGGTGCAGGCGGCGGGCGAGCTGGCCCAGATCGGCATCGCCGCGGGCGGCCGCGCGCTGAAGTCCGCCATCCAGCGGCTTCCGCGCCCGTAGCGGGCGGAGCACATAACTGCGCCACTGATCGGGTAGGCTGCCGCGCGTCTGCCGAGTCTGCGGGTGCCTGACACCCGTGGAGCGGGGGAACCACTGCGGTCCGCATTGCGGTCCGCTGGGGCGAATCCGGCCCGTGCGGTCGGTAGCGCCGCTTGTTCGGCGCGAGCCCGTCAGCTCACCCCGTAGGCCGTCGAACAAGGACCCCCCAACCCCCCGTTGCCCCGTCACATCGCGACCCTGAGTGCGCTCGTGTGCGCCGCCTGCTGTGTTGCAGCCGCCGCGGCGAGCGCCGACGTGCCGGCCCCGGCCGGCGTGCCGTCGCTCTTCACGCGCCCCGGCGAGCTGCTCGGCAACACGCTGCGCTTTCGTGGCGTGCTGCCCGCCGACCAGGCCGGGCAGACCCTGCAGGTCCAGCGCCAGCAGCCCGACGGGAGCTGGACGCAGACCGCGACGGCGGTCGTCGCCCCCGACGGCTCGTTCCTGGCGCGCTGGCGCACCGACGAGATCGGCAGCTTCACGGTCCGCGCGATCGTCGCGGGCGCCCAGGCCCAGACCGCCGAGGCGTCGGCGCCGACGACGAGCGTGACCGTGTACCGCCCCGCCCGCGCGACCTGGTTCGGCCCGGGCTTCTACGGCAAGCACACCGCGTGCGGCCAGGTGATGAGCCACGCGCTGCTCGGCGTCGCCCACCGCACGCTGCCGTGCGGCACGCCGGTCGCCCTGTTCCTCGGCGGCAAGGCGATCACCGTGCCGGTCATCGATCGCGGCCCGTTCGCCAACGGCGCCCGCTACGACCTCACCTCGGCCGCCGCGCAGGCCATCGGCATGAAGCAGACGAGCACCGTCGGCGTCGTGCCCCAGCGCGGCGCGCAGATGGCGCCGCCGGCGCCGGCACCGTCGCCTTACGCAGGCACGGGCGGCGCCTCGCCGGCTCCCTGAGGTCATCCGCCGTCGTTTCGCGGCAGTTCGCGGCGAAGGCACCGAGGAGGACGGGCCGAATCGCCTCGGTGAGCGCGCCCGCGCCTCACGAGCACCGAGTGTCGAGTTTGTCTGGCATATGCCGACAAAGTCGACACTCGTGCTCGGGCGCGCCTCCGTGAGCGGCCGACCCACCCTCCCTCGATGCCCCTGCGCCGCGCACCGCCACAAGCGCCGCGCGGAGACCGCGTCAAACCACCGGCACGCCCGCCGCCCGCGCCGCGTAGAGCGCCTCGTCGGCGCGCGCGACCAGCGACTCCGCCTCGGCGCCGTCCGCCGGGCTCGCCGCGAGGCCCATCGAGACCGTCGGCGGCGCGCCCCGCAGCGGCGCGACCGTCGCGACGGCGTCGGCCAGGCGCTCGGCGAGCGCGCGCGCTCCCGGCGCGCCGAGCTCGGCGGCGACGAGCCACAGGCGCCCGTCGTCCTCGCGGCCGAGGACGTCGCCGGGGCGCAGCTCTCCGCGCACCGCGTCCTCGATGGCGCCCAGCGCCGCGGCGGCGCCGCCGGCATCGGCGGACGCCAGCCGCGCGGCGTCGTCGGCCTCGATCGCGACGAGCGCGAACGGCCGGCCGGCGGCGAGGTGGCGCTCGATCGCGCCGCGCCAGTCGCCGCGCGCGTCGTGCACGCGGAAGTCCGTGCCTCCGAGCGAAGCGACGCTCACCGCGTCGCAGACGAAGGCCAGGCGCTCGGCGAGCGCCGCCGTCGTCGCGGCGTCGAGCGGCGCCATCGCCACGGTCAGCGCCTCCCAGAGCGCACCGCGCAGGAGCCCGACCGCCGCCACCGTGCTCGCGGCGTCGCCGGCGCCGGCGAGGGCGCCCGCGCGTGGCGCGAGCGGCTCGAGCTCCGCCAAGGCGCTGTCCGAGCCGACCGCGCGCAGGATCGCCGCGCACAGCGCAGGCCCCTCGGCCGCCAGGTCGGCCGTGGGCAGCGCCGCGGCGTCGCGCAGCGGCCGCGCGGCCATCAGCGCGAGCAGCCAGCCCTTGGCCGGCGCGTCGCCGTCCGCGAGCGCGGCGGGCGGCACGTCGGCGACCGGACGCGGCCGCCGCAGGCCGAGCGGAGCCTCGGGCATGGGCCCTGGATACCAGCTTGGGCCGACGGCAGCGATGATCTGCACCATGCCGCTCTCCATCGACGACGCGCGCGACAAGGTCCTCACCGCCGTGCGCGGGCCACTGACGCCCGAGGAGGTCGCGGTCCGGAACGCGCTCGGGCGCGTCCTGGCCGAGGACGTCGCCGCCGAGCGCGACGTGCCGGCGTTCGCCAACAGCGCGATGGACGGCTTCGCCGTGCGCTCGGGCCCGGCCGGGCGCACCTTGGGGATCATCGGCGAGTCGCGCGCGGGCGCGCCCGCGACGGTCAGCGTCGGCGACGGCGAGGCGGTACGCATCTCCACCGGCGCCGCGCTGCCCGACGGCGCCGACGCGGTGCTGCAGGTCGAGCTCGTGACGGTCGACGGCGTGCGCGTCACGCTCGACGACGACGTCGACGCGGGGCGCAACGTCCGCCCCGCCGGCGACGACCTGCAGGCCGGCGCGACCATCCTCCCCGCCGGCACCCGCATGGGCGCCGCCGAGATCGGCCTCGCGGTCGCGTGCGGGCGCAGCCACGTCGCGTGCACGCGCGTGCCGCGGGTGGTCGTGCTCGCGACCGGCGACGAGCTCGTCGCCCCGGGGGCGCCGCTCGCGCCGGGCCAGCTGCACGAGACCAACGGGCTGACGCTGCGCGCGCTCGCCACGCTGGCCGGCGCCGACGTCGTGCGCGCCGAGGTCGTGCCCGACAGCGAAGAGCGGACGCGCGCGGCGATCGACGCCGCGCTCGCGGACGCCGACGTGCTCGTGCTGTCGGGCGGCGTCTCGGTCGGCCCACACGACCACGTCAAGCCCGCGCTGCAGGCGCTCGGCGTCGAGCAGGTCTTCTGGCGCGTGGCGCTGCGCCCGGGCCGGCCGACGTGGTTCGGCACGCGCGGCGAGACGCTCGTCTTCGGCCTGCCCGGCAACCCGGTGTCGGCGATGGTCACCTTCCTGCTCTTCGCGCGCCCGGCGCTCGCCGCCCTGCAGGGCGCGCCGCATCAGCCCGAGCGCCTGATCGCGCGCCTCGGCGCCGCGATCCCGCGCCACCCCGACCGCGACGAGTGCGTGCGCGTCACCCTGCGCGAGGGCATCGCGATGCCCACCGGCCCGCAGGGGTCCCACCAGCTTCGCTCGATGCTCGGCGCCGACGGCCTGGCGATCGTGCCGGCGGGCGAGGGGACGCTCGCGCCCGGCGCGGAGGTCGAGGTCGAGCGCCTCGACCGCTGGTGATGGTCGGCGTCAGGCACACGCTCAGCGTCGCCGCGCCGATCGAGCGCGCGTTCGCGGTCTTCACCGAGGGCCTGGGGCGCTGGTGGCCGGCCTCGCACCACATCGGCAGGGCCGACATGGTCGACGCGATCATCGAGCCACGTGCGGGCGGGCGCTGGTACGAGAGGGACGCCGATGGCAGCGAGTGCGAGTGGGGCTACGTGATCGCATGGGAGCCGCCGCAGCGGGTGGTGCTGGCCTGGCAGCTCGACGCCGACTGGTGCTACGACCCCGAGCTCGTCACCGAGGTCGAGGTGCGCTTCGAGGCCGACGGCGACCGCACCCAGGTCACGCTCGAGCACCGCCACCTCGAGCGCATGGGCGAGCGCGCCGACGAGGTGCGCCGAGCGATCGACTCGCCCGAGGGCTGGCGCGGGATCCTCGAGCGCTACGCCGACGCGGCCGGCGCGCGATAGCCGATTCCTCGCGCCTCGCGCGCGGGTACGCTCCCAGCGTGGCCCCCGCCGCCATCGCAGCCGCCGTGGCCGCCATCCTGGCTGCCGCCTTCGTCGGCCTGCGCCGAGCGTTCGTGCGCCCGGTCCCGCGCGAGGTCGACGTCATCCGCGACGTCGACGACGCCACCGAGATCGACGGCGAGACCGGCGCAGTGCGCTCGGTCCAGTCGGCCGAGGTGTCGCTGCCGGCCGACAAGATCGACGCGCTGTGGTCGCCGGTGTACCTCGAGCGCCTGGCGCGCACGTACTGGCGCTTCCTGACCCGCGCGACGCTCGGGATCGTGCGCGTCTACTACACCGACGGCGAGCGCTACGTCTGCCTGCTCTTCCGCCCCTTCAAGCTGATCACCTTCGACAAGCCCGAGTACGAGATGGACGCCGAGCGCGGCGTCGTGCGCTGGCGGATCATGCGCGGGCTGCTCGTCGCGCGCCGCGGCCACCACCGCGACGGCTACCTGCAGATCGACGTGCGCCGCAGCCCGTCGGGACGCGCGGGCTGCGTCAACGTCGAGGTCGAGGTCGAGGTCGCGAACTTCTACCCGGCGATCGCCTACCGGCTCAGCCGCTTCGTCTACTCGCAGACGCAGTCGCGCATCCACGTGATCGTCACGCACGGCTTCCTGCGCTCGCTGGCGCGCCTGGACCTCGAGCCCTCGGTGGTCGGGCGCTTCGTCAGCACCGACGACGTGCCCGATCCTGCGCCGCGCGAGCTCAGCCGCCGCTAGCCGTAGCGCTCGCCGGTGTAGGTGCGCAGCTTCAGGCGGTTGTGGCGCGCGCTGATGCGCCGCACCGTGCCGGTGCGCGAGCGCATGACGATCGACTCCGTCGTCGCGGTCGCGCCCTCGTAGCGCACGCCCTCCAGCACGTCGCCGTCGGTGACGCCGGTCGCCGAGAAGAAGCAGTCGTCGCCGCGCACCAGCTCGTCCTGGTTGAGCACGCGGTCGAGGTCGTAGCCGGCCTCGACGGCGGCCCGGCGCTCGCCGTCGTCGCGCGGCCACAGGCGGCCGATGAACGCGCCGCCGAAGGCCTTGATCGCCGCCGCCGAGATGACGCCCTCGGGCGTGCCGCCGATGCCCCACAGCAGGCTCACCGGCGAGCGGTCGGAGACCGACAGCAGCGAGGCGCTGACGTCGCCGTCGGTGATGAGGCGCACGCGCGCGCCCGCCCCGCGGATCGCGGCGATGCCCTGCTCGTGGCGCTCGCGATCCAGGACGACGACCATGATGTCGCGGATGTCGCAGGCGCGGCGCTCGGCGATCAGACCGAGCGTCTCGCCCAGCGGGCGGTCGAGCGACAGCAGGTCTGCGATGTCGCTGCCGCCGGCCATCTTCTCCATGTAGACGCACGGGCCGGGGTCGAACATCGTGTCGCGCGGGCTCAGCGCGATGACCGCCAGCGCGCTCGGCCGGCCCTGCGCGGCCAGGCGGGTGCCCTCCAGCGGGTCGACGGCGATGTCGACCGCGGGCGGATTGCCGTCGCCGACGCGCTCGCCGTTGTAGAGCATGGGCGCCTCGTCCTTCTCGCCCTCGCCGATGACCACGATGCCGTCCATGTGCACGGTGTCGAGCACGAGGCGCATCGCGTCGACGGCCGCCTGGTCGGCCGCCTCCTTGTCGCCGACGCCGACCAGGCGCGCCGCGGCGAGCGCGGCGGCCTCGGTGACGCGCACGAGCTCGAGCGCGACGTTGCGATCCGGGCGGGTGGAGGGTTGGTCGCTCATATGGTCCCTGGTGGCTTGCGAGCGCGCTCGTGCTCGGACGAGCGCAGGGCGGCGCCGAAGATCATCGCGAGCGTCCCCGCGAGCGCGAGGAACCACCCGTACTTCAGCGAGATCGCGCTCGACGGCTCCCCCGGGCGATCGATAACGCCGTTGTAGACGATCAGGCCGAACGCGGCGATCGAGGTCACGGCGGTCATCTCGCCGCGGGCCCACGACAGGCTGACGTCGTTGGCGATGATGTAGGCGAGGATGAAGGGCGCCACTGCGGCGGCGAGCATCAGCCAGCGCAGGATCGGGTGGACGTCCCAGCAGGACTGATTGCCCCGGGCGCCGTCGATGTTGGCGAAGCGGTTGGCCGGATCGGTCCCGTACCAGGGCAGGAAGACGCTCACGGCGAGAAGCGCGCCGCCCAGCATCCCCGTGTACTCGTTGCGGTGCAGCCGCGACGCCACTGCATGCCGACCCTACACCGATCGCGCGATCGCAAGCAGCGCGTCGAGGGTCCACGCGCCCTGCGCGGTCAGGCGCAGGTGCAGCCCGTCGCGGTCCCAGCACAATTCGGTCACCGGCTGCAGCGACGGCTCGGCCTCCGGCAACGGCGCGGTGCGCACGGCGATGCCGTCGACGTCACGCGGAGCGTCGGCGCCCTGCAAGTCGTGCGCGGGCGGCGGGTCGCTGCCGGCGTAGAGCGCGACGCGGCCCGGCGCGCCGGCGCGGCTGTCGTCGAGGCTCCAGGCGACCTCGACGCCGCGCTCGGCGATCCGCACGACGTCGACCCAGCGCGCCAGCGGCAGCGCCACCGCCGGCAGCGGGAACGGCCGCCCCAGGAGCGTGTCGGCTGCGGCGATGCCCTCGAGCGGCTCGTGCATCGAGCGATAGATACCTTCCCCGGCCATGCCTGACACTCGCTGGGGCCTGACCGTGCCGTTCGCCGGCGTGCCGCTCGCCGACCACGCCGAGCTGTTCCGCCGCGCCGAGGCCGCCGGCTACGACGACTTCTGGACCGGCGACACGAACGGCGCCGACGGCTTCACGCCGCTCGTGCTGGCCGCCGCCCACACCGAGCGCGTGCGCCTGGGCACCGGGATCGTCAACCCGTTCACGCGCGGGCCGGCGGTGCTCGCCCAGCACGCCGCGGCGCTGGCCGACGCCTCGCGCGGGCGCTTCGTGCTCGGCCTCGGCTCGTCGTCAGACGTCATCGTCGAGCGCTGGAACGGCGTGGCGTTCGAGAAGCCGCTGAGCAAGATGCGCGAGGCGGTCGAGGGCCTGCGCCCGGTGCTCGCCGGCGAGCGCGGGCCAGGCGGCTTCAAGCTCGAGACCGCACCGGCGTATCCGATCCCGATCGTCGTCGCCGCGCTGCGCGGCAGGATGCTCGCGCTGGCGGCGCAGGTGGCCGACGGCGCGTTCACGAACTTCCTGCCGATCAGCGGCGCGCCGCAGGTCGCCGCGGCGTTCGGCGCCCCCGACAAGGAGCTCGTCTGCCGCTTCTTCTGCGTGCCCCAGCCCGAGGCCGAAGGCATGGCGACGGCGAAGTTCCTCTTCGCCGCGTACGGCAGCGTGCCGGTCTACACGGCGTTCTTCCGCTGGCTCGGCTGGGGCGAGCGGATCGACCCGATGGTCGACGCGTGGCACGGAGGCGATCGCGCGCAGGCCCTCGAGCTCGTGCCCGAGGACCTCGTGCGGGAGATCTTCCTGTTCGGCTCGCCCGACCAGATACGCGATCGCCTGGCGCAGTTCGCGGCCGCCGGCGTCACGACCTTCGTGCTGTCGGCGATGTGCGCGCCCGCCGACGTGCCGGCGTTCATCGACGGGCTCGCACCCTAGGCCACCACCCCGGGACGGCCTGGCGATAGGCGTCGTACTGCGCGCCGTAGCGGCGGCGCAGCGCCGGCTCCTCGTACATGCGCACGAAGGTCGCGGTGACGGCGAGGAAGACCGCGGCCCAGGCGAGCAGGATCGGCTGGCCCAGCAGCAGCGCCTGCCCGACGATCGTCGCCGCGACCGCGACGTACATCGGGTTGCGCACGTAGCGGTACAGGCCGCCGACGACGAGCCGGTCGGTGGGAGCGACCGGCGCCGGCGTGCCCACGCCCTCGACCACGAAGCGCACGAAGGCGCTGACGAGCACGATCGTTCCGACCGCGAGCAGCAGGGCGCCCGCCACGCGGGCGGGCGGGCGGGCGGGTCCGAGATCGTTGACCTCCCACCCGGTCAGCCACCACGGGACGAGGCCCGCGGTGGCGCCGGGCGCCAGGAGGAAGAACAGCGCGCTGCCGATCGCCGCGAGCGCCTTGCGCACGCGGCGAGCCTACGCGGCCGGTGCGAGGGCGACCCGCTCGCCGGCGGCCTTCGCGACGCGCTGACGGCGCGGGAGCAGCAGGGCGACGACCGCCCCGATCGCCACGACCGCCGCGCCGACCCACAGCGCCGGGACGGCGCCGTCGACGAAGCCCTGCGCCGAGGTCAGCGAGCCCGAGCCGCTGAAGATCGTCGACAGGACGGCCACGCCGAACACGCCGCCGACCTCGCGGATCGCATTGTTCGTCCCGGAGGCCTGGCCGGCCTGCGCGGGGCTGACGACGCTCAGCAGCGCGCTGGCCGAGGGCGCGAAGACGAGGCCCATGCCGGCGCCGGCCAGCACGAAGGCGATCGCCTGGTGGCCGAAGGTCACCGTCGTGGTCGTGGTCGCGGCGAACCACGCCAGGGCGGCCGCTTGCATCGCCAGGCCGGTCGCCATGAAGGCGCGCGAGCCGTAGCGCTCGGACAGCACGCCGGCGATCGGCGCCACGACCATCGTCGCCCCGGTCCACAGCAGCATGCGCAGGCCGGCCTGGAAGGGCGTGTAGCCGAGCACGTACTGCAGGATCTGGGTCAGCAGGAAGATCGAGCCGAACGTCCCGAAGTACATGAAGAACGACACGCCGTTGGTGGCCGCGTAGGCGCGCTTGCGGAACAGCTCCATCGGCACCATCGGGTTCTCGGTGTGGCGCTCCCAGGCGACGAACGCGGCGAGGATCACGACGCCCGCGATGAGCGAGACCAGGATGGCTGGGCTCGTCCAGCCCTCGGCCTGCCCGCGGACGAGGCCGAAGACGAGGCTGAAGAGACCGCTGGCAGCGAGTCCGAACCCGGGCAGGTCGAGCGTGCGCGACGGGCCGTAGCTCTCCTTGAGCATGATCGCCGCGACGGGGATCAGCGCGAGGCCGATGGGCACGTTGATCCAGAAGATCCAGTGCCACGAGATGCCGTCGACGACGGCGCCGCCGACGATCGGCCCGAGCGCGATGCCGGTGCCGCTGATGCCCGACCAGATGCCCAGCGCGGCGCCGCGCTTGTCGGCCGGGAACGCGTCGGCCAGGAGGGTCAGCGTCAGGGGCGCGACGACCGCGCCGCCGACGCCCTGGATCGCTCGGGCGGCCACGAGCGCGCCGGTGCTCGGCGCGAGCGCCGCGCCGGCGCTCGCCAGCGTGAACAACGTGAGGCCGGCGAGGAACAGGCGCTTGCGGCCGAAGCGATCGCCGAGCGCGGCGCCGGGGATCAGGCTGACCGCGAAGGCGAGCGTGTAGGCGTTGATCGTCCACTCCAGGGACTGCAGCGTCGCGCCGA
Organism: uncultured Actinomycetes bacterium; assembly: GCA_963764585.1. Lineage (GTDB taxonomy): Bacteria > Actinomycetota > Thermoleophilia > Solirubrobacterales > Solirubrobacteraceae > JAOPZW01. Next base: position 242,698 of record CAVXTB010000001.1, read on the forward strand.
GGTCGGCGCGGATCGCGGGCAGGGCGACGGTGACGACCAGGTTGTCGAGCACGACCATGAACAGGGCGAGCGAGACGATCGCCAGGGTCGCGCCGGTGCGGGGCGCTGCGCCTGGAGCGCTTGCGGACTGCTTGGGGGCGAGTGACATGAGGGTGCTTCCTCCGGGTCGGCGGTTCTTAGTGACTGCTAACTAGTTGAGAAGTTAGCGGTCACTAAGTAAGCTGTCAAGCCCATGGCCGAGAAGACCTCACCCCACGCGCGCCGCGCCGCCGCCGACGTTCGCGCCCGCGCGCGGCGCGCGCCCACCGACACCCCGCCCACCCGCACCCGTCAGACCGCCGACGAGCGCCGCGAGGCGCTCGTGACCGCGGCCGTGAAGCACTTCGCGCAGACCGGCCTGCACGGCACCGCGGTCAGCGCGATCACCGACGAGATCGGCATCACGCAGCCGTACGCGTTCAGCCTGTTCGGCACGAAGAAGGGCCTCTTCCTCGCCGCCGTCGAGCGCGGGTGCGACCGCATCGCCGAGACGTTCCGAGCGGCCGCCGCGAATGCCGGAGAGGAGGGTCCGCTCGCCGCGATGGGCACGGCCTACGGTGAACTGATGTCCGACCGCTCGCTGCTTCTCATGCAGCTGCAGGGCTACGCCGCATGCGGCGACGACGAGGTTCGCGAGGTCGTCCGCCGCGGCTACGCGCGCCTGTACGACCTCGTGCGCGAGCTCAGCGGCGGCGACGCGGAGGAGCTCCAGGGCTTCTTCGCGACCGGCATGCTGATCAACGTCGCCGCGGCGATGGACCTCCCGCAGCTGTTCTCCGACGAGGCCTGGATGAAGGACTGCCTCGGCGAGCACCGGGAGGAGCGGCGGTGAGCGGAACCATCGTCATCACCGGGGCCTCGACCGGGATCGGCCGAGTGACCGCGCTGCACCTGGCGCGCACCGGCTTCGACGTGCTCGCCGGCGTGCGCCGCGAGGAGGACGGCGCCGCGCTGCATGCCGAGGACGGGCGGATCGAGCCGGTGATCGTGGACGTCACCGACGCCGGTCAGGTCGCCGGGCTGGCCCGGCGGGTCGGCGGCGGCCCGCTCGCGGGCCTCGTCAACAACGCCGGGATCGCCGTGGCCGGGCCGCTGGAGGGCGTCCCGCTCGACCAGATCCGGCGCCAGTACGAGGTCAACGTCTTCGGGCTGCTCGCGGTGACCCAGGCGCTGCTCGAGCCGCTGCGGGTCGCCCGCGGGCGGATCGTCAACGTCGGCTCGATCGGCGGGCGCCTGAACACGCCGTTCGTCGGGCCCTACAGCTCGTCGAAGGCGGCGGTGCGCAGCCTCAGCGCGTCGCTGCGCCGCGAGCTGCGCCCGTGGAAGATCGACGTCGCGCTCATCGAGCCCGGCGCGCTCGACACCCCGATCTGGCGCAAGGGCGCGGAGGGCGCCGAGGAGACCATCGGCGAGCTGCCCGAGCGCGTGCGCACGCTGTACGCGCGCGAGCTCGCCGCGCTGCAGGCCGGCGTGCGCAAGATCGCGGCGGGCGCGAGCCCGCCCGAGGCCGCCGCCGAGGCGATCGAGCACGCGCTCACCGCCAAGCGGCCGCGCACGCTCTACACGGTCGGCCGCGACGCGCGGATCCAGGGCGCGCTGCACGCCGTCATGCCGGCGCGGGCGTTCGACGCGCTGGTGGCGCGGGCGATGGGGGCCTGAGTCGTCCGCTGTCGCGCGCGCCGCGCCCGGCGGCAATCCGCGCGTGTTCTGCAACACCTTCCCGCGCGCGACGAGGCACGACGCCACGGTGGCGCAGCCGCAACGGCTTCTCCCCCTCGGTGCCCTGGCCGCGAAGCGCCGCAGGCAAACGCGGACGCCCTAGGACGCCCCGGCCTTCCAGTCGCGGAAGGCGACCAGCAGCTCCGCCTCGGCCTCTGCCGACAGCGACTCGGTCGTCAACGAGCCCACGACCGCGAGCATCTCCCGCATCTGCTCCACGTACGCCGTGCAATGCACGCACCCCGCGATGTGCGCCTCGAAGCGCGCGCTGTCGGCGTCCGAGAGCGCGCCCTCGAAGTAGTCGGTCACGAGCTCCACGAGCTCCTGGCAGGCCAGGGCGCCGCCGTCGCCATTGCGGCCGCGGCGTCCGAGGAGTCGGTTCCAGAAGTCAGGCATGTGCGTAGTAGTCCTCGAGGGCGGCCCGCACCTTGGATCGTGCGCGGTGCAGGAGCACCCGTTGATTAGTCTCGGAGATGTCCAATGCGCTACGCACGTCCTCCGAGGACATCCCCAGGACGTCGCGCATCGTGATGACCAGGCGCTGCGTCTCGGGCAGCTTCTCGATCTCGGATTCGATGCGCTCGACCGCCTCGGCGGAGTCCAGCGCGCGCTCGGGCTCCTCCCACCAGCGCACCGGCGGCGCCGCCCACGCCCCGACCGAATCGCCCTCGCGGACGAAGCGATCGGCGTCGACGGCGGAGAACTCGCCCTCGCTCTCCTCGCGCGCCAGCGCGGCGAAGGGCACCGTGCGCCGCTCGCGCTCGCCGCGCGTGCGCGCGCGGTTGACGAGGATGCTGAAGACCCACGTGCGCAGCGACGAGCGGCCCTCGAAGCGGTCGATCCCCGTCAGCACGCCGAGCCACGCCTCCTGCACGACCTCCTCCGCGACCGCCTGGCTGGGCACGTACATCCGCGCCACGCGCAGCATCGACGGGGACCAGCGCACGACGAGGTCCATGAACGCCTCCTCGTCGCCCGCCCGGAGGCGCTCAACCAGCGCGTGGTCGTCGGCCACCGGGGGACCGTACAACGTCGGCTACTGTGCAACCCCATAATGGGCGATCGCCTCATCGGCGTCGACGTGGGCGGCACCAAGGTCTCGGTCGCCGTTCTCGAGGACGGTGTGCTGTCCGAGCAGGCCCTGCAGCCCACGGTCCTGTCGTCCAGCGACGCGCTGGTCGAGCAGCTCGCGGACGTCATCGAGGAGGCCGGCCCGGCCGATGCCGTCGGCCTCGGCGTGCCGAGCGTCATCGACTTCGCAACAGGCACGGCGCGGACCTCGGTCAACATCCCGCTCCAGGGCGTACCGCTCCGCCAGCTGCTGACCGAGCACGTCGGCATCCCGACCTTCGTGGACAACGACGCGACCGTCGCCGCACTGGCCGAAGCCCATGACGACGATCTCAACCTCATCGCCACGTCGCTTGTGATGATCACCGTCGGCACCGGCGTCGGCGGCGGGATCGTCATCGGCGGGCGCATCTACCGCGGCCTCACCGGCGCGGCGCCCGAGCTGGGCCACATCATCATCGGCGGCGACCTGAGCAACGGGGCGCCGCCGAACAACAGCCGCCCGCCCCACCCCGGCTCTCTGGAGGAGCTGGCCGCGGGGCGCGCGCTGGACCGCCTCGGCGCGGCCCGCGGCATCGGCGACGGCTACGCGGTCGTCGACGCCGCGCGCGCGGGCGACCCGGAGGCGCGCGACTGTATGCGCATCCTCGGCGAGCGCCTCGGGGTCGGGATCGCCAACGTCGTCAACATCTTCGACCCCGAGCTCGTCGTGATCGGCGGCGGGGTCTCGCTGGCCGGCGAGCTGCTGCTCGCGCCAGCCAAGGAGTCGGCAGCCCGGTTCATCGTGCCGGGCGTCGGCACCGAGACGCGCATCGAGCTGGCCCGCTACGGGCCGCAGGCGGGCGTCCGCGGCGCGGCCCTGCTCGCCGGACAGGAGCTCGAACGGGAAGGACTCCCCTTGCAAGCTGAGACGAAAGAGAGCTGACACATGGCTACCCAGCAGGTCAACGAGCGCCTCGCCGCCCTCACCGCCGCCGGCACCAGCGTGTGGCTGGACCAGATCAAGCGCAGCCTCATCACCACCGGTGAGCTGCAGCGACTGGTCGAGGAGGAGTCGCTGCGCGGCGTGACCTCCAACCCGACGATCTTCAACCAGGCGATCCTCGGCTCCGAGGACTACGACGACCAGCTCGCCGAGGTCGCCCGCGCCGGCATGGACACTCGCGCCATCTACCAGGAGCTCGCGATCAAGGACATCCAGGATGCCTGCGACGTGCTGCGCGTCGTCTACGACGAGTCCGGCGGCACCGACGGCTTCGTGTCCCTGGAAGTCGATCCGGACCTGGCCTTCGACACCGACAAGACGATGGCCCAGGCGCGCGAGTACTGGGATCGAGTCGACCGCCCGAACCTCATGATCAAGATCCCCGGCACGGCGGAGGGCGTCCCCGCGATCGAGGAGATGACCTACGAGGGGCGCAACATCAACGTCACGCTGCTCTTCGGCGTCGACGAATACACGGCGATAGCCGAGGCCTACATCCGCGGCCTCGAGCGCCGCCACGCGGAGGGCAAGTCGATCGACATGAACTCGGTCGCCTCGTTCTTCGTCTCGCGCGTGGACACCGAGGTCGACAAGCGCCTGGAGGGCACCGGCCACGACGAGCTGCTGGGGACCGCGGGCATCGCCAACGCGCGCGCCGCCTACCAGCGCTACAAGGAGATCTTCCTGGGCGAGCGCTTCGCCTCCCTGCGCGACGCCGGCGCGCGCGTGCAGCGCCCGCTGTGGGCCTCGACCGGCGTCAAGAACCCGGCCTACTCCGACGTGATGTACGTCGAGGGGCTCGTCGCCCCGAACACGGTCAACACGATGCCGATGGCCACGCTGCTGGCGGCCGGCGACCATGCCGAGATCGGCGGCGCGACCGCCGACGAGGACCCGACCGCCGAGCTGCAGGCGCTGGCCGACGCCGGCATCGACCTCAAGGACGTCACCGATCAGCTGCTGCGCGAGGGCGTCGAGAAGTTCGTCGAGCCGATGGACAAGCTGCTCGACGGCATCGACAGCAAGCGCGAGGCGATCGTCACGCATCGCCCGCCGGCGGTCGAGGCGTCGCTGCCCGACGACGCCGAGCCGCGCGTCGCGGCACGCGTCAAGAAGGCCGCCGAGGAGGACGTCGCCCGCCGCATCTGGCGCAAGGACGACACGCTGTGGGGCCCGGCCGGGCAGCCCGAGGTGGCCAATCGACTCGGCTGGCTGACCATCCTCGACTCGATGGGCGAGGCGCTGCCGGACCTGCACGAGTTCGCCGATCAGGTGCGTGACGAAGGCTTCACCGACGTCGTGCTGCTCGGCATGGGCGGCTCGTCGCTCGCGCCCGAGGTCATCCGGCGCTCCTTCGGCGACCAGGACGGCTGGCCGCGCCTGCACGTCCTCGACTCCACCGACGCGGGCGCGATCCGCTCGGTCGAGGCGGCGATCGACCTCGACCACGCGCTGTTCCTCGTCTCCACGAAGTCGGGCGGCACGATCGAGACGCTGTCGCTGTTCAAGCACTTCTGGTCGCGGCGCAGCGACGGCGACGCGTTCGTGGCGATCACCGATCCGGGCTCGGGGCTCGAGCAGCTCGCGCGCGAGCACGGGTTCCGGCGCACGTTCCTCAACGACCCCGACATCGGCGGGCGCTACAGCGCCCTCTCGTACTTCGGGCTCGTGCCCGCGGCGCTCACGGGCGCCGATGTGGACGGCATCTTCGACGCCGCCGGCGTGGCCGAGGAGAGCTGCCAGAGCTTCGAGTCCGGCGACGTGTCGAGCGGGCTATGGCTCGGCATCGCCTGGGGCGAGCTGGCCGCCGGGGGCCACGACAAGCTCACCTACGTCATCGACGAGCCGCTGGAGAGCTTCGGCCTCTGGGTCGAGCAGCTCATCGCCGAGTCGACGGGCAAGCACGGCAAGGGCATCGTGCCGATCGTCGACGAGCCGCTCGGCGCACCGGGCTCCTACGGCGACGACCGCACCTTCCTGCACCTGCGCCACGGCGAGGCGCCCGACGAGGAGAGCGACGCCAAGGTCGCCGCGCTGCGCGACGCCGGCCACCCGGTCATCGTCCGTGACATCGACGGCCCCGACGACCTCGGGCGCATCTTCTTCTTCGCCGAGTTCGCGATCGCCGCTGCCGGCTGGGTGCTGGGCATCAACCCGTTCGACCAGCCCAACGTCCAGGAGGCCAAGGACAACACGGCACGGGTGCTCGCCGAGGGCACCGGCGAACAGCCCGACGCCACCGACGACGAGCTGCGCGCGCTGCTCGACGGGCTCGCGGCCCCGGGCTACTTCGCGATCATGGGCTACGTAGAGCCCTCCGACGAGTTCGACGCCGCGGTGGCCGAGCTGCGCACGACGGTGCGCGACGCGCTCGAGGTGGCGACGACGTTCGGCTACGGGCCGCGCTTCCTGCACTCGACCGGCCAGCTGCACAAGGGCGGGCCGCCCGCCGGGCGCTTCCTGCAGCTCATCCACGACTCCGGGCCCGACGTCGAGATCCCCGGCGAGAGCTACGGCTTCACGCGCCTGAAGCACGCCCAGGCGATCGGCGACCTCGAGACCCTGCGCGGCCACGACCTGCCGGCCGAGCGCGTGACCCTCACCGGCGACGACCCCGCGGCCGCGCTGCGGGCCTTGACGGAGCGGCTGAAGGGGTTGATGTGAGCGCAGCGACCGCGACCGTGGAGAACCCCCTCGTCGAGGGGCTCGAGCGCCTGCCGGTCCATCCGACGACGCTCGTCATCTTCGGTGCGACCGGCGACCTGGCCCACCGCAAGCTGCTGCCGGCGCTCTACAACCTCGCGCACGAGGGGGCGCTGCCCGAGCGCTTCCACCTGATCGGGGTCTCGCGCTCTGACATGCCCCACGGCGACTTCCGCAGCATGGCGGTCGAGGCGATCAAGCGCTTCTCGCGGCGCGAACCCGACGACGCCGTGCTCGAGAAGCTGCTCGAGGACGTCAAGTACGTCCCGGGCACGTTCGACGACCCGTCGGTGTTCGCCCAGCTCGAGAGCTGCCTGGACGCCTTCGACGAGGCCGCCGGGCAGCGCATGAACCGCTGCTTCTACCTCTCGACCGCGCCGGCGTTCTTCCCGGTCATCGTCGGCCAGCTCGGCGAGCGCAAGCTGCACCGCCACCAGGGCGCCGACGTGCGCGTGGTCATCGAGAAGCCGTTCGGCACGACGCTCGCCGAGGCCCAGCAGCTCAACCGCGAGGTCCTCTCGGTCTTCGACGAGCACCAGGTCTTCCGCATCGATCACTACCTGGGCAAGGAGACCGTCCAGAACATGATGGCGTTCCGGTTCGCCAACGGGCTCTTCGAGCCGGTGTGGAACCGCAACTACATCGACCAGATCCAGATCACCGCCGCCGAGGACATCGGCATCGGCTCGCGCGCCGGCTACTACGACTCCGCCGGCGCGCTGCGCGACCTCATCCAGAACCACATGCTGCAGCTGCTCTGCCACGTGGCGATGGAGCCGCCGGTGAACTTCACCGCCGACGAGGTGCGCAACGAGAAGGTCAAGGTGCTGCAGGCCATCCACGCGCCTACCGAGGACGAGATCGCGCACATCGCGGTGCGGGCGCAGTACGCCGAGGGCGAGTCCGGCGGCGAGCACGTCGGCGGCTACCTGCAGGAGGAGGGCGTCGCCGACGACTCCAACACCGAGACGTACGCGGCCCTGCGCCTGGAGGTCGACAACTGGCGCTGGGCGGGCGTGCCCTTCTACCTGCGCACGGGCAAGCGCCTGGCGCGCAAGGTCACCGAGATCGCGATCACGCTGAAGCCCGTGCCGCATCTGGCGTTCTCGCAGGAGGGCTCGCTCGGCGTCAAGCCCAACCAGCTCATCCTCACGATGCAGCCCAACGAGGGCGTCTCGCTGTCGCTGGGCGCGAAGATCCCGGGCACGCGCATGCGGATCCGCCCGGTCTACATGGAGTTCCTCTACGGCACGTCGTTCCTGTCGCAGTCGCCGGAGGCCTACGAGCGCCTGATCATGGATGCGATGCGCGGCGACGCCACGCTCTTCACCCGCAACGACGAGGTCGAGGCGCAGTGGCGCATCTGCGACCCGATCGTGCAGGAGTGGGAGGCGACGCCCGGCCCGCTCCCGCAGTACGCGTCGGGCTCGCAGGGCCCGCCGGACGCGCAGTCGCTGATGCTCCACGACCAGGAGTGGCGGACGATCTAGACCGATGCCGGGCGTCTCCGACAGCCGCTGGGCCGCGCAGGACACGACCCCGGGCGAGATCGAGGCGGCGCTGCGCAGCATGCTCAAGGAGCGCCACGCCGAGAACGCCTCGTTCGCGCCGGCGCGCGTGCTCAACATGGTGTGCGTCGTCGACAAGGCGTGGAGCGGCGAGGTGGCCAACCGGTTGCGCCGCGTCGGGCGCTACCACGCGTCGCGCACCGTCGTGCTGGCGTTCGAGCCGGGGCGGACGACGCTCGATGCGGTCGCCACCATCGCCAGCGACATGCATCCGAAGGCGGGCGAGTACGCCCTGCTGCGCGAGACGGTGATCGTCGACGTCGGCGACAGGCACCTGGCGGCGCTCGACACGATCGTCGATCCGCTGGTCGTCACCGATCTGCCGACGGTCCTGTGGTCGCCGCACGGCCACCCCGAGGCGACCGACGTCCTGCTCAAGCTGTCCCAGGTCGTCCTGCTCGACTCGCTCGACGAGCCCGATCTCCACGATGCGCTCGCGCGCGCGCAGGAGCTGTCGCACAAGGCCTATGTCGTCGACCTCGCGTGGCTGCGCTCGACGCCGTGGCGCGAGCGCGTCGCCGCGACCTTCGACCCCGACCTCCTGCGCCCGGACCTGCGCCACATCAGCTCGGTCACCGTGCGCCACAACCCGGAGTCGACGGCCGCCGCCCTCCTGCTCGTCGGCTGGCTGGCGTCGCGCCTGGCGTGGGAGCCGTCGAAGCTCATCGCGCGCAACGGCGGGCTGGCCGGCAAGGCCCACAGCCGCCGCCAGGACGTCGCGCTGCATCTGGAGCCCGAGCCGTCGCAGAGCGTGCGCGGCCTGGCCGGCCTGACGCTGGAGACGGCATCCGGTCGCCATCTCGAGCTCGATCGCGGCCCGGGCGGGCTGCGCGCGAAGTACCGCAACCGCAGGGGCGCCCAGCGCGAGTGGACCGTGCTCGGCGCGTCGCGCGGCGAGCCCGGCATCCTCGGCGAGGGCATCCGCCAGGCGCTGCTGCGCGACCCGACGTACGGGCCGGCACTGGAAGCGGCCAACGCGTTCGCACCGTGAACGCGCAGCGGCGCGCGCTCGCGGCCGCGCTGTATGCCTCCGGGCGCTCGCATGACGCGGGCCTCGGCGACCGGCTCGCGCGGTGGCGCAACGTCGAGCCGGAGACGGCCGAGCTGCTGGGCGTGCTGGTGCGCGCGATGGACGCGCACCGCGTGCTCGAGATCGGTACCTCGAACGGCTACTCGACGATCTGGCTGGGCGATGCGGCGCAGGCCGTCGGCGGCACCGTCGTGAGCCTCGAGGTCCTCGCCGAGCGCACCGCGCTCGCTCGCGATCACCTCGCCGCGGCCGGGCTCTCGGAGGTCGTCGAGCTGCGCACCGTCGACGCGGCCAGCGCGCTCGCGGCCTTCGACGACGCGTCGTTCGACCTCGTCTTCCTCGACGCCGAGCGCCCCGCCTACGTCGGCTACTGGCCCGACCTCGTGCGCGTCCTCGCGCGCCCGGGCCTGCTCGCGGTCGACAACGTGCTCTCCCACGCCGACGAGGTCGCCGACTTCCGCGCGCTCGTGGAAGGCGACGAGCGGGTCATGTCGTCGCTGGTGCCGATCGGCGCGGGCCTCCTGCTGGTCACGTTGTGAGCAGCGCCGCGACGGTCGTCCGCTCGACGCCTTCGACCCCGGCATCGAGGACGTCATCGCCGGCGAGCCGCGTGACGACGGCGTAGCCGTCTTCGCTCGGCTCGGTGTGCGCGAGGACCATGCCCGCTGGCAGATCGACCAGCCAGTAGCGCGGCACGCCGGCGCGGGCGTACGCGAGGGCTTTGCGGCGATCGATGGCCTGTGAGCTCACCGAGACCTCGACCACGAGCAGCGCCGTCGATGGATGACGAGTCGGATCTGAGTCCCGCTCGGCCAGCGCGATGTCGGGCTCGGGCACCCAACCCTCCGCCACGGACAGCGGCATCTGCACTCGCAGCACGTACCTGCGCGCGTTGCACAACCACATCAGCTGCTGAATCACGCGGGCGTGATGCTCGCCCTGGGGCGTCACGTCGACGAGCAGGCCGTCGAGCAGCTCGACCCGCAGGCGTCCAAGTGCACCGCTGTCGACCATCCGGTCGTACTCGGCACTCGACAGTCGATGAACGTGCTCTTCGATGGCCATAGCTTGGTCCGTGCCCCTCCTGGTTCGGTCGATCGTACTCCCCGCCGGCGGCGCAACTTCGGCAGACGGGCGATCGGCGGCATGCCGCAATGGTTGCCTCAGGCGTTGCGACGGAACTAGACCGAAATGTGACGACTTGCAGGAAGAACTACGTCGACGATGCGTATCACGCCGTCGCGGCAGCGGGCTTCGCCGCAAGCGCCGCCGCCACCCGGTGCGTCCGCAGCACGAGCACCGCGGCGAGCACCAGCGCGCCGCCGGCGAGCTGCGCGCCGCTCAGGCGCTCGGCGAAGACGGCCGACGCGAGCGCAACGGTGACGAGCGGCTCGACCGTCGACAGGATCGACGCGGTCGTCGGCCCGACGCGCGCCAGCCCGGCGAAGAACATCGTGATCGCTCCGACCGTGGAGATGGCGGCCAGGCAGGCGAGCCAGCCCCAGCCCGCGGCGGTCAGGGCGCCGGGGTGGAACTGGCCGGCGGCGGTCGACCCGACGGTGAGCGACACCGCCGCACCGCTGCAGACGAGCGTCGCGAGCGTGAGCGGGGGCAGGCGCTTGGCGACGCCCTCGCTGACGAGGATGTAAGCGCTGTAGACGAACGCCGCGCCGAGGCCGAGCACGACGCCGACGCCTTCGAGCGCGCCCGTGCCCGCGCCGGCGAGGACGAGCGCCAGGCCGATCGACACGAGCCCGAGGGCGACGATCCGGCTGCGGTCCAGGCGCTCGCGCCCCAGCGCGAAGGCGGCGACCGTCACGATCGCCGGGAACGTGTAGAGCAGCAGCGACAGCAGCGAGGCGTCGATGCGCTCGAGGGCGATGAAGTAGCAGCCGGCCTGCACCGAGTACCCGCACGCGCCGAGACCCAGCGCGATCGCGAGGTCGCGCCGGCGCAGCGCGCGGACCGTGCGCACCTCGCCGCGCGCGAGCAGCAGGCACCACAGCATCGCGGCCGCCAGGGCGAACCGAAGAGCGAGCAGCGTCCCGGCGGTCGCGCCCTCGTCGTAGGCGAGCTTGCCGAAGATCGCCATCGCACCGAAGGCGGCTGCGGAGCCGATGCACAGGAGCCGACCGGTCGATGCCATGCGCGGCAGCTTGCCGCACCGAAGCATCAGGATCGATTCGGATTCCTAGCCGTGATTCGGTAGCGTCGCTAATGATGCTCGACCTCCGCCGGCTCCGGCTCCTGCGCGAGCTCCACCAGCGCGGCACGATCGCCGCCGTCGCCGACGCGCTGCAGTTCACGCCTTCGGCGGTCTCCCAGCAGCTCGCGATGCTCGAGCGCGAGACCGGCGTGCGGCTCCTCGAGCGCGCCGGCCGGGGCGTCCGCCTCACCGATCCGGCGCTCGTGCTCGTCGGCCACGCCGAGACCCTGCTCGACGAGGCCGCGCTGGCCGAGGCCGACCTCGCCGCCGCCGTCGGCTCGGTGACCGGCCGCGGCCGGATCGCCAGCTTCCAGTCGGCGGCGCGGCGCATCGCGGTCCCGGCGATGGCCGAGCTCGCGCGCGCCGCGCCGGAGCTGCGCTGCGAGCTGGTCGGCGCCGAGCCCGAGGACGCGCTGCCGATGCTCGCGCTCGGCGACATCGACCTCCTGATCGGCGACGAATGGCAGCACGCCCCGTGGCGCATGCCGCCCGGCCTCGACCGCCACGAGCTGCTGCTCGACCCGGTCCTGCTGGTGATGCCGACCAGGCACCCCGCGGCGCGCCGCCGCCGTCGCACCGTCCCGCTCGCAGAGCTCGCCGACGCGCTCTGGATCAGCGGCCCGACGGGCCTTGGGTGGGACGAGCTCACGCAGCGCCTGTGCCGCGAGCACGGGCGCTTCACGCCACAGGTCCGCCACCGCATGAACGACGCCGTCGTCGCGGCAGCGCTCGTCGCCGACGGCCTGGGCGTCGCGCTGCTCCCGGACCTCGCACTCCCCGACGACGACCCGCGCATCACGATCCGCCCGATCGCCGGCGCGCACCCGACCCGCGCGATCCACGCCGTCACACGAGCGAGCGATGCGGCCCGGCCCTCGACGCAGGCGCTGCTCGCCGCCGTGCGCCGCGTCGCCGCAGGTACGCGACGTCTGTCGCCCTCGTGACAGACCGGGCGCGGCGTCGAGCTGAACATTGGGACATCCATTCACCGCACACCGAAAGGACATGTCCCATGGCTGTTCGTTCCCGCTTCATCGCCGTTCTCACCGCCGCCATCGCCGTGTCGAGCGTGGCGAGCGCGCCGGCCCTCGCGAAGTCCCACGGGCCCGTCAAGTCCGTGTCGCACGCGAAGGTCGCCAAGAAGAAGTCGGTGGCCAGCAAGCTCAAGGGCGGCGTCGTCGTCCATCCGGTCGGCACCGGCACGACCGTCGTCCTGATCAGCGCGTTCCCCACCGGCGGCAAGGGCAGTGGCACCGAGGCCACCTGCGCGCTCTGGACCGAGCGCCTGCAATGGGACGAGCAGGGCGTCGAGGACGCTCCGGAGGCCGACCATGACGACGCGTCCGGGCCGCTCAACATCGACATCGACAACGCGCTCGACGCCGGCTGTGCCGTGATCTACTGATCGCCGGCCACATCGCAGCAGCCGCGAAAGCCGCCTCATCGCAGGCGGCTTTCGCATGTTCGCGGCCAGCCGGTGCGAGGGCTACGCTCCGCGCCCATGAAGTGGCCGCTGCTCGCGGGCGTGCCCGAGGAAGACGTTCAGCTCGTGCTGAGCGTCGCGCGCCGGCGCAAGTTCGATCGCGGCGAGGTCGTCTTCCACGAGCACGACCCGGCCGACACGCTGCACCTCATCGACAAGGGCCGGTTCGTCGCGCGGGTGGGAACGCCGCTGGGCGACACCGCGATCCTCACGGTGCTGGGCCCGGGCGAGATGTTCGGCGAGCTCTCGCTGCTGGGCAGCGGGGACGAGCGGCGCAGCGCGACGATCGCGGCGCTCGAGCCCAGCGAGACGCGCTCGGTGCACCGCCTGGACTTCGAGCGCCTGCGCGCCCGCCACCCCGAGACGAGCGAGATCCTGATCGCGATCCTCTCCGGCCAGGTGCGCCGGCTGACCACGCACCTCGTCGACGCGCTCTACGTGCCGGCCGAGAAGCGCGTCCGGCGCCGGCTGGTCGAGATGGTCGGCGTGTACGACGAAGGCGCAGCGCAGGTCGTCGTGCCGCTGACGCAGGAGGACCTCGCCGGCCTGGCCGGCACCTCGCGTGCGACGGCCAACCGCGTGCTGCGCGAGGAGGAGGCGCGCGGGACGGTCAAGCTCGGGCGCGGGCGCACGACGGTGCTCGACGTCGAGGCGCTGGCCCGGCGCGGGCGCTGAGCCCTACTGGCCGCGGTGCGAGCGGCGCGTCTGGGCGAGGTAGGTCTGGCCCGCGCGCAGCACCACGGTGCGCTTGTGGAGCTTGTCGCGCACGCGCACGACGCCCTGCCTGACGCTCACGCGCGTGCCCTCGCAGCTCAGCGTCGTGTGCCAGCGCGTCCCGATCGCGGCCGCCGACACGGCGCCCGTCGCCGTCTGCCAGTTGCCCCCGGTCTCCGAGACCCAGAGCGAGTGCGACGCGACCTTGCGCCTGGATCGCTTGCGCCCCGGCTTCTTCTTGCGCCTGTCCGGGACCGAGGCGATGCGCGCGACCGCGGCGCGCGCCCCCGTCCCGCAGCCGGTGAGCGGCACGAGGCGGAAGGCCGTCGAGCCCGTGGCGCGGTAGGCGACGCTGAAGGGGCCGCGGTAGAGCTGCGCGGTCTGCTGCACGCCGCTCGCGTCGCGCGCGGTCGTGATCGCGATCTGGCCGCCGGTGCTGTCGACGTCGGAGCGCGTGGGCACGAGGTCCTCCTCGGCGAGCGCCAGGAACGCCGCGGTGCCGGAGGGGCGGACGGTGACGCCTCCCACGGCCGGGGCGACGCCGACCGAGCGGCCGAAGACCGCCGCGGGGACGGCGCCGACGTCCGATACGCGCCGCACGGTCGCGTTGCCCGTGTCGGCGACGAGGAAGCCGCCGCCCGGTGCGACGGCCACGGCGCCGGGCTGGTTGAGCAGCGCGGTCTTGGCCAGGCCGCCGTTGCCGGCGTTGCCCGCGGCGCCGCCGGCGACGGTGAAGATCGCGCCGAGCGGCGTGACCCGGCGCACGCGGTCGTTGGCGGTGTCGGTGAAGAGGAACCCGCGGTGCGGGAGGGCGGCGACGCTGAACGGCGCCTGCAGGCGGGCTGTGCGGGCCGGATCGCCGTCGCCGGCGAAGCCCGCGCCCACGCCGGCGACGGTGGTGATCGTCCCGTTCGGGTCGACGCGGCGGATGCGGTCGTTGCCGGTGTCGGCGATGAGGATCGCGCCGTCGGAGGCGATCGCGACGTCGCGCGGCTGATTGAGCTGGGCCGCGGTCGCGGGACCGCCGTCGCCCCCGAAGCCGCGGCTCGTGCCCGCGACGGTGGTGATCGTCCCGTCCGGTCCGACGCGGCGGATGCGGTCGTTGCCGGTGTCGGCGATGAGGTAGCCGCCGCCCGGGAGCACCGCCGTGTCGCTGGGGAATGAGAGCTGGGCCTTCGTCGCGCCGCTCCCGTCGCCCGAGAGTCCCTGCGTGGTGCCCGCGACGGTGGTGATCGTCCCGTCGGGCGCCACGCGGCGGATGCGGTGGTTGAAGGTGTCGGCGATGAGGTAGCCGCCGCCGGGAAGCCCCGTGACGCCGCGCGGGCGGTCGAGCTGCGCGCTCGTGGCCGGCCCGCCGTCGCCCGCGAGCCCGCGGCCGGCGCCGCCGGCGGCGGTGACGATGGTGGCGTCGGGCCGGACCTGGCGGATGCGATCGTTGTTGAAGTCGGCGATCACGAAGCTGGTCGGGGAGAGGAAGGCGACGTCGCGCGGCGTGTCGAGCTGGGCCTGCGTCGCGGGGCCGCCGTCGCCGGCGAAGCCCGCGGTCGTCCCCGCCACGCTGACGATCGTCCCGTCCGTCGCGCGCGCGAGGGCGGGTGCGGCGGGCACGGCGAGCGCCGCCAGCACGATCAGCGATGCGAGTGTCGATCTCATCGGATGGCACGACGATATGCGCGCCGGGCCGCGCCGTCGTGCACGCGCGCGACACTCGTTGTGTCACGGCCGTGACACAAGGAATCAACCATCTAGGCTTGCCGCGTGGGTGCGGGGCGTCATCGGCGGCGGACCATCCTGCTGCTCGTCGCCGGCGTGGTGGCGACGGGGCTCGGGGTCCTGTGCCTGGCGACCAACGCGTTGCGGACCCTCGACCTCGATGCGGTCGATGCGCGATTCTCGATCCGCGGCACGCAGGCGGCGCCGCGCGACGTGGTCGTGGTCGGGCTCGACGGGACCTCGCTGAACGCGCTGCAGCGCCGGCCGCCGCTCCCGCGCTCGCTGCACGCGCAGGTCATCGACACGCTGCGGCGCGACGGCGCGCGCGTGATCGCCTACGACTTCCAGTTCACCGAGCCCACGGCGGCGCGCGAGGACAACGCGCTCATCCGCGCGGTCATGCGCGCCGGCAACGTCGTGCTGCCGACCACGCGCACGATGGCGGGCACCGTCGTGGACGTCCTGGGCAAGGACGGCGCGCGCAACGCCCGCGCAGTCGTCGCAAGCCCGGACTTCCCGCCGCGGTCCGCGCGCGGCGGCGTCGTCCGGCGGGTGCCGTACGCCGACGGCGCGCTGCGCAGCTTCGCGGTCGCGGCCGTCGACCGCGCCACGGGTCGGCCGCTGCCGCGCTCGCGTTTCTCGGGCGACGGCGCGTGGATCGACTTCGCCGGGCCGGCCGGGACGATCCGGACCGTCTCCTTCGCGCGCGTCGCTCGGGAGCCGGCCGCCACCTTCCGCGGCAAGATCGTCGTCGTCGGGGCAACCGACCCGATCCTGCAGGACATCCACGCGACGGCCGCCGGCCCCGGCATGCCCGGGCCCGAGATCAACGCGAACGCCATCGCGACGATCCTGCGCGGCTTCCCGCTCGACGACGCGCCCGGCTGGCTGTCGGTGCTGCTCGTCGCCGCCTGCGGCCTCGTCACGCCGCTGAGCGCGCTGCGCCTGATGGGTCTGCGCTGGCTGCCGGTCCCGCTCGTGCTCGCCGTCGCGCTCGCCGTTGCCGCCCAGCTCACGTTCGACGCCGGCACGATCGTCCCGGTCGCCGCGCCGGCGCTCGCGCTCCTGGCCGCCTTCCTGGGCACGCTCGCGGTCGCCTACTGGACCGACCTGCGCGAGCGCCGCTGGATGCGGTCGGCCTTCGCGCGCTTCGTGCCCGCCGCGGTCGTCGACGAGGTCGTGGCGCAGGCGGGCGACGGCCTGCGCCTCGGCGGCACGCGCCGCGAGGGCACCGTCATGTTCACCGACCTGCGCGCGTTCACGACGATCGCCGAGCGGCTCGAGCCCGAGTTCGTCATCGAGATGCTCAACCGCTACCTGACCGAGATGAGCGACGCGATCCTCGACCACGGCGGGACCGTCGTCTCCTACATGGGCGACGGGATCATGGCCGTCTTCGGCGCGCCGATCGCGCAGGACGACCACGCCGACCGTGCGCTCGCGGCCGCCCGCGAGATCCTCGGCGAGCGCCTCGAGCGCTTCAACGCCTGGGCGCGCGCCGCGGGGATCGCCGATCCGTTCCGGATGGGCGTCGGGATCTGCACGGGGCCCGTGATGTCGGGCAACGTGGGCTCGCTGCGGCGCCTGGAGTACACCGCGATCGGCGACACGACGAACACCGCCTCGCGACTGCAGGGGATGACCAAGGACGCCGGCTGCGACGCGCTCATCTCCGAGGCCACCCATGCCGCGCTGCGCGGCGACGCGGGCGGCCTGCGCTATGTCGGCGAGCTCGAGGTGCGCGGCCGCAGCGCGCGCATGAAGGCGTGGACGCTGGCAGACGAAGGCGGGGCCGGCGCGCGCGCCGGCCCCGCTGTGCCCCCGACCGAGGTCGGTACCTGATGGTTGATTCCACGACCCCCGCACCCGCCTGCACGCGCTCCGCGGCGCCGGATCACCACCCGCCAAAGGGGGCCGTGCCACCAGCACGGCTCCCCTTCGCCGTGCGGCGCCCGGCATCCACGGCCCGCGCACATGCGGGCACGGCGGCCGCGGAACCAACCATCAGCGCTTGATCGTGATGACGGCGCGGCTGGTGGCGGCGTTGCCGGCCGCGTCACGCGCGACCGCCGTCGCCCTGGTGCGCAGGCGGTGGTGGCGCTTGACCGACCGCTGGGCCTTGCGCGAGAGGTGGATGCGCAGCGTCGCGGTCTGGGCGCCGCCGAGGCGGAACGACTTGGCGCCGATGGCGCGCACCGTCAGGCGGCCGTTGCAGGCGCGCTCGCCCGGCGGGCAGCTGACGCGCAGCGTGATCGTGCCCGTGCGTGACAGGTGCACCGACCGCGGCGAGATGCGCACGATCGGGCCCGTGGCGTCGTGGCTCGCCGCCGCGCCACCCGCCGGCTTCGGCAGCACGCGGACCAGGTGGGTGACGGTGTCCTGCACGCCGTGGTCGTCGGTCACGCGCAGCGCGACGGTGAGCGGCCCGTCCGTCGCGTAGGTCTTGCTCGCCGTAGGGCTCGCCTGGGTATCGGTCTCGAAGGTGCCGTTGCCGTCGAGGTCCCACGCGTAGTCCTTGATCGGCCCATCGTCAGAGGACGACGTGGCGTCGAAGGTCACCTTCTCGCCGGCGAACGCGGGGCTCGGGGCGAAGGTGAAGGCGGCCGTCGGGACGCGGTGCACGACGATGGTGGCCGTCGCAACGGCGCTGAGGCCGTGGGTGTCGCGGACGCGGACCTTGACGTTGCGGGTGCCGACGCTGTTGTAGCCCGTGTCGACCCGCCCCGCGCTCGCGGCGGTCGTGATCTCGAAGGTCCCGTCGCCGTCGAGGTCCCATTCGTACTTCGAGATGCCGAAGTCGTCCGTGGACCCGGAGGCATCGAAGCTGAAGTGCTCTCCGACGAGGGCGAGCTTCGGCGTCGGCGTCAGCACGGCGTGCGGCGCGTGCTGGACGAAGAGCACGTGCTCGGTGGTGCGCGAGACGCCGCCGGTGTCGGTGACCTTCAGGCGCACGTGCACGATCCCGGGCGTCGTGTAGACCGTGTTGGGCTTGACGAGCGTGGCGCCGCTGCGCTCGAACGAGCCGTCGCCGTCGAGGTCCCACTGGTACTTCGCGATCCCGTCCTCGTCGCTGGAGGCGGAGGCGTCGAACCCGACGGTCGCGCCGAGCGGGTCGACGAGGACCGCCGGGTTGCGCGAGACGCTGAAGCGTGCGGCCGGCGGCGGGTTATCCGGCGGGTCGTTCGGCCCGCCGCCGGGCCCGCTCCCGGCGCCGCCCTGGAGGGCGCTCGCCGAGTGGGCGAGGGCCATGAGCGCGGCTGCAGCAAGCAGCAGCGCGAGCGCCGCCGAGAGGATCCGGCGGGCCGTCGATGCGATGGTGGACGAGGCGGTCATCTTGGTCTCCTTGCGGTGGTTTTTCGACCTGGAAACCAAGCTACGGACGGGTCGACGACCCGAACATCTCCGCTGTCGCGCTGGTTGTGTAACGCCCGCGACGTAGGCGGGGCGCGGCCCCGTGGCTAGCCGAACCGGGGGCTGGGCGGGCGCGGGGTGCGACCGCGGCGTCCGCTGCGGGCCATCGTGCCGTCCTCGCCGACGGGGCCCAGCGAGACGGACAGCAGGCGGGCGGTCTCGTCCTCCCCGACGCGGGCCACGAGCCAGTCGCGGGTGGCCACCGACGCCGCGGCCGCGCGCTGGCGCATCTCGGGATCGGGGTGGCGCTCCGCGGTGAGATCGGCGCCGACCAACAGCGCGGCGGCGATCTCGTCGTCGGAGCGCCGATCGCCGCGCGCCCGAGCCTTCTCGAGCATCCGCACGACGTCGACGGCGGCGACCTGCTCGTCCGTCGGGCGCGCGGTGACGTACCGCCGGGCACCGAAGACGCGCCCGAGCCGGCTCACCGGCGCCTCGCCCCGGCGGCCTCAGCGAGCCCGTTCAGCGCCCCCCACACCCGCTGCGGCGTCATCGGCAGCTCGCGCAGCCGCACGCCCACCGCGGCCGCGATGGCGTTCGCCACCGCCGCCGCGACGGCGATCACCGGCGGCTCGCCGACGCCCTTGGCGCCGAACGGCCCGTCGGGAGCGGGGACCTCGACGATCTCGAGGTCCACTGGCGGCACGCAGTCGATCGTCGGCATCGCGTACTCGACGAACGAGCCGGTGCGGAGCTGGCCGCCGTCGTCGTAGGCGAGCTCCTCGAGCAACGCCCAGCCGATGCCCTGGGCGACGCCGCCGAGGAGCTGGCCGGCGACGAGCGCAGGGTTCAGGGCGCGGCCGACGTCCTGGGCGATGACGTGGCGCACGAGGGTCACCTCACCGGTCTCGCGATCGACGCGGACGTGCGCGAGGTGGGCGGCCGCTCCGGGCGCCCGGCTGGTCTGGGCCACGCCGGCGTAGCCCTCGATCGGTGCGTACTTGCTGCCGAAGGTCAAGACCTTCGCGGCGAGCGACGCGATCGACAGCGCGCGGTCGGGCGAGCCGACCGGCCGCACCTCGCCGTCGACGAGCTCGAGGTCCTCGGGCGCGATCTCGAGCTCGGTCGCGGCGACCTCGAGCAGCTTCTCGCGCGCCCCCTCGGCGGCGCGCTGCACGGCGCGCCCGACGGTGTAGGTGACCTTGCTCCCGCCGCTCAGCCCCGAGTACGGCGTCTGCGAGGTGTCGCCCGCGACGACGCGCACGCGGTCGAGCGGCAGCCCGAAGGACTCGGCGGCGATCGACTGGAAGGCGCTCTCGGTACCCGACATGTCGACCGCGCCGGTGATGACGGTCAGGCCGCCGTCGGCGTCGAGCCGGCACGAGGCGGCCGCGGGCTCCAGGCCGCCGGGCCACCAGCCGAGCGCAACGCCGACGCCCTCGTCGGCGGGCAGCTCCGAGCGGCGCGCCCACAGCGGGTGCGCGCGCAGGCGCTCGAGGCACTCGACGGCGCCGAAGACCGGGAACGGGCTGCCGTCGGGGCCGGGGTCGCCCTCGACGAGGACGTTGCGCAGGCGCAGCTCGATCGGGTCGAGGCCGAGCGCCGCCGCGAGCTCGTCGACCAGGCCCTCGATCGCGAACGCGCACGGCGCCCCGGCGGGCGCGCGGTAGGCGCCGAACCCGACGCGGTTGGTCAGGACGCCGTAGCTCGCCAGCGAGCTGGCCTCCCAGCGGTACGGGCCCATCGCCAGCATCGCGCCGAGCGCCTCGAGCCCGAACTCGTCGTTAGCGCCGCGGTCGAGCAGCACGCGGCCGCGCACCGCCGTCAACCGGCCGTCCGCCGCGACGCTCGCCTCCAGCGTCAGCCGCTGCCCCGGCGCGGGGTTGGACGCGGCGAAGTCCTCCATCCGCGTCAGCGCCAGCCGCACCGGCCGCTGCAGCGCCACGCACGCGGCCGCGGCGAGCGGCTCGACGATCATCATCTTGCCGCCGAACGCGCCACCGAGCGGCGCCGGGCGCACCCGCACGCGCTCGTGTGACCAGCCGAGCAGGTCGGCGACCCCCTGGCGTGTCATGAACGCGCCCTGCGTGCTCGTGCTCACGACGAGGTCGCCCTCGGGCTCGAGCCACGCCGTCGCGGCCTGCGGCTCGAGGTAGCCCTGGTGCACCCAGCTCGTGACGAAGCTCCCGGAGGCGGTCGCCGCGGCCTCGGCCAGCGCGGCCGCCGCATCGCCGGCCGCCATCCGCTGGCGCCCCGCCACGTTGGCCGAGAGGTCCTCGTCCTCCCCGCCCTCGTCTGCGCCCTCCACCGCGGCGTGCGCGGCGCCCACGTCGGCGGCGTCGCCGTCGGCCGCCACGACGCGCGCCAGCGGCGCGTCCGGCGCCATCGCGCCCTCGAGGTCGAGCACGGCGGGCAGCGGCTCGATCTCGACGAGCACCCCGTCGACGCCGTCGGCCGCGGCGGCCTCGCTCTCCGCGACGACCAGCGCCACCGGCTGGCCCGAGAACACGACCTCCTCGCGCGCGAGCGGCTGCCCGGCGCGCCCGGCGGTCCCCGGCACGATCGGCAGATCGGCCGCCGTCAGCACCGCGACGACGCCGGGAACCGCGAGGGCCGCCGAGCCGTCGAGGCGAGCGATCCGCCCGTGAGCCTCGGCCGCGAGAACGAGCCGCGCGTGCAGCAGCCCCGCCACCGGCAGGTCGGCCGCGTAGCGCGTCGTACCGCGAACCTTGCCTTCGCCGTCCAGCCGCCGCCGCGAAACTCCGATCGCACTGGTCGTGGTCGCCATGCTGACAAGCTAGCGTTCGCGCCTCATGCGCCACGTCGTCGGTGACGTCCCGCTCGGGGGCAGCCCGTTTCCTCCGATCGCGGACTACGCGTTCCTGTCGGACTGCGAGGTCTGTGCCCTCGTCGCGCCGAGCGGCACCGTCGAGTGGATGTGCCTGCCGCGCTTCGACGGCCCGTCGATCTTCGGCGCGATGCTCGATCGCGACGCTGGCTCGTTCAAGCTCGCGCCGGTCGACACGTCGGTGCCCGCCGGCCAGCGCTACCTGCCCGGCACGATGGTCCTCGAGACGACGTGGGGCACGCGGACCGGCTGGATCATCGTGCGCGACGTGCTGCTCATCGGCCCGTGGCACCACGACAACGAGCGCTCGAACACCCATCGCCGATCGCCGACCGACAACGACGCCGACCACGTCCTGCTGCGCACGCTGCGCTGCGTCAACGGGCGCGTCGAGATGCACATGGAGTGCGAGCCGCGCGTCGCCTACGGGCGCAAGCCCGTGCGGTGGGAGTACGCCGACGGCGGCTACGGCAAGGCGGTCGCGCGCGCCGAGGACGAGGACCTGCGGCTCACGCTGACCACCGACCTGCGCATCGGCTTCGAGGGCGGCCGCGCCCGCGCGCGCACGACGCTGCGCGACGGCGACACCGCGTTCGTCGCGCTGTCGTGGAGCGAGCACGGCGCGCCGGAGAGCTACGACGACGCCTACCACCGACTCGTCTACACCGCCGACTACTGGCACGAGTGGCTGAGCCACGGCGAGTTCCCCGACCATCCGTGGCGCACCTACCTGCAGCGCAGCGCGCTGACGCTGAAGGGGCTGACCTACGCGCCGACCGGCGCGATGATCGCCGCGGCCACGACGTCGCTGCCCGAGACCCCCGGCGGCGAGCGCAACTGGGACTACCGCTACGCGTGGATCCGCGACTCGACCTTCATGCTCTGGGGCCTCTACACGCTGGGCTTCGACGAGGAGGCCAACGACTTCTTCTACTTCATCCGCGACGTCGCCGCCGACAGCGACGCCGACCTGCAGATCATGTACGGCATCGGCGGCGAGAAGACGCTGACCGAGGAGATGCTGCTGCACCTCGACGGCTACGAGCACGCCCAGCCGGTGCGGGTCGGCAACGGAGCGTTCGCCCAGAAGCAGCACGACGTCTGGGGCGCGCTGCTGGACTCGATCTGGCTGCACACCAAGTCGCGCGACGGGCTGGCCGAGTCGACGTGGGAGATCCTGCGCAAGCAGGTCGACGACGCGATCGCGTCCTGGCGCGAGCCCGACCGCGGCATCTGGGAGGTCCGCGGCGACCCCCAGCACTTCACCTCGTCGAAGGTCATGTGCTGGGTGGCGTGCGACCGCGGGGCGCGCCTGGCACGCCTGCGCGAGGACTGGGAGCGCGCCGACCGCTGGCAGGCGGTGGCCGACGACATCCACGCCGACGTCTGCGAGAACGGCCTCGACGAGCGCGGCGTCTTCTGCCAGCACTACGCCACCGCGGCCCTGGACGCGTCGTGCCTGCTCATCCCGCTCGTGCGCTTCCTGCCGCCCGACGACGAGCGCGTCGTCGCCACCGTCAACGCGATCGCCGACGAGCTGACCCTCGACGGCCTCGTGCAGCGCTACAAGGTCGAGGAGACCGACGACGGCCTGGCCGGCGAGGAGGGCACCTTCGCGATCTGCTCGTTCTGGCTGGTCAGCGCGCTGGCCGAGATCGGCGAGCACAACCGCGCCCGCGCGCTGTGCGAGAAGATGCTCGGCTATGCCTCGGGCCTCAACCTGTTCGCCGAGGAGATCGACGCGCGCTCGGGCCGCCACCTCGGCAACTTCCCGCAGGCGTTCACGCACCTGGCGCTCATCAACGCCGTCATGCACGTGATCCGCGCCGACCACGCGCTCGCGTCCAGCCAGCCGTTGATCGAGTCGCGCCGCAGCGAGGTGGTTTCCACGCCCCCGCCCGCAGTCTCGCCGGGCGCGGAGCCGCCAGGAGGGGGGGCCCGGTGGGGCTGAGCCAGCCGGTCGTCAGCCGCTGCGCCGATCCCGACGAGGCCGTGCGGCGCGCGGCCGACGTGCTCGCCGCGGCCATCGACGGCGCGCGCACCATCCACGGCCGCGCGCACGTGGCGCTGTCCGGCGGCTCGGCGGCCCGCGCCTACGACCTGCTCGGGCCGATGCTGCCCGACTGGCGCGACGTGCACCTGTGGTACGGCGACGAGCGCTGCGTGCCGCTCGACGACGAGGAGTCCAACCATCGCCTGGTTACCGCGCACCTCGACGCGCCCGAGGCGACGTGGCACCCCGTGCGCACCGAGCTGAGCCCCGAGGAGGCGGCCGCCGCGTACGGCGCGGAGCTCGGCGGCACGACGCTCGACGTCACCTTCAACGGCATGGGCCCGGACGGGCACACGGCCTCGCTGTTCCCGAGCTTCCCGCAGCTCCACGCCGACGGGGTGTGCGTGGCCGTCCACGACGCGCCCAAGCCACCGCCCGACCGCGTGACGCTGACGCTGCCGGTGCTCAACGCCGCACGGCGGATCGTCCTCTTCGTCACCGGGGCCGAGAAGGCGCCGATGCTCGCGCGCGTGCTCGCGGGCCCCGACGATGCGGTGCCCGCGTCGCTGCTGCACCGCGAGCGCCTCGAGATCATCGCCGACGCGGCGGCCCTCGGTGGCTGACGAGGTCTGGTTGCTGCGCCACGCCGAGACCGAATGGTCGCGGACGGGCAAGCACACCAGCCACACCGACGTCCCGCTCACCGACCACGGCCGCGAGGTCGCGCGCGCTCTGCGCGAGCGCCTCGACGGCCACGCCTTCGCCCTCGTGCTGTGCTCGCCGATGGCGCGCGCCCGCGAGACGGCGCAGCTCGCGGGCCTCCAGTGCTCGGACCTGCGCGACGACCTCAAGGAGTGGGACTACGGCGACTACGAGGGGCTGACCACGCCGGAGATCCGCGAGACGCGCCCGGACTGGTGGCTATGGCGCGACGGCTGCCCGGGCGGCGAGATGCCCAAGGACGTCGGCGCGCGCGCCGATCGGATCGTCGCCGAGGTCGCGCAGGCCGAGGGCGTCGTCGCGCTCGTCGCGCACGGCCACGTGCTGCGCGTCCTCGGCGCGCGCTGGGCCGAGGAGCCGCCCGCCTTCGGGGCGCGGCTGTACCTCGCCACCGGCACCGTCTCGGTGCTCGGCTTCGAGCGCGACACGCGCGTGTTACGGGCCTGGAACCAGGCCTGACGGCGCCAACCGCCCGTGGTAAGGACAAGTAGCCGCGGGTAGCGTCCCACCGCATGAAGGTCCGGCTCGAGCGGGTCGCTCTGGTGGCGGGGATGGCGGTGGCGAGCGTGTCGCTGTGGACGGCGGCGCCACTGCTCGGGCTATGGATCGGCTCGCGCGTCGCGCCGTCGAGCGGTATGTCGATGTTGGCGCTGGCGACGGTGGCCGCGACGATCGGCCTCGCGTGCTGGCTGCTGCTGCGGGCGCTCGCCTGGATGGGGATCGTCTACGACCGCCTGACCGGCCGCACCGCGACCGTGCGCCGTCACGCGCCGTGGCTGCGCTCGATGCGGGGCGAGCGCGAGCACGGCCAGCCCGGCGCCGAGGCGCACCTCACGCCGCTTGAGTACGTGCTCGTCGGCGTCGTGCTGGTCGCCTGGCTGGCGTTCGAGCTGTGGTTCTTCTTCTTCTCGAACTCGCCGATCGACCAGCGGAGCGGGCGCTGAGACGCAATCGACGCAGAGATATTCCATCGCGACTGCCGCGTGTCAGCCATCTGGCACAGCCCTGGTCTCAGGAATCTCTCATGCCACACTCAGGTCGATGGGCAGGGGCACCGAGCAGGTCGAGGCACGCTTCGAACGTCGGCGCGTACTCCAAGCCGAAAGCCTGCCCGATCACGCCGATCGGCTCTATCGCGCTGCGTACGCGCTGACCGGCACGTCGCACGATGCCGAGGATCTCGTTCAGGAGACCTACGAGCGGGTGCTGCGCCGCCCGCGCTTCATCCGCCGCGACGGCGACCTCGCCTACCTGCTGCGCGCGCTGCGCAACACCTGGATCGCCATGCGCCGCTCGCAGGCCGCCCGCGCACGGACGGTCGAGCTGCGCGAGGACGTCGAGTGGATCGTCGACCACGGCGCCGACCCGGGTACGACCGCCCTCGAGGTGCGCGCCGCGTACGCTGCCATCCGTGAGCTGTCCGAACCCTTGCGCGAGGCGATCGTCGCGGTCGACGTCGCCGGGCTGTCCTATCGCGAGGCCGCCCGGGCACTGCGCGTGCGCGAGGGGACGATCATGAGCCGGCTGTCGCGCGCTCGCGAGCGCGTCGCGGCGCAGCTCGAGGCGGTGGCGGCATGAACGGCGACGACCGCGTGAGCAGCGTCCTGCGCGCCGGCGGGCCGGCGACGCCGCCGGCGCTGCGCGCGCGCGTGCGCGCCCTGCAGGAGCGCCCCCAAGAGCGGCGGCCGGCGCCGCGCCTCGCGATCGCCGCCGCCACCACGCTCGCCGCGTTCGGCGCCGTGCTGGTGATCGCGCTCACCGCCGGGTCCCCCACCGTCCCGACCGTCGGCGACGTCGCGACGGCCGCCACGCGCGCCGCGACCGCGCCCGCCCCCGCGCGCGACGCGCGCCGCCCGCCGCTGCTGCGTGCGTCCTTCGCGGGCGTGACGTACCCGTACTGGAAGCAGCACTTCGGCTGGCGGGCGACCGGAGCGCGAACCGACACGATCGACGGCCGCCCCGCGAAGACGGTCTTCTACCGGCACACGCATCACCGCATCGGCTACACGGTCGTGAGCGGCAGGCCGCTGAAGCGGCCCGCCGGCGCCGAGCGCCTGGTCGTCGACGGCGTCGCGATGTACCGCTACCGCGACGGGCGCAACACGGTCGTCAGCTTCGAGCGCAACGGCCACACCTGCGTGCTGGCCGGCTACGTGCACTTCGCGACGACGCTGCCCAAGCTCGCATCCTGGAACGGGCGCGGCGCGATCGCTTTCTAGCGTCGCGGGCCCAGCCCCGGGTCGGTGATGCTGCCGCCGCGGCTGCGGCGGATGAGGTAGACGATCAACGTCGCGGCGGCGACCGAGACGACGATGCCGCCGGCGTTGCGCCCGCCGGTGATCGCCAGCATCACCAGGCCGCCGATGAACGATCCCGCCAGGCCGATGAGGATCGTCATCCAGATGCTCATCGGATCGGGCCCCGGCAGGGCGAGCCGCGCCAGGCCACCGACGATGAGGCCCGAGAAGGCGAGGACGATGAGGTAGACGAGTAGGCCCATGTCGTGGACGGTACCCGCCCCGGGCCGCGGCTGTCGCGGCCCGGGGGCTTTGGGTGCCTACGCCTTGGCCGGCTCGGGCGTCCGCGGCTCGTGGCTGATGCGCGGCAGCCACGCGAGGCCCTTGGGCAGGTACCAGTTCCAGTCGCCCAGGAGCTTCATCGTCGCCGGCAGCAGCACGGCCCGGACGATCGTCGCGTCGAGCAGGATCGCCACCGACAGGCCGATGCCCATCTGCTTGAAGTCCAGCGAGCTGAGCGTCGCGAAGATCGCGAACACGCCCACCATGACGATGGCGGCGCTGGTCACCGTCGACGCCGTGGCCTTGATGCCGTAGCTGACCGCGTCCTCGGTCTTCATGCCGCGATCGAACGCCTCGCGGACCCGGCTGAGGATGAAGACGTGGTAGTCCATCGACAGCCCGAACAGGATCACGAACAGGAACAGCGGCAGCCACGAGGTGATCCCGCCGTTGGACTTGAAGCCCAGGACGTTCTGCAGGTGCCCGTCCTGGAAGATCCACGTCAGCACGCCATAGGCGGCACCGACCGAGAGCAGGTTCAGGACGATCGCCTTGATCGGGATCACGATCGAGCGGAAGGTCACCAGCAGCAGCAGGAAGGCCAGCGTCAGCACGAAGGCGAACACGATCGGCGCGTGCGCCTTGACGAGGTCGTTGAAGTCCTTCGTCCCAGCGGCCTCGCCGCTGACGTAGGCGTGCTGCACCCCGGGCGCCGAGCCGACCGTCTGCTCGACGATGCCGCCGCGCAGCGCGGTCAGCGCGTTGTAGGACGCCTTGTCGGTCCCGTCGCCCTTCATCGGGATCGCGATCGCGGCGACGTGCTTGTCGGGGCTGACGTCGACGTCCAGCGGGCCGTTCATCGTGCCCGTGGCGAAGGCGCGCTCGCCGAGCTTCTGCGTCGCCGCCGCGATCTGCGGCGTGGTGACGTCGTCGGCCTCGATCGCCACGACGGCCGGGATCTGCCCGCCCGGGAACGCGGCCTGCATGCGGTCGTAGACCTTCATGACCTCGAGCTTGCGCGGCAGGTCGTCGGTGCCCGTGAGCACGGTGTGCATGCCGAACGCCGGCAGGGCGAGCGCCACGAGGACGGCCGTCGCCGCGACAGCGGAGAGCACCGGGCGCTTGAGCACCTTGCCGAGCACCCAGCTCCATGCGCGGCTCTCGCCCGTGGTGTTGCGCCGGCCGTGCAGCAGCGGGACGCGCCCCTTCTCGACGCGATCGCCCAGCCACGCGAGGATCGCCGGCACGACGGTGATCGAGCCGATCATGGCGACGGCGACGACCATGATCGCCCCGACGCCGAGCGCGGTGAACGTCCGGCCGCCGGCGAAGAACATGCCGGCCATCGCGACCATGACGGTGAACCCGGAGACCAGGACCGCGCGCCCCGACGTGGCCGCGGCAATGTGGACGGCCTCGATCTTGCCGGCGCCGCGGGCCTTCTCCTCGCGCTCGCGGCGCAGGTAGAACAACGTGTAGTCGACGCCTACGGCCAGGCCGACGAGCAGCACGACCGAGCTGACCGTGTCGTCCATCGGGATGAACTGGCTCGGGATCGCGACGAGGCCGAGCGTCGCCATGACGGCGGTCAACCCCAGCAGCAGCGGGATGCCTGCGGCGACGAGCGCGCCGAACGCGAGCACGAGGATGACCAGCGTGATCGGCAGCGACAGCGTCTCGGCCTTCTTGAAGTCGTCGCTGAAGGACTTGTCGATCGCCTTGCTGGCGCTGGCGTCGCCGAACTGGCCGACGAAGACGTCGGGGTTGTCGGCCTTGACCCTCGCGACGGCGGCGATCACCGGGTCGACGAGCTTCTCGGTCCGGTCGCTGTCGCCGTTGAGCTGGAACTTGACGAGCACCGAGCGACCGTCCTTGGAGATCTGGCCCTCGTTGCCCTTGGCGTACGGCGACTTCACGTCGGACACGCCTGGCTCGCGCCTGACGGCCGCGACCGCGTCGCTGACCGCGGCGCGCACGGCCGGGTCGGTCGCCTCGCCGCCCTTCGGCGCCTGGACGAGGACCTGCTCGTCGTCGCGCTTGGGGAAGTGGTTGTCGAAGAGCCGATCGGCCTTGCCGGACTGGCCGATGTAGTCGTTGTCGTTGCTCGGCTTCTTCATCCCGATCGCGTTGCCGACGACGAAGGCGACCGCGACGAAGGCCAGCCAGCCCCAGATCGCCTTCTTGCGATGCTTCGCGCTCCATCGCCCGGCACGCGCTGCGAAAGTGTTCGAGTGCATGCCAGGGACTGTCGCCCTGGGCCCGCGCTCGCACCAGCCGGCACGCTGCAGAGTTCGTTGGGGGGTTAGCCCTACCGACGCGTAACGAACAGTCCGTACGCTCAGACTGGGTACGACCACTGCGATGTCCGGATCGACGCTCGACGCCCTCTCGCAGACCCGCGACCGCACGTTCGCGCTCGTCGCGCACCTCAGCGACGCCGATCTCGAGCGCCAGGTCGATCCGCTGATGAGCCCGCTGGTCTGGGACCTCGCCCACATCGCGGCCTACGAGGACCTGTGGGTCGTGCACCGCTTCGCCGGCGAGCCGCTGCTGCATCCCGAGCTCGCCGCGCGCTACGACGCCTTCGAGACGCCGCGCGCGGTCCGCGGGGAGATCGAGCTGCTCGACTACCACGGAGCGCGCGCCTACCTCGACGAGGTCCGCGAGCGGACGCTCTCGGCCATCGACGACCGCGGCGTCGACCCGGTGATGCACGAGATGGTCGTCCGCCACGAGCTCCAGCACACCGAGACGATGCGCCAGGCGATGCGGCTGGGCGGCCTGCTCGCCCCCGGCGAGCCGCTGCTCGTCGCGCTCGACGGCGCGGGCGCCTCGGAGTGGGTGCAGATCCCCGGCGGCGGGTTCGACATGGGCGCCGCGAACGGCGCGTTCTCCTTCGACAACGAGCGCCCGCGCCACCGCGTCGAGGTCGCTGGCTTCCGCATCGCGCGCCGGCCCGTCACCAACGGCACCTGGCTGCACTTCACCGAGGGCGGCGGCTACCAGCGCCGCGAGTGGTGGAGCGACGAGGGCTGGGCGTGGAAGGAGGACTACGACATCACGCACTGTCAGGACGCAGAGGCGGGGCATCCGGACGCTCCGGTGTGCCACGTCTCCTGGTTCGAGGCCGACGCCTTCGCCCGCTCGCGCGGAGCCCGGCTCCCCACCGAGGCCGAGTGGGAGAAGGCGGCGACCTGGACCCAGAGGACTGGCGACCCGCTTCTGGGCGTCGGGCAGACGTGGGAGTGGACGTCGACGTGGTTCGGCGGCTACCCCGGCTTCGTCGCCCACCCCTACCGCGAGTACTCCGAGGTCTTCTTCGGCACGCAGTACCGCGTGCTGCGCGGCGGCTCGTGGGCGACGGACCCGCGCGTCGCCACCGCGACGTTCCGCAACTGGGACCTCCCGCAGCGCCGGCAGATCTTCGCCGGCGTGCGACTGGCAAGCGATCACGAGGAGTTGCTTTAGATGCAGGCCCTGCTCTCGACCGACGCCATCCTCGTCGAGTCCTTCGTCGGCCCGAGCGACGAGCGCTCGCTGGCCGACGACGTCCTCGACGGCCTGACGCGGCCGTTCAAGGAGCTGCCGCCCAAGCACTTCTACGACGCGGTCGGCGCCGAGCTCTTCGACCAGATCTGCGAGCTGCCCGAGTACTACCCCACGCGCGCCGAGCGCGCGATCCTCGAGGCGCGCAGCGCCGACGTCGTCGCGGCGACCGGCGCGGCCGAGCTCGTCGAGCTCGGCTCGGGGACGGCCGCCAAGACGCGGCTGCTGCTACGCGCGATGGCCGACGCGGGCACGCTGCGCCGCTTCGTCCCCGTCGACGTCACCGAGTCGATGGTGCTGACGTGCGCCGACGAGCTGGTCGACGAGTTCGGAGACCTGCGCGTGCACGGCATCGTCGGCGACTTCGAGCGCCACCTCGCGCACATCCCCAGGCCCGACGACGGCCCGCGGATCGTCGCCTTCCTCGGCGGCACGATCGGCAACTTCACCCCCGGCTCGCGCCGGCGCTTCCTGCGCTCGGTCGCCAAGCTGCTGCGCCCCGGCGTCGACCACCTGCTGCTCGGCACCGATCTCGTCAAGGACCCGGCGATCATCGAGGCCGCCTACAACGACAGCGCCGGGGTCACCGCGCAGTTCAACCGCAACGTCCTGCAGGTCGTCAACCGCGAGCTCGATGCCGACTTCGACGTCGAGGCCTTCGACCACGTCGCGTTCTTCGATCGCGAGCGCGAGTGGATCGAGATGCGCCTGCGCGCCCAGCGGCGCATGGACGTCCACGTCGGCAGGCTCGGTCTCACGGTCGCCTTCGCGCCCCGCGAGGAGCTGCGCACCGAGATCAGCGCGAAGTTCACGCGCGAGCGGCTGCGCGGCGACCTGGCGGCGGCCGGGCTGGAGCTGCGCGAGGTGCTGACCGACCCGCAGGACCTGTTCGCGCTGTCGCTGAGCACTCGCAAGTAGGGTCCCGCCGCATGAACATCGAGGGCAGTGGAGCGCTGGTCGTCGGCGGAGCCTCGGGCCTGGGCGAGGCGACCGCGCGGCGCCTGCACGGGCAGGGCGCCGCGGTGACGATCGCCGACGTCAACGCCGAGAGGGGCGAGGCGCTGGCCAGCGAGCTGGGCGCGGCCTTCGTCGCCTGCGACGTGCGCGACGAGGACCAGGTGCAGGCGGCCGTCGACGCCGCCGCGCAGGCCGATGGCGGCCTGCGCATCTCGGTCTGCTCCGCCGGCACCGGCGGGGCGCAGAAGGTCGCCGGCTCGCGGGGCGCGCACGCGCTCGAGCCTTTCGCAGTCATGATCGCGATCAACCTGATCGGGACGTTCAACGTGCTGCGGCTCGCGGCCAGCGCGATGCTCGGCAACGAGCCGCTCGAGGACGGCGAGCGCGGCGTCTGCGTCAACACAGCCTCGATCGCCGCCTACGACGGGCAGATCGGCCAGGTCGCCTACAGCGCCTCGAAGGGCGGCGTGGTCGGCATGACCCTGCCCGCCGCGCGCGACCTGGCGTCGGCGGGCATCCGCGTCGTCACCATCGCGCCCGGCCTGTTCGACACGTCGCTGCTCGCCGCGCTGCCGCAGGAGTCGCGCGACGCGCTGGGCAGGTCGATCCCGTGGCCGCCGCGCCTGGGCCTGCCGTCGGAGTACGCGCAGCTCGCCGCGCACATCGTCGAGAACCGGATGCTCAACGGCGAGGTGATTCGGCTCGACGGTGCGCTACGGATGGCCCCGCGCTAGGCAGGGTCCAGGCGCAGCATCCGGCGCAGGAGGCCGCGCAGCTCCTCGTCGCCGTCGGGGCCCAGCGGCTCGGCGATCGCGGCTGCCGTCGCGTCGACGGCCGCGCGCGTGCGCCGCAGCGTCGCGCGGCCTTTCGCGGTCGGCGTCAGCGCGTAGGAGCGGCGGTCCTCCGGGTTGCGCTCGCGCGCGACGAGGCGGTGGCGCTCGAGGTCGTCGACGATCTGCACGACGACGGGCCCCGTGACGCCGAGCCGGCGGGCCACGAGCTGCTGGCTGCAGGGGGCCTCCTCGATGATCGTCGCCAGCGCGCCGAAGTGCCGCGCCTCGATCCCGAGCGGGTCGAGGGCGGCCTCGAAGCGCTCGCGCACCCGCTGGTGGGAGGCGGCGAGCAGGTAGCCGGTGCGGTCCGCCAGCGGCTCGGGCGGCACGTGGCCGAAGCCGGCAAGGAGCTTGCGCAGCAGCGCGTTGAGCCGCTCGCGGCCGGTGCTCTCCAGGGGCGCGGTGAAGCCGGCCTCGGCCTTCTGCACCGCGGGCCCGAGCTCGGCGAGCTTGGCCAGGCCCGCCTGCGTGGGCTCCAGCGCATAGGAGCGTCGATCGGCGGGGTTGCGCTTGCGCTCGAGCAGGCCGGCCGCCTCCAGGTCGTCGACGACCTTGACCATGATCGTGCGGTTGACGCCGAGCAGCTCGCCGAGCTGCTGCTGCGAGCGCGGGCCGGCGCTGGCCAGCGTGGCGAGCATGCCGAAGACGCGCGGCTGGGCGTCGGCTGGCAGCTCGGACCGCGCGTGGTCCAGCGCGGCCACGTAGGCGGCGCGCAGCAGGTGGCCGGTGTACCCCGCCAACGCGGGGATGACCGCCGTTCCCCCGGCCGCGCCGGGTGCGATCTGCTCGGTTTCGTCGGGGTCGCCTGGCATGTGATCAGAGAGTGTAGGTACCCGTACTTGATCGTCAACTTACCTAATGATTTACTGCGTTGAGCCTCAATAGCGCACACGAAGGAGAAGCTCAATGGATCGGAAGTGGTGGACGCTAGCGGCCGTCTCGGCCGGCGTCTTCATGCTCTTGCTCGACGTCACCATCGTGAACGTCGCCCTCCCCGACATCGAGCGCTCGCTCGACGCCTCGCTCTCGGACCTGCAGTGGGTCATCAACGCCTACGCCCTCTCGCTGGCCGCCCTGCTGCTCACCGCCGGCTCGCTGGCCGACCTCCTCGGCCGCCGGAAGGTCTTCGCCATAGGCGTCGCGATCTTCACCACCGGCTCGCTGCTGTGCGGGCTGGCGCCGAGCCCGTTGTTCCTCGTCCTCGCGCGCGCCGGGCAGGGCGTCGGCGGCGCGATCATGTTCGCCACCTCGCTGGCGCTGCTGGCCAACGCCTTCCATGGCAAGGACCGCGGCGTCGCCTTCGGCGTGTTCGGCGCGATCACCGGCGTGGCCGTCGCGGTCGGCCCCGTCCTCGGCGGCGTCATCACCAGCGGCCTGTCGTGGCACTGGATCTTCCTCGTCAACATCCCGATCGGCATCGCGACCATCGTCGCGATCCTCGCCCGCGTCGACGAGTCGCGCGATCCGCGGGCGCGGAGGCCCGACTGGCTCGGCTTCGTCACGTTCAGCACCGCGCTCGTCGCGCTGGTGTACGGCCTCATCGAGAGCAACACGCACGGCTGGGGCTCGACGACGGTCGTCGGCTCGCTCGTCGCCGCCGGCGCCCTGCTCGCCGCCTTCGTCGTCGTCGAGCTTCTGCAGAGCGCGCCGATGTTCGACTTCTCGCTGCTGCGCAAGCCGACCTTCGTCGGCGGCCTTGCCGCGGCGTTCGCGATCTCTGCGGGCCTCTTCGCCCTGCTCACGTACCTGACGCTCTACCTGCAGAACGTCCTCGGCTACTCGGCCGTGCAGACGGGCGTGCGCCTGCTCGCGCTGACCGGCGCGATCTTCGTCACCGCCGGGATCGCCGGGCGCCTGTCCGCACGCGTGCCGACGCGCCTGCTCATCGGGCCCGGGTTCGTGCTGATCGGCTCCGGGCTGCTGCTGATGCGCGGGCTGACGCCCGCCTCGGACTGGACGCACCTGCTGCCGGGGATGATCCTCGCGGGCTTCGGGGCCGGGCTGGTCAACGTGCCGCTCGCCTCGACCGCCGTCGGCGTGGTCGAGCCGGCCCGCGCGGGCATGGCGTCGGGCATCAACTCGACGCTGCGCCAGGTCGGCATCGCCACGGGCATCGCCACGCTGGGGTCGATCTTCGCCTCGCAGCTGCGCGACAGCGTCGTCGGCAGCCTGGCGGGCACGCCGGTGAGTGGCCGTTCGCACCAGCTCGCGGACGCCATCGCCTCGGGCCAGGTGAGCGGGGCGATCTCGTCGGTCCACGGTCCTGCACGCGCGGCCGTCGCGCACGCAGCCCAGGCGGGCTTCGTGGACGGCCTGAACTCGATCCTGCTCATCGGCGCGATCGTCGCGTTCACCGGCGCCGCGCTGGCGCTGACCCTGATCCGCCAGCGCGACTACGTCGCGGCCCCGGTTGGGGCGGCCGCGC
The DNA here is from genome assembly GCA_963764585.1 of uncultured Actinomycetes bacterium. GTDB lineage: Bacteria > Actinomycetota > Thermoleophilia > Solirubrobacterales > Solirubrobacteraceae > JAOPZW01. The sequence continues at coordinate 277,121 of CAVXTB010000001.1, forward strand.
CGGCTCCGGCCTAGGCCCGAAGCCCCCCGAGTCCTACCGCCGGCTGGGGAGCACCGCCTCCAGCCGGCGGAGGCTCTCGGCCGGCCAGAGCTTCCTCGAGTCGTAGTAGACCTCGAACGCGGGCGCCTCATCGGGGAGCGTCACCCACCCCACCTTCGAGCGGGTGTAGATGTGCACGTCCGGCGTGACGCCGGTCGGATCGTCGAGCGTCCCGCCGCGGACGAAGCTGACCTCCGGCCGACCGTAGTGGCTGAAGATCGCGACCTGACAGCGCGGGCAGCGGAAGATGCGCTGGGTCGTGCCGTCATCCCGCGGCACGCCCACCGCTTCAGCCGTCCCCGCGAGGAGCTCCACCCGGTCGGACTCGATGAGCAGGTTGACGACGAAGGCGCTCCCCGTCTGGCGCTGGCAGTTCAGGCAGTGGCAGCAATGGATGAACATCGGCTCGGATGCCAGCCGGTAGCGAACCGCGCCGCACGCACACCCGCCCTCGGGTTGGACGGTCACGCGGCGATCCTACGGGCGCTTGACGTTCAGCTGCCGCGTGACCGTCGTGCGGTTGCCACTGGCGTCGCGCAGCGTGAGCGTGAGCCTGGCCCGCAGCGTGCGGCCGCGCGGCAGCAGCGAGCGCCCGGCCTTGGTCAGGCGCAGGCGGATGGCGATCGCCCCGTTCTTGGCCTTGGCGCTGCCGCGGGCGATCGACTTGCCGCGGGCGCGCAGCGTCGCCGTCGCGCTGGCGCGCTCGGAGCTGCGGAAGGTCAGCCTCAGGCCGCGCAGCTTGACGAGCGTCGCGCGCGGGGCGGTGGTGTCGGTGCTGCTCGAGCCGCCGCCGCCGGAGCCCCCCGCGCCCGCCGCCGCGACCGTCACGGCCTGCGTGGCGACGTCGGAGGCCTCGCCGCTGTCGTCGACGGCCCGCATGCGTACGGTCACCGTGCCGGCGGTGGCGTAGGTCTTCGTCGCGGTCCCGCCCGGCGTCGATGTCTCGAACGACCCGTCGCCGTCGAGGTCCCACTGCCAGCTCACGAGCGAGCCGTCGGGGTCGGCGCTGCCGGTGTAGGTGAAGGTGACCGGCTGGCCGGCGCGCGGCGCCGCAGGGTTGACGCTGAAGGAGACGAGCGCGGGGTGCTGGTCGGGGACGTGGACGACGCCCTTCATATCGTGGCTGGTGACGTGGTTCAGGCAGTAGAACGCGTAGTCGCCCGGCCTTGCGAAGGTGATCGTGGCGGACGTGCCGCCGCTCGTGGTGCCCGCGTAGTCGTTGACCCACGCCAGCGGGTGACGGCCGAAGTCCCCGCTGAAGGTGACGGTGTCGCCCGCCACGATCGACGGCTCGGGCGGCGCGTACGCGTAGTCCGCGAACGTGACCGAATGATCGGCCGCGCCCGCGGGCGCGGCAGCCGCGAAGCTCGCGGCGAGCGCCAGCAGGGACGTACGCCCCCTCATGCCCCTGCTGACGCCCGCGCGGCGGCGATCCTTCCCTAGTTCAACCGCTCCACGAGCATCGCCTGGCCCATGCCGCCGGCGACGCACATCGACTCGATCCCGTAGGTCTTGTCGAGGGTCTCGAGGTCGTTGAGGAGCGTCGTCATGATGCGCGCGCCCGTCATCCCGAACGGGTGGCCGAGGGCGATCGCCCCGCCGAACGGGTTGAGCTTGTCGTCGTCGATGCCCAGGTCGTCCTTGCAGGGCACGATCTGGGCGGCGAACGCCTCGTTGATCTCGACGACGTCGATGTCGTCCATCGTCATGCCGGCCTGCTTGAGGAGCGCCTGGATGGCCGGGATCGGGCCGAGGCCCATGATCTCCGGGCGGACCGCGGCGACGGTCGAGGCCAGGATCCGCGCGCGCGGCTCGACGCCGAGCTCCTTGGCCCGCTCCTCGCTCATCACGAGCACGGCGGCGGCGCCGTCGTTGAGCGGGCACGAGTTGCCGGCGGTCACCGTGCCATCGGGCCTGAAGGCGGGCTTGAGGTTGCCCAGGACCTCCATCGTGGTGCCCGGCCGCGGGCCGTCGTCCTTGCTGACCTCGGTGCCGTCGTCGAGGACGACGGGGACGATCTCGCGGTCGAAGTGGCCGCTCTGGACCGCGTCGACCGCGCGGTTCTGCGACACGACGGCCCACTCGTCCTGCTGCTCGCGGCTGACCTTGCAGCGGTCGGCGACGTTCTCGGCGGTCATCCCCATCGGGATGTAGACGTCGAAGAGCGAGCCTTCCGAGCCATCGAGCTTGTCGCTCTTGAACTCGTCGGCCATCCCGGCCCCGAGCCCCGTGCGCGAGACGGACTCCACGCCGGCGGCGACGTACTGGTCGCCCTCGCCGGCCTTGATCGCGTGGTAGGCCATCCGCAGCGTCTGCAGCGACGAGGCGCAGAAGCGGTTGACGGTGCACGCGGGCACGTGATGATCGATCCCGGCGATCAGCGTCGCGTTGCGGCCGACGTTGTAGGCCTGCTCGGCGAAGCTCGACGCCGCGCCCATCATCACGTCGTTGGTCTGGGCGAAGTCGACCTCCGGGTTGCGTTCGATGAGCGCCTTGAGCGGCACGGCGGCCAGCTCGTCGGCCCGGAAGTCCTTCAGCGACCCCTTGAACGCGCGCCCGATCGGCGTACGAACGGCGTCGACGATGACGGCTTCTGACATATGACGGTCCTTTCGAGACTCGATTCCCCCGGCGGTCGCACTCCACGGGGCTCGCTCCCCCGGCGGTCGCACTCCACGGAGGGACGACCATCATATCTGAACGCTGGCGTTCGGACGTCCGTAGGGGGTGGCTGGCCCCACCCCCGCGCTCGTGCTGGCCGCGCGCAGGATGCCGGCCTGCCCTCATGGCGAGACCGGGTGCTGAGCGAGAGAGTGCGCCCATGAGCGCCACCGACGCCCGCCTCCAGCTCCAGCGCCTCCAGGTCGAGCGGCTCGATGCCGTCGAGGCCGGCCTCGGTGAGAACGCCCTCTACATGAACGACCTCGCGACGGACATCGAGTCCTCGCGCGTCGCCTACGTGGCGCTGGCCGTCACCGAGATCGCCTCGCTTCGCGCGCAGCTGTCCGGCGCGAACCTCGGCTGAGCGCCCCTCAGGCCAGGCGCTTCCCCAGCAGCGCCGCATGCGCCGCGACGTCGCGCGCGTAGTCGGCGAAGTGGCCGGCGTGCAGCGCCTGCGGGCCGTCGCACAGTGCGGCGTCGGGATCCTGGTGGACCTCGACGATGATCCCGTCGGCGCCGACCGCCGCGGCGGCGCGCGAGAGCGGCTCGACGAGGCGGCGGTCGCCGGCGGCGTGCGACGGGTCGACGATCACCGGCAGGTGCGTGTGGAGCTTCAGCCACGGCACCGCCCCGAGGTCCAGCGTGAAGCGCGTCGCGGTCTCGAAGGTCCGGATGCCGCGCTCGCACAGGACGACGGCCTCGTTGCCCTCCTTGAGGATGTAGTCGGCGGCCTGCAGCAGCTCCTCCAGCGACGAGCTCAGCCCGCGCTTGAGCAGGACCGGCTTGCCGAGCTTGCCCGCGACCTCGAGCAGCGCGTAGTTCTGCATGTTGCGCGCGCCGATCTGCACGACGTCGGCGTGCTCGGCGATCGCGTCGGCGTGCTGGGTGTCGAGCAGCTCGGTGACCACCGGCAGGCCCGTCTCCACCCGCGCCTCGGCCAGGATCTGCAACCCCTCGACCCCCAGGCCCTTGAACGCGAACGGCGAGGTGCGCGGCTTGTAGGCGCCGCCGCGCAGCATCGACGCGCCCGCGGCGCGCACCGCCCGCGCGACGGCCATCGTCTGCTCGCGCGACTCGACCGTGCACGGGCCGGCGACCAGGCAGAAGGTGTCGCCCCCGCCGACCGACCGCCCGGCGATGTCGAGCACCGTGGGGCCCTCGTGGTACAGCTCGCTGGAGGCCAGCTTGTAGGGCCGCGAGATCGGCACGACGCGGTCGACGCCGCTCATGCCCTCCAGGCCGAGCTCGGCCACGCCCTCGGGATCGCCGATCGCCCCGATCGCGGTGGTCAGCTCTCCGGGCATGACGACGACGTGCACCCCGGTCGTGGACAGCCGCTGGCGGACGGCGTCGATCTCCGCCTCGGTGGCATGGGGTGTCATGACGATCATCACGGCGCTGAGAGCCTACGTCAGCGCGACGAGCCGGCCGTCTTCGCGGGCCACCGCGGCAAGGCCCGCGTCGAGCGTCAGCAGCGGGGCGTCGAGCCGCCGGGCGAGGGCGAGGTAGGCCGCGTCGTAGGCGGTGAGTCGGTCGCGGAGGCCCCAGATCTCATCCTCGAGGTCCAGCACCGCGTGTCGCTCGACGCGCAGCGCCCGCAGATCGCTGCGCGCCTCCTCGGCCCGGTGGTCGCTCAGCATCCCGTGGATGGCTCGCCGGCGCAGCGCCGAGAGGACCTCCACGTGGAAGTGCTCGGGCGCGTGGACCACGTTCTCGGCGGCAAGCGTCGCCGCGATGGGGGGCGCAGCTGGGCGCTCGAGGATCAGCTCGACCGCGGCGCTCGCGTCGACGACGATCAACGGCGCTCGCGCTCAGCGTGGATCGCCTCGGCGGGCGTCTCGCCGCCAAGCACCGGCTCGCGCGTGGCGACGATGTCGAGCCATTCGCGCATCGTCGGCTTCGTCGCGTATCCGCGGATCTCGTCGAGCAGGTAATCCGAGAGGGTCTTGCCAGACTCGGCCGCACGCCGCTTGAGCTGCGCGTGCAAGTCGTCTGGGACGTTGCGGATCTGGATCATCTTGGACATGCGATTCACATGCTACATGCGAATCGCATGTGCAGCTAGAGCCCCAGATCGCGCACGCCGAGCTCGTCGAAGCCGATGTGGTGGGCGAGCTCGTGGCGCACCGTTCGCGTGACCTGGTCGCGCAGCAGGTCGGGGTCGTGGCCGAAGTCGCGGCGCAGGGTGTCGCGGTAGATCACGATGCGGTCGGGCACGTCGTCGCGGGTGGCGCCGTCGCCGTGGTAGAGGCCGTAGGCGCGCCGGCGGCGGCCGCCGTCGGAGATGACGACGGCGACGTTGTGGTTGTCGACGAGGTTGCGCAGCAGGTCGGGGAGGTCGTCGAGCGCGTCGCGCACGAGCTCCTCGAAGTCGTCGTCGTCGTAGGGGTCGAGGTCGAGGAAGTCGGTCTCGTCGGGGTCGGCGGCCACGCCCTCGCGCGCCAGGCGCTCGGCGCGCAGGACGACCTGCTCGAAGTCCTCCTCGGACTCCGGGTCGCGCCAATCGGCGATGCGCAGGCCGATGGCCATCGCGCCGCCGAAGAGCACCGCGCCGACGACGCCGACGATCGCGAGCGTCTCGACCGCCTTGACCGTCGGGTCCGCGCTGAAGCCCTGCAGCACGACGACCGCGGTCAGCCCGACGCACAGCGCGACCACGGCCGCGAACGCGGTGCGGCGACCAGATGGCGACATCAGCCCCTCATCGCCCGCGCGATCACGACGCGCTGGATCTCGTTGGTGCCCTCGTAGATCTGGGTGATCTTGGCGTCGCGCATCATGCGCTCGACCGGGTACTCGGACACGTAGCCGTAGCCGCCGAGGACCTGGATCGCCTCGATCGTCACCCACATCGCCGTGTCGGAGGCGAAGAGCTTGGCCATCGAGCTGTGCTTGCCCAGGCCGGGCTCGCGGCGGTCGGCCATGGCGCACGCCTTGTAGAGCAGCTCGCGCGCGGCGGCGGTGCGCGTCTCCATGTCGGCGAGCTTGAACTGGATGGCCTGCAGCTCGTTGATCGGCTTGCCGAACGCGATGCGCTCCTTGGCGTAGGCATTGGCGTAATCGGTCGCGCCCTGCGCGATGCCGACCGCCTGCGCCGCCGCGCCCAGGCGCGTGCGCTCGAGCGTGCCGAGCGCGACCGACAGGCCCTTGCCCTCGGCGCCGATCAGGTTCTCCGCCGGCACGCGGACGTCCTCGAAGATCGGCGAGCCGGTGGGCGAGCCCTTGATGCCCAGCTTGTGCTCGAGCTTGCCGACCGAGAAGCCCTCGCGGTCCTTCTCGACGACGAAGGCGCTCATCCGGCGGTTCTCGCGGTCGGTGACCGCGAAGACGACATAGAAGTCAGCGATGCCGGCGTTGGAGATCCAGTTCTTCGAGCCGTTGATCACCCACGAGTCGCCGTCGCGCACCGCGGTCGTGCGCATCGACGACGGGTCAGAGCCCGCCTCGGGCTCGCTCAGGGCGAAGGCCGGCGACCACTCGCCGGTGGCGCACTTGGGCAGCAGGCGCTCCTTGAGCTCGTCCGAGCCGAAGAGCTGGATCGGCAGCGTGCCGAGCTCCTGGACCATGAGGATGAGCGCGCTCGACGCGCACGCCTTGGCGATCTCCTCCACGGCGAGCTGGAGCATGAGCGTGCCGGTGCCGGTGCCGCCGTGCTGCTCCTCGAAGGGCAGCGCGAGGATGTCCTGCTCGGCGAAGAGCTTGCGCACGTCCCAGGGGTACTCGCCCGTCGCGTCGATCTCCGCCGCGCGCGGGCGGACCTTGTCGTCGACGATCTGGCGGATCGTGTCGCGGAAGTCCTTGTGCTCCTCGGGAAGGTCGTAGACGTCGGTCAAGGTCGCGCTCATTTCCTCCATCGTAGGGCGCCCGTGCGGGTGTATGGCGCCGTCCAATCGGGAAATGCCGCCCCATGACCGTCGGAGGCAGCATCTTCCTCATCGCCGTGGGCGCGATCCTGCGCTACGCGGTGACCGATTCGATCTCGGGTGTCAACCTCGCCACGATCGGCCTGATCCTCATGATCGCCGGGATCGTCGGGCTCCTGATCGGGCTGTTCATGTACGCGAACGCCAGCCGCGCGGGGTACCGGGAGCGTTACCCCGACCGTTACGTCGACCGCGATCCGCTCGCCTAGCGTCTTCACTAGCGTTGGCGGCCCATGGTGGCCGCGGTGCGCGACGCACGCGACGACGAGGCCGGCGCGATCGCCGACCTGCTCTCGCGCGCGGCGTTCGGGCCGACCGTCTCGCGCCTCGTCGCCTTCCCGCGCACGAGCCCGCACGGCGACGTCCTCGTGGTCGACAACGGCCAGGGCGCCGCGGAGGGCGCGGTGTGCTGCGTCTCGTTCGGGGCGACCGGCTGGATCGGCGCGCTGGGCGTCGCGCCCGAGGCGCGCCGCCACGGCTTCGGCCGCGCGCTGACCGAGGCGGCGGTGGCGCGCCTGCGCGACCGTGGCGCCACCACCGTGCTGCTCTTCGCGACCGACATGGGCCGCCCGCTCTACGAGCGCCTGGGCTTCGTCATCGAGGGCGCCGCGACGGCCTGGCGCGGCAACGCCGGCGCCGCGACAAGCGCGCTGCAGGTGCGCAGGCTGCGCGAGGACGACCGCGAGGCGGTCGCAGCGCTCGACCGCGCGGCGACGGGCGAGGACCGCGCGAACCTGCTCGCCGCGCTGCACCCGCTGTCGGGCGTCGCCGCCGAGCGCGAAGGCGTGCTGGCCGGCTGGGCGGCGAAGGCGCCCTACGGCGCGGGCGTCGCGATCTGCGCCGGCGACGACGAGGCGGGCATCGTCCTCATGGCGACCGCAGCGGGCGGCCCGGCGCCGGCCACGCTGGTCGTGCCCGACGCCAACGCGGCGGCGACCGCCAGCCTGCGCCGCTGGGGCTTCCGCGCGGCCAACGCGGGCGAGCGGATGCGCCTAGGGCCGCCGGTGGCCTGGCACCCCGAGCGCCAGTTCGGGCTCTTCAACCTCTTCTGGGGATAACTTGGCCGGGGCATCCGTGCCCCAGCCGCCCCGACCTCAGGGGCAGGATCGGGGCGTCTGGCGGCTTCCCCGCGCGCGCCGCGATTCCCCTCTGCGCGTCGGGTGTCGAACATGCCGCATTCCGGTCCATCTCGACGCAACGGACGCACCTGATTGCCAGCCTAGGTGTCGTTCCTAGGTAGCCGCGCTCTCGAAGTGGCGCGCCACCGCGTCGGCGGTCACCGGCTCGACGAGGCTCTCGCGGATGAGCTCCTCGAAGTCGGGGTAGCCGCTGGCGGTCATCGCCGCGATCGCCGCGGGGACGTCGTAGTCCGTGCGGCGCGGCTCGGGCTCGCCGCCGGCGACGAGCAGCCAGAACGCGCCCGCCCGGCCCTCGTACGGCAGCCCGACGCTGCCCGCGTTGACGACGCGCCGCCCGCCCGCGCGCAGGTCGAACTGGTGATGGGTGTGGCCGCAGACGACGAGCGTCTCGTCGACGCCGGCGAGCATCGGCTCGAGGCGCTGCGCGGGCGTGACCGCGGTGATGATCTCGTCGTCGCGGCGCGGCGAGCCGTGGCAGTACAGCGCGCCGTCGAGGCGCACGACCTCCTCGAAGCCGGCCAGCAGGTCGCGGTGGCCAGGCGCGATGCGGCCCGCCGTGAACGCATCCGAGCGCGCCGCCGGATCGTCGGGCGGGTGGACCGACGGGTCGTTGTCGCCGCGATCGAAGAAGTCGACGACCTCGCGATCGGCGTTGCCGCGCACCCAGCGCACGGGCAGGTCGAGCCCGGTCAGGCGGTCGAGGACCTCGGCGGGCATCGGGCCCGAGGCGACGTCGCCGCCGACGACGACGGCCTCGGCGCGCGCGAAGGCAGGATCGGCGAGGACGGCCTCGAGCGCCGGCAGATTGCCGTGCACGTCGTAGAGCGCGGCGACGACCGTCATGCCGCGGGGCCCGACGGCGCCGGCGGCGCCTCCTGCTGACCGCCCGGCTGGTCGGGCAGCCGGTACCACTCCTTGATCTTGCCGCGCTCGACGCGGATCGCACCGCGGGCGGTGCCGCCCACGCCGCTGCCGCAGTCGCCGCCGGGGCGCTTGGTGAGCTTGAAGGTGACGATCGTGTACGAGCCGGCGCCGCCCATGTCGATCGCCTTGGCCCCGCACGGCAGCGACAGGTTCACCGCGATGCGCTCGCGCTCGCTGTTGACCGTCAGCACCGGCGTGACGTTCTGGAACTTGCTCGGCAGGGCCCAGTAGTGCGCGGCGCGCTTGACGTCGCCGCGGCGCAGCGCGCGCAGCCAGGCGTTGATGACGCGCCGCGACTCCTCCGCGGCCGGACCGGTCGGACGATCGGGCACGTTCGCGGGCAGGGCGAGATCGCTGCGTGGCGGGATCGGCCCCGGATCGTTCTGGGCGATGGTCGCCGGCGGCGGGTCGGCCTTCTTGGAGCCGCCGCACCCGAGCACTGCGAACGTCGCGAGGATGGCCACGACGGCGGCGGTGGAGCGGCGGCCAGCGCCCATGTGCTGATGATCCCACCTGGCGATGGTCCGGCAAACTCCCTTGCGATGACGTGGAAGCCCGAGCTCGACGAGCTGCGCCGGCGCGAGGCGCTCGCCCACCAGATGGGCGGCGCGGAGCGCGTCGAGCGCCAGCGGGCGGCCGGCAAGCTGACCGTGCGCGAGCGCGTCGAGCGGCTGCTCGACGCGGGCAGCTTCCACGAGACCGGCGCGCTCGCGGGCAAGGGCGAGTACGGCGACGACGGCGAGCTGACTGGCTTCCTGCCCGCCAACGTCGTCGTCGGGCGCGGGCTCGTCGACGGGCGCCGCGCCGTCGTGCAGGCCGACGACTTCACCGTCCGCGGCGGAGCCGCCGACGCGGCCATCTGGCAGAAGATGGTCTGGGCCGAGCGCGCCGCCCACGAGCTGCGCGTGCCGCTCGTGCGCCTGGTCGACGGTACCGGTGGCGGCGGCAGCGTCAAGACGCTCGAGACGATGGGCTTCGCCTACGTGCCGCCCCTGCCGGGGTTCGAGCTCGTCGTCGAGAACCTCTCGCGCGTGCCGGTCGTCGCCGCCGCGCTCGGGCCGTGCGCCGGGCTGGGCGCCGCGCGCGTCGTGCTCAGCCACTTCAGCGTCATCGTCGGCGGCAGCGCGCAGCTCTTCGTCGCCGGCCCGCCGGTCGTCGCCGCGGCGATGGGCGAATCGCCCGACAAGGAGCAGCTCGGCGGCGCGCGGGCGCAGACGCGCGCCGGGGCCGTCGACAACGAGGCCGCCGACGAGGACGAGGCGCTGGACCAGCTGCGGCGCTTCCTGGGCTACCTGCCCGGCAGCGCGTGGGAGGCGCCGCCGATCGAGGTCGGCAGCGATCCGGCGGATCGCCGCGAGGAGGAGCTGCTGGACGTCGTCCCGCGCGAGCGCCGCCAGACCTATCGCATGCGCCGCATCCTCGAGCTCGTGCTCGATCGCGGCTCGCTCTTCGAGGTCGGCGCGCGCTACGGGCGATCGATCGTCACCGCGCTCGCGCGCCTCGACGGTCGCCCCGTCGGCGTCCTCGCCTCCGATCCGCGCCACTACGGCGGCGGCCTGACCGCCGAGGCCTCCGACAAGCTCGCGCGCTTCGTCGACGTCTGCGACGCCTTCCGCCTGCCGGTCGTCAACTTCGTCGACCAGCCGGGGTTCGTCATCGGCACCGAGGCCGAGCGCGCCGGGACGATGCGTCGCGGGGCGCGCGCCCTGGCGGCGGTCCACCAGGCGCGCACGCCGTGGTGCTCGGTGCTCGTGCGCAAGGTCTACGGCGTCGCCGGCGCCGGGCACGGCGACGGCTCACGCCTGAACCTGCGCTACGCGTGGCCCAGCGGCGACTGGGGCTCGCTGCCGATCGACGGCGGCATCGAGGCCGCCTACCGCCGCGAGCTCGAGGCGGCCGACGATCCGGTGGCCCTGCGCGCCGAGATCGAGGCGCGCCTGAACGCGGTGCGCTCGCCGTTCCGCACGGCCGAGCGCTTCAGCATCGAGGAGATCGTCGACCCGCGCGACACGCGCCCGATCCTCTGCGACTGGGCGGCGCGCGCCCACGAGCTCGTCGCCCTCGACGCCCATCGCGGGCCGGTCGCCCGGGGGACGCGCCCGTGAACCGCGCCGCCCTCGACCGCGCGACGGCGGACCTCGACCCGCCCTTCGCGGTCGTCGACCTCGACGCGTTCGACGCCAACGCGGCCGACCTGCTGCGCCGCGGCAACGGCACCGCGCTGCGGCTGGCGTCGAAGTCGGTGCGCTGCCGCGCCCTCCAGCAACGGGCCCTCGATGCCGGCTTCCGCGGCCAGCTGTGCTTCACGCTGCCCGAGGCGCTGTGGCTGGCCGAGCATGGCTTCGACGACCTCGTCGTCGCCTACCCGACCGCCGACCGCGCGGCCTTGCGCGCGCTGGCCAGCGGCCCGCACCGCGGCGCCATCGCGGTCATGGTCGACAGCCGCGAGCACCTCGACCTCGTGGCCGGCTGCGGCGGCGCGCGCGTGTGCCTGGACTTCGACGCCGGCTGGTGGCCCGCCGGCGGGCGGGTCAAGGTCGGCGTCAAGCGCTCGCCCGTGCACACGCCCGAGCAGGCCGCCGCGCTGGCGGCCGACGCCGTCTCGCGCCCGGAGATCGAGCTCGTCGGGATGATGAGCTACGAGGCGCACATTGCGGGCGTGGGCGATGCGCCGCCCGGGCCGCGCGCCCGCGCCGCGATGATCCGCGCCATGCAGAGCGCCAGCGGGCGCGAGCTGGCACAGCGGCGCGCCGCCGCGGTCGCGGCGGTGCGGGCGGTCGCCGACCTTCAGTTCGTCAACGGCGGCGGCACCGGCTCGGTCGAGCGCACGGCCGCCGAGGCGGCGGTGACCGAGGTCGCCGCCGGCTCCGGCCTCTACGGCCCGACGCTGTTCGACGCCTATCGCGCCTTCACGCCGCTGCCCGCGGCGCTGTTCGCGCTGCCGGTCGTGCGCAAGCCGTCGCCGTCGACGGCGACCGTGCTGGGCGGCGGCTACCTCGCATCGGGCCCGGGCGACGACGCCCGCCTCCCCCGCCCCGTGCTGCCCGAGGGCCTGCACCTGGATCGCCTCGAGGGCGCGGGCGAGGTACAGACGCCCGTCCTCGGGCCGGCGGCGCGCGCGCTGGCGCTGGGCGATCGCGTGTGGTTCCGCCACGCCAAGGCGGGCGAGCTGTGCGAGCGCTTCGGCACCCTGCACCTCGTGCGGGGCGACCGCATCGTCGACGAGGTGCCCACCTACCGCGGCGAGGGACAGGCGTTCCTGTGACGATCGAGGCCGAGAAGGAGGCCGTGGCGCGCGCCGCGGCCGAGCTCGTCGAGGACGGCATGCGCGTCGGCCTGGGGACGGGGTCGACCGTGCGCCCGATGCTGCCCGCGCTGGCCGCGCGCGGCCTGACGCTGCGCTGCGTGGCGACGTCGGTGGCCACCGACGGGCTCGCGCGCGAGCTCGGCCTGCACGTCGAGCCCTTCGAGGCGCTCGACGCGCTCGACATCGCCATCGACGGCGCCGACCAGGTCGCCCCCGACGGCTGGCTGATCAAGGGCGGGGGCGGGGCGCACACGCGCGAGAAGGTCGTCGCCGCCGCCGCGGCGCGCTTCGTCGTCATCGGCTCGTCGGACAAGGTCGTCGACGCCCTGCGCCCGCCGGTGCCGCTGGAGCTGCTCTCCTTCGGCCTGCCCGCGACGCTCCGCGCGCTGGGCGACGCGCGCCTGCGGCCCGACACGCCGCCGTCGCCCGACGGCAACGTCATCGCCGACCTCTTCGAGCGCTTCGACGACCCCGCCGCGCTGTCCGGGCACCTGGACGCGGTCCCGGGCGTCGTCGGCCACGGCCTGTTCGCGCCGGCGATCGTCACCGACGTGCTGATCGCGCGCGGCGACCAGGTCGAGCACCGCCGCATCTCCTGACAGGTCGGCGCACCGGCCCGCCGCGGTTGCGCCGACGCGGTGATTGCCCGTTCGGCGGGCGTTGCGTAGCTTGAGGGACATGCCCGCCGACACCCGCCTCTGGCACCCCTTCGCCGACATGCACGCCGTTCGCGGCCACGAGTTCGTCATCGCGCGCGGGGAGGGCGTGCACGTCTGGGACGAGGACGGCACGCGCTACCTCGACGGCACCGCGAGCCTGTGGTGCGTCAACGTCGGCCACGGCCGCGCCGAGATCGCCGACGCGGTCAACGCGCAGATGCGCGAGCTGGCGACCTACCAGACGTTCGGCGTCTTCGCGAACCGCCCGGCGCTCGACCTCACCGAGCGGCTCGCGGCGCTGGCCCCGCTCGACGACCCGCGGATCTTCCTGGTGTCCGGCGGCGGCGACGCGATCGACACCGCCGCCAAGCTCGCGCGGCGCTACTTCGCGGCAATCGGCCAGCACGAGCGCACGCACCTGATCTCGCGCGCGCAGGGCTACCACGGCACGCACGGCCTGGGCACGTCGATCGGCGGCATCCCGAGCAACCGCGAGGGCGTCGGCCCGCTCGACCCCGACGCCTCGATCGTCGCATGGGATTCGGTCGACGCGCTCGAGGCCGAGATCGAGCGCCTCGGCGCCGGCCGCGTCGCGGCGGTCTTCGTCGAGCCCGTCATCGGCGCCGGCGGCGTGCTGCAGCCGCCCGCCGGTTACGTCGAGGGCGTCGCCGACGTCTGCGCGCGCACCGGCGTCCTGTTCGTGTGCGACTCGGTGATCGCCGCCTTCGGCCGGCTGGGGACGTGGTTCGGCGCCGAGCGCTTCGGCGTGCGGCCTGATCTCCTCACCTTCGCCAAGGGCGTGACGAGCGGCTACCTGCCGCTCGGCGGCGTGGTCGTCAGCGGCAAGGTCGCCGCGCCGTTCTGGGAGGACGGCGTGTGGTTCCGCCACGGCCCGACCTACGCCGGGCACCCGACCGTCTGCGCGGCCGCGATGGCCAACCTCGACATCATGGAGCGCGAGAACCTGCTCGACCGCGGGCGCGAGCTCGAGGACGAGATCGCCGCGGCGTTCGCCGGGCTCGCCGACCACCCGCTCGTGGGCGCGATCCGCGCCGGCATCGGCGCGCTGGCCGCGGTCGCCTTCGCCCCCGAGGCACTGGCCGAGGCCCCCGACGTCCCCGCGCGGATCTTCGCCGCGGCGCGCGAGCGCGGCGTGCTCGTCCGGCCGCTCGGCGACGGCGTCGCCTTCTCGCCCCCGCTGATCATCACGCGCGAGGAGGTCGAGCACGTGGCCGAGGTCGTGGGCGAGGCGCTCGACGCGGTGGCGCGGGACGTGCCGGTCTCCGCGGCGCGGTAGTGGCTCCGCGCGGTCATCGGCAGTGAGGGAGCGGGTTCGCTTGCGGCGCCGGGAGCAGGGGCGGCCTGGCGCGTTCGCGCTCCTCTCGGACGCGAGCGTCGACTTTGTCAGCCATACGCCGACGAACTCGACACTCGGTTTCAAAGCGAGCGGTAACGCGCCAGGCGCGCGCAGCGGGCCGCGGGCGCGCCGGGCGTGCGCGACAGCGCCCACCCTTCCTCACTGCCCTGGCCGCGCCGCGCCGAGAACGTCGGCGGAGATCGCCCCCAGCACCCGATCGGTGTACGCGTTGGTGAAGACGCCCGCCGGGTCGTAGCGTGCACGGACGGCCGCGAAGCGCTCCCACCCCGGATAGCGCGGCGCCAGCGTCTCGGCCGTCTGGAAGTGGCGCTTGCCCCAGTGCGGGCGGCCGCCGTGCTCGTCGGCGATCGCCTCGACTGCGCGGAAGAACGGCTCCCAGGCCATGCCCTTGTAGGCGTGCACGGCGATGTAGACGGTCTCGCGGTCGTGGGCGGGGCTCAGCAGCGCGTCGTCGCCGGCCACGAAGCGCACCTCGATCGGGAAGTTGATCGCGAAGCGCTCGGCGGTCGCCTTGATCGCGCGGATGGCCGCGGCCGCGACGGGGCGCGGCAGCGCGTACTCCATCTCGGTGAAGCGCACGAGCCGCGGCGTGGCGAAGATGCGATCGGAGCGATCGACGCGGTCGCTCGATCCGGCGAGGCGCGTGACGAGGCGGTTGAGCGACGGGATCGCGGCCGGCCGCGCGCGGCCGATCGCGCACGCGAGCTGGAAGGCGCGGTTGGCGAGCAGGACGTCGTCGACGTAGGCGCGCCTGGCCGAGCGCGGCCGCGCGGTCTCGCCCACGACGTCGTTGGTCCGCGTCAGCGCGGTGTCGGCGTGCGGGAAGACGAAGAACTCGAAGTGGCGATGGCCGTCGACGCGCGCGTCGAGCTCGTCGAGGACGGCGGCCAGCGGCGCCGGTGCGTCGACGCCGCGCAGCGTGAAGGCGGGGACGACCGCGAGCGTCAACTCGGTGACGACCCCGAGCGTCCCCAGCGCGACGCGCGCGGCGAGCAGCTCGTCACCACCGCCATCGATCTCGACGACCTCGCCGGCGGCGGTGACGAGCTGCAGCGCGCGCACCTGCGCGGACAGGTTGGGCAGGGTGACGCCGGTGCCGTGGGTTGCGGTCGCGACAGCGCCGGCGATCGCCTGGGCGTCGATGTCGCCGAGGTTGGGCAGCGCGAGGCCGTGCCCGGCCAGCGCGTCGTTGAGCGCGCGGATCGTCATGCCGGCCTGGACGCGCACGCGCCCGCTCGCCGCGTCGGCGTCCAGCAGGGCGCCCATCCGCTGCAGCGACAGCAGCGTCCCGTCGGTCAACGCCGCGCCCGTGAACGAGTGGCCCGCGCCGGCAACACGCACGCCGCGCCCCGCCGCGACGGCGCGCTCGACGGCCCCGACGACCTCGCCGACGGCCGCCGGCCGCTCGACGACCGCGGGCTCGCAGCGCTGATCGCCGGCCCAGTTGCTCCACATGCGGCGCACGCTAGCGTGCAGGTGTATGAGCGACACCGGGCTCGAGGTCACCACCGAGCACACGGCCGCGGCGCTCGAGGACGGCAGCGCCCAGGTCATCGACGTGCGCGAGGACTACGAGCGCGCGGCCGGCCGCATCGCCGGCAGCCGCCACATCGCCCTCGGCGATCTCGCGGGGCACGCGGAGTCGATCGACCGCGTGCAGCCGGTCATCTTCCACTGCCACGTCGGCTCGCGCTCGCTCATGGCGGCGCAGGCCTTCCGCCAGGCCGGCTTCGACGCGTGGTCGATGGCCGGCGGCATGGAGGCGTGGGAGCAGGAAGGGCGCCCCGTCGAGACCTCCTGAACGACGAAGGGCCCGCACCAGGCGGACCCTCCGAGAAAGATCAGGTCGGCGTCGACGGCCTAGATCTTGGTGACGTTGACCGCCTTGGGGCCCTTGTCGCCGGCCTCCTCCTCATAGGAGACGCGCGCGCCCTCGGGCAGCGAGCGGTAGCCGTCGCTGTTGATGCCCGTGTGATGGACGAAGAGGTCGCGGCTGCCCTCGTCGGGCGTGATGAAGCCGAAGCCCTTGTCGTCGCTGAACCACTTCACGGTGCCGGTAGGCATTGCAGCCCTTTCCTCCGATGACTCTCGTGCTGCGTTTCGGAGGAAGCTGCTGCAACCTGGACCCGACGCCTGCACTTCTCGCCGGGGTACACCCCCGGCCTAACGCGGAGCAAACTAGCACGTAGCGGGCACAGAATCCTGTTCTCAGCCGGTGAATGTCCGCGCGACTTCACAGGCGCCGCGGACGTAGAGTGACTGCATGGACGACGTCACGACCGGCGAGGGCTGGGCCGTCACCGACCTCGCGAGCCTCGGCGAGGGCCCCGGCTTCCGCAAGATCCGCTCCACGCTCGGGATCACCGCGTTCGGCATGAACGCGATCGTGCTGCCGCCCGGCATCGAGACCGGGCGCCACTTCCACGACCGCCAGCAGGAGGTCTACTTCCTGCACTCCGGGCGCGTCGAGATGGAGTTCGGCGACGGCGCGCGGCAGGTGCTCGAGGCCGGGGGCATCGCGCGCGTCGATCCGTCGACCGTGCGCATGGTGCGCAACGTCGGCGACGTCGACGCCGTCTACGTGGTCGTCGGCGGCGCCGACGGCTACGTCGGCCGCGACGGCCACGTGCCCGAGGGCGAGGAGGCGCGCTACCGCGCGACGTCGTGATCGCAGTGGCGGCCATCCTCGCGACGTTCGCGGCCACCGCGCCTGCGCCGGTCACGCTGACCGTGCGCTACACGGCCGGCTCGCAGGTCGAGCAGGTCGCCCACCTGCGCTGCCGTGGGGACAGCGCGCGCGCCGACGGCTTCCTGCGCACGAGCGCGAAGCCGGCGTGCCGGCGGGCGCGCAAGATCGCGTCGTTCCTGGACTCCCGGCCGAGCAGCAAGCGCGTGTGCACGCAGATCTACGGCGGGCCGCAGCGCGCGCGCATCACCGGCACGATCGGCCATCGCCGGATCGACCGCCGCTTCAAGCGCACGAACGGCTGCGAGATCGCGGACTGGCAGTACGCCATTCCGGTCCTGCCGCGCGTGCACGCGGGCCTCATGCCGTGACGGCGACCACCGCGCTGCCGATCTCGATGGACGACGTGCACGCGGCCGCCGCGCGGATCGCCGGCGTCGCGCACCGCACGCCGATCCTGCGCTCGCGCACGCTCGACGCGCGGGCTGGCGCGCCGGTCGCCCTGAAGGCCGAGAACCTCCAGCGCGCGGGCGCGTTCAAGTTCCGCGGCGCCTTCAACGCGGTCGCCGCCCTGCGCCCCGACGGCGTGTGCTCGGTGTCGTCGGGCAACCACGCGCAGGCGCTGGCGCTCGCCGCGCGCGAGCACGGGGCGCGGGCGACGATCCTCATGCCGCGTGACGCGCCCGCGTCCAAGCGCGCGGCGACCGAGGGCTACGGCGCCGAGGTGGTCGAGTTCGACCGCTACGCCGACGACCGCGACGCGCTCGCGCTGGCGCTCGCCGCCGAGCGCGGGCTCACGCTCGTGCACCCCTACGACGAGCCGCTGGTCATGGCCGGCCAGGGCACGGTCGCGCTCGAGCTGGCCAGCGACGTCGAGGACCTCGACGCCGTGGTCGTCCCGGTCGGCGGCGGCGGCCTGATCGCGGGCGTCGCGACGGCGATCAAGGCCCTGCAGCCGCAGGCGCGCGTCGTCGGCGTCGAGCCCGAGGCCGGCGACGACGTCGCCCGATCGCTGCGTGCCGGCGAGCGCATCGCGGTGCCCGTGCCGCGGACGATCGCCGACGGCCAGATGGTCACCACGGCGGGCGAGCGCCCCTGGGAGGTCATCCGCGCGCTCGTCGACGACGTCGTCACCGTCTCGGACGCCGAGATCGTCGACGCGATGCGCCTGCTCTTCGAGCGCGTGAAGGTCGTCGCCGAGCCCAGCGGCGCCAGCGCGCTCGCCGCGCTGCTGGCCGGGCGCGTCGCGCTGCGCGGCGGGCCGGTCGGCGTCGTGATCAGCGGCGGCAACGTCGACGCCACGCGCTTCGCCGCCCTCACCGCGGCTTGATACGAGATTCGCCGAGGCGGTAGCGGGCGTGGGGTACCTTGCCCGGCCCCATGCCGCTTCCGGCCAGCTCAACACGCCTGCCCGCAGCCGCGCTCCTCGCGTGCGCGCTGCTCGCCGCGCCCGCGCGCGCGCAGGCCCCCGCGCCGACCCCGGTTGCGCCCGTCGACAGCACCAAGGTCCAGACGGGAGCGCCGGTCACCTTCACCGCCCGCGGGCAGGGCGCGCTCGTCGTGCGCGTCTCGGCGTCGCCCGCGCCGGTCGACGCGTGCGGCGCGATCGGCGCGGACGGCGGCCGCTTCGACGGCAGCCCATTGCCGACCGACCCGACGCTCGTGCAGTTCACCGCCGCCGCCGGGCTCGCCGCGGGCGAGTGGTTCTGGCAGGTCGGCAGCGCCGCCGATTGCACCGCCGGCCCTGTGCGGCGCATCGTCGCCGACGGCACCGCGGCCGCCAAGCCGGCGGCGCCCGCGCAGCCGGCCACGACGCGCACGCCGAAGCTCGCGCGCGCCGCCATCCCGCAGCGGATCGGCACGAGCAACCACGCGCTGTTCGTCCTGGCCGTCGGCAAGGGCTCGCCGGCGGTGTCGCGCAGCCGCCTCGTCGCGCTCGTGCGCAACAGCGCCACGCGCTGGCGGCTCGACGCGCGCGGCCCGGCCGATCGCGTCCCGCGGCTGGGCGACGGGCACTCCGACGTCGGCTTCGCCGGCGCGCTCGTTTCGGCGGGCGCGCTGGCCACCACGACGCTGCTGCGCCAGCACTACGTGCGCGTGCGCCGGGTCTGCTCGGCGGGCAGCTGCCGCACCGCGCGCACACCGGCCGGCACGCGCGTCGTCGAGCGCGACCTCGCGCTGCGGCCCGATCTGCCGTGGGCGGCCGGGCCGGCCTATCCGACGGCCGACCAGATCGACCTCGAGACCGTGCTGCTGCACGAGCTGGGCCACTACGCGGGCAACCTGCGCCACACGCCCGTGGGCTGCCACAACACGCCGATGGTCAAGGCCCTCGGTCCGGGCGAGTGGTGGCGCTCGCCGACCGACTGGCACTACGACGCCTGCGCCGGTGGGCGCGCTCGCGCCGCGAGCCTGGCGGTCTGGCCGCGCCCGGCGCTGGCCGTGACCGAGCGCGTGGTCGAGCGGACGGTGATCGTCCACTAGCGTGGGCGGCGATGGACGCCGCCCTGCCGCCCGGGCCGCGCGAGCCGGCCGCGCTGCAGACCCTGGAATGGGTCGCTCGGCCGACCGCGTTCCTGCGGCGCTGCGCCGCCGCCCACGGCGAGGCGTTCACGATCCGCCTCGCCTTCGACGACGCGCCGCTCGTGCTCGTGTGGCACCCGGACGCCGTGCGCGCCGTGTACGCCGCGAGCCCGGAGGTCGCGCGCCGCGGCGCCAGTCCCGGCCCGCTGCGCCCGGTGGCCGGGCCGCGCTCGATCCTCTTCGCCGACGGCGAGCCGCACCTGCGCATCCGGCGGCTGATGCTGCCGGCCTTCCACGGCGAGCGCATCGCGGGCTATCGCGAGGTCGTCCGCGAGGTCGCCATCGATCACGTCGCCGCCTGGCCGCGCGGCCGGCCGGTCGAGGCGCTGCGCCTCATGCAGGAGCTGACGCTCGAGGTGATCCTGCTCGCGGTGTTCGGCACCGACGACCCGCGCCTGGCCGCCGACATCCGGGCGACGCTCGGCGTCGCGGGCTCGCTGCCGCGCGCCGTGGCGATGTCGCTGGCCCAGCGCGACCTCGGCCCGTACAGCCCGTGGGGCGCGTTCGTGCGGCGCATGGCGGTCGTCGACGAGCAGCTCATGGCGCTCATCGCGCGCCGGCGCGCCGCGGGGGCCGGCGGTGACGACGTCCTCGCCCAGCTCCTGGCGGCCGGACTGGACGACGGCGAGCTGCGCGACCACCTCGTCACGCTGCTGGCCGCCGGGCACGAGACGACCGCGGGCTCGCTCGCGTGGGCCGTCGAGCGCCTCGCCCGCGCGCCGGCCGCGCTCGCACGCGTGCGCGACGGCGACGAGGCGTGGATCGACGCGGTCGTCAAGGAGACGCTGCGCATCCGCCCGGTGCTGACCGTCGCCCCGCGCAAGCTCGCCGCGCCGCTGCGCGTCGACGGCCTGGAGCTCCCGGCCGGCGTGCACGTGGCGCCGTGCATCTACCTCGTCCATCGCCGCGAGGACCTCTACCCCGACGCGGCGGCGTGGCGCCCGGAGCGCTGGCTGGGCGCCGGCGCGCCGGAGTCGTTCGCGTGGATCCCGTTCGGCGGCGGCGTGCGCCGCTGCCTCGGCGCCGCGTTCGCGACAATGGAGATGGCCGAGGTCCTGCGTGTCGTCGCGACCCGTCTGGACCTGCGCCCGGCTGAGGGGCGCGGCGAGCGGATGCGCCGGCGCGGCGTGACGCTGCAGCCGGGCCGCGGCGCGCGCGTCGTGCTCAGCGACGCGCGGTCTTCTTCGCCGGCTTCTTCGTCGTGACCGTCTTGCGCGTGGGCAGCGCCTGGCGATGGCCGGCCCTATCGACCGCGACGAGCGTGAAGAGCTGCTTGCCGACCGGCAGCTTGGAGGCCACCACCTGGAAGCGCGTGGCGCTGAGCGCCCTGACGCTCGGCTTGCCCGTCCTGTGCTTGCTGCACGCGACCTTGTGGCCGTTGCGCCGGCAGCTCGAGCGGTAGGTCGAGCGGACGGTCGCTTGCACCGTCTTGATTCCGGACGAGAAGCCGGCGTCGCGGACGGTGACGGTGAGCGTGCAGCGCGTCACGGTACAGCGGACCTTGGTGATGCGCGCGACGGGCGCGTAGAGGTCGAGGCTGGTCTGCGGCTGCTGCTGGGTCGGTGTCGGCGTGGGCGCCGACACCGGCGCCGCGATGACCCCGGTGGCGGCGCTCTTGCCGACGGCCGTCCCGCCGGAGTTCGTGGCCGTCACGTCGCAGCGCAGCGTCGTGCCGGCGTCCTGCGCAGCGACCGTGTAGGCGGGAGTCGCGCCGCTCGCAGCGACGCCCACGTCGGCGCCGCCGACCGAGCGCACGAACTGGTAGGTGAACACCGGCGACCCGCTCCAGTCCCCGGGCGAGCACGTCAGCTGCTGGCCGATCGCGGCCGTGCCGCTGAGCGTCGGCGTCGAGCGCAGCGCGGGCGCCGGCGGCGGGTTGGGCTGCAGCAGGAAGGTCTTGATCTCGGGGTAGGCGGTCTCGGTGTAGATGCCGGGGAACGTCGCGTTCGCGCACCCCACGCCCGACGAGACGATGCCGACGAGGCGGTCATCGGCCGTGGGCGCCGCCGCGTTGAGCCGCACGAGCGGCCCGCCGCTGTCGCCCTGGCAGGCGTCGCGCTGCCCTGGCACGCTGGCGCACATCTGCCCTGCCTGGAGATCCACGATGAAGCTCGGATCGTTCTCGCAGTCGTTCTCGGTGTAGTAGTCGACCGATGCGCCGTGCAGCGTGTAGAACGACGGCCCGCCGTAGGACGCAGCGCCCCACCCGGTCACGAAGACGTCGTCGCCCGTCTGCAGCGCCTGCCAGTCGGCGTCCTCGATGATGCTCGTCGGCTGGATCGTGGAGCTGAGCTGCAGCGGCGCGGCGAGCGTCAGGACGGCCGCGTCGTTGGTCAGCGCGTGCGCGTCGTAGTTGGGCTCGAACGAGATCGCCGACACGTGGACGCGCTGCCCCGCGCCTTCGTCACGCAGGTCCGCGGTCCCGGCGAGGACGTCGATCTGGTCGGCATCGGCCGGCTGGCCGCTGCCGTCGGTGTCGAAGACGCAGTGCGCCGCGGTGATGACGTGCAGGCTGTCTCGGATCGAGCCGCCGCAGTACTGACCGCTCGGTGGATCGGCCGCGGCATCCGTGCCGGCAACGACGAGCGCGACCTGGTAGGGGTGCTCGGCCATGGGCACTTCGCTGCCGCCGACGACGGCCTGGGCCGGCGCGCACCAAAGTACCGCGACAAGCGCGGCCGCAGGTGCGAGCACCCATCGCGGGCCCATCGACTTCCGTTTCGGCATCCTGAGTGGCCGCCTGAAGCGGCGAATCAACAACGAACAGGGTAGTGCGCGTGGATGACCCGATGTGGATCTCTCGTGAGGTGGCGATCCCGCTGCGCGAGGTGACCCTGCGCGCGAGCCGGTCGTCGGGCCCCGGCGGCCAGCACGCCAACGTCACGGCGTCGCGCGTCGAGGCGAGCTTCGACGTCGCCGCGTCGAGTGCGCTGAGCGATGCCCAGAAGGCGCGCGTGATGGCGCGCTGCGGTCCGGTCGTGCGCGCGGTCGCGCAGGACGAGCGCAGCCAGTCGCGCAACCGCGAGCTCGCGCTGCAGCGCCTGCGCACGCGCCTCGCGCACGCGGTGGCGGTCCCGCGCGCGCGGCGGCCGACGAAGCCGACGGCCGCGTCGAAGGCGCGGCGGCTGGAGGCCAAGCGGCGCCAGTCCGACCGCAAGCGGGCGCGCCGGCGGCCGGTCGACGAGTAGCTCAGCCGACCGATCGCGCCAGCCGCACGGCCGCCTTGGCGCCCAGCGCGGTCTCGAGCCGGTACGTCACGCCGTCGCGCACCCACAGGACCGTGTTGCCGGCCAGGCGCGGCCGAAGCTGGTCGGGCAGGAACAGCGCGTGGCGGCCCTCGATGAACACCCCGTCCGCACCGTTGACGTCGACGCGCACGATCCGCACGCGCGCGCCGACGAGCTTCTGGAGGAACGGCAGCTGGTCGCCGTCGATCTCGTCGAGCAGCGCGCCGACGCCGGCGGTGCCGGCGGGCAGCCCGGGCCGCGCGACGTAGACCAGCGAGACCTCGGCGGGGACGACAGCGTCGCCGGCGTAGATCGCGTCGGGGGCGCCGAGCGCGCGCACGGTCACCAGCGGATGCCCGAGGTGCCGCTCGGCCTGCGCGGCCGTCACGCGCCGCCCGAGCGCGAGCCGGCGGGCGGTGGACAGGTCGGGCAGCCGGTCCACCCGCTTGACCGACACCGATCCGATCCCGAGCCAGTCGCGCAGCGTCGCGCGGACGCCGGGCGAGGCGGCCAGCAGCGTGCCCAGCGCGAGGAGCAGGACGAGCACGACGACCAGCGCGGGCATCAGCCGCCGCGCCGGCCAGGCACGCCGGGCCGCTCGCACGGGCCGCGGCTCGGCGACGATCCGCGCCTGCACCGCGGCGGCGATGTCGGGGGTCGCGGGCCAGACGACGTCGTCGCGCAGCGCCAGCAGCTCACGCTCGAGGTCCATCAGGACGTCATCACCTCCTCCGCACCGACGATCTCGCGCAGGCGCGCGAGCGCCCGCGACGTGCGCGACTTCACCGTGCCGCGACGGCAGCCGAGCGCCGCCGCGGTCTCCTCCTCGGAGAGGTCGAGCAGGTAGCGGCAGGTGAGCACCGAGCGGTCGCGCTCGTCGAGCTCGCCGAGGGCGGCCAGCAGCGCGTCGCGGCGGGCGCTCGAGAGCACGAGCGCCTCCGGCGAGGGGCCGGCCGGGTCGCGCTCGGCCTGCTCCGCCGCCCGCAGCGCGAGCCCCGCGCGGCGGCCGGCGGCGCGGCGGCGGTTGCGCGCCTCGTTGGCGACGATCGCCAGCAGCCATGGCCGGAACGGCGCGCCGGTGCGAAAGCGCGGCAGCGCGCGCCACGCCTTGACGAAGCCCTCCTGCGCGGCGTCCTCGGCCTCGGCCGCGGACCCGCCGGCCAGGCAGGCGACGCGAAACGCGATGTCCTGGTGTGCGCGCACAAGGGCTCCATAGGCGACGGCGTCGCCTCCTCGTGCCCGCTCGACGAGCGCGGCTTCGCTGTCCGGTGGCCGGCCCACCACCGATAGCTGTACACCGCCGGCCGGAGCGACGTTCCCATCACTGGCGCGGCCGCCGCCGCGTGCGCGAGGATGGCGCGATGGCCGAGCACCGGGTCCGGATCGTGGCGTGGACCGCCCTCGTCACGCTCCCGCTCGCGGGCCTGTCCTTCCTGCTCGCCGCCCCGGAGGCCGACGTGCACTGGGAGAACCACCCCGCGCACTTCTGGCTCGTCCTCGGCGCGTCGGTCGCCACCGCGATCCTCGCCTACGCCACCGGCGAGGTCGCCGCGCGCCGCGGCGACGAGCGCCTCTACCTCGTCTCGCTCGGGTTCCTGGCGGCGGCGGGCTTCCTTGGCCTTCACGCGCTCGCCACGCCCAAGGTCCTGCTCGACGGGCCCAATGGCGGCTTCGTCCTGGCCACGCCGGTCGGGCTGCTCGTCGCCGCCGTGCTCGCCGCCCTCAGCGCCGCGCCGGGCCAGATCGTCACGCGCCACCTGCGGCTGCTGCGCATCGCGCTGTTCCTCCTCATGGCGGTGTGGGCCGCCGCATCGCTGGCCGAGATCGCGCCGCTGAACGATCCGATGCCACCCGAGTCGGGATCGACCCCGCTGACCGTGCTGGCCATTGCAGGGATCGCGCTCTACGCCTACGCCGCGCTGCGCTACGCAAGCCTCTATCGCCGCCGGCGCTCGGCCATCGTGGTCGCCCTCGTCACCGCGTTCATTCTGCTGGCCGAGGCGATGGTGGCCGTCGCCTTCGCGCGCAACTGGCACGCGAGCTGGTGGGAGTGGCACGTGCTGATGCTCGCGGCCTTCGCGCTCATCGCGCTCGCCGCCCGCGCGCAGGGGCCGTTCGAGCGCTTCAGCGACCTCTACCTGGAGGCCACCGCGGCCGGCACGCGCGAGGTCAGCGTCATCTTCGCCGACCTCGCCGGATTCACGGCGTTCAGCGAGGGGCGCGAGCCGCGCGCGGTCTCCGAGATGCTCAACGCGTACTTCGAGGCGGCGATCCCGGCCGTCGTGCAGCACCACGGCGGCGAGATCGACCGCATCGTCGGCGACGAGCTGATGGCCACCTTCAACACGCGCGGCGACCAGCCCGATCACCCCCAGCGCGCCGCCGCGGCGGCCCTCGACGTCCAGCGCGAGACCGGCGCCGTGGCCGCCGCGCATCCCGACTGGCCGCGCTTTCGCGTCGGCGTGAACACCGGCGAGGCGCTCGTCGGCGTCCTCGGCGCCCGCGAGGGCCGCAGCTACACGGTCATCGGCGACACGGTCAACGTCGCCAGCCGCCTGCAGTCCGCGGCACCGGTCGGCGCGGTCGCCGTCGGCGCCGCGACGCTGCGCTACCTGACCGGCGCGCGCGTGCGGAGCCTCGGCGCGCTGCCGCTGCGCGGCAAGAGCGAGCCGGTCGACGCCTACGTGCTCGAGGCGCTGCGCTGAGCGATGCGCGCGTCGGCGCGCGCCTTCGCCCGGTCGCTCACGAGCCTGCCCAGCAGCGAGCGGCGGCCGGCGATCGCTCCGTAGCCCAGCCGCGCCAGCGCGGGCGCGCGCCGGGCGAGCGCGGCCAGCGGCGCGCCGCCGGGCAGCACCGCCGCGATCGGCGCGATGGCGTCGCCGCCCGAGGTGCGCATGCCGGCGGCGTCGATCGCGTGCGCGCTGCCCAGCCGCTGCTCCGGCGGCAGGCCGGCGAGCAGGCGCTGGCCGTTCTCGGACTGGATCGCGACGGGGTGCAGGCGCCCGGCGCGGTCCCAGGCCAGGAGCCGCCCGACGCTCCAGCGACAGAAGCCGCAGTCGCGGTCAAAGAGGACGGTGACCGCTGGGGGGCGCGCGGCCACCGTCCTATTCGACCTGCCGGGCCTGTCCGGGCCCGTGCAGCTTGTTAGAGACCGGGCGGATGGACGGCGGTGTACCCTCTCGTCGATCGCATGTCGGCCTGCCAGCGGGTGTTGTTCCTGGTGCGGCCGCTCGTGTCGAAGCGAATGCCCGCCACGACCATGAACGCGTGGCTGGCCTTGCCGTAGATCGTCACCCACTGGCCGGGGCCCGGATCGCCCCAGTCGGTGAAGTCGCCGGAGGTCAGGGCGTCGTCGAGCAGCCCGGCGCCGTGGAGGGCGAAGGAGACCGAGCCCGAGCAGTCATAGCCCGAGTCGTTCCACTTGCCGTGACCGCCGCCGTACTTGTAGGGCTTGCTCGCGATCTGGTTGCCGGCCGCGATGATCGCCTTGACCTGGTCGGGCGCGCTGGCCGGGGCGATGGCCAGGCCATCGGGGCCGATCTGCGCCATGTCGCCGGGAGCCAGCTGCGTCGGCTGCGTGCCGGCGCCGGGGTCGGCCTGGCCCGCGAGCGTGCGCAGGGCGTCGATGTCGCCGGCGTCCATGATGCCGTCGACGGTGCGGTTCTGCGCGGTCTCGAACTTCTCGACCGCCTTCTCGGTGCTCGAGCCGAACTCGCCGTCGATGCCGACCTTGAAGCCGGCGCGGCTGAGGAAGTCCTGCAGCACGCGGATGTCGTGGCCGCTCATGCCGAGCTCGACCGGGATGCGGTCGCCGAGGCTGTGGTGCGGGCCGTCATCGCCGGGGTCGTCGGAGAAGCCGCCGTTGGCATTGGCCTTCGTCCCGCGCAGCGCGCGCTTGAGGGCCGCGACGGTGCGGCGCCCGACCGTGCCGCTGGGCGCCAGCCGCGACGCGCGCTGGAAGCGCTTGACGGCCCGCAGCGTGGAGGTGCCGAAGCTCGAGTCGAGCTTGACCTTGAAGCCCGCCTTCGTGAGCGCCTGCTGGAGCTCGCGCACGTCGGGCCCGCTGTCACCGGCGCGCAGGGTGCGATCGCCGAGGTGCGCGCCCGTGGCGGGCGAGCTGGCGAGCGCGCTCGGCGCTGCAACGGTGGTCAGGAGAACGACGAAGACGGCAATGAATGCACTACGGGTACGACGAACGGCTGACGGCGGCACGAAGCTAAGACCCCTCTTTTGTTAGGCGCCTACGGGGTTAGCTGTCGGGCTCGCGCGAAAAAGGTCGCGCTACGCCGCTCTCATGGCGGCGATTCGCCCCATGCCACCAAGGTGGCCATGGGTCCCCCGCTCCCCACCGTTGAGCACGGCAGGGACTCGGCTGGTCAAAACGACCGGGGCAATCTAGCGAATTGTTCGGCGGATGGGAGTGCTTCTTGAAAAATTCGGCGAAACGTCCACCGGTCCTGCTGGTTTCTAACCCCGCAGCGAGGCGTCCACGACGGCCAGGGCGACCTCCGCGCGGACCTTCAGCGACGACGCGAGCACGTACTCGTGGGGCGCGTGCGCGCCGCCTCCGCGCGGCCCGAGACCGTCGACGGTGAGCGGGATCGTGGCCGCGAAGTGGCTCGCGTCGCTCGCGCCGCCGCGGCCCGCGCCGATGATCGGCCGCCCCAGCGCCGCCCCGGCCGCCTCCAGCAGCGCGACGGTCTCCGCACGGGCGTCCATGCCGGGCCACTCGCGCACGAGATGCGCCTCCAGCCGCGCGCCTCCGAGCTCGGGCGGGACGGCCGCGAGGACGCCGTCGAAGGCCTCGAGCCGGTCGGCGCGCAGATCGCAGACGAGCTGGCCGCTCCCCGGGACGACGTTGAAGGCGTCGCCGGCGTGCAGCACGGTCGGCACGGCCGTTAGGCGCTCGGGGCCGTGCGGATCGTTGCTCGACGCGATCGCCTGGGCCGCCGACGCCAGCGCCAGCAGCGCGTTGACGCCCTTGTCCGGAGCCGAGCCCGAGTGCGCGCTGCGCCCGTGGGCCGTGACGCTGAGGGTGCCGGCGGCCTTGCGCTTGACCACGACGGCCTCCAGGCCGTCCTCGGCGAGCTGGCCGGCCTCGAAGCACAGGCAGGCATCGAACCCGGCGAAGCGCGGGACGTGGACGAACGGCCCGGCCCGCCACTCCTCGTCGCACACCAGCAGGAGCGCGACCTCGGCGAAGTCCGCCGGGCGCGCGGCCAGCGCCCGCAGCACGCCGAGCGCGAGGACGTCGCCGCCCTTCATGTCGATCGCGCCGGAGCCGAGCAGGCGATCGCCCTCGCGCGTCAGCGAGCGGTGCTCGTCGTGGGCGATGACCGTGTCGAGGTGGCCGAGCAGCAGCAGCCGGCGCGAGCCCGCGCCGGTCAGGCGCACGACTAGGTCGGGCGCGTGATCGGGCGTCGAGCACGGGACGCGCTCGATCATCGCTTCGTTGGGGGCCAGCGCCGCCACGAGCGCGACGGCCTCCTCGGCGCCGTGGCGGTCGCCGCTCGGGCTCGAGATCGCCACGAGCGCTTCGAGCTCGCGCTCGGCATGGGCGGCGATCGCGCCGGTGTGCTGTGCGATCCATTCGTCCACGCTCGCGTACCCTCTCACGCCATGGCCTCCTCACCGCGGGTCGGCGACCCGGCTCCCGACTTCACCCTCGAGGGCACCGACGGGACGTTCCGGCTCTCCGACCACCGCGGTGAGCGCGTCGTGCTGCTCTTCTACCCGGGCGACGAGACGGCGGTCTGCACCCGGCAGTTCTGCTCGTACCGCGACCGCGCCGACGACATGGCAGAGCTGGACGCGGTCGTCGTCGGGATCTCGCCCCAGGACGTCGATTCGCACGAGTCGTTCATGGCGCACCACGGGCTCACGGTGCCGCTGCTGGCCGACGTCGACCGTGCCGTCGCGCGGTCCTACGGCGTCGCGCGCGATGGCGTCTCGGCCCTGGTGCAGGCGATCCAGCGGGCCGCCTTCATCGTCGACGAGGACGGCGTCGTGCGCTACCGCCACGTGCACAGGATCGGGCTGGACTTCCAGAGCGTCGACGACCTGCGCGACGCGCTCGAGGCGCTGCCCGCGCGGGCGTGATCGCCGAGCGCACGCTCCTCGACGGAGGCCAGACGGCCGACGACGTCGCCGCGCAGCTCGTCCCCTGGCTCGGGGAGGCGCGCCGCTCGCTCGACATCGCGCTCTACGACGTGCGGCTCCCGGGGCCGATCGGCGATCTCGTCGCCGAGGCGATCCGCGCCGCCGCCGCTCGCGGCGTGGCAGTGCGGATCGCCTTCAACGCCGACGGCGATCGCGCGCACAAGCCGCTCCCGCCCCCGCCGCAGACGGACCCGTCACTGCTCGAGACGCTCGGCGTGCCGCTGCGCGCGATCCCGGGCGAGCCCGACCTGATGCACCACAAGTACGTGGTGCGCGACCTGTCGTCGGTGTGGACGGGCTCGACGAACTGGACGCTCGACTCGTGGACGCGCGAGGAGAACGTGCTCGTCACGGTCGACTCCGCGCCGCTCGCGCGCGCGTACGCGCGCGACTTCGAGGATCTCTGGCGCCACCGTCGGGTCGAGGGCACCGGCTCCTTCGACGTGCCGCCGATCGACGTCGACGGCGTCCGCCTGCGGGCGTGGTTCTCGCCGGGGCGCGGGCCCGAGCTGTCGGCGCGGATCGCCAAGCGCATCGCCACGGCGCGGCGGCGGGTGCGCATCGCCTCGCCGGTGCTGACGGCCGCGCCGATCCTGGCGGCGCTCAACCAGGCGCTGTCGGAGGGCGTTGTCGACGTCGCCGGTGTCAGCGACGCCACGCAGATCGGGCAGGTGTTCTCGCAGTGGCACGCGAGCGAGCACTCGGGGTGGAAGGGGCCGTTGCTGGCGCGCGTGCTGACGCGGCTGCCGTGGACGGGCAAGATCTCGACGCCGTACGCGCCCGGCGCGGTCCACGACTACATGCACGCAAAGGTCGCCGTCGCCGACGACGTCGTCTTCGTCGGCTCGTTCAACCTGTCGCGATCGGGCGAGGAGAACGCCGAGAACGTGCTCGAGATCGTCGATGCCGGGCTCGCCGAGCGGATGGCGGCCTTCGTCGACGTCGTGCGGGCGCTGTATCCGGCTGTCGGCGTGCCCGCCTACGCGGCGAGCTGAAGGCCCTGGCGCTCAGCGCCGCGGCGGACGAGCGCGACGACCTCGTCGGGGTCGTCGGTCGCCTTGAGCAGGTCGACGTCCGCCGGCGCGATCATGCCCTGGGCCACCACGCGCTCGCGCAGCCAGTCGATGAGCCCCTGCCAGTAGGACGTCTGCACGAGGACCACCGGGAAGTGGCGGATCTTGCCCGTCTGGATGAGCAGCAGCGCCTCGAAGAGCTCGTCGAGCGTGCCGAACCCGCCGGGGAAGACCACGAACGCGCTCGCGTAGCGGACGAACATCACCTTGCGCGCGAAGAAGTAATGGAAGCGCAGCGCGATGTCCTGGAACGCGTTGGGACCCTGCTCGAACGGCAGCTCGATGTTCAGCCCGACGCTCGTCGCGCCCGCCTCGCGCGCGCCGCGGTTCGCGGCCTCCATGATCCCGGGGCCGCCGCCGGTGATGACAGCGAATCCCGCCTCGCCGAGCCTGTGCGCCGTCTGCCGGGCGAGGATGTAGTCGGGGTGGTCCTGCAGGGTGCGGGCCGAGCCGAAGACCGACACGCCGCAGCCCAGGCCGGCCAGCGCCCCGAACCCCCCGGCGAGCTCGTCGCGGATGCGCTCCAGCCGCTCGGCATCGCTGCGCTCGCTGGCCACCGCCGGCCGCTCGGCACCGAGCAGCTCCTCGTCGGGCGTGGCCGGGCGGCGGGCATCGGGCACGCGGCCGAGCCTAGATGGTCGATGCGGCGCCCGTGGTGCGTCGGGTCGTCCACGCGGCGCTTCGCGACGGTTCGTGGCCGGGGCGATGAGGGGGAGAAACCGCTGTGGGGGCGCCGCCGCGGCGTCGTGCCTTGTCGCGGGCGGCTGCGCAAAGACTCCGGCACCGTGGTGCAGGGTGCGCGTGTCCTGCAACACGTTCGCGTGTTCGCATACCGAACGTCGAGTTTGTCGCGACATACGCGACAAAGTCGACACTCGGCCTTCGAGCGCCCGGCGCGGCCGGCCAAAGTGTTGCGAAACACGCACAGCGCGCCCACCGCGCGAAAGCGGCCCCGCGCGGAAGAGCCGCGCGCGACACGGCACGACGCCACGGCGGCACCACCAGAGCGGCTTCTCCCTGTCAGTGCCCCGGCCCCGCGGAGCGGCAGACGCGGCGCACGAGAGCCGCGCGGCGCGGCGAGCGCCGCGGCATCGACCATCTAGCGGCGCGGCGCGCGCAGGGCCCCGACACGGCCCACGCCGCATTCACACGCCCGGGGCGGTACAACTGAACGTGGCGATGGCGGAAGAACCCACTCCCACGCAACCTGACGAGCCGCAGGAAGCGGCCAGCGGGGCGGAAGCGGCTGCGCCGGAGCCGCCGCCGGCGGCCGAGCCGCCCGTGGCCGAGGAGCCGCCGCCGCCCGCCGAGGAGCCGCCGCCGGCCGCCGCCGAGCCGCCCGCGGCCGAGCAGCAGCCCGCTGAGCAGCCGCCCGCCGAGCAGCAGCCCGCCGCAGCCGAGCAGCAGCCCGCGGCCAACCCCCAACGCGAGCAGGGCAAGCCGCGGCGCGACCGGCCGCGGCGCGATCGGGGCCAGCGGCCGCCGCGACGCGATCGCGGTGGCCCGCGCCAGCCCCAGCAGCAGCGCGCCAGCGGGCCACTGCCATTCCAGGAGCTGCGCGACGCCGCCACGGCGCTCGTCGACCTCTTCGGCGCCCGTCAGGCACTGCGCGACGCGTTTTCCGCCCTCGGCGACAAGGAGAAGCGCGACCTCGCCCGGCTTGTCGCCGAGGACGGCGACTGGCGCGTCCGCGCCCGCAACATCGCCGCCGGCTCGCTCGGCGCCGGGCGCGTCGGCAAGGCCCTCGCCGCCCAGCAGATCTCGATGGCGCGCGTCGAGGACCTCTGGCCGCTGACGCTCTCCAAGGAGGAGGCCGCCGAGCGGCAGTCGCGCATCCGCAACGCCCGCCGCCGCGACGAGCGCCGCGCCCAGCGCGACGCCGACCGCGAGCAGCGCAGCGATCGCGTGTCGCGCGCCGACCTCGAGAAGGCCCAGGACGGCCGCGTCGGGGCGCAGATCCGCATCGTCATCGGCGGCCAGCAGCGCGACCGCCGCCGCAAGGGCGACGACGACGAGGAGCCCAAGGAAGATCCCAAGCAAGGCTCCGACCTGCTCGACCGCCTCGGTTACTGATCCTGGCGATCGCGCCCGCCGGCAAGGCGGACGATCAGCCGACGTCCGGAGTCGTACGCACGCTGGCGTGCGTGGTCAATGCCACCGGCATGGCCCCGACGGGGTCGCTCCACATGACCACGGCGCGGCCCGTCACGGGATCGGCGGCCAGCGGCAGGCCGCCGGGCACGAACTCGCGGGTGCTCGTGGTCGCGATCGTCTCCAGCGGACCCCACGCCGTCGCGCCGGCTGCGCGCGCCATGGCATACACGCCCGGCGGCGGCGTCGGGTTGGCGCCCAAACGGGCGTTGCTCGACCACGCGACGACCAGGCCGCCGCGCGGCCCGACGGCCATCCCCCGCAGCTGGGCATCGGTGCCGGGCGGCGAGAGGTCGACCGCAGCGCTCGGCCGACCGGACGTCACGTCCACGGCACGCACGGCGAAGCGCCCCGCGGTGTAGCCGGTCCAGCTCACCACGGCGTCCTTGCGCAGCAGCGTCGCCTGGACGCCGGGCGGGCCGATCCCACGGTCGATGCCCTTGGGCAGCCCGCTCTGCACGATCTTCGCAGTGCCGAACGGCTTGCTCGGCGAGGCGTAGGCGTAGGTGACGGTGCCCGGCGATCCGGCGTAGTTGCCCTCGCCGACGCGCTGTGCGAGCCACGCCACCAGCATGCGGCGCGTACCGTCGATCGAGCCGACCATCCTGCTGGCGCCGACCCACGCAGAGCCGCCGCGACCGAGGCGCTGCTGCGCGGCGACGCGCCCCGCGGCGCTCACGACCAGCGCTCTCACGCTCTCGCGGTCGTCCCACGCGACGAGCACATCACCCGGGCCGTTCACGGCCAGCGCGGCCGGGCTGCGGCCGACGGTCCGCTTGCCGATGTCCGCGACCTTCCGGAACGTGGGCTGCCCGTGGCGGCGGATGAACAGCCGGGAGCGGAAGCCCAAGACGCCGATGTGGCCGCGCACGGGCACGGCCACGACTGCCGCCGCATCGCCCGCGGCGTTGGCCGCCAGCGCCGTCACCGACGCCGCCTCGATCGCCCTGACGTGTCCCTTGAACATGGTCACGACGCCGGGCACGAGCACCTGGCGCCGCGCGAAGCGCCCGGCGACGGTCGCCGCGGGTCACCGCGGCGTCGAGGAAGGTCTGCGCGTTGAGCGGTGACTGAGGATCGCCGGGCGCATCGGCGGCGCCGGCGAGGAGGACGCCCTCGCGACCGTAGACGGCCATGAGCTTCGGATCCACTCCGCCGAACGTCGACGAGCGCAGCGGCCGGAAGGCCGCGGCGGCCCCGTCGAAGGTCGTGATGCCCTGACCGCCCTTGTCGTCGCCGAGCACGGCCACCCCGCTGCCGCCGGGCGTGAAGGCGAGCAACCCGGGGGACCCGAGCAGCCCGCCGCCCGCCGGCGACTCCCAGCGCGCCAGGTAGCCGCCCGGAACGGTCTGCGGGTCAGACCACGGCCCCGCGGCGGAGGCTTGCGTGGCAAAGCACAGCACGACCGCAGCCCCGGCAAGGACAGCGGTGCGCTGCCGGATCAGGCTCGAACGCGTCATGGGGAGACGCTAGGCCGCGTGCGGAGGCCTCACGACCGCTCGGACTACGGGACGGGATGTGGCAAGTCCGCACGCAGCAAGCCCTGGATACGGCAGCGCGACTAGGAGTTCGCCTTCTCGGCCGCGCGATAGCGATCGACGATCCGCTCGCAGCCGTGCAGGCGCGGGCGGTGCAGGCCGACGTAGACGGTGTCGCGCCCCGGCCCGCAGTCGATCGTCGCACGGGCGCGGGCGAGCGCGTACACGGTGTCGTTGCCCGCGCCGGCGCGCACCCGGTTCGAGCGCCTGCCGCGCAGGCGGATCTCGTCGTCGCCGCGCCCGCCGGAGATGCTGTTGGAGCGCTCGCCGCCCTGTAGGAAGTCGTCGCCGTCGCCGCCGACGATGCGGTTGGCGCCACGCCCGCCGTAGATGACGTCGTCGCCGGCGCCGCCGTCCAGGCGGTCCACCGCCGACACGCCGCCGTCGGTGTGCAGGCGATCGCCCCAGATGATGTCGTCGCCCGCGCCGCCCGCGATCGTGTCCGAGCCGTGGGCGCCCAGCAGCGTGTCGTCGCGCTCGGTGCCGACCTGGCTGGCGCCGCCGGCGGGGCCGATCCACGTCACGCCGGTCGACGCGTCGGGCACCGGTGCCGCCGCGATGACGTTCTCGCAGTCCACGAAGCCGCCGGTCCGCATGCTCTGGGCGTTGGAGACGCCGGCGGGCTGGTCGTAGGGGTTGATGACGAGCGTGTCGTTGCCGGGGCCGCAGTCGACGTACTCGACGGCGGTGCCGTTGTTGACGTAGACGATGTCGTCGCCGTCGTCGGCGCGGATGACGTCGGCGCCCGAGTCGGCGTAGATGACGTCGTTGCCGGCGCCGCCGTCGACGTCGTCGGGCCCCGAGCCTCCGTGGATGAGGTCGTCGCCGTCGCCACCGGTGATCGTGTCCGGCGCCGGGCCGCCGTCGAGGAGGTCGTTGCTGGCGCCGCCCGCGAGGGTGTCGTGGCCGAAGCCGCCGTACTCGCGATCCGAGCCGTCGCTGCCCTGCAGACGGTCGTCGCCCGAGTCGCCGACGAGCTCGTCGTCGCCGCCCTCGCCGCGCAGCAGGTCGGGGCCGGTGCCGCCGTCGAGGCGATCGGGGCCCTCGGCGCCGGTGAGATGGTCGTTGCCCTCCAGGCCGTCCAGCGCCCCGCCGCCTCCCGACGTCACGCTCATCCGGTCGGGGCCGGGGACGCCGAGCCGCGCCTCGCCGGCCGGCGACGCCGGAGCCGGCAGCGCGGGCGCCAGCGGCAGGCCGGCGACCGAGGGCACCGAGGGCATCGGCGTCATGCCGGGCAGCGCGCGCGGCCCCGCCCCGCTGGCCGGAGCGGCGGCGCTCAGCGCGAGCACGGCGATGGCGGCAGTGAGGCGGGCGGCACGCTTCACGCCCACCGAGGTCGGCGCACCCGCGTGCTCCTTGACTCAGTTGGACAGGAAGGCCGACGCCGGTACCCATTCGCGGGGGGGTGGCCGTGTGGCCGCGTCTTCGGTTCGGACGAGTACGATCTCGTCCTCAAGATTGGTACGATATCGGCGATGAAGAGAGTACGTTCTCGGCTACCAACGTAGTACGATGTCGGCTCCGAAGCCAACGACGGCCTACCGGCCGCGCGTCGTCGACCCTGAGCTGAGCGACCGCCTCGCCGCACAGGGCGCCGTGTTGATCGAAGGCCCCAAGGCATGCGGCAAGACAGAGACGGCCCGGCAACTGGCAGCGTCCGAGGTGCTCCTCGACGTGGACCTCAACGCGCGGGAAGCCGCCGCGGTGGATCCGGCGCTGATCCTCGACGGCGAGATGCCGCGCCTGATCGACGAGTGGCAGGCCGAGCCCGCGGTCTGGAACCACGTGCGCCGCTGGGTCGACGACGGGCGCGGTCAATTCATCCTGACCGGGTCCGCCGTCCCCGCCGACGACGTCACGCGGCACACCGGAGCGGCGCGCATCTCGCGCTTGCGCATGCGGCCGATGTCGCTCTCCGAGACCGGGCGCAGCACCCGGCAGGTCTCGCTGGCGGCGCTGGTGTCGGGCGCCGACACGCAAGCGCAGGATCCCGGCTTGACCCTGCCGGACCTGATCGAGGAGATCTGCAGAGGCGGCTGGCCCGGATTTCGCCATCTCGGCCTGACGCAGGCGCGCCGCGCCGTCCGCGATTACCTCGACGAGATCCGCCGCGCGGACGTCAGTCGCGTCGACGGGATCAGACGGGATCCCGAGCGGGTGAGGCGGCTGCTCCAGAGCCTCGCACGCAACACCGCCACGCGCGCGCCGATCACGACGCTCGCCGCCGACACCGCGGGAGCTGGAAGCACGATGACCGACAACACGGCGCGCGGCTATCTCGCGGCGCTCGCGCGGCTGATGATCGTGGAAGACCAGCCGTCATGGATGCCGCACCTGCGCTCCAAAGCCGATCTCCGCACGACGCCGGCCAGGCACTTCGTCGACCCGTCGCTTGCCGTGGCGGCCCTGGCCATGAGCCCCGAGCAGCTCCTGCGTGACCTCAACCTGTGCGGACTGCTCTTCGAGTCGCTCGTGGTACGCGACCTGCGGATCTATGCGCAGGCGTTCGATGGCCGGGTGAAGCAATACCGCGACAACAAGGGCGTCGAAGCCGACGCGATCGTCGAGACCGACGACGGCCGCTGGGCTGCATTCGAGATCAAGCTCGGGGCGGGCAGGGTCGAGGAAGCCGCCGCCAGCCTCAGCAGGTTCGCCGCCAAGATCGACACCGCGAAGAGCGGTGCTCCGGCTGCGCTGGGAGTGATCACCGGCTCGGGATACGGCTACGTCCGCGAAGACGGCATCCACGTCGTCCCCCTCGGCGCGCTCGGGCCCTAGGACTTGTCGAGGACGGCGGCCAGCCGCCGCTCGAGCGCCGCGCCCACGGCCTCGCGCACCGGGCCCGCCTCGAGGCGCTCGACGAGCGCCTGCAGGAAGCCCTCGATGACCAGGCGTTGGGCCGCCGCCTCGGGCAGGCCGTGCGAGCGCAGGTAGAAGAGCTGGTCGCGGTCGATCTGGGCGATCGCGGCCGCGTGCGTGCAGCGCACGTCGTTGGCGAGGATCTCGAGGCCCGGGATCGCGTCGGCGTGCGCGCGCTTGGACAGCAGCAGGTTGCGCGACTCCTGGAAGGCGTCGGTGCGCTGTGCGCCCGGATCGACCTTGATCATCCCCCGCCAGACCGCGCTCGAGCGCCCCGCGAGGATGCCGCGGAACGCGAGGTCGCTGGTCGTGTCGGGCGCCGCGTGCTCCTGCAGCGTGTCGAAGTCCACGTGCTGGCGCCCGCGCGTGGCGTAGGCGCCGGTGACGCTGCAGTGCGCGCCCGGGCCGGCGAGCTGGGTCTCCTGGAAGACCTTGCCGTTGGCCGAGCCGAAGCCGAGCGTGATCCAGTCCAGCGAGCCGTCGCGCCCGACCGTCGCGCGCTGCGTGCCGAAGACCCACGTCGACTCCTCGAGGTCCTGCAGGTCGACGAAGCGCAGCCGCGCGCTCTGGCCGACCACGAGCTCGACGACGCCGTTGACCAGGCCGTCCTGCGCCGAGCGCGACTCGTGCCACACGGACGCCTGCGCGCCCTCCTCGAGCACGACGAGCAGCCGCCAATGCAGCGCGGTGCCGGCCTGCTCGTGGGCGGTGGAGACGACGATCGGCGCCTCGACGGTCACGTTGCGCGGGACGTGGACGAGGACGCCGTCGGTCCAGTGCGCGTTGTTGCGCGCGACGAAGGCGCTGTCGCCCTGCACGACCGAGCCGAGATGGCGCTCGACGAGCTCGGGATGCTCCTCGGCCGCCTGGGCCAGCGGCATGACGATGGCCCCCTCGGGCGGCGCCTCGTCGAGGCCGAACGAGCTCGGCGCGGTTCCGCCGGGTGCGACCGGATACGCGTCGAGGTCGAGCTTGTCGATCGGCGTGAACTCCCAGCCTGCGACCCCGCGGAACGTGGGCAGCTCGGGGTACGCGGCGGCGGTCGCCTCAGCCAATAGAGCCCTCCATCTGCAGCTCGATGAGGCGGTTCATCTCCACGGCGTACTCCATCGGCAGCTCCTTGACGATCGGCTCGATGAAGCCGTTGACGATGAGCTTGCCCGCCTCGTCCTCGGGGATGCCGTGGGCCATCAGGTAGAAGAGCTGCTCCTCGCCGACCTTGGAGACCGTCGCCTCGTGGCCGACGTCGACGTCGTCCTCGCCGATGCGAATCGTCGGATAGGTGTCCGACCGGCTGTCCTCGTCGAGCAGCAGCGCGTCGCAGACGACCTTCGAGCGCGCGCCGTGGGCGCCCTTGGCGACCTCGAGTAGCCCGCGATACGACGAGCGCCCACCGTCCTTGGAGATCGACTTGGCGAAGATGTTCGACGTCGTGTTGGGCGCGGCGTGGATGATCTTGCCGCCGGCGTCCTGGTGCTGACCGGCGCCGGCGAAGGCGATCGACAGGATCTCGCCGTGGGCGCGCTCGCCCATGAGGTAGACGCTCGGGTACTTCATGGTCAGCTTCGAGCCGAGGTTGCAGTCGACCCACTCGACGGTGCCGTCGGTGTCGGCCCGCGCGCGCTTCGTGACCAGGTTGAAGACGTTGTTCGACCAGTTCTGGACGGTCGTATAGCGGATGCGGGCGCCCGGCTTGGCGAACAGCTCGACCACGGCTGAGTGCAGCGAGTCCGAGCTGTAGGTCGGCGCCGTGCAGCCCTCCACGTAGTGCACATAGGAGCCCTCGTCGGCGATGATGATCGTCCGCTCGAACTGGCCCATGTTCTCGGTGTTGATCCGGAAGTAAGCCTGCAGCGGCATCTCGACGTGCACGCCCGGCGGGACGTAGACGAACGAGCCGCCCGACCACACCGCGCTGTTGAGCGCGGCGAGCTTGTTGTCGTTGGGCGGGATCAGCGTGCCGATGTACTCGTGCACGAGGTCCTCGTGCTCCTTGAGCGCGGTGTCCATGTCCATGAACACGACGCCCTGCGCCTCGAGCTGCTCGTTGACCTGGTGGTAGACCGACTCGGACTCGTACTGGGCGCCGACGCCAGCCAGGAACTTGCGCTCGGCTTCGGGGATGCCGAGGCGGTCGAAGGTCTTCTTGACGTCATCGGGGACGTCGTCCCACGAGCGCTCGGAGCGCTCGGACGCGCGCACGAAGTAGTGGATGTCGTCGAAGTCGACCTCGGCCAGATGCGGCGACCCCCACGTCGGCATGGGGCGCGCGAGGAAGTGGTCGAGCGACTTCAGGCGGAAGTCGCGCATCCACTGCGGCTCGGACTTGAACTCTGAGATCTTCGCGACGAGCTCGCGGCTGAGGCCCTTGGGGGCCTTGAACAGGTAGTTCTCGGCGTCGTGGAAGCCGTAGCGCTCGGTGTAATCACCGCCGAGCGTCCTGAGCGCTGCCTCTTCGGGCGTGAGCTGCTTGGTGGTCTCTGGCGTGGTTGCCATGTCTCTACTCCACTTCCACCTTGACGAGGTCGCCCTCTACGACGACGGGGAACGTGTCGACGGGAACGTACGCAGGCAGGGTCAGGGGCTTGCCGGTGTGCAGGTCGAACAGCGAGCCGTGGCGCGGGCACTCGACGGTGCACGCGTCGGGATCGAGCTCGCCCTCGGCCAGCGTGCCGTTGTCGTGTGAGCAGCGGTCCTCGATGGCGAGGATCTGGCCATTGCAGTTGAAGACGCCGATCTCGAGGTCCTCCCATTCCACGATGCGCGAGGCGCCGGGCGGGAGCTCGGAGAGCGGGCAGACGTCGATCAGCTCAGTGGCCATGTGCGAACGGGTACGAAATCCGTCTTGGATGGTCTGAATTGTATCGAGCCCTCCGGAGAGGGGCCCGCCGGAGCGGCCGCGTCGGGCCGCGACGCACCCTATCCGCGCGCGCGCTCGACGCGGATCGTGCGCCGCGCGATGACCACGCGCGTGCCGATCGTCGCCTTCAGGCGCAGCCGGACGGCGAGCGCGCGGTGGGCGGCGAGCGCGTCGCGCGCCCGCTCGGGGAGCGCGATCCGCAGGCGCAGCGGCGCCCTGCTGGCCAGCGTGCGCCGCACGGTGCGCACGGCGAGCGACTTCTCGCCGTCGAGCGCGCTGCCGCTCAGCACGACCTGGCACCTGGCCTGACAGGCGATCGTCGCGGCGACCGAGCCCTTGGCGCCGGTCTGGCGTGCGCTCGTCGTCAGCGTCGCCGTGGGCGGCACGGTGACCGTGGCGGGGACCTTCGCCGGCGGGGTGACCGCCGGTGCCGGCGTCGGCGTCGGGGTGGCCGCCGCTCCCGAGGCGGTCCACGCGAAGGTCAGTGCGGTCGACGCCCCCTGGTACTCGTTGCCGGCGCCGGGCGCGACGCTGACCGTGAAGCGGAAGCGGCGCGCCTCGTTCTGCTGGAGCGTCCCGATCGCGACGTGCGCCAGCTCGGCGGGCGAGCCGGCGAACAGCTGCGTGGGCGTGCGCCCGGGCGTGACGTCCTGGACGACGAGGGTGAGGACGTTCGACAGCCGCGCGGCCGTGTCGGCCAGGCCGGTTGCCGCGAGGACGAAGGCGCCGGAGGCGTCGCCGGCGTTGGTGACCGTCACCTCGCCCGTGCGCGACTCGCCCGGCCCCATGCCCTGCGCGACGAGCACGGCGCCGTCGGCGCGATCGTTGGCGACGAGCGGCCCGGTCGGCTGGCCGACGGCGGCGCGCGCGGCGCCGTGGTCGCCGACCAACCAGGCGGCGGCGAACAGCCCGAGGGCGACGACGGCGACGGCGATGCGGGAGCGGACGGCAGTCATCAGAAGTCGACGTCGTTGTCGGTCTCGGTCCAGCTCGCCGGCGTGGTGATCGTGTTGCCGGCGACGTCCTTGATGCCGGAGCCGACCGTCCACGCCATGTTCTTGGCGGTGACTGCCGTCGACTGGACGCCGCTCGGCGTTCCCAGCGTCACGACGATCGAGGCGCCGTCGGCAGAGCGGACCATCGTCGAGTTGAACGTGGTGGTGGTGCTGACGTAGTTGCCGGCGCTCGCCACGCTGCCGAGCTTGACCGTCGTGCCGGAGCTGCTGTCGAGGACCGTGAACGAGTCCTTGCTGGAGTTGTTGG
Source organism: uncultured Actinomycetes bacterium (assembly GCA_963764585.1). Taxonomy (GTDB): domain Bacteria; phylum Actinomycetota; class Thermoleophilia; order Solirubrobacterales; family Solirubrobacteraceae; genus JAOPZW01. The sequence goes on from CAVXTB010000001.1 coordinate 317,550, forward strand.
TGAAGCGCACGCGCACGGTCGTGCTCGTGCCGTTCCATCCAGCCCAGACCGAGGTCGCGTCGATCGCCTCGGAGTACGTGAAGGTGACGGTGTCGCCGCTCTCGATCTTGCCGGCCGTGCCGCCGGTCTTGTTGGTGGCGACGACGCGCGTGGCGGTCGGCTTGGTCGTGTCGACCGTGAAGGTGTTCGCGGTGCTCGTGCCGGTGTTGCCGCCGGTGTCGGTCTGGGTCGCCTGCGCGGTGTAGGTGCCGGCGGTGAGCGTGCTGGCCGTCGTCGTCCAGGTCGCGGCCGAGCGGGTCGGGGTCATCGTCTGGACCGGCGTGCCGGTCGCGCTCGAGCCGCTGTAGATCTTCACGGTGACCGTGGTGGCGTCGCCGGTGGCGTTGCCCGCCGCGCCGCTGAGGGTGGGCGTCGTGCTGCTGGTGGATGCGCCGGCTGCGGGCGTGGTGAGTGTCACGGTCGGTGCGATGTAGTCGCTGGCGGTCGTGAACGTCGAAGCAGCGTTCAGCGCGCTGGCCGTGAACGTCGCCTGCGATCCGTGGACCACCGCGACGGCCGCCAGGAGGGCGGCGAGCAGGACCAGCGTCCGCTTCACGCCGTTCGCGCCTCGGGCGTCGTATCGCGCCACAGCCCGGCCAGCGTGCTCAGTGCGATGAGCAGGGCGGGAAGGCCGATGAGGAGCATGCGCAGCCAGCGCTCGCCGAGCGCGGCGATCCCGTAGCCGAGGTAGGGCACGTGGAAGGCCACGCGCGCCTGCTTGGTGTCGGCCAGCGAGATCGGGCCCCAGGCGTCGGGCGCGCGGTTGGCGTCGCCCTTGGTGGTGATCACGCGCTTGCCGCGGACCGTGGTCACCGTCTTGATCCGATGGGTGACGAGGCCGGCGTGGCCCGGGGGACGGAAGGTGATGACGTCGCCGGCCTGCAGCGAGGCGGTGGGGACGACGCGATCGAAGACCAGCGAGCCGCGGTCGTAGGTGCCGGTCATCGATCCGCTCGTGATGACGTAGCGCTGGAAGCCGAGCAGCGCCGGCACGAGCACGACGAGGGCGAGCAGCACCGCGGCGGCGGTCAGCAGCGCGCCGAAGATACGGCGGACGATCGCGAGCGACATGGACTTCCCTTCGGGACGCGCGGGAGGAGGACCCTGGAGGGCCGCGCCGCCGGACAACGGCGACGGCCCTCCGCACTGGGCCCCTGAAGCTAGGACTGGGTCGCCGACCAGGTGAAGTCGACCTGAGCGGTCCGACCCTGGTAGGTGTCGTCGGTGCTCGACGGCAGCGTCGCGGTGAACTTGTATCGGTGCTTGATGCCGCCGGCGTAGTTGCCGAGCGACGCGCTCGTCAGGGCGTTCACCTTGCCGGTGTAGACGTTGGTCGTGCCGGTCGTGCAGTTGGGCGCGGTCGTCGTCCACGCGCCGCAGTCCACGACGGTGAGGTCGAGCTGGCCGAGGAGGGCGGAGTAGCCGGTGGCATTGGCGGTCTTCAGCGTGAAGTCGCCGGCCAGCGAGCCGGTGTTGGTGATGTCGACGGTCGAGCTCGAGCTGTCACCGGGCTTGATGGCGCTCGCGTTGAGCAGCGCAGTGCTCGACGAGTCGCCGATGATCAGGGTCCCGGTCGTGAAGACGTTGCCGGGGTTGGCCGCCGACGCGGTGAAGTTCGCGCCGGATCCAACGGTGATGCCGACCGCCGCCAGGACGACGGCGAGCGCGGCAAGGGTACGGCGCGGATGCGCCGCCAGGGCATGCAGACGGGTCACGGTTGCTCCAGGGTCTGGGGAGACGGATCTTCAGAGCGACCGGACTGCGGGGGCGAGAGATGGCCGAGCGCTCGCCCCGCATATCGGCGTCTCAGGGCCCCTACTTAAACGACGCGTCGGTATTGGCGCGCTTGCAACACCTTATCCCCAATAGTGGGGATCCCCAGTTCTTGAGCCAAATCTGGCCGTTTCGGCGGCCACTAGCGGCGCGCTTCGGCCTCCGACGGAGGCGTCGCCGGCTCCCAGTCGACGGCCGCGCCGAGGCCGGCGCTCTTGAGCACCTTCAGCGACAGCAGGGCGCACTTCATGCGCGTCGCAGAGATGTCGATCCCGAGCAGGTCCAGCACGAACGAGCGGTCCAGGCGCAGCAGGTCGTCGACCTTCATGCCCTTGACCTCGTCGGAGGCCATCGAGGCGGCGGCCTGGCTGATCGCGCAGCCGTGGCCCTCGAAGCGCACGTCCTCGACGATGCCGTCGTCGCCGATGCGGAGCATGACGGTCAGCTCGTCGCCGCACAGCGGGTTGTTGTCGGAGAACTGGAGGTCGGGGCTCTCCATCGGCCCCCAGTTGTGGGGGCGCTTGTAGTGCTCGAGGATCTCCTCGCGATAGAGGTCGTCCATCGCTACGCGAACACCTCCTGCACCTTGGCGAGGCCCGCGACGAGCGCGTCGACGTCCTCGGGCGTGTTGTGCACGCCGAACGACGCGCGCGAGGTCGCGCCGACGCCGAGGCGCCGCATGAGCGGCTGCGTGCAGTGGTGGCCGGCGCGCACGCAGATGCCGTCGCGCCCGAGGATCTCGGCGACGTCGTGCGGGTGGATCCCCTCAAGCGCGAACGAGATCAGCGCGCCGCGCTGGTCGGGGTCGGGCGGGCCGTGGAGCGTGATGCCCGGGACGGCGCGCAGGCGCTCGAGCGCGTAGGCCACGAGCTCGCGCTCGTGGGCGCGCACCCGCTCCATGCCGATGCCCTGCAGGAAGTCGACGGCGGCGCCGAGCCCGATCGCCTCGGCGATGTTCGACGTGCCGGCCTCGAACTTCGCCGGGCTCTCGGCCCAGCGCGTCTCCTCGACGCTGACCGAGGCGATCATGTGCCCGCCGGTGATGAACGGCGGCATCGCGGCGAGCAGCTCGGCGCGGCCGTGCAGGACGCCCACGCCGGTCGGCCCGTAGGCCTTGTGCCCGGTCCAGCCGTAGAAGTCGGCGCCGAGCGCGCCGACGTCGACCGGGATCTGCGGCACGGCCTGCGCGCCGTCGACGACGACGATCGCGCCGGCCTCATGGGCGCGCGCGACGATGTCCGCGATCGGGTTGATCGTCCCCAGCGTGTTGGAGATGTGCACGACGGCGACGACCTTCACGTCGCCGCCGGCGAGCAGCGCATCGAGCTCGTCGAGGCGCAGGTGGCCGTCCTCGTCGAAGCCGACCACCGACAGCTCGGCCCCGCGGCGCAGCGCGAGCTGCTGCCAGGGCACGAAGTTCGAGTGGTGCTCCATCTCGGTGACGACCACGCGGTCGCCCGGGCCGACGTTCGCGTCGCCCCACGCGTACGCCACGAGGTTCAGCGCCTCGGTGACGTTGCGCGTGAAGATCGTGCCGGCCGGATCCCAGTTCAGCCAGCGCGCGATGCGCTCGCGCGCGCCCTCGAAGAGCTCGGTCGCCTCGGCGGCCAGCGGGTAGACGCCGCGGTGCACGCTGCCGCGGTGGTGGGAGTAGTAGTCGTCCATCGCCTCGAGCACGGTGCGCGGCGTCTGCGACGTCGCGCCGGAGTCGAGGTAGACGAGCCCCTCGCGGTCGAGCGAGGGGAACTCGTGGGCCAATGCGGTGTCGGCCAGGGCGCTCATGGCTACGCCGTCGCGGCTTCCTCGCGTACCCAGCCGTAGCCCTCGCGTTCGAGCTGCTCGACGAGCTCGGAGCCGCCCTGCTTGACGATCCGCCCGTCGAACATGATCGACACGCGATCGGGCGCGACCATGTGCAGGATCCGCTGGTAGTGCGTGATGATGAGCACGCCGAGGTCGCTCTCGGCGGCGACGGTGTTGACACCGTGGGCGACGGTGTTGAGCGCGTCGATGTCCAGGCCGGAGTCGGTCTCGTCGAGGACGGCGATCTCGGGCCGCTGGAGCGCGAGCTGCAGGATCTCCAGGCGCTTCTTCTCGCCGCCGGAGAAGCCCTCGTTGAGGTAGCGCGAGGAGAACTCGCGCGGGACGGAGGTGAGGTCCATCGCCTGCTCGACGAGCCGGCGGAAGTCCTTGAGCGACACCTCGCCCTCGCCGCGCTCCTCGCGGTGGGCGTTCATGACCATCCGCAGGTACTTGGTGATCGTCACGCCCGGGATCGCGACCGGGTACTGGAAGGCCATGAAGAGGCCCATGCGCGCCCGCTCGTCGGGATCGGCCTCGGTGATGTCCTCGCCCTTGAAGAGGATCTGGCCCTCGGTCACCTCGAGGTTGGGCTGACCCATGATCGCGTTGGCCAGGGTCGACTTGCCCGAGCCGTTGGGGCCCATGAGGGCGTGGATCTCGCCCTTGCTGGCGGTCAGATCGACGCCCTTGAGGATGTGCTTGTCGGCGGCGTGAACGTGGAGGTTGCGGATCTCGAGGTCGGCCATGCGCTTTCGGTGTCGGGGGGAGGTCAGGCGGCGACGGACGCCTTCGGGGGCGGCGCCTGCTGCGTGCGGTCGGAGAAGGCGACGAGCTCGGCGAGCGTGGTCTGCGCGAGCGCCTTGATCACGCCGCCGTGGACGCGGGTCCACAGCAGCTTGGTGGCACAGCCGCGCCCGTGGTCGTCGAGGTGCGAGCACAGGACGCGCCCTTCCCCGGAGTCGTCGATGAAGCAGCTCATCGGCGCGACGGCACCCTCGAGCGAGAGCACGACTTCGTCCATCGTGATCGCCTCGGCCGGGCGCGTGAGGCGGTACCCGCCGTGCGCGCCGCGCGTGCTCTCGACGAGGGCGGCCTTCTTCAAGAGGGCGACGATGCGCTCCAGGTAGGCGAGCGGCAGGCCCTCGGCCTCGGCGATCGCCTTCAGCGAGACCGGCTGCCCTGACCCCTGCCTGCCCAGCTCGACGAGCAGGCGTACGCCGTACTCCGCCTTCGTCGTGAAGATCATGGGGCAATCCTACCAACGAGGTCGGAGATGCCCGCAGGGGCGGCCGGCGGGCCGGCATCTGCGACGAGCGGTGCGGGACTTGCTTCGTCGGCGCATTTTGGGAGGATTGCGCCCGACTCCCGGGAGGGCGCCCCGGGGGCCCGTCAGACCAGTCCCCCCACCATGGCCCGACACCGCATGTTGCGCACGGTGGCGGTCGCGGTCGCGTGCCTGCTCGTCCCCGCCGGGGTCGCGTCGGCGTGCGACGGTGCCCGCAGCCGCCCCACCCAGGACACGCTCGATCGCGCGATCGACGCGACCATCTGCCTGATCAACCGGGCCCGCTCGCAGCACCAGATGGGCGCGCTGCGCACGAAGGGCCTGCTCGAGCGCGCGGCGACCGCGCACAGCCGCGACATGGTGCGCCGCGACTTCTTCTCGCACGACTCCCCCAACGGCACGACGCCCCAGCAGCGCATCGACCGCACCGGCTACCTCGACGGCGCCCGAACGTGGGCGGTCGGCGAGACCATCGCCTGGGGCAGCGGCGGCTACGCGACGCCGTCCTCGATCGTGCGCGGCTGGCTGAGCTCGCCGGGCCATCGCGCGATCCTGCTCGACGACCGCTACCGCGACCTCGGCATCGGGATCGCGATCGGGGCGCCGAGCGGCGGCGGGGGCGCGACGTTCACGGGCGACTTCGGGATGCGGCGCTAGCGGCCGATCCGTCGCACGCGGCGGCGATCATGCCGCGCGTGGACCCCTTCGCCGAGCACATCGAGCACGAGATGCGCGTGGCGCAGCGGCGCTTTCGCAGCCGCATCGCGCTGCTCGCCGGCGCGTCCGTCGCGCTCGACCTCGTGGCCGCGGCCATCGCGCTGGCCTCCGACCACGGAGCGCCGCACGCGTTCGCCACGTACTTGGATGCGCTCTTCTGGACCACGACCCAGCTCCTGACGGTCTCATCGCAGCTTCCCAACCCCGAGCGCGCGGTGACCAAGGTCCTCGACGTCGTGCTGGAGGCGTGGGCGATCATCGTCGTCGCGTCGCTGGCCGCGACGTTCAGCGACCTGCTGCACCACCGCACCCGCCACCGCGCGATGCGCGAGCGCCGGGCCGGCGCCACCTCGGTCTAGCGTGCGGTAGGCTCGTAGCCATGGTCCTCGGCCTCGGCGCATGGGCGGCCACCTTCGGCCTCGTCGTCGTGTTCCTCGTGATCTTCCCCGTGCTCGTGCAGGGGCTGATCGCCTTCGCGATCGCGCAGGTCTTCGGTGAGCGCGCCGAGAACCAGGAGTACGCCCGTCGCCACCGGATGCCCGGCTCCTAGGAGCGAAGCGGACATGGCACGCCCCGTCGCCGTCGTGACCGGCGCCGCCCGCGGCATCGGCCTGGAGACCGCCCGGCGCCTGTCCACGACGCATCGCGTCGCGCTGCTCGACCTCGACGCCGAGGGCATCGAGCACGCCGCGCAGGGCCTGGGCGACGCGGTCTGGGCGCCGTGCGACATCACCGACGCCGACGCGGTCGAGGCCGCGATCGAGCACGTCGTCGGCGAGTGCGGCGGCATCGACGTGTGCATCTCGAACGCCGGCATCGCCACCGCGGGCGCCCTGCGCCAGCTCGACCCCGATGTCATCGCCGCGCAGCTCAACGTCAACGTCACCGGCAACTGGCGCGTCATCCACTCGTGCCTGCCGCACGTGATCGCGCGGCGCGGCTACGTCCTCGGCGTCGCGTCGCTGGCGGCGATCGTCGCGCCGCTCGGCCTCGGGGCCTACGGCGCGTCGAAGGCCGGCCTCGAGCAGCTGCTCAACGTGCTGCGCATCGAGGTGCGCCACCTCGGCGTCGACGTCGGCGTCGCCTACTTCTCCTGGATCGACACCGACATGGTGCGCGGCGCCGACGCCCAGCATCAGGGCTTCGCCGCCATGCGCAGGGGGCTGCGCGGGCCGGCCGGCAGGACGCTGCCGGTCGCGGACGCCGCGGAGGCGATCGCGCGCGGCGTCGAGCGCCGCTCGCGGCGCGTCGTCGCCCCCGGCTTCGTCGGCCCGCTGTTCCGCCTTCGGGGCCTCGTCCCCGAGCTCCTCGACCGCCAGGCGGCGAAGATCGCCCCGGAGGTCGACCGCTTCACGGCCGAGATGGTGGCGCAACGCGGCGCATTCGCGGCCGGGCTGCGCCCCGGCGAGCGCGGCAGCGAGGCCGCCGCGCGCAGCGCCGGCCGCTGATCTCGCCGGCACCAGCGGACTCGTACGTACGTCGAGCGGCTCTCAAGACGCGACGAACGGCTGTCCGATAAGGGCGGTGGAGCCGAATGCCTTCGGCGCCGGGGGAATCGTGTGGAGGAGCTCATGAACGTCGTCTGGGGAATCCGTTGGGACAAGGAGAGCGATCGCCGCCGCGGCGTGCTGTTCGTTGTCGCGCTCGTGGCCGCGCTCGCCGTGGCGTTCGCGCTGCACGCGCCGAGCGCGCTGGCCGACAGCGGCAAGGGCTCGACCGCCGCCGCCACCACGCCGGGCACGACGCTCGACGACGTGCGCAACGCCATCGGCGCCGCGCAGTCCGGGGCGACCGGCGCGGGCGTCGACGTCGCGGTGGTCGACACGGGCATGGTCCCAGTGCCGGCGCTCGCGGCGCCGGGCAAGGTCATCCAGGGTCCCGACTTCTCCGACCAGGCCGGCAACCCGCGCTTCGCCCACCTCGACACCTACGGGCACGGCACGCACGTTGCCGGCATCATCGCCGGCGACGACCCGCAGTCCGGCTTCCGCGGCATCGCGCCCGGCGCGCGCCTGATCAACATCAAGGCCGCGGGCAACGACGGCTCGACGAACCTGCAGGCGATCGTCGCCGCGGTCGCGTGGACCGTCGCCCACCGCGACGACCACGGACTGCACATCCGCGTCCTCAACCTCGCGTTCGGCACGCCGCCGACCCGCTACCAGAAGGACCTGCTGGCCTACGCGCTCGAGCAGGCCTGGAAGGCGGGGATCGTGGTCGTGACCTCCGCGGGCAACGACGGCACGAAGCACCCCGGCCTGACCTCGCCCGCCTACGACCCGTTCGTCCTCGCCGTCGGCGCCGACGACCTGGCCGGCACGCCGGCGGTCGGCGACGACGTCGTGCCCGACTGGTCCAGCCGGGGCGACGGCGTGCGCAACCCCGACGTCGTCGCCCCCGGGCGCTCGATCGTCAGCCTGCGCGACGCCAACTCGGCGCTCGATCTCGCGCACCCCGAGGCGCGCGTCGGCGACAACCTCTTCAAGGGCAGTGGTACCTCGCAGGCCGCGGCGGTGGTGTCCGGCACCGTCGCGCTCCTGCTCGAGCGCCGCCCCGACCTCTCGCCCGACCAGGTCAAGGCGCTCATCGCCGCCAGCGCCGACCCGCTGACCGGCGCCGGCCGCCAGGCCCAGGGCTCCGGCCGCATCAACCTCACGCGCGCGCTGGCCGCGCCCACGCCCGACCCCAACGCCGTGCGCCAGCTCTTCGAGCCGGCCAACGTCCGCGGCATCCTCATGACCCTCATGCGCGGCTCGATGGGCCGCCGCCCGGCCGACGTCGGCCCGGTCGGCCCCGACGGGTCGAGCTGGGGCGGCGCCAAGTGGAGCGGCGCGAAGTGGAGCGGCAGCTCGTGGGGCGGCTCGTCCTGGGGCGGCTCCTCGTGGGGCGGCTCGTCGTGGGGCGGCTCGTCGTGGGGCGGCTCGTCGTGGGGCGGCTCCTCCTGGTCGAGCACCGACGACGGCTGATCGCGTGATCGGTGACGGCGGACAGCGGCGGATGCAACGGGGCGCCAGGGTGGCGCCCCGACTGCGCCGTCGCCCGCGTCTGTGGCCGGGCGGCCATCCGCGCGTCTGGGCGCTGATCGTCGCGATGGGCGCCGGTGCGCTGGCGCTCACGCTGTGGCACGTCCGCGACCTGCCGGCCCTCGGCCCGACGCCGCGGCCGTCGTGGTGGCTGCTGGCCCTGGCCTTCGCCGTTGCCGAGCTGTGCGTCGTGCACGTCGAGTTCCGCCGCAACGTCCACATCTTCTCGCTCAGCGAGCTGCCGCTGGCCTTCGGGCTGATCTTCGCGACGCCCTCGGCGATGCTGCTCGGCGTCCTGCTCGGGCCGATCGTCGTACTCGTCGTCAACCGCGGGCAGTCGCCGATCAAGGTCGCGTTCAACGTCGCCCTGTTCTGCCTGGGCGCGGCGCTGGCGATCACGATCCTGCATGCGATGGTCCCGGCGCGCGAGGGCGTCGACCCGGCCGTGTGGGGCGCGGTGCTCGTGGCCGCGCTGGCCAACGCGGTCCTCGGCGCGCTGCTGGTCTGCGCGGTGATCCGCCTGTCCGGCCAGCCGATCGCCGCCGGCAAGCTCGTTCGCACGCTCGGCATGGCCACGGCGGTGTGCATCACGAACACCTGCCTGGCGCTCGGCGGCGCCGCGGCCGTGGCCAGCGACGCGCGGGCGGCCGTGCTGCTCATCGTTCCGGCGGGCGCCGTCGTGCTCGCCTACCGCGCCTACATGGGCGAGCGGCGCAAGCACGAGAGCCTCGAGTTCCTGCACGAGGTCACGCGCCTGCTCGCGCGCGCGCCCGACATCGGCGCCGGCCTGGCCGGCCTGCTGCAGCGCACGCTCGACGTCTTCCGCGGCGACCTCGCCGAGATCATCCTGCTGCCCTCCGACCAGCGCTCGGAGCCCCTGCGCACGACGCTCGAGCAGGGCGACTCGGTCGAGCAGATGGCTCCCGCCAACCGCTACGTCGCCGACGCGCTGCACGCGCTCGTCGACGGCGACACGCCCGCGCTGCTGCTCGAGCGCCCGCTCGCCGACCCGGTGCTCGACGCTGCGCTGGCGCGGCGCGGCGTGCACCGCGCGATGCTCGCCGCGCTGCCGGGCGAGACGCGCGTGGTCGGGACCTTCCTCGTGGCCAACCGCACGCCGGCCGGCGGCTTCGACGACCACGACCTCACGCTCTTCGGCACGCTGGCCAACCACGCCAGCGTGTCGCTGGAGTACGACCGCCTCGACCACCTCGTCTCGCAGCTGCGCGAGCTGCAGAGCCGCCTGGAGCACCAGGCCTACCACGACCCGCTGACCGGGCTGGCCAACCGGGCGCTGTTCCTCGAGCGGCTGGGCGAGCTCCTCGAGTCCGGGCGGCGCGACTACACGGTCCTCTTCCTGGACCTCGACGACTTCAAGACGATCAACGACTCGCTCGGCCACGCGATCGGCGACGAGCTGCTCGAGGCCGTCGCGGGCCGCCTGCGGGGCACGCTCAAGCACGGCGACCTCGCGGCGCGCCTGGGCGGCGACGAGTTCGCCGTGCTGCTGCACGAGGTCGAGGACGCCGAGGACGTCGGCCGCGTCGCCGATCGCGTCATCGAGCTGCTCGCGCGCCCGTTCTCGGTCGCCGGGCACGAGATCTCCGCCCACGCCAGCCTCGGGATCGTCGAGGGCTGGACGGCCGAGGTCGCCGACGCCGAGGAGCTGCTGCGCAACGCCGACGTCGCGATGTACACGGCCAAGAACGCCGGCAAGCAGCGCCACGAGGTCTTCGAGCCCGCGATGCACGCCGCCGTGCTGCGCCGCCATCGCCTCAAGGAGGACCTCCAGCGCGCGGCCGAGCGCGGCGAGCTCGTCGTCGAGGTCCAGCCGATCGTCGAGCTCGACACGGGCAACATCTCCGCCGCGGAGGCCCTGGTTCGCTGGAACCATCCCGAGCGCGGGCGCATGACGCCGGGCGACTTCATCGATGTCGCCGAGGAGACCGGGCGCATCCTCGAGGTCGACCGCTTCGTGCTCGAGCACGCGTGCGGGCTGGCCGCCCGCTGGCCGTCAGGCGTCGATGGCGCGGTCGCGCTGCACGTCAACGTGTCCCCGCGCGAGCTGCAGCGCCCCGAGCTCATCCGCCGCGTCAGCGACGCCCTGGAGACCACGGGCCTGCCGCCTTCGCGGCTGGTGCTCGAGATCACCGAGAGCGGCCTGATGCGCGACCCGCGCGCGGTCCTCGGGCGCCTGCAGGCGCTGCGCGAGCTCGGCGTGCGCCTGGCGATCGACGACTTCGGCACCGGCTACTCCTCGCTGAGCTACCTGCGCTGGATGCCGATCGACGTGCTGAAGATGGCCAAGAGCTTCGTCGACGACCTCGGCGCCGGCGAGCAGCACACCGCGCTGGCCGGCACGATCGCCGGCCTGGCCCGCACGCTGAGCATGACGGTCGTCGCCGAGGGCATCGAGCGCCCAGAGCAGGCCGACGTGCTGCACGGCCTGCAGTGCGAGCTCGGCCAGGGCTACCTGTTCGCGCCGCCGCTGCACCCGGACGCGTTCGGGGCGCTGCTGCTGGCGCGCTGCGCGGCGTAGGTCGGGTCGTCCGCGTCGCGCTTGCGGCGCCGCGTGTTCGGGGCACCGAGGGGGAGTGACCGTTGCGGTTGCGCCACCGCGGCGGCGTCCCTCGTCGCGGGCGGCTGCTCCGGGGGCGGGCGCGCGCGTTCTCGGCAGATCGCGCGCGTTTCGTGACACGTTGGCGAGCGCACGCAGGGGGGTGCGCGCGCCGCGCACCGCCGACCGCTCCTGCTCCTCACTGCCATGGCCCCGCGGCGCCGCGAGCGCCACGAAGGCGAAGACATCCACCCTTGACGCCCTCCTTCTTGATCGATACAGTCTTGAACGATTCAGATGGCCGCCCGCACCGCCCACGCCCCAACCCTGGCCGACGTCGCCCAGCACATCGGCGTCTCGCGGACGACGGTGTCCAACGCCTACAACCGGCCCGACCAGCTCAGCCCCGCGCTGCGCGAGCGCGTGCTCGCCGCGGCGGGCGAGCTCGGGTACGGCGGCCCGGACCCGGTGGCGCGGTCGCTGCGTCGCGGGCGCGCGGGGTCGCTGGGCCTCGTCTTCGACCACAACCTGCGCTACATCTTCAGCGACCCCGCGGCCGTGCTCTTCCTCTCGGGCGTCGCCGCCGGCTGCGAGGACCACGGCACCGGCCTCGCGCTCGTCCCCCAGCTCCCCGAGGGCGCGGCCGAAGTCGTGCGCTCGGCGCTCGTCGACGGCTACGTCATGTTCTGCACGCCCGAGGACGACGAGCGCCTGCGGGCGGTCATCGCCCGCGGCCTGCCGTACGTGCTCGTCGATTACTCGCCCCAGGTCCCGGGGCCGCACGTGAACATCGACGACCGCGGCGGGGCGCGCGCCGTGGCCCAGCACCTCGTCGACCTCGGCCACCGGCGCTTCGGGATCGTCCTGCCCTACGAGAAGTGGGGCTTCGAGATCCCCTACGGCGACGGGGACGCGGCCACCGCGCAGAGCGCCCAGGAGCTCTCCGACCCCACGCACGTCACCGACTACCGGCGCTGGCGCTGCTTCATCCGCCACGAGCGGCTGCTCGGATGGCGCGAGCCGCTCGAGGCCGCCGGCGTCGACTGGTCGTCGGTGCCCGTCGCGTCGGCCCCCGACAGCGACACCGAGACCGGATACCTCGCCGCCGCCAAGCTCCTCGACCGCGCCGACCGCCCTACGGCGATCATCTGCCTGTCGGATCTGCTCGCCCTCGGCGCCATGCGCGCCGCGGCCGAGCGCGGCATCCGCATCCCGCAGGACCTGAGCATCGTCGGCTACGACGACATCTCCGATGCCGCCACCGCATCGCTGACGACCGTCTGGCAGCCGCACGCCGCCAAGGGCGAGGAGGCCGTGCGCATCCTCGGCGAAGGCGGCGGCGACGACGTCGTCCTCCCCACCAAGCTCGTGGTCCGCGCCTCCAGCGGGCCGGTCCCGACCTGCTGACCTCGAAAGGAGCAAGCCATGATCGAGCTCTTCGTCGCCTCCCGGATCGCCCACGACGAGATGAAGCGCCAGTTCGCCGGTCCGCCGCGGCGGCCGGCCCGCACCCCGGCCGCCGTGGCGGTCGCCGAGCCCCGCGCCCCCGTGCGCCGGGCGACCGTGCGCGCCCTGCGCGTCATCGCCGATCGCATCGAGCCCTCGCCGCGCTACGCGCGCGCGTGACGGGCGCGTCTGTACTGTCCGGTCCGTCGCATGGCGGACCGGACGGTCGACATCCTTCTCGTCGGCGGCGGCATCGCCTCGGCGACGGCCGCCAACGCGCTGCGCGAGGACGGCTTCGACGGCTCGATCCTCCTCGTCGGCCGCGAGCCGCACGCGCCATACCATCGCCCGCCGGCGTCGAAGGAGTACCTGCGCGGCGACCACGACGTCGACGGCGCGCTCGTCCATCCCGCCCACTGGTGGGAGTCCGCGGGCGTCGAGCTGCTCACGCGCACGAGCGTGCTCGAGCTCGACCCCGAGGCCCGATCCGCCAAGCTCTCCTCCAAGGAGGTCGTCGGCTTCGATCGCGCGCTCGTGGCCACCGGCGCGATGGTCCGCCGGCTGCCGGTCGACGGCGCCCAGCTCGAGGGCATCCACTACCTGCGCGCGCTCGGCAACGCCGACGCCATCCGCGCGGACACCGAGGACGTCGAGCGCGTCGTCTGCGTCGGCGGCTCGTACATCGCCTCCGAGGTCGCTGCGTCGCTGACCGAGCTCGGGCGCAAGGTGACGATGGTCATGCTCGAGGACCATCCGCTCGAGCGCAGCTTCGGTAGCGTCGCAGGACGTTACTTCCGGGGCGTGCTCGAGGAGCACGGCATCGAGGTCATCGGCGGCGACGAGGTCGCGCGCTTCGAGGGCGGCGAGCGCATCGAGCGCGTCGTCACGCAGGGCGGGCGCGAGCTCGAGGCCCAGGCCGCCGTCTGCGGCGTCGGCGCGATCCCCGACGTGATGCTCGCGCGCAAGTCCGGCCTGGCGCTCGGCAAGCTCGGTGGCGTCCTGTGCGACAGCCGCCTGCGCACGTCGGCCAAGGGCATCTTCGCCGCAGGCGACATGTGCGAGTACGAGTCGGTCGTGCATGGGCGCTTCGTGCGCATCGAGCACGAGGAGGTCGCCGCCGCGCAGGGCCGCACCGCCGCGCGCAACATGCTCGGCGCCGACGTCCCCCACGACGCGGTCCCCTATTTCTTCTCCGACCTGTCCGACTGGGCCTCGCTGGAGTACGTCGGCCCGGCCTTCGGCTGGGAGGCCGAGGAGCTCGAGGGCTCCGTCGACGACGGTGCCTTCGCCGTCTGGTACCGCGCCGGCGGCGCGGTACGCGCGATGCTCAGCGTCGGCGGCGCGGGCGACCTGGATCGCGCGCGCGAGCTGATCCGCGGGGCGTAGCGCCCGCGGGCCGCCCGGGGGCGCGCTCGCGCTCGCCGGCGGCGCGCCCCCCGGCCGCGCTCCGGCGCCTTGACAGCCGAACACTAACGATATATCGTGATGCAACAACGACATAAGGAGACACACTATGACTGCTATCGCAACAACTCATTGGGCCGGCCATCAAGCGGGCGACGAGCGTTCGCGCCATCGTCGTGCCCGGAAGCTGCTCGTCGGCGCCGCCCTGCTGCGCGCCATGTCCGAGGGCCGCAAGCGCCATCACCGCGGCGGTCCGCACCGCGACTTCGATCCCCGCGCGTTCGGGTTCGGCATGCGCGGCGGCTTCGGCCCGTTCGGCTTCGGTGGCCCGCCCGGCCGCGGCCGGCGCGCGCGGCGCGGCGACGTCCGCGCGGCCGTGCTGCTGCTCCTCGAGGAGGAGCCGCGCAACGGCTACCAGCTCATGCAGGAGATCGAGGAGCGCAGCGGCGGCGTCTGGCGCCCGAGTCCGGGCTCGATCTACCCCGCGCTCTCGCAGCTCGAGGACGAGGGGCTCGTCCGCAGCGACGAGAGCGCCGGCCGCCGCGCCTTCGAGCTGACCGCCGAGGGCCGGACCTACGTCGAGGAGAACCGCGAGGCGCTCGGCGTCCCGTGGGACGAGGCCGGCGGCGACGTGCCCGAGGGCATCGCCGAGCTGCGCAAGCTGATGATGCAGCTCGGGATGGCCACGATGCAGGTCGCCCAGGCCGGCGACGAGGCCCAGGCCGCCGAGGCCCGCAAGGTCCTCGAGGACGCCCGCAAGGCGCTCTACGGGATCCTCGCCGACGGCTAGGCCCACCGGCAGCTAGCGCGCGGCGCCCCCTCTCCCCCACAACGCGCCGCGCAACGCCCGCCGCCGCGCCTCGAGCGTTCGTCGCGGGTCCAGCTGCTCGCGCAGCGCGCCGGCCGCCAGCCATGGCAGGCCGGCGCGCGCCGCGCGGCTCAGCGCTCGCCGCTTGGCCGGATCGAGGTCCGGACAGCGATCGAGCAGCGTCCGCGCCCACAGCCGCGGGCGCTCCAGATGGCGCTCGCGGTCGCGCGCCGCGCGCACGGCCTGCGGCTCGCCACTCGACGGCTCGCCGCGCCGCCGGCGCTCCGACCAGCCCACGACGTTGCCGCCGTGCTGGACGTAGTCGACGAGCGGGAGATCGACATAGGCGAGGCGGCCCACGGCCAGCGCGCAGACCGCCAGCCAGTGATCGTGGAACGAGCCCGCGAGCTCGTCGGGGAACGGCAGCGCGACGTCGAGGACGTCGCGGCGCACGAGGCACGCGGCGCCGGTCACGACGTTGGTCTGCAGCTGCGCGCCGAGGTCGTCCCAGGTCGGCACGCGGTTGGTCCAATACGTCGGCGACAGCACGCCGCCGTCGCCATCGACGATCCGCAGGTCGCAGAACGCCAGCGCGACGTCCGGCTTCATCGCCGCCTGCAGCGCGGCGAGCTTGGTCGGGTGCCAGACGTCGTCCTGGTCGCACGGCGCGACGAAGGCGACCTCGCGCTCCACCCGCTCATAGCAGCGCTCGAACGCGCGCCAGGCCCCGACGCCGTCCTCGTCGTCGGCGCGCACGAGCGTCCACGCGACGCCCACCTGCGCATCGAGCGACGCGAGTTGACGCTCCAGACGCACCGGGTCGGGCCGGTGCACGGCGAGGCAGACCGCGATCACGGCGCTAAGGATCGCCGACCGTGAAGTCGGGCTGCATGGGGCGTATCATTCGTCACAAGATGGCGGAGGACTTCACGCTCATCGGCCCGGACGAGCCGGCCTTCCACCTGGAGCTCACCGCGGCACAGCTCAAGGTCACGCACACCGCGCTCAAGGCGCTGTTCGACGGCCTCGGCCACGAGGAGCGCGACGTCCAGGCGATCGTCCTCGAGGTCCTCGGCAAGCTCCCCGACGAGCACGAGGTCCGCGCCATCGACCTGCAGCGCGAGATCCAGCGCAGGCGCAGCGCCGCCTAGAGCTCGACGCCGCGCTGGGCGAGCAGCTCGCCGACCTCGGCCGGTGGATGGCCGTCGAACTCGGCGCGCGCGGCCAGCTCGAGCAGGGCACGCGGGTCCTCGTCGACCTCGTCGCGACGGAAGGCCAGGTAGGTCGCCACGGCGGCGGCGAGCTGCACGGCCGGGTCCTCGGCCTGCGGGTCGAGCGCGCCGGCCTCCTCGGCGATCGTCTGCGCCGCGACCTCGGCCGTGTCGGGACCGATCGGCTCGTCGTCGTCCTCGAAGCGCGCCAGCAGGTCCTCGAGGCCGGCGTTGCCCTCGGGGTCGACGGCGATCACGGCGCGGTGGACGACCTGGGCGAGCGTGACGGGCTCGGGATCGGTGGGCATGGTCGTCGGGTTCCCGTCCCTGCCCTTGCCAAACGGCTAGCGTGCGGGCATGGCCACGATCGCCGTGCTGGGGACGGGCGTCATGGGCGCCCCGATGGCCCGCAACCTCGCGCGCGCGGGCCACGAGGTCCGCGCCTGGAACCGCAGCATCGAGAAGGCCGCCGCGCTGCGCGACGACGGCGTCGAGGTCCGCGACGACCCGGCGAGCGCCGCCGCGGGCGCCGACGTCGTGCTGACGATGCTCTCCGACGCCGAAGCGGTCGTCGCGGTCGCGCAGCAGGCGAACCTCGCCCAGGGTCAGATCTGGTGGCAGGCGTCGACGATCGGCGTGGACGGCATCGAGCGCTGCGACGAGCTGGCGCGCGAGACCGGCGCGGTGCTCGTCGACGCTCCGGTGCTCGGGACGCGGCTGCCCGCCGCGGAGGGCAAGCTCGTGATCCTCGCCTCAGGCCCCGACGCGGCGCTCGACACCCTCGCGCCGCTCTTCGACGCGGTCGGCCAGCGGACGCTGCGCGTCGGTCCGGCGGGCACCGCGTCGCGGCTGAAGCTCGCGGTCAACGCCTGGGTGCTCGCCGTCACCCAGGGGACGGCCGAGGCGCTCGCGCTCGCCGAGGCGCTCGGGCTGGATCCGGCGCTGATCTTCCAGGCCGTCGACGGCGGAGGGCTGGATCTGCCCTACTTCCGGATGAAGGGCAAGCTCATGATGGACGACGCCTACCCGGCGTCGTTCGCGCTGTCGATGGCCGCCAAGGACGCGCGCCTCGTGACCGAGAGCGCCGAGCGCCACGGCGCCGACATGCCGGTCGCGCGCGCGATCGCCGAGCGCTTCGCGGAGGGCGTGGCCGCCGGATACGGCGACGAGGACATGGCGGTCACCCACCGGCTGTCGCGCCCCGGCTGAGTACGCTGGCCCGATGCCCGATCAAGCGCACCTGACCGCGTTCCTCGCCGCGGCGGTCGTGCTGGCGGTCACGCCCGGCCCGGGCATCTTCTACGTGTTGGCGCGCAGCCTCGGCGAGGGCACGCGCGTCGGCGTGCGCTCCTCCTTGGGAACGGCCCTCGGCGGGCTGTGCCACGTGGTCGGCGCGGCGCTCGGGCTCTCGACGCTGCTGATGACGTCGGCGACGGCGTTCGAGGTCGTCCGCTACGTGGGCGCCGCCTACCTCGTGTTCCTGGGCGTCAAGACGCTGCTCGGCCTGCGCCACGACGAGGTGGGCGGCCCGCCGGTCGTCCGCGGCGCCGCGTTCCGCCAGGGCATCCTCACCGAGCTGCTGAACCCGAAGACCGCGCTGTTCTTCTTGACCTTCCTGCCCCAGTTCGCGCAGCCCGAGCGCGGCGCCGTGGCGCCGCAGCTGCTCGCGCTGGGCGCGGTGAGCGTGGCGCTGAACTCGAGCGCGGACCTCGTCGTCGCCGCGGTCGCGGGGCGAGCGCGCGGCGCGCTGCGGGCCGGGTCGCGGTGGGTGCGGCGGCAGCGGGCGCTGTCGGGCGTGGCGCTGGTGGCGCTTGGTGGCTACGCGGCGGCGGGGGACCGGCGCTGAGCGCTGGTCGTCCGCGGCCTGTTGGCGGCGCTTCGCGGCCCGGCAATGAGGGGAGGGAGTTCGTGGTGGCGCTCACGGGTCGGTCTGCCGCGAGGCAGGGTGGCCGCGTGCGTGTTTCACAGCACTTTCAGCGCGCCCGCCGCAGCCCGGTCACGCGAGTGTCGACTCCGTGAGCCTCAGGCGGACGGAGTCGACACTCGGCTTGGCGTCCGGGCGAACGTGTTGCGAACCACGCACGCGGCGCGGCGAAACGAGCGCGCGAGTGCGCAGCAACTGCGCACGAGGACCCGCCGGCGCCGGCCCGGGCTAACCGGCCTCACTCATCAGTGCCCTGGCCGCGCGCAGTGGCTGCGGCCGCGCGGAGAGAGCGGCGCGCGAGCGCGGAGCGGCAGACGCGGCGCGGAGAACGCGCTAAGGCGCCGCCCCCGCCCGCTCCACCGCCGCGTCCAGCGCCGTCCGCGCCTCCTCGCCCGTCATGCCCGAGCCGCGCAGGATGTCGATCGCCGTCGACCGGACCTGGCCGATGATGACGCTCATCGACAGGCCGGGGCTGTTGTGCAGGACGCTCGTCGCCTTGACCGCCGCGTCGAGGGCGAGGCGGCGCGCGGCGGTGTCGCGCTCCGGGTCCTCGAGCTGGTTGCCGAGCTCGAGCACCGCGTCGCCGAGCAGGGCGACGGCGTCGGCGAGCTCGGGGGGCGCCTTGCGGTCGCGGCGGATGGCGTTGAGCGCGCGGCGGGCGAGCACGCGCGTGTTGCGCACGGCGTAGTCCGTCTGCTGGGCGGCGTCGGCGTAGAGCGGGACGCGCTCGCGGGTTCGGCGGCGCGGGCTGCGGATGCCGAAGGTCTCGCGGGCGAGCGCCACCGCGTCGAAGAAGGCCGCGAGGTCCTCGTCGGTGGCGCGCGCGATCTCCAGCGCGCGGCGCGCGCGCTCCTCGTCGCCCTCGCGCAGCGCCTCGGCGGTGGCGTGCAGCGCGACGGAGAGGTCGCTGAACACCGGGCGCGCGGCCTTCGCCATCGCGCGCAACGGGTCGCGCGGGAAGAGGACCTGCCCGACGATCAGCGCGACCGCGCCGCCGATCAGGGCGTCGAGGAAGCGCGACGGCGACGGGCTCGAGCCGGGCTGCAGCGTCGCGACGACGAGGATGCCCGAGATCGCCGCCTGGTTGACGAGGATCTGGCCCACGCCGACCAGGAGCGCGGCCACCATCGACAGGCCGACGACGAGCATGAGCACGAAGGTGTTGGCGCCCAGCGCGCGCACGATGACGTCCGCGACCGCGATGCCGACGGCGACGCCGACCGTGAGCTCGATCGCGCGCACCGTGCGCCCGCCGCGCGAGACGCCCATCGCGATGACGGCGGACGCCGGCGCGAAGAACGGCTTGGGGTGCAGCAGCGACGCGAGCGCCCACGCGCCGCCGGCGGCCACCGTCGTCTGCAGGATCCCCCAGAGGTCGCCGCGCACGCGCCGCACCCGGCGGCGCAGCGCACCGCGCAGCTCCGGCACCGACGACGGGATCGAGGGGCGGGCGGACACCGGCTGGATTGTGCCCGCCCGCCCTCTCGTAGAGACGGTTCATGGCGCGACGCTCCATCCCCATCGCGGCCATGCGGTGAAACTACGTCGCGCTCTTCTCCAGGTGCCCGCCGAAGCCGTAGCGCATCGCCGACAGCGCACGGTTGCCGAAGTCGCCCTCGCCGCGCGAGGCGAAGCGCGTGTAGAGGCTCGACGTGATGATCGGCGCCGGCACGCCCTCGTCGATCGCGGCCAGCGCGGTCCAGCGGCCCTCGCCGGAGTCCGAGACGCGCCCGGAGAACTTCTCGAGCCGCGGGTCCTCGTGCAGCGCCTGCGCGGTGAGGTCCAGCAGCCACGACGCGACCACGCTCCCGCGCCGCCAGACCTCGGCGATCTCGTCGATCCGCAGGTCGTACATGTAGGCCTCGGGGTCGCGCAGCGGCGTCGTCTCGGCGTCGTGCTCCTGCTGCTCGGCCCCGACGTTGGCGCGCTCGAGGATGTTCAGCCCCTCCGCGTAGGCGGCCATCATCCCGTACTCGATCCCGTTGTGGACCATCTTGACGAAGTGCCCCGCGCCGGAGGGGCCGCAGTGCAGGTAGCCCTGCTCGGCGGGCTCCGGGTCGCCGTCGCGGCCGGGAGTGCGCGGGGCGGCGTCGACGCCCGGCGCCAGCGTGGCGAAGAACGGGTCGAGGCGCTCGACGGCCGTGTCGTCGCCGCCGATCATCAGGCAGAAGCCGCGGTGCAGCCCGAAGACGCCCCCGCTCGTGCCCATGTCGACGTAGTGCAGGCCGCGCTCGCCGAGCGCGGCGGCGCGGCGGAGGTCGTCGCGGTAGTAGGAGTTGCCGCCGTCGATGATCGTGTCGTCGGCCTGAAGGAGCGGGACGAGCTTGTCGATGGTGTCGTCGACGAACGCGGCCGGCACCATCACGCAGATGCAGCGCGGCGGCTGCAGGCTGCCGACGAAGTCCTCCAGCGCCGTGGAGCCCGTCGCGCCCTCGCCCTCGAGCGTGGCGACGGCGTCGGGGCTGACGTCGTAGACCACGCAGTCGTGGCCACCGCGCATCAGCCGGCGCACCATGTTCGCGCCCATGCGGCCCAGTCCGATCATCCCGACCTGCATGCCGGTGCTCCTTCCGCGTCTGGTTGCTGTGCTGCGCGACGCTAGCAGCGGGTAGCAGTTCGGGCATGCCCGGCGGCGATCACGGTGCGGTGCGTGCCTGGCTGGCGTGGTGGGCGCTGCTCGCCGGGCTGTATCTCGTCCTCGTCGACTCGCGCCGGCTGCAGGAGCTGGTGTCCGCGGCGGTCATCGGCGCGCTCGGCGCCACCGCCGCGCTGGTCGGGCGCCAGGAGACCGACCTCGCCCTGCGCCCGCGGCCGCGCGCCGTCGTGCGCGAGCTGCGCGCCGTGCTGGCGTGGCCGCGCGATCTCGTGCTCCTCGCGCGCGCGCTCGTGCACCGCCCGCGCGGGCGCATCGTCGAGGTCCCGTTCGAAGCGGACCCCGCCGACGCGGCGGTCGCGGTCGCGGCAGCGGCGCGCACGCTGGCGCCCAACCGGATCGTCATCGACGTCGACCGCGAGCGCGGCGTGCTGCGCTACCACGCGCTCGAGGAGCAGCGTTGACAGTATGGATGGCCGGCGCGGCCGTGCTCGTCGCGCTGCTCGTCCCGCTCGCGGCGGTCGCGGCGCTGGGGACGCCGTCCGACGGGCTCGTCGCGCTGCAGATGGCCTCGCTGATCGCGACCGTGGCGCTGCTGCTGATGGCCGAGGCGCTGGACCGCGAGATCCTCGCCGACCTCGCGCTCGTGCTCGGCGTCTGCTCGTTCATCGGGGGGCTGGCCTACCGAGTTCCTCGAGCAGGCACTGCTGGAGGGCTCCGAGTGAGCATCCTCGCCTACCTCGTCGCCGCCCGGCGAGGGTCCGACAGCCGCCGCGTGGCTGTGGGGCGGGGCGTCGGCGGTCCTGGCGATCGCGATCGTCTGCCTGCGCACGGTGCCGGTCGGCGCGCTGCGCGAGCTGCACTCCGGCCGCGTCGGCGACTACGTGGCGTGGCTGGCGACCGGCACGGCGCTCGTCGCCGTGGTCTTCGCGCTGACACTTCCTTAACCACGGCGCAACGGCGCCGGTCTAGGTTGCTCGCCGTCCACCCGCTCCTGGAGGCCTCAGTGCGCTCACGTCTCGTGGTCCTGCCGCTCGTCGTCCTGCTCGCGTGCCTGGGCGCCGCGGCGCAGGCATCCGCCACCTCGCCGTCCGGCGTCGTCATCTCCAAGCTGCGCCTGCGCACGGCGACGTCGCAGTTCAACGAGTACGTCGAGATCAAGAACACCACGGCGGCCACCGTCGACCTCTCGGGCTGGCAGCTCTTCGACTGCTTCACCTCCGGCGGCACGTCGCGCATCGGCACCGACGGCGATCCGCTGGGCGCGGGCACCAAGCTCCCGGCCGGCCAGACCTTCGTGTTCGGCAAGAACGCCGGCGACTACACGGGCACCGCCGACGCCACCTACAACTTCCAGGTCACCGAGGCCGGCGGCTTCCTCATCAAGGACGCGGGCGCCGTCACCCAGGACGCGGTCGGCGCGCCCGGCACGGCGTGCGCCGAGGGCCCCGGCCTCACGTTCCCGACCACCGGCGCGGACTTCACCTTCACCCGCAAGGCGGCGGGCACCGGGCTGCAGGACACCGACGACAACGCCGCCGACTTCGCCGGGCCGTCGGGCGCCGCCGACGGCACCGCGTGCGGCCAGCCGTGTGAGCCGCCGCCGACGCCGCTGGCGATCGACGCCATCCAGGGCTCCGGCAACACCACGCCGCGCAACGGCCAGCTCGTGCAGATCACCGGCGTCGTCGTCGGGGTCGACAACCAGCAGGGCGTCTCGAACTTCGTCAACCTCGATCCGCGCCAGGCCGGCATCTACGTCGAGGCGCCGACCGACCAGGACGCCAACCCCGCGACCTCCGAGGGCATCTTCGTCGGCGGGCTGGGGGCGGCGGACCGCTCGGCCAAGCACATCGGCCAGACCGTCACCGTGGTCGGCAAGGTCACCGAGCTGTTCAACCTCACCGCGATCGACGCGACCGCGCGCACGCTGGTGTTCGGGCCGAAGACGAACCTGCCCGCGCCGGTCACCATCGACCCGGCGCAGGCCGCCGCGCAGTCGACGATCTCCAACGGCACGCGCCCGTACTACGAGACGCTCGAGGGCATGCGCGTGCGCCTCGCGGTCGGCACGGCCGACTCGGGCGGCACCGACAAGTTCGGCGAGCTGTTCCTCATGCCGGGCACCACGCGCCAGCGCGTGTTCCGCAACACCGCCTTCCCGGTCGGCCCGCCCGCGCTCATCAACGTCGGGCAGGACGCGGGCTCGCGCGACGTCGATCCAACCAACCCGTCGCACACGCCGGCGTCGACGACGCGCGTCAACGCCGACCTGTTCGACACCGTGACCGACGTCGTCGGCCCGCTCGGCTTCGCGTTCTCCGAGTACCTGATCGTGCCCCAGCCGGGCGCCGCGCCGAAGGTGCACGAGGGCCCGACGCGCTACCCGCCGTTCGTGCCGCGCCAGCCGCGCCACACGCTGCGAGTGGCGAACTTCAACATGGAGAACCTGTTCGCGGCCGGCATGGTCGACGACGGGCACACGTTCACCCAGCGCGAGGTCGACGACAAGACCACGCGCCTGGCCGACGCGGTGGGCAACATCCTGCACCGTCCCGACGTCGTCGTCACCGAGGAGGTGGCGTCGCTCACGCCGCTGCAGGAGGTCGCGCGCAAGCTGCACGGCTACCGCGCCTTCTGGCTTGAGTCGACCGACGCGCGCCACATCGCGGTCGGCCTGCTCGTCAAGTGGGGCGTCCACGTGGCGAACGTGCACCAGATCGGGCGCGACGCGACGACGACGGCGACGGGCTGCGCCGACGACGGCGTGTCGAACAAGCTCTTCGAGCGCCCGCCGCTGGAGGTCGACCTGCGCAAGCACGGGCTGAGCTTCACGCTCATCGGCAACCACATGGCCTCGCAGAGCCACCCCGAGCCCTGCCGCCAGGCCCAGGCGCAGTTCCTCCACGACGAGGCGGCGGCGATCGAGGCCGCGGGCGGGCAGGTCATGGTGATCGGCGACCTCAACGACTTCGAGGACTCGCCGGCGCTGACGCAGAACCTCGTCGCCCCCGGCGTGACGCTGAAGAACCTGTGGTCCGAGGCCCCGGCCGACAACCGCTACTCGTTCCAGTTCGACGGCCAGCTGCAGACGCTCGACCACGTCTTCGTCAGCGACGGGCTGCACGCCGGCGTCACCGACGTGCGCTACGTGCACTTCGACAACGACTACTTCGAGCGCGACGAGACGCGCCACGCCGCGGGCGTCTCCGATCACGATCCGCCGCTCGTCACGATCGCCCTGCCGTCCAGGGGGTAGCCTGCGGCCCGCCCGTGGCCATCACCACCGCCGTCGTGCCGGTCGCCGGGCTGGCGACCCGCCTGCGCCCGCTCTCGCTCGGCGTGCCCAAGGGGCTGCTGCCCGTCGCCACCAAGCCTGTTGTCCAGCATGTCGTCGACGAGCTGGCCGCCTGCGGGATCGAGCGCGTGGTGCTCGTCACCGGCCGCGGGCGCGGCGCCTTCGCCGCGCACTTCAGCGGCGCGCCCGGCCCGGACGTGGTGTGCGCCGAGCAGCCACAGCCGCTGGGCCTGGGCGACGCGATCCTGCGCGCGGCGCCGCTGGTCGGCGACGAGCCGTTCGCGATCGCGCTGGGCGACGCGCTGCTCGGCCGGGGCGAGCCCGTGCGCGTCGTCGAGCGCCTGGCCGCCGCGCTGCAGGGCGGCGCGAGCGCCGCGGTGGCGGTCGAGGAGGTCGAGCCCGCCGAGACCGACCGCTACGGGATCGTCGTCCCGGGCGGCGAGGGCGATCCGTTCCCGGTGACCGCGGTGGTCGAGAAGCCCGCGCCCGCGGCGGCGCCCAGCCGGCTCGCCATCGCCGGGCGCTACGCGGCCACGGCGGCGCTGCTCGACGAGCTGCGCGCCACACCGCCCGACGCGGGGGGCGAGGTGCAGCTCGCCGACGCGCTATCGACGCTCGACGGGCTCGTGGCGGTGCGCCTGCGCCCGGGCGAGGAGCGCCGCGACGTCGGCACCGTGCCCGGCTACTGCGCGGCGTTCGTCGAGCGCGCGCTGAGCGATCCGCAGCTGGGCCCGGACCTGCGCGCCCAGGCGCGCGCGCTGCTCGATGGCGAGCGGTAGGGCGTTCGCTCGCGCCGCGCTGGCGGGCAACCCGTCCGACGGCTACGGCGGCGCCGTGCTCGCCGTCTGCGTGCCCGCGCTCGCCGCCCACGCCGAGGCGACGCCGGCCGCGCAGGCGGCGAGCGATCCGCCCAGCGCGCTCGTCGACGCGGCGGTGGCGCGCTTCGCGCGCGGAGCGTGCGCGGTGCGCTGGCGGACCGCGGTGCCGCGCGAGGTCGGCCTGGCCGGCTCGAGCGCGATCGTCACCGCGACCGTGCGCGCGCTGTGCGCCCTGCACGGTCACGAGCTCGCCGCCGACGACCTGGCCGAGATGGTGCTGGCCGTCGAGGTCGACGACCTCGGCATCGCCGCGGGCCCCCAGGACCGCTACGCGCAGGCCCACGAGGGGCTGGTCCTCATGGACTTCGGCGGGCAGCGCCCGCGCGTCGAGCGCCTCGACGTCGCGCTGCTGCCGCCGCTCTACCTGGCCTGGCGCACCGATGCCGCGCAGACCTCGCACGCCGTCCACGGCGGCCTGCGCGAGCGCGCCGGCGAGGGGGCGCTGCGCGCGGCCATGGCCCGGCTCGCCGATCACGCCCGCGCCGCGCGCGACGCGTTGCACGCGGGCGATGCCGGCGAGCTCGCCGCCGCCATCGACGCCTCCTACGACGAGCGCGCCGCGCTGGTCGACCTCGACCCGCGCCATGTCGCGATGATCGAAGCGGCGCGCGGCACCGGGGCGAGCGCCAACTACGCCGGCTCCGGCGGCGCGATCGTCGGCACGCTGCCGGCCGCCGGCGCTCCGCCGCTGGCGGCCGCATTGCAGCCGCTGGGCTGCGAGCTCATCGCCCCGATGTGGGTTTCCAACACATTAGGGTCGCCTGAGGCATAGACTGCTCGCGCGCTGCGGAGGGATTCGGAGAGAAAGCGAGGCCGCATGCCCGAGCCAGGCCCTGACGACGTCGAGCCGGTCGCACACGAGACGCTCGATCGCTTCATCACCGGGACCGTGACCGTGGTCCCCTTCCTCGCGCTGGGCATCGTCGCGTGGCAGGTGTGGGCAAGCCTGCTGCACTGGAGCGACATCGCCGTCTTCGCGATCCTCTACTGCGCCACGGCGCTGAGCGTGACCATCGGCTTCCACCGCCTGTTCACGCACCGCTCGTTCGCCACCACCCGCTGGATGCGCGGCGTGCTCGCAGCCCTGGGCTCGGTCGCGATCGAGGGTCCGGTCATCTCGTGGGTGGCCGACCATCGCAAGCACCACGCGTTCGCCGACGTGGAGGGCGACCCGCACAGCCCGCATGTCGACCACGGCGTGGGCTGGCGCGGTGCGCTGCGCGGCCTGGCGCACGCACACGTCGGATGGCTGTTCATCCACACGCAGCGCGGCGCACGCACGCGCTACGCGCCCGACCTGATCGCCGATCCGGTCGTCAGCTGGGTCGACCGGACCTTCATCTTCTGGGCGGTCGGCGGCCTCGCCGCGGCGTTCGGCCTCGGGTGGCTCATCGGCGGGACGCTGACAGCGGCGCTGACCGGCCTGCTGTGGGGCGGCGCCGTGCGTGTGCTCGTGGTGCACCACGTGACCTACTCGATCAACTCGCTGTGCCACTTCTTCGGGCGCAAGCGCTTCGACACCGGCGACGAGTCGCGCAACCTCGCGTGGCTGTCGCTGCTGTCGTTCGGCGAGGCCTGGCACAACAACCATCACGCCTTCCCGACCTCCGCGGCCCACGGGCTGCGGTGGTACGAGCTCGACATCTCGGCCCTCATCATCCGCGGCATGGAGCGCGTCGGGCTGGCATGGGACGTCGTGCGCATCGATCCGGCGCGCCAGCAGCGCAAGCTGATGCCGGAGACCACGTAGGGCGTTGGCGCTCGCACGTACTGCTCCACTACGGTCCGCACTGGCCGAGGCGCTCCCCGAGCGCCCGTTCAGCGTCGGCTTCTGGGACGGGACCGAGCTTCCCGGGACCTCCGCGGGACCGCGCTTCAGCGTGCGCTCGCCGCGCGCGGCGGCGCACGTGCTCTACCACCCGATCGAGCTGGGCATCGGGCGCGCGTACGTCTCGGGCGAGATCGAGGTCAACGACCTCGATGCCGCGGTCGACATCGTGCGCGAGTGGAAGCCGCCGCCGTTCGACCGCGCGACGAAGGCGCGCCTGGCGCTCGCGGCGGCGCAGGCGGCGGGGCTCACGAAGCCGCCCCCGCGCCCCGACGCCGAGCTCGTCCCGGAGGGCCGCCGCTACACGATCACGCGCGACCGCCGCTCGGTGCGCCACCACTACGACCTGCCGCCGGAGTTCTTCGCGCTCTTCCTCGACGCGTCGATGACCTACAGCTGCGCGGTCTTCTCGCGCGGCGCGACGACGCTCGAGGAGGCCCAGGAGACCAAGCTCGAGCTGGTCTGCACCAAGCTCGGGCTCGAGGAGGGCGACCGCATCCTCGACGTCGGCTGCGGCTGGGGCAGCTTCGCGCTGCACGCCGCGCAGCGCCACGGCGTCCACGTCACCGGCATCACGCTGTCGTCGCCGCAGGCGGAGATCGCCCGCGCCCGCGCCGCCGAGGCCGGCATCGCCGACAGGATCGACATCCGCGTGCAGGACTGGCGCGACCTCACCGGCGAGCAGTTCGACGCGATCGCCTCGATCGGCATGGTCGAGCACGTCGGCGAGGACTCGATCGACGCCTACGCGGCGCGCCTGCGCGAGCTGCTCAAGCCCGGCGGGACGCTGCTCAACCACGGCATCGCGCGGCTGGAGCTCGGCGACCCGCGCGGCGGGCCCTTCACGCAGCGCTACGTCTTCCCCGACGGCGCGCCGCTGCACCTGTCGCGGATCCTGCTGGCGATGGAGCGCGCCGAGCTCGTGCCCGAGCACGTCGAGGGCCTCGCCGCCGACTACGCCGAGACGCTGCGCCACTGGTACACCCGCCTCGACGATCACCTCGACGAGGCCATCCGCCTGGCCGGCGCCGAGCGTGTGCGCGTCTGGCGGCTGTACATGCGCGCGGCGCGCTGGGGCTTTCGCAACCGCTTCACGTCGATCTTCCAGGTCCGCGCGACCTGAGCCGCGCGGTGGCCTCGAGATCGAGCGCGAGGCCCTCGGGATCCTCGTCGGGATCGCCGACCACGGCCACGCCGTAGTCGCGCGCGGCGCCGGCGATCGTCACGTAGCCGTCGCGCACGTCGCGCTTGACGCGCTCGGGGTCGCGCTCGAACGGGTCGCCCCAGCCGCCCGCGCTGCTGTTGACGTAGCGCAGGATCGCGCCGGGCGGCGTGCTGTGGCCCGCCTGGTCGAAGGGGTAGACGTAGCGCCCGTCGGGGTCGAGCGCATTGGTCTCGGGATCGACGACGCCGGCCAGCGGCCGGGCGGCGGCGTAGGCGTCGGGCCCGGTACCGGGGGCGCCGTCGAGCCCGTCGGCCGGCGGGTCGAAGACCCAGACGCCGCCGGCGCGCCCGTCGCGGCCGCCCTCGACGCCGAAGCCGGCGGCGCGCTTGGCGTGCAGCGACATCAGGTGGTGCTCGGTCGGCGCGAGCCACAGCGTGTCGCGCAGCATCGCCGCGCCGCCGCGGTGGCGCCCCGGGCCGGCGCTGTCGGGCACCGGCTCGTGGCGGACCATGACGACGGGCACGTCGGCCTCGATCTGCTCGACCGCCACGCCGATGCCGTTGGCCTGGTAGGAGAGCATCTGCGTGTCGCCGTCGCCCTCGCGGGTGCCGCCGAAGGGGCCGACCTCGCCGCCGCACTGCGCCGCCGAGACCCACGGCGTCCCGTCCGGCCGCGCGCCGAACGCGTTGTGGATGTCGGTGCCGCCGCGGTCGCCGGCGATCGCGCGCGGGCCCGCGCAGCCGGCGAGCGCGCGCAGCAGCGCCGAGATCATCACCTGGCTCTGCTCGTAGTAGGCGAAGACGGCGCCGTCGGGCGGCAGTGCGCTGATCACGGTCCCCTCCGGCAGGACGATGTCGACGTTGCGGTACAGGCCCGAGGTGAACGCGCCGCGCGGATCGAGCAGGTACTTCAACGCGACGCCGACCGTCGTCTTGACGTCGAGCGCCGTGGCGTTGATGCAGCTGCGCGCCTGGCGCGACGTGCCGCTGAAGTCGACCTCCAGGCGTTCGCCACGCTTGGTGATCGCGACCTGGACGCGGTACTCCTCGCTGTCGTCGACGCCGTCGCAGTCGGCCATGTCCCAGCCCTCCCAGCGGCCGTCGGGTAGCTCGGCGAGGGCGGCGGCGATGCGTTCGGCGTTCGCGTCGCAGACGTAGTCGATCGTGCCGAGCATCGCCTGTGCGCCGTAGCGCTGCGCACTCTCGGACAGCAGGCGCTCGCCGAGCTTCAGGCCGGCGCAGACGCTCTGCATGTCGGGGAAGAGGATCTCGCCGAAGCGGACGTTGTCGAAGATCAGGCTCCACGTCTCGCGCACCGGCTCGCCGGCGCGATACAGCGCGCGCGGCGAGAGCACGAGGCCGTTCTCGTAGACCGTGCGCTTCGTGCAGCTGAAGCCGCCGGGCACCGCGCCGCCCATGTCGAGCTGGTGGGCCTTGAGGTTGACGAAGGCCAGCAGCGCGCCGTCGTGGAAGACGGGGCGCACGAAGAGCACGTCGTTGACGTGGGTGCCGGTGCGGTACGGGTCGTTGGCGACGATGACGTCGCCGGGCTCGAGGCGCTCGGGCCCGTACTCCTCGATCGTGTTGCGCACCGAGTCGGTCATCGTGCCGGTGAACAGCACGATGCTGTTGCTCATCGCCGGCGTGGCGTAGTCGCTGGCCGGCGGGCCGGCGATGGTGCCGGCGAAGTCGTAGAAGTCGCGCAGGATCGGCGAGAACGCGGCCGTGAGCAGGCGGCTGCACATGTGCTCGACCACGTAGCCGAAGCGGTTGGCGAGCACCGTCGCGGTGAAGCGATCGCAGCCGTAGCGCGCGGCGAAGGCGGCGTCGTCGAGGTCGCGGATCATGCGCGCTGCTCGATGACGATCTCGCCGAAGCGCCCGACCTCGGCGGTCTGGCCGGGCATGACGACGGTCGTGGACAGCGGCTCGCGGACGATCGCGGGGCCGCGGATGGTCGCGCCGACGCCGAGCGCCGCGCGCTCGTAGACGCCCGCCACCAGCGCCTCGTCGTCGAGGTAGCGCAGCTCGAGGGTGCCCGCGGGCGCCGGCTCGGGAGCGGGCGCGACCTCGCCGTACTCGATCTTGTCGGCGCCGACGACGAGCTCGACGCGATAGGTCACGCCCTGGACGGGCACGTACGGGAAGCGGTTGCCGTAGCGGCGCTCGTAGGCGTCGTGGAAGCGCGCGACGAGCAGCGGCATCGTCTCCGCGGTGATCGGGCCATCGCCGACCTCGACGAACGGCGTTTCCCAGCTCTGCCCCAGCAGCCGCCCGTCGAGGCTGCGGCGGATCGTCGCGCCGTCGCCGGCGGCGCCCACGCGCGCGCGCAGGGCGCGCTCCATCTCGCGGTAGCGCTCCTCGACCTGATCGGCGGTCTCCGGCGACAGCAGCACGTAGGCGCTGCGGCTCTCGTAGTGGACGAGGTCGGTGCTGAGCAGCCCCATCGCCGAGAACAGGCCGGGGTGCGGCGGCACGATCACGCGCGCCACGTGCAGCAGCTCGAGCGCCGCGGGCAGGAGCATCGGGCCCGCAGCGCCGTAGGCGACGAGGCTGAAGTCGCGCGGGTCGACGCCGTGGCGGACGGCGACGTTGGTGACCTCCTCGGCGACGTTGGCCACCGCGATGCGGTAGGCGAAGGCGACGCGCTGCTCGAAGCTCAGCGGGGTGTCGAGCGCCTCGAAGGCCCGGCGCGACAGCGCGGGGTCGAGCGCCATCTCGCCGCCGGCGAAGCCGCCGGGATCGAGGATGCCCATGAGCAGGCAGGCATCGGTGAGCGTCGGCTGCTCGCCGCCGCGCCCGTAGCACGCCGGCCCGGGGTCGGCGCCCGCGCTCTCGGGCCCGACCCGGATGTCGCCCGACGGCGAGATCGAGACGATGCTGCCCCCGCCGGCGCCGACGCTCGACACCTCGGTCGACAGCGCGTTGATGACGACGTCGTGCTCGATCTCGAAGGTGTTGTTGACGAACGGCGCGCCGTCGACGACGAGCGAGACGTCGGTCGACGTCCCGCCGACGTCGGCGCACAGCAGGTTGTCGAGCCCGAGGGCCGCCCCGAGGCGGGTGCTCGAGATCGTGCCGGCCGCCGGGCCGGCGAAGACGATCCGGTACGGCTTCTCGAGCGCCTCGCGCCACGGCAGCAGCGTCGCCGCGCAGTCGGCGAAGTGCAGGTCGCCGGTGAAGCCGAGCGCGCGCAGCTCGCCGTCGAGCTGGGCCGAGTAGCGCCCGAAGATGAGCTTCATGAAGACGTCGACGACGGTCGTCGACGCGCGCGCGTACTCCTTGGCCAGCGGCGAGGTCTCAGACGAGATCGACACCGCGACGTCCTCGCCGAGCTCCTCGTGGACGAGCTCGCGCAGGCGGCGCTCGTGGGCGGCGTCGACGTAGGCGTTGAGCAGGCAGATCGCCACGCCCTGCACCTCGCAGCGGCGCAGGACCGCGAGCTGGCGGCGCGCCTGCTCCTCGTCGAGCGCGCGCAGCTCGCTGCCGTCGGCCAGCGTGCGCTCGACGATCCCGCGGCGCAGGTAGCGCGGCACGAGCGGCCGCGCGGCGTCGCCGAACGGCCGCCGCCACGACGGGTCGGTCTGCCCGTCGAGCGGCCGGCGCAGCGTGCCGCGGTCGAGGATGTCGCGAAAGCCCTCGGTGGTCAGGAAGGCGACCTTCGGCAGCCGCCGGGTGATGACCGCGTTGAGGCCCATGGTGCTCGCGTGGTTGAACACAGCGCTGCCCTCGACGCCGAGGCGGCGCGCGCCCTCGATGACCGCCGCGGCGGGCTCGGCCGCGTCGCTGGGCACCTTGGTCACGGTCAGCCGCCCGTCGCGGACCGCGACCACGTCGGTGAACGTGCCGCCCACGTCGACGCCGATCATCGGATCGTCAGGCCCAGCGGCGTCAGCGACCCCAGGCGCGGCGCGCGCTCGCGCGTGACCGACGCCAGGCACTCCTGGCACTTGACGACGTCCCACAGGCCGCCCTCGCTGCGCACGCGGTAGGCGGCGAGCGCCTGCGCCCCGCACTCGGGACACGCGCCGTCGATCGGCTCGCGCTCGACGGCCAGGTGCGTCTCCTGCGGGCGCGGGAAGGTGTGCATCGTCAAGCTCCTGCGTTGGGGACGATCACGCCGGTCAGGTCGCGCTTCTCGGCCGATGCCGACAGCGCGTCGTTGATCCGGTCCAGGCCGTAGCGCGCGGTGATGATCGGCCCCGCGTCGAGCCGGCCGTCCTCGAGCATCGCCACGAAGAGCGGCAGGTCGCGGCGCATGCGGACGTTGCCGTTCTGGCAGCTGAGCAGGCGTCGGCCCTGGAGGGCGAGCGCCATCTGGGGGTAGGTGACGGTCGCGCCGAGGCGCTCGACGCCGGTGAGCACGACCGTCCCGGCGCGGCGCGCGGCCAGCAGCGCCTGCTCCTGGGCCGCGGTCGCCCCGGCGGCCTCGAGGACGTAGTCGGCGCCGCGACCGCAGGTGAGCGCGCGCACCTGCTCGATCGGGTCGCCGTCGGCGGGATCGACGAGGTCGGTGGCGCCGAGCCGGCCGGCCTGCTCGCGCCGTGCGGCGATCGGCTCGACGACGATGATCTGCCCCGCGCCTGCGACGCGGGCGCCCTGCAGCATCCACAGCCCCAGATGGCCCGCGCCGAAGATGGCGACCGAGCGCCCGGGCTTGACCTCGGCGACGTTGAATACGGCGCCGACGCCGCTCGTGATCCCGCAGCCGAGGAGCGACAGCACGTCGTCGGGCAGGTCGGTGTGCAGCGGGAAGGCCTGGTTGGCCGTGACGTTCATCACCTCGGCGTAGCCGCCGACGTTGCCGGCCGCGGTGACCGGCGCGCCGTCGGCGCGGTGCGCGACGTGGAAGTACGTCGTGGCGTCGAAGAGCTCCGAGCACTGGTCGGGACGGCCCTCGGCGCAGTAGAAGCAGTGCCCGCACTCGGGCGTGCCCGGCACGAGGACGCGGTCGCCCGGCCTGACGCTCGTCACCCCCGGCCCGACCTCCTCGACGACGCCGATCGACGCGTGGCCGAGAATCGTCGGCGGCACCTTGCCCAGCTCGCCGCGCTGGTTGATGCAGTCGGTCGAGCAGAACGGCGTCGCGCCCGTGCGCACGTGCACGCGGCCCGCGGTCGGCGCCAGCAGCTCGACCTCCTCCACGACCATCGGTGCCGCCAGCTCGGCGAGGATCGCGGCGCGCATATGCTCGTCATATCGTATGACGATGCGCGCTGCAATCCTCGACGCGATCGGGGCGCCACTCGTGGTCGAGGAGGTCGAGTTGCGCGACCCCGAGGCACACGAGGTCGTCGTGCGCATCGGCGCGGTCGACGTCTGCGTCACCGACGCGCTCAGCGCGCGCGGCGACGTCGCCGCGGCCCCGCCGACGATCCTCGGGCATGCGGCGGCCGGCGTCGTCGAGGAGATCGGGGCGCGTGTCGAGCGCGTGCGCGCCGGCGATCGCGTCGTCGTCGCGGGGACGCCGGAGTGCGGCCTGTGCTTCTACTGCGTCCGCGACCGGCCCGACCAGTGTGAGGACATGCTCGGCGGCATCGTGCCCCCGCGCGTCGTCGCCACGCGCGTCGACGGCGCAGCGGTCCATGCCGACGGCGGCGTGGGCGCCTTCGCCGAGCGCATGGTGCTGCGCGAGGCGGGCGTCGTCGCGGTCGACACCGACCTCGACGACGAGCACCTCTCGCTGCTCGGCTGCGGCGTGACGAGCGGCGTCGGCGCCGTGCTCAACCTCGCCGAGGTGCAGGCCGGCAGCTCGGTGGCGGTCGTCGGCAGCGGCGCGCTGGGGCTGTGGATGATCCAGGGCGCGCGCGTGGCCGGCGCGGCGACGATCGTCGCCGTCGAGCCGCGGCCCGAGCGCCGCGAGCTCGCGCTCGCCGTCGGAGCGACGGACGCCGTCGATCCCGGCGACGGCGACCCGGTCGAGCAGGTCAGGGCGCTCACCGGCGGGCGCGGCGCCGACTACGTCCTGGAGGCGGCGGGCCCGCCGGCGGCGATGGCCGCAGCGCTGGCGATGACGCGGCCCGCGGGCACGATGGTGCCGGCGGGCTGGGAGACCCTCGCCTCGACGGTGACCCTGCCCGCGGTCGACTTCGCGATCGCCGGCAAGCGCATCCAGAGCTGCCAGTTCGGCGGAGCGCACATCCGCCGCGACATCCCGCGCTTCGCGGCGATGATGGCGGGCGGTCTGCTCGACGCGGAGCCCCTGATCAGCCGCCGCTTCGGGCTCGATCAGGCCAACGACGCACTGGCCGCGGCGATCGATCGAACGGTCATCACGGGCATCCTGCTCCCGGGCCGTACTGCCGTATGATGGTCCGACAATGTCGACTGCTCCAACCGACACGGCAACGACCACCCCGCCCGAGCCGGATCTGACGCCCGAGGAGCTGATCGCCAGGGCGGTCGCCCTCCGTCCGGAGCTCATCGAGCGCCAGGCCGACGCCGAGGAGCGCTCGTACTACTCCGAGGAGATGCACCAGAAGTTCCTCGACGCGGGCTTCTACCGGACCTACGTGCCGCGCAAGTACGGCGGCTACGGCTTCGACCCCAAGACGATGACGCGGATCCAGCTCGAGCTCGCGCGCGGCGACATGTCGACCGCGTGGTGCGTGGGCCTGGCCGGCAACCACGCGCTGCAGGTCGCCTCGTGGTTCCCGGAGCAGGCCCAGGTCGAGGCGCTGGGCGACGGCAACTTCCGCGCCGCCTCGGTGGCCGCGCCGACGGTCCAGGCGACGCCCGTCGACGGCGGCTGGGAGATCAACGGCACCATCGCCTACTGCTCGGGCATCCCCTACTCCAACTGGTACATGGGGCAGGCGATCATGCCGGGCAAGCAGGAGAGCGGGGAGCCGCGCGTGATGCTCTTCATCGCTCCGGAGAGCGAGTGGGAGATGCTCAACGACTGGGGCGACCAGCTCGGGCTGCGCGGCAGCGGCTCGCAGAGCATCCGCTTCGAGGGCGGCCGCATCGCCTCGCACCTGGTCCTCGAGGACACCAGCATGATCGACGTCGACCCGGCCAACACGCCGGGCTACGCGCTGCACGGCAACCCGACGTACTGCGGGCGCGCGCTGTGCGTCTTCACGATGTCGGTCGCCGGCCTCGTCGTCGGCGGCGCATACAACGCGCTCGACGAGTACGAGAACTGGATGCGGGCGAAGATGACCCCGCTGCCGCCCTTCATCAAGCGCACCGAGGATCCGGACTTCCAGCGCTGGTACGGGTCGGCCCTGGCGAAGATCAGCACCGCCGAGGCCGCGCTGATGAACTGCGCCGACCGCCACAACGAGTACTGCCGGCTGCAGGCGGCGGGTGAGCGCCCGTACACCTGGGAGGACGACCTGTGGCTCTCGACGATCGCGCGCGAGGCGATCCTGCAGGCGTGGCAGGCGGTGGAGATCGACCTCTACCGGACGATCGGATCGAGCGCGGCCAAGGCCGGCCAGCGCTTCGAGCGCGTGTTCCGCGACCTCGCGATGGCCGCCGGCCACCGCAACTCGATGATGCGCGACCCGCTCGTCCGCCAGCTCGCGCAGCTGCGCCTCGGCGTGGTCCCGGAGGGGATGCAGCGGTGAGCGACGACGACGGGCGCTACGCGCGCGGCCTGGCGACCCGGCGCGAGGTGCTGGGCGACGAGCACGTCGAGCGCTCGCTGAGCTCGGCCACGGATTTCACCGCGGCGGCGCAGGAGCTCGTCACCGAGTACTGCTGGGGCGCGGTCTGGACGCGCCCGGGCCTCGATCGGCGTACCCGCAGCCTCATCAACCTCGCGATGCTGACCGCGCTGGGCCGCATGCACGAGTTCCGCGTGCACGTGCGCGGCGCGGTCAACAACGGCTGCACGACCGAGGAGATCCGCGAGACGCTGCTGCAGGCGACGGTCTACTGCGGCGCGCCCGCGGGCCTCGAGTCCTTCCGCGAGGCGCAGGCGGTGCTCGACGAGCTCGCCGCCGAGCGCGAGGCCGCGCCCGCCTAGGCCTGCGCCTCGGCGGCGGCCATCGCCTCGAAGACGGTTCGTGCCGCCTCGTTGACGTGGTGCACGCAGGCGGCTGCGGCGGCGTCGCCGTCGCGCTTCTCGAGCGCCTCGACGATCGCGCGGACCTCCTCGACGGTCTGCTTCGCGCGCCCGGGCTGGCTGAGCGAGGCGGCGCGCAGCACGGTCACGCGCGCCTGCAGGCTCTCGACGAGACTCTGGATCGTGCCGTTGGCGGCGCCCTCGAACAGCGCGTCGTAGAAGTGGCGCTTGGCCTCGAGCATCGCCTGGCTGTTGGGCTTGCCGGACTTCGACCGGCGCTCGATCCCCTCGAAGGCGCGGCGCAGCGCGCGCATGTGGACCTCGGTGGCGCGCTCGGCGAACTGGCGCGCGGCCATGCCCTCGAGCACCGCGCGGACCTCGTAGAGCTCGGCGGCGCGCTCGACCGACGGCGCGGCGACCACCGTGCCCTTGTGCGGGATCGTCGTGACGAGCCCCTCGGCCGCGAGCTCGCGCAGGACCTCGCGGATCGTGGTGCGCGAGACGCCGGTCTGCTCGATCAGCTCGCGCTCGACCAGCCGCTGCTGGGGCTTGAGGCGCATCTCGACGATCGCCTGTCGCAGCTGGTCGAAGACCTGCTCGCGCACCGGAGCCGCGACGCGGTTGACCTGCACGGAGAGGCCGTTCACGCCCTCGAGGCTGTTGCTCGCCTTCTTCGGCATCTGTATGACCAGCATACATCGGCCTATACGCGGTGCGGCCCGGGCCCCTCGGCCTCGATGCCCAGGTGCTCGGTCGTCAGCCCGCGCGCCGCCCAGTCGCCGATCACGCCGGCGAGGTGGCCCCACACCATCGACATGTCGCGCCAGACGCGCTGCATCCGCTCGCCGTCGTTGGCGGCGCTCGAGCCGGCGGTGCGGAAGACGTGCTCCTGCATCGCCTCCCAGCACAGCCGCACCACCTCGTGGGTGATCGACTGGATCCGCAGGTCCTCCTCGACGCCGAAGTGCACGCCGTCGCCCACCTGGCGCCGGCAGGCCGCCATCCACTGATCGGCGGCCTGCAGGAGGGCGGCCTCGGCGGTCTCGACCTTCGCGCGGGCGCGGCCGTACCAGCGCTGGTAGTCGGGGTCCGCGGCGCGCGGGACGATCGGCGGGCGGTGGGTGGTCTTCGTCGTGATGAGGCGCTCGTACTCGTCGAGCGCGCCCTTGACCATGCCGACGGCGAGCGCCCCGAACTCGAGCCCGAAGAAGCTCAGCGCGCGGCCGAGGTACATCGGGTTGCCGTGCAGGCGCTGGCCCGGCGTGCCCTCCGAGTTGTCGACGTCGAGCATGCGCGTGTCGGGGAGCGCGAAGTCCTCGGGGATGCGGCCGCCGTCGAAGACGATGCTGTTCGAGCCGCTGCCTTTGAGCCCGAGCGTGTGGCCCCAGTCGTCGAGCATCGTCCACGTGCTGCGCGGCGCGACGAACAGCATCGGCGGGCCGCCGGCCGCGGGGAGCGTCTGACCG
Organism: uncultured Actinomycetes bacterium; assembly: GCA_963764585.1. GTDB lineage: Bacteria > Actinomycetota > Thermoleophilia > Solirubrobacterales > Solirubrobacteraceae > JAOPZW01. The sequence goes on from CAVXTB010000001.1 coordinate 354,780, forward strand.
AGGTAGTGGGTGCCGTAGGGAGCGCCCGAGCAGTAGTGGTGAGTGCCCGTGAGCTCGAGATAGCCGTCGCCGGTGGGGCGCGCCTGGCCGACCGGCGCCGCCACCGCCGGGCACAGGAAGTCCGGGTCGGCGAACAGCTCGTCCTGGGCGCGCTCTTCGAACCACGCCGCGACGAGCAGCGCGTGGGCGGTCGGCAGGCACAGCTGCCAGCCGGTGGACGGGCAGCCGTGCGTGATGTGCACGATCACGCGCACGAAGGTTGGGATGTCGAGCTCGAGGCCGCCGTAGCGCCGTGGCACGAGCATCCGGTAGAAGCCGGCGTCGCGGAACTGCTCGTGCGTGTCGGGCGCGTAGCAGGTGCGCTCCTCGGTCTCGGCCTGGCGCTCGACCAGCGTGGGGCCGATCGCCGCCGCCCGGGCGACCACCTCCTCGGGCGTGACCGTCACCGCGGTCACTGCGCCGTGAACCCGCCGTCGGCCATGACGACCGCGCCGGTCATGAAGCTCGACGCGGGCGAGGCGAGGAAGACCATGATCCGCGCGATCTCGCTCGGCGACGCCATGCGGCCGAGCGGATGCGACCTGCCGATGTCCCGGCGCGCGGCCTGCATGTCGGGCACGTCCGCCAGCGCCGCGTTGACGAAGTCGGTGTCGACGGCGCCGGGGGCGATCGCGTTGACGCGCACGCCCTGCGCCGCGTGCTCGATCGCGAGCTGCCTGGTGATCTGGACGATGGCGCCCTTCGTCGCGCAGTAGGCGCCCTGGGCCGGCAGGCCGACGACACCGGAGATCGACGACACGTTGACGATCGCGCCGCCGCCGTTGGCGACGAGGTGCGGCAGCGCCTCGCGGCAGTGCACGAAGACGCTGCGCACGTTGGTCGTCATCAGCCCGTCCCACTCCTCGTCCGCCGTGTCGACGATGGGCTTCAGGAGGAAGCGGCCGGCGTTGTTGACGACGATGTCGAGCCGGCCGAAGCGCTCACGCGCGAGCGCCACGGCGGCCTTGGCGGTGTCGGCCCGGGCCGCGTCGCCGGTGAGCGTCGCGATCCCGTCCGCGGCAAGCCCCTCCACGGCCGGATCGATGTCCTCCGCGACGACGCTCGCGCCCGCGGCGCGGAGCTGCTCGACGACGGCGGAGCCGATGCCGCCGGCGGCGCCGGTGACGATGGCCACGGCACCGTCGAGGCTCGCATCGTCGCTGCTCGCCGGCATGTCGCGCGCGAGGTTATCGCATGATCGTCATACAAAGTGGCGCGGCGCCGAGCACGCGCGCGGCGCCGCCAGGCGCCGCGCGGAGGACCGGAGCCTACGAGGACGCCGAAGCGCCCAGCCCCACCGGGCAGCTCACGCCCGTCCCACCGAGCCCGCAGTAGCCGTGCGGGACCTTGTGCAGGTACTGCTGGTGGTAGTCCTCGGCGTAGTAGAACTCGTCGAGGGGGGCGATCTCGGTGCTGACCTCGCCGTAGCCGGCAGCCTTCAGGCGCTCGGCGAACAGGTCGCGCGAGCGCTCGGCGGCCTCGCGCTCGGCGTCGGTCGTGTAGTAGATGGCCGAGCGGTACTGGGTGCCGACGTCGTTGCCCTGGCGCATGCCCTGGGTCGGGTCGTGGTTCTCCCAGAACAGCCGGAGCATCTCGTCGTAGCTCGTGACCGCGGGGTCGAAGACGGCGAGCACGACCTCGGCGTGGCCGGTGCGGGCCGAGCAGACCTCCTCGTAGGAGGGGTTGCGGGTGTGGCCGCCGGCGTAGCCGACCGCGGTGGTCCACACGCCGTCGGCCTGCCAGAAGACGCGCTCGGCGCCCCAGAAGCAGCCCATGCCGACGACGATCTGCTGGAAGCCCTCGGGCCACGGGGGCGTCAGCGGGTTGCCGAGCACCGCGTGGCGCTCGGGGACGCGAATCGACTCGTCGCGGCCGGGCAGTGCGTCCTCGGCGGCGACGAGCTGGGTCTTTGCCTTGTTGAAGAGAAACATTCCGCTTCTACTGTACGCCGAGTGGGCCCGGCGTTACCGGCGCTGGGCGGTCGATCCCACGCGCGTCGCCAGCTTCTCGAAGGCGGCGTTCCACCCGGCCTCGGCGTGCAACACCTTCGGCCCGGCCGCCGCTCCCGCGGTCGCGAACCTCCTGTGATCACGCCCGGTTTCCGAACACAATCCCAGGCAGTTCGGGACAGCGGTCGGCCTTCTCCCCCTCGGTGCGCCGAAAGCACGGCGAACGCAAGCCCCGCGGCGAGCCGGCCGCGCGGCCTCGATCCCCTAACGCCGCGAGGCGATGAAGAAGTAGATGAGCTGACCGATCGAGGCGGCGAGCGCGGCGATGTAGGTCAGGGCGGCCGCCCGCAGCACCTTGCGGGCTCCGTCGAGCTCGGTCTGCTGCAGCAGCCCGCCGCCCTCGAGAGCGACCACCGCGCGGTGCGAGGCGTCGAACTCGACCGGCAGCGTCACGAGCTGGAAGATGACGACGGCGAGGAAGAGCACCAGGCCGACGTTGACGAGCCCGGTCGAGCCCAGGATGAGGCCCAGGAAGGCAGGGAAGATCCACAGCTGCGAGCCGATCGACGCCGCGGGGACGAGCGTCGCGCGGATCTTCATCGGCTTGTAGCCGCGGGCGTCCTGGACCGCGTGGCCGGCCTCGTGCGCGGCCACGCCGAGCGCGGCGACGGTCGCGGCCTGGCCGACGTCCTGGCTGAGGTTCAGCGTGCGCGAGCGCGGGTCGTAGTGGTCGCTGAGCTGGCCTTCGACGGGGCGGATGCCGACGCCCTGCACGCCCGAGTTGCGCAGCACGGCCTCCGCCGCCTGCGCGCCGGTGATGCCGCTCGCTGTCGGGACCTGGCTGTAGCGCTTGAAGGTGCTGCGGACCTGGAACTGCGCCCACAGACCGAAGAGGAGCGGGACGACGGTGCAAACGAGGAAGACGCCTGTGAGTGACATGGTGAGATGACTGTAGCCCGCCCTGCGTCTGGGACATGTCAGGATTGGCTGAGTGTTGGATGCGCCGTCGTGGTGGTGGGCCGACCTTGGCGGCCTCCCGGCCCCCCGCCCAGCCCTCGACGGCGATCGAGAGGCCGACGTATGCATCGTCGGCGCCGGCTACACCGGGCTGTGGACGGCCTACGAGCTGCGCCGCGCCGACCCGTCGCTGGAGGTGGTCGTCCTCGAGCGCGAGGTCGCCGGCTTCGGCGCGAGCGGCCGCAACGGCGGCTGGGTGCTCGGCGAGATCTCGACCGGCACACAGCTGCGCTCCGCCGCGGGCGAGCAGGCGATCGAGGCGCTGCAGCACGCCGCCCGCGAGACGGTCGACGAGGTCGGCGCCGCGTGCGCGCGCGAGGGCATCGACTGCGACTTCGTCAAGGGCGGCTCGCTGACCGTCGCCCAGACCGCTCCGCAGCTCGATCGCCTCAAGGCGGCCGGGCGCGGCGAGCTGCTCGACGCGACGCAGGCCGCCGCGCGCGTCGAAGTCGCCGGGCTGCGCGGCGCGCGCTTCACCCCCGACTGCGCGCGCGTGCAGCCGGCCAAGCTCGTCCGCGGACTCGCGCAGACGGCCGAGCGGCACGGCGCGACCATCCACGAGCGCACCCCGGCGACGAGCATCGAGCCGCGCAAGGTCACGACGCCGCGCGGCACCGTCACCGCGCGCTGGATCGTCCGCGCTACCGAGGGCTACACCGGCGCGCTGCCCGGCCTGCACCGCGCGCTGCTGCCGCTGTCGAGCTCGATGATCGTGACCGAGCCGCTCGACGCCGCGACGTGGGCGCAGATCGGCTGGGCGGGCCGCGAGACGATCGACGATGCCGCCCACGCCTACTGCTACCTGCAGCGCACCGCCGACCACCGCATCGCGATCGGCGGCCGCGGGCGCCCCTACCGCTTCGGCTCGGCAACCGACCGCAACGGCGAGATCCCCGACACGACCGTGCAGCAGCTCAGACGCCGCCTCACCAGGCTCTTCCCGATCCTGCGCGACGTCCGCCTCGACGGCGCCTGGACCGGGGTCTTCGGCGTCGCACGCGACTGGGCCGCCGCCGTGCACTGCGACCGCGCGAGCGGCCTGTGCTGGGCGGGCGGCTACGCGGGCGAGGGCGTCGCCGCGGCGAACCTCGCCGCGCGCACGCTGCGCGACCTCGTCCTGCAGCGCGACACCAAGCTCACGCGCCTGCCCTGGGTCGGCCACCGCGCCCGCGCCTGGGAGCCCGAGCCGCTGCGCTGGCTCGCGGTGCAGGCGGTCTACGGCGCCTTCCGCACCGCCGACGCACTCGAGAGCCGAACCGGCCGCCGGTCGCGCCTGGCCACGGCGGCCGACGCGCTGGCCGGGCGCTGAGCGAAAGCACCCGACCTACGCGCCGTCGGCGCGTTGTAGCCGTACATGCTCACCACTCGGAGGTGGTTGGAATGCGCACGCGCATCGTGCTGACGCTCGTCGTCGCCGCGCTCGCGGCGGTCGCCATCACGGCCGGCGCGATCGCCGACAAGCCCGGCGACAAGCCGCACAAGAAGGACGCGCCACACGCCAAGAAGGCCAAGGTCGACACGCGGGCGCTGTTCGCGGTCCTCACCGGCCGCAACGAGGTCGACGCCAACGGCCGCAGGGGCGCCGGCGATCCCGACGCCCACGGCTCGTTCACCGCGATCGTCGACGGAGACAAGCTCTGCTTCGGCGTCACGGTCACCAACCTCGACACACCGACCGCCGCGCACATCCACCAGGGGCGGCGCAACCAGAGCAACCCGCCGCTGGTCCCGCTGACCGCGCCGGACAACGGCGACCCGGGTGCAGCGGGCGGCTGCGTCACCGTCGACGCGGCGATCGCGCAGGCGATCCTCAAGAACCCGCACAAGTACTACTTCAACGTCCACACCGCGGCGTTCCCGAACGGTGCGGTCCGCGGCCAGCTCGGCCGCAAGTCGCACTAGCTCGCCGGCGACCGGCGCATGCGCCCGGACCCGCGGCCGCGGGTCTGGGCGGGCTCGGGCGCGACCGGTCGCGCGAGCGCCCAGAAGATCATCAGCGCGCCGACGACGAGCATGCCGAGGCCGGTCCACAGGTCGACGTTGATGCCCGCCGCCTTGTTCTTGACCTCGTCGCTGCCCACGATCCCGGTCACGATCAGGATGACCGCGAAGAGGACGAAGACGCCGCCGATGATCCGGCGGATGTCGAAGCGGTTGGCGATCCGCGCCGCCGCGATCTCGTCCTCGTCGCGGACCCGCTGCTGGTGCTGTTCGGCCATCTCTTCGCTCCTAGATGAAGATGATGTTCAGGATCACGATCAGGGCGATCGCGCCGCCGGCGAGCAGCCACACGGAGCGGTACCAGACGTCGTCCGCCGGGTCGTGCTCCTCGGGCTCCTCTTCCGTGCGCGTCAGCCCCCAGACGAGCCCGCGCAGCTCTGCCTCGGGCTTGGGCTGCGTGACCAGCGAGACGCCGACGGTCACCACCAGGTCGGCGAGGAAGGCGACGATCGCGCCCCAGAAGCTCGCGGCCAGCTGCGAGCCGAGGTCGATCGTGCCCCACGAGTACAGCTCGTGCGTCCAGAACGCGCCCATGAAGCCGGCGATCAGCCCCCAGAACCCCGCCCACGGCGTCGACCGCTTCCAGAACATCGCAATGATGAACGTGGCGAACAGCGGCGCGTTGAAGTAGCTGAACAGCAGCTGGACGTAGTTCATGATGTTGTCGTAGCCCTTGGCGATGAAGGCCGTGGCTATGGCGATCAGCAGGCCCAGCACCGTCGCGATGCGCCCGATGCGCAGGTAGTAGTGCTCGTCGCGCCCGGGGCGCACGTAGTCCTGCCAGAGGTCGTAGGTCACGACCGTGTTGAACGACGTCACGTTCGCCGCCACGCCGGCCATGAACGCGGCCAGCAGGCCGGTGACGGCGAGCCCGAGCATGCCCTCGGGGAAGTAGTGCCCGATGAGCAGCGGGATCGCGTTGTTGTACTGCAGGTTGGGATCGTCGCCGCCGAGGCCCTTGACGCTCACCAGGGCGACGAGGCCGGGGATGACCGTCAGCGCGGGGATGAAGATCTTCGGATAGGCGCCGATCAGCGGTGTGCGCCGGGCGGCTGACATGTTCTTCGCGCTCAGCCCCCGCGTAATCGAGGGCACTGGCGTCGAGTCGGAGCATGGGAGCGTCGTTCCCGCTGGCCCCTCGGCGCTACACCCGCCGTTCACACGGTCCGCTACCGTCGGCGGTGGGACAAGAAAGGGTCGATCCTGGGAGTCGCACCACCACTCGACAAGCGCGCCGCGCTCGCGGGCCTCGCACTGCTGGTGGCCGCCGTGCTGGCAGGCTGCGGCGGCGACAGTGGCTGGACCGCGCGCGACGTCCCGCGCGAGTACCCGACGATCCAGGCCGCGGTCGACGCCGCCAAGCCGGGCGACCTCGTCCGCATCGCGCCGGGCACCTACCACGAGCAGGTCGTCGTCCCGCCCGAGAAGCACGACATCGTGATCCGCGGAGCCGATCGCAACCGCGTCGTGCTCGACGGCGACGACGGCCGCCGCTACGACGGCATCGTCGTGCACGCGGACGGCGTCGCCGTGGAGAACCTCACCGTGCGCGGCTACGGGTCCAATGGCGTGCTCTTCACGCCCGCGCGCGACGCCAAGCCGCCGTTGAAGAGCTGGCGCGCCAGCTACGTGACGGCGACCAACAACGGCCTGCACGGCGTCGACGCACTCGACGCGCGTGGCGGGACGATCGACCACGTCTGGGCATCGGGCCACGGCGAGGCGGGGATGCGCGTCGGCCGCTGCCATCCGTGCGACCTGCTCGTCACCGACAGCGTCGCCGAGCGCGACATGGTCGGCTTCGAGGGCGTCAACGCCGCGGGCAACATCGTCGTCGTGCGCTCGCTGTTCCGCGACAACCGCGTCGGCGTGCTGCTCGTCTCGGCCGGGCCGGAGAAATCGCTGCACCAGCAGGACGCGACCGTGGTCGGCAACGTCATCGTCGACAACGGGAATCGCAGCGCGCCGGGGCGCGGCGACGAGTTCGGCGTGGGCGTGCTGGTCCGCGGCGGCCGGCGCGATGGCGTCGCCCGCAACCGCATCACCGGCAATCCCGGCGCCGGTGTGCTGCTCACCGCCGCCGACGAGCAGATCCCCGCCGCCGAGGTCAGCGTCCAGGGCAACCTGCTGCGCGACAACCACCTCGACCTCGTGGTCGCGACGCACCCGGGCCAGCGCAGCTCGAAGGGCTCGTGCTTCGCGCAGAACCGCTTCTCGACCTCGGAGCCCGGCAACATCGAGAAGGTGCTGCCGTGCCAGTCCGACGTGCCGCTGCGCGCGAACGACCCCGCGCTGCCGGCGGCGCCGCCGGGCGTCGACTGGCGGACCGTCGCGCTGCCGCCGCCGCAGGCGTCGATGCCGCAGGCGCGCGTGGCCAAGCCCGAGCCGGCCAAGCGGCCGCACCGCATCGACGTGGCGAAGGTCGGCGTGCCGGGCGTGGGCTAGCTGCGGCGTACGCGCTCGATCGCGCGGGCGACCGCGACGCGCGAGTCGACGCCGAGCTTGTCGAAGATGTGCTCGATGTGGTGCTCCACCGTCCGCGGGCTGAGCACGAGGTGCTCGGCGATCTCGCGGTTGGTCAGGCGCTGCTCGACGAGCTGGGCCACCTCGAGCTCGCGCGCGCTGAGCGCCGACAGCGGGCCGGCGCCGCGCCCGCGACGGGGGCGGCGCGTGCGGCTGACGCCCAGGCGGCGCAGCTCGCGGGCGGCGAGGTCGGCGAGGCGCGTGGCCGACCAGGCGGCCAGGCGCCCGCGCGCCTGCTCGAGCGCGGCCACCGCGGCCGGCCGCCGGCCCGCCTGGCCGAGCGCGCGCCCGGCCAGCGCGCGCGAGCGCTCGCGCTCGAGCGGGTGGACGGCGCCGGCCGCTGCCGCCGAGTCGAGCAGCAGGTTGGCGGCGGTGCGCGCGTCGCCGCGCGCCAGGGCGAGCTCGCCACGGGCGCGCAGCGCCCACGCGCGCGGGCCGTGCAGGCCGAGCGCGTCGGCGGCCTCGCCGGCCAGCTGCGCGGCCACCGCGGCGCCGTCGAGGTCGCCGGCGGCGATCGACGCACTGGCCAGCACGCCGTGCAGGTAGGGGCGCTGGGAGGGCTCGACCGCGGGCAGCTCGGGCCCGCCGGCGACGGTCAGGATGTGCTCGCAGCCGCGCGCCGGCGCGCCGGCGGCGGCCAGCGCCTCGCCGTACCACGCGCGCGCGAGCAGCACCTGCGGGCCGCCGTCGGCGGTCGCCGCGTCGACGACGTCCTCGGCGCGGCGCAGCGCGTCGTGCAGGCCGCCCGCGCGCACCGCCGTCCAGCAGCGCAGGCCCGACGAGATCGCGATCAGCTCGGGGCTGCCGACGAGATGGGCGCTGTCGACGCCGGCCTCGGCGTCCTCGGCGGCGGCGCGCGCGTCGCCCAGCCACATGCGGCTGATCGTCAGCCCGAGCAGCAGCGGCACGACGAGGTGGCCGTGGCCGCCGCGGCGCGCGAGCGCCAGGCCGCGCTCGTAGTGGCGGACGACGTCGGGATAGCGCTCGAGGTGGTGCTCGCACCAGCCGACCCAGTGCGCCGCCCCGAGGTGCCACGCCAGCTCGCGGTCGTCGAGGCTGTCGAGGAGCCGGCCCGCCTCGTCGGCGCAGTCGCGGGCGCCGGCCACTTGGCCCGAGTCGATCTCGGCGAGCCCGAGGACCGCGACGGCGGCCGCGACGAGCGCGGGGTCGCCCACGGCGCGCGCGACCTCCGCGGCCGATCGCGCCCAGTGCGCCATGCCCGGCCAGTCGGAGGCGAAGTAGCGATCGGAGGCGAGCTCGATCAGCAGCGTCGCGGCGGCCGGCGAGCGGCGGTCGGCCAGCTCGTCCAGCGCGGCGCGCAGGGCGCCGCGGGCCTCGCCGCTGTGACCGAGCAGGCGCTCGAGCATCGCCAGCGCGGCGATCGCGCGGCCGCGCACCAGCGGCTGGTCGGCCGGGATGAGGTCGAGCACGTCGCCAAGCGCGTCGCGCGCGGCCTCGACCTGGCCGGAGGCGGTCAGCGCGGTGGCCATCGGCATGAGCAGCGCGGCGCGCTCGCCGGCATCGCTGCCCGCCGGCAGCAGGCGCAGCGCGGCCGCGTACCAGCGCGCCGCGCTGGCCGGCGCGAGCGCCGTCGCCTCGCGGCCGGCGCGCGCGAGGAGGTCGGCGGCGGCGGCGTCGCCCACCGCGGCCGAGCGCTCGACGTGGTGCGCCATGCCGGCCGGCGAGGCGCCGGTGGCGGCGAGCGCCTCGGCCGCGCGGGCGTGGGCGCCCAGGCGCCAGCCGTCGCCTGTGGAGCGGTAGACGGCGCGACGCACGATCGGGTGGCGGAACGCGAACAAGCCCGCGACGCCGGTCTCGCGCACGAGCTCGCGCGACGCGAGGTCGTCGACGGCGTGCAGCGCGCGGGCCTTGGGCAGGCCGGCGACGCGCGCCGCGAGGGTGGCTTCGAACGGGTCGCCGGCGACCGACGCCGCATCGAGCAGCGCGCGGGTGGCTCGAGCAGGACGCGCACGGCGTGGTGGCTGCGGTGGCGCTCGCCGCGCGGCTTCGGCTCGCCGGTGTTTCGCGGCAGCGTCGGGAAGATCGCCGCGAGGCGCTCGCGCTGCTCGGGGTTGAGCGCGCTCAGACGCGCGCCGCCGAGCGAGCCGAGGTAGGGGTCGAGCGCGTCGACGAACGGCGCGAAGGGCACGTCGCGCTCGAACTCGCTCGCGCGGCCGGCGAGCCCGAGGTCGGTCGATTGCAGCCCGTCGAGGAGCTCCGCGACCAGGCGCGATTTCCCGATCCCCTGCTCGCCGACGACGACGACCGCTCGTCCCCGGCGGCCCAGTGCGGCGACATGGGCGTGCAGGCGGTCGATCTCGGCCGCCCGGCCAAGGAGCTCACGGGAGCGCGTGAGCATGCGCAACGTCTACAGCAGCGTCCGGCGGAGGGGCAACTGGTCGGAAGATGAGAGTCCTTCCCCATGTGCTGCGCGCGGACGTGGCGTCGCGTTCGTGGCGACGATCGTCCTCTCGCATGAGCACGCGGCCCAGGAGTGCAAGGGCGCGACGTCGTGTCCGCCGGCCGGGCGTCGAGAGCGTGTCGTAGCGGCGCGGCCCGCTAGCGTGCGGGCGTGCCCGCGCTTCGCGAGGACATCCGCAACGTCGCGATCGTCGCGCACGTCGACCACGGCAAGACGACGCTCGTCGACGCCATGCTCTGGCAGTCGGGCGCGTTCCGCGCCAACCAGGACGTCGCCGAGCGCGTCCTGGACTCGATGGACCTCGAGCGCGAGAAGGGCATCACGATCCTCGCCAAGAACACCGCCGTGCGCTACCGCGGCGTCAAGCTCAACATCGTCGACACGCCCGGGCACGCGGACTTCGGCGGCGAGGTCGAGCGCGGGCTGACGATGGTCGACGGGGTGCTGCTGCTCGTCGACGCCTCCGAGGGCCCGCTGCCGCAGACGCGCTTCGTCCTGCGCAAGGCGCTGGAGGCGCGCCTGCCGGTGATCCTCGTCGTCAACAAGGTCGACCGGCCGGACGCGCGCATCGCCGAGGTCGTCGACGAGGTCTACGAGCTGTTCCTCGACCTCGACGCGACGGAGGAGCAGATCGAGTTCCCGATCGTCTACTGCAACGCGAGGGCGGGCCGCGCGTCGCTCGATCCGTCGGAGCCGGGCGAGGATCTCGGGCCGCTGCTCGACCTGCTCTTGGAGCACATCCCGGCGCCGTCGTACGAGCCTTCGCATCCTCTACAAGCCCTCGTCACGAACCTCGATGCCTCGCCGTACGTGGGTCGGCTCGCGTTGTGCCGCGTGCGCCACGGGACGATCCGCCGCGGGCAGTCCGTGGCGTGGTGCCAGGCGGACGGGAACGTGGCGCGCGCCGTCGTCGGCGAGCTGTACGTCACCGAGGCGCTGGATCGCGTCGATGCTGACGAGGCGTCCGCAGGCGAGATCATCGCGGTCGCCGGTATCCCCGAGGTCACGATCGGCGAGACGCTCGCCGATCCCGACGACCCGCGGCCGCTCCCGGTCATCACGGTGGACGAGCCGTCGCTGTCGGTGACGATCGGCGTCAATACCTCGCCCCTCGCCGGCCAGGATGGCGACAAGCTCACCGCCCGCCAGATCCGTGCGCGCCTCGACGCCGAGCTCGTCGGCAACGTGTCATTGCGGGTGGACATCACCGACCGGCCCGAGGTGTGGGAGGTCCAGGGGCGCGGCGAGCTCCAGCTCGCCGTCTTGGTGGAGCTCATGCGCCGCGAGGGCTTCGAGCTGACGGTCGGCCAGCCACAGGTGTTGACACGCCAGATCGACGGCCGCGTGCACGAGCCCGTCGAGCGCCTGGCCATCGACGTGCCCGAGGACTACGTCGGCGTCGTCACCCAGCTGATCGCCCTGCGCAAGGGGCGCATGGAGCAGATGGTCAACCACGGCACCGGCTGGGTGCGCATGGAGTACCTCGTACCCGCCCGCGGGCTGATCGGCTTCCGCACCGAGTTCCTCACCGAGACGCGCGGCACCGGCCTGCTCCACCACGTCTTCGACGGCTGGGAGCCGTGGGCGGGCGAGCTGCGCACCCGCCCCACCGGCGCCCTCGTCTCAGATCGCCGCGGCCGCGCTGCGCAGTTCGCTTTGATGAATCTGCAGGAGCGCGGCACCATGTTCGTCGGCCCCGGCGACGAGGTCTACGAGGGCATGATCGTTGGCGAGAACGCTCGCGCCGAGGACCTCGACGTCAACGCCACTCGCGAGAAGCACCTGACCAACATCCGCTCGTCCACCGCCGACGTCCTGGTCCGGCTCGTCCCCCACCGCACCCTGTCGCTCGACCAGGCGCTGGAGTTCCTGCGCGAGGACGAGTGCGTCGAGGCGACGCCGAAGAGCGTCCGGTTGCGCAAGCTCGCGCTCGACAAGACCGAGCGCGTGAAAGCCGCACGCCGGGCCCGCTCGGGCGCTCCCGCCCCGACGTAGGTGGTCGGGCGGGGCCGGGTCACTCGTCCCCCGAGCACTTCGTCGATCGTTCGGTGAACGAGCGCCCGGCTCCGCCTCGTCCAAAGCGCGCGCGCCGCTAACGCCCGCCCTCTGCCCGCGCCTGGCACGACGGCTGCACGTCGATCGGCGCGGGTGGGACGCAACCGCGAGTCAACACGCTGGCACGCTTGACTATTCCAGCTCGTGACGCGTGTGTTCCCATTCCTCAGAGGTCTCAGCTTGCCGCCTGGTGACGGCCGGTTCGTACTTAAACGAAACGGTCAGGCGCACGCGGTAGTTCGTCACCTTGCCGTTCTCGATCGTGACGTCGAAGCGGTGAGCCTCGGCAATACGCAGGTCCCGCAAGGTCTTCGCGGCGGTCTCGATCGCGTTGCGGGCAGCTGCCTCCCACGATTCGCTACTGACGCCAACCAATTCGGTCACGCGATACACGCTCTCAGCCATTCTCATCTTCCTTCTCTTGATTGCCCCTGACGCGCGACTATCGCAGGTCGCTCAGGGCACTTGTGCTTTGCGCGAATCGCAGCAGCGCGACGCGAGTGGGCGCACGAGCCGCCGGCGGTCGCCCCGCATGGAATGCACGAGGCGGCGGCCCTGGCAGCGGCTGGGCGTTCGGGCGATTGTGATGTCCCGGGTCTCGCCCCCTCATCGGGCTTTCATCGGGCGGTCTTGCGGGACAGCGGCGCGGGCGGCGGAAAGACAGCGAGATGCAGGCGAAGTGCCCGTAAGGGGTTCGCTTCCGGGATCTCAGTGCGGCGCCGGCAATGGCCGTAAGATCGCTGGGACCGCCCACGACGCGGAGTGTTGTCTCGCGATCGGCCACCAGCCAGTGGCAAACCACACTGCAGAAGGAAGGAGAGCCCGATGTCAAGCTCGATGGTGAACGTCATCACGATCATCGTCCGTCGCTGCGGTGTGACGAGCTTGAGGCCATGCTGATCTACTCGATGAGCGTCTCGGTGGACGGCTTTATCGCCGACCGCGAGGGCGCGTTCGGGTGGTCGGCCCCTAGCGAGGAGCTGTTTCGTTTCCACACCGCGCTGGTGAGCGAGCTCGGCGGTTGTCTGCTCGGCCGCAGGCTGTACGAGACGATGCTGGTGTGGGAGACGGATCCGTCGTTGCGCGAGGACGAGCTCGGGGCCGCGTTCGCCGATGTCTGGTGCGCGATCCCGAAGGTCGTCTTCAGCCACACGCTCGACAGCGTCCAGGGCAACGCCCGGCTCGCCGAGGCGTCATTGGCCGAGGAGGTCGCCGCGGCGCTCGACGCGACGGACAAGGACGTCGAGATCGGCGGCGCCGGCCTGGGCGCGCAGGCGATCGAGCTCGGCCTCGTCGACGAGCTGCGCATGTTCCGCAACCCGGTCGTCGTCGGTGGCGGCACGCCGTTCCTGCCGCCGGTCACCGAAGACGTCGCGCTGGACCTGATCGAGACCAGAACGTTCGGCTCGCGCGTGATCTACGAGCGCTACGGGCGCGCCCGCGATGAGTCGGACGACGGATGACCGGCCGGTCCGAGCACTTCGATGCGCGTCCCGCGGGTCCGCCCGACGGGTCCGGTGGTACGTGAGCGGCGTACCGAAATGCTCCCCGCTATCGGAACGAGGCAGAAGCGACAGCGGCAGCTGGGATGGCCCGGAGTGCGTCGCCTCATCGAAGCGGCAGCGGGCGAGTAGCCGCCGCGGTGGGCGCGCAGCTTGTGTCCGTGGCGCATCGCGCGGCGGAGCCCGAGGAGCGGCCCGCCCGTTGAGCCCGCAACCTCGCGGGCTCATTCGGCCGCGGGCCTGAATTTCGCGAAGTAGCCGAGCGGGGTCCCCACTTGCTCTTCGAGCAGCAGGCCGCAGGCGCGTGCGCGCTCGCGGAGCCAGTGTAGACGGGGGAAGTCGGGATCGATGACGATCTCGCCGACGACCAGCCGCGTGGCGGGCTTGAGGACGCGTCGCAGCTCACGGAGGGCGGCCGGCGGGTCGGGGATCTCGCCGAGCGTGCTGACGAGATAGGCCGCGTCGAAGCTTGCGTCGGCAAACGGAAGGGAGCCGCCGTCGGCGAGCGTCGGGACGACGTTCCGCAGGCCCGCGCGGCGTGCGCGCTCGACCGTGTGATCGAGGTAGCGCCGACTGACGTCGACGATCTCGAGCCTCCCTTCCGGCTGCAGGCGCGCGGCAACGGGCAGCGTGTAGTAACCGGTGCCCGGACCGATCTCGAGGACGTGCTCGCCGCTGGTGGGGCGGAGGATCGCGAGGAGGCGCGTGCGGGTGATGAGCGGCCGCGGCAGGTCGAGCATCGCTCGGGGGAGATACGGAAACGCCGTCGGGCGCAGCGCCGCCCACCCCCGCAGCGCCAGCCACGCCGCTGCGCCTGCGAGGAGTGCCTTCAGCCGGCGCGACATCGGCCCAGCGCTTCCGCCGACTTCGGGTCGCTTGCCTCAGGCCGGTGTCGGTGGGCGTGCCGGCGAGCCGCCGGAGCTCTCGCGCGAGATCGCGGCGCGGGCGCGCTCATAGTCGTCGATGCCGATCTCGCCTGCGGCTAGGCGGCGGTCGAGGATCTCGCGTGGCGACGGGTTGCGCCGGTCGCGCACGGCGGTGAGGACGACGCCAACGAGGATGCCGAGGATGGCCAGCCAGGCGATCGCCATGAGGATCACCCAGCCCCAGCCCATGTCGTGCATGTAGACGTAACCGAGCATCGCTAACGGCCGCCGTGCGAGCCGCCGCCCATGCTGCGGATCATCATCCAGACCATCGCGCCCATCATCAGCGCGCAGGGCAGGGCGAACAGCAAGTAGCCGGCACCGGAGCCCGTCGCCGCGAGGATCGCCACGACCGCGATGACCGCGCCGCACCCCCACATCATCTTCATCGAGTGCTTCATGACGCGCCTCCAATCGGGAACATAGGTGCGGCGCCGAAGGCAGCTTCGGCACATTGACGTTCCCCAACCCGGGTCCCAGGCGCATCCGCTCGGACCCGCGTCCGCGATCCGTAGTTCGATGCGCATCGGCACGCAGGCCTCCGCGCCGGCGACCTAGCCAGGCATGCAGGAGTGCTTTGCGCGACGACCGGCAGCAGGGGACGCGATGCGTCGAGGATCGTCTGGTATGTCGACGTCCGAATCCTCCAAGATCCCGGGAGGGTCGCCGGCGCAGAATGCCTGGCATGGCAGAGATCGAGATGACGCTTGGCTGGGTGATCGCGTACGTCGACGACCCCGCCGCGGCGGCCGCGTTCTACGAACGCACTTTCGGGTTGCGCAAGGACTTCGTGGTCCCGGGCGAGTACGCCCAGATGGACACTGGGCCGACGAAGCTCGGCTTCGCGACCTACGCGCTCGCGCGCGGCAACTTCGACGGCGGCGTCCATCCGGCCGGCAGCGACGGACCGCCGCCCAACGTGGAGATCGCGCTCGTCACCGCGGACGTCGACGCGGCGTACCGGGTCGCGGTCGACGCCGGGTGCGAGCCGCTCGCCGCGCCGGCCGACAAGCCGCAGGGCCAGCGCGTTGGTTTCGTGCGCGACCCGTTCGGAATGCTGGTCGAGCTCGCCACGCCGCTGTAGACGAACCCGCGCGACCACCTGGCCATCGATCTAGTACTCGACCCGCCGCACTGGTCGCATGCCCTCACGCCGCTCGAAGGGAGCCTCCACGAGGCTCAGCGGCGCCTCAGCGACCGCAGGCCGGCGCTTCGCAACCGCACCGCCTCGACTGCCTGCTCAGGCCAGATGCGTCTCTTGACGTTCCCGCCCAGCCGCTGGCCTCGCCCAGAAGACCGCCCCGGCCGAACGTCGCTCTAGGCCGGTGGCGGCGAGTTCGAATTGAAGATGTCGAGCACGATCTTGGTGGACCCGTCGGGCTGGGCCTGGTGGACCACCACGTACTTCCCGACGTCGGTCATTGCGGCTTGGCCCTCGGGCTCGATCCCCAGCGTATAGCGGCCGTACTCAATCGTGAGATCTCCCGCTTCGCGGACATCGAGGGGTTCGACGTCCAACGAGCGCGCGCCCATGTCGAGCAGCATCTGCATCGCGGCTTGAATCGACGACCGGCCCTCGCTGGGCTCCATGTTCGGGGGCAGAAAGCGGCCGTCGTCGGCATACAGGCCGGCTAGGGCCGCGGCGTCCTGGTTGGCGACTCCGTCGTGAAACGCCTGCGCCACCGCGTTGACCTCGGCAACGGTCACGGGTTCCTCCTTTCGGCTGCGCGCGGACACGCGCGCTGCGTCGGTCGGTCCTACCGTACGGAGCGCGAGCGCGCGCGGTCAAGCAGCGGACCGAACCGGTTCACCCAGTCGGACCCGCCGGGCCCCGCTTCGAGTCCGGCGCAGACTGCGGGGGAACGAGCCAGCCGGCGTCTGATTTGGCGGGGTCTTGTCGGGGGCCGTTGCCTCGGGTACGGTCGTCTGGTCCCGCACGACGCAGGAGGTCGCCCATGACCGTCGTGGTGGTGCAGCACAAGGCGCGCGACTTCGACGCGTGGAAGCTCATGTTCGACGAGGATGCGTCGAGGCGCCGCGAGCATGGCGCTCCGCGTAACTGGGTCTATTGCACCGCCGAGGATCCCAACGACGTGGTGGTGGCCGTTGAGTTCCCGTCGGTCGACCCGGCCTGCACCTTCGTGCAGGGCGCCGCGCCGCGTGAAGAGATGGGGCGCGCCGGCGTCGAAGGCGAGCCGCACGTGCGCCTGCGAGACGAGGTGGAAGCGATCGAGTACTAAGGCACAGGGTCGCCGTCGCCGGGCGAGCCCACGATCCGACAACGGAAGGGGGACGACATGGCGGACGAGGCGTTGTTCATTGGTTGGGGTGAGGTTGTCAGGGGCCGCGAGCGAAAGGCTGTCGAGGTCTTCAACGAGGCTCTGCAGTACTACGGAGGGCTCCAGCAGGATGGGAAGGTCGAGCGCGTCGAGGCGTGGTTTCTTGGTCCCCACGGTGGCGACCTTGCCGGCTTCATCCTGCTGCGGGGTGAGCGCGGGCAGCTCGACGAGATCGAGCGCAGCGCGGAGTTCGAGCGGCTCCAGACTCGGGCGTCGTTGATCGTCGATCGGACCGGAGTGATCCACGCGTATACGGGTGAGGCGCTCGGTCGGCTGATGGCCCAGTTCGAGGACGCCACGGGCGATCTGGGCGGATAGCTCTCGGCGCGCAGCGTTCGATGCGCGCAGGAGTGAGTCGTTGGTCGCGACGAGCGTCATCAGCGTGGTCGGCATGAGCGTGTGCTTCCGCCTTCGCGTGATCCCGGCACTCGGGTCCGCAGGTCGGCACCGGCGGCGCTCGCGGAGGGGCGCGCCGCGGTCTGCGGCGCGCCGCTCCGGCATCGATCAGGCCGCGGCGGGCACCGGGGCGGGCGTCCCGCTCTCGGGCCGTGGCCCGCGCGGGGTGCGCGCGCCGGCGTAGATCAGCGCTGCGGAGGCGAGCAGAAGCACCCCGCCGATGCCGAGCCCGACCCAGCCGAGCTCGTCGAGGAACGGGACGTTTGCGCCGGCGCGCACGTCGGCGTCGACGCCGCGTGAGCCGTCGGCGTTCATCACGACGACCGACCAGTCGCCGTCGGCGACGTCCCAGGTCAGGGTCTGCGCGCCGTGGCCGTGCGCTTGGGCGGCCCAGATGCGCTGTGTGGCGGGCGCGGCGGCGCGCCGGGCGCCGGCGGTCGTGGCGTAGTCGGCGTGGAACGGGTGGTAGTCGAGGTCGGTGACCCGCGTGTGGGCGGTGCCGCGCAGGTAGCGCGTGACGTCGCGGGTGCGGGCGATGCCGACGAACAGGTCCTTGCCGGCGCGCGGGGTGGCGCGCAGGCGGACCTTGCCGTAGACGTCGGTGTCGAGCACGGACGCGGTGCCGCCGAGATCGACGTCGAGGTTCTCGGTGCGCAGCGCGGCGGCGCGCGTGTGGAAGTTCTCGGTGCGGGTCGAGAGGTAGCCGTCGTCGTCCTTCTGGCCGTTGGCCCAGAGGCCGGCGCCGCCGGCCACGAGCAAGCCGAGCGAGACGAGGGTGAGCAGGCTCCCGACGATCACGGCGGCGATGCGGCCGCCCGAGGATCGGCGGGGCGGGGCGGGGGAGGATGAGTCGGGCATGCGAGCTCCAGGCGAGAGTCGGTGTGTACGTCGCAGGCTGCCAGCGGCGGGGCCGCCCGTCGGCACGGCCAACAGGCGTCTCGCGGTGGGGTTGGCCCGCGCGGTGGGCCGGGGGCCTGCCGGGGGGCCGGACCGCCGTCGTCGGAGGGGGCTAGCGTTCGCGGGCGATGACGATCATCGTCTCGGGCTCGCTTCATGTCGATCCGGCCGAGCGCGACGCGTACCTGAGGGCGCGCGTGCCGATCCTCGCGCACGCCCGGCAAGCGCCCGGGTGCCTGGACTTCTCGCTAAGTGCGGATCTGCTCGAGGGCGGACGCGTCAACGTCTACGAGCGCTGGCGGTCTCGCGAAGATCTGCTCGCCTATCGCTCGGGTGATGGTCCCGACCTGGACGACGACATCGAAGTCACCTCGGCGCAGGTGGAGCTGCATCACATCAGCGCCAGCGAGGCGCCGTAGCGCCGGAGAGCACGGGCGGCTGAGCCCGGCGCAGGCGTCCCTTGCCCCGGCACCTCACGCGCTCGCGGTCCCCGGATTCGTGGGCTCCAGGCGAGCGGGCCGGAGGAGCATGAAGTCGGTGACGTTCGCGAGCCGCAGGACGCGGCGAACGGGCTCGGGCACCAGGGAACGCTGCGCGTCGTGGACGACTTCTGGATCGACGAGATGGAGGCGCCGGCCGCGGGTCTCGACGTCGACCGCGCCTGCCGCGAGCACGTTGCGCACCCACTGGCTGTCCGAGCCGTACGTCAGGGCGATCACGTAGCGGTTCCCGGAGCGGAAGAGGTTGACCGGTGTGCGGTAAGCGCGGCCGGAGCGACGCCCGACGTGCGACACGATCGCGAAGCCCGGAGCACGGCGGGCAAGCGGCCCAAGGACACGGTTGGTGACGAGAAGGTTGAACCGAGCGAGGCGTTTGGGGAGCGGCATCGACCCTGGCGATCCGGCGGCGTGACATCAGAGCCTAGACCTGCGGAAGGTCTGCGCTGAGCAGTGGACCTCTTGGCCGCGGCATGCGAGAGTCGGCCCATGGCTGTCAGCATCGATCACCTCCGGGAGGTCGAGCTCCTGCGCGGGCTCAAGGAAGCCGACGTCGCGACCCTCGCCGGCGATCTGGCCGAGCGCCGCGTGGCGGCGGGCGACACGATCGTCGGTGAGGGCACCGGCGGCGTCGCCTTCTTCTTCGTCCTCGAAGGCGAGACGAGCGTCACCGTGGGCGGCGAGGAGGTCGCGACGCTCGGGCGCGGCGAGTACGTCGGCGAGCTGGCCCTGCTCGATCCCGAAGGACCGCGCAGCGCCACCGTCACGGCGAAGACCGACGTCGTGCTGGCGGCGATGTCCGCGTGGCAGTTCCGTCCCTTCGTCCTCGCCCATCCCGAGGTGGCGTGGAGGCTGCTGCAGCGCCTTGCCCGGCGCCTGCGCGAGGCGCAGAGCGCCGTCGAGGCCTGAGGCCGCGCGCCCGATCCCTTCGCCGAGCACGCGGGCCGGGGTCAGGGAAGCTTCTGCAGCCCCGCGGCGGTCAGCAGGTAGCCGGGGGCGACGGTGGCGGAATCTGCCCGGATCAGCTCGACCAGCGCGGTGCCGGCGATCTCCGTGGTGACGAGCGGGCCCATCTGCTCGAGGTACTCCTCCACGGACTGGCCGGCGCGCGCCGCGTACGCCCGCACCGCCGGCCCGCCGACGCCGGTCAGCGGCGCGAACCGGGGCAGTACCGCGGTGAAGGTGATCCCCAGACCGGCGCGCTGTGCCTCGTCCTGGGCGTACTCGGTGATGAAGCGCTGCGTGGCCTTGGCGCCGGCGTACCCGCCGCTCAGCGGTGACCCGGCAAGCGCGGCACCACTGCTGATCACGACCACCCTGCTGCCCGGCCGCAGCGGCTTGAGCAGCGCCTCGCGCAGCCAGTGGAACGCGATCCGGACGTCGGTCTGCCAGTTGACCGAGAACGTCTCCCACGTCTGGTGCTGCAGCGGACGCATGTGCGGGCTTGCGCCCGCCACCAGAACGACGACCTCCGGCTCATGGCGGTCGAGGAGGCTGCCTGCCACCGTGGCGTCACCCGCATCGGCGACCTCCGGCTGGATGCTGCCGGCGCCGTTGGCCGGCTCGGGAAACGCCGCCGCGGTGCGCGACACGGCGACCACCGAGGCGCCGGCCCCGGCGAGGGCCGTGGCGATCCCGCGGCCCAGGCCGCGGCTCGCCCCGACGACGATCGTCGTCGTGCCGGACAGGTCGCTCGTCTGAGTGGATCTCGGATTCATGTGGCTCCTCGCCTTCGGTCGTTCGGCCGGCGGGAATCGCCGCTTGTCAGTAGGGATCTGCCGGGGGTTGGAAATCCATCGCTCGGACGCGGACGCGCCGTTGGCTCGCCGCGGCAAGGAGGACCCGACGACCTACAGGAACGCCCCGGCCAGGATCAGCACCGCCGACGTGACGAAGATCGGCACGCACAAGAGGTGGGCGGTGCCCCAGAGGATCGGAAGCGCGCCTCCGATGTAGAGCAGGACCTCCTTCATGGCAAGACGCTCGCGCCGTCCGGCGGCGCCGTCATCGGGGAGAACCACGCGCCGGGGCTGGGTCGCGGCGGCCCCCGTAGTTCGCCCCCCACCGCTGCGGCTTCGTCCGGTCGTCGCGGCCCTCGCGCGACGCGACGATCGTCGTCCAGCTCCACGCCGAGGAGGGTGTCATGTCGACCGCCGTCGAGCCGTCTCCCGAGCCGCTGCGCAGGTCGCACTGGGGACCCGGGGCCGTCGCCGCTCTGGTTGGCGGGAGCCTGCTCGCCCTGATCGGAGTGATCCTCGCGCTCGGCGGGATCGGGCTCATGTTCGCCCATGCCGTGCTGCGCGACGACGACGGCTACTTCAACTCGCCCACCGAGCAGTTCTCGACGCCCACCTATGCGCTGACCGCGGAGAAGCTCCAGCTCGGGGACGTCGAGAACGGCGCCGGCGACTGGGCGGTCGCCAACCTGGCGGGGACGCTACGGGTGCACGCCGAGCTGGCGAGCGGCGCGCCCGTGTTCGTCGGCATCGCGCGCGAGCGCGACGTCGACGCCTACCTGGCCGGCGTGGCGCACGACCGGGTCACCGACCTCAACGACGGCGACCCGCAGTACGAACGCGCCCGCGGCGCCCGCGCGCCGGCCGAGCCCGCGAGGCAGCGCTTCTGGGTCGCGTCGGCCTCGGGCCCCCGGGAGCAGGTCGCGCAGTGGAAGGTCAAGGATGGCCGCTGGGCGGTCGTGGTGATGCGGGCTGACGCCCGGCGTGGCGTCGCGACGGACGCGAGCATCGCCGCGAAGGTCGGCTGGGTGATCTGGGTCGGGCTCGGGCTCCTGGCCTTCGGCGCGCTCATGCTGGGCGGCGGCGCGGCGCTGATCATCGGTGCGTCGCACCACGCGGAATCGGGCAGCGGTGGAGCGGCGGCGGTCGCCGCGCCGCCGGGCGCGGCCCCGGCGGCGGAGGGGGAAGCGGTCGAGGCGGAGGCGGCCGCAGACGCGCCGGCCCATCCCGTGACCATCGAGGCGCGCCTCGACGAGCCGCTCAGCCCGTGGCTGTGGCTGGTGAAGTGGTTCCTGGCGATCCCGCACTTCATCGTGCTCGCCCTGCTGTGGGTCGCGTTCGTCGTGGTGACGGTGGTCGCGCTGTTCGCGATCCTGTTCACCGGCCGCTACCCGCGTGCGCTATTCGACTTCAACGTCGGGGTGCTGCGGTGGACGTGGCGCGTCGAGTACTACGCCACCGGGGCGATCGCAACGGACCGCTATCCGCCGTTCACCCTCGCGCCGGATCCGTCGTATCCGGCCGATCTCGACATCCCCTATCCGGAGCGGCTCTCCCGCGGCAAGGCGCTGGTGAAGTGGCTGCTCGCCGTGCCGCATCTCGTGATCGTCGCGGCCTTCCTCGGCGGGGGCTGGTGGTGGACCGACGGCGCCGGCCCGCCCGGCGTGCTGATCGTCCTCGTCCTCGTCGCCGGGTTCGTCCTGCTCTTCACCCGCCGCTACCCGCGCGACGTGTTCAACCTCGTGGTCGGGATCAACCGGTGGGTGCTGCGCGTCGGCGCGTACGTGGCCCTGATGCGCGACGAGTACCCGCCGTTCCGGCTGGATCGCTGACGGCAGCCCCTAGACCTGCGGGCGCTGCTCGCCGGCGATCTCGAGCTCGGTCACCTTCAGGCGCGTGACCTCGAGCTCCTCGATGGTCAGGCGCTTGATGGTCGCTCGCCCGATCGCCAGCCGGCCGATCGCCACCGCGCCCAGCGCGAGCGCGCCGATGGCGACGGGTGCCATCGCGGTCGGGCCGCGCACCCCAAACCCGCGCACGTCCCCGGCGGTGACGCGGAGCACGAGACGCTCGACGATGGGGCGCTGCCGTTGCTTGGCCACCACGGGAGCGTCGCAAAGAAGGCGGCGATCGCGCAAGCGCGGATCACTGGACACGCGGCTGCTGGCGGGCGCGCTCGATGATCGGGGCGAGGACGTCGGCCAGGCGCGGCTCTCCCTGCTCTTGAAGGCTGTAGGTGACGCTGCGGATCGGGTGGCGCGAGTCGACGAGCCTTCGCAGGTCGATGGGCGTGCCGGCGATGACGGCGTCGCAGTCGACGGCGTTGATCGTGCGCTGCAGGTCCTGGAGCTGCTCGTCGGAGTAGCCCATGGCCGGGACGACCTTGTCGATGTGCGGGAAGCGCGCGAGCGTCTCCGCGATCGACCCGACGGCGTATGGCCGCGGATCGACCTGGGTGGCGTGCGCGCTGCGGGCGGCGACCGCGCCGGCGCCGAACGGCATCTCGCCGTGGGTGATCGTCGGGCCGTCCTCGACGACGAGGACGCGCCTGCCCGCCAGCGACGGGCCCGCCTCGAGCACCACCGGCGAGGCCGCGCGGATGACGGTGGCCGCGGGCGCCAGCTCGGCAACGGTTTCGAGCACCTCGCGCAGCTGGTCGGCGGTGGCGCTGTCGACCTTGTTGACGACGACGACGTCGGCCATGCGGAGGTTCGCTTCGCCGGGATGGTAGCGGCGCGCGTGGCCGGGACGCAGCGGGTCGACCACGACGATGGTCAGGTCGGGCCGGAAGAAGGCGAAGTCGTTGTTGCCGCCATCCCAGATGACGACGTCGGCCTCCGCCTGCGCCTCGGCGAGGATCGCGCCGTAGTCGACGCCGGCGTACATGACCATGCCCATCTCGACGGGGCGCTCGTACTCCTCGCGCTCCTCGATCGTCGGATTGGACGCGTCGATGTCGGCGAGGGTCGCGAAGCGCTGCACGGCGATCGAGGCCAGGTCGTGGTACGGCATCGGATGACGCACGAGGGCGACGCTGAGCCCGGCATCGAGCAGGATGCGGCCGACCGCGCGGGTCGTCTGGCTCTTGCCGGCGCCGGTGCGCACCGCGCCCACCGCGACCACCGGCTTCGTGCTCGACAGCATCGTCGAGCCGCTGCCCATCAGCCGGAAGTCCGCTCCAGCGGCGATCGCCACCGACGCGTGATGCACCACGTCCTCATGGCGCACGTCCGAGTAGGCGAAGACGACCTCATCCACGCCATGCCGGCGGACGAGGTCCGCGAGCTCGGACTCGGGCCGGACCGGGATGCCGTTGGGATACCGCGGGCCGGCGAGCGCGGGGGGGTAGACGCGGTCGTCGATGCCCGGGATCTGCGCCGCCGTGAACGCCACCACCTCGGTCTGCGGATCGTCGCGAAAGGCGACGTTGAAGTTGTGGAAGTCCCGTCCCCCGGCGCCCATGATGATCACCTTGCGCATGTCCGGCGCAACCTACGGGAGCGGCGCCCGACGCCTCCAATGTTCCTTGACAAGACTGTGATTCGTAGTTAGAAACTATGGAACACAGCTTCAATCAAGGAGACCTCTCTCATGCCTTTCCTTCACCTTCGGCCGCCGCGCGGTCTGCGGCTCGGCCGGACGCGGGGCCAGCGGCCGGGTTCGCGCCTCGGTCTGGCGCTTCGGCCTGTGCTCGGGGCGCTCGCGGTCGCGCTTGCAGCGGTTGCCGTCGTCGCGGGCCCTGCTGGTGCCAGCGGCAAGCACCACGACCAGCGGCTGGTGGTCCGCGGCGATGCGACCGCCGTCGACGGGCCGTGCGATGCGAGCGGGTGCGCGCTCGAGCTCATCGAGGGGCGCCTTCGCGGCGCGCCGATCGGGACCGGCGGCTACAGCGCCAAGTTCAAGCTCAAGGTCGCCGACGCCTTCCCCAACGGCGAAGGCGGCATCTGCGCGCCGCTGAAGGGCCGCATCGTGCTCGGCGCGGGCAGCGCGGACCGGCTGGTGCTCGCGGTCGACGGCGACTCGTGCCAGGACGGCGCCGGGCCGCTGGAGGGTGCTTCGTTCACCGGCCTCGCGGAGTTCGACGTGAAGTACGGCACCGGCAGGTACGCGGGCGCGTCCGGCAGCGGCCTGGCGAGCTTCTCCGAGGACGCGGCGAAGCACCACAAGATGACCCTC
This sequence comes from uncultured Actinomycetes bacterium, assembly GCA_963764585.1. GTDB lineage: Bacteria > Actinomycetota > Thermoleophilia > Solirubrobacterales > Solirubrobacteraceae > JAOPZW01. Next base: position 379,255 of record CAVXTB010000001.1, read on the forward strand.
GTCGGGCGCGTCGAGCCCTGATCGCCATGACGCGCACTCAGCGTTGGACGCTCGCCGTCGTCTGCGCGGCCACGGCGATGCTCATGCTCGACATCGCGGTCGTCAACACCGCGCTCTCGGCGATCGCTGACGACCTCGATACGGGGCTGTCGGGGCTGCAATGGGTCGTCGACGCCTACACCCTCCCCCTCGCCGCGACGGTCATCACGGCCGGGTCGCTGGCTGACCGGTTCGGCCGCCGGCGGCTGTTCGGGATCGGCCTCACGATCTTCACCGCCACGTCGCTGCTGTGCGCGGGGGCGCAGTCGATCACGATGCTCAACGTCTCGCGCGCCGCGCAGGGGCTGGGTGCCGCGGTCATGTTCGCGGTGTCGCTGGCGGTGCTCTCGAACGCGTTCCCGCGGATGCAGGAGCGCGTCAAGGCGCTCGCGGCCTACGGGGCGACCATGGGCGCGTCGTTCGCCGTCGGGCCGCTGGTCGGCGGTGCGCTGACCTCCGCCCTCGATTGGAGGTGGATCTTCCTCATCAACCTCCCGCTCGGGCTCGCGTGCCTATGGATCGTCCGGCGCTTCGTCGCCGAGTCGAAGAACCCGCATGCGGCGCGGGTGGACGGGCCTGGCCTCGTAACGCTCACCGGCGGCCTCTTCCTGCTCGTCTTCGCGCTGCTGCGCGGCAACGAGGAGGGCTGGGGAAGCCAGGCGATCGTCGCCTCGTTCGCCGGCGCCGCGGTGCTGCTGATCGCCTTCGTCGCCATCGAGGCGCGCAGCGCGCACCCGATGCTCCCGCTGCGCCTGTTCCGCAACCCGTCCTTCACCGGCGCGCAGGTGGCGGCGTTCGGGATCTCGGGGTCGCTGTTCGCGATGTGGCTGTACATGACCCTGTATCTGCAGCAGATCCTGGGGCTCTCGGCGATCGAGGCGGGGCTCGTGTACGTGCCAGGGACGATGCTCAACTTCTTCGTCGCCGGCTCGATGGCATCGGTCGGGCAACGGGTCTCGCCGCGCGTGCTGATCGCGACCGGCCTGGCGCTCGTCGGCACCGGCCTGGCGTTGCTGACGATGACGCAGGCGGACTCGTCGTGGTGGGTGTTCCTGCCGGGCCTGCTCGTCGCGATGGTCGGCACCGGCATCCTGAACCCGATCGTCAGCCAGGTCGCGCTGACCACCGCGCCGATCGAGCAGAGCGGCCTCGCCGCGGGCGTCAACGACATGTTCCGCCAGGCGGGGATCGCGGTCGGCACCGCGGCGCTCGGCGCGCTCATCCCCGCGAGCGCCGCGTTCGGGCACGGCTCGCCGCAGGCCTACGTCGACGGCTTCCACGACGCCCTGTGGGTCGGCGCGGCGCCGGCGGTCGCGGCGGCCGGCGCCACGGCGCTCCTCATCCGCGGGCGGCGTGCCGACGAGGCGCCGATGCCGAGCGAGGTCGCGCTCGAAGCGGCGTGAAGGCGGCGTTGAAGCGGGCGCCCGGAGGGTCGAGACTTGGCCCATGACCGCCGTGGCGCCCGCTCCCGCAGCAGAGACCGACCGGCCCTCGTCCGAGGAGCTCGGGCGGGCGGCGAGGCAGCGCTCGCCGCGCTCCGGGCACGCCCACTGGGAGCCCGCGCCCGACCGCGAAGAGCCGATCGCGATCCTCGAGCGCCAGGCGCGGACGCGTACGCCCGAGCTGGTGCCCGTCCGCTACGGCCGGATGATGCGCTCGCCGTTCGCGTTCTTCCGCGGCGGCGCGGCGATCATGGCCGCCGACCTCGCCCCCACGCCGGTCAGCGGCCTGCGCGCCCAGCTCTGCGGCGACGCGCACCTCGCCAACTTCGGCGCGTTCGCCGCGCCGGACCGCACCCTGATCTTCGACCTCAACGACTTCGACGAGACGCTGCCCGGGCCGTGGGAGTGGGACGTCAAGCGGTTCGCCGCCAGCCTCGCGGTGGCCGGGCGCGACCGCGGCTTCGACGCAAGCGATCAGCACGACGTCGCGGCGGCCGGAGTGCGCGCCTACCGCGAGGCGATGCGCGACTTCGCCGCGATGCGCACGATCGACGTCTGGTACGCGCGGCTCGACGTCGAGGCGGAGCTTGCCAAGTGGAGCCAGGACCTCGGCGCGAAGCGGCGCAAGGGCGTCGATCGCGCCATCGCCAAGGCGCGGAGCAAGAACAGCCTGCGCGCGCTGTCGAAGCTGACCTACGTCACCGAAGGCAGCGCTCCGCGCATCGTCAGCGACCCGCCGCTGATCGTGCCGATCGGCGAGCTGCTGGACATCGAGAACGAGGCGCAGGAGGCCGCCCGGCTGGGCGAGCTGCTGGCGGCCTACCGGCGGTCGCTCCCCCACGAGACCCAGCAGCTCGCGGCGGGCTACCAGCCCGTCGACCTGGCGCACAAGGTCGTCGGCGTCGGAAGCGTCGGCACACGCGCGTGGATCGTGCTGCTCTTCGGGCGCGACAACGCCGACCCGCTCTTCCTGCAGGTCAAGGAGGCCGAGCCGTCGGTCCTCGAGCCGTTCGCCGGGCGCAGCCGGGCGCGCAACGAGGGCCGCCGCGTCGTCCAGGGCCAGCGCTTCATGCAGGCGGCCAGCGACGTCCTCCTCGGCTGGCTGCGCGTCGAGCAGGACCTGCGCGACGGCCGGCGGCGCGACTACTACGTCCGCCAGCTCTGGGACGCCAAGGCCTCCATGCGGATCGAGGAGATGACGGCCTCCGGGATGCCCACCTACGCCGCGATCTGCGGGTGGACGCTCGCGCGCGCCCACGCGCGCTCAGGCGACCGTGCCGCGATCGCCGCCTACCTCGGCGCAAGCGATCGCTTCGACAACGCGCTGGCGTCGTTCGCCGCGGCCTACGCCGACCAGAACGAGCGCGACCACGAGGCGCTCGTCGACGCGATCGACGCCGGGCGCATCGCCGCCGACCCCGATCACTGACCGGCCAGCTCCTCCCACGTCCTCCCGCTGCGCACGCTCGCCGGCCGCTCGGCCACGATGTCCGAGCCCGGGCGCGCGTCGTCGTCACCGGCCTTGACGAGGATCCATTGGCGCTCGCCGGTCGCCGTGAGCCCGAAGCGCCCGCCGAGCTTCTCGCCGTGCAGCACGAACGACAGGTGGTCCGGGTCGTCGGTCAGCACGTCGACCGTCCCCTCGTCCCAGATGATCACCGCGCCGCTGCCGCGGCTCTGGCCCTCGTGGACGCCCTCGAAGTCGCCGGCGTCGAGGTCGTGGTCGGCGACGGGCACGGCGAGCCGCCGCACGGCGGGATCGAGCGACGGCCCCTTCGGCACCGCCCACGAGCGCAGCACCTCGCCGATCTGAAGCCGCAGGTCGAAGTGCAGCGTCGTCGCGTCGTGCAGCTGCACGACGAAGCGGGCCATCAGTACTCGTCGTGGCGGCGCATCCACACCTCGGGCGGGTCGCCCTCCTGGCGGCCGAACGGCGCCCGGTCCAGCAGCGAGTAGTAGCCCATCAGCACCTCCAGGCCGCGCCGGTAGGTCGAGTACGTGTGGTAGACGACGCCGTCCTCCAACGCGAAGGCGCTCAGCCCCGGCCCCTCCTGCAGGAAGCCCGCCGGGTCCGTGCCGCATTGGGCCGCGATCTCGGGGACGGGGCCAAGCGGACCCTCCAGCATGGGCGCCACCTGCGCCTCGGTGTGCGAGACGTCGAAGTCGAAGTTGAAGTCGCTGTCGCCAGACGACGCCCACGGGAACCGCCAGCCCAACCGCTCCCGGTAGGCCAGCAGCTTCTCGAGCGGCGCGCGCGAGACGCACGTGAAGGTCACGTCGCGCGCGCGCAGGTGCTCGACCGTGCCGTTGAAGGTGTCGGCCGCCGACGAGCAGACCGGGCAGCCGGCCTCGTACTCCGGGCCGAACATGAAGTGGTAGACGACGAGCTGCGACCGCCCGTCGAAGAGCTCGGCGAGCGTCTTGCGCCCGTCCTCGGTGTCGAAGCTGTAGTCCTTGTCGATGCGGACCCACGGCAGCTCGCGCCGCTCGCGCGCGAGCTCCTCGTTGCGGCGCGTCAGCTCCTTCTCGCGGACGAGCAGCTCGTCGCGGGCGCGTTGCCATTCCTCGCGGGTGGCGACCGTGTGCGAAGTCATTGCTCGATTATCCGCCCGTGCACGACCGGGACTCGCTGCGCGAGGTGCTCGCCGACGCCGGGTTCGTCGCGGCGGCCGAGGAGGCCGAGGAGCTGCTGGCGCGCGCGGGCGGCGACGCCGCGTTGCTCGACACACTTGTGCAGCGTCGCCTGACCGGCGAGCCGCTGGCCTGGATCACCGGGAGCGTCACGTTCTGCGGCCTGCGGATCCGCGTCGATCCGGGCGTCTACGTCCCGCGCTGGCAGAGCGAGGCGCTCGCGCTGCGCGCCGCCGAGCGCCTGCCGGACGACGGCACGGCGATCGACCTCTGCACCGGGTGCGGAGCGATCGCGAAGGTGCTGAGCACACGCCATCCCGACGCCCGCGTCGTCGCGACCGACGTCGACGAGCGCGCCGTCGCGTGCGCGCGGGCCAACGGCGTGGACGCGCTGCCGCGGCGACCTCTTCGACCCGCTCCCGCGCGAGCTCGAAGGTCGCGTCGACGTCGTCGTCGGCGTCGTCCCCTACGTCCCGACGCCCGACCTGCCGCTACTGCAGCGCGACACCTTCGCCTTCGAGACGCCGCTGTCCTACGACGGCGGCGCCGACGGCACCGGCATCCTGCGCCGCGTCCTGGCGGACGCGCGCCGCTTCCTGCGCCCCGACGGAGCGCTGCTGCTCGAGCTCGGCGGCGAGCAGGTCGACCTCCTGCGCGACGACCTCAGCGCCTCGGCTACGGCGACGCCGTCGTGCTGAACGACGAGGACGGCGACGTCCGCGGGATCGAGGTAGCGCTCATAAGTCCAGGGTGCTACCCCGATTGAGCGGCCGCCCGGCCGCGCCCACAATGCAAGCGCATGCAGGTCGGCATCGGCTTCACCCCTTTCGAGACGCGCAGCGACGTCATCGTGCGACTCGGCGCCCGGGCAGACGCCCTGGGCCTCGATCGCGTCGACGTCGCAGAGGGGTGGACGCAGGACGCGCTGATCCAGATCGCCGAGCTCGCGCAGCGGACCTCGCGGATCGGGCTCGGCACGTCCGTCGTCTCGGCATGGGGGCGTACCCCCGGGACGATGGCGATGGGGGCCGCCGGCCTGCAGCGACTCACTCAGGGTCGCTTCTCGCTCGGCATCGGGGCCAGCAGCCCGCCGTTGACCGAGGGCTTTCACGGCATCGCCTACGACCAGCCGCTCGCGCGCCTGCGCGGGACGCTGACCGCGGTGCGCGCCCTCCTCAACGGCCAGCGGCTGCCGGCCCCGGCGCCGGGCGCGCGTGCGCTGCGGCTGGGCGTCCTGCCCGACGTGCCGGTGCCGATCGTGCTCGCGGCGCTCTCGCCCGGCTCGATCCGGCTCGCCGGCGAGCTGGCCGATGCGTGGGCCCCGTTCCTGTGGGCGCGATCGCGCGTCGAGGAAGGGCGCGCCCTCCTGCAGGAGGGCGAGGATCGCGCCGCGGCACCCTCGCCCACGCGCGTCAACGTCGGCGTGCCGGTCGCCCTCGGGCCCGACGAGCAGAGCGCCCGCCAGCTCGCCGCCTTCTGGCTGACGACCTACGCCACGCGCATGGGCCCGCTGTACCCGCGGATGCTCGGACAGCGCTTCGGGATGGCCACCGCCGTCCACGCCGTCGTCGAGGCGGCCCAGCGCGATCGCAAGCCCGAGCTGCCCGCGGCCGCCGAGGACCTCGCGCACGAGGTCACGCTCCTGGGCACCTACGAGCGCGCCATCGAGGCGATCGCCGTCTGGTTCGCCGCCGGCGCCGACAGCGTCTCCCTCGTCCTCCCGCCCGGCCGTCCCGAGAAGGAGCTCGCCGAGATCGTCGAGGTCGCGGCCGGCGCGGTTGCGACCTACGCCCGCGCGGCGTAGGGGCGCGCGGCGACTGCCGCCGCCGCTAGCGTCCCGGGCCGCGTGAGCCCCGACGACCCGCCTTCCGTGCCCGGGCGCGGCCGCCTCGCGGTCGGCGCAGTCGTGGCCGCGGGCGCCGCGTCGCTGCTCGTGCCCGCGGCGCTCGGATATGACTCGTGGGCGTGGACGGTGTGGGGCCGCCAGCTCGCGCACCTCGACCTCGACACGACCGCCGGCCCGTCGTTCAAGCCCCTGCCGGTGCTCGTCCTCGCGCCGCTCTCGCTGCTGGGTGGCGCCGCGCCCGCCGTGTGGATGGCGGCGATGCGCGCGTGCGCGTTCGCGTCACTGCTGCTGGCATACCGTCTCGGCGCGCGGCTGGCGGGGCCGCTGGCCGGCGCGGTGGCGGTCGTCAGCCTGGCGCTCAGCGCCGACCTCTACCGCACCGCGCTGCTGGGCTCGGCCGAGCCGGCGCTGATCGCGCTGACCCTCGGCGCGGTCGATCGCCACCTCGACGGGCGCCGCGACCACGCCCTCGTCCTTATCGCCGTCGCCGGCCTCATCCGACCCGAGGCGTGGGTGCTGCTGGCCGGCTACGGCCTCTACGTCTGGCTGCGCGAGCCGCGCCTGCGCGCGCTGGCCGCGGTCGCGGTCGTGCTGCCGCCGGCGCTCTGGCTCGGCCTGGACTGGATCGGCTCGGGCGATCCGCTGCACGCCAGCTCGACCGCCACCGAGGCGACCGAGGGCAGCGCCGCGCGCGCCAGGGTCCCCGCGCTCGAGGTCGTGCGCCGCGCGGCGGATGCGGTGATCGTGCCGACGCTCGTCCTCGCCGCGGTCGGGCTCGTCGGCGCGTGGCGGCGGCGCAACCGCGAGGTGCTGTCGCTCGCCGCGCTGGCCCTGGGGTGGATCGCGGTGGTGGCGATCATGGCCGAGGCCGGCTTCACCGGCACGCGGCGCTACCTCGCCGCCCCGGCGGCGGCGCTGTGCGTCGTGGCCGGCGTCGGGCTCGCCTGGCTGCTCGAGGCGGTGCGCGAACGGCGCGCCCGTCTGGCGCTCGCGGGGGCGATCGCCGCGCTCGCGCTCGTGCCGGCGCTCCTGCGCGCCCGCGAGGAGGCGCGCACGCTGAGCGTCGCGCGCAGCCAGGCCGACCAGCTCTCCGAGCTGCGGCGCGCGGTCGATCGCGCCGGCGGACGCGCCGCCGTCCTGCGCGCCGGCCGGCCCGCGATCAACCCGTGGCTGCAGACCGCGCTGGCGTGGGAGCTGCGCGTGGCGCTCGACGGCATCCAGCCCACATGGGCGTCGTCGCGCCGCCACCCGCACTGGGCGCCGCCGGCGCTCGTCTTCCGCGCGCCGGCGCGGCTGGCGGGGCCGCGGCCTGCGCTGCCGCGCGGCACGACCGCGCGGCTGGTCGCGCGTTCGGGGCGTTGGCGCGTGCTGCACGCGTCGTGAGCCTTATCCGTGAGGCTCCCCTGAGCTGACCTCGTCGAAGTACTCCACCCACACGGACGACATGTCGATGCCATCCGCTTCCATTGCCGCCAGCGTCTCGGCCGACGTCCATGCCGTCTGCGCCTGCTCGCGCGTGTCGAAGGTCTCCTCGACCATGACGAGGTTGGGCTCGTCCTGCGCGCGCCACGCACGGAAGCTGCGTACGCCGGGCGTCACCTGCAACGCGTGGTCGTATCCCCGCCGCCACGCGTCGTAGTCGGCAACCCTGCAGTGGCAGAGCACGGTCGTCATGCCTGCCCCCTCTGTTCGCTCGCCGGCGGCGCCGGAGCGCGTCGCTCGCGCGCTCCGAAGTAGATCAGCGCGGCCGCGCCGCCCAGGATCAGCAGCCCGACCACGAGCAGGCCAATCGATGCCCACAGGAGAGCCGGCAGCTTGGCGCCGGCGGCGAGGTCGGCGGACACCCCGCGCGAGCCGTCGGGGCGCATGACGACAACCGCCCAGCGTCCCTCCTTGACGCTCCAGGTGAGCGCCTGGCTGCCCCGCCCCGCGACGCTGGCAACCCAGAACTGCGCGCTGCCGGGAGCAGTCGCGGGCTTGCCGCCCAGCCGAATGCGGTAGCTCGGCCGGTAGGTCGTCCCGAACGGGTTCGCGTTGACGTCCACCACCTCCGAGTGCGCAACGCCGGCCAGGTAGCGGTCGACGTCCGCCTTACGGCCGATCCCGATGAAGAGCGGCCGGCCCGGATTCGCACTCTCGCCACGGATGCGCACGTCGCCGAGCCAGTCGCGGCCGTAGAGGAAGCTGGGCACGTCGGAGCTGATCTCCAGGGTCCTGGTGGCAAGGGCGTAGCCACCGCTGGAGAACCGCTCGCTCGAGGTCATCACGTAGCCGTCCGAGCGTTGGGTCGTGTGCAGCCAGAGGCCGTACGCGCCGGCAGCGACCACGCCCACTGCGATGAGCGCCAGAAGGCTTCCCGCGACGATCATCGCGATCCGCCCGCCGGTCCACCTCGATGGCGCGGTCGGCGTCACGGGCCCTGAGGTCGGCGTCGGCGCGGGCCCGGGTCGCTTCCCGGTTGCGGATGGGTCAGACACGGTTCACGGCCAATGGGTCGTTAGAGCGACGACCCATGCGAGCACGCCCAGCACGGTCGAACGGTGTCGCCGCGGGTCGGCGCGCGGCCGGAGGCGGCCGCGTAGTCATTGACGCGAACACGGAAGCCTCCTTCCGGTAAGAGCTTGCGAACGCCGAACCTCCACCCTGACGGCCGCGCAGCGCAACCGTAGTTCGAGGTCGCCCGGAGCGGAGAACTACGTACGGGGAAACACTCAGGCGCGACCAAGCTCACCCCGGGGCTGGGCTCCAGGTCGTGGGCCGTTCAGCGGCTGCGGAAGTCCACGACCAGCCGGGGCGGCGCCGTCAGGGTTGTGACACGGAAGTCGACGCGATCGCGAAGCCCGACGACCCAGGTGAGCACGCCCTCGAAGCCCCCGGCGCGCGCGAGCTCGACGACCTCGGGCGTGCCGGGCGTGAACCGCTGTGGACCGGTGTAGGTCGAGGGCGCCGAGGCCTGGGTCAGGTCGGCGTCCAGCGCGTTCTCCATTCGGATCTGGACGACGTGCTTCCCGGCGATCGGCACGACCGTGCCAGACCCGTCCTGGTGGACAGGCCGGGAGACGTACCGGACGTCGTAGCCGGGCAGCGCGTTGCCGAGCTGGAACACGACGCGGTCCAAGCCCTCGTGACGCGCGGCGCGCACGTCCGTGAGGAGCGCGGTCTGCTGGTTGGTGGCCGGCACATGGATCGGGCGCGTGCTCGCGCCGGGCATGGTGTCGATGCCGCCCGTGGGTGTCGGCGCGGTCGTGGTCGTGCCCGTTGGGGTCGTGGTCGTCGCAATGGATGTGCCCGTGCTCGGCGTGGAAGCGGTGCTCGAGCCATCGCCGCAGCCGGCGAGCTGAACGGCGGCGACGGACGCGAGCACGGCGAGGAACGGACGCATCATCGTGCCTGCATTCTGCGCCGCGCAGTCGACGCACGCATCAGGTCGTCCCTGCGGGCCGATGCGGTGCTCCACGGTTCGCGGGAGAGCCGGCGGTCGTTGCGCTGATGCGAGAACATGGCAGCCGAGCACATGGCTGCGCCCGTCGTCTTCCACATCACCACCGCGGCGGCCTGGGAGGCGGCGCGGCGTGCAGGCGCCTACGAACCCACGTCGTTGCTGACCGAAGGGTTCATCCACTTCTCCGATCTCGAGCAGGTGGTGGGCGTCGCCGACCGCGCGTTCCGCGGCACGCCCGACCTCGTGCTGCTGTGCGTCGCCTCCGCGCGGCTCGACGCCCCGCTGCGGTACGAGCATGTCGAGGAGGCCGGCGAGCGCTTCGCTCACCTGTACGGGCCGCTCAACCTCGACGCCGTCGTGGAGACGGTCGCGCTCGTCGAGGGCTCGGGCGGCTTCGCGCTGCCGCGCGAGGCCGAAGCGCTCCGCGAGGCGGAGCTCGGCGCCGTCACGGTCGGGGCGCTCGACCGCCTGGACGGGCCGGTGACGCTCGTCGAGCCCGATCCGAAGTGGCCCGAGCTGTTCGAGCGTGAGGCCGCGCGCATCCGCGGCGCGCTCGGCGATCGCGCGTTGCGCATCGAGCACGTGGGCTCGACGTCGGTGCCCGGCCTGATCGCCAAGCCGATCGTCGACATCGTGCTCGTCGTGGCCGATCCGGGGAGCGAGCCCGGCTACGTGGGCGCCCTGGAGGCGGCCGGCTACCGTCTGCGCATCCGCTCCCCTGAGTGGGAGGAGCACCGGATGTTCAAGGGTCCCGACACGGACGTGAACCTGCACGTCTTCGGCCCGGGATCGTCCGAGGTGGAGCGCATGGTGCGGTTTCGCGACTGCCTGCGGGCCGACGACAGCGCCCGCGAGCGCTACGCGGCCGAGAAGCGTGCGCTCGCCGGCCGCCGCTGGGCGCACGTGCAGTACTACGCGGATGCCAAGGGCCCAGTCGTGGAGGAGATCCTCGCGTCCGCGAGGTCGGTCAGTCGACGGTGATCGCGAGCGCGACGCCGTCGCCGAGGCCGCGCTGGCCGCCAAGGCAGCGCCCGAGCCGGTAGATCAGCATCACGAGTCGATCGGACCGATGCCGCGCCCGCCGCCGGTGACCAGCGCAACCTCGCCCGAGAGCTCATCCCGTGTCATGGCTGCGGACGTTAGACGCGCGCTGGTCGAGCTCGACGCGCCGCCGAGCGCGATGGTGCGCGTCTCGCCGCGGTCAGCAGCGCCTCGATCCCGTGCTCGATCCCCGCGCAGAGGACGCCGATGTCGGGCGCGCCATCGTCGTCGCCGGTGACACCGAAGCCGAGGGCGCCGTCGTAGGAGTAGATCGCGACCCCGATGCGCACGTGCCCCGCGATGGGCACGTAGGGGAAGACCTCGAGCATGCGGCGGCCCGCGAGGTAGAGCGGGACCTGTGGGCCGGGGACGTTCGTCGTCACCGTGTTGACGTTGTGCTGCGGCGTGCGCGTCGCGACACGGGCGCCGAGCGCGAGCAGCATCTCCGGTGCGAAGCCGGCCAGCGATGTCAGCACTTCGCCGGCGACAGCCTCGTGGGTGTCCTTGAGGTGGCCCAGCTGCGACTCGACGGCTTCCAGCCGCGCTACCGGATCGGCGACGTCCACCGGCAGGTCAGCGAAGATTGCCGAGACCTTGTTGGTCGCCCCAGTGTCCCCGGGCGGGCGGACCGAGACCGGCACGAGCGTGCGGACGGTGCGGTCGGTCGGCTCACCGCGCGCCTCGAGCAGCTCGCGGAAGCCGTGGGCGATGGCGGCGAGGACGACGTCGTTCACCGTCCCGCCGAGGGCGCCGCGGATCTCCTTGACGTCGGACAGCTGCGCGCGCGCCCAGTCCCACCGCCGGTGGCGGCCGATGTCACCGTTGAGCGCCGTGGCGCGCGGCGGCCGGGCGATGCGGGCGTACGCGGCGAGGCCCTGCAGGGCCTCGCCGCCGTAGGACGCGTATGCGCGCGGATGACGCAGCGCGTCCGCGCCGGCGCGCAGTGTGCGCATGGGCCAGCCCGCGAGGTCGGCCATGGCACCGGCCACGAGCGCGACGCGCCCCGGGTCTCCTGCGGGCGTCCAGGGCAGCGGCTCGCCGATCGCCGCGTCGCGCTCGCGATCCATCAGCTCGGTGACCAGGCTGGACGCTCCGACGCCGTCGACCATCGAGTGGTGGACCTTGGAGATGACCGCCCAGCGCCCGTGCGTGAGACCCATGACCACCCAAAGCTCCCACATCGGATGTCGGCGATCGAGCTGCTGGGACATCACGCGCCCCACGAGCCGGCGCAGCTCGTCGGCCCCGCCCGGCGCCGGCAGCGCCGTCCGTCGCACGTGGAAATCGCAGCGGAAGTGCGGGTCGTCGGCCCAGACCGGCCGCCCCGCGCCCAGCGGCACGAAGCGCACGCGCTGGCGGTAGCGCGGCGCGCGGTGCAGCTTCGCCAGCATCGCGCGCAGCACGTCGTCCTGCGCCGGCGCGGGACCCTCGAAGATGCCGACCGAGCCCATGTGCATGTGGCTGACGTCGTCCTCGACGAGGAGGAACCAGGCGTCGAGTGTGCTCAGGCGCTTCATGATCGGCTCAACCTCGTAGCGGTGGCCCGCGGTCGGCTGCGATGTCCGCGCCGGCGGCGTTGCGCCAGATGCTGCAGCGCGCCGAGCTGCTCCTCGAAGGAGCGCATGATCGGCTCGGGATCGGGCACCAGCGCGGTGGCGACCTGCAGGCCGACGGTGATCCCGCCGTCGTAGCTGAAGATGCTCAGGCCCATGCCGATGTCGCCCCCGGCCGGCACCGAGCCGAGCACGCCGGCGACCCGCGAGCCCGCGAAGTACACCGGCTGGCTCGGGCCCGGGACGTTGGTCATCACCGCCGTGACCTTCGGCGTGAACATGCCGAGCAGGCGCTGCTCGATCGCCAGCGGCGTCATCCCCATCGCACCGAGGATCCCGTAGGAGATCGCGCCCTCGGGCGAGTGCTTGATGGCCTCCATCCGCCGGTGCACCTCGCGCAGGCGGTCGTCGCGGCCGGCGAGCCCGACCGGCAGCGATAGGTAGGCGAGGCCGAAGCGGTTGCCGAGGTCGCGCGGCAAGGGCTGGTCGAGCGGTCGCAGGTTGAACGGGACCATTGCGCGGATCTCGTCGACGAGGCTGTCGCGGTCGGCGAGGTACCGGTGCAACGCGCCCGTCATCGCGGTCAGCAGCACGTCGTTGACCGTCGTCCCGGTCGCGTGGCCGGTCGCCCTGACGGCGTCGAGGTCGATCCGCTCGGTCCAGGCCACGCGCCGCGCCACACCGGGCGCGCCGCGCAGCACGGTCTGCGCATCGGTCCCGGTCAGCAGCAGCTTGGCGAGGGCGCGTCCGTCGGCCACGCGGCGCGACGCGAGGCCCGGAAGCTCGGCCCTGGGATGCGCGACGATCTCCATGCCCTCGTGGACCGCGGCGCCCGTCACGTGGGCGCCGGTGCGCACCAGCGCGGTCAACGGCGCGGTGCGCCCGTTGTGCGCCTGCGGCGACGCAGGCGCGATGCCCGCGTCGGGGGCGTCGTCGGTGAGCGACAGCAGCACCCTTCCCAGCGCGATCCCGTCGGCGATGCAGTGGTGCATCCGCGACAGGATCGCCGTGCCGGCGCCGTAGCCCTCGATCACGTACATGTCCCACAGCGGCTTGGAGCGGTGGAGGGGGATGACCATCAGGTCGGCGACCAGCTCCTGCAGCGCCGCCTTGTCACCGGGCTCCGGCAGGGCGATCCGGTGCACGTGCCGGTCGAGGTCGAAGTCGGGCGCGTCCTCCCAGCTCGGGAGGCCGATCGCCAGCCGCGGCTCGACGATTCGCTGGCGGAAGCGCGGGAATCGCTGCACCAGGCGCTCCTGCAGCACGGCCTTGGCGCGATCGACGTCCAGCGGCTCGTCGAACCACATCAGGGCGTTGACGACCATCAGGTTCGACGGGCGGTCCATGTGCAGCCACGCCGCGTCCGCGGCGCTCATCCGCTGGCGGCTCATGACCGCGGCTCCGCGTAGAGCGCGTCGATCTCCGCGGCGAACTCCTCGTTGACGACCTTGCGCTTGATCTTCAGCGTCGGCGTGAGCTCGCCACCCGCCTGCGACAGGTCGTGGTCGAGCAGGGCGAAGCGCTTGATCTGCTCGATGCGGGCGAAGTGGGTGTTGAGCTCGTCGACGACCTCCTGGATCACCGCGCGGACGCGCTCGTCGCGCGCCATCGCCACGGGGTCGGCGTCGATGCCCAGGCGCTCCGCCAGCTTGGGTGCCTCGTCGGGATCGAGCGTGATCAGCGCCACGAGGTACGGCCGGTTGTCGCCGTACACGACGGCCTGGGAGATCCAGCGGCTCTCCTTCAGCCCGTTCTCCAGGTTCGCCGGGCTGATGTTCTTGCCGCTCGAGGTGATGATCAGCTCCTTCTTGCGCCCGACGATCGAGACGAAGCCGTCCTCGATCTGGGCGATGTCACCGGTCGCCAGCCACCCGTCGGTCAGGGCCGCCTCGGTCGCCTCGGGGTCCTTGAAGTAGCCGCGGAAGACGCTGGGCCCGCGCATGAGCAGCTCGCCGTCGTCGGCGATGCGCAGCTCGGTGCCCGGCAGCGCCTCGCCGACGGTGCCGAACCGCGGCCGGTGGGTGCGGTTGATCGCGCCCGCGGCGGTGGTCTCGGTCATGCCCCAGCCCTCGAGGATCAGCACGCCGCAGGCATCGAAGAACTCGAGCACCTCCTTGGCGATCGGCGCCGCGCCGCTGGCGGCGAGCTCCAGCCGCCCGCCGAAGAGCTCGCGCACCTTCGACAGCACGAGGCGGTCGGCGACCCGGTGCTGCCACGCCAGATCGGCGCGCACGCGGTGGCCCGCGCGCTGCGCCCGGCGCATCCGCCGCCCGGTGACGATCGCCCACCGGAAGACCGCCTGCTTGACGCGCGGCTGGTCGGCCACGCCGGAGTGGGCCGCGGTGTAGATCTTCTCGAAGACACGCGGCACCGACGGGAAGTACGTCGGGCGCAGCTCGCGGATGTCCTCGAGCAGCCGCTCCGGGCTGCGGCTCCAGAAGGCCAGCGTGCCACCGATGTCGAGGACCGAGACCTCGATGATCCGTGCCAGCGAGTGCGCCAGCGGCAGGAACATGAAGTAGACGATCGGAACGTCCTCGCGATACATGTCGAGGACTTCCTGGTAGGCGTGCGTGGCGGCGAGGAAGTTCTCGTGGGTGAGCTCGCAGCCCTTCGGCGGCCCGGTGGTCCCGGAGGTGTAGATCAGCGTCGCGAGATCGTGCGGCGACACCGCGGCCACGCGGTCCTCGACCGCTTCCTCGGGCACGTCGGCGCCGATCGCGCGCAGCTCCTCGAGCGCGATCGCGCCTTCGGCCCGGCCGTCGAGCACGATCACGTGCCGCAGCTCGGGGCAGTCGCCGAGGATCCCGCGGATCTTCTCCACCTGCGCCGCGTCCTCGCAGAAGACCACGCGCGCGTCGGAGTGGGAGAGCACGTACGCACACTCGTCGGGCGAGTTGGTGTGGTAGATCGGCGCGACGACCGCACCGGCGCAGAACGCGCCCATGTCGGCGACGGTCCACTCGGGCCGCGTGTTGGCCAGGATCGCAACGCGATCGCCCCGCTCCACGCCGAGCGCGATGAGTGCCCGCGCGAGGTCCCGCGCCGACTGGGTGAGCTGCGCGTAGGAGATCTGGGCTGCGCGTTCGCCGGTGCCCTCCGCGAGCGCCGGCGCCGCTCCTCTGGTGCCGGCGAGCAGCACCATCTCCCCTAGTGTGCGGGCGTTGGTCGACAGCCTGCGGGCCGAAGACCGCGCCGCCCGTCTCTCGGTGGTGACGGTGCCAGCAGCCATGACTCCTCCTCGCGATCGCGTTGGTACCCCGAGGCTCCCGCGGCAGAGACGGCAATGCATCGGGAGGGACTACGAGGCCCCGGCTCGCGCAAGTACCGACCGAAAGCCGGTGCATAGGACCGCACTCGCGATCACGAGCGCGTCAGCAGCCACTCCAGCGGGAACGGCGGCTGCGCGAGCGGGCGCACGGCCAGGCGCATGAGTCTTGCTTCGCTGGCCGCTACCGTGAGGGGGAATGCAGCTCGTCGAGGAACGCCCCAACGTCGAGCTGCGCCGCGGCGCGGACGGCGCGACGATCGTCGTCCTCGCCTTCCCCTACGACCCGCACATCGTCGCGCTCGTCCGCGGCATCCCACAGCGGCGCTTCGACTGGGACAAGCGCGAGTGGTGGGCGCCGGTCGACGACTGGGCCGGCGTCCACGTCGCCGAGGTGCTCGATCGCTTCCCCGAGCTGACCACGAGCCCGCAGGTCGACGCATGGCTGGCCGCGATCGAGCGCCGCTGGGTCGGGCGCGTGTCGACGACGCGCCACGACGGGCGCGGCTGGTGGGTCCTGCGCACCCGC
This sequence comes from uncultured Actinomycetes bacterium, assembly GCA_963764585.1. Taxonomy (GTDB): domain Bacteria; phylum Actinomycetota; class Thermoleophilia; order Solirubrobacterales; family Solirubrobacteraceae; genus JAOPZW01. Next base: position 395,046 of record CAVXTB010000001.1, read on the forward strand.
GCGGGCACGCTGCCCGACGCGCTGCGCGAGTGCGCGGTCGAGCACGACGGCGCGCTGCTGGCGCCGCTGACCGCCGCTGGCGCCGAGGCGCTGGCCGAGCTCAACGGCGCCCGGCTCGACGGCGGCGCGCGCCGCTGCCTGGCCGCGCTGGAGCGTGGCGAGGACCCGCCGCCGGCGCGCCTGGCGGTCAGCGAGACGGTCGACGGGACGTTCCTGCGGCTCGACGTGCTCTGGGACCCCGACGTCGGCGCGGCCTTCGATGCGCTGCCGGGCGCCGGCGAGGTCGGGCGCACGCTGCCGATCGACCCGTGGATCGTCGAGCCGCTCGACGCCTTCCTCGCGCTGCACGGGGTCGCCATCGACGCCGCGGCCTCCGAGACGCTGGCCGAGCTGCGCGCCGAGCACGACGAGGCCCTGGACGCCATCCGCGCGTCGCGCGCGACGAGCGGCGAGCCGATCGCCGCGACGGCCGCGAAGCTCGGCGGCGAGCTGGCGCCGTTCCAGTGGGCCGGCGTGCGCTACGCGCTGCACGCGCGGCGCGTGTTCCTCGCCGACGAGCAGGGCCTGGGCAAGACGGTCGAGGCGCTCGCCGCGCTGGAGGCCGACGACGCCTTCCCGGCCGTCGTCGTCTGCCCGGCCTCGCTGAAGCTCAACTGGGAGCGCGAGACGGGGCGCTGGCTGCCGCACCGATCGGTGGCCGTGGTCGAGGGCCGCGTCGCGGTGCCGCCGACCGCCGAGATCACGATCCTCAACTACGAGATCGTCGCCGCGCACCGCGAGGCGCTCGCGCGCATGCGCCCGCGCGCGCTCGTCGTCGACGAGTCGCACCTGTGCAAGAACCCGCAGGCCAAGCGCACGCAGGCGGTGCGCCGCCTGGCCGAGGCCGTCGCGCCCGACGGCCTGCGCTTGGCCCTGACCGGCACGCCCGTGCTCAACCACGCCGACGAGCTCATCAGCCAGCTGCGCGTGCTCGGGCGGTTGGAGGACTTCGGCTCGGGCGCGCGCTTCAAGCGCCAGTTCCGCGGCCAGCTCTCCGAGGAGCGCCTGCACTGGCACCTGCGCCGGCGCTGCTTCGTGCGCCGGCTGAAGACCGAGGTCCTCCCCCAGCTGCCGGCCAAGCGCCAGGTCGTCGTGCCGGTCGCGCTCGCCAACCAGCGCGAGTACCGCCTCGCCGAGCAGGACGTCATCGCCTGGCTGCGCGAGCAGCCGATGGACCTGCGCGAGCTCGACGCGCGCATCGCCGCGACGCTGCGCGCCGAGCGCCTGGCCCAGATCAGCACCCTGCAGCGCCTGGCCGCGCGCGGCAAGCTCGACTCGGCGCTGGCGTGGATCCACGACTTCCTGGCCTCGGGCGAGCCGCTCGTCGTCTTCGCCCGCCACGTCGAGGTCCAGACCGCGGTGCTCGAGCGCTTCCCCCACGCGCTGCACATCATGGGCCGCGACACGATCTTCGAGCGCGACGAGGCCGTGCGAGCGTTCCAGGACCCCGACGGGCCGCAGCTCATCGTCGCGGCGACGCGCGTCGGCGCGCAGGGCATCACGCTCACGCGCGCCTCGAACGTCGCCTTCCTCGAGCTCGAGTGGACGCCCGCGCTGCACGACCAGGCCGAGGACCGCTGCCACCGCATCGGCCAGCGCGACGCGGTGACCGCCTGGTACCTGCTGGCCGCCGACACGATCGACGAGACGATGGCCGGCCTGATCCAGCGCAAGCGCGGCCTCATCGCCGCCGTCACCGACGGGCGCCAGCTCGAGGACGAGGGGATGCTCGACCAGGTCGTCCGCGAGCTGCGCGGGGGCAAGCCGTTCCGGCATCTGCGGCGCGTGGTGTAGGGGACGCGTTGCCGTCCGCATGCGCGGGCGGGGCGCTTTCAGGGCAGTGAGGGGGTGAGGCCTATCCGGTCCTGCTCGCGCCCGCGGGGTTCCCCGTGCGCGGTGTCTGCGCAGGGGCGCGCGCGTGTTTGCGCGGGCCGTGCGTGTTTCGTAACACCTCTCGAACGGCTCGCACCGAGGGTGGTCGATAGGTGGGCCATAGAGGCTGTTGCACAACCCACCCACAGATCCGGTGCGTCGAACTGTGATGGGACGACCCATGCTCAGGGCGGCCGATATGGCCGACAAGTGGGACGAAACGCCGTCGAGCATAGACGCGATCCGTTCGAGCCGACTTAGGTTGTGCAACAGCTCATACAACACCAATCGACCACAGCTCGCGAGGGCGCCCGCCGCGCGCGGGCCGGAAGTGTTGTGAAACACGCGCACGGGCACGCTCGCGACAAGGCACAACGCCGCGATCGCGCCCTGTCCCCCTCAGTGCCCTGGAAGCGCGGCGCCGCTACGGCCGCGCGGAGAGAAGACATGCGGCAGGATGGGTCGCATGCCCTGGCAGATTTACCTCTCCGGCGAGATCCACACCGACTGGCGCGAGCGCATCGTGGCCGGCGCCGAGTCCGCGCAGCTCGATGTCAGCTTCACCGGCCCGGTCACCGACCACGCGGCCAGCGACGACTGCGGCGCCGCGATCCTCGGCGCCCAGGACGAGCGCTTCTGGCACGACCACGTCGGGGCGGGCGTCAACGCGATCCGCACGCGGACCCTGCTCGAGCGCGCCGACGTCGTCGTCGTGCGCTTCGGCGAGCAGTACCGCCAGTGGAACGCGGCGTTCGACGCCGGCTACGCGGCCGCCCTCGGCAAGCCGCTCATCACGCTGCACCCGCCCGAGCACGACCACGCACTCAAGGAGGTCGACCGGGCCGCGCTCGCGGTCGCCCGCAAGCCCGACCAGGTCGTCGACGTCCTGCGCTACGTCGTCGAGGGCACGCTGCGATCGGTCGCCGTCGGCAGCTAGTCGACGGCCCCCGAAGCCTGCGAGCGGATCCACTCGCGCAGCGCGGTGTCGGCCACGCGCGCGTAGACGCCCGGCTTGCCCGGCCGCGCGCAGCCCTCGCCGAAGCTCGTCGCGCCCACGACCTTGAGGTCGCCGGCGGCGGTGCGGCCGAACAGCGGGCCGCCCGAGTCGCCCTGGCAGGTGTCGACGCCGCCCTGCGGGAAGCCCGCGCAGACCATCGTCGCGGCGTCGAAGTCGCTGTAGGCGCCCGCGCACGTCGCGTCGGTCGTGATCGGCACCTGCGCCTCCTGGAGGGTGTCGGGCGTGTCGCCGCCCTCGGAGGTCGTGCCCCAGCCGGCGATCGTCTCGAGCGTCCCCGCCGTCCACAGGCTGCCCTCGCCGCTGCCGGCGACCTTGGTCGGCGCCTTCGTCGACGCGCTGGCCAGCTGCAGCAGCGTGATGTCGTGGCCGGAGGTGGCCAGGTAGTCGGGCTCGACGATCGCGCGCGCCACCGCGACGCGCTCGCCCTGGCCGGACTTGTTGGAGCCGATGCGCACGTCGATCAGCGGCGCGGGCCACGAGGCCGGCGTGGCCACCGCGGCGCCGGTCATCGAGCCGCAGTGCCCAGCGGTGAGCACCCACGTCGGCGCGATCAGCGTGCCGGTGCACAGGAACGAGGAGCCGAAGGTGATCTCGGCCACCGACGGGTACGCGCCGGGAGCGGCGTCGTGGCCGCCGACGACGGCGAGCGAGGGCGAGGCGGTCAGGGCCAGCGACGCGCAGGCGGTCGCGGCCACGGTCAGGAGTCTGCGCAGGAGCGTCATGACGGCTCCAACGCAGTCGTCTGGCGATCCTTGCGGCCGGCGGCTGTAACAGAGATCCAACGCAACGCGAATCGGCGCTTAGGCGCGCGCGCCCATCGTTCCCGCGTGCTGCGCATTGGACTCGCGGTCGTCGCCCTCGCCGGTGCCCCGCTGGCCGCGAGCTGCAGCTACCAGGCCGCCGGCGGCGGCCCGGACCTCAGCGGCCAGGCGCGCGCCGACACGCTGGCCGGGGTGGCAAAGCGGATCTACCGTCAGGAGGTCCGCGGCGAAGTCGGTCACGCGGCCGTGAAGCGCATCGCCCGCGACCGCGCACTCCTGGCCGCGCTGAGCACGGGCAACCGGACCGCGCTGCGCGCCGCCGCGCTGCGCCAGCTGTTCGATCCCGGCAAGCACGTGGTGCGACTGAGCATCGTGCGCCGGGGTCGGATGCTGACCAACGTCGGCGGCGCGTTCGTGGTGGCGCCGGCGCGCCTGACGTTGCGCGCGCCGTCCGGCGCCGACCTCGGCGTGATCGAGGCCTCGATGCAGGACGTCGTCGGCTACGTCAAGCTCGTGCGCCGGCTCACCGGCGCGGGCATCGTCGTCCGCGGCCGGACCGGGCACGTCGAGAGCTCGCTGCCCGACCCGCCGGCCACCCTCCCGCCGGCGGGCACGACGACGATCGCCGGCCATCGCTACGTCGTGCGCTCGTTCGCCGAGACCGGCTTCGGAGGCGAGCGGCTGACCGTGTGGATCCTGGCCTGACGGTCGAATCGCGCCCGCCGGACCGGGACGCGCGGGCCATGTCCAAGCGCGGCGCGCGCCGCGATGCTCGCCGAGCATGCCAGCCCAGCCGCGGATCGCGGTGGTCCTCCCGGGCGGCGGGACGCGCGGCGCCTACGAGGCCGGCGCGCTGTCCGTGCTGCTGCCGGTCCTGCAGGCGCGCGGCGAGCGCGTGGACATCGTCTGCGGCACGAGCGTCGGCGCCATCAACGCCGCGCTGCTGGGATCGCTGGCCCATCGGCCGCCCGAGGAGCAGGCCGCAGCGATGGTCGAGCGCTGGGAGACGATGCGCAAGGGCGACGTGGTCGCGCGGCTGCTCGGGCCGGGGACGCCGCTGACGCTGCTGCGCCTGCTCGGCGAGACGCTCGAGCTGCCCGGCGTCCACCTCCCCGGGCTGATGAACCCGGCGCCGCTGCGCGCGAGCCTGGAGCGCTGGATCGACTGGCGCGCGCTGCACGAGAACGTCGCCAAGGGCGTGGTCGACGCGGTCTGCGTGGTCGCGACGTCGCTGGACCGCGGCGCGCCGGTCGCCTTCGTCGAGAGCGCGGCGCGCGTGCCGCGCTCCAGCGAGGAGCTGCGCTACGTCGCGGTCCAGCTGCGCGGCGAGCACGTCCGCGCGTCGGCGGCCATCCCGCTGCTCTTCCCACCGGTCGAGGTGACCCGGCCGCGCTCGGCCGCGGGCCACTACATCGACGGCGCCACGCGGCTGAACGCCCCGATCGCCCCGGCGATCGCGCTCGGTGCCGATCGCATCGTCGTGGTCGGCTTCGAGCCGCTCGTCGCCGCCGAGCCCGTGCACGCGCCGGACGCTCCGCGCCTGGCCGACGTCGCCGCCAACGTCCTCGACGGCCTGCTCGTCGACCAGGTCGCCGACGACGTGCGCCGCCTCATGGCGATCAACTCGTTCTTCGTCGAGGGCATCGGCACGGGGCCGGCCCCGACGGTCCGCGCCTACCGCGCCGCGCGCGGGCGCGCCCCGTACCGGCGGATCGCCTGCGCGCTGATCTCGCCAGAGCGCCGCGGGCTGCTGGGCGAGCTGGCCGAGCGGGTCTTCCGCGAGCGCTACGGCGGGCTGCGCGGCCTGCGCGCGCCGGACTTCCCGCTGCTGGCGCGGCTGCTCGGCGGCGGGCGCGCCCGGGCGCGCGGCGAGCTGCTGTCGTTCCTGCTCTTCGACGAGGTCTTCGTCGAGGAGCTGCTGGCCGCCGGGCGCCGCGACGCCGAGCGCTGGCTCGAGCGCCACCCGCAGGTCTGGTGCGCCGATCCCGGGCACGACACCGGCTTCGACCTGCCCGCCGCGCCCGCGGCCGTCGAGGCCGCGGTGCTCGACGAGTACCGCGCGCTGCGTCGCCGCTGAGCGCTACGGCTTGGCGGGCGCGGCGCGCGGCGCCCGCCCGATCGACTCGCGCTGGACGAGCTCGGGCTCGGGCAGCGCCGTCGGGGGCGCCGGCTCGCCGCGCAGGAGCGCGAGCAGGAGCTTCGCCGCCGCCGTCCCGGCGGCGACCGGGTGCTGGCGGATCGTCGTCAGCGGCGGGTGGACGTGCTCGGCGAGCGGGACGTCGTCGAAGCCGACGATCGAGAGGTCCCTGGGGACGCGCAGCTTGAGCTCGCGCGCCACGCGCAGGCCGGCGATCGCCATGAGGTCGTTGGCGTAGAGGATCGCGGTCGGCCGCCTGCCGTTCTCGAGCAGGCGCCGGGTCGCGTTCGCGCCGCCCTCACCGGTGAAGTCGCCGTGCTCGACCGGGCCATCCGGCAAGCCGGCGTCGGCCAGCGCCTCGCGCCACGCCTCGCGCCGCTCGTTGGCGTGCACGAGCGTGTCCGGGCCGGCGACGTGGCCGATGTCGCGGTGCCCGAGGTCGACGAGCGCGCGGACCGCGCGCACCAGCGCGGCGCGCTCGTCGGCAATCACGGCGGGCAGCCCGGCGACCGGGTCGGGGTGGCCGACGACGACGGCCTCGAGCCCCAGCTCGGCCACGAGCGCGTAGCGCGGGTCGTCGACGCGCGCGTCGGTGATGAGCACGCCGTCGACGCGCCCGTCGTGCGCGAGGCGCCGGTAGGTCTCGACCTCCGCCTCCGCGTCGGCAACGACGCTGAGCACGAGCGCGTAGCCGGCGCTGGCGAGCTCGGCCTCCACGCCGGCCAGCAGAGCTGCGAAGGACGGGTGCGACGCGAGCTGGCTGCGCGGGCCCGCCGCGATCAGCCCGATCGCCAGCGCGCGCGACTCCGAGAGCGCCTTGGCGCGCGCGCTCGGCCGCCATCCCAGCGCGGCCGCCGACTCGGCGATGCGCCGGCGCGTCGCCTCGCTCACGCCCGGGCGCCCGTTGAGCGCCAGCGACACCGCGCCCTTGGAGACGCCGGCGTGACGAGCGACATCGTCGATCGTCGGACGGCGCCCCCGCCCCCGGCCCGGCGCCTTCATCCCCCAGGCCCGTCGTCGTAACCCCACATGACCGCGCCATCCTCTCTCAACCGGCGTATCGCTGCGGGTGAATTGGCACCCCCGCGCCCGCCGCCGGGGCCGGGCGTCAAGCCGCTTTGCCACGCCGCCCGCCGCGTATGGTTTGACACGGACGGCACGTTGGGGATATACCGCGCACCAATTGCGGGGTCCGGCGGACCGTAGGCCGCCGGTCGCGGGACGTTCCTGAGGAGGATTTCGCATGCGCAGACGAGCGCTCAAGCTCGCCATGGCCGCGCTTGGGGGCGCGGCGGTGATGGTCGTCGTCGTCGTTGGCTCGGCGACACCGAAGCAACGGGGCGCCGATCCCGTGCGGGTGATCTCGAAGTCCGATCCGGCCAAGGCCAAGCTCGACGACGAGCTGCAGGCGAAGGTCGAGGCGGGCGCGACGGCCTCGGTGCCGGTGTTCGTCACCGCCAAGGGCGACGTGTCGCAGGTCAAGGCGCTGCTCGACGACGACAAGACCGCGCAGATCGCGGGCAAGGCGATCGTCGTCGGACGCATCCCGGCGCAGACGCTGCCCAAGCTCGCGTCGGTCAAGAGCGTCGTCTCGGTCGGCCTCGTCTCCTTCAAGCAGACCGGCAAGCCGCTCGGCGTGCCCGACCCCCTGCTCAACCGCCGCCCGTCGAAGGCGACCCTGAAGGCGCGGCGCGACGCGCAGCAGCGCGACGAGGTGCCCTACAGCAAGGCGCCCAAGCCCGCCGGTGGGCACTTCGAGGAGCTCAAGAAGCTCGGCGTCATGGACGCGAGGACCCACGACTTCGCCGGCGCCTGGCGCGCCGGCTACGCCGGCGAGGGCACCACCGTCGGCGTGCTCGACGGCGGCACCGACTTCGGGCACCCCGATCTCATCGGCACGTGGCAGACGTGGTCGGGCGCCAGCGACACCGCGACGATCGACGACGGCTGGAACGGCTGGCCGAAGGCGTTCGACCCCTTCGACACGCTCGTCTGGCTGCTCGACCCCGGGCGCGTCGACCTCGGCCTGTCGTGGTACACGCCCACGCACGCGGTCGACTGCACCGGCAACGGCAAGACCTGCCGCGTCGACTTCGCCACGCGCACCGGCCCGTCGCGCAACTTCAACGCGCCGAGCGGGACCAAGACGCACACCTACAGCTTCCCGCGCGCCTGGTCGAAATCCGGCACCGTGAAGCTCGGCAGCCATCCCGACGACTACCTGCTGCAGCAGTACCTCGAGCGCCCGGCCTTCCTGGTCGTCGACGCCCACACCGCCGGCGACTACGACACGGTCTACGTCGACCTCGACGACGACCACAGCTTCGCCGACGAGAAGCCGGTGACGCAGGACTCGCCGGCCTCGTACCGCGACATGAACGGCGACGGCCTCACCGACCTCTCCGGCGGCCTGCTCTATTACGTCTCCGACGGCGAGACGCGCATCCCCGGCGGCCTGACGTCGTTCCTCGGCCCCGACACGCCGGCGCCGGACTCGGGCGACCTGCTCGCGTGGACCGGCGACTACGACACCGGCATCGAGGGCCACGGCACGTTGACCGCGTCGAACGTCGTCGGCCAGGCGGTGATCAACGGCAAGGCGCCGAGCTTCGACGACCTGCCGACCAAGGACGGCCGCGTGCCCGGCGAGGTGATCGGCGGCTCACCGCACGCCAAGCTCGCCCCCTACGGCGACATCTACCTGTCCTTCGACTTCTCGACCCAGTTCGGCTACCTGCTGTCGACGATCCGCGGGATCGACGTGACGTCGAACTCCTACGGCAACTCCGACGTCGACAACGATGGCTACGACGCTGCCAGCCAGGAGGCCGACATCATCCACGACGGCTCACGCACGACGCCGCTGTTCTCGACCGGCAACGGCGCGCCGGGCTACGGCACGACGACGGGGCCGGCCCCGAGCGCCGGCATCAAGGTCGGCGCCTCGACGCAGTTCGGCGCGACCGGCTGGGACTCGATCGCCAAGATCGGCCAGGTCGTCGACGACGACGTGATGGTGTGGTCCAACCGCGGCCCGGGCGCGACAGGCTCGGCCGGCGTCGACGTCGTCGCCGACGGCGCGTTCTCGAGCGGCGACATCACCCTGAACAGCATCCGCGACGGCGACACCGCGTGGGAGACGTGGGGCGGCACGAGCCGCTCGGCGCCCGTGGCCGCGTCGGCCACGGCGCTGGTCTACCAGGCCTATCGCCAGGCGCATCCGGGCGCCGTGCCGCTCGGCTTCTACTCGACGGCGAAGACGATCCTCAAGTCCTCGGCCGACGACCTCGGCTACGACTCGTTCACCCAGGGCTCCGGCTCGGTCGACGCAGCGCGCGCGGTGAAGGCCGCCGCGGGCAATGGCACGACGGTCTCCCCCGACGAGTGGCGCGTGGGCGACTACCGCGGCAACGAGTACCCGGTGTTCACGCACGTCATCGCGCCGGGCGCGAGCGACACGCAGACGTTCACGATCAACGGCCCCGGGACGTGGTCGGTGTCCGATCGCTACCTCAAGCGCTCGGCCACCGAGACGTTCAAGGTCAACAGCTCCTCGCAGACCAAGGAGAGCGCGTTCAACTTCAACGCGCCCGACTACCTGGTCGACATCACCGATCGCGTCAAGCGCCATCCGAACGCCGACCTCATGGTCGTGCGCGCGCTGTACCCGCACAACCAGTTCGACGGCGACGCCAACTACGAGACCGACCAGGACTGGCGCCTGCTGACCTACGACTGGACCGACGTCAACCGCGACCACGACCTGTGGATCGACCGCGACCACGACGGCGCCGTCGACCACACCGACAAGGCGCAGGGCACGGACATCGACGGCAACGCGCTGCTCGACTTCCGCCGCTCGGAGATGGAGAAGGGCGAGTACGTGCGCTTCATGTACCACCGCCCGGGCGCCAACTCGCTGATGTCGTTCGTTCGCGATCCGCGCAGGCGGATGGACGACGGCGTCTTCCTCGGCCTGCAGCACACGACCCACAACACGGCCATCGACCGGACGAACTTCACGATCCAGATCGACTGGTACGAGAACGGGGACTGGCCGTGGCTGACCGCCCCGGCGAAGGCCACCGGCTCGTTCGCGGCCAAGCTGTCGGTGCCGCCGGGCACGCCCTACGGCATGTATGACGGCGCGATCGTCCTCTCCAAGGACAAGGTCTCGACCGTCGTGCCCGTCGACGTCGCCGTCGCCGCGACGGTGCCGCAGGGCGCCGACGGGAGCCTCACCGACGCCGTGCGCTTCGGCGGAGCCGACGTGGCGGCCGCGCAGCGCGACCTGACCTACGACAACGGCTCGGTGTTCGGCGCGACGGACTGGACGTGGCGACCGGAGTCCGGTGACTGGCGCTTCTTCTTCTTCGACGTGCCGAAGGCGCCCCCGCCCGGGACGCTGTTCCTGGCCGACACGACCTGGGACGACGCGGCCCCGTTCACCGACCTCGACACGCTGATCTTCGGGAGGTCCGAGAACCAGTACCAGCTGTTCGATCCGGCGCCGTTCGGCGGGCCGTACATCCTCGGCACCGTCGGCAAGAGCCAGAACACGAACATCGGCGCGGGCGTGTGGACGTTCGACACCGCCACCGGCGGCGCACGCGAGGTGGTCGCCGCCCCGGCACAGGAGGGCCTGCAGGCGCTCGCCCAGCACCAGGTCGGCTGGACGGGCGACAAGTTCGACGCGTCCTTCGCGACCACGCTGGGCTCGGCGTCGGTGACGCCGTCGTCGGTCGAGCAGTCCACGGCGACCGACACCGGCAGCTTCGACGTCACCTTCAAGGCGAACGTCGACCTCGACGGCCTGAAGGCCGAGGCGTTCGGCCTCAGCCAGCCGCAGACGACGGCCGAGCCGGTGGCCCAGGACAACCCCGACGACCCGTCGACGGCGAGCAACAAGAAGAACCTGACGATCAACCACGCGTCGCGCCTGCACGTCGAGACGTCGTTCCCGACCGAGGACATCGACCTCTACGTCGTCTACGACGCCAACGGCGACGGGGCGTTCACGGCCGACGAGATCGTGGCGTCCTCGGCCGGTGGCACGGCCGACGAGGCGGTCGACCTGATCCGTCCGGCCGACGGCAACTACCAGATCTGGCTGCACGGGTTCCAGGTGTCCGGGACGCCGAGCATCCAGCTCCTGGTCGACGCCATCCAGGGCAACGACCTGACGGTCACGGGCGTCCCGAGCGGCGCGGTCCCGGCGGGCACGCCGGTCACCCTCCACGTCGCGTTCAACAAGGCGATGACCGCCGGCCAGGACTACTTCGGTGAGCTGCAGCTGGGGCCGACCAGCGCCCCGTCGGCGCTCACGGTGCCGATCAAGGTCACGAGGACGCCATAGACGACACCCGCGCGCGACGTCAGCGGATCGAGCGCTTGCTCAGCTCGATCGCCTTGCCGGCGTCGCGCGCGGTGACGAAGTTGGGGCCGGTGGCGATGACGTCGCCCTGCGCGGGGAAGATCCCGTAGCGCGCCTTCTCGGCGAGCAGCACGACGGGCAGGTAGCCCTGCAGGTAGGCCTGCTGGTCGACGGCGAAGAGCAGCTTGCCGGACTTCACCGCGTTGAGGACGTCGGGCCCCAGGTCGAAGGTGGCGACCTTGACCGCTTCGCCGCGGTCGAGCTGATGCACGGCGTCGACCGCCTCCATGCCGCCGGTCGCGTTGAGCGCCAGGACGCCGTCGATGCGCCCGGTGCGGATCGCGTCGGCGATCTTGCGCGGCGTCGCCGTGCTCTGGTCGTCGATGCCGAACACGCGGGCCCGCCCGCCCGCGGCCCGCATCGCGCGCTGCAGGCCGCGGCAGCGCTCGTCGAGCCCCTGGTTGCCGATCTGCTGGTTGATGCACAGCACGCGGCGCGCGCCGGCCTGGGCCAGGCGCTGCCCGGCCTGGAAGCCGGCGCGGTCCTCGGGCTGGCCGACGTGGGCCAGCACGCCGAGGCGCTTGTAGAAGTCGCTGCCCGAGTTGATCGAGACGACCGGGATGCCGGCGCGGACGGCGCGGCGGACGGCGGGCGCCAGCCCCGGCTCGGGGAGCGAGACGACGAGGCCGTCGGGCCGGCTGGCGACGGCCTGGTCGATGAGCGTCTCCATGCGCTGCAGGCTGTAGACGTCGGGGGCGCGGTAGTCGACGACGACGTCCATCTGGCGCGCGGCCGCCTCTACGCCGGTGCGGACGATGGCCCAGAACGGGCTCGACGCCTGCCCGTGGGTGACCACCGCGATGCGCACGCCGCCGCCCGGACGCGCCGGCGCGTTGACCGACGGCTCGCCGCCGGTGACCACGAGCGCCGGCTCGCGCACGGTCATCGTCTTGCCGCAGCCGGCCAGAGCCACGAGCAGCGCGACCGCTACGAGCCGTGCCATCACTCGGACCACGGGATCCGCGCCTCCAGTCGCGTGCCCTCGCCGTCCGGGCTGTCGATACGCAGAGTGCCGTCGACCGCGGCGAGGCGATCCTGCAGCCCGCGCAGGCCGCTGCCGGCGGCGACGTCGACGCCGCCGACGCCGTCGTCGGTGACGACGACGAGCAGCTCGTCGCCGTCGCGGCGGACCTCGATGCCCGCGTGCGAGGCGTGCGCGTAGCGCGTGACGTTGGTCAGCGCCTCGGCGACGACGAAGTACGCGGCCGACTCCACGGGCGCCGGCAGGCGGCCCTCGATCCGCACGTCGGCGTGGACCGGCGCCGTCGAGCGCTCGGCGAGCGACGTGATCGCGGGGCCCAGGCCGCTCTGGGTCAGCAGCGCCGGGTGGATGCCGCGCGCCAGCTCGCGCAGCTCGCCGAGGGCGACCTCGAGGCGCTGCGCCAGCCCGTCGACGAGCGCGACCGCGTCGTCGCCGTTGATGCGCGAGCGCAGGACGCGCAGCTCGAGGGCGAGCGCCAGCAGCTGCTGCTGGGCGCCGTCGTGGAGGTCGCGCTCGATGCGCCGCCGCGCGTCGTCGGCGGCCTCGACGATGCGCTGGCGCGACACGCGCAGCTCGGCCACCCGCGCGCGCAGGTCGGCCTTCAGCCGCTCGTTGTCGATGGCCAGCGACGAGGCCGCCGCGGCCGCCTGGACGAGCTCCGAGCTCGTGTCGAGCGCGGCGTCGTGGACGATCGCCGCCACGCGCCGGCCCTCGAGCTCGACGGCGGTCCACGCGCGCCCGGATCCGGGCTCGGGCAGCTCCACCCGGCGGCCGGCCTCGTCGACGAAGGCCTCGCGGTCGGGCAGCCAGTAGGCGATCGCCACCGAGCGGTCGCCGAGGCTCTCGGCCAGGATCTCGCGCACCGGGCCGCCGGCTCCGGCGCGCGGGGCCAGCACCGCGCGGCCGATCGTGCACAGCACGACGTGCAGCGCGTCGAAGGTCGCCACGACGAGCACCGCCGCCGGCAGCGCGAGCACGAGCAGCACGACGCCCGTGCCGACCCCCAGGCTCCACGGGCCGAGGTAGTCGATCCCGCCGATGCCGCCGACGCCCTGCACGCCGAGGCTCACCAGCGCGGCCATCAGGACGACCGGCACGAGCGCGACCGTCACGAGCCCGGCGATCACGAGCGGCTTGGCGGCCAGCAGGGTGACGATCCGCAGCAGCGATCGATCGGAGAGCACGTCCAGCGAACGCCGCCAGGGGCCGCCGGACGTCGGCGCGGCGCCGGGCACCGGCGGGATGTGCAGGTCGAGGAAGCGGTTGGCCGCGCGCCGGTCCAGGCGCACGAGCCAGCGGCAGGCCGCGGCGGCGCCGAGCAGCAGCGGCAGGCCGATCCAGACGAGGCTCAGGGCGGCGCCGATGACGAGCGCCACGACCGCCAGCGCGCCCAGGATCGCGATCGGCACGTTGATCGCCAGGTAGGCCAGCGCCTGCGCGGCGCGCTCCAGGCGGCGATCGAGCTCGAGCGCCGCGATCACCGCCGCCCCTCGACGACGACGTCGCCCGAGCTGCTCAGCGCCTGGATCGAGAACGGCGACTCCGACACGGCGGTCACGCCGCTGACGCGGTCCGTGCCCGAGTCGCTCTCGGCCTCGACGCGGTAGCGGCCGGGGGGCACCGACGCGCGCACCGAGCCCGACGTCGAGCGCAGCGACAGCTCCTGCGGCGCGCAGGCCGCGCTGGCGGCGATGTCGCCGCTCTCGGCCCGTGCCTCCAGCGAGAAGCCGCAGAACGCGCCGATGTCGATGTCGCCGCCCCGCGTCGTGACGCGCGCGGAGCCCCGGTAGCCGGTGAAGCGGACCGTCCCGCCGGACGTCCGGACCGTGACCGGCACGTTGTCGGGGACGACGAGGCGATAGCGCAGCGAGCACCCTCCCGGCAGCGTCGACGGGCAGCGCGCGCGGATGCGCAGCTCGCCGCCGACGACCGTGCGCTGCACGTCGGCGTCGTGTCCGAAGGCGTAGCGATCGGTCCGCTGGACCTGCAGCTGGCGGTGCTGGCCGCCGCCGGTGATGACGACGTCGCCGTCGCCGACGTCGAGCACGACCCCGTCGAGCGATCCGCGCACCGCGAAGGAGACCGACCGCTCGTGGCTCGACGCCACGCGCGCGACGAGCAGCGCCGCCGCGCCGCCCACAACGAGCACCGCGGAGATCATCACCACGACGCCCCAGCGCGAGATGCGCGGGCCGGAGACCGGACCTTGCATGGCGGCACTCTACGTGCGCTTCAGACCGCGCGCAGGGCAGCGGTCAGCACGGCGGCGACCACGACGCACGCGACGATCGAGCCCAGGCGCCAGGTTCGGCGGGCTGCTCGGGGCGCACCCCCGCAGCCTATGGGCCGCCGTTGCGACTAGATTCCGATCATGAGTCCCAGCGGCGATCTCGGCCAACCGAGCTCGTACCTGACCCTCGAGGAGGGCACGCCGGTGTTCGGCGCCGACGGCGAGGAGGTCGGGCACGTCGCCCACGTGCTGGCCGACGACGAGGCCGACGTCTTCGACGGCATCATCGTCGCGCACGGCCTCGGCCATCACGTCTTCGCCGACGCCGACCAAATCGACGCGATCCACGAGCGCGGCGTGACGCTGACCGTGCCGGCGGCGGAGGCCGAGGCGCTGCCGCGGCCGTCGGAGAACCCGGCGGTCATGGAGGCCGACCCGGCCGATACGGCCCCGGACAAGCTCCAGGACAAGCTCCGCCGGGCCTGGGAGCTGCTGTCCGGCGACTACTAGAGCGCCATGCAGGCGATCGTGTGGCACGGGCCCGAGCGGATGACGGTCGAGGAGCGCCCCGACCCGGGCGCGCCGGGCGCCGGCGAGCTGATCGTCCGCCCCGCGGCGGTCGGGATCTGCGGCTCGGAGGTCGAGGGCTACCTCGGGCACATGGGCAATCGCACGCCGCCGCTCGTCATGGGCCACGAGTTCGCCGGCGTCGTCGTCGCGGCCGGCGACGGCGCGGGCGGATGGGAGGGCGCGCGCGTCGCCGTCAACCCGCTGGCGGGCTGCGGGCGCTGCCGCCTGTGCGCGGCCGGCCAGGAGAACCTGTGCCCGAAGCGGACGCTGATCGGCGTCCACCACGACGGCGCGTTCGCCGATCTCGTGCGGGCGCCGGCCGCCAACGTGCGGCCGCTGCCCGACGGCATGGGGGCGCGCACCGGCGCGCTCGTCGAGCCGCTGGCCAACGGGGTGCACGCCGTGCGCCTCGGCCTCGCCGGCGGCCCGGTCCGGCGGGCCCTCGTGCTCGGCGCGGGCACGATCGGCCTCATGACGCTGCAGGCCGCGCTGCTCTCCGGCATCGAGCACATCGCGGTGCTCGAGCCCCAGGACGAGCGCCGCGAGCGCGCGCTGGCGCTCGGCGCCCACGCGGCGCACGGCGCCGCCGAGGAGGTGCCCGGCGACGCCGACCTCACCCTCGACGCGGTCGGCGCGCAGGCGACGCGGCGCCTCGCGCTGCAGCTCCTGGCGCCGGGCGCGCGGGCGGTCTACGTCGGCCTCGCCGCGGACGAGACCACCCTCGGCTTCCACCACGTCGTCCGCGGCCAGCTGACGCTCCAGGGCTCCTACGCCTACACGATGGCCGACTTCGAGCAGGCGCTCGAATGGCTGGCCGACGGGCGCGTGTCGGTCGGCGAGCTCGCCGCGGTGCGCCCGCTGAGCGACGGGCCCGGCGCGTTCGCGAGCCTCGCGACGGGACCGCCGCCGGCGGAGGTCAAGGTGTTCCTCGCCGGCGCCGGGCGCGAGGCCTGATCGTGGGCGCGCTCGACGGGCGCACCGCGGTGGTCGCAGGCGCCTCGAGCGGCATCGGCCTCGCCACGGCGCTGGCCCTCGCCGACGCCGGCGCGCGCGTCCACGCGGCGGCGCGCCGCGCGGAGCTGATCGAGCGCGCCGCGGGCGACCGCGACGTCGTCGCCCATCGCCTCGACGTGACCGACCGGCCCGCGGTCGCCGCGCTCGTGGAGCGCATCGCGACCGAGGGTCCGCTGCACGTGCTGGTCGCCGCCGCGGGCACGAACATCCGCCGGCGGCGCCTGAGCGACCTGGAGCCCGAGGCGTTCGACGAGCTCATCGCGCTGAACCTCACCGGCGCGTTCAACGTCGTGCGGGCGTGCGCCGAGCCGCTGCGCGCGACGCGCGGCGACGTCGTGCTGATCGGCAGCGTGTCCGGGAGCTGGCCCGACCGCTCGGGCCCGGCCTACCAGGCCTCGAAGGCCGCGCTGCTGGCCTTCGCGCGGGGCGCGGCCTTCGACGAGGAGCACGGCGTGCGCTTCACCACGATCATGCCCGGCGTCGTGGACACCGCGATCCTCGACCAGCGCCCCGAGCCGCCCACGGCCGAGCAGCGCGCGCGGATGCTGCGGCCCGAGGACGTCGCCGCGGCGTGCCTGTTCGCCGTCTCGCTGCCGCCGCGCGCGCACGTGCCCGAGCTGACGATCCTGCCCACGGACCTGCAGGCACTCGGCCGCACCGCGTGACCCGCGCGTGAGACATCGATGAGAAGCTCCTTGCTCGACGATGGCGCAGACCACGTTCTTCTACGACCTCGGCTCGCCGTTCGCGTACCTCGCGTCGGAGCGCCTGGACGCCGTGCTCGCCGCCCCCGTGGCGTGGGAGCCGGTCTCGCTCGGCGCGCTGTTCAAGCTGACGGGGCGCAGCTCATGGGGCATGAGCGACGGCCGCGACGCGGGCATGGCCGACATCGAGAGCCGCGCTCAGCGCTACGGACTGCCCCCCATCCGCTGGCCCGACCCCTGGCCCGGCCACTATCTGATGGCGATGCGCGCCGCGACCTACGCGCACGGGGTGGGACGCGGGCGCGAGTTCGCCACCTGGGCCTTCCGCCACGCCTTCGTCGACGGCAACGACCTCAGCGTCCCCGCCACCGTGCTCGAGGCCGCCCGTTGTGCCGGCCTGGACCCGGCGAAGGTCGAGGCCGCCACGCAGGACCCCGAGATCAAGGCGGCGCTGCGGGCGGCCACCGACCGCGCACGGCAGCGCGGCGTGTTCGGCGTGCCCACGATCGCCGTCGGCGAGGAGCTCTTCTGGGGCGACGACCGCCTCGAGGAGGCCGCCGCGCGCCTGGCGCTCGACCGGAGCTGATCCTGCTCCGCGGAGCGCTCGGTCGGCCTACGCGGCGGGTGGCTGGTCGATGCGCACCAGATTGCCGGACGGGTCGCGCACGGCGCAGTCCCGCGCGCCCCAGAACTGCTCCGTCGGCTCCTGCACGATCTCGGCGCCCGACGCGCGCACCTGCTCGAAGGCGGCGTCGAGGTCGTCGGTGTGGAAGTGGACGCCGTTGAGGGCGCCCTTGGCGACGAGGGCGGCGACCGCATCGCCGTCGGCGGGGCTGCCGTTCAGGTAGTTGGTCAGGACGATCGCGACGTCGGGCTGGGTGGCGGCGCCGACGGTGATCCAGCGGAAGTCTTCGCGGGCGACGTCGTCGCGCACTTCGAGGCCGAGTGCGTCGCGGTAGAAGGTCAGCGCGCCATCGGGGTCATGGACGATGACGAAGCACCGGGCGACGGTGAGATCCATGCCCGCAAGGCTAGGGAGCCGGCGCCCCGCGCGCTTCTCCGATCGTGCTCGGCCTGTGCCTCGTCAGTTGCCGACGTAGGCCGCGAGGTGCTCGCCGGTGAGCGTGGAGCGGGCGGCGACGAGGTCGGTGGGCGTGCCCTCGAAGACGATCCGGCCGCCGTCGTGGCCGGCCCCGGGACCGAGGTCGATGATCCAGTCCGCGCGCGCCATGACCGCCTGGTGGTGCGCGATGACGATGACCGACTTGCCGGAGTCGACGAGCCGGTCGAGCAGGCCGAGCAGCTGGTCGACGTCGGCGAGGTGCAGCCCGGTGGTCGGCTCGTCGAGGACGAGGACGCCGCCCTTCCCGGCCAGGTGGGTGGCCAGCTTGAGCCGCTGCCGCTCGCCGCCGGACAGCGTGGGGAGCGGCTGGCCGAGGCTGAGGTAGCCGAGCCCGACGTCGGCGAGCCGGTCGAGGATCTTGTGGGCGCCCGGCGTGGGCGCCTCGCCGTCGGCGCCGAAGAACTGCTCGGCCGCGGTCACCGGCATCGCGAGCACCTCGCTGATGTCCTTGCCGCCGAGCTCGTACTCGAGGACCTCGGCCTGGAACCGCTTGCCCTCGCACTCCTCGCAGATGGTGGCGACGCTGGCCATCACCGCCAGGTCGGTGTAGATGACGCCGGCGCCGTTGCAGTTGGGGCAGGCGCCCTCGGAGTTGGCGCTGAACAGCGCCGGCTTGACGCCGTTGGCCTTCGCGAAGGCCTTGCGGATCGGGTCGAGCAGGCCGGTGTACGTCGCCGGGTTGCTCCGCCGCGAGCCGCGGATCGGCATCTGGTCGACCGACACGACTCCGTCGCGCTTCGACACCGAGCCGTGGATCAGCGAGCTCTTGCCCGCCCCGGCCACACCGGTCACCACCGCCAGCACGCCGAGCGGTATGTCGACGTCGACGTCCTGCAGGTTGTGGGTGCCGGCGCCGCGGACCTCCAGCACGCCCGACGGCGTCCGCACCGACGGCTTCAAGGAGGCTCGGTCATCGAGGTGGCGCCCCGTGATCGTGCCGCTGGCGCGCAGCCCCTCGACGGTCCCCTCGAAGACCACCTCGCCACCGGCAGCGCCCGCGCCGGGACCGAGATCGACGGCGTGGTCGGCGATGTCGATGGTCTCCGGCTTGTGCTCGACGACCAGCACGGTGTTGCCCTTGTCGCGCAGGGCCAGCAGCAGGTCGTTCATCCGCTGGATGTCGTGGGGATGCAGCCCGATCGTCGGCTCGTCGAAGACGTAGGTGACGTCGGTGAGCGATGAGCCGAGGTGGCGGATCATCTTGGTGCGCTGGGCCTCACCGCCCGACAGCGTGCCCGACGGCCGGTTGAGCGAGAGGTAGCCGAGCCCGATCTCCACGAAGGAGTCGAGGGTGTCCCGCAGCGCCTCCAGCAGCGGTGCCACAGACGGCTCGTCGAGCCCGCGCACCCACTCGGCGAGGTCGGAGATCTGCATCGCGGAGACGTCGGCGATGCTGACACCATCGATCTTCGACGATCGAGCCGCCTCGCTGAGCCGGGTGCCGTCGCAGTCGGGGCAGGTGGTGAACACCACCGCCTTCTCCACGAAGGCGCGGACGTGCGGCTGCAGCGCGTCGACGTCCTTGGACAGCATCGACTTCTCGATCGACGGGATCAGGCCCGCGTAGGTCAGGTTGATCCCCTCGACCTTGATCTTGGTCGGCTCCTTGTAGAGCAGGTCGTGGAGCTCGCGCTTGTTGAACCTCTTGATCGCCTTGTCCGGGTCGAAGTAGCCGCAGCCGCGGAAGATCCGGCCGTACCAGCCGTCCATGCTGTAGCCGGGGATCGTGAGCGCGCCCTCGTTGAGCGACTTGCTGTCGTCGTAGAGCGCGGACAGGTCGAAGTCGCTGATCGAGCCGCGGCCCTCGCAGCGCGAGCACATGCCACCGGTGCGGCTGAAGCTCGCGCTCTTGGTGATGGTCTTGTCGCCGCGCTCGACCGTGATCCCGCCGCTCCCGTGGGCCGAGGCGACGTTGAAGGAGTACGCGCCGGGCGAGCCGATGTGCGGCTGTGCGAGCCGGCTGAAGAGGATGCGCAGCATCGCGTCGGCGTCGGTCGCAGTACCGACCGTCGAGCGGGGGTTGGACCCCATCCGCTCCTGGTCGACGAGGATCGCGGTCGTCAGCCCGTCGAGGACGTCGACCTCGGGCCGCGCCAGCGTCGGCATGAAGCCCTGCACGAACGTGCTGTAGGTCTCGTTGATCAGCCGCTGCGACTCCGCGGCGATCGTGTCGAACACGAGCGAGCTCTTGCCCGAGCCGGAGACGCCGGTGAATGCCGTCAGCCGGCGCTTCGGGATCTCGACGCTGACGTCCTTGAGGTTGTTCACGCGCGCGCCGTGCACGCGGATCAGGTCGTGGCTGTCGGCATCATGCAGCGCGGGCGACCGCGTGTCCGTGCTCGTGGCCGCGGCGCTCATCGGTCCTGGAGCAGCCCGAGGACGTTGCCGTCGGGGTCGGTGACGGTGGCCACCAGGCGGCCGCCGCCGACGTCGTGCGCGGGCTCCTTGACGGTGGCGCCCGCGGCGGTCACCTCGGCCAGCTTCGCCTCGATGTCCGGCACGTGCCAGTAGGCCACCGGTGACGTCATGCCCTGCGGTCCACCGCCCGGCACCAGCCCGATGTGCTGCCCCGCGGCCTCGAAGCCGACGTAGTAGGACGAGTCGTGCTGCGGCGGTATGCCGAGCAGGGCGGCGTACACCGGCTTGGCCGAGGCCAGGTCGGACACGGGATGCAGCACGGTCTTGATGCCCTGGGTGGAAGCGCCGCTCGTGAGATCGAGATCCATGCCCGCAAGGCTAAGGAGCCAGCGCCGCGCGCGCTTCTCCATTCCTGCTCGGCTCGCGGCTCGGGCGGGTGAGGTCCTTGGCGACGCAGCCCGGCACGCTCGCGAGGACGCTGTGGTCGCGCGCGCGGTAGGCCGTGGGCGTCTCGCCCACCAGCTCGGTGAAGCGAGCGCTGAACGAGCCCAGCGACGTACACCCGACCGCCAGGCAGACCTCGGTGACCGATAGGTCGCCGCGGCGCAGCAGCGCCTTCGCGCGCTCGATGCGCCGCGTCATCAGGTAGGCGTAGGGCGTCTCCCCGTACGCCGCCCGGAACTGCCGCGAGAAGTGTGCGGTCGACATCAGCGCAGCGCGGGCGAGCGCGGCGACGTCCAGCGGGCGCGCGTACTCGCGGTCCATCAGGTCGCGGGCGCGACGCAGATGCGCGAGGTTGGCGAGCTCCTCCGGCGTCACGCTCCCAGTGTAGGAGCGTGCCAGGGTCGCCCACAACGCCTGAACCCTTGACAGGTCTATCATGTGTTCGGATGAGTCACGGCGTCGCCGGGAAGACCCGCGCACCCAGCATCGACGCGCAGACTGCGCGCGTCGTCGCCGAGCGCATGCAGGTCCTCTCCTCTCCCACGCGCGTGCAGATCCTTGGGCGCCTGAAGGACGGCCCGTGCGCCGTCGGCGAGCTGGCCGACGCGATCGGGATGGAGGCGTCGGCCGTGTCGCACCAGCTGCGCCAGCTGCGCCATCTCGGCCTCGCAGTCGGCGAGCGTCGCGGCAAGCACGTCATCTACAGGTTGCACGACCCGCACGTCGCCGAACTGCTCGACCAGGCGGTCTTTCACGTCGAGCATCTGCGTCTCGGCGCCCGCCAGCCCATCGACCGCCGCGCGAAGGCGTCGTGAGCGGCCACGACGACGCACACGACCACGGCCATAGCCATGGGCTCGTCCACGCTTCGATCACGCGCTCGCAGGCCGGCGTGCGCGCGGTGTCGCTCAGCCTCGTCGTGCTGCTGGCAACCGCGCTCGCGCAGGTGGTCGTGTTCGTCGCGACCTCGAGCGTCGCGCTGCTCGCCGACCTGATCCACAACTTCGGCGACGCGCTCACCGCCGTCCCGCTCGGTGCCGCGTTCCTGCTGCGCTCCTTCAAGGCCGAGAAGCGCGCCGGCTACTTCGTCGTCGCGACGATCTTCATCAGCGCATGCGTCGCCGCCATCGAAGCGGTCGACCGCCTGATCCACCCGCAGCACATCGACCATCTCGGTGCACTCGCCCTCGCCGGCATCGTCGGCTTCGCCGGCAACGAGATCGCCGCCCAGATCCGCCTGCACGCCGGCCGGCGCCTCGACAGCCCGGCGCTGATCGCCGACGGCAACCACGCCCGCACCGACGGCTTCGTCAGCCTCGCCGTCGTCGCCAGCGCGATCGTCGTCGCGCTCGGCCTGAAGATCGGCGACCCGCTGATCGGCCTGACGATCACGCTCGTCATCCTGCGTATCACCTGGCAGTCCTTCCGGACCGTCCGCAACGACCCCGGCGAGCACGAGCACACCGAGCGCCACCACGACCACCTCGCGCCCAACACGCCACCCGCCCGGTCGTGAGTGCGTTTGCCCTTCGCGGCCTGTTGGCCCAGCACGAAAAGACACGACCGCCCGAGGGCGGTCGAGGGACTTCGGTTACCTGCCGAGCAACTCGACGCAGGATCTCTGGGCCGACGTCGTGCTCGTGCGCGCCGACCTGCTCGCCGAGTGGGACGCTGAGGCCGCGCTCGAAGAGTCGATCGAACACATCGAGGAGACGCGGCGCGACTCGGCCCCCGCTCGCCCCGGAGAACGCCTGCTCGCAGGGACCGAAGCGACGCGCCTACGCGGGCGCGCCAAGCTCGCCGCCGACATGAGGCGCCGCGCTTACACGATCGTTAGGTCGGTGGATATAGCGTCGCGCCCCTGAGGGGTGCAGGGACATCGTTCGGGGCGTACGTCGCGCGGCGCGTCGCCGCCGTCGCCGTCGTCGTGCTGGTCACGCCGTCGCTGACCTACGTGCTCTTCGGCTCCCTGCGTGAGGGCGTGTCGGTCACCGACAAGGCCTCGCAGTTGCCGGACTACCTGTCGGACACGTTCCTGCACCTGGACTTCGGCTACGCCCCGAAGTTCCACGAGCCGCGCGGTCGCGTCCTGCTCGACACGATGCCCGTCGACATCGCGCTGCTCATCGGCTCACTCGTCTGCGGCGTGGCCATCGGTCTCGCGGCCGGCCTCGTCGGCGGGGCGCGCCGTCGCAGCGCCGCCGACCGGGCGCTCGCCGTGGGCAGCGCCATCGGGATGAGCATGCCCGTGTACTGGTTCAGCTCGATCGTGCTCGTGCTCTTTGCCCCGCAGTCGGGCTACCTGCTCCAGATCCCGTTCCTGTCCTGGTACGGCGGCTACGTCCCCTTCGCCGACAGTCCGCTGCGCTGGCTGCAGTCGCTGTGGGTGCCGTGGCTCGTCCTGGCTGCGCCGCTGGCGGCGATGGTCTACCGGATGACCCGCGCCTCGCTGGCAGAGGTCGTGAGCGAGGACTTCATACGCACGGCGCGCGCCAAGGGCGTGCGCGAGCGGATCGTCGTACGCCGCCACGCATTGCGCGCCGCGTTGTCGCCGGTCATCGGGCTGGTCTCCGTCAACGTCGTGCTGCTGGTCACGAACGTCATCGTCATCGAGCGCGCGTTCAACCTCCCCGGCTTCTTCCGCTTGGCCAGCATCGGCCAGTTCAATGGCTTGGACGACAAGGAGCCCCCGATCTCGGTCGACGACGTCCAGGCGCTGATCGTCGAGGCGTCGCTGCTCATCGCGCTGACGATGTTCCTGGCCGACGTGCTGCGCGCCAAGCTCGACCCGCGGGAGCGGACGTAGTTGCTCGGCTTGCGCGGCTCCCCGCGCGCGAGCGCCTGCGGTGGTACGCGAGCCACTACATCGAGGGGGCCGACCGGCGGCTCCCGAGTGAGGGTTTGGTAGACGGTAGGTAGACGGGCGTACGGCGCGATAGGCCCTGAGAACGACGAAAGCCCCGCATTTGCAGGGCTTTCGTGAGTAGCGGGGGCGGGATTCGAACCCGCGACCTTCGGGTTATGAGCCCGGGACGGTGGGGTCGGCTCAGATCCATCGCCCGTGTTCATGGGCGATCTGGTCCGCTCAGGTCACCCAAGGTTCTCTCAATTTGGGCCCCAAATTGGGCCCCCGACTGAACGCGGCCTCGATCTGGGCGGCGCCGCCGTCGGGGTCGGGCGCGTAGTGGCGGTAGATCTCGGTCGTCTTCGCGTCCTGGTGGCCCATCCACTCCTGGATCGTGCGAAGCGGCACGCGCGCGGCGGCGAGCTGGGTGCCGAATGTGTGGCGGAGCTCGTGGAAGGTGATCCGGCGGACCTTCGCGCGGTCCAGGGTCTCGCCGAAGCGCTTGCGCACCTTCGAGGCATCGAGGACATGCCCGGTGTGCGGGTGGCAGAACACCAGTCGTCCTCACCCTGGTACGCGGAGCGCTGGAAGAGGCGCTCGAGCTCGGCGGCGACGCGGTCGGCCATCGGCACCGACCGGCCCTCATGGGACTTCGGCGAGTCGATCTCGTCCGAGCGGCCGCGCGGGAAGTTGTCGGCGACGCGCACGCGCGCCGCGACCCAATCGATGTCGCGCCACCGGAGCGCAAGGAGCTCGCCCTGCCGCAGGCCTGTCATCGCGGCCGTGAGGTAGAGCGCCGGCTCGATCTTCCCGAGCGTGTCCGGGACGGCGCGGATCACCGCGTCGAGTTCCTCGGGCTGCAAGAACCGGATGCGGCGCTCGGTCGACCGGGCCTTCCGCGGCCGATCGACCGCAGCGACCGGGTTGGAGGCGACCCAGCCGCGCTTCTTCGCGAAGGCGAAAAGTCCGTGCAGAAACGTAAGGTGGTTCTGCACGGTCTTCGCGGAGAGACCCTTCGGCGTGTTGCCATTGGATCGCCGGTCGGCGGCGCGGGCGTGCTTGAGATACGCGGTCACATGTGCGGGCTCAATGCGATCGATCGGCCGGTCACCGAAGAACGGCACGAGGTGGCCGGCGAGATAGCCGCGGTAGTCCTGGATCGTCGTGCGCTTGCGATCCATCACGTGTTCGAGGTGATCGACGTATCGATCCCCAGCCTGCACGAGCGAGTGGCGGCTACGCGAGCGAACGATGATCGCGTCGTCCTCGATCCGCTTGCGCAGCTCGCGCTCGGCCTGGGTACGCGTCAAACCGTCGGTGGACCCAGGCGGTCGGACGGGCCCGAGCACCCGCTTGACGCGCTGCTCGCCGACCCACCAGCGGCCGTACCAGTTGCCGCCTTTCACGAAGAGCGAGCCGGTGCCGTACGAGCGCTTCGCCATGGTCGGAGTATCACGAGGCGACGAGACGGGAGCGCTTTGCCTACGCCGGCGGCCGAACCCTGGCGCCCTTCTCGATGTCCCGGAGCCAGGCGTCGATCGCCTCGCGGCGGTAGCGCCGGTAGCGGCCCAGCGTCACGGTCGGGATCCGCCCGCGCCGCGACTGCTCGTAGACCCACGAGGTCGGGACGCCGAGCAGTCTCGCCACGTCGGGTGCGGTGAGAAGCGACTGGCTCACGCGTCCTCGTATCAAGCACGCCCGCGCCTCCAGGTTCTAGGGACACTCGTGTCCCGTCGCTCATTGACCCCCCGGCTGTACCAGGGGACACTTGTGTCCCTCCCACCGGCCGGCGTCAGGGCGCCGGCAGCACGACGCTCTGAAACGCGAGGACCTCGGCCAGTCGGTCGAAGTGCGCGTCGCGATGGAGCACCACGAGCGCCCCGTGCTCGGCAGCGGCGGCGGCGATCAGCGCGTCGGTGAGCGGCACGCGGTGATAGCCGTCTCCCCGGGCCGCGAGCTCGCGGAGCGCACCCATCGCGGCGTCGGCGACCGCGCGATCGTTGCGCACGATCCGTAGGGCGTCGAGCTCCCGCTCGAGAGCCGGGTACTCCGAGCTCGTGCGAGCGGAGTAGAGGATCTCCATGCGCACGATCGGCGTGATCCAGATGCGATCGTCGAGGACCGCGCGCTGGATCTGCTCGGCGAGTGCCTCGGGGAGCAACGGCACACGCCACCACGCCGACGTATCGGCCACGAAGGGAGCGTCGCCCTCGAGGAGCTCGGCGATGTTCATCGCCGACTGCTACTGCTCGTCGCCGGTCAGCTGCTCGATCCGCGCGAGCGTGTCGCGATCGAGCCCGTCGTCGCTCCGGAGCCGTGCGGCGAGCAGAGCCAACCGCTCAGCGCGATCCGTCTCGCTGAGGGCAGGCTTCTCGACTGTCGCCGGCGTCGCGGGCGTCACTGGCTTCACGATCCTGAGGGTACCTGCCACGCCCGCGGAAGTCTTGCCCCGAGCCGCGCGGCAGCGTCTCTCCGTGCAACGGATACTGTGTGCGGCCGCCGCGAAGCGTGGCCGCGGGTCCCCATCTTCTCGGCGCCGTCGGAGTCTTCCGCTTCGCTTCGCGGACGAGGAGCGCGCCGGCACTCGCGTCGGGGGCCTCGTTTTCGTCCACAGCGGAAGCCGACCGAGTCTCGGCGAGAGTCCCGAGTTCACGCGATAGCGCAAGCGAGCGTGCTGCGGGTTTGAGCAAAGCTGCTCTCGCACGCGCACAGCGTCGGTAGGTGGCCGCTGGCTACGGATAGAAGATGAGTTGGTGCGCGGCCAGGGCGAAGAACAGGGCCAGCAAGCTCCATGTCACCGGCCAGCTCACGGTACGAAGGAACGCAGTCTCCCAGCGACCGAAGCGAAGCACATACAGGAGGATGAGCAGCAGTAGGACTCCATAGCAGGCGATTGCTGCCCCACTTGGGAGGGCCAGGCCGATGACAGGCGCGACGACCAGACCGAGGAGCACCCAGGCAGTGACAGCCACGGCGTCGACCGAGAGGCTCGTGCGCTCGCGCCCGGTGATGGTGATGAAACCGGCAGCACCAACCAGCGCTGCCGCCAGGAACACTCCGAGCGGCCACCGAGAGCTGAAACCGAAGATCCAGCTCGTCAGTTCGCCCCCGGACCAAAGCAGCAGTGGATCGACAACGCTGACCGCCGCGTAACAGGCGAACATGTCGACCTCGGAATCCCACGGATTCCCGAAGACCGGTCGATGGGGTACCAGCGCAGCCCTCAGGGCTGAAGGCTGGAGCGCCGCGCGGACGGAGCTCGTGTTCTCTGGTCCCATCTCCAAGTCTCCTGTCTCCAAGAACCATGGTAAGGAACCCTCTTCCACGGCAACGACATGGAGCCAGCCCTGCCACAGGCCGGCACCCTTGCGTCGAGCAAACCGTCGCCAACGCTCAGGCGAACGGAGGAGGGCGTGAACCAGCGTCCGATCCGGCGATTGAGCCGGGCCGCGCCGCGCCAGGCCGGGCCGCGCGTACGCTCTACCGCGATGCCTGAGCGACCCTACTTCGATGAGTCGGGCGAACCCTCCGACGCGCCCGGCCGCTTTGTCCACGTCGACGACCTCGACGTGTTGACCGTCGGTCCAGGCCTGGAGTTCCGGCCCGTGACCACCGACACCGTGATGACGAACTTCGTCTCCTTCGAGCCGGACGTCCCGGCCCCGATGCACCACCACGTCGAGCAGCAGATCGCCATCGTCCTCTCGGGCGAGCTGACGCTGACCGTCGGCGACGAGACCAAGGTGATGCGCGCCGGGGACTGCGTGGTGATCCCGCCCAACGTCAGGCACGGCGGCGCCGCGGGACCCGAGGGCTGCGAGGTCCTGGACGTCTTCTCGCCTCCGCGTGCAGCGATCGTGAGCCTCATGGCGACCTGAGCCGAGCCAGGCGCTCGGAAGCCGCGCCCTGAACACCACCTCCGAACCATCCTGGCGCGTGGACGGCTCGGTCGCCTGCGACAGCGTCGGCCCGGCCCAACGCCGTAAGCACGCGGAAGCGCTACGGACGACTGCACAACAACGCTCTTCAGCGGCCCGAGCTGGAGTTGTTGTGCACACTCACGTAGGGCGGCGGCGCAGGCGCACCTAACGGCAATCGATGTATTCCTGGCGCCGCGGCGAGCCTCTATTGGCTGAAGGCTCGGACGTCTGCGACCTCGCCGGACGCCTGCATGTCTTCAGCCCACGCCTAACAAGCTCGGGCGCCTGCCCCGGGCCTTGGAGAGTCATGGCCGAGTGGCCGATGAGAATTTGCCCGAGGGTTCGCTGGCTGTGCGGCGTGCTCGTCATCGCCGCGCTCGCGCAGGGAGCGCCTGCCACCGCGCAGCAGCCCGGTGCGGGCACGACCGCGCAGCAGCCCGGTGCGGGCACGACCGCGCAGCAGCCCGGCACGGGCACGACCGCGCAGCAGCCCGGCACAGGCACGACCGGGACAGACGATGGGACTGCGGCGGAGCCCTTCCGCGTCAGCATCGACGCGCCGCCCGAGGGGAGCGCGATTCCCCCCAGTGGGGACATCTCGTTCTCGGCGAACCTGCCTGGCGCCAGGTTCACGTGTCGCGTCGGCGCTGCGGCCACCGGTCCGTGCACGTCTCCGGTCCATTACGGCCCGCTCCAGCCCGGGCAGCAGCTCCCCTTCGCAGTGTCTGCCTTGCTCCCCGGCGCGCACACCACCAGCGCCGACGAGACCGTCTACACGATCGCGCAGGTTGCCCCGTCACCGCTCGAGGTAACGATCACGTCGGCGCCGTCGGGCAAGGTCGAACAGACGGTCGCGACGATCTCGTTCGCCGCGAACCGCTCGAACGCAGGGTTCAGCTGCACGCTTGACGGCGTCGCGGCCCGGTGCTCCTCCCCGAAGCGATATCGCGATCTGTCTGCCGGCACGCACGTCTTCAGCGTTGTCGCGGTCGCCGGCAAGGAGACCAGCAAGGCCAAGCGCGCGTCGTGGACCGTTGCGACAGCCGTGCCGGCCCCGCAACGTCCTCCGCGGGCTGTGATCACCTCGGCGCCCGAGGGCACAGTCGTCAGCCGGAAGGCGCGGCTCGCCTTCACAGCGACCCCGGCCGCATCGCGCTTTCTGTGCTCGCTGGACGGCTCGGCCTTCGTCGCCTGCCACTCGCCGCGGACCTACAGCCGCCTGTCACGCAGCTCGCACACGTTCGCGGTCCGCGCCCTGGGAGCCGGTGGCACGCCGGGTCCAGCGGCCCTTGCCCGCTGGACCGTCCGCCCGTCGGCGCCCCCAGCTCCGGCGACGCCGTCCCGGCCACCGGCGGGCAAGGGCGGATCGACCTGGTGGCTCGTCGTGTTCGCCGCGTTGGCGGCCGCCGGGATCCTCCTCGAGAGCGTCCGCCGGATCGGGCGCGCTCGGCGCCGCGCGACGTGGCAGCTCGACGCGCGACCGGAGCCTCCCGAGCGCCCCTGCAGCAAGCGCAACCATTACTGCCAGAAGACGCACGTCAAGCTGAAGCCCGGCAGCCGCCGGATCGCCTACCTCGTCGTCGAAGCCCGCGATAACGGCCACGCGCAGCTCGAGACGCAGATCGCGGGACGGCTCGTCAGCCAGCTCAACGGCGCTCTGCGGGATCACAAGCGCAACCAGGATCGCGAGCCCCTGCGAACGACGCTCGTCCCTGTTGCCGGCCTGCTGGTACGCGAGATCGAGCTCTGGCTCGGTGACGACGCGGTACACCACGACGTCGCGGTGGATGCTCACCTGATCGCCGCCGAGGCGGAGTACGAGTTCGCCCTCTACTGCTGCAAGAACCGCGACGGCGGTCCCGAGTGGGAGAAGGAGGACGAGTGGACGGTATCGGTCGAGGATGAGAGCGAGGAGAACGCCGTCCGCCTCGATCGCGCCGAGCCTCTCGACGCGAGGGTGGAGAGCGCAACCGACCAGCTGACTGACTTCCTCATGGAGCTAGACAAGCCCACGAGCGTTCGTGCATCGACCGAAGGGAGCTTGACGCTCTAGCGGCCGTCCTCTAGCCGCCGCGGAGGCTCGCCGCGTGACCACCGCCGGGCATCCCGAATGTCGTGCCCCACACGAGGTGATTGCGATGCTCGCTGCTCATCGTGACGAGATTGCGCGCGCTCTGTCTCGCCTCGGCTGCTGCAACCACGCGAGGGTGTCGCGTAAGTGTGCGGCGAGGGCGGGCGGCTGCGTCTCCGCGTGAATGCATGCGGTGCTCGGGGCGCCGCTCTCGGTGACGCCGGCCGTGGCTGTCAGGCCAGCGTCGGTGCCGTCGCGGCCCTGAAGAGCTTCAGCAGGTTGTGGGTGGCCGTGATCAGCCGCCATTCGGTCCGGACGGCGGCTCTGCCGCGCCTGTGGAATCGCGCCATGCCGCGGTTGTGCTTGGTCTGGCCGAAGACGGGCTCGATCATCGGCTGGCGTTGGCGGTAGAGCTGGCCGCCGTGCTCGCTGGCCAGGACTCGGCGCATGAACGCGTAAAGCCCGCCATCCCAGCCTGGCCGGGGGCTCTTGCGTTTGCTGGTGTCGGGCGGGATGAGCACGTGGGTGCCGCGATTGATGGTCCGTTGCATCTGCTGCCGGCGTCGGCGAGCGCCACCCCGGGCACGCCCGTGATGCCGGCGGCGTCAAGCTCGCGCCCGGCGGCGTCGAGCATCGGCTCCAGGTGCCCGAGGTCTCCGCCGGCGGTCATCACCTCGGCGGCCAACACCACCTGATGCTCATTGGTGACAACCTGGGCGTTGTAGCCCTGCAGGAACCCACGCAGCCCCTTGACGACGTGTGAGTCCGGGTCGGTGGTGTTGATGCGCCCCTGCGGGGTGCTCGGCGGGGTGTAGGGCTTGGGCGGCGAGTGCGCGCCCAGGCGCCGGCCGTTGCGCATCCGCCCGTGGGCGCGATATGCCGCCTACCGCGTCGATGGGCGCAGCCGGCCGCCCTATGACCCGGCGATGATGGTGGCGGTGTTGCTTTACGCCTACGCTCGCGGGATCCGGTCCTCGCGGGTCATTGAGCACGCCTGCGAAGAAGACGTGGCGTTTCGCGTGCTGGCAGCGCAGCAGCGCCCCGATCACGCGACGCTCGCGCGGTTCGTCGAGCGCCACCAGGAGGCGATCGCCGGTCTGTTCGGCGAAGTGCTCACGCTCTGTGCGCGCAGCGGCCTCGCCAAGGTCGGCGTGATCGCGGTCGACGGCACAAAGCTGCAGGCGAACGCGTCGCGCAACGAGAACCTCGACTACGAGCAGCTGGCGCGCGAGATCCTCGAGGAGGCCAAGGCGGTCGACGCGGCCGAGGACGAGCTCTACGGCGAGGCGCGCGGCGACGAGCTGCCGCCGGAGTTCGCGACCGCGCAGGGTCGCCGCGGGTGGCTGCGCGAAGCCAAGCAGCGTCTTGAGGCCGAGCGCGCGGCGAACCCGCAGCCGGTGCCGCGCAGTCGCCCGAAGCGCCTCAAGGAGGCCAAGCGCCGCCTGGAAGCGGAGCTCTGGAACGAGGTGCGCGCCAACCGCGCCTACGAGGCCTACCGGGCACGCGGGCGGATGAAGGACGGCCGGCGCTTCGGGCGGCCGCCGGACCCCTACCAGCCGCCGGCCACCCCGCAAGGGCGCATCAACCTCACCGACCCCGACTCACGCGTCGTCAAGGGCCTGCGCGGCTTCTTGCAGGGCTACAACGCGCAGGCCGTCACCAACGAGCATCAGGTCGTCCTGGCCGCCGAGATCGAGACCGTCGGCGCCGACTTCGGACATCTGGAGCCGATGCTCGACGCCACGCAACGCGAGCTCGCCAGGGCCGGCATCGACGAGCTGCCCGAAGTGCTGCTGGCCGACGCCGGCTACTGGCACGGCGAACAGATGCAACGGATCGTCGACCGCGGCATCCAGGTCCTCATCCCACCCGACACCAGCCGCCGCCGAACCACCCGGCGCAACTGGGACGGCGGCCGCTACGACCAGATGCGCCAAGTCCTCGCCACCGACAGCGGCAGCGAGCTCTACCGCAAGCGCCAACCGATGATCGAGCCCGTGTTCGCCCACACGAAGTTCAACCGTCTCCTGGACCGCTTCAGACGACGAGGACGCGGCGCCGTCCGCGCGGAATGGCGACCGATCACCGCCACCCACAACCTCCTCAAACTCCACCGCCACGCTCTCGCGGCCGCCTGACAGCAGCCGCCGACGGGCACTCAGCACGCCGGCTCAAATCTCACCCCTCGCCGGGCCGACCTCGGACGCCGCAGGACTTTCGCGACAGCCAAGCGTGCCAGCGACACTCAAGGGCCGGCGTTCTCCTCAGGCGAGACCGGGATGGCACGCGCTTCCGCTTCGCGTGAAACGGAGCTGTCTCGAGGGTCAGACCGAGGCGCTCGCTATGGACGAAGCGCAGGCGCCTACGCGCTCGTTGGCGCGCTCCTCCTCCGCAACGCTATGCAGAAAGGCGTCCCGCCAGGACGATGGGACCTACGCCCGGGCAGCGGGCGCACACAGTATCTCCCCGCGAGAGAGGGCCCTTGCCGCCGCCCGATGCGGCACCTGAACGACCCGGCGCAGGAGCCGCCACGACCGCGGGGGTCGTCGCGAAGCTGGACCACAACCGCATCGGCCGCCGTGGAGTGACGTCTTGAAAAGAATTGGGCCCCAATTGGGCCCCAGAGGCGAGCGCAGCCCGGCGCGAGACACGCCGAGGCCCGGCTCGTCTGGGTCGCAATTTCAGGCCCCTTGCAGGGCTTTCGGGCTTCCCTCGTGACCGGGCCTCGGTTATAGCGGGGGCGGGATTCGAACCCGCGACCTTCGGGTTATGAGCCCGACGAGCTACCAGACTGCTCCACCCCGCGGCGCGGAGCTACACATTAGCAACTCGCGTCGCAGCCGATCAACCGCGCGCACGCGCGAGAATCCCCCGCCATGGCCCGCGTCTTCGTCACCCGCCGACTGCCCGGGACCGCGCTGGAGCGGCTCGCGGCCGAGCACGAGGTCGAGGTCTGGCCGGGCGAGATGCCGCCCTCGCCCGAGGAGCTGCGCGCGCGGGTCGGCGACGTCGAAGGGCTGCTGAGCCTGCTCACCGAGCGCATCGACGCGCAGCTGCTCGCGGCCGCGCCCAACCTGCGGGCGATCGCCAACTACGCGATCGGCTTCGACAACGTCGACGTCGAGGCGGTCACGGCGCGCGGCATCCCGGTCGGCGTCACGCCCGACGTGCTCACCGACGCGACCGCCGACTTCGCCTGGGCGCTGATGCTCGCCGCGGCGCGCCGGCTTGTCGAGGCCGACCGCGACGTGCGCGACGGCAAGTGGCGCACGTGGGAGCCGCAGGGCTGGCTCGGCGCCGACGTCCACGGGGCGACGCTCGCGGTGATCGGCGCCGGGCGCATCGGCCGCGCCGTCGCCAAGCGCGCGGAGGGCTTCGAGATGGAGGTCCTCATGGTCGACCTCGGCGACGACCTCGAGGCCGCGCTGCGCCGCGCGGACTTCGTCTCGCTGCACGCGCCGCTGACGCCCGAGACCCACCACCTCATCGACGCGGCGCGGCTCGCGCAGATGAAGCCGACCGCGATCCTCGTCAACACCGCGCGCGGCCCGATCGTCGACAAGGTCGCGCTCGCCGAGGCGCTGCGCGAGCGCCGGCTCGCCGCCGCCGCGCTCGACGTCACCGACCCCGAGCCGCTGCCCCACGACGACCCGCTCCTGCAGGCGCCCAACCTCATCGTCGCGCCCCACATCGCCTCGGCCACCGGGACCGCCCGCGCCGCGATGGCCGACCGCGCCGTCGACAACCTCCTGGCCGCGCTGGCCGGCGAGCCGATGCCGTACCCGGCGCCGATCGGCTGACCCGGCCCATGCGCGTCGCCGTCGTCGACATCGGCAGCAACTCGACGCGCCTGCTCGTCGCCGACGTCACGGCCGACGGCGCGCTCACCGAGCTCGAGCGGCGCACGAGGGTCACGCGCCTGGGCGACAGGGTCGACCGGACGGGGCGCCTCGCGGACGACGCGATGCAGCGCGTGCTCGCCACGCTGGCCGAGTACCGCGAGCTGATCGACCGCCACGGCGCCGGCCCGACGGTCGCCGTCCTCACGAGCGCGGTGCGCGACGCGGCCAACGGGTCGGACTTCACCGCGCGCGTCCGCGACGACTACGGGCTCGACGCGCGCGCGATCCCCGGCGACGAGGAGGCGCGCCTGACCTTCCGGGGCGCGACGAGCGAACGCCCGCCCGACGACGCGACCCCGACCGTCGTCATCGACATCGGCGGCGGCTCGACCGAGCTGGTGGTCGGCACCGGCCACGAGGTCGGCTTCCACGTCTCGACCCAGGCGGGCGTCGTGCGCCACACCGAGCGCCACATCCGGCACGACCCGCCCGAGCCCGCCGAGCTCGACGCGCTCGCCGCCGACGTGCGCGCGATCTTCGAGAAACAGGTGCCACCCGGGATCCGGGAGGGCACGCGCGCGGCGATCGCCGTCGCCGGCACGGCGACCTCGCTCGGCGCGATAGACCTTGATCTGGAGTGTTTCGATCCGAACAACGCGCACGGCCACCGACTGTCGGTCGGCGCGTGCGCCGGGATCCTCGAGCGCCTCGCAGCCCTCCCCGAGCCCGAGCGCCGCAAGGTGCGGGGCCTGCACCCCGATCGCGCGCCGACGATCGTCGCCGGCGTGGTCATGCTCATCGAGGCGCTGCGGGCGTTTGGCCTCGATTCCACCGAGGTTTCCGACCACGACATCCTGCGTGGCGCCGCCCTGGAAGCGGTGCATCGGCGGCGCCATGGTGGCGCCCCGACGCCGGCCTCATAGAGAAGAACATCGCGGCGAACCCTGTGGGCTGAGGAAACACGGGGCCGCCGCGATACTTGAACGAACCCAGCGATCGCACTTACCCCCTCACCAGTTCTGGTATGCGATGTGGACGTATGTTCGATATGCATGCCGCGGTCAGAGCGCGGACAATCGCTCGGCTGGCGAAGGGGTGCTCGTGCCGCATAGGTGTGACCGCTCCGGCTGCCGGCCTCATAGGTTCGGGCGAAGCCGCATCGAATCGGCGCCTCCCGCCGCTCGAACCGTCGAACCCGGCCCCTTCATGGCACGTACCCCTGCCCGTCCTGTCGGGGCCAACTTTGGAAGCCGCCTCCGGGCGGCTTCCATCGCGTCTGCGTCACGCGCCCTCGCGGCGTAGGTCGACCACGCGCACGCCACCGGGCACGGTCCACTCCGCGACGCGGACGAACCCCGCGCCCTCGTAGAGCGCCAACGCCGGCGCGTTCGCGGCGCCCGTCGACACGACGACCGCCCGCGTGCCCGCCCGGCCGATCGCCAGCGCGACCGCCGCGCGGCCGAGCCCGCGCCGCTGGGCCGACGGCGCCACCGCGAGCCGCGCGATCCGCAGCGCCTCGCCCTCGCGCTCCAGGCCGACGGCCGCTTCCGGCCCCGCGCCCGTCACCCACAGCTCCTCGCCGCAGGCGCGCAGCTGCGCCGCGGTCTCGGTCAGCGGCGGCAACGCGTCGGTGCCCAGCAGCTCCGCCTCGCCGCGGTAGGCCGCGCGCTGGAGCGCGACGATCGCCTCGGCCTCGACGTCGAGGTCGGGCCTACGCCAGGTTGGACCTGCGGGGATAGACGACGTCGGGGTCGGTGAGGACGTTGACGAGCGCCGGCACGCCGGCCGTGAACGCGCGCTCGAGCGCCGGCCGCAGCTCGTCGGGGCGCTCGACGAGCTCGCCGTGGCCCCCGAGCGCGGCGACGACCTGGTCGTAGCGCGTGCCGGGCCGCAGCTCGGCGGCCACCGAGTAGCCGTAGAGGAACTCCATCGGGTGCTTCTCCAGCGCCCAGATGCCGTTGTTGCCCATCACGCCGACCACGTCGACGCCGTGGCGCGCGAGCGTGTCGAACTCCATCCCGCTGAAGCCGAAGGCGCCGTCGCCGAGCAGCAGCACGACCTGGCGATCGGGGTGGGCGATCTTGGCCGCCAGCGCGTAGCCGGGCCCGCAGCCCAGGCAGCCGAACGGCCCCGGGTCCAGCCAGCAGCCGGGCTCGTAGGAGTCGACGACGCGCCCCGCGTAGGAGACGAAGTCGCCGCCGTCGCCCACGACGATCGCGTTGCGGTCGAGCACCGCGCCGAGCTCGCGGTACAGGCGCATCGGGTGCAGCGGCGCGCGATCGTCGTCGAGCTCGGCGCGCTCGGCGGCGCGCTTCTCGTCCTCGGCCGCGCGCAGCTCGGCGACCCACTCGCCGGGCTGCGACACACCCCGCGCCTCCGAGCGCAGCCCGTCGAGGATCGCGCCGATCGAGCCGTACAGCTCTGCGGCGACCGCGCGCGGGTGGTCGCGCTGCGGCTCCGCGCGATCGATGACGATCAGCTCGGTCTCCTCGCCGAACGACTGGCCGAAGCCCAGGCGGAAGTCCATCGGCACGCCGATGACCAGCGCGACGTCGGCGCCCTTCAGCCCGTTCGAGCGCGCACGCGAGAAGAACAGCTCGTGGTCGGCGGGCACGCAGCCGCGCGCCAGGCCGTTGAGGAAGACCGGGATGTGCAGCTCGGTGGCGAGCGCCAGCAGCGCGTCCTCGCCGTGGCCCCAGTAGAGGTTCGTGCCGGCCATGATCACCGGGCGCTCGGCCTCGCGCAGCAGCGCCGCGGCGCGCGCGACGTCGGGCACCGGGCCGTCGGCCGGGTCCGGCAGCGGCGCGGGCTCGTCGGCGTCCGGCGCCTCCTGGAAGACGACGTCCATCGGGAAGTCGACGAAGGTCGGGCCCGAATGCGGCGTGACCGCGGCGCTCAGCGCCTCGTCGATGAGCGCCGGGATCTCGGCGGTCGCCTCCGGCGTCGCCGCGAGCTTGGTCACCGGGCGCACGAACGGCACGTGGTCGATCTCCTGCAGCGAGCCCTGGCCCCAGCGCATCGCCGGCGCGCGCCCGCCGAGGACGAGCATCGGCGAGCCGTTCTGCTGCGCCGAGGCCATCGCGCTCATCCCGTTGGTCACGCCCGGGCCCGCGGTCAGCGCGGCGACGCCGGGCTGGCGCGTGACCTTCGCCCAGCCCTCGGCGGCGAAGGCGGCGGCCGACTCGTGGCGCACGTCGACGAGGTCGATGCCCTCCTCGCGACAGCCGTCGTAGATCGAGAAGAGGTGCCCGCCCGACAGCGTGAACAGCTTGGTCACGCCGTGGGCCTTCAGGCGCCTGGCGACCAGCCGGCCGCCGTGCAGGGAGGTCGAGCGTTCGGTGTCCGTGCCCATAGGCGGCGGACCCTATCGACAGATTCGCACTCCCTGTCGAAGCCGCTTGTGAGCCCTACGCGACCCGCGCACCATGGGGTCATGACCGCGACGCTGGACCGCCCCGCGCCCAACGCCCCGAGCGGCTACCTGCTGCCCGATCTCGCCGACCTCGTGACCGAGCTCGGCGCCTCCTATCCCCTGCTCGGCTACCTCGTGCAGACCGACGAGGAGTACGAGGAGCGCACCGCCCTCGACGCGGTCATCTTCGCCGGGCTGCTGCATCCCTAAGCGCCGCCTGCGCCTCGTCGAGCCACGCCGCGTGCGCGTCGAGGATGCGCCGGGCGAAGCGGTGGTTGACACCGATGACCGCGGCGCGGTGCGGCAGCTCCGCAGCCCGGACCGCGGCGCGCTCGATCGCGGCATACGACTCGCCGAGCGCAGCGCGCAGGCTCTCGAGTGACGCGCTGATCGCCTCGGGCTCGCCGAACTCGGAGCCGAGCAGGCGCACGACCGGCTCGGACTGGATGCGCGTGAACGCGCTCGGCTGCGCCAGCCACTCGCGCAGCGCGTCGCGGCCGGCGTCGGTCAACGTGTAGTGCGTACGCTCGTGCGTGCGCCCGGGCGTCCGCTCGGCGTGCAGCAGGCCGAGCTCGGCCAGGCGCTTGGGCTCGGCGTACCACTGGCTGGCCGACGCCGCCCAGAAGACGTGCTGGCCCTCGCGCATCATCCGCACGAGGTCGTGCGCGCCGGCGCCGCCCTCCCCGACGAGGACGAGCACCGCGTAGGAGAACGGCGTCAGCTTGGCCATTTGACGTAGCTCCGTTTCGGAGGTATAAACTCCATATCGGAGCTTATGCTATCGCCAAGGAGCACATAGAGATGACCGACGAGCTTCAGTTCCTCGCCAATCGCGTCCGCATCCCCATCAGCGGAGATCAGACGGGCGGCACGTTCGCGCTGCTGGAGTCCACGGCACCCGCCGGCGACCGGACGCCGCTGCACGTCCACCGCGACGTCGACGAGGGCTTCTACGTCCTCGAGGGTGAGCTGACGCTGTGGGTCGGCGACGAGACGCAGGTCCTGCGCGCCGGCGAGGGGGTGCTCGCGCCGAAGGGAATCCCGCACACGCTGCGTGTCGGCGAAAGCGGCGCGCGCTGGCTCGTCGCGTCGGCGCCGGCCGACTTCGAGGCGTTCGTCCGCGCGGTCGCGGCGGCCACGCCCGACCCCGAGGAGCTCACCCGCATCGCCGCCGCGCACGGCATCGACATCCTCGGCCCTCCGGGGATGCTCCCGACCGAGCTGGAACAGGCCGCCTAGCCGGTCGCATCGCGCCGCGCGAGCGGCGCCGACTCGGCGGCCGCCGCGAGCGCGACGTGCACCTTCACCGGCTCGCTGCGCCCGCGCAGCGGGAACGTCCCGCGCTCGGCGAAGCCGCCGTGATCGCGGTGCAGGAGACGACGCGTGGCCTCGGTGATGAGGACCGTGTCGTCGGTCTCGCGCGTGATCGCCTCCACGCGCGCGGCGGTGTTGACCGTGTCGCCGATGACGGTGAACTCGACGCGGCCGCCGCCGCCGATCGTGCCGGCGACGACCGGGCCGGAGTTGACGCCGACGCCGATGCGCAGGCGCCCGCCGTAGGCGCGACCTACGACCCTCGCGATGTCCAGCGCGGCGGCCACGCCGCGATCGGCGTGGTCGGGCAGGCGCTCGGGCGCGCCGAAGAGACCCAGCAGGCCGTCGCCGACGAACTTGTTGGCGTGCCCGCCGTGGCGGATGAGCACCGGCACGACGCGCTCGTAGAAGGCGTTGAGCTCGCTGACGACCTCGGCCGCGCTGGCGCGCTCGGCGAACGCGGTGAACTCGCGGATGTCGACGAACAGGACGGTGACCTCGGCCTCCTCGCCCTCGATCACCGTGCCCTCCTCGAGCACGCGCTCGGCCAGCTGCGGATCGACGAACGCGCCGAACGCCTCGCGCAGGCGCTCGCGCTCCTCGAGGC
The DNA here is from genome assembly GCA_963764585.1 of uncultured Actinomycetes bacterium. GTDB lineage: Bacteria > Actinomycetota > Thermoleophilia > Solirubrobacterales > Solirubrobacteraceae > JAOPZW01. Next base: position 433,743 of record CAVXTB010000001.1, read on the forward strand.
CCGCGACCATGTGGTTGAACGACTCGGCCAGCCGCCCCGTCTCGTCGGTGCCGAGCACGGGCACGCGCGTGCGCAGATCGCCGGCGATGACGCGCTCGGTGCCCCTGCGCAGGTCCTGGATGGGCGCGAGCAGCGAGCGCGCGAGCAGCGCCGACAGCTCGAAGGAGATCGTGAAGGCCACGCCGAGCGCGACGAGCACGCCGACGCCCAGCGCCTGCAGGCTGGCGTTGTCGGACGCCAGCCCGGCGACGACCACGCCGGTGATGACGTTGATCACCGGCAGGGCGACGAGCAGCTTGCCGCGCAGTGGCACCGAGCGGTTGCCGAGGTCGACGCCGTCGGGCAGGTCGCAGGACACGTCGGCCAGCACCGGGCGCATGCTCAGCTCGGTGACGAAGAAGCGCAGGAAGACGCCGTAGGCCAGCACCACGGTGGCGCCGGCGGCGATCGCCAGGAAGCTCAGGAAGCTGCCGCCGAGCTCGAGCGTGATGTAGATCGACACGGGGATCGTGTCGAGCAGCACCGGCAGGCCGCGCCCGAAGCGCAGCAGGTCGATCTGCAGGCCTGCCAGCGCGCACCACGCGGCGACCGCAGTCTCGGGCGTGCGCTCGCCGTGCAGCCACGGGTCGGCCGGCCGGATGAGCCGGTAGGCCAGCCACAGCGCCGCCGTGATCTCGATCGCGACGAGCGCCTCCGACGCCGCCAGCAGCCGCCAGAACGTGCTCAGCGAGATCTCGACGTACAGGTTGAGCAGCAGGACGCCGGCGGCCACCACGAAGAACGAGATCGGGTAGACGAGCGTCAGCACGGCGCGCGGGTAACGCGCCCCCAGCCGTGCGTACGCGTGCTCCAGCGGCGCCCTGAACATCGTCCTGGGAAGCTAGCCGTCGGGCAGGACTCGCGGGTCACGCCGATCGGCATCCGGCCCCGGGGGAGGTGGCTGGGAGCCGTTGCCGTGCACCGATTGCCAGAGCAGCCGATCCATGTCGGCCTGCGACGCGCGGTCGAGGCCCACCGGCAGCTTCGCTGCCGCCAGCGCGCCAGGGGTGCCGCCGGGGTTGCGCTCGACGAGGCTGACGTTTGCCGCTATCGCGTCGTAGGCCGCGGCGTTCGCTGCGTCGCCCGTGAACGCGTCGTACATCGGGGTGGCCAGGCGATCGAAGAGGCCCAGCGGCTTCATGCCGAGAATCAGCTCCATCGAGCGGATCGCGCTGAGGAAGTCGTAGCGGGTGTGGACGATCGCGCCCTGCTTGGCGTACGGGCTGACGACGAAGGCGGGGATGCGATGGGCATCGACGTGGTCGGCGCCGTCCTGCGAGTCGTCCTCGACCACGAAGATCGCCGACTGCGTCCAGATGGCCGAGTGGCTGATGAGGTCGACGATCCTGCCCAGCGCCTCGTCGTTGTCGGCGATCATCGCGCGCGGCGTGCGGGCGCCCGCCTCGAGCGTGCGCGTGTGGTCGTTGGGCAGCGTGATGTAGCTCAGCGCGGGCACCGTGCCCGTCGCGATCTGCGCCGTGAGCTTCAGTCGCAGGCAGTCGAAGCGCGACGTCGCGCCGAGCTTGGCCCCCACCGGCACCGACGAGTCGTAGACCTCGACGCCCGTGATCGAGTCGGTCCCGACCGAGGTGTCGTTGGCGAAGCAGCCGTTGGCGCCGAGGTCGGACTTGGCGAACTTGCGGTTGACCTCCGCCAGGTCCTCGGGCGTGCGGTCCTTGTCGGGGAAGAGGCCGACGTCGCCCGCGATCGCCTCGCCGTAGTTGTAGTAGGAGATGCCCTGGCGCTCGGCCTGGTCGAAGAGGAAGCCGTTGGCCGGCCAGCTAATGGCGTAGACGCCGAAGTCGTAGGGCCGCCCGCGCGCCGCGTAGTTCTGGAACCAGTTCTTGTTGACGTAGTCGGAGACCTTCGCCGCGCTCGTCCAGAAGTGGCCGTCGATCGACGCCTCGGAGTTGGCGTAGAAGTGGTCGAGCAGCGGAAAGCGGCGGGCGAGCGCGTGGGCGTTGGGCGTGATCTGGTCGCCGAACAGCGTGAGCTTGGGGTCGCCGTCGCCGCGGGTGTCGTCGCCCATGATCTGGTCGTAGCTGCGGTTCTCGCGAACGATGTAGAAGACGTGCTTGATCGGTCCGCCGGCGCGCAGCGGCGTCCCCGCCGGTGGCGCCTGCGCGTTGGTCGGGCGGATCTGGCGGTCGGCCGTCGCGGTGAGGCGCGCGAGGCGCCTGCGGCTCGGGTAGTCGGCGATCCCCGCGGCGCCGACGTTCAGCAGCGGCAGGTACTGCGTGGAGTTGATGGCGTCGTCGCTGTCGGCCGGCGCCGCCGGGTTGGGCCCCTGCGGGTTGGGCCCGACGCCAAGTCCCTTGCCCGAGAGCCACACGAGCTTGCCGCGCGCGGTGCCGACGTCGGTGGGGTACTGCGCGGTCGGGATGCGGCCGATCAGCCGCCAGGCACGACCCGCCGCGGCGATGCCGACGCGGTCTCCGGGCTCGTCGCCCTCCTCGCCGCCGCGAGCGGCCGCGGCGAGCTCGTGCGCCAGCACACGCTCGCCGGCGGCGCGCGAGCGCGAGCGCTTGGCGCGTGCCGCCCCAGGGAGCTGGAAGACCGCGATCTCGTCGGCGCCGGCCTCGGCCACGAGCAGGTTCCCGCCCCCGGGCGTGACGGCCACGTCGACGGGCGCCGTGCCGAGGCCCTCGGGCCGCTCGACGGACAGCGTGCGCTCGACGCGCATCGCCTTGGTGTCGAGCACCGAGACCTGATCGGAGTTGGCCACGGCGACGTAGGCGCGATCGGCCTTCGGATCGACGGCGATCGCCTCGGGATGCGAGAGGTGCGCGCCGACCTGGATGTCCTTGACCTTCCTCGCGTCGTGGAGGTCGACGACCGAGACGGTCCCGGGCGCCTCGTTGCTGACCAGGCCGCTGTGGCCGTCGCGCAGGATCGCCGCGCCGTACGGATAGCTGCCGGTCGCGACGTAGCGCACGCGCTTGGTGGCGGTGTCGACGATCGCGGCCTGGTCGGCGAGGTTCAGCGGGACCAGCAGCGTCCCGCCGTCTGGCGAGACGGCCAGCCGGTCCGGCCAGGCGACGCGCGCGCCCGTCGGCGCCGGCGGGAAGTCCTGCGGAGGCTGGGCGTTCGCGGGCGCGGGGACCGGAATCGGCTCCTGCTCGGTTGCGGCTCCAGTGCGCGGCGAGTAGTGGAAGACGTGGATGACGTCCCCGGCCCGGCCGGGAGTGCCGGCCGGCGCCTGCTGGTCCTTGTGGGCGGAGTCGGCCACGCCCGAGACGAAGGCCACGGGGTGGCGCGGATCCATGGCGATGCCGCCCGAGCCGCCGGGCAGCGCGAGCGTCTGCACCACGCGCGCCGAGCGCACCGAGACGATGCGCACGTCGGCGCGCCCGCGGCCGGTGGACACGGTCCAGTAGTAGCGCCCGTTCGGCGTCAGCGCCGCCCCGGTGGGGAACTGGCCGACCTTCGCCATCGCCCCGAACGGCTGCAGGTGGCGGCCGTTGTTGAGCAGCGCGCGATCGGGCCCGACGCGCCCGTCGTCGCCCGAATCGGCGACGGCCACGGCGCCGCCGGCCACGGCAAGCGCGGTCACGGCGAGCGCGATACGGCGACGACTCCCCATCGACGCCCGCATTCTCGTCGCTCAGCCGAGGTGGCGCAGTGGCGGAGTCGTGAAGCTGCGCCCGCTCGCCGCCGCGGCGGCCTCGGCGATCCGGTGCTCGCCGCAGTAGAGCGCGCGCCCGACGACGAGGACGGGCAGGCCGTCGGCTCCCTGGCTGAGCAGCCGCCGGGCGGCCTGCTCGGGCGGGCCGTCGCGGCGCAGGTCGCCCGCGGCCTGCAGGCACTCCTCCAGGCCGAGGCCGGCGACCGCGGCCGCCTCGGCGAGGATCTCGGGGTCGTCGACGTCGAAGCCGCCGCAGAAGGCCAGGCGGCTGGCCGCCAGCACGAAGGGCGCGGCCCGGCCGCGCTCGGCCGCCAGGGTGGCGACGCGCATCGCGCTCAGCCCGGCGGTCGGCCAGGCGTCGGGCCAGACCAGCGGCATGCGCAGCGCGACGGCGCGCTCGTCGGCCGCCTCGCGCACGCCCTCGCCGTCACGGTCGGCGGGCAGGGCGTCGGCCATCGCGGGGCGCCAGTGGACCTCGGCGAAGAGGCGGTCGACGCGCTCGGCCGCCAGGTACGTCCACGGCGAGGCGAGATCGAAGAAGAAGCTCACGCGTGGGCGCGCGCGCCGTGCCGATGCGGCGGCGCGAGCGGCGCGCCGCTCTGCGAGTGAGATGAGTTCGCCCAAAGTCCGTGCCCCTGACTTGATGCTTCCTTGCGGGCTGCAACGCAGGGCCGGCGGGAAGCTTGCGGCCTTTCAATACACGGGAAAGAAGACGAACATCGGTCGATATTTGGTGGATCAGCCGTGCGCGCACTCCGGTTCGTGGTCTATCCTCGATCCTGGCGCGGGAGGCGCCGGCCGTTCCCCGCCACAGGAGACCTCTCATCCCCACCACACCACCCCCCAAGCGTCATCCCTACAACCAATGGGCGCCGGACGCTCGGGCACTCGACCTGGTCGGCGACAAGTGGACGCTGCTGATCGTGCGCGACCTCGCCGGTGGGCCGCGCCGGTTCGTCGAGCTGCAGCGCGTGCTGCCGGGCATCTCGACCGAGCAGCTGCGCTCGCGCCTGAACCGGATGGTCGCCGACGGCCTGCTGACGCGCCAGCGCTACCGCGAGGTCCCGCCGCGCGTCGACTACGAGCTCACCGAGCGCGCACGCGACCTGCTGCCCGTCATCGGCGCCCTCGCGCGCTGGGGCTATCGCTGGGCGTGGGGCCCGCCGCGTCCGGGCGAGGCCATCGACGTCGGCGCGATCCTGCGCTGCGCCCCCGGGCTCACGACACCGTCGTCGTTGCGCGGCACGGTCGAGCTGCGGATCGAGAACGGGCCCGCGGCCGGCGTGCACGTCCTGCGCGCCGAGAACGGGCACGTCTTCTACGAGGAGCGCGGCGCGCCCGAGGCCGATGCGCGGATCGCCGGCCCCGAGCGCGCGTGGGTCGAGGCGTTCGGCCTCGACGGCTCGCGCACCGAGCTCGAGATCGAGGGCGACGCGGCGCTCGCCGGGCGCCTGCTCGACTGGTTGGCCGCCGTCGCCGTGCGCGACGCCGCCGTCGCGTAGCTGTCAGTCCGACCAGGCGCCGGACACCGCCGCGACGTGGCGGTGGTCCGTGCCGCAGCAGCCGCCCAGGACGCTGACGCTGCGCAGCCGCTCGCGCAGGGCGCGGTGGTCGGCGCCGAGCGTGACGGGATCGCCCTCGTCGAGCTCGTCGGCCTCGTCGAGCTCGGCGTGGCTCTTCGTCGACGCGTTGGCGCGCAGGCCGCGGATGCGATCCAGCCAGGCGCCGTCCTCGCTCTCGAGCACCGAGGCGAAGTGGGTCGGGTGCGCGCAGTTGATCATGAAGTAGGCCGCCGCCCCGCCGGTCTCGGCGTCGACCCGCTCGACGGCGGCCTTCAGCGCCTGCCCGTTCGGCAGGCGGCCGTCGGTCTCGACGGTGAACGAGATCGCCACCGGCATGCCGGCCGCCCGTGCCGCGCGGACGACCCCGATCGCCTCCTCGGGATAGGTCATCGTCACGGCGGTCACCATGTCCGCCGCGGTCGTCGCGAACGTCTGCAGCTGGCGGGCGTGGTAGCGCTCCGCGGCCTGCGCGCTCATCAGCTCGCTCGGGCTGTAGCCGTCGCCGCGCGGGCCGACGACGCCGTTGATGACGATCGCCGTGCGCCCGTCCTCGGCGGCGGCCCGGATCTCCTCGGCGAGCTCCACGGCGCGGCGGTTGACCTCGTCGAGCTCGTCGAGCGAGTAGCCGAGCTCGTCCGCCCAGTCCGGGTTGGCGCGCCACGTCGCGGTGTCGAGGACGACGCCGACGCCGCGCTCGCGCGCGATCGCGACATACGGCTCGAAGTAGGCGCGCAGCTCCGCCCTGCCGGCGTCGTCCTTGAGCAGGTCGAAGGCGGCGAAGCAGGGCAGGTCGATGCCGCGGTGGAAGATCAGGGTGGTCTCGAGGCCGCCGTCGGCGATGAACGGCCGGTCGCTGTCGAGGTGCGGGAGTCGATCGCGATAGCGCATGCGGCGCTGACGGTCCCACGCAGCGTGGGATCTCACAAGGTGGCTAGCCGCACTTGACCCATCCCCAGGATCGGTCTATATGTATGCGTCATGCACACGCTTTCGCCTCGGAGCCTGACACCTGCGCTGCTCGCCGCGTGCGCGCTGCTCGCCGCGTGCGGCGGCAGCGACGGCGATCGCGGAGCGGCCGCGCCCGCCGGGCCCGCCGCGGCCAGCGCCCGGCCCGGCACGCAGATGGTCGTCGTACCGCGCCTCGTCGGCCGCGAGCAGCAGGAGGCGCACCGCGTCGCGGCGCGCGCCGGGCTGCAGCTGCGGTGGACCGGCTTCGCCGGCAAGCTCGGCAACGGCCGCTACAACATCTCGTGCGTCAAGATCCTCAGCCAGTCGCCCGTCGCCGGCGAGCGCCGCCCGCGCGGGGCGAAGATCGCCGTCATCGAGATCGCGTGCCACACGCCCAACGAGCGGCCCCACGGCGTCGCGCCCGACGGATCGACCGAGGGCTGACGTGGCCGCCGCGGCCGACGAGCGCACGGCCAACCTCCTCGGCGCGCTCGCGCTGACGCTCGCCGACCGCGCCGACGCGGCCGTCCGCGACGGCGCGGGCGTCGCGGGCAGCGACGCCGCCGCGCTCGTGACCCTGCGCAACTACGCCGAGGGCGAGCCGCTGGACCTCCTGCGCAAGGCGCTGGCCCTCTCGCACCCGGGCGTCGTGCGCCTCGCCGATCGCCTGCAGGCCCGCGGCCTCGTCGAGCGCCACCGCAGCGACCGCGACGGGCGCGCCGTCGCCCTGCGGCTGACGCCCGCCGGACGGCGCGCGGCCGACGAGGCGCTCGCCGCCCGCGCGAGCGCGCTCGACGCGGCGCTTTCGGCCCTCGACACCACCGAGCGCCGAGCGCTCGAGGGCATGCTCGAGCGCATGCTCGGCGTCGAGACGACCGACTCGGTCGCGAGCCTCGTGATCTGCCGGATGTGCGATCCGGACGTCTGCGGGCACCCGGGGCGCTGCCCGGTGACGCAGGCGGCGCGGGCGGCTTAGCGGGTGCTCGCGCGGGCGGCGGCCGAGCGAGCGCTGTCGCGGACCCGCGCGCCTTCGGCCGCCAAGCGCGTGTGCTTCGCAACAGGTCCGCGAGCGCTCCAGAGAACTGTGCTGACTTATGGGTGCATCGGCCCCCGTAGTCAGCACAGTTCGTCTCGGCGGCGAGCGGCAGGTGTTGCAACTCGCGCGCGATCTGCGGAGCGTCCGCACGAGCGCGCTGCCACCCGCATCGGCCGAGACCGTCCCCGCCCGAACCACCCTCCCTCAGCGCCCCTGGCCGCGCACAGCGGCAAACGACCGCGGACGGCCGCCGCGGACGGCCGCCGCCCCTACGGCTTCGAGTAGTTCGCCGGCCCCACGTGCGGATAGGCGCTGGTGTTCCCGGGCGGCCACGCCGGCGGGGCCTGCACGAAGCAGGACGGGGCGTCGCTGGAGTCCGGGACCTGCGTCATGTGCTCGCCGCCGGCGTTCTTGCAGTCGAAGTTGCCGAACATCATGTAGCGGTCGCGCTTCTCGCCGGTGAGCGCGTCGGGGCGCGGGTAGGCGTTGCCGCGCGACGCGGCCGGGCGCTGCGGGTACATGCCGATCGTCTCCGCGCCCGTCGGGCCGAACTGGCGCAGGTAGTGGCCCATCTCGTTGTCGGTGACCGTCGGGATGGTGTCGGCCAGCGCGGCCGCGCCGTTGGAGATGAAGTCGGCGGTCATGAGCTGCTGGTACTCGAGGTACTGCAGCGCCGGGTTGAGCTGCTCGAGGAACGGCTGCAGCTGGCCGAGCAGCGGCTTGGCCTCGGTCAGCGTGTCGCGCAGCGCCGGCAGGCCGGTCTTCGACGCCGTGATGAGCGGATCGAGGTTGACGAAGAAGCTCTTGAGGTCCGGGGCCAGCCCGTGCACGTCGTGCAGCGTCGGCGTCAGGTCGCGCGCCGCCGGGCGCAGGTCCTGGACCAGCGGATCGGTGTCCTTGGAGAAGCGCTCCAGGCGCTGGAAGGTGAGCTTGGACTCGTCGAGGAACGTCGGGAAGATCCGGAAGGTCTCGGCCAGCGCCTCCTGCTGGCGCGAGGTGGCGTCGAAGGTCTCGCCCGCGCCGACGATCAGGTTGTGCAGCTGGCCCTCGTCGCGGTTGAGCGCGCCGAAGACCTGCCCGGTGCCGCGCACCAGCTCGCGCACCTGCGAGGCCTGGCCGTCGAGCACCGTCAAGAGGTCGTTGCCGTTGTCGGCGAAGGCGGGCAGGTTGCCGAGCGCGTCGTTGAGATCGCGCCCGCGCCCGTTGACCGCCTGCGACAGCGACTGCTGCCACGTGCGGAAGCTCGCGCGCGTCTTGGGGTCGAGCGCCTGGAAGATCTCGTCGAGCTCGACGGTCTTCGCCACGCGCGAGTTGGCCAGGAAGCCGCCGTCGGGGACCGTTCCCGCCGTCCGCGCATGACCCGGCGTCAGCTCGACGTAGGTCTCGCCGAGCAGCGTCTTCTGGCGCAGGATCGCGCGCGCGTCGCGCGCGACCGGCGCGTACTTGCGGTCGACCTCGATCGTCGCGATCGTGCGGTTGGGATGCGCTGAGTCGATGCCCTTCGCGCGCACCTTGCCGACGCTCACGCCGGCGACGCGCACGTCGGCCTCCAGCCCGAGCTGCGTCGCCTCGGGGAAGGCGACCTTGAACTGGTAGCCCTTGGGCTTCAGCGGGATCGGCCCGCCGAAGCTCAGCCACAGGAACAGCAGCAGGCCGAAGCACGACAGCGCGAAGATCACCATCGTGAAGATCCGGCCGAGCGAGGGGGCTTGCTTGTTCATTCGCTCAGTTCGTCCCGCAGATCCGGGGGTCGGTCAGGGCGGGCAGCAGCGTCTGGTTCAGCGGCGGGTTCTCGCTGGCGATCGACTTGAAGATGCCGCACGTGCCGCCCAGGGTCACCGGGCGGAACGGGCCGTTTGCGTCGGACGTCGAGAAGACCGCGGCGCCGTTGTGCTGCAGCCACGCGATCCAGAAGAGGTAGCCCTCCTCGCGGGTGTCCTTGCTCGGGTCCTCGCGCCCGTTCGGGTTGTAGCCGACCATGTTGAAGAGGTGGTTGAGGACGGTGAAGCTGCGCGTCAGGTCGGGCGTCGCGGCGGCCAGCTCGTTCGCCGGCTCGTTGGCCGAGCGCACGACCGGCCGCGCGTCGCGCACGAACGGGCGGATCTGGGTCTGCACGATCGGCGCCGCCTCCTTGGCGAACGGCTGCACGGCACCGTTGGCGCGGTTGAGCGCGCGCAGCGGCGGCTGCAGATCCACCGCGGCGGGCCGCAGCGCCTCGGCGAAGCGCTGCACTCGGCCCAGCGTGTCCGTCGTCTGGCGCAGCGCGCCCGGCAGGTCGCCGACCGAGCGCGTGACGTTGGCCTGCTCTGAGGCGAAGGCCCGGAACACGGCGCTCGAGGAATCGACCAGCGCGGCGAGGTCGTCGCTCTTGTGCGCCAGCTCGTCGTTGAGGTCGCCGAGCGAGTGCACGAGCCGGCGCAGGTTCTTGTGCCGCAGGGCGACCTGCTGGTTGACCCGGGCGAGGTCGCGGTGCGTGGGCTCGAAGCGGCGGAAGACCTCGCGCAGGTCGTCGCCGCGCCCGCGCAGGCCGCGCCCGGCGCCGTCGACCAGCAGCGTGAGGTAGTCGCGCGTGTCGGAGTCCAGCGAGGCGAGGATCTCGTCGGGGTTGACGTCGGGCAGCGTGTTGCCGACCGGCAGCGTCCACCCCGCCTTGGCCAGCGGCGCGCGATCGGTGCCCGGGTCGAGCTCGACGAACATGTCCTTCAGCCCGGTCTTGGGGCGCAGCAGCGCGGTGGCGTCGGTGTGGACGAGGTCCTTGTACTGCGGGTCGAGCTGCATCGTCACGACCGCGCGGCCGTCCTTGAGCCCGACCTTCGTGATGTCGCCGACGCGCACGCCCGAGACGCGCACGGTCTGGCCCTGCCCTGGCGTGACCGCCTGCGCCGTCGAGAAGGCCGCCTGCAGCTCGAACGGCTTGCCCTCCCACGGGAAGCGCAGGCGCTGGTTGGAGAGGATGTAGCCGCCGACGAGCGCCGCGATCAGCGCGAGCCCGACGACCGCGGCGAAGTGACCGGCGTGCTTGCGGATCGCGCGCTTCACTTCGCCAGCTCCTGCGCGGTCGCCGGCACGTCCGAGACCTTCAGGCCGAGCTTCTCGACCTTGACGTCCTTGCGCAGCCAGTCGACGGTCTTCTGCAGCGCGTCGGTCCGCGCCGCCAGCGACGGCTCGGGCAGCGAGATCGGCGGCGGGACGGCCTGGGGCACCGTGCGCAGGTCGGGCTGCTGCTGGGTCTCGCACGGGACGTCCTCGCGCAGCGGCGGCCGCGCGTGGTTCTTGGGCGTCGGCGGGTTGACGCCCTGCAGCTCCTGGCCGGTGAGGAAGAACTTGTCGGTGCCGAACGGGTAGGCGAACTTCGGCGTGGTCACCATCACGCGGAACCACTGGCCGTTGGCGTCACCGGAGCGGCTCTCGCCGGCGAGGCCCGGCAGCGGCTTGGTCGCCTCCTCGTAGACGGGGCCGTGCGCCGGGAACGTCTTGTCCTCGATCTTGTCCTTGCTCCAGGGCAGGATCACCTCGTTCTGGCAGCTCGAGGCCTCCGACACCTGCCCGTACAGCGGGGTCGAGCGCTGGTTGAGCTGCGTGAGCGAGGGGACGAGCGGGCGCAGGTCGTGCGACAGGCCGCGCAGCTCGGGCTTGGAGACCAGCCCGCGGGCCTGGCGCACGAGCGGCATGCTCGCGTCGATGGCCGGGCCGCTCGAGCGCACCGCGGGGCGCGCCGCGCGGATGAGGCCGCGCACGGCCGGGAACGAGCGGTTCAGCGCGGCGAGCGCCGGCATCCCGGCCTGCAGCGTCCGCGGCAGCTCGGCCACGGCGGCCGACAGGTCCTGGTCGCGCGCCGCGAAGGCGCCCGCGGTGGTGTCGAAATCGGTCACCAGCGACTTCAGCTGCTCGCGGTTGCGGTCGATCGCCGCGGCGGCCTGGCCCGCCTTGTCGATGTAGCGCGACAGGTCGTGGTCCTGCGTGCCCTGCAGCGCGTCGGCGACGATCGCCGAGTCGCGGTAGGCGGGCTTCCAGTACGGGATCGAGCGGTTGTAGCCGCGCCCGCCCTCGCCGCTCAGGCCGCGCGACAGCTCGCGCAGCAGCGCCTGCAGGTCGGCGCGCGTGGGCGCCTGCAGCGCGTCGAGCACCTGGTCGAGCTGCACGGGCGCGCTCGTCTGGTTGATCGGGATGCGATCGCCGTCGTGCAGCATCGGCGCCGCCGGCGAGCCGGGGCTGATGTCGACGAAGAAGTTGCCCTCCAGGAAGATGCGCGGGCGGATCTTCATGCGCGCGTCGCGGTGGATCGGCAGGCCCTTCTTGTCGATGCGCATGGTCACGAGCGCGGCCTGCTGGCCCTCCTCGAAGTGCCCGACCTTCGTGACCTTGCCGACGTTGACGCCGGCGATCCGCACGGGCGACCCCGGGCGGATGTTGTTGGCCGACGGGAAGACCGCCTGCAGCGTGTAGTGGTGGCGGAACGGGATCGACTTGGTGAAGCCGAGGTACGAGCCCGCGGCGAGCACGACGAGCGTCAGCAGCCCGGTGACGAACGGCGGCAGGCCCTTGCGGCGCTTGCGCCTCATGGCTCGGCCCTCGCGATGTCGACGCCGTGGCCGCCCGGGCGATCGGTGAACGTCTCGCCGGCGGGCACGTGGTCGGGGTTCAGGCCGATGCCCTTGCCGTTCTTGTCGACCTGGGCGTACGTCGGGCCGAGGCGCCCCTGGATCGGGAAGCGCTCGGTCACGGCGCCCTGGTAGGGGTCACCCTTGACGCTCTTGTCGCGCAGCGGGTTGTAGGCCTGGATGTAGCCGGTCTGGCCGGCGCCGCAGTCGGCCTCGCCCTTGCTGTTGACGGCGGGGCCGTAGACGTTGTTGTGGACCCACTGCTCGGCGTTGCCGGGCAGCTCGCCCTCGCCGTGGGCGAACTCGTTGGCGCCCGACGCGCCGATGCCGTCCGAGCCCGGCTGCTGGGTGGCCATGTTCAGCAGCGCGCGCTGCGAGGAGCCCGTGTCGTCCGGAGCCGACAGGTGCTCGGCCGCGAACGTCCAGAACATGTTCCAGTAGTTGCAGACCGTGACGTAAGGTCCGAGGAAGCGAACTTGGGGCTGCAGCGTGTCGACCGTGGCGGTCAGCCCGCGCAGCGAGCCGGTGGTCGCCGGCGCCTTGACGAGGTCCTCCAGCGCGCCGAGCGAGCCCTGCAGCGCGTCGTTGAGCTGCACGGAGCGCCGCTGCACCGGCGTGCCGACCCGCAGCGCCGAGTTGACCGTCGGCAGCGCGCCGCGCAGCTCGGTCGCCGCGGTGTCGAGGTCGCGCGACAGCGCCGCGGTGTGCTCGAGGAACGGGCGCTGCACGCGCAGTGACTCCGTCCCGGCGCGCAGCGTCTCCGGGCTCTTGGAGATCGTGTCCTTCAGCGCCTGCGGGTCGCGCGAGAAGGCCTCGAACGTGTTGGCCATCGTCGTGAAGAGGTGCGCGTTGGTCTGCGACACCGGCGCCACGACGCGCACCGTGTCGTCGAGCTCCTTGAAGAACGACCGCAGGTGCGTGCGCGGGTCGCTGAGGTTCGCCATCACCGACTGCAGGTGATCGAACAGCTGCGGGGCGACCTGGATGGTCTGGTTGAGGTCGGCGCCGCGGGCGGCCAGCGCGTCGCCGAAGCCCTTCAGGTTGCCCTGCGCCGCGCGCCGCGTCGGCGCGTCGAACATGTTGTAGAACTCGTCGAGCTCGACGGGCACCTCGGCCTGGCTGGCCGGCATCGTCGCCCCGTCGCCGAAGACCTTCTTCGAGCGCCCGACGTCGAGCTCGACGTACTTCAGGCCGAGCGCCGAGCGCGGGCGGATGACCACGTGCGAGTCGACCGGGACCGCGCCGATCTTGCGGTCGAGCTTGAGGGTGAGCTTCGCCCCGACCTTGCCGTTGGGCAGCATGACCGGGGTCATGTCGGTGACCACCCCGATGCGGAAGCCGCCCGTGCGCACCTCGTTGCCCTTGACGAGGTTGGCGCCGTTGGAGACGAGCACGTCGAGCTGGCGGGTCGGCACGAACGGCAGGCCGTTGTTGGCGTTGTAGGCCAGGAAGACGGCGACGACGATGACGAGCGTCGTGACCGCCCCGACGAGCACGGGGTTCGCGACGATCGAGGCGCGGGGTCGGCGGCCGCGGGTGCTCATGACCCCAGCAGGTAGTCGAGGAGCTTGGACTGGGCCTCGCGGTCGGACCCGGACGTCTTCGCGCTGAGCGTGGGCAGCGGCGGGAGCGGCGTCGAGCTGCCGCCGCCGCGATCGTTGCTGCCCCCGCCGGTGCCCGGCAGCGGCGGCAGGTCGGGCAGCGGCAGCGGCGGGACCTGCACCGGCGGCGGCTTGGGCGTGTCGGGCACCGACGGCACCTCGGGCGTCGAAGGCGTCGCCGGCGTCGAGGGTGTCGCCGGGGCCGCCGGCGTCTCGGGCGCCGGCACCGGCGGCAGCGGCAGGCCGGGGTTGCCGTCGGCGCGCTTGCGCTGCGCGCGCGCGTTGCTGTCGTCCTGCGTGGCGCGCTTGGTGACGTCGGGGTAGTTGAGCCCCGGCTGCGTCGGCCCCAGGCGCGAGCCGCACTGGGTCTCCAGGCTCGGGTCCTTGCGCAGCGTGTCCTCGTTGGCGTAGTCGGCGCACGGCCCGACGAACGCGCCGACCTTGAGGATGTGGTTGCTCTGGTCGAAGATCGACGTCGAGGTCGTCTGGTCGTAGACGTACTGCAGCAGCGCCTCGAGGCCGGTGTAGCCCTGGCCGCCAGGGCTGCGCGGGTCCTTCTCGACCGCGTACTTGCGGTCGTCGAGGTGCTCGAGGACGATCGCGAGGTTCTTGCCGAGCTCGGGGGTGCCCTTCGAGAACTTCGCCAGCTCCGAGATGACCGGCGGCGCCGCCTTGACCGCCCGGTCGCCGGTCTTCGACGCGGCGCCGAGCGAGCGGAAGGCCGGCCGCGAGGCGTCGGCGAACGGCCCGAGCTGATCGAAGAAGTCGGTGAGCTGCTTGGACGACGCGTCGAGGTTGCGCAGCGCCGAGCCCTGGTCGTCGGCGACGTTGCCCAGCGCCTTCATCGTCGGCTGCAGCTGCTCGAGGAAGCCGGGCAGCTCGCGGAAGCCGGCGGCGATGTCGTCGCGGCGCTCCGCCGAGGCCTGCGCGGTCTCCTTGGCCTCGGTGACGAAGCGCCCGACGTCCTTGCGGTTGCCCGCCAGGTCGCCGACGACCTTGTCGGCGTTGACGGTGAGGTCGCCGAGGATCCGGTTCTGCTCGCCGAGGGTGGCGAGCACCTTGTCGGTCTCGCGCAGCGCCGGGCTGGCGCGGCGGATCGCGGCGTTGAGGTTGTCGGCGTTGCCGGCCACGCCGGCGCCGAGCGAGCCGATGATCAGGCTCAGGCGCTCGCGGTAGGGGCGGCGCAGGATGTCGTTGACGAGGTCGGGAGCGACCGTCGAGGCGGTGTGGGTGACCGGGATGACCGCGCCGGGCTTGAGCTCCTGGCTGGCCGTCCCCGGCTGGCAGTCGACGAAGTACTCGCCGATGAGCGACTGCGGGCGCGACTCGCACGACACGTCGCTGCGCAGCGAGCCGAAGCCGTTCTTCTCGATCCTGAAGCCGACGAGCGCGTGCTTGGTGCGCTTGTCGAGCTTGATGTCGGTGACCTTGCCCGCGCGCACGCCCGCGACCTTGAGGTCGCCGCCCTTGATGAGGCCGAACGCGTTGTCGAACTCGACCCAGTACTTGCCCTTGTCCGGGTTGCTGCCGGCGCCGGTCATGGCGATGTAGGCCACGCCGAGGCCGGCGACCACGAAGAGGGTGGCAATCGCGCGCTTCACGGTCCCAGCGGCCCCTCGGACGCGTCGCACGGGAAGTCCGTGCTGGGCTTGAAGATCGCGCCGCGCTCCGCCGCGCCGGGGCAGCGCCAGCGCTGGTCCAGCGACGTGGCGTTCTTGAACGCCTCGCTCTGGGTGACCGGGTCGAGCAGCGGCTTGAGGACGCCGTTGACCGGCGAGAAGAGATTGACGTAGGGCGCCGCGCGGCTGGCGCCGCCGAGGGCGTCGTAGAGGCCGGAGTGACTGAAGTCGTCGAACCAGCCGGTGAGGTCGGGCGTGTAGGGGATCGCCGTGGCGAGCTCGGGCGTCGCCGTCTTCAGCGCGGTCGTCGAGGCCGGGAAGGCGCCGTCGCGCTCCTTGCCCACCAAACCCTGCGGGTTCGGTGCCGGCTTGGTCGGCCCGACGGCGGCGCCGCGCAGCGGCACGGCGGACTTCGTCAGCTCGATGAGGTCGTTCGAGGGGCCCTTGGCGCGGACGAGCTGGGAGAGGTCGCGCAGGGTGGGGCGCGCGTCGCGGGCGAGCGGGCGCAGCTCGGCGAAGAACGGCCGCAGCTTCTTGGCGACGGGCTTGGACTCGTCGACCAGCGGCTGGAGGTCGTCGAGCGTCGCGCGCAGGTTGACGAACGTCGTGTCGGCGCGGCGCATGAAGCCCGGCAGGTCGCCGATCGCCGTCGACAGCGCCTGCTTCTGGCGCCCGATCGCGGTGGTGGTCGTCGCGAGGTGGTCGACGAGGCCGGCGAGGTCGGCGCGGCGGGCCGCGAGGTCGCCGACCAGCTGCGACGAGGCGCCGATGAAGCGCTTGAGCGTCGGCGTATCGGAGTCGAGCTCCTGGAACAGCCGGGACGAGGCGGCCAGCGACGGGTTGAGGTAGGCCCAGCCGGCGTTGGCCTCCGCGCCCTTGCCCTCGTACGACGAGGCGTAGCCGCGGATGACGCCGCTGAGCGCCTTGCGCGTCTTGGGATCGAAGGTGTTGAAGAGCTGGTCGAGGTCGACGGCGGTCGTCGTGTCGGTCTGGTCGATGATGCCGCCGGTGGGGATCGTCTGCTGGTGGTCGGCCGCCGGGAGCTGCAGGTCGACGTAGCGGTTGGCGACGCCCGACAGGGAGGCCTGGCGGATGATCGCCTTCGTCCCGCGGCGCAGCGGGCGGTAGCCCGCGTCGGTGATCTTCATCCGCACGTCGGCCTGGCCGTCGGGGGTCAGGTCGATCGAGGCGATCTTGCCGACGGGCACGCCCGCGACCTGCACGAAGTCGCCCTTGACCAGCTGCGACGCGTTCTGGAAGCGCGCGTGCACGACGTAGCCCCCGCGGTCTCCGAACAGGACCACGGCCACGACGGCGACCGCCGCGACGAGCGCGACCAGGGCGGTGACTCTTCCGAGCGTGCGGGACACGGGCAAGCGGACTCACGCGCGCGCCGGCACCCCCCGTTTAGCGCCGGGCGCGTCTCTCCTTGTCAGGCCCCAACGCGCTTGCCGGCTGAAACTTGCGGTCAGGCGAGCAGGCGTTCGCGCAGGGTCTGCGCGTCGACGCCCTCGACGCGAACGACCTTCTCGCGCGCCTTCTCGCCGCGCACGAGCGTCACGCGCGACGGGGCGACGCCGGCGCGGCGGGCGATGAGCCGGCGCAGCGCCTCGTTCGCGCGGCCGTCGACCGGCGGCGCGGTGACGCGCACGGCGTAGGTCTCGTCGGGGCCGGCGGCGATCTGCTCGCGCGCGGCGCGCGGGGTCAGGCGGATGCGGATCTCGGCGTCCACGTGACGATCGTTGCATGTCCGACGCCTGACGCTCGGGCGCATCAAGTCGCCCCGACCCGGGGTTCTCCCCGGTCATGACCTTCCTACGGATCGTCGTCCTGTCGATCGTGGTCGCGCTCGCCGCGCCCGCGGTGGCCGGGGCGCGCACGGGCGTGCGCGTCGGCATCGGCGACCAGCACGTCGCGATGTTCGATCAGCCCGCGTTCACGGCGCTGAAGCTGCGCCGCGCGCGCTACTTCATCTCCTGGGACGCGATCCGCCGCCCGGCCGAGCTCGCCGCGGCCGACGCCTACGTCGATCGCGCCCGGCGCGCGCACGTCAGCGTGCTGCTGCACATCTCGACCAACGACATCTCCGGGCGCCGCGGCACGCTGCCGTCGACGACCGCCTACCAGCGCTATGTCGGGCGTCTGGTGCGCCACTTCCGCCCGCGCGGCGTGCACGACTGGGGCGTGTGGAACGAGGCCAACCACCGCTCGCAGCCGACCTGGCGCAGCCCGCGCCAGGCGGCGCGCTACTACCGCGTCATGCGCCGCATCTGCCGCGGCTGCGCGATCGTCGCGCTCGACGTGCTCGACCAGCGCGGCGTCGCGCGCTACATCCGCCGCTGGTACTCGGCGCTGTCGCGCTCGCTGCGCTCCCGCGCGCGCCTGGTCGGCATCCACAACTACTCCGACACGAACCGCTTCCGCTCGCGCGGCACGCGCTCGATCATCCGCACGACGCGGCGCTACAGCCGCCACGCGCGCTTCTGGATGACCGAGACCGGCGGCGTCGTGAACTTCGGCCGCTCGTTCCCGTGCTCGCCGCGGCGGGCGGCGAAGGCGGTGTCGTACATGTTCCGCCTCGCGCGGGGCTACCGGCGCTATGTCACGCGTCTCTACGCGTACAACTGGACCGGCGCGGGCTGTCACGGCACCGCGTTCGACGCGGGCCTGACGGCGCCCGACGGATCGCGCCGGCCCGGCTACTTCGTGTTCAAGCGCCGCTTGGCGGGCTTTCTGCGGTAGCGCTGCTGCTCGGCGTCGCGGAGAGGAGGGAGCTGGGTGACCGTGGGACGAAGGGGTCGCATGCAACGTATGACGCCGGCGCCCCGGCGCGATTCCGGCGTGTGAGCGACGTCACGGGTCGGGCCTGCCGCACCGCGCTTGTCTCCGCGCAGCCGCAGCGGCTCCGCGTAGCCAGGGAGGGCACTGAGGGGGTGACGCCTATCCGCCCGCCGGCGCCCGCGGGCCCCCGTGCGCCGTGGCTGCGCAGAGGCGCGCGTGTGTTGGTGCAGGGCGTGCGTGCTTCGTAACACGTTCGCGTGTTCGCATATCGAACGTCGACTCTGTCGCGTATATGGCGACAAACTCGACACTCGCAGTGCGGGCGGCCGTTCGGGCGGGCGAAAAGTGTTGTGAAACACGCACGGCGCCGGTGCGAGCGGCCCGCGCCGTCAGCCGCACGCGATGGCACGACGCCACGGCGGCGCGACCCCAGCGGCTTCTCGCCCTCAGTGCCCTGGCAGCGCGGCGCCGCCGAGCAACGCGCGGCAGGCCATCAAAGCGCCACCGCAGACGCCGAGCCTGACTCCTCCGTCGCCAGGAACGCCGCGAACGCCTCGCCGCGCACCGGCCCGGAGAAGAGGTAGCCCTGGACTGCGTGGCAGCCGAGCCCGCGCAGGCGCTCGAGCTGGACCTCGCCCTCGACGCCCTCGGCGATGACCTGCAGGCCGAGCGAGCGGGCGATCTCGACGATCGCGGCGACGATCGCCGTGTCCTCGTCCTCGGCGCCGACGCCGTCGACGAAGGAGCGGTCGACCTTGATGACGTCCAGGGGGAAATGCTTCAGGCGCGCCAGCGACGAGTAGCCGGTGCCGAAGTCGTCGATGAGGACCTTGACGCCGATCTCGCGCAGGGCCTCGAGGGTCGAGTGCGGCGCGCCGGACTCCTTGATGAGGATCGACTCGGTGATCTCCAGGCCCAGGCACTCGGGCGGGAGTCCCGACGCGGCCAGGGCGTTGCGCACCTCGTGCAGGAACTCCGGGCGCGCGAGCTGCTGGCCCGAGACGTTGACCGCGACGCGCAGCGGCACGTCGGGGAAGCGCTGCCGCCAGCCGGCGACCTCCTCGACCGCGTGCTCGAGCACCCAGCGGCCCAGCGGCGCGATCAGGCCGGTCTCCTCGGCCAGCGGGATGAACTCGACCGGGCCGACGATGCCGCGCGTCGGGTGCTGCCAGCGCACGAGCGCCTCGACGCCCATCGGCCGCAGCGTCACGGTGTCGAAGATCGGCTGGTAGAGGACGTGGAACTCGTCGCGCTCCAGCGCGCGGCGCAGGTCGGACTCCGTGCGCAGGCGCTCGAACGCGTCGCGGCGCATGGCCTCGTCGAACATCTCCGCGCGCCCGCGGCCGCGCTCCTTGGCGCGATACATCGCGGCGTCGGCCTCGCGCAGCATCTTCGCCGGCGACTGCGCCTCGCGCCCGACGGCGATGCCCACCGACGCCGAGCAGAAGACCTCGCCCGAGGCCACAGCGAAGGGCTGCTCCCAGACCTGCGCGATGCGGTCGGCGATCTCGAAGGCCTCGTCGTCGGACTCGACCTCGGCGAGCACGACGAACTCGTCGCCGCCCAGTCGTGCCACGGTGTCGGACGTGCGCACGACGTCCTGCAGGCGCGAGCCGACCTCGATGAGCAGCTCGTCGCCGGCCTGATGGCCGAGCGAGTCGTTGACCGTCTTGAAGCCGTCGACGTCGAGCAGCAGCACCGCCACGCCGAAGCCGAAGCGCTCGGCACGGCCGAAGGCGTGCTCGACGCGGTCGAAGAACAGGGCGCGGTTGGGCAGCCCGGTCAGCGAGTCGTGCAGCGACTGGTGGCGCATGACCGCCTCCGAGCGCTCGCGATCGAGCGCCGAGGCCAGCAGGTCGGCGATCGACTGCAGCCACTGGCCCTCCTCGCCGGAGAACGCGCCGACCGTGGCCGAGTGCACCGCGATGATCCCGAAGGCGCCCGAGCGCCCGCGGATCGCGGCGGCCGCGGTGGCGCGGATGCCCCGGTCGCGCAGGCTTGGGACCGTGAAGCGCCGCTCGCTGGCCCACTCCCAGACGATGATGGGCTCGTCGCCGGCGAGGACGTAGCCGCCGAGGCGCTGCTCGTCGGCCGGGACCTCCTCGCCGGTGTCGAAGCCGATCGCGGCGACCGCGTGCATCTCGCCGTCGTCGCCGTGCAGTTCGAGGATCGCGCAGTGCTCGACACGCAGGGTCTCGGTGAGCACGCGCACGGTCTCGTCGAGCAGCAGCGCGCGATCGGTGGCGCGCAGCGCCAGGCGTCCGAGGCGCGCCATCGCCGCCTCGCGGTGGGCGCGCTCGCGCTCGGAGGCCGCGCGCCGGGCTTCGGCCTCGGCGCGCTCGCGCTCGGAGACCAGCCGCTCGCGGTCGGCGCGACCTAGCTCGCGGGTGAGCTGGTGGACGATCGAGGAGACGACGATGATCGTCGCGGCGGGCATCAGCCACTCGCCGACCGAGCTCGCGACGAAGTGCCCGTTGGCGATCGCCACGCGCGAGCCGACCAGCCCGAGGACCGCGAGCACGGTCTGGAGCGCGGCCTGGCGCAGGCCGAAGTAGACCGCGTAGGGCGTGACCCACAGGAAGAAGAACGTGAAGCCGGTCTCGGTCGAGCCCGAGAAGACGCAGCCCGCGGCGGCCAGCAGCGTCCCGAGCGTGACGATCGCCTTGAGCACCCATCGAGGCGCCTCGTCGAGCCCGCCGCGCCGCATCCAGACGCCGAGCACCTGCGCGAGCACGCAGACGAGCACGACCGCGAGCGTCTTGCCGGCGTGACGGGGCAGCAGCAGCCACGCCTCGCCGAGCGACCCCTCGATCAGGAAGAGCAGGCCAAGCGACCGGGCGATGTGCCGGCGATTGGGCGTGGGATCCACGGGATCCACGAGCACGCGCGAAGGGCCCCCCATGCGTCTACCGTGCTCATCGGGAGCAAGAGCCCCGAACTTGAGCGCGTGAGCGCCATCTCTCGCGGGCATCTGCGACCACGGGGAGACTGGCGGCGTGCGCGTCCGCCCGCGAGCACCGGCCTGGCTCACTCGGGCTCCTGAGCGACCAACGCGTTCGGTCCGCCGCGGACCGAGCTGGCGGCGCTGTGGACTGGTGCTGGCCGGCGGGCTCGCCCTCGTCGCGGGTTGGGCGGCGTGGACCGTCTGGGATGGCCTGTATGTCCGCGAAGCAGAGGCCAACGCGGCGCTGCGACAGCTGCCGTACGACATCCGCCTTCGGCACGTCTCGAAGCCGACGGGGCTGAGAGCCGTCGTCACCGGTCAGGCACGCGCCAGTGATGGATCAACGCTCGACTTCGCCGTCGTGTTGGGCTGGCTCGGGAAGGACCCGCCAGGCGTCCCCCGGCACTCGGCAGGTGGCCCGACCGAGGCGTCGCGCTCGGGAACGCGCGAGTGCTCGCTGCCGACCTGCAGACGCATCGGCGACTGCGTGGGACTCAGATCGAGATCGAGATGAGATCGAGGACGCGATCTTCGGTCGGGCCCCGTTGCGCCCTCGCGCGGACGCTTGAGGGCGCCAACCATCACGCACCGGCAGATGCCCGGGGAGGGACTCGAACCCCCACGCTCATGCGAGCAGCGACTTTTAAGGCCGCACTGTCTGCCAATTCCAGCACCCGGGCCGAGCGCGGATCGTAGGCGATGTCCCATCATGTGCCGTCGTGACGGCGGACTGCGAGCGCGAGCGGGTCGCGCAGCCGAGGAGGTCGCGGCGACCGCCGTACGAGGACCCGCGCCGGCTGATCCTCCTTCGCATGGTGGGCACCTGGGAGCGGGCGCCAGGGCTGCGCCCCAAGCTCGGCGGGGAGATCGCGCGGTTCGCCCCCACCTGGCGCTCCCCCGGCGATGAAGGAATACGAGCGCAGTGGTCGGAGTGGGGGCCGAACGAGAGCCGCGTCGGCGGTGGCGAGAAGCAGATCGATGGCGGCGGCTAGCCGAGCGCTTGCGAGCCATTGACGATGCGCGCCATGGCGAGGTCTTCGACACCGAAGTGCGCGAACGCATCGCCGAGGCGCTCGCGGAGTCGATGGAAGCAGCGGGGCTCGACCCGGACGAGATCGACTTCGCCTGACGATCGCGACGCGGGTTGCTTCGGCGCCGCGTATGAGGGTTTCGTGAAAGTCCGTGCCCGGCGCGCCGCGTGTCCGGGCAACCGGGGCTACCCTGTCAGGGGACGCACCTTCAGGGGCTCGGTCGTGTTCTCTCACCGAGCCCCTTCTTCACGCGTGGAAGCCTCAGCTCTCAAACACGTCGATGCCGACGGCCTGCGTGGCCCGACGCCCCTGCTCCGGATCCAGTCCGACGAGCGGCTCGTCGCGCTGACCCGACACGGCAACCAGGCGGCCTACGAGGCGCTCGTCGCCCGCTACCAGTCGCGGCTGCTGGCCTTCTGCCGGCATATGCTGGGTTCGCGCGAGGACGCCGAGGACGTGCTGCAGGAGGTCTTCGCGGCCGCGTTCAACGCGATGATCGCCGACGAGCGCCCGCTCAACGTGCGGCCGTGGCTGTACCGCATCGCGCGCAACCGCTCGCTGAACCACCTGCGCCGCGTGCAGGCGATCGGCGTGGACTCGATGGACGTCCACTTCTCCGAGAACGGCGCCTCGACGGCCGACAAGGTCCACCGCCGCGAGGAGTTCCGCCTGCTCGTGCAGGACGTCCAGGGCCTGCCCGAGACGCAGCGCACCGCGCTGCTGCTGCGCGAGATCGACGCGCTCAGCTACGACCAGATCGCCGAGGCGATGGAGACGACCGTCCCCAGCGTCAAGTCGCTGCTCGTGCGCGCGCGAGTCTCGCTGGCCGAGTCGGCCGAGGCGCGGCGCCTGACCTGCGACGAGGTCCGCGACGAGCTCGGCGAGGTGGCCGAGGGCCTGCAGCGCATGAGCCCGCCGGTGCGCCGCCACCTGCGCGCCTGCGATCGCTGCGCGGCCTTCCGCAAGCAGCTGCGCGACAACAACCGCGCGCTGGCGGCGCTCTTCCCGGTCGGGCCGCTGCTGCTGCTCAAGAAGCTCCTGCTCGCCAACCTGGGCACGACGGCCAGCGCCGGCAGCGGCGCGGCCGCCGCGGCCGGCGCGAGCGCCAGCGCCGCGGGCGCCGGCGGCGCGCTGTCGGCCGGCGTGGGCGCGATGGCCTCCAAGGCCGCCGCCGGGATCGCCGCGGCGGCGATCGTCACCGCCGGCGCCGTCGAGGTCGACCACGTCAGGCACCGTCCGGTCGCGCGCCATGCCGCGCCGGTCGTCGCCGCCGCAACCGTGCCGGCAACGCCGCACGTCATCGCCGCGCAGCCCCAGCCCGTCGCCGCCCCGGTCGCGCCGCACCGGCACAAGGTCGTCGAGCCGGCGAAGGACAACAAGGACGCCAAGGCGGCGAGCAAGCGCAACGCTCCGGAGCAGCCCACGGCGGCGAAGGCGGCGACGCCGGCGCCCACGACCGTGCCGCCGCCCCAGCAGGCCTCGGCCACCGCGACGCTGCCGCCGCAGCAGCAGCCCACGGTCGCCGGCTCCACCGGCGCCGACGAGACGACGCCGGCCGCACCGCCGACGCCGCCGCCGGCCGCCGGGGCCGATCCGGTCGCGACGGAGCCGCCCCCGCCGCCCGCCGATGGGTCGGCGCCGCCCGCTGACGGCGCCCCGACACCGCCCACCGACGGCACGACGCCCCCCGCGGACGCCGACCCGCCCGTGGCGGACCCGGCGCCCTAGGGACGTAGGCGTCGCGCCTGCGGGGACGCGGTATCAGGGCATCGAGTGTTCGAGATGCCCGCTGGGTGCGTGCGCGGGCGGTGTGGTCGGCGTGCGAGCGGGGAGCGGCAGGGCAATCGCGCCTGTTCTGTAACACCCCAAGTCCGCGGCCAACGGGTGTGCTGCGTTTACGGCCACCATGGCCGTCAACGCAGCACACCCGTTCGCGGCGCGTGCGAAGGTGTCAGCAAAGGCCGCCGAACAAAGGCGGACGCCTTAGCCCACCCGCTCGCCCAGCGCGGCCTGCGCGGAGGGCGCAAGCAGCAGCACCGCGCCATCCGAGGTGTAGGTGCCGAGCACCAGGCACTCCGACCGCACCGGGCCGATCTGCTTGGGCGGGAAGTTCACGACGCCCACCACGAGGCGCCCGACGAGCTCCTCGCGCGCGTAGTTGGTGATCTGGGCCGACGAGCGGCGCACGCCGATCTCCTCGCCGAAGTCGACGCGCAGCTTCCACGCCGGCTGGCGCGCCTCGGGGAAGTCCTCGACCTCGACGACGCGTCCCACGCGCATGTCGACGCGCAGGAACTCGTCCCAGCCGAGGTCCGCGACGCTCACGGGCGATCGGCGCCGAAGCGCAGCGAGCGATACGGGGTCTTCAGCGCGCCGTTGGCGGCGACCGCGTCGGCCTTCGGAACCGCGACCGAGCGCGCCGCGAGCAGCGTCATGTCCAGGCCGCTGTGCGGCGGCGGGTCCGGGCCGGCGACGAGCAGGACGCGCTTGCCGTAGGTCGTGCGCCCGTTCACCCGCGCTTGGAAGACGATCTGGTAGCCCGGCTGCTTGTTGATGTTCACGCGCCCGTCGCTGCGCCAGATGAAGCCCTGGTAATGGGCGCGCATCTCGTCGATCAGCCGCGCCGACATGAAGGTCAGCTCGGCGCTGACGTCGCCCTTGTAGGGCGGGATGCGCAGCGGGTGCACGACGAACGACTGCGGCGGCCCCGAGCGCGTCTGCAGGCGCAGCGACTCGCCCGCCCGCGCGGCGCGCCGCTGCAGCGCGTCGGTGTAGATGAGGTTGAACGTGACCGGCTTGCGGACGACGACCGCGGCCTGGCCTGGCGTCGGGCGCAGCGTCAGCCACAGGAGCACGGCCACGGCGACGACGCCCACCGCCGCCAGCGCGAGCCAGACCTTGCGCGCGGGCACGCCGAGTCGCGACCCGAGGAGCTCGGGCAGCGTCGGGCCGAACTCCTCGCGCACCACGGACACTGCGCACAGGGTAGCTCCGCGGGGCATCCGGCCCCGCGACCTGAGACCAACCATCGGCCTCCGGCCGCTGGACTATGCGGCCGCGGCGAGCCCGATGACCTTCAGCCGGCGCTCGAGGGCCTGCAGGGCGAACGCGCGCGTCTCGTCGACCGACGCGCCGAAGATCTGCTCGTCGTCGCCGACGTCCTCCGGGATCCACTTCGGGCGCAGGACGCCCTCCGCCACCGGCCCGACCTCGACGAGCGTGCGCTGGATCGCCGCGCCGTAGCGCGGGTCCTCGCGGGCCATGTCGCGCAGGAAGCGCGCGCCGAAGGCGACGTGGCGGTGCTCGTCGCGCGCGACGTTGGTGAAGCCCTCCACGAAGCCCGGCAGCGTGCCCGCCTGCTCGTTGAAGTCGATGATGAAGTGCTGCCCGGTCAGGGCGAGCATCCCCTCGACGATCATGTGGTAGATCGTGATCGCCTCGACGAGCGTCTCGCGGTCCTCGGGCTCGACGGCCAGGCGATCGACGCGCGCGCGCAGCAGCTCGTCGAACAGCACCTCGAACTCGGGGTTGAGGTGGTGGCTGGTCTCCACCAGGCGCGCCTGCAGCCCATCGGCCTCGAGCACGCCGACCTGGTC
Organism: uncultured Actinomycetes bacterium; assembly: GCA_963764585.1. Lineage (GTDB taxonomy): Bacteria > Actinomycetota > Thermoleophilia > Solirubrobacterales > Solirubrobacteraceae > JAOPZW01. Next base: position 459,126 of record CAVXTB010000001.1, read on the forward strand.
GTAGAAGCGGTCGAAGAAGGCGACGTGGCGCGCCTCGTCGGCGATCTGCGTGCACAGGAAGACGCGCATGTCCTCGTCGGGGACGGCGCGCATGATCGGCCCCAGCTCGGCGGCGACGCGCTGCTCGCCCACGAAGAACGAGCTCAGCCCGTACATCCGGGCGACGCGCTCCTCGGGCGCGATGCGCTCGTGCCAGTCGATCCGGTCCTGGCTGAAGTCGATGTCCTGCACCGCCCACTGCTGGCGCTCCCAGAGCTCGTAGAGCTGGCGATAGGTCAGCAGGTTGGCCTCGCCGCGGTCGGCGGAGTCCTGCAGCGCGGGGTCGCTCGTGGCGCGGAAGTCGAGGCGCTCGGTGCGCTTCGGCGCGGGCTGATCGCTCATGGTCGGCGAGCCTAGCGCGCGACTGGCTGGCTGGCCAACTGAGAACCGCACAGCGGCCCCGCACGCGGCCGCCGCGCCGCGCCGCGCGCGCGTCAGTTCCCGATCGAGAACATCGCCTCGAGGTCGTGCTTGGAGAAGACCTCGAAGGCGACCATCGTCTGCGTGCGCGCCACACCGGGGAGCTTCACGAGCTCCCCGGTGACGACGTCGGCGAGCATCTCGTGGCGCGGCACGCGCACGATCGCGACGAAGTCCCATTCGCCGGTGACCGAGTAGGCCTCGGCGACGCCGTCGAGATCCGCGAGCGCGCCGCCCAGGGTCGACATCGAGTCGCGGTCGGACTCGATGAGCACGACGGCGGTGGTCATGGCGTGTGCGTCTCGCCCGGCTCGAGGATGACGACCTCGGCGTAGCCGGCGTTCTGGACGTCGGACTTGAACGCCTGCACGTCGGTCTCCACCGGCGGGAAGGTGTTGTAGTGGCACGGGATGACCTGGTCGGCCCCGACCAGCTCGGCCGCCACGACCGCGTCGAAGCGGTCCATCGTGTAGTGGCCGCCGATGCACATCAGGGCGACGTCGAGGTGGCCGCGGCGCTTGGGCAGCGCGAGGTCCGAGAACAGGCCGGTGTCGCCGAGGTGGTAGATCCGCTTGTCGCCGATCTCGACGACCAGCCCCGCGGCCACGTTCACGGTCCCCTTCGGCGTCGTCGACGTGTGCCAGGCCGGCGTCAGGCGCACCGAGCCCCAGTCGAGCTCGATCGTGCCGCCGATGTTGGGGTCGAAGACCTGCACGCCCTCCTGCTCGATCTCGCGGGCGATCTCGACGATCGCGACGACGGGCGCGCCCGTGCGCTTGGCGATGGCCACCGTGTCGCCGAAGTGGTCGCCGTGGCCGTGGGTCAGGAGGATCGCGTCGGCCGCGATGTCGTCGGCGGACGCCGCGGCCTTCGGATTGCCGGTCAGGAACGGGTCGATGAGGATCGTCTTGCCCTCGTTCTCCAGCGCGAAGGCCGCATGGCCGAGGAAGCGGATGTCCATCAGCTTTCGTCTCCTGTCTCGTGGGACTCGTGGGATCGCATGAGCTCGTGGGCGAGCTCGAGCCCGACCGCGACGCCGACGAGCATCCCGAGCCGGGTCTCCTCGGCGACCAGCGTGCGCACCGCGCGCACGCGCTCCTGCGGATCGTCGGCCGAGGCGGCGTTCCTGACCTGCGCCTCGTGTGCGCCGCTGAACCAGCCGCCCTCGGCCAGCGCCTGATCGAGCACGTGCTGCAGGCCGGGCGCGGCGTGGGTGACGATCTCCTGGGCATGGGCGAAGCGCTCGGGATCGGCCAGCGCCGCAACCGCGGCGTCGACCTCCTCGGCGCTGTATCGCCGGTCGGGCATCGACGCGGAGCCTAGGCTATGCGTGCGCGCGCCAGCACCAAGCCGGCGAGGAGCCCGGCGGCCCCGCCGGCGAAGCCCGCGATCGCGCTGGCCTCGGTCGTCGCCAGCGGCATGAGCAGGATCACGAGCGCGAAGGTCGCCGTGCCCAGCAGGTCGCCCTCGTAGTCGTCGCCGCGGCTGCGCGCGATGAGGTCGGGCACCGCCCAGGCGCACAGCAGGCCCAGCGCGGCCCCGTTGCCGCCGATGGCGAACGGCGAGGGGTCGATCGCCACCGTCAGCGCGATGCCGCCGATCCCGCACAGCGCGAACAGCGCCAGCACCGCGATCGGCCCGTGGCGGCGCTCGAGCAGCCATCCGTAGACGCCGATCGCGGTGACAGCGGCCAGCTCGTACCAGATGTTGCCGTACAGGAACGGCGAGGTGGCCACGCGCCACCACTCGCCGTGCAGCGGCCCGTCGACGGCGACGTCCACGACCGAGACGGGGAACAGCAGCAGGTAGCCAAACAACGAGAGGACGACGAGCGCGAACGTCGCGTAGGGGCGGCCGGTGATCTCGCCGCGGATGCCCGGGATCTCGCCGGGGCGGAAGCGCGAGAGCCGCGGCACGGTGCGCTTGCGAGCCTTGCGCTCGCGCCCCGAGGGCGCCACGGATCCGTCGCGCTCGATCTTCGGAGCACGCTTGCGCAGCCGGGTTCCGCAGTACGGGCACTCGGTGATGTACGGGCTGACCTCGTTGCCACAGTTCTTGCAGACCACGAAGAGATCGGGCGTCTGGGCCATGGCTAGCCCCGATTCTAGGCCCGGGCGGACCTGCGCTTCTCAAATAGCGCGTCGCGCGGTCGATCAACGGGGTTGGTGGCCCCCCGACCGGCAGATTTCCAGGCTGTGCACCTGCACGCACGCAACGCGCGGTTCTCCGCGAGAGTCGTCCATGCCCGCGGCGTGGAGATCACGCTCGCGGTGCCCCGAGGCGTCCCGGCGGCGGCCCGTCCGCTGCCCGCCGAGGCCGAGATGAGCTTCGAGCACAACCGCCAGATCGTGATGCTGTCGGGCATGCTCATGGGCGGCGACGACGTCAGCGCCCGCTTCCGGATCGACGACGGCATCGCCCCGCGCGAGCTGCGCCGCTTCGTGCGCCTGGCCGTCGGGCTGCCGATCGAGGTCACGCCGCTCACCGAGACCGGCGCCGATGCCGGCCCGCCCGAGACGATGCAGACGGTCGACATCAGCGCCGGCGGTCTCCTCCTGGACCGCATGGGGATGTCGGGCGCGGTGCGCGTCGCGCTGGCCCTGCCCGGCGGCCACGGCACGGTGCATGCGACCGGCCGGGTCGTGCGCAACGTCGCCGACGGCAGCGGCGTCCACTTCGACGAGATCGACGCCGAGTCCCAGAAGATGCTCGACGCCTTCGTCCTCGGCGTGCGCCACCAGCTCGCGCAGCGCTTCGCTCAGGCCGGTTAGGCCGGCCCAACGCCCAAGATGAGCCCTTCGACCCATGGTCGGAGGCCCAGCCGCTTGCGATCTTTGCGTGGTGAGGTGGCGGGAGGCCCGGGGTCAGACGAGCGTCGAATGGCTCGTCGTGAGCGGTGTCCTCGTGGCGCTGGCCGGGTTCCTGCTCGCCGGGATGCCGGCGCTCGCCAGCCCCGTCACGTCGACGGTCGGCACCATCGTCTGCAAGGTCGGCGGCGGCGGCTGCCACGGATCCCCGGGCACCCGCGGCGGCACGCCCCGCTCGGGGTCGCGCGTGGACGGCCCCGACGGCCCCGCCATCGGCGACGGCATGCCCGTCCGCCACGTCCCCGGCCTCGGCGAGGGCGACAGCTTCTCGGCCAGCGCCGGCGGCGCCTTCACGGTCACCGTCGAGCGCTCGATCGGCAACTGCACGGTCGACGGCAACGGCAACCCGTCGATGACGCTCGCGACGTCGCTGGACTTCAACCTCACCGGCAAGGACGGGGAGATCAAGAAGGGCACCGGCGCCGAGCTGTCGCTCACGCTGGGCAAGAAGACCAGCTACGAGATCAACGCAGACCCCGCCACCGCGCGCGCGATCGAGCACGGCGACCGCCGGGCGCCGAACCCGGTCGACCCCGCCAGCATCCCCGTTGGCGCCTCGATCACGATGGGCAAGGAGAGCTACCGCGGCCAGCACGGGGCGATCGCCTATCGCCACATCCAGGCCGACCTGGACTACACGTCGGGCCATCGGGTCAGCTCGTCGGTCCAGCGCACCGACGCCAACCACGTCCGCGTCACCATCGGCGACAGCGACTTCGTGCAGAACACGATCGGCCTCGGGGCCGGCCCGGTCGGCTTCAGCGAGACCCACGGCTTCGAGAACGGCAAGGCGCGATCGATCGACATCGACATCAGCACGCCGGCCGGCCGCACCGCCTACCACGACTTCATCAAGAACGGGACGCTTCCCGGCCGCGGTACGGCCGGGACCGCGCGGCCGACGTCGTCGACCTCCACGACGGACACCTCCAGCCACCAGGCGCAGCTCGACCTCGGCCGCTTCGGCGTCAGCAGCGGCGGCAGCTCGGTCAACTACCAGAACATCGAGACCGTCAACGCCGACGGGACGCGCGATCGCAACGTGTTCGTGCGCCGTGGCGACACGATCATGTCCACGCACTACGACCTCGACAGCAGCGGCAGGATCACCGGCCAGTCGTTCGCGCTGCACCTCCAGAACGTCGAGCACGACTCGGTCGACGGCTTCCAGAAGGCCAGCGGCAACCACGGCCCGGCCGGCGGCGACCGCGACATCTCGCTGAGCTTCGACGCCGGCGACATCCGCAACATGCAGAACGCCGCGCTCGACCAGCTGCTGGCCTCCCAGCGCGGGCACGGCGGGCCGTTCGACAAGGGCGGCACGCGCGCCGACATGCTCGACTACCTGCGCGCGCACCCCGACGGCGGCGCCCTGCGCGGCCCGCGCCCCGCCCTCGAGAAGATGCTCCCGATCGCCGCGGCGAAGGTGCCCGACGACGTCATCCGGGCGCTGCTGGCGCGCGCGCAGGGCAGCCCCGAGGCGCTGCTCGACTTCCTGAGCGAGTTCGTCTACGCGACGAGGCGCGCGCGCCACGACACCGGCTCGCCGCTGACCGGCGGCTACGCCAACCGCCCGCCCGGCTGCTGATCAGTCGGGCGCGGTCGCGGCGACGATCTCGGCCATGACCTCGCGCAGGTCGTGGTTGGCCTCGTAGACGACCATCTGGCGCGCGGCGCCGTTGCCGCGCGCGACGAGGTCGGCGATGCCCTCCAGCTCGTCGGCCGAGCCGAGGTCCTGGGCGTGCTCGCGCAGGCGGTCGAGCAGCCGCCGCGCGAGCGTCTTGGTGGCCACGCGCTCGCTCGACGGCAGGTCCACGAGCTCCCAGTCGAGGCCGTGGCGGGCGGCCAGCCACTTGTTCTCGTCGAGCATCTGCCACGGGTAGGCGGCCAGCTCGCCGCCCTCGTCGAAGTGCTCGGCCAGCTCCTTGACCATCGCCTGGATGAGCGCCGCGAGCGCGAGCGTGTGCTCGACGCGCGTCTGCGAGTCGCAGACCCGGACCTCGACGGTGCCGAAGTTCGGGTGCGGCCGGACGTCGTACCACAGCCAGGTGTAGTCCTCCATGACGCCCGACTCGACCATGAAGGTGATCTCGCGCTCGTAGTCGGCCCAGTCGCGGTAGTGCGGCGGGATGCCGACCCGCGGGAACGCGCGGAAGATCGGCGTGCGCGTTGAGAGCAGGCCTGTCGAGTCCGCGCGCCAGAACGGCGAGTTGGCGCTCAGGGCGAGCAGGACCGCGAGGTGCACGCGCATGCCGTTGGCGATGTAGATGGCCTTGTCGGGGTCGTCGATGCCGACGTGCACGTGCATGCCGAAGATCAGCTCCTGGCGGGCGACGAAGCGCAGCGCGGTGACGAGCTCGCGGTAGCGCGGGCGCGCGACGATCCGCTGGTCCTCCCACATGGCAAACGGGTGCGTCCCCGCCGAGCCGACCGTCAGCCCGCGGCCGGCCGCCCTGCCGCGCACTTGCGCGCGCAGCCGCCGCAGCTGCTCGCCGGCGCGCGCGATGTTCGGCGCGGGGTTGGTCGAGATCTCGAGCACCGACTCCATGAGCTCGGGCTTGATCTCGCCGTCCTCGGCGTCCTCCAGCAGGGACTCGATCGCGTTGACCAGGCCGTAACTCTCGTGGTCGACGATCATGAGCTCCTCCTCGATGCCGATCGTGTAGCTCGGCCCGTGGAAGTTGTGCTCCATGCCGCGGCAGCGTACCCACGCCCAGGGTCGCATTCGGCCTAGACTGAGCGTCAGACGACAAGACAGCTAAGAAGGGATCACCATGGCCCTGGGTTACGACGGCAAGCTCTACTTCCTGGCATTCGACCACCGCGGCTCGTTCCAGAAGAAGATGTTCGGGATCGAGGGCGACCCCACGCCCGAGGAGACCGCGACGATCACCGACGCCAAGCACCTCATCTACGAGGGCATGGTCAAGGCGGCCGACTCCGGCGCGGTCGACGCGGACACCGAAGCCGTCCTGGTCGACGAGCAGTTCGGCGGCGACGTGCCGCAGCAGGCCAAGGCGCGCGGGCTCACGCTCGCGATGCCGGTGGAGAAGTCCGGCCAGAACGAGTTCGACTTCCATTACGGCGACCAGTTCGGCGAGCACATCGAGAAGTTCGACCCCGACTTCTCCAAGGTCCTCGTCCGCTACAACCCCGAGGACGATCCCGAGCTCAACCGCCGCCAGCTCGAGCGCCTCAAGCGCCTGGCCGACTGGCTGCACGAGAACGATCGCAGGTTCCTCTTCGAGCTCCTGGTGCCCGCCACCGACGAGCAGCTGGCCTCGGTCGGCGGCGACACCGACCGCTACGACGCCGAGCTGCGCCCCGAGCTCATGCGCCGCGCGATCGAGGAGACCCAGGACTTCGGCTGCGAGGTCGACATCTGGAAGATCGAGGGAGTCGACGCCCGCGAGGACGCCGAGATGCTGGCCAAGCAGACCCGTGCCGGCGAGGGCCGCGAGGGCGTCGTCTGCGTCCTGCTCGGGCGCGGCGCCAGCGACGAGAAGGTCGACCACTGGCTGCGCCAGGCGGCGCCGGTCGATGGCTTCGTCGGCTTCGCGATCGGCCGGTCGATCTGGTGGGACGCGCTGAAGGGCTTCCTCGACGGCTCGATCGAGCGCGAGGCGGCGGCCGAGAGGATCGCCGAGAACTACCTGCGCTTCATCCGCGTCTACGAGGAACAGGAGACCGCGGTCGCCTGAGCCGCCCCCGACGCTCGCGCACGTCGCGCAGCTGGCGGGCGTCTCGACCGCCACGGTCTCGCGGGCGCTGAACGGCTCGTCGAAGGTCCGGGCCGCGACCCGTGTCCTCGTCGAGGACGCGGCCGCGCGCCTGGGCTACGTGCCCAACCCGGCCGCCCGCAGCCTGGTCACGGGCCGGACGAACACGATCGCGCTTGTCGTGTCCGAGCCCGAGAGCCGGCTGTTCTCGCACCCGTTCTTCTCGGCGGTCGTGCAGGGCATCTCGTCGGCGATCGCCGACAGCGCGCTGCAGCTCGTGCTGCTGCTCGCGCACACCGAGCGCGAGCACGGCAAGGTCGAGCGCTACGTGCGCCAGCGCCACGTCGACGGCGCGATCCTCATGTCGCTGCACGGCGAGGACCCGTTGCCGCAGCGCCTCGTCGACGCGGGCGTGCCGACCGTGCTGTCCGGCCGCCCGGCCGCGGCCGCGCAGCCGATCCCCTACGTCGACGCCGACAACCGCGGCGGCGGGCGGGCCGCGGCGGAGCACCTGCTCGCGCGCGGCAGCGCGACGATCGCGACGGTCACGGGCCCGCTCGACATGACCGCGGCCGTCGACCGCTTCGAGGGCTACCGCGACGCGCTGGGCGGCCGCGCGCCGCTCGCGGCCCATGCGGACTTCAGCGTCGAGGGCGGCGAGCGCGCGATGCGCGAGCTGCTCGCGCGCGCACCGGACCTCGACGCGGTCTTCGTCGCCTCGGACCTGATGGCGGTCGGCGCGCTCATCGCGCTGCGCGCCCAGGGCCGCCGCGTGCCCGACGACGTCGCTGTCGTCGGCTTCGACGACGCGCCGCTCGCCGCCGCCAGCGAGCCGCCGCTCACGACCGTCCGCCAGCCCGTGGAGGCGATGTCACGGGCGCTCGTCGACCTGCTGGCGGCCCGGATCGCCGGCGCGGCGGCCGACGACGAGCACGTCACGTGCGCGACGGAGCTGGTGCTGCGGGCTTCGGCTTGATTGGGGTGCCGGGGGCTCGCGCGCCGCGGCTCTGTGGCGCGCGCTGCGGCTCTGCGCCGCGCGCCGTCGCTTTGCGCCGGGCCAGGCAATGAGGGGGCGAGGCTCGTCTGCTCGCGCCGGCGCCCGCGGAGGTCCCCGTGCGGGGTTTCTGCGCAGAGGCGCGCGCGTTGGGGTGCAGGGCGCGCGTGTTACGCAGCACCGTGCGGAGCCGCTCCGACGAAGCGTGCTGGATTGGTGTTGCAGAGAGGGTGTTGCGTAAGGGGGTCCGAAAAGCTTCGGAACCTAACGGGTGGAGACGGATCGCGATCTATCGCTCTGACGGCGTTCTCGTCCCACTTGTCGGCCATATTCGGCCGCCCTGAGCATGGGTCGTCCCATCACAGTTCGACGCACCGGATCTGTGGGTGGGTTGTGCAACAGCCTCAGAGCAACACCAATCGACCACAGTGGCGAGGGTCACCCATGGGGACGGGGGCGAAACTGCTGTGAACCACGCACGGCCCGGCGGCCTGGGGCGAGTGCGCCGCGCGCGACGAGGCACGACGCCGCGGCGGCGCCGCCGCAACGCCTTGTCCCCCTCGGTGCCCTGGCCGCACAGCGCCGTCGACGCACCGCGGACGACACCGGAAGCCCCCGCTTGACGCCCCGAGCCCCCGGTGAGAGGCTGATCGTGCAAACGCTTACACGGACCGGGTCAGTGAGGGGAAGCAGTGAGCTCAGGGTCACTGAGGCGCATCTTGTCGTGCGCCGCACTCGGGACCGTTCTCGTTGCGCTGTCGCCGGCTGCGGCGTCCGCGCACGGCAGCACGCAAACCCGCTTCTACGTTCCGCCTCCGCACAAGGAGGCCATCCAGCAGGCCATCCAGCTCCTACGCCAGCATCGCTTCCGCGACGCGCTGCTCATCGGTGCGCTGGAGTCCAAGCCGCAGGCGGTCTGGGTCACCAAGGGCACGCCTGACGACGCGCGTGCCGCGGTCAGGGACACGATCAAGGGCGCGGCGCGCCAGCGCGCCGTGCCGGTGCTCGTCGCGTACAACATCCCCGGCCGCGACTGCGGCGGCCTGTCGGCCGGCGGCGCGCTGACGACCGCCGAGTACGAGGCGTGGATCGACGGCTTCGCCAAGGGCATCGGCGACAGCCGCGCGATCGTGATCCTCGAGCCCGACGGCCTCGGCCTGCTGCCGTCCAACTGCGGCGCCGGCTACCCGTTCACCGACGCCCAGCGCTACGAGGAGCTCAACTTCGCGGTCGACCGGCTCGGTCAGGGCGCGCGCACGAGCGTCTACCTCGACGGCACGCACAGCGCGTGGCTTGGCGTCGGCGACATCTCGCTGCGCCTGGCCACCGCCGGCGTCCAGCGCGCGACGGGCTTCTTCACGAACGTCTCGAACTACCGCCTGCTCGACTACGAGCGCAAGTACGCGACGTGGATCTCGAAGTGCATCGCCTTCGCCAACAACCCCGAGGAGGGCGGCTGGCGGCTCGGGCACTACGACTGGTGCGCGAGCCAGTACTTCTCGCCGCTCGCACCGCCCGACCATCCGGTCAACCCCAACGACATCAGCACGTGGGTCTACACCGACCAGTGGTTCGACCAGAACCTCGGGACCGCGCAGCCGACGGCGCACTTCGTGACCGACACGAGCCGCAACGGCCAGGGGCCGTGGACGCCGCCCGCCGGCACGTACTCCGACCCGCAGGACTGGTGCAACCCGCCCGGGCGCGGCCTCGGCGCGCGGCCGACGAGCAACACGGGCAACCCGCTCGCCGACGCGCTGCTGTGGGTCAAGGTGCCCGGCGAGTCCGACGGGACGTGCACGCGCGGGGCGCCCGCCGGGTCGGTCGACCCCGAATGGGGCCTTGTCGACCCGGCCGCGGGGCAGTGGTTCCCGCAGCAGGCGCTGCAGCTCGCGCAGCTGGCGAGCCCGCCGCTGCTCTAGACATGGGGCGGCCGCGCCGCGGCCGCCCGCTCAGAGGATCCCGATGCGCTTCGGGGGCCAGTAGGTGGCGAACGCCTTGCCGATGACCCAGTCGTCCGGTACTGGCCCCCAGAAGCGGCTATCGTCGGACTGCCCGCGGTTGTCGCCCATCAGGAAGACGTAGTCCTTGGGGACCGTGATCGTGCGCGGCAGGTCGCAGCCCTGGCCGCCGGCGCACGGGTTGATGAAGGTCTCGCTCGTCGCGCGGCCGTTGCGGATCACGTGGCCGTCGCGGATCTGGATGCGATCGCCCGACACGCCGACCACGCGCTTGATGAACGTCTGCTTGGACTTCTGTGGGGTCGGCCTCGTGCACGCCTGGTTCGGGGCCTGCGGCGCGCCGCACTGCGCCGGCTGCACGTCGGCCCCCGCGGGCGGGTGGAAGGTGATGACGTCGCCGATCTTGGGCTCGGCGCCGAGGCGGTGCGACAGGCGGTTGACGAGCACGCGCTGCCCGACGTCCAGCGTGGGCTCCATCGAGCCGCTGGGGATGCGGTAGGGCTTGACGAGGAGCCACTGGACGGCCAGTGCGATCGCCAGCGCCATCGCGACGATGACGATCAGCTCGGTGATCTGGCCGCCCGGAAGGTCCTTCAGCCGGGGCCGCTTGCGCTCTTTGCTTGCCATCTGCTGCACGGCATCATCCTTGAGCGCAGCCTCTGTGACGAATGTGCAACGACGAGTGCGACCCGACCGGGTCCCGTCGTACGGTCACGGGGATGCGCCGAACCGCCCCGCTCGTCCTGCTGATCGCCGTCCTCGTGGTGCTGCTCGTGCGCGGCCGCGACCACGGGGCCGCCGACGCCTTCGGCCAGGGTGAGGTCGTTCGCGTGGTCGACGGCGACACGATCCGCGTGCGCCTGGGCGACCGCACCGAGCGCGTGCGCTACATCGGCGTCGACACGCCCGAGTCGGTCAAGCCGGGCACCCCCGTGCAGTGCTACGCCAAGCGCGCCGCCGCCGCGAACGCGGCGCTCGTGGCCGGGCAGCGCGTGCGCCTGGTCGGCGACGTCGAGCACCGCGATCGCTACGGCCGCCTGCTGGCCTACGTGTACCGCGCGGGCGACGGCGCGTTCGTCAACGCGCTGCTGGTGCGCGACGGCTACGCCCGGACCCTGACGATCGCGCCCAACGTCGCGCACGCGGCCCAGTTCGCCCGCCTCGCGCGGACCGCCCGCGAAGCCGGTCGGGGGCTTTGGCGCGCCTGCGCTATGGGGTAGCCTGCTCATCTGCCGCCAATGGCCTCTACCAAGTTGCAACAGAGCCTCGCGGCCTTCGAGCGTGCATTCGTCGAGGAGGCCGAGGCCGACAGGCTGCGTCGCGAGCGCATCTACCGCGAGGCCGAGCAGCGCCTGCACGCGCGCCGGCGCGAGCGCGTGCACAAGCGCGGCTCGCTGCGCTTCGTGCTGCTCGTGCTCGTGCTGCTGGCGACGGCCGCCCTCGTCACGGTGGCGATGTTCAAGACGCTCTACGTGGTGATGGGGTGAGCGACCGCGTGGGACGACGCTCCTCATCGAGGAGCTGGCGGCGCGCGCGTGGCCGGCTGCCGAGGCGCACCGCGCCGACGGCTGGCTGCTGCGCCACACGCCGGCGCTGACGCGGCGCCGGTCGAACTCCGCGCTGGCGCTGGGCGACGCCGGCGAGCGCGACCTCGCCGTGGTCGAGGCGTTCTACGCGCGCCGCGGCGGCCGCCCGCTGGTGCAGGTGGCGCCGGCGGAGGCGCACGCGGGCCTGGACGCCGCGCTGGCGCGCCGCGGCTGGTCCACCGAAGGCGCCACCGACGTCCTGGTCGCCGCCGCAGACATCGTGCTGGCCCGCACCGCGCCCGGCGAGCTGGCGGTCGCGCCGCGCCCCGGCGCGCGCTGGGTGGCCACGTGGGCGGCCTGCGAAGGGCGCCCCGACGCCGGCGAGCACGCCCGCGAGGTCCTCGCGCGGATCGAGCCGCAGACGGGCTACGCGCTGGCGGCCGGCGACCTCGGCGTCGGGCTGGCGGTCTGCGAGCGCGGCTGGGCGGGCCTGTTCTGCGTGGCCACCGCGGCGCGGGCGCGGCGCCGCGGCGTCGCACGCGCGGTGGTCCACGCGCTCACGCGCTGGGCCGCCGAGCGGGGCGCGCGGCGCATCTACCTGCAGGTCGAGAGCGACAACGCGGCCGCGCACGCGCTGTACGCGGGCGCGGGGTTCACCCGCTCACACGGCTACCACTACCGGGTGGCGCCCCGGCGCTAGGACTCGCCGAGCTTGCGCAGCGCCTGGTCGACCTCGGCGCGCACGTTGCTCCCCGCCATCTCCTTGGCGCGCTCCTGCTGGATCTCGAGGTAGACCTCCTTGCGGAAGACCGGGATGTCCCGCGGCGCCTGGATGCCGATCCGGACCTTCTCGCCCATGATCGACAGCACGGAGACCTCGATGTCGTCTCCGATCATGATGCTCTGATTCGACTTCCGGGTCAGGACCAGCACGTGGGGACCTCCCTGCCTCGCTGGGGATTGCAGCCACCTTAACAACGGGTCCGCCAGGGACGCAAGCGTCAGGCGTACAGGATGCGCATTTGCATAGACTCCCGCGGCAACGTGGCACGACGTTCACTGCGACCGCATCTCAACCAGATCCGCGGCTGGGTCCGCCAGGGCCGCACCGACGCCTGGATCGCCCATCAGCTCGAGGTCACCGTCCAGCAGATAGAGGCCTTCAAGCGCGAGAACGAGCTCGTTCCCGACGCGGAGCCGAGCGCCGCTCTGCACGGTGCATCCAGCGGGGTCGACTTCGACGACGAGATCGACCTGCGCGCCGAGGACGATGCGCTCATCGCCGCCGAGCTCGAAGCCGCCGAGGCGGCGCGCGCCGAGGAGGAGGCGCGCCGCGCCGCCGAGGAGGAGGAGCGCCGCGCGGCCGAGGAGGAGGAGGCCGAGGAGGCCGAGGCCGGCGACGACGAGGACGAGGAAGACGAGGACGAGCCCAAGAAGCGCCGCCGCGGGCGGCGCGGCGGCCGCGGCCGCAAGAAGGGCTCCGCGCGCGAGCTCGAGGGGACCTTCGACCACGGCGAGGAGGGCTACGGGCTGTGGCTCGACCCCGCCGTCGAGGACAACCCCGTCTACGCCGAGCACTGGGCCGGCCACCGGCCGGTGACGGTCACGATCGAGGAGGACCAGATCGTGATCCGGCGCGCCGGCGACGACGAGGACGACGGCGACGACGACTGACGTGGCGCCCGCGGGCGGCGGGCCCTAGGCGGCGGGCGCCGCCTCCTCGCCGGCCATCGCGGCGCCCATCGTCCAGTTGCCCTCGAGGGCCTGGCGCAGCACGTCGTGCAGCCGCGCGCGCTGCTCGGCGTCGAGATGGCCGAGCAGCTCGTCCTCGATCCGCGCAGCGAGCGCGTCGGCGCGGGCCAGGAGCCGCCGGCCCTTCGCGGTCGTCCGCACGACCGAGCGCCGGCGATCGGCCTCGTCGCGCGTGCGCTCCGCCAGGCCGTCGCGCTCGAGCTCGTCGATGACGGGCACGAGCTGAGCGGGCAGCAGGCCGCACAGCGCGGCCAGCTCGGCCTGGGAGCTCGGCGCATCGGAGTCGAGCACGGCGAGCGTGACGTACTCGCGCCCGCTCAGGCCCATGGCCGCGAGCGGCTCCTCGGCGCGCCGCAGGACCTCGTTGCCGAGCTTGTGCAGGAGCAGCGCGGGGCGATCCGCCACGCCGCGCGGCAGGGGCATCCGGGGCTCGACCTCGTCTGCACTCGCGCTCGCCACGAATGGACATGATAGCCGCATGAACGATTCATGACTTGAACGATCGCGTCAGGCGCGCTACGGTTCCCGCATCAAATCGTTCTGAATCCGAATGATTGTGGACCTGAAGGGAACTACCGCGCTCATGTCCTCTCCCGATCCCCGCCGCTGGTACGCGCTGACCATCGTCGCCCTCGCGCAGTTCATGGTGGTGCTCGACGTCACCATCGCCAACGTCGCGCTGCCCGCCATCCGCTCCGACCTCGGGTTCTCCGCCGACGGCCTGCAATGGGTCATCAACGCGTACACGCTCGCCTTCGGCGGGCTGCTGCTGCTCGGCGGGCGCGCCGCCGACCTGCTCGGGCGCCGGCGCGTCTTCTTGGCCGGCCTGGGCCTGTTCGCCACCGCGTCGCTGGTCGCTGGGCTCGCCGGATCGCCGGGGATGCTCATCGCCGCCCGGACGGCCCAGGGCGTCGGCGGCGCGCTGCTCTCCCCCGCGGCGCTGGCGATCGTGACCGTGACCTTCGCGGCCGGCCGCGAGCGCAACCTCGCGCTCGGCGTGTGGGGCGCGCTGGCCGGGCTCGGCGGCACGGCCGGCGTCGTGGCCGGCGGCCTGCTCGTCGACCGGCTCGGCTGGGAGTGGATCTTCTTCGTCAACGTCCCGATCGCCATGGTCGCCGCCGCGGCCGCCCCGTTCGTCGTCCGCGAGTCGCGCGACGCAGACGCGCCGCGCAGCTTCGACTTCGCCGGGGCGCTGCTGGCCACGCTCGGCCTGGTGGCGATCGTGCTCGGCGTCATCCGCACCGACGCCGCGGGCTGGGGCTCGGCCGAGGTGATCGGGCTGCTCGCGCTAGGGCTCGCGCTGCTGGCGGCCTTCGCCGCCGTCGAGGCGCGCGTGTCGGCCCCGCTGCTGCCGCTGTCGCTGCTGCGTGCGCGGGGCCTGGCGACGTCCGGCCTGGCGCTGGCGGCCAACGGCGGCGCCTTCCTGGGCATGTTCTTCCTCACCGCCCTGTTCCTGCAGTCCGTGCAGGGCGAGAGCGCGCTGCAGGCGGGCGTGCGCTTCGTGCCGATGGGCATCGGCGCGATCCTCGGCGCGGCAGCCGCCTCGCAGCTGGTCACCCGCGTCGGCACGCGCGCGGTGTTCGTGGCCGGCGCTGCCCTCAGCGTCGCCGGGCTCTACCTGGTCTCGCGCGCCGGCGCCGACGCCTCCTACGCGACGGACCTGCTCCCGGGCTTCGTCATCTACGGCGCGGCGATCCCGTTCATCGGCGTGCCCAACCAGATCTCCGCGGTGGCCGCGGTTCCCCACGCGCTGGCCGGCGCAGCCTCGGGTGCCGTGACCGCCGCCTTCCAGGTCGGCGGCGCGCTCGGGCTGGCCGTCGTCACGACGCTCGCCAACGCCCGCGTGACCGACGCGCTCGCCGCCGGCGCCTCGCAGGCCGACGCGCTCGCGGCCGGCTTCCAGCGCGGCCTCGTGGTCGCGGCGGTGCTGTCGGCGGCCAACCTCGTCCTCGCGCTCGTCGCGGCACCGCGCGTGCTGCCGGACACCGAGGCCGTGCTGGCGGCCGAGCCCGCGTGAGCCTGGGCCGGTCCTAGGCCGGACCTACCCGTCGTAGGCCCCGGCGCCCTCGCAAAGATGAGCCCGCAGCCCCATTGTCGGCGGGCCGGCCGCCGCGCACCCTCCACGGATGCGGCGCGCGCGCGGGAACGGCGGCCAGACCACCGTCGAGTGGCTCGTCCTGATGGCCGCCGTCGTCGCGCTTGCCGCCGTCCTGGTGACGAGCCTGCCGAACGTCGCCGGAGCGATCACCGGTCGCTTCGGCTGCATCGTCTCGAGCGTCGTGGACCACGGCAGCTGTCCCGCGGGGCCCAGGAGCACGGATCGGCCACGGCCGGGCGGCGAGCGGCGGATCTACGACGCCGACGGCCACGTGATCCGCGAGGAGGGTGACGACCCAAGCGGCGACCCCGAGGCCGATGCGGTCTACGACAACTTCGGCCGCGTCTACGACTACTACATGGGCAAGTTCGGGCGCAATTCCTACGACGACATGGGCGCTCCGCTGATCGGCACGGTCAATTACCCGCCGGCGTGCTCGGGCGGGGCCTACTGGTCGCCGTCGCAGCACCAGATGTTCTTCTGCCCCGGCTTCGCCGGCCCGCTCGACGTCACCGGGCACGAGGTCACGCACGCCGTCACGGAGCGGACCGCCGGCCTGGACTACCAGGGCGAGTCCGGCGCGCTGAACGAGGCCGTGTCGGACATGTTCGCGTCGAACATGGATGGCAACTGGGAGATCGGCGAGGGCCTGCCCGACGGCGCCATCCGCGACATGGCGCACCCGGACCGCGACGGGACCAACCCGGACAACTGCCCCGACGACGGGCGCTTCTGCCAGCCGGGGAACGTGCGCGACTACTACGTGACCGACAACGACCACGGCGGGGTGCACACCAACAGCGGCATCCCCAACCACGCCTACTACAACATGGTGCAGAACATCGGACGCGACGCGTCCGAGCAGATCCTCTACACCGCGCTCACCCAGCACCTCAACCACGACTCCGGCTTCGAGGACTTCCGCACTGCCTGCCTGCAGGCCGCCACCGACCGCTACGGAAAGGACAGCGACGAGTATCGTGGCGTCGACAAGGCGTTCCGTGACGTCGGGCTGGACGGCACCTGGAAGGCCCCGAGATGAGCTGCTCACCGCCACGATCCGCACGGCTTGGCATTGCCATGATCCTCGCGACCGGTCTGCTCCTCGCCTCCGGCTGCGGCGGCGACGACGACAGCGCCGCCAAGTCACCGGCCAAGCTCGGCGCCGAGCTGCGCTACGTCCGCGATGGGGGCTTCGCCGGCGACCACGACGTGCTCGTGATCGCGCCCGACGGGCACGCCCGGCTCACGAGGCAGCGCGGCCGCGACGCCGCGTTCGACCTCTCACGCCAGGAGATCGCCAAGGTCGCCGCGGCCGTCGAGGGCGCGAAGCTCGACCAGCTGAGCCCGAAGTCCACGAGCCCGAAGCCCGTGCCCGACGCGTTCGTCTACACGGTCAGCTACCGCGGTCACACGGTCGAGACCGACGACGATGCGATGCCCGACAGCCTCGCCCCGCTGCGCCAGCAGCTCGACCTGCTGGTCACCAAGCACGCCAAGAAGCGCTAGGGATTGGGCTCCAGGCGGCGGCCGCCGGCGAAGTCGACCGCCTCGCGCACGTAGCGGGCGAACGCCGCGTCGCACGTCGTGCGCGCGTCCCAGGCCCACGGGGCGCCGGGAGCGACCGCCACGGCGACGTCCAGGCACCAGCCTGTGCCGCTGTCGTAGAGGTCGGCCAGCTCGTCGACGGTGAACGGGCCACCGAGGCGGCGGCGCAGCTCGGCGTGGATGCGCGCGGTCACCCGCTCGAGGGCGGGCCGCTCGTGCGCTGAAGCGTCGGCGAGACGGCGCTCGCCCTCGCGCCACTGATGGATCGCAGTCTCGAAGCTCACTGCGATCAGGCTAGCGAGCGACGCTCAGGGTCCCTTCGGCAGGTGCTTGACGACGTACGAGCGCTCGCCGGGGCGCACCATCCCCAGCCGCCGCGCCTCGCGCTCGAGCGCGGCCGTGCTGCCCAGCGCGGCGCGGCGGGCGCGCAGCTTGGCGTTCTCGCGCTTGAGCGCGGCCACCTCGGCCCGGCGGTGCTTGGCCTCCTGCACGGTCGACCAGTACGACCGCGCCGGCCCCACGTAGAGGAAGAGGATCCCGAGCAGCACGACGAGCAGGGCGACGCGCGAGACGCGGTCCCAGCGGATGCCGCGCGCGCCTCCCGGGAGGACGCGTGGCCGCCCGCGAGGGCGCGATGCGGGTGCGCGACGTGGCGCGCGTGCGCTGCGGGCCGATGCCATCGGGGGTCGCCTTCGAGCAGTGCGACCCCGAATCCTGCCCGTGCAAGCGGACGTTCTAGGGCGGAGGGGGCGGGAGTGGCAGGCCGCCCCGGCGCCGTCCGCGCCGCGTCTTGACGTCCGTGCCGCCGAAGATCGACACCGTGCGCACGCGCACCACCGGCGCGCCCAGCGGCGGCTCGGGCCCTTCGAGGCGCAGGTCGTCGCCCCCGAAGAGCGCGAAGCTCGACAGCTCCACGTGCACGCCCTCGGGCACGAGGATGTCCGACCCGCCGAAGACCGACACGACGGTGATGCGCACCTCGGGCGCCGCCAGCGTCGCCTCGCGCAGGTCGAGGTCGGCGCCGCCGAAGACGTTGACGACGGTGACGCGCTCGGCCACCCGCCAGCGCCCGCGCCGGTCGCCGCCGCCGAAGACCCCGAGCAGGAAGCGCGTGCCCCCGCCGCCGCCCTCGATCGCCATCGACGACGACGCGACGGCGGGGAGGTCATCGGTCAGCGGCTCGAGCTCGGCCTGCGTGGTGGCGGCGTAGGCGGCGTCGATGCGCGTCACGAGCTCCTCGACGGTCAGCCGGCCCTCGGCCGCCGCCTCGCGCAGGCGCACGACCGTCGCCTCGCGCTCGAAGTCCGACGCGCGCGTCACGACCGGAAGACCGACCGCCCGGGGAAGGTCGCGTCGCCGCCGAGCTGCTCCTCGATGCGCAGCAGCTGGTTGTACTTGGCCACCCGATCGGATCGCGACGGCGCGCCGGTCTTGATCTGCCCGCAGCCGGTGGCGACGGCGAGGTCGGCGATCGTGACGTCCTCGGTCTCGCCCGAGCGGTGCGACATGACCGCGGTGTAGCCGGCCTCGCGCGCCATGGCGATCGCGTCGAGGGTCTCGGTCAGCGTGCCGATCTGATTGACCTTCACGAGGATCGAGTTGGCAACGCCGGTGTCGATGCCGCGCCGCAGGCGCTCGGTGTTGGTGACGAAGACGTCGTCGCCGACGAGCTGGAGGTGCGCGCCGAGGCGCTCGGTGAGCACCTTCCAGCCGTCCCAGTCCTCCTCGGCCATGCCGTCCTCCAGCGAGACGATCGGATAGCGCCCCGCAAGCTCGGCCCAGTAGGCGGCCAGCTCGTCGGCGCTGAGCGTGCGCCCCTCGTGCTCGAGGACGTAGGCGCCGTTCTCGTAGATCTCGCTCACCGCCGGGTCGAGCGCGATGACGACGTCCTCCCCCGGCGTGTAGCCGGCGGCCTCGATGCCGGCGACGAGCATCTGCAGTGCCTCCTCGTTGGAGCCGAGGTTCGGCGCGAAGCCGCCCTCGTCGCCGACGCCGCCACCCAGGCCGCGATCGTGCAGCGTCTTCTTGAGCGCGTGGAAGACCTCGGCGCCCATGCGCAGGCACTCCGCGAAGCTCGGCGCGCCGGCGGGGACGACCATGAACTCCTGGAAGTCGACCGAGTTGTCGGCGTGGGCGCCGCCGTTGAGGACGTTCATCATCGGCACGGGCAGGACGTGCGCCGCGTCGCCGCCGAGGTAGCGCCACAGCGGCTGGCCCTCCTCCGCCGCCGCCGCGTGCGCCGCGGCCAGCGAGACGCCGAGGATCGCGTTGGCGCCGAGGCGCGACTTGTTGGGCGTGCCGTCGAGCTCGACGAGCGCGTTGTCGAGGCCCGCCTGATCGGTGGCGTCGCGCCCCTGCACGGCGTCGGCGATCTCGCGGTTGACGTTGTCCACCGCCTTGGTGACGCCCTTGCCCCCGTAGGCCGCGCCGCCGTCGCGCAGCTCGGTGGCTTCGAACTCGCCGGTCGAGGCGCCGCTCGGCACCGCGGCGCGGCCCGCGGCACCCGAGCGCAGCACGAGCTCGACCTCCACGGTCGGGTTGCCGCGGCTGTCGAGGACCTGGCGGGCGTGGACCTTCTCGATCTGACTCACTCTCGAAACCTCGCTTGGGCGTAGTAGGACAGCTTCTCGTCGGGCGTCAGCGCCTCCCACTGCGCCCCTGCCTGCGCCGCCAGCCGCTCGGCGGACTCCACGCGCCCGCGGAAGCGCGCGCTCGCCGAGCGCAGCGCCAGCTCGGGGTCGACGTGCAGCTTGCGCGCGACGTTGACCGCTGCGAAGAGCACGTCGCCGACCTCGTGGAAGGCGGCGTCGCGGTCGGTCCCCGCGAGCTCGAGCTCCTCGAGCTCGCCGCTGATCGCGTCGTAGGGGACGCGATCGAAGTCGAACCCCGAGGTGGCGGCCCGGCGCTGGACCTTGCGTGCGTGCAGCAGCGCGGGCAGGTTCTCGGGCACCTCGCCGAAGATGCCGTCCTCGCGGCCGGGCTCGTCGCGCTTGATCTGGTCCCAGTTGCGCAGGACCTCGCCCGCGGTCTCGGCCTCGACCTCGCCGAACACGTGGGGATGGCGGCGGATGAGCTTCTGGCGCACGTGCTCGGCGACGCGGGCCATGTCGCCGGCGCCGCGCTCCTCGAGCAGCAGCGACAGGAAGTGGACCTGGAAGAGGACGTCGCCGAGCTCGTCGAGGAGCTTGCCGTCGTCTGCGTCGTTGGCCGCGTCGGCGAGCTCGTAGGCCTCCTCGACGGTGTGCGGGACGATCGAGCGCTCGTCCTGCTCGCGATCCCACGGGCACTCGCGCCGCAGGCGGCGGGTGAGCTCGTCGAGGCGGGCGACGGCGGCGGCGACGTCTGGCTCGGGCGTCACAGCCCGCAGCCTAGACGTCGCCGCCGGCCGGCTACGGTGACGTCGTCGTCGTCTGCTGCGGCTGCTCGCCGCCGCCCTGGCCGGTCGTCGTCTGCGACGCCGGCTTCTTCGGCGCGTTCTTGCAGTCGTCGACCGTGTAGTCCTTGCGACAGTCGGTCTCGGCCTTGTAGCGCTTGCGGTAGTCGTCGCCGAACTTCTTCAGCGCGCTCTGCTGGCCCTGCGACTGCAGGATCTGCTTGATCGACGCCTTCGACTCCTCGAGCGACTGCTGCTTGGCCTTGGTCAGCTTGGTGACGTCGAAGACGTACCAGCCGAACTGGGTCTTGACCGGGCCGGTGAGCTTGCCCTTGTCGGCTGCGAAGACGGCGGTGTCGAGCGCCTTCTCCTGCTGGCCCTTGGCGACCCCGGCGAGCTTGCCGCCGTTGGCCTTCGACGCCTGGTCGATCGAGTACTTCTTGGCGACCGACTTCCAGGACTGGCCGGACTGCAGCGCCTTCTTGGCCTGCGCGGCCTTGGCCTTGTCCTTGGTCAGCACGATGCGCAGGTCGCGGCGCTCCGGCGCGGCGAAGCGCGACTTGTTCTTGTTGTAGTAGGCCTCGATCTGGGCGTCGGTGACGGTGTCCTTGCCCTTGGTGACCTTCTGGGTGATCTTGTCCTGCAGCTGGCGGACGCGCTGCTGGAAGAGGACGTCCTCGTTGGTCAGGCCGGCGTTCTGCAGGAACTTCTCGTAGCTGCCCTTCTGGGTGAACTGCTGCTTCTTGATGTCGTCGATCTGCTTCTGCAGTTCCTTGTCCGTCACCTTGACGCCCTGCTTGGTGGCCTCCTGGTCCAGCCACGTCGAGCGGATCAGGAAGCCGAGGACCTCGGTCTTGAACTGCTCGTACTGCTGCTTGCACTGCGAGACGAACTGCGCGTCGGTGGGCTCGGGCTGGCCCTTGGCGGGCTTGGCCGCGGTCTTCTTCTTGTCGGCCGCGCACTGCTTGAAGTCGGGTGCATCGGGGACCTTCGCGGTCTTCGCGGCGGCCGGGTTCGTCTGGCCTGCCTGGGAGATCGCGATGATCTTCATCCAGTGGTCGAACGTGTCGCGCTTGATCGTCTGGTCGCCGACGGTGGCGACGGAGTTGCCGGGCACGCCGCCACCGCCGCAAGCGGAGACGCCGAGGGCGGCAGCCGCGAGCGCGGCCGCCAGGAGTGGTGCGGTACGAAGCTTCAAGATCATCTTCTCGAGGTCGGGGACGTCAAAAACCGAACGCGGATGGTAGCCGCCTTCTTCTAAGCAGCCGCCGCTTGGGCCACGGGGGCGGTCACCGCGAGCAGGGCATCGGCCGCCTCGACGACGATCCGAAAGCGCCCTTCGGCGTCGCGCGGGACCCGAAAGCTGACCTGGCTGCGGCCGGGCTCGTAGCGCGCGGCGGGGACCCGCTCGCGCAGCTCGGCGGCCTGCTCGGACGTGAGCTCAAGCGGCGTGGCCGCGAGCGTCTCGCCGCGGAACGACACGGCCCGCGCCCCCGCGCGGCCGAGCTTGATGCGCGCCTGCTGCAGCGCGATGAGGTTGTCGAGCGGGTCGGGTAGCGGACCGAAGCGATCCTCGAGCTCGTCGCGCAGCACCGCGAGGTCCGCCACGTCGCGAGCCGCCGCGACGCGCCGGTGGACGTCGACCTTCGCCTGCTCGTAGGGGACGTAGTCGGCGGGGACGTAGGCGTCGACGTTGACGTCCAGGCGCACGGGCTCGGGCTCGTCGTCGGCCGGTGCGCCGTCCATCGCGCGGACGGCCTCGTCGAGCATCGCGAGGTACAGCTCGAAGCCGAGCGCGGCGACGTGGCCGGACTGCTCGTCGCCGAGCAGGTTGCCGGCGCCGCGGATCTCGAGGTCGCGCATGGCGATCTTGAAGCCGGCGCCGAGCTCGGTGTAGTCGCTGAGCGCGCTCAGGCGCTTGGTCGCCTCCTCGGTCAGCGCCGCCGCCGCGGGGTAGAGCAGGTAGGCGTAGGCACGCTCGCGCGAGCGCCCGACGCGCCCGCGGATCTGGTAGAGCTGGGCCAGGCCGAACACGTCGGCGCGCTCGATCACCAGCGTGTTGGCCTGCGGGATGTCGATGCCCGACTCGATGATGCTCGTGGCGACGAGCACGTCGGCCTCGCCGCGCAGGAAGGTCAGCATGCGCCGCTCGAGCGTCTTCTCCTCGAGCTGGCCGTGGGCGACCTCGAAGGTGACGCCGGGGCACAGGCCGCGCAGGCGCTCGGCGGTCTCGTCGATGGTCTCGACGCGGTTGTGGACGAAGAAGGCCTGCCCGCCGCGCTCCTTCTCGCGCATGATCGCCTGCTTGACGAGGCCCTCGTCGTACTCGCCGACGTAGGTCTTGACCGGCCGGCGGCCCTCGGGCGGCGTCTCGATGACCGAGATGTCGCGCATGCCGGCCAGCGACATCTGCAGCGTCCGCGGGATCGGCGTGGCGCTCATCGCGATGACGTCGACCTTGAGCTTGAGCTGGCGCAGAAGCTCCTTCTGCTTGACGCCGAAGCGCTGCTCCTCGTCGACGACCATCAGGCCGATGTCCTTGCCGCGCAGGTCGCGGCCCAGGAGGCGGTGCGTGCCGATGAGGATGTCGACCTTGCCCTCGTTGAAGGCGGCGATCGCGTCGCGCTGGTCCTTGGCGCTGCGGAAGCGGCTGACGTGCTCGATCGTGAACGGGTAGTCCTTCAGGCGCTCGGAGAAGGTGCCGTAGTGCTGCTGGGCGAGGATCGTCGTCGGGGCGAGGACGAGCACCTGCTTGCCGTCGTCGGCGGCCTTGAACGCCGCTCTGAGCGCGACCTCGGTCTTGCCGTAGCCGACGTCGCCGCAGATGAGGCGGTCCATCGGTTGGTCGCCTTCCATGTCGGACTTGACCTGCTCGATCGCGTCGCGCTGGTCGGCGGTCTCCTGGTAGGGGAAGCGCGCCTCGAACTCGCGCAGCCACTCGCCGTCCTCGGGGAACGAGTGCCCGTGGCGGCGGCGGCGCTCGGCGTAGAGGTTGAGCAGCTCGCCGGCGAGCTCCTGCGCGGCCCGCCGGGCGCGGGCCTTCATCGCCTCCCACGCCTTGCCGCCGAGCTTGCTCAGCGGCGGGTGGCTGCCGCCCGCGCCGACGTAGCGCGTGATCTTCGCGAGCTGGTCGACCGGCATGAAGACGCGGTCGGTGCCCGCGTACTCGAGCTCGAGGTAGTCGCGGGTGACGCCGGCGACCGTCTTGGTGTCGAAGCCGCCGAACCGCGCGATGCCGTGGTCCTCGTGGACGACGATGTCGCCGGTGCGCAGGTCGGCGAACGACCGCAGCGCGCCTCGTCTTCGCGTGGGGCGCTCGGGGCGCTCGGCGCGGCGGCGGCGGAACAGCCGGTGGTCGGGGATGACCGCGAGGTTCAGGCCGGCGGCGATGAAGCCGTCGCGCAGCGTGGCGCGGGCGAACTGCAGGCCCTCGCCGCCGTCCCACGAGGCGCGCAGGCGGGCGAGGTTGTAGGCCGCACGCTCGCCGTCGCCGCGCCGCGTCCACGCCACGACGGTGCGGTACTCCGAGCGCACGAGCTTCTCGAGCTCGGGCTCGGCCTCCTTGAGCGAGCGCGCGGCGAGGTCGGCGGCCTGGGCGCGGAACTCGATCGGCTGGTCGGTGCTGATCGAGCTCAGGCGCGCGCCGGCACGGGCGTCGAGCGCCTGCGCGATCGCGTCGGGCTTGACGTAGAGGTGGTGGGCGTCCTCGTCGTGGAAGGCGGCGCAGACGTCCTGCCAGTGGTCGGACAGCGCCGGCGCGACGTCCTCCTCGGCGGCGATGATCACCGCGGCGTCCTGCGGGGCGAGGTCGAGGAACGCCTCGAAGCGATCGACGGGCAGCAGCTCGGCGACGTCGGGGCGGTCCTCGGCGTCGCTGATCGCCGCGATCTCGGCGAGCTCGCGATGCTCGGGTGCGAGCTCGGCCGCCGGCGCGATCTCGATCGCGTCTGTTTCGCCGAGGCTGCGCTGGGTGAAGGTGGAGAAGAAGCGGATCGACTCGACCTCGATGTCGAAGAGGTCGATGCGCACCGCGCGGTCCTCGGTGGCCGGGTAGAGGTCGAGGATCCCACCGCGCACGGCGAACTGGCCGCGGTCGTCGACCTGGTCGACGCGCTCGTAGCCGGCCGCCACGAGCTGATGGCCGACCTCGTCGAGGTCGAGCAGGTCGCCGACGCGGATCGTGAACGACTGCGGGCGCAGCGCCGGGTCGGGGACCTTCTCGGAGAGCGCGACGGCGCTGACCACGACCACGGGCGGCTCGTCGCCCTCGGCGCGCTCGGCGAGGAGCGCGTCGAGCGCGGCGACTCTGAGGCCGACGAGGTGCGCCGGCGGCGCGAGGTGCGACTCGTACGCCACGCCGCGGCTCGGGTAGAAGCGCACCGGCCGCGGCTCGAGCCAGGCGCGCAGGTCCGCGGCGAGGTCGCGAGCCTGCCGGTCGTCCCCGGCGACGACGAGCGTCGGCCGGTCGGCGCTCGCGTTGTCGGCCAGCGCCGCGACCAGGTACGGGCGCATCGACTGCGACACGAACGCACGGCCGCCGTCGCGGATCAGCGCGGCGCCGTCGGGACTGTCTGGGAGGCGGGCGAGGAGCGGTCTGAGGGCCATGTGGGCAGGCGCAGCGACCGCTTGCGGGGGTCGCGCGGCCGTCTCGATTCACTGTAGCGGCCGGCGCTTGCGCGGTCTCCGCGGTTGTTGGGCGGCCGCCCGCCGACGCCCGCGGCGTCCCCGTGCGCAGCGGCTGGGCGTTCGGGCGCGAGTTTGGCCGCAGTCCGTGCGTGTTCGGGAACGGTCTCGCGGGCTCGCGAGGGGGGTGGACGGCCGCGAGCGACAGCGCCACTCACCCTCAGTGCCTCGGCCACGCGGCAGCGCGGAAGGCGGCGGACGGCGGCCGTCCGGTTTGGGCCGTCCGTAACGTGTTGGTTGGTAGATGCCGCGTTCGCTCTCGCCCTCGTCGCTGGAGGCCGTGCTCGTCGCCGAGACGCCGACCGTCACGCGCCGGCTGCGCGCGCTGGTCGGCGATCGCGAGACTGCGGAGGACCTCTGCCAGGAGACGCTCTCGCGCGCCTGGCGCGGAGCGCCGCGTGACGGCGATAGCGACCACGTGCGGGCGTGGCTGCTGCGTACCGCGCGCAACCTCGCCGTCGACGAGCTGCGCCGGCGCGCGCGGCGCCGGCAGGTGGCGCTGTCCGACGAGCTTCCCGCCGCGCCGGCCGGCGGCGATGCGCTGGCCCGCGAGGCGCTGGCCGCGCTGACGCCGCACCAGCGCCTCGTGCTGTTGCTGCGCTTCGAGGCGGGGCTGTCGCTGCGCGAGCTGGGGGCTGCGCTCGACATCACCGAGGACGCGGCGCGCAAGCGGGTCGCGCGCGCCCGCGACGCGATCGCGGAGGCACTCGCGGACCTCACGGCCGGCGACCGTCGCCCGACGGTCGCGGTGGTCCTCGGGCGCGACAACGGCGCGACCTATCGCGCGTGGCTGGAGCGCGCCGGCGCCCGCGTGCGGATGCTCGAGCGCGAGCGCCCGGGGATCGACCTCGTCGGCGTCGACGCGGTCGTGCTGACCGGCAGCGAGACCGACATCCACCCCGCGCTCTACGGCCAGCGGCCCGGGCCGGACATCTGCGATCCCGATCGCTATCGCGACGAGCGCGACCTGGCGATCCTGCGCGAAGCCGTCCGCGGCGACGTCCCGATCCTCGGCGTCTGCCGCGGCACGCAGCTGCTCAACATCCTCGCCGGCGGCGACCTCGTCCAGCACCTCGACGCCGGCGCGCTCGCGGCTCATCGCGACGAGCACCACGCCGTCGAGACGGCGCCCGACAGCCTCCTGCGCGGGCCGCTGGGCGCGCGGACGCCGGTGTGCTCCGCCCACCATCAGGGCGTGGCCCGCCTGGGGCGCGGGCTGCGCGTCGCGGCGCGGGCGCCCGACGGGCTGGTCGAGGCGCTCGAGGTCCCCGGGCCGCGCTTCGCGCTGGGCGTGCAGTGGCATCCCGAGCGCGACGGCGGCACGGAATCGGAGCGGCTCGCCGAGGCGCTCGTGAGGGCGGCGGCGTGACCCAGGTGACGATCCGCTTCGCGGCCCCCGACGACGGGCCGGCGCTGGCGCGCCTCGCCGCGCTCGACAGCTCGACCGTGCCCGCCGGCCCGCTGCTGCTCGGCGAGGTCGACGGCGAGCTGTGGGCCGCCGCGGGAGTCCATGGCGGCGCGGCGATCGCCGACCCGTTTCGGCCGTCCGGTCCGCTGGTCGAGCTCGTGCAGGCCCGCGCGCACCAGCTGGTCGGCGAACCGGTGCCGAGGCGCCGGCGCTGGCTGCCGCGCGCGCGGGGCTATGCCGCGGCGTCGATGTTCAGCCGCACGTAGTCGATCGTGATCGGAGTGCCGCCGAGGCGCTCCATGACGTCGTCGACGAACGCGGACCGCAGCGCCTCCGGCAGGCGCTGCAGGTGCGCGCCGAGGTTGATCTCGGTGAGATAGGCGTGCGGGTCCTCGGGCGTGACCGGGCGGTCCATGAGCCAGGCGCGCCCATCGGCGAAGCCCGCGGCCTTCAGGCGGCGCTCGGTGTCCTGCGGCGTGGCGAAGTTCCACGGGCCGCGCCAGCCGTCGAAGTGCGGGGCGTAGGGCGCGGTGGCCATCGTCGCGCGGGCCGCCGCGTGGACGGAGGCGATGTTGCCGTGGCCGCCGCATTGCGCGACGAGCCTGCCGCCGGGGCGCAGGTGCGCGCGCAGGCGCCCGAAGAGCGCGTCGTGATCGGCGATCCAGTGGAAGGTCGCGGTCGAGAGGATCGCGTCGGCCCGGACGCCGAGGTCGAAGCTCGCGAGGTCGGCGACGTGCAGCTCCACGCGATCGCCGAGGCGCTCGCGCGCGGCTTCGACCATCGACGCCGAGGCGTCGACGCCGATGACGCGGCCGCGCGGCACGCGAGCCAGCAGGGCCTCGGTGACGCGGCCGGAGCCGCAGCCGGCATCGACGACCGTCTCGTCGCCGTCGAGCGGCAGGCGCTCGAGGACCTCGCGGCCCATCGCCTCCATCGGGCTCGAGAGGCGGTCGTAGGTGGCGCCATGCCAGGAGCGGACTTCGGACATGGGCGTACGTTATCACGTACGTGTGTCAGTTTTCACGTTTGCGGCCGAAGAGCCGGCGGAAGAAGCGCTTGATCCGATCCCAGAGGACGCCGAACAGCAGCGAGAGCCCCTTGACGGGCTTCGCCGGCTGGGCGGCGGGCCGCGTCGCGGCGGTCGGCGGCGGGATCGAGCCGGTCCGGGGCGGCGGAGCGGGCGCGGCGGCGGGCGGCTCGGCGGCGGGCGGCTCCTCCGCGACGAGCGGCTCGTCCGCGGCGGGCGCCTCGGCGGCCGGCGCTTCCTCGGCGGCCGGCGGAGCGGTCTCGGCGACGGCCGGCGACTCGGCCGGCGGCGCCTCCTCCGACTCCGCGGCGCGCGGCGGCCACGGGGCCTGCGCGGGCTGGAGCGGCTCGTCGGTGGGCGCCTCCTGGCCCGGGAGCGGCGCGTCCGCGGCGGCCGGCTCCGGCGCGGCCGCGGGCGGAGCGGGCGGCTCCGCGGGGAGCGGCTCGGCCGCGGGCGGGGCGGGCGGCTCCGCGGCGGCCGGCTCCGGCGCGGCCGCGGCCGCCTCCGCCGCCGGCGCCACCCCCGCCTCCTGCTCGGCGGCCAGCGTCGCCTGCAGGCACTGCGCGAAGTCGCGCATCAGACGCTTGGAGATGTCCTCGATCATGCCCCCGCGGCCGAAGCGCGCCAGGCGGCCGGTGATCGAGAAGTCGGTGACTACCTCGACGGTCGTCTCGTCGCCCTCCTGTTGCAGGGTGCTCATGATCACGGCGTGCGCGCCGCCCTGGCCGCGCTTGTCGGTGCCGTTGGCATGCATCGTCGCGGTCCGCGAGGCCTCGTCGAGCGAGTCCATCTTCAGATGCCCGCGATAGGCGGCGGTGGCCGGGCCGAGCTTGACGCTGAACATGCCCGCGTAGGAGCCGTCCGGCTCCTGGCCGGTGACCTCCGCGCCCGGCAGGCAGTGAGCGACGCGCTCGACGTCGACGAGCATGGCCCACACCTGCTCGACCGGCGCGGTGACGGTGAACGACTGCTCGAGCTTCATGGGCGGAGGGCCTCCAGGTCGTCGGGGGTGTCGACGTCGCCGGGGCGGCAATCACGGCCGGCCTCGACGGTCAGGACGGGATGGGCGGCCAGCAGCTCGCGCGCGCCCACGTCGCCACGCAGACTACGGACGTCGTTGAGCAGCCAGCGGCTCAACGCGACCGGGTGCCCGGGCTCGCCGTCATAGGTGGTGCGCACGGCGGCCACCCAATCGCCCGCGCGCTCGGCCTCGTCGGTCACCCAGGAGATGACCTGCGGCGTGATCCGCGGCTGGTCGCCCAGCGTCACGATCGCCCAGTCGACGTCGCCCAGCGCCTCGACGCCGGCGCGCAGCGACGCGGCCATCCCGGACTCCCAGTCGTCGCAGACGACGGGCTGGGCGCCGCGGAAGTCGATCGCCTCGCGCACGTCGTCGGCGCGCGCGCCGAGCACGACGACCGTCCGGTCGATCGCGAAGACGTCGACCATCGCGTTGACGGCGTGCTGCAGCAGCGGCATCCCGTCGAGCTCGGCGAGCTGCTTGGGCGAGCCGAAGCGCGACGCGCCACCCGCCGCCAGCACGACGCCTCCGATCAATCGACGACCTCGTGGATGCGCCCGCGCACGTGCGCCAGGCGCCCTCCCTCGCGCCCGCGGCGGTGAGCGACGATCTCGCCCATGATCGACAGCGCGGTCTCCTCGGGCGTCAGCGCGCCGAGGTCGAGGCCGATCGGCGCGCTGAGGCGCTCGAGGTCCGCGTCGTTGAAGCCGAGCGCGAGCAGCCGCTCGCGACGCTTGGCCTGCGCGCGATGCGAGCCCATCGCGCCGATGTAGGCGGCGTCGGAGCGCAGCGCGATCTGAAGGGCCGCGTCGTCGAGCTTGGGGTCGTGCGTGAGCACGGCGATCGACGTCGCGCGATCGATGCCGCCGAGGCGCTCGAAGGCCTCGTCGGGCCACGCCGCGATGACCTCCTCGGCGTCCGGGAAGCGGTCGGGGCGCGCGAAGAACCCGCGCGGATCGATGACGTACGGCCGCCAGCCGCTCACCCGGGCCAGTGAGCACAGCTGCGCGGCGAAGTCGATCGCCCCGAAGACCATCAGCCGCGGCGCCGGGAACGTCACGTCGATGAACAGCGCGCCGCGCTTCTCGGCGCGCTCGGACCACATCAGCTCGTCGGCGTGGCGCGCGCCCTCGTCGTCGAGCTCGGGCGCGCCCAGCGAGCCGACGCGCGTGCCGTCGGGCAGCACGAGCAGCTTGGCACCCGCGCCCGCCCCTTCCAGCACGGTCACCAGAGCGCCACGCGCGTCCTCCCGTGCCAACGCGGCAAAGCGTCCCTGCGGCGAGAGCTCCGACGTCACGGCTCGTAGCGCTCCACCCAGACGTCGATCTCGCCGCCGCACGGCAGCCCGACGTCCCACGCCTCCTCGTCGGCGATGCCGAAGTGCAGCAGCCGCGGCGCGCCGCCGGCCATGACCTCCTCGGCGACCTGGATGACCGCACCCTCGACGCAGCCGCCGCTCACGGCGCCGGACACGTCGCCGCTGGAGCTGATCGCCATCTTCGCGCCCTGCGGCCGGGGCGCCGAGCGCTTGACGCCGACCACCATGGCCAGCGCCACCTTGTCGCCGCGCGCCGTCCAGGCGTCGACGTCGTGCAACACGTCCTTCATCGGGTCTCCTCCAGGATCGTGGCCAGCTCGGCGAGCGACGCTAGCGAGTTGCCGGCCAGGAAGTGATCGGTGTGGGGCAGGGCCGCGGCCATCCCGCGCGCCAGCGGCTCGTAGCCGGCCGATGCCTTGAGCGGGTTCAGCCACACGACGCGATGCGCCGAGCGGCGCAGGCGCGCCATCTCGTCGGCCAGCAGCTCGGGCGCTCCTCGGTCCCATCCATCCGAAAGGATGACGACCACGGCGCCTCGGCCCAGGCGACGGCCGTGCTCGCGGTTGAGCACGCTGAGCGCGTGGCCGATGCGCGTGCCGCCCGACCAGTCCTCGACGGCCTCCGCCGCGCGGCCCAGCGCGCGGTCCGGATCGCGCACGTCGAGCTCGCGCGTGAGCCGCGTCAGCCGCGTGCCGAACGCGAAGGCCTCGACGCGCCGGTGCGTCGCGACCGCCGCGTGCATGTACTGCAGCAGCACGCGCGCGTACGTCGCCATCGAGCCCGACACGTCGCAGATCAGCACGAGCTTGCGCGGCTTGGACGACGGCTCGCGCCAGCGGCGATCCAGCGGCTCGCCGCCCCAGCGCAGCGACGCGCGCAGCGTGCGCTGCAGGTCGGGCCGGACCCCGCGCGTGCGCGCCGCGCGCAGGCGCCGCGAGCGCCGCGTCGGCCCGCGGCGCGCGAGCTGCGCCACGACCGCCCGCGCCAGCGCGCGCTCGGCATCGGAGTACTCGGCGAAGTCCTTGTCGAGCAGCAGCTCGACGTCGCTCCACGCGGCCGGGCGCACCTCCGGCTCCTGCCCGGCCACCGCGGGCGGGCCCTCGCCGAACGGCGTGCGCGGCAGCGCCAGCTCGACGCCCGGCGGGATCGGCGGCGGCGCGCTCGTCAGGGGGATCTCGCGCGTGCCGAAGACGGTCGCGAAGGCGAGGTCGAAGATCGCCAGGTCCTCGCGGCGCGAGCACATCACGGCGCGCATCGCCAGGTAGGAGTCGGTGCGCGACTCGCTCACGGCGCCGAGGGCGCGCGCGGCGGCCTCGACCTCCCCCGTTCCGACCCGCGCACCGCCGACGCGCATCGCGCGCGCGACGGCGACGACCTCCTCAACCATCGAGCACCCCGGTCGCGCGCACCCGGTCGAGATCCTCGCGCACCTTCAGCGCCACGCCGAGCGTGTCGTCGAGCGAGCCGTCGGGGCCCAGCGCGCCGAGCGCCTGCGCCCAGGCGATCGTCTCCCCCACCCCGGGCTGCTTGTAGAGGTCGGTCTCGCGCAGCTTGGCGACCGCCTCGACCACGCGCGCGACGACCGCCTCCTCGGCGCCGGGCGCGCGCACCCGGACGATCTCGGTCTCGCGGTCGGGCGTCGGGTAGTCGATCCAGTGGTACAGGCAGCGGCGCTTGAGCGCGTCGTGCAGCTCGCGCGTGCGGTTCGACGTCAGCACCACGAGCGGGCGCTCGCGCGCCGCGATCGTGCCCAGCTCGGGGATCGTGACCTGGAAGTCCGAGAGCAGCTCGAGCAGGAAGGCCTCGAACTCGTCGTCGGCGCGATCGATCTCGTCGACGAGCAGGACGACCGGCTCCTCGGACTCGATCGCCTCCAGCAGCGGCCGGCGCAGCAGGAAGCGCCGCGAGAACAGGTCGCCCTCGTCGATGCCGCCCTCGGCCGCGCGCAGCGCCAGCAGCTGGCGCGCGTAGTCCCAGTCGTAGAGGGCGTGGTGGACGTCGATGCCCTCGTGGCACTGCAGGCGGATGAGCCGCGCGCCGGTGGCGGCGGCCAGCGCCTTGGCCACCTCGGTCTTGCCGACGCCCGCCTCGCCCTCGACCAGCAGCGGCTGGCCCAGCTCGGCGGCCAGGAAGACGGCAGTGGCCAGTGCGCGGTCGGCGAGGTAGCGCTGCTGCGCGAGCGCCTCGCCGACCGCGTCCGGCGATGTCAGAGCCGCGTGCCGGGTCAGGCCGCAGCCGCCTCCTCGAGCGCACGGCGGGTGAGCACCCGCGCCAGGTGGCGCTTGTAGTCCGGCGTGGCGTTGAGGTCGCCCGGCGGATCGGTGCCATCGGCCGCGTGCTCGGCTGCGGCGGCGATGGCGTCGGTGCCCTTGCCGCGCAGCGCATCCTCCGTCGCGGTCGCGCGAATCGGCGTCGAGCCCATGTTCGTGAGCGCGACGCGGACGTCCTCGACCGAGCCGTCGCCGGCCTTCCTGACCAGCGCGACGACGCCGACCATGGCCCAATCCTCGGCGCGCCGGGTGAACTTCAGGTAGGTCGACCCCCAGCCGGTGAAGTCCGGCACGCGGACCTCGGTCAGGACCTCGCCCTCGCCCACCGCGGTCGTGAGGTAGTCCTGGAACAGGTCGGCCGCGGCCACCTCGCGCGTGCCGCCGGCGGCCGCGACCGTCACCGAGCCCTCCGCCGCGAGCAGCACGGCGGGCATGTCGGAGGCGGGGTCGCCGTGGGCCAGCGAGCCGCCGATCGTGCCGCGGTTGCGCACCTGCTGGTCGGCGATGAGCGCCGTCGCCTGGCCGACCGGGCCCAGCTCGGCGTTGCCCTGCAGGTCGGCGTGACGCGTCATCGCGCCGATCCGCCACTGGCCGTTCTCGCGGTGCACGCCGCGCAGCCCGGGAACCTTGCGCAGGTCCACGAGCAACGTCGGCGCGGCCAGCCGCAGCTTCATCAGCGGCAGCAGCGAGTGGCCGCCGGCCAGCAGCTTGGCGTCCTCGCCACGGCCGCGCAGCGCCGTCAGCGCGTCGTCGAGCGACTCGGGCGCGACGTAGTCGAACTCGGGCGGGATCACTGACGACCCTCCCTTCGCCTCGTTGATGGCCTCCCACACCCTCATCGGCGTGAGCGGCATGTTGATGAACTTCACGCCCAGCGGGCGCAGCGCGTCGATCACCGCGTTGGTGACGGTCGCTGAGCTCGCGATCGTGCCCGCCTCGCCGACGCCCTTGACGCCCAGCGAGTTGACCGGCGACGGGGTCTCCGTGCGATCGGTCTCGTAGCTGGGCAGCTCGGCCGCCGTTGGCAGCGCGTAGTCGACGAACGAGCCGGTCACCAGCTGGCCGGCCTCGTCGTAGTGGATGCGCTCGAACAGGGCCTGCCCGAGGCCGTGCGTGATGCCGCCGTGGACCTGGCCGTCGATGAGCATCGGGTTGATCGCCGGCCCGCAGTCGTCGACCGCAACGTAGCGGACGATGTCGACCTTGCCGGTCTCCGCGTCGACGTCGACCACGCACGCGTGCGCGCCGAACGGGAACACGAAGTTGTCGGGGTCGTAGAACGACTGCTCGTCGAGCCCGGGCTCCATCCCCTCGGGGAGGTTCTCGGGGACGTACGCGGCGCCCGCCACGTCGGCCAGCGTCATGCCCTTCTCCGGCGAGCCGCGCACGATGAACTTGCCCTCGCGCAACTCGATGTCGGCCGGGTCGGCCTCGAGCTGGTGGGCGACGATCGCCTTGGCCTTGTCAGCCACCTTCTTGGCCGCCCGCGCGGCCGCCTCGCCGCCGACGGCCAGCGAACGCGATCCGTAGGTGTCAAGGCCCCATGGCCCGGTCTGGGTGTCGCCGTGGATGACCTCGACCTGCTCCGGGTCGATGCCGAGCCGGTCGGCCACGATCTGGGCAAAGCCCGTCTCGTGGCCCTGCCCGTGCGGCGACGTGCCCGTGTAGAGCGTGGCGGTGCCGGTGGCGTGAACGCGCACGCCGGCCGATTCCCAGCCGCCGCCCTGCACGCCGAAGCCGCCGGGGCCGACGATGCGCGACGGTGCGTTGCCGCAGATCTCGGTGTAGGTGCAGAAGCCGATGCCGCGGTAGATGCCCTTCTCGCGCAGGGCCTCGGCCTCCTGGCGGACCTGCGCGGGATCGATGTGCGTGAGGAGCTTGTCGAGCGCCTTCTCGTAGTCGCCGGAGTCGTAGGCGACGCCGATCGGGGTCTCGTGGGCCTCGGAGAACGGCGGGATGAAGTTCCTGCGCCGGATCTCGAGCGGGTCCATGCCCAGCTCCTCGGCAAGCTGGTCCATGGTGACCTCGATCATGTGGGTCGCCTCGGGTCGGCCCGCCCCGCGGATCGCGTCCGTGGGGAACTTGTTCGTCATCACGTCGATGACGTCGGTCTGGACGGCTGGGGTCTTGTAGACGCCGCACATGACGAACGCACTCAGCGCCGGGATCATCGGCGTGAAGACCATCTGGTAGGCGCCGATGTCGGCGATGATCGTCGCGTGGAAGGCGGTGAGCGTCCCGTCGCGCTTGGCGCCGACCCTGATCTTGTCGATCTGGTCGCGCCCCTGGTGGGTGACCATCATCCCCTCCGAGCGCGTCTCGATCCACTTGACCGGGCGCCCGAGCTTGCGCGCCGCCCACGCGCAGCCGACCTCCTCGGCGTAGACCTGCAGCTTGGAGCCGAAGCCGCCGCCGACCTCCGGGGCGATCACGCGGACGCGCTCCTCGCTCACGCCCAGGAGCGTCGAGAGGAACAGCCGCAGGAGGTGCGGGATCTGCGTCGAGGTCCAAATCGTGAGCCGATCGCCGCGGTACTCGGCCAGCACGCCGCGCGGCTCGATCGCCCCGCCGGCGATGCGGTGGTTGACGATCCGGCGCTCGATGATGACGTCGGCCTCGGCGAAGCCGGCCTCGAGATCGCCGCCGCCCAGCGACCACTCGCACACCTTGTTGGTGCCGAACTGCTCGTGGACGAGCGGGGAGCCGGACTCGAGCGCGGCCTCGGGATCGGTGACCACCGGCAGCGGGTCGTACTCGACGAGGACGTCCTCGACCGCGTCGACCACCGCGTAGCGATCGTCGCCGATGACGAGGGCGACCGGGTCGCCGACGTGCTTGACCTCGCCCTTGGCGAGCACCCAGTGGTCCGGCGTGTTGACCTCGACGCCGGGCGGCACCCATGCCATCGGCAGGCCCGACTCCATGTCGAGGTCGTCATGGGTGTAGACGGCGACGACGCCGTCACGCGCCTTGGCCGCCGACGCGTCGATCGAGACGATCTTCGCGTGGGCCTCGGGCGAGCGCACCCAGGCGGCCCAGAGCTGGCCGACGAGGTTGATGTCGTCGACGTAGGAGGCGCGGCCCGTGATCAGGCGCGGGTCCTCCTTGCGGCGCAGCGCGCGGCCGACGTGGCCGTTGCCGGCGACCGCGGGAGCATCGGTGACGCTCATGACGCCGAGACCTCCTGCGGGGCGCCGGCCGCCGCCTGCGTCGTCTTGGCCGCGTCGAGCACCGCCTTGACGATGTTGTGGTAGCCGGTGCAGCGGCAGAGGTTGCCCTCCAGGCCCTTGCGGACCTCAGCCTCGGTCGGGTTCGGGTTGCGGGCCAGCAGATCGGCGGCGGCCATGATCATGCCCGGCGTGCAGTAGCCGCACTGCAGGCCGTGGTCGTTCCAGAAGGCCTCCTGGAGCGGATGCAGCTTCTCGCCGTCGGCCATGCCCTCGATCGTCGTGACCTCGGCGCCGTCGGCCTGCACGGCGAGGACGGTGCAGCTCTTCACCGCATCGCCGTCGAGGTGCACCGTGCACGCGCCGCAGTTCGTCGTGTCACAGCCCACGTGGGTGCCGGTCAGCGCGAGCTTGTCGCGCAACAGGTGCACGAGGAGGAGCCGTGGTTCGACTTCGACCTCGTGCTGCTGACCATTCACGGTGAGGCGCACGGGAACAGTGCTCATACCTCTCCTCTCAGCTCGAACGGCGGATGACGCGAGCCTATCTCACAGTCGTTGCACGCGCACAAGTGTGCGCCGCGCGAACTAGGGCGCGGTCTCGCCCAGCACGATCCGCGCGGCCGCGTCGGCCGCCCGCTCGACGAGCGCGCGCACCTCGTCGGCCGGCTGTCGCCAGCGCCCGAGGACGTAGCCCGCGACGATGTCCGGGTCGGTCGAGTCCGGGCGCCCGACGCCGACGCGCACGCGTGCGAAGTCGGGCGAGCCAAGGCCGCGGCGCAGCGACTTCAGGCCGTTGTGGCCGGCCAGGCCGCCGCCGACGCGGGTGCGGACGTCGCCGAACGGCAGGTCTATCTCGTCGTGCAGCACGAGCACCCGATCGAGGTCGAGGTGGAGCGCGCCGCGCGCCGGGCCGGCCGCGTTGCCTGCCTCGTTCATGTAGGTCTGCGGCCACAGGACGGCGACGCGCGGGCCGCCGGGGCCGGTGCGTCCGTCGGTGAAGAGGCCCGCGTAGCGCTGCTTGGGGCGCGGGAGCTCCCAGCGCCGCGCCAGCTCCTCGGCGACGGCGAAGCCGACGTTGTGCGGCGTGCGCGCGTAGCGCTCGCCCGGGTTGCCGAGGCCCACGACGAGCCAGTCGACCGGAGCCGAGCCTGCGCCGAAGAGGCGGCGCATGGCGTGCGCTTACTCGGAGCTCTCGTCGGCGGCGTCGCCGCCGCCCTCGGCGGGCTCGCCGCCCTCGGCCTCGCCCTCGGCCTCGGCCGGTGCCTCGCCCTCGCCGACGATCGCGGTCTCCTGCTCGAGCGCCTCCTCCTCCAGCGCCTCGAGCTCGGCCTCGAGCCTGGGCGGAGTGAGGGTGGCGACCACCGTCTCCTCGACGTCGTCGAGGATCGTCACGCCGGCGGGCGGCGTCACCGATGACAGCAGCAGCGTGTCGTTGACCTGCATCTGCGAGACGTCGAGCTCGAGGCGCTCGGGGATGTCCGTCGGCAGCGCCTCGATGTTCACCTCGCGGGTGATGTGCTCGAGCACGCCGCCCTCCTTGGCACCCGGCGCCTCGTCACCGCCGACGAGCTCGAGCGCGACGACGGCGTGGATGGCGACGTCGAGGCGCACGCGCAGGAAGTCGACGTGCAGCGTGGTGCCGCGCACCGGGTGGCGCTGGGCGTCCTTGAGCACGGCGGGCGTGGCGTCCTTGCCCAATTGCAGCTCGACGACGGCGCCGCGCGCGGCCAGCGCGTGGCGCAGCTCACGCTCGTCGACCGTGAAGGCCAGCGGCTCGGCCTCGCCCCCGTACAGGACGCCCGGAACCTGGCCCGAGCGGCGCAGGCGGCGGGTGGCCCGCGAGTTCGAGACGTCGCGGGCGGAGATGGAGAGCTTGGTCGTCTGGCTGGCCATGGGCGGCGATGGATGGTAGCGAGTGGGCGCCGCAGCCCGCCCTCAGGCCGCCAGCCACGGCCATCGCGCACGGGCGTCGTCGATGAGCCGGTGGCGCGTGGGGCGCGCACCGAAGCGGTGCTCGTCGAGCGGCGCGAACGGGCGCTCGAGCGCGTCGAGCTCGTCGATGGCGGCGCGCAGCGCGTCGCGCCAATCGTCGTCGCGGGGGCGCGCGTCGGTCAGCAGGGCCTCGAGCTCGTCGACGAAGCGCTCCTTGCGGGCGATGGTCTCGGGCGTGGCGCTGCGCAGGCACACCGCGTAGGCGCCCGACAGGTAGCCCTCCAGCGCGCCGTCGGCATCCTGGCCGCCGGCCGCGCGGAAGCGGGCGCGGAAGGCGGCGGCCAGGTCGGGCCCGGCCTCGTCGGCCAGCGCGAGGTGGTCGGCGGCGACCATCTCGGTGCCGTCGTCGAGGACGTAGGCCGGCGCGGGCAGGAGGCCGGCGGCCATCGCCGCCCGGACCTCGTCGAGGCGGCGGTGGGCGACCTCCGCGAGCGGCACGTGGCCGGAGCGGATGTAGGCCTCGTCGTCGGCGGCGAGGCGGGCGGCAAGCGCCTGGGGTGCGATCAGGTGTCCTTCCATGCCGCGATGATCGCGCCGCAACGTTTCGATGCCGATGGAAGGGTCGCCGTTCTAGCATCGCACCCATGCAGGTCGATCTCGCAGCCGGCGCCTCCGCGATCGCCGATCCGGCCCGGGCGGCGATGCTCGACGCGCTGCTCGACGGCGGGCCGCGCTCGGCGGGCGCCCTCGCGCGCGAGGCGGGCATCGCGGCCTCGACGGCCAGCCACCACCTCGGCCGCCTGCTCGACGCCGGCCTGATCGCCGTCGAGCCCGACGGCCGCCGGCGCGCCTACCGCCTGGCGCGCCCCGAGGTGGCGCGGGCGCTCGAGGCGCTCGCGCTGATCTCGCCGCCGCGCACGCCGACGACGCTGCGCCGCCACACCCGCGCGCAGGCCGAGCGCGCCGCGCGCACCTGCTACGACCACCTCGCGGGCGTGCTGGGCGTCGCCGTCTGCGACGCGCTGATCACCGCCGGCGCGATCGCGCCCGACGGCGAGGACGCCTTCGCGCTCGGGCCGAGCGCCGGCGATGCGTTCGGCGCGCTCGGCGTGGCGCTGCCTCGGCACGGGCGGCGCGCCTACGCGCGCCCGTGCCTGGACTGGAGCGAGCGCCGGCCGCATCTGGCGGGCGCCCTCGGCGCCGCGGTCGCCGACGCGCTGCTGTCGCGTGGCTGGGTCACGCGTGTGCGCGGCACGCGCGCGCTGCACGTCACCGATGTGGGGCGGGCGGGGCTGCGCGAGGCGCTGGCGCTGCAGCTTGGGTGAAGACCTCGGCCGCCGCCTCGTGGAAGCCCGCCGGCAGGCCGGCCGCGGCCATCGTCGCAGCGATCTCCTGCATCTCGGCCACCCAGCGCCAGCCCTTCTCGTCCGCCGCGCGGGCGGCCTGGCGCGCGCGCTCGGGCAGCGCGGGGATCGACTGCTCCCACTCGGCGATCAGCGCCTCCTCGACGCCGTGGGCGCGGGCGGCCGCGCGGACGGTGAGCAGCAGCGCAGCGCTGCCCTTCGTCCAGCCCGCGTAGGCCATCTTCAGCGCGGAGGCCGTCGTCGGGTCGGCGCCGAGCACGGGCGTCGGCAGGCCGGTGCCCTCGAACTGCGCCGCGACCGCCGGCGCCTCGGGGCCGGAGAGGTACAGGCGCGTCGTCGCCGCCTCGCCGTCGGGCGGCGGGCCGATGATGCCGCCGTCGACGTAGCGCTCGACGATCGCGCCGACCTCGCCGGCGGTCGCGGGCGAAATCGCGTTGGCGTCGACGTAGATGCCCCGGAACGCGCCGACCGCGCGCGCGGTCTCGACCGCGCCGTGCGGCGGGCAGATCGAGAGGATCAGGTCGCTGCGCGCGGCGAGGGCCGCGACCGTGGCGGCATCGTGCAGCCCGGCGGCGCGCGCACGCGCGGCGCTGGCCTCGCTGCGCCCTTCCGAGGCCCACAGCACCTCGTGGCCCGCCCGGGCGAGCAGCCCGCCGACCGCGGAGCCCATGGCGCCGGGGTGCAGCAGGCCGACGGTCACGTGCCCGGGCGCGCCGCGCGGAACTGCTTGGTCGCCTTGTAGATGCGCTGCACGTCGAAGAACGCCGGCTTGCGCACGCCGTCGAAGGAGACCAGGCCCTTCTGGTGGACCGGCGGCTGCGGGCGCGGGTTGCCGCCGTCCCAGTCCGGGCGCACGCGGAACTCCTGCAGCGCGAAGTAGATCGCGCCCGACAGCCATGGCTTGGTGGCGAACACGCCGAGGTGGAAGTTGACGAAGTCCTGCTGGAAGGCGTAGGTGCCCTTCTCCTCCACCGGCCCGTCGCGATTGGCCTCGGCCCCGAACTCGCTGACGACGATCGCCTTGTTCGGATAGCACTGGCGCACCGAGTCCAGGTAGTCGGGCAGCAGCGTGCGGTCGGCGATCTGGCCGTTGGGGCCGGGGTACCAGCCGAAGTAGTCATTGATCCCGATGACGTCCAGCGGGCCGTACTCGGGCTGGCAGCCCGCCGACGGGTAGCCGGCGACCGCCAGGCCGACGGGACGCGTCGGGTCCAGCGCGTGCGCGGTCTCGACGGCGGCCTTGATGTAGGCGCCCTGCACGGGGCCCGGCCTGGCGCTGAGCTCGTTGCCGATCGACCACACGATCACCGACGGGTGGTTGCCGTTGGTCTGGATGTTCGAGGCGAGCTCGCGCGCGGCGAGCTGGCGCACGAGCTTCTGCTTGAGGTACTGGGTCTTGATCGAGTAGACCGGGATCTCCGACCACTGCATGATCCCCAGCTCGTCGGCGCGCTCCTGCGTGTAGGGCGCGAGCGGGTAGTGCGAGCGGATGACCGTCGCGCCCAGCTCCTTGATCCACGCCAGCTGCTGGTCGCGTGTCTTGTTGTCGAGGGCGAAGCCCAGCGTCTTGGAGTCCTCGTGCAGCGCGACGCCGCGGAAGTTCATCGGCTGGCCGTTGAGGAACAGGTGGCCGCCGACGACCTTGATCGAGCGGATCCCGGTCCTCAGCGTGTAGGTCTGCACGGTGTGGCCGCCCGAGCTGGCGCGCAGCGACGCGTCGTAGAGGTTCGGCGTCGCGGGCGACCACAGGCGCGGGTGGGCGACGCGCAGCTCGCGGCTGAACGTCGCGAAGCGCTTGGCCCCGATCGCCTTGGTGCCGAGGTTGATCGGGCGATTGCCGAAGCGGGCGGTCACGTGCACGCGCCGCGCGTGGTTGGCGTAGTTGCGCAGCGTGACGCGGTAGCGGATCGTCGCGGCGCACGCGGCGCACGGTAGGTCCGGGTGCACGGCGACCGTGTTGAAGTCCACGTCGTTGATCTTGCGCAGGTAGACCTCGCGCAGCAGCCCGCCGTAGTTCCACCAGCCGCCGGTCGGCTTGCCGACGATCGACAGGCCGGACGGCGGGAAGTCGGTCTGCTTGCGGCGCGAGTCGACGCGCACGACGAGGTGGTTGACCCGGCCGCGCCGGATGAGGCCCGCGGGCAGGCGGATCTCGAACGGCAGGTAGGCGCCGCGGTTCTTGCCGATCGGCTTGCCGTTGAGCCAGATCTTCGAGCGGTAGTTGACCGACTCGAAGCGCACGACCCACGAGGCCGCCTTCGACGCGCTCGGGAACCGGAAGTCCTTGCGATACCAGCCGACGCCGCCCAGGAACGACTGCGGCGTGTCGTCGCCGACGTTCCAGGCGTTGGGGACGGTGATCTGCTTCCAGCCGGCGGTCCCGCTCTCGAGCTGGGGGCCGCTCTGGTGGTTGTCGAGCTTGAACAGCCACGTGCCGTCCATCAGATAGCGCCCCGACGGGCCGGTCTTGTAGAGCGTCTTGTGGGTCGGCGTCGAGACCACCGACTGCGCGCCCGCGGGGGCCACGAGGGCGAGTGCGAGGGCGGCGACGGCGCTGGCGATGAGAAGAACGCGCATGCAGAAGGTTTCAGAACACGGCTGGACCATCGACGATGCGGCGGGCTGGAGATGGGGCGTCAGCACGTGCCCTGCCGGTCGATCGGGACACTGAGGCGGCGCAGGCTAATGGTTGCGCCGGTCACCACGTTGCCGCCGCGCACCACCTCGACGCACTGCACGACGGGCAGCTGGCGGTCGATGATCGTCCATGCCACGCGCGTCGGGCCCGATGCGCCGCCGAGCGCGTAGGAGGTCGACGAGTCGTAGGCGAGGATCTTCACCTCGCCCGGACGCTTGAGACGGCGCGCGTCGGCCTGCACCGCTGCCCGGCAGCGCGCGTCGCAGCCGTCGAGGCGATCGAGCATCGCGCGCGCGTCGCCGCGCGCCTGGTCGCGCAGCAGCGCGTAGACCGCGTCGCGCTCGCGGTTCTCGGTGGTCAGGTAGCGCGCGAGGACGAACGAGATCGCCAGGAAGGCGACGACGCCCACGGCGATCAGCAGCTTGGTGCGGCGCGACACGGGCGCCGCAGGCTAGCCGCGGAGGCCTCAGCCCGCCTCAGGCAGGTCTTCGCCGCTGAGCTCCAGGAAGCGCCGCACCGAGGCCTCCTGGTGATCGAGGCGCTCGGCCATCCGGCGCGCGTGATCCGCGGCGTGCTCGGCGAAGTCCTCGAGGCAGTGCTCGGGGTCGTCGGGCAGCGGATAGATGCGCGCGATGTCCTGCTGGGCGCAGGCGATGCCCATCGGCGGGCGGCCCTCGGCCAGCGTGCGCGCGCCGCAGACGGGCGCAACGGTGAGGTGCTTCTCGGGCGCGACGAGGGCGACGGGCATCAGGCGGTGCGCCGGCAGGCGCACCTGCAGGTCGACCGAGCGATCCACGTCGACCGGCGCCTCGGCGAGCGCCTGCAGCGGCTCGCGCCAGATCGACAGGACGGTGTCGGCGGCCAGCAGCGCGTCGCGCAGCGTGCGCGCCTGCTCGGCGTAGGCCTCCTCGGCCTGGTCGCGGGTCTCGGCGTCGCCGAGATCGAGGTCGCAGGGCACGCGCAGCAGCTCGTCGGCGCCGATCGCGCTGCCCGCGCCGCGCGGCCCGTGGGCGACGTAGGTCTGGATCGTGCCCAGGTCGGCGCGCCCGTGGAAGACGATCGTCAGCCCCTCGCTGAGCGCGAGCCCGCCGACGCGCAGCGCGACGGCGACCGACGCGTCGGGATCGATCAGCGCTCGCCGCAGCAGCTCCTCGGAGTTGTCTCCGACCGGTCCTTGCTGCGAATCCATCGATCCCTCCTTCCCTTTCGCACTCGTCGTACGAACCCTGCACTATCTGGGTACCCATCATTATCGACCGCACGGCGGAAATCCCGTACCACCAAGTCGAATAGCGTGCTCGCGATGAAGCTCCTCTACAAGCCGTTCGGAATCGTCTTCGGCATCCTCGCCGGCCTGCTCTCCAAGAAGCTGTTCGAGGCGGTGTGGGGCATCTTCGACAAGGAGGAGCCGCCGAAGCCGACGACCCGCGAGACGACCTGGCCCAAGGTCCTCGGCGCGGCCGTGGTCGAGGGCGTGACGTTCAAGGTCACGCGCGCGGCGGTCGATCGCGCCGGCGCCAAGGGCTTCGCGCACCTCACGGGCTACTGGCCGGGCGAGAAGGAGCCCGACGAGAGCGAGGCCGCCGAGGCCGTTCGCTAGGGGAGCGTGCGCTCGAGCACGGCGACCACCAAGCCGCGTTCTCGCGCGCACGCCGCTCCCACTCCGCGGGCTCGAAGGCGGCCTCGCTCGCGTAGTTCGAGCTGAACGCCAGCGGCGCGTCCTTCAGCGCTCGCAGGCGGATGTCGCGCAGGAGGTCGACCTCGCCGGGAGCGAGGCGGCGCACCGTCATCGGGCGCCTCCGCGCAGCACGAACCCGCGCTGGGCCAGCGTCTGCAGGTCGTCCTCGAAGGCCGCGTAGTCGCGCGCGAGCAGGTGGTCGAGGGGGCGGCCGGTGGGTCCAGTCGATCGGGCCCAGCGCGGCAGCACGCCGGGCGCCACGCGCTCGGCGGCCTCCTCGGTGAGCGCGAGCAGGATCGCCAGCTGCGGCTTGTGGTCGAGCTCGCCGGCGATCAGCGTCAGCGGGTCGACGTCGAGCGCGGTGCACAGCTCGTCCTCGGTGAGGCCGAGCCGGTCCATGAGCAGTGCCGCGGCGGTCGACGTCATGCCAGCAGGCGCTCGCGCACGGCAGCGAGGTCGTCGTCGCGCAGGCCGGCCGCGCGCAGGTAGCCCTCGACGTCGAGCGAGGCGAGCGTCGTGAGGATCAGCTCGCGCGCGGTGGTCCCCTCGCGCTCGAGGAACTCGTCGATCATCGCGCCCTGGTCGGCTTCGCCGGAGCGGGCGTACATGACGACCAGGCGCTCGGCGCTCAGCGCGTGGTCGTCGGCGATGTCCTCGGCGCTGACGCCGGCCAGCGCCAGCAGCAGCATCGCGACCAGGCCGGTGCGGTCGCGGCCGCCGACGCAGTGGATCAGCACCCCGCCGCGCGGCGCGCGCGCCACGGCGGCGACCACGTCGACGACGCGCCCCGAGAAGCGGCCCAGGAACGGCCCGGAGTACAGCGGCGGCGCCTGCTCCTTCCAGTGCTCCCAGAACTCCTGGTCTTCGATCCCGTCGAGCGCCAGGGGCAGCGTGGCGACGTCGGGCGGCCGCGGCGCGAGGTCGGGGCGCAGCTCGTCGTCGTTGCGCAGGTCGATGATCGTCCGCACGCCGTGCGCGCGCAGCGCCTCCCAGCCGCCGGCGG
Source organism: uncultured Actinomycetes bacterium (assembly GCA_963764585.1). Lineage (GTDB taxonomy): Bacteria > Actinomycetota > Thermoleophilia > Solirubrobacterales > Solirubrobacteraceae > JAOPZW01. The sequence continues at coordinate 502,934 of CAVXTB010000001.1, forward strand.
TCAGCCGATCGACCGCGTCGGCGCGCACGACGGCGCCCCAGCGCGTCTGCCGCCCGTTCGCGGCGGGCAGGCCTCCGAGGTCGCGGACGTTGAAGCAGCCGTCCCAGTCGAGGTGGCGACTCATCGCGCCCGCTCGACGACGGCGACCGCAGCGGCGTCGATCGCGTACCGGCTCACGGCCTGCGCCGCGATGCGGCTCGCCGCACCGGGGGCGATCAGGACGCGGCCCGCGACGACGGCCAGCGGTACGACGCTCGGCGGGTCGGCGCGGACCGGCGTCAGCTGCTCGCTGCTTCCCGCGTAGACGCCACGGTGGCCGACGGCGCTCGCGAGCTCGGCCAGCACACCGCGCCGGCCGGCGCCGCGCGCGGCCGCTCCGAGCAGCAATGCCAGGGTGCCATGGGTGCGCACGCCCGGGCGGCTGATTCGCCGCTCCAGCTCCTCCCCCAGCGTCAGGCGGACCTGCAGGTCGGGCAGGTTGACGCCGCTGGCGGCGGCGTTGCCGGGCTCGACCGTGCGCGGGTTGCACTCGATGTAGCGTGGCGACCCCTTCTCGTGCATGTAGTCGAGGGTGATGCCTCCGTGCCAGCCGAGGGCCTCGCCGAGCGTCGCCACGTGCTCTCTCGGGGCCGGGTGGTCGACGCTCAGGCGCGCGGCGGCGCTGCCGCCGACGCCCGTGGCACGCTGGACGTTGGTGTGGACGGCGACCATCCGGCCGCGATCGAACAGCGCCTGGACCTGACCGTACTGGCCCGGCGCCGGTTCCTGGGCGAGCGCCGCCTCGCCGTCGGCGAGCAGCGCGCGGGCCGCTGCGTCGCGGCTGCGCTCGTCAGTCACGGCGCGAACGCCCTGGCCCGCCGTGCTGAACGCCCGCTTGAGCCAATACGGGAACGCCAGGTCGGCAAGGTCGGTCGCGGCGCTCACTGGCCGCCAACGCGGCTGTGGTAGGCCGAGCTCGTCGAGCAGCCGCGCGAACGCGACCTTGCTCTGGACCTGCGCGAACGCGGCCGCGTCGGCGCCCGCGTAGCGGACGCGCTCGGGCAGCAGCCGCCGTCCGGTGCTCAGCAGCCAGGCCTGCTCGTGGGTCGGCAGCACGACGTCGATCGCCCGCTCGGCGACGACGCCGGCGAGCCGCCGCAGGTAGCCGAGCGGATCGCTGCCGCCGTGGGGGCAGCGGTGCAGCCTGCGAACCCAACGGCTGAAGCGGGCCACGCACAGCGGGTCGGGATCCATGAGCTCGATGTGATGCCCGGCGGGGCCCAGACAACTCACCACCTCGCGCGCGGTGAGGCTCGAGCCCTCGGTCAGCAGGACGCGGGCAACGAGCAATCAGAACAGCTGGTTCTCGCCGCCGAAGACCTCGGAGACCGAGTCGTCGGTGAAGATCCGGCGGATCGAGTCCGTCAGCAGCTCGGCGCAGCTCAGGACGCGCAGGTTGTCGGGCGCGCCCGGGCGCACGGGGATCGTGTCGGTGACGACGATCTGCTCGAAGCCCGACGCGGCGAGGTTCTCGTAGGCGTTGCCGCTGAGGATCGCGTGGGTCGCCGCCGCGTAGACGCGCGAGGCGCCCTCGTCGAGGACGGTCTGCGCGGCCGCGCGCAGCGTGCCCGCGGTGTCGATCATGTCGTCGACGAGGACGGCGGTCTTGCCCTTCACGTCGCCGATGACGTAGCCGATCTCGGCCACCTGCTGGGCGGGGCGCTCCTTGTCGAGGATGGCGAGCTCGGCGCCGACCTTGGAGGCGAACTTCTTGTTGAGCTTGACGCGGCCGGCATCGGGCGCGACGACGACGAGGTCGGTCAGCCCGAGGTCGTCGAAGTACTGCGTGAGCATGAACAGCGCGGTCATGTGGTCGACCGGGTTGCGGAAGAAGCCCTGGATCTGGCCCGCGTGCAGGTCCATCGTCAGCACGCGGTCGGCGCCGGCCGACTCGATCATCCGCGCCGCCAGGCGTGCGGAGATCGGCTCGCGCGGCGCGGACTTCTTGTCCTGGCGGCTGTAGCCGAACCACGGCGTGACGGCGATGACGCGGTGCGCGCTCGCGCCCACCGCGGCGTCGATCATCAGCAGCAGCTCCATCAGCGCGTCGTTGGCGCTGAGGCCGAGCTCGGGGTTCGCGCAGGTCGGCTGGACGAGGAAGACGTCGGCCCCGCGGATCGACTCCTCGAAGCGGCAGTAGACCTCGCCGTTGGTGAACGTCCTCAGCGTGACCGGGCCGAGGTCGACCCCGAGCTTGTCGGCGATCTTCGCCGCCAGCTCTGGGTTCGCGCGCCCCGAGAAAAGCATGAGGCGCTTGTCGTAATCGATCGGGAGGCTCGTGGCCACGGCCGGCTGCACCTGGATGCTCACGACGCTCCTCAGTCTACGCGGGCCTCATGACGGTGTGTCCGGGGAATCGCGGGACTTCTTGCGGTCCGCGTAGCCCTCGATGTTCTTCTGGCGCGGGCGCGCGATGCCGAGGGCGCCCGGCGGCACGTCGTCGGTGATCGCGGAGTTCGCCGCCGTGTACGCATCGTCGCCGACGGTCACGGGCGCGACGAAGCTCGTGTCGACGCTCGTGTGGACGTTTGCGCCGATCGTGGTGCGGTGCTTGCTCACGCCGTCGTAGTTGGCGGTGACGTTCGCGGCGCCGATGTTCGTGTTCGGCCCGACGTCGGCGTCGCCCAGGTAGCTGAGGTGCGGAACCTTGGTGCCCTCGCCGATGTCGGAGTTCTTGATCTCGACGAACGTGCCGGCCTTCGAGCGCTCGCGCATCAGCGTCCCGGGGCGCAGGTAGGCGAACGGTCCGACGGTCGCGCCGCTGCGGACCTCGCACTCCATCAGGTAGGAGTGCGGCACGCTGACCTCGTCGCCGAGCGTGACGTCGATGAGCGTCGTCAGCGGGCCGACCGCGCAGCGCTCGCCGATCGTCGTCTGCCCGCGCAGGAACGACGACGGCTCGACGACGGTGTCGGCGCCGATCGCGACCGTCGCGTCGATGAGCGTGCTCGCCGGATCGACGATCGTCACCCCGGCGCGCATGTGGGCGCGGTGGATGCGCGCCTGGGCCAGCTCGCGCACGCGCGCGAGCTCGGCGCGGTCGTTGACGCCGAGCATCGCGGTCGGGTCGTCGAGCGGCTGCGCAGCGACGAGGTCGAGCAGCTCGACGGTCGACGGCAGGTACAGCTCGCCCTGGGCGTTGTCGGGCGTGAGGCGCTCGAGCGCGTCCTTCAGCGCGGCGCCGTCGAAGGCGTAGAGGCCCGCGTTGACCTCGTGGATCGCGAGCTCCTCGGGGGTGGCGTCGCCGCTGACCTTGGTCTCCACGACTCGCGCCACGGTGCCGTCCGGGCGGCGGACGACGCGCCCGTAGCCGCTGGGGTCGTCGAGCTCCATCGAGGCCAGCGTCGCCTGCGCGCCCTGGGCCGCGTGTGCCTCGAGCAGGCGCTCCAGCGCGTGGGCGGTGACCAGCGGGGCGTCGCCGTTGAGGACGAGGACGGGCCCGTCGTCGAAATGGCCGGCGGCAGCCAGGACGGCACCGCCCGTACCGTTGGCCTCGGGCTGGACGGCGAGCTCGACGCCGTCGGGCAGCCGCCCGTCGAGGGGCCGCTGCGGCCCGTCGACGACGACGACCTTCGTCGCCCCCGCCTCGAGCGCGGCGCTCACCGGCCAGGCGATCATCGGCCGCCCGCAGATGTCGTGCAGGACCTTGGGCAGGCGCGAGCGCATGCGCGTGCCCTGGCCGGCGGCGAGGATGACGACGGTGGATGCGGTCACGGGGCGGATGGTAGAAGTCAGCGCGATGGACGGCCGAGTCGCGGTGGTGACGGGCGCAGGACGCGGCCTCGGCGCCGCGATCGCGTCGGAGCTCGCCGCCCGGGGCGCCACCGTCGCGGTCGCCGACCTCGATGCGGAGCTCGCCCGGTCGACGGCAGCGCGACTGGTCGACCGCGGTCGGCGCGCCTCGGCGCACGCCGCGGACGTCTCCGATCCCGAGCAGGTCACCGCGCTCTTCGATGCCGTCGCGCGCGAGCACGGCTGCGTCGACGTCCTCGTCAACAACGCCGGGGTGGGCGCGGTCGCGCCGTCGGAGGACCTGAGCCGCGACCAGTGGTCGCGCACGCTCGCCGTCAACCTCACCGGCACGTTCCTCTGCGCCCAGGCCGCGGCGCGCCACATGCTGCCCGCCGGGCGCGGCGTGATCGTCAACATCGGCTCGCTCTTCGCGGTCACCGGCATGCCGATGCGCGCCGCCTACGCCGCGAGCAAGCACGGCGTGGCCGGCCTCACCAAGGTCCTCGCGACCGAATGGGCCGGCCGCGGCCTGCGCGTCGTCGCCATCGACCCGGCCTACGTCCGCACCGCCCTCGACGACGCCGACCAGGGCGCGGGCGACTACACCGCCGCCGACATCGAGCGCCGCACCCCGATGGGCCGCTACGCCGAGCCCGCCGAGATCGCGCGCGTCGTCGCATTCGTCGCCTCCGACGCGGCGTCGTTCATCACGGGCAGCGAGATCGCCGTGGACGGCGGGTGGCTGGCGTATGGGGGGTGGTAGGCGTCATCTCAGGCGGCGAGCGGGGGCGGCCGCTCGCGCTCGTACGCGCGAACCCACTTGCGAATCGCGTTGTCCGACACGCCGTACTTGCGGCCGACGGCGAGATAGCTCGAGGCGGCGAGCTCGGCGAGGAGCCGCTCGTAGGGAGGACGCTCAACGCGGCGAAGGTCCGGCCGGGGACCGCCGACGCGATCACCCCCAGCGCCGCAGGCGCGGGAGCAGTAGCGCTGGCCTTCGGCGTTCGGTAAGAACGCCTGGCCGCAGCGGGGACACTCGCGCGTCGGGAACTCCCGCGGCTTGTTCCGTCCGCAATGCGTGTCGAGCGTCGCGTTGCAGTTCGGGCACAGCATGCGCAGGTTCTCGAGTCGATGGTCGTCTCGCACGCCGTTGATGTGGTCGAGGATGAGACTCATCCGCTCGCCACGCCACAGCTCACCCTGCCCGCAGAGCTCGCAGATCGGCTGCTTCAGCCCATCTCGCAGGAGCCGCCTCTTGAGATGCCCGCGGCTGAAGGTCGACCCTCGCACGAGGATCTCGGCGAGAGGCGTGTTCGGCCGCGTCCGGGCCCGCGCATGAGGGTCGAAATGCCGGGTCGGGATGCCCCAGATCGCTGCGTACTTGCGGAGCACGAAGTGGCTGCCACCGCTGTCACACATGCCGAGGCGACGAAGCGCCTCGGCGTAGGAAACCGACGCCGCGATCGCGACGCGGGCCTGTTCCTCCGAGTAGCGCGGGACCCTTGGCACGATCGAACATCAGTTCGATCATCGGACGGCAAACCCAGCTGGGGAGCACGGATTCGAACCGTGACCTAACACCTCCAAAGGGTGTCGTGCTGCCGTTACACCACTCCCCAGAGTATTGCCGCGCGAGTGCTCTGAGGGTATCTCCCGCCGCTAGCGGTCGCTCTCGTCCGGCTCGTCCTCGGCGGTGTACTCGTGGTCGGCCTCGCCGTACTCGACGTCGAGGGCCCCGGGGTCCTCTTCGATGCCCTCGGCGTCGGCGATCGGGGATGGGCCGTGGGCGTTCTCCGCTCGCTCGATGAGCTCGGCCTCGGCTTCCTCGAAGCCCTCGGCCTCGCCGCCGCCGCCCTCCTCGACGGGGCGCCAGGCCTCCTCGGAGATGCCGCCCGGACGCGAGTCGCGCTCGATGTAGTCGAGGTCGTCGTCGCGCTGGCCGCCGATGTGGGCGGCCTCCTCGGCCGCAGCCTCTTCCTGCTCGCGTTCGTACTCCATGGCGTCGAGGCTACCGGCGCGGGGGCCCAGGCAAACGGCCGCGGACGATCGCCGCGAGATCGGCGGGCGCGAGCGGGTCGATCGCCAGCGCGCGGGCGTCGGCCGCGCTGGCCAGGCGGCGCTCGTGGCGCAGCATGCCGAGGACGACGCCGCGATCGGCGAAGGCGGCGAGCACGCCGGCGCGGTAGGAGCCCTCGACGAGCGCGAGCAGCTCGTGGTCCAGGCGCGGCACCGCGAGGATGTAGGGCAGGGCATCGTGGGCCACGCCGAACACGACGTCGCATCCGGCGGCGAGGTCGTCGAGCGCGGCGCTCACCAGGCGCTCGTCGAGCCCGGGGACGTCGGGCGCGACGAGCAGGACGGGGCCCGCGTGGTCGTGTAGCGCCGCCTCGGCCGCACCGAGCGTCGTGACCTCGAAGGCACGCCCGGGCGCCGCGGCGGCCGCCCAGCGCCGCGCACGCGCCGCGAGCTCGGCGCGCAGCGCGCCCGCGCCCTCGAGCCCGAGCAGGCGATCGAGCTCCGGGTCGTGGGGCGCGGCGAGCGAGCCGAGGACGACCGCGGCGGGCGCTCCGAGCTCGTCAGTCCCAGGAGAAATGCGTCCCCACCGGCTCGGGCGCAGCGGTCACGCGCGGCACGGCCGCCGCGAGCGTGCGCGCGAACGACTCGGTGCTGGCCCCCACCAGGCGCATGAGCTCCTCGACCGGCGTCGGCTCGTCGGGCTTGACGCCGTTGGCGTAGTCGGTCGCGTAGCCGAGCAGCGCGTACGGCACATTGGCCTCGCCCGCCAGGACGGTCTCGGGACCCGCGGTCTGCGACACCGCGGTGACGCCCGCCTGCATGAGCATCCGGATCTCGGTGCGCGTGTTGAAGCGCGGGCCGTCGACGTGGCCGTAGCAGCCGCCGTCGCGCGCGGGAAGGCCGGCCTCGGACGCGGCGTCGAGCAGGGCGCGCCGCAGCGGCTCGCTGAACGGCCGGTCGAAGATCCAGTGCCCGCGCCCGGGCGCGCCGGGCTCTGTGTGCAGCGTGCACAACGAGCCGTCGGGCAGGCGGTTGGCGAGGAAGTGCAGGTCGTCGAACACGATCAGCGTGCCGAGCGCGAGGTCGGGATCGAGCGCGCCGCACACCGTGACGGCCAGGATCGCCTCGGCCCCGCGCTCGCGCAGCGCCCAGACGTTGGCCTGGTGGGTCACCGCGCTGCTCAGCCGCAGGTGCCCCTCGCCGTGGCGCGCGACGTGGAGGACCTCCGCGCCGGCGAAGCGTCCGTCGGAGACCAGCGCGTCGCCGAACGGCGTGGCGACCGGCGCCGCAGCGGTCGCCTCGAGCTCGGGCAGGGCGTACGTGCCGGACCCGGTGATGATGCCGATCCGCATGGCGGCGGATCGTACGCGTCAGCCGTCGGCGACCACCGGGTCGGCGGGCGGCGCCTGCGCGCCCTCATCGGCCTGCGTGGCGGGCGCCGGCGCGGGTGCCGTCTGTTGCTCGGGCGCGGGCGCAGCGGCCGGCGCCGGCTGGGTGCCCTCGTCGGCGCCGCCGGCGGCGGGCGCGGGGGTCTCGGGGGTCGCGGGCGTGCTTGGTGCTGCCGGCGCCGGCTCCGAGCTGCTGGCGGGCTCGGAGACCGGCGCGGGCGCCTGCCCCTCAGGCTGGTGATGGTCGCCGTCGTCGTGGTGGCCGTCGGTCGGCTGCTCGTCGGCGGGCGGCTCCGGCGTCGGCGCGTCGGCGACGAGCGGATCGCGGCCCTCGGCGATCTCCTGGGCGCTCGGCGTGCCGTCGCCGTCGGGGTCCTCGGCGCCATCGGAGCTGCCGTTGCCGTCGGAGTCCGACGACGCGGGGTTCGTGCCCAGGCGCAGCTCCGTGGCGTTGGAGAGCCCGTCGCCATCGGTGTCGACCGCGCCGTCGGGCTGGCCCGGGGCGGACTCGCCGGCGCCCGGGTTCAGATGCAGCGCGACCTCCTCGGCGTTGGTGAGGCCGTCGCCGTCGGCGTCGGCCTGGCCGTCGGGCACGCCGTCGCCGTCGGAGTCCGCCGACGCCGGGTTGGTGCCCAGGGCGACCTCGAGCGCGTTGGGGATGCCGTCGCCGTCGGAGTCCTCGGACGCGTCGGGAATGCTCGCGCCGCCCGAGTCGCCGTTCTTGGGATCGAGCGAGAGGTCCTGCTCGACCACGTTGCTGAGGCCGTCGCCGTCGGAGTCGTCCTGGCCGTCGGTGCGGCCGTCGCCGTTGGAGTCGCGGGCGCGCGGGCTCTCGCCGGCCTTGTACTCGGTGACGTTCGTCAGGCCGTCGCCGTCGGTGTCGGTCGAGGCGTCCTGCGCGTTGGTCGGGTCCAGGCCGTTCTGGACCTCCCAGCCGTCGGGGATGCCGTCGCCGTCGGAGTCGGCGCTGAGCGGGTTGCTTCCGGTGCTGCGCTCGACGGTGTTGGGGACGCCGTCGTTGTCGGAGTCGCGGTCGTGCACGGCGCTGCCGGCGCCCACGGACGTCGTGCCCTGCAGCTGCTCGCCGCGGCGCGTCGCGCGCACGGGGGCGGCGGCGAGAGCGGTCGTGCCGGCGGTGGGGGCCAGGCCGGGCGCGGCGATCAGGCGGGGCGTCGCGCCGGGTTGCGCGGGCGCGGCGCGGACGATGGCGGGCGCGTCGGGAAGCTGCTGGCGTGCGTCGCCGTGACCGCCCAGCGAAGGCCAGTCGTGGAACGGGAGCACGTCGCGATTGAGGGCCACCAGGCTCCCACCTGCGAGCGCGCCGGCGGTGACGACGCCGAGCAATGTTGCCCAGCGGGCCCGCGCGCGGGGGGAGAGCCGGTCGAGGTCCATGACCCCTCTATCGGCGGCGCGGCGAGACGCTCAAGCCCGTTCGGCACGGAATTGCCGGACTTTCGGGAAATCCCCGCTAAATGGCCGGATATCGCAGTTGGGCGGGTAAACGTGGCGCGCAGGCGCTCTGGCGCGCGCGCCGTGCTAGCCCCGCCGCGGCACGCGGCCGCCGCCCGCCCCGGCCTCGCTGGCCGGGCCGCCGCGGTAGGCGATGCCCAGCACGCGCATCGCCTTGAGCCCGAGCGAGAGCTTCTCGCGCCCGTCGGTGGAGCCGACGTCCAGGCCGGACAGCTCCTTCACGCGCTCGAGGCGGTAGCGGATGGTGTGGCGGTGGGTGAACAGCCGCTGGGCGGTGCCGGCGACGTTGCCGTCGGCCTCGAGGAACGCCTCGACGGTCTGCACGAGGCCGGTCTCGTACTGCTCGTCGTAGGCGACGAGCGGCTCGACCGTCTCGGCGTAGAAGCGCTGCAGCTCGGCCGGGTCCTCGCTCATGGCGCTCAGCAGCAGGCGGTAGGCGCCGGACTCCTCGAAGGCGAGGACCGGGCGATCGGCGTCGCCCTCGGCGACGTTGGCGGCCAGGAGCGCCTCCGCCCCCGCGCGGTGCAGGTCGGCGGGATCGGTGGCCGGACGACTGCGGCCCAGGGCGAACGTGTGGCCCGGCAGCGCGCTCTGCAGCTCGCGCAGGATGGCATCGGCGGTGCGTGCGGCTGCGGCGTCGTCGCCGCCCGGCAGGACGATGACGATCTCGGCGCCCGGCGCCTCGGCGCGGGCGGCGAGCGTCGAGACGGCACCGGGCACGACGGCGCGCGCGCCGCGATCGGCCACCGCGAGGACGCGCTGGCGCCAGCCGTCCTCGGTGGGCACGTGTGAGTGGGCGCGGGCGACGACGACCGTGGCGCCTTCGACGAGGTCGAGGCCGAGCTCGCCCGCGCGGGCCAGGATGTCCTCGCGCCCCGACAGGGCGCGCTCGAGGACCGCGCGCAGGAAGCCGGCCAGCGCCTCCTCTGAGGCGCGCTCGGGAGCGCGCACGCGCTCGACCTCCGAGGCCACCAGCGTCGTCACGAGCTTGACGAGCGCCGCGCTCGGCTCGCTGCGGGCGCGCATGCGCAGCGTGCCGACGGGCGCGTCGGCGACGCGCAGCTCGATCGCCTCGACCCCGGGCGAGTCGTCGAGCAGCGAGCGCTCGTCGGCCGGCGAGCGCGCGGCGACGGCCAGGACCGCGCCGGAGCGATCGGTCAGGACGAGGCTCGCATCGAGCGCCTTGGCGGCCGCGCGCACGACCTCGGGCAGGCCCGCACCCGACTCGACGGCGTCCGTGATGGCGTCAAGAGACGCGAGGTCGAGCCCGGTCGCCGGTCCGTGGGCCGGGGTGGACATGCAGCGATTCTAGGCCGAAGGTGGTGCGAAAGCGGCTGGGGCCTGGCCGTAACGGCAGTCCAGAAGCGTGCCTGACGCCCGCCTGGCCCCGCATCCGTGGATGCCGGGCGCCGCGGGCCGGTTGCGGCACAGTGCGTCAGCACGGGCCGAACCGGTCCGTGGCGATCCGGCGCCGCGGGGCGTGGTCAGGCGGGCGTCAGGCCGTGATGCGGTCCCAGAACCAGATCACGGCCGCCCCTCCGCACACGCCCAGGATGAGGAACCCGGCCAGCACGTAGAGCGTGAGGAAGGTCGCGGCGAGGCGCTGCCAGACGCGCGTGTAGGCACTCCACGCGGGCACGACGATCAGCCCGACGTAGGCGGAGAGCCCGAAGACGGCGCTGCAGGCGGCGACGAGGTAGATGATCGACTCGTTGCTCATCGCGAGGGGTCAGTCTGGAATTGGGCGGTCACGTTGGTCGAGCGATGGCGCGCTGTCATGTGCGCGTCATCGCATTGTTCCGCACGTAGCTGATGACCAGCGCCACGGTGCCGCACGCGGCGAAGACGGCCGCGCCCAGCGCCCACCCGCCGACCACGTCGGAGATGTAGTGCGCGCGAAGGTAGACGCGACTCAGCCCGACGGCCGCGGCAATGACCAGCGCCGCCGTGAAGAAGGCAAAGCGCGACGCGAGGTTCGGCAGCACGCGGCTCAGCGCGACCGACACCGCGATCCAGGTCACTGCGTAGGCGGCGTGGCCCGACGGATAGCTCGCGTCCTCGAGCTCGATGAGGGGCCGCGGCGGCCGCGGGCGGTCGACGGCCGGCTTGGTGATGTGCACGCCCGCCCACGTCAGCAGCAGTCCGGTGGCGAGCACGATCGCGTACTGGCGCTCGCGCCGCAGCCACATGAGCACCGCCGCCGCCAGCGCCACCAGCGCGATCGCGACCGGCAGCGAGCCCAGGACGCTGACCGCCTTGGCGATGGTCACGCCCGCGTCGAAGTTCAGGCGGTCGGCCATGCGCAGCGACGCCGAGTCGCCCGCCAGCACGCCGCGCTCCTGCACGCCCACGAGGTCCCAGACGAAGACGAAGCTGCCGACGCTGGCCACCGCGAGCAGCGTCGTCAGCTCGAGGCCGAGGTCGCCGGGCGTGACGCGGTTCCAGACGAACTTGGCCGGCCGCCGCGATCGCCGCAGCACCGGGCGCAGCAGGCGCGCGAGCGGGCGCAGCGCGGGGCGCTCGGCCTGGCGCTCGATCCACGCGCGCGCCTTCGCGCGGTTCTCGCGATCGCGGATCCAGCGCACCGCCGCCACGATCGCGACGACGAGGACGATGACCGCGCCCAGGGCGAGGGCGCCCTTCTTGGCGTAGTCGACGAGCTGGCTGAAGCTCTGCCAGAAGACGTAGCCGAGGACGACGAAGCTCGAGCCCCACAGGCCGGCGCCGACCACGTCGTAGGGCAGGAAGCGCCGCAGCGGCATCCCCGACGAGCCGGCCAGGAACGGGGCGATCGCGCGCACCAGCCCGACGAAGCGGCCGATGAGGATCGCCTTGCCGCCGTGGCGGTCGAAGAAGCGCTCGACCTGCTCGAGGCGCTCCTCGGTGATGTGCACGCGCGGCCCGTGCTCGACCATGAACGCGCGACCCAGCCGCCGACCGAGCGCGAAGCTCGTCAGGTCGCCGGCGACGGCCGCCGCCCACACGATCGCGATCATCGTGAGGACGTCGATCTGCCCCTGACCGGCGACGAGCCCGCCGAGCAGCAGCGCCGTCTCGCCCGGCGCGATCAGCCCGATGAACGCGCCGGTCTCGAGGAAGGCCAGCGCGCCGACGAGCAGGTAGGTCCATCCGCCGAGCTTCTCGCCGACGTCGATCAGCAGCTGCTCGAGGTTGGGCAGGTGCACGAGGCCCAGCCCGTAGACGAGCGCGGCGGCGGCGACCAGCGCGCCGCCGATGACCAGCGTCGGCTCGAGCTTGCGCCGGCGCCAGACGAGGAAGCCGGCCAGCGCGACGGCGAAGACGATCCAGGTCGGCTTCACAGCATCGCCCCCCATGGGGAGACGGCGATCGGCCGCGGATTGCGGTCCGACAGCCGCGCCGCGGCGGCCTGCGCGGCCTGCAGATCGTCGAAGAGGCCGACGACGGTCGGGCCCGATCCGCACACGAGCCCGCGGCGCGCGCCGACGCGCCGCGCGTCGCGCAGGGCGTCGTCGATGGCCGGGCACAGCGCTCGGGCGGCGGGCTCGAGGTCGTTGACGACGAGCTCGTCGGGCAGGTCGACCGCCGCGGTGGACACCTCGCGCAGCCGCGCGCCGAGGTCGTCGGCGCTGCGCGGCAGCCCCTGGCGGTCGGCTTCGCGATAGACGTCGGCGGTCGAGAGCTTCGCTCCCGACGGGAGCACGACCACGCCGTAGGGCCTCGGCGCGGGGAGTGGCGTCAGGCGCTCGCCGACGCCGGTGGCCAGGTAGCGGCGTGGGCGGACCTGCGCGGCGACGTCGGCGCCCAGCTCGATGGCGATCGTGCGCAGGAGCGCGTCGTCGTCGATGCCCGCCGCGCGCGCGATCAGGCGCAGCGCCGCGCCGGCGTCCGCGCTGCCGCCGGCCATGCCGGCCGCGACCGGGATGCGCTTCTCGATGGTCAGCCGCATCGGCGCGCCCGACCAGCCGGTGCGCTCGCGGAAGCGGCGCATGGCGACGGCGGCGAGGTTCTCGCCCTCGACACCCGGGCAGACCACGCGATCGACCGACGAGCCGAGGCCGGCGGGCTCGAGCTCGAGCTGGTCGGTGAGCCCGACCGGCTGGAAGACGCTGACGAGCTCGTGGCGCCCGTCGTCGCGCACCGGCCCCAGGTAGAGGCACAGGTTGACCTTGGCCGGCGCGGCGTCGCGCAGGCCCATCAGCCCAGCGCCTCCGCCAGCGCGCGGAAGTCCGCGGGCGACAGCCGCTCGGCGCGCACGTCGGGCGGGTGGCCGAGGCGCTGCACCGCGGCGCGCGCGCGGCCACGGACGTCGGGGTCGGCGCCGGGCGCGAGGGCGAGCGACCGCGCGAGCGCCTTGCGCCGGTGGGCGAACGCCGCCTGCACGAGCGCGCGCACGTCGGCCGGCGCGGCGGGGCCGGTGCGCTCGAGCACGACCAGCACGGAGTCGACGTTCGGCACCGGGTGGAAGACCGTCCGCGCGATCGCGCGGTGGACGCGGACCTCGCACGCCAGCTGCGCCAGGACGCTGGGGACGCCGTAGGCGGGCGTGCCCGGCTTGGCGGCGAGGCGCTCGCCGACCTCGCGCTGCACCATCGCGACCCAGCGCGTGACGCCGTCGAGCTCCTCGATCGTGCGCAGGACCGCGCCTGCGGCGATGCCGTACGGCAGGTTGGCGACGACCTTGGTCGGCGCGGGCCGCAACGCGCGCAGGTCGAGGTCCATCGCGTCGGCGACGTGCAGTGTGCTGTTCGGGTGCGGCGCGAGCGCGTCCTCGAGCGCCGGCACGAGCGCGCGGTCGAGCTCGACGACGTGGACGTGCGCGGCGTGCTCGGCGAGGTGCTCGCTGAGGACGCCCAGGCCGCCCCCGATCTCGAGCACGACGTCGTCGGCGTCGAGCTCGGCGGCGCGGTCGATGACGCCGAGGATGTTCGAGTCGATCAGGAAGTTCTGGCCGAGGTCGCGCTTCGGGCGCACGCCGAACTGGCGCATCCGGCGCAGGCTCGGCTGGGTTGGGAGCTCCCCGGTCACCACCCGAACAGGGTGGCAGCGTTGGCATCGACCACGCGCTCGAGCTCGGCGTAGGAGACGCCGCGGCGCTCGGCCACGAAGCGCGCGGTGTGGGTGACGAAGGCGGGCTGGTTGCGCTCCTTGCGCACGGCCTGCGGCGTGAGATACGGCGCGTCGGTCTCGACGAGCAGGCGCTCGTCGGGGACGCGCTGCGCCGCGTCGGCGAGGTCGGTCGCCTTCGGGTAGGTGACGTTGCCGGCGAAGGAGATCCACCAGCCCTCGGCCAGGCACTCCTCGAGTCGATCGGGCATCGAGAAGCAGTGCATGATCACCTGCAGGCCCTGCGCGCGCGCCTTGAGCGTGGCGACGGTGTCGTCCTCCGCGGCGCGCGTGTGGATGACGAGCGGCTTGCCGGTCGCGCGCGCGAGCTCGATCTGCGCGTGGAATGCGCGCTCCTGGTCGGCGCGCGGCGCGTAGTCGCGGTAGTAGTCCAGGCCGGTCTCGCCGATCGCCGCGCAGCGCGGGTGGGCGGCGAGCGCCTGGACGTCGGCGAGGTCGGCGTCGTCGAAGCCCGCAGCGTGGTTGGGGTGGCGGCCGATCGCGGCGTAGACCTGCGGGAACGCTTCGGCGGCCTGCAGCGCCGTGCGGTTCGTCGCGGTGTCCATGCCGACGGTGAGGATGCGCTCGACGCCCTCGCGCGCCGCCGCCGCGACGAGCTCGGAGTTCGGCGGCGCGCACGAGTCCAGGTGCGTGTGGCTGTCGATCACCGTTGCTCGTCGGCGACGGGCTGCTTCGGGAACAACGGCTCGAGCGCCTCGATCGCGCCGAGCGTGCCGGCGCCGAAGCGGGCACCGGCGAGGCTGAGGTCGGGCGCGCCCAGGGCGGCCAGGAGCTTCTCGGCGGACCCGGGGATCCACGGCGCGAGCAGCACCGCGACGACCCGCAGCCCCTCGGCGAGCGTGCGCAGGACGCGGTCGAGATCGTCCGCGCGGTCGGGGTCTTTTGCCAGCGTCCAGGGCGCCTGCTCCTCGACGTAGCGGTTCAGCCGCCGGACCCGGCGCCAGATGTCGTCGAGCGCGGGCGTCAGCTCGATCCGGTCGATGCGCGCGGCGATCGTCTCGGCGAGCCCGTCGAACTCGCCGGCGAGCGCGGGGTCGACCTCGGCATCGGGCACCTGCCCGTCGCGGTAGCGGGCGATCATCGCGAGCGTGCGACTCGCGAGGTTGCCCAGCTCGTTGGCCAGCTCGGTCTCGTAGCGCTGCTCGAAGGCCGCGGTGGAGACCGAGCCGTCCTCGCCGAAGGTGACGTCGCGCAGGAGGTAGTAGCGCAGCGCGTCGGTCCCGAAGCGATCGATGATCTCGAAGGGGTCGAGCACGTTGCCCAGCGACTTGCTCATCTTCTCGCCGTCCATGAGCAGGTAGCCGTGGACGAAGACCTGCTCGGGCAGCGGCAGGTCGGCCGCCATGAGCATCGCGGGCCAGAAGACCGTGTGGAAGCGCAGGATGTCCTTGCCGATGACGTGGCACGTCGCCGGCCAGAAGCGATCGGTGAGGTCCTCGCCCTCGCGGGCGAACCCGAGCGCCGTGTAGTAGTTGAGCAGCGCGTCGAACCAGACGTAGAAGACGTGGCTGGGGTCCCACGGCACGGGGACGCCCCACGTCAGCTGGGCGCGCGAGAGCGAGATGTCCTGCAGGCCGCTCTTGATGAACGACAGCGCCTCGTTGTAGCGGACGCGCGGGGCGACGAAGTCGGGCTTGTCGGCGTAGAGCTGCTCGAGGCGCTCCTGGAAGGCGCTCAGCGCGAAGAAGTAGTTCTCCTCGCTGTGGCGCTCGAGGACGATGTGGTGGATCGGGCAGCGGTTGCCCTCCTCGATCTCGTTCTCGACCTTGAAGTCGGCGCAGCGGGGGCAGTACCAGCCCTCGTAGAGGCCCTCGTGGACGTAGCCGTTGTCGTAGACGCGCTGGAGGACCTCCTGCACGCGCCTGCCGTGCTCGGGATCGGAGGTGCGGATGAAGAAGTCGTTGGTGGCCTCCAGCCGCGGGGCGAGCGCCCGGAAGCGCTCGGCGTTGCGGTCGGCCAGCTCCCTGGGCTCGAGGCCCTGCGCCTTGGCCGCGTCGGCCACCGGCTCGCCGTGCTCGTCGGTGCCGGTGAGGAAGAAGACGTCCTCGCCGCGCTGGCGGTGGTGGCGCGCCATGACGTCGGCGGCGATCGTCGTGTACGCGTGCCCCAGGTGCGGGGCGGCGTTGACGTAGTAGATCGGCGTCGTGACGTAGAAGGTGCGCTCGGCGGCCATGGGCCTCGGACGTTACAAGGCGCCTGGCCGCTCGGCCCACGTGGCGTGGGGCTGTGGCCTACGCGGGACGTTTCGGCTGTGTCGGACGCTCAGCGACGCATGAGCGTCGGCTCGCGCGAGGCGCGGCGAACCGGCGCGGCGTCAGACGGACCGCATGCGACGGCTCACGCGGCGATGTAGACCGCTTGGCTCGTGGGCGACGGGATCTCCTCGCCCGACTCGCGCATCCCCTCGAGGTGCATCGCGACGGCGCCGCGCATGAGCTCGATCGTCTCGTCGGGGCTGTCGCCGACGGCCACGCAACCGGGGAGGTCGGGCGCCCATGCGCCCCAGCTCGTCTCCCCGCGTTCGACGACCACGAGATAGCCCTCGGCGGACAACCTCACTCCTTCCACCCCGCTTGCCTGCGGATGCTGGCGAGTATACGCGCGGGTACATCGCGGTTCCGGTTGCCGGCGACCGTGACGGTGCCGCGACGGGCCGGGTGCTTGAACTGCCGATGGCTGCCTCGCACTCGCACCTCGATCCACCCTTCGGCGCGCAGCCTCGCAATCACGTCACGGACCTTCATGCGCGGCGACGACGGCCGTTGCCGCGTTTCGTCTGCGGCGCCGGTGCACGACCCCGCCGACGGGCATCGCCGTGGCGACGAGGGCGAGCGCGGGGTAGGCGGGCCAGGGCAGCTGGCCGGGCACGGCGGCGGTGGGTGCTGCCGCGGGGCGCGGGCGTGCGGGGGTGGGCGCGCGGCGGGGGCGAACCCGGCGCGGGCCGGCCGCCCGCGGTGCGCGCGGGCGGCGCCCGCGCGGCGCCGGGCCCAGCGCGGGCGGCGCGGGCTCGGGATCGCCCAGGAGGGTGAGCGGATCGACGTAGCCGCGACCGTCGGCCGCGCGGCGGGCGCCGAGGCGCAGTACGCCTGCCGGCCCGAGGGTCCCAAGACGCTGACCGGGCGCGACCACCACGCCGCGGCGCACGTCGACGCGCGCGAGGCGCAGGTAGGTCGCCACCAGCGCGCCGCAGCGCACGCTGACCGCCAGGCCGAGCCGCGGCAGCGCGCCGGTGAAGGTCACGCGACCCTGGCAGGCGGCGTGCACCTCGCTGCCGGGTGGGGCGGCCACGTCGATGCCGCGGCGCTGGCCGCGCGAGTACGGCGCGCGCGGCGTCAGCCGGAAGCCACCGACGACCGGCCCGCGCAGCGGCCAGCGCCACGTCGCGTGCGTCAGAGCCGCCGAGCGAGCATGCGCCACCCCGCCAGGGACCAGCAGCAGCGCCACGAACATGCACGCGGCGACAAGGGCGGTGAGGACGATCGGGTGGGGGCGCGGGGGCACGCGCCGACGGTACGGTCGCCGGGCCGGAAGGCGGCCGCGAGCGCGTGATTTGTTGCAGTCGCTGCGCTAGTTCGTTTCGGTCAGCGCGCGGTACAGCGCATTCGCGCTCGTGCCGGTCAGCCCCGCGACCACCGAGGCCGCGGGCCGCGCGCGGGCGCCCGCGTCGTCGACGAGGCGCCGCAGCGCGTCCAGCGCGGGCCCGAGGTCGGCCTTGCCGGCCGGCGCCGCGCCGACGACCAGCACGACCTCGCCGCGCGGGGCCTCGTCGGCGTAGCGCACCGCGAGCTCCGCCGCCGAGCCGCGCACGACCTCCTCGTGCACCTTCGTCAGCTCGCGACAGACCGCCACGGGACGCGAGGGGTCGACCTCTGCGAGCACGGCCAGCGACGCGCCCACGCGCCGCGGCGACTCGAACGCCACCACGACCTCGGGCGACGAGAACACCTCGGCCAGCGCGCCCTTCTTGCGCGGCAGGAACCCCACGAAGCGCCACGTCGCCGCCTCCATCCCGGACGCCACCAGCGCGGCCAGCGCCGCGCTGGGCCCCGGCAGCACCTCGACCTCGAGCCCCGCCGCGACGCACGCCTGCACGAGCACGATCCCCGGATCGCTGACCAGCGGCATCCCCGCGTCGCTGACCAGCGCGACGACCGCGCCCGCCCGCATCCGCTCGACAAGCCGCGGCGCGACCCGGCGCTCCACATGGGCGTCGTAGCGCATGCGCTCGCCGGTCACCCCGTAGCGATCCAGCAGCACCTTCGTCGTGCGCGTGTCCTCGCAGGCGATGACGTCGGCCTCGCGCAGGACGGACAGCACCCGCAGCGTCACGTCCTCCAGGTTCCCGATCGGCGTCGGGCAGACGACGAGCCGGCCGGTCAACAGCCCACCGCCACGCCGGCCAGGTCCAGCGCCATGCACGCCGCTCCGAGCATCCCCGACTCGGCACCGAACCGCGCCGAGACCAGCCGCACGTCGGCGCGATTGATCGGCAGCGCCCGCTCCGCCACGACCTCGCGCGCCGGCGCCAGCAGCAGCTCGCCCGCCGCGATCGCGCCACCCCCGACCACGACGACCTCGGGGTTGAAGATGTTGACCAGCGTCACGACGCCCAACCCCAGCCGCCGCCCCATCATCGTCATGACGTCACGCGCGGCGGGATCGCCGTCGTGCGCGAGCTCGGTCACCAGCGCCCCGGTGATCTCGCGCCCGGCCGCCAAGGCACGACCGAGCGC
This sequence comes from uncultured Actinomycetes bacterium, assembly GCA_963764585.1. Lineage (GTDB taxonomy): Bacteria > Actinomycetota > Thermoleophilia > Solirubrobacterales > Solirubrobacteraceae > JAOPZW01. The sequence continues at coordinate 521,418 of CAVXTB010000001.1, forward strand.
GCTCGAAGGCTCCGACTGCGCCACCCGCAGCCCCTCCGCCCCGATCGCATGACCGGAGACCAGCGCCTCCAGGCACCCGTGGTTGGGGCAGTTGCCCGGGCACGGCGGCCCGTCGGCGTCGACCATGATGTGCCCCAGCTCGGCCGCAGCGCCGCGCGCGCCGTGCACAAGCCGGCCGCCGACGATCAGGCCGCCGCCGATGCCGGTGCCGAGGGTCAGCATGATCGCGTCCGACGCACCCCGGGCCTCGCCGCAGCGCCACTCGACGAGCATCGCCGCGTTGGCGTCGTTGTCGACCACGACCGGCAACCCGATGCGCTCGGCGAGCAGGTCGCGCACGCTGATGCCGTGCAGCGGCAGGTGGTTGGAGTCGAGCGCGATGCCCGTCGAAGGCTCGACCAGCGCCGGCACGCCCACGCCTACGGCGAGCACCTCGGAGTGCGCCGCGTCGATCGCCTCCTGCACGGCCTCCACGAGCTGGTCGACGACGGCCGAGGCCGCCTCGGGACGCGCCAGGCGATAGGTCCGATGGTGCACCTCGAGCCTCGAGTCGACCGTCCCGGCAAGCAGCTTCGTCCCTCCCAGGTCGACGCCGATTACGCAGCCGGCGGCCATGATCGGCCACCATACACCGCTCATGGCGGACCCCCAGGCGCCTCCCGAGTACAAGCTCTACCGCACCCGACCGCGCCTTCTCGGCCGCCGCGGCGACGACGGATCGGTCCTCGACGACCTGCGCGAGGCGCCGCCCGGCGAGCGCAAGCGCAAGCGCATCACCGTCGGCCGCGTGGTCAAGTGGCTGGTGCTCGCGCTCGTCGCCTGGGTGGGCCTGTCGCTCGTCCTGTTCCTCATCTCCGCGCAGGTCAACCAGGACCAGGTATCGAAGGCGGCGCAGGCGCAGCTCGCCGGCGGCGGCGTGGGAATCGTCAAGCCCCAGACCACGCTCATCCTCGGCTCCGACCAGCGGACGAAGGGCACGAAGGAGCCCGGAGCGAGCACGTCGGGACCCAGCCGCAGCGACTCGATCCTGCTCGTGCGCACCGGCGGCGGCCACAGCGCCAAGCTCTCGATCCCGCGCGACACGATCGTCGACATCCCGGGCCACGGCCGCGACAAGATCAACGCCGCGTATGCCTTCGGCGGGGCCGCGCTGACCCTGCAGACGGTCAAGCAGTTCCTCGGCATCCCGATCGACCACGTCTTCGAGGTCAACTTCGACAACTTCCCGGACCTCGTCGATTCGATGGGCGGTATCGACTACACCGGCGGCTGCGTGGTCTCGCGCATCAACGGCGGCTTCAAGAACGGCGGCTTCACGCTGCGCCTGCACCGCGGCACGACGCACATCAACGGCAAGCAAGCGCTCGCCCTGTCGCGCACTCGCAAGAACCTGTGCAACCCGCGCGAGAACGACCTGACCCGCGCGCGCCGCCAGCAGAAGGTCCTCAGCGCCATGAAGTCGCGCGTCTTCAGCCCCTCCGGCTTCGTGCGCCTGCCGTTCATCTCCTGGAACGCGCCCAAGACGCTGAAGACCGACATGCGCGGCCCGGCGCTGCTGGGCTACGCGATGGGGACGGCGCTCAGCGGCTCGCCGCCGACGCGCGTCCTGCCGGTGACGCCGCAGCCCGGCGGCGGCACGGGCCTGCAGATCTCCGACGCGGCCAAGCAGGCCGCGGTGCGCCGCTTCGTCGACGGCTGAGCGATCACCCCGGGCGGGTGAGGACGCGTCACCCGCGCACGCGCGAGCGTCCGGTCATGTCCGGGAAGCGGCCGTTCAAGGGCAAGATCAACGTCGACGTCCGCGACTCGGTGCCCGACTGGGCGCCGTACATGCCGCGCAAGGCGCCCGACGGGTCGCCCAACGTGCTCATCGTCCTCTACGACGACACGGGCCTGGCGGCATGGGAGCCGTTCGGCGGGCGCATCCGCATGCCGACCCTCCAGCGCCTCGCCGACGGCGGCCTGCGCTACACGCAGTGGCACACCACCGCGCTGTGCTCGCCGACGCGCTCGTGCATGCTCACCGGCCGCAACCACCACCAGAACGGCATGGCCTGCATCGTCGAGGGCGCGACGGGCTACCCGGGCTCCAACGCCCACCTGCCGAAGGAGTGCGGGACGGTCGCGCGCGTCCTGCGCGACAACGGCTGGAACACGTACTGGGTCGGCAAGGACCACTGCGTCCCGCAGGAGGAGACCAACCCCGGCGGCCCCAAGTTCAACTGGCCGCTGCAGCAGGGCTTCGACCGCTTCTACGGATTCATCGGCGGCGAGACCAACCAGTGGTATCCGACGCTGGTCGAGGACAACCATTCGATCGACCAGCCCTACCTGCCCGAGGACGGCTACCACCTCTCCAAGGACCTCGCCGACCAGGCGCTGCAGATGATCCGCGACAGCAAGTCCTCGTCGCCGTCGCGGCCGTGGTTCATGTGGTTCTGCCCGGGGGCCAACCACGCGCCCCACCACGTCCCCAAGGAGTGGGCCGACAAGTACAAGGGCCAGTTCGACGACGGCTACGAGGCCTACCGCGAGTGGGCGCTGCGGCGGATGGTCGAGCAGGGCGTCATGCCGCAGGGCACCGAGCTGACCCCGATCAACCCGATGCCCGAGGGCACGCACGACCCGCTCGACGACGTGCGCCCGTGGGACACGCTCTCAGACGAGGAGAAGCGCCTGTTCGCGCGCATGGCCGAGGTCTTCGCGGGCTTCTCGGAGTACACCGACCACCAGGTCGGGCGGATCGTCGACTACCTCGAGGAGTCCGGGCAGCTCGACAACACGATCGTCCTCTACTGCGCCGACAACGGCGCCTCGGGCGAGGGCTCGCCCAACGGCTCGGTCAACGAGAACAAGTTCTTCAACGGCTGGCCCGACGAGATGCAGGCCAACCTCGACCAGATCGACGACCTCGGCAGCCCCAACACCTACAACCACTACCCGACCGGCTGGGCGGTGGCGTTCTCGACGCCGTTCAAGATGTTCAAGCGCTACTCGTACGCGGGCGGGACGTGCGATCCGCTCGTCGTCCACTGGCCGGCCGGCATCGACGCCAAGGGCGAGGTCCGCCACCAGTACCACCACGTCACCGACATCGTCCCGACGCTGCTGGACTGCTGCGGCCTGGCGTTCCCCGATGAGATCGACGGCGTCGACCAGGTGCCGCTGGCGGGCGAGTCGATGCGCTACTCCTTCGATGCCGCCGATGCACCGACGCCGCGCACCCGCCAGTACTACTGCATGCTCGGCACGCGCGGGATCTGGCAGGAGGGCTGGAAGGCGGTCGCCGTCCACGGGCCGACGTCGGGCATCGGCCACTTCGACGACGACGCCTGGGAGCTGTTCAACGTCGACGAGGATCGCGCCGAGGCGATCGACCTCGCCGAGCAGCACCCGGACATGCTCGAGCAGCTCGTCGCAGTGTGGTTCGAGGAGGCGGGCAAGTACGACGTGCTGCCGCTCGACGACCGCAAGCCGTGGGAGATCCTCGGCGACCTGCGCCCGCAGGCCGAGCCCGAGCGCGACACCTACGTCTACTACCCCGGCACGGCCGAGGTGCCCGAGGCGGCCGCGCCCAACATCCGCGGGCGCTCGTTCAAGGTGCTCGCCGAGGTCGAGATCGACAGCCCCGACGCCGAGGGCGTGGTCTTCGCCCAGGGCGCGCGCTTCGGCGGGCACGCGATCTACCTCAAGGACCGCAAGGCGCACTACGTCTACAACTTCCTCGGCGTGCCGCCCGAGCAGACCTTCTCGTCAGGGGAGCTCGAGCCGGGGCGCCACGTGATCGGCATGGACTTCACCAAGGACCACGTCGGCGACCACGGCGAGCCGATCGGCACCACGCGCCTGTACGTCGACGACCAGGTCGTGGCCGAGGGGACCATGCGTACGCAGGTCGGCTTCTTCACGCTGTGCGGCGACGGGCTGTGCGTGGGGCGGGACTCGAGCGACGCGGTGAGCGAGGCCTACACGCCGCCCGGCGAGCTGGGTGGCGCCAGGGTCGTCCGGGTCCAGGTCAACGTCGGCGCCGACCAGTACATCGACCTCGAGCGGGAGGCCTTCGCCGCGCTCGCGCGCGAGTAGTCAGTCCTTCTTGGCGGCCTTCGAGTCCGACTTCTTGGACTCGCTCTTCTTCGAGTCCGAGGACGACGAGTTCGAGTCCTTCGACTTGGACTCGGTCTTGTCGGCGCCGTCCTTGGACGAGCGCTCCATCTCGCGGTTGCGCCGGCGCGTGCCGTAATCGGTGTTGTAGAAGCCCTTGCCCTTGAAGTGCACCGCCACCGGGTGGAAGACCCGCTGGACCGGCGCATCGCAGCGCTCGCAGCTCATCACAGGGTCGTCGGTCATCCTCTGCATGACCTCGAAGGTGTGGCCCCGCTCGCAGCGGTACTCGTAGATGGGCATGGCACTCTGAGTATAGGAGTGCCAAACGGCGTCGCCCAACGCTGCACCGTACGATGCCGCGCATGGCCGATGACGTCGTGACCATGGAGAAGATCGTTGCGCTGTGCAAGCGCCGCGGGCTCATCTTCCCCGCGTCGGAGATCTACGGCGGGATCGCGAACACGTACGACTACGGCCACTACGGCGTCCTGCTGAAGCGCAACGTCATCGACGCCTGGTGGCAGTCGATGATCGGCGATCGCACCGACATCGTCGCGCTGGACTCGGCCATCATCCAGCACCCGCGGACCTGGGAGGCCAGCGGCCACCTCGAGGGCTTCACCGACCCGCTGGTCGACTGCAAGAGGTGCGGCCAGCGCTTCCGCGCCGACCACCTGCAGGAGCTCCCGTGCGGGCGCAAGCCCTCCAAGCACCCGGGCGAGACGCCCGAGTGCGACCTCACCGATGCCCGCGAGTTCAACCTCATGTTCGAGACGACGATCGGCCCGGTGAAGGAGGCCGGCGCGACCGTCTTCCTGCGCCCCGAAACCGCGCAGGGGATCTTCCTGGACTTCAAGACCGTGCTCGGCTTCGCGCGCCGCAAGCCGCCGTTCGGCATCGCGCAGGTCGGCAAGTCATTCCGCAACGAGATCACGCCTGGCAACTTCGTCTTCCGCACGCTCGAGTTCGAGCAGATGGAGATGGAGTTCTTCGTCCCGCCGGACGAGGCCGAGCAGTGGCACGAGCACTGGCTCAAGGAGCGCATGGACTGGTACCTGCGGCTGGGGATCCGCGCCGACCACCTGCGCCTGCGCGCCCACGACGCCGACGAGCTCAGCCACTACTCGAGCGCGACGAGCGACGTCGAGTACCTCTACCCCATCGGCTGGTCCGAGCTTGAGGGCATCGCCAACCGCGGCGACTTCGACCTCACCCAGCACGCGAAGTTCTCCGGCGAGAAGCTCGAGTACTTCGACACCGCCAGCGGCGAGCGGTACGTCCCGCACGTCATCGAGCCGGCCGCCGGCGTCGGGCGCACGGTGCTCGCGGCGCTGTGCGACGCCTACGACGAGGAGGAGGTCGCCGGCGAGCAGCGCACGGTGCTCAAGCTGCACCCGCGCCTGGCGCCGATCAAGGTCGCCGTGCTGCCGCTCGTGCGCAAGGACGGCCAGCCCGAGCTCGCCCAGGAGGCGTTCGAGCTGCTGCGCGGCCAGCTGCAGGCCGAGTACGACGAGGGCGGCTCGATCGGCAAGCGCTACCGTCGCCAGGACGAGATCGGCACGCCGTACTGCGTGACGATCGACCACCAGTCGCTCGAGGACCGGACGGTCACCGTGCGCGAGCGCGACACGCTCGCGCAGGACCGCGTCGCGATCGACGATCTCCCCGCCGTGCTCGGCGCGCGGCTCGCGGCGCCGTGGGAGTCGCCGAAGCTCGCGGCCGCGTAAGCGGTCTGTGACAGCTGTCACACAGTTACTGACCGGCGAGTCAGTAGCTTTCCGTCATGGCTGTCCCCGTTGCGTCGTCGGTCACCGACGCGATCTCCTACGACGATCTCTACGCGCGTTGGGAGCGGGGGAACTGGCGCGCCACGGAGATCGACTTCTCGCGCGACGCCGTCGACTGGCGCGAGCGGCTGACCGAGGAGCAGCGGCGCTCGGCGCTGTGGCTCTACGCGCTGTTCTTCCACGGCGAGGACTCGGTCACCGACAACCTCTCGCCGTACATCGACGCGGCGCCGCTCGAGGAGCAGAAGTACTTCCTGACCACGCAGCAGGTCGACGAGGCGCGCCACTCGGTCTTCTTCAAGCGCTTCATGCACGAGGTGGTCGGCGCCGGCGACGGGACGATGGCCGGCGGCCTGCGCGCGACCTCCGGGCAGATCACGTGGGGCCACCGGCAGGTGTTCGGCCGCCTGGACCGGATGGCCGACGAGCTGCGCCGCGACCGCTCGCGCGTGAAGCTCGCCGAGGCGGTGACGCTGTACCACGTCGTCGTCGAGGCCTCGCTCGCCCAGCCCGGCCAGCACATGATCGAGCAGTACCTGGAGGAGTACGACGTGCTCCCCGGCTTCCGCGAGGGCATGCGCAACGTGTCGCTCGACGAGCAGCGCCACATCGGCTTCGGCGTCAAGCTCCTGGCCGACCTGTGGCGCGAGGAGGGACAGCCGATCCAGGACGCGATCGTCGGGCTGATCAAGGAGGTCCTGCCGTGGACGGCGGCGGTCGCCAAGCCGCCCGGATGGGATCGCTCCTACACGGAGTGCTTCGGCTTCACGCTGGAGGACCTCGGCGAGGCGGGCGCGGCGTCGATCGAGCAGAAGTTGCGCGCGATCGGCCTGCCGATCGACGACATCCCGGGCTTCCCGATGCCGATGGACCTGCCGCCGCGCGAGCGCTCGGTGCGCGGCCAGAAGCTGCTGCGCGCGGGCCTGATCGGCCCGGGCGACGAGGGCGTCGTCCAGGACCCCGAGGCGATCGCGATCATGTTCGACACGATCCGGCGCGGCGCGATCACCGACGGCGTGCGCCCGGGGACGACGATCCAGTGGGACTTCGCCGATGCGTCGCCTTGGCACGTGGTGCTGGGCGCGAACGGCGACTCGTCGGCTGTGCCGGGCCGCGCCGCGCGTGCGGATCTGACGCTGCGCTGCCGCTTTGCGGACTGGGCCGACGTGATGGCCGGGCGCGCCGATCCGCGGGTGTTGATGCTGCGCCGGCGGCTGCGGCCTCGGGGCAGTGTGCGGGCGCTGGTCGCGATGCCGCGGGTGTTCGGGTAGTCGTCCGCCTGTTGTTGGCGGCGCTGCGCTGCCAGGGCACCGAGGGGGAGAAGCCGCGCGGAGCGGTCAGCGTCGCGCGGAGAGCGCGCGGCGCGGAGAGCGCGCGGCGCGGAGAGCGCGCGGCGCGGCCGGGGCGCCGCAACCCAACCGGCGCACCAACACACCACAAACTGGCACGATGCCGCGCCATGAACGAGCAGGGCACCTCGCGCGGCGCCGTCACCCGCCGCGGGCTCATCGGGACGGCGGCCGCCACGGCGGCCGTGACAGCGCTGCCGGCACGCGCCGGCGCGGCGACGAGGAAGCAGCAGACCGCGGCAGCGGACGCGAGCGCCGACGTCGTGATCGTCGGCGCGGGCCTCGCCGGCCTGACCGCCGCGCGCGACCTCGTCGCGGCGGGCAAGTCGGTCGTCGTGCTCGAGGCGCGCGACCGCGTCGGCGGGCGCGTGCACAACCTCGACCTCGGCGGCGGCGTCATCACCGAGGCCGGGGCCGAGTTCATCGGGCCCACGCAGGACCGCATCGCCGCGCTGGCCAAGGACGTCGGCGTCGACACCTACCCGACCTACAACACCGGCGACAACGTCTACTTCCGCAACGGGCAGGCGCTGCGCTACAGCTCGTCCGGCCCGCTCGGCGCGGTGCCGCCCGACCCGACCGGCGCGATCGAGGCCGAGAAGGCGATCCTGCAGCTCGACGACATGGCCAAGCAGGTCCCGCTCGACGCGCCGTGGACGGCGCCGAAGGCGAAGGAGTGGGACGGCCAGACCTTCGAGACGTGGAAGCTCGCCAACACGGTCACCGACGGCGGGCGCTTCCTGCTCGACGTCGCGATCACGTCGATCTTCTCGTGCGAGCCGCGCGACGTCTCGCTGCTGTTCGTCCTCTTCTACCTGGCCGCCGCGGGCAACGAGGCCAACCAGGGCAACATCGAGCGGCTCGTCAACACGGCCGGCGGCGCCCAGGAACGCCGCTTCGTCGGCGGCTCGCAGCTCGTGCCGATCAAGCTCGCCGAGCGCCTCGGCGATCGCATCCAGCTCGGTCAGGCGGTTCGGCGCATCGTCGCCGAGCAGGACACCGTCCGCGTGATCGCCGACACCGCCACCGTGACCGCCAGCCGCGCGATCGTCGCGATCCCCCCGCCACTCGCCGCGCGGATCGACTACCAGCCACAGCTGCCCGCGCTGCGCGACCAGCTGACCCAGCGCATGCCGATGGGCACCGTCATGAAGGTCCACGCGGTCTACCCCGAGCCGTTCTGGCGCGCCGCCGGCCTGACCGGCCAGGTGGTCGCCGACACGCCGCCCGCGCAGGTCACCTTCGACAACACGCCGCCCTCGGGCACGCCCGGCATCCTCATGGCCTTCGTCGAGGCGTCGGCCGCGCGCCAGCACCTGGTCCCCAACCAGGACAAGCTCGAGGCCGAGGTCCTGAAGAACTTCACCGACTACTTCGGCCCCCTGGCCGCCAACCCGACCTCGTTCCACGTCTCCGATTGGCAGGAGGAGCCGTGGACTCGCGGCTGCCCGGTGTGCTTCACCGCGCCCGGCGTGCTGCTCGACTACGGCACCGCGATCCGCGAGCCGGCCGGGCGCATCCACTGGGCCGGTACCGAGACGGCGACGTTCTGGAACGGCTACATGGACGGCGCGGTGCGCTCGGGCGAGCGCGCCGCACGCGAGGTCCTCGCCGCGCTCTAGCGAACACCGCCCGCGCGCCCATCTACGAACGCGCGCTTGGACGGGGGTCTCCAGCGCGGGTATGGTCGGCTTCACGTCGCGGGCAGCGCTCGTGGAGAGGAGCGTGCAGCATGGCGATCGCCAGGCTTGCGCGGGAGGCGGACACCGACAGCCCTCGGCCACCGAGGCGCTCGATTCTCTGGGTCATCGCACTGGCCGGCTGCGCCGCCGGCGGCGTGTCGATGTGGCTGGCGCTGAACAGCGATCACGTCGCCGAGCCCGGCCTGCAGGCCGCGCTCATGGACTGGATCACGCTGCCCTACATCCTCGCCGGGGTCGTCGCGTGGTACCGCCGGCCCGATAGCCGCTTCGGCCCGTTGATGGTGGCCGCGGGCTTCACGATGTTCGTCTCCACGCTCGCGTGGTCCAACGCCGCCCTGCCCCACACGATCGGCCAGGCGTTCGACCTGCTGCCGGCGGTCGTGTTCCTGCACGTCTTCCTGGCCTTCCCCAGCGGGCGGTTGGAGCACGACTTCGAGCGTGTCCTCGTCGTGGTCGGGTACGTCACGGCGTTCGGCCTCGAGCTCGTCGGGATGGCGCTCGGCGGCTTCGGGCCCGACAACCTGCTCGAGGTGGTGGCCAGGCCGGGCGCGGGCCAGACGCTGCAGGACATCCAGCTCGTGGCGATCAGCGCGGCCTGCCTGGTCGGCGTCGGCGTCCTCGTCGCGAGGCGGCGCGGCGCGGGCCGCCCGCTGCGGCGCTCCGCCGCGCTGCTGGTAGATGCGTTCGCGCTCGGCCTCGTGATGATCGCCGCGCTCCTGCTGACCGGCGCCTTCGACGGGCCCGCGTTCGAGACCATCCGGCGGGCCACCTTCTTCGTCATCGGGCTCGCGCCGGCCGCGTTCCTGATCGGCCTGCTCAGCGCTCGCCTCGCCCGCTCCACGCTCGCCGACCTGCTCGTCGACATGCGCGCCGAGCCGAAGCCGGCCGACCTGCGCGACGCGCTGGCGCGCGCGCTGCGCGACCCGTCGCTGACGCTCGCCTACTGGCTGCCCGAGTTCCACAGCTGGTCCGACGTCGAGGGCCGGGCGGTGGCGCTGCCGGCAGCGGGCGCCGGACGGACGGCGACGCTCGTCGAGCACGACGGGCAGCCGGTCGCGGCGCTGGTGCACGACGCGTCGCTCGACGACGAGCCCGAGCTGCTCGAGGCCGTGACGGCCGCCGCGGCGATCGCGCTGGACAACGCCCGGCTGCACGCGGAGCTCGCCGCGCGGCTCGACGAGCTCAAGGGCTCGCGCGTGCGCGTCATCGAGGCCGGCCAGAAGGAGCGCCAGCGCCTGGAGCGCAACCTCCACGACGGCGCCCAGCAGCGGCTCGTCGCGCTCGCGCTCGAGCTCACCATGCTCAAGAAGCGGCTCGACGGCGACTCGGAGGCCAGCACGCGCATCGATCACGCCCGCGGCGAGATCGCGATGTCCCTCGAGGAGCTGCGCGACATCGCGCGCGGGCTGCACCCGGCGGTCGTCAGCGGCCACGGGCTCGCGGTCGCACTCGAGTCGCTGGCGGCCCGCGCCGCGGTCCCGGTCCAGCTGCGCGTCGAGCTCGTGGACCGCCTGCCCGAGCCGCTGGAGGTCGCGGCCTACTACCTGGTCTCCGAGAGCCTCGCCAACATCGGCAAGCACGCGCACGCGAGCTCCGCCACGGTCGCGGTCATCCGCACCAACGGCCAGGTCGTCGTCGAGATCGTCGACGACGGGATCGGCGGCGCCGACACCGAGCGCGGATCCGGCCTGCGCGGCCTCGCCGACCGCGTCGAGGCGCTCGAAGGACGGCTGCGCGTGTGGACCCCACTCGGGCATGGGACGCGCGTCAGGGCGGAGATCCCATGCGGGTAGCGATCGCCGAGGACAGCGTCCTGCTGCGCGACGGCCTCGCGCGGCTGCTCGGCGACTCGGGCTTCGACGTCGTGGCGCAGTGCGAGACGGCCGACGAGCTGCTGCTCAAGGTGCGCAGCTTCCCGCCCGACGTCGCGGTCGTCGACATCCGCCTTCCGCCCACCCACAACGACGAGGGCTTGCGCGCGGCCCTCGAGATCCGCGACCGCCACCCGTCGGTCGGGGTCCTCGTCCTGTCGCAGTACGTCGAGATCGGCCTCGCGCTGAAGCTGCTCGACAGCTCAGCCGACGGCGTGGGCTACCTGCTGAAGGACCGCATCACCGACGTCGACGAGTTCGTCGGCGCGGTGCGACGCGTCGCGGCGGGCGGCTCGGCGCTCGATCCGATGATCGTCTCCCGCCTGCTCTCCAGGCACCGCAGCGACGACCCGCTCGCGCAGCTGACGCCGCGCGAGCGCGAGGTGCTCGAGCTGATGGCGACCGGCAGCTCCAACCAGGGCATCGCCGACGCGCTGGTCATCACCGTGCGCGCCGTCGAGAAGTACGTCTCTACGATCTTCACCAAGCTCGGGCTGCCCACGACCAAGAGCGAATCGCGCCGCGTGCTCGCCGTGCTGCTGTTCCTGCGCTCCTGACGCCGGAGCGTAGACTGGACGAGTCGGCAGCCGCTCGGAGTCTCTGCTCCTTCTTCCTTCGTGCGCTCAGCTGAGAAGGGGTAGGAGGGCTCGCAACGGACTCTGCGCAGCACCGGGATCAGGTGGCCAGCGCTTCCGCGTGCCCTGGCTGCGGGCTCGTGCTGCCCGCGTTCAACGGCCCGACGCACGCCTATGTCGGCGCCTCGCCGGCGTGCTTGCGGCTCTATGGCCAGGCGTCGGCGCTGTCGTTCGGCCCGCCCCAGAGCCTTCCGCTCGACCGGCTCGTCCTCAACGCGTATGGGGCCCAGCACCCTGGGCGGCGCCAGGTTCGGGCGGTGCAGGCGGTGGCGGTGCACCTGATGGGCTTGTGCATGATCCTCGAGCGTGGCCGCGAGCCGCGGGTGCTCCCGCCGCGCGATCGCAGGACCAGCCGTAGGACGGTGGATCTGCATTGGCTCGAGCCGCCGATGCCCATCGGCACCCTGACCGTGCGCGGGCCCCTGGCCGCACGCGGGGCCGACGAGCACGCCGAGCGCGTGGAGGCGTGGGCGCTCGACGTGTGGGCCGCGTGGGAGCGCCACCACGCCACGGTCCGCAGCTGGCTCGACACAGGACACCAGTAACCCGCCCCCCGAAGCCACAAGGTTTCCGGCTATCGGCGCGTGTCCGGCCGTGGGAGCTTCGTCGCCTACCGACTCCAAGGAGCAGCGATGAAGACACAGGTCATCACCGACAGCGCGCTCGAGACCGAGGTCCCCACCACGGCCGTGACGGCCCGCGACCTCGCCCGCCACTACGGCGAGGGCGACACCGCGGTCTTCGCGCTGCGCGGCGTGGACCTCGAGGTCCAGACCGCCAGGCTGACCGCGGTCATGGGCCCATCGGGCTCCGGCAAGTCCACGCTCATGCACATCCTCGCCGGGCTCGACCAGCCCGACGACGGCCAGGTGTGGATCGGCGACACCGAGGTCACCGGCCTCGACGACGCCGGCCTGACAGCGTTGCGCCGCGACCACATCGGCTTCATCTTCCAGTTCTTCAACCTGCTGCCCATGCTCACGGCGCAGGAGAACATCCTGCTGCCGCTCGAGATCGCCGGCCGCAGCCCCGACCCGGATTGGTACGGCGAGCTCATCGCCAAGGTCGGGCTCGGCGACCGCCTCGGCCACCGTCCCAGCGAGCTGTCCGGCGGCCAGCAGCAGCGCGTGGCGGTCGCTCGCGCCCTGGCGTCGCAGCCGACGGTGATGTTCGCCGACGAGCCGACCGGCAACCTCGACTCGACGACCAGCGGCGAGATCCTCGGGCTGATGCGCGACCTCGTCGACGGCCTCGGCCAGACGACGGTGATGGTCACCCACGACCCGCACGCCGCGGCGATCGCCGACCGCGTGCTGTTCCTCGCCGACGGCCGGATCGTGCGCGACCTCAGCTCCTGCGACGCGCACCTGGTCATCACGACGATGGAGGAGCTGAGGGCGTCATGAGACGCGTCGCGCTGAAGGGCCTGTGGTGGCGCCGCGGGCGCGCCGTGCTGACCGCCTTCGCGGTCGTGCTCGGCGTGGCGATGGTCAGCGGCACCTTCATCCTCACCGACACGATCAACAAGGCGTTCGACTCGATCTTCCAGGACTCCTATTCGAAGACGAGCGCCGTGATCTCCGGCAAGGAGGTCGTCAAGGAGGCCACCAGCGGCACCGCCACGGTGCCCGCCGCGCTGCTGGCGCGCGTGCGCGCCAACGACGACGTCGCCGAGGCCACGGGCGCGATCTTCAACCTCACCGGCACCTCGGACCAGACGAAGCTCATCGACAAGAACGGCGAGTCGCTCGGCTCGAGCCAGAACGGGCAGTTCGGCTTCGGGTTCGACCCCGGGACCGAGCGCTTCAACCCGATGTCGCTGACCGCCGGGAAGTGGGCCGCCGGCCCCGGCCAGGTCGTCATCGACAAGAACACCGCCGCGGACAACGGCTACGACGTGGGTGACAAGATCGGCGTCGCCGCCAACGGCCCCGCGCGCCAGTACACCATCACCGGGCTTGCGCGCTACGGCAAGGAGAACTCGATCGGCGGCGCGACGTTCGCCGTCTTCAACGTCGCGACCGCGCAGGTGCTCCTGCGCAAGCGCGGGCAGTACGACACGATCTTCGCCGCCGCGCGCGGCGGCGTCTCGGACCAGCAGCTGGTGAGCGACCTGCGGCCCCTCGTGCCGGGCAACGCGCAGATCAAGACCGGCCAGCAGCAGGCCGACGCCGACTCGCAGGACGTCCAGTCCAACAACAAGGTCGTCCAGTACTTCCTGCTCGGGTTCGGGTTCATCGCGCTCGGCGTGGGCGCGTTCGTGATCTTCAACACGCTGTCCATCACCCTCGCCCAGCGCGTGCGCGAGCTCGCGACGCTGCGCACGCTCGGCGCGTCGCGGCGCCAGATCAAGCGCTCGGTGCTCACCGAGGGCCTGGCGATGGGGGTGTTCGCCTCCGTCGTCGGGCTCGTCGCGGGCTTCGCGCTCGCCAAGGGCCTCAACGGGCTCTTCCAGGCGTTCGGCATCGACCTGCCGTCGGCATCGACCGTGGTCAAGCCGCGCACGATCATCGTGGCGCTGGGGCTGGGCATCGTGATCACCCTGATCGCGAGCCTCTCCCCCGCGCGGCGAGCGACCCGCATCGCACCGGTCGCCGCCCTTCGCGAGGGGGCGACGCTGCCGCCACGGCTCGGCGCGCGCAGGCCGGCGATTCCGATGACGATCATCGTCGTCGGGGCCGCGGCGTGCCTGTTCGGCGCGGTCGGCGGCGGGGCCATCGGCACGAGCATGATCCTCGTCGGCGTGGGCGCCGTGCTGCTCTTCCTCGGCGTGATCATGATCGCCGGCCGCCTCGTGCGGCCGCTGGAGGCGATCGTGGGCGCGCCCGCCCGGCGCTTCGGCGGTCCGCCCGGCCGGCTGGCCAGCAGCAACTCGACGCGCAACACGACGCGCACGGCGACCACGGCCGCGGCGCTGATGATCGGACTGGCGCTCGTCACGCTGTGCGCCACGCTCTTCAGCGGCTTCCTGTCCGGCACGCAAAGCGCGGACAAGAAGGCGGTCAGCGCCGACTACGTCGTGACCTCGAAGAGCGGCTTCGACACCATCCCGGCCAGCGCCGGGGCGGCCGTGGCGCGCACTCCGGGCGTCAAGAGCGTCAACGCCGTCCGCCAGGACCAGGCCAAGGCGTTCGGCGACACGGTCGTCGTCAACGGCCTTCCCCCCAATTTCAACGACACGGTCAAGCTGGGCCTCGAGGACGGCAAGGACGCGCTCATCCCGCGCCTGGGCGCCTCGGGCGCGATCGTCGTGAAGTCGTACGCCGACGATCATGGGCTGCGCCTCGGCAGTCCCCTGACGCTGACCACGTCGGGCGGACGACCGGTCACGGTCAAGGTCGTGGCAGTCGGCGAGCCGGACGCGAAGCTCACCGGCGACGTGCTCATCTCGCAGGCCGCGTTCGACGCCCGCTTCCCGCGGCCGAGCGACATCTACGTCTTCGTCCGCTCCACGGATGGCACGAACGCGGCGACGACCACGGCCATCGACGGCGCCGTCTCGGGATTCCCCGAGGTCGACGCCCACACGCGGTCGGCCTGGATCGACTTCCGTGGGGACGACACGAGGAAGTTCCTCATGCTGCTCTACGTCCTGCTCGCGCTGTCGGTCGTCGTCAGCCTGTTCGGGATGGTCAACGCGCTCGTGCTCACCGTCTTCGAGCGCACGCGCGAGATCGGGATGATGCGCGCGGTCGGCATGACCCGCCGCCAGGTCCGCCGGATGATCCGCCACGAGAGCATCATCACCGCGCTCATCGGCGCGGGGCTCGGGCTGCCGCTCGGGCTGGTGGTGGCCGCGGCGATGGCGGGCGCGCTGGACACCCCGTTCGTCCCACCGGTGCCGTCGCTGGTGATCTTCACGATCGTGGCGATCATCGCGGGCGTCCTCGCGGCGATCGCACCCGCACGAAGGGCAGCGAAGCTCAACGTCCTGAACGCGCTGCACTACGAGTAGGCGATGGCGGTCGCCGACGACGAGGGGCGCGTCTTCGCCGTCGCGACCGCCTTCATCCTCGTGCACGCGCTCGACGATGCGTTCGTGCACCGCGGGCCCGGCCTCGGCGTCGGCCAGCACGCGCTCGCGGCGGCCATCTCGGTCGCCGCGGGCGTTGCGGGGGTGGTCGTCTTCCCCTCGCTGCGCCCGGGGCTGCGGGCTGCGCTGGCCCTGGCGTTCGGTGGCCTTGCGTGCGTCAACGGCATGCTCCATGTCGAGCACGTCGCGCGCCATGGCGCCGCCGGCAGCGACGTGACCGGCGTGCTCGCGGTGGTGGCGGGCGCGGTGCTCGTCGGCCTCGCCGTGTTCATCCCGTGGCGGCATCGGGGCGAGCGGGCCACGAGCGCGCCGCGGCGCTGGCTGCGGCGCGCGCTCGTGGCGGTCGCCGGCTTCGTCGCCGTGCTCTTCGTCCTGGGGCCGATGAGCCTCGGGATCATCGAGACGCACAAGTGGCGCGAGCCGATCGGCGCGCGACCCAGCGCCTACCGGGAGGTGTCGTTCCGCGCCTCCGACGGGCTCGAGCTCACCGGCTGGTACCGGCCCTCGCGCAACGGCGCCGCGGTGCTGCTCGTGCACGGCGGCGGCGGGGACCGCACCGGCGCCGTCGCCCATGCCGACATGCTCGCGCGCCACGGCTACGGCGTCCTCGTCTACGACGCGCGCGGGCGCGGAGAGAGCGACGGCAACCCCAACGGCTACGGCTGGGACTGGGCGAAGGACGTCGCCGGTGCGCTCGCACTGCTGAAGCGCCAGCCCGACGTCGACGCCCAGCGGATCGGCGCGCTCGGCCTCTCGACCGGCGCCGACGTCCTGCTCGAGGTCGCGGCCACGCGCGGCGACCTGCGCGCCGTCGTCGCCGACGGCGCCGCTGCCGGCTCGTTCGAGGACTGGCATCGCCTCCGCGGCAACGAGCTCGGCCTGCCACCAGGCTGGGTCATGTTCACCACGATGCGCGTCCTGTCAGGCGATCCTCCGGGTCCGCCGCTGGAGGACCTCGTCGCGCGCCTGCGCTCCCCCACGCTGCTCATCTCGGCCGGCGCGGCCGAGGAGCGCGAGTTCAACGTGCTCTACGACGACGTCGGAAACCCAGCGGTCGAGCACTGGAACCTGCCCGATGCGCACCACACGGCCGCGATTCGCGAGCATCGGCGAGCCTACGAGCGGCGCGTCGTGGCGTTCTTCGATGCCGCGCTGCTGCGCTGACCGGGGTGTGGTCGTCCGTGTGCCTCGTCCCACGCGGCGCTTCGCCCGGGCCGCTGCGTGCGCCCCGCGTGCGTGTTTCACAACAGTTCCGGCCGGCCGCCACGGGTGCGCGAACACCGAGCGTCGACTTTGTCGCGCATAGAGGCTGTTGCGTAAGGGCGGGTCTGTGCGACGGTTCAGTGGGCTTGCGATGGCGCAGAACTTTGTGTCGTGCGATCGCGAGCAGGACGTTTGTTGGTCGCCGAGCGTGCGGGAGGGCTGCCGGCCGAGCGGCCTGGTGCGTTGCTGGAAGTCGTTGCGCGGCTGGATCTGGGCTGGTAGCGGCCAAGACCGTGAGGAGGTAGTGGTGGCTGGCGACGATCCGGCCATGATCGGTCGCGCTACTGCTTTATGTCCTACGGCGTGGGTGAAGCGACTCGTGCGGCGGGTGAGCGGCGCTGCGGGAGGACGGCTCGACGATCTCGGCGTGATCGGCGGCCAGACGCGCTTGCCGGATCACACCAGGATGCAGGCTCTTTTGATGCGGTCGGCCGGGGCCCTGGCGGGGCTGCTCTTGCGGTGCTGTGTTGTGCGGGCCGGGATGGTCAGGGATCGCAGACGGCGCTTGGCGGGCGGCGGCAAGCATCGTGGTCCAATGCCGGCATCTCGGCGAACCGGACTTACGAGAAGATCCGCCTGGTGGCCGACCGGACCTGGCCAGGTTCTCGACGAGACGACGCCGCGGAGCACGCCGCAGTTGTGGCTGTCATTGGCGGCGGCGATGAAGTCGGCGGCAAGAATGACGGATCCTGCCCTCGCCGCGAGCGCCTGGGCGTCGTAGGCCTGCGAGCGTGCGGCCGAGCGGTCGCGCATGATGCCGGCATCGGGGTCGGTGATGTTCGCTTGGCGCGGCGGGCGGCGCGAGGGACCCGGCCGCGACCCGAGGGGGCGCCCCCCGGGCGCGGCCGGGTCCGCGCGCGGTGCCCGGCGACGGCAGGCGAGCATCACGACCTCGATAGCTCGGATCATGCGCGCGGCCTGCTCGGCCGCAAGCTCAGCGCTTGCGCACTCCAGCCGCTCGCGGGGCGGGCACGGGATCCTCAGTTCCTGCGGGACGTCGTCGCCGCGCGCCAATGAAGCCGAACGCGGGCGTCCTCCTCGGCGTCGGTCTCGCGGAACCTCGGCCAGGCGGTCGGCCTCCTGGCGGATCTTCAAGTGCGGTTGGCCGAGAGCGGCGTACTGGAACGGCGATACATCGCCGCCGCCCACGCCGACGCGCGACCTTGACCATCCCGACCAGCTGACCCGCACAACGCAGCAGCGCAAGAACAGCTCCGCCAGCGGCTCGAGGCAGACCGCATCGAAAGATCGGCTCGATCATGTGTGACCGGAAGCGCGGTTGGCCGCGATCGCCCGAGCCGCGAGCCGTCCTCGCAGCAGCGCCAAACTCGATCCGCCGCAATCGAGTCGCTCAGCCGCGCAGAGGACGTAAAGCGATGCGCGCCGATCATCGCGCTGATCGCGCGCCAGGCGACAACTTCCTCAAGCTCCTCGCGGTATTAGCCGCAGACCGCGCACAGATCCAGCCGCGCAACGACTCCAGCTACTACCGGCCAGATGGTCGGCCGGCACCACTCCCGACCACGCTCGCCGCCAACAAGAAGTCCTGCTCGCGATCGCACGACAAGAAGTTCGCGCCATCGCAGAACCCACTGAACCAGCCGGACAGACCCGCACTTACGCAACAGCCTCATATCGCGACAAACTCGACGTTCGGTATGCGCACACGCGAACGTGTTGCGAAACACGCGCGCCCTGCACCACGACACGCGCCCCTTTGCGCAGTCGCACGCGATGAGGCACGACGCCGCCGTGGCGCGACCACAGCCGCTTCTCCCCTCGGTGCCCCGGCCGCGCGGAGCGGGAGCGGCGGGCGGACGACCGCTACTCGTACTGCATCGCCCCGACGACGATCCCGGACGGGTCCTCGACGAAGACCAGAGCGCCGACGCCCGGGATCGTCGCCCGGTCCATGACCAGGCGCCCGCCCGTGGCGACGACCGCGGCGGCCACGGCGTCGACGTCGGGGACGGCGATCGTGCACTCCAGGCCGGTCATGCGCACGCCGCCGAGGTCGCGGCGCTGCTGCAGGGCGACGATCGGCCCCGACTCGCGCTCCATGCGGAAGAAGCCCGGCGGGCCGTACGGCTCGAACTCCCAGCCGAACAGCGCCCGATAGAAGCGCAGCGAGGCGTCGACGTCGTCGGCGTTGATGGCGCAGTGGGACACGTGGGGGGTCATGACGCGCAGCATGCCGTCGCGCTACCGTGAGAGCCAGCACGCGGTTGCGCCTAGGGTTCCGCCCCCGCCCGCGCCGATGCGGCCAGCGACAATGAGGGCGGCGGGGTCCGTGACCGAGCGGCGCCAGGACGCTCCGGCGTCCCACACCTGACGGGAGAGAAGCCCTGAGGGCCAGGTTGACCTGCGCCCGAAAGGACTTCCCGTTGAGCCCAACCGCCCTCGCCCTCATCGCCGGCGCCGCCGTCGCCCACGCGGCGTGGAACTTCTTCGCCAAGCAGGCGCGCGGCGGGCTGCCGTTCGTGTGGCTGGCGGGGCTGTGCGCCACGGTGTCCTACGCGCCGGCCGCGGCGCTGCAGCTCATCATCGGCGACAAGGGCGTCAGCGCCGCGGGCGTCGCGTTCATGGCGGGCAGCGGCTGCCTGCACTCCGCCTACTTCACCACGCTGCAGCGCGGCTACGCGACCGGCGACCTCTCCGTCGTCTACCCACTTGCGCGCGGCACGGGGCCGGCGCTGTCGGTCCTCGCCGCGATCGTGATCCTCGGCGAGCGCCCCGACCCGATCGCGCTCGTCGGCGCCGCGCTCGTCGTCGTCGCCGTGCTCTCGCTGGCCACCGGCGGGCATCGCACGCCGAGCCGCGCCGCGATCGGCTTCGCGCTGCTGACGGGCGTGACCATCGCGGCCTACACGCTCTGGGACGCGCACGCGGTGCGGGACCTCGCGCAGCCGGCCATCGCCTACTACTGGGGCTCGGAGGTCACGCGCGCGCTGGTCCTCGCCGGCCCCGCGCTGCGCAACCGCGCCGGCCTGCGCACCGCGCTCGCGCACGACCGCCGCGCGATCCTCGCCGTCGGCCTGCTCAGCCCGCTGGCCTACATCCTCGTGCTCGTCGCGCTCACGCTCGCGCCGGTCAGCGTCGTCGCGCCGGGCCGCGAGGCCTCGATCGTGATCGCGTCGCTGCTGGGCACGCGGGTCCTCGGCGAGGGCGAGGTGCGGCGGCGTGCGGCGGCCGCCGTCGCGATCCTCGCGGGGATCGCGTGCCTGGCAGCGGGATGACTCGAGCGCGGCCCCGAGATGCGAGGCCGGACGCCGAGCGGGCCGCTTGGCTCGAGGCTTGAGATCCTGAGGACCATGCCCCGTTTCGTCTGCGCCACCTGCGCCGCCCAGTTCCCCGATTCAGACCAGCCGCCCGAGCACTGCCCGATCTGCACCGACGAGCGCCAGTACGTCCCCGAGGACGGCCAGCGCTGGACGACCCTCGACGAGCTCGCCGCGACGCACTCGAACGTCGTGCGCGAGGACTCCCAGCTCACCGGCGTGTCGACCGAGCCGTGGCTGGCCATCGGCCAGCGCGCGCTGCTCGTGCCGTGCGACGGGCGCCTCGTGATGTGGGACTGCGTGACGTACTTCGACGACGCGGCGGCCGACGAGGTCGAGCGCCTCGGCGGCCTCGCGGCGATCGCCATCTCGCACCCGCACTACTACTCCGGCATGGCCGACTGGGCCGCGCGCTTCGAGTGCCCGATCTACCTGCACTCGCCCGACGAGCGCTGGGTGACTCGTCCGAGCGCGGCGATCGAGCTGTGGGACGGCGACACGAAGGCGCTCGGCGTGGGCGTGACGCTCATCCACTGCGGCGGGCACTTCGCCGGCGGGACGGTCCTGCACTGGGCGCAGGGCGGCGCGATGCTCACCGGCGACATCGTGCAGGTCATCCCCGACCACACGCACGTCGGCTTCATGTACAGCTACCCGAACATCATCCCGCTGCCCGAACGCGCGGTGCGGCGGATCGCCGACGCGCTCGAGCCCTACGACTACGACGTCATCTACGGCGCCTGGTGGGACCGTCTCGTGCGCCGCGACGCCAAGGCGATCGTCCAGCGATCGGCCGAGCGCTACGGGCGCGCGCTACGCGGGGAGCTGGCGCCATAATGCCTGACACTGCTCATATCCCCTGACATGGTGGGTAGGACCCTCCCGTCCAGCTTTCCTCGGGAGGGAGAGACGCATGTACAGGCAAGTGCTCGACCCGGTCGGGAACTCGCTCGGGTGGTCCACGCTGTTCGCGGTCCTGCCGCTCGTCACGCTCTTCGTGCTGCTCGGCGGCCTGCGATTGAAGGCCCATATCGCGGCGCTGTGCTCGCTCGCCGTCGCGATCCTCGTCGCGATCATCGTCTACTCGATGCCGGTGGGCCAGACGCTCGACTCGGGCCTGGAGGGGGCGGCCTTCGGCCTCTTCCCGATCATGTGGATCGTCGTCAACGCGATCTGGATCTACAACATGGCCGAGCGCAGCGGGCATTTCGCGATCATCCGGCGCTCGTTCGAGCGCCTCAGTGACGACCAGCGCGTGCAGGCCGTGCTTATCGCCTTCTGCTTCGGCGCGCTGCTCGAGGCGCTGGCCGGCTTCGGGACGCCGGTTGCCATCTGCTCGGTGATGCTCATCGGCCTGGGCTTCCAGCCGATCAAGGCCGCCGCGGTCTCGCTGGTGGCCAACACCGCGCCGGTCGCGTTCGGCGCGATCGCGGTGCCGATCACGACGCTGGCGCCGCTCGCGAACCTCCCCAAGGACGACCTCGGCGCGATGGTCGGGCGCCAGACCCCGTTCCTCGCCCTGATCGTCCCGCTGATCCTCATCGGCATGGTCGACGGCCGGCGCGGCATCCGCGCCGCGTGGCCGGTCGCCGTGTGGGGCGGCCTGGCCTTCGCCATCGGCCAGTTCGCGTGCTCGAACTACCTCTCGGTCGAGCTGGCCGACATCGTCGCCTCGCTCGTCTCCGCCGGCGCGATCATCGCGCTGCTGCAGGTGTGGAGCCCGCGCGAGGGCCTGGCGGGCACGGGCCCGCGCCCGGCGATGGCCGGCGGCGAGACCGGCGTCGACCAGCGGCGGTTCACCAAGGAGGCGCAGCGCCGCGCCGGCAACGGCTTCGACGGCAAGCCCCGGCACGACTCGCCGGCCGAGATCATCACCGCGTTCTCGCCGTACATCATCATCATCGCGGTCTTCGCCCTGGCCCAGATCCACTGGCTGCCGTTCTTCGACTGGCTCGACGCGCGGACCAAGGCGTTCGCGTGGCCCGGGCTGCACATCCTCAACGCCAAGGGCGTCGAGCCCACCGCGGTGACGTTCAAGCTCAACTGGGCCAACGCGGCGGGCACGCTGCTGCTGGTCTCCGGCCTGCTGACGATGATCACGCTGCGGATCAACGCGGGGCGGGCGATCAGGGCCTACGGCGCCACGCTGAACCAGATGAAGTTCGCGATCCTGACCGTCGCGACCGTCCTGGCGCTGGCCTACGTCATGAACCTGTCGGGCCAGACGATCACGATCGGCAACTGGCTGGCGGGCGCCGGCGCCGCGTTCGCGTTCCTGTCGCCGCTGCTCGGCTGGCTGGGCGTCGCGGTCACGGGCTCGGACACCTCGTCCAACGCGCTGTTCGGCGCGCTGCAGGTCTCGGCGGCGCAGAAGGCGGACCTCTCGCCGATGCTCATGGCCGCCGCGAACTCCAGCGGCGGCGTGCTTGGCAAGATGATCTCGCCCCAGAACCTCGCCATCGGCGCCGCCGCCGTGGCAATGGGTGGCCAGGAAGGTGACCTCTTCCGTAGGGTGGTGAAGTGGAGTCTGCTCCTGGTCCTGCTCATGGCGATCCTGGTGTACCTGCAGAGCACCAGCCTCCTCTCGTGGATGGTGGTCGGCACCTGATCGAGCAGCTGCGGCGCATCTGCGGCGACGAGCACGTCGTCACCGAGCACCACGCGCTGCGCACCTACGAGTCCGACGGGCTGCTGCAGTACGCGGCCGTGCCACGCGCGGCCGCGTTGCCTGCCGACGGCGACGAGGTCGCCGCCGTCGTGCGGGCCTGCCACGCCGCCGGCGTGCCGTGGGTGGCGCGCGGGTCGGGCAGCGGCCTGTCGGGCGGAGCGCTGCCGATCGAGGACGGCGTGCTCGTCGTGCTCTCGCGGCTGCGGCGGATCCTCGAGGTCGACCTGCCCAACCAGCGGGTGGTCTGCGAGCCCGGCGTGACGAACATCTCGATCTCGGCCGCCGTCGGGCCGTCGCACTTCTATCCGCCGGACCCGTCATCGCAGATCGTCTGCTCGATCGGCGGCAACGTCGCCGAGAACTCCGGCGGCGCGCACTGCTTCAAGTACGGCTTCACGACGAACTACGTCTGCGGCCTGGAGGTCGTGCTGCCCGACGGATCGCTGATGACACTTGGCGGCAAGGAGCTCGACAAGCCCGGCTACGACCTGTGCGGCGTCTTCGTCGGCTCGGAGGGGACGCTCGGCGTGGCGACGAAGATCACCGTGCGCGTCGTGCCCACGCCCGAGTCGGTGCGCACGCTCGTCGCCTTCCTGGACTCGCCCGGGCATGCCGGCCACGCGGTGTCGGCGATCGTCGCCGCCGGCGTCGTTCCCGGCGCGATCGAGATGATGGACAACCTCTCGATCGGCGCCTCCGAGCAGATGGGCCACGCCGGCTGGCCGACCGACGCGGGTGCCGCGCTGCTCGTCGAGCTCGACGGCCCCGCGCAGGAGTGCGACGCGCGCTTCGGCGAGGTCAAGCGGCTGTGCGAGGAGGCGGGCTCGACCGACGTGCGCGTGGCGCGCGACGAGGCCGAGCGCCAGCTGTTCTGGAAGATGCGCAAGGCCGCCTTCCCGGCGATGGGCCGCGTGTCGTCGCACTACTACGTGCAGGACTCGGTCATCCCGCGGACCGCGCTGGCCGAGGTCCTCGATCGCATCGAGGAGCTCGCGCGCGAGTACGACCTCAAGGTCGCCAACGTCTTCCACGCCGGCGACGGCAACCTGCACCCGCTCGTCTGCTACGACGGCCACGCGCCCGGCGAGGCGCAGCGCGCCGAGGAGCTGGCCGGGCAGATCGTCGTCGCCTGCGTCGAGGCGGGCGGCTCGATCACCGGCGAGCACGGCGTCGGCGTCGACAAGAAGCGCTACATGCCCAAGATGTTCAGCGAGGCCGACCTCGACGCCTTCCAGAAGCTGCGCTGCGCCTTCGACCCCGACGGCCTGGCCAACCCGGGCAAGGTCATGCCGACGCCACGGCTGTGCGGCGAGGTGCCGGGCCCCTACCGCGAGCACCCGCTCGAGAAGGCGGGCCTGGCGGAGCGGTTCTGATGGATGCCGCGGGGGTGGCGGCCGCGTTGCGCGAGTCGAGCGGCGTGCGCGTCGTCGCCGGCGGCACGAAGCTCGGCTGGGGGCGCCCGATCGAGGCGCCCGAGCTCAGCGTCTCCGAGCTCGACGCGATCGTCGAGCACAACGAGGGCGACCTGACGGCGATCCTGCAGGCCGGCGTCCCGCTCGCGAGCGCGCGTGCCGCGTTCGCCGAGGCGGGCCAGATGCTCGCGCTCGATCCGCCCGACGAGGGCTCGACGATCGGCGGCGTCATCGCCACGGGCGACTCCGGACCGCTGCGCCACCGCTACGGCGGCCCGCGCGACCTCGTCCTCGGCGTCCAGGTCGCGCTCCCCGACGGCTCGCTGGCGCGCGCGGGTTCGAAGGTCATCAAGAACGTCGCCGGATACGACCTGGCCAAGCTCATGACCGGCGCGTTCGGAACCCTCGGCGTGGTGACGGAGGTCAGCGTGCGCCTGCACCCGGCGCCGCGCGAGGCCCTCACCGTCGTCGTGCGCCGCGACGACCCGCGGGCGCTGGTCGCAGCGGCGAGCGAGCTGACCCACCGCCCGCTGGAGGCCGAGCGCCTGGACCTGCGCTGGGAGGACGGCGCCGGCGCGATCCTCGTGCAGCTCACGGGCCCGTCCGCGCGCGAGCGCGCGGCGAGCATCGACGGCGAGGTCGGCGAGGACGACGACGCGCTGTGGGCCGCCCAGCGCGCCGCGCAGCGCGGCCCGGTCGTCCTGCGCGTCTCGACCACGCAGGAGGGCCTGGCCGACGTGCTCGCCGCCGCGCGCGAGCACGGCGCCGTGTGCGTGGCCCGCGCCGCCCATGCGCTCGCGTGGCTGCGCTTCGAGGCCGCCGACGCCGAGCTCGTGACCGCGTTGCGAGCGCGCCTGGGCACCTGCGTGCTGCTCGACGCGCCCGCCGAGCTGCGCCGCGCCGTCGACCCGTGGGGCCCGCTGAGCGCCGAGCCGCTCATGCGCCGGGTCAAGGCCCGCTTCGACCCGTATGACACCCTCAACCCGGGGCTGCTGCTCACGTGACCACGTTCGACACCCTCAACCCCCCCGAGCCCAAGCTCATCGACGACTGCGTGCACTGCGGCTTCTGCCTGCCCACGTGCCCGACGTACGTGCTGTGGGGCGAGGAGATGGACTCGCCGCGCGGGCGCATCCTGCTCATGCGCGCCGGCCACGAGGAGGCCGGGCCGATGACGCTCGCGCAGGTCAACGCCTGGGACAACTGCCTGGGCTGCATGGCGTGCGTGACCGCGTGCCCGTCGGGCGTGCAGTACGACAAGCTCATCGAGGACACGCGCGGGCAGGTCGAGCGCCGGTGGGCGCGCCCGCGCATCGAGCGCCTGCGCCGGCGCGCGATCTTCGCGATGTTCCCGCACCCCGAGCGGATGAAGTGGGTCGCGCCGTTCGCGCGCTTCGCGCCGCCGACGGCGCGCTTCCTGGAGCGCTTCCCGCGGCTGCACACGCTGGCGCAGCTCGCCCCGCCGAACCCGACGCCCGTCAAGCTGCCCGAGCTGACGCCCGCGCTGGGCACCAAGCGCGGGCAGGTCGGGTTCCTGCAGGGCTGCGTGCAGCGCGTCTTCTTCGGCAGCGTCAACGCCGCGACGGTCGGCGTGCTGGCCGCCGAGGGCTTCGAGGTGTGGGCGCCCGAGCGCCCGCGCTGCTGCGGCGCGCTGCAGCTGCACACCGGCGTCGACGCCCGCGCCGAGGCGCGCGCCACGATCGCCGCCTTCGAGCACTGCGACACCGTCGTCGTCAACGCCGCCGGCTGCGGCTCGGCGATGAAGGACTACGGCCACCTCTTCCGCGACGAGCCGGGGTGGAGCGAGCGCGCCGCGGCGTTCAGCGCCAAGGTGCGCGACGTCCACGAGCTGCTGGCCGAGCACGAGCCGCAGGCGCCGCGCCACCCCGTCGAGATGGTCGTCGCCTACCACGACGCCTGCCACCTCGCCCACGCCCAGGGCGTGCGCGCGCAGCCACGCGCGCTGCTTCAGGCGATCCCCGGCCTGGAGCTGCGCGAGCCGCGCGAGTGGGAGCTGTGCTGCGGCTCGGCCGGCGTCTGGAACCTGCTCAACCCCGAGCCCGCCGCCGAGCTGGGCAAGCGCAAGGCGCGCAACATCCTCGACACCGGCGCCGAGGCGGTCGCCGCCGCCAACCCGGGCTGCGCGCTGCAGATCGCCGTCCACGCCGGCCTACCGGTCCATCACCCGATGGAGCTGCTCGCCACCTCGATCCACGGGAGCACGCCATGACGAGCGTCGACGTCCTGTCCCCCGCCCCCGCCGCCGGCGTCCTGACCGACGAGGCGCTCGCGTTCGTCGGCGCGCTGCACGAGCGCTTCGAGCCGCGCCGGCGCGAGCTGCTCGCCGCCCGCGTGCAGCGCCGCGCGCGGATCGCCGCCGGCGCCACGCTCGACTTCCTGCCCGAGACCCGCGACATCCGCGAGGGCGATTGGCAGGTCGCGCCGCCGCCGGCCGACTACCGCGACCGGCGCGTCGAGATCACCGGGCCCGTCGATCGCAAGATGATCATCAACGCGCTGAACTCGGGCGCGCGCGGGTTCATGGCCGACCTCGAGGACTCGCTGTCGCCGACGTGGCAGAACGTCGTCCAGGGCCAGGTCAACCTCACCGACGCGATCGACGGCACGATCGAGTTCACCGGCGACGACGGGCGCGACTACCGCCTCGGCGACGAGCTGGCGACGCTGCTCGTGCGCCCGCGCGGCTGGCACCTGGTCGAGAAGCACGTGCGCATGGGCTCGCGCCCGGTGGCCGGCGCGTTCGTCGATGCCGGCCTGTACCTGTTCCGCAACGCGCAGCGGCTGGTCGACAGGGGCACCGGCCCGTACTTCTACCTGCCCAAGATGGAGTCGCACCTCGAGGCGCGGCTGTGGGCCGACGTCTTCGCCGTCTGCGAGGCCGAGCTGGGCCTCGACCCCGGCACGGTCAGGACGACGGTGCTCATCGAGACGCTGCCCGCCGCCTTCGAGATGCACGAGATCCTCTACGAGCTGCGCGCGCACTCCTGCGCGCTGAACGCCGGGCGCTGGGACTACATCTTCTCGACGATCAAGACGTTCCGCGAGCGCCCCGAGTTCGTCCTGCCCCAGCGCAACGACGTCAAGATGACCGTGCCGTTCATGCGCGCCTACACCGAGCTGCTGGTCAAGACGTGCCACGCCCGCGGCGCGCATGCGATGGGCGGCATGGCCGCGCTGATCCCGTCGCGCAAGGACCCCGAGGCCAACGAGCGCGCGATCGCGGCCGTGGCGGCCGACAAGCAGCGCGAGGCGGGCGACGGCTTCGACGGCACCTGGGTCGCGCACCCCGACGTCGTGCAGACCGCGATGGCCGAGTTCGACAAGATCCTCGGCGATCGCCCCAACCAGGTCGATCGCCAGCGCCCCGACGTCGACATCGGCCCCGGCGAGCTGCTCGACGTCGCCGCGACGCCCGGCGAGGTCACGGAGGCCGGCCTGCGCAACAACGTCAACGTCGGCATCCAGTACATCTCCTCGTGGCTGCGCGGCAACGGCGCCGCCGCCATCTACGGGCTGATGGAGGACGCGGCGACGGCCGAGATCTCGCGCTCGCAGGTGTGGCAGTGGATCCGCCACGGCCGCACGCTCGACGGCGACGGCCGCGCGATCACGGCCGACCTCGTGCGCACGCTCGAGGGCGAGGAGCTCGAGCGCATCCGCGGCGAGATCGGCGACGACGAGTGGTTCGAGACCGAGGGCCGCCCGCGCGAGTCGCGCGCGCTCTTCGAGCAGGTCGCGCTCAGCGAGGAACTGGCCGAGTTCCTCACGATCCCGGCCTACGAGCAGCTGGATTGAGGTCGTACGTCGTCACGGGCGGGGGCCGCGGGATCGGGCGGGCGATCGTCGAGCGCCTGCTCGCGGGCGGCGACACGGTCGTAGCGATCGAGCTCGACCCGGCGGCCCTGGAGTGGCTCGGCGAGCGGGCGGTCGGCATCGCGGGCGACGCGCGCGACGAGGCCGTCGCCGAGCGCGCGGCCGACGCGGCGCAGGCCGCCGGTCCGCTCGCCGGCTGGGTCAACAACGCCGCCGTCTTCCGCGACGCGTCGGTCGACACGGCCTCGACGCGCGAGCTGCTCGACCTCGTCGCGCTGAACCTCGAGCCTGCGGTGATCGGCTGCGCGACGGCGGTCCGGCGCTTCCTCGCCGCGGGCACGCCGGGCGCGATCGTCAACGTCACCTCCCACCAGGCGCGCCTGGCGGTCCCGGGCTGCACGCCGTACGTGACCGCGAAGGCCGCGATCGAAGGGCTGACGCGCGCGCTGGCGGTCGAGTACGGCGCGCGCGGGATCCGCGTCAACGCGGTGGCACCGGGCTCGATCGTCACCGAGCGCTACCAGGAGGAGTACGTGGCGCAGCCGCCCGAGGTTGCGGCGCGGATCGATCGCGAGATCGCGTACCTGCATCCCGTCGGCCGCGCCGGGCGGCCCGAGGAGGTCGCGGCCGCGGTGGCCCACCTGCTCTCCGACGAGGCGAGCTTCATCACTGGCGCAACGGTGCCGGTGGACGGCGGGCGGACCGTCGTTACGCATGACCCGGAGGCGTAGGCGGGTCGTTGTCGGGTCGTTGTCGTCCGCTTTGTGTCTTGCGGCGCTGCGCTGCCGGGGCACCGAGGGGGAGAAGCCGCTTGGTCGCGCCACCGCGGCGTCGTGCCCCGGCGCGGGCGTCTGCGCAGAGGGGCGCGCGTGTTGGTGCAGGGCGCGCGTGTTTCGTAACACCTTGCGGGCCGCTGTTCTGAACTGCGTCGGTTGAGCCCCGGAAACCGGGGCCAATCCAGCCCAGTTCGCGAGGGCGCCTCCGGCGGCGGGGCCGAAGGTGTTGCGAAACACGCACAGCGCCCCGGCGCGGAGCGGCTCGCGCCGAAGAGCCGCGCACGACGAGGCACGACGCCACGGCGGCGCGACCCCAGCGGCTTCTCCCCCTCGGTGCCCCGGCCGCGCGGAGCGGCAGGCGCGGCGCGGAGACCGGGGCGGCGCGGCGCGGAGACCGGGGCGGCGCGGCGCGGAGACCGGGGCGGCGCGGCGCGCGGCGCGATCGACGCCCTACCCGCGCGCGACCGTGACGAGCGCCGCGCTCCCCGCGGGCATGAACACGCGGAACGCTCCCGACGCGCGGCCGACGCGCTCGGACACGCGCCTGCCGCGCAGCACGCCGTCGGGCGTCTGCGGCCGGTAGGCCTGGCCGGCGAGCGTCACGCCCCTGGTGGCGGAGACCGATGGCGCGATCAGGCGCTCGACGGTCGCCGCGCTCGCCCCGCCGGGGACGCGCAGGACGACCTTGTGGGCGCGCCGGAAGTCCTTGTTGACGAGGACGATGCGCCGCGTGCCCGCCGGGTCCACGGTGGCCCACGTCTTCATCTGCCCGTTCGGCGGGTTGGGCCCCACCGGCAGCAGGCGCGCCCCGCTCGGGGTGGCGCGGTCGAAGAGGAGCATCGCGTAGAAGAGCGGACGCACGCGGCCGACGAGACGCCCGTGGAGCCGGACGAAGTCGACCGGCGCGTACCAGGACCCCGTCCAGGTGTGCAGGTCGACGTTGCGCACGCCGGCCTCGGCCATGCCGAAGAGCACGTCGGTGGCCCAGAGCGCGGCGGCGAACGTGTCGCTGCCCTTGTGCACGCCGCCGCAGATCGCCGTGTTCGCCTCCGACACGCGCACCGCGGCGCCGTGGGTGGCGGCGACGGCGGCGAGCTGGGCCGCGCGCGACACGAGCGGCTGGTAGGTCCGCCCGCTGAGCAGCCTCGACGTGTAGTAGTTGCGGCTGCGGCGCCGCGTCGCCCGGCCGCAGGTTCCCAGCGCGTACGCATGGGTGCTGAACACCGGCAGCCACGCGGCGCCCAGGAGGTCGTTCTCGTGGTCCTCCCACGACGTCGAGGCGAAGCCGCCGGCGGAGAGGACGGTGCCCGGCGCGGCGGGCGCGACGGCGCCGGCGTAGGCGCCGATCTCGTCACGGTACTGCGGGTAGTCGTAGTCGGCCGAGCGCTTCTGCACGCGCGCCAGGCGGCGCCCGGCGACGTGGAAGGTCAGCGGCTGGCCGTAGCGATCGGGCTCGTTGCCGATCTCGAACGTGACGACGCTGCCGCGCGGCAGCAGCCCAACCGCGGCGTGCGCGAGGGCCGCGGCGTTGTTCGGATCGGCCAGGCCGAGGTTCAGGCCAAGGACGAGCGGCGTGTGCGAGCGCGACTCCCAGTTGCGCAGCTGCACGAGCCAGTCCGGCGTGACGTCGGTGGTGACGGTCACCGGCCGCGGCGCGCCGCCGGGGTTCCACCACGTCTCGTCGGTCGAGTTCCCGCCGAAGCGCAGCGTCGGCGGGCCGTGGCCGCCGGCGGCGAGCGCCCCGACCAGGCGCGCGAAGATCGGATTGACGCTGCCGCCCGAGCCGATGTAGTCCGGGACCGACCAGTACTCGATCGACATCCCCGCGAAGGACGGCGGGATCGCCGCCCCGGGCGCCGTCGCGGCGATGCGGCGATCGATGACGGGGCCGGTGCCGGGCTCGGGAGTCGGACCGACGATCGACGGCGGCGCCGGCTGCGCCGCGACCATCGCGTCGCTGACCGTCCCGTCGTCGGCGACGAAGCGATACGAGGCGAAGGGGATGAGCGCGGCCTGCAGCGACCAGGTGCCGTCATCGCTCGTCGTCAGGTCGGCGACCGGCTGCCACGCCGTCGCCGCGCCCGGCACGCGCACCTGCACCTGCACGGTGTGGACCCCGCCGGGCCGGACCTGTCCCCACAGCGTGCCGCGCCCGAAGTCCAGCCACATCGGGTGGCCGAAGTGGGCCAGCGCGGGCTTGGGCCGCCCGTCGGAGAAGTGCAGGCCCGACTGCCAGCCCGTGTAGCGCTTGCCGCCGCCGACCGCCTCGTCGACCCACAGGTACTGCGAGATCAGCTGCACGCGCGGGTCGCGCCAGGCCAGGTACGCGGCCTGCTGCAGGTACAGGTCCTGGCGCCCGGGCGAGACGCCGCGCAGCTTGTCGGGCGGGTTGGTCTGGAAGCCGTACTCGTCCAGCCAGATCCCGAGCGGTGCGGTGCTGCCCCACAGCCGGCCCCAGCGCTGGAGGACGTCGATCAGGTGCTCGATCCGCGACAGGCTCGCCAGATCGGCGTTGTCGGCCGTGGCGAACGGCTGGTCGGGCGGGTTGCGCGTGCTGTGGGGGTGGTAGGCGATGCCGTCGGCCAGCGCGGGCTGGAACCCACGGCAGCCGCCGCTGACGACCGGGCGCAGGCGGGCGTCGACGCAGCCGAGCGCGCGCAGGAACGTCAGCGGCCGCGTGTTGGCGTTGCGGCTCGTCAGATCGCCGCCGGCCGGGGCGAGCGCGCCGATCAGCACGCTGGCGACCGGATCGGCGACGTGGATGCTCTGGTACGCCGCGCGCACCATGGCGCGATACGTGTCGGCGGACGCCGGCGAGCAGCGCCGCGTGCCGCACGTCGCCTGCGGCTGGATCCAGAGCGGCAGGTTGGGCTCGTTCCAGAGGATGTACTGGTCGACGTCGGCGCCGTAGCGCTGGGCGACCGCCGCGGCGAACTTGCCGAACGCCGGAGCGCTGGGCCGGTAGCGCGGATTGCCGAGGATCGGGTTGCCCGACGCCCACAGCGGCGGCGGGCCATCGAGCATGAGGATCGGCCGGATGCCGGCGCCGGCGAGGCGGTGCACCGCCGCGTCGATGAGGCTCCAGTGGTAGCCGGGGTCCTCGGGGTTCGCGGGGTCGAACCCGGCCGGCGGGGTGTCGCTGCCGGGGTCGGGCGTGACCCGCGCCCACGAGACCTGCACGCGCACCGAGTCGATGCCCAGGCGCTGCCATTCGGCGACCGCGTCGTCGGCGGCCGCACCGCCGCCGAGGAGCACCCCGTCGTCGTCGACGCCGACCTGCAGCGATCGCGCCCGCGCGGGGGCGGCCGCCCCCGCCAGCGCGACGAGCAGCATCGCGACGCAGAGGACCACAAGGCGCACCACCCGCCCGCAGCCTACCGGCCGGGTCAGCCGCGACCGACCAGCGGCATCGTCGTCGCCATCACCGTCATGAAGAGGACGTTGGCGTCGAGCGGCAGGCCGGCCATGTAGAGGACCGCCTCGGCGACGTGGCGTGCGTCCATGGTCGCCTCGGCGGCGATCGAGCCGTCGGCCTGGGGCACGCCGCGGCTCATCGCGGCGGTCATCTCGGTCGCGGCGTTGCCGATGTCGATCTGCCCGCAGGCGATGTCGTACGCGCGGCCCTCGAGCG
Organism: uncultured Actinomycetes bacterium; assembly: GCA_963764585.1. Classification (GTDB taxonomy): domain Bacteria; phylum Actinomycetota; class Thermoleophilia; order Solirubrobacterales; family Solirubrobacteraceae; genus JAOPZW01. The sequence continues at coordinate 553,762 of CAVXTB010000001.1, forward strand.
CGATCGCCTTCGTCAGGCCGGTGATGGCGTGCTTGGTCGCGGTGTAGCCGACCGCGTACGGGCGCGGCGTCTGCGCGGAGATCGAGCCGTTGTTGATGATCCGCCCGCCGCGCGGGGCCTGCTCCTTCATGGCGCGGTACGCCTCCCGCGCGCACAGGAACGAGCCGGTGAGGTTGGTGGCCACGATCGCCTGCCAGTCCTCGACGGCGACGTCCTCGAACGGCGCCGGCGTGCCGAACCAGCCGGCGTTGTTGAAGAGCAGGTCGACGCGGCCGAGCTCGTCGCGCACGCGCGCGAACAACGCGGCCACCGCCGCCGCGTCGCTGACGTCCGTAGGGACGACGAGCGCGTCGGGAGCGGTCTCGCGCAGCGCCTGCTCGCGCCGCCCCGCCACCGCGACGCGGTAGCCGGCGCCGAGCAGCGCGCGCGTCACCTCCCGCCCGATGCCCGACCCCGCTCCGGTGACGACGGCGACCCGCTCGTGCTCGTTCATGGGCGGCATGGTTACGGGTTGGCCCCAATGGCGGCGGGCGGGCAACCGCACCGCCGGACGCGGGGTGGCTCAAGTGAAGGGTCGCCGCGGCGCTGGCATCTTGGTGTAGGTGCCCGACACGACCCCACAGCCCCGTAGCGCCGCCCGCACGGTCTCCGTGATCGCCGGCGTCATCGCCGGCTTCGTGGCCGTCGGGCTGCTGATCGCCGGCGGCGTCGTGCTCTGGGCCAACTCCAAGAAGGACCACGCCGGCTACGTCTCGACCGCGAGCGAGCGCTTCTCCAGCGGCGCCTACGCGATCGCGACCGACAACCTCGACGTCAAGATCGACGCCCCCGGCTGGATCATCAACCCCGACCACTACGGCAAGGTCCGCCTGAAGGTCGAGCCGCGCAACGGCAAGCCGGTCTTCGTCGGCATCGCCCCGACCCGCGAGGTCGCGCGCTACCTGGACAGCTCGGCGCACGAGCAGGTCACCGACGTCTCCTACGCCCCCTTCCGCGCGTCCACCGACTACTACCCCGGCGGCCGCCGGCCCGCGCTGCCGGCGGCGCAGCGCTTCTGGGTCGCCTCCGCGCACGGCACTGGCCGCCAGACGCTCACGTGGGACGTCCACCGCGGCGACTGGTCGATCGTCGTCATGAACGCCGACGGCTCGGTTGGCGTCGATGCGGGCGTCAGCGCCGGCGCGCGCCTCCCGTTCCTGGCCGCGGTCGGCTGGGGCTCGGCCGGTGGCGGTGCGCTGCTGCTCGCGCTCGCCGGCGGCCTGATGTACACGGGGCTGCGCGCGCGGCGCCCCGCGCCCGCCCCGGCGGGCGCGCTCGACGCCCAGCCCGCCACCGCCTGACCGCCGTAGAGTTCGGTCGTCGGATGCACGACGACGAGCGCCAGACTCCCGCCGAGCGCGTGCTCGAGCGCGCCGCCGAGGGCGCACCCCAGCAGGGGCGCCCACTTTCGCGCCGCGCCCGCCAGACGCAGCGCTCGGTCGAGGCCTACCTGAAGGCCGGCGTCCGCCCGCGCTGGATGGAGCGCGTGCAGGAGATCGACGGGGGCATCGCCGCCGAGAAGCAGCGCATCGCGCGCGCCTATCGCGCCCTGCAGGAGGAGTGCCGCGGCGACGCGCGCGCCTTCGCGCGGCGCTGGCGCGCCACGGCGCGCGGCTGGCGCTTCGACGACCTCAACGAGCTCATCGCCCAGCACAACGACTGGTATCCGATCGAGCGCCAGCTGCCGATGGACCCGCGCACGCGCGACTACGTCCGGTTCGCCGGCAGGTCGTACCGGCGGCCGGTGCTCGGGCCGGACTGGATCCTGGAGCACTTCCCGGCGCGCCTGCCGGCCCGTCGCTGAGAGCCGCACGAAGACGTTTCCCGCAGCCGCTGCGCCGGGAAAGGCCGGGGCATGTCAGCGCGCGCCCGCGGCAGGGGCCCCCTTGCACGCGGCTACGCCGGCGTGGTGGTCGCCCTGCGCCACGTCATCGCGCTGGCGTGGATCGCCGCCATCGTCGCGGCGACGATCGCGCTTCCCAGCCTGGGCGACGCCCCTGCTGCGCCGATCGACGACCTCGCGGCCCAGGGCGGCAGCGCGGCCGGCGCGCAGGCGCTGGCGACGCGCACGTTCGGCTTCCCGCTGGCGACCGACACCGCGGTCGTGCAGCGCAACCCGCGCGGCCTCTCGCAGGAGGCCCAGCGCCGGCAGGTCGCCGCCGCGCAGGCCGTTCGCGACCGCCGCGACCCGGCGCTGCGCCCGATCCGCGCCGCCATTCCGCTGAGCAACGCCGCGGTGCGCACGCCGTCGGGCGAGCACGGCACGACGGCGATCACCTATCTGCTCTTCAACGACGACGCGAGCGTCGACGACCGCACGGCCGCCGCGGACCGCTACGCCGACCAGACGCTGGGCGGCCCGCGCGCGAGCGTCGTCGGCGTCACCGGCGCCGCGCCGGCGCGGGAGGCGCAGTTCCACGAGATCGAGCATGCGCTGCCGCTCATCGAGGCGGCCAGCGTCGTGCTCATCGCGCTGATCCTCGCCATCGCCTTCCGCTCGCTGGGCGCGCCGCTCGTCGCGCTCGCGGCGGCGGGCACCGCCTACGCGGTGGCGATGCGCGTGCTGCCGTGGCTGGCCGAGCGCGCCGGCGTCATCGTGCCCAAGGAGATCGAGCCGGTCCTCGTCGTGCTGCTGCTCGGCCTGATCACCGACTACTCGATCTTCTACCTGTCGGCGATGCGCCGCCAGCTGCGCGCCGGCGAGGAGCGCCTGCCAGCGGCGCGCGGCGCCGTCGCCGAGGTCACGCCGATCGTGCTGACCGCCGGGCTGATCGTCGCGGCGGGGACCGCGGCGCTCGCGGTCGGCCACCTGAAGTTCTTCCGCGCCTTCGGGCCGGGTCTGGCCGCCACCACGCTCATCACGCTCGCCGTCGCCGCGACGCTCGTGCCCGCGCTCGTCGCGCTGTTCGGCGAGCGGCTGTTCGGCCGGCGGCTGCGCGACGAGGCCCGCCGGGATGACGCCGGCGAGGACGCGCCCCAGCAGTGGGCCACCGAGCGCATGCCGCTGAGCCTCAGCCGGCCGATCACCGCGATGCGGCGCACGGAGGCGCTCGCGCGCGAGCACCGCACCCCCCGGTGGCGCGTGGCGCTCGCCCGCGTCGCTGCGTCGCGCCCGGTGGCGCTGCCGATCGCGCTGCTGGCGATCGGCGCCCTCGTCTTCGCCGCGCTGAACCTGCGCTCCACCGAGCTCGGCCTGAACTTCGTGCGCGCGCTGCCGCCCGGCAACGAGGTGCGCCAGAGCGCCGAGGCGGCCGGGCGCGGGTTCGCGCCCGGGATCGTCTCGCCGACGGAGATCGACCTCGTGGCGCCGGGGATCGCCGCGCGCCGCGCGCAGCTCGCGCGCCTGCAGGGCCTGATCGGCCGCGCCGGCGGCGTCGCAGCCGTGGTCGGGCCCGACAACCAGCCGCCGCCGCCCGCGCCGCCGGTCGCCCTGGCACGGAACGGCAACGCGGCACGCCTGGCCGTCGTCTTCGACACCGACCCGCTCGGCGCGCCGGCGATCGACGACCTGCGCGCCCTGCGCGACCGCATGCCGGCGATGCTGCGCGCGGCCGGCCTGCCGGGCACGCAGGTCGCCTACGGCGGCGAGACGGCGCTCGGCGACGACACGGTGTCGCGCGTGCTCGACGACCTCGCGCGCGTCGCCGCGGTGGCGATCCTCGTCAACCTGCTGCTGCTCGCGCTGTTCATGCGCGCGATCGTGGCCCCGCTGTACCTCGTGGCCGCCAGCGCGCTGGGCCTGCTGGCGAGCCTCGGCCTGACGACGCTCGTCTTCCAGGAGGTGCTCGGCGAGAGCGACCTCACCTACTACGTCCCGTTCGCCGCCGCCGTGCTGCTCGTCGCGCTCGGCTCGGACTACAACGTCTTCGTCGCCGGGCGCATCTGGGACGAGGCGCGGCGCATGCGATTGCGCGAGGCGATCGCGGTGGCCACGCCGCAGGCCGCCGGCGCGGTCACCGTGGCCGGCCTGACGCTGGCCGGCTCCTTCGCCCTGCTGGCCATCGTGCCGCTGCGCTCGTTCCGCGAGTTCGCCTTCGTCATGGCCGTCGGCGTGCTCATCGACACCTTCGTCGTGCGCACGCTGCTCGTCCCCGCGCTGACCTCGCTGTTCGGCGAGCGTGCGTGGTGGCCGGGGCGCCGCGTGCACCCGCTGTCGGCGCACGAGTTCCTGGCCCTCGTCGGCGGGCGCGCCGGGCTGACCCACCCCGAGGCCCAGCGCGCCACCGACGCCGCGCTCGTCACGCTGTCCGAGCGGATCACGCCGCGCGAGACGCAGGTGCTCGCCACCGGGCTGCCGCGCGACCTGCGCGCATCGGTGCTCGCCCCGGCGGGCGGGACCGAGCGCTTCGACGCGGACGAGTTCGTGCGGCGCGTTGGCGAGCGCGAGGGCGTCGACGAGGACGCGGCGGCGACCCACGCCCAGGCGGTCCTCGCGACGCTCGCGGAGTCCGTGGCCGGCGACCTCGACTACGTCCGCGCGCAGCTCTCGCCCGACTACGCGCCGCTCTTCGACGGGCACTGACCCGTCGGGGTGCGCCGCCGACAGCGGCGTACGCGAACATTGCGGGGCCATGAAGCCCGGTCGGATGATCGTCATCTTCCTCGCCGTCATCGCCGTGATCGTCGCGGCGGTGTTCGCCTCGGGCGGCGCCGACGACAAGGCCAAGCCCGGCAGCCAGGGCCGCGTGCCCGTCAACGCGCCCGCCAACGGCCAGCGGCTGTCGTTCGTCGTCTCCCCCGAGAAGGAGCAGCTGCTCAAGGCGGTGGTGGCGAAGTTCAACGCCTCGGAGACGCAGGTCGGCGGCAGGACGGTCGTCGTGTCGATGAAGGCGATGAACTCCGGCGACGCCGAGGACGCGATCGCGCGCGGGCGGCTGAAGCCCGAGGTCTGGTCGCCGGCCGGCTCGTTCTGGGGCCGGCTGCTGAACCTGCGCGCCGACAAGCCCTACGTCGCCAACGACAACCCGTCGATCGTGCGCACCCCGCTGGTCGTCGCGATGGCCAGGTGCACGATGTCGTCGAACGAGACGTGCTTGCGCGGGTAGCCGAGCGCCTGCGCCATCGGCTCCCACACGCGCTGGCGGGCAAGAAGGAGGGCCTCGCCGACGCCGACGTGGCCAAGGCGGCGCCCCGCGTCAAGGACCTCGAGCGCTCGATCGTGCACTACGGGGACTCGACGCTGTTCATCGAGGACCAGCTGTGCAAGGGCGGGCTCGCGTACGCCTCGGCCGTCGCGATGGAGGAGACGACGGTCATCGACTTCAACCGCCGGCGCTGCTCGAGCACCAAGCTCGTCGCCCTGTACCCGCTGGAGGGCTCGTTCGTCAGCGACTCGCCGTACATCGTGCTCAACGCCGACTGGGTGACGCCAGCCGAGCGCGAGGCCGCCGGCGCCTTCCAGCGCTTCCTGGCCAAGGAGGTCACCGCCGACCTCGCCGGCCGCTACGGCTCTCGCCCCGGCGATCCGGAGGTCAAGCCGGCCGGGCTGGTGAGCGCGGCGACCGGCGCCGACCCCGCGCAGCCGCAGCGCGAGCTGTCGCTGCCCGAGCCGGCGGTGCTCAACCGCGTCCTGACCACCTGGCGGCGCGACCGCAAGCCCGCGCGGGTCATGCTCGTGCTCGACAACTCGGGCTCGATGGGCAGGAGGACAAGCTCGCGCACGCCAAGGAGGGGCTGAGCGCGTTCTTCCGCGCCGTCGCGCCGCAGGACGAGATCGGCCTGACGAAGTTCTCCTCGAGGGTGACGCGGCTCGTGCCTCCGCGTCCCTTCTCCCAGAACCGCACCTAGCTGCTGCTGGCGCTGCGCGACATCATCCCCGAGGACAACACGACCGTGTAGATGCCCTCCGACGAGCAGCTCGTCACCCGCGGCGCGCTGGCGCGCAGGCTGGCCGTCAACGCGGCGACCAAGCCGCTGAACATCGCGGTCCTCGGCGGGCTGATCGTGGCCGGCGTCGTGCTCGGCCTGGTGTGGATCGTCGGCGCGATCGCGATCGTCGCCTACCTCGTGCTCGTCGCGCCGACCTTCTTCGACGCCGAGGAGGCCGATCGCATCGGCGCCGAGGCCTACGCCGGGCGCCGGCGCCCGGTCGCCGCGCTGGACCTCGCCACGCTCGAGCCGCGGATCGCCGCGCTCGTCTCGCAGGCGCGCGAGACGGCGGCGGGCATCCGCGAGGCGATCGCGCAGGCCGACCACCCCTTCGACGACGTGGCCGCCGACGTCGACGCGCTCGTCGCCGCCATGGACACCTCCGCGCGCCGCGCACAGCTGATCTCCTCGACGCTGACCGAGCAGGAGCGCAACGGCCAGGACGTCCGCAGCCTGCAGCGCAGAATCGACGACCTGCGCCGCCGCGCGCAGGACGCCGACGTGCGCGCGCTCATCGGCGACCTCGAGGCCCAGCGCGACGCGACCGTGCGCCTGCGCGACCGGCTCGAGCGCTTCGAGGTCGGCATGGAGCGCATCTGCGCCTCGCTCGGGCTCCTGCGCACGCGCCTGGTCGAGATGTCGGCGTCCGAGGAGGAGGCCGCGCAGCGCGAGCTGGCGCGCCAATCGCGCGAGCTGCGCGAGCGCACCGACCTGCTCGCCGAGTCGATGGCCGAGGTCTTCGCGGGCGACGGGGACGACGAGGTCCGGCTGCCGGTCGCGGAGCATAGGATGCCGCCGTGAGGCGCTGCGCCCTCGTCGCCACGCTCGCCCTCTGGCTGCTCGCGCCCGCCGGCGCGGGCGCGGCGAGCTCCCTGACGATCGGCACCGGGCACAAGCCCGGCGTCGCCGTCGACGGGGCCGGCACGGCCTACATCGCCTGGTACGGCCCCGAGAGCAACGTCACCTCGCTGCACTTCTGCCGGCTTCCGCGCGGTGCCGTCGCCTGCGACGTGTCGACGACGATCGCCGCCCCCGGTACCACGCTGAGCCGCCCCTTCGTCACCGTCGACGGCGGCACCGTGCGCGTCGTCTCCTACCGCTACGGGCTGACGGGCGCGCGCTTCGACGAGGTCTGGGAGTTCACCTCCACCGACGGCGGCGCGAGCTTCGACGCGGGCCACGCGATCGGCATCGCCCCGTTCGACGAGGCGGTTCGCGGACCGGGCGACACGCTGACCGTCGCGACGAGCGCCGAATCCGAAGGCCTCGTTCTCCAGAACGTGCCGCTGGGCGCGGGCACGGCCGGCGAGGCCCGTGCGGTCCTGTCCACCGACCACCCGTACAACGGAACCGTCGGGCTCGTCGACGCGAACACGCCGCTCGTCGTCTTCGCCGACGGGTCGAGCCTCGCGCAGTTCCGTCGCTACAGCGGCGCCGGCAGCCTCAACGACCCGACGAGCTGGACGCCCGCGACCGACATCGGGTACGCCGACTATCCACGCCTCGCCGGCGGCCCGTCGGGGTTGTTCCTGATCTCCGGGACCCAGAGCAACGCCCTCGTCGTGCGCAAGTTCAACGGGACCACGTTCACCCCGGGCGCGCGGATCGTCGACGCCGCGGATGACGCACAGGCCCACCTCGCCGAGGATCCCGCCGGGCGCCTGCACGCCGTCTTCGGCCGCAACACGGCGACCGGGCTCGAGCTCGACTATGCGACGTCCGATGACGGCGTCGCGTGGCAGTCAGGCCCGCTGCTGACCCAGACGAACGTGCAGCAGGGGATCGGCGCGCTGCGCGCGGCGGTCGCCGCCGACCACGTCGGCGTTGCCGCGTGGGAGACGTCATCGGACTCGTCGTCGCAGATCCGGGTCGTCGGCATCGGCCCGACCGGCGGCGCCTCTCCGCCGGTGCCCGGGAAGTCGGTGGTCGCGGCAGTCGTCTCCGGCGAGGTCTTCGTCAAGCCGCCCGGCCGCAAGCGCACACGGCTGACGGGCGGCGCGAACATCCCCGTCGGTGCGCAGATCGATGCCCGAAAGGGGCGCGTGCGGCTGACCTCGGCGGCAAGCGGGAGCGCGAGCAGCACGCAGACGGCCGACTTCTACCAGGGCGCCTTCACGGTCCGCCAGAGCCTGCCGAAGCGCAACCGGGCGACCGCCGCGCTGACGACGGACATCGTGCTCACCGGTCAGGCGTCGCGATCGCAGTGCGCTGCGCTCAGTGGCGCCAGCGCTGCCGCGTCCAGCAAGAAGAAGGGACCGCACGCGGTGTTGGGCAAGCTGTGGGGCAACGGCAAGGGCCGCTTCCGCACCAAGGGGAAGTACAGCTCTGCCACGGTGCGGGGGACCGTGTGGCTCACGGAGGACCGCTGCGATGGCACGCTGACCCGTGTGACGAGGGGAACGGTGAGCGTGCGCGACCTCGGACGCAAGAAGACGGTGACCGTCAAGGCCGGGCGCAGCTATCTCGCGCGCGCGAAGCGCGGGCGCTGAACGCCCGCCGCGGCGATGGACCGAACCAGTCACACCACCGAGCTCCTGCTCCCGCTCACCCGCGACGGCGCGCGCCCGATGGGCGCCCAGATCGAGGAGCACCTGCGCCAGGCGATCCGCTCCGGCGCGCTGAAGCCGGGCGTCCGCGTGCCGTCCACGCGCGACCTCGCGCGCCAGCTCGGCGTGTCGCGCGGGCTGGTCGTCAACGCCTACGCCCAGCTCGGCGCCGAGGGCTACCTCGTCGTGCGCCAGGGCGCGCTGCCGTGCGTCGCCGATGCCGCCGCGCGCGAGGCGCCGGGGCCCGAGGAGGCGCCGCGCGCCGCGCTGCCGCGCTTCGACTTCCGGCCGTCGATCCCCGACGTCTCGATGTTCCCGCGCGACGCGTGGCTGCGCTGCCTGAAGCGGGCGCTGGGCGCGATGACCGACGAGGACCTGCGCTCGGACGACCCGCGCGGCGCCGAGCGCCTGCGCGCTGCGCTGGCCGACTACCTCGGCCGGGTCCGCGGCGTCGTGGCCGCGCCGGCGCGGATGGTCATCACCACCGGCTATCGCCAGGGCGAGGGCCTGGTCTGCCGCGCGCTCGCCGCCGCCGGGGCCAAGCGCATCGCGCTGGAGAACCCCGGCCAGCCCGAGCAGCAGACCGCGGCCACGCGCGCGGGCCTGACGCCCGTCCGCGTCGACGTCGACGGCGCCGGGCTGCGCGTAGAGGAGCTCGAGCGCGCGAACGTCGACGCCGTGATCCTCACACCCGCCCATCAGGCCCCGACGGGCGTTGCGCTGTCCGGCGAGCGCCGCACCGCGTTGCTTCAGTGGCTGCGCGCCCGCGACGCGTTCGCCATCGAGGACGACTACGACGCCGAGTACCGCTACGACCGGGCGGCCGTCGGCGCGCTGCAGGGGCTCGAGCCCGAGCACGTCGTCTACGCAGGGTCGACCAGCAAGACGCTCGTCCCCGCGCTGCGGATCGGCTGGCTGGCCGTCCCGTCGCGGCTCGTCGACGCCGTCGCCGAGGAGAAGCGCCTGGCCGACCGCGTGGGCGCGCTGGTCGACCAGCACGCGTTCGCGGAGTTCCTCGCCGGCGGCGAGCTCGACCGCCACCTGCGGCGCATGCGCGTCCTCTATCGCGCGCGCCGCGACGCGCTGGTCGCCGCGCTCGCCGAGGAGCTGCCCGAGGCCACCGTCGAGGGCATCGCGGCCGGCCTGCACGCGACCGTCCGGCTTCCGGACGGCGACGACGAGCGGGCGATCGTCGCGGAGGCCGGGCGCCGGCGCATCGCGCTGGAGGCGATGGGCGACTACCGGGCGGGCGGGGCCACGGGCGCGCCCACGCTCCTGCTCGGCTACGGCCAGATCGCCGAGCCGTCGATCCGCCCGGGCATCCGCGCGCTGGCCGAGGCGATCCGGGCCACGCGGGGCGCCTAGTCGTCCCGCGGCTTCGCGGCGGTTCGTGGCCGGGGGCAATGGGGGGACAAGCCGCTCTGGGGGCGCCGCCGTGGCGTCGTGCCTCGCCGCGGTCGCGCCCCCATAGCGGCCTCTCCCCCTCGGTGCCCCGGCCGCGCAGCGCCGCACGACGCCAAGCGGACGACCACGACCCACACCGCGACTGGTCCGGCGCAGGACCGGTCCACTGGATCTTCCCGCCGAACCAGTCGGCGCCTACCTTGGCGCCATGAACGCGATCGCCTCGGCCCCCGGCGCACTCCGCCTCTTCGCCCTCTCGCTCGTCGCCCGTCTGCCGCTGACGATGTTCAGCGTCGGGCTGCTCGTCCACGCTGCGCACCTGACCGGCTCGTTCGGCGCGGCGGGCATCGTGTCGGGCGCCTACGCCGTGTCGCTCGGCATCGGCGGGCCGGTGCTCGGGCAGCTCGTCGATCGCCGCGGGCAGACCGCGGTGCTGGTCGCGAGCGCCGGCGCGGCGGTGCCGCTGGTCGGCGCCGCCGCGGTGCTGCCGGTGGGCGCCCCGCTGCCCGCGATCGTGGCCCTGGCGGCCGGCATCGGCCTGGCCACCCCGCCGGTCGGCGCGTGCGTGCGCACGCTGTTCCCCGGCCTCCTCGACGACCTCGGGGCGCTGCGCGGGGCCTACGCCGCCGAGGCGTCGGCGTCCGAGCTGACCTGGATCGTCGGGCCGCCGCTCGCGCTCGGCATCGGCGCGTTGTGGTCGACCGGTGCTGCCCTGGGCGCCGCGGGCGCCGTGCTGGCCGCCGCGACCCTCGCCTTCGCCGCCCAGCCCGCGTCGCGCGCGTGGCGCCCCGCCCCGAGCGCCCCGCGCCGGCGCGGCGGCTCGCTGCGCGCGCCGGCCATGCGCACGCTCGTGATCGCCCTCGTCGCCGTCGGCGCGCTCTTCGGCGCGGTCGAGGTCGCCGTGACGGCGGCCGCCGCCCAGCTCGGCGACACCGCCGCGGCCGGGCCGCTGCTCGGCGTCTGGGGCGGCGGCTCGCTGATCGGCGGCCTGCTCGCCACGCGCCTTGGCGGCGGCGCCCACAGCGCCAAGGGCCTCTCGCTGATGCTCGCCGCGCTGACCGCGGGCCACCTGCTGCTGATCCCGGCGGCCGGCTGCCTCGTCGTGCTCGGCGCGGCGCTGGTCGTCGCCGGCGCCGCGATCGCCCCGACCTACGCGACCGTTCACGCCATGGTCGAGGACGCCGCCCCCGCGGGCACCGCGACCGAGGCCTTCGCGTGGCTGGCCACCGCCGTCGCGATCGGCGCCTCGGCCGGCGCGGCGTGCGCCGGGACGCTGGCCGACGGCCCCGGGCCGGTCGCCGCGCTCGCGCTCGCGGTCGGCGCCGGGGCGCTCGCGACGGTGACGACGGCGCTGCGCTCGTGGACCCTGCCCGGGCCGCAGGTTGCACCGGTGGCTACCTAGGGTGCGGTAACAGCCGATGGCGGCCGCCCTATCTGGGGCATGCTTGCTTCAGCCCGCGATGAGGACCTCGAGGCGGCGGGGACCATGGACCCCCTCGACGCGATCGAGCTCGATGTCGCTCGTCGCGCTCGGCCCCGAGACGAAGGTGAACGGGCCGCGCGCGCCGTGCAGCGCGCGTATCGCTTCCGGCACCGTCGCGACGACCTGCGCGCGCTCGACGACGCACAGGTACAGGTCGGGAACGAGCGTCAGCGCGCGGCGGCCCGAGCGCTCGCCGCCGTCGAGGACGATCGTGCCGGTCTCGGCGATGGCCAGCGCGCAGCCGGTCAGCGCGCCGTCGAGCGCGTCGAGCTCGCGCGCGCTCAGGCCGTCGTCATCGACGAGCTCGACGCCGTCCGGACGCCATTCGGCCGGGAGAGCTGGGGGCACGCCGAGGCGGTGCGCGCCCTGCTCGCCGCACACGCGCGCGATCGTCGCCGCTAGGTCGCCGGCCTCGCGCACCGTCGCCTGGTAGTCGGCCACGCGCTCGGCGAAGCGCGCGACCGGGTCGCCGGCGGGCGCCGGCGGCGGCTCGTAGGCCGGCGGCTCGGTCGCCTCGCCGGCCGGGACGTCGCGCAGTGCGGCGCGCACGCGCGCGAGGACGTCGTCACGCGCGCTCGGCACGCCACCAGTCCCTGAAGGTCTGCGACGGCACCGTGGGCAGCTCGCGCGAGCGCGTCCACGGCCGCAGCGCGGCGCCGGCCAGCGGCCCGCGCCCGAGCTTCGCGGCGCGCTGCGCGGCCTCGTAGGCGCGGCGGCTGGCGAACACGCGCGCCATCGCGGCCATCGCCGCGCGCTCGCCCGCGGGCGTGCCCGCCTCGCGCACGACGCGCCCGCGCAGGTGCACGAGGATCGAGGGGATGTCGATCTTCACCGGGCAGACCTCGTAGCAGGCGCCGCACAGCGAGCTGGCCCACGGCAGCGTCGGCGCGTTCTGCAGGCCGCGCAGCTGCGGCGTGAGGATCGCCCCGATCGGCCCCGGGTAGACGCTCTCGTAGGCCCGCCCGCCGGTGCGCTCGTAGACCGGGCAGACGTTCAGGCACGCCGAGCAGCGGATGCAGCGCAGCGTGGCGCGCCCGACCTCGTCGGCCAGCACGTCGGTGCGCCCGGCGTCGAGCAGCACGAGGTGGAACTCCCGCGGCCCGTCGCCGTCCGATACCCCAGACCAGATCGACGTGTACGGGTTCATCCGCTCGGCGGTCGACGAGCGCGGCAGGAGCTGGAGCATGACCTCGAGGTCGCGCCAGCGGGGCAGCAGCTTCTCGATCCCCACGACCGAGACGAGCACCTCGGGCAGCGTCGTGCACATCCGCCCGTTGCCCTCGGACTCGACCACGACGACGTGCCCGGTCTCGGCGATCGCGAAGTTCGCGCCGCTGACGCCGACGGGCACCGAGAGGAACTTCGCGCGCAGGTGCGCGCGCGCCGCCGCGGTCAGCTCGGCGGGCTCGTCGGAGACGTCGGCGCCGAGCTTGCGCCGGAAGAGCTCGGCGATCTCCGCGCGGTTGCGATGGATGGCGGGGACGAGGATGTGCGACTGCTTGTCGTCGTCGCCGAGCTGGACGATCAGCTCGGCCAGGTCGGTCTCCACCGCATGGATGCCCTGGCGCTCCAGCGCCTCGTTGAGCTCGATCTCGTCGGTGGCCAGCGACTTGACCTTGATGACCTCGTGGGCGCCGTGGGCGCGCGCGACCTGCGCGACGACCGCGCAGGCCTCGGCGCCGTCGCGCGCCCAGTGCACGGTGCCGCCCGCGCGCGTGACGGCCTCCTCCAGGCGCTCGAGGTGCACGTCGAGGTGGCGCAGCGTGCGCTCCTTGATCTCCGCGCCGGCCGCCCGCAGCGCCTCCCAGTCCTCGACCTCGGCGACCACCCGCGCGCGCTTGGCGCGGATCGTGCTCGTCGCGTGGCCGAGGTTGCGCCGCAGCTGGCTGTCGCCCAGCGCCGCGCGCGCCGCCCGTGGGAAGCCGTCCTTCACGACGACTCGCTGGCGAGGATCTCGGCCACGTGCATCACGCGCACGCCCGCCCGCGCGTGCCGCAGCCCGCCGCCGATGTGCATCAGGCACGAGTTGTCGGCGGCGGTGCACACGTCGGCGCCGGTGTCGAGGATGTGGCGCAGCTTGTCGGTCAGCATCGCCGTCGAGGTGTCCGCGTTCTTGACCGCGAAGGTGCCGCCGAACCCGCAGCACTCGGTCGCGGCCGGCAGCTCGACGAGGTCGATGCCGCGCACCGCGCGCAGCAGCCGCAGCGGCGCGTCGCCGACCTTCAGCAGCCGCAGCGAGTGGCACGTCGGGTGGTAGGTCACGCGGTGGTGAAACGCCGCGCCGACGTCCTCGACGCCCATCCGCCCCACCAGGAACTCCGACAGCTCGAAGACCCGCGGCGCCAGCTCGCGCACCTGCGCGGCCAGCGTCTCGTCGCCGGCCTCGACCGCCATCCGCTCGTAGCCCTCGCGCACCATCGCCGCACACGACCCGCTCGGCGTGACCACCACCTCGGCATCGCCGAAGACCCGCACGAACCGCCGCACCAGCCCGATCGCCTCGTGCCCGTAGCCGCTGTTGACGTGCATCTGCCCGCAGCAGGTCTGCTCGAGCGGGAAGTCGACCTGCACGCCGACGCGCTCGAGCACCGCCACCGTCGCGCGCCCCGTCTGCGGGAACAGCGTGTCGTTGAAGCAGGTGATGAAGAGCGCGGCCCGCACGCCCGCCATCATCGCGGGTAGGCCGCGGAGACGCCGCCGTCGACGTTGAGCAGGTTGCCCGTCGTCTTGCCCGACCGCGCGTCCGACGCGAAGTGCAGCACCGCCGCGGCGATGTCCTCGGGCTCGATGTTGACGCCCAGCGTCGTGCGCGCGCGGTAGTGCTCCTCGAGCTCGTCGGGCGCGATGCCGTAGTTGGCGGCGCGCTCCTCGCGCCACGAGGAGTCCCAGATCCGCGAGCCGCTGAGCACCGCGTCGGGGTTGACGGTGTTGACGCGGATGCCGTCGGACCCGCCCTCCTCGGCCAGGCAGCGGGCGAGGTGCAGCTCCGCGGCCTTGGCCGACGAGTAGGCGGCCGCGTTGCGCCCCGCCACGAGCGCGTTCTTGGACGCGACGAAGACGACCGAGCCGCCGCGGCCCTGGCGCCGCAGGACCCTGAACGCCTCGCGCGCGACGAGGAAGTAGCCGGTGCCGAGGACCGCGTGGTTGCGGTTCCACTCGGCGAGCGTGGTCTCCTCGATCGGCGCGCTCGAGGCCAGGCCGGCGTTGGAGACGACGACGTCGACGCCGCCGTAGCGCTCGACCGCGGCCGCGAACGCCGCCGCCACCGCCTCCTCGCTGGTGACGTCGCCGCCGACGGCCAGGCCGCGCTCGCCCAGCGGCGCCGCGACGCGCTCGGCGCCGCCCGCGTCGATGTCGAAGGCCACGACGCACGCGCCCTCCGCGGCAAGGGCGGCGACGACCGCGCGCCCGATGCCACCGGCCGCGCCGGTGACCATCGCGACGCGGCCTTCGAGCTCGCGTGGCGCCGGCGCCAGCGACAGCTTGTAGAGCTCGAGCGGCCAGTACTCGACGGCGAAGCTCTCGCGGTCGGTGAGCGACACGAAGCCGCCGAGCGCGTCCGCCCCCGCCATCACCTCCACCGCGCGCGCGTAGAGGTCGCGCGCGAGCCCGGCGCCCTTGACGTTGGTGCCGGCGGCCACCAGCCCGACGTGCTGGATGAGCGCGACGCGCGGATCGGGGTCGGCGGGCACGGTGGTCGCGTCGCCGAAGCGCTCGACGTAGGCGCGGTAGTCGGCGCGGTAGGCCGCCGCGCCCTCGGCCACCCGCGCGGCCAGCTCCTCGACGCCCTCGCGCGCGGGATCGAACGGGACCCACAGCGGGACGCGCTTGGTGTGCACGAGGTGGTCGGGGCAGGCGGCGCCGACGCCGACGAGCTGCGGCGCGCGGACGGAGGAGACGAGCTCGAGCACGGGCTCGGAGGTGTCGACGCGCAGCACCTTGGGCCGCTCGCTGCTCAGCGCGCCGCGGACCGCCGGCAGCAGCGCGGTCAGCAGCTCGTCGCGGGCGCCCTCGTCGAGCCTCGCGTTCGCCGGCCCGCCGAAGCGCGGCGTGCCGTTCGTGCGCTCGTTGACGAAGTCCGCGGCGCGGTTGATCGCGTCGACGGTGGCGCGGTAGCTCTCCTGCGCGCTGTCGCCCCACGTCACGAGGCCGTGCTTGGCGAGGATCACGACGCGCACGCGATCGTCCGCGCGCACCGCGTCGCCGACCTGCCTGGCCAGCGTGAAGCCGGGGCGGATGTAGTCGATCCACGCCGCCTCGTCGCCGAAGCAGGCGCGCGCGAGCGCCTCGCCGTCGGCCGCGCCGGCGATCGCGTTGATGGCGTCGGGGTGCGTGTGGTCGACGTGCGCCGCGGGGACGAAGGCGTGCAGCAGCGTCTCGATCGAGCAGCGCGGCATCGACGGGTCGAGCTGGCAGCGCGACAGGTAGGCGACCATCTCCTCGTCGCTCATCGCGTCGCGGTGCGCCAGCGGCAGGATCTCCTCGAGGCGCAGGCCGGTGAAGCCCGACGCGTCCATCGTCGCCAGGTCGCTGCCGGAGCCCTTGACCCAGATGACGTCGATCTCGCGCCCGGCGTGGTCGACCTCGCGCGCCTTGACCGAGGTGTTGCCGCCGCCGAAGTTGGCCACGGCGCGATCGGCGCCCAGCAGGTTGGAACGCAGCACGAGCTGGTCCAGGGCGCCGGGCGGCACGTCGCCGGGCCAGCGGTCCTGGGTGCGGTGCGCGATCGGGCGCGCGACCGTGCTCACGTCCCCCACCCCCCGGCCACGGCCACCTGCTCTCCTCGCTGGGCGACGATCCGCTGCAGGTAGTCGCCCGCGCGCAGCGCGCGCACCGGGTCCTCGGCGGCGCCGAGCTCGCCGCGCGCCTGCGCGCACAGCGCCCGGACGTCGGTCCGGAAGGCGTCGAGCAGGACCTCGTGGCCGCCGAGCACGTCGCCCTGCGCATGCGCCGCGGCCAGCGCGTCGCGGTCGACGAGCTGCGCCTTGGCGAAGGCCTCCTGGAGGTTGACCACGCTGAGCACCATCGCCTCGAGCTTGCGCTCGACGTTGTGCGCCTGGTCGATCGTGAGACGGACCCCACCCACCCCCGCGTCGCCGAGCTCGACGAAGATGCAGAACAGCTCCCACGGGTTGGTCGAGCCGACGATGAGATCGTCGTCGCCGTACTTGCGGTTGTTGAAGTGAAAGCCGCCGAGGCGGCCCTCGGCCGCCAGCAGCGCCACGATCTGCTCGACGTTGGCGCCCTGCAGGTGGTGACCGAGGTCGACGAGCACGTTGGCGCGCTCGCCCAGGCGCTGGCAGGCCAGCAGCGCCGAGCCCCAGTCGGCCAGGTCGGTGGCGTAGAACGCTGGCTCGTAGGGCTTGTACTCGAGCAGCAGCTCCTGCGCGGGCGGCAGCGCCTCGTACACGCGCTCCAGGCAGTCGAGCATCCGCTCCCGGCGCGCGCGCAGGTCGTCCTGGCCGGCGTAGCTCGTCCCGTCGGCGAACCACAGCGACTGCGCCGTCGAGCCCAGCTCGCGCGCGATCTCCACGCACTCCAGGAGGTGGGCGACGGCCTTGTCGCGGATGCGCTCGTCGGCGTTGGTGACGCTCCCGAGCCTGTAGTCGGGGTCCTGGAAGAGGTTGGGGTTGACCGCGCCGATGCGCAGCCCGAGGCCCTCCGCGTGCGCGCGCAGCGTCGCGAGGTCCTCGACGGCGTCCCACGGGAAGTGCAGCGCCACCGCGGGTGCCGTGCCGGTGAGGCGGTGGACCTCGGCCGCGTCGTCGAGACGCTCGAAGACGTTGCGGGGGCGGCCGGGCTGCGTGAAGGTGGCAAAGCGCGTGCCGGAGTCGCCGTAGCCCCACGACGGCGTCTCGACGGCGAAATCGCGCAGGCGGACGGTCTCGGTCACGTGATCCTCTCCTTCACGGTCGCCTCGGCAAGCCCGGTGACGCCGAGGAAGCGCTCGTACTCGGCGTCGCGGTTGGTGGCGGGCTCGAACGTCTGCAGGTGCGTCGACGCTGCGGCGATCGCGCGCATCTGCGCCAGCGATCCCACCAGGCCCGCCGCGCGCGCCTGGACGAGCACGTTGCCCAGCGCGGTCGCCTCGACCGGCCCGGCCAGCACCGGGAGGTCGAGCACGTCGGCGGTCAGCTGGCACAGCAGCGCGTTGCGCGCGCCGCCGCCGATGACGTGCACGCAGCGCACGCGCCGCCCGCCGACCTGCTCCAGGCCGCGCAGCACGAGGCGGTACTTGCAGGCCAGCGACACGAGGACCGTGCGCACCGTCTCGCCCGGGGTGGCGGGCCGACGCTGGCCGGCGCGCGCGCAGTGCTCGGCGATCCGCGACGGCATGTCGCCGGGCGCGAGGAAGGCCTCGTCGTCGGGGTCGATCAGCGGCACGTCGTCGGCCGCATCGGCGGCGAGACGGTGCAGCTCGTCGTAGTCGTGGGCGCCCCACGCGCGCCGGCACTCCTGCACGAGCCACAGGCCCATGACGTTCTTCAGCAGCCGCGTCGTGGCGTCGACGCCGCGCTCGTTGGTGAGGTTGGCCGCGGCCGCGTCGGGCCCGAGCGCGGGCTCGGGCAGCTCGAGCCCGAGCAGCGACCACGTCCCGCTCGAGAGGATCGCCGAGTCGTCGCCGTCGATCGGGGCGGCGGCGAACGCCGAGGCGGTGTCGTGGCCGGCGACCGCGCGCACGAGCGGGGCGCCGGCGACGCCGTGCTCGGGCAGCAGCGCGCCCAGCGCCGTGCCGGGCTCGACGAGCGCGCCGAACAGGCGCGCCGGCAGCCCGAGCCGCGCAATCGCGTCGTGCGCCCATTCGCCCGTGCGCGCGTCGAGCAGGCCCGTCGTGCTCGCGGCGGTGACCTCGTTGGCCGCCTCGCCGGAAAGCCACAGCGCGAGCAGGTCCGGGATGAGCAGCATCCGCGCGGCCGCGTCGAGCGCGGCGGTCCCCTCCTCGGCCAGCAGCTGGAAGACGGTGTTGATCGCCATCGTCTGGATGCCGGTGGCGGCGTACAGCTCGTCGCGCCCGATGCGCTCGAACGCGCGCGCCACCATCCCGGCCGTGCGCGCGTCGCGATGGTGGAAGGGCAGCCCGAGCAGCCGCCCGGCGTCGTCGACGAGGCCGTAGTCGACGCCCCACGCGTCGACCCCGACGCCGTCGACGGGGCCGGCCGCGCGCAGGCCGTCGACGATGCCGTCGAGCAGGCCGAGCACGTTCCAGCGCAGCCCGTCGGGCAGCCGCACCGGGCGGTTGACGAAGCGGTGCACGACGTCGAGCTCGATGCCGCCGTCGCCCAGCGTCCCCACGACGACCCGCCCACTCTCGGCGCCGAGGTCCGCGGCGGCGAAGCGCGGGGCCTCAGCCAAGGTGGAAGACCTCCTCCAACCGCTCGAGCGACTGGTCGGCGCGGGCGTCGAAGAACGGCGCCATGTCGCGCTGCCAGCGCTCGTTGACGTCGGTCGCGGCCATCGCGCGCTGCGCGGCCTCGAAGTCCTCGGTCTCCAGATAGCCGACGAGCAGCCCGTCGTCGTGCAGGAACAGCGAGTAGTTGCCCCACCCGGCCGCACGGAGCGCGTCGAGCATCTCCGGCCACACGTCGCGATGGCGCTCGCGATACTCCGCGAGGCGCTCGGGCCGGACGTGCAGCAGGAAGCAGACGCGCTCCACTAGCTCACCACCGCGAAGGGAAGGTCGAGCAGCGCCGCCACGCAGCGCAGCTCGTCGATGCGATGGCCGACGCCGAGCGCCACGTGATGGGTCGGGCCCTCGGCCGACCAGCGCTCGAGGAACTCGGCCGGCGCGAGCGCGAAGCGCAGGCGCGAGTTCGTGTTGCCGATGCGGAAGGTCGGCCCGGGGATCGACTCGCCCTCGGCCGCCAGGAGCTTCAGCCGCCCGTCGGCCGTCTGGGTGCAGCCGAGGATCGTGACCGGCCCGTAGCGGACCTTGAACTCCACCGACAGGCCCGCGCCGCGCTTGCCGTGGAAGAGCTTCAAGGCGCGCAGCACCGGGCGCTCCTGCGCGATCGCGACGTGGCCCGGCCCGTCATGACCCATCAGCACGAAGCCCTCGTCGAGGTCGAGTGCGTAGAACTCGGTGTACGAGCCGCCCGCTCCCAGCCGGTCGAGTACGAGCTGGGCGATGTTCGTCTTCAGATCGCCCTCGCCGGCGGTCGGGACGCCGCGCGCGGTCAGCAGCGAGTTGCCGACGATCACGCCGGCGCCCAGGCGCTCGGCCTCGTTGCCGTCGAGGCCGCGGTAGTAGTAGGTCAGCCCGCCGAGCTCGAAGTCGCCCACCAGCCGGTCGAGGCCCACGGCCACGCGTACCGACCAGTCGAGCTGCTCGTCGTCGATCGGGGCGGCGATCGGATCGTCGGAGGGATCGGCGAAGTCGAACAGGGCGCGGATCTCGTCCTCCTTGGCCGCGCGCTCGGCGTCGGTGGCCTGCGC
Organism: uncultured Actinomycetes bacterium; assembly: GCA_963764585.1. Taxonomy (GTDB): domain Bacteria; phylum Actinomycetota; class Thermoleophilia; order Solirubrobacterales; family Solirubrobacteraceae; genus JAOPZW01. The sequence goes on from CAVXTB010000001.1 coordinate 573,535, forward strand.
GACGCGGGCGCTGAGTTCGTCGATCTCGAGCACCTCGACGTGGGCGCCGAGCTGGGCGTGCACGGCGGTGAAGTCCGAGTACAGGTCGAGCATTCCCGGATAGGTGTGGCCGAGGAAGCCGATGCGCGCGCGGCGCAGTGAAGACGCGACGGCCGCGGCGCGCACCCACGCGGCGATCTTCGCCCAGGCGCGCTCGTCGTCGTCGATGGTGCCCGCGACCGTGTCGTAGGGAATGCGCGCGCGCGTGAAGGCGCCCGCCAGCTCGGGGACGCAGCAGGCCGCGCAGTTGGCCAGCCACTCGCCCGTGTCGACGTGCTCGTAGTCGAGCGTGGAGGTGGGCTGCAGGCCGAGCAGCACGACGGGCACCTTCGCGGCCTGGACTGCGGGCAGGACCTGGCTGGAGGTGGCGTACGTGACCGCGTGGCAGAGCACGAGGTCCACGCGCTCGGCCGCGAAGCGATCGCCGGCGGCGCGCGCCGCCTGCGCGGTGTCGACCAGGCCAGCCGACACCACCTCCGCGCCGAGCGCGCGCACGCGCTCCTCCACGCGCCGCTGGTAGCCCTCGACCCGCTCGCGCAGCCCGTCGAACTGAGGCCAGTAGGTCGCGAGGCCGATCCCGAACACCCCGACCCGGGCGCGGGGCCCGGGCCGAGGGTCGGCGGCCGCCGGCGGACGGGTGCTGTCCGTCGCGGTCATGTCGTGGTTCCTAGAAATCGAACTTGTCGATGTTGTCCTTGGTGAAGGTCGTCAGCGGCCCGAGGACGATCTCACCGTTGGGACCGATCGTGTAGTCGCCGAGACGTCCCGCCTTGAACTTCTCGCCCTCCTTGCCCGTGATGCGGCCGGAGACGAGGGCCGCGGCGGCCTGACCGGCGAGGTACCCGACGTCCTTGGGGACCCACAGCTGGAACTCGTCGACGGTGCCGTTCTTGACGAACTTGCGCATCTGGTTGGGGAAGCCCAGCCCGGTCAGCTTGATCTTGCCCTTCTGCGGCGAGGTCGACAGGTACCGCGCGGCCGCTGCGACGCCGACCGTGGTCGGGGAGATGATGCCCTTGAGATTCGGATAGGCCTGGATCAGACCCTGGGTCTGCTGGAAGGACTTCTGGTCGTCGTCGTCGCCGTAGGCGACCTTCACGAGCTTGATGTCCTTGTACTCGGGCTTCTTGAGCTCCTCCTTCATCACCTTGATCCAGGCGTTCTGGTTGGTCGCGTTCGCCGTCGCCGAGAGGATCGCGATCTGACCCTTGTTGCCGATCTCCTTGGCGATCGACTTCACCTGACCCTCGCCGACCAGCTGCGTGGTGACCTGGTTGATGAAGACGCTGCGCGCGTCGGGCGCCACGTCGGAGTCCATGCCGACGATCTTCACGCCGCGCTGCGCGGCCTGCTTGAGCGCGGGAGCCACCGCGTTGGGGTCGTTGCCGGCGATGATGATCGCATTGGGCTTCTGCTGGACCGCGGCGTTGATGATCGGGATCTGGGTCGACGCCCCCGCGTCGGTCGGACCGGTGATCCGGTTCGAGCCGCCAAGCTCCTTGAGGGCCTCGTCGATGCCCGAATGCTCGTACTCCTCGTACGGATTGCCCAGCTGCTTGGGGATCGAGACCGTCTTGAGGCCCTGCTTGATCGGGGCGTCGGGATTGGCGCCCGACGCCGTGCTCGCCGTGCCCTGGGACTGGGCGGACGTCCCGGTGTCTGAGCTGTTCTTGGTCTCGCCGCAGGCGGCGAGGACGAACAGCACCAGCAGGGCGAGTGCGACAAGCAGCGCACCGCGGGTGCGCGGACGTGCCGACTTCATGAGTCCTCCTCTTGTTGTGAACGTGACCGGCGCCGAGCCCCTACGACACGGCGTGCGAGGTTCGGACCGAGGACCGAGCCGACGAGCAGCGCGCCGGTGACGATCTGGATCCAGTACGACGAGATCGACTCGCTCAGCAGCAGTGCCTTCTGGATGCCGCCGAGCAGGACCAGCGCGAGGATGACGCCCGCGATCGTGCCGCGGCCGCCGAAGATCGACACGCCGCCGAGCAGCACCGCGGTGACCGCGGACAGCTCGAACCCCTGGCCGACGTTGGCGGCGCCGGTCGAGTTGCGCAGGGTGATGACGACGCCGGCGAGCGCTGCGACCGCGCCCGACAGCGTGAACAGGATGAGCTTGATGCGCTTGACGCGCAGGCCCGAGAAGAACGCCGCCTCCTGGTTGGCGCCGATCGCGAAGACCGAGCGCCCGAACGGCGTCGCGTGCAGGAGCACGGCGAAGCCGGCGGCCAGCACGGCGAACAGCACGATCGTGTTGGGGACGAACGTGCCGGCGAAGTTGCCGAACGCGCGATCCGTCCAGGTGACCGGGAAGTCCGTGACCGAGTCGTCGCCGATCACGACGAAGGCCAGCCCGCGGAACAGCGCGAGCGTGCCGATCGTGACGGCGAGCGACGGCAGGCCGACGCGCGTGACGAGCAGGCCATTGAAGGCGCCGCACAGTGCGCCGGCGATCAGGCAGATCGGGATGATCGTCTCGACCGGCTGGCCGTGGTTCCACAGGTAGGCCATGAGCGCGCTCGACAGCGCGAGGACCGAGGCGACCGAGAGGTCGATCTCGGCAGCGACGATCACCATCGCGAGCGGCAACGCCATCAACGCGATCTCCGACAGGTCGAGCGAGCCGGTGGTGAACGAGTCGGTGGTCAGGAACTCGGGCGAGATCAGCTGCCCGACGACGGCCAGGACGGCGAGCAGCGCGATCAGCAGCGTCTCCCAGCGCCCGAGCGCGCGGCGCCAGTCGCGCGGCGGGGCAGCGCCTGCGGCGGGCGGGGCCTCCGGGGACGTGACGGTCTCAGCCTGCACGGCGCACGCTCCTGCGGCGCAGCGCCGCGTCAACCCGCAGCCCGACCAGCCGGTCGAGCGCGATCGCGACGAGCAGGAGCGCGCCGATGGCGGCCTGCTGCCAGAAGGCCTCGACCCTCAGGACGATCAGCGATGAGGTGATCGTGGTGAGCAGGAGCGCGCCGAGGGCGGCGCCGTACACGGTGCCCGTGCCGCCGAAGATCGCCACGCCGCCAACGACGGCGGCGGCGATGACGGTCAGCTCGTAGCCGACGCCGGCGGTCGCGTCGACCGTGCCGAAGCGCGCGGTGAACAGCACGCCGCCCAGTCCGGCAAGCGCGCCCGCCAGCACGAACGCCACGAGCACCCGCCGCTGCGAGCGCACGCCCGCCAGCCGGGCGCCCTCGGGGTTCGAGCCGATCGCGTACAGCTCGCGACCCGGCCGGTAGTCGCGCAGCCACTGGCCGACGACCACGACGATGACGAGCGCGATCACCACGAGGATCGGGACGCCCGCGATCGAGTCGCTGCCGAGGTTCAGGAACGCGTCGGGCAGCGTCTCCGCGTTGACCTGGCGGCCGTTGGTCCACAGGAACGCGATGCCGCGGAACGCATAGAGCGTCCCGAGCGTGACCACCAGCGCCGGGACCTGGCCCCACGTGACGAGGATCCCGTTGAACAGCCCGCATGCCGCGCCGAGCGCGATGCCGAGCAGGAAGACCACCGGCAGCGCCATGCCGGGGTGCTTGGAGAGCAGGTCGCCGGCCAGGAACGCGCTGAGCCCGAGGACTGAGCTGACCGACAGGTCGACGTTGCGCGTGATGATGACCAGCGTCTGGCCGACCGCGAGGATCGCGAAGATCGACGCGTTCAGCGCGAGGTTGCGCAACGAGTCGGCCTCGACGAAGCGCGGCTCGAGGATCGCGGTCACCGCGATCAGCAGCGCGAGCGCGCCGATGATGCCGAGCTCGCGGACGCGCAGGACCCACTCGGTCAGCTTGCGGGCACGCAGGCCCTCGGTCGGGGTCGCCGCGTGGGTGCTCATGCTGCCTCCACGCCGCTGGCCGCCCGGATGACCCGTTCCTCGTCGGCCTCGTCACGGCTCAGCTCGGTGATGAGCCGTCCCTCGCGCATCACCAGCACGCGGTCGGCCATGCCGAGCACCTCGGGCAGCTCGCTGGAGATCATGAGCACGGCGAGCCCGCGGCCGGCGAGCTCGCCCATGAGCCGGTGCACCTCGGCCTTCGTGCCGACGTCGATCCCGCGCGTCGGCTCGTCGAGGATGAGCAGCTTGGGCTCGGTGGCCAGCCATTTGGCCAGCACGACCTTCTGCTGGTTGCCGCCGGAGAGGAAGCCGACCGGGTCGTCGATGCGGTGGTACTTCAGCCGCAGCCGCCCCGCCCATTCGCGCGCCAGGCGGTTCTCCGCACCGGCGCGGATCAGCCCCAGGCGCGTGAGCGCGCGCATGCGCGTCAGCGTCGCGTTGCGCGCGACCGACAGGTCCATGACGAGGCCCTGCATGCGGCGGTCCTCGGGCACGAACGCGATGCCGGCGTGCATCGCCGCCAGCGGCCGGCCGGACGGCAGGCGACGACCGGAGACCTCGACGTGCCCGGCGTCGGTGCGGTCGATCCCGAAGATCGCGCGCGCGACCTCGCTGCGCCCGGCCCCGACGAGGCCGGCGAGCGCGACGATCTCGCCGGCGCGGACCTCGAAGCTGACGTCGAAGAACACGCCCTCGCGGGTGAGCCGCTTGACCTCGAGCACGCGCTCGCCGATCTGCGCGTCCTGCTTGGGGAACAGCGTGCCGAGGTCGCGTCCGACCATCTTGCGCACGAGCTCGTCGGAGGTCAGGCCCTCCAGCGCCCCGTCGAAGACGACCGCGCCGTCGCGCATGACGCTGACCGTCGAGCAGATCGCGAAGACCTCGTCGACGCGATGAGAGATGAACAGCACAGCCGCGCCGCGCTCGCGCAGCGCCCGCACGACGCCGAAGAGGCGCTCGACCTCGGGCCCGGACAGCGCGGCCGTCGGCTCGTCCATGATCAGCACGCGCGCGTCGTAGGACAGCGCCTTGGCGATCTCGACGATCTGCTGGTCGGCGATCGACAGGCCGCGGACCGGGCGGTCGGGATCGAGGCGCACGCCCAGGCGCTCGAGGAGCCCGGCGACCTCGCGGCGCATCGCGCGGCGGTCGACGCGGCGCAGGGCCTGCAGCGGGTGGCGGCCCATGACGACGTTCTCGGCGACCGACAGGTCGGGGAAGAGCGTCGGCTCCTGGAAGATCACGGCGACACCGGCGTCGCGGGCGTCGGCGGTCGAGTGCAGGTCGACCTCGTGACCGTCGACCAGCACGGCGCCGGTGTCCGGGCGCTGGACGCCGGCCAGCAGGCGCACGAGCGTCGACTTGCCGGCGCCGTTCTCGCCGACGAGGCCGCGGACCTCGCCCGGGCGCAGCGCGATGTCGGCGTCGCGCAGCGCGCGCACCGCGCCGTAGGACTTCGAGGCTCCGCGCAGGGCGACGATCGGCGCGCTCTGGGTCATGCGCTCTCGCGGTCGATCGCTCGCACGTCGGCGCCGGTCTCGCGCAGCGCTGCCAGCGCCCGGCCGCGCACGCCGTGGGTGAAGACGCCGGCGAGGTCCGCGACGCGCCCCACGGCGTTGAGCCCGCGGGCCTGCAGCTTGCTGTCGTCGATGAGCAGGAAGGCCTCCTGCGCGTGGGCGATCATCGTCGCCTTGACCTCGGCCTCGAGCGGATCGGCGTCGGTCAGCGCGCCGTCGCGCGTGACGCCCTTGACCGAGAGGAAGAGGCGGTCGGCGAAGTGGCCGAGCACGGTGTGGACCGCGAACGGGCCCACGAACGACCGGGTCAGGCGGCGCAGCGTGCCGCACACGCCGATGAGCTCGACGTTGGGGCCCGAGCTCGTGCCGACGAGCTCCATGATCGGCAGGCTGTTGGTGATCACCGTCAGCTCGAGGCCCTCGTCGAGGATCCGCTGGGCGACGAAGTAGGCGGTCGTCGACGAGTCCAGGAAGACGCTCTGGCGCGGGGCGAGCGTGGCGACGGCGGCCGTCGCCAGCGCGAGCTTGGCCTCCGGCGCGGTCTCCAGGCGCTGCACGAACGAGTCCTCGTGCGCGGAGATCGCGGGCAGCACGGCGCCGCCGTGGGTCCTGCGCGCGCGCCCCTGGCGCTCGAGGTCGGCGAGGTCGCGCCGCGCCGTCATCGAGGAGATGCCGAAGCGCTCCTCGAGCTCCGCGACGGTCACCGAGCCCGCGCTGCGCAGCAGATCCGCGATGGCCGCGCGCCTGGACTCGGCCAGGACCGGCCGCTCCGGTGTCCCTTTATGTGCGATTTGACCCTCGCTCCCCTCCGAACGAACAGGAACGAGCAAACCAGAACACGAATGTCCGTGTCAAGTGCGAGTTGACAGCGAGCACTTGCCCGAATACCGAGTGAGTACTAGCTTTTCGGCACGGGGGCACCGTCCGTTGGGAGGGACCATGGTCCGCTGGGTCTGGCGCATCGCGCTCGTCGTGTTCCTGTCGATCTGGGTCGCCGGGCCCGCGGCCGCCGACGATCCGTGGCGCGACCCCGGCCAGCCGCCCGGGCAGCGCGCCGACGAGCTGCTCGCGGCGATGACGACCGACCAGAAGATCGCCGTCGCGCTCGGCGACTTCGCGTCGGTCGCGAGCCTCGGCGTCCCGACGCTCCCCTCCGACGACGGGCCGAGCGGCATCCGCGCGACCGGGACCACGAGCTTCCCGTCCTCGCAGACGCTCGCCGCGGCCTTCGACCGCAACCTGGCCCGCGCCTACGGCGCGGCGATCGGCGCGGAGGCGCGCGGCAAGGGCTTCAACTGGTGGCTCGGGCCGGCGATGGACATCGCGCGCACCCCGCTCGCGGGCCGCCAGCCCGAGAACCTCGGCGAGGACCCGCTGCTCGCCGGCGAGACCGTCGCGCAGGAGGTGGCCGGCGCCAAGAGCGCCCACGTCATCGCCACGCTGAAGCACTACGTCGCCAACAACCAGGAGTACGGGCGCATCGGGTTCGCGCTCGCCGGCGGCGCGCGCAGCGGCGGGGCCAACTCGATCGTCTCCGAGCGGGCGCTGCAGGAGATCTACGAGGCGCCGTTCAAGCGCGCCATCCGCGAGGCGGACGCCGACGCGGTCATGTGCTCCTACAACCGCCTCAACGGCCCGCAGACGTGCGAGAGCTCGGCCCTGCTGTCCGACCTCAAGGCGTCGGGCTTCAACGGCTTCGTCGTGCCGGACTTCATCTTCGCCGTCCGCGACCCGCTGGCCGCGACGCTCGCCGGCGTCGACGTCCCCGCGCTGGGCGGTCCCGGCGGGCGCACCGCCGCGATGTTCACCTCCGGCCAGGTGCCGGCGGCGCGACTCGACGACATCGTGCGGCGCACGCTGTACGCGATGTTCGACTCGGGCGCGTTCGACGATCCGCTCGGGCCGGCGGCGCCCGACGTCAGCACGGCCGAGCACCAGGCGCTCGCGACGCGCGTGTCGACGGACGGCATGGTGCTGCTGCGCAACCGCGACCACGCGCTGCCGCTGACCGCGGGCAGGCGGCTGCGCTCGATCGCCGTGATCGGGCCGTCGGGCAGCGACGCGACCTACATCACCGGCGGCTCGGCCGGCGTCGTGCCCGACCCGGCGCGCACCGTGACGCCGCTGGCCGGGATCACCGCCCGCGCCGGCTCCGCGATGCACGTCACCGCCGCCCAGGGATCGAGCGGCGACGCGCCGCCGACCACGCTCGTTCCCGGCGACACCCCGGGCTTCCAGGCCACGTACTGGAGCAACGGCGACTTCGAGGGGCCACCGGCGCTCAACCGCACCGAGGCGACGGTGGACGCCAACGGCGCGCCGGCCACGGTCGGGTCACCGTGGTCGGCGCGCTGGACGGGCACGGTCACGCCCGCCGAGTCCGGGCTGTACCGCTTCTCCCTGCTGCAGGCCGGCCTCGCGACGCTCTTCGTCGACGGGCGCCGCGTCGGCCCCGCCTACCGCGAGGGCACCCAGTTCATCGTCGGGCCGACGTACACCTCGCAGGCGGCGGTCCGGCTGACCGCCGGCACGCCGGTCGCGATCCGCATCGACTACTCGAGCAAGGCCGCGCTGTTCGGCGCCCAGGCTCATCTCGCGTGGCAGGTGCCCTCGGCGTCCGGCATTCCGGCGGCGGTCGACGCGGCGCGCCACGCCGACGCCGCGATCGTGCTCGCCGACAACGCGCAGGGCGAGGGCATGGACCGCACCACGCTCGCCCTCGCGGGCGACCAGGACCAGCTCATCGAGGCGGTGGCCGCGGTCAACCGTCGGACGATCGTGGTGCTCAACACGGGCGGCCCCGTGCTGATGCCGTGGCTGCGCCGCGTCGACGGCGTGCTGCAGGCCTGGTACCCCGGGCAGCAGTTCGGCACGGCGCTTGCCACCGTGCTGTTCGGCGACAGCGATCCCGGCGGCCGCCTGCCGATCACCTTCCCGGCCAGCGACGAGCAGGGCCCCGCGCCGCCGTCGCGCCCCGAGCGCTACCCCGGCGTCAACGGCGACGTGCGCTACGACGAGGGCCTGCTCGTCGGGTACCGCTGGTACGACGCGACCGGGCAGCGGCCGCTGTTCCCGTTCGGCTACGGCCTCTCGTACGCGGACTTCCGCTTCGGCGACCTGCACGTCGGGCACGACGGCCAGGCGATCGTCGCATCGACGCGGGTGACGAACGTCAGCCGCCGCGCCGGCTCCACGGTCGCGCAGGCGTACCTCGCGTTCCCGCGCTCGGCGGGCGAGCCGCCGCGCCAGCTCGAGGGCTTCGAGAAGGTCCGCCTCGGCTCCGGCCGCAGCGCGGTGGTCACCTTCCGAATCGACCGTGCCAAGCTTCCCGGCGGCCGTTACACGCTGTTCGTCGGCAGCTCGTCGCGCGACCTGCCCGAGCACGCGAGCTTCGACCTGGCTACGCTGGCCCGCCGTGAGCACGGGGCGGGAGAGGGGCGGGTACGCCAAGGGGCGTGAGCGACGCGACGCGATCCTCGCCGCGGCGAACGAGGTGTTCGCCACGCGCGGCTTCCGCGGCGCGTCGCTGGCGACCATCGCCAAGCGCGTCGGACTGAGCGAGCCCGGGCTGCTGCACCACTTCGCCTCCAAGGAGGAGCTGCTGCTGGAGCTGCTCAAGCTGCGCGACCAGCACGACGACGAGCGCATCGGCCAGGCGCGCGCCGTGCACGCCAGCGCGCACGACGTCCTCCTCGAGCTCTGCCGCCAGAACGCCGATCGGCCCGGCATCGTGCGCCTCTTCACGATCCTGGCCGCCGAGAGCGTGGACGAGGACCACCCCGCGCACGACTGGTTCCTCGACCGCTACCGCGAGCGCCGCCGCCAGGTCGCCGCCGGCCTGGCCGCCGAGCAGCGCGACGGCCGGGTCGACCCCGCCCTCGACGCCGACGCGCTCGCGACCGAGATCCTCGCGATGTTCGACGGCCTGCAGATCCAGTGGCTGCTCGACCCCGAGAGCGTCGACATGGTCGCGGTCTTCGCGGACTTCCTCGAGCGGATGCGCCCGCGCTAGCTCGGCGCGGGCGCCGCTCAGCTCGTCAGCCCCGCGATCCCGTTGCGCAGCAGGGCCGCCGCGAGCGCGATGAGGATCACGGCGGCGACCGTCCGCGCGCGCCGTTCCAGCCAGGCCCGCGCGGATTCGAGGATCCGCTCCGTCGGGCCGCGCGCGACCACGAGCATCACGAGCGCCGCGGCAAGGGGCAGCAGCGACGCCACGGCGAAGAAGACCCATTCGACGACGTACCCGGTGGCGCTCGGATCGGTCTCGGAGATGGTCTTCAGCGCGATCGGGATGAAGCCGCCCGGGTTGGCGAGGATCGCCCCGGCTCCCACGATCGCGACGGCGGGCGACGAGGCGACCTTGCTCATCCGCGTGATCATCGCCGCCGTCTTCGCGGGGTCCGCCGGACGGCGCAGCGCGCGCACGACGAAGGCCACGAGCAGCACCGCCGCGACGACGTCGACGACCGCCACCCAGGTCTTGGGCGTGGACTGGTCCGACGACGCGGCCGCGTCTCCGAGCACGAGCGCCGCCGCGACGCCGACCGCCAGCGTCGCCGTCAGCGCTCCGACGTAGAACCACAGGCCCGTGCGCAGCGGCCGCTCGCCCAGGACGAGCGACAGGACGCAGAACGACAGTGTCGTCGGCGACAGCATCGCGGCAAGCGTGACGAGGACGAGCTCGGCGTCGATCCAACCCATGGCGGCGGCGATAGCAAACAGATCGCAGGCGGCCCTGGCATCACCCGCGGCGGGTGATGTTCGCTACGCGGCCGCCGGCTCCTCGATCGGGCGGGTCGCCAGCAGCCGCGCCAGCGGGCCGGGCAGCCACCAGTTCCAGCGGCCGAGCAGCTCCATCGCCGCCGGCACGAGGACGAGGCGCACGATCGTCGCGTCGAGGGCGATGGCGACCGCGCAGCCCAGGCCGATCTGCTGGATCGACGGCACGCCGGTGAGCGTGAAGACGGCGAAGACCACGACCATGATCAGCGCCGCGCTGGTGATCGTCCTCGCGCTCGACGCAAGGCCCTCGCCGACCGCGCGGCCGGTGTCGCCGGTCGCGCGCCAGCGTTCGCGGATGTTCGACAGCAGGAAGACCTCGTAGTCCATCGACAGCCCGAAGACGACGGTGAGCACGAGCGGTGGCGTGATCGTCTGGACGTGCCCGAAGACCAGCGCGAGCACGCCGTAGGCCGCGCCGACGCTGAGCAGGTTCATGGCGACCGCCTTGAGCGGCAGCACGACCGAGCGCAGCAGGGCGAGCAGCACCACGTAGGACAGCCCGAGCACGAACAGCGCGATCTTCCACATCGAGCCGTCGACGAGGTGCTTGAAGTCGACCAGCGCCGCCGACGTGCCGCCGACCCGCGCGCCGCGCGGCAGCTCGTCGCGCAGCCGCGCGACGAGGGCCTTCGCGTCGGCGGACTCGCCGTCGTGGCGCGGGAAGGCGGTCACGAGCACATGGGCGCCGTCGCGCGAGGCCACCGCCGGCGCCACGCGCGCGACCTCCGGGTCGCGGCGCAGCGCGGCGGTCACCACCCCAGCCTCGCCCCGCGGCGCCACGACGCGCACGGGCGTCGTCGCCCCCGGTCCGGTGAGCGCGCGCGCCGCCTCGAAGCCCTGGCGCGTCTCGTTGTCCGGCGGGAACTGGCGCAGCGCGCCGTCGGTCGTCGTCAGCCGGATCGCGGGCACCGCCGCGAGCGTCAGCACAAGCGTGCCCGCCGCCAGGAACGCCGCGGGGCGGCGCGTGACGGCACCCGCCCAGCGCGTCCAGAACGAGGGGCGCTGCGGTGCGCCCGGGCGCGTCGAGCCCGGCCTGCGGGGCGCCCACGAGCGGCGCACGAGCTCGAGCGCGACGAAGAAGCGCCCGCGTGCGTAGGCGCGGTGGCCGAGCAGCGAGATCAGCGCCGGCAGGAGCGTCGCGGCAGCGAGGACCGAGACGGCGACGACGAGGATCGCGCCGAGCGCCATCGAGCGGATCGCGGTCGCATGCACCATCCAGAGGCCGGCCAGCGACACGATGACGGTCAGGCCGGAGAAGGCGACCGCGACGCCGGAGGTCGACAGCGCGGTCGCGCGCGCCTGCTCGGGCGGGCGCCCGGCGCGCACCTCGGCGCGGTAGCGGGCCAGCACGAACAGCGAGTAGTCCACCGCCACGCCGATGCCGACCATCGACGCCATGTTCGTCACGAAGATCGACATCTCGGTGAGCGTCGAGAGCAGGTAGATGAGCGCGCCGGTGACGAGCACCGAGACGAACCCCAGCGCGAGCGGCAGCGCCGCCGCGGCGAGCGAGCCGAAGGCGGCCACGAGGATCAGCGCGACGAGCGGGAACCCGGCCGACTCGGCGGTGGCGAGGTCCTTCTTGGTCAGGTCCTGCAGCCCGGCCCACAGCGCGCCCTGGCCGATGAGGTGCACGCCGACCGGCCCGGCGCGCGAGTCGAGCTGCAGCCGGTCGCGCAGGTCGGTGGCCACGTCGGGCGCGTCGGACTCGGGCACGCCGACCGCGAGCGGGACGATCAGCGGCCGGACCCCGTCGCGGCGCAGCTGCGCCAGCGCGCCGTCCCGCGCGCGGGCGCCGAGCGCGACGTCGGGCGCGGCGCCCGCGGCCCGCTGGACCTCGCCGAGCGCGGCGCGCACGTCGCCGGCGCGGGCGCCCTCCTCGGGCACGAGCACGGCGGCGAGCGTCGCGTGGGCGCCGGCGTCGAACTCGCGCCCGAGCGTCGCCTCGACGCGCTGCGAGCCCGAGCCGGGCACCTGGTAGCCCCCGCCCGTGAGGTTGTCGCCCTGCCGGAGCGCAAACGGCACGGCGGCGGCAACGACGGCGAGCCACAGGGCCACGACGACGAGGCGCCGGCGACGGACGAGGGCGTCGATCCTGAGCATGAGGGCGTGCACGGATGCTCCTTGGCTGGCTGGCCAACCAAGAGTTGCGGGAGCGGCGCGGACGCGCTGTGAGGCGCGTCACAGAGGGCTCGCGGCGCCCGCGCGCCCGCTCGGTCCAGCAGCGCGCCCGCTCAGTCCAGCAGCGCGCGCACCGCCAGCACGCCCGCCTGGATCGTCGCCGAGAAGTCGTGGTCGGGTTCGGTGAGCATGCGCATGGAGAAGCCGTCGGCCAGCGAGAAGAGCACGTCGGCGACCGCGCCCGGCTCGGCGCGCAGGTGCAGCGCGCCCTCGTCCTGCTTGCGCGCCAGCAGCCCCGCGACGTGCTCGCGGATGCGGCGCAGCAGCTCGGCGAACTCGGCGGCGATCTCCTCGTTGCGGCGCGACAGCGTGAAGAGCTCGAAGACGACGGTGATGAACTCCGGCTCCTCCTTGACGAAGCGCCGGAGTGAGTCGACGAGCGCTTCGATGACGCCGTCGGCGTCGCGCGCGTCGGCGAGCTGCTCGTCGAGCGCGATCATGCGCAGGTCGCAGTCGTGGCGCACGACCTCGGCGAGCAGTCGCTCCTTGGTGCCGAAGTAGTAGTGCAGCAGCCCGCGCGAGACGCGCGCCTCGCGCGCGACGTGGTCGAACGTCGAGCCCGCGACGCCGCGCCGCGCGACGCTCGCGCGCATCGCCTCGACGATCCGCTGGGCCTTCTCGCCCTCGATGGCGCGCTGCTGGGTGGCCGCCTCCATGGCACCTAGCCTAGCTGGCCGGCCAGCCGAGAACGACCGCCGGCCCTGGACGTGCGAAGGGCGCCCGGCGGGCGCCCTTCGAGGCAACGTCTGGTGAGACGTCGGCTACGAGTTCGACGAGGAGACCGGCTCCTCGCTGGGCGCCGGCGGCGGCGCCGTGGTCGAGGTGTAGTCGAACTCCTCCTCGGCGCCGAAGAGCGTGTCGAGGACCTTGTTGCGCAGGCCCTCGCTCACGCAGACGGCCACGCCCGCGCCGACCACGCCGACGACGAGCAGCTTGCCGATGCCGCCGCGGCGCTTGCGCTTCTTCGGGCCCTCGCGCAGCGCGCTGCCAGCGTCGCGCAAGGCCTCGGCCGCCTGCTTCATCTCCTTGTGCAGCTTCTTGTCCTCCATGAGCTGCTTGGAGGCGGGCTTGCCGTTGTTCAGTCGGTTAAACGCGGCGCGCGCGTTCTCGTACGCGGTGACCACGTTCGCACGCAGCTCCGCGTCCTCGACGACCCGGCGAACGTAGGGATTGCCCCACGCCGCCTCGGCGGCCTGGCGCGCGTTGGCCGCCTTGTTCTTCTGTGCCATCACAGCCCTCTCAGACGTCGCTTGCTGTCCGTTGACGATCCTATACCCGGTTCGCGGCCGCACGCGAGCGCCGTCGACCGTTCGACGATGGCGCCTGGAGCGCCACGTCGAGGACCTGCTCGATCTGGTCGACGAAGACGAAGTCGAGGTCGCGGCGCAGGTGCGCGGGGATGTCGTCGGTGTCGCTCTCGTTCAGCGCCGGCGCGATGACCACGCGGATCCCGTTGCGCTGCGCGGCCAGCGCCTTCTCCTTGAGTCCGCCGATCGGCAGCACCTGACCGGTCAGCGTGATCTCGCCGGTCATCGCGACGTCGTCGCGGACCGGGCGCGCGCTGATCAGCGACACGAGCGCGGTGGCCATGGTCACGCCGGCACTCGGGCCGTCCTTCGGGATGGCGCCCGCGGGCACGTGGATGTGGATGTCGTGCTCGGCGAACCAGTCCTCGCCCAGGCCGGGCGCGAGCTGCGCGTGGTGCCCGCGCACGTAGGAGAGCGCGGCCTGGGCGGACTCGCGCATCACGTCGCCGAGCTGGCCGGTGATCGTCAGGCGGCCCTTGCCGGGGAACGAGGTCGCCTCGACGAACAGGACGTCGCCGCCGGCCGGCGTCCACGCCAGCCCGGTGGCAACGCCCGGCTGGCTCGTGCGCCGCTTGGTCTCCGAGAAGAAGCGGCGCTTGCCCAGCAGCTGCCGCGCGCGCGCCTCGGAGATCGACGAGCGCTTGGGCCGGCGGCCGTTGCCCTCGGCGACCTCGCGCGCGATCTTGCGGCAGATCGTGCCGATCTCGCGCTCGAGGTTGCGCACGCCGGCCTCGCGCGTGTAGTCGCGGATGGTCGCCCGCAGCGCGCGATCGGTGAACGAGACCCACGACTTCTTCAGCCCGTTGCGCTCGATCTGGCGCGGCACCAGGTAGCGCTTGGCGATCTCGAGCTTCTCCTCCTCGGTGTAGCCCGCGAGCTGGATGACCTCCATGCGGTCGCGCAGCGGGCCCGGGATCGTGTCGAGCGTGTTGCCCGTCGTGATGAACATGACGTTCGAGAGGTCGAACGGCACGTCGAGGTAGTGGTCGCGGAACGTCGCGTTCTGCTCGGGGTCGAGCACCTCGAGCATCGCGCTCGACGGATCGCCGCGCCAGTCGGCGCCCATCTTGTCGATCTCGTCGATCATGAACAGCGGGTTGTTGGAGCCCGCGTCGCGCAGCGCGCGGATGATCGTGCCCGGCATCGCGCCGATGTAGGTGCGCCGGTGGCCGCGGATCTCGGCCTCGTCGCGCACGCCGCCCGCGCTGATGCGCTCGAACTTGCGCCCGAGGGCGCGCGCGATCGAGCGCCCGAGCGACGTCTTGCCCACGCCGGGCGGCCCGACGAAGCACAGGATGCTCCCCCCCGGGAATGCCGAATCCCGCCCACCCATGAGCTTGCGCACGGCGAGGAACTCGAGGATCCGCTCCTTGACCTGGTCGATGTCGTAGTGGTCGTCGTCGAGCACCGCGCGGGCGTGCACGAGGTCGAGGTTGTCCTCGGTCGCCTTGTCCCACGGCAGCGACGCGATCCACTCCAGGTAGGTGCGGATGACGCCGTGCTCGGCCGCCTGCGGCGGCAGCGCCTCCAGGCGCTTGAGCTCGCGATCGGCCTGGCGGCGGACCTCCTCGGGCAGCGCGATCGCGTCGAGCTGCTCGCGCAGCTCGCCCGCCTCGGCGGCCGACTCGTCGAACTCGCCCAGCTCCTTGCGGATCGCCTCGAGCTGCTGGCGCAGGACGAACTCGCGCTGGCCCTTGTCGATCTCCGACTGCACCTGCGACTGGATCTCCGAGCCGATCGAGATGACCTCCATCTCGCGCGCGAGGATGTCGACCAGGCGGCGCAGCCGGCGGGCGACGTCGGACTCCTCGAGCAGCGCCTGCTTCTCCTCGGTCTTCAGGCGCAGCGACCCGGCGATGAGGTGGCTCAGCGCGCTGGGGTCGTCGATGTTGGCGATCGCGAGCTGCAGCTCCTCGGGCAGGTACGGGTTGCTCTCGACGATCGAGGAGAACGTCTGCTGCACGTTGCGCGTGAGCGCCTCGAGCTCGGCCGATCCGGTCGGCTCGACGTCGGGCAGCTCGGAGACGTTGGCGACGAGGTAGGGCGTCTCGCGGACCCATTCGTCGATGCGCACGCGCTGGCCGCCCTGGACGAGGATCCGGATCGTGCCGTCGGGGACCTTGATCATGCGCGCGATCGCGCCGACGACGCCGACGTCGTAGAGCTGGTCGGGCGTCGGCGTCTCGATCTCGGGATCGCGCGAGGCGACCATCACGAGCATGCGGTCGCCGCGCAGCACGTCGTTGACGAGGCGCACCGATCGCTCCTGCCCGACCGCCAGCGGGGTCAGCGTGTCGGGCAGCGGCACCGTCTCGCGCAGCGGCAGCACAGGCAGCGTCCCCGGCACGGAGCGCTGGGCGCCGATGTCCACCGCCCGCTCTTCGCCGTCGGAACCGGCGATCTCGATCACGTCACGTCCCTTCGATCGTGTCGCGGTCGACATCGATCGGCACCGAGCGCGAGCGGCTCTCGGGCTGCACGAGCGGCAGCTCGATGCGCAGCATCCCGTCGCGATAGGTGGCGCGCGCCGCGTCGGCGACGACGTCGGCGCCGAGCTGGATCACGCGGCGGAACGGGCCGAAGTCGATCTCGAGCTGCTGGTAGACGCGCTGCTCGGCGTCCGCCGGCCGGCGATGGCCGGCGAGCACGAGCTCGCGCCCCTCGATCTCGAGCGTCAGCTCGTCGGGGTCGATGCCCGCGAGCTCGGCCTGGACGACCGCACGCGGAGGGTCGCCCTCGTAGAAGACGTCGACGGCGGGCGAGAACCCGCCCCGCTTGCGCGGAGCCAGGCCCGTGCGATCGAACACGTCGCCGAACAGCTCGTCCATCTCGCGGCGCATGCGCTCGAAGTTGGCGAACAGGTCGCGTTCGGGGGGCATGCACTGAGTTTGCCACGCTGTAGTCATGTCCCTCACGTTCCCCGGCGCGCCGCTCGCCGCCGAGCCGCCCGCCACCACCAACTACGACATCGACGGGCCCAAGCACCGGCTCTTCCTGCACCCCTTCCCGCGCCGCGTGCGCGCGCGTCTCGCCGGCGAGACCGTGCTCGACAGCACCCGCGGCGCGCTGCTGCACGAGAGCCAGATCCTGCCGCGCCTGTACGTCCCGCTCGAGGACCTGCGCACCGACCTGCTCGAGCGCACCACGCACTCCACGCACTGCCCGTTCAAGGGCGACGCCTCGTACTGGTCGGTGCGCGTCGGCGATCGCGTGGCCGAGAACGCGGTGTGGACCTACGAGGACCCGCTGCCCGCCGCCGAGTGGCTGCGCGGCCTCGTCAGCGTCTACCCCGAGCGCATGGAGGAGTGGTTCGACGAGGACGAGCAGATCCACGGCCATCTGCGCGACCCCTACCACCGCGTCGACGCCCGCCGCAGCTCGCGCAGCGTCGAGGTCCGCGTCGACGGCGACGTCGTCGCCCGCAGCGAGCGGCCCGTCGTCGTCTTCGAGACCGGCGTACCGCTGCGCTTCTACATCCCGCGGGAGGACGTCGACGCGGCGCTGGTCGCGAGCGCGACGACCACCGTCTGCCCGTACAAGGGCGTGGCCACCTACTGGTCGCTGGACGGCGTCGACGACGCGGCGTGGTCCTACGAGGAGCCGCTCGAGGCGATGACCAAGGCGCGCGGGAACCTGTGCTTCGACGCGTCGAAGGTCGAGGTGGTCGAAGCCTAGACCTCGAAGACCGCGCCCTCGCGGGCGACGTCGACGGGGCCGCCGAAGGCCTTCGAGGCCTCGCTCTGCGCCCACTGCTCGTCGAGCTCGTCGGAGATGTGGGTGAGCACGAGCCGGCGAACGCGCGCCTTCGAGCCGTGCTCGCCGGCCTCGGCCGGCGTCAGGTGCCCGCGCGGGCCCTCGCGCTCGGGGCGCGGCAGGGTCGCCTCGATCATGAGCAGGTCGGTGCCGTCGGCGAAGCGCACGAGCTCCTCGTTGGGCGCGCTGTCGGCGCCGTAGGTGAACCGCCCGCCGCCGTTGCTCGAGGAGATGTCGACAGCGCACGTGGGCAGGAAGTGCGGCACGCGGTGGAAGCGCACGCGCAACGTGCCGACCTCGAGCACGTCGTCGGGGGCGTACTCGTGCAGGTCGAAGGCGTCCTCGACGTGCTCCTCGCGCATCCCGCCGCCGCCGCAGACCCGGCGCAGCGCGTCGCGGCCGCCTTCGGGCACGTACAGGCGCGGGCGCGCCGGGTTGTCGGTCCCCGGCCAGCGATCGACGGGGACCGGCTGCTGGCGCGGCGCGAAGGTGAGCGCCGAGGCGAACGGCACAAGGTCGAGGATGTGGTCGGCGTGCAGGTGGGAGATGACGACGGCGTCGACGTCGACGTAGTCGACGAAGCGGCGCAGCTTGGAGAACACGCCGTTGCCGCAATCGAGCAGCAGGCAGGAGCGGTCCTCCTCCACGAGGTAGCCGCTGCAGGCGCCGTCCGCGTCCTGCCAGGCGGGGGACTTGCCCAGGACAGTTATGTGCAAGCTCGTCGATCCCTCCACGACGTTGCGTGTGGGACTGTACCCGCATGACCTCGTACGAGACGGCGGCAGCCGTGCTCGGCGCGCTGCTCGTTGGCGGGGCGCTGCTGTCCGGGGTCGCCCGGCGCTCGTTCCTGTCGCTGACAGCGGTCTTCGTGCTCATCGGGTTCATGCTGGGCAGCGGCGGTCTCGAGGTCCTCGAGATCGACCCGCGATCGACCTTCGTGCGCGACCTCTCCCTCACCGCGCTCGTGCTGATCCTCTTCCGCGACGGGCTCGAGGTCGAGGCCGAGATGCTGCAGAAGGCCTGGCACCTGCCGTTCCGCAACCTCGTGCTTGCGATGCCGATCACCGCCGGGATCGTGGCGCTGGGTACGCACGCAGTCACCGACCTCACGTGGACCGAGTCCTTCCTCGTGGGCGCGCTGCTGTCACCCACCGATCCGGTCCTGTCCTCCAGCGTGGTGACCAACCCGCGCGTGCCGCGGATCATCCGCCACTCGCTGAACCTCGAATCCGGGCTCAACGACGGCCTGGCGCTGCCGCCTGTGCTCGCGCTGCTGGCGGCGCTGTCGGCCGACAGCGACTTCGTGTGGTGGCAGTTCGTCCTGCAAGACGTCACCCTCGGCGTGGCCTACGGCGTGGTCGTCGGCTACCTCGCCTCGCGCGTGCTGTCGCGCGGCCGCGACCTCGAGTCGTCGATCGCGGCCCATCAGATCGCGCTGTACGCCCTGGGCGTCGCCTTCCTCACCTACGGACTGACGACGCTGCCGCCGCACGGCAACGGCGTCATCGCCGTCTTCGTCTGCGCGATCGTCCTGGGCATCCGCCGCCCCGACATCCGCCACTACTTCGAGTCGCGCTCCGACGACATCATCGAGATCGTCAAGCTCGGCATCTTCGTCGTCTTCGGCTCGCTGCTGACGCTCGACGGGCTCTTCGCCGATGGCTGGGCGGCCGTCGCCGTCGTCGTGGTGACGCTGCTCGTCGCGCGCACGGTGGCCGTGTGGATCGCGCTGGCCGGCACCGGCGTCGACCGCGGCGAGAAGGCGTTCATGGCGTGGTTCGGGCCCAAGGGCGTGGCGACGATGACCTTCTCGCTGCTGGTGCTCAGCGAGGCGATCCCGCAGGGCGAGCGGATCTTCAACCTCGCGGCGCTGACCGTCGTGTGCTCGATCGTCGTGCACGGCGTGAGCGACACGCCGGGGGCGGAGTGGATCGCGCGTCGGGCGGAGCGGCGGGAGGCCGGGGCTGAGCCGCGGCCTGCCGCCGTGGCTGGTGGCGCCGCGCGGCCAGGGCACTGAGGAGAACGAGTCCGCCCGCTTCGGCCGCTCTCGGCCTCCGCTGGCGCGTCGGCGCTCGTTCCGGAACCGAGTGTCGACTTTGTCAGTCATAGGCCGACAAAGTCGACACTCGGCGTGGGGAGGAGCGCCGCCGCGCACAGCGACCGCGCGCGCCGCGCACCGCCGGCCACTCCTTCTCCTCAGTGCCCCAGGCCGCGCGGCGCCGCGAACGCCGGCGATCACCGATGCAGCGCCGCCTGCTCCTGCGCGCTCGGGAACGCCCAGGCGGCCTGGGTCCGGCGCTCCTGGCGGAAGGTGAACCGCAGCTGGCGCGGTGGGCGCAGGCCGTCGGGATGATCCGGCCGGAAGGTCGTGCACGGCTCGTCGAGGTCGAGGGCGCAGAGCAGGTTGCAGCGGAAGTAGCAGTCCTCGCAGGAGACCTTCTTCGCTGCCGCACGTCCCTTCGCCATGTCCCCGCTCCCAGTCCCTCGACACCACACCGACGGCGGGCACTCAAGCAGGACGGAAATGGCGCTGCAATGCCGCTTTCCGCAAATGCCGTGCTTTTTCGTTGCGCATCTGCAAGAGGCTGCAAAAGGGTGGTAATCGCCCCCGGTCGCGCGCAAGCAGCCCGCATCGTGCGGCGAATTCTCAGAGCGAGAAGACGGCCGTCGCGCGGTCGGCGATGAGCTCGCCCAGGGCCAGCGACGAGGTGGCCGCCGGCGAGGGCGCGTTGCGGACGTGCATCGTGCCGCCGGCCTCCGAGACGACGAAGTCGTCGACCAGCGCGCCGTCGCGCCCGACCGCCTGCGCGCGCACGCCCGCGGGGCCGCCCTCGACGTCCCCGGCGCGCAGCTCGGGGACGTAGCGCGCACACGCCGCGACGAACGCACGGCGGCTTGCGGCCATCCGCAGCTCGTCCAGGCCGGTGCGCCAGAAGCGCCGCACGACGCGCCACGTCCCCGGCCAGCGCAGGCCGCCGACGAGCATCGCCGACGGGCCGAGCAGCACGTCGCCGGAGATGTGGCGCGTCAGGTGCACGCCGAGGAACGGCAGGTCCGGGTCGGGCACCGGGTAGATCAGGCCGCGCACCAGGTCGCGCGCGTGCGGGCGCAGGCGCAGGTACTGCCCGCGGAACGGCACGATGCGCGGATCGTCCGGCGCGCCGGCCGCCACCGCCAGGCGGCTGGCCTGCCCGCCGGCGCAGAAGACGGCGTGGCGCGCGGCGACGCCGGTGCCCTCCAGGCGCACGTCGCCGTTGTCGCGCTGCACGCCGGTGACCGCGCTGCCCAGCGACAGCTGCGCGCCGGCGGCCCGGACGTCGTCGGCGAGCGCGCGGGCGACGGCGGCGAAGTCGACGATCCCCGTGTTGGGCGAGTGCAGGCCCGCGATGCCGGTGCAGTGGGGCTCGAGCTCGACGATCTCCGCGGCGCTCAGCCGCCGCAGCCCGGGCACGCCGTTGGCCAGCCCGCGGCGCTCGAGCTCGTCGAGGCGCCCGAGCTCGCCCTCGTGCAGCGCCACGATGACCTTGCCGCAGCGATCGACCTCGATGCCGCGCTCCTCGCAGTACGCGTACAGACGCGCCGCGCCCTCCACGCACATTCGCGCCTTCAGCGAGCCGGGCTTGTAGTAGATGCCCGCGTGGATGACGCCGGAGTTGTGGCCGGTCTGCCCGGTCCCGACCTCGCCGGCCGCGTCGACGATCGCCACGCGCAGGCCGGGCTTGCGCGCCAGCAGCTCGCGCGCGGTGGCCAGGCCGATGATCCCGGCGCCGACGATGGCGAGGTCGTAGCGCTCCACGGCCGGCCAGGGTAGCCCGCGCGCGGCAGCGGGGTCCGTAGCCTGAACGGTCGTGCAGGTCCTCGTCACCGGAGCCAGCGGCGCGATCGGCGCCGAGCTCGTGCCGCGCCTGGCGCGCGCCGGCCACGCCGTGCGCGCCTTCGGGCGCGACCCGGCACGGATCGTCGCCGCCGAGGCCACCGAGGTCGTGCGCGGCGACGCGGTGTCCGGCGCCGGCCTCGCCGAAGCGCTCGCGGGCGTCGACGTCGCGTACTTCCTCATCCACTCCATGGAGACGGCGCTCGACGGCGCCGGCACCTTCGCCGATCGCGACCGCGCCGCGGCGGCGAACTTCGCCGCCGCCGCGCAGGCCGCCGGCGTGCGGCGGGTCGTCTACCTCGGCGGGCCGGTGCCGGCCGACGCGCCCGCGTCGCCGCACCTCGCGAGCCGCCTGGAGGTCGAGGAGACGCTGCTGGCCGCCGCGCCCGAGGCAGTCGCGCTGCGCGCCTCGATCGTCATCTCCGCGCGCTCGCGCTCGTTCCGCTTCCTCGTGCGCCTGGTCGAGCGGGTGCCGGTCATGCCGCTGCCCGCGTGGCGCGTGCACCGCACGCGGCCGATCGACGGGCGCGACGTGATGACCTACCTCGAGCGCGCCGGCACGAGCGACGCGGTCGACGGGCCGCTGTCGCTCGACATCGCCGGGCCCGACACGGTTACCTTCGCCCAGCTCGTCGAGCGCATCCGCGACGCGCTGCTGCTCGGGCGCCCGCGCCTGGACCTGCCCGTGACGATGACCGCGATCGGCAGCCGCGTGGCGGCCGCGATCACGGGCGAGGACCCGGGGCTCGTCGGCCCGCTGATGGGCTCGCTGACCGCCGACCTGCTGCCGCGCGACGACCGCGCGGCCGAGCTCTTCGGGGTGCGCCTGCACCGCTTGTCGGCCGCGGTCGAGCACGCGCTGCGCGAGTGGGAGGCCGTCGAGGAGCTGGCCGGTCGGTAGCGTGCCGCGCTGAGTGAGCGAGGTCATCACCAGCATCAAGATCGCCGCCGCCCCCGAGGACGTGTGGGCGCTGGCGATGGACCCCGACCGCCTGCACGAGTGGGTCACCATCCACCGCCGCCTGCACGGCCACGACAGCGGGCCGCCGCGCAAGGGCTACGAGATGGAGCAGACGCTGCACCTGCGCGGGGTGAACTTCAAGGTCCACTGGGAGCTCGTCGCGTGCGAGACCGGCCGCCACGCCGAGTGGCACGGGCGCGGGCCGGCGCGCTCGCACGCCGAGACCGAGTACGGCCTCACCGCCGTCGACGGGGGCACCCGGTTCGACTATCGCAACGAGTTCAAGGCGCCGCTGGGACCGCTGGGGGCGGTGGCCAGCCGCGCGATCGTCGGCGGCCTGCCGCGCCGCGAGGCCGACGCATCGCTGCTCAAGCTCAAGGCGCTCGCCGAGCGCAGCTGACGGTTCGCTTGCAGCGCGTTGACGGTAAACGCACGTTTCTGTGAGACTTAACCCATGCCCGACTTCCTGGAAGACAAGAAGCGCGAGATCGATGCCCGGCTGAAGGAGCTGCGCCCGCTCGTCGACGAGTTCCACCGCCTGGAGGCTGCGTCCGCGGCGCTCGCCGGCGTGCCTGCCGCGACCGGCAACAGCAGCGCCTCGGCCCCGGCCCGCCGGACGCGTCGCGCGCGTCGCGCCGCGTCCACCGGCACCGGCCGCCGCGGGCGCCCGCGCGGCAGTGGCACGCGCTCCAAGCAGGCGCTCGAGCTCGTGCGCTCACGCCCGGGCATCACCATCCCGGAGATCGCACAGTCGATCGGGATCCAGCAGAACTACCTCTATCGCGTCCTGCCCGCCCTGCAGAAGGACGGCCTGGTGCGCAAGGAGGGGCGGGGCTGGCACCCGCGCGAGGCCGCCTAGCGTCAGACGGCCCCACACGGATTATTACTCAAAGACCTTTACCGTCTATACGAGACTGAGCTCGCGCACGGCGTCGCGCTCCTCCTTGAGCTCAGCCACGGTCGCGTCGATCTTCGCCTGGGCGAAGTCACCCACCTCGAGGCCCTCCACGATCTCGTGGTTACCGCCCGACAGGCGCAGCGGGAACGACGACATCAGGCCCTCCTCGACGCCGTACTCACCGCCGGAGCGCACGGCCATCGAGCGCAGCCCGTCGGAGCCGGCGACCCAGTCGCGCATGCAGTCGATCGCCGCGTTGGCGGCCGAGGCGGCCGACGAGGCGCCGCGCGCCTCGATGATCTCGGCGCCGCGCTTGCCGACGCGCGGGATGTACTCGTTCTCGTACCAGCCGAGATCGACCTGATCGACGGCGCGCTGGCCGTTCACCTTGGCATTGAAGAGGTCGGGGAACATCGTCGGTGAGTGATTGCCCCAGACGACGAGGTCCTGGACGTCGTCGACGCCCACCCCGAGCTTCTGCGCGAGCTGCGCGACCGCGCGGTTCTCGTCGAGGCGCGTCATCGCGCCGAAGCGCTCCGACGGGATGTCCGGCGCGTTGCTCATCGCGATCAGCGCGTTGGTGTTGGCGGGATTGCCGACCACGAGGATCCGCACGTCGCCGGCCGCGTGATCGTTGAGCGCCCGGCCTTGCGGCTTGAAGATCTGGCCGTTGGCCTCGAGCAGGTCGGCGCGCTCCATGCCCTTCGACCGCGGGCGCGCGCCGATCAGCAGCGCGACGTTGGTGCCGTCGAAGGCGACGTTGGGGTCGTCGCTGATGTCGATGCCGGCGAGCAGCGGGAAGGCGCAGTCGAACAGCTCGAGCGCCGTGCCCTCGGCCGCCTTGACTGCGGCGGGGATCTCCAGCAGGCGCAGCTCCACCTTCTCGTCGGGCCCGAGCAGCTGACCCGACGCGATGCGAAAGAGGATCGCGTAACCGATCTGCCCGGCGGCGCCGGTGACGGTGACCTTGGTTGCCATTCAGTTCATCTCCCTTTGCAGGTTCTCGTCGATCGCACCCAGGAACTCCTGCGTGGTCTGCCATTCCTGATCGTCGCCGACCAGCAGGGCGAGGTCCTTGGTCATCTTTCCGGACTCGACCGTTTGCACGCACACCCGCTCGAGCGTGTCGGCGAAGTTCTCGACATCGGGCGTCTCGTCCATCCGCCCGCGGTGGTGAAGCCCGCGCGTCCACGCGAAGATCGACGCGATCGGGTTGGTCGAGGTGGGCTTGCCCTGCTGGTGCTGTCGGAAGTGACGGGTGACGGTGCCGTGTGCGGCCTCGGCCTCGATGGTCTGCCCGTCGGGCGTCATCAGCACGCTCGTCATCAACCCGAGCGACCCGAAGCCCTGAGCGACCGTGTCGGACTGCACGTCACCGTCGTAGTTCTTGCACGCCCACACGTACCCGCCCTCCCACTTCAGTGCCGCGGCGACCATGTCGTCGATCAGGCGGTGCTCGTAGGTCAGCCCGGCGGCGTCGAAGTCCTCCTGGAACTCGCTCTCGAAGACCTCCTGGAACAGGTCCTTGAAGCGACCGTCGTAGCGCTTCATGATCGTGTTCTTGGTCGAGAGGTACACCGGCAGCCCGCGGTCGAGCCCGAAGCGCATCGACGCGCGCGCGAAGTCGCGGATCGAGTCGTCGAGGTTGTACATCGCCATCGCGACGCCGCCGCCGGGGAAGTCGTACACGTTGAGCTCGACGGGGTCCGAGCCGTTCTTGGGCGTGAAGCTCAGCGTCAGCGTCCCCGCGCCTGGGACGACGAGGTCGGTGGCGCGGTACTGATCGCCGAAGGCGTGACGGCCGATGATGATCGGCTTGGTCCACCCCGGCACGAGGCGCGGGATGTTGGAGATCACGATCGGCTCGCGGAAGATGACGCCGCCGAGGATGTTGCGGATCGTGCCGTTCGGCGAGCGGTACATCTCCTTGAGGCCGAACTCCTTCACGCGCGCCTCGTCAGGGGTGATCGTCGCGCACTTGACGCCGACGCCGTGACGCTTGATCGCGTTGGCGGCATCGACCGTGACCTGGTCGTCGGTCGCGTCGCGGTTCTCGATGCCGAGGTCGTAGTACTCGAGCTCGACGTCGAGGTACGGGAGGATCAGCTGGTCCTTGATGAACTGCCAGATGATCCTCGTCATCTCGTCGCCGTCGAGTTCGACGATCGGGTTCTGCACCTTGATCTTGGCCATGATTCTCCTGGATGTGAGGCCAGGCAGGCTAGTGAACGGCGGGCAGCGGCCGCCTCGACCCGCTCCCGCCGCTCGGGCGGCGATCCGAGCCGTCCGTCGCAAGCGCCGCTCGCTCCGCGGGTCGAGCCTGTATGAGTGCCGCGTGTCTGGGCGCGGCCTGGTCTCGGCGGTCGCCATCGCGGTGCTGGCTGTGCCGACGATCGCGCACGCCGACCGCGACTTCGCGGTGCGCTACTCGACCAACGACACCGGCGCCATCACGATGGCCTCGAACACGGTTGAGACCTGTCCGGCCAGCAATCCCGCCTGCGCTCCCGCACAGGACGGCGCGACGTCGGCGAGCAACAACTCGTTCGTCATGCGGCTGGTCGACGTCGACGAGGACCCGGCGACCGTCGACTCGAGCCGCGCAAAGCTGCACCTTCCAGCCGGCGCAACGGTGCTGTACGCGGCGCTGTACTGGGGCGCGAACACGGCGCGGGGCACCAATGGCGCGGCCGCGCGCGATGCATCGGCCCGCGCCACCGTGCTGCTCGACACGCCGGCCGGCGGCGGCTACACCCGCGTCATGGCAGACACGGTCGACCGCGGGTCGGCGACGTCGCAGAAGGAGGCCTATCAGGGCTTCGCCGACGTCACGGCGCTCGTTCGCGCCGCCGGCGCCGGCGTGTACACCGTCGCCGACGTGCAGGCGGGGACCGGTGAGGACCGCTACGGCGGGTGGACCCTGGTCGTCGCCTACCGCGATCGACTGGCGCCGGCCCGCAACCTCACGATCTTCGACGGCCTCGTGACCATCAACAGCGGCGATCCGCCGCGACAGGTCGTCGTCGACGGCTTCCGCACGCCGCTCTCCGGACCGGTGCACTCCACCCTCGGCCTGACCGCGTATGAAGGCGACCGGTCGCTGGGCGGCGACAGCGCCGCGCTGAACCTCGTGCTCCTGGGCGATGCCGCCAACCCCTCGAACAACCTCTTCAACTCGACGGTGACCGTCGCTGGGGCGGCGGCGCCGGGTCGCACGCCGGACTACCACAACCAGCTGGGCTTCGACACGAACCGCTTCGATGCCTCGGCCCTCATGCGCAACGGCATCACCAGCGCCACGTTGAAGTTCCAGACCAGCGGCGATACCTACATGGCCGGTGTTGTGTTCGTCGCCACCGACCTCTACGCGCCAGACGTGGTGCTCCAGAAGTCCGTGGGCGACCTCAACGGCGGCGAGGTCGAGCCGGGCGACGAGCTCGAGTACGCGATCAGCGGCCACAACCAGGGCCAGGACGCCGCTCTCGGCATCGAGCTCACCGACGTCCTGCCGAGCGCGACGACGTTCGTGCCAGGGTCGCTGGAGGTCGTGGGCAGCGGCCAGGGCGAGCTCGACACGGCGGCCCAGCAGGTCGTGGTCCGCCTCGGCCACGGCGCGGACACGCTCTCCGGCGGCCGGCTCGGCCCGGGCGAGACGTTCACGGTGCGCTTCAGGGTGCGCGTGCGCGACGGCACCCCCTCGGGCACGGCGATCGACAACTCGGCGCGGGCGAACTTCGTCGCCGAGGCGCTCGGGTTCACGCTCGAGGCGCAGAGCAACCGCACGCATCTGGTCACAGTGGCGCCCGACTTGGCGATCGCCAAGAGCCACGCCGGCACGCTCGCTCCCGGGACCGCCGGCGCCTGGGTGATCGCCGTGCGCAATGTCGGCGACGGTCCGACGCACGGCGACGTCCACGTGCACGACGCGCTGCCGTCGGGTGTCGTCGCCAGCGCGCCGGCTGGTGCCGGCTGGAGCTGCGCCGTCGTCGCCGGGGTGGTGGATTGCACGCGCGCCGACGCGCTGGCCCCCGCCGCCGCGTATCCAGACATCACCATCCCGGTCGACGTCGCCTTCGACGCCGTGCCGCCGCTCGAGAACACCGCCAGCGTCTCCGGCGGCGGCGAGAACGACCCCGCCAACGACGAGGCGACCGACAGTGCGACCCCGGAGCCGGCGGCCAACCTCGGCATCGCGAAGAGCGGGGAGCCCGCAGAGCCACGGCCGGGGCAGGCCGTCACGTACGTCCTGGACGTCGCGAACGACGGCCCCGCCCTCGCCACCGGCGTCGTGGTCGACGACCCGGCGCCCGCCGGGCTCATGGTGCACGCCGTGGTCACGGACCAGGGCACGTGCGAGCTCACGGTGCACTGCGCGCTCGGCGCGCTCGCCCCCGGGCAGCTCCTCCACGTGAGGATCCAGGCGGTCGTGGCGGCCGATGCGCCCGCGGGCCCGATCGCGAACGCGGCCACGGTGACCGGTGCGCAACGTGATCCGGACCCGGCCAACAACCGCGCGACGGCGACCGTGATCGTCCGCGCCACCGCCAACGTCGTCCTGGGCAAGCGCCTGCTCGGCGCGGCCCACGCCGGACAGCCCGTGACGTGGGCGATCACCGCCGTCAACCACGGGCCCCACCGCGCCGACGGGCTCGTGGTCGTCGACCCGTTGCCGAAGGCAGTCGAGGAGCCGAAGGCGTCGGTCGTCGGCGACGCGGGGCACTGCACCATCAGCGGACGGGAGGCACGCTGCACGCTGCACACGCTGGCCGTAGGAGAGCGCACCGAGATCCGCCTGAGCGGACGGCTCGGCGTGCACACGGCCGGCACCTTCCTCGAAAACGCCGCCGAGCTCTTCGAGCGCGAGGACGATCCAGCCCCGCGCGCGGCGGCGCACAGCGACCAGGTGATCGTCGAGCCCGCCGCCGACGTCGAGACCGCCGTCGATGCGACGCCGGCGACGCCACGCGCCGGCGACCAGCTCACCTACCACGCACGCGTGGAGAACCTCGGACCTCAGGCCGACCCCGACGTGCGGTTCGTCGAGCGCCTCCCGGCCGGCTTGGTCGTGGTCTCCGTGCCCGCGAACTGCACCGCCAGCGGCGATCTCGTGCGCTGCGCCGAAGGGACGCTGCAGGCAGCGCAGTCGCGCAGCCTCGACATCGTGGTCCGCGTCCTTCCGAGCGCCGCGCGCCGGCAGCTGCGGGCGCTGGTGGCGGTCGCCGGCGCGCGACCGGACCCGGCCGGCACGGACAACCACGATGTCGCGCGCACCACCGTGGGCCGCGCTGCGCCGCACCCGAGCTTCACAGGGTGAGCCCAATCGACTCGCCGTTGGCGCGAAGGTATGAACTGTGATTCACTTCTTCGCGCGAGATGCCCTACCGCCCCACCGAGCGCACCGAGGCCCGGCGCGCGCAGTCGCGCGAGCGGATCGTGCGCGCGGCCCACGAGCTCATCGCTCGCGGCGGCTACCGCGAGGCGCAGGTCGCCGCCGTGGCCGCGCGCGCCGGCGTGGCGACCGGCACGGTCTACCGCCACTTCCCGTCCAAGGCCGAGCTGTTCGCGGAGGTCTTCCGGCGCGCCTCGCAGCGCGAGGTCGACGCCACCCGGGCCGCGGCGCAGGGCGCCGGCGGCTCGGCCCGGCAGCGTCTCGCGGCCGCCGTCGAGACCTTCGCCCGCCGCGCGCTGCGCGGGCGGCGCCTGGCCTGGGCGCTGCTGGCCGAGCCGGTCGATCCCGCCGTCGAGGTCGAGCGCCTGACCTTCCGCCGCGCCTACGCGGCGGGCTTCGCCGACTGGCTGCGCGCCGGCGTCGCCGCCGGCGAGCTGCCCGCCCAGAACGTCGAGCTGGCCGCCGCCGCGCTCGTCGGCGCGCTCGGCGAGGCGCTCGTCGGCCCGCTGTCGCCGGTGGCGGCGGACGTCGACGCCGACGCGTTCGTCTCAGACCTCGTCACCTTCTGCCTTCGCTCCGTCACCGAGGAGACCCCCTGATGCTCACGAGCACGACCACCGCGACCCATGAGGTCCTCAACCAGGCTGAGCCGATGGCGGGCCGCAACCTCTTCGACGACCACGTCGCGCTGGGCGAGGCGCTCGGTCGCGAGGGCGCCGGGTGGGCGCGCGAGCGCGTGCGCGCCGCGGGCGCGTTCTGGGGCGGCGAGCCCATGCGCTGGGGCTTCGAGGCCAACGAGCACCCGCCGGTCCTGCACACCCACGACCGCTTCGGCCGTCGCCGCGACGAGGTCGAGTTCCACCCCGCGTGGCACGCGCTGATGCGCGCCGGGGTCGAGCACGAGCTGCACGCGCTGCCGTGGCGGACCGACCAGCCCGGCGCGCACGTCGCGCGCGCGGCGACGTACATCTGCTCCGCGCAGGCCGAGGCCGGGTTCGGCTGCCCGATCACGATGACGTTCGCCGCGGTGCCCGCGCTGCGTGCCCAGCCCGACCTCGCCGACGAGTGGATCCCGCGCCTGACCGCGACGACCTACGACCCGGAGCTGAAGGCCGGCAAGCCGAGCGCCCTGTGCGGCATGGCGATGACCGAGAAGCAGGGCGGCTCGGACGTCCGCGCCAACACCACGCGCGCGTTGCCCGCCGACGACGGCTGGTGGGAGCTCACCGGGCACAAGTGGTTCTGCAGCGCCCCGATGTGCGACCTCTTCCTCGTGCTCGCGCAGACCGACGAAGGCGTCACCTGCTTCGCGCTGCCGCGCGTCCTGCCCGACGGCTCGCGCAACGCCGGCTTCCAGCTGCAGCGCCTGAAGGACAAGCTCGGCAATCGCTCCAACGCGTCCAGCGAGGTCGAGTTCCGCGGCGCGCTGGCGCGGATGGTCGGCGAGCCCGGCCGCGGCGTGCCGACGATCATCGAGATGGTCAACCACACGCGCCTCGACTGCGTCATCGGCACCGCCGGCGGCATGCGCGCCGCCGTGGCCAACGCGACCTGGCACGCCGCGCACCGCAGCGCGTTCGGCGCGCGCCTGATCGAGCAGCCGCTCATGGTCAACGTCCTCGCCGATCTCGCCATCGAGTCCGAGGCCGCCACCGTCGTCGCGCTGCGCCTCGCCCGCGCGTACGACGAGGCGCCGGACGATCCGCGCGCCGACGCGTTCAAGCGCCTGGCCACCGCGGTCAGCAAGTACCACATCTGCAAGCGCGCCCCCGGCCACGCCTACGAGGCGCTCGAGTGCCTGGGCGGCAACGGCTACGTCGAGGCGTCGGGCATGCCGCGGCTGTACCGCGAGGCCCCGCTGGCCTCGATCTGGGAGGGCTCGGGCAACGTCATGGCGCTCGACGTGCTGCGCGCCCTGGCCAAGAGCCCCGAGGCGCTCGACGTCTTCTTCGCCGAGGTCGACGAGGCCGCGGGCGCCGATGCCCGGCTCGACGCCTTCGCGGCGGCCACGCGCGCCGAGTCCGCCGACCACGACGCGATCGAGCCGCGGGCGCGGCGCGTCGTCGAGCGCATGGCGCTGTGCCTGCAGGGCTCGCTGCTCGTGCGCCACGCGCCGCCGGCGGTGGCCGACGCGTTCTGCGCCGCGCGCCTGGAGGGCGACGCGGGCCTGAGCTACGGCACGCTGCCCTCCGGCGCGGACGCGGCGGCGATCGTGGCGCGCCACGCGCCGCCGCTGTAGGTGACTACTCGAGCGTGAAGCGCCCGACGAGCTCGTCGAGCTCGCGCGCGGTGTGCGACAGGTCCTGGGCGGACGCCGCGATCTGCTGGGTCGACGCGCTGGTCTGCTGCGCGGACGCGGAGACCTGCTGCGCGGAGGCCGAGGACTCCTCGGCGACCGCGGCGACCTCGGTGATGTCACCGGAGACCTGCGCGGCGCCGGCGGCGATCTGCTCGACGGCGGCGGAGACGTCGCCGACGCGCTTGGAGACGACCTCGACGCTCTCGGAGATGCGGTCGAACGCCTCACGGGCCTCGGCGACTGCGGTCGCGCCCAGCTCGCCGCGCTCGGCGCCGGCCTCGACGACCGTGATCGTGCGCTCGGTCTCGGTGCGAATCTCGGCGACCAGCTCGGCGATCGAGGACGCCGCGCGCTGCGACTCCTCGGCCAGCTTGCGGACCTCCTCGGCGACGACCGCGAAGCCGCGGCCCTGCTCGCCGGCGCGGGCGGCCTCGATGGCCGCGTTGAGCGCCAGCAGGTTGGTCTGCTCGGCGATCGCGGTGATCGTGTCGACGATCCCGCCGATGCGCTGGCTCTTGGTGCCCAGCTCGCGGATGGCCGTGCTGGCCTCGGCGGACGCGTCGCGCACGCCGGTGATGACCTCGGTGGCACGCTCGACCTTGGCGGCGCCGTCCTGCGCGGCCTCGCGGGCCTGCGCGGCGGCGACCGCGGTCTCCTGCGCGTCCTCGGCGGAGCTCGTGGTCGAGCTGGCGACCTGCTCGGTCGTCGAACGCGCCGACTCGATCGAGCGCACCTGGCGCTCGGCGCCCGCGGCGACGTCGCCGACCGCGCGCGCGATCTCCTCGATCGCGCGGCCGGTCTCGGCCGACGTCAGGGCGACCCGCTGGGAGGCGTCGGAGACCGACGCGGCCGAGCGCGACATCTGGGTGACGGCGCTGCGCAGCTCGGCGACAAGGCCGGCGAACGCGGCGCCGAGGCGGTCGCGCCCGGAGCGCGGCTTGACCTCGACGGTCAGCTCGCCACCGGCGACGCGGTCGGCGACGCCGGCCAGCTCGCGCAGGTGCTCGACCAGCGTCTGCAGCGCGCCGGCGGTGCGGCCGACCTCGTCGCGGCCGGAGACGGCCACGTCATGGTCGACGTCGCCCTCGGCCAGCGCCTCGGCGGCCTCGCTGACGCCGCGCAGGCGGCGGGTGAGCTCGCGGGCCAGCACGAAGGCGATGCCCGTGCTCAGCAGCAGCGCGATCAGGCCGAGGATCAGGCTCGTGCGCTTGGCCTTCTTCTCGGTCTGCGCGTAGGAGGCCGCGGCCCCCTTCTGGTCGGCGGTCGACTCCTTGATGAAGTCCTCGAGGCCCGTCATGATGGCGTCGGCGGCGTCGTTGACCTGGCCGGTGACGAGCTTCGTGGCTTTGGCCTGCTCCCCGGCGGCGACGGTGCGGAAAAGGAGGGCGTTCTTGCCCTGGAACGCACGCATGCCGGCGTCGATCTCGCGCAGCGCCTTGAAGTCCTTCGGATCGTTGGAGGCACGGCGCAGAGCGACCAGGTGCTGCTGGAGGACGCCGAAGTCGTCCGCGTAGTTGGCCTTGGTGGCGCCGTGGGTCAGCACGGCTTCGGTCTGCGAGAAGTGCACGTCGGACAGCGCGGCCTTCGCCTCGCCGGCGAAGACGATCTTGTCGAGGTCCTTGTGGGCGACGTCGGCGTACTCGGCCTCGAGGTGGCCGTAGCTCACCTGGCCGTAGACGATGATGGCGGCGGTCAGCGCGAGGACGATGCCGAAGCCGAGGGCCAGCTTGCGCGCGAGCGGAAGGTCGGAGAGATGAAGACGGGGCATGGTCTCCTGGTCATCGACCGATGCCGTGCGCGCTTGACACCGTGCGCCTGGCACCATGTCAGCATGGGGACAGGGTCGATCCAGCTCGCCCGCATCTTCGGGATACGCATCGGTGCGAGCCCGAGCTGGTTCGTCGTGCTCTTCATCCTGATCATCGGGCTGTCGTCGTCGTACACCGACCGCTACAGCGACAGCACCGCCTACGGCATCGCCGTGGCCAGCGCCGCGCTGTTCTTCGCCTCGCTGACGCTCCACGAGCTCGGCCACGCCCTGGTCGCGCGCCGCAACGGGATCGGGATCGCGGGCATCGACCTGTGGTTCTTCGGCGGGATCGCGAAGCTCACCCGCGACAGCTCCTCGCCGGGCGAGGAGTTCCGCGTCTCGGCGGCCGGGCCGGCGGTGACGCTCTTGATCATCGTCGTCTGCGTCGTGGCGGGCATCGCCATCGCCGGGTCCAACGACTTCCTCGACGCGGTCGCGCTGAACGCCAACCCGTCGCCAGGGATGGCCCTGCTGGGATGGCTGGCGCTCGTCAACGCCTTCCTGTTCGTCTTCAACATGGTGCCCGCCTTCCCGCTCGACGGCGGCCGGATCGCCAAGGCGGTCGCGTGGAAGATCACCGGTGACCGCAACCGTGGCACGCGCTTCTCCGCCCGCCTGGGCCAGGGCTTCTCCTACGTGCTCATCGGCGGCGGCATCTACCTGCTGATCGTCGGCGCCGCGTACACCGGCCTGTGGTTCATCGTCCTCGGGTGGTTCCTGGGCCAGACGGCGACCGGCGCGGTCGCGTCCAGCCGCTTCTCCGAGCGCCTGCAGGGCGTGACCGTGGCCGACGTCATGGACACCCAGCCGGTGTGGGTCCCCGGCGACACCACCGTGCTGCAGGCCCAGGACGAGTTCTTCCTGCGCTACCGCTGGCCGTGGTTCCCGGTCGCAGACCCGGCCTCGGGGCGCTTCCTGGGCCTGCTGCACCAGCACCGCGTCGACGGCGCGGTCGAGGAGGGCCGCCCCGCGCTGCCGGTCGCCGACGTCGTCGATCCGGAGGCCGACGAGGCCTTCCGGGTGCGCGACGACACCCCGATCGAGCAACTCGTCGGCTCTGAGGGACTGCGCTCGCTCGGGGCGCTGATGGTCATCGACCGCGACGACCGCCTACGCGGTGTCGTAACGGTCGAGCAGGTCCGGCGCGCGTTAAGCGCGGCGGTGTCGGGACGCACGGCCTAATAGAGTCCAACGGGCCATGCCTGCACATGACGTCCTCATCATCGGCGCGGGCCTCGCCGGCCAGCGCGCGGCGCTGGCGGCGGCGGATGCCGGAGCATCGGTCGCGCTCATGAGCAAGGTCCACCCGGTCCGCTCGCACTCGGTGGCGGCCGCGGGCGGCATCAACGCCGCTATCGATCCGGCCGACGACTGGCGCTCGCACGCCTTCGACACGGTCAAGGGCTCCGACTTCCTGGGCGACCAGGACGCGATCGAGATCATGTGCAGCGAGGCCCCCGGCGAGGTCATGCACCTCGAGCACATCGGGGTGACCTTCCACCGCAACGAGAGCGGCGAGCTGGACCTGCGGGCGTTCGGCGGGGCGTCGATGAACCGCACCGCCTACGTGGCCGACATCACCGGCCAGGCGATGCTGCACGTCCTGTACGAGCAGGTCCTCAAGTACTCCGAGACGATCGAGCGCTTCGAGGAGTGGTTCGTCACCTCGCTGATCCTCGACGGCGACGGCACCTGCGTGGGCGCGGTCGCGCGCGACGTGCGCTCGGGGCGGATGGAGACCTTCGCCGCCAAGAACGTGATCCTCGCCTCGGGCGGCGCCGGCCAGTGCTACAAGCCGACGACCAACGCGCTCATCTGCACGGGTGACGGCATCGCGCAGGCCTACCAGGTCGGCGCGCCGCTGATGGACATGGAGATGATCCAGTACCACCCGACGTGCTTGGTCGAGACCGGCTTCCTCATCACCGAGGGCGCGCGCGGCGAGGGCGCCCACCTCCTCAACTCCCAGGGCGAGCGCTTCATGGAGAAGTACGCGCCCAACAAGATGGAGCTGGCCTCGCGCGACGTCGTCTCGCGCGCCGAGCAGACCGAGATCAACGAGGGCCGCGGGGTCGGCCGCGACGGCGTCGGGATCTACCTCGACATCACCGTGGTGCCGCGCAAGCGCACGCTCGAGGCCCTGCGCGAGATCGTCAACATCGGCAGGGACTTCGCTGGCACCGACATCACGCGCGAGCCGATCATCATCCGCCCAGGCCACCACTACTTCATGGGCGGGGTCAAGACCGACGTCGACGGCGCGACGTCGATCCCCGGCCTGTACGCGGCCGGCGAGGTCGCCTGCGTCTCGGTCCACGGCGGCAACCGCCTGGGCGCCAACTCGCTGCTGGACACGCTGATCTTCGGCCGGCGCTCCGGCGTGCACGCCGCCGCGCGCGCGAAGTCGATGCCGATGCCGACGGTCAGCGACGAGCAGCTGCGCCGCGACGCGGCGACGATCGACGAGATCATCGCCCGCGAGCGCACGGGCCGGCGCGTATCGGAGATCAAGGAGGAGCTCGGCAACGAGATGAACCGCCACGTCGCCGTCTTTCGCGACGAGGCGGGCCTGCGCGAAGCCCACGACGTGGTGCGCCGCCTCAAGGAGGAGGCAAGGACCGCCTACATCGATGACCGCGGCACCGTCTTCAACCAAGACGTCCTCGGCGCCCTCGAGCTGGGGTACATGCTCGATACCGCCGAGACGATCGTCGTCGCCTCGATCGAGCGCAAGGAGTCGCGCGGCGCGCAGTTCCGCACCGACTACCCCGAGCGCAACGACGACGTCTGGCTCAAGCACATCGACATCGGCCGCAACGGGGACGACGTCCCGGAGGTGACCTACTCGCCGGTGACGATCACGCAGTGGCAGCCCGAGGAGCGCAAGTACTGATGGCCGACACCCACAAGCCGCCGCAGGACTTCACGCTGCGCCTGCGGCGCTACGACCCCGAGTCGGGCGACGCCCCCTACTGGGACGAGCACACGATCCAGCTCGAGCCCCACCGCTCGGTGCTCGAGGGCATCCTGCAGGCCAAGGCGCGCTTCGACGGCTCGATCGGCATCCGCTGCTCGTGTCGCGCGGCGATCTGCGGCTCGTGCGGCGTGCGCGTCAACGGCCAGCCCGGCCTGGCCTGCCACACGCACCTCGACAACGCGCTCGCGTCGTCGCGCGACGGCGTCATCGAGGTCGAGCCGATGGGCAACATGCCCGTCCTCAAGGACCTGATCGTCGACATGGACGCGGTCCACTGGAAGAAGATCCAGCGCGTCACGCCGTGGCTCATCAACAAGGAGCCGATCCCCGAGCGCGAGTACGTCGTGCCGCGCGAGTCGATGATCGACGTGACGCAGTCGATGGCGTGCATCCAGTGCGGCGCGTGCGTGAGCGACTGCCTGTCGATGGAGGTCGACCCGCTGTTCGTCGGCCCCGCCGCGCTGGCCAAGGCCTACCGCTTCGTCGGCGACCCGCGCGACGCCCAGCAGGCCGAGCGCCTGCTCGACCTCGCCGAGGACCCGCACGGGATCTTCGACTGCACGCACTGCTTCAAGTGCATCGAGGCCTGCCCCAAGGGCGTCGCGCCGATGAGCCAGATCATGCGCCTGCGCCGCCGCGCCACCGCCGACCACCACATCAAGGACCGCAACAACGGCGAGCGCCACGAGGCGGCCTTCACGACGCTCGTGCGCGACAACGGCCTGCTGTGGGAGGCCGAGCTGCTGCCGCGCTCCTACGGCGGCAACACGTTCTTCGGCAAGTTCATGCCGCCGGCGGCGCTGGAGCTCGTCCACTCGCTGCCGGTGATCACCAAGGCGCTCGTGCGCCGCAAGGTCACGCTGACGGGTGCGCTGAAGCCGCACAAGATCCCGAAGGAGGACCTCAAGCAGGTGCAGCGCATCTACGACACCGTCGAGGGCCGCGACGAGCGCGTCGAGCTGAACCTCTACATCTCGGGCGTGGACGAGGACATCGAGGAGACGACGGGATGAGGGTCGCGTACTGGCCCGGCTGCGTGAGCCGCGGGTTCACGCCCGAGCTCCACGGCTCGATGGCCAAGATCGCGCCGCTGCTCGACATCGAGCTCGTCGAGCTCGACCGCGCGTGCTGCACCGGCGCCGGCGTCATCGCCGAGCACAACCAGGAGCTGGCCGACACGCTCAACGCGCGGACGTTCGCGCTCGCCCAGCGCGTCGACGGCGCCGACCTGATGATGAACATCTGCTCGACCTGCCAGGGCGCGCAGAGCGAGTGCCAGGAGCGCCTCGACGCCAGCGCTGAGTACCGCGCCCAGGTCAACGAGACGCTGTCGGCCGAGGGCCTGTCCTACGAGAAGGGCATCACCAACAAGAACTTCCTGTGGCTGCTGGTCGAGGAGATCGGCCTCGACGAGCTGCGCGCGCGGATCAAGCGCCCGCTGACCGACCTCAAGGTCGGCCCGTTCTACGGCTGCTACATCGTGCGCCCGATCGATCGCCTGGGCATCGACGCCGCCGAGCGCCCGCGCGACACCTACCTGGCGCAGGTCATCGAGGCCCTCGGCGGCACGGTCATCGAGTACGCCGGCTCGCACAAGTGCTGCGGCTTCCCGATCATCACGATGAACAAGGACGCCTCGCTCAAGCAGGCCGGCCGCCACCTCGGCGACGCCGTCGACGCCGACGCCGACTGCCTCGTCACGCCGTGCCCGCTGTGCCACCTGAACCTCGATCTCCAGCAGCCGCTGGCCGAGCGCGTCGTCGGGCGCGAGCTCAACATGCCGGTCCTGCACCTGCCCCAGCTCGTCGGGCTCGCGCTGGGCCTCGAGCCCAAGGAGCTCGGCATGCAGCGCCATGTGGTGAAGCCAGCGTCGGTGATCGACTGGACGACGTCGGTCGTCGCGGGCGTCTGAGCCGCCGCTAGCCGCCGCCGGCAGCGCAGATCGCCGTCACGACCAGGCGCCACGGCGTGGTCGTCCGGCGGTCGGCGACCGCGACCGCGACCCAGTCCTGTCCGTCGGGCGCGCTGCGGACGATCGCGATGCCGCGCGCCGCGCCGTCGACCGCCGCGCCGCCGCCGACGACCCGCTGGCCGCTCGGGCAGTGCGCCGCGAGGGGACCCTTCGTCGCGTGCTCGTCGGTTGCGCTGGCGGTGCGCTGGGCGGCCACGTGCGACAGGAAGGCCGAGGAGCTCAGGCCCGCGAGCTTGTCCGCGTCGGCCGCGCTGCTCGCGCGCGACGCGCGGTGGGCGGCCGGCACCTCGGCGAGGGCGCCCTCGTCGATCTGGGTCCCGGTCAGCGTGTTGTGGGCCACGTCGGCCGCCTTGACCGAGTTGTCCGCGAGCTGCCGGCTGCCGATGGCGCCGTCGGCGACCTTGTCGGCGGTGACCGCGCGGTCCTGAAGCGCCGCCGTGCCGACGCTGCCGTCCTTGGGTGCGGCCTTCGCCACCACGTCCACGTCGCGGTTCACCGCGACCAGGGCGATGACCAGGCCGGTCACCGCGACGACCAGCGCCACCCCGAGCCCGATCGCGATCCACGCAATGAAGCGATTG
Source organism: uncultured Actinomycetes bacterium (assembly GCA_963764585.1). Classification (GTDB taxonomy): domain Bacteria; phylum Actinomycetota; class Thermoleophilia; order Solirubrobacterales; family Solirubrobacteraceae; genus JAOPZW01. The sequence continues at coordinate 611,707 of CAVXTB010000001.1, forward strand.
GACCGAATCAGCTGCTCGTCGGCGGCCAGCCGCGCCTCGTCGTCCGCGATGCGATCCTCGTCGCGGTCCAGCCGGGCCTCGAGAATGGTGGTGCTGCGATCATCAGCCACTGTGGCCTCCTTGGCGGAGCCGTCGTCGCAGTTTCCGCCCGCCCGCCCGCCGCAGCATCGGTGCAATTCACGGACTCTGCCGCGGACTGACCGCATGGCGGGGCTTTCACCGTCGTTTCATGAAGGCCGCCTAGCGTCGCCGGCGTGCACCCGATCTCCTACTTCCAGGCGATCGTCTTGGGGCTGGTCCAGGGCGTCACCGAGCCCTTTCCCGTCTCGAGCCTGGGCCACGCGGTCGTGCTGCCGCGCCTGCTCGGCTGGGACATCCACCAGAACGACGACTACTTCGTGACCTTCCTCGTGGCGACGCACCTCGCCACCGCGATCGTGCTGTTCTTCATGTTCCTCGCCGAATGGCGGCGGATCATCGCCGGGCTGTGGCGCTCACTGCGCATGCGCGAGATCGCGCCGGGCGACGTCGATGCGCGGCTCGGCTGGCTGCTTGTCGTCGGCACCATCCCGGCCGGCATCCTCGGTCTCCTCCTCGAGCACGCGCTGCGCGACCTGTTCGCGTCGGCGACCTCCGCGGCGATCTTCCTGATGGTCAACGGCGTCCTGCTGCTCATCTTCGAGCGCGAGCGCCGCCGCGCGGTCGCCCGCCCCGCGGGGCTGAGCTTCCGCCAGGCGGCCGCAGTCGGCACCGCGCAGGCGGCGGCGCTCGTGCCGGGCATCTCGCGGTCGGGCGTGACGATGGGCGGCGGCCTCCTCGTCGGCCTCTCGCACGAAGACGCGGCGCGCTACTCGTTCCTGCTCGCGACCCCGATCATCGGCGCTGCCGCGCTGCTGAAGCTGCCGGATCTCTTCGGCCACAAGGGCGACGGGGTCCGCGGTCCCGCGCTGGTGGCGGCCGCATGCGCCGCCGTCACGACGTACTTCGCCGTCCGCTTCCTGCTGCGGTACTTCGAGACCAACAAGCTCAGCCCGTTCGGCTACTACTGCATCGGCTTCGGGGCGCTCTGCACGGTGATCTTCGTCGCGGGAGGTTGAGGCATACTCGGGCGGTCGATGCGGCTCCTGGTCGTCGAGGACGAACCGAAGCTCGGCGCGCTGCTCGTGCGCGCGCTGCGAGCCGAGGGCCACGCGATCGATCTGTGCGAGACCGGGGAGGACGCGCTGTGGCGCGCCGGCTCGGTGGCCTACGACGCGATCGTGCTCGACGTCGGGCTGCCGGGGATCGACGGGTTCGAGACGTGCCGCCGGCTGCGCGCGGAGGGCGTGTGGGCGCCGGTGCTCATGCTCACCGCGCGCGACGCCATCGGCGATCGCGTCGAGGGCCTCGATGTCGGCGCCGACGACTACCTCGTCAAGCCGTTCTCGTTCGCCGAGCTTGGGGCGCGGCTGCGCGCGCTCGTGCGCCGCGGCGCGCCCGAGCGCCCGGCCGTGCTCACGGTCGGCGAGCTGCGCCTGGACCCCGCGCGCCGCGAGGCGTGGCGCGGCGACGACGCGCTCGCGCTGTCGGCCAAGGAGTACGCGCTGCTCGAGGCGTTCATGCGCCGGCCCGGCGAGGTGCTCTCGCGCTTCGCCCTCATCGAGCAGGTCTGGGACGAGAGCTACGAGCACCGTTCCAACGTCGTCGACGCCTACGTCCGCCTGCTCCGCGACAAGATCGACCGCCCGTTCGGCACCGACTCGATCGAGACGGTCCGCGGCGTGGGCTACCGGCTGTGCGCGCCATCCGACAGCGACTGAGCGCGCTCCCGCTGCGGGTCCGGCTGACCCTGGCCTACACGGTCGCGATGGCGATCGTGCTGGCGCTGGTCGGCGGCTTCCTCTACCTGCACACGAGGTCGGGGATCGACCGCAGCATCGACGACGCGCTCGCCCTGCGCGCCCACGACCTCGCCGCGCTCGCCCGCAACGGCGACCCCGCCGACGTCCTGCTCACCGCCGGGCCGCCGCCCGGGCAGATCGGCGATCGCGCCCAGCTCGTCGACCCCGACGGACGGATCGTCGCGGCGACGCCGTCCGCCCGCCGCCCGCTGCTGTCATCCGCCGAGCTGCGCGCTGCTCGGCGCCGGCGGATCGTGCGCCAGCGCGGAGACACCGTGCGGGTGCTCGCGGAGCCCGTCGGCGCCGCCGGCCGCGTCGTGGTCGTGGCCGGCGATCGCGCCGGACCCGAGCACACGCTCGACGTCCTCGTCGGCGCGCTGCTCATCGGCGGTCCGCTCGCGCTGCTGCTGGCGGCGCTCGCCGGTTACGCGCTGGCCTCGGGGGCCCTGCGCCCGGTGGAGACGATGCGCAGCCGCGCGGCGACGATCTCGGCCGCCGAGCCCGATGCACGGCTGCCGCTGCCCGAGGCCGACGACGAGATCCGCCGCCTCGGCGAGACCCTCAACGCGATGCTCGACCGCCTGGCCGACGCGCGGCGGCGCGAGCGCGCCTTCGTGGCGGACGCCAGCCACGAGCTGCGCACGCCGCTGACCATCCTCAGGGGCGAGCTCGAGCTCGCGACGGCCGGCGACCCCAGCCACGAGGAGCTGCGCCGCGTCGTGCGCTCCGCCACCGAGGAGACCGACCGCCTCGTCGACCTGGCCGAGCAGCTGCTCGCCTTGGCGCGCCTGGACGACGAGCTGCTGCCCGTCGACGCGCGGCCCGTCGAGGTGCGCGACCTGCTCGACGCCGTCGCCGCCACCTTCGCCCCGCGCGCCGCCGAGCTCGACCGCGCCCTGATCGTGGTCGGCTCGGAGGGCGTCATCGCGCGGGCCGACCCGACCCGCCTGCGCCAGGCGCTCGACAACCTCGTCGACAACGCGCTTCGCTACGGCGCCGGCCCTGTCCGCCTGGACGCGCGCGCCGAGGACGGGCACGTCGAGCTGCACGTGCGCGACGAGGGGCCGGGCTTCCCGCCCGAGTTCCTCGCACGCGCCTTCGATCGCTTCGCGCGCGGCGGACGCGGGCCCGGGACAGGGCTGGGCCTCGCCATCGTCGCGGCGGTCGCCGCCGCGCACGGCGGCAGCGCGCACGCCGCGAACGCCCCGGGCGGCGGGGCAGACGTTTGGCTAGTCCTTTCATCGCCGTTTCACGAAGGCCCGCCAGCATCGCCGGCGCCATGACCAAGAACCGCTCGCTCATCCTGCCGGCCGTCGTGCTCGGCGTCGTGCTGCTCGCGATCGCCGTCCTCTACTGGGTCGACAGCGCGGACGCGCTGCCGTCGTTCCTGCCCGGCCACGAGGCCGGCTCGTCGCATCACCACGTCAAGCACGGCATCGCGGCGGCGATCGTCGCCGCCGGCTGCTTCACCTTCGCGTGGTTCCAGAGCGGCCCGGCGGCTACGGATCGAGCGGCCCCGACAGCACGCTGAACACCGCGTTCTGCGGATCGCGCAGGACCGCGAAGCGGATCCCGTTCGGGAGGTCCATCGGCCCGACGAGCGTCGTGCCGCCCAGCTCGCCCGCGCGGGCCACGGCGGCGTCGCAGTCCTCGACGGCGAAGTAGAGGTTCCACGCGGGGTGGCCGCCGGGCATCATCGGCACGATCCCACCGTTCTGCTTGCCCTCGTTGGTGATCGACCAGTACCCGCCCTCGGAGCCCGGCGCCTCCTCGATCGTCCAGCCGAAGAGGTCGCGGTACAACGCGGCCGATGCCTCGACGTCGGGCGAGGCCAGGTCGTTCCAACACAGCGCCCCGGGCGCGTTGACCAGACCCGCGCCGATGTGCGCGCGCGGCTGCCAGACGCTGAGGACCGCGCCCTGCTGGTCCTGGAGGATCGCCATCCGCCCGGAGTCGAAGACGTCGAAGGGCTCGGCGAGCAGGGTCGCACCGAGCTCCTTGGCGCGCGCCGCGGCTGCATCGACGTCCTCGACCGTCACATAGCAGTTCCAGTGCACCACGTCGGTGCCGGGCGGCATCGGCGTGATCGCCGCCACGTCGTGGCCGTCGACCTGAGCCATCGAGTAGTGGTTGCCGTCGCCGATCGGGATGTCGTTGTACGACCAGCCCAGCAGGTCGGCGTAGAAGGCCTTCGAAGCCTCCTGGTCGTCGGTGTTGAGGTCGACCCAGGAGAAGGCTCCGGGTGCGTAGCTCGTTCGTTCGCCCATGCGGCGACGCTACCAACGCGCGCGTAGCGAGCGCGTGAAGATCGCGGGCGCTCAGGAGGCGAGCGCGCCGACCAGCCCGCGCGCGTGCAGCAGCTCGGCGATCTGCACCGTGTTGAGCGCCGCGCCCTTGAGCAGGTTGTCGCCGACGACGAAGAAGTTGAGGCTGTGGTCGTCGAAGAGGTCGGCGCGCACGCGCCCGACCGCGACCTCGTCGCGCCCGGCCCACTCCAGCGGCGTCGGGATGTCGTCGAGCTCGAGGTTGGGGAAGGCGCGCAGCGCGTCGAGCGCCGCGTCGACGCTGACCGGCCGATCGAACGTCGCGCGCACCTCGATCGCGTGGCCGACCATCACGGGCACGCGAACGCAGGTCGGCGCCACGTTGAGGCCCGGGATGTCGAGGATCTTGCGCGACTCGTTGCGCAGCTTCATCTCCTCGTCGCTGTAGCCGCCGTCGACCTCCTTGCCGAGCCACGGCACGACGTTGAAGGCGAGCGTCTTGGCGTGGATGCTCGCCTCGACGGCGGCCGCGGCGGTCGCGCCGTCGTTGACGAGGTCGTGGCCGCGCACCGGATCGACCTGCGCGTGCAGCTCGTCCATGCCCTTCTGCCCGGCGCCGCCGGCGGCCTGGAAGGACGTGCAGACCATCGTGTGCAGGCCGAACGCGTCGTGCAGCGCCTTGGCCGGCAGCATGACGGCCATCGTCGTGCAGTTCGGGTTGGCGACAATGCCCTTGCCGATGTGGTCGAGCGCGTCGGGGTTGACCTCCGAGACCACGAGCGGGACCTCGGGGTCCATGCGCCACGCCGACGAGTTGTCGACGACGAGCGCGCCCGCGGCCGCGAAGCGCGGCGACCACTCGCGCGAGGTGCCGCCGCCGGCGCTGAACAGCGCGACGTCGAAGCCCTGGATGGTCTCGTCGGCGAGCGGCTGGACGGTGAGATCGCCGATCCGCCTGCCGGCCGAGCGCTCGGAGGCGAACGGCACGATCTCGTCGGCGGGGAACGCCCGCTTCTCGAGCAGGGCGAGCATGATCGTGCCGACCGCACCGGTGGCACCGACGACCGCGACGCGCATCAGGCGAACTCCCCGAACGGCTGCTCCGGGCGCATCGTCCCCTCGCCGGAGAGCTCGAACGCGCTGTGCAGGGCCTTGACCGCGTCGGGCACGCGATCGCCCGGGACGACGCAGGAGATGCGGATCGGAGAGGTGGAGATCATCTCGATGTTGATGCCGTTGTCGCCGAGGGTGGTGAAGACCTTGGCCGCCACGCCGGGGTGGGTCTTCATTCCTGCTCCCACGATAGAGACCTTCCCCATCGTCTCGTCGGTGGCGACCTTCATGCCGAGCTCCGACGCGATCGGCTCGAGCGCCGTGCGCGCGTCGTGGACGTCGTCGCGCGGGATCGTGAACGACATGTCCGCGCGCAGGCCCTCGGTCTCGGGCTCGCCCTGGACGATCATGTCGATGTTGACGTTGGCCTGGGCCAGCGCCGTCGTCACGCGGCCGGCGATGCCCGGCGTGTCGGGCACGCCCATGAGCGTGACGCGGGCCTCGCCGAGCGAGTGGGTGACGGCGGTGATGAGGGGCTGCTCCATGGTGTCTTCCTCGGAGACGACAACGGTACCTGGCGCGTCGTCGAAGCTCGATCGGCAGTGGATGCGCACGCCGTGGTTGCGCGCGTACTCGACCGAGCGCAGCTGCAGCACGCCCGCGCCGGACGCCGCCATCTCGAGCATCTCCTCGAAGGAGACGACCGCGAGCTTGCGCGCGTTGGGCACGATCCGCGGGTCGGCGGAGAAGACGCCCGGCACGTCGGTGTAGATCTCGCAGACCTCGGCGCCGACCGCGGCGGCCAGCGCGACCGCGGTGGTGTCCGATCCGCCGCGGCCCAGCGTCGTGACGTCGCGCGCGGTGCTGACGCCCTGGAAGCCGGCGACGAGCACGATCGAGTCGGCGTCGAGCGCGGTGAAGATGCGGTCGGCGCGCACGTCGAGGATCCGCGCCTTGGTGTGCGAGGTGTCGGTGACGATCCCGGCCTGCGACCCCGTGAGGCTGATCGCGCGGTGGCCGAGGTCGTTGATCGCCATCGCGCACAGCGCGCACGACACGCGTTCGCCGGTGGACAGCAGCATGTCCATCTCGCGCGGGTCGGGGTGCGGCGAGACCTCGTGGGCGTCGGCGATGAGGCGGTCGGTCTCCTTGCCGCGCGCGCTGAGCACGGCGACGACGCGATGGCCGGCCTCGCGCTTGGCGACGATCCGCTGCGCGGCGCGCTTGAGGCGCTCGGCATCGGCGACGGAGGTGCCCCCGAACTTCATGACCACGGTCCCGTTCTCCATACGCGAGCCGCAAGGATAGGCATCGCGCGCGCACGCGCGGGGTAGGGCGGTCCCATGCGCCGCATGCTCCTTCCGGTCCTGGCCGCTGCGCTCCTCGCCGCCCCGGCCGCCGCACACCAGTCCCCCGCCCCCGTCAAGCAGCCCACCGCGGTGGGCGCCGGCGGGGCCGCCGCCAGCGTCGACCAGCAGGCCACCCGGGCCGCGATCGGGGTCCTGCGCCAGGGGGGCAACGCGGTCGACGCCGCGGTCGGCGCCGCGTCGGTGCTCGGCGTCGTCGAGCCGTACTCGTGCGGCATCGGCGGCGGCGGCTTCATGACGGTCTACTCCGCCCGCGACGGCAAGGTCCGCACGATCGACTCGCGCGAGACGGCGCCGGCCGCGATGAACGCCGATTCGTTCAAGGGCCTCACGACGTTCGAGTCCCAGCGCGTCAGCGGCATGAGCGTCGGCGTGCCCGGCACGGTGCGCGCGTGGCAGCAGGCGCTCGGCGAGTTCGGGACGTGGCCACTGCGCCGGGCGCTCGTGCCCGGGATCGTCGCGGCGCTGCGCGGCTTCACGGTCGACCCGACGTTCTACAACCAGACCGACGAGGCCAAGGCGATCTTCAACGACTTCCCCGGCACCGCGGCGCTGTACCTGCAGCCGGACGGGTCACCCAAGCCGGTCGGCACGCTCATCCGCAACCCCGACCTCGCGCGCACGTACGCGCTCATCGCGCGCAACGGGCCCGACGCCTTCTACACGGGCAAGCTCGCGCAGGCGATCGTCGACACCGTGACGCACCCGCCGCTGCGCACCGGCTCCACGCGCGACCCGCGCCCGGGCCTCATGACGCTGGCCGACCTCGCCGGCTACAAGGCGATCGACCGCGATCCGACGCGGATCGACTACCGCGGCCTGCAGCTCTACGGGATGGGGCCGCCGTCGAGCGGCGGCTCGACCGTCGGCGAGATCCTCAACATCCTCGAGGGCTATCCGATGGCGACGCTCCCGCGCGAGCAGGCGCTGCACTACTACCTGGAGGCCTCGCGCCTGGCCTACGCCGACCGCGGCGCGTACCTGGACGATCCGGGCTACGTCAGCGTCCCGCTCGAGGAGCTGCTGTCCGATCAGTACGCGGCGCAGCGGCGCGACCAGATCAAGGAGACGGCTGCGACGAGCCCCGTCCCGCCGGGCGATCCCGACGCGGCGCCCGACACCAGCGCTTCGGCCACGCGCGTCGGCTCGACGACGAACCTGACGATCTCCGATCGCTGGGGCAACGTCGTGGACTACACGTTCACGATCGAGCAGACCGGGGGCAACGGCATGGTCGTGCCCGGCTACGGCTTCCTGCTCAACAACGAGCTGACCGACTTCAACCTCGACGCCAACGGGATCAGCAGCGGCGCGAACGTCATCGAGCCCGGCAAGCGCCCGCGCTCGTCGATCGCGCCGACGATCGTGCTGCGTGGCGGCAAGCCGTGGCTCGCTCTGGGCTCGCCGGGCGGTGCGTCGATCATCACGACGGTCACGCAGATCCTGCTCGATCGCATCGACTTCGGCATGACCCTCCCCCAGTCGATCGAGGTCCCGCGGCTGAGCCAGCGCAACGCCGCGACGACGCAGACCGAGCAGGCGTTCCTGTCCACGCCGGAGGCCGCGGCGCTGACGGCGCGCGGCCAGGTGCTCGCCGTCACCCAGACGCCGCCGTCGGCGCGCGAGATCGGCGCGGCGACGGGTATCGAGCTCCTCGACCACGGCGCGATGCTCGCGGCGGCCGAGCCGTCGCGGCGCGGCGGCGGCAGCGCGATGGTCGTGCGGCCCGCGGTCAGCGGTCGAGCGCACGGCGGCCGCGTGCGGGCGCCGCACCCGGCGCGCTCGCACGCTCGGCGTTGATACGGATCCGTTATCCGCCGCCGGGCACCGTTCCCGGCAGCATGGCCGCGGACGGCAGCTTCAGCATGTCGAATGCGGCCGGAGGACCGACGGGTGGAGGCGGCGGCGCGGGACGGGTGGACGTCACCGGGCAGTTCACATCGCCAACGCAGGTGCACCTCACCGTCACGCTCAGCCAGTGCCTGCTGGGCGACCCGCCCGAAGCGCTGCAGCTCGACGGAAGCCTCGTCCAGCCCACAGCGCCGCTGCCGACCGTCGCGTGCGGCCACGTCGGTGCGCGGGTGTTCTCGATCACGGTGCGCGGCGGGAGCTGCGCCGACGTGCGCGGCCTGCTGGCCAAGGTGCTGCGAGCGCGGGACGAGTCGCTCGCACTCGCGAAGGCTGGCCTGACGCTCACGCACGTGCGGCGCCGGAAGCTGCACGGCAGGCGCGCTTACGGCGTCGGCGCCGAGGGCGGCGGACAAGTCATCGGCTACGTCCGGGTGGGCAACGGGCTGCGGGTCGACCACCGGCTGTACCGGGCGGGCCAGCAGCTCGTGGTCGCGCCGGGCGCGCCCGCCAGCAACTGCACGGCGGGCTTCGTGCTCGCGCTGCCGCAGCGGCCGCCGGTCGGGCTGACGGCCGGGCATTGCGCCCACCGCGCCAGCCTGGGCGAGCCGCACACGGTGTTCCGCAGCATCGACGCGGGCGGGCCGCACGTCCTGGGCCACGAGGTCGCCCGCGAGCCGAACGGGGTCGACGCGATGGTCTTCTCCGTCAGGCGTGAGGTCCGGCTCCTGCAGCAGATCGAGCGCGGCGACCTGCCGCCGCTGGCCGTCGCCGGCACGGTCGCCGATGGCGAGCAGACGCCCGGCAAGGCGGTGTGCTTCGCCGGCCGCACCTCGGGCGCCGACCAATGCGGGCGCATCGCGCCGAACAGCCATGCCGATCCGGGCTTGATCTGCACGGACATCCGCGGTCGCGAGGGCGACAGCGGCGGCCCGGTCTACGAGGACACCGGCTCGCTCGTCACGCGCGCGCTCGGGATCACGACCGAGCAGGTCGGCCGCCACCACGTCATGTGCTACACGCCGATCGGGGCGATCCTGCAGGGCTTCGGCGCAACCTTCCCGCCGGGGCCCGAGGTCCCGAACGGGATCGTCTTCTGAGTCAGGCGCCGTCGAGCGCCGCGGCGAACCGCTGGCCGAGGCCGGCGAGCCGCTGGAGCGGCTCGTTGGCGAAGACGACACGGACGTGCTGGGGCCCGTTGACCTCGCCCCAGCCGTCCATCGGGGTGGCGGCGACGCGGCCGTGCTCGAGCAGGCGGCCTGAGGCCTCGCGGCCGCTGAGCCCGAGCGCCGAGACGTCGACGAGCAGCGACCACCCGCCGGCGGCGGGCACCGGGTCGTAGGCCGCGAGCTCGGCGACGACGGCGTCGCGCCTGCGCTGCCATTCCGCGACGGCCGCCGCGGCGTCGTCGTCGGGCGTGCGCAGCGCGACGACCGCCGCGCCCTGGGTCAGGCTCACCGGCGTGACGACGTTGAAGAGGTGCGCGCGCGTGACGTCGCCCATCACGGCGCGCGGGCCGGCCACCCACCCCACACGCCAGCCGATCATGCGCCACTCCTTGGAGACCGAGCCGACGGTGATGACGTGGTCGGCGAGGCCGTCGAGCGCGGCCGGGTGCACGATCGGGCGGCCGTCGAAGACGATCCGCTCCATCGCGGCGTTGTAGATGAGCCAGCAGCCGCGCTCGCGGCAGATCGCGGCGATGGCCTCCCACTCGGTCGCGTCGAGCACCGCGCCCGAGGGCATCGACGGGTTCATCACGAAGAGCGCGCGCGTGCGGTCGGTGACCGCCGCGTGGAGCGCGTCGAGGTCGAGGCGCCACGCGTTCGCGTGGCGGCGGAACGGCACCGCGACCGGCGTCGCCCCCGCCATGCGGACGCGGCTGACCATGCCGACGTAGGTGGGGTCGGTGACGATGACCTCGTCGCCGTCCTGCACGGTGGCCAGCAGCGCGTCGAAGAGGCCTTCGGTGCCGCCGCAGGTGATGACGACCTGCTCGTCGGGGTCGTGGGCGACGCCGGTCTGGCGCTCGAGGCGCTCGGCGACGGCCTGGCGCAGCTCGGCCAGGCCATTGAACGGCAGGTAGGAGTTGGCGGCGTCGACGCCGACGCTGTCGCGGGTCGCGGCCAGGACGGCGGCCGGCGGCGGGACGTCGGTGTCGAGGTTCTCGAGGCGCAGCACCTCGGGGTCGGCGCCGGCGGCGCGGGCGGCGGCGTCGACGCCGAGCTCGGGGAGGTCGGCCAGGCGGCGCGGGCGGCGATGTGTCGGCACTGTCTATTAAAATAGACATCATGTCCGCTCCGGTCAACACCGTGGCTGCCAACCTCCGCCGCTTGCGCGCCGATCGCGGGATCTCGACGGTCGCGCTGGCGCGGGACTCCGGCGTCGCACGCGCGACGCTCGCCCAGCTCGAGGCCGGGCGCGGCAACCCGACGCTCGAAACGCTCTACGCGCTGGCCAACGCGCTCGGGGTCGCGCTCGCCGACCTCATCGCGCCGCCGTCGGCGGCGGAGGTCGAGGTCGTCCGCGCCGGCGAGGGCCCGCGCGTGGCGGGCGCGGCCGTGCGCGCGCGGCTCGTGGCGCGGGTGGGCGGGCGCGGGTCCTTCGAGCTCTACGACATGGCGCTGCGCACGGGGCGCCGGCAGCTCTCGCAGCCGCACCCGCCTGGCGTGGTCGAGCACCTGCTCGTGCACTCCGGGCGCGCGCGCGTCGGGCCGCAGCGCGCGCCGGTCGAGCTCGGCGCGGGTGATTATGCCCGTTACCCGGCGGACGTTCCGCACGTGTACGAGGCGCTCGAGCCCGTCAGCGCATCGCTGCTGATCGCGTCGCCGTAACGCGCGGGCGGCGCGCAGCGTTCGCGGCGTCGCGATGCGCCTTGGCATCGCGCCGTTCGCCGGCGGCGGCGCGCTGCGCCCCGTGCGCCTCGAGCGTGGCGGCACGCCGTTCGTGGCGAACGGCGGTCTGGTCGTGCCTGGTTGCCTCGCGCTCCAGCTGCCGGCGCGCACCGGCCGTCGCCTCATCGGAGTGCCGCGCGAGGAGCCGCGCACGCTCTCGGACTGCGGAAAGCAGCCTGCTTATCTCGTGGGCCATCAGAGTCCGCGCTCTCGAGCGTCCTGGCTGAGGTCACGCGCGAGCTGCTCGGGCTCGATCCGCCTGCGCAACTCGCCGATGTTCTCCTCCTCCATCTGCGCCTGGCGATAGACAGCGTCCTGAAGGCCTTCGAGGGCCTTCTCCAGATGCTCCAGCCGCGCCTCGATCGCTTCCAACCGTTGGTCGCGACCCACGTCCGGTGAGCGTGCAGCCGCATCGCCGCCGACGGCGCCTGTGCGCTCGGTTGCCATTGCCTAGGACCTCCCAACCCTCTGATGCGGATTCCGCGCGAAAGGACGAGGGGTGCGATCCAAGGGGCGAATGCGGCTGACCCCGCGGGTCTCGATCAGTGCCACGAGCTCCACACCTCGGCGTCACTGCGCTTCGGTGGCCTTCGGGCGTTGGGCTGAAGTCCTGCTCGCGGGGTCAACGCGCGATCACCACGTTACTCGCTTTGCGGGGTCCTGACGCGCCGAGCTCGCACGATGCACGCTCGTCGGCACGACGCTCCCGATCGAGTCACGCTAACGGGCGTGCTCGACGACGCGCGTGAGCAGCTGCTTGAGCGCGCGGCTCTCGGACGCCGAGAGCGGCTCAAGCAGGGCGGCCTGTGCCTCCTCGATGCGAGCGTCCAGGCGCTTGCGCGCGCGGCGGCCGGCTGCGGTCACGCGGATCACGTTGCGCCGGCGATCGGCCTTGTCGCGATCGCGGGCGACGAGCCCGTCGTGCTCGAGGTCGTTGATCACGGCGACCATGTCGCTGCGGTCGATCGACAGCCGGCGGCCGAGCGCAGCCTGGCTGGTCGGCCCGTCCTCGTCGAGCGCGGTGAGGACGCTGAAGTGGTGCCTGCGCACGCCCTCCGCGGCCAGGCGCTCGCTCACGAGCCGGTTGGCGTGGAGCGCCGCCTGGTTGAGCAGCCAGCTCGGGAGCTGGCGCAGCCGGGCGGGTGCGTCGGTGGGGTCCATCGCGCCAGCCTAGCGTTGGTGATTGTTGGTTGTGCCAACGATCTGATATCGTTGGGACCACCAATGACTGATCTCCTCATCCAAGACATCACCGACCGCCAGGCCATCACCGACCTGGTCAGCCGCCTCGGGCTGTGGCTCGACGAGGGCCGCTTCGACGAGACCTCCACCATCCTCGTCGACCACGTCACCGTCGACACCCCCGGCGGGCACGCCGAAGGCATCGAGCACGTCGTCGCCCAGGCACGACGCAACCACCAGCACGCGCATCTCCAGCACATCATCACCAACGTCCTGATCGACCTCGACGGCGACCGCGCCGCGGTCCGCGCCAACCTCGTCGTCACCTTCGCCGACGACGCCGTGTCCTCGCAGCAGGGCGAGCGCTACCGCTTCGACGCGGTGCGCACGCCGGACGGCTGGCGCCTCTCGCGCGTCGAGGTCGTGCCCGTGTGGAAGGTCGGGAACTAGAGCGCGCGACGCCCGACGAGGGCCTTGCCGAGCGTGACCTCGTCGGCGTACTCGAGGTCGGCGCCCACCGGCAGGCCGCTGGCCAGGCGCGTCACCGTGACGTCCGGCGCGCGCTCGCGCAGGGCGGCGGCGATGTGCAGCGCGGTGGCCTCGCCGGTCGTCGTCGGGTTGGTCGCGAGCACGACCTCGCGGATGCCGCCGGCGGCCACGCGCGCGTAGAGCTCGGCGATCTTCAGGTCCTCGGGGTCGACGCCGTCGATCGGCGAGAGCGCGCCGCCGAGCACGTGGTAGCGCCCGCGGTACTCGTGCGTGCGCTCGATCGGGATCACGTCGCCGGGCTCCTCGACGACGCAGATGAGCTCGGCGTCGCGGCGCTCGTCCTGGCAGATCCGGCAGCGCGCCTCGTCGGCGAGGTTGAAGCAGATCTCGCACAGCCCGATGCGCTCCTTGACCTCGCGGATCGCGTCGGCGAGCGCGTTGGCGTCCTCGGTCTCGGCGCGCAGGATGTGGAAGGCCAGGCGCTGGGCCGTGCGCTGCCCGATCCCGGGCAGCTTGCCCAGCTCGGTGATGAGGCGCTGGACGGGTGGGGCGTACAAACGCGCTCGCTAGAAGCCCGGGAGGCCCAGCGAGCCCAGGTCCATTCCGCCGGTCAGGCCGCCGAGCTTGGACTGCTGCAGCTCCTGAGCGGCCCGCAGGGCCTCGTTGGTGGCGGCGAGGACCATGTCCTGCAGCAGCTCGGGATCGTCGGGGTCGATCGCCTCGGGCGCGATCGAGATCGACTTGACGACGAGGTCGCCCGAGACCTTGACCGTGACCATCCCGCCGCCCGCGGAGGCCTCGACCTCCTCGTGCTTGAGCTGCTCCTGGGCGGCCATCATGTCCTGCTGCATCTTCTGGACCTGCTTGAGCATCTGCTGCATGTTGGGCGGCTGCGGCATCAGGCCTGACCCTCCCGGTCGTCGGATTCGGGTTCGTCCTCGGGCACGATCTCCTCGGCGTCGAAGGCGTGCTTGAAGCGGTTGACGATCTCATCTTCGCTCGGCGGCGGCTCGTCGGCGCCCTCGCCGAGGTCGCGCAGCTCGTAGGAGACGCGCAGCGGGCGGCCGGCGAGGTCGCGCAGCGCCTCCTCGACGGCGGCGCGGTGCGGCGGGCTGTCGGCGACGCGGCGGTTGAAGGTGTCGCTCTCGTCGAAGGCGACGATCATCTGGTTGCCCCGCACGTCGACGGGCTGCGCCTCGGACAGCGAAGCGGCCAGCGCGCCCTTGTCGGCGCGCAGCGTCTCGAGCACGGCGGGCCAGAGCGAGCGGACGGCGTCGAGGGTCGGCTCGACGGCCGGCTGCTCGGCGACTGCGACGGCGGTGGGCTGCTCGGCAGGCGCGGGCTGCTCCGGGGCGGCGGGCGCCGGCTGCTCGGCGGGCGCGGGCTGCTCCGGCGCCGCCGGCGCCGGCTGCTCCGCGCGGGCCGGCTGCTCCGCGCGGGCCGGCTGCTCCGCCGTCGCCGCCCGCGCCGCCGGCGCGGGTGCTCCGCCCCCGGCGAGCGCAGCCTCCAGCCGCTCGATCCGCGCCGCCAGCGCGCGTGCCGCGGGGTCCATCTCCGGCGCGGCGGCCTTGACCAGCGCGGCTTCCAGGCGCGTGCGGGCGTCGGCTCCGTCCTTGACCGTGCGCAGCGCCTCGGCCAGGAGGTCGAGCAGGCGCACGAGGCTCGGCCCCGGCACGCGGCGCGCCTGCTCGAGCAGGCGCTCGTCGCGGTCGGGCGTCAGGGCCAGCTCGTGGGGCACTTCGCCGAGCGTCTGCACGACGAGCAGGTCGCGGGCGTGGGCCTCGAGGTCCTTGAGGAACTGGGCGATGTCGCGGCCGGTATCCGCGAGCTTGGCGGCGGCAAGCCAGGCCGCGCGCGCATCGCCCGCGGCGACCGCGTCGAAGGCCTCGAAGAGGAGGTCGGCGTCGGCCACGCCGAGCACGGCAAGGACGTCGTCGGTCGCGATGTTCGTGCCCGTGTAGGTCACGAGCTGCTCGAGCGTGCCGAGCGCGTCGCGGAACGATCCGGTCGCATGGCGCGCCAGCAGCGCGACGGCGTCGGGCGCGATGTCGATCGACTCGGCCGCAGCCACGCGCGTGACGACGGTGGCGATCTGCTCGACCGTCGGGCGCGCGAAGTCGAAGCGGTGGCAGCGGTCGACGACCGTCGGCAGCACCTTCTGCGCCTCGGTCGTCGCAAGCACGAAGATCGTGTGCGGCGGCGGCTCCTCGAGCGTCTTGAGGAACGCGTTCCACGCCTGCGACGAGAGCATGTGCGCCTCGTCGAGGATGTAGACCTTCGAGCGCCCCGACACCGGCGCGAACTGCACCGACTCGCGCAGCTCGCGGATGTCGTCGACCGAGTTGTTCGACGCCGCGTCCATCTCGATGACGTCCAGCGACGTCGCGTTGGCGATCGCCACGCACGACTCGCAGCGCCCGCACGGCTCCACCGTCGGCCCGTGCTCGCAGTTCAGGCACGCCGCGAGCATCTTCGCCATCGACGTCTTGCCCGTCCCCCGCGAGCCCACGAACAGATAGGCATGGTGGACCTTGCCCTGCTCCACGGCGTTGCGCAGGGTCCTGACGACATGCTCCTGGCCCACGACGTCCGCGAACGTCCGTGGACGGTGGCGGCGGTACAACGAGGGGCCGGCGGTCACGGACGACCGAGTGTAGTGGCCACGACCGGACGGTCTCCGCCGGGCCCCGCCGCACCGCGCGTTCGGGGCAGTGAGGGGTGTGAGGCTGCGCAGAGTTGTTGCGTTTGGGGTGTCCCGTGTGGCGGGTTGGCTGGGACGATCGAGGGGTGGGCGGTCTTGGCAGTCATAGTGCCCGTCAACCCGGCCCACCCCGGTGGGAGGCGCTCATCGATCTCGCTGCGGGGCAATGGGTGTGGTCGGTCGCGCGCAGCTGCGCGCGTTGGGGTTGGGCGATGGCGCGATCAAGCATCGGGTGGGCGTGGGGCGGCTGCACCGGGTGTATCGAGGGGTGTACGCGGTCGGCCACCGCGCGCTCGGGGTCGAGGGGCGGCGGTTGGCGGCCGTGCTGGCGTGTGGGGAGGGTGCGGTGCTGTCGCATCGCAGTGCGGCGGCGCACTGGGGGCTCTTGGGGACCGACCAGGCGCAGGTGGACGTGACCGCGTCGCGCAGCCGGGCGGGCGCGCGGGGCATCCGCCTGCACGGGGCCCGATCCCTCGATGCCCGTGACACCACCACCCACGAGGCGATCCCGGTCACGACGGTCGCGCGGACGCTGCTGGACCTGGCCGCGACGGTGCGCGAAGACCGCCTGGAGCGCGCGTTCGCGCAGGCGCTGTTCCTGCAGCTCTACGACCACACGCGCCATCCAGGCGCTCCTGGCACGCGCCAACGGGCACCGAGGAGCAGCGGCCCTGGCCGCAGCGACCGCGCGCGAACCGAAGGTCACCCGCAGCGACTGGGAGGTCCGCATGCTGCGCCTGATCCGCACCGCCGGGCTGCCCGAGCCGCTCGTCAACCACCCCCTCACCGCCCCCGACCACGGCCACTACGAGGCCGACTTCTTCTGGCCACAGCAGCGCCTGATCGTCGAGACCGACAGCTGGCGCGCCCACGGCCACAGAGCCGCCTACGAGAACGACCGCGCCCGCGACGCCGCGCTGACCGCCGCCGGCCACCCGGTCGTCAGGCCTCCCTACCCTCGCGGTCGCGCCAGGTAGCTCTTCCCCGCCCGCACCACGACCGTCTTGTGCTTGACGTTGTCGCGGACCGCCACGGTCCCGCGGACGACGCGCGTGAGGGTGCCGGAGCAGCTGTCCTGCACGAGCCACTTCGTGCCGCGGACCGTCGCCGAGCTGTACTTGCCCTTCGTGCGGAACGAGCCCTTGCCGTCGCCCCAGAGGTGGCGCTTCTTCTTCGCCGCCGCCGCGGCGCCCGCGCGCGCCGAGCGCCCGCCCCGGCACGAAGCCAGCGGCTCGCTCAGCGTGAGGTTCGTGACCGAGCCCGACTGCGTGACCTTGAAGACGCCCTGGTAGAAGCGCGCCGTCTGCGGGGTGCCCCCGGCCTTGGCCAGCGACGTGAGCTCGACGACGCCCTCGCCGGTGTCGACGATCGAGCCCATCGGGATGCCCTCGCTGCCCTTGAGGTCGACGTCCTTCGAGCTTCCCGGACGGCGGATGCCGACACGGCCGCTGACGACCTTGACCACGACCGTCTTGTTGAAGACGGGCCCGGCGCCGGCGCCGAGTACCAGGCTGACGTTGTCGACGTAGCCGTCGTTGTAGGAGCCTTCGCCGCGGGTGGCCTGGATGCGCACCGAGATCTGGCGCGTGCCCGACGGGACCGCGCCCTTCGCGACGCGGCCGGCAAACCCGGTCGACGAGCGGCGATCAGTCGGGGTCACCGCGGGCAGCGCCACGCTGCCGAGCGTGCCGCCGGCGCCATTGAGGAACGTCGCGCTGACCGTCGCGCTGTCGGTCTGCGACGAGAAGCCGCCGAGCAGCGCCGTGAGCGTGGCGGCGACCTTCCCGGCGTCGATCTCCGGCGCGGCGCCCGACACGTCGATGACCTGCGTCGCGGCGCTGACGGCGCCCCCAGGCCCGCCGGCGAAGAAGTTGGCCCCGCCGCCGAGCCCTCCGCTGTCCGATGCCGTCGGGAAGTCGGGCGCCCCGTACTGGACCGCGGTGAGGGTCGACTCGACCGTCCAGCCGGGCAGCGGAAGCTGCGTCGACGAGTCCGTCGCGCCCGGGCCCGCCTCGGCGCCGGGATTGACGACCAGGTTCCCGCTCGGGATCGCCGCGTCGGCCGGCGCCGCGGCGAGAAGAGCGAGAGCGGCGAGTCCGGCTGCGAGGCGTCCGTGCACGCGCGCACCCTCTCACGCGCGCGCAACGCGGGGCAAGGCCGCCGACTAGGGTCCGCGCCCGTGCGCCGCGGCAAGGCCATCGCCTGGACGCTCGCGCTCGGCCTCGTCGCCTGGGCGCTGGCCGGGCGCGGCCTGGCCAACTACGACACGCTCTACGCGCTCGTCTGGGGCCGCGACCTCGCGCACGGGACGCTGCCCGACTACGACGTCGCGCTCGCGCCCACCCCCCACCCGCTGGCGACGCTCGTCGGGGCGATCCTCAGCGTGCTCGGCGCGCAGGGAGCGATCGACGCCACTCTCGTTCTCGCGTTCGTCTGGCTCGGCGCGCTCGCGCTGATCACCTACCGCCTCGGGGAGGCGTGGATCAACAGGGCCGCCGGCGCCCTCGCCGCGGCGATCATCCTCACCCGCCGCCCCGTCCTGGACTTCGGCGCGCGCGCGTACGTGGACATCCCGTACCTGGTCCTCGTGCTCGGCGCGCTCCTGACAGAGACGCGCAAGCGCCGCGCCGGAGCGCCGGTGCTGGCATTGCTCGCCACGGCCGGCCTCCTGCGCCCCGAGGCCTGGCTGTTCTCGGCCGCGTACGTCCTCTGGCTGCGCCCGCGCGACTGGCGCCTCTACGCCCTCGCCGCGAGCGCGCCGGTCCTCTGGGCACTCTCCGACCTCATCGTCACCGGCGATCCGCTGCACTCGCTCACCGGCACGCGCGAGACCGCGCAGACGCTCCAGCGCGTCACCGGCCTCGACGAGGTCCCGGCGACCGTGCCGCGGCGGATCGGCGAGATCCTGCGCGAGCCCGTGCTGTTCGGCGCCGCGGGCGGCGGGCTGCTCGCGCTCGCCTTCCTGCGTACCCGCGTGGCGCTCGGCGCCATCGCCGGCGTCGTCACGCTCGTCGCCTTCTGCGTGCTCGCCGCCGCCGGCCTGCCGATCCTCGGCCGCTACCTGCTGGCGCCGGCCACGATCCTCGCCGTCTTCTGCGGCGCCGGCGCGTTCGGCTGGGCCGAGCTGCCGCGCGACCACCCGTGGCGCCGGCGCTGGGCGTGGTTCGGCGCCATCACCCTCGTCGGCCTCGTCGTCTTCATCCCGGCACAGGTCGACCGCATCGGCAACCTGCGCGACGCGCTGCGCATCCAGGACGGCATCCAGGACGACCTGCACGCGCTCACCCCCGACTTCCCGTGCACGCCGATCACCGTGCCCAACCACCGGCCGGTCCCGCTGCTGGCGCTGTGGCTCGACATCGACCCCAAGCGCATCGCCGTCGCCCAGGAGCACGCGCCGCGCACCGGCACCTACGTCAGGCCGACCACGAGACGAGTCGCGCGCGACTACATCCTCGACCCGCGCGATCTCGACCAGCGCATCCCGCCCCCGCCGCCCGGCTTCAGGGCCGTCACAGCGAACGCGTCATGGCGCGTCTTCGCCGACTGCGGATGAAGAGCGGACCGTGCACCCTCCCTCGAAGCCGATCTACGGGCGCTTGCGCCTCGAGCGGCTCCGGCAACCGGGAGCTCCCGCTGCGCCCGCCGGGATCCGCTTAAGGCTGCTTCCTTCCGGACCTGACCTGGTTCACGAGCCGGCGACGCGCGGGACCCGGGCCATCAGCACCGCTCTCGGCGAGCCGACCCCACAGGTCGACCCCTCAAGAGGGGATTCGGCCTCGCTAGAGCGGATTGCGAGCGACAGGGCACCGCTACCTCCCCGCCTAGCACGGTCCGAAGCGAGCATAGCCGGTGGGATAGGGTCGGTCGCACCTTGGAGGCCCCGACCTGGCTGCGGCACACGCTCGAGGAGATCATCGGGCAGATCCGCCGGCTGCTCGACGTCAGCGGCTGCGCCTTCCAGGTCATCGACTTCGACGAGGGGATGATCCGCCCCGCCGCCGCATGGTTCGCCACCGACGCCGTACGCGCGGCGATGACGCCCGTGCTCGAGCGGCCGTACGACCGCGAGCGCCCCGGCGTGACCGAGGCGGCGATCGAGCGCGGCGACGCGCTGCTCATCCGCCGGTTCGAGGACTGGGAGGGCGCTGCCGGCCTGCGCCAGCGCCTGGAGGAGGAGCTCGACCCCGCCGACGCCCGGCTGGCGTGGGACTGGTACGAGAGCTCCTCGTTCATCTCCTGCCCCGTGCGAACGGCCGGCGGGCGTGCGTTCGGCGTGCTGGCGATCTCGGCGGGCCGGCAGCTGCTCGGCGAGGAGGAGCTGCGCGTCGTCGAGGTCTTCGCCAACCTCGCCGCGCTCGCGCTCGAGCGTACCGAGCTGCTGGACCGTGAGGAGCGCCGCGGGCGCGAGGACCGCGAGCTCGGCGAGGCGGTGCGCGCCCTGAGCGTCTCGCTGGAGCCCGACGCGGTCTACGCCGCGATCGTCGAGCAGGCCCGCAACCTCGTCGGCGCCACGCGGGTCGCGCTGCGGCGCTTCGAGCTCGCGACGGCCGACCTGCGCACGGTCGGCGCGATCGGCATCAGCAGCGAGGGCCAGCGCCGGCGCTTCGGCGTGGGCGAGGGGATGATCGGCGAGGTCGCGCGGACCGGCAGGCCGTACGTGTCGAGCCCCGCCGACGCCGATCGCTTCGCCCACGAGTTCATCGAGCGCGAAGGGATCGGCTCGTTCGTGCACGTCCCGATCGCGCTCGGTCCGCGGCTCTTCGGCGTGCTCACCGCAAGCCACGACGTGCCGGGCCACTTCGGAACCCGCGAGCTCGCGCGCCTGGAGGCGCTCGCCGGGCCGGCCGCGGGAGCGATCGCCAACGCGCTGGACTTCCAGCGCGAGCGGCGCGTGGCCGAGGCGCTGACGCGCGGCTTCGTGCCCCAGCGCGGCAGCGACATCCCCGGCTTCGACCTCGGCGTCGTCTACGAGCCGGCCGGGCACCAGGTCGGCGGCGGCGACGTCTTCGGCGTCTGGACGTTGCCCAGCGGCGCGCTCGCCGTCCTCGTCGGCGACGTCTCCGGAAAGGGCCTGGAGGTCGCCGCGCTCAGCGCGATGGTGCGCTTCTTCGTCGAGGCGCGCACCTGGGACTCCGAGAGCCCCGCCGAGGTGCTGGCCCAGACCGATCGGCTGCTGCGCGGCCGCCTGCCGAGCGGCAACTTCGTGGCGGCGTTCATGGGCGTCGTCGCCGGCGAGCGGATGCGCTGGGCCAACGCCGGGCACTCGCCGCCGATCCTGCTGGGCCCCGACGGCGCGCAGCGCCTCGCCGCCACCGGCGTGCCGCTCGGCGTCGAGCAGGAGGTGCATTACGAGGAGCGCGAGACGCGCTTCGCGCGCGGCGACGTGCTCTTCGCCGCGACCGACGGGCTCTTCGAGGCGCGCCGCGACGGGGCCTTCTTCGGCGACGAGCGCCTCGTCGCCGTGCTCGCCGAGCACGGGCACCGGATGGTGGCGAGCGAGCTAGTGGCCGCGGTCCACCGCGAGGTGCAGGCGTGGGCGCCGGAGCTCGACGACGACCTCGTCCTGCTCGCCCTGCGCCCATGCCCGTGATCCGCCGCGAGCCGCCGACCGGCGCCCCGTCGCAGGCGCTGTTCGCCGAGTACATGGCGCTCGTGCGCGAGCGGCTCGGCGGCGACTTCGTCCCGACCGAGGCGATCTTCGCCTCGACCGAGGACTTCGACGGCCCGGGCACCGCGTGGCTCGTGGTCTACGAGGGCGAGCGCCCCGTCGCGTGCGGCGGACTGCGCCCGCTGGAGCCGGGCGTCGGCGAGATCAAGCGGATGTTCGTCACGGCCGGCGAGCGCGGCCGCGGCCACGGCCGCGTGCTGCTGGCCGAGCTCGAGGGCCTGGCGCGCGCGGCGGGCTTCGAGCGCGTGCGCCTGCTCACCACCGAGGTCCTGCGCGAGGCGCGCTCGCTGTATGGCTCGGCCGGCTACCGCCCCGTCGGCGTCGCGATGATCGAAGGCCGCCTCGACCTGTGGCTGGAGAAGCACCTGGAGCCCGCGTCCTGACGTATCAGCGGACCCGGCTCTGCGCTCCGGGTCTACATGAGCGTTCCCGCACCGACCACAGGCCCGCGCTGGAAGCGCCGCTACCTGGCGAGGTTGATCGCCAGCCCGTGGACGCTGACCGCGCGCCGATCCAAGGCGCTGCGCGCGCACCTCGACGCGCACGGCTACATCACCCCGCACTTCACGTGGAGCTCGTACGCCTGCACCGACGGCACGCCGGTGCCAGGCGAGCTGCGCCCCAACGCCGTCCGCCTGCACTGGCGCCTGGAGATCCTTCGCCATCGCCTCGGCGACTGCGCGATGACCGTCGACGGGCCGTACCGCACGAAGGCGCGCAACATCGCGGTGGGCGGCGCCAGCGACAGCCGCCACGTCCACGCCGACGCCGCAGACTTCTTCGCCGACCAGGTGGACAGGTGGATCGCCCACGGGCGCGGCAACGGTGGCCCGAAGTCGCGCGGCGACGTGCTCCGGCTCGCCAGCAGGACGTTCTACAACGGCGGCCTCGGCAACGAGAACTCGGGCACCCTTCACGTCGACGCCCGCGGGTTCAAGGCACGCTTCGTGACGTGGGTCGCCGCGCGGGCTTGACGCCGACCCCGGCGGGCTGATCGCCTCGAGCCCCATTTTGCACATTCTCGTCGGTGCGGTATTACTCCATGCCACCAGAGGCGCACAATTGTTCGCTGTGCGCACACGGCGTGCAGGAGGAGAGACATGCGGGGTCGCAGGCAACCCAAGCCGCTCGTCGCGCTCTGTGCCGTGGGAGCGGCGCTCGCGCTCGTGGCGTGCGGGAGCAAGAGCAGCAACACGAGCACCAGCGGCGGCAGCAGCACGACCGCCAAGGCCACGAAGGGCGGATCGCTGACCGTGCTCGAGGACAGCGCCTTCGCGGGCGCGTGGCCGGCGGGGCTCGACCCCGCGACCAACACCAACGGGGCGGCCAACCAGCCCTACATGAACTCGATCTACGGGCAGCTCTTCAAGCTCAACGAGCAGGGCAAGATCGTCCCTGAGCTGGCGACCGGCTACTCGTTCGCCGACGGCGGCAAGACGGTCAACATCAAGCTGCAACAGGGCGTGAAGTTCTCCGACGGTACGCCGTTCGACGCCGACGCGGTCGTCTTCAACATCAAGCGCGACCTGAAGTCGACGTGCACGTGCCGCCCGGTGTGGCCCGTCAAGTCCGTCTCCGCTCAGGGCACGGACACCGTGGTGCTGAACTTCCTCCAGCCGTACGCGGCGGTCATCGCGTCGTTCGTCGACTCCAACGCCAACTGGACCGCCTCGCCGACCGCGCTGAAGCAGCTCGGCGAGAAGAAGTTCCGGATCACGCCGGTCGGCGCCGGGCCGTTCAAGGTCGTCAGCAACAAGCTGAGCTCTGAGCTCGTGCTCGAGCGCAACCCGACCTACTGGAAGCAGGGCCGCCCGTTCCTCGACAAGCTGACCTTCAAGTCGATCGGCGGCGACCAGGCCGCCTACCAGGCGCTGCTGGCCGGCCAGGCACAGGCCTACGAGGGGATGTCGACGCCCCAGCTCGTCCAGCAGGCCTCCAAGAACGGCAAGCTCAAGGTCACCCAGCAGCTGTCGACGTCGCCGTACTTCATGCAGCTGAACACGACGATCCCGCCGTTCGACAACGCGAAGGCGCGGCAGGCGATCTACTACGCCTCGGACTCCGAGGCGATCCGCTCGCACATCTTCAACAACATGTACGAGAGCACCCAGGGCTTCACGGGCCCGGGTGGCCTGTTCTACGAGCCCAAGGTCGAGGGCTATCGCGCCTACGACCTCGACAAGGCCAAGGCGCTCGTCAAGGAGCTGGGCGGGCTGACGGTGAACCTCGGCACGATCAACGTGCTCGTGGCCAAGGAGTCGATGCAGGCGCTGCAGAGCCAGTGGCAGCAGGCCGGCATCAAGGTCAAGATCAGCTCCTACGACCTCACCGGCCTGATCCAGGCCTTCCAGAGCAAGAAGTGGCAGGCCATGCTCCAGACGGCCGGGTCCTACGACCCCGCCCAGGGCGTCGGCGTCGCCTTCCGGATGTCATCGATGTCGCCGTTCAGCGGCATCAAGGACAAGAAGCTCGACGGGATGCTCGCCGAGGGCGCCGGGACGCTCGACCAGGCCAAGCGCAAGCAGATCTACACCGACCTGGCCAAGTACGTCAGCGACCAGGCGTACGGCCCGTTCTACTTCGCCTTCGCGCCGGCGAACGTCGCCATCAAGGGCGTCACCGGCCCGGGCCTGACGACGGCGATGCCGGCGGTGGTCGTCAACCCCGACGTCTTCTGGGACGAGGTCTCGGTCAGCGGCTCCTCGTCCTGACCGGGTTGGACAGGCGCTCACCGCCGACGCGGATCTCGACGAGGTCCCCGTCGCGCAGGTACCGCGGCGGATCGCGGTGGGCGCCCACGCCCTCGGGCGTGCCCGTGACGATGATGTCGCCGGGCTCGAGCGTGATGAACGTCGTCAGGTAGGCGATCAGGCGCCCGACCGAGAAGATCATCTGGTCGGTGTGCGCGTGCTGGACGCGCTCGCCGTTGACCTCCGTTTCGATCTCCAGGCCGCCGTCGCGCAACGCCTGGTCGAGCACGAGGTGCGGACCGCAGGGCCCGAAGGTGTCCGGCGACTTGCCGACCGTCCACTGCGAGGTCTGGGTCTGCACGTCGCGCGCGCTGACGTCGTTGAACGGCATCCAGCCCGCGACGGCACGATGCGCGTCCTGCTCGGAGACGCGGTAGGCCCGCCGGCCGATGACGACCGCGATCTCGCCCTCGTAGTCGACGCGCTCGCCGTAGGACTCGGGCAGCTCGATCGGCGCGCCCGAGCCGATGAGCACGTTGGGGAACTTCGCGAAGACCATCGGCACCGCCGGCTCGTCGAGGCTCGCCTCGGCGGCGTGGGCGCGGTAGTTCAGGCCGACGCACAGGATCTTCTGGGGGTCGGGCACCGGTGGCCCGAGGCGGACGTCGGCGGCGGGCAGCGCGTCGTCGGCGAGCGCCTCGGCGGCCGCGCGCAGCGCGGCGACGCGGTCGGGGCCCTCCCCGACGATCGCCCGCACGCTCGACCACGCGACGCCGTCGTCGAGACCGGCGCGCCGGGCGGCCGCTTCGGCGTCGACGAGCCTGTCGCCCGCGAGCACGATCGCGGCGGCCCACCGCCCGTCCCGCTCGTACGTGGCCAGGCGGGTCGGCTCGGCGGCCTCCATCGCCAGCTCGGCTGCCTAGCCGACCTTGGCGGGCTCGGTCGGCGCCCCGTTCGTATGGGCCGCGTCGGCCGCTCCCTTGGCCTTCGCCTTGCGCTTGGCCTTGGTGCGCGGACGCGGGTTGACGATCAGCGGCCGCTCGCGCTCGAGCTTGGCCCGCAGCGGCTCGACACGCGGCGAGAGGCACAGCCGGTTGCCGAGGTCCTCGGGCGCCTCGTCGATCAGAAACCCGGGCCCGGTGGTGCACATCTCCATGCGCCCGCCGGGGGTCATCGTGTAGCACGAGTCGAAGAAGTAGTGGTCGAAGACGGCCGTCCACGGCAGCGGGCCGGTGGCCGCCTCGTCGCGCGCCGCCTGCAGCGCGGCCTGGTCGCCCGCGTCGTAGGCGATGTGGTGCCAGACGCCGACCTTGCCGTCGCCGCTCGGGCGGCCGGGCGGCGGGCTGAAGTACCAGCGCCCGCTGCGGTCCTTGCCGTCGAAGACGAGGCGATCGCCGTCGCGGCGGAAGCCCATGAACTCGGCGAACGGGAGCATCGCCTCGATCGTCGTGAAGGAACGCGCGCCCTCGATGCCGCGGATGCGGTGCTCGGCCGGGATGTCGTCGGCGTCGGCCGTGAGCGGCGCGTCGGGCGTGTCGGAGACCATGAGCTCGACCTCGTGGCCCTCGGGGTCGTGGAAGACGATGCTCTGCGGCTGCGTCGGATCGAGGCGCAGCAGCTCGCTGAAGACGTCGTTGGCGATGAAGCGGTCCATCCAGAACTCGAGCGAGTCGTAGGACGCGACGCGCAGGACGATCCGGTGGATGTCGCCGTCACCCGGGACGCCGGGCGGCGCCTCCTCGAACTCCAGGAAGGTGACGACGCTGCCGGCGTTGCCGTCCTCGTCGCCGAAGTAGGTGTGGTAGCGGAAGGTGGTCTCGTAGTTCAGCGTGTTCTTCACGAACCGCAGGCCCATGACGCGGCACCAGAAGTCCACGTTGGCCTGGACGTCGGCGGTGACGCCCGTGAAGTGATGTGGCCCACCGAGCGGCTTCATCGATCTGCTCCTCCTCGCATCGACGTCTGCCTCCGGCTGATCGCAGCCAGAGTCGTTGCGTACCGTGACCAAAAGAGAATTTGCACATTCTATGGTGCGCTTGTCAAGCTTCCATACTGGCACCCATGTCCGCGAGCACCGACATCCTCGATTCGCCGCGCACCGTGGCCGGCCTCGTCGCCGAGCGCCTGCGCGCTGAGATCGTCGCGGGCAAGCTGCTGGCGGGCTCCAAGCTGCGCCAGGTCGAGATCGCGCGGCGCTTCGGCGTCAGCACGACGCCGGTGCGCGAGGCGCTCGCCGCCCTGCAGCGCGAGGGCCTGGTGCGGCTGCACCCGCAGCGCGGTGCGGTCGTCTTCCTGCCGAGCGTCGAGGACCTGCGCGAGCACTACGAGATCCGTGCGGCGCTGGAGGCCGTCGCCGCGGCCCGGACCGCCGAGCGCTTCGAGAAGTCGTGGGCGTCGCCGCTGGAGGCGCTGCTCGAGGAGATGTGCACGGGCCCGCCGGCGGCGCGCTACATCGAGCTCAACCAGCACTTCCACACCGAGCTGTACGCCTACTCCCAGCGCCCGCGCCTGGTCGAGATGATCGCCGGGCTGCGCGACGCGTCGAGCGCGTACCTGCACATCTACCGCGCCACCGCGGACTTCCCTGTCAAGCGCCTGGATGCCGAGCACCGGCGCATCCTCGCGGCCTGCGTCGCGCGCGACGGCGACGGCGCGGCGGCGGCCACGCGCGAGCACCTGCAGAACACCGTCGAGCACGTGGCGTCGCGCCTGGAGCGGCAGACAGCCGGATGACTCACGCGGCCTCCAATAGGCGAGCCAGCCGGATGACTCGGGCGCTGCCCGTTCAGGCGAGGCCGGACGCCGAGCGGGCAGCAAGCCCGAGGGCGAGCGGAGGCATCGCGTGAGCGGGCTGCTCACGAGCCTCGTCGGCTCCTACCCCCAGCCCGAGTGGCTCATCGATCGCGAGGCGCTGCACCACCGGCTGCCCCCGCGCGTGCGGGCCAACGAGCTGTGGCGCATCGATCCGGCCTACCTGCAGGAGGCGCAGGACGACGCCGTGCTCGTCGCGATCCGCGACCAGGAGCGCGCGGGGCTGGACATCCTCACCGACGGCGAGATGCGCCGCGAGAGCTACTCGAACTTCTTCGCGACCGCGCTCGAGGGCGTCGACGTCGACAACCCGGGCACGACCGCCGACCGCAAGGGCAACCCGACGCCGGTCCCGCGCGTCGTCGGCCCGGTGCGCCGGCGCGGGCCCGTCCAGGTCGACGACCTGCGCTTCCTGCGCGCCAACACCGATCGCCTCGTGAAGATGACCGTGCCGGGGCCGTTCACGATGGCCCAGCAGGCGCAGAACGACTTCTACGAGCACGAGGAGGAGGTCGCGTTCGCCTACGCCGACGCGGTGCGCGAGGAGGTCCTCGACCTCTTCGCGGCGGGCGCGGACGTCGTGCAGCTCGACGAGCCCTGGATGGAGGCGCGGCCCGACGCGGCGCGCCGCTACGCGGTCGAGACCGTGGCGCGCGCGCTCGACGGCGTGGAGGGCACGACCGCGCTGCACATCTGCTTCGGCTACCCCTCGTTCGTGCCCGACCACCGCCCGTCCTACGAGTTCCTGGCCGAGCTCGCCGCGGCGCCCGTCGACCAGATCTCGATCGAGACCGCGCAGGCGAACCTCGACGTCTCCGTGCTCGCCGAGCTGACCGACAAGACGATCATCCTCGGCGTCATCGCGCTGGACACCGCCGACGTCGAGACGCCCGAGACGGTCGCCGATCGCCTGCGCCGCGCGCTGCCCTACAAGTCCGTGGCCGAGCTGGTGGCGGCACCCGACTGCGGGATGAAGTACCTCCCGCGCGAGGCGGCGTTCGGCAAGCTGCAGGCGCTGGTTGCCGGGGCGCGCCTCGTGCGCGACGAGGCCGGCGCGGTGGCCCCGCGCGACTGACCGGTGACGCGGCGGTGACGAGGGTGCCGGACCCTGAGCGTCATGCGCGCTGCGCCGTCAACGCGCCTGGCCGAGCGGGCGACGCGCCCGCGTAGCACCGCGTCCGCCCGCGCCGTGCCGGCAAGCGTCCGGCGTGCCGTGTCGCGGCCGGGCCACGCGCTGCCGGAGCACGTGCGGCGGCTGGCCGGGCACACGGGCGACTTCGCCGAGGTTCGCGTGCACGACGACGCGTCGGCGCGCGACCTGCACGCCGACGCGTACGCGCTGGGCAACCACGTCGTCTTCGCGCCGGGGCGCTACGCGCCGGACACGCGGCCAGGCATGCGGCTGCTCGTGCACGAGCTCGCGCACGTCGTTCAGCAACGGCAGGCGGCGCCGGTGCCGGCGGCGCCGGATGCGGTCGGACCGACGGACCACCCGGCCGAGCGCGAGGCAGCGGCCGCCGCCGATGCGGTCGTCGAGCGAGGGCGCCCGGCGGCGCAGCAGCTCGGCGCGATCGCGGGGTCGCAGGCGCCTGCGAACGTCGTGCGCTGTCAGCGCCTGGAGGGTCATCCCGAGGCCCACTACCCGACCGAGGACGAGCGGAAGGAGGTCGAGAAGATCCTGCGCCGCAAGCGCGAGGTGACGCGCGCTCCCGGCGCTCCGGCCGCCCCCGCGCCGGCCGCCGGCCAGCCGGCGCAGACGCAGGGCCGGGTCCTCGATGCGGCGGAGGTCACGGCGCTGGCCGCCCGCCTCCAGGGGCCGCTGCTCGAGAAGATCAAGGAGACGGCCGGTGGCCCGGCGCCCCCCGCGGCGGTCGGCGCGGACGCCGCGTTCGACGCGGTGCAGGACGCGCGGAAGGCGGTCTACAAGGAGTTCGGCGACTACGTGACCCGCACCATCACGCTGACGCGCGACGAGACGGCGACGGTGGAGGCCCGAAAGGCTGCCAATCAGGTGCTCGTCAAGTTCACGGACACCGGCACGCTCGGGCCGGCGCTCGTGAGGACCATCGCCGCGACGGACTGCGCCACCTGCGCGGAGGCACTCGACGGTCTGGCCGACGTGTCGCGGACGGCCGTGATGGACGCGGTGGTGGTCTCGCTGCAGGCGAGCAACGCCGAGGACCTGCGCAAGGCGGCGCTGGCGACGGTGGGCGGCGTCCATCGGACGGGAAGCGACGAGGTGAACATCCCGCTCGGGCCCCGCGCGCGCGTCTACGAGACCGCGGTGCACGAGCTGATCCACAGCCTGACGCACCCGGTCTTCACCGCGGCGTTCTCCGACGAGAAGAACATCATCGAGGGTTTCACCGAGTACTTCACCATGCAGATCGTCACGGAGACGCACAGCGCGTATGGCAAGGTCGCCGCGGCCGTCAAGGACGTGCACAGCGCACTGAAGGGACCGTTCGCGTCCCGCGGCGGCACGGCGAGCGAGGAAAGCCTGCGCCGCGCCTACTTCGGCGGCGAGCTCGAGCTCATCGGGTGGGTCCCCAGCGGCCCGCAGGAGGAGGCGCTGGTCACGGCCGCCGGCGGCGCCAAGCCCTGGAGCGCGGAGACGGCCCGCACCTATGCCGAGCGGTACAAGGCGGAGGCGATCGAGGCTCAGGACCCGCACCGCAACGTCCTCGGCGTGGGGTTGTTCTTCCAGCCTCAGCGCGGTCGCGATCCGACGATCGGCGTTCGCTACACGCGGGTCCTGCGCCGGACCGAGCCGTTCGCGCGAGGGCAGTTCCTCGCGGAGGGACAGCTGCTCGGGGCGCCGTTCAGCGATCCCAAGACATTCGCGGCGAGCATCGGGCTGGCCGCGGAGTACCAGGAGCCCTACTTCTACCTCACCGCGGGCGGGCGCTTCGTCGGGACGGCCGCGCAGGGCGGCGCTGGGAACCGGCTCGACTTCTCGCCGTTCGCCGGAGGCGGGATCCGCGCGTGGCAGACCATCCGCGTCGGCGCCGAAGGCTTTGCGGTGGTCCCGCTCACCGGAGGAGGGTGGGGCTACGGCGTCGGCGCCACCGTGGGCCTCGAGTTCAAGTGACGCGCGCCGGATCGCGTGCCTCGCTCCGCGCGCGGCGCGGCGCCCGCATCGCGCGCCTCGCTCCGCGCGCGGCGCGGCGCGCCGACCACGCCGCCTTCGCCCGCACTTGACACGACTAATGTCGAATGTGCAAATTAGTGCCTGGGTCATTTCCCGATCCCAGGAGGAGGAGGCACGTGAACACCCTCTCTCGTCAGGCGCGGCGCCACGCGAGGGCCGGCGCCGGCATCGCCGTGCTCGCCGCCGCGCTGACCGTCGCGGCGTGCGGCTCGAGCGGCGGCGACTCGTCGTCATCGACGAGCACGACCAAGGCCGCGAGCACGAGCAACAAGCCGGTGCGCATCGCGTACCTGTCGTTCGCCGTCGCCAACAGCTACGACGCGCCGATGCTGGCCGCGGCCCAGGCGGTGGCGAAGGACAACAACTCGAGCGTCAAGGTCTTCGACGCCAACAACGACCCGAAGAAGCAGTTCGCCCAGCTGCAGACGGCGACGAGCTCGGGCGACTACGACGCGATCATCGTCCAGCCGATCTTCGGGACCGGCCTGATCACCGGCGTCCAGGACGCGATCTCGGCCGGCAAGAAGGTCGTCAACATGGACCAGATCCTCGGCAAGGACCTGTCGACCGACCAGCCGCAGGTCGACGGGCTGTCGGGCAACGTCGTCTTCGTGCCCACCGAGATCGGCACCAAACTCGGCAAGCTCGTCACGCAGGCCTGCCAGGAGCAGAGCCTCGACCCGTGCAAGATCGGCTACCTGTACGACATCAAGGCCTCGGCGCTCGACGTCGCGATCAAGAAGTCCTTCGATGAGGCCGTGGCCGGCAGCCCGGTCAAGATCGTGGCCCAGGGCGAGAGCTTCTTCACGCCGGCGCTGGGGCTGAAGGCGGCTCAGAACATGCTCCAGGCGCACTCCGACCTCAACCTCATCGTCGGCTCGGACCAGGGCATCGAGGGAGCGATCCAGGCGCTCGGCAAGAAGAAGGTCATCCTGGTCGGCTACGGCGGCAGCGCCGCTGGGATCCAGGGCGTGGCGGCCGGCAAGTGGTACGGCGACGTGGCGCAGCTGCCCGCGTCAGAGGGCCGGCTCGCCGCCCAGGCGGCGATCAAGGCGGTCCGCACGGGCGCCAAGAGCGGCGGCCAGAACCCGGTGGCCGACCTCCCCGCCGAGGGCGTGGTCACCAAGGACAACGCCGACCAGTTCACGGCGGAGTGGCCGGGGTAGGCGAGAAGCCACCAACCCACGTCGAGCTCGCGGACGTCTCCAAGCACTTCGGAGCCGTCCGCGCGCTCGACGCGGTGTCGCTGACCGTCGCGCGCGGATCGATCCACGCGCTGGTCGGCGAGAACGGTGCCGGCAAGTCGACGCTGGGGCGGATCGTCGCCGGCGTGCTCGCGCCCGACGCCGGGCGCGTGCTGCTGGCCGGCGAGCCCGTCGCGCTGCGCTCGCCGCGCGAGGCGCTCGAGCGCGGCGTCGCCGCGATCGCGCAGGAGCTCAACGTCGTGCCGCAGCTGACGGTCGCGGAGAACGTCTTCCTGGGCGTCGAGCCGCGCCGGAGCGGCTTCGTCGCCCGCCGCGCGCTGCGCCGGCGCTACGACCGGCTCGCGCACGACGCCGGCTTCGAGCTGCCCGCCAACGTGCCCGCCGGGCACCTGCGCCCGGCCGAGCAGCAGAAGGTCGAGATCCTGCGGGCGCTCGCGCGCGACGCGGAGCTGATCGTCATGGACGAGCCGACGGCGTCGCTGAACCGCGAGGAGACGGCGCAGCTGCACGAGATCGTTCGCTCGCTCGCGCGCGCCGGGCGGACGGTGCTGCTCGTCTCGCACTTCCTGCGCGAGGTGCTCGAGCTGGCCGACGCGGTGACCGTGCTGCGCGACGGGCGCGTGGTGCGGACGTCGCCGGCCGCCGAGGAGAGCGAGGACTCGCTCATCCGCGCGATGCTCGGCCGGCCCCTGACCGCCGCGTTCCCGCCCAAGCGCGAGCCGGCGGCGGACGCGCCGCCCGTCCTCACGGTGCGCGACCTGCACGCGCCGATGGTCGAGGGCGTGAGCTTCTCGGTCCGCGCGGGCGAGATCGTCGCGCTCGCCGGCCTGGTGGGCGCCGGGCGCAGCGAGCTGGCGCGCACGGTCTTCGGCGCGCAGCGGCCGACGGCCGGCGAGGTCGAGGTGGCGGGCGGGCGGCGGCTGTCGGGCGGCCCGCGCGCGCGGCTGCGCGCCGGCGTCGCGATGATCCCCGAGTCGCGCAAGGACGACGGGCTGCTGCTGGGCCGCTCGGTCACGGAGAACGTCTCCCTTGCGAGCCTCGACGCCGTCAGCCGCTACGGGTTCGTGCGCCGCGGCGCCGAGCGCCGGCGCGCGCGCGTGGCGCTCGACCGCTGGTCGGTGCACGCGCCCGGCTACGGCGCGGCGGTCAGCTCGCTGTCGGGCGGCAACCAGCAGAAGGTCCTCTTCGCGCGCATGCTGCTCTGCAGCCCCAAGGTCCTCATCGCCGACGAGCCGACGCGCGGCGTCGACGTCGGCGCCCGGCGCGCGATCTACGACCTGCTCGTCGCGCTGGCCGAAGACGGGCTCGGCGTGCTGCTGATCTCCTCGGAGCTCGAGGAGGTCCTCGGGCTCGCCCACCGCGTGCTCGTCATGCGGGCGGGGAGGATCGTCGGCGAGCTCGCCGGGGACCGGATGACCGAGTCGGCGGTGCTGGCCGCCGCGTTCGCGGCATGAGCGGGGCGGGCAGCGTGACCGACGCGGGCGGCGGCATGCCCGGGCGCCGCGCGATCGACGCGGCGGCCGTCGCCGGGCGCCTGCGCGCGACCGGCATCGCGCTGCCCTTCGCCGCGCTGTTCATCACGCTGTCGATCGCCAGCTCGTCGTTCCTGACGAAGGTCAACCTCCTCAACATCCTCGACCAGCAGGCGGCGACGCTGACCATCGCCGCGGCGGGCACGCTCGTGCTCGTGGCCGGGGGCATCGACCTGTCGGTCGGCGCGGTGTACTCGCTGGCCGGCGTCACGGCCGCCGAGGTCGCCCAGCACACCTCGCCGATCGTGGCGATCCTCCTCGGCGTCGCGGTCGGGCTCGCCGTCGGCCTGGTCAACGGCCTCGTCGTGACGCGCCTGCGCATCAACGCCCTGATCGGCACGCTGGCGATGTCGTTCGTGGTCAGCGGCATCGGGACGCTCGTGACCCACGGCAACCTCGTCGTCCTCTTCGAGCATCCCGAGTTCGGCGACCTGGCGCGCACGCAGATCCTCACCGTCAAGAGCTCGATCTGGATCGCCCTTGCCGCGGTCGTGGTCATCGGCGTGCTGCTCGCGCGCACGACGGCCGGCCGCTACATGTACGCCGCCGGCGGCAACGCGGAGGCCGCGCGCCTGGCCGGCGTACGCGTCGACGGGATCCGCGTGCTGACCTTCGTCGTCAGCGGTGGCGCGGCGGGCCTGGCCGGCGTGATCGACGCCTCGCGCGTGCTGAGCGCGCAGGCGTCGTCCGGAGACACGCTGGCCTTCACCGTGCTGGCCGGGATCGTCGTCGGCGGCACGAGCATCCTCGGCGGCGAGGGCGCAGTGTGGCGGACGTTCCTCGGAGTCCTCTTCATCGCGCTGATCGGCAACGGGTACGACCTGCTCGGCCTTGACCCGCTCTACGAGCAGATCACCCTCGGCGTCATCCTGCTGCTGGCAGTCGCCGTCGACGCCTGGGCGCGGCAGCGCCGGACGTGAACCAAGGAGAGATCGATGACCCCACGGACCAGCCCTCCCTTCCGCGCCGACCACGTCGGCTCGCTCCTGCGCCCCGAGCGCCTCACCCGCGCGCGCGCCGAGCACGCCGCCGGGCGCATGAGCGCCCGCGACCTGCAGGCGGTCGAGGACACCGCGATCCGCGAGGTCGTGCGCAAGCAGGAGGAGGTCGGCCTGCAGTCGGCGACCGACGGCGAGTTCCGGCGCGCGACCTGGCACATGGACTTCATCGACTCGCTCGGCGGGATCACCCACGCCGAGGAGCGGATCCTCGTCGAGTTCCACAACGAGGAGGGGACGATCTCGTGGGAGCCCGCGGCGATGCGCGTGTCGAGCCGCGTGACGCTGAAGGAGCCGATCTTCGCCGACCACTTCCGCTTCCTGCAGTCGTGCGTCACCACCGCGACGCCGAAGCTGACGATCCCCTCCCCCAGCATGGTCCACTACCGCGGCGGGCGCGCGGCGATCGACGAGTCGGTCTACCCCGATCTCGACGAGTTCTGGGCCGACCTGACGACCGCGTACGCCGACGAGGTCCGCGCCCTCGGCGACATCGGCTGCACCTACCTGCAGTTCGACGACACGAGCCTGGCCTACCTCAACGACCCCAACCAGCGCGACTTCGTCACGCGGATGGGCGGCGACCCCGAGCACCTGCACGAGGACTACATCCGCCACATCAACGAGGCGCTCGCTGGGCGTCCCGAGGGAATGGCGGTGACCGCCCACCTCTGCCGCGGCAACTTCCAGTCGTCGTGGGTGGCCGAGGGCGGCTACGACTACGTCGCCGAGGCCCTCTTCAACGACCTCGACGTCGACGGCCTGTTCCTCGAGTACGACGACGCGCGCTCGGGCGGCTTCGAGCCCCTGCGCTTCGTCCCGCCCGGCAAGCTCGTGGTACTCGGCCTCGTCACCACCAAGCGCGGCGACCTGGAGACCAAGGACGAGCTCAAGCGCCGCATCGAGCAGGCCGCCCAGTTCGTCGACGTCGAGCAGCTGTGCCTGTCGGGGCAGTGCGGCTTCTCGTCGACGGTCGAGGGCAACGCGCTGACTCACGACGAGCAGTGGGCCAAGCTGGCGCTGATCGTCGAGACGGCGCGGGAGGTGTGGGGGTAGGTCGTCGCGGGCGGCTGCGCACCGGACGGCACGCGTCGCGGTGCAGGGCGCGCGTGTTGCGTAACACCCTTGCGGACCGCCGCTCCGAACCGCCTGCGATAACTGCCGGAAACCGGCAACGATCGCAGGCAGTTTGCGAGGCGCCCGCGGCGGCCGGGGCGAACGTGCTGTGAAGCACGCACCGCGCCCGCGCGGCACCGACCACCTCGCTTGCGAGGGTTCGGGCTACCGCCCGATGCGCACGGGCGTCGTGCTGATCGTCGCCTTGCCGGCCTTGATGATCAGCGTGTAGCGCCCGGGCTTGACGCGCTTGCGCGCCGAGAGCTTCAGCTTGGCGCCGCCGCGGCTCAGGCGTCCGGCGCCGGTGGCGACGGTCACCGAGCCGCGCCGCAGCGCGACCCGCACCGCGCCGCTGCGCGCGGCGGCGAGCTTGACCGAGCACGTGACCTTGCGCTTGGCCGCCGTGCAGGCGATCGTCGTGCGCGGCGCCGCGGGCTTGGGCGCGGGCGCGGGCGCGGGCGCGGGCGGCGACGGGGTGGTGGCGCCGGGGTCGGTCGTGGCCGCCGGCGGGCCGGGGACGTCGATGGCCAGCTGCGACACGCGCACCTGGCTGACCGAACCGGTGGGCTCGTTCCAGGCGACGTAGGCAACATTGCCGGCGAAGGCCAGCCGCGGCACCTGGCCGTATCGGGTCGTTGCCGGGTTGAGCGCATCGCCGACGAGGCTCCAGGCCGAGCCGGTCCAGCTGGCCACGTGCACCTGGCCACCGCCGTAGGTCTCGTCCTCCCACACGACATACGGCGTTCCGTCGAGGCTCGCCACGCTCGGCTCGCCGGCGTGCTTGGTCGGGTCGATGTCGAGCACGCCACCGACCTGCTCCCAGGCCGAGTTCGTCCAGCGCGCGACGTGCACCTGGTTGACGGAGCTCGCGTTGTATTCCTCCCAAGCGATGTACGGCACGCCCGCGACGCTCGCCAGCCGCGACGCCTGGGCGATCTTCGTCGGGTCGACGTTCACCACGCCGCCGACGTTCGCCCACGCCAAGCCGTTCCAGCTCTTGACGTGGACCTGGTAGTCCGAGGGGGTGACCTCCTCCCGCCACGTGACATACGGCGTGCCGCCGATGTCAGCGATGTGCGGGTTGTAGCCCACCTTGGTCGTGTCGGTGTTCAGCGAGGCGCCGGCGCTCGTCCAGGTCGAGCCGTTCCAGCGCTTCACGCGCACCTGCGAGGCGCTGCTGGCGTCGGGCTCGAGCCACACGACGTAGGGCGTGCCGCCGACGCTGGCCATCTCCGGCTCGTTGCCGGTCTTGGTCGGGTCGACGTTGAGGATGCCGCCGACGGCGGCCCAGGTCGAGCCGGTCCAGCTCTTGACGTGGACCTGGTAGACGTTGCTGCCGTTGTTCTCCGTCCACGCCACGTACGGCGTGCCAGCCACGTCAACGACCCGCGGGAGGTAGGCGTTCTTGGTGGCATCGACGTTCAGCACGCCGCCGAGCGTGCTCCACGCCGAGCCGTTCCAGCGCGCCACGTGCACCTGCCCGACGCCGACGTCCTCACGCCACGCGACGTAGGGCACGCCCGCAATCGTCGCGATCGACGGCGAGTACGCGCTCTTGCTGGCATCGACGTTCAGGGCGCCGCCCGCCGGGCTCCAGCCCGCGTGCGCAGACGGCGCCATCGCGCCGATCGACAGCGCGGCGAGGGCGCAGATGAGAGCGAGGCGGCGAAGCATGCACGCGAGATCGGCGCAGCCGGGCCGCGGCGCAGGCGCCTCGACAGGTGTTCGATGACGCGGCGTTCAGCCCGTCGCGTCCGCCGCCCGCGCCTCGCCGAGGTAGCTGGCCACGAGCAGCTGCTCGTCGGCGCGCAGCTCCTGGGCGGTGCGGTGCAGCACGACCTCGCCGTGCGAGAGCACATAGCCGCGGTCGGCGATCTGCAGCGCGAGCTGGACGTGCTGCTCGACGAGCAGCACCGCGCAGCCGCTCTCCGCGGCGTAGCTGCGCACGACGGGCAGCAGGCGCTCGACGATGACGGGGGCCAGGCCGAGGCTGAGCTCGTCGAGCAGCAGCAGCCGCGGGCGGCGGACGAGCGCACGGGCGACCGCGAGCATCTGCTGCTCGCCGCCCGACAGCAGGCCGACCGGCCGCGCGCGCAGCTCGCCGAGGGCCGGGAAGTACTCGTAGGCGCGCTCGGCGTCGAGGCGCTCGCGACGATGGCCGAGCCGGAAGTGCTCGGCGACGGTCAGCCCGAAGAACAGGCCGCGGCCCTCGGGGACGTGCGCGATGCCGCGCCGGGCCAGCAGCTCGGAGGAGATCCTGGTCGTGTCGTCTCCGGCGAAGACGATCCGCCCGCCGAGGGGACGCACGATGCCCGAGACGGCCTTCAGCGTCGTCGTCTTGCCGGCACCGTTGGGCCCGAGCAGCGCGACGACCTCGCCGGCGTCGACGCGCAGGTCGACGTCGCGGACGACCGGCGCCCCGTCGTAGCCGGCGGTGAGGCCCTCGATGGTCAGGACGGCGTCGCTCACGACCCCTCGATGTCCAGCGTCTCGGCGGCGCGCTCGGCGCCCGCGCTGCCGAGGTAGGCCTCGACGACGCGCCGGTCGCGGCGCACGTCGTCCGGCGTGCCGGTCGCGATGACCTTGCCGAACTCGAGCACGACGATCCAGTCGCACACGCTGAGCACGAGGCTCATGTCGTGGTCTACGAGCAGCATCCCCGTGCCGCCGTCGACGACCTGGCGCAGGCTGCGGCCGAGCTGGTCGCTCTCGGCGGCGTCGAGGCCGGCCGCCGGCTCGTCGAGGCAGACGACCTTCGGCGCGGCCGCCAGCGCCCGCGCGACGCCGACGAGCTTGCGCTCGCCCTGCGAGATCTGCTCGGGGAGCTTGTCGGCGATCGGCTCCAGGCCGGCGAGGGCGCGCTCGGCGTGCTCCGCGCTGCGCGCGGCCACGGCGACGTTCTCGCCGACGGTCAGGTCGTCGAACAGCTCGGTCGCCTGCCACGTGCGCGCCAGCCCGCTGCGCGCGCGCTCGTGCGGCGCCAGCCGCGACAGGTCGCGTCCGTCGAGCTCCACGCGCCCGTGCGAGCGCACGAAACCGGTGATCGCGTCGATGAACGTCGTCTTGCCGGCGCCGTTGGGGCCGATGAGGCCGACGAGCCTGCCCTCGGCGACCTCGAGGTCGACGTCGACGAGCGCGTGCACGCCGCCGAAGCTGACCGACACCTGATGGGCGTTGAGCGCCACGGCTAGCGCTCCCCTACCGTCTCGGCGATCGGCGGCCGGCTGCCGCCGGCGGCGCCGGCGGCGCTGGCCTTCGCCGCGGCGATCCGCTTCTTCTGGTACCGCGAGCCGGCGACGCCGTCGGGGAACAGGATCAGGTTGAGGATCAGCGTGATGCCGGCGATGAGCAGCGTCCACGTGCCGGAGATCCCGAGCTCGGCCTCGAAGACGTGCGGGATCAGGCCGGACGTCGCGATGAGGCCGCCGAAGACCGCGCCGGAGACCATCGTGATCCCGCCGACGTACGCGAAGGCCACGAAGCCCAAGGCGATGAGGATCCCGAAGCGCTCGGCGCTGACCGAGCCCAGCGAGTAGCCGTAGAGCGTGCCGCCCGCCCCGGCGATGAACGACGAGATCGCGTAGGCGGCGAACTTCGTGTTGCGCACGTTGATGCCCGCGGCCGCCGCCGCCCGCTCGTTGGAGCGCACCGCGAGCATGCGCTGCCCCAGGCCGCTGCGCCGCAGGTGGGCGACGAGCAGGCCGAGCGCGACGACCACCGCGAGCACGCAGAAGCCGAGGATCGGGCTCGGCACGTCGCCGTCCAGCCCGCGGAACGAGGCCCGCGGCCCGAGGTCGATGCCGACCAGCTCGAGCTCGGGCACCGGCGAGCCGGTCGCGCCCGCGCCCCACGTCGAGTTGGCGAAGCCGAACTGCTCGATCGCCACGGCGGCGGCGAGGGTCACGACGGCCAGGCTGACGCCGCGCACCCGCAGCGCCGACGCGCCGGCGACGAAGCCCAGCACGGTCGCCCCGAGCGTGCCGGCGATCGCGCCGAGCGGGAAGCCGATGCCCGCGTCCTGGGCCAGGTGCGACAGGATGAAGCCCGAGGCGCCGGCCAGCGCGACCTGCATGAGCGAGACCTGCCCGATGAACCCGGTGATGACGACGTAGGACAGGCAGATCGTCATGCCCGCCATCGAGATGATCAGCGCGTTGCGATAGTCGTAGGGCAGCACGATCAGCGCGACGACGCCGATCACGGTGCACGCGATCGCCGGCCGCGCCAGGCGCTCGGGACGCGGCACCGCGGGCAGCCGCTGCTCGACGAGCTCGCCGCGCGTCGGCAGGCTCGAGCCGCGGACGTAGAGCGCGATCACGATGATCACGAAGGTCAGCAGCGCGCTGATGCCGGGCAGGGCGGCGCCCTTGTCGGTCGGGAACCAGCTCTGCGTCGAGGCGTAGTAGAGCAGCGACTGCAGGACTCCGATGAGCACGCCCGCGATGCACGTGATGCTGAACGACGTGAAGCGTGCGAAGAGGACCGCGGCAAGCGCGGGGACGACCTGGAGCGGAAGCGTCGTCGCATCGAGCTGGGCGATCGAGGCGGCGAGCACGCCCATGCCGCCGGCGATCACCGCACCGAGCACCGTGTTGACGAGCGACAGCTCACGCGCGCCCAGGCCAGCCAGGATCGCCGACACCTCGTTCTCGCTCGCCGCGCGCGTGGCGAGCCCGAAGCGCGTGAAGCGGTAGACGACCGTGAGGCCGATCGTCGCCACGATGACGATGCCTGTCAGCCAGAAGCGGTCGACCGGGATCGCGACGTTGAAGACCTCGACGGCGTCGTGCGGGAGCACGGACGGCGCGGGCGTCGAGCCGGTGCCGTAGATCAGCGTCGCGGCGGCCTGCAACGTGAGCAACACGCCCAGCGAGGAGACGAGCCGGGCCAGCGGCGAGGCCGTGCGCAGGGGCCGGAACGCGAGCAGCTCGATCAGCGTGCCGAGCAGCACCGTGAAGGCCAGAGTCCCGACGAGCGCCAGCGGCGTGTCGACGACGGTCTTCAACGAGTAGTACGCGAAGCCGGCGGCCATGGCCTCGGCACCCGTGGCCACGTTGATGACGCCCGACCCGCGGAAGGTCAGGACGACGCCGAGTCCTATGCCGGCGATGAGCGCGCCTGTCCCCAGCCCGAGCAGCGCGAACAGGATGATCTGATCCATGGCGGATCAGATCATCCTGATGCTGCCCGAGCAGTCCGCCAAGGTCACTCAGGCGGGCGCACGAAGCCGGACGCGTTCTTGAACTGGCCCTTGCCGCTGTAGTCGAAGAACTGGGTCTGGTCGTTGCAGACCGCGGGCGCGTCGGGGTACTTGCCGCATTGCACCTGCGGAGCGCCGAAGACCAGCGGGCCCTTGAAGGCCTTGGCCTTCTCGGCGATCGCCGCCGACGTGAGCTTGTCGGCGCCGACCTCGTTCATGAACTTGATCACGGTGAGCACCGTGGCCATGCTCGTCGGCACCCACGGGTCCGCCGCGAGGTCCGCCTTGCCGAGCTTGGTCATCGCGTCGACCATCGCCTTGGCCGCCGGATCCGTCGGATCGGCGGTCAGGCTCGAGGCGATCCCGTAGTACCACTTCGGCACGTCGCCGCCGAGGCCCTTCGAGACCACGGGGGACAGGCACAGCGGGTTGGAGACCACCGGCGCCTTGACGCCCGTCTGCTCGAGCGCCTTGGCCAGGTTGATGCAGCCCTTGGCGTCGCTCTGGGGCACAATCATGTCCGCGCTCTGGGCGCCGGCCGCCGTCAGCGGGCCGACGAGGTCGGTGGCATTGGGCTCGTAGCCGACTCGCTTGACCTTGATGCCCGCCTTCTCCAGGCCCGCCACCATCGCGTTGGCGCCCTCGATGATGCCCGGCACCTGCGGGTAGACGACCGCCGCGGTCTTTGCGTGCAGCACGTCGCGGCCGAACGTTCCCCACGGCGCGAGGATGTGGAATGAGTCGCCGAAGAGGATGTACCCGTTCTTGTTCTTCGTGTCGACCTGGTTGACCGAGACGCCCCAGACCATCGGCTTCTCGCCTGCGATGCTGGCGTCGAGCGATTGGGCGCCGACCGCCACGGCGCCGACGCCGACGACGTCGACGGCCTTGTCGTTGGCCATCTTCTGGCCGCACTGCTGGCCCTGCTCCTCAGACGTCGAGATGAAGCAGGTGTGCAGCTTCACCGGGTGGCCGTCGATGCCGCCCGCGTACTTGTTGACGTAGTCGGCGGCCATCTGGGCACCGATGGTGGAGTTCGGCCCGACGTCATTAGCGCCACCCTGCTGGTTGACATAGCCGATGACGATCGGCGACTTGCTGTTGTCCGCCGCCCCGGCGGTGCCGCCCACGTACTTGACGTAGTCGGTGACGCCGGCGCCGCCGGTCTTGCTGGTGGTGTCGGCGCCGGTGGTCGTACTGGTGCTCTTCGCCGCAGCCGGCGTGCTCGTCGAGCTCCCTCCGTTGTCGCTGCTTCCGCAAGCCGCGAGCCCACCACAGGCGAGGGCGGCGGCGAGCGCCAGCGCGCAGCGCGCGCGGGTGATCCTGGTGACGAAATGCATGGCCCCTCTTGACCCTCCTCCGACCAGCTTGCCCCCGGGCTACGTAATTTGCACATTCTTTAGAGGGGTGTCAAGGTGCCACGCCGTGCCCAGCGATCGGATCGTGGTGACGCACGTCGGCAGCCTCGTGCGGCCCCCGGACCTCATCCCCTTCCTGCGTGCGATCGACCGCGGCGAGCCCTACGACGAGGCCGCCCACGCGCAGTGCCTGAGCGCCTCGGTGCGCGACGTCGTCGCGCGCCAGCGCGAGGCCGGCGTCGACGTCGTCAGCGACGGCGAGTACGGCAAGTCGGCGTGGAACTACTACGTCTACGAGCGCCTCGGCGGGATCGAGCTGCGGCCGCGGGTGGGTGGGTCCGAATCCGTGAACTTCGCCAGCGTCAACGACGCGCCGACCGACTGGACGCGCTTCCCCGAGTTCTACGCCGACTACTTCGCCACCCAGCAGGAGTACGACAGCCCGGGCGGCGACTGGGCGTGCGTCGGCCCGGTGACCTACACCGGCGGCGCCGCCATACAGCGCGACATCGCCAACCTGAAGGCCGCGATGCGGGGGGCCGGCGTCGAGGAGGGCTTCCTGCCGGTCGTCGCGCCGGCCAGCTGCTTCCCCAACCTCATCGACGAGCACTACGGCTCGGAGGAGGCCGCCCTCATGGGCATCGCGGAGGCGCTGCGCGAGGAGTACCGCGCGATCGTCGACGCCGGGCTGTACGTGCAGGTCGACGACGCCTACATCCCGTTCATGTACGACGTGATGGTCCCGCCGGCGACCATGGAGGACTACCGCGCGTGGGCGCAGCCGCGCCTGGAGGCGCTCAGCCACGCGCTCGAGGGCATCCCCGAGGAGCGCGTGCGCTACCACGTCTGCTGGGGCAGCTGGAACGGGCCGCACACCAACGACGTCGCGATGAAGGACATCGTCGACCTCGTGCTGCAGGTCCCCGCCGGCAGCTATCTCTTCGAGGCCGCCAACCCGCGCCACGAGCACGAGTGGCGCGTCTGGGGCGACGTGAAGCTGCCCGCCGGCAAGACGATCGTGCCCGGCGTGATCAGCCACGCGACGAACGTCGTCGAGCATCCCGAGCTCGTCGCCGAGCGCCTGTCGCGCTTCGCCTCGCAGGTCGGCCCGGAGAACGTCGCGGCAGGCACGGACTGCGGCTTCGCCCAGGGGCCGTACATTCAGCGTGTGCATCCGTCGATCATGTGGGCCAAGCTCGCCTCCCTGGCCGAGGGGGCGGCGCTGGCCAGCGAGCGCGAGTTCGCGTGACCCTCCTGCCGACGACGATGGTCGGCGCGTATCCGCGCCCGGCGTGGTTCACCCAGCAGCTCGACGGCCGCGACATCCGCGAGGCCTTCAAGTCGCTGCACCACGAGGAGGCGTTCCGCGACGCCGTCCGCACGGTCGTCGGCGAGCAGGAGGACGCGGGCCTCGACC
This sequence comes from uncultured Actinomycetes bacterium, assembly GCA_963764585.1. Lineage (GTDB taxonomy): Bacteria > Actinomycetota > Thermoleophilia > Solirubrobacterales > Solirubrobacteraceae > JAOPZW01. The sequence continues at coordinate 654,534 of CAVXTB010000001.1, forward strand.
TGTGCACCGACGGCCAGATGTGGTTCGACGACTACGCGATGGGGATCGGCGCGTTCTTCTGGTACTGGTTCGAGCGCATCGGCGGCTTCGGCCACGAGAAGCTCGAGCACCCGGCGCGCGCGCAGACGACCGGCAAGGACGCGTTCACCGTCGACGAGTCCGGCGGCGTCGCCGTGCGCGGGCCGATCGAGCGCGGGCCGCTGCGCCTGGCCGAGCTGTACCGCATCGCCGGCGGCGTCGCCCACCGGCCGATCAAGGCGTGTGTCGGCGCCGGGCCGCTGCAGCTGTCGACCATGGCGCACTTCGAGGGCGGCCCGATCAAGGACCGCTTCGGGCTGTCGGCGGCGCTGGCCGGCATCTTCCGGGCCGAGATCGACGACCTGATCGGCGCCGGCTGCCGTCACGTGCAGCTCGAGGACCTCGGCGCGTGGGTGCCCAACGTCACGCGCGCCGACCGCGACTTCGAGTGGGTCGTCTCGACGGTCAACGAGCTGTTCGCCGGCGCGGGCGCGGCGCCGGACGGCCAGCCCGTCGAGCGCTGCTGGCACTTCTGCCTTGGCAACGCGTGGGGCTCGCGTGCCGAGGGCCTGACGCGCGGCGGCTACGCCAGCGTCCTGCCGCGCTACTTCGACGTCGACGTCGACGCCTTCGTCCTGGACTTCGCGTGCCGCGACATGGTCGACGTCGCCGTCCTGCGCGACCTGCCGGCCGACAAGCGCGTGCACGCCGGCGTCATCGACGTGCGCGACCTCGAGGTCGAGCAGCCCGAGCAGGTCGCCCAGCGCATCCGCGCCGTGCTCGCGGTCGTCGATCCCGAGCGCGTGACGCTGACGACCGACTGCGGGATGAAGCAGCTGCCGCGCACGGTCGCGCGCGCGAAGCTCGGCTCGCTGGTGGCCGGCGCGGAGATCGTGCGCGCCGAGTTGACCGGCTAGCGTTCTGCAGAGCATGGAGCGCAGGGCCGGGACCGACGATCTGATCACGGGCATCGAGGGCCTCGCCCTGCTGCGCGGCGTCATCCCCGCGGCGATCCCCGAGCGCTCGGTGCACGACGGCTACGCGGACTGGTCGAAGACCTACGACGTCCCCGGCAACCCGCTCGTCCACCTCGAGGAGACCATCCTGCTGCCGCTGCTCGCCGGGCTGGCGCCCGGCCGCGCGCTCGACGCCGCCTGCGGCACCGGCCGCGTGAGCGCGCGCCTCGCCGCGGCCGGCCACGAGGTGCTCGGCGTCGACACGACGCCCGAGATGCTCGAGCTCGCGCGGGCCAAGGTCCCGGAGGCGCGCTTCGTCGACGGCCGGCTCGAGGCGCTCCCCGTCGAGGACGCGAGCTTCGACCTCGCCGTCTGCTCGCTGGCGCTCGACCACGTTGCCGACATCGGGCCGCCGATCGCCGAGCTCGCGCGCGCGGTCCGTCCCGGCGGGCGCGTGATCCTCACCGACATCCACCCGTGCATGGTCCACCTCGGAGGCCAGGCCGCGTTCCCCGACGAGGATGGCGCGTGGGCCTTCGTCCGCGCCCACCCGCACCTGCACAGCGACTACCTGCGTGCGTTCGCCGCGAGCGGCCTCGACGTCGACGAGCTCTTCGAGCCGCCGCCCGACCGCAGCTGGTTCGAGCTGCAGACGCTGGTCTGGACCGAGGCGCCCGACGCCTTCCGCCGGGCGTACGAGGGGATCCCGGCGGCGATCGTGTGGTCGCTGGTCAGGCGCTGACCGCGCCGGCCATGGCCTCCTCGGGACGCGCCGGAGCATCCGGAGTCGGCCCGGCTCGGGCGGGCAGGCTACCCGTGGCCAGGAACGCCGCGCAGGACAGGAGCCCGGCGATGAGCAGCCCGGTCTTCAGGGCCTGAAGCTGCGCGTCGGCGTAGTCGTCGACGATCTCGTCGGTCGTCGCGGGATCGATGTGCGCCTCCTCGGCCGAGGCCCTGACCTGGTCGGTGGACACGAAGCTCACGTCACCCTCGAGGCGCACGCCGACCTGGTCCTTGACCTCCTGCGAGATGTTCGGGTTGTCGGTGACGTTGCCCGAGAACGCCGCGAGCAGGCCGCTGATCACGATCGCCCCGATCAGCGCAGTGCCCAGTGAAGCGCCGACCTGCTGGGAGGTGTACTGCAGCCCGCCCGCCTCGCCGCGGTCGGCCTCGCCGACCGCGGACTGCACGACGTTGCCCAGCTGGGAGACGATCAGCCCCATCCCGACGCCGAGGACGGCCATCCCGATCGCGAACGGGACGGTGTCGATCTCGGGCTCGATCGTCGACATGAGCAGCACGGCCGCCGCTACGAGCAGCACGACCCCGATGCGGACGATGGTGCGCGGCGCCAGGCGCCCCGAAAGGCGCGATCCGAGCAGCGCCGTGACGAACAGCGCGACCGAGACCGGCAGCATGCGCAGCCCTGTCTCGAACGCGTCGAGCCCCTGGACGATCTGCAGATACAGGGGGATCGAGAAGAAGATCCCCATGAGGATGAGGTTCTGGAAGACGAACATCACGAGGCCGGCGCGCAGCGGCGGGATGCCGAGCAGCCGCAGATGCACCAGCGGCTCGCGTCCGTGGGCCTCGCGGCTGCGCTGCTGAGCGCAGAACACGGCGAGCAGGCCGACGCCCGCGGCGATCAGGAACGGGGTCAGCGAGAACCCGAACGGCGTCACCGGCGAGTTGCGCGGCTGCAGCCAGCCCCACGTGCTCGCCTGCAGCACGCCGAAGACGATCGCCCCGAGCCCGAGCGCCGACAGAACCGCCCCGAGCCGGTCGAGCTCGGCATCGGACCGGCCCACGTCCTTCGGAAGCGTGCGCAGGCCCGCCAGGATGAGGAGCACGACCACGACCTCGCCCGCGAAGACCACCCGCCACGACAGGTACGTCGTGGCCCAGCCGCCGAGGATCGGCCCGACCGCGATACCGGCGCCCGACACGCCGCCCAGCACGCCGTAGGCCAGCGCGCGATCGCGACCCTGGTACGTGCGGGCAGTGAGCGCGGCGAGCGCGGGCAGGACCAGCGCCGCGCCGATGCCCTCGAGCACGGACCAGCCGAGCATGAGCGAGGGAACGCTCCACGACACCGCGGTCAGCAGCGAGCCGGCGCCGTAGATCACGTGGCCGATGCCGAAGGCGCGGCGACGGCCGATGATGTCGCCGACCTTCCCGCCGGCGATCATGAGCGCCGCCATCACCAGCGAGTAGAGCGTGATGACGGCCTGGATGGTGGTGACCTGCGTGTCGAAGTCCTCGACGAGCTGCGAGATCGACACGTTCATGACCGCCTGGTCGAGGACCATGAGGAACTGCGCGGCGCCGAGCACCACGAGGACCTTCCATCCTCCGTTGGCCATCCCCTCTTCTACGCGGCTCTTCCCCGAGGCGGCAAGGATGTGCGACGGCTTCCCGAGGTGGTGCCCACACCCTCGCCGTGAACGTGGTGCGCGCCCCGCAGGACAGGCAGGCGGCCCACCTTCCCGTGGGCGCGCGGTCCGGCGATGGTGAGAGTGGTGAAGGAGCTGAGCGTCTGGAGGTTCGAGGGCACCCGAAGTGCCGAGGAGGCGCTGCCCCTGCTGGAGCGCTTCGCTGCCGGCGGGGACATCACCGTCGACGACGCCGCCCTCGTGTCGTGGCCTCGAGCCCGCCGCAAGCCTTCCACGCGCGAGCTCGGCAGCCTCGGTGGCCCCGGGGCGCTCTGGGGCGGGACGTGGGGCATGCTGCTCGGCCTGATCTTCCTGGTCCCGATCGCCGGGCCCACGTTCGGCGCCGCCGCAGGCGCGATCGCGGGCAGCCTCTCGGACTTCGGCATCGACGACGACTTCATAAAGCGCGTCCGCGACAGCGTGACGCCCGGCACGTCGGCGCTGTTCGTCTTCAGCAGCGACGTCGTCGCCGACAGCCTGGTCGGCGAGATGGGCGGCGTCGAGGTCGTCCGCTGCGACCTGTCCGGCGAGCACGAGCGTCGCCTCAGCGCGGCACTCGGCGAGGAACCCGAGCGGCTCGCGTAGAGCCGCCCCGCGACGACATGCCCTTGCTCCCCCACTGGGCCCGATGGAGCCCGATCGGCGCCGAGCGACCATGGACCGTCGGCGTCGAAGAGGAGGTCATGCTCCTCGAGCCGCAGGGCTGGATGCCGGTCAATCGCGTCGACGACGTCCTCGCGAGCCTCGCGCCGGACGTTCGTGCACGCGCATCGGCCGAGACGCATGCCTGCGCGCTGGAGCTCGCCAGCCGCCCGCACGCGGACGTCGGCGCCGCCACGACCGATCTCGCCCACCTGCGGCGAGCCCTGAGCAGCGCGCTCGAGGGGCTCGGCTTGTGCGCCGCGGTCGCCGGAACGCACGCGTCGGTCGTGTGGAGCGACGTCGAGGCCTCCTCGGGCCCGCGCTATCAGCGCATCCGAGCGGCGATGCGCGGTCTGGTGCGGCGCGAGCCGACGTTCGCGTTGCACGTCCACGTGGCCGTGCCCGACGGCGAGGCGGCGGTGCACGCGCTCGACGGCCTGCGGCGCGACCTGCCGCTGCTGCTCGCGCTGTCGGCCAACTCGCCGTACTGGCAGGGTCGCGACACGGGGCTGGCGTCGGCGCGCACGCCGATCTTCTCGATGTTCCCGCGCGTCGGCATCCCGCGCGCGTTCGGGACCTACGGCGCGTATGTCGGGGCGATCGACGCGCTCGTGTCCAGCGGAGCCGTCCCCGATCCGAGCTTCCTGTGGTGGGACGCCCGCCTGCGCCCGCACCTGGCGACGGTCGAGGTCCGCATCATGGACGCCCAGACGCGCGTGGCGCAGACGGCGGCGCTCGCCGCCCTGGTCCAGTGCCTCGTGCGCCTGCACGCGCAGGCGGCCGTCCACGGCGAGGCGCCGACGCCCGAGGCGCTCGCCGAGAACCGCTTCCTGGCTGCGCGCGACGGGGTCGGCGCGCGGCTGGTCGCGCCCGGCCGCCCGCGCATGGAGCCGGCGATCGTCAGGCTCGGCGAGCTGCTCGAGGCGTGCCGCCCCGTCGCCGCGGCGCTCGGGTGCGCCGCGGAGCTGGAAAGCGTGGCGGTACTGGCCGAGCATCCCGGCCACGCCCGCCAGCGATCGATCGGCCAGCACCGCGGGCTGCCCGGGCTCACCGCCGCGCTCGCCGCCGACTTCGCCGCCGGCGACGGCGGGTCAGGTGCCGAGGATCTTGCGCTTCTGCGCCGCGAACTCCTCGTCGGTGAGGACCCCATCGGTATGGAGCGCGGCTAGCTCCTTGAGCTGGGCGATCGGGTCCGCCTCCGGCTCGGCCGGCGGCGGCGGCGGCGCCGCGTACTGCTGCGGCGGCGGCTCGTCGTATGCCTCCTGCGCGCCCCAGCGGCGCGCCTGACGGCGCGAGACGCGGTTGCTGACCGCCGTGGCAGTGCCGGCGACGACGGCAGTGCGGGCGACCCCGCGAAGCAGTCCGGGCATCGTGGCTCCTTTCAGTTCAGCTGGTGGCGGGCGCCTCGGCCGCGTCGAGCGCGGCGAGGATGCCCTGGATCGGGATGCGGCCGCTGGCGACGAGCTGGCCGCCGGAGCGCCGCAGGGCGACGGCGACCGGAGCCGCCCACCGGTTCTCCCAGACGAGCACCGCTGCCGACGTGCCCGGCTCGAGGACACCGGCCGCGTCTTCGAGGTCGGCCTGGTCGAGCAGGCCCGACGACGCGCCGTCGAACTCCATGAACGCCGCGGCGTCGCCCTCCAACGAGGCGAGATCGATCGCCGCTACCGAGCCGTCCTCGGCCTTGGCGAGGAAGGCGGCGTCCAGGATGCGGATGATCCCGCGATCGACGAGATCGAGGATCATCGGCGCGACCTCGCCCGTCGGCTGCTTGTTGGGCCACTCGAGGATGACGTAGTCGACCGGGCCCATCTCCTGCAGTTCTTCGATGCCCGCGGCGTCTTCGACGCTCATCGCTCCTCCTTCTTGATCGTGCTCGAGTGACGAGCGTCGCCCAGCCGCCGCCCCGGCGCATCATCCGATCGGGGTGAGGCGCCGGGGCGCCGGGCGTGGTGACCTCTGGAGCGCAAGCCATCGGAGAGGGAGCCCCTGAATGTGCCGCTGGAACGCATGGTTCGGCCAGCCGCTCGTGATCGACGAGATGCTCTACCGCACCGACCACAGCCTCATCGACCAGAGCCTCCACTCGCGCATGGGCGTGGAGACCACGAACGGCGACGGATTCGGGCTGGGCTGGTACGACGGTCGCAACGGCGGCATGCCGGGCCGCTACCGAAGCGTCACGCCCGCGTGGAGCGACGCCAACCTGCGCGACCTCGCGTCGCACATCGAGGCGCACATCTTCCTCGCCCACATCCGCGCCACGACGGGGACGGCGGTGCAGCAGACCAACTGCCATCCGTTCCGCCACGGGCGCTGGCTCTTCGTCCACAACGGCGCCATCAACGGCTTCGACCTGATGCGGCGCGACCTCATGCTCGCGGTCGAGCCGACGCTGTTCGACTCGATCACCGGCTCGACCGACTCCGAGGCCCTGTTCTACCTGGCGCTCACGTTCGGGCTCGCCGACGATCCGATCGGCGCGGTCGAGCAGGCGGTCGGGTTCGTGGAGGCCACCGGTCACGCGCACGGCATCGAGTTCCCCGTGCAGATGACGCTCGGCTTCAGCGACGGCGATCGCTTGTGGGCCGTGCGCTACTCCTCCGAGGGCAAGTCGCGCACGCTCTACGTCTCGGCCGACGTCGACTCGGTGAAGGCGCTGCACCCCGACAACGCGCGCTTCCAGCGGATGACCGACGAGGACCGGCTGATCGTCTCCGAGCCGCTGTCCGACCTGCCCGGCGTGTGGATCGAGGTGCCCGAGTCGACCGTGCTGATCATGCAGCCGGGCCCCGACGAGCGCCGGACGTTCCAGCCGCGCGCGCCGCAGGAGGCGACCACGCTCACGGGAGCGGGATGACGCTGCGGATTCGGGCCCCGCGACCGGGTGACGCGTCGATCGTGAGCCGCCCGCCGACCGCCTCCACGCGGTCGCGCATGTTGCCGAGGCCGCCGTTCGTGCGCGATCCAGTCGGCGTGAACCCCGGCCCGTCGTCGCGGACCTCGACGTAGATCAGCCCCGGGTCCTTGAGCGTGATCCACACGCCCGTCGCGCCGTCGGCGTGCTTGGTGACGTTCTGGATCGCCTCGAGGCACAGGAAGTACACCGCGGTCTCGATCTCCGCGGGATGACGCTCGATGCCGTGGGCCTCGAGGTGGATCGTGAGAGGCGACTCCGCGACGACGCTGCGCAGTGCGTCCTCCAGGCCGCGGTCGCTGAGCACCGACGGGTAGACGCCATGGGCCAGCGAGCGCAGCTCCTCGATCGCCAGGTCGACGTCGGTGCCGATCTCGTGCAAGGCCGCGGCGCCGGCCGCGGGATCGGCCTGCGTCAGCTCCTCGGCGAGCGACAGCTTGATGCGCATCATGATGAGGCGCTGCTGCGCGCCGTCGTGCAGGTCGCGCTCGATGCGCGACCGCTCGAGGTCGGCCGCGCGGGCGATCCGCTTGCGCGACTCCTCGAGCTCCTCGAGCGAGCTCGCCAGCCGTGAGGTCACGCGACGACGGTGCAGCGAGCCGAGCACGAGCACGCTCATCGCGGCGAGCAGGTCGCCGTCGTCGCGCAGGAGCGGATCGTGCGCCAGGAGGGCGAGCGGCTCTCCGTCGTCGTGGATCAGGGTCAGCACGCGCCCGCCCCTCGCCGCCGCGGATCTCAGGGTGACGCGTCCCTGGCTGTCGCGCCAGCGTCCTGGGACGTCGTCGGGTACGAGCAGCTCGACGGTCGGGTCGTCGAGCGTCGCCGCGAGGGCGTCGCGCATCTGGCTCGGCTCGGGATCGCGGCTCAACACAGCGCTCAGCTCGCCGAGCCTCCCCCCGAGCAACAGTCGGCGACGCAGCAGCCCGACGAAGAACGCGGCGGCGATGCCCGGGACGCACAACGCCCAGATCCACCCGACGACGCTCGCCGCGTCGCTGTCCGACGCGAACCGCCGCACTACCAGGAACGCCGCCAGGACCACGATCGAGAGCGTGCTCATCACCAGCACCGGACCGGCCACGCGCCGTCCCAAGGGGGTCGCGGCACGCAGCCTGCTGGCCATGGAGTACGTCACCGCGCTCAGCAACGCGATCGCCAGCGCCTCGCGCAGCGGCTGGACGACGTCGCCCAGGAAGGCCGGCTCCGAGCCGAGGACCAGGAACGCGTTCGCGGGGCAATCGAGCCGGCAGCCGGCCCACGGCGTATGCGTCGGATAGGCCTCGACGAAGAGGGCGGAGCCGACGAACAGAAGCGCGACGAGCGCGGTGGTGCTGCCGTACAGCGCGCGATCGCGGCCGGGCGCAAGCCGACCGCGAGGATAGGCCAGCATCAAGTAGATCAGCAGCGGGAAGATGAGCCACGCCGAGACGCGTCCGACGCTGTAGGGGAGGCTCGCGGTCGACTCCGCAAGCGCGGTGAGCGACCAGACGCACCCGGCGCCGATCAGCAGCAGGCCGAAGCGCCGGCTGTGCACGTGTCGGCTCGCGTACCACCCGACCGCCACCGGGACGCCGATGATCAGCGCCTCGAGGATCGCGCGATCGGCGCGAGACTCCTCCGGGGCCGCCGCGGCCACGAACGCGACCGCGCAGGCTCCCAGTGCAACCGCGACCACCCCCGCGATCGAGGTCGTCGGCTGGCGCAGCGTACGCGTGGCACCGGTAGGAGCCGACGTCACGCCCAGCGGGGTCACGGCCATATGGCGAACCTCCGAACGCTTCGATTAAACACGGCCGGCGGACGGCCGTGTGGGAATTCGGTCAGCGACGCCGGTGGACCACCCACAGGCCGCGCAGCAGGCGCGGCGTCAGCCAGTGCTTGCGCACCAGCGCCGCCGCGCCGCAGGACTCCGACAAGGCCAATCGCTCGTGCACGTCCGCGCTCGACGCGAGCACGACGACGCGGGTCGGGTCGTCGGCATGCAGGCGCCGGGCCGTGTCGATGCCGTCGAGCCCGGACATCCGGACGTCGAGGATGACCATGTCGGGATCGACCTCGCGCGCGAGGCGGATCGCCGACGCGCCGTCCGACGACTCGCCGACGACCTCGAAGCCTGGCGTGTTCTCGACGAGGGTGCGCGCCGCTTGGCGGAAGAGCGCCTGATCGTCCACGGTCAGAACGCGGACCATGCCCGAGCGTCCCACACGAGCCGCCGGCTTGCGACCGGGTGCACCGGTCGGATGCCGGGGGTGCGCGCCTACCCGCCGGAGCCCGCCCGGGGCCCGAGATAGGCTTCGGTCCATGCCGATTCGGGTGGTCATCGGCGAGGACAACCTCCTCGTGCGCGAAGGCCTTCGCCAGTTGCTCGACCACGATGCCGAGATCGAGATCGTCGCGGCGGCGGGCGATGCGGTGACGCTGGGCGAGGCGTGCGATCGCGAACGCCCGGACGTCGTCGTCACCGACATCCGCATGCCCCCGACGGAGACCGACGAGGGCATCAGGCTCGCCGGAGAGCTGCGCGAGCGTCACCCCGAGATGGGGGTCGTCGTCCTCAGCCAGTTCGCCGACCCGGCCTACGCGCTCGCGCTGCTCGAGCACGGGTCCGACCGGCGCGCGTATCTGCTCAAGGAGCGCGTGCACAACCGCGCCGAGCTCACCGCGGCGATCCGGGCCGTCGCCACGGGCGGATCGCTCATCGACCCCAAGATCGTCGAACGGCTCGTGCACGCCCGCGAGCAGGCCGAGCGCTCGCCGCTCAAGGACCTGACGGCGCGTGAGCGCGAGGTCCTCGGGGAGATCGCGCAGGGCAAGAGCAACACGGCGATCGCCGAGTCCCTGTTCCTCACCAAGCGCGCGGTCGAGAAGCACATCAACGCGATCTTCCTCAAGCTCGGCCTCGCCGACGCCCAGGACGTCAGCAAACGGGTGAAGGCCACGCTGATCCTGCTGTCCGAGAGCGGCGTCTCGCCGGGCCGCTAGCGCGTGCTCAGCTGACGGCGGTCGCCTGGGGCTCCGGTGCGCCCGCCTGCGCCGCGGGGCGGTTGCGCGACAGATCGGCCGCGATGCGCGTGATCGCGGACGTCAGCGGCGCCGCGAGGATCAGCCCGACTGCGCCGAAGAGGCTGCCGCCGGCGATCGTCACGATGAGAACGGCGAGCGGGTGGATGCCGAGCGCCGCCCCGTAGGCGATCGGCTGCACCATCTGCTGCAGCACCCCGTTGGCGAGCAGCTGGATGACGATCATGCCGATCGCCGCGTCCGTTCCCGAGCCGCCGAGCGCGACGAGGACGCTGAAGGCGCCCGCCCCCCAGGCGCCGAGGTAGGGCACGTACGCGCCCAGGAACGTGACCGCCGCGATGGTCCCGGCGAGCGGAACGCCGAGCAGCAGTGCGCCGACGCCGACGACCACGGCGTTGAACGCCGCCACGAACGTCACACCGAGGAAGTAACCGCGCATCGACTCCAGGACGCGGTCGCCCATCTGGTGCGCGACGGGCGGCGGGACGCGCATGTGGCTCTCGGCCCAGCGTCGGATGACGCGTCCGTCCTTGAGCAGGAAGAACAGGCTGAGGGCGGTCAGCGACAGGAAGAACACGAGCGAGGACAGCTGCTTGAGGCCGCCGGCGATCCCGTTGAGCAGCGCCGGGACCACGCTGCTGACCGCGGAGGATGCGTCCTTCTGCGTCCCCGCGGCCGTCTCGCCGTCGACGCCGAGGTCGGTCAGCCAGCGCGCGAGCGTGTCCTGCGCCGCGGACAGGTGCGACCCGATCGCGTCGAACTGGCTCGTGATGCCGACCAGGACGACGAACACGACCCCACCGGCGAGGACGATGGCGCCGACCATGAGCAACGCGGTGGCCAGCCCGCGCCCCATGTGGCGGCGCTGCAGCCAGCCGACCAGCGGCGAGGCCACCGCGGCGATGACCGCCGCGGTGATCACCGGCGTGACGATCGTCTCGGTCAGCGCGAGCAGCCAGACACTGCCGACCAGCAGCAGCGCCACGCCCACCGCGAACCACGATGTCAGCCCGAGGTCGCGCAGCCACGTGGGCGTCGCGAACAGCCCGGATAGGTCGTGGGGCTCGAACTCGCTGGCGCCGTCGCCGTCGTCGGGTGGGGGCTGCCGTGATCGCGGGCGGCGCATCGCGTGCGCGAACCCCGCTACGCGGCGAGCGCCTTCGCCTTCAGGGCCTCGAACTCGCTCTGCGTGATCGCGCCGTCGTCGAGCAGCTTCTTGGCCCTGTCGATCTCCGACGCGGCCCCGGCGTCGCTTGCGACCGAGCGGACGTAGCTGTCGAACTGGGCCTGTTGACCCTGCGCCTGCGCGGCGGCCCGCTCGGCCATTCCGTCGTGCTGGGCGATCAGGTAGATCAGGACGGCCAGGAACGGCACCACGATCACGAACACCGTCCACGCCGCCTTGGCCCAGCCGGAGATGTCACGGCGGCGGAAGACGTCCGTGAGGATGAGGACGAGCATCCAGATCCACGCCACCCAGGCGAAGAAGATGATCATCGTCCAGAAGATGTCCAGGAAGGGGTAATCGGCAGCGAGCACCATGGCGTGTGCGCTCCTCTCGGGTTCTGGGAATCAAGCGCGAGCCGATCGTCCGCGCTGGCGGCGCACGCTCACAATGCTGCGTGCACGTCGATCGCGGGGGTGTGCGCCTCCCTGACTCAGGCGGGGCCGTGGCGCATCGGCTCGAGGGACGCGTCGCCCTCCCCCGCTTCGGGCGGCAGGTACTTGTCCCCCGTCTGCGGCGGGCGGACGACGAAGTAGACGATCACGCCGACGATCGGGACGACGAGCACGGCGAGCGCCCAGAGCACCTTGCGGCCGGTGCCCAGGTCACGGCGCCGGATGATGTCGACGAGCGTCAGCACCCAGATGATCAGCAGCGGGATCGCGATCAGGGTCGGGAGGAGCATCGGAGGTCCTTTCGGGGATTCGTGGCCGGCACCACCTCACGGAGAGGTCGTGTCGGTCGTGTCGGTCTGCGCTCGCCCCGTCGTCACGGTCACGGTCTTCTCGATCGTGGTCGTCGTCGTCGGCACGCTCACGGTCACGTCGGTCTTGTTGGTGCCCGTCGTCTGGGTCGTGGCGCGCGTGACCGTCTCGGTCTGCTCGTCGCCGGCGTTGGCGATCAGGACGCCGCCGCCGACGCCCAGCCCGAGCGCCACCAGTGCCAGCAGGACGACGCCCCACGGGCTGCGGTGCTGCGAGGGCGGCGGCTGCTGCCAGTCCGGCTGAGGCGGTGGCTGCTGCGCCGGCGTGCTCATCGCAGCGCATCCTCCGACGGCAAGGGTGACCGCGCATCGCCCGACTCGGGTGATATGCCGCCGTCGCGCAGATCCTACGAGGGCGGCTGCGCTCGCCGGTTCACCCGATCGGGATGAAGCCACGGACCCGGCGCCGTGCTGTGATCGGCCTTCAGCGAGGCGGCAGGCCGCCGCCTCCCCACCCGGAGGAGGCCCCCCTTGGGAACCAGCGAGACACCCGTTCTCGACCTGCTGGCGAAGATGACCATGGAGTCGCTCGAGGCGTCGAGCCTCGAGGCGCAGACCCTGGTCCTCGTGCGGATCGCCGCGCTCGTCGCGGTCGACGCGCCGCCGGCGTCGTATCTCATGAACCTCGGGATGGCGAGCGAGCTCGACGTCGACGCCGACCAGGTGCGCGGCGTCCTGGCAGCGGTCGCGCCGATCGTCGGCACCGCACGCGTCGCCTCGGCGACGGGCAACATCGTGCGGGCGCTTGCCCTCGAGCTCGAGGTCGCCGAGCTCGAGGCCGAGCAGGACTGATCGCCTCCGGCGGGTGCTTCTAGTGCGATGACCGTTCGCGGCGCGGCCTTCCTCGGCATCGGCGCAATGGTCGGTGCCGGGATCTTCGCGCTGCTCGGCGAGGCAGGCGCGATAGCCGGCGCCGCCGATAGCCGGCGCCGCCGTGTGGCTGTCGTTCCTGAAGCGCAGCCGCGACGCGCGCCCCCTCAGCAGGCGCGGCGCTGACCAGCTAGCGGGCGCGCCTGACCCGAGCCCCGCGACCCTCAGCGCGCCGCCCGGGCCTCGGCCTCGCGCGCGGCGCGCCGCCGGCCGCCGTAGGCCAGCAGCCCGTAGATCGCGATGATGTCCAGCGGCAGGATCGTCAGCGCCAGGATCGGATAGGACGGCAGCCAGAGCGTCTGCAGGATCGCGTTTGCGCTCGCGCAGCCCACGCCGAACCAGCGGCCCCACGCAGCGCCCCGCCAGATCGCGAAGGCGGCGAAGAACTGGAGGATGCCGAGGGCGAGCACGAACCAGCCCCACGTGTTGAGATCGCCGAACACGTACCTCGCGTTGTGCACGAAGACGTTCGCCGAGTCGATCGCGGCGATCCCGTAGAGGGTGTTCAGGACGCCGGCGATCATGAGCATGACGCCGGCGAAGGTGACGAGCCCCTGGCCGTGGCTGTCGTCGTACGACCAGTAGCTCTCGTCCATCGAGCCCGCGCCTCTGTCCGCCGGCACGTACGGCGTGGATGACATGACTGGACCTCCTCCGTCTGGTGCTCGTGTGGCCTTGGCGCGACGCTAGACCGCGCCGACGCCTCCGGCAACGGTGCGCGCACCCCGGCGGGCATTCGTATGGGCATCGCTGCGGCGCAGGCCGACCCTCCGCGTGCGAGCGGCTCGTCGGGCAGCAGGTGCGGGCGGTGGGCGGCGTCGGTCACCCGCGAGGCGCGGGCTCGGCGCGACTTTCGGGTGGCTGGTCGGCGGGCGCTCAGGCCGGCCGCAGCACCTGCGTGACGCACCCGTCCGCGTAGGCGGTGCTGCTGACCATCTCGAAGCGCTGCGGCTCGGGCAGGCCGGCCAGCAGGGGCAGGCCGTCGCCGAGCGCGACGGGATGCACGGTCAGCCGGCACTCGTCGACGAGGCGCTCACGGAGCAGGCTCTGCGCGATGCGCGCTCCGCCGAAGACGATCATGTCCCTGCCGTCCTCGCGCTTGAGCTCCGGGATCTCCTCCTCGAGCGGACGCCGCGTGAGGCGCGCGTTGCTCCAGTCGACGCCAGGCAGGCTCTGCGAGAACACCACCTTCGGCAGGGTGTTCATGAGCCGGGCCATCGGATTGTCCGATCCGGGCCAGCCCTTGACCATGTCCTCGTAGGCACCGCGGCCGAGGACGATCAGGTCGATCTGCCCGAGCAGCTCGAGGTTCATGCGATGGCGCTGGTCGCCGTGGTCCGGGGTCCGCCCGCGATCCGGGCCGAGCCAGTCGATGACGCCATCGCGGCGGGCCACGAAGCCGTCCAGCGACATCGACATGTGGAGGAGCAGCCGCCGCCCCTCGCCGCTCATGACGCCACCCGGTAACGCAGGTGCGTGACGCCCGGGGCGTCGAGCACCCGGGTCGGCTCGAGCTCGATGTGGTCGCCGCCGAGGTGCTCGAACAGCCGCCGCCCCTCGCCCAGGAGGACCGGGACGAGGCTGATCTCCAGCTCGTCGAGCACGCCGGCGAGCAGGCACGACTGCGCGAGGTCCGCCCCGTGGACGAGCACGTTCGCGTCGCCGGCGGCCTGCTTGGCCTGGCGCATCGCGCTCTCCACGCCGTCGGTCACGTAGTTGACCCATTCGGAGTCCGGAGCGGGCGGCGTGCCGCGGGTCGGGACGAAGATCGGAACGCCGTGGTGATCGCCGTCCCAGTGGCCGGCGAGGTCGAACGTGCGCCGTCCGACGACGACGGCGCCGGTCGCCATGAGCTCCTCGAAGACCTGCCCGCTTGCCCCCGGCGGGTGGAACCCGGCTGGGCTGCCGTCCCACTCGCCGAGCCAGGCGTGCAAGCGCTCCCCGTCGACCCCGAGGCCGTTTTCGGCGTCGTCGCCGGGTCCGGTGATGAACCCGTCGAGCGACATCGACATGTACAGCACGGACTTCGACATGCCCTCTCCTCTCCGTCGGCCTGGCGCCCCGCGCTCCACGACGCGCTCCAGTCGGTCGAACGCGTGGGGCAGGCCGACGAGGTGCTCGTCGCGCAGCGCCTGCGTCGGGAACCCGGCCTGGATCATGGTCATCACGGTCGCCCCGCCCTGGGCCTTGAAGGTGAACGCGAGACTCGTCACGAAGCTCGACCCGTCGAGGCGGGTCTCCGTCGTCGTGAGACGGATCCGGCGCGGGCGGTCGATCTCCTCGAAGACGTGGTGATGGCGGTAGAGCTCGTCTCGCGAGGGGCCGAAGGCGATCGACCAGACCCCGCCGACGCGCAGGTCGCAGCGCGACTCGACGATCCATCCCGGCTCGTCCTTGCCGTAGAGCTCGTGCTGGCCCTCGGGGCTCGTGAACGCGTCGAAGACCTGCTCGGGCGTCGCGGCGATGACGCGCTCGAACCTCAGGTCGGGGCTCACGCCTCGCCCACCTGCCGCTCGACGTAGCGCCCGAAGCGATCGAGGCGGCCCTCCCACGCCCGGCGGTAGCCGTCGATCCAGTCGGTCGCCTCGGCGAGCCCCGCCGGTCCGAGACGGCACTCGCGGGCGCGGCCCACCTTCGCGGTGACGACGAGATCGGCACGCTCGAGGATCCCGACGTGCTTCTTGATCCCGTTGATC
Organism: uncultured Actinomycetes bacterium; assembly: GCA_963764585.1. GTDB lineage: Bacteria > Actinomycetota > Thermoleophilia > Solirubrobacterales > Solirubrobacteraceae > JAOPZW01. The sequence continues at coordinate 670,074 of CAVXTB010000001.1, forward strand.
GTCAGGCCGAAGGGTCCGGCGAGCTCGCTGATCGTGGCGGGTCCGCCGCCGAGGCGCTCGAGGATCCCGCGCCGCGTCGGATCCGACAGGGCGAAGAACGTCGTGTCGAGTGTCGACGTTAGTGCACCGATCGGTGCACCTTACACGACGCCCCGCGGGAGCACGGGGCCCGAGTCGCCGAAGCCGCGTGCGCGTCGATCCTCATCGCCCGCGCGCGCGATCCTCGTGTGTTTCGGCACTGGATGAGTCCTGGTGCCCGATGCGCGACGCGCCCTTCGGCGATCGAACCGCGCGCGGCACAGCCGACCAAGACCGCTGTAGAACGCGTGAAGCCGGCGTCTCACTGCCTCCGGGCAGCCCAGCCGGATGGGGCCAGCGGCCGCCTATCCAGCGGGCGCTTTCTACGCCGCGCTCTCGGGGTCCCAGAGTCCGCCGGTGGCGGCGGGTTGCGCGCCCACGCGTCGGGCTTCGATGTGTCGATCGAGGTGGTCGCGACGCACGCGCCACTCCTTGCCGATCTTGTAGGCGTCGAGCTCACCGCGCCCGATCCAGTCACGAACCGTCTTCTCCCTGACCTTCAGGCGGCCGGCGACCTCTTCAATCGTGAGGAGCTCGGCGGGGTCTTCGTCTGGCGCCATCGTTGCGCTTGACACTACACCAGCAACGCCGTATGTGTCCGTCTGTGGCACTTTGCAGCCGACGATTCTTTGCGGACAGTGCGGGTTGCCGGTCCGGTCTTCAGGCGTGGGCGTGGATGTCGGCCGCTCCCTGCGATAGGAACGTGCGTTGAGCGAGGTTCCCCACGAGCGCCAAGCCGCACCCGCCGCCGACGCGAAGGAGCGATCGTGGAGCGCGGTGCGCGACGCGCGCTCGGCGTGGGCAGACGCGACGCGCGCCCACGAGCAGGCACCGCCCGACGCCCGGTTTCGCGATCGCCTGCGAGCGTTATCGGCAGCGGCCACAGCGATGCGCGACGCCCACGCGAGGGCGCTCGAGGCCGGGCTCGCATGGAGACCGATCGGGGGCTCCGACCGCGCGCGCCCGCCCTACGAGCTTCGCCCCGGCACCGGGCGTCGCGGGCCGGCAGAGCTGTGGACGCGCTTCGATGCGGCGGTCGAGCAACTCAATACGGCCGGAGCGGGCGACAGCCTCGCCGAGATCGTCGCCGCCTACGCCGCAGTCGCACACGCCTCGCGGGCCCTCGCGGACGCGCTCGAAGCGGCCGGCGAGTAGCGGTCACCTGCCGCCGCCTCATCGAGCGCGCGAAAGAACAAGCGTCCGATCGGGTCTTGGCCCACGCGAACGCGTTTTGCTCTCACGCGATATCGGCAGCGGCGCTGCCGATCACAGGCTCATCGCGGCAGCTACGGTCAACAGCCTCGTGACGTCCGACGTGCCGCCACCGCTGATCCCGCGGCGTCTGTTCCACCTGCTCTGGCTGTCGGTCGCGGCGGCGGTCGCGACGCTGGGCCTCAAGACGGCCGCGTGGCTCGTGACGGGCTCGGTGGGGCTGCTCTCGGACGCGGCCGAGTCGGTTGTGAACCTCGTCGCGGCGGTCGTGGCGCTGGGAGCCCTGAGCTGGGCGACGAAGCCCGCCGACGAGCAGCACGCCTACGGGCATGCGAAGGCCGAGTACCTGTCGGCCGGGTTCGAAGGCGCCCTGATCCTGCTCGCAGCGATCACAATCGCGGTGAGCGCGACGGATCGCCTGCTCCATCCCCAACCGCTGTCGGACGTGGGCGTCGGCCTGGCCGTCGCCCTCTGCGCGTCGCTGATCAATCTCGCCGTGGGGGTGCTGCTCGTCCGCGCCGGCCGCGAGCATCGGTCGATCACGCTGGAAGCTGACGGCAGGCACCTGCTCACGGACGTATGGACGTCGGTTGGCGTCGTCGTCGGAGTGGCGCTCGTCGCGATCACAGGGTGGGAGCGCCTCGATCCGATCGTCGCCCTTGCGGTCGCGGCGAACATCCTCCTTACGGGGGCGCGGTTGCTGCGCAGCTCGGCGGGCGGGCTAATGGATCAGGCGCTGGAGGACGCCGCGCAGGACGACATCGAGCAGGCGCTGGCGCCCTTCCGGCCGCGCGGCGCCCAGTTCCACGCGATCAGGACGCGACGCGCCGGGCGGCGGGCGTTCATCTCGATGCACGTGCTCGTCCCCGGCGACTGGACCGTCCGGCAGGGACACGACCTCGCAGAGGAGGTCGAGGCAGCCCTGCGCGAGCGCGTGCCGCACGCGACGGTGTTCACGCACGTCGAGCCCCTCGAGGACCCGCGGTCGTTTGAAGACACAGGGCTCGACAGGTACTCGGCGGCGCCAGAATGATCCGACCCAGTGTCCGTCCCTGCTGCATCGAGGCACGACGAGCAGCGTGCATTGTCGCGCCGCGCGCGACTCCTCGCAGGCGGAAGCGACAGCGCGCGGACGCGTAGCGAAACCGTGGGCCGGCGTGTCGAGTCGCATGGACACGAAGACCGCAGGCGGCAGCTCTGGCGGTACCGCCCGCGGACGAAAGCCGAAGTGCGCATGACATCCCCGCGCGCAAGAGCTTGCTCTTCCCGGCGCGGGCGACTGGTTGCGTCGCGCTCGCCCCTTCTGAGACAGTCGCCGCAGCGATCCCTCCCAAGGAGGAAGACGATGGATCATGCCGAGACGATGCGAGGGCTCTATGCAGCGCTCAACGGTGGTGACCTCGACGGCTTCGGTGCGATGCTGGCCGACGATTTCGTGGAACACGAGGAGACGCCCGGGCTCGCGCCAACGAAGGAGGGCGTCCTGGAGTTCTTTCGGATGTACCGGGCGGCGTTCCCCGACCTGCATATGGAGCCACAAGATGTCTTGGCCAGCGGAGACAGAGCGGTTGCCCGGGTGCGGGCCACCGGAACTCAGCAGGGCGAGTTCATGGGTATGCCCCCAAGCGGCAAGAACGTCGATGTGCAGCTGATCGACATCATTCGGTTCGATGACGACGGTCTCGCCCGCGAGCATTGGGGAGTCGTCGACCTGATGACAATGATGCAGCAGCTCGGCGCGATTCCAGAGGGTCCTCCAGCGTAGGTCGCAGGAGTGCTGGGCACCCCCGCTTAGGACGATTAGCGCGGCGAGGGGGCTGCGGCTCGTCGGCGCCGCACGCGCCGTCGGCGGCGTCGTGCTCGTGCGGTCGCGACTCACGGGCTAGGGGCTCGTCGAGCACACATACGTGCCGCTCGCGGGACTCCGGGCTGCTAGCGGGTGCACGGCTGAACGTCAGGTGGGTGAAGCCGCGCCGAACCCGCTCTGTCAGTGGGCGCGCCGACCAGGGCTGGTCCTGAAAGTGCCGAGACCACCAATTGGGACCCGCGGTGTCACGGCCGGGCCCTGTGTCTTGTCTTATGGATGCAAATGATCCTCAAACCAAGCGAGACTGATCGTGCATCCCGTCAAAGCAGCAATCATCTACTACAGCGCGACCGGCACCGTGCACGCCCTGGCGCAAGCCGCCGCCAACGGCGCGGAAGAGGCCGGGGCACACGTGCGACTGCGCAAGGTCGCCGAACTGGCCCCACCGAGGGCGATCAGCGCCAATCCGGCCTGGGGCCAACACATACAGGCCAGCGCCGACGTCATCCAGGCGAGCCTTGACGACCTGGCCTGGGCCGATGTGGTGCTGTTCGGCACCCCTACCCGCTACGGCAACCCGGCCAGCCAGCTCAGGGCCTTCATCGACACCACCGGCCCCCTGTGGGCACAGGGCGCACTCGCCAACAAGGTGTACTCGGCGTTCACCGCCAGCAACACCGCCCACGGCGGACAAGAGTCCACCATCCTGGCGCTGGGGAACACCTTCCACCACTGGGGCGGCATCATCGTGCCCCCCGGCTACACCGATCCGATCCAGTTCAAGTCAGGCAACCCGTACGGCACCTCCCATGTCGCCGGCGATGGTCCGCCGGGTGATGTGGCGTTGCAAGCGGCTCGCTACCAGGCCCGGCGCGCCGTCGAGATCGCCGCCGCGCTCAACGCCGGCCACGCATCCCAACAGGAGGTTTCTCGATAGTGGCTCAGTCGCACGACTCCGAGATCAGGGAGCTCCTCGACGGTTGGGTCGACGCCTGCCGGGCGAAGGACATCGACCGGCTCATGTCACTCTATGCCGCCGACATCGTCTATTTCGATGTGGTGCCCCCGCTCCAGTTCACGGGACGCGACGAGGTCCGGCGCAACTTCATCCGATGGTTTGACGAATACGGCGGTCCCATCGGCTTGGAAGTGCGCGACTTGAGCGTCGTGACGGGTGCGGATGTCGCGTTCGCAAACATGGTTGTCTTGGATAGCGGAACGCGCAACAACGGGATCGAGGGCACGGTGGCGGTACGAGCAACCGTGTGTTGCCGACGGTCAAATGACCAGTGGTTGATCACCCACGAACATATCTCGATACCGGCTGGCTGGGCACCCTCGGTCGAAGGCGGCTAGTCGACACATGCATCATGGACGCACCATGCCAGCCGAATGGAACACCTTGATCGCTGTCCCGACCGGCCGGCTTCCAACGGAGGGCTCGGGGACGAAGCCCGAGCCCGTCGCGGTGGCTCGATGAGCAAGATCCTCGTGACCGGACCGACGGGCAACGTCGGCCGCCATGTGACCTCCGCGTTGCTTACGCGGGGATGCGATGTCCGCGCTGTGGTGCGCGACCCCCGCAAGGCCTCGCTACCTGGTGACGTCGAGGTCGTGCGCGGAGACCTGTCGTCGCCGCAGACGCTGGTGGCTGCGCTGCACGGCGTCGAGAGCGTGTACCTGATGTGGCCCGGGCTTCCCGTGGAGCCTCTGGTGGTGCAGGTGATCGTCGAGCACGCCGAGCGCGTGGTCTACCTGTCGGCGGACGTGCCCGACCTTGCCGACGATGAGGAGCCGACGATCTTCCACCAGGAGATCGAGCGGCTGATCAGGCAATCCGGCCTGAAGTGGACGTTCGTGCGGGCCATCGACTTCGCGACGAACACGCTGCTGTGGGCCGAGCAGATCAAGCAGGGCGTCGTTCGCCTGCCCTACGGCCAGGCGTCCCGGTCGATGATCCACGAACGCGACATCGCCGACGTCGTCGCACACGTGCTCACCTCGGATGGGCACGATGAAGCCAAGTACGTCGTCACGGGCCCTGAGTCGACCCCCCAGGCCGAGCTGGTCAGGATCATCGGCGAGGCGATCGGGCGGGACGTGCGCTGGGAGGACCTCCCGCCCGACCAGGCGCGCAAGGAACTGACGGCAGCCTGGGGCGACGCTGCGTTCGTCGACGCCAGGCTGCGCGCCTGGGCGACGCTCGTGGACTCCCCGGAACGCGTGACCGATACCGTCGAGCGCTTGCTCGGGCGACCGGCCGCGACCTTCCGCGCATGGGCGCAAGAGCATGCTCCGGACTTCCAGTGAGTCCCGTGCGCGCCGACGCGAACGTCGCCGGCGCACGCATCGATGAGCCCGTGATCCTCGGCCTCGCCGGGGCTTCGGAGCTCGTCGGGCCACCGCCGTGACGTCACGCGCTCGCGGCTGTAACAGCCGGGGCCCCCGTCTTGTCTTGGGGGTAGTTCCTCAGTCGTTTCAACCCGAAAGAAGGCTCATCGATGAGCGTGCAGATGGCGCGCGCCAAGATCAAGCCCGAGAGTGTCGCGGCCGTTCGCGCGGCGACGGAGAAGATGTTCGCCGCGATCAATGCAGCGCAGCCGGAAGGGATCCGCTACGCGTCGCTGCTGCTCGCCGAGGGCGAGACGTTCGTCGCGATCGTGCAGGTCGACGACGGTGTGGAGAATCCGATCCCGGGCTTCCCCGAGTTCCGGGAGCTCCAGGCGCTCGTCGACGGCTCGCGTTCCGAGCCGCCCAGCCTCCAAGCGCTGACGGTCGTCGGCTCCTACCGCTTGTTCTGACACGCGCACGCCGACGCACGTTTCACATCGCTCGATCAAAGGAGTCAGTGATGAGGGTGTTTGTGGCAGGTGCGACGGGAGCGATCGGACGGCAGCTGGTGCCGCGGCTGATCGCTGCTGGTCACGAGGTCCATGGCATGACGCGCAGCGAGTCGAAGCAGGCGATGCTGAGCGAGCTGGGCGCCGTGCCGGTGCTCGCCGACGCGCTCGATCCCGATCAGGTCGCCGCGGCGGTGGCCAGAGCCAGGCCGGACGTGATCGTCCACCAGCTGACCGCGCTTGCAGGAGTCATGCGCTACTCGGAGCGCGCCGCCGCACCGACCAACCGTCTGCGGACCGAAGGGACGGACCACCTGCTCTCGGCCGGACACGCGGTCGGGGTGCGACGGTTCGTGGCACAAGGCGTAGCCGCCTACGGCGCATACGTCCGAAGCGGCGGGCCGGTGAAGAGCGAGGAGGACCCGCTCGACCCGACGCCGCCGCGCGAGATGCGCGAGACCCTGGCCGCCATCCGTCATCTCGAGGAGGCGGTCCTGGGTGCTCGCTGGACGGAGGGGATCGTGCTGCGCTACGGCGCGTTCTACGGGCCGGGCACATCGCTGGCGCCCGGCGAGGAGCAGTTCGAGCTGATCCGCCGGCGCAAGTTCCCGATCGTCGGCAACGGCGCCGGGGTGTGGTCATTCATCCACATCGCCGACGCCGCGGACGCCACGGTCGCGGCAATCGAGCACGGCAGGCGCGGTGTCTACAACGTCGTCGACGACGACCCGGCCCCGGTCGCCGAGTGGCTGCCGGCGCTCGCTCAGGAGCTCGGCGCGAAGAAGCCGATGCGCGTGCCGCGGCTGATCGCGCGGCCGCTCGCCGGGGAGGCCGGAGTGGCGATGATGACCGAGATCCGCGGCGCGTCCAACGCGAAGGCCAAGCGCGAGCTTGCGTGGAGCCCGGCGCATCCGAGCTGGCGGCAGGGGTTCGCAGCGGCATGACGCATCGCGACCGACTGCTCGACGAGCTGCGGCCCACCGCGTTCGCGATCGCCTACCGGATGCTCGGCAGCGTCTCCGAGGCCGAGGACGTGGTCCAGGAGACGCTGCTGAGGGTCCATCAGGCGCTCGAGCGCGGCGAGCGAATCGCCTCGCCGCGCGCGTTCGCCGCGACCGTGACCACCCGGCTGGCGATCAACGAGCTGCGCTCCGCGCGCGCCCGCCGCGAGCAGTACGTCGGCGACTGGCTGCCGGAGCCGATCCTCACCGACGGCCGGGATGATCCGGCCCAGCACGCGGAAGCGGCCGACTCGCTGTCGCTGGCGATGCTCGTGGTCCTGGAGAGCCTGTCGCCCGAGCAGCGAGCCGTGCTGCTGCTGCGCGACGTCTTCGACTACGGGTACCGGGAGATCGCCGAGATCATCGGCAAGAGCGAGGGCAACGTGCGCGTGCTCGCCACCCGCGCCCGCCGCCACGTCGAGCAGCGCCGCCCTCGCTTCCAGACGACGCGCGAGCAGCGGGAGGAGCTGGCAGACCGCTTCTTCGCGGCAGCCGAGGAAGGCGACCTCTCGGGGCTCGAAGCGCTGCTCGCCTCGGACGTGGAGCTGACCGGCGACGGCGGCGGCAATGTGCCCGCGCTCGCGCGCACACTGCGCGGCCGCAGCCGCGTCGCCCGCACGGCCATCACCTCGTTCGTCTTCGGCTCGCGCCCCCCCGGCGCGTCGTTGCGTCGCGTCGAGCTCAACGGCGGCCCAGGAGCACTCCTTCTTGACTCACAGCAGCGGCTGATTGGCGTGATGGCGCTCGACATCGCGGGCGGTCAGGTCAGGAGCATCAGCGGGATCGTCAACCCCGACAAGCTGGCACACCTGGGACCCGTCGGCGACCTCAGATCCCTGCTGAGGTAAGGCCGGTGCCCTCAGGCCAGCCCCGGCGGAACTGAACGGCCGGCGGGTTGGCGGTGCGGTGGGCTCAGTGGTCGTGGCGCCGCAGCCAGTCGACATAGTCCGGGACGGCGTGGTCGACGTCGTACTGCGGCTCCGCGTCGCGCTCGAGGGATGCCGCGCGCTCAACCCCGGGGTACCACCCGCGCCCGGCGGGCACACGAGGACGGGACAGGTCGCGTGGTGGACGATGAGCACGCGTAGCGGGTTGCCTACTGGCTCGGGATCGCGATGCTCTGGCTCTGTCGCGGTCGACGTGCCTGGAGGGTTGCGCGCACCTTGGCGGCGGCGCATCGTGATGACTCCGGCGCGCTTGGCGGACAACTACGGACTCGGATCGAAGCCCATCACGGATGGCGCGCGACGCCACCGGCGCGAGGCTAGGGCCCATGTTGAGGTTCGGCGACACCAAGGTCATGCCGGTCGACGACCTCCGCCGGCACATGCGAGAAGAAGGCGAGAACCTCGATCGCCTCCTGGCCGGGACACCGACGCGCACCCCGGCGTGATCGCGGTGTCGGCCGTCGTCTCCGCACCGGCTTCATCTGGTCTCGCAACGGGGCGGCCGCTCATCGAGCTGGACGGCGTCGGCCGTCGGTATCAGGTCGGCGACAACGAGGTCATCGCGCTGGCCGACGTCAGCTTCGAGGTCCGGCCCGAGGAGTTCGTCGTCGTCCTCGGGCCGTCGGGCTGCGGCAAGACGACGCTACTGAACATGATCGGCGCGCTCGACTCGCCGACCGAGGGCCGCGTCGTCGTCGCCGGCCGCGACATCACCAGAGCGTCGCGCAAGGAGCTGTTCGCGTTCCGCCGCACGGGCGTGAGCTTCGTCTTTCAGACGTTCAACCTCTTCCCCGCGCTGACGGCGCTCGAGAACGCGGAGTTCGGCGCCGATGTCGCAGGCCGCGACGATCCGGCGGCGGTCGCCGCCGAGATGCTCGAACGGGTCGGGCTCGGCCACCGGCTCGGCCACTTCCCGCACGAGCTGTCCGGCGGCGAGCAGCAACGCGTGGCGATCGCCAGGGCGCTGGCCTCGGGCAACCCGACGTTGCTGGCCGACGAGCCGACCGGCGAGCTCGACTTCCGGACCGGCATCCAGATCCTCGAACTCCTCCATGCGCAGGCGCACACCGGTCGCGCGGTGCTGGTCGTGACCCACAACCGTGAGATCGCCCGGGTGGCCGACCGCGTCATCGAGCTGTCGAGCGGGCGGTTGATACGGGAAGGCCCAGCGGAGGGCGGCCAGGTGGAGATCTCCGAGCTGCGCTGGTAGCCATGCGGCGCCCGGCGAGATTCGCCTTCTGGCTGCGCTGGGCGCGACGCGACGCCCGCCGTCACCTCTGGCAGCTTCTGTCGATCGCCGCGCTGCTTGCCCTCGGGATCGGGATGTACTCGGCGATGAGCAGCATGACCATCTGGCGGCGCGCCTCCGCGGATCGCAGCTTCGCCACGCTGCGGATGCACGACCTGCGCGTCTCGCTGGCCGAGGGCGCCACCGCACGGCAGGGGCGGCTGCAAGACGCGGTGGCCGCCAGCGCGGCGGCCCGGCAGGTCGGCGCCGCGCAGGAGCGTCTTGTGGTCTCGACGCAGGTCGACGCGTCGCACGCCGGCAAGGCGATCATCGTCCCGGGCCGTCTTGTCGGGGCCGACCTGCGCGGCCGCGTCGACCGCGTCGACCTGGCGAACGGCCGCCTTCCGCCGACCGGCGCCGTGGTCCTCGAGCGCAACTTCGCCCGGCACTACAAGCTGCCGCCGTCGGGGCACATCACGCTCGCCGGCGGACGGGCGGCCGCCTACACCGGACAGGCGCTCGCGCCGGAGTACTTCATCGTCACCGCCCCCGGCGCCGACTTCGGCGCCGAGTCCGCGTTCGCCGCCGTCTTCTCCTCACTTCCGACAGCGCAGGCGCTGAGCGGGCAGCGCGGACGGGTCAATGAGATCGTCCTGCGGCTACGCCCCGGCGCCAACGCCGCCAGCGTTGAGCGCGCGCTGTCGAGGTCGCTTCAACGGGCGCTTCCACAGACCGGGTTCAGCTTCACCGCCCGCGCGCAGGAGCCCGCGCACCGGCTCATCTACAAGGACGCCGAGGGCGACCAGCAGATGCTCGACATCTTCGCCTTCCTCTTGCTGGGCGCGGCGGCCTTCGCCGCGTTCAACCTGGTCAGCCGGACGATCGAGGCGCAACGCCGCGAGATCGGCATCGGCATGGCGCTCGGCGTCCCGCCCGCGACGCTCGCCCGGCGCGCGTTCCTGCTCGGCGGCCAGATCGCCGTCGCCGGCGTGGCCATCGGGATCCCCGTCGGACTCGCCGCCGACGCCTGGCTCGCCTCGGTCATGCGCGACTTCTTCCCGCTTCCGGTCATCTCCGCCGGCTTCCAGACGCACGTCTACGTGCGCGGCGCCGCCATCGGCCTCGCGCTACCGCTCCTTGCCACGGCCCTTCCCGTGTGGCGCGCGGTGCGCGTGACGCCAGTCGAGGCCATCCGCGTCGGCGCACGCTCGGCACGGAGCAGCGGCCTGGCGTGGGTGCTCAAGGGCGTACGCGTCCCCGGCGGAAGCCTGGCGAACCTCCCGGTCCGAAACGTTCTGCGAACGCCGCGACGGACGCTCATGACGCTGATGGGCATCGGCGCGGTGGTGACCATCGTCGTCGCGCTGGCCGGCGTCATGGACTCCTTCGACCGCACGCTGGCAGCCAGCCGTGCCGAGGCGCTGGCGGGCTCGAACGCGCGCATGACCGTCGACCTCTCCGCCCCCGAGCCCGCCAACGGGCCCACCATCCGGCAGATCACACGGGCGCCGAGCGTCGGCGCGACACAGACCTCGCTGCGGTTGCCGTCGACCATCGCGCGCGGCGGGCGTCACGTCGACGTCGCGCTGGAGGTCGTCGGGCACGATCAGCGGCTGTGGCACCCGACCCTGAAGACCGGAAGCTGGCCGGCCGGGCGGCCCGGCGTCGTCCTCGCACAGCGGGCCGCCGATCAGCTGCGTCTCCACGTCGGCGATCGCGTGGCGGTCCGGCATCCGGTCCCGAAGCCGGGTGGCGCGGTGAGCCTCGTCCAGAGCTCGCTGCCGGTGGCCGGCATTCACCGCAGCCCGCTGCGGTTCGTCGCCTACGCCAACACCAAGGCCGCCGCCGACATGCATGTGGCGGGCTTGGTCAACCGCGTCTCGCTCGTCCCTGCGGCGGGCGCGAACGCAGAACGCGTCAAGGCCGAGCTCATCCGAATCCCCGGCGCCGGCGCCGCCCAGAGTGCCTCGGCGATGACCGACGCCGTCGATCAGCGCATGGAGCAATTCCGTGAGGTCCTGCTGGTCACCGTGGTGATCGCGGGCGCCATGGCACTGCTGATCGCCTTCAACGCCGCGAGCATCAACGCCGACGAGCGCACCCGCGAGCACGCCACGATGTTCGCCTTCGGCATCCCGCCCAGTCGGGCGCTGCGAGGCGGAGTCGTCGAGGCGCTGATCATCGGGATCGCCGGCACGGCCGTCGGCCTCGCCGGCGGCCATGTGCTGCTCAGCTGGATGGTCAACGGAACCATGGCCACCACGATGCCCGACATCGCCGTCTTGGACAGCGTCTCGCTCGCCACGTACGTTCAAGCTCTCCTTGCGGGCGTCGCCGTCGTCGCCGTCGCACCGCTGCTGACTCTGCGCAAGCTGCGTCGCGTGGATATTCCCTCGGCCCTGCGAGTCGTCGAATAGTGCCGTGCGCGCGCGCGAAGCCCACCTGGTCGAGCGGCTGGCCGACGCGCGCAGCGGCGAGGTCGTGCTCGTCTCGCACTGCCTGCTCAATGCCGGGTCCCCGGCGAGGGCCTCTTCATCCGCGCGCTCGAGCGGCAGCTGCAGCGCCACAACCTCCACGTGCCGTTTGCCGAGTACGACCTGATCGCCGAGATGGACGGCCGACCCCAGCCGCTGGGCCGACTGTGATCCCGGGATCTGCACGGCTTCCGTGCTTCGCACGGAGGACGGGTCGTAGTGAGCCCGCATGACCCCGCCCATTCGAACGGCGACGCTTCTCTCGTCTGCTCCGAACAAGCGAGGTCGCCGATGGCCGGAATCGACACCAGCGGACGCACCGTGACAGCTTCGAAACACGGCGGCTGCGTCGCGCCGGGCTTTGAGGAGGTGCAGGCCGAGTTCGAGCGCAACTTCGCCGAGCGCGGCGAGATCGGTGCTGCGGTCGCCGCGTACTGGCGCGGCGAGAAGGTCGTCGACCTGTGGGGCGGCCGCCGCACGCCGACCGGCGATGCACCATGGAACGAGGACACGATGGTCGTCGTCAACTCGACGACCAAGGGCCTTGCGGCGATGACGGTCGCCGTCGCGAACTCGCGCGGCTGGATCGACTACGACGCGCCGGTCGCCGACTACTGGCCCGAATTCGCCCAGAACGGCAAGGGCACCGTCACCGTGCGCCAGCTGCTCAGCCACGAAGCGGGGTTGGTCTGGATCGACGAGCCGCTGCGTCCCGAGGATCTGCGCGACCTCGACCGCGTCGCTCGCATCCTCGCGCGTCAGAAGCCGGCGTGGGAACCGGGAACGCGACACGGCTACCACGCGATGACGATCGGGCTCTACATGCAGGAGCTGATCCGCCACGCCGACCCCGCGCACCGCACGCTCGGCCGGTTCTTCCATGAGGACATCGCGCGGCCCCTGCAGATCGAGTTCTACATCGGACTGCCGCCGGGGATCCCCGATGAGCGGCTCGCGCAGCTGCGGACCTACTCGCCCCTGCGCTCCCTTCGAGCGCTGCCTTCGGCTCCCCGCGGGTTCGTGATGCGGATCCTGTGGCCATGGTCTCTGCTGCGAAAGTCGATGCTCTTCGCCGACCTCGACCCGAACGATCGCCGCTCGCTCGAGATCGAGATCCCGGCCGGCAACGGCGTAGGAACGGCGCGCGCGATCGCACGGGCCTACTCGGCGCTCGCTGAAGGCGGGACAGAGCTCGGCATCACTCCGGAGACGCTCGCGAGCCTCACGGCGGCTCACGACGTCGAGCGTCCGAGGGACCAGGTCATGGGCGTGCCCAGCTGGATGTCGCTCGGCTTCCTCAAGCCCGGACCGCACCTCGACTTCGGATCCAGCCAGCGCGCCTTCGGCACGCCGGGCGCGGGCGGCTCGTTCGGCTTCGCCGACCCGGACGCACGGCTCGGCTTCGCCTACGTCATGAACAACATGGGGTACCAGATGTTCGACGATCCCCGCGAGAAGGCACTGCGCGACGCCGTGCACCGCTCGATCCGGCGGCTTTCGGGCTGAATGAAGCCGAGCGGGTCCGCGATGCTGCATCCCCCCACGATGAGCGCAGCATCGCAGCCAACGACGTTCACCTCCTCCCTGCTGGTAGGCCTCGACGAGCCCGTCAGCCGATATCTGGGTCACGCCATCGCTGACGGCGCCGACCTCGCGCCGCGTGCCAGGTTGACGATGACGGGACGCATCAAGGTTGGTCTGTGGCTGGCGTTCAGCGCGCGACAAGAATGCGACGCGCGCTCGTTCGCCTGGGAGGCACGCGTCGGGTACGGACCGCTTACGGCGCTCACCGTCGTCGACCGCTTCGCGCACGGGCGCGGCAGCATGGACGGGCGCCTCTTCGGACGCATCGCCCTCTTCCGGGCTGAAGACGACAACACGAGCCGCTCAGCCGCCGGGCGGGCCGCGCTCGAGGCGGTGTAGACGCCGGTCAGCCGAGCGCCGCTTCGGCGACCTCGTCGTGCCGAGCAGTATCACTGGCGCCTGGTGGTTCAACACCCCGCACCACGCGCCGTTCTTCAAGGCGGACATCCGCTCGCTCACGGCTGTGCGATGAGCCAGGCGCTCCGGCTGCAGCAGGCCTCGACTCTGCAAGACCGGACGGCACACGCCTGGTTTGCACCTCAAGGCGAGCCGCCGGGGTCCGTTCGCGGGGGCTGCTGACGGCAGCCGATCGAGATGGCGCTCCGAGCTCGGGACCGTGCCGCCAGGAGGCCAAGGCCCACAACGGTCACGGCTCCAAGCGCGGGAACCGCACGGCGTGCCGCGCGCGGCGACAGCACCAGCTCGAACAGCGGGACCGGGTCGCCAATGCGGTCGCCCAGCGGTCCCAGTGGGCAGTCGCCCCGGTTAGCGACTACCACCACACCTTCACCGGCCAGAGCCGCAATCGCCACCGGCAACAAACGCCCACGCCGACCGGTCAGCGCACACCACCACACGTAGCCGATCGCAGCCAGAAACCCGGCCGCGATCAGACCATGCGCCGCGCGCCACACAACCACCGCCGGCGACAACGCGACCTCCGCCTGGTCGGGCGAGGCACTCCGCATTGGTTGACCGTACGCAGGCTGATCGCCGCCCGGCCGCCGGGTGGCCTGAAGACGACCAGCACAGGGCTGGCTACGAGATGGGCGACTGAGCCCAGATCGGGACGCGATCCGCCACACCGAGCGGCTGGTGCCGAGCCGGCACTGGTGTGAACGCACAGATCCGTGCGCCCAAGTGGTCGATGACTCGGTAGTTCGCCCGGCCGCTCTGCCATTTATTGCCGATGTTCGGTCGCTGGCGGCGCTTGATCGTTGGCTTCATGGGAAGTGGCCTTGAGTTGCGCGGACTACGCCGCTCGTTCGGGGAGCTCGTGGCCGTCGACGACCTCGGCTTCTCCGTCGCGAAGGGCGCGATGTTCGGCTTCGTCGGCCGCAACGGCGCCGGCAAGACGACGACGATGCGGATCATCTGCGGCCTGCTGGCTTCAGACGCTGGCAGCGTCTTGTGGGAGGGACGGCCGATCGATGCGCGGGGGCGCGAACGCATCGGCTACATGCCCGAGGAGCGTGGCCTGTATCCCAAGATGCGCCTCGCCGATCAGCTGGAGTACTTCGCCGTGCTGCACGGCGCGCGGCACGACCAAGCACGCCGGGACGCCCACCTGTGGCTTCGCCGCTTCGAGTTGGGCGACCGCGCAACGGCACGTGTCGACGAGCTCTCGCACGGCAACCAGCAGCGCGTGCAGCTCGCGGCGGCGCTGGTGCACCGTCCCGATCTGCTCGTCCTCGATGAGCCGTTCGCCGGCCTGGATCCGATCGCCACCGATGCTATGGCGGACATCCTGCGCGACGAGGCCGCGCGCGGCGTGCCCGTGATCCTCTCCTCGCACCAGCTCGAGTTGGTGGAGCGGTTGTGCGAGGCGGTCGCGATCATCGACCGCGGTCACCTGGTGGCGTGCGGAGCGGTCGACGAGCTGCGAGCGGGCGGCCCGCGCATCGTTCGCGTCGACGTGCGCGACGCCCGACCGGGCTGGCTCGACACGCTCACTGACGTCGAGGTGGTCGAGCGCACCGACGGCCGAGCGATCCTCGAGCTTGGCCCTCGGGCCGACGCGCAGCGCATCCTCGACGTCGCACGCCGGGCCGGATCGGTCACGCACTTCGCGACGCAGCAACCCTCGCTCGCCGAGCTCTTCCGCGAGGTGGTCTCGTCATGACCGCGCGACGGGTCGTGTGGGAGGTCGCCCGTCGCGAAGTCGTCGAGCGGTCACGTTCCCGCGCGCTGCGGCTGACGCTCGCCCTCCTGCTCCTCCTCAGCGTCGGCGGCGCGGTGGCCGCGGCCCGCTTGAGCGGTCACACCCCTACCGACAAGATCGGTGTTGTGGGCGCGCGATCGCTGGCGCTGGAGCCCGCGATCCGGCTGCAGGCCCGCGCCGCAGGCCGCGGCGTCCATCTGCGCCGGCTGTCAACCACGACAGCGGCCGCATCCGCCCTGCGCGACGGCGCCGTAGCCGTCGTGCTCGTCGACGGGACGCGCGTGATCGTCAAGACGTCAACCAGCTCGGCCGCCGTGCGAGTCGTGCGCGACGCCGTCGCCGCGGAGAGCGTGCTCGACCGGCTCGGCGCCTCCGGCCTGACACGCGACCAGGCCTTGCGCGCCCTGGCGCCCGCCACTCTGCCGATCGACGTCCTCGAGCCGAGCGCCCGCAACAGCGACGAGAACCGCAGCTTGGTCTTCTTCGGCGTCGTCTCGCTGTACACGCTGCTGATGTTCTTCGGCCAAGCCGTGGCCCAGGGCATCACCGAGGAGAAGTCCTCGCGCGTCGTCGAACTGCTGCTCACGACCGTCTCGCCTCGCCGGCTGCTGGCCGGCAAGGTCCTCGGCGTCGGGACGGTCGGATTGTGCCTCCTGATGCTGCCAGGCGCTGCCGCGCTGCTCGCCGGCAGCCTCGCAGGCGGTCAAGGGCTACCCTCGGCCGCGCCCGGAGCCATCGCGCTCGTGCTGCTGTGGTTCGTGCTCGGCTACGTCCTGTACAGCGTCGCCTTCGCTGCGGTCGGCGCGCTCGTATCCCGCCAGGAGGACCTCCAGACAGCGATCGTGCCAATCGTCGTGGTGATGACCGGCGGCTTCCTCCTCACGGCGGCGATCGCGGATGGCGACCCCGACGGGACGCTCGCACAGGTGTGCGCCTTCGTACCCGCCTTCTCTCCGATGCTCGTGCCCGCGCGCGTCGTGCTCGGCCACATGGACGCGGCGTCCGTGGCGGCCGCCATCGCGCTGGATCTCCTCGCCACGCTGGGGCTCGTCATCCTCGCCGCGCGCGTCTACGAGCGCGCCATTTTGAGGATCGGCGCGCCCGTCAAGCTCCACTGGCTACTCGCCCACCGCCCTCACGCGGCATTCCCGCCGCGGACAAGACCGAAGGGAGCCGTCGCGATGAAGAACCTGCCGCGACTTTCACCGATGCTCGACCTCGCGCTGCGCATGGCCGCCGTCGCTCTTCTCCTCACCGGCGCGGCGCTCGGGTTCGACCGGGCGTTGCCGATCGTGCTCGCGGTCACGGGAGTACTGCTCCTCATGCTCGAGCAGGCACTCAAGCACGGCGGACCGAAAGCCACTCGCTAAGCCGTGTCGATCGCGCCGGCGCCCACGCTTCGCAGACGATGCTCGACGTGAGCGTCGCGGGGTGGGCGGCAACCCTGGTCGCGATCGGCGCGCTCCTGCTGCTCGACGCGCTCGTCGTCGGCCGCCACCCGCACGCGATCACCCTGCGCAGCGCAACCCTCTGGTCGCTGGCGTACGTCGGCATCGCCCTCGCGTTCGGCGTCCTGTTCTCCCTGCTCACCGACTGGGACCTCGGCGCGCAGTACTTCGGCGGCTACGTCGTCGAGAAGAGCCTCTCGGTGGACAACCTGTTCGTGTTCGTGCTCATCATGGGCTCGTTCGCCGTACCGGCGGCGCAGCAGCCCAAGGTCATCTCGATCGGGATTGCAGTCGCGCTCGGCGTGCGCGCGATCTTCATCGCGATGGGCGCGGCCGCGCTGCACGCGTTCTCACTGGCGTTCCTCGCCTTCGGACTCGCTCTCGTCGCCACCGCCACACAACTCTTCCTTCACCGCGACCAGGATCCGCAGATCGACGACAACATGCTCGTCGCGCTCGCGCGTCGCGTGCTCCCGCTGAGTCCCGGCTACGACGGAGGACGCATCGTCAGCCGCCGAGACGGCCGGCGCACGCTCACCCCGATGTTCCTCGCGCTGCTGGCGATCGGCACGACCGACGTGCTCTTCGCCTTCGACTCGATCCCCGCGGTGTTCGGCATCACCGACCACGCCTACATCGTCTTCGCCGCCAACGCCTTCGCGCTCCTCGGACTCCGCCCGCTGTTCTTTCTCGTCTCAGGTCTCCTCGATCGGCTCGTCTACCTGTCCACCGGCCTGGCCGCGATCCTCGCCTTCATCGGCATCAAGCTGATCCTCGAGTTCGCGCACACCCAAGACCACGGTGCTCCGCAGATCTCGACGCCCGCGTCACTCGCCGTCATCGCCGCCACGCTCGTTCTCACGACGGTCGCGAGCGTCATTGCCTCGCGGCGCGACCCGCGGCGCCGCGGCCACGCCGGATCCCTCAGCGCCGGCGGTCCGTCGTCCCGCCCAAGATCCGGCCTCAAGCGCTGGCGCCGGTCACGCCGGCATGAGCGGTCGAGCGCCGGTTCCTCGCGCATCGGATGAGCGACACGTTCGCTCGGTTGCGACGTCGGGAGCCGAGCGAGGTGGCGCCCTCGGAGCACTACGAGCCGCTCTTCGGAGAACTGCGGATCCGCCGGGGTCGCCGGACCGGGAGGCTTGGCGCATGGCCTCGCACGAGACGGCGACCCGCACGGAGCACACGCCCGAATTCGGCGTGAGCACCGTTCCGCTGATCGCGTTCGAGGGTGTCGAGAAGGTGTACCGGCTCGGCAAGCTTGAGTACCGCGCGCTGCGGGGCGTCGATCTCGAGATCCGCGCCGGCGAGATGGTCGCGGTCGTCGGCCCGTCCGGCAGCGGCAAGACGACGATCCTCAACCTGGTCACCGGCATCGACCGCCCGACCGCCGGGACCGTCACTGTCGACGGGCAGGAGCTCGGCGCCATGACCGAGGAGCAGCTCGCGGCGTGGCGCGGCGCGAACGTCGGCATCGTCTTCCAGTTCTTCCAGCTGCTGCCCACGCTCACCGCGCTGGAGAACGCCGTGCTGCCGCTCGACTTCGCGCACTGGCGCTCCCGGCGCGAGCGCTTCGAGCGTGCCCGGCGCAACCTCGAGCTCGTCGGCCTGGGCGACAAGGCCGACCACCTGCCCTCCGAGCTGTCGGGGGGCGAGCAGCAGCGCGTCGCGATCGCCCGGGCGCTGGCCTCGGACCCCAAGCTCGTCGTCGGCGACGAGCCCACCGGCAACCTCGACTCCGTCACCGCGGGCGAGATGTTCGACCTGCTCGAGCGGCTCAACGACGAGGGCAAGACCGTCCTCTACGTCACGCACGACCGCGAGCTGGCCGCCCGCGCGCACCGCGTCGTCACGATCCGAGACGGCCTCGTCGTCGCCGGATGAGGACGGGCCGATGGTGTCCGCGTCGCTGCGCAAGTCGATCACCGACCTGACGCACCGGCGCGCGCGCACGGCCCTCGCCGTCGCCACCCTCGGACTCGCCGTCGCGAGCATCAGCTTCTTCGCCATCCCGACGCTGATCGACCGCTCGATGCAGCGCGAGGCGCGCACCGAGCGGCTCGCCGACCTGGCGGTGTCGATGCGTCCGCTGGCCCTCGGCGAGCGCGAACTGGCCGCGCTGGCGGCGCTACCGAACGTCGCCGCGGTCGAGCCGCGCAACAGCGTCGACACGCGCGCGCTCGTCGGCGCGCGGCGCGCGCCCGCCCGCGTCATCGGCGTGCGCGACTTCAGCGACCAGGGCGTCGACATCGTGCGGCGCGATTCCGGCGCGCTGCCCAGCGCCGGACGTTCGGCGGTCGACGTCCAAGATGCCAACACCGGCCTGTACGACGGCACGACGGGGGACGTCGCCACTCTCGTCAGGGCGGGCCGGACCATCCAACTGCCGATCACGGGCGAAGCACGCAACATCGACGGCGGCGAGCAGGTCCAGGACGACAACGTCATCGTGCTCTACGCCCCTGCTGCGACAGTCGCCGCCCTGAGCGGCGAGCGCGGCTACAGCCGGCTCGCGTTCCGGCTGCGCGACACGAGTCCGGCGGCCGCGGAATCGACCGTCGCAGCGGTGCGCCGCTACCTGGCGACCATCCCCGGCTTCCGCGGCTTCACCGACGTACCTCAGCTGCGCGCGCCGGGCGACTGGCCCGGCAAGGCGGAGACCGAGAAGTTCGCCGACTTCCTCGCCGTCATCACGCTGCTCGCACTGCTGTCGGCGCTCGTGCTGATCTCCAACACGATGACCACGCTCGTCGCCGAGCAGACGGGGGAGATCGGCGTGATGCGCGCGGTCGGTGCCCGGCCGCGGCAAGTGACCCTCGTGTACGTGCGCACGGCGGCGCTGCTCGGCGCGGTCGGTGCGGCGGTGGGGATCGTGCTCGGCATCGCGATCTCGAACCTGGCGGCGGGCTTCTTCGGCACGGAGTTCTGGGCGATCGACGTCGGCTTCGGGGTCGATGCGAAGGTCGTCGCCGTGAGCGCGCTCGTCGGGCTCGTGGGGCCGCCGCTCGCGGCCCTGCCGGCGATCCGGCGCGGCGTGCGCACCGACCTGCGCGAGGCGCTGCAGGCCACCGGCTCGGTCGTCGGCGGGCAGGGCGCGCTCGACCGGGTGCTGCGGAGCGTCGGCTTCCTGCCGCGGACGATGCAGCTCGGGCTGCGCGCCGTCGGCCGGCGCAAGCGCCGCAGCTTCGCGACCGCACTGATCGTGGCGCTGGCGGTCGGCAACCTGCTCGCCGTGCTCGCGCTGGCCGCGGCGGCGACCGAGACGACCCGGACGTCGTGGGACGACCACCTGGAGGACGTGCGGATCTGGACCGCCGGCAGCGCCGCCTTCGACAGCCGCGCCGAGCGGACGATCCGCTCGACGCCGGGCGTGGCGACGATCCAGCCCGCGCTGGTGACCGATGCCAAGCTCGCCGGCGAAGACGCCGTCATCTGGGGCGTGCGGCAGCGGCCGCTGTTCCGTTACCGCCTCTCCGGCGGGCGCTGGTTCAGCGCCGGCGAGGAGCGCGCGCGCGATCGCGTGCTCGTGATCGAGCGCAACCTCGCCCGGGTCAACGGCACGCAGGTCGGCGACCGCGTGACACTCTCGACGGGCGGCGGCGCGACTTCGTTCCGCGTCGTCGGCATCGCGGACAACCAGCAGGAGGACGGCACGGCGCTGTTCGTCCCGCTCACGACCGCACGCGCGCTGCTGCACGAGCCCGGCGCGACGACCTACTGGGTGAAGACGACCTCGCCCGACCACGCGCTGGTAGACCGTACGACGACGCTGCTCGAGGATCGCCTGGCCGGGCTCGGCTACGAGATCGGCAACGAGATCAAGTACGTCGCCAAGCGCGACGAGATCGACGCCAACAAGACGGTGACGACGTCGATCGCCGTGCTCGGCTTCCTCGTCGTCGCGATCAGCATGGTCGGGCTGGCGAACGCGATGACCATGAGCGTGATCGAGCGAACACGCGAGATCGGCGTGCTGCGCTGCATCGGTGCCCGGGCGCGCGATGTGCGGCGGATCTTCGCCAGCGAAGGCGGGGCGCTGGCGCTGGCCGGCTGGGCCCTTGGGGTCCCCCTGGGCTATGCGCTCGACCGCGCGCTGGTCTGGCTGGTCAAGGACGTCACCAACATCGACCTGCCGGTGCTCTTCCCCGCGGCCAACGTCGCGCTCGCGCTGGCCGGCACCCTGGCGCTCGCGCTGGTGATCACGCTGCTGCCCGTCCGCCGCGCAGTCCGCTTCCGCCCGGGCGACGCCCTGCGTTACGGCTGACGATTCAATCGGGCCGGGGCGCCGCGGTGGCACAAGACGCCCCGCGAGCTCCTTACTTCGCCGCCGTCCCCGGTCGCACCCATGCTGCGCTGATACTGCACGGGGTGCCCAAAGACGCCCGAGGGCGACCACGAACGACCGGTCGGCGACACGGAAGAGGACGCTGGAATCCGCTGCAAATCGCCTTGATCCACTGCCTGCCGCCCGATCCGCTCAGACGCCGCACTCGCTTACCATGGAAGGGGTCGCAGCGTGACCGGCCCTTCCCGGCCCGCGTCTCGCCCCGAGGCGGTCGTCCCGTAGACGGCCCCGGAGCGCGGGCATATAGACGAACGCTTGCGATGGCGGTACCGATCGAGCGCCACCGATGCCTCCGGGGCTCGCGAGCCGGTCGAAGGCTCGCCGCATCAACATGCGCGTTCTCAAGCCCGTGCTCGAGCGCGCCGACGAGCTGCTCGCGGATCGCTCTCAGCACCCGCTCCCGCGCGGGGTGACGCCGCATAAGCTCAGGCACACGTGTGCGTCGGTCCTCATTGCGTTGGGGCGCGACCCGAGGTACGTCATGGAACAGCTCGGCCACACGGATCCGAAGTTCACGGGAGGACCGGGCCCGGCTGAAGGCCTTCGCGGAGGGCGAGGTTTTGGCACCAATTGGCACCGGGCCCTCCACGGGGGTCACTCCGAAACCTGGGGTTTCTAGTGGGCGCGGCTGGGCTCGAACGAGCGACCTCTCGCGTGTGAGGCGAGAAGAGGACGACGACTCGAGCCCCGATCACTAGCGGAGATCGGGCGTCGCGCCTCTTTGCAAGAGAATCCGATGCCGCAGATTGCACGCGATGCGCGCGTGATTGGGCACTCGGAACCGCTGACTGCCCAATCGACAGTGCGGGCCGAAGACGGACAGCGTGAGGGCGAAACTGGGGCGGATCGGGAGCAATCCGCCTCGTCAGTGGGCGAACGCGCTTTCAGATGCGCTTCGCGAGAACGCCCCGACGGAACCGCTCGGGCGCGCGTGCGCGCCTTCGCGGGCCATCGCGTACGAGCGCAGGCGCCCGAGTGACTGGCGGATGATGCGCGAGACCTGCATCTGCGAGACGCCGATGCGCTCGCCGATCTCGCCCTGCGTCAGGTCCTCCTCGAAGCGCAGGCGCAGCACCTCGCGCTCGCGCGGGCTCAGCGAGCGCATGAGCTGCGCGATCGTCGCGCGGTGCTCGGCCAGCGCGAAGCCCTCCTCCTCGGTGCCCAGCGTGTCGCCGAGCGTGTCGCCGGCGTCGTCCTCGACGCCGCGCGGCGCCTCCAGCGAGGTCGCGCGGTAGGCACCGGAGGCCTCGAGCGCCTCGAGCACGTCCTCCTCCTCGGCGCCGACCTTGGCCGAGATCTCCGCGACGGTGGGCTGGCGGTGCAGGTCCAGCGACAGGTTCGCGACGGCACGGTCGACCTTCAGCGCCAGCTCCTGCAGGTCGCGCGGCACGCGCACCGACCACGTGCGGTCGCGGAAGTAGCGCTTGATCTCGCCGAGGATCGTCGGCACCGCGTAGCTGCTGAACGCCACCTCGCGCTCGAGGTCGAAGCGGTCGATCGCCTTGACCAGGCCCAGGCACGCGACCTGGAAGAGGTCGTCGAAGGGCTCCTCCGGGCGCTGGTAGCGGCGCGCGAGCTGGCGCGCGAGCGGCAGGAACCGCTCGATGAGCATGTCGCGATCGATCGGATCGCGCTTGTCGAGGTAGCGCGCGAACAGCGCGCGATCCTCCTCGGCACGGCCACGACCGTCATCGAGCGCGCGCTTCGCGTCGGTCACATGCCACCTTCAGGGCCGCTCGTCGATTCGCCTGGCTCGCCGTCGGCCACCGCCACGAACGGAAGCGCCGTGTCGAGCCCGCACAGCTGGATCGCTCGGTCGACCGGAGGCGCGGGCGCGAGGAGAGTGAGTTGCAATCCGTCGCGCTGCGCGCGCTTGTTGAACACGACCAGCAGGTGCAGGCCCGAGGAGTCGATGAACGACAGGCCGCGCAGATCGAGCACCAGGTGCCTGACGCTGTTGATGGCGCCCAGCGCGGCGTGCAGCGTCTCGACGGCGACAAGGTCGAGCGCGCCGCGGGGCTGCACGACCGCGACACCAGCGTGGCATTGCACTTCCACGGCGAAAGTCTCGGGGCCGGCGATGTCGACCGCCCGAGCTGATGCGGTGTGACGCCCGCAGTCGATCGACGCGCGATTCGTGTCCATGTTGGTTAGCGCCTCAGGCCGCGACCGCCCACGCTGGCGCGCCCAACTTGGCGACGAGCCCGGAGCTCTCCTCCTAACACTCCGTCCACGCTACCACATTTTGACGAGGTCTTGAAGAGTTAGTGGGGGCCTAAATTCATCGTATACTCGTCATGAGCTCTGCCCTTCCGTCCGACGACCGGTAGCATCTGTGCCGTGTCCGATCACGCCGGCGTCACCCGCGGCGTCTACAGCATTGGAGCGGTGGCTCGAATGCTGGGAATTCCCGTCGCGACGATCCGCAACTGGGAGGAGCGCTACGCGACGATCGTCCCCGATCGGAGCCCGGGGGGACACCGCCTCTACTCCCGCGACCAGGTCGAGCAGCTGCGCTTCATCGCGGCGGAGGTGTCGCGCGGGCTCTCGGCGGCGGACGCGCACCGTCTGCTCGCCGAACACAGCGAGAGCGGACAGCCCCTGACGGCCGACGGTCCAGGCGCTGGCATGCGCCTGCTCGTGCTGCTCGCCGAGCGCGATCCCGTGGCTGCGGAGCTCGCGGAGTTCTTCCTGCGCACCGAGGGGTACGAAGTGCACTCGGCGTTCGCGGTTGGCGACGCCGAGGAGCAGTGGCTCGCGAGTCGGCCGCAGGTCGCGATCGTGGAGCTGATGATCTCTGGAGGCCTGGGCGCGGATCTGTGCCAGCGCCTGAAGCAGCACGGAGCCGGGGCGGTGCTCGCGCTCTCCGTCCTGCAGGCTCGAGACGAGGCGTTGGCCGCGGGCGCTGACGCCTTCCTGCAGAAGCCCGTCGACCCGCTGGAGCTCGTCTCGACCGTCAAGGATCTTCTTGGAGCGAGCGCGCTGGTCGCTCGCCGCGGGCAGGAGAGTGCATAGTGGACGAGCGCGGCACGAGCGGCGACGAAGGGCTCGATCTGATCCTCGGCGGCGGTCTGCCGATGAACGGCATCAACCTGATCATGGGGCTACCAGGCTCGGGGAAGACGATGCTGTGCCAGCAGTTCATGTTCGCCGGCGCGAGCGAGGAGCGCCCGGCGATCTACCTCTCCACGGTCTCTGAGCCGTTCGAGAAGATCCTCCGTTACGCCCAGACGCTCAGCTTCTTCGATCCCACCGCGATCGGCCGGTCGGTCTTCTACGAGGACCTCGGCCGCACAGTCGCGGGCGACGGCGGGCTCGGCGCTGTCACCGAGCGCATCGCCGCGCTGATCAAGGAGCGGCGCCCGGGGATGATCGCGATCGACAGCTTCAAGGCGCTTGCCGCGTTCGCGGATGACGCGCGCGGGTTCCGGCGCTTCCTGCACGAACTCGCCGCACTGCTGACGGCCTTCCCCGCGACGTGCTTCTGGATTGGGGAGTACAGCGAGGACGAGGCGCGCACGGCGCCGGAGTTCGCTGTGGCTGACGGGATCATCTCGCTCGCGACCGAGCGCGCGAACGAGCGCACGCTACGTCTGATCCAGATCGGCAAGCTGCGCGGCAGCGACTTCCGATCAGGACGCCACACATATCGCCTCTCCACCGACGGCGTCACGGTCTTCCCCCGGCTCGCCGATCCCCTCAGGGCAGACGACTACCGGCTGAGCGACGACCGAATCTCGTCCGGCATCGCGCCGCTGGACACGATGCTCGCCGAGGGCTACGCACCGGGTAGCTCCACGCTGGTCGCCGGGCCGTCGGGTGCGGGCAAGACGTTGATGGGACTGCACTTCATCTTCAGCGGCGCAGCGAACGGCCAGCCCGGGGTGATCGCGAGCCTGCAGGAGAACCCGATCCAACTCCAGAAGGTCGCCCGTGGTTTCGGATGGTCGATGGACGACGAGCGCGTGGCCGTCATGTATCGGTCCCCGAACGACGTCTACATCGACGAATGGGTGTACGAGCTGCTCGGCCTCATCAAGAGCACCGGCGCCACGCGCGTCATGATCGACAGCCTCAGCGACCTGCAGTACGCGACCCCCGATCCCGTGCGCTTCCGCGAGTTCGTCTACTCGCTCACGCAACGCCTCTCGCGCGCCGGTATCAGCCCGATCATGACCAGCGAGCTCCCGGACCTCTTCCACGTCGGCCGCCTCGCCGAATACGGAATCTCGCACCTCTCGGACAACGTCATCCTGCTGCAGTACCTGCGCGCCAACTCACGGCTCCTGCGCACGGTCACGGTCCTCAAGTCACGCACGAGCGCCCACAACCCCGAGATCCGCGAGTTCGAGATCACCTCGGACGGGATAGTCCTCGGAAATCCGATCTCGTCGGAGCAGATCTAGCTTCGCTCGGACGGTCAGCCGACGTACGAGAGCGTCCGCTTCGCGATTGTGGCGGCGAGCTGAGTTGCTCGGCGGTGACGGCCGCGGGTCCGCAGTCGAGCTATCCGCGCGCGGCTCGTCGGCAGTGCCTTAGAGATCTCATCTGCGAGGTTGTGAATATGGGCGCGGCTGGGCTCGAACCAGCGACCTCTCGCGTGTGAGGCGAGCGCTCTCCCACTGAGCTACGCGCCCTCAGGGGGCCACGCATTGTACGGACGAGCGCCGTGCGCTCGCAGGAGGCGGGTCAGCGGTAGACGAGCTCGTTGGTCAGGACCCGCTGCGCGGCGGTGACGACCCTGAAGGCCTCGCGCACGTACCGGCGGGTGAGCGTGCTCAGCGACCGTGGGTCGACGAAGTCGTCGGCGTCCCGGCCGGCCCGCAGCTGCTCGACCTGGTGCTCGAGGCGCAGCCCGGTGAACAGGTCGAAGGCCTCGGCGAGCGACGTCGCGTCCTCGTCGCGCAGGATCCCGGCGGCGGCGGCCGCGCGCAGGCGGTCCGGGGTCGACGTCGACGTCGCGCCGGCGGCGATGCCGGCGTAGCGCGCGATGTTGACGACCGGGAGCAGCCCTCCGCGCTTGATGTTGAAGTGGCCGCGATGCTCGCCGTCGTCCTCGACGACGATGTCGCGCAGGAAGCCCGTCGGCGGCCGGTAGCTCACCGCCAGCCGCTGCAGGAGCCGCAGGAGCGGGCGGTGACGGCGAGCCTCGGCGAGGACGTCGAGGACCTCCGGTGACGGCCCGCGGCGGGCGACCGGGCGGCCGTCGGCGAGCAGGGACACGGCGATGAGGACGTTCTCCTCGCCCGGATGTTCGAGCCAGTGGGCGATGGCCGCGCGCCAGTCGCTCGCGGAGCGGGCGAAGAGCGGCGTCGCGGCATTGGCGGCGTTCTGGTCCGCCGCGAAGCCCCAGCGCTCGAGGTCGCCGACGACCGTCGCGGCGAAGGCGGCGAGGGCGGCTGAGCCTTCGCCCTCCCAGGCCAGCGCGCTGTCGATGTCCGACGACGGCGCCGGCTCGCGCCGGCCGTAGCTGCCCAACGACAGCCAGGCGAACGGTGGCAGAGGCTGGCCGGGCAGCCGCAGATCGACCGACCGGCGGACCAGGGCATCGACGACCGCCGCCATGATCGCGCTGATCTGCCGGGCGGCGGTGTGCCCGTCGTGCAGGGCGACCACGGACGCCGGCAGACGTTCGGCGGCGCGGCCGAGCTCGTCGAGGTCGTGTGCCTCGTCGATCGCGCGGCGCACGACGAGCGGCGCCCGCGCGTCCGCCGCGAGCAGGTCCACGTCGGTGACGACGCCGACGACCTCGCCGCGGTCGGAGAGGACGGGCAGGTGGCGCACGCCGCGGTCGACCATCGTCAGCATCAGCTCCGTGCCCGGGTCGCCGGGCCGGGCGGTCACCGCGGGCGCGCTCATCACCGCGCTGATCGGCCCGTCCACGGGGAGCCCCTCGGCCACCACCCGGACGCGCAGATCGCGATCGGTCAGGATGCCGAGCTCGCCCGAGGCAAGGGGCACGACCGTGCAGCTCGCCCGCCCCTCCGCCATGCGCCGCGCGGCCTCGCGGATCGTCGTATCGGGAGCGCAGGTCACGACCGCCTCGTGCACGAGCGCCCGGGCGGGCAGGTCGGGCCGCAGCGCCGCACCGATCGAGGCGGGCTGGGCGAGCAGCGGCACGACGTCGTCGGCGGGCGGCCGATAGGTCACGGTGTCCTCGGCCGCCCGCGCCTCGGCGCCGCCGGGGAGAGCCGCGAGCATCGCGGGATGCCCCAGCCACTCCCCCTCGCCGAGCAGATCGAGCACGCGGCCGCCGTCGACGAGCTCGACCCCACCGCGCCGGATGATGCGCGCGTGCCCGCCCGCCGTCTCGCCCTGCCTGAGGATCACCTCGCCGGCGGCGAAGCGCTCGACGACGGTCGCTGCGGCAAGCTGCTCCAGCGCGCGCTCGTCGAGCTCGGCGAACGGCTCGTGCCTGCGCAGGAACTCCGCGATGTCGTGCACCGCGAGCAGTATGTCGGCGCGCGACTACGGGATGCGCTTCGGACCCTTCACGAGGATCTTGACGGTGCCCGAGCTCTCGGGGCTCACGCTGCCGGGCGCGTAGTCGAAGACCACGCCGGTCTTGAAGTTCATGACGAACGCGTCGACGATCGCATGCGTGCTGGGGTCAAGCCAGGCCACGTACAGGGTCTTGTGCGCGATCGGAAGCGCGACGTAGTCCACGGGCGGGAAGGTCTGGCCGACGAACGGGCCGGCGACCGGGACGCCCTGCACGCTTGACCCCGTGTAGGTCTGGTCGAACGTGTTGCCGGTGTTGCGCCCGAGCGTGTAGTTCGTCTCGAGCTTGTAGCCCGACAGATCGAAGCGGTTGACGTTCGGGGGGAACCCGTGGTTGCCGTTGGCACCATGGCCGTGGTGGTTGCGGCCGTGATGCTTGCCCCCGGCGTAGACCGCCGCGGCGCTTGACCCGAGCACCGCGACCGTGATCAGCAGGACCGTGAGCGTGCGCGTGCGCAGACGCCTCATGCTGCTCCTCCTCGAGAGAGTGTCAGGTAGCCGAACGCGATCCTACGAGGCGTGCGGTGCGAATTGCACGCGGAATCGCGCCCCGCCCAGCGGCGAGTCAGCCACCTCGACGTGCGCGCCGTGGTGGCGCGCCTGCTGCTCGACGATGGCCAGGCCAAGGCCCGAGCCGTCGCCGTTGGTCGCCTCCAGGCGCGCGAAGGGCTCGAAGATCCGCTCGCGGTCGGCTTCGGGGATCCCGGGGCCGTCGTCGTCGACGGTCAGCAGCGGGCCGGACGCCGCGGGGCTCAGCGTCACCCGGATCCGGCCACCGTCGCGGCCGTGGCGGGCGGCGTTCTCGACGAGGTTGTCGGCCAGCAGGCGCAGGCCGGGCTCCCAGCCCTCGACCGGCACGGGCGCGTCGGGCAGCTCGGCGCTGAGCTGCACGCCCGGATGGCGCTCGACCGCGGCGGTCGCCGCCGCGTCGACGAGCTCGACCAGGTCGACCTCGGTGCGGTCCAGCGGGGCGGCGTCGCCGCGCGCCAGCGCCTGCAGGCCGTCGAGCAGGTCGACCAGGCGGCGCTGCTCGGCCAGCGCGTCGCCGAGCATCGCCGCGCGCCGCTCGGGCGGCAGCTCGAGATGGCGCTCGAGCGCCGACAGCGTGGCCTGCACGCTGGTCAGCGGCGTGCGCAGCTCGTGGCCGGCGTCGGCGGCGAAGCGCCGCGTCGCCGCCAGCGCGCGCTCGCGATCGGCGGCCGAGCGCCCCAGGCGCGCCAGCATCGCGTTGAAGCTCGCGGCCAGCGAGCGCAGCTCGGTGGGCCCGCCGGGCGGCACGCGCCGGTCGAGGTCCTCGTCCTCGGCGACGCTCGAGGCGACGGTGCGCAGCCGCCGCAGCGGGCGCGTGACGACGTTGGCGATGAGCCATACCGCGGCGCCGGCGGCGACGAGCGCGAGCAGGCCGAGGGCGAGCAGGCGGCGGTCGAGCGCCGCCTGGCGATCCTCGAACGACGCCAGCGAGGTGACGACCTCCAGGCGCGCGAGGCCGCTGAGGCCGGCGTCGTGCAGCGAGGTCACGTAGGCGCGGTAGCGCTGCCCGTGCGACGAGAAGCTCTGCAGCCCGGCGTGCAGGTGCGGGCGCTGTGGCGGCGGCGCGCCGGTGTCGAGCAGGACCTGCCCGCCGAGCGTCAGCCGCAGCGACGTCCCGGTCGCCGACAACACGGCGTCGAGGCGCTTGTCGTCCTCGGGGAGCTGATCGTTGACGGCGGCGAGCGCCGTCGGCCGCGAGAGCTCGGCCGTCCGCTCGAGGCGATCGTCGAACGCCCTGCGCTCCGATGAGGCGACGTAGTGCGAGGCGACCGCCCCCGCCGCCAGCAGCACCGCCGCCAGGACGAGCGCCACACCCAGCGTCAGGCGACCACGAAGGCTGCGCACGGGCGCTCAGCTTCGCAGGACGAAGCCCACCCCGCGCACGGTGTGCAGCACCCGCGGCTCGCCGCCGGCTTCGAGCTTGCGGCGCACGTAGCCGACGAAGACGTCGGCGACGTTGGTGCCCGGGTCGAAGGTGTAGCCCCAGACCTCCTCGTGCAGCCGGCGGCGCTCGACGACCTCGCCCGGGTGGTGCATGAGGAACTCCAGCAGCTCGAACTCGCGGCGCGTGAGGTCAAGCGCGCGCTCGCCGCGGTACGCCGCGCGCGCCCGCGGGTCGAGCCGCAGATCGCCCACCTCGAGCGCCTTGCCGCCGGTGGCCGGCTGCCGGCGCAGCAGTGCCTGGAGCCGCGCGACGACCTCCTGCATCGCGAACGGCTTGACGATGTAGTCGTCGGCGCCCGCCTGCAGCCCGCGCACGCGCTCGTCGACCTCGTCGCGGGCGGACAGCACGCAGACCGGCACCTGATCGCCCCCCTCGCGCAGCCGGCGCAGCACCTCGAGGCCGTCGAGGTCGGGCATGCTGAGGTCCAGCAGCATGACCGCGGGCCGGACGCGCTCGGCCGCCTCCAGCGCCGCGCGGCCGCCCGAGGCGGCGACGACCGAGAAGCCCTCGAGCTCGAGGCCGGCGGCGACGGTGCGGCGGATGGCGGCGTGATCGTCGACGAGCAGCACGACGGGACCCGCCGGCCCGTCATCCACGCTGGACGACCTCGCAGTCGCTGGCCACGTGGTCCTGCGGATCGGCGATCACGCGGTCGCGGCCGGGCCCGCAGGTGATGGTGTCGACCGCGCCGTCGCGCGCCCGAACGAGATCCTTGCCGAGGCCCGCCGCGATCGTGTCGGTCCCGGGGCCGCCGCTGATGCGGTCGTTGCCGGCGCCGCCGAGCAGGGTGTCGTTGCCCACGCCGCCGATGATGACGTCGCGCCCGGCGTCGCCGAAGATGGTGTCGTTGCCACGGCCGCCGACGAGGCGGTCGTCGCCCCCGCGTCCGGCGATGCGATCGTCGCCGCCGCGGCCGTTGATCTGGTCGGCGCCGGGCGTGCCGGTCAGCTGGTCGGCCCGCGGCGTCCCGTCGGCGGTCTGGGCGACGACGGCGCCTGGGAAGGCGAGCAGGGCGATGGTGACAAGGGCGGCAGCGCGGCGCGACATGATCGAGAAGGATGCCCGAGCGCGGCCGGCGACCAACCCGCGCCGCCGGGGTCTCTCACCGTCTTCTCATGGAGTGTGAGGACTCCTTGAGAGCCACGTCGCGAACGGCCCCGAGCCGGTGATCCTCCCCTTCGCACGCAAGCGACAGGAGGCATCACCAGTCATGCACGTTCGCAAGTCCATCATCGGCGCCGCCGCGGCGCTGGCCGTGATCCCAGCGGGCACAGCGTTCGCCGCGACGATCGACGGCGGTCCACTCGGCGAGCACCTCAAGGGCACCAGGGTCGCCGATCACATCGACGGCAACGGCGGCAACGACCGCATCTTCGGCCTCGCCGGCGACGACGTCCTCATCGGCGGCCCCGGCAACGACCGCGTCTTCGGCGGCCGTGGCAACGACCAGATCTCCGGTGTCCAGGGCAACGACTGGCTCAACGGCGGCCCCGGTGACGACACCGTCAGCGGCGACGCCAACGGCACCGGCGACCTCACCTCGTTCGATCGCATCTTCGGCGGCGGCGGCAACGACACGCTGACCGGCGGCGACTCGCGCGATCGCGTCTACGGCGGTCCCGGCAACGACACCTCCGACGGCCAGAACGGCAACGACCTGATGTCCGGCGGCACCGGCGACGACACCCAGCACGGCGGCGCGGGCAACGACCGCATCTTCGCCAACCTCGGGCAGGACACGTCGTTCGGCGACGACGGCAACGACGACCTGTGGGCGCTGGCCCGCGGCGACGTCCACCCCGGCCCCAACGGCGAGGTCGACCAGGTCGGCGACACGCTCGACGGCGGCGCCGGCGACGACACGTTCCACACGCGCGACGGCGAGGTCGACCGCATCACCTGCGGCGACGGCAACGACACCGCGCTGCTCGACGAGGTCGACGTGATCACCGACGCGACCGCCGCGAGCCCCAACGGCTCGTGCGAGAAGGTCGTCCGCAAGGCGCCGCGTCCGAAGGCCTCCTCGAAGACCGAGGACCAGCAGCAGGCTCCGAAGGACGCGCAGGTCCAGTCGTAGTCCCAGCCCCCTGGCTCGCCCTCACGAGCCAACACACGAACGGGGCGGCCGATTGGCCGCCCCGTTTCGCGTTCCGCGTCTGTTGCGGGCGCGCCGCTCAGATCGGGAGCAGCGGGCCCGTGAAGGCCTCGGTGCCGTTGGCCAGCGTGACGCTGAAGCCGCCGGTGCTGTTGAGGTAGGCCAGCTCCTTGGCGACGTCGCCCACGCCGTTGCTGCCGGCCAGCGGCGCGAGCTGGACGGTGCTCAGGACGCCGAGCGCCTTGCCCGTCGCGTCGAGGAAGGCCGAGCCCGAGTCGCCGGGGATGCCGGGCGTCACGGTGTAGACGTTGTGGCTCCAGCCGTTGCCGTCGTCGCCGATGCTCTTGCCCTGCTTGGGGCTGAGCTGGGTGACGCCGCCGCGCAGCTCGGAGTTGCCGAAGCTCAGGACGGTGTCGCCGGTGGCCGTGCCGCCGCTGTGGACGCCGGTCGGCCCGCCCCAGAACGGGATCGACGGGTTGACCGTGCCGACGTCGGCCGGATCGACCTTCACCAGGGCGAGGTCGTTGAACGCGCAGGTGTCGGCGTTCGTCTCGCCGTGGGACTGCATGGTCAGCCACGAGTTGTAGACGAGGGTGCCGGGCTGGCTGCCGCCGATGTCGACGGCCGTGCCGATCGGCAGCGAGCCGCTCGTGCAACCGTCGGTGTCGGTCGACGAGCCGGTGCCCGAGCAGTGGGCCGCCTGGCCCAGATAGACGTTCGAGGCGTCGTAGAAGACGAAGTTCGCGGTGCACTGCGCACCGTTGGTGAAGGTCTGGACGCCGGGATGGATCGCGGCGGTCGAAGCAGGCGCCCACGTGGGCGCGGCCGCGGCGGATCCGGCAACGAGCGCGCACGCGAGGATCGCGAGCGCGGTTGCCAAGGGCAAGCGGTGCTGCATCGTCTTCTGTTCCTCCTGCCTGGTTTGTGAGGATCCCCCCAATACCCCGAAACGGGGGTTTCGAGCAGAACTTGCGCCGGGGAGGAAGGAGGGGAGCAAGCGAGCGGGAGGAACGATGTCCACCCACGCCACCCACGTGGTCGCGCGCGACGACGCCGCCGACGGCCGTCATGGCGAGCGCCTGATGGCGCGCGGGAGCCACGTGGCCCTCCGCCTGTGGCAACGCGACCCCGCGGGCGAGCGCCGCGTCGCCCCCGACGGCCGCAACGAGCACGTCGCCTACGTCGAATCCGGCGCGCTGATCGTCACGATCGCCGACGACCCGCCGGTCGAGGTCCACGCCGGCGACTCCTACGTCGTGCCGGTGGGAGCCGGTCACCGCTTCGAGGTCCTCGAGCCCGCGACGGTCGTCGAGGCGGTGTGTCCTCCATCACAGAAAGACCGAATTTAGGTTCTTTGCCTACGCGTTCTGTTGACACTCCGTTCGGAGTGGGTATTAGCGGAGGCGTGCGAGAGGCGACCCTCACTGCGGCCGTCGCTTTGGACGCGATCGAAGAGGGGGTGCTCGTCCAAGACGCCGGCGACAACGTGGTCTACGCCAACCGGGCGGCCAGCGAGCTGCTCGGTGTGGACCGCGAGGAGCTGCGCGGCAGCTCGGAGCTGCCCGAGCCGTGCGAATGCCTGTCGGAGACCGGCGAGGCCCTCGACGACGAGAGCTGGCCCGGGCCCGACGCCATGCGGACGGGCCGGCCACAGCGCCCGCGCGTCATGGGGATCAAGCGCCCCGACGGCGGCGTGCGCTGGGTACGCGCCTCGGCGCGACCGATCGGGCGCTCGGTGCTGACGTCGCTGCAGGACATCACCGCGCTGCGGCGCGCCGAGGAGGACGCGGCCGCCCTCGCCTCGCGGCTCAACGGCAACGGCTCGTCGCGCGGCGTGCTGTCGCCGCGCGAGCACCAGGTGGTCGAGCTGCTGGCCGCCGGGCTCACCGGCGAGGAGGTCGCCGAGCGCCTGGGCATCTCGCCGGCGACTGTTCGCGTTCACATCCGCAACGCCACCGGGAAGCTCGGCGCGAGCACGCGGACGCAGGCCGTGGCCATCGCGGTCGCGCGCGGCGAGGTCGCCGCGCCATAACGACGGCGTTAACCGCGATTCAACTCGACCCCCCGGGGGGCCGACTACACGGGCGTGGCCGGCCAGCCATCCGCGACCTCGCTGCCGCCCGCGCGCAGGCGCGGGCTTCTCGTCGTATGGGCGCTCGCCCTCCTCGCGCTGGCCGCCGACGTCGCGCACAGCGTCCTGGGCCTCGGCGCCGACGGCCTGGCCTGGCACCTGAACTTCGCCGCGATCTTCGCCCTCGCCGCCGGGCTGTGCATCGCTCGCGCCGCCCTGCTGCCGCGCGAGCGCGCCGCGTGGCTGGCCATCGGCCTCGGGGTCTGCATGCACGCCTCGGGCTGGATCGTCGACTACTTCGTGTATGGCGGCGTCGCGCCGGTTCCCTCGGTCTGCGATCCGCTGTGGCTCGGCGCCTACGTGGGCTTCTACCCCGGGATCGTGCTCCTCGGGCGCGAGCGCTTCGCGCGCCGCGGCGTGGGCATGTGGGTCGACGGCCTGCTCGGCGGCCTCGCCCTCGGCGCCGCCGTCGCCGCCACCGCGCTGCAGGCGTCGCTGTCGAACCTCGACGCCGCCGCCAGCGCGGCGGTGACCGCCGCCGCCTATCCCCTGGCCGACGTCGCGCTGCTCACGCTCCTGGCGACGATGTTCGCCGGCTCGAGCTGGCGCCCGAGCCGCTCGGGCGCCCTGTTCGTCTCGGGTCTGATCGTCCTGGTCTGCGTCGACACCACCTTCGCGATCGACAGCGCCTACGGCGGCTGGGCCGCCGGCAACTCGTACGACCCGCTGTGGGCCCTGGCCATGCTGCTGCTGGCCGCCTCGGCCTGGCTGCCCGCGCGCCGGGCGCCCGTGATCGGCTCCAACCGCCGTGCGCTGCTCTTCCCGTCGGCCTTCGGGGCGATCGCGCTCGCGGTGCTCGTCTACGGCCAGACCGTGCAGCTCAACCCGATCGCGATCGCGCTCGCCGTGCTCGCGCTGCTGGCGATCATGGTGCGCATGGCGCTGCTGCTGCGCGAGACGGCCGCGCTCGCCGTGTCGCGCAAGCTGTCGCTGACCGACGACCTCACCGGCCTGGGCAACCGCCGCTCGTTCACCGCCGACGTCGACGCGGCGATCGCGGCCGACAGGCCGTTCGCGCTGCTCATGATCGACCTCGATCAGTTCAAGGAGCTCAACGACACGCTCGGCCATCACGTCGGCGACGAGCTGCTGCGCGGCGTCGGCCCGCGCCTGCGCGAGGGGATGGGCCAGGGCGACGTGGTCGCGCGCCTCGGCGGCGACGAGTTCGGCGTGCTGCTGCGCCGCGCGGACGCCGACGGGGCCGCGACGACGGCGCGCCAGCTGCGCGCGGCGCTCGGGCGGCCGTTCGCGCTGGCCGGCATCTCCATGCACGTCGCCGCGAGCGTCGGCATCGCCCTCTTCCCCGAGCACGCGCGCGAGCCCTCTGAGCTGCTGCGCCACGCCGACGTCGCGATGTACGAGGCCAAGCGCGGGCGCACCGGCCACGAGGTCTACAGATTCGACGACGACCACCACAGCCGCGAGCGCCTGGAGCTCGCCGGCGAGATGCGCCACGCGCTGGCCGACGACCAGCTGGCGCTCTACTACCAGCCGGCCGCCGACCTCGCGACCGGCGACCTCATCGGCGTCGAGGCGCTCGTGCGCTGGCGCCATCCCGAGCGCGGGCTGCTGGCGCCCGGCGCGTTCCTGCCGGCGATCGAGCACACCGCGCTCATGCGCGAGCTCAGCCGCCGCGTGCTGGCCATGGCGATCTGCCAGGCGGGTGCGTGGTTCCGCCTGGACCGCCCGTGGCGTGTGGCGGTCAACCTCTCGGCCACCGACCTGCTGGACCGCGCGCTCGTCGACGACGTCGCCGCGCTGCTGCGCCGCTACGGCACGCCCGCGCGGCGGATCACGCTGGAGGTCACCGAGAGCATCCTCATGACCGATCCGGTCCGCGCCATGGAGGTCCTCGGCGAGCTGCGCGGCCTGGGCCTCAGCGTCGCGCTCGACGACTTCGGCACCGGCTGGTCGTCGCTGACCCACCTGCAGCGCATGCCGGTCGACGAGATCAAGATCGACCGCTCGTTCGTCGCCGCGATGGCCAGCGAGGCGAGCTCGGCCGCGATCGTCTCCTCGACGGTCGACCTCGCCCACGCGCTCGGCCTGCGCGTCGTCGCCGAGGGCATCGAGGACGAGGCGACGTGGACGCGCCTGCGCGCCGTCGGCTGCGACGCCGCCCAGGGCTACCACCTCTCCAAGCCGTTGCCCCCGGGTGAGCTCGAGGCGACCGTGGCGGACATCGGCGAGCGCTCGCGCGCGGCGACGGACCTCCCTCTGTCCGCCGCCTGACCAATCTCGCCTGCCGTTCGGCGTTAGATTGGCGCCGTTCGTCATCGAACGGTTGTCCATGTGGGTTTGAAGACGGCGTACCATGGTCGCTCCCAATCGAGTTCGCTCAGGGCAAACCCGTCGCGAGGCGGGGACGCAAAGCCAGAGGTCTCTCGCAGATGGCTCGGCTGCCGGCTCTCCCACAGGGGCGCACGCCATGGAAGACGTGTGACCTGGCAACAAGGAGGCCAACCCGATGCACGCACGACCCGACTTCGCCCACGCCGCGGCAGTCGACGCGATCCTGCGCGCCAACCGCGTGGCCCCCACACCGTCTGCGGGTGAGGATCGATCCCACCTCGGCGGCGGCTCGCTCTGGGGGCGCGGGCTCGCCGCCGTGGCCGGATCACAGAGCCTGCGGGTGCCACACCCGCAGTCCGGGGGGTGCTGAGGGGGCGAACCCTTCAGCAAGCGAGCCGGCGGGCCGGGTGTTCTAGCCACCCGGCCCGCCGCGTTCAGCCGGCGAAGCGATCGGGCGCGAATGGCGCCGGGTCGACCACCGCGGTCTCACCCACGTAGAGCTGTGCCAGGAGCCGGCCGCTGATCGGGCCCAGCGCCACGCCGGCGCCCTCGTGGCCGGTGTTCAGCCAGAGCCCGTCGACGGCGCCGACCGGGCCGATCGCGGGAAGGTGGTCGGGAAGCCAGGGGCGCAGCCCGGCCCACGCCGCGTCGACGGGCAGGGCGCGCAGGCCCGGCATCAGCGCGGCGGCCCGATCGAGCATCGCCGCGGTGACCGCGTCGTCGACCGAGAGGTCGAAGCCGCGGCGCTCGCGGCTGGAGCCGACGAGCACGTCCCCTTCCCACGTCGTCTCCAGCACGGTCGTCACCTGCAGCCCGGCTTCCGCGCTGGCCACCGAGGCCAGGTAGCCGGCCTCGACGACCTTGTGGCGGATGAAGCGCGGGTCGCGCCCGGCGGCGCGCAGGCGCACGAGCTGGCCCTTGCGCGGCTCGAGCGGCAGCGCCGCGCCGGCTGCCTCGGCCAGCGCGCGGCTCCACGGTCCTGCCGCGATCACCACCGCCGCGCACGGAAGCGCTCCCGCGCTCGTGTGCAACCCGCTGACGCGCCCGCCGGCGCGCTCGATGCCCTCGACCTCGACGCCGGTGTGCACGCGCGGCAGCGCGCGCGCGAGCGCCCGCGCGATCGCCCGCGGCGCGCATTGCAGGTCGCCCGGAAAGACGGCGGCGCCCTCGATCGCGCCGGTCAGCTCGGGCTCCATCGCGCGGACCTCGGCGGGATCGACGAGGCGCGCCTCGACGCGCAGGCGTGCCACGCGCTCGGGCTCGCCCGCCCACGTCGCGGGGTCGCGGTGCACGACGAGCGCGCCCTTGCGCCGGATGCGCGCCTCGTCGCGCAGGCGCTCCTCGAGCTCGTCGTAGACGCGCAGGCCGGCGACCGTGAGGTCGAGCTCGGGGCCGGCGTCCTTGTCCGAGCACAGCACGTTGCCCTCGCCCAGCCCGGTCGTGGCTGCGGAGACCTCGCCGCGGTCGAGCAGGGCGACGTCGACGCCGCGCGCGTGCAGCTCCCACGCCGTCGCCGCGCCGACGATCCCAGCGCCGACGACCGCGACCTCGCAGGGCCTCACAGAGCGAAGCCGGCCGGGAAGGGATCGCGCTCGTCGAGCAGGTACTGGCCCATGCCGGTGATCCAGGCGCGGCCCGTGACCTCGGGCACGACCGCGGGCACGCCGCCGACCTCGGTCTCCTCCACCAGCCGCCCCGTGAAGCGCGTGCCGATGACCGACTCGTTGACGAAGTCCGCGCCGAGCGCGAGCTCGCCGCGCGCGTGCAGCGCGGCCATCCGCGCGCTCGTCCCGGTCCCGCACGGCGAGCGATCCAGCCAGCCGGGATGGATCGAGGTCGCGTTGCGCGCGTGCGGCGCCATCGCGCCCGGGGGCGTGGAAGATCACGTGGTGGCAGCCCGCGATCCGCTCGTCGACCGGGTGCACGGGAACCGGGACCGCGGCCCGGATGCGCGCGCCGGCGTCGATCAGGTCGGCCGCCCGATCGGGATCGACGTCGAGCCCGACCGACGCCGCCTCGACGATCGCGTAGAAGTTGCCGCCGAAGGCCATGTCGTAGCGGACGTCGCCGAGGCCCTCGACGGTCGCGACCTGATCGCGCGCGTGCAGGAAGGAGGCGACGTTGCGGATCGTCACTGCCTCGGCGTGGCCGTCGGCCACGGCGACGCGCGCCTCGACCAGGCCGGCGGGCGTGTCCAGGCGCACGACGGTCTCGGGCTCGTCCACCGCGACCATCCCGGTCTCGACCAGCACGGTCGCGACGCCGATCGTCCCGTGGCCGCACATCGGCAGGCAGCCGGAGACCTCGATGAACAGCACGCCCCAGTCGGCGTCGTCGCGCGTCGGCGGCTGCAGGATCGCGCCCGACATCGCCGAGTGGCCACGCGGCTCGCGCATGAGCAGCAGGCGCAGGTCGTCGCGCTCTGCCTCGAAGTGCAGCTTGCGCTCGAGCATCGTCGCGCCGGGCAGCGCCTCCACGCCGCCGGTGACGACGCGAGTCGGCATGCCTTCGGTGTGCGAGTCGACGGCGGCGAGGTAGCGCTTCACTTACGCAGCGACCCCGGCGCGCAGCGCGCGCAACGCCTCGTCCAGCGCCACACGCTCGTCGTCGGTCAGCGGCAGCCGCGGCGGGCGCGTCGGGCCGCCGGCGAGGCCGACCGCGTCCTGCGCCGCCTTGAAGTACTGCACGAGCTTGGGCGTCATGTCGAAGCGCGCGACCGGCAGCAGCCGCGCGTAGATCTCGCGCGCGGGCTCGAGCTCGCCGGCGCGGCAGTGCTCGTACAGCGCGACGCACTCGGCCGGCGCGACGACCGCCACGCCCGAGACCCAGCCGGTCGCCCCGGCGCAGAGGCCCTCGAGCGCCCAGTCGTCGCCGCCGACGAGCACCTCGAGGTCGGTGGCGTGCAGCAGGGCGGGGATCCGCCGCGCGTCGCCCGAGCACTCCTTGACCGCGACGACCTGCTCGACGTTCGCGGCGATGCGCGCGATCAGCGCGGCGGGCATGTCGACCCCGGAGGCCTCGGGATTGTTGTAGACCATCAGCGGCAGGCCGGTGGCATCGGCCACGGCGGCGAAGAAGGCCTCGACCTCGTCCTCGTCGCCGCGGTAGCCCAGCGGCGGCAGGCACATGATCGCGACCGCGCCCGCGGCCGCGGCATCCTTCGCGTAGGCGCCGGCCTGCTCGGCGGTGGATGCCGAGACGCCGGCGACGACCGGGACGCGGCCGTCGACCGCCGCGGCGATCGCGGCGATGACCGTGCGGCGCTCGTCGGCGCTCAGGCTGCCGGCCTCGCCCATCGTGCCGGTGCCGACGATGCCGTGCACGCCGGCGTCGAGCAGCGCGCCTACGTTGGCCCGCAGCGCGTCGACGTCGACGGCACCCGAGGCGTCGAACGGCGTCGTCACGGCAGGGAGGATCCCGGGGAAGCGCATGACGGCTACCGTAGCCGCGATGTCAACCACGTTTCACGCCGTCGACCCGCGCACCGGAGCGCCCGGCGCGACGTTCGAGGAGGCGACGCCCGACGACGTCCACGCGGCCGTCGTCGCCGCGCACGAGGCCTTCCGCGCGGGGGCGTTGCGCGACGGCTCGGAGAGGGCGGCGCTGCTGCGCGGCGCGGCGGCGCGACTGCGCGCCGCGGGCGACGAGATCGTCGCGGTGGCCGAGGCCGAGACCGGGCTGCCGGAGGCCCGCCTGCGCTCGGAGCTCGAGCGCACCGCGGGGCAACTCGAGGCCTTCGCAGCGGTCATCGACGCCGGCGACTACGTCGAGGCGATCATCGACACCGCCGACCCCGACGCCAAGCCGATCCCCCGCCCCGACGTGCGGCGGATGCTCGTGCCGATCGGCCCGGTCGCGGTCTTCGGGGCCAGCAACTTCCCGCTGGCCTTCTCGACCGCCGGCGGCGACACCGCCAGCGCGCTGGCCGCCGGCTGCCCCGTGGTGGTCAAGGGCCATCCGTCGCACCCGGGCACGAGCGCGGTCGTCGCGCGCGAGCTGTCGGCCGCCGCCGACGAGGCCGGCCTGCCCCCGGCGGCCTTCCAGCTGCTGCAGTCAAGCGGCGTCGAGGTCGGCGAGGCGCTCGTCGACGAGCCGGCGATCGCGGCGGTCGGCTTCACCGGCTCGTTCGCCGGCGGCAAGGCCCTCTACGACCGTGCGGCCGCGCGCGAGCGCCCGATCCCGGTGTACGCCGAGATGGGGAGCATCAACCCGATCGTCGTCACCGAGGCCGCGCTGCGCGAGCGCGCGCAGGCGATCGCCGAGGGCCTCGCCACGTCGGTGTCGTCGTTCGGCGGGCAGCTGTGCACGAAGCCCGGCGTCGTCTTGATCCCGGACGGCGACGCGGGCGCCGCGTTCGCCGCCGACCT
Organism: uncultured Actinomycetes bacterium; assembly: GCA_963764585.1. Taxonomy (GTDB): domain Bacteria; phylum Actinomycetota; class Thermoleophilia; order Solirubrobacterales; family Solirubrobacteraceae; genus JAOPZW01. The sequence goes on from CAVXTB010000001.1 coordinate 710,560, forward strand.
CGGCGCGCGCCTGGGCGCGACCGAGCCGCAGGTGCTGCTGAACGAGCGCCTGCGCGACGCGCTGGCCGCGCGCGTCGACGAGCTCGGCGGCCTGGCCGAGCCGCTCGGCGAGGGCGCGACGCCCGCCGAGCCCGGCTTCCGCTTCCGGCCCGCCGCCTACCGCGCCGCGGCCGGCGACCTGCGCGAGCACCCCGAGCTGCTCGAGGAGCGCTTCGGCCCGGTCGTGCTCCTGCTGACCTACGCCTCGCGCGACGAGCTGCTCGACGCCGTGCTGCGCATCGACGGCCAGCTCACCGGCTCGATCCACGCCGAGGACGAGGACGCGGAGCTGGCGCGCCTGCTCGCCGTCGCCCTGGGCGAGCGCGCGGGGCGCCTGATCTTCGACGGCTTCCCCACCGGCGTGGCGGTGACCTACGGCATGCAGCACGGCGGCCCGTACCCGGCGACGACCGCGGCCGGGCACACTTCGGTCGGCATGACGGCGATCCGCCGCTTCCTGCGACCGGTCGCCTTCCAGAACGCTCCCGCGCACGTGCTCCCTCCCGAGCTGCAGGACGCCAACCCGATGGGGGTGTGGCGGCGGGTGGATGGGGAGCTGACGCGGGAGGCGCTCGTCGCGTAGCGCCGCCCGCTCTGCTCTCCGCGGGCGCGTGCCGCTCTGCGCTGCCAGGGCATCGAGGGGGAGAAGCCGCTGTGGCCGCGCGACCGCGGCGTCGTGCCTCGTCGCGTGCGGCTGCGCAAAGGGGGCGCGCTGTCGTGGTGCAGCGCGCGCGTGTTTCGTAACACGTTCGCGTGTGCGCATATCGAACGACGAGTTATGCCCGAACATATCGTGCATTTCTCGTCGTTCGTCATGCGCACGGCCGTTGGGCTCGGCCAAAGTGTTACGAAACACGCACAGCGCGCCCGCCGGCGCGAAGCGACCGCCCGCGGAGAGCCGCCCGCGACGAGGCACGACGCCACGGCAGCGCGACCGCAACGGCTTCTCCCCCTCGGTGCCCCGGCCGCGCGGTGCCGCAAGGGCCAAGCGGACGACCTAACCCGAGCGCGCCACGCTCTGCATCGCCCCGAAGATGTTGCCCTCGGTGTCCTTGAAGTAGGCGAACGAGCCGACGCCCTCGAGCTCCTGGCGGTCGACGACCTGCTCGCCGCCGGCCTCGGACACGGCTGCCTGGATGGCGGCGAGGTCGTCGACGTCGACCGTGCAGACGTAGGCGGTGACCGCCTTGCCGTCCAGCCCGCCGCGGCGCTGGACGATGGCGCCGTTGATGCCCGGCCGGTCGTCGTCGCCGGTGGTGATCAGGCGGTAGTCGACCGGAGCGCCCTCCCAGCGGCGGATCTCCCAGCCGAACACGCGCTGGTAGAAGCGCTGTGCGCGGTCGGAGTCGGCGGCGTGGATCTCGAAGTGCACGACGCGGCCCATCGGACCGCGAGCGTATACCGTCCGCGGCATGGCGTGGCTGCGACGACACGTGCGCGCGGCTGGCGGCGTCATCGTGCGCGACGGGCGCGTGGCGCTCGTGCATCGACCCAAGTACGACGACTGGGCGCTCCCCAAGGGCAAGCTCGAGCAGGGCGAGAGCTGGGAGGACGCCGCGGTACGGGAGGTGTGGGAGGAGACCGGCTATCGCTGCGCCCTGCGCGAGGAGCTCTCGCCGGTGGACTACATCGATCCGAAGGGCCGCCCGAAGACCGTCCGCTACTGGCGCATGGACGCGCTCGACGGCGACTTCACGCCCAACAGCGAGATCGACGAGCTGCTGTGGCTGGCTCCCGACGACGCCCTCGCGCGTCTGACGTACGACCACGACCGCGATCTCGTGCTCATGGCAACGCGCCTGGCTGCCGAAGATGGGTAGGTGCAGCACCGTCACGAACGCATCTACGTCGAGACCGACCGGCATCGCATCTCCGGCGTCCTGACCCTCCCGTTCGACGGCTACCGCAGCCGCCTCTCGGACTTCCTCAACGCCTCCGAGCGCGACTTCATCTCGCTCACCGACTGCGTGGTCGAGCTCATCGCCCGCGACGGCCCGGGCACCGAGCACCCCTTCATCGCCGTCTCGCGCCGCCACATCGTCTTCGCCATCCCGCTGGGCGAGGCGCACGCGCCCGGCGTGGCCGACGCCGCGTAGCCGCCACACTGACGGGCGGTGACCCGTGACTTCGTCGTCCACGACGCCGTCCTGCTGGCGGCCCAGGCCGCGCTCGTCGGCTTGACCGGCGCGGGCGTGCCGGCGTGGGTGCAAGCGCGCGCCACTGCGCGCTGGGCGCTCGTCCTGCCGCTCTCGATCGGCGTGGTCGTCGGAGCGATCGCGCTGCTGCCCGACGTGGCCGACGCGCTCACGTGGGTCGCCCTGATCCTCGTGCCGCCCGGCGCGGCGCTGGCGCTGGGGTGGGCGATGCGCGGCGCGCGGCCGTGGCTGGCGCTGCTCGCCGCTCCGCTGCTGGTCCTCGCGTGGGGCTGGCAGACCGCGCCGTCGGGCGAGCTGGCCGGGCTGGCCCTGACCGCCCTGAGCTGCGTGACCCTGGGCCGGCTGCTCGCCGGCGTCGCGCCCGGGCCGTGGCTGAAGGCCGGCATCGTCGCGATGGCGATCGTCGACGCGATCCTCGTCTTCTCCAACGGCCTCGAGCAGCCCAACGCCGTGCTCAACGCGGCGGTCCCCGCGCCGGGGCTGCCGCAGCTTCAGTACGTGAGCTTCGGGCCCGCCAACCTCGGCTACGGCGACCTCTTCGTCGCCGGCGTCCTCGGCGGCGTGCTCGCCGTCGAGGGAGCGCGCGTCTGGCGCTGGGCGCTCGTGACGTGGGCGCTCGCCGAGGCCTTCACGCTGCTCTTCTACGTGACCGACACGCTGCCCGCGACGGTGCCGGTGGCGGTGGCGCTCGTGCTGCGCGAAGCGCTACGCGCCCGGCGGTCGCAGACGGACGCGGTCGGGCGTGAGGTCGCCCACGGAGCGGGCACCTAGCAGCGCCATCGTGCGCGTGATCTCGGCGCGCAGGATGTCCAGCGCGCGCTGCACGCCGCGCTCGCCGCCGGCCATCAGGCCGTAGCAGTAGGCCCGCGCCACGAGGCACGCGCGGGCGCCCATCGCGACGGCGGCGACGACGTCGGCGCCGTGGAGGATGCCCGAGTCCAGGAAGACCTCGGCGCGATCGCCGACCGCCTCGACGATCGACGGCAGCACCTCCAGCGGCGTCGGCGCGAGGTCGAGCTGGCGCGCGCCGTGGCTGGAGACAACGACGCCGTCGGCGCCGAGCTCGACGACGCGCCGCGCGTCGTCGGGCGTGAGGATCCCCTTCACGATCAGCGGGCCCCGCCAGCGCTCGCGCAGCCAGGTCAGATCGGCGGTGGTCAGGTTCGGATCGAAGACCGCGTCGGCGACGCGCGCGACCGTGTTGGGCTGCTCGTAGAGCGACGCGTAGCGCAGCGGTTCGGTGGTGAGGACGTTCAGCCACCACGCGGGATGGCGCGCGATGTCGGCCAGCGCCTTGAACGTGGGCGGGAAGGTCAGCTCGTTATGGACGTCGCGCAGCCGCGACCCCGCGACCGGGACGTCGACGGTGAGGTACAGCGCCTCGAAGCCGGCCGCCTGCGCGCGCGCCACGAGGTCGGCCGTCGCGTCGCGGTCGTAGAGGACGTAGACCTGGAACCACTTGGCCGCCTGCGGCGCGGCGGCGGCCAGCCCCTCGATCGTCGTCGTGCCCACGGTGGAAAGCCCGGTCGGGATCCCCGCCCGCTGCGCCACGCGCGCGACGGCGGGCTCGCCCTCGTGGTGGAAGAGGCGCGTGAAGCCGGTCGGCGCGAAGGCCAGCGGCAGCTCGGCGCGCCGGCCGAAGATCTCGGTCGACGTGTCGATCGCCGAGACGTCCTCGAGCACGCGCGGCACGAGCTCGACGCGGCCGAACGCCTCGCGCGAGCGACGCAGGCCGATCTCGCGCTCGGCGGCGCCGTCGGCGTAGTCGAAGGCCGCGCTCGGCGTGCGCCGCCGCGCGATCGCGCGCAGGTCGTCGATGGTCGCCGCGCCGGCGAGCCGCCGCGCGGTGCGATCGAGCTGCGGCGCACGCGGCGCGAAGAACGGGCGCACCTCCGACCATCTCGGCATGCGACGCTCGGTCACGAAGGGCGCGAGCCTAGCGGTGCAGCCAGGCGCGCATCTGCTCGTAGACGGCAGGGTGGTTGAGCAGGTCGAAGTGCGTCAGGCCGCTGAGGTGGTGGCCGTGCTCGATGGGGAACGGTACGCGGCGCCTGTGCCCGGCGCCGGCCGCGCTGCGGTAGCGGACGAGCAGGTCGCCGAGCAGCTCGCCCGAGACGCCGTTGAGCGTCGCGGCGACGAAGTAGAACCGCGCGTGCGGCAGGAACGGCACGTGGTGGCAGCGGTCGGTCAGCAGCTCGTCGGGATCGCAGTCGCACCAGTCCTCTTCGACGCACGCCCCGAAGCGCAGGTCCTTGATGCCGGCGCTGCGGCCGTTGACGATGCGCGCGACCGGCTCCGTCTCGGGCAGACGACCCAGCGCCCAGCCGAGGACATTGACGCCCTTCTCCAGCGGCGCCCCGAGGTGCGGGGAGCCCAGGCAGAAGACGTGGCGCACGGCGGCCGGCCACGCGTGACCGTCGCGCTGAGCGTAGTGGCAGGCGCTGCGGGCGACGAGCCCGCCCATCGAGTGGCCGACGAGCACGATCTCGTCAACCGGCGCCGCGGCGGCGAGCCGCTCGAGCAGGCGCGCGAGCTCGCGGCCGTTGTCGGAGATGTGGCGGCCGGTGTTGTAGCGCAGGTGAAGCGGCGTGTGGCCGAAGTCGCGCTGCAGCCACGCGCCGTAGCCCGGCCGCTGCGCGTCGGCGCGCAGGCGCCACGCCATGTCGGTCTCGCCGAGGCCGTGGACGAAGACGGCGAGCCGGCCGCCCTCGATCCCCGGCGCGTCGGGGTCGACGTCGGCGCCGCGATGGCGCAGCGTCATCGTCAGCGCGAGCTCCGAGCCCTCGCGCTCGAGCGCATCGCCGATCGCGCCGTTGAGCGCCGCGAGGGCGAGGGCGCCGCGCGGCGAGGCGGCGATCGACGGCGCGTCGGCGCGCCTGGAGCGCGCGAGCGCGGTGGCGGCGCCGCGGGGCAGCGCGCCGAGCGCCGCGCGCACGCCGGCGTACGCCACGGCGCTGACGCCGTCGTGCACGCCGCGCGCCGGCTCGCCGCTCGGCCCGACGGCCGCGAATGCCCGCCGCGCGACCGCGGCGTGCACGTCGCGGACGAGTGTCCCCGTCCCGGCCAGCGCGCGGCCGGCAAGGTCGCCCGCCGCCCTGATCTCGGCGCTGCGCATGGCGCGCAACCTACCGCCGCCGCCGGCCGAGTGGCGCTGCTTACAATCGATCCGTGCCCGATCGCCTCTACTTCACCGAATCCGACGAGGCCAACGCCCTCATCGCCTCGGACCCGATGGCGCTGCTCATCGGCTTCGCCCTCGACCAGCAGGTCACCGTCCAGAAGGCCTTCTCGGGGCCGCTCGCGCTGCGCGAGCGCCTGGGGACCCTCGATGCCGCGGCGGTGGCCGCGGCCGACCTCGAGCCCATCTTCCGCACGCCGCCGGCGATCCACCGCTTCCCGGCGAACATGGCGCAGCGGGTGCACGACCTCGCCGCCCACGTTCGCGACCACTACGACGGCGACGCCGCGCGCGTCTGGACCGGCGCGGCGGACGGCGACGAGCTGCGCGCCAACCTCGCCGCGCTGCCCGGCTTCGGCGAGATGAAGATCAAGGCGCTCGGCGCCGTGCTGGCCAAGCGCTTCGGCGTGGAGGCCGCGCAGGACCTCGTGCCGTGGCACCCGACGCTCGGCGACGTCGACTCGCCGCAGGCGCTCAGCGACTACCAGGCCGCCAAGCGCGCGCACAAGGCGGAGTGGTCGAAGGCGAAGGCGCGCTCGTAGCGGTCGTCCGCGCCTCGCCTGCCGCTCCGCGCGGCCGCAGCGGCTCCGCGCGGCCGGGCACCGAGGGGGAGAAGCCGTTCCGCTCACGCCGCCGTGGCGTCGTGCCTCGTCGCGGGCGGCCGCACAGAGGCGCGCGCGTGGTGGTGCAGGGCGCGCGTATTCTGCAACAACCCGTCAGAGCGCTCACGCGAACTGCCTGTGATCGTGTTCGGAAACCGGGCGTCATCACAGGAGGTTCGCGACCGCGGGGCGGCGGCCGGGGCGAACGTGTTGTGAAACACGCACGACGAGCACGACGCCACGCCGGCGCCACCACCAGCGGCTTCTCCCCCTCGGTGCCTGGTCGCGCGGAGCGGCTGCGGCCGCGCGGACGACCAACGACACGCCACCCACGCGCGCTCGTAGCGGCTACCGCTTGTAGTACTCGCGCAGCCCTTTCAGCTGCCCCGCGTGGATGGTGGCCGTGTCGATGGCGCGGAAGAAGGCGGCGTCGTGGGTCAGGCTGTCGACCTGGCCCTTGGTGGCCTCGCTGATCGGGACCACCTTGCCCTGGTCCCACGGCTTGTCCGGCTGCAGCTCGAGCGGCCCGCGCTCGTCGCCCTTGGCCTTCGCCTCGGTGCGCTTGCGCGCGGCCGGCGGGTCGCGGCGCGCGAGGCGGATGTCGTCGACCGCCTCGTTCCAGCCCATGTCGGCGTCCGTGATGCCCGGGTAGATGAGCACGATCTTGCGCCGCAGGCTGCTCACGTAGATGTCCTCGGCGTTCTGCGCCGCGGCCGCCTTCATCATCTTCGAGGTCCCGTAGAACGGCTCGCCGTTGATCGCGACGAAGAGCACGTCGCGCTCGCGCGCCTTGATCAGGTTCAGGTACGGGTCCGGGTCGCGGTCGGTGGTGACGAGCACGTCGCCGTGGTGCTCGGGCGCCAGCCGCCCGAGCCGGCCGCTCCAGTTCAGCGCGTCGGCCGGATTGGAGGTCACCATGCGGCACAGCTGCTCGTCGGAGAAGTGGCCGTTGAGCTGATCGCGGTTCCACATGTGGGCGACCTTGAGCTCGCCGAGCACGTTCTTCGTCCCCGACGGCGCCCAGTCAGCGCCGATGCACAGGTTGATGCCGGCCTCGGCGGCCTCGACGACCTGGGTCGTCTGGGAGTACAGCCACAGGTTCGAGAACGGCGACCACACGATCGAGCCCTTGTTCTTGCCCCAGTCGTCGTACTCGGCCTCGCCGAGCGCATTGGTGTGGATGGCGACGAATCCCTTGCGCAGGAAGTCGTGCTTCTTGACGGTGTCGTACTCGCCGACGAGCTTGGCGTGATCGCGCCCCTCGGCCAGGTGGTAGATGTAGGCGTCCCCCGCGACGAGGTGCTTGTGCGCGTTGTCGTAGGTCTTCTCGTCGTGGATCGGCAGCGCCGACTGGAAGACGCTCTTCTTCTTGGTGCCGAAGGTGTCGAACTCGATGTTGCGCACGAGCCACCCCTCGTAGGGGTGAAGCCCGGTCTTCGTCGAGCCCTGGATCGCCGTGACGCCGCCGACGATCGCCTTCGTCTCGACGTACTTCAGCAGCGCCTTGCCGACCACCTTGCACAGGGCGTTGGTCGGGTTCTGCACGTCGGGGTCGTAGCCCTTGTTGCCCGTCCACTGGTAGCGCGTGTCGTACGGCGCCGGGTGGTTGACCGGCGACCACAGCGAGATGCAGTTGTAGGCAACGTGGTTGTGAAGGTCGATCAGACCCGGATAGATGACACCGCCGGTCTGCACGACCGGCGCCTGGTCATAGCCCGCCGGCGGATCGGCGCTCGCCTCCTGAACCGCTTCGATCGTCCCGCGGTTGTCCGGGTCGTTCGGGCGGATGTACACCGCACCGTCGTCGATCTGCGGCCGTGCGTTCTCGTCGAAGGTCACGACCTTGCCCTTCAGCACGACCGGCCGAATCGCCCTGTCAGCCATGCCTGCGCCTCCTATCCGGTGTCGGGCCTGCGGGTGCAGCCTAATGCGCGGCGCGGGACGGAGAGGGAGGGATTCGAACCCTCGAACGAGGTTGACCCCCGTTACGCGATTTCCAGTCGCGCCCGTTCAACCGCTCCGGCACCTCTCCAGGCCCGCGAAGGGTAACCGCTCAGCCGCTGACGGCCCCAGCGACGGCGGCCAGGTCGGCCTCCGCTACTTCCACCGGCGACTGGCGCCGATCAGCTCCTGGACGTATCCGCGCAGCGACGCGGTGGAGGTCAGGGCCTGGTAGACGAGCAGGTAGCCGAAGAACCCTCGCCGGTCGCGCTCGGGCTGGACGCCCAGCCGCCTGAACACGTTGTGGTCCTGCCACCGTCGCAGCAGCCCGTAGATGACGAGCGTGATGGGGATCACGAGCATCGACCACCACGAGAACAGCAGCGGATAGCCGAAGATGAACAGGATCACGCCCGGTACCCAGAAGAACACGTAGCCGATGTCGAGCAACGGGACGAGATAGTCGATCCCGGCAGACGAACTTGGCGAGGACGCGGGGCTCGTGCCGGGGCGGATTGATCCGGATCCCTTCCAGCATGCCGCGCGCCCACCGGGATCGCTGGCTCATGAGATGCCGCAGCCGGTCGGGCACCACGGTCGCGCTCAGCGCGATGGGCTCGTACTGGACGACGCCGCGCGAGCCCATCAGCCGCCAGGTCAGCACGATGTCCTCACCGATCGCGTCCGGCCACCCGCCGACGGCGCGGACGTCGCTTGCCCAGTACGCCGAGAACGCGCCTTGGGCGACGAGCGCACTGTTGTATGACGCCTGCATCCGCTTGACGCCATTGATGCCGAGGCGGTAGTCCCAGCTCTGCATCCTCGTGAGGAAGTTCTGGGTGGCGTTCTCGGCGACGAGCGCCCCGGCGCAGGCGCAGACGTGCTGATCCTGCGGCCGGCTGGCGATACGCGCGATGAGATACATGAGCGCCTCTGGATACACGAGCGTGTCGGCGTCCACGGTGACCACCAGCGGCGTCGTGACGCCGGCGAGCGCGGTGTTGAGCGCCCGGTACTTGCCGGCCACCGGTTCGAAGACTCGCCGGTAGTCGAGCCCGAGCCGGTGCGCCGCCACCCCGGCGAGCTCGGCGGTGCGATCGGCGCAGTTGTTGTCCGCGAGCACGACCTGGAGAGGGCCGTCGTAGGTCGATGCGGCGATCCGCTCCAGCGTGGGGACGATCGCGTCCTGCTCGTTGTACGCCGCCACGATCACGGTGACCGCAGGCCACTCGCCGCTCGGCCACGGCCCGTCGGGAGCCTCGAGTACGGGAGGCTGGTAGCGCGTGAGGATCAACGTGAAGGCGAGGAAGCCGATCAGCAGCCCGGGCACGTACGCGAGCAGGATCGGGATCACCCACCCCATGACCGGTCCGATGGCCGCTTCGAGCTCGGCACGCCAGGGCGCCGAGAAGGACACGGCGGACGCGACGTAGGCGACGGTCGCCGTCGCCGCGAGCGCGAAGCGCAGCGTCGGCCGCAGCCCGAACGCCGGCCGCGTGCGAACGGTGAGGCCTCCCAGCTGGCCGGGCGATGCCGAGACGCCGCTGCTCACGCCCGCAAGACTCGCGGGCATGCGGGTGCTCGTCCTCACCCGCTGAGGGTGATCTCCTACAACTGCCAGACGCCGTCGCGCAGGACCGGCACGTCCTCGCCCGCGCGCGTGATGCCGGTCACGCCGATCTCGTCGCCGCCGATCATGAAGTCGACGTGGATCGAGGAGTGGTTCAGGCGCGGGTGGTCCTCCTCGCCGGCCGTGAAGCGATAGCTCTCGCCCAGCGCGATGTGCGAGGCGGCGTTCTCGTCGAGCAGCGTGTCGAAGAAGACGGTGTCGAGCTTGCCGATGCGCCCCTCGCCGTCGACCAGCGCGACCTCGCCCAGGCGCGACGAGCCCTCGTCGCGCTTGGCATAGCCGCGCAGGACCTCGGCGCCCTCGTCGGCGTCGATGCGCACGGCCTCCCCACCGCGGAACTCGACCTCGAGGCCGCGGATGATCGACCCGGCGATGACCAGCGGCTTGGTCGCCCTCACGACGCCCTCGGTGCGCCTGGGATCCGGCGCACCGAAGATCTCCTCGGACGGCAGGTTGGGCATGTGGTCGATGCCGTCGACGGTCTCGAAGCGCGCGGCCATGAACTTCGTCGTGGGCAGCAGACCGACGGTGAGGTTCGTTCCCGGGCCCTCGAAGCGCAGCGCGTCGAAGCGCCGGTCGGTCACGCGATCGGCGATCGCGACCAGGAGGTTCGAGCGCTCCTGCCACGCGGCCACGGGATCGTCCTCGTCGAGCCGGCAGACGTGCAGGATCTGCTCGGACAGGCGCGCGAGCGCCTCCTCGTCGGACAGGCCGGGGTGCACCTGGCGCGCCCAGCCGACCGTCGGGTAGGGCACGATCGTCCAGTTCGTCGTGCGCTCGTTGACGACGATGCCGGCCTCGCGGATGAACGGCAGCTGGTCGCGCCCCGCGCGCCGCGGATCGAGGTCGTCGAGCAGCCCCGGCGTCGCCGGCCCGGACAGCGACACGCGCGCGCAGCGCTGGCGCCCGAGCTCGAGCAGACGCTGGCCGTACCACGACGGGACGTAGTCCAGCGAGTCTTCGTCGGCGTGCAGGATCCGCGCGCGCTTGATGTGCATGTCGAAGTACTGCACGTCGACGAACTGCGCCCCGTGCTTGTAGGCGCTCGTCGCCAGCGCGCGGACCATCGCCTCCTTGCCGAGCTCCGCCCCGATCGCCACGGTCTGCCCCTTCTGCACGTTGGCAGCGAAGCCGATGGTCAGATCGGCGAACCGCTCCAGGGTGACCTGGTCGAAGGCGACGTCCGTGCTGGTGCTCATGGCGGGCAACGGTAGCGCCCGCGGCGTCGACGCCGGGTCACCGCCGCACTAGACGTCGTCGACGAGGTCGAGCTGGCTGTCGACGCCGGCGATGGCCAGGATCTTGGCGATCGGGCCGCCCGGGGGAGGGCGCACGACGAGAAAGCGCTTCTCGTCGCCGACGCTGGCGTGGGCGCGCACGAGGACGCGCAGGCCGGTCGAGTCCATGAAGGCCAGCTCGCGCAGGTCGACGACGACCTCATGGCCTGCGTCGAGACGCTCGGTCACGGCCGTCTCCAGCGCGGGCGCGGTCGCGAGGTCGAGCTCGCCACGGACGACCACCACCCAGCGGCCACCGCGCTCGGACGTCGAGATCGAGAAGCCGGTCGGGTCGAACGACATGTGCGGCCCGAACTCTATTCGGCGGCCTCGTCGGGCCGCTCGACACGCGCGAGCGCGTCCTCGAGCGCGTCGAGCTGCGCGCGCGCCTGGGCGACCTGCGCCTCGAGCTCGCCGGCGGCCGCGAGCAGGCGGACGGGCGAGCCGGCCTCGTGCACGGGCGGCGCGGGCGGCTCGGCGACCGGCGGCGGCTCCGGGGGCGGCGCGGCCGGCTCGGCGACCGGCGGCGGCTCCGGCGGCGGCGCGGCCGGCTCGCCGACGGGCGGCGGCTCGGCCAGCGCAGGCGGCTCCTCGGGGACGGCCGCGGGCTGGGGCGGCGCCTCCCCCGGGGCCGGCAACGATGCGGCTTGGGCCGCGGCGGCGGCCGCCTGGGCGGCTGCGGCGGCGGCCTCGGCGGCGCGCAGGACGGCGTCGGCGCGCTCGGCGGGGCTGTGGGCGTCTGGGCTCACCGACGCGATGCTAGCTTGGCCACATGTCGCCCTTCTGGATCTGGACGCAGGCGGCCCTCTGCGTCTTCGTCCTGGCCAGCATGGTCATCGCGATCGTGAAGCTGACCTAGACTCCCGCGCCATGTTCGCCTCGATCGTCGTGGGCACGGACGGATCGCAGACCGCGGGCGAGGCCGTGCGGCAGGCGGTCTCGCTGGCCAGGCAGCACGGTGCGCGCCTGGACATCGTCAGCGCCTACGAGCCGGTGTCGGCCGCGCGCCTGCGCGAGGAGGCCCAGCAGGTGCCCAGCGACCTGCAGTGGATGGTCAACCCGCGCGAGGACGTCGACGCGACCCTGCGCGCAGCGTCCGCCGAGGCGCAGGAGGCCGGCGTCGAGACCGAGACCTACGCCCGCCAGGGAGATCCCGCCGACGCGATCCTCGACGTGGCCGAGGAGCGCGGCGCCGATCTCATCGTGGTCGGCAACAAGGGCATGACGGGCGCCAAGCGCTTCCTGCTGGGCTCGGTGCCCAACAAGATCAGCCACCACGCGCCGTGCAGCGTGCTGATCATCCGGACGACGTAGGCGTCCCGCGGAGCGCGGCGGCCGCGTCGAGCAGCCCCGCGCCGTAGTAGCGCGTCTTCGCCCCGGGCCCGAGGCTCCGCGCCGTACGGCGCAGCCGGTCCTGGATCGCCGCGGGCGTCGGGTGCGCGCCGAGCACGCCGGAGCCCAGCAGCAACGCGACCGCCGCCGTAGCGTGCGGCGCGGCCATCGACGTCCCGCTCAGGCCGGGGCGCCCGTTGCGGTCGCGGATGATCTGGAAGTCGTCGATCGCCGGGCGCTTGAACGAGACCTGCTCGACGTTGCGCCCGCGCGCGCCCTCGGGGTTGCAGTGCGAATCGCCGGCGATCTGCGCGTCGGCGCCGCCGCCGGGCGCCACGAGGTCGATGCCCTTGCCGAAGTTCGAGTACTCGCCCAGGCAGCCGTGCTCGGTGCTGCCGCCGACGTAGAGGATGTCCGAGCCCAGGCGCGTCGACGGGACGTCCGGGCTGGCCGAGTTGCCCGCCGCAGCCACGACGAGCACGTCGTGGGCCGCGGCGTAGCGCACGGCCTCGCGGATGAGCGGGTCGACAGTCATCGACTGCGGCGCGGCCGTGACCTGGTCGACCAGCTCGATCGAGACGTTGATGACGTCGGCGCCGTGGTCGACCGCCCAGCGCATGCCGCGCGCGATCGGGCCGGCCTGGCCCGAGCCGTTGCCGTCGAGCACGCGCACCGGCATGACCCTGGCGCCGTAGGCGATCCCCACCATGCCGTAGCGGTTGTTCGGCGTCGCGATGATCGTCGAGGCCACGAACGTGCCGTGGCCGTGGCGGTCGTTGGGGTAGGGGTCGCCGGCGATGAAGTCGTAGCCGGCGACGACATGGCTGCGCGAGATGTCGGGCGACCGGCGGAAGGGCGGGCGGTTGGCGTAGGCCAGGCCCGTGTCGAGCACCGCCACGGTCACGCCGGCGCCCGGCGGGCGCCCGCCGGCGCGGGCCAGCGGCCATGCGTCGGGCGCGTCGATGCCGAACGGCGCCGTGAGATCCCACTGGGCGGTGGCCCAGCCGCCCGCCGCGGCCGCCGAGCGGCTCGCCAGCCCGGTGTCGTCGGGCCCGCTCTGCGCCACGCGGGCGACGAGCCGCGGCTGCGCGGAGGCCACCGCGCGATCGCGCCGCAGCGCAGCGATCGTCCGGCCGACGGCCCGCGCTCCGCGGGCCTGCACGAGCACCCGGTCCCCCGGCGCGCGGCCGACGACGCGCGCGCGTGCGTCGCTGACCGCGGTGCGGAAGGCCGCGGCGCGATCGCCCTTCGCCGAGCGCACGAGGATCTGGGCGTCCGGGCCCGCGGCGGCGGCGCCTGCGGGCAACGACGCGCCCGCGCAGAGCACGGCTGCGAGGACGAGGAAGGAGCGAAGAGAGATCGGCATCGTCACGGGCGTGTCAGTGGCAACCCCCCGACCGCGCCCAGAGTTGCGCGCGCCGAGCCCGACCCACGGCCCTACGCGTGTTATCGGAGGGTATCGAGCGAAGGTAAAGCCGTCGTCACGCCGCGGCCGGTCATGATGGGGCCGTGAGCATGGGCGGCCACTTCTTCCCCCGCGACGAGTGGTTCATGCGCCTGGCCATCCGCGAGGCCGAGCGCGCCCTCGACCACGACGACGTGCCGATCGGAGCCGTCGTCGTGCGCGAGGGCGAGGTGATCGGCGCCGGGCACAACGAGCGCGAGCTGCGCCAGGACCCGACGGCCCACGCCGAGATGCTCGCGCTGCGCGAGGCGGCGACGGCCGTCGGCTCGTGGCGCGTGCTCGACAGCGTGCTCTACGTGACGCTCGAGCCGTGCGCGATGTGCGCGGGCGCGATCGTCCTGGCGCGCGTGCCGCGCGTCGTCTACGGCACCGTCGACCCCAAGGCCGGAGCGGCCGGCAGCGTCCTCGACGTCCTGGCGCAGCCGCGCCTCAACCACCGCCCCGAGGTCTCCGCCGGCCTGCTCGCCGCCGAGTGCGCGGCACTGCTCACCGACTTCTTCGGCTCGCGCCGATGACCGATGCCTTCTCGGTACCCTTCCCCGCGGAGAGGTGCCGGAGTGGTTGAACGGGGCGGTCTCGAAAACCGTTGTGGGCCTTTCGGTCCACCGAGGGTTCGAATCCCTCCCTCTCCGCCTTAGCCGTGGGCTCCCGGGGCGGCACCTCGCCGCCCCGGATGCCCGGCGAGCCACTCCGCGTGGCGCCGGCGGACGGCGTCGGCGTCGCCGGCCTCGTCCAGGCGCTCCAGCGCGTACTCGCGCACGGGCGCGAGCATGTGATGGCGCGCGCCGTCGGTCACCAGGCCCGCGTCGACGAGCTCGGGCAGCGCCGCGCTGCTGGCTGCGCAGACCTCATGCGCGGCCTCGGGGGTGAAGCCGCCGGCGAAGAGCGCCAGCGCGGCGAACAGCTCGCGGCCGCGCGCGTCGAGCAGCCCGTGGCTCCAGTCCAGCGTCGCGCGCAGCGTGCCCGCGGGCAGGCCGGCGAGGATCTCCTCAGGCGACAGGGTCCGGGTGCGCGCCGCGGCGAGCTCGATCGCCAGCGGCAGCCCTCCGAGGCCCGCGCAGATCCGGTCGACCGCGCTCGTTGCGGCGAAGCCGCGCCGCACGGCCTGCGCGCGCTCGACGAAGAGCGCGACCGCCTCACCGGGCTCGAGCGGCGGGACGACGTACTCGTGCTCGCCGTAGAGGCGCAGCGGCGAGCGGCTCGTGACGAGCACCTCCAGAGCGGGCGCGCCGGCGAGCAGGCGGCCGACCAGCGGTGCCGCCTCGTCGACGTGCTCGAAGCCGTCGAGCACCAGCAGCAGGCGGCGGTCGCGCAGGTGCTCGCGCAGCTCCTCGACGCCGATCGCCTGCGCGATCGCGTGCGCGACGAGGCCCGCGTCCTCCACGGGCGCCAGGTCCACGAAGAAGATCCCGTGCTCGAAGCGGTCGGCGAGCTGGGCGGCGGCCTGGATCGCCAGCCGCGTCTTGCCCGCGCCGCCGGGCCCGGTGAGCGTCACGAGCCGGATGCCCGGCGCGCGCAGCATGGCGACGACCTCGTCGAGCTGGGCGCGCCGGCCGATCAGCGCCGTCGCGGGCGCCGGCAGGTGGCGCCTGGCGCGCAGCGCGGCCGGCTCCACGAGCAGCGCCGGGTCGTGGTCGAGGATCGCCTGCTCCAGGCGGCGCAGCTCGGGGCCGGGCTCGAGCCCGAGCTCGTCGAGCAGCGCGCGCCGCCCGGTGCGGTAGGCCTCCAGCGCATCGGCCTGGCGCCCGCAGCGATACAGCGCGAGCATCAGCTGGCCGCGCAGGCGCTCGCGCAGCGGTTGCGCGCCGACGAGGACCTCGAGCTCGGCGACGAGCTCCTGCGCGCGACCGAGGGCGAGGTCGGCCTCGATGCGGTCCTCGAGCGCGGCGACGCGCAGCTCCTCCAGGCGCGCGCCGGCGATCTGCGCGAACGGCTCTGAGGCGAGGTCGTCCAGCGCCGGGCCGCGCCACAGCTCGAGCGCCTCGCGCAGCGTGCGCGCGGCACCCTGCGGATCGCCGGCGCGGACGGCCTCGGCGCCCGCTCGCGCGAGCGCCTCGAAGCGCCCGGCGTCGACGGCATCGGGCTCGACGGCGAGCACGTAGCCCTCCGGGCGCCACTCGATCGCGGCCCCGGCCGGACCCAGTGCCTTGCGCAGCTGAGAGACGTAGACCTGCAGGCGCTTGCGGGCGGCAGGGTCGTAGGCCGGCCAGAGTGCCTCGATGATGCGATCCGCGGAGACGACCTGGCCGGCGTGCACCCCCAGCAGCGCCAGCAGCGACCGCTGCTTGCGCCCACCAAGGCGCCTGGGCTCGCCCCCCACGACGACCTCGACCGGCCCGAGGATCCGCAGCTCCAGCCCCACCGAGCGACCCTACCTAAGGGTTCTTTAGCCAAGCGCGGCCATCTTGCGCCGCGATGCAGACGATCTTGCTCCGAACCCTTCTCTTCTTCGCCCCCCTCGTCCTCGCTGCCGCCGTCCTACCCTCAGCGGCGGCGGCGGGGACGGCCTCGCATGGCGACAAGCGCTGCCACGGGCTGCGCCCATCCGCCCGGCGCTCTGTCTGTGCGCGCCGCGCGGTGGCCGCGGCGCAGCCGGCCCGCGCCGCCTACTTCAAGGTCACGTTGACCGCCTCGCAGGACGTCAGCTGGAAGGAGAACGTCACCTACACCACCTGCGACGGCGGCAGCGCCGACTACCAGGGCAACGGCACCGCCGCGATGCGCGTGCACACGCCGCGCCCGGTGGCCGCCGTCGCCAAGCGCGTCGCCGGCGCCGGCGGGGCGACGCTGACCTTCGCCGGCGGCGCACCCGTCCTGCCCGTGCACGGGTCGCTCACGCGCAAGGGCGAGCGCCACGTGACCGGCTTTCGGCCCGGGAACGGCGAGAAGTGCCACGGCAGCCCCGCTCGCCCCTCGGACTGTGGGACGAAGGCCTACCCGGCGGGCACGACGGTCGGGGTTCCAGTACTTGACGCCGGCCACGTGGGCCTACACGAGCCCCGCGCCGCTGGTCCCGTCGATCGTCCTGACCGGCCCGCACCAGCGCGAGCTCTGGTTGCTGCCGCACTTCACCGACTGCCCGGGCGAGAACATCGCCGACAGCCTGCTGCGCGGCACCGTCTACGGCTCAGACGCGCAGCACAGCAGCGCCGGCGGGCTGCCGCTCGCCGAGCTGTTCGGCCGCGCCAAGCGCTTCAAGGTGACGGGGCGCAGCCACGAGACCGTTCAGGCGGCGGGCGGTGCCGTGCTGGTCAGCGGCACGCGGCCGGTGACGACGACGACGCATTGGACCATGACCTTCACGCGGCTCATGCACCGTCCGCGCGGCCTCTGATCGCGTAGCCGCCGAGCCCCGACTCGAGCAGGGCGAGGGCGCGCTCGCCCTGCGCGCGAACGTCGCGGGCCAGGCGGGGGCTGCGCTCGCCGGCGATGACGCGCTCGCGGGTGTAGTCCACGAGCGCGCGGTGCACGCCCATCATCGCGTTGGCCGCGACCCAGGGCTCGATCGTGCCGCCGGCCTCCTCGGCGAGGAGCGCGGCCAGCGACTCCGTGTAGCGGGCGTAGACCTGCTGCTCGCGGGCGCGCAGGGCGGGGCTCGAGGCGATCATGCGCGTGACCGCGGCCAGCTGCTCGCGCGCCTCGGGGTCGCGCTCGGCGAGCAGTCCGCGCTGCTCGAGCACGAAGCGTGAGAACGCGGCGAGGGCGGACTCGCCGGGCGCGCGCTCGCGGATGGCGTCGAGCAAGGCGGCCTCGAAGGACTCCAGGCGCCAGTAGACGAGGTCCTCCTTGGTGGCGAAGTAGTTGAAGACCGTGGTCTCGGCGACGTCGGCCGCCCGCGCGATCTCGGCGACGGTCACCTCCTCGAAGCCGCGCTCGACGAACAGCGCGCGCGCGGTGTCGGCGATCAGCTGGCGCGTCTGCTGCTTCTTGCGCTCGCGCCGTCCGGGCTCGGTGGTGGCTGAGGGCGTCATCGCACGAACACCCTAGCAAATTCGTGTTGCCACACAAAACTTGGGGCTGCTATAAGTTTGGTATGGCCTCAACAAATCGCAAGCAGTTCCTCATGACCTTCGCCGGCCTGCTGCTGGCGATGCTCCTCGCCTCGCTCGACCAGACCATCGTCTCCACGGCGCTGCCGACGATCGTCGGCGACCTCGGCGGCCTCGACCAGCTGTCGTGGGTCGTGACCGCCT
Source organism: uncultured Actinomycetes bacterium (assembly GCA_963764585.1). Taxonomy (GTDB): domain Bacteria; phylum Actinomycetota; class Thermoleophilia; order Solirubrobacterales; family Solirubrobacteraceae; genus JAOPZW01. The sequence continues at coordinate 728,373 of CAVXTB010000001.1, forward strand.
ACCTGCTGGGCGCCACGGTGACGATGCCGCTCTGGGGGCGGGCGAGCGACCTGTACGGTCGCAAGTCGCTGTTCCTGGCGGCGATCGTCGTGTTCCTCACCGGCTCGGCCCTCAGCGGCGCGGCCCAGTCGCTGGGCGAGCTGATCGCCTTCCGCGCGCTACAGGGCCTGGGCGCCGGCGGCCTGATGACGCTGGCGATGGCGATCGTCGGCGAGATCGTCGAGCCGCGCGAGCGCGGGCGCTACCAGGGCTACATCCAGATGGTCTTCGTGCTTGCCAGCGTCGCCGGGCCGCTGCTGGGCGGCGTCTTCGTCGACCAGCTCTCGTGGCGCTGGGTCTTCTACGTCAACCTGCCGATCGGCGCCCTGGCGCTGGCCGTCATCACGACGAGCCTGCACCTGCCGGTCACGCGCGCGCAGGCGCGGATCGACTACGTCGGCGCGGCGCTGCTCGCCGCGGGCCTGACGTGCATCCTGCTCGTGACCACGTGGGGCGGCCAGCAGTACGCGTGGGGCTCGGCCGAGATCCTCGGGCTGGCGGCGGCAGCGGTCGTCCTGCTCGTCGCGTTCGTCGCCCAGGAGCGCAGGGCCGCGGAGCCGATCCTGCCGCTGCGGCTGTTCCGCGAGCCGGTCTTCGACATCGTCTCCGCCGTCCTCTTCCTGACGACGCTGGCCTTCTTCGCGGCGATCGTCTTCATGCCGGTCTTCCTGCAGGTCGTCACCGGCGCCAGCGCGACGGAGTCCGGGCTGCTCCTGCTGCCGCTGCTGCTCGCCGGCACCGCCAGCACGGCCGTCGCCGGGCGCCTGATGTCGCGCACGGGCCGCTACAAGGTCTTCCCCGTCATCGGCCTGGCGCTCATGGCCGTCGGGCTGTTCCTGCTGTCGCGGATGGACGCGTCGACGTCGCAGGCGGACGCCGCTGCGCGGCTCGTGGTCTTCGGCCTGGGCTTCGGGATGGTCTCCCAGATCCTCACGGTCGCGATCCAGAACGCGGTCGACCGCCGCGAGCTCGGGATCGCGACCGCGTCGGCGAACCTGTTCCGGTCGCTCGGCGGCTCGGTCGGCGTCGCCGTCTTCGGCGCGATCTTCGCCGGGCGGCTCGACGGGCCGGTCGACGCCCAGACGCTGCAGGCCAGCCCCGAGGCGCTGCGGACGCTGCCCCCGAGCGTCCAGGACGACATCGCGCACACGGTCGCCCACGCGCTGCAGACGGTGTTCCTCGTCGCCGCGCCGATCGCGATCGTCGCGCTGGTCGTGGTCCTGCTGCTCGAGGAGGTCCCGCTGCGCGGGGCGCCGGACCGCAAGCCCGCCCCGCGCGGCGTCCCGGCCGGAGCGGCACGATGAACGCCTTCGAGACCAAGGTCCTCCTGCGCAGCGAGCAGAGCGGCGGCGTCCTCGCGGTGGTCGAGAACACGGTCGCGGCGGACTTCGACGGCCCCTTCCTGCACACCCACGACTTCGACGAGACCTTCTGCGTCCTCGAGGGTGAGCTCACGTTCCAGCTGCGCGATGAGCTGATCACGGCGGTTGCGGGCGAGCTCGCGTTCGCACCGCGCGGGGTGCCGCACACGTTCGCCAACCTGAGCGGCGCCCCGGCGCGCTACATGCTGGTCTGCACGCCCGCCGGCTTCGAGCGCTACTTCGCCCGTCTGGCCGCCGACCGGGCCGGCGAGGAGCCGCCGGAGTGGGCGCTGCAGCCGCTCCCCGAGGTGACGCGCGTCGGCCCCCGGATCGGCGAGCGCGCCTAGGGCACCAGGACGACCTTGCCCACGTTCTCGCGCGCGGCGAGGATGCGATGCGCCTCCGCCGCGCGCTCGAACGGGATGGCCGCGTGGACGAGCGGCGCGATCGTGCCGTCCTTCATGAAGGCGTTCAGCGGCTCGAGCCACGGCCCGAGCGTGCCGCGGTCGTCGCGTAGCCGCTTCATGTTCAGGCCGATCACGGCCTTGGACTCGGTCAGCTGGTCGAGCAGGCTGAAGCCGCGGATCATGCGCAACGCCTGCGGGACGGTGCGGAGGATCTCGCGCTTCTCGCCGTGCTGGAGCGACGCGACGCCCATCGCGACGAGGCGGCCGCCGGGGCGCAGCAGCGCATAGGAGCGCTTGAACGAGCTGCCGCCGATGCCGTCGACGACGAGGTCGTAGCTGGGCAGGTCGCGCCACCAGCGATCGGCCCGGTAGTCGATCGCGCGGTCGATGCCCAGCTCGCGCAGGCGCGCGTGCTTGCCGGGCGACGCGGTGCCGTGGACCTCGGCGCCACCGCGCTTGGCCAGCTGCAGCACGGCGATGCCGACGCCGCCGGCGGCGCTGTGGACGAGCACGCGCTCGCCTTCTCGCAGCGAGCCGAAGCCGTACAGGGCCATCCACGCCGTCGCGTAGACGACCGGCACCGCGGCCCCCTCCTCGAACGAGAGCCGCTCGGGCAGCGCCAACGCGTCGTCGGCCGGTACGACCACCTGCTCGGCGTAGCCACCGAAGCCCGTCCCGGCCATGACGCGCTCCCCGACGCGGCCGTCGTCGACGCCGGCGCCGACCGCGGCGATGACGCCGGCGACCTCGTAGCCGACGACGCACGGCGGCTTTGGCGCGTCCGGGTACAGGCCGACGCGCGCCAGCGTGTCAGCGAAGTTCACGCCGGCCGCACGGACCTCGATGCGCACCTGCCCGGGGCCCGGCACCGGGTCGGCGCGCTCGTGGACGGCGAGCACGTCGAACCCGCCGTGCCGCGTGATGACCACGGCCCGCATTGGCGCGGGACCCTACAGCGTGCGGGCAGCCGTACCTGAAGATGCCGGGTGGCCCCGTCGCCGCAACGGCCCGCGGACGCGAGTATGCGGCCATGCTCACACCGAAGGTCACTGAGCTTACGAGAGCGGGCAACGCCTGGGTCCTCCTCCCCCATCTGGCGCCTGCTTCGAAGCGCCCGGCCAGCATCTCCCTCCCCGCCGGTCGCTGACCCCCGCGCGGCGCGCCCGCCGGGCCGGCTCCTCACCGGCTCGGCGGGCGCAGCCGACACCCCCCTCTAGCTCGCCGCCTTGTGGCGCTCGATCGCGAGGTCGCCGTCGGCCAGCGCGCGGCGCAGCGCCTTCTTGTCGAACTTGCCGACGCTCGTCTTGGGCACCTCGGCGATGAACGCGAAGGCATCGGGCAGCTGCCAGCGCGCGAGGCCCGCGCTGAGGTGCTCGCGCAGCTGCTCGCATGAAACGCCGCTGCCCTCGGCCAGCGCGACGCAGGCCAGCGGCCGCTCGCCCCAGCGCTCGTCGGGCATCGCGATGACCGCCGCCTCGCGAACGTCCGGATGGTCGATGAGCAGGGTCTCGACCTCGACCGAGGAGATCCACTCGCCGCCGGACTTGATGAGGTCCTTGGCGCGATCGGTGATGCGCACGTAGCCGCTCTCGTCGAGCTCGCCGATGTCGCCGGTGCGCAGCCAGCCGTCCTCGGTGAACTTCTCGTCGCCCGAGGGGTCCTCGTAGTAGCGCGCCGCGACCCACGGGCCGCGCGCCTCGATCTCGCCGGCGCCCTCGCTGAGGCGGATCTCGGTCCACGGCACCATCCGGCCCTGGGTCGTGCGGTAGGCCCAGTGCTCCTCGCCCTCGTCGACGCCCGCCGGCGGGCGCGCGACGGTGAGGATCGGGCTCGTCTCGGTCATGCCCCACGCCTGCAGGAGCCGCACGCCGTGGCGCTCGAAGCCCTCCATCAGCGTGCGCGGCACGGCCGAGCCGCCGCAGATCCCGCCGCGCACCGAGCTGAGGTCCCCGCCGTGGGTGTCGACGTGCTCGAGCAGGGCGCCGAGCACGGTCGGCACGCCGGCCAGCAGCGTCGCGCGCTCGGCCTCGACGAAGCGCGCGAGCGGCTCGCCCTGCAGGAACGGGCCGGGCAGCAGCAGCTCGGCGCCGGTGAGCGCGGCGGCGAAGGGCAGGCCCCAGGCGTTGACGTGGAACATCGGCACGATCGCCAGCACGCGATCGCGGCTCGACAGCCCGACGGCGTCGGCCGTGCAGACCGTCGTGGAGTGCAGCGATACCGAGCGGTGCGAGTAGAGCACGCCCTTCGGGTTGCCGGTGGTGCCGCTCGTGTAGCAGAGCGCCGCCGCCGCGCGCTCGTCGATCTGCGGCCAGTCGGCGTCGCCGTCGCCGGCCTCCTCGAGCAGCTGCTCGTAGGACAGCGCGCCGGGCAGCGCGTCGAGGTCGCCGTCGCCCATGACGACGTAGTGGCGCACGCCCTCGAACTGCGGCGCGAGCTTGGACAGCGGCTCGACGAGCGAGCCGTCGACGAACATCACCCGGTCCTGGGCGTGGTTGACGATGTAGACGACCTGCTCGGGGAAGAGCCGGATGTTGATCGTGTGCAGGATCGCCGCGTACGACGGCACCGCCAGGTACAGCTCGAAGTGGCGCTGGGAGTTCCAGGCGAAGGTGGCAACGCGATCGCCGCGCTCGACGCCCAGGCGCGCGAGCACACGCCCGAGGCGCTCGACGCGATCGGCGACCTGCGCGTAGGAGGTGCGCACCGGGCCGTCGGCCTCGAGGGTCACCACCTCCTGGCCGGGGTAGCAGGTCCGCAGCCGCCCCCTCATGGCGCCGACCGTGAGCTGGTAGTCGTTCTGCATGAGGCCCTCGAGCATGCGCGCAGCGTATGCGCGCGGCGCCGCGGGCCGCAACGGGCTAATCGCGCAGCTTCTTGTTGATCGCGTCGATCGTCTGGTTGATCTGCGTGCTCACGCGCGTCACCGCGCTGACCAGCTCGGTCTGGGCCCTGATGATCGCCTGCGGGTCGTCGCCCGCGAAGGCCTGCTTGGCCTTGTCGATCTCCTTGCCGTAGTCGGAGATCTCCGCGACGAGCCGGCCGTGCAGGTCCTTGACCTTGCCGGGCACCTTGACCGACCGCAGATCGATGACGACCTTGTCGACCGCCTGCTTGAAGCCGTCGAGCGTCGCGCGGTCCTGCTGGGCGGTGCTCGTCGACGTGATCTTGGTCGACAGCTTGTCGAACGTCGCTGCGAAGTCGTTCTGGGCCTTGTTGACCGAGTCGACGTAGTCGTTGGCCGCCTTCGTGTCGCTGCCGCACCCGGAGGCCAGCAGTGCTACGACGGTGACCAGGACCGGGACGAGGCGTCGCACCCCGCGAGGGTAGCGAGCTTCAGCCGAAGAACACCTCGGCGGTGTCGTAGAGGTCGTCGTCGAGGAGCTTGGGCTCGGCGATCGCGTCGGCCAGCGGCGCGAGCACGATGTCGGTGCCGCGCAGGGAGACCATCGTCCCCCACTCGCCGCGGTCGGCGGCCGCGATCGCCTTGACGCCGAAGCGCGTCGCCAGGACCCGGTCGTACGCGGTCGGGGTGCCGCCGCGCTGGACGTGGCCGAGGATCGTCATGCGCGTCTCGAAGCCGGTGCGCTCCTCGATCTCGCCCTCGAGCGCGACGGCGATGCCGCCCAGCCGCGCGTGGCCGAATGCGTCGGTCTTCTCGGCTGAGGTCGTGATGCCGCTGCCGTCGCGCGGCACCGCGCCCTCGGAGACGACGACGATCGAGAACGTCCGCCCGCTGGCGTGGCGGCGCTTGATGCGCTCGCACACCTCGTCGATGTCGAACGGCTTCTCCGGCACGAGGATGACGTCGGCGCCGCCGGCCAGGCCGCTGTAGGCGGCGATCCAGCCCGCGTGGCGACCCATGACCTCGACGACGATGACGCGGTTGTGCGACTCGGCCGTGGTGTGCAGGCGGTCGATGGCGTCGGTGGCGATCTGCACCGCGGTGTGGAAGCCGAACGTCACGTCGGTGCCCGAGAGGTCGTTGTCGATCGTCTTCGGCACGCCGACGACGGGGACGCCGTCGGCCGACAGCCTTCCGGCGACCCCGAGCGTGTCCTCGCCGCCGATCGGGATCAGCGCGTCGACGCTCTCGCGCTCGAGCACGGCGCGCACGAGCGCGGTGCCGTCGGCGTCGCCCTTGTAGGGGTTCGTGCGCGAGGTGCCGAGGATCGTGCCGCCGCGGTGCAGGATGCCCGCCGTGTTCTGCGCCGTGAGCTCGACCGTGTTGGCCTCGAGCACGCCGGCCCAGCCGTAGCGAAATCCGATGATCTGGTGGCCGTGGCGATTGACCCCGGCCCGCACGACGCCGCGGATCACCGCGTTGAGCCCGGGGCAGTCGCCGCCGCCGGTGAGGATGCCGATCCGTGCCATAGGTGGCGCATCCTGCCACACGATCGCCGCACCATGATCGGGCGGCCGCTCCTGCTCGCCGGCCTGACCTGCCGCCACCGCCGCGCGGGCCACGGCTTCGAGGTCAGCCGCCGGGGCCAGCGGCTGCTCTGAGCACGACGCGCGTCTCGGTGTGCTCGACGCCGAGGTCGCGCTTGAGCGTGCGCAGCATCGTGTCGAGCTCGGTCGTGTCGCGGCAGGCGACCTGGAGGTGGTAGTCGAAGGCGCCGGTCACGTGGGCCGCGTAGACGATGCCCTCGAGGCGGGCGAGCGCGCGCTCGAAGCCGTCGTTGGTCTGCTCGCGGGCGAGGCGCACGTCGATGAGCGCCGCCAGCCCGCGGCCGGCCGCGGCCTGGTCGACGACGGCGGTGAAGCCGGTGATCGCGCCGCTCTGGACCAGGCGCCGCACGCGGTCGGCCGCCGCGTTGGCGCTGAGGCCCGCGATGGCCCCGAGCTCGCGATACGAGGCACGCCCGTTGCGCACGAGCTCCTTGAGAATTGCGCTGTCGATGGCATCCATGGCTGCGATATCCCCTGCGTTTGTCGGTTGGCACTTGATCTTCTCATGTCCGGCGGCCACATTGCTGCGCGTCATGAACGCCCTCGCCGCCGGCATCGTCGCGGGCCTCGCCGTCGCCGTCCCGCTCGGCGCGATCGGCGTGCTGATCGTCGACCTCGGCGTGCGCGGCGGGTTCCGGCCGGCCTTCCTCGCCGGCCTCGGGACGGCGATGGCCGACGGCGTGTACGCGACCGTCGCAGCCGTTGCGGGCCTCGCGGTCGGCGCATGGCTGGCGCCGGCCCAGCGGGCGATCTCGCTGACCGCGGCTGCGGTGCTCGCCGGCGTGGGGATCTACGGGCTGCTCGCGCTGCGCCGGCCGCCCGGCTCGCGCCGGCTGCCCGCCGCCGACGGCCGCCTGGTCGCCCGCTTCCTCGGCCTCACCGCGATCAACCCGGCGACGGCGGCGACCTTCGCCGGCCTGATGATCGGCCTGCCCGCGGTCGCGCACGCGTCGGCGCCCGGCAAGGCGGCATTCGTGGTCGGCGCCTTCGGGGCGTCGCTGGCGTGGCAGAGCACCCTCGCCGGCGGCGGCGCGCTGATGCGCCACGGCCTGCCCGCGCGCGCGCGTGTGTGGACGTCGGTCGCCGGACAGCTGATCGTGCTGGGGCTGGCCGCGCGGTTGGTGCTCGGGGCGTAGGCGGCGCTTCGCGGCCAAAGCACCGAGGGTGACTGGACGCGCGCGTGCGCGTCTAGTCCGCGCGGGCGACCGCGCCAACGAACGACGACTTATGCCCGGATAGCGGGCAAGACTCGTCGAGCGCGCGACGAACGACGAGTTTCAGACGTATGGCGTCTGGTTCGCGTCGTTCGTTGGAGCTGCCGGCGCGCGCGGGGCGGGCGTGAGCGTTCGCGCCCACCCATCGTCAGTGCCCGGCGCCCAGGCGCACGACCGCGCCCTCGCGCGGCCCCAGCGCGAGCGTCCCGTCGACCGCCTCGCCGTCGCGCGAGCGGTCCGTGCCCACCGCCACCACCCCGCTCACCGGCACCGCCGCGTCCGCGTCGCCGAGGTTCAGCGCCACCAGGAACCCGTCGCCCCGGCGGTACGCCCAGACGTCGTCGGAAGCGCGCACCTCGGCGTAGGAGCCCGTCCGCAGATCGTCCGACTCGCGCCGCAGAGCGATCAGATCCCGGCACAGCCACAGCACCGACGAGCGATCCGCGCGCTGGGACTCGACGTCGACGCCCGCCGCCTCGCCGAACGGCAGCCACGGCTCGACCGCGGGCAGGGTGAACCCGAGCCCCGGCGTGTCGCGCCACGGCATCGGCGTCCGCGCGCCATCGCGACCACGGCGCCGCGGATCGCCGAGCAGGCCGACCGGGTCCACGACGCGGTGCGGTGGGATCTGCGCCTCGGGCATCGCCAGCTCGTCGCCGTAGTAGAGGACCGGCGTGCCGCGCAGCGTCAGCAGCAGCATCAGCGCGCAGCGCGACAGCCCGGGGTCGCCCTGCGCCCAGCGGGTCGGGAAGCGCGTGATGTCGTGGTTGCCCAGGGTCCACACCGGCCAGGCGTGCTGGGGCAGCCGCGCCTCGGTCTCCGCGACGACCGGCGCGAGCGTCGCGACCTCGAACTCGGCGAGCAGGAAGACGAAGTTGAACGCGAGGTGCAGCTCGTCGACGCCGTCGCCGTAGAAGGTGGCGAGCGTCTCGACGTCGTGGACCCAGGTCTCGCCGACGAGCACCCCGTCGTAGGGCTCGGACACCGAGCGCCAGCGGCGCAGGACGTCGTGGACCTCCGGGCGGTTCATCGAGAAGATCGGGCGCTGGCCCATCCAGCGGTACTGCTCGATGTCGTCCTCGGTCGCCGCCGGGTTGTCGCGCAGCTCGCGGTCCTTGACGATGCCGTGGGCGACGTCGATGCGAAAGCCCGCGATGCCGCGGTCCATCCAGAAGCGCAGGATGTCGTCGAACTCGGCGCGCACGTCCTCGTTCCACCAGTCGAGGTCGGGCTGGCCGGGCGCGAAGTTGTGCAGGTACCACTCGCCGCTGGACTCGTCGCGCGTCCACGCCGCGCCGCCGAAGACGCTCTTCCAGTTGTTGGGGGGCTCGCCGTCGCGGCCCACGCGCCAGACGTAGAAGTCGCGGCGGTTGCGGAACCACGGGTGGGCATCGCTGGTGTGGTTGGGGACGAGGTCGAGCAGGACGTGGATGCCGTGCTCGCCGGCGCGGGCCACGAGCTCGTCGAGGTCCTCGAGCGTGCCGAGCTCGGGGTGCACGCCGCGGTAGTCCGAGACGTCGAAGCCCCAGTCGGCGTTGGGCGACGGGAACGTCGGGTTCAGCCACAGGCCCTCGACGCCCAGCCACGCGAGGTGGTCGAGGTGCTCGACGATCCCGCGCAGGTCGCCGACGCCGTCGCCGTTGGCATCGGCGAACGAGCGCGGGTAGACCTGGTACAGGACGCCGTCACGCCACCACATGCGCGCCCCCGTCCCACTCGTGGCGAAGCGCCCACACCGCGCCGACCGTCCACGCCTGCACGAAGTTCGACAGCGACGCGACCGCGACGCCGGCGTCGGTCACCGCGTAGAGCTCGGGGTAGCGCCCGATGCGCTCGACGCCGGCGAGCACTCCCTGCCGCACGCGCTCGGCCGCCTCGAGATGCCCCGCCGCCCGCAGCCCGCTCCATCCCAGCCACGAGTCGAACGGCCATACCGAGCCGCGGTGGTAGGACTGCGGGTCGAAGCACGGGTGGCGGTCGCTCAACGTGCGCAACCCGAAGTCGGTGAGCACGTCGGGCTCCGACAGCCGCTCGGCGGCACCGTCGACCGGCGCCCCCGCCCACAGCAGCCAGCCGAGCTGCGAGCCGGCGCCGCGCACGGGCCGGTCGTGCGCATCGAGCGCCATGGTGTCGGGATCCCACGCCGCGCCGATCCGCGCGGCCAGCGCATCGACCGCGGCTGCGTGCTCGGGATCGCCCGACAGCCGCGCGAGGCCGCGCAGCCCGGCGAGCGCGGCGGCCTGCGTGTCGGCGTCGGCCACCGGCGGCTCGGGCACCGTGCCGTCCTCGTGCAGGATCCCGCTGCCCCCCGACGGCGAGCCGAGCGGGTCGACGGTGTCGCGCCAGCCCTGCTGCACGAGCCCGCCGGGCGCGCGCCGGTGCCAGCGCAGCAGCCCGCCGCCGCGATCCAGGGCGCGCAGCAGCCACACGCCGGCCGCGCGCCACGCGGGCTCCAGCTCGGCCGCCAGCGCGGCGTCGCCGGTCATCGCCAGCACGTGCAGGAACAGCGGCGTCGAGTCGGCCGAGCCGTAGTAGCGAAGGTCGCCCTCGGGCGGGACCTCCAAACCCAGGTACCCCTGGCGCGCCACCGAGATCGACGGCCGCACCTCGTGGACGATCTTGCCGGGCTCCTCGTCCCAGGTGAGGTCCTCGCGCGCGCCCTGCAGCGCCGCGAGCGCGCGTAGCGTGGCGGCGGCCACGTCCGGGCGCGCGGGCAGCACGGCCAGTGAGGTGATCAGCGAGTCGCGCCCGAACAGGCAGTTGTAGCGCCCGGGGTCGCCCGCGCCGACCGACGCGCTGGACGCGTTCGGCCAGCCAGCGGGCGACAGGACCTCCGCGAGGCCGGGAACGTCCTGCGCCGGCGGCGGCACTACCCCTTGACGGCTCCCGCGGTCAGGCCCGCGACGATCCGCTTCTGGAACAGCAGCACGAGGACGATCAGCGGGATCGAGATCACGACCGATGCGGCGCTGATCGTGCCGAGCGGGACCTCGAACTCCGTCGACCCGGTGAAGAACGCGATCGCGGCGGGCACCGTGCGCGCCGCCCGCGAGGAGGTGAGCGTCGTGGCGAGCAGGAACTCATTCCACGCGGCGATGAAGGTCAGGATCCCGGCCGTGGCCAGGCCGGGCGCCGCGAGCGGCACGACGACCTTGCGGAAGGCCTGGAAGTGCGTGGCCCCGTCGACGAGCGCCGCCTCCTCGAGGTCCTTCGGGATCTCCCTGAAGAACGACACGAGGATGTAGATGGCCAGCGGCAACGCGAAGGTCAGGTACGGGATGATCAGGCCGATCCGCGTGTTGTAGAGCACGATGTTCCAGCCGAAGATGTTGATGCCGTCGCTCCAGAGCTTGAACAGCGGCGCGGCGATCGCGATCTGCGGGAACGTCGTCACCGAGAGGACGATCCCGAGGATCACGAACTTGCCGCGGAGCTTCAGCCGGGCCAGGGCGTAGGCGGCGAACGAGCCGACCAGCAGCGCCAGGATCGTCACCGAGAACGCGACGATCGCCGAGTTCTTCAGGCCGTTGGTGAAGTCGTCGTTCTTGAAGATCGACGAGTAGTTCTTCAGCGTCGGGTGCGGCGGGACGAGGCTCGAGCTCGACAGATCCGCACCCGTCTTCAGCGAGACGTTGACCAGCCAGTAGAACGGGAACAGGCAGAAGAGGATGATCGCGACGACCGCGACCCAGATCCACGGGCTCTGACCCTCGCGGCGACTCTTGCGCTTGCGCGCGCGAACCTTCGGCTTGGGGACGGCGACGCTTGGTGCTTGCGCAGTGCTCATGATGCCCTCCCTAGTCCGTCAGGCCCTTGATGTTGCCGCCCACGAACCGGATGTAGACGAACGACACCGCCATCACCACGATGAAGGTGAGGATCGCGATGGCCGACCCCAACCCGGTTATTCGGTTCTGTTGGAAGGTCTGGTACGAGTACAGCGAGAGCGTGTTCGTGCCGAAGGCGCCCTTCGTGAGCACGAACGGCAGGTCGAAGATCCGCAGCGCGTCCAGCGTGCGGAAGATCAGTGCGACGAGGATCGCGGGCCTCAGCAGCGGCAACGTGATCTTCGTGAAGCGCTGCCACGCCGTTGACCCGTCGACCTTCGCCGCCTCGTAGATGTCGTCGGGGATCACCTGGAGCCCCGCGAGGATCAGCAGCGCCATGAACGGCGCCGTCTTCCAGACGTCGGCGAAGATCATCACGAACAGCGCCTCGGGCTTCTGGCCCAGCCAGACGACGTGGCCACCCGGCAGATGCAGTGCCTTCAGGACCGTGTTGGCGAAGCCGAGGTCGGGCTCGAAGATCGACCTCCACGTGATCGCGGTGACGACCGTCAGGATCGCCCACGGCACGAGCACGACCGTGCGCAGCACGCCGCGGCCCTTGAACGCACTGTGCATGGCGATCGCCATCGCGAGGCCGAGGACCAGCTCGAAGAAGACCGAGGCGCCGGTGAAGATGAACGTCGTCTTGAACGCGTCCCAGAACTCGGAACTCTGGAGCGCGGTCTGGTAGTTGCGCAACCCGAGCGAGCCCGCCCAGCGGGACAGGCCCGGGACGCGCACCGAGTATTCGTGCAGCGACAGCCAGATCGCGTAGCCGATCGGATAGACCGCCACCACCGCGATCAGGATCATCGACGGCGCGACCATCCGCCGCGCCAAACGGCGCTCGGCCTTGTCGGCCGTCATCGACTTGCGCGGGCGCTTCGCCTGCGTGACCTGTGCTGTCGCTGCCTCCATCGCGTCCTCCTAGAAGGTCGCCAGGGCCGAGTTGATCTGCGAGTCGGCCTTCTTCAGCGCGTCCTGCGGGCTCATCTGGCCCGACAGCGCCGCGTTGACGTTCTTGTAGATCGCCTGCGAGATCTGCGGGTAGACCGGCGAGACCGGGCGGGCGTGGGCCGCCTGGACGTTCTTCAAGAGAGCGTCAGCGAACGGCATCGCCTTCTGGACCTCGGGGTCGGAGTACGTCGCGGTCGTCGTCGGCGTGATCGAGAACTTCGCCGCGTTGACCTTCTCCACCTCGGGCGAGGTCAGGTAGTTGATCAGCTGCACAGCGCCCTTGGGGTTCTTCGAGTAGGCCGAGATGACCAGGTTGTGGCCACCCAGGATCGCCGCCGACTTGCCGCCCTCGAAGATCGGGAACGGCGCGACCTTGAACTTGTGGGCGACCTTGCTGCCCTTCGCGTTGCCCAGCGCGTACGCGTAGGACCAGTTGCGCATGAACGCGTACTTGCCCGACTCGAACGCGCGCCGCGACTCCTCCTCCATGTAGGTCGTCACCGCCTTCGGAGCGGCACCGCTCTTGATGCCGTCGACCATGAACTGCAGCGCCTTGAGGTTCTGCGCCGAGTTGATCGCCGACTTCTTGCCGTCGGCGCTGAGCACCTGGCCGCCGGCCGCGTACGCCAGCTCGAGGAAGTCACACGTCAGGCCCTCGTACGAGGCGCCCTGGTAGACGATCCCGCCGTTGGCCTTGGCCTGCGTGTACAGGTCCTGCCAGGTCTGCGGGAAGCTCGAGATCTTGTCGGTGCGGTAGTACATCAGCGCCGCGTCGCTGGCCTGCGGGACGCCGAAGTACTTGTTGTCGTAGTGGATCGTCTCCAGCGTCGACGGGACGAACTCCGACTTGCGCTCGTTGACCGTGTCGGTCATGTCCAGCAGCCACTTCTGCGCGGCGAACTCCGCCGTCCAGATCACGTCCGAGAAGAACACGTCGCACTCAGACGACTTCGCCTCCTGGCGCTGCACGAACTGGTTGCGCTGCTCGTCGGCCGACGTCGGGAACTCCAGCAGCTTCGCCGACAGGCCCTGCGCCTTGAACTTGGAATTGAAGTCCTTGACCGCCGCGGTCTGGTTGCCCGACGTGTCCTTGCCCAAACAGAACGTCACATTGCCCGTCGCGTCCTTGGACGCCGCCACCGTCGGCGCCTTGGCCACGCCGCTCGTCACCCCCGACGCCGTCGTGGACGCGGCGCCTCCACCGCTCGTGCTACCGCCGCCGTTGTCGTTGCCGCCGCAGGCGACGACGAACATCGCGACCGCAGCGACCAACGCCGCCGCGAACCTCTTTCGAGAAACCATCGACCGCACCCTCCTCCTCCTCGGTCTGAAGACCGGTATGTACCTCGCGGGACCCCGTCCCATACGGAGTGACCCGACTCTCCTGAGTCGCTGGCTGAGTACCCCGGCTCCCGCCGAGCGAATCACACGGCGGCGAGCGCCACTGCGGCGAACTGCGCGGCCGCCGCGGCGATGACCAGCACGTGGAAGACCTCGTGGTAGCCGAAGACCCGGGGGGACGGGTCCGGCCGCCGGCGCGCGTAGACCACCGCGCCGAGCGTGTAGAGCACCCCGCCGGTCGCCAGCAGCGCCACGGCCATGACGCCCGCCCGGTCCCAGAGCTGGGGCAGCACGACGATCGCCACCCAGCCCAGCGCCACGTAGAGCACGGCGCTCAGCCACCGCGGCTTGTCGATCCACACGAGGCTGAGCACGACGCCGACCAGCGCGCCGGCCCACACGACGCCGAGGATCGCCCACCCCAGCGCCGGGGCGAGCACGAGCAGCGCGAACGGCGTGTAGGTCCCCGCGACGAGGACGTAGATCATCGAGTGGTCCAGGCGTCGCAGCCAGGCGCGGGGGCGCGGCGACCAGTCGATGCGGTGATAGAGCGCGCTGGCGCCGAACATCGCGCACAGCGACAGTGCGTAGACGGCCACCGCGACGCGGGCCTGCGCACCGCGAGCGAGGACGACGAGCGCCGCCCCCGCGGCCATCGCGGCGAAGAAGGCGTACTGGTGGCTGACTCCGCGCAGGCGGGGCTTCATCACACCCGAGGGTACGCGTCAGCCCGCGATCTCGCGCAACAGGTAGGCCGACTGCAGCAGCTCGGGGTTGTCGCGCAGCTCGGCCGCCGTGCCGTGGTAGCGGATGCGGCCGGCCTCGAGGACGTAGGCGCTGTTGGCCAGCGACAGCGCCACGTGGGCGAACTGCTCGATGAGCAGCACGCCGACGCCCGAGCTCGCGACCTCGGCGAGCGTGGGCACCAGGCGCTTGACGACGACCGGCGCCAGGCCGAGCGACAGCTCGTCGACCAGCAGCGTCTTCGGGCGCGAGACCAGGGCCTGCGCGAGGACGACCATCTGCTGCTCGCCGCCCGACAGCGACCGCGCCGCGACCTCCCGGCGCTTCTCGAGCTCGGGGAACAGCTCGAGCGCGTACCTGATCCCCGCCGCGGCCTCGTCGCGCGAGAGCGCGTAGGTCGCGACGCGCAGGTTCTCCTCGATCGTCAGCTCGGGCAGCAGGCGCCGGCCCTCGGCGACGATGGCCACGCCGGCGGCGCGGATCTGCTCGGGGCGGCGCCGTGTGAGCTCGCGTTCCTCGGCGACCGCGCCGTTCGCGCGCGCCTGCTCGGAGGAGGTCAGCAGCACGCGCCCGCCGGTGGGACGCAGCACGCCGGCCACGGCCAGCACGAGCGACGACTTGCCCGCGCCGTTGGGGCCGAGCAGCGCGGTGACCTCGCCTGCCGGGATGTCGAGCGAGACCTCGCGCACGACCGTGCGCCCGCCGCGGGCGACGCTGAGCTTGTCGAGCCGCAACGTGCTCACAACGGCGCCTTCTCGTCTTCCGTGCCCAGGTACGCGCGGACGACCTGCTCGTCGCGCAGCACCTCGGCGGTCGGCCCGGCGGCGATCAGCTTGCCGAAGTCCAGCACCGCGGTCAGCTCGCAGCACGCCGACACGAGGCTCATGTCGTGGTCGACGAGGATCACCAGCGCGCCCATGTGCTCGGGGATCGCGCGGATCACGCGGCTGAGGTGCTCGGTCTCCTCGTCGGGCAGCCCGGCCGCCGGCTCGTCGAGAAGGACGAGGCGCGGCCTGCCCACGACGGCGCGCGCGACCTCGACCAGGCGGCGCTCGCGAGCGCCCAGGCCGCCGACCTTGACGTGCGGGTCGAGCTCCAGGCCAACGAAGCGAATCGCGCCGAGGACGTCGTCGGCGCGCTCGCCGCGCCCGAGCTTGGAGTGCTCGTGGACCATCGCGACGTTGTCGTAGATCGACAGCTCCTCGATCGCCTGCTCGGTCTGGAACGTCCGCCGCACGCCCCAGCGCGCGCGGCGGTAGTCGGCCATCGCGAGCAGGTCCTCGCCGTCGGCGTGGACGGTGCCCGCCGCTGGCCGGACGAAGCCGCTGAGGACGTTGAAGAAGGTGGTCTTGCCGGCGCCGTTCGGGCCGATGAGGCCGCAGGTCCCGCCCGGGAACTCGATGCTCATGCCGTCGATGGGCGTGACCCCGCCGAAGCGGACGGTCAGGTGCTTGACCGCGATCACTTCGCGGCCTCGCGCGCGGGTGCGCCGCGTCCGAACAGCCGTGCTATCGCGCCGCCCAGGCGCGCCATGTCCCTCGGGAACTGGTGCGCGAGGCCGGCCGGCGCGGTGAGCAGCACCTGCAGGACGCCGACGCCGAAGAGGATCGTCAGCAGGTCGGCGGGCAGGCCCCAGCTGTCGAGGAGTGCGGGCAGGAGCTTGAAGAAGACACCCGCCACGACCGCGCCCCAGAGCGTGTAGATGCCCCCCATCAGCACCACGGCGAGCAGGGCGATCGAGTCGCTCGTCTTGAACTGGAAGGTGTAGAGGTGGTTGACGCTCGAGGCCAGCAGGGCGCCCGCCACGCCGGTCATGAACGAGGCGAGCGCAAAGGCCCACAGCTTGTACAGCGTGATGTTCACGCCCGCGGCCAGCGCGGCCGGCTCGCTCTGGCGGATCGCCGCCCATGCGCGCCCCGGCTTGGAGCGCACGTGCCACAGAGCCAGCAGGAACATCAGCGTCGCGACGATGACCGTGTAGCGGTAGTAGCCCGGATCGCTGACCGCGATGTCCGGACGGCGAACGTTTGCGCTGCCCTGCAGCGTGTCGGTGTAGCCCTTGAAGCCGCCGCCGCCGTTGGGGAAGTTCGTCGCGGCGAGGACCACGCCGATGGCGCCCGCGAGCATCAGCGTGATGAGCGCCAGGTAGAGGCCGCTCAGGCGCAGGGCCGGCAGCCCGATCAGCGTGCCGAGCACCATCGTGAGCAGGCCCGCGGCGAGGAGCACGATCGGGAACGGCAGGCTCGTGCCGAAGTCCAGCCGCGCCCCGATCCACGCGCCGAGCGCGAGCACCGCGATTTGGCCGAGCGAGACCATGCCGACGCGGCCCATGAGCAGGTTGAGCCCGAGCGCGACGACCGAGTAGATCGCGACCGCCGTGCAGACGTCGACCCAGTACGCGCTCAGCAGCGGCGGCAGCCCGAACAGCACGAACGCCAGCAGCGCGACGATGACCAGCACACGCACGCGATCGCCGGAGCCCAGGCGCGGGGCGACCCGCATGCGCGGCGCTTCGGTCGTGCTCACCCGGCCCCCCGCGTGAAGGAGATCTCGCGGCGCCGCGAGAGGATCAGCAGCGCCACCGTCGCCAAGACGAACGGCGCCATGTCGCGGTACTGCGAGATCGAGAAGATCGGCGTGATCAGCGCGTTGACGAGGCCGACCACGATGGCCGCGATGAGCGTGACGACGATCGAGCGCAGGCGCGCGATCAGCGTCGCGGCCAGCGACGAGATGAACAGGAAGGTCAGCGTGGCCGCGTCGAGGCCGACGAGGTTGGCCAGCAGCAGCCCCGACGCACCCGACAGCAGCCCTGAGAACAGCCATGCGATCGCCTCGACGCGGCGGACCGGGACGCCCAGCGTCGCCGTGATCTCGCGATCGGAGGCCAGCGCGCGCATGGCGGTGCCGACCTTCGTGTAGCGCAGGAACGCCCCCGTGCCGACCGCGGCCGCCACCCCCAGGGCGAAGGCGATGACCTGCGTCCAGGTGACGAGGACCCCGCTGACCTCGAAGCTGTGGTCCGAGCTCGGCAGGTTCAGCGACCGCGCCTTGTCGCTCCAGATCCACGACATCGCCCCGAGTAGGATCAGGGCCAGGCCGAGCGACGCGGTGGCCTTGACCAGCGGGTCGCGCGCGGCCAGCGGCGGGCCGAACGCCAGCCCGTAGGCCAGCGTGACCGCGCCGCCGAACAGCACGCAGATGAGGAACGCGACCCCGTCGGGCACCGCCCCCTTGTCGATGAGGCTCCAGGAGATGAAGGCGCCCATGGCCCCGACCGCGCCGAACGAGAGGTTCAGCACGCCGGTCGCCCTATAGAGGACCACGGTCCCGACCCCGGACAGGGCGTACACCCCGCCCAGGGCCAGGCCCGTGACGATGAACGGCTTGAAGTCCTCCCAGCTAGGCATGGGTGGCTATGGGCGCCCCGCCGGTCTCAGCTGATGCCGTTCTGCGACTCCCATTCGCGGACCTGCTTGATGCCCGGATCCACGTCGGAGATCGGGAAGCAGGCCTCCTTCTCGACCATCTTGCCACCCTGCGGCGTGGTGGTGCGGTCCACGTTGTTGGGGATGTGCGTCGGCCCGTCGCCGTAGTACCACGGCTTGCACAGGATGTCGGTCTTGAAGTCCTTCACCGCCTTGAACGCCGCGTTGGCCGTCTCGGGCGTGATGTCGCCCTTGACGCCGAGCAGCGCCTTAGTGGCGATGGCCGCCTCGACGAAGCCCATCTGGCTGAAGCTGCCCAGCGGGATCTTCGGCCCGTACTTCTTGAGCACGTCGCGGTAGAGCTGGCTGTCGGGCCCGTCGGCGTTCGTCAGGTTGAGCTCGGCGTTGACGCCCAGCTTGCCGTCCCACGCCGAGCCGAGGGCGTCAGCGAGGAAGTCGGTGTTGCATGGCGTCGAGCAGGCCCACTTGACGCGGTCCTGCAGGCCCTGGCGCTGGGCGGCCTGGAGGATCTTCAGCGCCTCGGGGGGCGTGAAGTTCAGCAGCACGCCGCCGCCCGAGCCGGCCGCCTGGACCGCCTTCAGGGCGACCGAGTTGGCGTCCTGGATCGGCACGTTGTCGTGCAGGTCCTTGAACTCGGTCCCGGCGTCCTTTGCGATCGCGGAGGCGCCCGCGGCGATGTAGCCCGTGCCCGGCACGTTGGACTGATCCAGCACGATCTTCTTGACCTTCTGGCGGATCAGGTACTGCGCGGCGCCGTCGACGCTGTAGCGCGGGCCCATGTTCACGGCCGCGAAGTTCGAGGTGCCGTAGCACTCGGGCGCGATGCCCGACCCGATGACGTAGTAGCCCTTGGCCTCGTAGTACTTGTGGTTGACGGTGCACTCGATGATGCTCGTGTTGCCGACGATCCCGACCACCTTGTCGCTCTCGACGAGCTTCTTGGCCGCGGCCGCGGCCTGGCCGGGATCGGTCTGCTCGGTCTCGAGCGAGTACTCGATCGGGTGGCCGTTGATGCCGCCGTTGTCATTGACGCAGTCGAAGTACGCCTTCGCGGTGTTCGGGATATCCGTGAAGTCCGTGCCCGGCTGCTTGGTCGCGATGCCGCCGAGCTTGACCGGCGTGCCCGAAGCCTTCTGTCCGTTCCCCAGGCCGCACTTCGACGCGGCCGCCGCGGGCTTGGCCGCGGTACTCGTCGCGCCGCCGCCTCCAGCCGACGACGTGCTCTCGTTGTCATTGCCGCCACATGCGGCGACCACC
Organism: uncultured Actinomycetes bacterium; assembly: GCA_963764585.1. Taxonomy (GTDB): domain Bacteria; phylum Actinomycetota; class Thermoleophilia; order Solirubrobacterales; family Solirubrobacteraceae; genus JAOPZW01. Next base: position 747,418 of record CAVXTB010000001.1, read on the forward strand.
ATCGACAGCCCGGCGACGAGCGCGAGCAGCGCGGTCGCATGTCGCCAGCGGTTCCAGCCGAACATCGTCCTCGCCTTCACCTGACCCTCCTCCTCCTCCGACGAAGCCCCCGCGAACACGTGGTTCGCCAAGCGCACAGCTGTACGGAAACCGAACCTACCGGCTTGCGTCGCGCGCCGTCAAGGCGCTATCGAAGGGCATTCTGGGGCCTCTCGTCCGCGCTTGTCGCAGTCGCTTGACGACCACCGAGGGCGGGAGTAGCTTGCCGTGATCGTTCGCATAGCGCATTGTCGTTCGCTATGCGCACCGGTCCGGACAGGAGCGTCACATGGAGCAGGCCACCGCCGCGTCGACCACGATCCCGGTGCCAGAGCCGGATCTGACGCCCCGGGAGATCGTCGCGCGCGCGACGGCGATGCGCCCCAGGCTGCTCGAGCTGCAGGCCGAGACCGAGGAGCGCACCTTCTACTCCGAGGAGACCCACCACGCCTTCACGGAGGCGGGCTTCTACCGGATCCTGCAGCCGCGGCGCTTCGGCGGCTACGAGTTCGACATGCCGACCTACTTCCGCGTGATCATGGAGATCTCGCGCGGCTGCCCGTCGACCGGCTGGTGCCTGTGCCTCGCCGGCGCGCACGTGTTGCAGGTCGCCTCGATGTACTCCGAGCAGGCCCAGCGCGAGTTCTTCGGGCCCGACGGCCACTTCGCGTGCGCGTCGTTCGGCTCGCCGGTCGGCGTGGCCGAGGCCAAGGACGGTGGCTACGTCATCGACGGCACCTTCCCGTACGCCTCCGGGATCCCGTACTCGACGCACTTCATGGGCCAGACGCTGCTGCACCCAGAGGACCCGACCGATCCGGGCCTGATGTTCGTCATCGCGCGCGAGCAGTTCACGCGCCTGGACGACTGGGGCGACGTCCTGGGCATGATCGGCAGCGGCTCGCACAGCATCCGCATCGACAAGGCCTGGATCCCCGAGCACCACACCGCGCGCGTGATCATGGTCGACCTGCCCGTCGAGGGCGGCACGGTCGGCTCCGAGCTGCACGACAACCCGATGTACGCCGGGCGCACGCTCGGCTTCTTCCACGGCGAGTTCGGCGCGATCACCGTCGGCATCGCCAAGGCGGCGCTCGACGAGTACCAGCACGTCATCCAGCGCCCGCACGCGTGGAACCCCACGATCAAGCGCTACGAGCTCGAGCAGTACCAGCGCTACGTCGGCGAGGCGATCGCCGAGATCGCCACGGCCGAGGCCGCCGTCATCCAGGGCGCCGAGCAGTGGATGGAGCTCGCGCGCGCGAACGTGGACGACGGCCGGCCGTTCACCGCCCAGGACGACGCGCGCCTGGAGGCCCTGCAGGCGACGGCGTGCCGCATCGCCTGGCGCGCGGTCGAGGGCATCCTCTTCCGCACGGGCGGCTCGTCGAGCGCGCGCAACGGTCAACGGATGCAGCGCTACTGGCGCGACATGTCGACCTACTGGAGCCACAACACGCCGGCCCAGCGCGACCTGCTCCTCACCCGCCTCGGGCGAATGCAGCTCGGGCTCGGCGACGAGCTGCCGGGGATGGCGCCGCCCAAGGAGGCCTAGGCGGCGAGGCGGTACAGGCGCTCCGCGTTGCCGTGCATGACGGCATCGCGGCCGGCGTCGTCGAGGACGTCGAGCAGCGCCTCGAGGTTGCCCTCGCCGTGGCGGTGCGGGTGGTCGCTGGCGAAGATCAGGAACTCGTCCGCGCCGAGCATCTCGGCGAGCTGCGCGGCGTGGTCGCGGTCGGCGGGCAGCTGCGCGGGCGCGGTCGTCGCGCGGAAGTGGCGCTGGACGTACTCGGAGGGCTTGGCCTTCAGCCACGGCACCTCGCGCCAGACCGCCTTCCAGTCCTTGTCGAAGCGCCAGAGCATCGGCGGCACCCACGTGAAGCCGCACTCCAGCAGCGCGACGCGCAGCGCCGGCACGCGCTCGAACACGCCCTCGGCGACGAGGCTCATCACCTGCGCCTGCGCGATGAGCTGCGAGTTGGCCAGGTAGTCCTCGAAGTAGCTGTGGGTGGAGCCGCTGGCGGTCGGCGCTGAGCCGATGCGCCCCCAGGCGTGGAGCGCGAGCACGAGGTCGTGGCCGGCGATCGCCTCGTGCAGGGGGTGGAAGCGCTGGGTGCCCCAGCGCGCGTCGGTGCGGATCGGCAGCAGCGCGGCGACGAAGCGCGGGTCGTCGCCCAAGCGCTCGATCTCCGCGATCGCGGCGTCGGGGTCGAGCGTCGGGATGGCCATGCTCGCGCGCAGGCGCTCGTCGCGATCGAGCCACTCGGCGCGCAGCCAGTCGTTGATCGCCCTGCACAGCGCCGTCTCGTAGTAGGCGTTGCGGCTGACGTCGAAGGCGCTGACGCAGGTCAGCACGGCGGCGCGCAGGCCCCACGGGTCGAGGACCTCGGCGCGGAGCGCGTCGACGGTGGCGGGCGGCGCGGGCGAGACGGCCTCGGGGTAGGTCCCGGTGAGCGTCGGCGAGAGCATCATGCCGGCGTTCTCGACGTAGTCGCGCCAGTAGTCGTCCATGTATGGGGTCAGCGTGTCGATCGACGCGGGCGCGCAGTGGACGTCGGCGTCGATGGCACCGGCGAGGTTCACGAGCCGAACCCGTAGAGGCGACAGGCGTTGCCCGCCATGATCTTCGCCCGCAGCTCCTTGGGCACCGCGCGCGGCAGCGCCATCGCCGGCGAGTCGAAGTCCCAGTGGGGGTAGTCGGAGGCGAACATGATCCGGTCGGTCATGCCGGTGAACTCGAGCGCGGCGACGAGCTGCTGGGGATCGTCGGGCTCCTCGATCGGCTGCGTGCTGAACCAGAAGTGCTCGCGGAAGATCTCGCTCGGCTCGCGGTCGAGGTGCGGCACGTCGTCGCGCAGCGCCGACCACGCGGAGTCCATCGACCACATCAGCGGGCCGGCCCACGAGATGCCGGCCTCGACGAGCACCACCTGAAGGTCGGTGAAGCGCTGGAAGACGCCCTCGGCGACGAGGCTCGTGGCCAGCGCGATCATCGCGTTGGCGTAGAGGACGTGCGCCTCCAGGTAGTACGACGGCCAGCCCGCGCCGCGGTGCTGCTCGATGCCGCCGGTATGGGCGACGAGCGGCAGGCCCGCCTGCGCGGCGGCGTCGTAGATCGGCCAGTACCTGCGGTTGCCGAGCGGCAGCTCGGCGCCGGTGGGCAGCAGGACCTGGACGAAGCGCGGGTCGCCGGCGTAGCGCTCGATCTCCGCCACCGCGAGCTCGGGCGTCTCGAGCGCGATGTTGATCGAGCTGCGCAGGCGCTCGTCGCGGTCGAGCATCTCCTCGCGCACCCATTCGTTGACGGCGTGGCACAGCGCGGCGGCGAACTCGGGCGCCTCGGCGCCGTAGCTGTGGCCGTGCAGCGGGATGAGGATCCCGTAGTCGACGCCGTGCTCCTCGAGCAGCTGCGCGCGCATCAGCTCGAAGTCGCTGCCCGGGAAGCCGCCCTCGGGCCACGAGTCGACCCGGTAGCCCGCGTTGCGCACGCGCGGGTAGATCTGCGGCGGGTTGGGCACGCGGACGCCGTAGCGCTCGAAGCGCGAGCGCCACGGCTCGTCGAGGCGCGCGGCGATGTAGCTGGGCAGCGGCGCCGGGTGGATGTCGGCGTCGACGAGCTTGACCTGGCGCGGCTCCGCCTGCCTGGTCGCATCGCTCGTCTGCGTGCTAGGCATCGATGACAACGTAGTCCTCCTCGACGTGGACGTCGAAGGTCTCGGCGACGTAGGGGCCGGGGATGCGCTCGCCGCGCTGCACGGAGACGTCGTAGCTCTTGACGCCCGGCTCGGCGGGTCCCATGAACGACTGGCCGGTGGCGAGGTCGTACTCCCACCCGTGCCATGGGCAGGCCAGCAGCGACGCCTCGGCCTCCATCTCGAACTCGCCGGGGCCGCTCGACAGCGCCCACGGCGCGATCCGTCCCTGGCACAGCGGGCCGCCCTGGTGCGGGCAGCGGTTGCGGATCCCGTAGAAGCGGTCGCCGACGCGGAAGACCCCGATCGACCGCCCGCCGATCGTGATGATCCGGCGGTCGCCGGGCTCGAACTCGGCGACGGGGGCGACGACGACTCTCACGGGGTCCGGGCGCCCCCCTGGCAGTGTTCGCGCAGCGCACACATGTCCGACTGTCGTACAAACTAGCGAACCTCCCACGCGAACGTCCATGGCGTCCGTGCTGGGCCATACGCGATGGACGTTCGCGTCTGTTCGCGGCCGAGGGCACTGAGGGGGAGTGAGTTCGGGCGTGCGCGTCTCCTTCGCGGACGTCGCGGGCGCGCGCGCTTCGCGCGGCCTGTTGGCGCGGCCGTCAGACGAACGACGAGAAGCAGACGGCATACGTCTGGAAGTCGTCGTTCGTTGGGCGGTGTCCCCCGAGGTGTTACGAAACGCGCGCGGATTGCGGCGAGACCGCCAACGCCGGCGCCCTCTCACCCTCATTGCCCAAGAACCACCAGCGCCGGCGCCCGCGGCCCCGCGCGCCAGCGCGTTACGCGACCGACCCCGAAGCCGCCCGGATCGCCTCCCACACCCGCATCGGCGTCGCCGGCATGTCGACGTTGTCGACGCCCAGGTGCGCGACCGCGTCGACGACGGCGTTCCACACGGCCGGCGTGGCGCCGATGGCGCCGGACTCGCCGATGCCCTTGGCGCCCAGCGGGTTCAGCGGCGACGGCGTCTCGGTGCGCGCGGTCTCGAACCACGGCAGCTCGGCGGCCGTCGGCAGCGCGTAGCTGACGAGGGAACCGGTGAGGCAGTTGCCGTCCTCGTCGTAGGCCATGCCCTCGTAGAGCGCCTGGGCGACGCCCTGCGCGATCCCGCCGTGGATCTGGCCCTCGGCGAGCAGCGGGTTGGCGATCCTGCCCGAGTCGTCGACGGTGACGTGGCGCACGAGCCTGGTCATGCCGGTCTCGACGTCGACCTCGACGACCGAGACGTGCGCGCCGAACGGGTAGCTCGAGTCGGGGGTCTCGAAGTCGGCCTCGGCGTCGAGGCCGGGCTCCATGCCCTCGGGCAGCTGCGACGGGTCGGCGGCCGCGGCGGCGAGCTGCGCCCATGACACGACCGAGGCCGGGTCGCCCGCCACGCCGAGGCCCTTGCCGGGCACCACGGTGACGTCGTCGACCGACGCCTCCAGCAGATGGGCGGCGAGCTCGCGGCCCTTGGCGAGCACCTCGCGCGTCGCGTTGATCATCGCGCTGCCGCCGACCTGCAGCGTGCGCGAGCCCATCGTCCCCATGCCGCGCGCCACGCGCGCGGTGTCGGAGTGCACGACGACCACGTCGGCCATCGGCACGCCGAGCGTCCAGGAGACGAGCTGCGCCCACGTCGTCTCGTGGCCCTGGCCCTGGGGCGACGTGCCGGTCTTCACCGTGACCTTGCCGTCGTCGGCGACGGAGCAGGTCCCCATCTCGACGCCCAGGCCGGTCAGCTCGACGTAGGTCGCCAGGCCGATCCCGAGCTGGCGCTGGTCGCCGCTCTCGCGGCGGCGGGCCTGCTCGGCGCGCAGGTCGTCGTAGCCGGCGGCCTCCAGCACGCGATCGAGCGCCTGCTCGTACTCACCGGAGTCGTAGGTCGCCCCGGCCTGGGTCTTGTGCGGGAAGTCCTCGGGCGGGATGAAGTTGCGCCGGCGCAGCTCGGCGGGGTCGATGTCGAGCCGCACCGCGAGCTGGTTCATCGCGCGCTCGATCAGGGCGGTCGCCTCGGGGCGCCCGGCCCCGCGGTAGGCACCGATCGGCGTCGTGTTGGTCACCGCGCAGCGAAACGCGTAGTCGACGCGTGGGATGCGATAGACGCCCGACGCCATCTGGCCGGTGAGGAACGGCATGATCACGGCGTCGCCCGGATAGGCGCCGCAGTCGGCGATGACCCGCACGCGGACGCCGACCAGCGTCCCGTCGCTGCGCGCGCCCAGCTCGACGTCCTGCACCTGGGCGCGGCCGTGCTGCATCGCGATCATCGTCTCCCAGCGGCTCTCGAGGTAGCGCACGGGACGCCCGAGCCGCAGCGCGAGCGCCGCGACGAGGACCTGCTCGGGGTAGGCGGCGATGCGCGCGCCGAAGCCGCCGCCGACGTTCGGGACGATGACGCGCACCTGCTCCTTGTCGAGGCCCAGCGAGCCGGCAACGATGTCGCGCGCCGCGTGGGGCGCCTGCACCGGCGCGTAGAGCAGCACGCCCCCGGTGTCGGAGTCGGGCGCCGCCACCGCGCCGGCGGGCTCCATCGGCACGGCGGCCAGGCGCTGGTTGACGAAGCGGCTGCGCACGACGACGTCGGCCTCGGCGAGCACGTCGTCCTCGCCGTGGGGCCCCATCTGGAACGCGAGGTTCGAGCCCTTGTCGGGGAACAGCAGGGTGGCGTCGTCGGCGAGCGCCGCCTCGGGATCGACGACCACCTCGAGCGGCTCGTAGTCGACCACGACGAGCTCGGCGGCATCGACCGCCTGCTCGCGCGTGCTCGCCACGACGACGGCGATCGCCTCGCCCTGGAAGCGCACGCGGTCGGACGCGAGGATCGGCCGCAGCAGGTCGTCGGGCGCCATCGGCCCCGGAGGCAGGGCGTTCAGATCGAGGTCGCCGGCGGTGAAGACGCCCACGACCCCCGACGCCGCGGCGGCGGCCTCGGTCTCGACGCCGGTCAGCTCGGCGTGGGCCATCTCGGCACGCACGAACACCGCGTGCAGCTCCCCCGGCAGGCGCACGTCGTCGGTGTACGCCCCGGTGCCCTTGATGAGGGGCGGATCCTCGCGGCGCCGAACCGCGGTGCCGTACTCGCCGTTGATCGGACCGTTCGCGCCAGACATGGTCGCGCAAGCTACCGGGTGGCAAGCTTAGAAGGGTCCCTGATATTGGAGGAGAGGAGTCGCGATGGCCGCTGACGGCACGATCGAGCTGCACCTGCCCCAGGACCTCGTGATCGGCGGCGGCACGTCCGACGATCTCGCCGAGCACGTCACGCGGATCGGGATCGCGCGGCCGCTGGTCGTCTCGGACCGCTTCCTGCTCGACGAGGGCCCGGCCGGCCCGCTGGTCGAGCGCCTGCAGTCGGCCATCCCGGACGTCGCGACCTTCGGCGACGTCCAGCCCGACCCGACGCTGGCCAACGTCCAGGGCGCGCTGCAGGCGCTGCGCGACCACGAGGCCGACGGCGTCGTGGCCATCGGCGGCGGCAGCCCGATGGACACGGCCAAGGCGGCCGCCGTCGCCTTCGCCAACGAGGGCGATGTGCGCGACTACGCCGGCTACCACAACGTCCCCGGCCCCGGGCTGCCGCTCGTCGCCGTGCCGACGACCGCCGGGACCGGCAGCGAGGTCACCCGCGTCGCGGTCATCACCGACACCGATCGCGACGTGAAGATGATGATGCTCGACGGCCACCTGATGGCCCGCATCGCGATCTCCGACTACAGGCTGACCATCTCGACGCCAGCCGCGCTGACCTCGTGGGTCGGCGTCGACTCGCTCACGCACGCGATCGAGGCCTACGTCTCCACGAAGGCCACCGTGCTCACCGACATGCTCGCGCTGCAGGCCGCGCGCCTCATCGGCGCGCACCTGCGCCGCGCGGTCGGCGCGCCCGACGACGAGCAGGCGCGCGAGGCGATGATGCTCGGCGCGACGCTGGCGGGCGCCGCGTTCTCCAACGCCTCGGTGGCGCTGGTGCACGGCATGAGCCGCCCGATCGGCGCGCACTTCCACCTCGCCCACGGCCTGAGCAACGCTCTGCTGCTCCCGGCGGTCACGCGCTTCAGCGTCGGCGGCGCGCCGGCGCGCTACGCGACGATCGCCCGCGAGATGGGCCTCGCGCAGGCCGGCGACGCCGACGACACCGCGTGCGAGCGCCTGGTGGAGGAGCTCGAGCGGCTCAACGCCGACCTCGAGATCCCGTCGCTGTCGCAGGCAGGCGTCGAGCGCGAGCACTTCGAGCGGGTGGTCGCGGACATGGCGCAGGCCGCGCTGGACAGCGGCAGCCCCGGCTTCAACCCGCGGCCGTCGACGAAGGAGGAGATCGTCGCGCTGTACCACGAGGCGTACTGAGTGTCGACTCAACGGCGCTTCGCGCTGATCACCCAGGCGCGAGAGTCGAAGACGACGCCGCGATCGGCGCTGTGGTGCGCGCCGAGCGTGTCGCGCAGCCGTTCCAGAGCATGATCGCGAGCGGCGGGCTCGAAGCGCGCGAGCGCGGCGCTCACGTCCTGAAAGCCGCTGACCCACTCGAGCGCCTCGGCAACGTCGGCTCCGAAGTACATGGGCTCGTCGACGTCCTCGAAGCCGATGTCGTCGAAGCCGGCGCCCGCAAGGAGGCGCCGCGCGGCCTCGGGGTCGCCGAGCGAGAACGGCGACCCGTCCAGTGTCAAGGCGCGGAGCGCATCGTCGATGGCGACCGCCCACTCGTTGTCCACGCGCCGCTGCCAGACGAGCGCCACCAAGCGCCCCTCGGGCCGCAGCGCGCGTGCGATGTTGGCGAAGGCGGCGACGGGGTCTGCGAAGAACATCGTCCCGAACCGGCTGATGGCGACGTCGAACGCCTCGGGGTCGAAGTCGTGCGCCTGCGCGTCGGCCTGCTCGTAGCTCACGTTGTCGAGGCCCTCGGCAGCGGTCAGCCGCCGAGCGCGCTCGAGCCCCGGCGCGGAGACGTCGATGCCGAGCACGCGACCCGGCGCCGCCGCCCGCGCGGCCTCGCGCGTCGATTGGCCGGCGCCGCAGCCGACGTCGAGCACCCGCTCGCCGGCACGGATGCCCGTGGCGGCGCGCAGGCGCGCATTGTGGGCCCGCAGCTCTTCGTCATAGGTGACCATACGAAGGGAGCTTGACAACCGGGCGGCCGCCCGAAAGCATCGGACGCGCAGAACGCACAGTTGTGCGCATGGCGAACAGAGGGGCCCGCACACGTGAACGTCTTCGACGACATCCAGTTCTACCTCTTCAACCACCACCACTACATCGACGAGCCGGCGGACTCCGATCGCTACACCTCGACCTGGGTCGACTACCCCAACGCGAACTTCGACCCCGAGGTCGCCCACGAGCTCTACCAGCGCTGGACGCGCGAGATGCTGCTCGCCGAGCAGCTCGGCTTCGACGCGATCGCCGTCAACGAGCACCACCAGACGATCTACAGCATGCAGCCCGCCACCTCGGTGCGCGCGGGCTACCTGGCGGCGCTGACCAAGCGCGTGAAGATCCTCGTGGCCGGCGTGCCGATCAACGTGTCGTGGCCGTCGCGGGTGGCCGAGGAGTACGCGATGCTGGACGTCATGTCGGGCGGGCGGATGGAGTACGGCTTCCCGCTGGGCACCGGCATGGAGTACTGGTCAAACGCCGGGCAGATCAACCCGACGACGGCCCGCGCGCGGTTCCGCGAGGGCCTGGGCGTGATCCTCAAGACCTGGACCGAGGACGGCCCGGTCCGCCACGACGGCGAGTTCTACAACTACCGCTACCTCAACGTCTGGCCGCGGCCGCTGCAGAAGCCCTACCCGAAGATCTACATCGTCGGGTCGGGCAGCCAGGAGACCGTCGACGTGGCGACCGACTTCCGCGCCGGCTACTCGATCGTCTTCACGCCGATCGAGCAGCAGCTCAAGGCGATGGCCAACTTCCGCGAGGCCGCCGAGGCGAAGGGCTGGACGGTCCAGCCGGACGACACGATCTTCACCGTCATCTGCTACGTCGCGGACACCGACGAGGAGGCCGTGCGCGAGGCGCGCCCGCACATCGAGAAGTTCTTCTCGTGGATGCACCGCGTGCCGCCGCAGTTCCTCTCGCCGCCCGGCTACGTGTCGCGCTCGGAGTTCCTGCGCCGCGCGCAGTCGGCCGCGCTGGCCGACGGCACGCGCGCGACCTGGGACGACATGGTCTCGATCGGGCGGATCATCTGCGGCTCGCCCGACACCGTCGCCGACACGCTCTCGAGCTGGGCGCAGGAGGCGCAGTGCAGCCGCATGCTGATGGTCCTGCAGCACGGCGACATGCCCGAGTGGAAGGCCGTCAAGAACATGCACATGTTCGCCAAGGAGGTCATCCCGCGGGTGCGGGCGCGCGCGACCAGCGCGCAGGCCGAGACGGTCCTGGCGGGGATCAAGTAGCGATGGCCGCCTACACCGAGGAGCGCTTCACCGTCCGCGGCGTGGAGACCGTCGTGCTGACCGCGGGCGCCGGCGACCCGCTCGTCTTCTTCCACGGCGCCGGGACGACCACCGGCTTCGACGCGCTGCTGCCGCTGGCCGAGCGCTTCAGGCTGATCGTGCCCTACCACCCCGGCTTCGGGCCGTCGGCCGACGACACGACCGTCGACGAGGTCCACGACTACCGCCGCCACTACCTCGACCTGCTCGACGAGCTGGGGATCGGCGAGTTCGCCCTGGCCGGGCAGTCGATGGGCGGCTGGCTGGCGGCGAACTTCGCCGTCGACCACACCGAGCGCGTCAGGCGCCTCGTGCTCGCCGCGCCGGTCGGCCTGAAGGTCGACGAGCACCCGACGACCGACATCTTCACGATCCCCGGCGACGAGGTGCTCGGCTACCTGACCGCCGACATGTCGGTCTTCGACGGCCACGTCCCGATGCCGCCGACGCCCGAGTTCCTGGCGGACCGCTACCGCGAGAGCACCTCGGCGGCGCGGCTGCTGTGGGCGCGCCCGTACGACCTCAAGCTGCACCGCTGGCTGCACCGCCTGACCATGCCGACGCTGATCGTGTGGGGCGACGCCGACCGGATCATCCCGGTCGAGCAGGCACCGACATGGGCCGAGCTCATCCCGGGGGCCGAGCTGAAGGTGCTGCCCGGCGTCGGCCACCTGATCTTCGACGAGAGCCGCGAGGCCGTCGACGCGATCGGCGCGTTCGTCGGCGAAGAGCTCGCCGTCTGACTTCTCCCGGTGGGCGCCCCGTACCGGCGGGGCGCCCACCCTCCGCCGCGCTTGCGTTCGCTTTGCGCACAATTGTGCGCAATCGTTGCGTGTGAAGGTATGGTGCTCGGCCCATGGGCGAGGGCCGTGACCGCCAGCAGTCGCTGCAGTCGCTCGAGCGGGGCATCGCGGTCATCCAGGTCTTCTCGCGCGAGCGCCCTGCGCTGACCCTCAGCGAGGTCGCGCGGCTGACCGGCATCACCCGCGCGACCGCCCGGCGGATCCTGCTCACGCTCGAGGAGGTCGGCCACGTGCGCTCCGACGGGCGCCTGTTCTCGCTGACCCCGCGCGTGCTCACCCTCGGCTGGGCCTACCTGTCCTCGCTGAACCTGTGGGAGGTCGCCCAGCCGATGATGGAGGACCTGGCCGAGCGCACGAACGAGTCGTGCTCGGCGGCGACGCTCGACCTGCCCGACATCGTCTACGTCGCGCGGGTGCCGACGCGGCGGATCATGACCATCTCGCTGGGCGTCGGGACGCGACTGCCGGCCGTCACCACCGGCATGGGGCGCGTGCTGCTGGCCGACCTGCCCGCCGACGAGCTCGACGCCTTCCTGGCGCAGGCGACGCTCGAGGCGCATACCGAGCGCACGATCACCGATCGCGCGCGCCTGCGCCAGGCGATCGACACGGTGCGCGCCAACGGCTGGGCGCTCATGGACCAGGAGCTCGAGCTGGGCCTGCGCTCGGTCGCCGCGCCGCTGCGCGCCGGCGGCCGGACGATCGCCGCGCTGAACGTCGCCGTCGCCGCTCCGCGCGTGGGCCTCGACGAGCTGCGCGAGGCGATCCTGCCCGAGCTGCTGAGCGCCGCGGAGCGCATCTCCGCGGCGCTGGAGCGCGCCCGCCGCGAGGCGCCGCACGCCGCGGAGGTCCCCGGGTCTCTGGTTTCCTGACACCCTATTGACGGGTCCTGGGACGGGGAGTACGGTGCAGGCCGGTCCATTGCGCACACGTGTGCGTAGTGCGCACGGCGGGAGGGAAGGAGACAACGCGTGGGCACACCGGCGCTCGCACAACCGACCCCTCACGTGCGCCGCTCGCCGGCCCGCGCGGCGGGCTCGCCTGCGTTGCGCCTGATCGGCAAGCGGCTGGCGACCGCGATCCCGGTGCTGTGGGGCGTGACGTTGCTGACCTTCGTGGTCGTCAACCGCCTGCCGGGCAACGCCGCCCAGCAGCTGCTGGGCATCAACGCCACCCAGCAGCAGATCAACGAGCTGAAGGCCAAGCTCGGTCTCGACGAGCCGTTCCTCACACGCTACGGGCACTGGCTCGGCCACACGATCACCGGGGACCTCGGCAGCTCGTTCGCCAGCGACCAGTCGGTCACCTCGATCCTCTCCGAGCGCCTGCCGGTGACCTTCGAGCTGCTGGCCTACGCGCTGCTCGTCTCGCTGGCCTTCACGGTGCCGGTCGCGCTGGTGGCCGCCCGCAGGCCCAACGGCATCATCGATCGCGTGACGATGGCGATCAGCATGGTCGGGCTGTCGGTCGCCAACTACGTGCTCGCGCTGATCCTCGTCTACGTCTTCGCGGTCAAGCTCGACGTGCTGCCCGCGATCGGCTACGTCAACCCCAGCGACGGCCTGTGGCCGTTCATCAAGTCGCTGACCCTGCCGGCGATCTCGATCGGCTTCCCGCTGTTCTGCTTCTACACGCGCCTGCTGCGCGCGGACATCCTCGAGCAGATGCAGGGCGAGGACTACGTCGTCACCGCAGCCGCCAAGGGCGTCGGCCCGTGGCGCGTGCTCGTCCGCCACGCGCTGCCGAACTCGCTCTTCGGGCTGCTCACCGTCGTCGGCCTGAACATCGGGACGCTCATCGGCGTGACCGTGATCATCGAGTCGATCTTCGGCCTGCCTGGCATCGGCCTGGCGCTCGTGGAGGCGATCAACAACCGCGACATCCTCGTCGTCGAGGGGATCGTGCTCGCGCTCGCGGTCGTCGTGGTGCTGGCCAACCTGATCACCGACCTGCTGTACGCGGTCCTGGACCCGCGGATCCGGTATGGGCGCACAGCTGCCTGAGGCCGAGGCGCACGTTCCCGCGCTCGCGCTCGCGCCGGCGGGTGCCGAGCTCGTGGCGCCGCGGCGCGGGTGGCTGCGCTCGCTCGACGTCGCGATCCCGGCCGGGATCCTGATCGTGCTGCTCTTCCTGTTCTTCGTCTGGCCGCTGTTCGGGGCCGTCGGCAAGCCGACCGGCGGCAACATCCTCGACGCCAACATCGATCCGTTCAGCGCGGGCCACGTCTTCGGCACCGACCCGGTCGGCAACGACATCTGGTCGCGGATCCTCTACGGCGGGCGCAACTCGATCGAGATCGCCTTCGCCGTGCAGCTCATCGGCCTGGTGATCGGCGGCAGCTTCGGGGCGTTCGCCGGCTACTGGGGCGGCATGGTGGACTCCGTGCTGATGCGCGTCCTCGACGTGCTGATCGCGTTCCCAGCGCTGGTCCTGGCGCTGGCCATCGCCGAGAGCCTCGGGCCGAGCAAGTGGCACACGATCCTGGCGCTCTCGTTCTTCAGCGTGCCGGCCTTCGCGCGGATCTCGCGCGCCGCGACGCTGCGCCTGCGCGAGCGCACCTTCATCCTCGCCGCGCGGCTCTCGGGCACCGGCAACGGCCGCGTCCTGCTGCGCCACGTCGCGCCCAACATCCTCCCCCAGCTCGTGACCTTCGGGCTGCTGGGCATGGGCGTGGTCATCATCCTGGAGGGCGCGCTGAGCTTCTTCGGCCTCGGCATCCCGCCGCCCAATCCGAGCTGGGGCAACATGATCTTCGACGGCCAGGGCATCCTGTCCGCCGAGCCGCGGCTCGTGCTCGTGCCCAGCGCCTTCCTGTTCGTCACGGTGCTGGCGTTCAACCTCCTCGGCGACGCGCTGCGGTCGCGCTGGAGCGCGGTGTGATCGACGGCGCGCTGCTCGAGCTGAGCGACGTGCGGGTCGCCTTCGACCAGGGCGGGCGCCGCGTCGTCGCCGTCGACGGCCTGAGCTACGCCGTGCCGGCCCGCACGACGCTGGCGCTCATCGGCGAGTCGGGCTCGGGCAAGACGGTCAGCTCGCGCGCGGTCGTCGGGCTGCTGCCGCCGAGCGCGAAGGTCACCGGGTCGATCCGCTTCGAGGGGCAGGAGCTCGTCGGGCTCTCCGAGCGCCAGATCCGCCGCCACCGCGGCGCCAGCGTGGCGATGGTCTTCCAGGACCCCGCGCGCTCGCTGAATCCGACGATGCGCATCGGCGCCCAGGTCACCGAGGCGATCCGCGCCCACCAGAAGGTCGATCGCGGGGTCGCGCACGCCCGCGCGATCGAGCTGCTGACGCTCGTGCGCCTGCCGGCCGCCGAGCAGCGCTTCGTCGAGTACCCCCACCAGCTCTCGGGCGGCATGCGCCAGCGCGTGGCGATCGCGATCGCGCTGGCCGCCAACCCCAAGCTGCTGATCGCCGACGAGGCGACGACCGCGCTCGACGTCACCACCCAGGCGCAGATCATGGAGCTGCTGCGCGACCTGCAGCGCCAGTTCGGGATGGCGCTGGTCATGATCAGCCACGACCTCGGGCTGGCCGCGAGCTTCGCCGACGAGGTCGTCGTCATGTATGCGGGGCGAGCGGTCGAGCAGGCGCCCACGCGCGAGCTGTTCGCCAACGTCCGGATGCCCTACACCAGGGCGCTGCTCGAGGCGATCCCGCGCGTGGAGCGCCCGCCGCACGCCGCGCTGCCCGTGGTCCCGGGCCGCCCGCCCGACCTCGCGGCGCTCCCACCCGGCTGCCCGTTCGCGCCGCGCTGCCCCAACGTCGCCGAGCTGTGCCGCGAGTCGGCGCCGCCGTTCGCCGAGGGCGAGCCCGGCCACCGCTGGGCGTGCTGGCACCCGTGCAATGGGAGCGCGGCCTGAGCGCCAACGGCTCGCAGCCGCTGCTGGAGGCGCGCAACGTCGTGCAGGAGTTCGTCGTGCGTGGACGCGGCGGCGTGAAGGGCGGCGTCGTGCAGGCCGTCTCGGACGTGACGCTGCAGATCGCGCCGGGCGAGACGCTCGGGATCGTCGGCGAGACCGGCTCTGGCAAGTCGACGCTCGCGCGCTCGCTGCTGCAGGCCCCGGCGCCGAAGTCGGGCTCGGTGCTGCTGCGCGGGACCGAGCTGGTGGGCCTGAAGGGCCGCGAGCTGCTCCAGGCGCGCCGCTCGATGCAGATGGTCTTCCAGGACCCCTTCGGCTCCCTGGATCCGAAGTGGCGCGTGGCCGACATCGTCGAGGAGCCGCTCGTCGCCTACGGCGTCGGCACGCGCGCCGAGCGCCGGCGCAAGGTCGGCGAGGTGCTCGACCTCGTCGGCCTCGACCCGGGCGTCTTCGGGCGCCGCCGTCCGCGCCAGCTGTCGGGCGGCCAGGCGCAGCGCGTCGCGATCGCCCGCGCGCTGACGCTCGATCCGGCGCTGATCATCTGCGACGAGGCCGTCTCGTCGCTCGACGTGCTGATCCAGGCGCAGGTGCTCAACCTCTTCGAGCGCCTGCGCGCGGAGCTCGGCCTGTCCTACCTGTTCATCGCGCACGACCTCGCGCTGGTCAAGCAGGTCTCCGACCGCGTGGCGGTGATGTACCTGGGCAAGCTGTGCGAGCTCGGCCCGGCCGAGGCGCTGTACCGCGAGCCGCTGCACCCCTACACGGATGCGCTGCTCGCCTCGGTCCCGAGCCCGGACCCCGACGCGCCGAAGACCGCCGCGCACGAGAAGATCAGCGGCGACCCGCCGTCGCCGATCGATCCGCCAAGCGGCTGCCGCTTCCGTACGCGCTGCCCGCGCGCCCAGGATCGCTGCGCGGTCGAGGAGCCGATGCTGGTGGGAACGCAGCACGCCGTCGCGTGCCACTTCCCCGTGGAAAGGAGCCCCGATGGCCGATGAGCCACGCATCCGCCGGATCGCGACCGAGGAGGCGTTCGCGATCCCCGAGCAGTTCGACGGCTACCGCGCCCTCGGGCGCAGCACGTGGTCGAGCCCCGACGTCGTCTTCTGGTCGCGCGTCCTGCGCAACCCCGACACCCGCCTCGTCGACGCGCTGCTCGACCTCGACGACGCGCGCATCGCCGACATGGACGCCAACGGGGTCGACGTGCAGCTGCTGCTGCTGACCTCGCCCGGCGTGCAGATCTTCGACGCCGACACCGCGACCGAGATGGCCGAGCTGGCCAACGACCGCCTCGCCGAGGCGATCGCGCGCCATCCCGGTCGCTTCGCGGGCCTGGCGTCGTTCGCGCCCCAGGACCCGGCGCGCGCGGCGCACGAGATGGAGCGGGCCATCCGCGAGCTGGGGCTCAACGGGTTCGTCGTCAACTCGCACACCGACGGCGAGTACCTCGACCAGGAGAGGTTCTGGCCGATCCTCGAGGCCGCCGAGGCGCTCGACGCGCCGATCTACATCCATCCGCGGCCGCTGCCGCAGAGCGCGATCGGGCCCTACCTCGACCAGGAGCTGTGGGCCGGCATCTGGGGCTACGCCGCCGAGACCGGGCTGCACGGCCTGCGGCTGATCACCAGCGGCGTGCTCGATCGCTTCCCCAGGCTGAAGATCGTCCTGGGGCACATGGGCGAGGGCCTGCCGTTCTGGGTCTACCGGATGGACTACATGTCGCGGCTGCTGCGCCAGATCGGCTCGCAGAAGCACTACGAGCTCGATCCCAGCGAGTACCTGCGACGCAACTTCCTCGTCACGACGAGCGGGATGAACCACCACCCGCCGCTGGAGCTGTGCCTGAAGGTGCTCGGCGCGGAGAACGTCATGTGGGCGATCGACTACCCCTACCAGCGGACGCCCGAGTGCGTGGAGTTCATGGACTCCGCGCCGGTCGGCGACGCGGTCCGCGCGCAGCTGTACGCCGGCAACGCCGAGCGCGCCTTCGGCATCGGCGCGCGCGCCGGCGCCCGATCGTCGTGACGGCGCCAAGAAACGCCCCCGCGCCGCAACCTCGTTGATAGAGTGGCGGCTGCCGTACAAGTGTTCGCATAGCGCACAGGAGGAGACGGAGTCCTATGCCCAACAGGGGAACCATCCGCGGTACCCACCACCTCACCTTCTGCGTCGGAGGGGCGCAGGAGGACTACGACTTCCATGTCCGGCTGCTCGGGCTGAAGAGCGTCAAGAAGACCGTCCTCTTCGACGGCGAGATCCCCATCTACCACCTCTACTACGGCAACAAGGTCGGCGACGCGAGCACGCTGCTGACGTCGTTCCCCTACCGCCAGGCCGGGTGGATGGGCAAGCGCGGGACCAACCAGCTCAAGTCGCTGCTGCTGACGGTCCCGGCCGACTCGGTCGGCTTCTGGGTCGATCGCTTCAACGACAAGGGCGTCGAGAACGAGGTCGTCACGCGCTTCGGCAAGGAGCGCGTCTGCTTCGAGCACCCGTGCGGGATCCCGTACGAGCTCGTGGGCGTCTCCGACGACGACCCGCGCACGCCCTACGAGGCGCACGGCGTGACCGCCGAGCACGCGATCCGCGGCGCCTACGGCACCACGTGCTCGGTCCGCGAGCCCGACCTGCAGGCCTTCTTCATCACCGAGGGCATGGGCGGGTCGCAGACCGGCTCGGAGGGCCCGCACCACGAGTTCACGATCGGCACCCCCGAGGGCCACGGCCGCATCCTCGAGCTGGTCGAGGAGCCCGACCTCCCGCAGGGCTCGTGGACCTTCGGCGAGGGCACCATCCACCACCAGGCGTTCGACGTCCACGACCCCGACAACCAGCAGGTCGTCAAGGACTGGCTCGTGGGCCTGGGCTTCACCGACGTCTCGGAGTCCAAGGACCGCGGCTACTTCTTCTCGATGTACATGCGCAGCCCCGGCGGCGCGCTGTGCGAGCTGGCCTGGTCGACCGAGGCCGGCTTCACCATCGACGAGTCGGTCGAGGAGCTCGGCACCCACATGTGCATCCCGCCGCACTGGGAGGACCGCCGCTCCGAGATCTCGCAGCTCGAGCCGATCGAGACCGACGAGGTCGTGCACACGGGCGTGTAGGCGCCCGCGTCACCGGCGGTCGCACGACCGCCAACAGACTCCGCCCGGCGGGCCGGGGGCTTGAACAAGGCACCCGGCCCGCCACTCCCCCTTCGCGGCGAGCGCGCCTGGACGGGCACCGGGGCTTGCGCGCGCCCGCGGCGCCTATCGGATCTGCACGCCCGAGATCGCCCGCGAGATGACGAGGCGCTGGATCTCCGACGTCCCCTCGAAGATCGTGTAGATCTTCGCGTCGCGGTGCCAGCGCTCGACGGGGTACTCGCGCGTGTAGCCGTTGCCGCCGAGGATGTGCATCGCGCGCTCGGTGGCCCAGAGCGCGACCTCGCCGGCCTTGAGCTTGCTCATCGAGCCCTCGGCGTTCTTGAACGGGACGCCGTTGCGCCCCATCCACGAGGCGCGCCAGACGAGCAGGCGCGCCGCGTCGATCTCGAGCTTCATGTCGGCCAGGGCGAAGGCGATCGCCTGGTTCTCGATGATCTTCCTGCCGAACTGCTCGCGCTCGCGCGCGTAGTCCAGCGCGTACTCGTAGGCGGCCCGCGCGATGCCCAGCGCCTGCGCGCCGACGGTCGGGCGCGTGGCCTCGAAGGTCTGCATCGCGGCCTGGCCGCGCCCGCCGTTGCCCTCGCGGATGCGGGCCAGGCGCTCGTCGAGCTTCTCCTTGCCGCCGAGCAGGCACGAGCCGGAGACGCGGCAGTCGTCGAGATGGACGTCGGCGGTGTGCGAGGCGCGCAGCCCGTGCTTGGACACCTTCGCGCCCTGCTCGAGGCCCTTCGTCCCGGCCGGGATCACGAACGCCGCGTGCCCGCGCGCGCCCAGGTCGCGATCGACCGAGGCGATGACGACGTGGACGCCGGCGATGCCGCCGTTGGTCGCCCACGCCTTCTGGCCGTTGAGCACCCACTCGTCCTTGGCCTCGTCGTAGCGGGCGCTGGTGCGGATGGCCGAGACGTCCGAGCCGGCGTCGGGCTCGGAGGCGCAGAACGCGGCGACCTTGGGCTCGTCGACCGTGCCGAAGCACTGCGGGATCCACTCGCCGATCTGCTCGCCGGTGCCCTGGCCGAAGATCGCCGCGACGGCCAGCGACGTGCCCATGATCGCCATGCCGATCCCGGCATCGCCCCAGAACAGCTCCTCGTTGACGATCGGCAGCAGCAGGCCGGTCTCGTCGGCGTAGAACTGCGCGAGCGCCTCGAAGCCGTACAGCCCGATCTTGGCCGCCTCCTGGATGATCGGCCACGGCGTCTCCTCGCGCTCGTCCCATTCGTGGGCGGCGGGGCGCACGACGCCCTCGGCGAAGCCGTGAACCCAGTCGCGCAGGTCCTTCTGGTCTTGGTTCAGCTGCAGCGAGAAGACGGGCTCGGCTGCGGTCGTCGTCGTTTCGGCGGTAGCGGACACGTTCAGAACGTTACCGTTCAAACAAGACCGATGCGCCGCTGGACGGTTGATGCCGGGACTGGGGTGTGTCGTGGTCGTCCGCGCGGGGTTTCGCGGCGGTTCGCGGCCAGGGCACCGAGGGGGAAAGCCGTTGTGATTGCGCCACCGTGGCGTCGTGCCCGGTCGCGGGTGGCTGCGCAGAGGGGCGCGCGTGGTGGTGCAGGGAGCGCGTGTTCTGCAACACCTCTCGGAGCGCTCCTTCGAAGCGTGGTCGATAGGTGTTGTATGGCCACACCAATCGACCACGGTCGCGAGGGCGCCCCCGGCAGCCGGAGAGAAGGTGTTACGAAACACACGCGGCCGCGCCGCTCGCGCAACGGCCCCGCGGACGGGCCGCGCGCCGGGAAGCGACGCGCACGACGAAGCACGACGCCACGGCAGCGCAGCCGCAACGGCTTCTCCCTCTCGGTGCCCCGGCCGCGCGGAGCGGCAGGCGCGGCGCGGACAGCGGCGCGGCGCGGAGAGCGGCGCGCGGCATCCACCATCTACGCGTCGACGGGCGCCGGCTGCTGGGCCGCGTCCGGCGCCGGCTGCGGCGCCGCCTGGTGGCGCGGCGCGCGCACGCGCACGAGCAGCAGCGCGGCGGTCACCGCGCCGAGCGCGGCGAAGCACGCGCCGACGAGGAAGGCGCGGTGGAAGCCGGCGGTCAGCGCGCTCGCATCGACACCGCCGGCGCCGGCGAGGTCCTGCGTGCGCTGCGTGGCGAGCGTGGCCAGGATCGCCAGGCCCAGCGAGCCGCCGACCTGGCGCGCGGTGTTCACCAGGCCGCCGGCAAGGCCGGCATCGGAGCGCGCGACGCCCGCGACCGCCGTGATCGTGGCGGGGACGAACGCAAGGCCGACGCCCGTCGTCGTGATGACGCCCGGCACGAGCACGTCGCCGAGGTACGAGCCGTCGGCATCGAGGCGCGTGAACAGCAGCATCCCGATCGAGATCAGCGTCATGCCGGCGGTCAGCAGCTTCCCCGGGCCGATGCGCTCGGCGTTGCGCCCCGCGAAGGTCGAGCCGACGACGATCGCGCCCGTCATCGGCAGGAAGCTCAGGCCCGCCTCGATCGGCGAGAAGCCGAGCACCTGCTGCAGGTACAGCGAGACGAAGTACCACATGGCGAACACCGACGAGCCGAGCAGGAAGACCACGAGGTTGGCGGCGGTGAGCGTGCGCGACGCGAAGATGCGCAGCGGCACGAGCGGGCGCAGCGCATGCCGCTCGATGAAGACGAAGAGCGCCAGCAGCGCGAGGCCGGCCGCGGCGACGAGCAGCGTCGCCGACGACCCCCAGCCGTTGACGTCGGTGCGCACGATGGCGAAGGTCAGCACCACGAGTCCGGCGGTGACCGTGACGGCGCCGGCCAGGTCGAAGTGGCGCTCGCCGGCGTCGGTCCGGCGGCTGCGCGGGATGAAGCGCATCGCGCCGAGGGCGCCGAGCACGCCGACCGGGATGTTGATGAAGAGGATCCACTCCCACCCCAGCAGCTGGGTCAGCACGCCGCCGAGCAGCACGCCGGTCGACCCGCCGACGGCCCCCATCGCGCCCCAGTAGGCGAGCGCGCGGTTGCGCTCGCGGCCCTCGGCGAAGGTGGTGGTGATGATCGCGAGCGTCGCGGGCGCCACGACCGCGCCGCCGATCCCCTGCACGGCGCGCGCGGCGACGAGCATCTCCTGCGAGCGCGACAGCCCGCCCACCAGCGAGGCGGCCGCGAAGAGCAGGAGCCCGACGACGAACACCTGCTGGCGGCCGAGCAGGTCGGCGGCGCGCCCGCCGAGCAGCAGGAAGCCCGCGAAGGTCAGCGTGTAGGCGTTGACGACCCATTGCAGGTCGACGGCCGAGAACCCGAGGTCGGTGCGGATCGACGGGAGCGCGACGTTCACGACCGAGATGTCGAGGATGACCATGAACTGCGCCAGGCACGTCAGGACGAGGATCCAGCGCTTGCGTGCGTCATCGAGCGTTGATTGCACTTACAACGACGCTAGCAGGGCGGCAGAATGCGTGATCGATGGACTCGATCCACGACCTCCTCGCGCGCGCCGACGAGGCGATGGCGCTCAACGACCGCCACCTCAACCCGCAGCTCGGACGGATCGTGCGCACGCTGGGCTTCGATCGCACCTGGGTGGCCGGCGAGGGCGCGCACCTGATCGACGATCGCGGCGACCGCTACCTCGACCTCCTCTGCGGCTACGGGGTGTTCGCGGTCGGACGCAACCATCCGGACGTCATCGCCGCGCTGCAGGAGGTCATGGCGGCGCGTACCCCCAACCTGCCCCAGCTCGGCGTCTCGGTCCTCCCCGGCGCGCTGGCCGCCGAGCTGCTGGCGCGCGCTCCCGCCAGCGTCGACGCGATGGTGCCGGCCAACAGCGGCGCCGAGGCGGTCGAGGGAGCGATGAAGCTCGCCCGCGCGGCGACCGGCCGGCCGCGCATCGTGTACGCCGAGCACGCCTTCCACGGGCTGACGCTCGGCGCGCTGTCGCTCAACGGCAACGCCGAGTTCCGCGACGGCTTCGGCCCGTTCGTGCCCGGCTGCGATCCGGTGCCCTTCGGCGACCTCGACGCGCTCGAGGGCGAGCTCGCGCGCGGCGACGTCGCGGCCTTCGTCGTCGAGCCGGTGCAGGGCAAGGGCGTCAACCTGCCGCCGCCGGGCTACCTGCGCGGCGCCCAGGAGCGCTGCCGCGCCGCCGGCACCCTGTTCGTCTGCGACGAGGTGCAGACCGGCCTCGGGCGCACGGGCCGCTTCCTCGCGCTCGAGCACTCAGAGCTCGAGCCCGACCTGATCTGCGTCGCCAAGGCGCTATCGGGCGGCTTCGTGCCGATCGGAGGCGTGCTCGCATCACGCGCGGTCATGGACGCGGTCTTCGACGGCATGGAGCGCGGCGTGCGCCACGGCTCGACGTTCGGCGGCAACGACCTCGCGGCGGCGGCGGGGCTGGCGACGCTCGACGTGATCGACCGCGAGGGCCTGGTCGAGCGCGCGCAGCGCCTCGGCGACCTGCTGCTCTCGCTCACGCGCCCGCTCGTCGAGCGCTACGAGGTCGTGCGCGACGTGCGCGGCCTCGGCCTGATGTGGGCGATCGAGCTGGGCGCGCCCAGCGGCCCGGTGAGCCGCCCGATGTTCGGCGCCGTCGAGCGCGCGCAGCCCGGCCTGTTCGCGCAGCTCGTCACCGTGCCGCTGTTCCACGAGCACCGGATCCTCTGCCAGGTCGCCGGCCACGGCATGAACGTCGTCAAGGCCCTGCCGGCGCTGGTCGTCGAGGAGGACGAGATCCGGCGCTTCGCGGCGGCGCTGGAGGAGGTCGTCGCCGCGGCCGAGCGGATGCCGTCGGCGATGGCGCGCTTCGGCTGGCGCCTGGCGCGCGGCGCGCGCCGGCGCTCCGCCGCATGAAGGCGCTGGTCACCGGGGCGGCCGGGTTCATCGGCAGCCACGTCGTCGCCGCCCTGGCGCAAGCCGGCGCCGAGGTCCGCGCGTTCGACCGTCGCGCGCTGCCCGACGCGCTGGCCGAGCCCGCGATCGGCGACGTCCTCGATCCCGACGCGGTCCGGCGCGCCGCCGACGGCTGCGACGCGATCTTCCACCTCGCCGCGCTGTACAGCTACGCGCGCGCCGACGCGCGCGCGATGCAGGCGATCAACGTCGAGGGCACGCGCGTCGTCCTCGACGCTGCCGCGCGCAACGGCCGGCGCCGCGTCGTCCACACGAGCTCGTGCGCGACCTGCGGGCCCGTGCGCGGCCGGCCGGCGACCGAGGCCGACGGCCCGCCCGCGTGGGAGCTCGACGTCCCCTACAAGCGCACGAAGCTCGACGGCGAGCGCCTGGCGATGCGCGCCGCACGCGAGGGGCTCGACGTCGTCGTCGTCAACCCGACGACGCCGGTCGGCCCGGGCGACCTGCGCCCGACGCCGACCGGCCGGATGGTCGCCGACGTCGCGCGCGGGCGCGCGCGTGGCTACCTGGCGGGCTCGGCGCTCAACGTCGTCGCCGTCGAGGACGTGGCCGCCGGCCACGTGCGCGCGCACGAGCGCGGGCGCGCCGGCGAGCGCTACCTGCTCGGCGGCGAGAACCTCGCGCTGCGCGAGGTCTTCGCGATCATCGCCGCGGCGGCCGGGCGCCGGCCACCGCGCGTCGCCGTCCCGTGGCCCCTGGCCTACGCGGCGGCGCGCACGGGCGACGCCGCGTTGGCGCTCGTCGGCCGCGAGCCGTCGATGCTCGTGCTCGACGCGGTACGCGTCGCGCGGCTGCCGATGACCTTCGACGACGCCAAGGCGCGGCGCGAGCTCGGGCATCGCTCGCGGCCGGCGGCCGAGGCGCTCGAGCAGGCGGCCCGCGCCGCGCTGCGTCCTATGCTCTGAGCATGCGTGGACGCGCCATCGCAGGAGCCATCGCCACGCTGCTCGTGGCGGCCGCCCCGGCCCAGGCGGCGCCGTTCGCCGCCACCCTGAAGGCGCCCAACCACCACCCGAAGGCCGGCACGTTCTGGCCGATCACGGTGACGGCGCGCACCAGCTCGGGCAAGGCGCTGCGCGCCACCGCGACCTACCAGTTCGTCTTCAACGGCAGCGTCGTCGCGACGCGCTACCCCAGCCCGAAGGCCGACCCGAAGTCGAAGTGCTCGAAGGAGGGGACGTGTCGCAAGACCCCGTACCCCTTCCGCGGGCGCCTGCACGACGCCACGTTCACCTGGCCGGCGCGCGCGGTCGGCATCGACCTCACCTTCCGCGTGGTCGTCGTCGTCAAGGGCAAGGGCCGCGTGAACCTCGACTACGCGGTCCGTGTCCATCGCTGAGCCATCGGGCCCGAGCGGCGCGCACGTCGCCGTCGAGGCCGTGCGCCGCGTCCACCAGGGCGCGATCGTCGCCGTCGACGACGTGTCGCTCGAGCTCGAGGCGGGCGAGTTCGTCGTCCTCACCGGGCCCTCGGGCTCGGGCAAGACGTCGCTGCTGTCGCTCATAGGCATGCTCGACCGGCCCACCGCCGGCCGCGTGCTCGTCGACGGCGAGCCGATCCCGGAGGGCTCCGACGCGCGCGCCCGCTACCACCGCGAGGTCGTCGGCTTCGTCTTCCAGCACCACCACCTGCTCGGCCACCTCCCCGCCCGCGCCAACGTCGAGCTGCCGCTTGTCGGCGCCGGCCTGGGCCGGCGCGAGCGCCGCGAGCGCGCGACCGGGCTGCTCGAGGAGGTCGGGCTCGCGCACCGCCTCGACGAGCTGGCCGCGCACCTCTCGGGCGGGGAGCGCCAGCGCGTGGCGGTCGCGCGCGCGCTGGCCAACGATCCGCGGCTCCTGCTGGCCGACGAGCCGACCGGCGCGCTGGACAGCGACTCGGCCCAGCGCGTGCTCGACCTCCTCGAGGACCTCCGCGCGCGCCGCGGCATGACGATGCTCGTCGTCACCTACGACACGCTGATCGGCGAGCGCGCCGACCGGGTCCTGCACATGCGCGACGGCCGGCTCGTGCCCGAGGGCACGGGCCTACGCGCCGCCGAGCAGCTCGGTCGTTGACACGCTCGTCCCGCGCCACGCGGGGTACAGGCCGCCGAGCACGCCGATCAGCACGCCGATGAGCAGCGCCTGACCCATCGTCCACGGCGTCACCTCCGGCGTGACGACCTGCGAGACGCCGAGGCCGCGGCCGAGGGCGTCGGCGCCGAAGACGCCGAGGATCAGCCCGAGCCCGGCCCCGAGGACGCTCGTCGCCACGCCCTCGGCGAGGACGAGGCCGGCGATGCGCACGCGCCGCCAGCCCACGGCGCTGAGCAGCGCCAGCTCGCGCTGGCGCTCGAGGACGGCCATCGCCATCGTGTTCGTGACGCCAAGGCCACCGACGATGAGCGCCAGCGCGGCGACGATGTCGACCGTCTTGCGCACGAGCTCGCCGTTGGCGCCAGCGCGCGTGGCCTCGTCGGCGGTGCTGATGACCTGCGTGCCGGGGACCGCGCGGCGGATCGCCTTGACGGCGGCCGCGTGGTGGGCGTCGCTCGAGAGCTGCACGGCGATCGTCGTCGCGTCGGCACCGCGGCGCTCGATGCGCTGCGCGACGGCGAGGTCGAGGACGGCGCCCGAGTCCTCGAAGAAGACGCCGGAGTGGTAGATGCCGGCGACGGTGAGCGGCCGGCGCTTGACCGTCATCGTGGAGCCCGGGCGCAGCTTGAGCTCGCGCGCGAGACGATCGCCGACGAGGATCCGCCGCGGCCCTAGGCTCGCCGAGCCCTCGGCGATCACCAGGCGCTGGGCGACGAAGCCCTTGGGGTCGGCGCCGAAGACGATCGCCGCCGGGTCCTGCTTGACGCCCTCGACGACGAGCAGCAGCGGGGTCGCCCTCGACACGTCGGGCCGGCGCTCGAGCCGCTGCGCCAGCGAGGTCGGCAGCACCGACGCCGTCGGGTCCTCGACGCCCGACTGGAACAGGCCGAGGTCGGCGTCGCCGAGGTGCACGAGGCCGGCCGCGGTGCGCTGCAGCCCGGCGCCGACCGACAGCAGCGCGACGATGGTCGCGACGCCCAAGGCGATGCCGACCGCGGTGGCGACGGTGCGCGCCTTGCGCCGCGCGAGGTTGGTGACGACGAGGCCGAGCACGGCTTCAGGCGAACGCTACCGGCGCCGGGCAGCGGCAGCTCCTGATGACCCGCTCCGACTCGACCGGCGAGCTGGGTCGGCCCGAGCCGGTGTGAGCTACCTGACCGTCAGGTCCGCGTACTGGCCGGCGGCGTAGTGGCCCGGCAGGTTGCAGAGCAGTGCGTAGTGGCCCGCCTTCAGGCTGAGCTTCAGCGTCTTGGTCTGGCTCGGCTCGACGCCCCCGATCTCACCGACGCTGCCGGTCTCGTCGGCGCGTCCGTTCTTCAACAGGTCCGATGCGGGCTTGGACGTCTTGATCACGACGAACTCATGCTTGACCGTCCCCGCGTTGCTGACGTTGAAGGTGACCTGCCCGCTGGCGAGCTGCGCCGGCTTCGGCGTGACGTTGAACTCGCTGAGCGTGACCGCGCTGGCGTGCGCGAGCGCCGCCGGCGCCGTCGCCTGGGCGGGGGCCGCGGCCGTCGCGGATCTGGGTCAGTACGCGCGCGTCATCGGCGATGACCTCGCGGTCCTGCATCTCGACTGCCCGGTCCTCCATCTCGACTGCCATGTCGTGCTCCTTCCCAAAGCGGACGGCGTTCGGACGATTGAACTCCCGCTCGTCGCGCCCGCCATCCGCCCGTTGCGCGAATGGGCCTGTGGGAAAGCCGCAACGACGCGCTGCCTCGACGCGCTGGGCGCCGAGGCAGCGCTGAGTGCCTAGCTCGACGGCACCGGGAAGGCCACCGGGCTGCGGTAGCCGTCGCGATCGACCGCGCGCACGCCGACCTGGACGTTGTCCTTCGACAGGTTCTTCAGCGTGTAGGTCGTGACGTTGCCGACCGGGACCGTGTGCTCCCACAGCGGCGCCGTCGACTCGCGCCAGACGACCTCGTAGCCCGCGAGGTCGGACTCGGGGTTGGCGTTCCAGGTCAGCGTCGTGTCGTTGGTCAGCTGCGTCGTGTCGATGCGCGCGTTCTTCGGCGTCGCCGGCGCCCACGCGAGGTTGGCCAGCGCCGCGCCGTTGACCCGCGCTACGCGCGCGGTGTAGCCGAAGTCGACGAACTGCTCGAGGTCGCCGAACTGCACGCCGTTCTCGACGCGCACGTCCTGGTGCTGGTGGGCGAAGTTCTCGGCGGGCTCGGTGAAGCGGGCCGCCGGATAGCCCTGCTGCAGGAACGGGATCTGGTCGCCGCCGCGCAGGAAGCGGTCGCGCCGCCAGATCAGGCGCACGTGCATGTCCGTCGCCGAGTTCTCGCCGACCTCCTTGACGTAGCGGGCGAGCTGGCGCGACGGGCCGTCGTTCTCGCCGCCGATCGACTGGCGCAGGGCGGCCTGGGCGGGCGTCTCGCTCGTCGGCACGCCCTCCGAGAACAGGCGCACCGTGAACGGGTCGCGCTTGCCCTGATCGCTCGTCGAGCTGCCGATGATGTCGTTGGTGAACATCCCCTCGACGTCCATGCCCGCGGCCTTGGCCTGCTGGGCGAAGTAGGTCGAGCCGTACAGCCCCTGCTCCTCGCCGGCAACCGCCATGAAGACGATCGTCGCATCGAAGGTGCGCTTTGCCATCACGCGCGCGAGCTCGAGCATGGCGGCCACGCCCGAGGCGTCGTCGTCGGCGCCGGGCGCGTCGCAGGTGAAGTTCAGGACGTCGGTGCAGCGCGAGTCGTAGTGGCCGCTGACCACGTAGACGCGAGCGGCCGACTCGGGCTGGGTCCCGCGCAGCGTCGCCACGAGGTTGGTGACCGTCACCGGTTCGGGGTTCCGGGGGCCGGGCGGCTGGACGAAGCTCTGCTTGACCACCGTCATGCGCCCGTCGGAGGCGGCTGCGTAGCCCTGCAGCTGATCGAAGATCCAGTCGCGCGCCGCGCCGATGCCGCGGGTGGGATCGGTCTGCGAGGACAGCGTATGTCGCGTGCCGAAGCCGGCGAGCGCGTGGATGTCGCTCTGGATCCGGCGGGGATCGACCTCGCGCAGCATCGCCCGCAGCGCGGGCGACGGCGCATGCAGATGCTGGGACGACTGCGTCTTCGCGCGGGTCGGCGCGGCCGACGAAGGCATGGCGACAGCGATGGCGCCGGCCAAGACGATCGACGTGGCCAGCGCGGTGCGAGGGACCTTCTGCATGGTCCCTCCTCTGGTTGGCTGCCGGTCCCATACCCACGGCCTGATAAACCGCGCTTCTGCATGTCGGGCAACGAAACCGCCGTCCTCGGCGTGGACATCGGCACGACGAGCGCCAAGGCGGTCGCGTTCGATGCCGCCGGGCGCGAGCTGGGCAGCGGCGGCGCCGGCTACCCGCTGCTCGAGCCCGAGCCCGGGCAGGCGGTCCAGGACCCCGCCGTCGTCCTGGAAGGCATGGTCGCGGCGATCCGCGCGGCGGCTGCCGCCGCGCGCGAGAACGGCGTGCGGATCGCCGCGCTGTCGCTCAGCTCGGCGCTGCACTCGCTCGTCGCGCTCGACGCCGACGGGCGCCCGCTGACTCCGATCGTCACGTGGGGTGACATGCGCTCGGCCGAGCAGGCCGATCGCCTGCGCGCCGAGCACCCGGAGCTGCACGACCGCACCGGTGCGCCGCTGCACCCGCAGACGCCGCTGACCAAGCTCGTGTGGTTCGCCGAGCGCGAGCCGGCGACCTTCGCGGCGGCCCGCCGCTGGGTGGGGATCAAGGAGCTCGCGCTCGCGCGCCTGACCGGCGCGTGGGCGGTCGACCACTCGGTCGCCTCGGGCACCGGCCTGCTCAACCTCGAGCGCCTCGACTGGGACCCCGAGGCGCTCGCGCTGGCGGGCATCGACCGCGATCGCCTGGCGCCGCTCGTGCCGACGACGCAGCGACTGTCGCTGAGCGCCGGCGCCGCGGCCGCCGTCGGCCTCGAGGCGGGCCTGCCGGTGATCGCCGGCGCCGGCGACGGCCCGCTCGCCAACCTCGGCGTCGGCGCGGTGCGGCCCGGCGTCGCCGCCTGCTCGATCGGCACGAGCGCCGCGCTGCGGCTGATGGTCGCGCGGCCCGCGGTCGATCCCCAGCGGCGCGCGTTCTGCTACGCGCTGGCGCCCGAGCGGTGGGTGGTCGGCGGCGCGATCAACAACGGCGGCGTCGTGCTGCGGTGGGCCGGCGAGGCGCTGGCGCCCGACCTCGGCGAGCACCCCGAGGCGCAGCTGCTCGCGCTGGCGGGCGAGGTGCCCGCCGGCAGCGCGGGCCTGATCATGCTCCCCTACCTGCTCAGCGAGCGCGCGCCGCACTGGAGCGCGCACGCGCGCGGCGCGTACGTCGGGCTCACGCGCCACCACCGCCGCGGGCACCTCGTGCGTGCCGCGCTGGAGGGCGTCTGCCAGCAGCTCGCGCTCGTCCTCGCCTCGCTGCGCGACGCCGGCAACGAGGTGCGCGAGATCCGCGCCACCGGTGGGTTCGCGCGCAGCGCGCTGTGGCGCCAGATGCTCGCCGACGTCCTCGGGACGGCGATCGGCTTCCCGGCCGGCCACGAGGGCTCTGCCTTCGGCGCCGCGCTGCTGGGCATGCAGGCGCTGGGCATCGTCGAGTCGATCGACCTGGCCGGCGAGCTGGTGCGCATCGACGAGGTGCTCGAGCCGGATCCGGCCGCCGCGGCGACCTACGCCGAGCTCCTGCCGATCTT
Organism: uncultured Actinomycetes bacterium; assembly: GCA_963764585.1. Lineage (GTDB taxonomy): Bacteria > Actinomycetota > Thermoleophilia > Solirubrobacterales > Solirubrobacteraceae > JAOPZW01. The sequence goes on from CAVXTB010000001.1 coordinate 776,965, forward strand.
CGCCGGGCTCTACGACGCGCTCGGGCCGGCGTTCGCGGCGTTGGGGCGCTGAGCGCTCGGCGGCCCCGACGCGTCCCCCGGCGACCGAGGTCGTGGCGTCGGGGCCGCTGTTTCGACGCCCCCGCCGGCGGGGGCTGGACCGGCCCGAGACGTCGCGAGCGCGCCTGTGCACAAGACATGACGCCATGTGGGAAGCGATCCTTCCCGCGCGATTACGGGCCCGGCAGGCCGGCGCCCAGCATGTGCACGCAGCTGCGCAGCGTGCGCTCGAAGGCGGCGAGCTCCTCGGGCGAGAGCTCGCGCGTCATCTCGGCCTCGAGCCGGTCGATCGACTGGTCGCAGCGCGCCAGCAGCCGCCGCCCCTTCGCCGTCAGCTCGGTGCGCAGGATGCGCCCGTGGTCGGGCGCGGGGCTGCGCTGGACGAGCCCCTTGCCCTCCAGCGTGCCGAGCATCTCGATCATCGACTGCGGGGTCACGTAGGAGCGCCGCGCGAGCTGGGCGTTCGACAGGCCCTTGCCCATGCGCAGGACTGACAGCGCGGTGTACTGCGTGGCGGTCAGCCCGTGCGGCGCCACCATCTCGGCGATCTCGCGGCGGATCGCGCGATCCAGCCGCGCGATGACGTAGCTGACCCGCGCCCGCTGGCCGCCCTCCGATCCATTGGCCCGCTGGCTCATCGCAGCGAAGCTACCAAGCCATGCCGTCGGCGCGAAACATGAGCTAATCGACGGCGATCCGCCGCTCGCTCGCGTCGATCCTGTAGTCGTTGATGCTGGCGTCGCGGCGGCGCATGAGCCCGGTCTCCTCGTCGAACTCCCAGTGCTCGTTGCCGTGGCTGCGCCACCACTGGCCCGAGGCGTCGTGGGACTCGTACTCGAAGCGCACGGATATGCGGTTGCCCTGGTAGCACCACAGCTCCTTGCGCAGCCGGTAGTCGAGCTCGCGCGCCCACTTGCGCCGCAGGAAGTCCTTGATCGCCTCGCGGCCCTGGAAGAACTCGTCGCGGTTGCGCCACTGCGAGTCCTCGGTATAGGCCAGCGCGACGCGCTCGGGGTCGCGGGTGTTCCACGCGTCCTCGGCGACCTGCACCTTGCGCCGGGCGCTCTCGTCGTCGAACGGGGGCAGGATCAGGGGTGGACCGCTCATGACACGCAACCTTTCCACAGCGCCTCCCGCCGTGGTACAGATCCGCACGAGGGGGGCCACGCGGCGGAGGAGAGGGTCATGAGGAAGGTCGTGTCGGTGCTGGTCGCGGCTGCCGGTATCGCGTGCCTGAACGTCGTCCCGGCAATGGCGGACGGGCCGGGCGTCGGGGCTGCGGCGGTGGTCAGCGTCGGCGATTCGGCGATCTCGGGGGAGGCCGGCCGCTGGGCCGGCAACACCAACGACTCGCCGAGCGACGTCGACGCGCTCGGCCCGACGGCGTACTACGACAACGCGGCCAACAGCGCCGAGACGATCCACGGCTGCCATCGCTCGAAGGCGTCGGAGATCGGCATCGGCGGCGGCGTGCTGTCGGCCAACCTCGCGTGCTCGGGCGCGCGCACGGCGACGCAGGCCTTCAGCAGCGGCAGCGACTTCAAGCCGGGCCTTGACTTCTACGACGACGGCGCCGGCCACATCGGCCAGGCCAAGGCGCTGCAGCAGTACGCGGCCACCCACAACGTCAAGATGGTCGTCGCCCTCATCGGCGCCAACGACTACGGCTTCGCCGACATCGTCCAGGCGTGCGTGGTCGACTGGCTGACCTCGCCGACGTGGTGGAAGAACTTCTGCAACGACGACTCGAGCATCAGGGCGAAGTTCACCGCGTCGAACATCGCCGCGATCACGACGCGCGTCGCCAACGCGTTCCTGAACCTGCGCACGGCGATGCGCAACGCCGGCTACAGCGACTCGTCGTGGACGCTGCTCGCTCAGACCTACTCCTCGCCGCTGCCGCGCGGGAGCGGGATCCGCTACTCCGAGAGCGGCTTCACGCGCCAGTCGGTCGGCGGCTGCGGGACCTGGAACGCCGATGCCGACTGGGCGAACGACACCGTCGTCGCCACGCTGAACAACACCGTGCGCAACGGGGCGACCCAGAGCGCCATGTCGAACGTCAGGATCTTCGACGCCGCCACCGCGCTCGTCGGCCACCGGCTGTGCGAGAAGACCGACGGCCTGCTGGAGGAAAAGGGCCTTTCGAGCTGGCACTCGGCGGGCGCCGCCGACCTCAGCGAGTGGGTCTCGCAGATCCGCACGACGACGACGCTGTTCGGCCCCTACCAGCTCCAGGAGGACGCGCACCCGTCCTACTGGGGCCAGCTCGCGCTGCGCAACTGCGTGCGCCAGGCCTACAACGCCGGCGCGCCGCACGGCGGGACCTGCACGCACCCCGCGGGCGGGCAGAACGCCAACGGCGAGCCGAACATGAGCCTCACGTGAGCAGCCGGTAGAAGCGCAGCATCGGGTGCTCGACGGCGAGGACCTCGACGCCGGCGAAGCCGGCGTCCGCCGCCAGCTGCCTGACGGTCGGCTCGCGCACGACCATGCCCAGGCCCGCCGACGACTGCTCGGCCATCGCGGTCGGCAGGCAGTGCACGACGCTGACCATGTAGGCGAAGCGCTCGAAGTCGTCGTCGGGCAGCGGGCCCTGGAAGTGCGCGCCGGTCCGCGACTCGACGATGAGGACGGCGCCCTCGTCGGCCACCAGCGCGCGCAGCGCGCGCAGGACATCGAGCGGCTGGGCGACGTGGTGCAGCGAGTCGAACATCGTGATGAGGTCGAAGCGGCCGTCGAGGCCGGGGGTGCCCGCGTCGCGGACGCGGAAGCGCACGTCGACGCCGGCCTCGAGCGCGTTGGCGCGCGCCAGGTCGATGGCGCCCTCGTCGAGGTCGATGCCCTCGACGTGCGCGCCGGCGCGGCAGTGCGAAGCGGCGCTCGCCGGCCGGCAGCGACGGGTCGTCGACCTCGACGAAGCCGCACGCCGCCTGCGCCTCGACCCACTCGCGCGCGTAGCGCTCCGCGGTCGCCGTGGCGGCGGCCAGCTCGTTCACCGTGAGCGGGCCGCCGTCGGCCAGCGCGCGATAGAGCCCGAGGCGCTCGCCGAGGTAGATCGTCGCCAGCTCGAGCGATCCGCTGGCCGCGGCGAGCAGGCGGCCGGCGAACCGCTGCTGGCGGTCGGCGTCGATGGTCGTCATGACGCGACGCCTTCGAGCTGCGCGGCGACGCCGAGGACGAGGTCGTCGCGGCCTGGCGGCCCGACGACCTGCACGCCGAGCGGCAGGCCGTCGCCGGTGCGCCCGAACGGGACCGAGATCGCCGGCTGGCCGGTGATGTTGAAGATGCGGACGATCGCGCTGAAGCGGATCGCGTCGTCCATCTGCGTCGTGCCGACCTCCATCGGCAGCCGCGTGATGGTCGGCGTCACGAGCACGCCGCCTTCGGGCCAGCCGCTCAGGATCAGCCGCGCGAAGGCGCCCAGCGCCTCGGTGGCCTCGAAGTAGTCGGCCACGGTGATCGCGGGCGGCCCGACGAGCCACCCGCGCGTGCCGGGCTCGAGCGCGTCGGCATCCATCGGGCGCCCGTGCAGGCGCTCGATGACGCGCACGAGGTGCTGGAAGAAGCCCAGGCCGCCCACGTCCCACGCGCCCGGCATCGCCTCGTCGTCCCACGCGGGCGCCCGCTCGCTGACGTCATGGCCGAGGTCGGCGAGCGCATCGGCGGCGCGCCGCGCGGCGGCGCGCGGCTCGGGGTCGACCGGCACGCCCAGCGGTGCGTCGAGGGCGAGGTGGACCGTCAGGCGCTCCGGGGCGCGGCGCGCGGCGTCCGCGAACGGCCGCTCGGGCGCGGGCAGCCAGCGGCGCTCCCCGGGCTCGTAGCCCGCCATCGCGTCGAGCGCCACGGCGGCGTCGTGCACCGTGCGCGCGATCGGGCCGTTGACCATGACGCCCCCACCGACGTCGGCGAGGTCGGGCCCGATCGGCACGCGCCCGGTGCTCGGCCGCAGGCCGACGACGCCGCAGCACGCGGCCGGGATGCGGATCGAGCCGCCGGCGTCGCTGCCGTCGCACAGCGCGACGATCCCCGCGGCGACGGCGGCGGCGCTGCCCCCGGATGAGCCGCCGGCCGCCAGCCGCGGGTCGTGCGGGTTGCGGGTCGGACCGAAGCGCGCGGGCTCGGTCACCGGGCGCATGGCCAGCTCGGGCGTGTTCGTCTTGCCGATGACGATCGCGCCGGCCTCGCGCAGCCGGCGCACGTGCGTGGAGTCGTGGTCGGGCACCCAGTCGCCGAAGGCGGCGCTGCCGTGCGTCGAGCGCACGCCGGTCACGGCGGTGAGGAAGTCCTTGATGCCGATGGGCACGCCGCACAGCGGGCGCGGGTCGCCGGGGGCGACGCGGTCGGCCTCGGCGAGCGCCTCGGCGGCGCGCAGGGTGATGAAGGCGCCGAGCTCCGGGTTGACGCGCTCGATCGCGGCGAGGGCGGCCTCGACCAGCTCGCGGGCGGAGACGTTGCCCGAGCGCACGAGCGCGGCCTGCTCGGCGGCGGGACGGCGCAGCAGCTCGACGTCGGATGTCAGGGCGGTGACGGTCATGGGCCCACCGTCGCAGACCACCGTGAGCGCAGCGTGAAACCGCGCGCGAAACCGCACGGCGCCGCGTTGGGCTCGCCGGGAGGTGCTGCGGATCCGTGTCCTCGGAGAGCTGACGCTCGAGCTCGACGGCGAGGCGCTCCCTGCCCCGCCCGGGCGCCGCCTGCAGGCGCTGCTCGGCTGGCTCGCGCTGCACCCGGGGATGCACGCGCGGGCCGAGGTGGCCGGGCAACTCTGGCCCGACGTGCTCGACGAGAGCGCGCGCATGAGCCTGCGCACGGTGCTGGCGGACCTGCGCCGGACGCTCGGCGACGGGCAGCTCGTCGCCACGCGCGACCAGGTCGGCCTCGCCCGCGAGGTGTGGATCGACGCGCGCGCGTTCGACGAGCTGCTCGCCGACCGGCGCCTCGACGGCGCGCTCGCGCTCGTGCGCGGCGAGGTCCTCGAGGGGCTGGCCGACGAGTGGGTCTACGCCGAGCGCGATCGCTGCGCCGCCGCGGTCCGCGACGCGCTGCGCGGGCTCGCCGCGCAGGCCGAGGCGGCCGGCGACCTGCGTGCGGCGGTGGCGCGCACGCGCGAGCAGGTCGCGGCCGACCCGCTCGCCGAGGACGCCCACCGCGACCTCATCCGCCGCCTGGCGGCCGCCGGCGATCGGCCCGCGGCGCTGTCGGCCTACCTGTCGCTGCGCGAGCGGCTCGCGCGCGAGCTGCAGATCGCGCCCTCGGCGCAGACGCGCGCGCTCGTCGCGCAGATCCGCGGCGCCGAGGCCGGGCCGGTCGCGGTGCCCGCCACGCCGCTGCCGCCGCCGCTCGCCCGCCACCACCGCAGCCCGTTCGTCGGGCGCGCCGAGGCGCTGGCCACGCTGCGCGACGCCTTCGCCGGCGCGGGCGAGGGCCGGGTCGTGCTGCTGGCGGGCGAGCCGGGCATCGGCAAGACGCGCCTGGCCGCCGAGCTGGCCCGGGCGGCCCACGCCGACGGCGCCACCGTCCTCTACGGCCGCGCGCACGAGGACCCGCTCGCGCCCTACCACCCGTTCGCCGAGGCTTCGGGCCCTTCCTGGCGGTGCGCTCGCAGGACGCGGTGCTTGCGCTCGCCGGCCCGCTGGCCGGCGGGCTCGGCCGGCTCGTGCCCGACCAGGTCGGCCGGCTGCCGCCGGTGAGCGAGGCGGCGACGCGCGACCCGGCCGGCGCGCGCCACCGGCTGTTCGAGGCCGCGGCCGCGCTTGTCGCCGGCGCCGCGCGCGAGCGCCCGCTGCTGCTCGTGCTCGACGACCTGCACTGGGCCGATGGCCCGACGCTGCTGCTGCTGCGCCACCTGGCGCGCGCGCCGCTCGGGCCCGCGCTCGTGGTCGGCACCTACCGCCCCGGCGAGCCCTCGGCCGCACTGGCCGACGCACTCGCCGAGCTGCGCCGCGAGGACCTGCTCGAGCGCGTCGCGATCGAGGGGCTCGTCGAGGACGGGGTCGACGCGCTCGTCACCGCGTGGCTGGGCCACGACGCGCCCGAGGCCGTGACCGGCGCGCTGTGGGGCGAGACCGACGGCAACCCGTTCTTCGTCGAGGAGCTGCTGCGCCACTACGCGGAGTCCGGCGGCCCGCCCGGCCCGCGGCGGTGGGAGCCGATCGTGCCCGAGGGCGTGCGCGAGGTGCTCGGCCGCCGCCTGGCCCGCCTCGGCGAGGCGGCGCGCGACACGCTCCTGCTCGCCGCCGTCGCCGGCCGCGAGGTCGACCTGCGCCTGCTCGAGGAGGCCGGCGACCTGCAGCGCGAGGCGCTCGTCGCGGCGCTCGACGCCGCGCTCGGCGGGCACCTCATCCGCGAGGAGGCGGGCACGCCCGCGCGCTACGCGTTCACCCACGCGCTCGTGCGCGAGGCGATCTACGGCGAGCTGTCGGCGGGGCGACGCGCGCCTGCGCGCCGGCGACGTCGAGGCCTCGCGCGCGAGCTTCTCGGCCGCCGCGGCGCTCGCGCGCGAGCGCGGCGACGGTGAGCTGCTGGCGCGCGCGGCGCTCGGGCGCAGCGGCCTGGGCGTCACCGTGCTCGGCCACGATCCCGCGACCGTCGCGCTGCTCGAGACCGCGCTCGACGAGGTGGGCGAGGGGTCGGCGGCGCTGCGCGCCCGGCTGCTGGGGCGGCTGGCGATCGAGCTGTACCACTCGCCGCCGGTGGCGCTGCGCGAGGAGCTCAGCGCCGAGGCGGTGGCGCTCGCGCGTGCGGCCGGCGAGCCCGCGGCGCTCGTCGACGCCCTCAGCGCCCGACACGTCGCCCTGTGGAGCCCGCCGCACCTCGACGAGCGCCTCGCGCTGGCCGAGGAGATGGTCGCGCTGGCCGAGGCGCACGGCGATCGCGAGGGCGCGCTGCAGGGCCGCAACTGGCGCGTGCTCGACGTGCTCGAGCGCGGCGACATCGCCGCCGCCCGCCGCGAGATCGGCGAGCACGGCCGCCTGGCCGACGAGCTGCGGCTCCCGGGCTACCAGTGGTGGGCGCCGATGTGGAGCGCGATGCTCGCGTTCCTCGAAGGGCGCCTGGACGAGGCGCAGCGGCTGCGCGCCGAGGCGGTCGAGATCGGGCATCGGGCGAGCGACCGGGTGGCCGACCTCTTCAGCTGGATCCAGACGGTCTTCGTCGACCTCGAGCGCGAGCCGATCGCCCCCGGCGCGCCGGCCGGCGTGCCCGACCGCCTCGCGGTGCAGGCCGTGCAGTCGGCCTTCCGCAGCGACCTGCCGGTCATCTATGCCGAGATGGGCCGCACCGACGACGCGCGCCGCGAGCTCGAGGCGCTCGCCGCCGAGCGCTTCGCCGGCGTGGCGAGCGACATGAACTGGCTGGCATCGATGGCCGGCCTCGCGCAGGGGGCGGCGCTGCTCGCGTCGCGCGAGCGCGCGACCGAGCTGTACGAGCTGCTGCTCCCCTACCGCGCGCGGACCGTGCTCGTCGGGCGCGCCGCGCTGTGCCTGGGCCCGGTGGAGCTGTACCTCGGCGTGCTCGGCACGGCGCTCGGGCGCTTCGACGACGCCGAGCGCCACCTCGACGCCGCCGCGCAGTGGGCGGCGACGGCCGGCGCGCAGCCGTGGGCGGCGTGGGCGAAGGTCTACCGCGCCGAGCTGCTGGCGGCGCGCGGCGACGCCCGCACCGCGACGACGCCGGCGGCCGAGGCGGCGGCGCAGGCGCGGGCGCTGGGCTGGGGGCGCGCCGCGGGGCGGGCGCGCGCGCTCACGGGATAGCCGCCACGACCTGTGCGACCTCGTCGTCGCTCAGCGGCAGGCCGAAGACGCCGCGCAGCGCCTCGACGATCTCCGCGTCGTCGAGCTCGCGCTCGTCGATCGAGCCGTCGGGCCGGGTGAGGGTGAACCGGCGATCGACGAGCCGGCGGATCGACTCGCGGTCCTTGCGGACGGCGACGGCCTGGCCGACGAACGGCGAGCTCGGGTGCGTCGAGGTGTAGTGGTTGGCCACGACGACGTCAGCGGCGTGCTGGGGCTGGTCGTCGAAGCGGTAGCCGGTGAGCCACTCGTCGCCGCGGCGCTCGCGCAGCTCCCAGGCCGCAGGGCCGGTCTTGACGAGCTCGACCGTCCAGCCGCCGTGGGCGTGCGGACCGGCGTCGTCGAAGGGCAGCGGCTCCAGCAGCCCGGACCCGAAGCCGACGTCGGCCAGCCAGCGCCGCGAGTCGGCGCTGACGCGCAGCGTCATGTGCGTGCGCGGGCTCGGGGGATCGCCGGTGCCGCCGACCCTGGCGAGCAGCCGCTCGACCGTGAAGCCCAGGCGCTCGAGGGCGGCGGCGAACAGCAGCCCGTGCTCGAAGCAGTAGCCGCCGCGGCCGCGGTCGACGAGCTTGGCCTGGATGCTCGGCAGGTCGACGGCGACGCCGCGGCCGAGCACGATGTCGAGGTTCTCGAAGGCGACCGTCGCGAGGTGCGCCCGGTGCAGGGCGGCCAGCGTGTCGCCGTTCGCCGCGGTGTCCCCGTCGTAGCCGATGCGGCGCAGGTAGGCGCCGAGGTCGAGCGCCTCGACGTTCCATTCGTCGGTCACCTGTCGCGAACATAGCGGCCGCGCTCAGCGGGCGGCGACCGCGCGCCGCGCCATCGCCGCCCCGAGCAGCGCGACGAGCGCGAAGCCGCCGGTGATCACCGCGAACGCGTGCGCCGCGTCGCCCGCGCCCGCCATGCTGAGGTAGGCCGAGCCGAAGGCGGCCACGCCGACCGCGCCCGCCACCTGCATGACCGTCGTGAACAGCCCGCTGATGTCCGGGGCGTGGCGCGGCGCGACCGTACCGGTGAGGTGGGTCAGCATCGCGCTGAACTGGATGCCCAGGCCGAGCCCGCCGACGCCGAGCGCGGCGACCAGCGGCGCCTCGGCGCGCGGCTGCGCGATCAGCACGGCGCTGATCGCCACGTAGGCGACGGCGAGGACCAGGCAGCCCGCCGGCGACGCGAGCGCGCCGATCCGCGCACCCCAGCGGCGCAGGAGCTGGCCGGCCACGCCGAACGCCGCCACCCACGAGACGAGGGTCAGGCCCGACGCCAGGGCGCTGCGGCCCAGGCCCTGCTGCAGGTAGAAGGCCAGGGTGAACAGCAGTGCGTAGTAGGTGCTCGCCACGGCGGCCTGCGCGAGCAGCCCCCACGACACCGCCGGGCGCGCGAGCACGCGCAGGTCGACCAGCGCCGTGGCCCCGCGCGCGGCCACGCGCCGCTCGGCGGCGATGAACGACGCCAGCGCGAGCGGGCTCGCCGCCAGGCACGCCCAGGTCCACGCGGGCCAGCCCTCCTGGCGCCCGAGGCTGAGCGCGAGGATCGCCGGCAGCAGCGCGGCCGAGAGCGCGGCGACGCCAGCTAGGTCGACGCGCCGCGAAGCGTCGCGCGCGCGGTCGGCGGGCAGCACGCGCATGCCGATGGCCATGGCCGCGACGCCGATCGGGACGTTGAGCAGGAAGATCGGCCGCCAGCCGCCGGCGAAGACGAGCACACCGCCGAGGATCTGGCCGGTGACCGCGCCGGCCGAGGCCGCGACCGTGTAGAGGCCGAGGGCCTGCGCGCGGCGCGCGCCGTCGAGCTCGAGCTGGATGGCGCTGAGAACCTGCGGCACCATCAGCGCCGCGCCGCTGCCCTGCGCCACGCGCGCGGCGATCAGGACGATCGGGTCGGGCGCCAGGCCGCAGGCCAGCGACGCGCCACTGAAGGTCGCCAGGCCGGCGAGGAACACGCGGCGGTAGCCGAGCATCTCGCCCAGCCGTGCGCCGGTGATCAGCAGCACGGCGTAGGCGAGCAGGTAGGCGCCGACGATGAGCTCGAGCTCGGCGCCGGAGGCACCGAGGTGGGCGTGGATCGCGGGCGTGGCGACGTTGACGATGGTCACGTCGAGCTGCGTCATGAACAGGCTCGTCAGCCAGACCGCCAGCGCCCAGCGCGTGGTGTGGGGAGTCCGAGTCATGTCCCCAATCCGACGGGCGCCGCGGCGCCGGCGTGAGGTCGGATGTCAGCCTGCGGTCAGCACCGCTTGGGCCTGCGTGACCTGCGCGACGCGGCGCCCGCCGTCGTCGGACAGGTCGGTCTGCACGACGATGACCGTGCGCCCGGCGTGCAGCGGGCGCGCCACCCCGGTCACCTCACCCTCGCGCACCGCGCGCATGAACGAGGTCGTCGAACTGATCGTTGCCGTCGTCGCGCCCGACGGCAGGTTCAGGAAGGCGCAGATGCCGCCCAGGCTGTCGGCCAGCGTCATCAGCGCGCCGCCGTGCAGCAGCCCGCCCGCGGTGCAGCGCTCCGGCGCCCACGCCAGCCGGCCGCGGACCTCGTCGGCGGCGGCTGCGTCGAGCTCGATGCCCAGCGCGGTCGCGAACGGCATCAGGGCCAGCAGGTCATCGCTCATGGTCCGCGGATTCTGCCGAGGCGAGGTAGACCTGCACGAGGTCGCGGGGATCGTCGAGGTCGATCCCGACGATCGCCTGGATGCGCCCGAGGCGGTAGGTCAGCGTGTTGCGGTGGATCTGCAGCGCGGCGCTCGTCGCCCCGCGGTCGAAGCGGCAGTCGATGAGCGTGCGCAGGGTGCAGGCGAGCTCGTCGGGCAGCGGAGCCAGGAGCCGCTCGCGAAGGCGCTCCGCCGTGCGCGGCGCCCGCCCGACAAGAAGCTCGATGAGGTGATCGTCGGTGTGCAGGCACCCGCTCAGGCCGTGCCGGCGCCCGTGCTCGGCCAGCAGGACGACCTCCTCGCGCGCCTCGGCCAGCTCGCCGCGCGGCGCCGCGCGGGCGATGGCGAGCACGACGCCGGGCCCCTCGTCGAGGTCCGCGAGCTCGAGCGGCCTCCAGGTCAGCCCGACGACGCGATCGCCCTCGGTGACCGTCAGCGGCCAGCCGCGCTGGCGCAGGCGCGCGGCCAGGGCCGCGTGGCGCCGCGGCGGGCGCCCGGCCATGACGATCGCGAAGGGCACGTAGGCGTCCTCGATCGGCACGCCGAGGCGCGCGGCGAGCTCGCGGTCGTTGGCGTCCAGCGGCGCGTCGCCCGCCAGGCGCTCCAGCAGGTTGCGCGTGCGGCGCTCGTCCTCGGAGACCAGCGCGTCGCGCTCGGCGAGGTAGGTCTCGGCGACGATCGCCGACACGCGATCGACGTAGCTCATGAGCAGGCCGGCCGCGTCGAGCAGCGCGACCTCCTCGCCCGGGCGCGCGTGGCGGCGAAGCAGCCGCCACCCGAGCTGGCCGCCGAGGCCGAAGGCGCGCAGCAGGTCCTCCAGCCGGACGCCTTCGCTCGCTCGTGCGCGCGCCCAATCGCGCAGCGGATCGAAGTCGCCGTCGGCGGGCGCGATCCCGGTCGACAGCCAGCGCCGCCAGCGCCTGAGGTTGCGCTCGACGCCGACGAGGACGTCGCCGTGCGACGCCTCGGGCAGCCGCGCGAACGCGGGGACGCGCGCGCGGAAGGCCTCGCCGTAATCGGTGACCGCCTCGCCCAGCGGGATCCGGGCGATGATCTCGGCGATCGCGGGGTTCGGGGCTGCGTCCATCGGCGCATTGTGCACGTGCACAAGTGTGCGGCGCGGAGTTCGTCGCCGCGTCGTTGCGGCGTGCGCGCCCGCCGACGTAGCGTGGCAGGCGTGAGGAGGGTCGCTGGTCTCGTCGCCGTGGTCGCCGCGCTGGGCTGCGCGCCCGCGGCGCACGCCGCCGCGAGCGTCACGTGGATCGCGGGCTACGCCGCGGCCGGCACGCCGAGGCGGCTCGATCGCGTCGGCGTCGTGAAGGTCGGCCCGAGCACCGCGCGCAACGTGCTCGTGCTCGAGCCCGGGACGTCGGCCGGCGCCGCCTACTTCGTCCCGTTCGCCAAGACGCTCGTCGCGCGGGCGAAGGGCTGGCAGGTGTGGTCGGTCGAGCGCCGCGAGAACCAGCTCGAGGACCACTCCGTGCTCGATCGAGCCAAGGCCGGGACGGCCACGCCCCAGCAGCTCTTCGACTACTACCTCGGGTTCGTCACCAACCAGGCCATCTCGCCGCACTTCCAGCTCATCGCCGACGCGAGCGTCGCGTTCGCCAGGCAGTGGGGCATGCGCACGACCGTCGAGGACCTGCGGCGCGTGATCGCGGCGGCGCGCAAGGGCGGGCGCCGCGTCGTGCTCGGCGGCCACTCGCTCGGCGGCTCGATCGTCACGGCGTACGCGACGTGGGACTTCAACGGCCGCGCGGGCGCGAAGGACCTGTCCGGCCTGGTCTACATCGACGGCGGCAGCTCGCCCAAGCCGGTGACGCCGGCCGCGGCCAGCAAGTCGCTGCAGGACCTGCAGAAGGGCTCGCCCTGGCTGTCGTTCGGCGGCATCACCGCGCCGTTCGCCGGCCTGTTCAACATCGTCGGCTCGACGCTCACGCACGTCGACCCCAACGGCGCGTCGCTGCTGCAGCCGTGGCCGGCGCTGCCCGCCAACCTGCGCTCGCCGATCCCGGTGACCAACGTCGGCGGCTACGGCCTGGCGCTCGACACCGCGACCTCGCCCGCTTCCCTGATCGCCGCCCAGGCGCACCTCGGCAGACTCGCCGCCGCGGGCGACCCGCGCGGCTGGGACGACGCGGGCGAGCTGACGCCGATCCAGCGCTACGCCGACATGTTCTCCGGCACGGGCCTTCAGGGCGTCGACGGCACCGCCTGGTACCACCCGCTGCGCCTGACCATCGACGCCGGCGCGGTCGCCGACGGCAACGCCAACGCGGCGCAGAAGGTCCTCGGCGTCCGCGCGACGCACGGCGACGACGTGAAGGTCCCCATCTACGCGTTCGCGGCCGCGCTCGGCAGCACGCGCGTCCTCGACGCCGCGCGAGCGCTGGCGCGGCAGTCGCACCTGCCGCGGCGCGACCTGACGCTCGTCGACCGCCACACCACCTACGCGCACAACGATCCCGCCGGCGCCTTCCCCAAGAACGACTTCCTCAGCCGGCTCGTCGGCTTCCTGGCGAAGATCGACTAACGCGGCAGGGGCAGCAGCGCACGAGCGATCGCCTGCGCGTCGGCGCCCGGCCGCGGCGGCAGCAGAACGACGGAGTCGGCGCCGGCGTCGCCGAGCGCGCGGATCGCCGCGGCGCACTCCTCGGGCGTGCCGGCGACCGCCATGCGGTCGACGTCCGGTGCGCCGCCGACCTGCTCGAACTTCGGGCCGCCATCGGTCGCGCGCTCGGTCAGCAGCGGGCGCACCGCGGCGCGCGCGGCGTCGCCATCGGCGTCCATGCTGAACCACGTGTAGACGGTCAGCCGGTGCGGGCGCGTCGCGGCGATCTGCCCGCGCGCCCATTCGACGTAGGCCACCGACGACGGCTCGCTGAGGATCGTGCCGTCGGCGACGCGCCCTGAGAGCGCGAGCGAACGAGCGCGCCCGACGCCGGTGAAGACCGGCGGCACGTCGCGCGGCGGGTGGTCGAGGCGCACGCCGTCGAGGCGCACGTAGCGTCCGTCGACGCGGACCTCCTCGCCGGCGAGCAGCGAGCGGATCGCGACCACGGTCTCCTCGAGCAGGGCCAGCTGGGACTCCGGCTTGGCACCGACCTGGCGCATCCAATCGGCCACGCCATGGCCGACGCCGGCGGACAGCCGTCCCGGATGCATCCGCGCGAGCGCGGCGATCTCCATCGCCGCGAACGCGGCGTTGCGCACGGGCGCGGGCATGATCCCGAGGCCGACGCGGATCCGCGAGGTCGCCGCGAGCGCGGCGGACGTCGCCGCGATGCCGCCGGCGAAGAAGCAGTCCTCCCACAGCCACAGCTCGTCGAAGCCGGCGGCCTCGACGCCGGCGGCGATGGCCGGCAGGTCCTCCGGCGGATACTCAGGGCGGACGACGAGGCCGAGCGCTGGCACGGCGCGGATCGTACGCACCCGCTGGACGCGTGAGGCGCTCACGCGCGCGTGGCGGGCCGGCGCCGGGCCGGGCGACGGCAGGCTGGTGATCGACGTCGACAGCTTCGTCGGCGAGGTCGCCGGCAAGCTCAAGCAGGGCGCCGGCTACGGCTACACGAAGCTCTTCGGCTATCACCCGATCCTCGCCACCCGGGCGGACACCCGCGAGGCGTTGCACATCCGGCTGCGCAAGGGGTCGGCGAACACGCAGAAGGGGATGCTGCGCTTCACAGACGAGTTGATCGCGCGCGTCAACCGGGCGGGCGCCACCGGGGTCAAGCTGCTGCGGGCCGACTCGGGGTTTTGGAACACGAAGGTCTTCCAGCGCCTGGAACGCGCGGGCTGGCAGTACTCGATCGGCGTGCGGATGATCAAGACGGTGCGCGCCGCCGTCGAGGCGATCGACGAGGACGCCTGGACGAAGATCGACTACCCCCAAGAAGGGGAGGCGCAGATCGCCGAGACCGTCTACGGCGGGCGCAGGTTGATCGTCAGGCGCACCCGCCTGCTGGGCGCTCAGGCCGAGCTGTGGCCCGACTGGCGCCACTTCTGCTTTCTCACCAACCGCACCGACGACATCACGCTCGTCGAGGCCGAGCACCGCGACCACGCCGTCGTCGAGCAGGTCATCGCCGACCTCAAGGACCAGGCGCTGGCGCACTTTCCCTCCGGGCACTTCCACGCCAACGGCGCCTGGACCGTGCTCGCCGCGCTCACCCACAACCTGCTGCGCTGGACCGAACTGCTCGGCCTCCCCGGCGCGGTCGTGCGCGCGGCGCACACCGTCCGCCGGCGGCTGCTCGCACTCCCCGGCCGCCTCACCCGCCACGCACGCGGCTGGACACTGCACCTGCCCGCCCGCTGGCCCTGGCAGGGCGACTTCGAGGCCGCCCTCGCGCGCATCCGAGCGCTCCCCGCCGCCGCCTGACACGCCGACCGGACCCCGCGCCCGCCATCAGACCCTCCCGCCAGCCCGGCGCGATCAGCGCTGCTCGCCAACACCACCACCACGGCCCCGCGCAGCCGCCGAGACCGCGTCACAGACCCGACGCAGCCCCCGCCCCGGCCCGACCGGCTCCGCCGCCCGCCGTCGACGCGATCACCCCCGCCGCCGGACCGCCGCGGTGGATTGAGGCTTAGAAGCGGTTTCAGAAGTCCTATCGGACGATTTGAGCGTTGCCCGGCTGGCGGCTGCTGCCTCAAGAGATGGGCTGCTCCGGCGTCACGGCGTGGCGGCGGCTGCGCGAAGGCAATCCATCGGGTGGGGCCGGGCGTGGCAGATCGCGTGATCTCTCGATCGGCTTGACCTTGACGCTACGTCAGGGTCGACACTCATGGCAGGCAACACGGCAAAGAGAGAACGGAGATCCAGATGCCAGCCAGTCAGAGCCCGGGCCTCGCGATTGAAGTGCAGGGGCTTCAGAAGTCGTTCAAGGAGTTGGAGGTGCTCCGCGGCGTGGACCTCGATGTCGCACGCGGGAGCATCTTCGCCCTGCTCGGCTCCAACGGCGCGGGCAAGACCACGGTCGTGAAGATCCTGTCCACGCTGCTCAATGCGGACGCGGGGACGGCCGGCGTCAACGGCTTCGATGTCGCGACGCAACCGGCAGAGGTGCGGGAGTCGATCAGCCTCACGGGACAGTTCGCGGCGGTCGACGAGATCCTCAGCGGGCGGGAGAACCTTGTGCTGATGGCCCGGCTGCGGCACCTGCAAGACCCGGGAAGGATCGCCGACGACCTGCTCCGACGGTTCGCGCTGACCGACGCGGCCGCGCGGAAGGTGGCGACGTACTCGGGCGGGATGCGCCGCCGCCTGGACATCGCGATGAGCCTCATCGGGAACCCGCCGATCATCTTCCTCGACGAGCCGACGACCGGGCTCGACCCGCAGGGGCGCATCGAGGTGTGGCAGGCGGTCAAGGAGCTCGCCGACAGCGGTACGACGGTGCTGCTCACGACACAGTATCTGGACGAGGCCGAACAGCTCGCCGACCGGATCGCGATCCTCCACCAAGGCCGGATCATCGTCAACGGCACCCTGGCCGAGCTCAAGCGGCTGCTCCCGCCCGCCAAGGTCGAGTACGTCGAAAAGCAGCCGACCCTCCAGGACGTCTTCCTCTCGCTCGTCGGCGACGACGACAGCGACAGCACAGCCGGCGACGACCGCAGCATCGGCCACGTCGGCACGCACAAATAAGGAACCACGATGACCACGCACTTCTTCTCCGACACGGCCGCCCTGACCGGACGATCCCTGCGCCACATCACGCGCAGCCTCGACACCATCATCACGACCGTCATCACGCCGATCGCCATCATGCTGCTGTTCGTGTACGTGTTCGGCGGGGCGATCGACACCGGCTCGGATTCGTATGTGGACTACATGCTGCCCGGCATCCTGCTGATCACGATCGCGTCGGGCATCGCGTACACCGCGGTGCGGCTGTGCACGGACATGCAGGGCGGGATCTTCGAGCGGTTCCAGTCCATGCCGATCGCGCGGTCGGGCGTGCTGTGGGCGCACGTGCTGACCTCGCTGGTCGCCAATCTGATCTCGGTCGTGGTCGTCGTGCTCGTCGCCCTGCTCATGGGTTTCCGCTCGGGGACGGACGTGACGGCGTGGCTCGCGGTCGGCGGCATCTTGATGCTGTTCACGCTCGCATTGACATGGATCGCCGTGATTCCCGGGCTCACCGCGAAGACTGTGGACGGCGCGGGCGCGTTCGCCTACCCGCTCATCTTCCTGCCTTTCATCAGCTCAGCCTTCGTGCCCACCGACAGCATGCCCGGACCGGTGCGTGCCTTCGCCGAGCACCAGCCTGTGACCTCGATAGTCGACGCGATCCGAGACCTGTTCGCTCAGCAGCCGGTCGGCAGCGGCATCTGGGTCGCCCTCGCCTGGTGTGTCGGCATCCTTGTCGTCGCCTACGGCTTCGCCATTCTCACCTACCACCGCAAGATCGCCTGAGGCACTCTGAACCCCATGCTCACCATCAGCCGGCTGGCGACATACGCCGGCGTGACGGTGCGGGCGGTACGCCACTACCACCAGATCGGGCTGCTGCCTGAGCCCGAGCGCACCTACTCCGGTTACCGCACCTACGATGCTGCCGCGGTTGTGCGACTGATCCGGATCCGCACCCTGGCCGACGCCGGCGTGCCCCTGGCCCGGGTGCAGGAGCTCCTCGACGCCAGCCCCGAGGAGTTCGCCCGTGGCGTCCAGAAGATCGACAAGGAACTGCGCGCCGAGATCCGGCGGCTGCAGGGCAACCGCAAACGGATCGCCAAGCTCGCCGCCGGCGAGCACCTGGCGCTCCCGCAGAGCGTCGTGGACTACCTCGACCGCCTGCGCGGTCTCGGCGTCGATGAGCGCTACATCGAGCTGGAGCGGGACAGCTGGATCATGATCGCCGCCCAGGTGCCGCACCGGATCGACTCTGTGATCGCCAAGAAGCACGAGGAGCTCGACGACCCCGACATGGTCAAGCTCTATGGCCTTCTCAGCCAAGCGATCGACTGGCCGGCCGACGACCCGCGGGTCGTCGATATCGCGGACATCCTGGAGCGCGTGATGATCCGCGCTGTGGAGGCCGGCGAGGTAGGTGCCGACGACTTCGAAGACCCGTTCGTCGACCTGCTGGACGCGACCACGGTCGACGCCTCACCGGTCGCCGAGCGACTTCTGGCGATTCTGCAGGAGCGGGGCTGGAAGGGCTGGACCCGCATCGAGCGAGTGGCTGCCGACAGACGCAACTCATGAGCACTCCTCGGGAGCTGGTCGCATTCGCCGTCGGCGCAAACGCGGCGGCCGAAGAGGTCGGCCGGCTCGTCGACGATGACGGCCGCATCGGGATTGCAACAGCCACCGTCGGTTTCGGTGGCGGCGGTCGCGGCGGCTGCGCAGCCGTCCGCGACGCCGAACACGTGCAGCGCACCGACGTTCGTCGTGACCATCGGCTGGGCGACATCGAGTCGGACCTCCCCGCCAAGGGCTGCCCGGTCGACCCGGTCCGCGAGCCGCGACGACATCGAGCGGCGGGTCGAAGCGCTCATCGCCGACTCGACCCACGCCGAAGTCGCCCGCCAACCGACTCACCAAAGCGCCGCTTCGGTGGATTTCGGGCACTTCTGCTGTCCGGCGCAAGGAGGCGTCCCGGTCAAGGCCCACGAGCCGCCCGGAATGGACGATGAGCGGGAGCGCGGGTTGAGACGACTGCGCCTAGACGAAACCAGCGGTCTGCCGCTGCTCGATCGAGGCGCCGCTGGCTATCGGAGAGTTGGACGAGACGGAGCAGCGACGGGACGACTTCTGAAACCGCTTCTTAGTCCGCGGCGATGCGGTGCGCGAGCGCAGCGGCCTCGACGCGGGTGGGGACGTCGAGCTTGCGCAGGATGTGCGAGACGTGGACGCTGGCGGTCTTGACGCTGATCACGAGCGCGGCGGCGATCTCGCGATTCGTGAGGCCACGCGCCACGAGTGTCAGCACCTCCGCCTCGCGCGGCGTCAGGCCGAGGACCTCTTGCATGCCCGGGTCGACGTCGCGCTGCGCCGGATCCGGGGACGCGAGATCGAGGCGCGCTCGCTCGGCGAGGAGCTCCAGCTGCCGCACGAGGGGCCGCGCTCCGATGCGCGTTGCCTCGGCGTGGGCGGCCCTCAGCGGGATCGTCGCTTCGGTACGCGCCGCGCCGGCGGCGACGAGCGCCTCGGCCTGCCGCCAGCGGCAGTAGGCCGCGTGCGGCGGGCGCTCCAGCTGCTCCCACGTGGCCGCGGCCGCCGACCACGCCTCCGGTCGCGCCAGGCCGCGGGCGCGCTCGTACTCGGCCGCGGCCTGCGCGCGCCAGCCGGCGGCGTTCGGGGTGACGGGCGCGGCCTGCGCGGCGGCGCGCCGAGCGGCGGCGACGACCTTGCGCGCCTGGCCGAGCCAGCGGCCGACGGCATCGACGTCCCGGGTGGCGCGTGCGAGCGCGACCAGCTCTGCGTGTGCGCGCAGCCCCTGGGCGCAGAGCTCGACGCGGATCAGGGCGGCGTCGCGGGGGCGCGTCCGGGCCAACGCGTCGCGCACGAGCGCGTCGGCGTCCGCGAAGCGGCGCTCCCAGAGGGCGAGGTCGGTGACGACGAGGTCGTACGGGAGCGAGCCGCGCTCGTCCTCGCGCACGGTGGCGCGTGCGGCTTGCAGGTGCGCCCGCGCTTCGTCGAAGTCGCCGCGGCCGATCTCGAGCCCGGCGCGCATGACGAGCGCATGATGCGGCCAGTTGTCCGTGCCGGCGCGCAGCGCGGCCGCGCTGACGCGATCGGCCTGGGCCCACTCGCCGATCGCGACCAGGGCCTCGGTCTGGTTGGAGACGAGCGTGCCGAGCTCGATCCCGTAGCGCCCCATGACGTCGACCGCCGCCGCGGCGAGCTGGGCCGACTCCCGTGGCCGTCCGAGCATCGTCAGCACGTCCGTCAGGCAGACGTACGCTCGATACAGATCCTCGGCGACGCCGCTCTTCTGCGCGAGCTCCAGAGCCAGCCAGAGCTGCGCGAGCCCCTCGTCGCCGTGGCCGAGATAGGCCTGGTCGACGCCGAGCACCATGACCGCCCGATGCTCGGCCCGGCTGTTGCCGACCGCACGCGCCAGCTCGAGCGCCCGCTCGCAGGTCGAGAGCGACTCCTCGTGGCGCCAGGTCAGCATCAGCGCATGCCCGAGCGCGGCAAGCACCTGCGCGCGCTCCGGCGAGGGCGGGTCCGGCGGCACGAGCTCGACCGCGCGCTCGAACGCCGCCAGGGCCGCATCGCGGCTTCCGGCCATGAGCAGGTACGGACCGAGGCGCTCGTACAAGAGCGCCGCGCGCAGCGGGTCGCCGTCGCCGACGAGGGCGACGGCTTGGCGCCCGAGCTCGACGGCGCGCGGCGCCGCACCCGTCTGGACGGCGCGGTGGGCGGCCCAGGACGAGAGCTCGGCGAGGTCGAGGCCCACGAGCTCGGCGGCGGCCGGCACATCGGCCCACAGCCCGAGCGCTCGCTCGAGGTGCGCAAGCGCCTCGGCGGGGCCGGACACGGCGTCCGCCTCGCGCGCGGCCTCGACCGAAGCGGCGAGCGCCTCCGGCGCGCGATGCGCAGCCGCCCAGTGCGGCGCCAGCTCCGCCGCGGCCGCGGGCGGCTCGCCGCGCGCGAGCTCGTCGGCGAGCCGCGCGTGCAGCTCCTCGCGCTCCCCGGGAAGCAGGGTCGCGTAGATCGCCTCGGCGAGCAGCGCGTGGCGGAAGCGGAAGCTGCCCGTCGCCTGGTTGCCGACGAGGACACCGTGCTCGACGGCCCCGCGCAGCGACTCGCGCACTTCGCGCTCCGGCAGCGCCGCCGCGGCGCGGAGCAGCGGGTAGCCGACGTCGCGCCCGGCGGCCGCCGCCAGGCGCAGCACGGCCTGCGTCCTGTCGTCCAATCGCACGACGCGCTGCAGCAGCAGATCGCGCAGGCCGCGCGGCAGCTCGCCGCGCGCGTCGCCCGCGGCGGCGAGGAGCTCCTCCGCCAGGAACGGGTTGCCTTCCGCGCGGGCGACGATCGAGTCCGTCAGCGTCTGCGACGGCGGTGCCCCGACGCGCGCCGCGATCAGCGCCCTCAGCTCCTCGCGTTCGAGCGGGCCGAGCTCGACCAGCAGCGCCGAGCCCGAGCGCCGGACGCCGTCGGCGACCCGGCGCATGCGCTCGGCCGACGCGCGCTCGTCCGCGCGGTAGGTCGCGAGCGCCAGCACCCGTCGCTCGTCGAGGTTGTGCGCGAGGTAGACGACGAGGTCGAGCGTCGACGTGTCCGCCCAGTGCAGGTCTTCGAGCACGAGCAGCACCGGCGCGTCCGCCGCCAGGCCCGTGAGCAGCGCGAGCGTGTCCTCGAAGACGCGCAGCTGAGAGCCGGCGGACTCGCGCTCGGCGTGCCCGTCGCGAAGCGGGCGCAGCGCCTCGACGAACGGCTGGTAGGGCAGCTCGGTCCCGACGAGATCGAGGCAGCGGCCCAGGAGGATCTCGAATCCGGCCGCGCGAGCCCGCGTCGCGAGCTCCGCGGTGAGCCGGGTCTTGCCGATGCCCGCCTCGCCGGCGACGAGCACGGTCGCCCCGCTCCCCGCCGCCGCCGCGCGCAGCGCGCGCTCGAGGCGTCCCAGCTCCTCCACGCGTCCGACGAACGGCTCGCTCGCGCCGGCCTCCATGGGGCCAGTATCTCGCCGCTGCCGGCCCCGACGCCGGAAAGATACGGCGCCCGGCAGCGGGAAATAAGGCTCCGTGCCCGATGCGCGCGAGCCGCGCCGCAGCCACCATCGACGGATGGCAGATGGTGCAGCGCCGCCGACGCTCGACCCGCAGATGCTCGAGCAGCTCGTGTCCCGAGCGCTGGACGAGATCGGCGCCACGCTCAACGCCACGCTGGAGCGCTACGTGCGGGAGGCGCTGCGCTCGGTCGTGCACGCGTCCCCGCAGCGTGCGCGCCACGGGCTGGAGTTCCGCGTCCTCGGGCCGCTGGAGGCGGTGCAGGACGGCAGGATCGTCGAGCTCGGGCCCACCAAGCAGAAGGCGCTGCTCGCGCTGCTGTTGCTCAACCCGGGGCGAACGGTGGCGGTCGGCCGGATCGTCGACGAGCTGTGGGGCGACGACCCCCCGGCCAGCGCGCGTAAGGCGATCCAGGTCTACGTCTCACGGCTGCGCAAGCTGCTGCCCGACGGGATCCTGCAGACGCGCGCACCGGGGTACCGGCTCGAGGTCGACCACGAGACCGTCGACCTCTACCGCTTCGAGCGCCTCCGGGCCGACGCGCAGCTCGCGCGCGAACAGGGGCGCAGCGCCGACGCGGCGCAGCGGCTGCGCGACGCGCTCGCGCTCTGGCGCGGCCCGGCGCTCACGGAGTTCGAGGGCGAGCCGTTCGCCCGGCTGGAGGGCGCCCGGCTCGAGGAGCTGCGCATGACGACGCTCGAGGAGCGCATCGAGGCCGACCTCGAGCTGCGCCGCCACGCGGACCTCGTCGGCGAGCTCGAGGCGCTCGCCGCGCGCCATCCGATGCGCGAGCGCCCGCTCGCCGCGCTCATGCTCGCGCTCTACCGCACCGGAAGGCACGCCGATGCCCTGGCTGCCTTTCGAGAGCGCCAGCGCGTCCTCACCGACGAGCTCGGGCTCCAGCCGTCCAAGGCGCTCTGCCAGCTCCAGCTGCGCATCCTGCGACACGACCCATTGCTCGAGCCGCCCGTGACCTCAGCATCGCGTCGGCTGCCAGCGGTTCAGGCGTCGCTGTCAGCGGCGCGCGGTTGAGGTTCGCCGTCCTGCGGGGCGAGCACGAAGCTCTCGATGGCGACATCGGGGTCGATGTGGTTGGCGCTGAGGAAGGCGATCACGCGCCGTCCGGTGATCTCCTCGACGCCGGCGACGAGCTCGTGGCGCATCGTCTGCTGGTAGGCCCTGCGGAGGTCGAGCACGAGGTCGGCCTTGCCGTCGCGTACGAGGCTGCGTTCCCCCTTGGCGAGGAGGTCCTGCACGACCACGGTGACGAGGTCGTGGCTGAAGGTTGTTCGTGCCTTCGTCGGGCCACGTCCGGTGTACTCGCTGAGCAGCTGCACGATGTGGTTCGCGATCGCCAGGCCCGACGGGCCGGTCGCGTTGGGGTCGAACTTGGCGCTGGGCATCGCCAGCTCCGTTCTCGCCTCCCTCCTGAAGGCCGAGTCGCACGAAAGCAGGAAGGAGACGGATGAGGTCCGTCGGGCGACTCGCCTGTCCCAGGTGTCGCAGCACAACCGCTGCGGCCATTGGGACCTACGTACTCCACAGGGTACCGCGGCGACGCCATCGCACGCGGTGGAAGCGGGCGCACAACTGCTCGCGCGGCTTGCACGGTGCTGCTACCGTCGCCGGCACCCAAGGGAGCCTCAGCTTGACGCGGCTTGGCCAGGCTTCAGAACTTGACCCTGAAGCGCCTGGGTTGATCCTCCGCACCCACCTATGGAGACGCCTCCGGGCCGCCCGAATCCCGGGCTGGGCCGCGAGGAGGATCCGAGGAGGCCCTTATGTGGCGATTCGACGCCACCCCGAGACGCATCGCGGCGCTGAACGGCGGCGCGCGGTCTCGCGGTCCTGTTGCGCCCAACGGCCGGGCCACACGCATGGACGTCGCCGTCGCAGCCGGACTCGACGCCCCTGTGGCTGCGCGAGCCGCTGTCGCCCCTTGGCTTGCCACGCGGGTGTCGGCGAGGCTGCTCGGCGACGTCGAGCTGCTTCTCTCCGAGCTCGTGACCAACAGCGTGCTTCACGCGCACGGGCCCAGGCCCGCCGCGATACGCGTCAGCGTCGAGATCTGCGACGGGTTGGTCCATCTCGAGGTCGAGGACGGCGGCGACGATGCCGTCATCGCAGCTCGGCGCCCCGATCAAGAGCATGGCGGTGGCTTCGGGCTATACCTCGTGGAGAGCCTGGCCGAGCGCTGGGGCTCCAGGCACGACGGCAGCACGTGCGTGTGGGCCGACCTCGCTATCTCATCGGCGAGCTGAAACGCAAGACCCGACCGGTTCCGGCCGCCGACACAGTGGAGGTGGACGCCAAGTGTCCACGCTGAAGCAGTTGCAGGGGGATGTCGCCTTTCGGATGCGCCGTGGCGACACATTTGCCTCGGTTGAGGCGGAGGTGATCGATCCGAGCGGCCTGTCCGAGGACGAGAAGGCCGCGCTGTGGCTCTACGGGTGGTCGTTCGTCAACTGGCGCCGGCAACGGCGAGAGGCCGTCGCCCACATCGACCTCCTCGTTGCCAGGCAGAGCCCCGTGAGCGTTCCCATCACGCGGTTGCGCCTGGCCGAGCCTTCGCCGGGCTGAGCCGCCAGCAAGGCCCCGGCAGAGCTGACCCACCGATCATCGTCGCTGTGCGACCCGGGCACTAGTCTGGGCCGCCGCGCGCCTTCAGCGTGATGACCCCAGGGCGCGCGCGCACGTCGCAACGACCTCCCATCAGGACAGCGAGCGTCGCGCCAGCGGCTGCGCCGCGTCGACCGGCGCCCGCTCGTGGCGGATGCTCGCTGTGCCCATCCGAGCGCGAGCGACGGTCACGTCGCGAGTCGGGCCCGTCCACATGGTCCCGCGTGCGGCGACGTAGTGGTGAAGGCCGCTTAGGCTGCGGCGAAGACCACGAACGTCGGAGGCGCGATGTCTCAGTACCTGCTGCTGGTGTACGAAGAGGAAGTCGACTCGGCCGAGCAGGCCGAGCGCGAGAAGGGACTCCCGATGATGCTGGAGCTGCACCGCAGCCTGCGCGAGGCCGGGCTGCTCGTGGGCGTCCGGCGCCTGCGCAGGACGGAGAGCGCGACGTCGGTCCGCGTGCGTGGTGGGCAGGCCGAGATCACCGACGGCCCGTTCGCCGTGACCAAGGAGGTCCTGGCCGGCTACTACCTGCTGGAGTGCGCCGACCTCGACGAGGCGCTCGAGCAGGCTGCGCGGCTTCCGATGGCGCGCTGGGGGACGGTCGAGGTGCGCCCGGTCGTGTCGGCCGGCGAGTGGGTGAACCTGGCGCGGCAGGCCGGCGCCGATGTGCCCGACGAGGCGGTGAGCGACCTGGAATGAGTGGCGGCGGGGCCCAGCCGGCCGACCCGGTCTCGTCCGCGATCGCACGCGCGTTTCGCGACGAGCGCGCGATCGTGCTGGCCACGCTGATCCGGCAGGCCGGCGACTTCCAGCTGGCCGAGGACGCGGTGCAGGACGCGTTCGAGGCGGCTGTCACGCAGTGGCGGCGCGACGGGGTCCCGGCCAGCCCGGGGGCGTGGATCACCACCATCGCGCGGCGGCGAGCGATCGATCGCCTGCGCCGGAACAGGTCGATCACGGATCGCGCCGAGCGGCTGGCCGAGCTGACGCGCCTGGACTCCGGGCACGAGGAGCCATCCATGGACGACCAGACCACGATCGTCGACGATCGGCTGCGGCTGATCTTCACCTGCTGCCACCCGGCGCTGGAGATGCCCGCGCGCGTGGCCCTGACCCTGCGGGCGCTCGGCGGCATGACGACGGGCGAGATCGCCCGCGCGTTCCTGGTCGCCGAGCCGACGATGGGCAAGCGGATCGTGCGCGCCAAGCGCAAGATCGCCGAGGCGGGCATCCCCTACCGCGTACCGGCCGACGAGGAGCTGCCCGATCGCCTGCGCGGCGTGCTGCGGGTCGTGTACCTGATCTTCAACGAGGGCTACGCGGCCACCGAGGGCGATCGCCTCGTCCGCGAGGAGCTGTGCGACGAGGCGATCCGCCTGGGAGAGCTGCTGTGCCGGCTGATGCCCGACGACGCCGAGGTGTGGGGCCTGCTGGCGCTGATGCTGCTGCATGACGCGCGCCGCGGCGCGCGCGTGGGCGCCGACGGGCGGTACGTCGCGCTCGACACGCAGGACCGGTCGCTGTGGGACCGCGACCGGATCGCCGACGCCCTGGCCAAGCTGGATCGCGCGGTGCGCCTGCGGCATCCCGGCGAGTACCAGCTGCAGGCTGCGATCACCGCCCTGCAGATCCAGGCCCCCGACGCCGAGACCACGGATTGGGCGCAGATCGCCGAGCTCTACGGCGCCCTGGCCAGGCTCAACCCGTCGCCGGTGGTCGAGCTCAACCGCGCGGTCGCCGTCGGCATGGCCGATGGGCCCGCTGCCGGCCTGGAGCTGATCGAGCCGCTGCTCGCCGAGCCAGGGTTCGAGGGCTACCAGCCGCTGCACGCGGCTCACGCCGATCTGCTGCGCCGCGCGGGCGACGCGGCGGGCGCCGCGGGCGCCTACGAGCGCGCGATCGCGCTCACCGCCAACGCCGTCGAGCGAGCGGAGCTCGAGCGGCGGCTGGGCGCGCTGCGCTGACGAACTTCTCGAAGGCTGTCCAAATCGCCCTCCGGGATGCGACGTCTCGGTATGGACAACTCGAATCCCACACACCTCCCGGCACAGCCCGACCCCCGCCGCTGGAAAGCGCTCGCGCTGCTGTGCACCGCCTTCTTCATGGTGATCCTCGACTCCGCGATCGTCGTGGTGGCGCTGCCGTCGATCGACGCGGACCTGGCGTTCCCGGCCGGGGATCTGCAGTGGGTTCTCAGCGCCTACCTGCTCAGCTTCGGCGGGCTGCTCCTGCTGGGCGGGCGCGCCGCCGACCTCCTGGGTCGCCGCCGGATGTTCATCCTGGGCACCGGCGTGTTCGCGCTGGCCTCGCTCGGCGCCGGCCTCGCGGGCACGGTCACGGCGCTGCTCGCCGCGCGGGCCCTGCAGGGCGTGGCGGCGGCGATCATGACCCCGACGGCGCTGTCGATCGTCATGACCACCTTCGACGAGGGCGCCGAGCGCAACCGAGCGCTCGGGATCTGGGGCTCGACCGGCGCCATCGGCGGGACCGCCGCGTGGCTGATCGGCGGACCGGTCACCACCGGGCTGGGCTGGGAGTGGATCTTCTTCATCAACGTCCCCGTCGCCGCCGCCGTGGCCGCGCTGAGCCCGGTGCTGCTGCGCGAGAGCCGCGCGGCGGTTGGGCAACGGCGCTTCGACGTCTCCGGCGCGGCAACCATCACGGCCGCGCTCGTGTCCTTGGTGTACGCGGTCGTCGAGGCTCCTCGGGTCGGTTGGACCGACGGCCAGACACTGGGCCTCCTGGCGCTGGCCGCCGTCCTGACCCTGGTCTTCGTCCGCATCGAGTCGCGCTCGCCGGCTCCGCTGGCGCCGCTGGGGGTGTTGCGCTCGCGGGCGCTGGTCGGGGGCAACCTCGTGCTCTTCGCTCTCGGCACCATCGGGTTCGGCGTGCCGTTCATCCTCACGCAGTACGCCCAGGAGGTCCTCGGCTGGTCGCCGATCCACTTCGGACTCGCCTCGCTCGTCATGCCGGTCACGGCGGTCATCGGAACCATCACCGCGCAAGCGCTCGCCACCAAGGGCGGCGTGCGACCGGTCGCGGTCCTCGCCATGACGCTCACCGGCGTGGGCAGCCTGCTGCTGACGCAGGTCTCGGTCGACGGCAGCTACCTCGGCGACCTCTTCCTCGCCCTGCTGATCCTCGGCCCCGGCATCGGCGCCGCCTACGTCGCGGGCTCGATCGCCTCGCTGACCGGCGTGGCCGAGACCGAAGCCGGTCTGGCCTCCGGCCTGAACAACGCCTCCTTCCAGATCGGCGGCGCGGTGGGCACCGCGATCCTGTCGACCGTCGCCCTGTCCGGCGCCCACGGCGCCTCAACCCTCGCGGCCCTCACCAACGGCTACCGATCCGCCTTCGCCGCGGCGATCGTCATTGCCGCGCTCGGGGCGGTCGCGGCGAGCCTGCTGCTCGGGCGGCGGCGCGAGCCCGCGCCCGTCGCCGAGACCGAGCCGGCCGTCGCATGAACCAACAAGAGAACAGGGAGCACGACATGTCTGAGCACAAGGGCACGCTGCCGGCTGTGGTCGACCGAGCCACCTGGCAGGCCGAGCTGGACGCGCTGCGGAGTCGGGAGAAGGCGCACACCCGTGCGGGTGACGCGATCGCGGCCGCCCGCCGGCGGCTGCCGATGGTCGAGGTCGACCCCGCCATCACGCTGATCGGCCCGCACGGGCCGATCACGCTGCTGGACGCATTCGAGGGCCGCCGGCAGCTGATCGCCTACTACCACATGTGGTACGCCGGCGAACCCGCGCAGGCGCAGTGCGAGGGCTGCACCTTCTACAACGGGCAGGTCCGCGAGCTGTCCAACCTGCATTCCCGCGACGTCACCTACGCCACCTTCTGCCAGGGCCCGTACGAGGAGAGCGTCCGCTATCGCGACTTCATGGGCTGGGAGGTGCCGTGGTACTCGGTGCAGGACTCCGCCGAGGCTCTGCTGGCCGGGCGCCGCGTCAACAGGTTCTACCTCGTGTGCTACCTGCGGCAGCGCGACAGGGTGTTCGAGACCTACTGGACGACCGGCCGCGGCGTCGAGGCGATGGCCTCCACCTACGGGCTGCTGGACATGACCGCGTACGGACGGCAGGAGGCGTGGGAAGACTCGCCCACCGGCTGGCCGCAGCCTTGGGGGGGCGACGGCGAGCACCCCTACCGCACGAACGGGCGTCCCATTTCCCAGTGGTCCCGCCTGGAGGCCGGACGGTCCGACGACCTCGGCACCGCCGGGCGCTGAATGCATTTCTCGAGCGCTGTCCAAATCGCCCTCCCCGTTGCGACGTCTTGTCGAGACCGCCCATTCGGGCGCAGACATCGAAAAGGAGGACGGCATGTCCAACCCGCAACAGGCACGGCCGCTCGATCTTTGCGACATGAGCCCCTGGACCCGACTCGAGGCCGATCGCGCGTTCACCGCCGCCGCGCGGGCGCGCCGCCGGGCCGCGCTGCTCGGCCGCGTGCGCCGGCTCGGCCGGGCCATGTGCGGCCTGCCGGTGTACGACGAAGCGGTCCGGCGGCGCTGCGGCCCGTGCGGCGTCGTCGAGATCCCGCTCGAGGCGATCGCCGGCACCACCGAGCCGAACCGCGCGGCGCAGTTCGACCAGCACTTCCGGCCCAAGCCCCCGACCCGCGGCCGCTGGCAGCGCGTCTGGCTCGCCGTCCAGCAGGGCGTGACGCTCCCGCCCATCTCGGTCATGCAGATCGGCGACGCCTACGCGATCCGCGACGGCCACCACCGCGTGTCGGTGGCCAAGGCGCGCGGCGCGCTGACGATCACCGCACGGGTGGGGTAGTTGCTCGGCTGTCACATTCGCGCGCCCGGCGGTGTCTTCATGCCCACACAGGCAAGACAGGGAGAACACCATGGCGCTACGCGTTCCGAAGGCGAAGCTCACCACCGGGCTCAGCACGAGCATGATCGACCAGCTCGGTGCCGTGCCCGAACCCCTCGAGGTGATATGGCACAACCCCAAGGTCGCCGAGGCATCCTTGGAGATCGGGGGCAAGGCGAGCGAGTGGGATGCGGCCGACGAGAGCCTCAAGTCGTTCGCGCACATGGCCGTCGCGGCACAGGTTGGCTGCAGCTGGTGCCTCGACTTCGGCTACTTCGAGGCGCAGAACCAGAACCTGGACATGGCCAAGGCGAGCCAGGTGCCGCGCTGGCGGGAGTCCGAGGTGTTCACGCCGCTGGAGCGAGACGTCATGGAGTACGCCGAGGCGATGACGAACACGCCGCCGACCGTCACCGACGAGCTGTCCGCGCGCCTGCTCCTTGCGCTCGGCCCCGCGGCGATGATCGAGCTCACCGTGCTCGTCGCATTTGCCAACTTCTCGACCAGGAGCAACACGGCGCTCGGGATCGAGTCGCAGGGCTTCTCCTCTGCGTGCGAGATTCCGCTGGCCGCGCGCTCCAAGATTGCGGCGGTAGCGTCGACGCCATGAGCGACGACCCGTTCGTCGACCATCGCAGCCTGCTCTTCACCGTCGCCTACGAGATGCTCGGCTCCGCGGCCGAGGCCGAGGACGTCGTGCAGGAGACCTGGCTGCGGTGGGCCGACATCGGCGACGCTGCCCGGGACGAGGTGCGCGACCCGCGCGCGTACCTGGTCCGGGTGGTCACGACGCAGGCGCTCAATCGGCTGCGCACGCTGGCCAGGCAGCGCGAGGACTACGTCGGGGCGTGGCTGCCCGAGCCGCTGCTGACGAGCCCCGACGTGGCCGAGGACGTCGAGCTCGCCGAGAGCGTCTCGATTGCGATGCTCACCGTGCTCGAGACGCTCGCACCGGCCGAGCGCGCGGTCTTCGTGCTGCGCGAGGTCTTCGACGTGCCATACGACCAGATCGCCGAGGCCGTGGGCAAGTCCTCTGCAGCGGTCAGGCAGATCGCGCACCGGGCGCGCCGACACGTGACCGCACGGCGCCCCCGGATGGAGGTGAGCCGCACCGAGCAGCAGCAGGTCGTGGAGCGGTTCCTGACCGCCGTCACCACGGGTGACGTGCAGGGCCTGATGGACGTGCTCGCACCCGATGTCGTCCTGGTCGCGGACGGCGGGGGCCTGGCTCGCGCGGTCCGGCACCCGGTCCAGGGCGTGGAGCGGGTGGCGGCGCTCCTGACTCGGTTCCCGAAGACCACGCCGCGCGCGGAGGTCGCGACGCTGCTGATCAACGGCGCGGTCGCGGCCCGGATCGACCCCTCCGGCGAGCTCGACACCGCGCTGACCTTCGTGGTCGAGGACGGCCGGATCGCCCGCATCTACGCGATTCGCAATCCGCACAAGCTGGGGCGCCTGGAAGACGTGGCGGAGCTGCGACGCTGACGGCGTGCCGTCGCGTTGTGAGGCGTTCCGTGAGCGCTCGCCGCTTCGATGTCGCCCATGTCTCCAGCGCTCGTAGACCTTGACCGTTGGGGACCGACGATGTCGGCGCTGACGGCGAAGCCGTGGCGCCCCGAGGCGCTACGGGCTAGCTCAACGGCGTGACTGAGCGAGCCAGGAAGGTCTCGCGGTCAGCGGCCGCGACGCGGAGATGGCCAGCGACCACGATCGTCGGTCCGGAGAGCGGAACACTCACCGGCTACCCCGCCCGGCGGTAGCGGATGTGGGTGGCCAGCGGCGAATGCAACGCCTCGACGGGCTCCAGCCCGAGCGACTCGACGCCATCGAAGATCCGCTCGCCGGAGCCGAGCAGGACCGGAGCGATGTCGAGCGTGAGCTCGTCGACGACCCCGGCTATGAGCGCCTGCCGCACGGTCGACGCGCCGCCCGCGATGTCGACACCGCCCTCACCGGCCGTTTCACACGCCTGGGTATAGGCGGCGTCGAAGCCGTTGGTGACGAAGTGGAAGGTTGTCCCGCCCTCCATCTCGATGGGTTCGTGGGGGTGGTGGGTGAGCACGAACACCGGTGCGTGGTAAGGCGGATCGGGGCCCCACCACCCCCGCCAGTCTTCCTCCCACTCGCCGCGAATCGGTCCGAACATGTTGCGCCCCATGACGTAGGCGCCGCGCGTGCGCATGAGCCAGCCGGTCGCCGTCTCGTCGGCATCGTTGGCGCGTTCGTCGCCGAGGTGCCAGCTATGGAGTTCTCTCCCCCGCTTGCCGAGAGGGTCCTCCCGACTCTGGTCTGGCCCGGCGACGAAGCCATCGAGCGAGATCGACATGTGACAGGTGGTGTCAGGCATCGGCGCCCTCCGAGGGTGATTGCGGGTTGCAAGCGGCGGCCGCAGGCTAGCAGGTGCTAGCAAAGTGCAAGTACAATCGTGCGATGACGACGCGCGCGGCCGGACCGCGCTCGGGCTGCGCGATCAACGCGGCGGTGGAGGTGATCGGCGACCGCTGGTCGCTACTGGTCCTGCGCGACGTCATCTTCGGCAACCGGCGGTACTTCCGCGTCCTCCAAGAGCGCTCGGAGGAGGGGATCGCCTCGAACATCCTGGCCGATCGCCTCCGAAGGCTGGTCGCGGCCGGACTGCTGACGCGGGCGGACGTCGGTCGCGGACGCCGCGCGACGTACAGCCTCACCGAGGCGTCAATCGGGCTGGTTCCCGTGCTGGCCGTGCTCGGCGAATGGGGTCTGCGCAACCGGCCGACCACCCCGGCTCTCCGGGTCCGAGCCGCACTGCTGGCCGACGGCGGGCCCGCGCTGTGGGAGGACTTCATGGCCGAGCTGCGCAGCGAGCACCTTGGGGCGGCCCCACCGCCGGGCGCAGGTCCGACGGCGAGCGAACGCCTGGCCGCCGCTTATGACGAGGCCGTCGCCGCCGAGGCGGGCTGAGGCGATCTGGACGAGAGAGGCGATCTCGGCGGCGGGCGCTGGCGTCCCGTCGAGCTCGGCGAGATAGACGGTCATGTGCATGTCAACGCCCTTGAGCGCCGCCGGAGCTGCGTGTTTGCTCACGAGCATCAGCGCCGATCGGTGAGAACCGCCGCCGCCATCAAACGCAACTCGGCCACGAAGGCATCGTCTCAGCCGCCGGGCTGGACTCGCGCCTGCCGGGCCGTAAGCCCGTTCACGGATCGTGTTACGAGACGGGTGGGTCGTCCGACGATGCTCGTGCAGTCTCGGCCGCGGTTGCGAAGCGATGGGGACGGACGCCTTGGAGTTCCTCGAGTTCGAGGCCGTCAATCACTTCGTCGGCGACGAGGCGGCCGGCGGCCGGCGCGAGCGTGACTGCCGAGTGCATGACGGCGATGTAGCCGCCCGGGTGTGCGGGCAGAGATCCGACGATCGGCAGTCCGTCAACCGGCATCGGTCGCGCTCCGATACGGACGTCGCTGAGCTGGATGTCGTTTGCGCCACTGAGCATGTTCTTGAGCCGTTGCAGTGTGGCGTGAACGTTGCGCTGCAACTCGTCCTTGTTCGCCGTCCCGGCCGCCGCGAGAAGCATCCCGTCTTTGGTCTGGCGAAAATCGCCCCACGGGCAGTGGAGCAGCCGGCGAAGCAGACCAGGTGAGGCGCGAAAGCGCATCAACACCGCAGGAGAGGCGGCGATGGGGAGATCGACGCCGACCGCAGCGCACAGTGTCGGCACTTCAGCACCAGCAGCCAACACGACTGTGCGAGACGGGAAGCTCCCCGTGGATGTGTCGACCCCGACGACAGCAGCGTCCTTCGTGCGCAACCCACGCACCGACTCGCCGAGTCGTACCTGCGCGCCATGGCGTCGAGCAGCGTCGATGAGCGCCTCGGTCACCGCGACCGGGTCGACCGCCCCATCGCGTGGCCGCCAGATCGCTTCGCGCAGGGCCACCCGAAGGTTCGGCTCCAGGCGTCTGATCTCATCGGCGTCGGCGAGTCGCTCGTCGGCTCCGAGCTTGTCGGTTTCAGACAGCGCCTCCTCGCCCCAGGCCAGCGATCCGCTCCAGCGCACAAGGACACCGGGCACTTCGCGCTCGAGCCGGGCCCAGTCTTCGAGCGCCGTCCGCCGTAGCGGCGTGCTGCCGTCTATTGCGTCCCCGGCGCTCGGTCCTCGGACCCAAGCAAAGGAGTCGCCCGTAACGCCGGACGCTGGCAGCGACCGATCGATGAGCAACACGGCGGCGCCGGCGCAGGCGGCGTGGTAGGCCACGGAAGCCCCGACAATGCCAGCTCCGACAACGACGACATCCGTCACCGGCGAACCGCGCACACGCGACAGCGTCCCAGATGCGGAGGGCAGCTGTCCCCGTCGCCGATCCCCAACGGGACACCGGTCGCCGCTTCCGCTCAGGTACACAATGCGAGCGCCCGGCTCGCCGCCCGTCGCGCGCCTGGTTGGACGATATCCAGGCGTCAGCGGTTGGCTGGTGGCGCTCGCGCTATCTGTATGCGAAGCGGATCGCGTGCAAGCGAAAGCCCCAGAAGAACCGGCTGTGACTGGTGCATTAGCCGTAGTCGGCGGCGTCCGCCAAGGCCGAACGCCGGGTCGTCTGGCTGCTGCGGGCGCACTCCACCGAGGTGCTGTCGATCAGCAGCAGATCGTCCTCAAAGCCCGGCTCTGACTGGCGAAGACACCCATCAACCACTCCAGTCTCGGCCAACCTGCGGCGGCGCTTGAAGTCGCCGGGCTGCTGGGGCAGCCCCGGGAACCTCAACGCCGGGCTGGGATCACAGCAAGCCGGGCCGCCGCGCCGCTGCCAAGGCGAGCGGAACAGCGCGTTCGTCCAGCGGCCGCACGGAAGTATCGAGTCGCATGGAAACCGGTAGCGACGGCCGCGCTAACGGATTGGCGCAGGTGAGGCGAGACCGTGAGGGACTCGGGTGCCGAAGTACGCGTGCGCCTCGTCTGGCGCGGTAGCTGACCGGATGCTTGGGCAGATCATCGCTTTTCGCCGGGTTACTTCAGCGTCGTGATGTAGGCGACGAGCGCCCGCAGCCGGTCGTCGGGGATGATCCCGCCCCAGTGCGGCATGCTCACGATCGGCGCCTTCCCGATCACGCTGCCCGAGCGGATCACGGCGATGATCTTGGCGTCTGTGTTGAACTCCTTGCGGAAGTCCTGGCCCGAGAGCGGCGGGATCGTCTTGTCGGGGGACTGCGGGTTGGGCACCCCGCCGAGCCCGTTGGGGCCGTGACAGTTGATACAGCCGTAGCGGACGTACAACACGCCTCCCTCGACGGCCGCCCCTTGACCCTGGGGGATCGTGGGTGGCTGGGCCGCCGGCACGGCTGGCAGCCCGGCACGGAGGTACGCGATCAGGTCGGAGACCTGCGTCTTGGAGATGACAGCGCCCCAGACCGGCATGTACGGCTGGGTTGGGTTGCTCGACTCGCCCAGGCCGTGGTCGATGATCGACCGCAGCTCAGCCGGTGCCAGCCCCTTGGCGACGGAGGTCAGCGCGGGCACGGCCGGCGAGACGCCGCCGCGGCCGCGCTCGCCATGGCATTGGGTGCAGGCGAACTGGACGAAGTCGTGCGCGCCGGCAGCGACGTGGGGATCGACGGGCACGGTCGCAGCCGGGCGAGCTGTCGCCGTGACCGTCCGGGCCTTCGTCTTCGTGCCCGCGTTGGCGGCGATCCCGACGAGGCCTCCCACGCCGACCAGCACGGCAGCGACCAGGGCGAGAGCGAGGCGGTGGCGTAGGCGTCCGGGCTCGTTTGCCATGGTGTCCGCCCCTATCCGTTGGAAGGTCCGGGCGGTGTCGGGGTGCGGTCGTGCTCGTCGCCGACCACGATCTCTCGCACGGGCACGTCCAGCTCTCGTGCCAGGTGGCCGAGCATGCGGTTGGCAAGCCAGCTCCTGCGCTCCCGGGCGGGCATGACGATGATGACCTCGTCGGCGCCGAAGTCACGAAGCTCGTCTTCGACTGCCAACAGCGGATCGGGGTCGGCGACCTCGCCCTTCGCCGCAAACCCATGGTCGGCCGCCCACGCGAGCGACGCCTCCAGCCGCGCGCGTGCTTGCTCGCGCTCGCGGTCGACGTCGGAGGCCCAGTAATGCGACCGCGAGGCGAGGATCGGCGCGAGCACGTCGAGCTCGACATCGGCTCCGCCTGCCGCCCCCAGCTCCCTGGCGAGCTCCTCACCCGCAAGCTCCTCGCTCGCCACCACCAGGATGTGGCGCTTCCCACCGCTGGCGCCATGAGGGTGGGGGCCATGTGCCGCCTCCCGCAGCGCGTACCCGCGGTCCGCCTCCCGTCCGGCGAGCTCGAAGGTCACCCCGGCCGCGATGCCGGCGGCAAACAAGACCACGCCATACGGCCGAGAAGCAAGCCAGCCCACCAGGACAGACACCCCCGCAAGCAGCCCCAAGGCAACCGCGACGCGAAAGGCATCGGTCTCGGTCTTGAACGGGAGCCGCATGACGAATCGGAGGCACCTTGCACGTCGGCCGAGCGCTCCCCAGCGCCCGTACCGGCCCGACTGCGATCTCGCCCTCCCCAACTCGGTTGTCAGCAACGATCACAACCGGCGCTCAGCCAACAGATCCTACCTCGCAGAAGCGCGCATAGCCGGCGCCGGGTACTTGTCCCGGTCGATCTCGCGGCGCACATGGCGGATGCGCATGGGCGGGCGGTCAGCCGCCTCGTTCACGGTTACCTACCCATCGCAGATCGACCCGTCGGACCTGTGGGTGGCTTGCGCGACCGCTTCGCGGCACGAGCGAGCGTCTCAAGGCGAAAGCAGTATGCGCCCAAGAACACGCGTAGGTCGCCTCCCAGGCAGCCGTTCTGAACGTCGCCGGATTATTCGGTCTCGGTGCCGAGCGGCGATGACCGCAGGAACTGCTGCTCGGTGACGGTGTTCCCCCAGCGCGCGCCGCGTTGTTCTTTGACGAGCACGAAGCCGTGTTTCTCGTACAACGCGCGGGCGGTGTCGAGACCTTGAAAGGTCCATAGCACCGTCTCCGCGACCCCGCTCTCGTCGCAGTAGGTCACGGCATCCTGCAACAGTCGGCGCCCGAGGCCAGTGCCGCGGGTTCCGGAGCCGACCAAAAACCAGCGAAGTTCATCGGGCTGGTGCGAGCGGTCGATGGCGATGCTCCCGACGACGATTCCTGCGGCGTTTCGGGCCACCCAGATCCTGCTGGAGCGGTCGTTGCGCTTGACGAACTCACCGAGGTCGGCGGCCTCCAGCGCCTCGAAGTCCACTCCGAAGCCAGCGAGCTTGGCGTATTCGTGTGCGTGCAGCGCGACGATCTGCCCGATGTCTCCTGGACGCAGTTCCGTGTCGACGTAGATCGCCTGCGGGCCGCGCGGGGCGGACGGATCGGTACCGCGCCGCTTCTTGACCAGCGCCTCGGCGTAGGTGTGCAGCCCTAGGTGCACCGCTGCTTGTTCTCGCTCGTCCAGGTACGCGAACGCGTCTCGCACCTGAGCCGATCCGTACTCGTGAATCTTGCCGACGGTCTGCCGGCCCTTGTCGGTGAGCGAGAGCGACTTGTGCCGTCGGTCCTCGGCGCCCTGGTCCTCGCGGATCTCGCCGGCGTCGACGAGCTTGCGCAGCATCCGGCTCACGGTGGACCGATCTAGGAGCAGCTCGTCCGCGAGCTCCGCGGCGGTGATGCCCGACGCGCGGTCGATCTCGATCAGCGCGTGTACCGCCGAAGGCGGGTACGGCGTCCCGGCCAGCGTCTGGTCGATGAAGCCCAGTTCCCGCACGACGCGGCGCGCATCGGCACGCACACCAGCGATGCGTTCCTGCTGTTCTGCTGCCTCTTCTCTCATCGCACTCACCTATGAATGTATCATGCAACAGTTGTAGCGCACAACTGTTTGGAAGGGAGTGGCACATCAGGCGGACACGGGACGGGTGATGGCGCAGCCGCGGGCCGCGAGCGGCACTCACGATCGGGGATGCAGGTCTGCGGTGAGTTGGGCCCTCGCCCGGCGGTCGTCATGGTTGTGGTCATGCGGGCTGCATGGACTTGACGTAGTTGACCAGGCCGGCGACGTCCTCAGGCACCAGGCGGCCGATCGCGCCGCTTGAGTAGACGCTGACGACCACGTTGCCGTCGGGATCGAGGACGAACCCGGTGGACTGCAGGTGCACCGGGTCGGCGTTGACGAACGCGCCGGTCGCCTCGTGGATCGCGGCGGCGTCGGCGCTGTGACCGACGGGGAACGTCAGGCCGTGCTTGGCGATCAGCCCGCGGGCGGTGGCCTCGTCGTCGACCGACAGGGAGACGACCTTGACGTCGAGGCCGTCGAGCTTCTCGGCGTGGCGCTGAAAGGCGCGTAGCTGGGCGTTGCAGTACGGGCACCACGAGCCGCGGTTGAACAGGATCACGGCGAAGTGCCCGGCCAGCGCGTCCGGGAGGTCGATCGCCTCGCCGTCGACCGGGGTGATCGTGATGGACGGGAAGTGGTGGCCGGGCTTGAGCAGTGGCATCGTGTCGCGCTCCTTCTGACGTGGGGTGGGTCCGGGGGTGTCGCGAGGCAGAGTAGGAGGCAATGAACTGGCACGACAATGCGCCAGAAGCGCAAATCGATAGCCGTTCAGCTCATCTCGTCGCGAGCTGTGAGCTGGACGGCGATAAGCTGTGATGCTCGTGGACCCGCTCGCCGACGTGTTCGACCTCAGCCGCGTCTCGGGCGCCGTGATGGCCCAGCTCCTCGCCTACGAGCCGTGGGGCGTGGCCGTCGACCGGGTGTCCGGCGCCGTCTTTCACGCGGTGGTTGCGGGCAGTTGCTGGCTGCGCATGCCCGGCCGCGCGCCGCAGCACCTGATGCCCGGCGACGTCGTTCTCCTGCCTACCAACACGCCACACGAGCTGGTGTCGTCGGTCGACGCCCGGACGGATTCACTGGCGCGATTCGAGACGGACACTCGACGTCGGCCCGACGGCGACATGATCATCCGGGGTCCCGGCGCCGGGACGCGCGTGCTCTGCGCGGCGTACGACTACGACCATGAGGTCGCTCACCCGCTGATGTCCCAACTGCCGCCGGTGCTGTATGTCCCGGCCGGGATGCCCGGCGACGACGGAGGCGTCGCCGCGACGCTGAGGCTGCTTGCGCTCGAGCTCGGCGGCCGCCCGCCTGGCTCCCGGGCCGCGGTAGGACGGCTGATCGACGTGATGCTGATCCATGTGATGCGAGCGTGGCTGCGCATGCAGGAGGACGACGCGACCGACGGGTGGCTGCTATCGCTGCGCGACCCGGTGGTCGCCCGGGCGATGGACGCGATCCACCAGCGGCCCGGCGAGCCGTGGACGATCGAGTCGCTGGCCCGCGAGGTCAGCGTGTCGCGCGCGACGCTGGCCCGCCGCTTCGCTCACCTGGTCGGCGAGACGCCGCCCGAGTACCTGACGCGCTGGCGCATGGACCTCGCCGCCCAGCGGCTGCGCGACACCGACGACACGGTCGCTGCGATCGCGGCCGCCGTCGGCTACCGGTCCGAATACTCGTTCTCCCGCGCGTTCACGCGCCATCGTGCGCTCGCCCCCGGCCGGTACCGGCGCCACGCCCGCGCACGGGCGCTCGCGGCCGCATAGAAGCCCGACGCGGTCGCAAGAGCGACGATGTGCCAGAGCGTCGACCGAGCAGGGCCCGAAGCGGACTTCGTCCTGCCCCGGCCGCCAGCTCGCTCCTGCCTTCGCGCCGGCGCGGGCATTTCGCTGCCGCGACTGACAGACGCGCAACGCGCAGAAAGCTGGCATCTCGCGCGCGATCGCTTTCGTCATCGCAAAGCGTCGGGGCGGCGCCATCGCTTCGGCGACGTAGGGATCGCGGGGCCCGCCGGTATCGGCGCGATCGGAATGCCACGCCAGCGATCGCTCGCGGGTGTCCGGCACGAGACCGGCGGAGCCAGGGAAGCAGGTCGGACATGCCCGAGCGATCGCGGTCCCGAGATTCGCCAGAAGCAGGGCGTTGGTCCGGCCGGCGTAGAAGCCAACCCGCGGGGAGACGGCGTCGCGCTCCCCGGACGCTTGGTCGTGCCACCGTGCGCGAGGCTCCGGCAACGCCGTGCGCTCTACCCACGTGCGCACTCGGGTGCAGCGCCTGGTGGGGACTGCCGGCACCCGAAGACCCATGTCTTGCGGGCGGTCAGGTGCCGGTGGTCACCATGCGCGGATGATTTCGCCACTGCGCCAGCCCTCGACGCTGCGCGCGAACGCCGACGCGATCATGTGCATGCGGACGGGGAGCCGCCCAGGGTTGAAGCGTCCGAACTGTTCGGAGCTGTCGACGGCCAGCCCCGGACTGACGGCGTTGACGCGGACGCCGCGTCGCAGGCTGAGGGCGGCGGCGCGGACGAAGCCCTCGACGCCGCCGTTCGCGACGGCGAAGCTCGCGGCCTCCGGAATGGGGTCGTCGAGAACGTAGTCGGACATGAGCGTGAACGAGCCTCCGTCGGAGATCAGCGAACGCCCCAGCAGCACGAGCCGGATCTGGCCGAGGAGCTTGCTCTGGATGCCGAGCCCCAGCTCACCTTCCGACATGGTGTCGAACGGGCCGAAATGGGCTTCGCCTGCCGCAGACACGAGCGCGTCGAAGGCCCCCGACCTGCCGGTACATGTCTTGTAGGAGCTGCGGGCATCTGAGCGACGGCGAGCGGGTCGCGTCGTTCTGTCGGGCCCGCACGAGAAGCGGCGACCCGTAGCGTGCCTGCAACGCTCCCCGCGCCACCAGTCCACGACGCTGTCCTGGAGGTTGATGATGCATCCGACGGTCCAGTCGTTCCGCGCGCCCGACGGCGTGATTGCGTTGGCGCTGACCTCATGACGACGGTCGAGGCCAACGGCGTCGCACACGGGGTCGAGCACTTCGGCGACGCGGCGGCGCCGCTCGTTCTGCTCGCGGGCGCCACGACCATGCTCTCCTGGCCCGACGCGCTGTGCGCGGCGCTCGCGCGCGGCGGGCGCCACGTCGTGCGCTACGACCTGCGCGACTGCGGCGCGTCGACCACCGCCGATCCCGAGGCTCCGGCGTACACGCTGCGCGAACTCGCAA
Source organism: uncultured Actinomycetes bacterium (assembly GCA_963764585.1). GTDB lineage: Bacteria > Actinomycetota > Thermoleophilia > Solirubrobacterales > Solirubrobacteraceae > JAOPZW01. Next base: position 816,614 of record CAVXTB010000001.1, read on the forward strand.
CCGACGCCGCGGCGCTCGCCCGCGAACTCGACGACCGGCCGGCGCACCTGGCGGGCATCGGCGTCGGCGGGATGGTCGCCCAGGTCGCCGCGCTCGATTACCCGGACGCGTTCGCGGCGCTCACCCTCGCAGGGACGCGGCCCGTCGCTCCAGGCCGGCTCGACGACGACCTGCCTGACCATGACGCGGCGACGATGGACCGGCTGTTCTCGCGCTCGATGCCCGACTGGTCTGACCGCGCTGCCGTGGCGGAGTTCGCCGCCGCCGGCGCGGAGGCCCTCGGCGACGACCCCGCCGCCGCGCGCGCGACCGCCGTGCGCATCTGGGACCGCACGCCGGGCACGGAGCCCGCGGTGCAGATGGCCAACCAGCTGGGCATGGTGTTCTCCAAGCTCGACTGCAAGCCGCGCTGGCGCGAGCGCCTGCCCGAGCTCGCGATCCCGGCGCTCGTGGTGCACGGCCGCCGCGACCCGTTCTTCCCTGTCGGCAACGGCGAAGCGCTCGCGCGCGAGATCCCCGGTGCGCGGCTGCTCGTGCTCGAACAGGCCGCGACCGCGATCCCCGATGCGGCCGCCGGCGAGGTCGCCGCGGCGATGCTCGAGCTCTAGCTATCGCAGCGGTGGCCGTCAGCGCAAGCAGGCGGCGGCGACGCTCGCGCAGGCGCGGGCGATCAAGCTGGTGCGGGATGCGCAGGCGCGGGCTGGACGGTGCGGGCCGACGTTGCACGCGTTCGCGCTCGGCTGGCTGGATCGTTACGCCGGTTCGGGTCGCGACAGCGTCACACCACAACGAACCGCGAACCACGCCGATAGACACCCGCCAACCGGGTCCGCCGAAGGGGCAACCCGGTCACCGTTGCCCCGTTGCGAGCCCCGTTGCCATCCCCGGGCGTTCGGCAAGCGCCCGAAAACCCCTCCGGCAAGCCAACTCTAAGAGCGCGCCCGAGAGGATTCGAACCTCTGACCTTCGGTTCCGTAGCCGGGCCGCGCGTTCGGCTGGCAAGCGGAGACTTGCGAAGAAAGGCCGAACAACACCCTAATACGCACGTGTGGCTGCGCACTACTTACCGTTGAAACGGGGTACGATTACCGGGTAACGAAAGCTACAAAACTGGAGGTAAGAGTGCCCGGTTACTGTCGGGATTTACGTAACAGAAAGACTCAGCCCTACTCGGGCCCAAATCCGATTCAGGCTCGGTGGCGGCACCCGGAAGATCCGCGCGTGCGGCGCGAGCGGAGCTTCGCCACGAAGCGCGAGGCGCGCGAGTGGCTAGGTGCCCAGGACACGGACGCCAAGCGCGGCGTCTGGACCGACCCGCTCGCCGGACGTGAGACGGTCGAGGTGATCGCCAAGCTCTGGCAGGAGGCGACGCGCCACCAGATCGGGCCCAAGACCCGCGAGGGCTACGCCTCCATCCTGCGAGCGCACATCGAGCCGGAGTTCGGCCCAAGGCGTATCTCGGGCATCGACGCCGCCGACATTCAGCGCTTCGCCAACAAGCTCGCGGACCGCCGCTCATCAAAGACCGCCCGCAACGTCATCGTCGTCCTCTCGGCCATCCTGGACTTCGCTGTCGTTCGCAAGTACATCGCGACGAACCCCTGCTCCGTGGTGCGGCTGCGGAGCGGACGACGCCAGCGCAAGATCATGCCCCTCCCCCACACGGAGTTGTCAGCGCTCGCGGAGGCCATGCCCGACGCACAGAGCCGCGCCGCCGTCCTGGTCGCTGGCTACTGCGGGCTGCGCGCCGGTGAGGTCTGGGCGCTGCGCAAGAACGACGTGATGCTGCGGCGGCTGCGCGTGGACGAGAAGATCACGGAGGCGGACGTGGCCGCGCGCGACGCGGACTACACGGTGCTGCCGAACGGGCTAGCCATCGGCCCGACCAAGACGTACAGCGACGAGCCGGTCGCCATGCCAGGGTTCGTCGCGGACGCGCTGGCCGGCATCATCGACCCGGACGCACCCACGGACAGCTTCGTCTTCACGGACACCGAGGGCGGCGCGATGCGGCAGACGAACTGGTACGGCCGCGTGTACCGGCCCACGCTGCGACGCACGCTGCCCGAGGACTACCACGGCTTCACGTTCCACGACCTCCGCCATACGTGCGCCGCCTACATGATCGAGCACGGCTTCCACCCGAAGGTCATCCAGCAGCAGATGCGCCATCGGTCGATCCAGACCACGATGGATATCTACGGGCACCTGTTCCCCGACGGGTTGGACGCCGTGGCCGACGCGATGGAGGCGGGCTACCGCAAGGGACAGGGACTCCAAGGGGACGGCAACTCGGCCAAGGTGCGGAGGCTCTCGTCATAACCCGACAAGAAGCGATGGAGCGCGCTGCTCAGCGCGTCATGGCCTGGGTCGTGCTGCTCATCATCGCGACCGCCTGCGGCCTCGACCCCTTCGACCATGCGACGCTCTTCTGGGTCGGCGTGTTGAGCATCTGGGTCCTGCGCTAGCCAGCGCATAACACCTCCCTCCGCCCCTCGGAGTCCCTGCCGTACCTCTACCTGCCTTTCGGTGACGCAGGCTGGCAGGCGGGTGAGACACAAGTGTTATCTCGGGCATCGTAGCCGGGACAACCCTGCACCTGCCGCAGATTTGCACTGACAATTATGTCAGCGTACCGTTTTACCTCGTTGAGTAAGCAGGAGAGCCGGGGGCCAGCCGCTGACGTAACCCCCAGTGAGCGGCCCTTGGCACTCCGTTACCAAAGGGGGTACATGTATCCGGTACACCGAGGCAGTAAGGAGTTCAAGCGCCGACACGAGTCGTTTGTTGACGACGTTGTCGAGCGCCTCGCCGCGCGTGAATCGCACTCGCTGTTCGGGTCGGTGCCGGTCGAGCTTCATCCCTTGCTGGAAGCCGGGCTTGAGGAGCTTCCCTTCCCCGAGCGCGAAGCGTTCGTGAGTGCCGTGCAGAGGGCGCAATCAGTCTTGCGCGATCAGTGCACCCGGGCCGTGTTCGCCAGCGGTCGCGCTCAGTACATCGCGCCGCCGAATGTCGCGGAGTTGATCGACTACAAAACACACCGCATCCGACTGAAGGGACCCGCATGAACGAAGGCCAGTACTGCCCACACTGCGGCCAACCGCTGCCGACCGGCTTCGCGACAGGAACTCGCAGCCTGTCGCCAGACCCTCGTGTTCGCCGCGCGAGCGACATCCCCGACCCTGACGGCCCGCTCGGCTACGACATCATCATGAAGCTCGGCGACGGCCAATCGCCGGAGGACATCGCCGAGAACATGGACCTGACCATCGAGCAGGTGGAAGGGTTGCAGCGGCACGTCAGGGGGACGCCAAACGTCAGGGTTCACGTCGCGCGCCGTCACCGCACCGTGGAGATCGAGCCATGAGGGTCTACTACGACGACGACGAGCGCGCGCTGCTGGCAGCCAGGCTCGGCCACGCGCCGGAGGTCAACGACAGGCAGCTCGCCGCGAGCTTCGCCGCGTGGGTTGACAACAAGCCCACGAAGAAGGCTCGGCGCCAACTCACAGCCGCCGACCTCGACCACCTGGCCGGCGTCATCGACAACCACGACCCGGAAGCTGGCGGGTATCGCAGCGATCCGCATTGGCTGGGGGTGGGCTAGATGCCGATGCGACAGTGGCCGATCCCGACCGAACTGACTCCGCACCTGCGCCGCCTGCACGGCTCAGGTCTCATCCCGTTCCGAGACCAACTCGTCACGGGTGTAACGACGCCGCCGAGTGGTCCCGTGCGCTCGCGCGCCGTGCGGCCTCCGCGCACGCCGCGCAGGGTGTCGTACGGAGGGAGATGACTTCCCGCCAGACCACCATCGAGCGAGTCCTGGTTCGTGCTCGCCGGTCTGGCTTGGCGGGAACGGAGCGGGGCGCGGTACATGCGTCGTCAGCACGTCCCGCTCCAGAACTTGCTGGATCCAGACGCAGTTCGGGTGAGTCTCACCCCTCGAAGTGAAGGCCAAGGGCGGGGGCGAACTGAATGGCGCCCCCGCCTTTGGTGCAACAACCCTACGTAGGAGCGACTCATGCCACAGAAGCTCAAGCAATCGAACACCGACGTGCTGGACCCTGTGCCACTCAGGGCGTCAGTGGACGGGTTCGACGTCATCTTCGACGAGATAATCGAGAAGAAGTCGACTGTCCGTTACAACTGCACCACGGCGGCGGAGCAGAACGTCGCTGAAACGATGTACATCTCGCGTGAGGCCTGGGCGCGACTAGGCAAGCCCGAGCGCCTCAAGGTCAGCATCACCACGCACTAGCGCAAGGCGACGGACGCATGGCCCGCAAGCGTAAGCGGCCAAGCCTCGACGCTGCCTGGGCTGCCGCCAACGCGGTCGCCCCTGTGACCTGGACTCCAAGGGGCAGTGAGGAATCGCCCGCGAATGGCAATGGTGCGAGCGTTATGCACCGTTCAGATGCCCCTCAAGCGCGTGACAACCGCTGGGCGAAGGGTCTGCCTTCTAGCTCTCGTCCTAAGCCCGCCGAGGATGACACATATGTGTACAGGGCCAACGACATGCGCTCCACCCTGGCGCGAGCTAGGGCGGCTAGCTCGCCTGACGAGGCTCGGCGTGTAGCCGGCCAGCTCAGTTGGCCGTGCCGCTGTTCACGGCCGCTCGTGGAACGGCATTGGCAGGGCTAGCGCGTGCCCTTCTACGGGTGTTGCAAGTGCGGACGGACGCTGCTGTAGCCAACATTCCTCCCCGGCTCCCAGCTCAACAGAGGGCAATGACAAAGCCCGTGTGAACGGGCTTTGTCGCTGACCTCTAGTCGGTCGGCACGGCCTTGAGGTCGGCCAGCAGATCGTGGTGTTCCTTGAGCCACTGGTCTGCCATCTCCGCGTCCTTCTTCTTCACGACCAGGGCGTAGCCAGGGTATCCGCCCTGGATGGCCGTAATCTCCATCTGGTCGGTGTTGAACTCCTTGACGAACCTCTTAGCCTCGGCCTTGCTCCTGGCCTGGTAGATGTCGAGGTCCGGCTCGCCATCGCGCATGCTGCACGTGGCAATGAGGGTTGTCTTCGGCACGGCCATGTCCTCCTTGGTTGTTGATTGTTTGCACGCAGGCTTCAGCGCCGCCGCTCCCGGTACGCCATCTGGCGGTGTGCGTCTGAGCAGTACTTCCTGGTGCTGCGCTCGCGCTCAAAGTCCGCGCCACAGTACGCGCACTGGCCGATGGACGTTACGGTAGGCGTCCCGTTCGGGACGCCGCCGTCCCCCGCGTCCTCGGCGAGGAAGTCTGGTAGGCCGTGTTCGTCGGCGTACTCCTTGGCGAGGCGCTCCAACTTCGCGGGGTCATCTCTGGCGCGCTCCCAGCGCCGGTAGAGGCGCCCTTGTTTGTTTGCGTAGGCGTTGAACTCCCTCTTGTGTCGCCTGGCGTCCTCCTTGCGGTCATTGATCACGGCAAGCCCCACCTGGCAGAGGGCCTTCAATCCCGTGAAGACCGCATCGAGCGACATCGTGATCTGCGCCTGCTCGATGAGAGGCAGGGGCCAGTTGCCACGTTTCCACTGGCTATCGGCGTACTGATATATGTCGAGACCTTCTTGGTGGCTGTTGGTGAATACTTGGATCATCCTGCGGGCGGCCTCGTCGTCCATCTCCTTGATGTCCTTGTTGAGTCCGGTGATGGTTCCTTCCATACCCTGGATGATCTGCTCGAACGGTGACGTCTTCAGGTCGCGCTCGACCGTGGACTTTGACCACCCGGTGATGTTGGCGATCTTCCGCATTGTGAGCCTGTTGTCCTTGTGCAGCTTGCGGACCAGCTCCCTGCGCCGGTCAGCGTCGAGGTGCCGCCGCCGCAGGTTGAGGCCGACCGCAAGGTGTAGCTTGCGGTCCTCACTCAGGCCCGTGTGCTGCACCTGGGGCAGCTCGATGCTGAGTTCGCTGGCGATCCGCAGCCGATGAACGCCGTCGAGAACCTGATTGTTCTCGTCAACAATGATCGGATACAGAATGCCATGCTGCTCGATGTCCGCCTTCAGAGCGGCGTACTCCTCATCCGTCAGCGCTGGCAGAAGCAGCGCGTGAGGATGAGGCGTGAGTTCTTTCTTGCTCGTCATCTTTCACCTCCTTTCTGTTGCCTGATGCTGTTAGTTACGGCGTCCCGGCCGGGACGCTGCCGTAAGGCGAGCCTACCCCCTCGGGGGTATCACTCGCTACCCCTTGAGGCAAGTCGGCGCGCCGGAGTTTCACCAACTTACCTCCCCGCGCTGAGGCTGTCTACGTAGGCGTTTTGGTAACAGTTGCTAGCGGCTGTTATGACGTAAGTGCGTGCATCGGCGCGGGCGAATTCATGCGTCCTTGCGACCTTCATTCACGCCAGCGATTCGTCGAAGAATCGCTGTGCTGGGGGAAGGTCGCAAGGGCGCACGAAAGCCGTTGCGCCGATGCACGCACTTAGGTGTCACGTCAGGCTCCGGCTCCTGGTCGTGGCGTGACTCGGCGTGGCGTGATGTTGCCGCTGTCGGGCTTCTCGGGTAGGCTCTAAGTGCGTGCAGGCCGCACGCACTTACCTGATGGAAAGGAGGTGATTGGATGAGCAGAGGGTTTGGCAGGGTGCAGCGTGAGGTCCTGCGCATCGTGGCGCGGGACTCCGTGGCGCTCGAGGATGGCACGGGGTTCTCGGGGGTGGAGTACCGGGACCTGGCGGCTGAGATCTATGGCGTCGTGACGCCGTCGTGGTCGGACTACCCGCCCGTGGAGCGCTGGCAGACGAACAACATCGGGCGCGCGGCTCGGGCGCTGGCGTCGGTGGGGTTGCTGGAGGTGCGCGTTCGGGCGATGACGCGCCGGGATGCTGAGCGGTACTACACGTATGGCGGCGAGCTAGCCGTGGTTGCGCGTCCGCCGACGCCGGCCATGTTGAAGGCGCGGCGGCGTCGTGATTGACGCCCCGGGGTGTCAGAAGCTTTTTTCGTCGCGTTTCGGCGCGCCCGACGGCAGAGCAGCGGCCGCTCAACGGAGCGAAGCGGGGGCTGGGCGGTAGACCCCCGGCCTGGGAGTAGTGTCGCCTGCAGCAACCCGTAGGGGATCGATGGATGCTGTAGAGAAGGCGTTGAGGAAGGCCCGCGACGACCACGGCATAGACCTCAGGAAGAAGGCCCATGTCCAGGAGATCGGCATCGGCTTCAAGGAAGTCGGCGGCAAGGTGACCGACGACGTATGCCTGCGTGTGTACGTCAGCCAGAAGGTCCCGGCATCACAGCTTGATCCGAAGGACCTCGTTCCCACGAAGATCGACGGCCTCCCCACCGACGTCAACCCGAAGCCTCAAATCCAGCTCATTAGCGCAGTCAGCACGCCGTACACGATCTCGGGGGTGCAGCCTGTCCCTTGCGGTGCGCAGATCGCGATCGCCGAAGCCGCCGGCCTCAGGCAGTTCATCGGGACGGCGACGTGCTACGTGCGCAAGGACGCGGGAGGTGGAAAAGAGGTCGACGCCGACTATGTGTTGTCGTGCGCCCACGTGCTTACCCCGAAGCTCAAGGACAAGAGCGCCAACCCCATATCCATGGGCGGCGGAAACGGGATCCCTGTCCGCCAGCCCGCCGCGTGGGATGTTAAGGAGATCTCCGGGCCCGGGGGAAGGCCGGGCATGGCCTTTCTCGGCGACAACCCGAAGGTGGTGCTGGGGGGCAAGGTCGACGCGGGGACCGCGCGAATGTGGGACGGCATCAAAGGGAACATGTACGTCTGGAAGCTCGGCTACCTGGACAAGACGCCGAGCGGGACCGGCCAGGCGACTTCGAGCGATGCCAACGTTGCCAAGTACGGCCGCACGACCGGCAAGACATACGGCAAAGTCATTGACTTCTCCTATGGCGACGGCATCGCGTACGCCACGGGAAACGTTCGCCTGGATGACCAATATCTGGTCAAAGGCACGGCCGGAGCTTTCTGCGACGAGGGTGACTCCGGCTCCCCGCTCGTCATTCCGGTGGCGGGCAGCCAAGCCACGCTGGTCGGCATGCTCATCGCTAAGACCGCTGACGGGGGGGCATTGCGAGCAGGATCGAGAACGTGTTCGCGGCACTTGGCATCACTCGCCTGTGCGGTAAGAGTCCGCCGTAACCGGCTCCAAGGGGCCAGCGCGAGGTCTGCGCGCCGCATCGACGCGCTCTGGCAGTGTGACTAGCCTAGGGTGTCAAAATATTCAGGGGGCACCACCCGTCACCGTGGCCTGAGAGTTTTGCAGACTCAGCGGATTTTCTGTGTTTCACACTCAGATGTGACGACTAGCCCATGCGGGGAGAGGCGTCCTGGCTCGGCCACCGCACCTGTGAGAACAGCGGCCCGTAGCCGCTGTTCCCTCGCGTGCGCGCGCGCAGAGCGCGCGCGCCTATCGGCTAGCGCTACTTCGCTGCGGCCTTGGCAGCGCGCTGCTTGGCAGCGGCCTCGCGCTTGGCGCGCGCCTCCGCGCGGTCGTACGACGCGCCGATGACGCCGTCGTGGCCGAACTCGCGAAGCAGCGTGCGCCGCGCGGGGCCAGTCAGCCAGTCGCCGAACTGGTTGCGCATCTGCGCGCCGGTGGCGCCGTCCTTGCGCGCCTTGGCGACCTTGGCCGCCAGCGCCTTGCGCTGCGCCTTGGTCATCGTCGTCGGGTTCGTGGTGGTAGCCATCTGGGCTCTCCTTGGTGTGGTGGTCGGGGCCATTCCCCAACCTGCACCCCTATTATCGGCACACCGCCCATGTTTCACGACAAATCGTGTAGTGGCAACGCGCCGATGTTGACACACCCCTCCCCACCTCACCGGTGACAGCGCTCACGCCCTGATGTGATGACGGCGCAGGATCAACTTATTTTCTGTGATTGCCACTCACGTCTGATGTGACGTGTGCGCAGGATCAGTCTATTTTTTGTGTTTCACACTCAGATGACAGCTGTGTCCCTCGCGCGCGTGCGCGTAGCGCGCGAGTAGCCGTACCCCCTCGCCGTACCCCGCACAGGGCTGTACGGCCTGTGAGTAGCGTTGTCCTCGGCCCGTAGCAGAGCGCTCCCGCGTGCGCGTATCGGATGCGCCGCCCGAACGTCCCAGATCATGGACTCCATGGGGATCGAGCAACTCGGCCGACCTCCGACACTAGAACGGCTCCCGCGAGATGTCTGGCTCTACGGTCGGTGGCAGATCACTCCGATAGCCTGGCCGGCCTTGGCCGTTGTTGCGTGATCTGGGTTGCTTTGGCCGTGGACTGGGCTGCGGTGATGTGGTCTCAGACGAGTCCAACTCAGGTGGCGCCGGTTCGGCCGAATGCTTCCCCTGGGAGTCCACGTTCGGAGTGAGAGCGCCCTCGCGATACAGGCGTGAAATGTGGCTGCAGTGGTCGCAGACTTTCTTGAGATTTCCGCTCCGCGTACGGCCTGTCACTGGCTGTCCACACTGCTCTCCGTCATGCCCGTGATCGTAGCTCGTACACAAGCATGGCGCGCCTTGTTTTCTGCGTCGTGTCATGGCTTGTAAAACTACCCTCCCCTGGTGTGAAAAACTGTTCTGTTTCAGGTGTCCCCATCGCACGTTCTATACGCACGCGCGTAGGCGAATATGTGCGTACGACCACCGCGCCCCAAGACAGAATATGTGCGTTTAGAAAGTAAGTGCGTAAGGGGGTCCCTCCCGTGCCTAGGTAAACAGCACAACATGCGTATCCAGCCTCGATCTACTAATACACCTTTTTACAGATAGGATTAGTGCGTTTACCAAGTCAAGCAACCACCCCCGACCCGGACCCCGGTACGCACTTACTTAGTAAACGCACTAATCCCCCTCACCCACCTCGTTCAACGACCAAACCTGGGACGGTCGGCCAACCCGACCCTCGCGCTCCGTCGCCCTCGTCACGCCGTACGGTTCCAAGACCTCCAGAACCGCATCTAGCTGAGCCGCAGACACGTTGTTCGAGAACAGCTCGCGGCGGATCGTGATCTGCTCCAACCGACAGCCCTCGGCCGCCCGCAGCGCCGCCAGCACCTTGTCGGCCTTCCGGCTGCCAGTCGTCTGCCCAACCAGTAGCGCCGCCGACGCCATCGAGTACTCCCACAACGACGCGCCAGCTTCCAGATGCGCGACCTTGATCAAAGCGCTGCCCTCCAGCGCCGCGAACGTCAGCGCCACGCGCAGGATCTGTACCTCCCACCGCGCCGTGATCGAGTGCAACTGCCCATGCGGCCGCTCGCTGATCTCCCGCACATAGAAGTCCGTCCACCAGATCCGCGCCTGTTTGCTCAGCTTCACTTCGCCCAGCTCTCGGCCAAGCTCAATCCCCTCCCGCAGACGCTCAATGAGTGGCTCCAACCGCCGGTCGGCAATCGCCCCCGCGTTCGGGATCAGGTGCTCGCGCTCCGCCCACATAAAGATGAACCTGTTCAGCGCGCCCGAGTAGATGTCGATCTCAGGCATCTTTGCCAGGAACTCTTCCATCGTGGTCTGTCCAATGAACGTCAAGTGCGCATCCCGCAGGTCAATCTTCGTGTTCTTGGAGAAGTTCTGGAGGATCGTGTCGTCCCAGAGGTCCCGGCACACGAAGCTCAGAATGTTGCCCTCGCGCGTCGCCACCGTCACGAAGCGCCCGAACTCCGACTCGAACACCAACAACTTCTGGTCCGGGACGCTTTCGAACAAATCCTTCAGACCCTCGCCAGAGCTCAAGCCGCGCCGCACATAGTCGCGCGGGTCCTCGCTCGGCAGCGTGTCATCCATGACGTTCACGACGATGTCGCGCGCCGTCCCCTTCCGCGCTGTGCCCGTTCCGCCGATCACACCGAACCAGAGCCGCGTGTGGTGCCGAGTCTCATTGATGCTGAACCACGCACCCGGCGCGATCCGGCTCCCCGCAGACGCCAGGAGCGAGACGAACAGCGACACCGGCGGCGCTTCCGTCCAGACCTTCAAGACGTCGACAATCTCCCCAACCACGCCATACATCGCGTCAGAAGCGAATGTGGGGGCGCCCGGCACCTTCCCATTCTCGGGAGCCGCGTAGCTCCTGGGAGGCTTCCTGTACGGACCCTTGTATCTGATCTCCCGCGCGTTGGCTTGATTTCTCAGCCACGGGCGCTCGGCCGCCAGGAGCATGTCCTCCACAAACTGCTCCAACTGCTCATTCTCAAACTGGACCCGCTTGCGTGGCGCGTCATCGGCCGGCCACGCTCGCACGGGCACGCCTGCGGGCCAGCGCTTGTCGGCCATCTCTTGTGCCAACAGCAAACTCGTAACGTCCATACGTAACCCCTCCCCGCGTTCGGCACGCGGTTTCGCTTCACACTTGTAAGTCGTGTCTGACACGCTCGGACCCGCGTAGTCGGTCCGATAGCGCTCTGCGCGCCGTCGCCGGTGTCAACAGGCCTATTCATTCGAACCCCCGCGCAGCAGCCGATCAGGCTCACCGCCGCCAAGCAGGTAGTCCGATACATCGCCCTTCGGCGCCCGAACCCCGAGCCGCCGGAGGTCAAGCACACGCGCCTGGACTCCCAGGGCGGTGAGCTTTCGCCGCAACACGCGAGCCTGGCGCAGCTCGCCAACGTCGAACGCGATCACCACACGTCGCCGCGCGATGAGCGGCGTCCAGGCGTCCAGCCAGCAGTCAACGCCCAACGTGATGGAGCAGGCCGGGAGACCCACGCTCAGCGCGCACAGGGCATCCAGCTCGCCGCCGCACACGAGCAGCGGCGCGCCATCGTTGCGGTTCGGCCACGGGTAGAGCGGCCACTCCCGGCCCTTGCCGCTCGGCGCCAGCATCTGGGCTCTGGGCTTCGACGCCCGGTACTTGATGGCGACGAGCCGCCCAACCACGTCGAACATTGGGAACGTCAGACGCGGCACGGCCGGACTGGTATCGAGGCCGACCCTGTTCTTGCTCAAGACGGAGCGCCTGAGCCCGCGCTCCTTGATGAGGTAGCGCAGGGGCGCTCCTTACAGAGCGTTGACCCACGCCTCAACCTCCACGATTGAAGGGAGGCGCGCCCCCTTGGAGTCCACGTCCCGACGCGGCCGGATGAGCAGATCAGCCAGGACCTCATCGCCGCGCGCCAGGAGGTCGAACGGGCGGCATTCGACTGCCTCGGCCAGCCGATGGAGGTACTCCTGTCCTTCATCGCCGCCGTTCTCGCACTCAACGCAGCCCACCCACCAGCGCTCTCCCCACGAGCCGATGGGGCGGCGTGGCCTGATTGAAGCGGTCCGGCTATGGCCGCAGAACGGACAGCGGAAGAACTGCTTGTGGTGACGTACGACGTACGCCACCGTCATCGGCGCGGTCCCTGCGCCTCGCGATCCATGAAGTCGAGGATCTGGCGACCGAGGACGCGGCGCTGGCGCTGGTTGATCGGGAGATAGCCGATCCGCCCGGTGTCGACCAGCCGGCCAAAGGCGCGCGTGCTGATCTGGAGGAAGGCGGCAGCCTCCCTGAACGTGTACGACGCCATCGGCTCCGGCGCGCGGGCCTCTGGTCGCTCATCGATGAAGCCGCGCGAGCCTGGGTGAGGTCTGCTCGGCATGGGCACCTCCGCTTTCCGGCGAGCGCGGCACTCAGGTCCGCTCGCCAATTGCTTGACGGGCTTTCCTGAGGCTGACCGGCGGAAGGGCCTGGCCGTACCTGATTGCTCGGCCTCAGCGGGGGAGGTTGCCCTCCCCTGGCCTTCGTTCAAGTGCTAGCGCACCCCGCGAAGGCGCTCCGGACCGTAGCGCGCTTCAAATTCGGGCGCAAGGGCGCGGGGTACGACGCGGGCATGGCGGCCATCGTATGGCCCCTAGATGAGCGAAAACCCCGCGATTAGCGGGGCTTTCTTCACGCGCCCGAGAGGATTCGAACCTCTGACCTTCGGTTCCGTAGACCGACGCCCTTACGCATGATTTGGCTCTACAGAGCCAAATCATGGCGCCCACGTCGCCACTTAATCGCCAGAAAGTCTCGCCAAGGGACAACGCGTGCTCAAGCGAGCGACCGGCCGGCGGACTTCCCGCAGTCGCGGGTGTGGCTATGTCCCGATGACGTGCGCGGCGACCGTGACCATGATCGGCGGCATTCGCATCTTGATGATCGTCAACGACCAGCCCTACGGCAGCGAGCGCCCATACAACGCGCTTCGGCTCGCGGGTGCACTCGCCAAGGACGAGGACGTGGAGCTGCGCGTGTTCCTACTCGGCGACGCCGTTGCGTGTGCCGTCGAGGGCCACCAGCTGCCGGACGGGCATTACCACCTGGATCGAATGATCAAGCCGCTGGTGCGCCGCGGCGAAGTCGCGTGCTGCGGCACGTGCCTCGACGCGCGCGGCCTGCGCGATGAGCAACTTGTCGACGGAGTGCGGCGCTCGACCCTCGATGAGCTGTCTGCCTGGACGCTGTGGTCCGACAAGATGCTCGTGTTCTGAGCGAAGATCAGGCGGATGCCCGATGAACGGGCGTCCGCTGATCGCCCGTTCGGATCCCAGGTGTTTCGTCGCCGCTCGCGTCGCGATGCGTGTGCCGCGCTGCGGGCATCGCGGCCGCGTCGGCGAGGCGGGCCGAGGCGAGACGTACATCGTCTTCCGTCGTCCAGCGTCCGAGCGAGAGCCGAATCGCTCCCGCGGCGCGCTGTTCGTCGAGACCCATCGCCAGTAGGACCGACGACGGCGCCGCGCTTCCGGAGTGGCACGTGGAGCCGGTCGCGGCGGCCAGGGCCGGGATCGCGGCGAGCAGCTCGGCGCCGGCGCTCCCGTCGATGCTGACGTTGAGCGTGTTCGGGAGCCGCTCGACGCGGTCGCCGTTGGGGTGCACGCGCCCGGGCAGGCGCGCGGTCAGCTCGGCTTCGAGGCGATCGCGCAGCCGGCGAACGCGCGCGGGCTCCTCCCCCAGGCTCGACGCGGCGAGCTCAGCCGCGGCGCCGAGCGCGACGATGAACGCCGTGTTCTCGGTGCCGGCGCGCCGGCCGCGCTCCTGGCCGCCTCCGCCGATCACCGGCTCGAGCTCGACGCCGTCGCGCACGTAGAGCGCGCCAATGCCCTTCGGCGCGTACATCTTGTGGCCCGCGACGGTCAGCAGGTCGACGCCGAGGTGCCGGACGCTCGTGCGGATCTTGCCGACGGATTGGGCCGCGTCGGTGTGGAACAGCACGCCGCGTGCGTGCGCGACCTCGGCGAGCTCGCGGACGGGCTGGATGGTGCCAGTCTCGTTGTTGGCGTGCATGATCGAGACGAGCACGGTGTCGGCGGTCATGGCCGCCTCGAGCGCCGCCGGCTTGACGCGGCCGGCCGTGTCCGGGGCCAGCCGCGTGATCCGGAGGCCGTGGAGCCGCTCCAGCGAGGCACAGGCTTCGGCGACGGCAGGGTGCTCGATGGCGCTCGTGATGACGTGCCCGTCGCGGCGACCCCCGGCCAGCGCCACGCCGCGGATCGCCAACGCATCGCTCTCGGATCCGCTCGCGGTGAACACGATCTCGTCCGGCTCGCAGTCGAGTAGCGCCGCGAGCTTCATCCGCGCGTCGTCGACGGCGGCCCGCGGTGCCGCGCCGTAGCGATGGGAGCTCGAGGGGTTGCCGAACTCAGCGGCTAGGTACGGCAGCATCGCGTCGACGACTGCCGGATCGACCGGGGTCGTCGCGTTGTAGTCGAGGTACACGACCTCGCGATCGAGGCCATCGGGCCGGCGCGTCATGGCGCGCAGCCAAGCGCGTAGAAGGCCCTCGCCTCGAGCCGGAAGGAGGCCGCAGGCGCGCCGAGCGCGCGATGCAGCTCCTCACGGATCCGCTGGACGGTTGCCGCATCGAGCCTCTCGAGGAACCTGCCGGGCGAGCCGTCCGGCATGGCCAGCGGCTCCCATAGATCGTCGATGTCGGCGTACTCCGTCCCCGCCATCAGCGCTCCGGTCGAGACATCGGTCAGGCCGCCCGCTCTCCACAACTCGTCGAGCGACTCGGCCGTCGTGAACCGGTGGCTCTGAGCCTGGTCCGCGGATTCCGTGCCCGGCGCGCGGACGGCCGCCGCGGCGTCCCAGAACGCTCGAAGCGCCGTCATCCCGCCGCCGAAGTCCCAGACGGCGGTCGCGATCGGCCCACCGGGGCGAGCGACCCGCACCATCTCCGCGACGCCCGCCGTGGGATCGTCGAAGTGGCTGACGACGAGCTGCGCCAGGACCGCGTCGAACTCGGCGTTCGCGTACGGCAGCTCCTCCCCGCGCGCGACGCGGACGTCGACGCCCGGCAGCCGCTCGCGGCAGCGCGCGACGTCGTCGGGAGAGGGGTCGACCGCCGCGACGAGATCGGAGCCGAGCCGTGCGACGAGCCGCTCGGTCAGCGCTCCGGTCCCGCAGCCGACGTCGAGCACGCGGTTGCCCGGCGCGACGCCGGCGACGTCGATGAGGGCGTCGCCGAGCTCGCGCCCGTAGCGTCCGATGCGCCGGTCGTAGCCGGTGAGTTCGGTGGGGGCTCGGCTCACTACTTCGCTGGCTTGGTGGCGCGGATCGTCGAGCCCATCGCGCCGAACTTCGCGGCCTTGCGCCGCGTGTCCTCGAACGTCGAGCGCGCGTAGGTGTCGACCAGCTCGCCCTGGGTGATGTCGGTGTAGCCGCGCTGCACCAACAGGCGCGCGTGCTCCCCGGCCAGGAGCGCGCCGGCAATTCAGCCGGTCCAGAGGTCGATGCGCTTGCGCGCGTCCTCGGAGACCTCGTTGTGGATGACGACGTCGGCGATCTGCAGCCGGCCGCCGGGCTGCAGCACGCGGTCGATCTCGTCGAAGACCGCCTCCTTGTCGGGCGACGAGGTCGATCACGCCGTTGGAGATCACGACGTCGACCGAGGCGTCGTCGAGCGGGAGCGTCTCGATCAGCGACTCGTGCAGCTCGACGTTGGCGAGCCCCATCTCGTCAGCGCTCTGGCGCGCGCGCTCGAGCATCGCCGGCGTCATGTCGACGCCGATCGCCCGGCCGCTCGGCCCGGTCATCTGCGCGGCGATCAGCAGGTCGGTGCCGGCGCCGCAGCCGAGGTCGAGCACGACCGCGCCCGGCTCGATGCGGCCGAGCGTCCAGTGGTTGGCCACGCCGGCGAAGCTCTCGACGGTCGCGTCGGGCACGCGCGAGAGCTCGGGCTCCGGGTAGCCGAGCTCCTCCGCCCACGCGCGGCCGGTGGGGAAGATGAAGTCCTGCTCCTGGTCGGTGGAGACGTCGGTGTAGGTCTTCTGGATCTCGCTCGCGCAGGACGTCGACGTCGACGGGAGCGTCGGTGTGCTCACGCGGTCACCGCCGTCATACGCGTCCGCGGCGACGCGCTCGCGGATGTGCTCGTCAGTGCGCCGCATCTCGGGGTGCTCACGCTCGACATGTTCGCGGCAGAGCCGGAACAGCTCTTCGTCGTAAGCGGCTTCGAGATGGTGCCCGCACGGGCAGTCGATGGCACGCATCCTTGCTCCTCCTCATGCGGCTCGGCGCCGTTTGCCGGGTGGGCCCGCGAGCCGCCATTCGGGCCAGCCCTCCTCCAGGCGCCGCGCCGTGCGACCGGCCGCCTGCAGGCGGCGGACGGCCTCGTGCGCGTAGGCGCAGAACGGGCCGCGGCAGTAGGCCACGACCTCGCGGTCGGCCGGCAGCTCGGCCAGCCGCTGCTCGAGCTCCTCGATGCGGGATCGAGCGCGCGCCCTCGATGTGGCCGGCCTCGTACTCCTCGGCGGGGCGGACGTCGACGAGCACGACGTCGCCCTTGCGCAGCCGCGCGACCAGCTCGTCGCGGCCGATCGCGTCGACGTCGTCGCCGAGGTAGTCGCGCGCCGCGCGCTCGACCTCGGCGAGGCGCGCGGCCGAGGCGTCGCGCAGCGCCAGCCACAGCGACAGCGCCTCGTCGCCGGCGAGCGCGTAGCGCACGCTCGTGCCCTCGCGCGCGCGCGTGACCATCCCGGCGGCGTGCAGCGCCTGCAGGTGCTGGGAGGTGTTCGCCGTCGACTGGTCGCTCGCGCGCGCGAGCTCGTCGACGGTGCGCGGCGCCTGGGCGAGCAGGTCGAGCAGCTCGAGCCGGCGCGGGCTGGCGAACGCCTTGCCCATCAGCGCGATCGCCTCGAACAGCGCGTCCTTCTCGCGGCGCAACCCATCGTTGCTATTCAATAGATCACTTGATAGCTTGTCAAGCGCTCGACCTGGAGGCGCGTGTTCTTCCGACAGCTGCTCAACGACGAGACCGCGTGCGCCTCCTACCTGCTCGGCTGCAAGACGGCGCAGTTCGCCGTCGTCGATCCGCACGTCGATCTCGTCGACGAGTACGTCGCGCTGGCCGAGGCGCAGGGCGATGCCGATCGTCGCCGTGTTCGAGACGCACGTGCAGGCCGACCACGTCTCGGGGCTGCCCGAGCTCGTCGCGCGCACCGGCGCGACCGCCTACCTGCCGGAGGGCGCCGGCGTCGAGTTCGAGCACCTCGCCGCTCGCCGACGGCGAGGTCGTCAAGCTCGGCAACACCGAGGTGCAGGCGATCGCGACGCCCGGCCACGCGCTCGCGCACCACGCCTACCTGGTCACCGACCACACGCGCGGCGACGAGCCGTGGCTCGTGCTGACCGGCGACGCGCTGCTCGTCGGCGACGCCGGGCGCCCCGACCTGCACGCCCACGGCGAGCACACCGTCGAGGAGATGGCGCGCGCGCTGTACCGCTCGCTGACCGAGCGGCTGCTGACGCTGCCCGACCACCTCGCGCTCTACCCCGCGCACTACTCGGGCTCGGTCTGCGGCCGCGGCCTGTCGGCGCAACCCGGGCTCGACGATCGGCTTCGAGCGCCGCCACAACCCCGCGCTGCACTTCGACTCCGAGGACGCGTTCGTCGAGGCGCTGGTGCAGGACATCCCGCCGGCGCCCGAGCAGCAGGCCGCGATCGTCGCCGCCAACCGCGCCGGGCGCCCGCTCGCCGCGGCGCGGTGAGCGGCCGGCGCGTCCGAGCTCGGGCTGCGCGAGAACGCCGCGCAGTTCTCGCTGCTCGTCGCGGTCAACGCGTTCGTCGGCGCGATGGTCGGCCTCGAGCGCTCGACGCTGCCGCTGGTCGGCCGCGAGGACTTCGGGCTCGCCTCGAGCGCCGCGGTGCTGTCGTTCATCGTCGCCTTCGGCGCTCGCCAAGGCGCTGACGAACCTCGGCGCCGGCGCGCTCGCCGCAGCGCGTCGGCCGCCGGCGGCTGCTGATCGCCGGCTGGGCGTCGCGCTGCCCGTGCCGCTGCTCATCGCGCGTCGCGCCGAGCTGGGGCTGGATCGTCGCCGCCAACGTCCTGCTCGGCATCAACCAGGGCCTCGCCTGGTCCATGACCGTGGTCATGAAGATCGACCTCGTCGGACCCAAACGCCGCGGCCTCGCGCTCGGGCTCAACGAGGCGGCCGGCTACGGCGGCGTCGCGATCGCCGCCGGCGCTGAGCGGCTGGCTGGCCGCGCGAGTTCGCCGCCCGCGACGTACTCGTCGTCGCCGGCGCGGTCATCGCCGTCGTCGCCCTTGTCGTCTCGGTGCTCTTCGTGCGCGACACCGCCGCCCACGTCGCGCTCGAGCAGTCGCGCCAGCACGCCGAGCGCCGACGAGACCGCCACCCACGCTGCGCAGCGCGTTCGCGCGACGCCAGCTACCGCGAGCCCGCGCTGCGCGCGTGCTCGCAGGCCGGCCTGGTCAACAACCTCAACGACGCCCTCGCCTGGGGCCTCGTTCCGCTCTTCCTCGCCGCCCACGGCGCCGGCGTCGGCGAGATCGGCCTGGTCGCCGCGCTCTACCCGGCCGTCTGGGGCGTCGCGCAGATCGCGCACCGGCCACTGGTCGGACCGCGTCGGGCGCAAGCCGCTGATCGTCGCCGGCATGCTCGCTGCAGGCCGCCGCCCTCGCACTGCTGGCCCTCAGCGACGGCACGTCGCCATCGCCGCCGCCGCCGCGGTGCTGCTCGGCGCCGGCACCGCGCTCGTCTACCCGACCCTCATCGCCGCGATATCCGACGCGGTCTCGCCCGTCGCGCGCGCGCCGATCGTCGGCATCTACCGCTTCTGGCGCGACATCGGCTACGTCGTCGGCGGCCTCATCGCCGGCGGCGTCGCCGACGCGCTCGGCTACAGCGGCGCGATCGCCTTCGTCGCCGCGCTGACCGCCGCATCCGGGCTCTGGGTCGCGCTCGACATGCCGCCGCGGCGCGCGCGACAGCGAGCCGTAACTCGATGCGGCTAGGGTCGCATGATGGGCGCGGTGACCCGCAGACCGTGAAGGCGTTCTTCGACGAGGTCGCGTGCGACTGGGACACGATGCGCATCGCCTACTACGACGAGCGCGTCATAGAGCGGATGGCCGCGGCGGCGGAACTCGACCCGACGCTGACCGTCGTCGACGTCGGTACGGGCACGGGCTTCGTGGCCGCCGGGATCGCGGCCCAGGCGGGACGGGTGGTCGGGACGACTCGCCGCGGAGATGCTGGCGGTCGCGAAAGGCCACTTCGCCGAACTCGGGATCGACAACGTCGAGCTGCCGAAGCCGACATCGCCGCCCTTCCCCTCCACGACGAATCGTCGACGCAGCGTGGCGAACATGGTGCTGCACCACGCGAAGATCCCGCCGCGATGCTCGGCGAGATGGCTCGCGTCATCCGGCCGGGCTGGAGTCGCGATCTGCGACGAGGTCGAACACCCCTACGAGTGGATGCGCACCGAGCACGCCGACGTCTGGCTCGGCTTCACCGGCAGCAGGTCGAGAGCTTCTTCGCCGCCGCGCGACTGGAGCACTCTGGATCGAGCCGCTCGGCACGCAGTGAAACATCCAGTCCACGACTTCGGTCGAGGTCGCCAACATCAGCGTCTTCGGCGCGTACGCCCGCGTCCCCGGGAGATGACATGACCACCACCGGACAACTCGACACGCCGACCCACGCCAAGCAGGCACTCGAGCAGGTCTGCGCACGCGGCGAATCCCAGCGGGCCCGCGAGCTGTACGCCGACGACTTCCTCGACCACGTCAACGACCTCGAGTTCCGCGGGCAGGAGGGCATCGCGAAGTCGGTCGCCCTCTACGCGGCGGTCTTCCCCGACCTCGAGATCCGCGTCGACGACCAGATCACCGAGGGTGGCCGCGTGACGTCGCGGTGGACGCTGCGCGGCACGCACCGCGGACGCCGCGTCGAGCTGATGGGCATCACGATCAGCCGCTTCGAGAACGAACGCATCGCCGAGGACTGGACCACGTCGGACAACCTCAGCCTCCTGCGGCAGCTCGGCCTTGTGCGGGCGCTTCGCCTCGGCGCCAGCTACGCCATCGGGCGGCTCGGGCGCGACAAGGAAAGGGGCTCGCGAATGGATCCCGTGTCCAAGCGCATCGTGTTCTCGTGGATCGCGACCGACATCGTGTGGTGCGCGCTGCTCGTCTACTCGCTCAAAGAGCACGAGAAGTGAACTAGGCAGGCCGCACGCGCGTCAGCGGCACCGGTGCGTCGAAGCCCTTCAGCACCTCCGCCTCGACGGACTCTCCCTTGAGTCCCCCGGCGACAACGACCGCGTCAGGCGCGACGAGCTGAGATGGCGCGGCGAGCTTGACGGCCCGGGCCGCCAGGTTGACGACGGGCCCGAACACGTCGCCATCCCGCAACAGGACATCGCCAGAGGCCAGTCCGGCGCGGATCGGCGGCACGCGAGGATGGTCGGCGAACCGCGCAGCGAGGCCGAGCGCGATCGCGCATCCCGCCGGTTCGCTCGGCGCGGTGAACAGGATCTCGTCGCCGGTCAGCTTGACCACCCGGCCGCCGCCGGCCGTCACCGCGTCGGCGGCTTCGTCTCGAACTCGGTCAGCACGGCGCCGAGCTCGCGTGTGGAGAGGCGCTGAGCGAGCGCGGTCGAGCCGACGAGATCGACGAAGCCGACGACCAGATGCTGCGTCTTGTAGCCGGTGTCGATCGCGTCGCCGAGGATCGTCCGCCGCGCGACGAGCAGGTGCTGGCGCAGCAGCGTTTCGAGCGCCGCACCGACGATCGGGAGCAGCGCGGCCGCGTCGGCGTTGGCACGCGCAACGGCGAGACCGACGTGGTCCTCCTCGACGCGCGGCGGGCTCGACGTTGACCAGGAACGCCGACACCACGGCGTCCGCGACCCGCGACATCGCCGAGCCCATGACGCGCACGAGCTGCACCACGGCCTCCTCGCCGAAGAGCTGCTCAGCCGCCGCGATCCGCGACGCGAACTCTGCGAAGCCGGCGCCGAAGACACGGTCGTCCGGCCCCGGGTCGGGGAACCCGGCGGCTCGGCTCAGGAGCCGCAGCTTCTCGGCCGGGAGACCTGATCGCTCGACGGCCTCCGCGAGGGTCATCGCAGACCCGCCGCGGATGGTCAGGACCGATGCGAGCCCGGGAAGCCCGTCGCGGTACTCGACGAGCTTGTCCACCGTCGCCCCCAGGCTCGCGACGAGCGCGAGCAGCTCGAGCTGCTCGGCCGCGTGTGGTGCGTCGGGGTCGTAGAGCCCGAGAGCCTGCAACTCGGCCGGATCGGACGGGAGCCACTCGTCAGTCGGCGGCGGCCGCGACCGGGACCGCGGGCGCCGTCCGTCGACGGTTGCCCCGGGCCGCGACCGCGACCGTCGTGCCGTGCCGCGGGACGAGCGTGATGCCGCGCATGACGACGCGCTCCAGATCGGGGTTGGCGGCGCGCAGCTCGACGCGCGAGAGCACGACCCGCAGCACCT
>CAVXTB010000002.1:0-515154 GCA_963764585.1 uncultured Actinomycetes bacterium
GAACCGCAGCGCGATCAGGTTCTGGACCGTCTCCTTGCCCAGGTAGTGATCTATCCGGAACACCTGCGACTCGTCGAACACCCCTAGCACCTGCGCGTTCAGCTTCCGCGCCGAAGCCAGGTCGTAGCCGAAAGGCTTCTCGATCACGATCCGGGTCTGCGCCCGCTCGCTGCGGTCGAGTCGCGCAGCCCCGAGCTTGCCCGAGATCAACGGGAAGAACTGCGGCGCGGTCGACAAGTAGAACACGCGGTTCAGCGCGCGACCGGCCCGCTCGTCTAACTCCGCGAGCGTGCGCTCGAGCCTGCTGTAGACCCCGTCGTCGTCGAACGCACCCGGCACGTAGCGCACATTCGAGAGCAGCGCATCGAGCACATCCGGATCCGGCGGACGGCGCGAGAACCGCTCGATCGACTCGCGCGCGATCCGTCGGAAATCCTCGTGCGGCTGATCCGGCCGCGCTACCCCGATCAGCTCAAAACGCTCGGGGAGCGACCCCTCATGAGCAAGGTTGTACAGCGCCGGCAGCAGCTTGCGATGACCGAGGTCTCCCGTCGCGCCGAAGATCACCAGCACGGTCGGGTGGACGGGCAGACGCTCCAGCCCCTCAACCAGAGGGTTCTCGCGCCGTCGGTCGGCCCCGAGGCTCGATGTGATGGTCGAACTGCGCTCCATGGATCGCAGCAAAGCGCACGGTCGGCGCCGCACAACCGGTCTTCAAGGTCGATCGATCGGCGTCTCCGATCGCCAATCGCGACGCGCACGCAATTCATCGCCGATCCGGATCACCCGATTTGCGATTGCGGTCGCAGGTGTGGGATCCCGGCGCAGACTTGGCTGCATGTCAGAGGTCCGAGCCGGGAAATCACTCGCCACTGTCACCCGTCTGGCGTCCAGCGCTGCGCTGGGGGGCTTTCTCTTTGGTTACGACAGCTCGGTGATCAACGGGGCGGTAAGTGCCATTGGCAACCATTACCGCGTCGGCGCCACCGGCTTGGGATTCACCGTTTCTTCGGCGCTGCTCGGTGCCGCCGTGGGTGCAATTGCGGCGGGCCGGGCAGCGGATCGCTTCGGTCGGCTGACCGCGATGCGGTTGGCTGCAGTGCTGTTCTTGATCAGTGCGCTGGGGACCGGGCTGGTCGACTCCCTCGCGTGGCTGATCGTGTTTCGCGTGATTGGTGGGGTTGGTGTCGGGATGGCGTCGGTGGTCGCGCCGGCGTATATCGCGGAGATTGCGCCAGCGCGCGCGCGGGGTCGACTGGGCTCACTGCAACAGCTGGCGATCGTGTTGGGGATCTTCGTGTCGCTGCTGGCCGACTATGCGTTTGCGACCGCGGCCGGCGGTTCCGACAAGCCATTTTGGTTGGGCCTCGCGGCGTGGCGGTGGATGTTCTTGGCGATGACGGTACCGGCGCTGATCTACGGTGGGTTGTCGCTGACAATCCCCGAGTCGCCGCGCTACCTGGTCTCGCGGGGGCGTCTGCAGGGAGCGACGCGGGTGCTGCGCCGCGTGCTGGGTGACGTCGACGTGGATGCCAAGGTGGAGCAGATCCGCCAGACGCTGAACGTCGAACGCCGCCCGAGGCTGGCCGACGTGCGCGGCCCGGCGCTGGGGCTGTTGCCGATCGTGTGGGTCGGGATCGGCCTGTCGATCTTCCAGCAGTTCGTTGGGATCAACGTCATCTTCTACTACTCGAGCGTCCTGTGGCAGGCGGTGGGGTTCAGCGAGAGCAACTCGCTGGCGATCACGGTGATCACCAGCGCGGTCAACATCGTCACCACGCTGGTCGCGATAGCACTGATCGACAAGGTGGGCCGCAAGCCGCTGCTGCTGGTCGGATCGGCCGGGATGACCGTCACGCTCGGGGTGATGGCGGCGATCTTCGGCACTGCCGCGACAGGCGCCAACGGCCAGCCTGTTCTACACGGCGCCGCGGGACCGGTCGCGCTCGTGGCCGCCAATGCCTTCGTGTTCTTCTTCGGGATGTCGTGGGGTCCCGTCGTGTGGGTGATGCTCGGCGAGAAGTTCCCCAATCAGATCCGCGCCTCTGCTCTCGCGGTGGCCGCGTCCGCCCAGTGGATCGCCAACTGGGCGATCTCGACCAGCTTTCCCTCGCTCAAGGATGCCGGACTGGGATTGGCCTACGGCATCTACGCCGCCTTTGCGCTGCTGTCTTTTGTCTTCGTGCGCTTGGTGATCACCGAGACCAAGGGTCACGAACTCGAGGACATGCCCGAGGAGATCAACGCGCACGTTCCGAAGCGGGCGCAGCGCGGTCGCCGCGAGGTCCTAGCCGATGAGCCAGGGCGGCCCTGAGCATGGGTGCCAATAAAGGCGAGATAGCGCGCGTGAGCTTCAAGGAAAGTCGCACTCGATGAACACCCGTCCATCCCTCGTCGCAAGGACTAGACCATGACCGACGCTCGCTCACCGCTCACCACTTCCGATCTCGCAACCTTGGCACAGCTGGCCCGACAGTTGCGCGTCGATTCGATCCGGGCGAGCACGAGCGCGGGCTCCGGTCATCCCACCTCGAGCATGTCGGCGGCCGATGTCCTCGCGGTGCTCGTTGCTCGCCACCTGCGCTACGACTGGGATCAGCCCGGGGACGATGGCAACGACCACCTGATCTTCTCCAAGGGACACGCCTCACCGTTGCTGTACTCCCTCTACAAGGCCGTCGGGGTGGTGTCCGACGAGGAGTTGATGACGGGCTACCGGCGCTTCGGGTCGCGCCTGCAGGGCCATCCGACTCCGGTGCTGCCGTGGGTCGACGTTGCCACGGGGTCGCTCGGCCAGGGCCTGCCCGACGGGGTGGGCGTCGCGCTGGCCGGGAAACATCTCGATCGCGTGCCGTTTCGCGTGTGGGTGCTGTGCGGCGACAGCGAGCTGGCGGAGGGCTCGATCTGGGAGGCACTGGACAAAGCCGCCCACTACGAGCTATCGAATCTCGTCGCAATCGTCGACGTCAACCGGCTCGGCCAGCGCGGACCGACCGAACTGGGCTGGGATCTCGATGCCTACGCCCGCCGCGCTGAGGCGTTCGGGGCGCGCGTGCTGGAAGTCGACGGGCACGATTTGAGCGCTGTGGACGACGCCTTGGCGGAGGCGGCTCGGGCGGAGGACCGTCCGACCGTGGTTCTCGCCCGGACCATCAAAGGTCGCGGGTTCTCAGAAGTCGAAGATCACGAGGGCTGGCACGGCAAGCCGTTTCCCGAGGACATGGCGGCGCGAGCAATCGCCGAGCTTGGCGGGGAGAGCAACCTGCTGGTGCGCGGACCTTTGCCCGCTCTCCAGTCGGTGAACGGCGCCGCCCCGGCGCCCGAGACCGACCCGGGCATCTCGCCGCCGAGCTACGCGCGAGGCGAGAAGGTGGCTACCCGCCAAGCCTACGGTGAAGCCCTGAAGGCGCTCGGCAGCCGCCGTCCGCGGGTGGTCGCGCTCGACGGCGAGGTGAGCAACTCCACTCGCGCCGACCTGTTCGCCAAGGCCTATCCGGACCGGTACTTCGAGATGTTCATCGCCGAGCAGCAACTCGTGGCGTCGGCCGTCGGGCTGAGCGTTCGTCGCTACATCCCATTCGCCTCGACCTTCGCGGCGTTCCTCACGCGCGCGTACGACTTCATCCGCATGGCGTCCATCTCGCAGGCGAACGTGCGCCTGGTCGGCTCCCACGCCGGTGTCGAGATCGGCGCCGACGGGCCCTCGCAGATGGCGCTCGAGGACCTCGCCATGATGCGCGCCGTTCAAGGGTCCTCGGTGTTCTATCCCAGCGACGCCGTCAGCACCGCCGCCCTGGTGGATGTGATGGCCGACACCGACGGGATCAGCTATCTGCGCACCACTCGCGGTGCCTATCCGGTGCTCTACGGCGCCGGGGAGCCCTTCCCAGCCGGCGGCTCGAAGCTCCTACGGTCTGATCCGTCGGACGCCGTAGCGCTGATCGGCGCCGGCGTGACCTTGCACGAATGCCTCCTCGCCGCCGATCAACTCGCGCTGGACGGCACCCGCGCACGCGTGATCGACCTGTATTCGATCAAGCCCATCGACAGCGAGACGCTGATCGCCGCGGCCGACGCGACCGAGGGCCGGATCGTGGTCGCCGAGGACCACCACCCAGAGGGTGGTCTCGGCTCAGCGGTGGCGTCCGCACTGCTGGCGGCGGGCGTACAGCGATTGCGCCTGGCGCACCTGAGCGTGTCCGAGCTGCCGGGCTCCGGCACGACAGGGGAACTGTTGAGGGCAGCCGGCATCGACGCCGCTCACATCGCGTCGGCGGCCGCCGCGTTGGTCGAAGAGGGCGAGCAGCCTCGCCTAACGGCGAGCGGCTAGCCCGATGACCGACATCATCTCCAACCCGGCACGTCCCCACGTCGTAGTGGTGGGCGGGGGCTTCGGCGGCATCGAGGCTGTGAAACGCCTCGCGCGCGCCCCGGTGGACGTGACCCTCGTGGACCGCCGCAACTTCCACCTCTTCCAACCGCTCACCTACCAGGTGGCGACGGGCGTGCTCTCGCAAGGCGAGGTCGCCTTCTCGCTGCGGGCGCTGTTTCGCCGGGCGAAGAACGTGCGCGTGATGTTGGCCGAGGTGACGGGATTCGACCTGAACGCGCGCGAGGTCAGGCTCGATTCCGCTGCCGGCGCGCACACGCCGGGCATGCTCGGCTACGACTCGCTAATCGTCGCCGGGGGCTCGACCTACTCCTACTTCGGGCATGACGAATGGAGCGGCATCGCTCCGGAGGTGAAGTCGCTCGAAAGCGCACTCGATACTCGCTCGCGGCTCTTGAACGCGTTCGAGAAGGCCGAGCTCGAGCCGGACCCTGAGGCGCGGCGCGCGCAGCTGACATTCGTGGTCGTCGGCGCCGGGCCAACTGGCGTGGAGATGGCGGGGCAGATCGGCGAGATGGCGCGAGACACGCTGCGGCGCGACTTCCGCGCGATCGACCCGCGGCAGGCGCGAATCGTGCTCGTGGAGGCGGGCGAGCGGGTGCTGTCCACCTTCCCGCCGTCGCTGTCCGCCAAGGCGGAGCGAGCCCTTGCGCAGCTCGGCGTGACGACGATGCTGCGCAGCACCGTGGTGGGCGTCGATCCGGACGGCGTCACGCTCCAGCGCGAGGACAACTCCGAGTACCTGCCCGCCCGCACGGTCATCTGGGCTGCCGGCGTTCGCGCGTCTGCGCTCGCGGGAGAGCTCGCAAGCGCTGCAGGCGCCGAGCAGGACCGCGTGGGCCGCGTGACCGTGGAGAGCGACCTCACGCTGCAGGGGCATCCCGAGGTGCTCGCGCTCGGCGACATGGTGCGCGTGCGCGGCGGAGACGGTGACGTGCAGCAGCTTCCCGGCGTGGCGCCGGTGGCGATCCAGCAGGGCCGCTACGCCGGACGCCTAGTCGCGAACCGGGTGCGCGGCCGCGAGACCCCGCCGTTCCACTACCGCGACAAGGGCAACCTGGCCACGATCGGCCGCGCCCGCGCGGTGGCGGATCTCAACTTCGTCCGGGTCAACGGTCCGCTCGCGTGGCTCCTCTGGCTGGGGGTGCACATCTGGTATCTGATCGGTTTCCAGAACCGGCTGCTCGTGCTCCTCCGCTGGGGCTTCAGCTTCATCACGCGCGGGCGCGGCGCGCAGCTGATAACGGGCGCCGAGGCACACCGCCACTAAGGCGGCGTCGGCTGCTCGCGCTCCGCCGCGTAGTCCGCGAAGTGCTGCGCGCGCTTCGCCTACCAGGGCGCTGGCCTACGCGTGGCGACCCAATTCCAGCGCGCGAGCACGTCGGTCTCGCGCCCATAGCTCATCCACGAGACGGCCCCCGGTGCGAACGCGAACCGAGCGCCGGCCGCGGGGTCCATCTGCAACCACGTAGCCGCCAGCACGCGCAGGACGTGTCCATGGGCGAACGCGAGTGCGTCGCCGTCTGCGCTCCGCAGCCGCGCTAGCGCTCGATCCGCCCGAGCGCCTATCTGTCGAGGACCTTCGCCTCCGGGAAAGCCGTCAAGCCTCATGTTCGAGCCGGGATTGCTCGCTCGGATATCGGGCGTAGTCAGGCCTTCGTAGTCGCCGTAGTCCCACTCGCGCAGGTCGTCGCAGAGGACTGCATGCTGTCCATACCCCGCGAGCCGGCACGTCTCACGCGCCCGTAGCAGCGGACTGCAGAGCACAAGTGAGAAGGTCTGGTCAGCGAGCTCGGCTCTGAGCGCTCGCGCCCGTCGCCGGCCGGCCTCGATCAGTGGCAGACGGTGTGCCGTCCGGCTTCGCTCCACTCAGTCGGGCCGTGGCGGACGAGGACGATCATCCTGAGCACTCACGTTTCCCGGCATGGTGGGTGCGGCGCCGGCGGCCGTTGGTGCGGTCCGCACTCCGAGTTCGTCGGCGCGCTCGCCGCTCATCCGGCGCGCGTTTCGTGGGACGCGAAAGTGCTGGAGCTCGTGCTCGGCCAGCAGTGCCGCCCCCAAGACTCCCGCCTGCTCGCCGTGCCGCGCCAGGCGGATCCTTGTGTTTCTGCCGAGACCGGGCACGACAAAGCCGAGCGCCGTCCGCCGAGCGGACTCGAGGAGCAGGTCGCCCGCGCTCGCTGCGCCGCCGCCGATGACGACCTCGTTGGGATCGAACGTGTTGATCGCGTTCGCGACGCCGATGCCGAGTCGCTCGCCCCATAGCTCGATTACGCGTGCGGCCACGGCGTCGCCCGCGCGTGCGCACCGCACCGGGGCCAAGCACGGGCTTGCCCTCAGTTCGGCGTCGCCCGAGCGCAGAGTCCGAATCGACGGCGGCACTCGCAGCGAGTCGGTCAAGCGCGTGCCCCGCGCTCAAACGCTCGAGCGATCCTGGTTGCGGGAAGGTGACTGGCGCGGGTACGGCGTCGGCGAGATTCGCCCCGATGAGCGTGTGGCCGAGCTCTCCGGCGCCCCGGTCGCCCCTCGATAGATGCGATCGCCCAGCGAGGTCGACACCTCCTCGCCGATCTCGAGCGTGCCCTCGAACTCCTTGAACTCTCCGCGGACGGTGGGGATCCCCAAGTGCTTGACGACAAAGCCGACGTAGGAATGGGCGGGGTCCACGACCCAGGTTCCTGTGGGTATCTGGGTGATGCCAGTCGTCATTCGCACACCTCCTCGACGGCCATCGTCCGTCACGTGTCGTCGTCGGGCAGCTCCGAGGAGAGCTCGTGGTCAGCCTCACCGTAAATCGATCCGGATCCGTCCTCGGATTCCGGGGGGAACGCCGCACGAACGGGGTCGACCCAAGTTACGCCCGTCTCCGCTGCCTCGATTAGATCTTCTTCTGCGAGCTCGAAGCCCTCGGCTTCTCCCTCGCCGGCCTCCTGCAGTGGGCGCTCTGCGGGATCAACGTCCTCGTCCCCCACCAGACCGCCGATCGCACCAGCCGCGTACGCGGCGGCGTCGACCTCGTTCTCCTCCCACGGCAAGCGTCCCTGCGTCTCCCTTCGGTCGTCCGTCACGAGATCTCCTTGGTCCTCATGGTTTCTCCGCGTGTCACGCAACCAACCATGCGGGACCGGCCGCGTGCAGCACCAGTGTTGTGCGACTGAGCGGTAAGCCACACCGATCAGCGGGATTCACGAGACGGACGCGAGGGTTCGGGACGAGTGGACCCAGGAGGCCAGCGCCGCGCTCGGCACTGGCGGCAGAGCCCTCCCGAGTTCGTGGCGGGAGGTGATGCCCAGCTTGGTGAACACCTTGTGCAGGCGGTACTCGACAACCCTCCGCAGCAGGATGATGACCGCCGGCCATTAAGAACGGAGCGTGTAGGTCCGCACGCGAGCCGAAGTGCGCGCCGACAGACGCTGTCCCGATCGCGAACTTGCTGGCGGCGGGGGCGATGACGGCAATTGGCATGCGAACCCCTGGTGGGGCGATGGCTTCACCTGCATCGGCGCCGGGAGGGGACGCCGCGCGGAGGAGCGGCGTCCTTTCCCGACAGCGGTCAGGCCGCCTGAGCGGGTTCGTGCAGCACGATCCCGAAGCGAGCCGGATCCGTGTCGCCGTTGTCGCGGGGTACGAACAAGTACTCCGCGCCCGCGGGCTCGACCGTGACGAGCAGGCGTGCTTCGCCGCTACGCACGGTCAGGCCATGCGGCACGTCCTTCGGCAGCGCCGCGTAAGACCCCGCCTCCACGTCGATGCGCTGGTCACCAACGTACGCGGTGATCGAGCCGTCAAGAACGTAGAGCGTCTCGTCCTCGCGCGTGTGGGTGTGGATCGGAGGCTCGTCGCCGGCGCGTAGGCGCCACTCCACGACGGCCCAGTCACCGCCGGCCTGCTCACCAGCCAGCTTCAGCTCGGCGCTCGAGGCGCTGCCGTAGCGCACCGTGCGTCCGGCGCCGGGCGCGGTCAGGACAGGCTCCTTGAGGGGCATGTCATTGCCTTTCTAGTTGGGAATTTCACTCGAGCCCGGACGAGTGCCGGGCTCGCGACGCAGGTTGCCGACCACTGCGAGAGGCTCAAGCGCGATCTCCTATCGGCGGGTAAGAGACCGCTATCGGACGCGGTCCGGATGTGAGTCACCTGCCGACCAACGTTCAGGTGGCGACGATGCCCTCCATGCCGTTCGATCCGTGGTAGGCGGGCAGTCCATGGACCG
This sequence comes from uncultured Actinomycetes bacterium, assembly GCA_963764585.1. Classification (GTDB taxonomy): domain Bacteria; phylum Actinomycetota; class Thermoleophilia; order Solirubrobacterales; family Solirubrobacteraceae; genus JAOPZW01. The sequence continues at coordinate 8,601 of CAVXTB010000002.1, forward strand.
TGACGGTCAGGACGACCGCTCCGCCGGGGGCCACGGCGTAGACGCCGAGATCGCCTGCGAGACCGTTCAGCTCTACACCTGGCGTCCTACGGGCGCGACCGCGATGTCGATGGGCCCGGCGTCCGTGGCTGCGCTGGCGCCGTCGGCGTGCAGCAGCTCGAGCTGCCCGTCCGGCGCCTCCAAGTAGCCGGTGATCGTGTTGCTCGCGGTGTTGGTCGCATAGAAGTAGCCGCGTGCTTCCACGAGCCAGCACGTTGCCATCTGTCCGTTGGCGGCGGTCGTGCCGGCTGGGCTGAGCGCACCTGATGGGAGGACGTGGTAGGTGTTGGCGGAGCCGCCGGCGTCCGCGAGCACGAGTCGGCTGCGCGCGTTGAAGACGAACGGGAACGGGCCGGTGGGTTTACACGAAGACCGCCCTTGGGTCGCCGTGCTGCTCGTCGGCGAGTGCGGTGGATGGAGTAGCCGTCGCGGCGAATGTCAGCGCGGCAAGCCAGCCCAGAGCAGTCGACCGTATCGATAGAACGCGCATCGCGTCTCCTCAGTTGGTGGCCCGAGACGTTGCCGAGTCGCCAACGCGCGCAAGCGCGTTCGCTATCGCGACATCGGCGAGACCTATCTACAGCGGCCGCGCGATTGGCGAAGGTTGTCGACGATGTCTGTCCGCCTCGGCACCGAGGTCAGAAAGAAGCCGTTCCGGCGAGCGACGCTGTCGACAGGCGTGGCGTTTTGGGCGGCGGCCATGATCGCGTTCTTGGGATTTGCCGCGAACACGGCAGCCTCGCCCTTGTACCGGATCTACCGGGCCGAGTTCGGCTTCTCGGCAATCACGCTCACCCTGTTGTTCGCGGTCTACATCGTCGTCCTTCTGCTCACCCTTCTTGTCTTCGGCTCCGTATCTGATTACGTCGGTCGCAGGCGGGTGATGCTCGCGGGCCTGGCCTCAGGTGCGGTCGCGTGCGGCTTGTTCTTGCTCGCGCACGGGGTTGCACTGCTGTTCTGCGCCCGCGCACTGCAAGGTGTGGCCGTTGGCCTCATCGCCGGCGCAGCCGGCGCGGCGCTACTCGATCTGCGACCAGACAGCGGCGCTACGCCGGTCGTCTCCAGCGCCGCGCCCACAGGCGGACAAGCGCTCGGCGCAATCGGAGCCAGCGTGCTGGCCCAGTACGCCGTGGCGCCGACCCACCTGGTCTGGTGGCTGCTACTCGCGGCCTTCATCACAGGCGCCGTTGCTGTGCTTGCGATGCCCGAGCCTGGAGAGCTCCGTCCAGGCGTTGTGAGCTCACTGCGGCCGCAGGTCAGTCTGCCGCCGGCGACGAGGGGCGCTTTCGCCGCGGCGGTGCCCGTCTTGATCGGAATGTGGGCACTCGCAGGCCTCTATCTGTCGCTGGGACCGTCGCTAGCCGTGCAGCTGCTGCACTCGAAGAACCTGGTCTGGGGCGGCGTCTTGATCTTCCTGCTGACCGGTCTGGCGGCGGCAGCCTCGGCCGTGCTCGCCAAGAAGAATCCATCCGGCGTGATGCTGGGCGGCTGCCTCGCTCTTGTCGCTGGGGCCTTGCTGACGTTCGCCGCGATCGAGACCCGCACGGCAGCGGTCCTGTTCGTGGGCACGGCGGTCGCCGGGCTCGGCCTCGGATCAGCGTTCAACGGCGCCTACCGCTCGACGGTCGCGCTGGCCCCACCGGACGATCGGGCAGGGCTGATCACCGCGATCTACATCGTCGGCTACCTGTCAACAGGCATTCCGGCCGTGATCGGCGGCATCGCCACATCGGACTATGGCTTGCACAAGACTGCACTCGTCTACTCGGTTGCCGTCGCGGTGCTCGCCGCTTCCGCGGTCGCCCTTCTTGCTCATCGCATGGCTACCGGGAGGGCGATGCGTGGAACCTACGATGCCGACGCGCCTCCAGGCCCGGGCACGGTGCCACCGTGCCCGCCAATCAGGGCGCGCCCCGGTGAAGCGAAGGCATGAGCGCCGCTTCACGGACCTCATGACCGTCGCTGGTGGATATGCGGATGATGCGGACGCCCGCCGTCTGCACCACGAACGTCATCGCTCTCCTCTTCGGTAACTGCCTGTTCTCCGTCTTCGTCTCGCTTGCCGCAGTTTCTCCAGACAACGCCGGACTAGGGCTACGGATTCGAAGCGTCGGTTACCTCTTCGGGCCTGTTCCTCCTCCCGATGACAGGCCTGATGTTCGTCTTCGGGCTGCTCGCATCCTCGCTCGCGGCACGTGTGGGGGCGAAACGAGTCCTCATTGCCGGCGCCGCACTCACGACAGCGGCGGTCGCCCTGATCGCATGGGAGCACGGCCAGCGCTGGGAGATCTATCTCGCGTCCGCGGTGCTCGTCGCCGGGCTCGGCCTCGCCTTCGCGACGATGGCGAACATCATCGTCGCGTCCGTGCCGCCGTATCAGACCGGTGTCGCGAGCAGCATGAACACCAACATCCGCATGATTGGCGGCTCGATCGGCACCGCCGTCACCACCAGCATCGTCACGTCCAACCTGCGAGCTGACGGTCTACCGCGCGCCTCCGACTACCCCACTGGGTTCAAAATTCCGGCGTGGCTAGGCCGCGGCTGGTTCTGGGGGGAGTGCGCTGTCGAGTTGGGTGCGCGAAGTAATGCCGAGCTTCCTAAAGACCTTGTGGAGGTGGTACTCAACCGTGCGGGAGCTTATGAACAGCCGCGCGCCGATCTCGGGGTTGGAAAGGCCGTCGCGGGCGAGCTGCGCGATCTGTTTCTCCTGCGGTGTCAGGTCGTCTCTCGTGTCGAGCCGTCGCTTGCGTACCGTCTCGCCGGTGGCTAGGAGCTCGCCACGCGCCCGTTCGGCGAACGCCTTGGCCCCGATCCGGCTAAAGCGCTCGTAGACGACTCGAAGCTGCTCGCGCGCGTCGGTGCGCCGGTTCTCGCCACGCAGCCATTCGCCGTACAGGAGACGGGCCCGCGTTGCATGGATCATGCCGCGGCTGCGCTCAAGCCGCTCGACCGCCTCGCGGTAAAGTGGCTCCGCATCTCGCCTGTCGCTGAGGAGCGCGCGCGAGTAGGCCTCGATGCCCAGCGCCCACTCCGTGCCGCTCGCTCGGGTGCGCGCGCTCAGGCGATCGAGCGCGGCGGAGCTCGCATCCGTCGCATCGCAACGGACGCCTGCCTCGATCATCTCCACGAGCGACCACGCGAAGAGTCCGACATCGTCGTGCTCGCGGCCTCGCTGGGCGGCCGCGAGCGCTTCGGCGTAGCGGCCGTTCGCGTTGTACAGCAGGGCGGCCGCCCATTCGTTAATGCCCAGCGCCATGCCCTCGCCTCTTTCCCTCACGCCGACCGTCAGCTCCTCGATCAGCTCGAGCCCTTCCGCTTCGTTGCCCCTCCACGCGGCCAGCATCAGCGCCCCGTACTTCACAGGTGCCATGTCAGTCGCGACCGCGATGGCGTCGACCTCGTCGATCAGCGCCGCGGCGCGGGCGAACGCTCCCTCATGAACATGGAGCGCCGCGCGATACGTGAGCGCGATCGGGAGCACGCTGAGCGCGCCCGTCTCACGCGCCACGCGCACGCCGCTCGTCGCGAGGACGCACCAGAGCTCGTCGTCCCAGAGATCCTGCGCGAGGCGGCACGCCAGCCAGAGCCAGCGCACGTCGCGTGCGCTCAACTCCTCAACGCGGCGAAACGCGTCCAGTGCGGTCCGCAGCGGCAGCACACCGGCCGCGTAGCCCTCGGTGAGTCTTGTCGCCAAGCCGTCGAGGAGCAGGTCGATGGCGCGTGGCGGCTGCGGCGCCGCCGGCGCAGCCTGAGCGGCCTCGGCAGCCTCGCGGATGCCGGGTTTGCCGCCGAGGCGACCTGCGAACATCGACGCTGCCACCGCCTCGAGGTGGGTCTCGCGAGCCATCTCGACATCGAGCGGTTCCAAGCGCCGGGCGGCATCGAGCAACAGCGCCGGCGCGTTCCTGCCGCGCGTGCGGTTGAACGCAATCTGCGCGCGTATCCGCTCCAATCGGGCGCGTTGAAGCTCGTCGAGCGGGGCAAGCTCGGCGGTCGCCAGCAACTCGAGCGCCGCGTCCGATGCCGCAGCATCGAACTTCGCCTGCGCGGCAGCCAAGGCCCGCCTCCCCCGCTCCGCCGGATCCGGCGTCAACTCGGCCGCGCGCGCAAGGAACGCCGCAGCCGCCGCGACACCCCCGCGCCTCTGCGCCCGGTCGGCGGAACGCTCCAACTCGACGGCCACCGCCTCGTCTGGCCCGCCTGCCGCTTGCGCCCGATGCCATGCCCGGCGATCGGGATCGGAATCGGGATCGGTCACCTCCGCCAACGCCTCATGCACAGCTCGCCGCTCAGAGGCAACAGCTGCCCGGTATGTCGCGGATCGCACCAGTGGGTGCCGGAAGCGGACACGCACTCCGATCTCGACCAGCTGCGCGTCTTCTGCGGGACCGAGTGCGCTTCTTTCGATGCCGAGCAGGTGAGCCGCGCGCCAGACAAGCGTCGCGTCACCCGTCGGCTCGGCGGCGGCCAGCAGCAACAGTCGCCGTGGTAGCTGAGGCAGCTTATTGGCGCGTTCGAGGTAGTGGTCCTCGAGATGGCGCGGGAGGTCCGTTACAGCGACAAGCTCAAAGCCGGCGGCCAGCCCCGCTGCGCTCACGCTCCGCGGCAGATCGAGCAGAGCGAGCGGGTTGCCGCGAGTTTCGGCGACCAGGCGGTCGCGGACCCGGTCGTCGAGCGGCCCCGGGACGGCTCTCGTGAGCAGGGTGCGCGCATCCTCATTGGTCAGCCCGCGCAGCGGCAAGTCGGGCAGGCCGTCGAAGTCCTGGCTGGCACTCGGCTCGCGGACGGCGACGACAATTGCCACCGAGTCCGCCGACAGCCGTCGCGCTACGAAGCCGAGGATCAGTGCCGAGGCGGCGTCCAGCCATTGAGCGTCGTCCACGAGACAGAGCAGCGGCCGCTCCTCGGCTTCGGCGGACAGCAGGCCGAGTACGGCCAATCCCACCACGAACCTCTCCGGGACCTGCCCGGACGCGAGGCCCAACGCGACACGCAGAGCGTCCTGCTGCGGCTGCCGAAGCGCGTCGAGCCGGGGGAGCATCGGCGCACAGAGCTGATGGATCCCGGCGTACGGCAGCTCAATCTCTGCCTCCACTCCCGTGACGTGCTCGACACGGAAGCCAGACGCTTGACGAGCGGCGTACTTCAACAGCGCCGTCTTGCCTATACCGGCTTCGCCCCGGATGACCAGGACGGCGCTCTGCCCGCCGCGCACGTGTGCGAGCAGGCGGTCGATCACTGCGCGCTCGCTGGTCCGGCCTAAGAACCCGGGCGCGCCAACCGCAGTCATCGTGGCGCCGAAGGGTAAACGAGGACATGCGCCCTTGGGAGCCATCATGGCCGGTGGTTAGCGTCCGATCTGAACTTCAACACCTTGGGCAACGCGGTGCGATCATCGAGCAGAGAGCTCCCGATATAGCCCAGGAGAGAGAGGATGCGGGTCGCAGTCGCCGACGGCCTAGCGGCAGTCGCCCGCAAGGCGCTGGACCGCGCGCACGCCGGCGGGCTAGTGGTCACCGGCGCTCAGACCGCACGTGCGGTCTGCGATGCGCTCCGGATCGCGGGCATCGAACTCGTCGGCGAGATCGAGCCCGGCGTGCCGCTTGGGCGGACGGCGGACGGCCAGCTCGACGTCGTCGCCCGAGCCGGGACGTTCGGCGATCGGCTCTCGCTCGTCCGCGCGTTCGCCGCCTTCGGCGTCACGCGAGCTGATCCAAGTGGCGCCGATCGCGCGATCACGCCCGCCGATTGAGAGGCGACCGGGCCGCACGTAACGTCGCGGGCATGCTCCACGACCCACACTTGCTGCTGTGCTACGACGGACCGGAGCAGGCCACCGAGGCCATCGACTTCGCCGCCGCTCTCTTCCCGCGCCACACGCGGGCCACCGTTCTGTACGCGTGGGAGCCCACCGCCATCGCGGCCGCTGGCGGCATCGTGGCCGTGGCGATCCCGCCCGACGCCGAGCAGCAGGACGAGGCCCGCGCCGCGCGCCTCGCCGAACCCGGAGCCCAGCACGCGCGCAACCTCGGGCTCGACGCCGAGGCCCGCATCGAGCCGGCCACGGCGTCGGCATGGCGCACCATCGTCGACGTGGCAGATGGCGAGTACGACGTCATCGTCATGGGCACACGCGGACTGACGGGCGTGCAATCGCTGCTGCTCGGCAGCGTCACGCACCACGTCGCCCAGCACGCGCTCTGCCCGGTCCTCATCGTCCCGGGCGTCGAGCTCGGCGAGGCGCGGGGCGGCCTGTCGCAGGCCCACGGAGGCTCGGCGAGCTGACGCGCCACGGCACCGGCCGCGAGCGCGACGATTTGCTCGACTTGCACAGGCTCGCCGTTGGCGACGATGAGCCCGCCCGGTCCCGTGCGCAGCGGCGGTGTGTCCGTCAGTACCTGGGGTGTCGCGCTCGGCCAACATGCTCTACAGGTGTGAAGCGATGCGGTCGCCGAACGCCTCGAGCGGGCCTTGCTCCGGCGTGACGACCACGAGCCCGACGTCCTCGCCGCGCGTCGGGCGGATGCGCTCCGCGGTCATGAGCGCCAGCTCGTAGAGCGGCAGCGCCCACGCCACGTGCGCCGGCACCGCAAAGCCGAGGCGCGCGACGAGCCCGGCCGCGACGTGGTCGAGCACCCTTCGGTAGGCCGGCACGTCGCGCCCCCCGCGAAGGTCAGCGCGCCCGGAACGCCGACGTCCGGCCTCCCTCCGACGGCGACGAGGAGCGCGTCGTACTCCACGGAAAGATCCGCGATCGTGCGAACGCGCCGAGCATCGGCGTCGACGGATGCGAGCCGGTCGGTGCGCACGTCGACGTGGTGGTCGGCGGCGATGCGGCCGATCTCGAAGCGCCGCGGACCACCCGCCGTCGAACGGCTCGGCCACGGCCCGCTGGCGGTCGACACGGCGGCGACCCCGCGTCGATCGGCTTCTTCGATCGGGCGGGCCTGGACTACTCAGCTGCTCGCCCTTCCGGGTGCCGATCGCGCGCGTGGCCGCGGCGCAGGCCGCGGCGGCGCGTCGCTGACGCGCGCTCAGCGCGCGAGCACGCTGTCGAGCAGCTCGACGTACTGGCCCAGGTGGCGCGGACCGAGGAAGAGGTCGCGCACGCGGGTCTGGGCCGCCTGGCCCATCCGCTCGGCGGCGTGGGGGTCGGCGAGCAGGCGGTTGACGCGTTCGCCGAAGGCGGCGAGGTCGGTGGGGTCGACGAGGTAGCCGGTGTGCCCGTCCTCGATCTGGTCCTGGATGCCCCCGACGTTGGACGCGACGACCGGGCGGCCCTTCCACATCGCCTCTGACACCGTGAGCCCGAAGCCCTCCGCGAGGCTCTTCTGGACGACGACGTCGGCGCGCCGCTGAAGCGCGTTGACGATCACCGCGTTCTCGTCGGGGTCGTCCATCGGCAGCAGCGCGAGGTGCACCCGGCGGCGAACACGCTGCGCCAGCTCGCGCCAGGTGGCCTCGATCTCGGCGAAGACCTCCGCGCCCTCGGGATCGTCGGCCACCGCGGTGACGTCGGGGCCCGCGAGCAGGAGGTGCGGCTCCTCTTCGCCATGGATGTGCTCGGCGAACGCGGCGAGGATGCCGCCGGGGTCTTTCAGGCGATCCCAGCGCGAGACCTGCGCGAGCAGCGGCACGTCCAGGCGCAGCGCGTGCTCCTCGACCACACGCGCCTCGTGCTCGACGGTGCCGATGCTGCCGTCGAGGCGCTCGAAGATCGCCCGCGGAGGGTGGTGGTGGTCGGCGGCCAGGCCCGAGGCGCGGAGCACCGCGGTCACCGTCGTAAACGACATCACGTGGTTCTTCGGCGCGAACGCGTCGATCGACGGGGCGATCACGCTGACCTTGGACTCGTCGAGGCCCTCCCAGGTGTACGCAGGCGCGCGAGAAGACGTACGCGTCGGCAGGCTTGACGTAGTCGATCAGGAACCGCCACGCCTCGCGCGCGAGCTCGTTGGGCCCGTCGAGGCCGATATGCGCGCGCCAGATGACCGGCACGCCCGTCTCGAGCAGCCGCGGCACCATGCCCGCCGTCTGCGGATCGTGCAGGATCACGACGTCTTCGTCACCGAGGCGCTCGGCGAGCAGCTCCGCGTCCTTCGCCGCGTGGCGCTCGTAGATCTCCCGCTCGGCATCGCCGAGCGGGCCGCCGTCGCCGGCGAAGCCGTGCAGGCGGTTGTGGAGGCGCTTGGTGATGCGGAAGAAGTCCTCGTCGCCGCCGATCGTCACCCACTCCGCCGCGAGGCCGGCGCCACGCACGTAGCCGATCAGCGAGCGCAGCATCTCCGCAACCCCGCCGCCGCGCGCCGTCGAGTTGACGTTCCAGACCGTGCGCGACTCCAGCAGCTCGCGCCCGCGCGCGATCGCGTGCTCGAACTGCGCCAGGCCGTCGGGCGACAGGATGTCGCGAAAGCGCTCAGGGTCAAGCGTCGTGACCGCCACGTCCTCGAGCGCCATCGACGGTGAGCCTATCCGCCCGCCGCCGCGGGTCGCCCCGGCGGCGGATCGCCCGCGATCGTCATCACCCAGCCGGCCTCGGTCCGCCACCACCCCGCCGTGGGCGCCCGACCGTCCCCCCAATCCACGCGCAACGCGCGCCACACGCCATCGTCGGCGCCCGCGCCGGCCGGCGCGACGACCGCGTGGCGCACGTCCAGCCGCAACCCCTCGCGGCGGACCTTCGCGGCAGCCTGCTTGGCGGTCCCTGGTCGCCTTCACTTAGAAGGACAGCGGCGGGGTCGCCGACGCGCGCGGCACGCTGAAGGGCCGGCGTCGAGCCCGACGTCTTCCTCGCCCTGGTGCAGCGCGAGGTCGACGGCTCCAAGCAGTACGTCGCCGCGGCGACGAAACTGCGCGTACGGAACTCCGAGTAGCGCCGATCCGGGCGTGGCATCGCGGTGTGACCGCCGCTGCCCCTCCCCGTGATCGCTACCGAGCATCAGGCCGCACGTCGATGACGTCGACTGGCACCTGCACGTTGGCGCGCTTCACGGCGTGCCGGTACGCGTCGGCGTCATGCGGGTGCGCGAACACGAGCACGTGTTCGGCTGGGAACAGGACCGCCTACTTCGGGGTGGCCGAGGCACTGACCAATGTGGCCAAGCACGCGTCGGCAGGGCGTGCCGAGGTCGTCGCGCGGATCGAGGACGGCATGCTGCGCGTCGAGGTGCGCGACGACGGGGTGGGAGGCGCCAGCGCGGCCGGGATCGGGCTGGTGGGGCTCGCGGACCGCCTCGCCGTGCTCGACGGTCGGCTCGAAGTCGACAGTCCGCCGGGCGCCGGCACGTGCCTTACGGCCACATCCCACTGCTGCGCTCCGACCGCTCGGCCATTTCCTGACGCCGGGGGCGGCGTCGACGAGCAGCGCATCCGGGTGCTTCAGCAGGAACGCGGCGGCCGCGACGGCGCCGGTCACGACCTCGGCGAGCAGGTAGACCCGGACGTGGCTCCACACGAACACGCCGACTGCCGCCACGCCTCGCGTGCCGATGGCGAACAGCTCGCGCACTCAGTCGTGCGAGAAGCCGCTCGCGCGCCCAGACGACAGATCGGGAGTAACGCCTGATGTACGGCTCGACCTATAAAGCCCCAATGCACCGCAGAGTGGTGTGGGGTCGGGTGATTGGGGCCGGTCGGCCGCGTGGTGTGTGGTTGAGCGGACCTACTTCGACCGAGCCGCCGGCCTTTGGTGTGCCTTTCTGCCGGTCGGCGGCGATCCGCGGCAGTGAACGCGCGATCGCTACCCACACGCGGGCCGTCTATGTCCTCGAGGGCGCGATCACTGAGTACGTCGGTGACGAGAAGATCGAGGTGCAAGCCGGGTCCTATCCATGACATCTCGGCCGACCCCGACGGACTGATCGTCCGCCACCACCGGCCGCCCAGAGCGAGCGACTTCATGCCCCCATTCCAGCCGGGCACTCACGAGGTGTTGCCGACGGAGGCCGACGAGGCCGTCGCGAGGGCCAGGGTCGCGGTGTCCCACGCAATTGGCGAGCCAACCGACAGCACCGAGTCCGAGGCTTGCGATCTGCCGGCGCCCGCCCCTGCATCCGAGCCCGGTGCCGGCCGTGACCTCGACGCCCCCGGGCGGCCCGCGGCGCACCGTTCACGCCGGGGGCCGCGGCGTGGCCTGCGCGAGGGCGAGATCGACCACATCGTCTTCCTCATGCTCGAGAACCGATCGTTCGATCACATGCTCGGCTACCGCGGCCTCGCGACCACGAACGTCAACGGCCTCACGGGCGCCGAGTCGAACCTGCTCGACGAGGGAATCTCGCCCTACAAGGTCTTCCACCTCAGGAAGACCTACGGGATCCGCAGCCCGGACCACGGGTTCGAAGCGACGCTCGAACAGATCGACGGCGGGCGCATGGATGGCTTCGTGCGCAACTACGACCGGCGGCCCGGTGTGGTGGATCCCAGCCTGGTGATGAGCTACTACACGGGCGCGGAGCTGCCCATGTACGAGTTCCTCGCCAACAACTTCGCGATCTGCGACAACTGGCACAGCTCACATCCCGGCGAGACGCAGTGCAACCGATTCTGTGCCATCACGGGGCAGACGCCGGAGCTGGACAACCTCGACGTGACAGACGGGCGCTTGGCGTACTACGACGGGCACACGATCTTCGATTCCCTGACCGATCTCGATGTCGACTGGGTCTACGCGGAGGGGAACATCGCCTTCCTTCGGATGTTCGATCGCTATCGCATCGACATTGAGCACGTCATACCGTTCCGGGACGACTTCAACCAAGGGATCGCGGACACGTTCGAGCAACGCGTGCTTGACGGGCGGCTCCCTTCTGTCTCTTTCGTCGATCCGCGCTACATCGACGTCCCCCCGCAATGGGACGCAAACGACGACCTGCCGCCGGCAGACGTGTGCCGTGGCCAAGCGCTCGTCCGGCACCTCTACCGGTTGTTGTCGGACGCCGAGGGCACATGGAAGCGAACGCTGCTGGTCATCACCTACGACGAGCACGGCGGCTTCTACGACCATTCGCCTCCCATCGGGACACCGCTTTCAGCCGATCCGAACCCAGTTCCTCGGGTGCATCCAGATGGCGCCAAGCACCTCGGCGTCCGCGTCCCAACCTTCGTCGTGACCCCATGGATCGACGCGGGGACCGTGCTGCACAACGTGTTCGACCACACCTCGATCATCAAGACGATCCTGGAACGGTTCGCACCCGGTTTCGCGATCGCCGACGTATTCGGCCCACGAGCCGCCGCGGCCAATCATCTGCTGGCCGACCTGCGACAGACCGCGAGGGTCGACAAGCCCGAACCTCCCGGGTTCGAAAATGCACGGCGCCGACCGGGCCCGTCGGACCCACCGTAGATCTCGAGCGTTTCGAGTACCACACGGCGATGCGCTTGCTCGGCGTCCCGGAGAGGTACCGGGGCCGGGCCGTGGTCTAAGTAGGTCGTCCCCCGAGTGACGTGCTCCGTCGCGTTGGACGTTCGAAGCCCGCGCAGGCGCAGGCGGTTGGGAAAGGCAGGGCTCCTGGACTGAGCGACAAGGCGGGCGCCCCAGACGACCTGCGGCTCACGCCCGCTGCGGACGATCAGCGGAAGCGGAGCGCGGGACTGCTGCTCCTTGACGAAAGGATCCGTCTCCGGCTCCTCGGTTGATGGCCCGCTCACTTGCGAGTTGGACGACGAGCACGCGCGCGGACGAGACGGCTCCAACCACGCGAGGCTGTCGCGTAAGTCCGGCCGGGTGGGTGGCCGTCGTCGGCGCGGAAGAGTGTCGTCTGCTCGCGTTGTTGATGAGCGCCGCTGCTGTCGGTCAGGCGGCTGCGAGAGCGTGTCGGTGAAGCTTCAGGAGGTTGTGGGTGGCCGTAATGAGCCGCCATTCGGTCCGGACGGCGCCCCTGCCGCGCCGGTGGAAGCGGCCCATGCCGCGGTTGTGTTTGGTCTGGCCGAAGACGGGCTCGATCATCGGCTGGCGTTGGCGGTAGAGCTCGCCGCCGCGCTCGCCGGCCAGGACTCGGCGCATGAAGGCGTAGAGGCCGCCCTCCCAGCCGGGCCGGGGGCTCTTGCGTTTGCCGGTGTCGGGCGGGATGAGCACCTGGGTGCCGCGATTGATGGTCCGTTGCATCTGCCGCTGATGCCAGTAGCCAGCGTCTCCTCGACACCGATCGCGTGCAGCTCGCGCCGGGCAGCGTCGAGCATCGGCTCCAGATGCCCGAAGTCGCCGCCGGCGGTCATCACCTCGGCGGCGAGGACGATCTGGTGGGCGTTGGTGACGACCTGGGCGTGGTAGCCCTGCAGGAACCCGCGCAGCCCCTTGACCACGCGCGAGTCGGGGTCGGTGGTGTTGATGCGCCCCTCCGGTGTGGCCGGCGGTGTGTAGGGCTTGGGCGGCGAATGCGCGCCAAGGCGCCGGCCGTTCTTCATGCGCCCGGTGGCGCGGTAGTGCTCGTAGGCGGCGTTGGCTCGCGTCTCGGTCCATAGCTCCTCCTCCAGGCGCCGCTTGGCCTCCTTGACGCGCTTGGGCCGCGAGCGCGGCACCGGCTGCGGCGAGCGGTCGCGCTCGGCCTCCAGGCGCCGCTTGGCCTCGCGCAGCCACCCGCGACGGCCCTGCGCGCTCGACAGCTCCTCGGGCAGCTCGTCGCCGCGGCGATCGCCGTAGAGCTCGTCCTCGGCCGCATCGATCGCCTTGGCCTCCTCGATGATCTCGCGCGCCAACTGCTCGTAGTCGACGTTCGCGTCGCGACTGGCGTTGGCCTGCACCTTGGTCCCATCGATCGCGATAACGCCGACCTTCGCCAAGCCCGATCTGGCGCACAGCAGCAGCACCTCGCCGAACAGCCCGGCCAGCGCCGGCTCGTGGCGCTCGATGAACCGCGCGATCGTCGCGTGATCCGGACGCTGCTGCGCGGCGACAACCCGGAAGGCGACGTCCTCCACGCACGCGCGCTCGATAACCCGCGAGGAACGAATCCCGCGCGCGTAGGCGTAGAGCAACAGCGCGACCAGGTGGATTCAACCGGTTGTCGCAACGCTGGACGATGAGGAGTTGCGATGCCGAGGAGAAACGCTGCGTTGGTTCGTGCCACAGCTGCAGGGGCGCGTGGCAAGGGGCGTCCGCCGGCTGGGCGCCGGGAACACCGGGTCCGGTTCTGGGAAGCGATCGCCCGAGGGGCATCGACTGTTGACGCGTCTGCCGAGGCGGGTGTCTTGTGGAGCGTTGGTGTCCGCTGGTTCCGGAAGGCTGGCGGGATGCCGCCTCTCACCCTCGCGCCGGTGTCGGGGCGTTATCTGTCATTTGAGGAGCGGGAGGAGATCGCGGTCCTGCTCGCTGGTGATTGTGGGGTGCGAGAGATCGCGCGTCAGCTGGGTCGCGCGCCGTCGACTATTTCCAGGGAACTGCAACGCAACGCTGCGGTCCGCACCGGTCGGCCGCAGTATCGGGCCTCCACCGCGCAGACGCATGCCGACCGTCGCGCCCGGCGGCCAAAGCCGGCGAAGCTGGCGGTCAACCCGGAATTGCGTCGCTATGTGCAGGACCGCCTTGCCGGGGCTGTGCAGCGGCCCGAGGGGAGCGTTGCGGGTCCGCAGGTCGGCTGGCGGGGGCGGCGTCATGGACCGCGGAAGGACCGGCGCTGGGGGACGTCATGGAGTCCGGAGCAGATCGCCGGTCGGCTTCGCGTTGACTTCCCCGATGATGAGTCGATGCGGATCTCTCACGAAGCGATCTATCAGTCGCTCTATGTGCAGGGCCGCGGAGCGCTGCGCCGAGAGCTGACCGCGTGCCTTCGGACAGGCCGGGCGTTGCGGGCGCCGAGGGCCAGGACGTCGAGCGGCAACCGGAGTTTCGTGACTGACGAGCTGTTGATCAGTGAGCGACCTGCTGAGGTTGCTGACCGGGCTGTTCCGGGTCATTGGGAGGGCGATCTGATCCTCGGGACGGGTCGGTCGGCGATCGGCACTCTGGTCGAGCGGTCAAGCCGGTTCACGATGCTGCTGCATCTCCCACCGCTCGAAGGCGTGGAGAGCCTGAGAACGAGGAGCAGCCCGCCGCGCACGGGTGCCGGTGCCGCGGCCGTGCGTGACGCGATCGCCGGCACGATCACGACCTTCCCTGAACAGCTGCGGCGGTCCTTGACCTGGGACCAGGGCATCGAGATGGCCCAGCACGTGCAGCTGCGGCTCGACACTGGTCTGCAGATCTATTTCTGCGATCCACGCAGCCCATGGCAGCGCGGGACTAACGAGAACACCAACGGGCTGCTGCGCCAGTATTTCCCCAAGGGCACCAACCTCGCCCGTCACAGCGCCGAAGAGCTCCAGGCCGTCGCGGCCGCCCTCAACGGTCGGCCGCGAAAGACACTGGCGTGGCGGACACCCGCCGAGGTGTTGGCCGAGCACCTCGCCGCCGCTGGCTGAGTCCCGCCACGAAACAACACCGCGTCACTACCGATTCACGGCATCCCTCCGATCGTGGAGAAGGGGTTGGCCGGCGGCCGCGCGCGGCTATCGCCGTTCCGGCCCGCCCTCCGGGCGAGCCTCCACGACGACAGCCGCGGTCACCCAGAAGGTCAGCTCGTCACTTCCAAGCTTTAGAGTCACCGGCCACACCGCGTTGCGACGACCGGTTGAATTCAGCTGGTGGCGCTGGTGCTCTATGCGTTCGCGACCCGGCAGCGCTCGTCGCGGGCGATCGAGCGTCACTGTCGCCAGGACGTGGCCTACCGCGTGATCACCGGCAACCTGGTTCCCGATCACGCGACGATCGCGCGCTTTATCTGCCGCCACGAGCGGGCGCTGGCCGATCTGTTCAGCGACGTCCTGAGCCTGTGTGACCGGGCTGGGCTGGTCAAGCCTGGCGTGGTGTCGATCGACGGCACCAGGATCGCCGGCAACGCCAGTCCCGAGGTCAACTACGAGTTCGATCGGATCGCCCGGGAGATCCTGGCCGAGACCAGGGCGACCGATGAGGCCGAGGACGAGGAGTTCGGCGAGGCGCGTGGTGATGAGCTGCCCGAGCAGCTGCGCACGGCCGAGGGGCGGCGCGAGTTCTTCCGCCAAGCGCGCGAGCAGATGCGTGGCCAGGAAGAGAGCGCTGAGCCGGTCGGCGGGCCTGAGGCGCATGCTGGCGATGAGGTGCCGCTCGACCTCGACGCCAACGAGATCGTGGGGCGCGGACGGCAGGGGCGCGATGCGTGGTTGCGGGAGGGCAAGCGCCAGCTCGAGCAGCACCGTTGGCAGAACCCTGATCGGGTCGTCCGCTCGCGGGGTCAGCGACTGCTGTTGGCAGCCGAGCGGCTGCAGTCAGACCACGACGTCGAGTGTCGTTCCAACGCCGCCTATGAGCAGTACCGGGCCACCGCGCGCGACCGGTTGGGTCGGCGGCCGGGCGGCCGCGCAGAGCCGTATCGGCCGCCGCAGCTGCCGGCCGGCAAGGTGAACACCACCGATCCGGACTCGCGGCCGATCCCGATCGGGTTCGGGTTCGTGCAGGGCTACAACGCCCAGGCCGCGGTCAACGAACAGCAGATCGTCCTCGCCGCGGAAACCACCAACATCTCCACGGACTTTTCACAGCTTGACCCGATGGTCACCGCGACCCTCGACGAGCTACAGCGGGCGGGCATCGATCAGCGGCCCGAGGCGGTGGCCGCCGACGCCGGCTACTGGAACGAGCAGCACATGGACGAGGTGGTGGCCAACAAGCACATCCCGGTGCTGGTCGCACCCGACAAGGGCACCCGCGGCACCCCCAAGCGCTGGTTGACCAGTGGGCGCGCCACGTGGATGCGCAGCGTGCTTGGCTCAGAGCACGGCCATGAGCGGTATCGAAAACGCAAAGAGACGGTCGAGCCGTTGTTCGGCGACACCAAGCACAACAGTGGCGTCTACCGCTTCCACCGGCGAGGCAGGACCAAGGTGCGCCTCGAGTGGCGGTTACTGATGATGGCCCACAACCTGGTCAAGGTTCACCGCCACCAGCTCACCGTCGTCGGGGCCTGAACCAGGCCCCCAGGGCACGGTCACAGCGGCGCACCCACCGCGTCGCCCTCGCCTCGGGCAGCCGACACCTTTGAGCGACAGCCTCCGTCGCGAACAGGCGTCTGGCGGGCGCCGGGCCAGACGTTCGCGTGTCGTCCGGAGCGGGCGCGAGTTCGGCCACATCGGAGACGCCCGCTTGCCAAAGAAGCAGTAGTGACTAGGGCCGGCGTCGCCGCGTGGCCGCTGCTCAGATTCGCCCAACTCGATAGCGAGCGGCGCCTCGATCGAGCGGCGGTGGACCGCTGGTTTCGTCGGGGGGCAGCGGTCTCTCCCTACGGCTCCTGCTCGTTGTCCTTTGCGACGGTGATCTCAGCCTCTGCGATGGCTGGCGCGACTTCACGCGAAGGGTGGCGTGTGCCGGCCGGCTGGTCGGCGTAGCTGGGACAGTCCTCGGCTCAGGCGCGCATGATGCGCGTGGGGCGCTCATCGTGGAGCTTGAGGAGGCCCCGTGATGGCGATCGTAATGGGACGTGACCACCATCATTTGCGGTCAGCGCCGTGTGGATCGACTCCCGACGGTGGTGAGATTTCGCGGGTGGGCGCGCCGGTCGGGGGATCGTGTCGAGGTAGCGGGTTCCTGGCCGGTGCCGGCCTGGGGTGGAGGCGGCGCTGGAGGCCACGAAGGGATCGCGGTTTCTCGCCGAGAAGCTGCGCGTGATCGGCGCCGCTCCCGAGACCGCGCTCCACCAATCCGCTCGGGAAACGGCTCAGCCGACGTCGCGCTTGACCTGCCCGAGGCTCGCGCCGGGGCTGCTGGGCACGGTTGGTGCGGTGCTTGAGCACGACTGGAGTCCTCGGTGCCGCCCGCGGCGAACGTGGGCGCGGCTAGGTTGCCGGTTGGCCGACGCGCGCGGCGTCGGTCCGTGACCCGGGTATCGCTTGGGCTGGCGCTCTGTTGCTGCCCGAGGCCACAATCGGGCGGGGCCGCCCCGGTGCTTGCTGACAAAGAGGGGGCCGCTCCGGTAGCGGCCCCCTCGTTCGGTTGGTGTCTGGTTTGCCTCGGGTGTGCGTCCTCCTAGTCGGCCTGGATGGTGAAGCTGATCGTGGCCGGGGATCCGGAGGCTTCGCGCTCCAGCCCGTTGATCGTGTACTTCACGACCACGGTGGCGGTGATGACGGCGCCGTCGGCCATGTTGGTGTAGTCACAGGCCAGCGTGAACGGTGGCGTGAGGTTGCCGCCTCCGGCCAGCGTGCCCGTGATCGGTGCGGTGAACGGCGGGGAGCCGGCGCCGCAGTCGAGTGTCCCGCCGCCGGGGTTCGCCACGTCCACCGTCAGCGACGAGTTGGTGAGCGTGGCCGCCGCCAGCCCGTAGTTGTGGAGATTCACGGTGTAGGTGGCGGTGCCACTGACGACGCCGGAGGTCGGTGTGCCGGTGGCCTCGTTGGTGTAGCCGAGCCCGGTGATCTTCACGATCGGGCGTTCGTTGACGAACGGCCCCTCGATCGTCGCGTCCGGAGCGGCCACGGTCAGTTCGACGGTCACAATCGTCGGGGACGGCTCAAACCCCGGCGGCGCGACGGTCTCGTGCACCGTGTAACGACCCAGCCGCAGGCCGGTGAGCAGGAACTCACCCGGGGTCGGGTCCTGGTCCGGCGCCGCGTCGTCGACCACGGTCACGCAGACGTCGGTGATGTCCTCAAACTGCCCGGTCTGGGTGTTGAGGTTGTGGGTGCGGCACACCTCGAACGTGGCACCGCCCTGCAGCACGCCGGCGTTGTCGTGTTTGACCCAGGCCAGCGAGCCCGCGACGAACACCTTCGTGGCGTCGCCGGTGCTCCCGTGCGTGTTGTCGGTGGCCCGTGTCAGGCTGACGCCGCCAACGCTGAAGGTGACCGTCGCGTGCCCGGTCACCGTGCCCGCGGTATTCGAGGTGAAGGTCACGCTACAGCTGCCGTTCACCGTCCCTGGGCTGGCGCACGTGTTCTGCGAGATGGCGCTGATCGCGCCGCCCGAGTCGCTCAGCGTGACGGTGGGCGTGGTGCCGTCGGGAGCGGGTCCGAAGCCGCTCACGCCGTCGCCGCCCTGCGCGGCTGACAGACCGTCGTTCTGCTGGACGTTGACCGTGAACGTGTGGTCCTCGCCGACGCTGTTGGTGTCATCCGGTCCGATGGAGATCTTTGCGTCCACGAACCGCTTGACCGCATCGCCCGAGTTGTCGCCAGTAGCGTCTGTCTCGACGGGTATTGTCGTCCCGCCGCCGATGTCGACGTCCGCCGCGGCGTGGCCGATGACTCTGCCCGCCGAGTTCGACGTGAAGCTCACCGTGCAGACGCCGTTCACCGTGCCCGGGTCAGCGCAGTTGTCGCTCACGTTTTCCACCACCGCGCCGTTCTCGGCGGTCAGCGTGACGTCGACGATGGTGCCCTCCGGGGCGGGCGTCGTGGCGTGCCCGATCGTCTTGTTGACATTGACGGTAAAGGTGTGCGTCGCTCCGACCTCGTTGACGGCGTTCGGGGCGATGCTGATGTTCGCGCCGCAGATCGGGAAGCTCTGAGGAGCACTGAAGTCCTTGAGCTCGGCCGTGAAGGACTGCGAGCTGCGGCTCTTGCCCATGACCGTCGACAGGCACGGCGTCGCCCCTCCCAACAGGGCGGTGACGTCGACACCGAATTCGGTGAACCCGTTCTGCGGGATCTGGGTGATCTCGTTGCCGGTCTTGTCGAAGTTCGGCCACGGACCACCGTCGATCGGGCCGCCATTGTTAAACGCGCAGATCGAGTCGGCGGGCGTCGTGGGCGACGCGGGGGCGCAGCCCTCGCCGGTGTCCAGCTTGCCCTGCGACACGTACTCGGTGCCGTTCCACACGTGAACCTCGACCGAGCCGATCCCTCCGCCCTGAACGAAGTCCATCGAGACGATCACGTCGCCGATCTCGCGGATGCCAGTGAACTCGCACGGCGTTGGATCCTGACCCGGGTCATTACACGGAATCGCGGCTCCATCGGACACCGTCCCGTCGACGATGTCGATCGGATTCTGCAGGAACTCCAGATCGAGATGGCTGTCGCCGCTGGGATCCAGCCGCTCGATGCCGCCGTAGAGGATCAGGTGATTGGCGAGCGCACCGCTCGTGGGCATCGTGCCGTAGACGTAGGAGTTGACGAGGTCGTCCTTCGAGGGGACGTTTCCGGCGTCCCAGTGCCACGTGTCACACGCCGACCCCGTCAGCGGCGGCACGTGCACCGCACAATCCGCAGTCGAGATCGGATCGTTGTTCTTGTTCGACCCGCCAGCGCCCGAGAACGTCGTCTTGTCCGTCGCACCCTTCTGTGACGTGTCGTCCTTCAGAAACGTCGCCGCGAGCCCATCCGGCGGAAGCGCCTGCGTCTCGCCGGCGGCGTTGAACAGATCCCCCCAGTCGGGCCCGTTCGCAGCGCTCCCATCACCCAGGATGTTTGCTCCCTGCGCGGGCCCCAGCTCGAACAGATTGTCGTCATGAACAGCCTGCGCCGCCGTCGCCCCGAAGAGCGCGACCGCGAGCACCGCCAACACACACTTGAACACACGACCCGCCCGCAGGCGAAGCCAGAAAATACGCATCACTTCATTGCCCCCTTCCGAGAGGGAGGAAGTAGTGCGCTGCACCCCCAATTTTGGGCACAGCTCCTTGCGCCCGCCCCACAACCAAACGCGAACGGGCCGTCACCGTCATTTAGCGCACACCAGCGTCGGCGGTCAGAGCCCCCGAGGGTGCTCGCCCCTAGCTGGGCACGACATCGACGCAGTCGGTAGGCGGACTCCGAGCCCGCCTAGGAATCACTGCGCGTGTGACGACGAGGACGACGTCGGTGTCGCCCCGCGACTGCCTGAACACTTCCGCCCCCTACGTTCCAGAACACCGACCGTCTCACCACGCGACCGGCAATGTCAAGGGATGTCAAGGATGTGAGGGAAAGATGGCGCTAAGCCGGAGGTACCTCCACCAAATCGCCACTGGCGGGACAACCGCCCAACCGCGCTCGCGACGGCGGCTCAGAGGTGCTTCAACGAGCGCCGGCCCGACGGGGAACAGGCTAAGGAACGTAGCAACGCCCGTTCGCGCGAGCCCGACGCCCACATTAGTTGTCCCCCACACTTGGCCGAACGGCACCCCTTTCGCCATCGGTCCGCTGTCTTTGATCAAGAACGGCACGCCCGCGCGGAGCCCGTCGTCTGCGCGGTCGAGTGCCGGTGAGAACAACGGAAAGGCCAGACCGTTGAGCTCTGCGTCGGCCGCGGCGAGCGCCTTCCGGGCGACCGCTTCGACCTCGGCGGCGGTGACCTCACGCGCGCGCATCAGCTCGCGGAGCCCGATCGCGTCGCAGTGCGCGTACTCGTGGAGGTGCATTCGTCGAGCATGGCCCGGCGACAGCGGACGCGCGACGGGAGCAGCCCCTGTACGCCACCCGGGACCGGGTTCAGCGCAGCGCCGTGGCGAGCCCCGAGCGACCGGGCAGGTCGAGCTTGCGGTAGGTGCTGCGCAGGTGCATCTCGACCGTCTTGGGCGAGAGATAGAGACGGCGGGCGATCTCGCGGTTGGTCGCTCCGCTCGCGGCGATCTCGGCCACGCGCCGCTCGGCGGGCGTGAGCGCGTCCGCGCCGGCGCCCGCGGCGGGACGGGGTCGGCCGCCCGCGAGCAGCAGCTCCGCTCGCGCGCGCTCGCACAGGGCGATGGCGCGGCAGGCATGGGCCGTGTCGTGCGCGTCGCGAAGGATCGCGCGCGCGGCGCGACGCTCGCCGGCGGCGCGCCGGCGGGCGCCGAGTTCGGTCAGGCAGCGCGCGAGCTCGAGCCGCGCGTGGCTGGCCGCGAAATGCGTCCTGGCCTCCTCGAGCAGCGCGATCGCCGGCTCGCGTGGCGCGACCAGCGCGCGCATCCGGGCGGCGTGTCCCAGCGCCCGGCGCGTGGCCCAGCCGAGCGCGAGCGCCGCGTAGGCCGCGGCCTCCTCGGCGGCTTCGTCGCTGCGGTCGGCGAGCACGAGCGCTTCGGCCAACAGCGGCTGCCACGGCGGCTCGACGCGCTCGCGGAACAGCGCCGCGCTGCGTTGCCGGGCGGCGGCGAGATCCTCGACCGCGCGGGGAGCGTCGCCCTGGGCGAGCCGCAGCCGTCCGCGACCGCCGAGCGCCGCGGTCAACAGGACGTTGGTGGGGGATGGGGCCGAGCAAGCCGGCCGGCTCGAGGAGCCCCTCGGCCTCCTCGAGGCGGTCCTGCTCGGCAAGCGCCATGACCAGCCACGGAGTCGCCAGACGGCTGGCGAACTGACCGCCGGCCTCTATCGCGCTGCGGCCCTCGAGCTTGCAGCGCGCGAGGTCGCCGCGCTGGTAGGCGATCTGCGCCTGCTGCCAGAGCGCGCCGGCGATCAGGTCGGGCAACGCCATCGCCTCGGCGTCCGTGCGCAGCTGATCCATGGCGCGCTCGGCATCGTCGAGCGCGTCGGCGTTGATCAGCATCGCCATCGCCCCGAAGGTGACGCTGCCGACCGCGAACCCGCCCGGGTAGTCACGGTGCAGTCGCAGCGCGAGCACCTGCCGCGCGGCGCCAGCCGGGTCCGACGGCTTCTCGCCAGCGATCACGTGCGCGGCAACGAGCACCAGTCGCTCCCCCGGCGTGCGCCCGGTCGCGCCCGCGGCCTCGGCGGCGATCATCCGAGTAGCCTGCGCGTGGGTGGCGAGGTCGGCGTTGCCGATGAACGCGAGCTCGACCAGCAGCTCCCGCCGCAGATCACCGTGGGTGTCCGTCAGCGCCGCCAGAACGGCGCTCAGGATCGCAGCCGCCTCGGCCCCGCGGCCCTCGAGCCCGAAGCGCCTGGCGAGGCAGCGCGCCGCATCGACCCGCAGCGAGACGTCGGACGCGCGTTGCGCGACGCGGGCGAGCAGGCGCGCGCCGTCCTCCGCGCCCGCGTCGAGTAGCGCCCGCCCGCGCTCGAAGTCGACGGCGTCGACCACGCGGGGCTGAGGTGGCTCGGCCGCTGCGCGTTCGAGCAGCCGCGTCGCAGTCTCGAGGGCGCCAACGCGCCGCGCCGCCTCGGCGGCACGGCGCAGCGTCGCCACGACGCTGGCGTCGCCGCGCGCCGGGGCGCGCGCGAGGTGCTCGGCGACGCGCTGATCGTCGACCCCGTCGCCGGCGAGAAGCGCGGCCGCGCGCGCGTGAAGCTCGCCCGCGTCCGCCGCGGCGATCCCCTCGCGTGCCGCCGCGGCGACCAGCGGATGGATGAAGCCGTACGCGAGCGGGTCGAGCACACGCTCGTTGCGCAACTCCTGCTCGGCGGCGATGGCCTCCGTCGCGCCGAGCCCGGCAACTGCGCGCGCCCGGCGCGGCTCGGCGTCCGCCCCCAGCACCGCGACGGCGCGCGCGAGCGTGATCGCTGCACGCGACAATCGCCCGAGCCGATCCCCGACGAGCCGCACGAGCTGCGGCGGCGGGCGGTCCTCGACTAACGCCTCGCTCAACGCGTCGGCGCCACCACCACCAGCCTGCTGGAGCAGCTCCCACAGATACAGCGGATTGCCACGGGTCACCGCCCGCGCCCGCGCGACCAGCCACACAGACCCCGGGCCACCGAGCACCGCCTCGACGAGACGCGCAGTGCCGGCAACCGAGAGCGGCGCCGGTTCCAGCCGCGCGAACGATCGCTCGACGGTCAGCACGAGATGCGCGTGACCCGGAGCCGCCGGCCGGGCGGCGACGACGAGTGCCAGTGGCAACTCACGCGCGCGCCGCGCGGCCAGCCGCAGCAGACGCAGGGTCAGCTCATCGGCCCATTGAGCGTCGTCAAGCAAGAGCGCAAGCGGCTGCTCGTCGGCCAACTCGACGATCAGCCACCACAACGCGTGCACGACCTCATCGCCGCGCGAGCCCGGCCCGCTCGGATCCGACAGCGCCCCCTCGAGCGCGAGCACTCCCAGCCGCGCCGGCCCACCGGGCACGATCTCGCGCGCCGCCCGGCTCAGCAGCTCTCGTGCGCCCGCAAGCGGCACGCTGGCCTCGATCTCGTCTGCGGTCGCGTACAGAACACGCGCTCCCGCCGCCAACGCGCGGTTGCGAGCGAGCCCCAGCAGCCGCGTCTTGCCGATGCCCGCCTCCCCCTCGATCAGTACCGCGCCACCGCGCCCACGGGCGGCCGCCGCGACGACCTCGCCGAGCACCGCCAGCTCGGACTCTCGCTCGATCAGCACGTCCACGCTCGCATTGTCTTCCGCGCCCGATCGACGGGCAACCGAGCCCGCCCAGGTACAGGGATCGGTACAGGGCCCCCGACCGTCGCGCCCGCCGGCGCTCGAGACGACGCTGTCGGCGTCCACCCGAAAGGAGCTCCGATGATCGCCCGCATCGCCGAGCACACCCATCTGCCGGCAGACCTCGACCCCGAATACGTCGCCCGCCACCGCGCCTGGATCGCCAGCCAACCCGGCTTCTGCGGCGGCTACCACCTGCTCGAGTCCAAGACCGGCCGCGCGCTGTCGGTCACCTTGTGGGAAGACGACGCCGCCCTAGCGGCCGTCGAACGCGCGCAGAGCACACCCGGGTCACCCGCAGACGGCCGCATCACCCGTGAGACCAACCCGGCGGTCCGCGGCTTTCAGGTCGCGGCGGTCTTCTAAGCGCCGAGCCCGCTGAGCAGAGCAAACGCCGCCCTACCACCGGCCCGGCGCAGGCGCGCGGCGTCCACAAGCCCCACGCCAGCCCACCACCCCCAGGAGTCGCCACGTCGTACCAGCCCCCGCATCGCCCGTCACAGGCACGCTCGGCGACAAGCACATCGCAGCCACGGTCCCCGCGACATGACGAGCGCTAGCCCGCAGCGGTGCACTCGGACGCTCCTCATCGTCGCCGGAGGCACCGCCGCAACACGCGCCGCCACGGCAGCGCCGGACGACCGGCCACATCCTGACCCCACCGCACCAACCGTCCATCTGATCTGAAGGAGAAGGGAGCATGCGATGACGCGTGTACATGAATTGGGCGGCGCCCGCAGGCTGGCGCTGCTCGTGGCTGCCGTAGCGGCGCTGCCGCTATTTGGGGCGGGACAAGCGTCGGCGGCCACGCTGAACATCTGCCACGGCGGCTGCCCGTATACACAGCTCGGGCCCGCTCTGGCTACGGCCGAGAGCGGAGACACGATCACGATCGGCCCCGGCACCTACGCCGGCGGCGTCACGGTCGACGTGAGCGTCAAGCTCCTGGGCGCGGGCCCCCGCGCCACCGTGATCCGCGGCGGCGGGCCGGTGCTGACGATCGGCGTGCCGGGCGCGGCGAGCGAACCGACCGTGACGATCGATGGCGTCACCATCACCGGCGGCGCCGCGATCGGCAACCTCACGCCCTGGAGCGGCCGCGGCGGCGGGGTTTACATTCCCCGCGCCGCGGGGCCGTCCACCGGCGCCACCGTCACGATCCGCAACAGCGTCATCCGCGGCAACCGCACCGCCCCGGCCACGGCGATCGAGTCCGACGACCCGTGCTGCCCGTTCGCCGATTCCGGCGGCGGTGGGATCTCCAACGACGGCACGCTGACGCTCGACCACACGCGGGTCAGCGACAACCAGGCCGATGCCGCCTCGGGGTTGGCCAGCAACGCGGTCGGCGGCGGGATCCTCAACCGCGCCTTCGGCACGCTGACGCTCACGCACAGCGTCGTCACCGACAACCACGCGGCCGTGAGCGCGCCCAACGGCCGCTTCACCAGCGGCGGTGGCATCGAGATGGTCGGTGGCAGCCTCACGATCGACGACAGCCGGGTGAGCGACAACAGCGCCGACGCGTCGTTGACGGTGCCCAGTGACGTCGACCAGAGCGCGACAGGGGGCGGCATCCACGTCCAGGAGAACGCCTCCGCGACGGTGCGGAGGACGACCATCACCGGGAACTCGATCAACTCCACGAACACGGTCGGTAACGCCAGCGCCTTCTCGGGCGGCCTGCACGCCAACGGGCCGATCGTCATGCGCGACAGCACGGTCAGCAACAACAGCGTCGCGGCGACGACGGCCACCGGGTTCACCGACGCCGACTCCGGCGCCGGTGAGATGAACGCAGACTCGACGATCAGCAAAACGCGCTTCAGCGGCAACAGCGTCACCGCGACGTCCTCGGCCGGAGTTGCGCACGCCGCCGCGGGTGCGATCGTCACGGCCGCGTTCGAGCGGCTGACGATCAGCGACAGCGTCATCAGCGCCAACCGCCTGACCGCTGCCACGACGACGGGATCCTCGACCGTCGACGGCGGCGGGGTCGCCAACATCGGCGTGCTGACGCTGCGGAACACCAGCCTCAGCGACAACACAGGAGTGGCGAGCGGGCCCAGCGGCTCCGCCAGGGGCGGCGGCATCTTCAACGGTTCCGTCCCTGACGGCCCGCCTCGGACGCAACTGGCGCTCGTCAACAGCGTAGTCACGCACAACACCCTGACGGCAACCCCGGGCATCACCGTCCAGGGCGGTGGCCTCTTCACCTCCTTCCCGGTGACGCTCACGAACAGCGTCATCGCCGGCAACGTGCCCGACCAGTGCTCAGGATGCTGATCTGAGGACATAGCCACGCGGTTGCAGCGGCCTCCTTCGCCGGGAGGCCGCTGCCCTCGCCCGTAGGACTGCACGCGGCCGAATGCCGCGATTGTGCCCCGCCGAGAGTTACCCCGCCGCGTGCACAACCGGTGTCAGCGCCACCGCTTTGCGGAAGGAGCGAGCGTCCTAACTGCCGGTCCCACGCGCGGCCCGCTCCGGACGAATCGCGAGCGTCTTCGGCATGGACGGCCCTGACGCCCGCGTTCGTGGCGAAGCAGGTCTCTGCCATGACGGCGTGGCGCTCCTGCTCGTCGCCAGAAGCAGGGCGTTGGTCCGGCCGGCGTAGAAGGCAACCCGCGGGGAGACGGCGTCGCGCTCCCCGCGCTCGCTCTCGCCGCGATGCGAGCGTTCGATTGCCGGTCCGCCGCCTGCCTGCTCCGGACGACGAGCGGGCGTCCTCTCGGCGCCTGATCGCGCCCGCCTGGCTCCCGCATCCGTGCAGGAGCAGCAGCGCTGGGCTGAGCACTCGATCCATGCAACTCGGCGCCGCGCCGGCACTGTCGGCGAAAATGCCGCTGTCGCATGAACGCGGCGGTGCGTCGCGGCCAGCCGGAGCGGCCGCCGGCGGCCAGCCTGAGCACCCGTTGTCTGCCCACGGGCAACTCCCACCGCGCTACGTCCAGCTGCCGAGGCCGCCGTGCACACCGTCCTCGCGGGCGCCACGGACTGCGAGGGGCGAATCGTCCGTCGAGCGACCTAGAGGTCACGTGCGCGTCATTGAGCACCGCCACCCGGATTGCCGCCGTGGCCGCCGACCGCGTCAACTACGCCCGGCACATCGAGGTGCTCGAGTGCGACCATCCCGAGCGACGCTTCGTGGCCGCCCTCTGCCTCTACAGCCACGCCGTCGACACCGGCCAGGCCGACTGCGCGAGCTACGACCCGGAGGACGCCGAGCGCTTCGCGCGGGCGCTGTTGAGGCCCGCCGAGGCGTTCACCCCGGTCACGGTGCGGAGCGATACCGAGCTCGCAGAGCTCTTCGCGGCACCGCTCGACCAGGTCGCGATCCGCCGCCGCGAGGCGGGGGGCGAAGACAGCGCTCGCGGACGAGTCCAGTTCCCCAGCTGCTAGCGCACGATCGGCCTACGCCGCAGCGCACGAGCGAACGCGGCATCGAACCTGCGCTGCTGCGCGCTTCCGGGGAAGGGCACTCGCATATCGACGATCCGCAGCGCGGCATCGATGAGAGGTCGGCGCACCACGTCGAAGACGGTCGCCTTGATCACGATGATCCTCTCCGGCGCGAGCCGGCGGATCCGACCCACGAGCCCCTGAAACGCTCTACCGACGACCCTAGGTGGTGCACTTTTCGCTTCCTGATCCCGGTGCACCTTTCGGCTCCTGTTGACGCCGAGTCAGCGACGCGGCGCGTCCGTCGGCGACCGGCTAGGTCTGTCTGCGACACAAGAGGACGCCGGAATGCCGCGGGTCCACGTCCCGCGGGAGACCCGTGCTCGCGCGGCGCCCACAGGAGGCGTCTAGCACGCCCACCAGCGGGGTCCGCTGGCGCTCGTTGTCCCGTGCCGGGTCCAGCTACGCCGAGGCCGCCACACAGCTCGACGTGAACTCGAGGAGGGTCGAGCGACAGCTCGCGGGAACGGGTGGGCATCCAGGCCGCGAAAGACGGCCCGTGAGGGCGCCATCACGCGCGGAGCAGGCGTCCCGTCCGCGAGCGCCCCTGCGAACGGTCCTCGTTGAGCGCCTTTCGCTCCTTAACGGCCGAGCCGCATCGGCGATCGACCCCTCGCTCGCCGCGTGCTCAGGTAACCGAGTGACAGCCGATCGCGTGTGGCCGTGCCGGCGGCCCGACTCATTCTGCGTACGGCGGCCTGTCCTCCGCCGGCGGCGTCTCGTCCGCAGGAGGCGGCGGCCAGTACCGTCGGATAGCCGCGTCCAGCGGAAACACGCCGAAACCGACCGCTAGGCCGACCGCGACTGCCGCGAGAAGATGCGATCCGGTGAACGCAAGCGTTGGCCAATACGCTACTGAAACGAGTACGCAGATCCCAAGCGCGAGACGGAGTGTCATGCCTACTAGTGGGTCGCGGCACCGTATGCGCATGTAAGCGCGGTCGTAACGCCGCCGACGGGTGTGAACTTCAGGGCAACCTTGGTCGTGAAGACTCGCACGATCGCAAACGCACTCCCGCTGATGGCGAGACTGATACCGGCGTCATGCAGGCAGCCAATAACCCTCTGCCGAAACCGCTCGCCGCCGTAGCGCGTACACCAGCCCGTGGTGTAGAAGCACTTGTCGAGGCGGCCCCAATATGTTGGACATCCACCATGCGAATACTTCCGCCCGACGGCCCAAACAGCCAGGCATCTATCGCGGCATCCTCGAGCGAAGCGGCGGCCGCGGCGGCCGCCAACCGTGCTGCCTCGCGGGCTTGGGCGGCTTCGGCCGCAGCCTTGGCGGCGGCGTACGCCTGGGCCGCTTCGACCGCCGCTTGATTGAGCAAGGGATACAGCCAAGAGGGTGCGACCGGGGTGTACGCGCCGGTCAGGTCGGCTTGGTTGACCGGGTCGCCGAACGTGTAGGCGTAGGCGTTGGCGGAACCGCCGGGGACCGGGTCGGGTTGCAGGAAGCGCCCGAGCTGGGGCACGTACGTGCGGGCGCCCATGGTGATCGCGCCGCTGGGCAGCTCGGTTGGCCGCTGAGCGGCGCCCAGCCACGAATAGCGCGGCGGGTTGGCCGACCGTGGCACGCCGAATTCCGTGGTGTCGGCGCTCGACCCGGGGCCGGTGGCGGCCGAGTCGACCGGCGCCTGGGCGATCACGTCGCCGTGCAGGTTGGTGAGCTGCAGCACGGGGCTGGCCCCGCCGACGTGGATCGCCGCCAGGCCATCCATGCCGGTGATGTTGCGCGTCCAGTCCCCATTGGTGTTCACGGTCCAGGAAGGGCTGTCGCCGTCGGCGGAGTAGTGCAGGGTCTCGGCGGCGGCCGGGGGTGCCGCACGGTAGCGGGTTCGGCCGGCTGGGTCGAGGTCGCTGGTGACGGTGTGCCCCGCCTGCGTGAGCGTGTGCGCGGTGCCGTCGGTGTAGTAGGTGGCGGCGAGCTGCGCGCCGCCAGCGTCCGCGGCCGGCAGCGCGGTGGTGTTGCCGAACGCGTCTACTACGCCCCGCATTTCGAGGTGCTCGAGCCCGACCATCCCGAGCGACGCTTCGTCGCCGGCTTGTGTCTCTACAGCCACGCCGTCGACACCGGCGCTGCCGACTGCGCGAGCTACGACCAGGAGGAGGGCGAGCGCTTCGCGCGGGCGCTGCTGATGCCGGCCGAGGAGTTCGCACCCCTAAGCGCGTGGCGGGACGCCGAACTGGCCGAGTGCTTTGCCGCCCCGCCGGATCAGGTCGCGATCCGCCGGCGCGAGGCCGGGGGGCGAGAACGCCGCTGCACCCTGACCGGACTGTCGCGCCGTTGTGCCCCCTCCCCTGTCCTCACCGCCCACCCGTACCCGGCCACCCGCTCGTCCTCGATGGCCCGGACGCGCCGCGATCAAGCCCAGCGCCGCTCACCCGGTCGTGTCGGGCTTGCCGCCAAGGAAAGCTCGTGACGGTCCGCACCACAGCCACCCCGACATCGCTGCTCGGCTCGAGATCGCAAGCAGGCCATGGACGTGACGTTGGAGCTTCGGGCCGTTCAGACGCGCCCGGCAATCAGCTCGCCGCGGCTTCCGTGGCGGTGATCGCCGCGGGAGCGAATCGGCCGCGTTCGAGCGCCAGGTCGATCGCGTCGTGGATAGTGAGCGCCGCTCCCTCGCGCTCGCCGGCGTCCCAGCGCTCGGGATCGCAGCGGTGGCGCGCCGGGGCAATGTCGTCGATCAGCCGCGACCAGACGATCTCTTCATCGATGAAGCCGCGCCGGGCTTGGTGTGCCTTGGCCGCTCCCGTGAGGCGAGCGGCACGCGCCAGCTGCCCGCGTGACGCTTCGACCGCCGCGAGGCCGAGGAGCGCTTCGTCGACCCCCGCACGCTGGTCATGCCAAGCCTCACGGCAGATGGCGAGGGCCTGGCAGAAGTGCTGGACAGCGTCCTCGAGCTCGCGCAGAAAGAGCCTCGCAAGCCCCTGGTTGCCATGAACCACGAACAGCTCACTGGCATCGTCCAGCCGACGTGCCGCGTCGAGGCCCTCGTCGAGCCACACGAGTGCCTCCCGATAGTGGCGCTCGGCGATCGCGACGTACCCCGCGGTTGTGCAGACATGGGCCAGCTGGTCGAGATTGCCGACCCGGTGCAGATAGGGCATCGCGCTGCGGGCGCGGCGCGCGACCTCTTCGTAACCGGTCCCGGACCGCGCCCAGCTGACACGCGCAGAGGCGATCGCGGCCTCGTCCTGCGCGCGCTCGGCGTATCGCACCGCCTGCTCACTGAGCGCCGAGGCGCGTTCGTAGTTCCCGACCCAACTCGCGGCGAACGCCAGGTGGGTCAGCGACTCGGCGATCCCGCGTGCGTCGTCGCAGGCACGGTAGAGCTCGAGGCTGGCTTGCAGGTCGTCGCGGTTTGGCTTGCCTGACCGCCGCACGTCCGTGAGGCGCCCCCGGTTGAGCAGCGCGGCGGCTCGGAGGCGAGGGGATGCGTCGCGTCCGAGCTCCAGTGCGGCATCGATCCAGCGAAGCACACCCTCGGAGTGATGCGTGTGCCACCAGTAGTTGCCCAGCTCGCCGACGAGCCGCAGGGCGAGTTCCGCGTCGTGCTCGACGAGAGCGCAGGACAGGGCGGCCAGGGCGTTTGGCAGCTCGGCGTCGAGCTTGGCCAGCCAGGGCACTCGGTCGGCCCTGACGAGATGGGCTGTCGCCTCGTGCAGAAAGTCAAGGCACCATGTCGCGAGTCGCTGCTGGACCGCGTCGCTGTCGGGGTCCTCGGCGAGCCGTTCGAGCGCGTACTCGCGCACCGTTTCGAGCATGACCAGGCGCTCGTCGTGAGAGACCAGCAGCTGCTTGGATACGAGCGACGCGAGGGTGTCCAGCGACGCGCCCGTGACCGCCTCGGCCACCGTCACGGTGGCGCCTGCGGCGAAGACGGCCATGTGCGCGAACGCGCTGCGCTCCTCGCTCGCAAGCAGGTCATAGCTCCAGTCGATGGTCGCCCGGAGCGTGCGCTGGCGCTCCGGCGCATCGCGCGCTCCGCCGACCAACACCGTGAGCGCGCGATCGAGCCGCGCGGCAAGCTCGGGCACAGAGAGCAGCCCGGTGCGCGCGGCGGCAAGCTCGAGCGCCAGCGGCATCCCGTCGAGGCGCCGGCAGATCTCGCACACCGGCCGAGCGTTGGACGCATCCAGGGTGAACGCCGGGTCGCGGGCTCGCGCGCGGTCACAGAACATGGCCACCGCCCCGTAACGCTCGAGCTCGACCCCCGCGCCACTCGCAGAGACGTCGGGGACGTCGAGCGGGTGCACCGGGTAAAGCCGCTCGGCGGCCAGCCGCGTCGGTTCGCGGCTGGTGATGATGACCCTCAGCTCCGGGCACGCGCCGAGGAGGTCGGCGACCAGCGGCGCGCCTTCGACCAGCTGCTCGAAATTGTCCAGCACGAGCAGCAGATGACGGTCGGAGACAAACCTGACCAGCGCGTCACGTGCCGGCTCTCCGTCCCTGACTGGCGCAGCCAGCGCCCGCGCGACCGCAGGCGCCAGATCGCGGAACTCCCACACCGCGCCCAGCGGTACGAACCGCGCCCCATCGGTGAAGTCCCCGGCAAGACGCCCAGCCGCTTCGATCGCCAAACGCGTCTTGCCGACGCCGCCGGCGCCGACCAGCGTGACCAAGCGATTCCGGCGCTCGAGCACCAGACGAGCCAGCGCTTCGACCTCCGCCTCGCGGCCAAGAAACGTGGTGAACGGTCCCCACTCGCCGAGCAGACTCGCCGGGGGATAATCGAGCGTGCGCAGCGGCGGGAAGTCCGCGGTCAGCCCATCGGCAACGATCTGGTGCAACCGCATCGGGCGGCTGAAGTCCTTCAGCCGGTGCTCGCCGAGGTCGTCCAGGGCGACGCCCTCGATCGGCTGACCGGCCAGGATCCTCTCGGTCGTCTCGCTGATGACGACCTGCCCACCGTGCGCCGCAGAGCAGATCCGCGCCGCACGGTGCACATCCATACCGACATAGTCGTGGCCCATCACCCGCGGCTCGCCCGTGTGCAGCCCCATCCTGACCCGCAGCGAAACGCCCCCTGACGACGAGCTCGCGGCCAGCTCCCGTTGGGCCGCCACCGCAGCACGGACCGCATCGGTCGCGCGGGCGAACACCACAAAGAACGCGTCGCCCTCGGTCCGCAACTCATGACCACCGTTCGCCGCCACCGCCTCGCGGATGACTCTGCGGTGCTCATCAAGGACCTCGGCATAGCGCTCGCCAAGGCGCTCGAGCAACCGCGTCGAGCCCTCGATATCGCTGAAGAGCAGCGTGACTGTCCCGGCCGGCAGCGCCATCGCCCACGTCCATCGTCCCGCGCCGCCCCAGACGGCGCAACGTCGAGGACAAACGCCCTCCCGATGTCATTCGTCGACGGACAGCGGACGTGATCGCGGTAGGCGAAACCAAACAGGTCCGCGGGGCCGTCCGGGTACCAGCCACCACGCGCGGCTCGCTGCACGGCCGTACTGCGCCCGGGAGCGAATCGCCCCGGGCCCATCGACCTACTTCTCCTCATGCGAGTCATCGAGCACCGCCACCGGGTCGCCGCGGTGGCCGCCGAGCGCGTTCACTACGCCGCCCATATCGAGGTGCTCGAGCCCGACCACCCCGAGCGACGGTTCGTCGCGGCCCTGTGCTTCTACAGCCACGCCGTCGACAGCGGCGAGGCCGATTGCGCGATCTACGACCAGGAGGAGGCCGAGCGCTTCGCGCGGGCACTGCTGATGCCCGCCGAGGAGTTCGCGGCCCTCGTCGCATGGCCGGACGTCGAGCTCGCCGAACTGTTCGCCGCACCGCTCGACCACGTCGCGATCCGCCGACGCGAGGCTCGGGGTGAGGCCGCGGCGGCACCATGACCCGGTTGCCGTGCCGTCCTGCGCCCGACCCTCCTGCCCACGAACAGGTCAAGGGCCACCGCTCGTCCTCAGTTGACCACACGCGCCGTGACCAACCACAAGTGTCGCAAGCAGGCGAAAGCAGGAGCCGCCGCCGCCTCGGTGCGGCGCGGCGGAAGCGGTTGCCGAATCACGACTCGAGATGCGCCCCGAACGACAGTTCGCGACCGTCGCACGCCGGCCGGAACAGGAATGCCTTGGAGACCCGCGACCTCATACGCTGCGGTATAGCGTCATGATCAATCGCTTGCCGAACTGCCGCTTAGACGACCTACCTGTGCTCTCCGGTACCGCAGGTAATCGCGCCGGCGCCGCGTTTGTGCTGCCGGCGAAACCGGCCGCTAATGCGAGATGGACGCGGCCGGACGGCTGGACCGTGGCAATTAGCGAATGCTCACGCTACGTGGTTGCCTCGGGCGGTCGGGACCGAGATTACCCCTCGGCTTGGCGCACAGCCTACGCCGCCACCCAGGAGGCGCTCGACGTGTGGTCGGCGCGCGGGGTGGCGGATTTCGAAACGGAACAGCCGTACGGGAATCACGTCGCCTTCTGGGACGACACCGACGGAGCGATTGCCCGCGTCGTGGGCCGCAGCATGCTCAACGTCACGATGAGCGCGACCGCAGTCGTCCACGATGCGAAAGGCAACGTCAAGCTGCAGCCCGCACCAGCGCAGGACTGGCATCAGAGCATGCGGTTCTTCCGTCAGTCGCAGCTGACCGACGACTTGTTCGACTCACTCCGGAGCGTCTGGCTCGCCGTCGAGAATCTGCTTGATTCCCTCGAGCCGTACCAGATGGGCGCAGACCGCGAAGAGGGATGGCTCAAGCGCGCTCTCCAGACGGCGGCCACGAAGCTGGACCTGACTCGGTACCTGCCGCCGGCTCGCGCGAGTGGACAGCAAGCGAAGCTGCCGCACAACGCGGCATACGCGTACTTCTACGACGAGTTGCGAACGCACCTATTTCACGCAAAGGCGACGCGACAGCCGACACTGCCGCACGACCCGACCGGCATGCGTGCGCTCGTGGAGCGGCATGAGCGGTTGACCCGTTTCTACCTCGATCTGCTCGGATCCGTGACCGGCGTTGTCCGACAGTCTGGCGCTATGACCATAAGCGGGTTTGACGCAATGACGGCGGGGCTCGAAGTCGACGCCGAGATCCTCGTGACCGACGACGAGACCAAATTCGACGAGACAGCTACGGAACCGGCGCCCGCTGGCGGCCAAGTGCTCGCCGCTCCCGCCGCCCGCGGCGTCGCCATGGAGTCACCGGGGGTCAAGGTGTTTATCGGGCGGATTGCTGGGGTGGATGTTGACGCGCTCGCGGCCATTACTCGGTGGATGTTCCGAAGCAACGCGGTGCTCATAAGCGGGCACGTGCCCGAAGGAGTGGTCGAGCTTCTCGGGATCGATTGGCTCGACGTGCAGATGGAGTTTGGGCTCGGCAACCCAGGCTTACCGAAGACCTTCGCGGCCGCCTGAAGCCGGACCCTTTTGTAAAGGATGCACGTCGCGTTGAGCATGCCACCGCGTGACGGCCCGGACCGTGTCCAACGGTCGGCAGCATTCGGACGCGCCTTGCTTATCATCAGTTGCCCAGAGGGAGCTGGTGAGCTTCGACTGCAATGACGATGACGGCCGAGACCATCACGGCCATCTCGGTGCCCAGGACATAGTCAACGACTGTCAACCCTGGGAGCGTCGCCGGTACAAGCACGCCACGAATGGGCAAGACCGCGACGAGAAACGCCGCGACGCCTATGACTAGTTCTGCCGGGACAAGTGAGCGCGAATCAGGATCTTGCCGCCCGCGGGGCACAAGCACCGCGATCGCGCTCAAGAAGAGCATGAGCGGCAGGAATACGAGTAACATCACGAAGAGCGCGGTCGACACGCCGCGTGTGCCTCTCAGCACAAGACCCTCGGTCGCAACGGCTTTGACATCGTTCGAATTGGAATACCACTGCAGGCCCGTGGCGCTTGCGCTCGATTGAATGCGAAGCGGCGCCAGAGGAAGGGCGAAGGTATGCGAGGTTCCGAACACGAGATCCTCTCCGACAGGCAGTTCGACCGACCAATTGGCGATCGTCTCGTAGACATCCAAGGGGAACAGGTCCGCGCCGCCTAGAAGAGAAACTCTGAACGTTCCGGCCGCTGTCGCGAGTCGAGCAGATCCGGGATTTAGGGGCTGCTGACGCGTTGCCGGCGTCGCGACGATCGACTTTAGTGAAACCGAGTGCGCCGAGGTGGCCTGTGGGACCGAGCCTCGGAGGACCAACGTAAAGCTAGCGATCGCGACCCTCCTCGACAGTGCCTGACACCGCGCTGTGCCTAGCGTCTTACACAGGCCTGTCGGCAGGATCTGGTGAGCGTCTGGGATGCCCGACGCGTAGGGGGTCACCGGACCGACTCTCAGGTGACGCAGTGTTTGGTCCCCGACGCAGAGGGCGGCGTCAATCTGAACGACATCATTAACAATGTCAACGCCGTGAAGCGTAAGGGTGAGCACGTTCTGCTTTGGGTCGGGTCTGTCCGATGCTCTGGGTGGTCTAGTGGAAGTAGGGCAAACCATGCTCTCGGCGTCCGTTGTGCGT
Organism: uncultured Actinomycetes bacterium; assembly: GCA_963764585.1. Lineage (GTDB taxonomy): Bacteria > Actinomycetota > Thermoleophilia > Solirubrobacterales > Solirubrobacteraceae > JAOPZW01. Next base: position 43,828 of record CAVXTB010000002.1, read on the forward strand.
GGATCCTCGGCACGCTTCGTCGCTGGAGAGGAGGTAATCCGAGTTGGGGCTACCCAGAGGCGCGACTCAAGCAATAGAAGCGGAATGAGGGTCACCACGATTGCGCCAGCGACGACACCTCTCGATAGCCACCTTGATCGTGGCTGACCGTCGGCCGACCTTCGCCAGGGGTGGGTCACACGCACGACGAGGTATACGGTTGCCGCCACGAGAATGAGCACGAGGATGCCCACAACCAAACCTGCTGCGCCTGAGACAATCGCGTCCACGATTGGATCACCTTTAAGCGAAGACGACCAACAACATGCTACGTTGTCACGCTACACGCCTCGGTTGAGGTCGTAAAGTGTGGCTTACGCGCATCGAACCGGTGCGGCGACCTGATCGTCCCTGCGTCGAGGACTGCTGCTTGGAGGCAGATCCGAGAGCGCCGCTCCTTGCGAGCGGACGCTCGCGGCGGACGAGCACCGAGCGTGCGAGTCCGACGGAGCCGCGCGATCGCTCGCTGCGCAAAGCGGGCGCTTTCGGAAGGCGGATGCCCGCCGCGGAAGCGCGCGGCGCGGAGTGGCGGAACCACGCCGGAAGCGAGAGCCCGCGCTAGGCAGGCGAGCGCTGCCCAGTTGCATGGGAAGCGCAACCCCCAGCCGGCGGCCCGGTCGAGTTGCGCTCCCAGGCGAAAGCGAAAGTGCGCTTCCGTCGAGATGCGGGACAACGGCCGGCGGCAGTCTGGCGTCGGGACGAGCCTGCGGGCGTTGCGCCGCTCGTGCGCAATCTTGTACCTCTATCGCGAACTCACGTCCTACGGGGTTCGCCGGCGATCACCCGATTGGCGACCGGCAGGGCGCACCCAGATTCCACGACCACTATCGCTGCCCGTTCCGCCTGGCTGCGCTTATGAGCGGGCGGGTCCGGGTCAGTGGGAGGCGAGCGTGGTCCGCAGCAGCGAGAGGTGGAATAGCGTCGCGGCGCGCGGGAGGCCGTCGTCATTCCAGGCGACGGCAATCGTGATCCGGTCGTGTGGAAGATGCCAGAGCTCGCTGTGGCCGCCGACGCCGGCACCGGGGTGGCCCCACATGAGGTGCCCGTCGAGGGAGTCGCGGAAGAGCCCGAGACCGTAGCTCTGCAGCTCGAGCGCGTCGGCCAGCTCGGGCGAAGTGTCGTGGAAGCGGGTCATCGCCCGCAGCGAGCTGGGCGGGAGGAGTCCGCCGCCGAGCAGCGCATGGCCCCAGCGCGCCAATGACGGGACGTCGCCGGCCAGCCCGACCGAACCGACGAACGCGTCGCCGAAGTAGCCACGATTTGGGATCAGCCCGCTGCCGTCACTGACGTCGACTGGGTCGTTCAGACCGTGCGGGTAGGAGTAGTTGTGCACGCGTGGAGCGTGTGGCCGCTCGCCGGGCTGGAGCGCAAGCCCAGCGCCGGCGGGCACGTTGAACACACGCCTGCGCATCGCCTGTGCGAGCGGTTCCCGGGCGGCGCGCGCGAGAACAATGCCCGCGATCACGAAGCCGACGTCCGAATATTCCGCCTGCGTGGTCCGTGGGCCCGGGCGTGGAGCGGCGTGGATGTACGCACGGACGGTCAGGGGGCGACCGCGTCGGTCGAGTCGAGCCAGAGCCGCGTCGGTGGGATCTTTCGTTCCCGCGGTGTGGCCCAGCAGATCGCGTACGGTCGCTGAGCGGTCGCCGCGCCACGCGGGGTACCAGCGAATGATCGGATCGTCGAGGCCCAGCCGGCCCTCCTCGGCGAGCCGCAGCGCGAGCGCGGCGGTCGCCATCTTGGTGACGCTGGCGAAGTGAAAGCTCGTGCGCGTGGTCATCGCTACCCGCGGCTTGAGCTCGGCGGCCCCGACGGCGCGACTCCATTCCCGTCCATCGGGAAAGACAATCGCGGCCGACGCGCCCGGGATCCCCGCCAGCGTCACCTCGCGGCGAAACTGCGCGTCCAGCGTCCGCGCGAGCGCGTCGGTCAGCGTCGGCCCGCCCGTGTGAGCGGCGGACTCCCGGTGATGGCCGCCACCGCAGCCAGCCACCGCCACGACGACGACGATCCACACGCAATATCTCGACATCAAGACCTCGAAGCGACCGTACGCCCGTCGAAGCGAGCGAGTCAAACACTCAAACGAGCTGCGCGCCGACCCGCACTGCTCCCTTGAGGCACATGCGAGCGTCTCGGCTCGCATGGCACAAACGCTCGCTCGGGACGAAGCCCGCGAGCGTCCGGGGGAACGGCGCATACGCCTGCTTCCGCCCGGACGAGGCGGGAGCGCCGGCGGCGCTCCCGCTGGTGATGCGGTCGTTCAGAGGCGCAGCCCGGCGCTGGCAGACATCATCGGCGCACGGCGGGCGCGGACGGCGGCGATGATCTCCTCGGGGTCGATGCCTTGGAGGTAGATCGAGGTCGTGCCGAGATTCGCGTGCCCGAGTTGACGCTGGATGATGTTCAGCGGGACGCCCTCGCGGGCGAGCTCGAGCGCGTGGGCGTGGGGCAGCTGGTGCGGCGCGAACCGACGGCGGACACCTGCGCACGCTGCCAGCCGGCGCAGCTCGGAGCGAACCGCGGCGCCTGACCAGGGTCGCCCGCGGGTCGGCCCGTCGATGGTGCAGAACAGCGGTCCGACGGGCAGCTCGGGGCGCGCGGTCAGCCACGGGCGCAGCTGCTCCCAGCCCCACTCATCCATCCCGACCTCGCGGCGCTTGCCGCCCTTTCCGTTGCGCACGAGCAGCGACCCGCGGCGCGGGTCGAGGTCATGCTCGGCCAGCGCGAGTGCCTCCTGGATGCGCAACCCGCCGCGCCACAACACGACGATCGTCGCCCGCAGGCGAGCGCCGTGACGATCGTCGCGGGTGTGGCGCATGACGGCGACGATCTCGTCGACGGTCGGCGGGTCGGCTGGGTACCGAATTCCCTTGTTGCGCGGTGGGCGGCCGGCGTGATAGCCGGGAAGGGTCGCCGGCGAGCGCCGCCGCCCCGCCGCGTCGAGCACGGACAACACGGTCGTGGGTCCTCCTACGATCGGACAGCAGATAACACCGCTGCCCTACACGGCCCGCCGAGTCCGGGCTACCGCTCTCGCTGGGAAACTGAGCGTCTGCCCGAGCCCAGATCCGTCGCTCGAGAGGACCGGTGCTCGTCCGGACGCGGGCGTGTGGAGCTACGGTCCGAACGCGCTCGCAAACTGGACGGAAGCGAGAGTGCTCGAATCGTCGAGAAGCGGCACAATCGTCTCCCGCTTCCTCTGCGTTCGCATCCGGTCTGGCCAGCGAGAGGAAGTGTCTGACCCGCTGGTTGTGCCGTCGCGGACGGTCCTCGGCGCCGGGTCGGGTGAACTGAAGACGATCGCCCGCTCGCGGGCGCACGACCACGCGAGCTCGGTGCCGACTTGAAGCCGATTTGTCGAGCGGATCTTGGTGTATGACCGGTGTGGCGCCGTCCGCCCCCGGTCGCCGCAGCATCGGGCGGAGCCGCTGACCGGCGCCGTGGTAGCTGTACAGCGCCGTCGAGGGGCGCGGCCGGATACGGTCGTCGTGTGACCGCATCCGATGCGAACGTCGTGGCGCTCGCGGACGGCTCCGTGGCGGCGATCCGCGCGATCGCCGTGGGTGACGGGCCGGTGATCGCGGCGACGTTCGAGGCGCTCAGTCCGGAGTCGCGCTACCGGCGGTTTCTGCAGCCGATGTCGCAATTGAGCGAGCGCACGCTGTCGTTCCTGCTGGATGTCGACCACCACGACCGCGAGGCGCTCGTTGCCGAGGACGTTGCGACTGGGAAGCCGCTCGCCGTCGCGCGCTTCGGCCGGTCGCGCGACGACCCCGCGGCCGCCGAGCTCGCGGTCGCCGTCGTCGACCACGCGCAGGGCAACGGGTTGGGCAGCGCGATCACGCATCGACTGGTCGACCGCGCGCGCGAAGAGGGCATCACGCGCTTTACCGCGCTCATCCTCACGGACAATCAGGTCAGCCTGGCGCTCATTCACGAGCTCGGGACGCCGAAGGCGGAACCGCAAGGCTCCGGGACGGTGGAGGTCAGTGTCGACCTTCCGCCCGCTGAGGGAATCGGCGGCGGTGTGCGTAACTGGTTGCGGTCGGCGGCGTCCGACAAGGTCGAGTTCACCTCCGCCGCGCCTCGGGCGAACGAGTGAGCCGCAGGCGAGGCCCCGGGCCGCCCACGTTGCGATCGGCGTCGGTGACGCGAGGCACTCGCTGGTGGCTGTGCCCCGCAGGTGACCGCAGATCACTTCACCGCTCGCGCTGCGAGCGATGCGGACACGGCGCGGGCGCTCGGCCTCCGGCGGCGCTATCAGAGCGAGACGAGCAGGTCTCTGACCTGGTCGGCGCACGGCCCGTAGCCGCACAGCATGATGGTGCCGTCGACGGCGAGCGCCGGCGTGGGCGCGGCGCCCCCGGGCGGCGATGTCGTCGGGTCCAATACGTTTTCGCTGCGGGCCGATCGCGGGTCAGCTTGTGCCGGGCGCGGGCTGCTCGCCGATCCGGTCGCGCTGCGCGCGTGGCTGCTCGTCGTGCTCTACCCGCTCGGCGAGCCGGGCCGCACGGACGCGATCGCCGCGCGCGTCGCCGTCGAGCGCACACCGGATCGGCACGCTGGACGCGGTCGAGCGCACCGACGTGCCCGACACGCTCGTGGTGCGGACGACCCGCGCGCCACGCCGCATCGTCGCCCGAGTGCGACCGCACACCCCGAGCGACAGCACGCACGAGCACGCTCGACCTCGGCCCGAGAGACCACCGATCGGGTCAGCCCAGCGGTTCGAAGACGGCCGTGAAGTGGCGCAGGGTCCCTGGCACTCTCCGGCGGGCGGCTTGACCCGCGGCTCACCGCCGCATCGGGCGAACGCGCCACTGGCGCCTACGGACGCAGACCGGGCCCCGGCCGACGTGCAGGGTCGCGATCCAGACGTGCTCTACCGCCCGGACCCGGTCGGCTCAAGGCGCCAGCCGTTTCGGACGCAATCCTTCCTCCAAGTCCCACTTTGGAGCGCGGTGCCGATCCCGCCGCTCGAGGTCGCAGTCGCGCCGTAGACGGCGCCCAGCCACGCAGACACGACGACCATTGCACCGCATGGAAAGGACCGGTCCTGGAAACCCGATCCAACCTTGTGCGACGATCAGCGCATGAGTGATGCGGTGTGGGCAGCCGCAATTGCAGCAGCGGTGGGAGTCGCGGGTTACGCAACCACGATCGCCGTCTCGCAAACCACGGGTCGACAAGAACGGATGCGGCGGGAAGACGACCGCCGAGACGCCGAACGGGTACGCCGTCGAGAGACCTATGACCGGCTCGCTTGGATGCTCGCCCAGCTGCACAAGTACGCCGCCGCCGGTTACCCACCGACCGAGCAAGATTGGCGAGGCTGGCTTGATCACTACGCTCGGTGGACCGGCGCAGTGAGGCTTTATGCATCGCGCGACGTCCTTGGAGCGGTGGACGCCTTGACCGACTGTCTCGACGCCGCAGGACCCGACCTTGCGCGCGGCGCGAGTGACGGGAATTGGCGGGACGCATTCAAGAGCCACGAGGCCGATATCGAACCCGCGCGCAAGAGAGCTGAAGACGCGATGCGGGTCGACGTCAGTGCGCTTGATAGATCAGGCTCAACTGGCTGAGACTGCTCCTTCGGACAAACGGCGACAGCGCGCCTCGCATCAGTTGCTCTTCGTGTACTGCTGCCTGACGGCGACGGGTTCGCTACGCGGCGTCGCGGCACCAACTGCTCGCGCTTGCGCGTGCACGCGGAACCGATGGGTTCCCTCGCACCACGAGCGCGCTCATGAACAGCCTGGAGCCCGCCATACGGCGCATCGCGGCCCCGTCCGGCGCGCTTGTGCTGGTTCCGGTAGCGCCTCGGGAGCGCGAACCTACGAGTTCGCGACCTTGTGTGACTGGCTGCACAGGGAGACTGCTGGTTGGACCGACGTCTTGTGGGTGAAGAGACGAAGCTGGGTCTCTGATCAACCCTTACGAGAGGAGTCAACATGCGCCCGGTCGGCTTCGGCATTCGCGCGTTCCTGTGGGCCGCCGCTCCGCTCGCCTTTCTCGGTGGCGCGCAGGTCACGCTGCTGTCCGAGCACACCAAGACGTACTGGGCATGGACGATCGCCTTGCCGATCAGCGCGATCTTCATCGGCGCCAGCTTCCTCGCCACGTCGGTGCTGTTCGCCTGGGGCTTGGGGCAGCGTGAATGGATCCGCGTACGGGCCGTCGTCTCCGGCGGGCCCTTCGTCACTCTCGGCCTCCTCGTGGCGACGCTGCGGCATGTCGGCGAATTCCACGGCGCGGTCGGTGTGATCTGGGTACAGGCGTACGTCTTCGCCGTGCCGGCGTTCTTCGCTGCGGCGTGCCAACAGCGGCTGGTGCCCGGGCGCGACCGGCCGGTCGAGGAGCGTCTCCCGGCGTGGCTGCGTGGCGCCTTGGGGCTGCAGGCGATCGTCATGCTCGTTTGGGGCATCCTGCTGTTCGCGCGGCCCCACCACGCGGGCGATGTGTGGCCTTGGCCGCTGGCGCCGCTGGCGGCCGAGGCGATCGCTGCGTGGCTGCTGGGCATCGGCGGCAGCGCCGCCTATATCGCGCTGCGAGGCGATCGCGCAGACATGCCTGGGGCGGCACTGTCCTACATCGTCCTCGGCGCCATCTGGATCGGCGGGGCGATCTTCGCCGGCGATGCGTTCCACAACGGCCTCGACGCCGTGCTCTACACCGCGTTCGCCGCCAGCGTCACCGCAGTCGGCGCGGCGGGGGCGATGCTCAGCTACCGCGAAGGCCGCTACCGGCCGCCCGGTCGCGAGCTCGAGCCGCAACGAGGGGCTCAGTTGCTCACGCCGCTGCACGGATAGACCCGCCCCCGCCGCTGCACGCATTGGAGGCGGCGTTTGGTGACGCATCGCACGGAGACGTTCGGGGCGCGGCGGGCGTCCGCACATTCGACAGTCCACGTCACGCCGGAGGTCATCGTGAGGTTCAAGCATGTCGTGCGCATTCGTCCAGCGGTGATCGTCCTCGCGGCGACTGTCGTGCTGGCCGCCGCGGCGTCGCCAGCGTTCGCTCAGGTCCACAGCAGCGTCGCGCCGCCGGTCGACGATTCCAAGCCGAGCGGCGAGCGCATCGCCAGCGCGGCGCGGCGAGCCGAGCAGTTCCGTGGCCGCTACCAGCTGCGCCTCAGCGAAGCACGCAAGCTCCTCGGCAGCTGAGCGGCAGCGAGGTCATCGATGGGACACGCTCTGCTGCATTCACCCGCTCGGCAGGCAGCGCGCGGCGACGGTCGCGTGCTCGGTCGCACGCGCGCGGGGCTCTGGGTCCTGCTGGGGAAGAGATGCGTCGGCGGCGGCGTGTCGTCACTCATGCCTCCCCAAGCGCTGATCAACAACAACGCGAACAACGGCCGGCCGATCGACGGCCGGCTGCTCTTGAAGGAGACATGATGAATGCAAGACGTGACAATGCCTGGCGACGCGCGGCGCGGGGGCTGCTGGCCAGTACCGTGCTCGCTGCCGGGGTCATTGCCGCGGGGGCCGTGCCGGCGAGCGCGGCGACCACCGCGACGTTCAGCAACGGTGTGCTGACGGTGTCGGGTGACAGCGCCGACAACTCGATCGTGATCAGCCGCGACGCGGCGGGCAGGATCGTGGTGAACGGCGGCGCGATCGTCGTCGTCGGCGGCACGCCGACGGTCGCCAACACGTCGCTGATCGGGGTCTCGAGCTTGGGCGGCAACGACGTGGTCACGCTGAGCGAGGCCAATGGAGCGCTGCCCGCGGCGAACCTCTCCGGCGGCGGCGGCAACGACACGCTCACCGGTGGATCGGGCAACGACCAGCTCTTCGGCCAGGACGGCAACGACACGCTGCTCGGCAAGGGCGGGTTCGACTTGCTGTTCGGCGGCATCGAGAACGACACGATCACCGGCGGCGACGCCGACGACCAGGCCTTCGGCCAGTCCGGCACCGACCGGATGATCTGGAACCCCGGCGACGACACCGACCTCAACGAGGGCGGTGAAGGCACCGACACCGTCGAGGTCAACGGCGGCGGCGGCGCCGAGCAGTTCACCACGACCGCCAACGGCGCCCGCGTGCGCTTCGACCGCCTGAACCCGGCGCCCTTCGCGATCGACATCGGCACGTCCGAGAAGCTCGCCCTCAACGCCAACGGCGGCGACGACGACTACTCGGCGACCGGCAACCTGGCCGCGCTGATCCAGATCACCGTCGACGGCGGCGCGGGCAACGACGACCTCCTCGGCAGCAACGGAAGCGACGTCATGATCGGCGGCGACGGCAACGACTTCGTCGACGGCAACCAGGGCAACGACAGCGCCCTCCTCGGAGCAGGCGACGACAGCTTCCAGTGGGATCCCGGCGACGCCAGCGACACCGTCGAGGGTCAGGCGGGCACCGACACGATGCTGTTCAACGGCAGCAACGCCAACGAGAACATGCAGGTCTCCGCCAACGGCCAACGAGTGCGGTTCACCCGCGACGTCGCCAGCATCGTCATGGACCTCAACGACCTCGAGGCGATCGTCGCAAAGACCCTCGGCGGCACCGACAAGCTCGTCGTCGACGACCTGTCCGCCACCGACGTGACCAACGTGCGGGCCGACCTCGCCGCCAGCGGCGGCGGCGACGACGCGGCGGCCGACAACGTCGTCGTCAACGCCACCAACGCCGACGACGTCGTGACCGTCACCGGCGCCGGACCCAACGCCCAGGTCACCGGTCTCGCGGCCCAGGTCTCAGTGTCCGGGACCAGCACCGCCAACGACCGGCTGACCGTGAACGGCCTGGCCGGCGCCGACGTGATCGACGCCTCCGGGGCCGCCGCAGGCTCGATCCTGCTCACCCTCGACGGCGGCGACCGCGACGACGTCCTCATCGGCGGCGCCGGTGACGACACGCTGCGCGGCGGCGCGGGCGACGACGTGCTCCTCGGCGGACCCGGCAACGACACACTCGACGGCGGACCCGGCGACAACATCGTCATCCAGAGCCTCGGCGCCGACACCACGACCTCGGCCACGATCACCGGGGAGAAGTGGCTGGCGACCCACGCCCGCACCGTCAAGGGCAAGACCGTGCTCACCATCGACGGCAAGAAGCGCACCCTTCCCCACGCCGACCTGACCCGGCCCGCCCGCCCCTGACCGCGTCCTGAGCCCCCGCCCGTCCGCGAGCAACGGCCAGCGCCAGAACCACACCCCGGTTCTGGCGCGGGCCGGTCACGACGATGCCCGCACAGCCGACCAGCGGCAGCGGCGGCGAGTGCCGCACCGCCTCGCGCGCCGGCAAGACCAACCTCGATTCCGCTCAGAAGAAGCACAAGCGCGACCGCGAGACGGTCGCGCTCCCTGGGTTGGACGAGCACCGAGCGCGCGAGTCCGACGGCGCCGCGCGATCCCTCGCTACGAAAGACGGGCGCTGCCGGAAGGCCGGTGCCCGCCGTGAAATGGGCGGCGCGGAGTGGCGGATCCACGCGGAAGCGCAAGCGGAGCTCTGCCGATCGTGTCGCTGGCACTTGCATGCACGGCGATGACGGCCGCTACTTGGCGGGGGTGGCCGATCGCGGTGGCGGGAAGTCGGCGGGCAGGTCAGCCGCGTCCACCTGGAAGAGATCGACCGGCTCGGGCAGGCCGCGGAATCGCCAGGTGCCAAGGCTCCTGAGACTGACCCCCTCTGGGAGCGACTCGATGACCGCCGCGCGCACGGCCGAGGACAGGATGATCTGCCGCCCGTGCGCCGCGAAGCAGATCCGCGCGGCCGCGTGAACCGAGAGGCCGACGTAGCCGGTATCGGTAAGCGCGGGACGCCCGCGATGCAGGCCGATTCGAAGCCGCACGTCGATCCCGCCGGGCCAACCGCCGGCGTCCATTGCCCGCTGGATCGCCAGCGCGGCCTCGAGCGCTGCCGGCGCGCGTTCGAACACCGCGAAGACGTCATCCCCCCGGGCGGACGCCTCGCGACCACCGGCAGACCGCACCGCGGCGCGCACCAGACGGCGGACATCGCCGAGCAGGGACGCGTATCGATCGTCAAGGCGCCCGAGCAGCTCGGTTGAGCCTTCGAGGTCGGTCAGCAGGAACGTGATGTGGCCCTTGGGCAGCTTGCGCTGCGGTTGCAGCTGCGCGCTGACGAACCCGACGGGCGTGATCCCGTGCTTCATGGCCGCCCTCAGCAGGCGGCTGCGCGCGCGGTCCCGCGCGCCCTCGTCCTCGAACACGACCTGACTGAACCGCGCGAGGGCATTGCGGACGTGCGCCGCGTCATGGATCGGCAGACGACGTCGGCCGCGCGGATCGACGTAGGCAAAGGCGCTGTCGGGAAGCTGCGCACGCTCCTTCGCGCTGAGCCGCGGCATCCGCGCATGATCGCAACAACCCACACCCAGAACCGGCGAGCGACGCGCTCCCGAGACGGTCGCGAGGGAGGTCGTCGCGGCGCCCCGTTGATGCTGGGCGTTCCGAACCCGAGTGCCGCTTTGCGCGAGGAGCACGTGCCGGACGGTGGCCGCGAACGAGGGCGCGCGATGGGGCCGTGCTTCGGCTCAGGGCGTCGACTCTCGGTTTCAGCTCGCCCGACGCGCGCAAGCCGGCGAACTATCCGGTGCCGCCCTCGAGGTCGCGCGGTCGCACGAGCGCAACTAGCGCGGCCGTCTGGTGGTCGAGCTCCTGCCAGTTCGTTGCCCCGAACGCCAGCGTCGCGAGCGTCGCCGTCGGGTACTTCGTCGCGAGCTCGCGCGCCGTGGGCGATGGGCGCGCCAGGTCGAGTGCGAGGTCCTGCAGGCCGGGGTTGTGGCCGATCAGCATCACGGACTCGACCGAGTCGGGAACGCTCCGTAGCCGCTCGAGCAGTGCGGGTGCGCTGGCGGCGTAGAGGTCGCGCTCGACCAGAACGGCGGGGGAGCCCAGGGCCGGCTCGATCGGCTCGAGCGTGTCGCGCGCTCGTCGCGCCGTGGAGCACAGGACGAGCTCCGGCTCGATGCCGTGGTCACGCAGGTGGCGGGCGATCGCCCTCGTCGCGCGGCGGCCGCGGGCGGCGAGTGGGCGGTCGTGGTCAGGGAGGCTGGTGTCTTTCCAGCTCGACTTCGCGTGGCGCAGGAGGTAGAGGTGCTTCATCGGGCGCTCCGCAGGTATTTCGCCAACGCCTTCGGAACATTGTCGCGGTTCGCGCGGGTCAGGCGCGGGGTCTCGATCCCGGGCCGCCGCCTGAGCGCATCCATGAACGGGTGCGACGCGCCCTGCATCGTCGCCACGACGGGCACTGGCCGGTCGGGCAATGCCGAGACCGTCTCCCGGGACCGCCGTGACGCGAGCTCGATCTTCCCGAGCTCGTCGATGATCGCGACCTCACCCTCGCCGGCCGCCTCCATCGCGGGATCGCCAGCCGCTCCAGCGCTGCGACGTCGACGCATTGGCGCGAGACGCGCGCCGGGCCGGGAAGCTCGATGTGGGCGAGCACGCCTTGCTCGCCGGCGAACGGCTCGATCGAGAACCCCCGCCTGCGGCCACCCTCGCGGATCTCCTCGGTGACGAACCCGCAGACCAGCGCCATCTCGTTCGCACGCACGCCCCAACGCGAGCGCGGCCTTCCACAACAACGGGGTGGTGAACTACCGACGGCGGCTGGCAGCAGCGGTGGGACCGTTTGCCTGTCAAGGCTGCCATCCCACCCGAGTCTCAAGTGCGAGCAGTGGGACGGCGGCCTTCTCGTTCTCGCCACGACGACCAGTGAACGGCTCCGCCAGATGACCAGTAGTCGGATGAACCGAGCGCAACCGCAGATCAGGGCCAGGGCTCTCTGTGAGCGCAGCATCAACGGCGTGAACTGCACCAAGGGGCCCCGCGGCGGCCCCGCTGAAGCCGTCGAGGAGATCGATGGCCGCTGGTATTGCAAGGGCACATCGGTGCGGCCAAGGCGGTGGCCGCAAAACGTCGGGATCACGGCTTCGGGAGCTGCAGCGTCCCCGGCTGCACGCGGCCCGCGGTGGAGAGAGGAGAGAGAGAGAGAGAGAGAGAGAGAGAGAGAGAGAGCAAGTGCAGCGAGCATCGTGCGGGCGAGCGCGCTGCCGGCGGAGCCTTCATCATCGTCGACGACGGCTCCGGCAAGGGAGAGCATCCGTACGCCCCGAAGCGCACGGAGGTCTACCTGGCGCTCTTCCCCGAGCCCGGACTCCTCAAGGTCGCCAAGGCGAGTCCGTGGACGGTGCGCGCCCGCGTTAGAGATGCGGCCGACAAGCTGCGGATCCGTCAGGCGGACAGCGGGGTGGAGCGCCCGATCAGCTGCGAAGCCGTTGCGTGGGCGATCCCGCTGTTCGGCGACGAGAACGTGCTCTGGGCCGTGAGCGAGCGCGTCGAGCACGCAGCCGCCGGTCGCCTCGCTCACAACGTCGGTGCCAGCTCGGTCGATCACACCGAGGGCAAGGAGTGCCTGCGCCACGATCGCATCGCCGACGTCGACTGGCCGACCGAGTTTCACCGCGCGGTATGCGAGACGCTCGCATTCTTGGGCCACGACGAAGCGGCCGCCGGCGAGCCGCGGCCGGTGCAGTACGAGGAGATCGCCGCTCAGCTCGAGGTGAGCTGGCTGATGGTCAACCGCCGGCTCGTGGGGGCGCGAAGCGCGGTCCGCGCCGCGCGCGATGGCCGGTGACCGCGACGCCGACCCCGATCTCGCCCTCGTCACTGAGAATGGCCCGGGTACACGGGCCATTCGCATTTAACGGTCCACCCGGCCGCGCTGGGCACCGGCGCCTCGCGCGAGGGCGGCGCCACTCGACCAACACATCGAGCGCGGCAAGCACGCGAAAGTACTAGCAGCCAGAGTGCCATGACTCCTGCGCGTAGGCGGAATTGTCGATGGCCTCCAGCCACTCAACCGGAGGCGGCGGCTCTTGCCCAAAAGGGCCTCTTGTTTGCGCCTTATGGGCAAGTTCGTTGAAGAGCGCCTGGGCGACCTCGTGCCGTAGGACTGGCTCGATGCCGATGGCGCTTGCCTGGACGCCGACGCCCTCGGGCAGCGGGACACCGGGCGGGTAGAAGTAGAAGCCGCCGAACGCCTCGAGGAGCGCCCGGTTGACCTGCTCCGTGGAGCGGGCCTTGTCGACCTTGCCCCGGATGGCCTCGCGCAGGTTGATGGCGAAGTCCAGGAGCCGGTCGTGCGGCGCCTCCTGGGGGATGCTGGCCAGCGCGTCCTGCGTCGCGTTGAGCCGCGTCTTAGCGTGCTTCGAGGTCACGGCGGGCCTCCTGGACGAACTCCAACATCAGGTCGGCCTTCGTGTCGTCGTCAGCGGCCACAGCGTCGCGGTACCGCTTCTCGTGCTTCGCGACGGTCCCACGTGCAGCGGTGACCTCGGCCTCGGCGCGTTCTACAAGCAGGGCCAGCCTCTCGCGCTCGCTGGCGTGGCGATCCTCGATCTGCTCGATCCAGCGCTCGAAGTCCGGGAGCAGATCGTGCAGGCGCTCCATCACCGCAGTGTCGACCGCCTCGGCGTCCACCGGCTTCGCGTCGCAGACCCCGGTGCACGCCTTCACGTTGCCGCACCTGTAGGTGCGCCGCTTCGAGCCGTCCTTCCGCACGTAGGGCGCCGTCTGGCAGTACATCCGCTCCCCGCGCGCGGAGCAGACCGCCAGCCTCGAGCCCGCCTTCACCGTCGCGCTGGCGGCGACGATGCTCAGCCGCTCGATGCGCGTCCGAGCCGTACTTCTGATCTGACCTGCTGGGGGGTGAGCGTCCTACCGCACTCGGCGTACTCGCAGATTCGCGTGGACATGTGAGGAATCGTACGGTACGTATCCGTCGTTACCCAACCATCCCGGTAGACATTCAGAGTAACGGTATGAGTATCGGTGAAGTGAGCTCGTGTCGGTGCGCCAGGCGGTACGGCGCACCTGCGGGATAGCCCTGTCTCGCGGCGCTGGCGGGGCCAGGGCGCCACGGGAGGCCTCGCGGGTATTGCGGCTCGGATCGACGTTGTCGACCCCGCAGATCGAGCGAGAGCACGACGCCGGACGGGGTCGAGCCCGCGGACAACCGCCGCGCGGACTATGAGGTGCGCTGTCGAGTGCGCGCAGCACCGGCCTCGACGGCGGCGCCCGCATGAGCCCAAGGGCGAGGGCTGGGTGCTCGAACCAAAGTGGGACGGCATCCGCGCGATCGCGCACGTCACTGAGGCCGGGCCGCGGCTGTTCACTCGCCACGGCCGCGGCCACCACGAGCGCTCCCCGCGGCTCAACGCGGCGCTGGCGCAGCCTGCCCGGCCGGGGTGGCGGGGGGGTTGCCCGCCCGGGCGTGCACAGCAGTGGTGAGTGTCCCGACGGCGCCATGGCCGACTGGACCTCACCTTGCGCTCCTAGCGAGTTCAGTCGGCCGACGCGACCTTGGTGGGCTCCGGCTCGGTTGGGGTCTGCGACGCGACCTGCGTGGGCTCCGGCTCGGTCGGGGTGGGCTCCGGCTCGGTCGGAGTCTCCGACGCGACCGGGACGTCAGGCGTGGCCGGAGGCTCGATTGCGACTGACGGTGTCGATGCCACCTGCCGGGTCTCCCACACCTTGTTGAGGTGCGTCTGCAGGTACACGGGCGCGAAGAAATTGACGATTGGAATGATGCTCAGGAAGAAGAACAACAGCCCAGAGCCTCCGTGTACGTCGGCGACCCGCTGGGAGAGTTGCATCCGCTTGCCGGTATGGAACACCGAGACGAACGGCGGAATGATGATGAGGGACCCGAGCGTGATTGCAAGCAGACTGACCCCGGGGGACAGGCCGATGTCGGTCTTGTTCTCTTCGCCCCAATCAGACATCTCCCGGTTCACTTTGTAGTACCAGACCAGGTAGTAGATGCCGAGGGTGATGATGGAGAACAGAGCCACGAGCCAGGGGTTGCGAATCTTCGCTTCCTTGCCCCGGGACGTGATTTGAACGGTCGGAGCGGCCATGAGTGATCCTTTCGGCGGCAGGTCTCTCTCCGCAAAGCCAGCCCTACCGACGCCCAAGCGTCACTTGCTGAGCGATGCGCAGCTTCACGCGACGCTAGACCGCTCCGCGAAGCGACGCATCCGTTGAATCGCGCCGTCAGGCGCGTAGTTCGCACGGATACGGCTCGCCGTTTGAAGCTGCGCTCACTCGGCCGGGATCGGAAGGCCGTGCCCCGGGGCGTGCGGTCGGATACGCCTGTGAACGGCGTGGGGTTGACAGCAGGTTTGCTCGGCGTACGCTCGTCCAGGATCCGGGAGGGGAACCGGGATGCAGGTGAAGCCGTGGATGAAGTACACCGGTGCCGTCGTTGGCGGCTTCATCTTGGGCGGCCTCGTCGTCGCCGCTGGCTCCGAGGAGACCAAGACCGTCACCGCCGCGGCCCCGCCCGCGAAGACCGTGGTGAGCACGAAGACGGTGTCGCCGGACGCCGAGACGCTGGCGAAGCTGCGCTCGCAGGTGTCCGACGAGCGCGACAAGCTGGCCACCGCTCGGGGCAGGACGAGCAGCGAGCGCTCGAAGCTGCGCAAGCTCCAGGGCCAGGTCCAGAGCGCCAAGGCCAACACGGTGTCCGGCGAAGGGACATTCGTCGTCGGCGAGGACATCAAGCCCGGCACGTATCGGGCCGCGGCGAGTCCGGGGTGCTACTGGGCGCGGCTCAGGACGCTCGACACGAGCGACATCATCGACAACGACAACGCGGACGGCCCCGTGGTCGTGGAGATCCTGCCGAGCGACAAGGCGTTCCAGACGAGCGGCTGCGCGTCCTTCCATAAGGCCGGCTAGTCGCCCGGTATCGATGCAGGCGGTAGTTCGAGAGGGTGGTCTCAGAGGCCGGTCGCTGGGCGCAAGGGTGGAGAAATGACCGAGTTGCGCACGTGGGATAAGTTCGTTGATCTCGATCAGCGCCGCTACGACACAGGGCTTCTGGGCTGGGAGCCCGAAGCTGTGGCCGGCTACGAGTTCGACGTGTGGGAGGGGCTGGCGAGCGTCGAGGTCGGCGGAGACTGGGGCGGGGTCTCCATGTCGGTCTGCGCCGAGGCTTTCGGCACGATCGTCCGCCGACTCGTCGAGGACGGCGCGGAGGTCCGTCCCGGCCAGGCCATTGCCGAGGTCGCCTACCGCGATCCGACGCTCGCGGAGTACAAGGAGATCTGGGATCGCTGGTGGGAGGCCAAGGACCGCATCCACGAGTTCGAACGCGAGTCACCGTGGCGCGCGTTCCGGCGCGCGTGGAAGGGACGGAACCGATGAGCACCAAGGCCCTCGCTAGTCGTCGCTGGGCCGGGCGCGCCATCGGTCCTGATCGATGACGTCGCGCGACGGTCGGCTGCGGCTCGGGATGCGAATGCGCCGGCGGAGGCGCCACGGGTTGAGCGCGTCGTCCATCTGCTCGGCTTCCTCCTTGGCCTGAGCGAGGGCCTCGTCCGCCGTGGCGCTGCTGTGGTGGGCGATCTCCAGCGCACGGCGCAGCACGTCGGTGTCGGTGATGTTGGTGGTGGCGTACAGCATCCAGCGGGAGCGTATCGACCGCATGGGCTTCAACCCCAAGCACAACTACATCGGCACCGAGCACATCCTGCGCGTCCTTCAACAAGTCCAGTGGCTAAGCCACATCTCCGCGCCAAACCGGCGCCCAGGCCAATCACGATGCCCGCAATGAGCGGGCATAACGTGTATCGGTGGCGCGGCTCGATCCGTCCCCCCGCTTACGATTTCTCTCGTGATCCAGAGATCAGCCAGAGAGACGAAAGGCCCGCGGTGCAGGCGGGCCTCTCTGGTCCTAGCCACCCCGGTGATTGAAAGGCAGGCATCGGACAGATGGAGATCATCTCACTTGTCCAGCTCCTGTGCATCCTGGCGTTCGCGCTCGGCTTTCAGGCGGCACGCGAGACCGAGTAGGTAGCAGCACGGCTCGGCGGTCCCGCCCTCGTGGCGGGACCTTCGACCGCCCCCGGCCGGGGGTCGCACAGGGTCCGCGCGCCCGCGCAGCAGGCTCCTCGATGAGAACACCAGACGCCCCACGTATTAGGCCCCACGCCTACAGGCCCCCGTCCGAAGCGATCCGCGAACCTGCCCGAAACGCAGACCATCCGCATTCTGGCCAGCTTGCGCGTCCGAAGGCGACCAGGCACAGGACGCTGCGTGGCTGACTGGACGGCGATCACGGGGATCACCGGCATCGTGGTGTCGGGCGTGGTGGGGCCGACCGTTGCCGCGCGGTGGGCGGCCAGCAATCAAGCCAAGGCGGCCGAGAACGCCATCGCCCTCGCGGATCGCGCGGCCGCACGGACGCTGCTCGCCGACGCTGAGCGCGCGGTCCGCGAAGCGTTCAGCCGGCAAAGTTGCTCTGCAAGCGGCGGCACTGAAGTGGGAGCTTGGCGGACGAACCCGAGCACAGACCCTGAGCGAGGCCGATCTAGCCAACGGCCCGCGCGGTGTGCCCGGCGGCCACGGCGACCAGCGACGTGTCGACGACGAGCTCAAGGCGTTCTATTCGGTCATCGAACGGGTCGACATGCTTGGGCAGCAGGTCACGATCATGTTCGGCGAAGGCCATCCCATCGACGCGGCATACACCGATTGCTCCCGGGCACTCGGCGCGATCGGTGAGGCCGTGGGCCTGCGCCGACACGGGCAGAGAGCGGACAGCATGCAGCCGGACATCGAGAGGGCCGTCGAGCAGCTATTTGGGGCACATCGGCGCTTCCTCCAGGCCGCTCACGAAGCGATCGGCGTGCGGTAGCGGCCCGCTCCGGTGCGTCGCGACAGAGTCCGGTCCCACAGGCCCGGCATATAAGGCCCCGCCTCTACAGGCCCCGTCCTACAGAGCCCGGTTCTACAGAGCCGGGCTCTACGCACGTCGACGCCTAGCCTCGATCCGCCGTTTTGGCCGCGATGGTTAGCGCGACTTGGTCGCGCGGGGGTGAACTGGGATGAAGTCGCTGTCTGGCGCGGCGGGTGGCCGTTTGGCCGCGATGGTGTCGCTTGTTCGATGCTGCGGGGGTTGGTCTGGGGACAGGCCAGTATCGGCGTGCGTGTGACTGGTCGTCGGGATGGCGGCCGCGGCTGCGGCGGTTGCTCAGCAGAGCGCTGGGATCGCGCGCAGCCGCGCGAACGCGGCGACGAGCGCGGGCGCCCATGGCCAGTCGGCTTGGAGGCGCAGTCGGGTGCGGCGGCCGTGACGGACGACCCTGCCGGCGGTGTGAAGCAGCCGGTGGCGGAGCCGCTTGGGCTCGGCGATCGCGAGCTCGCCGTCAAGGCAGATCAGCTTCGTCCACGTGAGGAGGTCTTGGGCGATCAGCGAGATCTCCAGCCAGGCCTGGTTGTGCTCGAAGGCGTGGTGGGGGAGGTTGCGCATGCCGGTGTCCTTGCCGGCGCGGATGCTGTCCTCGACCCTCGCGCGGCCGCGGTGGCGCAGCTCCAGCGCGGCGATGTCCTGGCCGTCCTGGTCGGTGAGGAAGCAGGTGTGCCGGTAGCCGTGCTCGTCGAAGATCGTGAATTGCGCGCCGGGATGCGGCCGCTCGCGCCGGACGATCAGCCGGGATCCCTCGGGCCAGGCGGTCAGGTTCAGGCGGTTGGTCAGCTCCACGACCCACGCGCCGTCCCGAGCTTCCCCATCGCCGTTGATCGCCTGCTGCCACGCGGTTTCCGGGACCTCGAGGATCGCGGCGCGGACCGTTTCGCTGAGCTCGTAGCCGACCGAGAAGCGGATCTGAGCGTCCCGGCAGTCGGCGGTGAACGCGTGCGTGCACCCGCCGATGTCGGTCCGGACCAGGATCTCCCGATCAAGGTCCTCGGCCGGCAGCTGCTCCAGCGCGAGCCCGAGCACGGTGAAGTGATCCTCCGCCGTGTTCGAGCCGGCGTTCCCGGGCCGCAGGATCGCGGCCAGCGCCTCACCGGTCTCGTCCAGCCAGCAGCCGAGCGGATGGAAGCCGTACCCGTGCTTGTAGTTGCCGGCCGTCCGCTCCTTCTCTGCATGCGCGGTCAGCAAGGTCGCGTCGATGTCGAGCGTGATCGACTCCGGGCGGGCGCCCGCGTCCCACACCCGCGCCCGGGCGGCAGCCCTGGCGCCACGCAGCCCAGCGAGCAGCTGCTCGTCGATCGACTTCAGCACCCGGTGCGTCGTGGTCTCCGACGCCCGCGCGCCGAACAGCCGCTCCTGACCCCGATACGCGTCGATGTCGGTCACGCAATCACCGCCGTCGGCGAGCATCACCGCCACATCCCGCAGCACCCGCCCGGGGTCGTGCGCCGATCGCCGCTCCCGCGTCCCGGCCAACGCCTCCGACAGCGCCGCGGTCAGCCCGACCCTGTCGGCCAGCTCGACCAGCAGCGCCACGCCGGCATGCGACACCAGCCCGTCTCCGTCCGCCGACACTTCTACCGTTTCGAGACGAGCCGCTGGCTTCACCAACTGGGTGTCCTCCTGGGTCGAGATCGAGATCTTCAGCAATCCCGATTCTCACGGCCCGGGAGGACGTTCCCGCGACCCGACGTCAGCCCGCTATCGGCGCTTCGAGGCTAGTACACGCGTGAGAGCGCGAGCACGAGTCGAAGTGTGCGCGCTGAGCGAGAGCGGGAGCGGGCACGAAGCGCGCACGCAGCGACGAGGCACCCCCAGGACCCCGACGGGCGCGTCAGCCCCCACCACTCCGTACCCGACCTGCGGCCGCCGCGCAATCCCCCGATTTCGCCGCGGCCGGCGGCTACCGGTGCCGCGGGTGAGGAGCTCGATGCCCTCGTTGCGGCTTGAGTTGATCTTCGTCGACAGCGGACAGACCTCAGGATCGAGCCACGCCTCCTCGGCGGCGAAGCCGTCGAGCAACACCGGCATGCGGTCGTCGACGAACGCGACGTTGGTGTTGGCCGACGTGGTTCGCCAGGTGACATGTGTTGGATAGCGACTTAGGCCGAGGGGTAGCGCATTGGGTGTCCCGAGGGATTCGGGTTCGGCGCTACATATCCCCTGCCCCTCAATCCCTCGCCAGCGCGTCCGGCCACCACACCGGGCGCGTTTCGTTTGCGGCGGCTTCGTGGTCAAGGAAGAGCCGCCGCTTCTGATCCACGCACTGCGGCTAGGCGGCGATCGAGGCGAGGAAGCGGCGCCGGTCGCGGTCGCGCGCCGCCGGGGACCGCGCCGACCTGAGCGACCCCGGCATGCCTACGGTCTGCCGTCGACGCCCGCCAGGCCCTTGAAGGTGGCGACGCTGAGCAGCACGGCGATGGGCTTGCCGTGGCGGGTGATTACGATGTGCGACGCGCCGTCGTTGTGGTGCGCGACTAGACGGCACTGTTGCGCCGGTGCTTGCGTGGTCTGTACGGTCGGGTCGACTCACTCGCCGGATCTCGCGGGACGGAGCGCGCATGACATGCATGCCACGGACGATGTCGGTCGGCCTGGCGTTCGCTACGGGGTGCCTCGCGACGCTGCTCTTGGCATTACCTACTCCGGCTCAGGGGGCAGTGAACTGCTCGGACTTCGCGACCCAGGCCGCTGCGCAGAACTACTACGAGTCCGTCGGCGGCCCCGGGCAGGATCCGGCGGGCCTGGACGCTGACCACGACGGCATCGCGTGCGAATCGCTCCCATGCCCGTGCCGTTCGCTGTCTCCCGACACGGACGGTGATGGCTGGGTCGACCGATTCGATGCATGCCCGACGGTGGCGGCAAGGACAACGAACGGGTGCCCGTTGCCGCCGCCGCCACCGCCTCCGATGGATGTCACGCCGCCGAACACGACGATCACCGCTCACCCGGGCAGCTCCACAACAAGGCCGGGCGCATCGTTCTCTTTCGCCTCGACCGAGGCGTACAGCACGTTCACCTGCACGCTTGACGGCGTGGGCGCAGTCTGTACGAGCCCGAAGACGTACAGCGGGCTCGCGGTCGGATCCCACACCTTCACGGTCGCGGCCAGAGATGCGGCGGGCAACTCGGATCCCACCCCCGCGTCGTTCTCGTGGGCGATCAGCGCCGCCCCCGACTGCGCCTATCGCAACCAACGCGACTTGCCAGACTCGTCCTGCACGCCGGGAGCGACCTTCCGCCTGGCCACTGTGAGGCGCGTTTGTCGGCCCGGCTACACGAAGACCGTGCGGCACGTGCCCAAGTCGGCCAAGGAAGTGGTCTTCGCCGAGTACGGCGTTGCCTCGCCACGATCCGGCGAGTACGAGGTCGACCATCTCATTCCGCTTGAGCTTGGCGGATCGAACGCATTCGAGAATCTCTGGCCGCAACCAGCGCGCAACCCGAACGGCCATGGCTTTCGGATCAAGGACCGCCTAGAGAACCGGCTGCACGCTCGCGTCTGCTCGGGCCAGATGTCTCTGCGCGCCGCACACCGCGCGATCCGCACTAACTGGGTCCGCGCCTTCAAGCGCTTCGTGCAGAGGTAGCGCCAACGCCCTCAGATCGGCCCTCCGCATAGGAGGGAACCTGCATGTCTGGCGGAATGGTGCATACACTCGTGGCCGCGCTCCCTATGTCCCCTGCAGCTTCACGCGTGCCGTTCGCTTCTGAGGCGGCGATGCGCCCGAACTTGTTGCGCGCCGCGAGCCATCTATTCGTGGACCGACACGAACTCTGGGTCATGCTTGATGAGCACCAGGTCTACGGGCGCATCCCGGACCTCGTGGCCGCACGCATGGATCGCGCTGCTCTTCGGGCTCGACTCGCGGGGGGGTGGCTGCGCGCACTCAACGAGACGGAGCTGCGCGCCCTGCGCGCAATGCGTCCCGACCGCGGCAGTCGCCTGGGCCTCCTAGCCGAGCGGATGCGCGTCGCGCCCGCCACCGCACAGAAGGTGCTTGCTGGCCTCGTGCGCGACAGCTTCGCCGAGCGCACACTCAGCGGGTCGTACGCGCGACTAGCGCCGGTCGCTCCATCCTGAGTCGCGTGGTGAGCCTCGAGGCGAAGCGATCCGAGCCTCGTGCCGCACTCGTGCAAGCCCGCGACCACCGGGTGTTCGCTGACGCCGTCTACGTCGCTTTCGATGCTGCGTTCGCCCAACGCTTCCAGGCCGCGAAAGCGACCTACGTCCGCAACGGCATCGGGCTGCTCGCGCTCGACGCTGATTCGGACAGCTTCCAACTGGTGCTCCGTCCTAGTCGCAGCCCATACCGCCACGCCATCGCGCTCGCGCTCAGCGCCGAGCGCGCCCTGGCGCGGCTCCTCTCGTCGCCGCTCAGGCGACTACCTGAATCCAGGTTGCCAAGTGCGTCGGCCGGGAGCGGGAGTCAAGGGTCACCCCAGCTCCTTGGACCGAGCGCCAGTGCCGTTCAGCGGCTTCTACACGCTGCCGCACGGTTGTCTGCCGATCCGTCGCCCGCCTGACCTCGTCCGCGAGGCGGATACACCAGCGCAGGAAGTGCTTGTCGGCCGCGTCGCGGTCGAATGCCGCGCCCGGCACGGGCGGGGAGGCGATGCAGTACGGACAGTCGCAGACCTCGGCCCCGCTGACGCGATCTAGGTCGGCCAGCTCATCGGCTCGAACGAAGCCGAGAAGTTGCGGGTGGAAGTACCACTGCAAAGGGGGCTGCCCGCCGCCACCGCCGCCGCGCGCAAGTGGCATCGGGCTGCGCTGAAGCGTTCCGCTCACGCCCGCGCCGAAGCACAAGGCGCCGAAGCCGAGCATCAACCAGCCCGCGAGTCCGGTCTGGGGCAGCAGAACCGGTTGGTCATTGTCCACGAGCGCCTCGACTGCGGTGCGTAGCCCCGCAACGCGGCCAGGTTGTCGTATTGCCTGCGCCCTGTCAGCGCGGCCGGTGTGGTGAGCCGGAGGTAGACGGGTGCATCTTCAAGCTCGGTGATCTCGTCGAGCATTGTGTCGCGAGATGCCTTGCTCGTGAAGATCGCCTCGGTCGCCTCGAGGCCAACGAGCACGACGCGGTTCTCCGCCAGACGATGCTCGCGCGCCCTGCGTGCAAAGTCCATCGTCACACGCATTTCGTGCGGCGTGCCGCTTGTCCCATGGATCAGCCACGGCGTGATGAGCACTTCCTGGCGCGCGTTGACTTGTGCACGGAGGGTCTGCGTGACGAATCGTTCTCGGTTGGCGGCCGGGTCGCTCTCAGTCAAATAGGCGTGATCTCTCCGGCCCGCCCCACGGTTCGCGAAGGGCAGCATCATGAGCCGCGTCTCGGGGTCGGCGAGCACATAGTCGGCGCTAGCTACCCACCCATCGAGCTTGTCCACACCGTAGGCAAGCCGGGCGCGGGGCAGGCGCAATGCTGCGCCCACGCGCCACTCGGGCTTGTCAGCCATCATCTCGGCGAGGAAGTCGTCGAGCAGTGTGCCGTCCTTGTGCATGGCGAGGAAGCTCAGGTCCTGGAGTGGCATCAGTCCGCAGGTCCCTCAAGCATCCGGAGCGCGCGTTGAACCCGAAGCCGCTCGTGTGCGGCGTACGAGAGGCTGCGCACT
Source organism: uncultured Actinomycetes bacterium (assembly GCA_963764585.1). Classification (GTDB taxonomy): domain Bacteria; phylum Actinomycetota; class Thermoleophilia; order Solirubrobacterales; family Solirubrobacteraceae; genus JAOPZW01. Next base: position 67,233 of record CAVXTB010000002.1, read on the forward strand.
ACGACGTCCGCAACGTCGTCGGGCCAGAAGTTGACCAGCTCGCGTGGGTCTGTTGGCGTGTGCTCGGCGATCCGGTCGTGCATCGACTGCCTGCTCCCAATCTCGTCGGAGAGATACGGGTGCTGTCCCGTACCGGCTTCGTAGACGACGACTCCTACCGCGAACAGGTCAGACCTCGTGCGTGCTGGCTCCCCTCGCAGTTGCTCGGGCGCCGCGTACGCAGCCGTGCCCTTGAACTGGCCCAGGAACGTGTGAGAGCTCATCTCGGCGACCTTCGCCAGCCCGAGATCGAGCAGCACTGGCTGCCCCCAGTCGCCCTCCCGTAGCGCAACGTTCGCGGGCTTGATGTCGCGGTGGATGATGCCGAGGTCGTGAATCTCGGCGACCCCGGCAAGCAGGCCAGTAAGTAGAGCGCGCAGCGTGTCGGCGTCGCCTGGGCGCCGACCCCGGCAAGGTTCTGCTGGATATTGCCGCCGTCGATGAACTCGCACTCGATGAACGGATACTCGCGGCCGTCGACCTCGAACACGTCAGCGTCGCGGAAGCCGACGACGTTCGGGTGATCCACGGCGCTCAGGGCGGTGATCTCGCGCCGCCAAAGATAAGAAGGCATCCCCTCCAAGTGGATGACCTTGACGGCGTACACGTCGTCATCGCGAACTACCCGGAAGGTCGTCCCGAACGTCCCGTGGCCGAGTTCTTCGATCTCGTCGAATGCGCCTAGCCCTTCGGTGACCACGTCGGGATCGAGCGGCACGGTCACAACGCCTCGCGCGTGCCGTCGTCCTCGCGACGCAGCAGCACGCCGAATCCGCACAGCAACATCCGTGTTCCTCCTCCTCGCGTCGGCGGTGCGCCCCTCCGGACCCGCGTCGGGCGAACCTGTATCGACCTTGCACAGGGAAGTCCAGCAAACGAGAGGTTTCGTGTCGCGATGAGGACACAACCCGCGCGAACCGGCGTGGGGCATTCGCTGCTCGTCGCGGGCGAGCGCTTGTTCTTCCTCGAAGCGGCCGTGGGGTGGACCAACCCTCAGCTGAGCCAAGGACCGCAAGCGCTTCCTGAAGCGTACGGCGACGCGCTAAAGCTCGCGGGTCTAGTTGCGGCGCGTGTGAGCGTGGCGCTGAGACGGTAGGGGGAGGAACTCTCGGGCCTGCCGCCTACGTGGGGGCATGGAGAGCGGAGCCGGCCCGAACGGGCCGCCGAGAACTGCCCACGAAGGCAAGACGCCGCCGTCGTCGCACGGCTGGGGCGCGAGCGCCATGAAGCCCCGCGCGGCGGGGACGGCGGTAGCCGCACCGGACGGAAGGTGGTGCGACTGCGTCGAAGTCGGTCCGAAGCCGCAGAACCCAGCGAGGCCGGGACGAACCTGTGAAGCGGCCTACATCTGCCACCGGACTCGACGGGCGCACCGTTCGACGCTCCCGTGTCGCCGGACGCACGAGCGGCTTGCGCGTAGTCCGCTGAAGCTGACCGAGGCGTAGACCTCCCGATCGCTTCCTAGAAAGTGGCGGAAGACCGCCGTGCCCGCGAAGGCGTAGCGGCTGTCATACCAGCTCGGTCTGCACCGGAACGAACGGCTCGTCAACCGCGCGCACCTGTACCGCAAGCCCCGCGGACTGCGGCCCGTCTTTCGGCGGATCATCGTTCGGACGTAGTACTGCGCGTCGCTCGTACGCATCATGAGGTCAGGCGACGGTTGTTGCGTGGGCACGGTGGGGACGGGCTGGGGCTGGGGCGGCTGCGGCCGCGGCGTGATCTGAATGCTTCGCACGGGCGTCACGTACACGCACGGGTTGCAGCCGGTCGTGTAGTTCGAGTACGACGCCTGCCAGTAGTACGTCCCCGGCTGAGCCAACCACGGCGAGGCAGGGGATGTACGAGCGCGGAACTGGGTCGGATAGGCATCGCTTCGATAGAGCAGCTCGTAGTCGACGCGGAAGTCATCGGCGAGGGTGCCGTCCTGCCCCGGAATGTTTTGCCTGGATACCTCCAACACGAGAAATGGGACCGTCGCTGGCGGGGAGCTGGTGTCGATGAAGAAGTCGAACATTTCCGCGTCCGTGGCCCGCGGCCACGACGACACGGTATGCGCAAAGCCGTCGTCGGGCGAGAAGGCGCTGTAGGGCAGCGGTTCGACAGCGTGCGCAACCGACACGAACGAGAGCGCGACGAGGAGCGCGATCGACGCGCCCGCGAGTCGGCGCGCCCCACTTTGGCGTCCCTGCACTAGCGAATCCATCTCAACCCCCAAAGGGCGCTCGTGATCCGGGCGACCGTCGCCCGTCTCCTCCAACCTATCCGGGGAAGATCGGCCATACGTCCGGGAAAACCCGAGACCACGATGCGTACGGCGCGGCGCCGCGCGGTGACGAGCGCGTACTTCATGCCGGAGCCCCGACCTCGATCAGCGGGAGTGCCAGCCGGTAATCCGCGAACGCCTGGGAGCCCTGGCACTCAGATCCGCGCTTCCGTTGGAGTTGGCAGCGCCGGTTAGCGCTCGGCTCGGCGACGCCTGCCCGTCAATAGAAGACGTAGCGGAAGCGCGTACCGTTGCAGAAGCGCCGCAGCTTGATCCCCATGGTCGAGCCATGCGAGCGGTTCTCGTGCGACGGGACGTAGCGGACATCCGCGCGCCAGCCCGTCGGGTTGACGCCGCGCTCGAGACCTGTTCCTCGGCCGCGTCCGACGGCGGGCGGGTACTCGTCGCGATCCATGCCCGGTCGTGTGGGATACGACGCCAGGAGGCGGTCGCGGCGCGCGTCGGCGCCGGAGCGGTTGAGCACCAGGATCCGCGGCCAGCCCTTGCGCAGCGCGTCGAGGAAGTGGCGGCGGATGTTCGGGTACTTCGCCGCGCTGAACGTGATGTTCTGCACGCCGCTTGGGCGCACGCAGCCAACGGGGTTGGTCGGAGCGGGCGGCGCGGTCGGCGCCCCCCCTCCCCCGGAGTCCCCGGCCGTCTTGTCGCACGGGCACGGCAGCGACTCGCAGTAGATGCCGTCGCCGTCGGCGTCACGCGTGTCGTGCGCACGCTGGGCGGCCGCCTGGTTGGGGTAGTCCGCGCACGTCGCTGCCCTGGCCGCGTCTCCGCGAGCCCCGGCCAGGGCGAGGAGCCCAACGACCAGGAGAAGGGTGATCGGCAGTCGGTTCATCGCAAGACGTATCGGCCTCACCGCGACCGCATCCTGACGGCCGGCGCGGTCGGCGGTCTGCCATCGGACGACCTCGGCGCGGCCAGCCGTCGCCGACCCGGCGATGCCTCCCTCCCCTTCGGGACTCCAGGGACAAGCCGCTGCTCGGAGGTCACCAAGTCCTCGTCGCCGCGCCGCAGGCGTCCCGGGACAGCCGCGGCGTCGGATCAGAACGTCGTGGCTGCCTCCCGCCGACGCCAGCGTTCCTTGCCGCGTCCTGCCGCTCACCGCGAGGCGACGGTCCAGCTTCTGGCCGAGACCTACGTCCGCGCCCACGCGGTGGTGGAGCGCGGCTACCGCCAGCGCCTGAGCTTGGCCAGCGTCGCTCGCCTGCTCGCTGTCTCCCCGCGCCAGCTCGAGCGCGCCTACGACGAGATCGGCCTGACCACGTTCGGGGCTCACCTGCGCACAGTCCGGCTGCGCAACGCCGCCGACCTGCTGGCCCACCAGCCGTTGACGGTGACTGACGTGGCGCGGCTGGTCGGCTACCGCCAGCCCTCGCACTTCGTCAAGGCGTTTCGCAGACGGTACGGAACGACGCCCGGCGCCTATCGCGACCTGATGCGCCGCGAGGTTCCGCGCCAGTTGCGGGCCCCCGAGAACAGGCGCGAGGGCAGCACCGGCACTCGACGGACAGCGACACACATCCCTGCTACCGACGAGCGCGACTAGGTCAGCCGCAGGCGTGGCATCTGCCCACAGTGCGTTGCCGTAAACGTTAGCCCCGCATCCAACCGCCAGGCACTCCCCCGGCACCACCTGCGATCCGCCGTGAGGCCCTCGCGAGAACGCTTACGAACCGCGCGAAGGCATCCATCCCGTCCTCTGAGCCCTTCATCGTAAGTGTGATCACCACGCTGAAGACGCGTCTCTTGACGTTCTTCTCGACCACCTCGACGCCATAGGAGTCGCTTTCGGGCTACGCATTCCGCCAGCAGGTCCCTCCACACCATCCGCCCGGCGACGAGCCGATAGGTCTCTTGGGCGTCACTCACGTCTGGTCCAGGCCGAGTCGTCCGGGGGCGGGATCTCGACCGGGTCCCCGAAGTCCCAGAACTCGGTTGTCATCCAATGCGGCGGCCCAAATCGCTTCCACCACCACCGGCGGCGCTTGTGCGGCCAGTTGCAGCTCATCCGTCGGATCCTTCCCATGTCGTCGAGCCAGACCTCAGCCGGGAAGGCTTCTGCAGCGCTGCGGGGAAAGCTCAAGCGCTCTGGGCTACACGCGGCGATCGCCGCCACGTCGACCGAAGCGCTGAGATGCTCCGTGGAGGCTCCGCGCACCAGGTCCCAGCCGATCACGTTCGCGTCGTCGCTAACGGCGCAGAGCGCGTCGAGCAGCCACCATGGCGAGCCGTACGCGATCGCGCCCGGGACCTTGGGGGTCACTGCGATGAGCGGGAGGGGGTCACTCCACGCGACGTCGTCGGTCGTCCGTATGTGCTGGTTCGGTCCGTCCCAGAGCGTCTCGCCCCACGGCTCGCTCTGTTCGCTGTCTTGCGCACGCCGGGTCACACCGCAATGCGCGCGTCGTCGGGTCAGATCCGCCTCGCCCTCTTCATTGGCCAGTGCGGCGGGAGGCCCGGTTGGGCCGCCGACGCGAGCGCAATGCCACATTCTCGCCGTGCCCTCTCGCAACGTGAGCTCCACCGACACGGCGACACGACCCGCAGGAGACATCGGCCCCGAGTTGATCGCTCACCTCATGTCGCTCTGGCCGTCTCCATCGACGGTCCCGGAGCGACGATCGTCATCGGGCTTCTGTCTCGCGCGTCCATGTGCAATCACGATCAGGGCCGCCAAGATCGCTCCCGGCAGAGCAACCCCACCCCGCCGTGACCCATAAGGGCGCACCCAGGGCCAGCGAGATCACAACAGCGATCGCTCCGAGCCCGCCGAGCCATCGGATCAAGGCGTCAACGGTCGCGGTAGACCGTCACCCAGCCTTGCGCTCGGTCATGGATCAGCTCCTCCATCGCACTGACGAGCCGCGTGATTCCTGCGCTGAGCACGGGCGGACGTGAGGGCGCGTCAAGACCCGATTCGGTAGCCAGGGTGAGGGACACGCTCCCCAAGCTGTCGCAACCCGTCGGGCTCGGCTCGTGCCGGATCATGGCTGGCGTGTTTGGGGAGGATTGGCGGCCGCGATTGTGTGAGAGCCGTCGCGTGCGGTGTCGACAAGCGCGTTGAGCTCGGCGATCATCGCGTCCGCCGGCGTGCCAGTCTTGTTCCTCATGTTGGCCCAGTTGCTCTGCTGGATCGCGAAGATGTCGAACGTCCGGTGATCAACGGTGGTGACCTTCGCTGGGCCATACGAGCGCTTGGCGAATTCCCGTATCTCGTCCCACGAGAGGACGTGCGTCCTCCACACGTTCACGATACGCACGCCGTCGTGCCCGACGTAGAGCGCCGCTCGGCCCATGCGCAGCACTAGAAACGCGCCGATCAACACCCCGCACGCCGCGATGATGACCATGCTCCCGAAGCGGTCACCGCCCCAGGTGGCGATCAACCCGATGATCGCTGCGATGATGGCGATAGTGCCGAAGGCGACGAATGCCCGGGACTGGCCGCGTGATCGGTAGACGACCGGCTCAGTTTCGAGGGCCGAACCGTTCACGTTGACGGCCCCAGGCTCGATGAGAGTCCTCCGCACGCATCAGGGTGCGGGTCGAGCAATCCGTAGATGCCCGACGGCAGGCCCGTGACGTAGTTGATGGCGGGTTTCAGGAACCGCGGGATTGCGCCCTCACCAGCTTTCGCGAGGCCGCTAGGAACCACGCCGCCTATCAGCCCGCCGACTGCGTTCAACGCCTCATCTCCCCAAACCTCGTTGCGAGGCTTCGTGACGCCAATGATGACACCGTTCACGACGGTGCCCACGAGAACCCCGCCAGCACAGACTCCCGCCGACACCACAATGCAGCCAGCAAACGTCGCGCCGCCGATCACCGTGCCCGAATGGTCGACGAGCCAGCCGCCTACGTCTCCGAAGCTGATTAGGCCGGTCGGGTCCGTGAGGTCCGTGGGGTTGGCGTCGGCGTACCCGTATGCATGCCGCGTCTCAGCCTCGACCGGGTCACGCGTGAGGAACTGGGCGGTGGTGGGGTCGTAGTAGCGAGCCCGCAGGTACTGAAGACCGGTTGGGTCGGTGTATTGGCCGGCGTAGCCGAACGGGTTGGTCGCGCTGCCGGTCGCGGCCTTCAGGGTGCCGTAGGGGGTGTAGCTGTAGGTGGCGACGAGTTGCCCGTCTTGGTCGGTGAGCGCCCTGGTGGAGCCGAGTTGGTCGTGGTGGTAGTAGCGGACCTGGCCGGCGGCGGTGATCTGCTCGATCGGCGTGGTGTCGGGGCCGTAGATGTAGCTGGTGGCCCCGTCTTCGATCATGAGCGGCAGCGAGCCAGATCGCTGCCAGGTCTCGTAGGTGCGCGTGCCGCCGGCCTGGGTGTACTGCCTGAGGCCGGTGCCGTCGTAGCCGTAGGTCTGGTCGATCGTCGCCGAGCCAGAGGCGTCGGGTCCCTGGTAGCGGGTGAGCTGTCGCGCCTGGTCGTAGCTGTAGGTCGTGGCGGGGCCGGTTGTGGGTGTCAGGCTCGTGCGGTCGCCCTCGGCGTCGTAGTCCAGCTCGGCGATGGGGTCGTCGGCGGCGTCGGTGATGGCGGTCAGCTGGTTTGCCGCGTCGAAGGTCTGCTTGCGTGTCTGGGCGGCGTCGGTCAGCTGGGTCGGGTTGTCGGCCGCGTCGTAGGCGTAGGCGTCGTTGCCGGCGCCTGAGGCGGTCAGTCGGCTGGCGTCGTCGTGGGTGTAGGTCGCGTCGGCGCCGGCGCCGTCACCGGTCTCGGTGGCCGAGGCCAGCAGTCCGGCGTCTGTGCGGGTGTAGTCGGCGGTGTATCCGTAGTGGGGGCCGGTGTCGCTGATCGCGTTGAGCTGGTCGGCGCGGTCGACGCTGCGCGTCGCCGTCGTTTCGTCTGGTCGCTGGATCGCGGTCAGGGCGTCGTCGGCGTTGTAGTCGAAGGTCGTCTCGTGGTTGAGCCAATCGGTGACGGCGGTCAGGCGGCCGTCGTCGTCGTAGGTGCGGGTGACCGTCCCGGTGGTCACGTGGCTGGGCGAGCTGTTCGGCGGCCCGGGAGCGAGGGCGTCGGGGTAGTCGATGCTCGTCACCCGGCCGGCGAGGTCGAAGTGGTAGCCCACGAACTGGCCCTGGCCGCCTGACTGGCTGACCAGGCGCCCGAGCTTGTCGTAGTTCCACGTGCTCACGCCGCTAGCGTCGGTCATCTCCGCCAGCTGCCCGTCGGTCGTGTAGGTCATCGCCACATGTGCGGGCGCGCCGGTGGAGTAGTTGACGTCGGTGAGCTTGTTGGCGTCGTCGTAGCTGTAGGTGGTGGTGCGCTGGTCGGTGTCTGTGACGGTGGTGCGGTTGTCAGCCTTGTCGTAGCCGTAGCTGCTCGTGCGCCCGCGCGCGTCGGTCACGCTGGCCACTCGCCCTTGCGCGTCGCGCTGGTAGGTGGTCTGGTGGCCGGCGGCATCGGTTTGGCTGATCACGCGGCCGTTGTCGTCGTAGCCGGTGTGCAGCGTCGATCCGTCGCCACGTTCGGTTGCGGTGGGCTGGTCGTCGGCGTCGTAGGTGGTCTGCGTCTGGCGGCCGTCGGGGTCGGTGACGCTGATCTGGTTGCCGTTGGCGTCGTAGTCGACGAGCGTGTCGTGGCCCAGCGGGTCGGTGACCACCGTCGGCTGGCCAGCCTCGTTGCGCTGGTAGGTCGTGGTGAAGTCGGCAGGGTCGGCTCCGGCCAGGTGCCCGCGCGGGGCGACCGTGGCGGTGACGAGCCCGTCGGCGTCGTGCTCGTAGGACGTCTTATGGCCCAGCGGGCTGGTGGCGCTGGTCAGGTCGCCGTGGGAGTTGTGCTCGTAGCTCCAGGCGTGGCCGAGCGGGTCGGTTCGCGTGTGCAGCTGGCCCTGTGCGTCGTAGTCAAGCGTCGTCGTCTCGGTCTGGGTCGTGCTGAGCGTGCGGGTGATGGTGGTCGGGTTGCCGTGGCCGTCGTAGACGTAGCTGGTCGTGCGGCCGGAGGGCAGCGTCTGGGAGAGCACGTCGCGATCACTGTCGTAGGTCCAGCTCGTGGTCATGCCGAGTGGATCGGTCGCGCTGGTGCGGTTGCCTGCGTCGTCGTAGCCGTAGCGCCACTGATGACCGCGGCCGTCGGTGACGGTGACCGGGTTGCTCGCCGCGTCGTAGGCGATCAGCTTGGTGGCCTCGTCAGCGGTGCCCTTCGCGCTGACGATTCGGGTCGGCAGGTTGTTGGCGAAGGTCATCTCGCGCACGCTGCCCTCGGGGTCGGTCATCGTGGTGACGTCGCCGTCGTAGGACCAGGTCGTCTGGTGGCCGCGGCGGTCGGTCTGCGCGGTCACGCGGCTCTGCGTGTCGTAGGTGTTGTCGACGTGCCCGCCGCGCGGGTCTTCGGCGTGCGTCAGGCGATGCTGTCCGTCGTAGGTGAAGTGCCACACGCCGCCGCGAGCGTTGGTCACCGACGTCAGCGTGCCGCTCTCGTAGCCGTAGTGCACCTCCCGGCCTGCACTCGACGTCGCGCTCGCGACCGTGCCGTCGGCGTTGTAAGCAAAGCTGATCGCGCGGCCACCCGGCGCGGTGGCGTCTGCCACGTTGCCGTCTGAGTCGTAGTGCAGCGTCGTCGCGTTGCCGTCGCGGGCGCGCTGGGCCACCAGCCGGCCGGCGGCATCGAAACGCGACGAGCTGCGGTCGGGCAAGCCGTAGTCGTAGCTGCCGTCGTCGTTGCGCCGCAGCGTCGCCTGCACCCACGGTGCGTGCTGGAAGGACCCGTCGCCGTTGGCGTAGAAGACGACCGCCTCGCCCTGCGCGCCCACCACGCTGACCTGGTCGTTGGCCGCGTCGATGACCAGGTGCTGGCCGTAGTGGTCTGCCCACCCGTATCCGAAGCGCCCGCGGTCGGTCGCGTCGGCCGCCGCCTGCGCGTTGTAGGTGCGCGCCAGGTCAAGCTCGCCCAGACCACCCACCACCAGGTCGTCCTGGGTCTCGCTGAAGTTCCCGGTTGCACAATCGACCGGATCGCCGCCCAGGCAGCGCGGAAGATTGGGCGACGCGGGTGAGCGCCCCGGCCCGTTGAGCTCGGGCTTTTGCGGGCCGCCGGGAATCGGCGGCGGGTCGGTCACCGGGTTCTTGACCCCGTCGACACCAAGGCCATTGTCGATGAACGGTCGCAGCGTGCCCGCGTCCGGACCGTCGAAGATCGGCCCAAGCGCCCCCTCGACGCCGCCGACGGTCACGGTCGGTGGCGGCGGCGTCGGGAAGGATCCATCCCGCGGGTCGTACGGGCGCAAGGGCTGCTGAGAGCGCGGTACGTTCTCGGCGATGTAGGGGTAGTCGACGAGGATGTCGGCGAGGCTCGGAGGCACGTACGGGATGTGCGATGGCACCAGGCATTTCGCTGACGTCGGCAGCCCGCTCTGGAGGCTTGCCCCAGTCGGCCAGTGAAACCCGGAAAACGGGCATGGATCGTCGAACCACCGAGCTACCCCGAAACCGCCGCTGTCCGCGAACAGGTAAGCACCCGGGTCCTGCTGCACCGTGGCGCCTTCGTAGATGGGGTAGCCCTTGTCTCGCCACGTCAGATACGACCACGAAAACGGCGACCCGCCCGGGAGACCAACGGTCACCGCCAGCTTGCCGTAGAGGATGTGACCGGAGTCGCCGATCGCAAAGCCGCTCTCGAACCGCCCCTGGTTGCCCGCCGTGGGCGACAGAATCGGGGCGAGCACATGAGACGGCGGGATCAGCCCCGCCTGCTGACCCGCGCGCAGCTCCTCATCGGCGAGCCTCTGCGCCGCCGCGGAGGGATTGGAGGCCAGCGCGCTCGTCTGGTCACTCATCTCCTGCGCCCTCTGCGCGGGCGCGCCCCCGTACGGCACGTCCGCCCGGCCCGCGCGCTTGTACATATAGTCGACGATCGCCTGGCGATCAGATTCCGAATGGTTCGCCAACCACCCGTCCGCCGACGCCGGCGCCGCCAGCACCCCAAGCACGCCACACACACCAACCAGCGCGACCAGCGCATGCGCCCACGCCGACCCAACACAGCCACCCCTGCCAAGCACGCGCGTGCCCTCCCGCCATCTCGAAGTGCAATCCCCTGTCTAGGCTGCGACGAGGAGAACCCCGAGACCGCTGGACCAGGCCGCGCGGAATGCTCAGCAACCCTGAGCCGGTCGTCAATTCGGCCATTCGTCCACCACCGCCCAGCCCGCACCGCCCACCGCACAACACAGGTCCTACGCCGCCTGCTTGCGCAGCCACTTCTCCAGCATCTCGCGGGGCGAAGCGCACGTGGCGGCCGATGCGCAGGCACGGCAGCCGGTTGGTGCGGACAGCCCGTAGATCCAGCTGGTGCGCACGGCCAACGGCTCGGCTGCCGTTGGAAGCCACACGGCCGGGACGACCACCGGTCCCGACCTGGCTGCTCGGCGAACCGCGCCCTATTGGGGAGCCGGAGCTTGGGGAGCCCGCGTGGCCTCGAGCCGTGCATTTGAGCTCGGCGATCACGGCCGCGGCCGGAGGTGACCACCCGGGCTTACTGCTCGGGCTCGGTCTTAATGCGCGCTCCAAGCAAAGGGCGAGACGGCGAACTCGCCTAGCCCGTCAGGGATCGTCTTCGGTCAACGAGAAGGGCGCGCCTGTCGGTCAGCCACGAGCCCTGCCGCGACGGATCGACCGCCATAGGCTCACTAGACCGGTTGTGCCCAAGACGGCGCCGACCGCGTAGACGACCGGCCGCCAGGCGCTGTCGTCGCTTAGACCCGACAGGAGAATGCTGCCTATCACGATCACGGCGGCAACTGCCGCGATGCTCGCTGTAACACGCACGTTCAATGACCTCTGACGGTTGCGGTGTATGTACACGCGATGCCGAGCGGCGTCGAAAACGCGTATCGGAACGTCACGCCCCAAGCGTGACCAACGGTCGGATGTATACCCTGCCTTCGGGCGCGGGGTTTGGGCATAGCCCGCCCGCAGTCAGGTACGGCATCCGGCCGAAGCCCTAGGCGAGCTCATCCGTTAGCGGCGCGCAACAAGCGCAGTCGGTCCGCCGCGACGCCCGCCTTTGCGCCACGTTGGATGTCAAGCGACGCGAAGCCCGCTTCGGCGGCGTACGCCGTCACATGCTCGGGCGTCCAGCAACGCATCCGGAAGTCGTAGCTCTCGTCCACTTCGACGCCGTCGACAGTTCCGCGGTAGCGCTCACGGACGCGCATGACGTGGCGCTCATGGTCCAAGGACGTCGCACTCGAAAATCGAAGCTCCCATCCAGCGTCATCCACCGACAAGTCGTGAGAGGACTGCGTGGCGTACCGCGCGGCCGTTGCCTGCCAGTCGCGGACGTCCGCCAGCAGCACGCCGTCGGCGCGAAGCCACGATGCGAACGAGACGAAGGCGGCGCGGCGGTCGGTGTCGGCGATGAGGTCGTTCAACACGCCCCGAGAGAGGACTGCGGCGACGCGTTCGCCCGGCTGCCACAACAACAGGTCAGCGCATACGAATGATGCCTGCGTCGACCTGCCTCGCGCCTGTTCGAGGAGCGGCGCGCTTCGGTCCACCCCCACGACCCGAAACCCGGCTTCAGCCAGAGCGTGTGCGTACCGGCCTGTCCCGCATCCGGCGTCGATGACCGCAGCACCAGGCGGCAGGCCCAACATCCGGAGGCGCCGAGCAACGCCATCGGGCGAACCACCCGCCGGATGTGAGGCGACCAGGTCGTACGCCCACGCGAACGACTCGTAAAGAGGCCGGCCGTCGGTTGCGCCTGCGCTCGCCGAGCCAGCCATGGCGCGTGGAGCCTAGCGGCGCTCGACTCCCGGCGGGGCTCAAACCGACGCACGGACGCTGCTAGTTGGTCGCTGGCGCTATCTGGGAGGGCTGGGCTTGGATGGTCCAGACGGCCGGGATGAGCAGCATCGTCAGGTTGCTGACGAGAATCGCGGCGGCGGCGAGCCAGAGCGCCGAGGAGATTCCAAGGGCGGCGGCGAGTGGTCCCGCGATGGCGGCGCCGAGCGGGCTGAGTACGAACGAGCCGAAGGCGTCGTAGGAGGCGACCCGTGATTGGGCGTGTTCGGGGACTTCGCGTTGAAAGACGGTGAACCAGAGCGTGACGTGGATCGCGATCCCGAATCCGCCGGTCAGCGCGGCTGCGGCGATCACCCAGGTTGGCGCGCCGCTGGCCAGCGCGGCGAACTGCGGCAGGATCGCCAGGGGCCACAGGATGCACGCGACGAGCGGCTTGGCGGGGCGGTGGCGCAACGCGGCCACCCCGCCGACGATCGCTCCCAAACCACCGGCGGTCAGGATCACCGCCCAGGCGCCCGCTCCGCCCAGGCGCTCCTTGGCAACCGCCGGGCCGAGGACCTGCCAGAACATGAAGAACACGTTGCCCAAGCCGAACAGCAGCACCGTCGACCACAGCCAGGTGCGCGACGTGAACTCCCGCCAGCCGGCGCGCAGCTCGTGCAGGAAGCGTTCTGGGCGCCCGCCGGCACGCGGCGCGATGCGCATCCGCCCCAGCAGCGCGGCGCACACGAAGAACGAGACGCCGTCGACCGCCAGCGCCCACCCGGGGTTCAACGCAACGACGAGGACGCCGCCCAGCGCGGGGCCGACGATCCGCACGCCGCTGCGCGACAGGCCCTGCAAGGCATTGGCCTGTTGCAGGCGCGCCGGGCTCACGGTCTGCGGCACGAGCCCGGCCTCGGCCGGAACGACGAGCCCGTCACCAAGTCCCCACACGACACCGAGCACGGCCAACCACGGCACGGTCGCCACTCCGGCCAGCACGATCGCAGCGCTCGCAACCTGGGCGGCGCCCTGCACGAGCGAGGCGCCGACCAGCACGAGGTTGCGCCGCACCCGGTCAGACAACACGCCGCCGAACACGAGCACCGCTGCGCTCGCGACCTGGCGGCCGGCGAGCACGATCCCCAGTGCCGTGGCACCCGCGATGTCGAGCACCGCGAACGCCAGCGCGATCGTTCCGACCGCGGCCCCAAGCGACGTCGTAAGCGTCGCGCCGAACAGCAGCCGATACTCGCGCTCCTGCAACGCCCCCAGCCCCTCGCCGAGTGCTCCGCCGAACACGCCCACACAATGCACCATCGATCACGCCCCCGGCACGGGCGGTGCGCCAGGCCGGGCGCGGCGCCGCGAGCGCCATCGGCCCGCGTCCTAGTCGCCGCGCTGCTTCTCGACCGCCCGCGCCAGCTGCACGAGCGTGATCCCGAGCGCCTCGGCGATGTTGCACACCGTCGTCCACGTCGGGTTGGACTGGGCGCGCTCGATGCGCGCCAGCGCCTTGACAGTCACTCCGGCGTCGTGGGCGAGGTTCTCCTGAGAGCGACCGTCACACTCGCGCAAGGCGCGCAGCGCGTCAGCCAGGGCGCGGTCGGGCCGTGCGGCAGGAGGCATCGTTCGTGCAGCGTCCTTGCGCCCGGTGCCCTGCGCAAGGGCCTTGACGCCCCCACGCAAACTACTAGGATGAAAGCGGCAACCGCTGATGCCGCCACCAACCATCCCACCCCCAACCTAAGCTCCGGCGTCTGCAACCACATACAAAGCGCCCCGGGCGACGCTGTCACGTCCCCGGGGCTGGCACAGGAGGCAAAGCTCCTATGCAGGATCACCCTAACCCTGGCGCGCGGTCTGGCGCCTGCTCCCCCGAGTCCGTGCAGCATCGCGTGCAGCGGTGGGTGCTGCTCGAGCTGGTCACCGCGCCGCCGCCCGAGGGCGACGAGCTCGCCAAGCTCGCGTGGGGCCTCAAGGAGCTTGAGGCCGATGTCGACGCCGCGATTGATGCCCTGGTCGAGTCCGGCCTCGCTGTCCGCGACGGCGACCGAGTCCGCCCGACCGCGGCGGCGTTGCGCTTTGACGAGCTGTGGCCGGTGCGGACATGACCGCTCACGGCGACGAGGACGACAGGCCGGTGGCCGAGCGCGAGGACGCGCTGCAGGGCTCGGTGCTGGAGCTGCTGCTGATCGCCCATCCCGCCCAGCGCTCCGTCGAGGAGGTCGTCCGCGAGATGACCGATCGCCCCGACGAGTTCGCGGCGCGCGACGCGGTGCTCAACGCGATCCGCGACCTCGCCGGCGCCGGGCTGCTGCATCGCCACGGGCCGTTCGTGTTCGCCACCCACGCCGCGGTGCGCTTCGACGAGCTGCAGGCGTGAGATGGCAGCCCGAGAGGAGACTTCGGGCGTTCCGCCCAGGCGGCGGCGCCCGAGCCGCGAGCCGGTCGGCGCCTACCAGGCGATGCGCACCGTCCACGCCCTCGAGCGGTTGGCCTTCCGGCCGCTGTCGGCACCCGAGCTCGGCGTCGCCCTGCAGATCCATCAGCGCACCGCCCGGCGCCTGCTGCGGCGCCTTGAGGCCGAGGACTACGCAACGCTGGTCCCCGGCCCGCGGCGCCGCTACCGCCTCACCCGCCGCCTGGCCGCCCTCGGTCGCCAAGCCATCGCCCGCGACGAGCTGCTGCCCCTCGCCGCGCCATTGGTCGCCGGGCTCGCCGCGCAGACGGGTCATCCAGCCGGGCTGTGGATCCCCTGCTACGCGGACGTGGTCTGCGTTCTCGCCGCCCAGCCCGACGGGCAGGAACCGCAACCGATCCTCGGCCAGCTCGCCCCCGCGCACGCAAGCGCACCGGGCAAGGCGCTGCTCGCCCACCGCCACCCATGGCGCAACGACATCCTCGCCCGCCCGCTGCAACGCCACACCTCGCGAACGCTCACCGACCCGCGCGACCTTGCCGCCGAACTGGACCGCGTCCGCCTGCGCGGCCACGCGACCGACACCGGCGAACACGAAACCAACACCCGCGCGATCGCCGCCCCGGTCTCCCTGGGCGACGAGGCCGTCGCCGCCCTGGCCGTCAGCCTCACCGCCGACGAGCCCGCCACGCTCGACCTCGACGCGCTCGCCGAGCACACCACACGCGCCGCCGCCGCCCTCGCCCACGCCCTACGCGGAGACCGGACAAACGGCCAGCACCACGACGAGCCGCGCCCATAATGCTGGCGTGATTCGCTGGGAGTCCGACCTCCCCACCGATGTCCTCGGCGAGGACCTGGCGTCCACGCTGGAGGCCATCGTCAGCAGGGAGAGAGCCGCGCATGGCTGGGCGTGGTTCGTCACGGCCGGCCATCTCATGGGCAAGTGGTCATGGCTGGTTGACGAGATCGAGCGCCGAGACTACGCCGACGGCCTGGTCGAGGAGTACGCCAACGACCTGGACGCCCGCAAGATCCTCGATGACGTGCTCGCAGCCTCTCCGGCGCCGCTCGCAGAACGGCTGCGTGAGTGGCTCGCTCCACTCGATCAACGGTTCCTCGACGCCACCGTCCGCGCGCCAGAGCCGGTGCACGGCAGCGCCGATCCGGCCAGCCCGCACGCTGCCTCCCAGTGGCACTGGCGCATCCCGAAGGATCCGTGTGGCCAACTCGGAGATGGACTGGCCGAGCGCGGCCTGGTCTGATCGGGGCGTCGAATGACAGCGCGCCGAGGGCAACCTTCTCCGAATGGCGACACGGGCATGATCCGAGCGGACGTCGCGTCGAGGAGCATCTGATGAGCGACCGGCAGGTAGCTGCTGGGTGGGAGGCCCAGCGCTTCGTCACGGCCTGGCGCCAGCGACGCCAGATCTCCACGACGCAGGGGTGGTTGACGGGAACGATCGAGAGCATGTGGCTCTGCGGCGATCCCCCCGACACGACGCTCGTCGCGCATTGGACGCCCGACCCGGACCATGATTCGCGGCAGACCAGGGCCGCGCTGTGGGGCCCCGACGGGTCGCCCGCCAGCACCCATCTGCGCACGCAGCTCCTTGAGGACGCCAACCGCCTCCAGCTGCCGCGCAGCGAACAGCCCGCGACCGACGTCATCGAGATGCACGAGCTGTTCGAGGCGACCTGCGCAGCCGCGCTGTGGGAACTCGTGCACGCTCCGCAGATCCCGTACGGCGTGCGACGCGTTGGTCTCATCGGCACTGACCCAGAGACCCGGCTGACGGTCGAGTTCCCGACTCCCAACGGCCCGCAGGAGTTCAGCTCCGAGATCTGGCAAGGACCCGGACGACCCGAAAGGACCTCAGACGATCTGGCCTTCGACCTCTACCTACGCTTCCGGGAAGGCACCTGACCGCCGAGCGCGAGACCGACGAGCACGACGCCAGCGCCCGCGCGATCGCCGCGCCAATCCTCCTTGCCGACGAGGGCCATCACCGCTTTGGCCACCGCTGGTGACCTGCGGCTGGACTCCTCGGCCTGCTCAAGCGGCCGCGTCGATTGGGAGCTCGTCGACGCCGACTCGGGCCTGAGAAAGAGCGGCGGCTCGGGCTGCGCGGGCATCTCGGTGCCGGGCGTCCCGGCGGGCAACTACCGGCCGTCGGTCTTCGCCGACCCGACCGCCAGCACCTACAGGCTCGACATCATCACCGCATGACCGTCGCCATAACCGCGGGCGTCTGGCCGGCCTGGCGCGAACAAGCCGAGCAGCACGAGGAGCCGGGCTTGCCACTGCTGATCGTGCCCGTCGGCGATCACGGCGCTGCGGCGCGTGCGCTCGGCGAGGCGGTACGCGAGGTGCAGACCGCCTTCGAGCACGCGCATGAGCGTGACCGTGAACCGCCGTTCGTCGGCGAGTGGTCGTGGCTGCAGGTAGCGGACGGGGTCGTGGTCGTGGTCGTCGAGTGCGACGACCTGCAAGCGGTGCTCCCGGCCGTGGCGGCGGCGTTGGAGCGCCGCGGCGTTGCCGGTCGCTTCGCTGTGTACGACTGGCCGAAGGTCGCGACCCCGGCCAGGACGGTCGATCTGCTCGAATGCCGCATTCGCATCCGAGGCACACGCGTACGCCGTGGCCCGCGAAGCTACCGTTGGCAGCCGGACCCGGCGGCGCACGAGGCGATCCTGGCGTTCGCCCAGCGGTGGTGTAAAGAAGCAGGGCCCGAAGCGACGCTGTCGCTTCGCAAGGGAATGGTCGGCCCGCTGCCGGTCGCACCGGGCGAGGACCTCCGGGGACGCATCCTCGACGCGGTCACCGAGCGGGAGCAGGTCGAGATGGACGCGCTGACGGCCCAGGGCTTTCGCAGCTTCGCGGCGCGCCCGGTCGCGGGCGGGGTCTCGCTGGTCGCCGGCGGTGGCTTCGTCGGGCGCGCGATGCTCGCCGAGTTGACCGCTGTGCTTCGCGATCACGCCGCCCTGCTGGTCTACGGCTACATCAGACGCGGCTGGGCGCTCGGCGCCGCGCTGTCCAACAACGGGCTGCCGGACGACTGGCCCGATCGCCCCAAGGCGCAACCGCGCGGGATCGGCTTCACGCGGCAGGCCTTTGACGACGTGTTCGCACCCGACGCGTTCGGGGTGCAGCTGCTCGGTCCCAGTTACGCTAGCCGCGTCCCGCAGGGTCTCTCGTGGCGCCAGGAGCAGATTGGCGATGCAATTCTGCTCGAGCACGTCGATCCCGCGACGTGGTTCGACGCCCCGTTCGTGCCCTTCGGTCATATGGTCGCGCCGAGCGACCGACCCGTGCCGGAGCTGCTCCGGCGGGCACGGATGGAGCTTTCGCCCATCCTCTACACACCCGGCGCGCTGAGCCGCGCCGGTTACGTCGACGAGGAGGAGCTGTGACCACACAACAGGTCCGGACGACAGACGAGCCTCGCTCGTCCTGAGCCTACGAAGCCGTCGCAGCCAACCGCCTGCGCCGCCCCGGTCGTCCTGGCCGACCACCCGGTCGCCGCCCTGGCCGTCACCCTGACCCCCGGCGAACACCCCGCTGCCGACCATGATGCGCTGACCGCGCACGCCATCCGCGCGGCCGCCACCGTCACCGGCATCCTCGGCGGGGACCACTGATTCGACGACACTTCGACATCGTGGCCGCGACCGCGCCGACCCGGACCCGACGAGCACGTTGCAAACCGGCCGCCAACGACTCGTCCGCCTCCCTCGTGCCCACACGAGACCGCAGGCCACCGATGCTCGCTCACGCGCTGCACCGACCGCGGTCAAGTCGATGCCGAAGCGTCGCCAATGAACTTGGTCGCCGCGCTCGTGGACCCGCCTGGTCGGACGTGCGCCGTCTGCAGGGCCTGCATCGCGCGGTGCGGCTTCCAGGTCGCTGGTGCATCCGGATCGAGGGCGAGATCCGGTGCGCGGTCCAGAAGCGTCCGGACGGCGATCGTCGCGTGGCTCCGCGCGATGCTGGCAGCGACGCAGCTGCGGATGCCGTGCCCGAAGCCCAGCGCGCCTGTCTGCCGGCGGGTGATGTCGAAGCGGTCGGGACGCGCGAAGCGCTGCGGGTCCCGATTGGCCAGCGCCAGGCTGAGCTGCAGCCGCTCGCCGGGAGCGACGTGATGGCCGCCGACCGTGAGCGGCTTCAGCGCCGATCTGGCGACGAGCGCGATCGGCGAGCCGAAGCGCAGCGCCTCGGCGACCGCCGCGGTCATGAGCCGCGGCTCGGCTGCCACGCGTGCGCGCTGATCCCCGTGGCCCAGCAGCAGCCAGATCGTGGTTGCGAGTAGGTGCGCCGCGTCGACATAGCCGGTGACCAGCGGCAGCGTGATGCTCATCAGGGCCGGGTCGTCGAGCGCGCGACCCCGGCGCTCGGCGTCGCGGGCGACCGCGTGCAGGAACCCTTCGCCGTCCGCAGGGCGGGGCTCGCTGAGGACGGATCGGGCATGCGCGACCAGCTCGCGGACGCCGTGCGCCATCTCCTCGGTCGCTTCGACGGTGATCTCCAGGTCACCGAAGAAGGCGGTGATGGCAAGGCCCCAGCCGACGAGACGAGCGGCATCCTGTCGGTCGGCCCCGAGGAAGTCCGCGAGCACCCATCCGCTCAGCGTCATGGCGTAGTCGGCGACGACGTCGAACCGCTCCATCGCCACGAGGTCGCTGGAGAGGCGCTCGGCTGCTGCGGCGACTGAGGCCTCAGCCACCGGCGTTCGCGGGGCTCGAAGCCCGTTGTGCACCACGGGTCCGATCCAGCGGTAGCCGCCGCGCTGCGGCTCGATGAGCCACGGCGCATGGCGCTGTACCGCCGCGACGGCGGCCGCTGGCGCGCGGACGGCGAAGTCGTGCAGGCGATTCGGTGTCAGGCGGTCGTCGACGAGCAGCGCGCGAACGTCGTCGTAGCCGGCGATGAACCATTGGCCGAGCTCCGGGTCGTAGACGACGGGGTCGTCCTGACGCCGCAGTGGAAGCTGCATCGCCGTCACGTGTAGTGAGCACGGCACCCCCCATCAAGGCCAGATCGCGACCGCCGCTCGACGAGGCCCGTGATGACTGGCGGTCAGGCACGTGGCGCCTTCCACGCACGCCAACGATGACAAATGAATGCAACAGCGTCGGAGTCTCGACGGCCTACGAGCACCCGCCGCCGAGCGATCGACGCTTGCGGCGGAGCAAGCGCGCCGACCTCCCCTGGACACCGTCTGTCGCGCGCTGGCCACCGTCAATTCGGTTGATTACTACGCCGGGTTCGGGGCATGTCGGCCGGTGTTAGCGTGCAGCGCGCGATGGGGACCGAGGACGTCTTTGATCGCGACCTGCTCAAGGCGCTCGGGCATCCCTTGCGCCTGCGCATCCTCGAGTCGATCAGCGACCTCGGGGAGGCGAGTCCGGTCGAGCTCGCGGGGCGCCTCGGGCGCCCACTGGCGACGGTGAGCCACCACGTCCGGCTTCTGCGCGACCTGGGCTTCCTCGAGCTGGCGCGCACCGAGCCGCGCCGCGGCGCCGTCGAGCACTTCTACCGCGTGGTCAACCGGCCGTTCATCGATGACGCCCAGTGGGAGCAGCTCTCGGTCGTGCTGCGGCGCGGGCTGGCGACACAGACGTTCCGCATGGTGTTCGCCGAGGCGGTCGAGGCAGGCGGCGCCGGCGGCTTCGACGGACCGAGCGCGCACCTCATCCGGTTGCCGCTCGAACTCGACGGACGTGGCCGTCGCGAGCTCTCGGAGGCGCTCGTCGCGATGCTCAAGCGGGCCGAGGCGATCCAGCGGCGCTCCGACGCGCGGCGCGCACGACGTTCCGGCCCGCAGGAGGGGCAGGTTGAGACGACCAGCCTGGCGGTGCTGCACTACGGCACGGCGGGTTCGCCTATCCCCAGCGCACGGGCCGGCGAACATCGATCGCCGCCCGGGCGGCGGCCTCGGATTCCGTGACCGTCCGGTCGGCGTGGTGCTCCCCGAGATCGGCCAGGCGCGCGAGGAACTGCTCGACCAGGGCTCGAGCCTCGGGCGTCAGTTCGCCGGCGAGACCGTCGATGTCGGCGAGCAGCGGCCCGCACAGCTGCGCGGACAACGTCGCCGCCCGCGCCGCCGGTCGCAGCAGGACGCGTCGGCGGTTTGCGGGGTCGATCTCACGGCTGACCAGGCCGGCCGCCGCGAGTCGATTGATGACGGCGGTCGTTCCGCTCGAGGAAAGCCGCAGGCGCTCGGCTAGGTCGGTGGGTGTCAGCCGATCGCCGCGCGCCACGTGTTGGAGCGCGAGGACATCGGTCGGCGTCACGCCGAGGATCGCGGCGACGCCAGCACGCTGACGCGCTGACGCGGCGACCAGCCGGTCGAGCGACGCGGCGATCAATGACGACTCGTAGGCCAAACGGACCGGGCTGTAGCGGACTGCTCGGCTGTCGACCGAACGCTCCGGAGGTCCGCGGCCCGCTCGCGGCGTCGCACCGACCGCGGCCGAGCGGTCGACCGCGGGGGGCTGGCCACCGGACTGGCCTGGGTGGTTGGCATCGGCTGCGAATGACGCGCACGAGCCGCGTGCAGACTGGCGCGGGGCGCGCCGCCGCCCGGCGGCGCGCCGGCGCCGACAGTCAGGAGCCCTTCAGGATCGACGACTGCGACTCGATCGGCTGCTCCAGCGGCTCGAGGTTCATGCGTTGCTCACCTCCCTCGTTGGTCGTGCGCGTCACGTCCGCGCGATGGACAGGGCTTGGAGGACACGGGTCGCGCGGCGCGTCGGCGACGGCCGGGACTCCGGGCAGCGGCTCGGTCGCGGCGGCGGAGCGCCTGCCGGCTCACCGCAGGTCCTCGTTGATGCGGCCCGCGACCCGGAGGACGCGCTCGGCGGCCGATTCGATGTCGAGCCGGCGCCCCGACGCCGTGAGCGCCGCGACGACCTGGCCGTCGAGCAGCAGCGGTGCCGCGACCGCCCGTATCCGCGGCTGAAACTCGCCGTCCTCGGTCGCGTACCCGTCGCGGTGGACGGCTTGGAGCTCGCGACGCAGAGCGTCGGCGTCGACGATCGTTCGCTCCGTGTGCCGCTCGAGCGGCGCGGCCAGCACGCTCTCGCGCCAGCGATCGCGCGACGCCAGCAGCGCCTTGCCTCCCGCGGTGCAGTGCGCCGGAACAAGCTCCCGCAGGCGCGGGTGGGCGTCGTCGCTCTCGGCGGCCACGTGGACCAGGCACAGAACCGACTGGTAGCTCGGCACGACGAGGTGCGCCGCCGCCGCGGTCTGCTCGTGCAGCAGCGCGACGTATGGGCGGCCGCGGCGCGCGAGCTCGGAGTTCTCGACGACCTGGCCTGCGAGCGCGACCAGGCGCATCGTCGGCCGATACTCGCGCCGCGCGCCTTCGCTGCGGGTCAGGTAGCCGTCGTCCTCGAGCCGTGCGAGGACACGCCGCACCGTGCGCGGAGTGGAGTGCAGCACCGCAGCGAGCTGCTGCGCGGACAGGGGCTCGAAGGCGAGCAGCTCGAGCATGCGCATCGTTCGACCGACGTGCCAGGCCTCGGGTCGCGACATCGACAGTCGCTGCTAGGACCGGGCCGACTCGGCTTCGACGGCGCACGGGCGGGGCGGGCACCCGTTGCCGGGGAGGTCGACCACCCACGGACACCCACGAGCCGCCATTCGGACCGCCCTTCCGCATGGGTGGGCCGCCGAGCCCCGACCACCTGCCCAGGCCCGTGCGAGGGGATTGCGCAACCGAGCCACGACCGCATCGAAGCAACGCGGCCGGCCCACGGCGAGTCACAACTCAGGCCGCGGCGGACCGCGACACGACGCGACGCGCGAGGACGTCAGGGTCGCCCACGATCATGGCGGGCGACCTTGACCGTGGAGCAGTCGGTCGCGCCTACGACGTTCGGATGCCCCGCACGAGTTCGGCCGGGTCGAGGCCGAGGCCGTCGGCCAGGCGGACGATGGTGCTCAGGCGAGGGTCCCGGAGCCCGCGCTCGTGGCGCGAGATCTCCGCCATGTCCATGTCGCAGCGGTTCGCGAGCTCCATCTGCGTCAACCCGGCGGCGCCGCGGAGCTGGCGGAGCTTGACACCGAACTGCTCCCTCGGCTCCACGGCGAGCCATGCTCAGAACGCTAGGCCAATGCGTCCAGGGCCAATACCTCAAGCTGCGCGCGACCGCAGCGACCCTCGCCGTGGTCGCTTGATGTCCCCGCGCAACGAACCATCGCGGAGAATCGGAACCCACGCGCCGAAGGTCACGCACGCATGCCGCCCCGTGCTGCACCGCCCCTTCGGTTGGCGGCGTCGCGATCGACGACCATCGCCGCGCGCGCTCCGCAGCCGCCACGTCCCCTCCGGTTGCCTCGGCTCCCGCCGGCGGGAATGCGTCGATATGAACTGAGTAAACTTAGGGCTATCGCGCATAGACCGGGCGGGCTGGCGCGCGTACCGTGCGCGCGAGCGGGATGCCTACCTCCTCTTCACGGTCGCAGCGCAACGGGCTCATACGGGTCGGCGTCATCGATGCCCTGCCCATGTTCCGCGATGCGGTCTGCCGCGCCATCCGGCAGCGCCCGCGGCTGCAGCTGGCGGCCGAGGCGGCCGACGCGCTCCAGGCGCTCGCCTTGCTCCGCGACACGCGTCCGGACGTGGCCGTCGTCGACGCGAGCCTCCCCGGACTGACCGGCGAGCGGCTGCTCAAGCTCGGCGCCGCGGAGAGGCTCGCCAGCCGCTTCGTCCTCGTCGCCGGCGACCTCGATCCGATCACGGCCTATCAGTGGCTCGCGCTCGGCGCGTGCGGATGCGTGCTGCGGACCGCCACCGCCGACGAGTTCGAGCGCGCGATCGTCGCCGCGGCGGACGGGACAACCTTCCTGGCCGCAGAGATCCAGCACGCGGTCGTCGGTGAGATCCGCATCCGTG
Organism: uncultured Actinomycetes bacterium; assembly: GCA_963764585.1. Classification (GTDB taxonomy): domain Bacteria; phylum Actinomycetota; class Thermoleophilia; order Solirubrobacterales; family Solirubrobacteraceae; genus JAOPZW01. Next base: position 90,585 of record CAVXTB010000002.1, read on the forward strand.
AGCGCACGCCTCGGCCGCTGCTGAGCCCGCGTGAGCACGAGGTGCTGCGCAGGATCGCCGCCGGTCAGGCCACCCCGGCAATGAACAAGGACATGTACCTCTCCACGTCGACCGTCAAGACCCACGTGGCGCATGTGCTCGAGAAGCTGGAGGCGTCGGACCGTGCGTCGGCCGTGGCGAACGGCATGCGACGCGGACTCATCGACTGACCGCGCGTGCCAAGCCGCGATCGTAGTGACGTCGTCAGCACACGTCCTGGCGCGCCTGCGCGATGAGCTGGTCCACGTCGATCTGCTGTCATCGGTACTCCGTTTCCCGACCCGTCGGTCGTGGTGGGAAGATCCACCTCCTCTACGCCGTCAGGAGGTCGGGAAGTGATCGTCATGTTCACCGCACGCCGGCTCAAGCCCGGAGGGTGGGAGCAGTTCCGTCGCGCGTGGGACCCCGGAGACGACATTCCGCCCGGGTTCCAGCGGGCATACCACGCGCGCAACATCCGCGACGGAGACGAGATCATCTCGTTCGGGCTCTTCGACATGGACGTTGCCGGCTACCACCGCTGGCGCGCCGAGGCCGACGCCGCGGAGACGCAACGCGTGGACCGGCTCTCGGCATTCGTCGAGAACGAGCACGTCTCGGGAGTCTTCGAAGTGATCGACGTCGTCGAGGAGTAGGGCGCCCATGGACGAGTTCCCTGCACGTCGGCGTCTGCTCGGCCAGTCCGACCCGCCTCGCAATCGCCCCGAGCGCGAGCGGGGTCCGGAGACACCCGACGTTGTCGACGAGGACTTCGACCTGTTCGGCGCCGAGGACGCCGCGTCCGCGCTGATCGAGCGTCTGAAGGAAGTGCAGCCCGCCGCTGTCCTGCGCTCCGACCTCGGCGAGCCGCTGCTCTCCCCCGCGTTCGACCCCGTTTGCGAGCCCGCGCTTCCGAGGCGGCGAGTTCCTCGCGCATGGTGGCGTTGGAGACCGACGTTGCAACGAGCTCAGTGAAGCGAGCGAGCCGTTCCTCCGCGTCCGGAAGGAGTCTCTCGTTCGTCGTCGAGCCGATGTTGACGGCGCCCCAGACGGTTCCATCGACAACGATCGGGACGCCGACCGCGTCCGTGAGGCCCGCCTGACGCGCCACGGCGTAAAGTCCGCTGGAAGCAGTGAACTCGTCGATGCGCACGGGCTCGCCGGTTCGGTACACCGAGGCGGGGAGACTGGGAACGTCGAGCGGCAAGCGGCGACCGGCTGGGAAAGGCGGTGGGGCCGCGACCGGCTCCGGGGCCTCAAACGAGCTCAGGATCAGGATGGTGTCGGGTTCGTAGCGGCACACCGTCACGTGCTGCACGCCGAATACGTGCGCAACCTCCTGCGCCACGGCTGAGAACACCGCTTCGCTCTTTGCTCCCTTGGCGACGAGCGTGGCCACGCGCCCAGCGCCGCCTGCTCGTCGGCTAGCTCGCGAGCGCGCGCCTCCGACGCTGCCAGTTCGGCGCGCGCCTCGTAATTCGCAATCGCCGTGGCAACGAGCTCGATGAAGTCGTGGAGGCGATCCTCCGTTCCCGCGAGCGAAGTACCGCGCCTACCCGCGAGAAGACGCACATCTTGCCCCAAACGGCTCCATTGACCACGATCGGACCCGCACAACCGGAACCGAGCCGCGCCGCACGCGCAAGATCCCCGACCGTTCCCGGCAACGTCGATAAGTCATCGACTCGCGCCGGGCCGTGCGTGTCGAAGACTTGCGCAGCGAGGGTTCCAGGATCTCGTGGCATCCGCGCACCGACGCCGAGGAATTCCTCCGCGCCTGCGAGGTCGGGGCGAAATGCTTCGCCGAGCGTGAGAGCCAATCCGTCGGCGTCGTAGCGCGTGACGATCACGCCGGGCACGTCCAAGACAGATGCAACCTCTCGAGCGACGGTGGAGAAGAGCTGTTCTGACGCCGGCGCGCGGGCGACCATCGTGGCCACCCGCCGCAGCGCCGACTGCTCGTAGGCCAGCTGCGCGAGGCGGTCGCGGGCCTGGCTGTCCGCGATTGCGGTCGCGACCAGCTCGGTGAATCGGGCGAGATGCTCTTCGGTGCCGGCGGGGATCGGCGCCCCCTGCCGGGCCGCACCGGTCATGAACCCCCAGATGGAGCCTTCGACGACGATCGGGACGCCGACCGTCGAGATCATCCCGTCCTCTCTGACGGCGGCGGCCAGCGGTCCCGGCATCGTCGTGTAGTCCTGCGTCCGCGCCGGGCGCCCGGTGGCGAGGATCATCCCGGCCGGGCCCTCGTCCTCGACGGGCCAACGACTCCCGACCGTGAAGCTCGTCTCGCCGGCGATGCCAACCATCGTGAACGTCCGGTCAGGCTCGTAACGCTGCAGGGCCACGAGAGGCACATCGATGACGCCCGCGACCTCCCTGGTGACGGCGGCGAACAATTCGTCGGAGCTCGCGCCCTTGGCGACAAGTGTCGCGACTCGGCGCAGGGCGGCTTGCTCTCCGGCGAGGGCGCGAGCACGCGCCTCGGAGGCGGCCAGCTCGGCGCGGCTCTCGGTATTCGCGATCGCGGTGGCCACCAGCTCGGTGAACTTCTCAACCCGCTTCTCCGCGTTGGCGGGCGGTTGGTCATCCCCTCTCCAGCTTGCGCCGATCATGCCCCAAAGCGCGCCGTCGACGACGATCGGCGCCCCGACCGTGGCGTTGACGTTGTCGCGACGGAGTGCCTCGGCGATGCTGCCGCTCCCCCCCTCCGCGAAATTGAGTCGCGCCGAGCGTTTCGTGCGCAGGATGCGGGCATTCACGCTGTCGCCGTCGAGCGGCAGACGCACTCCGGTGCGGAGGATCTCAGGGCTCTGGCCGCGGATCGCGAGGACCGAGATCTCGTGCTCATTCTCGTAGCGGGCCAAGCCGGTCTGGGCTGCTCCGAGCAGCTGGCCCACCTCGGCGACGACGGCGTCGAATACCTCAGTGGGCGCGGCTCCCTCGGCGACGAGCGTCGCGACTCGCCGTAGCGCGGCCTGCTCCTCTACGAGCCTTGACAGCTCGCCACGCGCTCCCGCGTTGGCAATTGCCGTCGCGACCAACTCGGTGAACTCCCCGATCCGCGAGTCGGTCGCTCGCGGAAGAGGCTCGCTCTGACTCGTGACGGCGATCAGCGTGCCCCACAGCCGCCCTTCGACGACAATCGGAGTGGCGACGCTCGAACGAATGCCCAGGACACGCGCCATGTCGGCGACCGGGCCTGTGGCCTTCGCCCAATCGTCGAGGCGGGCGGCCTCCCTCGTTCGAAACACCGCGGTGACGACGTTCTCGCCCTCCAGCGTGAGGCGTGTGCCCAGCGGAGGCGGGTCCCACGGGGTCTCTGACTGCGCGACGAGCGTGGCCGTCCCGTCGGGCTCAAAGCGAAGCATCCCGACGGCCTCCACGTCCAAGACTCGCGCCACCTCTTCCGCGACCGTTTCCAAAAGCTCGAGCGGCGAGGCTTCGCGGGCTACGAGTGTCGCCACGCGCCGCAGCGCCGCCTGCTCGTCAGCGAGCTGGCTGAGCGCGGCGCGCGACTCGGCGTTCGCGAGCGCCGTCGCGACGAGCTCCGTGAAGTCCGCCAGCCGCGCCCCCGCGTCCTCCGGGAGGGATGTGCGTCGCGGCGAGAGAAGCACGATCGCGCCCCACACGCGTCCTTCGACGACGATCGGACTGCCGACCGCAGAGCGCATTCCCGCCGCTCGAACGACGGCAGCGCCGTCGCCGGGCGTCTGGGCGTAGTCCTCGACGCGGGCGGAACGGCCCGTCTGGCGGATTGTCGTCACTAAGCCCGGCGTGTCGAGCGGCCAGCGCGAACCGATCGAGAATGGCTCGTCGTCACTCTCACTAAACCCGCCGATCACGACCGAGCCATTCGGCTCGTAGCGAATGAGCCTGACCAGTGGGACGTCGAAGACGCGTGCGACCTGCTCGGCAACGACAGCGACGAGGCGATCAGACGACGCCTCGTAGGCGACGAGCGTCGCGACCCGCCGAAGGGCGGCCTGCTCCTCGGCGAGCTCGCGCAGATGGCTCTCGGCCTGTTTCGTCGCAGATATGTCGCGCAGCGCGCCGCAGATGAGGACCGGCTCGGCCTGGACCTGACTTAGCGCCAGCTCGACAGGAAACTCGCTGCCGTCCGCGCGCATGCCAGTCAGCTCCACCCGGCGTCCGAGCATGCTCCCCTCGCGGGTCTTCACAAAGCGAGCGAAGGCGGCGACGTGGCGCTCGCGAAGCGAAGGCGGCACGATCAGCTCGGCCATCGTCCGTCCTAACGCGTCCTGACGGGAATAGCCAAACGTCCGTTCGGCGGCCGGGTTGAATTCGACGATCCGGCCTGACGCGTCCGCCACGATGACGCAATCGATTGCCGCCTCCAGATATGCGCTCAGGTGCTCCCCCGCCCCCGGGCTAGGCAAGCCGCTCTCGAGGTCCCCGGCGCACCCAGGATCGCACGCGCGCGACGGGGCAGCTCGCTTCCTAGCAAGTTCGCGAGCGCGCTCTTCGGCCCAGTCGAGCGCCCCGCCCCGTGCTGCCCTGGCGCGACGTGGGCCTGGCCGGCGGACGAGATAGGCCTCGCCCCGACCCAGCGGCTCCGCCACGGCGAGCGATCCGTCGCCCATGGCGATCTCGCCACCGTTCTCGGGAATGTCGAGTGGCTTTTGGTGCGCCACGTCGTCGCCGATAAGCAGGTAGCCCTCTCGGTTGACGAGCAGATCGCTGGTCTTCGTCGTGAGATCGCCGTAGCGACGCCTAAGGCGGGCGTCATGGTCCCGCCGGCCCTCCAGTAGGCATTGCTCCGTCGCCCTGGCCGCACTAGTCACGAGCTCCAGGCTTCGAGGGTGGGCGATCCTCCAGGGACTTGAGAGATCAATGACCCCGACGAGTCGGCCCGAGACCCGGTCGTGTATTGGAGCGCCGGAGCACACCCATTCGCGGTGGTGGTGGCTGAAGTGCTCGAACGCGAACACCTGTACAGGCTGATCTGTGGCCAGCGCCGTACCGACGCCGTTCGTACCGTTGACGGTTTCGCTGCACCGGGCGCCCTCGACGAGATTCATTTCGGCAGCCCGCGCCTTCAGCCACTCCGGGCCACCCAAATAAAGGGTGAGCCCAGACGGATCGGTCACCTGGACCACGCTGTTGGACTCCACGGCCAGCATCTGGAGTGGCTCCACGAGCACGTGCCTGAGCAATCCAAGCGGATGCTCGAGCCAGCGCTCCCGAGTCTCGGACGGGTCCGCCTCGATCGAGGGCAGCACGTCGATCGGCTCGAGGCCCGTGGCAAGCACTCGCCGCCACGAGTCGACGATCATCGGCCGCATTCCTGCCGTCGCCTGTGGTGGAAGCTCAGGGCCGAGCGCGCCCTCGCCGAGTAGACGGTCCCAGCTCCTTTGAATCTGCCGAGCACGCGCGAGCAGGTCGGTCCCCGCTTCGACAGCGACCCACGGCGACGGCATAGCCGAAACCACCATACTCCTGCGGCCCACCTTCCGGTCAGCGACCCTGTCGGCGTTCTGACGGGCGGTAGGCAGTTCGCCTTCCCCAGCGGCGTTAGCCTAGTTCCGCCGATCGTGCTGCGGAATACTCTCGCCGTGACCGACGTCGATCCACGCGGTATGCGAGTCATCGTCGCCGACGATGACGTGTTGATGCGCGAGGGCCTCGCGAGCCTGCTCGAGCGGGGCGGGTACGAGGTAGTTGGCCAGGCGGGTGACGGGTCTGAACTGATGCGGCTGGTGGGCGAGCAGCGGCCCGATCTCGCGGTCGTCGATATCCGCATGCCTCCCGACCATCGGACGGAGGGCCTCGAAGCAGCCCAGGTGATCCGCGAACAATTCCCTGAGACGGCGCTCCTGATCCTCTCGGCACACGTGGAGGTGGAGCACGCGATGACGTTGCTTGCGAGCGGGCGCCGCACCGGCTACCTGCTCAAGAGTCGCGTTACCGATGTCGACGAGTTCCTCGACGCCGTGGGACGAGTGAGTCGTGGCGGATCGGTCGTCGACCCCGCTCTGGTTCAGGAACTCGTGGCGGCGCGGGATGTCGAGGATCCGCTCGAGGAGCTCACCCGTCGCGAGCGCGACGTGCTCGCGCTGATGGCCGAGGGGCGCTCCAATGCCGGCATCGGCCGGCGCCTCTGGATCACGGAGGGAACCGTTGAGAAGCACGTGCACAGCATCCTGACGAAGCTCCGGCTGCTCGAGACCGACGACGACCACCGCCGGGTGCTTGCGGTGGTCGCGTTCCTCGACACTCATCAGACCAGTTAGGACTCGTCGGCCTTATCGCCGTCGACGGCGCCAAGCATCTGTCGGATCGTTGCCGCCGACAGGTCGATCTTCGCCAGAAACCCAATGGCCGAACTCGCCTCGATCAGGTCGGCGTACTCGGCTTCATCGTGAGTCGAGATCAGGATCAGGTGGGGGACCGCACCCTGACCCGGCTGCTCGCGCAGCTGGCGTGCCAGCTCGAGCCCGCTTTCGCCACCGAGGTCGATGTCGATCAGCGCGACGTCTGGCCGCAGCTCGGCGATCTGCCGATGCGCATCGGCCGCGGACCCGGCTCCCCCGACGACATCAAGACCCTCTTCGGCGAGCAGACCGCGCATTTCCTCTCGGAAGCTCGCGTTGTCGTCGACGATCAGGCAACGCAGACGCATAAGGCCTGCACGATCGCAGGAACGGCCGCGCAGCACCATTGGTGCCAGCCCCCAAAACGAACTACAAGGCAGCCTCCCTCCGGCTAGCGTGAAAGCGCAGTTTGGGGCTGCCCTAGCGCCGATTTGTACGCTGGCCGTGCAGACAACGAGGTGCGCGATGCGACGGAGGGGCCCTCCCGGATACGATGTGAGAGATATGGAAGAAGTAGCGGGGGTGAACGAGGAAGGGAAGACGATGCTGCACCGGCACTGAACACCGGACCGCAGACCATGGAACTTCGCCACCTCAGATACTTCGTCGCAGTCGCCGAGGAGCTACATTTCCGCCGGGCCGCAGAGCGACTGCACGTCGCTCAGCCCGCGGTCTCAGAGCAGGTCCGCAAGCTCGAGGACGAGCTCGGGGTGCGGCTGTTTGACCGCACGCACCGCAACACTGCCCTGCACGGACGCGGGGGCCGCCCTGCTCCCAGAGGCACACCGAGTGCTCCGCCAGGCAGAGGCGGCACGGCTTGCGGCCCGCAACGCAAGCGACCGGCCGGGCCGTGTGCTGCGGATTGGCTACGTCCCCACTGCTCTCCTGGCCAGCATCCCCCGAACTCTGCGGCGTCTCGTCGCCACCACGCCCAACCTTGAGACGACGATGGAGCCGGGGCCGGGGCTCGAGCTGTCCGAGGCGGTGCGAGCAGGGGAGCTCGACGTCGCGGTCGTTTCGCTGCCCGTTCCGACGGCCGGACTGCGCGTGACCCCGCTCGGCGAGCAGCGAGCTGTCGCGGTGTTCCCCACCGGTCACGAGCACGCCGTGAAGGCATACGTCGGCCTGGAACAGATCGCTCCAGAACGCATCGTCGTGCTTCCCCGCGACGCCGATCGGCCGTTTTATGACGCTGTTCTAGCGACCTGTTGCGCGGCCGGAATCTCACCGACCCTCATCGAGATGCCAGACGGTCAGGTCGACCGGGTGTTGCTGGCAGTTGCCTCGGGGGCCGGGATGGCTTTGCTCCCCGAATGTGTCGGCGAGCGCTACGCGGATGCCGGCGTTCGCTTCGTCGCGCTGAACGGCGAGAGCCCGGTCTTGACGACGGCGATCGTCTCCCCTCGGCATACCGAGCACCTGCCAACCGTCGCCTTTCTCCGAGCCGCGTCGCGCACGCTCGAACAGCGCCCGCCGATCGCGTCGGAAAGATCCGTGCTCGCCGCATGAGACTGCGCGCGTCAACCGCTATGAAGCTGCACGCTGCCGTCTGCGCCGGCGAGGCCCTGATCTGTCTGCGGCTTGGCGCGGCCGTGCTTCGCGCTCACTCCGTGCCTCAGGCCGTTCACCCACCCCGCGAGGCAACTGCGAGCGGCGATCACCAACCCGACGCGGAGGCGGCGGCCGGCCTGGCCTTACTCGCGTACGAACTGCTAGACGCTCACGCCGACACGGCGCAGCTCGCGGACGGCCTCGCATACGACCGCTCGTGGTCGGCGCACCTTGACTACCTACGCGCGCTGCAACGCAAGGGCCGGGAAACGCTCGCACGGACCGCGTCCGGCGAGCTCTCGTCCTTCCGTTGGGCCGGCCTCGGGTCGCTCGATGTTCGTTGAGCTCAACACACGACGCGGCGACGGTCTCACCGTGACGCTCGAGTGGGATCGCGACACCGGGCAAACCCAGATCGTCGTCCACGACATACGTGCCGACGGACTGATCGCGTTCGGGGTTCCGCCCGCCAACGCGGCCGACGCGTTTCGTCACCCGTTCAGGTACGCGCCATGATCTGGCGCGCCGCCCGCAGACGCGCTCGCGTCGACGCCGCCGTCGCTGCTTACCGGCAGTGGCATTCCGAGCGCGACGCGGTACGCGCCGCGTATCGAGTCTGGGTCGCCGCGAGCGCGTTCGCCGAGCCGCTGGCCTTCGAGGCGTATCAGTCGGCCCTCGACCGCGAGGAGCGCGCGGCGAAGACGTACGCCGGGCTGATGAGGCGCGTCCGGCATCTGACGGAGACCGGTCTCGCGCATCAGCTGGCGTTGATCCAGGCTCCCCCCGGGGCGTGCTAGAGCGATGACCACCGTCGCGCTACATCCACCGCAGAGGCTTGCCACCAGCGGCGCTTCGAGCCCGCGCACGGCGTTCGTTCTTTCGGGCGGCGCGAGCCTCGGCGCAGTCCAGGTTGGGATGCTCGAGGCGCTCTACGAGCGGGGCATCACGCCCGATTTTCTGGTCGGCACCTCTGTCGGCGCGCTCAACGCTGCATTCGTCGCATCGCGGCCCCAGTCCCCCCAGACAGCGAGGGAGCTAGGCCGAGTGTGGCGCAGCCTACAGCGGGAGGACGTCTTTCCGGTCAGCATGAGTGCACTGGTCGGCGGCGTTTGTGGTCGACGGGATCACCTCGTGCCGGATCGCGAGCTACGGCGGTTGATCCGCAGGCACATCGAGTTTGGGGACCTCGCCGATGCGGCGATCCCGCTCCATCTGGTCGCGTTCGACCTGCTCGAGGGGCGCGAGCTGCGCCTCTCGACAGGCTCCGCAGTCGACGCCATCGCCGCGTCTGCGTCGATCCCGGGGATATTCCCCCCGGTCGCGATCGGTGAACAGCGGCTAATCGATGGAAGCGTGGTCAACAACACGCCGATCTCCCACGCCGTCGAGCTCGGCGCCGAGCGCATCTACGTCCTGCCGACGCAGGAGCCTCACAGTCGACCCGCCCGCGTCCCGACCGGCGCGCTCGACGCGGCCATCCAGGGGCTGCATCTGCTCGTGGGTTGCCGACTCGGGGCCGACATCGCCAGATACTCGACAGAGGCGGAGCTGATCTTGCTCCCGGCCCCGAACGCGGGGTGTGTACAGCCGACGAGCTTCGAGCACTCCCACCGCCTAATCGCCGACGCGCGCGCAGCGACCCGGAAAGCGCTCCAGCGATCACCGCGCCGCGCACACCTGCGACTGGTGAGCTGAGAGCCACACCTTGAAGCGAGTTGCCTATCACGCCGATCCGCACGTGCGGCGCTCATCTCCGATATCCGCTGACTCGCCAAGCTTCGGCCAGGCACGACTGGCGGAGACCCTCTCTGGGCGTCTCGGGCCCGCCGCGACGTTCGCGACCACAGAACACGTCAACCTCCAGACGGCTCGCTCGATCACGGTCTCTGAGAGCAACGGCCGAGCGAGCATCTATCTCGCCGCGCTCTCGAGCAACCTGATCGCGCTCGCGTTCATCGGCGAGACCTCGCGCCTTACGTCGCGTCGCTCGAAGCCGGCACGCGCAACCTCTGGGCTGGCTCGGCAACATCGCTGACGCGCTGGGCCGAGGACTCGACATCACATTCCCCGAGGTCCAGGCCGAGTCTCGGCAGGTGACGAAAGCAGCCGCGCATTCGTAGCCGGCATGGCAACGAACGACCGTTCATCGCAGGAGCGTGCCTGGTGACCGCGGCGCGTTGCGATGGCTGAACCGAGCTGTAGAGCGAGCCGCGGACTCGCGCTTTGACGGCACGCATCGTCAACGTCCGGGCAGACGACCACCGCGGCCAGCCACGCTCGCTTCTTCGCAGAAGAGGCCGCAAGATCAGTTTCCGCGCGGACGACTGCGTGTCGCGCAACCCAGGCGTGCGACGGGCGCCGAGCCGGGCGCTCGCATTGTGTGCCTGAGCGGAAGCGGGCGCCATGTCCCGGCTCGGGAGCTCGTCCCATTGTCACCGCGACGCGGAGGGATCTCCGTGATCCTGAGCGGCGCCGGGCAGCTCAAGCTTGACGATGAGATCTTCGCGGTCCGCGCCCGGGACGCCGTCCGGGTCGCGCCGGACGTCGCGCGCGCCTCCGAAGCCGGGCGCGACGGCGTCGAGTTCCTCGCCGTCGGACCTCACCACGCCGGAGACGGCGAGCCGGTCGACGACTCCTGGGTCCACTGACGCCGGGCGCCGCTACCGGAACAGCTCGCCGAGGAACGCCCGCACGGCGGCGAACGAGCGGTGGTCGCTGGGCGCGTGGTAGGCGACCCCGGGCAGGGAGCCCGCGACCGCGTGTTCGTGCGTGACGCCGTGCTCGGCCTCTTCGTACCTGATCAGCTGCCAATCGGCCTGCGCGCGATCCATTTCCTCGGCGAAGCGAGTCTCGAAAGGTGCCCTGTCGCTCGCTTGCTGTCATCGGCCCCAGTGGCCATTCGCGCACCCGGCCAGCGGATCCCTCCGCACCTGGGGGGAAAGGCGCGGGCCGGGCGCGCGACGCCCGGCGTCACCGGACGACGAGCGTCCCGTGCATGAACGGGTGGATCGTGCAGTGGTAGGGGTAGTGTCCCGGCCTCGGGGCGGTCACGCTCGTCGAGGCCCCGGTGTCGATCGGCCCCGTGTCGAAGCTGTGGCCGTCGTCGGCCGTGAAGGTGTGCGCAGCGCTGTCGTCGTTGGCGACGGCAATTGGGCCGTCGCCGCTCACGGTGAGCGTCGCGGGGCTGAACGCGAAGTTGTCGATCCTGATCCCGCTGCCCGAGGAGGACGCGGCGTTGCTCGACGACGACGAGCCACCGCTTGATGACGACGAGCCGCCGCTCGGCGTAGGGGCCTTCGCGGTTCCCGACCCTCCGCAGCCGGCGACCAACGCGGCCGCGGCGGCGACAACGACGAGTGAGCTGAGGACGCGTCGTGGCTTCATGCCTGCGACGGTACGGGCCTCGCCGCGAGAGCCAACACGCATGAACGCTGCAGCGAGCGGTTTCTGCGATCAGCCGGGCGGAGCACGAGACGAAACCCCGCTCGGCCGATCCGGACTCGCTGTTGGTCATGGTCGATCGTCCCTCAGCTGTTGGAGGGGTCATGGGGGGGTCGTGTCCGATTCACGCGCAGCGATTCGAACAAGCGCGCCTACTCGCGATCGCGACCGTTCTCGTAGTTGGCGCCAATCTGGGACTAAGCCGACCGGCGGCGGCTGCTCCTGTGCTCGTTGAATCTCAACAGGACGATGCTGCCTTCGTAGAGGGCGAAGAGCGGCAGCGTTTCCAGCAGCGTGGTGACGGGGTCGACCCCTGGGAGGACGCCGCCCAGCACCGCGAGACCGACGATCGCATAACGCCGGTGACGGCGCAGGGTGGTGGAGCTGAGGATGCCCGCGCGACTGAGGGCGAGCAGGAGGACGGGGATCTCGAAGATCGCGCCCAGGACGAGCATCGTCGTGAGCTCGAAGCGGTAGTAGTCGCGCGCTTGCACGAGCACGTCGAACGCGCCGTGATTGAACCCCTGCAGGAACTTGACGGCTGGCGGGAGGACGAAGAAGTACCCGAACGCCACGCCGGCGGCGAACAGCGCGGGCGCGAGCAGCAGAAGCGGCCGCACCGCGCGCCGCTCGGCGGGGGCGATCGCGGGGGCCACGAACGCCCACGCCTGCGTTAGCAGGAAGGGCAGTCCGAGGAGCAGCGCGAAAGCGAATGCGACGGTGACCGAGGTCGAGAACGGCTCGCTTAAGCTGAGCGTGACCGGGGCGCGCGTCGCTGGGCGCGGGAGCGATTGGCTGGCGGCGGCGAGGGAGTCGGCTGCGCTCAGCGCCGCCCCCTGCTCCTGCGGGTCGAGCGACGACGAGTGCGCGAGTCGGCTGAAGGCGTCGGCGCTGCGGGCCAACGCCTGGGGCAGTTGGCCGCCGGTAGCTTGCGCTCCCGGGCTCGTTGGGAGCTCGGCGAGCGGGACGTTGAGAAAATGTAGGAGCGCTCGGCTCTGCCAGAGGCATCCGGCGAACAGCACCGCCAGCACCGCAGCGACGAGCAGGAGCCGCGCACGCAGCTCACTCAGGTGCTCGGTGATTGTGAGGCGATCGTCGTGGGCGACTGCGCGTAGCGGAAACGCTTCCATACCTTCGGCCTCCAGTGGCACGGGGCGGCGGCACAGCCGCCGCCCCTGAGCGCCCCGCACTTGGTCACGTGCGCGGGGCGCGATCCGGCTCGTCCGATGTCTGGATCGAGGCCTGCTCCTCGGAACGCTCGGTCGTGGAGAGCGAGTCCTTGAAGCCGCGGATTGCGGAACCGAGTCCGCGCCCGGCTTCTGGCAGCCGCTTCGGCCCCAGCACGACCAGTGCGACGGCCAGGATCAGGAGCAGGTGGGTCGGGCTGAGGATGTTTTCGATCATCATGTCGTCTTTGTCATGTTCAAATCGCAGGCTCGCTGATCACTGACGTTGAGCGGCGTCCGCAGCCTGTGCGAGCGCCGTGACGGCCGCAAAGAACTTTTGTGACTGTCCCTTGAACAGCCCGCTGGCGGTCAGGGCCCTCGCAGCGCCCACGGCGGCGCCCGAGGTATCGGTGGGCCGGATGATCGAGCAGATCGGGAACTTGCGATCGAGGAAAACCGTCGGCTCGGGCATGATCAGGTTTGTCTGCAGCAACTCGCCGTCACCGTTCAGGTCGGGGAACGTAAGCCCGGTATTGGGGTCAGTCAACGGCGGCGCATTGCCCGCCTTGTCCTGCCAGGTCTGGAAGTGCATCGTCTCGGTCGGGCCGATGCTGAGCAGAATGCGCAACACCTCCGGGCTCGTCACCCGCTGCGCCAGGGAGGCGTAGAGGCTCGTGCCGCCTTGTTCAATCGCGCCGAAGTGGAAGGCCGCCGTGTTGGCGATCGCCTGCAGGTGCTTGCTTGGCCGGAGGTCCGCGTCGTTCCGCGGAATCGCAGGGTGCGTGCCCACCGCCAGGTCCGGGACGGCCTGTGGCAGCTCGTCGCCCAGATCGAGGTTCTTCGAGTCGCTGCGGTACCGCGTCCACCAGCTGGTATCGACGGTCAGCTCCATCAGGTTGGTCAGCCGGCCGATCTGACGGGCGCCAGTCGCCTTGCTGCTGGGCAGCGTGCGGAACTTGTCCAGGTTGATCGAACCTGCGCCGTGTGCCACCAGATACGCGTTGATGAACGTCGCATGGCTCTGCTCGTCATCCGCGTTGTCATGGATGTACTGGCTCATGTCCTCGTCCAGCACCGAGAGAGCCTTCGTGTAGGCCGGGTTTCCGCTTCCGCCGGGGACCTCGGGGTCCTGGATCCCAGCGAGCTCGTTGTACTGGCCCCACAGGTCAGCCTCGAGCAGCTCGGCCGCAGCGAGGAACTGGAGAATCGCCACATCTCCGCGCGTGAGGCCCCCATCCGCGGAGGCGGGCGCTGGATCCGCTAGCAGGCGGCTCGCACCGATGGCTCCGGCTCCTACCGCCGCGCCCTTTAACAGGAAGGCCCGACGGTCTGTCTCGCGCCAGGACTGCTCGGCACTTTCCACGATGTTCTCGTTTTCCATGATCTTCTCCTGTATGAGTCGAGCGGGCAACGATCACCAGTAACGGGCCCGCGCTGCGGCGCACCCAACCGGCCGCTTTGATCGAACTGCGCTGGCTTCAGCGATGGCATGGAAGCCGACGGCAACGCACCCCACAAGACGCGGTGGCGCTAAGTGATTGCCGTTTCCGATCACCGCGCGCACGGGTGCCGTCGCGCGCTGCCGCCGAAGCGTCTGAGCGCCCGCGTAGCTCGGCATCCGCCATGCGTATCGGCGATAAGCACTCCCTATTTGCGCGACGGCGAGCCCACCGTACCTTCGGGCGCCGAACGATTGGACTCGGCCGGCTTGCACCTGTTACCGCTGGCCTCCACGAGCAAGGAGTCACCACCGATGTCTGCCCTCAACAAGATCATGTCGCGAGGCTTCGTGCCGCCGCAAGTTCACGGAGTGCTCGACTACCCGCTCGCAGCGATCCTGATCGCTGGCCCGCTGGTCCTCGACTTCGACAACAAGGCGGCGACCGTGATCGCGCTCGTGTTCGGTGGCGGCGCCACTGTCCTGGCGGTTGCGACGGCGTGGCCGACAGGGATCATCAAGATCATCCCGCCGCTCCTTCACGGCTACGTGGACACGCTGGTGACGCTGGCGATGATCGTGCTGCCGTTCGCTGTCGGCTTCTCGCACCACACGCCGGCGCTGGTCTTCTACGTGGTCGTCGGCGGGGCCGGCCTCCTGGCGACGCTCACGACGCGCTTCGAGTCGCCGATGCCGTCCGCGCAGCCAATGATGGCCCCGAACGCCGCCTAGCTCAGCGCCGCGCACGTCCTCGCACCGGGTCCCGGCCCTGCCCATACGCCCGTGAATTTGTGACCACCTACCCGACAGCACCTCCCGCTATGACGCTGCGGAGAGAGTCCAGGCTCTCCTACTCGGCTGCTGGATCTGCGGCAGCGAGCGGATAGTTGAGACGCTCGAGTACGAGCCGAGGCCACCTGCGCGAGCTGCGCCGACGCGTGCCTTTGGCGAACCGGACGTGTTGCACCTCATCCGGTCGGTCCGGCTCAATCTCGACTGCGCCGACGTTTGCGACGCGGTCGGTCGAGTTGTCACTCGTCAGACCGAAACCGACGTCGGGGTGGTCCGGGCGGCGATCGAAGCATGCGTCGTAGTGTGTCGTGGGTGCGCCGAGGAGTGTGAACGCCACGCGGCTCACGACGACCACTGCCGGGTCTGTGCGGAGGTTTGTCGCCGGTGCGAGCCGGCGTGCGACGATCTGCTCGCCCCAATCCGCTCACCGCAGCGAACCCCGCCTGCCGGTAATCCTGCCGGTAATGCGGCCGTAGTCCGTCGCCAGTCATGCGAACGCCAGGTGGCGTCCCTGGGTTACGTCACCGCGAGGCCGGCGGGAGTGGCTCCGGCCGGGAGCGAGACGGATCCCCGCTCGGTCAGTTGACCGCTGTCGACGTCGACTCGCCGAGGGCCGCGATGCGGCTTTCGTTGACGAAGAGCGTCTGGCCGTCGGCGCTTAGCCGGGCGTCGACGGTCCCGACACCGGAGTCGTTGCTGACCGCCGTCGAGCCGAGCAGCGTCAGCGCCCCGTCGGACGCGAGCGCGTACCGCGTGATGCTGCCCGAGGCAGTGTCGACCGTGAAGAGGAACTCGCCGTCGTGGGTGATCCCCACCCAACACGGCGCTGTCTAGTTGTCGGCGAACGGCGAGCCGATGATTGGAAAGAGCGTGCCATCGCGCGCGACGTTGAAGGCCGAAACTGTGCCGTTGCCCGCTCCAGCGTGCGCGTTCGAGACGAATAGCCGGCCCGGGGTTGTCGGGCGAAACTCGCTGCCGAACGGACCCGCGGCCTGCGCCGCAAAGGGCGAGCCCAGCGCAGGCGAAGGCCGATACAACGACGACGGTCTTGGAGCTCTCCAAGGGCTCGGCGTCGCCGACCGCGAGGGGGCACAGGGCCGAGCGCGACTCACCAAGGCCAAGGCCGCGACCCGCCGCCGCGCGCGAGCTGAAGTTGGCGATGGTCGCCTTCTCCAAGAAGGCAGCGGCTGGGTCGCCGAGGCGCGCGGCAAGCTGAAGGCCAGCGTAGAGCCCAACGTCTTCCTTCGCCCTAGTGCAGCGCGAGGTCGAAGGGTCCAAGCAGTACATCGCCGGACGACGAAACTGCGCGTACGGGGCTGCGAGTAGCGCCGACCCGGGCGTGGCGTCGCGCGGTGACCGCCGCTGCCCCTCCCTGATCGCTACCGAGCGTCAGGCCGCACGTCGATGATGTCGACTGGCACGTGCACGTTGGCGCGCTTCACGGCGTGCCGGTACGCGTCGGCGTCATGCGGGTGCGCGAACACGAGCACGTGTTCGGCTGGGAACAGGACCAGCGCGTCTTCGAGCGCCTGGGCGCCGTTGTGATCGCCGACGTGACCGGCGGCCTTGACCGATCGCCGGCGCAGCGAGGCAACCGTCTCGCTCTCGGCGCGCAGCGCTGACTGGTAATGGCCCTCGTCGTTGGTGACCTCCGGCTTGCCGAATCCCTCGGGCGAGACGACCATGACGCCGAGCGAGTCCGGACTCGCCGAAGCGCCGTTGCAGCTCGCAGCGGCGGCCAGCACCCGCTCGGCCGACACGGGCTCGGAGGTCATGACTACGAGGCGGTGCGGCGCCTTGGGGCCGGCGTAGTTCGGCCCAGGCCGCAGTGGCCGATTGACCTTGGATGACCCCCTTGGCCGGCGCGCGCGGCCTCGCGGACGGTCGCTGTCGCCGAGGCTCCACTCGACGTCGCCCACGACGGCCAGCGTCGCCAGTACCAGCACCCCGACCGCGACGATGAGAGCCCAGAGACTGCCGGTCGTTGCGACGACGACAACGGCGCCGACGCATACGAACACGCCGACAATGACGACTCCGAGCAGCCAGGAGGGGTTGCGACCTGGGCTCGGCATCAGCGCGACTCGAATCCCAAGGTGTCCATGCGATCAGGCTAAGCGCGCGTTCGCCGACCGGAAATCGCAGACAGCGATTGGAACGTACGCACTGCTTATCGCAATGTGCCTGATGGCGTGTGAGGTTGGTCCAGGAAAGAGGCTGCGAGACTGGCCACGAATGGTTCGGCGGCCTCGTCGTGGCCCTTGAGCTTGGTCACCGACGCCTACTCCCGGCGCGTGGCGGGCTGGCAGCTGGCTGCGCGCACGCGCACCACGCTGGTGCCCGACGCGCTGCGCTTGGCGCTGGGCACCCGAGTCTCTGCGACGACAGCCGCAGCACCCGGCATGCGCGCCATGGATGAAGCTCCGCATTGATGTCAACAACGACCGATGGCTTCACCTCGCCAAACCCTGTTGCGACGACCGGTTGAGTCCGGGCAATACACGTCGATCGACTGTACCCAGACGCTCGCCGACCACGGCGTGCTGGCCTCGGTCGGGTTGGTCGGAGACGCCTACGACAACGCGCTGGCCGAGAGCTTCGTGGACGGCTTCGAGACCGAGCTGATGGCCGCCGGCGCCTGGCGCACGCGATCGCAGCTCGAGCTCGCCGTCATGGAGTACCTCGGCTGCCGGCCTCTGCGCTCCTCGGTACCGTCAGAAATCCTGATCTCTTGAAAGAAGGACCTACAAGACCCGGTCTCCGCGGAACCCAGCCGGGCTCATTCAGGCCGCCTCAGCGTCCTGCGCCATTGGGAGGACGATCGCGGCCTCGTCGACGCTCTCTGGCCTGTAGGCGTCGCGTGCTCGCCGGTGGTGGCGGCGATGTAGAACTAGCGTCACGACTCCGGTGATCGATCCGCCTATAAGGGCCACGGCGAACGAGCCGATCGCGAGCGTCTGGATTGCGAGGCCAGCGCACGCGCCAATCACCGCGCTGTTCACCACGCCGACCATACCTGCCGTTGTCAGCATCAGCTGCCACGCGCTCGGCCGTAGCTGTGTGCCGTGCAAGAGGCTCTCGGCGCGCGGCCCTTGAACCATCAGCAGAAACGGGTCAAGTTCCGGTGCAAGACCGACGTAAAAGGCGCGCAGACGAGCGATCCGCTGGGCATATGCGATGTCCTCGACGGAGGACTGCACCAGACGCTGGAACGTCACGACACCCATGAACGCCAGCATCGGCAACAGAATCAGCGCGAACGCGTAGAAGGCCGCGCCGAGGCGCGACATTTGGCCGATGAACGCGAGCGCGATGAGGTTGCTGGACAGCGCTGCCAGGTAGATGCTCGCGCGACCGTTCGCTTCCGCAACGGTGGCCACCCGAGCGGTCTGGAGGGTGAAGTGCTCCGTAGTCGCGAACGTGACCGCCGGTGCGAGGCGATCGCCGAGCTGGCGAGCCAGTCGCGCCTGAACGGACGCACCCGATGGCGTCGATTCGGTCCACCGATTGGTTGGCCCGTTTGAGTTCACGTCCTCCACGACCTCCGAGGATCGCCTCGGCCCAATCGAGCACAAGACGAAGAAACGATGATCTATACCGGTCGCGTCCGACCCCGACAGGGCGGGCGTTCGGTCTCGTTTGCACGGAGCGCGCGAAGGCTCAGACGACGCGACCGCTGGTCCCTCTGCGTCGAGTCCCGCCAAACCTCGGGGACAAGTCTGCCGCAGCCAATCCGCGCTCCGACTCCGCGAACTCGTGTACCACGTGACTACGAGTCGGGCACTGCAGAGCATTCGGGAGTTTGGTCGTCGAGATGGCTCCACAGATCGTTGTTCTTGTTGTCGAAGCCGGAGTGCTGCCGTCCTCATGGACGATCCTTGGGGGCCGATCGGTCGCCGCTACCGCTGATCGTTCCTTAGAATTGAGCATGCCTTGCCCGTGCTTACGGTCAAGGCCATGCGACACACCAGCACACGTATCGGCGCTCTCGCCGCCACGGCAGCAGCCCTGCTTACCGCGTTGGCGATCAGCGCCTGTGGCGGCAGTGACGGCACAACCGCGCCGCCGACGACCGCGAGTGGGCAGCCGGCTACGATCGGCCTGGCAGACGAGGGCAACCTCGGCCAGATCCTCGTTGACACCCAGGGCCGCTCCCTCTACCTGTTCCAGAAGGACATCGGAACGAAAAGCGAATGCACCGGCGCCTGCGCCGCGGCCTGGCCACCGCTCCGGGACACCGACGAGCCCCTCGTAGGAACCGACCTCTCCGCCTCGAAGCTCGGAACGACCCCGCGTACCGACGGCAAGCCGCAGGTCACCTACAACGGACACCCGCTCTACCTGTACTCGGGCGACCACAAGCCCGGCGACACCAACGGCCAGGGTCTCAACGTGTTCGGAGGCACGTGGTTCGCGCTATCTGGCGCCGGGAACATGGTATCCGGGACGGGCACGGGCAACGGCAGTGGCTACTGACGCCCTCCCGCGCCGACCACTGACAGTGCGCCGTGGCGACGCGGTCGGCACGGCGGCGTACACGCTCGGGGCCGTCGCGCTCGCCGTCGAGGCCGCTGTCCACATCCAGCAGTACGCCTCGCTGCTCCACGAGGTGCGCTGGATCGGCCCGCTGTTCCTGGCCAACGCGGCCGCGTGCGTGATCGCGATCATCGGCCTCGCCTACGGGCGGACCCGGGCGCTCGCCGCGCTGGCCGGCGTCGTGATCTCGGCACTCGCACTCGGCAGCCTGGCCGTGAGCTACGGGCACGGGCTGTTCGGCTGGCATGAGGGCGGCTTCCGGACGGCCATCGCGATCGCGGTCATCACGGAGATGTGCGCCGCGATCCTCCTCTCCGGGGCGCTCACCACAGCTGCGGTGCGCAGGCACGCACATTAACCAAAAAGTCCATGGTCATCGTCTATGTGGTCATCGCGCTGGTAGTCGTGGCGCTGATCGGCGTCGCGCTGTCCGTACGGATCCTCAAGCAGTACGAGCGCGCCGTGATCTTCAGGCTTGGGCGTGTCAGGGATGGCGCGCGGGGGCCGGGCCTGATCGCGTTCGTGCCCTTCGTCGATCGCGTGCACCGCGTCTCGCTTCGCATCATCACCATGCCCATCCAGTCGCAAGGGATCATCACCCGCGACAACGTCAGCGTCGACATCTCGGCCGTCGCCTACTACCGCGTCGCCGATGCCATCCGCTCGGTGGTGGCGATCGAGAATGCCTCGGCCGCGATCAGCCAGATCGCCCAGACCACGCTGCGCGCCGTCGTGGGGCGCCACACGCTGGATGAGACGCTGTCCGAGACCGACAAGATCAACCAGAACATCCGCGAGATCCTCGACGTCCAGACCGAGGAGTGGGGCGTCCAGGTCACGATCGTCGAGCTCAGGGACATCCAGCTCCCCAACAGCATGCAGCGCGCGATGGCCCGTCAGGCCGAGGCCGAGCGCGAGAAGCGCGCCAAGATCATCGCTGCAGAGGGCGAGGCACTCGCCGCCGGCGAGCTGGCCAGCGCCTCCGATGTGATGATGGCCCACCCGCTCGCGCTGCAGCTGCGCAACCTCCAGACCCTGGTCGAGATCTCCGTCGACAAGAACTCCACCGTCATCTTCCCGTCGCCGCTGATGAGCACGATCGAGGAGCTCGGCGCGTTCCTCAGTCGCGAGACCGCGGCGGCCGGCGTCCTGCCCGACACGCCCGTGCGCTGATGCCGGCGCTCCTTCGCGCGCCGGCGATACCAAACACGAATCGGCCGAACTTCGCAGGTTCTTGCGGGTGCTTGGGCATGCGCTCGCCGGAACGCGCTCTGCCACCGACGACGAGGCGGTCGTCCTCACTCACCCCCAAGCTTGTGCGAACACGCGACAAGCGAGCGCAACGCCAGCGCTCGCGTGCACGCCTTGCCAATCCTCAGAGGCAATCGTCGGCTCACCGGCCGTTCAGACTGGGTCACGTCGCAATCCCGTAGGTGAGCAGCGATGGCCGGCGCATGGGCGCGCGGGCGTCAGAGCGTCGTCTTGCCAAGCCGGGCAGAGGAGTAGCCACGAGCGGGCACGGCGATCACCAGGTCGGTACGCGCCTCATGGGGACGCGCGGCGCCAACCGACGCCGCACGCCCACGCACATCAGGTAACCGCGGCCAGCTCGGGCAGCAGCCCCGGCCACACGCGCACGCTGGACGAACGGCGGCTCCGGCCACCAGCGCTCCTGGTGAAGGGTCTCGCACACCGCTCGAGCGGCGTGGTAGCCGCCTGCCAGGCAACCCGGCACGCCGGGGTGCAACCCGCCGCCGCCGAGGAATAGCCCCTCGATCGGCGTGCGCCCGCTCGAGCAGTCCGGGTGCGGCCGGTTCGCGAACGTCTGCTCGCGCACCAGCGCTCCCTGGCGGACTGAGCCGTTGCGTGTTGTTCGGAAGCGGCGCTCGATGTCTCGCGGGGTGTCCGCAAGCGCGAACAGCTCGCGGGCGGCGTCGAACCCTTGTGTCTGCCGTGAGATCAGCTCGCGGCAGTGGTCGCGTAGGGCCTCTCATCGGCCTCGTCCGGCGTTTTCAGGGCTCGACCTCAGCGCGTCACGAGTCTGGCTGTCTCTGCTCGGACGCGCATGCAGGTCACGCGATGGTATGCAACAGCCATAGCGCAGCCGACGTCCAATTCGCCCGCACGGGCAAGACCGGACCCGGACGGGGTCGCGATCCTGACCTCCCCGACGGCGAAGGCCAGGACATGGTCGCGCTTGCTCAATAGGCCCCGAGCCGTTCGCTGGCCTCGGCCAGCGCGCGCGCCAGGCTGGCGGTGTCCGCCAGCCACGGCATGCCGTCGGCCCGCGGGTCGATGCGCAGGTGCAGCCGGCCCTCGTGCAGGACGGTCACCGCCATCAGCTCGTTCGCCAACCAGAACTCAGCGGCGTAGTCGTAGGCCTCCTCGGGGCCCGTCACGATCACGTGGATCTCGGTCATCGCCGGGCTCCCTGCGGGTGCGTTGCGAACCACGTCTCGAAGTCGATCATCCCGATGCGCGCGCCGTCGCCCGGCGTCAACTCGCCGCCGTGCAGCTCGGTGCCGAAGTACCGCGCCTGCGGGTCGCCGATTACCGTGCGCTCGTCTCCGGTGGCGGCGAACAGCCGCCGCCCCCACGCGTCGACGCCCAGCGCCTCGGGCCGACCGACCTCGACGCGGCCGCCGACCGGCGCGCCGGTCGCCAGCCCGATCACCGTGGCGGCCATCTCGTCGACGGCCACCAGCTACATCAACCTCGTCGACAGCCGAACGCGGTCGCCCTCGCCACCGGCCTCGACGATCTGCGACAAGCGCTCGAAGAACTGCGTGGCGCGCAGGATCATGTCAGCCGATAGCGGCGAGCAGATCGCTGCACGCCTGCTCGCAGCTGCGACAAACCTCTGCGCAGACACGGCAGTGGTCGTGGTGGGGCGCGTGACGATCGCACTCCTCGGCACACGCACGACACGCGACCACGCACGCCTCGACCGCGGCGCGAATCAGACCGAGGTCGGGCTCGGTTTGACGGGTCACGACCCGGCCTGTGTCCTCACACACGTCGGCGCAGTCGAGATTGAGACGAACACACCGCACTAGCTCGGGCACGTCCGGCTCGCCGAGGCAGGCGTCGGCGCAGCTGGTGCACGTGGCGGCACAGTCGAAGCACTTGTCAATGCAGCGCAGCAGCACATCACGATCTAGGCTGAGTGGCCGCGGATGCCGCTCGATGATTTCCCTGACTGTCACATCCCCTCCGTTCAATTGGGTTGGAGCGGGAGAGCTTGCGAGCCGATCTTGTGCCCGACGATCTTGGCCCTACTCGATCGCTTCCTTTTCGACCGTAGTCGCCCGCTCCAACGTCTCAACTGCGTTGCGCGATCGCCCATAGCCCGCCGTTATCGCAAGCGGCGAAACTGACCACCATCGGCATGCCCACACCTTGCGAGCACCACGAGCGGCAGCGCGGCTGGCGGAGCGGCCGCAAGAGCCGGAGCGAACAGCGGCCCGCCCGGGCGATGAGCGTCTCTTCACGGTCGCGGCGTCAAGCGTCCACCGATTCGTCCAGGCGCTGTCGTCCTTCGCCGATCTGACCACGGTGTCCTCGTGCACCGAGCGCCCGCCGCGATGGGAAGACCACCTCTCGAGCGCAGACGGGTTTGATCTCGAGGGCCGCTGAGACCCAACGACAAGCGATTGAGTGTGGGTTCGCGCCCGCGATGCTCACGACATGACAAGCATGCGAACCGTGGCGTACCGCCGCGTGATGCGAACGCTCCGAGGGCTCGGCGCTCCGGCACTGTCAGCGGTCGAGCAGGACCGCCTCCGCGAGGCCGCCGACGCGCTGCTGTTCGCCCGCGACCTCGACGACGGCGACGTGCGGTGGGCGCTCGCCGAGGTGGCGGTCCTCGCCGACGAGCTCATCGACGCCGAGCGTTGGACACCGCGGCGCGCGCGGCAGCTGCTCGATGACATCTGGGCCTGCGGGCCGTACCCCGCGACGGACATCGCGGCTGCCGCCTGACCATGCATTGCCATGTGCGACCACCTGCACGACAGCACTTCCCGGTATGACGCTGCGGAGAAGGTGCTGAGCTTTCTGCTCGTCTGCACGATGTGCGGTACCGAGAAGGTCGCCGAGACGGTCGAGTACGAGCCGAGGCCGGTCTGGACGACTCCGGGCGTGGCGCCAACTCGCGTAGCGTGACCTCTCGGGAGCTACGCGCGCTCCGCCCGAACCAATGCGCGTATTGGATCAAGTCCACGTGGGTGAGCAGAGGGACCCCATAGTCGTCCGCCAGCGGGCGAGCAATCGGATTCTCCGCAAGACCAATGACCCGGGGCGCCGGGTTGCAGGAGCTCGTCGTCGAGCGTCTTCGAAATATCGACGCGCGCGAGCTGTTGGACTCCGTGATGCCAGGGCCGTTGGACGAGAGCGCGCGCGAGCGGATCGTCGCTGAGACGCGCGGCAACCCCATGGCACTGTTGGAGTTGCCGCAGACGGCGAACACCGAGACGGTGTCGCTTCCGGCATTGACAGCGTGGAGCAGCCCACGGCGACGGCTCAACGTCAATGAGCCTTGCGACGAGAGCGGATCGGTCGGCGTGACGCCGGCGAAGACCTGCGTGCCACCGCGTCGCAGCGTGGTGGTAGCGGCCGGCCAGCATCAGCGTGCCATCCTGCCGAGCGCGCGTAGGCGAGGATCGCCTTTCTCAAAGATCTCGTTGGTCTGAACGCGAAAGCGTGAGGCGTATCTCCAAAGCGGTCGCTGGCGTCCTCCGCCAACGCCGCGATCGGCCGCAGGCGCAAGGCCCATTGGCACCAGCTCGTTCAGCAGCTTGCTTGCTCTTCGGCGCTGATCCTCACGCGGAGGTTCGCTTCACGGGCCGCGTGGGCCCGATCGCGCCGCCGCCGTTCGCTTCGGCTTGGATCGTCGCGTAGCGCTCGTCGATCAGTCCAAGCGCGACGATTTTCCGTCCGCCGATGACGGCGTTGATCCAGTCCGAGAGCACGCGCAAACGCCCGGATGGAAGCGCCCAGAGGTGGTACGCACGGCCGGCGACTTTCGCCAGAACTCCGCTGAGCCTCACGCCAAGCGGCGTCGCGACGGCGTTCCGGCCGGTCAGGTCGACTGTGAATCCGAGATCGTGGTGCTTGTATGCCCGGGCCTTGCCGTGACCCAGCGAGGCGGCAACGTTGTGGGCGGCCGTTACGCCTTGGCGTTGCGCGTGCTGGGCAGTCTGGGGTGCGAGCTGGCCAGGATGGGTGAGATCGGGGACGGCCGCAGCGTCTCCCAGCGCGAACACGTCCGGGTGATCGCGTGTTTGGAGATGGTCTCCGACGATCAGTCGTCCGCGCTGCACCGCCAGCCCGAGCTCGGAGATGAGAGGGGCGGGCGTGACGCCGGCCGTCCAGACCACAGTCTGCGCGGGGAGCGTCTCACCGCTGACCAGCCTCACGTGGTCGGGCGCGATCTCGGCGACCGCGGCGCCGAGGCGTACGTCGACCCCGCGTTTGCGGATGCGGTCCAGCGCTCGGCGGGCGAGACTGGCCGGGAATTGCCCCAGCACGCTCGGTCCAGCCTCCAGCACGGTCCATCGCACCGATTCGGAGTCAAGCGCGCGGTACTGGCGCAGCGCCGCGCGGGAAAGCTGGCGGCCTTGCGCAGCCAGTTCCAGGCCTGTGAACCCACCGCCGACCACCACGAACGAGCCGTGACATTCGCGAGCGTGCATGTCCGTGGTCGCGCTCGCGAACTGCAGCTGGCGCAGAATCCGCTCCCGCAGATACAGCGCCTCGGCGAGCGTCTTGAAGCCGTGCGCGTGTTCGAGAACGCCCGCGACGCCCATCGTCCTGGTCACCGACCCAGGATTCAGCACCAAGCGATCCCATGCGAGCAGCTCTTCGCGACCGTCAGTCCCCCGCACGGCGCACGTGTGCGCACCCGTATCGATCGCGGTGACAGTCCCGACCAGCACCTTTGTGGACGGCAGCGAGGCGGCGAGCGGAGTCGCGATCCATCTCGGGTCAAGCAGGCCGCCCACCACATCCGGGAGCAGCGCCGTATAGACCATGTGGTCGACTGGGTTGACCAGCACCAGGTCCGCCGTCGCCGCGAGACGCCGGTCGAGCGGGCGAGCACAATGAAAGCCAGCGAAGCCGGCGCCGATGATCAGGACACGCGGCCGCTCGCCCGCGCCGGGCCTGTTCTTCCGCACCGGGTTAGCCATCGCGGTGTCCTCCGACGCGACGGCGCCAACGGGAAATCGGCTGCCGGACCGCTCGCCCACCGCTCGTAGACATCCCGAACTGAGGCGCGCTCCTCCCGCAGTCGACGTACGCGTCGAACGCGTCGTCCACCAATGGCTTGTCGATCAATTCGCGCATCCGTGTCTCCTTCGGATCGAGGTGCTCACTTGGCCTGGCAGTCGCTCAGGCTGCGGCGGTGACGGGTGATATGGACGCCGGAACCGTGTGCGCGTTGCGCGCCTGGGAGATGGCGTGCAGGAAGGCGACCGTGGGCAGGTGCCCGGCGTCTCTGCGCGTCACGGCGGCAGTTGCGAAACTCGGCGCGTCCCCGTCCAGTCGCACGAATCGGAGGCCGGGAGCGGCATAGCGTTTCGGCCACGGATTCGGGAAGCAGCCCCATCCCGGCACGCGATGCGACCGCCAGCAGGATCCGCTCGACGTGCGAATCGGGCATTTCGACGAGCGTTGGTGAAAGGCCGGCGCTGCGGCACGCCGCCACGACGGCGTCGTAGAAGGGGCGATCTTCCTCGCGCGGTAACACGACGATATGTTCGGGCGCCATCTGATCGAGGCGGATCTTGGAGGTGACGGCCTGATCGTGGATCACCGGCAACGCCGCGACCGCGCGCTGCTCGCCAAGCGCCGTTGTGCGGAGTCCCGCGGTCGGGGCAGGCAACGACACGATCGCAGCATCGAGCCTCTCCGCGCGGATCGCCTCGATCAGCTCGAGCCCGGATCCGGGTTCCAGGATGGTCTCCAGATGCGGCATCGCCGCGGCAAGGCGCTGCAAGCCGCGCGGGACGCTGGCCGGCAGCGATGCCGGCATGTAGCCGATCCGCAGAGAGCTTGTGGCGTGGTCACGCGCGTTGCGGGCCGCAAGCCGCGCCACCTCCGCCTGCTCCAGCACACGGCGCGCCTCCCGGAGGAGGGCGGCTCCAGCGTCTGTCAGCGAGACACTCGGCGTGCGGTTCAAGAGACACACGCCCAACTCCTCCTCGAGCTTGCGAACTTGCTCGCTGACCGCCGGCTGCGCGACGTGTAGCCGCTCGGCGGCGCGGCGGAAGTGCAACTCCTCCGCGACCGCTACGAAGTACCTGAGGTGCCGAAGTTCCATGTTTTCCCCTCCCTTGCGGTCGCTCCGGCAAGCTTTCGCCGCAGGCGCGGCTGTCGCATCCGAGTGGCCCTAGTCGAACCCCCTAGCCGACCCCCCGGGAGCCGGTGACCCGCTAAGAGGACGCGCCGTGGCTGACGCGAGGAGGTGGGTTGGTGCATACCCTCGAGCTTCATGACTCCTGCTCGTCGTGCGCGGTCACCACGCCGGCTACGGCGTCGAGCAGTCGCTGTTCCTGAGCTAGCCCGATCACCCGGGCCACCCGTGCCAGGCGCTGGCCCTGGGCGACCGCCACGGCGATCGTCTCGGGATCGGGTGGACCCACGCGGATGCCGCTCGTGAACGACGCGCCGTACGGGTTGCCGCCGCCCATGAATACCTCCCTGACCGTGTAGCCGAGCGGCACGACGATCGCGCCCCAGTGGTAGAAGGTGTTGGTCAGCGCGAGAATTGTCGACTCGTGGCCGCCGTGTTCTGTCTGCGAGGAGGTGAACGCTGTCACCGCCTTGTTGATCAGCTTGCCCTCCTCCCATAGCTTGCCCGCCTGGTCGAGGAACATCTTCAGCTGCGCTGCCACGTTGCCGAATCTCGTCGGGGTCCCAAAGGCGATCCCATCGGCCCACTCGAGATCGCCGAGCGATGCGGTGGGCTCGTCGGTTACTTCTGAACGGTGCCGTCCCCACGCCTGGTTCTGCGAGATCAGCAGCTCCGGGGCGAGCTCCTCCACGTGACGCAGCCGGACCTCGGCTCCCGCCCGTTCGGCGCCCTCGGCGACCGCCTTGGCTAGGGCGTGGACGTGGCCTGTGGCGCTGTAGTAGGCGACGAGCACCTTCGCCGGCCGATCAATCGGATCTCTCACGAGTGGTGAATCTCCTCGAACTCTGAGCGCGAAGGAATAGGAGCGCGGGACGGGACGCCGACACAGCGCCCTCGTTGCCGCGCTCCCCCTTCACCTTTCTAAAACGCAGGAGCGCCCATCTGGCCGTGCAATATCCGGCGATGTGCCATTGCGTTCAAGAAAACCGGGACGCACTGTCCGATACAACAAGCGCTGACGCTGGATCATCGGCATTTCGGATGACGCCCCAAAAAGGCCGCGGTGGAGAGCAGTCGCTCCCAGCCGCGCCGTAGGATCGCCTCGCGGCGATGAGTGCTATGGCGGTTGGCGTGAGCAGACCGTGTCGGCGCTAAGCCGACTCGGGCAGTTCGAACGCTCCGGCGTGGAACTCCATTGAGCCTCGGGCGTTCACGAGCACCATCGCCACGTCTCCGCAGGTCCGGCAGCGTGCGACGGCGCCGGGTGCCCGTGTGTAGACGGCAAGCTCGGCGACCGGCGCGACCGTGCCACAGTGCGTGCAGCGGCCGCGGACACTCGTCATCTCGGAGCCGAAGTACTCGAAGAGCGACCCCGCGATCGCGTTGCCGTCCAGAGCTTCCATCGCGATCACGCTCGGCCGACCAGTTGTGCGCGGAGCATCCACTGCTGCTCCTCGAGCTTGCGAACCACCTCGATGACCACGTCTTGCGATGCGGCGTCGATGTCCCCGAGTCGGTCCATCCGCGTCCGTGCTCGTTCGCTCACCTTCGCGATCCGATGGGTGAGCTCCCTGACGAGCGCGTGATCCTCGATCGGGGTCGGCGCAACCGGAGTGATCTCCGAGGCGGCGGTGACCGCCGGTGCCTGCCCGTCGGGAACGTAGCCCAACGCGACAGCTCGTTCGGCCACCACATCGGCGAGATCACGCCACGCATCGACGAGCTCGTCGAGCTGCTGGTGCAGGGGCCGAAACAGCGGGCCGACCACCGCCCAATGCAGCTGCTTGCCAATCAACGACAGAGCGACGAGGTCATGGAGCGTCGTCTCGAGCTCATGGCCGATCGCGTCGCGCTCGCGCGGCTGCATGAGGGCCGGCAGATGGCTGGATGTCGCGATCGAGGCCATATCTCGTCTCCTTCTCGTTGGACGGCCACCCAAGCTTGGTGGCGCGGGGCGCGAGCGGCGATAGGAAACCGCGATGACTTAGCTCCGCCACCCCTCGTGACGTGCTTGCCGCGTCTGCGCCGAGGTCTGCCGGCGCTGCGCGAAGGCGTGCGACGACGTTCTCGCGGCGACGGCCCATTGAGACCGAGCGACGGTCGCAAGGCCGATCATTCAGCAGACTCATCCAGAGGGGCCGAACCGCTCGGTGCGGATGGCGCCCGGCTGGTGACCGAGTTCGACGAGCAGCTCGGCCCCGCGCTCGACGAACGCGGTCGGGCCGCAGACGTAGATGCGCGGCCGCTGGTGGGGCGAGGGTCCGACGGTCCTGAGCATCTCCGCGTCGATCCGCCGCGCGAATCCGCGCCAGTCCGGTGGTGGCTCGCGGGTGAACGTAAAGTGCGTGACCAGCCCGTCTCCGGTGAGTTCGGCGAGCTCGTCGCGATACAGGGCGTCATCGAGTGAGCGGGCGGAGAGCAGCAGCCGCGCCTCGACCGTGCTCGAGTTGGCAGCGCGGTGGCGCAGCATCGCCATCAGTGGCACCAGTCCAGACCCGCCGGCGATCAGCAGCAGCGGCCCACCGTCCTCGGTGCGCCAGACGAAGTAGCTGGTGAACGGTCCCCGGAGTTCGAGCGTGTCGCCGACGCGAAGCTCCTCGGTCAGGTACGGCGAGACCTCGCCGCCGTCGATCCGCTCCACGGTCAGCGCGACGGTTGCCCGCTCCGGCGCGGAAGCGACCGAGAAGGAGCGTTCTGTCTGGTAGCCGTCGTCGGCCGTGAGGCGGACGTCGACATGCTGGCCGGCGATGTGTCCGGGCCAGTCTGGGACGTCGAGCACGAGCGTCCTTGCTCGTGGCGTCTCGTCGATCAGCTGGCGGACCGTCGCGAGCCGCCAGACGACCGGTACCTGAGGCATTGGTCAGTCTCCCTGGTAGCGCTGTTCCTTCCAGGGGTCGCCGTAATTGTGATAGCCGTAGCGCTCCCAGAAGCCGGGCTGGTCGTGATCGAGGAGTTCGAGCCCTCGCACCCACTTGGCGCTTTTCCAGAAGTACAGGTGCGGAACCAGCAGGCGCGCGGGGCCGCCGTGCTCGGGCTCGAGCGGTTTGCCGCCGAACTCGTAGGCGATCCATGCTCGCCCGCCGGTGATGTCTTCGAGCGGCAGGTTCGTCGTATAGCCGCCGTCGCTCCAGGCACTCACGTACTTCGCATCGGTGCCGACGGCCGCCAGCAGGGAGTCAACCGACACGCCCTTCCACGTCGTGTCGAACTTGGACCACTTGGTCACGCAGTGGATGTCGGCCGTCGGCGTCTCGGCGGGGAGCTCGAGCAGTTCCTGCCACGTCCACGAAACCGGTCCATCGACCGCGCCGCTGATGAGAAAGCTCCACTCGTCCAGCGGCGTGTGCGGCGTCGGCCCGGCGGACAGCACCGGGAAATCGCGGGTCAGGTACTGGCCCGGCGGCAGACGCGTCGGGTCGGCTGTGGAGCGGCGGCCGCGAAAGCCTCGTGAGATGGGGGGCATGCTGATTCCTCCTTCAAGTCCGTGTCATGTCAGGCGCCGGCCTGTTCGAGCAGCGACAGCCAGAGCTCCATGCGGGCCGGCAACGGCGGTACGGCGTGGCCAAGACGCTCGAGCGCGACCTTGGCGACGACGGCGATGGTCACCGGGCGCAGGAAGTCGACGACTCCGAGCCGGTGATCGTGCAGCCGATCAGGACCCGCCGCTCGCGGTCGACGATGCTGACGCTGATCCGCGAGGAGGCGGGGCAGAACGGCTCGGCGTCCCCGAGTCCTCACGGACGAACGCCGATGATCGTCTTCCCCGTGCGTCGCTCGGTCGGGTTGAGGGCGGCGACAGCATCGTCGAGGGTCGCGACGTTGCCGATGTTCGTCCGCAGCCGTCCGTCCCGCACCCGCTGGACGATCTCACTCAGTTGGGCACGATCGGACTCGACGACGAAGTCGACCGCCAGGCCGTCGGCGGGCCGCGCCTCGGCCGGCCCGACGACGGACACCAGCGTTCCTCCGGCGCGAATCAGGCTTGCGGACCGCTTCTGGATGTCGCCGCCGATGACGTCGAAGACCAGGTCGACGCCGCCGACGTCTTCCAGGGGATCGTTGTCGAGGTCGACGAACTCCTGCGCGCCGAAGTCGAGCGCCGCCTGACGGTCGGCGGCGCGCCCGGTGCCGATGACGTAGGCGCCGGCCTCACGTGCGAGTTGCGTCACCATCGTCCCGACTGCGCCGGCCGCGCCGTGCGCGAGGACGCTCTGCCCCGCCTGAAGGTGGCCGTGGTCGAACAGTCCCTGCCACGCGGTGAGGCCCGAGATCGGCAGGCTCGCGCCCACCGTGAAGTCGACGTCGCCCGGCAGCGGCGCGAGGTTGCGTGCCTCGATCGCCACATACTCCGCCAGGGTGCCGTCGCGATGCCAGTCCGCGAGGCCGAACACCCGCTGTCCCACCGACACCCCCGTCGTGCCGTAGCCGAGAGCGGTGACCACTCCGGCCAGCTCGTGCCCAGGGATCGACGGTGTTCGGTCACGGTCGCGGCGATCGGTCCAGGTCGAGGGCCACTCCATCTCAGTCGGGACGAATCCCGACGCATGAATCTGAACGATGACGTCGTTGATCGCTGCCGGCGGCTCGGGCCGCTCCACCAGCGTCATCCCGGCCGTTCCCGCAGCCTGGTCCGTCACCACAATCGCTTTCATGGGAATCGTCTCCTCGGTCATTTGTCTCTTTGGCGCATTGCGGGCCGGTTCCTCACACGCGGATCGCGTTGCATGGCGCTTAAGCAAATCGCGTGTCTTGTGGCGATCAAGATGCCGCGCCTCTCAGGCATTCGCACCTGTGATTGCGACCAAGGCCCGCGCAACTCGAAATTGGAGCGATGGACGCCGAGTTCGACACGCTCCGCGTCGGCGCTCGACGGCAGACCGCGTCGCGGTGCCGAGAGCAGCGAACGGCACGTGGTCGCACCCACGGGACGGTGGCGCGCGATGCTTAAAGCGTACCCGCAGGCCCGCCTCGTCGGCTACTCCAGGTTCGAGTCCGTTCGGGTCGCTCTGCTCGTCGGTCGGCTCTCCCTGCGAGATGCCCCGACGGATACCTGGTGCGGGCGAATCCAGACTGCATGGGCCGGCTGCGACCGTGCGGCAGGGCTGGCACTGGCGCCGCAACCACTCGGCCGCGAACCGCGCGCCGCCCTCCCCCGTTCGGTGCCGCCGGGGGTTGAGGTCGCGTGTCGGCCAGAAGCTTCGCGCTAGGGCCGACTAGGCAGTGCGCGGGTGCGACTAGGGAGTGTGGGCTGGGGACCCGTCGATGCGATGCGCGCCCGACTGTCGCACGCTCTACGAAGCGACAGAGGCGAGCAAATGGAATTTCGGCATCTGAGTATTTCGTTGCGGTCGCGAGGAGCTACCGAGCTTGAGGACTTCCTCGACGCCGTAAATCGTGTAAGCGGTGGCGGGTCGTCGTCGACCCCGCTCTTGTTCAGGAACTCGTTGCAACACGGGACGTCGACGATCCCCTCGAGGAGTTGACGCGCCGCGAGCGCGAAGTGCTCGCCTTGATGGCCGAGGGACGCTCGAATGCCGGCATCGGCCGGCGCCTCTGGCTCACCGAGGGAACGGTCGAAAAGCACGTGCACAGCATCATGACCAAGCTCCGCCTGCCCGAGACGGACGACGATCGCCGCCCTGTGCTCGCCGCCATCACGTTCCTCGACGCTCATCAGACCGACTAGGTCCGGGGCGCTAGCTCCGATCGAGCTCGGCGAGCATCCGCTGGACCCTCGCCGCCGACAGGTCGGTCTTCGCGAGGAACCCGACGGCCGGACTCGCCTCGATCAGGTCGGCGTACTCGCCCTCATCATGGGTCGAGATCAGGATCATGTGCGGCACGGCAGCACGACTGGCACCGTCTCCCAGACTTCTTGCCAGCGCAAGGCCGCTCTCTTCACCGAGGTCGATGTCAATGAGCACGACGTCCGGCGTTAGCTGTGCGATTTGCCTGAGCGCCTCAGCCCCGCGCGAGGCGCCGCCGACGACGGAAATGCCCTGCTCTTGGGGCAGGGCACGCATTTCCTCCCGGAATTCATCGTTTCGTCGACGATCAGCCACCGCAAAGGCATGCAGTTTCACAATGGCAGGAACCCGACGGCCGCACATTGGGGCTAGCCCCCAAATTCAGAGCCAAGATCGCCGGCCCTCCGGCTAGCGTGTACCCGGAGATTGGGGGCTGTCCACGGGCCGATTTATGCGCTGGCTCCGAAGACACGGATGGCCCGGTGGGCGATCCTCCAGCAATGTTTCTGGAAGCACGGCCGCGGAGTGTCAGAGGGCGGATTCCGCCAGGCCGAGAGGCCCGACCGGGACAACGGCGACGCTAGCTAGTTTGGACAGAGGCGAGGACAAATGGAACTTCGGCATCTCAGGTATTTCGTTGCGGTCGCGGAGGAGCTTCACTTCAGCCGGGCCGCAGCGCGACTGCACATTGCGCAGCCGGCGGTCAGCGAGCAGGTTCGCAAGCTCGAAGAGGAGTTGGGCGTGCGGCTGCTGAACCGGACCAAGCGGACGGTTTCGCTGACGGACGCGGGCGTCGCTCTGTTGGCGGAGGCGCGGCGGGTGCTGCAACAGGTCGAGGTAGCGCGGCTCGCGATCCAGCAGGTCTGTAACCGGACCGCAAGCCGGTTGCGGATCGGGTACACGCCGGCATCGTTGCCGGCCAGCGTCCCCAAGGCGTTGCAGCACGTGGCCGCCTCGATGTCGGGCTTGGAGACGATCCTCGAGCCTGGGTTTGGCCTGGAGCTGATCGCGGCAGTCCGCGACGAGCGGCTCGATGCGGCGGTCGTTCCGCTGCCCGCTCCGACGGCTGGGCTTCGGACGACGCAACTTGGCCGCGAGCGGGCCGTGGCCGCGTTTCCCGTCCGCCACCGTCATGCCGCGCAGCCTGCGATCCGTCTCGACCAGGTGGCGCCCGAGCGGGTTGTCGTCCTGCCGCGCGAGGCGAGCCGCCCCTTCTATGACGCGGTCCTCGTGGCGTGCCGGAACGCCGGCTTGGCGCCGTCGCTTATCGAGATGTCAGGTTCGTGCGTCGAGCCGGCACTGCTAGCGGTCGCGGCGGGCGCGGGCATTGCGCTGCTTCCCGAATCCGTGGCCGACCGTTATGCCGCCCCGGGCGTCCGGTTCGTGCCGATCGACGGAGACGAGCCTGTCGTCGCGGCCGCCGTCGTGACACGCCGCGATACCGCGCATCTGCCCACGGCCGCCTTCGTGCGCGCCCTGTCCCGCGCGCAGCCGGAACCCCCGATGGTTGCCTCCCGAACCCCAGTGACGGCCGCCGCATGATCGACTCGGGACCCAAGACTCACTCCTGCGCGACGTTGAACCGCTGCGCGAGCGACGCCCCCAAGGGCGAGCGCCGAGCTACCGACGCGCGCGTCTAGCAAAGGCCAGCCGACAGGCGATGCTCAGGCAGGGCGGCCTCAGATCCGTGATCCGAGGGAAGGACCATGACTCGTAGACGAGAGCAGATCGTGCTCGAGCTCCAGAAGCTCGCGGCCGAGCTCAGGCAGGCAACCCCGAGGGTGGCTGTCACCAAGCTCGAGCAGATCGACCAGCTCCTGGACGAGTGCCTGGACCAGAAGGGCGCCCATCCCGCCGAGTGTGGTTGTTGGGAATGCCGCAAGGTCGTGTGGAACGTGCTTTCGCGTCGACGCCTCGGCGAGATGCTGGATCCGCGCGACCGGGCCAGCGTCGAGGAATGGGGAACCGTTGGATGACCCGCATCCTTCAGGGCGACCGGAACGGCTTCGGCGGCGAGAGCGAGCCGTAGCGTCGGGCTGGTGGGCGCCCAAACCGGCGTGGGTCTCGCCCTGGCGCTGGCGTCGACCACGCTCACGAGCCTCGGCTATCTGCGCGAGCATGGAGCCGCGGCCGCGCTGCCGTGCCTCTCGCTGCGCCGTCCGGCGCACTCGGCGAGCGGCGCGGCGCTGGTCGTTGTTGGCTTGGTGGCGCCCGCCACGTCGCTAGCGGGAGGGACTCGTGAGGGAGGTGGCGGGTCGACAACCGCCGCGCTGATCTGGCTCGCGCCACCGGGCCGCTTGCGCTCGTGGTCCTCTCGCCCGGGCAGAGCACCCTCGGTCCAGCGGCGGCCGCCGGTGTCGCCGGCGAAGCTCGCGACCGCGCGCGGCGCCCGGTCCGCGTTTGTCGTGGCACTCATCCTCGCCTATGCGCTTGGGACCGCCGTGCTCCAGGTCGGCTATCAGAGCGGGGGAGCCCTCACCGCCGCCGGGCTGGCAACCTTGCTCGCCAACGCCTTGCCCATCGTCGCCGCAGCAACCGTGCTAGGCGAGCCTGTCCCGTCCGGACCATTGGGCGGCCTTCGCGCATTCGGGTTCGTAGCCGTGAGCGCGGGCGCGTTCCTGCTCGCGCAACCCGACGACCCCGCTACGGGTCGGCCCGTTCGAGCTCAGCGCGCGCAGCGCAGCGCGTAGGCGCCCGGCCTGTCGGCCACGTCCGGGCGCTCCAGGAAGAAAGAGCGAACGTGCTCGACATTCGCCGGTCGTGGCTCGTGTGGCCATACCTGGTCGACCGCGCGCAGGATCACTTCGCGGTCTGGGAGGCCGTCATCGCTATCGAGCAGGCGAGGATCGCCCGATCGAGGCGCACTCGGTCAGGCGCGGGCAGCAGGTAGACGAAGCCAGACAGGTACAGCGCACGGTCTGTCCGGGTCCGCCGGCTCGGGTCGGTCGCGTCCGTGCCAGTCGCGCGGCCACGTCCCTCAAGCGACGTTGCGTTGAACCTCAACAGCGGGCGGGCGGGAAGTTGTCACGGCCCCGGGTGCCTCTCGCCGGGAGCTGCCGTCCGCCAACAGGCTTCGACCAGTCTCGTGGTCGAAGAGCTGTAGCTGAGACGTGTCAACCCACAGCTCCGCCTCTTGTCCTTGCCTGACCGCACTGGCTGCGGCGAGGCGAGCGACGACCTGGACGCCCTCGGCAGCAGGAGCCACCCCGCCCGGGTCGGAGTCCTCCACAAGCTCCGCCAGCTCGCCGGACGAGACGGGCTCCGAGTCGACAGTGAAGTGGGCGTAATCGTCAGAGCCGAGTTTCTCGAGGACGTCGACCTTGGCCGTGAAGACGTGGCCGGCCGCAGGAAGCGTCACCAGGCTCGCGTCCTCGAAGTGCTCCGGGCGGATCCCGACGACGACGCCCCGGCGGCCGCCGCCGTTGCCCGCCTCAAGGCGCCGGCGCAGTTCGTCTGAGACGCGAAGGTCGCCGATCGGCGTCCGCAGCAGGTCTCCGTCCCAGCGTCCGTGCAGGAAGTTCATCGCGGGCGAGCCGATGAACCCCGCCACAAAGAGGTTGTTCGGATGCTCGTACAAATCGCTCGGGGCTCCGACTTGCTGGATGTCCCCCGCCCGCATGACAGCGATCCGATCGCCGAGCGTGACCGCCTCGATCTGGTCGTGGGTGACGTAGATCGTCGTCGTTCCCAGCCGGTCATGAAGGCGCG
This sequence comes from uncultured Actinomycetes bacterium, assembly GCA_963764585.1. Lineage (GTDB taxonomy): Bacteria > Actinomycetota > Thermoleophilia > Solirubrobacterales > Solirubrobacteraceae > JAOPZW01. Next base: position 126,671 of record CAVXTB010000002.1, read on the forward strand.
AGATCGCAGTGCGCGTCTGCACCCTCAGCTTGGCATCCAGGTTCGACAGAGGCTCGTCCATCAGAAACGCCTTCGGGTCGCGGACGATCGCGCGTCCCATGGCAACCCGCTGGCGCTGGCCACCGGACAGGCTGGCCGGCTTGCGGTCGAGATGGCGGGTGATATCCAGGATCTTCGCTGCCTCTTCCACCTTTCGGTCGATCTCCTGCCGCGGCGTGCCCGTCAGCTTCAGCGCAAATCCCATGTTCTGCCGGACGGTCATGTGCGGGTAGAGCGCGTAGTTCTGGAACACCATCGCGATGTCCCGATCTCTTGGCGAGCGGTCGTTGACGACCTCGTCCCCGATCTTGAGCACGCCGTCGGTGATGGCCTCGAGCCCGGCGACCATGCGCAATGCGGTGGACTTACCCGAGCCGGAAGGGCCGACCAGGACCATGAACTCTCCGTCCGCGATCGCGAGGTTCATGTCCTTGACCGCTTCGAGGCCGTCGGCGTAGCGCTTGGTCACGTGCTCAAAAACGATGCTTGCCATGCTGCGGATTCTCCGGGCGGACCGCCGGCCGGCAAGCCCGTTTGGCTACCGGCTATAGCCGACCGTGATTGACACTGCCGCGGCGACGGCTCGGACCCTTCTTGGGCGCGCGGCCTCGCTCGCGGCGGCTGCGCCGAAGCGCCGCGAGGCGCCGCTTGCGGCGCACCTGATTTCTCCTGCGTGTAGCGGTCAGCCGCGGCATCGTCAGCCTGAGGAGCCGCTGACCGCTGTCGCGACGCCGCGCTTCTTCTCGATGCAGTCCAGCAACTGGTGATATGAGTCGCAGAACGACCGAACGCCCTCGCGCTCGAGGTCGGCCGTCACGAGTCCGAGGTCGATTCCCGCGGCGTGTGCGTCCGCGAGAGTTCGTCTCGCCCCTTCCGGGTCGGCGTCGACCGTCCGGGCAAGCTCGCCGTGATCGGCGAACGCGCGAAGCGTCTGCTCCGGCATCGTGTTGACCACATCCGGCCCGATCAGCTCTGAGACGTAGAGCACATCGGAGTACTCGGGATTCTTCGTCCCGGTGCTCGCCCACAGTGGTCGCTGCCGTTTCGCTCCCGCGCTCGCGAGGCGCTCCCATTCCGGACCGGAGAACTTGGCCAGGTAGCGCTGGTAGGCGACGCGCGCGCTCGCAAGCGCGATGGTTCCCCGCAGCGGCGAGCCTTCCGGTAGTTGCGCGTCGACCTTGGCGTCGATCCGCGACAGGAAAAACGACGCGACCGAATTGAGCGCGTCAAGCCGCTCGCCGTCTTGCGCGCGGGCGCTCAAGCCGCGCAGGTAGGCATCGATCACCTGCTCGTAGCGCTTGATCGAGAACAGCAGTGTCACGTTGACGTTCACCCCGCGGCGCGTCAGCTCCTCGATCGCGGGCAGGCCGGCGTCGGTGCCGGGAACCTTGATCATCACGTTGGGCCGATCGAGGCGCTGCCACAGATCGATTGCCTGGGCGATCGTCGCGTGGGTCTCGTCGGCGAGATCCGGCGTGCACTCGAACGAGACGAACCCGTCGAGCCCCCCGCTGCGGTCGTATTCCGGTCGAAGGAGCTCAGCGGCTCTGCGAACGTCATCCAGCGCGAGCGAGAAGAACAGCTCCTGCGTGTCGCGCCCGCCGCCGGCGACGAGGCGACGAAGCTGCTCGTCGTAGAGATCGGAGCCGATGATGGCCTTCGCGAAGATCGTCGGGTTCGACGTCGCGCCGGTCACGGCGTAGTCGCGGATCAGCTCTGCGAACTGGCCGCTCTCGAGCAGCCGGCGCGACAGCGTGTCCAGCCAGACCGAGACACCGGCCTCTTGTAGACCATGCAGGTTCGGATCGGGTGCCATGTTCAGCTCGCTTCGAAGACTCGGCTGCGCTGAACAGCCGCCCAGAGGTCCTCGTCGGCGAAGCTCCCCATCCGGTGCTTCTCGGGGTCATCCTCGCCGAGCACTTCCTCGCCCTCGCTGAACACCCCCACGTGATGCTTGTCGGGATCCTCCGTGCCCAGGACCTCGCCCTCACTGAACCGTCCCACGTACTCGTCGTTGTTCGACATCGATCGTCCTTCTTGGTCACGAATGACACGCTCGCCGGGCTCCGCTCGAGCCTTCCCCGCGCGTGCGGTGGGCTCATTGGCGCGGTCGGCCTGAAACGTGCTCCCGGCCATTGGAGCAACCCGACGTGACCCGGCAACACACTTGAGCGATGAGCTATCGCTCAGCGCGATCCGCTGCCGCTCGGCCATACGCCTACGCGGCGTCAGCTAAGCGACGACGGGCGTAAAAGACCTCAAACTCGCCCTGCGGCGTAAGCAGGAACATCCGAATTTTGAAGTCGACCCAGCACTGAACGTCGTAGGAGTCGCATGCATCGTGGTCGTCGCCGGGGTTCACCCAACGACCGCAATCGTCGCAACGCCAGACTTCGTCAACCATGTCACTTCCAGTCGCTCCGCCAGCACCGCATCCTCTCGGAGGATCGCTTGGGCCCATCGCGATGGCAAGACGACAATCCGATGAGCGATACCGTCGCTTTCGAGCCGCGGCCGGCGGCGCTTCACGAGTTGAAGGCGAGGCTGGTACCGGCTGCGAGCTGCATCACCACGCGGCCGTAGACTTCGGCGGCCCGTTCCTCTCGATCGAGCGCGGCCCTATACACGGCGAAGGCAACGGCAGCATCCGTCGTGGGCGCAGACGTCCAGCCGTCGTAGGCGAGCCACACCGCGGCGCGTTCTTCGCGCCAGTCGACGTAGGCGTCGGTCATGTCGTCGGCCAGCCTCTTTTCGGCCAAGCTGCTCAACGCGTCTCTGTTTCGCTTCGAGGTGCTCGGCTCTCGCGCGGCGCCCACGCCTCGGAGCCAAAGGGCGACTCGTTGCATGCCTCGAAGCCAAACGCGCGCGCTGCGCTCGACAACAACTTCTCACGCTGACCGATCTGGCCTTCGTATGAGCATGCGCGACGGGAGTGGACAAGCATCAATTCGCCGCATCGATGAGCGATCATCAGCGGCTGTTGAAGCTGGGCGCCGCCGGTCCTTACATCGGGACCACCGGACGACCAAGTGTTTGAGCTCGCAGCGTGCGTGCCTCTCGCATGGTCGACACACAGACCCGACCAAAGGAGCAGACCGATGCCGCTAACCGAGCCTGTCCTGTCCGGCCCCGGCGCTGGACGTACCGTGACCTCCGGTCACGGCTCGAGCGCAGAGCTCAAGCTCGCCGGCGAACAGTCAGGCGGCGATTGGGCAGTCGTCGAGTCGCACGTGCGCGCGGGCGACGAGCCGCCGATGCACACCCACACCCGTGAGGATGAGACGGTGTACGTCCTCGACGGCGCGATCACCGTCGACGTCGGTGGCGAGAAGACCGACGTCGAAGCCGGATCCTATGCGGCGCTACCGAAGAACCTGCCGCATGCCTTGACCGTGCGCGGCGACGAAGCGCGACTCCTCATCACGCTCGAGCCGGCGGGCACGGAGTATTTCCTCGTGCCGCGCGATGACTCGGACGGCGATCCCGCGAAATTCGGTCTCATCATCCACCAAGCCGCCTCGGCGATGTGAAGGAGAGCACCGATGGCTGGAGGGCTGACGCGCTGGGATCCGCTCGCGGAGATCACGCAGCTACGCAGCGGGTTTGACCGGCTACTCGACGAGCTGGGCGGGCAAGATCACGGCGCTTGGATGCCGGCAATCGATCTTGTGCGCCATGACGACGATTTGGTCGTCCGCGTGGATCTGCCTGGCATCAAGCCTGAGGAGGTCAGGATCGAAGTCGATGACGGCCTCCTGACTGTGTCTGGCGAGCACGAGGAGCGCCGCAGCGAAAAGGACGATGATGGCCGCTACTTGCGCCGCGAGCGCCGCCTCGGTGCATTCTCACGGTCGATCGCGCTGCCGTCCGGGGTCGATGCGAAAGCGATCGAGGCGGAGACGCGCGACGGCGTGGTCGAGGTGACGATCCCCCTGCCCAAGGACTCCGCTAAGCGGAGGATCGAGATCACGCCCACGGCCGGGTCAGACGGCGCGTGACCCCGCGTCCGTGCGCGCGGGGAACCTCGCTGCGGTTGAGGAGCTGACGGGGCGGGCCGGGTGGGTCAGGCGGGCGCGGTCGGGCGACTTCGACTTCCCCCGCCAGGCCGTCGGCGAGCATCTGTCGCTGCCCATCAGCAACCTACGCGAGCGCGTGCGGTCATCCCGGCGCTGCAAGAGCGGTCCTGCTCAATACGACATTAGGATCAGCGACGGATCTCGGTCAAGGAGTCCTCGGAGATTGCGGAGCTGCCGCGGATGCGTACCTGCCCGCTCGCACGACATGGGCACATGGGCGTCCCACATCAGCGCTGCGATCGCGCTGTTCTACGCGTCTCGACAGGAAACTCGCCGAAGTACGCCACTGCCTACAGGAGCATCGCGGCGAGATCGCACTGAGCAACTTCAACGCGTTTGACTCGGCCCGCCCCGGGGTGGCCAACGACAGGAGGGCTCCGCGCTCGATAATCGCGAGTTACGACACCGTGCCGGGGGACGCGCGCCGGGGGGTGGCTGAGCGTCCGCCTCGGGCGTCGTTGCTTGGGGATTGAGGTGGGAGCAGACCGGTCGGGTCCAACGCCGCGTCGTCGCGGCGCCAGTGCGGGTCGATGCCAATCGAGCTGGTGATGGACGCGGACGCCGGGCCGGTTGGCGGCGCCCACGAGCGGGTGGTCGACGAGCGGGTGGCTCAAGGCGCCGAGACGCCGAGACGCGCGGTGAGCTCACGCTCCTCACGCTCGAGCTGGATGATCTGTTCGGCGATCTCGACCGATTCGATCGAGTTCTCGATGCGCGCCCGCTGCCGGCGGATGCCGGCGAGCCGGCCCTCGCCCGCGCTGCGAATGCGGTCGAGCTCGACCTGGGGGTCGAAGTCCTCGCTGTCCGGCGTCGGGCGGGGGCGCGCCGGCGGCGCAACGCCCAGCGTCCGCAGAACGATCGAGGCGTCCTCCTCCCAGACGTGCACCGGCGCGGTCTGGCGCGCGACCTGTTCGGCGGTGACCGAGCCTTGGCGCCGCCACCGCTCGAGGATGACGGGATCGATCATGCCCAGCAGGTCAGGCCGGTTGCGCGGGTCCCCACGGGCCACTGCCGCCTGCGTGATGGTCTCGCCCCGGCTGCCGCGGCGGGTCATCGTGGCATAGGCGTCGACGAAGCCGAAGAGGTGCGCGAGCTCATGGGCGACCACGACGACGCGCGCCCCCTGCAGGTGCACGGGCGCGAGGCTGATGAGGCCATGGACGGAGTCCCCCGACGATGGCCCCGTATCCGGACCACGGACCTGGATGAGGAACGCATCCTGCGGAGGTGGAGCGCTTCGGGAGACGTGGGTGATCCTCGGAACCAGCTGGACCCGCAGTCCCCCGTACTCCCCGCTGGTGATGTCCACCTGCCAGACGTCCTGGATCGCCGCCGCGATCCGCGGGATGTCGATGGCCGCCTGTCGCCGCGCATCCGCGTCGGACAAGGCGAGGTAGGCGATCTGCATGTTGGCCGTCAGCGTCGCCGTCGTCCCACTCACGGCCGCCGACACGGCCCGCCGGATCCGCGCGCCCGCGAACGTCCCTCCCCACAGCTGTGGAGCGGCCGACTCGCTGCGCGCCTGCGCGTGGAGCCGCTCGGTCGCCCGCGCCGTCGACTCGCGCAGACGCTCGTCCACGGCGGATGCAGTAAAGGCGTCGCTCAGCCGCTGGTAGCGTGCGTTGAGCTCCGCGAGGCGGGCCCGGACCCGCTGGAGGCGTGCCTGCATCGCGGCGCGGTTGTCCTGGAACTGCAGCCACGGCGCCGACACCGCAGCCGACGTCCGGAGCGCACCGGCAGCGTCGAGCAACCCGTCCCGGCCGTGCTCGGCCGCTCGCGCCTCGCGCTCGAGGGCCGCCGGCGAGTCGGACAGGCCGCGCCGCTGCTGCACCACGTGCATGAGTTCGTGGGCGAGCAGGCGTCGTCCGTCCGCGCTTGCGGGCGCGTACCGGCCGGCGCCGAACACGACGTCGTTGCCGAACGTGTACGCCTCGGCCCGCAGCCTGCTCGCGGACGCTGCCGCAGCGGTGTCGGCATGGACGCGGACGCCACTGAAGTCCTGCCGGAAGCGCGCCTCCATCGCGGTCCGGACCTCGGCCGCCAGGGGCCGCCCGGGCGCACGCTGGAGCGGACCGGGCGCCGGCGCACGAGAAGAGCTCGGAGCAGCCTTGCGCGCCGCGGACGGGACCTGGACCCAAGCCATCGCACCGTTGTCCACTGTCCTCACTCCTCAGGCGGACCTGCTCCCGCCAGACTACTGTCGGCCCACGCGGCGCGCACCCGAAATTCGCGGGCGGCGTGGCTCACGTAGCCCTTCGGGTTCCATGACGCCGCCTCGTCACGTGCGTGAGGTGCAGTCCGACTGGCGGCACCTGGACCTGGGGTGCTGGCGGCTGCAGATCCGCGCGACGCTGCGACGGCTCATCTGCCCGGTGCACCGGGTGCGCACCGAGGGCGTCTCGCGGGGGCGGCGGCTCGCGCGGCGGTCGCTAGTCGATGCTCGGCTACGTCTACATGCACGACATGGGCTGGGGCTGGGCAGTCCTGATGGCGATCGCCTGGCTGGCCATCCTTGGGCTCCTCGTCGGCGTCGTGCTCACGGCCGTGCGTCCTTGACATACCCCTGGGGGGTACTAGGATGAGCCTATGAGTGCGACCCTCTCACCGGCTCCTCGCTCGGTCGTCCTGCACGTCGGCGGCCTGCATTACGCAACGGAGAAGGCGGTCGTCGAGCAGGTGCTCGCCCACCGGCCGGGCGTCATCGCCGTCGACGCCAATCCCGTCGCGCAGACCGGCACCGTCACCTTCGACCCGGCCGCGACGTCGGTCGAGGAGCTGCGTGGCTGGGTCGAGGACTGCGGCTACCACTGCGCCGGCCAGTCGACGCCGGGACACGTCTGCGACCCCCTGGTCGACCCCGACCACGGGCCCCACGACCACGCGGCGGTCCAGCGCGCCGACGACGCCCACGGGCATGGGCACGGTGGCCACGCCGGGATGTCGATGGAAGCGATGGCGCGCGACATGCGCGACCGCTTCCTGGTCGCGCTGCTGTTCACCGTTCCCATCGTCGCCTGGTCGACGGTCGGCACGAAGCTGCTGGGCACGGAGCTCGCGACGCCGTTGGGCATCGACCGCGACGTCTGGCTGCTGCTGCTGAGCCTGCCCGTCGTCCTGTGGGCGTCGTCGATCTTCTTCACCGGCGCGCTCGTGGCGCTGAGGGCGAGGACGCTCGACATGATGGTCCTCGTCGCGGTGGCCATCGGCGTGGGCTGGCTGTACTCGGTCGCCGCGACGTTCTTCATCGAAGGCGACGTGTTCTACGAGGCCGCGGGCATGCTCGCCACCTTCGTGCTGCTCGGCCACTGGTTCGAGATGCGCGCCCGAGGCGGCGCCAACGACGCCATCCGCGCCCTGCTCGACCTGGCACCCCCCAAGGCCGTCGTGCTGCGGGAGGGAGAGCCCGTCGAGGTCCCGACCGCGGAAGTGCAGGTGGCGGATCGGCTCCTCGTCCGCCCCGGCGCGAAGGTGCCGGTCGACGCCGTCGTCGAGGAGGGCTCCAGCGAGGTCGACGAGTCCACCGTGACCGGCGAGAGCCTGCCCGTCCACAAGACCACCGGCGACCAGCTCATCGGCGCGACCATCAACAAGAACGGCGCGCTGCGCGCCCGCGCGACCGCCGTCGGCTCTGACACCGCGCTCGCCCAGATCGTCAAGCTCGTCCAGGAGGCACAGAACTCCAAGGCGCCCGGCCAGCGCCTCGCCGACCGCGCCGCCTTCTGGCTCGTCCTCGTCGCCCTCGTCGGCGGCGTGCTGACCTTCGGTGTCTGGTATTTCGTCGTCGGGCGCGACGTCCAGGACGCGCTGCTGTTCGCCATCACCGTCGTCGTCATCACCTGCCCGGACGCGCTCGGGCTGGCGACCCCGACGGCCATCATGGTCGGCACCGGGCTGGGCGCCAGGCGCGGCATCCTCTTCAAGCACGCGATCGCGCTCGAGCAGGCGGCCTCACTGGACACGGTCGTGTTCGACAAGACCGGCACCCTGACGCGCGGCGAGCCCGAGGTCGTCTCGATCGCGACCGCCGACGGCGTCGACGAGAACGAGGTCCTGCGCCTGGTCGCGGCCGCCGAGGGCGACAGCGAGCACCCACTGGCCGAGGCCATCGTCAAGGCCGCGTCCACGCGCGGCCTGCAGGTGCCGCGCACCGAGGCCTTCGAGGCCGTGCCCGGCCACGGATTACTCGCCAGCGTCGACGGTCATCGGCTGGCCGTGGGCAACGCCCGTCTCTTGGAGCGCGAAGGCATCTCACGTGACGGCCTGGCCGCCCGCTCGGACGAGCTGGCGGGTCAGGGCCGCACGAGCGTGCAGGTCGCGATCGACGACAACGCTGCGGCCGTTATCGCCATCGCCGACGCCCCGCGCGAGACAGCCGCCGGGGCCATCAGCGCGCTCCGCGAAGTCGGGGTCCGGCCGGTCATGCTCTCCGGCGACAGCGGGGCGACCGCCCAGCGCATCGCCGCCGAGCTCGGCATCGACGAGGTCATCGCCGAAGTCCTGCCCGCCGACAAGGCCGCCAAGGTCGCCGCGCTCCAACAGCAGGGCCGCAAGGTCGCGATGGTCGGCGACGGAGTCAACGACGCACCCGCGCTCGCGCAGGCCGACGTCGGCATCGCCATCGGCACCGGTACCGACGTCGCGGTCGAGACCGCCGATGTCGTGCTCATGCGCTCAGACCCGCTCGACGTCGCCACCGCTATCACCATCAGCCGCGGCACTGTCCGCAAGATGCACCAGAACCTCTGGTGGGCGGTCGGCTACAACAGCCTCGCGCTTCCCGTCGCCGCCGGGGTCTTCGAGCCGCTCGGCTTCGTGCTGCGCCCCGAGGTCGGCGCCATCTCCATGGCCGGCTCCAGCATCATCGTGGCCCTCAACGCCGTCGCCTTGAAGCGACTGCGCCTGCCGGACAGCGCACAGCGAGCGCAGTCACCACCGGCGGCCGGCGTGCCCGCCAGTCACGGCCACCACCTTCCCGCGGCCGGAGGTGCGTGACTATCGGGCGGCGTCGTATCGGACGGGCCACGACGCGGCCGCCCGGGCGACACGCTGCGTCAGGTCCTGCGCACGAATGGCCGCGAGCAGCTCGACGGGCTCGCGGACGTTGCGCAGCGGCTGGCGGCCGCGCGGTTCGTACAGCACGCCGTCGATGTCGGGTGCCAGCGCGACGGTGTGTCCGGTCAGCAGGACCTCGCCGCCGGCGGCCTGGCCCTGAGACGCGGGCGGCCAGGTTGACGGCCGCGCCGAAGAAGTCACCGTCGCGTTCCACGTATGAGCCGTGATGCAGGCCGGTGAGAAAGGCGCCGGCCGAGAGAACCAGTGTCGATCGCAGCACGAGGCGGGCGGTGGTCGACGGCGGCTGATCACCGCGTGATCGTCGGCGACCGTCAAGTGACCCGGCCACCCGACGTGTGGGCACGCCGGGGGCGATCCGGCAGCGCGGGATCTAGGAATGCGCGAGCGCGCTCTCGCGGCGGGTGCGGAGGAGCTGCCTTAGGACGTTGGCCGGCTGGGTTGGATCGGCGATGACCTGACCGTCGGCCAGCGACACGGCGGCGCCGAGGACTCCGCCGATGTCTGCCACGAGGGCGGGGCCACAGAACAAGCGCACGTTGGCCAGCTGCACGAGCCGGCGCAGCGCGGGCACGTCGTCGGTGGTGGCGTAGCGGATGACGCAAGCAGGCACGGGGTCCGTGGTGTCGTCTTCGGTGTTGCGAGTCATGCGAGCTGATGCTGTGCTCGGCGTGCCCCACCTTCCAGAGGGCTGGCCGCCACATCGCCGGCGGATAACCGACGGGCTGCCGATCGGCGACGGGTAGGGTTGCCCAACGGGCTCGGGCGCCGGCGTCCGCAGCCCGCGGCAATCGAAGGAGGAACGATGGAGCACGTCCATTCCGAGCACGTGGCTGCTCCTCCGGATCGCGTGTTCGCCGCGCTTGCGGATCCTGAGGAGCTGGCGCAGTTCGTGCCGCAGCTGACCAGCATTCACCACGGCGACGGCGATCGCGTCGAGGTCGAGGCGCGGTATGAGGGCCGGACGCAGCGCGGGGAGGCCTATTTCCGCGCAGATGAGGCCGAGCGCGAGATCGAGTGGGGAACGAGCGGTGGCTATCGGGGCTGGATGCAGGTCGTCGCAGACGGCGAGGGCTCAATGCTGACGCTCGGGCTGCACACGACACATGTGGAGCACGCCGATCACGACGTCGCGGCCACGCTGGACGCCATCCGGCGGCTCGTGGAAGCGGCCGTTTAGCTAGGTCACGAACCGGGGGATCTTGGCGCGCGCGGCCGGCTCGCCGCCGGGCGCGGCTTCAGGGCCCCCGTGGGGGATCTCGGCCCGAATCCGCGTGCCACCGCCCGCAGGGCTCTCGAGCGCGAGCCGGCCGCCGAGCGCCTCGACGCGATCGGCGAGCCCGCGCAGGCCCTCGCCCTCCTCATCCGCTCCGCCGACGCCGTCATCCACGACAGCGATCGACAGGAAGCGCTCATCGCTCGTCGCGTTGACGACAACACGGCGCGCACCTGCGTGCTTGTGGACATTGGCAAGCGCTTCGGCCACGACGTAGTAGGCGGCGGCCTCGACGGGCTCCGGGATCGGCCGATCGATGACGACGTCGAGCTCCACGCGCAGCGGCGCCCGCAGCGCGAGGGCTTCGAGGGCGGCGGCGAGCCCGCGCTCGGTGAGCACCGCGGGGTGCAGGCCGCTCGCGAGCTCGCGGATCTCGTCGAGCCCCGACGCGAGCTCGTCGATGGCGAGCACGAGCATGGGGTCGGGGTCCGGTGTCATCGCGCGAAGACGTCCGAGGAGGAGCAGCACGGAGGTGAGTCGCTGCTGCGCGCCGTCGTGGAGGTTGCGCTGGATGCGCTTGCGCTCCGCGTCGCCGACCTCGACCAGGCGCGCGCGCGACGATCTCAGCTCGCGGTCGGCGCGTACGCGGTCGGTGATGTCCCTGAGGTAGCCAGTGAAGGTCGGCGGTCCCGGCAGCGCGATCCGCGTGATGGTCAACTCCACCGGGAACTCGGTCCCGTCGCGGCGCATTCCGCTGAGCTCAAGCCGGCGGTCGAGCACCACGCCGCTGCCTGTCTCGAGGAACCGCGCCAGGCCCCGCCGGTGCGCATCGCGAAGGGCGGGCGGCACGATCAGCTCGGCCATCTCGCGGCCGCTGGCTTCACTCGCCTCGTAGCCGAAGATCGCCTCGGCCGCGTGGTTCCAGCCGAGCACGAGCCCGCCCGCGTCCATCGTCACGACCGCGTCGAGCGCTGCTTCGAGCATGGCGCGCATGCGCGACTCGCTTGCACGGACCGCGTCCTCCACACGACGGCGCGCCACGAACTGGCCGACCTGGCTGCCCAGCGCGCTCATCGTCGCGAGCAGGCGTTCGTCGGGCTCGCGCAGCTCGTCGGAGAAGAACTCCATGACGCCGACGACGCCGCGCGCGCTGCGCAGCGGGAAGCCGAACCCGGCATGGAACCCGCCGCGACGAGCCGCGACCGCGCGTGGGAAGTTCGCGTCCTCCGGTGCATCCACCATCCACGCTGGCTCTCCGCCTTCGAGAACGCGCCCAGGAAGCCCCTCGCCGGGGCCAAGTGCGAGCGCCTCGCTCAATGCCTGGAACTCCTCGGCGCGTGCGCCGGCGTGCCACGTTCGCACGCAGTGAAGCCGGCCTACCACGGGGTCGAGCTCCCAGACCGCTCCGAGCTTCCAGCCCAGCGATCGCCCGATCTCCTCCAGGGCCGCCTCGTAGACCTCGACAGGCCTCTCCGTTTCCGCCAGGATCCGGGCGACGGCATGCTCGACACGGCGCAGCTCGCGCACGTGGGCGACCGGCCCGCGATTCGCCGCAGATCCCGTCATGGCCTCGAGCGACGTTACACCCACCCACAGCGACCTGCCCGACGAGGCGGCCGAGCCGCTCAGGGTCGTCGTGGCCGAGGACGACGCGCTCCTTCGTGAGGGGATCGCGTCGCTGCTGAGCGCCGCCGGGCACCAGGTCGTCGGCCGCGCGGCCGATGCCGGCGATCTGATGCTCAAGGTCCGCTCGTACCTGCCGGATGTCGCGATCGTGGACGTGCGCATGCCTCCCCGGTACGCCGACGACGGGCTTCTTGCCGCCGCCGAGATCCGCCGTCTGCATCCAACGGTGTCGGTCCTCGTGCTCTCGCAGCACCTCGAGCCGACGTACATGCTCGAGCTCGTCGGCGACGACGCGTCCGGCGTCGGCTACCTGCTCAAGGACCGTGTGCGCGACGTCGCCGAGTTCCTCGACGCCGTTGAGCGCGTCGCCGCCGGAGGGACGGCGTTCGATCCGGGCGTGGTGAACAGCCTCGTCAAGGGTCAGCGCGGGACGCTGCTCGACGAGCTCACCGAGCGCGAGCGCAGCGTGCTCTCGCTCATCGCCGAGGGCCGCTCCAACCGCGCCATCGCCAAGCAGCTCTTCCTCAGCCCGCGGGCGATCGAGCGCCACGTCCAGGCGGTCTTCCAGAAGCTGCAGCTGCCCGAGAGCGAGGACGACAACCGCCGCGTGCTCGCGGTCCTCGCGCTGCTCGGCCACTGAGCGCTGGCGGATAACCGCCACCGGATCGACGGTTGGCCGGCCGTCGACTCGGCGGTCGCCCCTCTCCCCGGGCGCGGCCGGAGTGACGAAGCTGCCTCCATGCACCTCGATGTGGAGACTCTCGCGACGACCTTCGACCTCGTCGCTCCGCGCGGCGACGAGCTGGTGGACGTGTTCTACGCGCGCCTCTTCGCCGCCGCCCCCTCGGTCAAGCCGCTGTTCGCCAACACCGACCTCGCCCGTCAGAAGGCGATGCTCCTGAGCACGCTCGTCCTCCTGCGCAAGTCCCTGCGCGACCTCGATGCGATCGTCCCGAAGCTGCGCGCGCTCGGCGCGAGGCACGTCGCGTACGGCGCCGAGCCGCAGCACTACGTCGTCGTCGGCCAGACGCTGATCGCCTCGTTGGCGCAGATCGCTGGCGATGCTTGGCGCCCCGAGCACGAGCTCGCGTGGGGGGCCGCGCTTGCGGTGGTCGCCGACGTCATGCTCAGCGGCGCCCGCGAGGCCGAGGTCGACATCGCCGCGTGAGCCACGTCTGAGGCGGGCGCGACGCTTTGCGAGGCGGGCGGCGCGGCCGCCCCCGCCTGGCCGGCATTTCGACCGCCCGTCGCTTTCTCACATTTCTTCTTGACCCGGACCTAGGCTGCACCCCGTCGGCTGGGGTAAACCGAACGGATTCTGGGGCTCAATTGCGAGTTTCTCGCAGTTGGCGCCGGCCGAATTGAGGGGTGAAGTACATGAGTAGACGATGCGCGCTCGCGCTGGTCGTCAGTGTGGCTGTGTTCGCGATCGCTGCGCCCACCGCGGCGGCGGACACGAAGACACTCGATTTCTCGTTAAGTGGAAGCAAGGGCGGAATACCGGTCTTCCATATTGCCGGCTTCTGCGACGACTGTTGGCCGGACGGAGGTAGCGGGACGAACTTCCTCGGTGCTTCGGCAGATGTCACGATGGACACGAGCTGGACGTCGCCCGCGAAGTCCGACCTCGACTACACGCCATCGACGTTGCGACAGGGAAGCACGGTCGACCTGACCAACACCCTGTCGACGAGCCCGGGGCAGCTCCACGTCAACTACACGCTTGGCGTGGTGATCGGCAGATTCCACTCCGACGGCGGCGAGACGCCGACGCCAACGGACGACACGCTGAGCTTCTCGGTGTCGCAAGGGGACTCGGTGGACTGCGCGCTGCCGCTGCCCGGCGACTCGCCCAGGACGTGCTCGAAGACGACGCCGATCACGATCTTCGACGGCGACCTGTTCGGCATCGTCGGCGTCGTGGTCACGATCCCGATCACGACCTCGTTCAACGTGAGCGGGGACGGCGTGGTCAGCGTGCGTTCGATCACCGTCGAGGGCGGCCAGCCGATCGCGGATCGCACACTCACCTTCGACGGAAGCTCGCCACAGACGATCGCCGACAACGTCTTCATCCCGTGCAGCCAGCCGGCCGGTGCCAACGTCAGCTACGCGATGGGCGACCTCGGCACCAACGCCAGCGGCGACGTGCAGGAGCTGGCGACGATCCATGTCAAGGCGACGATCATCATCACCATCTTCGACGGTGACCTGTTCGATCCAATCGGGTTCGATCCGGTCTCGTTCTCGTTCCCGATGACTGCACCCGGTAAGAGCGCTGTGCTGGGAACGATCCAACCCGACGTCACGCCGCCGACGATCAGCGCGGTGATGAGAGAAGGGACGTTCGTCGAAGGCTCGGACAACACGTTCACCGCGGTCGCCGACGACAACTGCGGGTCGTCGGGCCTGTCATACCGCTGGCGGTTCTCGGACGGTGGCATCGCCTTCGGGCGGGTCGCGCACCACGTCTTCGCGGACAACGGCATCTACACCGCCGAGCTTCGCGTGACCGACCCGAACGGGAACACGACGACGACCGACGTCGACGACCTCGACCCGATCGTCATCACCAACGCCGATCCGAACGTGGTCCCGCCGCCGAACAAGTCGGGCGCGTGGGGTGACGTGATCCACTACCACGGCGACGCTGTGGACCCAGGTTCCGCCGACCAGCCGACGCTGTCGTTCCTCTGGACGTTCGGTGACGGCAACTCGTCGGCTGGCACCGACGTCGACCACGCGTTCGCGCTGCCGGGCAGCTACGCCGGCAACGTCTCGGTCAAGGACAAGGACGGCGGCGTCGGATCGTCCTCGTTCACCACCGCCATCGCCAAGCGGGCGACGACGCTCGTGTACACCGGGCCGACGCAGTCGGTGCCGAGCAAGACGCTGCAGCTCTCGGCGACGCTGTCCGACGATCACGGAGCTCCTGTGGTCGGCCGGTCGGTGCACTTCATTCTCGGCGCCCAGACCGCGGATGCTGTCACCGACGCCGCAGGCGTTGCCAGCGTCAGCCTCGACCTCAAGCAGAAGCCGGGTGACTACGCGCTCAGCGCGAGCTTCGCGACCGACGCGAAGTACGTCGGCAGCTCCACGCCGGCGCTCACATTCCACGTAGGGAAGTGAGCCCCCCAAGCAGAGGGGGCAACCCAGGGACGGGTTGCCCCCTCTGCAGCACATCCAGGAACAGCGCGCGGCCCGCGGTGGCCGTCTCCCGAGCGATCAGCTCCGCCGCTGTCACGGAGGCCCGCGTGCGGGACGCCGCCCTCCCTTGGGCACCCGGCGGACTCGCGGGTCGGTGGTGCGTGCCACGCACGGGCGGACCATGAGTCGCCATCGCTCGAGCTGACCGGCAGACTCCGCGTAACAGACCAGAGCACCGGCCCGACCGTCGCCAAGTGATTGCGCAGAGGTCGCGCCAGGCCAAGGATGGAAGCAGGCGCGCTGGGCGATCCCCGGGGTGGTGGGGGTGGCTGCAGAGAGCTGGCGATGGGGTTAGCGTCGGTGCGAGCGGTCATGGCTGGGCGCTGCTTACCGGTGTTGGTCATCGCGTGCGTGGGCGCGTCGATGGTCGTTGGCTGTGGATCCGGCCGGGCTCCTCGCCCGACCACGCGACATGACAAGGCGGCGGCGGGGCGGGCCGAGGCACCGGTGAGCGATCGCATCGACCTGCGCTCGCCCGATGTGGATGGGCGGATGGACCCGGCGACGCGGGGCACCGTCTTCGCCTGCCCGCCCACCAGTCGCATCGAGGTGTTCTTCGACCCGCACGGCACCGTCGCGGTCGTGGCCGGTGGGCGCCCGCTGGTCTACGGAACGGTCGGCACCCGCGCCGTAAACCGTGCGTGCCAGCCGCGCGGCCGCTTGAACGGCGTGCCACGGGGCGCCCTGCGACCGCGCAACCAGGCAACGACGCTGACCTGTGCCGTGCCACGCTCGGCACGATTCGAGGTCCATCCGATCACCGTCACCGGCCGTGAGGTCGGCTCGACGGTCGCGGTGCTCGTAGCGGACCTACGCGGCATCGTGCTCTCCGCGGTCCTCGAGCCGCGTGGGTCGCGGGTCTACTACGACGGACACGCGTGCCGCACCGGCTGATGACGTCTAGTGTGGTCGGCGCAGCGCCGGGGCGGTACGCTGGCGTCGATGCACCCGACTGGCGTGGCGAGCGCTGCATGGGTGTTCGCTTCCGCTCCGAGCAAGGTCCCGTTCTATCTCGCCGGCGGTCTGCTGGCCGGCTGGGCGGTGCTGTTGTCCGCCACGGGCCTCACGCATCCGGACTTCCCCGAATCGGCGGGGCGGGCGCGCCTCGTCATGCTGACGAGTGCCCTGCTCGTCGCTGCCACGCTCGCCGCGGCGGTGCTCACCGCGGGCGAGGAGCAGGCGGGCGAGGCCGCGGGCGGCGCGTCACGCCCAGCCGGCGCGGCAGCGACGTCGAGCGCGCTGCGGCTGGCCGCCGATCCGACGGGCCGACTCGCCTACGACGAGAAGCAGGCGACCGTCACGGCGGGCAAGCTCGCCATCGACTTCGTCAACAAGTCCGCGCTCCCGCACAACGTCACGATCGCCAGGGGCGCAAGGGTCATCGCACAGACCAAGACGATCACCGCTGCCACCACCAGGACCACGGCGGACCTCCCGCGCGGCGACTACGTCTTCTACTGCTCGGTGGACGCACACCGACAAGGCGGCATGCAGGGAGCACTGACCGTCAAGTGAGCGGGCACGACAATCGGCGTTCCGCTCGGGCCACCCGACGACATCCGACCAGAGCCGCCAGATAGCGTCCGGCGATGCTGCTGTCTCGATGCTGTGCTCGTTGGTCCACATGAGGTAATGCCCCTTTCAGTGGTGTCGCGGTCGTCAGCAGCGCCGTGATGCTGGCTGCGTCGGTCGAGGCCTCGCTCAGGCCGTTTGGATCAACCCGACGGCGAGCGTGACGAGGGCGGCGGCGATCAGCGTCGCGCCGGCTCGTGTGAGCTTGGTGCCGGCCGACGGCTTGCCCTCCTCGCCGATTCCCAGGTGGAGGAAGAAGCCCCCGGACTGGGCGAGCACTCCGGCAAGCAGCACGCCACCGGCGACCCATTCCAGCCCGTCGGAGAAGTCGGCGCGCGGCAGGTAGAGCAGGTAGACGAGCGACAGCACCAGCAACACACCGGCATGAGCGTGCCCGGCGCGGAAGAAGTCCCGCTGCCATTGGGCCAGGCCCTCGCGGCCCGTGCGGAAGGTCAGCAGCGCCCAGCCGCCGTACTCAACGCTCACCAGCGACAGCACGGCCGCGATGGGCAGGATGTTCGTGGGTTCCAAGTGGGTTCTCCTTTGTGTCTTGAATCGCTCACCGCGCGGCACTGATACCGACCGCGAGGCCGGGCGCCGCGCTCAGTGCGGCGCCGATCAGAAGCGCCGTGACCCCCGGCTGACCGCTGCTGGGGTGCATCCCTTCCTGGTGGAGCCCGAGAAGCTCAACGGGCGCGACGGATCGGAGCCACCGTGGGAACGGCGTCTTCAGTGAGGAACTGGACGATGATGTCGTTGCACAGCGCCGGCTTCTCCTGAAGGAGGAAGTGCGAGGTGCCAGGGACGATGGCGAGCTCGGCGTCCGGAATTCCCTCGTAGGTCGCGTTCGCGTGCGCCATGGTCACGATGTCGTCGTCGCCGAACATGACCAGCGTCCGCGACGCGACGTTTCCGAGCTCCGTCGCCGGGAGCGCCGGCTCCTTGCGCTCCAGCTCTGCCATCTTCTCTACGACGACCCGGAAGTGCTCCTCGCCGTCAGGAGAGACCTCGCCGTACGAGGAGCCCAGAGCCGCGACGACCGCGTCGACGTCGAATTGGTCACCAGCGCGCACGAACCCGTCGCGATGAAAGCCGCCGCTCACCAAGACCAGGCGACGGACCAGGTCGGCGCGTCGCAGCGCGACCAGCAACGCGACGAACGCACCGTTGCTGTGGCCGAGTAGATGCGCCGGTCGACCGAGCACCGTCTCGAGGAAGGCGATGGTGTCCTGCGCCATCAGGTCGAACGTGAGCGGGCCCTCGACGTCCGCGGTGTGACCGTGGCCGCGCTGGTCGGTCGCGAGGACGTGGAACCGCTCCGCCAGTGGGCCGACGTTGTGATCGAAGAAGCGCGCGTCGGCCAGGCCGCCGTGCAGCAGCACGAGCGGCTCGCCCGATCCCCGCTCGTCGTACCAGGTCCGCACGCCCCGAAGGTCGACGTAGCCTCCCATGTCACCTCCACGGGCTGGGCGTCGGGCGCGGCAGCGCTGAGGTCGTTCTCATTCGTTCGTGCACGAAGACCTAAGCCGGTTTGCCGGCGTCGATCCAGCGGCGGTAGACGGCGACGCGCTCGGCGGGCCATGCTCCGTCGCATGGCATGGTGCCGGCCTCGAGGCGGTGGAGGATGGCGTCGGCATGGGTTGAGACGTCGTCGAGGGACCAGAGGTCGAAGCTGAAGCGCATCGAATCGCGGTCGCGCTCGCGAAACAGTGGCTTGACGTGCTGTTCGAAACCAGGCGGGTCGTCTGGCCCCGGCAGCTGAGCCGAGCTCTCGCCGATCGTGGCCGCCTCGCCGCTGTTGGTCACAAAGCGACTCGCGGCGCCCCAATCGCCGAAGTGGTGAGCGAGCGAGTCCGCCACGGCGGTCAGCGCGCTCGCAACCGGTCGCAGCGCGCTCGCGACGTCCTCGGATGCGCTCTTCGTGACGAACCTGCTGAAGCTCGAGGCGTCCCGCACGCGCTCTTCGAGCAGCGCCCAGGCAGACTCCCGATGGGGCAGGAGGTAGTCGTTCTCGTAGAAGAGCTCGAAGCTGGGCCCGGCATTGCGCCCCGGGTGCTCTGGTCCGACCGGCAGCGTCGTGAGCAGGTCGCCGAGCGGCCTGAGCACGCCGCCCATCACGGTGACGGCCGCGTTGGCCAGCGTCCCAAGTTGAGCCTCGGTCTCCTCCGTGTGGGCGAAGTACCGTTCCAGGAGCTGCAGCAGAATCTCGTAGCTGACGTTGAAGAGGTCGGCGCAGAGAGACGTCACCCGGTCGCCGATGAGCGGAACCGAGTCGCCGTGTTCGCCGCGGCGCACCGTCGCGAAGATCACGGGCCGAACGGGGTCGAAGGCCGGATTGGCCAGGAGCATCTGACGGTACTCGTCGAGGATCTGGACGAACTGGCCGAAGTGGGCCGTCTCCCAATGTCCGCGCGCTCCCTCGCCCTGCTCGAGGATCGTGTCCAGCGCTCGCTGGGCTGACCCGAGGTCGGTCACTGCCACGAGCTCGGGCCATTGGAAGTCGGTGCTCGTCGCCTGAGCGCGTGGCGGGCCGACGAACAGGTTGCGCTCGCCGAACTTGTCAGCGAGCTTCGCCAGACCTTGCTCGATGGATCGATACAGGTGGCCGACGGTGGCGAAGTCCTGCAGCCTTGGGACGATGTCGCCTTCGGCCATGAGGGGCACGGCCTCGTGCACCGGTGCATCGATGCCCTTCGCACCTTCGAGCGCCATGCCCTCTGGGCGCTCGAGGAACATGAAGTGCTGCAAGGCGCGCTCACCGAAGGGCACGAGTGTCAGGTTCACTCCCGCCGGATAGTGGTGTGCGGGTGCCGGCAGGTTTGGCCGAGTGAGATGGGGCGCCGCGCCGATCGCCGACAGCACGTTCTGCACGAGCGCGAGGTGCAGCATCTCCTCGGTGGCAACGTGGGCGATCACGTGCCGCCAGCGGGTGACGGCTTCGAGCTCCTGCCGCGTAAGCCCCCCGTCCTCGCGCTGCTTGAGCGAGAACGCCGCGAACAGGTACTGGCACATGATCCCGTGCTCGAGCTCAGCAGCCTCGCAGAGCATGTAGATGAGCGCCTCGCGATGCTCGATGACGAAGGGCGCCTCGGGCTCCGCCTGTCCGCCGCGCGTAGCCAGCACCTCAGCGAGGCGGCCCCGCCCGGCGATGCCGCTCGGCACGATGGGGTCGGTCATTTCAGCTCACCTTCCGCTTACCCGTTTCGTGGAGCACACGGCCGCGGACCATGTCGTCGAGATCCTCCGGTGCGTCGTCGTGGCGCACAGCCGGAAAG
Organism: uncultured Actinomycetes bacterium; assembly: GCA_963764585.1. Classification (GTDB taxonomy): domain Bacteria; phylum Actinomycetota; class Thermoleophilia; order Solirubrobacterales; family Solirubrobacteraceae; genus JAOPZW01. The sequence goes on from CAVXTB010000002.1 coordinate 146,752, forward strand.
CGATGGCGGATGTACACGACGACTCGCTGAGCCCGCAGACGATCATGCTCCGCCGCGTCACCCCAGATGTCGACCGGCGACACCGTCATGTCGATGACGGGCTTTCGCATCAACCCACCTGGTCGCGGTTCACTATCGGCGTGCATCAGCCACTAACCGAGCCTTTCGTCTCGAGACGAATGGCCGGCGTAGCGTCGTCCTCCTCAGCGACGCCAAACCGACGATAGAGGCGCTCGAGCGCAGCCGGTAGCCACCAGGCGCTTCGGCCGAGCAGCTGCATGACGGCGGGAAGCAACACGCAAGACACCAGAATCGAGTTGGCGAGCACTGCGAGCGCAGTGCCGACGCCGAGGATCTTGAGGACGACGATGTGCGAGGTGCCGAACACCCCGATGGAAACCGCGAAGAGGACCGCCGCCGAGGTGACGATCGGCGCCACCTTCGCGACGCTGCCGCTGATCGCTTGATCATCGCGACCGCCCTGTCGGGCCTCGCGCACGCGACTGAGCAGGAACACGCCGTAGTCGGTCGAGATCGCGAAGACGAGCGCGGCGAGGACGAGCGGGATCGTGAGGTCGAGTGCGGCCTGGCTGCTGTAGCCGAGCAACGACTCCAAGCGCCCGTCCTGGAAGACCAGGATCAGCAATCCGAATGCTGCTCCAAGCGTCAGCGCGTTCATCACGAGGACGAGCAGTGGCGCGACCAGCGAGCCGCAGAGCAGGAAGAGGATGACCAAGGTCGCTGCCGCCAGCAGCGCGATCGCGACCGGCAGGTGCGAGCCGATCGCATCTCTCTCGTCACGGAATGCGGCGGCGTCGCCGCCGATGAAGAACGGATAGGCGAGCTTGATGGTCGCCAGCCGAAGGACGAGGCTCTGCGTAGCGTCGCTGAACGGCGTGTCCCGCGAGATGACGTTGATCTGCCACCCGCCGTGACCGAGCGCACGCGGCGGTGCGGTGGCACGGACCCCAGGGAGCTGGCGCACCTTCTCGGCGAGGGCAGCGGCGGCCGCCGGGCCCGAGCCGGTCGTCGGCGCCTGCAGCGCCAGATAGAACGGAGTGCCGCCGTTCGCGACGAACTCGTGTGAGCGGTTGATCGTCCGGTCGGCCGCGTGCGCCTGCGCGGACGCTGGCAAGCTGCTGGCGTCGACGGTCGTCCATCGGATCCGCGAGATCGGCGTCGCCACCACGGCCAGGAGGATGATGACCGCCGTCGCGACCGGGATCGGGCGCGCGGCGACCAAGCGCCCCAGGCGGCGCCAGCGGCCTCGCGGTTCGGCCAGGCGCCTCGTGTCGCGCCAGCGCGGCAGCGTGAGCGCATCGATCCTCGGGCCGAGCAGGCGCAGCACCGTCGGCAGCACGATCAGCGCGGTGAGCATGGCGACAAGCGACGCGACGATGCCGCCGTACCCCATCGATCGGAGAAAGCGCAGCGGGAAGACGAGCAGCGTCGCCATCGAGGCGGCCACCGTAAGCGCGCTGAACAGGATGGTGTGACCTGCGCGCACGTGGGCGCGCCGAAGGGCGAGCCGCAGATCCCCGGCTCGCGCTCGTTCCTCGCGATAGCGCGAGAGGAGAAGCAAGCTCCAGTCGATCGAGAGGCCGATCGACAGACCGGTGACGAGGTTCAGCGCGTAGATCGAGAGCGACGTCACGGCCGCCAGCTCGCGCAGGAGGAAGAAGCTGACGAGGACGGTCATCGCGCCGGCCAACGGCGCGAGCAGGCTTGCGACGAAGCCACGGAAGATGAAGAACGAGAGCAGCACGATCAGCGGCACAGCCAGCAGCTCGGCGCGTCGCAGGTCGTCTTCGATCGCATGGGAGATCTCGTCGTTGGCGATGGGGCTGCCGCCGAGCGTCACGCGCGGCTCGCCGGCGAAGGCAGTCAGCAGGCGACTCCCGGCCTCCTCTTGCGCCTTGTCGTCAACTGGCCGCAGTGCGGCAATCACATACGTCGAGCGGCGATCACGGCTGATCATGGCCGGGTTGTGCGCGCTCGTGGCATCGAGAACGGCCGCAACAGCCGGGTCGCGGCGCAGCTTTGCCTCGACCGCCCCGATCGAACTTTGCGCGCTGGGAGCGCCGTACGGCGCGCGGAGTCGAACGAGCGCCAACACGCTGTTTGCCGGATCGGTGTTGGTCGCCTCGGCAACGAGTTTGCGCGCCTCGGCGCTCCCCGAGCCTGCGACGTCGAACCCGCGCGGCTTGAGGTCATCGCGGACATGTATCCCGATCGGTGCGGCGACTGCGGTTATGGCCAGCGCGATCGCCAGGACCCACCAAGGGCGGCGGTCGATCAGCTTCGCGAGTGCGGAGAACATGAGATCCCCGACAGCGACACCGTGTCAGGACAGGACCCAGGGTGCCGGGCGGGCCCACAAGCGCCAACACATTCGCGTGTTGACGAAAGTCGCCCTCGCGGGGGCGCGCGCTCCGTGACACCTACGCGACGGAAGCCGGCGGGCAGCCGCCGCGCAGCATCGCATCGCCGAGCGATGTTCGCGAGTAGATCACGTGCAGACCGACGCGCGCCTTGCCGACGAGGCCGCTGCTCTTGAGCACGGCGAGGTGGTCGGCGATGTTGCCTGGCGAGCGGCCGAGCTGAAGGGCCAGCGCGGTCGTGTGCGTCGGCTGGTCCAACGCGTCGAGGATCTGGGCGCGGGTCTTGCCGATGAGCCGTCTCAGCCCGCCATGCCGATCGGGGGACGCTGGCGACCACAGCGCCTCTACGCCGCGCGCCGGGTAGCGGATGGTGAGCCGTGGCGCTGGCGGAGCGTGCACCGTTGCGATGCGCGGCCACATGAAGGCGGACGGAACGAGCAGAATGCCCGTGTCGTCGAGCGCACGAAGCTCGCTCCCGTTCTGGCGCACGAGCAACTGACGCCCTTCGAGGGCAAGCGATGGTGCGACGTCCTTCAGAACGGCCGCGAGACCGCGACGGGCCAGCGCCCGCGACTGGTACAGGATGTCCCGCTCGAGGCAGGCTTCAATCCGAGACCACGATGGCAGGACCAACCCGGTCCAGATCGCGCCGAGCAATTCAGCGAGGCGCTCGGCCGCGACATCCGAGCGAAGCACGCGCTCCACGTCGCCTCCGATCGGGCCGGTCTCCTGCAGACGACGCTCGATCTCGGCGCGGACGTGCTCCACCGGGGTCACACGAATCCGCTCGAGCTCGGCGCCGATCTCGCCCACTGGGCCGCTGGGCGTCGGGCGCAGGAAGTCGGGCGTCGAGCCATCTGCCCGCGTCAGTGCGAACAGTGGCCGTAGGTCATGCGCGTCGGCGATCCGCTGCAGCGCCGCTCGATGCTGGCGCAGCCAGGCGCTGTGAGCTGCTCGTGCGGCTGGGCTGGCGATCGCGTGCGCGACCTCGATGACTTCGCTGACGGGGGAGATCGCAAACCGGCAACCGAGCAGGTCGGCAACTGAGAGCTCGAGCGTGACCACGGGTCTATAGAGACTTCGACCGAGAGCCTCAGTCATCGGCCCGTCGCGATGCCTCGCCTTGCCGGTCGGCAAGGCGGACGTCGGCGGTACAACTGCTGACTGCTGGCGGCGACATGGGAGCGGCTCTTGGTGCGGGGGAAGGGTGCTAGTGACTGCTAACTATGTACAAGTTAGTACCCACTAAACAACTGTCAAGGGCGGCTAGCCGTACCTGCGCTACTCAAACCAGTAGTCAAGGGTGATGTCGGCGCCCTGGCCGAGCTCCGCGGTGAAGCCTCCGTCACCACGCAGTCCAGCGAGCTCGCCAGTCCCTGAACCGGGCACGACGGACCACCGGCCGGTGACGCGGGTCCCCGTCAGCGTTCCCTGATCCTGCAGCACGAAGGTGCCGGTGCGGCCCGCGATGCTGCCGCTGACGCGTTCTATGCCGACGAAGCTCGCGGCGTCCTCGGACACCTGTGCCTGGAGGAACTCCGCGACCCCGGTGCCCTCGACGTCGCCGGAGAAGTCCTCCTCGACGTGGATCCGCACCAGCGCGGGGCCCTCGGCTGGTTGGTCGTATGGGCTGGGCTCGTATTTCCGAACGGTGATGGTCCCGGTCGCGTGACTTGGGTCGCGGGGTGATGCGGTAGTCATTCGTGCTGCTCCCGATGATGGTCGGAGTGTCAGGCGCTCATCCCGCTCTGCGTCCAGCGCTCGAGCACGTCGACCCACTCCGTCGGCCAGGCGCCGTCGCAGGGCATCGTTCCCGCCTTGACGCGCTCGAGGATCGCCGTGGCGTTGGCGCGGACGTCGTCGTAGGACCACAGGTCGAACGCGAACCGCATGGACCGACGGTCACGGCCGCGGAACATGGGCTTGACGTGCGCCGCGAAGGACACCGGCTCGTCAGGTCGCGGCAGCGTCACGTGCTGCTCGCGCTCCTCGGCCGGTGGCGCCAGGGCCGAGATCCGGCTGCCGGGCGGTCCGGCGGCCGTGTTCCAGTCCCAGTGGGGCATCGGCATGTGCGCCGGCGGGCGCGACTCGGTCTGCGAGTTCTCGACGGCCAGGCGCGAGCCCCATTCGATGTACGACTGGAACACCGAGCGGAACTCGGCGTCGTTGGGCACGCCGGCGTCGTCGGCGGCTCGCAGCAGGGCCGCGACCCACCGGGTGCGGTGCTCCTCGCTGATCTGCTTGCCGATGTGCTGGGAGAGCATCCGCTCGTAGCCGCCGTACTGTTCGCTGTAGGTCTTCGGACCGCCGAACACCTCCGCGAGCCACGCGGCCACCTTCTGCGGATGGTCCGCGGACATGCTCCCGAACAACTGCGCCAGGAGCGGGTCCTGGGGAATGTGCTTCTCGTAGAACAGCCGCGTGAGCCGAGTCAGCGCGGGAAAGCCGCCCATCCACTCGAAGACCGTCGGGGTGGCGTCGGGATCCGGGAGCGGGTCGTGAAAGTCGACGTACCAATGCATGCCGCTGCAGAACGGCTTGTTCTGCGACTGCCCGCACCGGCACAGCGCGTAGTGCTCGCGCGACGAGCCGTCCGCGCGCGCGACGTCATCGCCGCGGTGGTCGTGCAATGGCAGGCCGCCCGTGATCCGGTAGGGGCCGTCCCTGGTCACCTCGATGGTCGGGTCGCGGTGGCCGCGCCAGTCGACCTGCTCGCGCGCCTCGACGCCGTCGATCGCGTAGCTGAGCGCGCCCGATGGGCAATCGCGGACCGCGCGGATGATCTCGTCCATCCGGCCGGCGCTCGGCGCGACGAACGGCTCCTGATCGGTGCGAAAGGCGGTCGCCAACCGGTCGCTGCACAAGCCCGAGTGCTGGCAGATGCCTCGGTTGTCGTAGATGGTCACTTGCACCCCGACGTGGGTGTCACGCCGGTCGGGCACGCGGTCGGGGCTCTTCGCGTCGGAGAAGCCGACGCGCGCGTGGCTGCCGTCGCAGTACGGCTTGATCGCGGAGGCACCGCATCGACACAACGCCGTTTGCGGGCGGACGGGCAGCTCTCGCCCGAGCCAGTCGCGCAGGCGCTCGGCGTTGGTCACAAGGTATGGGCCGTTGGCGGCCGTGCGGATGTCGCTGGCGAGCGGGGCTTGCAGCTCGCGCAGCTGGGCGAGCATCTCGTCGACCGCCGGCAGGCCGTCCGTTCCAGCGAAGGCGCAGGCGAGCTCTTGGAGCGCAGCGGTCGCCTCCAACAGCTCGGGCGGGGCGCCCGGGCGCGATCGAAGCTCGGTCGCGCGGCGGGCCAGATGCCAGAGCGTCGGCGCCTCCGCGACGGCAGCGTCTCGCGCCGGCGATCCGAGGGCGGCCGCGAGCGGCCGCAGCACCGAGTCGGCGAGCCGACCGGCGGCTGCCGCGAGGCGCTCGCGCTGCGCGTCATCGGCGCTGCTCGTCGCCGCACCAAGAAGCCCTTCGCGGGCCGAGGCCACCGCCGTGCGCAGCGCGTGCAGATCCGCAGCCACCGTTACCGCTTTCGCTCCAGCAGGCGCAGGCCGACGTCTCGGGGCACGCCGGCATAGGCGATGCGGACGAGGAGCATCATCGCCGGCTCGACGAGCCGCGCCACTGCGAGCGCACCGGCGTCCACTGGGTGGGCGCCAAGGTCAAGGACAAGGCGCTCGACCGCCGCCTTGGCCTGGTCGTCGTCGCCACACACGAAGACGCTGGGCGCGAGGCCGCCGTCATAGGCCAGATCGCCGTTGGCAAGCGCCTCGGCGAACGGTGGGATCGCCGAGACGACGCGCGCGCCGGGCGCGCGGCGTGCCACCTCCTCGGCGGCAGAGGTATCGAACCCGACGGCCAGCCCCGAGAGATCGGGCTTGAGCGCGTTGACGCACGACCACAGCACCGCGCCGTCGAGCGACCCCGTCTGGGTCAGTGCGGCGTCGATCGCAGAGAACGGGACAGCGAGCGCGACGACGTCGGCGTGCGCGGCGGCTTCCGCGTTGGAGGACGCGGCGGCGCCGAGACGCGCGGCCGCTTCGTGCGCCGACGCACCGCCGCCGAACACGACCTCATGGCCGGACCCGAGCAGGCGGCGGGCGACCGCCGTGCCGAGCGCGCCAGCGCCGATGATCGCGATCCGCATGGCCGCCGAGGCTAGGGTCCGTGACACCGGGCGCAAACACCGATCGGGTCTAGCGCGGTACCGATTGCATATCGGGGCGGAGTAGTGTGGGCCAAAATGCCCGAGCTTCGCCACCTGCGGTACTTCATCGCCGTGGCCGAGGAGCTGAACTTCAGCCGGGCGGCCGAGCGTCTGCACATGGCCCAGCCGCCGCTGAGCGTGGCGATCCGTCAGCTGGAGCAGGAGCTCGGGACGAATCTGTTCGTGCGGACCAGCCGCGAGGTCAGGCTGACCGAAGCCGGCATGGCGCTGCTCGACGGCGCGCGTCGCACGCTGGCGGAGGCTGATGCCGCGGTCGTGGCCACGCAGCGTGCGGCGGCCGGGGCCGTCGGGAGCCTGCACATCGGCTACAGCTGGAGCGCGCGCTTCGAGACCCTGCCGGCGCTCGGTCAGGCGTTCAGGGATCGCTACCCGGACGTCGAGCTGCTGGCCGAAGAAATGTGGAACGGCCGGATGCCCGTGGCCCTACGAACGCGCACGATCGATGTCGCGCTTGCCCTCTGCCCAGACGTCGTCGGCGACCTGGCCTACGCGACCGTCCGTAGCGAGCCCGTCGTCGCGCTGCTGTCGTCGAGCCATCGCCTCGCCTCCGAGGAGGCGGTCGGCCTCGATGCGTTCGCCGACGACGAGTTCCTCCTGTTCCCGCGCGATCTCGCCCCGCGGCTCCACGACGTCATGGTCGGGCTCTGCCGTACCTCGGGCTTCGAACCCGCCCAGCGCAACGAGTCGTTCCACACCCGCTGGACGATCGGAGCCTGGGAGCCACACACCGTCGGGCTCGTGCCGCAGTCGGTTTCGCGCGAGCTGCCGGACGGCCTGGTCGCGCTCGCGATCACACCACCTGCGCTGCTCGAGACACAGGTCGTCTGGCGCAGCGGCGATGCGTCGGCAACCGTGGGTGCGTTCGTTGAGGTCGCTGCCACCGTCTTCGCGCCTGGTGTTGGCCATACCGATCTCGTGTCGGACCAGACGTGATCGGTGTTGTCCGCCCTCCCGCGTGAGCCGAGACTCGAAGACGCATGCCGAGCGCCCCGACCATCCATCGCTACCCGGAGCAGCGCGAGGGCGCGTTCGTCAACGCCTACCTGGTCGAGACCGCTGCGGGCGTCGTCGCGATCGACAGCCTGCTGACCGTGAGCGAGAGCCGTGCGCTGCGCGCGGCGGTGCAGCGGCTCGGCAAGCCGCTGCGCGCCGTCCTGCTGACGCAGTCGCACCCCGACCACTACGGCGGGTTGACCGAGCTCGTCGCGGGCGACGACGTGCCGATCATCGCGCCACAGGGCGTCATCGATGCGATCGCGCGCGACGACGATGCCAAGGAGCAGATCCTGCGCCCGATGTTCGGCGACGAATGGGCGACCAAACGAACGTTCCCGAACACGCCGGTCCGCGACGGCGAGACGGTCACCGTCGACGGTGCTGGGTTCACGGTGATCGATCTCGGGCCGAGCGAGTCACCGCACGACAGCCCGTGGGTGCTCGGCAGCGACGAACGCGTCGTCTTCCTCGGCGATCAGATCTACGACCACAAGCACTGCTTTCTCGCCGATGGCTTCCACGAGCGCTGGCTTGCGAACATCGAGACGCTCCGCGCCCGCTTCCCGCGCGACGCCGTCTTCCATATCGGACACGGGGGACCGGTCGGCCCGTCCGCGTGGGACTGGCAGCGCGACTACATCGAGGCGTTCCTTGGCGCCGTCGCGGGCGCCGACTGGGCGAACCCGGAGCTCGGTCACGCGGCGGTCGTCGCCGAGATGAAGCGCTTCCTGCCTACCGATGAGCTGCAGTTCCTCATGGAGCTCAGCATCGAGCCGGTCGCCGCGCAGCTCGGCCTCACGGCACCCGCCACCTGAGCGGCGCTCATCGCATGCGGTCCCGGTTACGTGTCGGAGGCGGCGGCGGCAAGGGGGGCGCGCCCGGTCGGACTCGACGTTGCCGAGGGGATGATGGAACGGGCACGCCGCCGCTGTCCGAACCTGAGCTTCGTCGTCGGCGATGCCCTCCAGCTGCCGTTCCCAGACGCTTCCTTCGATGCGGTCACGATGAACTTCGGGATCCTGCACGTGTCACAGCCGCAGCTGGCGCTCGGCGAGGCCCGCCGGGTCCTGGTGCCGCGCGGACGATTCGCATTCACGACGTGGGTGGCGGAGGGCAACGCCCAGGACGAGATCACCGCTGCCGTTCTCGGCGAGCACGGGGTCGCGGTCGAGGTCCCAGAGGGCCCAAGCTACTACGTGTTCTCCGAGCTCGACGAGTGCCGCGACGCGCTCGCGACCGCGCGGTTCGATCGGGACTCCGTCCGCGTGGAAACCACGACCGTGCAGTGGCGCATCCCGAGCGCAGACCGGCTCTTCGAGGCCCAGCTGCACGCGGGCGTACGCACCGCGGCGGTCCTGCGAGCGCAGCCGCCTGATCGGCTGGAAGCGATCCAGGCAGCGATGGCCGCCGGCGTGCGCGGCTACGCCGACGGCGACGACTTCGCGCTGCCGATCGTCGCGCGCGTGTTCGCGGCAAGCGCCGGCTGACGACGCGCCTGCGGTTCTGGCGCCGGCACCCGAGCGGCCGGCGATCCCGGCCAACGCGACAGCAGCGCGCCCGCGGCGATGGTACTCGGCGCGCTGCTCGGCGTCGGCGGCGCCTACATCCTCCTGTTGGCGCTGTATTCCGACGACCTCGGCTATTTGCGTGACGTGCCGATCCCCTACCTCGCCCTCGCAGTGATCGGCGTGCCGCTGGCCGCCACCGCGGCCGGCTGGCTCCTCGCCGGCCGCGAGCCCCCTGCGATCGCCAGGACCGTCATCGAGTGACCGACCATCCGCTCCCGAAGACCTTCACGCGCCCGTGCGGCGCACGAGCCAGCCGGTCGCGACCAGCGCAGCCGCGGCCCAGGCGGCGAGCACGGCGAGCCGCGAGCCGAGGCCCGGGACGCCGAGCCACGGGTCGCTGATCGCGGTGATCCCGGACGGCAGGGCGTCGGAGATCGTCTGCATCGCGCCGGTCATGGCGCCCTTCGGCGGTCCGCCGCCGCCGAGCAGGTACAGCGGGAAGAAGGCCAGCAGCCCGATTGCCTGCGCCGCGCGGGCAGTCGGAGCGGCGAGGCCGACCGCGATCCCGAGCAGGACGAGCGTGAGCGTGCCGGCGGTGAACCCGAGCAGGGTCTGTCCCAAGTTCTCGACGCGCGGGATGCCGTAGGTGGGCGCGGCGAGCAGCAGCACGACGACCGCGGCGATGACGATCAGGCCGCAGGTAACGGCGGCCTGGGCCGCGACGACCTTGGCCGTCGAGATCCCGAATGCCTCCAGCCTGCGCAGCACGCCGCGTTCGCGGTACGAGGCGAGAGCGACCGGCAGGCCGACGATGGCCAGGGCGATCACCGGCACGCCGATCGAGGCGGCGACGTAGTAGTCGTCCGGCCGCCGCATTGCGAAGCCGTCGTCGGGCTGGTCGCCGAACACGCCGGCGAGGATGAGCATGCAGAGCGCCGGGAACGCGAACGCGAACACGAGCACGGTCCAGTCGCGCACGAGCAGGCGCGCTTCGGTTGCGACGAGTGCGGCAAGACGGGTCATCGGTGGTCTCCGTTCAGTAGTGAGACGACGGCGTCCTCCAGCGAGGGCCGGATCACGGTGAAGTCGTCGGCGTCGAGGTCGCGGCGCGCGAGCTCTGCGGCCAGGTGCACCACGGCGCGCGGGTCGGCGGTGACGTCGGCGACGGCGCCGTCGTAGCCGACCTCGACCACGCCGGGCACCCGCGCGAGCCCCTCCAGCCACGCCGCGCTCGGCGGCGAGAAGCGCACGCACACCGTCCCGGTGGCCGTGACGAGCTCGACCGGCCGCCCGACGGTGAGCAGCCGGCCGTCGTGGATGACGGCAACGCGGTCGCAGAGCCGCTCGGCCTCCTCCATGTCGTGCGTGACGAGGACGATCGTTGTGCCTTGATCGCGTGCCTGCTCGATGAGCCGCCAGGTCTCGCGTCGGGCGATCGGATCGAGCCCCTGGGTGAGCTCGTCGAGGAACACCAGCCGCGGGCGGTTGACGAGCGCGAGGGCCAGGAACAGTCGCTGGCGTTGGCCGCCGGACAGCGTGCCGTAGGGCTTGCGCAGGAGCGGCTCCAGCCGCCACACCCGCGCGAGCGCCCGCCAGTCGACGCGATCGCCAGCCAGTCGCGCGAACAGCCGCAACGCCTCGCCGACACGCAGCCGATCCGGCAGCGCCGCGGTCTGCAGCTGGGCGCCGACGAGCCCGCGCAGGCGCGTGCGCTCGCGCTCCGGGTCGAGCCCGAGCACCACGACGCGGCCCGCGTCGCGACGGCGGAGTCCCTGAAGGATCTCGACCGTCGTCGTCTTTCCGGCGCCGTTGCGCCCCGCGATCCCGAAGATCTCGCCGGCGCCGACCGCGAAGGACAGCCCGCGCAGCACCGGCTGGCCGTCGTAGGACTTGTGGAGGTCGTGGACCTCGATCGCCGTGTCATCCATGCCGCCGAAGCTACGCGCGGGCCGGCGATCGCACATCGGCCCGCGGACCCGAGTTGCCCCTCCACCCGAGGGGGGAGAGCCGTCGCTACGGGCCCGGCGTGACGACGCCGTGGTCGTAGGCGAAGACGATCGCGGCGGCGCGATCGCGCACGCCGAGCTTGCCGAAGATGCTGCCGACGTGGGTCTTCACGGTCGCCTCGGCCACGTACAGCGACGCGGCGATCTCGCCGTTGGTGGCGCCACGCGCCATCAGCCGCAGCACGTCGAGCTCGCGCTCGGTGAGCAGCTCCAGCCGCGCCGCCTCCCGGGCCGCCGGCGCGACGCGTCGGCGGTAGTGCTCGAGGATCCGCGGCGCGACCGCCGGATCGAACCAGGCCCCGCCGCCGGCGACCGCCCGCACCGCCGCGATCAGGTCCTCCGCCGAGGCGTCCTTGAGCACGAAGCCGGCCGCGCCGGCCTCCATCGCCCCCCACAGCACCTCGTCCTCGCCGAACGTCGTGAGCACGAGCACGGTGAGGGGATCCGACTCGGCGCGCAGCTGCGCCGTCGCGGCGATGCCGTCGAGCACCGGCATGCGAATGTCCATCAGGACCACGTCCGGGCGCAGCGCCGGGAGCTCGTCCACCGCCTGGCGGCCGTCGGCGAACTCGGCGATGACCTCGAACCCGTCCGCGGGCGCGAGTATTCGCGCCAGCCCGGCGCGGACGATGTCCTGGTCGTCGACGAGCGCGACGCGGATCATTGCTCCATCGCCTCCAGCGGGAGGCGACAGGTCACCCGCCACCCCCCACGAGTCGGCCCGGCGGAGAACTCGCCACCCAGCGCCGTCGCGCGCTCGCGCATTCCGATCAAGCCGTACCGCGCCCGTCGCGGCTCGTCCGCGCGAGCGGACGCCGTCGACCCGGTCGTCTCTGCCACAAGCTCCACGTGCCCGTCCACGAGCCCGAGCGCGAGCACCGTCCGCGCGTGCGGGGCGTGTCGAGCCGCGTTCGCAAGGGCCTCCTGCGCGATCCGGTAGAGCGCGACGCCGACGCTCGGAGAGACCTGCGCGAGGTCCCCGCGCATCCGCAGCTCGACCGCGAGACCACCCGCCCGGGCGTGGTCTATGAGCGCGGGGATCTCCCTTGCTGAAGGGACCGGCGCCGGCACGTCGGCCTCGTCGTCGCTGCGCAGCAACCCGACCGTTCGCCGCAGCTCGCCCATGCTGCGACGCCCCACCTCTTCGGCAGATCGCAGCGCCTCCTCTGCCGCGGCCGGGTCGCGGCGCAGCACGTGCCGCGCGCTCGTGACCTGGAGCATGACGGCCGCCAGCCCGTGTCCCACGAAGTCGTGCACGTCGCGCGCGATCCGCCGACGCTCCTCGAACAGCGCCTGCTCGGCGAGCTCGCGGCGCGTCGCCTCCAGCTGCGCAGCCAACTGAGCCTGGCGCGCTGCCGCACGGCCGAGCACCCACGGGAAGGCGATGCCCAGGACCCAGATGCCGACGGAGATCTCAGAGGGATCCTGGATCACGCTCACGGCGACGGGACACGCCACCGCGACCAGGCCGAGCGCCGCCGCGCTCGGGGGCGACGGCGACCAGCGCCCGACGACGAAGGCCAGCAGCGAGGCCTCGAACATGAGCGGCTCCAGCCCTCCAGAGCGCTGCGCGACGACCACCGGGACGACCACCGCGAGCGACACCGCCGCCAGCGGCACGCTGGGCCGCGCGGCCCAGAGGCTCAATGCCGCCACCGGGATCGTCGCCAGGACCGTCTCGCCCGTCGAGCCTTGGTCACCGACCGCAGCCACGATCGCGACCGCGAGCGCGCCGATTGCGACCAGGCGGCGCACTTCATCGGCGCGGGACCACGCGTGACCCGCCTCACCGATCACACGAGCGACGGTACTGCGCCGGGTGCCGCCCGACATCCACCGCCGGACGGACTCGCCAAGTCCGCCCGCAGGGGGATGCCCGGCCCGCCTACTAAGGAGACGGACGCCGTGAGACGATGGTTTGCGTCGATCCCGGAGGTGAGGCATAGGCGAGCGGACGCGATACGACCCCGGCGCGTTCTGCTGGGTCGGCCTGGCCACATCGGACGTCGCTGCGGCGAAGGCCTTCTAGCAACCTCGACCGGCCGGAGCCGTTAACGACGCCGTCCGCGAGTTCTGCCGCGCTCACTCGCCGCGTTCAGTCTGAGCCGCCCGACCGCCCGCCAAGCACCACGGAGAGCAGGCTCCCGGTCCCTCACCGCGCTGTCGCTTTGAGGCAGCGGTGTCCACGGACCAACGGGTCACACGCTCGCGCGCTTGGACCGCCGCGAGCGCCCGATCTCCAGCCCCGCCGCCGCGCGGCTGGGGTCCCGCAGGTGGCGTACGCGCCGCCTCCGGTAGAGCAGGCGCTGGACGTAGAGCGTGGCCGCGCCGGCCGCGATGATCGAGGCGAGGTTGATCGCGAGCTGCGCGATCGAGCCGCGCCACGCGTGCCAGTCCTGGTATGCCGCGGCGACGCCGATGTTGGCTGCCGCCGGGATTGTCGTGACCGAGATCAGCACCCCGATCAGCGCGCCTGACTTTGCGGTCGTCAGCGACAGCATCCCGGCCACGCCCGCGCAGGTCGCGACGAAGAACGTGAAGAAGTCGGGGCTTGAGATCACGTTCGACAGGCTGTGGTTGCTCTCCGTGAATTCACTGGGGGTCAGGCCGGTGAGCCGGAAGGCGTGTGTGGCGAGATAGACCGCGGCGATCGCGAACGCGAAGCCCGTCGCGAGCGCGACGAGCGAGCGCGCCGCCAGGTGGCGCCGCCGCTGCACGAAGGCCACGCAGAAGCCCGCAATCGGTCCGAACTCGGGGCCGACGACCATCGCGCCCACGATCAGGATCGGCGAGTTGAGGAAGATCCCGACCGCCGCGATCAGACCGGCCAGCACGATGAACAGCAGGTAGGTGCCCGAGAGCTCCACCTGCTCGCTCGTGCGCGACTCGACCTCTTCCCAGACGACCGCGTCCCCCTCCGCGCCGCGCGCCCGCTGGACGGCGCGCTCGGCGAACAGCGAGATCTGGGTCTCGACCGACTCCAGCGCGATCGAGCCGAGCTTGTGGATGTCGAGCTCCTTGAGGTCCGACAGCGTGACGCTGGCGTCCTCGCGCGCGACGTCCGCGAGGATCACGTCCCCGGCGGGCTCCTGCGCGGCGCCAGGGAGCCAGATCACGTTGCAGACCGACTCGCTCGCGCGCAGCATCTCAAGCGCCCGCTCAGAAACCTCCGGGGGGGCGACGATCCGCAGGTGGACCATCGCCGGAGCGTATCCCGCGTGAAGCCAGATCGCGCGCCCTGCGCCCGCGGCACCCTCGAACGACACGCGTGGGTCTTCGGATTCCCCGGCAGGCGGTGCAGCCGTCCGTCGTGGCCGACATCGCTCTGGAGCTGCCGGACGCCGAGGTCGTCATCGCCGGCGGCTGCCCTCGCGCACGACCTTGACCCATCGAACCGCCGCACCCACCACGAGGCCTACAGCCCAACCCTCACCTCCGAGCTGCTCGAACACACTGCTCGCCACCAACTCCACGGCTCGGGTTCGAGGACCAGATCGAAGTCGTAAGCGTCTGCGGGCGAGCGTCGGGTGGCTCGCGCAGCCGGCGCTTGCGACCGCCGCCACTGGGTGCTGGCGCAGCAGATCTTCGGTCATGAGCGTCCGATCTTCGCGCCATGGCTGCGCTGATCGGAGTCAGCGCGTCGCTCGGCGGCGCCGGTACCCGACGCGCCGCCCGGTCCTTGTAGAGTTGGTGGTCGCCGCCAGCGTCGGTTCGAATCCGCATCGCCTGACCGCGACCTAATCGGCATCCGGAAGGAGAGGACGCCATGAAGGCGCTCGTGTATCACGGCCCCGGCGAGAAGTCGTGGACTGATGTCCCCGAGCCGCAGATCCAGAAGCCGACGGACGTCATCGTCAGGATCGACACGACCACGATCTGCGGCACCGACCTGCACATCCTGAAGGGGGACGTGCCGGCTGTCACGCCCGGCCGCGTTCTCGGTCACGAGGGTGTCGGCACGATCACTGAGGTCGGCAGCGCGGTGGCCCAGCTCGCCGTCGGGGACAACGTGATCATCTCGTGCATCAAGTCCTGTGGTCGCTGCAGCTTCTGCCAGCAGGGCAACTTCGCGCACTGCCTCGGTGACGAGGGAGCGTCGGGGATTGGCTGGGTGTTCGGCCATCTGATCGACGGCACTCAGGCCGAGTACGTGCGGGTGCCGTACGCCGAGACATCCGTGTACAAGGTGCCCGAGACCGTCACCAACCAGCAGGGGGTGATGCTCTCGGACATCCTGCCGACCGGATTCGAGATCGGGGTCCAGTACGGGCAGGTCAAGCCCGGCGACGTGGTCGCCGTGGTTGGCGCCGGTCCGGTGGGGCTCGCGGTGGTGGCGACGGCGGGTCTGTACGGAGCGTCGCGGATCATCGCGGTCGATCTGGACGCCAACCGCGTCGAGCAGGCCAAGAAGTTCGGAGCGACGGACGGCGTCAACCCGGCCTCCCCGGAGTGGAAGGAGCAGGTCATGGCGTTGACCGACGGGTGGGGCGTGGATGTAGCGGTCGAGGCGGTCGGGGTTCCACAGACCTTCGAGATGTGCACCGAGATCGTGCGACCGGGCGGGCGCGTGGCCAACATCGGCGTGCACGGAAAGCCGGTGGACCTGCAACTGCAGAACCTCTGGATCCACAACATCTCGATATCCATGGGGCTGGTCAACGCCAACACGACGCCGATGCTGCTCAAGCTGGTCGCCAGCGGCAAGCTGAACGTCGACAACTTCGCCACACACCACTTCAAGCTGGACGAGATGATCGACGCCTACGACACGTTCGGCCGAGCCGCGGAGACGAGGGCGCTGAAGGTCGTCATCGACCGCTAGTTGCAACCGACGCGGCCAATGGTGGCTGGCCTCGGCTCGACCTGTCCGCGCTCGTGCGCACGCTGCGCCGAGCCACTTCGAGACCTGCGTGCCAACCGGGAGCGCGACCGTGCGTCGGCGGCCGAAGGGGGCCTGTCGATAGGCCCGCGGAGGCGACCAGCCACGCGATCATGGAGCTCGAGTTCCACATCTCGCCGGCGTTCAGCTCGTCGCGTCCCCACACGGGCCTGGGGACGTTCGCAACGAGGTGGAGCAGCCGGCGGGCGACCTGAGCATCGCTGGTGAGCCGGCGGGGCCCGCCAATCGCCTCGCCGAGATCGGGAATGGACCCCCCGCGCCAGCGGCAGCGGGATCCAATACAGTCGACCGCTGCCGTGCGTGTTGTCTGCACTTGCGTCTCGAAGACTCGCCGCCAGAGCGCCGGTCGGCATCGGGACCGGCACGCACGGCGGGTGCGGATTCACCGCACCCCTTGAGGCGTGCCGGGTGCCGGTGGACACGCCCATCCGTCCGGCGAGACACTCCGGTGCGCTTCGTGCTCGGCATCGAGGACGCGGCGCTGCGGCGCGCTGTCGTGGCCTGCTCGCGAGCCGCGCCAGCCGCTCGTACGACGGCGCTTCGTGGGAGCCGAGCCACGACTGGCTGACGCGCCTGGTCCCCGACATCGGCGGGTACTGGCGCCCACCGGCCGGCGTTCGAGCCGGCCAGCGGAGACTGGCGCTTTCGTGGAGGAGCAGCGGTCTCCACCGTCGCTCCCGCTGCTCGTCCAGAGCAGTCGCGTGCTGGCTCAACCCCTGCGTGATCGCTTTGCGCCGAACGCGATCGCATGTGCGGGCGGCGCGGCCGGTATCGCTCGCCCGATGCAAGCGTCCACCGGGCGGCCTCCGAGATGGTCGCCCTCACGCGAAGGGCACCCCACCTTTGCCGACAGGGCCTTGAACGCCGGGGGGGAGAGGCCTTATGGTCGCTCGATGGCGGTTGGGCGGCCGTCGGACCAAGAAGCTGACCGGTATGAAGCCGTAAGGCAGTACTCCCTCGCCCAGATCCTCGCGGTGTGGGCAGCGGCCGCCGTCCCGATGGGCGTCCTCGCCTGGGTCGTAGCCCCCTTGCTGAGAGACCAACTCGGGGGCGACGAGCCGCTCGCTCAGGCCCTGCTGATCTGCCTCACCGCGGGCCTCGTCTGGCAGTTCGTGCTGATCCTGATCCTGGTCAGGTGGGAGTTGGGGGGACTCGAATGGCCGCGCGTGCGCGACGCCCTGTGGCTGCGGTCGCCTCGCGACCCGAAGACCGGACGCGTGGGCGGAAGGGTCTGGTGGTGGGCGCTTCTCTTCGTCGTGCTCTTCGGCATTTGGACGCTCGTGCCTGCAATCCCAGGTCCTTCGGTGAGGGATTTCGCCGATTTCATTGGCACCGACCGCGGCAAGGACTTCTTCCGCGGCGCGTGGGGCTGGTACGCGGTGCTCGTCGTGCTCGTCGTCTTCAACACCGTGCTCGGCGAGGAGCTTCTCTTCCGGGGGTTACTGCTGCCGCGCATGCGGGGCGTCTTTGGAAAGTACGACTGGGTAGCCAACGGGGCGCTGTTCGCGCTCTACCACCTGCATCAGCCCTGGGACATTCCCGGCACCTTCGTCGACGGAATCTTCCTTGAGGCCTATCCCTCGCGGCGGTTCCAAAGCGCGTGGATGGGGATCATCGTCCACTCCTCTGCGAGCGTCTTCGCCCTTATCGTTGTCCTCACCCTCGTGCTCGACTAGAGCGACACTGCCGCCAAGCGGTAGCGGCGGAGCAGTCGCCCAGTCCGTGTAAGTCGACCGCGGGCGCAGCAGCGCTCGTGACCGCTCGGCTGTTTGGGACGGCACACGACGGATCACGTCCGAAACGGCCGGAGGCCTGGAGTCGATCGGGCGGAGCGGTGAGCTGGGGTCGAGCCGGATGCAGGAGACTGCGGCTGCCGTGGATGAGCAGCGGTCTCCGACTGCGCTTCCGCTGCTCGTCCACCAGGCGGGCGACCGGCGGCGACCGGGCGCTCGCATGTGTACCTGAACGGAAGCGGCTGCCGTCCCGTTAGGGGATCCGCTTACGGCATGGTCCTGGGGCCCTCGAGCCGTGCGGCTTGTCCCGCGCCCAGCGCGTTTGGCGTGGTGGGAGTTGAACGGCCGCTCGGCCGAGCCCGGCTCGAGGACCACCACCGGGATCTCACGGTCGGCCTTGGCCTGGAAGTCGTCGTAGGGCGCCCCAGTCGCGGTCATGATGCGCCACGGCTCGGGCTTCTCCTCGGCCGTGGCGACCCGCGCCCGAGCGGTGTGGTGGTCGGCCTTGACCTGCACGGCCACGATCGGATCGTCCTGAAGGTTGGGAACCAGCCGGGTGGATCGCCGCCGCCGTTGGAGGCCACCACTAGGTAGTCCTCTCCGTGCCGTTGGTAGATCAGCGGCGTGGTCCGCTTGGCACCCGAGTTGCGCCCGGTGGTGGTGAGCAGCAACACCGTGGTGCCGTGCCAGTCGTGGCCTTCCTCGCCGTCGGTTTCGCGGTATCTGTCGACGTGCTCCTGACCGAACAATGCGACACCCATCAGCCGATCTTCTCCGCCAGCTCGACGATGATCCCCGCCGGGCCGCGCACGTAGCACAGCCAGTAGCTGTTCTCGTAGTTCTCCAGCTCGCCGACCAGCTCGCCGCCATGCGCTCGCAGGCCGGCGAGGGATGCCTCGATGTCGTCGACGACGAAGAGGATGTGGCGGATGCCCGGAGCGTTGGCCGGCGCCGGCCCGTCGTCGCCCGCGTATGAGGGCGAGCGGTACTTGGCCAGCTCGACCTTGCCGTTGCCATCCGGGGTCCGCAGCATCACGACATCCGCCCGCACGCCCTCGAGCCCGTTTATGCGGTCCACCGAGCCGCCCTCGACGGACGCCTCGCCCTCCAATTCGAGCCCGAGTGCGGCGAAGAACGCGGTCGCCGCCGCGAGGTCGTCGACGACGATGCCGATGTGCTCCAGGCGCTGGACGGTCATGAACGGCCTCCGGCCAGCTCCTGCGGCGTGTACGCGTCGTGCCTGCGTACCCACGAGCCGGTCCGATCCTGCGGCCCTTCGGTGATCTCTTGCGGGTCCATGACCTTCCTCTCTTTGGAGTCTGTGGAGCTACGGGTGGTGGTCCTGGGGTACCGCTGTCCGGGCGAAGGACGCTCAGCACGGCGCTTGAGCAGCAGCTACTTCGGCATCGTGGTCTCCTGGTGTCGTGGGCCGCGCCGCTCGCGGCCCTTCACCTGATGAGCGGAGCCGGTCAGCGCTTCTCGACATGGAACACTCATTCAGCTCCCAGATCGTCGCGTACGAAGCACAAGAGTCACGCGCGCGCGAGGCCGCGCTTCCGTTTCGCCATCGTGAGCAGGCGTGCTGCAGTCCGCGTCTCAGACGCTCGTGCATCGTCCCCTGCGAGCGTCTGTCCAGCGCCGATCGAGACGCCCGCTTTCGGCGCAAGGCAACACTGTGCCGACGGGGTTACGTGGCCGCGATTGCGCGTGCCGGGCGGCTGTTGACGTAGCGCTAGGTCGATTCAAACGGGGTCCCCCTTCGCGAGGAGGAAACGCTCGAACCGCTCGGCGAACCCTGGCGCCGCGGCGACGAAATGCCCTGCGCCGGGTGCGACCAGGCGCTGCGCGTCGAGAGCGGCGGCCAGTGCATCGCAGATGCGCTCGATCCCCGGCGTGTGATCGCCTGAGGCGACCAGGGACGGCACTGCGGCTTTGCGAATTGGCTCGAGCGCCGGACGGGCCTCGCCAGGCACGCGACCGCCGTGCGCGCGACGAACGCCGTTGGCCACCGCTTCCGGGAGCGGTCCGTCATCGACCCCCGGCGCACCCGCCATGCGCAGAAACGCCCGCAGCACGTCTGGATTGGCGTCGAGACCCTCCCTCAGCACGGCGTCCCCGATCCGCTCAAGGCGCTCAACCTCCGGATCGCCTGGGACCAAGTGGTAGAGCGGGGGCTCGATCAAGGTCAGAGAGCGCACGTCCTCCGGCCTTCGGGCCGCCGCGATCAGGGTTCCGAGAACTCCATAGGAGTGGGCGACGACGTGAGGACGCGAGCCGAGCAGCGCGAAGATGTCGCCGGCGTCGGCCGCGAAGTCCTGGCCCCCATCCGAGGGCTTGGCGGGTAGCCGCGACGATGGACTGAGCAAGCGTCCACCGTGCACCCAGCGGCGCGAGTGCTCCCCAGGTGGCGTGCGGGCTTGCACCTCCGTGTACCAGCAGGACCTCGGAGCCCTCTCCCTCGCGTGTGACCGAGACCGCGCTCACGGCGCGAGGGTAGAGGGAGTGCCTCGACGCCGGTAGCCTCCAGCGACGCTCGACCCTAAGGATGGTCACCGGGCGAGCACGGCGGCGGCGGTGAGGGTCGGCTTCGACATTGAGGTCGTCAAGACCCTGGAGTCGGGCAAGCCGCGCGACCCGCAACCGCCTCCCGTCCAGATCGACGCGCTCGGCGGCACGGTCGAATGCCCTCGCGGAGCGCCTATCGCCGATCACACTGCGCGGGCGCACAGAGCCCGAGCTCATGACGCGTGGGCTCAGCCGGGACGCTCGACGGCGCGGGCTGTGATGGCCGATTCGCCGTGCATCGAGGATCTCCTGGCCGAGGCTCGCCACGAGCGCCACCGCGATGACCTGTACCGCGCGATGATGTCCGACCTGCGGCCCGCAACGCTGGCTCGGCTCGGGGAACTCGAGCGGGCCGTCCGACGCGCGGAGGCCCGCCTGCGTCAGGCCCAGCACGAGGGCGCGCCGCACACGCGCGACTGACCGGCGCCCATGCCGGGCGCAGGCGAGCGGCGACGAACGCCAGCGCGCCAGCGTCTACTAACGCGCGATCGCCCTCCTGAACCGCCTCGACCACACGCGCCCTTCGCTAGACCGCGCCGCCTCGAGCGGCTCGTGGCGCAGCGGTACGCTCAAGCGACGTACGGGTCGAGCGCATCGCGCTCGATGACAGCGTGTTCGGCGCCCGCAGTCGTTGCCACGAGCAGCGGTTCCGCGTTCGCAGTGCACAGACGCCGTGGAGGAATGACGTGGCAACCGGAACGGTGAAGTGGTTCAACGACGACAAGGGCTTTGGCTTCATCACGCCCGACGAGGGAGGCAAGGACCTCTTCGTCCACCACACCGGCATCAAGGCCGACGGCTTCAAGACGCTCGCCGAGGGCGCGAAGGTCTCCTTCGACGCCGAGGCCGGCGACAAGGGCCCGAAGGCCGTCAACGTCACCACCCTCTAATCGCCGCTCGCCCGCCGCACGACAGTAACTACATAAGAGAGATCCCCGCGCCAGAGGACGCGGGTGCCCGGGTCGAGGAGACGTCCTTGCGGGCGACGCGCCCATCGGCCGTGACGGGGAACCTCAAGCTCCCTCGCCAGCAGCTCGCCACCGCCTATCGGCGAGCTGCTCGTGCCGCGGGAGCACGCGGGAGAGCAGCTTGCCGCCTGGGCGCGCGTGCACGCGTACGACGTGCCCAGGCCGCGCCTTGAGGACCGTGGTCGGCGGCGGCAGCGGCGAAGGCGGCGGCGCCGCGAGGATCGCTGGACCGTCATCGCGGAGCGGGCGCCCTCCCGACGCCCGCTCACGCGTGCAAGCACGACCTCCTCAGTCGCCCTGCTTGGTTTCGTGTCGTTCGTCGCTGGAGGGCGGCGCGAAGACGACCTTCCTGAAGGTCACCACGCCTGCCGCGCTCTTGTCCTCGCACTTCTTGGCCACCGCCGTCACCTTCCCGATCACCTGCACCTTGCTGGCGGGCGCCGGCGGCTGGGTGACGCCGTCGCCAAGGCTCACGCGCACGTTGGTGAGCGTCAGCGTCTGCTGGCCGGACAGGGCCCTGGCCCAGTGGTTGGTGTGGGTCACGGTGAGCGTGACGGTGCCGCTGTAGCGGTCGTCGGTGGCGTCATTGGGCGTGTTCTGGCCGGCGCTCTGCGTCAGGCCGTCCGCGACGAGCGTCCCGCCGACGACGTAGCCGACGGAGCGGGCCTTGCACTTGTGCGACTTGCCGTGCGCCCCCTGCGACTTGCCGTGCTCCTTGCCGGACTGACCGCCGGTCCCCGGCGGCTTGTCGGCACCCGCGTAGGCCGGGACGGCCAGCCCACAGGCCGCGAGGGTCATCCAGACGAGCGTCCTGTGCATCCGTTCTCCTTGACGAGCGGGTCGTGGCTTGCCACTTGGACAACGCGCCGACGCGCGCTGGGTCAGGAGGTTGTTCCGCGTTGGCCGTGAGCCGGCCACTTGACTGCGACGGAGCCGCCCCGGTGGCGCGCTTGGCGGGCTTCGCGCCGGCGTCCGGGGTGGTTGTCGGTTCGGGCACTGAGACGAATGTGCACGCCTACTAGCCGTTGGCGTGTCCGGTCCCGCCCGCGAAGCCACGGCAGCCACCCGCCGCCTGGCCGAGGTGCTCGGCGCTGACACGCGGTCGGCAGATGCCGCGCGGATCCTGCGGGTGCCCGGCACGCGCAACCTCAAGCACGATCCGCCGCGTGCCGTGACGGTCTCGTGTTTCAAGCCCGCGCGGCGGTTCGTGGTCAGCGAGCTCGTCGGGACCGAGGCCCGCCATGCCCTGGAGTGCGGCGCTCGTCACGTGACCCCACAGGACTGCGTCCCCCGCTGGGAGGTCCTCGCACATGGCGATGTCACGATCGTGGTGGGCGGGGTCCGCGTGGCGTTCGGTGACTGGATCGCCGGCGATCAGGACGGTCTCGTGATCGTGCCGCGTGAGCGGATCGACGAGGTCCTCGGCGAGGCCGAGGGCAAGGTCGCCACGGAGAACGAGATCTGCGAGTCGGTGCGGCGTAGGACCCTGCCGCTTGAGGCCTACGAGCGGTTCGGCACGTTCTGAGCGGCGATCGCAGGCGAGGCGCCCCGCGGGTGGAGCGGAGCGCCTCGTTGCCGAGAAATCGGTGGCCGCTGAGGAAACTTGAGTGCGGCGGGTCGAGCGCCAGCGCCGTCAGCCTCCCGACACCGTAGACCCGACCTGGACCTTCGGGGGGCGCCGGCGAGAGGCGGGTGGTGTCGGGTGGCCGCATGAGCCTTCCCGGCGTGCTCGCGGCGCTCGTCGCTCTGCTCGGCATTCCGGTCTCGCTCGCCGCCGCGGCGGCCCCGCTGGGCGCCCCGAGCACGCTCGTTCGCGTCGGGCCCGGCGTCACCGAGAGCTCCCAGCGCCAGGTCGTGCGCACGCGCGATGGCTTCGTTCACATCGCCGCCGTGGACGACGAGGGCTACGACGGCGGCCCGGATGCCTACCTGCACATGTATCGCGCGACCACCGCCGGCCTTCCGACGGAGTTCAACGTGGCGGACGCCTCCCACGAGCCGCACGTGTCCCTCCCCCTGGATCTCAGCGGGGGAGATGCCCGGATCGATGCGGACGGGACGATCCACGTGACGTACGTCGTCGCGAACCTCGGTGGCGACGACGTGGGGGAGTACCGCGGCAGCTCGCTCACCGTGAAGTACCAGACGTTCGATACGGGCACCGAAGCGTGGGGTCCGGCCCGGACCGTGACCACGCTGGCCTTCGACGGCGATGGCGTGCGCGGCAAGATCGTCTCGGCGCTGGCGCTCGACCCGTCGGGCTCGCCGCTGGTCATCACGGCGTCCTCGGCCGGTGTCAGCGCGTGGTCCCCGGCGCCGGACGGCGCGTGGGCGCGCAGCGCCGTGGCGGGCGAGGACGCGTTGCATCCATCGGTGGCGTTCGACGCCGGCGGGCGGGCGCATCTGGCCTGGTTGTCGTCGCCGATCGGCACGCCGAGCATCCGCTATGCGGCGCGTGCGCCGGATGGGAGCTGGTCGGCGCCAGAGGTCGTAGCGGACGACGACGTGCTGCCCAACGACACGATCGACCAGAGCCCGAGCCTGGCCTTCGACGCGGCCGCCCGACCGACGGTGCTGTGGCTCAGCCGCAGCGACGATGTCCGTGTCGCGGTCGGCGACGGCGATGGCGTGTGGACGCGGGACGATCCGCCGGCGACGTTCGCGCATTCGCCGGGTCTCTACCTCCGTGGCGACGACCGGCTCGTGTTCCTGGGACACGACAGGGACACCCACCCCGCCTACCTGTCCTACGACGCAGACAGCGCCGACTGGTCGAGCGTCGGCGTGTTCGCCCCGCCTGCCGACGAGGGCGACCGCTATGCCTACGACGGAGGGGCGTCGCCGCGCTTCGACCCGCTCTTCGATCCGGATTGCCGCATGGTCGACGTCGCCTTCTTCTCCGAGTACTCCAGGCAGCCCGGGCGGATTGGCCTGCCGGACCTGTACTACGCCGCCGTGACGCTGCCCGAGCCTCCTGGGGGGTGCCCGCCCGCGCCGGGCATGGGCGACTCAGGCGGCTCGGGTGGAGACGGGGGTGGCGCCACGCCCGACCCCGGCGGTCCGGCGTCCGACCCAGGCGTCCCCACGGTCCTGCTCGGGGACGAGCGCATTGCGCCGCAGCTCGACACCAACCCACCCGGCATCGCGGAGGCGTTCGAGAGCGTCGCGCCCGCCACCGGCACGGTCACCTCGATCCGGATCTACCTCGACGCGTCGTCGACGGGCGAAACGCTCACCGCCGGCCTGTACGCCGACCACGACGGTCATCCGGGCTCGCTGCTCGCGTATGGAAACGCCACCGCCAAGGCCGGCGCGTGGAACGCGATCTCGCTTCCCGCCCCCACGGTGACAGCAGGAGATCACTATTGGATTGCGTTGCTCGGAACGGGGAGTGGGCGGATCGCGTTCCGCGACGACCCAGGGGGCGGGTGCCGCAGCGAGACGACGCCGTCGTCGATGAGCCTCGACTCGCTGCCGTCGGAGTGGAGCACGGGCAACGAGTTCGGCGACTGCCCGGTCTCCGCTTATGGCATCGGCCGGTAGCCCTGGGTGACTCCGTCGGCTGCGGCTCACGGTCGGCGGTCCGCGTGGGCAACCCAGGCCTAGCGCGCGGGCGCGGCCATGACGTTAGAGGCCGGCTTCGGGATTGGCCCAAGGGAAGGAACGTAGGGAGCCCCCGGGCCGCCCGGCACCTGACGGGTGGGGCCGCGCCCGCGCTGCCCCTGACGCCTCTGCAACGCTTCGCGGCGGCGAAGGTCAGGGGCAACGGGTCTCGCGGGCGGTGTCCTCCCGCTCCTCGTGTCCAACCAGGGGGCGCCTGCCATGGTCGTGACGAAGACAGGAAGCCTTCGGCGAGGGCGCTCGCGCGACTCGCCGTTTGGTACGCCGATTACTGCGCGGCCGGCCGTCGTCGCGGCGCACCTCGCGCCTGCTCACAAACGGCGAGAAGGGCACCCAATCCGAACGATCGACGTGGCGCAGGTCCGCGGGCTGGTTAGGCTCCATGGACCGTGGATTGGCGAGACATGGCACGGCTGCGGTCGCCGGGCTTCACGGAGGCCCGCCGCGGCTACGACAAGCACGAGGTCGACAAGTTCCTCGAGCAGCTCGTCGACTGGCTCGAGACCGACGCGGCGGAGGACATCGGTCAGGTCGCGGTCACGCGCAAGCTCGAGCTCGTCGGCAAGTCGACCGCGCACATCCTGCTGACCACCGAGCAGGAGGCCCAGGAGCTCAAGCGCCAGACCGAGGAGGACTGCGCCCAGCTGCGCGCCAAGGCCGAGACGGACGCGCAGAAGGTCCGCGACGCCGCCGACGCCTACGCCAAGCAGGTCCGCGCGCAGGCCGACGACGACGCTCGCCGCGCGCGCGAGGAGGCGGCGGCCGAGGCCACCGAGACGATCGAGGACGGCCTGCGTCGCCGCGGCCAGATCGACGACCAGATCAACGAGCTCGAGACCCACCGCGCCGGCGTGCTCGACGGGCTGGGCCGCCTGCGCGCCGAGCTCGGCGCCACGATCGACGCGCACCGGCCCGCACCGTCGAACAACGGCGAGCCCGACGGCAAGGCGCCCGACGCCGAGCCCGCCCCGCGGAGCTGACGCTCACGCGCGGGGACGTTAACGGAGCCCGAGCGAATCGGCGTGCGCTCGCCCGCCTCGGCAGCACGAACGGCGCCGACGAGCACTCCCGTTGCGGGCGACCAGGACGAGGACGAGCCGCAGGCGACAGCGCGCCCGCGTCGTCCAGCGATTACGGTGGTCCGCGCCCGCCGGACTCTGTGGAAACCAGCACCGGGGCTGTCGCTGCTCCGATCCGTGCAAGGCGCTAGCTGTCGGGCACTGTCGGTACGCACCAGTCGTTTCCCGTCGAGGCCTGTCCCGTCCGACCGCAGGGTCAATGGACTGCGGTCGCGTCGACTCCGGCCGGTGCAAATGCGTTGCGCTCGCCGGCGGCAACGAGCGACTCGAGGATCCTGGAGTCCAGCATCGAGCCCGCGGCGTCGACCGCCTCGATCGCCGCGGCCAGCTGCGCGCGGTCATGAACGCGCTTCTTGAGCAGAGAGGCGCGGCGCTCCGAGCCGGACTCCAGCTACAGGCGAACGATCACGCCAGAGGTGAAGACGTTCGTCGCGCGGTTGCTGCCGACGACGACGATCCTCAGGGTGAAGGTCACGCGCTTGAGCCCCTGGTGCTGGTACCTGCGGCGCCACTTCTTGCGCAGCGCGACCTCGACGACGTACGTCCCGGCCTTGTGCTCGACGCGCGTGGTGCCGACGACGCGCGTGCCCTTCTTCAACTGAGCCTTGATGACCGACTTGCGCGCGATGCGGATCGTCGCGCTGGCGAACCGCCGACCGCCACGAACGCGCAGCAGCGCGGGGGCCCTTCTCAGCGAGCTGGGCGAGGCGCCGGGCACCGTCGGCGACACGCCGGTCGAGCCTCCGGCCGCTCCGCCGCCGCCTCCGCTTCCGCCCGACCCGGACGTCTTGCGGTTGGTGAAGGCGCAGTACTGGTCCTCGCCGACGTCGTGGGTGATCGTCACTCGCCCGTTCGCGATGTCGTACGCGAAAGTGCCGGTGCCCGCCTTGTTCACGCACTGGATGTCGGCGACCTTCCAGCCCGCGGGTGGCAGCGCCTGGAAGGTGTAGAAGTGGCCGTACACGTTGGGATCGGGGCCGAAGCTCGCCTTCGCGCCGTCGCCAAGCGTGAAGTCGGGAATCAGCGGGGTCGTCAGATCAGACGCGAACAGGCGATAGGTGATCAGCGTCGCGTCACCTGCCGGGTCGTTGTAGCTCTGGATCTCAAGCGTCGCGCTCGCCTTTGCCGCCATCGCCGCCATGAACGCCACGATCAAGGTCGCGAGCACGAGGATCCTGGGCCGGGGGCCGCGTCTGGGATCAGCGAGAAGCATGGGGTGGGACATGGGCAGGCGCTCTGACTTTCGGGTCGCGGACAAGACACGCGAGCAGTCCATGTCTCGCGCGTTGGGTGGTGAGCCGCCCTGGACGGCCGGCGCAAGGTGCTGCTACGGCACGTTATTGCCGCCCGGGTTCGGCACGCCCCCGGAGGTGGGGATCTCGTCCCCGCCGCGGTTGCCGGCGTTGTACGAGTTGCCGGGATCGCCGCCGTAGCAGTGCTCGCCTACGACGAAGGTGATCGCGTCGCTGCCGTTCCCGTTGCCGGCGTTGCACTTCGCCTTCCCTTGGGACGGCGGCGGGGGCGGGGGGCACTTCCACGCCACCGCCGCTGCCGGCGCCAGCGCACTGATCCCGAGTACCGCCCCGACCGACGCCGCGGCGAACCTGCTCTTGACCATCAGCATCCTGGACCTCCTGGTTGCTGCTCGTCGCCACCGGCGACGCTTCCCCTCTGCCGCTAGAACGCCGCTGCGTGGCGAAGGTCAGGTAGCAACGGTGAGGAGAGCCTCGACCTCATGGTGTTCACCTCGCCGCGCGAGGATGATCGGGTCGAGGAGCCGACGGCCTCGCCGTCGAGGATGCGGACCGCATTGTGCGGCGCTGCGCTGGGATGACCCGCTTGGTGCACATTACCCCGGGTACTGCACCGGACTCCCGCTGTGCCCAATGCTGCCATTGAGATGCGTAGCGACGCCGCCCTGGTCCGCCGGGCCCTCCTGCCCGCCGCCCCCGCTATGGCTCGCGTCCGACACTCACCTCATCGGCGCAGATGCAGGCCGGCTCGCAGCGGGCGTTTGAGGTGATCTCTGACCGCCACCACCACTCGTGACCGCGCTAGTGACCATCGTCATCCCCGCCGGCGAACGGCCGGGGACACCCACGAAGCCGGATCGCCATGGCGTGAAGCCGCCGACCGCTCCGACCGAGGGAATCCGACGCCCCAGCCAACCCAGAGCCGTCGCCTCCCGTCACGGCCACGCTCGGCGGCTCGAGCAAGGCCAGCACCCCGCCGAAACGCGCGCGACCGCGCGAGCAGCTAAAGCGCGCTCAAACATTCCGGGAGGTTCCTTGAACCTCGCTCGCTTCCCCCGCGGGCGCACCCCTCAACCGCGCGTGTGGAAGAGCAGGCGTCTGGGTGGGCGGCCACGAGACGCTCGCTGCGGACGAGCAGCGAGTGCGGCGTCTGGGCGGCATGGACGCCCGCGATCGGGACTAACGCAGGCGTGGGGGCGACCGCCGGGCCCGACGCGTCGAGCTCGTCGACTGCGTTAGCCCGCGGGCGCCCGTGCCGACACGACTGCTCTGTGGCCGGTCGCTCACGCTTCGAGACGTCGAGGCTTTGGGAATGGTCCTCTCACGTCCAAGGTCGGCGGCGAGGCGCATCGAGTAGGTCGACGTTCCAACCGGTGATGCCCGAGCCGCCTTCACGCGGTGCGCCGAGCGAGCAGGGCGTTTGCATGTCGCCGCCCGCCGAGGCCCGCAATTCGTGGGCCAGCGCCGGGGTGCGGCCGGACCCTACGAGGGGTTGGCGCGGCCGCAGGTCCGCATTCGCACGCCGGGGCGCACCAGCGGGCGCCTGCGATCGCGCACTCTGACGGTGTATGGCCTGGAGAGGTCGCGCACCAGCTTCTCGTCGGTGAGTGCCCGGAAGGTCACGAGGTAGCAGCCGTCCCGCAGCTCGCGTCCGCGCACCGTGAAGTTCCAGTGCTTGCGGTGGCGGCCCTCGCCGAAGCTGCCGAGCGGGACGCCGCCGACCTTCGTCAGCCTCGGCGCGCTGTGCCCGAGCACGTCGTGGCGGCCAACGATGCGCTGGACGAGGAGCCCGGTGGTGCTTCCCGACGCGAGCGAGAAGCCGAGCGAGCCGCTCGCCAGGATGGTGCTGGTCGTAAGGACGCGGCGGACCTCGAGCGCGATAGCCCCGTCCGTGAGGTCAGGACCCGACAAGAAGACGGGTGCGCCTGTCGGGTTGACCAGCAGTTGCGTCTGCGTATCCCAGATGAAGAGGCGGGGTCCGTTCGGGTGGGTAGCGGGCGCCCGGACGAAGGCGAGATACCTGCCGTCGGGGGTGAATGTCGGTTGCCGCACGATGGTCCCGCGGGCGTTCACTAGTTCCGGGAGCTCGGTCGTCGCCGCCGCGGCGATGCCGCCGAGCGGGCGGAAGACCAGCTTGGTGGCGAACGGCGTCGCGGCCGGCGCCGATTCGAAGACCACGGCACCGCCGGACTCCGAGATCGTCGGATTGGCCAGCCGGCGCGTCGAATCTGAGAGGGTCGTGGCGCCCGTGGGCCCTTGGACCGTGATCCGTCCCGGCGGGCCGCCGCTGGCGGAGTCGATGCCGAACGCGAGCAGGTTCGATCCGAACGGCGCGGCATGCAGGGTGCGCCCCGCAGCGGTCGAGTCGGGCCCTCCCGCTAGGACGATCCGATGAGGGAACGGCCCGTTCGGGAAGTTCATCACCTCCGTCTCGGTGACCGAGCTCTGGAACGCACCCGCCGGCGCCGCCGAGTCGCGATGGTCGAGTCGCCGACCGGTCAGCACCTTGGTCCCGTCGAGCGAGAACGTCGGCGTGTTCGGCGGGTCGGCCGCAGCCTCGAATCCGCTGAACAGGTCCGCGGAGCGCCCCGTCGCGCGCTCCACCATCACGATCCGCACCGTCCCCGAGAGCCGGCGCTCGAAGACGAGGTACCTACCGTCCGGGCTCAGCGAGGGATGGAACTCGCCCGCCGCCGGAACGTTGACACCCGGCGGCACCGACGCAACGGCACCGGTCGTCGCGTTGACAACCTCCACCCTGTGCGGAGGTGACACGCCGGGCGCATCGAGCGTGGCGAAGATATCCGCGCGGCCGGGCGCAGCGGCCACCAGCGACGCAAGCACCGCGCCGACAAGCGCGAAGCGGAACCTCCGCACGGTTCCAGCACCAGCCGCGAGCCGGTGGCGCCGATACACCCGCCGGCGCATGATCGGCACGTCCCGGTGGGCGTATCTTGAGTGTGAAGGCAACGAAGTTCTCCTGTGAAGCGGTGTAGGTCCGCTACCAAGGACGGCGGGGTCCCCCACTTCTCTTCCTGTGCAAGTCGGCACACAAACGCAGCCCAGCGCGACCCCGACCAGCGCGTACGAGCCCACCCGCTCCGCGCGCTCCTGCTCCCCCGCGTGGATGCAGCACCCCCCGGCGATCAGCCGACCGACCCCCGCGGCGGGACGAGACGGGCGCAACCTCGACGACGAGCTCACCGCTGCTACCGCCGCGAGAGCAGGAGTACGCGGTCGCCACCGCATCGCTATTGCGGATCGTCCGCCGCGAGCGTCCGCTCGCAAGGAGCGGCGCTCTCGGATCTGCCTCGTTGCGACAGCGACGAGTGCTTGAGCTCCCATCGGTGGCGAGCTCGCAGACCGCGACGTCGTGCCTATGCACCGGTGCCATGCGTCGGACCGGGGTGGCGCTTCCGTTCGTCGTCCAACTCGCAAGTGAGCAGGCGATCACGCGACGAGCCGGAGACCGCTCCTTTACGTCCATGAGCAGCAGTCCCCCGCTGCGCACCTGCTCGTCGTCCATGTTGAAAGTTTTTGGAGCGACCATGGACACGTCCGTCCCGTGGCAGGGCGATAGCGCTGTGCGGGCGACATCGGCGCATCGCGGCCGAGCTGTTCGTCACCCAAGAACGTGACGGTCCCTTGCCGAGCGCAAGTCATCCTCAGCGTCGTGCCGACCGTCACGGGTTGGTACATGGGCGCAGCGGGTCAATACGCGACCTGGGGCCGCATCGCTGGCGGCCCCGGGTCCAAGGTGGCGAGTCTCGGGTTCTGCACGTCAGGTGACGTTGCACCGCTCCGGCTGAGGGTCGTCGATGCGAAGCGGCGTGGGCGGCGCTGGCGGCGTGCTGGCCGGGACGATGAACGTCGCTTCGACGACGGCGGTCTCGGTTCCGTTGTTCTTGGCCAGTCCGGGTGAGTCCGACGATTCGATGAACGTCTCCCCGGCGTGGTGAACGTCCGCGTGGCAGTTCTCGTCATAGAACGTCACCGTCCCGGACTGAACGACGACCACAACGACACCGGGATGGTGATGCCATCCCGACGACCCTCCCGGGGCGATCGTGACGGTGGCCACGGCAACGTCGGCCGATACACCGTGGCGGGTCCGGAGTCGGACGCCGTCGTGCTTGGCGCGCAGCTCCCCCGCCGACCCTCTGGCGAGCACGTTGGTCGTGAACCCGGTCGGGGGGGTGGCGAGCGCGGCGCCGGCCAGCGCAACAACTGCGACGCTGAGCACCGCGATGAAGATGTGAGTGCGTTTGGACATTTTGAACCTCCTCTTCTGTCTTGGCGCGTCAGCGGGTAGCGGCGGGGTGGTGGCGGCGCACGGTGATGGCGCCCGCGAGCGAGATCGCCAGTAGGCCGAGCGCGCCGGCGCCGATCGCGGCGTCGCCCCAGTCGAACCCGTCGGTCGATGTCGGCTTGACCGGCGGGGTCAGTGGCTCGGGGTTCCCGTAGGACGCGTAGTAGCGCTCGGTGGTGAGCAGCGCGGCGTGGGAGGGCGCGTCCTGTGAGCGCTGGTTTTCGATCGGCACCGCGCCGGCCGGCGCGGCGATCGTCGCGAAGGCGGCGACGGCCACGAGCGACGTGAACCTTCGGGTGAGGTGCATGGCAGCTCCTTTGGGCTTGTGACCGCCCGGTGCGGTCGAGTGCTCATGGCCGACTGTTTTGCGCGTGGCGCGCGGTTGTGACCGAAGTTCGCGTCCGTGCGGCGGGAGGGAGTAGGTTCGGTCACAACCCTGGCCCACGTGCAAATGAGAGACCGATGGGGGGAACAGGCCAGACCGACGAGGAGCTCCTCGTGGCAGGCGATTCGGACTCGTTCGATGTCTTGTACCGGCGTTGGGTCAAGCCGTTGCTCGGCTTCTTCGTCAAGCGCACGGGTGACGCGGAACTCGCCGCCGACCTGACCGCCGAGACCTTCGCCGCGGCGCTCGCGGTTCGTGGCCGCTACCGCCCCGAGCGCGGTGCGGCGAGCTCATGGCTGTTCGGCATCGCGGCGAACAAGCTTGCCTTCGCGCAGCGGCGCGGCTACGCCGAGCGGCGCGCACGGCGGCGGCTGGGCATGGAACGGATCGCGCTCGACGACGAGAACCTCGCGCGGATCGAGCGTCTGGGCGAATCGGTCGTCGCCTCGGCGCTGGTCGAGCGCCTCCCCGCCGAGCAGCGTCACGCCATCACCGCTCACGTCCTCGACGACCGCAGCTACGGCGACATCGCCCTGGAGCTGAACACGTCCGAGATCGTCGTGCGAAAGCGCGTCAGCCGCGGCCTGGCCGCCGTCCGCCAGCGGATGGGAGCGCGACGATGAGCGAGGACTTCATCGACGTCCTTGCGCTTCAGCTGCGCGAGGCCGGCGCGCGTCAGCGCCGCCGCGGGCCGCTGGCCCGCGCCATCGCCGCAACCCGGGCGGCCTTGTCCGATCACGCGCTGGCGCCCGCGCTCGCAACGCTCGTCGCTGTCGCGATCCTCGTCGCAGCCGCGTATGCGGTGACCCACCTGCGGCCCGAGCCTGCGGGGCCGCCCGCGCCGAAGGTCGTCACGCGCTTCTCGCCCGCCGCAGGGCTCGGGGAAATGGCCGTCGGCTTCGGCTCGGTGTGGCTCGACGACACCAATCGCAGCCAGCTGCTGCGCATGGACCCGCAAAGCCACAACGTGACGGCGCGAATCCCGGTGCGAGGCGACGCAGCGGTCACGATCGGCAATGACGCAGTCTGGGTCCTGGAGTCCCCCGGCGGGGCCTACACGCGCGCGGGCCCCCTGCTGCGCATCGATCCACAGACGAATCGCGTCGTCGCGCGCATCCCGTTGCGCACGCGGTCGGGCGCCCGCTTCCTGGGCTGGGACGTGCGTTTGGGCCCAGGGGTCATGTGGGTCATCGGCCCGCGCGGCGCGCTGCGCGTCGACGCGCAGACCAACCGCATCACCCGCACGATCGACCTCGGCTCACGCTACGAGCTCAGCGATGCCGTGCTAAGCGGCACCGATCTGTGGATCCTCGTCAGGGACGGCCGCATGCTCCGCTACGACGCGCTCACCGCCGCACGCAAGAGCGTCGCACGCGTCCCCGTAAACGGCCTGCTGATGACGTCGGGCGACGCTCTCTACGTCCTCAACGAGACCGAGGTGGCGCGGCTGGACCCCGCCTCCGGACGACTTCTGTGGCAATCGAGCCGGCAGGTCGGCACCGCATCCGCCGGGGTGGCAACAACCGCGCACGGCCTGCTCTGGGTTCCGACCAGGGTCCCGAACCACCCCGGCCTGCGTATCATCGGACTCGATCCGGAGACCGGACGGATCACCTCCAAGACGCCCACCGTGGCGGAGTTCGACGCCACCGGCCTGCAGCGCGTCGGCTCGGACCTGTGGATGGCAACGAACAGCGGCCACGTCCTCGTGATCGGTCCGTAGGCGCTCGTCTTACCGGTCCCATCGACGCCAACCAGCAGCGCAGCCCGAG
The DNA here is from genome assembly GCA_963764585.1 of uncultured Actinomycetes bacterium. Classification (GTDB taxonomy): domain Bacteria; phylum Actinomycetota; class Thermoleophilia; order Solirubrobacterales; family Solirubrobacteraceae; genus JAOPZW01. The sequence goes on from CAVXTB010000002.1 coordinate 180,450, forward strand.
CCCGCTGCTCGGCCCCGAGACCAGCGGCCTACCGCCGCGCGCTCGAAACGCCGCTCGCTACCGAGATGGACGAGGAGCAGCAGCGCCGCCAGCCGGTACGGTTCCGGCGTCTTGCATAGGCACAGGTGGACGCTCCGACCCAGCCTCGCCGCGTTGCCGCTCACGGTCTCCGCTTTCGCAATCGCCTGCCTGCGAGCGTCTCGCGGCACGGCCGGCAGACGCTCGGAAGGGACGAAGTCCAGGCGTTTCGCAACGCGACATCGGAGGCCCGGCCGCTTCTGCATCGATGGCAGAGCAGCGGCGCGGTTGTTCCCGAGATCCTCTTGGGCGAGGTCGAAGTTCACGCGGGTCCACCCGGAAGGCGATATGCCGCAGCCCCACGGCGGGCTCGTCGTCGCTGGCCGCCCTGAAGAGCGCGAGTCCGCTCCCGTCCGCCATGAGAGCGACCGGCGTGTCACCCCACGCGGCGGCGTGCTCGCGCCCGAGGCCGAGGACATCCCGGTACCAGCTCTCGGAGGCCTGCTGATCGCCGACGTCCAGCGCGACGTGATCCAGGCCCTGCCCACGAAATGCCGTGTCTGCACCCCACGCCGACGTACCACGGGCGCCGCCGCGACGGCGCGGAGATGCTTCTTCGGTTGCTCGAACGCGGCCTGTCCTGCGGGCCGCGCGGGGATCCCGCCGTCCCTTTCGGCTGGATGGCTTTGGGTAGATGATGGCGGCCATGGCCGGCCGGTTCGCGATCCTCGAGTGGCTGCCGTCATACGAACGCCGGCGGCTGAGAGGCGACGTCGCCGCCGGGATCGCCGTCACGGCGCTGATCGTGCCGAAGGATCTCGGCTACGCGGGGATCGCCGGAGTGCCCCTGCAGAACGGCCTCTACGCCGCCGCCGCGGGCGCGATCATCTACGCGCTCTTCTGCACGTCGCGCCAGATCTCCACGGGACCCAGCTCGTCGCTGGCCGCCGTGGCCGGAGGTGCGGTGATCGCCACGGGCATTGCGGACGCCGGTGCCGCGGAGCTCGTCGCGGCGATCACGCTGGCCTCCGGCCTGCTGTACCTCGTGTTCGCCTGGCTGCGGCTCGGGTGGATCTCGCGCTTCCTCTCGAAGGCCGTGATCACGGGGTTCCTGGCCGGCGCTGCTGTCGACGTGGTGATCGGCGAGCTCCCCAAGCTCACCGGGACCGACGCCGACGGGAAGAACGCGTGGCGCGAGCTCGGGTCGTGGATCGGCTCGCTCGGCGACGTCCACGGGACGACGGTGGTCGTGGGGGTGCTCTCGCTGGGGCTGATCCTCGGCACGCGCTTCCTGGCCCCCGCCGTTCCGGGCGCGCTGGTCCTCGTCGTCGCCGGGATCCTCGCCTCGCGGGTGTTCGACCTCGAAGCGCACGGCGTCGCACTCGTCGGCGACGTGCCGAGCGGGCTGCCGGCGCCCGAGCTGCCCAGTCTCGACCTGGTCGGGGACCACCTCGCGACGATCGCCGTCGCCGCGATCGCGCTGCTGCTCATCGGGTTCTCGCAGACGGCCGGCGACGCGCGCGCCTTCGCGGCCCGGCACCGGTATCCCATCGACGTCGACCAGGAGTCCGTGGCTCAGGGCATGGCGAACGTCGGCGCAGGTGTCTTCCAGGGCATGCCGGTCTCCACGAGCCTGTCCGCGAGCTCGCTGAACGAGTCGGCCGGGGCCAGGACGCCGCTCGCGTCACTCATCACCGGCGCGCTCGTCCTCCTGACGCTGCTCTTCCTCGCGCCGCTCTTCTCCGACCTCCCGAAGCCGGTCCTCGCCGCCGTGATCATCGACGCCGTCGTCTTCGGGATGATCGACGTCTCAGAGCTGCGCCGCCTGTACCGCGTCACCCGGTTCGACTTCTGGATCGCGGTCGCCGCGATCGTCGGCGTGCTCTCGGCGGGCGTGCTCACAGGGGTGGTCATCGGGATGGCGCTCTCGCTGGGCTGGCTCATCTACGTCGCCGCCACGCCGCCGATGCCGTTGCTCGGGCGCGAGCCCGGCACGGAGGTGTTCCGCGACCTCGACGAGAACCCCGGCGACGACACGTTCCCCGGCGTCGTCGTGCTGCGGCTCGACAGCGGCCTGTTCTTCGCGACGAGCCAGGCGCTCGAGGACCGCGTCCGCGCTCTGGCGCAGGACGGGGCGCTGCCGCTGCGCGCCGTCGTCCTCGACCTCGAGGGCGTCAACTTCATCGACTCGCAGGGCGCCGAGCAGCTCGCAGCGATCCTCGAGCTCGTGGAGAGCAATGACGCCGCGCTGCGGCTCGCGCGGATCAAGCCGAACGTGCTCGCCGTGCTGCGCGCGGACGGTTTCGTCGACCGCCTCGGCGCCGATCGGATCCACGGCAACGTCGATCGCGCTGTCGAGGCGCAGCTGCACGCGTGACGCGGCTCAGCGGGCGACGGGCTCGGCCTCGAGCGCCTTGCGCGCTTCCAGGTTGGCGGCGTGTTCCTCGGGCGAGACCTCCGGCCGGCGCAGGTCCAGCGATTGCAGCTTGTCCACCAGCGCCCATGCGACCAGCGCCTGCGTCAGCCACCAGTGGTCGGCGGGGATGACGTACCACGGCGCCCACGGAGTCGACGTGGCGGTCAGGGCATCCTCGAACGCGCTGATGTACTCGTCGAACCGCGCCCGCTCGGCGACGTCGGCGGCGTTGAACTTCCACTCCTTGCCGGGCACGTCGAGGCGCGCGAGGAAGCGCTTCTTCTGCACGTCCTTGGAGACGTTCAGGAAGAACTTCACGACCTTCGTGCCGTTGCGATCGAGGTGGCGCTCGAAGGCGTTGATGTCCTCGTAGCGCTCCTGCCAGAACTCCTGGCCGCGATCCCCGGGCGGGAGGCGCTGTGGCGCGAGCCACTCGGGATGCACCTTCAGCGCGACCACTTCCTCGTAGTGCGACCGGTTGAAGATGCCGATGCGACCACGCTCGGGGAGGGCCTTGGAGATGCGCCAGAGGAAGTCGTGGTCGAGCTCCTCCGAGGACGGCTGCCGGAAGGAGACCACCTGAACGCCCTGCGGGTTGACGCCCGACATCACGTGCTTGATGACCGAGTCCTTGCCGGCGGCGTCCATCGCCTGCAGGACCACGAGCAGGGCGTACCGGTCGGTCGCCCAGAGCAGCTCCTGCACCTCGGAGAGCTCCGCGATCCCGCGCGCGATGGCGTCCTTCGCCCGCTGCGCGAGCTCGTCCTGGGCGAGATCCGCGAGCTCCGGGTCGCCGGGCGAAGCGGGGTCCCTGTCGGCGATGCGGGCCGCATCACCGGGCGTGACGAGGAACCGTGCGAGCATGGCCTCGCGCGTGCTCATGAGGCTCCCGCGCGTTCCGGCGCGACCGCCCGCTGGACGTCCAGGACCTCCGCGTGTGGGGCGCGGTGGCGAAGTAGCCACTTGCGCCCCTCGATGACCAGCGGCAGGAGGGTCGCGAGGCCGAGGCATGCGAACCACTGGCGCCCGCTGAGCGATTCGGTGAGCAGCCCCCGCTGGAGGCCGGGAAGCTCGGTGGCGAGCACGACCATGAGCACCGGCACGAGCGAGATCGCGAGCGCCTTGAGGATCGGAGGCGCGAGCCCGCTGGCCGGCTCGCGGCGGTTGGTCAGCGCGTTGAGCACCGTGCCGAGCCCCATCACGGCGAAGGTCATCGTCATCGAGACGCTCGGCGCGTCGACCTTCGGGTCGTCCGGGCCGATGACGAGCGGCAGGAGCGCGCCGACGAAGAGCGCGGCCGCGTAGATGACCCACGAGATGATCGCCGCCCGGTTGGCGATCGGGAGCTTCGGGTCGCGCGGCGGCCGGCTCATGACGTCCGGGTCGCCGGGGTCGACGGCAATCACCACGACCCCGGCCGCGGTCGCGAAGAGCAGGAGATAGAGCACCATCAGCGGCGTGAGGGCGACGCCGTCGTTGATGTCGAACGCCGAGGCGGCGATGAACAGCATCACCAGGGCCAGCAGCTGGGTCATCTGGTAGCGGACGTAGGCGACGACCTTGTCGTAGACCTTGCGCCCGAGCTCGACCGCGTGCACCAGGGTTCCGAAGTTGTCGTCGGTGAGGATCATCCGCGCGGCCTGCTTGGTGACCTCGCTGCCGCTGCCCATCGCCACGCCGATGTCCGCCTGCTTGAGCGCGACGGCGTCGTTGACGGCGTCACCGGTCGCCGCGACGATCTGGCCCTCGGCCTGCATGAGGCGGGCCAGCCGCAGCTTGTCCTCCGGGGTCACCCGGCCGAGGACGTGCAGCTGGGGCAGGCGGGCGACGATCTCCTCGTCGGACAGGGCCTGGAACTCGGTTCCGCTGATCGCCCCCGGCCCGAGGCCGAGCGACGCCCCGATGGCGTTCGCGGTGATCGGGTTGTCGCCGGTGATCATGCGCACGTCGATCCCGGCGCTCAGCGCCGTCGTCACGGCGTCCTTCGCCTCGGCGCGCAACGGGTCGATCATCCCCGCCATCCCGACGAAGGCGAGGCCCTGGGTGAGCGACATCGGGTCTTGCGCCATCGCGTCCAGCTCATCGTCGGCCACGAGGCGGGCCGCGAAGGCGAGCACGCGCAGGCCCTGCTCGCCCATGCGGGCGTTGGCCGCGTCGAGGTCTGCCTGCACCTCGGCGATCGGCACCTGCGAGCCGCTCAGCGGGCCGCCGGCGTGCGAGCAGCGCGCGAAGACGACGTCCGGGCCACCCTTCACGAGCTCGATGACGTGCTCCGCGCCGTCGACCGTGACGCGATGGAAGGTCGCCATGAACTTGTAGGCGGAGTCGAAGGGGACGGCCGCCAGCCGCGGGTAGACGCGGCGCGTCTCCTCGGCGTCGACGCCCAGCTTCGCCGCGAGGACGACGAGCGCGGCCTCGGTCGGGTCGCCGATCACGGTGCCGTCGTCGCCGACCGTGGCGTCGGTGTCGAGGGCCAGCCCGAGCGCCAGGCGGCTGAAGTCGGGCACCGGCACTCCGGCGACGGACTCGATCGTGCCCGTCTTCGCGTAGCCCTCCCCGGTGACGTTGAACCACGATCCGCCCGCGTAGATGGTCGAGACCATCATCTCGTTCATCGTCAGCGTGCCGGTCTTGTCGGTGTTGATCGCGCTCGTCGCCCCGAGCGTCTCCACGTCGGTGAGGTTCTTGACGACCGCCTTGGCCTCGGCGAGCTGCTTGGCGCCGAGCGAGAGCAGGCCGGACACGAACGCGGGCATCCCGGTCGGGATGGCCGAGATGGCCATCGCCGTCCCGAGCAGCACCAGGTCGTCGAAGGGGAGGCCGCGGATGAGACCCACGCCGACGATGAAGGCCACCGCGCTCCACGCGATGACGCCGAGGACCTTCGTCAGCGAGTCGAGCTCTCTCTGCAGCGGCGACCGGACCCGCGACACCGAGGTCAGCATCGTCGCGATCCGGCCCATCTCGGTGTCCATGCCGGTGGCGGTCACGACCATCGCGCCGGTGCCCCGCGTCACCGAGGTGTTCTGGAACAGCATGTCGGTCCGGTCGCCGAGTACGACGTCGGGGCTCGGCAGCACGGCCGCGTCCTTGGCCACGGGAGCGCTCTCGCCGGTGAGCGCCGCCTCCTGGGTCTCAAGCGTGGCCGAGCGGATGATCCGGCCGTCCGCCGGGGCGATGTCCCCCGCCTCCACCTCGACGATGTCGCCCACCACGACGTCGCGGGCCGGCACCTGCACGATGTGCCCGCTGCGCACGACCCGGGTCTGCGGGACCTGCATCTTCGACAGCGCATCGACGCTGGCCCTCGCCTTGAGCTCCTGGCGCGAGCCGAGGACGACGTTGAGCGCGATGAGCAGCGCGACGATGATCCCGGTCGGCACCTCGCCGATCGCGAAGCTCACCGCGGTGACCGCGATGAGCATGATGTTCATCGGCTCGCGCAGCTGCTCGATCGCGATCCGCCACACGGACGGCGGCTTCTCGCCGGTGATCTCGTTCGGGCCGTCGCGCGCCAGACGCGCGGCGGCCTCGGCCTGGGTCAGCCCCTCGGCAGCGTCGGTCTCGAGGGCGGCGACGACGGCTGCCTCGTCCTGCGCGAACCACGTCTCCGGCTCCTGTCCCGAGCTTGGCGGTTGGCGTTCGGGCGCGGTCGAGGCCATGGCCCGATCATCTGCGGGCGCGGGTCCCCCGGCATCACCCCGGGCGGGTGATTTCGCAATCGCAGATGATGAGCCGTCTTGACGGCACTGCGCTGGGAATGGCGGACGTTCGGTGAGCAGTTCGGCGGGGCCGAGGAGGGGCTCGGCCCGATGTGTTGCATCACGATCAGGTCGCCTTCGCGCCCTCGAGGGCGGCGATGGCGGCCTTGATCGTGGGGTACGGCGCGGTCAGGTCGCGATCGTCGCTGACGCACCCGAGCACATCCCGCACCTGCCCGACGGCGCGGGAGAGCACCAGGCGCACGCCGCGCCGTCGCAGCTCCTCGTGCGCGGCGACGAGCATGCGCGCCGCGGTGACGTCGACGAACGGGGTCGTCTCGGCATCGACGATCACGCCGCGCACGCCCTCGGCGCCGCCGGCGTCGACGATGCGGGAGCGGACGGTCTCGGCGTTCGCGAAATACAGGCCGCTCTCGATCCTCATGACGACGATGCCGTCGGGTGGTTGCGCGTCGTCGTGGATCGCGATGTCGCGGTAGGCCGCCTCCGGGCCGGGCGTGCGGCCGAGCACCGCGACATACGGCCGCGAGGCCCGGTAGACGAGCAGCAGCAGCGAGACGCCGATGCCGATGAACAGCCCCGGCAGGGTCCCGAAGACCGTCACTCCGAGCAGGGCGGCCACCGCGGCGATGAAGTCGGGGCGTGCGACCCACCCGAACTGGCGACCGAGGCGCCGGGTGTACATGTCGTAGAGCTCCACGAGCGCAGGCACGTCGACGAGCTCGATGACGGCGGCGATGACGACCGCCGCGAGCGTCGCGGCCGGTAGATCCTCGAAGAACCCGGTGAGGAAGAGCAGCGCTACGACGGTCAGGCCCGCCGCCAGCAGCCCCGAGACCTGGGTGCGCGCGCCGGCTGAGGCGTTGACTGCGGTCTTCGACAGGCTGCCGCTGACCACCATGCCGCTCGACACGCCGGCGGCGAGGTTGGCGCCGCCGAGCGCCACCAGCTCACGGCTGGCGTCGATCCGCCGATCGTCGCGACCCGCGAAGGCCTTCGCCGCCCCCAGCCCCTCGGCGAACGCGACGAGCATCACGCCGATCCCGCCGCCGGCGAGCCGGCCGAAGTCCGCGAGCGCGATGTCGGGCACGCCAAGTGACGGCAGGCCGCTCGCGATCGACCCGACCGTCGGGACGTCGAGTGCGAAGGCCTTGACCGCGGCGACGGCGCCGACGACGGCCACGAGCGGACCCGGAACACCCGGAGCGAAGCGGCGCAGGCCGAGGATCACCGCCAGCGAGCACGTGCCGACGAGCAGGGTCAGGCCCTGCGTGTCGCCGAGATGGGTGACGAGGTGCCAGGCCTGCTCGAAGAAGTCGCCCGTCCCCGCGCTGATCCCGAACACCTTCGGCAGCTGGCCGATGATGATCGTGAGCGCGAGGCCGATGATCAGGCCCTTGAGCACGGGAGGGCTGATGAACTCGGCCAGGAAGCCGAGGCGGAGCAGACCCGCGATCAGCGCGGCGACGCCCGCCGTCATGGCCAGGCCGGCGGTCAGCGCGGCGAAGCGCTCGTCCCCCACCGGGGCCAGATCGGCGACCGTGGCCGCCGACAGGGCCGCGGCGGCCGCCATGGGTCCCATCACGAGCACCCGCGAGCTGCCAAGGGCTGCGTACAGCAGCAGCGCGCCGGGGGCCGCGTAGAGGCCCACGACCGGCGACACGTTCGCGATGCTCGCGTAGGCGAGCGCCTGAGGAACCAGGATCGCCCAGAGCGTGAGGCCCGCGATCAGATCGCCGCGAAGCCACGGGCGCTGGTAGCCGTGGAGCGAAGCGAAGAGCCGCATCCGTTGGAGGTCACCCGGGATGCGGGAACCGCTCGACCAGCAGGCCGTGGCGCAGGCCGCGGTCGCTGACCGTGAGGCTCTCGCTGCCGAGCTTGGCGAGGATGCTGCGCACGATGCAGGCGCCCGCGAGGATGACCGGGGCTCGGTTGGCCTGCAGTCCGACGATCTCCCGGCGCTGGTCGGCGTCGCGCGTGCGGTAGAGCTCGATCTGCCGATCGATCTCGGCGCGCTCCAGAACGGTGCCGTGCACGACGTCGCGGTCGTAGACCGCGAGACCGTGCTTGACGGCGGTGAGGTTCGTGACCGCGCCGCCCATGCCGACGACGCGCTCGACGGCGAGCCAGTCATCCAGCCGCGCAAGATCGCCCGCGATCGCGTCGAGCGCTTCCGTCAGCGTGGCTTCGCCGACGAGCCCGTCGAGGCCGAACCGCTCCATGTAGCGCACCGCGCCGACGTTGAGGCTGAACCGCTCCTCGACGTGCGTCCCGCGGCCGATCGTGAACTGGGAGCTGCCGCCGCCGGTGTCGAAGACCACGATCGCGCCGTCTCCGACATCCAGCTCCGCTGCCGTCGCGAGGTAGGCCAAGCGGGCTTCCTCATCCGCGGGGATCACCTCGACGTCGACGCCGTGGATGTGCCGGACGGCGTCGATGAGCTCGTCGCGGTTGTGCGCGAGCCGCAGTCCGGCGGTGCCGACCGCGACGATCGACTCGACGTCGTTGCGCGCCGCTTCCTCGGCCATGCCGGCGATCGCCTGCACCGTGCGCTGGATCGCGTCGTCGCCGAGCCGGCCCGTGCTCTCCAGGTCCTGGCCGAGCCGCGTGACGTCCGCGCGATCGACGATCGCCCGCCACCCGCCGTCCGCAGCGCGCTCGCCGATGTGGAACTTGACCGAGTTCGTGCCGACGTCGATCACCGCGTAGCGCCGGGCGGCGAACCCCGCGAGCGCCTTGAGCTTGCGGGGAACGCTCACGTTGTGGGGCGCGACCAGGCCGAGCTCGCGCACCGCCGCGATCACGCGATCCGGATCCTCGGACTCGACCGCCACCGTCCGCGTCGCCCCGTGCTCGGTTCGCAGCTCGGAGAGCTCCGCCATGCAGCCTCCGACCGTGAAGCGCACGCGTTCCTTGTGCACGCCGAGCACCAGCACGTCCGCGCGCGGCCGCAGAACCTCACCGACGAGCTCATCGACCGTGTACTCCGCGCGCTCGAGGTCGGCCGGCGACGCGCCGAGCGCCTCGATCACCGCGGCGACGTCAGCCTGTGCGAGTGGGAACGCCGCCTTCATCACCGGCCTCCACTGCTCGAGCCCGTGGTCGTCGACGTGCTCCAGGCGCTTGACGTCCATCAGCCCGTCGCGAACCTTGACCGACGCCTCGCTTCTGAGCCCGAGCACGTACTGCTCGTCGCTCACCTGCGGTGGCGCAGTGGCGAGCGAAGCCAACCGGCGTTCGGCGGCGCCGAACCGCTCGGCGAACATGCGCCATTCCCAACGCGGGATGATCGCCGCGGTCACTCGGCCTCGAACGCTAGACGCCAACCGGTGCTGCGCGCCACCCCATCAGTGCGATCACGCGCGGCGCCGGCGCTCGAACAGCAGGCGAGCGGGCCGGCGCCCGCTCGCTCATGCCGACGAGATCGCCGTTCGAGAGGCGCGGGCGGCCCGTCGAGGGCGGCCACGCGCGTGCGCGGGTGTCTCTTGGGGTCGCCGGTCACCGAGCGGCTCGCGGACCCGCTGCGGGTCACCCCGGTCAAAGGGCTGCTCGGAGGCGAGCGGGCTGGAACGGCGCCATCTCTACGCAGCGGGCTGGGCCGTGCGAGCCGTGTCGCTACGGCGACGTCTCGCCCGCGCCGGCGAGGAGGCGCTCTACGTTCTGCTCGGAGAGGAAGTCCACCGGGGACGTGACCCCACCGCCGACGCGTGCGAATTCATCCATCGCCTCCTGGTTGCCGTGCACGGCAGCGAGTACCTGCTCGAGCTCCGGCGGCAGCGGTTCAGGCGTCGCGAGCTGCGCGGTGAACTCGTAGAACGGAAGCGAGCGCCGATCCCGCTCGGATTGATAGTCGGCCATGGCGGCCTCGAACGGACGAGCGGCCGAGAGGGTTTCGTCCAGTGCCGTGGCGCACAGCTCGGCGTCGCGGAAGGCGTCGCTGATCCCGAGCGCCGTGATGAAGTCCTTGGTGTAGCCGGCGTCGCCCACCAGGGCCCAGCCGGGTCCGAAGGGCTTCCGCAGGAAGTTCTCCAGAGACTGGCCGACGAAGCGCGTCTCGCGCGTGCCGGCGTGATAGCGGGCGGCGAAGTCGGGCACCAGGTCGAGCGTCGCGAGGAAGTTGCCTTCGATGTCCTTCCTATTCGCCGCCAGCTCCGACCGCGGCCAGCCGCCGATGACCACTGTCAGGTCGTCGTTCGTGGGCCAGGCCGCGAAGCCTCGGTCGGGACGAAGGTGGACCTCGTAGCGCCCGTCCATCGGCAGACCGCTCAGATACGTGTAGTAGCTGACCTGCAGTGGCGGCTTCTCGTTGTACTGCTCTGGATTGACGGAGCGTGCCACCAGTGAGTGGTGACCGTCTGCGCCCACGACCACCCTGGCATGCACGGTGACGGCCGGCTCGCCCTTCCTGTGCCCACGAATGCCGGTGACGCGGCCTTCCTCGATCACGACGTCCGCGACCGTGAATCCCTGCCGGACCTCGGCTCCGGCCTCTGACGCCGCGTCCACCAGCAGCGTGTCGAGCACGGTGCGTCGCGGGGCGTAGGCCAGTGGGGCCTGGTCGGTCCCTGGGGCACCCGCGATCGTGAACTGCCCAAAGTCAAACGCATACGTGTCGATGCCCCGGCACCCGGTGGCGACCACGCGGTCCAGCAGGCCCCATTTCTTCAGCGCGGCCACGCCGGGGGGGTGGATGAGGTGGGTCGAGATCGTGTCGGAGGGAAACCTTGCCCGGTCGACGACGAGCACCCTGTAGCCCTTCTGGGCCAGCAGCATCGCGGTTGGAGAGCCGGCGCAGCGCGCGCCCACCACGATCGCGTCGTAATCGTTCTCGCGCATGTCGACCGCGGAAGCTACGGTCCGCGTGCGAGCGCTTCATCGCATTCCCGTGCCAATTCGGCCGATGGCGAAGTGGTACGTTCGTACCAGCTCAGACCAGGTCGTGCCGGAACGCGAACGCGGTGGCGGCGGCGCGTGACGAGACGCCGAGCTTGGCGAAGATGTTCTGGAGGTGCCGGCGGACCGTATGGTCGCTGATCACCAGAGCCGCGGCGATCTCGCGGTTGCTCTTCCCGGTGGCGAGCACGCGCAGTATCTCCAGCTCACGCGCCGTCAGTCCATGTGTGTCCCGATTCTCCGGACGGCGAATGCACGAGTCGACCCGGGCGAGGTCCAGAGCCGCTCCCAGCTTCGCAAAGGTCGCACGGGCCGCCTCGAGCTCCATCACGGCGGTGTCCAGGTCGCCCAGCGCGGCGCATGCCTGCCCGATCAAGACGCGGGTGCGTGCGCTCTCGCACGGCGCTCCGAGCTCCTGCCAGACTTGGCAGGCGGGGCGCAGCGCGACCAGGGCAGTCCGGGGATCGCCTTCGGCGAGGTCGACCGCCCCGCGGGCGTAGTCCGACATCGCAGCGAGCGCCCGGCTGCCCTGGCGCTCGGCGACGTCTTCCAGATCGCGGCAGGCACCGCGCGCCTGCTCGAGGTCGCCGATGGCAAGCATGCTCTCGATACGGCCTCCACGGCGACCGCGGACGCCGTCTCATCGTCGCTGGCCGACGCGTAGTCGTGAACGGTCGGCATGAGCAGATAGCCGCGCGCGACGCAGTCGTCTCCCACCTGGTCGAGCAGCCGGTGCCCGCGCGCGAACCACCCTCTCGCGCGCGCACTGTGCCCTCGGAACCGCAGATAGTCGCCGATCCACCAGGTGCAGCGCGCGGCGCGCGCCGAATCCACTGACCGCAGGTGGGCCTGGTAGGCGCGCTCCCATCCATCGAGGTAGGCGTCGTCGCGGCCCAGCATGAACGCCGAGCTCGCCAGCAACTCGAGATCCCCCGCGCTCAAGGACGCCGGATCGGCGGCCGCCAGCGAATCGAAGGCGGCCGCCCAAGCCCGCTTCGCGTAGAGCTCGCGGCCCCGTTCAACATCCGACGTGACAGCCACCGCCAGGGATTATCGCCACCCGCCTGCCGCGCAGCCGCTGTGGGGGCACACGGCGGCGTTCCGCTCACGCATAGTTGGATCTCTTCACCGAAGAGTCGCTCGATCACGAAGCTCTGCGCGATGGAGAGCGAAGTCCTGGCGAAGACCAGCCGCAACCACGACCCGGGGTTACCAGCTCTGTACATCCCCGGTCGTGCGCTGTGGGTTTGTCCGGATGCCCGCGCTGCGGCGCCGACCGAGGATCAGTACATGAGCATGACAGCCACAGCGCGGCCAGTCGACGGCGGGCTCCGCCACGAGGTCGACGTCAACGGACGCCACATGATCATCACCGACGAGCCGGCCCGGCTCGGTGGCACAGACGCTGGGCCCGCGCCGCACGAACTTCTGCCCGCGATGCTCGCCGCGTGCGCCTCCACCATGATCGTGATGCATGCAAACGCGCGCGGCCTGGAGATGGATGAGCTGCGCGTCGACGTCGTCTACGACCCTGAACCCACCCCGCGGCGGGTGGAGATGGTCGTGCACGCGCCCGCGGGCTTGACTCGCGACCAGATCGAACGACTGCGCCGGATCGCCAACGCCTGTCCCGCCAAGCGCGCGCTCGAGGCGGGATTCACGTTCGACGAGAAGGTGATCGTCGATGGGCGCCCAGACGGGGGCGCCGAGGTTGCGAGCGTCAGCGGCACTGCTCCCGCGGGCGCCGGAGTCTCGTAGTTCGCCGCCTACCGTCTGCGGGACCGACCGGATGGTCGCCCGGGCGTGGACGAGCAAGATGGCTGCATGCGGCCGCGCATCGTGATCGTAGGGGGCGGCACCGCCGGCACGTTGACGGCGAACCGGCTACACCGGGCTTACGGCGACGGCGCCCACATAACGGTGATCGACCGGGACGACCGCCACGTCTACCAGCCGGGCCTGCTCTTCGTGCCGTTCGGGCTGGCCGCTCCGCACAGACTGGTCCGCTCTCGTCAGGCGCAACTACGAGACGGGATCGGGTTTCGCATCGCCGAGGTGGACCGGATCGAGACCGCTCAAGACAAGGTCTATCTCGACGGCGGTGAGACGATCTCGTACGACGTGCTGGTGATCGCCACGGGCGCCTCGCTCCTGCCCGAGGAGACCGAAGGCCTGACCGGACCTGGCTGGCAGGAGCGGATGTTCACGTTCTACACGCTCGAGGGAGCCATCGCGCTCCGCGATGCTCTGCGCAGGTTCCGGGGCGGGCGGCTGGTCGTCAACATGGTCGACCTGCCGGTCAAGTGCCCCGTCGCGCCGCTTGAGTTCTGCTTCCTGGCCGACTGGCACTTCCACCAGCGCGCGATTCGCGATCAGGTTCAGATCGAGTACGTGACCTCCCTCGACGGGGCCTTCACCAAGGCGACATGCAACCGCGAGCTGTCGGGGCTGCTCGCCGCCAAGGGCATCGACGTGACGACCGAGTTCAACACCGGTCAGGTCGACGGCGCCGCCGGCCGGCTGATCAGCTGGGACGACCGCGAGGTCGAGTTCGACCTGCTCGTCACGATCCCGCTGCACGGCGGCTCGGAGATCATCGCCCGCTCGCCTGGGCTGGGCGACGAGATCGGCTTCGTGCCAGTGGACCGCACAACCCTCCAGGCCGACGCCGCCCCAAACGTCTTCGCGATCGGCGACGCCACCAACGTCCCCACCTCCAAGGCCGGATCGGTGGCGCACTTCGAGGGCGAGACGCTCGTCGAGAACATCCAGCGCTTCCTCGAAGGCCGCGAGCTCGAGGCGAGCTTCGATGGGCACACCAACTGCTTCATCGAAACCGGGTTCCACAAGGCGCTGCTGATCGACTTCAACTACGAGACCGAGCCGGTGCCGGGGCTGTTTCCCGAGCCGCACGTCGGCCCGCTGCGGCTGCTGAGGGAATCACGGCTCAACCACATCGGCAAGCTGGCGTTCGAGTGGCTCTACTGGCACATCCTGCTCCTGGGGCGTCCGATGCCGGGAATCAGCGCCCAGATGCAGCTGGCCGGCAAGAGACTCGATGCCATCGATACCGAGAGGAGCGTTCGTTGACAACCACCACCCCGCTCGACACGCCGGTCGAGCGCGATCCCGAAGGCTTCTTCGTTCACCCTGACCAGTGGACCGAGGCGATGGCGGATGCGATCGCGCGCGAGAACGGCATCGCCGAGCTGACAGCCCGCCACTGGCAGGTCATCAACTTCATGCGCACGACCTACCTGGACACCGGCAGCGCACCGTCGATCCGCACGCTTGGCAAGGCCTCCGGCGTCCCCGTCAAGGAGCTCTACCAGCTGTTCCCCAAGGGGCCGGCGAAGCTCGCCGCCAAGATTGCCGGCATTCCCAAACCTCGAGGCTGCATCTAGCCCGGAGGCGGCACGATCACAGCGAGGACATCATGACCGAATTACTGGAACAGCCCCGCCCCGCGGGAACTGCGCCTCAGACGATCGAGAAGGTCTCGATCATCATCTCGAAGGGATCGCTGGAGGGCATCTACCCCGGGCTGATCATGGCCAACGGCGCTCGGATGGAGGGCATCGACGCCGACCTGTTCTTCACATTCTTCGGACTGGACGCGATCAACAAGGCCAAGCACGAGCACGTCAAGGTCGCCACCGTCGGCAACCCCGGCCTGCACCTCGCGACCTGGGCCGGCGGTTTCCCCGGCGTGGCCGGCCTGGTCACGCACAAGTTCGCCGCTGAGATGGAGAAGCTGGACATCCCGCCCATCCCCGAGTTCATCGAGCTGATCGCCGACTCTGGCGCGGGCCTATACGCCTGCAAGGCCTCGGTCGACATGTTCGGCCTCACCAAGGACGACTTCGTCCCCCAGGTGCAGGACATCATCACCGTCGGGGAGTTCTACGGCCTGGCCGCCGGAGCACAGATCATCTTCACCTAGGCGCCCGGAGGGCCTGGCCCGACGATCCCCGGCTCCCGACCCGGAGGCTGGCGGGCAGGAGTAGCTTGCTCCTGTGGACCTCGGCGACCTTCAGCTCGGCATGTGCGACGACCTGCTCGTCGGCGACGGGGGGCTGCCGCCGAGCGCGGCTTGGCGGTGAGCGATCCGCTACCGCTGCCGGAAGGTTTCGCTGTCGGACATTGGACCGACCCTGACTTGCGGACCGGCTGCACGGTCGTCATCGCCCCGCCGGGGACGAGGGGCGCAGTCGATGTGCGGGGAGGCGGGACGGGTACACGCGAGGTCGAGGCGCTATCGCCGCTGGCGAATGCCGAGGGGCCGACCGCGGTCCTGCTGACCGGTGGCAGCGCCTTCGGGCTTGCGGCCGCCGACGGCGTGATGCGGTGGCTCGAGCAGCGCGGCCTCGGGCGGCCCACGCCGATGGGCCCGATCCCGTTGGTGTCCACCGCGGTGGTATTCGACCTCACGGTCAAGCAACGCGGGAGGCGACCAGGCGCGAAGGAGGGCGAGGCCGCGTGCGAGGCGGCCGCCGGCGGCGCTCCCGCGCGCGGCGTCGTCGGAGCGGGCGCCGGCGCGGCCGTCGGGAAGGCGCTTGGGCGCGAGCGGGCCACGCCCGGCGGCGTGGGGTATGCGGCGGCTCGGCCGCGCGGCGGAACGACCGTCGCGGCGATCGCGGTCGCCAACGCCTTCGGAGACGTGATCGACGAGGACGGCGCGGTCCTGGGCGGCCCGCATGGCGACCGCGGCGAGGTCCTGCGAACCGTCGAGCTCATCCGTGACATGCCTCAGCTCCCGGAGCCGGCGGTCAGCCCCGGTCAGAGCACGACGCTGGCGTGCGTCTGCACCGACGTCACGCTGGACAAGCGCGGCTGCGCCATCGTCGCGCGAGTCGCGAGCGCCGGGATCGCGCGGGCGGTCGACCCGGCCTTCACCCCCCTCGACGGGGACATCGTCTTCTGCCTCTCGTCCGGATCAGGATCGCCGCCCGCCCCGGGTCCTGTCGCGTCATGGTCGCTCACGACTCTCGGAACGATCGCCGCGACCGTGGTCGCTGCCGCGATTCGCGACGCTGTACGTCAGGCCGGCGCGAGCCCCACCCCGCCATCGGCGGCCAGCCCGGATTGAGACCTCCAGTCCGGCTCTCGCCATGGTTCTTCGACATCCTCGCCGCCGACGTCCAGAACGATCGGCTGCCGAGCGTGTCCTGGATCGTCGCCCCTGAGGCCTACACCGAGCATCCGGCGTGGCCGGCCGGCTACGGCGCCTGGTACACGGCGGGCGTGCTCGACGCGTTGACCAGCAACCCCGACGTGTGGTCCAAGACGGCGCTGGTGATCACGTTCGACGAGAACGACGGCTTCTTCGACCACGTCGTCGCGCCCTACCCCAACGTCGGCGACCTCCCCGGAGACTCGACCGTGCCGCTCGACAACGAGCTGTTCGGGGGCAAGGCCGGGACGCCTGGCGGCTCCGATGGAGTCGTCGGCCCCTATGGCCTCGGGGTGCGCGTGCCGCTCATCGTGGTCTCGCCGTGGAGCAGCGGTGGCTGGGTCTGCTCGGAGACGTTCGACCATACGTCGCTCATCCGCTTCGTCGAGGCGCGCTTCGGCGTTGACGAGCCCAACATCACGCCGTGGCGACGCGCCGTCTGCGGGGACCTGACCTCGGCCTTCGATTTCAGGAGCACGTCTCGTCGCGTCCGCAGCTGCCGAGCGTCGACGCCTACAAGCCGAACGAGGACACCACCCCGCCGAGCTATCACCCGGTGCCGCCGGCGGTCGGTTCGATGCCGACCCAGGAGCAGGGCGTGCGGCCATCGCGGCCGCTCGGCTACCGCGCGCTCGTGGGGTTGGACGCTCTTACTTGCTCCCCAGGTTCAGCGCCACAGCGTCACGAATGAGGTTCTTCAGTGCACCTTCGTCGATGTCGTCATTCTCTTTGATGTCGATGGCACGCCGGACCTTTCCGTCAAGGCTGGAGTTGAAGAGACCCGAAGGATCGTTCAAGGAAGCGCCCTTGAAGAACGTCAGCTTGACCACGTTCTTGTAGGACTCACCAGTACAGATGCCCCCGTTGTGGTACCACACCGGTGTACCGGGGCTCGTGGCTTTTGCCCACTTCCACTCCTCGACGATGTCGGGGTCCGCTTCCTTGATGATTCCTCGCACCTTGCTGAGCGTCTTGCCGCGCCAATCGCCGAGCTCACTGATCCGCTCGTCTATGAGTTTGGAAGCATCCGTCTCGGTACTTGCCATTCTTGGTATCTCCCTACGCAGTGGACCGCGGCTCAGGTAATGCTAGCCCGGCGACGGCTGTCTCGCGGCGCACGAAGTCGATGAACGTGCGTGCCGCGGGTGGAGCGTGGCGCTCGCGCCGCCACACGAGCGCCACGGGCAGATGGACGGGGGGTTCGAGGCTTCGTACCTCGATCGCGGGTCCCTCCAGGATGGTGAGCGAGCGCGGGAGGATCGCCGTGGCGAAGCCTCGTGCGGCGAGCGAGCGCAGGAGGAACGGGTCGCCGCTTTCCAGGGCGAGGCGGAGCGGCTCGCCGGCGTCCGCGAACAGCGCGTTCACCACGGAGGTGATGGCCGAGCCGCGGCGCGGTGCGACGATCGCGCGCCCGCGGAGGTCGGCGACGCCGACCCGCGGAGTCGCTGGGGCACGGTCGAGAGCGAAGGCGGCGACCACCTCGTCCTGGCCGAGTCGCTCGACGGCGAGGTCGCCGGGGATCTCGTCGGCCAGCAGGCAGAACGCGGCGTCGAGCTCGCCGGCGGCGAGGAAGCCAAGCATGTCGGCGGCCATGCCCTCGCGGAGGCCGATCTCGACGCCGGGGTGCGCTTGGCTGAAGCGGGCCAGCAGGCCGGGGACGTCGAGGTCACCCGCCGGCTGGAGCGCTCCGATCCAGATGCGCCCGCGGAGGACGCCGCGCAGCTCGTCCACCTCCTGGCGTGCGCCGTCGACCTCCGCCAGGACCCGCCGAGCACGAGCGGCGATCACCTGGCCAGCCTCGGTCGGGCTGACGCGGCGGCTCGTGCGCTCGAACAGCGAGGTGCCCAGCTCTTGCTCGAGCCGGCGGATCTGGTGCGACAGCGCCGATTGGGCGACGCGGAGCTCCTCCGCGGCGCGCGTGAAGTGGCGGTGTCGGGCGACCGCCTCGACGGCTCGCAGCTGTCGGAGCTCCACACCAACGATCGTAGAACACGATCGCTGCCGTGAGAACTATGTATTGCGTCGCTGGATTGCGGCGGGCATCCTCGATCCATGCGTGAGCCGGCGCCAGCGATCGAGATCCAGCTGCTCCCGGCCGCCGAGAGCGACGACGCCGAGCTCATGGCGCGGATCACCGAGCTGACCAACCGGGTCTACGCGGTGGCCGAGGACGGGCTGTGGACCACCGGCGCGACCCGAACGACGCTGGACGAGGTCGTCGAGCTGACCGGTGCGGGAGAGATCGCGGTCGCCCGCCTCGGCGGCCGGGTCGTCGGCTGCGTCCGCATCCAACGGCTCGACGACGACACCGGCGAGTTGGGGATGCTCGCCGCGGACCCGGCGCATCGCGGGGTCGGAGTGGGGCGCGAGCTGGTGCGCTTCGCCGAACGCACGAGCAGGGCCGACGGCGTCCGCAGCATGCAGCTCGAGCTGCTCGTGCCCCGAGACTGGACGCATCCGACCAAGGAGTTCCTGAACGCCTGGTACACGCGCATCGGCTACCGGGTCGCCCGCACCGGAGCCATCGACGAGGCCTACCCGGCGCTCGCGCCGCTGCTGGCCACCCCGTGCGATTTCGTGATCTACCACAAGCGTCTCGACCGCTGATTGGAAGGAGGTCGCACGAACACGGATGCCCCGTGGGTTTGAAGGCTTGACAAGTGATCAAGAGATCTATGGAATACCAACCGTGGCTGGTGACCGGCGAGCGAAGACCGCGCTCTTCGAGGCGATCGCGGTTATGGGCAAGGCGTTCGCGAGCCCCGTGCGCCTCGAGTTGCTCGACCTGCTCGCCCAGGGACCACGGTTGGTCGACGAGCTGGCGCACGCCAGCGATCAGTCAACGGCGAACGCGTCGCAGCACCTGCAGGCCCTGCATGCCGCGGGGCTGGTCGCGCGCGAGCGCGAGGGCACGCGGGTGCGTTACGCGCTGGCCGGCGACGAGACGCTGCGGGTCTGGCTGGCGCTGCGCGAGGCGTCCGCGGCCCAGCTCGCAGAGGTCGAGCGCGCCGCGCGCGAGTACCTGGGCGATGAGGTCGAGGCGATCGACCGCGACGAGCTCGTGGCCCGAATGGCTCGGGGCGACGTCGTCCTCGTCGACGTGCGACCGGAGGAGGAGTACGCCGCCGGCCACATAGACGGGGCGCGCTCGATCCCGATCGACGAGCTCGCGCGCCGACTCTCCGAGCTTCCGCGCGGGCGCGAGGTCGTGGCCTACTGCCGCGGCCCCTTCTGCGCCTACGCGCACGAAGCGGTCCGGCAGCTGAGCGTGGCTGGCAGGAAGGCCCGGCGGCTCGAGGACGGCTGGCCCGAATGGCGGCTCGCGGGCCAAGCCAATACGCATCGAGCCGCATGACGATGAGGGGGACGAACGATGCGCGCCATCGACTGCCCGTGCGGGCACCATTTCGAAGCAGCCGTCGACGAGGAGCTCTTCCGGCTCTGCCGCGAGCACGTCGACAGCGACCATTTCGAGATGCAGCGCACTGACGCGCAGCTGCGCGAGCGGCTCGCCGCCGACGCCTACGACGCCGTCACTGCATGAGCGCCACCGAGATACCGGTCGACGTCGAGATCCTCCGCGAGGAGATCCGCAAGACGTACGCCGACGTTTCGACCCACCCCGATCGGGAGTTCATCTTCCCCACTGGGCGCGCCTGGGCGCAGGAGCTCGGCTACCCCGAGCCCGAGCTCTCGCGCGTTCCTGACGCCACGGTCGAGAGCTTCGCCGGCGTGGCCAACCACTGGCTGCTTGGACCGATCGAGTCCGGCTCGGTCGTGCTGGACCTCGGCTGTGGCGCGGGCACGGATCTTCTGATCGCCGCGCAGATGACGGGGCCGGGGGGGTGCGTCATCGGCGTTGACATGACCGCCTCGATGCTCGACCGTGCGCGCGCCAGCGCCGACGAGATGGGCCTCGGCAACGTCGAGCTGCGCGAGGCGCTCATCGAGTCCCTCCCGATCGAGGACGCCTCGGTCGACGTCGTGATCTCCAACGGCGTCATCGATCTCGTGCCCGACAAGGACGCGGTCCTCGACGAGATCGATCGCGTGCTGCGTCCGGGCGCGCGTCTGCAGGTCGCCGATGTCGTCATCCACCATGAGGTCTCCGAGGACGCGCGCAAGCGCATCGACCTCTGGACCGGCTGAATCGCCGGCGCGTTGCTCCACGGCGAGCACGCGCGCCTGCTGGTACAGCGGGCATACACCGACATCACCCAGGGCGACCTCATCGACACCTACGCGCGCTCGGCCTTCGAGGACACCCGTCGCAAGGCCGCGAAGTTCGGCGCCATGGGATCCACGATCCGGGCGACCAAGCCGGCGACCTAGCGGTGGCGATCTACCTCGATCACAACGCGACGACGCCGATCGCGCCCGAGGTGCACGAGGCCATGCGCCCGTATCTCGCGGAGCGCTTCGGCAATCCGTCGAGCGCTCACGAGTACGGGCGGGTCGCCCTTCAGGGGGTCGAACGGGCGCGGGCCCAGGTCGCGGCGCTGCTCGGCTGCGAAGCCGACAGCATCGTCTTCACTGCCGGTGGCAGCGAGGCCGACAACCTGGCGATCAAGGGCGTCGCGCTTGCCCGTCTCGGCGAGGGCGATCACATCATCACCTCGTCGGTCGAGCATCCGGCGGTCCTCGGCGCTTGCCGTTACCTCGACCGCCGCCTGGGATACCGGCTGACGATCCTGCCGGTCGACGAGTTCGGAGCAGCCAACCCGGAGGAGGTGCGCCGCGCGATCGAGCCCGGGACCGTGCTCATCAGCGTCATGCACGCCAACAACGAGGTCGGCACGCTGCAACCGATCGCCGAGATCGCTCGTGTCGCGCACGCATGCGGCATCGTCTTGCACACCGATGCCGCTCAATCGGTCGGCAAGGTCCCAGTCGACGTCGACGAGCTCGGAGTCGACCTGCTCGCGCTCACCGGCCACAAGCTGTACGCGCCCAAGGGCATCGGTGCGTTGTACGTCCGTCCGGGCACGCGGCTCGACTCGCAGATTCACGGGGCGGCCCACGAGCACGGCCTGCGCGCAGGGACCGAGAACGTGCCCTACATCGTCGGCCTCGGAGCCGCCTGCGCCCTTGCCGCCCAGCGGCTGCGGGCGAGAGCGCCGGACGACGTCCGGCGTCTTCGCGATCGACTCCACGCGCGGCTGCGATCCGCCGTGCCCGGCCTCGCCCTCAACGGGCACCCGGAGAAGCGGCTGCCGAACACCCTGAACGTGAGCTTCCCCGGCTGCGGCGGCGAGATCCTGCTCGCGAGCGCACCGTCTGTGGCAGCGGCCACCGGCTCGGCGTGCCACTCCGGACGAACCGAGCCATCGCCCGTCCTTACCGCCATGGGCCTCGACGCCCCGCGCGCCCTGGCCGCCGTCCGCCTGAGCCTCGGGCACGACACCACGGCCGCCGACGTCGACGCCGCAGCCGCCGCGCTGGCCGCCGCCGCGTCGGCGCGTACGCCGACCCTCAGCGCGCGACACGCGCTTTGAACGCCCGGCGCAACCGGCGCGCGGCAACGTGCAAGGTGCGTCGCGGCCCGAGCTGGCGCAGCAGCGCGAGCGTGTCGACGGACGACCAATCCTCGACGATGCGCCCGTCGCGCAGGCGGCCGACACCCTCGAGATGACGCCCGAGCAGCTCGCGGTCGTGATCGATGCGCTCGGCGTCGGGCTTTGGGCCCAGCACATGCTCCACGGGTCGCGCGCCGTTCCGCCCGACCTGTACTCCAATGCGCTGGCGCTGATGGTCGACGGGATCGCCGCGCGTACCACCGTCCCAGGAGGCACGACATGACAAGCACCGCCGACATCCCGCGGCCGCGCTTCGCGCGCATGTACCTCAAGGCCGGCGCGCGCATGGACCGTCGCGGCGCGGCCGACCACCGTCGCCGTCTTCTCGACGGCCTGACAGGACGGGTGGTTGAGGTCGGCGCGGGAAGCGGCCTGAACTTCGCGCACTACGGCCTCGCGGTCGCGCTCGCCGCACGCGCCTTGGCCGTGCGCATCCGCGCACTCCCGCGCGCGGCCTGCCCGTTGCCCAAGGACAGGGCAGCCGAGTCACTCGACCGCCTTAGCACGGATCGACGGGCGCTCTCACAGGTGGGTGCCGCGCGCCCGGGGTGCGAGGCCTGTCACGCAGCGCCCACTGGACGGGTGACGCGACATCCAGCTGCCTTGGTCAGTGCGGGACCTGGCCCCAGGCGGCGAAGATTCCGATGGTGGCGACTTCGACCGAAGTCGTCGACTGGACATTTCACTGGGATCCGAGAGATGCATACCCGTATCGGCTCAGTCGAGCGGAGCCGAAGAAGCCCTCGACCTGGTCGGGGGTGAAGCCGAGCCACAGGTCGGCCTGTTCGGTACGCATCCATTCGTAGGGGTGCTCGATCGCGTCGGCGATCGCCACCCAGCCGCCGGGCCTGACCACGCGGGTCATCTCGGCGAGCATGCCGGCGGGGTCCTCGGCGTGGTGCAGGACCATGTTCGCGACTGCGGCATCGATCGTGTCGTCCTCGAGCGGCAGCCGGCCGAGGTCGCCTTCGCGGAGCTCGACGTTGTCGATGCCGAGCTGGGCGAGGTTGTCGCGGGCGACGTCGAGCATCGCGGGGGAGTTGTCGATGGCGATCACCCGGTCCGCGTCCGGGGCGAGGCCCGCGGCGACGAACCCGGTGCCGGTACCCACGTCGAGCACGGTCTGGACGCTGTGTACGGCGATCGCGTCGGCCAGCGTCTCGATGACCCGTTCGTCGTAGTAGGTGAGGCGCATCGTGTCCCACTCGGCAGCGGTGGCCTCGAAGAACGTCTTGACCTCGCTTGCATTCATCGCCGCAGACCGACGAACGAAGGAGTCATGGGTCCACAATGATCGCACCGGGGATCGCCGTTCGCTTGTAGGCACGCATGCACGCAGGTGCACTGCGTCCAGCAGAGCACCGACACGCTCGCGGCCTTCGCCGGCCTGGCGCGGACCGTGGACCACGAGCACAAGCCGAAGCCGCACGCAAAGCGTGCGCGACGAAGACTGGGCGGCGAATTTCGCGCCGCCGCGACGTCATGACTTGTGGTGACGATGAAAGGAAGAGTCGGTGCGAGGATGCGCGCGTGACCGAGCAGACCCTCGCCCGCGCGCGCGGCGGCGACGAGGACGCGTTCCGCGAGCTGACCGACCCCTACCGGCGTGAGCTCCAGCTCCACATCTACCGGATCGTCGGCTCGGCGCAGGACGCCGAGGATCTGCTCCAGGAGACGCTCCTTGCCGCTTGGCGCGGCCTCGACAAGTTCCAGGGACGCGCGTCGATCCGCACCTGGCTGCATCGAATCGCGGCCAACCGCTCCCTGGATGCCCTCCGTGCGAGCCGGCGTCGCCCAGCAGACCCGCCGCGGATGACCGAGATGCCCGAGCCCACCCGCCGCGGCGAGCCGGTCTGGCTCGAGCCCTTCCCGGACGTCCTGCTCGAGGGCGTCGCCGACGATGCCCCCGGGCCCGAGGCGCGCTACCAGGCCAAGGAGGCCACGGAGCTGGCGTTCATCGTGGGCCTCCAGCACCTCGCACCGCAGCAGCGCGCGGTGCTCGTGCTGCGCGACGTCCTGGGCTTCCGGGCCGCCGAGGTCGCCGACATGCTCGACAGCACCGAAGCTTCGGTCAACAGCCTGCTGCGCCGCGCGCGCGGGGCGTTCGAGTCGCGCCTGCCCGCGACCGGGCGCGAGCGCGCGCCGCTCCCGAACTCCAAGCGCGAGCGGGACGTCGTCGGCCGCTTCGCCCAAGCCATCGAGACGGGCGACATCGAAGGCCTCGTCGCCCTGCTCACCGACGAGGCCTGGCTGACGATGCCGCCCGCGCCGTACGAGTACCAGGGACCGCGCGCGATCGCCGCGTTCATCCACAACCGCGAGGCCCATCACGGCGCCCGCCTGCGGCTGGTGCCAACGCGCGCCAACACCCAGCCCGCATTCGGCTCCTACCTCCCGTGCCCGCAGACCGACATCGCGCGGCCGCAGGGACTGCTGGTCCTCACGCTCCTGGGCGACCAGATCTCCGCCATCACGTGGTTCGGCGACTGCAGCGTCTTCCCGTACTTCGGACTTCCGCGAAAGCTGCGCGTCCCGCGCTCGGACGGTCGCTAGTCGTCCATGCTTCCCATGGTCAGGTTGACGGTCGTCCCCGTCATCCCGCTCGCCCTGTCGGACGCCATGAAGGCCGCCACGTCAGCCATCTCCGTGAGCGTCATCAGCCGCCGCGGGTGGGTCCTGCTCGCGAGCAGCTCCTGCCACTGCTCCCAGGTCATGCCCGACGCCTCGGCGCGGGGCTCGAAGGCGTCCTTGATCGTGCGCGTCTCCGGCATCCCCTGCGGTCGCAGGCCGACCACGCGAATGCCCTGAGGCGCGAGCTCGGCGGACAGATCCCGGGTGAGTGCCTCCTTGGCGGCCATCGCCGGACCGTAGCCGCCCACCAACGGGAGGCCCGTCCGCGAGTGCAGTGCGGTGACGGTCATGATCACCCCCGATCCGTTCGCGACCATCCGCCGGGCCGCCAGGCGCGCGGTCAGGAAGTACGCCGTGGCGTAGGTCGTGATCGGCAGCGAGAACTGATCGAGGTCCAGCTCGGTCAGGGGGACACCCACGATCCTCGCGTTCGGGATGCCGACCGCGTCGAACGAGATGTCGACGCGGCCCGCCTTCTCGATCACGGACTCCAGATGCCCGTCCACGGCCTGCTCGTCGAGAGCGTCGACCTCCGCCGCCTCCGCGGATCCGCCGGCGGAGACGATCTCCCTGGCGACGACTTCCATGGCCGCCAGCTTGTGCCCGGTGAGGAAGACCTTGGCGCCCTCGGACGCAAAGGCGCGTGCGACCGCGCCGCCGATCCCGCCTCCCGCTCCATAGATCACCGCGACCTTGTCGCTCAACAACATGTCTGTTCCTCCTCACGGCCTCGTTTGCTGCTGCGCTTGTTGAGGCGTCGGCCGCGACGGAGACTGAGCGGCGAATTTCGAGCAGCGGTCGAGAGAGGGCGTCACGCACCCGGGACGACGACGTTCTTGACCTCCGCCATGTAGCGCCCGGCGGCCGCGGCGGCCTCCTCCGGGGTGCTCCCGCCCTCGCGGGCGTCCATGTACGCCGCGTACCAGTCCCACCAGTCGTGCGGTGGCGCGACCTTCTCGAACGAGTCGTGATGCTCGGCCGTCTCGTGCAGCAGATCCGCCAGGGAGGCGACGTCCATCTCAGGCCTCCCACTCGCGGCCGGGAAGCCGGGTCGTGATCTCCTGGAGCTGCCAGCGGTTGCCGTCCGGGTCGCTGAACGAGGCCCGCGCGAAGTACGAGCGCGCGTTCTCGTCGAAGCCCGGGGGACGCGCCACCTGCACCTCGGTGACGTCGACGCCGCGGCTGACGAGGTCGTCCCGAGCAGCCTCGATGTCCTTGACTACGAGGATCATGCCCGCCGCCGACCCGGGCTCAGCCGCCGTGCCGCCCTTGCCGAACTGGATCGAGCACGGCGAGTGGGGCGGCGTGAACTGCACCGTGCGGATCTCGTCGCTGACGACCAGGTCGATGTCGAACCGCCATCCGAGGCTCTCGTAGAAGCTCTTTGCCCGATCGACATCGGAGACGGGCAACGTCACGACCTCGAGCGCCATGTCCACGCCCTCGGCGCTCGGCATCTGGCTCGTCGATTCACCGCTCACGTCGGTGCCGCTCATGTTGACCTCCGTTGATCGCTGTGGGCAGTAGCGTCGCACTCCTTGCTCGGGCTCGCGCGGAGCGGGACCCTGTAACGATGAGCTCCAGCAATGACTACGACGTGATCGTTCTCGGCGGCGGCGCCCCCGGCGAGCACTGCGCGGCGGCGCTGGCTGCCCGCGGACTGCACGTCGCCGTCGTCGAGCGCGAGCTGGTCGGCGGTGAGTGCTCCTACTGGGCGTGCATTCCCTCCAAGAGCCTGCTGCGCCCGGGCGAGGCGGTGCAGGCCGCGCGCGAGGCTGGAGCACGCGCCGACGTCGACGTCGAGGCCGCGCTGGCCTGGCGGGACTTCATGGTGTCGAACTACTCCGACGCCGGCCAGGAGCGCTGGCTGGCGGGGCGGGGCATCGACCTGCTGCGAGGCACGGGCCGGCTGGCCGGCATCGGCGTGGTCGAAGTCGAGGGTGCCCGGCACACCGCGGACCACGTCGTCGTGGCGACCGGCTCGGATCCGATCGTGCCGCCGATCCCCGGACTCGGTGGGCTCGAGGGCGTCTGGGGCACCCGTGAGGCGACGAGCATGAAGGCCGTCCCGCGCCGCATGCTCGTGCTCGGTGGCGGGTCGGCGGGCGTCGAGCTTGCCCAGGTCGTGCGACGCCTCGGCGGCGAGGCGGTGATCGTCGAGGGCGCCGACCGCGTGCTGCCCCGCGAGCCCGCGCCGTTGGGCCACGCGCTCGGCGAGGCCCTGCGCCGGGACGGGATCGAGCTGATGCTGGGGATGCACGCCACCGCCGCGCAGCGGGACGGCGACGAGTACGTCCTGCAGTTCGACGGCGCGACCGAGCTGCGGGGCGATCGGCTGCTCGTGGCAACCGGTCGGCGCCCGCGGGTCGAGGGGATCGGCCTCGAGACGGTCGGCATCGAGGCCGACCCCCACGGCATCCGGGTCGACGACCACCTGCGCGCGGGCGAGCGCCTCTGGGCGATCGGCGACGTCACCGGCATCTGGCCGCTGACCCACGTCGGCGAGTACGAGGGCGACGTGGTCGCGGCGAACATCGCGGGAGACGAGCACCCGGCGAACTACGAAGCCGTTCCGCGCGTCACCTACACCGATCCGCAGGCCGCGGCAGTCGGGGCGACCGACGCGCCGTACAGCGCCACCGCACCGGTGTCGGAGGTGCCGAAGACGGCGACCTACACGCACGCCTACGCCGAGTCCAACGGGTTCCTCACGCTGCTCAGCGACGGCGAGCGGCTGACCGGCGCCTATGCGCTCGGGCCCGAGGCCGGTGAGTGGCTGCAGCAGGCGACGCTGGCCATCCGCGCACACGTCCCGCTCGAGGTGCTGAGCGACACGATCCAGCCCTTCCCGAGCTTCTCGGGTGATCTACGACGCGGCAGTCATGTCCCTGCGCATGGAGATCGCCGACATGCCGCGGCCGGTCACACCGATGGACGCGCAGATGGCGGGCCTTTCGTGACCGCCCGCGAGCCCGAGCTGGCCGGACAGACCGTCGTCCTGATCGGCGGCAGCGCCGGCATCGGCCTCGAGACGGCCCGGCGCGCCCGCGCCGAGGGCGCCGACGTCGTCCTCACCGGCCGCGATCCCGAGCGGCTCGAGCGAGCAGCGCTCGACGTCGGCGCGCGGAGCACCGCCGCCTTCGACGCCACCGACCCGGCAGCGCTGAAGCGGTTCTTCGACGAGCTGCCAGCCCCGATCGACCATGTCCTGGTCACCGGCCCAGGCCCCAGCTACGTGCCGCTGCTCGAGATGGACGCAGATCAGGTGCGCCAGGCGCTCGGCGACCACGTGGTCCTGGGGCTCGACGTCGCGCGCAACGCCGCCGCCAGGATGAGGCCCGGCGGCACGCTGCTGCTGATGGGCGGCACGGGCGGCCGGAAGATCAGTCGCGACCTCGGGCTCGCTTCGGCGGCTACCGCCGCGCTGCCTCCCTTCACGGCCGCCCTCGCGCTCGAGCTCGCCCCGGTGCGCGTCAACCTCATCGCCGCCGGCTTCGTCGACACCCCGCTGTCGGCGTCCTACTTCTCCGCCGATGGACTCGAAGCCCGGCGCGAGGAGCTGCGCACGACGCTCCCCATCGGGCGCGTCGTCGGGCCGGCCGACGTCGCAGCCCTCGCCGTTCACATCATGATCAACACCGCGCTCACCGGCGCGACCTACGACATCGACGGCGGCCAGCAGTTCGTCGCCTGACCGCAGGAGAGACCAGACGCCGTGTCCGCACACGTGCACATGCCCTCGCTCGGCGGGGCGACCGCGTGGCTGAACTCCGAGCCGCTCGGCCCCGCCGAGCTGCGCGGCCACGTCGTCCTCGTGAACTTCTGGACGCTGACGTGCATCAACTGGCTGCGCCAGGAGCCCTACGTCCGCGCGTGGTCGCAGGCCTACCGAGACGACGGGTTGATCGTCATCGGAAGCCACACGCCGGAGTTCTCGTTCGAGCACGGCGTCGACGGCGTGCGGCAGGCGACGAAGGTGCGCGAGATCGACTACCCGGTCGCCGTCGACGACGACTACGAGATCTGGAGCGCCTTCGACAACCACTACTGGCCGGCGCTCTACTTCGTCGACAGCGACGGCCTCATCCGCGACCAGCACTTCGGCGAAGGCCGCTACGAGGAGTCCGAGCGCGTCATCCAGCGGCTGCTCGGCGTCGAGCGCGAGCTCGTCTCCGTCGAAGGGCGCGGCGTGGAGGCCGAGGCCGACTGGGACCACCTGCGCACGCCCGAGACGTATCTCGGCTCCGGGCGCGGCGAGCGCCTCTCGTCGCCCGAAAGCCTGCGCCTCAACCACTGGGCGCTGACCGGCGAGTGGACGATCGGGCGCGAGAGCGTCGCGCTCGACCAGGCCGGCGGGAGCATCGCCTACCGCTTCCACGCGCGCGACGTACACCTCGTCCTGTCTCCCGGAGCGCGCGAGCCGATCCCGTTCCGCGTGCTCCTCGACGGCGAGGCTCCCGGCCCGTCACACGGCGATGACGTCGACGAGGACGGCAACGGCCTGCTCCGCGAAGGCCGCCTGTACCAGCTCGTACGCGCGCACGACGCCGTCCGCGAGCGAACGCTCCAGATCACGTTCCTCGAGCCCGGCGCCGAGGCGTACGCGTTCACGTTCGGGTAGGAGCGCCCCGATCAGGGCCCGTCGGGTCGCGTCTCGGCGAGCCGGCGAGCGAGGAAGCCGCGCTCGGCGGCGTTGCCGGCCAGCGCGAGCGCGCGGGCGTAGGCGTCGGCGGCGGCGTCGCGTGCGCCGAGCCGGCGGAGCATGTCGGCGCGCGCGGCGTGGAAGTAGTGGTAGCCGTCGAGCGCACCGGCCAGCGCGTCGACGCGGGCCAGGCCGCCGGCAACGTCTCCCGCCTGCGCGATCGCCGCCGCACGGTTGAGCTCGACGACCGGGTCGGGCGTCAGCGCGGCGAGATGGTCGTAGAGGGCGGCGATGCGGTCCCAGCGGGTATCGGCCGCGGCAGGGGCGCGCAGGTGCTCGACCGCGATCGCCGCTTGCAGGACGTAGCGGCCGGGCGGCCCGAGCCTCAGCGCGCGCGTCGCAAGGCGGGTGGCCTGCGCGATCGCTTGCGCATCCCAGCGCGCGCGATCCTGCTCGCCGAGCAGCACGAGCGCACCGGTCGCGTCGACGCGGGCCTCGCGTCGTGCGTCGTGGGCGATCAGCAGCGCCTGCAGGCCGAGCGCCTCGGGCTCGTCGGGCATCAGCTCGGCGAGCATCGCCGCCAGCCGGATCGCCTCGGCGCACAGCGAGCGGCGCACGTGCGCCTCACCACTGGTCGCAGCGTACCCCTCGTTGAACACGAGATACACGACGTCGAGGGCCGCGGCCAGGCGCTCGGGCAGGGCCTCGTCCGGCGGCACCCTGAACGGGATGCCCGCCGCGCGGATCTTCGCCTTGGCGCGCACGAGTCGCTGCGCCATCGTCGCCTCGGGCACGAGGAAGGCATGGGCGACCTCGGCGGTCGACAGGCCCCCGAGCAGCCGCAGCGTCAGCGCGACCTGCGCCTCGGGCGCGAGCGCCGGATGGCAGCAGGCGAAGATCAGCCGCAGCCGCTCGTCGGGCACGCTCGTCGCCACGGGCTCCTCTCCGGCTCGCTCATCGTCGGTCCTCGCGAGCGCCTCCAGCGCCGCCAGCTGCGGGGCACGCTCGCGCAGGAGGCGGTCGCGTCGCAGGAGATCGATCGCGCGGTTGCGCGCCACCACGACCACCCACGCCGCCGGGTCGCGCGGCACGCCCTCGCGCGGCCAGCGCTCCAGCGCCGTGGCGAACGCGTCCTGCACCGCCTCCTCGGCGAGGTCCCAGTCGCCGACGGCGCGGATCAGCGCCGCGACCGCCCGCCCGAAGTGCTGACGGAACAGGCGGTCGACGGCGCCTGCTGGGGCCCCTTCGCTCAGGACTTCGCGCCCTCGGCGGAGGCGGCGTACCGCGCGTAGGCCTCGTAGTCCATGATCGGGCGGATCTCGACCGCGTACGACCCCGGGCAGCGCTCCGCCCACGCCATCGCCTCGTCGAGGTCGGCGACCTCGAGCAGCACGATGCCGCCCATCTGCTCCTTGGTCTCGATGAACGGCCCGTCGGTGACGTGACGCTGCCCGTCGTGGATGCGCAGCGTCGTCGCCGTGTGCGAGCCCTCCAGGCCGTCGCACGCGATCAGGATGCCGGCCTCGCGCGCCGCCTCGTCGAACGCCTGCCAGGCCGCCATCTCGCGGGCGATCTCCTCGGGCGTCGCGTTCACGAACGCGGTCTCGTCGCCATACAAGGTCAGGAGCACCTTCATCTCACACCTCCGTCGATGTCGTCGCGATCACCATGCCGCGGATCATCCAGGGGACGAACGGCGCGCGCCAGATCGACAGCGCCAACGCGCCAACTGGAAGCCTCGCCGCGGCGCCCAGGCCGGTACCGTGGGGTGGTGGCCGGCAACGATGCGCAGGTGCTCGAGCTCGCCGGGCGCGAGGTGCGGATCACCAGCCCGGGCAAGGTGCTGTTCGCGCAGCGCGGCGAGACGAAGCTCGACCTCGTCCGCTACTACGCCGCGGTCTCCGAGCCGCTCATGCGCGCGATGGGCGGGCGGCCGGTGCTCATGCAGCGCTTCCCGCAGGGCGCGGGCGGCCCGTCGTTCTTCCAGAAGCGCGTGCCCGACAGCGCGCCGGAGTGGCTGCAGACGACGACGGTCCAGACCGTCAACGGCACGCCGTCGCGGGCGCTGGTCGCGGCCGACGTCGCACACGTCGCGTGGGCGGTCAACCTCGCCTGCCTGGGCTTCCACGTGTGGCCCTCCCGCGCCGACGACCCCGACCACGCCGACGAGCTGCGCCTGGACGTCGATCCGCAACCGGGGACCGGCTTCGCCGAGGCCCGCGCCGCCGCCCATGAGGTCAAGGCGCTGCTGGACGAGCTGGGCATCGCCGGCTTCCCCAAGACGACGGGCAACCGCGGCCTGCACGTCTACGTCCGGCTGCAGCCGCGCTGGGACTCCTACGAGGTCCGCGCCGCCGCGGTGGCCGCCGCGCGCGAGCTCGAGCGCCGGCGCCCCGACATCCTCACCGCCGCGTGGTGGAAGGAGGAGCGCGGGCAGCGGATCTTCCTGGACTACAACCAGAACGCGCCGCACAAGACGGTCTTCGGCGCCTGGTCGGTGCGCGCCCGGACGGGCGGACAGGTCTCGACGCCGATCCGCTGGGAGGAGCTCGACGACGTGGACCCCGACGAGCTCACCCTGGCGACCGTCCCGAGCCGGCTCGAGCGCGACGGTGATCCCTGGGCCGCGATCGACGACGCGCCGCAGTCGCTCGAGCCGCTCCTTGCCCTCCACGAGCGCGACCGCGCGAACGGGCTGCTCGACGCGCCGTGGCCACCGGTCTATCCCAAGCAGCCCGACGAGCCGCCGCGCGTGGCGCCGAGCCGGGCGCGGCGCCAGGAGTAGACCTCAGCCCAACCCGGGCTCGACGACCGCCTTGACGAACCCTGCCGGGCGCGCGGCGGCGGTCTCGAACGCCTCCGCGACGATCGCCAGCGGATAGGTGTGCGTCACCAGCGGTGAGGCGTCGAGGATGCCCGCGTCGACCAGGCGCATGCCCGTGCGCATGCCGGCCGTGATCGTGTCCGGATCGCGGAAGTGGGCGTTGACGAGCTGGAAGGCCATCCAGTTCCAGTGGCCGAGGTCGATCGCGCGCGGTGGGCCCTGGTGGTAGCCGACGATGCAGAGCTTGCCGCTCATGCGCGTGACCTGGCCAGCCAGCGCGAGCCCCGCTTCGACGCCGGTGACCTCGTAGGTGACGTCGGCGCCACGGCCGCCCGTGAGCTCGCCGACCGCATCGGCGAGCGACTCGGCCGTCGTGTCCACCGCGCGCGTAGCGCCGAGCGCGGTGGCCCGCTCGAGCGCGTCGGCGCGAACATCGGCGACGGTGATCGTCCGCGGGCCCTTGAGCGCGGTGACGAGCTGGAGCAGGTTGCCCATGTAGCCGGCACCGACGATCACGACGTCGTCGCCCAGCGCGGGCGCCGCAAGCTCGACCGCGTTCACCACGCACGACAGGGGCTCGGCCACGGCGGGGTAGGGGAGGTCCGGTCGCACACGCACGCAGCGGCGCTGCTCGGCGACGACCTCGTCGGCGAACCCGCCTTCCTGTACCCACGCCACGACGTGATCGCCCGCCCGCAGCGTCGCGACACCCGGACCGGGCTCCGCGACGACGCCCGCGACCTCGTGCCCGATCGCGGCGGGCAGCTCCTCCGACGCTCTGCCCGTCCACACGTCGACCTCGGACATGCAGACCCCGCACTGCGCGACGCGGATCCGCACCTGGCCCGCGGCCAGCGGTTCCGGCGTCCGGTCGACGAGCTCGATGCGACCGGGGGCGGTCAGGAGCGCGGCGCGCACGGGTCCTCCCGGGTTGCGTCCAGTACGACGGCTTCGTCGGGACGCAGCGTCAGCACGTCGCCATCGACAGCAGCGCCCTCGCGCTCGAGCTCGGTGGACAGGACGATCGTGCCCCGCTCGCCGAGCCGCGCCGCGCGTGCTTCGCCGGTGAGGTTGAGGGCGACGACCTTGCGCTCGCCCGCCGCGGTCCGCGCGTACACGAAGCAGCCGCCGTCGCTCGCCGCGTGCTCGCTGTAGTCGCCGAGCCGCAGCGCCTCGCTGCGGCGGCGCAGCTCGATCAGGCGGCGGTAGAGGTTGAGGCTCGATCCCGGATCGTCGAGCTGCGCCGCGACGTTGATGGTCCGGTACTCCTCGCAGACCGGAAGCCACAGCGCGTCCGGGTCGGCGGTGGAGAAGCCGCCGTTGCGGCCGTCGTTCCAGGGCATCGGCGTCCGCGTCGGGTCGTGCGAGACGCCGCCGCCGGCGGCGAAGGCGTCGCGCCCGCGGCCGACCTGGACCTCCTGGTCGACCATGCCGAGCTCGTCTCCGTAGAAGACCGTCGGCACCCCGCGCAGCGTCAGCAGCAGCACGGCCGCCACCCGCGCCTGCGGGCGTCCCAAGCGCGTCGCGAGGCGTCTGCGGTCGTGGTTTCCGAGGGCGAGGATCGGCCACGCGCCAGCGGGCAGCGCCGCGTCGAGCTCGCCCACGACGCGCGCAAGCTCGACCGCGTCCCACGGCGTCTCGATCAGCTTGAAGGCGAACGGCAGGTGCAGCTCGTCGAGGCGCTCGCCGAAGAACCTCGCCCACTCCGACCAGTCCATCGCCTCGATCTCGCCGATCGCCACGCGGTCGCCGTCGTACTCGCCGAGGACGGCGTGCATGTCGCGCAGCACGTCGTGCAGGTCCGGATGCATGCGATCGCGCGTGTGCAGCTGCGTGAAGAACTCGAGCGGCTGGAGCTCGTACGGGTTGAGGACCGGGTCGGGGTTGGGCGGATTGTCGCGCAGCTCGGGATCCTTCATGAGCATGTGCGCGACATCGATGCGAAAGCCGTCGACGCCGCGATCCAGCCAGAAGCGCAGCACGTCGAGCTGGGCGGCGCGCACCTCGGGGTTGCGCCAGTTCAGATCGGGCTGCTCCTTGAGGTGGGAGTGCAGATAGAACTGGCCGGTCCGCTCGTCCCACTCCCACGAGGACCCGCTGACCTCGCTGAGCCAGTTGTTCGGGTACCGCCCCTCGGGAGCGGCGTCGGCCCAGACGTACCAGTCGCGCTTCGGGCTGTCCCGCGACGAGCGCGACTCGACGAACCACGGATGCTGGTCGGAGGTGTGGTTGGGAACGTAGTCGGCGATGATCCTCAGTCCGCGCGCGTGCGCCTCTTCGAGCAGCCGGTCGAAGGTGGCCAGATCGCCGAACGTCGGATCGATGGCCTTGTGGTCGGTGATGTCGAACCCCTGGTCCAGCAGGGGCGAGCGGTAGCACGGCCCGATCCACACGGCGGTGACCCCCAGCGTTCCGGCGAGGTAGTCCAGCGACGCGATCAGGCCGTCGAGGTCCCCGATGCCGTCGCCATTGCCGTCGCGCAGGCTCGGCAGGTGGTTCTCGTAGAGGACCATCGCCCGCCACCACGGCGCCGCGCTCACTGGACCACCGCGGCGGCCTCGGCCGCATACGCGGCGAGCGCCGAGCGGTCGATCTCGACGCCGAGCCCTGGCTCGGTCGGCAACGGCAGCACGCCGTCGACCATCTCCAGGCGATGGTCCGTGAGGTCCTTGCGCAGCCCGGACTCCGACAGCTCGGACGGGAGGAACTCGATGTAGTCGCAGTGCGGCGTCGCGGCCGCCAGGTGCAGCGCGGCCGCGATCGAGATCTCGGTCTTCCACAGATGCGGGACGACCCGCCTGCCGCGCTGCGCCGCGAGGTCGCACACGCGCCGCGCCTCCGTCAGGCCGCCGACGCGGCCGACGTCGGGCTGCACGAAGGCGACCCCGCCGCGATCCATCAGATCGAGATGCTCGAAGCGCGTCGTCAGCCATTCCCCGGCGGCGATCGGGATCGGCTGCTCCTCGGAGAGCCGCCGGTAGCCGTCGAGGTCGTCGGGCCACAGCGGCGTCTCGACGAAGACGAGGTCGAGCCCCTCCCAGTCGCGCAGGACGGCGAGCGCCGTGTCGGCGTTCGGGAACGCGTACTGGACGTCGACGAGCAGGTCGATGCTCGCACCGATGGCCTCGCGTACGGCGGCGAGGACCTCGGTGCTGCGCTCCCACGGCTCGCGCAGCCCGTTGTGAGCGAACGGCCCCGCGAGCGTCACCTCCGCCTTGATCGCCCGGAATCCGGCGCCCACCGCGCGCTGCGCCCAGTCGACCATCGAATCGAGGTACTCGTGGAACGACGACGTCTCGGGCTGCAGCGACGCGTACGGGACGACGCTGTCGCGCACGGCCCCGCCCAGCAGCTCGTAGCACGGCTTGCCGAGTGCCTTGCCGCGCAGGTCGTGGAGCGCGATGTCCAGCGCGCCGATCGCGTTGATGACCGCGCCGCGACGCCCGTTCATCGCCGAGCCCACGTACAGGCGCTCCCAGATCGCCTCGACGTCGAGCGGATCGGCGCCGACGAGCAGCTCCCGCAGCCCGAGACCCATGTTGTGCGTCCCGGGCGCTTCGATGCACGCCCGCGCGATCCACGGGTTGAGGTCGGTCTCGCCGATCCCGGTGATCCCCGCGTCGGTGTGGATCTCGACGACGATGTCGTCCTGCGCCGAGCTCGCCGCCGTTGGATCGAACGACGGCTGGACGAGGACGTGGCAGTCAACCGCGGTGATCTGCAACTCGGCTCCTTTCGTTGGTCACGGCTAGCGCGCCGGGTACGCGATCGTCGACATCACGGCGTTCGCAGCCTGCCGTGAGTCCAGCCGCGTGTGCTGGACGACGATCGGCGCGTCGCTCGTGATCAGGCAGCAGTAGTCGACGCCGATGGGCACCGGCTCCGGGCCGGCGAGGTCGTTGAGGCGCTGGTGGTGGGCGCGCCTGGCGGCCACCGTGAGCGAGTACGGCCCGACCGGCTCGCGGTCGGCGAAGTAGAGGACGAGCTCGACGTGGGCATCCCGGTCGCCGGCGTTGAGGATGCACGCGCTGTCGTGACTGGTCATCGCGGGCTCGGGGCCCGTGCTCTCGGGTGGGATGTAGCCGTCGGCGATCACCCACCTGGTCGCCCCGACCGCGTCGACTTGCATATCTGAACCATACAGGATATTGTCGACAAGCGACATGACCGATGCGAACGCTCCGCTGCCGGCACTCGCGCCGGCTTCCCTGCGCCGGCGCGCGTCCGACGTCCTGCGCTCGGCGATCGTCGACGGGCGCCTGCGCCCGGGCGACCGTCTCAAGGAGGTCGAGCTCGCCGAGCAGCTGGGCATCAGCCGCGCGCCGGTGCGCGAGGCACTGCGCCAGCTCGAGCACGAGGGGCTCGTCGCGTCGCTGCCCTACCGCGCCACCGAGGT
Organism: uncultured Actinomycetes bacterium; assembly: GCA_963764585.1. Taxonomy (GTDB): domain Bacteria; phylum Actinomycetota; class Thermoleophilia; order Solirubrobacterales; family Solirubrobacteraceae; genus JAOPZW01. The sequence goes on from CAVXTB010000002.1 coordinate 216,741, forward strand.
CCTCGGCGTCTCCCAGGAGGAGATCGCCGAGGTGCTCGTCCCGATCCGCCTGACGATCGAGTCGTTCGCCTTTCGCAAGGCGCTGCCACTGCTCAGCGAGGCGGACTTCGACGCGCTCGCGCAGCTCGTCGCCAAGATGCGCCGGGCCGCGAAGCGGGGCGACCTCGACGAGCTCGCCGAAGACGACGTGCGGTTCCACGACCTTGTCATCGAGCGCTCCCGCCAGCCGCACTGCCTGCAGATCTGGCGGTCGATCGAGCCCCGCGTCCGCGCGTACTTCCGCCGCGACGCGCCCGCCCACGCGCCGCTGGACGAAGTCGCCGACGAGCACGACGAGCTGCTTCAGGCGCTCCGCGGAGGCGACGAGCAACAGCTGCTCGCGACGCTCGAGCGCCACATCCTGCACTACCTGGCTCCCAGCGAGGGGAACGCCGCGGCGTGAGCGCGCCAACCGTGCTCGTCACGGGCGCAGCGTCCGGCATCGGTGCGGCGGTGGTCCTGGCCGCCGCGCGGCAGGGCCGGCAGGTGGCCGCGGTCGACCTCGATCGCCACGGGGTCGACGAGGTCGTGCGGCGCGCGCGGGCGGAGGGCGCAAGCGCCGCGATCGGGCTCGAGGTCGACGTCTCCGACGACGCGGCCGTCGAGCGCGCGCTCGCGCGCTGTCGCGACGAGCTCGGCGTGCCGACGGCCGTCCTGGCCAACGCCGGGATCGAGCTCAACGGCCCGGCGCACGAGCAGCCGCTGACCCAGTGGACGCAGGTCGTCGACGTCAACCTGACCGGTGCGTTCCTGACCGCGCGCCACGCGATCCGCGCCATGCTCGGCGCCGGCGTCGGCGGCTCGGTGGTCTGCACCTCGTCGCCGTCGGCGTTCGTCGGCTTCGCCGGGGGCGGCAACGCCGCGTACGCCGCGTCGAAGGGCGGGCTCTCGGCGATGGTGCGCAGCCTCGCGCTCGACTACGCCGCTGCGGGGATCCGCGTCAACGCGATCGTCCCGGGCGCCACCGACACGCCGCTGCTCACCAACGGCGTCTCCGCCCACGAGCGGGCCGCCGTCCGCGAGCGGCTCGTCGAGCGCGCCAGCGAGGAGATCCCGCTCGGGCGGCTCGGGACGGCCGCCGAGGTCGCGGAGGGCGTCCTGTGGCTGTGGTCGGACTCCGCGTCCTACGTGACCGGCTCGCATCTCGTCGTCGACGGTGGCCTGATGGCCAAGAGCGCCAACACCTTCTGAGTCGTGGCAGTGCTGGCGGCCATCGGAGAGGGCCTGGTCGAGCTCGAGCGCGACGGCGACGCGGACCGGCTCGCCCTCGCCGCGGGCGGCGACGCCGCCAACATCCTCGTGATGGCCTCTCGGCTGGGCGCGGCGACGCGCCTGGCCGGGCGCGTGGGCGCCGATCCGCTCGGGGCGTGGCTGCTCGCGTTCTGGGCGGATCGCGGGATCGACGTCGCGCACGTCCGCAGCGACCCCGACGCGCCGACCGGCCTGTACCTGAACGCTCCCGTAGCCGGCGGCGGGCACCGCTTCGTCTATTGGCGCCGGGGATCCGCAGGCAGCCGCCTGGCCGCGGCCGATCTCGACGACGGCCTCTTCGCCGACCTCGACATGCTCGTCGTCACCGGGATCACGCTGGCCGTGTCGCCGTCGAGCGCGAGCGCGGGCGCATACGCGGCGCGCCGTGCCCGGGAGGCCGGCGCGCGTGTCGCGTGCGTCCTGAACCATCGTCCGGCGCTCGCGGGCGATCCGGACGCGCTCGCCGCCCTCGCACGTACGGCCGACGTCGTCATCGGCTCGAGCGAGGACGCCGCAGCCGTCTTCGGCGAGAGCGATCCCGTCGCGGTCGCGTACGCGCTGCGCGACGTGCGCGAGGTCGTCCTGACGGCAGGCGGCGGTCCGGCCGTCGCCGTCGTGGATCGCGTCGCGATCGAGCAGCGCGTGCCGGCCGTGCCCGTCGTCAACGCCGGCGGAGCCGGCGACGCCTTCGCGGGGGCCTATCTGGCTCGGCGGCTGTCCGGGGACTCGCCGGCGCGGGCTCTCGCCTGGGGCGTCGCCGCCTCCGCGCGGAGCGTGCGCCGTCGCGGCTGCGCCAGCTCGTACCCGACGATGGCCGAGGCAGCCGCCGCCGTCGCTGCGCTCGCATGACGGACGTGCCCGAACAGATCGCCGCGCAGCGGGTCATCCCCGTGATCCGCAGCGCGAGCACCGCCGACGCGGTGGCCACGGCGCGCGCGTGCGCGCGGGCCGGCATGCGCGTCGTCGAGCTGACGTGCACCGTGCCCGATGCTCGGGAGGCCTTGTCGCAGCTGCGCGACGACGGCCTCACGCTGGGCCTGGGCACGGTCACGGACGCGAGACACGTCGAGTCCGCGGCGGCCGCGGGCGCGCAGTTCGTCGTGTCGTTCGCCGCGCCGGTCGGCTTCGTCGCGCGGGCCGCGGAGCTCGGGCTGACGGCCATCCCCGGAGGCTTCACGCCGAGCGAGCTTGCCGCGTGCGCGGGCGCCGGGGCAAGGCTGGTCAAGCTCTTCCCGGCTCGGCTGGCCGCGCCCGGCTACCTGCGCGATGTCCGCGCGGTGCTTCCCGACACAGCGCTGATGGTCACCGGAGGCATCGGCGTCGATGACGGCGACGTCGCGGCGTGGCTGGGCGCGGGGGCGACGGCCGTGGGCCTGGGCAGCGAGCTGGGCACCGTGGCGACGACGGGCGCCGACGAGGTCGAGCGCCGCGCTCGCGCCGCGCTGGAGCAGTCAACGCGCATCGGCTCGGCCGGTGCGCAGATCGAAGGGAGAGAGGACGATGAGTGCGAGGGTGCCTAACGTCACCGAGCGACCGACCAGGCGTCTGCTGCCGGGAGCGCTTGCCGCGATCGCGGCCGTGGTCCTCGCCGCTGCGCTGACCGCCTGCGGTGGTGGCGGATCGAGCGACAAGAACGGCGAGGTGGTGATCACCTGCGGGTCGTGCCAGGCGAGCCCGACCGACCCGTCGCTGCAGTTCGCCCACGACACCGCGGAGGCCTTCAACAAGAAGTACGCCGGCAGGTACCACGTCAAGACGGTCAAGAACCAGTACGCAGGCTCCAGCGCCGACCGGCTGCAGTACTACCAGCGCCTCGCGCTCGCCGATGACCTCCCGGACATCTTCCAGATCAACCCGGCCGAGCTGCGGTCGCTGAACAAGACCGGCAAGCTCATGAACTTCGCGCCGGCGCTCGACACGGACGGCGCCTGGAAGACCTCCTTCAACACCGGCGCCTTCGCCGCGATCACGGGCCAGGACGGCCAGATCTGGGCCATCCCGGAGACGCGCGACGCGATCGGCATCTACTACAACAAGGCGATGTTCCGCGCGGCGGGCATCAGCGCGTTCCCGCAGACGTGGGCCGAGTTCGAGGCCGACTGCGCGAAGATCAAGGCCGCCGGGAAGACGTGCTTCGCGATGGACGGCGACTGGGTCACGCTGCTGATGTGGGCGAACCTCATCGGCACGCTGCCCAACGGCAAGGCGTTCCTCGACGGCGCCATCCGCGGCGGCGACTACTCGACCAATCCGATGGTCGTGAAGGCGACCGAGACGCTCAAGCGCTGGCACACGGAGGGCTTCGTCAACGCCGACGCGTTCTCCGGCGAGTACCAGAACGCCGCGACCGCGTTCATCCGCGGTCAGGCGGCGATGATCGCCAACGGCCCCTGGATGGTGAACAGCGACATCAAGACCAAGAACGCGGTCAAGGGCCTCTACGACGAGATCGGCTACGAGAACTCGCCCGGATGGACCGCCGACGCACGCGGCCTGATCATCATCTCGGCCGAGGGCAGCTACGCCAGCGGCGCGCACGACGAGCGCAAGCAGGAGGCGGTGACGACGTTCATGAAGTTCCTGACCTCGCATGGTCAGGCGCTGCAGCAGATCCACGTCGAGGGCGCGTGGCCCGCGGCCAGGTTCGAGCCGACCGCGGCCGAGGCCAAGACGCTCGAGCCGCTGGCGTCCGCGCTGGTCAAGAAGGCGGGCTCGGTGCCGCTGACCTTCCCCCATCCGTACTACAACGCGCCGGCGCCGTTCTCGAGCGCGTGGAAGAACCTCTGGCCGGCCTACGTCAAGGGCCAGATGAGCACGCACGACTTCCTCAGCAAGCTGTCGAAGGACGCGCAGTCGCCAACCGGCTGAGGCCGGCGTGCCGACCCCGTGATGGCGCTGCTCGAACACATCGAGCGAAGCAGTCCCGAGCCCTCCGTCGCGCCGGCTGCCGCGCCGGCGCGACGGCGGCGGCGCTCGCGGCCGGCCGGCCAGCGGCCGCCGCGCGGGATGCGGTGGTCCGTCGCCCTGTCGATCCTGCCGGGGCTGGCGCTCTTCGTCGCCTTCTATGTCGTGCCGATGGGGATGCTCCTGGTCACGTCGCTGGCGGACTGGAGCGGCCTGGGCTTCCGCTTCCTCGGCCTGGACAACTTCACGCACATGGTGCACGACCCGACCTTCTGGAAGGCCGGGCGCAACACGATGCTCTACGTCGCAGCGGGCGTGTTCGTGGAGGTGCCGCTCGGGGTGCTCGCCGGCATCATCCTCGCGCAGCACGTCCCCGGTTGGCGGGCGTTCCGCGCGATCCTCTTCGTGCCGTTCGTGATCTCCGGCGCGGCCTACGCCCTGGTCTTCGCGATCTTCTACGACCCGCGCTACGGACTGCTCAACAGCGGTCTGGGGCTCGTCGGGCTCAACCGTCACCACGACTGGCTGTTCACGACGGGGACCGCGCTGATGGCGGTCGCCGGGACCTTCGTCTTCATCCTCGGCCTGGTGATCGTCCTGGTGATGGCGGAGATCGCCGCGATCCCGACCGAGCTCTACGAGGCGGCGGCGATCGACGGCGCCTCGGTGGTGCAGCGCCAGCTCTACATCACGCTGCCGCTGCTGCGCAACGTGGTCGGGACGATCGTGCTGATCACCCTGCTCGGGTACCTCGCGCTGTTCGACGTGGTCTTCATCCTCACGAAGGGCGGACCGAACGACGCGACGCTCACGCTTGCCCTCTACGCCTACCGCGCGTACGTCAACAACGCGTGGGGCTACGCGAGCGCCGTGGGGATCGTCATCGTGCTCGTGGGGCTGCTGCTGATCGTCGCCGTGCGCCGCTTGTTCCGGCTCGGGGAGCGGACGCTGTGAAGGGCAAGTGGGTCAAGCGGCTCGCCGGCGGCGCGTGGTGCTACGGCGTGCTCGCGCTCCTCACCGCGGCCGCGCTCCTGCCGACGCTGTGGGTGATGGTCTCGTCCTTCAAGACGGGCGCCCAGATCTTCTCGGGCTCGGGGCTGATCCCGCGGCCGTTCACGCTGCAGGGGTACGCGGACGCCTTCGGCCAGGTCCACCTCGCGCGGTATCTGCTCAACACCGCGCTCTACGCGGTCTGCGGCTCGCTTGGCTCGCTGGTGACCGCGCTCCTCGCCGCCTACCCGATGGCGCGCTACCACTTCCCCGGCCGCAACACGCTCGTGGCAGCGTTCAGCCTCGCTCTCGCGATCCCCGTCGTGGGCCTGGCGACGCCCGAGTTCTTCGTCGTGCGCAAGCTCGGCCTGTTCGACAGCCAGCTCGGCTTCGTCGTCTTCTACTCGGCGCTCTTCTTCCCGCTCGCGTTCGTGATCCTGCGCGCGTTCCTGGTCAGCCTGCCGCCCGAGCTCGAGGAGGCCGCGATCGTCGACGGCGCCGGCTACTTCACGATCATCCGCAAGATCGTCGTCCCGCTGATGCGGCCGGCGCTCGCGACGGCGGCGGTCATCGTCTTCGTCGGGATCTGGAACGAGTTCTACTTCGCCAACCTGCTGAGCGCGTCGAGTACGACCCAGAACGCCCAGATCGCGCTCGCAAGCTTCCGGTCGCAGTTCAACTTCAACGTCAGCGCCATGCTGGCGGGCACCACCGTCGTGATGATCGTCCCGATCATGATGTTCCTGCTGCTCCAACGGCAGGTCATCGCGGGGCTCACGGCGGGGACCACGAAGTGACCGGTTGATCGGGCGCGCACTGTGTCAAGAATTCACTTGCACTCCTCGCGATCGCTAGCTGCAACGCGGCATAGCAGAGTCACGCGAGGGCGACCAGATGGTCGCCCTCAGTGTTTCTGAGACGCTGATCCGCCCTTTCACTTAATGTGACTGGCGGGCGCGAGCCTGCCAATTTGTGACACGACGCGCCCCTGCCGAGCAGGTCCCGGCGGGGGCGCCGCGAGGCCTTGACAAACGACGACGCGAGAGAGGAGATGGGAGCATGATCAAGACGTTCGGGCCGGTGGATCAGCGCAGCCTCGACCAGCTCGAGCGCTGCATGGCCGCGGGCGATGCGGAGCACGGCGTGCTCTGCGCCGACCACCACCCCGGCTACAGCCAGCCGATCGGCGGCGCGATCGCCTACGAGGGCCACGTGTCGCCGTCGGGCGTCGGCTACGACATCGGCTGCGGCAACAAGGCCGCCAGCACCGAGCTGACGCGCGCCGACCTCGATGCGCTCGGCGGCGTCGAGCGCATCATGGGCGAGATCACCCGCCGGATCTCGTTCGGCATGGGCGTGCCGGCGCAGGAGCGCGTCGACCACCCGGTCCTCGACCGCATCCGCCACGCGGAGTTCGCTCCGCAGCGGGCGCTCGCGCAGCTCGCGGAGAGCCAGCTCGGCACCGTCGGGTCGGGCAACCACTACGTCAACCTGATGGAGGACGAGCAGGGCCTGATCTGGGTCGGCGTCCACTTCGGGTCGCGCGGCTTCGGGCACAAGACCGCCTCCGGGTTCCTCGCGCTCGCGCAGGGGCTCCCGTTCGGCGGCCGCGCGCCCGGTGGCGAGATGGACTCGCCGCCCGTGCTGCTCGAGATCGGGACGGAGCTCGGGGACGCGTACGTCGCCGCGATGCAGCTGGCCGGCGACTACGCGTACGCCGGGCGCGACGCCGTCGTGGCCAAGGTGCTCGAGATTCTCGGCGCCCAGGCAACGCACGAGGTGCACAACCACCACAACTACGCGTGGCGCGAGGAGCACTTCGGCCGCGCCTACTGGGTGGTCCGCAAGGGCTGCACGCCGGCGGAGCCGGGGCAGGAGGGCTTCGTCGGCGGCTCGATGGGCGACGACTCGGTGATCCTCGAGGGCGTGCAGACGCCGGATTCCGCGGAGGCGATGTTCTCCACGGTCCACGGTGCCGGGCGCGTCATGAGCCGCACGCAGGCCGCCGGCAAGGTCCGCCGGCGCAAGCGCTGGACGTGCCGCAACCGCGACTGCGAGCGCCTCTTCGAGACCGCCGAGGAGCGCTGCCCGGAGCACCCCGACGCCGGAACGATGAAGACGTGGCTGACCGAGCAGGTGCGGCCCGGCGTGGTCGACTGGACCGCCGTTCAGGCGCGCCTGCGCGAGCAGGGCATCGTCCTCGTCGGCGGCGGTGCGGACGAGGCGCCGGAGGTGTACAAGCGCCTCCCCGACGTCCTCGCCGCCCACGGTGACACCGTGCGCGTCAAGCACCGGCTGCGCCCGCTCGGCGTGGCGATGGCCGGCCGCGACGTGCACGACCCCTACAAGGACTGAACGAGGCCCGCCGACGAGCGGGCCTCGGTCCGATCGCGTGGCCACGAGCGTGTGAGCGTTTCGTGAGCGGCCCTCCTTACGGTCGCCACCGTGAACCAGAGGCGACATGCTCGGCGCGTGCGGCTCGCTGCCGCGCTCGTCTCGACGGCCGCCGTGGCGGTCGCCGGCTGCGGGACCGGCGAGCGCACGCGCGCGCGATTCCGTGGCCGCGGCGCCGACGTCCGCACCGGCGCCCGACGCGCAGCGCACGCAGGACCTCGTCCCGCTGACCACCGCGCAGGCGGCCCGGATGGCGGATCGGGTCGCGCTCGTCGTCGCGCGCGGCTCGCGGGTGGTCGAGGGCGCGCCGGGCACGCCCTTCACGCGCACGACGTTCGCCGTGCAGGACGTGCTCAAGGGCGAGCTGCCGCGTCGCTTCGTCCTGCAGGTGATCGGCGGGCGGTTGGGCAACCGCGTCGTCGAGTCACCGGTGCAGGCGTTCGCGCCGTCGAGCCGCTACGTCCTCTTCCTGGGCCCCGACAACCGCGTCGGCCCGACGATCATCCCCCAGGCCGTGCTCAACGTGCGGCGAGCGGCCGGCACCGAGGTCGTCGCGCCGGCGCCGCGCGGCATCCGCCTGCTCGGCGCGGGCTCGGACGCACCGGCGCACGCGCTCGGCGCTGGGCCGCGCCTGGACGACGTCCTGTTCTCGATCCGGCGCTATCTGCGCACGACCGGAGGCTCGCCATGACGCGGCTTCGCTACATGCCTCGTGCTCGCGGCGGCCGTCGCCGCCCTCGTCGCCGCCCCGGCCGGGGCCTACGAGCACCTCGGCCAGCAGATCGGCTCACAGGTGCTCCCGCAGCACTGGGCGACGCTGCCGATCGCGCTCACCGTCGACAACGGGGCGACGAGCGTCCTGCCCGAGATCAACACGGCGATGAGCACGTGGAACGCCGTCGACACGGCGAGGGACCCGTGGAGCACGGCGACGCTGGCGCCCGTCGACTTCACCAAGAACAACTTCGGCACCGCGTGGGGCGACCTGACCGGCGACGGCAAGCAGGAGGTCGTCGTCGACGAGGACGGGTCGATCCTGACCGACCTCGGGTTCGTGCCCGCATCGGTCAACGGCTTCGGCCTCAGCGGCGGAGTGATCGACCACGGCGAGGCGGTGATCAACGACCTCTATCTGCTGATCAACGGCTCGCGCACGGACTTCGACCGCCAGGCGACGGAGATCCACGAGCTCGGCCACACGCTCGGCCTCGCGCACTCGAGCGTCGGGTGGCCGATCGGCAAGGACGGCGCGCTGTCGCCCGAGCTCGAGGTCGACGTGCCGACGATGCATCCCTTCTCGATCTCCAGCAACGACCGTCAGACGCTCGAGGCCGACGACCGCGCGTCGCTCTCCGAGCTCTATCCCATGCCGAGCTTCGCCACCTCGACGGGCACCATCACCGGCTTCGTGACCCGCTGCACCGGCGAGCCCGTGCTCGGCGCCAACGTGCGGGCGATCAACGTCGCGGACCCGACGATCCAGCTCACGCGCCTCACGGGCTTCGACGGCAAGACCGACGGCAGCTACACCATCAACGGCATCCCGCCCGGCGACTACGACGTGGTCGTCGAGCCGCTGAGCGGCGACCCCGACTACCTCGCGGGCCTGGCGACGTTCACGCGCATCGACACCGACTTCACGCAGGAGTACCTCAACAAGTCCAAGGAGGACGACTGCGCGCAGGACACCGACCCCAACGAGAAGGAGAGCATCCCCGTCGGCGCGACCGGGACGGTGCCGGCGAGCTTCAAGGTCGAAGGCGCCTCGCTCGCGCTGGTCATCGACATCACCGGCAGCATGGGCCCGGAGATCGGCGCCGTGAAGACGGGGCTGAACGCGATGATCACGGCGCTCGCCGCCGCACCGGGCGACTTCCCCAAGACGACGATCGTGACGTTCGACGACGGGGCGACGATCAACGTGGTCAGCCGCGATCCCGACCGGCTGCGCAGCGTCATCGCCGGGCTCACCACCCACAGCACGCCCGACTGCCCCGAGGGCTCCAACAGGGCGCTGATGACCGCCGGGCGGCTGCTCGGCAGCGGCGGCCGGGCGATCCTCGTCACCGACGCCGAGAGCCATCCGACCGGACCGTCGCGCGAAGCCGTCGACGAGCTGTACGCGGCGAAGGGCGCGCGGCTGTCCGTGTTGCTGTCGGGCAGCTGCCCGGGCGCGCCCGCGCTGGCAGGCGCCCGTGCCGCGGCCCCGCAGGCGGGCATCCCGGCGACGAACCTCGAGACGTTCACGGGCGCGGGCGCGGACCCCGATCACGCGAAGCCCGCCGACGTCCTCGGCGCCGAGAACTCGGTGCGGACGTTCAGCGAGGAGAGCCTCTTCAGCGGCGGCCTGTTCAGCTTCCAGCCCGAGATCAAGACCGGCACGGCGGACGCGAACACGCGGTACTCGAACACGCTGGCGAACATCGCCATCTCGGCGGCGACGCCCGCCGTCGCGGCGGTCAACCCGTCGGCGGCCCCCCAGGGCACGACGCTCGACGTCGAGCTGACCGGCTCCAAGACCAATTTCCGCTCCGGGAGCAGCGTTGCCATCGGCGGGTCCGGGGTGTCGGTGACCTCGACCGACGTGCAGTCCGCAACACGGATCGTGGCGCGGCTGGTCGTGGCGCCGGGCGCGGCGCTCGGCTTCCGCGACGTCACGGTCAGCACCGATCGGGGCGACGGCACGACCGAGACGGCGACGGGCATCGGGGCCGTCCAGGTCGTCGGGGCTCCGTCCGCGCCGACCGTGCTGTCCGTGACGCCGTCGACGGTGACGGTCGGGTCGACCCGCGACGTGACGATCTCCGGCGGGCTGACCCACTTCGCCGCCGGGACGAGCGTCGCCAACCTCGGCGCCGGCGTGACCGTCAACAGCGTGACCGTCAACTCGCCGACGTCGGCGGTGGCCAACGTCACGGTCGCGCCGGGCGCGACGGTCGGCTTCCGCGACGTGAGGGTCACGACGGGCGGCGAGCTCGCGGCCGAGACCGTGCCGGGGCCGCTCCTCGTAACGGCCGCGCCGCCCGCGATCGCGCGGCTGACGAGCGCGAGCCCGAGCTCCGGCGTCCGCGGCTCGACCGTCGACGTCACGCTCACCGGCGCCAACACGGCGTTCGCAAGCGGCACCTCCGTGGCGTCGGCGAGCGGCACGGGCGTGCAGGTCCTGTCGACAACGGTGAGCAGCCCGACGTCGCTCGTCGCGCGCCTGAGGATCGCCGGCGACGCGCCGCTCGGGTTCCGCGACCTGAAGGTCACGACCGGGGCGCAGGACGCCGCCCTGCTCGACGGCTTCGAGGTCACGGCGGTCCCGCGGGCCGCGACCGGGCCGGCGCCGGCCGCCGGGAGCGCGAGCAGCGGCGGCGCGCCGAGCAGGTGCTCGGACCGCTCGCGGCCGACCGCCGCGCTGCTCAAGGGCAGGAAGGGCGTGAGCGCCAAGCGCGGCAAGCTGGTCCTGCACGGCCGTGCGAGCGACAGCGGCTGCGTCGCGGCGATCTCCGTCGCGGGCAAGGTCGCGCGCGTCGAGGTCGCGATCTCCCGCGCAGCGGGCAGGAAGTGCCGGTTCGTCACCGCCACCGGCGGGCTGACCAAGGCGCGCAGCTGCTCGAAGCCCGTCTGGCTGAAGACGAAGGGCACCACGACGTGGACGTTCACCACGAAGCGCAGGCTCCCGCGGGGGACCTACACGATCCAGGTGCGCGCTCGCGACGTCGCGGGCAATCGCCAGGCCAAGGTCGCCAAGCGCGTGCAGCACGTGAGCTGACCTCGCTATGGACGCCGCCCAGCCCCGCCGGGGCGGCCCGGCCGCGCCTAGGTCGCCGTGGCGCTCGCGGGACCGTCCTGCTGACCGAGGTTCACGCCTGCGCCGAGCAGCTCGGACGCGGTCTGCGCCCTTCCGTTGCGAGCCTCGTAGATCGAGAGCGCAGCGGCGACCTGGTCCAGGCGGGTACCGACCTCGGCGCCAACGGTCTCGGACATCCGGCAGCGGCCGATTCGCCTGTAGGGCAGCTCGACGTCGTAGACGCGACCGGGCCCACCGTCGGCTTGGACGGGGACTTCGTCCAGCTGGCGTGCGGTGAACGGCACCGGTCAGCCCAGCCCGCTCGCGCCGCTCACCAGCACGGGCTCGTCCTCCGGCGCCGGCGCCAGCCCGGCGTTCAGGCGCACGTCTTCTGCGGCGCGGGCGGCGGCCGTTGCCGAGTCGAAGCTCACGGCGGAGACGGCCAGGTCGGCCCCGTCGTCGCCGACGAGCCGCCAGTGGAACCGGTTGTCGTTGCCCTGATCGATCACGAAGCGCATCGCTTTCATCTCCTGATGGAGGGACGGCTTTCCTCGTCGCTGGGACGAAACTGTCCGTGCGGTTCGCCGATCGGCGGGGGCCGGCGGTGCTCTGCCCGAAGTCGCTTCGCAGGAGCGCTGAAGTGGCCCTGTTGGGTTCACTCTACTCCTCTGCAGTGCGGACCGGTTGCAGGTGCAACTATCCTGAGGGGTAGATGAGCAAGACGTGGGTCCTCGACACGAGCACGAAGGGAACCGGCGCGAGCGTCGTGCCGCTGGAGAGCGTCAAGAGCAAGCCGGAGCCCGGACCGAGAGGGCGCCTCGCCGCGCCCAGCAAGCGGCTGCCCAAGCGTGAGAAGCCGCCGGCGCCGCGGCTGCCGCGACGCTTCAAGGTCGTCGACCTGATGTCCGCCGAGGTCCTCGCCGAGGGCGCACGCATGCGCGCGACGCTCGACGTGCTGCGCGAAATGCGCAGCCCGGTCGACATGCGGATCTTCGTCTGGGACGACGAGGCCGACGACTGGCGCCTGCTCACGCTCTCCGAGCAGCGCGCGATGTGGGACGCCGGCCAGGCGTCGTAGCCGGCGTCAGCCCGGGCGTCTGCTCGACCAGGCGCTCGGCGTCCGCGGCTGCCGCGGCCAGGACCGCCGCACGCCGCTCGAGCTGGCCGACCACCGGCGTCTGCGCCGCCGGCCGCAGGCCGAGCACGTGCGGTGGCCCGCCGTCGAGCTCGAGCGATCGCCGCGCGAGGTCGTCGACCGTGGTCTCGTAGCTGTCGATGCGCTCGCGGTACAGCGTCACGAGCGCCGGGTTGAGCCGGCGCAGGTGGCGCTCGATGAGGACGTCGCCGAGCCGCGACGCGCTGCGACGCGGCACGCCGTGGGGCCGCGTCTGCAGGGCGAGCACGTGCGTGGCCCCGGCGGCGATGGCCTCGTCGACCGGGATCGGCGACGCCAGGCCGCCGTCGACGAAGCGCCGGCCGCCGGTCTCGACGGGGGCGCCGCCGGCCAGCGGCATGCGGCTCGAGGCCAGCAGGGCCTCGCACAGCTCGCGCCTGGACCGCATGTCGCAGAGGTCGACCGCGGCGGCGGTGGCGACGTCCACGGCGACGCAGTGCAGCGCGATCGGGCTCGCCAGCGCACGCTCGTGGCGCCCGGCGTCCATGCCCTCGGACTCGTACTCGAGCACGTAGTTGACGTCGATGACCGGCCGTCCGAGCACGATCCGGGCCGGGTTGACGAACGAGCGCGAGGCGAACGGGCCGTAGTAGCCCTCGGCGCACGGCCCGGCCACGCCGGCGACCAGCGCGGCGCCGTTGATGGCACCGGCCGACGAGCCGACGACGAGGTCGAACGACGCGGTCAGCCCGAGGCGCTCGAGCGCCGCCGCCATCGCGGCCGACACGACGCCGCGCATGCCGCCGCCCTCGAGCACGAGCGCCACGCGGTGCGGATCGTCCCGTGCGCCCGGGATCGAGCCGCGTTCGGCGCGCGCGCGAAGGACGTCCGACACTGGATGGGGGGCGGCGAGCACGCGCACACGATGACGCCTAGCGCCGCAGGACGACGGTCGCCCGCCGCGTCAGCGCCGGCGCCGAGCGCGGCTTGAGCCGCACGGTCAGCGTCACGCGGGCGCGGCGCGCGCGCCGCAGCAGCGCGCGGCCCGCACGGGTGAGCCTGGCTCGCAGCGTGCAGCGGCGCGGACCGTCGAGCGAGCACGAGCCCTTCGCGATCGTGCGCTTGCCGGACGTCAGCGTGACGGTGAGGCCGCCCGGCAGGCGGGCGTCGAGCGTGCCGAACGTGATGCCGTTGTGCTTGAGGATCGTGCGGATGCGCAGCCGGCGCAGCGCCTTGGCGAGCCGCTTCAGCGCGGGCGCCAGCACGGCGGCGGTCAGCCGGGCGTGACGGGCCGGCACGGCGCCGGCGGGCGCTGCGGCGGTGGGCGCCGCCGTCACGCCCAGCGCCTTCGCGGCGTTGAGCCGCCCGCCGCTCACGGTCTTGCCGGCCAGGCTGGGGAGCGGGTCGGCGCTGCTGAGCAGGCGGCGCTTGAGCTCGTCGGCGGAGAGCGTCGGGTCGACCGAGAGCATCAGCACCGCGACGCCGCTGACGAGCGGTGCCGCGAACGACGTGCCGTCCCAGATGTCGTAGTCCTCCTTTGCCCCGGTGTAGGTCTCGACCGGCGGTTGGCACACGATTTCGAGGTCGTCCATGACGATGCCCTCGTGCTGGTCGACCTCGTCGCTGAACACGATGAAGGTCAGCCAGCCCGCCGAATGGCCTTCGATGCTCGACAGGTCGACCTGCCACGGCTCGTAGCCGTTCGACGATCCCTCCAGGCCGTCGATGGGAACCCACCCGCCTGCATCCGCGGCCGTGCCACGCGACGCCGGCCATGCCGACGCCGTCGTTGCCGCGCGCGGCGATGATCCCGGCGACGCGGGTGCCGTGGCCGAAGTTGTCGGAGGGCTCGTTGTCGCCCTGGACGAAGTCCCACCCGCGCCAGTCGTCGACGTAGCCGTTGCCGTCGTCGTCGACGCCGTTGTGCTCGCGGCCGCTGCCGGTCTCGCCCGGGTTGCGCCACAGGTTCGGCGCGAGGTCCGGCTGGCCGAAGCTGATGCCCGAGTCCACCACGGCGACCTTGACGTCGGACGAGCCGGTCGTGCGGCTCCACGCGTCGACGGCATCGATGTCGGCGCTCGCGACGCCGGTCGTGTCGTAGACGAACTGGCCGTCGTTGCGCAGGCCCCATTCCTGGTCGAGGAACGGGTCGTTCGGCATGCCGGCGCCGCGCATGCGCCAGTTGGGCTGCGCCCAGGCGACGCGCGGGTCGCGCTCGAGGGCGGCGGCGGCCTGGGACGGGTCGGCGTCCTCGGCGATCCGGACGACGGCCGTCCGCGGCGTGCGCAGCGAGCGCCCGAGCCGCGCGCCGCGGTCGCCGAGCGCGTCCGCGCGCCCGGCGCTGTCGATCCCGGAGCGGAACTTGACGATCAGCTCGCCCGGCGCGTAGTCGTCCTGGGGCGGCGTGCCGCCCCGGGACGCCGCGAGGGCGCCCGGGGCGGTCGCTGCCGTACCGACCACCACGATCAGTGCGATCAGGGCCTTCTTCATCGGGCCCGCCGCGCGACGACCCGGACCGCGCGCAGGCACGCCTTGCGCCGCGCCTTGCGCTGCGTTCGGCAGCGCGCATTGGCGCGCTTCACGGCCTTGCTGGCGCAGCGCTTGCGCGCGGCCTTCGTGCGGCCGCCGTGACAGCGGGCGACGGCGCGCGCCAGGTCGTTGCAGACCGTCCGCGTCGCGCTCGAGAGGCCGCGGCAGGCCGCATCGCCACGGGCGGCGGCCGGCCTGGCGCCACCAGGGGCAGGAGCGGGGTGCGGGTGCGGGGACAGGCGCACCGCCGGCAGCGACCGTTGCACGGTCGACGATCTCGCAGTCCCAGGCGTCCAGCAGCTCGTCGAACTGGTCAAGCGTCGCGAGGTCGGTGGCCCAGCCGCAATCGACGACGTCGTGGAAGCCGTCGCGCGCGCGCAGCTCGTCGCTTCCGCCGACGCACGACTGCAGCCCGCACCCGTTGACGTACTCGCCGTACATGTGGTCGGGACCCGGCCCGCCGTCGACGATGTCGTCCTCGCCACCGCCGGACACGATGTCGGTGCCGTCCTCGCCGAGCACGGTGTCGTTGCCCTCGCCGCCGTCGAGCGTGTCGTCGCCGTCGCCGCCGCCGAGCGTGTCGTCGCCGCCCATGCCGGCGAGCACGTTCGGGCCCGGGTCGCCGGTGAGCGTGTCGTCGGCCTCGCCGCCCTTCACGACCTCGATGTCGGAGTCGACGTCGTCGCCCTCGCCCGGCGCGCCGTCGTTCGGCGCGTCGTCGACGGTGATGTCCAGCGGGTCGCTTCGATACTCGTAGTCGACCGTGTCGGCGCCCTGCCCGCCGACCAGCGTGTCGGCGCCGGCGCTGTCCTGCGGCCCGACGCCGCCGTACCCCGCCAAGCCGGCGATGTAGGACTCGAGCGTGTCGTTGCCCGGCCCGCCACTGACGTAGTCGTCGCCGGGACCGCCGATCACGACGTCGATGCCATCCTCCCCGGCTAGCGAGTCGTCGCCGCCGTTGCCGCGGATCACATCGCCCCCGGTACCGCCGAAGATGATCGACGACCCGTCCCAATCGTCGACGAAGTCGAGACCGTCGCCGGCGTCGATGAAGAGCAGCGACGGAAGCGGGCACCGGACCCCGGCGAAGTCCTCGATGCAGCCGGGCGGAGCGTCCACCGAGTAGAGGTCGGTGAAGCTCAGGCACGGCGTCGCCAGGCCGCCGCAGCTCGTCGTCTTCTTGGCGGTGATGTTGTTGGTCTCTCCGGGAGAGGCGGTGAACGAGAAGGTGCTGCCGTCGTAGGTGGCCGTGCCAGCCAGCGCGCTGGACGGCAGGGCCGCCGCGGCGGCGATGATCAGAGGTATGAGCAGTCGCGCTTTCATGGCGCGACCGTCCCAGGGGCCGCCTAAAAGGCTCTGAAGGGTCGGACCTCGCCCTCCGACGACCGGTCTGAGAGAGTGCGCGCGTGTCAGGGGTCGGTGACGCCATTGTGGGGATGGTGGGGCGCGAGGCCGAGGTCGGGGTGCTGCACCGTTTCGTCGAGGACGAGTCGCCGGCGCGGGCGCTGGTCCTCACGGGACTGCCGGGCGTTGGCAAGACCACGCTGTGCTGACACGGCGTCTGCGAGGATCCGGCAATGCCCACGCAGACGCCTCTCATCACCGGCACCGACTTCATCACGGTGGCGACGCGCGACTACGACGCCGCGGCCGAGTTCTACGGCAACGTCCTCGGCCTGCAGTTCCGCAAGCGCTGGGGCAGCATGCCGGCCGGCGAGTTCGAGACGGGCAACCTGACCATCGCGGTCATGCAGTCCGACGCCTTCGGGGTCGAGTTCCGGGCCAACAACCACCCCATCGAGTTCCAGGTCGACGACGTCGCGGCCGCGCGCACCGAGCTCGAGTCGCGCGGCGTCGAGTTCAGGGGCGAGATCCTCGACTCGGGCGTCTGCCACCAGACGTTCTTCGCGGACCCCGACGGCAACGCGCTGGCCATCCACCACCGCTACGCGCCGGAGTAGCCCGGAGGTGTGGAAAGCGGTCACCTAGGTGGGGCCTCAGGGGCGACGGCGTGCCGTTCAATGGATTGCACAGCACACCTTCTCTCTCCTCCCCGAAAGGCTCCACCCATCATGACCCGCAAGCTCATCTCCCTCGGCGCCGCCGCCGCGGTCGCGGCGACGGCCCTCGCGCCGGCCGCCGGCGCAGCTGACAACGCGGCGACGCCGCTGAAGGTCACGCGCGCGTACCTGTACCTCGACCACGACTCGGCCAGCAACCAGGACTTCGTCCGCGTGGTGTTCCGCACCGCCGACGACCTGTCGCGGCGCGGCGACGGCTCGATCCAGGCCGGCGTCTCGATCGAGGGCGTCTCGCACTCCATCGGATCGGCCCGCAAGGGGGCGCCGATCTACACCGGCGCCTCGGAGGTCAAGGGCCACTCGATCGCGAAGAGCACCGGCCCCGGCAAGGTCACCCGCGAGGGCGCGAAGGTCGGGCGCAAGTACACGGTCGTCATCGAGACCCGCGACGGCCAGAAGGTCACCAAGAAGCTCACGCTCCGCGCCGAGCGCAAGGGCGACGACTCGGGCAAGCCGCTGGTCTACTGACTAGGCAGCGAACAGCAGCTCAGCCGCCCAGGGGCGACGCGGGGATCCGCGTCGCCCCTTGCACGTCGGGGATCCGCATCGCGACCTCGTCGACGTAGCACCACGACCAGTCCTCGCCCGGCTGGAGCGAGCGGATGATCGGGTGGTTGGTGGCGTGCGCGTGCGCGGTGGCGTGGCGGTTGGGCGAGTCGTCGCAGCAGCCGACGTGCCCGCACTCCAGGCAGATGCGCAGGTGCAGCCACGCGCCGCCGGTCGCAAGGCAGTCCTCACAGCCGTCGACGGCTTCGGGGAGCTCGAAGACCTGGATTTGGTCGAGGTGGGTGCAGGTGGCCATGGGGTCAGTCGCCTCTCGGTCACGTGAAGGGCAGCCAGACGTGGAAGACCGTCCGGCCCGGTTCGGAGTCGAAGGTCAGCGAGCCGTCGTGGCGGTCGACGACGATCCGTCGTGCGGTCGCCAGGCCGAGGCCCGTACCCTGGCCGACGTCCTTGGTCGTGAAGAACGAGTCGAAGATCCGCTCGCGGATCTCGGGCGCGATGCCGGGGCCGTCGTCGCCGATGTCGATCAGCGCGCAGTCGCCGTCACGGCGCGTGGAGACGGTGATCGTGCCCTGCTCGCCAAGCGCGTCGATCGCGTTGTCGAGCAGGTTCGTCCACACCTGGTTGAGCTCCGAGCCGTGGACGGTCAGCCGCGGCAGCTCGCGGTCGTAGTCGCGCACGACCTCGATCGCCGTGTGCTTGAGCTTGTGGCCCATGACGACGAGCGTCGTCTCCAGGCCCTCGTGCAGGTCGATCTCGACGAGCTCGCCGCGGTCCATGTACGCGTAGGACTTCACCGCGCCGACGAGGCTCGACATCCGGTTGGTGGATTCGCACAGCTGGGCGGACAGCCCGCGCGCGGCCAGCGACGCGGCGACCCAGCGCACGGCCGCGTCGGTCGCCGGTCCGGCGAGCGCCGCGACGCGCTCGAGCCACGCGTCGTCGACGCCGGCGGCGGCAAGCGGCTCGGCCACGCGCCACGGCTCGGCCACCCCGAGGGCCTCCAGGCGCTCCAGCAGCGCGTCCTCGGCGTCCGCCGCGTCGAGCGCGCCCAGCGCCGTCCGCTCGGCCGCCCCTTCGAGCACCTGGCGGTGCAGGGCAACCAGCTCGGCGGCCTCGGCGCGCTCGATGCCGGAGTCGACGAAGCGGCCGATCGTCGAGCTGACGACGTCCAGCGCCTCCGCCATGTCGGCGGCCGCCCGCCGCGCCGCAGCGGCCGGGTTGTTGAGCTCGTGGGCCAGGCCGGCGGCCATCGTCCCCAGCGAGGCCAGGCGCTCACGGTTCTGCTCGATCGCGGTGACGCGCCCCATCACCGGCGCGACCTGCCGCATGACCTTCTGATGCACCGCCGGGTGCGCGAAGGCCAGCCGCCGGAAGTCGTCGGGCACGACCAGCCCGTAGCGGCAAGTCGTCTCGGCCTGCAGCTGGACCGCGGCCGGGCCGCCGGTCAGGACCGAGATCGCGAGTATCCACGTCGGCGGCGTCTGGCGGCCGACCGGCTCGAGGCGATCCTCGCGGGCGAGGAACGTCTGGGCGGTTCCCTCGAACAGGAGCACCACGCCCCGCGACGGCTCGCCGTGCTCGGCGATCACCTCTCCGGGCTCCGCGGTCTGCTCTTGGGTGACGGCGAGGAACTCCTGCAGGCCGTCGTCGTCGACGTCGTCGAAGAGGTCGAGCGAGCGCAGCTCGGCGAGCGTGACCGTCATGCGTCGACCAGGTACTGGTGCACGAGGGAGACCGCCATCGACCCTTCGCCAACCGCGCTGGCGACGCGCTTGATCGAGCGCGAGCGGACGTCGCCGGCCACGAACACGCCGGGAACGCTCGTCTCCAGCAGGTAGGGATCGCGCTTCAGCGGCCAGCCGTCGGCGCGCGCGTCGCGCCCGGCGAGGATGAAGCCGCGCTCGTCGCGCGCCACGACGCCCTCCAGCCAGTCGGTCCGCGGCGCGGCGCCGATGAAGACGAAGCAGGCGTCGACATCGAGAACCTCCTCGCCCTCCAGGCCACGCACGCGCAACCGCCGCAGCCGGCCGTCGTCGCTCTCGGCGGCCACGGCCTCGGTGCCTGTGCGGATCTCGACGTTCGGATGCGTCGCGAGCTGCTCGATGAGATAGTGCGACATCGAGTTCTCGAGCGACGGGCCGCGGACGAGCATCGTCACCTGCCCGGCGTAGCCGGAGAAGTAGACGGCTGCCTGGCCGGCGGAGTTGGCGCCGCCGATGACCACGACCTGCTGATCCGAGCACGAGCGCGCCTCGGTCAGCGCCGCGCCGTAGTAGACCCCCGCGCCGGTCAGCTCGGCGAACCCGGGCGCGTCGAGCTGGCGATAGGCGACGCCCGACGCGACGAGCACGCAGTTGGCGCTCAGCGTGCCGCCGCCGCTGAGCTCGACGAAGCGCCCCGAGCCCTCGACGCGCAGCGCGACGACGTCCTGCACGGTGAGCAGCTCCGCGCCGAGCCGGCGCGCCTGGGTCGTCGCGCGGCGCGCGAGGTCCGAGCCGCTCAGGCCGGTCGGGAAGCCCAGGTAGTTCTCGATGCGGCTGGACTGGCCGGCCTGCCCGCCCGGCGCCTCGCGCTCCACCATCACCGTGCGCAGGCCCTCGGAGGCGCCGTAGACCGCGGCGGCCAGGCCGGCGGGGCCGCCGCCGACGATGACGAGGTCGTAATGGTCCTGCGCGGGCTGGCCGGCCACGCCGAGGCGCTCGGCGAGCTCGAGCACCGTCGGGCGCTCGAGGACGGAGCCGTCCTCCAGCAGCGCCACGGGCAGGCGGTCGCCCTCGATGCCCGCGACCGTCAGCAGCTCGCGCGCCTCGCCGTCGCGCTCGACGTCCAGCCAGCGCGCCGGCACGCGGTTGCGCGCGAGGAAGTCGCGCAGGTCGTGCGAGTCCTTGGAGAAGCGGTGGCCGATGACGCGCACGCCGCCGGCCTCGAGCGCGGCCCCCGCCTCCCACGTGGCGAGCAGGTCCTCGACGACCGGGAAGAGCTGCTCCTCGGGCGGGTCCCACGGCTTGAGCAGGTAGTAGTCCAGCGCGACCTCGTTGATCGCGGCGATCGCCGCCTCGGTGTCGGCGTAGGCGGTGAGCAGCACGCGCTTGGCCTCGGGCACGATCGTGCGCGCCTGCACGAGGTAGTCGGTGCCCGGCATGGCAGGCATGCGCTGGTCGGCGATCAGCATCGCCACCTGGTCGCCGCGGGTGCGCAGCTCGGCCAGGAGCTCGAGCGCCTCGGCGCCCGAGCCCGCGCGCAGGATCCGGTAGCGCTCGCCGAAGCCGCGGCGCAGGTCGCGCGCCACGGCGGCGAGGACCGCCGGCTCGTCGTCGACGGCCACGATCGCGGGACGTCGCTCGCTGGGCACGCCCTGATCCTACGGAGCGCGCAAGTCCGGCCTCTGACACGCGAGTGCGATGATGCGATCCATGAGCACCACCCCTCCCGCGGACACCATCGTCCTGATCCACGGCCTGTGGATGACCCCGCTCAGCTGGGAGCACTGGGTCGCGCACTTCGAGGGGCGCGGCCACCGCGTGCTCGCGCCCTCCTGGCCCGGCTTCGATCGCGACATCGACGACGTCCGCCGCGACACGCAGCCCTACGAGGGGCTCGGCATCACCGAGATCGTCGACCACTACGACGAGATCATCCGCGGGCTCGACGCGCCGCCGATCGTCATGGGCCACTCGTTCGGCGGCCTGATCACGCAGATCCTGCTCGACCGCGGGCTGGGCGCCGCCGGCGTGGCCATCGATCCCGCGCAGCCCAAGGGGGTCCTCGCGCTCCCGCTGTCGACGCTGCGCATCGTCTGGCCGGTGCTGAGCAACCCGGCCAACAAGAACAAGGCCAAGGCGCTGACCGCCGAGCAGTTCCACTACGCCTTCGGCAACACCCTCTCGGAGGCCGAGTCCAACGCGGTCTACGAGCGCTACGCGGTCCCGGCGACCAATCGCACGCTCTTCCAGGCCGGCCTGGCCAACCTCAACCCGCGCGCGGCGAGCAAGGTCAACCTCCGCAACAACGACCGCGCGCCGCTGCTGATCATCGGCGGCGGCAGCGACCACGTCGTCCCGCCGCGGACGAGCCGGACGAACTTCAAGCTCTACCACCGGTCCAAGGCGATTACCGAGTACAAGGAGTTCCCCGGCCGCTCGCACTTCACGGTCGGCCAGGACGGCTGGGAGGAGGTCGCCGACTACGCCCTGGACTGGGCCACCAGCCATGCCCGCACGCTCGTGGCGGCGGGTGCGTGATGGCGCCGATCTCACGGGGATTTCGCGGACGGCGCCCACAGGTCGACCCGTCGCGGGTGCCGCCCGGCCAGTACGTGACCACCGACTTCCCGGTGCTCTCGGCCGGGCCGACCCCGCACACGCCGCTCGACGAGTGGAGCTTCACCCTCAGCGGCTCGATCGACGAGCCGGTGTCGTGGACGTGGGAGGAGCTGACCGCGCTGCCGAGCGAGACCGTCACGGTCGACATCCACTGCGTCACCAAGTGGTCCAAGCTCGACACGGCCTGGACCGGCGTCTCGATCGACACGCTGCTCGCGGACGTCGGCACCAGCGCCGAGTACGTCACCGCGTGGTCGGACGGCGGCTACACGACCAACATGCCCTTCGAGGACGTCAGCGACGGCAAGGCCTGGATCGCCTATCGCTACGACGGCGAGCCGCTGGACCCCGAGCACGGCGGCCCCGCCCGGCTGCTCGTCCCGCACCTGTACTTCTGGAAGAGCGCGAAGTGGGTGCGCGGCCTGGAGCTGCGCGAGCAGGACGAGCCGGGATTCTGGGAGACCTACGGCTACCACAACTACGGCGACCCCTGGAAGGAGCAGCGCTACTGGGGCGACTGAGCTGGCAGGTCGGGCAGGTCGTCGAGCTCCGCGACGAGACGTCGCGGGCGCGCAGCCTCGTCCTCGACTTCCCCGAATGGCAGGGCCACCGGGCCGGGCAGCACGTCGACGTGCGCCTCACCGCCGAGGATGGCTACAAGGCGCAGCGCAGCTACTCGATCGCCTCGGCGCCCGAGGACGAGCACGTCGTGCTGACCGTCGAGCGCCTCGAGGACGGCGAAGTCTCGCCGTACCTCGTCGACGAGCTGCGCCCCGGCGACCAGCTCGAGCTGCGCGGCCCGATCGGCGGCTACTTCGTGTGGGAGGTCGGGCTCGGCGGGCCGCTGCTGCTGCTGGCCGGCGGCTCGGGCATCGTGCCGCTGCGCTGCATGCTGCGTCATCGCGCGGCCATCGGCAGCGACGTGCCGGCGCGGCTCCTGTACTCGTCGAGGGCGCTGTCCGAGGTCATCTACCGAGACGAGCTCGTGACCCTCGGCGCCGACGACGGCGTCGACGTGCGCTTCACGCTGACGCGCGAGCAGCCGCGCGGCTGGGACGGCTACGCGCGGCGCATCGACCGCGAGCTGCTTGGCGAGCTGGCATGGCCGGCCGGCGAGCAGCCGCTGACCTACATCTGCGGCCCGACCGCGTTCGTCGAGACCGCGGCCGACGCGCTCGTCGCACTCGGCCACGACCCCGCACGAATCAGGACCGAGCGCTTCGGACCGACCGGCTGAGCCGATGGCCGAGGCACAGGCAACGCCCTTCTCGGGCACGACGGCATGGGCGCGCAGCATCCAGACGCCGCTGCGCAGCTTCCTGAGCACGGAGACCGGGAGTGCCGCGATCCTGCTGGCGGCGACCGTGGCCGCGCTGGTCTGGGTCAACGTCGACGCGTCGTCGTACGCATCGGTCTGGAGCACCGAGCTGTCGATCCGGGTCGGCTCCCACGGCATCAGCAAGGACCTGGGCTACTGGGTCAACAGCGGGCTGATGACCTTCTTCTTCTTCGTCGTCGGCCTCGAGGCACGGCGCGGGTTCGACATCGGCGAGCTGCGCGAGCGGCGCCGGCTCGCACTGCCGCTGGCCGCTGCCCTCGGGGGCATGGTCGTGCCGGTGTCGATCTTCCTCGCGATCAACGCGGGGCATGGGTCGGCGCAGGGCTGGGGGACGGCGATGTCGACCGACACCGCCTTCGCGCTCGGCATGCTCGCGCTCGTCGGCCCGCGCTTCCCCGACCGCCTGCGCGCCTTCATGCTGACCATCGCGGTCGTCGACGACGTCCTCGCCCTCGCGGTCATCGCGATCGTGTACTCCGACGACGTCGTCGCGTGGGCGGTGCTGACCGCCGTCGTGCTCGTCGCGGCGGTCCCGCTCGCGGTGCGCCTGGGCATCCGCACCGGCTATGTCCACGCCGCGTTCGGCGCGGCGGCGTGGCTGGCGCTCGTCAAGTCCGGCGTCGATCCGGTCGTGGTCGGTCTCGCGCTGGGGCTCGTGACCTACGCCTACCCGGCCTCGCGCGAGGACCTCGAGCGCGCGACCGACCTGTTCCGCGGCTTCCGCGAGCAGCCGACGCCCGAGCTCGCACGCTCGGCACGGCTGGGCCTCGAATCGGCCATCTCGGCCAACGAGCGCCTCGAATTGCGCTGGCACCCGTGGACGAGCTACGTGATCGTGCCGCTGTTCGCCCTCGCCAACGCGGGCATCGCGATCAACGCCGACTTCCTCGGGCGCGCGTACACGTCGCCGATCACCCTCGGGATCCTCATCGGCTATGTCGTCGGCAAGCCGGTCGGCATCATCGGTGCCTCGTGGCTGGTGACGCGACTGAGCCGTGGACGCCTGCGCCCGCCGACCGGGTGGGCGGCCGTCGCGGGAAGCGGCTTCATCGCCGGCATCGGCTTTACCGTCTCGCTCCTGATCGCCGACCTCGCGTTCGAGGGCGACCAGCTCGAGGAGGCCAAGCTCGGCGTCCTCAGCGCGGCGCTGTGCGCGTCGGCGGCGACGTGGCTCGTCTTCCGCGCGACGACTATGCTGCCGCCGCAGCTGAGGATCAGGGCGCTGCTCGGGACGTCGGAGGTGATCGTCGATCTCGCGGTGCCCGTCGACCCCGACACCGACCACGTTCGCGGGCCTGAGGACGCCCCGGTCACGCTCGTCGAGTACGGCGACTTCGAGTGCCCGTACTGCGGCCAGGCCGAGCCGGTCGTGCGCGAGCTGCTCGCCGACTTCGGGACCGACGTGCGGTACGTCTGGCGCCACCTGCCGCTCAGCGACGTCCATCCGCGTGCGCAGCTCGCCGCCGAGGCCGCCGAGGCCGCGGGCGAGCAGGGGGCGTTCTGGGAGATGCACGACCTCCTGCTGACCCACCAGGACGCGCTGCGCCCGCCCGATCTCGCCGGCTACGCCGAGCAGCTCGGGCTCGACACCGAGCGCTTCGCCGAGACGCTGCACAGCCACACCACGACGACGCGCATCTACGACGACGTCGACGGCGCGGACCTCAGCGGCGTCTCGGGCACGCCGACGTTCTTCATCAACGGCCGCCGTCACTACGGCGCCTACGACGTCGACACGCTGTCCGCAGAGGTGCGCGCGGCGCGGGCGCGTGCCCTGATCGCGTCCTGATGCGTCACGGCCGCGGATCCTGGGAATACATCGGCCGTTCGTCGGTCACGGGGGGACGAAGGGAGCCCGCATGCCACTCGCCGTTCGCGCCGCAGCGTTCACGCTCGTGCTCCTCGCCTTCGCCGCACCCGCGCAGGCGACACCGCTGCACAGCCGCCTCGCCCACCCCGGCCTCTCCGCCAACGCGCTCGCCGAGGGCGACGACGACGAGGGCGGCGAGTCCGCGGAGGAGATCCTGCGGGCCAGCGAGGAGTACGCCGAGGCGCGAACCGCGCCCGCCGACTCCGTCGACGCCGCCGCGTTCGTCGAGGCACGCAACGCCGCCAGCGCGCTGCCGGTGTTCGGCGGCTCGTGGACCGAGCTGACCACCGTCCCGTACCAGAACGACGACCCCAACTACCGCGATCCGGTGTTCTCCAACTCGTTCGCCGGATGGCGGCTGGTCAGCGGGCGCGCGACGGCGCTGGCCGTCGACCGGGGCACCGTGTGGGCGGGCTTCGCCGCCGGCGGCGTCTGGAAGAGCACCAACGGCGGCGCGACGTGGCGCCCGGTGTTCGACAACGCCGCGTCGCTGTCGATCGGCTCGCTGGCCGTCAACCCCGCCGACCACTCGCTGTGGGTCGGCACGGGCGAGGCCAACACCAGCTCCGATGCCTACGCCGGCACCGGCATCCTGCGCTCCGGCGACGGCGGCAGGACGTTCCAGCAGGTCGGCGGCACGCAGCTTCAGAACCACCTCGTCGGCCGGCTCGCCTTCGACGGCGAGGGCGACGTCTACGCCGCGACGAGCATGGGCCTGTACAAGCGCCGGGCCAAGGACCTGACGTCGGACTGGACGCTCGTCCTGCGCCCGGGCGTCGGCCCGTTCGGCACGACGTTCGTCAACGACGTCGTCGTCCGGCCGCACACCCACGGGCGCGGCGTGCTGGCCAACGTCGGCTGGCGCGAGGGCACCAGCTACAACGGCTTCTACTACTCCGACAAGTCCGGCCGCGCCGGAACGTGGCGCAAGCTCGACGTCAAGGGCATCGACGCCGCCGACATCGGCCGCACGACCTTCGGCTACTCCTCCGACGGCTCGCGCCTCTACGCGCTCGTGCAGTCGCCCGCCAAGCTGCTGGCGCCCGACCCGGACCAGGGCAACACGGCACTCGCAGGCCTCTTCGTGTCGCGCGGCGGCGATCCGGCCGGGCCGTACACGCTCATCGCCGACAACCCCAAGCTGCAGGCGTCGGGCTCCGCGCTCGACGACGCCGCCGGCTACGGCGTGGGCATCCAGGCCTGGTACAACCAGTTCCTCGCCGTCGATCCGTCCGACGCCCGCCACGTCTACGTCGGCCTCGAGGAGGTCTTCGAGACCACCGACGGCGGCAGGACGTTCACCACGCCGGGCCCGTACTGGAACTTCCCGTTCGCCTGCTTCGCGACCGACCCGGCGAGCTGCCCGCAGACCACCCATCCCGACCAGCACGCGATCGCGATCGGCGATGGGCGCGTCTACGTCGGCAACGACGGCGGCATCTACACCCGGCCACTGCGCCGCGCCCAGGGCTGGACCAACGGCAACGCCACGCTGCGCACGCTGCAGTACTACTACGCCGGGCTCGGGCGTCTCGGCGGCGGCGAGGCGATCTGGGGCGGGCTGCAGGACAACGGCGAGTCGCTGCTGCTGCCGGGCGCCAAGCAGATGGTCTCGCCGTTCGGCGGCGACGGCGGTGACACGCTCGTCGATCCGAACGACGGCAACCGCGCGGTGGTGGAGTACGTCGGCCTCGACATGGCGCTGACGACCAACGGCGGGCGGTCCGACGGCACCACGCCGGCGTTCCGCGAGATCTCGCCGGCCTGCGGCGCCTTCACGTACACCCCCGATCCGTGCGACCCCAACCCGCGCTTCACCGCCCCGTTCCGCGCGGACGCGAAGGCGCCGACGACGCACTGGGTCGCCGGCGGCCAGTTCGTCTGGGACAGCACGAAGGGCTTCGACACGACGTGCTCGGCCACGGCGTGCGACTGGAAGATCATCCACGACCTCGGGGCGCCGAGGACGACGACCGGGCTCGCGGACGTCGGCGACGTCGTGTACGCCGGGTGGTGCGGCCCGTGCAACCCGCCGACCACGCCGACGGGCGCGCCGTTCGCCTCGGGCATCGACACCAACTACGGCGGGACCTGGCACCGGGTCTCCTCGCCGGTACTGCCCAACCGCTTCGTCGCGGCGGTCATCGCCGACCCGGCCAACGCGGCGCACGTCTACGCCGTCTACAACGGCTTCTCGCGGCGCTGGATCCCCGACGGCGGGATCGGGCACGTCTTCGAGTCGACCGACGGCGGCGCCAGCTGGACGGACATCAGCGGCAACCTGCCCGACGCGCCGGGCGACGACCTCGTCCTCGCCAACGGCGCGCTGACGCTGGCCACCGACATCGGCGTCTTCACCGCCCGCGCGGGCGGCGGCACCGGCACGCAGTGGTCGCGCCTGGGCAGCGGCCTGCCGACGGGCGCCCCGACCAACGACCTGACCCAGAGCCCGGACGGGCAGCGCATCGTCGCCGCCACGCACGGGCGCGGGCTGTGGAGCATCCCGACGCCGTAGCGCTCAGCTGATGACCTCGACGGTGGCCCGGACGCCCGCGGCTCCAGCGAGCCGCGCGTCCAGCGTCACCAGCGGCAGATCGAGGATCTCGGCGAGCGCGACATAGAGCCCGTCGTAGAACGACACGTTCTTGCGCAGTGCCCATGCCCGGTCGAGCAGCCCAACGTGGGCGGCGCGTCGCATCGGCAGGTCGGCGAGGTCGGCGAGCGCGGCGTGCGCGGCCGTTGCAGGCAGCTCGCCGGCGAGCACGCCGCGGCGCAGCACATGGCCGACCTCGGCATCGACCAGGTGCGGCGCCCACAAGCTTTCCGCGTTCCCGAGCAGGCGCCCGCGCACGACGTCCGCGTGCTCGCCCCCGGCCAGGTACTCCACGAGCGCCGATGCGTCCACGACAGGCATCAGCCGTCACGCACGTCCCGCAGCGCCGATAGCACGGTCTGCGTACGCAGGCGCGACCGGCCCCGCGACGCGACGCGAGCGTCGATCTCCTCCAGCGTCGGACGCCCCGCCGATTCCTCGAGATCGCGCTTGATGTAGTCCGACAGCGACACACCAGCTTGCGCCGCGCGCGCCTTCAGCGTCCGATGGACGTCGTCGGGCACGTTGCGCACCTGGATCATCTTGGCCATGTGATCCACACTAACACATGTGCGTCGCATGTGAGGTTGGCGGCGTGCCTCGTCGTGAGCGGCTGCGCAGAGGCGCGTCGCGTCGTGGTACAGGGCGCGCGTGTTCTGCAACACCCGTCAGAGCGCTCCTTCGTAGCGTGGTCGATAGGTGTTGTATAGTGTGTATGCACGCACTTGACCTTCGCCTCGTGGCCGACCGCCTGCAGGTTCTCGCGGGTCGCCCGGAGCATCGCCAGCAGTTGGTGGCTGTCATTGGGGCCGGTGGTGACGTCGGCGGCGAGAATCACCCTGCCCTCCCCGACGACCGCCTGGGCGTTGTAGGCCTGCACGTGCGCGCCGCGGTCGCGCATGATCCGGCTATCGGGGTCGGTGATGTTGCGCTTGGCGTCGGCGGGCGGCTCGGGACCCGGCCCGTCGCCCGGTGGGCGCCCCCTCGGGTTGCGGCCGGTCCGCTCGCGGTGCTCGGCGCGGCGGGCGAGCATCGCCTCATGCTCGGCCACGCGCGCGGCCTGCTCGGCCTCAAGCTCGCGCTTGGCGCACTCCAGCCGCTCACGGCGCGTGACCGGATCCGTCAGTTCCTGCGGGACTTCGTCGCCGCGCGCCTGGCCGAACCGGGCGTCCTCCTCGGCGTCGGTCTCGTCGGCCTCGGCCAGGATCCGGTCGACCTCCTCGTACGTGGCCGAGAGGTGATGGCCACACCAATCGACCACGGCTCGCGAGGGCGCCCGCGGCGGCCGGGCCGGCGTTCGACGCGCCGATGCGGAAGTTGTCGGTCTCGGTGCGGTTGCCGCCCCAGCGGTCGACCGGCAGGCCGATCTCGCGGGCCAGCGCCGGATCGGCGAAGTTCATCCCGTAGATGCCGGGGCTGATGGCGTGGCGATCGGCGCTGGCGTGATACCCGATGTCACTCCGCGCGCAGCGCGATCGCCGCCGGCGGCGCGTCCGGCGCCGCTGGCCGGGCGTGCAGCGCCAGCGAGAACGCGCTGGCGTCGTCGACCCACGCGCGCCCGCCGTGCGCTAGGGCGATCTCGCGCGTGATCGCCAGGCCCAGGCCGCCGCCGCCGGTGGCCCGCGCCCGCGCCGGGTCCGCGCGGAAGAAGCGATCGAAGACGCGCTCGCGCAGGTCGGGCGCGACGCCCGGGCCGTGGTCGCGGACGGTGACGCCGGCCTCGCCGGCGCGCGTCCAGGTCGTCACCTCGACGGCGCCGCCGGCCGGGCTGAACTTGATCGCGTTCTCGACGAGGTTGCGCAGCGCGTGGCCGAGGCGGTCCGCGTCGCCCGTGGCCAATGCGGGCGCGCCGGTGAGGGTCACCGTCACGCCGCGCGCGGCGGCGAGCGGCTGCAGCCTGCCGATCGCGCGCTCGGCGACGTCGCGCAGGTCGAGCGGCTCGACGAGCAGCTCCAGCCGGCCCTCGTCGAGGCTGGCGAGGACGAGCAGGTCATCGACCGTCCGCGTCATGCGATCGACCTCCTCGCGCGCGCTCTCGAGGACGTCTCGGGCGGCGGGCGGCAGGTCGTCGGCGCGCAGGCTCACGTCGATCTCGGCGCGCATGGCGGCCAGCGGCGAGCGCAGCTCGTGCGAGGCGTCGGCGACGAGCCGGTGCTGCTCGTGCACGCCGCGCTCGATGCGCTCGAGCATCGCGTTGAGCGTGGTGGCCAGCCGCGCGACCTCGTCGCCGGTCGGCGGCACCGCGACGCGCTCCTCGATGTGATCGAGGTCGATCGCCGCCGCCCGCGCCGTCATGCGCTCGATCGGGCGCAGCGCGCGGCCCGCCAGCCACCAGCCGCCGAGCGCCGTCGCGAGCAGCGCGGCCGGGCCGGCGATCAGCAGCAGGACGAGCACCCGCCGCACGGAGCGCTCGACCCCGGCCAGCGACTGGCCGGCGACGATGGCCTGGCGCTGGCCGCGACGGTCGACCGGCCGCGCGGCGAGGCGGAAGCGCTGGCCGCCGAGCCGCACCGTCCTGACGATCGCCGCGCCGCGCAGCACCGTGGCCTCGTCGGCGCGCGTCAGCATCGGCGCGCGCGCGACGCGGTCGCCGGAGGCGACGAGCACGCGCCCGGTCGGGCCGAGCACCTGCGCGGCGGCGCGCTCGCCCGACAGCGTGGTCCTCGCGGTGTCGACGAACTCGGGCGGGCCCTCGACGCGGTAGCCGGCCGCGATCTGGTCGCTCGCCGGGCCCAGCGCGCGGTCGATCGCGTCGGTCAGGTCGGCGCGCAGGCGCAGCACGAGGAACGCCCCGACCGCGGCGACGATCACCGCGAGCAGCGCGACGTACCACGCCGTCATCCGCACGCGGATCGGCAGCCTCACGGCTCCAGCGCGTAGCCGACGCCGCGGATCGTGCGGATCAGCGGCCGATCGAAGGGCTGCTCGAGCTTGCGCCTCAGGTAGCCGACGTACACGTCGACGATGTTCGTCGAGCCGGTGAAGTTCTCGTCCCACACGTGGTCGAGCAGGCGCGCGCGGGTGATCGCCTCGCCCGCGTTGCGCGCCAGGAACTCGAGGACGGCGAACTCACGCGCGGTCAGATCCACCGGGGTGCCCGCGCGGGTCACCTCGTGCGTGGCAGGGTCGACGACGAGGTCGCCGACCTCGAGCCGCACCGGACGCTCGGCCGGCGCGCGGCGCACGAGTGCGCGCAGCCGGGCCAGCAGCTCGCCGAAGTCGAAGGGCTTGACGAGGTAGTCGTCGGCGCCGGCGTCGAGGCCGCGGATGCGGTCGCTCATCTGCCCGCGCGCGGTGAGCATGAGCACGGGAGCCCACGAGCCGCGCTCGCGCAGCGCCCGGCACACCTCGAGGCCGTCGCGGACGGGCAGCATGACGTCGAGGACGATCGCGTCGTACTCCCAGACGGCCGCCTGCATGAGCGCCGCATCGCCGTCGCCGACGACGTCGACTGCATAGCCCTCGTGGCGCAGGCCGCGGCCGAGCGCCCGCGCGAGCTTGGCGTCGTCCTCGACGACCAGCAGCCTCACTGCGCCCGGAACGACACCAGCTCGGCCCGCTCGTCGCCGCCCTTGATCGTCTCCTCCTTCACCTCGCCGACGCCGCGCACGTACCACTTGCGGTCGACGACCCCGGGCTCGAGCGGCGTCCACTCGCGGGTCATCAGCGCGCGGCCCGTGAACGTCCGGTAAGGCACGGCGACCGTCGCCCGCAGGCTGAGGACCTTGAAGTGGTCCTCCGCGTGGCCCGCGTAGTGCTCCTGCGCGAAGGCCTGCCCGGCGCGCGGATGGGCCGGCATGAAGACGCCCTGGCGCGCGCCGTCGACGCCCGCCCGCCACGACCCCTCGGTGCTCGTCACGCGGCCGTTGCGGTCCAGCTCCTTCGTGTCCTCGCCGAAGTACCAGACGGTGCCGTTCGCGTCCTGCGAGTACCAGTCGATCGTCGACTCGCGCAGGCGGCCGTCGAGGTACGCCTGGTCGCGCACGACCGCGCACGGCACGCCGCCGATCCGCTCGACGCGGCTCGTCACCGTGATCACGTCACGCAGCCGATGGCCGTCCTTCACACCCCGATATTCCCACCTCATCCCCGGCTTCAGGGGGAAGTAGGGATTCGTCACCTGCGCGGTGAAGTCACCGCCCGCGGCCGTGCCGCCGCTGAGGGCGAGCGCCACGACGCCGGCCGCACCGGCGATGATCCTCTTGCGCATTCGAGACCTCCTTCGGTGGCTTGCCGGCCACCGTAGGGATCGGTGCCTGAGAGGATCCTGAAGGCGCGCCCCTCAGCGCCGGCGGGCCTTGCGCGGCTTCACGGTGATCGTCCGGGTCGCGGTGCGCCGGTTGCCCGCGGCATCGCTCGCGACGACCTGCACGCGGAGCTTGAACGCCTTGCGCCGCGAGCCGACGAGCTTGCGCGAGGGCTTGAGCCGGACGGTTCGCGTCCCGGGCGCCAGCCCGAGCGTGCGGCTGACGAGGGTTAGGTTGAAGGCCGCGCGCAGGTTCGCGCGCGTGACCGTCCCCAGCAGCGTGACCTCGAGCCGTGCGGACTCGTTCGGCGTCACGCTGACCCTGAGGCCGCTCCTCAGCAGCGCGGCGAGCGAGATCGCGCTGCTCGCGGACACCCTCGCCGTCGGAGCCGTGACGTCGGGACTCGCGCTCGGGGCAGGCGCCGGCGCCGGGATCGGCATCGCCACCGGCGTCGGGAGGATGGCGACGTCGGTCACAACGCCGGGGAGGCCGCCCAGCGGGGTAGCGGCGCCGCTGGCGAGGTTGATGGTGAACAGCCGCGAAAGCCCGCCCACGCGCAGGACCGCGTACGCGGTGCCCAGCTCGGTCGGCGACGCCGTGCCGGCCGCGCTGATGTCCAGGCCCCCGCCCTGGCCTGCATCGAGCGTCACACCGAGCGGGCCGACGGTCTGGATGAGGCCGCCGTTGGCCCCGCCCGGGGCGCTCCCGTTGATGCCACCCTGAACGACGAGGCTGCTCGTCGCGCGGCTGATCCCATAGAGGGTGGTCGGGATCGTCGCCGCGTTCTCGCGCGGCGTATTGCGGTCGTACGCCAGGGCGATGATCTGCCCGCCGGCGGGATTGAGCGCCGGGTCGTCGCCCGCCAGAACGCCGTTGTTGGGGTTGATGCGGAAGTTCTCGTCGTTGGCGTTGACCACGCGGATGCGATCGACCGTGGGGTTGAAGTCGATGCCCGTCGCGACGTCCGCCGCCCCGGGCACGGTGTTGGGAATCGAGCCGACGAACGTCGCCGCGCCGGTGTCCGGCGCGACCGCGTAGGTCCGCACGAGCGCGTTGGCCGCCACGCCGGCCGGCACCGTCACCGCGAAGAGCTCGCCGGTCTTCGGGCGGACGTCGATCCCGATGACGTCCTCGGTCGCGGTCTGAAGCCCGGTGATGACGTGGGTGGCGACGGTGCCCGGCGTGGCAGTGTCGAATCGGAGCAGGCTGTTCGCGGCCAGCGCCACGGCCGGCTCGGCGCTGGCCGGCGCCGAGGCGAGCGTCAGCACGACCACGACGCAGACGCTGCCGATTGCGATCCTCATGGCCGTCACCGTACGTGCGACGACCGCCGGCGCCTACCGACCCTAGGGCTGCTCTTCGCCACCCTGGGGTGGGCCGCTCAGCGGCTGACGCGCGCCGCGATCCACGCCGCGCGGCCGCGGCCCTTGCGCTTCTCGCCCGGCTTCAGACAGCCGCCGTGCCCGTCGGAGCCGAAGGCGCAGAAGTGCAGGACGCGCTCGCAGTTGTGCACCTTCCAGGGACCGTTGAGCTTGACCCTGGCGGTGTCGTTGCCCGGGCCGCAGTCGATGCTGCCGCGGCCGTAGTAGGCCCAGACGTAGTCCCTGCCCGGGCCGCCGCGGACGACGGTCGAGCCGTGGCTGGGATAGATCCAGTCGTTGCCCTTGCCGCCGTTGAGCACGTCGCGCTGGCGGGTGTTGTTGTTGCTCGGATCCCAGTCGCCCCAGAGGATGTCGTGGCCATCGCCGCCGGTGAGCTGGTCGGAGCCGTGATGGCCGAGGAGCTCGTCGTTGTCGGAGCCGCCGATCTTCTTGTGGCCGGCGCTGTCGAGCACCTTCCACAGGATGCCGGTGACGGCGGGCCAGCCCTTGTGCGGGACCTTCTCGCCGCCGCCCGCGGTCCGGCGCCCGTTGCCGGGCCCGCACTGCACGCCGGCCTGGCGCGGCGCGCAGAGGTCGGGCCTCGTCGTGCCGCCGGGCTTGCGCTGCGCCGGCGGCACGCGCGGATCGTCGGGCGCGTCGACGAACACGAGCTGGTGCGCGGTCGCCTGGGTGACGTCGAGCGGATCGGTCACGCGAATGGCGACGTTCGCCTCGCCCGCGCGGCGGTACACGGGGCTACGCGCCGTGCACGGCGGCGCGGAGTAGGGATCCTCGGGCGGTGGCGCCTGGCAGGACAGGGTCGCGTCGGGCGAGAAGCCGCCGGCGCTGTCGCGGGTGTCCCAGTCGACCTCGACCGTCACGGCCGCCGTGAGCAGGGTGGTGTCGAAGCTCAGGCCGACCGTGCACGTTCCCACGACGCACTGGCTCGGGACGTCGAGCTCGAACTCGGCGGGCGGCGTGGCCTGGACGGCCCCCGCGGCGATCAGTGCCGCGGCGACGACCGCGGCGACTGCTGCACCCGCACGCATCCGACGACGCTAGCCCCGGCCGCGAAGCCTGGTCAAGGCTCCCTATCCGTGCGTCCAGGGTTCGGATTTCCCTACCCCGCGGCCACCGGATAGCCCCGATGTGCCCGCGGCCTGCCAGCCGGATACTTGACGAGTACCAATTTTCGTATCGCGCAGATCCAGTTCGGGCTCCTCCACGTAGAGCGATCTAGCGAAACGCTGGGGGGCGCCCGGCGACCTGAGACTGATGTCCACTTACAGCGAGCCAGCCGCCGACACCGTGATCCCGGCCTTCGACGCGCGCGCATTCGCGCGCAAGGCCGCGATCCCCGCTGCGCTCGCGGCCGTCGTCGTGGCCGTGCTCGTCGTCGCCGGCGGCCCGCTGCACGCGTTCGCCGACGCCCTGCGCCGCGCGGTCGACGCCGACCCGCGCTGGGTCGTCGCCGCCGCGGTGCTCGAGCTGCTGTCGTTCGCCGGCTACATCGCGCTGCTGTGGATGATCGGCAGCCGCGCGACCGATCGCCTCCGGCTGAGCGAGAGCGTCCAGGTGACGCTCGGGGGCGCGGCGGCCACGCGGCTGCTGCCCACCGGCGGCGTCGGCGGCGCCGCGCTCACCGTGTGGGCCTTCCGCCGGACCGGCATGACGGCGCGGGAAGCGACGCGCACGCTGCTGGGCTTCCTCATCACCCTGTACTCGGTCTTCCTCGCCGCGATCACCACCTCGGGCGCGCTGATCGCCCTCGGGCTCGCGCACGGCAACGGGCCGCTCGCGCTGAGCGCCGTGCCGGCCGCCGCCGCCGCGCTGGGGATCGCCGGCTCGCTGGCGCTGGGCGCCCGCTCCTCGCGGCCCGGCAGCGCCCGGCTGCTCGCCGCCGCCGACGTCTTCGGCGAGGCCGTGCGCGACGCGCTCGGCCATGTGCGCGCGCTCGATCCGCGCCTGCTCGGGGCGGTCGCCTGGTGGACGTTCGACGGCGCCGTGCTGTGGGCGATGCTCCACGCGTTCGGCGCGCCGCCGCCGCTGGCGGTCGTCGTGCTCGCGTACTTCGTCGGCCAGGTCGGCAACACGATCCCGGTTCCCGGCGCAGTCAGCGGCGGCATGGTCGGCATCCTCGTCGCCTTCGCCGTCCCCGCTGATCTGGCGCTCGTCTCGGTGCTGGCCTACCGCGCCGTCGCGATCTGGCTGCCGGCGCCGATCGGGCTCGTCGCGCTCGGCTCGCTGCGCAAGACGATGGCGCGCTGGAGCCTCGAGGACGCCGCGGCGGCCGTCGAGCCCACGCCCGAGCCCGTCGCGCTCGCTCCGCGCCCGTCCGCCGAGCCGGCGCTGCAGCTCGCCGCATGAGGCTGCGCCCCGCCACCGCGTCCGCCGCGACCGCCGAGCCCGCCGGGGTCCCCCGCGGGCTGCTGGCGCTCGGCGGGCTGGCGGCGGCGGCGTTCGCCCTCGTCCTCGCCGGCGTGGTCGAGCTGCCGGACCTCGAGTCCGTGCTCACCGACCTCTCCGACACGCTCGGCGCCTGGACCTACCTGCTCGTCGCCGGCCTGGCCTTCCTGGAGACCGGGGCGTTCGTCGGGCTCATCGCGCCGGGCGAGACGGCGATCGTGCTCGGGGGCGTCGTCGCCGCCGAGGGCGGGGTCGACCTCGTCCCGATGCTGCTCATCGCCTGGCTCGCGGCCGCGCTCGGCGACCTCGCGAGCTTCATGCTCGGCCAGCGCCTGGGCCGGCGCTTCATCGTCGCGCGCGGCCCGCGCCTGGGCATCAGCGCCGAGCGCCTGGAGCGCGTCGAGGAGTTCTTCGATCGCCACGGCGCCAAGGCGATCCTCATCGGGCGCTTCATCGGGATCGTCCGCGCGGTCGCGCCGTTCCTGGCCGGGGCCTCCGGCATGCGCCTGCGGGCCTTCCTGCCGTGGAGCCTGCTGGGCACCGCGGCGTGGGCGAGCGCCTTCACGCTCGTCGGCTACGCCTTCCACGCCTCCTTCGCCAGCGCGGCCCACACGCTGGCCCATGGCGCGCTCGCCGCGGCGGTGGTGGCGAGCGCGTTCCTGCTCGTGCGCGCGCACCTGCGCGCGCGGCGTCACGCCTGAGGCGGTCGCACGATCAGCGCCTCGTGGATCGGCGGGCGCCCCGTGTACCAGTAGGTGAAGCGAGCGACGCGCCAGTCGCTGCCCACGCGCTCCAGCGCGCGCGCGACGCGGGCCTCGAGCGAGTCCGGGTCACCGTCGATGATGCGGACCACCTCTTCCATGCGCTCATGGTCGGCATCCGCGCCGCCACCGCGTAGCGACGGGCCGTCCAAGCCTGCTTCGACCGGTGGTCGAGTGCTCAGGCCGCGCCGACCAGCGACGCGCACACCCAGTTGTGCGCGCCCGCGCCGCCGGCCCACAGCCGCGCCGCGAGGCGGTCCTGCTCGGCCTTCGAGGCCTGGTAGGCGTGCGGCGTGCTGCCGCCGAGGCCGTGCCACGTGCTATCGAGCATCTGGTAGTAGCCCGACGCGGTCGCGCCGTTGGGCGGGAGGTTCTGGCCGCCCGACTCGCACTCGACGATCGGCCACGGGATCGCCCACGGGCCACCGGGTCCCGGGCTCGAGGCCGCTCGGGCCTGCGCGGCCAGCAGCCTGCTGAGCTCGTGCTCGGCCTGCCGGCGCGAGGCGGCGGTGTTGTGCAGCGCGGCCAGCCGTGCGGCGCGCGCCTCGGCCAGCGCGGCGCGCCGCGCGCGCAGCGCCGCCGTCATGCGCGCCAGCGCGTTGCGCTCGATGTGCACGGCCGCGGTCTGGTCGCGCTGGCGCCCCTCGAGCCCGGCGAGCCGCCGCTCGTCGCTGCGGGCGTCGTCGCGGCCGCGGCGCACGGCCTCGACGATCAGGGTGTCGCTGCGCTGGACGCGCTTGAGGAAGTCGATGCGCTCGAGGACGTCGGCGAACCCGCGCGCCTCGAGCACGACCGAGACGACGTCCGGCCGGTTGGCGGTGAAGCGCTCGCGCAGCATCGTCGCCAGCGCGCGGCGGCTCTGGGCCAGGCGCGCGCGCAGCCGCACGAGCCGCTTGCGGGTGACGCGCAGGTCGGCCTGGGTCGCGGCCAGCCGCGCCTGCCAGCGCTCGAGGTCGGCCTGCGACGCGGCCAGGCGGCCCGCCAGCACGTCGACCGAATGCGAGGCCGCGCGCTCCAGGCCCCCGAGGCGCGCCGCCGCGGAGGCCAGCTGGCGCTCCTGGCCCTTCTGGCGATCGATGCGATCGCGCAGGGCGCCGGGGTCGTCGGCAGCCGCCAGATGGGTCGCTGCGCCACCCGCGCCGAGCGCGATGAGCAGGACGAGGGCGAACGTCGCCCTGTGGCGTATACGAGGTGTGCGGCGGCGCATGGGAACGGCGGCCGGGCCGCGCACGCGCAGCCCGCGTCGGCACGCTAGCGGGGTCCGCGCGCCCTACGGGCCCCTGCACGACATCGTGCGAGCGCGCTCAAGACTACGCAAATTGGGCGAAAAACGCGGCCAGCAGAGGCCGCGGGGCGCCTCCGCGTAGCATCCTTGCTCATGCAACTACGCACCCTCGGACGTACGGGAGTCAAGGTCAGCCCGCTCTGCCTCGGCGCGATGATGTTCGGCGCCTGGGGCAACACCGACCACGACGAGTCGATCGCGATCATCCACCGCGCGCTCGACGCAGGGATCAACTTCATCGACACCGCCGACGTCTATGCGCGTGGCGAGTCCGAGGAGATCGTCGGCAAGGCGCTGGCCGGTGGCCGGCGCGACAACGTGATCCTCGCCACCAAGGTCCACGGCACGATGGGCGACGACCCCAACCAGTTCGGCAACTCGCGCCGCTGGATCGTCGCCGAGGTCGAGAACAGCCTTCGGCGCCTGGGCACCGACTGGATCGACCTGTACCAGATCCATCGCCCCGAGCTCGACACCGACATCGACGAGACGCTCGGCGCGCTGACCGACCTCGTGCGCGCCGGCAAGGTCCGCTACATCGGCAGCTCGACCTTCCCGCCCAGCCAGATCGTCGAGGCCCAGTGGGTGGCCGAGCGCCGCGGGCGCGAGCGCTTCGTCAGCGAGCAGCCGCCGTACTCGATCCTCGTGCGCGGCGTCGAGAACGAGGTGCTGCCGACCTGCCAGCGCTACGGCATGGGCGTCATCCCGTGGAGCCCGCTGGCCGGCGGCTGGCTCACGGGCCGCTACCGCAAGGGCCAGGACGTCCCGACCTCGCACCGCGCCCAGCGCATCCCGCAGCGCTACGACATGTCGCTGCCCGGCAACCAGGCCAAGCTCGAGGCGGCCGACGCGCTCGCGCAGCTGGCCGAGGAGGCGGGCCTGTCGCTCATCGACATGGCGCTGGCCTTCGTGCTCGAGCACCCCGCGGTGACCGCGGCGATCATCGGCCCGCGGACGATGGAGCAGCTCGAGTCCCAGCTCGGCGCCGCCGACGTGAAGCTGTCGCCCGACGTCCTGGACCGCATCGACGAGATCGTCCCGCCGGGGACGAACCTCAACCCGACGGACGGGGGCTGGCAGAACCCGTGGCTGGCGCGGGCTGGCCGGCGGCGGAGCGCGTAGCGCGCGCCGCGACGCCCTGCGCCCGGCGCTCCGCGCGCGTGACGGGGAGCGTGCGGGCCAGGACGACCATCGGCACCGCGAGCACCACGATCAGCCACATCACGGTGCGCAGGCCGTAGGCGTCGGCGACGACGCCCATCGCGGCGGCCGCGATGCCGCCGACGCCGATGGCCAGGCCGAGGCTCACGCCCGACGCGAGGCCGAGGCGGTTGGGCAGGTACTCCTGGCTCATCACCACGGTGATCGAGAAGGTCAGGATGATCAGGAAGCCCGCGACCGCGGTGAGCAGGCCGGCGGTCAGCGGACTCGGCGCGAGCACGAGCGCGACGAGCACCGGGATCGTGACGGCGGTCGAGCCGACGACCAGGCGCCGGCGCCCGACCCGGTCGACGATCCGCCCGCCGGAGTACGTCCCGGCGGCGCCGGCGACGAGCATCGCGGTCAGCGCGGCGTTGCCCGCGCCCTCGCCGGTTCCCAGGTGGTGGATGAACCACAGCGGGATGAAGGCCTGCAGGCCGAAGTAGACGCACGAGCGCAGCGCCACGACGCCGCCGAGGCGCGCGAAGGCGTTCCAGTCGTCCTCGTCGCGGTCGTGCTCGGCGACGCTGCGCGCGACGTGGGCGGACTTCTCGGCGGCGACCTCGCGCAGACGGCCGAGCTCGCGCGCCAGCACGGCGGCGACGATCGCCGGGATGACGGCGAGCAGCAGCGTCCCGTGGAGGCCGAGCAGCAGCACGAGCGGCGTCACGAGGATCGGGCCCAGCGCGAAGCCGGCGTTGCCGCCCAGCGAGAAGAAGCTCATCCCCTGCCCGCGGCGGTCGCCGGAGACCTGGTTGGCGAAGCGCGCGCCCTCCGGGTGGAAGGACGCGACGCCGAGGCCGCTGATCGCCACGGCGGCGGCGGTGGCGGCGTAGCTCGACGTCACGCCGACGAGGGCCACGCCGAGCCCGGCGAGCAGGACGCCGAGCGGCATCAGCCAGGGCAGCGACAGGCGGTCCGATCCCAGGCCGAAGAGCGGCTGGATCGCCGACGAGCCGACGCTCGTGACGAGGATCAGCGCACCGGCCGCGCCGTAGGAGAAGCCGCGCTGGTCGATGAGGAACGGCAGCAGCGCGGGCACGGCGCCCTGCGCCATGTCCGCGCACGCGTGGCCCGCGGCGAGCACCGCCAGGCCGCGACGGTCGAGCTCCGCGCTCGAGCTCAACGCGCAGCCACTCCGTCCAGCGCGATCCGCAGCACGCCGTCGCGCGCGCGCTCCGCCGTCCAGCCGTGGCCGCGGCGCAGGTGGCGATAGGTCCAGCTGACGAGGTTGAGCAGCAGCGTCGCCGTCTCGTCGAGGTCGTCTGCCACGAGCGATCCGTCGGCCACGCCGTCCTGGAGCAGGCGCCGGATCGGCTCGGTGAACGCCGGGCGGGTGAGGCCGCGAGGGCCGTCCTCGTGGAAGATCGCGTTGTGGTCGGCCTCGGCGAGCGCGGCGAGGACCTCGAGGTTGGCCTCGACGGCCTCGCAGTAGCCGGCCAGCGCCTGCTCGAGGCGCTCGCGGCCGCTGCCACGCGCGGTGAGCGCGGGCCACATGCCCGCGCGGTAGCCGGTCTCGAGGCGCTCGGCCAGCGCGCCGAGCAGGCCGTCGCGCGTGACGCCGCGGCGGTGCAGCGTCATCCGCGACACGCCGGCCTCGGCAGCGATCCGCTCCAGCGTCGCCTGCTGCCAGCCGTAGCGCTCGATGGCTCGGTGCGCGCCCTCGAGCAGGTTCTCGTCCAGCACGAGCATCTGTTACACGAGCGTAACAGAACTGAGACGGACACCGCGCACAACCGCGAAACCCAACGGCAACACCCACGCCCAGGACTGGACACGTCGGGCACACGGGACGGACACCGCCCGCTCCTACGGTTCGCGCGATGAGCACGTCCATCGATTACACGGGCGCGAGCACGCCCGCCCGCAACACCACGACGACGGCCCGCAGGGGCCGCTGGATCGATCAGTGGGAACCCGAGAACGAGCACTTCTGGGAGACCACGGGCAAGCGGATCGCCCGCCGCAACCTCGCGCTGTCGATCTTCGCCGAGAACCTCGGATTCAGCATCTGGGTGCTCTGGACGATCGTGGTCATCAACCTCGTCAACGTCGGGATCGAGGTGTCGGTGCCCGAGCAGTTCTGGCTCACCGCGGTGCCGAACCTCGTCGGCTCGGCCCTGCGCCTGCCCTACACGTTCGCCGTGCCGCGGTTCGGCGGGCGCCTGTGGACGACCATCAGCGCGTCGCTGCTGTTCATCCCGACGCTGCTGCTGGCGATCGTCGTGCCCAGCGGCTGGCTCGCCGGCCAGAGCCACTCGACCCAGATGGCCGTCCTGCTGGCCTGCGCGGCGACCGCCGGCGTCGGCGGCGGCAACTTCTCCTCGTCGATGGCCAACATCTCGTTCTTCTATCCCGAGCGGCGCAAGGGCGTCGCGCTCGGCCTCAACGCGGCGGGCGGCAACCTCGGCGTGGCGATCGCTCAGCTCGTCGTGCCGCTGGTGATCATCGTCGGCGTCGCGGGCGCCGCCGTGAAGCTCCCGGTGCACGAGGTGCACCTGTCCTACGCGGGCCTGATGTGGCTGCCGTTCATCGCACTGGCCGCGTTCTGCGCCTGGCGGTTCATGGACAGCCTGACCCAGGCGCGCTCGGACAAGCGGGCCTACGTCGCCGCCGTGCGCCACAGCCAGACGTGGATCATGTCGATCCTCTACATCGGCACCTTCGGGTCGTTCATCGGCTACTCGTTCGCGCTGCCGCTGGTGATCAAGAACACGTTCCCGGAGTTCCTCGGCCACCACCCGTTCATCGCCACCTACCTGGCCGGGCTGGGCTTCGCGGGCGCGCTGGTGGGCTCGCTGGCGCGGCCGCTGGGCGGCTGGCTGTCCGACAAGGTGGGCGGCGCGCGCGTCACGCTGGCCTGCTTCCTCGGCATGGGCGCCTGCACGCTGTCCGCGATCGCCGGCGTCAACCGGCACAGCTTCGCGCTGTTCTTCGCCTCCTACATGGCGATCTTCCTGCTGGCCGGGATGGGCAACGGCTCCACCTACCGGATGATCCCGTCGATCTTCGCCGCGCTGGGGCGCAAGGCGGCCGACGAGCGCGGCCTCGATCGCAAGGAGACGCTCGTGCACTACAAGCGCCAGGCCGCGGCGGTGATCGGCATCGCCGGCGCGATCGGCGCGTTCGGCGGGTTTCTCATCCAGGTCGTCTTCCGCCAGGCGAGCCTCGGCGTCGCCGCCCTCGTCAAGGCGGCCGACACGCCCGCGCAGAAGGCCGCGATCGCGCACGCGCACGCCGACTGGTCGGTCTCGGCGCTGTGGGTCTTCGTGGGCGCCTACGCGGTGTTCGCCGCGATGACGTGGTTCGTCTACCTGCGCAAGAGCCTCGCGGTCAAGCGGATCCCGAGCCTGGCCTACGCCTCGGTCTGAGGCTCAGGCGGCCACGGCCTCGGGCGCTGCCAGCGCCACGAGCACCTCGTCGCCGCGCACTTCGACATGGTGCGCGGCGACGCCGGGGCCGTCGTGCCCGATCGGCGCGCCGCTGTCCAGCGCGAAGCGGCGTTCGTGCAGCGGGCAGATCACCGAGCACTCCGCGGTGATGCCGTCGGCCAGCGGCCCACCTGCGTGCGGGCAGGCGTGATCGAGCGCGAACCAGCCGCGCGCCGTGTGGAACAGCGCGACGCGGCGGCCGGCGATCGTGCGCACACGGCCCTCGCCGAGGGGGACGTCGTCGATGTGGCAGGCGCGGATCATCGGGCTCCTCCGGCGGGCGGGCCGACGAGCGCGGGCTCGTCGTCGA
Source organism: uncultured Actinomycetes bacterium (assembly GCA_963764585.1). GTDB lineage: Bacteria > Actinomycetota > Thermoleophilia > Solirubrobacterales > Solirubrobacteraceae > JAOPZW01. The sequence continues at coordinate 259,453 of CAVXTB010000002.1, forward strand.
GGTCGGTGAACTGCCTGGGGTGGTACGGGTCCTCGCGCTCCAGCCACGGGTCGCGGACGGCGGCCTTGGCCAAGCGAAAGCGCTCGCGCAGGGCTCCGCCCGACGCCTCGCCGAGGACGGCCTCGCGGATGCGCTCGAGGCCGATGCGCGGGACGAAGTCGTAGGTGCGCTCCTTGAACTCCGCGTTCTCGCGGTAGAACTGCAGGAAGGTCGTTGCGACGCGCAGCGCCTCGGCGCGGCTGCCGGCGACGCACAGGACGTCGGCCTCGCGCACGTTGCCGCCGGCGGCGCCGCCGATGCGCACCTGCCAGCGCCCCTCGCCGATCGCGACCAGGCCGATGTCCTTGATCGTCGCCTCGGCGCAGTTGCGCGCGCACCCCGAGACCCCGGACTTGACCTTGTGCGGCGTGTACACGCCCTCCCACGCCTTCTCCATCTCGATGCCGGCGCCGATCGAGTCGCCCAGGCCGTAGCGGCAGAAGTCGCTGCCCACGCACGTCTTGACCGTGCGCACCGCCTTGGCGTAGGCGTGCCCCGACGGCATGCCGAGCGCCTCCCAGATCCTCGGCAGGTCCTGCTTGCGCACGCCGAGCAGATCCAGGCGCTGGCCGCCGGTGACCTTGACCATCGGCACGTCGAAGCGCTCGGCGACGTCGGCGATGCGGCGCAGCTCGGCCGGCGTGGTCACCCCGCCGTACATCCGCGGCACGACGCTGAACGTGCCGTCCTTCTGGATGTTCGCGTGGACGCGATCGTTGATGAAGCGCGCGTCGCGCTCCTCGCGGTGGCGGTTGGCGTTGACCTCGGAGACGAGATAGGCGAGCGCCGGCTTGCAGGCGCCGCACTCGCGGCCGGTCCCGCATGCGCGCGACACCTCGCTGACCGATTGCAGCCCCTGCTCGCGGACGACCGCCGCGAGCTCCTCGCGGGTCTGGCGCCGGCACGGGCACAGGTAGGCCGGCTCGTCGGCGACCTCGCCGCCCGCGGCCAGCGCGACGATGTCGACCACCAGCGCCTTGCACGAGCCGCACCCGGTGCCGGCGCGCGTCATCGCCATCGCCTCGCGCGGCGTGCGCGCGCCGCTGCCGGTCACGGCGGCGACGATGTCGCCCTTGCAGACGCCGTTGCAGTTGCAGACCTGGACGTCGTCGGCCATCTCGGCCGGCCCGGCCTGCGCGGCGGCGGCCAGCGCGCCGAGCGGGTCGTCGATCGCCTCGCCGCGCCGCACGAGGCTCATCAGCGCCTCGGCCCCGCGCACGTCGCCGAGCAGGATCGCGCCCGCCGCCGCGCCGTCGCGCACGACGAGCTTGCGATAGACGCCGCCCGCGGTCGTCACTGCCTGCGCCTCGCCGTCGGCGGCGCCGATCGCTACGAGGTCGATCCCGGCGACCTTGAGCTTGGCGCTGGGGATCGAGCCCTCGTAGGAGCCGCCGCGGTCGAGGACCGTCGCGGCGGCGACGCGCGCCTGCTCGAGGATCGGCGCGACGAGCCCGTGGACGATGCCGCGGTGCTCGGCGCACTCGCCGACGGCCAGCACGCCGGGAAGGCTCGTCCGCAGCGCGTCGTCGACGACGACCCCGCGGCCCACCTCGGCTCCGGCGGCGCGCGCGAGCGTGGTCTCGGGCGCGATGCCGATCGAGACCACGACGAGGTCGGCTGCCAGCTCGTCGCCGTCGGCGAAGCGCACGCCGCTCGGCGTGATGTCCGTGGTCTGGCGCTCGAGCAGGACGTCCATCCCGAGGGCGGCCTGGAGAAGCGCGGCCGAGCCGTGGTCGAGCTGGCGCTCCATGAGGCGATCCATCAGGTGCACGACGGTCACCGGACAGCCCTGCGCGGCGATCCCGCGGGCGGCCTCGAGCCCCAGCAGACCGCCGCCGATGACCGCCGCGTGGCGGGCGTCGCGCGCCGCGGCGCGGATCGCCTCGCAGTCCTCCGGGCCGCGGAAGGGATGGACGTGCGGCAGGTCGATGCCCGGAATCGGCGGCAGCAGCGGGTTGGAGCCGGTGGCGAGGACGAGCGTCGCGTACTCGAGCGCGGCCCCGTCGTCGAGCTCGATGGCGCGCTCGGCGGCGCGCACGGCCACGACCCGACGGCCGGTGAGCACGTCGACGCGTTGGTCCTCGAACCACTCGGGCGGGCGCAGCTGCAGCGTCTGCGCCGAGGCGCCCGAGACGAGGATCTCCGACAGACGCACCCGGTCGTAGGGCAGGCGCGGCTCGGCGCACAAGAGGGTGACCGGCAGCGCCTCGTCGTGCTCGCGCAGGGCCTCGCACACGGCCTGGCCGGCGATGCCGCCACCGACGACGATGACTCGGTCGCTCACGTCCCGATCGTCGCGGGCAGCGATTTCGCGTCCTGGTCCCGTGTGTTTCGAGCCGATGAACGATGGCGCCCGAGCAGCTCCCGGACCTCGGCGGCGCAGCCGCCGCAGCCGGTCGAGGCGCCGGTGGCGTTCGCGACCTGCGCGACCGTCGTCAGGCCGCGGGCGCGGATCGCGTCGTCGATCGCGCCGGCCGTGACCTGGTTGCACGAGCAGACGATCGTGTGCTGCTCCGGCGCGGGCGGGTCGCCACCGGGAGGCGCGAGCAGCGCCTCGACGTCCTCGTCGCCGCGCAGCGCGCCCGAGCAGCGCCGCGCATCGGCCACGTCGCCCAGCAGCACCGCGCCGACGAGGCGGTCGCCGCGCACGACGAGCTTGCGATAGACGCCACGCCGCGTGTCGCGCAGGACGACCTCGTCGTCACCCTCCTGCGCCTGCGCGCGGCCACCGGCGTACAGGTCGATGCCGGCCACCTTCAGCGTGGTCGCGGAGACGGCGCCGTGGAATCCCGCCGGATCGCCGGCGATCGCGGCGCCGGCGACGCGCGCCTGCGCGGCGAGCGGTGCCCACAGCCCGTACACCGTGCCGCGATGCTCGGCGCACTCGCCGACCGCCCAGACGCCGGGCGCGCCGGCGCGCAGCGCGTCGTCGACCTCGATGCCGCGCGCGACCGGCAGGCCGGCGGCGCGCGCGAGCACCGTCTCGGGCCGCACGCCCGCGGCGATGACAACGTTGTCAGCGGGCAGCACGGTGCCGTCGTCGAGGACGACCGCCTCGGCCGAGATCTCTGTCGCGAGCCGCCCGGCGTGCGTCGCGATGCCGCGGCGCGCGAGCGCGGCGCCGAGCATCGCGGCCGCGGCGGAGTCGAGCTGGCGGCCCATCAGGTTGGGGGCCGCCTCGACCACCGTCACGTGAACGCCGCGCGCGCGCAGCCCCGCGGCGGCCTCGAGCCCGAGCAGTCCGCCGCCGAGCACGACGGCGCGCCGGCCGCCGCCCGCAAGGACGTCGACGTCGGCGCGCGTGCGAAAGGCGTGCGCCCGCTCCGCGCCGCGCACCGGCGGGACGAAGGGTCGCGATCCCGTGGCCACGACGAGCGCGTCGTAGGCGTGCGCGTCGCCGCGCGCATCGGTGACCGCCCGCGCGGCGGTGTCGATCGCCACCGCCGGGCAGCCGTCGCGCAGGTCGATGCCGCGCTGGTCGTACCAGGCGCGCGGGCGCAGCTCGATCTCGCCCGCCCCGACTTCGCCGGCCAGCAGCTTGGAGAGCAGCATGCGGTTGTAGGCCGGGCCGCGCTCCTCGCCGAGCATCGTCACCCGCCAGGCGGCGTCGCGACGCAGCACCTCCTCGACGACGGCCAGGCCGGCCATGCCGGTGCCGACGACGACGAGGCGCCGGACCCGCCGCGCCGCGCGCATGCCGCGCACGGGCTCCAGGCGCACGGCGATCGCCTTCAGCTCGGGCTGCTTGGAGGTCGGGTCGACCGATGCGTGCGCGGTGGCGTTGAGCGCGCCGGCCCCCGGCGGCGCGTGCAGCGCGCCGAAGTGAAACGCGGCGAAGGCGACCCCGCGCGGCAGCGCGGCGTCGAGCGCCAGGCGCAGCACGACGGCGCCGCGCCGCGACGTCACCCGGACGTCGTCGCCGTCGACCATCCCGCCCGCGTCGTCGGGGTGGACGGTCACGGTCGGCTCGCCCGCCGCCGCCCGCAGCGCCGGCGACTTGCCGGTGCGCGTCATCGTGTGCCACTGGTCGGCCAGCCGCCCGGTGGTCAGCACCAGCGGGTGCTCGGCGTCCGGCGCGTCGGCCGGCGGTGCGTGCGGCGTCGGCGCGAAGCGCGCGCGGCCGTCGGGCGTGTGGACCCGGCGGTCGGCGTACAGGCGCGGTGTCCCGTCGTGCTCGGCGCGCGCCGGCGCCGGCCACTGCACCGAGCCCTCGCGGCGCAGCCGCTCGTGCGACACGCCCGACACGTCGCACGGCCGCCCGGCGGTGCACGCGGCGTACTCGTCGTAGACCGCCGCGGGCGAGGCCCACGCGAACGCGTCGCCGTGGCCGAGCGCCCGTGCCAGGCCGGCGTAGATCTCCCAGTCCGCACGCGCCGCGCCGGGCGGGTCGAGGAGCTTCCGCACGAGGCCGACGCGCCGCTCCGAGCTCGTCATCGTCCCCTCCTTCTCCGGCCACGCCGCGGCGGGCAGCACCGCGTGGGCGAGCGCCGAGGTCTCGGTGGGGTGATGGCAGTCCTGGACGACGAGCAGCTCGGCGCGCTCGAGCGCCTCGCGCACCCGGCCGCCGTCGGGCAGCGACACGATCGGGTTGGTCGCGGCGACGAGCAGGGCGCGAACGCGGCCGTCGAGCAGGGCGTCGACGATCTCGGTCGCCGTGAGGCCGGGGCGCGGCGACAGCGCGGAGACCGGTACGCCCCAATGCGCCGCGATCTGCGCGCGGTGCGCGGCGTCGTCGACCCTGCGATAGCCGGGCAGCAGGTGCGCGAGCCCGCCGACCTCGCGCCCGCCCATCGCGTTGGGCTGGCCGGTGAGCGAGAGCGGGCCGCATCCTGGGCGCCCCAGGTTGCCGGTCGCCAGGCAGAGGTTGATGAGCGCGCGGTTCTTCAGCGTGCCGACCGTCGACTGGTTGGCGCCCATCGACCACAGCGCCATCGCCGCGCCGGCGCCGGCGAAGAGCTCGGCGGCGCGCGCGATCTCGCCGGCCGGCACGCCGCAGACCTCCGCGGCGCGACCGACCGGCCACTCGCGCGCGACCGCGAGCGCCTCCTCGAAGCCCGTCGTGTGACGCGCGACGAACGCCTCGTCGACCAGGCCGTCGTCGGCGATCACGCCCAGCATCGCGTTGAGCAGCGCCAGATCGGTGCCCGGCCGCACCGGCAGGTGCAGCGTCGCCGCCCGCGCGGTCGGGGTCGCACGCGGGTCGGCCACGATGACCGACGCGCCCTCGGCCTGGCGGTCGCGGATGCGGCCCCACAGGATCGGATGGCAGGCCGCCGCGTTGGAGCCCAGGAGCAGCAGGCAGTCGGCCAGCGCGAGGTCGGCGTAGCCGGGCGGCGGCCCGTCGCTGCCGAAGGCGCCCGCGTAGCCCGCGACCGCGCTGGACATGCACAGGCGCGAGTTGGAGTCGACGTTGTTGGTGGCGATGAAGCCCTTGGCGAGCTTGTTGACCGCGTAGTAGTCCTCGGTCAGCAGCTGGCCCGAGACGTAGAAGGCGATCGCGTCGGGCCCGTCCTCGGCGGCGATCCGGCGCAGCGTGGCGGCGATCGAGCCGAGCGCCGCGTCCCACGTCGCCTCCTCGAAGCGCTCGTCGGCCGAGCCCCGCAGCAGCGGCATGGTCGCGCGGTCGGCGGCGTGAACGGCGGCGCCGAGCTCGAGTGGCTTGCGGCACGTTCGCCCGCGGTTGACCGGGTGGCGCGGATCGCCGGCGACGCGGCGCACGCGGCCGCCCTCGACGTCGACGCTCAGCCCGCACCCGGTGCCGCAGTACGGGCAGAGGGTCGGCTGCGCGGCAGGCACGGCGGCGCATGTTGGGCGGCCGAGGTTTCGCGCTCACGGCCGCTCTGTTTCCGCTCCGTGAACGACGGCCCGAATTCGACCGGAGGTCGGCCCGGTTCCTACCGCTGGGCGAATGTCCGGCGCGACGGCGGGTGGAAGCCTGGCCCTACCGATGACCGAGCGGGCAGGAGCCGGTGCCTTCACGACGCCGGACGCGGACTATGTGCTGCGCACCGCCAGCGAGCGCGACGTGCGCTTCGTGCGCCTGTGGTTCGTCGACGTCCTCGGGCTGCTGAAGTCCGTCGCGATCCCCGTGGCGCAGCTCGAGCGCGCGCTCGAGGAGGGCGTCGGCGTCGACGGCTCGTCGCTGGAAGGAGTCGTCCGTCACCACGAGCGCGACGTGATCGCGGTCCCCGAGCCGCTGACCTTCCAGGTCCTGCCGTGGCGCGCGGGCTCGCGGGTCGCGCGGATGTTCTGCGACGTCCGCACGCCGGACGGTGCCCCATTCGCGGGCGACTCGCGCCACGCGCTCAAGCGCGTGCTCGCACAGGCCGCCGAGCTCGGTTACGCCTTCCTGGTGGGCGCCGAGGTCGAGTTCTTCCTGTTCGCCGCGGGGGCGGAGACCGGCGACGGCCTGCCCGAGCCGCTCGACGCCGGCTCGTACTTCGACCTCACGCCGCTGGATGCCGGTAGCGACTTCCGCCGGCGCGTGATCGAGCACGTCGAGGGCATGGGGATCCCGGTCAAGGCATCCCATCACGAGGTCGCGCCGTCCCAGCACGAGGTCGACATCGAGCACGACGACGCGCTCTCCACGGCCGATGCCATCACGACCTTCCGCCTGGCGGTCAAGGAGGTCGCGCGCGAGGCGGGCGTGTTCGCGACCTTCATGCCCAAGCCGCTCACCGACGAGTTCGGCTCGGGCCTGCACCTGCACCTGTCGCTGTCGGGCGGCGAGCGCAACCTGTTCTTCGACGAGGACCCCGAGGCGCCGCTGTCGGACCTCGGGCGCTCGTTCCTGGCCGGCGTGCTCGCGCACGCGCGCGAGATCACGGCGGTCACCAACCAGTGGACGAACTCGTACAAGCGCCTCGTGCCCGGTGCCGAGGCGCCGGAGTCGACGACGTGGACGCGCCACGGGCGCTCGTCGCTGGTGCGGGTGCCGTCGGGGCGACCCGACAGCGCGAGCGCGGCGCGCATCGAGCTGCGCTCGCCCGACCCCGGCTGCAACCCCTATCTCAGCCTCGCCCTCGTCCTCGGCGCGGGCCTGCGCGGCATCGAGCGCGACTACCACCTGGCGGCGGAGGACCAGCCGAGCGCGGCCGCGCCGGCACTGCCGCAGGACCTGCGCGAGGCGGTCGCCGCCTTCGCCGACTCCGAGCTCGTGCGCGACGTCCTCGGCGACCGGCTGTGCGACGCCTTCCTGCGCAACAAGTCCGCCGAGCTCGAGGAGCACCGCACCACCGTCACGGAGCAAGAGCGCCGGCGGCTGCTCGAGATCCTCTGACATGACCGATGCCTGGATCATCGCCGGCGCGGACGAGCCCGCCAGCGAGACGGCGCGGGCGGTGGCGGAGCTCGGCTTCCGGCCGCTGCGCGTCGCACCCGAGGCGTGGGACGACCGCGCGGCCCGCACGCCCGACGTGGCGATCGTCCTCGACTCGCTCGAGGCCGTCGCGCGCCTGCGGCGCACCGACGGGCTGGCCGACGTGCCGGTCGTGCTGACCGTCGAGGCCGACCAGATCGTCGACCTCGACGCGATCATCGACGTCGACGAGCTCATCGTGCGCCCGTTCGCCCCGGGTGAGCTGCGCGCGCGCATCGCGCGGGCTCGCCGCCAGGTCAACGGCATCGCCCCCGACGACTGCGTCCGGATCGGCTCGCTGGCCGTCGACCTCGCCACGTACCAGGTGGCGGTCGACGGCGAGCCGATCGACTTCACCTACATGGAGTACGAGCTGTTGAAGTTCCTCGTCACCCACCCCAACCGCGTCTTCACGCGCGAGGCCCTGCTCAGCCGCGTGTGGGGCTACGACTACTACGGCGGCGCGCGGACGGTCGACGTCCACGTGCGGCGCGTCCGCGCGAAGCTCGGCACCGAGCACGCCCAGCGGATCAAGACCGTGCGCAGCGTCGGCTACCGGTTCGAGGCCTGATGCGGGCCGGGAACGTCACGCCGCGCCGCGCGCGCTACGAGGGCTTTCGCTCGACGATCAAGGCGGTCGGGACCGGCGAGCGCGGCCGCCGGGCGCTGAGCTTCGCCGAGGCGCGCGAGGCGATCGCGGCGCTGCTCGCCGGCGAGGTCAGCCCGGCGCAGGCCGGCGCCTTCCTCATCGCCATGCGCCTGAAGGGCGAGACGCCGGAGGAGCTCGCCGGCTTCGCGCAGGGCCTGCGCGACTCGGCCGTCGAGCTGCGCGCGCCGCCCGGCGTGCCGCTCGTCGCGAGCGCCGGCGCCTACGACGGGGTCAGCGAGGCGCCGCAGCTGTCGCTCGCCGCGGCGGCGGCCGCCGCCGCCTGCGGCGCCGGCGTCGTCGTGCACTGCGGCGCGACGCTCGGGCCGAAGTTCGGGCTCACGGCCGCCGACGTGCTCGGCGCGCTCGGCGGGCCTTTGGCGCCGGGGCCGGCCGACTCCGAGGCGATGCTCGCGCGCGCCGGCGTGTGCGTCGTGCACGCCGGCGAGGCGCTCGCGGGCTGGCGGGCGCTGGCCGAGCTGCGCGACGAGGTCGGCCCGCGCGGCCCGGTGCACTCGGCCGAGAAGCTCGTCGACTGGTTCGGGGCGGAGCGCTTCGTCGTCGGGTACACGCACCACCCCTACCGCGACCGCCTGCTCGGGGCGCTCTCGCTGCTCGGGGCGCACGCGGCGATCGCGGTGCGCGGCCTCGAAGGCAGCGACGTGCTGCGGCCCGGCCGGCCGGTTGCCGACGCCCTCGGCGGCTCGCTCGAGCTGCCGGAGGAGCTCGGCTTTGCGATCGCGCCCGCCGAGGGTGCGCACGCCTCGGCCGAGCTCACGCGCGCGGTGCTGGCTGGGGAGGCCGATCGCGCGGTCGAGGTGGCGGTCGCTTTGAGCGCCGGCGTGCGCCTGCTCGCCGCCGGGCTGGTCGACACCCCGCTGCGCGGCGCGAGCGCCGCGCGCGCGGCGATTGCGGATGGGCGCGCGACGGCGGTGCTGGAGGCGCTGGTCGGGTAGTCGGCCGCCTTTGCTCGATGCGCCGCGCGGCCAACGCCCGCGGCAGACCAGACTAGGCCGCCACCGCCTCGCGCGCCGGCCGCGGCGCGCGCAGCTCGTACTGGGCCGGATCGAGGCGGCGCGTCCGCTCGCGGAACGGCCAGGTGAACGACGGCCACAGCGTCGTGTTGCGGCCGTTGGCGTCGAGGTACCAGCTCGCGCAGCCGCCCGACGTCCAGACGGTCCCGCGCATGCGCTCCTGAAGCCGCGCGTTGTAGCTGGCCTGCGCCTCCGGGCGCACGTCCAGCTCCGCGGCCCCACGCTCGTCCATCAGCTTCAGCGCCGAGAGGACGTAGTTGCATTGCGACTCGATCATGAACACGATCGAGTTGTGGCCCAGGCCGGTGTTCGGGCCGACGAGGAAGAAGAGGTTGGGGTAGCCGGAGACCATCGCACCGAGGTGCGCCTGCGGGCTGCCCTCCCAGTGCTCGGCCAGCGTGCTGCCGTCGCGCCCGCGCACGCGCTCGGCGGCGGGCATGTCGGTGACGTGGAAGCCGGTGCCGAAGATGATCGTGTCGACCTCGCGCTCGGTGCCGTCGGCGGTGACGATCGAGCGCGGGCGGACCTCGGCGATCGCATCGGTGATGACCTCGACGTTCTCGCGCCCCAGCGCCGGCAGGTAGTCGTTGGAGATCAGCACGCGCTTGCAGCCCATGCGGTAGGTCGGCGTGAGCTTGCGCCGCAGCTCGGAGTCGCGCACCTGGCGCTCGAGGTGGCGCAGCGCCAGGCGCTGGCCGAGGCGCATCACGCGCGGGTTCCGGAAGCCCAGGACGAACGACTCGCGCGCCCAGTAGATCCCGGCCCGCATCAGCAGCTGCGCCGCCGGCAGCGCGCGGTACAGCCGCCGCTCCCACCCCTTCAGCGGGCGATCGGGCCGCGGCATGATCCACGGCGCCGTGCGCTGGAAGACGTGCAGCTTGCCGACGCGCGGCTGGATCTTCGGCACGAACTGGATCGCCGACGCGCCGGTGCCGACGACCGCCACGCGCTCGCCGTCGAGGTCGTGGTCGTGGTCCCAGGTGGCCGAATGGAAGGTCGTCCCCGCGAAGCGCTCGAGGCCCGGCAGGTCGGGGATCGACGGCGCGCTCAGCGGACCAGTGCCGAGCACGAGCGCCTGCGCGGTCAGGCTCCCTTGCGACGTCTCGACGCGCCAGCGCTGCACGTCCTCGTCCCAGGCCGCGTCCTGGACCTCGTGGCCGAAGCGGACGTGCTCCATCACGCCGTAGCGCCGCGCGCAGTCGCGCAGGTAGTCCCAGATCTCCTGCTGGGGCGAGAACGTGCTCGACCACTCGGCATTGGGTGCGAACGAGAACGAGTACAGGTGCGATGGCACGTCGCACGCGCAGCCCGGGTAGCTGTTGTCGCGCCACGTGCCGCCGACGTCGCCGGCGCGCTCGAGGACGACGAAGTCCTCGATGCCCGCCTGGCGCAGGCGGATGGCCATGCCCAGCCCGGAGAAGCCGCTGCCGACGATCGCGACGCGAACGTGCTGTTGAATTTCGTTCATTAGGCGCGGGAGGCTACCACGCCGGGCGCGTCTACAAACCGACCAGGCGCTGCGAGAGCTCGCGCAGCTGCCGCCGCGCGCCGGGGTCGTAGGCCTGCGCGTCGGCGCGCGCCTCGCGCGTGCCGTTGAAGTACGCGCCGGTGACGCCCTGCAGCGACGGGTCGACGACCAGCCGCCAGGTCGCCTCGAGCCCCTGCTCGAGCGGGGTCGCCGGCGTCACACCGGCGTGGAAGACCATCTTGGTCGGCATGTAGGTGGCCGGGTGCAGGGCCGTCGCGGTGACGCCGTCCTCGCGCAGCTCCTCGGCGAGGTCGAAGGCGTGCATCACCTGCGCGAGCTTGCTGTGGCAGTAGGCGCGGACCCCGTCGTAGCCGTCCTCCAGCATCACGTCGTCGAAGTCGATCGCCATCTGGCCGGCCGAGGCGACGTTGACGATCCGGGCCGGCGCGGCGGCGACGAGGCGATCGCGGAGCAGCGCCGCGAGCAGGAAGCCGGCGAGGTAGTTGACCGCGAAGCGCAGCTCGTAGCCGTCGGCGCTCTCCATGCGCGCACCGTCGCCCGGCAGCGACGTGCCGATGCCCGCGTTGTTGACGAGCGCGTCGAGGCGGTCGGGGACCTGCTCGGCGAGCGCGCGCACCTCGGCCAGCGAGGCGAGGTCGCCGACGACGAGGCGCACGTCGCCGGGGCCATCGAGCAGCTCGCCGAGCGCCTCGCGCCCGCGCTGCTCGCTGCGCGCGTGGGCGAGGACCGTCACGCCGTCGCCGGCCAGCCGCGTCGCCAATGCGCGACCGAGGCCGTCGGTCGCGCCTGTCACCAGGATCGTGGTCATGCCCAGATGTTGGCGCACTCCGCGCAGACCTCATCGGGGATGAGGCCCGCGGACATGAGCACCGCGAAGATCTTGCAGCCCACGCAATACGCGAAGACCGACTCGAGCACGGCGAAGACGACCATCATCGCGGTGAGCACCTCCGCAGCGGTCGTCCACTCCAGCGCCAGCGCGCAGACCGCGGCCAGCGTCGTCACCGCCGCGCCGATGCCCTGCGCGAAGCGCTTGGGCGGCCCGGGGACGTAGCGCGGCGGCCCGAGGCGCGGCGCGGCGACGCGGGTGGCGAAGCGACCGAGCGGGCTCAGCGTCGGCCCGGTCAGCACGCGCGCCCAGAAGCCGTAGGCGAGCACGACGAGCAGCCACTGCCACCCGGTGGCCAGGATGACCGCCGCGATCAGCGCCACGGCGCCCGCGACGACGCGCGCGGCCTTCTCGTTGACCGGGTTGGGAAACGAGAGCAAAGTGCTCATCGCCGATCAAGATTAGCTGCTTTGCTGGGCCGGCCTTTCGACCGGGCCGGGAGCCGCGCGGCGCGTGGCATCCTTTCCGCGTGACCGATGACGACGGACACGCGATCTCCTGGAAGGTGCTGCGGCGCGGGACGCCGGTGCGCTCGTCCGACGGCGTCCAGATCGGCACCGTCCGCCGCGCGCAGGAGACCGGCCGCGAGCACATCTTCGACGGCATCGTCATCGACACGAAGGCGGGCAAGCGCTTCGTCGACGCCCCCGAGGTCGCCCGCATCGCCGAGCGCGCGGTCACGCTGACGATCACGGCCGCCGAGGCCGAGGAGCTGCCGGCCCCCGGCGGCGGGATGCGCGCACGCGTCGACCAGGCGACGACGGTGCGCCGCGCCAAGCGCTTCGGGCGCGGGCTGCGCGAGCGCTGGGACCGGCGCTAAGCGGCGTCGCGGATCGCCGGCTCGGCCAGCATCCGCGCGATCTCGTCGGGCGCCCCCGGGCGGGCGAAGTGATAGCCCTGGCCGGTCTGGCACGACCAGGCCTGCAGCATCGCGACCTGCTCGACCGTCTCGACGCCCTCGGCGACGGCGTGCAGCCCGAGCGAGTGGGCCAGGCGCACGACCCCCTCGACGATCGCGGCGTCGTCGGCGTCGTCGGTGATGCCGTCGACGAACGACTTGTCGATCTTCAGGGTGTCGACCGGCAGCAGCGACCGCAGCCGGCGCAGCGATGCGTGGCCGACGCCGAAGTCGTCGACGGCGAGGCGCACGCCGAGGCGCTTGAGCGCGGTGAGCGTCTCGCTCATCGTCCCGAGGTCGGCCATCATCGCCGTCTCGGTGATCTCCAGGCACAGGCGGCCGGGCGCGATGTCCGAGCCCTCGAGCGCGGCGCGGACGCTGTCGACCAGGTCGGTCGCCCCGAGCTGGCGCGACGAGACGTTGACCGACACGCCGAGCGCGTCGTCGCCCCACTCGGCAAGCTGGCGGCAGGCCTCGTGCAGGACCCACGCGCCGATCGGGATGATCAGGCCGTTGCGCTCGGCGATCGGGATGAAGCGCAGCGGGCCGACCATTCCGTGGACCGGGTGGTTCCAGCGCAGCAGCGCCTCGACGCCGGTGACCTGGCCCGTAGCGAGGCTGACGAGCGGCTGGTAGACGAGGTGCAGCTCGCCGTTGTCGAGCGCCTGGCGCAGGCCGCTCTCGAGGTCCAGGCGCTCGAGCGCGTCGCGGCGCATCGACTCGTCGAAGACCTCGCAGCGCCCCTTGCCGAGCTCCTTGGCGCGGTACATCGCGGCGTCGGCGTCGCGCAGCAGCGCGTGGGCGTCGGCGCCCGGGGCGCTGAAGCTCAGGCCGACGCTCGCCGACACGTAGCGGCGCTCGCCGTCGAGCACGAGCGGATCGCTGAGCGCGTCGGCCACGCGATCGGCGATCGCGAGCGCGTGGTCCTCGCCGGTGATGCCGCGCAGCAGGATGGTGAACTCGTCGCCGCCGAAGCGCGCGATGACGTCGTCGGGGCGCAGGACGCGGCTGAGGCGCTCCGCGACGGCGCTCAGCAGCCGGTCGCCGGCGCCGTGGCCGAGCGAGTCGTTGACGACCTTGAAGTCGTCGAGGTCGACGAAGAGCACGGCCACGTGGCCGGTGCGCCGTGAGAGGGCGCCGCCGAGGCGCTCGAGGAAGTACTCGCGGTTGGGCAGCCCGGTCAGCGGGTCGTGCTGGGCCTGCCAGGACAGCTCGGTCTCGGCCTCCTTGCGGGCGGAGACGTCGATGCAGTGGCTGATCCACGCGTCGGGCTCGCCTTCGCGCCCGGGCAGCGGCGAGTGGTGCCACAGGCCCCATCCGCGTCCGTCGCGGTAGCGCAGCTCGAGCTCCGTCGCCGCCGCGGGGAACGCGCGGCCGGCGAGGTCCTCGGCGAGGACGAGATCGGCGAGCGGCATGCCGACGGCGTCGTCGCCGACCCGCGTGCGCAGCGCGGCGTTGGCCTGCTGCACGACGCCGTCGAGCCCGACGAGCGCCATGCCCGTGGGCGCGCGGTCGAACGCCGAGCGGAAGCGCTCCTCGCTGCGCTCGGTCGCCGCGCGCGCGTCCTCGTTCAGGCGCCAGTGCACGACGTTGACGACGCCCAGGCCGGCGATGAACAGCGCGTGGATCGCCGCCCAGCGCCACGGGTGCGCCACGGCGTCGGGGTGGTTGTAGACCGACGCCGGCTCGAGCGCGCCCATCAGGCCGTGGTGGGCCAGGACGTAGGCGAAGGCCAGCAGGTAGGGGAACCACTCCTCGTAGAGCGCCAGGAGGCTGACCATCACGAAGAAGTGGAAGTGCCCCTCGATGGCGCCGTTCATCAGGTGCACGATCACCGCCGAGGCGCTCAGCAGGCCGATGCACGCGGCGGCCGAGCGCCCGCGCCGCGTATAGCGCGTGCGCGATGCGAACACACCGCAGACGAAGATCGGGGCCGCGTCGAGCGCGGCGTGCCACAGCGGGTGGCCGAGGATCAGGCCCCAGATGAGCAGGACGACCGCGTGGGCCCAGAGCACCCGCAGCATCCAGCCGTGGCGACGGCGCCACATCTCGGGCGGCAGGGTGCTCCCGCTGGGCAGCCAGGCTTGAAGGCGCGTGAGGGGGCCCACACCGCAGTTGTCGGTTATCGGACACCGATCTTGATCGGCCGCGCAGCGCGCCAGCGCCCGCTACCGGCGCCGCAGCACCCGCGAGTCGTCGGGCAGCCGCTTCGTCACCCGCTCGGCGTCGAGGTGCTCGAGCAGCGCCTGGGCGAACTTGCGCGACGTCTGCAGCTCGTCGCGCAGCCGCGCGAGCGTGATCGACCCGTCGGCGGCGATGAGATCCTCAACGCGCGCGCGCACGCGCGCGAGCGCCTCCGGGTGGGCGTACATCGCGCGTCCGACGCGCACGGCGCGCCCGGCAGTGCGCAGGGCGGCGAGGTCGGCGGCGTCGAGGTCGGCGGCGTTGGGCGGCTCGTGGCCGGCGGCGCGCAGGCGCTCCTCGAGCGCCAGCGCCGACGCCGACAGCGGCTCAGGCGCGGCGGGCGCGGGCGCGGGCTCCGGTGCGGGCGGCGGCGCTGCCTGCGGCTCGGGCTCGCCGCGGCGCAGGCGCTGCAGCCGATCGACGACGTCGCTGCGGCGGCCGTGGCGGCGCGCCGCCGCATCGAGCACGACGCCCCCGCCGAGCGTGTCCGGCGGGGCGATCGAGCGCACGACGACGCGATCGCCCGCGCGCGCCAGCAGCGGGCGCTCCAGGCGCGCCTGCCACAGCCCGTCGCCGAGGTCCGCGAGCCGCGCGGGCGCCTCGCGCGTGCCGTGGTGCACGTGCGCGCGCATGCCGTGCTGCGCGCCGCGCAGAGTCAGCTCGCAGTCGAGCACGCGGGTGGGCACCACCGTGCCCGGCGCCGCGAGCGCGTCGCCGCGAGCGACGTCGCGCACCGCGATGCCGACGAGGTTCAGCGCCACGCGCTGGCCGGCCTCGGCGCGCTCGACGGGCTCGTCGTGGACCTGGACCGAGCGCACGCGCACCTCGGTCCCGGCTGGCAGCAGCGCGAGCCGGTCGCCCGCCGCGACGGCGCCCGACCACAGCGTGCCGGTCACGACCGTGCCCGCGCCGCGGATCGTGAAGGCGCGGTCGACGTGCAGCAGCGGCCCGCCGGGGCCGTCGCCGCGGCCGGGCAGCCGGGCGGCGACCGCGCCGAGCGCCGCGCGCAGCTCGTCGAGGCCGGCGCCCGTGCGCGCCGAGCATGACACGACCTGGGCGCCCGGCAGCAGCTCCCGTGCCTCGGCCGTCGCGCGCTGGGGGTCGGCGAGGTCGGCCTTGGTCAGCGCGACGACCCCGTCGGTCACCCCCAGCGCCGCGAGCACCGCCGCGTGCTCGATCGTCTGCGGCATCACGCCGTCGTCGGCCGCGACGACCATGAGGTAGAGGTCGATGCCGGTCGCGCCGGCCACCATCGTGCGCACGAAGCGCTCGTGACCGGGGACGTCGACGACCGACAGGCGCCGGCCGGAGGGCAGGGTCAGCGGCGCGTAGCCGAGCTCGATCGAGATGCCGCGCGTCTTCTCGGCCGGCAGGCGATCGGTGTCGACGCCCGTGAGGGCGGCCACGAGCGCGGTCTTGCCGTGGTCGATGTGGCCGGCGGTGCCGAGGGTCAGCGGCATGCCCGCACGGCCGCCGCCGCCAGGTCCGCCTCCGCGTCGGTGAGCGTGCGGACGTCGAGCAGCAGCCGCCCGTCGACGATCCGCCCGACGACGGCCGGGTCGCCTGTGCGCAGCGGCTGCGCGAGGCCGACGTCGACCGCGACGGCAGGCCCGGGCAGCTCGAGCAGCGGCAGCGCGCCGCCGCCGACCTTCGCGGTCGCGGCGACGACCTCGCCGCCACCGCCCTCGGCCAGGCGCCGCGCGCGGGCCTCGAGCGCCTCGGCCGGCGCTTCGAGCATCGCGAGCACCGGCAGCTCGGCGCGTGCCAGGTCGGGGTCGCGGTAGAGGGCCAGCGTCGCCCCGAGCGCCGCGAGCGACAGCTTGTCGATGCGCACCGCGCGCGCCAGCGGGTGGCGCCGGCACGCGTCGATCGCCTCGCGCGTGCCGACCATCAGCCCGGCCTGCGGCCCGCCGAGCAGCTTGTCGCCGCTGAAGCAGACGACCGCCGCGCCCGCGCGCACGGACCGTCGCACCGACGGCTCCTCGGCGAGCAGCTCGATCTCGTCGGCGAGCACGCCCGAGCCGACGTCGTCGACGACCGCGACGCCGAGCCCACACAGCGCCTCGATCTCGACCTCCTCGGTGAAGCCAAGCGTGCGGAAGTTCGACGGGTGCGCGCGCAGGATCGCGCCGGTGCGGTCGCTCAGCGCAGCCGCGTAGTCGCCCAGCCGCGTGCGGTTGGTGGTGCCGACCTCGACCAGGCGCGCGCCCGCCTGGGCGACGACCTCGGGGATGCGAAAGCCGCCGCCGATCTCGATGAGCTGGCCGCGCGAGACGACCACGTCGCGCTCCGGGCCGGCCAGCGCGGCGGCGGCGAGCAGCACCGCGGCCGCGCAGTTGTTGACCGCCAGCGCCGCCTCGGCGCCGGTGACCTCGCGCAGCAGCGCCTCGACGTGGGCGTGGCGCGAGCCGCGCTCGCCGGTGGCGAGATCGAGCTCGAGGTTCGAGTAGCCGTCGGCCAGCGCGGTGACCGCCGCGCGCGCCGCGGCGCTCAGCGGGGCGCGCCCCAGGTTCGTGTGCACGACGACGCCGGTGGCGTTGAGCACGCGCCGCAGCGACGGGCGCAGGCGCTCGCGCGCGCGGGCGACCAGGTCGACCTCGTCGGCCGCGCCGGCCAGCAGCTCGTCGCGGCGCGCGGCCAGCTCGGCGCGCGCGACCGACGTGGCAAGGCGATCGACCGAGGGCAGGTCGCGCAGCCGCTCGCGCACGCGCGGTGGCGGGGCATCGGACATGCGGCGGATGCTACGCGCCGAAGAACCGCGCGAGCACCGGGGCGAGCGCGCTCGGATCGACGAGGTGCGCCTGGCCCTCGATCGTGAGGCGCTCGGCCTGCGGCACGCGCGCGGCGATCGCGTCGGCCGCCTGCTCGAAGAAGCCGTCGCTCCCGCCGGTTGCCACCAGCGTCGGTCGCTCGATCGCGGCGAGGCGGTCGGTGGGCGGCAGACCGTCGCCCAGGCACGCCGCGTCGTAGGCGAGCGTGTGCGCGATGGCCTCCAGGCCTGGCCACATCGGCGAGCGCCGCGCCCGCGCGATGGCATCGTCGGAGGAGCCGGCCACGCGCATGAAGAGCTCGACCGCGTCGCCGCGGCGATCCTCCGCGAGCGCCGGCCCGAGCTGCTCCACGTACGCCCGCCACGCCTGCGCCGCTTCGTCGGCGATCATGTACGGCACCTCGTACACGGCGACCCTGTCGATCGCCAGCCCGGCTGCGGCGGCCTCCAGCGCAAGCGCACCACCCGACGAGACGCCGTACAGGTGCGCCGAGCCACCGGCCTCGGCGATGAGCGCCTCGAGGTCCTCGAGCTCGCGCTCGATCGCGTACGGAAGGGTGTCGCCGCTGTCGCCGCGGCCGCGCCGGTCGTAGTTGCAGACCGCGAAGTGCTCGGCCAGCTCGGCGGCGAGCGGCGCGTTCTCCCAGCGGCCGGCCCGGCCGGTGACCGGGTCGACGAGCCCTCCGCCGACCAGGACGACGGGCGGCCCGCCGCCCGTGCGCTCGCAGGCGATCGCGGTGCCGTCCTTCGACGTGACGCGGCTCATGCGCGCGCGACCAGCACCTCGGCGAGGTCCTCGCGCGAACGCAGATCGAGCTTCTGGAAGGTCCGCGTGAGGTGGCCCTCGACGGTCCGCGCGGTGACGAACAGCGCCTGGGCGATCTCCCGGTTGGTCATGCCCTTGGCGGCGAGCTCGGCGACGCGGCGCTCGCTCGCCGTGAGCGCCTCGACGCCGGTCAGCGGCGCGCGGCGCGGCTTGGCGCCGGTGGCGCGCAGCTCGGTCGCGGCGCGATCGGCAATCGGCCGCGCCCCCGCATGATGAGCGACGTCGAGCGCCTCGCGCAGCAGGTCGCGCGCCTCGCGGCGGCGGTTGGCACGGCGCAGGTGCGCGCCGAGGTCGACGAGCGTGCGGGCGCGCTCGAGGCCGACGCCCGCGCGCTCCAGTGCCGCGACCGACTCGCGCAGCAGCTCCTCGCCCTCGGCGCCGCCGAGGACGACGCCGACACAGCGGAGCGTTACCCCCAGGGTGCGCTGGGCTCCGAAGGCCCGCGCCAGCTCCAGCTCCTCGCGAACGAGGCGCACGGCGGCGTCGCGATCTCCGAGCGCGAGGTGGGCGTGTGCCGCGCCGGCGCGCCACGGCAGGTAGCCGGGCGTTGGTGCGCCGGTGTCGAGCGCCACGCGGCCGGCCTCGAGCATGTCGGCCAGGCCCGCGTCGAAGCGCCGGCGCGCGATGTGCAGGCGCCCGCGCGCGACCAGCAGCGTCGCGCCGCTCTGGGTGCGCGTCGGCTCGCACTCGCCGAAGCGGGCGAGCGCCGCCTCGGCCCCGTCGAGGTCGCCGCTCTCGATGTGAGCGCTGACGAGGACGGCGTTCGCGACCGTGCGGTAGAGCTGCGGAGCGGGCAGATCGGCCGCGTCGAGCACCGTGCGGGCATCGCCGGCGGCGCCCTGCAGGTCTCCGTGGCGCAGGGCCAGCCACGCCCGCCATGCCAGGCTCGAGGCGAACAGCGCGCAGTCGCCGGTGGCGCGCGCCTCGGCGACGCCCGCGTCGAGACGATCCTGCGCCTCGCCGAGCGCGTCGGCCCACACGAGTGCGATCGCCGCCTGCACGAACCACGGCAGGTCGGTCGGCGCGGGCACGGGGCGTGGCCCAGCAGCGAAGGCGCGGCGGGCGAGCGCCACGCCGACGTCGGCGGGCTCGTTGGACTCGACGGCGCGCAGCGCGGCGACGGCGAGGACCTCGCGCGGCGCGTCGGGGTCGTCGGCGCGACGGCGCATCGCGTCGAGGCGATCCGACAGCGCCGGCGCGGTGCTGGCGTCGAGCATGCCCGCGGTCAGCGCGAGCGCCTCGAGGTGCTCGGAGATGCGCTCGTCGCGGCCGCGCAGCATCGCGGCGGTGCGGTCGACGACGGCGACCGCCTGGGCCGAGCGCTCGGCGCGCCCGAGCGCGTGGGCGAGCAGGAGCGTCGCACCGACGCGGATGCCGTCGTCGTCGCCGGCGTGCTCCAGCGCCTCCTGGAGGTGCTCCTCGCCGACGGCGCGCCCGGCCGTCGCCTCGGCGATCCCGAGCTCCAGCAGCAGCCCCGCGCGCTTGCCCCGCGGCGCGGGCTCGGCCAGGGCGCGGCGCAGGAGCACCGCGGCGGACTCCGGGGCGCCGCGGCGTGCCGCGGTGCGCGCCGCCTCGACGAGGCGCTCGGCGATCCACGGATCGCCGGCGGGCTGCGTGGCGAGCAGGTGCTCGGCCACGCGCTCCTCGTCGATCGGGTTGCCGTCGAGCAGCTCGGCGGCGCGGCGATGGGCGAGCGAGCGCTCGGCGCCCGCCAGCTCCTCGTAGATGCCGGCGCGCACGAGCGGGTGCACGAAGGTCAGCGGGCGTCCGGGCTCGAGGATGCCCGCGGCGACGAGCGCGTCGACCGCCTCGGCCGCGTCGATCGGCTCCAGGCCAGCGAGCGCCGCGGCGCTGGACAGCTCGGCGCGCTCCAGCACGGCGACCGCCCGCGCGAGCCGCGTCGCCGGCTCCGGCAGCCGGCCCATCCGCAGCAGGATCCAGCGCCGCGCGCCGCGCGCACCGGCCGCTTCGACGTCGGCAGCCGCGCTCGCGTCGGGCTCCACGCCCTCGACGCGCAGCGCCTCGACCAGCTCGCGGACGAGGAACGGCGAGCCGGCGGTCGCGCGATGGCAGGCGAAGACGAAGGCGTCGTCCGGTCGCGCGCCGAGCCCGGACTCGACGAGCCACCCGACCGCCGTGACGCTGAGCGGCGCCGGGCGCAGGACGTCGGCGTCCGCGTCGGCGGCGAGGACGGCCAGCATGTGCGCGCCGTCGCCCTCGACCTGCGGGCGCGTGGCCACCACCAGGGCGACCGGCAGCTCCTCCAGGCGCGGGAGCAGGAAGGCCAGGAAGCGCAGCGAGGAGGTGTCGGCCCAGTGCGCGTCGTCGAGCGCGAGGACGAGCGCGCCGTCCGCGGCCAGGTTCGCGCACAGCCAGTAGAGGCCGTGCAGCACGGTGAACGAGGCGTCGGGCGTCGCGGCGGGCGCCTCGTCACCGGCCAGCGCGCCCGGGAGCCCGAGCAGGCTCGCGGCCACGCCGGCGGGCCCCTGGAGCAGCTCGGCGCGCTCGTCGGCGGTCGCCTCGCGCAGCGCGGCCTCGAACAGCTGGCGCACGACGCCGAAGGCGAAGTCGCGCTCGAGCTCGGCGCCGCGGGCGCGCAGCACGCGCGTCCCTCCCTCCTCCGCCCTGGCCCTTGCGGCGGCGAGCACCGCGGACTTGCCGATCCCCGCCGGCCCTTCGACGATGACCGTGGCGCCGTTCCCGGCGCGGGCGCTCGCCATGGCGCGCTCGATGCGCGCGAGCTCACCGTCGCGTTCGAGCAGGTCGGCGGCGACGGGAGGCTGGAGTATCAGGGTGGGAGAGAGCGTGCGCGTCGGCCGGATCGTTCGCGAGCCACCCACTGCGATGCTGGACTCCGGGCTCAAGCGCCATTGTCGTTCGCATACGTATGACGCGCAGTGCGGGCCGGCTCACGTCGCCGGTGCGGCCACCCCGGGGACCGTGGTGCGGGCAGCCGCACCGTGGTACCCGCGCGGCGAAAAGACAGGGGTAGCTCCCCGGTGCGAACGGGCGTGCGCGTGACGCACCATCGCTGCCATGTCGACCTACGCCGCTTCCCGCCCGCTCGACCCCCAGCGGCTCTCACTGCACATGGACCGCCTGCTGCGCTTCGCCCGCCATCTGTGCGGCCGCGACGGCGACGCCGAGGACCTCGTCCAGGACACGCTCGAGCGCGTGCTGCGCCGTCCGCGGATGGTCAGCGGCAGCGAGACCGGCTACCTGATGCAGGCGATGCGCAACACGCACCACAGCCGACTGCGCGCCATCTGCAGCCGCGTGCGCACGACCGCGCTGCCCGAGGACTTCGAGGCGGTCGACCGCCACGCCGAGGACCGCCCGATGACGGCCATCCGCGCCCGCGAGGTGCTCGATGCCGTCGCCGAGCTGCCGGAGCCCTTCCGCGCGGCGGTCGTGCTCGTCGACGTGCACGGCGCCAAGTCGACCGACGCCGCCCGTCAGCTCGGGATCGCCGAGGGCACGCTCGCCAGCCGCCTGTACCGCGGCCGCGCGCAGGTCGCGCGGGCCTGCGGGGACTAGACGGAGCGGCGAAGGAGTCGAACCTTCCAGCCGTGGTAGCACGGCCCCCCCGGCTTTGAAGGCCGGTCGGGGCACCGGCCCCGGGCCGCTCCAAGCGCCCGATGCTACGTGCTGGCGCTGGATGGTGGATGGCGCGCGGTGGGGTGTGGTCGTCCGCGCGGAGTTTGGCGGCGCCGCGCGTTCAGGGCAACGAGGGGTGAAAGCCGCCCGGGTGGCGCCGGGGTGGCGTCGCGAGCGCGCTTTCGCGCGCGGCCCGATCGCGGGCCGAACGCGAGCGGCGCGGCCGTGCGTGTTTCGCAACACTTCCGGCGATCGTGGCAGGCGGGCGGCCACCGAGCGTCGACTTTGTCGCGATATACGCGACGGAGTCGACGTTCGATATGCGAACACGCGAGGGTGTTACGGAACACGCGCGCCCTGCATCAACACGCGCGCCTCTCTGCGCAGCCGCCCGCGACGAGGCACGACGCCACGGCGGCGCGACCACAAGCGGCTTGCCCCCCTCGGTGCCCCGGCCGCGCAGCGCCGCAAGACACCACGCGGACGACCAAGAGGACACACCACGAGCGCCTACCCCACGCGGATCGCGCCGGCCGGGCCGGCGACGAGCCGCCCGACGACCGCGCCGGGCACCTCGCCCACCCGTGACGGGTCGATCGCGACGAGCAGCCCGCCGGAGGTCGTCGCGTCGCAGACCAGGCGCGCGCGCCACGGCTCGACGTCGGCGTCGAAGGACGCGAAGCCGCCCGCGTACTCGCGGTTGGCGCGGCTGCCGCCCGAGACCGCGCCGTCGTCGGCCAGCAGCTCGGCGACGCCGTCGATCGCCGGCACCGCCGCCGCGTCGACCTCCGCAGCGACGCCGCTCTCGCGCGCCAGCGCGTGCAGGTGGCCGAGCAGGCCGAAGCCGGTGACGTCGGTCATCGCCGACGCGCCCGCCGCGACGGCGGCCGCGCTGGCGTCGGCGTTGAGCGCCGCCATGACCGCGACCGCGCGCGCCAGAAGCTCGTCGCCGGCGGCGCCGCGCTTGCGGGCCGTGACCACGGCGCCGCCGCCCAGCGGCTTGGTCAGCACGAGCGCATCGCCGGCGCGGCCGCCGGCGTTGGTGAGGACGCGATCGGGGTGGACCGTTCCGGTGACCGCGAGGCCGTACTTCGGCTCGGGGTCGTCGATCGAATGGCCGCCGACGACCTCGGCGCCGGCGGAGCGCACGACGTCGATGCCGCCGCGCAGCACGTCGGCCAGCGCGTCGGGCCCGAGGCTCTGCAGCGGCCAGGCGACGAGGTTCAGCGCGCTCAGCGGGCGCCCGCCCATCGCGTAGACGTCGGACAGCGCGTTGGCGGCGGCGATGCGGCCGAAGTCGTAGGGGTCGTCGACGACCGGCGTGAAGAAGTCGACGGTCTGCACGAGCGCAAGGTCGTCGGAGATGCGCCAGACGGCGGCGTCGTCGGCGGTCGCCGAGCCCACCAGCAGCTCCGGCGCGGTGGCCGCGGGGAGGCCGCGGACGATCGGCAGCAGGGCCGCGGCGGGCAGCTTGCAGCCGCAGCCGGCACCGTGCGACAGGGACGTCAGCGCGATGGCGGTCTCCATCGGGTCGATGCTACTCATGAGCCCTACCCGTCCGATCGTCCAGACATCGGCGTGCCGAGCCTGCGCGAGGAGTACGGTCGCCGTGGGATGCCGGACAAGCTGGATGCTGTCGTCCGCTCCGCGGTCCACGCGGTTGGCCTGATCGCCAACCGGACCGCGGAAGTCGACGTGCGCTGGGTCGCCGTCGGGACGCTGCTGTACCTGCTTGCCCAGGCCACGCGCACGCGCGGGTGGTTCACGATCCTGCGCGCCGCCTACCCCGAGGCGACGAACCTGCGCCCGGTGCATGTCATGCGCGCCTACCTCGCCGGCGCGGGGATCAACTCGCTCGTGCCGGCGCGCGGCGGCGACGTGGTCAAGCTCGCGATGGTGCGCCGCCGCATCGAGGGCTCGCGCTACACGACGCTCGCGGCGACGTTCGTTCCCGAGACGCTGTTCGAGACCGTGTTCGGCTCCGCCCTCGTCGTGTGGGCGCTGGCCAAGGGGTTCATGCCGGTGCCGACGGCCGGCGGCGAGCTGCCGGCGCTCGACGTGTCGCTGCTCGTCGAGCACCCGATCGCGGCGCTGGCCGGCGCGGCGATCGTGGGCGTGGCGGGCTGGTGGCTCGTGCGCAAGGTGCGCGCGCCGCTGCGCCAGGGCGTCGCGATCCTCGGCTCGCCGGGGCGCTTCCTCACCGGCGTGGCGAGCTGGCAGGCGCTCGCGCGGCTCATCCGCCTGGGCTCGATGGCGGCGTTCATGGCCGCCTTCGCCCTGCCGGTCACGCCGTCGACCGTCGTGCTCGTGATGGCCGCCCAGGGCGGCGGGCGCATCCTCCCGCTCGCGCCGGCCAGCGCCGGGCTGCGCCTGGCGATGCTGTCCTACGGCTTCGTCGAGGTCACGGGCCACACGGTCGACATCGCGGCGATCACGGCCTTCACCTTCGGCGTCGGCGCGATCCTCGCCCTGGCCGGCCTCGTCGTGGCGATCGGGATCCTCGCGCACGAGTGCGGCACGCTCTCGCCGCGGCGGGCGCTGACCACGGCGCGGGCGTGGGTGCCGAAGGCCAGCGAGGCGTCGGCCTAGGCGCAAGACCGCGCGCGCTCGCGCGTTGGGACGTCCATGAGCTCGCTTCGCAGGGTGTGCGTCGCCGCGGCCGCCCTCGCCGTGCTGATGCCGGCAACCGCCGCGGCGGCGGGACGCTGCGGCGATCACCCGTGGTGCAACACGTCGCTGACGCCCGACCAGCGGGCCGACCTGCTGATGGCCGCGCTGACGCCCGACGAGCGCGTGTCGCTGCTCGCGGGCGACGACCCGTTCGCCGTCGGCGGCGGCGACCATACGCACACGGGCACGAGCGCGGGCGTCGACCGCGTCGGCCTGCCGCCGACCTACTACAGCGACGGGCCGGTCGGCCCGCGCCAGGGCAAGACGACCGCGCTGCCGATCCCGATGGCGCTGGCCGCCACCTTCGATCGCGACGCGGCGCGCCAGCACGGCGAGGTCGTCGCCAACGAGGCGCGCGCAAAGGGCAACGACGTCATCTTCGCCCCGACGGTCAACATCATGCGCACGCCGCTGGGCGGGCGGACGTTCGAGGGCTACGGCGAGGACCCCTACCTCGTCGCGCGCACCGCGGTCGGCTGGATCGACGGGGCGCAGTCGCAGGGCGTCATCGCCGACGTCAAGCACTTCGCGGCCAACAACCAGGAGGGCGACGCCGGGCCCGCCGCCGACACGAGCGCGCCCGGTCAGCTCCTCGGCCCGCCGCCGGTCCGCGGCAACCGTATGACCGAGAACAGCGTCGTCGACGAGCGCACGCTGCGCGAGGTCTATCTGCCGCAGTTCGAGGCGGCCGTCAAGGAGGCACACGTCGGCACGGTGATGTGCTCCTACAACCGCCTCAACGGCCCGTACGCATGCGAGAACGACCACCTCCTGCACGACATCCTCGAGCGCGACTGGGGCTTTCAGGGCTACGTCATCGCCGACTACGGCGCCGCGCACGACACGTACGCCAACCTCGCCGGCGGGCTGGACTTCGAGCCGTGGCCCGGCCTCGCCTACTCGCCGGCGCTCGTGAACGCCGGGCTGCTCACCGGCCTGACCAGCAGCGCGACCGTCGACGCGCACGTGCACCGCATCCTGCGCACGCTGTTCGCCTACGGCTTCTTCGATCGCGCGGCCTTCGTCGACGACGACGCGCAGATCGACAAGACCGCGCACGCGCAGGTGGCGCAGCGCATCGAGGAGGGCGCGATCACGCTGCTGCGCAACGAGGGCGGCGCGCTGCCGCTCGACGCCGGCAAGCTGCGCTCGCTGGCGATCGTCGGCGCCGACGCCGACACGTTCAAGACCGGCGGCGGCTCGGGCGACGTGACCCCGTTCGAGGTGCACACGCCGCGCGCGGCGATCGCGCAGCGCGCCGGTCGTGGCGTGCGCGTCACCTACGACGACGGCAGCGACGCCGGCGCCGCGGCCGCGTCGGCCGCCGCGGCGGACGTGGCGATCGTCTTCGCGGGCGACTACCAGACCGAGGGCGCCGACAAGCGCTGCCTGACCCTCGAGTGCCCGCCCTATAGCGGCGACCAGGACGCGCTGATCGAGCGCGTCGCCGCGGCCAACCCGAACACGATCGTCGTGCTCGAGACCGGCGGCCCGGTGCTCACGCCGTGGCGCGATCGCGTCCGCGGGCTGATCGAGGCCTGGTACCCCGGCCAGGAGGGCGGCCCGGCGATCGCGCGCGTGCTGTTCGGCGACGTCGACCCCGGCGGGCGCCTGCCCGCGACCTTCCCGGCAAGCGAAGCCGACGAGCCGACCGCCGGCGACCCGGAGAAGTACCCGGGCGTCGCCGAGACGGTGACCTACAAGGAGGGCGTGCTCGTCGGCTACCGCTGGTTCGACGCGATGGGCCTGCAGCCCGCCTACCCGTTCGGCTTCGGCCGCTCGTACACGACGTTCGCCTATCGCGGCCTGCACGTCGACGCCGCGCCCGGCCGCATCGCGGTCGACGCGAGCGTGACGAACACCGGCGCGCGCTCCGGGATCGCGGTGCCGCAGCTGTACGTCGGCCTGCCGTCGCCGGGCCCGGGCGTCGTGCAGCCGCCGCGCCAGCTGCGGGGGTTTGCCAAGGTGGTGTTGCGCCCCGGGGAGACGCGGCGGGTTTCGTTTGTGCTCGACGCGCGGGCGTTGTCCTACTGGGACACGGGCGCGGGCGGCTGGCGGTTGGCGCCCGGGTGCTATCGGGTGATGGTTGGGAGCTCGTCGCGGGATGTGCCGTTGAGCGCCACGACCTGCCGCGTGGCGTAGGCGGCGCCGCGTTGCCAGGGCATTGAGGGGTGAAGCCGCTGCGGTCGCGCGGCCGTGGCGTCGTGCGTCATCGTCGGCCGCTTCGCGGGCGGGCCGCTTCGCGCGGGCGGGCCGCCGTGCGCGTTTCGCAACACTTCCGCCCGGTCCGCCTCGGGCGCGGCTCCGAACTGCCTGCGGTTACTGCCGGTTTCCGGCACCAAATACAGGCGGTTCGTGAGAGCGGCCCGCTCGGTGTTGCGAAACATGCGCGCCCTGCGCCAACACGCGCGCGCGACTGCGGAGCAACCGCGCAGGGGACCCCGCGGGCGCCGGCGCCCCCGCAGAGGCCTCACCCCCTCAGTGCCCGGCCGCAAGGCGCCGCCCGCGCCGGCGGAGTCCGGCGTAGCCTCGCAAGGCGATGCAACAGCTCGCCCCCGGCCTCCTCGACTGGACCGCGTTCCGCGACACCATCGGCAAGCCGGTCCACGCGCACTACGTCGTCGACTCAGGCGTCGTCGTCGATCCGATGCCGCCCGACGCCCCGCTGCCGAGCGAGCCGCGGCTGGCCGTGCTGACCAACCGCCACCACCTGCGCTTCGCGGCGGACTACGGCTGCCCGATCCGCTGCCACGAGGCCGGGCTGCACGAGTTCGAGGGCGCGGGCGTCGAGGTCGAGGGCTTCGCGTGGGGCGACGAGCTGGCGCCGGGCGTCCGCGCGCTCGAGGTCGGCGTGCTGTGCCCAGAGGAGACGGCGCTGCACATCGCGGCCGGCGACGGCTTCCTGGCCTTCGCCGACGCGGTCGTGCGCAACGACGACGGCGATCTGGCGTTCGTCTCGGACTGGCTGCTCGGCGACGATCCCGACGCGGTCAAGGCCGGGCTGCGGGCCGCCTTCACGCGCCTGCTGCAGACCATCGAGTTCGACGGCCTGCTGCTCGCCCACGGCGATCCGACGCCCGCCGGCGGGCGCGCCGAGCTCGAGCGCTTCGTCGCTACTGGATGAGGACCGGCGCCCCGACCGGGACGCGCTTGAACAGGTCGATCACGTCAGCGACGTGCATGCGGATGCAGCCGTGCGACGCGCGCGAGCCGATCGACCAATCCTCGCCGGTGCCATGGATGCCGACGCCGTTGGCGATGCCCATCCAGCGCGCCTTCAGCGGGTTGGCGGCGCTGCCGCCCTCGACCGTCGTGCCCTGCAGCTCGCCGGCCCACGGCGAGTTGGGCACCGACCACACGGGGTTGACCTGCTTGTCCTGGATCGCGAAGCGCCCGCTCGGCGTCGGGTAGGCCGGCTGGCCGACCGCCACGCCGTAGCTCTTGCGGAACTTCAGGCCCTTGAAGAGGCGCAGCTTGAAGTGCGCCTTGTCGATCGTGATGACCGTGTTGTAGACCCGCGCGAGGTCGTTGGCGTTGACCTTCGCGCGCGTGCGCGTCAGACGCTGGTGAAGGACGCGCGGCGCGGCCGGATCGTCGATCGCGGCGTCGATCGCCTTGCGCGCGGCGGCGACGTCGAGGCCGCGGCCGGGCCGCGAGCGCTCGCGGTAGATGTGGCGCAGCGTGATCTTGATCCGCGCGTCGCGCGCCGGCTTGCCGACCTGCTTGGCGACGTCCTCGACGAACGCCTTGACCGCCAGGCGCGAGTGGCTGATCGCCGGGGCGACCTGCGTAACGCCCGCCTTCGCGTAGAGCGCGCGCTTGGCCGTCCGGTCGGCGTCGAGCTTCAGCTTGGCGTCGGCCATCTTCAGCGTCCAAGGCTTCCCCGCGACGCCGATGAGCAGGTCGGGCGCCAGCCGCGGCGCGAGCTCGGCGTTGAGCTTGGCCGTCGCGTCCGGGACCGTCAGGCCCGAGAGGTCGACGCCGCCGGCGCTCATGCCAGCGCGGATGTGCGTGACCTGCGCACCGGACGGAGCGGCGCAGACCAGCGTGGAGAGCACGGCAAGAACGATCGGTCGCCTCATCGGATCGCTGAGGGTAGCGAGGCGTCAGGCAGCAGCGGCCTCAGCCTCGGACTCCGGCTCCGCGGGGACGGCCGGGCCGGACACGAGGTAGTCGCGCCCGCGGATGAGCACGAACGACAGCACCGCGCCCGCGAACGCGACGATCGCCGCGATCAGGAAGAGGTCGTTCAGGGCACCGGTGAAGAGCGTCAGGTAGGCCTCGCGCCCGCCCGGGCCGGCAACCTCGGGCCGGCCCTGCGCGAGCACCTCCGCGGGCACGTGCGCGAGGCGCCCGGTCGCCCGATTGGCAAGCAGCTCCTGGAAGAGCGCGCCCAGGCCGGCGGTGCCCGTGGCGATGCCGATCTGGCGGAAGGTCGAGTTGATCCCCGAGCCCATGCCGGCGCGCTCGGGCGGCACGACGCTCACCGCGGTCGAGGCGAGCGACGGGTTGACGAGCGCCACGCCGATGCCGGCGATGCAGAAGCCCGCCAGCAGCGCGGTCCAGTCCGAGGACGCGTCGAGCCCGCGCATGAGCAGCAGCGCGATGCCGACGAGCGTCATGCCGCCGCCGATCAGCGCGCGGATCGGCACCCGCGCCGACAGGCGCCCGGCCAGCGGCGCCACGACGAACGACAGCAGCGACAGCGGCAGGAAGCGCAGGCCCGCCTGCAGCGGCGAGTAGCCCAGCGAGTTCTGGATGTAGAGCGTGATGTAGAGGAACATCGAGAACATCGACGCCGACAGCGCAAACGCGGCGATCGAGGCGCCGCCGAACGTCGGCACGCGGAACAGTGCGAGGTCGAACATCGGGTACTCGATGTGGGCCTCGACGACGACGAAGCCGACGAGCAGGACGACCGACCCGACGAGGAAGCTCACGATGAGCGGGCTGCCCCAGCCCTCCGGGTTGCCGCGCACGAGCGCGAAGATGAGCAGGAACAGGCCGAGCGAGAAGGTCACGAGGCCGGCCCAGTCCGGCGGGCCCGCGTTCGGATCGCGCGACTCCGCCACGCGCGTCAGCGTGATGTAGATCGCGCCGATCCCGATCGGCACGTTGATGTAGAAGATCGACTCCCAGCCGACGCTCTCGGTCAGGATGCCGCCGACGAGCGGGCCGATGGCGACGGCGGCGCCGATCGTCGCGCCCCAGATCCCGACCGCCGTACCGCGCTCGCGGCCGTGGAAGGCCGAGGCGAGCAGCGCCAGCGAGGTGGCGAACATCGCCGCCGCGCCGATGCCCTGCACGCCGCGCGCGAGGTTGAGGAAAAGCGGGGTGGTCGACAGCGCGCAGGCCAGCGACGCGCAGACGAAGATCCCGAGGCCGACGACGAAGATCAGCCGCCGGCCGAGGCGGTCGGAGGTCGCGCCCCACGTCAGCAGGAAGGCTGCGAGGGTCAGGGCGTAGGCGTCGACGACCCACTGCAGGTCGCTGAAGGAGGAGCCGAGCGCCTCGCGGATGTCGGGCAGCGCGACGTTGACGATGGTGATGTCGATCAGCAGCATGAACGTCGCCACGCACACGGCGGCGAGCGTCCACCACTTGCGATCCTGGGCGTCATTGCTGGTCATCACGCTTGACCATAGACAGGCAGGTGCGCGCCGCTGGTCGCCGACGCGTCGTCGGAGCACAGGAACGCGATGACGCGAGCGATCTCGTCGGGGTGCACCCAGGTGTCGAAGTCGGCGTCGGGCATCGACGCGCGGTTGAACGGCGTGTCGATCACGCTGGGCAGGACCGCGTTGACCCGGATCCCGTCCTTGCGGTACTCGGCGTCCAGGGCGTCGACGAGGGCGAGCACCGCGGCCTTGGAGACGACGTAGCCGGCGGCTCCGGGGAACGGCCGCAGCGCCGCGCGCGAGGAGACGCAGACGATCGCGCCGCCGCCGGCCGCGAGCATCGCGGGCACCGCGGCCGCGACGCACAGGTAGGTCGGCCGCAGGTTCAGCCGCAGCTGCTCGTCGAAGGTCTCGATCGGCGTCTCGTGGATGCGCCCGTGCTCGGCGAACCCGCCGACGAGGTTGACCAGGGCGCGCAGCGACGGGCCCGCGGCCTCGGCGACGCCCGCCACGTCGCCGGGGTCGAAGAGGTCGGCGCGCACGAGCGTCAGGCGCTCGTGCTCCTGCACGCGCTCGAGCTCGCGCTCGGCGATCCACGGCACGACGACGTGCCAGCCCTCGGTCAGGAATGCCCGGGTGACGGCGCTGCCCAGGCCCCCGGTCCCGCCAGTCACCACGACGGTTGCATCGCTCATGGGTAAACAGTCTGCCGTCCGCGCGGCTCCCTACGGTTGTCGGCGTGCTCGTCCGCGACCTCACCGATGGCCAGGAGCTGGACCAGGTCCTCCTTCTCAGGGCCGTCGAGGTGCGCACCAAGCGCGACGGCGGGCAGTTCCTGAAGCTCTCGCTGGGCGACCGCACGGGCCAGCTCGCCGCGATCGTGTGGGACGGCGTCGCGGGCGTGCGCGAGGTCTGCGAGGCCGGCAAGCCGATCCACGTCCGCGGGCGCTACGAGGTCCACCCGCGCTGGGGCGCCCAGCTCGCGCTGCGCGCGCTGCGCCCGCCGGCGCCGGGCTCGTTCGCGCTGTCGGACCTGATGGACGGGCCGCCGCACTCGGCCGACACGATGGAGGCCGACCTGCGCGGGCTCGTCGCCACCGTGCAGGATCCGCACCTGCGCGCGCTGCTGGATCGCGTGCTCGGCCCGGGCAGCGCGACGTGGGAGCACTACCGCCGCGCGCCGGCCGCCAAGCTCTACCACCAGGCCTACGTGCACGGCCTGCTCGAGCACTCGCTCACCGTCGCCCAGGGCGTCGCGCTGCTGTCGGGCACCTTCCCGGGCCTCGACCGCGACGTCGCGGTCACCGCGGCGCTCCTGCACGACATCGGCAAGCTCGAGGCCTACACGGCCGATCCCGTGGCCATCGACCTCACCGATGCGGGCCGGCTGCACGGCGAGATCCCGCTCGGCTACTACCGCATCCGCCGCGCGATCGAGGATCTGCCCGGCTTCCCAGCCGACACCGCGCAGGCGGTGCTGCACATCATCCTCAGCCACCACGGCTCGCTCGAGCACGGCAGCCCGGTCGTCCCGTGCACGCGCGAGGCATGGCTCGTGCACATGGTCGACAACCTCGGCGGCAAGCTCGGCTCGTTCGACCGCCTGGAGAAGGAGCTGCCACCGGGCGCCGCGTGGGCGCCGTTCGATCGCGGCATCGGCGGGAGCGCGTACTTCGGCCCCGTGACCGCCGAGCCCGAGCGCCGCGCCGCCTGACCGGCCGCGGCATCCGTCCACGCGTTCGTCCAGACGCGATCAAGCGCCCGGCGGTCGCGCCGATCACGAGGTAGCCCGCCTCCCCCCGCGTCCTGTCGGGACCGGACACCCTTGGGCCGGGGTGGAGGCTGGGCGCTCCGCCATGCGTCCATGACGGCCTGCAGAACCGCCCCGCAGACGCCGACCACAAGAGGGCCATGCGCGTCGCGCGATCGGTCGTCCTCGCCCTCCTGCTCACGCTGGCGCTCGCGCCGGCGGCGCTCGCGCACGACGAGGACGCGCCCGACCACCGCGATCGGCCCGCGGACCTCGCGGCGGCCGACATCAGCCGCACGCTGGCGGTCGCGCACCTGGCGAGCACGACGGCGGCCGACCTGCCGGAGTTCCTGCCGACGGCGGCGTGCGGCCAAGAGCGCGCTACGGACGACACGGTCGACGCGGCGTTCCCCGCCACCCAGCGCCAGATCAAGGTCGTCTACGCGCGCGCGTCCGACCAGGTGCAGAACAACTTCGTCGCTTGGCAGGACGCGCTGCAGGCAAGCGTGTCGCGCATCGAGCAGTTCCTCGCACTGCAGACCGGTGGCCGCCGCGCGCTGCGATTCGACATGGGCACCGAATGCGGGCCGCAGTATGTCGACGTCCAGAGCGTGCAGCTGCCCAGCCCGCGCAGCACCTACGTGAGCGGCAACGACAGCCAGAACTTCTACGCTCTGGCCGACGACGTTCGCGACGCGGTCGGCGTCGACTCGCGCGACGTGTTCATCCTCGCCGACGACCTCAGCAAGTACGGCAGCCTGTACGGCGTGTGGGGCATCGCGCAGGTGACCGACGACGACAGCTCGGGCCAGGACAACGTGGCCAACGGCGGCGGGTTGACCGGCATGATGCTGGTCCCGAGCGGCACCGCCCCGAACCCCTCGGGCTGGCAGCCGACCGTGATGCTGCACGAGATCACGCACAACCTCGGCGGCGTCCAAGTCACCGCGCCCCACGCGACGTCGGCCGCGCACTGCATCGATGGCGAGGATGTCATGTGCTACGAGGACGGCAGCCCCGAGGCCGTCAACTACCGCGACGACATCTGCAGCCTCGGGAGCGGCGCCATCGCGCAGACCTACGACTGCGGCCACGACGACTACTTCAACCCCGACCCCGTCGCCGGCTCCTACATCGCGACGCACTGGAACGTCTACACGAGCGCCTTCATGGGCAAGTGCTCGGACCTCGGCATGGCGTGCGGCGCCAACGTCGTCACCACGCTGCCGGTGAACACCGCGGCGCCGACGGTCACCGGCGCCGCCCAGCGCGGCGTCGTCCTCGCGGCCACGGCGGGCACGTGGTTCAACACGCCGACGAGCTATGCCCTGCAGTGGCAGCGCAACAGCGGCGGCGGCTGGGCGAACGTCGACGGCGCAAGCGGCGCGCTCTACGCGCCCACGAGCGCCGACGTCGGCGCCAGCCTGCGCGTCGTCGTGACCGCCGCGAACGTCGACGGCGCGGCGGTGGCGGCCTCCGCCCCGACCGCTGCCGTGGCCGACTACGCGACCGCCCCGGTCCCGCCGGCCGCCAAGGCGAAGGCGCGGTTCAGCCTGCGCATCGCGCTGCGCGACCGCGCGCGCCACAAGGCCGGGACGCTATCGGCCAACATCACCTCCGTGCCCGAGGGCCGCGAGATCCGCACGGCGGCGGCCCGTGTCGCGCTGCCGGCGGGGACGTGGCGCCTGCGGCTGTGCGCCGGCCCCAAGCACGGCGCCCTGCACTGCACGCTCAGCGCGCGCGTGCGCACGCGCAAGCGCAAGCGCAAGCGCGGCGTGCGCCTTCCCGCCGCCCGCCTGATCGTCAAGAGCTCGAGCGGCACCCTGCGCGTCACGGCCGCCGCCGTCGACGCCCGCCTGCGCGTCCGCGCGAGGGGCCAGGCCGCGACCACCTAGCCGACGGCCCGATCGAGCAGCTCGCGCATCTCGCGGGCGGCCGCCGCGATCCGCCCGACGTACTCGTCGCGCTCGGTCGCGGCGAGCTCATCGGCGCGGCGCGTCAGCAGGTCGCTGAAGCCCTCGACGATGGTCAGCGGCGCGCGCAGGTCGTGCACGAGCGCGCGCAGCGCCTCGTCGGCCATCGTCAGCGGCCTCGCGGAGGAGCGTCGAGCGCGATCTCCCCGCGCTCGAGCGCCAGCGCGATGGCGTGCACGCGGTTGCGTGCCTGCAACTTGCGGATGACGTTGCGCACGTGCGTGCGGACGGTCTCGACCGAGACGCCGAGCGCGGTGCCGATCGCCTCGGCCGTCCCGCCCTCGGCCATGAGGTGCATGATCTCGCGCTCGCGCGGCGAGAGCTGCGGGACCTGGACGGTCGCACGCGGCGACAGCAGGATGCGATCCAGGCGCGGATCGACGTACGAGCCGCCCACCGAGATGCGCTCGATCGCGCCGACGAGCTCCTGCATCGAGCCGGCCTTGAGCGCGTAGCCGCGGGCCCCCGAGTCCAGGCCGCTGTAGAGCAGCTCGGCGTCGGAGTCGCCGGTGTAGAGGACGACGCCGAGCCCCGGCCGCCGCGCGAGCAGCTCGCGGGTGAGCTCGATGCCGCTGCCGTCGGGGAGGCGGATGTCGACGATCGCGACGTCGGGATCGCCGTGATCGACGAGGTCGATGCCCGACGCGACGTTGCCGGCCGTCCCGACGACCTCGAGCCCGTGGCCTTCGAGCAGGGCGACCAGGCCCTCCCGGAGAGCCTCGTGGTCGTCGATGATCACGAGCTTGGTCATCGCCCTGACCAGGAGCCTACCCCCGCATGCGGCCGGTCACGAAACACCGCAAAGAGCGGGCCAACTCACGCGTGATGGAATGGCTGGCGACGAAGCACATCTATCTTGAGGGCCACTGATGGCGAAGGACACCGAGAAGCTCATCCGCCAGCTTTCGCTGATCTCCTACCTGATGGCCGAGCGCCGGCCGGTCACGGCACTGGAGATCCGCCGCGACGTCGAGGGCTACAGCGGCATGAACGAGGACGCCTTCGCGCGGCGCTTCTACGCCGATCGCGCCGAGCTCGAGTCGCTCGGCATCCACCTGACGGTCGACAAGCCGCTGGACGGCGTCGCCGAGCAGGAGAACTACTCGCTGCGCCCCGAGAACTTCCACCTGCCGGCGATCGCCTTCACCGACGAGGAGCTGGCGTCGCTGCAGTTCGCGCTGAACCTGCTCGACGGCGAGTTCGCCTACGCCGAGCCGCTGCGGCTGGCACTGCAGCAGATCTCGTGGGGGCGGCCATCGCCGCTGCGCTCGCCCGACCAGGGGTCGCTCGCGCTCGGCATCACGGGCAGCGCCGGCGGCCACGAGCTCTCCCAGCGCCTGGCCAAGATCGAGACGGCGATCTTCCGCCAGAAGACGATCACCTTCGACTACTACACGATGGAGCGCGACGAGCTCGGCGCGCGCAAGGTCGATCCCTACCACCTGCTCTTCCGCGGCGGGCAGTTCTACCTGCTGGGGCGCGCCCACGAGCGCGATGCGCTGCGAGTCTTCCGGCTGTCGCGCATTCGCGGCAAGGTCGCGTACGCGACCAAGGCCGAGCACGACTTCAAGCGCCCGGCCGACTTCGATCCGCGCGAGTACGCCAGCCGCGCCGAGTGGCAGTACGGCGATCCGATCGCCACCGCCGAGGTGTGGGTCTCCGAGCGCATCGCCTGGCAGGTCGAGCGCAACTACGGCCGCTTCGGCGAGATCGCGCCGGCCCAGGACGGCGTGCTGCTCACCACGCCCTACGCGAACGCGCGCCAGCTCGCGTCGTGGGTGCTGAGCCTGGGCGAGCACGTCCGCGTCGAGGGCCCACCCGAGCTCGTCGACACGGTGGCCGAGCGCGTGGCGCTGCTGGCCGAGCTCCACGAGCACGAGCCGCAGCTCGCCGCGCCGGTGGCGGCCGGCGCCGGCGCCGAGGACGACGAGGGGCCGCCCGAGGGCAACGGCCGGCGCGACGCCGCCATCCGGCCCGAGCGCTTCGCGCGGCTCGTCACGCTGGCCTCGATCCTCATCGAGGCCGGGCGCGCGGGCGAGCGCCTGCGCGAGGCCGACGTCTGCGAGCGCCTGCAGATCACCGGCGCCGAGCTGCGCGAGGACGTCAACGTCCTCAACGTCGTCAACTTCGGCGGCGGCTCGTACGTGCTCTACGCCGAGGTCGGCGACGACGGCTGGATCGAGGTCGACCCCGAGCCCTACTCCGACAACTTCGCGCGCCCCGCGCGGCTGCTGCCGGTCGAGGCCAAGGCGCTCGTCGCCGCCATCGACCTGATCGGCGAGCACCTGCCGGAGGGCGCGCTGACCAGCGCGCGCGAGAAGATCGTGGCGGCGCTCGGCGCCGACCCGATGGAGCAGGGGCTGCAGATCGCGTCGGCCGGCGCCGACGACTCCGAGGTCGCGCGCGTGGTCTCCCAGGCGATCGCCGCGCGCCGGCTGCTGCGCCTGGAGTACTACAAGGCCAACGAGGACGAGTTCTCCGAGCGCACGGTCGAGCCCTACGCGCTCATCAATGGCCGCGAGGGCTGGTACGTCGCCTCCTTCGATCCGGCCAAGGCGG
Organism: uncultured Actinomycetes bacterium; assembly: GCA_963764585.1. Classification (GTDB taxonomy): domain Bacteria; phylum Actinomycetota; class Thermoleophilia; order Solirubrobacterales; family Solirubrobacteraceae; genus JAOPZW01. The sequence continues at coordinate 295,755 of CAVXTB010000002.1, forward strand.
ACGTCCGCCACTTCCGCCTGGACCGCATCAAGAGCGCCGAGGTGCTCGACGAGTCGTTCGTCCCGCGCCCGGAGGTCGATCCGGCCGCGGACGTCGAGGGCTGGCCGCGCACCGGCGAGGTCGAGGCCTCGCGCACGGCGCGCGTGTGGGTCTCGCCGGAGCGCGCGCGCTGGGCGCGCGAGGAGCGCACGGTGGTGCAGGAGCTGGCCGACGGCGCCGTCGTCGTCGAGCTCAGCTACGCCGGCGAGGACTGGCTGGTGCGCGAGGTGCTCAAGGAGGCGGGCGACGCGGCCGTGCTCGAGCCGCCCGCAGCGCGCCAGGCGGTGCGGCGCGCGGTGCGGAAGCTCCGCGTCGCGGCCAAGGCGTAGCCCGGCCCGCCCCCGCGCTCAGCGGCGCACGGATCGCCCGCGCCCAGCGGTAGCTCCAGCGCGCCCGGTGGCGAGCAATACACCGTTCGCCGGTGCAATGTTTCGCCGGCCGGCGTGCGGAAACAGTGGCGCCACAAGCGTCGTCGTAGGGGACGGCGCGGGGCTCAGCATCGTAGGGAGACGATATGCGACGACTCACGTGGTCAGGCGCCGTCCTTGTGGCGCTCCTGGCAACCGCTGCGCTGGCGAGCGCGGCACAGGCCGCAGCGACGTGGCAGTGCAGCGCCAGCTCCGTGACCGCTTCGGTGGCGGGCAACCCAGCAGCGAACCCGGTGACCTCGAGCGGCGGTCCATGCGTGTCCAACGCCACGGGCCTCGACAGCCTGCCCACGCCGCTCGGCCTGCCCGCCAACGCGCTCAGCGCACAGACCGCATCGGCGACGACCATGGCCACGCCCGGCGACGAGATCCCCGCGAACCAGGGCGTCGCGGCGATCGCGCGCGTGGAGAACCTCTCCGTCCAGCTTCCGCCCGGCTCGGGCACGACCACGCTCGGCATCCGCGCCGCCAACGCGCAGGCCACTGGCATCTGCGTCGCGGGCACGCCGGTGCTCGACGGCAAGAGCGAGGCCCTCGGCGCCACCCTCGGCGGCCAGGAGGTCCCGCTCGACCAGGCCGCGCAGCAGATCGCCGCTGGCCTCGCCCCGCTAGGCGACGCGGTCGACCTCAAGGTCGACGAGCAGATCCGCAACGCGTCCGGCCTCACCGTCAACGCACTGCACCTGAAGATCCTCAGCGCGGCCGGCACGCCGGTGCTCGACCTCATCGCCGGCCAGGCGCACGTCGGCTACTCCGGCGACATCTGCAACCCGAACGGCCAGGTGCCCGGCGGCGGCGCCAGCGGCAACGGCAAGGGCTCGGCCGGCGGCGCCAACAGCGGCGTCCTGCTCGCCAACGGCGTGCGCGGCAGCACCTGCGGCCGGCTGGCGATGTACTTCGCCAAGAACCACAAGCGCTCGCTGACCAACCGCTACGGCAAGCGCGCCGTCGTCCGCGGGCGGATCGTCAACTGCGCGGGCAAGTCGATCGTCCGCGCAAGGATCGACGTCATCCACGTCCTCAAGAACGGCAAGAGGAAGCTGATCAAGACCGGCCTGCGCTCGCGCGACGGCGGCAAGCTGACGCTGATCCTGCCGATGAACATCAAGACGCGCGACCTGCGCTTCGAGTACCGCGGCAACCTGCTCAGCAACAAGGTCACCTCGCGCTCGACGCTGCACGTGAAGGTGCGCAACCGCAAGGGCACGCTCCTGCGCTGACTCTCCTCCGCACAGGTGCACCCCCCCAACCCGCCCGGGCCGAAAGGCCCGGGCGGTTCTATGAGTGGGCGCCTACGACACCGCGTCGAGCTCGAACCACACGCGCGCCTGGCCGTCGTGGTGGTCGATGCCCCAGCGATCGGTCATGCGCTCGAGGATCCGCCAGCCCATGCCGCTGCGTGCGTCGGGCGGCGGGCCGGGGCCCGGGTCGCGCACCTCGACGTGCAGCGCGCCGCGCGGGTCGACGCGCGCGTGCACCTCGATGCGATCGCCGACGCCCAGGTCGGCGTGCTCGATGCTGTTGGTCACGAGCTCGGACACGATGAGCTTGACCTCGCCCGTGCGCCCCGGGGTCAGCGGCAGCGCCTCGACCGCGCGACGGGCGAGGACGATGCTCGCCGCGTCCGGCGGGAGGAGATGGCTGGCCTCGTGGTCGGTCACGCTCGTGGTCTGCAACGCTCGCCAGGCACCGACCTGGCGGCATCTCGCCCAGGCACGCGCCCCTATACGGTTCCGGCCATGAGCCGCCGCGACCAGATCCGCATGAGCGACGAGGAGGTTGGTGCGTTCCTGGAAGAACAGCGGACGGTGATCTGCGCGACCAACGGGCGCGACGGGTGGCCGCACCTGATGCCGCTGTGGTACGTGGTGCGCGATGGGCGGCTGTGGTCGTGGACCTACGCGAAGTCCCAGAAGACGCGCAACCTCGAGCGCGACGCGCGCGCGACGGTGCAGGTCGAGGCCGGCGTGCAATACGAGTTGCTGCGCGGGGTCATGTTCGAGTGCGAGGTGGTCCTGCACCGCGAGGTCGAGGATGTCGCGGCGCTCGGCATGGAGATCTTCGCGCGCTACACCGGCGCCGACCTGGGCGACGACGTGCGCGAGATGGTCCTCGGGCAGGCGCCCAAGCGCGTCGGCCTGGAGTTCGTGGAGCACTCGCGGGTGACCTGGGATCACCGCAAGCTCGCGGGCGTCTACTGATGCAGGCCCTCAAGGGCCTGATCCTGTCCGGCGGGCGCGGCACGCGCCTGCGACCGATCACGCACACGAGCGCCAAGCAGCTCGTGCCGGTCGCCAACCGCCCGGTCCTCTTCTACGGCATCGAGGCGATGGCCCACGCGGGCATCGAGGACGTCGGGATCATCATCGCGCCCGAGACGGGCGACGAGATCCGCGCGGCCGCCGGCGACGGATCGCGCTTCGGGGTGCGCATCACCTACATCGTCCAGGACGAGCCCGCCGGACTCGCGCACGCGGTCCTGACGGCCGAGCCGTTCCTGGGCACGGACCCGTTCGTCATGTACCTGGGCGACAACCTGCTGCAGGGCGGGATCGACGACCTCGTGGCGGCCTTCCGCGCCAACCAGCCCGACGCGCTCATCCTGCTCACGCCGGTGCCCGACCCCGAGCACTACGGCGTGGCCGAGCTCGACGGCGACCGCGTCGTGGCGCTCGCCGAGAAGCCCGAGCAGCCGCGCACCGACCTCGCGCTCGTCGGCGTCTACATGTTCACCGCGCTCATCCACGACGCAGCGCGCGCGATCAAGCCGTCGGCGCGCGGCGAGCTCGAGATCACCGACGCCATCCAGCACCTCGTCGACAGCGGGGCGCGCGTCGAGCCGCACGTGGTCAAGGGCTGGTGGAAGGACACCGGCCGCCTGGAGGACATGCTCGCGGCCAACCGCCTGGTCCTCGACACGATCGCCGGCCGCGTGGAGGGCGAGCTCGTCGACTCGCAGTGCGACGGGCGGGTGATCGTCGAGCCGGGCGCGCGCCTGGAGCGCTCGACGGTGCGCGGGCCCGCGGTCATCGGCGCGGGCGCGCGGCTGGTCGACGCCTACGTGGGCCCGTACTCGGCCATCGGCGAGGACTGCGTCATCGAGCGCGCCGAGGTCGAGCACTCGATCCTGCTCACCGGCTCGTCGGTGCGCGATCTCGACGGGCGCATGGAGTCCTCTCTGCTGGGGCGCAACGTCCACATCGCGCGGGACCAGCGCCAGCCCCGCGCGTACCGGTTCATGGTCGGCGACAACTCGGAGATTGCGATTCCATGAAAGCGTAGAAGGATCGACGGGCGACGGCGGCGTTCCAGGTACCTCCCGAGCAAGAGCACCGCTGCCCCAGCCGCGGTCGTGACCACCAGGAAGGGGCCGCTCGGCAGCTTCCTTGTCGGAGCTCAGGGCCGCACCCTCTACCTGTGGGACGCCGACAAGAGCTCGCGCAGCGCGTGCAACCGCGCGTGCGCGCAGGCGTGGCCGCCGCTGAAGGCCACCGGCACGCCGAGGGCCACAGGCGGCGCCGTGGCGTCGCTGTTGGGCACGTCCACGCGCGCCGACGGCACGCGCGAGGTCACCTACGCGGGCCATCCGCTGCACCACTTCGCGGGCGACAGCGGCGCCGGGCAGACGTGGGGGCAGGGCGGCAACGGGTTCGGGGCCCCTGGTGGGTGGTCTCGCCGGGCGGCAAGGCGCTCGAGCGCGAGGAGTGACGCGCGCGAAAGTCAGCGCGGAGCCGTTTGCGTCAAGATGGTGGTCGATGCGCCTGCTGGTCACCGGAGGCGCGGGGATGCTCGGACAGGCCGTCGCCACCGCCGCCACCAGGCTCGGCCACGACGTGATCGCCCTCTCCCGCGCCGAGCTCGACGTTACCGATGCCGACCACGTGCGCCGCGTCATCGCGGCCGCCGAGCCGCGCGCGGTCGTCAACTGCGCGGCGTGGACCGACGTCGACGCCGCCGAGACGGCCGAGACGGCGGCGACGGCGGTCAACGGCACGGGTGCCGGCAACGTGGCGCGCGCGGCCGCCGAAACCGGCGCGCGCGTCGTGCACATCTCGACCGACTACGTCTTCGACGGCACCAAGACCGTGCCGTGGGTCGAGTCCGACCCGGTGGGGCCGATCGGCGCCTACGGACGCTCGAAGCTGGTTGGCGAGCAGGAGGTGACCGCGGTGGGCGGCGAGCACGCCATCGTGCGCAGCGCCTGGCTGTTCGGTGCGGGCGGGCGCAACTTCGTCGACACGATGCTCGCGCTCGGCGACGAGCACGACGAGGTGAGCGTCGTGACCGACCAGGTCGGCAGCCCGACGTGGACCGGGCACCTCGCCGAGGCGGTGGTCGAGCTGGCCGAGCGCCGCGGCGACGTCGGGATCTTCCACGCCGCGGGCGCCGGCGCGTGCTCGTGGTACGAGCTGGCCGTCGAGGTCTTCGATCGCGCGGGCATCCGCTGCCGCGTGCTGCCGACGACCACCGGGCGCATGGCCCGCGCCGCGCCGCGTCCGGCCTACTCGGTCCTCGCCACCGAGCGCGACGCGGCGCCGATCCTGCCGCCGTGGCAGGAGGGGGTCGCCGCATACCTGCTCGACAAGGCGGCCGTGACGCGATGAGGCTGCTGGTCTGCGGCGGCGCGGGCTTCATCGGCTCGAACTTCGCGCGCGTGCGTGCGCGCGACCACGGCGACGACGTCGTCGTCCTGGACAAGCTCACCTACGCGGGGCGGCGCGAGAGCCTGCAGGACGCCGAGCACGAGTTCCTCCACGGCGCGATCGAGGACCCGCGCGCGGTGGCCGAGGCGATCGACGGCGCCGACGCCGTCGTCAACTTCGCCGCCGAGACCCACGTCGATCGCTCGATCGCCGCGCCCGACGCGTTCGTGCGCACGCACGCCGTCGGCACCTACGTGCTGCTCGAGGCCGCGCGGGCGCGCGGCGTGCGCCTGGTGCAGGTCTCCACCGACGAGGTCTACGGCTCGATCGCCGAGGGCTCGTTCACCGAGGAGTCGCCGCTCGCGCCGTCCTCGCCGTACAGCGCGACGAAGGCCGGCGCCGACCTGCTCGTCTCCTCCTACCACCACACGTTCGGCGTCGAGGCGCTGATCTGCCGCGGATCGAACAACTACGGGCCCTACCAGTACCCGGAGAAGCTCATCCCGCTGATGATCCTCAACGCGCTGCACGGCGACCGCCTGCCGGTCTACGGCGACGGCATGAACGTGCGCAACTGGCTCTACGTCGAGGACTTCGCGCGCGCCATCGGCCACGTCCTCGAGCACGGCGCGCCGGGCGAGGCCTACAACGTCGGCGGCCCCGACGAGTGCCCGAACATCGAGGTCGTGCGGCGCATCGTCGAGCACACCGGCGCCGGCGAGGACCTCATCGAGTACGTCACCGACCGCCCCGGCCACGACCGGCGCTACTCGCTCGTCCTGCGAGAAGATCCGCGCGCTGGGCTGGGCGGCGCGCGTCGGCTTCGTCGAGGGCCTGGAGCGAACCGTCGCCTGGTACCGCGACAACGCGTGGTGGTGGGAGCCGATCAGGTCGGGCGAGTACCGCGCCTACTACGAGCGCCAGTACGGCCGGGCGCTGGGCTAGGCGCCGAACAGCGCGCGCGACCGCGGGTGCTCGGCGGCGAAGCGCTCGCGCTCGCCGCGATGGATCGACGCGATCCGCCGCCGGTCGATCGTGGCCATGGCCGGCGCGGCTCAGCCGGATCCGAAGTCGGAGATCCGCCAGCCCGTGCCCTGCTTGACGAGCGTGAGCGTGTTCAGCTGGTCGGGCTCGTTGCCGCGGTCCGCCTTCACGCGGGCTGTGGCCCGCTGCCCGCTGATGGCCACCGACTCGACCGTGAGGTTGAAGGAGTCGGTGTCCTTGAGGGCACCGTCGACGGCGCTCTCGCAGGTGCCCCCGTGCTCGGCGTACGAGTCCACGAGGGCCTTGGCGAGCAGGTCGCGGCAGATCTCTTCCTGGTCGCCCTTGGACGCGGCGGACTCGAAGTCCTCGACGGTGTTGGCGACCAGGCGCTGGTCGCCGGTGAACTTGCCCGACGAGTCGTTCGACGAGCTCTGGGAGCTGCAGCCGGCGACCGCGAACGCGGCTGTGGCAGCGAGGATCAGGGCCGACCGATGCATCGGAACCGGGAGCGTACCTACCATGCAGGGCATGGCCGCCGCCGAGCGACCCGCAGTCACCGTTCCCCGAGGCCGCCACGCCCCGCCGCTGGAGGTCCGCCTGAGCGTGCAGCGCCGCCGCCTTTTCGAGGCCGCGGCGGACGTCTTCGCGCGCGTCGGCTACGCCGATGCGAGCGCCGAGGCGATCTCGCGCGAGGCCGGGATGTCGAAGGCGACCTTCTACGAGCACTTCGCCAACAAGGAGGAGTGCATCATCGCGCTCTTCGACGAGGCCGCCACCGAGGTCATGCGCGCGATGGCCGAGGCGTCGGACGCGGAGGGCTACGCCTCCTACGAGGAGCGCGTCGAGGCCGGGGTGCACGCGTTCCTGGAGACGCTGGCGACGTACCGGACGTCGGCGCAGACGCTGCTCGTGCAGATCATCGGCGCCGGCCCGCGCGCGGCGGCCCGCCGCGACGCCATCCTCGACGCGTTCGCCGACTCGCTGTACCGCGACAACCAGCGGGCGGCGCCGCGCTACGGCGCCAAGACCTTCGCCTCGCGCGACGACGCCTTCGCGATCATCGGCGCCTCGGTCGAGCTCGTGTCGCGCAGCCTGCGGACCGGCCAGCCGCCCGACGTGCTCGCGCTCGAGCCGGTCATCACGCGCCTGATGCTGGGCGCGCTCGATCGGGCGTGACGGACTCCCTCGCCCGCCTCGAGGCCGAGGTCGTCGAGTGCCGCCGCTGCCCGCGGCTGGTGGCGTGGCGCGAGCAGGTCGCGCGCGAGAAGCGCGCGTCGTTCGCCCACGAGACCTACTGGGGCCGCCCCGTCCCGGGCTTCGGCGACCCCGCCGCGCGCGTGCTCGTCCTCGGCCTCGCGCCCGCCGCCCACGGCGGCAACCGCACTGGGCGCGTGTTCACCGGGGACCGGTCGGGCGACTGGCTGTTCGCCGCGCTGCACCGCGCGGGCCTGGCCAATCAGCCGACCTCGATCAGCCTCGACGACGGCCTGCGGCTGCACGGCGCATGGATCACCGCCGCCGTGCGCTGCGCGCCGCCGGCCAACAAGCCGACGCCGGCCGAGCGCGACACCTGCCTGCCGTGGACGGTGGCCGAGCTCGGGCACCTCACGTCGCTGCGCGTCGTCGTGTGCCTGGGCGCGTTCGCCTGGGACGCCGCGCTGCGCCTGCGCGCCGCGGCCGGCCATCCCGCGCCGCGGCCACGGCCGCGCTTCGGCCACGAGGCGGTCTTCGACGACGGCGCCTGGCTGACGCTCGTCGGCTGCTTTCACCCCAGCCAGCAGAACACGTTCACCGGCAAGCTGACCGAGCCGATGCTCGACTCGGTCTTCGCGCGGGCGCGGGCGCTCGCGCAGCGCGGATGAGCAGATCCGGCGCGGTCGCTCACGGCGCGAACGTCGGAGCCGAGCCGCGAAGCGCGCACACTCCTGCCGCCACCGGAGGGGTGCCAGCGCAGGCCTCGCCGCGCTGCAGCTCCTGCAGGATCCACGTCGTCCCGTGCGCGCGGTCATGGGACAGCGGCAGCTGTGGCCCGGGAGCGCGCTCGGTGGCACCGGTCGCGATGCGGTAGCGGCGCAGGCCGTGCCGACCCGGGCAGCCGCTGGGATCGCCGCTGCACTGGAGCGTCCAGTACAGCCAGCCACCGTCGAACGCGGGCCAGCTCACCTCGACCTGGGTCAGACCGCCGCCCCCGTGTTCCTGGGCGACGCGCTCGTGGTCGCCGCCGAGCGTGTCCAGCCGGATCTCGGTCTGATCGCCGATGTCGCCCGGAGAGCGCCAAACGAGGCTCAGCCGGCGGCCGGTGAGCTCGAGCTCGGACGGCGCCGAGCGCGTGGCGTTGGGCTTCGGACCCCGGGACCCACCGGGCAGGCGCGTCGAGGGCATGCCTGCGGCGACCGGGCGCGCGTAGATGTACGGGTAGCCCGGCTTGGAGTCGTAGGTGCGGGCGAACGCGACCGTCCCGCGCCAGATCGTCGGCCAGAACTCGCTGGCGTCGGGCGCGTTCGCCGAGCGCAAGGGGGTCTCGACGCCGGTCGCGAAGTCGAACATGTAGAGGTCGCAGCTCTTCCCCTTCCCGTAGAGCGCGGGGGTGTACGCGTCGAGGTGCGACCCTCACCGGCCAACCGTACTGCGGCCCGCGCATGCGTAGGAGCGGGTCCGCGCGGGTATTGAGACACGCGCCATGGGTCGTCTCGTCATCCTCATCGTCCTCGCCGCCGCGCTCGCGCTGCCGGGCAGCGCCGCCGCCGCGTGCCGGCCGTCGCCCGCCCACCCCTACCCGGTGATCCTCGTCCACGGCACGTTCGCCAACCAGGAGGTGAGCTGGAACGCGTTGCGGCCGCTGCTCCTCAGCCGCGGCTACTGCGTCTTCAGCCTCAACTACGGCAACAACGCCACCGCGCCGATGGCGCAGTCCGGCGACCAGGTCGCCGCATTCGCTCGGCAGGTGCTCGCGCAGACCGGCGCCGCCAAGGTCTCGTTCGTCGGGCACTCGCAGGGCGGCTCGCTGAGCCGCTACGTCGCCAAGGACAAGGGCCTGCTCTCGCAGACCGACGACGTCGTCGGCCTGGCGCCTTCGAGCCACGGCACGACGAACCCGCTCGCGCCCCCGGCGGGCACCCTCGGCTGCGCGGCATGCACCGACCAGGTCGCGGGCTCGCCGTTCATGCAGGCGCTCAACGCGCCGCCCGAGGCGCCGGGCCCGGTGAGCTACACCGTGATCTCGACGCGCTACGACGAGGTGGTCACGCCCTACCAGTCGCAGGCGCTCACCGGCGACACCGTGACGAACGTCGTCCTGCAGGACCGCTGCGCCACCGACCTCACCGAGCACCTCGGGATCATCTACGACCCGGTCGCGCTGCAGTGGGTCGTCAACGCGCTGGGCCGCGCCGGGCCGGCGGACCCGGGGTTCCGGCCGCGCTGCTGAGGGTCGGCTAGCCGCACCTGAACGCGGCAACCGGCGGGGTACCCTCGGGTGGACGGTGCCGCTGTCCTCCTTCACCCCCGCCGTTCGCGACTGGTTCGAGCGGTCCTTCGAAGCGCCGACGCCCGCGCAGGCCAAGGCGTGGCCGGCGATCGCCACCGGCGAGCACGTCCTCATCTCCGCGCCGACCGGCTCGGGCAAGACGCTGGCCGCGTTCCTGTGGGCGCTCGACAACCTGAGTCGCGAGCCGGCCGCGCACACCCGCCTGGTCTACGTCTCGCCGCTGAAGGCGCTCGCCTACGACGTCGATCGCAACCTGCGCGCGCCGCTGCGCGGCATCGGCTCGGACCTGAGCGTGGCCATCCGCACCGGCGACACGCCCCAGCGCGACCGCGTCGCGATGCGTCGCACGCCGCCCGACATCCTCATCACGACGCCCGAGTCGCTGTACCTGATCCTCACCTCGCAGGCGCGCGAGATGCTGCGCGGCGTCGAGTCGATCATCGTCGACGAGATCCACGCGGTCGCATCGACCAAGCGCGGGGCGCACCTGGCGCTCACGCTCGAGCGGCTGTCAGAGCTCAGCGAGAGCGATCCCCAGCGCATCGGCCTCAGCGCGACGCAGAACCCGCTCGAGGAGGTCGGCCGCTTCATGGTCGGCCCGCGGCGGACCGCCACGATCGTCGACGCGGGCATCCGCAAGCCGCTGGACCTCAAGATCCACGTGCCGGTCGAGTCGATGGTCGAGCCCGATCAGACGCCGATGCCGGAGCTGGACGTCGCGCAGCGCGGCGACGTGACCCGCCAGTCGATCTGGCCGGCGATCTACCCCGAGATCCTCAAGCTCGTCCGCGAGCACCGTTCGACGATCGTCTTCGTCAACAACCGCCGCAGCGCCGAGCGCCTCGCGCTTAGGCTCAACGAGCTGGCCGAGGAGGAGATCGCGCGCGCCCACCACGGCTCGCTGGCGCGCGAGGAGCGCACCGTCGTCGAGGAGATGCTCAAGGCCGGCGAGCTGCCGTGCCTGATCGCGACGTCGTCGCTCGAGCTCGGCATCGACATGGGCGCCGTCGACCTCGTGCTGCAGGTCGAGTCGCCCAAGTCGGTCGCCCGCGGCCTGCAGCGCATCGGCCGCGCGGGACACTCGGTCGGCGACACGAGCAAGGGCCGCATCTTCCCCAAGTTCCGCGCCGACCTGCTCGAGTGCGCGGTCGTCACCAGGCTCATGCGCGAGGGGCGCATCGAGCCGACGGTCGTGCCGCGCAACGCGCTCGACGTGCTCGCCCAGCAGATCGTGTCGATGGCGGCCAGCGCGGAGCCCGAGGCGCTGGGCGTCGACGAGCTGTTCGCGCTCGTCACGCGCACGCACTCCTACGCCGAGCTGTCGCGCGAGCTGCTCGAGAACGTCCTCGACATGCTCGACGGGCGCTACCCATCGCAGGAGTTCGCCGAGCTGCGCCCGCGCATCGTGTGGGATCGCATCGGCGGCACGATCCGCGCGCGCAAGGGCGCGCGCCAGCTCGCGGTGACCAACGCCGGCACGATCCCCGACCGCGGGCTGTTCTCCGTCGTGCTCCCGGACGGGCGGCGCGTCGGCGAGCTCGACGAGGAGATGGTCTACGAGGCGCGCGCCGGCCAGACGTTCCTGCTCGGCGCCTCGACGTGGCGCATCGAGGAGATCGGCCGCGATCGCGTCGTCGTCACGCCGGCGCCCGGCGTGCCCGGCGCCGTTCCGTTCTGGAAGGGCGACGGCGTCGGGCGGCCCAAGGAGCTCGGCCGCGAGATCGGCGCCTTCAGCCGCTGGGCGGTCGACCAGACGCCGGACAAGCTGCAGGACGGCTACGACCTCGACGCGCTCGCCGCGCGCAACCTCGTCGATTACCTGCGCGAGCAGCAGGACGCGACGCGCGTGGTGCCGAGCGATCGCACGATCGTGATCGAGCGCTTCCGCGACGAGATCGGCGACTGGCGCCTGTGCGTCCTCAGCCCCTACGGCGGGCGCGTGCACGCCGCCTGGGGCCTGGCGCTGAGCCGGCGCATCCGTGAGCAGTACGGCCTGGAGTCCGACGCGATCTGGTCCGACGACGGGATCATCGTCCACCTCCCCGACGCCGACGAGCCACCGGGCGCCGACCTCGTGCTCGTCGATCCCGACGAGGTCGAGGACGCCGTCGTCGCCGAGCTCGGCACGAGCGCGCTCTTCGGCGCGCGCTTCCGCGAGAACGCCAGCCGCGCGCTGCTCATCCCGCGCGCCTACCCGGGCAAGCGCACGCCGCTGTGGCAGCAGCGCCTGAAGTCGCAGTCGCTGCTGGAGGTCGCGCGCCGCTACGCACAGTTCCCGATCGTCCTCGAGACCTACCGCGAGTGCCTGCGCGACGTCCTCGACCTGCCGGGGCTGACCGAGCTGCTGCGGGCGCTGCATCGCCGCGAGCTGTCGGTCGTCGAGGTCGAGACGGCGACCGCGTCGCCCTTCGCCTCGTCGCTGCTCTTCGACTACGTCGCCACCTACATGTACGAGGGCGACACGCCCAACGCCGAGCGCCGCGCCGCCGCGCTGTCGCTCGACCGCGAGCTGCTGCGCGAGCTGCTCGGCCAGGAGGAGCTGCGCGAGCTCATCGACCCCGTCGCGCTCGAGCAGGTCGAGCTCGACCTCCAGCACCGCTCCGACCGCACGCGCGCCGACTCGCGCGACGCACTGGCCGACGTCCTGCGGCGCCTGGGCGACCTCACCGACGACGAGGTCGCCGACCGCGTGCTCGCCGGCCTGGACCCGAAGGCGATGCTCGCCGACCTCGAGGACCAGCGGCGCGCGGTGCGCATCCGCCTGCACGGCGGCGAGCGCTGGATCGCCGCCGACGACGCAGGCCTGTATCGCGACGCGTTCGGCGCCGTCCCGCCGAGCGGGCTGCCCGAGCCCTTCGTGGCCGACGTCGACCAGCCGCTCGAGAAGCTCGTCGCCCGCTACGCGCGCACCCACGGCCCGTTCACGACGGCCGAGCTGCGCGACCGCTACGGCGTCGATCCGTCCAGCTCGCTGAGCGCGCTCGAGCGCGAGGGCGAGCTCGTGCGCGGCGAGCTGCGACCGAACGGCTCCGAGCGCGAGTGGTGCGATCCCGAGGTGCTGCGCCGACTGCGGCGCGCCTCGCTGGCCGTGCTGCGCAAGGAGATCGAGGCCGCCGACCAGCGCGCGCTCGCGGCCTTCCTGCCGAGCTGGCAGGGCGTCGATCGCCACCCGGCGGCCGGCGCCGGCGTCGATCGCCTGCGCGAGGTGCTCGTGCCGCTGCAGGGCCTCGCGCTGCCGGCGGATGCCTGGGAGCGCGACGTGCTGCCGCGCCGCTGCGGCACGTACTCGCCGACGTGGATGGACCAGCTCTGCGCCAGCGGCGAGGTCGTCTGGGTCGGCGCGGGCGCGCTGGGCCGCAACTCCGGCCGCGTGGCGCTCTACTTCCGCGACGACGTCGAGGCGATCGGGGCGCCGCCGAACAAGTCCGAGCGGCCGAGCGAGCCCGAGCACGACCTCATCCGCGAGCGCCTGACCCGCGCGCCGTGCTTCTTCACCGACCTGCTGGCCGAGCTGCCGATCACGCCCGAGCAGATCCAGGAGGCGCTCTGGGACCTCGTGTGGGCGGGCGAGGTGACCAACGACGCGTGGGCGCCGCTGCGCGCGCCACGCCTGACGCTTGCGCGGGCGCAGCGCGCTCGCGACCGCTCGCGTCCTGGCCGGCGCTTCGGCTCGCGCCGCACTGGCACGCAGGCGCAGGTGCAGGGCCGCTGGTCGCTCACCGAGGGGCTGTTCCGCGCCGCGGCCGAGCCCGGCGCGCGGCGGCGCACGCTGGCCGAGCTGCTGCTCGAGCGCTACGGCATCGTCACCCGCGAGCAGGTGCTGGCCGAGGGCATCCCCGGCGGCTTCTCGATCCTCTACGACGCGCTCGGCCAGCTCGAGACGCTCGGCGTGTGCCGGCGCGGCTACTTCATCGAGGGCCTCGGCGGCGCGCAGTTCGCGCTGCCCGGAGCGGTCGAGCGCCTGCGCTCGCAGCGCGCCGACGAGCAGGCGCCGCCGCTCGTGCTCGCGGCGACCGACCCGGCGCAGCCCTACGGCGCCGCGCTGCCGTGGCCCAAGCGCGACGACGAGACGCGCCGCCCGCAGCGCGTCGCCGGCGCCTACGTCGTCCTCGCCGGGGCCGAGCCCGTGCTCTACGTCGAGCGCGGCGGCAAGGGCATCGCGATCCTCGTCGACCGCGAGGACGCCCGCCTTCGACCGTGCTTCGAGGCGCTCGCCTCGTTCGTCACCGGCGGGCGCGGGCGCAAGCTCTCGCTGGAGAAGGTCGATGGCGAGCCGGTCGTCGGCTCGCCCTGGGAGGCGCTCCTCGTGGACCTCGGCTTCCGCGCCGGGCCGCGCAAGCTCACCCTCAGCGCATGATCACCGGCGTCGACCACGTCCAGGTGGCCGCGCCGGCGGGAAGCGAGGACGCCGCGCGCGCGTTCTACGGCGAGCTGCTCGGCCTGCCCGAGCTCGACAAGCCCGAGCGCCTGCGCGCCCGTGGCGGGGCGTGGTTCGCGGTCGGCGACCAGCAGCTGCACGTCGGCATCGAGGAGGACTTCAAGCCCGCCTGGAAGGCGCACCCAGCGCTCGCCCTCGCGCGCGCGGACGAGCTGCGCGCGCTGGCCCACCGGCTCGACGCCGCCGGCCACAAGGTGCGCTGGGACGGCCCGCGCTTCTACGTCGCCGACCCGTTCGGCAACCGCCTGGAGCTGCTCGCGCCCCACGCCGAGCTGCGGGTGCGCCCTCTGCGCGACGACGAGCGCGCGTGGGCGGCGCAGGTGCTGCGCGAGGCATGGGGCAGCGAGATCGTCGCGTACGGCGGCGGGCGCGAGTACGACGCCGCGCGGCTCCCCGGGCTCGTCGCGGACAGCGACGACGAGCGCGCCGGCCTCGCGACCTACGCGATCGACGCGGAAGAGTGCGAGCTCGTCACGCTCAACGCGCTGGCGATCGGCGCGGGCGTCGGCGGCGCGCTGGTCGAGGCGGTCGTCGAGGCAGCGCGGGCCGCCGGCTGCGCGCGCGTGCGCGTCACGACGACGAACGACAACCTCCCCGCCCTGCGCGTGTACCAGCGCCACGGCTTCGCGCTCTCCGAGCTGCACCCCGGCGCGGTCGAGATCGCGCGCAAGCGCAAGCCGCAGATCGCGGCCACCGGCTTCGCGGGCATCCCGATCCGCGACGAGCTCGTGCTCGTCAGAGCCGTCTGAGCTCGCCGATCCTCCGACGCCGTGTCGAAGACAGCCATCCTCGCGGCGGCGATCGTCGTGTTGAGGGCGCGCCCTCGGGCGTGTCTTTGGTCGTCCGCGCGGGTTTGGCGGCGCTTCGCGGCCGGGGCACCGAGGGGGACAAGCGCGCTCTGGGGGCGCCATCGCGGCGTCGTGCCTCGTCGCGGGCGGCTGCGCAGAGGCGCGAGCGTGGCGGTGCAGGGCGTGCGTGTTCCGCAACACCTGTCAGAGCGCTCTTTCGAAGCGAGGTCGATAGGTGTTGTATGGAGGCTGTTGCACAAGGCGGTCCGAAAAGATTCGGTGCGTCGAACTGTGATGGGAGACGGATCGCGATCTATCGCTCATGACGGCCGAATATCGTCCGACTTGTGGGACGAGATACGGCCGCTCAGAGCGATAGATCGCGATCCGTCATCACAGCTCGTTAGGTTCCGAATCTTTTCGGGTCCCCTTGTGCAACAGCCTCATGGCAACACCAATCGACCACGGTTCGCGAGGGCGCCCGCCCGGAAGCGACACCCGCGACGAGGCACGACGCTACGGCAGCGCCGTCGCAACGCCTTCTCCCCCTCTCTGAAGAGAAAATCCCGTTCAGGTCGCCACCCGCTGTTCCTCGAGGGTGACGGAGTAGCCGAGGCGTTCGAGCTGGGTGACGAGGCGTCGGGTGGTGCGGGCGGGGTCGCGGCGGGCGTAGTAGTCGCCGCCGGGATCGGTGTAGGTCTCGCCGGTTTGCAGCATGTGCCAGACGGCGACGAGCAGCGAGTGGGCGACCGCGAGTGAGGCCTTGTTGGCGCCGCGGCGGGCGCGAACGCGGTGGTATTGCGCGGCCAGGTAGGTGTCGCGGGTGCGGGCGGCGGCGCGCGCGGCCTCGATGAGGGTGCCGCGCAGCCACTTGGAGCCCTTGCGCGTGCGGCCGCTGCGGCGCTTGCCGGCCGATTGGTCGTTGCCGGGGCACACGCCCGCCCAGCTGGCCAGGTGCCCGGCGGTTTGAAAGGCGGTCATGTCGCCGCCGGTCTCGGCGATGATCACCTCGGCGGCGCGGCGCTGCACGCCGGGGATCGTGCACAGCAGCTCAACGGCCGCGGCCAAAGGGGCGATCTGCTGTTCGATCGCGGCCGACAGACGCTCGATCGACTCGTCGAGGAAGTCGATGTGGGCGAGGATCTGCCCGACGACCAGCGCGTGCTCTGCGTCGAAGCGGCCCTCGAGTGCCTCGCGCAACGCCGGCAGCTTCTTGCGCAGCTGGCCGCGCGCGAGGTCGGCGAGCACGTGCGGGTCCGTGGTGCCCGCCACCAGCGCGTCGAGCATGTCGCGGCCGCTGCGGCCGAGCAGGTCGGTGGCGACGCAGTCGAGCTTGATCCCGGTGTCCTCGAGCAGCTTGTGCAGCCGGTTGGCCTCGCGCTGGCGATCGCGGATGTTGGACTTGCGATAGCGGGTGAGGTTGCGCAGCGTGCGGATCGGCTTGGGCGGCACCAGGCTGGGCTTGAGCAGCCCCGCCTCTAACAGCTGGCACAGCCACTGCGCGTCGAGGACGTCGGTCTTGCGACCGGGGACCTGCTTGACGTGGCGCGCGTTGACCAGCAGGCACGCAAAGCGGTCCTCCAGGACCGCCCACACCGGCTTCCAATAGACGCCGGTGGCCTCCATCGCGACCTGCGTCACGCCATGGGCCTGCAGCCAGTCGGCGAGCGTGAGCAGCCCCCGCACCGTGGTCGCAAACTGCTCGACGTGCTCGTCGCGGCCGCCGCCGGCGGCGGGCACCCGCACGCACGCCATCACGCTGGCCTTGTGGACGTCCAGCGCCGCCGGGCGCTCGACGATCGTCTCCATGAACCCTCCTCCCAAGCGATCGACACGACAGCGTCGCTCGCCAGGAGCCTCGACTCGCGATCGAATCTGAAGGGCGGGCTCGCAGGCACCAGTCCGGGGTTCCCGGCAAGGCTCCCACGCCAGACTATGACCGGGCTCTCGGGCACCAGAGAAAGAAGGCGGCGTCGGGCAAGCGACCCCGCCAGCATCCCCCATTTTCATCCGCCCGCGGGTGGCCGACAGGCCATGACGACTATGAAGGAGGGGTTGGTGTCGAGTGTTGGGGTGTGTGGGTGTTGGGTGGGCTCCTTGGGGGGTTCCCCGTGTGGGCGAGCGGCGGGGCGCTCATCTCTCTATCGCGTCTTCGCCGCGGCGGGCGGGACGATCAGGCTGGATGGGAACGTGGCTTCGGTGGCGCAACTCAGTGAGGGCCGTCAGGCGGCCAGAGGGGACGGGGCGCTTGCCGGAGCGAAGGGTTGGTTGCGGGTGAGCATGTGCCAGATCGCCTCGGTCAGGGTGCGGGCGAGCTGGATCTGGGCGACCTTCGGGCCGCGCTGGCGGCCGACACGCTGCTTGGTGGCTTGGTAGCGGGTGCGGTAGAGCGGGTGTTTGGCGGCGTTGGTCGCGGCGACCATCAGCGCCCAGCGCAGGTAGCGGGGGCCGTTCTTGGCCAGCGCGCCGCGGCGATCGCTGCCACCGGACTGGTAGACGCGGGGGCACAGACCGCTGTAGCCGCACAGCTTGGTCGGCGAGGCGAAGCGGTCGATATCGCCGATCTCTGCGGCGATCGTGTAGGCCAGCACCCACCCGACGCCGGGAACCGTCTGAAGCAACGCGACGTAGCGGTGGTCGGCGCCCAGCGCCCGCAGCTCGCGCTCGATCGCGGTGATCTGGCGGTCGAGATCGTCGATCAGCGCGACCGCGGCCAGCACGTCCGAGCGCCACGGCTCGGGAAACCCCAGGCGCGCCAGCAGCTCGCGGCCCTGGCGGCCGAAGAGGTCCGAGACAGGACAACCGTGCCCGAAGGCCATCAGCTGTGCGTGCACGCGCTGCTTCAGGCTCGAGCGGTGCTTGACCAGATGCAACCGAAAGCGCGCGCGCTCACGCTCCTGGCGCTGACCGAATGAGGGCAGCCAGATCGCCGGCACCAGATCGCGGCGCGAGAGCTCGGCCAGCACCCACGCATCGATGCGGTCGGTCTTGCACGCCAACGGCGCCAACCCCTTGACCTTCTGCGCATCGGCGATCGCCACCTCCCAACCGCAACGCTCCAAGACGTCGTGGACGAAGCGCGCGCCGTTCATCGACTCGATCACCGCCTCGACCGGCCGCCGGCCATGACGCAACTCGATCAACCTGACCAGACCCGGCCAGCGCGTCGGCGTCGGGCGCCACCGCGCCACGCTCGACCCTCTCCTCGTCGCCGCCGTCAAGCAGGCAATAGTCCAACCGCCGGCGACTGAGATCCAAACCAACGTGCAACATGTCTGCGGGGCCTCCTTCGGCTCGCTCGCGGATGACACGCCTGAGCTTGCCAACCACGAGGGAGGCCCTCCTTCATCGCATTCAGTGCCTGGCCGCGCAGCGCCACCACGCGCGCGGACGACCAGCGCCACCAACCAGCAAGCGCGTCTAGGCCCACGGACCCATCTTTGCGCCTGGGCCTTGTGAAGGCCGTGTGCGAATCCCAGACTGCCGCCCATGCTTCGTCGCCTGCTGGTCCTCACGCCGATCCTCGCCCTCGCCGCCGCCGCCCCCGCGCAGGCCGCGCACTCGTTCGTGCTCACGCGGGCGGGCTCCAAGCCGGCGGTCGCCGTCGACCGCGGCGGCACGGGCCACTTCGTCTGGGACCAGCGCGGGCCCAACGGCGCATCGATCACGCACTACTGCCGCGTGGTGCGCACGGGCCGCGGCTGCGCCGCGGGCAGCGAGCGGACGTTCCAGCCCACGCAGGTGACCGACCCGACGAACGATGTCGACTTCCAGGGGCCGCGCGTCTTCATCGCGCCCGACGGCCGCGTGATCGTCCTGACCTACCGCTGCTGCGCGATCGACGGGCCGAACTTCCACTCCTCCGTCCTCTTCCGGTACGTCTCGGCGGACGGCGGCCAGAACTTCGACGCCGGCACGATCATCGGCACCACCGAGATGCAGGACGCCGCGTTCGGCCCCGGCGACGCGATCACCACGATCGGCACCGGGCCCAATTACACGGGCGCGCAGGCCGCCCCGTTGGCGTCGTACAACGAGACCGAGGCCCAGCTCATGCCGGGGGTGCTCGGCGTCGACAAGGCCGTCGCGGTCGTCGGCAACCAGACGATCGCCGCCGTCGGCGACGGCAAGACGTTCCACGTCGGCGTCGCCAACGCCGACCCGAACCAGACCGCCAGCTGGGCGTTCGGCCCGGCCGGCCACGGCGACGACCTGGCGCTGGCGGGCGGACCGAAGGGGACCTTCCTGCTCGTGGGCAGCGGCCGGCGCTACGTGCTGCGCAAGATCGACACGACCAAGGCGCGGCTCGGGCGCACGCTCGCGCTGACGCCGCGCACGTTCCCGATCTTCGGTACGGCGAGCGCCGACTCCAGCGGGCGCATCCACGCGGCGTGGGTGCAGGGCCGCGCCCTGCGCTACCGGCGCTCGAGCAAGAGCGCGTCGCGCCTGGAGCGCACCCACATCCTGGCCAGAGGAGCCAGCTACTTCGACCTGTTCATCGGCGCCGGGGCCAACGGCCGCGGCTGGGTGGCCTGGGACTCCAACGGCCCGAACAAGACGGTGCGCGCGATCGTCGCGCCGTAGCGGCGTACCCTCGGGCGCAGCGATGCCCGAGGGCGACACGATCCACCACGCGGCCAACCGCATCCGCGCGGTCCTCGAAGGCCGCGTGCCCGAGGAGCTCGCCACGCCGCACCCGCGCTTCGGCGCCGACCACTGGCCCGAGAAGCTCGCCGGCCGCGCGGTCGAGGGCGTCGACGCCCACGGCAAGCACCTCTTCCTGCGCTTCGCGGGCGAGCGCGTCATCCACTCGCACCTGCGGATGACCGGCGCCTGGGGCGTGTACCGCGAGGGCCAGCGCTGGCGGCGCTCGCCGCGCCGCGCCTGGCTCGTGCTGCGCGCCGCCGGCCACGAGGTCGTGCAGTTCGACGGGCCGGTGCTCGAGCTGATGACGGCCTCGCGCGCACGGTTCGACCAGCGGATCGCCGGCCTGGGCCCCGACATCCTCGCGCCGGAGCTCGACGAGAGCCGCTTCCTCGCGCGCCTGCGCGCCGACGACCAGACGCGCGCCATCGGCGACGCGCTGCTGGACCAGCGCACGCTCGCCGGCATCGGCAACCTGTGGAAGAGCGAGGGCTGCTTCGCGGCGCAGGTCGACCCGTGGCGGCCGCTGAGCGCCGTGACCGACGAGGAGGCGCTGCGCATCGTGCGCCTCACGCGCCCGCGCATGCAGGAGTCTGCGCGCGACGGCCACCAGGATCGCTTCCGCACGATCTACCGGCGCGCCGGCCGGCCGTGCCCGCGCTGCGGCGCGCCGATCCGCGAGCGCGGACAGGGCGACGACAACCGCACGACATACTGGTGCGCGGAGTGTCAGCACTGAAGCGCATCGGCCACAAGGGCGCCGACCGGATCGCCCCGGGCAACACGATCGAGTCGTTCGACGCGGCGCTGGCCGCAGGGGTCGACATGGTCGAGTTCGACGTCCTGCCCGAGCACATCGACGGCTCCGGCCGGCTCGTGCTGGCCCACGACTTCACCGACGCCGCCGGGCGCACGCCGCTGACGCTGGAGGAGGGGCTTGCCCACTTCGCCCAGGACGCGTGGGCCGGCGTCGAGCTCGACGTCGACCTGAAGACCAGCGGCTACGAGCGGCGCGTCGTCGACGCGCTGCGCGAGTACGGCCTTGCCGAGCGCGCGCTGATCTCGACGATGCAGGAGGACAGCCTCGGCGTGGTGCGCGCCGCGGCGCCCGACATCCGGCTCGGCTGGTCGGTGCCGAAGGTGCGGCGCAACTACCTCGCCAACGCGTTCACGCGGATCCCGGCGATGGCGCTCGTGCAGTACGCGCGGCGCGTGCTCCCCGGGCGCGCGGCGGTCGCGATCGCCGAGGGCCGCATCGACGCGGTCATGGCGCACTGGGCGCTCGTGACGCCGAGGCTGGCGCGCGCGATCGAGGGCGCCGGCGGCGAGCTCTACGTCTGGACGGTCGACGACGCGAAGCGAATCGCCGCACTCGACGCCATCGGCGTGACCGGCATCATCACCAACGACCCGCGCCTCTTCGCTATCGCATGATCTCGCACGACGCGCGCGAGACCCTGCGCTGACGGTCCTTGGCGTCCTCGTGCCCGGCCGTCGTGCGCAGGTGCGCGCGATCGACGACCTTCGTGCCGTCGCGCCACTCGACGTCGACGACGCCGCGCAGCACGATCCGCGACCCGGCCTTCGGCGGCGGGAAGGTGAACGTCGTGCCGCCCTCGACCAGGCGCGTGCCGATGCCGATGCGCGCCCACCCGGCGTCGCCGCCGGAGGTCACGCGCCGCCAGGCGCGCCGGCTGCCGTCGAACCACTGCAGGCGGATGCGCGCCCACTGCCGCGGGGCGCCCTTCTCGCGGGGGATCGAGACGCGGATGCCCACGGCACCGGGCTTGGCCGGCGTGTCGCAGAGGTTCACGGTCGCCCAGAGGTTGGGGTGCTTCGTGGTGGTCGCCGCGACGGCGGCGCCCGGCGCGATCGTCGCGAGGGCGGCGACGGCAAGGGCGATGACGAGGCGGCGGCTCATGATCCCTTCATCGGCCGCCCATACCCCTGCCTTCAGCTGATCGAACACGTCGCCGCGCTGAACCCGGCCGGGTCGGCGCCGGCGGTGTTTGGATGGCTGGCCGTCGTGTGCTTGCGCGCGCGGCGCACGACCTCGCCGTCCTCGCGCCACTCGAACGTCACCGCGCCGCGCAGCAGGTACGGCGCCTTGCCGGCCTGCGGCGGCGTGATCGTGAACGTCACCCCGGACTGGCGCGTGCGATAGCGCGCCGACCCGACCGCGACGAAGCCCGAGTCGGCCTCCGGCCCGAGGTTGTGCCACAGATGGTCGGCCGGCGTGAAGTACTGGACCTGGAAGCGCATGAACATGACCTCGGCCTTGTCGCCGCTGCCGGGCATCGAGCCGCGGATGCCGATCGAGTCGGGATGGCCGACCGTGTCGCAGACGTTGATGGTCGCCCACAGCCGCTTGCTGTGGGTGATCGACTCGGCCGTGCGGGCGGCCGCGGTCGCCGGGATCGCCGCGAGCAGCAGCGCCATCGTGCCAAGCGTTGCGCGCAAGCGGCTCACACAGTGACGATACCTTCGGGCTGCCGCGGGTTTCGGTGCGTGCGTGACGAATGTGCGCGAGCGCCGTAGCAGCGGTGTGGAGCACACGCTGACGATGGCCATCGACCAGTCGCCTGCGACCGCCGCCGCCTCGTTCGAGGCGCTCTACCGCGCCAGCGCGGACGCGGTCTTCGCCTACGCGTCCTCGCTGCTGCGCGATCGCTCGGCGGCCGAGGAGGTCACCGCGACCGCCTTCGAGCGCGCCTTCCGCAAGCAGCGCTCGTTCAACCCGCGCCGCGGGTCGCAGCGCGCGTGGCTGTTCGGGATCGCGCGCAACGCGGCGCTCGACGAGCTGCGCCGGCGCAAGCGGATCGCCGCCCTGTCCGGCGAGCCACCCGACGAGGAGGCCGCGCCCGAGGGCGAGGCCGAGGCCGCCGAGCGCCGCGCCACCGTGCGCGCCGCGCTGGCCACGCTCGAGCCGCGCGACCGCGAGCTCATCGCCCTGAAGTTCCACGCCGGCTTGGACAACGCCGAGATCGCCAAGGTGCTGGGGATCTCGGCGTCCAACGCCGGGACGCGCGTCCATCGCGCGCTCACCCGACTGCGGGAGGCCTGTCATGCGCCGTCGTGAGATCACCATCGACCCCGCGGTGGCCGCCGAGCTCGAGGCGCTCGAGGCCGCGCTCGCCGGCGACCCCGCCGCCGAGCCGGAGCTGGCCGCGCTCGTGCACGACGTGCGCGATCAGGCGCCCGCCATGGAGCCCGCCTTCCGCGCGCGGCTCGACGCGCGCGTCGAGCGCGGCTTCGCCACGGCGCCGCGCGCGCGGCAGCGCCGCGCATGGCGCAGCTGGGCGCCCGCGCTCGGCGTCACCGGCTGCGTGCTGGCCGCGCTGGTCGCGCTCGTCGTCAGCGGCGGGGGCGGAAGCAACGACAGCGCCAGCAGTGGCGCGTCGGGCGGCGTCGCGAACGAGAGCACCACCGTCCAGTCGCAGAAGGACGCCGCGGGCGCCGGCGCCGGCGCATCGTCGTCCTCGGCCCCCGCACCCTCTGACGCGCTGCAGTCGGCCCGCACTCGCAGGGTCGAGCGCACCACCCGCCTGGAGCTCACCACCACCGACGTCCAGAGCGCGGCCGACGGCGTCGTGCGCGCCACGCAGGCCAGCGGCGGCTTCGTGCAGTCCTCGCAGGTGGCCACGGGCGACGGGCGCGGGAACGCGAGCTTCGTCGTGCGCGTGCCGACCGCGCGCCTCGACGACGCCCTCGCCCGCCTCAGCAAGCTCGGCCACGTCCGCTCGCTGCAGCAGAGCGAGCAGGACATCACCGGGGCCTACGACGGCGCCTCGACACGGCTCGCCGAGGCGCGCGCCGAGCGCCGCGGGCTGCTGCGCGCGATCGCCAAGGCCACGACGGCGCAGGACATCAGCAGCCTGCGCGCGCGCATCGCCGACAACCGCCGCGAGATCGCGCGCTACCAGCGTGACTTCAACGCGGTGCGCAGCCGCGCCAACTACGCCACCGTCGAGGTCGACGTCACCGGCCGCCCGCGCAAGAGCGAGCCCGCCCCCGGCGGCGGCGGATCGTGGTCGCCCGGCGACGCCGCGCACGACGCGGTGCGCGTCCTCGAGGTCAGCGCCGGCGTGGCGCTCATCGGCCTCGCGGTGCTCGTCCCGCTGGCGCTCCTCGGCGCGGCGAGCGGGCTGGCGGCGGGTGCCTACCGCCGGCGCCGGCGCGAGGCGGCCCTGTCGACGTAGCCGGATCTTCACAGCCGGCGTCGGGTGTCCAACACCGCAGGCACGCCCGGCGCCGGCCGTGGGTATGGGCGCGAGCGGCCAACGACCGAAAGGAACCGCTCCATGCCCGCCGTCGCCGTCGTCCGCCATCGCGCAGCGCTGCTCGTCGTCGTCTTCTGCGCTGCGCTCCTCGCCGCACCCCATGCCGCACACGCGCAGACCTGCTCGCAGGCCTACCTTCCCGACCCCGACCCATCGTGTCAGCCGGGCGCGATCAACCCGGACGTCACGCAGTCGAGCATCGACGACACGATCTGCGTCTCGGGCTGGACCGCGACGGTCCGGCCGCCGACGAGCTACACGAACAAGCTCAAGGCCCAGCAGATCGCCGAATACGGCTATGACGACACGAGCCTGAGCGACTACGAGGAGGACCACCTCATCCCGCTCGAGCTCGGCGGCGCCCCGCGCGACCCGGAGAACCTGTGGCCGGAGCCGCGCTACGAGGCGGGCGGCTACACCGCCTCGGACAAGGACACCGTCGAGAACCGCCTCAAGCGCGAGGTCTGTGCGGGCGACATGTCCCTCGCCGACGCCCGGTGGTGGATCGTCAACGACTGGCGCGACGCGCCGTAGCAATCGTTCGACAGCGGCCCGAACGCTGTCAACAGACCTCCCAAGGCCGTGCAATAGCTCCACACGCGCAACCCCCTGCCCGGTGTGGTCGCCGGACGGCACCAAGATCGCCTTCTCGAGCGCCCGCGACGGTCAGCAGGAGATCTACGTCATGAACGCCGACGGCAGCGATCAGCGGCGGCTGACGAGCAACCCGGCGCGCGACGAGTCGCCGGACTGGCAGGGGCTGCCGTTCGACGGCACCGGCCACCGCGCGTGCGGCGACGACTCGCTCGCGTCCGGCGGCGCCTCGAGCGTGCTCGCGATGAGGGTGCCCTGCCACGTGGCGCGCCGGCTGGCGCGGCGCTGGGCTCAGGCCGCCGACGCCGGCTCCCCGCCCGTGCGGCTGAGGGGGCTGACCTGCGCGACGACGCAGCAGCCATACGACCTCACGGTCGTGCAGTGCAGCGCCGGGAAGGCGCCGTGCGCCCGCGACGTGGCGTTCGTCTGGCGCGATCCGGCACGCGCTCCCGCCCCCGCGGCGGTTGCGCCGCAGGCCCTCGCCGCGCCCGAGGCGGACGACCCCGCCGACGAGGGCTCGGCCGAGGCCCACGACGCGTGACGCAGGCGCGCGCGGCGCGGCCATCCTCGGCCGCGCCGCGCAAATCGGACCCGCCCGCCCGGCCTATCAGCAGCTCGCCTTGTAGAGCGCGTCCTGGTTCTGGTCGAGGTTGGCCTTGGTGAGCGCCACCGAACCGGTGCCGATCTTCTTCTCCGTCGCCTTGCCGGTGAGGGCGTTGTAGGCCTGCTGCACGCCGTCGGCGCCGATCTCGGCCGGCTTCTGGGCGATGAGCCCCTGGACAACCCCGTTCTTGAGGTCCTCGACCTGCTTGGGGCCGGCGTCGAAGCCGACGATCTTCACCTGGCCGAGCTTGCCCGCCTCGCGGACGCCCGTAGCGGCCCCCTCCGCGGAGAACAGGTTCGTCGCGAAGATCCCCTTGAGGTCGGGGTTCTTGGCCAGCGCGGCCTTGGTCACCGCGGCGGCCTTCGCCGGGTCGTCGTCGTCGTACTCCTGTCCGACGTAGGTCAGCCCAAGTGCCTTGGCGCCGTCCGCGAAGCCCTTGCCGCGGGCGTCGGTGGTCGAGATGCCGGGCTTGACGTTGACGACGAAGACCTTGCCCTTGCCGCCGATGAGCTTCGCCAACGCTGCGGCGGCCGCCTTGCCGCCGCCCTCGTTGTCCGACGCGATCTGCGAGATCGCGAAGTCGGGCTGCTCGAGCGTGGTGTCGACGAGGGCGACCTTCGCGCCGCCGTCGGCGAGCTGCTTGATCGGCGCGTACATCGCCTTCGTGTCGGTCGGTGCGACGAGCACCGCGTCGGGCTTCTTGGCCGCGACCGCGTTGACGACGGGTGTCTGCAGCCCGGCGTCGAACTTGTCCGGGCCCTGGAAGTCGAGGGTCACCCCGAGCTCCTTGGCCTTGGCCTGCGCGCCGCAGTTCATCGTGATGTAGAACTCGTCGCCCTTGACGCCCGCGATGAGCGTCATCTTGTAGTTCTTCTTGCCGCCGGACGAGCTGCTCGAGCTCGTCGACCCGCCGCCGTTGTCGTCGCTGCCGCAGGCCGCGACGCCGACAGCGAGGATCGCCAGACAGGCGGCGACGATCCAGCTCTTGCGTGCCATGGTGGGGTGGGACCTCCTCCTACTGGTTGGGACTGTCACCGCTGGTCCTGCGACCTGCGGCGCAATTGGTCGAGGTACACGGCGCCGATGAGCACGGCGC
The DNA here is from genome assembly GCA_963764585.1 of uncultured Actinomycetes bacterium. GTDB lineage: Bacteria > Actinomycetota > Thermoleophilia > Solirubrobacterales > Solirubrobacteraceae > JAOPZW01. The sequence continues at coordinate 321,780 of CAVXTB010000002.1, forward strand.
CGACGGCGATCTGCTGCCAGAACGCCTGCACGCCGACGATCACGAAGCCGTTGTTCAGGACGGCCGGGATGAAGACGCCGAAGACGGAGCCGAGCATCGTCCCGATCCCGCCGAACAGGCTCGTGCCGCCGATGACAACGGCCGCGATCGCCTGCAGGTTGTCGGTGTCGTGGCCGCCGATCGTCGTCGTCGAGAAGCGCGCCAGCGACAGGAAGCCGGCCAGCCCCGAGAGCGTGCCGGCGAGCGCGTAGACCTTCATCAGGTGTCGGTCGACCGCGATGCCCGCGCGCCGCGCGGCCTCCTCGTTGGAGCCGACCGCGTAGGTGTATCGGCCGAAGCGGGTGGTGGCGAGGATGACCCCGAACACGAGCGCGACCGCGAAGGCGATGATGACCAGCCACGGGATCTGGTCGAAGGCACGGCCGATCCCGATCGTCGTGATCAGCTTGAACGGCACCTCGCGCTCGTCGACCCCACCGGTGATCACCAGCGCGGCCCCCAGCGACATGCCCAGCGTCCCGAGCGTGACGATGAGGGCGGGGATCTTGCCCTTGGCGACGAGGAAGCCATTCAGCGTTCCCCACGCCACACCGGCGGCCAGCGCGACGACGAGGCCCAGGATGATCACGCCCCAGTTGTCGCCGCCGGCACCGTTCATCGCCTTCGCCGACACGACGCCGCTGAAGACGAGCACGCCGCCGATCGACAGGTCGATGCCCGACGTGATGATCACGTAGGTCATCCCGGTGGCCAGGACGAGGAGGACCGCGGCGTCGGTCGCGATGTTGCGGAAGTTGGCGCTGTCGAGGAACGCGTCGGGCTCCAGCAGGCTGAAGACGACGATCAGCCCGACGAGGATCAGGCCGACCCACGTGGCCGACCCGGAGACCAGGCGCTGCCAGAACGGCGCCTCGCGTTGGACTTCCTCCGCCTCGATCTCGGGCTCGTCGGCGGGAAGCGTGGTGACGTCGCTCATGACTCGTCCCCGTCGTGCTTGATCGCGCCGGTCATCGCGCCGACGACGTCCTCCATCGACACGTCACCGCGCCTGAAGCGGGCGACCCGCGTGCCAAGCCGCAGGACCTCGATGCGGTCGGCGACCTCGAAGACCTCCGGCATGTTGTGGCTGATGAGCACCACCGCGAGGCCCTGGTCGCGAACGCGCCGTATGAGATCGAGCACGTTGCGCGTCTGGACGACGCCGAGCGCCGCGGTCGGCTCGTCCATGAAGACGACCTTCGACGCCCAGGTCACCGCGCGCGAGACGGCGATGCCCTGGCGCTGGCCGCCGGACATCGTCGCCACCCGAGCCGACGCGTCCTGCAGCACGACGCCGAGGTTGGTGAAGGCGTCGCGGCTCTGCGTCCGCATCGCCCGCTTGTCGATGACGCCGAGCTTGCCGACCAGCCCGGGGCGCATGATCTCGCGCCCGAGGAACATGTTGGCGCCCGCGTCGAGCTCGGCCGCGAGCGAGAGGTCCTGGTAGACGGTCTCGATGCCCAGCTCGCGGGCGTCGAGGGGCGAGTGGATCGTCACGGGCTGGCCCTCGAAGATGATCTCGCCGGCATCGGGCTCGTGGACGCCGGCCAGCGTCTTGACGAGCGTCGACTTTCCGGCGCCGTTGTCACCGACGAGGGCGACGACCTCCTTGGGGAAGACCGCGAAGTTCGCGCCGCGCAACGCGCGCACGCGGCCGAAGCTCTTGACGATCCCCCTGGCTTCGAGCAGCGGCTCGGGCATCAGGCGGGCTCCTTTGCGACGTGGGGCACTTCGGGAAGGTCGTCGGCGCTCGCGTACAGGCCCGCGGCCACGCCGGCCAGTAGCGCGGCGCCGCGGCAGCCGGCCTCGACGACGGGCGGCGCCTCGAAGTCGCCGAGGCGCCGCTTGGCGTCGAGCACGGCGGGATCGCGCGCCCAGCCACCGGTGACGACGAGCCGCGTGTGCGGGCCGGCGACCGCGTCGATGCGCGCGATCAGCGCGTCGAGCGCATCCGCTGCGGCGTCGATCGCCGCGCGCCAGATCTCCGCGGGCGGCGCGTCGGGCAGCCTGATCGGCGGGCGCTCGAGCGAGTGCAGCTCCAGCTCGATCGCGGGCGCGTCACCGGGAGCGGTGGCGAGCGCGCCCGCGTCGAGCTGCGCACGGTCGGCGTCGCCGACCGCAAGCTTGTCGAGGACCTCTCTGAGGGCGAGGCCCGACCACAGGCCCGCCAGCAGCACGTGGCGACCCTCGGCCACGGCGCAGCCGACCGTCACGCCGTTCTCGACGCTGCGTCGGCGTGCATCCGCGTCGAGCGGCGCGACGACGCGCACGAGCGCCTCGGCCGTGCCGCACGAGTCGAGCAGGTCGCCGGGCGCGATCACGCCGACGCCGGCGCCGGCGACGACGTGGTCGTGGCCGGCGACGGTCAGCACCGCGTCGTCGGTGCCCGGGAGGTCGCGGCCGTTGCTGCGTCCGGCGTCGGTGCCGGCGATGGCCAGCTCGGCGAGGAGGTCGGGCGGCAGGTCGGCCCAGTCGAGGGCCGCTTCATAGGCGGCGACGCGGTCGAGGTCGAGCAGGCCGGTGCGCGATGACAGCGACAGCTCGCTGACCTGCCGCCCGCCGAGCCGGTGGACGACGTACTCGGCGACGTTGAGCCAGCGATGGGCGTTCGTGGCGCCGAGGTGCTTGAGCTTGGCGAGCGTGCACAGCGGAGTCGGCGGCAGGCCGGTGCGCTCGGTGAAGTCCGGCAGCGCGTGGGCGAGCTGCTCGGCCTCGGCGGCTCCTCGCGAGTCGTGCCAGGCGATGGCCGGGTGCAGGGCGCGGCCGCTCGCATCGAGGAGCACGCCGGTCTCGGCGATGCTCGTGACGCCGATGCCGGCGACGTCGCCGTCGGGCGCCTGGGCGAGGGCCTCGCGCGCCGCGGTCGCCGCCGCCTCGAAGAGCTTCGCGGGGTCGGCCTCGGCGCCGGTGGCGACGCGCTCCCACGGCGTGGCGACCTGGCCGTGCGCGAGCTCCCTGCCGTCGCCGTCGAGGACGGACGCCTTGCAGGCCGAGGTGCCGACGTCGATGCCGAGGAGCAGGACGGTCATGGCTTCGGGGGTCGGCATGCGATCGCGACGAAGTCGCCGTCGGCGAGCAGGCGGCCGGCGGCGTGCGGGACGAGGACGGCGTCGCCGCGAGCGACGTCGAGGCCGCCCATCGTGCCGGCGCCGTCGAGGACGAGGATGACGGCGAAGCCCGCGTCGACATGAGCGCAGGCACCAGCGGGCGCGATGCGCTGCGCCGTGAAGAACCGCGCGGACGCGGGCGGCAGCAGCTCGCATACCGAAGCGCCCGCGCGCGGCCCGCGCAGCGCGCTCGCGTCGCGCGCGGCGCGCTCGACGCTGGGCAGCGCCACGTCCCACCCGAGGCCGAGGGTCGCCTGCGCCTCGTCGTCGATGCCGAACCCGTCCCACTCGAGCAGCACCGAGAGGTCGGTGGGCTCCTGCAGCTCGGCGATGAGCACCCCCGCACCGATCGCGTGCGGCACGCCGGCGGGGACGAAGATCGCGTCGCCGGCGCGCACGTCGAGCGGGTTGAGCGCGCCGAGCAGGGCGTCGTGGTCCTGGTCGCGCACCCAGGCGCGCAGGGTGTCCTCGGGGACGTCGCTCTTCCAGCCGACGTGGACCTGGGCGCCGGCGTCGGCGCCGAGGACGATCCACGCCTCGGTCTTGCCGAAGGCGAGCCCGAGGTGCTCGCGCGCGAACGCGGCGTCGGGATGGTGGTGGACGGGCAGGCGCTCGCCGGCATCGAGGAGCTTGACCAGGAGCGCCGGGCTCGCACCGAAGCGCCCGACGTGGTCGGCGCCCAGCCACGCCTCGGGGTCCTGCGCGAGCGCGTCGCGCACGAGCGTGCCGTCGGGCAGCCGGCTGAGGCCCTTCTCGGTCTGGCCGAAGAGCGTCGTGGCCGAGCCGATCCACTCCTCGGGCGAGTGGTCGGAGTCGAGGTCGAAGCCGCGCAGCCGCGCGATCGCGGGGCCGCCGCGGTAGAAGTGGCGGATCGGGTTGGGCGGGAGCTTGACCGGGCCGACGGGCGTCATGGCGCGGGCAGCTCCCCGGACCCGCGCGCGAGGACCTCGCACGCGATCGTGCGCTTCTGCGGCAGGCCGTCCTCGCCGTCGAGGCGCGCGTACGCGAGCTCGGCGCCGATGCGCCCCATCGCGGCCGGGTCGTGCCTGACGACGGTGATCGGGACGGGCAGCATGTCGGCGAGCTCGAAGTCGTCGAAGCCGACAAGAGCGAGCGGCGCCGGCGCGTCGCGCAGCGCGCGGAGGGCGCCGATCGTGTTGCGGTTGTTGGCGGTGAAGAGCGCGGTCGGACGGGCCCCCGACGGCAGCGCGAGGAGGTCGCGGACGGCCAGCTCCGCCGAGGCGGCATCGTGCGAGCCCGCGCGGATGAGGGCGTCGTCGGGGACGACGCCCGCCCCGCCGAACGCCGCGCGATAGCCGGCAAGGCGCTCGCTCGCCGTATAGAGCGAGGGCGGATCGCCGACGAACGCGATCCGCCGGTGGCCGTGGCGCAGCAGGTGCTCGACGCCGGCGCGCGCGCCGCCGACGTTGTCGAGCAGCACCGTGTCGGCCTCGACCCCGCGCGGAGGGCGGTCGAGGAAGACGATCGGCGTGCCCGCTCCGATCTCGGGCAGCAGGTAGCGGTGGTCGCCGCCCGCCGGGACGATGAGCAACGCGTCGACCGATCGCCGCAGCAGGCGCAGCACGAGCTCGCGCTCGCGTTCGGCGTCCTCCTCGCACGAGCCCGTGATGAGGATGTGACTGCGCGCATGCGCCGCGTCCTCGACCGTCCGCGCGATCGCCGAGTAGAACGGATTGGCCACGTCCTCGATCACGAGGCCCAGCGCGTTCGCCCGGCCATGCCGCAACGACCGCGCGACGTCGTTGCGCGCGAACCCCAGCCGCGCGATCGCAGCCTCGACCCGCGCGGCCGTGTCGGCGCGCACCCCCGCCTCCCGATTGACGACGCGCGACACCGTCTTCAGGCTCACGCCCGCGGTGCTCGCGACGTCACGCATCGTCGGCCTGGCCACGTCGTCGTCTCCTCCAACCCAGACCCACCGCGCCCGTTGACAACGTTGTCAGGCGGTGGGAGCGCGACCCTAGCCGAGGATTGACAACGATGTCAAGCGGGCGGAGGCTCTCCGGCCGCGCGGCCGGTGTGGCGCTGCGAGGGCATTGAGGGTGAGGCCTCTCTGGCCACGCGCACGCCCAGCGCAAGCGTCTCGCGCGGCCAGGCGCCGACGACGAGGCACGACGTCACAGCGGCGCAACCAGACGGCTTCTCCCCCTCAGCGCCCTGGCCGCGCGAGCCGGAGCGGCCGGCGGAGAGAGCGCACCACGCGCAGAGCGCGGCGCCCTGCCAGACGTCAACCCCCCGCCGCCAACGCCTCGACCCGCGCCCGCCACCACCACCCCCGCGGTATCCGTCTCCACGCTCGCCGCGCCCGCGGCGACCCCGAACGCCACGGCGTCCTCGAACCGCTCGCCGCGCTCCAACGCCAGCGCCAGACCGCCCACCAGCGCGTCGCCCGCCCCGATCGGGTTGCGCACGGACTCCACATGCGGGGCCGCCAGCCACGACGAGCCGTCCGCCCACGCCACCGCCGCCCCCGCGGCCGCCGCCGTCACGACCGCACGCCGCGCGCCGCGAGCGACCAGCGCCGACGCTGCGGCCGCCGCGCGGGAGCGGACGACCTCGACGTCGCCTGCCTCGACCGTCTCGTCGGCGCGGCCGTGCAGGAGGCCCTCGGCCTCGGCGAGGTTGGGCGTGACGACGTCGGCGCCCGCGTCCAGCGCAGCCGCGAGCTGCGGGCCCGCGACATCGACGATCGACACCACGCCCCTCGCGCGCGCAAGCGCGACGAGCCGCCCGTACGCGTCAGCGGGCGACGCCGGCGGCAGCGAGCCGCTGCAGGCCAGCACGCGCGCGCCGGACAGCTCCTGCGCCACGGCCTCCTCGAAGCGCTCCCAGTCACCGGCCGCGAGCTCGGGGCCCGGCTCGTTGAACACCGTCACCCTCCCGTCGCGCTCGAGCACCACCGCCGTCGAGCGGACCTCGCCGGCCACGGGCACGCCGCGCAGGTCCACACCCTCGTCGGCGAGCAGGCCCGCGGCCGCGGCGCCGGTGCGCCCCGGCACGAAGCCCACCAGGACCGCGCCGGCGCCGAGCGAGCGCGCGAGCCGCGCGACGTTGACGCCCTTGCCACCCGGCGTGACGACCGCCTGCGCGAAGCGCAGCACCTCACCCGGGCGCAGCTCGTCGATCGTCAGCGTGCGATCGATGGTCAGGTTGGGGCCGGCGACGACCACGGCGGGGCATCCTGCCAAAGCGCCCACCCTCGCGCACACACGATCTGACAACGTTGTCAGGCTGAGATAGGGTCGCCGAGTGTCCGCCGCCTACCGCCTGAACCGCCTGTTCCACGCCACGTCCGGCCGCTGCATCGACGTCGCCGTCGACCACGGCTTCTTCGGCGAGCCCCGCTTCCTGGCCGGCATCGAGGACATGGCGAGCACGGTCAGGGCGCTCGTCGACGCCGGGCCCGACGCGATCCAGCTCTCGCTCGGCCAGGCGCCGTTGCTGCAGGAGGTCCCGGGTCGCGAGAAGCCCGCGCTCGTCCTGCGCGTCGACGTCGCGAACGTCTACGGCAGCGAGCCGCCGCGCGTTGCGTTCAGCCGCCTCATCGACGACGCGATCGGCCACGCCGTCCGCCTCGACGCCGCGTGCGTGTGCGTCAACCTCTTCGACATCCCCGGCGCCGACGACCTGCGCCGCGAGTGCATCGACAACATCACGGCGCTGCGCACGGCCGCCGACGGCACCGGCATGGCGCTGATGGTCGAGCCGCTCGTGATGACGCCAGGCCAGGGCGGCTACGGCGTCGACGGCAACGCCGACCGCATCGTCGCGCTCGTGCGCCAGGCGGCCGAGCTCGGCGCCGACGTCATCAAGGCCGACCCGACCGACGACCTCTCCGCCTACCACCGCGTCGTCACCGCGGCACGCGTCCCGGTGCTCGTGCGCGGCGGCGGCCGCGTCTCCGACGAGGAGATCCTGGCGCGCACGCGCGCCGTGCTCGAGCAGGGCGCGCGCGGGATCGTCTACGGGCGCAACGTGATCCAGCATCCCGACCCGGGCGGAATGGTGGCCGCCCTGCGCGCGGTCGTGCACGGGGAGCCGGCGCAAGTGTGGGTGGCCGCGGATGAGGAGGCGCAATGACCCCCCAGCCCGTCCGCGTCGGCATCGTCGGCGCCGGCCTCATGGGCCGCGAGCTGGCCGCCGCCATCGGCCGGTGGAGCGCTCTGGAGGGCCATCCCGCACACCCCGAGCTCGTCGCCGTCTGCGACACGAGCCCCGAGGCGCTCAGATGGTTCGACCGGATCGCGAGCGTCACCCACAAGACGACCGACTACCGCCACCTGCTCGACGACGACACCGTCGACGTCCTCTACCTGGCGGTTCCCCACCACCTCCACGAGCAGCTGTACCTCGACGCGATTGCCGCGCAGAAGGACTTCCTCGGCGAGAAGCCCTTCGGCATCGATCTGCAGGCGGCGAGCACGATCGTCGAGGCGATCGACCAGGCCGGCGTCTTCGCCCGCTGCTCCAGCGAGATGCCGTTCTTCCCCGGCGCCCAGCTCGTCTACGAGACCATCCGCGCCGGCGCGCTCGGCCAGGTCATCGAGGTCCGCCACGACTTCCTGCACTCCAGCGACCTCGATCCCAGCAAGCCGATCGGCTGGAAGCGCCAGGCGAGGTACTGCGGCGCGATCGGCGTCATGGGCGACCTCGGCATGCACGTCGCCCACCTGCCGCTGCGCCTCGGCTGGCGGCCGGCGACCGTGTTCGCGCAGCTCAGCGACCTCGTCACCGAGCGGCCCGACCCGCGCACCGGCGAGCCGACGCCCTGCGACACGATCGACAACGCCACCCTGCTCTGCGACGCCGGCTTCCCGCTCACCCTCAAGACCTTCCGCATCGCGCCCGGCCACATGAACACCTGGCGCATCACCGCCACGGGGATGGACGGCGGCATCAGCTTCTCCACCGCCCAGCCGAAGACCGTCCACCGCTTCGCGACGCGCGACGGCCGCCAGATCTGGGAGCGCTTCGAAGTCGGCAGCCAGTCGGCCTTCCCCACCATCACCGGCCCGATCTTCGAGTTCGGGTTCGCCGACGCGATCCTGCAGATGTGGGCGGCCTTCCTGGCCGAGCGCGCCGGGGCCCTGGGCGACAGATTCGGCTGCGCGACGCCCGAGGAGGCGCTCGATGCGCACCGCATCTTCGACGCCGCCCTGCGCTCCGGCCAGACCCGAACGGCCGAGCCCGTTTAACCTCTCACCGTGGCCACCGTCGAGGAGAGCCTCGGTCTGCTGGGTCAGGTGCCCGTCTTCGAGACGCTGGCGCCCGACGATCTGCAGCGCGTCGCGGAGGTCGCGGTGCCCCGGACGTTCCCCGGCCAGCACGTGATCTTCCGCGAGGGCGACGAGAGCGACACGTGCTACGTCGTGCGCGCCGGCCACGCCCGGGCCATCCGCGAGCACGCCGACGGGCGCATGATCGCGTTGGCGCACTTCGGCCCCGGCGACATCTTCGGCGAGCTGGCGATGTTCGACGACGAGCGCCGCTCCGCGACGGTCGAGACGCTCGACGAGCTCCACGCGATCGCCGTCCTCGGCGCCGACATGCGCCGGCTTCTGCGCCAGCACCCCGACATCGCGGTCAAGCTCGTCATCTCGCTCGGCCGCCGCCTGCGCGAGGCCAACGAGCGCCTGGCCCGCCAGTCCTTCCAGACCGTGCAGAGCCGCGTCGCCGTCGTGCTCGACGGGCTCGTCAAGCAGGCCCAGAGCGAGGGCGCCGCGCCGCGCGACGTGCTGGTGACGATCACGCAGGCCGACATCGCCCAGCTCGCGGGCTCCTCGCGCGAGTCGGCGAGCCGCTTCCTCGCCGTCCTCGAGCGTGCCGGCGTGATCACGCAGGGCCGCGGGCGCATCACCGTCCACGACCCGGCCGCGCTGGGCAACTACGTCTACTGAGCCGCCGCGCCCGCGGGTGATCCGCTCGTCTGCCCGGCCCGCAGACCGGCCAGCGCGCAGGCCAGGAAGCACGCCGCGCCCAGCGACGTGTTCCAGTTCGCGGCGGCCAGGTCGAGCATCGAGCCCGTCGAGGGGACGACGTAGCCCGCGATCGCCGAGATCCCGAAGAAGATGCAGCCCAGCAGGTTGATCGCGGGCTCCCACCATCCGGGACCGCCGCGCGCGGGCAGCCAGCCGTGACGCGGCGCGGCCCGGTAGGCGATGAAGCCCGAGACGAGGAAGCAGATCGAGCCGAAGGCATCGGGCCGCCAGACGAGCCTGTTGTAGTCGGGATTCGACAGGCTCGTGTGCAGCGCCTGATACGTCGTGACGTTGAAGAACAGGGTGCCGGCGGACTGGATCGCGGCGGCCCGCCATGCAGCCCGCCCAGCGCCGGGCGCTCGACGCTCACGAAGGCTCAGCGAGGTCTGCAGCGCACCGCCGGCGGTGAACAGGACTGAACCGACGAAGAAGGTCACAGCATCCGCGGTGGCGCCGACGAGCTGCACGTAGCCCGGGAACGGACCGACCAGGAAGCACAGCGACCCCGCGGCGAAGAAGAGCGCCATCCAGCGCTCGCGGTTCATGGCGCCAGTCCACTGGCTGGCACGCCGCTCGGCATCATCCGGATCGGACGAAACCCGACCGACGCGGTTACTCGAGCAGCCGCGCGGCGGCGCGCACGAGCGCCGCGTTCCCGGCGGTGCGCGTGCCGTCGGGCTCGTGCTGCGTGTCCTCGAGGCCGATCCGCGTGTCGAGACCGCGCCGGATCGCGTCGCGCAGCAGCACCCACGTCGCCTCGCCGTCGCCGTGCTGCAGTCGCGGTGCGACGACGCCGAGGCGGTCGAGCGCGCCGTGGATCGCGCTGACCACCGCGACCGCGTCGGAGGCACCGACCTCGACCGGCTCGATCAGCACCCGCACGATGCGGCCGGCCAGCCCGGTCGCCGCCAGGCACTCGGCGTCCTCGACGCTCCACACGCCCGCCTCGATGCCCACGCCCGCGTCGATCAGCGCGCGCATGACGCGGTCGGCGCCCGGCTCAGACAGGTTCACCGAGGCGTAGTCCGGCTCCGTCCACGCGCCGACGAGGGCCACGCGCCGCTCGAGATCTGGCTCGATCCACGCGCCGGTCGAGACGCCGACGGGCACCCCGGCCGCGCGCACGCCCGCCACGACCGCGTCGACGACCGCGGCGTCGAGGCGCTCGCGCCCCTCGCGATCGCGCGGGTGCAGGTGAAGCGCGCCCGCGCCGGCAGCCACGCACGCCGCCGCATCGCGCGCCAGCTCGTCGACCGACAGCGGAACGGCCGGGTGGTCGGCCTTCGTCGACGGGCCGTTCAGGGCCGCTTGCAAGAGCATCAGCGAAGATCCCTACCCAGAGATGGCCGAAGCCAGGTCCGATGAGTTCAGCGCGGGGGGCGTGGTCGTCCGCGACGGGGAGTGCGTGGTCATCGTGCCCACGCGCCGCGCCGCCGACGGCAAGCGCGTGCTGGCCCTCCCCAAGGGCCATCCCGAGGTGGGCGAGTCGCCAGCCGAGGCCGCGCTGCGCGAGGTCCGCGAGGAGGCCGGCGTCGACTCCCGGGTGGTCGAGAAGCTCGGCGACGTGCGCTACTGGTACATGCGCGGCGGCAAGCGCATCGCGAAGGTCGTCGCGTTCTTCCTGCTGGAGTACGTCAGCGGCGAGGTCGACGACCACGACGTCGAGGTCGAGCACGCGCGCTGGCTGGATCTCGAGGACGCCGCGCGCGATCTGACCTACGAGGGCGAGCGCGAGATGGTCGCCCGCGCCCTGTCGCGCACGCGCACCGCTTAGTAGGGTGCAGAGCCGCGAGATGCAGGTTCTCAACTTCTACTCGACGCTCTTCGCCGACCAGCTCAAGCGCGGCCGCAAGACGGCGACGATCCGCCTGGGCGACAAGTCGCACAAGTACCGCAAGAACCAGGCGGTGATGGTGACCATCGGCTACCAGCACTCGCCCCGGGAGAAGGTCTTCGACGCGGTCATCGACCAGGTCGAGGTCAAGCGCGTCAAGGACCTCACGCCGCGGGACATCGAGCACGACAACCCCGAGTTCCGCCGCCACGACGAGATGATCCACTTCCTCGAGCAGATCTACGGCAAGCCGGTCTCGATGGACGACATCGTGACCGTGGTGCGCTTCTCGCAGATCGTCGAGCGCCCTCCGCACGTGACCGACGCCCGCCTGGGCATCGGCGGCGCGCAGAACTGACGGCGAACACCGCGCGCCGCGGTACCGCAACCCGCCTCTCGACCGCGGGTTGACACGCGCGGGGGATCAACCAGTGGAGGAGCATCGGATGTCACGCACCCGCCGAGGCATGCCCGCCGCCGTCGCGGCGCTCGGGCTCGCCCTCGCCGTCCCCGCGATCGCCGCCGCGGCCACGAAGCCGGGCGTGTCCACCCTTGGCGCGTCGAAGCTGACGATCACCACGGCGACGCTCACCGGGAAGGTCAACCCGCACGGGGCGGCGACGACCTACTTCTTCCAGTACGGCACGACGACGGCCTACGGCTCGCGCACGCCCGACGCCGCGGCCGGCGCCGGCACCACGGCCGTCGGGGCGACCGCCGCGATCTCCGGCCTCGGCCCGAACACGAAGTACCACTACCGGCTCGTGGCCCACAACAGCGTCGGGACCACGCTGGGCGGCGATCGCACGTTCACCACGCCCAAGCAGCCGCTCGGGCTCGTCCTGGCCGCCACGCCCAACCCGGTTCCGTTCGGCGCGCCGTCGACGCTCGCCGGGACGCTGTCGGGGACCGGCAACGCCGGCCGGCCGATCCGCCTGCAGCAGAAGCCGTTCCCGTTCACGGGCCCGTTCGCCAACGTCGGCAACGTGCAGCTCACCAACGCCCAGGGCGGCTTCTCGTTCGCGCTGCTCTCAGTGCCGCTGACCACGCAGTACCGCGTGCTCGTCACCGACAAGACGTCCGTGGTGAGCCCGGTGCTGACCGTGAGCGTCTCGGTCGTCGTGGGGACCAGGACGACGCGCACGCACGTCCATCGCGGCGGGCACGTGCACTTCTCCGGCACGATCAAGCCCAACGTGCCGAACGTCCCCGTCGCCATCCAGAAGCTCAACGCCAAGAAGCACTGGGTGACGATCTCGGGGACCATCACGCGCACCGGCGGGACCTACTCCAAGACGGTGCGCATCAGGCGCGGCGGCAGCTACCGCGTGTACGCCGGCGCCAGCGGCGGCACCTTCGCCCCCGGTGCCGGGCGCAAGGTCAGGATCCACACGAGCTAGTACACGACGCGTGTACTCATTAGGCGAGCACGACCTGGGCCCCCTCGCGGGGGCTCAGGGTGATGCTGCGGCGACGGCTGAGCTCCAGGCGGCCGTCGCCCGCGGCGCGCGGCTGCGCACGCTCGAGCACCGCGCGCAGGACGACCTTCATCTCGACGGTGGCGAAGGCGGCGCCCAGGCAGCGGCGCCGCCCGCCGCCGAACGGGATCCAGGTGTAGGTGCCGGGCGGCTGGTCGAGGAAGCGCTCGGGGCGGAACGCGTACGGGTCGGGGTAGATCGCCGGGTCGTGGTGGATCAGGTAGGCGTTGGGGACCAGGCAGATGCCGCGCGGGTAGCGGCGGCCGCCGACCTCGATGTCCTGCATGACCAGGCGCGGCGCGGGGTTGGGCAGGACCGGGCGGCGGCGCAGGGCCTCGTACACCGTCGCGGTCAGGTAGGCGTCGCCATCCTCGGCCGCGACCTCCTCGGTCAGGCGCGCCAGCACGGCCGGCGTGCGCACGAGGCGCTCGAAGGCGAAGGCGAGCTCGGACGCCGTGGTCTCGTGGCCGGCGACGAGCAGCGTCATGAGCTCGTCGCGCAGCTCCTGCGCGGTCATCGGCGAGCCGTCCTCGTGGCGGGCGCCGAGCAGCAGCGCCAGGACGTCGTCGCGCTCGGTGTCGTCGGCCCGGCGCTCCTCGATCAGCGCGAACAGCTCGTCGTCGACCTCGTCGCGCAGGCGCAGGAAGCGCCCCCACGGCGTGCGCGGCCCGAGGTCGCGCTGCATCGGCGGCAGCAGGCTGACCGGGCTGGCGCCGATCGCGAGGACCCGCGTCAGCCGATCGCGCAGCAGCGCCAGGCGCGCGCCCTCGTCGAGGCCGAACACGGTGCGCAGGATGATCTCGAGCGTCAGCGCCTGCAGCCGCGGGTGCAGCGCCACGGGCTCGTCGCGCGGCCAGGCGTCGACCTCGCTGGCGGCGACCTCCGCCATCAGCGCCGACAGGCGATCGACCTTCTCGCCGTGGAAGGCCGGCAGCATCAGCCGCCGCTGGGCGAGGTGGGCGCCCTCGTCGAGCAGGATCACCGAATGGCGGCCGACGACCGGCTCGAGGATCCGCGCGCCCTGGCCCGGGTGCAGCACGTCGGGCGGCGCCGTGAAGACCTCCTTGACCGCCGCGGGATCGGTGAGCATGACGAACGGCGGCAGGCCGACGAGGCGGATCGTGAAGGGCGCCCCGAAGCGCGCGCGGCAGTGCTCGAAGAAGGGCACCGGCCGCATCCACCAGCGCATCGTCTGCAGCCAGCGAGGGGCGCTCGGACCGGGCGGAAGCGTGTCGGCGCGCACGGTTGCATCACACTACTTGCCCCCGTGCGAACACGCCAAATGACAACCGCCAAACCTGCCGTGTTCGAACGCATCTCGGCCCCCGCCGGGCGCGCCGCGCAGCGCTAGATTGCGCGCGCAATTCGAGCCCCTGCGGGAAGGGATAGGAGGTCGTACATGCGTCATCGCATGCTCATCGGCGCGCTGGGGGTCGCGGCGATGATCGTCGTGCCGGCATCGGCCGCGGCTGCTTCCGGCACATCACACGAGCGCGTCTGCGGTCAGGCCAGCCCCGGCTACGCGGCCTGCCTGGCCGAGGTGGTCACCAGGGCGGGAACGGCCAAGCCGTTGGCCAGGCCGCGCGCGTCCACGCCGAGCGGGTACTTCCCCGCCGACCTGCACAGCGCCTACGCCCTGCCGACGAGCGGCGCGGTCGGCCAGACGATTGCGATCGTCGACGCGTACGACGATCCCACTGCCGAGGCGGACCTCGGCGTCTATCGCAGCCAGTTCGGCCTCGGCTCGTGCACGACAGCGAACGGCTGCTTCCGCAAGGTCAACCAGACCGGCGGCACCACACCGCCGCGCAAGGACGCCGGGTGGGCCGAGGAGATCTCGCTCGATGTCGATATGGCGTCGGCGATCTGCCCCGGCTGCAAGATCCTGCTCGTCGAAGCCAGTTCCTCGTCGCTGGCCGACTTGGGCACCGCGGTCAACACCGCGGCCAGCCTCGGCGCGACCCAGATCTCCAACTCCTACGGCGGCAGCGAGTTCTCGACCGAGACCTCGGCCGAGAGCTTCTACAACCATCCCGGCGTCGCGGTGACCGCGTCCTCGGGCGACGCCGGGTACGGCGTCGAGTTCCCGGCCGCGTCGCAGTACGTCACGGCGGTGGGCGGCACCACCCTGACGCGCGCCTCGAACGCGCGCGGCTTCACCGAGACCGCCTGGTCCGGCGCCGGCTCGGGCTGCTCGCGGTACGTGCCAAAGCCGGCGTGGCAGCAGGACACCGGCTGCGCGCGGCGGACGGTGGCCGACGTCTCGGCGGTCGCCAACCCGAGCACCGGCGTGGCGGTCTACGACTCCACGCCCTACCAGGGATCGAGCGGCTGGCTGGTGTTCGGCGGCACGAGCGTCTCGGCCCCGATCGTCGCCGGCGTCTACGCGCTGGCGGGCAACCAGCCGGCGTCGTTCACCTACGGCCACGCGGCGTCGCTGTTCGACGTGACGAGCGGGTCCAACGGCTCGTGCGGCGGCTCCTACCTGTGCACCGCCGTCGCCGGCTACGACGGGCCGACGGGCCTCGGCTCGCCGAACGGCACCGGCGCGTTCTGATCGACTCGTAGCACGCGGGCGGCCGCGTCCGGGCGGCCGCCCGCCTGGCACTCCTGTTACTGGAGTGCCAACAGTGTTGAACCTCCGTCGCGCATGTCCTACAGTAGGGCCAGCGCGTTGGCACTCTCGCCTGTTGAGTGCCAAGGCACGCGAACTCACCCCTCTCTGTATGGAGGTAAACACATGAAGCTCAAGCCCCTGGGCGATCGGCTGATCGTGCGGGCGATCGAGGAGGAGGAGACCACCGCGAGTGGCATCGTCCTCCCCGACACGGCCAAGGAGAAGCCGCAGAAGGGCAAGGTCATCGCCGTCGGCGACGGCCGATTCGACGAGGACGGCGAGAAGCGGATCCCGCTCGACGTCGCTGAGGGCGACGAGGTCCTCTACAGCAAGTACGGCGGGACCGAGATCAAGGTCGACGGCGAGGACCTGCTGGTCCTTCGCGAGAGCGACGTGCTCGCCAAGGTCGAGTCCTAGGAAGAGGAGAACCGCTAACCAATGGCTCACAAGGAACTGAAGTACGACAGCGCGGCGCGCAAGGCCCTCGAGGCCGGCGTCGACGCGGTCGCCAACGCGGTCAAGGTCACGCTCGGCCCCAAGGGCCGCTACGTGGTCCTCGACAAGAAGTTCGGCGCCCCGACCATCACGAACGACGGCGTGACCATCGCTCGTGAGATCGAGGTGGAGGACGTCTTCGAGAACCAGGGCGCGCAACTCGTCCGCGAGGTCGCCACGGCGACCAACGACGTCGCCGGCGACGGCACCACGACCGCGACCGTCCTGGCGCAGTCGATCGTGCGCACCGGCCTGAAGAACGTCACGGCCGGCGCCAACCCGCTCGCGCTCAAGCGCGGGATCGAGAAGGCCGTCGACCAGGTCGTCGACAGCATCTCCAAGCAGTCCAAGGAGATCTCCGGCAAGGATCAGATCGCGCGCGTCGCGACGATCTCGGCCGGCGACGAGGAGATCGGCGACGTCATCGCCGACGCCATCGAGAAGGTCGGCAAGGACGGCGTGGTCAACGTCGAGGAGGGCCAGACGTTCGGCATGGACCTCGAGTTCACCGAGGGCATGCAGTTCGACAAGGGCTACATCTCGCCCTACATGGTCACCGACCAGGACCGCATGGAGGCCGTCCTCGAGGATCCCTACATCCTCATCGCCAACCAGAAGATCGGCTCGGTCCGCGACGTGCTGCCGGTGCTCGAGCAGGTCATCCAGTCGGGCAAGCCGCTGCTGATCATCGCCGAGGACGTCGAGGGCGAGTCCCTCGCGACCCTGGTGGTCAACAAGCTGCGCGGCACCTTCACCGGCGTGTCCGTCAAGGCTCCCGGCTTCGGTGACCGCCGCAAGCGCATGCTCGAGGACATCGCCATCCTCACCGGTGGCGAGGTCATCACCGAGGAGATGGGCCTCAAGCTCGAGAACACCCAGCTCTCGCAGCTCGGCCGTGCCCGCCGCGTGGTCGTCGCCAAGGACACGACGACGATCGTCGACGGCAACGGCGAAAGCGACGCGATTCGCGGCCGCATCAACCAGATCAAGTCGGAGATCGAGACCACCGACTCGGACTTCGATCGCGAGAAGCTCCAGGAGCGCCTCGCCAAGCTCTCCGGCGGCGTCGCCGTCGTGAAGGTCGGCGCGGCCACCGAGACGGAGATGAAGGAGAAGAAGCACCGCGTCGAGGACGCCCTCCAGGCGACCCGCGCGGCGCTCGAGGAGGGCATCGTGCCCGGCGGCGGCGTCGCGCTGCTGCAGGCCGCGAGCGCCATCAACCTCGACGGCTACGCCGACGACGACGAGCGCACCGGCGCCCGCATCGTCCTGCGCTCGCTCGAGGAGCCGCTGCGTCAGATCGCCGAGAACTCGGGCCTCGAGGGCTCGGTCGTGGTGTCCGACGTGCGCAAGGCCAAGAAGGGCTTCGGCCTGAACGCGGCCACCGGCGAGATCGTCGACCTCGTCGGCGAGGGCGTCATCGATCCGGCCATGGTCACGCGCTCCGCGCTCCAGAACGCCGCCTCGATCGCCAAGAACATCCTCACCACCGAGGCGATCGTCGCCGAGATCCCCGACAAGGATGGGGGCGGCGGCGGTGGCATGCCCGACATGGGCGGCATGATGTAGCCAACGGGCCTCGCGTCCGATTGGCAGTGCAAGGGGCCCGGCCGACGCCGGGCCCCTCGTCGTTTCTCAGACCATCTCCCGCACCGCCCCGTCGCGCACCTCCAGCCGCCGGGTCACCCCGATGCCATCGAGGAAGGCGCGGTCGTGGGAGACCGCGACGATTGTGCCGCCGAAGGCGCGCAGCGCGCGCTCGACGGCCTCGAGCGTCTCGGGGTCCAGGTGGTTGGTCGGCTCGTCGAGCAGGAGCAGCTCGGCGCCCGAGGCCACCATCGCCGCCATGTGCACCCGCGCGCGCTCGCCGGGGCTCAGGCGCCCGAGCGGGCGGTGGACGGCGACGCTGTCCAGCGCGAACGCGCCCAGCAGCGTCCGCGCCGCCCCCTCGTCCATCGCCGCCTGCGCGCGCAGCCAGTCGACCACGCGCTCGTCGGCCGGCAGCGACAGCGGCGTCTGGGGCAGCATGCGCGCCGCGGCGGCGAGCTCGGCCGTGCCGGCCGCCGGCACGAGCACGCCCGCGAGCACGCTGAGCAGCGTCGTCTTGCCCGCGCCGTTGGGGCCCGTCACCGCGACGCGGTCGCCACGGTGCAGCACGAGGTCGACGTCGCGCAGCCCGCGCGAGCGCACGCCGCGCAGCGCCGCCACCCGCCGGCGCCCGCGGCCGTGCCCGTCCAGCCGCAGCCGCAGCGCCGGACGCTCGTCGGGCGCGGCGACCGCCCCATCGCCCTCGAGCTCGCGCCGCAGCCGGCCCTCGCGGGCCTTGGCCTTCCTGGCGACCTTCTTGGCGTAGCGCTTGAGCTTGGGGGCGGCCGCCCGGCTCACGGTGCGCTCGGTGTGCTCGGCCTGCCGGCGGGTCGTCGCGATGTCGGCTTCTAGCCTTCGTCGTCGCTTCTCCTGGGCCTCGTAGTCGAGCGCCTGCTTGGCCCGCCGGCGCTCGCGCTCGTCTCGATACGCGCTGTAGCCGCCCTCGTAGCGGGTGAGCGCTCCACCGGGCGCGAGCTCGAGGACGCAGCCCACGACCGCGTCGAGGAACGCGCGGTCGTGCGAGACGACGACGACCGTGCCCGCGAAGCCTCGCAGCCAGCCCTCGAGCCAGGCGAGACCGTCGCCGTCGAGGTGGTTGGTCGGCTCGTCGAGCAGGAGCACCGTGGGGCCGGCGAGCAGCGTGCCGGCCAGCAGGGTGCGGGCCTGCTCGCCGCCCGACAGCCGCGACAGCGGCGTGGCGGGATCGAGGTGGTCGATCGACAGCGCCCGGCGCGCCTCGTCGAGCGTCGCCTCGAGCGCCCAGCCGCCGAGCGCATCGAAGCGCTCCTGGGCGCGGCCGTAGGCCGCGAGCGTCTCCTCGGTGGTGTCGCCGCGGGCCAGGCGCGCCTCGAGCGCGCGCAGCTCGCCGCGGACCGTCCACACGTCGCCCAGCCCCGAGCCGAGCAGCTCGCCGAGCGTGCGGGCGGCGTCGGGCGCCTCCTGCGGCAGCCAGCCGATGCGCCCGCCGGCCCCCGTGCTCACGGCGCCGCGATCGGGACGGTCGACGCCGGCCAGCAGCCGCACGAGCGTCGACTTGCCGACGCCGTTGGGGCCGACCAGGCCGGCGCGCTCGCCGTCGCCGAGCACGAAGGAGAGCCCGTCGAAGAGCGGTGCGCCGTCGTATGCCTTGCTGAGATCCGATGCCTGCAACATGGGGTCCTCCTCGTCGTGCGGCCGGAGGACCCGGGGGTGCGGGCGAGGCGGGCAGGCGAGCGCGCGGCGCTCGACACCCGACCTGCCACCGCACGCCCGGTCCACACGGGGCTTCACGCCTCGCCGGCCGGTGGTCGTGTGCGGTGGCTGCCTACTTCACCGCGGCGGAGGGTAGCGGCCCGCGCCGGCACCGAGAAGTGCGGCTACCTCCACAGCACAGCCCCACGCGAGGGTGACGCCGGCGCCGCCATGGCCGTAGCAGTGCACGACGCGGCCGTCGGCCTCGAGGCGCACCTCGGGGCGCACCGGCCGCAGGCCGACCGCGACCCCGACCACGGGGGCGCCGCGCAGCTCGGGGAGCAGCGCCGCGCAGCGCGCGCGGATGGCCGCGGTCGTCGCCGCGTCGGGCGTGCGGTCCTCGCGACCCTCCTCGGCGGTGCCGCCGAGCACGACGTCGCGCTCGCGCGGCACGACGTAGACCAGGTCGGCCGGATCGGATTGGTCGAGCAGCCACTCCTGCACGCCCGGCGCCGTCACGCGAACGGCGTCGCGCCACCACGGATCCGGCGCGTCGGCTGGCAGCAGCTCGGTGCCCGTCCGCATGCGCACGCCGCTGCCGGCCACGCCGGCCAGGCGCGCCAGCGCCTCGTAGGACGTCGCCGACCACGCCGTGACGCGCTCGGCCGGCAGCGCGCGGTACGGGTACCAGAGCGCCGCCGCGACCGCCGAGGTCGTGTCCTGCGGCGGGTCGCGCGCGACGACGTCGGCGTCCACGCCGGCCTCGCGCAGGCACACCGCCGTGGTCAGCCCGACGACGCCGGCGCCGACGACGATCGCCCTCACGGCGCGAGCACCTCGCGCGCCCCGCGCAGGCGCACGCTCAGCAGCGCCTGCGCGCGCGAGCTGTCCAGCGCGATGTGCTTTGGGCGGCCAGGGCCGCCCGGGCCGCCGCGCAGCGCGCCCGGGTCGCGGCCGTGGTGGGCGGCGACGAGCCGGGCGAACTCCAGGCGCGTGACGGCGTCGGCGCCGGCGACGTGCAGGGGGCCGGCGATATCGAGCTGCGCGAGCTCCAGTACGGCGGCAGCGAGGTCGGGCACCGCCATCGGACAGCGGACCTCGTCGGTGAAGAAGGTCATCTCGCGCGCGCCGTCGGCCGCCTCGATGGCCACCTGCTCGTGGTTGGACGGGCGCTCGCCGCCGTAGAGCAGCGACGTGCGCACGAGCAGCGCCTCGGGCGGGCACGCGCGCTCGGCGGCGAGCTTCGACGCGCCGTACGCGGTGACGGGCTCGGGCTCGTCGTCCTCGGTCAGCGCGCGCGAGCCCGAGCCTGCGAAGACGAGGTCGGTCGACAGGTGCACGAGCCGCGCGCCGACGGCCTGCGCGGCCGCGACGACCGCCCGCGTGCCGTCCACGTTCACGCTCGCGTCGTCCATGCGGTAGGCGGTGTGCACGACGGCGTCGGGACGCGCCGCGGTCACCGCGGCGAGCACGCCCGCGGCGTCGCGCACGTCGAGCTGCGCGCATCCCGCGATGCCCGCGACCTCCCAGCCCGCCGCCGGCGCCCGGCGCCCGAGCTCGCTGCCGAGGTACCCGCCGAGGCCGGTGACGAACAGTCGCGCGATGCCCGGTACCCTCGCACGGCGCCCATGGCCTACGACGAGGACCTCGCCAACCGCCTCCGCGAGCTGCTCGCGGACGAGGACGCCGTCACCGAGAAGAAGATGTTCGGCGGCCTGGCCTTCCTCGTGCGTGGCAACATGGCGGTGAGCGCCTCTCGCAACGGCGGGCTGCTCGCCCGCATCGACCCGGCCGACACGGAGGCCGCGCTCGCGCGCCCGCACGTCGCGCTCATGGAGATGGGCGGGCGGACGATGGACGGGTGGATCACCGTCGCGCCCGAAGGCGTGAAGACGAAGCGCCAGGTCGGCGCGTGGGTCGGCCGCAGCCTCGCCTTCGTGAGAACGCTGCCGGCGAAGTAGACTCCGGCGGTGGGACAGGTCGCGGGCCGCACGGTTGGCGGTGGGCCCGACATCGTCGGGCGCGAGCCCGAGCGCGGTCGCCTCTCGGCCTTCGTCGAGGCCGTCCCCGAGGGCGCGCGGGCGCTGCTCATCCGCGGCGACCCCGGGATCGGCAAGACGACGTTGTGGCGCCACGGCGTTCGCCGCTGCGAAGCGGCGCGGTACACGGTACTCACGACCCGCGCCGCCGAGGAGGACATGCCGCTCGGGCTGACGGGGCTCGTCGACCTCTTCGAGAACGTCGACGTCGACACCGGCGCCCTGGTCGCCGACGACAACCCGTTCGCCCGCGGCCGCGCCGTGCTCACCGCCCTGCGCGGCCTGAGCCGCGGCGGTCCGGTCGTCGTGGCGATCGACGACCTGCAGTGGCTCGATCAGGCGTCGGCGCGCGCCCTGCGCTACGCGCTGCGACGCCTGGACGACGAGCCCGTCGGCCTGCTGGCGACGCTGCTGCACATGCCCGACGGCGACGACCCGCTCACCCCGGCCAGCACGCTGCCGCCCGGGCGCAGCGACGCGGTCGTCCTCGGGCCGCTCGGGCTCGCGTCGCTGCGGCGGCTGCTGAGCCGGACGGTCACGGCGATCTCGCGGCCGATGCTCGAGCGCATCCACGAGGTCTCCGGCGGCAACCCGCTGTACGCGATCGAGCTCGCCCGTGGCCTGGCGGAGGAGGAGCGCGATGCGACGCACCCCGGCGGCCTGCCGCTCCCGGACTCCGTGCAGGCGGCGATCGCCTACCGCCTGGAGTCGGTGACCTCGGAGGTCGTCGGGCTGCTGGAGGCGGTGTCCGCGCTGGGCACCACCTCGGTGCGCGAGCTGCGCCAGGCGCTTCCGGACGCGGAGACCGACTGGCTGCTGGGACAGGCCGAGCAGCAGGGACTCCTCGTGGTCGAGGAGGACCTCCGCGTGCGCTTCGTGCACCCGCTCGTCGGCTCGGCGGTCTACAGCGCGATGAGCCCGCTCGTGCGGCGCGACCTGCACGCCCGGCTCGCCGCCGCCGCGGTCGACCCCGACGTCCGCGCCCGCCACCTCGCGCTGTGCACCGACGAGCCCGACGCGGCGGTCGCCGCGCTGCTCGAGGAGGCCGAGGCGCGCGCACGCGCGCGCGAGGCGTTCGACCTGGCCGGCGACTTCGCCGGCCACAGCGTGCGCCTCACGCCGCCGTCCGACGACGCCGCGGCCCTGCGCCGCAGCCTCGCCGAGATCGACGATCGCGCCATCGCCGGCGAGCTGAGCCGGGCGCTGGCGCTCGCCGACCGGCTCGTCGCGAGCCTGGAGCCCGGGCCGGAGCGCTGCCAGGCGCTGCTCGAGCGCTCCTACCTCGAGGACGACGACGTCGAGGCCGGCGTCGCGCTGCTGCGCCAGGCGCTCGCGGACGCCGGCGACGACGACATGCTGCGCGGCCGCGTGCTCGACCACCTCGGCTGGGCGCTTGCGATGTTCGCGGGCGACCTG
This sequence comes from uncultured Actinomycetes bacterium, assembly GCA_963764585.1. Classification (GTDB taxonomy): domain Bacteria; phylum Actinomycetota; class Thermoleophilia; order Solirubrobacterales; family Solirubrobacteraceae; genus JAOPZW01. The sequence goes on from CAVXTB010000002.1 coordinate 344,062, forward strand.
CCCGGCGGCCTTCAGTGCAAGCGCGAGGCGGTCAGCGTGTCCGAGCACGTCGGCGACGAGCTGATGGAGATGTCGACCACCGCGTTCCTGGCCTATCTGGAGGCCCTCGGCGGCTCGCCGCGCCCGGATCTGATGGCGCGTGCCGTCGCGCTCGAGCCGCGAAGCGGGAAGCCGCTCATGTGGACCAGCCCGCGGACGCTGCACGCCGAGACGCTGTTCTGGGCGGGCGACCTCCAGGCGGCCAGGGCGCTGTTCGAGGAGATCCGCGACGAGGCCGCCCGCGCCGGTACCAAGGTCCACCACCCCTATTCGATGTTCGACCTCGCGCTGGTGGCGTGCGCCGCGGGCGAGCTCAGCGAGGCGGAGGCGCTCGTGCAGGAGGGGATCGAGGCCGCCCGCGACGCCGAGGACACGTGGGGCGAGCGGCTGCTGCTGTACCCGCTCGCGCTGGTCGCCGCCTGGCTCGGGCGCAGCGACCGCGCGCGGGCGAGCGCGCATCAGAGGCTGGAGGAGGCGACGAGGAAGGGCGAGCGCCCGGGGATCGTCCGCGCGCGCAGCGTGCTCGGCGTGCTCGCGCTCTCCGAGAGCGACAACGAGACGGCGGCGCGCGAGCTCAGGCAGGCAGCCGAGCTGCTCGAGGCGATCGGCTACCAGCACCCTGGGGCGTTCCCGGTGCTGCCCGACGCGATCGAGGCGCTCGCCTGCTCCGGCGACCTCGAGGCGGCCGAGGAGCTGCTGGCGCGCCTGGAGCGCCAGTCGGCCGCGGTCGACAGCGCCTGGGCGCTCGCGGCGTGCGAGCGCTGCCGCGGCGCGATCCTGCTCGCGCGCGGCACGCCCGACGACGCCGTAGCGCCGCTGGAGCGGGCGAGCGCGAGCTTCGAGCGCCTCGGGTACCGCGCGGACGCCGCGCGGGCGATCCTGCTGCGCGGCCGCGCGCTGCTGCGCGGCGGCCACCGCACGCAGGCCTCCGACGCACTGGCCGACGCGCGCGATCGCTTCGCCGCCATGGGCGCGGCCCTGTGGGAGGCGCGTGCGATCGAGGACCTCGAGCGCGCCGCGCCGGGGCGGGCCGCCGGAGCGCTCACGCCCGCCGAGAGCCGCATCGCGGCGCTCGTGGCGCAGGGGCTGAAGAATCGCGAGATCGGCCAGGCGCTGTACATGAGCGTCGGCACGGTCGAGGCGCACCTGACCCGCACCTACCGCAAGCTCGGCATCCGCTCGCGGAGCGAGCTCGCGCGGTGGGTCGCCGAAGGCGGCGTCGACTAGGGCTTCGTCCAGCAGGGTCTAGGGGAACCCCCCTAGCCTCCGCAGGGGATCGACGCGAAGGTTGGCCATGTTCGCGATGCGACTGCGCCCTCGTCCCACCACCAGTCCCTCCGAGCGGATCATCGAGCGGATCCGCGCGTCGCTGATCGGCGAGGACGCCGTGCTGCAAGGCCCGTTCGGCCCGCGCCGGATGGTGTACGCGGACTACACCGCCTCCGGGCGCGCGCTGACCTTCATCGAGGACTACATCCGCCATCGCGTCCTGCCGCTGTACGCCAACACGCACACCGAGGCGTCCGCGACCGGTCTGCAGACCACCACCCTGCGCGAGGACGCGCGCCGGATCATCCACCGGGCCGTCAACGGCGGTGACGACGACGTCGTGATCTTCTGCGGCTCGGGCACGACCGGGGCGATCGACAAGCTCATCCGCCTGCTCGAGCTCGGCGAGCGCGAGCGGCCCGTGGTGCTCATCGGCCCCTACGAGCACCACTCCAACGAGCTGCCGTGGCGCGAGTCGGTCGCCGACGTCGTGACGATCCGCGAGGACCGCGGCGGCGGCGTCGACATGGACCACCTCGAGGGCGAGCTGCGCCGCCACGCCGACCGCGAGCTGAAGATCGGCAGCTTCTCGGCCGCGTCGAACGTGACCGGCATCGTCAGCGACGTCGACGCGGTGTCGGCGATGCTGCGCCGCCACGGCGCGTTCGCATGCTGGGATTACGCCTCCGCGGGGCCGTACGTGCCCATCGACATGCGCGGCAAGGACGCCGTCTTCCTGTCGCCGCACAAGTTCGTCGGCGGCCCGGGGACGCCGGGCGTGCTCGTCGTCAAGCGCGCGCTGCTGCGCAACCGCGTCCCCTCGGTGCCCGGCGGCGGGACGATCCTGTTCGTCAGCCCGAACGGCCACTCCTATCACCCCGATCCGGAGATCCGCGAGGAGGGCGGCACGCCGGCGATCGTCGAGTCGATTCGCGCCGGGCTCGTGTTCGCGCTCAAGGAGGCGGTCGGCGCGCAGGAGATCCACCGCCGCGAGAGCGACTTCGCCCGCCGCGCGCTGCGCTCGTGGCGGCGCAACCCGCAGATCGAGATCCTCGGCAACCCCGACGCCGAGCGGCTGGCGATCGTCTCGTTCGGGCTGCGCCATCCGCGCGGCCTGCTGCACTCGAACTTCGTGGTCGCGGTGCTCAGCGACCTGTTCGGGATCCAGGCGCGCAGCGGCTGCTTCTGCGCCGGGCCCTACATCCACCGCATGTATCCGATCGACGACGAGTGGTCGCGCCGAATGGACGCCGAGGTCTGCGCCGGCCATATGGGGGCGAAGCTCGCCTTCACGCGGCTGAGCTTCAACTACTTCATCACCGAGGCGGTCTTCGAGTACGTCCTCGCGGCCGTCCACTTGGTCGCGAGCGAGGGCTGGAAGCTGCTGGCGCTCTATCGCTTCGACCCGGACACCGGCCTCTGGCACCACCGCGACCGCGACCTCGAGCCGCCGCTGCGCCTGCACGACGTCACGCCGGCCCTGGAGGCGCCGACCGCCGCCGCCGCGGGGCTGCCCGAGAAGGTCCTGACCGAGCAGTTCCGCGAGGCGCAGCGGATCATCGCGGGCGCCGGGGCGGCGGCGGACGCCGCGCCCGAGGCGCCCGTCACCGAGGAGTTCGAGCGCATCCGCTGGTTCCCGCTGCCGGGCGAAGGGCTCGTGCAGCCGTCATAGCTCAGGCATCGAGCCGCTCGCGGGCGCCGATGGGCAGCCAGCGGATGCGGCTCTGGCGCGGCCGGGGGCTCTAGCCCACGTACACCGGCGTCCCGACCGGCGTGTGCGCGTACAGCGAGATCACGTCGGGGATGCGCATGCGCACGCAGCCGTGGGATGCGTCGTGGCCGATCGAGCCGTACTCGCTGGGGTCGATCCCGTGGATGCCGGCGCCGCCGTTGAACGCCATCCAGCGCGCCTTGATCGGGTCGTCGGGGCCGGGCGGGATCGTCTTGCCCGCGAGCTTGCCCGCCCACGGCGAGTTGGGGACGTACCACGAGGGGTTGGTCTGCTTCCACTGCACGTCGTAGAGGCCCTGCGGCGTCTCGAGGCCCTGCCGGCCGACCGCGATCGGGTAGGTGTGCGACAGCTTCAGGTGCTGGTAGAAGCGCAGGGCGTGCGCGTGGCGGTCCACGATGATGTACGCCGGGTACTTGGCGGCCAGCTGCGAGGTCGCCACCTTCGGGGCAACGGGCTTCGTCGTCGCGGTGATGTCCGCCGAGCGCGAGCGGAACAGCAGGGCCGAGGCGAGCGCGCGGCGCAGCGCGACGGCGTCGAGCGCGCGGCCGGCGTGCGACGGGGAGACCGTCAAGCCGCTCGCGCTGGGATCCACGGAGGCGTTGACGGGATCGTTCTGGACCGCCGCGCCGACCTCGTCGACGAGGCGCGGCACGACACCGGGGGCGTAGTGCAGCTTCAGGGCGATCCGCTCGGACACGCGGTGGCCGGAGAGGCCGTGCAGGACGCGCGCCCCGAGCCAGCCGCGCTGGCTGTCGGCCAGGGCCTTGTCGAGCGCCTGGTCGACCTCAGCGGTGACCCGGCTCTGGGCCGGCGTCAAGGTGAACGTCCGCCCGCCGCCGTGGACCGTCAGGGTGCGCCGGTGCGGCGCCACCGCGCGCTCGGTCACGCGTCCCTTGGCGGCGTCGACGCTCAGGCCCCCGACGTCCACGCCGCCGACGCGGATGCCGTCGGCCAGGCGGTCGCGGTGGCCCTGGTCGTAGATGTAGGCGGCGACGACGGCCGCGCCCACGAGCACGAGCAGGGCGACGCCGACGATGGCCAGGCCGGGCGGGCGACGTGTCGTGGCGACGGCCGTGCTCACCACTTCAGATTGCCACAACGCGCAAGACCGTTAACCCCTAACCGCGGGGCCGGCGCCCGGCCACCGTGCCGTGCGGCGGCAGCGTCCGGCGCGCGATCGGCGCCGAGCCAGGGCGGCGCGTCCGCGGCCACGGCCCCCCGCGGGGCTGCTGCGCGGCCAGCAGCTGGGCCAGCAGCACGAGCAGGAGCGTGGCGCGGTTGTACGGCGTCACGGAACGAGCGGCACGCCTAGAAGGGGACCTTCCCCTTGCCCTTCCAGCTTGCGAGGTCGAGCAGCTTCTGCTCGGGGATCCCGAGCGGCGCGCTCATGACGCACGTCTTGTCGCCACGCTTCCACGTCACGATGCGGCGCCCGTCCTTGGTGGTGACCCACAGCTCGGTGCCGTTGTCGGTCACCTTGCGCGCGCCCGACGGTGGATCGATCGCGTCGCCGCCGAGGATCGTGTACGCCGCGCGCAGGCCCTTCGGGTTCTCGTAGTAGACCGTCTTGGCCGCGCGGCCGTCGATCTTGTCGTCGCGCGCGCCGACCGCCTTCCACTGGAACGAGTCGCCCCAGTACGGGAACGGCACGCCCTCGACCGAGGCCCGCAGCACGGCGTCGTTGGCCGGATCCTCCTTCGGCGCCGGCAGGACCGGCCCCTTGGTGGCCAGCGAGGCGGTGGCCACCACGCTCGGTGCGCCTCCGCCGGTGATCAGCACGACGGCGACCACTGCGGCCGCGACCAGACCGGTGATCGGCGCGAGCAGCCTGAAGCCGCGCGGAGCCGCGCGGCGCGGGCCCGCGCGCGAGCGATCGGCCTCGATGCGCTCGCGCAGCGCAAGCGGCGCGCGCGTCTCCGCCACCGCGGCGGCGATGAGCGCGCGGCCACGCTCGGCGAGCTCGTCGTCGGCGGGGTCGAAGGAGATGTCCTGGTCGGGGGGAACCACGGCTTGATCTATAAGACGCTTTCTCGGCTCGGATCCATCCCGCGAGCTACTTGTGCGCGTGCTCGATACAAACGCGACGTGATCGTGGCTTCCTTGGTTCCGAGCAGCTTCGCCGCCTCGCCATAGCTCAATCCGACCACGTCGACGGCTATGAGCGCGTCACGGAAGGTATCGGGAAGCCCTGCAATGTAGGAGAAGACCTCGCGCGCCTCGATCGCCGCCTCCGGGCGCGTGGCCGTCGACGGGTCGACGTGCTCGATCTCCTCGGGCATCGGCGCGGCCTGCGGACGGCGCATCGACGTGCGATGGCGGCTGACGAACGTGTTGCGCAGCACCCGCAGCAGATAGCCGAGATCGTCGTCGTTGCGCAGGAACCGCGGCTTGGCCAGAACCTTGGCAAACGTCTCCTGCACGAGGTCCTCGGCATCCTCGCGCGAGCCGCACAGCGCCCAAGCCGCCCGGTAGAGCCGGTCGACGTGATCGCCAAGCGCGTCCGGGTCGAGCTGGCGGGCAGGGCCACTCACGACCCGTCCAGCATATTCGGGCGTCACTCGCCGCGCTCGGCCCGGCGCAGTCCGGTGAACGCCCACACCACGCCCAGCGCCACGAGCCCGAGGCCCGCCAGATACGCAAGGCCCACCACCTCGGGCTGGCCGGACAGGAAGCCGCGCCCCGCCTCGAGCAGGGCGGTGGCCGGGTTGTAGGAGGCCGCGGCGTTGACCCAACCCTTGATCAGGTCCAGCGGCACGTAGACCGGAGCCATGAAGAGGATCAGGAAGACCGGGATCTGCATCGCGGGCCCGGCCTGCAACGTCTGGAAGCGCAGGGCCATCCCCGTGCCCCACAGCACGGCCGTGAGGTTGAGCAGCAGCGCCAGCGAGACGAGCCCTCCGAGCTGGAAGGCGTCGCCGCCGACCTTCATGCCGGCGATCAGCGCCACGACGGTGACGATCGTCGCCGTGAACGTCCAGCGCGCGAAGGCCGCGATCGCGTAGCCGGCCAGGATCCCGCCGCGCCGCGGCGCCCCCAGCAGCAGCCGCCGGCCGAAGCCCGACTCGAAGTCGGCCGCCACGGCGAAGCCGGTGAACACGCCGCCGAAGGCCGCGGACTGCAGGAAGACGAAGACGAACTGGAAGGCCGTGTAGCCCGGCGGGTAGTCGAAGCCTGGGATGTTCGCGACGTTCGACAGGCCGCCGGCGAAGGCCGTGAAGAACAGCAGCGGGAAGACCGCCGACGGGATCAGCAGCGCCGGGTTCTTGAACGCGTGGATGAGGTTGCGGCGCAGCACCGCGCCGGCGACGGCGGTGAAGTCGCGGGTCACGTGCGCGCCATCCTCGTGGCGAGGGCGCGGTCGGCGGCCCAGAAGGACAGGACGAGGATGGCGACGCCGACACCGAGGCCGCGCAGCAGCGCCGTCGCGTCCCAGCCGGTGATGACCAGCGAGCGCAGCCCCTCGATCAGGTACGACACCGGGTTCCAGGTCGCCACCGTCCGGAACCAGTCGATCGAGATCAGGTCGCGCGGCATGCTCATCGACGACAGGAAGAAGACCGAGAAGATCAGCGGGAAGACCCCCTGCACCGCCTCCGGCGAGCCCGTGCGAGCTCCCATGATCGCGCCGATCCCCGAGAACGCGATCGCGACGAAGACCGCGTAGACGAGCAGGACGAGCGCGCCGCCGACGCCGGCCTCGATGTGGACGCCGGCGGTCAGCCCGACGACGAGGTAGACGACGGCGCCGATGAGCGCCAGCGTCGTGGCGCCCGCGGTCTGGCCGATGAGGATCGCTATCCGCCGCAGCGGCGTGAGCTGCAGGCGGTTCAGGAAGCCCGTGTCGATGTCGGTCGCAAGCTCGGTGCCGGCCGTGATCGAGGCGAACAGGGCCCCCTGCATGAAGGCGACGGTGATGGCGAAGTCGAGATAGGAGTCGGCCGGGAAGCCCGGGAGCTTCGTGGCCGAGCTGAGGCCGCTCGAGTTGACCGCCAGCAGGAACAGCGGGAAGACGAGCGTCGGCACGATGAGCGCCGGCTGGCGCAGCGTGCGCCGCACCGACCGCCATCCGACAAGGCCGACCTGCTCGAGCGTCGAGGTCATGCCGGGACCGGCTCCTCCGCCGCCTCGTCCTCGTCGCCGGCGCCCTCGAGCGAGCGGCCCGTCTTGGCCAGGAACACGTCGTCCAGCGACGGCGAGTGCAGCTGCAGGTGCGCGAGCGTGATGCCCGCGTCGTCGAACGCGCGCACGATGTCCGCCAGGCGCTCGGCGGCCTGGTCGAGGCGCACCGCGACCCCCTTGGGCGTGTGCGCGGCCGGCTCGCCGAAGCGGTGCAGGACCTCGGCCGCGCGCTCGTGGTCGTGCGGATCGGACGGCACCGCCTCGACGGTGTCGCCGCCGATCTCGCGCTTGAGCTCGTCGGGCGTGCCCTCGGCCACGATCTTGCCGTGGTCGATGATCCCGACGCGATCGGCCAGGACGTCGGCCTCCTCGAGGTACTGCGTGGTGAGGAAGACGGTCACGCCGTCCTCGGCGGCCAGGCGCTCGACCTCGTCCCACAGCGCACTGCGCGACTGCGGGTCCAGGCCGGTCGTCGGCTCGTCGAGGAAGAGGATCGACGGGCCGTGCACGAGCGCCATCGCGAGGTCGAGGCGGCGCTTCATGCCGCCCGAGTAGCCGCCGACCTTGCGATCGGCCGCATCGATGAGCCCGACGCGCTCGAGCAGCGCGGTCCCGCGCGCGGCGCGATCGGCCTTGCCGAGGCCGTTGAGCCCGGCCTGCAGCTCCATGTGCTCGCGCCCGGTGAGGAAGTTGTCGAGGGCCGCCTCCTGCAGCGCGGCGCCGATGTTGCGGCGCACGTCGGCGCCGTGGCTGGCGACGTCGAATCCGGCCACCGACGCGCGGCCCGCCGTCGGCGGCAGCAGCGTCGTGAGCATGTGCACGGTGGTCGACTTGCCGGCGCCGTTGGGCCCGAGGAAGCCGTAGATCTCGCCGGAAGCGACCTGCAGGTCGATGCCGTCGACGGCCCTGATGTCGCCCTTGAAGACCCGTACGAGGCCCTCGACCACGATGCCGTGATGGTTGGCGCTCATGTCGCTCAGGTTCTCAGCTTTCTTGAAGTTGTCAACCATTTACACTGATAAGTACTATGGCTGCTGCGATGGGCGCGAGCACGACACGCCGGGCCTCTCCCGCCTCGGAGGCGTGGGCGCTGATGTTCGAGCTGATGCACGTCTCCAAGCACCGCTTCATGGCCATCGCGTCGGAGTTCGACCTGTCGCCGCCGCAGGTGATGGCGCTGCGGCATCTCGACCCGGCCGAGCCCAAGCCGATGAGCGAGCTGGCGCTGGCGCTGCGCTGCGACAACTCGAACGTCACCGGCATCGTCGACCGCCTCGAGGACCGCGGCCTCGTCGAGCGGCGCGCGGCCGAGCACGACCGCCGCGTGAAGATGCTCACGATCACCGAGCGCGGCGCCGAGGTGCGCGCCCGGCTGGCGACGCGGCTGGAGGAGCCGCCCGAGCCGCTGGCGAGGCTCTCGATCGAGGACCAGCGCACGCTGCGCGACGTCATGCGCCGCGCGCTGGGCCGCGACTAGCTCCCTGCACCGCATCGCAGCGAAATTCTGCGGACGGCGCAGGGAGTAGTCGGTACGGCTAGCTCCCGATCGCGGGAATCAGCAGCTGGGCTGCCAGGACGCGGTCACGCCCTGCGCCTGCCACGCGTTGCCGACCGTCGTGGCGCTGTAGCCGAGGTCGGAGGCGGCCTGCTGCTCGGCGGCACGGGCGTCGGCGAACGTCGCCTGCGAGCCGAGGTAGGTCGTCTGCGCGCGGTAGCGGATCTGCTCGGCGCCACCGCGCCCGAGCGAGTCCACGAGGTTCGCGTAGACCTTGTTCGGGATGCCGCTGTTGGTGTGCACGCCGCCGTTGTCGCTGGTGGTGCACACGTACTGCGACGCGGTCGCCGGCTGCCCGAAGGCGCCCGGGTTGCGCATGTCGCGGATGGCCCCGATCGGCAGGTCCTCGCCCATCGTGGAGTCGCCGGGGTCGACGTCCCAGCCCGCCTGGTCGGAGATCGACTCGTTCAGCGCGCCCGGCTGGTCCTGGTACTCCAGGCCCGCGGTGCGCTCGGTCACGGCGTGGGTCAGCTCGTGCGCGGTCACGTCGTTGACCGCGAAGCCGTCGCCGTACACCATCTCGAAGCCGTCCCAGAACGCGTTCTGGTAGCCCACGCCGTAGTGGACGAAGCTGACGAGCTCGGCGCCGGCGTCGTCATACGAGTCGCGGCCGAAGTTGGACGCGTAGTAGTCGTACGTCGCGCCCGTGAAGTCATAGGCGTTGTCGACGTCGGTATTGCCCGTCGGCGGGTCGCCCTCGCCGCGCGCGAAGGTGCCGGTGGTCGTGCTGCCGTTGGCGTTGTAGATCGTGCGGTTCTTGGCGAACTCGGTGCGATCCAGCGCAGCGGTCACGCGCCCGGAGGCGGCGTCGACGAACACGAGCTGGCGGTCGGGCTTGGTGGTCGAGGTCACGTCGACCGCCCACGCGAGGGTCGCGGGGTGCGAGCCGAGCGGCACGCCCGTGTAGACGACGAGCCGCGGCGCCTGCACGAGCTTGGCGTCGGGGACCTGGCCGTTGGCGACGTCGCGCGCCTGATCGGCGCTGATCGACGCCTGCGTCGCGGCGCCGCTCGTGGGGCGGCTGACCGCGGCGCTGAAGCCGGAGAGGGCGTTGGCGCCGCGCGCGAGGTGCACGGTGACGAGACCGTCGTAGACCGGCACGTCGCCGACCATCTGCTGGAAGCGCACGTGGCTCTGGCCCAGCGAGTCGGACGTCGCGCCCTCGTAGCGCAGCTGCGAGCCGGCGTTGCCGACGCCGAGCAGTGCGGCATAGCGGTCGACGGCCGCCCGGGCGAGGCTGCCAGCGCTCGCGCTCGACGATACGCCGAGGCGCTTGGCGGTCACCGTACCCGTGACCGTCGATGCCGCGGCCGTCGCGGGGCTCGCGACGATGCGAACGCCCGTGGCGTCCTGGGTGAATCGATCCTGCGCAGCCTGCTGGACCGCCGCCGACGCTGCGGGTGCAGCAGCCGCCGACGCGACCAATACAGGCACGACAAGACGAAGGATGCGCATAGCGCACCTACCTCCTGGTTTGGGGGTGGGGATCGGTGATCCCCCTGCCGGACCTCCCCTGCCGCAGCGAGCCGTACCCCGGCTTCACGCGGCCTGAAACCAGCGACGTTGTCCGGCCGCTTACGCCGCGGCGGCCGCCCTCGGCGCCGGGCCGACGTACTTCGCCGTCGGCCGGATCAGGCGCCCTTCGCGCTTCTGCTCGAGGATGTGCGCCGACCAGCCCGCCACGCGCGCGCACGTGAACATGCTCGTGAAGAGCTCCGGCGGCACCTCCGCGAGGTCGAGCAGCACGGCCGACCAGAACTCGACGTTGGTCGCCAGCACGCGATCGGGCTTGCGCGCGTGCAGCTCGGCGAGCGCAGCCTGCTCGAGCGCCTCGGCCACCTCGTAGCGCTCGGAGCCCAGCTCGCGCGCGGTGCGCCGAAGCACGCGCGCCCGCGGGTCCTCGGCGCGGTAGACGCGGTGGCCGAAGCCCATGAGGCGCTCGCCGCGGTCCAGCGCGGCCTTCACCCAGCGGTCGGCGTCGCCGAGCTCGGCGACCTCGTCGAGCATCTTCAACACGCGCGACGGCGCGCCGCCGTGCAGCGGCCCGCTCAGCGCGCCGACCGCGCTCGACAGCGCGGCGGCGCAGTCGGCGCCGGTCGACGCCACCACCCGCGCGGTGAAGGTCGAGGCGTTCATGCCGTGCTCGGCGGCGGAGATCCAGTAGGCGTCGATCGCCTTGACGTGGTCGGGGTCGGCCTCGCCGCGCCAGCGGATCAGGAAGCGCTCGGGAATCGACGTCGCGCGGTCGACGTCCTCCTGCGGCACCGGCGGCTGGCCACCGCCGCGCGCGGACTGCGCGACGAAGCTCAGGGCCATCACCGACGCACGCGCGAGGTCGTCGCGGGCCTGCTCGTCGGAGATGTCGATGAGCTGCTTGAAGCCCCATTCCGGCGCGAGCATCGCCAGCGCCGACTGGACGTCGACGCGCGGGTCGCCGGAGCGCACGGTCAGCGGGTAGGGCTCGGCGGGCATCAGGCCCGGCTCGAAGCTGCCGTCGACGAGCAGGCCCCAGACCTTCTCGAAGGGCACCGCGCCGACGAGCTCCTCGATGTCGACGCCGCGGTAGCGCAGCGCGCCGCCCTCCTTGTCGGGCTCGGCGATCTCGGTGGCGAAGGCGACGACGCCCTCCAGGCCGGACTGGACTTCGCTGTTGCTGTTCATGCCGCCTCCACGGGTAGCGGTTCGGGTGTCTCGGTGGCAAGGCGCGCGCGGGCGCGGGCGTCCTCGTCGCCTTCGAGAGGAGCGAGGACGACGAAGGCGGCCAGCGGGGCGATCGCGAGGACCGCGTAGGCCGCGTTCCATGACGTCAGCTCGACGAGCACGCCGAAGGCGGTCGGCGCCAGGACGCCGCCGACCGAGATCAGCGTGTTCTGCATGCTCATGGCCGTGCCGGCGCGGGCGCGGCCGGAGATCTCGGCGGCCGCGGTGAAGGCCAGGCCGTTCCAGCTCATCGTCGAGACGGCCGCCACGGCGAGGACCGGGTACAGGAGCGCGCCCGGGCCGCCGGCCAGCGCGCCGACGGCGACGAGCAGCGCGGTGTTGCGCGCGGCGATGCGGCGGATCGGCGCGATGCGCAGCCCCTCGCGGTCCGAGCGCCGGCCGGCGACGATGCGCACGAGCGCGCCGACGATCTGCAGGACGCCGAGCGCGGCCGCCGCCGTGGCGGCCGACACGTCGCGCGCGTCGTGCAGGAAGAGCACGATGAAGCCGAGCATCGACGACTGCGCGCAGACGAGCAGGGCGCCGCCGGCTCCGAGCCGATAGATGCGCGCGTCGCGCGTGGGCGCCGGGGCGGCGATCGCGGGGCGCGCGCCCGGCACCGGCGGCGGGTCGCGCATGAGGGCCACCGCGGCGATGGCGGCGGTGAGGCACAGCCCTGCAAGCGCCACGAAGGCGGCGTCGAGGCCGTGCGCATCGATGAGGCTCGGCAGCGTCAGCGAGGCCAGCGCGCCGCCCATCGGCAGCGCCATCTGGCGGATGCCCAGCGCGAAGCCGCGCTCGCCGCGCGCGAACCAGCCCATCACCGCGCGGCCCGACGCCCCCGTTGCGCTCGAGCCGAACATGCCGGCGGCGAGCAGCGCGACGAGCAGCGCCGGGTAGGTCGTCGCGGCCGCCGCCCCCACGAGCGCCGCGGCGCACCCGGCCAGGCCGGCGGCCATCACGGGGCGCTCGCCGATGCGGTCGGTGAGCGCGCCCCACGGCACGAGCGTCAGCATCCCGCCGGCCGTCACCGCGGCGAACGCGAGCCCGACCTCGCCGAGGGTCAGCCCGAACTCGCTGCGCACCGCGGGGCCGAGCGACGGCAGCCCCATGCGCAGCGCGGAGAACGCGCCCGCGCCGACGGCTCCCGTCGCCAGGATCACCCACCGGTAGCGCGAGGTCACGCGGCGGCCCTGTGGCGTTCGCGATGGCGGCGCGCCTTGGCCTCGTTGCCGCACAGCGACATCGAGCACCAGCGCCGCCGCGCGGCGGGCGAGCGGTCGTAGAACCGCGCCGAGCAGGTCTCCGACGCGCAGACGCGGATGCGCCTGGCCTCGGCCGGCGTGCCGAGCATCCGCGCCGCATCGAGCGCGACCGCCGCCAGCGCGGCGCGCACCGGATCCGCCGCGGCGCGCTGCGCGAGGACGATCGCGCCGGAGCCGTCGAGCGCGAGCTCGGGCCGCGGGCCGGCGCCGGCGAGCCATCCGTCGATCTCGCGCACCGCGGCCCGCGGGGCGGGCGCCCCGGCGAGCGTCGCGTCGACACAGACGCCGATCGCCTCGCGCAGGTCACGCGCCTCGGCGAGCAGCGCCCGCGTCACGCGCGGCCGCCCCGCCACGAGCTCCGCTCGTACGAGCCACAGCCCGAGGTCGGCGGGGCTGGCGAGCGTCTCGACGCGCCGGCGCCAGCGCTCGCGCAGCGTGTTGACGAGGTCGAGCGCCGGCCGGCCGCCGAGCCAGTACCACCACTCGGCGCCGCTTCGCAGCGGAAGCGCGAGGTGATCGGGCAGGTCGCGCGCGGCGGCGGGCGTGGGCGGCGGCATAACCGGATGATAGCGGTCAGGTGGTTACGGCGACTCCCGCGGTTTGCGGCGGTTCGCGGCCGGGGCACTGAGGGGGAAAGCCGCTGGGGTCGCGCGGACGACGACACCGACCATCTAGGCTCCCCCGCCATGTCCGACCTCCTCTTCCGCCCGGCGAACGAGCTGGCCGGCCTCGTGCGCGACGGCGAGCTTTCGGCCCGCGAGCTGGTCCAGGCCTCGCTCGATCGCATCGACGCCGTCAACCCCGAGCTCAACGCGTTCGTCGACGTCTTCGACGAGGAGGCGCTGGCGGCCGCCGACGCGATCTCCGCGGGCGACGAGCGCCCGTTCGCGGGCGTCCCGATCGCGATCAAGAACAACCGGCCCGTCACGGGCCATCGGATGACCTACGCCGCGGAGTTCATGGGCGACTGGGAGGCGCCGTACGACCACAACGTCGTCCGCCGCCTGCGCGACGCCGGCTTCGTGATCGTCGGCTCCACGACGCTGCCGGAGTGGGGCATCCTGCCGTGGACGAACACCAAGCGCTTCGGCCCGACGCGCAACCCGTGGGACCCGGCGCGCACGAGCGGCGGCTCTTCGGGTGGGTCGGCGAGCGCGGTGGCGGCGGGCATGGTGCCGATCGCCCACGCCAACGACGGCGGCGGCTCGACGCGCATCCCCGCGGCGTGCTGCGGGCTGGTCGGCCTCAAGCCGCAGCGCAACCGCATCTCGCTGGCGCCGGAGATCGGCGAGAGCTTCCTCGGCATCGACGGCGTGCTCACGCACAGCGTGTTCGACACGGCGCTTGCCCTCGACGTGCTCGCCGGCTACGAGGTCGGCGACGCCTCGTGGGCGCCGCCGCCGGCCGAGCCGTTCGCGGCCAGCGCGGCCCGCGAGCCGTCGGGCCTGCGCGTGGCCGTCGTCACCAACCCGCCGATCGACGCGCCGATCGATCCCGTCCGCGCCGAGGCCGCCCGGGCTGCGGGCCGGCTGCTCGAGTCGCTCGGCCACAGCGTCGAGGAGACCGAGGCGCCGTGGCGCGAGGACTCGCTCCTGCACGCCTTCACCGCGCTGTTCGCGCCGCTGGTCATGCTCCAGGTCGCCTTCGGCCGCCTGGTCCACGGCCGGGAGCCCGACGAGGAGGAGATGGAGCCCCTGAGCTGGGCGCTGTGGCAGCTCGTCGGCAGCATGTCGGCGCTCGACGCGCATCTCGCCTCGGCGCAGCTGCAGATCTTCGCCCGCGGCCTGCTGGGCTGGATGTCGCAGTACGACGTCGTCGTGGCCCCGGCGCTCGCCGAGGCGCCCGTGCTGCTCGACGACGTCCATTGGCAGACCGACGACCCGATGGGCCTGTTCGCGCGCTCGGGCGCGTTCACCCCGTTCACCGCAGTGGCCAACGTGACCGGTCAGCCCGCGATCGCGGTGCCCTTCGACGAGCACGAGGGCCTGCCCGTCGCCGTGCAGCTGTTCGGCCGGCCGGTGCGGGAGGGCGACCTGCTCGCCGTGGCGACGCAGGTCGAGACCGCCCGGCCCTGGGCCCAGCGGCGCCCGGCGCTGCAGACGTGAGCGGACCCCGGCCGCGCCGAAACGCGACCGGGGCCCATGGGGTGATGCAGATCAGCCGGTGAACTTCGGCTTCGCCGCGGCCGCGTGGCAGCGGTCGAAGCTGAGGCGCAGCGTCTTGGCCTTCGTCTGGCTGGACTTGGCGAACTGGACCGTCGCCTGGACGCGGTGCGCGCCGAAGGCGAGGCGCCGGACGTTCAGCGGGAGCACCCAGCGCCCGCCCTTGCCGTTGGCCTTGGTCAGCGTCTTGACCTTCTTGCCGTCGACGTAGAACGTGACCTTGACGATGCGCCGGCCGGTGACGGTCGCCGCGATCGCGTTGGTGGTCGGGCACCCGCTCGGGCCGCTCAGCTTGGCGCTGCCGGGGCGCACGCGCGCCGGGCTCACCTGGATCTTCGGCTGCGCGGTCGTCGCGGGCGGCGTCGGCGCGGGCGGCTCGTCGTGCGGCGGCGGCTGGGTCTTGCGCGTGTTGGTGAGCAGGCACTCCCAGGCGTCGCCCGCGGCGACGTTCAGCGTGCCGTCGTCGTCGGCGGCGTTGCCGTGCGCGGTGTCCTTGCAGGCCAGCGTCGAGGTGTAGTTGGCCAGATCGGTGGCGGTGCCCGCCGCCTCGGCGACGCTGTGCGCGCCGGGCAGGACCACGACGGCGCCGGTCGTGCCGCCATCGCCGACGTCGGTCGCCTTCGCGGCGCCGTCGACGAGCAGGTTGAACCTGCCGGCGTCGGTGGCGGGCGACAGCGCCTTGGTCACCTTGATCGTGCCGGTCTTGCGCGTGTTGGTGATCGTGCAGACCCAGTGATCGCCCTTGTCGACCTGCACGGTCTTGCCGTTGACGGCCGGGTCGTTCGGGTGCGCGGTGTCGACGCACGAGGTCGACTGGCTGTAGTCGGCCAGGCTCGTGGCGGTGCCGGCGGTCTCGTCGACCGAGTGCGAGCCGGTCGTCACGGTCACGTCGCCGGTGGTGCCGCCGTCACCGACGTTGGACGCCTTCGTGGCGCCGTCGACGGTCAGGTTGAACTTGCCGGTGTCGCCGGCCGGCGCGACGACCTTCTTGATCACCTTGATCGTGCCGGTGTCGCGCGTGTTGGTGACCCAGCACTTCGTCCACTCGTACCAGTCGAGCCTGAAGTTGATCTTGCTCGTGGCCGCGTCGAACGTCGTGTCGGGGTCGAGGTTCGCCCCCTGCGTCGGCTCGAGGCCCCAGCCGTTGCTCGAGCCCGTGTGGCGGCAGACGACGCCGGTCAGCGTGTAGCCGCTGGTGGCGCGCTCGCTGATCGTCTGGGTCAGCGAGCCCCAGCGCTGCGTGCATGCGCTCTGCGCGTTGCACTCGACCTGGAAGGTCTTGCCGTTCAGCTCGCCGCCCTTGATCGAGAACGAGGACGGGCTCGGCGACGGCGTCAGGTGCGTGTCGAACGTGAACGTCTGGTTCGGGTCGCCGCCCTGGTTGATCTTGACGATCGTGATCTTGCTGTACGTGGCGTGGGCGGCCTGGGCACACAACGCCAGGCCGAGCCACGCCAGCGCGGCTGCGCAGAGCAGCCGTGCTCCACGCGAAGCGCGAATGGTCATTCGGACATCACCCCCAACTCGGTCCGCACGGTTCCCCAACCGTCCGGATCACCCCCGTCCGGGACATCCATGCCCGGAACTGAATTCCAATGTACACGGTGAGCGGTCGATGTCCAGCGTTGAGCGGTCGTCCTTTCGTCCAGGCGGTCTATGGACGGCTCAAGCCGCGATGACCGTTCGGCCACCCCGAGGGGTCGGGCGCAGCCCACCCCAAGGGGTGACCCCGGCCGTGCCCTTGGGACGGAGGCACGGCCGGGGTCTTGGGGTCAGCCGGTGAACTGCGGGCGCGTTGCTGCGCTATGGCACCGACTGAAGCTCAGAGGCAGCGTCTTTGCCTTCGTCTGGCTGGACTTGGCGAACTCGATCTTCGCCCGCACCCGATGGCTGCCGAACGCCAGGCCGCGAATCCGCATCGACAGCACCCAGCGGTTGCCGCGGTTGGCTCGATTGAGCGTCTTGACCTTCTTGTTGTCCACGTAGAACGTCACACGGACGATCCGCCGGCCGCTGACGCTCGCGGCCACGACGTCGGACCGCGCGCAGCCGTTCGGGCCGCTGAGCTTCGCGCTGCCGGGCCGCACGCGGGCGGGACTGACCTCGATCTGCGGCGTCGACGACGACGTGTTCGACTGCGTGCCCGTCGTGCCCGGTGTCGTCGAGCCCGGCGGGGTGGTCGTCGGCGGCGTCGTCGTCGGAGGCGTCTCGGTCGGAGGCGTCTCGGGCGGCGTGTACGTGTTCGTGAACGTGCAGAGGACCCACTCGTAGTAGTGGACCTTCAGCGTCACGGTGCCGTGGACGAGATCCTTCGTGACCTCGCTGTCGGGCTTGATCGGCGAGTTCGGCCCGGGTTGACCGGCGTAGCTGCTGTACCCCTGCGTGTACCGGCAGGTGATGTCGGTCAGCGTGTAGCCCGACGTCGGCTTCTCGGTCACCGCATTCGTGGCGGTGTTGCCCTGGCACTCGCCCTGGTGATTCGGGCGGTCGATGTTGCAGTAGACCTCGTACGGATTGGTCGCCTGGCCGCCCTTGAGCGAGAAGTCGCTCGCGGCGGGCGAGAACGACGGATGGAACGCGAACGTGTCGTTCGGGTTGCCACCCTGGTTGACCTTCGCGATCTGGACCTTGCCGTGCCAGGCGAACGCCGCCTGAGCACAGAACGCCAGACCGACCCACATCATCGCGGCTGTCACAAGCAGCCGCACAACCCCGCGCGGAGCGCGAATTGACATCTGAGAGATCACCCCCAAGACAGCCGGCGAGGCTGGCCCACCGGACAATGGTTCACCCCTAGCCCGGTCCACCCCCCAGGCTTAGCGGGCTAATTTACCCGCCGGACGGTCGGTCAACAGTGACGAGCGGCATGGTGTTCGACACCGAACACCGCAATTAGCGCGTCAAACTAGCGCCCAGGACGGACGTAATCGTCCGGGGGGCGACGCCGAGTGCCTCGGCGTCGGCCGTCCCGCGCCCCGAGGTCATCGCGATCTCCATGAGCTCGGCCTCGTCCCACGTGGCGAACGCCTTGGAGCGCATGAGCGCCTCGAGCGTGCGCAGCGAGCGGCTCACGATGCCGAGCGGGACGTGCACGAGCCGGCGCGGGCGCCCGGTGGCGCGCAGGACGATCTGGGCGATCGCGTCGTAGCTCAGCGTCTCGGGCCCCGACAGCTCGTAGCGCGATCCGTCGGCCGGGCGCTCGAGCGCCGCCATCACGCAGTCGGCCACGTCCTGCGCCCAGATCGGCTGGAACAGCGCGCGGCCGGACCCGCTGATCGGCACCACCGGCAGCAGCGCCATGCGCTCCAGCAGCGTCAGGAAGACGTCGCCGGGCGCGTAGATGATCGACGGTGCGAAGATCGTGTGCGGGACCGCCGACTCGGCCACCGCGTTCTCGGCCAGCGCCTTGGCCCGCATGAAGCGCGCGCGGCTGTGCGCCGACGCGCTCTGCGCGCTGAAGAAGACGAAGTGCCCGACGCCGGCCTGGCGCGCCGCCTCGACCATCCGCCACGTGGCGATCCCGTTGAGCTCCTCGATCGAGCCGCCGGGCTGGTCGCGGATGGCGGCCGCCAGGTGGACGACCGTGTCCACCCCGCGCAGCGCGTTGCGAAACGACGGCGGGTCGGCGAGGTCGCCGAGCGCGATCTGCACGCGGACCCGCTCGGCCCCGAGGCGCCGCGGGTCGCGGACGAGGCAGCGAACGGGCCGCCCCGACGCGGTCAGCTTCGGCAGCAGCGCGGAGCCGACGAGCCCCGTGGCGCCGGTCAGGAGCAGCACGTCGTCATTATGCTTCGCCCTCCGAACACGACCGAGGAAGTACATGGCGTACGTCATCGCCGAGCCGTGCATCGGCACCAAGGACAACTCCTGCGTCGAGGTCTGCCCGGTGGATTGCATCCACCCGACCCCGGATGAGCCCGACTACGACAACGTCGAGATGCTCTACATCGACCCCGAGGAGTGCATCGACTGCGACGCCTGCGTCGAGGCCTGTCCGGTGGACGCCTGCTTCGCCGAGGACCAGCTCCCGGAGGAGTGGCAGAAGTACACGCAGATCAACCTCGAGTACTACGCGAGCAGCTCGTAGCCGCGCGCGGCGCCGCTAGCCCGCCATCGGCAGCGACATCCCGCTCGGCGGCGGCGCCTGCGGTGCGGGCGCCGTGGTCTGCAGGATCGGCAGCTCGACCGGGAACATCGCGACGAGGCCACGCGCCGCGTGGCGGATCGCCTGCGACGCCGGGTCGTCGGGATCGGTGAAGACCAGCGGCTCGCCGGCGTCGGACTGCTCGCGCAGCGGCATGGTCAGCGGGACCCTGCCGAGCAGCGGCACGTCCAGCTCGTCGGCCAGCGCCTGGCCGCCGCCCTCGCCGAAGAGCGCGTAGCGATCGCCGTCGGGCGTGACGAAGGCGGCCATGTTCTCGATGACGCCGCCGACCTCGAGGTCGACCTTGTGCGCCATCTCGGCCGACCGGCGCGCGACCTTCTGGGCGACCGGCTGCGGCGTCGTGACGATCAGGAACTTCGCCTGCGGCAGCAGCTGGGCGAGCGTCATCGAGACGTCGCCGGTGCCCGGCGGCAGGTCGACGAGCAGGAAGTCCAGCGCGCCCCACTCGACGTCCTCGAGGAACTGGGTCAGGGCCTTGTGGAGCATCGGCCCGCGCCACACGACGGCGCTGTCCTCTTCGACGAAGAAGCCGATCGACATGACCTTCACGCCGTGACCCTCGAGCGGCACGATCTTGCGCTCGGGCGACACCGGCGGGCGGCCGGCGACCCCGAACATGCGCGGGATCGAGTAGCCCCAGACGTCGGCGTCGAGGACGCCGACGCGCTTGCCCTCGCTCGCGAGCGCCGCGGCGAGGTTGGCGGTGATCGTCGACTTGCCGACGCCGCCCTTGCCCGAGCCGATGCAGACGACGTTGGAGACCTGCGCCAGCGCGCCCTCGGGCAGCCCGCCGGGGCGACCCAGCTTGCGCTGCAGGCCCGCCTTCTCCTGGTCGGAGAGGACGTCGAAGGCGACCTCGACGCGATTGACGCCGGGCAGCCCGCCGACCGCCTGGCGAACCGCCGTCTCGAAGTGGCTGCGGATCGGGCAGCCGGGCGTCGTGAGCGACACGGTGACGCGCACGAGGCCGTCGGCCGTGTCGATCGAGCGCACCATCTCGAGCTCGACGATCGAGCGGCGCAGCTCAGGATCGATGACGGCCTCGAGGGCCTTGAGGATCTCGTCGCGCGAGGGCATGCCCTCATTCAAGCAGGCCCGCACCGCGAGCCCGCGCAGAGAAACGGCCCGCACTTGGCGGGCCGCTTCCGAGGGAGGAGAGGTACTGCGCTGCCGGCGAGGTATGTGGCCGGCAGTTCTCCGTCGGCGGGCCTCTCCGCTCCCGCCGACGGGGAAGTGACTACGCGACGCTGGAGACGCGCTCCTGGACCTTCGTCGCGACCTGCGTGCCGCGGGTGATCCCCGTCTGCACGAGGTCCTCGACGCGGGCGCCCAGCAGGTCGGCCTGCGCGCCGAAGTCCTTGCGGCTCGAGCGCAGCTCGCGCTCGACGCGGGTGCGGCGCTGGCGCAGCTCGCGCTCGACGCGCGTACGGACCTTCTTGACCCGGCGCTCGACGCGGTTGCGCTCGGTGCGGCCGCGGCGCTCGAAGCGCTTGAGGTCGGTCTGCAGGCGCTTGCGCTGAGCGGCCAGCTCCTTCTCGGCCTGCTCGCGGGTCGCGAACGTGCCGCGCAGCTCCTCGACGGTCGCAATGACGTTGTCACGCGCCACGAGGGCCGCGCCGACCGGGATCAGCACGGCACGCTCGGCGTACTCCTGCACGCGATCGACCGGCGTCTTGGCCAGCTCGCGGCGGGTCTCGGCGGCCTTCTTGGCGGCCGTGGAGCGCTTGCGCGCGGCGGCGGCCTGGTTGCGGCTGCGAGTGGCTGCAGCCTTCTTGGCGGTGGTGGAGCGCTTCGTGGTGGTGGTGGTGGTGGTGGCGGTGGTCTGCTCGGCCATAGTGCTCATCCCCTACTAAGGAAGTTAGTTCTAAGTTCGTTCGAGAGAAACCATACCCTGCGAACACATGTTTGTAAACCGGGGGAAACTACGGGTTACACGAACCTGTGTTCGCCGGAGCCCGTCAGGAGGCGGGCGGCACGGCGCGCACCTGGGTGCGGCGGACCCAGCTCGGCGGGTCGTCGAGCTCGGCGAGCGTCGGGAGCAGGTCCGGCGCGGTCCACGCGCGGTTGAGCCCCTCGATGCCCCAGTCGCGCACGACGGCGTCGCAGAAGCGCTTGCCGACGACGTACTGGCGCAGCTTGAGGTCCAGCCCTAGCAGGCGCTCGATGAACCTGACGAGCGGCGGCTTCTCGCGCCTGCGGCGCTCGAGCGACTCGCGCAACTTGGGCAGCGACGGCAGCACGGCCGCGCCGGCGGCGTCCATGACGTGCTCGGCGTGGCCCTCGATGAGCGCCATCGCCGCCTGCAGGCGGTCGATGATCGCCTTGCGCTCGGGCCCGGCGACCGCGTGGACGAGACCGTCCTGGCGCACCGCGTCCCACGCCGCGCGCACGTCCTGCAGCTTGGGCAGGCGCAGCAGGGCCGAAGTGTCGATCTGGACCTTGACCGAGGCGAGCAGCTCTGCGAGCAGGCCGGCGAGGTGCTCGCGCAGCCACGCGACGCCGGTGAACTGCACCGCGTGGGTGATCTCGTGGAAGACCACCCACTCCAGCAGCTCGGCCTCGTCGGCCTCGAACGTCCGCGCCGCCTCGCGCAGGTTCGGCACGACGAGCAGCAGCCGCGGCGGGCGCTCGGGATCGAGCAGCGCGAGGTCGTACTGGCCAAGCACCGAGCGCCCCATGAAGCCCACGATCCCGCCTGCCTCGGCGCCGACGAGCACGCCGCCGGCCGACTGCAGGGGTCCGGTGCCCAGGCGCTCCACGAGCGGCTCGAGCGTGCCGCGCATCGTCTCGAGGTTCGCGCGCGACCACGCGCGGCGGCCGATCGCCTCGGGGGGCGGCGGCGGCGTGGCGGGGCTCAGGTGCGAGTACTCGCTCACGCGCTCGCACGCCCGTTGCGCCATCGCGGCGATGTCGACGCCCCCGCCCAGCGGCGGACCGCTGCCGTCGTCACCGGCCACCGCATCGGCCACCCGCTCGGCCAGGCGCCAGTCGACCATCAGGTCGCCGGCAGCGTGGCCAGCTCGGCCAGCGCGAGGTCGGTGCGAGCCGCCACGACGGGCGATCGCGGCTCGAGGTCAAGCGGCGCCGCCAGCGGCTCGTCCATGGCGGTGAAGGCGACGAGGCCGCCGCTCTCGCGCACGACGAGCTGCGCGGCGGCGGCATCGACGGCGCGGCAGTTCCACAGCGTCGCCATGCCGTCGACGCGCGTCGCGGCGACCTGGCACAGCGACACGGCGATCGAGCCGATCGCGCGCACGCGCCCGGTCACGCGCACGAGCGCGTCGCTCGACGCGGCCAGCCAGCGCGGATCGGCCGACTCGATGGCCACCAGCTCGAGCTTGCCGTCCCGGCGCCGGCGCTCGGGCTGCGGCGTCGACAGCGGCTGGTCGTTGAGGAAGGCGCCAAGGCCGCGCGTGGCGCGCCACTCCTCGCCGGGGCCGAGGTCGTAGACGTAGCCGAACTCGACGTCGGCCATCGTCGGCCCCAGGGCCACCGCGATCGACAGCGCGTGATGGGTCAGCCCGCGCTTGGCGTTCATCGAGCCGTCGATCGGGTCGATGACGACGAGCACGTCGGGGTCGCCGTAGTCGACGTAGCCGCGCTCCTCGGAGACCGCCGTGAAGCGCGCGCCGTCGGCGTAGAGGCGATCGAGCTCGCCGAAGACAGCGTCCTCGGCCTCCGCGTCGATGACCAGCGTGCGATCGCCGCCCTCGCCGCGCTCGCCCGTCTCGATCACGCGCTCGCGGCTCGTCGGATGGTCGACGAGCACGTCCCTCAAGCCCTGAGCCGCACTGCGACACGCACCGAGCCAGTCGTGGGAGAAGAGCTCTCCCGTCGCGTCGCGAGCGGTCGCCATGTGCGACATATCCTAGGGGCGTGCCCGATCCGCTCGACGGCCTCACTCCGGCGCAGCGTGAGATCGTCGCCCACCGCGGCGGCCCGCTGATCGTCGTCGGCGCGGCGGGCACGGGCAAGACGCGCACGTTGCTGCACCGCCACGCGTGGCTGGCCACGGCGGGCGGCCTCGCGCCCGAGCAGGTGCTGTCGCTGACCGCGTCGGAGGCCGCCGCCGACGCCCTGCGCGCCGGCGTCGAGGACGAGCTCGAGAGCGGCTTCGAGGAGCTCGCCGTCCACACCGTCCACGGCTTCGCCGCGCGGCTGCTGCGCGACGAGGCACTCGAGGCCGGCCTGGACCCCTTCGTCGTTCCGGTCGCCCCGTCCGATCGCCTGGCGATGCTGCTCGAGCGCGTCGACGAGCTGACGCTCGCGCTGCACGACTTCCAGGGCAACCCGGCCAACCTCCTGGCCTCGGTCATCGCCCGCATCGACCGCCTCAAGGACGCGATGGTCACGGCGGAGGAGGTGACACGCTGGGCGGCCGATCTGCCCGCGGGCGACGACCGCGCCGAGCGCGAGCGCGAGTTCGCCGCGGTGTACGCCGCGCACGACCGGATGCTGCGCGAGCAGGGCGCGCTGGACTTCGGCGACCTGCTGCTGCGCGTCGTCGCGCTGCTGCACGACAAGCCGCACGTTCGCGCGCGCGCCGCCGCCCGCTGGCGCCACGTGCTCGTCGACGACGCGCAGGATCTCGAGCTCGCGGGGCTGCGGCTCGTCGTCGCCCTGGGCGCCGAGCACGGCGGGCTGACCGCGGCCGGCGACGACGACTGCGCCGTGCGCCGCGGGCGCGGCGCCGCGCCGCGCAACCTGCGCGCGCTCGCCGCCGAGCTGCCGGGGGCGAGCAGCGTGCGCCTCGAGCGCTCCCTGCGCGCATCGGCAGCGGTGCTGGCCGCGGCGGACGCCGTCGTCGCGCCGATCGAGGATCGCGTCGCGAAGGCCGCCGACGCGTCGCCGGGCGGCAGCGTGCGCCTGTGGCGCTGCGCCAACGAGCGCGCCCAGGCCCAGGGCACGGCGGCGGAGATCGAGCGGCTCGTGCGCAGCGGGGTGGCGCCCGCCGAGATCGGCGTGCTCGTGCGCTCGGTGCGCAACGAGGGCCAGACGATCGCCGTGGCTTTGGAGGAGCGCGCCCTGCCCTACGCGCTGGCCGGAGCGACCGCGTTCTTCCAACGCGCCGAGGTCAAGGACGTGCTGGCGTGGCTGCGGCTGCTCGTCGATCCGGGCGACGCGGGGGCCGTCGTGCGCGCGCTCGCGCGCCCGCCGGTGGAGCTGCGGGCGATCGACCTCGCCCGCTGCGTGCAGATCGCGCGCCGGCGCAAGCTCGACATGGTGGGCGCGCTCGTCGCCGCCACCGAGTCGCCCCAGATCCCGCCGGAGGCGCGCGAGCGGATCCTCGGCTTCCTCAAGCTGCACCGCTCGGCGGCGGGCGCGCTGGACACCTCGCGCCCGGACCTCTTCGTCCACCGCCTGATCGATCGCCTCGGCCTGCGCCGCCAGCAGCTGTTCGCCGCCCAGGCCGACGTCGTCGAGCGGCTGGTCTCGCTCGCGCGCTTCGGCGAGCTGGCCACCGCCTACGTGCGGCGCTCGCCGCAGGCGACCGGCCGCGAGTTCGCGCGCTACGTCGCCGCCGTCGCCGAGGCGGGGCTGCACGACGACGAGGACGGGACGGGCGAGGGCCGCCACGGCGCCGTCTCGGTCATGGCCATGCACGCCGCGCAGGGGCGCGAGTTCCGCCACGTGTTCGTCCTCGGGCTGCAGTCGGCGCGCATGCCGGGCGCGCGCCGGCGGCTGGCCGAGCCGATCCCGACCGCGCTGCTGCACGAGGAGCTCGCGCCCGACACCCGCGCCGAGCACGTCGCCGACATGCGGCGGCTGCTGCACGTCGCGATGACGCGCGCGCGCGACGGGCTCGTGCTCGCCTACGCCGAGCGCTCGGAGGCGGGCGCGCTGCAGCACCCGTCGCCGTTCCTCGAGGAGGTCCGCGCGGCCGTCGATGCGCCGTGGGATGAGCGCGCCGAGGAGCTCTTCGGCCCCGACGAGACCCTGCACGCGACCTTCACGACGCTGCGTGACGAGCTGCTGCGCTCGATCCCGCGCACCGGCACGCGGCTGGGCGAGCTGCGCCTGGACACCGACCTCGACGTCGCCCACGGCGCCGTGCGCTACCTCGAGCTGCTCAAGCTCGCGGCCCTCATGAACCGCCCCGAGGGCCAGTCGGTCGCCGACGCGCTGCCCGGCATCAACGTCGCCCTGATCGGCGCGGCGACCGCGCAGCAGCGCGAGATCCTGCAGACGAGCGCGCTCGACGACATGCTGCTCGATGCCGAGCGCGACGCGCGCGCCCGCGCCGCCGCCGTGGCGGCGCGCGAGGAGCCCTCGCTCGAGCCGTTCCTGCCCACGCGCGGCGACGGCCTGCTGCTCAGCGCCTCGGACATCGAGACCTACCGCACGTGCCCGCTGAAGTACAAGTTCGCGCGCGTCTTCCGGATCCCGAGCGAGCCGACGCTCAACCAGCGCTTCGGGATCCTCGTCCACCAGGTGCTCGAGCGCTACCACCAGAGCGGCGGGCGCACGCTCGACGAGCTGCTCGGGCTGCTGGAGGCCGGCTGGCGGCGCGGCGGCTTCGGCGGCTCCGACCAGGAGCGCCAGCTGCACGCCAAGGCCGACGGCGCGCTGCGCCGCTACCACGACCGCTTCCGGGCGGAGCCGTGCGAGCCGCTGTGGTTCGAGAAGGCGTTCACCTTCCGGATGGGCGCCCACACCCTGCGCGGGCGGGTGGATCGCGTCGACCGCCTGCCCGACGGCGACTACGAGCTCATCGACTACAAGACCGGGCGCCCGCGCACGACCGCGCAGCTGCGCGAGGACGTGCAGCTGTCGCTGTACGCCGTCGGCGCGCGCGAGGCCTGGGGGCTGGACTCCTCGCGCCAGGCCTACCTGTACGTCCTCGACGACGCGAAGGTCCCGCTGCCCGTCGAGGAGGTCGATCGCGACTGGATCACCGAGACCGTCTTCGAGGTCGCCGACGGCATCATGGCCCAGGGCTTCGAGCCGACGCCGTCCTACGCGGCGTGCTCGGTGTGCGACTACCGCATCGCCTGCCCGGCGGCCGAGAGGTGAACGACCCGCCGCCGCTCGAGGCCCACGAGGTCAGCCACTCCTACGGCCGGCTCGAGGCGCTGCGCGACTTCTCGCTGACCATCGTGCCGGGGCAGTGCGTCGCGCTCGTCGGCGCCAACGGGAGCGGCAAGTCCACGGCGGTGCGGAC
Source organism: uncultured Actinomycetes bacterium (assembly GCA_963764585.1). GTDB lineage: Bacteria > Actinomycetota > Thermoleophilia > Solirubrobacterales > Solirubrobacteraceae > JAOPZW01. Next base: position 370,230 of record CAVXTB010000002.1, read on the forward strand.
GCTGGCCGGCCTCGTCGCGCCGACGGCGGGGTACGTTCGCGTCGAGGGCTTCGACCCGCACGCCGAGCCCGAGGCCGAGCGGGCGCGCGAGCGGCTGGCGCTCGTGCCTGACAACCCCCTGCTCTACGGCGACCTGACCGTGCGCGAGCACCTCGAGCTCGTGACGGTCGCCCACGGCCTGGCCGGATCCGAGAGCGACGAGCGCATCGACGCGCTGCTCGATCGCCTCGAGCTCGGCCACCGACGCGACTTCCGCCCCGCGGAGCTGTCGCGCGGCATGCGCCAGAAGACGCAGCTGGCCTGCGCGTTGATCCGCCCGGCGGCGGTCCTCCTCCTCGACGAGCCCGTCGTCGGCCTCGACCCACCCTCGCAGGCGCTGCTGCACGCGATCCTGAGCGAGCGCAAGGCGGGCGGCTGCGCGGTGCTGCTGACCACGCACCAGCTCGGCTTCGCCGAGGGCCTCGCCGACCGCGGCGTGCTGCTCGCCGAGGGCGAGATCGCCGATGCCGGCAGCTACCGCGAGGTCTCCGAGCGGGCCGCGTCCACCGGGTGGGAGATCGCGTGAGCGCGCAGGTCGCCGTCGTGCGCGCGTGGTGGCGGGTCAAGCGCCCGGGGCCGACGCTCGGCGCACGCCTGGACCTGCTCTACACGATCGCGATCGCGACCGGCATCTTCGGCGCCCTGCTCTACGGGACCGCGAGCTCCGCCCTGTCGCGCTGGGTCACCCCGGCCACCGTGCCCGAATGGGGCCCCGCGATCGTGCTCGTCGCGCTGGCGACCACCGCGCGCTGGGGCACCTGGCAGGGCCCGGTCGTGTTCGCCGAGGCCGACGTCGGCTTCCTGCTCGGCGCTCCGCTGTCGCGGCGCGCGCTGGCGTCGCGGCCGCTCGCCCGCGCGGTCGCGTGGGGCGCGGTCGCCGGGGCGCTGCTCGCCGCGGTGACGCTCGTCGGGCTCGCGGGGCGCGGGCGCGGCGTCGGCGCCGGGCAGGCCGTCGGGCTCGCGCTGGGGCTCGCGCTTGCCGGCGCGCTCGCGGTGGCCGCCGCCGGCTGCGTGCAGTGCTCGGCGCGCTGGTCGCGCGCGGCGGGGTTCGCGCTGGCGCTGTCGGTGGCGGTGGGCGCAGGGCTCGTCGTCGCGGCGCGATCCTCGTCGGGGGCGCGCACGGCCGTGCTGTGGTCGGGGCCGTGGGGCTGGGCGCTGCAGCCCGTCGCGGGCGGGACGGCAGCCGCGGTCGGCGCGCTGGCCGCGCTTGCCGTCGTGTCGGCGGCGGCGGTCCTCGCCGCGGTCCGCGGGCTGGCGGCGTGCCCGACCGAGCGCCACGTCGTGCGCGCCGAGGCGCACTCCGGCGCGCGCGCGTCGGCATGGGCCTTCGACGCGCGCACCGCCCGGCTCGCCCTGCAGCGCGCGGCAGGTCCCGGCTCCGGCCGCGCCCGCCTGGCTCGTGGCCTGCGCCCGCCGCGGCGCGCGGCCTGGGCCATCGCGTGGCGCGACGCCAGCTCGGGCCTGCGCGCGCCCGCGCGGACGCTTGGCGCCGCCACGGTCGCCTGCGGCGCAGGCGCGCTCGCCATCGCCGCCGCGCGGCACCCCGCCGCGGACGCCATCGCGCCGCTGGGGACGTACCTGGCCGCGGGCATGGCGCTCGAGCCGCTGCGCCTGGAGGTCGACCACCCGAGCACGTCGCAGATCCTGCTGCGGCGTCCGTGGGGGCGCGTCCTGCTCGCCCATCTGGCGGTCCCGATCGCGGTCGTCGCCGCCGGCACGGCGCTCGCAGGCGCCGTCGTCGCCGCGGTCGGCGAGCTCCCGACCCACGGCGGCGCGATCGTGCTCGTGGCCGTGGCGATGGTGCCGACGATCGTGCTGTGCGCGGCGCTGTCGGCCCGCCGCGGCGGGCGCGTGCCGATCAGCGTGCTGGCCGCGGGCGCAGCCGGCGACCCCACCGGCGGCGGCGGGACCGTGATCGCGTGGTGGGTGCGGTGGCCGCTCGTCGCGACGGTGCTCGCGGGCCTGGCGCTGCTCGTGGTCCGGCCCACCGCAGCGGCGTCGAGCGGGCTGCCCGTGGCGCTCGTGATCGCCGCGATGGCGCCGGCCGTGCTGGGCGTGCTCATGGCGAGCTCGGAGCGCTAGGCGCTTCACCCCGCGCGGGTGACGCCGGCTCACCCGCGGCGAACCTAGCGTCGCGCCATGACCGACCTCGAGCAGCGGGCTACCGAGTACCGCGCCCTGCGCGGCTCGATCGAGGCGGCGGTGCTGCCGCTGGCGACATCGGTCGACGGCCGCACCTTCGCGTTCCAGGCCAAGCTGCACGACCTCGACCTGCGCGTCGGCGGCTACGTCGTGCTCGAGGACGCGGCCGGCCGGCGGCTCGGGCAGGTGCATTCGCTGGCGCTCGTCAACGAGGAGGCCGCCGCGGTCGAGCACGGCGACGCCGACACGCGCGCGCATAGCCGCCTGTTCATCAGGCTCGCCCGCGGCGTCGGCGCGATCCTCGACGGCGACGGCCGCCCGTTCCACGACGCCCTCACGCGCCCGGCGGCGCCCGCCGAGGTCGGCGACTGGCTGGCCCGCACGTCTCCGCGCGGCGCGCGGCTCGAGGTGGGCGAGCTTGCGCTCGCGCCCGGCGTGCCCTGCCGGCTCGACGCCGAGGGCTTCGCGCGCCACACCTTCCTGTGCGGGCAGTCGGGGTCGGGGAAGACGTACGCGCTCGGCGTCGTGCTCGAGCGGCTGCTGCTCGAGACCGACCTGCGCATCGTGATCCTCGACCCCAACTCCGACTACGTCGCGCTCGGGCGCACGCGCCCCGGAGTCGACGAGGCGGCCGCCGCGCGCTACGCCGAGGCCACCCGCACGGTCGCGGTGCGCCGCGACGGCGACGACGATGCGCGGCTGGGCCTGCGCGCGCGCGACCTCGATCCCGATCAGCAGGCGGCGCTGCTGCGCCTGGACCCGATCGGCGATCGCGAGGAGTACGCCGCGCTCGCCGAGCTCGTCGCCGAGGCGCAGCCGGGGAACCTGCGCGACCTCGACCGCTCCGAGCACGAGGCGGCGCGCCGGCTCGGGCTGCGCGCGCGCAACCTGGGCGTCGACCGCTGGAGCTTCTGGGTCGAGCCGCAGGCCCCATCGCTCGCCGACGACGTCGCCGGCAGCGATGCCCGCTGCCTGGTCGTCGACCTCGGATCGCTGGGCTCGCACGAGGAGCAGGCGCTCGTGGCCGGCGCCGTCCTGCGCAAGCTGTGGCACCGGCGCGCCGAGCGCGAGCCGATCCTGCTCGTCATCGACGAGGCGCACAACGTCTGCCCGCAGCGTCCCGAGGACGCGCTCACCGCCCTGGCGACCGAGGACGCGATCAGGATCGCCGGCGAGGGGCGCAAGTACGGGCTCTACCTCCTGCTCGCCACGCAGCGCCCGCAGAAGCTGCACGAGAACGTGCTGTCGCAATGCGACAACCTGCTGCTCATGCGGATGAACTCGGCAGCCGACCTCGGCTTGGTCGAGAAGGGGTTCTCGTTCGTCCCGCCCGGCCTGCTCGCGTGCGCGGGCGCCTTCCGCCAGGGCGAGACGCTCGTTGCCGGCAAGATCTCCTCGCACCCGGCGCTCGCCCGCTTCGGGGCGCGCTTCTCGGTCGAGGGCGGCTCCGACGTGGACGCGACGTGGGCACGCCGCGCTGAGCGCTAGCCGGCTAATCGGGAACGCGCGACCAGGCGCCCACGAACGGCGGGCTGGCCGCGACGCCACCCGTGGCGATGAGCTGGCTGCGCAGGCGATCGGCGAGTGTGTCGACCTCGAGCTCGGCCGCCGTCGCCGCCCCGGTCGCCACGATGACCGGCAGCATCGAGCGCACGACGAGGGCGAGGTTGTCGTAGCCAAGCCAGTCGGCGCCGCCGCCCAGGTCCTGCTCGCTGCGCAGCGTCGGCGCGGGCAGGCCTGCGTCGAGGAACGCGCTGCGCAGCTTCAGGCCCATGCGGTGGTGGACGCCCGCGCGCGTCATCGCATCGCGGACGACATCGACCGTCCGGTCCCAGAGCGGAGCCGGCGGGCACGACGGGATCCAGCCCGTGTCGTGCTCCATGGCGATCACGACGCCGCCCGGGCGCACGAGCGCGGCCGCGTCGCGCAGCACGGCGCTGGGCTCGGGCACGTGCATCAGGACCATCCGCATGACGACGGCGTCGAACGGGCGCCCGCCGAGCTCGGGCAGGTTCGTGACGTCGTCCTGGACGAGCTCGATCGAGGTGACGCCGAGCGCCTCGATGCGCTTGCGCGCGAGCTCGACCAGCTCGGGCGAGCGCTCGATCCCCAGCACCTGGCCGCCCGGCGCGGTCAGCCGCGCCGCCAGCAGCGCCGAGTCGCCCATGCCGCTTCCCAGGTCGAGCACGCGCATGCCGCACGCGATCCCGGCGTCGCGCATGTAGCGCTCCGAGATGCGGTCCAGCGCGCGCGCCTGCATCATCAGTCGCTCGTGGTCCACGCGCTCGTCGAGCGCGCAGGCGTCGTCATTCGTTGCCCCCATGGTCCGTTCCGACGCCGCGAGCGGGCGCCGCATTCCTGTGACCTGCGTCACTCAGCGAAGTGCAGCGGCCAGCCCCCGCGCCAGGCGCGCGACGTCCGAGCCGTCAGGCGCGCCGTGGTGCGGGTTGAGCTCGGTGACCGTGCAGCCGAGCAGCGCGTGGTCGGCGAGGAGCACCGCGAGCGCGGCGAGGGCGGCGTCGAACGGCACGCCGATGCCGCGGCCGGTGTTCTCCGACAGCGGCACGTCGGAGAAGTCGATGACGTCGACGTCGAAGTGCACGAGGAAGCGCCTCTGGTCCGCGGTCGCGCGGTCGAGGGCGCGGCGGGCCGCGGCCTCGGGGTCGGCGAGGAGCTGGTCGACGCCGATCGGGTCGAGCGCTCGCGCCTCGATCGCTTCGTGCTCGTGCGCCGTCGTCTGCTCGCGACCGGCACCGAGGAGGATCACGTCGCAATCCGGGAGCAGCGGCCGCCGCGGGCCCGCGCCGGCAAGGCGGTCGTCGGCTCCCTCGATGTCGAGCATGTGGGCCACGCCCGTCCAGTCGAAGGCGCCGTCGGGGACGCTCGCGGGCGTGTTGAGATCGGGGTGCAGGTCGAGGTAGACGAGCCGCGGCTCGGCGCCCGCCGCGACGGCGCCCGCCACGGTGCCGACGCCGACCGTGCAGTCCCCGCCGAGCACGAGCGGGCACTCGCCCGCGCGCAGCGCCTCCTCGGCGCGCGCCGCGACTGCGCGGACGCCGTCGACGACCGCGGCGGCGTTCATCGCGCGCGGCTCGTCGTGGTCGACGCGCCAGCGAAAGCGCGGGGTGTCGCCGCGGTCGGTCGCGCCCAGGGCTTCCGTCAGGCCGGCTGCGCGCAGTGCCGCGGGCGCGTCCTCCTGGCCGGGGGCGAAGGCGCCGGCGCTGGTCGGAGCGCCGATCAGCGCGATGCGCCGGCTCACGCCCGCGCGGCGCCGGCGCGCTCGGCGACCCGCGCGAAGGCCTGCGCCAGGTCCGCGACGAGATCCTCCGGCGCCTCGATGCCGCAGCTCAGGCGGATGAGGTCGGCCGGCACAGCCGCGGCCGAGCCCTCGACGCTCTGGTGGGTCATCGCCTGCGGGACCTCGATCAGCGACTCGACCCCGCCCAGCGACTCGGCCAGGGTGAACAGGCGCGTCGCCTCGGCGATCGCGACGGCGTCGGGGTGGCGGAAGGACACCATGCCGCTGTAGCCGGGCCAGCGCACGTCGGTGACGCCATTGGCGCTCTCGAGCCAGGCGGCGACGGCGCGCGCGCTCTCGGCGTGCGCGCGCATGCGGATCGCCAGCGTTCGCAGGCCGCGGTGGACGAGGAACGCGTCGAACGGACCCGGCACGGCGCCGATCGACTTCTGCACGAAGCGGACCTGCTCGTGCAGCTGCGCGTCGCGGACGATCACGGCGCCGCCGATGACGTCGGAGTGGCCGCCGAGGTACTTCGTCGTGGAGTGCACGACGGCGTCGGCGCCCAGCTCGAGCGGCTGCTGGTTGGCGGGCGTGGCGAAGGTGTTGTCGACGGCGACGAGCGCGGTGCGCTTGCGAGTGACCACGCCCGCGACGTCGACGACGTTGAGCAGCGGATTGGTCGGCGTCTCGACCCAGATCAGGCGGGTGTCGTCGGTGACGGCGGCTTCGAGCGCGTCGAGGTCGGTCTGGTCGACCATCGTGTACTTCAGGCCCCAGCGCGTGAGCACCTTGTCGAAGAGGCGATAGGTGCCGCCGTAGAGGTCGCCGGGGATGACGACGCGGTCGCCGGCGTCGCAGGCGGCGGTGATCAGCGCGTGGGTGGCGGCCATGCCCGACGAGAACGCGGTGCCCAGGCCGCCCTCGAGCTCGCCCAGCGCGCGCTCGAGCGCAGCGCGCGTGGGGTTGGCCGCGCGCGAGTAGTCGTAGTCCTCGACGATCTCGCCCACCGCGCGCTGCGCGAAGGTCGAGCTCTGGTGGATGGCCGGGATGACCGCGCCGTAGGCGGGGTCGGGGTCGAGGCCGGCGTGGACGGCGCGGGTCGCGAAGCGCTCGCGCGCGCGCCCGCCGTCACCGCGGCCCTCGCCGCGGCCCGTGCGCCCGCCGCCGCCGTGGCCCTCGCCGCGGCCCGTGCGCTCCCCGCTCACCGCGCGAGCGCCTCGAGCAGGTCGGCGCGCGTGAGGATGCCGGTCGCGCGGCCGTCGTCGGTGACCATCAGCGCCTGGCGGTCGCCGACGAGCAGCTCGACGGCCTCGCGCACCGGGTCGCCCGACGAGACGGCGGGGAAGGGCGGCTCCATGACGTCGACGATATCGGCGTTGAGCAGCGCGGGGTCGTCGACGGCGTGCTTGAGCAGCCCGCGCTCGCCGATCGACCCGACGATGCTCGACGGGTCGTGGGCGCTGACGACCGGCAGCTGCGACACGCGATGCTCGTGGAGCAGCGCTACGGCGTCGCGGACCTTCTGGTGGGTCTCGACGGTCACGAGCGGCGGGATCTCGCCGGCCTGCTGCTTGGCGCGCAGCACGTCGCCGACGGTCTGGTCGCTCGCGCGCTCCAGGAAGCCGTGCTGGGTCATCCACGCGTCGTTGTAGATCTTCGACAAGTACGAGCGTCCGCCGTCGGGGAGGATCACCGCGACGAGCGCCTCGGGGTCGTCGATGGTCTGCGCGACCTCGAGCGCGGCGTGCACCGCGAGGCCGCCGGAGCCGCCGGCGAGGATGCCCTCGACCATGGCGAGCCGGCGCGTGGTCAGGAAGGCGTCGCGGTCTGAGACGGTCACGTACCCGTCGACGATCGACGGGTCGTAGGTCTGCGGCCAGAAGTCCTCTCCGACGCCCTCGACGAGGTAGGGCTTGACCTCGGGGCTCGAGTAGATCGAGCCGTACGGGTCGGCGCCGATGACAACGATGTCCGGGTTGCGCTCCTTGAGGTAGCGCCCGGTGCCGGTGATCGTGCCGCCGGTCCCGACGCCCGCCACGAGGTGCGTGATGCGCCCGCCGGTCTGCTCCCACAGCTCGGGGCCGGTGGAGAGGTAGTGCGCCTGCGGGTTGGCCGGGTTGAAGTACTGGTTGGGCTGGAACGCGCCCGGGATCTCCTCGGCCAGGCGCTCGGCGACGCGGTAGTAGGACTCCGGCGACTCGGGCGGGACCGCGGTCGGCGCGACGACGACCTCGGCGCCGTAGGCGCGCAGGAGGTCGATCTTCTCCTTGGACATCTTGTCCGGCATGACCGCGATCACGCGATAGCCCTTCAGCCGCGCCGCGATGGCCAGTCCGGTGCCGGTGTTGCCCGAGGTCGGCTCGACGATCGTGCCGCCCGGCTTGAGGTTGCCCTCGCGCTCGGCCGCCTCGATGAGGGCGACCGCGACCCGGTCCTTGATCGATCCGCCGGGATTGAGAGCCTCGACCTTGGCCACGAGCTGGGGCGTCAGCCCGGCGCCCAGGCGCGAGAGGCGGACCAGCGGCGTGCCGCCGATGGCGTCGAGGATCGAGTCCTTGATGTCGACGATGGGACCGGTGGTCGTGGCGCTCATGCCTTCCAGTCTGTCATCTATGCGGCTGTGTTACTCGTTCGTCGAAGATCCTGCGTCTACTAGCTGATCTGTCGCAGATACTTCGGCTAAACATGCCAGAATGACGCCCATGCCGAACGATGACCTGGACGCGATCGACCACCGCCTGCTCGAGCTGCTCGCGGCCGACGCGCGGATCTCCAACGCCCGCCTCGCGGCGGCGGTCGGCGTCGCGCCTTCGACCGCCCTCGCGCGTGTGCGTTCGCTGCGAAGCCGCGGCGTGATCCGCGGCTTTCACGCCGAGGTCGACCTCGCCGCGCTCGGCCGGCCTTTGCAGGCGCTCGTGGCGATCCGCCTATCGGTCCATTCGCGCGAGCAGATCGAGTCGTTCACCGCGCACGTCCGCGCCCTGGCCGGCGTCGTGTCGATCTTCCACGTCACCGGCCAGACCGACTACCTGCTCTGGGTCGCCGCCCGCGACGCCCACGACCTGCGCGAGTTCGTCGTCGAGCACCTGGCGTCCGATCCGGCGGTCGCCCACGCCGAGACGTCGCTGATCTACGAGCAGCGGCGCGGGCCTGGGGTGTTTGGGGCGGACCCGGCTTAGGGCGGGCGGTTGCGCCGCTCCGCCGCTCCGCCGCTCGCTGCGCCGCTCTCCGCCGTCTCCGCCGGCTGCGCCGCTCCGCCGGTCTCCGCTGGCCGCTCCCACTCCGCGCGGCCGGGGCACCGAGGGCGAGAAGCCGCTGTGGTCGCGCTACCGTGGCGTCGTGCCTCGTCGCGCGCGTCTGACGGGCGCGGGCCGCTCGCGCGGCCTGACGGCACGGGCCCGCTTCGCGCGGCCGACCGGGCGCCCCGCTTGGCGCGGCCGGCGTCGTGCGTGTTTCACAACACTTTCGGCCGGGCCGCCGCGGGCACCCTCGTGAACCGGGTCGAGCTACCTCCGGTTTCTCAGACGCTTAACCGACGCGGTTCAGACCCTCCCTCCGGCGGGCCGTCGCCAGGTGTTACAGAACACGCGCCGCTGCGCCCAACGCGCACGCCACCGCGCAGAGACCGCGCCCGACGCTGGCCGAGCGAGCCGCCGTGCCTGTTTCGTAACACCTTCGCCCGCCGGGACATGGCGGCGCTCGCCGAGCGTCGAGTTTGTCGCGGTATGCCCGACAGAGTCGACGTTCGATATGCGCACACGCCAAGGTGTTGCGAAACACGCGCGCCGTGGACCACGACGCGCGCGCCTCTGCGCAGCCGCCCGCGAAAAGGCACGACGCCAGGGTGGCGCGACCACAGCGGCTTCTCCCCCTCGGTGCCCCGGCCGCGCGGAGCGGAAGCGGCGGGCGGAGAAAGGAGCGGCGGGCGCGGAGCGCGGAGCGGAGAAAGGAGCGGCGGGCGCGGACGGGAGCGGCGGGCGCGGAGCGCGGAGCGGGGAGGGGCGCCGCGTGGCGCGCCCCTACCCCCCAGGCGCGTCCGGCCCGCGCTGGCGCAGGAACCGCTGGAAGTCGCGAGCGATCGAGTCGCCGCTCGGCAGGTCCTGCGGGCCCATGTCCGGCTCCTCCTCCTCGGCGGCCTGCTCGAGGCGCTCGACGAAGGCCTGGACGTCGGGGTCGCTCTGGACGGCGAGGGAGACCTGGCGCTCGTAGTCGGCGGCCGCCGCCTCGAGCTCGCCCGCGTCGACCGACACGCCGATGAGGCCCTCGAGCTTGCGCACCAGCGCCAGCGCGGCCTTCGGGTTGGGCGCCGCGGCGACGTAGTGGGGCACCGAGGCCCACAGCGAGGCGGTTGGGATGCCCGCCTCCTGGCACGCCGAGTGCAGCGCGCCGACGATGCCCGTGGGCCCCTCGTAGGACGACGGCGACAGGCCGACGCGCTCGACCAACCCCTCGTCGGACGACAGCCCCGTGATCGGCACCGGGCGCGAGTGCGGGACGTCGGCGAGCAGGGCTCCGAGAGTGACGACCATCTGGGTCCCCATCGCCTCGGCGAGGTCGACGATCAGGCGGCAGAACGAGCGCCAGCGCATCGACGGCTCGGCGCCCTGCAGAAGGACGAGGTCGCGTGGGGCGCGCGGGATGCGGGCCTCGTAGATCTCGACCTCGGGCCACTCGATGCGCCGGGTGCGGCCCTCGACGAGCTTGATCTTCGGCCGGGTGGCCTGGAAGTCGAAGAAGTCCTCGGGGTCGATGCGCGCGAAGCGAGTGGCGCCAAGGGACGAGCCGAGGAACTGCAGCGCGGCCGACGCGGCGTCGCCCGCGTCGTTCCACCCCGTGAACGCGCACACGAGCGCCGGGGCCCGCAAACCGTCCGGGCGATGCTCCCAGATGAGGGGCTGCATCCGCTCCACGGTACATCATGAGTTCGTGCCTTCTGCAGAGCTTCACGCCGTTCCAACCGAGCCCGTCGCGGTCTCGACGATGCGCGCCGGCGACGAGGTCAGCGGCGTCTTCGCGTGCACGCGCAAGGATCGCCTGATCGCACGCACGGGGACGGCGTATCTGGCGCTCGAGCTGCGCGACCGCACGGGCGTCATTCCCGCGCGCGTGTTCCGCGACGCCGACCTGCACGCCGGCCGCTTCGACCAGGGCGACCTGGTGCGCGTCGCGGGCCGCGTCGAGCGCTTCCGCGACGAGCTGCAGCTCGACGTCCGCGCGATCGCGCGCGCCGACGACGCCGATCCCGCCGCCTTCCTGCCGGTCGCCTACCGCGACCTCGACGAGCTCGACGGCTTCCTCGAGCACCTCGCCGGCGAGATCCGCGACCCCAGCTTCAAGGCGCTCGTCGACGATCTGCTCAAGGACGCCGCGCTGCGCGCCGCGCTGCGCCGCACGCCGTGCACGCGCAACGGCCATCACGCCTACCTCGGCGGCCTGCTCGAGCACACGGTCGCCGTCGCGACGCTCGCCCTCGAGACCTGCACGCTGCACCCGCGCCTGGACCAGGACCTGCTGCTGACCGCGGCGATCGTCCACGACCTCGGCAAGACGCGCGAGTTCGCCCTCGGCGCCGACATCGCCCTCACCGACGAGGGCCGCCTGCTCGGTCACGTCGAGCTCGGCCTGCGGATGCTCGACGAGCGCGCCGGCGCACTCGACGAGCCACGGCGCCTGGCCCTCGCCCACTGCGTGCTCACCCATCACGGCGACCGCCGACCAGCCACGCCCGAGGCGCTCGCGCTGCAGCGGATCAACGCCCTGGATTCATCCGTCAAGGGCGCGCTCGAGCACGGAGTCCCGAGCGGCCCTTAACGGAAAGGCGCCGGTGTTGGGGGCACCGGCGCCTAGGCGGTGGGCCACGGCGTCCGGGGGGTAGGGACACCGCAGGCGCAAGCCTCGAATCGAGCCCGCCGCGACACCCGCATGCTCGCGTGCTTAGGCAAGCGGTCACAGCGGCCTTCGACGCGCGGCGATCGGTCTGCGACCGGCGGCGACGGCGGCCGGTCAGCCGGCTACCGCTCGGCCGCGATCTCGGAGGGCGCAGCGGCCAGCGCATCCTCCACGGCACGTAGGAGGCTGGCCCTCGTGAACGGCTTCTGGACGAAGGCGATGTTGCGCGCCCGCGCGCCGTTGCGCACGAGCACGTCCTCGGTGTGCCCGGACATGTAGACCACGCGCAGGTCAGGGTTGCGCCGGGTCGCGATCCGCGCGAGCTGCTGGCCGGTCATTCCCGGCATGACGATGTCGGTGACGAGCACGTCGACCGGCTGCCATCCCTCCAGCGCCTCCTCGGCGGCGGCCGCCGACGTGACCTCGTAGCCGTGGGCCTCGAGGATGCGGCACGCCTGACGACGCACCGGCTCCTGGTCCTCGACGACCACCACGCGGGCCGCCGTCGGCGCGCGCTCGCCGGGCTCGGCGAGCGGCTCGACCGGGCGCACCTGCTCCTCGCAGCCGGGCAGGAAGATCGTCACGGCGGTGCCCGCCCCCGGCGCCGACTCGATGTCGACCGTCCCGCCCGAGTCGGTGACGATCCCGTGCACGGTCGCCAGCCCCAGGCCGGTGCCCTGGCCCGGGTCCTTGGTCGTGAAGAACGGCTCGAAGGCGCGGTCGCGCACCTCCTCGGGCATGCCCGCGCCGTCGTCGACGACCGTGATGCGCACGCCATCCGGCGCCCGCCCGACCGCGATCGCCAGCGTGCCGCCCTCCGGCATGGCGTCGCGCGCGTTGACGGCGAGGTTGACGAGCACCTGCTCGAGCTGGGCCCGATCGGCGAGCACCGGCACGAGGCCGGGGCCGACGGTGATGCGCAGCGCGATGCGCTCGCTGAGGGTGCGGTTGAGCAGGCGCTCGAGGTCGCGGATGAGCCCGCCGACGTCGAGCACCTCGGGCTTGACGACCTCGCGGCGGCTGAACATCAGCAGCTGGCGCGTGAGCGCAGCGGCGCGATCGGCGGCGCGCCCGATCTCCTCGACGTCGTCGCGCACCGGATGGTCGGCGGGCAGCTCGCGCGTCGCGAAGCCGACGCAGGTCAGGATCACCGACAGCAGGTTGTTGAAGTCATGGGCGACGCCGCCCGCCAGCTGGCCGACGCTCTCCAGTCGCTGAGCCTGGGCCAGGCGGTGCTCGAGCTCGGCGCGCTCCTCGGCGCTGCGCCGGCGCTCGGTGATGTCGGTGGCGATCGTGACGACCGCGGAGACCTCGCCCTCGACGTCGCGCAGCGGGAACTTGACCATCAGGAAGGTGCGCTCGTCCTGCCCATCGGGCTCGGGGATGACCATCATCGCCTCGTAGGGCTCGCCGGTCGCGCTGACGCGCTCGTCGATCGCCACGTGGTCGGGGCGGCGGGTGGCGGGGAGCAGCTCCTGCGACGTGCGCCCGATCGCCTGGTCGGCGGGCACGCCGAACAGCTCCTCCCAGCGGCGGTTGACCAGCAGGTAGCGGTGCTGCAGGTCCTTGACGATGATCAGCGCCGGCGAGTTGTCGATGATCGCCTGCAGGCGCTCCTCGCTGGCCCGGCGCTCGGCCTCGGCGCGGCGGCGCTCGGTGACGTCGACCAGCTGGCAGAGGAAGTACAGCGGGCGCTCGCCGTCGCCGTGCATGAGCGAGACGTGCACGAGCGCGTGGACCATCATCCCGTCGGCGCGCAGGTAGCGCTTCTCGATCGCGAACGAGCGCCGGCGGCCGGCCAGCAGCTCCTTGGTGAGCGGGCGATCCAGGCGCCGGTCCTCGGGATGGCTGAGGTCGTTGAGCTGCGTCGTGCGCAGCTGCTGCTCGGTGCGCCCGAGCATCTGGCACAGCGCGCGGTTCAGCCGCAGCCAGCGCCCGTCGAGGTCGATGAGCGCCATGCCGATCGGCGCGTCGTCGAAGGCGCGGCGGAAGAGCTGCTCGGCGGCGCGCAGCGCGTCCTCGACCCGGCGGTTCTCGGTGACGTCCTGGCACGTGCCGTGGACGACCGCGGGGCTGCCGTCGGCGTCGAGGACGATCTCGCCGCGGGCGTGGATCATCCGCAGCTCGCCGTCGGAGCGCACGATGCGGTAGTCGATACTCCATGGCCGCCGCTCGGTCAGCGCGGTCTCGATGACGCGCCCGACGCGCGCGCGGTCGTCGGGATGGACCTTGTCCAGGTAGGAGCCGTACGAGCCCGGCTCGTCGACGGGTCGCACGCCGTAGATGCGATACAGCTCGTCGGACCAGGTGACCTGATCGGCGGCGATCTCCCACTCCCACGAGCCCAGGCGCGCGATCTGCTGAGCCTCGGCGAGCTTGGCCTCGTTGGCCGCGAGGCGCTCCTGCGCCTCGTGGCGCTCGGTCATGTCGAGGACGTGGCAGACGTAGCACTGCGACGCGCCGTGCTCGTCGCGCACGAGCGTCAGCGTCACCAGGGCGACGACCGGACGCCCGTCGCTGTGGCGCATGCGCGCCTCGACTTGCAGCGACGGCTCGGCGGCGTCGAGCGCCGCGGCGACGCGATCGTCCGCGACCAGGTCGGCGATGCCCTCGCGCCGCAGCTGCTCCTCGCTGCGGCCGACCAGGCGGCACAGCGTGGCGTTGCCGCGCAGGAACGTCCCGTCCGGAGCGAGCAGCGCCATGCCGAGCGCCGCGTCGCGGAAGGCATCGGCGAGCCGATCGATGAAGACGGTCTCGCCGTGGGTGTCCTGATGGATGCTCATCCTCGCCGCCAGGGTCGAGGGTAGACGTGGCGCGCCTCCACCGCCACGCCCGGACGAGGCGTCAGCGTAGTGCCCGCGCCGAACGGCGTCATCGAACGGACAAGCGGAACGAGCGCTCGATAGGACCGCAGCCGCGGCTAGGGTTGTTTCGACAAGGAGGTTATTCGGCTTGGATCAGCGAATACCAGGGCACCAGCCGGGCATTGCGCCCGTCTCCGTGCACTTCATCAACAACGTGCTGGCAGCCGCCGCGAGCTACATCGAAGAGGACCCCGACACGGCGCGCGACGTGCTCGCCGAGCTTGGCGCGTTCCTGTCGCACCGCCTGCGCGGGCCACGGACCGTGTCGCCGGCCGAGGAGCTCGAGCACGTCGGCGTCTACCTGCGCCTCGAGCAGGCGCGCTTCCCCGAGCGCGTCGAGGCCGAGCTGCCCGCGGCCGCGGACCTGCCGGCCACCAAGCTCGTGCCCGGCGAGGTCCAGGCGCCGCTGAGCGAGGCTCTCAATCGCTGGCTGGCGCAGCAGCCCGGGCGGGTGCGCGTGGCCCTGCGCGCGCGCGACGGCGCGCTCGACCTCCAGCTCGACCGCCCGGATGAGCCGGGCGAGCCCGGCGAACGGATACGCATCGCGCTCGGGCCGAATTCCGCGGAGAGTGCCGCATGAGCTCAGGCCTGGCCATCCTCGCCGTCGACGACGAGCCGCGCGCGCTGACGGACATCAAGCGCCTGCTCGAGACGTCGGCGTCGGTCGAACGCGTCGCCACGGCGACCTCGGCCAAGGAGGCGCTCGTCTTCCTGTCGGGCGGGCGCTACGACGCGCTGTTCCTCGACGTCGCCATGCCCGAGATCGAGGGCATGGCGCTGGCGCGCCTGCTGCGCCGCTTCGCCGACCCGCCCGCCGTGGTCTTCCTGACCGGCCACCCCGACGCGGCGGTCGAGGCCTTCGAGGTCCAGGCGCTGGACTTCCTCCTCAAGCCCGTCACCCGCGAGCGCCTGGAGTCGGCGCTCTCGCGCGTGGAGCAGCACGTCCGCGGGGCGGAGGCCGCCAAGGCCGGGCCGTCGGGCGACGGCAACGAGGCCCCCGCGGCCGGCCCCGACGTGGTCGCGGTCGACAACCCCAAGGGCGGCGGCAAGCGGCTCGTGCGCCTTGAGACGATCTCGTTCGCCCAGGCCAACGGCGACTACGCGCGGATCGTCTGCGACGACGGGCGCTTCCTGCTGCGCACGCCGCTCAGCCAGCTCGAGAAGGACTGGGGCGCCAGCGGCTTCGCCCGCGTGCACCGCGCCTACCTGGTCAACCTCAAGCACGCCGTTGAGCTGCGCGCGCAGCTCAACGGCACCGCCGTGCTCATCATGCGCGACGACACCGAGATCCCGGTGGCGCGGCGCAACGTGGCCGCGCTGCGGCGCCGGCTGCACGCGTAGTCGCCTCCGGCGTTCCGCCGCGCAGATTCGTCGGCATACTAGGTCCGTGTCCGCTGCCGCGACACTGGCCGAGCACATCGAGCCGCTGCGCGCCGATCCGGCGCACAGCGCGATCCTGCTCGACGTCGACGGGGTGCTGGCGCCGATCGTGCGCCACGCCGACGACGCACACGTGCCCGAGCCCACGCGCGTCCCGCTCATCGCCGTGGCCAAGCGCTACGGCCTCGTCGCCTGCGTGACGGGGCGCCGGGCGACGACCGCGCGGCGGATCGTTTCGCTGGGCTCGATCACCTACGTCGGCAACCACGGCGCCGAGGTCCTGCGCGGCGGCGCCACGGAGGTCGAGCGCGACCCCGAGGTCGCGCAGTGGTCGCGGCGCATCGACGAGTGGGCGCGCGCGGCCTGGAACGACCGGCTGCACCGGCTGCGCATCCGGGCCGAGGACAAGGACGTCATCCGCGCCTACCACTGGCGCGGCGCTCCCGACGAGGCGGCGGCCGAGGCCGCGGTCCGCGATCTCGCCCAGCGCGCCGAGGCCGACGGCTTCGTCGTGCACTGGGGGCGCAAGGTGCTCGAGGTGCGCCCACCGGTGGCGCTCAACAAGGGCCGCGGCGTCGAGCGCCTGCTCGAGGGAACCGACATGACCAACGCGGTCTACGTGGGCGACGACAGCACCGACGTCGACGCCTTCGAGAGCCTGCGGCGGCTGGCCGGCGAAGGCCGATTGGAGTACGCCCTGTGCGTCGGCGTCCGCTCCGACGAGACGCCCGCCGAGCTCGAGGCCATGGCCGACGTGCTCGTCGACGGGCCAGTCGGGGTGCGGACGCTGCTCTCAGCGCTGGCGGCGTAGCGCAGCGTGCGGTTCGTCGACCTGCTCAAGACGACGGTGATGCTCAGTGCGGGCGCCGCGACGATGCTCGCCGTCGTCACGGTCATCGCCGCCAGCGGCGACCACGACGACACGCTCGTGCTCGTCGCCGCCGGCTGGTGGGTGGCGGCGTCGATCATCGGCATCGCGCTCGGCCGCCGCGCCCAGGTGACGGCGCCGATCGGCCGGCTGCTCGCCGACGCCAAGATGGCGACGATGCTCCCCGAGCACCGGCCCGGCGCCGTGGTGATCAACCGCCTGTGGCCGCTGCTCTTGTCGACGGTCGCCGCCGGCGCCATCGGCTTCATCTTCCCGCAGGTGCCGGCCGTGGCCTGCGGCTTCGCGATCATCTGGTCGCTCGCGTGGCGGCGCCAGGACTCGGCCGTGCTCGCGGTCGAGGAGCGCGACGGCGTGACCTACTACGTCGAGCGCACCTCGCCGATCCGGCCGATGCAGCTCGTGCGCACGCCCGGCTTCCG
Organism: uncultured Actinomycetes bacterium; assembly: GCA_963764585.1. Lineage (GTDB taxonomy): Bacteria > Actinomycetota > Thermoleophilia > Solirubrobacterales > Solirubrobacteraceae > JAOPZW01. Next base: position 387,093 of record CAVXTB010000002.1, read on the forward strand.
CCGCGAGGTGCCGACGCTGACGTCGGTCAACGGCACGGGCTGATGGCCGCCGACATCCTCCTGGTCTCGCTGGGGTCGACGGCGGGCCTGCGCGCCGCCGACGCCGAGCTGGCCGGCGCGCTGCAGCGCGCGGGCGCGAGCGTCGCCGTGGTGAGCGCGCGCACCCCGCGCGAGGTGCGCACGCTCGCCCTGACCGACCTCGCGTGGGCGCGGGCGGCGCGGGTCGCCGCGCAGCGCGGGCTCGCCGAGCACGAGCCGCGCGCGGTCGTCTACTGCACGGTGACGGCGGCGCTGCTGTGGCCGCGCGCGGGCGCGATCCGCTACGACGCTCCCGCCGCGGCCAACCGGCCCGGGCGCCACGGCGTCTGGCAGCGCCCGCTCGAGCGCCGGCGGCTGCGCCAGGCGAGCCTGCTCGTCCCCCAGGCGCAGGGGACGCTCGACGAGTCGCCCCTGCGCCACGCCCCGGCCGTCGTCGTGCCGATCCCGGTCGAGCCCTCGGGTCCGCCGCTGCGCGAGCGCGACATCGCGGCGATCACCTACGCGGCCAACCCGGAGAAGAAGGGCCTCGACCGCGTGCTCGAGGCGTGGTCGGCGGCGCGCCGCGAGCGCGAGGAGCTCGTCGTCACCGGCACCGATCGGGTGCCCCGCGCCGACGGCGTACGCGCCACGGGGCCGCTCGACGCGGCCGCGTACCGCGCGCTGCTGCGCCGCGCGCGCGTCTACGTCACGGCGCCGCGGCGCGAGGACTACGGCCTGGCCCAGCTCGAGGCGCTCGCCGACGGCTGCGTGCTCGTCACCACCGCCGCGCCGGGCCCGTACGCGGCGCTGCCGATCGCGCGCACGCTCGATCCGCGCCTGGTCTCCGACGACCTCGCCGCCGCGCTGCGCACCGCGCTGGACGATCCGCCGCCCGGCTACGCCGATCTCGCCCTGCAGGCGATCGCGCCCTACCGCCGCGCGACCGCCGACGCCGTGGTGCGCGACGAGCTGCTGCCCGCGCTGCTCAGCGGGCGCGCTTCCTGAGCGCGGCGAACTTCTTCCACGGAAGCGTGTTGGCAACCTCGGCCTTCGTCAGCCACGCCCGCCGCGCGGTGGCGACGCCCCAGCGCGTGTGTACGAGCGTCTCGGCGCCGTGGGCGTCGGAGTTGATGACGATTCGCACGCCCGCCTGCGCGGCGTTGCGCGCGTTGACGTCGTTGAGGTCGCGGCGATCGGGCGCGGAGTTGATCTCGAGCATCGTGCCGGTGCGGGCCGCCGCATCGATGACGCGATCGATGTCGACCGCGTAGGGGGCCCGGCGCGTGATCTTGCGACCCGTCGGATGGCCGATGGCGTCGATGAGCGGGTGCTCGATCGCCGCGACCATGCGGTCGGTCATCGCCTCGCTGCCGATCGCGAACGAGGTGTGCACCGAGCCGACGACCCAGTCGAGCTCGGCGAGCAGGTCGTCCGGGTAGTCGGGCTTGCCGGTGGTGCCGATGTTCGTCTCGGTGCCGATGAGCACGCGGATGCCGTCGAGGCGCTCGTCGAGCGCGCGGATGTCCTCGATCTGCTTCCTGAGGGCATCGGGCGACACGTCGTCGCCGAAGCCGTGGGTCGCCGAGTGGTCGGTGATCGCGATGTACTCGAGGCCCATCTCGCGCGCCTGCAGCGCCATCTCCTCGGCGCTGTTGCGCCCGTCGCTGAGCGTCGTGTGCATGTGCAGGTCGCCCTTGAGGTCGGCCTGCTCGATGAGCTTGGGGACATCGCCGTCGCGCAGCGCCAGCTCGCCGCGGTTCTCGCGCAGCTCGGGCGGGATCCACGGCAGGTCGAGCAGCGCGTAGACCTCCTCCTCGGTGGCGCAGCGGTGCGTCGTGCCGGTGGAGTCGTCGAGCAGGCCGTACTCGGAGACGTGCAGCCCGCGGCGCACGGCCGCCTCGCGCAGCGCCATGTTGTGCTCCTTGGAGCCCGTGAAGTGCTGCAGCAGGTTGCCGAACTGGTCGGGCTCGACGACGCGCAGGTCGATCTTGAGGTCGTTGTGCGTGCGCGCCCGCGCGGCGTTCTCGCCGGGCGACGAGGAGCTGTCGATGACGTCCAGCGCGGCGAGGGCGGCCAGGAGCGCCGGCGGGTCGGACGCGGTGGCGATGATGTCGAGGTCCTTGACCGAGTCGGTCAGCCGCCTGGCGGAGCCGGCGAGCTCGACGCGGTCGGAGGCCGGGTGCTCGCGGAGCGCGTCGACGATCTCGTCGCCGACCGCGAGCGCCTTGCTGAGCAGCACGCGCTCGCGCGGCGCGTCGCCCGCGCCGGCGGCCAGCGACTCGAGGACGGTCTCCTCGAACTTCTCGCCGAAGCCGCGCACGTCGCGCAGCTGGTGGGCCTCGGCGGCGGTCTGCAGCGCGTCGAGCGAGTCGATGCCCAGCTCGTCGAAGAGCTTGCGGGCCCGCTTGGGGCCCAGGCCGGGCAGCCGCGTGAGGTCGACGAGGCCGGGCGGGAACTTGGCCCGGAGCTTCTCGACGGCGGGGATCGAGCCCGTCTCGATCAGCGCCATGATCTTCTCCTCGAGCGTGCGGCCGATCCCCGGCAGCTGCGTGACCTTGCCGTCGAGCGCCATGGCGGCGACCGAGCGCGGCGCCTCTCGGACCGACTTGGCCGCGTTGCGATAGGCGACGACGCGGTGGATGACGGCGCCGTCGAGCTCGTAGAGGTCGCCGAGCTCGTCGAACAGCGCGGCGATGGTGGCGTTGGAGGGTGGGTCGGTCATGAGGCGCTCGCCCATAAGGTACGCGGCCCGCCATGCCCGGAACGCCCTGGCTCGTCCTGCCCACCTTCAACGAGGCCGAGAACCTCGAGCCGATCGTCGCGGCCGCGCGGCGCGTCCTTGCGGACGCCGCGCCCGACGGGTTTCGCGTCCTCGTCGTCGACGACGACTCGCCGGACGGGACCGGTCGGCTGGCCGACGGGCTGGCGGCGGCGCACCCCGACGAGGTCGAGGTGCTGCACCGCCGCGTCCGCGAGGGGCTCGGGCCCGCCTATCTGGCCGGCTTCGCCCGCGCGCTCGAGGGCGGCGCGGCGTACGTCTTCGAGATGGACGCCGACTTCTCCCACGACCCCGCCGACCTTGCGCGCCTGCTCGCCGCGGTCCGCGACGGCGACGCCGACGTCGCCCTGGGCTCGCGCTACGTGCCCGGCGGCGGGCTGGCCGACTGGGGGATCGTGCGCCGGCTCGTGTCGCGCGGCGGCTCGTGGTACGCGCGGCGGACCCTCGGGATCGACGTCCGCGACCTGACGGGCGGCTTCAAGTGCTTCCGGGCCGAGGTCCTGCGCTCCATCGACCTGCCCAGCGTGCGCTCGCGGGGCTACGCCTTCCAGGTCGAGCTGACCTATCGCGCGCTCGTGCGGGGCTTCCGCGTGGTCGAGGTGCCGATCGTCTTCCGCGACCGCGTGCTCGGCACCTCGAAGATGTCCTGGCGGATCACGGCCGAGGCCGCGTGGCTCGTGCCGCAGCTGCGGCGCGGCGCCGCGCACGTCCGACATCCGGCCGGTGGCGCTCAAGCGCCGTCGTCGCCGCGCCGAACCGATACAGGGTGAACGCCAGCCAGCTCGCCGTCGTCCAGGGCATGGACGACACGCGCGCCGCCCTGCGGCGCTGGAACGCCGCACCGCTCGCCGCGGTGGGCCCCTGGCTGCTCGGCGCGGCCGCGATCTCCGCGCTCCTGCTGTGTGCCGTGCTGGTCATCGCTCACGCCACGACGCCCGATGCGACCGGCTACCTGCTGCCCGGCCTGAACACGCCGGCGTCGCCTGGGTCGCTCGGGCGCGTGCTGTTTCGCAACTCGCTCGTCCTCGCGCTGCACGCCATGGCGTGCGTGGCCGGCTTCATCGCCGGAAGCTCGCTGCCGCTGCAGGCCGCCCACCATCGCGGGTTCATGCGCACCCTGCACGAGAAGGCCGGCCCGGCCGCGATCGCCTTCGTCGGCGCGGCGACCGCGTTCTCGCTGGGCACGCAGGCCTACGTGCTGGGCAGCGGCGCCTCGACCATCGCCCACCAGCTCGACATCGGGCGCGGCACGCTCATGCTCACGCTGCTGCCCCACGCCGTGCCCGAGCTCGTCGCGCTCTTCCTGCCGCTGGCGGCATGGATGCTCGCCAGCCGCCGCGGCGCGTGGAACGAGCTGCTCGCCGCGACGGCGGCGACGACGGCCATCGCGGTGCCGGTGCTGCTGCTGGCCGCGAACATCGAGGTCTTCGTGTGGCCGCGGCTGCTGCGGCTGGCCTCGCCGCTCGTGTAACGGCTCCGGCCGCACGCGCTACTACACTTTGTATAGTGACTGGCAAGAGGCCAGCACGCGACCAGGAGAACCGAATGGCAGCCAACATCATCGAGGTCACCGACGCCAGCTTCCAGGCCGAGGTGATCGAGTCCGAGACACCCGTGCTGGTGGACTTCTGGGCGCCTTGGTGCGGGCCGTGTCGCGTCGTCGCGCCTGTCCTCGAGGAGATCGCGCAGGAGCGCGACGACCTGCGCATCGTCAAGCTCAACGTCGACGAGAACCAGCAGACCGCCGCGACCTACCAGGTCCTGTCGATCCCGACGCTCATCCTCTTCAAGGGCGGCGCCGAGGCCAAGAAGGTCATCGGGGCCTACCCGAAGAAGCGCCTCGAGGCCGAGCTCGAGCCCGTCCTGGCCTAGAGCGCCGAAGCCTCCCTCCGTCCTCCTCCTCTCGCTGCGGGCGCGTCGCGCCGATCAGGCAGGCGCGCCCGCGAGCAGCGGCTGCCCGCCGCTCATGCCCGCCAGCACGTCCCAGTCGCCCGCGCGCAGGTCGTCGAGGCGGCCGCGGACGTCGTAGCCGCGCGCGATCGCGGTGCGCACCGGCGCCACCTCGCGCGATCCCGCGTCGTCCACGGCGATCCCGTCCGGACCGCGGCCGACCTTCGTCGCGGCGGTGGCGCGCGGAGCACCGGACGGGATCGCCTCGTCGCCCCCTTGGCCCGCGGCCTGCTGTTGCTTGCGCGGCGCGGGCGTGGCTGCGGCCGTCTTGGCGGGCGGACGGCCGGCTCCCGCTCGCCGCCCCGTTCGCCGACGGCATCGCCCGCCGGACGATGCAGTACCCGGCGACGGCCGAGCCCGCGACTATGGGCGGCAGTGGCGCGCGTATACGGCCCAAGACGGAACGCCCGACATTTCCTTCCCGCGCGGTGTGTGGGGTCGGCCACACGGGCGGCGCGCGCGGCAAGCGCCCGCGGCACGCCCGCCCGTCAGCCCGGCACGGCGCCCACGTCGGCCAGCCGCAGCCGCGCGTCCTGGCTCGCGCGCTCGCGCTCGTCGAAGACCACGCCGTCGCGCTCGAGCAGCGCCCGCACCCGCGCGGGATCGCCGAGCGCCGTCTCGGCGATGGTGCCGTCGGCCCGCAGCACCCGGTGCGCGCCGCGCACCTCGAGCTGGACGAGGCGCTGGTTGACGCTGCGCGCCTCGTCGGGGAAGCCACCGGCTGCAACGCAGACGTCGGCGTAGCTCATCCACTGCCCGGCGGGTATGCCCTCGACCACCGTCCTCAGCTTGTCGCGATCCATCTCCCTGCTCCCTTCGCGTCGTGTGTACGACGTCGACGGTACGTCCGGCCGGCGCCCGGACCGGCGGGAGCGCGCGACTTGTTGCAGGCGCTGCGCAGAGATGGAACAGAGGGCGGCCGCGCTTGAGGGGATCGCGGCCGCCCCCGGAGTGTCCCCATCGGGAGAGACGCGTCCTACCTCGGCACGGCGGCGTCGCGACTTGAGGGCGGCGCCTAGGAGCGCGCCACGGCAATCCGCAATTCGCGGCCTTCTATCGTGGCGAGCTCGGCGCCGGACGCGCCGTCGTAGGAGACCTCGACCGCCAGCACCTCGCGCGCGACGTAGGCCTCGTGCGCCCGGGCTGCGCCGAGGAGCTCGTCGTCGCCGCCGAGCACGAGCCGGATGCGGTCCTCGACCGCGAGGCCCGCCGCCTTGCGCGCGTTCTGCACGGCGTGGACCACCTCGCGCGCGAGCCCCTCGCGGCGCAGGTCGCCGTCGAGCGCGAGCTCGAGCGCGACGGCGTGCGACCCCTCGCGCTCGAGCTGATAGCCCTCGAGCGGCGCCATCGCCAGGAGCAGGTCGTCGCCGCCGAGCTGATGGTCGCGGCCGTCGACCGCGATAGCGAGCGTGCGGCCCTCGCGCAGCGCCTCGCCGACGTGCGCGGGATCGAGCGCCGCAACGGCTGCGGCCACCTGCGGCATCGACTTGCCGAACCGCGGGCCGAGCGTGCGGTAGTTCGGCTTGACCTCGTAGGACCCGAGCTCGTCGGCCGCCTGGACGAAGCGCAGCGTCTTGACGTTGAGCTGGTCGCGCACGATGTCCGCGAGGCGCTCGATGCCCTCGCGCTCGCGGCCCACGGCCACGACGACGGCCTCCTTCAGCGGTTGGCGCAGCTTGACCTTGGCCGCGGAGCGGGCCGAGAGGCCGAGGCGCACCGTCTCGCGCGCCACTGCCATCGCGTGCTCGAGGCCCACGTCGCGCTCGCCAGGGTGCGGCCAGTCGGTCAGGTGGACCGAGGGCTCGGTCCCGTCGAGGTTGTCGTAGAGCTCGTCGGCGACGAACGGGGTGAAGGGCGCGAGCAGCTTCGCGACGGTCACGAGCGCCGTCTCGAGCGTCGCGAACGCCACCCCGTCGCCCTCCCAGAAGCGCCGGCGCGAGCCGCGCACATACCAGTTGGAGAGGTCGTCGACGAACTCCCCGATCGCGCGGCCGGCCGTGGTCGTGTCGAACGCGTCCATGCGCTCGGTGACCGCGCTGACCGTCGCGCTCAGCCGCGACAGGATCCAGCGGTCGAGCTCGGTCTCCTCGCCCGCGCGCTCGGGCTCGTAGGTCGACAGGAACGCGTAGGTGTTCCACAGCTGGCGCAGGAACAGCCGGATCGACTCGCCGATCGTGTCGACGTTGAAGCGGTAGCCGTCCCACGGGTTCTTGGCGGTGAAGAAGTACCAGCGGAAGGCATCGGCGCCGAAGCGGTCGATGACGTCCCAGGGCACGACGATGTTGCCCTTCGACTTCGACATCTTCTGGCCTTCGGCATCGAGGATGAGCCCGAGGCAGACGACCGTCTCGTAGGGCGAGCGGTCGAAGAGCAGCACGCTGATGGCCAGCAGCGAGTAGAACCACCCGCGCGTCTGGTCGAGCGCCTCGCAGACGAAGTTCGCGTAGCTGCGCGCCTGGAAGCGATCGTCGTTCTCGAACGGCGCGTGGTATTGGGCGAAGGGCATCGAGCCCGAGTCGAACCACACGTCGATGACCTCGGGCACGCGCTGCATGCGCGCGCCGCACTGCGGGCACGCGAAGCCGACGTCGTCGACGAACGGGCGATGCGGATCCTCCAGGCGCACGCCCGAGAGCTCCTCGAGCTCGTCGAGCGAGCCGACGACGTGCGTGTGCTCGCCGTCGCGCGAGCAGCGCCACACCGGCAGCGGCGTGCCCCAGTAGCGCTCGCGCGACAGCGCCCAGTCGACGTTGCCCCGCAGCCAGTCGCCCATGCGCCCGTCGCGGATGTGCTCGGGGTGCCAGCCGACCTGGCTGTTGGCGGCGAGCAGGTTGTCGCGCAGCCTCGAGGTCGCGATGTACCACGAGCGCTTGGCGTAGTAGATGAGCGGATCGCCCGAGCGCCAGCAGTGCGGGTAGGCGTGCTCGATCGTCTCGGCGCGCAGGAGCCGCCCGCGCGCGCGCAGGTCCTCGATGAGGTCGGGATCGGCGTCCTTGACCTTGCGCCCCGCGTACGGGCCGATGCGCTCGTCGTAGGTCCCGTCCGGGCGGACCGGGTTGACGACGTTCAGGCCGTACTGCTGGCCGAGGCGGAAGTCGTCCTCGCCGAAGGCGATCGCCGTGTGGACGAGGCCGGTGCCGTCGTCGGCGGTGACGAAGTCGCCGAGCAGGACGCTGTGGCCGCGCTCGCCGTAGGCATCGGACTTCAGGTAGGGGAACGGGGGCTGGTAGCGCACGCCGTCGAGCGCGGCTCCCGGGAAGCGGCCGAGGATCTGCACGCCTTCGCTGCCGAGCACGCGCTCGACGAGCGCCTCGGCGAGCACGACCGGCGCCTCGAGCGGCCCTGCCTTGGCGCGGACGTAGGTCAGCTCGGGGTCGACCGCGACCGCGGCGTTCGATACGAGGGTCCACGGCGTCGTCGTCCAGATCAGCAGCTCGTCGCCGGCCTGCAGCGGCCCGCCATCCTCCACCACGCCGAAGCGCACGTAGACGCTCGGATCGACGACGTCCTCGTAGCCCTGCGCGACCTCGTGGCTGGACAGCGCGGTCTCGCAGCCAGGGCAGTAGGGCACCACCTTGTGGCCCTCGTAGAGCAGCCCCTTGTCGTGGATCTGGCGCAGCGCCCACCAGACGGACTCGATGTACGTCGCGTCGAGCGTGCGGTAGGCGTCCTCGAGGTCGATCCAGAAGCCGATGCGCTCGGTCAGTGCGTTCCAGTCCTCGAGGTACTCGAAGACCGCCTCGCGGCAGCGCTGGTTGAACTCGGCGATGCCGAACTCCTCGATCTCCCGCTTGTTCTCGATCCCGAGCTGCTGCTGCACGGCGATCTCGACCGGCAGCCCGTGCGTGTCCCAGCCGCCCTTGCGTTCGACCTGGTAGCCGCGCATGGTCTTGTAGCGCGGGTAGATGTCCTTGAAGACGCGCGCGAGGACGTGGTGCGCGCCGGGGCGCCCGTTGGCGGTCGGCGGCCCCTCCCAGAAGACCCACGGCTGCGCGCCCTCGCGCCGGCGCACGGACTCGTGGAAGACGTCGCGCTCGCGCCAGCGTGCGAGGACCTGCTCCTCGAGCTCGGGAAACGACTGCTGCGGATCGACCGGACGGCGCGGCATGTGGATGGCCGATTGTAGGAGCCGCGCTAAGCGGCGAGCTTGCGGCAGATCTCGGCGAGCGACCGCTTCTCGTCCTCGTCGAGCACGGCGAACGCGCGCCGGACGCGATCGGTGTGCTCGGGGAAGAGCCGGTCGACGAGCTCCTGGCCGAGCGGGGTGAGGGCCACCGCAGCCGCGCGGCGATCGTGGACCAGGCGGCTGCGGACGACCAGGCCGCGAAGCTCGAGCGTCGTGACGACCTCGGTCGCGTTGGCCTTCGACGTCTGCAGCCGGCGGCGCAGCGTGCGCAGCTCGAGCTGGCCGCCCGCGGTCGTGAGCACGACGAGGACGCTGAAGCCCGAGGCGCTCAGCCCCTCGCGCTCGATGTCGGCCGACAGGCGCCGGCGAACGCTCGCCTCGGCGCGCAGCAGGGAGTCCAGCGCGCGGTGGGCCAGGGGGTCACCGGGCACGAGCGTCATCGTGCGGGATCATCGCGCGAGCGGCGGACGGGTCCGACGACCGTCCAGTTCCCGAGAAATGACCTCAGGATCGGGGCCGAACGGTCGATTGCCGGGGCGAATGTACGTCGCCGCCTATTTCGTCGGCCTCGCTTGCGGGCTGGTCTTCCTCTTCCCGACGCTTCGGCGCATGCGCTCGGCGCGTGCGGCCACCGAGGCCGCCCGCGCCCTCGAGCGCTCGACCCAGGTCGAGCTGTGCGTCGCGCGCGAGCGCCACGCCAACGAGGTCGCCGGCCTGCGCCGCGCCCACGACGACGAGCTCAACGCGCTGCGCGGCCGCTTCGGCCTCGAGGTGCGCATGCTGCGCGAGGCCGTCTCCAGCGCCCGCGCCGAGCTCGACCGCAATCAGGGCATCGAGCACCTCATCGGCCAGGTCGCCGAGACCGTCGAGCGCGTCGAGCGCGAGCTGCGGCGCATCGACCGCCGGCCGCGCGTCAAGCGCCGGTAGTCGGTCTGCGGGCGCTGCGCTGGCGCGGGCGTCCTCCGCGGGCGTTCGCGCGAACCGAGTGTCGACTCCGTCAGCCTGAGGCTTACGCAGCCGACACTCGCGTGTGGACGAGCGCTAGCGGCCGACCGCCAGCAGCGCCGGGCGCGCCACCGCCGCGCGCGGCGAGTCCAGCGCCTCGACCAGCTCCTCGCACGCCGCCATCGGCGCGTCGCGCAGGCGCGGGACGGTCGTCGCGCCGGTCGTGCGCAGCGCGCCGCGGAAGTCGTAGATGGCGACCGCTTCGCCGCCGATGCGGCGCGCCGCGTAGACCAGGCGTCCGAGCCCGTCCAGCGACGCGCGGCTGCCCGTGAGCACGACGGCGCGCGGGGCCAGCGCGTGCAGTGCGCGGCCCATGCGGCTGGGGTCCAGCGCGACGGTGAGGCTGAGCGTGCGCAGGCCGCGACGGCGCAGGCACAGCTCGAGCGCCTGCGCGTAGAGGGCGTCCATGTCGCACGGCGCGCTGGCGTCGAAGACGAGCACGCCGTCCTCGCGCGTCGCCGGCGGGGCGACGCGCATCGCGGCGGCCAGCCAGCCCGTCGCCCAGCGCCATGCGAAGCCGTAGTCGGGGTTGGCGGCGTCGCCGTCCGGATCGAGCGCCTCGACGCCCGGCAGCAGCACCTCCTCGACCGTGCGCGCGACCGAGCGCACCGCGAGGCTCTCCTCGAGGACGCGATCGGCGTCGTGCTCGTCGTAGCGCGCGAAGGCGCTGCGCAGGCGCGACGGCGTCGCCGGCCCGGTGCCGCGCTCGCGCGCCAGCGCGACCGCCGAGGAGATGTTGTGCGTCTCCTCGAAGGCGCTGCGCAGCGCCTCGATCTCGGTCAGGTCGAACTGGCGATGGCCGCCGGCGGTGCGGCGCGGCTCGGGGAAGCCGAAGCGCCGCTCCCAGGAGCGCAGCGTGTTGGGGCTGACGCCGAGCATGGCCGCTGCGGCGTTGGTGCGGATCGCGCCCATGCGCGATGTATCGAGCGTTGGTGAGGTTTGCGCAACGCTGGCAAGCGATGGTGCAGCGTGGGCGCTTTCTTGCGCGCGCAGGAACGCGGCCGCCGGCCGCGACGCACGGCGTGCGCCTGACGCGCTAGGCCCGGCCGTCGGCCAGGACGACGAGCGCCGCCCGCGGCGGGCCGCACGGAGCGATCCGCGCCCAGAAGCGGATCCCGAACTCCTTGGCCGGGCGCAGGACGACGTGATGCGTCTCGCCCGTGCCGCGGGCAGCATGCACGATCAGGTTGACCAGCGACTCCGGCCCGGCGACCTCGATGTCGGCCGGGACGAGCAGGTCGCCGATGTGCGAGTTGACGACCTCCGTCTCGCTGGTGAGCAGCAGCTCCTCGGCCAGGCGGCTGACGCCGCAGATCGAGAGCTGCCCGTCGACGAGCAGGAACGGGTCCGAAGGGCTCGGCGCGGCGTCGGGGGGCGCCGCGACCATCAGGCCGAGCCCACAGCGCGTGCACACGCGCGAGGCCGGCTGGATGTCGGCGGCCACCGGCGGACGTCCGCAGTGGCCGCAGAACTGCACATCGGGGCGGGAGCGGTCTCCGTGGCCCGGAAGGGCGACGAGACGGGGGCGATCGATCACGAGGCTTTCACCTGACGGCTGTTGTCCGACTGGTTGATGTCGTCAGCCGGAGCGGCCACCCCCCGCGGCCGGCCATCGAGAATGTCTAGCACGATGCGGTGCGCCTCGCCAGAGGAATCCGGGAGGATGCGCGCCGTCGTGCGCGCCGCGTCGGCGCGGCCGCCGCGGCGGTACAGAGCCATCGGCAGAGCACCGCTGGCCGAGCGGACCCGGTAGGCCCACCGCGCCACGTCGTCGTCGGAGGCGTGAGCACCGGCGATGACGACGACCTGCGGCGCGAAGGCGCCCAGCACCTCGGTGAGGCCCGCCACGCCGGTGATCGGCAGGACGAGGACGCGCGCGCCGGAGCGAACGGCGAAGAGCTGAAGGGCCTTCAGGGCCAGGGCGTCGGGGTCGAGGTCGTCGCGCGTGGCGTCGCCGACCAGGATCGCGGTGGGCCGCGTGGGAGGCGGCGCCATCCGCTGGGCGCGCTGCAGCCAGTCGGTCGCCCAGCGGGCCGCGAAGGCCCAGGGCGCCGAGTCGAAGCCGTGGCGCTCGCCGATCTCGCGAATCGAGGGTAGTAGGACCTCCTCCACGCTGCGCTCCACGGAGCGCAGGGCGAGGGCGGCCTCCATCGCGGCATCGGCACGGTCGAGCTCGAAGGCCTGGAGCGCCCCGACGAGGGTGCTGGTGTCCGAGCTCAGTGACTCGCGCGCACGCGAGATTGCAGAGGAGATCGACAGACCCTCCTGCAACGCGTCGCGCAAAGCGGCAACCTCGCCGTGCGTGTATAGCCGATGCTTGCCGGCGGTTCGTTGCGGCTTGGGGTAGCCGAAACGACGCTCCCAGGCACGGAGCGTATTCGGGCTCACGTTGAGCACCGCAGCAGCCTCTGACGTCTTCAGCGTGCGCACAGCCCGCTCATGGCATCAGTCTGACGCACCACTGTCTTCGGGCATACAGATCTTGCACGGATTTCGCAGAGAAATCCGTGCAATGACATCTGGACGTGTGTACATTTCGCCACGTCCGATCCAGCGAAACCCCCATGAGGGGAGATCACTCATGCAGTTCGGCAGCGGCCGCTAAGGCAACTCCTTCAATAGTCTTCAAGATCACTGCACGCTGAGCCGATAGCGTTCGTGCATGGCGGCTACCGGCGTGCAGGCTAGAGCGCTGGGAGCCCTCGCTTTTGCAGGGGCTCTGCTTGGCGTTGGGGTGGTGGCGGTAACCCTTGCGCCCTCAGGTTCGCTCGTCAAGCCCCTGACCGCGATCCTGGCGGTGGGCGCAATCGCATCAGAGCTGTTCGCGGCGAACGTCTCGCGCACTTTGCGCATCTCGGGCGCCTTCCTCGCGACCATGCTCGCGGTCGGCTTCCTCGGTCCCGCGGCGGCGTTCGCGATCCCCGCGCTGACCTACGTGGTCGTCTGGTTCGTCGAGCGCTACCGGCCGCAGGCCCTGCTGCTCAACGTCGCCTGCTCGGCCACGTTCGCCGTCCTGGCCGCGGTCGCGCTCGACGATCTCATGACCGAGCGCCACGGCGCGGGCTTCGTCGCCGTGCTCGCCGGCCTGTCGGTGCTGACGATCGTCGCCAACCTCGTCGTCGTCTCGACGCTGTTCGCGCTGCTCGACGGCCAGCCCGTCGGCGGCGCGCTGCGCAGCATGGGCGGGATGGCCGTGGCGGTCGCGATCAACGTCGCGATCATCGCCGTCGTCGCGGGCATCTACGCGGAGCTCGGGACGCTCGCGCTCGTCTTCGTGCTGCTGAACGTGGCCGCGTTCACCTACATGACGCGCCTGGTGATCACCGCGCGCGAGCGCACGCGCGAGTACGCGAGCCTGTCGTGGGGCGTCCTCTCCGGCCTCGTCCGAACCCTCGACGAACGCGACTCGCGCGCCGCGCGCCACTGCGCGGCCGTCGCGGCGTTCTCGCGCGACATCGCCCGCCAGATGGGCATGTCCAAGCGCGACCAGGAGCTGGCGCACACGGCCGGCCTGCTGCACGACATCGGCAAGTTCGTGCTGTCCGACCGCGTCATGGAGCGCGGCGGCCAGCTCGCCGACGCCGACTGGCGCGGCGTGCGCCGCCACCCGGACATCGGCGCCGAGCTGCTGCGCGACATCGGCGTCTACGGACCCGTCGCGGAGATCGTGCGCGCCCACCACGAGCGCATGGACGGCCGCGGCTACCCGCGCGGGCTGCGGGGCGACGAGATCCCGGCGGTCGCCCGCATCGTCGCGGTGGCCGAGGTCTACGACACGCTCACGGCGCCCGACACCTACCGCACGCCGATGACCTCGTTCGAGGCGCTCACCGAGCTGCGCCGCGTGTCGGGCCTGCAGCTGGATCCCGTCTACGTCGAGGCCCTCGCGGAGCTGCTGACCGGTCGCGGGACCGACTACCGCCACGCCGACGAGGCCGACTTCGACCGCGAGCTCGATCTCGAGCGGCGGATGAACGAGGCGGTCGCGCCGACGTCGTGAGCCTCAGCGCGCAGAGCCTGCCGCGATGGCTGCTGATGGCCGTCGCGATCGTGACGCTCGCGGCGACGGCCGTCGTCGCCGCCGCGGCCGGCGCCCCGGACGGCGAATGCACAGGGCCTGAGCACGCCGGAGATCGGGCGCAGCCTCTACATCGGCGCGAGCACGGTCAAGACGCACCTCGAGCGCGTGGCCGAGAAGCTTGGGGTCCGCGGCCGCACCGCCGCGGTCGCTGAGGCGATGCGTCGCGGGCTGCTGGACTCACGGTCAGCGCTGGGCAGGCCTTGCTCGTGTGCACCAGGACCCTCCTGCTCGACGCCCCGGCCGAGCTTACGCAGCAGGTACGGGCGGCTCAGCGCTCGCGCGGCTGCAGCGAGTCCAGGAACGCGTCGAGCTGCTCGACGCTGAAGCGCCGCTGGCCGCCGGGCGTCCGGTAGACCTGCACGTGGCCGGCGTCCGACCAGCGGCGCAGCGTCGAGATCGACACGCCGAGGTGGCGCGCGGCCTGCGACGCGGTCAGGCCCAGGCGCGAGCCGGGGCGGGCGGTGCCAGTCATGAGGACTAGTACGGCACGCCGACGCCCGCGCGAGAGCCCCGGGCGCAGCTTTGCGCAGGTTTGGCCACCGGATGCTGCGGTGGCAGGATCGTGCGGTGGGCCGCCTCGACGACGTCGACCTCTCGCTTAGGCGTGCGCGCCGACGAGCGCCCAGCGCCGGCGCGCGAAGCGCGCGCCGAGCGTCGTCGCCCGCACGATCATGAGCACGTCGATGGCCACCCACACGACCGCCACCGTGTTGGCGGCCAGCGCGATCGGCGCGAAGACGGCGAAGGCGGCGGCCATCGCGATCGCCAGGTAGGCGGTGTCGCCCGCGCCGATGAGGATGCCGTCGAGCGCGAAGGCGATGGCGGCCACGGGCCACATGACGCAGAACAGCGGCCACAGGTCGTGCGCCTGGTCGATGACCTTCGGGTCGGAGGTGAAGGCGCGCGGCACGACGTCGGCCAGCGCGAGGAAGACGCCGCCGATGACCAGGCCGGCGACGAGCGACCACTCGATCATGCGCCGCGAGGCGGCGAACGCCTCGTCGACGCTGCCGGCGCCCAGCGCGCGGCCGACGATGACCTGCCCGGCAATGGCGATCGCGTCGAGCATGAGTGCGGTGAAGCCGAAGAGCTGGAAGGCGATCTGGTGGGCGGCGACCGTCGCCGCGCCGATGTGCGCGCACACGGCGGTGGCCAGCACGAAGCAGCCGTACAGCGCCGCCGTGCGCACCACGAGCTGCGCGCCGATCGAGACCAGCGAGCGGATGCGGGCGAGATCGGGCAATGCGAACGCGCGCAGCAGCACGGTCGCGAAGGCGCAGCCCATGCCGAGCTGGGCGAGCACCGTCCCCCACGCCGAGCCGTCCAGGCCCCAGTCGAAGCCGTAGACGAACAGCACCTCGAGCACGATGTTGGCGACGTTCGCCGCCACGACGATGACCAGCGGCGTGCGCAGGTCGCCCATGCCGCGCAGCCAGCCCTGGCCGGCAAGCGCGACGAGCGCCATCGGCACCCCGAGCGAGGCGATGCGCAGGTAGCGCGCGGCCATGTCGGCGACGTGGTCCTCGCCGCCGAGGGCGTGCACGAGCGGCGCGGCCAGCGCGGCGACGGCGCCGCCCACGACGAGGCCCGCGGCCAGCGCCAGCCACAGCGCCTGCGGCCCGAGCGCCGCGGCCGCCGCGTCCTCTCCGGCGCCGTGCAGGCGCGTCACGCGCGCGGTCGTCCCGTAGGTCAGGAAGATGCACAGCGACACGACGCCCGACAGCACGGTCGCCGCGAGCGCGAGCGCCGCAAGCTGCGGCGTGCCGAGGTGGCCGACGATCGCCGTGTCGGCCAGCAGGTACAGCGGCTCGGCCGCCAGCGCACCGAGGGCGGGCAGCGCGAGGCGCAGAATCTCTGCGTCGTAGGCTGATCGGCGCACCCGGGCCACTCTACGATCCGACGATGGTCCGGGTCCTGGTGCTGTCCGCCGTCGCGCTGATGGCGGCCTGCGGCGGCAACGGCGCCCAGCTCGACGACGCGTGCCTGCAGTCGGCCGGCGCGATCGAGCGGGCGCTGGCGCGCGCGCCCGCGCCGGTGACGCTGCCGACGGGCGCGCGGCTGTCGGAATGCGTGGCCAACGCGCGCAGCGACTCCGAGCTGCAGGACGCGGGGCTCGTCCTCACGCGCGCGGCGGACCACCTGTCCGCGGCGGCCAAGCGCGGCGACGCGACCGCCGCGCTGCGCCTCGGCTACCTCGTCGGCGCGGCCCGCCGGGGCGCGGCGCGCACCGCGGGGATCCACGCCGAGCTGCAGCGGCGCATCGAGCGCACGGCGGCGTTCCTCGATGCGGGCGGGCCGCGCGTCGCCGCCGCGCTGGCGCGCGGGCGCCGCGCCGGGGAGGCCAGCGGGTGAAGCTGCGCCTCTACCACCACTCCGACGGCGCGCGCGTGGCCTACCGCGAGGCGGGCAGCGGGCCCGGCCTCGTCCTGCTGCACTCCGCGCTGCTCAGCTACCGCGAGTTCGAGCCGGTCGTCGAGGGGCTCGGCGACCGCTACCGGCTGATCCTGCCCGACCTGCCGCTGCACGGCGACTCCGAGGACCGCCCGCGCCATCCCTACACGCTCGACTGGCACGCCGAGGTGATCGCCGCCTTCTGCGTCGAGACTGCCGGCCCGCGGCCGCTGGTCGGCGGCCACGAGCTCGGCGCCCAGATCCTCCTGCGCGCGCTCGAGCTCGGGCTGCTCGAGCCGGGGCGGCTCGTGCTCATGCCCAACCCGCTGCACCGCCCGGCGCCGCGCGAGCCGTGGCGTGCGGCCGCGCGGCTCGGCGCCGTCCCCGGCCTCGATCGCGTGATGACACACGTCGCCCGCGCGGCGTTCCGCCCAGAGCACGGGGTCAAGCTGTCGGCGAGCGCAGACCCCGCCGCGCGTGACCTCGTGCGCCACGCCTTCGCCGACGTCGGCGGCAACGTCAACCTCGCCCGCTCGTGGGCGCGGATGGCCAAGCGCTGGCCGCGCGGGCCGCGGCGCGAGCTGCTCGACCTCTACCCGCGCCTGGAGCTGCCCGTGCTGCTGCTGTGGGCCGACGCCGATCGCCGCCACCCGTTGCAGGCCGCCGAGGAGGCCCTCGACCTGCTGCCCGACGGGCAGCTGCGCGTGCTCAGCGGCACCGGCTTCCTCATGGCCTATGACGATCCGGTCGGGGTCGCACGCGAATTGGCGGCGTTCTGTGGCTAGGGTGCCGGGATATGGCTTCGCGAAAGACCCTCTACGGCGGCGAGACCAGGAAGGCCGTCGAGAACTTCCCCATCTCCGGCGAGACCGTTCCGGCCTCGGTGATCCACTGGCTCGGGCGCATCAAGGGCGCCTCGGCGCGCGCGAACGCAGAGCTCGGCAAGCTCGACAAGACGGTCGCCGACGCGATTACGACGGCGGCCGACGAGGTCACCGCCGGCGCGCACGACAACCAGTTCCCGATCGACGTCTTCCAGACCGGCTCGGGCACCTCGTCGAACACCAACGCCAACGAGGTCATCGCGGCGCTGGCCGGCGACGGCGTGCACCCCAACGACCACGTCAACATGGGCCAGTCCTCCAACGACGTGTTCCCCAGCGCCGTGCACCTCGCAGCCCTCGACCGCGCGACCAACCAGCTGCTGCCGGCGCTCAAGCAGCTCGAGCGCGCGTTCGCGCGCAAGGCCAGGCGCTTCGACAACGTCGTCAAGTCGGGCCGCACGCACCTCATGGACGCAGTGCCGGTCACGCTCGGCCAGGAGTTCGCCGGCTACGCCGCGCAGGTCCGCCTCGGCCAGGAGCGCGTGCAGGCCGCACTCGAGCACGTGCGCCAGATCCCGCTCGGCGGCACCGCGACGGGCACGGGGCTGAACACGCACCCGAAGTTCGCCGAGAAGGTCCGCCGCGACCTCAGCAGGCAGACCAAGCTCAAGATCGAGCCGCCCGCCGACCCGTTCGAGGCGCAGGCCAACCGCGACGCGCTCGTCGAGCTGTCGGGCGCGCTGAAGGTCGTCGCGGTGTCGCTGACCAAGATCGCCCAGGACATCGCGCTGATGGGCTCGGGCCCGCGCGCAGGGATCGGCGAGATCTTCCTGCCCGAGCTGCAGAAGGGCTCGTCGATCATGCCCGGCAAGGTCAACCCGGTGCTGCCCGAGGTCGTGCTGCAGGTCAGCGCGCAGGTCATCGGCAACGACACGGCGATCACCGTCGGCGGCATGCAGGGCCAGTTCGAGCTCAACGTGCGCATCCCGCTGATCGCGCGCAACCTCCTGCAGTCGATCCACCTGCTCTCGACCGCGTCGGTCGCGTTCGCCGAGAAGTGCGTCGACGGCATCGAGGCCAGCCGCGACGGCACGAAGCGCTCGGCCGAGGCCACGCTCGCGGTGGCGACGGCGCTCAACGAGCACATCGGCTACGACAAGGGCGCCACGATCGTCAAGAAGGCGTCGGAGTCCGGCCGCTCGCTGCGCGAGGTGGCGCTCGAGGAGGGCGTCGACGCCGCGCTCTACGACCGGATCATCGACCTGCGCAAGATCGCCGCGGGCAACGCGGCCTAGCCGTCGAAGGCACGGCGCACCGCGGCCACGGACGGCTTCGGGCGCCCCTCGTAGGTGAAGAGCCCCTTCTGGTTGATCCCGCGCACGAGGCGGATGCCCGGCACCTCGTGGCGGATCGAGCCGCCCGCGAACGACGGGGCGAGCGCGAAGTCCTGCAGGTTCCACACGAGCGCGCCGGCCAGCCACGGCGTCGATTCGTAGGCACCGATGTGCTCGGTGAGCAGCTTGGCCTGGAAGCCCTCCGATCCCGGCGTGCCGGGCGCGTTGAGCTGATTCGCCTCGGCGCCGAACTCGCTGACGATGAGCACCTTGCCGGGGAACGTCGCGCGCAGCTGGGCGAGCCACGCGCCGATGCGCGCGCGGATGACGTCGGGGCCGGCGAGCGTGTCCTCGTACCAGCCCTCGTAGTTCGTCGCGCCGACCGCGTCGACGTGCGTGTACATCGGGCCGGCGACGGCCGGCAGGTGCGTGCCCCAGACGTCGATCGCGGCGGGGCGCCCCGGGTCGAGGCGGTGCACGAGCTGGGCGGCGGCGTCGACGTACTCCGGCTGGCCGCCGCGATGGCCGTTGCCGGCGACCTCGTTGGCGAGGTTCCACGCGACGATGCTCGGGTGGATGCGCGCCTCGACGACGTTCAGGCGCACGCGGCGGATCGCCCGGCGCCGCTGCACGGCCGTCCGCGACGTCCAGGCGCCGGGAGCGTCGACCGGGCCGACGCCCTGCCAGACCAGGATGCCGGCCGCGTCGAGGCGATCGAGCAGCGCGTCGCTGAGCGGGTGCTGGCTGCGGGTCGCGTTGGCGCCGATGGCCTTCAGGCGCGCGACGATCGCGTCCATGTCCGAGTCGCGCAGCGCGTCGCCGCGACCAGGCGCGTCCTCCTGCAGCGAGGCGCCGTGCAGCCGCAGCGCCTGGCCGTTGAGCAGCAGCGTCCCGCCCGCCCAGCGCAGCTCGCGCAGGCCGACGCGCGCGTCGAGCGCGGACTCGCCGGGGACCTCGAGGCGCAGCGTCTTCAGGGCCGGGTGGCCGGGCTCCCACAGGTCCGGGTCCGCGATCCGCGCGCGGGCGCGCACGACGCCCTCGGCGCCGCGAGCCAGGCGCACCGGATCGAAGCGCAGCGTCGTGCCGGCCAGCGTGCCGCGCACGAGCAGCGCGCGCGGCCCGGCGCGGTTGGTCACGCCCACGGTGACGTCGACCACCGCCGTCGTGCCCTCCAGGCGCGTGACGATCGACGGCGAGTCGAGCTCGCTGGCGCCCAGCGGGCGGATGGTGACCGGCCGGTTGATGCCGCCGAAGTTGAACCACGTGCGGTGCCAGGCGTCGGCCTTCATCGCCGCGGGGTCGCGCCAGTCGGCGCGCACGACGAGCATGTGCGGCCCGGCGCTCAGCCGGGTGCGCGCCTCGAAGGGCAGGTAGGTGCCGGTGTGGTGGGTGATGTGGTGGCCGTCGATCCAGACGGTCGCGCGGTGGTTGACGGAGTCGAAGCGGATCGCGTAGTCGCCGGCGCGCCGCGCGCTGATCGTCGTTCGATACCAGGCCACGGAGCCTTCGAAGGAGCGCGTTCCGGCCGCGCCGCGCACGCGGCGCGCGTTGGGCGAGTACGGCACCGTGACCGTGCGCCCCGTGAAGCCGCCGCTCGGCCAACCGAGGGCCATGCCCCGCCCGGCGCGGTCGCCGCGGATGATCCACGGCCCGTCGAGCGTGTGCTCGCCGGCGGCCGTCGTCGCGGGCGCGAGGCGCCCCGGGCCGCCGCGCTGCTCGCCGACGGCGCCGGCCACCACGGCCAGGACCCCCAGCGCGACCGCCAGGCAGACGGCCAGCATCCCCCAACGGGCACGTCCCATCAGCCGTCGAGGATGGCGACGACTGGCGCCGGGTCGGCGCGGCCCTGCCCGGTGCGCGTGGAAGAACTCCTCACAACACTGCTAACGGCGGCCTGCTCGCGCAGGTTGCGCTGGCACGTGCAAGGACGATAGCGCGCGTCAGCTGTCGAGAATGGCGACGACGCGCGCGGGCGCCGCGCTGCCGCCGACGATGCGTAGCGGGAAGCAGCTGACGAGGAAGCCGCTGCTCGGCAGCGCGCCGAGGTTGAAGAGCCGCTCGATCTGCGAGTAGGGAAGGTCGGCCTGGTGAGCCGCCCAGAAGATGCCGCGCTCGCGCTTGTCGAGCGCCTCCTGGGCCTGCACGTGCAGCGGGCGGTCCCAGCCCCACGCGTCGATGCCCATGACGCGCACGCCGCGGTCGTAGAGCCAGTGCGTCGCTTCCGGGGTCACGCCGGGGCCGCGGATCATGTAGTCGGGCTCGGCGTAGAGCGCGTCGCGGCCGGTGCGCACGAGCACGATGTCGAGCGGCGCGAGCGTGTGGCCGATGCGCTCGAGCTCGGCCTCGACGTCGGCCGCGTCGATCGCCTCGCCGTCGGCGCGCGCGGTGAAGTCGAGCACCACGCCGGGCGCGTGGAACCACTCGAGCGGCAGCTCGTCGATCGTCTGCGCGCGCTCGCCGCCGATCGTCGAGTTGTAGTGCCAGGGCGCGTCGACGTGGGTGGAGTTGTGGGTGCCGAAGCGCAGGAACGTCTCCACCGCCCAGCCCTCGTCGTCGCGCAGCAGCTCGGCCGGCACGCCGAGCAGCGCCTCGATGTCCTTCGCGCCCTGCGCGTGATCGGTGAACTCGATCTCCGTGCGCAGCAGCGGCGGCAGCTCGGGCGGCGAGGCCGTGATCGGGGCGGAGAGGTCGACGAAGCGCACCGCTCGGCGCAGCTTATGGGTCCGTCGGCCGGTTGCGCTGCGCCGCTCGTGGGAGTTCGAGCGCCCCCGGCCCGTTGTCTTCCGTGCAGGATGCGCCCACGAATACTCGGAGCCCGGATATTGTCGTCCCACCTTGCGCGGCGAGCGCTGCTTGCGTTCGCCGCACTTCTGCTGATCGTCTCACTCTGTGCCGCACCCGCCGGTGCCGCCATCCCCGCGCCACCCGGGGGGCCGATCCTGGTGGTGACGGCAAGCGGCGTCGCGTCCGACTCCTACTCCCCGGAGATTTTGCGCGCGGAGGGGCTCGACGAGTTCGACGTCAAGGCCGTCTCGACGCTGTCGGCGCAGACGTTGAGCGCGTACGACACCGTCCTGCTCGCCACGTCGGTCACCTCCGCGCAGGCCGACACGCTGACCACGTGGGTCACGGGCGGCGGGAATCTGATCGCCATGAGGCCGAGCGCCTCGCTCGCCGCGCTGCTCGGATTGACGTCGGCCGGGGGCACGCTCAGCAACGGATACCTCAAGGTCGACTCGAGCTCGAGCCCTGGGGAGGGCATCGTCTCGGACACGATCCAGTACCACGGGGCGGCCGACCGCTACGCGCTCGCCAGCGGCACGCGCGCCGTCGCCACCCTGTACTCGAACGGGACCACCGCCACGGCCAACCCGGCGGTGACGACGCGCGACGTCGGCTCCGGGCACGCCTCGGCCTTCACCTACGACCTCGCGACGTCCGTGTACCAGACGCGCCAGGGCAATCCCGCATGGGTCGGTCAGGACCACGACGGCGATGGGCTCACGCGCGCCACGGACATGTTCCAAGCTCCGGCCGGCGGCACCGACTGGCTGAACAAGAGCAAGATCCAGATCCCGCAGGCCGACGAGCAGCAGCGGCTGCTGGCCAACCTCGTCGTCGAGCTGGGCGCCAGCCCGCTGCCGCGCTTCTGGTACTTCCCCCGCGGCGACAAGGCCGAGGTCGTCATGACCGGCGACGACCACGGCAGCGGCGAGACGAGCACCGTCTTCGAGGGGCTCATGGACAACGACCCGCCCGGTGGCTGCACCGCGCAGGAGCTCGCCGACTGGCAGTGCGTGCGGGCGACCTCGTACGCATACCCGAGCTCCCCGATCGACTCGCCGGACGACAGCGCCGCGGACTACCAGGCGCTCGGCTTCGAGATCGCGCTGCACCTGACGATCGACGACAGCACGTGCTCGGACTTCGGCACGCCGCCCGAGTTCATATCGCTCGACGGGCAGCTGAGCACGCAACTCGGTCAGTTCGCGTCCGCCTTCCCCGGCGTCAGCGCCCCCGCCACGATCCGCACCCACTGCATCCCGTGGAGTGACTGGGACAGCCAACCCAAGACCGACCTCGCGCACGGCATCCGCCTGAACACCGACTACTACTGGTTCTCGGCCAACAACTGGGACCAGGACCTGGCCGGCATGTTCACCGGCTCGGGTATCCCGATGCGCTTCGCCGCCGCCAACGGCTCGCTGATCGACGTCTACCAGGCCGCCACCTACTCCGCCGACGACGCGACGGACTCACCGGACACCGTGGTGCCTGCGCAGATGAAGACGCTCGTCGACAACGCGCTCGGCGCCAACGGCTACTACGGGGCCTTCACGGTCATCGTCCACAACGACGGCCCGCAGGCGCAGTCGGCGGCTCGGGATCAGGTCGTGGCCTACGCGCGCTCGCGCGGCGTCTCGGTCATCTCCGAGCGCCAGTTGCTGACGTGGCTCGACGGGCGCGACCGGTCCTCGTTCCAGAACGTCGACTTCGGCAGCGGCGCGCTGACCTTCACGATCGCGACGAACGCGGACGCGCGCGGCCTGCAGGCGATGCTGCCGCTCTCCGGCGGCGGCGGGCAACTGCAGACGCTGACGCGTGGCGGCAGCTCGGTGAGCTTCACGACCGCGTCGATCAAGGGCGTCGACTACGCGCTCTTCGACGCCGCCGCCGGCTCGTACCGCGCGACCTACTCGGGCACGCACCCGCCGCAGACGACGATCACACAGGCGCCGAGCGACGGCACGTCGACGAGCGCGTCGATCTCGTTCACCTCGTCGGCGAACGGGTCGACGTTCGAGTGCAAGCTCGACACCGCCGCGTTCACGGCGTGCACGAGCCCGAAGACCTACACCGGCCTGGCGCTCGGCACCCACACCTTCCAGGTGCGCGCCACCGACGGCGGCGGCAACACGGACCCGACGCCGGCCTCGGCGACCTGGACGATCACCGCCAACCCGCCGCCCCAGACGACGATCACGCAGGCGCCCAGCAGCGGTACGTCCACGAGCGCGACCGTCGCGTTCACCTCGTCTGCCGGCGGATCGACGTTCGAGTGCAGCCTCGACGGCGCCGCGTACTCCGCGTGCTCGAGCCCGAAGGCCTACAGCGGCCTCGCCGTGGGCGGGCACACCTTCTCCGTTCGTGCAACGGCGAACGGGACGACCGACCCGTCGCCCGCCTCGACCTCGTGGACCGTCACCACGCCGCCCGAGACGACGATCACGCAGGCCCCGGCCGACGGGACCGCGACGACCGCGACGATCGGGTTCAGCTCGTCGGCGAGCGGCGCCGTCTTCGAGTGCGCGCTCGACGGCCAGCCGTTCTCGGCCTGCACGAGCCCAAAGAGCTACACGGGCCTGGCCGTCGGGAACCACACGTTCCAGGTCCGCTCGATCGACGGCGCGAACAACACCGACCCGACGCCGGCGACGACGACCTGGACGATCACCGCGCCACCGCCGTCCGGCGGCGGCGGCACGTCCGGCGGAGGCGGCACCGCGGGCGGGGGTGGCTCGATCGGTGCGAGCGGCTCGATGGGCTCGACCGGCGCGGTCGGAGGCAGTGCGGGCGCAAGCAGCTCATCCAGCGCGAGCGCCACGTCCACCGCGACCGAACTCCGCTTCGTGACGACCACCGGCAAGAGCTTCCGCCCTGGCGGCAAGCGCCGCTACGCGTTCACCGTGCGCCTGACGCGCGCTGCGCGGCTCGTGCTGAGGATCCGCGACGCGCACGGCCGGATCGTGCGCGAGATCCGCGTTGGCACGCACAAGGCCGGCCCCGTCACCGTGCATTGGAACGGCAGGGATACGCGCGGCCTCCTCGTCAAGCCCGCGCGCTACGACTTCGCTGTGACCGCCGTCGGCAGCGCCGGCTACCGGCGCACGGGGAGCGGCACCGTCGCCGT
The DNA here is from genome assembly GCA_963764585.1 of uncultured Actinomycetes bacterium. Classification (GTDB taxonomy): domain Bacteria; phylum Actinomycetota; class Thermoleophilia; order Solirubrobacterales; family Solirubrobacteraceae; genus JAOPZW01. Next base: position 411,512 of record CAVXTB010000002.1, read on the forward strand.
GCTTTCGGCTAGGTGACCGACAAGGCGTCGGGGTCGCCGCGCGAGTTCACACGCACGTCACGCGTTCTCTAGCGACCGATCTGCCCACGAATGGGAGCTGATATGCCGTTGTTCCGCCCGCGTCGAGCGCTGGTGGCGCTCGCCGCGACGATGATGATCACGCTGACCGCAGGGCCCGCGCACGCGGCCATCCCGGCGCCGCCCGGGGGTCCGATCCTCGTCGTGACGGCGAGCGGCAGCGCGACCGACACGTACTACCCGGAGATCCTCCGCGCCGAGGGACTCAACGAGTTCGCCGTGAACGGGCCGTCGGCACTCACCGCCGGAACGCTCGCGAGCTACGACACGGTCGTCCTCGCACCGGTCGACCTCAACGCGACGCAGGTGAGCGCCTTGACCACCTGGGTCCAGGGCGGCGGGAACCTGATCGCGATGAAGCCGGACAAGGATCTGGCGCCCCTGCTCGGGCTCGCGGACGCCGGCTCGACGCTGAGCAACGGCTATATCGGCGTCGACACGAGCCAGGCGCCTGGCGAGGGGATCGTCGGCCAGACGCTGCAGTACCACGGTGCGGCCGACCGCTACACGCTGTCCGGCGCGCGGGCGGTGGCGACGCTCTACAGCAACGCGACGACGGCCACCGCCAACCCGGCCGTGTCGCTCAACAACGTCGGCTCCGGCCACGCCTCGGCGTTCACCTATGACCTCGGGCAGTCGGTCGTCGGCACGCGCCAGGGCAATCCCGCCCTCGCCGGCGTCGACAGCGACGGCGACGGCCTGGCGCGACCCACGGACCTGTTCATGAGCTCGCCCCCCGGCGCGACGCCGGGCTCCAACGACTGGCTGAACCTCGCCAAGCTCGCGATCCCGCAGGCAGACGAGCAGCAGCGCCTGCTCGCCAACCTCGTCACCGAGTCCAGCCGCAACCCCGTCCCGCGCTTCTGGTACCTGCCGCGCGGCGACAAGGCCGAGGTCGTCCTCACCGGTGACGACCACGGCAGCGGCGAGAGCAGCACGATCTTCAACGACCTCCTGCAGACCGACCCCGGCGGCTTCGCCAGCTGCACGCCGCAGCAGCTCGCCGATTGGCAGTGCGTGCGCTCGACCGCGTACGTGTATCCGAACTCCCCGGTCAACGGGCCGGTCTTCACCGCGGCCGACTACCAGACCCTCGGGTTCGAGATCGCGCTGCACCTGAAGGTCGACGCGACCGGCTCGTGCAGCGTCGGCTTCGCCGACCTGCCGGCGCTGAACACGCTGCTGACCAACCAGCTTGCGGACTTCCACACGGCGCTCGCGGGCTTGAACGGCCCGGACACGATCCGCACGCACTGCATCACGTGGAGCGACTACGACAGCCAGCCGCAGGCGGACGCCGCGCACGGCATCCGGCTGAACACCGACTACTACTGGTACACATGCGACGCGCCGGACGCGTGCACCCTCAACAACTGGGGAGGCGACCAGGCGGGCCTGTTCACGGGCACTGGGTTCCCGATGCGCTTCGCGCTGGGCAACGGCAGCCTGGAGGACGTCTTCCAGGAGGCCACCCAGGTCGCCGACGACGCTTTCCCGGATAGCACCGCGGCGCTCACCGGCGTCCCGGCCCAGCTCAACGCGCTGCTCGACCGCGCCTACGGCTCCGAGGGCTACTACGGCGCGTTCACGGTGATCGTGCACAACGACAGCGAGCTGGCGTCGAAGCCGCTTCGCGATGCCGTCATCCAGGCCGCGCGCAACCACGGGACCTCGATCATCTCCGAGCGCCAGCTGCTGACGTGGCTCGACGGGCGCGACAACTCGTCCTTCGGCAACGTCGACTTCAGCAGCGGCGCACTCACGTTCACCGTTCACCAGAACGCCGGCGCCAACGGGCTGCAGGCGATGCTCCCCTACGAGGGTCCGGCCGGCCACATCGAGACGCTCACGCGCGACGGCAACCCGGTCACGCTCGACCCGCCGATCACGATCAAGGGCGTGCAGTACGTCATGTTCCCGGCCGTGGACGGCGCTAACTATCGGGCGACCTACCCGGACAACCGCCCGCCGCAGACCACGATCACGCAGGCGCCGTCCGACGGCACCTCGACCAGCGCGAGCATCGCGTTCGCGTCCTCCGAGACGGGGTCCACGTTCGAGTGCTCGCTCGACGGCGGCTCGTTCTCGACCTGCTCGAGCCCGAAGAGCTACTCGGGCCTCGCCGCCGGCGCTCACACCTTCCAGGTGCGCGCGATCGACGGCTCCTCGAACCACAACGTCGACGCGACGCCGGCGAGCGCGTCGTGGACCGTGACGGCATCGGGGTCCTCGGGCTCGGGCTCGAGCGGTTCGAGCGGGTCAAGCGGGTCGAGCAGTTCGAGCGGGTCGACCGCCAACGACAAGAGCTCGGGCAAGACCAAGACGACCCCGGCCTTCCTGACCACGAGCGGCGCTAGCTTCCGGCCCGGCGGCAAGCGCTCCTACGTGTTCACCGTGCGGCTCGCGCGCAGCGCGCGGATCGTGCTGACGATCCGGGACTCGCACGGCAAGGTCGTGCGGACCATCCGCGTCGGCAAGCACAAGGCGGGCCTCGTGCGGGTGTCCTGGAACGGCAAGGACAAGCGCGGGCACTTCGTGCGCGCGGCCAAGTACAGCTACGCGCTCACCGCGATCGGCACCGGCTACCACAAGACCGGACGCGGCAGCGTCAAGGTGCTCAGCGCCCGCTGAGCACCACGCAGTCCTGCCGCGGGGCCCTTCGCGCAAGCGGGGGGCCCCGCGCAGCGTAGGTGTCAGACATCGCACGCGGCGCCCCCGTCGTCGCGAGCCCGGGTCCGCTCCACCCGTTGGCTCAGAACCGATCCGTCCCACGAGAGCTTCGGAGTCCCACATTGTCGTTCCCAGCCCGCGCCGAGCATCGCTCGTCGTTCTTGCCGTAACCATGCTCACCGCGCTGGCTGCGGGCCGGCGCAGGCCGCCGTGCCCGCCCCGCCGGGCGGCCCGATCCTCGTGGTGACCCCAAACGGCGACGCGACCGACTCCTACTACACCGAGATCCTGCGCGCCGAGGGCCTCAACGACTTCGCGTGAGCAGCCCGGCGCCTTGAGCGCTCAGACCCTGAGCGGCTACGACACGGTGATCCTCGCACCCGGGACCAATCCGGCCCCGGGCATGCTCACCGCCTGGGTCCAGGGCGGCGGCAACCTGATCGCGATGCGGCCGGGCGCGCAGCTCGCGCCGCTGCTCGGGCTCGCCGCGGCGGGCGGGACCCTGAGCGACGGCTACCTGAAGATCGACACCGGCTCGGCGCCCGGCGCCGGCATCGTCGGCGACACTATCCAGTACCACGGGGCCGCCGACCGCTACGGCCTGGCGGGCGCGCGCGCCGTCGCCACGCTGTACTCGAGCGCGACCACGGCGACCGCCAACCCGGCGGTGACGACGCGCGACGTCGGCTCCGGGCACGCCTCGGCCTTCACCTATGACCTCGCGCAGTCGGTCTCCCAGACGCGCCAGGGCAACCCCGCGTGGGTCGGCCAGGATCACGACGGCGACGGCCTGACGCGCGCGACGGACATGTTCCAGGCCCCGGCCGGTGGCACCGACTGGCTGAACCGCTCGAAGATCCAGATCCCGCAGGCCGACGAGCAGCAGCGACTGCTCGCCAACTTCATCGTGCAGCTCGGCGCCAGCCCGCTGCCGCGCTTCTGGTACTTCCCGCGCGGCGACAAGGCCGAGGTCGTCCTGACCGGCGACGACCACGGCAGCGGCGAGACGAGCACCGTCTTCACCGGCCTGCTGGCCAATGACCCGCCCGGTGGCTGCACCGCGCAGGAACTCGCCGACTGGCAGTGCGTGCGCGCGACCTCGTACGTCTATCCGAGCTCGCCGATCGGTCAGCCGCCCGGACGCACAGCCGAGGACTACCAGGCGCTGGGCTTCGAGATCGCGCTGCACCTGGCGCTCCTGCCGGACTCCACGTGCACGGACTTCGGCGCGCCGCCATTGCCGTCGCTCGACGGCACGCTCGGCGCGCAGCTCGGTCAGTTCGCCACGGCGTTCCCTGGCGTCAGCGCGCCGACGACGATCCGCACCCACTGCATCCCGTGGAGCGACTGGGACAGCCAGCCCAAGACCGACCTCGCGCACGGCATCCGCCTGAACACCGACTACTACTGGTTCTCGGCCAACAACTGGGACCAGGACCTGGCCGGCATGTTCACCGGCTCGGGCATCCCGATGCGCTTCGCCGCCGCCAACGGCTCGCTGATCGACGTCTACCAGGCGGCCACCTACTCCGCCGACGACGCCACGGACTCACCGAACACCGTCGTGCCCGCCCAGATGAAGACGCTGATCGACAACGCGCTCGGCGCCAACGGCTACTACGGCGCCTTCACGGTCATCGTCCACAACGACGGCCCGCAGGCGATGTCTCCCGCCCGCGACGCGGTCGTCGCCTACGCGAGCTCCCAGGGCGTCTCGATCATCTCCGAGCGCCAGCTGCTGACGTGGCTCGACGGCCGCGACCAGTCGTCCTTCCAGAACGTGAGCTTCGGCTCCGACGGCAAGCTGCGCTTCAACGTCGCGCCGGGCGGCGGCGCGCGCGGCCTGCAGGCGCTGCTACCGATCCACGGCCGCACGGGCTCGCTGTCGACGCTCAGGCACAACGGGGTCGACGAGGCGATCGTCCCGACCACGATCAAGGGCGTGCAGTACGCCGTCCTGAACGACGCCTCCGGCAGCTACGTGGCGACCTACCCGCCGCCGCCGCCGGCGGCCGGTGGCTCGACGAGCGGCTCGGCTGGCAGCCAGGGATCGGCCGGCAGCCATGGATCGGCTCGCAGCGCGAAGAAGAGCTCGAAGGTCCTCCCGTGGCTGAGCGCGAGCGGGCCCACCTTCCGTCCAGGCGCGAAGCGCACCTACGTCGTGACAGTGCGCCTGACGCACGCCGCGCGTCTCGTGCTGACGATCCGCAAGCGCAACGGGAAGATCGTGCGCGTGATCCGCGCCGCCCGGCACAAGGCTGGCAGCGTCGTGCGTCTGCGCTGGGACGGCAAGGACAGCCGCGGACACTACGTGGCGCCGGGTCAGTACCGCTTCACGGTCGCCGCCTTCGGCAGCCACGGCTACCACCGCAGCGGGCGAGGCAGCGTGAAGGTGCTCGCCACGGCCAAGCGGAGCGCCGCCTCCTAGACTGACATGCCGCTGACCCGCCATCGCCGTCTCCTGCTCGGCCTCCTCGCCGCCACGATGCTCGTCGCGATGACCGCCGGGTCGGCGACGGCCGCCATCGAGCCTGCTCCCGGCGGTCCGATCCTCGTCGTGACCAACGGCGGCGATCCATTCAGCGCCTACTACACGGAGATCCTGCGCGCGGAGGGCCTCGACGACTTCGCAACCGTCGACATCGGGCAGCTGAGCGCCGCGACGCTCGCGGGCCACGACACGGTCATTCTCGCCTCGGTGGGCCTCAGCGACGCGCAGGTCGAGGCGCTGACGGGGTGGGTGCAGGGCGGCGGCAACCTCATCGCGATGAGCCCGGACAAGCGCCTGGCACCGCTGCTCGGCCTGACCTACGCGGGCGGGACGGTGTCGAACGCCAACCTGAAGATCGACACGAGCCAGGCGCCCGGGAACGGCATCGTCGGCGCTGCGATGCAGTTCCACGGCACCGCCGACCGCTACGCGCTGGCCGGAGCGCGCAGCGTGGCCACGCTCTCCCGGCGGCGAGCCGGGGGTGACGCTGCGCGCCGTGGGCGCAGGGCACGCCGCGGCGTTCACCTACGACTTGGCGCGCTCGATCGTCGGCACCGGCAGGGCAACATCGACTGGGCAGGGCAGGACCGCGACGGTGACGCGATCGCTCGCTCCAACGATCTCTTCATGAGCCCGACGCCGGGCGAGGGCGATTGGGTCGACCGCAGCAGGATCGCCATCCCCCAGGCCGACGAGCAGCAGCGGCTGCTGGCCAACCTCATCGTCCAGATGACCACGCGCACCCCCGCTGCCGCGCTTCTGGTACCTGCCGCGCGGCGAGAAGGCCGAAATCGTGATGACCGGCGACGACCACGGCAGCGGCGACACGACGACCGTCTTCGACCGAGCTCATGGCGCACGACCCCGCCGGGCAGCTCGGTCGCCGACTGGGGGTGCGTGCGCGCGACGTCGTACGTCTACCCGGAGTCCGCGATCACGCCGTCGCAGGCCGCCTTCTACCAGTCAACGGCTTCGAGATCGCCATGCACCTCAGGATGTACCAGGGCGGTGCGTGCAACGTGCCCTTCACCTCGCTCGCGGATCTGAACGCGAAGCTGACCACGCAGCTCAGCCAGTTCGCCGCCTTCGGCATCGGCGCGTCGACGACCACCCGCACGCACTGCATCGCGTGGAGCGACTGCGACAGCCAGCCGCAGGACGACGCGCAGCACGGGATCCGTCTGAACACCGACTACTACTGCTTCAGCAACAACGACTGGGACGCAAGACCTGGCCGGCCTGTACACCGGCTCGGGCATGCCGATGCGCTTCACCAAGGCCGGCGGCTCGCTGATCGACGTCTACCAGGCGGCGACCGACTCCGCTGACGACGCCACCGCCTCGCCCGACACGGTGGTTCCGGCGGAGATGCGGGCGCTGATCGACCGGGCGCTCGGCACCGAGGGCTACTACGGCGCTTTCACGGTGATCGTGCACAGCGACAGCGCGGCGCCGACCCGGGCATGCGCAACGCGCTCGTGGCCGACGCGCAGTGCAGGAGGCGTGCGATCATCTCCGAACGCCAGTTGCTGACCTGGACTCGACGGACGCAACTCCTCGTCGTTCGGCGCGATGAGCTTCGACGGCGGCGTGCTGAGCTTCACGATCGTGCAGGACGCCGACGCGCGGGGCTCCAGGCGATGCTCCCGATCCACGGCAGCACCGGAAACCTTCAGAGACTGACGCGCAACGGCGAGCCGGTGAGCTACACGACGCAGACCGTCAAGGGCGTCGACTACGCGTTCTTGCCCGCCGCGTCCGGCGCCTATACGGCGGTCTATCCGCCGCCCCCGCCGCCGCGGGCGGCGAGCGCCGCTGCCGCGACGGCGAGTGCCAGCCGCGCGCGCGTCCGGCCGTACTCGGCGCTCTCGCGCAAGACCAAGGCGCCGATGTGCCCGCGCCTGCGCGTGAGCGGGCGCACGTTCCGCCCGGGCTCGAGCCGCTTCGTCGCGATGACCGTGCGGCTTGCGCACACGTCACGTCTCGTGGTGACGTTCCGCAACGCGAACGGCAAGATCGTGCGCCGGATCCGCGTCCCGAAGCACAAGGCCGGCACCGTCGTGCGCCTGCGCTGGGACGGGCGCGACAGCAAGGGGCACTACGTGAAGGCGGGCCGCTACAGGTTCACGCTGACGGCCGTCGGCTCGCACTACCGCAAGACGGCGAAGGGCTGCGTGAGGATGCTCACGGCACGTTGAGCGCCACGTACTTGGTCTCCAGGTACTCCTGGATGCCCTCGGGGCCGCCCTCGCGGCCGAAGCCCGACGCCTTGACGCCGCCGAATGGCGCGCCGGCGTTGGAGACCATGCCCTGGTTGAGGCCGATCATGCCGGTCTCGAGGCCCTCGATGACCTTGAAGGCGCGGTTGATGTCCTGCGTGTAGACGTAGGCGACGAGGCCGTACTCGGTGGCGTTGGCCGCCGCGATCGCCTCGTCGTCGGAGGCGAAGCTGCTGCACCGGCGCGACCGGGCCGAAGATCTCCTCGTCGAGCAGGCGCGCGTCGTCGGGGACGTCGGCAGGACGGTCGGCTCGTAGAAGTAGCCGGCGCCGTCGATGCGCGAGCCGCCGACGAGCACCTTGGCGCCGCGCTCGCGCGCGTCGTCGACGAGGTCGGCCACCTTGCCGCGCTGGTCGTCGTCGATGAGCGGACCGACCTTGACGTCGGGCTCGGTGCCGCGGCCGACCTTCATCGCGCCGATCTGGCGGCGAGCTTCTCGGCGAACTCGTCGGCGACGGCGACGGCCACGTGGAAGCGGTTGGCCGACGTGCACGCCTCGCCGCCGTTGCGCATCTTGGCGATCAGCGCGCCCTCGACCGCGGCGTCGACGTCGGCGTCGTCGAAGACGAGGAACGGGGCGTTGCCGCCGAGCTCCATCGACACGCGCAGGACCTGCTCGGCCGACTGGCCGATGAGCATGCGCCCGACCTCGGTCGACCCCGTGAACGACAGCTTGCGCGTGCGCGGGTCCTTGATGAGCGGCTCCATGATGCTGCCCGACGAGCGCGCGGTGATGACGTTCAGCACGCCGCCGGGGAGGCCGACCTCCTCGAGGATCTGCGCGAGCATGATCATCGACAGCGGCGTCTGCTTGGCCGGCTTGACCACCATCGTGCAGCCCGCGGCGATCGCCGGCCCGATCTTGCGCGTGCCCATCGCCAGCGGGAAGTTCCACGGCGTGATGAAGACGCAGGGGCCGACCGGCTGCTTGAGGGTCAGGACGCGGCCCGTGGCCGGTCTCGTTGACCGCGTAGCGGCCGTTGATCCTCACCGCCTCCTCGGAGTACCAGCGAAAGAAGTTCGAGGCGTAGGCGATCTCGGCCTTGGACTCGGCCAGCGGCTTGCCCATCTCCAGCGTCATCAGCAGCGCCAGGTCGTCGGCGCGCTCGGTGATGACGTCGTAGGCGCGGCGCAGGATGTCGCCGCGCTCGCGCGGCGGCGTGGTCGCGCCACTCCTGGAAGGCCTCGTGCGCGGCGCCGAGCGCCGCCTTGGCGTCGTCGACCGTGGCGTCGGCGACCTCGGTCAGCGTCTCGCCGGTGGCCGGGTCCTCGACGGCGATCGTCCCGCCCTCGCCGCCGTCGCGCCACTCGCCGCCGATGTAGAGCTGCGGCTTGACCGCGTCGAGGATCGTCTGCTCTGCCGTTGCCGTGCTCATGGCAACGACTCTACCCGCGGGTGCGCCTACGGGATGTCCTTGAAGATGTCGGCCACGCGGAGCGCGAAGCCGGGAAGCTGGGGCGAGGTGAGCTACTCGTCGCCGCGCAGCTCGAGGGCGACGTCGAAGTCGGGCGCGCCGGGCTTGGAGCGGCGCTGGACGATGACCGACTCGGCGATCGCGTCGACGAGCCACAGCTCGGGGAGGCCGGCGTCGCGGTAGCGGTCGCGCTTGGGCCCGACGTCGTACCGCCACGTGCTCGGCGAGCGGATCTCGACGCAGATCCCGGGCAGGCCCTGAAGCCGCTCGCGCGCGCTGCGCAGGCGCGGGATCCAGGAGATGTCAGGCGCGAAGACGTTGTACTCGTCGATGTCGACGTCGACCGGCGGTACCACGTAGCCGCGATCGCTTCCCGCCTGGACCCAGGTCTGCAGCGCCGTGCTCAAGCGTATGGAGACCAGGCCGTGGTCCAGCCGCGGCTCGTTCACGACGACCACCCCGTCGATGAGCTCGCACCAGCGCTCATCGTTGGGCAGGGCGATGTACTCGGCAGCCGTCATGCGCGTCGTCGTAGCCATGGTGCACACGAACCTTAGCCCTCGCCCTGCGCCTAGTTCGCCCCTTCGGTCGCGAAGCGGCTCGGTCGCCTCACGTGCTCACCGTCTCTGTGCCCAGCTCGCTCATCGCCACGTCGACCGAGTAGTCGATCGGCAGCACGATCAGCGAGGGGACGTCGAGGGCCAGCGCGTGGCGCAGGTGGCGGCCGAGGTCCTCGACGGCCTCGCAGCGCCAGGCCGGCATGCCGAAGGCCTCCGCGAGCTTGACGAAGTCGGGATTGGTGAAGTCGACCCCGAAGTGCTCGCCGAACTTGTTGTCCTGCTTCCAGACGATCGAGCCGAACTGGCGGTTCTCCCAGACGACGTTGACGAACGGCGTCTTCAGGCGCATCGCGGTCTCGAGCTCCTGGGCGTTCATGAGGAAGCCGCCGTCGCCGTTGACCGTGACGACCTTGCGCTCCGGGTGCACGAGCTTGGCGGCGACCGCGCACGGGACCGCGAAGCCCATGCCTGCAAGCCCGTTTGCAATGAGCACGGTGTTCGGCTCATGCGCCGGGAACATCCGGCCGATCCACAGCTTGTGCAGCCCAACGTCCGAGATGAGGATGTCCTCGCGCCCGAGCGCCTGGCGGATCTCCCACAGCGCCCGCGGGGGCTGCATGGGGAAGCCGTCGTCGTCGCGCGCGGACTGCAGGCGCCCGAGCACGACGTCGCGCAGGCGCTGCGAGCCGCCGGAGTGCGGGACGTCGCGGCACTCCTCGGCCAGCCGCGTGAGCACGTGGTAGATGTCGCCGATCAGCTCGACCTCGGGCGTGAAGTACTCGTCGATCTCCGCTGCCTCGGAGTCGATGACGACGATCTTCTTGTCGCGCCGAGGGTTCCAGTGCGACGGCGCGTGCTCGACGAGGTCGTAGCCGACGGCGATGACGACGTCGGCGTCGTCGAAGCCCGCCAGCGCGTAGTCGCGCGCCTGCAGGCCGACGGTGCCCAGGGCCTTGGGGTCGGTGTAGTCGAGCAGCCCCTTGCCCATGAACGTCTCGGCGACCGCGATGCCGGTGGCGCGGCAGAACTCGCGCAGGGCCGGCGCGCCGCGGGCGCGCACGACGCCGTTGCCGGCCAGCGCGATCGGGTTGATCGCGTTGCGGATGAGGTCGGCGGCCTTGAGCAGCTCGCGGGCGGAGGGCTCGGGCTTGACCGGGCGCCGGCGCGGCAGCGGCGAGGCCTCGAGGCCGGCGGCCATGACGTCCTCGGGCAGCTCGAGGTGGGTGGCGCCCGGCTTCTCGGACTCTGCCACCTTGAAGGCCTTGCGGACGACCTCGGGGATGATCTCGGGGCTCGTCACGCGGGCGTTCCACTTGGTGATCGGACGGAACAGCTCGACGAGGTCGATGAACTGATGGGACTCCTTGTGCATCCGCTCGAGGTCGGCCTGCCCGGTGAGGGCGACGAGCGGCGCGCGATCGAGGAAGGCGTCGCCGATGGCGGTGACGAGGTTCATCGCCCCGGGACCCAGCGTCCCGAGGCAGACGCCGGCGCGTCCGGTCAGGCGCCCGTACATGTCGGCCATGTAGGCCCCGCCCTGCTCGTGTCGAACAGGTATGAACGAGACCGAGGAGTTGGCGAGCGACTGGTTGAGGTCGAGGGTCTCCTCACCCGGGATGCCGAAGACGTACTTGACCCCCTCGGCCTCCAGACACTCCACGAACACGTCGCTGGCGCGCCGGTTACCCTGACCCATCGCATGCAAGCTAGCACCGCAACTCGCACGCTCCGCCGGCGTTCGTTGACTGGCATGCGCAAGCTCGCCCTCGCTCTCGCAACGGCCTTCCTGGCCTGCGCTCCGGCCGCGCAGGCGGCGACCAAGCTGACCATCACCGGCGCCGGCTTCGGCCACGGCATCGGGATGAGCCAGTACGGCACCTACGGCTACGCGCTGCACCTGAAGACCTACGACTTCATCCTCGGCCACTACTACACGGGCACCGCGCTCGGCGCCCTGGACGCCAACCCCGAGGTCAAGGTGCTACTGCAGGGCGGCAAGAAGTCGATCGCCTTCAGCGGCGCGCTCAACGCGGGCGACCAGAAGCTCGACCCCGCCCAGACGTACACGGTCAAGCCGGGCGGCGACGGGCTCGTGCTGCGCGACGCGTCGGGCGAGGATGTCGCGACGACCGCGGGTCCGCTGCGCGTCGACGCGCCCGTCGAGCAGGCGCTGAAGCTCATGGGCACCTCGGTGCCGGGCGTCAAGGACGGCCTGTATCGCGGGTCGCTGCTCATCAGCACGTCGGGCTCGAGGCTCGTCGCGGTCAACGCCCTCGACCTCGAGGACTACGTGCGCGGCGTCGTCAGCGGCGAGAGCCCGGCGGCCTGGCCGCCCGAGGCGCTCAAGGCCCAGGCGGTCGCGGCGCGCACCTACGCGATGACGACCGACGCGGGCGGCGCGCTGTTCGACCAGTACGCCGACACGCGCTCGCAGGTGTACCGCGGCGTGTCGGCCGAGACGCCGAACACCGACGCGGCGGTGACCCAGACCAACGGTCAGGTCGTCACCTTCGGCGGCCTGCCGGTGACCACGTACTTCTTCTCGACCTCGGGCGGCGAGACCGAGGACGTTCAGAACTCGTTCGTCGGCTCGCAGCCCAAGCCGTGGCTGAAGGCCGTCGACGACCCGTTCGACAGCGTCTCGCCCAAGCACCGGTGGGGGCCGTTCCGCTTTACCGCCACACAGGTGCAGCACAAGCTGCACCGCTACCTGCGCGGGCGCTTCAAGCGCATCAAGGTCCTGCAGCGCGGGATCTCGCCACGCGTCGTGCGCGCGCAGGTCGTGGGCACCGGCGGCGTGACGAACGTGACCGGGCCGCAGCTGCGCACGGCCTTCGGCCTCTACGACACGTGGGCCTTCTACACCTCGGTGACGACGAAGGCGAGCAAGACCAAGAAGCCCGCCACGAAGCCGGCGCCGAGCGGCGACCCGACGGGCGGCCTGCCGGCCGCGCGGGCCGCCTCGGCTTCGGCGCCGCGCGTCGAAGGCACGATCGCGCCGGCGCGCGCCGGCCGCTGGCTGACCGTGCAGCGCCTGGTCGGCACGCGCTGGGTCACGGCGACGGACGCGCACGTGCGGCGCGGCGGGCGCTACTCGGTCGCCGTGCCGGGGCCGGGCGTGTATCGGGTCGTGTACGGCCAGGCGGTGGGCCCGGCCGTGCGCGCGGGCTAGCCGCCGCTGTACAGCCGCACCAGCTGCTCGGCCACGCACACCGGCTTCTCGGCGCCCTCGATCTCGAAGGTCTGGGTGACCTTCATCTGGATGCCGCCCGGGACCTCGTCGACGCTGGTCAGCGTCGCGCGCATGCGCAGGCGCGAGTCGACGGGCAGCGGCGCCGGGAAGCGCACGCGGTCGTAGCCGTAGTTCAGGGCGAAGGCGAAGCCCTCGAGCGAGAAGGCCTGCTCCGTGAAGGTCGGGCCGAGGCCGAGCGTGTAGAGCCCGTGGGCGATCGTGCCGCCGAACGGCGTTTGCGCGGCGCGCTCGGGGTCGACGTGGATCCACTGGTGGTCGCCGGTTGCGTCGGCGAACGCGTTGATCTCGTCCTGGGTGACCTCGTGCCAGTCGCTGACGCCGAGCTCCTCGCCGACCTTGGCCTTGAGTTCGTCGATGCCGGTGATGGTGAGCATGGGCCACGCATCCTAGTGCCGCAGCCGCAACGTGAGCGCGCCCATCAGCGCGCTGCCCACGCCGGCGGCCACGAACGCGATGCTCGGGTCCTGCGAGTAGAGCGGGAGCCACATCGCGGGCGCGGCGGCGTTGCCCGCGAACTTGAACGCCGACACCACCGAGGTCGCCCCGGCGCGGTTGGCCGGGACCGCCTCCACGATCAGCGTGTTCAGGCCCGCCCAGACGACCGTCGACGCCGCGCCCGCGCCGATCCACAGCGCGGCGAGGCCCGCCACGGTCTGCGCGGCGCCGATGAGCGCGACGAGCAGCGCGCAGGCAAGCGCCCCGCCGACGGTCACCGAGATGCGCCCGACGCGATCGACCAGTCGCCCCGACGGGCGGCCGACGAGCACCCCGGCGATGCCGAAGCCGGCGAGGACGGCGCCGCGGGCGGTCGAGCCCAGGCCGAAGGCATCGGCGCAGCGCAGCGCGACGAGGAAGCCGAGGCTGGTCACGCTCGCGTAGGCCGCGAAGGCGGCCGCCGACAGCACGCCGACGCGGCGCGTGAACACGGCCCGCAACCGCGCGGGCTCGGCGCCGGGCAGGCGCTCGGCGTCGCGTGGCGGGACCAGCGACAGCGCGACGGCCACCGCGCCCGGCGCGAGGAAGGCCAGCCGCCAGTCGACCTCGCCGAGCAGCCCGCCGCACAACGGCGACAGCGCGATCGCGGCGGTCTGCACGGCGGCGAACGTCCCGACGGTGCGCCCCAGCCGCTCGCGCGGCGTGACATCGGCCAGCCCCGCGAGGACCAGCGGCGTCAGGAACGCGTTGGACGCGCCGGAGCCGGCCCGCGCGGCGATGAACACCCCGATCGTCGGCGCCACCGCCGCCAGCACCGAGGTGGCGCCGTAGGCGATGTAGCCGGCGCGCACCACGCGCCGGCGCCCGAGCCGCTCGCCGATCGTCCCCGACACGAGCTGCACGAGCGCGAACGGGACGAAGTAGGCCGGAATCGCGGCCGCGACCTCGCCGGTCGTGGCGTCGAACGCGTCGCGCAGCTGCGGGATGAGGACGGCGATGACGCCCCCGCCGAACGGACCGAGAAAGCCCCCGACGTAGAGCGGGAAGGTCGGCGAGGACAAGGCGCGCCGCACCGGCGGCAGGCTAGATGACAGCATCAGCCAGATGCCCGCGCCGCTGCTCGCCGTCGACGCGCCCTCGCTGCTGTATCGCGCGTTCTACGCCCTGCCGAAGACGATCACCGACGACAAGGACGTGCCGGTCAACGCGCTGCTCGGCGTCTCCAACCTCGTGCTGCAGGCGGTCGAGCGCTACGAGCCGCGTGCGGTGGTGCTGTGCTTCGGCGAGGAGGCGGCCCACTATCGCGTCGAGCTCTACCCGACCTACCACGCCGACCGCATCGACATGCCGCCCGAGCTGGTGCCCCAGTGGAACGACGCGGCGGACTTCTTCGGCGCCTTCGACTGGACCGTCCTGCGCCACGACACGCTCGAGGCCGACGACCTGCTCGGCGCGCTGGCCGAGGTCGAGTCGGCGGCCGGCGGGCAGGCGCTGCTGTTCACCGGCGACCGCGACATGTTCCAGTGCGTCTCCGACGACGTCACCGTCCTGTGGCCGGCCGGCAAGGGCGAGACCGAGCCGATCGGCCCGGCCGAGGTGCGCAAGCGCTACGGCGTGCGCCCCGACCAGGTCCCGGACTTCATCGCCCTGCGCGGCGACCCGTCCGACGGCCTGCCGGGCGCGAAGGGCATCGGCGAGAAGACCGCCCGCGAGCTGCTCGGCGAGCACGAGACGCTCGACGCGCTGCTCGAGCTGCCGATGGGCCTGCGCCCGCGGGTGCGCCAGGCGCTGGAGGAGCAGGCCGACGAGCTGCGCGCGTTCCGCGAGATCGCCACGCTGCAGCCGGCCGGCGTCGAGCGCCCGCCCGACGCCCCGACCGACTTCGCCGGCGCCGCGAAGGCGGCGCGCAAGCGTTCGATGAACCGGCTTGCGGAGCGGTTGGAGGCGTGGTCCGCGGGCTGACGGGGAAAGCCTTACCCAACACCACGGGAGGAGGTACCTCCATGTTCGGACGCAATCGGAAGATCGACGGCGAGCCTGGCGAGAACGCCGTGGCCGTCGAGGAGCGCGAGCCGGCGACGACGTCGACCACCGTCGCCCCGCCGGTCGAGCGCGAGCGCTTCACACGCGACGACACGGCCGTGACGCCGGCGCCGCCGCGCGACTGGGAGCCCGTCAGCGAGCGGCGCACGCTGGCCCCGGTCGTCGACGAGGACACCGTCGTCGCGATGCGCGCGCGCCAGCGCGACCGCTTCGGCGGCATCCGCTGGGGCAGCGCGTTCTTCGGCCTGCTCAGCGCGATCGGCCTGGCCTCGATCCTGCTCGGGATCGCCGCCGCGGCCGGCGTCGCGCTGGACGTCTCGGAGATCAAGGACGTCGCCAACGGCAACGCCGACACGATCGGCCTCGGTGGAGCGATCCTGCTGCTCGTCGGGCTGGCGATCGCGTGGTACTGCGGCGGCTACGTCGCGGCGCGGATGGCCCGCTTCGACGGTGCGCGCCAGGGCATCGGCGTGTGGGCCTGGACCGTCGTCCTCGGCGCCTGCCTGGCGATCGCCGCCGTCATCGGCGGCAGCGAGTACGACGTCTTCAAGCAGCTCAACCTGCCCAACGTCGCGGTCGGCGACGCGTCGCTGACCACCGGCGGGGTCGTCACGCTCGCCGCGGCGGTCGTCGTCACGCTGCTGTTCGCGATCTTCGGCGGCATGGCCGGCGACCGCTACCACCGCCGCGTCGATCGCTTCGCGGCGCGCGAGCACTACGAGGTGCGTTAGCGCGCGGTCCAGCCCAGGTCCATCGTCAGCGGGACGCCGGTCATGGCGCGCCCGCCCGGCCCGAGGAGGTAGGCCACCGCATCGGCGACCTCCTCGGGCTCGATGAGCCGCTTGATCGCGTGCGGCGCGAGGATGATCTCCTCGAGCACGCGGTCCTCGGGCAGGCCGTGCGCCTTGGCCTGGTCGGCGATCTGGCGCTCGACGAGCGGCGTGCGCACGTACCCGGGACAGACCGCGGTCGCGGTGATGCCGTCCTGCGCGCCCTCGAGCGCGAGCGTCTTGACGAGCCCGAGGACGCCGTGCTTGGCCGACACGTAGGCGGCCTTGTACGGCGAGGCGGCGAGCGCGTGCGCCGAGGCGATCGCCACGAAGCGCCCGTCGCCGCTGTCGCGCAGCGCCGGCCAGGCGTGCTTGGCCAGCAGGAACGGGCTGGTCAGCAGGACGGCGACGATTCGGTCCCACTGGTCCTCGTCGAACTCCGCCACCGGCGCGACGTGCTGCAGGCCGGCGTTGGCGATGACCGCGTCGAGCCGTCCGAAGCGCTCGAGCGCGGCCGCGACCGCGCCGGCGTTGCCCTCGCGCGTGGCGAGGTCGGCGGTGTACGGCAGGCCCGGGCCGTCGGAGTCTGGCTGCAGGTCGCAGGCCAGCACCTGCAGCCCGTCGTGCTCCAGGCGCGCCGCGACCGCGCGGCCGATGCCGCGCGCGGCGCCCGTGACGAGAACGGCTCGGCGCTCGGTCATGGCGTGAACTTCACCGTGATGACGTCGCCGTCGCGCATGACGTAGTCGCGACCCTCCAGGCGCAGCACGCCGCGGTCGCGCGCCCCCGCGTAGCCGCCGGCGTCGACGAGCGCCTGCCAGCCGACGACCTCGGCGCGCACGAAGCCGCGCTGGATGTCGGAGTGGATCTCGCCGGCGGCATGCCACGCGCTGAGGCCGTCGCGCAGGTGCCAGGACTGCGCGGGCTTGGCCTCGCCGGCCGTGAAGAAGGCGATCTGGTGCAGCAGCGCGAAGGCGCCGTCGACGACGCGTCGCAGGCCCGATTGCGCGATGCCGAGGTCGTCGCGCATCGCTGCGGCGTCGTCGTCCTCGAGCTCTGCCAGCTCGGCCTCCAGGCGCGAGGAGACCGCGACGGCCAGCGCCCCGATCGCCTCCGCGTGCTCGGCCACCGCGGGCGGGACCGTGTCGTCGCCCTCGTCGACGTTGGCGACGAGCAGCACCGGCTTGGCGGTCAGCGGCTGCAGGTTGCGCAGCGCGTCGGGCGCGTTGTCGGGCGGAGGCACCGTTCGCGCCGGGCGGCCCTCCTGCAGGGCGGCGATGACGTCCTGCAGCCAGCGCTCCTCGGCCTGGGCCTGGCGGTCGCCGCCGCGCGCCTGCTTGGTCACGCGCTCCAGGCGGCGCTCGGCCTGCTCGAGGTCGGCGTAGACGAGCTCGGTCTCGATCGTCTCGATGTCGCGCTGGGGATCGACATCGCCCTCGGGGTGGACGACGTTGGGGTCGTGGTGGGCGCGCACGACGTGCACGATGGCATCGACCTCACGGATGTTGGCCAGGAACTGGTTGCCCAGGCCCTCGCCCTCGTGGGCTCCGCGCACGAGGCCGGCGATGTCGTGGAAGTCGATGGTGTCGTACACGACGTTCGAGGACTCGATCGTCTGCGCCACGCGCTCCAGGCGCTCGTCGACGACCGGCACGACCGCGACGTTGGGCTCGATCGTCGTGAACGGGTAGTTGGCCGCCTCGGCGCCCGCGCGCGTGAGCGCGTTGAACAGCGACGACTTGCCCGCGTTGGGCATCCCGACGATCCCGACCCTCATCGCGCGACGCTCCCCATCGCCAGGCCGAGCAGCACGCCCGCGGCGACGTCGGAGGGGTAGTGCACGCCGAGGTAGACGCGCGAGCAGGCCATCGCGGCGGCGGTCAGGTACAGCGGGCCGGCGGGCAGGAGGCCGGCGTAGAGGACCGCGGCGGCGAAGGAGGTCGATGCGTGGGCCGAGGGGAAGCTCAGCGCGGTCGGCGTCTTGACCAGCGCCGGAAGATCGGCGAGCCGCGGCCGCGGCCGGCCGATCGCGTGCTTGATCGCGGTGTTCGCGCCGTACGTCGCCGCGACGACGGCCGCCCCGCGGCGCCAGCGGGCCCGGCGCTGCGGGCGATCGAGCAGCGCGCCCGCCGCGCCGACGACCAGCCACAGCGCGGCGTGCTCGCCAAGGCGCGAGAAGCGCGCCACCGCCTCGCTCGCCGGCGGGCGGGCCGCCGAGCGCACGAGGCGGAAGAGGCGCAGATCGGTGCGGGCCACGGCGTGCACGGGCCCACACGATAGGCGGGCACCGCGCTCAGCCGGCCGCTGGCCGGCGCCCCCAGGCGGCGATCATGGTCGGGCCGTGGAACCAGCGGTCGGGGTCCGCGACGGCGGCGCGGCCGCGATCGAGGTCCTCGACCGGGGCGCCCATCGCCTCCGCGCGATCGCGCACCTGCAGCCAGCTCAGGCTCCACATCTGGGCGGGCACCGACCCACCGCGGAAGAGCTGCGCCGCGGCTTCGGCGTCGACGTCGACCAGCCCGAGGGCGGCGAGGCGCTCCGGGAGGTCGCGCGCCCACGCGGGGTCCGTCCCGCCGCCGGACATCGTCGTCAGGAACACCTCCCAGGCGGCGCGATAGGCACCGGTGGCGGTCGCGAGGATCGGGTAGCCGTCGTCCTCCTCGACGAGCAGCAGGCCGCCGGGCCGCACCGCGGCGACGAGCCGCGCCAGCACCTGGTCGCGCTCGGGGATGTGCAGCAGGGCGAGGCGCGTGTGCACGAGGTCGTACGCGTCGCGCGGCACGTCGTCGTGGACGAGGTCCATTTGGCGAACCTCGACGTTGGGCGCGTCGAGGTCGGCCATCAGGGTCACGTCGAGGTCCGCGGCGACCACGTGGCCGCTGGGCCCGACCGTCGAGGCCAGCCAGCGCGCGAACGAGCCCTGGCCCGCGCCCGCGTCGAGGCAGCGCCAGCCCGGGCCGACCGCGAGCGCGGTCGCCCGCCGCTGGCTGGCGTCGTCGTGGCAGGCCGCGAGCAGCTCCAGACGGCGCCGCGCGTGGTCCCAGGCGTTGGGTAGGCCGTAGCCGAGGTCGGCGCTCACGGACATTGCACGCGCGGGTTGAAGGCCGCGAACAGGCCCGCCGGGTTGTGCTTGTAGAGCCAGACGTGCAGGTCGTAGTGCTTGGGCATGCCGGGCTCGTGACCGAGCATCGGCCCGTCGAACGGCATGCCGAACAGCGAGGGCCGGTCGTCGTTGGTGTCGAGGTCCTGATCGGCGTCGGGCTTGAAGTACTCGACGGCGCCGAGGCTCAGCTTCCCGCCCGCGCCGGGCTGGTAGACGAGCACCTCCGGGCGCAGCGGGTCGAGGACACCATCGGCGAGGAGATTCGGGTTGGCGTAGTGGATGCCCATGCCGCCGTACTTCGGGTCCGCCGCGCAGTCGGGCGCGGCCTCGTAGCCCGCGGCTTTCGCCGCTTCGACGTCACGGAAGGCGCGCGTGGCGTTGCGCACCTCGCGCAACTGGCTGGAGTTGTGGGCACTCGCCACCTGCGCGGGCACAGCAGCCACTGCGAGGGCGACGAGGGCACCGAGAGTCGTTGATCTCATACCTCCAACGAGCCGGGCGGCGGCGGGTTTATTCCATCGGGGCTGTCCGCGAGCCGGTCTCCGCGCGGCGCTTGCGGCGCCGCAACCACAGCGACTTCTTCCCCTCGATGCCCTGACCGCGCAGCGCAGCAAGCGCTACGCGGAGAGCCGCACGCCTAGCCCGTCGAGGCGATCCCGAACCCGACGCGGTGCTCCTCGCTCGCCGTGCGAACCCACAGCACGTGGGCGAGGTTGAGGCGCACCGAGCCGTCCTCGGCGACCAGCTCGTGCCAGCCGTCGCCGCCCAGGGCGTCGTTGAGCTTCGCCAGCTGCTCGTCGCTCACGCGCAGGTCGAGTGGCGGGCTGGAGTGAAAGCCGATGCTGATGCGCTGGGCCATGGTGTTCAGTGTCCCTCCGACGGCTGGACGATCTCGGTGAGCACGCCGCCCGACGACGCGGGGTGCAGGAAGGCCACGCGCGAGCCCCGGATCCCGGTCCGCGGCTGCTCGTCGATGAGCCGCAGGCCGCGCTCGCGCAGGGCGCTGAGCGTCGCCTGCACGTCGGCGACCTGGTAGGCGACGTGGTGCAGCCCTGGGCCGCGCTTGGCCAGGAAGCGCCCGACCGGCGTCTCCGCGCTCAGCGGGCGCAGCAGCTCGACGTGGCCCTCGCCGACGTCGAGCAGCACGGCCTCGACGCCCTGCTCCTCGACCACCTCGCGGTGGACGAGCGTCATCTCGTAGGTCTCCTCGTGCAGCGCTATCGCGGCTTCGAGGTCCTCGACGGCGACGCCGATGTGGTCGACCCGGGCGAACATGCCCGCCGGAGTCTAGTCGGCGGCCTTGGCCTGCTTCTCAGCCGCCGCAACCCGCAGGTCGGGCACCGGCTTGCGCCGCTCCATGCGCGGCACGCCGTCCATGATGCGGTCGATCTGGGCGCGCTCGAGCGTCTCGTTCTCGAGCAGCTCGGTCGCGATGCGCTCCAGCAGCTCGCGGTGGCCCGTGATCAGGTCCCACGCCGAGCGGTGCGCCTCGAAGGCCAGCTCGTGCTGCTCCTCGTCGCGGATGCGCCGCGTCTGGTCGGAGAGCGCGTCGTCCTTGAGCGCGGCCTGGGGCGCGTCGCCCGAGCCCATCGCGTAGTGGTGGATCATGGCGTGGGTGATCTCCTCCACGCGCTGCAGGTCGTTGGCGGCGCCCGTGGTCACCGCGCCGAAGACGACCTGCTCGGCCACGCGGCCGCCGAGCAGCACGGTCATCTGGTCGATGAGCTCGTCGCGCGTCTTGAGGTAGGAGTCCTCGTCGGGCAGGTTGACGACGTAGCCGAGCGCGTTGCCGCGCGGGACGATCGAGATCTTGTGCACGCGGTCGACGCTGTCGAGCAGCTCGCGGCACAGCGCATGGCCGGCCTCGTGGAAGGCTACGACGCGGCGCTCGTGGTCGTTGAGGGTCGTCGAGGACTGCACCCCGGCGATGACGCGCTCCAGCGCTGCGTCGAAGTCGTGGCGCGAGATCGCGTGGCCCTGGCGGCGCGCGCAGAAGATCGCCGCCTCGTTGCAGATGTTGGCCAGGTCGGCGCCGGTCAGCCCGCTGGTCTGCTGGGCCACGACCTGCAGGTCGACGTCCTCGCGCAGCGGCTTGTTGGCGGTGTGGACGCGCAGGATCCGCTCGCGCCCGCGGACGTCGGGAGGCGACACGAAGACCTGGCGGTCGAAGCGCCCCGGGCGCAGCAGCGCGGGATCGAGCTTGTCGAGCAGGTTGGAGGCCGCCATGACGACCACGCGGCCCTCGGCGGCCGACGAGAAGCCGTCCATCTCGACCAGGAGCTGGTTGAGCGTCTGCTCGCGCTCGGAGTTGTTGTCCGAGCCGCGGCGCGCGCCGACGGCGTCGAGCTCGTCGATGAAGACGATGGCCGGCTGGGCCTTGCGCGCCTCGCGGAACAGGCGGCGGATGCGCGCGGCGCCGAGGCCGGCGAACATCTCGACGAACGACGACGCCGACTGCGAGAAGAACTGCGCGCCCGACTCGTGCGCGACGGCCTTGGCCAGCAGCGTCTTGCCCGTCCCGGGCGGACCGTGCAGCAGGACACCGCGCGGCACGGTCGCGCCGAGGCGCGCGAACGGCGTGGGATCGCGCAGGAAGTCCACGACCTCGCGCAGCTCGGCCTTCGCCTCGTCGACGCCCGCGATGTCCTCCCAGCCGACCTCGAGGTTGCCCTCGGGCTTGAGCTGGACCGGCTTGGTCTGGGGCATCAGCCGCATCGTGCGCCACAGCACGACGATCAGCGCGAGCATGAAGAGGATCGCGAAGACGGCCTGCCAGTTGTTGGCGAAGTCGCGCACGCGGTCGAGCACCCCAGGAGTCGGGGCGACCGGCGTCAGCGCCATCAGGCGGTCGTGCAGGCCGCCGATCGCGTCGAGGACGCGATGGCGCGCCTCGTCGGCAGCGGCGCTCGTCGCGAGCACGGTCAGGGGAGCGGCCACGAATGCTGTATCGGCATCCGCGGCGAATCCTCGACCCCGGAGGGTCAGCGCTCGACGCGCAGGATCTCCGCCAACGCCGCGCGGCCGACCTCGAGCTGCGCCTCGGTCGGCTCGCGCGTGCCGAGGACGCGCTGCAGCTCGTGCCCGGGGCGGCGCAGCGCACGCGCCAGCGCGGTGTCGCCATGGCGCTCGGACCACGCGAAGACCTCGACGGCGGCGCCGATCGAGGCGAGCTGGACGGCCGCGCCGGCCAGCGGCGACGGCTTCTCGACGGCGCGGCGCAGGAGCGCGGTGCCGGCCAGGTTGGCGGCGAGCAGGGGCGCCATGAGGTGCGAGCCGCAGCGGTCGTGCTCCTTGCTCGCGTCGCGCGCGTCGGCGGCGCCCTGCTCGTAGGCGCCGATCGCCTTGTGCTCGACGCCGTGGTAGGCGGCCAGCTCGCCGCCGCGCAGCGCCACCAGCGACGGGGCCAGCGAGATCGCGACGACGGCCGCCTCGCCCCCGAGGCCGCGCACGCGGCGGCGCAGCGCCGACCCGGCGGTCGCGGCGGCGGCCATGGCGACGAGGACGGTCGCGTCGTTGAAGGGCAGCCGGGCCTCGGGCAGCGCGCGCTTGACCAGGGGGATCACCGCCATCGCCTCAGCGAGCCGCAGGACGCCGCGCAAGCCGGGAACGCCGCCGGCGCGCCCGCGCAGGTGCGGCTTGCTCCCCGAGGCGACGGCGATCGTCCCGTCGTCGCGGCGCACGGCCGCCGCCCACTGCGTGGGTCCGTGGACCAGCAGGCCGTTGCGCAGGGCCATGCCGCCGAGCTTGAGCTTGCGGGGTTGGTCAGCCACCGAGCAGCTCCTTCGTGACGTCGCGGTAGCAGCGCGCGGCGAAGCCGAGATCGGCCGTGGCGATGCGCTCGTCGTTGGAGTGGACGAGCCCCCACATCTCGAACAGGTTCATCTCGCGCTGGGGGAAGAAGCCGTAGGCGACGCAGTCCGGGAACGCGTCGCGGAAGGTGCGCGAGTCGGTGAACGCCGGGAGCATCGTCGGCACGACGCGCGCCTGCGGGTCCTCGCGTGCGATCCAGCCCCGCAGGGCGTCCATCAGCGGCGAGTCGGACGGCGAGGCGTTGCCGATGACCTTCTCGGTGAACTCGATGCTGTAGCCGTCGCCGCCGAGGATCTCGTGCACGCGCCGCAGCACCTGCTCCTCGCCCATGCCCGGCGGGGTGCGGCAGTCGACCTCCAGCTGCGCGCGAGAGGGGATGACGTTGATCTTCTCCGAGGCCGAGATGATCGTCGGCGCCAGGGTGACGCCGAGCATCGTCTCGACGAGGCCGGCGAGCACGGGATCGCGCCCGCGCAGCGCCTCGAGCGCGCCCGCCGGGTCGCCGTCGACCGGGATCCCCAGCTCGCCGAGCAGCGCGCGCGCCGGATCGGTGATGTCGAAGGCCGGCTGGCGCTCGCCCATCGCCTGCAGGAGCGGGACCATCTTCAGCAGCGCGTTCTCGCCGATCTTCGGCATCGAGGCGTGGCCCGCGACGCCCTCCGTGGTGACGGTGAAGCGGAAGACGCCCTTCTCGGCCACGCACACGCCGTAGACGCGCTCGTCGCCGTACGGGAACACGGTTCCGGCGCCCTCGTTGAGCAGGAGGTCGCAGCGCACCGCCTCGGGGTGGTGCTCGGTCAGCCAGATGGCGCCCTCGCCGCCACCGGTCTCCTCGTCGGCGACGACGATCACGAGCAGCGCGCCGTGGGCCGGACGCCAGCCCGCGCGCGCCAGCGAGACCGCCGCGGTGACCTCGGCCGCCGTCTGGGACTTCATGTCCTGCGCTCCGCGGCCCCAGAGGACGCCGTCGACGACGTCGCCCGACCACGGGTCGCGCTTCCACGCGCGCGGGTCGGCGAGCACGGTGTCGACGTGCGAGAGCAGGCACAGCGTCGGGCCGTCGCCGGTCCCGCGCAGGCGCGCGACGAGGTTCGGGCGCTCGTCGGTGCGGCCCAGCAGGTCGACGTCGAAGCCCGCGTCCGCCAGCAGCTTGGCCAGGTGCTCCTGCGCGGGACGCTCGTTGCCGGGCGGGTTGACCGTGTTCGTGCGCACGAGCCATTGCAGCAGCTCTGTCGTGTCGCGCTCGAGGTCGTCGGCCATGTACAGGCAGGATATGGGTATGGATCAGCTCTTCGATGCCGGCGAGGCCGGCCCGCGACGCTCGGGCGCCGGCGCATCGGGCCGCCCGCTCGCGACGCGCCTGCGCCCGCAATCGCTCGACGAGCTCGTCGGCCAGGAGCACCTGCTCGCCGAAGGCTCGGCGCTGCGCGTCGCCATCGAACAGGGGCGCCCGCACTCGATGGTCCTCTACGGCCCGCCCGGGTCGGGGAAGACGACGCTCGCGCGGATCGTGGCCGCCGCCGCCCAGGCCGCGCTGGAGGAGCTGTCCGCCGTCGAGGCCGGCCGCCCGGAGGTGCGCAAGGTGCTCGAGCGCGCCCAGCACCGCCGCCAGCTCGCCGAGCCGACCGTCTTCTTCCTCGACGAGATCCACCGCTTCAACAAGGCCCAGCAGGACGCGCTGCTCCCCGCGGTCGAGGAGGGCCTCGTGACGCTGATCGGGGCCACGACCGAGAACCCGTACTTCGAGGTCAACGCGGCGCTGCTCTCGCGCTGCCAGATCTACGAGCTGCGCCCGCTGCTGGCGGCCGACATCGAGATCGTGCTGCGGCGCGCGCTGGACGCGATCGGCGCCTCGGCCAACGACGACGCCGTCGAGTTCCTCGCCGCGCGCGCCGGCGGCGATGCGCGCACGGCGCTGGCGGCGCTCGACCTCGCGGTCCAGACCCACGGCCTCGTGACCCTCGAAGCGGCGGAGGACGCGCTGCAGCGCCGGGCGCTGACCTACGACAAGACCGGCGACCGCCACTACGACACGATCTCGGCCTGGATCAAGGCCACGCGCGGATCGGACCCCGACGCGTCGCTGTACTACCTGGCGGTCATGCTCGAGAGCGGCGAGGACCCGCGCTTCATCGCCCGGCGGATGGTCATCCTCGCCTCCGAGGACATCGGCAACGCCGACCCGGGCGCCCTGTCGGTGGCCGTCGCCGCCGCCCACGCGGTCGAGCACGTCGGCCTGCCAGAAGGCCAGTTCGCGCTGGCCCAGGCGGCGATCTACCTGTCGCTGGCGCCGAAGTCCAACGCCGCGACGCGCGCCATCGGCGCCGCCCGCGAGCACGTGCGCGAGCACGGCGCCCAGCCGCCGCCGGCGTACCTGCAGAGCGCGGCCTACTTCGGCGCCAAGCGGCTCGGTCGCGGCGTGGGCTACGAGTACCCGCACGACCTGCCGGGCCAGGTGTCCGAGCAGGAGCTGCTGCCCGACCACGTCGTCGGCGTGCGCTTCTACTCCCCCGGCGAGGCGGAGGCGGCGCTGCGGGAGCGGCTGGAGGAGATTCGGCGAGCGCGCGGGCGGTGACAGGCTGGCCACTCTCTCCGCGCCGCCGTTGCGGCACTGCGCAGCCAGGGCACTGAGGGGGAGAAGCCGTTGTGGTTGCGCCACCGTGGCGTCGTGCCTCGTCGCGGGCGGCTGGCCCCACGGGCCGCTTCGCCCGGCGCGCCCCGGGGGGCGGTGCGTGTTTCGCAACACCTTCGGCCCGGCCCGCGCACGCGCCCTCGCGAACCGGGTCGGGTTAGCCGCGGTTTCCGAGGCTAACTCGACCCAGTTCGGCACCGCGCTGCGCGGGACTCGGCAAGGTGTTGCAGCACACGCGCACCCGGCGCAGGAACGCGCGCGCCATTGCGCAGACACCGCGCACGGGGAGCCGGGCGGGCGCCGTCGCGGGCGGTTGGGCCTGTCTCCCGCAGTGCCCTGGCCGCACAGCGCCGCAACGGCCGCGCGGAGAGCAGGCGCTACCGTGCCCACCCCATGCCCGGCGGCGCTCACCTGGAGTCCTTCAGCCCCGCCACCGGCGAGCGGCTCGGCGCCGTGGCGCTCTCAAACGCGCGCGACGTCGCTGCCGCCGTCGACCAGTCGGCCAGCGTGCAGCCGCTGTGGGCGACGCTGCGCGCGCGCGACCGCGCGCGCTACATGGCCCGCGCGGCGCAGGCGGTGATCGACGAGTTCGACGAGCTCACCGAGCTGATCGGCGCCGAGCAGGGCCGGCCGCGGGCCGAGGCCGAGGTCATGGAGCTGCTGGCGGCGGTGGAGACGCTGCAGTGGCTGGCCGAGCACGGGCCGCGCATCCTCGACGGCGAGCGCATCCCGTTCTCGCGTACGCAGCACCCGGTCAAGCGCGGGCGCTGGACCTACGAGCCGCTCGGCGTCGTCGGCGTGCTCGGCCCGGCGACCGAGCCGTTCGCCACCCCGCTGGGCGACGTCGCCGTCGCGCTCACCGCCGGCAACGGCGTCGTCCTCAAGCCCTCGCCGCACGTGCCGCTCTGCGCCGAGCGCATCGCGCGCGTCTTCGCCCGCGCGGGGCTTCCCGAAGGCCTGCTGCGCGTCGTCCACGGGCACACCGATGCCGGCGCCGCGCTGGTCGAAGCCACGGTCGCCCAGATCCGCTTCACCGGCTCCACGCGCGCAGGGCGCGAGGTGGGCGCGGCCTGCGCGCACGGCCTGAAGCGCTCGGTCCTCGCCCTCGACGGCAAGGACGCGATGCTCGTGCTCGCCGACGCCAACGTCCCGCGCGCGGCGCGCGGCGCCGCCTGGGCGGCGTTCGCCAACGCCGGGCAGTGCGGCGGGTCGGTCGAGCGCGCGCTGTGCCTGCCCGACGTGTTCGAGCGCTTCCTGGCCGACGTGGTGGCGAGCGCGACGGCGCTGCGGGTCGGCGACCCGCGCGACCCCGAGACGTCGGTCGGCCCGCTCGTCGCGCGCGATCGCGTCGAGCGCGTGACCGCGCTGGTCGAGGAGGCCGTGAGCGAAGGCGCCACCCTGCACTGCGGCGGCGCGCGCGGCGCCACGCACTACGCCCCGGCAGTGCTCACCGGCGTGAGCGCCGACGCGCGCCTGGCGCGCGAGGAGGTGCCCGGCCCGGTGCTCGTCGTCGAGGCCGTCGGCTCCGAGGAGGCCGCGATCGCGCGCGCCAACGACCTCGACCTCGGCCTGGGCGCCTCGGTCTGGACCGCCGACCGCTACAAGGGCGCGCGCATCGCGCGCGAGCTGCGCGCGGGCATGGTGTGGATGAACGACCACCTCGTCGCGCGGTCGGCGCCGCAGATCCCCTGGGGCGGCGTCGGCGGATCGGGCATCGGCCGCACCCGCGGCGCGATCGCGCTGCGCACGTGCGCCGAGCCGAAGGTGGTCACGTGGGATCCGCCGATCGGGCGCCCGGCGTGGTGGTTCCCCTACGACGCGCAGCTCGTCCGCGCCGTGCGCGCGGTCGCCGGCCTGCGCAGCGCCCGCGACGCCGACCGTGACCGCGCCCTGCGCGAGGACGCGCTGCCGCTCCTGCGCGTCACCGGCCGCTGGCTTCGCGCGATGCGCCGCTCCTAGGCGCCCGCACCACCAGCACCGGCACCTCGGCCTGGTGGAGCACCGCCTGCGAGACCGAGCCCAGCAGCGCGCTGCCCACGCGCCCGAGCCCGCGCGTGCCCATCACGAGCAGGTCGTGGTTGCCGTCGCGCAGGCGCTCGAGGATGACGTGGTCGGCGTGGCCGGCGGCGACGACGCTGGTCACCGACAGGTCCGGCGGCAGGGCCTCGACCTGCGCGCGGATCTGCTTGCCCGCGTCGCCCATGATCGCCCCCGCGTCGGCCAGCGCGGCCGCGCCCGCCGCGGTGATCTGCGCGAACGCCGGCGCCGGCGGCACCGCGGTCAGCACGGTCAGGCGCGCGTGCTCCTCGCCGGCGAGCTGGGCCGCCGTCCGCAGCGCGGCCGCGCTGTGCTCGGAGCCGTCGACGGCGACGAGGATGTTGAGGAACACGGCTTGGAAGGCTAGCCGCGCACCGCGGCCGCGAGCTCGCGCACGCCGCGGTCGATCGCGGCGTCGGCGATGTTCGCGTAGCCGACGAGCAGCAGCGGCGCTCCGTGCCGCGCGGCGAAGACGCCCACGCCGCGCTGCGCCGCGCGGGCGACGACCGCCTCGACGTCGGTGTCGGGCGCCAGCGCGACGGTGACGTGCAGGCCGGCCGCCGCGCCGCCGACCCGCGCCTCGGGCAGGTGGCGCGCGAGCGCCGCGACCACGGCGTCGTGCCGGCGGCGGAACCGCAGGCGCATGCGCCGCAGGTGGCGATCGAGCTCGCCGCGCTCGACGAACGCCGCCAGGGTGAGCTGGTCGAGCATCGGCGAGCCGCCGTCGGTCCAGCCGCGCTCGTGCGCCAGCGTCGCGACGAGGTCGCTCGGGAGCACCGTCCACCCCAGCCGCAGCGCCGGCGCGAGCGTCTTGCTCGTCGAGCCCATGTAGACGACGTGCCCCGCGTCGAGGCCCTGCAGCGCGCCGACCGGCTCGCGGTCGTAGCGGTACTCGCCGTCGTAGTCGTCCTCGAGCACGAGGGCGTCGTGGGCGGCCGCCCAGTCGAGCAGCTGCGCGCGCCGCGCGGGCGCGAGCACGGCGCCCGTGGGCATCTGGTGAGCCGGCGTGACGAGCGCGGCTGCGGCCGGTGGCAGCGCATCGGTGCGAAGGCCGGCCTCGTCCACCGCCACCGGCACGAGCTCCAGGCCGGCGCGCTCGATCACCGTGCGGTGCTGCCAGAACCCGGGGTCCTCGACAACGACGCGGCGAGCGCCACGGCGGCGCAGGACGGCAGCGAGCATCGCGATCGCCTGCGTGATCCCGGCGGTGACGACGATGCGCTCGGGCTCGGCGACGACGCCGCGCGTGCGCCCGAGGTAGGCGGCGAGCGCCGTGCGCAGCGCGGGCGCGCCCTCCCACGCGCCGTAGCCCAGGTCGACGTCCGGCGCGTCGGCGAGCGCGCGGCGCGCCGCCGCCAGCCATGCGCGCCGCGGGAAGGCGCCGCGGTCGGCGGCCTCGGCGCGGAAGTCGAAGCGCACCGGCGACAGACGCGCCGCCAGCGCCGCCGCGGGCGGCTCCAGCGGCGCCACGCGCGCGACCCGTGTCGCCGCGCCGCGGCGCGCCACGAGGAACCCCTCGGCGACGAGCTGGCCATAGGCCTCGACGACCACGCCGCGCGCGACCCCGAGCTCGGCGGCCAGCGCGCGCGACGAGGGCAGCGTGGTCCCGGCGTGCAGCCGCCCCGAGCGCACCCCCTCGCGCAGCTGCTCCTCAAGCTGGACGCGCAAGGGCTGGCTCCTGGTGCGGTCGAGGACGACGAGCAGGTCGCGGCCGAAGTGGTCGACTCGATCCGTGGGCACCGCGCGGCGAGCGTAGCGGTCAGCCCAGCGCGCGGGCGAGCGCCGCCGCGGCCGCGGCCAACGCGACGACGACGAGCACCGGCGCGCGCAGCGCCACGGCCACGAGCGCTGCCCCGAGCCCGGCCGCGCGCGCGTCGAGCACGAGGTGGTGCCCGTCGGCGAAGGCCTGCGTGACGATCAGCGCGGCCAGCAGCGTCGGCGCCAGCAGCGCCACGACCCCGCGCACCGGGCGCGGCAGCTCGCGCCCGCCGATGGCCAGCGGGCCGACGCCCTTGAGCGCGACCGTGCACGCACCGACGATCGCGACGAGCGCCCAGGTCTGCGTCATCGCCAGCGCGCGCCGATCAGACAGACCAGCGAGGCGGCCACGATCGGCAGCCCCGGCGCGACGAACGGGACGAGCAGCAACGCCACGGCAGCCCCGCCGACCGCCGCGACCGCGCCGACCCGCCCGCGGACCTGGCCGGCGAGCAGCGCCAGGAACAGCGCGGGGAACGCGGCGTCGAGCCCGAGCGCCTCGGGATCGCCGAGCAGCGAGCCGGCCGCGGCGCCCAGCGTCGTGCCCCCGACCCACGCGCAGTACAGGGTCAGCCCGGCGCCGAGCAGCAACCGCGGGTCGTAGCGCCCGCCGCCGAGGTGGCTGACGGCCCACGACTCGTCGACGACGAACTGCGCGCGCAGGCCGCGCTGCCACGCGGGCCCGCGCAGCGACGGCGCCACCGACAGCCCGATCGGCACGTAGCGGGCGTTGAGCAGCACCGCCGCGAGGATCGCCGCCGCGAGCGTCCCGCCCGCCGAGAGCACCGAGGTCGCCGCGAACTGCGCCGAGCCGGCGAACGTCGTGGCCGAGAAGACGACGGTGGCGAGCGGGCCGAAGCCGGCGTCACGCGCCAGCACGCCGAAGGTCAGCCCGAAGGCGCTGACGGCCACCGCGAACGGGGCGATGCGGCGTACGCCGTCGCGGATCCGATGCGGTGCTTCCGTTCGACTCATTGGTACGCTCGTTCGCCATGGTAGACGATCTGATCGCGGTGGTGGCGGCCAACCTGCGCCGCCTGCGCACCGAGCAGAACCGCACGCTGTCCGAGCTGGCGCGGGCCAGCGGCGTCGCGAAGGCCACCCTGTCGGCGCTCGAGGCCGGCAAGGGCAACCCGACGATCGAGACGCTGTCGTCGCTGGCGACGGCGCTCGGCGTCCCGTTCGGCGACCTGCTCGCCGGGGGCGCGCCGGAGCCGGTGCACGTCGTCCACGGGGGCGAGGGGACGATCGTCCCCGGCACGGCCAACGACCTGCGTCTCATCGTCCGACTGCCGGGCAACCCGCCGATCGAGCTCTACGAGGCCCGCTTCCCGCCCCGCTCCAAGCGCTCGGCGGGCGCCCACGGCCCGGGCACGCGCGAGCACGTCGTCGTCGTCCAGGGCGCGCTGCGGACCGGCCCCGTCGAGCGCGCAGTCGACCTGCACGCCGGCGACTACGCCGGCTTCGCGGGCGACGAGATGCACCTCTACGAGGCCGGAGCGCGCGGCGCACGCGCGTTGCTCATCATGCAGTGGGCCACGCAGCCATGACCACCTTCGAGGGACGTGTCGCACTCGTCACCGGTGCCAGCGGGGGCATCGGCCGGCGCATCGCCGAGCGCCTGGCCGGCGCCGGAGCCACCGTCGCGCTGCACTACGCGTCGAGCTTCGAGCCGGTGGAGGAGCTCGCGGCCGCCATCGGGCGCGCCGCGACGTTCGAGGCCGACCTCGGCGACGCCGACGCGCCGGACCGTCTCCTCGACGAGGTCGAGGCCACGTTCGGCCCGGTGGACGTGCTCGTGGCGAACCACGGCCGGACCCAGGTCGCGAGGCTCGAGCAGGTCAGCGCCGCGGACTTCGACGCGATGCTCGCGGTGAACCTGCGCGCGCCGTTCCTGCTCGCGCGCCGCGCGCTGCCCGGGATGATCGAGCGCGGCTTCGGGCGCGTGCTCTTCATGTCGTCGGTGGCCGGCCTGACCGGCGGGATCGTCGGGCCCCACTACGCCGCGTCGAAGGCCGGCCTTCATGGCCTCACGCACTACCTCGCCAACCGCTCGGCGGGCGACGGCGTGACGGTCAACGCGCTCGCGCCCGCGCTCATCGAGGACACCGGCATGCTGCCCGGCGACCCCGGTGCGCTGGCGACGATGGTGCCCGTCGGCCGCCTCGGCCGACCCGAGGAGGTCGCCGACCTCGCGCTCGCCGTGCTGCGCAACGGCTACATGACCAATCAGGTCGTGTCGCTGGACGGCGGGATCTACCCGCGATAGCGCATTACCCTGTTGGGACATGCCTGCCGCCGCCTACGCCGGGAAGGAGTGCGTCTGCCAGTTCCGCCGCGGGATCTGCGACCAGACCTGCGTGCGCGACATGCTCGACACGCCGTTCTACATCGCCTGCCTGAAGCTGTCCGGCCGGCGCTGCGTCGTGGTCGGCGGGGGCGAGATCGGGCTGGAGAAGGTCGAGGGGCTGCTCGCCTGCGACGCCGAGGTCACCGTGATCGCGCCCGAGGCCGGCCCGGAGCTAGAGGCGCTCGCCGCCGAGGGCTCGATCCGCTGGGAGCGGCGGCCCTACGCCGGCGAGCGCGATCTCGAGGGCGTCTTCCTCGTCATCGCGTGCACGAACGACACCGACGTCAACATCGGCGTCTACGACGACGCCGAGCGCCGCGCGATGCTCGTCAACGTCGTCGACGTGCCGCCGCTGTGCAACTTCATCCTCCCGGCGATCGTGCGCACGGGCCCGCTGGCGATCGCGATCTCGACGGCCGGGGCGTCGCCGGCGCTCGCCAAGCGCATGAAGGCCGAGGTCGCCGAGCTGTTCGGCGAGGAGTACGCGCAGCTCGCGATCATGCTCAACGACGTCCGCGGCTGGGCCAAGGGCACGCTGGCCACCTACCAGGACCGCAAGGCGTTCTTCGAGGGCATCGTCAACGGCCAGCCCGATCCGATCGCGCTGCTGCGCGCCGGCGACGCCCGGGCGGTGCGCGACCTCATCGAGGCCGCGCGCGCGGACGCCGTTCCGGCATGAGCACGAGCATGGGCGACCTCACCCACCTCGACTCCGAGGGCACCGCGCGGATGGTCGACGTCGGCGCCAAGGAGGCGACGGCCCGGCGCGCCGTCGCGCGGGCGACCGTGCGCATGCACCCGGACACCGCGGCGCGCGTGGCGGCCGGCGACGCCCCCAAGGGCGACGTCCTCGGCGTGGCGCGCATCGCCGGCATCCAGGCGGCCAAGCGCACCGGCGAGCTGATCCCGCTGTGCCACCCGATCGGCCTCGATCACGTCGACGTCGACGCCGACCTCGACGCGAGCGCCGGCACGGTGACGCTGACCGCGACCGCGTCCGTGACCGCGCGCACCGGCGTCGAGATGGAGGCGATGACCGCCGCGACCGTCGCGGCGCTGACGGTCTACGACATGGTCAAGGGCCTGGAGCGCGGGGTGCGCATCGAGGCCGTCGAGCTCGTCAGCAAGTCGGGCGGGCGCAGCGGCGACTGGTCGCGCGACTCGGCGTAGCCGGCCTCGAGCTCACGCCGCGAAGGTGTCGCAGGCGGAGGGCTTGCCCTGCTCGAACCCGGTTGTGAGCCACTGCTGGCGCTGCGCGGAGGAGCCGTGCGTCCAGGTCTCGGGCGTGATGGTGCCCGTCGCCGCGCGCTGCTGGAAGTCGTCGCCGACGACGGCCGCGGCGCGTAGGGCCTCCTCGAAGTCCTTGGCCGTGAGCTCGCCGCGCTGGTAGCTGGAGTGCTTCCAGATACCGGCCAGGCAGTCGGCCTGCAGCTCCACCCGCACCGAGCGCGCGTTCTCGCCGGCGGGATCCTGCTCGTTTGCCACCGCGACGCGGTGCGAGATGCCCAGCAGCACCTGCACGTGATGGGCCACCTCGTGCGCGACCACGTAGGCCTGCGCGAAGTCGCCGAGCTTGACGCCGACCTGCCGGGGACAGCGCGTCGAAGAAGCGCGTGTCGAGGTAGACGCCGTGGTCGGCCGGGCAGTAGAAGGGCCCGACGGTCGCGGGCTGCGTGCCACAAGCGGTGTGGACCTCGTCGCGGAAGATCGTCATGCGCGCCGGGGTGTACTGGATGCCGGCGTCGGCGAACTCCTGCTTCCACATGGCCTGGACGTCGTCGAACACGGCCCGCAGGAACGCGTCGCCACCGGTGCCATCCGGCGACGTCGGGTTGCTGGTGGCCTCCGTCGCGGCAGGCACCTGGGGCAGCCGCGCGACGACGTCGCCCTCGATCGCCTGATCGCTCTCCGGCGCGGTGGTCGTGCCGGTCGCCGCGGTCGTGGCGGTCGCGCTCGACGTCGTGTCGCCGCATCGTCGTCGGCGAACGTCACGGCGCCCGTCTCCTCGTCGACCTGCCCCGGCAGCTTCTCGTCGATGTCGACCAGCAGCGTGTCGACCGCGCCGTAGGTCGCCGCGCGGGCGACCGTCGCCACGTCGGCGGAGGCACGACCGTCCGACGAGCGCAGCTCGAAGCGTTCGCGCACCGCGCCCGCCTCGCGCTCGTACTCGCCGTCGAGCACCGTCCGCGCAGCGGCCGCGAGCTCCTCGTCCGTCCGCCCCTCGGGATTGCCGGGGATGCCGGTCTCGACGAGATGGGGGTAGCTGCTCACGGACCGGTAGATCGCATCGAGCGGCTCCGTCGCGGCGAGGATGAGCGGAAGCTCGAGCCCGGTGAGCACGCCGCGCAGCGCCTGATCGACCCTCCGGGCGAACTGGCGCAGCCTCACCTTCTGCCCCTCCGACCCCTGGAGGCGCCGCACCGGCGATCGGTCCCCGATCGACGCCTTGCCGGCGGCGCTCGCCGCGCTCACGGGCAGCCCGGGCACGGTGACGGTGAACGACGGCCCGTCGCGCGTCACCTCCACGAGGCGTACCGCACCGGCCGCCAGCGCCAGCACGAATGCCACCTGAGGGAAGGTCACCGCCCGCATCAGCGGCTTGACGTAGAAGCGATCGGCGACCTCGACCTCGCTTGCCAATCGGTTGGGCAGCCGGAACGTCCGAAGACCGGCGGGCGAGGCGAACACCGCGAGGCTGCGCGCCTGCTCGGCCCAGAACTCGTCGTCGTCGACGAGGTCGTCGAGCAGGCCGCGGACCTCCGCGACGGCCGCGCGCTGCGCCCCGGCCACCTCGAGCTGCTCGGCCGCGGACGCCGCGAGGTTCTTCAGCTCGATGCGGTCCGCCTGCGCGTCCTGGGAGATCGGGCTCGTCGGGACGTAGATCGACACGCACGACGGATCTCGCGTCGTGAGCAGCCACTCGACCTCCGAACGCGACGGGATGTCGGTGTGGAGCGTCACACCTATAGGGGCGATCGTACGCCGCCGCCGACCCGACGCCTGTCATCCGCTGTCGCAGCCATCCGTCGCGCGGATACGTCCGCCGGGCGCGGTGCCTAGCCGCCGATCGCGGCGTCGTCGCTGTAGCTCACCTCGCCGCGCTCGATGCTCAGCATCACCCGCGTCGGGGCCTTCAGCGCCTGCGGGAGCGAAACCGTGAGGCCGTCGGGATCGAGGTGCGCGGCGGCGCCCCGCAACGGCTTGGGCGGGAAGTCCTGGTCGGTGACGTCCTCGACGAGCACGCGGCCGCCGGCGACCGTGACCTGCAGCTCGTGCCCGTCGGCGGCGCGCAGGCCGACCTCGAAGGTCGCCGGCAGCGGGCCGGCCGCGCGCAGCGCCATGCAGCGGCCGGCCACGCCGACCCCCACGAGGTCCACGCCGGCGTTGGCGCGCTGGTCGCGCGCCCGCAGCTCGGACTCCTGCACGACGACGTCGCCCGCCGGATCGCCGCCGAGCGCGACCGCGCAGGGCGCGGGTGCGGCGCCGTCGACGGTCGCCGCCGCGCGCTGGGCTTGCAGGCGCGCCGCCGCCGCCGCGGCCTTGCGCCCTTCGCGTACGCCGGAGCGGTACAGCCGATCGAGCTCGGCATCGGCGAAGGGCCGGCGGTGCTCGACCGCCACGAGCGGCAGCAGCGGCTCGACGGTGCCCAGGCGCCAGATGCCCTGCGCGTCGCGGACGAGCAGCACGCGCGCGTGGACCACCAGGCGCGTCGGATCGTTCGTCGACGAGGGGTGGTAGCGATGCGTGAGCGTCGTGCTCAGCAGCGCTCGGCCGCCGTGCACTGCGAGCGCCGAGCCGCGATGGACCGTCGACGTCGGCCTGGGGACGTTCTCGTCGCCGAAGACGTAGAAGGCCAGGCCGCTCGCACACGGGTACCTCGCGGGATCGCCGAAGAGCTGCTCGTAGAACTGGAACGCGTCGCGGTCCAGCGCGGCGCAGAGCGTGCGCAGCGACGCCTGCGAGCGCTCCAGCCGGTCGACGGCCGACAGCACGCGCGTCGCCGCCGTGCGCGCCGTTCGCGGCTGCCAGTCGACGGCGGCCGGCGCGGCCTGGGCGGGAACGGTCACGGTGCGCGCGGGCGTCGTGACCCGCAGCGACCCGTCGACCTGCGCGGTGACGTCGACGCTCTCGGGCCGCGTGCGCAGGTCGAGGATCACGAGGCGCGGACCCTTCGGCGCGACCGCGGAGACGGCGAGCACGGAGCGCGCCGACGGATGGCTCCAGCGCAGGCTCAGCGTCTCGCCCGGCTGCAGCGGCTCGACCCCGCCGAGCTGGCCGATGCCGAGCTCGTCCGTCGGGTGGCCGTGCTGCGCGCCGAGGGTCAGGCGGATCGACCGCGCGTCGTGCTTGGGGTCGCACGCGAGCGCGAGCGTGCGCTCGCCGCCCCACGCCCGGCACTCCGACGGAAGCGCCGGGCGCGTGACCGGCTGGGTCGCGGCTGGCGCGCTCACGAGCAGGTACGCGGCGGCCGCGGGGACGAGGGCGCGAAGCATGACTGCCCCTGCGATGCCCTACACGGGGCACTCGTACGCATCCGGCGGGCAGCCGGACGCGTCTCGCGGTTACGCCCGCGGCTATCGTCCGGCCCGTGCGCACCGTCGTCATGACCGTCTCGACCCGGGTCTCGCGTCGCGAGGCCGAGGACGCCTCCGGCACGCTGCTGGCCCACCTCGCCGAGGAGGCGGGCGCCGAGGTCGTGGCGATGGAGGTCGTGCCCGACGACTTCGCGCTCATCGAGGATCGCCTGCACCACTACGTCGACGAGGGCGTGAGCTTCGTCTTCACGACGGGCGGCACCGGGCTCACGCACGACGACATCACGCCGGAGGCGACGCTGGCGGTGATCGCGCGCGAGGCGCCGGGGATCGCCGAGGCCATGCGCGCGGCGAGCCTGCAGCACACGCCGATGGGGATGCTCAGCCGCGGCGTCGCCGGCGTGGCCGGGCGCACGCTGATCGTCAACTTCCCGGGCAACCCGAAGGCGGTCGAGCAGCTCTTCGGAGTCCTCGCGCCGGTGCTCGAGCACGCCGCCGCGACGCTGGCCCGCGAGCGTGGTCGGCCAACCCCCGGCCATTGAGCTCGAAGGGCTCACGCGCCGCTACGGCGAGCGGGTGGCCCTGCAGGACGTCACCCTCGCGGTGCCCACCGGCGCGACGCTCGTCGTCTTCGGACCCAACGGCGCCGGCAAGTCGACGCTGCTGCGCGTGCTCGCGACGCTGCTGCGCCCGCACGCCGGCACGGCGCGCGTGCTCGGCCGCACGCTGCCCGGCGAGGGCTGGGCGATCCGCGGGCGCGTCGGGCTGCTCGGCCACGAGCCGCTGCTGTACCGCGACCTCAGCGGCCGCGAGAACCTCGCCTTCCACGCGCGCCTGCACGGCGTGGCGCTC
This sequence comes from uncultured Actinomycetes bacterium, assembly GCA_963764585.1. Taxonomy (GTDB): domain Bacteria; phylum Actinomycetota; class Thermoleophilia; order Solirubrobacterales; family Solirubrobacteraceae; genus JAOPZW01. The sequence goes on from CAVXTB010000002.1 coordinate 448,583, forward strand.
GCGCGCACCGCGGCGCTCATCGACCAGGTCGGCCTGACCGCGCGCGCCGACGACCAGGTCCACACCTACTCGCGCGGGATGGTCCAGCGCCTGGCCGTCTGCCGCGCCGTGCTGCACGAGCCCGAGGTCCTGCTGCTCGACGAGCCGCGCGCCAACCTCGACCCGGTTGCGGCCGAGCTCGTCGAGCCGCTGATCGGGCCCGGGAGCGGGCGCACGCGCGTCGTCACCAGCCACGACCCGGCCGGCGGCCTGGCCGAGGCCGACCTCGCACTCGGCCTGCGGGCGGGCCGCGCGGCGCTGTTCGGACCGGCGGCGGGAGTCGATCCGAAGCAGATCGGGGCGCTGTACCGATGAGGCGCGCGGTCGGCGCCCTGCTGCGCAAGGAGCTGCGCCTGGAGCTGCGCGCGCCCCAGGCCGTGCCGGCGATGGCGCTGTTCAGCATCACGACGCTCGTCGTCTTTCACTTCGCGCTGCAGCGCGGGCAGGTCGACGGCGACCTCGCGGCCGGCGTGCTGTGGGTGACGCTGCTGTTCGCCGCGATGCTCGGAACGAGCCGGCTGTTCGTCGCCGACCACGAGGAGGGCGGGCTCGACGGGTTCCTGCTGGCGCCGGTCGATCGCACGGCGCTGCTCGTCGCCAAGGCCGTCGCGCTGTTCGCCTTCCTGGTCGCGCTCGAGGTCGTCGCGGTGCCCGCCTTCGCGCTGCTGCTGCTCGGCCCGACCCCGGGCGCGAGCGCGATCGCGCGGCTGGTGCTCGTCCTCGTGCTGGCCGACGCCGGCGTGGCGGTCGTCGGCACGCTCGTCGGAGCGCTCGCCGTGCAGACCCGCGCGCGCGACCTCCTGGTCCCGCTGCTGGCGCTGCCGCTCCTGATCCCGGTGGTCATCGCGGCGGCAAAGGCGACGACGCCGCTGCTGCTGGCCTCCGGCGCGGAGGCGATCCCAGCGCGCTGGCTGGCCATCCTCGGCCTCTATGATCTGGTGTTCGGGCTCCTCGCCTATGCGGTGTTCGACTACCTCGTCGAGGACTGAGTCGCGTCTTGCTCTACGCAACCCGCCTGCGCACCCTCTCGCTCCTGGCGGCCGTCACGCTCACGGCGGGGTTCGCCCTGGCCTTCTTCTACGCGCCGATGGACGCCGACCAGGGCTTCATGCAGAAGATCTTCTACGTGCACGTCCCGCTGGCGATCGTCGCGCTGTGCGGCTTCGTCTTCGGCGCGATCATGGCGATCCAGCACCTGCGCACGGGCAAGGCGCACTACGACCTGCGCTCCTACGTCGCGATCCACCTGAGCCTCATCCTCGGCGCCGGCGTGCTCGTCACCGGCTCGATCTGGGCGAAGGCGAGCTGGGGGCACTGGTGGGTCTGGGACGAGCCGACGCTCGTGTCGTTCCTCATCGTCTTCCTGCTCTACGCGACCTATCAGCCGCTGCGCTTCTCGATCGAGGACCCCGAGCGCCAGGCCCGCTATGCCAGCGTCTTCGCGATCGTGGCCGGCGCGTTCGTGCCGCTGAACTTCCTCGCCGTGCGCCTGGCCCAGAGCTACACGCACCCGCGCGTGTTCGCGACGACCGACGGCGGCCTGCCGGCCAAGATGCAGCTGCCGTTCTACCTGTGCCTGATCGGCATGGCGCTGCTGTTCGCGACGCTGTGGAAGTACGAGATGGCATCGAAGAGCACGTCGGCGAAGCTGCGCTCGCTGCGGCGCAAGCTCGGCGGCGACGAGGCGGTCGCGGCGCGCGGGCGCACCGCCGCCCCGAGCCTGGGGACCGGGTCGTGACCGACACCCTGCCCGACAACACCGGCTACGTCGCCGCGGCGTATCTCGTCTTCCTCGCGCTGATCCTCATCTACGTGGTGATCATGGCCGCCAAGCTGTCGCGCGTCGAGCGCGAGCTGTCCGAGCTCGACGAGCTCGCCGACCGGATTGCCGAGCGCGACGACGACCGCGAGGCTGTGCACTCCCTTGACTGAGCTGCTCGTCCTCGGCATCTCCCACAACACCGCGCCGGTCGCGCTGCGCGAGCGCCTGGCGCTGACCGACAAGGCCGGCCGGCGCTTCCTGACCGAGCTCGTCGCGCACGAGGAGATCGACGAGGCCGTCGCGATCTCGACCTGCAACCGTACCGAGATCTACCTCGTCACGGACGATCCGGTGCGCGCCGAGGCCGAGCTGCTGGGCCGCCTGGCGCGCCGTGCCGAGATCCGGCCCACCGAGCTGGCGCCGGTCGTGTACTCGCCGCGCAACTGCGACGCCGCCCGCCAGCTCTACCGCGTCGCCGCGGGCCTGGACTCGATGATCGTCGGCGAGGCCGAGGTCCAGGGCCAGGTCAAGCGCGCCTACGAGACGGCGCTCGAAGCCGGTACGACCGGCCCGATGACCAATCGCCTGTTCGGCGCCGCCCTGCAGGCCGGCAAGCGCGTGCGCTCGGAGACCCGCATCAGCCGCGAGCGCGTGAGCATCTCGACCGTGGCCGTCGACCTCGCCCGCGACGTCGTCGGCGACCTCGCGTCGCGCTCGGTGGTCATCATCGGCGCCGGCGAGACCGCCGAGCTGACCGCGCAGGCGCTCGCCGATCAGGGCGTGCGGACGGTCTTCGTCGCCAACCGCCACGCCGATCGCGCCCGGTCGCTGGCCGAGCGCTTCGGCGGCGAGGTCGGCCCGCTGGACTCGTTGCCCGCGCGGCTGGAGGAGGCCGACATCGTCGTCGCGTCGACCGCCTCGCCGCACCCGATCGTCGACGCCGACCACCTCGAGGTCGTCATGCGCAGCCGGGCCGGGCGCCCGCTCGTCTTCATCGACATCGCCGTGCCGCGCGACATCGAGCACGCGTGCGGCGAGATCGACGGGGTAAGCGTCTACGACATGGACGACCTGCAGGCGGTCGTCATGCGCAACCTGCGCGTGCGCGAGGCCGAGCGCGTCAAGGCCGAGGCGGTCGTCGAGGAGGAGATCCAGCGCTTCGCGCGATGGCTGGGCCAGCTCGACGTCATGCCGACGATCACCGGCCTGCGCGAGCACGGGGCCGAGATCGTCGACCAGGTGCTGGCCGAGAACGCCGGGCGCTGGGAGTCGGCCTCGCCGCGCGACCTCGCGCGCATCGAGGCCGTGGCGCGCGCGGTCATGCAGCGGCTGCTGCACGAGCCGACGATCCGGTTGAAGGAGAGCGGGCACGGCCGCCAGCAGGTGCTGCGCGAGCTGTTCGGGCTCGACGACGCGCCGGCCGAGCCGGAGGCGCTGGGAGAGGCGCCGGCCGCCGACGGGCAGGCCCACAACGTCCGCCCGCTCAAGCGCCGGGCGTGAGGATCGGGACGCGCGGGAGCGCGCTGGCCCTGGCCCAGGCGCGCCAGGTGGCCGCGCTGCTGGGCGGCGAGCACGAGCTGGTCGAGGTCGTCACCAGCGGCGACCGCGGGGAGCGCGCTTCGGACAAGGAGCGCTGGGTGCGCGAGCTCGACGCGGCGCTGCGCGACGGCGCCGTCGACTGCGCCGTGCACTCCGCCAAGGACGTGCCGGCGCATCTGCCCGAGGGGATCGTCATCGCCGCGGTCCCGTCGCGCGCCGACCCGCGCGACGCGCTGTGCGGCGCCACGTCCCTCGCCGCTCTCGGAGAGGGCGCGCAGGTTGGCACGTCCTCGCTGCGCCGGACCGCGCAGCTGCGGGCAGTGCGCCCCGACGTTCAGGTCGCCGACCTCCGCGGCAACGTCGACACACGGCTGCGCAAGCTCGCCGCCGGCGACTACGACGCGATCGTCCTCGCCGCGGCCGGACTGCAGCGGTTGGGACGGGGCAACGAGGGCGTGGCTCTCGAAGAGCTCGTGCCGGCCGCCGGCCAGGGCTGTCTCGCAGTCACGACACGGGCGGGTGAGGAGTCGCTCGTCGCGCCGATCGAACACGCGCCGTCCGCGCGCGCGCTCCTTGCCGAGCGTGCGGTGGTTCGCGTCCTCGAGGCCGACTGCCACACACCGGTCGGCGCCCACGCGCGCGTGCTGCCGGAGGGCGCGCTCACCCTGCGCGCCTTCGTGGGCGCCGCCGACGGCAGCGCGTGGGTGCGCGACGAGCTCGACGGCGACGATCCCGAGGCACTGGGCGCCGAGGTCGCCGCGCGGCTGCTGAGCGCCGGGGCGCGCGAGGTGCTCGGCGTATGACGGCCTACCTCGTCGGCGCCGGCCCGGGCGACCCCGGCCTGCTGACCGCCCGCGCCCTGGAGCTGATCGCGCGCGCCGACGTCATCCTGCACGACCGCCTCATCCCGGCCGCGGCGCTGGCCGGCGCGCGCCCCGACGCCGAGATCGTCGACGTCGGCAAGGTCGGCGGCGGCGAGCAGGTCCCGCAAGACGAGACGACGCGGCTGCTCGTCGAGCACGCGCGGGCCGGGCGGACGGTCGTGCGGCTGAAGGGCGGCGACCCGTTCGTCTTCGGCCGCGGCGGCGAGGAGGCGCAGGCGCTGCGCGCCGCGGGGTGCGCGTTCGAGGTCGTGCCCGGGGTCAGCGCCGGCGTCGCCGCGCCCGCCTACGCGGGCATCGCCGTCACGCACCGCGGCCTGTCGAGCGCGGTCGCCTTCGTGACCGGCCACGAGGACACGCCGGTCGACTGGGCCGCGCTCGCGGCCTTCCCCGGCACGCTCGTCTTCTACATGGGCGTACGCCAGCTGCCGCGGATCGCCGAGCAGCTCGTCGCGCACGGCCGCGACGCCGGCGAGCCGGCGGCGATCGTCGAGCGCGGGACGCTGCCCGACCAGCGCGTGCTGCGCACCACGCTGGCGGCGCTCGGCGAGCAGGGACGCGCGCGCGCCGGCGATCACGGTCGTGGGCGCGGTCGCCGCGCTGCACGACGAGCTCGCGTGGTTCACATCGGGCCCGCTGGCCGGTGTCAGCGTGGCGGTCACACGGGCGCGCCCGCAGGCCAGCGGCCTCGCGCACGAGCTGCGCGCGCTGGGCGCCGCCGTCGTCGAGGCGCCCGTCATCCGCGCCGAGCCGATCGACTCGGAGCTGCCCGACGTGCACGAGTACGACCTGCTCGTCCTGACCTCGCCCAACGGCGTCGAGCAGCTGCTGCGCCGCGTGCGCGACGCCCGCGCGCTCGCCGGCCCGGACATCGCCGTCGTCGGCCCGGGTACCGCCGACGCGCTGCGCGCGCGCGGCATCGAGCCCGACGTCGTCCCCGATCGCGCGATCGGGGAGGCCCTGGCGGCGGCGCTCGGCGGGCGCTCCTACGCGCGCGCGCTCGTCGCGGGCGCCGAGCAGGCACGCGACGTTGTGCCCGACGCGCTGCGCGCGGCCGGCACGCGGGTCGACGTGATCGCGCTGTACCGCACCGTCGCCGAGCCGCTCGCTCCCGGCGCGCGCGATGCCGCGCTGGCGAGCGACTGGCTCACCTTCGCGTCGGGCTCAGCGGTGCGCTTCTTCCACCAGGCGGCAGGCACCCTCGACGGCCCGCGGCTGGCCTCGATCGGCCCGATCACGAGCGCGGCGCTGCGCGAGCTCGGCCGCGAGCCCGACCTCGAGGCCGCCGATCACACGCCGGCTGGGCTCGTCGCCGCCCTGGTGAGGGCGGCCGGCGGCAGCTGACGCCGCGCCGCGACCGCAGGCGCCGGCACGAGCGTGCCGTCGGGCGGCTCCGAGACGACGGGCTCCTCGTCGTCGTCACGCGGCAGGCGGCGCGCGATCGGGAACCAGTTCGGGCGATCGTCGCGAACCGGGCGCTCGTCGAACCACGGACGCGAGTCGGCGCCGAGCCAGACGGACAGCAGGCCGAATGCACCGAAGACCACGACCGGAGCGAAGATGCCGATGAGGACTTCGAGCATGCCACCGAGACTACGCCTCTCCGACAGGCTGTCAAACGATCGGCGGGGCTAGACTCGCTGGCGTCCCGATGGCCGCGGTCATCACCTTCCTGTCCGACTACGGGCACGACGACGACTTCGTCGGCGTCTGCCATGGCGTCATCGCCCGGATCGCGCCGGACGCGCGCGTGATCGACGTGACGCACGGCATCGACCGCCACGACGTCCGTTCCGGCGCGCTCGTGCTGCGGCGCGCGCTGCCGTACTTCCCGGCGGGCGTGCACCTCGCCGTCGTCGATCCCGAGGTCGGCGGCGAGCGCCGCGCCGTGGCGGTGCGCACCGCCCACGAGGATCGCATCCTCGTCGGCCCCGACAACGGCCTGCTCGCGCTCGCCGTCGAGCGCTTCGGCGGCGCCGTCGAAGCCGTCGACATCGCCCGCTCGACCCATCGCCTCGAGCCGACCTCTGCGACCTTCCACGGGCGCGACCTGTTCGCGCCGGTGACCGCGCACCTGGCCGCCGGCGCGCCGCTGGCCGGCGCCGGCGACCCGATCGACGCCGGCGAGCTGACGCCACTGCACATGCCGTCGGCGCGCCGCGAGGACGGCTCCCTGATCGCCCACGCCCTCGCCTTCGACCGCTTCGGCAACATCATGCTCGACGTCGAGCACGACGAGCTCACCGGCTCGGGCCTCAAGCTCGGCCACCGCGTGACCGTCAACGACGAGCTGGCGCACTACGCGACGACGTTCGCCGACGTCCCGCCCGGCGAGCTGCTGCTCTACGAGGACGCCTACCGCACGCTCGCGCTGGCCATCAACCGCGGCTCGGCCGCGCACCATCTCGGGCTCGACCTCGACGCCGAGGTCCGCATCCGCCCGGCGTGACTGGGCTTGGTCGACCGCGCCTGCACCTGCGGGCGACGACCTCGACAAACGACCGTGCGCGCGAGCTCGCCCAGGCCGGGGCGCCGCACGGCACGCTCGTCACGGCGGGCGAGCAGTCGGCCGGGCGCGGGCGTCAGGGGCGCACGTGGTCGGCGCCGGCGGGCAGCGCGCTGCTGATCTCGCTCGTGCTGCGCGACGCGCCGGCGCTGCTGCCGCTCGCGGCGGGGGTCGCGGTGGCCGAGGTCGCCGGCCCCGGCGCGCGCCTGAAGTGGCCCAACGACGTGCTCGTCGACGGGCGCAAGGTGGCGGGCATCCTGGCCGAGGGCCGCCCGCACGAGGGCTGGGCCATCCTCGGGATCGGGCTCAACGTCGCGGTGCGCATCGATGACCTGCCGCCCGAGCTGCACGACACTGCGGGGACGCTCGGGCTGGCGCCGGCCGACGTCGAGCCGACGCTCGGGCGCCTGCTCGAAGCGCTGGAGCGCGCGCTCGCGCTCGACGCGTCGGCCCTGCTGGACGCATACCGGTCGCGCGACGCGCTGCGCGGCCAGGACGTGAGCTGGGCCGACGGTAGCGGCCGCGCCGCGGGCATCGACGGCGCCGGGCGCCTGGTCGTCGCGCTCGCGGGCGGCGGGCGCACGGCGCTGACCGCCGGCGAGGTGCACCTGGTCGGCTAGGCCGCTTCGGCCGGCGAGTCGGCCGTGCCCTCGTCCTTGGCGGCCGGCTTCTTGCGGCTGCGGCGGGGCTTGGGCGCGTCGGCTGGCTGCTCTTGGGCAGCGGCCTCGGAGGCGACGGCGTCGGTCTGGGCGTCGGCGTCCGTATCGGCGTTGACGGGCTTGCGCCGGCGCGTGCGGCGCGGCTTGGGCTTGGCCTCGGCACCGTCCTCGGGGGCCTCGACGGTCTCGGCGCCCCGCTGCGCCCCATCGACCGCCGCGGCACCGTCCTGGCCGGCGGTGAGCGCCTCGGTGAGGACGTGCTCGTCGGGCCCGGACTCGGACCCGCCCGCCCGCGTGCCGTTCGCCTGCTGCGCGGCCTGCGGCGCGCCCGACCCGGCGCCGGCCGCGGCCTTCTTGCGGCGGCGCCGCGAGCGCCGGCCCTTGCCCTTGGGGAAGTTGCGCAGCAGCTCGCGCGAGAGCGCGCTGGGCTTGCGCGCCAGGCGCGTGCGGGCGCCGCGCAGGACCTCCTCGGCCTCCGGCGTGTGCGCCACCGCGGCGGCGAGCAGCGCCGCCTGCAGGCGGCGGTCCTGCTTGCGCGCGGCGTGGACGAGCCGGCGCGCGTTGCGCGCGTGCGCGCCACCGCTCGAGTTCACCAGCAGCCCGAGCAGGCGCTTGGTCTCCGGCCAGCGCTGGACGGCGTACTCCTCGTGGACCTCGCGCGTGTACTCGGCCAGGCGCCAGATCCACGCGTTGGCCTGGTCGCGCCGGCCGATGCGCTTCTCGGCCAGCGCCTGGAACATGACCTTGGCGCCCTCGCGGCGCTCGTCGCGCGACCAGGTGCCGATGACGTCGATCGAGAGGTCGAACGCCTCGGCGTCCTTGGCGGCCGCGATCTCCTGCAGGGCGCGCACGCGCAGCTGGGAGTTGCGGTTGCGCTCGACCGCGGTGAGCAGGAAGCGGCGCTTGAGCTCGCCGGTGCGGTCGAAGTGCAGCATCGCCCGCGCGCGGCGCCAGCCGCTCGGCGCGACGCGCGCACCGGCGAGCGCGGCCCACATGTGCTGCTCGCCGTAGTCGAGGTGCTCGACCGCGATCCGCCACAGCTCGCGCTCGAAGACCTCGTGACGGCGCTCCTCCTCGGCGGTGACCGGGATGACGCGGCGCTCGACGCGCACGCGGCGCCCGCGGCCGCGGCGCACGGGCCCGACGACGATCGCGCCGCCGCGGTAGACGTCGCGGTCAAGCAGCGAGTGCAGGGTGACGACCGGGTCGTCGTGCTTGGTCGCCGGGTGGACGAAGTCGACGACGACGCCCGCCTCCTTGCCCGGATGGCGGCGCGTGACGCGGCCGACGCGCTGCTGGTAGATGCGCCTGGAGGCCGTCGGCGCGAGGTGCATGCAGACCGTCGCGCGCGGCGAGTTCCAGCCCTCCGCCAGCAGCTGGGCGTTGATGAGCACGTCGATCTCGCCGCGCTCGTAGTTGGCGAGGATCTCGGCCAGCTCGCGCTTGGGCGTCTCGCCGGAGACCGCCTGCGCCTTCATGCCGAGCTCGCGGAACGCCTCGGCGACGTTGTACGCGTGGCGCACGCCCGCCGAGTAGACGACGCCCGGCACGCCGTTGAAGCGCGTCTTGTAGAGGTCGGCGATCGCCATGTTGAACGGCTGCTGGTCCAGCAGCTCGGCCAGGAGCTCCTGGTCGAACTCGACGTCGACGTCGCCGCGGCGCAGCGGCACCTTCGCGATCGTGCGCACGCCCGGGCCGGGCGGGATGCGGATGCAGCGCAGCGGCGCGATGACGCCGCGGCGCGCGGCCTGCGCGAGGTCGAAGCGCGAGGTCTGCGTCGGGAAGAGATCGGTGACGTGGCGGGCGATGAGCGCGCCCGTGGCCGTCATGCCGATGAAGATCGGGCCCGTCCACGCGCGGATCGCCGCCGAGGTCTTCTCGCCCAGGGCCGTGTGGGCCTCGTCGCAGATGACGATCGTGTACGCGTCGGAGATGCGCCCGGCGTTGCGCACGAACCACTGGTAGGTCTCGACGGTGACCGGCCCGTCGGCGCGAGTGGTTCCGGCGCCGTCGAGCAGCGCGTCGGACTCACGGTCGCCGTAGCCGCGGTCGCGCAGCTCGCCCAGGAACTGGTCGACGAGGTTGCGCCGGTGGGTGAGGATCAGGATGCCGCCGGTGCGCGAGGCCTCGACGAAGCCCATCGCCGCGACCGTCTTGCCCGAGCCGGTGGCGTGCTCGAACCAGAAGCGCTTGTAGGCGTTGGGGTCGTCGGCCGCGCCCTCGGCGACGTCCTCGTCGAGCTCGGGCTCGTCGTCGTCCTCCCAGACGTCCTCGGGCTCGTCGGGCTCGTCGTCGGCGTCGGGCTCGTCGTCGTCGTCGTCCTCGTCGGGCTCGTCGTCGGCGTCGAGCTCGGGCTCGTCGTCGTCCTCGTCCTCGTCGGGCTCGTCGTCGGCCTCGTCGGGCTCGGCTTCGGCCTCGGGCTCCGCCTCGGCCGCGGCGGGCTCCGGCTCGTCGTCGATGGCGAGCACCGGCTCGGCGGCCGGGGGCGCGGCGCCCTGCCCGTTCTGGGCGGCGGCCAGCAGTGCCGTCAGCGTGCCGGAGAGCGCGTCGACCTGGTGGGGGCTCAGCAGCGCGCCGTCGGCCAGGCGCGGCTCGTCCTCGCTGAGCACGCGCTCGAGCCCGAGCAGCAGCGCGTAGCGGCGCCGCCAGCGGGTCGACGGCACCTTCGCGCCGGCATCGATCTCGCGCAGCGCGTCCTCGAGCGCTCGCCGGCGGCCCGACCCAGGGGCCAGCGCGACGGCGACGTCTTCGCCGTCGTGGACGAAGCGCTCACGGGTGAACGCCTCGGCGCGCTCGATGGCGGCCTGATCGGGAATCGATGCGGCCGCTGGGGCCGCCGACATGGAATCAGCCATGGCCTGGCTATCGGTCTGAAACGGAGAGTCGCGGCGTCACGACATGCCTGGCGACTCGGAGCCCCCCGGCTGGTCCGGGGATCGGAGAGGGACCTCCCTGGAGTCGTCGACCCTCCCCGTGAGTACGACGCAGGATATCGCACTCGCCCGCTGGTGCGCTCGCCGTGCCCTCGCTCTGACACCCTTCATCGCATGCGCCGCTGGCTGCCAGCCATCCTCCTGGGCGTCGCCGCCCTCGTAGCGGTCCTCGTCATCGGGCTCAACCAGGCCGGCGACACCAAGGGCCCGAGCCAACCGAAGGTCAGCAAGATCAGCGCCGCCGAGCTGCACGCCAAGCTCGATGGCGCGCCGCCCGCGCTGGCGGCGGTCCATCGGCAGGCCAACGACCTCATCCCCGGCGCGCGCAAGGCGCTGCTGGCGCGCGTCGGCGCATTGCGCGGGCACCCGGTCGTCGTCAACGTCTGGGCCGCGTGGTGCGGCCCATGCCGCGTCGAGCTCCCGGTCGTCCAGCGCGCCTCGCTGGAGTGGGGCAAGCGCGTGGCCTTCCTCGGCGTCGACCTCAAGGACAACCGCGGGGCCGCGCAGCGGCTGCTGCGCGACATCCCGCTGACCTACCCGTCCTATGAGGACCCCGACGGCAAGGTCTACAACGGCTACAAGCTGCTCGGCACCCCGGCGACGATCTACTACAACGCCGCGGGCAAGCAGACCTACATCCACTCGGGGCCGTACGAGACCCGCGAGGACCTCGACGCCGACATCAAGCGCTACGCCCTGTCGTGATCGAGGTCCGCACCGCGCGCGACGAGGCCGAGGTCGAGTCGGCGCTGGCGCTGCGCGAGGAGGTCTTCTGCGGCGAGCAGGGCGTGAGCCTGGCCGACGAGCGCGACGGGCGCGACGGCGAGGCCGTGCACGTCGTTGCGGTCGAGGGCGGCGCCGTGCTGGGCACCTGCCGGCTGCTCGTCGAGGGCACGACGGTCAAGCTCGGGCGCATGGCGGTCGGCCGCGCGGCGCGCGGGCGCGGCCTCGGGCGCTCGCTGCTCGACGAGGCCGACGTGCAGGCCCGCGCGCTGGGCGCCGAGCGCATCGCCCTCGCCGCCCAGCTCACCGCTCAGCCGATGTACGAGCGTGCGGGCTACGAGCCGTACGGCGACGTCTTCCTCGACGCCGGGATCGAGCACGTGATGATGGAGAAGGCGCTCTAAGCTCGTCACGCGTCCAGGCGCGGCAGGAGCGCGAGCAGGACGGCGTCGCGGTACGGCGCGGTGTCGTCGCCTGCGAAGGCTCCGCCGACCACGGTCGCGAGCGCGCCGGGCATCGGGTCGCCCTGCGGGATCGGCAGCGGCGGCGTCTTCGCGCGCGCCGCGAACTCTTCGGCGGGCAGCGCGAACAGCAGCTCCTGCCAGAACAGCATCGCCATCAGCTTGCGCCAGTGCAGGCCCGGCGCCATCGCCTTGATGAACCGGTACGTGTTGCGCAGGCGCCGCAGCTGGCGGGGATTCGTGACACCCGCGGCGGCCGCGAAGTCGCGGAAGGCCGAGCGCTCGTCCGGCGTCTCGCGCATGACCTCGCGCGCGAGCAGGGTCTCGAGGGCGCCGGCGGGGGCGGCGGCGTAGCTTCCGGCCGCGGTCTGGGTGCCGGCGTACGCGGCGCCGGCGGCCGGCGGCGGCGCCGCCGTGCTGGCCGTGGAGACGCCCGCCGCTGGCACCGGCGCGCTGGGCGGCGGCGCTGAGGTCGAGGCCTCTTCGGGGAAGAGCCCTCGCGCGATGAAGTCCTCGACCGACCGGGGCTGCTCGAGGCGAACGGGGAGCTGCACGATCTTGGCCAGGAAGTCGCGCGCGATCACGTCGGCCGAGCGCTCCACCGTTGTCAGCTCCTTGTACTCGTGCGCCACTGCCCGCAGACAGATCCGCTCGTCGAGCGCGAGGATGACGATCACGCCGTCGAGGTCCATGACGAGCCGCACGGCGTCGAGCGTGGCCGTGATGGCGTCCGTCGAGCAGCGGTCGAGGTCGTCGACGACGACCACGAGGCGCTCGACGCCGTCGCTGCGGCGGAGCTCCCAGAGGTGCTCGATCTGCTGGCGCATGGTGGGCAGCGGGCCGAGCTGAGTGGCGTAGTTGGGCAGGCGGAGATCGGTGAGGAGCTGCGCGGCGACAGGGTGGCGGTAGAGCTTGACGATGACCGTCGCGCCTATCGAAAGCGCGGAGGCCAGGCCGGTGCCCACGAGCAGCCTTGCGACGCTGCTGCCGAGCACGTCGGCGACCGCCCCGACGATCGTCGCGGCGACGCTCACCGCCAGCAGGACGAGCGCCCAGACGACCTTGGTCCTATCGCGCCGCCACGCGAACCGCCAGCCCAGGGCGAGCTTCTGCAGGCGACCCTCCGGCTGCAGCCCCCGCACGCTCTCTTGCACGATCCCGGCGGCAAGGTTGTCGGTCTTCTCGTACCGCCACGCGTTGAACCACGCGATGGCGAAGCGATGCTCGACTTCGTCGGAGCGCAGGCGCTTCTCGAGCTGGCGCAGGACCGACGACTTGCCCTCGCCCCAGCCACCGAACAGGCCGAACGTGAACGGCGTGCCCTGGTCCTTGTCGTCGAGCATCGCCACGAGGACGCTCACCAGCCGCTCGCGACCGAGCTGGTCGTCCGTCGCTTCGGCGTCGGCCTGGGCGGGCGGGCGGCCGCGCGGCGGCTCGGGCTCTGCGGCCTCCGGTCCGGCCTTCACGCCGGGCTTCGCGGTCGTTGCCGCGCGCTGGGAGGGAGGCTCGTGCAGGACCTCGGCCCACGCGTCGGCCCGCGCACCGTCGTCCGCCGTGGCGAAGGCCTCCAGGATGTCCTCGCGGATCGGCCGCACGAACGCCCATGGCGGGCCGCTGAGCGACGGGTCGCAGAGGCGATCGTTGAGGACGTCCGCGCCCGCGTCGGGATTGGCCAACGCCAGGGCGGCCGCGAGCTCGATGCGCTCGATGTCCTCGCTGGCCTGCTCGTAGGCGACCTCGAGGCGCGGCACGGCCTCGAAACCGATCAGCCACGCCAGTCCGACGGCCGCGGCCTGACGCACGAAGGAGTGGGTGTCGGCCAGCGCCTCGGAGAGGGTCGGCGCGTCCGAGGACTTGCCGTGGCGCCCCAGGGCGCGCAGAGCCGCGGCACGGGCCAGGTCATTGCCCGCCTCGCCGGCGCGGGCGAGCACCTCATGTGCAAGCGCCGCCGGATCCTCGCCCTGGCGCGCGAGCGTGGCGACGGCCTCGTCGACCGCCGCGAGAAAGCTGCTGACGCCAGCATGGTCGAGGCCCTCGGTGGCGGTGGCGGCGCGGGCAACGGCATCGAGGGCGCCATCCGCACCGTTCTCGGCCAGCGCCTGGAGCGCCACCGTGCGCACCTCGACCGGCCGGTCGGCAGCTCCGGCCAGGTCGCGAAGAACCGGGACGGCGCGCTCCGCACGCGAGATGCCGAGCCAGAGAACGCACCGCGCCGTCCACCACGCCGGCATGTCCGTCAGCTCGTTGAACGACTCGATGACCGGGTCCAGCCAGCCCAGCGTGCGGCGATGGACGACCCACGACGGATGCAGCGGGAAGCGCGAGTCGACGCCGGAGGATGCGATTCGCACCATCTGCTCGAGCACGCGGCGCGCCGCGCGCGGCTCGCGCTGCGCCCACAGCGTCCGCTCCAGCGCGACGAGGACCTGCTCGGTCACCTCGCGGTCGAAGTCGCGCTTCTCCGCCTCGTCGCCGAGCTCGGCCGCGTTCTCGACGTCGCCGTACTCGCCGACCGCCCGGATCAGCTCCCACGACGGCTTGCCGCTGCGCCGCGCGAGCAGACGATCGCGCAGGACGTGACCGTGCCCGGGCTCCACGAAGCGGAAGGCCAGGGCGCCACCGCGGGAGCCGGGCTCGGCGTCCACCAGCTCGAGCAACCGCTCGAGGGCCGGTCCTCCGAACCCGGCGACGATCCTGGCGGCCCGTGGCACGCTCTCCCAGCGATCCGTGCCGAGAAGCGGGATCAGCCATTGCAGGGCATCGATGTCGTGCTCGCGCACCTCGGCCTCCGCGGCGCGCCCGATGACCGGGTCGGGGCCGGTCAGCCGCTCGGCGAGGTCGGGCGTCAGCCCTGCGGCGGGCGGCGCAGTCGTGCTCACCGACCGAGTCTCGCTCCCCCGCGCCACCACAAGCAACCGCGCGGCCGCATTTGCACGGCTCTGCATCTACCCTGCGCGGGGCATGCCCGAAGTCCGCATCGACCCGCTCTCCGGCCTGCGCACGATCGTGGCCTCCGACCGCGCCGCGCGGCCCGGCGGCGGCCTGTCTGCGACGCCGGCCGCCCCGATCGACCCCGAGACCGACCCGTTCCTCGAGGGCCACGAGGACCGCACGCCGCCGGAGACCTACGCGCTGCGCGCGAACGGCAGCCGGCCCGACACGCCCGGCTGGGTCGTGCGCGTCGTGCCCAACCTGTACCCGGCGCTCGACCCCGAGAGCGCCGAGCCCGAGCCGTTCGCCAAGCCCGAGCTGTTCGCCGCGGTGCCGGCGCGCGGCGCGCACGAGGTCGTCATCAACGCGCCGCAACCGGTCAGCTCGCTGGCCGACCTCGAGGTCGACCAGGTCGGCGCCGCGCTCGACGTCTGGCGCCAGCGGATGCGCGCCCACACCGACGCCGGCGCCGCGTACGTCCACGTCATCGTCAACGAGCGCCGCGAGGCCGGCGCCTCGCTGCCGCACACCCACGCCCAGATCTATGCGCTGGACTTCGTCCCCGCAGTCGTAGCGCGCGAGCGCGAGCGCTTCGGCGCCTACGCGCAGCGCACGATGGGCGCAAACCTCCTGCAGGACCTCGTCCAGGAGGAGGTCAAGCTCGGCGAGCGCATCATCGCGATCGACGACGAGGCCGTGCTCATGGCGCCCTATGGCGGGCGCCTGCCGTTCCAGCTCATGCTCGCCCCGCGCGTGCCCCGCGCCCGCTTCGACGACGAGGGGCCGACCGGCGCCGCCCTGCTGCACGAAGCCCTGACCCGCCTCGGGCGCAAGCTGGGCAACGTCCCGCCGCTGAACCTCTGGGTACGCACCGCGCCGCTCGGCGCCGACTACTTCTGCTGGCGCATCGACATCGTCCCGCGCCTGACGCACATGGCCGGGCTCGAGCTCGGCACCGGCGTGCACCTCAACATCGTGGCGCCCGAGCAGGCGGCCGCCGAGCTGCGCGAGGTCTGACGCGATGCGCGCGCTCGTGCAGCGCGTCACCCGCGCCGCCGTGCGGGTCGACGGCGAGGTCGTCGGCGCGATCGGCCCCGGGATGCTCGTGCTGCTCGGCGTGACCCACGACGACGACGAGGCGGTGTGCGACCGGATCGCCGAGAAGGTCAGGGCGCTGCGGATCTTCGCCGACGCGGACGGGCGCATGAACGAGCCGCTGGGCGAGCGCGAGGTGCTCGTCGTCAGCCAGTTCACGCTCTACGGCGACGCGCGCAAGGGCAACCGGCCCTCGTACGTGGCCGCGGCCCGGCCCGAGCAGGCCGAGCCGCTGTACGAGCGCTTCGCCGATCGCCTCGGCGCGGCGCGCGGCGTCTTCGGCGCGATGATGGACGTCGAGCTCGTCAACGACGGCCCGGTGACGCTCCTCGTCGAGCTTTCGTAGCCTTCCGCCCCGTATGCCACCCGAAGATCGCTTCGTACCGCGCTTCGCCGCCGAGCCGCCGCAGGACCTGCTGCCCTACGGCCGCTGGGCGCAGACGCTGACCGAGGAGTTCCTCGCCGCGTGCCTGCGCATCGACTCGGAGGGCGAGGACCTCGGCGAGCCGGGCGAGGTGACCTGGTACCCGGACCGCACGTGGCACGGGCGCACCTTCGTGCCGGCGACGGCGCTCACCGACAAGGGCTACGAGCTCTACGGCTACGTCAGCTACGCGCCGGGCGGCGACGGCGAGGAGCCGGCCGACTTCCACGCGGTGGCCGACTTCACGGCCGAGACGGCCGAGGCCAACCCCGACTGGCAGATCGACCTGTGCGACGAGGTCGTCGGCAGCTGGCGCGGCGAGCAGGGCAAGGCCGCCGCCATGACGCTCGTCTGGGGCCGCCCGCTCGTCGACGGCGGCGCGGTGGCCACCGGCGAGCTGGCCGACCTCGCCGTCGACCAGTGCGTGCTCGTCGAGGGCCGCTTCACGCTGCTGGCCCCCGACGACTACCGCGGCGACACGCTCGACATCAAGCTCTTCGACCGCCGCGGCGAGCAGCTCGCGATCGAGTCGCTGTACGCGGAGGACGACGAGGAGGACTAGGCGGCGGCCGTCGGGACCCGCTTGGCGATCTCGTCGTCGGTCAGCGGGAAGTGGCAGGCGGCGACGTTGCCGCCCTGCTTGACCTCGAGCTCGGGCTCGACGACGTTGCAGGTGCCGTCCTGCGCCTTCGGGCAGCGGGTGTGGAAGCGGCAGGCCGGCGGCGGGTTGGTCGGCGAGGGCACGTCGCCGCCGAGGACCTGGCGCTGCTTCTCGCGCGCCAGGCGCGGATCGGGGACCGGCACGGCCGACAGCAGCGCGCCCGTGTAGGGGTGGCGCGGGTGGTCGAAGAGCTGGTCGGCATCGGCCAGCTCGACGATCTTGCCCAGGTACATCACCGCGACGCGGTCGCAGACGTGGCGGACGACCGACAGGTCGTGCGCGATGAAGACGATCGTGAGGCCCAGCTCGCGCTGCAGCTCGGCGAGCAGGTTGATGATCTGCGCCTGGATCGAGACGTCCAGCGCGGAGACCGGCTCGTCGGCCACGACGAGCTTGGGCTTCAGGGCGATCGCGCGCGCGACGCCGATGCGCTGGCGCTGGCCGCCGGAGAACTCGTGCGGGAAGCGGTTGTAGTGCTCGGGGTTGAGGCCGACGGTGTCCATCAGCTCCTGCACGCGCTTCTTGCGCTTGCCCTCGTCCTTCTCGAGGCGGTGGATGATGAACGGCTCGCCGATGATCGAGCCGACCGTCTTGCGCGGGTTCAGCGACGAGTACGGGTCCTGGAAGATCATCTGCATGTCGCGCCGCAGCGGCTTGAGCTCGGCGCGCGACGAATGCGAGATGTCGTTGCCCTTGTAGATGATCTCGCCGTCGGTGGGCTCGAGCAGCCGCGTGATGAGGCGCGCCGTCGTCGACTTGCCGCAGCCCGACTCGCCCACGAGCCCGAGCGTCTCGCCCTCGATGACGTCGAAGGAGATGCCGTCGACGGCCCGCACGGCGCCGACCTGCTTCTGCAGGACGATGCCCTTCTTCAGGGGGAAGTGCTTGTAGAGGTCGCGGACCTCGATGAGCTTGTTGCCGTTCGCGCTCATCACTCGTCCTCCTCGGGCGCCAGCTCGACGGGCTCGGGCGCCGCGTTCTCCTCGGTGGCGACGACGCCCTCGGCGACCACGGTCCCCGGCGCCGCCAGCACCTCGCCGACGGCCTCGGTGTCGACGACCTTGTCGGGCACGTCGACGCGCGTCAGCGCCGCGTCCGGCGTCGCGCCCTCCTGTAGCGCCGCCCACAGCGCGCGCCGCGTCTGGCCCGGGAGCAGGCAGGCGACCTCGTGCCTGTGGCCGCCGCCGTTGCCGCCGTCGGCGGCGGGCGCGAGCTGAGGATCGATGCGCTTGTGGGCCTCGCGCACGTACGGGCAGCGCGGGTGAAACGAGCAGCCCGGCGGCTTGAGGATCAGCGACGGCGGGCGGCCGGGGATCGGCACGAGGTCCTCGCCGCGCGGCGAGTCCAAGCGCGGGATCGACTTGAGCAGCCCCCAGGTGTAGGGGTGCTCGGGCATCGCGAAGATCGTCTCCTTGTCGGCGTACTCGATGATCCGCCCGGCGTACATCACCCCGATGTCGTCGGCGACCTCGGCCACGACGCCGAGGTCGTGGGTGATCATCACGATCGCCGTGTCGAGCTCGCGCTGCAGGCGCTGGATCAGGTCGAGGATCTGCGCCTGGACGGTCACGTCGAGCGCGGTCGTCGGCTCGTCGGCGATCAGCAGCTTGGGGTCGTTGATGAGCGCCATCGCGATCATCACGCGCTGGCGCATGCCGCCCGAGAACTCGTGCGGGTAGGAGTCCACGCGCCGGCGCGGCTCGGGGATGCCGACGAGCCCGAGCATCTCGACCGCGCGGTCGAGGGCCTGCGCCTTGGACACGTCGCGGTGGGCCTGGATGGCCTCCACGAGCTGGTCGCCGATCCGGTAGAAGGGATGCAGCGACGACAGCGGGTCCTGGAAGATCATCGCGACCTCGTTGCCGCGCAGCCGGCGCATCTCCTCGTCGGAGGCGGTCAGCAGGTCCCTGCCGTCGAAGCGCACGGAGCCCGAGATCCGCGCGTTGCTCGCGAAGCGCGTGAGCCCCATGACGGTGAGCGACGAGACGCTCTTGCCCGACCCGGACTCGCCGACGATGCCCAGCGCCTGGCCGGCATCGACCGTGTAGGAGACCCCGTCGACGGCCTTGACGATGCCGTCGTCGGTCGCGAAGTGGACCTTGAGGTCCGTGACTTCCAACAGGGCCAAGCTAGAACCTCACGCGTGGGTCGAGGAAGGCGTAGACGATGTCCACGATCAGGTTGAGCGAGATGATGAAGAAGGCGCCCATGAGCACCGTGCCCTGCACGGTCGGCAGGTCGCTCTTCTGGATGGCGTCGAAGGCCAGGCGCCCGACGCCGGGGATGTTGAAGACGGTCTCGGTGAGGATCGCGCCGCCGAGCAGGATCCCGAGGTCGAGCCCGAGAATCGTGACGATCGGCGTGATGGCGGAGCGCACGCCGTGCTTGAAGACGACCCTGCGCTCCTTGAGCCCCTTCGAGCGCGCCGTGCGGATGTAGTCCTCGGACATCACCTCGAGCAGGTTGCCGCGCAGGAAGCGCGCGTAGACGGCGGCGAACGAGGCCGCCAGCACGAACCACGGCATGATCAGCGCGGGGATGACCTCGCCGGGGTTGGTGAAGATGTTGCCGGTCTGCGGGTATGCGCCCTGGCCCTCGAAGAGCGGGAACTTGCCGAGGTCCTTCGAGAACAGATACAGCGAAACCAGGCCGAGCCAATAGACCGGCGCCGAGATCGCGACCAGCGCGCCGCCCATCGCGGCGCGGTCCATCCACGTCCCGCGCTTGATCGCGGAGATGATCCCGATCGGGATGCCGATCAGCAGCCAGACGACCGCCGCGCCGACCGCCAGCGCACCGGTCGCCGGCAGGCGGTCGAAGATCTGCGTCTTGACCGACAGGTTCTGCTGGTAGCTGTAGCCGAAGTCGAAGTGGAAGACCAGGCGCTCGAGGTACTTCAGGTACTGGATGTACCAGGGCCTGTCGAGACCGAGCGTGTGGCGGATCGACGCCAGTAGCTCTGGCGTCGGCTGACGCCCTGCTCGCAGCGCCGCCGGATCGGCCGCCGGCAGCGTGTAGAAGATCACGAAGGTCAGGAAGCTGATCACGAGGAGCAGCACGACCATCCAGAGCAGCCGGCGGATGATGAAGGGGATCATGGCCTTGGCGGAGCGGGGGCGTCGGTCCTGAGGCGGCGCCCCGCCGGGCGCGATGCCCGGCGGAGCGCTTGTGCCTCAGTGGTGGTTACGCGACCTGCCGACCTCCTACTTGATCGAGGTGTAGGCCAGGTCGTGGGTCGTGTAATAGCCGTTGGCGACCTGGTTGACGTCCTTCGAGCCGACGAGGGCCGTCTTGTCCCAGATCCACGGGATCGCCGGGGCCTGCTCGGCGATCATGTGGCCGATCTTCGCCCAGGCCTTGTTGCGCTCGGCGCCGACCGGGACGGTCGACGCGTCCTTCATGGCGTTGTTGATCGCCGGGACGTTGAGCTCAGGCCAGTTGACGTTGCCCTGCTGGAGGATGTTGTTGCCGTTGAACGTGGCATCCAGCATGGACTGCGGGTCGGCGAAGTCCTTGAACCAGCCGACGTTGGGCCCAAGGGCGACGTTCTGCTTCGGCACCGAGAGGAACTTCGTGTACAGCGTGTCCTGAGGCACGATGCGGAAGTTCAGCTTGAAGCCGAGCTGCTCCATCTGACCCTGGAAGACCTCGGCGGTCTTCTTGCCCGGGTCGGCGTTCGTCGCGATGGTCAGGACCTTGTCGCCGCCGGTCCACTTGCCGTTGGCGTCGATCGGCAGGCTCGGGTCGTCCTTCTTGGCCGCCAGCATGTACTTCTTGGACACCGCCGCATTACCCTCGGGGTTGGCGAGGTAGTCCAGGTCGGTGTTCTGCTTCAGGCCGCCGGCCTCCTCGAAGCCGGGGATGCCCGGCGGGATCCAGCCCGTGGCGATGTCGCCGAGGATGGCGCCGCCGCGCGTGAGGCGCAGCGCGTTGCGGTTGGAGGCCGCGATGACCGCCTTGCGGACGTTGATGTTGTCGAACGGCTTGACCGTCGTGTTCATCGAGATGTAGCGCGTGCCGCCCGACGGGACGAACAGCACCTGGTCCTTCTGGTGCGTCACGGCCTGCTTGAGGACCTGGGCCGGCGGCGAGCCGGCGTCGCAGCAGAGCGAGTCGGACCCGTTCAGCGCGCGGCGCGAGGCCGTCGCCAGGTCGTCGTTGCCCTCCTCGATGTTGATCGCGTCGAGGTAGGCCGGCCGGTAGTCGGTCTTGGCGTCCCAGTTGGGGTTGCGCACGATGGCGATCGACTTGCCCGGCACGCCGCCCGGTGACCTTGCCGGTCGACGGGTCGTTCTTGACCATGTACGGACCGGTGAACGACTGGTACTGGTCGAACTTCGACGGCGTGCTCTTGTCGAACTTGCTCGCGTACTCCTCCGGCACCGGAACGGTGATCGGCATCACGAGCGCCTGCGACACGAGCGGCGCGCTCGGCGTCTTCAGATGGAAGACGATCGTCGTGTCGTCGGGCGTCTCGATGCCCGAGATCGGCTTGATGTCACCGGTGTTCGCCTTCTCGGGCGTGCCCGCGATCGAGCTGAAGTAGGTGCCCGCGTAGCCGCTGGGAACCTCCTTGGAGAAGGCGCGCTCGAACGCGTACTTGATGTCCGCGGTCTTGACCTCGCGGTTCACCGGCGGGGCGTACTTGACGCCCTTCTTGATGTGGACGGTGATCGTCTTGTTGTCCGACGAGATCTCCGGCTCGCCCTCGGCGAGGTCCGGCACCGGCTTGACGGAATCGTCGGGCTTGAACGAGTACAGGGTGCGATTGGTCGCATACAGGACCATGTAGCCGAACGTGTAGTACGTCTGGCCCGAGTCCAGGTAGTCGACGTCGCTGGCGGCGAGGTAGGTCAGGGTGCCGCCCTTCTTGCCCTCCTTGATCTGGGTGCCGCTCGAACCTGCCGTCGAGGCGCCACCACTGGTGCTTGCACCGTTGTTGTCGTTGCCGCCGCATGCGGCGACGAACAGAGCGAGCGCCGTGATGACGCTCGCGAAGAGGGTCCAGCGAACGGACCTCCTCATAGGTACTCCTCCTTGTTGCGGAACGCTGTGCACTGCTCTCTCCCTTCGGGCGCCCCTCAGCGCCCCGTCCGGGGGTTGAGCGCGTCCTGCAGCCCATCGCCGATGAGATTGAAGGCGAGGACCGTCAGCAGGAGCGCAACTCCCGGGAACGTCATGTACCACCAGGCGGTGTCGAAGATCTCGATGGCGTCGGCGATCATCGCGCCCCAGCTCGCCGTGGGCGGCTGGACCCCGACGCCCAGGAACGAGAGCGCGGCCTCGAACAGGATGTTCGTCGGGATCAGCAGGGTCGTGTAGACGATGATCGGCGCCACGAGGTTCGGCAGGATGTGGCGGAAGATGATGCGCGTGTCCGAGGCGCCCAGCGACCGGGCCGCCTCGACGAACTCCTTCTCGCGGATCGAGAGGACCTGGCCGCGGATGATGCGCGCCATGTAGGGCCAGCCGGCCAGGGTGATCACGAAGATCACGACCGGCAGGCCGGGCTCGATCAGGGTCTTGCTGTGCGAGACCACGAAGCTGAAGATCACGCCTGCGAGGACGACGGCGATGCCCGGCGCGAGCCGCAGGAACCAGTCCGAGCCGCTGATGGCCCTGAAGCCCGGGCGCCCTCGCAGCTGCGAGATCGCGGCACCGATCACCGGTATGACCAGGAGGAACGCGCCGAAGATGAGGAAGTCGCGGCCGACCGAGCGGGCAGTCAGGCAGCCCTTCAGCGAGCACGCGGCGCCGAGGCCCATCGCCAGCAGCAGCACCGGGAAGGCGAGCACGACGTCCATCGAGCGCGACAGCGCGGTGTCGACCACGCCGCGGTAGTAGCCGGCGGTCATGCCGAGCGTCACGCCGATAAGCACGATCAGGCCCGTCGCCAGGAACGCGACCTCCAGCGAGACGCGCGCGCCGTAGAGCGTGCGGCTGAAGACGTCGCGCCCGAGGCCGTCGGTCCCCATGATGTAGCCGTGGCCGGGCGCCGCGGCCGAGCCGAACTCGTCGAGCGCGTCGGAGTTCTGCTGGTTCGGCGGATGGGCCCCGAAGATCTTGACGATCAGCGGGGCCAAGACCGCGACGAGGATCAGCAGCACGATGAACGTGAGCGCGACGAGCGCGACCTTGTCCTGCTTCAGCCGCCGCCAGAAGAGCTGGATCGGTGAGCGGGCGGCGATCTCCTGCGGTGTCTCGGCCGCCTCATCGGTGACCAGGCCACCGGTGTCCTGAAGCAGCTCGGCAGCGCCCGTGCTCACGGCCTACGGCCTCGTGTCATCTCGTACCTCGCTGATGGGTCCCTCTCCCAAACGCGGCGTCAGAGCTGATTCCCCGCGCGCCGCGACAATACTCCTGTAGAGGCCGATGCGTCCCACCGGTCCTCGCTCCTTAATCCAGCACACACACGCGCTGGCGCGCTGGGTCGCCTCCTCCAGACAACCGCGCGCACCCGGTGTCGGCCGGGTCTTCGATTCGCTTCCTCGTGGCCTTGTCCTTCCTCCCTCACGAAGGCCAGGCGGGGACTGTAGGCATTGTCGTATAACGACTGCTTAAAGGCCGTCCATGCCCCCGGCAGGAGTCGAACCTGCATCCCGCGCTTAGGAGGCGCGTGCTCTGTCCATTGAGCTACGAGGGCGCGCTCGCCATTGTGACGGTCGGGCCGCGGCGCGCGGACGTCAGCCCCGGTCCGGGCGGTCCGGGTAGATGTCGTCGATCGTCACGAGCGGCTCGTACGGCGCGCCGCCGGCCGCCTCGCGGATGCGCTGCGCGCCGCCGGCCAGGCGGTCCAGGACGGTGATGACGCCGGCGATCGGGTGGCCCGCCTCGCGCACGGCCTCGATCGCCTGCAGCGTCGAGCCGCCGGTGGTGACGACGTCCTCGACGATCAGGCAGCGATCGCCGGGCTCCAGCAGTGGGCCCTCGATGCGCCGCTGCAGGCCGTGCTGCTTGGTCTCCTTGCGCACGAAGAAGGCCTTGACGTCGGCGCCGCCCGCCAGCGCGGCGCACGCGGGGGCGTCGGCGCCCATCGTCAGGCCGCCGACCGCGGTGGCGCCCCAGGCGCGCGCCCGCTCGGCCACGAGCTCGGCCAGCGCGGCGAAGCCGGCCGGCCGCAGGATCGCGCGCTTGGCGTCGACGTAGTACTGCGCGACCTGGCCGCTGGTGAGGACGACCTCGCCGACCACGAGCGCGTGGGTACGCAACTCGTCGATGAGGCGCTGTCGCGGGTCCATTCGACCCGTAGGCTATCGGGCGTGCTCGAGGGGCTCCTGCGGACCGCGTCGATCGTCGCGTGCGCGCTCGTGCTGACCAGTTTCGCGCTCTTCGCGATCGACGAGACGCGCGACGCGG
Organism: uncultured Actinomycetes bacterium; assembly: GCA_963764585.1. Classification (GTDB taxonomy): domain Bacteria; phylum Actinomycetota; class Thermoleophilia; order Solirubrobacterales; family Solirubrobacteraceae; genus JAOPZW01. The sequence goes on from CAVXTB010000002.1 coordinate 472,553, forward strand.
CCAAGCAGAGCGCCGCCGCGGTGGCCGGGCTGGAGGCGACGGGATCGTCGCAACCGTCGACCGCGGAGGAGCGCGCTCGCGAGCGCGCGCACGGCAGCTTGCGCGAGACGATCGACGACGCCAACGACGTGCTCGTCAGCCCCTTCGCCTTCGTGGCCGACGGCTCGGGCAGCTCGTGGGTGCGCCGCGGCGCGCCGGCGGCGCTGGCCCTGCTGGTCTACGGCTTCGGGCTGTCGTTCCTGGCGCGCTACGCCCGAGGACGGGCTTGAGCGCCGGGCTCGGCGCCCCCCGTTTCGGCACGGAGGCCGACTTCGCCATCGGCGTCGAGGAGGAGCTGATCCTCGTCGACGACGGCGAGCACGGGCTGGCGCCCTGGGCAGCCGAGGTGCTCGAGCGCATCCCCGACGAGCATCGCGCCGGCGAGGCCAAGCCCGACACCTACGCGGCGATGATCGAGCTCGCGACCGCCGTGCTGCGCGATGCCGGCGAGAGCGCGCGGGCGCTGTCGCAGATGCGCGTGCTCCTGCACGCCGCCGGCGCGACGACGATCGGCGCCGGAGTCCACCCCGGGGGCGCCTTCGGCGATGCCGTCCACTTCGACGCGCCGCGCTACGAGGAGATCGACGAGCAGGTCCGCGGCCTGCTGAGCCGCACGCCGACCGCGGCGCTGCACATCCACGTCGGCATGCCCGACGCCGAGACCGCGATCCGCGTCTGCAACGGGCTGCGCGAGCAGCTGCCGCTGCTGCAGGCGCTGGCCGCCAACTCGCCGTTCTGGTTCGGGCGCGACTCGGGCCTGGCCACGGCGCGCGCCGTGCTCTTCCGCGGCTTCCCGCGCTCGGAGATCCCGCGCGCCTTCAGCTCCTACGACGACTACGCGGCGACGATCGAGGGCGTCGTCGCCGCCGGCGAGCTGCCCGACTACACCTTCCTGTGGTGGGACATCCGCCCGCACCCGCGGCTGGGAACCGTCGAGGTGCGCGCGATGGACAGCCAGTCCGACCTGCGGTCGGTCGCCGGCCTCGCCGCGCTCGTGCACGGGCTCGCCCTCGCCGAGGTCGATCGCTCGCCCGGCGAATGGATGTCGCGCGAGACGCTGATGGAGGCCTCGTTCTGCGCCTCGCGCGACGGCCTGCGCGCGCGCGTACCCGTGGAGGGCAGCCTGCGCCCGGTACCCGAGGCGGCGCGCGCCGCGCTGGCCCGCGCGCGCCCGTACGCCGACGAGCTCGGCTCGGCCGACGAGCTGGAGGGCGTCGAGCGGATCCTCGCCGAGGGCAACGGCGCCGACCGCCAGCGCGCGGCCTACGCGCGCGGCGGCATGCCGGCACTGCTGGAGCGGCTGATCGACGAGGGCCTGCGGCCCTACGAGTAGACGTCGACAATGTCGCCGATGCTGATCCACCGGTAGATCGAGATCGCATCGGGGATCGGCACGCGCAGGCAGCCGTGGCTGGCGGCGAAGACCGGCACCGACGCGTAGCCGTGTACGGCGAAGCCGCGGATGAAGTAGTTGGAGAAGTACATCCCCTTGGCGTTGAAGCCCGGCGACTTGGAGTAGACGCGGAAGGTGCCCTGCACGGTCGGCGTCGACGGCTTGCCCGAGCTCGCCGGGTAGATGCGCTCCACCTTCGAGCCGCGGATCAGCGCGATGACCTGCTCGGAGAGGTTGGCCTCGACGTGCTTGCCGTGCTCGGCGATGGCGCACGTGGAAGGCGCCCTTGCCCTTCGCCAGCGCCTTGAAGACGTCGGCGCCGGCGTTCGTGGTGCGCGCCATGCCGGTGACCTTGCGGAAGGTCAGGACCGCGCGCGCGGTGCGATCGTCGAACAGGCCGCGCTTGCCGACGACGTAGCCGAGGGCGGACAGGCGCTGCTGCAGCAGTCGCACGGCGGGCCCGCGGGCGCCGGGCCCGACGTGCAGCGCCGCGACGTTGACCCGCACGGGCTTGGCCACGAGCTGTGGCGCCGCCGGCGTGGCGAGGTGGGTGGCCTTGACCTGGACGCTGCCGGGCGTCGAGGTCTGGAAGGCGACGAGCGCGTAGCCCGACTTGCCGGTCGACGACATCAGCAGGTTGACGTTGACCGCGCGCAGCTTGTGGCCGTGGCGGTAGAAGCGCACCGTCGCCGTCTGGCCCGCGACCCACGGCTGCATGACGAGGCGCACCCGCCACGGCTGTCCCGCCAGCGCGACGCGGTTGGACGCGTTGCCGCTCACCCGCTCGGGCGTCAGCGACAGCAGCGGCCCCGTTGCCGCCGAGGCGGCGCTCGGCGCGGCCATGAGAAGGAAGAGCAGGAGCAGACCGCACCGTTTGCGCATGGCGCGGAAATGTACCTAGGCAGTCAAACGGCTTCGTCTTGGCGCGCGCTCCGACCTGGTTAGCGGCGACGCGCGGCCAAGGCACCGAGGGAAGGGCGTCCGCCCGTGCCGGCGGCGGCCACGGACAGCCGGCGCGCGCGAGTGTCGAGTTTGTCGGGCATATGCCGACAAAGTCGACGCTCGGTGCTCCCGGGCCCGCCGCGAGCGGTAGTGCCCGCTTCCTTCGTCGCCCTTGGCCGCGCCGCGCCGCGCCGCCGTCGGCGGCGGAGAAAGCTCAGCCCGCCGGCGCGACGGCCGGCGCCCAGCGCGTGCGCACGGCCAGCGCGGCCAGCGCGATGATCGACAGCGCGCAGACGAAGAGCACGGGGATCTGCCAGCCCCAGTCCTGGGAGACGCCGAAGGCCAGCGAGTTGTTCGCGCAGTGCAGGACGATGCACGGCCACAGCGATCCGGTGCGCTCGCGCAGGAGGCACAGCACGAAGCCGAAGAAGGCAAGCGGGAGCAGCAGCGCCACCTCGGCCGAGCCGATGTGGATCGCTCCGAAGACCAGGCCCGTGATGATCGCCGCGGGCCACATGCCCTTCCAGTTGCGCAGCGCGCCGAAGAAGAAGCCCCGGAAGAAGAACTCCTCGGCCATCGGGGCCACGACCGACACGAGGAAGGCCGCGGCGAGCAGCGCGATCGTGCTGCGGTCGACCCCGAGCTCGTCGGGGAGCTTGGAGTCGTCGGCGTTGGCGTGGACGATCGCGACCCAGACGACGGTGAAGACGTAGAAGGCCATGAAGGCGACCGCCATCCAGCCCAGCGCGCGCCAGACCCGCGTGGGCCTCAGGCCGAACTGCTCGGGCCGTGGGCGCCCGGCCATCCCGGCGAAGAGCACGGCGGCGCCGACGAAGCAGATGTCCTGCACGATCGTCGCGGCGATGTTCACCGCGGGCGTCGGATCCTCGATGTCGGCGCCCGCGATCGCCCCGACGACGCCGACGAGCAGCGCGCCCATCAGGGCGCCGCCGAACGCGGCGATCAGCGCCACCCACGCCGTCCACGGCTTCCAGCGCGGGCGCTCGGGCGGCGGGCGGCGCTCGACGCCGGCGGGCAGCTCGGGCGCGACCGCGAACGTCGGGGGCGGGACGGAGGAGTCGGCGGTGGACATCGGCGTGTGATCAGAGAGTACGAGCCAGACGTCAGTTACCCGTCAAGCAGGTCGTCCAGCGAGGCCACGGCGCGCACGCCGTCCGGGACCTCGGCGCCGTCGCGCGCGACGAGCACGGCGTCGATCCCGGCCGCCCGCGCGCCCGCGACGTCGTGCTCGACGCTGTCGCCGACGTGCAGGGCGTCGCCGGCCGCCGCGCCCAGGCGCTCAAGCGCGGCGGCGAAGATCGCGGGGTCGGGCTTGGCGACCCCCAGCTCGGCCGAGACGACGACGGCGTCGACGAGCGGGCGCAGCCCGGTGCGCTCGAGGACGTCGTGCAGCGAGACGTCCCAGTTGCTCACCACGGCCAGGCGCGCGCCGCCCGCGCGCAGGCGCGCGAGCGCTCCGGGCACCTCCGGGTAGGGGCGGAAGCGCACGGCCAACAGCAGCGCCTCCTCGACGTCGGCCAGGGGCAGCGCGGTGCGCAGGTGCTCCTGGATCACGGCGGCGCAGCGCCGGCGCAGGTCGCGCAGCGACGGCCAATCGCTCGCCTCGTCGTGGTGGGCGCGGTAGTAGGCCATCTCGGCGAGCATCGCCGCGCGCGCGTCCTGCTCGCCGACGACGACGCCGCGCGCCGAGAGCTCGTCGACGAGGTGCGGCCACGGGCGCTCGAGCTCGACGATCGTGCCCAGGGCATCGAGGAGCACCGCTGAGGGGATACCTTCCCGCGCCATGTCGGCCCTCATCGTCGCAGCCGACTCGTCGACCGACCGCTACGTCACCGCCGCGCTGACGCTCGTCGTCGCGTTCGCGCTCGTGGCCGTCGTGCACCGCGCGCTGCGCGGGCGCGCGCGCATGCTCGCCGAAGCGCTCGGCGGCCCCGGGAGCGTGCCCGTCATCGACACGCGGCTGCGCTTCCTGCGCCGGGTGATCGAGGCGGCGATCATCATCGTCGGCCTCGCGCTCGCCGTGGCCCAGTTCACGAGCCTGGACCGCCTCGCCGCAACCGTCCTCGCGTCCAGTGCGATCGCCGCCGCGGTCGTCGGCTTCGCGGCGCGCCAGGTGCTGGCCAACGCGATCGCCGGCATGGTGCTCGCGGTCACCCAGCCGCTGCGCATCGGCGACCTCGTGACCTTCGAGGGCGAGACGGGAACCGTCGAGGACGTGTCGCTGACCTACACGTGGCTGCGCACGGGCTCCGACGCGCGGCTGATCATCCCCAACGAGCGCCTGGCCGCCGGCCTGCTGCGCAACGACTCGATCCGCTCCGACACCGTGGCGCTCGAGGTCTCGGCGTGGCTGGCGCCCGACGCCGACGAGTCGGCCGCGCTGGCCGCGATCGAGGCGATCGAAGAGGCGCGCACGGTGCGCATCGCCGAGGTCACCGACACGGGCATCCGCATCCAGGTCGGCGGCCCGCCGGTCGCGCCGTCCGAGCGCATCGAGCGCGAGGGCGAGCTGCGGGCACAGACGTTGCGCGCGCTGCGCGAGGCAGGGTGTCGGGGCCCCCGCGACGAACCCTGAACTACCCTCTGGGACTTCGAATGTCGCGACGAGAGCGCCAGCGCCGCAAGCGCCGCAACGAGGGCGGCCCGCACCGCATCATCTTCCTGACGCTCGGGTTGCTCGCCACCTGCGTGGCGATCGCCGGGATCGCCGCGGTGGCCTGGGTGATCAACATCGCCAACGGCGCGCCGTCGCTGGACACCAGGAAGCCGATCGAGCTCGGCGCCACCTCGCGCGTCTACGCGGCCGACGGCACGCGCCTGGGCTTCATCAACGCCACCACGCTGCGGACCCCGATCACGTCCGCCGAGATCCCCGACGTCGTGCGCGAGGCGACCGTCGCCATCGAGGACCGCCGCTTCTACGAGCACAAGGGCGTCGACTTCGAGGGCATCGTCCGCGCCGCGATCAAGAACGTCGAGTCCAAGAAGGACATCCAGGGCGGCTCGACGCTGACCATGCAGCTCGTGCGCAACCTCTACACGGGCGAGCGCGCGCGCTCGGGCGTCGCCGGCTACAAGCGCAAGATCCGCGAGGCCAAGCTCGCCCAGGAGCTCGAGGACCGCCACCCCGGCCACGGCGGCAAGCTGTGGATCGTCAACAAGTACGTCAACTCGGTGCCCTACGGCACCGTCGGCGGGCAGACCGCGGTCGGCATCCAGGCCGCCGCGCGGATCTTCTTCGACAAGCCGGCCGCGCGCCTGACCCTGCGCGAAGCGGCGCTGCTCGCCGGGCTGCCGCAGGCGCCCTCGAACTACAACCCGTTCCTCGACAAGGGCGCGGCCACCGTGCGGCGCAACGACGTGCTGCAGCGCATGGCCGAGCAGGGCTACATCACCCAGGCGCTGGCCGACAAGACCATGGCGATGTCGCTCGGCGTCAAGCACAACCGCTACTACACGGCCAAGCGCGAGGGCTACGTCTTCGACTACGTCAAGCAGTACCTGATCGACCGCTACGGCCTGGACACCGTGCGCCGCGGCGGCCTGCGCGTCGACACCACGATCGACCTGCACCTGCAGAAGCTCGCCCGCAAGGCGATGGACGGCAATCTCGGCGCCCCCGACCGCGCCGGCGCGATCGTCACCATCGACCCCGCAACCGGCTACGTCAGGGCGATGGCGTCGTCCTCGCGCTACGGCGACTCGAAGTACAACCTCGCCGCCCAGGGCCACCGCCAGGCGGGCTCGACCTTCAAGGTCATGGTGCTGATGGACGCGCTGCGCCGCGGCGTGGACCCCAACCGCACGTCCTACGTCTCGCGCCCGCTCCAGCGCGGCTGGCTGGCCACCGCGCCCGACTACGAGGTCCATACGTTCGGCCGCACCTACGGCGGCTCGATGAACCTCGTCACCGCGACGCTGAAGTCCGACAACACCGTCTACGCCCAGCTCGACGCCGACCTCGGCCCCGAGACGGTCGCCGACACCGCGCGCGACATGGGCATCACGAGCCCGCTGCACGGCTACCCGGCCGAGGGCCTCGGCGGCCTGACCAACGGCGTCTCGCCGCTCGAGATGGCGCGCGCGTACGCGACGATCGCCAACGGCGGCTACCGCGTGAAGCCGATCGTGGTGCGCAAGGTCACCTTCCCCAACCATCACGTGGACATCCTCGGCAAGCCGACGCGCCACAAGGTCTTCGACGACGGCGTCACCTACGAGGCCACCCAGATCCTCGAGAAGAACGTGCAGGGCGGCACCGGGACCAAGGCGCAGATCGGCTGCCCGGCGGCGGGCAAGACCGGCACGGTCGACAACTTCACCGACGCGTGGTTCGTCGGCTTCACCCCGCGCCTGGTGACCTCGGTCTGGGTCGGCCATCCGAAGGACCCGTATCCGCTGGGCCCCAACGCCCAGGGCGGCGCCATCGCCGCGCCGATCTGGGGCGCGTACATGAAGTCGGCCAAGGGCAAGTTCTGCGGCGAGTTCCCCAAGCCCAAGGTCCCGTTCAGCCCGCAGCCGTTCTTCGGCAAGTTCGCCCACAAGGCCGTCCCCAAGACTGACAAGAGCGGCGCGGCTCCGGACAACAAGCAGGGGGCCACCCCGGGCGACAACGGCCAGGGGACCAACAACAAGGACGGCGGCGGCGCGAAGTACCCGCCCGACGCCTACGAGTCGCCTCCGCAGGGCACGCCGAACACGCAGCCGCCGGCGGCCACGACCACGCCCGGACAGGCCACGCCGGGCGGGGCCCAGGACGGCGGCACAGGGGCCCCGGCCCCCAACCCCGGCTGACCCATCGACTGCTACGGTCCCGCTTGGCATGGCCAAGGAGGAGAAGGTCGAGTTCGAGGGTGAGGTCATCGAGGCCCTGCCCAACGCCATGTTCCGCGTCAAGCTGGACAACGACCACGTCGTCCTCGGTCACGTCGCGGGCAAGATGCGCCGCTTCCGCATCCGCATCCTGCCCGGCGATCGCGTTCGCGTCGAGCTGTCGCCGTACGACCTCGATCGCGCGCGGATCGTCTACCGGCATCGGTGAGCGAGCTCTCGCTCATCGCCGCGTTCGAGCGGCTCCTGCGCCCGCGCTCTGAGCGCATCGTGCGCTGGGTGGGCGACGACGCGGCGGTCGTCCGCGCGCGGCCGTTCGCCGTCACGTCGATCGACGCGATGGTCGATGGCGTGCACTTCCGCCTCGACCACCCGGGCGTGACGACCGCCGACGCCGGGCACCGCGCGCTGGCCGCGGCGCTGTCGGACCTCGCAGCGATGGGCGCCGACGCCGGCGAGGCCTACGTGGCGATCGGCGTGCCGGAGGGCCTCGGCGCCGACGCGGTGCTCGACTGCGTGCGCGCGATGGAGGAGCTCGCCCAGCGCACCGGCACGACGATCGCCGGCGGCGACCTCGTCCGCGCGCCGGTGCTGACGCTGGCGGTCACCGTCACCGGCTGGGCCGATGCGCGCGAGGACCTCGTCGGGCGCGACGGCGCGCGGCCCGGCGACGGCGTCGTCGTCACCGGCGCGCTGGGCGCCGCCGCGGCGGGGCTGGCCGTGCTCGACGGCCGCGCCGCCGGCGGGCCGGAGCTCGTGCGCGCCTACCTGCGCCCCGAGCCGCGGCTGGACGAAGGGCGCGCGCTCGCCCGCGCGGGCGCGACCGCCATGATCGACCTGTCCGACGGCATCGCCACCGACGCGCGCCACATCGCCGCGCGCAGCGGCGTGGCGATCGCGATCGACCTCGATGCGCTGCCGCTCGCGCCCGGCGTGGCCGAGGTGGCCGAGCAGCTCGGCCTCGAGCGGTGGGAGCCGGCCGCGACCGGCGGCGAGGACTTCGAGCTGTGCGCGTGCCTGCCCGCGGGCGTCGAGATGCCCGGGACCACGCGCGTGGGGACCGTCGTCGACGGCGCGACCGGCGTGACGTTCAGCGCGGGCGGCGCGGAGCGCGCGGTGCGCGGCTTCGAGCACCGCGTCGGCTGACCGCGGGCGGCGCCGCGAGGCGCTGCGCGCCCACGCGGCGGATGAGCGCCTCGGCGACCGCCTCGGGGTCGACGTCGTAGTCCGCGCGCTCGATGCGTGCCTTGAGGGAGTCGATCTTCATCTGCCTTTCCAACGACGGATCGCTTTCCCTATCGGCCGGGTCACACATGGCGGTTGAGGTCGCTAGCCGACTGTCCGACGCCGACGAGCCGCGCCAGCACGACAATGCGACGAGCGGCGGAAAACAGCGGATGACAGGCACTGAGCACCAGGCGATCATGACCGACCCGGCGCAGAACGGACACATCTTTCGGATAGACGATGCGCCGGCCCTCGACGGCGTAGCGGAAGGTCCCGTACGGCAAGCGGAGCGTCACGACGTCGCCGCGGCGCAGGGCATCGATGTGGCGGAAGGGCGCGCCGTAGGTCGTCCGATGCCCGGCGATCGCCGTCGTGCCGCGCTGACCGGGCAGCGCCGTGCCGTCGAGCAGGCCGGGGCCGGCGCGCAGGTCGGCCGGGGTCGTGCCGCGCACCACGATCGTGCGCAGGCCGATGCGCGGGATCCGCAGCTCGGCCAGCGCCTGGCCGTCGCGGCGCGAGCGCGCCAGCGCACGCGCGGCGGCGGCGACGTGGGCGCCGTCGGCCAGGCGCCGCGGCGTGGTCAGCTCGAGCGCGCGTAGCTGGCCGGCGAGCCGGTGCTGCGAGCGATCGGCGCGCAGCGCGCTGACCGGCTCCTGCCATGCGAGCGTCAGGCCCACGTCGGCCAGCGCGAGCAGGCCGAGGGCGACGAGCACCGTGCCCAGCGCGCGCCTCATCGCCGCAGCGCGGACTCCGTGCCGCCCAGCGAGCCCGGGCCGGCGTAGGTGAGCGGGCCGCGGACGGTGACGTCGTGCGGCTCGACGGGGGTCACGGCGCGGCGCCCGCGCAGGGCGAGGATCGCGGCGGCCAGCAGGCAGACGAGGACGAGGCTCCAGATCGCCCAGCCCAGCGGGCCGACGATGCCGCCGGCGACGAGCAGCACGCAGAACCACGCGAAGTGGCCGGGCGACAGGCCGAGCTGGCCGGCGATCGACAGGTCGACGAGCACGAAGGGCACCGCGGCCAGCGCGACGAGCGCGAGCGCCAGCCCGCGGCGCAGGCGCACCTCGCGCGCCACCACGGCCAGCAGCAGATGGGCGCCCGGGACGAGCAGCGCCGCCGCGTACGGGTTGGTCAGCCACAGCACGCCGGCCAGCGCGCACCACATGACCAGCAGCGCCGCGCCGGCGCCGTCGCCGTCGAGGCGGCCGCGGACCGCGGCCGCGCGCAGGAGGACCGGCCGCAGGACCATCCAGGTCAGCACCGCGGCGAGGCCCATCGCGACGAGCGCGGCGGTTCCCGTCCCGCCGACCGGGATCGCCCCGGCGGCCACGGGCTCGGGCGGCGTCGCGGGCAGCAGCCCGGCCACCCCGAGGAACCAGCCGAAGGCCAGCGCGACGACGAGCGGCAGCGCCGTCGCGACCAGCCACCACAGCCACGGCGCCACGGCCTCGTGGCGGCGGCGCACGCGCGCGAAGCCGTCGACGGTCACGAGCACGGGCGCCAGCAGGAAGGCGGCGACGAGCAGCCGCACGGCCCACAGTGGCAGGACCTTGCGCACGGTCACCAGCGCGTGGCTCGATCCCGCGCCCGCGAGGTCGGGGCCGTTGTCGACCGCGGTGAGGGCGCGCAGGGCGGCCCGCCCGAACGCCTGCATCCGCCCGGGGACGAGGGGGTCGCCCGCGCGCGGCGAGCGCTCGCCGCTCACCGACAGCAGCGCGGCGGCGCGGTCGGCCGCCACGAGCGGGCCCTGCTCGCCGACGGTGACCGGGAAGGCCAGCCGTGCCCACTGCGAGGTCGCCCGCGACCCGCCCGGGTTCGTGTTGGCCTCCTTGCGCACGGCCGCCTCGACGGTGCGCCGCAGCTGCAGCGAGCCGATGCCGTCGCCGGTCGACCAGCCGGTCACGAACGGGCGGCGGACCGTCGCGCCCGCGACGTCGCCGAGCACGAGCACGGCGTCGGAGCGCCCGCCCAGGCGGTCGACCAGGTCGCGCGCGCCGCCCAGGCCGGCGCTGCCGCCGCTCGTCGAGACGAAGGTCACCGTGCGGCGCAGGCGCCCGCCGCTGACCAGGCGCGCCAGCTCGACCATCGCGGCGGTGCCCGACAGCTCGGCCTTGGCCCCGCGCCCGATCGCGTCGCGATGCGCGACGACGACGAGGCCCGGTCCGGGCTGGCCGACCTGCCGGGCGATGACCGTGGTCAGCGTGCGCTTGCCGTCGGCGGTCTCGGCGCTGAAGCTCGGGGCGCTGACCTGGTAGGAGCCGATCGCGCGAAACGCCTGCGCCAGGCGGCGGGCGAGCGCGGCGTCGCCGCTGTCGCCGGCGCGCCGCTCTGGGAACGCGTCCGCCCAGGCGTTCAGATCCTGGTTGGCGCGCGCGACGGCGTTCTCGTTGAAGGCGTCGGGCTCGAGCGTCGTGCCGATCGGCCGCGGCCGGTCGCTGAGCGAGAACGCGGCGACGATGAGCGCGAACAGGATCGGGACGAGGGCTGCGCGGTAGATCCGCGGGTCGAGCATGCGAATTTTGGAGGGTAGCTGGGCGTACCCTGTGCAGAGTCGACATGCTCGAGCACACGCCCCGCATCCTCCTGGTCGACGACGAGCAGTCGATCCAGACCATGCTCTCGTTTCCGCTGCGCAGGGACGGCTACGAGGTCGTGCAGGCCACCGACGGGCGCGAGGCCCTCGCGCGCTTCGGCGAGACGAGCTTCGACCTCGTCGTGCTCGACGTCATGCTCCCGCGCCTCGACGGCCTGGAGGTGTGTCGGCGCATGCGCGCGCGCTCGTCGGTGCCGATCATCATGCTCACGGCCAAGGCCGAGGAGATCGACAAGGTCCTCGGCCTCGAGCTCGGCGCCGACGACTACATCACCAAGCCGTTCTCGCTGCGCGAGTTCCGCTCGCGCGTGAAGGCCGCGCTGCGCCGCGCCGGGATGGCACGTCGCGAGCCGGCCGGCGACGAGAGCCCGCTCGAGGTCCACGAGCTGCGCATCGATCCGGCCAAGCGCGCCGTCGACGTCCGCGGCGAGCCCGTCCAGACCACCTACGTCGAGTTCGAGATCCTGCTCGCGCTCGCCACCAGCCCCGGCCGCGTGTGGACGCGCGACATGCTGCTCACGCGGATCTGGGGCGACAGCGCCTACCGCGACCCGCGCACGATCGACGTCCACATCCGCCACCTGCGCGAGAAGCTCGAAAGCGACGCGAAGGACCCGGAGTACCTGTTCACCGTGCGCGGCGTCGGCTACCGGTTCCGCGACACGGAGGGCTAAGCGACGCGCTCCATCGCCAACCGCCTCGCGCTGCTCTTCTTCGCCATCACGCTGGTGGTGATCGCGGCGATCTACCTCGGCGTGACGTCGGGCCTCGACGAGGGCGTGCGCGATCAGAAGCTCGACACGCTGACCGCGCTGGCGCGCCGCTACAGCGGCCCGATCTGGCAGGCCATCGACCGCTCGATGCCGGCCGGCCGGCTCGACGCGCGCGTGCGCGCGGCCGCCGACGCGTCGGGCGCGCGCGTGACCCTCTTCGCCGTCAGCCACGGCACCGAGGGCCCGCAGACGGATCTGCGCTCCGACTCCACGCAGCAGACCGAGATCCCCGACCTGCAGTTCGACGTCGCGCTCGACGCGGCACGCAGCGGCAAGGTCGCGCGTGGAACCGAGGCGGGCAACGTCGGGCGTATCGCCGAGGCGGCGCTGCCGCTGCGCGTGACGCCGCCGGGGAGCAGACGCCCTGGCGTCTACGACGTGGTCGTCTACTCGGCGCCGCTGGAGGACGTCGACGCTACGGTCTCGCTGATCCGCCAGCGCGCGCTGGTCGCGGGCCTCGTCGCGCTGCTCGGCGCCCTCCTCGCCGGCTACCTCGTCGCCAGCGCGTTCAGCCGCCGCGTCGTGCGCATGGAGGGCGCGGCGCGGCGGGTGGCGCGGGGCGACTTCGGCGCGCGCTTCGAGTCTGGCGCGCGCGACGAGCTCGGCCAGCTCGCACGCACGCTGGACTCGATGCAGCGCCAGCTCGCCGAGCTCGAGACCGCGCGGCGGCGCTTCATCGCCACCGCCTCGCACGAGCTGCGCACCCCGATCTTCTCGCTCAGCGGCTTCCTCGAGCTGCTCGAGGACGAGGAGCTCGACGAGGAGACGCGCGCGGCGTTCCTGCGCCAGCTGCGCCTCCAGGTCGACCGGCTGGGCAAGCTCGCGACCGATCTGCTCGACCTCTCGCGCCTGGAGGCGGGCTCGCTGGAGCTGCGCCCGGAGCCGATCGACCTCGGCGAGCTGGCCAAGGGCGTGGCGGCCGAGTTCACGCCCGCGCTGGCCGCGCACGAGTCGCACCTGGAGCTACGCCTTGCCGGCGAGCGGGTACAGGCCTTGTGCGATCCTGAGCGCGTCGCCCAGATCATGCGCATCCTGCTCGACAACGCCCTCAGCCACACGCCGGCCGGCACCGACGTCGTGGTCTCCGCGTCGCGCCGCGACGGCAACGTTCGCCTGGCGGTGACCGACTTCGGCAGCGGCATCAGGCGCGGCGACCTCGAGCGCGTGTTCGAGCCGTTCTACACCTCCGACGACGCCCAGGGCTCGGGGCTCGGGCTGGCGATCGCGCACGAGCTGGCCGAGCGCATGGACGGCGAGCTGAGCGCCGAGAGCAGCCCGGGGCGCACGACCTTCGCGCTGGAGCTGCCGGCGTGACGAGGCGCGTGCTCGCCGTCGCGGCGGTCGCCGCGCTCGTCGCCGGCTGTGGCGGCGGCTCGACGAAGACGCGCACGGTGCAGACGACGACCACCAAGGTCGAGGTGCTGCGATCCAGCGGCGAGGGCGAGACCGGCTTCGACGCCGGCGCGATCTACGACCGCGAGTCGCCGGGCGTCGTGACGGTGATCTCGACGGGCCTGGAGGAGGCCGGCGGGCGCAACGCGGCGGGGCTGGGCTCGGGCTTCGTCATCTCCGGCGACGGGCAGATCGCCACCAACGCCCACGTCGTCACGAGCGGCGAGGGCCCGGACATCCGCAAGGCCGAGCGGGTCTACGTGCGCTTCGCCGACGGCAACCAGGTGGCCGCCGAGGTCAAGGGCTTCGACCCGTTCGCCGACGTCGCGCTGCTGAAGGTCGACCCGGCGGGCCTGACCCTGCGCCCGCTGCCGCTGGGCACGACGAAGGACCTGCACGTCGGCGCGCCGGTGGCCGCGATCGGCAGCCCGTTCGGCAAGGAGCAGTCGCTGTCGGTCGGCGTCGTCTCCGCGCTCGACCGCTCGATCCAGTCGCTCACCGGCTTCGACACGACCGGCGCGATCCAGACCGACGCCGCGATCAACCACGGCAACTCCGGCGGCCCGCTGCTCGACGGGCACGGGCGCGTGCTGGGCATCAACGCGCAGATCGAGACCGAGAGCGGCGACGGCAGCGGCGTCGGCTTCGCGGTGCCGGTCGACACCGTCAGGCGCTCGCTGGACCAGCTGCGCCGCGACGGGCGCGCGCGCTACGCCTACCTCGGGGTGTCGAGCGTCGCCGTCTACCCGCAGCTCGCGCAGCACTTCGACCTCGCCGTGAGGACCGGCGCGTGGATCCAGGACGTCACCCGGGACGGCCCCGCCGAGCACGCCCACCTGAAGGCCGGCGACGGCGACGAGCGCTTCCAGGATCAGGACTTCCGCGCCGGCGGCGACGTCGTGACCGCCGTGCAGGGCAAGCCGATCCGCGGCGAGAGCGACCTGGCCAAGGTCCTGCTCGCGTACTCGCCCGGCGACACGGTGACCCTCGACATCCGCCGCGGCGGCGCGCGCAAGCAGGTGCGCGTCAAGCTCGGCGAGCGCCCGCTCGGCTCGCCGCGCTCGGGCTGACGCAGCCACGCACGGGCCGACGCAGCTACTCTCCCGCGCGTGCTTCAGCCGGTCGCCGTCGGGTCCAAGACGCTCGCGGATTACACCCACATCGTCGGTCGCGATCTCATCGAGGAGATCCGCACGCTCGCCGAGCCGCTGCAGGGCTCGCGCGTCGTGCACGTGTCGGCCACGGCGTTCGGCGGCGGCGTCAGCGAGATCCTCTACACGCTCGTGCCACTGATGAAGGACGTCGGCCTGGAGGTCGAGTGGCAGGTCATCTACGGCCGCGAGGAGTTCTTCAACGCGACCAAGCTGATGCACAACGCGCTGCAGGGCTCGCCCGAGGACCTGACCGGCGAGCAGTGGGACACCTGGCGGCGCTACAACGAGATGAATGCGCGCGAGCTGGTCGGCGGCTGGGACGTCGCGCTCATCCACGACCCGCAGCCCGCGGCGCTGTTCACGCTGGTGCCCGAGAAGGCGCGCGGCTGGGTGTGGCGCTGCCACATCGACATGTCCTCGCCCAACGCGGACACGATCGGCAAGCTGCTGCCGTACATCGCCCACTACCCCGAGACGGTCTTCCACGTCCGCGACTACGTGCCCGCGGGGATGGACGGCAAGGTCAACATCGTGCCGCCGGCGATCGACCCGCTCGCGCCCAAGAACATGGCGCTGTCGCCCGAGGACGCCGCCTACGTCTGCGAGCAGTTCGGCATCGACGTCGATCGCCCGCTCATGACTCAGGTGTCACGATTCGACCCCTGGAAGGACCCCTTGGGCGTGATCGACGCTTACCGGATCGTCAAGGAGCACATCCCGTCGGTGCAGCTCGCGCTCGTGGGCTCGATGGCCTCGGACGACCCCGAGGGCTGGGACTTCTTCAACGCCACCATCGCCCATGCCGACGGCGACCCGGACATCCACATCCTCAACAACTTCAACAACGTCGGGTCGATCGAGGTCAACGCCTTTCAGTCGCAGTCCGACGTCCTCATCCAGAAGTCCACGCGCGAGGGCTTCGGCCTGACGGTGACCGAGGCCATCTGGAAGGGCCGGCCGTTCATCGGCGGCAACGTCGGGGGGATCCCGCTGCAGGTGGAGAACGGCGTCAGCGGCTACCTGGTGGACAGCGTCGAGGCCTGCGCGGACCGCACGCTCGACATCCTCCGCGACCCCGCGCTCGGCAAGGCGCTCGGGCGCCGCGGCAAGGAGCACGTGCGCAAGCACTTCCTCACGCCGCGCTACCTTCGTGACTACCTGAAGATCTTCACGGAGCTGCTGGCGGGGGGATAGAGACGTGCCCGATTCACGCGGACCGCTCGTCCTGGTCTCCAATCGGGGACCGGTGACCTTCCAGGACGACGGCAGCGTGAAGCGCGGCACCGGCGGCCTCGTGACCGCCCTCACGGGGCTGGCGTCGCACCGCGACGCCGTCTGGATCGCGTCGGCACTGACCGACGCCGATGCGCGCACGTCCGCGGAGGCGGACGGGCGCGCGCTCACGGTGCGCTCGCCGGCGGGCGGCGAGTACCAGGTGCGCCTGGTCGTCAGCGACCCCGACGCCTACGACCGCTTCTACAACATCTTCGCCAACCCGATGCTGTGGTTCATCCAGCACTACCTCTGGGACCTGTCCAACGCCCCGGACGTGCGGCGCAACGAGGTGGAGGCGTTCGAGTACGGCTACAACGTCGTCAACGAGGACCTGGCGACGGCCGTCATCGAGGAGATCGAGGGCGAGGACGAGCCTGTCGTCATGGTCCACGACTACCACCTCTACACGCTGCCGGCGCTCGTGCGCCGCGCGCGCCCCGACGTCTTCCTGCACCACTTCGTGCACATCCCGTGGACGCAGAGCGACGCCTGGCGCGTGCTGCCCGGCCGCATCCGCGAGGAGCTCTACCACGGCTTGCTGGCCAACGACATCGTCGGCTTCCACACCTCCTCGTACCGGCGCAACTTCCTGCAGTGCTGCCGCGACCTCATGGACCTCGAGGTCGACTTCGAGGCCGGGGTCGTGCACTTCGAGGACCGCGAGGTCTGGGTGCGCAACTACCCGCTGCCGATCGACGCCAAGGCGCTGTTCGGCGTCGCCGCGTCCGAGGGCGTGTCGCGCCACGAGGAGGAGCTGCTGCACCGCCGCCGCGACCACCTGATCCTGCGCGTCGACCGCGCCGACCTGTCCAAGAACGTCCTGCGCGGGTTCTCCTCCTTCGACCTGTTCCTCGAGCAGCACCCCGAGTTCCGCGAGCGCGTCACCTTCATCGCCCAGCTCATGCCGTCACGGACCGACGTGCCCGAGTACGCCGAGTACCTCGAGCGCATCGAGGCGCTGGTGGCGGTCGTCAACCACCGCCACGGCACGCCGGACTGGATGCCGATCCAGCTCAAGCTGCGCGACGACCTCGAGGAGGCGGTCGCGGCCTACAAGCACTACGACGTGCTCCTGGTGAACGCCATGTTCGACGGGATGAACCTGGTGGCCAAGGAGGGGCCGATGGTCAACGAGCGCGACGGCGTCTCGATCCTCTCGGAGAACACCGGCGCGCACGAGGAGCTCGGCGACTGCGCGCTGACCGTCAACCCGTTCGACATCCAGGCCCTGGCCGACTCGATCCACGCCGCCCTGACGATGGCGCCCGACGAGCGGGCGCGGAGGCTGCGCGGCCTGAAGGAGATCGTCACCGCGCGCGACCCGGGCGACTGGATCGACGAGCAGTTGGCGGACGTGCGCAAGAAGGCGGCGCAGACGGCGGCGGAGCGGTCCTAGCTGGGCTCCGGTTCGGCGGCGCCCAGGCGCTCGGTCGTTGCCAGCGGCTCACGCGGGGAGCGTGCCGGTTTCAGGGCAGGCCGAACTCGGCAGCGGCGGGGTCGGGGGGCTTGGGCTTGGGCGGGTGCTTGGGCGGCGGCGGGGTCGGGGTCGGCTCGGCGCCTGTGCCGCCGGCACTCGGCGCGCCACGCTCACCGCCACCGCCCACCGCGCCACGCTCACCGCCACCGCCCACCGCGCCACGCTCACCGCCACCGCCCACCGCGCCACGCTCACCGCCACCGCCCACCGCGCCACCCTCACCGCCACCGCCCACGCTGGGGCCGCCGGCTTCGCCAGCACCCGGCTGCCGCGCCGGTCGCGCGCCGTCGCGCTTCTCGCTACGCCCGCCATGCGCCTTCGTTCGCCGCTCCGCGGCGCCCGTGCGCCGGCGCCCCGCCGGGCGCCGCCGCTTCGGCTCGCCCGTCGTCCCCACCCCACCGAGCGGCACCGCCGTCGCCGGCGGCAGCTGCGGCGGAGCGCCGCGCAGGCGCGGCCAGATCGCGACCACGACCCCGAGCGCGACCAGCGCCGCGAGTCGCGCGACATTGCCCCACCGGATCCTGTGCCACACGCCGTCGGGTCCCATCGTGTGTGCTAGGCGGCCGGCGCACGCCCTTCGCCCCCTGCTATCTTCCGCCGCCGCCGTCTTTGGACCGGCGCAACGATCATGGCTGCACCCGAATCCCTTTACGACCTCATGCTGCTGCTCGACACGAGCGCACCCGAAGAGCAGCGCAAGAAGGTCCTGTCCGACGTCGAGTCGGCGATCTCGTCCGCCGGGTCGATCGTCGGGACGCACGACTGGGGCACGCGGTCGCTGGCCTACGAGATCGAGCACCGCGCCGACGCCGAGTACCACCTGCTGCAGTTCCACGGCCCCGCCGAACTGCTGGCCAACCTGCAGCGCACCCTGCGGATCACCGACGGCGTCGTTCGCTTCCGGATCATCAAGCTGGCCCCGGGCACGCCCGCGCCACCGGAGTCGCGCGCCGAGCGCGTCGAGGCGCCGCCGGCCGAGGCGGCCGCGCCCTCGCCCTCGGCGTCGCCGTCGCCGTCGGCGGCGTAGCGGCCCGCTTCCCCGACCCGGCGCCCCCTCTCTCTCCCGCGTGCGGGCGCAGCTCCGCGCCCCCTTCGCGACGCCTCTGCAACAAAAGCGCGCAGAGAGCGGGCTCGCGGCCGGATCGCTCCGCACCCAGGTCTAGACTCGGCCGCCACACGAATTCCGCGACGATTGTTCGCCCCCGAAGGGAGCAACCCCGCATGGCAACCTCAAACATCAACCGGGTCATCATCACCGGCAACCTCACCGCAGATCCCGACCTGCGCTCGCTGCCGAGCGGCACGTCGATCTGCAAGCTGCGCGTGGCCGTGAACACGCGCCGCAAGGACAACTCGACCGGCGAGTGGGTCGACAAGCCCAACTACTTCGACGTCACCGTGTGGGGCGCTCAGGGCGAGAACTGCGCGCGTTACCTCGCCAAGGGCCGCCCTGTCGCGATCGACGGGCGCCTCGAGTGGCGCGAGTGGGAGACCCAGGAAGGCCAGAAGCGCCAGGGGATCGACATCATCGCCGACACGGTGCAGTTCCTTTCGAGCCCGCGTGACGACGCCGGCGGCAACGGCGGCGGCTTCACCCCGCGCTCGGACATCCCGGTCGACACGGGCGACTTCGCCCCGGCGCCCGCGGGCGGCGGCGGCGCGCCCAGCCCCTCGGCACCGGCCGACGACGACATCCCCTTCTAGCCCGCGACCGGTCGCAGCGGTCCCGACGAGTCCCGCGGCGAGGTGGCCGGGGACTCGTTGCCCGCTGGGCCGCGATCGTCCGCATGGCGGCGCGCCCCTTCGCTCCGCGGTGCGTCCAAAGGCGGGTGACGCACGTTGTGCGGCGGCCGGTGCACATCTCGCGATTACCGCGATTTTCGAGCGCTTGCGGCGCCAGACGCGGGGGTATCCCTGCGCGGACACGCGCCAGGATTTCGAGACGCGCGCGCCGAGGAAGACCATGGATAGCCACTACCACGAGACGCTCGTGACCGCGCTCATCGAGACGATCGCGACGTGGACCGACGCCGACAAGGACCGGCTGACGTCGATGCTCGGGACGCATTGCTGGCCCGGCGGGTTCCTGGATCGCCAGGAGCCCGGCGGCATCGAGCCGCTGCGCCGCTGGCGCCCCGGCGGCCCCTCGCCGGCGATGCCAGCGTGCTCGTGCGCCCGCGGGCGCTGCACCGTCTGCAACTGACGAAGGCCTCAACGCCCGAGTCCGGGCGGCGCCGTGAGGGCGGGCGCTGCCCGACGCGCCGGCGTTGCATGCCGCCGAGTGCGGGCCGGCGCGGCAAACGTGGCACAATGAGGGCTCGCGCGCCCGCGGGCGCGCGTTCGACTGTTCACGAAGCTTCCGAAGGACTCCTAGACGTGGCCAAGCAGCGCAGAGCAAAGCCGGCACGGCGGCGCGACAAGAAGGGCGGGCCCGGCTCCGGCCGGCGCAAGTCCTGCCCGTACTGCAAGGACAAGGTCGAGCAGGTCGACTACAAGGACGTCGCGACCCTGCGCCGGTTCGTGTCCGAGCGCGGCAAGATCCGCTCGCGCCGGATCAGCGGCGCCTGCCGCCGCCACCAGAACCAGCTCGCCACCGCCGTCAAGCGCGCCCGCGAGCTCGCGCTGCTGCCCTACGTCAGCGATGCGCGCGAGGAGCGGCCCGAGCGTGGCGGCGGTCGCGGCGGGTACCGCGAGCGCGAGGACCGCTAGCGCCATGCCCGAGGCGATCCTGCTCAAGGACGTCGAGAAGCTGGGCGAGAAGGGCACGGTCGTCGACGTCTCCAAGGGCTACCTGCGCAACTACCTGATCCCGCGCAAGCTGGCCCAGCCGGCGACGAAGGGCGCCATCGAGGCGGCCCAGCGCCGCGCGGCGGCCGACGAGCGTGCAGCCCAGGAGGCCATCGGGCGCGCCGAGGAGAACGCCGAGCTGCTCAACAAGACCGTCCTGACGATCAGCCAGCAGGCCGGCGACGACGGCCGCCTGTTCGGCTCGGTCACGACGCAGGACATCGCCGACGCCATCCAGGAGGCGCGCGGCATCGCCGTCGACCGCCGCAAGATCCACCTCGACGAGCCCATCAAGCACGTCGGCACCTACGTCGTCGTGGTCGAGGTCGCCGACGGCGTCACGGCCAACGTCAAGACGATCGTCTCCGAGCTGTAGCCGCGACCGCCCTGCCCGCGCAGCGGGCAGTGTCCGTCGCTGCAGCGGGCAGTGTCCGTCGCTGGCAGCGGGCAGTGTCCGTCGCTGGCAGCGGGCAGTGTCGCGCCGCTGGCTGGGCCCGGCCGAGTGTCGACTCCGTCCGCCTCAGGCTGACGCAGTCGACGTTCGCGCTCGAGAGCTGGCGTCCGCGTGCCCGCGACGCCGCCCCATCGTCGCGGCCCCGGTGCACATGTGACGACTTCGCGCAGGCGCGTCAACAAAGACACCGGTGGATGCGGGGATGCCTCGGGCTGCCGACCCCCGCCGTTGCTACGTTCGAGAGCCACCCATGAGCACCCCGCAGGTCACCAACGGACGCGGCTCGGACGCCGCATCGCCCCCCGCCGCGGGGGCGGCTCCGCCGCACTCGATCGAGGCCGAGCAGTCCGTCCTGGGGGCCATGCTGCTCTCGGACCGCACGCATTACGCGTTCGTGATCGAGGAGGGCCTGAAGCCCGAGGACTTCTATCGCGAGCGCCATCGCGAGGTCTACGAGTCGATGCTCGCCCTCTTCACGGCGGGCGAGTCGATCGACGTCCTCACGGTGACCGAGCACCTGCGCTCGCGAGGCCGGCTCGACGCCGCCGGCGGCCAGGCCGAGATCGACGCGCTCACGGCCGCCGTCCCCGCGGTCGGCAACCTGCGCCAGTACGCGCAGATCGTCCGCGAGCGCGCGCTCCTGCGCCGCCTGCTGACGGCCTCCTACGCGATCCAGGCCAGCGTCCACGGCCACGAGGCGCCACCGCGCGAGATCGTCGAGCGCGCCGAGCGCGCCGTCCTCGAGGTCGCCCACGACGACCGCACCAAGGACTTCCGCAAGGTCGGCGAGGTCCTGCACGTCGAGATCCACAAGTGGCAGGAGCTCTCCGCCGAGGGCCGCTCGCTCACCGGCACGCCTTCCGGCTTCGCCGACCTCGACAACATCACCGGCGGCTTCCAGCCGGGCAACCTGATCATCATCGCGGCACGCCCGGCGATGGGGAAATGCCTCGGGGGCGAGACATTGGTGTACGACCCCTGGACGGGCGCCCGGCGCCGACTCGACGCGGTGGTGTGCGACGTCGAAAGCGGAGAGGAGGCCTTCGTGGCCTCCCTCGGTCCCGATTTCAAGCTGCGCGTCTCGCGCGTCAGCCGCGCCTTCCGCAACGGCGTGCGCCCCGTGTTCCGGCTCACCATGAAGCTCGGGCGCCACGTAGTGGCGACGGCCAACCATCCCCTGCTCACGCTCAAGGGGTGGCGCCGACTCGACGAGCTTGCACCCGGCGACCGCATCGCGGTTCCGAGAGAGCTGCCGCGTGTTGGTGCCGGGCAGACGATGCCTGACCACGAGCTCGTGATGCTCGCGGCGCTCATCGCCGATGGGAACCTGACCAATAGGACGCCGCGCCTGGCGTTCGGAGCGGACTCGCCGGTCGTCGAAGAGGTGCAGGCTGCGGCCGAAGCGTTCGGCGTCCGCCTGCGCATCCCCCCGAAGGGATGCGGTACCGGATGCATCAGCTCCGGGCGAGGCAGCGGGCCCAACCCCGTCACCGAGTTCCTCCGACAACACGGCCTCTGGGGCAAGCGCTCCGCAGAGAAGTTCATCCCGGACATCGTCTTCGGGCTCGACGAGTCGCGAATCGCGCGCTTCCTCGCCGTCCTCTACGGCTGCGACGGTCACGTCTACGCGAGCGAGCGGCTCAGGCAGATCGGCTACACGACCATCTCGGAGCGACTCGCCCACGACGTCCAGCACCTGCTGCTGCGGCTGGGAATCGTCGCGAAGATCAGAACCCTTCCCCGGCCGGTCTACGAGGGCACCGGCAAGGTGGCGCGCGAGGTCCTCATCACCGGCCAGGATGACCTGCGCGCGTTCTGTCGCAAGGTGGCCGTCTGCGGGAAGACGGCGGCGATGGCAAGGCTCGTCACTGGCCTCCTGGGCGCGACTGCGGGCACCAACGTCGACACGGTGCCGCCCGACGTGTGGGAGAGCGTCGTCGCCGCAAAGGGCGATCGCTCCTGGGCGGACGTCAGCGCGGCGGCCGGCCATCCTCGCAACCACAACTGGCACGTCGGCACCCGCGGCGTTTCTCGGACGCAACTGGCGACCCTCGCCACGGCGACCGGCAGCGAGGAGCTCGAAGCGCTCGCCGTGTCCGATGTCTGGTGGGACGAGGTTGTCTCGATCGAGCCCGCCGGCGAGGAGGAGACCTTCGACATCGAGGTGCCTGTCGACCACAACTTCGTCGCCAACGACGTGATCGTGCACAACAGCGCGCTCGTCACCAACATCGCCGAGAACGTCGCGCTCCACAAGGACCAACGGCGCCCCGTCGCGCTGTTCAGCCTCGAGATGTCCGAGGCCGAGCTGGCGCAGCGCTTCATCGCGTCGCAGGCGGCGATCAAGGGCGACGACCTGCGCAAGGGCCGGCTGCGCGACGAGGCGAAATGGAAGCGCGTGCTGCGCACGGCGGCGGAGTACGACGTGGCGCCGCTGTTCGTCGACGACTCCTCCGACGTCGGGATCCTCGACGTGCGCGCCAAGGCGCGGCGGCTGCACCAGCAATCGCAGGCCGAGTACGGCGGCCTCGGGCTGATCATCGTCGACTACCTGCAGCTGATGCGCGCCGACGCGCGGATCGAGAGCCGGGTCCAGCAGGTCGGCGAGATGAGCCGTGGACTGAAGATCCTCGCGCGCGAGCTCAACGTGCCGGTGATCGCGCTCAGCCAGCTCTCGCGCGGCGTCGAGTCGCGGACCGACAAGCGCCCGATGCTCTCCGACCTCCGGGAGTCCGGGAACCTCGAGCAGGACGCCGACCTCGTCATGTTCATCTACCGCGACGAGTACTACTTCCCGGAGACCACCGACCGGCCGGGCGAAGCGGAGCTGATCATCGCCAAGCACCGAAACGGCGGGCTCGGCGACGTCCCCCTGACCTTCCAGAACGAGTACCCCCGCTTCCTCGGCCTCCAGCGGACGGCATGACCCTCGGCCTCCAACGCACGGCATGACCGACGAGCAGAACTGCCAGTTCGGCCTCTGCGACGGCAGCGGCTTCGTGATCGACGAGGCCACGCGCGTCGCGACGCCGTGCCGGTGCCGACCATCGCGGCTGGAGCGGCGTCGCGCGCGCAGGCTCAGCGCGGTCATCCCGCGCAAGTACGGCGGGGTCTCGTTCGACCGGCCGCCGATCAGCGACATGCACGACGTCATCGTGCGCCCGGTGCGCCAGTTCGTGCGGCGCGTCGACGAGGAGCTCGACGCCGGCCACGGGCTGTGGCTGTTCGGCAAGACGGGCACGGGCAAGACGAGCCTTGCCATGCTCGTCTCCAAGGCCGCGCTCGACGCGGGGCGCAGCGTGGCGATCTACTCGCTGCCACGCCTGCTGGCCGAGATCCGCTCGACGTTCGAGGCCGACAGCAGCGGCAGCTACCTGGACTTCACCGATCGCCTCGCGGCCGTCGACCTGCTGCACGTCGACGACGTCGGCGCCGAGAACACGACGCCGTGGGTGCTCGAGCAGCTCTACACGATCGTCAACGCCCGCTACGAGGAGGAGCGCTCGATCGTCATCACGACGAACATCGAGGAGCCCGAGCGGCTCGCGGCGCAGATCGGCGAGCGCACGGTGTCGCGCCTGGAGGAGATGTGCACGGTGCTGCCGCTCTTCGGCGAGGACGGCCGCAAGCTGGACGCGCGCAAGTTCGTCGCCTGACACACTGAGACGCGATGCCGGGCATCGTCATCGTGGGCGCCCAATGGGGCGACGAGGGCAAGGGCAAGATCGTCGATCTGCTGGCCGAGCGCGCCGACATGGTCGTGCGCTTCCAGGGCGGCAACAACGCCGGGCACACGATCGTGCGCGACGGCCAGAAGTGGGCGTTCCACCTGATCCCGAGCGGGATCCTCTACCCGGGCAAGCTGTGCGTGATCGGCAACGGCGTCGTCATCGACCCGCGCGTGCTGACCGACGAGATCGACGGCCTGCGCGCGAAGGGCATCGACGTGTCGGGCCTGCGGATCAGCGCCAACGCGCACCTGATCATGCCCTACCACCTGATGCTCGACAGCGCCGGCGAGGCCAAGCTCGGCAAGCTCTCGATCGGGACGACCAAGCGCGGCATCGGCCCCTGCTACGCCGACAAGGCGGCGCGCCTCGGGATCCGCGTGCAGGACATGCTCGACGAGAAGATCCTCAAGAAGAAGATCGCCGCCGCGCTCGAGCCCAAGCGCCTGACGCTGCGCCCGTTCGCGCGCGATCCGGCCCTCGACCTGCGGACGATGACCGAGGACTACCTGACCTTCGGCCACCGGCTCGAGCAGTTCATCGCCGACACCTCGTCGCTGGCCCAGCGCTGCCTGGACGACGGCGGCACCGTCGTCTTCGAGGGCGCGCAGGCGACGATGCTCGACATCGACCACGGCACCTATCCGTTCGTGACGTCGTCGAACCCGGTGGCGGGCGCGGCGTGCGTGGGCGCCGGAGTGGGCCCGCGCGACATCGATGTCATCTGGGGCGTCGCCAAGGCGTACGCGACGCGCGTCGGCGCCGGCCCGTTCCCGACCGAGCTCGACGACGCCATCGGCGATGACATCCGCGAGCGCGGCGGCGAGTTCGGCACGACCACCGGCCGCGCGCGGCGCACCGGGTGGCTCGACCTCGTCGCGCTGCGCTACGCCGCGCGCCTGAACACGCTGACCGGCCTGGTCATCACCAAGCTCGACGTGTTCAGCGGCTTCGACACGGTCCGCGTGTGCACGCGCTACCGCGGCCAGGACGAGGCGACCTTCGACGCCTTCCCCTACCACCAGTCCGTGCTGCACCACGCGGTCGGCGAGTACGTCGAGCTCCCGGGCTGGAGCGAGGACATCACGGGCTGCCGCTCGTGGTCGGACCTGCCCGAGACAGCGCGCGAGTACCTGGACTTCGTCGCCGACTTCGTCGGCGTGCCGATCGTGCTGGTCGGCGTCGGCCCCGGCCGCGAGCAGATCATCCGGACCGACGCGGGCGACCGCCTCGCCGCCGCGGCCTAGAGGTCGGGCGCACTCTCCTCGAGCACCACCAGCTCACCGCGGCGCAGCACCCGCAGCGCGAGGGCGAGCGCCGACAGCATCGCCACCGCCGCCAACGAGATCTGCACGCTGACGATGCCCTCCTCGGTCCAGTAGACGTCGTCGAGCTTGAGCAGCAGCGCGGACTCGTCGAGCGTCAGCGCCACGCCGACGCCGAACGGGATCGCCAGCCACGGATCGAGATCCTGGCGGCGCGTGACCACCGACGCGCCACCCGCCGCGAAGGCCAGCGTGATGCCGGGGACGAAGTGGTGGATGTGGTGCCGGCCGAGGACGAGGTCGCGGAACGGGCCCAAGCGCCCGCGGCGGCGGATGACGTGCGTCGACGAGCGCACGAACGCCCAGGTCAGCGTGAACGACCCGAGCAGGCTCAGCAGCGCGTTCTCGCGCGGCGAGCCCTCGCGGTAGCCGGTCACGGCGACCTCGACGGCCTGGCCCAGCGCCTCGGCGCCGGCCGCCGCGACGTCCTCGGTCTCGGTCGGCAAGGGCGCCGAGCCACGCCGCCAGACGCGCGCGACCTCGGTCACCGCGACCGCCCCGCCGGTCAGGAGCGCGCTGATCGCCAGCGCCCGCGTCCGCCGCTCGGCGCGCAGCCGCCGGCGCCGCGCGAGCGGGTTCTCGACCGCCCCCGGGAGGTGCGGCAGCCTCACGCCCAGCGTTCCAGCAGGTCCTCGTCGCCGACGTGGCGGATCACTCGCGCAGGGACGCCCATGACGACGGCGCGCGCCGGGACGTTGGTCGTGACCACCGCGCCGGCGGCGACGAACGCCTCCTCGCCGATCTCCACGCCGGGCACGAGCACCGCGGCGCCCCCGACGCGGCAGGCGCGGCGGAACGTCGCCCCGCGCAGGGGCTCGCCGGGCGCGTGGCGCCCCATCGCGTCGTCGTTGGTGGTCATCACGCACGGGCCGAGGAAGACGTCGTCCTCGACGACGCTGAAGCCGGTGACGTAGACGTTGGTCTGGACCTTGACGCGCGCACCGATCACGACGTCGTTGTCGATCGCCGAGCCGCGGCCGATGACCGTCCGCTCGCCGACCGTCGCGCGCTCGCGCACGTAGGACTGGTCGCCGATGATCGCCCGCGGACCGATGTGGGCGCCGGCGAAGACGATCGCGCCGGCGCAGATCGCGGCCCCCTCCTCGATCACCAGGGCGTCGACGGGCTGGCCGGCGGCGCCCGAGGTCGGCGCCAGCCGCGGCACCTTGCCGAGGACCACGTTGTCCTGGACGATCACGCCGTCGCCGATGACGACGCCGTCGTGGACGACCACGTTGGCGCCGAAGCTGACGTCGCGGCCGACGGACGCGGTAGGGCTGAGCACGAGACCGGGGGCGGGGTGATCGGGCATGGCCGGATACCCTAGTGACGCCGTGCCGAGCTCCGACCTCACCACGTCCCTGCGCGGCGCCGTGCTCGGGCTGGGCATGATCGGCCGCCATCACGCGCGGCTGCTGCAGTCATCCCCGCGCGTCGCCTTCGCCGGCGCCGTCGACCCGGCGGGCGATCGCTTCGGCGTCGTCCACGACCACGCGCTCGTCTTCGCCGACCTCGAGGCGCTGCTGCGCGCCGGCGCGCCCGACTTCGCGATCGTCGCGGTGCCGACCGAGGAGCACGTCGCGGTCGTGCGCGCACTGGCCGCCGAAGGCGTGCACGTGCTCGTCGAGAAGCCGCTGGCCGCGTCGGCCGCCGACGCGCGCGAGCTCATCGACGCCTGCCAGAGCGCGGGCATCCGCGCGGCGGTCGGCCACGTCGAGCGCTTCAACCCCGCGCTGCTGGAGCTGCGCCGGCGCGCGCAGGACGGCCAGCTCGGCCAGATCTTCCTCGTCGCCACCGAGCGCATCGGCCCCTTCCCCGATCGCGTGCGCGACGTTGGCGTCATCAAGGACCTCGCCACCCACGACCTCGACCTCGTGCGCTGGCTGGGCGGCGCCCCGGTCGAGCGCGTGAGCGCCGAGACCCAGCACCGCATGGAGCGCGACCACGAGGACCTCGTCCTCGCCACCGGGCGCCTGGAGAACGCGATCAGCTTCAACTGCGTCGTCGACTGGCTGTCGCCCGCGAAGGTGCGCCGCACGCGCGTGCTCGGCGAGCGCGGGATGCTCGTGGCCGACACCCTCACCGCCGACCTGACCTTCTTCGCCAACGGCAAGATCGCCTCCGAGTGGGCCGACACGCAGTCGCTGCGCGGCGTATCGGAGGGCGACGCGACGCGCTACGCACTGGCGCGCCGCGAGCCGCTGCTCGTCGAGCTCGAGACGTTCTGCGACTTCCTGTGCGGCGACGCCGACGCCGCGGTCGTCACCCTCGCCGAGGGCCTCGACACCGTGATCGTCGCCGAGGCCGCGCTGGCCAGCGCGCGGGCCGGGGAGACGGTGGCGCTCGGGGCGGTGAAGTGAGAGCCGTCGTCGTCGCGCTGGGCAAGATCGGACTGCCCCTCGCCACACAGATCGCACGCGCCGGCCACTCGGTCGTCGGCTGCGACATCGACCGCACGACGGTCGACCTCGTCAACGCCGCCCAGCCCCCGTTCCCGGGCGAGGATGGGCTCGCCGACGCGCTGGCCGAGGTGGTCGAGGGCGGGCGCCTGACCGCCACGACGAACACGACCGAGGCGGTCGCCGACGGCCCCGACCTCGTCATCGCCGTGCCGCCGCTGCTCGTGGACTCCGACGCGCAGCCCGACTGGACCACGCTCGACGCCGTCCTGGCCGACATCGGCGCCGGCCTGCGCGCCGGAACGACCGTGTCGGTCGAGACGACCGTCCCGGTGGGCACGACGCGCACGCGCGTCGCCCCGGCGCTCGCCGAGCGCAGCGGCCTGCGCGCCGAGGACGAGTTCTTCTGCGTCTTCAGCCCCGAGCGCGTCTACAGCGGGCGCGTGTTCCGCGACCTCGCGACCTACCCCAAGCTCATGGGCGGCCTCAGCGCCCGCGGCGAGGCGCGCGGCGTGGCGCTCTATCGCAGCTTCCTCTCCGCCGAGGTCTGGCCGATGGGATCGGCCGAGGCGGCGGAACTGACCAAGCTCGCCGAGACTACCTACCGCGACGTGAACATCGCCCTGGCCAACGAGTTCGCCCGCTTCGCCGACCGCGCCGGCGTCGACATCGATCGCGTGATCGCCGCGGCCAACTCGCAGCCGTTCAGCCACATCCACCGGCCCGGGGTCGCCGTCGGCGGGCACTGCATCCCCGTCTACCCGCGCTTCTACCTGGGCTCCGACGACCACGCGCTGCTGCCCGCGACCGCGCGCGAGATCAACCAGAGCATGCCGCGCTACGCCGTGGACCTCCTCGAGGAGGAGCTCGGCACGCTCGCCGGCGCGCGCGTGGTCATCCTCGGCATCGCCTACCGCGGCAACGTCAAGGAGACGGCGTTCAGCGGCGCCTTCGGCCTGCGCGACGCGCTGACCCAGCGCGGCGCCGAGCCGCTGGCCGCCGACCCGCTCTACGACGACGACGAGCTGCGCGGCCTCGGCTTCGAGCCGTGGGACGGGCGCGACGCGGCGGGCGCGATCCTGCAGGCCGACCACGCGGCCTACACGGGCCTCTCCCCGGCAGACCTGCCCGGCGTGCGCGCGGTCGTCGACGGGCGCGGGCTGCTCGACCCGGTGCGCTTCACCTCGGTCGGCGTGGCGCTGAGGCGCATCGGCGGGGGATGACCCCGTGCCGATCTTCTTCGACGGCCCCGAGGAGCCCAAGGGAAGCGGCCGCGACGTCCCGCGCCTGGCGCTCGCCGCGCTGAAGCTCGTCGACGCGGCCGGCCGCCGCCGTGGAGGAGGGCAGCCATCAGGAGCTGATGGCGCTCGGCGGCACCTACGCCGAGATGTTCACGCTGCAGGCTGCGGCGTACGCGAGCTGATGGCGGCGACGACGCGCTCGCCCGCGTGCCCGTCCCCGTAGAGCTCGGGACGGTCGGCCGGCGGCGTGCGCTCGAGCGCCGCCAGCGCCGCGCCGGCGTCGAGGTCGACAAGCGCGTTCCAGCCCGTCTCGACGGTCTCGACCCACTCGGTCGTGTCGCGCAGCGTCACGCACGGGACGCCGGCGAGGTACGCCTCCTTCTGCGCGCCGCCGGAGTCGGTCAGCACGGCGCGCGCCCGGCTGAGCAGCGCCGTGAAGGCCAGGTAGCCGAGCGGGGGCTGCAGGCGCACGTTCGCGGCGGCCTGCAGCTCGTCCAGCCAGCCGGCCGCCTCGAGCCGCGCGCGCGTGCGCGGGTGCAGGGGCAGGACGACCGGCAGCGGCACCGCGAGCAGCAGGTCCAGCAGCGCGCGCAGGCGGGCGGGATCGTCGACGTTGCCCGCGCGATGGGCGGTCGCCAGCACGTACTCGCCCGGGCTCACGCCGGCCGCCTGCAACGGGCCGTCGTCGGCGCGGGCGCGCGGCTGGAAGAGCAGCGCCACGTCGACCATCACGTCGCCCACGAGCTCGATGCGCCCGGCGGCGTGCTCGCGCTCGAGGTTGGCGACTGCCGTCGGCGACGGGCACAGCAGCACCTCGGCCAGGTGGTCGGTGAGGACGCGGTTGAGCTCCTCGGGCATGGCGCGGTCGAACGAGCGCATGCCGGCCTCGACGTGGGCGACCGGGACGTGCGCCTGCGCGGCCGCCAGGCCGCCGGCGAGGGTCGAGTTCGTGTCGCCGTAGACCAGCACGAGGTCGGGACGCTCGTCGTGCAGCAGCGGGCCGAGCGCCGCGAGCATGCGCGCCATCTGGTCGGTGTTCGTGCCGCCGTGGATGCCGAGCTCGCGCTCGGGCCGCGGGACGCCCAGCTCGGTGACGAAGATCGTCGACAGCTCGTCGTCGTGGTGCTGGCCGGTGTGGACGAGCAGCTCGTCGTGCTCGACGCGCAGCAGGCGCGAGACGGCCGCGGCCTTGACGAACTGCGGCCGGTTGCCGATGACCGTGACGACCCGCAAGGGTCAGGCGGCGGAGACGCCGAGCTCCTGCTCGATGTGCGCGCGGATCCGCGCCGCGGCCTCCTGGGTGAGCGGCCCGGGCGCGCCGAGCCGCAGCTCGTCGATCGCGTGGACCGGATGGACCTCGCGCAGCGTCGACGCCATGAACGCCTCGCGCACGCCGGCCAGGTCGTCGCGCGCGATGACCCGCTCCCCGACGTCGCACACCGCGAACAGCCGCTGGCGCGTGATCGAGTCGAGGATGTGCTCGGACAGTGGCGGCGTGACCAGCGTCTCGCCGTCGAGCGAGCACACGAACGTCGTCGTCGGGCCCTCGAGCACGCGCCCGTGCGGCGTGACGAGGAGCGCCTCGTCGGCCCCGCGCTCCTGGGCGAGGCGCCGCGCGAGCACATTGGCCGCGTAGGAGAGCGACTTGACGCCGTCGAGCACGCGCGTCGGGGCGTACTCGACGGTGCCCAGCGCGAGCGTGTCGGGCAGCGCCATCAGCTGCTCGACGATCCCGAGCCGGTGCCCACCGCGCGTGACGACGAGCCGCAGCGCCGCGTCGGCGACGTCGTTGCGCTCCAGCAGCGCCTCGGCGTCGGCGCGCATGGCATCGAGGTCGATCGACAGGCGCAGGTTGGCCGCCGAGCGCCCCATCCGCGCGAGGTGGTCGCCGAGCGCGAACGGCCGTCCGCCGTAGAGGCGGATGACCTCGAAGACCCCGTCGCCGCGCAGGAACCCCTCGTCGGTGACGGGAATCCGCGCCTCCGACGCCTCCGAGATGGTCCCGTCGAGGATCGCGAGCATGGCGCGAACGCTACCTCAGGGCTTCTCGTACACCGACACGTGCGACGGGCTGAGCCCCGTGAACGGCTCGCGGCCCCACCCCGCCCACCGCTCCTGCAGCCGCATCCCGGCCAGGCGCGCCATCAGGTCGAGCTCGGAGGGCCACGCGTACCGCATCTCCGTCGGGCTCGCGTCCACCGCGCCACCGT
Source organism: uncultured Actinomycetes bacterium (assembly GCA_963764585.1). GTDB lineage: Bacteria > Actinomycetota > Thermoleophilia > Solirubrobacterales > Solirubrobacteraceae > JAOPZW01. The sequence continues at coordinate 503,813 of CAVXTB010000002.1, forward strand.
CGAAGTGGTAGTGCTGGCCGCTCAGCCGCTGCGTCACGACGTCGTAGACGTAGAACGACATGCCGCCGGGGTCCGCTCGCCACGGGAGCACCGTCTGCCCGAGCGGCAGCCGCTGGAGCTCGGGCACGCGCGCCTCGATCACGAACCGCCCGCCGCTGGGCAGATGCGCCGCGGCGTTGGCGAAGCACGCCACCTGACCGTCCTGCGTGGTCAGGTTGAAGATCGTGTTGAAGACCAGGTAGACGAGCGTGAAGTCGCCCTCGACGCGCGTGCTGGCCATGTCGCCGGCGATCGCGTGGATGTGCTCCGCGCCCGGCTTGTCGCGCAGGCGCGCGAGCATCGCCTCGGAGTTGTCCATCCCCGCGACGCGCACCCCGCGCTGCGCCAGCGGCACGGCGATCCGGCCCGTGCCGATCGCGAACTCGAGCGCGGCGCCATCGCCGGCGAGCTCGGCGAGCAGGTCGACGGTCGCCGCGACCAGCTCGGGATCGAACATGCTCCACGACGCGTCGTCGTAGCGCGCCGCGACGCGCTCGCCGAAGTACCCCTCGTCTGCTCCCACGCCTTCAGTGTGTCACGCGGGCGGCCAGGAACTCTTCCCACGTCCGCCGGCCGACGGCCCGGTCGGGGGCCAGGTTGGCGCCCGCGCGCACCGCGCCGGCCGCCTTGCCGGGGACGGGCATCGGCACGATCGCGCGGCGCTTGTGGCGGGCGCGCAGGTAGGCACGCAGAAGGTCGGCCATCGGGTAGACCCGCGGCCCGGCCATGTCGGGCACGAGGCCGGCGGGCGTGCCGAGCGCCAGCTCGACGAGCCGAGCTGCCACCTCGCCGGCGTCGACGGGCTGGAAGCGGAACCCGGACGGGACCGGAACGACCGGCAGCTTGGCCATCTGGCGCACGGTCATGAGGATCAGGTCGTGGAACTGGGCGGCGCGCAGCGTCGTCCATGGCAGGCCCGAGTCTGCGACCACGCGCTCGGCGGCCAGCTTCGACGCGAAGTAGCCGAACATGGCGCGGTCGACGCGACTGGTGATCGGGACGCGGTCGGCGCCGACGACAGAGATGTAGACGAGGTGGGGCGCACCGGCCCGCACCGCGGCGTTGACCAGGTTCGCGGCCTTCTCCCCGTCGCCCTTGCTGCTGCCGGCGCAGTGCACGATGACCTCGACGCCTTGCACCGCGGCGTCGATGCCCTCGCCGGCGGTCAGGTCGCCGGTCGCGTGCTCGATGCCGTCCTCGGCGTCATGGCTGCTGCGGCTGAGCACCCGTACCTGGTAGCCCGCGTCGTGCAGCAGCGGGACGACGAGGCGCCCGAGCGTGCCGGTGCCGCCGGTGACGAGGACGGGTGATGTGATCGCGGTGTCCATGCTGTTGTCCTTCTCGCTGTCATGTGTCACACCGGCGCCGTGGCGCCGGTCTACTGCGAGAGACCGACCGCGAACGACGAATGTGACGAGATGACCGAGGGCGACCGGCTGGCCGAGCGCTTCGAGGAGCACCGCGGTCGCCTGCAGACGGTGGCGTACCGGATCCTGGGCTCAGCGAACGAGGCCGACGACGCGGTGCAGGAGGGCTGGCTGCGCTTCAGCCGCTCAGACACGAGCGCCGTCGACAACCTCGGGGCGTGGCTGACCACGGTCGTCTCACGGGTCTGCCTGAACATGCTCCAGGCCCGAAGCTCACGGCCCCAGCCGCCGCCCGATCCGGACCTGCCCGAGCCGCCGGCGAGCCCGGGCGAGGCCGACCCCGAGCACGAGGCGCTGCTTGCCGACTCGATCGGACTCGCTCTCCTGGTCGTCCTCGACACGCTCACCCCCGCGGAGCGCGTCGCCTTCGTCCTGCACGACGTCTTCGCGATCCCCTTCGACCAGATCGCCCCGATCGTCGACCGCAGCACGCCGGCGACCCGCCAGCTGGCAAGCCGTGCCCGGGCGCGCGTGCAGCAGCGCGACGCGAGCCAGCAGGTCGACCGGCTGCGCCAGGCCGCGCTCGTCGACGCGTTCCTCGCCGCCGCCCGCGGCGGCGACTTCGACGCCCTGCTGGCCGTCCTCGATCCCGACGTCGTCCTGCGCGCCGACGAGCAGGCGGTCGCGCTGGGCGCCGCCCCGGAGACCCGCGGGGCCGAGCGGGTCGCCGTGTTCTCACGCTTCGCGCGCGGTGCGCGCCGCGCGCTGGTCGACGGCGCCGCAGCTGCGGTGTGGATGCCCGGCGGCCGGCTGCGCGTGGTCTACGAGTTCACGATCGGCGAGCGCGCGATCACCGCCATCGACCTCACCGCCGACCCGGAGCGCCTGCGACAGCTCGACCTCGTCGTCATGCCCCCGCAAGGCATCGAACACGATGGGGCTCGTTGGACCCCCTGAGGTGCTGTTCTGATCGTAGGCTGCAATAGCGGGACGCGTTGCAGTACATCCGCGCGCGACGCTGCAATAGCAGCGCGCAATGTCCAGACCAACTGGACGCGACTAAAACACCCAAGGCCCCCTGGGCTTGCTATTGGCGATTACGGCCCTCGGATGCAATAACTAGATGGCCGACATGGTTGGGCGAGCTGGGCGCTTCGTGGCGGCAGGCTCGTACGAGTACTTCGTTCCGGCACCGCTGCCGCCGTCCCCGTCGCTCCAGTACGACGGCGAGTTGCTCAGGCTTCTATCGCAAGCGGATCTCGCGGTCGGCCGACTCGACGGAGTGATCCGGACGATCCCAGATCCGGACCTGTTCGAGGCCATGTACGTGCGGCAGGAAGCTGTGCTGAGCTCGCAGATCGAAGGAACGCAGAGCACGTTGGAGGACCTGCTGAACGTCGAACTGGCGCCCCAGAGGGGAATCCCGAGCGACGTAGGAGAGATCGTCAATTACGTTCACGCGATGAACTACGGGCTCGACCGCCTGCCCGAGTTCCCGCTGTCCCTCCGCCTGATTCGTGAGATCCACGGCGAATTGCTGCGCTCCGGCCGCGGCGCCACAAGTCGCGCCGGAGACTTTCGCGACCAGCAGAATTGGCTCGGTGCCGGGCGGGTGGCGATCGAGCGAGCGAGCTACGTGCCGCCGGCCGTTCCGGAGATGCAGGCTGCGCTTGGTGACTTCGAACGGTTCCTGCATGCCGACAACCCAATCCCCGACCTGGTCTACGTCGGTCTCGCGCACGCTCAGTTCGAGTCGATCCATCCGTTCGTCGACGGCAATGGCCGCGTCGGCCGACTGCTCATCACGTTCCTGCTGATGCACCGAGGTGCCTTGCACCGGCCGATGCTCTACCTCAGCGTCTACCTCAAGGAAAACCGGGCCGAGTACTACGACCGCCTCACAGCGATCCGCCGGCGTGGCGACTGGGAGGGCTGGCTGAAGTTCTTCCTGCGCGGTGTGGCCACCACGGCGGGAGAAGCGACGGACACGGCGCAACGCATCTTCGAGCTTCGCGAGAAGCATCGCGCGCAGGTTCTCGACGAGCAACTCGGGCCAAATGCTCTCAAGCTCCTCTCTCTCCTCTTCGCCTGGCCGATCATCAACATCACGTTCGTCAGCGAGCGCATCGGCGTGACCTTCGCAACGGCCAACAAGCTCATCGGGCGCTTCGAGGATCTCGGGCTGGTGCGCGAGATCACCGGGAAGCGCCGCTCGCGTCGCTTCCGCTACGACCCATACTTGCGGCTGTTTCACACAGGAGTCAGCGCATCTGGGACTGAAGTGCCGGTGCAGGTCACGACCGCGAGCACTGGATAGGGCCCGATGCGGGCGAGGGATTACGCGGCGCGCGCTGATTCGTAGCGCCACGCGATGCCCCCGCAAGGAATCGAACCTTGAACCTTCGGATTAAGAGTTGCCCGTCCGCACCTCAAGTTGGCTTAGGTAAGCCAGATCCGCCCCGGTACGACCAGCCCAGATCAGGCTGATTTGCGGGGCTCGGGGACATATTCGGGACACGAAATCCTCCCAACCCCGCGATACCGTCGAGCCATGAACGCCTTCGAACGGCTCGGCATCGACGGCCGCCCCGTCTCCGGCCACGCCTTCCTCGTCCAGCGCGCCCGCGGCCCGCAGTGGTACGTCAAGTTCCGCCTGCCCGACGGCCGCCAGGTCCAGCGACGCCTCGGCCCCGCATGGACCGGGCGCGGCCGGCCGGCCACCGGCTACCTGACGCGCCGCTCCGCGCAGGCGGTCCTCGACGAGCTGCTGGCCCAGGCGCGCGCCGGCACGCTGCCGGGCATGGTGCGCACCGGCGCGACGTTCGCGCAGGCCTCGCGCGAGTGGCTTCGCTGGCAGGAGCTCGACCGCCAACGCAAACGTTCCACGCTCGACGACTACCGCTCCGCGGTGCGCGTGCACCTCGACCCCGCCTTCGAGCACCTGCAACTCGAGGAGGTCACGCCGCGGCGTGTCGACGACTGGCGCCGGTCGCTGATCGACGAACGCGGGCTGTCCAACCGCTCGATCAACAAGCTGCTCGTCCTCCTTCACGGCATCCTCGAACGCGCCCGCAAGGTCTGGGGGCTGCGCGAGAACCCGGTCCGCGACGTCGAGCGCCAGCCGCTGACCCGCCGGGCGCACATCGACGTCTACTCGATCAAGGAGATCCGCGCCCTCATGCGCGCCGCCGAGTCAAAGCAGGACGCGCGATCTTCCTGATCGCCGCCTTCACTGGGCTGCGCATGGGCGAGCTGCTCGCGCTGCGCTGGCGCGACGTCGACCTCGCAGCTGCGCACCATCCGCGTCGGCGCCAGCTACAGCCACCGCCAGCTCACCACGCCGAAGTCCGGCAAGGGGCGCGCCGTGCCGATGATCGAGCCCGTCGCCCGAAGCCTCGCGCGCCTGCGCCGCCGACCGGCCGCCGGGACCAGACGACCTCGTCTTCCCCGGCCCACTCGGTGGCTACCTCGACGACTCGGCGCTCAGGCGCCGCTACAAGACCGCGCGCGACAAAGCCGGGCTGCGGCCGCTGCGCTTCCACGACCTCCGCCACACCTTCGGTACCCACGCGATCCGCACCGCCGATCCGCGCGAGCTGCAGGAGTGGATGGGTCACGCCGACTTCTCGACCACCGAGATCTACCTCTCCTACAAGCCACGCGCGGACGCCGCGCGCAGGCTCGCGGAAGCCTTCAGCGACCGACATGCCCGACCCCCGCGACGTTCGAACAGCAGACATCGGGGCACGCGTAGGCGCAACACGCAGCGCTCCGCGGTACGACGCGGCGCCGCGCCGCGCCGCAATTGATCAGGTCACTCGCGTTCGACGAGGACCAGCCAGAGCATTAGGCGCCCAAGGACCTTCTACTCGGATGGATGCTCGGGTGGCGGCGTCTTCGCCCGCGCGAACCCCTGCGCTGCCTCGCGGAGAGCGGCCAGCCTCGATGTCTTCTTCCCCGGCCGCTCGTAGATGTCATCTAGCAGCTCGACGAATAGCTCGCGCACCCCGAGGACCAGCGCAGCGTCGAGTGCCCGCTGCTTGGTGATGTCGCCATCGTTCGGGTGGATCGCCGCGTTGCCCAAGTCCTTGATGACCGTCAGGTACTCGGGGTCGAGGTCGCGCACCCACTTCGGCGGGTCGGTGTCCGCGACGAGGGCATCGATCTTGGCCTTCAACATCCCATCGCGGTAGCCCTGCTCGAACAGAAGCTGTTCCAGCGCCGCCCGGTACATCGCGACGGCGGCGCTCAGCGCCCCGATGGACTGAGCGCGCTGCGCCTGGTCGAGGTAGTACGCCACCGGCGCCGGGGTCAGGGGTGTGCTCAGACCACCGTAGCTCGAAGGCAGCGCCACCACCTCGACGCCGGACGGGCCGACGTAGGCCAAGACGATGATGCGCTCGTGGCACTGCCGACAGCCGAGCAAGCCGAGGAACGGCAGCTTGTCCGGGGTGAACTCAACTTCCCCATGGAAGTGCTCGTCTAGCACCGCCACCTCCATCCGCCGGGTGGCGCCGCAACTCGGACAGTACGTCCCGTCGGGCGTGGTGGGCAGTCCTTGGCCGTCCGTTACGTACGCGCTGTCGTGCCGAAGGAGGGCTAGTAGGCCCTGATAGGTCGTCAGATCGACGGGGGTGTCCTCGGCCACGCCCGACAGCTTAGAAGCGCGCTCGACGGGACCACGAGCGCCAGTTCCCCGACCTCGGATTGCGAAAGGCACGCCACCAGACCCGAGACCTGCTCGCCGTTGTGCGTCCAATGCAGCCCTACGCCGCCCGCTCGCGCAGCCATTCCTCGAGCATTTCGCGGGTGAAGCGGATGTGGCGGCCGATGCGCAGGCACGGTAGGCGGTTGGTGCGGACGGCCTCGTAGATCCAGCTCGTGCGCACCGCGAGGAGTTCGGCGGCCTGCTCGGGCTTCAAGGAGGGGGCTGTCGAGCCGCAACGCTCGCGGCTCGACGGGCTCGTGGTTGGTGGTGGTCATCATGCGTTCTCCGGGTGCAGCATGCGGGTGATCCTTGGTTGGGTGCGGCCGGGGCAGGCGACGAGCGCCCAGCCGGTGTGGAGTTGTTTGATTTCGTCGGGGTGGACGGCGAACTCGCGTCCGCGGGTGCGGGTCCCGGTGTCCTGACCTGGGGCGTGGCCGTTGAGGCGGTGGTCGGTGCGTTGGGTGTGCACCCATGTGCCGCGGGTGCCGGCGATCGCGGCGATCTGCTCGGCCGAGTCGGGGACGACCTGGCGGTGGGCGATCAGCGTGGTGATGTTGCCCAGGACCTGGTCGGCGAGGTTCGGGTGCTCGGCCGGGTGCAGGTCGGCGAGCTCCTGGGTGCCGAGCAGGAGGCTCATGCCGGCGGAGCGGCCGCGGCCGAAGAGGCGGGCGATGCCGTCCGGGGCGACGGCGGAGAACTCGTCGACCAGGACGAGGGTCGGGCAGCGGGTGGTGTTGTTGGTGGGCGGCGACGGTGAGGAGGTCTTGGACGATCGCGGCGGCGAGCATCGCCGAGAGCAGCGGACGGCGGTCGGCGTCCAGGCGGAAGTAGACGACCTCGCGGGCCTGGATCGAGCGCAGCAGGTCGATGCCCGGCCCGCCCGCGTCGTGCGGCTGCAGCCATGGGGCGACGTCTGATTCGGCGAGGATCGCCAGGCGGTCGCGGGTGCCGGCCAGGCCACGTTGTTGTTCGGGCGTGAGCGTCGTCGAGGTAGTCGTGGAGCTGCCTGCGGCCTGGTGCTCGTCGTCGAGGCCGCGGCCGATCGCTTCCAGGCGCCGCGGGGTCCATCGCCTCGGTCAGCGCTCGCCAGGGTGACGCGGCCGACCGGCGGCGCGGAGGGTGCGGGTGGCGTGACCGAGGTAGCGCTGCGCCTGGCGCAGGTAGTGCGGCTCGGTGTACGTCTCGCCGGCGAGCGCCTTGTCGGCCAGCTCGGTGTCCGTGCCGTGGGCGAAGGGGTTGTAGGCGTCCGGGCCCTCCGGCGTCCACTCCCGAAACCGCCGCCGCGCGCGGCGCGCGGCGCGGTGCAGCTCGTCGCGTAGCGTGCGGTCGCCCTTGGGGTCGACGACGACGGCGGCGTGGCCGGCCTCGATCAGCCGGCCGGCGATCCATGCCTGGGTGACCGTCTTGCCCGAGCCGGTGGCGCCGACCACGAGGGTGTGCTGGCCGCTGCGATGGCCGACGGGGATGTGCACCGCCTTGCCGCGGTGATCGCGGCCGACCACCAGCCCGCGCTTGGTCAGCAGCCTTCCGCGACGGATCGCGCGCTGCGCGCGGCGCGGAGCGAGTGCTCAGCGGTGTGCGCCGTCGGCGGGCGTGGGCGGCGATGTCACCGCCGGCTCGCAGGTCCTCGTGATGCCACCTCGCTCCGGTGACGGTCACCAGCCCCGTCGCGAAGGCGATGACGACGGCGGCGAAGCAGTCGGCCATCCACACCGGGCCGACGGCCACGACCATCAGTGCCGTCCAGCTCCAATGCAGCCCGCGACACGCATCACCAACAGCACGATCAAGCAGACCACCGCGCCAGCGGCGATCCCGGCGGCCAAGTGCAACAGCACCCCGGCGGCGTGTTCAAGCGAGGGCTCTTGCGACATCACAATCCCCCTTCAGGGTCTCGTCCAACGGGTAGATCTCGATCACGTCCTGGGCCTGGACGCGCTCGACCGCCCGGGCGACCGCCCGGGCGGCGGCGGGCGAGGCGTAGTAGCGCACCGACTCGATCAGCCGGCAGCGCGCCCACGCGGTACAGATCGCTTCCAACCGCCGCGCCCACTTCACCGCCAGCTCGACCTCCACCGCGATCGGCGGACGGTGCCCCTCCGGGGGATGAGCACGAGGTCGGCCCTGCGCAACCGCGCGCGGCCATCTGGCAGCCGGCCCAGCTCCGCGCTCGCCACCGCTCCGCCGGCCTCGACTCGGCGACGCGCACCTCGCGCTCACTCCACACCTCGAAGCCCGGCTCGATGCGCTCCAACACCAGCGCGAGGCGAGCGCACAACGCCCAATGGCTAGCGGTGGCGGGGCTGACACGACAGGGCTCGAAGCGGGCAAGGCGCGCCCACAACAGCCCCTCGCGCGTGGCGACGTACAGCGCCGGCTCGCCGTGCAGCAGACGCGCGGTCGCCAGCACGCCCTGGTCGACGAGCGCGGCCAGTCGCCGGTAGGTGGCTGTACGGCCCATCCCGAAGCGCGCCATCACGTCGACTGCGCCCACGGCCCCTAGCGGCCGACCCACTCGACGATCGCCCGGTCTCTCTCCGTCACCATCACCACCACCCGTGCGCGCGTGTTGCCATCAGCACAACAAAGCACCGGGATGGGATAGCTGGCCGACCAAGCCGCAGCGGGCGCAGATGGGTCTCCCGGCCGATGCCGTGGCTCGGGGATTCACGCGCGCGTTGTTACGGTCGGCGCATGTTCGCCAAGGCGCAGACTCTGGTGTTCAGCATGGTGCTTCACGACACCCTGAATGGGCCGGGAGCGACTCGACGAGCTGCGAGCCGCGCGACGCTGCGCGCTGCAGTCCACGCGTGGATGGAGGGCCACATCGAGGGAGAAGGCCGTGCAGGCACGCCGTCGCTACCCGTCGCCATGGCTGAGGAAGACATGCCCAGCCCGCCGTTCCCCCGCCCAGACAATGAGCGTCTGCGCGCAATCCTGCGGGAAACCAATGAGCGCTTCGCGGGCGGCGAACCGCTCGCCGCCGCGCTCTTCGCTTCGGGCCTCGCCTACCAAGGCGGGCTTGAGGATGGCGCCGCCTGTCCCGGGTGCGCACCGCGCGCCTCACCCGGCGCGCTGGAACCAGCGGCTCGCATCAGAGCCGGACAACTCACGCTTACCCTCAGCGCCGGAGTCCCGAACTCCGCTTCGCATCCCTCCTAGCGAGCAACGCCGCTGGCTTGAGCCCGGCGCGCGCTTCTGCTGGTCGTCCGTATCTGTGCGGCGCGCCCGCGTCAAGCGCTTGATCTTCTTGCTTGTGGGCTCACGGCGTGTCCGCCGGGGGGGCGTGTGCGCGTTTGATGGTGTGGGTGCGGTGCGCGCGGACGCCCAGCCGTATCTCGGTCCACGACCGTGCCGTGCGGCCGGCCGGCGACATGATGGTCTTATATGGGGTGATCCCGCTGGGAGGAGCTTTGCAGCCGCTCGGTCGTTGGAGGCCGTCCACGCGGACGTGGCGGCAGGACGATGCCGGGAGCCGGCCGCGGTGCATCGGTGTGTGAGGGGGCTGCGCGCGCAAGACCGATTTCACGCGGGTTGCAGCGCCTCGTCACCGAGCTCGCGCAGGGTGTGGTAGCTGCGCTTGAGCAGGGTCCGGGTGACCGCGAGGCAGGCGCGGTTACCGCCGAGGCGCTCGGCCGCCTGGTGGTAGTAGTCGCGGTCGGGGCTGCTGTGGCGGCGGGCTCATGGGCGGCTTCGTAGAGCGCCCAGCGCAACGCGGGTGGTCCCTGTCGGGAGAGAGGGCCGGGCGCGCGGCGCTGGTCTGACTGCTTGACCGTGATGTCCAGGCCGGCGTAGCGGACCGCCTCGCGCGAGGAGGAGAACCGCCGTGCGTCGCCGAGTTCGGCGAGGATCGTGACCGCGGTCAGGTGACCGATCCCGTAGTGGGCCATCAGCGCCCGACAGCCCGGCTGGCGACGCGCGTAGGCCCGCAGCTCCTTATCGATCGGCGCGAGCTGGACGTCGAGCATGTCGATCATCACCAGCGCGACCGTGACCTGCTCACGCGCTGCCTGCGGCAGCCCCAGGCTGTCCAGCCACGCGCGACCCTTCGCGGGATCAGACCAACACCGTGGTGGTGCGGACAGCCGTGGTGGTAGAGCACCGCGTGTATCCGCTGCTGCCACTCGCCGCGCTGGTCGACCAGCGTGTGGCGCAACCGCACGCGTGCGCGCAGATCGAGGATGTGCTCGGGCGCAATCCACGACTCCGGCAGCCGGTCGACCATCAACAGCTCGCGCAGATGCCTGGCGTCGGCCCGATCGGTCTTGGGGCGCTTCTTGCCCCCGCCGAGCGGCGGTCTCCGCCGGCTCGGCGAGATGCACGTGGGCGCCGATCGCTTGCAGCTCCTGGACCACGAACCGCCAGCCCGTCGTCGCCTCCAACGCCACCTCGAGCCGCTGGCCGCCAACCGGCCAAGGAACCGCCGCACACCCGCGCGGTCCGCGGGCCGCACGCGCGTCCGGCCGATCTCGCCCGTCTCGGTGTCGATCCACTCGGCCGTGATCTGGCCCGATGCTGATCAAGGCCCATGACGATCGTCATGCGCGATCGCCTCCCGCTTCCCAAGCCAGTCCCGCCCGGAGCAGCACACGCGCCCTGACGCGAGCAGCGTCCAGCCCGACCCATCGCATACCGTGGGTCACGGTCGGTACCTCCTCTTCGAATGGCCGGCCGCGCGGGCGTCATCCGCGCGCGCCTGACCTACGCCGTTCGACGCGGAGGACCGGCCACCTTCAACGCCGCGTCCGCGCCGGCCTGCTCATGCCATCGTTGCGAAAGCGCCGCTCGCGTTCGAGCCCGCCGCTGCTTCTGCCTCCAAGCGACAGCGCGGCCATGCCTGGCCTTGGTGGTCCCCGCGCAGCCGGTGCTCCTCCACAATCGGTCGTCAGCGGCCGCTGCGGCGCTTCTTGATGGTTTCGATCCTGCCCCCGCCCGCCTCGCGCATGTCGTCGAGCTGCTTTACCCGGTTCAGCACTTCTCGCGGGTCGCGCGGGCGCCCTCCGAGTTTGCCGGCGTCGCCCTTATGCTTAAGGGCCCCGTCGATCGTCACGAGGATGGCCCAGCATTCGTTGATCGCACGGTCGTACCCCACCGTTGCGGCCTTGGCGCGCTGCAGCAGGTCTCGATGCTCCTGCTGCTTGCGAGTCTCGGGGGTAATCCAAGCGTGCTCCTCCTCGCGAAACGGCGGCTCCCGATCGTGTGCAGGCACGTCCCCGGCTGCGGCTTGG
>CAVXTB010000003.1:0-1493376 GCA_963764585.1 uncultured Actinomycetes bacterium
GTCGACCTCCTCGTCCTGGGCCCGCACCAGCACCGGCCGAAGGACCGGTTGATGGGTGGCAGCACTTCCCAGCGACTGGGCGACAGCTCTCCGTGCCCGCTGCTCCTGCTGTCGTCTGCCGGCGCTTGAGCGCCTGCGCGGCGCCCCGCGCATCGACCCTCGCGGCCCCAGCGGGCGTGAGCGTCGAGTTCGTCAGTCATCCGCCGATCAACTCAACGCTCGAGGGGATAAGTCTCCCTCGCCGGAGCCGACGTGCAGACGGCCCCGGGGAGCGCGTCCCGGGGCCGTGTTGCGACACGTTGGTTGGTTCTGGCTACACGTTCTTGTGCAGCCGGCGGATCTCGAAAGCTCGCACGATGTCGGTGATGCCGGTCATCAACGCCCAGATCCCGGCGAAGACGAGGAGGACGTAGGCCTTCTCGATGAAGAACTGGCCGGAGGTCCAGAACGCCATGATCGTCATCAGGATGCCGGAGATGAGCCCGATCCACCAAGCCGGATTGACCGCCCGCTCCAAGAACGCGCGGACCACCCACCAGACGCCGACGAGCAGGAACAGAAACCCGAGAATGTCCGCGAGCCCGGCAAACGTGTTCTCGGGGTTGACGAAACAGATGACGGCGGAGACGAGGAACAGCACGCCGAAGAGAGCCCAGGCCCAGCGCGCCGTCATCCCTGGCACCGATGCCAGCGCGATGTTCTGGATGCCGGCAAACGTGAACATCAGGCCGACCAGGATCCCGACCGTGGTGACCGACGCGTGGTCGAATTGCAGGATGACGAGCGCGACGACGACCCACGCGATCCCGGCAATGAGCAAGGCCCACCAGTAGCCAGTGATGTCGCGCACTATCGCGCGGGGAACACCGGTCAATGACGGAGTGTCGTGATGTGGTGTCGTGGCGTGTTCGCTCATGAGGTCCTCCTAGTGATGCGGTAGTTGCTGGGGAACACGCCATGAGTTCTGAACCCCACCTGGGTGACCAGTCGTCACGCGCTTTGCGTGATCGTCGGCCAACATCACGCAAAACGCGTGACGACCGCTCACACAGGCCGGTGTTTCAGTTGCGGCGCCATGACCGATCCCGCACTGACCGACCGACCCGCGTCCTTCGCAGGCTGCTGAGTTGGCTGCCACACGAGCGCGAGAGGCCGCCAGAACGTGCGAAGAGCCATTCCCAGCCGCCATGAAGGGCACATGAGCACGGCAGGGTCGTCCTCCCCGCGGGCCGGAGGAGGCACCGGTCGCCGCAACATCGAGATCTCGATATCGATCCGAACGATCCTGCTGATCGCCGGCGCCGTCGCTATCGCTTGGGCGGTCGCGTCGATCGCGAACGTCCTTCTCCTCATCTTCGTCTCGGTCTTCAACGTCGCGGTTCTCTCGCCCGTCGTGAAGGCGATGGAGCGGCGGTTGGGCTGGAGCCGGGGGCGGTGCGCCGCGGTGCTCGTGCTGGGCGTCGTGATCGTCATCGCCGCGGTCGTGTTGGTGCTGGCGCAGGCGATCGCCGGCGCTGTTCGTGGGTTCAGCCACGACCTGCCACAGATCGTGGGCACCGCCAGGCACAGCGATCTGGGCACGTTCATCAACGGCGAAAGCGGCTCGCTCGACACATTGAGGCAGCACGCGAGCGACATCACCCGCGGGGTCGGCAAGGTATCGGGCGGCGTCGCCCATATCGGAGTCTCGGCCGTGGGGGCCGTCACGCTCGTCTTCTCGGTCATCTTCCTCACGCTCTTCGGGCTCGTCGACGAACCGCGCGTGCGGGACTGGATCGGGGCGCTGCTGTATCGAGACACGCGGGACCGCTACTTCCAGGTCACGGATCGGATCGTCGAGACAACCTCGCGCTACATGCTCGGCAACGTGGCCATCTCGGTGATCTGCGGGACCGTCTACGGCATCACGGCAGCGATCCTCGGCCTTCCGTACCCGCTCGCCATCGCCGTGATCGCGGGGATCCTCGACCTCGTCCCCACCATCGGAGCGACGATCGCCGGCGTCATCACCGGGATCGTCGCGCTGTCGGTCAGCGTTGAAGCCTTGATCGCCTTCGTGATCGTGATCGTGGTGTACCAGCAGATCGAGAACTACATCCTGCAGCCAACGATCATCGGGAAGGCGGCCGCGGTCTCCGGCTTCACCGTGCTTGTCAGCGTCCTGGTGTTCGGGGCGCTCTTCGGCATCATCGGCGCGATCATCGGCGTGCCCATCGCGGCCGCGCTGCAGATCGTCGTCGAGGAGCTCGCCGCCGGAAGAAGAGCTCGCATTGCCGCCGCCGACGCCGCGGAGCAGCAGCAGCAACCGGCCTGACGGCTCGGCTCACGCTGCCGCGCGCTTCCGAATCACGCAGAACGCGTGACGACGCGTCATCCATTTGTCGCTGAAGCTCCAAAGCGTCAACGCAACGCAGCAGGCGGCCGGGACCGACAGACGTGGCGGTTCAGCGACCGCTACAAAGGGAGATACGACATGTCCGACAACGTGTCCGACAAGATCAAGAAGGCGGCCGACCACGCCAAGGAGGCGGTCGACAGGCAGGACGACCGGCTCGAGCAGACCAGCAAGAAGGTCGAGCCCCACCTCCATGAGGCCCGAGTGCGGTTGGCCGAGGCGGAGGAGAACCGCGAGCACAAGCGCCACTGACCGGTGGCACAAGGTGTCCTGACTCCCAAGTCGACCGCCAGGCCGCGCCGTTCCACGAAGGCGGCCACCGCTCGGGCGCGCCCGGAACCGTTGGCCCGGCGGGCCGCGACTCTCCGCGTCCTTCAGGTCATGCCGAGGCGGGCGGCAATCCTCTAGGACGCCGTCCACGCGAGCCTGGGATACCGAAGGAGATCCATGAGTGAGGTTCAGCGCAACGAGAGGGAGCATGTCTCGCGCCGGCAGGCCGCCGAGCGCCTCGTCGACCTCGCGTATGCGCTGACGACGGGCGGACGGCTCGAGCTCACTGTCGAGGGCGAGCGGGTCACCGTGCCGCTCGCCGATGAGCTGCGCCTTGAGCGCAACCTGAGATCGAAGGCGGATCATGTCGAACTCAAGCTGGAGCTGAGCTGGTCGCCCATGGACGCCGCAGCGCCGCCGGCGCCGGTCGCGGAGTCCGAGCCTGCTTAGGGCTTGCGCGGCGGGCGCAGCTCCGACTGGAAGTCGATCGGCTCGCGCAACCCGATCTGCGCGGCGCAGTGACGCATCCACACCGTCACGCAGCGCGCCCGTCGCGCGCGTGACGGCGCACCGGTCACGCGGTTGGATGATCGGTGCTCTAGCGCCGCAGGGAGGGCGCGAGCAGTCCAAGCTGCCGTGCGCGGTCGACCGCATCGGCGCGGCCGTGGACGTCGAGCTTGGCGTAGATGTGGCGCAGGTGCGTCCTGACGGTGTTCGTCGAGACGCCCAGCTCGGCGGCGATCTCTGGCGCCCGGAGATTGCTTGGCAGGTACCTAGCGACGCGCAGCTCTGCCTCGCTGAGCTCCTCGAGCAGCGGGGCGCGCTCGCCGGCGATCTTCGGCGAAGCGCCGTCGAGCACGTCAAGAATCGTCGCGAGGAGCGTCGCATGCGCGGTGCGGTGGCGGGGATGGCGTTCAAGCAGCCCCCGGGCCGGCGCGAGCGCGAAGGGCAGCATGAGCCCTTCGGGCTCGGCGAGCTGGAGCGCTCGCTCGAGCGATGCCTCGGCGGCGCGGGTGTGCCCCAAGTGGTCGCGGGCGACGGCGTCGAGCACCTGCGCCTCCGTGGTCGCGGCTGGCCGATGGATCGCAGGGGCGAAGCCTTCGATGACCGGGGCCAGCACGTCGACCGCCAGTTCGGGCTCGCGCTCGGCGAGGTGGATGACGGCGGCGGCCAGGCGCATGTCGGAGGTCTCGCGCTCCGCCTCCTCGCTGATGTCGGCGAGCGCTGCGCGCGCAGCGGGCAGGCGGCCCATGCGTGCCTGCGTCTGGAGCAGGCGCGCCCGTCCCGCCACCGCGAATGCGTGCTTTCCGGCCAGCAGCGACTGCATCCGTGCCGCCGCGCAAAACGCCGCCAGCGCCTCCTCGAGCCGACCCTGCGCCAGGTGCAGGAGACCTGCGGCGTGGTGCACGATCAGCTCGGTGCCGGGCTCCCCATCCGGGTGCAGCACGCGCTCCGCCCGTACGAGCCGATCCTCGGCCTCGTCGAAGCGCCCGAGCCACAGCAGGGCCATCGCGCCGGTGGCCAGGCCGGTGACGATGATCGGATCGTCGCCCCAGCCGTGCGCATCGGCGATCCTCACCGCCTCGTCGCTGAGCTGGAGCCCCTCGGAGAACGACATCCCGGTCCACGGGCCCGCGACTCCGAGATGACCGAGGGGGCTGATCTCGAGCCAGGGGCGCCCGGCGCGGCGTGCCAGCGCCAGCGCCTGCTCGAGGTCGCGCCGCGCGTCATCCAGCCGCGAGGCCCACAGCTCGGCGACCCCGAGATTCTGCAGCGCGACATTTCGAAGGGCGTCACCGAGCGCGCGCGGGCCTGCCGGCTGCCTTGCCAGCGCCTCCTCCACCACCGGCACCGCCTCGAGGACGGCTCCAAGGTCGCCGCTCCAGCGCGCGAGCACGAGCGTCACCTCGGCCAAGAGCACGTCAAAACGCGGCCTACGTTCCTCGGGAACCACGTCGACCAGGCGCCGCGCGAGATCCAGGTACGCGCCGCACTCCTCGCGCTCTCCGTCCAAGAGGCGCGCAATCGCGAAGACAAGCGCGAGCTCCGCGTCGGCCGCCGCCACTTCGTCCGGAAACACGCTCAGCAAATCGCAAACCGTTCCCGCGCGACCGTCGAGGGTCAGATCGAAATGGTTGTCGGCCAGCAGGCGCGAAGCCAGCGGCCAGTCCCGGGCCGCCTGCGCGTGCCGGATCGCCTCGACGATGTCGCCCTCATGCTCGTGCCATTGGGCCGCCGCCCGGTGCAGCGAGCCGACCATGGCCGGCGAAACCCGCCGCAGCTCCAGCTGCAGCAGGTCGGCGAGCAGATGGTGATAGCGAAACCAGGATCGCCCTACGTCCAGCGAGGTCACGAACGCGTTGGCGTCCTCCAGCTCTTGGAGGATCCGCTCCGAGCCCGACCCGCCGGTGAGGTAGTCGGCCAGCGGCCCGCTCACCCGCCCGAGCACCGACGTGCGCAGCAGCAGTTCGCGCACCTCAGCCGGCTGGCGCTCCAGCACCTCCGCCAGCAGATATCCCGCCACGGTCCGCTCGCTGCCCGAGAACTCGGTCACGAACCGCTCCGGATCGGGATGGTGGGCGAGCGAGATCGCGGCCAACCGCAAGCCGGCCGCCCACCCTTCCGTCCGCTCGTACAGCAGTGCCACGCTCTCGTCGCCGAGGGTGATCCCCGCTGCTCGAAGCAGCTGCTTCGTCTCCTTCAACGAGAAGACCAGGTCAGCAGCTCGAAGCTCGGTCAGCTCACCGGCCAGGCGCAGGCGATGAAGGCCGAGCCGTGGATCCTCACGAGTCGCCAGGACGACGCGCAGCGGCTCCGGCACCTGCTCGAGAAGCGCCTCGAGCCACCTCAGCGCATCCCGCGAGTCGAGCTCGTGCAGGTCGTCGATCACGAGCACAGCCTGCTCCTCGAGTGACCCAAGGTCGCCCAGCAGCTGGTCGACCACGGCCTCGCCACGGAACCCCGGCGCGGGATCGACCCGCTGCACGACGCCGACTACATCGGCGAGCGCGTCGATCACCGACAGCCAGAACCGCTGCGCATCCCGCTCACCCCTCTCGACCGACACCCAGCCGACCCGGTCCTGCAGGCCCGCCGCCTCGACC
The DNA here is from genome assembly GCA_963764585.1 of uncultured Actinomycetes bacterium. GTDB lineage: Bacteria > Actinomycetota > Thermoleophilia > Solirubrobacterales > Solirubrobacteraceae > JAOPZW01. The sequence goes on from CAVXTB010000003.1 coordinate 5,770, forward strand.
CAGGAGCGCAGCAGTATGGTCTTGCCGCTCCCGGCCGGGGCACAGACGAGGACCACGCGATCCGGACGCGCCGAAAAGCGGTGGAAGAGCCATTCGCGGCGGACCAGCCCGCTCCCCGCCACAGCGCGCGGAGCGGCTCCACTCACCGCCGCGGTCGACTGTCTCGAATGCCCAGTGACCGACATGAGTCTTCACGAACGTCGGGAGGCAACATAGCTCCGTCCCCTCTCAATGGGACCCGTAGAAACTACGCCGTCTCGAGGCCTGTGTGGAAACGGCCCGGGCGCCGCTGGCACGACGGCCCTAACGCGGGCCGGGGGGGATCTTCGGCATGGGTCGCCGCGCCACCTCGGCGGCGTCTTCGGGCTCGAGGCCGAAGAGTCGCAGGACGCCCTCGGCGTGGTGGCGGTCGGCGTTCCTGGGCGCCTGTCCGTCGAGCACGGCGCGCATGACGGCCAGAAGCGCGCCGCCGGCCGCGAACAACGCGACCTGCTTGTGGGGGACCTTGAATCGTCCCGCCTTGATGCCTCGGTCGAGATCGCGCTGGGCGAACGGGCCTAGCGCTGCGAAGGCCAGGTTGTGAGGGATCTCGAGCCGGATGAGCAGCCACGCCCATTCTGGGTCCGTGCGGGCGAGCTCGACGAAGTAGCGGTGAGCCACCGCGACGGTCTCCGCCGTGTCATCGAGGTCCGCGGTCACTGCCTCGATCGCGGAGCCCTGCGCGGCGACCGCCTCTTCGAGGACCGCCTCGACGATCGCCTCCTTGCTGTCGAAGTGGTTGTAGAAGGACCCGAAGCCGACGTCGGCTTCCTCGGTGATCTCATTGATGCGCGTGTTGTCGATGCCCTGGCGCGCGAACAGCGCCTTCGCCGCGTCCATCATCCGCGCGCGCGTTCGCTCGCGCCGGCGCGAGTGCCTGTCGACCGCACGCTGGGTTGACGTAGCTGTTGTCACGTCGGGATCGGAGTGCGTCGGCCTCGTCATAGTTGACAATCCTATCAGTATTGGGTACCGTCATCAACATGAAGCTTAGAGCAACTCCGGACGGACTGATCGCGCACGACGTGCCCCGCGACCGCTGGGTTCGGTTGGCCGGCGACTCGGACATGCTGGCCTTCCTCACCGAGCGCGCCACCGCACGCGAACGGGCGGCCGCCGCGATCGCGGCCGATGACGCTGTCGAGGCCGATCCGTCGACGGCGGGAATCCCGTTCCGGCCTCGCTCCATGCGCGCGTTCATGCTCTGGGAGTCGCACGTCATCGGCTCGAGCCGGATGCTGGTCAAGCACTTCTTCCCCGCGCCGACCTGGCGCGTCGTCAGCGCGTTCGAGAAGACCGGCCGCACCTTCCCGAAGCTCAAGCCGAACAAGCGCTTCTGGGAGGCGCCGACGTTCTACATGGCCAACCACACGATGGTGCTCGCCGACGGCGACGAGATGTGGTGGCCCTCGCACACCAAGGCGCTGGACTTCGAACTCGAGCTCGCCTGTGTGCTGGCCAAGCCGCTGGTCGACGCGAGCCCGCAGGACGCCGCGGACGCAATCGGCGGCTGGTTCGTGCTCAACGACTGGAGCGCTCGCGACGTCCAGGCCGACGACGCGCGCCGCAACATCTTCGGCCCGGTCGTCAAATCGAAGACGTTTGCCAACTCGATCGGGTGCGACGTGGTCACGCCGGACGAGTTCGGCGATTGGAAGAAGGCGACCGGCCGCGTCCGCGTCGACGGCGAGCTCTGGTGCGAGGGCGCCGCCGCGAAGCCAGCGCACGACATCGGCGAGATGCTCGCCTACGCCTCGAAGGGCGAGCGCCTCGACACCGGCGACGTCATCTCGACGGGCACGATGCCCGGCTGCTGCGGGCTGGAGCTCGAGCGCTGGGTCAAGCCCGGCCAGACCGTCGAGCTCGAGATCGACGGCATCGGAACCGTAAGCAACCGCATCTCCGCCGAAGCCGTCCCGGCCACGGCGGTCTGACCGAGTCACAACCAGAAAGGCAACCGAAGCAGATGGTCACTCGAATGGGTCATATGGGATTGCGCGTCCGCGATCTCGACGCCGCGGTCGAGTTCCAGCGCCAGGTCATCGGCATGGTCGAGACCGAGCGGCGCGCCGGCGCCGCGTACCTCACGTGCAACGAGCGTCACCACGAGCTGATCCTGATCGAGGACCCCGTGCACCGCGGCTACGACCACGTCGGGCTCGAGGTGCCCGACGCCCAGGCGCTCGAGGACGCCCGGCACCGGGTAGTCGCGTCGGGCGGGAGCGTGCTCGGCGACGTCTACGACGGCGAGCCCGGCATCGACCGCGCCCTGCGCGTCCAGGGCCCGGGCGGGCACGTGTTCAAGCTCTTCTGCGGAATGGAGACCGCCCAGGTGCTCGAGCCGGGCGACCGGCCGATCAAGTTCGAGCACGCATCGGTGAAGGCGCGCAACCCGCGACCGGTCGAGCGCTTCCTGGAAGACGGCCTGGGGTTCAAGTTCAGCGACCGCATGGGTTCGCTCGCGAGCTGGTGGCACTGCGACGCCGACCACCATGGCATGGCGGTCGTCCGGGCCCCGAAGCACGAGCTGTCCCACTACGCCTACGCCTATCCGGATCTGAGCGCGATGGGCCGGGTCGCCGACCGGCTCAAGCGCCACCGCGACCAGAAGCTCATCTGGGGAATCTCGCGCCACGGCCCCGGCAACAACCACTTCGCCTACTTCCACGACAACGACGGCGCGATGATCGAGCTCTGCTCGGACCTCGCGCGGATGCCGCCGGTCGGCGACTACAAGGCGCGCAAGTGGCCGGTCGACCCCACGACGATCAACCAGTGGGGCGGGCCGCCTCCCTTGAAGTTCCTGCTCACCGGCTATCCGATCGCCCCGCCCGACCCCGGGCCGCCGGCGTGGGCGAAGCGTCCGGAACCGACCGCGACGACCGTCGGGAGTGTCCGCGGCTCGGGCTGATCGCGGGCGTGCTGATGGCCGGCGTCGCCTCCGGCGACTGCCTCGGACGAGCCTCAGCGCTTTGACGCGCGTGCGTCGGGACGCTTGCTTCGCCGGGGAGGAGCGGGAGTACCTAGTCCAGCGCGCGGCGCGCGGCGACCAGGGCGGCGGGAAGTGGCGCGAGCAGCCGGCCGAGCGTCGCTCCGGGGTCGGCCTGCCAGGCGACGAACGCGCCGTCGAACGCCGCCAGCGCGAAGCGGGAAAGCTGGTCGGTCCGGGCGCTGCGCGGGTCGTCGTCGAAGGCGATCGAGATCTGCTTGCGCAACCGGCCGAGCGCCAGCTCTCGCACGCGCCCGACGACCCCGTCGACGTCGCCCGCGTCGCTGTGGGGCGGCTGGATCGCAAAGACGATCAAGAGGCGCAGGAAGTTGGGGTGGCGTTCCAACGTCGTTATGGCCGTCGCCACGATCTGGCGCAGGTGCTCGGCGGCCGGCCCGACACGGCGGTCGGGATCGGGCACATCGGCGAAGAACTGCTCCGCGCCGCGCTCCATGACCGCCAGCAGAATGCCGTCCTTGGACCCGAAGTAGTGGTACACGGAGCTCATCGGGATGCCCGACTCGGCGACCACGCGCGCCAGCGTCGCGGCCTCGAACCCGTCCGTCGCCATCACCCGCTCCGCCGAGTCGAGCACGAGCTCGCGCGACTTCATGCCGCGGCGGTTGGGGGTCACGGCTGTGCGAGAGGCCATGCGGACAGCGTAATCGAAAATTGGAGTTGACACTACATTTCAAAGAATGTAGTCTGCGCTCCAATCGTTGTACCGAAGAGAGAGACGGTCATGTCAAGACAGCGCCCCGAAACCGTTCCAGTCCTTATCGTCGGCGGCGGCGGCGGCGGCCTCACGGCGTCGATGCTGCTGGCGGGGCAGGGCGTCGAGCACTTGCTCGTCAGCGCGCGGCCGCAGACGTCGGACCTGCCGAAAGCGCACGTGCTCAACCAGCGCGCGATGGAGATCCTCGAGGACGTCGGCGTCGCCGATGCGATTACGGCGGCCGGAACGCCGCCCGACCAGATGGCGGCAACCGCCTTCTACGCCGGCTTCGCCGGTCCCGACCCCGACTACGGGCGCCGCTTGATCAAGCTCGAGAGCTGGGGCGCGGGCGGCGAGGACGACTCGTGGCGCGCCGCTAGCCCGTGGCGCCAGCAGAACCTTCCGCAGATCCGCCTCGAGCCGCTGATGAAGGCGCGGGCCGACGAGCTGTCCCCGGGGCGCATCCGCTTCAACCACGAGCTGATCGCGCTAGAGCAGGACGACGACGGCGTCCGGGCGACGATCCGGGACAACGGCACGGGCGACGAGTACGAGGTCCGCTGCCAGTACCTCATCGGCGCCGACGGCGGCCGCCGTCTCCCGAAGCTCATCGGCGTCGGCTACGAAGGGCTCGGTGTGATCGCCCAGGAGGCGACGCTCCACGTCACCGCAGACTTCTCGCAATGGGCCACCGACCCAGAGGTCCTGATCCGCTGGATCTACTCGCCGCAGGGCGGGGTCCTGGCGGTGATCGTCCCGATGGGTCCCGAGCGCTGGGGTCCCGACTCCGAGGAATGGGTCATCCACCTCAACTACGCCGCCGACGTCGCGCAGTCCGACGAGGAGGTTGAGGCCGACGCGCGCCGCGCCCTTGGGATTGGTGACCTGCCGATGAAGATCCACAGGATCACGCGCTGGACGCTCGAAGCGGTGCTCGCGGAGAGGTTCCAGGTCGGCCGGGTGTTCCTGCTCGGCGACGCCGCTCACCGCCACCCGCCGACCGGCGGCCTTGGGCTGACGAGCGCGATCCACGACGCCCAGAACCTGTGTTGGAAGCTCGCCGCCGTCCTGGCCGGCCAGGCATCACCGGCCCTGCTCGAGACCTACGAGGCCGAGCGCCGCCCGGTCGACCAGCGCAACTGCCAGCGCTCGTTGGAGAACGGATTCAACCACTTCGAGGTCGGTGGCCTGATTGGCATCTCGCCCGACAGCTCCGCCGAGGAGAACATGGCGCTGCTGCGGCGGCTGTGGAGCGGGCGCCCGGAGGACGATGAGCTGCGCCGGGACGTGATGAGCAAGCTCCGCGCACAATCGATGGAGTTCTCCGAGCTCAACGTCGAGTACGGGTTCGCCTACGACTCCGCCGCCGTCGTGCCCGATGGCAGCGCCCCGCCGGAGGACGTCGACGACATCCGCGTCTATCAGCCCTCGACGCGGCCGGGCGCCCCGTTGCCACACGCCTGGGTCGACGACGACGACGGCAACCGCCGTCCGATCAAGGACCTGGTCAGGGCCGGTCGCTTCCTGCTGATCGCGGGCGAGGACGGCGCGGCCTGGTGCGAGGCCGCGCGGGAGCTGGCGGCGGAGACCGGCCTGCCGCTCGACGCGGTGCGCATCGGCCACAGCGAGGGCGACCTCTTCGACCCGCGGCTGCTCTGGACGCGCCATCGCGGGATCACGCGCGACGGTGCGATCGTCGTGCGCCCGGACCGCCACGTCGCCTGGCGGCAGGTCACGGCCGCCGACGATCCGCGCGCGGCGCTCGCCGACGCGCTCGGCCGAGTCCTCGCTCGCCCCCTCGAAGCCCCTACCACCGTTACCGCAGGAGCCTTCTGATGCCCGCTGTCATCCACCCGAAGTTCCATCACTTCAACCTCAAGACGACGCGCCTGCCGGAGATGATCGACTTCTACCGCGTGCTGGTCGGCGCGGAGGTCATCTTCCAGTACGAGCTCGGCGCCTGGCTGTCCAACGACGAGGCGAACCACCGGATCGCGCTGCTGGCGTTCCCGAACTTCAGCGACGACCCCGATAAGGAGAACCACACCGGGCTGCACCACTCGGCGTTCGAGTACGCGAGTTTCGACGACCTCAACGCGACGTACCTGCGGCTCAAGGAGGAGGGCATCACCCCGGCCTTGTGCCTGGATCACGGGATGACGTTCTCCTACTACTACGCCGACCCGGACGGCAACAACGTCGAGCTGCAGGTCGACAACTTCGACGCCTGGCCGAAGTCCACGGAGTGGATGCGCACGTCCGACGAGTTCCAGGCCAACCCGATCGGCCAGTTCGTCGATCCCGGCCTCGTGGCCGCAGACCACGCCGACGGGATGAGCTTCGCGGAGATCCACGCCAAGGCGATGGCCGGCGGGTACGCGCCGGCGCAGGCGCCGGTCGAGGTCCCAGGAGGCTCGTCGTGATGCTCTGCCGCTTCGACGCCGGCGCCGGGGCGCGCCACGGCATCGTCGACGACGGGTTCGTCGCCGATCGCGACGACCCGTCCGCGCGGCACGCGCTCGACGACGTTCGGCTGCTGGCCCCGGTGCTGCCGCGAAAGTTCCTGGCCATCGGGCTCAACTACGCCGACCACATCGCCGAGTCTGGAATGGAGGCGCCGCAGTTCCCGGTGTTCTTCAACAAGCAGGTCACGTGCGTGGTCGGACCCGGCGACGACGTGCACATGCCGAAGGTCTCCAACCTGCTCGACTACGAGGGCGAGCTCGCGATCGTGATCGGCACGCGCTGCCGCCATGTGCCGGAGGACCGCGCCGACGAGGTGATCGCCGGCTACACGATCACCAACGACGTGTCGGTGCGCGACTGGCAGCTGCGCACGCCGACCATGACGCTCGGCAAGTCCTTCGACACCCACGGGCCGCTCGGGCCCTGGATCGTCTCCGGCGACGAGCTCGGCGACCCGCAGGACCTCGCGATCAAGACTTACGTCAACGACGAGCTACGCCAGGACGGCAGCACCCGCGACATGATCTACACCTGCTACGAGCAGATCGCGCACCTCTCCGAAGCGTTCACGCTGGAGCCCGGCGACGTGATCGCCACCGGCACACCGGCCGGCATCGGCGCGGTGCGCCAACCGTTCCCCGAGGGATTGCTGAAGGTCGGCGACGTGGTGCGCATCGTGATCGACGGCATCGGCGAGCTGCGCAACACCGTCGTCGAGGAGCCCGAGGGCTACCTCGCCCCGCAGCCCGACGCGGAAGTCGCGGAGGTGTGAGGTGGACACGGCGCTCTGGATCATCCAAGGCGTGCTGGCGGGGATCTTCGTCCTGACCGGCCTGACCAAGCTCACGCAGCCGCGCGAGCAGATGGCCGCCGGGCCGATGAGCTGGGCGGCCGACGTGAGCGACGCCCAGTTCCGCGGCATCGGCGTGCTCGAGCTGCTCGGCGCCGCCGGGCTGATCCTGCCCGGCGTGCTGGGGATCGCCGGCGTCCTCACGCCGCTGGCCGCCGCTGGGCTGGCGCTGACCATGGTCGTCGCCTTCCTCACGCACGCGCGGCTCGGCGAGACCGAGCGCCTGGCGGCGCCGGTCCTTCTGCTCGCGCTGGCGCTGCTCATCGCGCTCGAGCGCTTCGGCCCGCAAGGCTTCTGATCCCGGCTCAGGCATCACGCCCCGGCTTACACTGGCGCCGGCATGACGCCCTCCGGCGGCACTTTCGAGCATGCGTACGTGGACGCCGCCGGCCTGCGCCTCCGCGTCGGGCGCCATGGGTCCGGGCCGCCGCTGCTCCTCATCACCGGAATCGGCGCCCACCTGGACATGTGGGCGCCGTTCGCGCGGCACGCGGGCGAGCGGGAGCTGATCGCGTTCGACCCGCCTGGCGCCGGACTCTCGCAGCGGCCGCGTCGCCCGTTGCGGATGGGAGGGCTTGCACGCGTGGTCGACGCGTTGCTGGACAGCCTCGGGCTGGAGCGCGTCGACGTGCTTGGCTACTCGTTCGGCGGCGGTCTCGCGCAGGAGCTGGCTCACCGCGCACCCGAGCGCGTCCGACGCCTGGTGCTGTGCGCCACGGCTCCGGGACTCGGCGGTGTTCCGCCCAAGCCGATGGCGGCGCTCATGCTCGCCACGCCCGCGCGCTACTACCACCCGCGGTTGCTCGAGCTCAGCCTCGCGCACATCGCCGGCGGACGCACGCGCCGGGAGCCGGGCGTGCTGGCCGCGCACGCGGGGGAGCGCCTGCTGCATCCGCCCTCGCCGCTCGGTTACGTCTATCAGCTGTACGCGGTCGCCGGCTGGTCGAGCCTGCCGTGGCTGCACCGGATATCGCAGCCAACGCTGGTCGTCGCGGGCGAGGACGACCCGAGCGTGCCCCTGCGCAACGGCCGGATGCTCGCTGCGCGCATCCCGGACAGCCGCCTGCACGTGGTCAAGAGGGGCGGTCACCTCTTCCTGCTCGACGAGCCCGAGGGGGTCGCGGGCGCGATCCGCGCATTCCTGGACGCCCCCTGACGGCGCCGCCGCTCCGCGCGGTTTGTTGGCGGCACACAACCGGCGTCCGCAACGTTGTCCTCGCGAGGGGATGACACGGCCGCCGAGCTCTGGCGAAATTCGGCCCATGACCGTGGCCGACACACACACCGCAAGTGCGAAGCACACGGGGCGCGGGCCGTCCAAGGGGGCGAGCGCGGCCGTGGACGTGCTGTTGGCCGATGCCGCGCTCGACCGGCGTACCCCGTTCGTCAGCCCGGGCCCGGCGCTTCACGTCGCCGCCGGCCTCGCCCGACGGCCCGTCCGGACCGCGCGGCGCGTCGCGGCGCTCGGCACCGAGCTGACCCGGGTCACGGCTGGGCACTCGGACAAACACCCGAGCCGGCGCGACCGGCGCTTCACGGACCCGGCCTGGGAGTCGAGCTGGCTGTTCCGGCGGCTGATGCAGAGCCATCTCGCCGTGGAGGAGGCCGTGGACGGCCTGATCTCCGAGGCCTCGCTCGACTGGGCGCGCGAGCGCCAGGCGCGGCTCGCGGCGAGCAACTTGCTCGACGCACTGGCACCGAGCAACTACGTGTGGTCGAACCCCGCCGTGATCAAGCAGACCGTGGACCAGGGCGGCCTGAACCTAGTGCGCGGCGCTCGCCGCTTCGCGGAGGACTTCCCCCACCTGCCGGCCACCGTCGACACCACGAAGTTCTCCGTGGGCGAGAACGTGGCGGTGACGAAGGGGTCGGTGGTGCTGCGCACCGACGTCTTCGAGCTCATCCAGTACGCGGCCCAGACGCAGGAAGTGCGCGAGGTCCCGCTGCTCTTCGCGCCGCCGACGATCAACAAGTTCTACGTGCTGGATCTCGCCCCCGAGCGCAGCATGGTCGAGTGGCTGGTGCGACAGGGCCAGCAGGTCTTCGCCATCTCGTGGCGCAACCCCGACGCCGAGCAGGGTCACTTCGACCTCGACACCTACGCCGCGGCGGTGCTCGAGGCGCGCGACGCGGTCGCCGCGATGACCGGGCAGCCCGCGGTTCACGTCAACGCCGCGTGTTCCGGCGGCATGATCGCGGCCGGCGCGCTGGGACATCTGGCCGCTGAGGACCGGCTCGGTGAGATCGCGTCGCTGACGCTGATGGTCGTGGCGCTCGACAACGAGCGCGCCGGGACCGCGGCCGCGTTCGCCGGCCGCGACGTCGCGGCCGCCGCGGTCGCCGAATCCGCGCGGCGCGGCTACCTCGACGGCCGGGCTCTCGCCGGCGTGTTCACCTGGCTGCGCCCGAACGACCTCGTATGGAGCTACGTCGTCAACAACTACCTCATGGGGAAGGCGCCGCCGGCGTTCGACGTCCTGTACTGGAACCAGGACAGCGTCCGGCTTGCCGCCGGCCTGCACCGCGACTTCATCCGCATCGGGCTCGAGAACGCCTTCGCGGAGCCCGGGGCCCTCGAGGTGCTCGGCACGCCGGTCGACCTCGGCGCCGTAGACCTCGACAGCTATGTCATCGCCGGCCTGACCGACCACATCATCCCGTGGGAGAACGCTTATCGCAGCACGCAGCTGCTCGGCGGCTCGTCGCGGTTCGTGCTTTCGACGAGCGGCCACATCCAGGCGCTGGTGAATCCGCCCGCCCCGGACAGCCGCTCGACATACCGCGTGACCGACGACCCGCCGCCCGACGCCGAGGGATGGGCGCGGTCGGCGCCGAAGCAGCCCGGGAGCTGGTGGCCCGACTACGACGGGTGGCTGGCCGCGCGCTCCGGCCAGCTCAAGCCCGCCCCCAAGCGACTCGGCGGCGGCGGCTTCAAGGCGCTTGCCAAGGCGCCGGGCACCTACGTCCACGCGGCCTGAGAGGAGTCCGATGACGACCCAGTCCCTGCCCTATGCCCACCTCGGCGAGGCGCTCGCCACGGACTACCTCCAGGTCCGCGAGCAGTTCACGGACGAGCAGTGGGATCACTTCATCACCACGCGTCGCTTCGTCGACGAGGAGGTGCTGCCGGCGATCAACGAGTACTGGGAGGCCGCGGAGCTGCCCTGGCCGCTCATCCGCCGCCTTGCGGACCTGGGTCTCTACGGCGAGGACATCGCCGGCTACGGCTGCCCGGGCATGAGCCCGCTTGCGCGCGGCCTCGTCAACATGGAGCTTCACCGCGGCGACGGCAGCCTGGGCACGTTCCTCGGCGTCCAGTCGGGGCTCGCGATGAAGTCGATCGACCTGCTCGGCAGCGAGGAGCAGAAGGAGCGCTGGCTGCCCGCCATGGCCCGGCTGGACGCGATCGGCGCTTTCGCGCTCACCGAGCCCGCCCACGGCTCCGACTCGGTCGCGCTCGAGACGACCGCTCGCCGCGATCGGGGTGGGTGGGTGCTGGACGGCGCCAAGCGCTGGATCGGCAACGGCTCCATCGCCGACGTCGTCGTCGTCTGGGCCCGCTCGGAGGAGGACGGGCAGGTCAAGGGCTTCCTGGTCGAGACCGACACGCCGGGGTTCGCGGCCGAGACGATGTCCGGGAAGGGCGCCGCACGCGCGATCTGGCAGGCGGAGATCGAGCTCGACCGCGTGCACGTTTCCGACAGCGCCCGGCTGCCGGGGGCGAACACGTTCAAGGACGCGGGACGCGTGCTCGTGACGACCCGCTCGACGTGCGCGTGGGCCGCGCTCGGGCACGCCGTGGCGGCGTACGACGCGGCTCTCACGTACAGCAAGGAGCGCGTCCAGTTCCGGAAGCCCCTCTGCAGCTTCCAGATCGTCCAAGAGCGCCTCGTCCGCATGCTCTCGGAGATCACCGGCATGCAGCTGTACTGCATGCAGCTGGCCCGCCTCGAGGAGGCCGGGCAGCTCACGGACACGATCGCCGGGCTGGCGAAGTACAACAACACGCGCAAGGCGCGCGCCGTCATCGCCGACGCGCGCGACATGCTGGGCGGCAACGGCCTCCTGCTGGCGAACCACGTGATCCGCCACATGGGCGACGTCGAGGTCATCCACACCTACGAGGGCACCGAGACGATGCAGGCCCTGATCGTCGGGCGCGACGTCACCGGCGTAGGCGCGTTCGCGTGACCAGGCCCGCCCGCGGACCGGGCGGATGGGGGTACGATCGACGGCGACATGCCCACCTCGGCGTCAGCCGAACGGGACGCCGTCCGCGACGATGCCGCGCCGCGCGCGGTGCGGGAGCTCGCCGCCGACCTGCTGACTTCGACGCGAGAGATATCGCAGGGCCTCGCAGATCATCTCACCGCCGCGCTGCCCGAGCTGGCGGCCGACGACGAGTTGCGCGAAGAGCTGCTCGTCAGCGCTGAGGCAAACATCGATCAGGTGCTGCGACTGCTGCGCGCGGGCGCCGACGCCGACGCGCTCGTGGTGCCGATCGAGGTCGCCCAGTACGTCCGCGGCCTGGTACGCCGCGGGGTCACGCTGCCGGTGCTGCTGCGCTCCTATCGCCTCGGGCACGCGTGGTTCTGGGACCGCTGGTCGCAGGCGCTGCACGACCGCATCGACGGCCTCGAGGACCTCCTCGCGGCACAGGAGCAAAGCTCGGCGTTCATGTTCGCCTACGTGGACCGGATCTCCGACATCCTCGTGGAGGACTACGGCACGGAGCGCGAGCGGATCGCGCGCGGCGCTGCGCAGCTGCGCGGAGAGACCGTCCGCGCGATCCTCGCCGGCGAGCCGATCGACGAAGAGCACGCCGTACAGAGGCTCGGCTACGAGCTGCGCCGGCACCACGTGGCGCTGCGCGTGTCGAGCAGTGCGAGTGAGGTCCGCGGGCTGGAGCGCGCCGCGCGCGAGGCGGTGGCCACACTGGGACCGGGTGAGCCGCTCGTGATTCCGTCCGGCTTGGCGAGCCTGGATGTGTGGTGCGGCTCGTACGAGCCTCCTACGACCGCGGCCCTCGAGGGCTACGAGCCGCCCGACGGGGTGCGCGTAGCGTTCGGCGGGCCCGGCCGGGACGTCGCCGGATTCCGCCGGACTCATGCCGAGGCCATGCGGGCTGCGCGCGTGGCGGCACTCGCCGGCGATTCGGGTGCGGCCGTGACGAGCTACCAGCGCGTCGAGCTCGTGTCGCTGCTGGCGAGCGACCTGCCGAGGGCGCGCAGGTTCGTCGCGGCGCAGCTCGGTCCGCTCGCGTCCACATCCGAGTCCACGGAGCGGCTGCGCGAGACCGTTCTCGCGTTCCTCGTCGCCGGGGGCAGCGGCACGCGCGCCGCCAAGAAGCTCTACGTGCACCAGAACACCGTGACGTATCGCGTCAAGCGGGCGGAGGAGCTGATGGGCCGGCGGGTCAGCCACAACCCGGTCGAGCTGGTGTGCGCGCTCACGCTGGCCGCCGCCCTCGGACCCGCCGTGCTGGCCGACGAGGTCGCCTCTCGCTGACCCATCCCAGCGCGTTGTGGCGCGATCACAACGCGCCGCGCAACTTCGTCGCCTGCACCCATAGGCCGCAACGCGGGGCGTCCGTAGGTTCGCCCATATGCGAACCACCAATCGAGACGAGATGTCCGCGACGCCCGAGTTCGTGAGCGTCCCCCTGGCCGACCTCCCGGAGGCGCGCGCCGGCGCCGAGCCGCACGCGCGCGCGCTCGCCGACGCCACGGTCACACTCGACAACGCGGCGTTCGCCGAGCGCGTCGCCCGCGCGGCCGCGCTGCTCGACCGGCTCGGCGTCCGCGCCGGCGATGTCGTCGCGATCGCAATGCCGAACCGGGTCGAGCTGATCATCGCCCTCTTCGCGGCCTGGCGCCTGGGCGCCGCGGCGACGCCCGTAAACCCAGCGCTCACACCGACCGAGATGCAGTACCAGGTGGATGACGCGGGCGCCAAGGTCGTGATCGGCGACGGCCTCGAGCTCGACGCCACCGTCGTCGACGTCGACGCGCTCGCGGCCGAGCCGTCAGCCCACCGAGCGGCCGCCGACGTCCGACCCGACTCGCTTGCGCTCCTGATCTACACCAGCGGGACGACCGGCAAGCCGAAGGGCGTGATGCTCGACCACGCCAACGTCGCCGCCATGTGCGACATGACGCGCGCGGGCCTCGGCATCACCGCTGTAGACCACAGCCTGCTGATCCTTCCGCTCTTCCACGTCAACGGCATCGTCGTCGGGACGCTGACACCGCTGCTCGCCGGCGGCCGTGTGACGGTCGCGGCGCGCTTCAGCCCAAAGACCCTCTTCGGGCTCATCGAGCGGATCCGCCCGACGTACTTCTCGGCCGTGCCGGCGATCTACGCGATGCTGACCTCTATGCCGGAGGCCAAGACGGCCGACACGTCATCGCTGCGGCTCGTCGTGTGCGGCGCGGCCCCGATGCCCGCCGAGCTGATCGCGCGCGTCGAGGAGGCCCTCGGCGTCGCGCTCGTGGAAGGCTACGGGCTGTCCGAGGGCTCCTGCGCCTCGACGCTCAACCCCTACGCCGGCGTCCGTAAGCCCGGCACGGTCGGCCTCCCGCTGCCCGGCCAAGAGGTGCGTGTCGTCAGCCGGCTCGGCACCCCTGTCCCCCAGGGAGAGCGCGGCGAGATCGTCATCCGCGGCGCCAACGTGATGCGCGGCTACCTCAACCGGCCCGAGGACACCGCCAAGACGATCGTCGATGGCTGGCTGCACACCGGCGACGTCGGGATCTTCGACGATGACGGCTACCTGAGAATCGTCGACCGCATCAAGGACATGATCATCCGCGGCGGCGAGAACATCTACCCGAAGGAGATCGAGACGGTCCTCTACAGCCACGATGGCGTGCTCGAGGCCGCCGTCGTCGGACAGCCGGACGACATCCTCGGTGAGGTCGTCGTCGCGTACGTCTCCGTCCGCCCCGGAGCGATGGTCACGGTCGCGGAGCTCGAGGCGCGATGCGCCGAGCGGCTCGCCAAGTACAAGCGGCCGGTGGCGATCAAGGTCCTCGACGAGCTCCCCAAGAACCACGTCGGCAAGATCGCCAAGCAGGCGCTGAGGGACCTGGCCTGACGACGGCCGAAGTGACCGCCTAGCGCCGGTTCACGGGCGGAGACGGTGATCGGACCGAGCCCTACCGACGTGACCCGCCGTCACAAGCTGTTGCGTGATCGCCGTTTCGGCGGCCGAGGGGACGCGGACGCGCAGCGCTCTCGGCTGAATCGTGAAGTGAACGGTGGAATCGAGTTCGATCGCCTCCCCGTCAAGGCCCGCGGCCACTGTGGCGTCCGCGGTCACCTCGAGGGAGTCCGCGGTCCATCCCCGGCCCGGGGGTCCCGGGGGCCCGCCCGGTCTGTGGAGCAGGAGGACTCCGAGCCAGCCGCTGTCGAGCGCCGGGCGTAGCCCGCTCCTGCCAGGACAATGGCGCGCGTAGGGATTGTTCGACACCAGGAAGACGGCGGGATCAGTGTGGACGACACACCGAGGTCGTCCACCAGCCGCACGCCGGGCAGGTCTGCGCTGGGACCCAGCACCTCACCCGCGGTTTCGAGGAGCATGCGCGCCTTCGCAGCGAATACGGGACCGAGTTCCGTGCGCTGATCATGTTCCTCGGCTACGTCGGCTGCCGCCCCGGCGAGGCGTGCTGCATCCGCCGAGCAGATGTCGACGTCGAGCGCGCCGAGTGCACCATTCGCTTCACGGTCGACGGCGAGGGCGGCGAGAAGCCGCCGAAGAATGGGAAGCCACGCGTCGTGACGGTTCCGCCGCCAGCGCTCGCGGCTCTCACTGATGTCCCACCATGGCTTGACAGTCCGTATCTGTTCCACTCGGCCCGAGGTCGACGGCTCTCCAAGGGTTCGCTCTCCTACGCGTTCCGGGTGGTCCGGCAACGTTGGGGCAAGCGCGACAGGCTCGAGCTCTACGAGCTCCGCCACGCGTGCGCGACGCTTGCTGATGGAGCGCGGACTGCCGCCGCACGTAGTCGCCAACCAGCTCGGGCAGACGGACGGCGGCGCGCTCGTTCAGCGGCTCTACGGGCACCCGTCGGGGCGCGGGATGCGCGACCAGGTGCGGCTCGCGGTCGCCGGTTGGGGTGCAGATGGGGAGCGGCGGCGTGACGAATTGCCTGGAAATAGCGGGGATTTCGCACCCTCTGTAACCCACCGTCTCCATCCTTTCCGGTTTCGGGTGCGGCGCCCTGCCTGGCGCGGTACCTACGTGGGAGCGGTACCTGCCGCGACGAGCAGCTCGCAGGGGCCCTCGAAGCCGCCCGCCGTCTCGTACCGTGAGAGCTCGCGCCCGATCTCGCTCCACGCCTCCTCGCGCTCGGCTTCGCTCAGCCCCGCGAGCATCTGGTGCAGGGCCCCGAAGGACTCGCGCGCGAAGCGGACGAACTCGGCAGTGGACGGTAGCCGCAGGGGAGCGGCGACTCGCCGCGCCTCGACGTCGGTGAAGCCTGCCCGCTCAAGCGCCGCCTCGATCACACCGGGGGCGCCGAGGCTGAACGGGCCCGGCTGGCCTTGCGCTGGCGCCGGCAGCTGCGCCCGGCGGCGGATGACCGACACCGGGATCGAGAAGAAGCCGTTCGCGTCGGGTGTCGAGTAGACGATCCCGGCCAAGCGGCCGCCCGGCCTGAGCACGAGCCGCATACCGACGAATGCGGCGTGCTGGTCGGGGAAGTAGATGAAGCCGACGCGCGAGATGACCGCGTCGAACGTGCCCGGCTGCACATCCAGCTGCTCGCCATCGACCACTCGTGTCTCGACGTTGTGCAACCCGGCTTCGCGTGCGCTGCGCTCGGCGAGGGCGAGGATGTTGCTGGAGATGTCGGTGGCCAGCACATGACCGTCGGGCCCGACGCGCCGGGCGGCCGCGAGCGTCTGGCCCCCGGCGCCGGCTGCCACGTCGAGCACCCGCGCCGTCCGGGCGACGCCGGCCATGTCGAGCATCGTCTCGGTTGCCTCTCCCAGCCAGGCTTCGAGCGTCGGGGCCCAGCGGTGCCAGGGCTCGGCCGCGGCTTGCCATTGGTCGGTCGTTGTGCGCTTGTAAGCGACCGGGTCGAATGGTGCGGTGCTCATGTCAACCTCCGAACCGGGGTTCGAATCGCGGCGCCAAGCATCCCATGGCCACCTGCGCCGAGGTCAGCGACCGATCCAGTTGCGCGCGAGGCGGAACCACGTGCACGCCGCTGAGCGGACGGCACACCCAAAGCCAGACGCACCGGGTCGAGTCGCAATCGAGTCGCGCGCTTCCGAGGAATCGCCGACCACGACGGCGATGTCGCGCCGATTCGCACCCGCCGTCTCCATTGACTTCATGGCCTGCGCATCCGCGCGGTAGGGCCGAGCCAGCTCAAGCGCGAACGAGCCGCGCAGGCTTGTTCGACCGTAGAGCTTGAGAAGGCCCCGCATTGCGGACCCATCGCGATAGCAGAGGAGCGGACCCGAGGGCCCGCTCCAGATCTGCCGCTCTCAGACCGCGTGGCTGTTTTCCGGGTCCCAGGCCTGGAGGTTGCCTGGTCGGCTAACGAAATCCCGGGGCCCGCCTGTCGACGTGCTCCAAGTGGCGGTCCGGCGTGATGGCTTCACTCTCGCCGGCCAAGGTGGGCCGGGCATCGGTGGTTCCTACGGTGTGCGGCTTCGGGTTTGCGCGATGCCCACAGTGCGGTCGATCCCGGGCACCCGCGGATCCTCTGGCTTGTCGCGTCGAGCGGTGCGCGTGTCGGCGTCGCGTCAGACCCCCCTCGGCAGACGCGCAGATCGGCACGCGCTACGGCTTACCCGTGCATTTCCCAAGGAGGGTCGCCGTCGTCCTCGATGCTCGGTTCGCTCGTCGCCTCCGCTCCCACGCCCTGCGAACCGTGACGCATGCCACGGTGCGCCCAGCCGATGCGCCTATCATGAGGCGACCATGAACGCCGCCGCTCAGCTCCTTCGCGCTGTGCACCGCCCGCCGACCCGCGGGCGCGCGTTCTGGTGGGCCGACTAGCCGTCGGCCAGCGTCGCACGTTCCTCTCTGGGACGCCACGCCGACTCCGCCTGAAGCGGGGACGCGCTGCGCTGCGCCCATCGGTGCCTTCCCGCCCCTCGTTCACCCCTGGGCGCGCGAAAGGAGACCACCGCCATGAGAACCCCGACCATCACCCTGACCGGCATCCAGCCCACCGGCGAGCTGCACCTCGGCAACTACGCCGGCGCCATCGGGCCGCTCGCCCAGCTCGCCGCCCAGCCCCGTCGCGAGACGTACGTGTTCGTCGCCGACTTGCACGCGCTCAACAGCCGGCCCGACCCGGACCAGCTTCGCGACCGCACACGGAAGATGGTCGCCGCGCTGCTGGCCTGCGGCCTCGACCATGACCGCGTGCACGTCTACCGGCAGTCGCGCGTGCCCGCCATCGCGCAGATCAGCGCCTTGCTGTCGAACGTCACCAGCAAGGGAACGCTCAACCGGGCGCATGCCTACAAGGCGCTCGTCGCCGCCAACACCGCCGCCGGACGTGACACCGACCATGGCGTCAACATGGGCTTGTTCGCGTACCCGGTGCTGATGGCCGCCGACATCCTCGCCATCCGCGCCCACGAGGTTCCGGTCGGCGTCGACCAGGCCCAGCACGTGGAGATCGCCGTCGAGCTCGCCCGCGCGTTCGCGCGCGCCTATCGCCCCGGCGCCCTCCGGGAGCCGCAGGCGGTCGTCGGGCAGACCGGCGGCGTGCTGCCCGGCCTGGACGGCCGCAAGATGAGCAAGAGCTATGGCAACACCATCCCGCTGTTCGCGCCGCCCGAACAGCAGGCCAAGCTCGTCCGCCGCGTCGTCACCGACAGCCGCCGTCCGCAGGACCCCAAGGACCCGGACGCCTGCACCCTCGTCGCGCTGCTCGACACGTTCGCCGAGCCGGCAGCCGCCCAGCATGTCCGCGGCCGCTACCGGACCGGCGGCATCGGCTACGGCGACGTGAAGGCCCTGCTCGCCGAGCAGCTGCACATGACGGTCACGCCGCTGCGCGACCGCTACCAGGCGCTCCTTGCCGACTCTGCCCGTATCGACGCCGCACTTCAGGCGGGCGAGCAGCGCGCCAACCAACGCGCCGCCGAGACCCTGCGCGTGATGTCCGCCGCCATGGGCCTATAGGCCCCGCGCCGCCGGCTCAGCCGTGGTCCAGGCGCGCCGTGGCAACCTCGCGAGCGCGCTCGTCATGTCGGGCTCCTCCGCGACCGAGCAACGCCGATTCCCTGTGCTGCCTTTACCAGTCCGTGCTACGGTAAAGGCGTGAGTGTCATCTCTCGCAAGAATCAGGTCACCCTGCCCGTCGAGGCACTGCGGGCGGCGGGTTTGGAACCCGGTGATGACGTGCGCGTGCAGGCCGTCGCACCGGGACGGTTGGAGCTCGTTCGCGCGGACGACCTGATCGCCGAGTTCGCCGGGGTGTTCGACGCGACGGTGTACCCGGCGGACTACCTCGATGAGCTGCGGCGCGAGTGGCCCTGACGGTCTTCGATGCCGACGTCCTCATCGCTTTCCTCGGTCGTGAGGACGCCAATCACGCCGACGCAGTCGAGCGGATGCGCCGTGCGCTCGAGCCTGGAACGCGAAGGCTCGTGTCGGCGGTCAACTACACCGAGGTGTTGATCGGCCCGCTCGCGGCGGCAGGAGCGGCCGGCGCCGAGACCGTCGACGCGATGTTCGTGCGGTTCGGCGTCGAGACGGTCGAGGTGGACATGGCACTCGCGCAGCGCGCCGCCGCTGTGAGAGTGCGAACGAAGCTCAAGTTGCCCGACGCGTATGCGATCGCTACGGCGATCCACGCGGAGCAGCGCGGTCACGCCGACGTGCGGCTGGAAAGCTTCGACAAGAAGGTCATCAAGGCATACGAGAACCTGCATCCGCGCTCGGGCTGAGCTCCTCGCTGCGCGGTCGTCACGTGCTCCACGCCACCCCAGTCGCCTCGTCCGACGGGAAGAACGCCTCCACGCGCAGCTCCTGGGCGCAGACGTCGATCGGCGTGCCGATCGTCGAGACGACCGAGAAGAAGCGCAGCTGCGCGCCCGCGAAGGCGAAGCGGACGTCGACGACGGGGGCGGGGGCGTGAGGCGGCGGTGGGTCGGCGAGCACGGCCGCGACGTCGGCGCGTCCGCGCAGCCGCTCGACGAGCCCGCGCGTCTCGGCGTCGAGCACCCCGCCGACCGCCTCCCGCCGGGCGCGCTCCAGGAGCGCGAGAACGACCGCGTCCCAGTTCGACACGGCGTCGCGCACCGGCCCCGGCTCGATCATCAGCCGCAGCACGTTGGCCGGCTCGGGCATCGGCGCGGGCGCGAGCAGTCCGCCGAACAAGCGAGCGGCCCCCGCGTTGGCGCGCAGCACGTTCCACCCGCGGTCCATGACGACGGCCGGGAACGGCTCGTGACGCGCGAGCATCGCCGCCAGCGCGGACTGCACGCGCTCGAGCTCAGGCCCGTCCAGCGCGCCGGCGGAGTACAGGGGCGCGTAGCCGGCCGCGAGCAGCAGCGCGTTGCGCTCGCGCAGCGGGACGTCCAGCGCGCGCGCCAGGCGGACGACCATCTGGCGGCTCGGCTGCGCGCGGCCCGTCTCGACGAAGCTCAGATAGCGCGGCGTGGTCAGCGCGTCGCTCGCGAGGTCCAGCTGGCTCTTTCCACGGACCCGTCGCCAGTGGCGCAGCAGGTCGCCGAGCCCGGCACTGGCTTGCACCGCCGCCATGACCCAACCCTACGGGCGGCGCCGCGCACCGTCACTTCCCAGCCAGGGAATTGCCGGCGGTCGTGGCCGCGGCCATCCTGCCGGCCATGCAGCTGACCATCCACACCAAGGACACCGCTCCCGAGGCCTCCAAGCCGATCCTCGAGGGCATCGCCAGCGACCTCGGCCTCGTCCCGAACATGGCGGCGACGATCGCCAGCTCGCCCGCCCTGCTCAGGGCGTTCGACGGCCTGCGTCGCGCCGTCGGCTCGGGCGAGCTCGACGCGACGTCGCGGGAGGTTGCGGGCGTCGCCGTCGGCGTCGCGGTCGACAACCACTACGGCGTGGCGTTCCACTCCACCGTTCTCGGCACGCTCGGCGTCGACGACGCCGAGATCGAGCGCATGCGGGGCGGCCAGCCGCCGCACGACGAGCAGCTCGCGGCGGCCTACGAGCTCGCGCGCCAGATCGTCGTCGGCCGCGGCGTCGTCGACGACAACGTTGTCACCGGTGCGCGGGACGCCGGCTACTCGACCGCCGAGATCCTCGAGATCGTCGCCGAGTGCACGTTCGCCGGTCTCGTCGGCGTGATCGACAACCTCGCCGGCCGCGTGACGCTGGACGAGTTCCTCACACCGCGGGCGTGGAGGTGACGCGAGCGGCGAACGCCCGCGCCTGCTCGCCCACGAGCTCGACGAGGTTCCCCAGCGCGATGTTCGCGTCGGTCAGGTGAAGGCCCCAGGTCGGATCCGGCGACGGCTTCGGTGTCGGGGCGCCCGCGCGCGCGACGATCTCGAGTGCGTGGGCGCCGCCCGACGAGCAGTGCGCGCGATAGCTGCCGGGCGCCTCGATCCACGGCGTCGACGCCTGCGGCAGCGTGACGCCGAGCAGCGCGATGCCGGCGGCGATGGTCGAGCCCGGCGCGAACGGCTGGCTCGGATAGACCGGATCGAGCAGGCCCGAGCCGCCGCCGAGCGCAGCCGGGTTGGTGCACAGGACCGCCATGCCCTTCTCCGTCGTGCGCCCGAAGATGGCGTTCGGCGGCACGGGCTGGTCGAACGTCGAGAACGCCACCACGCAGCCGAGCTGGTGCGCCGAGCGGCACGCCGGGATGTGCTGGAAGTCGCCGCCGACGTCGGCGCCCTTGCGGACGAGCACGTTGCCGCCGAGCAGGATGGCCGACACGAGCAGGCGGCGGACGCTCGGCTTGCCGTCGATCTCCTTCGCGATCGCCTGGCGCAGCACGAGCGTGCCCTGCGAGTGGCCGATGAGCACGACGCCGCGCCCGTGGTTGTACTTGCGCAGGTAGGTCCGCCACGCCTGCACGACGTCGGCGTAGGCGTCCCTGTTGACGAAGCCGTCGCGCGCCGCGCCGGCCGGAGGCTGGGTGAGCGCCTGCAGCGTGTACTGCCGGTACATCGGAGCGAAGACGCGACAGACGCGCGAGTAACGGGCGGCCTGGTAGAGCGCGATCGATCGCTCCTGGGGATCGATGGCGCGCGTGGCGATCGGGCGCTTCTGGTCGCTGACCGTCGGATAGACGTAGAAGCAGTCGATCTTGGGATCGCGCGCGGGGTGCACGTCCTGCACGCCGATCCGCGCGCCCGCGGGGGTGAAGCGCGTGGTCTTCTGGCCCGGGGCGCAGGGGTTCGAGGTCATGCCGGGCCGGCACAGCCAGACCGTCGCCGGGGTCGCGGCGGCGGCGGCCCCGGGCGCGGCGAGCGCGCCGAGGACGAGGGCGGCGAGGAGCAGGGAGCGGAGCGCGCGGGACATGTCCGCGGAACGTACCGGTGCACGCCGTCCGACCCGTCACCTACCGTCCGAACACGTGTTCGTCGAACCCACCGCAACCGGCTATCTCGAGACGCTCAACGAGCAGCAGCGCGCCGCCGCGACGCACCCCGGCGGGCCGCTGCTCGTGCTCGCGGGCGCGGGCACCGGGAAGACGACGACGCTCGCCGCGCGCGTCGCGTGGCTGATCGGCCAGGGGGCGGCGCCCGAGCGCGTGCTGCTGCTGACCTTCACGCGCCGGGCGGCGCGCGAGATGCTCGGTCGCGCGCGCTCCTACCTCGGCCGGTCGCCGCACGGCCGGCACGCGGGCAAGGTCGTGGGCGGCACCTTCCACTCGGTCGCGCACCGCTTCGTGCGCAGGCACGCCGCCGCGCTCGGGCTGCCGGCGGGCTTCGGCGTGCTCGACGCGGGCGATGCGGCCGATCTGCTCGACCTCGTGCGCCAGGACGCCGGCGTGGGGCAGACCGGCAGGCGCTTCCCGCGCAAGTCGACGCTGCTGGACATCTACTCGCGCACGGTCAACGCGCAGCGCCCGCTGCGCGAGCTGCTGGCCGAGGCGTTCCCATGGTGCGAGCGCCACGCCGACGACCTCGCGAAGCTGTTCGTCGAATACGGCGCGCGCAAGCGCTCGCTGGGCGTCATCGACCTCGACGACCTGCTGCTGTACTGGCGCGCGCTCGCGCAGGACGCGGTGGTCGGCGCCGAGATCGCGCGGGCGGTCGACCACCTGCTCGTCGACGAGTACCAGGACGTCAACGGGCTGCAGGTCGATCTCGTGCGCGCGCTGCGCCGCGGCGAGCTGCCGGAGGTCACGGTCGTCGGCGACGACCTGCAGGCGATCTACGGCTTTCGCTCGGCATCGCCAAGCCACATCCTCGACTTCCCCGAGCACTTCCCGGGGACGACGACGATCGCGCTGGAGCGCAACTACCGCGCCACGCAGCCGCTGCTCGACGTCGCCAACGCGGTCGCCGAGCAGGCCGCTCGCGCGTACCGCAAGGCGCTGCGCGCGGAGCGCCCGGGCGGTCTCGCGCCAGAGCTGGTCGTCTGCCTCGACGAGGCCGCGCAGGCCAGCGAGGTCTGCGAGCGCGTGCTCGACGCGCGCGAGCGCGGCGCGACCCTGCGCGAGCAGGCGGTGCTCATGCGCGCGTCGCACGACTCCGACCTGCTCGAGCTCGAGCTGGCCCGCCGTGACATCCCGTTCGTCAAGTACGGCGGGCTGCGCTACCTCGAGGCCGCGCACGTCAAGGACTTCCTGGCGCTCCTGCGCATCGCCGACAACCCAGCCGATCGCCTGAGCTGGTTTCGCTGGCTGCAGCTCCTCGACGGGGTCGGCCCGGCGACCGCGCGCCGCGCGCTCGAGGCGCTCGAGCCGGATGCGGGCGGCCTCGCCGAGGTGCTCGCGCGCTGGGAGCGCGCGCGGTCCTCGCTGCCGGCCGAGGCGCGCGAGCCGGCCGACGCGGTGATCGCCGCCCTGCGCGCGGCCGCCGAGACGACGGCGGCCGGCCCGCGCGCCGAGGCGCTGCGCGAGGCGCTCGGCCCGATCGTCGAGGCCCACTACCCGGACGGCGCCGTGCGCCTGCAGGACCTCGATGCGCTCGTGGCCGCCGCCGGCCAGGCGTCGGATCTCGGGCGCTTCGTCGCCGAGCTCGTGCTCGATCCGCCAGCCTCGTCCTCGGATCTCGCCGGCCCGGGGAGCCTCGACGAGGACTGGCTCGTGCTCAGCACGGTGCACTCGGCGAAGGGCCTGGAATGGCGGGCGGTCCACGTGCTCGCGCTCTACGACGGCAACTTCCCATCCGACCTCTCGGCCGGCGACCGCGAGGCGGTCGAGGAGGAGCGGCGTCTGCTCTACGTCGCGCTCACGCGCGCGCAGCGCGACCTGCATCTCTACGTGCCCATCCGCTACTACCACCGACCACGCGGGGTCGACGACGGCCACGGCTACGGCAAGGTCTCGCGCTTCCTGACCGACGACGTGCAGGCCCTGTGCCGGCGCACGGACTCGAGCGGCCTGGGTGGGGCGGCGGACGGCGACCCCGGCGCGCCGGCGGGCGAGCGCCGGATCGAGGTGTCGGTCGACGCGCTGTTCGCCTAGCGTCCGGACGCGCGCTCGGCAGCGCGCGTAGTGAGGCTGTGAACTCTCGTTGCCCTACACGTTGAAGGAGGCGTAGCGTCGCGGTCCGTTGGGGCCGAACGATGGGAAGGGGTTCGCGATGAAGGGACGGATCGCTGCGGTGGCGCTCGCCGCAGTGCTCGGGTGCGCGATCGGCGCCGGCACGGCGCTCGCGCACGGCCGTGACGGCCACGCCAGGCCCGCTGGAGCATGCGCCCTCGGCAACGGGGTCAAGCACGTCATCTACGTGCAGTTCGACAACACGCACCTGTTCCGCGACCGGCCGCAGTTCGCATCCGATCTCGAGCAGATGCCGCACCTGCTGAGCTTCATGCGACAGCAGGGAACGCTGAACGACAACGACCACACGATCCTGATCTCGCACACCGCGGGCGGGATCGTCAGCTCGTTCACCGGCCTGTATCCGGATCGCAACGGCCTGACCGTCACCAACTCCTACCGCTACTTCAAGGACGACGGGACGACCGCGTCGGCGTCGGCGTTCAAGTACTGGACGGACCTCGTCGACTCCGACAACACGCCGCCGCTCGATGCGCTGCCCAACATGGTCAACGCCGACGGCGGCCAGCCGAAGACCACGCCGGCGCCGTGGGTTCCCTACACCCGTGCGGGTTGCGACTTCGGTGGCGTCGGCACGGCCAACCTCGTCCTCGAGAACACCTCCACCGGGCCCAACGGCGACATGACCAAGGTCTTCGGCGCCGGCTCGCCGGAGTCGGCCGAAGCGGCCGCCTCGAACGCCGCGCCGGCGGGCACCGCGGCCCGCGCGCTCGCGCAGACCGACTTCGTCGGCTTTGCCGTCCACTGCGGCAACGGCGGCGGCATCTGCGCCAACAACCCGAACGCCAAGGCCGACCTGCTGCCCGATGAGCCGGGCGGCTACCAGGGCTTCCAGGGGCTGTTCGGCGCGAAGTACGTCAACCCGGCGATCACCGGCGGCCAGCCGGTCGTCAAGGACACCGCCGGCCAGCCGATCGCCGACCCGTTCGGCCAGCCGGGCTTCCCCGGCTTCGACGGGATGCTGGCCAACGTG
The DNA here is from genome assembly GCA_963764585.1 of uncultured Actinomycetes bacterium. GTDB lineage: Bacteria > Actinomycetota > Thermoleophilia > Solirubrobacterales > Solirubrobacteraceae > JAOPZW01. The sequence goes on from CAVXTB010000003.1 coordinate 30,505, forward strand.
TCGCTCGGCTACATCGCCCAGATGCAGGAGGCGGGCGTGCCGGTCACCTTCGCCTACATCTCCGACGCGCACGACAACCACACGCTGGTGCGCGCGTCGGGTCCGGGCGAGGCCGACTACGTCGCCCAGCTGAAGAGCTACGACGACGCCTTCGGCACGTTCTTCGCCCGCCTGCAGAGGGACGGGATCAACAAGTCCAACACGCTGTTCGTCTTCACCGTCGACGAGAACGACCACTTCGCCGGCGGGGACTCGACCGACGGCACGTGGAGCCACACCTACTGCAACGTCACGGCCGGGCAGATGTGCCCGGGCAACCAGATCGGCGAGGTCAGTGGCAACCTCGCGGCGCTCCTGCCCGCCGGCGAGCCGAGCTTCACCGTGCACTCCGACTCGGCGCCGACGGTCTACGTCAACGGCAACCCGGCGCGCACGGACCCCGCGCTGCGCAAGCTCGAGCGCGACGTCGCAGCGGCCCAGGCCGTCGACCCGTACGTCAGCGCCTCGCCGACGCCGATCACGAGGTTCCTCGCCGATCCGGTGGAGGAGCAGACGCTGCACATGGTCAACGCCGACCCGCGGCGCACGCCGACGTTCACGCTGTTCGCCAACCCCGACTACTTCCTGTCGACGTTCAACACGAACTGCCCGGACGCGGCGCACTCGGTACCCGTGTGCGTGGACTACCACTTCGCGTGGAGCCACGGCGACGCGACCGAGGACATCGGCCGCACGTGGCTGGGCTTCGTCGGACCGGGGGTCCGCCACCTCGGCCAAACGAGCCGCATCTGGTCCGACCACACCGACGTGCAGCCGACCATGCTGTCGCTGCTCGGGCTGCGCGCCAGCTACGAGCCCGACGGGCGCGTGCTCACCCAGGCGCTCACGACGGGATCGAAGGGGCACTCGCACCAGCAGGCCACCGTCGTCGTGCTCGGTGACGTCTACAAGCAGATCACCGCGCCGTTCGGGCGCTTCGCGGGCGATACGCTCGCGGCCTCGACACGGGCGCTGGCGAGCGGCAGCGCGACCGATGACAGCCACTACACCGACGTCGAGGGGCGCATCCAGACGCTGACCCAGCGTCGCGACGCGCTGGCGGCGCAGATGCGCACGCTGCTCACGAACGCCGCGTTCGGCCCCGGGCACGGGCACTTCGACGAGCGCCAGGCGCGGCGGCTGATCGTCCAGGGCATCGTGCTCCTGGCCCAGGGGAGGGCGCTGGCGGCGCACGCATAGCGCCAAGGCGCACGCATAGCCCCACAGCTTGCGCCGCCGCGCCCGCGCGGCGAGACTTCGCGCACCATGGGCCAGGACGTCGCCGCCAGGGTGTTCAGCCGGGCCGATCGCCAGCGCTACCGCGAGAAGGTCCGCGCCTGCCTGGACGTGTTCGCCCGCATGCTCGCCGACGCGCGCTTCGAGCCCGCGCGCGGCTCGTTCGGGCTGGAGATCGAGCTCAACCTCACCGACGACGACGGCGTGCCGACGATGTGCAATGCCGCGGTCCTCGAGGCGATCGCCGACCCCGACTTCCAGACCGAGCTGGGGCAGTTCAACGTCGAGATCAACATCGCGCCGCGGCGCTTCACCGAGGCGGTGTTCAGCGAGCTCGAGGACTCGGTACGCGCGAGCCTCAACCATGCCGAGGAGCGATCGCGCGCCACCGGCGCGCACATGATGATCATCGGGATCCTGCCGACGATCGACAGCGCGCACCTCAACGCCGCCGCCTTCAGCGCCAACCCGCGCTACCAGCTGCTCAACGAGCAGATCTTCGCGGCGCGCGGCGAGGACCTCGAGATCGACATCCGCGGCGTCGAGCGGCTGTCGACGTACGCAGACACGATCGCGCCCGAGGCGGCCTGCACGAGCGTGCAGCTGCACCTGCAGGTCGAGCCGGAGGCCTTCGCGGCGCACTGGAACGCCGCGCAGGCGATCGCCGGCGTGCAGGTCGCCGTCGGCGCCAACGCGCCGTTCTTCTTCGGCAAGGAGCTGTGGCGCGAGACGCGGATCGCGCTCTTCGAGCAGGCCACCGACACGCGGCCCGACGAGCTCAAGGCCCAGGGCGTGCGCCCGCGCGTGTGGTTCGGCGAGCGCTGGATCACGTCGATCTTCGACCTCTTCGAGGAGAACGTCCGCTACTTCCCGGCGCTGCTGCCGGTCTCCGACGAGGAGGACCCGGTCGAGACGCTCGCGCGCGGCGACGTCCCGCAGCTCGCCGAGCTGCGCCTGCACAACGGCACGATCTACCGCTGGAACCGGCCGATCTACGACGTCGTACGCGACCGCCCGCACCTGCGCGTCGAGAACCGGATCCTGCCCGCCGGACCCACCGTCGTCGACATCCTCGCCAACGCCGCCTTCTACTACGGCCTCACCCGCGTGATGAGCGAGGAGGAGCGGCCGGTGTGGACGCAGATGTCGTTCTCGGCCGCCGAGGAGAACTTCCACGTCGGCGCGCGCGACGGCATCGAGGCGCGGGTCTACTGGCCCGGCGTGGGGGAGGTGCCGGTCTCAGAGCTCGTGCTGCGCCGGCTGCTGCCCCAGGCCCACGAGGGCCTCGATCGCCTCGGCATCGCCCCGGCCGACCGCGACCGCCTGCTCGGCATCGTCGAGCGCCGCTGCGTGGCGCAGCGCAACGGCGCGACCTGGCAGAGCGCCGTCTTCCACCGCCTCTACGAGGGCGGGCTCGATCGCGACGAGGCGCTGCGCAACATGACGGTCCGCTACCGCGAGCTCATGCACGCCAACGAGCCGGTTCACGACTGGCCGCTGGACTGAGCTGCCGCAGCCACCGCCTCGAGCGTCGCGCGCAGGTCGCCGCTCTGCTCCATCGCGGGGCCGAAGTACGTCGCGATCCCCCGCGCGTAGACCGGCCACATCCGCCGCAGCAGGTCGATCCCCTCCTTGGTGATCACCGCGTAGGCGCCGCGGCGGTCGCCCGGCACGGCCTCGCGACGTACGAGGCCCGCGTCCTCGAGACGGTCGACGAACCGCGTCATCCCGGTTGAGCTGAGCACCACGGCGTCGGCAAGCTCGCGGATGCGCAGCCGCCGGCCCTTGGCGCGGTACAGCGTCCACAGCACGTCATACCAGGTCAGGTCGGGCAGGCCCGCGTCGGCGAGGTCGCGGCTGATGCGCTTGGTCGCGAGCGCGTGCGCGTTCAGGAACGCGCGCCAGGCGGTGAGCGTGTCGTCGGGAACGCGCATGTCACGCATTGTAGTCGGTGTACTTGCACTTAGTGCAAGTACATGCAACACTGCCGTCCAAGACGATAGGTGCACATGCACTGATCCCCTATACACCGAATACTCTCGGGCGGCCGCAACCGCGTGGCACCCGGCTGCCGGGCCCGCCGCGTCCGCGCGCCGCCCCTGATCCGAGGAGAGAACCGCAATGGAAGTTGGCCTGCTCATCGTCCGCGTCGTCGTCGGCATCCTGCTCGTCGGCCACGGCTCGCAGAAGCTGTTCGGCTGGTTCAACGGCTACGGCTTGAAGGGAACCGGCGGCTACATGGAGTCCTTCGGCCTGCGCCCCGGCCCGCTGCTCGCGTTCGCCGCCGGCGCGGCGGAGCTGACCGGCGGCCTGACCTTCGCCACCGGGCTGCTGACCCCGGTGGCCGCCGCGCTCGTCGCGTCCACGATGCTCGTCGCTTCGCGCACCGATCACGCGGGCAAGGGCCTGTGGATCTACAACGGCGGCTTCGAGTACGTCCTCACCAACGCCGCCGTCGTTATCGGGTTCGCCTTCGCCGGCGCGGGGGCCTGGTCGCTCGACCATGCGATCGGCTGGGACGTCTCCGGGACCTGGTGGGGCATCGGCGCCGCGGTGGCCGCGGCGCTCGGCGGCGGCTCCGTGCTCGCCGCCCGCCGCCTCGGCCTCGTCACCGCCGGCGCCGCGGCGGTGGCGTCATGACCCAGACGATCGACCGCCACGAGATCGCACGGCGCCTCGACGCGGGCGAGCCGATCGTGCTCGTCGAGACGCTGCGCGCCGAGCACTTCGACCAGGGTCACCTCCCGGGTGCGGTCCACCTGCACTGCGAGGAGGTCGAGGCCGGGGCGGCCGCACTGCTGCCCGATCGCGACGCGCTGATCGTCACCTACTGCTCGAACCCGGCCTGCGCGAACTCGCGCGTGGCCGCCGAGCGGCTGGCGAAGCTCGGCTACACGAACGTGCACCGCTACGAGGCCGGCAAGGACGACTGGGTCACCGCCGGGCTGCCGGTCGAGACCGGCGCCGTCCCGGTGTGAACCGCATCCTGCGCGGCGCCCGCCGGCGCCGCGCACGCCGGCAGGCTCGCCTCGAAGCAGGCGCCGGACGCGGCGGCCCGCACGCGCACGTCGCCGCCCATCTGGCGCGCCAGCCCACGGGCGATCGCCAGGCCGAGGCCGAACCCCGCGCCCGCCGTCGCGCCGCGCTCGAAGCGGCCGAAGACGCGCTCGCGATCGGCCTCCGCGACGCCGGGGCCCTCGTCGGTCACGCGCACGCGCGCGCGCGAGTCGGCCGCGGCGACGGCGATCGTCACGACGCTGCCGGCGGGCGCCCCGTGGCGCAGCGCGTTGTCGAGCAGCACGCGCATCACGCGCGCGAGCGCGCGCGGATCGCCAACCGCCCACACCGGCTCGGGCGCATCGACCTGGAGGGTCACGCCGGCGTCGTCGGCCGCGGCGACGACCTCGGCGGTCATCGTGCCGGCGAGCTCGCGCAGCTCCACGGGCTCCGAGCTCAGCGGCACGTCCGCGTCGAGCCGGCCGAGATCGAGCAGGTCCTCGGCCAGCGTCGTCATGCGCTCGGTCTGACGGCGCGCCGCGGCCGCCCGCCGGCGCGCGCCCCCGAGGTCGGGGGCGTCGCCGGCGAGCTCCTCCTCCAGAAGCTCGACCGTGCCTCGCAGCGAGGCCAGCGGCGTGCGCAGCTCGTGCGAGGCGGTCGACAGGAAGGCCTGGCGCCCGCGCTCCTCGGCGTGCAGGCGCGCGCGCATGGTCTCCATCGCACGGGCGACGTCGCCGACCTCATCGTGGCCGGCGTCGAGGGCGAGCGGGCGCTCGATGCCCTCCTCGGCCAGCCGCCGCGCGCCGCGGCGCAGGCGCTCCAGGCGGCGCAGCAGGCCGAAGGCAAGCGCGATACCCAGCCCGACCGCGAGCAGGATCGCCACGCCGCCGGCGACCGGCAGGGCGCGGCGTACGACCGACGCGGCGGCGCGGCTGTCGCTCAGCGACTTGCGCAGCACGAGCGTGCGCCGGCCGGCGCTGGTGTGCACCGGGGCGACGACGATCGCCTCGCCATTGCGCACCTGGTCGAGCACGTCGCCGGCGCGCGCGAAGCCCGCGTCGACGAGGCGCTCGGGCGTCGCCGAGCGCGGCTCGCGGCGCTCGGGGTCGGTGTCGGCCAGCTCGATGCCGTGCGCGTCGAACAGCGCCACGCGCCCGTCCATCCGCCGCGCCAGCTCGCGCACGAGCCGGCGCTGGCGCGCGGCCCCCTGGCGCAGGTCGCGCCGCGGCAGCCGCGCCAAGGTCAGGTCGGCGGTGCGCGCCAGCGCGCGCATGTCGCGCAGGCGATCGTTGGCCAGGCGGTGCTCGAGCGGCGGCACGAGCGTCGCGACGGCCGCGACGAGGGTCACGACGCCGGTGGCCACCAGGGCCAGCACGAAGCGAGCGCGCAGCCCCGGCCTGGGGAGGCGCACCGGGGCTCAGCCTCCGATGCGATAGCCCGCGCCGCGGACGGTGACGATCGCGTCGGGATCGCCGCCCGCCGCGGCGAGCTTCTCGCGCAGGTGGTGGACGTGGACGTCGATCGCGCGCGGATCGCGGAACTCGTGGCCGCCGAAGATCGCGTCGAGGAGCTGCTGGCGCGAGAGCAGCCGGCCTTCGGCCTGCAGCAGGGCGTGCAGCACCTCGAACTCCGAGTAGGTGAGCGCCAGCTCGTGCGCGCCGACCCGGGCACGGCGCGCGTCGGCATCGACGCTGAGCGCGCCGTGCTCGAGCGTCGCCCGCGGCGCGCCGGTGCGGTGCACGCGCCGCAGCACCGCGCGCACGCGGCTGCGCAGCTCGATGATGCCGACGGGCTTGGCGACGTAGTCGTCGGCGCCCGCCTCGAGCGCGAGGACGACATCGGCCTCGCCGTCGCGCGCGGTGACCGCGACGACGTGCGCGTCCTCCCCGGCGCGGCGCAGCCGCCGGCAGACCTCGACGCCGTCGGGCCCCTGGCCGAGGCCGATGTCCAGGAGCACGAGGTCGAAGCTCTGCGTGGCGAGCGCGTCGAGCGCCGCGAGCCCGTCGGCGGCCTCGACGACCGCGTGGCCGTCGCCGCTCAGCGCGCCGGCCATCACCTCCCGCAGGTCGGCGTCGTCCTCGACCACCAGCACGCGCCCGGCGAGCGAACCGTGCCCGTTGACGGCGTTCATGGCGATCAGGGTAGAGCCGCGATCCACGCCCGACCCGGGGGCCGGCCTGAGCACAACATGATCCCAACATGACGCCCAGGCCACGCGAATCGCCGCTTGGCGGGCGGCTCAGGAAGGCGCTCGATCCTGGCGTCCATGGCTCGCCCCGCCGCCGTCGCCGCTCCCGCAGAAGGACCCCAGCACGTCGTCGGGCGTCTTCGCGGCCTGTCGATCGTCCTGCCCTGCCACGACGAGGCCGAGAACATAGAGCGCGCCGTCGACGAGGCGACGGCGGCGGGCGAGCTTGTTGCCGATGCCCACGAGGTGATCGTGGTCGACGACGGCAGCACCGACGACACGCGCGACCTGGCCCAGGGTCTCGCCGACGTCGATCCGCGCGTGCGCGTGCTCGTGCACGAGGCCAACCGCGGCTACGGCGCCGCCGTGCGCACCGGCCTGGCCGCGGCGCGCCTGGAATGGGTGTTCCTCACCGACGCCGACCTGCAGTTCGACCTGCGCGAGCTGACGCGCTTCGCGCCCGTGGCACCGTCGTGCGACATCGTCGCCGGCTACCGCGTGCATCGCGCCGACCCGCCGCACCGGCTGCTGAACGCGGCCGCCTGGAACCTGCTCGTGCGGCGCGCGTTCGACCTGCACCTGCGCGACGTCGACTGCGCGTTCAAGCTGATGCGCCGCGAGCTCGTGCAGTCGCTGCCGCTCATGGCCGAGGGCGCGATGGTCAGCACCGAGCTCGTCGTGCGCGCGCGCGACGCCGACGCTCGCATCGTCGAGCTGGGGGTGGGCCATCGCCCGCGCGCGGCCGGCCGTCCCTCCGGCGCCAGCCCGCGGGTCGTCGCGCGGGCCTTCCGCGAGCTGCGCGCCGTGCGTGCCGAGCTGCGCGGCGCGACCGCCGGAACCTCCCCGGGCCCGTTGTCGCGCCCACGCGCGGCATAAGGGACCATGGCGGTCGCGCGACCGGCCGCCGGGCCTCGCGCCCGGCGGCCGGCCGCAGGCTCCCTGGCCGGGGCATGCGGCGCGGTCCTTCCCGAGGTATCGGTGCTGGCGCTGGCGGCCGTCCTGCGCCTCGTCGCCCTGGGCGGCGTGCCGACCAACCCGTACTACGACGCCGCCGTGCGCAGCATGGGCACGTCGTGGGCCGCCTTCTTCGCGGGCGCGTTCGAGCCCGGGCGGCGCGTGGCGATCGACAAGCCGCCGGTCGACCTGTGGCTGCAGGTGGCTTCGACGCGGCTGCTGGGCTTCCGCCCCGTCGGCCTGCTCCTGCCCGAGGCGCTGGGCGGGATCGCGCTCGTCGCGGCGCTCATGTGGCTGCTGCGCATGCTGATCGGGCGCCGCGCCGCGCTGGCCGGCGGGCTCGCGCTCGCGGTCCTGCCCTCGGCGGTGATCGTCGCGCGCAGCGACACGATGGACGCCGTCATGGCGGCGCTGGCGACCGCGGGCGCGGCGCTCGTCGTGCGCGCGGCGCGCAGCGGGCGCCCGCGCTCGCTGCTGGGCGCCGGCGTGCTGCTCGGCCTGGCCTTCGACGTCAAGCTCGCCGAGGCGCTGCTGGCGCTCGCCGCGGCGATCGTGCTGTGGGTGGCTGCCGGGCCGGGCGGCGCACGCCCGCGCGTCGCCGGCCTGGCGCTCGGCGGCGGCGCCTTCGCCGTCACCGCCATCGCGTGGCTGGTCGCGGTCACGATCGTCCCCCTGCACCCGCGGCCGTGGGCGCTCGGTTCAAGCGACGGCTCGCCGTGGCGGGCGGCCTTCGTCTACAACGGGATCGACCGGCTGGTGCCGAGCCACGCGACGACGACGGCGCCCGCGCCGACGACGACCCGAGGGGTGCGCCCGCGCGAGGCCGCTGCGCTGGCGCGCCGCGCGCGCGAGCACGCGGCCGCGGTCGCGCGCCGCCCGGCGGCGCCCGGGCCGCTGCGACTGCTCTCCACGCACGCGCACCTGCTGACGTGGATCGGCATCGAGGCGGTCGCCGCGCTCGCGGCGCTCGCCGTCGCGCTCGCGCTCGGCGGCCATCGCTCCTTGGATCGCGTCGGGCGCGGCGGCCTGCTGGCCGTCGGCCTCTGGCTCGTCGCCGGCCTCGCGCTGTGCAGCGTCATGCCGGGGCTGCGCCCGCGCTACCTCGCCTGCCTCGACCCGGCGGTCGCGGGCGCCCTCGGGGCCGGCGTCGCGCTCGCGGCGCGGCGCGCCCCGCGCATCGGCGCGGCGGCGCTGTGCGCGGTCCTCGCGCTGCCGCTGGGCACCGCGGTCGCCGCCGTCGCGAACGGCACGCAGGACGCCGGGCGCACCGGTGCCATGCGCCCAGCGCGCGTCGCCGCGCTGTCGGCCTACCTGCGCGCCAACGCCGCCGGCGCTCCGAACGAGGTCGCAGCCAGCGCCCCGGCCAAGGCCGGCCCGCTGATCGCGCGCGACGGGCGGCCGGTGCTGATCCTCTCCGACGGCCAGGGCAACCAGCTCGTCACGCCCGCGCGGCTCGCGGCCGCGGTGGCGACGCGGCGGGTGCGCTTCGCGCTGCTCGGCGACGCCTGCACCGCCGCGAGCGGCAACGAGCGCACCGGCTGCCTGCCGGTGGTGCGCTGGGCGCGCCGGCACGGCGTCGACGTCAGCCGCGCCGCCGGCCAGCCGCACGCCGGCCTGCTCTATGCGCTCAGGCCACAGGTGGCCGGGGCGGAAGCGACCGGAAGAACTCCCACGTCCGCCAGGTCGCGGCGAACGGCGCGGGCGGCGGCTTCGTCCGCGGGCCGCCGGGCCAGCCGTGCGCGGCACCGTCGAGCCGCACGTGCTCGACGCGCGTCCCGTCGGCACAGGTCCGCCAGGCGATCTCGGTGACGCCGGCCGCGGGGACCATCCGGTCCGCGCCGCCGTGACAGCCGTCGATGCGGCGCCACTGCGCCAGCCAGCGCGCGACGCTGCCGCGGTAGTCGGGCGGCTTGCCGCCGTAGGGCACGACCTGATCGCCGGTGCCGTGGATCTCGAGCACCGGCAGCGGGCGCTGCGGCCGGCACGGCGGCAGCGCGCTGTAGCCGCCGGCCACCGCGGCCACGCCGCCCAGGCGCTCGGACAGCTCGCAGGCCAGCCGGGCCGCCATCCCGCCGCCGTTGGACACGCCGGTGACGAAGACGCGTGCGCGATCGACGCACACGGCGCGCTCGAGCTGGTCCAGCGAGCGCTCGAGCTCGTCGACGTCGTTCGGGGCGCCCGGGACCTCGCCGCTCATGTTCCAGAAGGCGTGCGGCCCGGCGGCCGACGGGTAGGCGACGAGGAAGCGCTCGCGGTCGGCGAGCCGGCTGAAGCCGGTGTCGCGCGCGAAGTCGGCGCCGGTCTCGCCCGCGCCGTGCAGGGCCAGCACGAGCGCCCGCGGGCGATCCGCGCCGCGGGGCGCGTGCAGGCGGACGCGGCGCACGCCGTCGGGGGTGTCGATCGGCAGCACGTGATCGCCGGGCGTCAGCGCGGGGCAGGGCTCGTGCGCCGGATCGGATGCGTAGTGCACCGCCGCTGCCCCGGTTCGCCACGCCACGCCCGCGATCGCGAGAACGCCCGCGACGACGATCAGGGCGCGGCGAAGACCCACCGGCGGCACAGGACGAACGTCACGACGGTCACGGCGGGCAGGATGGCGATCTCGGCGGCGAGGCGGGGCAGGTGGTCGTGCCCGACGGCGACGGCGGTGCCCAGCGCGTCGAGCCCGGCGCCGAGCGCGGCGACGAGGACGTAGCGCGCCGCGGGGCCGGCGCCGGTCAGCACGCTGCGGAACGTCCAGGCGCGGTTCAGGCGATAGCCGTTGGCCGCGCCGGCCGCCCAGCCGATCGCGGCGGCGAGGGCGGCCGGCGCCCCGAGTGCGACGAGCGCGGCGTAGGCGGCGAGCGTCAGGGCGGTGTTCGTCGCCCCGACGAGCCCGTAGCGCACGAGCTGCGCGGCGGGCGTGCGCCCGCGCTGGATGACGGTGGTGCTCACTTCAGGTAGCGCTCGGTGTAGAGGTGGTTGGCGCGGCCCGCCGCCGAGCGCGTCGGGTAGTAGCCGAAGGCGTGGATGACGCGCGGCATCTGCGGGATCGCGCCGAGCGCGAGCCACGCGGTCAGCAGCACGCACGCGCCCGCGAGCGCGCGCGTGCGCGAGAGCGCCGCGAACGGGAGGACCCACCAGACGTACCACGGCATCGTCCAGCCCAGCGCCAGGACGCTCGCGAGCATCACGAACCCCGCGGCGCCCGGCAGCCATGCGCGCTGCCGGGCGACCGCGGCCGTCGCGCCGAGTGCCGCCAGCGCCAGCGCGACATGGGCAAGCGTGCGGTCGTGCGCGGTCAGCCCACCGTGGCCGGCCAGGGCGGCCAGCACGTTGGGCACGCTGAGCGGGTTGACGAGCCGGTCCTGGATCCCGGTGCTCGGCAGATGGCCGCCGTAGGCCAGCGCGACGACGACGAGGACGAGCGCGCCGGCGCTGCCCGCACCCCCCAGGGCGGGCAAGCGCCGGCGGCAAGCCAGGACGACGACGGGGACCAGGAGGGCCGCGGACGGCTTGAACCCGGCGGCCAGGACGGCGCACGCGCCGGCGCCGGCGTCCCACCAGGGCGCGGCGGCCTCGTCGCGACCGATCGTCGCCAGGGCGACCGCGGCGACCGCGAACAGGAGCATCAGCGGCTCGTTGTGGTCGCCGCCGATCCCGTAGACGAGCACGAGCGGGTTGAGCCCGACGAGCGCCACGGCCGCCTGCGGCGAGCGCCCCAGCCGCTTGGCGGCGAGCGCCACGAGCGCGAGCGTCCCGATCGAGGCGGCGAGCAGCAGCCCCTTCCACGTCCAGTAGGCGGCGGCGAGGTGCAGCGGCGCAAGGCCCTCGGTGAGCAGCGTGAACAGCGGCCCGTACGGCGACGGGAGGTGATGCCAGTTCGAGAACCGGTAGGCCGGGTCCTGCGGCGCCGCGAGCGGGAGCGCGGTGTACGGGTTCAGGCCGTAGCTCGCGCCCATACGCCCGTAGTGCAGGTAGTTGAAGACGTCGGTCAGCGACAGCGGCGGGCCGAGCAGGAGCACGACCTGCGTGGCGACGGTCGCGCCCCAGACGAGCGCCGCGGGCACCCGCGAGGCGCACAGCGTCGCGACGATCCAGGCGATGCCGAGCACGGCGAGCGCCCGCGTGAGGTCCGCCTGGAGCATCGGCGTGCTGTCGGGCAGCCCGGGCAGCCGGTGGGCCAGGGGCCCGACCATCCAGCCTGGGAACCCGTGCTGCGCCGGCCCGGAGAGGAACGAGGGGCGCTCGGCCGCGACGAGCACGATCGCCGTCGCGATGCCCACGACGACGCCCAGCGCGGCCACGCCGACGGCGGGGACCGCGACGCCCCACGCGCCGCGCGGCCAGCGCCGTGCCGCGGTCGCGGCGACGCGCGGGAGCGGCAGGGCGATGGGTGGGCCCGACACACGGCGCACGGTGGCGCGCGGTGCTCAGAGGCCGGCCAGCGCGCCGTTGGCAGGCGGTGCGAGTCGTGTTGGGGTTGCGTTAGGTGGCGGCGTGAGCGGGGCGGCGCGCCCGCGCGGTTTCCAGCGGCGCGCCGGCGAACAGGCCGCCCGGGCACTCCGCGCATGGGACCTCGCGGCGCGGGTTGCGGATCCCGACCAGTCCGAGCACGCCGCCGAGGGCGACGAGCGCGGCCGCGATGCCGACGCCGCGGTGGAACGCGGTCACCGACGCGTCCTGGACCGCCTGGGCCACCGGCGCGCGCTCGCCGGCTGGCAGCGCGCTCGTGTCGACGGTCGCCAGCGTGCGGTCCTTCGCCTGGTCGACCGCCGTCGTCGCCTGCGCCGACAGCTCGCGGCCGCCGAGGTTGTCGTCGATCGCCGCGCTGAACTGGCCGGCCAGCACGGCGCCCAGCGCCGCCACCGCCAGCAGGCCCGCGACGCGCGCGATCGCGTTGTTGACGCCGGACGCGATGCCGGCGTTGCGCTCGTCGGCGTCGGCGAGGACGGTCGCGGTCAGCGGCGCGACGGTCGCCGCCAGACCGAGCGAGAAGATCAGGAGCGCCGGCAGCAGGTCGGTGACGTAGTCGAAGTCGGCGTCGACGCGCTGCAGCAGCGCGAGCCCGGCGGCCGCCACGAGTGGTCCGCCGCCCATGAACCAACGCGGGCCGAAGCGGTCGGCGAGCCGTCCGGCCAGGCGGGAGAGCGCGAACATCACGACCGTGATCGGCACTGTTGCGAGGCCGGCCTCGAGCGCGTCGTAGCCGGCGACCTGCTGCAGGAAGAGGACGAGGAAGAAGATCACGGCGCTGAGGCCGCCGTACATCGCCAGCGTCTCGAGATTGCCGAAGGCGAAGTTGCGCCGGCGGAAGAGGCCGAGAGGGAGCATCGGGTGCGAGGTGTGCGCCTCACGCCAGATGAAGGCGGCGAACAGCGCGACCCCGGCGAGCATCGAGACGATGACCTCCGGCGAGCCCCAGCCCACGCTCGGCTGGCGGATGAGCGCGTAGACGGGGCCGGCCAGCCCCAGCGCGCACAGCACTGCGCCGATGATGTCGATGGGCTGGCGCTCGCCCTCGCGCGGCCGCTCGGTGACGGCGACGCGCACGATCAGGATCGTCGCGATGACGAACGGCACGTTGATCGCGAAGATCCAGCGCCAGCTCGCCACGTCGATCAGCCAGCCCCCGACGAGCGGTCCGATGACGAACGCGATCCCGCCCCATGCGGTCCACGAGCCAATCGCCCCGCCCCGCTCCTCCGGCGGGAAGGTCGCCACGATGATGGCGAGCGCGCTGGGGGTCAGCAGCGCGCCGAACACGCCCTGGAGCGCCCGCGCGGCGACCAGCACCTCGATCGAAGGCGCGATCGCGCAGATGATGCTGACGACGCCGAAGCCGGCGACACCGATCGTGAAGATCCGCCGCTCGCCGAAGAGGTCGCCGAGCGAGCCGCCGACGAGGATCAGCGACCCCAGCGTGAGCATGTAGGCGTTGGAGACCCACTGCTGGCCGGCCAGGCCACCGCCGAGGTCGCGCTCGATGGCCGGCAATGCGACGTTGACGACCGTCGCGTCGAGCCCTGCGACGAACGTCCCGAGGATCGCTGCCAGCAACGCCAGGCGCTTCCGACGCTCGCTCACATGGCCATGCTACGGAAGCGGTGAGCTGCGTCCGCGGGGGCAGCGGTGAGCTGCGTCCGCGGGGGCAGCGGTGAGGTGGACCGCCGCCTGGCCGCGGACAGCAAGAGACGCGGCCCCGAACCGCTTGGGGTGCTCTCTGCCGGGTCCACCCCCGAAAGGGCTTCGCACCGGCTTCAGAGCGGCGGGCCTCACAACCCCTTGGCCTCGCTCTCTGCGGCTCGGTTCCGCGTCGGGGCGCAACTTAGGAAACGCCCCTGACGAGGTCAAGGGCATGCCAGCGATGATCCCGCAAACACCGAGGATTTCCCTTGGCAAGGGCGCGACCTCGTACACTGGATGTAGCTGCCGGCCCCGGCCGCCGCGGTGAGCGCAGCCCGCCATCGCCAGGCCATGCCGGTGTCCTTCGGTCCAACTGAGAACGAGAACCCGGCGACGGGAACGCCCGCCGCCGTCCGCCAACTGAAAACCAAGGAGGTGTCCATGGCTGTCGAGGAGAAGGTCGAGGTGGAGGGCGAGGTCATCGAAGCTCTCAAGAACCTCAACTTCCGCGTCAAGCTGGACATGGGTCACGAGGTGCTCGCGCACCTCGCGGGCAAGATGCGCCGCTTCCGTATCCGCGTGCTCCCGGGCGATCGCGTCCGCGTCGAGCTCTCGCCGTACGACCTCAACCGCGGCCGCATCGTCTACCGCCACAAGTAGTCCCGGCCGCCCCGCGCCCCAGCGCTCTGCGCGCTGAGGGCAGCGGCCGGCGCGCCCCACTCGCAGGTCCCACTCACCCAGCGCCGTGTTCGGCGCCGGTCATGTGACCTCGCTCACAGTTACGCGGTCCTTCGCACCGGGTAGTTGTTGAACGCGATTCAATCCAACTGACCAATCGGTCAGGAGAGTCACATGATGCAGCTCATCCGTCGCTACATCGGTCATTCCGAGCGTCTCTCGGGGGTTCCGGCGCGCTACATCGTCCCGGTCATCGTCGCCGGCATCTCGCTGCAGGTCGCCGTCCTCGGCATGTACTGGGACATCGGCTACCACATCGATCACGGCCGCGACCAGGGCGTCCTGACCGCGCCGCACATGTTCATCGTCGCGGGCCTGCAGGGCATCGTCCTCGCCGCGCTGCTGCACGGCGCCATGCACGGCCCGGCCGCGCGCAACGAGCGCCGGCTGCCCGCGCTCGGGCTGCGGATGAGCCCTGGCGGCATCGTCATGCTCGTCTGCGGTGGCATCGCGCTGCTCGGCTTCCCGCTGGACGCCGGCTGGCACGCCCTCTTCGGCGAGGACGTCACCCTGTGGGGCCCGACCCACCTGTTCATGATCGGCGGCGCCGGCGTCAGCACGCTGGGCATGTGGATGATCATGCGCCAGGGCTTCGAGCTCGGCGAGCCGCGCCGGCTCGCGCGCCGCGGGCACGTGCGCGTGGCGGGCGCGCTCATCATCGGACTGTCGACCTTCCAGGCCGAGTTCGACTTCGGCGTCCCGCAGTTCCAGCTGCTCTACCAGCCGGTGCTCATCGCCTTCGCCGCCGCCGTCGCGCTCGTCTGCGCGCGCTCGATCCTCGGGCCGTGGGGTGCGCTTCAGGCGCTCGGCATGTACTTCCTCATCCGCGGCGGCCTCGCGCTCTTCGTCGGCCAGGTCGCCGGCTACACGACGCCGCACTTCCCGCTCTACATCGCCGAGGCGCTCGTGGTCGAGGCGGCCGCGCTCGTCGCCGCGCGCTCGCCGCTGCGCTTCGCGCTGCTCAGCGGCCTGGGGATCGGCACGGTCGGCCTGGCCGCCGAGTGGGGCTGGAGCCACGTCTGGATGCCGCACCCATGGCCGGCGTCGCTGCTGCCGCAGGCCGCGATCCTCGCGCTGGCCGCCGCGCTCGCCGGCAGCGTGCTCGGCGCGCGCATGAGCCAGAGCCTGGCCGAGCCCGGCAGCGCCCGCGCGGCGCTCCCGGCCATGCCCGCGCGCGCGGTCGCGCTCGCGGCGGCCGTCGCGCTCGTGACCCTGTTCGTCCCGCTGCCGCGCACCGGCGGCGACGGCACGCGCGCCGCGATCATCCCCACGCCCGCCGGCAACGGCGAGGCCAACGTCGCCGTCCGGCTCCAGCCGGCCGACGCGGCGAAGGGCAACCAGTGGTTCGAGGTCCTGTCGTGGCAGGGCAGGACCCCCGGCCACCTGCGTCAGCTCACCAAGCTGCGCGAGATCGCGCCCGGCAGCTACGTCACCGAGCGGCCGGTCCCCGTGACCGGCAACTGGAAGACGATGGTGCGCCTGGCCAAGGGGCCGCACATCATGGCGCTGCCGGTCTACCTGCCGCCGTCGCCCCAGGCCAACCGCCCGGGCATCCCCGTCGCCGCGCGCTCGGGGCCGATGACGGCCGACACCTTCGTCCTGCAGCGCGAGGCCCGCGGCGGCCCGGCGTGGCTGACGACCACGGCCTACGCGGTGCTCGCGGTGATCGTCGCGATCTGGCTTGCGCTGCTGACCTGGGCACTCGGGCTCGCCGAGCCGCGCGACCGCGGGCGCTCGCGCGCTACCGTGCCCTCGACATGGCCACCGCCCGCCGCGCCCGCCTGACGACCGACGCCCGCCGCGAGCAGCTCGTCGCCCTCGGCAGCGAGATGTTCAGCGAGCGCCCGTTCGACGAGGTCTCGATCGACGACATCGCCGCTGCGGCGGGCATCTCGAAGGGCCTGCTCTACCACTACTTCCCGAGCAAGCGCGACTTCTACGTCGCCGTGGTTCGCCAGGCGGCCGACGAGATGCAGGTCGTCACCGAGACCGATCCGGACCTGGGGCCGCTCGAGCGCCTCTCCGCGGGCCTCGACCGCTACCTCGAGTACGTCGAGACGCACGCGCGCGGCTACGCCACCGTGCTGCGCGCCGGCATCGGCTCGGACCCGGAGGTCGCCGCGATCGTCGAGGAGGTCCGCTCCGCGATGGCCGGGCGCATCCTCGACGACCTGCCGATCAAGGGCGAGGCGCCGCCGGGCGTGCGCATCGCCGTGCGCGGCTGGGTCGGCTTCGCCGAGGCCGCGAGCCTCGAGTGGGTCGAGCGCCGCGAGGTCACGCGCGACGAGCTGCGCGACCTGCTCATCAAGGCGCTCACCGGCGCCGTCGGCGCGGCCGCGCAGTACTACGTGGCGCGCTGAGACGCGCGTAGACTCCACGCCGCATGGGCGAGCTCCCGGTCCCGGCTCACTTCGACCCGGGCCGTGTCGGCGAGGTCTGGCGCGTCCCGTACGAGGATCGTGCGCGCGAGGCGCCGGCGTGGGCGGCGGAGCACGGCATCCGTCCGTCCGCCGAGGACGGCTTGCGCTTCGGCCTGCTCGTCGTCGATGCGCAGAACACGTTCTGCGTCCCGGGGTTCGAGCTCTTCGTCGCCGGGCGCTCCGGCCACGGCGCGGTCGACGACAACCGCCGCCTGTGCGAGTTCGTCTATCGCAACCTCGGCGCGATCACCCAGATCCTCCCGAGCCTGGACACCCATCGCGCGATGCAGGTCTTCCACGCCATCTGGCTGGTCGACGAGCACGGCGAGCATCCCGCGCCGTACAGCCTGATCTCCGCCGACGACGTCGCCGCCGGCCGCTGGGCGGTCAACCCGGCCGTGGCCGAGAGCCTCGCGCTCGACGTCGACTACGCCGCGCGCCACCTGGCCCACTACACGCGCCGGCTCGCCGCGGGCGGCAAGTACGACCTGACGATCTGGCCCTACCACGCCATGCTCGGCGGAATCGGCCACGCGCTCGCCTCCGCCGTCGAGGAGGCGATCTTCTTCCACGGCATCGCTCGATCCAGCCAGCCGGACTTCCAGGTCAAGGGCGAGAACGCCCTCACCGAGCACTACTCGATGCTCGGGCCGGAGGTGACCGAGGGTCCCGACGGCGAGCGGCTCGGCGAGCGCAACAGCGCCCTGATCGAGAAGCTGCTGACCTTCGACGCCGTCGCCGTCGCGGGGCAGGCCAAGAGCCATTGCGTGGCGTGGACGATCGACGACCTCCTCGGCGACGACGACGTGCGCGAGCGCGGGCTCGCCGAGCGGACCTACCTGCTCGAGGACTGCACGTCGCCGGTCGTCGTGCCCGGGGTCGTCGACTACACCGACGAGGCCGACGCGGCCTTCGCGCGCTACGCCGAGGCCGGCATGCACGTCGTGCGCTCGACGGATCCCATCGAGACGTGGCCGGATCTCGCGCACCACGCGCGCTGACCGGCCGCTCCGTCACGTCGTAGGGGGGTTCCTCCGAAACCCGGAGCGAAACGAGGCCAACTAGCCGGGAAGTTCGTGCGCACTCTTGACAAACCCTTCACCGATCGGAGAGGGTCGCGGCGTGGGTCAGCTCCGCACCGGGTCGCTGGAGTCCCTGCGCGAACGCAATCGGCTGCGCGTCATCGACGCGCTGCGCGCGCGCGGGGCGGTCAGCCGCGCAGAGATCGCGCGGCAGACCGGGCTGAGCCGATCCACGGTGTCGAGCCTCGTGGGCGACCTGCAGGCGGCCGGCATGGTCGTCGAGCGCGTGGCCGAAGGCGTTGCCGCGGCGGGCTCGCAGGGCGGCCGCCCGCCGGTGCTCGTGGCGCTCGATCGCTCGGCGGGAGCGGTCGTCGGCCTGGACTTCGGCCACGACTCGCTCAGGGTCGCGATCGCCGACCTCTCGTACGCGATCCTCGCCGAGCGCTACGTCGAGCTCGAGGTCGACACCGCCGCGCACGACGCGCTCGACACGGCCGCGCGGCTGGTCTCCGAGCTGATCGAGGAGACCGGCGTCGAGCGCGGCCGCGTACTCGCCGCCGGCATGGGCCTGCCCGGGCCGATCGACCGCGAGAGCGGCCTCGTGCACTCGCAGCCGATCCTGCCCAGCTGGGTCGGCCTGGACCCCGCAGCCGAGATGGAGGAGCGCCTCGGGCTGCCCGTCCACCTCGACAACGACGCCAACGTCGGCGCGCTGGGCGAGTCGACGTTCGGGGCCGGCCGCGGGACCCGCGTGATGGCCTACCTGAGGCTCTCCGCGGGCATCGGCGCGGGCCTCGTGTTCAACGGGCGCCCGTTCCGAGGCGCCCGCGGCATAGCGGGGGAGATCGGCCACGTTCTGGTCGATCCGCAGGGCCCGATCTGTCGCTGTGGCAATCGCGGGTGCCTGGAGACGTTCGTCGCCGGGCCCGCGCTGTGCGAGCTGCTGCGCCGCTCGCACGGCCCGCTGACCGTCGCCGAGCTGCTCAAGCTCGCCCAGGACGGCGACGCCGGCTGCCAGCGCGTCATCAACGACGCCGGGCGCGTCGTCGGGCGCGCCGTGGCCGACCTCTGCAACTACCTCAACCCGGACCTGGTCGTCGTGGGAGGCGACCTCAGCGCCGCGGGCGACCTGGTGCTCGAGCCGATGCGCGAGGCGGTCCGCCGCTTCGCCATCCCGGCGGCGGCCGACGACGTGCAGATCGTCGCCGGCACGCTCGGGGCGCGCGCCGAGCTGCTCGGTGCGCTGGCGCTCGCCGGCCACGAGTCCGAGGACCCGCTGACCGTTCCCGTACCCCACATGTCCCATCTCACAGGAGGAGGAGGAGCACGGTGATCCACTCACCGATCTCGCGTAGGGCGCTCGCCGTCGGCGGCGCGCTCTGTGCGCTTGCGTTCGGCGCCGCAGCGTGCGGCTCGGACAACAACAGCAGTACGTCGACCAGCGGCGGCAGCAGCACCACCAGCGCCAACAAGGCCCAGAAGGTCGGGGTCCTGTTGCCGGACACGAAGTCGTCGGTTCGCTGGGAGTCGTTCGATCGGCCGCTGTTGCAGGACGCCTTCAAGTCCGCCGGCGTGCCGGTGACGATCGACAACGCCCAGGGCGACAAGTCCACCCAGCAGCAGCAGGCCGAGCAGCTGATCACGAACGGGGCGAAGGTGCTCCTGCTCGTGAACCTCGACTCGGGCTCGGGCGCGGCCATCGAGGCCAACGCCCAGTCGCGCGGCGTGAAGGTCATCGACTACGACCGCCTGACCCTCAAGGGCTCGGCGGCGTACTACGTGTCCTTCGACAACGTCAAGGTGGGCGAGCTGCAGGGCAAGGGCCTCGTCGACTGCCTCGGCAGCGCGAGCAAGCCCGCCATCGCCGAGCTCAACGGCTCGCCGACCGACAACAACGCCACGCTGTTCAAGCAGGGCTACGACTCGGTCCTCAAGCCGCTGTACGACTCCGGCAAGGCCACGAAGGCCGCCGATCAGTCGGTGCCCGACTGGGACAACCAGAAGGCGCTG
Organism: uncultured Actinomycetes bacterium; assembly: GCA_963764585.1. Taxonomy (GTDB): domain Bacteria; phylum Actinomycetota; class Thermoleophilia; order Solirubrobacterales; family Solirubrobacteraceae; genus JAOPZW01. The sequence continues at coordinate 50,214 of CAVXTB010000003.1, forward strand.
ACGATCTTCGAGCAGATGCTCGCCAAGACGAGCAACAAGATCGACGGCGTGCTGGCCGCCAACGACGGCCTCGGCAACTCGGCGATCTCGGCGCTCAAGGCGCGCAAGCTCAAGCAGATCCCGGTCACCGGTCAGGACGCGACGCCGCAGGGGATCCAGAACATCCTCTCCGGCGACCAGTGCATGACCGTCTACAAGGCGGTCAAGAAGGAGGCCGACGCGGCCTCCAAGCTGGCCATCGCGCTGGCCACGGGCAAGGAGCCCGAGGCGGGGCTGGTCAACGGCAAGACGAACGACACCGCGCGTGACGTCCCGTCCGTGCTGCTGGTCCCCGAGGCGATCACCAAGGACAACCTCAAGGTGGTCTTCGACGACGGCTTCCTCAAGGCGAGCGACGTCTGCGTCGGGAAGTACGCCGACCTGTGCACGAAGGCTGGCATCAGCTAGGAGGATGATTGGCGATGGGGCGCCGCCTCGGCGGCGCCCCGTCCGCCCAACGGGACCCTGGAGGAGGGGTTGAGAGCGTGACCGATACACCGATCCTGCAGCTCCGAGGCGTGTCCAAGAGCTTCGGCGCCGTGCAGGCTCTCTTCGAGGTGGACTTCCATGTGTCCGCCGGCGAGGTGATGGCCCTCGTCGGCGACAACGGAGCCGGCAAGTCCACGCTCATCAAATGCATCGCCGGGATCTACTCGATCGACTCGGGCGAGATCCTCTTCGAGGGCGAGCGCGTGCACATCCACGGGCCGAAGGACGCCGCGCGCCACGGGATCGAGGTCGTCTACCAGGACCTCGCGCTGGCCGACAACCTCGACGTCGTCCAGAACATGTTCCTCGGCCGCGAGGAGACCGCCGGCCTCCTGCACTCGCTCGACGAGCTGACCATGGAGAAGCGCGCCAACGACACGCTCGGCACGCTGTCGGTCACGACGATCCGCTCGGTGCGCCAGACGGTGGCCGGCCTCTCGGGCGGCCAGCGCCAGTCGGTGGCCGTGGCCAAGGCGGTCATGTGGAACTCGAGGGTCGTCATCCTCGACGAGCCGACCGCGGCGCTCGGCGTCGCGCAGACCCGCCAGGTCCTCGACCTCGTCAAGCGCCTCGGCGAGCAGGGCCTCGCCGTCGTGCTCATCTCCCACAACCTGCACGACATCTTCGAGGTGGCCGACAACATCACCGTGCTGCGCCTCGGCCAGAACGTCGGGGAGTACAAGCGCGCGGAGGTCACCCAGACGCAGGTCGTCGAGGCGATCACCGCGGGCAAGCTCTCGAAGGTGCCCGGCGTGGCCGAGGAGGTGATCGCGTGAGCACCACCGCACCGGCACCGGTCGAAGGCGGCCCCGGCGCTCCCGCCGCCGCGGCCCCCGGGGTCGAGACCCTCCCGGAGTACGCGCGCCGCTGGTGGGCGGGCGTCAAGGCCGGCGATCTCGGCTCGCTGCCGATCGTCATCGGCCTGATCATCATCGCGATCGTCTTCCAGAGCCAGAACTCGAACTTCCTCACCGCCGGCAACTTCGTCAACCTCATCGTCCAGGCCGCGGCCTACGCGACGATCGGCATGGGGATCGTCTTCGTCCTGCTGCTCGGCGAGATCGACCTGTCGGTCGGCTTCGTCAGCGGCGTAGCGGGCGTCATCGTCGCGCTGCTGACCTTCCCCGACAACCACAACGTGTTCGCGGCGGGTCCGGCGCTCGTGCTCGCGCTCGGCGCCGGCGCCGCGATCGGCCTGCTGCACGGCGTGATCATCACGAAGGTCGGCGTGCCGTCGTTCGTGGTGACGCTCGCGGGCCTGCTGGCCTGGAACGGCGTCGTGCTGCTGCTCATCGCCGACAAGGGCACCGTCATCATCCAGAACGACTTCTTCGTCGGCTTCGCCAACGACTTCCTGCCGTCGGGGACCGCTTGGATCGTGGCCATCGCCGCGATCGCCCTCTACGCGGCGATGCTGTTCTGGCAGCGCGCGCAGCGCGCCCGCGCGGGCCTGACCAGCGCGCCGCTGGCGATCCTGCTGCTGCGTATCGCCGGCCTGGCCATCGGCGTGCTTGCCGTCGTGTACGTGTGCGACCAGGACCGCGGCATCCCGTACGTGATGCTCGTGATCGCCGGCCTGTACATCTTCTGGACCTACGTGCTCAACCGCTCGCGGTTCGGGCGCCACATCTACGCGGTCGGCGGGAACACCGAGGCCGCGCGCCGCGCCGGCATCAACGTCGACAACATCAAGATGGCGTGCTTCGCGATCTGCTCGCTGATGGCGGCGGTCGGCGGCATCATCCTGGCGTCGCGCCTGCGCTCGGTCGACACCAACTCCGGCGGCGGCTCGCTGCTGCTGTACTCGATCGCGGCGCCGGTCATCGGCGGCACGTCGCTGTTCGGCGGCCGCGGCCACGTCAAGTCGGCCGTCTTCGGCGCGCTGGTCATCGCGTCGATCGACAACGGCCTCGGCCTCCTCGGCCTGGGCTCCGGCGAGAAGTTCGTCATCACCGGCGGCGTGCTGCTGCTGGCGGTGGCGGTCGATTCGATCTCCCGACGCGGGCGCGAGTCGGCCGGTAGAGCGTGATGGCCGGCGGGCTTCCGCGCCCCGCTCTCCGCGGGAGCCCGCCCGGCCTCACCCCTTGCGAGAGGAGGCGGGTTTGAGCCTGCGTTGGGGCATCCTGTCGACGGCGAACATCACCAACATGCTGCTCGGCAGCGGCAGCGATCAGCAGTTCGTGGCGGTCGGCTCGCGCGACATCGCGCGAGCCGAGGCCTTCGCCGCCGAGAAGGGCATCGCGCGTGCCCACGGCTCCTACGAGGACCTGCTCGCCGACCCCGAGGTCGACGCGATCTACAACCCGCTGCCCAACGCGCTGCACGTCGAGTGGTCGATCCGCGCGCTGCAGGCCGGCAAGCACGTGCTGTGCGAGAAGCCGCTCAGCCGCCATCCCGAGGACGTCGACCGCGCGTTCGACGTCGCCGAGCGCGAGGGGCGCGTGCTGGCCGAGGCGTTCATGTGGCGCCACCACCCGCAGGTCGCGCGTACCCGCGAGCTGCTCGCGGCCGGCGAGATCGGCGAGCTGCGGGTGATCCGTGCGCACTTCGCGTTCCGGACCGCGAAGCCCGACGACATCCGCCTGCAGGCCTCGCTGGAGGGCGGCGGGCTGATGGACGTCGGCTGCTACTGCGTCAGCGGCTGTCGCACGCTGGCCGGAACCGAGCCGCTGTCCGGGTACGCGGACTACGTGCCTGGCGGCACCGGCGGCGTCGACGTCGCGCTCGTCGCCACCCTGCGCTTCCCCGGCGACGTGCTCGCCCACTTCGACTGCGGCGTCGCGTATCCCGGCGGCGACGCGCTCGAGGCCGTCGGCACCGAGGGCTCGCTGTTCCTCGACGATCCGTGGCACGGGCGCGAGCCGGTCATCGAGGTCCGCCGGCGCGACCGCTCGGTGGAGCGCGTCGAGACCGGGCCCGCCAACTCCTACGCGCTCGAGCTGGCCAACTTCGAAGCGGCGGTGCGCGGCGAGGCGAAGCCGCTGCTCGCGCGCGACGATGCGCTGGGTCAGGCCCGCACGATCGCTGCTCTCTACACCTCGGCAGAAAGGAACGCGCCATGCCCGATCGGCTGAAGACCTCGCTCGGCATCTGGGCGCTGGGCGGGATGGTCACCCGCTTCGTGCCCGTCGGCTACCAGCCCGATCACGGTCGCGAGTCGACGGCCGAGAAGGTCAACCGGGCCGTCTCCGGCCTCGGCGACCTGGTGGACGACTACGAGTTCCACTACCCCCAGGAGCTCAGCCGCGACAACCTCGACGAGGTGCGCTCCGCGCTCGACGGCCACGGCATCTACTGCCTGGCCACGGGCCTGCACCTCGACCCGCGCTTCGGGCGCGGCGGGATCTCCTCGCCCGACGACGCGATTCGCGACGACGCCGTGCGCCTCACCGTCGAGGCCGCGGACTTCGCGGGCGAGATCGGCGCGCACTTCATCATCTGGCCGGGGATCGAGGGCTACAACTACCCGTTCCAGACACCCTACGCCGACTCGTGGGCGCGGCTCATCGACGGGGTGGGGCAGGCCGCGACGACGCTGGAGCGCCACGGGCGCACGCTCTTCCTCGAGCACAAGAACTCCGAGCCCGCCATGAAGATCTTCATGCGCAACATCGGGATGACGCTGCACATCATCCACAAGCTGCGCGAGCAGGGCGTGACGAACGTCAAGGTCAACATGGACTGGCAGCACCTGCTCATGAACGGCGAGCACCTGCCCGAGTACGCCGCGCTGCTCGCCGCCGAGGGGCTGCTCGGCCACCAGCACGCCAACTCCGGCTGGGGCATCTTCGACGACGACAACATGGTCGGCGCCACGGCGTTCATGGAGACCGTCGAGCTGGCGCTCGAGCTGCGCCGCGCGGACTATGGCTCGGGTGGCGAGCGCCTGGGCTTCGACCTGTTCCCATATACCGAGGACCAGGTCGCGGCGGTCCGCCGGTCGGTCGAGCAGTGGCACTTCATCGACGAGCTCGCGCAGCGCATCGAGGGCGACGCGCTGCGCGCCGCGCAGGCGCGCAAGGACGCCGTCGCCGCCTACGAGCTCGTCTACGCCGCGTTGGGGGCGCCGACCTCATGACGCGCCTCGTCGGGCTCGACGTCGGCACCTCGTCGGTCAAGGGCATCGCGATCGACGACGAGGGCGCCGTGCTCGCGGTCGCCGAGCGCGGCTACCCGCTGTCGACGCCGCGGCCCGGCTGGAGCGAGCAGGACCCCGACGACTGGTGGCGCGGCGCGGCCGAGGTGCTCGAGGAGCTCGATGCGTCGAGCGCCGCCGGCATCGGGCTGTCGGGTCAGATGCACGGGCTGGTCGCCCTCGACGGCTCGGACCGTCCGCTGCGCCCGGCCATCCTCTGGAACGACGGGCGCACGCAGGCGCAATGCGAGGAGATCGAGTCTCGGATCGGCTTCTCGCGGCTGGTCGAGCTGACCGGCAACCGCGCGCTGGCGGGGTTCACCGCGCCCAAGCTGCTGTGGCTGGCCGAGCACGAGCCCGACGTCTACGCGCGGATCGAGCACATCCTGCTCCCCAAGGACTACGTGCGGCTCAAGCTGACCGGCGAGCACGCGATCGACGTCGCCGACGCCTCGGGCACGCTGCTGTTCGACGTCGCCGCGCGCGTCGTGGAGCTCCGAGGTCGTGTCCGCGCTGGACATCGATCCGGCGTGGCTGCCGTCGGTGTTCGAGTCCCCGGCCGTGGCGGGCATCACGCACGGCGGCGTCCCCGTCGCGGCGGGCGCGGGCGACCAGGCGGCCGGCGCCTTGGGCGTCGGCGTGGTCGCCGAGGGCGGGCCGGCGTCTGTCGTGCTCGGGACGTCGGGCGTGGTCTTCGCGGCGCTGGACCACTACGCCCACGACCCGCAGGCGCGCGTGCACGCCTTCTGCCACGCGGTCCCCGGCGCGTGGCACGTGATGGGCGTGATGCTCAGCGCCGCCGGGTCGCTGCAGTGGCTGCGCGAGACGGTCGGCGGCTCCTACGACGAGCTGCTGGCGGGGGCGGCGTCGTGGGAGCCCGGGGTCGAGGGCCTGCTGTTCGCGCCCTACCTGGCCGGCGAGCGCACCCCGCACGCAGACGCATCGGCCCGCGGCGCCTTCGCCGGGCTGAGCCTGCGCCACGACCGCGGCGCGCTGGCGCGTGCCGTCCTCGAGGGCGTGGCGTTCGGGTTGCGCGACGCGCTGGATCTGGTCGACGAGCTCGGCGGCCGCCCGCGCGTGGGCCGCGTGTCGGGCGGCGGCGGGCGCTCGCAGCTGTGGCTGGAGATCGTCGCCTCGGTCTTGGAGATGCCGCTGGAGGCAACCGTGGTCGACGAGGGCGCCGCGTACGGAGCCGCGCTGCTCGCCGGGGTCGCCGCGGGCGTGTGGCCCGATGCGCGGTCGGCCGTGTCGGCCTGCGTACGCGTGACCCGGACCGTCGAGCCGCGCGCGGAGTGGGTCCCGGTGTATGCGGAGGCGCGCGAGCGGTTCCGCGGGCTGTATCCGGCGCTGCGGCCGTTGCAGGCGGCTTCTCCGTCGTAGGTCGTCCGCGCGGCGCGCGCGGCGCCGCGCGGTCCGGGGCACCGAGGGAGGTGGGTGCGGGGCGGGGGCGCTGGGCGCGGGGCGGTCGGCCCTCGGCGCGGCGGGCGGGCGAGCGCCGTCGCAAACCCGCGCGCGACTTGCCACACCCCGCGCGTCTTTCACAACACCTCAGCGGGTCGCGCCAGGGGGTGTGCTGCATTGACGGTCACTATGGCCGTCTTTGCAGCACACCCCCTGCTGGCGCGTTGTGAGACCGCCGCGATCTGCGGAGAAACTCCGCGCCGCGCCCGCGCGGCCGCCCCGCCCCGCGCAAGCCGCCCACGCCCGGCCCACCCTCCCTCAGTGCCCCTGGCCGCGCACCCGGGCGCACGCGAGCGGAGGCCGCGCACGCGCACGGGCGAGCGGACGCCGGCGCGCGACCGCTCCGCGCCCGTGCGGCTTCCTGCAGTTTTATGCGCTATTCTGCAGCCATGGCCATGCAAACCCCGCAGCAGCACGCCATCGAGACCGCCGCCCGCGGCACCATCGACACCGCGCGCGAGCTCCTCGGCGAAGAGCGGCGGGAGCTCATCGTCAGATGGCTCGGCGCCGAGGGCAAGGTTCGTGCGTCGGAGCTCGCGCTCAGGCTGCGGGTCTCGCTCGACACGGTGCGCCGCGACCTGCAGGAGCTCGCCGACGCCGGGGCGCTGCGGCGCGTCCACGGCGGTGCGCTGCCGCCGGCCTCGCCGGGGCCGGACTCGTTCGTCGAGCGGCTGCCCGAGGATGTCGCGGCGAAGACCGCCGTCGCCCAGGCCGCGATCGGGCTGGTCAAGCCCGGCGACGTCGTCGCGGTCAGCGGCGGCACGACGACGCTCGAGTTCGCGCGCAGCCTGCCCGACGACCTCGAGGCCACGGTGATCGTCACCAATCCGCACATCGCCGTCGCGCTCGCCGACCATCCCGGCCTCACCGTCGACCTCGTCGGCGGGCGGCTGCACCCGCAGGCGCGCACGGTCACCGGGCCCGAGGCGGTCGACGCATTGCGCCTCGTGCACGCGGATGTCTGCGTGCTCAGCGCCTGCTCGCTGCACCCGCGCGTCGGCATGACGCTGCGCCAGCGCGAGGAGGCGCTCGTCGTCCGGGCGATGGTCGAAGGCGCAGGGCGCCTCGTCAGCCTCACCACGTCGTCGAAGCTCGGCAGCGCCGGCCCCTACCCCGTCGCCGAGATCGACCGCATCGACACGCTCGTGACCGATGCGCCCGACGCCGAGCTGCAGGTCTACCGCGACCTCGGCATCGAGGTCGTCCGCGCATGACCGGCACGCCACGCCAGGCGCGCGGCGCCGTCACCGCGATCTTCTTCCTCAACGGGCTCGTGTTCGGCTCGTGGGCCGCCCGCATCCCCGCGGTGCGCGATCACGTCGGCCTGTCCGACGGCGGGCTCGGCATCGCGCTGGCCTGCGGCGCCATCGGCTCGATCATCGCCATGCCGATCGCCGGCGGCCGCGCAGCGCGCGTCGGCAGCCGCCGCGCCACGCGCGTCGCGCTCGCGATGCTCGGCGTGGCCACCGCGCTCGTCGCCCTGGCGCCGACCCTGCCGGCGCTGTGTGCGCTGATGCTCTTCTTCGGCGCCGCCATGGGCTCGCTCGACGTGAGCATGAACGCGCACGGCGTCGCCGTCGAGCGCACCTACGGCCGCGCGATCCTCGCGAGCTTCCACGCCTGGTTCTCGCTCGGCGGGCTCGCCGGCGGCGCGCTCGGCGCGCTGGCCGCGGCGGCCGACCTCGACGTGCGCGCGCACCTGGCGATCATCGCGATGCTGACGGCGGTCGTCGGCCTGATCTGGTCGCGGTACTTCCTCGGCGCCGACGCCGACGCCATCGGCCACGCCGACCCGGTCTTCGTGCGCCCGCCGCGGCGGCTGCTCGCCCTCGGCGCGCTCGCCTTCGCCTGCCTGCTCATCGAGGGCGCGTCGGCCGACTGGAGCGGCGTCTACCTGCGCGACGAGCTGGGGACGACCGCGGCGATCGCCGCCCTGGGCTTCACCGCGTTCAGCGTGACGATGACCGTCGGGCGCCTGCTCGGCGATCGCCTCGTCGATCGCTTCGGCCCTCAGACGATCGTCCGCGCCGGCGGCTCGATCGCCGCGCTCGGCTTCGGGCTCGCGCTGCTCGTCGCCACCCCGGTCGCCGCGATCGCCGGCTTCGCGTGCCTCGGCGCCGGCATGTCCGGCGTCGTGCCGATCGTCTTCCGCGCGTCCGGGCACGTGCCCGGCATGGCCGCCGGCGTCGGTCTGGCGGCCGTGTCGAGCACCGGCTACCTCGGCTTCCTCGTCGGGCCGCCGACGATCGGCGGGATCGCCGAGCTCGTGGGCCTGCCGAGCGCCCTCGTCGTCCTCGTCGTGCTGTCGAGCGTCGTCGCGCTGCTCGCCGCGACGACGCGCATCGCGGGCCCCGGCCACGCGACCGCAGCCGAGCCCCACGCGGTGCCGGCATGACGACGATCCTCTCCGACCTCGACGGTGTCCTCGTCGACTCGCACGAGTCGATCATGCGCGCCTGGCACTGGTGGGGTGCGCTGCACGGCGTCGAGGCGCAGGCGATCGCCAACATCGAGCACGGCCGGCCCTCGGGCGAGGTCATCGCGGCGATCACGCCGCATCTCGACGCCGCCGCCGAGTCGCGCGCGATCGACCTGCGCCAGGCCGACGACACGGGCGACGTCGTCGCGCTGCCGGGCGCCCATGCGCTGCTCGCCGGCGCCGAACCGGTCGCGATCGTCACCTCGTGCATCGCCCCGCTGGCGACCGCGCGGCTGCGCGCCGCCGGCCTGCCGATCCCCGCGGTGCTCGTCACGGTCGACCGCCTGGCGCGCGGCAAGCCCGACCCCGAGGGCTACCTGCTCGCCGCGCGCGAGCTCGAAGCCGACCCGGGCGATTGCGTCGTGCTCGAGGACGCGCCGGCGGGCGTCGACGCGGGCCGCGCAGCCGGCATGCACGTCGTCGGCATCACCACGACCCACGCGCAGGCCGACCTCGCCGCCCACGAGCACGTGCCGTCGATCGCGGCGTGGCTCGCGACGCGACGCAACGGTCAGTCGCCCTCGTAGGGCGGCGCCTCGCCCCAGCCCCAGTGCGGCACCGGCGCCTCGGGCGGCGGCGTCGCTCCCGGCTGCGAGTTGGCCAGCGCGATGCGCGTGCCCCACTCGACGTAGGCCAGCAGCGCCGAGCGGAACTCGGGATCGGCGGGCAGGCCGGCCTCGTCGGCGGCGGGCGTGATCAGCTGGACCCAGCGGGCGCGCTGCTCCTCGGTGATCGCCAGCCCGATGTGCTTGGAGAGCATGTGCGGATAGCCGCCGTGCTCGTTCGTGTACACGGGCGGGCCGCCGAACACCTCGCCGAGCCACAGGGCGACGTGGTGGGGATGGTCGGGCGGGAGGTTCGCGAACACCGGCGCGAGCGTCGGATCGGCGTGCACGCGGCGATAGAAGGCCTCGGTCAGCCGGTCGAGCGCCTCGGCGCCGCCGGCCCATTCGTAGAGCGTGGGAGTCATGTCAGCTGTTCGGCACGGTCGGGGAGCAGGAAGAAGGCGGCGACGAAGAAGCAGAGGGCGAGGCTCACGGCCGGGAGCAGGAACGCGACCGCGACCGCGAGGGTGTAGGTGGTCAGGCCGACGGCGTTGCGGCGGTCCAGATGGGCGATCTGCGCCGCCGTGAGGTTGGGGAGCCTTCCGGTGCGCCGGGCATGGGCCCACATCGCGCGGAAGCTCAGCGCCATCCCGAGGAAGACGACGGCGTAGACGACGGCGGCCGCCTCGGCGCCGTCGTGCCCGAGCCGGTCGGCGACCAGCCCCGTCGGCCACGGGATGATCGACGTCCACATCAGCAGCAGGAGGTTGAGGAAGAGCAGCGTGCGGTCGGCGGACGCGATGCGGTCGGTGAGCGCATGGTGGTTGAGCCAGATGATGCCGATCGTCAGGAAGCTCACGAAGAAGGCCGCGTAGCTCTCCCACGCCGCGCCGAGCTCGTGCCACAGGTCCGGGCCTTCGGGTCGCGGCAGCTCGAGTGCCAGCAGCGTGATCGCGATCGCGAACACCCCGTCGCTGAAGGCTTCGAGGCGGTCGGTCCTCACGTCGAGTGGAGCTTCGACAGGAAGGCGCGCGCCTCCGGCTCGTGGACCTCCTCACCGTAGACGGCGCCCGGCCGCCGCGGCGCCTCCATCGGCGCGGCATCGGCGGTGCCGCCCATGTCGACGGGCGTGAAGCCCGCGTCGTCGATGAGGCCGGCGACGACGCCCTTGGCCTCCTCGTCGTCGCCGCAGAGGAACATGACGACGCGGTCGGGCCCGGTCCGCCCGGCCGCCTCGGCCTGGAAGGCCGACGTCAGCGTGTTGAACGACTTCGTGTAGCGCGCCCCCGGCATGCGCGCCGCGTTGACCTGCGCCGCGGTGCGCCCGTCGAGGTCCTCCCAGCCGTCGGGCCCGAACTGGTTGGTGGTGTCGATGACGATCTTGCCGTCGAGCGGCCCGGCCTGGGCGAGGACGTCGTCGACGAGCCTCCAGGGGACGGAGAACAGCACGACCTCGCCGAACTCGACGGCGTCGCGCGGCGTGCCGGCGCGCGCGCCGATGTCGGCCGCCAGCTGCGCGAGCTTGTCCTCGTCGCGCGAGTAGCTGACGAGCAGCTCGTGGCCCGCCTTGGCGAACAGCCTGGCCGCGTTGCCGCCGATGCGGCCGGCTCCGACGATCCCGATGCGCATCGTCAGACCCCCAGCGCCTCGATGACCAGTACGGCGACCTTGCGCCCGCTGTACTGCTGCTGGCCGGTGATCAGGCGGCCGTCGCGCACGGCGAACGCCTTCCACATGCCGCCCTCGACGTAGTTGGCGCCGCGCTGGCGCAGCGCATCCTCGATGTGCCACGGCATCACCGTCGTCCCTGCGGCCTCGTCGGCGGCCTGCTCCTCGACGTTGGCGAACCCCGTGACGGTGCGGCCCGCGACGAGGTAGGAGCCGTCGGAGAGCGTGACGTCGACGAGCGCGCTGACGCCGTGGCAGAGCGCGGCGGTCGGCTTCTCGGCCTCGTAGAAGCGTGCGAGCGCGGCCTTGAGGTCGGCGTTGTCGCGGAAGCTGAACATCGGCGACTGGCCACCGCAGACCACGATGGCGTCGAAGTCGTCGAGGTCGAGCTCGGCCAGGCGCGGCGTGTCGCGCAGCAGTGCGGCCGTGTCCTGCGCGCTCAGGTAGCCGAGGCTGAGGATGTCCTCGGCGGAGTAGCGGCTGGGGTCGCGCGGGTCGCTCCAGCCGTCGACCTCGACGGGCCCGCCGTCGGGGCTGGCGACGGTGACGTCGTAGCCGACCTCGGAGAACTCGTAGAGGGGGTGGAACAGCTCGGAGGCCCAGAAGCCGACGGGCCAGCCGGTGGTGGTCGAGGTGGTGGGGTTGGCGACGACCATGAGGACGCGCTTGGGCGCCGTGGTCGTGCGGTCGAGGACGGCGGTCATGGTTGCGTGGTGCTCCTCGATGCGCTTGGATGCATGCAAGAAATGGATACTACACAGGCAAGGAAAGAAACTGCCGAGCCACACGGACGGGCCGAGAACGTCGCCGTCCGCGCCCCGGGCCGGCCCCGCTCGGCCGGCGCCGACGAGGCGATCCTCGCCGCCGCGCTCGCGGAGCTCGGCGAGCGCGGCTACGCGCGCATGTCGGTCGACGCGGTCGCCGCGCGCGCGGGGGTGAGCAAGCCAACGATCTACCTGCGCCACCCGACCAAGGCGGACCTGGCCACCGCGGCGATCGCCTCGATGCGCGTGCGCGCGCGTCCCGCGCCGACCGACGACGTGCGCGCCGACCTCATCGCCCACCTGCGCCTCCTGCGCGCGGGCCTCGAGCGCCCCAACGGGATGGCGATGCTCGGCACCGTGCTCGCCGAGGAGGGCGAGACGCCGGAGCTGCTCGCGCTCTTCCGCGAGCGCCTCGTGGCGCCGCGCCGGCGCGAGCTGCGCGCCGTCCTCGAGGCCGCGCGCAACCGCGGCGACGTGCGCCACGACGCCAACCTCGAGGTGGCCGTCAACGCGCTCGTCGGCGCCTTCTTCGCCCGCTACCTGGCCGGCGACTCGTTCGGCGGGCGCTTCGTCACGACGCTCGTCGACACCGTCCTCGACGGCCTTCGCTAACGCATCGCCGCCCGCACGAGCGCGATGAACACCGCCTGGAACGGCAGGCGCGCGTAGAGCGTCGCGCGGCCGCCGGGCACCGGGTGGCGCTCGGGGTGCTGGGCCATCCACACGTTGGCGGGGAAGACGGCGACGAGCGTCGCGATCAGCCACCAGCCCGCGGCGCGCCGCGCCGGCGGCACCATGAGCCCGACGCCGCCCGCGATCTCGGCGACGCCGCTGGCGTAGACCAGCTCGCGGTGGGCCGGCAGGTAGTCGGGCATGATCGACAGGTACCAGCGCGTGCGGGTGAAGTGCAGGAGGCCGGCGACGACGAAGAGCGGCCCGGCGAGGAGGCGAACGGCTCGCATCGGGCGGGACTGTAGTGTCGCGCGGTGCTCTCCTACCTCGAGGCCGGCCCCGACGGCGACGCGCGCGGGACGCTGCTGTGCCTGCACGGCTACCCGGAGTCCGGCCACATGTGGAGCGTGCTCGTCGAGCGCGCCGCGGCCGCCGGCTGGCGCGCGCTCGCGCCCGACCTGCCGGGCTACGGCGACTCGCCGCCCGATCCGCCGCACACCTGGACGCGGATGGTCGAGGCGGTCGATCGCTTCCACGATGAGCGCGCCGGCGGCCCGGTGGCGCTGTGCGTGCACGACTGGGGCGGGCTCATCGGCCTGCGCTGGGCCTGCGACCACCCCGAGAAGGTCAGCGCGCTGATCATCTCGGCCACCGGCTTCTTCGCCGACGGCAAGTGGCACGGCCTCGCGCAGGCGCTGCGCACCGAGGGCCAGGGCGAGGAGGTCGTCGACGGCGCCACGCGCGAGGCATTCGGCCAGATGGTCGCGAGCGTCGCGCCGGGCATCGACGACCGGGCGGTCGACGAGTACTTCAAGGCCTACGCCGACCCCGTCCGCCGCCGCGGCCAGCTCGAGCTCTACCGCTCGGGCGACTTCTCGGAGCTCGGGCCCTACAGCGGCCGCCTCGCCGCCATGGACGTCCCGACGCTCCTGCTCTTCGGCTCCGAGGACCCGTTCGCGCCGGTGGCAAGCGCCCACCGCTTCGCGCGCGAGATCCCGCACGCGCGGCTCGAGATCCTCGACGGCGTCGGGCATTTCATGTTCGACGAGGTGCCCGAGCGAGCCGCGGGCATCGTCGTCGACTTCCTTGGGTAAGGAAGCCTCGCCAACCGTCCCACGAGGAGGGATACATGCGAGGACCACGTCGTCTCGCGTGGGCGGCAGTTGCCGCCTGCGCGCTGATCGCTGCAGCACCCGCGGCCGCGCGCCAGGCGCCGGCCGTACCCACCCTCGACTGGCAGCCGTGCGGAACGGCGGCCAACGTCACCTGCGCCACGGCCACGGTGCCGCTCGACTACGACAAGCCCAACGGCGAGAGCATCAAGCTGCACCTGGCCAAGTCGCCCGCGATCGATCAGGCGCACAAGATCGGATCCCTGTTCATCAACTTCGGCGGCCCCGGCGGCACCGCTGCCGACCGCTTCGAGGCCCGCGGCCAGACCTACCGGCCGGGGCTCAACCAGCGCTTCGACATCATCGCCATGGACCCGCGCGGCGTCGGCCAGAGCTCGCCCGCGATCGACTGCAAGGCCAACCAGGAGACCGACGGGATCTACTCGCAGCCGATCGCGTCGCCCGACAACCTCGACGTCCGCGGCCTGATCGCCAAGGACCAGGGCTACATCAAGCGCTGCATCCAGCTCAACGGCAGCATCCTGGCCCACGTCTCGACGGCGAACGTGGCGCGTGACATCGACCTCCTGCGCCAGTCGCTTGGCGAGCAGAAGATCACGTACTTCGGCTACTCGTACGGCACCTTCCTGGGCGCCACCTACGCGAGCATGTTCCCGACGCACTACCGCGCGATGGTGCTCGACGGGCCGGTCGATGCCGAGGCGTACATCAACGATCCGCTGCGCGACCTCAGCGCCCAGACCAGCGGCTTCGAGCGCGCCCTCGGGCGGTTCTTCCAGGCCTGCGCGGCTGACCGCAACGCGTGCAGCGACTTCCCGGCCAGCGGCAGCGACCCGTGGGATGCGTTCGACGCGCTCATCGACAAGCTCGACGCCAACCCGCTGCCGGTGGGCGATCGCACGCTCGACGGCGACGACGTCCGCACCGGCGTGGCCGCCGCGCTCTACAGCAAGCTCAACTGGCCGCTGCTGGCGAAGGCGCTCGCCGACGCCGAGAACGGCAACGGCGAGCTGATGGAGTCGCTGACCGACGCCTTCTACGGCAACAACGGCGACGGGACGTTCGACCCCGGCGGTGACCGCTACTTCACGATCGGCGCGACCGAGCAGCGCTACCCGCGCGATCTGCGCACCTACCTGTCGGCCGGCCAGCGCTCGTGGGACCAGCACGAGCACTTCTGGTGGAACAACGGCTACGTCGAGCTCAACTACGGGCTCTACCCGGTGCACGATCGCGACGCCTACGACGGGCCGTTCAAGGTCCCGTCCTCCGCGGTGACCCCACTGGTCATCGGGACGACGTACGACCCGGCGACCCCGTACCGCGGCGCGAAGAACCTGGTCCGCACGTTGGGCAACGCGCGCCTGCTGACCATGCGCGGCGACGGCCACACCGCCTACAACCCGTCGAACTCCCCGACGTGCATCAACCCCGCCGTCGAGGCCTACGTCAACGACGTCACGCTGCCCGCCCCGGGCACGCAGTGCCGTCAGGTGGTCGGGTTCACGCGCCTGCCCACGGTTCAGGCGTTCGCGGTGCCGCAGGTCGTGAAGCTGCGCCCGCACGTGGCGCCCTTCTAGCGCTCCTCATCTCACCCGCCGCGGCGCCCGCGCGTCGCGGCGGGCCGAGCGCCAGCTTGCGTCCGCACCGCGCTGCCTGGTAGGGCTTTCCCCAACAGACTCACCCACTGGGGAGGGAGCCTTCACATGCAGGGACGTTCTCGTCTGCGGGCGACCGTGCTCGCATGCGTGCTTTTTGGCACGCTGGCAGCGACGGCCGGCGCACAGCAGGTACCGAAGCTCAACTGGCAGCCGTGCGGTGACGCCGACAACGTCGTGTGCACGCAGGCACAGGTGCCGCTCGACTACGACCATCCGAGCGGCAAGAGCATCTCGCTGTTCGTGGCCAAGTCACCTGCGACCGACCAGGCGCACAGACTCGGCGCGCTGTTCTTCAACTTCGGTGGCCCGGGTGGATCCGCGGCCGACTACGTCGAGGCGGTCGGGGCCAACCCCAACGGCGTGTGGGGCACGCTGAACACGCGCTACGACATCATCGGGATGGACCCGCGCGGCGTCGGCCAGAGCGAGCCTTCGATCGACTGCAAGGTCAATCAGGAGACGCAGGGCATCTACGGCCACCCGTTCACGACGCCCGACAACCTCAACAAGCAGGCGCAGATCAACCACGACCTGCGCTACGACGCGCGCTGCATCGCGCTCAACCAGGAGATCCTGCCGCACGTGTCGACGGCCAACGTCGCGCGCGACCTCGACCTCCTGCGCCAGGCCGTCGGCGAGAGCAAGCTGACCTACTTCGGCTACTCGTACGGAACGTTCCTCGGCGCGACCTACGCGAGCATGTTCCCGCACAACTACCGCCGGATGGTCCTCGACGGTCCGGTTGACGCGGACGCGTACATCAACGAGCCACTCGACGACCTCAGCTCGCAGAGCGACGGCTTCGAGCGCGCGATCGGGCGCTTCCTCCAGGCCTGCGCGGTCGACCAGGTCGCCTGCAGCGGGTTCGGCGGCACCGATCCGTGGGACGCCTACGACCAGCTGATCGATGCGGCCAACGCAGCGCCGATCCCTGCGGGCGGCGACGATCCGCGGCCGGTCAACGGCGACGACATCCTGACCGCGACGCTCTGGGACATCTACGCCAAGCAGTTCTGGGGCGAGCTCGCCAAGGCGCTGGCCGACGCGGCGAACGGCGACGGGACCGGCATCCGCACGCTCGTCGACCAGTCGTTCGGCAACAACCTCGACGGGACATTCGATCCCGGCACCGACCGCTACTTCACGATCGGCGCCATCGAGCAGCGCTATCCGAACGACCCGAACCTCTACTTCCGCCTGGGCAAGCGCTCGTGGTCCGAGCACGATCACACCTGGTGGAACAACGGCTACGTCGAGCTCTACTACGGGCTCTGGCCGATCCACGACCGCGACGCGTACGACGGTCCGTTCCGGATCCGCAACTCGTCGCCGACGCCGCTGATCGTCGCCACGACCTATGACCCGGCGACGCCGTATCGCGGCGCGAAGAACCTCGTCCGCGACCTGGGCAACGCCCGGCTGCTGACGATGCGCGGCGACGGACACACCGCGTACGGAGGCAACTCGCCGTGCATCGACGCGGCGGTCGACACGTACATGTTCGACGGCACGCTGCCCGCTCCGGGCACGACCTGCAAGCAGGACGTGCCGTTCGAGGCGCCCGAGAGCCAGCCGACGGTGCAGGCGCTGAAGGTCCCGCAGATCGCGCCGTTGCAGCGCCAGCTGAGGACGAAGCCGCTGCTGCCGATGCGCTGAGCAATCAATGCGCACCCGCCGCGGCGCCTCGCGCCGCGGCGGGTCGCGTTGACCTCGCCTTCACACGGGTGTAGGACTGGGCGCATGCCTACCCCGTTCGATCCCGGCTACGTCGACGAGCCTTTCGCCTCGCTCGTCGCGACCTACCCCGGCGCCATCGCCTACCCGGGCGCGGGCTTCCGGCTCGAATGGGGGCCCGTGTTCCATCGCGGGCGCCTGGACGGCACCGCGCGCGTGCTCGTCATCGGGCAGGACCCGGCCCAGCACGAGACGATCGCGCGGCGGATCCTCGTGGGCGAGGCGGGCCATCGGCTGCAGGGCTTCCTCTTCAAGCTCGGCATCGACCGCAGCTACGTGATGGTCAACACGTTCCTCTACAGCGTCTTCGGGAGCGCGTCGAAGAACGCGAACCTCACGCGCATCGCGACCTATCGGCACAAGTGGCTCGACGCCGTCTTCGCCCACGAGCCGATCGAGGCGGTCGTCACGCTCGGAGGCCTGGCCGACAAGGCGTGGCAGAAGTGGGCGGCGACGCCGGCTGGCCAAGCCGTCTCGCCCGCCTACCAGCACATCACCCATCCGACCGCGCCCGAGAGCGCCGCCGGCCACGGCCAGGGCGACCGCGACCAGCTCATCACCAAGATGCTCGCCAACTGGAACGCCGCGCTGCTGGCGCTCAAGCCGGCGATCGCCCACCCGGACAAGAACCGCAGCCTCGTCCTGTACGGCGACGCGTTCGCCGACGGCGAGAAGAAGCCGATCCCGATGGACGACCTGGCGGCCGGATCACCCGAGTGGATGGCCACCAACGACGGCTGGGCCGACCGCGACGGCACGGGCAAGCGCAAGCTGATGATCGCCGTCACCGCGCCGAAGACGGCCATCCCGGCCTGACTCAGGGCCAGCCCGGCTCCATCGCGTACTCGTCCTCGCCGAGGGCGAGCACGATCGGCTCGCTGCCGTCGGCGCGGGCGGTGATGGCCAGCGGCGCTTGCGGGTCGTTGGTGGCGAACTGCGCCATCGCGACGTTGCGCCCGCCGAGCGCCGTGGCGAGATCGCGCACCGCGGCGGCCAGGTGCGCGACCCCGCCGATCGGCGCGGCGATCTCGGCCTGCGCGGCGTCGACGTCGAACGCTGGCAGCATGCGCACGTCGGGCAGCGGCGCCGGCTCGGCGTCGAGCTCGATCGAGTGGGGGAGGTGCACCACGCGGTCGCCGTAGTCGACCTCGATCGGCAGCAGGCGCCCGCAGTCGACGACCGCCGCGCCCTCGCCTGGCTCGCGATCGACGACCGCCACGGCGCGCACGGCGCCCGAGCGGTGCAGGAACTCGCGCAGGGTCACGACGACGACGTCGAGCGGCCCGACCGATGCGACCAGCTCGATGGCGTCGTCGTCCATCTAGTCGGGCAGCTCCGCGGGCGTCACCGTGATCGACCGCAGCTCGCCCCCGCGCACGACGCTCGCTTTGACCGCGACGTCGATGCGCTCGGCGGTCATCAGGCGCTGCAGGTCGTCGGCGCCGGCGAGCTCGACGCCGTCGAGCTCCACGAGCAGGTCCTCGGGGCGCAGGTCCGCGCGCGCCGCGGGCGAGCCCTCGACGACCTCGACGACCTCGACGGCGCGCTCGCGCCCGAGGCGCCCGGCCACGCGCGGCGGCAGCGGGCGCGGCCCGACGGCGATGCCCAGCCACGCGCGGCGCACGCGTCCGTCGGACATCAGCGCCGCGACGATCCGCCGCGTGGCGTCGTTGATGGGGACGGCCAGGCCGAGGCCGACGCCGGCCACCGCGGTGTTGATGCCGACCACGCGGCCGCCGCCGTCGACGAGCGCGCCGCCGGAGTTGCCGGGGTTCAGCGCGGCGTCGGTCTGCACGACGTTCTCGACCATGCGGTGCGGGCCGCCGCGCCGGCCGACGGGCAGCGAGCGCCCGAGCGCCGAGACGACGCCGGCGGTGACCGATCCGGCGAAGCCGTGCGGGTTGCCGATCGCGACGACGAGCTGGCCGACCTGCAGCTCGGTCGCGTCGCCCAGGATGGCGGGCGTCAGGGTGTCGCCGTCGGCGCGCAGGACGGCGAGGTCGGAGAGGGGGTCGGCGCCGACGACGGAGAAGCGCATCTCGCGCCCGTCGACGAACGAGGCGGCGCCGCTGCGCGAGCCCTCGACGACGTGGGCGGAGGTCAGCAGGAAGCCGTCGGGCGTGATGACGACGGCGCTGCCGCCGCCGGCGGCGACGCGCCCGCCGCGCAGGCGGCGCGTCACGCGCAGGTTGGCGACGCTCGGGGCGAGGTCGCGCGCCACCGCGGTGACGACGCGCGAGTACGCGTCGAGCGCCTCGCCGTCCGACGGTCGCCCATCGGCCGAGCGCTGATCGGCGCCGTCGCCGATGCCCGAGACGAAGGAGAGGGTGCTGCTCATGCGGACGACGCTAGCAACCGGCATATGCGGGCGATTAGAGTCGCGCACGTCCCCCACCCCAGAGGAAGGAGACTCGATGGCGGTCACCAAGATCATCGAGCTCGTCGGGAGCTCCAGCGAAAGCTCTGACGCCGCGGTGAAGGCGGCGCTCGAGGAGGCGCGCAAGACGCTGCGCAACATCAAGGCCATCGACGTGGTGTCCACGGGCCTGCGCGGCGAGAACCTCGACGAGTGGCGCGCGCTGGTGCGGCTCTCGATCCTCATCGACCGCGTCGACTAGACCATCGCGGCGCGCTCGATGCGCGCCGCGGCGACCTCGCCCCACGGCGCGCCGTCGGCGACCTCGCGCACCCGCGCGGCGCTGGCGGCGTAGTCGTAGGCGACGCGGCGGCGCTCGATGCGCCCGTCGTCGTGCATCAGCGCCCACGCGGCGCGGTGGTCGCCGTCGGTCGGCATGCCGACCGATCCGGGTGCCACGAGCTCGATGCCGTACGCCCCGACGCGCTCGAACGCGACGTGAAGGTGCCCGAAGACGATCCTGCGATCCTCGACGCCCTCCAGCAGCTCGGGCTCGTCCGCGCCGGGCTCGGGCGTGAACGACCGCAGGTCGCTCTTGGGCGAGGCGTGCCACGCGCGCGTCTCGTGGCCGAGGTCGGCGCTCTCGGGCAGCGCGCCAAGCTCGGCGATCGTGTCGGCGTCGAGCAGCTCGCGCGTGGCCAGCACGCCGCTGTGCATCGGCTCGGGGTCGGGCAGGTGGCTGGCCGCCCAGCGATCGACGTTGCCGCGGATCCAGATGGCGTCCTGGAGCTCGCGCAGCCGCGCGATCGTCTCGGGCTGCCAGCCGCCGAAGACGGCGTAGTCGCCGCCGAGCAGGTAGCGGCGCGCGCCGGCCGCCCGGGTGTCGTCGAGCACGGCCTCGAGCGCCGGTAGGTTGCCGTGGATGTCGAACAGCAGCGCCAGCATCGCGTTGCATGGTCCCACGCTGACCCTGCGCCTGCCCGTGCCCGACGACGCGCCGGCGCTGCTCGAGCTCGCCGGCGACCCCGAGGTCACGCGCTGGTTCTCGTGGGGCCCGTACACCTCGATCGACCAGCCGCGCGCCTACGTCGAGCGCCTCGCCGACCAGCGCGAGCGCGGCGAGCAGCTCGACCTGCTGATCGTCCACCGCGAGCACGGCCCGGCCGGCATCACCGGCCTCAACGAGTTCTCCCAGCGCGACCAGCGCTGCATGGTCGGCACCTGGTTCGGCAAGCGCTTCTGGGGCACCGGGGCCAACGCGGAGTCCAAGGCGCTCGTCGCCCACCTCGCCTTCGCGGTGCTCGGCATGCACCGCCTGGGCTCGTACTCCAACCCCGAGAACGTCCGCTCGACGAAGGCGCTGCTCGGCGTCGGCTTCCAGCACGAGGGCGTCCTGCGCCACTGGCACCACCACGGCGACAGCTTCCTCGACGTCAACGTCTTCGGGATGCTGCGCTCGGACTGGAAGGCCGGCCCGCTCGCCGGCGTGCCCGTAACCGTCGAGGGCGAGCCGCCGCCGGCGTTCGCGGCTTAGCGGGCTGTGCCGCGGCGACGCTCGGGGTTCGCGGACGCGGCGCCAGAATGGTCATCGACTTGCTGACCGAGCGAGAGGAGCCGACATGATCGCGCGAACGTGGAGCGGCACGGTACGCCGCAGCGACGCCGAGGCGTACGCCACCTACATCCGGCAAACGGGCTTTGCCGAGTACGGCCACACTCCCGGCAACCGAGGCGCCTGGATGCTCCGCCGCGACGACGGCGAGCGGACCGAGTTCATCACGCTCTCGCTCTGGGAGTCCGAGGACGCCATCCGCGCGTTCGCCGGCGACGACATCGACGTCGCCGTCCTCTATCCCGAGGACGAGCGCTACCTCATCGGCGGTGAGTCGACGGTCACGCACTACCAAGTGGTCGACCACGCAGAGCCAACAGGAGGCACTGCTTCGCAGCCCTAGCGGCGCTGGGGAGCAACCATCGACCGGTGGACGGACTGCGCGAGACTACGTCGGCATGGACGACCTGCTGATTCCGCTGTGGCCGCCCCCGTGGGTCGAGGACCACACCCTCAGTGACGAGCAGTTGGTCGCGGCCGGGGAGGACGTGAAGCTGATGAGTGCGGTTCGCTCCGACCAGCGCGTTCTGTTGTCGGTGTCGTGGCCGGGTGGCCGGCGGTATCTGATGATCGACCCCGAGGGGGGCGCCGCGCCAGAGGCCTTTCGCGCGGGTGCGGTGTCGGCGGACGCTCGGCTGGCACAGTCGATCGATGCGATGTGGTCGCAGGCGCTGACGCTGGCCAAGCAGATCGTGGACGGCGAGTTGCCGACACTTGATGAGCCGCCGCGCAAGCGCCGGGGGTGGCGGCGTCGGGGCTGACGACGGCTATCGCGTGGTTGCGGCCAGCAGGCCGTCATGCTCGGTGCGACACGCCGGGCACATCGTCAGATGCACCGCGACGCCAGGGAACCAGGCTCCGGCGTCGCGGAGGCCCAGCTCGGCCTCGACGTAGCGGTCGAGCATCGTGCGCGTCGCACCGCAGCCGGCGTCGCGGTCGTCGACCGCGAGCATCGCTTGCAGGACGTCGCTGACGCCGCGGTTGCCCGTTAGGACGCGCCTCCCAGGACGGCCGTCAGCCCGCCGGCCTCGTCGATGCTGAGGTTTCGGTCGACGCCGTGCGAGACGACGGTCTGGCCGGGCTCGAGCTCGAGGCGCTCGCCGTCGAGCGTGACCGCGACGCGATCGGGCTCGAAGGAGACGAGGTCGCCGATCGCTGCCATGTCGTCGAGCGGCGCGCGGTAGGACCACGCGGCGTGCGTCGTCCCGTCGATGTCGTAGTAGGAGGCGACGCCCTTATAGGGGCAGAACGTTTGCAGGTCCGCCGGGGTCAGGGCCTCGGCGAGCACGTCGTCCCGGGGGACGTACCAGCGAGGCGCGAATCCCGACTCGTACAGCACCAGCGGACTCGTGGTGTCGGCGACGACGCGGTCGCCGGCCCGGACGACGAGGTGACGGGAGGTGCGCCGGACGTCGATGCGGTGGTAGGGGTCGGCGGCGTGACCGAGGATGCGGTCGTCCTCTTCGAAGAAGCCGTCCATCGCGCCCCACGCCAGCGCGACCTTGCCGCTGAGGAGGGCGGCGTGGCCGGGCAGCGCCACGTGCTGCCAGGCTCCGCGGGGCGCTTCGCGCGTGTCGCCGATCACCTCGAACCAGGCGGTCTCGCCAAGCTCGGGATGCTCGGTGCGGCGGTCGATCTGCCTGAG
Organism: uncultured Actinomycetes bacterium; assembly: GCA_963764585.1. Classification (GTDB taxonomy): domain Bacteria; phylum Actinomycetota; class Thermoleophilia; order Solirubrobacterales; family Solirubrobacteraceae; genus JAOPZW01. The sequence goes on from CAVXTB010000003.1 coordinate 72,607, forward strand.
CGCACCGTCGGCGAAGTCTGCGATCGGGAAGTACGCGACGGGGTAGCGGCCCGGCTCGAAGAGCAGCACGGCGTCGTCGCTCTGGACGATGGTGCGACCGCCCAGCTCGGCGCGCATCCGGCGCCGCAGCGGCTCGGCGTACAACACGCGCTCGGGCATGCCAGGCACGAGGAACTGACCGTTGGGGTTTCGGCCGAGCGGCCCTTGCTGCCAGGAGAGACCCATCGTGTGCTCAGCGCTCCAATCGTCGGGGGGACTGGTCATGAGCATTGGTCGCGCGGCGCGCGGTCGTCTTACTACGATCAAGCTCGTGAGTGTCGACCGCTCCTCGGCGCACGCACCCGCCCGGCGGTTCGTGGCAGGCGATGGCGCCTCGCGGCGCTGGGTCGAGCAGCTGCAGCCGGACCACCCGCGTCACGAGCACGCCGCCGCGAAGCTCCACGCCGTCCTGCAGCGCGCGGCGTTCCACGAGCTGCGCCGCCGCCGAGGGCAGCTGAAGGCGCTCGCGGGCCCGGAGCTCGACGATGTCGCCCAGCAGTGCGCCGACGACGCGATGATGAAGATCCTGGCCAGGGTCGACGACTTCGCGGGGCTCAGCCGATTCACCACCTGGGCCTACAAGTTCGTGATCTTCGAGGTCTCGAGCAAGGTCGCGCGGCACGCCTGGCAGCACCATCCGCCGAGCGCCCAGGACCTGACGTGGGACCAGCAGGCCGACACCCTGACCCCGCGGCCCGCCGATCACGCCGAGCGCCGCGAGCAGCTCGCGGCGCTGACGGAGGCGATCGAGAACGATCTGACCCCACGCCAGCGTGAGGTCTTCGTGGCGATCGCGCTGAACGACGTCCCCATCGACGTGCTGGCGCTGCAGCTGGGCTCCAACCGCAACGCGATCTACAAGAACCTCTTCGACGCCAGGCGAAGGCTCCGCGCCAGCCTCGCCGCCGCCGGCCATCCACTCGGCGACGAGGGGGCGCACGCATGACCGACCTGCACCGGCTCGACGAGCTGCTACGCGCCCAGGAGGGCGATGCCGGCTGCGACGCCGGCGTCCCCGTCATGGACCAGTACGTCGAGATCGAGCTGCGCGGCGAGGATCCCAGCGCGCGCTTCCCGGGCACCACCATCCACCTGCGAGTCTGCCCGGGCTGCCGCGCCGACCACGACGGGGTGCTCGAGGCGGCCCGGCGCTTCGGCGATCTCGACCCCGATTGAGTCGGACGGTAAGACGCCGCCGCCGCGAGGGACTCATCTCACCGACGGCGCCACACAACAGCGCGGCGCCGCCCCCGAGAGGAGCACGATCATGGCCCGCAAGAACACCATCCGCAGCAGCTTCGCCCGCCGGCTGCGACTCTCCCCGGACCGCCTGGCCGCGGCCGCGGCCGTGCAGGATCCGAGCCTGCTGCTGGCACTGCAGGCCGCACGGTCGCACGGCGAACGGCCGGCTGCCCATGCCGCCACTTCCCCGCGCGCGGCATGACGACCGGCCGGCTGCTGTCCGTGAACGTCGGAGGTCCTCGCGAGATCGAGTGGGAGGGCAAGACCGTCCGCACCGCGATCTGGAAGGAGGCGGTCACGGGGCCGCGGATGGTGCGGCGGATCAACATCGACGGCGACGACCAGGCCGACCGGCTCGCGCACGGCGGCGAGCACCGCGCCGTCTTCGTCTACCAGATCGAGTCCTACCGCTACTGGGAGCGCGAGCTCGGACGAAGCGACTTCAGCTACGGGCAGTTCGGCGAGAACTTCACCGTCGAGGGCCTCGCCGACGACGAGGTGTGCGTCGGCGACCACTACCGGATCGGCGCGGCGCTGTTCGAGGTCACCCAGCCGCGGGTGACGTGCTACCGCGTCGGGATCCGGATGGACGAGCCGGCCATGCCGTCGCTGCTGGTCGCCCACCACCGCCCCGGCTTCTACCTGCGCGTCCTCGAGGAGGGATCGGTGCAGGCCGGCGACGCGATCGTCAAGGTCGCCGACGGGCCCGAGCGACTGACGGTCGCACAGGTCGACGGGCTCCTCTACCTCCCCAACAAGTCGCGCGCACTGCTCGAACGGGCGCTGCGTGTGCCGGCGCTCAGCGAGGGCTGGAAGGGGAGCTTCCGCGAGCTGCTCGCCAAGGCAGACGGCGGCACGCCGGCCGCGCCGGCGTGGCCCGGCTTCCGGCCGCTGCGCGTCGCCGAGGTCCGTCGCGAGAGCGCGACCATCACCTCGTTTCGGCTCGTGCCGACCGACGACGCGCCGTCGAGCCCGAGCGTGCAACCCGGCCAGTACCTCACCGTGCGCGTCAAGCCGGACGCCGGCGCGCCGCCACTCACCCGCAGCTACTCCCTCTCGGACGTCCCCGACGAGCGCGGCTACCGGATCAGCGTCAAGCGCGAGGGCGCCGCCAGCCGCTACCTGCACCAGCACGTGAAGGTCGGTGACCTGCTCGACGCCGCCGCCCCCCGCGGCAGCTTCGTCCTGCGCGAGGGCACCCGTCCGATCGTGCTGCTCAGCGCCGGAGTCGGCGCGACCCCGGTGCTCGCGATGCTGCACGCCCTGGCGGGCGCGCACAGCACGAGGCCGGTCTGGTGGGTGCACGGCGCGCGCAACCGCGAGGAGCATGCCTTCGGCGCCGAGGTCGACGGGCTGCTCGGCGCGCTCGCGGACGGCCATCGCGTCGTGGCCTACAGCCAGGCCGGGACGGGGGAGACGCTCCGCTCCGACCATGACGTCTCCGGCCGGCTCGATCTCGCGACCTTCGAGCGTGCACAGGTCCCCAAGGACGCCGATTACTACCTCTGCGGGCCCGAGGCGTTCATGCGCGCCATCGGCGCCGCGCTCACGGCGCGCGGCGTCGCGCCCGAGCGCGTCGCCAGCGAGGCCTTCGGCGCCGTCGCCGTCCACGCGTCCGGCCTCGTGAAGGCCGGCGACCGGGCGCCGCACGCTCCCGATGGCCCACCCGGCAGCGGCCCGACCGTCACCTTCGTGCGCAGCAACGTCGCCGTCCCGTGGGACGAGCGCTACCCGAGCCTGCTCGACTTCGCCGAGGCCTGCGACGTCCCCGTCGGGTTCGGCTGCCGTCACGGCGTCTGCCACAACTGCGAGAGCGGCGTGGTCGCCGGCGAGGTCACCTACGACCAGGACCCGCTCGAACCGCCACCCGACGGCCGGATCCTCGTCTGCTGCACGCGTCCCGCATCCGAGCTCGCCTTGGACCTGTGACCGGCGAGTTAGGATCGCATCGGTGACCAGCGCACTGCAGGGGACGGCCGCTCTCGTCACGGGCGCGAGCAGCGGCATCGGCGAGGCGACCGCGCGCGCGCTCGCCGAGCAGGGGGCGACCGTCGCGGTCGTCGCCCGTCGCAAGGACCGTCTCGATGCGCTGGCCGCGGAGGTCGGTGGCCTCGCCATCGAGACCGACGTCACCGATCGTGACCAGGCGGTCGCCGCGGTCGAGCGCACGGCGCAGGAGCTCGGGCGGCTCGACATCGTCGTCAACAACGCCGGCGTGATGCTGCTCGGCCCGATCGTCGACGCCCCTGTCGAGGAGTGGGATCGGATGATCGCGCTCAACGTCCAGGGCCTGCTCTACGTCGCGCACGCCGCGCTGCCGCACCTGCTGAGCGCGGCAGAGAGCGAGCCGCGGCGCGTTGCCGATCTCGTGAACGTCAGCTCGGTCGCGGGCAGGCGCGTCGGCGCCGGCGGCGGCATCTACCAGTTGACCAAGCACGGCGTCGGCGTCTTCAGCGAGGCCGTGCGCCAGGAGATCACGAGCCGCCACGTGCGTTCGTCCCTGGTCGAGCCGGGGGCGACGGAGAGCGAGCTCGTGACCCATGTCCGCGACGAGATCCGCAGCCAGCTCCCGGCCAGCGACACGCAGATCCTCCGCGCCGAGGACATCGCCGACGCGATCCTCTACATCGTCACGCGACCGCGACACGTGGCGATCAACGAGATCCTCGTGCGACCGACGGAGCAGGTGCGCTGAGGTGCACTCCATAGGACGCACGCTCGTCAGTCCGGTCTTCGTCGGCCGGGAGTCCGAGCTCGCGGCGCTGACGGCGGCGCTCGACGCCGCCGTCGCCGGTGACCCCGCGGTGGTGCTCCTGAGCGGCGAGGCCGGCGTGGGCAAGACGCGCCTCGTCGAGGAGGTGGCCGAGCGCGCGGGAGAGGCGGGCGCGAGGGTGCTCGCGGGCAGCTGCATCGAGATGGGTGGCGAGGGCCTGCCGTTCGGCCCGCTCGCGCACGCGTTTCGCTCGCTCATGCGCGAGACGTCCCCCGAGCAGCTCGATGTGTTCATCGGACCCGCCCGCTCCGACCTCGCGCAGGTGCTGCCCGACCTCGACCCGGACAGCGCGCTCAGCACCGCGCTACTCAGCGAAGGTGGCACGGCGCGCCTGCTCGAGCTGGTCGTGGGTGTGATCGAGCGGCTCGCCGCCGATCGGCCGCTCATGTTCGTGATCGAGGACCTGCACTGGGCGGATCGGTCGACGCTCGACCTCGTGGCCCTGCTCGTGCGCGCGCTGCACGCCGATCGCGTGCTCGTCGTCGTCAGCTTCCGCACCGACGAGCTGCACCGCAGCCATCCGCTGCGGCCGCTCGTCACCGGCTGGGAGCGCGTCCGGGCGGTGCAGCGCATCGAGCTCGGGCGCCTCGGGCGCCCGGAGGTCGCGCGACAGCTCGAGGCGATCGTGGGCGAGCCGCCGACGGCGCGGCTCGTCGATCAGGTCCATGAGCGCTCGGAGGGCAACGCGTTCCTCGTCGAGGAGATCCTCGGCGCCATCCAGAGCGGCGCGGACCCCGACGAGCTGCCGCTGTCCCTGCGCGACGTTCTCCTCGCCCGCGTCGAGCGCCTCGATCCAGCCACCCAGCGGCTGCTGCGCATCGCGGCGGCCGGCGGCCCCGCGGTATCCGACCGGCTGCTCGCAGCGGTGGCGGGCCTTGAGGAGGCCGAGCTCGACGCGGCGCTCCGCGATGCCGTCGAGCACCACGTGCTCGTGGTCGACGAGACCGAGCGGGGCTACGTCTTCCGCCATGCGCTGACGCGCGACGCCATCTACGGCGACACGCTCCCGCGCGAGCGGGTGCGGATCCACACCGCGTACGGCGAGGCGCTGTCGGGCGACCCGGCGCTCGCCGGCGGGAACGTCGCCGTCGCCGCGGCGCTCGCGCTGCATTGGACCGCGGCTCACGACCTGCCGCGGGCGCTCGTCGCGTGCGTCGAGGCGGCGCACCTGGCCGCCGGCTACGCGCCGGCCGAGGCGCTGCGCCACCTCGAGCGGGCGCTCGAGATCTGGCCGCAGGTCCCCGACGCCGCCGAGCGCAGCGGCATCGACGTCGTCGAGGCGCTACGGCGCGCGGGGCAGAGCGCGTATGCGGCCGGCGCCCTCGATCGGTCGCTCGCGATGTTCGACGAGGCGCTCGCGGAGCTCGAGCCCGATGCCGATCCGGAGCGTCGCGCGCTGCTCATGGAGGCGCGGGCGGCGACGCTGCTCGACTTCGGACGCGCCGACGAGGCGGGGCTCGAGCTCGAGCGTGCTGCGGCGCTGCTGCCCCCGGAGCCGCCCAGCGACGCGCAGGCGGTGGTGTTCACCGCACTGGCCATCCACCGCGCGATCGGCGGGGACTTCGACGGCGCCCGCTCGGCGGCGGAGCAAGCGGTGACGGCGGCGAGCGGCGTCGGCTCCCCTGGCCGGGAGGCCAGCGCGCGCATGATGCTCGGGATGGCGCTCGTCTATCTCGAGCAGGGCGACGGCGGCCTGGTGGAGCTCGAGGCGGGTCTGCGGCTCGCCGAGGCGGCCGGCGACCCTGTGTTGGCGCTCCGCGGCCACGTGAACCTGTCGGACGCGCTGCAGAGCCTCGGCCGGTCGCGCGACGCGGCGGAGGTCGCGGTACGGGGGGTGGAGCTGGCGGCGCGCGTTGGCCTCACGCGCTCGGTCTGGGGGGCGCTCGTGACGCTCAACTACGCCGAGGCGCTCTTCCACATCGGCCAGTGGGACGAGGCCCACCGCCTGCTCACGCGCGCGATGGACAACGAGCTGGCGAACCCGTACGCGAGCGTGATTCTCGATCACCGCGCCAGGATCGCCGCACTCGCCGGGCGCTATGACGCTTCCACGGCGGACCTCGACGCCGCACGGCGATTGCTGCCGGCGCGCCACGGCGGCCAGTACTCCTACGCCCACGCGTTGGCCGCCGCCGAGATGGAACGGGCACTCGGCGACGCTACCGGCGCCCGGGAGGACCTCCGTCGAGCCTTGGAGCACGAGGCGGTCGCGACGATCCCCCGTTACGCCTGGCAGCTCGTGTGGCTGGGCCTGCGGGTGGAGGCGGAGGCCTCCGAGCCCGCGCCCGACCGGGTGGCCGCCCTTGCGGCCCTGTCGCGCGAGCTGCCCGCGACCACCCCGCCGGCGCTCGCCTACCGCGCGCTCGCGGCCGCGGAGTCGGCCCGCGGCGCCGGGCGCGACGCGGACTGGACGGAGGCGATCGACGCCTCCCGGCGGGCCGGGGACCCGTACCTCGTCGCGTACGCGCTGCTGCGCCGAGCCGAGGTTGCGTGCGCGGCGGCGGATCGTGAGAGCGCGTCGCCGGCGGCTCAGGAGGCCGCGCGGCTTGCGGCGGCGCTCGGCGCGGCACCGCTGCTCGGGGAGGTGCGCGCCCTCGCCCGCCGCGCACGCCTGCGGATCGAGGCGGCTGCGCCCGAGGCAGAGCCGGCCGCGACCGGGATCGACGCGTTGGGGTTGACCCAGCGCGAGCGCGAGGTGCTCCAGCTGCTGGCCGACGGGCGCTCGAACCCGCAGATCGCCGCGGAGCTCTTCATCAGCCGCAAGACCGCGAGCGTCCATGTGTCGAACATCCTCGGCAAGCTCGGCGTCGCAAGCCGCGGCGAAGCGGCCGCCGTGGCGCACCGCCTCGGGCTGAGCGCCGCCGGCGCTCGATCCTCCTAGGGCAGTCCGCCCGCCGTCTGAGTCGCCGGCGTGCGCCGCGGTCGCACATCTAAGCCGCCGCGCGGCCGAAGACCGGTCAGCAGCCCGATGTGCGCCAGGGGGTCTTAGACGCATGCTCTGACCATGCCGACCACGACCCCAAGGAGCCACGAGATGAACGTGCACCTGCGGTACCGCTAGAGCCAGCAGCCCGCCCTCGTCACAGGAAGGAGCTCCACATGGTTTACCGCTAGAGCCACGACCTGACCGTCCTCCGCGGCCGCGGAACGAGCCACGTTCCGCGGCACGCGTTCCTCCCACCACCCCGGTGATCGCATGCTGAATCCCGCCCGCCCATTCCTCATCGCGCTGCGTGAGCGCAACCTTCGCCTCCTGTTCGGCGGCCTGGTCGCCTCCCAGGCCGGCGACTGGCTGTACAACCTGGCCCTGCTCGCCTTCGTCTACGAGCGCACCGGGTCCACGGCCTGGGTCGGGATCACGACCGCGGCGCGCATCGTGCCGGAGGTCGTGCTGGGACCGCTCGGCGGCGTGCTCGCCGACCGCCACGACCGTCGCGTGGTCATGATCCTCTCCGACGTCCTGCGCGCCGCCTCGATGGGCGCGCTCGCGCTCGTCGCCTTCGCCGGCGCGCCGGTCGTCCTGGCCCCGGTGCTCGCCGCGCTGTGCACCGCCGCCGGCGCGGCCTACCCGCAGTGCGTCGTCGCCGTGCTGCCGCGACTGGTCGGCGCCGGAGACCTCGCCGCCGCCAACGCCGCGCGCATCAGCATCACCGGGCTCTGCGTCATCGCCGGGCCGGCCCTCGGCGCCGCGCTGCTGCTGCTGAGCTCGGCCGCCGTCACCTTCGCCGTCAACGGCGCGACGTTCCTGGTTGGTGCCGCGGTCGTCGCCGCGCTTCCCCGTGAGGCGCTGCGCCGCCCGGCCGGCGCCGTCGAGGAGGTCCACGCCTCGGTCCGCTCCGACCTCGCCGTCGGCTGGCGGGCGCTGCGCGAGCACCCCGACGCGCTGCCGCTCGTGGGCGCCGAGATCATCTCGAGCGCGGTCTACGGCGCCCTCACCGTCCTCTTCGTGCTGGTCGGCGAGCGTCTCGGCCTCGGTGCCGCCGGCTACGGGTACCTCCTCTCGGCTCTCGGCGTTGGCGGCGTGCTCGCGACCGGCCTCGCGCACCGGGCCGCGTCGTCGGATCGCCCGCGCCGGGCCCTCATCGCCGCGGCCGTGGCGATCGGCGTGCCGCTGACGCTCCTCACGTTCACAGGCTCGGTCGCCGCGGCGCTTCTGCTCGCCGCCGCCATCGGCGCCGGCCAGTTCGCCACCGAGGTCGTCTCCGACACGACGCTCCAGCGCTCGCTCGATCCGACGGTCTTCGCGCGCGCCTACGGGCTGGCCGTGCCCGCGTGCGTCGCCGGGATCGTGGCCGGTGCGCTCCTGGCGCCGCCGTGCGTCGCGCTGATCGGCCTCGACGGCACGCTCGCTCTCACCGGCGCGCTCGTGCTGGCCTACGGGGCGGTCGCGTTCGTGCGGCCCGCGCCGACGCCGGTTCTCGAGAGCGCCTGAGTCAGCCGTCCCCGTCCCACGTCCAGCGCGGGACCTCGCGCAGCGGATTGAGCTCGGCGTCGGTCTTGGCGTTCGAGTTCTGCATCGCCACCTTGCTGCCGAACTCGACGTGCTCGCGCACCGCGGCGCGAAACGGCTCGTCGTCGGGGAGGCCGGCCTCGTCGAGCGCGGCCATGTACAGCTCCACGAAGCGCTCGCGCTGCTCCTCGGTGATCGCGAGGCCGCGGTGGACGGCGATCAGGTGGGCGAAGCCGAGCTCGTGCGTGAAGCGGTCGGGGCCGCCGAAGCTCTCGGCGGTGAGTGCCCGCAGTACGCTGACGCGCCTATGAGCCCTGTGCCGCGCCGGATCGTCACCGGCCACGATGCCTCGGGCAGGTCGGTCGTGCTCTCCGATGCCCCGACGCCCAAGACGCTCGACGTCGGGACCGCCGCGTTCCACGAGATCTGGATCACCGATCAGACGCCGGCTCCGATCGCGGCCACCGAGCCGGAGCCGACGGACCGCCCCGTGCGAACGCCGCCGCCCGCCGATGGGGTGATGGTTCGGTTCACCGAGATGGCGCCCGGCGCCGAGTCACCCATGCACCGCACCGAGACGGTGGACGTCGGCGTCGTGCTCGAGGGCGAGACGTGGCTGCTGCTCGACGATGGGTCCGAGACGCGGGTGGGCGTGGGCGATGCGGTGGTCCAGCGCGGAACCAACCACGCGTGGGCGAACCGGTCGGACCGTCCCGTGCGGATGCTGTTCGTGCTGATCGACGGGACGATCACCGACGAGCTGCGGGCGGCGGCGGGGCCCGTCGAGCTCTTCGACCAGGTCCTCGACTAGACGCGCGCCCCGCCTCCGTGAGCTTGCTCACTCCGGGGAACGCACACCCGTCGGTGGCGTCCGGGTGGGAAACGGGATCGGCCCGTCGAGCGAGGAGGTCGGAGGATGTCGGCAGTGCAGACGAAGGGCGTGGGTGGCCCGAGTGCGGCCGCGTCCGCGTTCGTGGACGCGACGATCAGCCTGGTCGCCGGGCGCGGAGTCGCTGGGTACCTGGGCGACGGCGGCCCGGCGACCCTCGCGCAGCTCGCCGGCCCTACCGGCGTCGCGGTCGACGCGGCCGGTGGCATCCTGATCGTCGACGCGAGCAACCGCGTGCGGCGCATCGCGTTCGGGGCGATCACCACCGTCGCGGGCTGCGGCTTCGCGGATGAAGTGATCGTTGGCCGCCCCGCTCCGGGCGACGGCGGTCCCGCCCTGGACTCGCAGCTCGCCGATCCGATCGGGGTTGCCATAGACGCCGAGGGCAACATCCTCATCGCCGATTCGCTGCACCACATGATTCGTCGCGTGAGCCCGGACGGGACGATCACCACGATCGCCGGCAACGGGGTCCCCCAGATCAACGGCGACGGCGGCCCGGCGACCTCGGCCTCGCTGAACCACCCGGACGGTGTCGCGGTCGACCGCGCGGGCAACGTGTTCATCGCCGACACCTTCAACAACGCGATCCGGCGCGTCGACCCGGACGGGACGATCACCACGATCGTCGGCGACCGCTTCGGCGGCGCCGGCTTCGCAGGCGACGGCGGTCCCGCCACGGAGGCTCGGCTCGACCACCCGACCGGCGTGGCCGTCAGCCGCCGGGGTGAGCTCTTCATCGCCGACGAGCACAACCACCGCATCCGTCGCGTGGGGCCCCACGGACGGATCAGCACCGTCGCGGGCACCGGCTTCGGTGGGTTCGGCGGCGACGGCGGGCTGGCCACCGACGCCTTCCTCGAGTTCCCCACGGAGGTCCTCGTCGACGGCGACCACAACCTGCTGATCGCCGACAGCGGGAACCTCCGGGTGCGCAGCGTGGACCGCGACGGGATCATCACGACCATCGCCGGCGGGGGCTCGCAGGCGCCCGCCGACGGACTGCCTGCCACCTCCATCTTCCTGCAGGGCGGCCCCACTGGCATGGCGCTGGACGCAGCCGGCAACCTCCTCGTCTGCGAGGAGTACGCGAATCGCGTGTGGCGGCTGACCCCGCCCGAGGCCGCCGGCTAGCCGAAGATCGAGAGCGGGAGCAGCGCGCTGACGATGTACTGCCCCGCGTCGACGATCTCCGATATCCGCAGGTCGACGGCCAGGCTGCACAGCACGTAGGCGTCCTCGGGCGAGAGCCCGTACTCGCCGGCGATGTGCGCGACCATCGCGCGCACGGCCTCCTGCGCGCCGACGTACAGGTCCGGGCCGACGCCGGTGGTGCCGTACCACGCGCCGTCCGCCACGCGCGGGGCCAGCGGCCCGGGGGTCTGGTACTGCGGCGCGGGGATCGTGCGCCCTTTCTGCACCTCGAAGCGCAGCGCGGCGTACATCGGCGACTCGATGCCGGTCACGCAGACCTCGCCGTCGCCTTGGGCCGCGTGCGCGTCGCCGCAGCTGAAGAGCGCGCCCTCGACCTGCACGGGCAGGTACAGCGTCGTGCCGCGCGTGAGCTGCCGCGTGTCCATGTTCCCGCCGAAGACGCCCGGCGGCATGATCGGCAGCGCGCTGGCGCCCGCGGGACAGACGCCCATCGTCCCGAGGAACGGCTCGACCGGGATGGCAACGTTGTCAGCCAGATAGGTCACGTCGCCGGCCGTCAGGTCGAAGATCCGCAGGTACGCGTCGGGGAAGTCCTCGGGCAGCAGGCCGAAGCCCGGCAGGATCGCGGTCCAGCCCCAGCCCTGCGTGTGCAGGTCGAGGATCTCGACCGCGAGCGTGTCGCCGGGCTCCGCGCCGGCGACAGCGATCGGCCCCGCCAGCGGGTACACGCGATCCCAGTTGAGATCGGCGATGACGTCGGCCGTCGAGTCGGGCGAGATCTGGTTGTCGCTGACGTCGCGGGTGTGCACGACGACGACGTCGCCGCTGTCGACGGTGAGCACCGGCGCGTTGCCGGCGTCCCAGGTGAAGTGGACCTTGTCGGACGGGAAGTAGTGCGTCTGCGCCATGGGGGCGACCCTACTGCGGGGGCGGCCCGCACCGCTCGCAGGCGGCGACGGTGAGTGGCGGGCTCCGGCACTTGACAGGGAGCATGTACTACTGATTTCATAATAGTTATGAATCAGCAAGTATTTGGCGGTGGAGATGGATCGCCGGGCGGGGAGCCCGTGGCCATCCACGAGCTCAGCCGCAACCGCAGGATCGGCGTCCTGCTCATCTGCTGCCTGAGCCTCTTCATCGTCGGGCTCGACGTCACCGTCGTGAACGTCGCGCTGCCGTCCATCGGGCAGGAGCTGCACGCGAGCATCTCCGGGCTGCAGTGGACGGTCGCCGCCTACACCGTCGTGATGGCGAGCCTGCTGATGTTCTCGGGCTCGACGGCGGACCGACTCGGCCGCAAGCGCACCTTCGTCATCGGCCTCACCGTCTTCTCGGTCGCATCGCTGCTGTGCAGCCTGGCGCCCAGCGTCGGACTGCTCGTGGTCTTCCGCGTGCTTCAGGGGGTGGGCGCGTCGATGCTGAATCCGGTCGCGATGTCCATCGTCACCAACACCTTCACGGAGCCGCGCGAGCGGGCGCAGGCCGTCGGGATCTGGGGCGCCGTGTTCGGGATCTCGATGGCGCTCGGGCCGATCGTCGGAGGCGCGGCCGTCTCGTCCGTCGGGTGGCGGTCCATCTTCCTGATCAACATCCCCGTCGGGCTCGCGGCGATCGCGCTGACCCTGCGTTTCATCCCCGAGTCGAGGGCATTGAGGCCGCGCCGGTTCGATCCCATCGGTCAGGTCCTGGTGGTCGTGCTGCTGGCGACGCTGACGTACGGCATCATCGAAGCGCCCAGCCGGGGATGGACATCGCCGGCCATCGTGGCCGCCCTCTCGGCGTCGGGCGCGGCGCTGCTGGGCCTGCTCCTCTACGAGCCCCGTCGGGAGGAGCCACTCATCGACCTGCGGTTCTTCCGGTCGATCCCGTTCGCGTCGTCGATCGTCATGGCGGTGGCCGCGTTCGCCGCCTTCGGGGGGTTCCTCTTCCTGAACACCCTGTACCTCCAGGAGGGGCGCGGCCTTTCGCCGGTGCGGGCCGGGCTCTACACCGTGCCCATGGCCGTGATGATGATGCTGGCGTCACCCCTGTCGGGCCGCGTGGTCGGCCGCCGCGGTCCGCGCCTGCCCCTCGTCATCGCTGGTGGCCTGCCTGGTGACCGCGTCCGCCATGCTGACCGGGCTCGATTCGACGAGCCCCTTTGCGCAGCTGTGCGTGGCGTACGTCGTCTTCGGGCTCGGCTTCGGGCTCGTCAACGCACCCATCACGAACACGGCCGTGTCCGGGATGCCGCGGGCCCAGGCGGGCGTCGCCGCGGCGATCGCCACGACCTCGCGACAGGTGGGGCAGACGCTCGGCGTGGCGGTCGTCGGGGCGATCGTGACCTCGCGCGTGGGCGCGTCGGTGCCGGCGGACCTGTCCTCGGCGAGCCACCCGGCCTGGTGGACGCTCACGGCCTGCGGTGGAGTCGTGCTCGTGCTCGGGTTCCTGACCACCACCGGTCGAGCCACCGCGTCGGCTCGCCGGACGGCGGCAGCGCTCAATCCGGAAGCGCTCGTCGCATAGGCTCATGGCCGGATGGGCGCACGCCATGGCGAGGATGCCTCTGACCGCGATGCCGCGCCGGCGACGGCGCGCGAGGTCTGGCTGCTCATGTCCGACCTCGTGCTCGACAACGAAAGGCGGCGCGAGGTCTCCGAGGCGCTGGGCGTCAGCTTCGGCCGCGCCCGGACGGTCCGCCGACTGGCGCGCCGACCGATGTCGATGGGCGAGCTCGCCGCCGCCTTGGGAATCGACCCTCCCAACGCGACCGTGGTCGTCGACGACCTGGAGTCGCTGGGCCTCGTGCGCCGGCGCCCGCATCCCACCGACCGGCGGGCCAAGCTCGTCGAGGCCACCCGCAAGGGCAAGGACATGGCGCGGCGCGCCGACACGATCCTCGCCACGCCGCCGCCGGCGCTCAGCGCGCTCAGCGCGGACGACCTCGAAACGCTCCGGCGCATCCTCCAGGGCATCAGCGCGGCGAAGTAGAGGCCCTCAGACCTTCGCGGCGGCGATCAGCGCGTCGGCCACCCGGGTGGCCGCGGGGTCGAGCGGTCCGGGACGGCGGGCGAGCACGACGCGCCGGGTCTCCCGCGGCTCACCGCGCACCGCCACCACCTTGATGCCGGCGGGCAACGCGTCGAGAGCGATCGGGGCGAGCGTGGTGATGGCCAGCCCGGCGGCGACGATCTGGAGCTTGGCGAGCCAGTCGCGGACGACGTAGCGGACGTTCGGGCGCCCCGCCAGCCCCGGCCAGACGCCGAGCAGGGCGTCACCCGCGTCGGATCGGCTCGCGACCCAGATCTGGCCCTCGAGCCTCTCGACCTCGACGGCCTGGGCGCCGGCCAGAGGGTGGGTCGCCGGCACGCCGACGACCAGCTCGCGCTCGGACAGCGTCGTGAGCTCGAGCGGCGGCGACTCGGCGTCCAGCGGCCGGAACGGCGGCGTCCGCGCGAGGACCGCGAGGTCGAGCGTGCCGGCCCGCAGGGCCCGCGTGAGCGCCGGCGTCGTCCCTTCGCGCAGCACGACCTGCAGGTCACGCGGCAGCGACGCGAGCGCCCTTGGCACGAGCCCCGCAACGGCCGTCGCGAACGCGCCGAGCCGTACCGGCCCGACCGCGGCCTCCGCGCCGGCGGCCTCGCGGACGGCGGCGTCGAGCTCGTCCAGGATCCGGACCGCTCGCGGCAGCAGACGAGCGCCCGCCGGCGTCAGCACCACGCCGTCGTGGCTGCGCTCGAACAGCCGCTGGCTCGCGACGGCCTCGAGGGCCGCCACCTGCCGCGAGACGGCCGACTGCGAGTAGCCCAGCGCGCGGGCCGCAGCCGTGAACGAGCCGACCTGCGCGACCTCGCGCAGCACGCGCAGGCCGGTCGGCGAGAAATCGTTGGTCATGCGTTGCTTGCATGGTAGACGTGCAGAATTGTCGCTTCACGCATGGGCGCCCGCGGCCTACCGTGAAGGCATGACCGCTTCTCGCACCGCCCTCGTCACCGGCGCCAACCAGGGGCTCGGCCGCGCGCTCGTCGAAGGCCTCGCCGCGCGCATGGCACCGCACGACCGCGTCCTGCTCACGGGCCGCGACCCGGGGCGCGTCCACGCCGCCGCGGCCGCCGTCGCCGGCGGCGACGCCATCGCCCGCGTCGAAGGGCGCGTGCTCGACGTGCGCGACGGCGAGGCCATCGCGTCGCTCGCCGACGAGCTGGGCGACGTCGACATCGTCTTCTCCAACGCCGGATCGCGCATGAGCCCGGACGCCGATCCCGCCGACCAGGTCGACGCCGTCGCCGAGACCAGCAACCTCGCGACGACGCACGTGCTCCGCGCCTTCGCGCCGCGCCTGCGGCCGGGCGGTCGCCTGATCGTCGTCGCCAGCGCGCTGGGCACGCTCGACAAGCTCGACGTCCGCGTCGCCGGCCGCTTCGCCGCGGCCGCCGAGAGCCTCGACACCGTGGACGCCCTCGTCGACGAGTGGCGGCAGGCCGTCCACGCCGGCGACGCCGAGCAGCAGGGCTTCGGCACCTGGCTGAACATCCCGTCCAAGGTCGCCCAGGTCGCCGCCGTCCGCGCCCTTGCCGGCGAACGCCGCGCCGCCGACCTGGCCGAGGGCAAGCTCCTCATGGCGCTCTGCCCCGGCCTCATCGACACCGACGCCTCCCGCCCCTGGTTCGCGGACATGAGCCAGGCCCAGACTCCGGCCGAGGCCGCGTCCTGGCCGGTCGAGCTCGCCCTCTCGACGACCTTCGATCCGACCTTCTACGGCGAGCTCGTCCAGTTCGGGAAGGTCCTCCCGTGGGAGTCCGGCATCCCGGTGGCGCATGCGGCGAGCGGGTGACCGGTCCCGGGCCCGTCCGCTGCCTCACACGTCCTGCACGGCCGCCTGAATCTGCTTGCTTGAATCGTGGGGCTCGACGGCCGGGAGGATTGCGTCCAGCAGGCCGGGGAACGCCTCCTCGATCTCGCGTGTGCGCAGCGTGTTGAGCCTGCGTCCGCGGTCGCTGGTGGTGGCGACGATCCCGGCTTCGCGCAGGATCTTGAAGTGGTGGCTGAGGGTGCTCTTGGCGACTGGCGCGTCGAAGCGACCGCACGCGATCGGATCTCCTGTCGACCTCAGCTGCCGGACAAGCTCGAGGCGGACTGGATCAGCGAGGGCGTGCAGGACGCGCGCGACATCGAGAACCGAAGGTGGTTCGGCTACTGCGGCCATGACGCCAGGCTAGCACGTGTTCGACGCTCATCGAACACGTGTTACAACTTGTTCTATGAACATCGAACAGCCGAGGGGCGCCACCGTGGTGGCGCTCGTGGCCGCCTTCATGGTCTTCGTCGACGCGACGATCGTGAACATCACGCTCCCCCAGCTGGCGGGGCATCTCCATGCGTCACGATCAGAGCTCGAGTGGGCTGTGAACGCCTATACGGTGTCGTTCGCCGCGGTGATGCTGGGCGCCGGCACGATCACCGACGCACTCGGCGCCAAGCTCGCGTTCCACGGCGGCCTGGCCGTCTTCACGGCCTCGTCGGCGATATGCGCGCTCGCAGGGTCGATGAGCGTGCTGAACCTCGCGCGCCTCGTGCAAGGTGCTGGCGCCGCCCTGCTGCTGCCCAGTTCGCTGGTGCTCGCGACTGGAGCCGCATCCGACGAGCGGGCTCGGCACCGGTTGGTCGGCCTGTGGGCGGCGGCAGGCGGGGCGGGCATGGCCGCTGGGCCGCTTCTCGGCGGGGCGCTGACCGCGATCGCGGACTGGCGTGCGGTGTTCGCCGTCAACGTGGTCATCGGCGTTCCGGCCGGCGTCTGGAGCCTCCGGTCGATGCCCAACACTCAAAGACGGCGATCCCGTCTTGACGTCTGGGGGATGGCTGCAGCGACGGCCCTGATCGGCGGGCTCGTGTTCACGCTGGTCCAATCCCCTACTGACGGGTGGCACAGCCCGCTGGTCGTGACCGCGTGTGGCCTGGCGCTCGCTGGGCTCGTGGCGTTCGTGTTGGTCGAGCACGCCACGCCCGCGCCACTTCTACCCCCGGGGGTCTACCGCGAGCGTGGATTCCTCGGGGCGGTCGCGCAGGGCGCACTCTTCAACTTCGCGTTCTACGGACTCGTGTTCGCGCTCAGCCTGATGCTGCAGCAGGGCCGCGATCTCAGCGCGCTCGCCAGCGGCCTGCTGTTCCTGCCGCTCACCGGCGTGATCTCGATCGCCACGATGTGCGCCGCACCACTCGCCCGACGGTTCGACCGGCGGGCGGTCTTGACGGGTGCCGAGGCGGGGCTGACAGGCTCATTGCTGCTGCTTGCCTGGGCGAGCACCGCCACACCCATCTGGCCGCTCGCTCTAGCCCTCGTCCCAACCGGCTTCAGCGCCGGCCTCCTCGTGCCGACGCTCACCTCCGAGGCGATCAGCGCCGTCGAACCGCGCCTCCACGGGGCCGCGTCTGCGGCGTTCAACACCGCGCGCCAGGTCGGAGGGGCGGTCGGCGTCGCCACGCTCGGCCCGCTCCTCCGAACCACCGGCTCGCTCAGCGACGGGTTCACCTTGTGCCTGCTTGTCGGCGCCGCCGCGGCGGCAACCGGGCTTGCCGTCGCGGCCCGCAACCGAACGCGGCGCCCGATGGCCTCGTCAGCTCGGGTTGCTGAGCGATGAGTTTCGCGCGGACAGACGGTCCTAGGGCCATGACTGATCGCGATCCCCTGCTCGCGCCCTTCGAAGCGCTGATCGGCACGTGGTCCACCGAGGCCAAGCACCGGCTGGTCGACGAGGTCGTGCTCGGCAGCACCACGTTCGAGTGGCTCGAGGGCGGCCATTTCGTCGTGCTGCGCTCCCACAACGACCACGAGCTGTTCCCTGACGCAATCGGCGTCATCGGGCGCCCCGAGTCCGGCGAGGGACTGGTGCTCGAGTACTTCGACTCGCGCGGCGTACGCCGGACATACGGGGTCTCGCTCGAGGATGGCGTCCTGCGCTGGTGGCGCAACCAACCCGGATTCGACCAGCGTTCCTACGCGAAGCTCGGGCCCGACGGCTTCGAGCTCGTTCATCAGCTCGCCGAGACACCGGGCGAGTGGCGAGACGACCTGAGGGCGACGTACCGCCGCCGCGCGTAGATCCCGGCGATACTCCTTGCAACTCGAGGAGCCTGGATGCACTCGATCGGAGCAAGCGCATGGGTAGCCGCGGTAGATCAGGGCACCGCCACGCTCGTCAAGTTGCTCTCGGGCGACGACGCGATCAGGTCGCTCGAGTGGCTCGCCAGGGACCTCGGCATGACCGAACCCGCAGTCGCAGAGTTGCTCCCTGACGTCAAGGCTCACGGCGTGCTGATGAGTGGCGGCAAGGAAGGCGCGACGCTCGACTCGCGACACGGTGGCTGATAGCCCGCCCGCCGAGCTCGTCCTCCACGTAGACCCTCACGATCTCGTCGAAGTCGGCGTCGGCCCGGAAGCCGAGGGCGCGGGCGCGGCGGGCCTCGAACGCGCGCGGCCAGCCGGCCACGATGCGCATGATCGCTTCGTCGGGCTCGTGGTGGATCCGGCGCACCGCGTCCTCGCCGGCGACTCGGCGCAGCGCCTCGATCTCCTCGGCGACCGTCGCCGAGACGCCCGGCATCGTCAGGCAGCGGCGATCGCCGAGCCGGACGCCGTCAAGCGTGGCGGCGTGGAGCAGGAAGCCGATCGCTGAGCGCGGCGACGCGAACCAGTGGCGCACGTCGGTGGAGACCGGCAGCACCGCGTCCTGGCCGTTCAGCGGCTCGCGGATGATGCTCGAGAAGAAGCCCGAGGCTGCGAGGTTGGGCTTGCCCGGCCGCACGCAGATCGTCGGCAGGCGGATGGCGATGCCATCGACGAAGCCGCGGCGAGCGTGGTCGCACAGCAGCAGCTCGATCATCGCCTTCTGCGTGCCGTAGCTGGTTGCGGGGGTCGTGCCGTGGTCATCGTCGATGACGTCCGGGAACGGCGGGCCGAACACGGCGATCGAGGAGCTGTAGACCACGCGCGGCCGGTAGCCCGGATCGCAGGCGCGGATGGCGTCGAGCAGCATCCGGGTCGCATCCAGGTTCACGCGGTAGCCCTTCTCGAGATCCTGCTCCGCCTCGCCGGAGACCACGGCGGCCAGGTGAAAGACGACGTCGGGGCGAGCCGCGACGATCGTCGCCGCGACCCCGGGCTCGGCCAGATCGGCCACCGTGCTCTCGACGGCGAAGCCCGCATCCCGCGGCGGCGCGGCGACGCCGAGATCGACGAGCGACAGGTGCGAGATGGGCTCGGGCCCGACATGGCCGTCGCGCGCCAGGCGCTCCACGAGCTTGCGGCCAAGCATCCCCGCCGCGCCGATGACCAAGATCCGCATGCGCCTCTCGGCGCATCCTAGAAGCGGAGCACCGATGAGTTCGGCGCGACACGCCGGTCATAACCACCAGAGCATCTAGAGGCGGCTCAACGCGCCGCCTACGCTGAGGTGACCAACGGCCAAAGGAGGCGCACCCATGACCGAGCGCAAGATCGGAACCCGCGAGGAATGGCAGGCGGCTCGCGACGAGCTTGCGAAGCTCGAGGCCGAGCACACCAAGCTCGGCCAAGAGGCGACCAAGCAGCGCCGTCAGCTGCCCTGGGTCCCGGTGGACAAGGAGTACGAGTTCGACACCGAGGACGGGAAGAAGACGCTCGCCGAGCTCTTCGACGGGCGCTCGCAGCTGCTCGCCTACAACATCATGTTCGGGCCCGACTACGCGATCGGCGCCTGCCCCGGGTGCTCGAACCTCGGCGACGAGCTCGACGCCACGCGCGTGCACCTGAACCACCGCGACGTGACGCTGATCTGCTTCTCGCGCGCGCCGATCGATCGGCTGATCGCCTACAAGGAGCGGATGGGCTGGCAGTTCCCGTACGTCTCGACCTATGGGACGGACTTCCCCTTCGACTTCGGGATCGCCATGACGCCCGAGCAGGCGCAGGAGATCCCCGAGGTCAAGGGGATGATCGACGACCCGCCCGAGTGGCTCGAGGAGTGGGGGCGGCAAGTTGGAGCCAAGCTCGAGGACGGCCTGCGCGAGGGACCGAGCTTCATCGCCTTCGCGCGCGAGAACGGAAGCGTGTACCACACCTACACGGTGCTGGCACCGGATCGGTTCGTCGCCCCGTACCACTCGTTCCTGCTCGAGCGCACGCCGAAGCCCGAGTCCGAGGAGCCCCGCGCCTGGCGCAAGGACGAGTACCCGGACTGATCGCGGACGGGCGCCGTCGACCGCGGGCCCGCCAGGTACGGCGGGCCCGTCGTGCGCGGTGGGGTCAGCCGTAGCGGATCGCTCGCCCGGCGATGCGATGCTGGCCGCCATGGCCGACTGCCCGCGCCTCACGATCGGATCGCCCCGATGAGCCGTCCTCCCGGGATGCGCGAGCCGACGCTGCGGCTGTCGCTCCCGGACGACGGCATCACCGACGGCCAGGTCATCTTGCGGATCCCGACCGAGGACGACGTCGACGGCCTGCTTCCCGCCTTCAGCGATCCCGAGCTCCGGGAGGCGGGCAACCTCCCGAACTTCGGTCGCGAGGAGGTCGAGGCGACGATCCCGCACCTGCCGGACCTCATCGCCAGCGGCCGGCTGATGCCGATGACGGCGCTCGACGCGACGACCGGCGACATCGTCGGCGGCGGCATCCTGCACCACCTCGACGCCGAGCGAGGCATCGTCGAGATCGGCTACTGGGTGCTGCCGCACGCGCGCAGACGCGGGATCGCCACGCAGATCGCGCGACTGCTCGCCGAGCACGCCTTCGCCCTCGGGGTCGAGCGCGTCGCCGCGTATGTCAACGTCGACAATCCCGCGTCCGAGCGCGTGCTGGAGCGGGCCGGCTACGCGCGCGAGGGCGTGGTCCGGTCGCTGCCGAAGCCCGACGGCCAGCGCGTCGACAAGACGCTGTTCTCGCTGCTGCCCGGCGAGTGACGACCATACGCCGCCGCTGCCTCAGCTGCGCCGCGACTCCCAGCTGAAGCCCCGCACCGCGAAGATCGCGCCGAAGACGCCCCAAGCGGCGACGACCGCGAGGTCGCCCGCGAGGTCGGCCATCGACGCGCCGGTGACCAGGGCGGCCGAGAACCCGTCGATGACGTGCGTCAGCGGCAGGATCTGCGCGATGTCGCGCAGGAACTGCGGCGCGGTGTCGACGTCATAGAAGACGCCCGAGATGAAGATCACCGGCAGGAAGACGATGTTCGTGTACGCGGGCGCCGCGTCGAAGTTGGGGATCACGTGCGAGAAGGCGACGCCCAGCGCCGCGAGCGTCGCGACGCCGACGGCGGCGAAGACGCAGAGCACGAGCCAGTCCTGCGGCCAGCCGAGCCCGAAGAAGAGCTTCCCCGCGACCACCACGATGACGACCTGGACGGCCGCGTTGGACACGGCGTTGGCGGCGACGCCGGCCAGGTAGGAGCCCGCCGGCATCGGCGTGCCGTGGATGCGCTTGAGCACGCCCTCCTCGCGCAGGAACGTGATGTTCATCGCCAGCGCGTTGAACGTCGTCGACATCACGCTCATGCCGAGGATGCCCGGGACGATGACGTTCAGCGTCTTCTGGTCGCCGCTGAAGATCGCCCCGAACAGGAACAGGAACAGCAGCGGCAGCACGAACGAGAAGAACGCGGCCGTCGGGTTGCGCCAGAACATGCGGCGCTCGAGGCGCCACTGGCGATAGGCGAGCACGGCGGCGTCAGCCACGCAGCGCCTCCTCGGGCTCGCCGGCGGTCAGCTCGAGGTAGACGTCCTCGAGCGACGGCCGCGTCACCGACAGGTCGCGCAGCGCCTCGCCGCGCGCCAGCGCCGCGCTCGTGAGCTGGTGCAGCAGCGCCGTCGGGTCCTCGACCTCGCGCGTCTGCAGCGTGCCGTCCTCGCCGCGCCACGCGACGCGATAGCGCGTCGACGCCGCGCCGAGCTCGCCGGGCGGCCCCTCGGCGAGGATCCGCCCGTCCTTGACGATCGCCACGCGATCGCACAGCGCCTGCGCCTCGTCGAGGTAGTGCGTCGTCAGCAGGATCGTCTTGCCGAGGTCCTGCAGCGAGCGCACCACCTCCCAGGCGTTGCGGCGAGCGGCGGGATCGAAGCCGGTCGTCGGCTCGTCGAGGAAGATCAGCTCGGGGTCGCCGATGAGCGCGAGCGCGAGGTCGAGCCGCCGGCGCTGCCCGCCCGACAGCGTGCGCACCCGGGCGTCGGCCTTCTCCTGCAGCCCGGTGATCGCGATGACCTCCTCGACGTCGCGCGAGTGCGGGTAGATGGCCGCGAAGTGGCGCAGCGCCTCGCGCGGGGTGATGTGGCGGTACATCCCCGTCGACTGCAGGACGATGCCGACCCGCGCGCGCAGCGCGCGCGAGCGCTGCTGCGGGTCATGTCCGAGCACCGACACGATCCCGCCGGTGCGGTTGCGGTAGCCCTCGAGGATCTCCACCGTCGTCGTCTTGCCCGCGCCGTTGGGCCCGAGCAGGCCGAAGACCTCGCCGGGGGCGACCTCGAAGTCCAGGCCGCGCACGGCCTCGTGCTCGCCGTAGGTCTTGCGCAGGTCGCGGACGAGGATGGCGGGTGCGGAAGCGCTCACCGCCAAGGATGATGGCAACCGCATGCCTTGCGCGTGTGTCGACATCGGCACGAACACGACCCGCCTGCTGATCGCCGAGCGCGACGGCGAGCGGCTGCGGGAGGTCGCCGCCGTGCGGCGCTTCCTGCCGATCTCGCCCGGAGCCGACGGGACGATCCCGCGGGAGACGGTGGTGCAGCTGGCCGAGGTCGTCGCCGCGCACGTGCGTCTCGCGCGCGACCACGGCGTGAGCAACGTGCGCACCGTCGCGACGGCGGCGATCCGCTCGGCGGCCAACCGCCACGAGCTGTGCCGGGCGGTCCATGACGCGACCGGCGTGGAGGTCGAGGTGCTCAGCGGCGAGCAGGAGGCCGCGCTGGCCTTCGCCGGCGCGATCGCCACCGTGGGCGAGCCGGCGCCCGTCGGCCTGATCGGCGTCATCGACGTCGGCGGCGGCTCGTCCGAGCTCGTGGCCGGCACCGCCGACGACGGCGTCGCGTGGTGGGCTTCGTTCCCGCTCGGCTCGGCGCTGCTGACCGACCGCCACGTGCGCAGCGACCCCCCGGCGCTCGACGATCTCGCGGCCGTGCGCGCCGACATCGACGCGGTGCTCGCGAGCGTCACGCCGCCCGCTCCGCAGGCGGTCCTCGCCGTCGGAGGCAGCGCGACGTCGCTCGCCGCCGCGGCCGGCGGTGAGCTCGCGCCGGAGACGATCGCCCGCGTGCTCTCCGTGCTCATCGCCGAGCCCGCGGCCGACGCGGCGCGCCGGCTCGGCCTGCCGGTGCAGCGCGTGCGCCTGCTGCCGGCAGGCCTGCTCGCGCTCGAGGCGGCATGGATAGCCTTTGGTCGCGCGCCGCTGCGGGTCGTGCAAGGCGGGTTGCGCGAGGGCGTCATCCTGCGCACGCTCGACGGGCGTAGTTGAATGGATGGGGACGGATGGCCAAAGCACGCGACATCACGGGGCTGCACGCCGGTCTGAGCTACCGCAAGGCGGCCGCCCGGACCGTCGCCGTGCGAGCCCAGGAGCTCTTCGAGCAGGCCGAGGGCGTCCTCGACACGTCCGACATCGAGCGCGTGCACGACATGCGCGTCGCCAGCCGGCGCCTGCGCGCGGTCCTCGAGATCTACGAGCCCTGCTTCCCGCGCAAGGCGCTGCGCGACGTGCTGACCGACGTCAAGGCGCTTGCCGACGCCCTCGGCGAGCGTCGCGACCCCGACGTCCACCTCGCCCAGCTCGAGGAGTTCGCCGGCGCCGTCAAGCCCGCCGACCGGCCGGGCGTCGAGCTGTTCGCCGAGCGCGTGCGCGGCGAGCAGAGCGCGGGCAACGAGATCCTCGCGGCCGCGCTGAACCAGATCGAGGAGACCGACCTGCGCGGCCGCCTGGCCGCGCTGAGCGCCGCCGCCTCGCCCGAGCACGATCCGCGCAAGTCGTTCGGCCTGCAGCGGCCCGGTCTCCAGCGGCCGGAGGCCGATGGTCCTTCTCAGACACCACCCCACCCACCCGGGCTGGATGCCCCGCGGAGGTGACCCAGTGAAGGCGCGGCGGGTCAAGGGCCTCGATCCCGACGGGACGCTGGCCGACAACCTGGAGCGCATCGTCGCCACCCGCCTGGACGAGCTGTGCTCGTTCGTGCCGAGGGCGCTCGATCCCGCGCGCGTGAAGGCGCTGCACGACATGCGCATCGCGGCCAAGCGCCTGCGCTACATCCTCGAGGTGGGGGCCGAGCCGTGCTTCGGCCCGTACGCGCAGACGGCGATCAGGCGCGCCAAGGACCTGCAGGACCTGCTCGGCGAGCTGCACGACTGCGACGTCCAGCTGCCGCGCGTCCGCGCGCTGCAGGACGAGCTGCGCGCGGCCGACGCGCTCGAGGCGCGCGCCCGCGCCGGCGACGCGCCCGACCTCGACCCGACCCTGGCGTCGGGCACGCCGCACGCCGAGTCCTGGCGCGGCCTGGAGACGATGGCCATCTACCTGCAGGCGCGCCGCGGCCTGCTGTTCGAGCGCTTCCTCGAGCTGTGGCAGGACCTCGAGCGCGACGGGTTCCGCGCGCGCCTTCAGTACGCGATCGGCGAGCGTCCCACGCCGGTAACAACACCTTCACCGGAAGGCAACGGTGCCGGCCCGGCGGGCCACATAGCCTCGCCGGCCGAGGCCGATGGCTGAGCAGCAGACCATCCGCGAGGTCCCGCCGCCCGAGCCCGAGCCGCAGGCGCCGCCCACCGACCTCGACGATCTGCGCCTGTACAACAACCGCGAGCTGTCGTGGATCGAGTTCAACGCGCGCGTCCTCGAGCTAGCCGAGCAGGAGGACATGCCGCTGCTCGAGCGGCTGAAGTTCCTGGCCATCTTCACGTCGAACCTCGACGAGTTCTTCACCATCCGCGTCGCCGGCCTGCACGACCAGGTCGACGCCGGGCTGAGCGACCCCGGCCCGGACGGCCGCACGCCGTCGCAGGTGATCGACGAGCTACGCGAGCGGATCGTCGAGCTCTACGAGCGCGAGACCCGGTGCTCTCAGACCGAGGTGCGCCCGGCGCTGGCCGAGCACGGCATCGCGATCGTCGCGTTCGACGACGTTCCCGACAGCGACCGCGAAGCGCTCAACGAGCGCTTCCGGCGCCAGATCTTCCCGGTGCTCACGCCGCTGGCCGTCGGCCTCGGGCGCCCGTTCCCGTACATCTCGAACCTGTCGCTGTCGCTGGCCGTGCTCGTCCGCGACCCGCAGACGCAGGTGACGACCTTCGCGCGCGTGAAGGTGCCCAAGGAGATGCTGCCGCGCTTCGTCACGATCGGCGACAGCACGACGTTCGTCGCGCTCGAAGAGCTCATCGCGGCCAACCTCGACACGCTCTTCCCGGGCATGGAGATCGTCGACCACGGCTTCTTCCGCGTCACGCGCGACGCCGACTTCGACATCTCCGACGAGGCCGACGACCTCCTGCGCGCCGTCGAGGCCGAGCTGCGCCGCCGGCGCTTCGGCGAGGTGGTCCGCCTGGAGATCGACAGCGCGATGAGCCCCGCACTGCGCCACGAGCTGACCGAGGCGCTCGAGGTCGAGGAGCGCCAGGTCTACGTGGTCGACGGCCTGCTCGACCTGACCGACATGTGGCAGATCGTCGGCCTGCCGGGCTTCAGCGAGCTGCGCGACCCGCCCTGGACGCCGGTCACCCAGCCGCGGCTGCAGGGCGAGGAGGGCGAGGGCGTCGACATGTTCGCCACCATCCGCTCAGGCGACGTGCTCGTCCACCACCCCTACGACTCGTTCGCCACCTCGGTCGAGCGCTTCGTCGAGCAGGCGGCCAATGATCCGAAGGTGCTCGCGATCAAGATGACGGTGTACCGCACGAGCGACGACACGCCGCTCGTGCCCGCGCTCATCCGCGCCACCGAGAAGGGCAAGCAGGCGGTGTGCCTGGTCGAGGTCAAGGCGCGCGGCGACGAGCGCGCGAACATCCAGTGGGCGCGCGCGATGGAGGAGGCGGGCGTCCACGTCGTCTACGGCCACCCGGCGCTCAAGACGCACGCCAAGTGCCTGCTCGTCGTCCGACGCGAGGGCGACGGCGCGCGCCACTACGTCCACATCGGGACCGGCAACTACCACCCCAAGACGGCGCGCCTGTACACCGACTTCGGGCTGTTCACCTGCGACGAGCAGATCGGCGCCGACGTCGCGGACATGTTCAACTTCCTCACCGGCTATGGGCGCCCGCGCCGCTACCGCCGCGTGCTCGTGGCCCCCAACTTCCTGCGCGACGCGATGATCGGCGAGATCGAGCGCACGGTCGCCGCGCACGAGGAGGGCAAGCAGGCGCGCATCGCGATCAAGATGAACTCGCTCGTCGATCGCCGCTGCATCCGCGCGCTGTACCGCGCGTCGCAGGCCGGGGTGCGCATCGACCTCAACATCCGCGGGATCTGCTGCCTGGTCCCGGGCGTCCCCGGCGTCTCGGAGACGATCAAGGTCAACTCGGTCGTCGGGCGCTTCCTGGAGCACTCGCGGATCTTCGCCTTCGAGCGCGACGGCGAGACGAAGGTCTACATCGGCTCGGCCGACCTGATGCCGCGCAACCTCGACACGCGCGTGGAGCTCATCGCGCCCGTCGACGACCCGGTCCTGCGCGACGACCTGCTCGACACGCTCGAGCGCTCGCTGGCCGACGACGCGAACTGCTGGGACCTCGGGCCCGACAACCTCTGGCAGCGGCGCACGCCGCAGGGTCCCGAGCCGCGCTCGGTGCAGCGCGAGCTGATGCTCGGCCACCAGGCGCGCGCGGCCGAGGGCGCGACCGCCTAAACGAAGCGCAAGTTCTCGCGCGCGCGTGCGTTCCAAGCCCGCATGTCCGGCCGCTTGGTCTGCGCTCTCGCTGCGACGCTCGTCGTTGCCGTCGGGGGCGCGGGCTGCGGCGGCGCGGAGGTCGTGGGGTGGAAGGGCCATCCGCGCTCCGGGCCCGTCGAGGGCGGGCAGATGCTCTTCGGCACGGTCGTCAACCGGTCGAGCAAGGCGCTCAGCCTGCGCGCCGCGCAGGTGAAGGTCATCGACCGCAACGGCCACGTGCTGCCGTCGGCCGCGGCGTTCGCCGGCGGCTACAACGCCAGCATCGCGCTGCGCGGCTTCGGCGCCGAGATGTTCGCCTCGGCCACGGCCGACGCGAGCACCGGGGCGCGCGCCGTCCTCGCGCCCGGCGCGGCCGCCCCGCTGAGCGTGTCGTGGAAGGGCCCGGCCGAGTCCGTCGTGGTCGCCGGGACCGCGCTGCCGCTGCACTAGGCTCCGGGGGCGTGGCACCCGGCGACGCCCTGGCGGACATCCACATCCGCGCGCCCACGCGCGGCAACCGCAAGCTCGAGCAGCTGCTCGACGCGGTCAACGGCGACCCGCAGGTCAAGGCGTGGTGGCACATGGCCGGCATCAACGCCCAGCGCCTCGGCCTCACCGACCACTCGTGGGTCCACATCCAGATCGTCACGAACATCGCGCTGCGCCTCGCGCGGCTGCTCTTCCGCCGCGGCATCACGCCCGCGGTCGTCACCGACCACGGCATGACCGAGCGCGACGCCGAGGTCACCATCGCGGCCGCCGCGCTCTTCCACTGCGTTGGGATGTCGATCCACCGCGTCGACCACGAGACCTACTCGCTGTTCCTCACCGCCGACAAGCTCGGCCTCCTCCTGGAGGGCATCTACGCCGAGCCCGAGCGCTCGATCGTCGTCGCCGAGGCGATGCACGCGGTCATCTCGCACCGCTCGACCGGCCGGCCGCTCACCGTCGAAGGCGCGATCGTCCGCGTCGCCGACGCGCTCGACATGGCCAAGGGCCGCTCGCGCGTGGAGTTCGAGGCCGGCCGCCTGGACATCCACTCGATATCGGCCTACGCGATCGACGAGGTGCGCATCGAGGCCGGCGAGGACAAGGCCGTCCGCGTCGAGATCGAGATGTCCAACAGCGCAGGGATCTTCCAGGTCGACGAGGGGCTCGGCAAGAAGCTGCGCGGCACGCCGCTGGCCGAGCACATCGAGGTCATCGCGCGCGTCGAGGCCGAGCACGAGACGCGATTGGTACCGGTGTTCCGCCTATGACCCGTGTCCTGACATGGCGCGGCGTCGAGGAGTGGCTCGCCGAGCACGCGAGCGTCGAGCTGACCGACGACGGCATCCTGGCCAGCGGCGTCCAGCTCGGCGTCGAGCCCGAGGACTATCGCGTCGACTACCTCCTGGACGTGCCGAGCGACTGGGTCACGCGGCGCTTGGAGGTCGAGGCCTCGGGCCCCGGCTGGCGGCGCGCGCTCGTCCTCGAGCACGACGGCGGCGGCGCATGGACGTGCAACGGGGAGCGCAACGCGGCGCTCGACGGTGCGATGGACTGCGACCTCGCCTACTCGCCCCTGACCAACCTCATGCCGATCCGCCGCTACGACCTGCACGTCGGCGGCGGGACGCGCGACTTCCTGATGGCGTGGGTGTCGGTGCCCGACCTCGTCGTGCACGCCTCGCCCCAACGCTACGTGCACGTGCGCCGCGGTGTCGTGCGCTTCGTGTCGCTCGACGGCGACTTCAGATCCGAGCTGGAGGTCGACGCAGATGGACTCGTCGTTCGCTATCCGGGGTTGGCGGAGCGAGTGAGCGGCTGAGCTCGCCGGCCGCCGACTCCCAGGTCGGGGCGAGCGCGTCGCCCGCGCAGTCGGCGAGCTTCGTGGCCAGCTCGTCGCGCGACGGCGGGCGCCGCGGCGCGCCCGGAGGGATGTCGACAGCGGTGCGAAGGACCGAGCCGTCGTCGAGCACGACCTCGATCTCCGCCTCGCCGGCGAGCAATGAGTCGCCGCCCGCGATCGGCTCGACGGCGACGCGCCGCAGCAGGGCCTGCGCCGCGGGCCGCGCGACGGCCTCGTCGGTGAAGCTGGCGATCCCCGGCCGGCCGTCGAGCAGCGTGGCCGCGACCGCGTACTCGAGGCTGAACTTGCCCTCCAGGCCGGTCGCCGGCGCGGAGTGGATGAGCGGCGCGAGCGCGCTCGCGGGCGTGCGCACGACGACGCGCTCGACGCGCTCGGCGTCGACGGCGCCGAGCGCGCGGACGGCCGCGATCGGACGCTGCAGCGCGTAGCAGCAGGGGAAGAGCTTGATCGCCAGGCCGCCGGGGACCGCCGGGCCGTCGAGCTCGAGGCGCCGCGCGTCGCCGCCGACGAGCGCCAGCCACTGGTCCAGCGCGCGCGGGTCGGCCGTCGCGCCGGCGGCGGCCAGGCGCGCGGCGCGCACGCCGGCGGCAACCGCGAAGCCGACCTGCAGCGCCTTGGACGCGGTGCCGAACGCGCGCTGCACGCCGCCGGCCGCCGGGACGGCCAGCGCCATCGCGGTGGCGACCTCCTCGGTGCGCAGTCCCATGGCCACAGCGGCGCCGACCGCCGCGCCCGGCGCGCCCGCCGTGCACGTCGCGTGCCAGCCCGCCTCGTAGTGCGGCCAGCCCAGCGCGACACCGAGGCGGACCATCGCGCCCGCACCGGCGAGGTACGCGCGCGCGTCGCCGCCGGCCGCGAGCACAGCGGGCACGCAGACGGCGCTGACGTGCGTCGTGGTCGGCAGGTGCAGGTCGTCGAAGTCGAGGACGTGGGCGAGCGACGCCCACGCGCCCTCCCGCGGCAGGTCGCCGAGCAACGCGCGGATCGGGTGGTCGCGGGCGGCGACCGCGACGGCGATCGTGTCGACCAGCGCGCGGTCCGCCAGCGCCAGCTCGTCGGCCGACGGCTCGAAGGCGGTCGCCCACCCCGCCAGCGCGTCGGCGACCGCGGTCATCCCTCCCGCTCGAGCACGACCACGGGGATCTCGCGGTCGGTCCTGGTCTGGTAGACGTCGTAGTCCGGCCAGATCTCGGTCATCGTGCTCCACAGCTCGGGCTTCTCGTCGGGCGTGGCGATGCGCGCGTGGGCGCGGAAGCGATCGGCCTTGACCTGGAGCTGCACCTCCGAGTCCTCGGTGAGGTTGAGGTACCAGGCCGGTGGGTCGGGGGCGCCGCCCTTGGAGGCGACGATGACGTAGTCGTCGCCGTCGCGCCCGTAGATCAGCGGCGTGGTGCGCTGCTCGCCGCTGCGCCGGCCGGTCGTGGTGAGCAGGAGGACCGGCGCGCCGTTGCGCCAGTCGTGGCCCTCCGCGCCGTCGGTCTCGATGTAGCGCTTGACGTGTTCGGGTCCGAAGAGCATGGCCGGCACGATACCTCCGCCGATGCGCCGTACGATGGGCCTAGCGTGGGGGTCGCTCGCAACATCGCCGCGCTCCGGCGCGCCCGCGCGGCCGCGCAGCTCCTGCACCGTCCCGCGGCCGGCGGCGCGGCGCAGGTCGTCGCGCACCTGCTCGCCGTGCAGGCCCAGGACCTGCGCGCCGCGCGGCTCGCGCTGCGCGCGCGGATCGAAGGGCTGAGCGCCGTCGACGTCGACGCCGCCCTCACCGTCGAGCGCTCGCTCGTCGTCGCCTGGCTCGCGCGCGGCACCCTGCACATGGTCGGCCGCGACGACTATCCGTGGCTGCTGGCGCTGACCGGCCGTCACGGCAACGCCCGCCGGCTCGTGCAGGACGGCGTCTCGCCCGACGACGCCGAGCGCGCGGTGGCGATCGTCGAGCGCGCACTCGCCGACGACGGCCCGTTGACCCGGCCCGCGCTTGCGCAGCGCATCGCCGCCCATGGGATCCGCACCGGCGGCCAGGCGATGCCGCACCTGCTCTACCTGGCCGCGCGCCGCGGCATCGTGCTCCTCGGACCGCTGCGCCCCGACGGCGCCCACGCCTTCGCGCTCGCGCGCGACTGGCTCGGCGGCGATCCGCCGCCGGTCGACCGCGACGCGGCGCTCGCCGAGCTGGCGCGCCGCTACCTGCGCGGCCACGGGCCGGCCGGGGCGGCCGACCTCGCCGCCTGGGCCGGCCTGCCGCTGCGCGACGCCCGCGCCGGCCTGAACGCGATCGCCTCCGAGCTGGCCCAGCACGGCGACCTCGTCGACCTCGCCGGGCGCGACGCACCACCGCACACCGCGATCCCGCCGCGCCTGCTCGCCGCCTTCGATCCCTACCTGCTGGGCTGGAAGGACCGCACGTTCGCGGTGCCGGCCAAGCACGCCAGGCGCGTCCATCCCGGCGGCGGCGTGATCCGCGCGACGGCGACGGTCGACGGCCGGGCCGTCGGGACGTGGACGCTGCCCGGCGGCAAGGTCGAGCTCGAGTTGTTCGGGCGCGCGCCGAAGGGCGCGCTGCGCGCTGAGGTCGACGAGGTCGAGCGGTTCGCGCGCGCGCCGACGGCAAGGTGAAGCGTGTGCAGAGCGATGCCAAGGCCTGCGTCAAAGCGTCAGGATCTCTTGCATGAAAGCGATACTATCTCCCGCGTAATAGCGACAGTCTGATCGGACCATGACCGCTGCGCCCGCGCCCGCCTACGTCCCTCGCCTGGTCGATCGGCTCCTGGACGACTACGCGTCCCAGCTGCCGGCGCTCATGATCGCCGGCGCGCGTGCGACCGGGAAGACGACCACCGTCGCACGCCGTGCCGCTACAACGGTCAGGCTGGACGTCGCCGCGCAGGCCGCGGCTTTCGAGGCTGATCCCGATGCAGCGCTGCGCGGCCTCGACGAGCCCGTGCTGCTCGACGAGTGGCAGGCCGTCCCGGGCGTCCTTGGTGCTGTGCGCAGGTCGGTGGAGGCGCAGCTGGCGCCCAACCGCTACGTGCTCACCGGATCGGTCCATGCCGAGCTCGACCACACGGTGTGGCCGGCCACCGGGCGGATCGTGCGGGTGTCGATGTACCCGATGACGGTTCGCGAGCGAGCCGGTGGCATCGACGGCCCGACGTTCTTCGACAAGCTCGCCGGCGGCGACGAGTTGACCGTCCCGCGCGACGTCCCCGACCTGCAGGGCTACATCGAGCTTGCGTTGCAGAGCGGCTTTCCGACGGCGGCGCTGCTCCTCACGGGCGCGCCCCACCGCGCGTGGCTCGAGAGCTACCTCGAGAACCTGCTCACCCGCGATGTCGAAGCGCTGGCGACGACCCGCCCACGCGACACCGCGAGGCTCCGGCGCTATTTCGAGGCTTACGCGCTGAGCTCCGCGGGTCAGCCCGAGCACAGGACGATCTACACCGCCGCCGGCATCAACAGGATCACAGCCAATGCGTACGAGGAGCTGCTCGGCAACCTGTTCATCGTCGACCAACTGGCCGCCTGGGAGACCAACCGGCTCAAGCGGCTCGTCAAGACGCCCAAGCGGTACGTCGTCGAGCCCGCTCTGATCGCCGCTGCGCTGCGTCTCGACACGCGCGGGATCATGGGCGACGGCGGCCTGCTGGGGCGGATGCTCGACACGTTCGTCGCCGCGCAGCTCCGGCCCGAGCTGATGCTGTCCGACAGCCGGCCGCGGCTCTACCACGTGCGCACGCAGGGTGGCCGCGAGGAGATCGACCTCGTCGCCGAGCTCGGCGGCCAACGTGCGATCGGGATCGAGGTCAAGGCTGGCGCGGCCCCGGACGGCGCTGCCGCCCGTCACCTCCGATGGATGCGCGACAAGCTCGGCAAGGGCTTCGTGGCCGGCGTGGTCCTGCACACCGGCCCGCGAATCTACGCGCTGGACGACAAGATCGTGGCGGCCCCGATCGCCTCGATCTGGGCCGACGCGCCGGCTACCAGTGCACGCCCCTCATGAGGTTCGCCATCGCCACCTGCTCCATCGAGGCCTTCTCGTTGGGGTCCTTCTCGCCCTTGGACGCGGCCGAGTCGGGGAAGACCTTGTAGGCCATGTGCAGGATCTGGTCGACGGCCTTGGGGGCCAGGGCGTAGGCGACCTCGCCGAAGGTGCCCAGGCGGGTGTTGATCTGCTTGGGCCGCGCGCGCAGAGCCTCGCAGACGAGGTCGCCGGCCTCGTCGGGCGTGATGGTCGGGAACTGGTCGTAGATCTTCGTCGGGGCGATCATCGGCGTGCGCACGAGCGGCATGTGGATCGTCGTGAAGGTGATGCCGTCGCCGACGACCTCGGAGCTGACGACGCGCGTCCACGCGTCGAGCGCCGCCTTGGACGCGACGTAGGCGCTGAAGCGCGGCGGGTTGGTCTGCGCGCCGATCGACGAGACGTTGACGATGTGGCCGAAGCCGCGCTCGCGCATGTGCGGCAGCAGGCCCATCGTCAGGCGGATCGCGCCGAAGTAGTTGAGCTGCATCGTGCGCTCGAAGTCGTGGAAGCGGTCCTGGCTGAGCGCGATCGAGCGGCGGATCGAGCGCCCCGCGTTGTTGACGAGCATGTCGACCGCGACGTGCTCGTCGAGGATCTGCGTGACGAGGTCGTCGATCGAGTCCAGCGCCGAGAGGTCGGCCGAGTACGCATAGGCGGTGCCGCCCGCGGCCTCGATCTCGGCCTTGGTCTCCTCGAGCTTGTCCATCGAGCGCGCCACGAGCAAGGGGATGCCGCCGGCGCGCGCGATCTTCAGCGCCGCCGCGCGGCCGATGCCGCTCGACGCGCCGGTGATGACGACGGTGCGGCCGTTGATCGCCGCCTCGAACGAGCGGTCCTTGTAGAGGTCGGGATCGAGCGTGCGCTCCCAGTAGTCCCAGATCTTCTCGGCGTAGCTGTCCAGCGGCGGGATGTCGATGCCGGTGCCCGCCAGCGCGCGCTCGGTGTCGCGGGTGTCGAACTGGGCCGTGAAGCCGAGGTGCCCGAGGATCTCCTCGGGGATCCCGAGGTCGGCGAGGATCTGGCGGCGCACGCCCTTCAGCGCGGGCAGCTGCAGCAGCAGCGAGCCGACGCCCTTGGGCAGCGCGTCGGTCAACCGCTTGTCGATCCGGATTGCCATGTGCGGCGCGTGGGCCGCCTTGGCGAACGTGTTGAGGACCTCGCCCGAGCGCTGGGACTTCGGCGCCATGAGATGGAAGGCCTGGCCGTCGAGCCCGGGCTGGTGGGCGATGTGGTCCATCGCCGCGGCCACGTAGTCGACCGGGACCAGGTTGGTGTAGCCGAACTCCAGGCCGACGAGCGGGAACCACTCGGGCAGCGCGTGGCGCGCCTTCTGCAGCGCCTTGAAGAAGTAGTAGGGCCCGTCGATCTTGTCCATCTCGCCGGTCTGCGAATGGCCGATGACGACCGACGGCCGGTAGACCCGCCACGGGACGCTGCACTCCTCGCGGACGATCTTCTCGGACTCGAACTTCGTGCGGTGATAGGCCGACGGGAGGCCCTGG
This sequence comes from uncultured Actinomycetes bacterium, assembly GCA_963764585.1. Lineage (GTDB taxonomy): Bacteria > Actinomycetota > Thermoleophilia > Solirubrobacterales > Solirubrobacteraceae > JAOPZW01. The sequence continues at coordinate 106,382 of CAVXTB010000003.1, forward strand.
CCCTCGTCGAACATGTCCTCGCGGAACATGCCCTTGTAGGAGCCGGTGATGGCGACCGACGAGACGTGGTGCAGGATCCCCGCCTCGAGCGCGTTGGCCAGGGCGACCGCGTTGCGCGTCCCGGCGACGTTCATGCGCTCGTTGGCCTCGTCGTCGGCGGTCATGTCGTACACGGCCGCCAGGTGGAAGAAGTGGTCGATCTTGCCGCGGTGCTCGTCGATCCACGCCAGTTCGACGCCGAGGCGCGGCTGCGTGAGGTCACCGACGACGGCGGTGACCCGATCGCCACCGTCCCAGCGCTCGACGAGCTCGGCGAGCTTCTCGCGCGAGCCTTCGCGCACGAGCGCGTAGACCTCGCCCTCGCGATTGCTCAGGAGCTCCTGCACGAGATGGCGGCCGATGAAGCCCGTGGCCCCGGTGACGAAGTAGGTCATCGCTCGGCAGCCTATACACCCGCGCCGGCTCCACCGCGGCCCTCGCCACCGGCGAAGCGGGCGGCCCCGGCGACCGCGTCGGCGAACACCTGCGGCCCGGCCTGGGCCTCGAGCGCGAGCCCTTCGGCCAGCGGCAATCCGAGCCCGGCGATGGCCGCCCGGCGGTCGGCGAGCATCGTCTCCTGGGGGAACTTCGCGAGCCCCTCGGCCATATCCAACGCCCGCGTCAGGTGCTCGCCGGCCGGCACGACCTCGGTGAGCAGGCCCATCGCGAGCGCCTCGTCGGCGGGCACGAGCCGGCCCGTGAGGATGAGGTCGAGCGCGCGGCCGAGGCCAACGATCCGCGCCAGCCGCTGCGTGCCCCCGTCGATCAGCGGGACGCCCCAGCGGCGCTCGGGGAAGCCGAGCGTCGAGCCCTCCGCGGCGATCCGCAGGTCGCACCACAGCGCGAGCTCGAGCCCGCCGGCCAGCGCCCAGCCGCCGATGGCGGCGATCGTCGGCTTGGTCGGAGTGCGCCGGGTGAAGCCCATCGGGCCGTCGGGGTCGTTCAGGCGCGGGGCGTAGGTCTCGATCGCCTTCAGGTCGGCGCCCGCGCAGAAGCTCACCCCGCCCGCCCCGGTGAGGATCATCACGCGCGCGTCGTCGTCGGCCTCGAACGCGTCGAGGCCCTCGCGCAGGCGCTCGGCCGTCGCGCCGTCGACGGCGTTGCGGCGGTGCTGGCGATCGATGGTCAGGACGGCCGCCGCGCCGACCCGCTCGTAGCGAACCTCGTCGGTCATCGCCCGACCCTAACGAGCGCGGTCGGGCCTCAGCGCTGGTGGTCGGGCAGCGGATCTCAGCCCACCTGGGCGGTGGGCCGGACGAGGATCTCGTTCAGCGACACGCTGCGCGGCCGGGCGACGGCGAAGGCGATGATCTGCGCGATGTCGTCGGCGGTGATCGCGGTAGCCGCGTAGAACTGCTCGACTCCCTGCTTGGTCTCACCGTGGGTGATGTGATCGGTCAGCTCGGTCGCGACGGCGCCGGGCTCGATGACGATCACGCGCACGTCGGGTTGAAGTTCCTGGCGCAGGGCCTCCGACCAGCCGTTGAGGCCCCACTTCGTCGCGGCGTAGGCGGCGTTGCCGGCACGGGCCGTCCGCCCGGCGACCGACGAGATGTTGATGAGGTCGCCGCCGCCGTCGCGGAGCTGATCGAGAAAGACCTCCGTGGCGGTCATCGTGCCGAGCAGGTTGACCTCGACCATCTGACGCTGCTCGGCACGCTGGTCGGAGGTGAACGGCGCCAGCAGCATCACGCCGGCGTTGTTGACGAGGACGTCGGCGCCGCCGAGCTCGTCCTTGACGCGCCGGGCCGCGGCGACAAGCGAGTCACGGTCGGTGACGTCGGCCGCGATGGCGATCGCGCCGTTGCCGAGCTCTTCGGCCAGCGCCTCGATACGGCCGGCGCGGCGGGCGAGTAGCGCGACGCGGTAGCCGTCGGCGGCAAGCGCTCGGGCTGTGGCCTCGCCGATGCCCGACGAGGCGCCGGTGATGACCGCGACGCGGCCGGTGTTGGTGTCGGTGCTCATGGGCCCACCATGGCACCCGGCTCGACCGGGTGGGAGGCCCTGTCAAAGGGGCACCGACAGGGCCCCTCAGTGCCCGCGCGAACGGTCTACCGTCAGGGTTCAAGCCGTCCGGCAGAAGCACCCGTCCGGGGAAGACCAGGACCATGAACGCCGCCAATGACATCGCAGAGTTCCTCGCCAGCCGACGGGCGAAGATCACGCCCCAGCAGGCCGGCCTGCCCAGCTACGGCAAGCGGCGGGTGCCCGGCCTGCGCCGCGAGGAGGTCGCGTCGCTGGCCGGCGTCAGCGCCGACTACTACCGGCGCCTGGAGCGCGGCCAGGTCAGCGGCGCCTCCGAGCTCGTGCTCGAATCGCTGGCCCGGGCGCTGCAGCTCGACGACGCCGAGCGCAAGCATCTCTTCGATCTGGCGCGCGCCGCCAGTCCGGTCGCCCCCATGCGCGCGAAACCGGCCAAGACGCGGGTGAGGCCCGTGGTGCAGCGCCTGCTTGATCAGATGCAGGCGCCGGCGCTGGTCAGCAGTGTCCGCTGTGACTACCTGGCGGCAAACGCGCTTGGCCGCGCGCTCTACGCCCCGATGTTCGAGAGCCCTGAGCAGCCGGCCAACAGTGCGCGGTTCACCTTCCTGGATCCCGTCGCGCGCGACTTCTACCCCGAGTGGGAGCGGCTGGCCTCGGACCTCGTGGCGGCGTTGCGCTCGCAGGCCGGCAGCAACCCCTATGACCGCAACCTGCAGGACCTCATTGGCGAGCTGTCGACGCGCAGTGACGAGTTTCGAGTCCGGTGGGCGGCGCATAACGTGCGCTTCCACCGGACCGGCACCAAGCGTCTGCATCATCCGATCGTCGGCGAGCTGGAGCTCAGCTACGAGACGCTGACGCTCGACGCCGATGACGGCCTGCGCATGGCGCTCTACACCGCCGAACCAGACTCGGCCTCGCAGCACGCGCTGGACCTGCTGGCCAGTTGGACGGCAACACCCGACACGACCGAGCGAGCCCTGCGCGGCGAGATCCGCGAGCGCTAGGCGCCTAGCTCCCAACACGACACGAGAGGACCACAGGACGATGATGCCTGCAACGACCCCTGCCCTGACGCTGAACACCTCCGCGACGATGCCCGCCCTCGGCTTGGGCGTGTTCCAGAGCCCGCCCGAGGAGACCACCGCCGCCGTCGAGACGGCGCTGCGCGACGGCTACCGGCTGATCGACACGGCCGCCGCCTACGACAACGAGCGCGAGGTCGGCGAGGGCATCCGCCGCTCCGGCGTCCGGCGCGACGAGATCTTCGTCACGACCAAGCTGTGGATCAGCGACTACGGCTACGACGCCGCGCAGGTGGGCTTCGACGCAAGCCTGCGCCGGCTGGGGCTCGACCACGTTGACCTGTATCTGCTGCATCAGCCGGTGCCGACCCACTTCGAGGGCACCATCGGGGCCTACAAGGCCGCCGAGACGTTCCTCGCCGACGGCCGGGCCCGCGCGATCGGCGTCTCGAACTTCAGCCCGGAGCACCTCCGCAACCTGGTCGAACGCACCGACGTCGTGCCTGCGGTCAACCAGGTCGAGCTGCACCCGTACTTCACGCAGCCCGCGCTGCGCGAGGTCCACGCCGAGCTGGGCATCGCCACCCAGGCGTGGTCACCACTCGGCGGCGTCCTCGTCTACGTGCCCGGCGCCGACGCGTCGCGCGGCCCGCTGACCGACCCGATCATCACCGGCCTCGCGGTCAAGTACGGCAAGACCCCGGCGCAGGTCGTCCTGCGCTGGCACATCGAGCACGGCTTCTGCGCGATCCCGAAGTCGGTCAAGCCGCACCGTATCGCCGAGAACTTCGACGTCTTCGACTTCGCGCTGGAGGCCCACGAGGTCGCGGCGATCGACGCGCTGGACAAGGGCGTGCGCGGCGGCCCGGACCCCGAGCTGCTGAGCCCCGAGACGTACCCGAAGGTCGTCGACAACTCCTAGGAGAACCCATGGACTACCGCGCACTCGGACGCACCGGCGTCCAGGTCTCGAAGCTCTGCCTCGGCACCATGATGTTCGGTGCCTGGGGCAACACCGACCACGACGACTCGATCCGCATCATCCACCGCGCGCTCGACGCCGGCATCAACTTCATCGACACGGCGGACGTCTACTCCGCCGGTGAGTCCGAGGAGATCGTTGGCAAGGCGCTCAAGGACCGCCGCGACGACGTCGTGCTGGCGACGAAGGTGTCCGTGCCGATGGACGACGACCCGAACCACCGCGGCAACTCGCGCCGCTGGATCGTCCGGGAGGTCGAGAGCTCGCTGCGGCGGCTGGGCACCGACTGGATCGACCTCTACCAGATCCACCGCCCCGATCCGACCACCGACATCGACGAGACCCTCGCCGCGCTGACCGACCTCGTCCACCAGGGCAAGGTGTGCTACATCGGCTCATCCTCGTTCTCCGCGGGGCAGATGGTCGAGGCACAGTGGATGGCGCGCGAGCGGCGCCTGGAGCGCTTTCGCACCGAGCAGCCGCCCTACTCGCTGCTCGTCCGCGGGGTCGAGCTCGACGTCCTGCCGACCGCTCAACGCCAAGCGATGGGCATCCTCACCTACAGCCCGCTGGCCGGCGGCTGGCTATCGGGAAGCTGGACCGGGGACAGCTCCCCGACCTCGCCGGCGCGGCAGCGGCTGGTGGCGCGCTTCGACATGTCGCTGCCGGAGAACCAGCGCAAGCTCGATGCCGTCGAGCAGCTCGCGAAGGTCGCCGAGGAGACCGGCGTGTCGCTCATCGAGCTGGCGATCGCCTTCGTCGTCAATCACCCCGCCGTGACCTCGGCGATCATCGGACCGCGCACCATGGAACAGCTCGACAGCCAACTGCCCGCCGCCGACGTCGTCCTCGACGCCGCAGTGCTGGACCGCATCGACGAGATCGTCAAACCCGGCGTCAACCTCAACGCCGCCGACACCAGCTACGGCGAACAGGTCCTCGAGCGGGCCCTCCGACGGCGTTGACAACCGACACCAGCCAGCGGAGCTCACGCTCCGTCTGGCGTCCCCGGTACTCGCCCAGGACGGGCGCGTGGTGGTCGACGGGCCGTGGGGCATCTACTTCCGGCTCGGGCGCACGGGCACGGGCATCGTCGGCGGAGGCCTGCCCGATCGCCTCGACCCGCAGGCGGCGCTCGAGCCCTACGGCGAGGCCAACCCCGCGCACATGGCCGGCGAGGGGTTCGTCGACCTGTTCACCGCGGGCCTGAGCCACGTGCTCGGGCGCTTCCGCGGTACCGAGCGGCGGTGGGAGGCGCGCCCGGCGGGCGGGGTGATCGCGCTCACCGCCGACGGCTACCCGGTGCTCGACCGCGTCGCGCCGAACGCCTATCTGATCCTCGACGGCGGCGCCGCGTTCAAGCTGCTCGCGCTCGGCGAGCTCGCCGCGGCCGACCTTCTCGACGGCGGTGAGCCACTGCTCGAGCCGTTCGGCCTGGAGCGGTTCGCCACGGGCCGCCGGCACGTCGCCTCGGCGAGCCCGTATCCGTGGACATGACCGCCGTCAAACACGAACGTCCCGGGCAGGGAGGTCCGGGACGTCGCGTGCCAATCAACGAGGAGGGATCTCGTTCTTCTCGCCGTCATGGTTGCCGCGAGCGTGGCGGCGCGCGTGAAGATCCCGCTACCAGCCGCCGCGCCAGACCTGCTCGTCTGACGCCAGCGCCTTGTGCGCCTTCTTGCGGCGGTCCTTGCGCTTCTCCAGGTGGCCCTGGAGCAGGCTCATCAGGAAGATGAACAGCGGGAAGAAGACGATGACGATGAAGCCCGCGTTGGTGACGACCTTGTCGTCGGCCGGGCCGTACCAGCCCTCGCCTCCGTCGTGGGCGAGCGCGGCGGGCGCGAGCACCAGGAGCGCGACGGCTGCGGCGGGGAGCGCGGCGAGGAGACGCTTCATCTCGCCTCGCATCGTATAGAACCTTGCCGCCATGGCGGCCCTGCAATGCGAGCGGCTCGACGCCGCGATCGAGGTCCTGCGCCTCGATCGACCCCAGGCGCGCAACGCGCTCGACTCCGCCGCGCTGGCCGAGCTCGAGGCCGCGCTCGCGCAGCTCGCGGCCGACGACGGCCTGCGCGTGCTCGTGCTCTCCACGACGAGCGAGCGCGCCTTCTGCGCCGGCGCCGACGTCGCCGAGGTCCTCGATCGCGACGCTGCGCTGGCGCGGATGGAGGCCTTCACGCGCGTCTACAGCGCGGTCGAGGCGTTCCCGACGCCGACCGTGTGCGTGTGCGTCGGCAACGTCGTCGGTGCGGGCGCCGAGCTGGCCGCCGGCTGCGACCTGCGCGTGGGCGCCGACAACCTCAAGCTCGCGTGGGCGGGCGCGCGGCTCGGCGTGCCCGTCGGCCCGGCGCGGTTGACGCCGCTCGTGGGCCTGGCGGCCGCCAAGGACCTGGTGCTCACCGGCCGCACGCTCGGGATGCAGGAGGCGCGCGCGCTCGGGCTGCTGCAGCGCACCGCGCCGGCGGCGCGCGCCGAGGCCGCGGCCCTCGACCTCGCGCGCGAGCTCGCCGCCCACCCGCCCGAGGGCATGCGGCGCCTGAAGGCGATGTTCCGCGAGCTCACGAACGCCGCCGACCACGTCGCGCTGGAGAACGCGCTGCTCGTCGAGTGGCAGCGCACCGGCGCCGGGCTGCCCCAGGGCGGGCTGCGAAAGTAGACGCGTGAACACGCTCGATCGCGTCCGCGAGCTGTGCCTCTCGCTGCCGGAGACCAACGAGCGGCTCAGCCACGGCCAGCCGACGTTCTTCATCCGCGACAAGAAGACGTTCGTCATGTACCTCGACAACCACCACGACGACGGGCGCCTCGCGCTGTGGTGCGCCGCGCCGGAGGGGATGCAGGAGGCGCTCGTCGACGGCGCGCCCGAGCACTACTTCGTCCCGCCGTACGTCGGCCACCGCGGATGGGTCGGCGTGCGCCTCGACCGCGACCTCGACTGGAACGAGATCGCGGGCGCGATCGAGGAGGCCTACCTGACCGTCACTCGTCGGGCTGCGCGCCGGCGATCACCGCGAACGCCGTCCCGTGCGGATCGGTGAGGGCGGCGAAGCGCCCGACGCCCTCGATGTCCATGGCCGGGGCAATGACGCCGCCGCCGAGCTCCTGCGCCCTGGCGGCGCTGGCGTCGCAGTCCTCGACCCCGAAGTACACCAGCCAGTAGGCGGGGACCTCGTCGGGCACGCCGGGCGGCATCGGCATCATGCCCGCGATCCCCGTGCCGCCCAGGTTGAAGACGGTGTAGGTCATCTCGCCGACGCTCGAGTCCTCGGGCGCCCAGTCGAAGAGCGCGGCGAAGAACGCCTTGGCGCCCTCCGTGTCGCGCGTCTGCAGCTCGTTCCAGTTCAGCGCGCCCGGCTCGTTGACGAGCTCGGCGCCGATGGTGCGCCCGGGCTGCCAGAGGCCGAGCGCGCCGCCGGCCGCGTGCATGACGAAGGCCATCCGCCCGGCGTCCATGACGTCCATCGGCTCGACCACCACCGCGCCGCCGGCCTGCTGCGCGCGGGCGACCGCGGCGTCGGCGTCGTCGGTCGACACGTAGGTCGACCACACGGCGGGCTGGCCCTCCTGCATGAGCGGGCCGACACCGGCCACCCGGTGGCCCCTCAGCATGAACAGCCCGTAGCCGCCGGTCTCCTCGGGCGGGCCTGCCGACTCGACCTCCCAGCCGAAGAGGGCTCCGTAGAAGGTCGCGGACGCATCGACGTCCGGGGTCGCGAGGTCCACCCAGCTCGGGGTGCCGGGCTCGTAGGAGGTGCGCTCGGGCATGCGACCGATCGTTGCGCACGTTCGCGGCCACGGCAACCCGCGCGACCTACCATGAGGGTCGTGGCGGTCCTCATCGCATCAGACCTCGCCAAGGACATGGCCGGCGAGCCGTTGCTGCGCGGCGTCTCGTTCAAGCTCGAGCGCCGTGAGCGCATGACCATCGCCGGGCGCAACGGCGCGGGCAAGACCACGCTGCTGCGCATGCTGTCCGGCGAGACGTCGATCGACGGCGGCGAGCTCGTCCTGGCCAAGGGCACGCGGATCGCGCTGCACGACCAGCGCCCGCCGCGCGAGCGCGACCTGAGCCTTCGTGAATACGTTCTCAGCGGCTCGCGCGAGCCGATGGAGCTCGAAGCCGAGCTCGAGCGCCTGGAGCACGCGATGGCCGAGGGCGACGAGGCCGCGATGAACCGTTACGCCGGGGTGCAGGCCCGCTTCGAGGCCGCCGGCGGCTACGGCTGGCGCGAGCGCGCGCGCTCGGTCGTCCACGGCCTAGGCTTCGCCGACGCGGACCTCGATCGGCCGCTGAGAACGTTCTCCGGCGGTCAGCTCACGCGCGCCTCGCTGGCGCGCGCCCTAGCCGCGCAGCCCGACCTCCTGCTGCTCGACGAGCCGACCAACCACCTCGACATCGAGTCGCTGGAGTGGCTCGAGCAGACGCTGCTCGACCTCGACGCGGCCGTCGTCCTGGTCGCCCACGACCGCTGGTTCCTGGAGACCGTCGGCACCGCGGTGCTCGAGCTTGAGGCCGGCCGCGCGCGCTTCTTCGACGGCACCTGGCACGCCTGGCGCAAGGAGCAGGCCGCGCGCGAGCTCGCCCTCGGCCGCGCGATCGAGAAGCAGCAGGCCGAGATCGCGCGCATGGAGCGCTTCGTCGAGCGCTTCCGCTACAAGGCGACCAAGGCGCGCCAGGCGCAGGACCGCCTGAAGAAGCTCAACAAGATCGAGCGCATCGAGCGCGACCCGCGCGACGGCCGCGCGCTGGAGTTCGCGTTCAAGAAGCCCGAGCGCTCGGGGCGCGTGATCTTCGAGCTCGAGGACGGGCGCCTCGAGGTCCCCGGCAAGGTGCTGCTGGCCGATGCCGAGCTGTGGCTCGAGCGCGGCGAGCACGTCTCGCTCGTCGGGCCCAACGGCACCGGCAAGACGACGCTCATCCAGGCGCTGGTGGGCGAGCGCGCCCTGGACGGCGGCAAGCTGCGCTCGGGCCACAACGTCAAGGTCGGCTACCTCAGCCAGCACACCGAGGAGCTCGAGGCAGGCGGCGCGCGCACGGTGCTCGAGGCGGCGATCAAGCGCACCGGCCTGACGCCCAACCAGGCGCGCGCGCTGCTCGGGCGCTTCCTGTTCAGCGGCGACGACGCCGACAAGCCGCTCGACGGCCTGAGCGGCGGCGAGCGCCGGCGCCTGTCGCTGGCCGTGCTCGTCCAGTCCGGCTCGAACGTCCTGATCCTCGACGAGCCGACCAACCACCTCGACCTCGAGTCGCGCGAGGCGCTCGAGGACGCGCTGCAGGCCTTCCCCGGCTCGCTGCTGCTCGTCACCCACGACCGCGCCCTGCTCGACGCGGTCGGCTCGCGCACGATCGCCGTCGAGGACTACGCGCTGCGCTCCTACGTCGGCGGCTGGCCGGAGTACGCGCGCGTGCGCGAGGAGCGCAAGGCGCTCGGCCTGCCGCCGTCAGCGCCGCCGCCTCCGCGCTCGAACGGCGCCGCCGACGCGCGCGCGGCGAAGCCCAAGCCCGAGCCCGCGGCCGCCAAGCCCAAGCCCGCCGGTCCGTCGAAGAACCGCCTGCGCGAGCAGGAGCGCCTGGAGCGCGCCGTCGAGGAGGCCGAGGCCGCGCTGGCGGTGGTCGAGGACGAGCTCGCCGACCCCAAGGCCTGGGCGACGAAGTACGCGTCGGCGAAGTCGACCGCACGCCACACCGCGGCCAAGCGCGCGGTGGAGGACGCCTACGAGGCGCTCGGGGCCTTCGAGGCCAAGGTCTGATGCTCCGCCACGAGCTGCCGGGTGGCTACGCGCTGCGGCTTGTCGAGGAGTCCGACGCCGCCGAGCTGTTCGCGGTGATCGACGCCAACCGCGACCACCTCGCGCCCTGGATGTCATGGGCCCAGCACGAGCGCTCAGCCGAGGACGTGCTGCCCTTCATCCGCTCCACGCGCAAGCAGATCGCCGACAACAACGGCCTGCAGGCGGCGATCGTGGACCCGGCGGGCGCGATCGTCGGGATGGTCGGCTTCCACGCCGTCGACTGGCGCAACCGCAGGACGTCGATCGGCTACTGGCTGGCGCGCGACGAGGAGGGCCGCGGGACGGTGACCGCGGCCGTCCGCGCGCTCGTCGACCACGCCTTCGGTCCGTGGCGGCTGAACCGCGTCACGATCCAGGCGGCGGTCGGCAACGCTCGAAGCCGCGCCGTGCCCGAGCGGCTCGGCTTTCGCGAGGAGGGCGTCCTGCGCGCGGTCGAGTGGGTCGGCGAGCGGGCCGTCGACCACGTCGTCTACGCGGTCCTGGCCGAGGACTGGTCGCGGTGAACCGCCACCCCGGCGATCACCAGCGCCACCCCCAGCGCCTCGAGCGCACTCGGCAGCTGTGCCAGCACGACGATCCCGATGATCGTCGCCGTCGCCGGCAGCAGCGCGACCATCAGCGCGTAGGTCGAGCGCGACATGCGCGCCATCGCGAGCTGGTCGGTCACGTACGGGATGACCGACGAGGACACGCCCACGCCCACGCCGGCGGCGATCGCCACCGGGTCCAGGAAGGCCGGCGCGGCGGCCCACGCGCCGATCGGCGTCGCCACGACGGCGGCGATGAGCATCGCCATGCCGAGGAGGTCGATGCCCGGGATCGACTCGTGCTGCGCGGCGCGGTGGCTGACGACGATGTAGGCCGCGAACAGCGCCGCGTTGACGAATGCGAAGACGACCCCGAGCGGGTCGCCCTCCAGCGCGACGTCGGTGAGCAGGTACACGCCCGGGACCGCGAGCGCCAGCGCCGCGACGTTGCGCAGCGTGCGCGTCCCGAGCGCGGCGAGCACGATCACCGGCAGGAACTCGATCGCCGCCACGGTGCCGAGCGGCAGCCTGTCGATCGCCAGGTAGAACGTGCTGTTCATCACCGCCAGGACGGTGCCCCACACGAGCAGCAGCCGCCCGGCACCGCGCACGCGCCGCCACGGCCGTCGCCACACCGCGAAGATCACCGCGGCCGACACGATCCGCAGCCACGCGACGCCGAGCACGTCGACGCGGGCGAAGAGCAGGACGGCGAACGCCGGGCCGAGGTAGTGGAAGACGGCGCTGACCACGAAGAAGGCCTCGGGCGGCGCGGTCTGGGCAAGGCGGCGCGAACGATGGGCGACGGTCGGAACGGCGGCTGCCATGCCCAAACATGCTCGACGGTTGCACGGCGCGATACCATGGCGGATCGAAGGGCTCACCAGCTCATGGCCTACGAACCGAACCTCCTGGACGAGATCAACCGTCGTTTGCTCGACGAGCTGCAGCGCGACGGGCGCGTCGCCTTCGCCGAGCTCGGCCGCCGCGTCGGGCTGTCGGCGCCGGCCGTCGCCGAGCGCGTCGGGCGCCTTGAGCGCGAGCGGGTCATCACCGGCTACCGCGCCGAGGTCGATCCCCGCGCGATCGGCTACCAGCTCGCCGCCGTCGTGCGCGTGCGGCCGTTCGCTCGCCAGATCCACAAGATCCCCGAGATCGCCGCGCAGACGCCCGAGATCGTCGAGTGCGAGCGCATCACCGGCGAGGACTGCTACCTGCTGCGCCTGCATGTGCGCGCGATGGACGACCTCGAGCCGGTGCTCGACCGCTTCACCCCGTTCGGGCAGACGACGACGTCGATCGTGCACTCGGCGCCGGTCCCGCGGCGCGCGCTTCCGCTCGACCACGGCGCGTAACCGCCTCTTCACCAGCGCATCACGAGCGCGCAACAAGCCGCGGTGCGGGGGTGGCGAACCATGAGCGAGCATGGACGATCGGCTCGGTCTGAACCTGCACCGCGACGCCTGGCCGACGTCCCGGCTCCTTGCCGCCCACGAGGAGGCGGGGCTGCGCTGGCTGCAGGTCCACGCGCCCCCGCGCGCGATGCTCGCCGACCGGCAGCGCCGCCGGCGCCACGCGCGGGCGCTGCGCGCCGTCCTGGGGCGCAGCTCGCTACGGCTCGTCCTCCACGCGCCCGACGACCTCAGCGCGGGCACGCTGGAGCACGACCGCGCCTTCGACGGGCTGCTCGAGTACACCGCGGAGGCGGGCGCCGAGCTCGTCGCCTACCACGGCCTGAACTTCGCGGACGGCGCCGGCACCGCCCGAGCGCGCGTCCGTGAGCGCGGGTGGGTGGGCGAGGATGAGGAGAGCTCCCTCGTTCGCCTCCTGCGGCGGGCGCACACGCTTGGCGTGATCGTCGCGTTCGAGAACCTCGCGCCGGTCTACCCGTCGCCCCCGCACCTCTGTCACGACCCGCTCGCGGTGCGCGACCTCGTGCGGCGGCTCGCCTCGCCGGCGGCCGGGATGCTGCTCGACGTCGGCCACCTGCACATCACGGCCGACGCCTCGCACAGCGATCCCGCCCTGGTGGCCGCGGCCGTCGCGGGCGACGTCGTGCTCTTCCACGTGCACGACAACCTCGGCGTGCGCCGCCGCGACATCGACGCGCCGGGGGTCGACCCGCTCAAGCTCGACCTGCACCTGCCGCCGGGGCGCGGCTCGCTGCCGTGGGGCCGGCTGGCCCCGGTGCTGCGCGACCACTCCGCGCCGCTGCTGCTCGAGGTCGAGCCCTCGCAGCGCCCCGCGCTGTCGGAGCTGACGGCGACGCTCCTGCGCGCGCTGGCGGCGCCGCCCGAGCGTGCGGTGGCCTAAGCGGCAGCGACCAGGCGGCGCGGGTGCGCCGTCGCCTCGACGAGCGCCTCGAACAGGGCTGCGTGCTGCGCCTGCCCGACCAGCGTCTCGGCGTGCCACTGGACGCCGAGCAGGAGCGTGCGCATGCGGTCCTCGATCGCCTCGACGGTGCCGTCGTCGGCGCGGGCGACGACGCGCAGGCCGGTGCCCGGGACGTCGACGGCCTGGTGGTGGAACGAGTTGACGGTCAGCTCGGTGCCGGTGATCGCGGCGAGGCGAGATCCCGGATCGACGGCCACCTGCTGGGTCGGCACGGTGGCGAGCTCGTCCTGGCGGTGGCCGTCGACGTGCTGGTGCAGCGTCCCGCCGCGAGCGACGTTGAGCGCCTGCGCGCCGCGGCAGATGCCCAGCAGCGGCAGGCCCGCCGCATCGGCGACGCGGGCGACGGTCAGCTCGAACGCGTCGACGAGCGGCTGCGTGGCGCCGAGCTGCGGGTGGCGCTCGCCGGCGCCGTAGACGAACGGGTCGATGTCGGGCCCACCGGAGAGGCAGATCCCGTCGAGGCGCTCGACGAGCGCGGGCACGGCATCGAGCTGCGTCGGGGCCAGGATCACGGGGATACCGCCGGCCGCCTCGACCGCGCGCAGATAGGTCGTCCCCAGCGCCATCTCGGGGTGCGGCGGCAGGCCGTGGCGCCGCAGCGTGGCCAGCTCGCCAGGTCGCAGCTCCGAGGTCGTGACGCCGATAAGGGGGCGCATTTCCTATTTGTCGTCCATTTGCGGGGAAAGTTGCATGTACTTTTGGACAGAACGCAGCGCCCCGCATTCGCCCTGGTGTCGAAATCGCGATGACCCACAAGTCCTAGCGCTCCTCGAACGTCATCGCCCGCGCGCCGGCCGACCAGCGCCCGCGGCGCCAGCGCACGACGGTGCCGTCGGCAAGCCGGGCGAGCGCGCGGCCCCCGCGCGGCTCGCCCCACAGCGTCGCGTGCAGCGGCGCGTCGCCGTCGCCGAGGCCGTGGCGCACCGCCTCGGCGGGGTGGGTCACGACGACGGCGCCCGCCCGCACCCACAGGGGGATCGCGTGCAGCGGCGCCGGCGCGGCCACCTCGCGGCCGCCGCGAACGCGCGCGCCCGACCACGCCTCGATCCAGTCGCCCGGCGGCAGCCACGCCTCGCGCTCGCGCGCGCCGTCCTCGATCACCGGCGCCACCCACAGCGCGGGCCCGAGGCCGTACGCGTCGGCGACCTCCCAGCCGCCCGCGTCCAGCAGCGAGGCGGGGCGCACGATCGGCAGCCCGCAGCGCGCCGCGGTCGCCGCCGCGGCGCGCAGGTAGGGGTTGAGCATCTCGTGCAGGAGCACGTAGCCGCGGTAGATCGCGAGCGTCTCGGGGTCGTAGGTCCACGGCTCCTGGGGCAGGCGGCCGTGGGCCTGCATGAGCGGCGTGAAGCAGCCCAGCTGGGCCCAGCGGACGAGCAGCTCCTTGGGGCAGCGCTCGACGAGCCGGTGGCCGAGGTAGCCGCCGACGTCGTGCGACCAGTTCGAGAAGCCGCTGCCCGCGGCGGCGATCGTCGCCGCCACGAGCGTGCGCAGCGACCAGAAGTCCGATGCCTGGTCGCCGGCCCACAGCAGCCCCGTCGCCTGCTGGCCGCTCCAGCCGCTGCGTCCGAACAGCACGCCGCGGCCCGGGCCGTGCGCCTCGTCGAGCGCGCGCTGCATCGAGCGCCGGTACAGGCCGCCGTAGCGCCACGCGGTCTGGGCGCCGGTCGTGCCGTCGGCGAAGCGCAGGTCCTCGCCGATGTAGTAGCCCTCGCCGTCGTCGGCCTTGATGCCCTCGACGCCCATCCGCAGGACGCGCAGCGCCTGCGCGCGCCACCACGCCTCGGCCTCGGGATCGGTGAAGTCGACGAGCGAGCCCATGCCCATCCACCAGCGCGCGACGTGCGCCTCGCCGTCGGGGCCGCGCACGAAGCGCTCGGGCTCGTAGTTGGGCGCCGCCGCGCGGTGCAGCCGCCGCGAGCCCGGGTCGGGCGGGATCTGGCCGTCGAGCGATTCGAGGTTGACCCACGGCGTGACCCAGACGACGGTGCGCACGCCGCCGGCGCGCCAGCGCGCGACCATCCCGGCGAAGTCGGGGAACTGGTGCGGGTTGGGCTCCCACGTGTTGTATTGCGTCTCCCAGGGCGAATCGAGCACGATCGCGTCGAGTGGGATGCCGTGCCAGCGGCAGCCGTGGACGTCCTCCTCGGCGTCGTCCTGGTGCTCGTAGACGTCGCGCGACTTCCAGAATCCGTAGCCCCAGTGCGGCAGCAGCGCGGGCAGGCCGGTCAGGCGCAGGTAGCGGCGCAGGCGCGCGAGCGGCGTCGGGTCGGTGAGGACGTGCAGGCGCAGCGGCCCCGCGACCCCGCGCGTGGACACGCGCGTGGGCTCGTCGAGCTCGAAGCGCGTCCCGTTGGCGTACGTCTCGCACCACAGCGCGTAGCCGCGGCTCGACTGCAGGAACGGCGCCGGCGCGTAGTCGCCCTGCGGCACGCCGCCGAGCGCGCGCAGGTCGGGTGGGCAGTCGGGGCCGGTGTACGCGCGATCGGCGCCGAGCTGGATGGCGCGGCCGTCGTGGTCGACGCGCAGCGCGTGGCGCGCCCCGAGCCCGGCGAAGCGCTCCTCGGCGCGGGCGTCCCACTCGATCGCCAGGCGCAGCGGCGCGCCCTGCGCGGAGAGCTCGAGCACGAGGTGCTCGTCGCCGGCGACCTCGATGCGCAGCTCGGCGTGGCGACCGCCCTGCAGGCGCAGCGCCAGGCGCACGCAGCGCCCGTCGGCCTCGGCGACGCGCGCCGCCACCGCGCGCTCGGGGAAGCCGAGCCGCTCGTCGGCGACCACGCCCTCGGTGACCTGCACGAAGCGGTCGCGCACCTCGCCCTCGCACGCCCACACGGTCAGCGCGCGCAGCAGCCGCCGCCCGTCGCGGCGCACGTGGACGGTCAGCGGCGCGAGCGAGACCTCGACGCGCAGGTTCGCCTGCTCGATGACGAGCTCGCCCATCGCGGTCGCGGTCATGGGACCCTGCTTTCCACGACCGCGCCGCGCGGGCGGTGATCAGGTCGTGAACGTCACGGGGCGGTGTACGCCCAGGAGCCCTGCGACAGCAGCTGGCCAGCCGCGGTGGAGGTGGTCTGGACGATGAAGCCGTAGGGCGTGTCCTGGCCGGGGTTGCCGAGCTGGAAGGGCACCTTGCCGCTCACCGAGGCGACGTTCGTGCCCGGGAGCGGGTAGAGGCACACGAACCCGGCGGGCGCGGTGGGGGAGGAGTAGCTGCCCGTGCACGCGGAAGCGTTCGCGTCGGCCGGGCCGACGACGGCCAGGTCGTCGAGGTTGGCCGACGTGGGGATCGGCATCGTCACACCGGTCACGAACTCCTGCCCGGGCGCGCCGGCCACCCCGTCGACCCCGAACACGCCGCGCACCGTCTCGCCCGACTGCAGCGTGCTCAGCGCCGAGCGGCCGGCGTCGCCCTTCTCGCCCTTGTCACCCTTGTCACCCTTGTCGCCCCTGTCCCCCTTGGCGCCGGCCGCTCCGGCAGCGCCCGCCGCTCCGGCCGGGCCGCGCAGGGACACGAGATCGGACGTGCGGAAGTCCGATCGGCGAAGCGAGCCGTTCTTGACCTTGCTCGACGTGACCGCATTGGTGCGCAGCTGGGTGGGCCCGACCGAGTTCTTGGGGAGCGCGGTGGCGGCGTAGGCGCCTCCACCGAGCGCGACGAAGACGGCGATCGTGGCCATGACGTTTGCGTAGCTGAGATGACGGCGCATTTGGGAGCCTCCTTGCAGGGGGGTGTCCACCATCAACGCGCGCGCAGGGCCTCCGCGTTCACCGCTCGATCACACCATCTTTCCGAGCAGTTCACAGAAATGCGGTCTTTGCAGGGGAATCTACAGAAACGAGATGAACGTTCGCGCGACGAGCAGGGCCGACCTGCACTGCCACTCGACCGCCTCGGAGCTCTCCAAGCTCGGGGTTCAGCGAGCGCTCGGGTTGCCCGAGTGCGCCACGCCGCCCGAGGAGGTCTACGGGCTCGCCAAGCGTCGGGGGATGGACTTCGTGACCATCACCGACCACGACACGATCGCCGGCGTCCTGCAGATCGCCGACCGGCCGGACGTCTTCGTGTCCGAGGAGCTGACGACCTGGTTCAAGGGCGAGCCCCAGGCCGTGCACGTCCTCTGCTACGGCATCACCCCGGACGACCACGAGTGGCTGCAGGCGCACGCCGACGACGTCGAGCAGGTGGCCGAGTACCTGCACGACCACGAGATCGCGTGCGCGCTGGCGCACCCCTTCTACGCCGTCGAGGCGCCGCTGACGCCGCGCCACCGCCGGCGCCTCGCGCAGCTCTTCGCCGTCTGGGAGACCCGCAACGGCTCACGCGCGCGCGAGCTCAACGCGCCGGCGGCCGTCTACATCGAGACCCACGGGGGCACGGGCGTCGGCGGCTCCGACGACCACGCCGGGATCGACATCGGGCGCACGTTCACCGAGACGCCGGTCGCCCACACCTGGCACGAGTACCTCGCGCACGTGCGCGCCGGCCAGGCGACCGCGCGCGGCGAGCAGGGCAGCGCCGCCAAGTGGGCGCACAGCGCGATGGCGCTGGCCATCCGCGCGCTGGGCCGCGGCGACGGCGACCAGGCCGTCGACCCGCGTGCGGTGCTGACCATGGTCGAGCGCGTCATGCGCGAGGGCGACGTC
This sequence comes from uncultured Actinomycetes bacterium, assembly GCA_963764585.1. Classification (GTDB taxonomy): domain Bacteria; phylum Actinomycetota; class Thermoleophilia; order Solirubrobacterales; family Solirubrobacteraceae; genus JAOPZW01. Next base: position 123,766 of record CAVXTB010000003.1, read on the forward strand.
CGCAGGGGCGCCATCGGCGCCGACCTCGGCCCCGACGACGCCAGGGCGCTGCTGCACGCCTGGCTGGAGGCGGTCGAGCTGCACCTCGGCGAGCGCGAGCTGCTCGCGCTCCTGCAGCACGAGGACTTCAGCCACGCCGACCTCTTCCGCCGCGCCCGGCGGGCCCACGAGCGCAAGCTGGCAGGGGCGGTCGACGGCGTCCTGGCCGCCACGAGCACGGGGGGCGATCTCGGCGCCGCCGCGGCCGGCCTCTTCGACGCCTGCGTGGCCGCCATCCCGTACGCGCCGGCCGCCGCCTTTCTCGGCCGCGAGAAGGGCAAGCTCGTCCAGCGCGAGGGCGAGCGCCCGCGCGTCGCGCTCGTCGCCGACGCGGTCGGCGGCATGCACGGCGTCACCCACACGCTCGACGAGATCCGCGAGCGCGGGGTCCCCGGCTTCGAGGTCGAGGTCGTCGGCACCGACGCCAACGTCGACCGCCGCCTGAGCGCGGTCGCCGAGGTCGACATCCCCTTCTACAGCGGGCTGAAGGTCGGCGTCCCCAGCCTGCCGGCGATCGTCGAGACGCTGGCCGAGGGCCGCTACGACCTCGTGCACCTCTGCAGCCCCGGACCGGCGGGCGTCGCCGCGACCGTCATCGCGCGCGTCATGGACGTGCCGGTGCTCGGCTCCTACCACACCGAGCTGGCCGCCTACGCCGGCCTGCGCGCCGCCGACCCCAAGCTCGAGTTCATCGCCCGCGCCGCGATCGGCGCCTTCTACGGCCAGTGCCGCGTCGTCCTCAGCCCGAGCCCCGCGTCCGACGAGGTGCTGCGCGGGATGGGCATCGACGCCGAGCGCATCGGGCGCTGGGACCGCGGCGTCGACATCACGCGCTTCGCGCCGGACAAGCGCGACCCCAACGCATTCCCGGGCGAGCTGACCGTCCTGTACTCCGGCCGCCTCACCCGCGAGAAGGGGGCCGACCTGCTCGCCGACGCCTTCCTCGCCGCGCGCGAGCGCGATCCGCGCCTGCACCTCTGCCTGGCCGGCGGCGGCCCGGAGGAGGACGCGCTGCGCAAGCGCCTCGGCGAGCACGCGACCTTCCTTGGCTGGCTGGAGGGCGAGGCGCTGGCGCGCGCCTACGCGAGCGCCGACCTCTTCCTCTTCGCCAGCCGCACCGACACCTTCGGCCAGGTCCTGCTCGAGGCCCAGGCCAGCGGACTGCCCGTCGTCGCGGTCGCCGAAGGCGGACCGTGCTCGATCGTCGAGGACGGCGTCACCGGCCTGCTGCGCGCTCCCGACGCGCGCGCGCTCGCCGACGCGGTGGTCGAGCTCGCCTCCGCGCCGCTGCAGCGCGAGCGCCTGGCCCAGCGCGCGCTCGACGCGGTGCGCGAGCGGACGTGGGAGCGCGCCCTGGAGCGCCTGGCCGGCGGCTACCGGCGCGCTCTGGGCGACGGCGCCGCCGCGGGGGCGCGGCGTGCCGCATAGCTCACGCCTCCTGGTCGATGGGACGGCTGCGCAGCCGTCCGACGGTCTCGCGCTCGGCGCGCCGGCAGACCACCGGCGGCAGGCCGCGCAGCACGAGCTCGAGGTCGGCCACGACCATGCGGCCGATCGCGCGGAAGGCCTCGGGCATCCCGCCGGTGCGATGCGGGGAGAGGAGCAGGCCCTCGACGGCGCGCGCGGGATGGTCGGCGGGCACCGGTTCGCGCGGCCAGACGTCGATCGCAGCGCGCAGGCGCCCGGCCGCCGCGAGCTCGACGAGCGCGTCGACGTCGGCGACCGCGGCACGGCTCAGGAGCAGCAGCGCCGCGCCCTCGGGCAGCAGCTCGAGCTCGCGCCGGCCGAGCATCGCCTCGTTGTCGGTGGTCGGCGCGGCGAAGACGAAGACGACGCGCGAGGCGCGCAGCAGCTCGTCCAGGCCGGCCGGCTCGGCGCCGGCGGCGCGGATGACGAGCTCGGGCAGCCACGGGTCGTGCGCGCGCACCCGGCAGCGAAACGGGGCCAGCAGGCGCACGAGCTCGCGCCCGAGGTCGCCGAGGCCGACGACGCCGACGTCGGCGCCGGCGAGCAGGAAGCAGCCGCGGTTGGCCTCGAGCTCGTAGGCCTCGGTACCCGCGCGCATCGCGCGGTCGGCCGCCGTGATGCCGCGCACGAGGTCGATCGCCATACCCAGCGCGGCCTCGGCCACGGCGGGCGCGAACGCGGGGCTCGCGACGAGCACGTGGATCCCCCGCGCGGCGCACGCCTCGTAGTCGACGTTGCGCAGGAAGTTGCCTTCGACGTTGAGGACGGCGCGCAGCTTCGGAGCGCGCGCGATGCGCCCGGCGTCGAGGTCGGTCTGGCCGACGATCGCCACGGTTTCGTGCAGGTGCGCGTCGACGACCTCCGCCGGCATCCGGCCAGGGCCTTCATGCACGACGAGGTCGCCGAGCGCCTCGAGCCGCGCGCGCGTGGCGGCGTCGAGCATGAGGTCCATCGTGCGCGGCCGCGGGTCGACCAGGATCGTCGGCATCTGTGCATTGTCGACGTCGCCCTCTTCTACGGCGAGCGCTCGGGTGGGATCCGCACCTACCTGGACGCCAAGGCCGCCCACGCGCGCGCGACCGGCGCCTTCGAGCACCACGTCGTCGTCCCCGGCCCGCGCGAGCGCCACGAGCGCGGCCGCCACGAGCTGCCGAGCCTGCGCCTCGCCGCGACCAACGGCTACCGCCTGCCGCTCGGGGCGCGCGCCCTGGGCCGGACGCTGCGGTGGCTGCGCCCCGACGTCGTGCTCCTGCACGACCCGTTCTGGCTGCCGCTGCGCGTGACCGAGCTGGCCCACACGCTCGGGGCGAAGGTCGTCGCCGTCCACCACGGCTCGGCCGCACTCGACGCCGCCGGCATGCGCGGGCCGACCGCGGCGTGGACCGCGCTCTTCCGCGCGTGGATGCGCCACGCCTACGCCCCCGTCGACGCGATCGCCTCGGTCGTCGATCCCGAGCCCGACTGCGGGCGCCCGGCGAGCTTCCCGCTGCGCCTGGGCCTGCACGACGCGTTCCGCCCGCAGAGCGACGTCGCGCGCGGCGACCACGTCCTCTACGCCGGGCGCCTGGCCCGCGAGAAGGGCGTCTTCCAGCTGCTCGAGGCGACGGCGCGCTCGACCGATCCCTGGCCGCTGCGCCTCGTCGGCTCCGGGCCGGCCGAGGACGCGCTGCGCCGCCGCACCCGCGCGCTGGGTCTCGAGCACCGCGTCTCGTTCGGGCCGTTCGTCCAGGATCGCGCGTGTCTTGCGCGCGCCTACGCCGCGGCGCGCTGCGTCGTCATGCCCGGCGAGCACGAGACGTTCGGCCTCGTCGCGTTGGAGGCCGCGGCCAGCGGCGCGCGGGTCGTCGCGTGCGAGACCGCGCCGAGCGCGACCCTGCTCGGCGGCGCCGTGCGCACCTACGCGCCCGGCGACGTCGACGGTCTCGCCGCGGCGATCGAGCACGCGCGCGCGACGACGCCCGATCCGGTCGCCGCCGCCGCGCTGAGCTGGCGCTCGCGCTGGGATCGCGTCTTCGCCGACGAGCTGGGCGACCTGCGAGAGCTGTCGGCTTGACCCGCACCCGCGCCATCGCGGTCGCCGTCCACGACGTCGAGCCCGCGACCTTCGAGCGCTGCGCGCTCATCCGCGACTGGCTCGGCGACCACGGCATCGAGCGCGTGACGCTGCTCGTCATCCCCGCGCCCGACCTGCACCCGTTCACCGATCGCCGGCCGGAGATGGTCGAGTGGCTCGCCGAGTGCGTCGCGCGCGGCGACGCGATCGCGCAGCACGGCTTCCAGCACCGGCGTTCCGCCGGCGCGCCGCGGCGCAGCAACCCCGCCGCGGAGTTCGTCGGCCTCGACGCCGACGAGACGCGCCGGGCCGTCGACGCCGGCCGGCGCGTGCTGCGCCTGGCCGGCGTGCAGCCGCGCGGCTTCGTCGCGCCCGCTTACGCGTACACCGACGCGCTGCGCGACATCCTCGCCGGCTCGTTCGACTGGTGGGCGAGCCTCGTGCGCGTCCACGCGCCCGCGCATTCGACGACGGCGCCCGCGCTGACGCTCGGGACCTCCAGCGCCGTCAAGCGCCTGGCCTCGCCGTGGCTCGTGCGCACCGGCGCGCTCGCGGCCGGCAGCCTGCTGCGCCTCGATCTGCATCCCGCCGACCTCGACCATCCGCGCCACATCGGCGCGGTGGAAGGCGTGCTGAAGCGTGCGCGGCGCCGCGTCCGCGAGGCCGTCACCTACGACGACCTCGCCTGACCTCGAGGCACTCGCGCGCGCAGTGCTGCACGCGAACTGGCGCGAGGGCGAGCACCGCGACGGCACCCCGTACGGCTACACGTGCCCGTCCACGCCGCGCTACCGCCACCAGTGGCACTGGGACTCGTGCTTCCACGCCATCGCGTGGCGCCGCCACGACGTCCGCCGCGCCCGCGAGGAGCTGCGCACCGTCCTGCGCGGCGGGCGCGCCGACGGCTTCATCCCGCACACGGTCTTCTGGCACAACCACCCGCGCTGGCGGCGCGCGCCGCTGTACGCGACGCAGCGCACGCGCGGCAGCCGCCACACGACGACGATCGGGCCGCCGCTGCTGCCCTTCGCGTGGGAGATCGTCGCGCGCGCCAGCCCTGACGACCCCGGCTTCGCCACCGAGGCGCTGCACGCGCTCGAGGCGCACCTCGACTGGCTGGAGCGCGAGCGCGACGTCGACGGCGACGGCCTGATCACGATCGTCCTGCCCGACGAGTCCGGCCTCGACGACAGCCCCAAGTACGACCCGGTCTACGGACCGTACGCGCACTACAAGCCCGGCTACTTCCGCCTCGTGGCGCGCTACGGCAAGCTCGGCTGGAGCGCGCACGCGATCGCCGCGGCCCACGACGAGCACGTCGAGGACGTCTGGGTCAACGTCGCCTACGTACTGAGCCTGCGCGCGATGGCGCGCCTGGCCGACGACGCGGCCTACGCGCGCCGCGCCGAGCGCGTCGAGGCGGCGCTGCTCGAGCGCTGCCTGGACCCGGCGACCGGGCTGTTCTTCGACCTCGCCGGGCGCGCCGAGCGGCCGGTGCACGTCTCGACGTGGTCGGCGCTGTCGCCGCTGGTGCTCGACGCGCTGCCCGAGGACGTCCGCCGGCGGCTGGTCGAGGAGCACCTGCTCGACCCGCGCCGCTACGGCGCGCCGTGCGGCATCCCGTCGGTGGCGATGGACGAGCGTGCGTTCAACGCGCGCTTCGACATGTGGCGCACCTGGCGCGGGCCGGCGTGGATGAACGTCGCCTGGCTGCTGCTGCCGGCGATGCGCGAGCTCGGCTACCGCGACGAGGCCGCGCGGATCGCGGCCGCCATGGCCGACGCCGCGCACCGCGACGGCCTGCGCGAGTACTACGACCCGCGCACCGGCCGCGGGATGGCGGCCCGCGGGTTCGGGTGGTCGTCGCTCGTGACCGAGCTGGCGGACGAGCGGCGCCAGCTGTAGCTCACTGCGGCCGGGCGAGCGTGGTCGAGTAGACCGCGCGGTTGGCGGAGTCGAGGCCGACGATGATCACGCAGCCGTCTTCCTCGCGAGCCACGAGGTGCTCGATCGGCCCCGGCGCCGATGGCCCGCGATCGCTGCGCGACTCGGGGTCCTGCGGCGGGTTCTCGGGCATCGCCGCAGTCTGAGCGCCGCGCCGGACGACTCAGTCGCCCGGCGCCCTGCTCAGGTGCTGCCAGTGCTCGGGCAGCTCCGGGTGCTCGAGGAAGGCGATGTGGTCGTCGGTGCCCGACGCGGCGACCGCGTCCCACACCTGCGTGAGCGCGTCGTCCTGGTCGTCGGCGTCGAGCGCGACCTCGAAGACGCCGACGTCGTCGGGGTCGCCGACCTCCGCATCCGGCAGCGCGTCGGCGAGCGCGGCGTGCGCCTCCAGGTCGCGCGGCGTCCCGTCGTGCAGCAGCACCATCCCGATCTCGAGTCGCTGGGCCATGCCGGCAGCCTAGCCCCGCAGCGGCGCCACGAGCGCGCCGAGCACCTCGCCCAGCCGGCGGCGGAAGAAGAAGTGGCCGTCCTGCGCGTCGAACTGCGCGCGGCAGCGGGGGAGCGCCGCGGCGAGCGCGCGCGCGTGCTCGACTGGCACGAAGCGGTCCTGCTCGCCGTGCCACACGTGCACCTCGCCGAGCACCTCGCGCAGGTCGAAGCCCCAGGCCGAGCAGACGGTCACGTAGTCGTCGATCATCCCGCGCACGCCACCCGCCGCCGCGGCGAGGAACGACTCGATCGCCGCCGTGCCGCCCTCGGCCGCGGCCAGCAGCTGGCGGTCGGCCGGCGTCGCGCCCGCGCGGGCCAGCCGCGCCACCGCGTGCGGGCGGCGCTCGACGATGCGCATGGCCCGCGCGCCGCCGCGCGCCGCGAGGTCGGGACGGCGCACGAGCGCGCGCAGGCCGAGCCGGAGGTGCACCGGCATCCAGTTGCCGGCGTGCGGGGCGCACACCGGCGACAGCGAGCTGACCGCGGCGGTCGCCACGACCCGATCGGGCAGCGCGCGGGCGCAGGCGATCGCGTACGGCCCGCCGGCCGACACGCCGACGACCGCGAAGCGGCCCAGGCCGAGGCGGTCGGCGACGAGCTCGACGTCGCCGGGGAAGTCCGCGATCCGCCGGCCGGGGCAGGGGTCCGAGAGCCCGAACCCGGGCCGGCTGAGCGCGATGTAGCGGATCCCGAGCGCCGAGATGAGCGCGTCGAGCGCCGGGGTGCGGCGGACGGCGGTGCCGATCGCGCCGTGCAGGTACACGACCGGGATGCCGTCCTCGGGCCCGCCGGAGGACCAGGCGATCCGGCGGCCGTCCCGAAGGGTGATGGTCGCTTCGCTGGTGGCGACGGCGGTGGCCATGGGCGGCAGAAGACGCCTGCAATTGGACGCTATCCGGGCCCGCGTGCGCCGGTGTTGCCATCCGGTTAGCCGGCCAGCCGATCGAGCACGTCCTCGAGCGCGAGACAGAACGCCTTGGGGTGCTCGAGCATCGGCGCGTGGGCGGTGTCGGGCACCACGCTGACGGTCACGTCGGGACGTGCGCTGCGGATGACCTCGATGCGCCGGCGCGGGATGACCGGATCGTGCTCGCCCCACACGAGGCCCAGCGGGCAGCTCAGGCCCGCGAGCGTCTGGCGCAGGTCGGCCGCCGCCGCGCTCGCCAGCCCCGGCCCGATGCGCGTCGCGCCCGCCGAGCTGGCCAGGATCGCGCGCGCATGGTCGGCCGGCACGCGCGCGCCGTCGCGCGCGACGCCGGCGAGGGCCAGCCGGCGCACGAGCGGGCTGCCGGCCAGCGGGCTGGCCAGCCGCCGGCGCGCGACCGCGTAGGGCGCCGCCACCGTGCCCAGCAACGCCGCGACCGCGCGCGGCAGCGCCGCCAGGCCGGCCGGCGCGACGAGCACGAGCCGCCGCACCCGCTCGGGATGGCGGGCGGCGAGCAGGATCGAGATCCCACCGCCCATCGAGTGCCCGACGAGGTCGTAGGGCGCCGGGACCCCCGCCTCCTGCAGCCCGATCGCCAGCCGATCGGTGACCTCCTCCAGCGCGAAGCCCCGCCCCGCCGCGGTCGATCCGCCGTAACCGGGGACGTCCGGAGCGATCACCCGCCGGCCCGGCGCGAGCAGTGGCGTCACGCGTCGCCAGATCGCTCCGCTGGTCCCGGCGCCGTGGACGAGGACCAGCGGATCGCCGCGGCCTTCATCCCGCACGACGAGCATGGCGGCGCAATGTACCGGCGCCCTAGACTGCTCGCGCCGTGGCTCTGGACGACGCCCACGAGTTCTCCCGTCCCCGCGCTCGGCCCGGCGAGGGCCAGGTCTTCCTGGGCACGGCCCGCCGCCCGACCCTGGCCCCGGGCGCCGAGCAGCTGCTGCACGTCTATCGCCTGAGCGAGCCCGCGCTGGCCGAGATGCCGTTCGAGGCGCTGCTCGACGAGCTGCTCGTGCGCACCAAGGAGATCCTCTCCGTCGACACCGTCGCCATCCTGCTGCTCGACGACGACAACCACGAGCTCGTCGCGCGCGCCGCCAAGGGCCTCGAGGAGGAGGTCGAGCGCGGCGTCCGCATCCCGATCGGCGGAGGCTTCGCGGGGCGCATCGCGGCCGAGCGCACGCCGATCTTCATCGCCGACGTCGACCACGCCGAGGTGCTCAACCCGATCCTGCGCGACAAGGGCATCCGCTCGCTGCTCGGCGCGCCGCTGATCGTCGACGGCAAGGCGATCGGCGTGATCCACGTCGGCACCCTCGAGCCGCGGGAGTTCAGCAACGACAACGCGGCGCTGCTGCAGGTGGTCGCCGCGCGCGCGGCTCCCGCGATCGAGCGCGCGCGCCTGTACGAGGCGCTGGACCGCGAGCACCGCGGAGCGGTGGCGCTGCAGCGCAGCCTGCTCCCCGAGGGCATCCCCGAGATCGTCGGCGTCGACATCGCCGCGCGCTACCTGCCCGCGCGCGACGAGGTGGGCGGCGACTGGTACGACGTGATCGAGCTGCCCGGGGGCCTCGTGGGCCTCGCGATCGGCGACGTCGCCGGGCACGGCGTCCGCGCCGCCGCGCTCATGGGCCAGCTGCGGACCGCGCTGCGCGCCTACGCGCTGGACGGCTACTCGCCGGCCGAGACGCTCAAGCGCCTGGACCGGCTGCTGCACACCGTTCGCGGGGAGGGCATGGCGACCGCCGCCTACGCGCTGCTGGATCCGCTCTCGGGCTCGGTGCGCATCGCCAGCGCCGGCCACCCGCCGCCCGTCATCATCGCCGCGAGCGGCCAAGCGCGCCTGATCGAGTCCGCGCCGGCTCCGCCGCTGGGCACCCTGCCGTTCGGGACCTACCTCGACGTGCAGGCGACGGTGGCGCCCGGGGACGCGCTCATGCTCTACACCGACGGCCTCGTCGAGCGCCGGCGCGAGCCGCTGACCACGGGACTCGAGCGGCTGCGCGTGCACGCCAGCGTGGTCGCGTCGGCCGATGCGCTGTGCCAACGCGTCCTGGACCGTCTCGTCCCACCCGGCGGCGCCGACGACGACGTGGCGATCGTGGTCCTGCGCAACGTGCCGATCGCGCCGGAGATGAAGATGAGCTTCGCGTCGGCGCCGTCCGTGCTCGCCAAGGTCCGCCAGGTGCTGCGCCGCTGGCTGAACGCGCAGGGCGCGCGCCCCGACGAGATCGCGGCGTTGACGCTCGCCTGCGGCGAGGCGTGCGCCAACGCCATCGAGCACGCCTACTCGCCGACGCTGGCGTCGTTCGAGCTCCAGGCCGGGTTCGCCGAGGGCGTCGTGACGCTCACCGTGCGCGACGGCGGGCGCTGGCGCGCCGAGCGCGCCGAGCCCGCGGACGATCGCGGCCGCGGGCTGATGATGATCGAGGCCACCGTCGACGAGCTCGACGTCCGGTCGACGGACACGGGCACCGAGGTCCTCATGCGACGCAGGCTAGGCTCCTGACGATGCCGCTCGCCGACGTGCACTTCGAGCCGGTCGGGGAGGTCGTCGTCGCTCACCTGACGGGTGAGATCGACATGTCCAACGCCGACGAGGTCGGCGCGGCCCTGAGCGGCCAGACGCCGAGCGACGTGCGCGCTCTTGTGCTCGACCTGCGCGAGATCGCGTATCTCGACAGCGCCGGCATCCGCCTGATCTACGGCCTGCGCGCGCGCCTGGACCATCGCGGTCAGCAGCTGCGGCTCGTCGTCGAGCCCGGCGGCCCGATCACCGACGCGCTGCGCATCGCCGACGTGCCGCGCGCCGTCGGGGCGCTCGAGACCGTCGATGCGGCGGTCGACAGCCTCGCCTAGCCGCCGCCGGCGAAGTCCGCGGTGCGCCAGACGCGGCGCTGCATGAAGCCCTTGACCTTGGCGACGTAGCCCTCGGCGCCGGCGTCGTGCCAGCGCCCCGAGAACCACGCGCCGATCGAGCCCCACAGATCGCCGCTGCGGTAGCGCGCGCCGTTGCCCGAGACCGTGTTCAGCCACGTCTGCCTGCCGTCGTAATAGGTGCGCACGATGGAGGCCCAGTAGTCGGCGTTGAGCGCGGCGTCGTGGCGGAACAGGCCGCACACGAGCGTGCCGCGGCAGTGGTACGGGCGGCGCACCTGGAAGAGCCCGAAGCTGTCGCCGTTGTCGCCGATGGTGGTCATCCGCCACCAGCTCTCCTGGGCGCCGACGGCGCGCACGAGGTTGGGGGACAGGCCCCACTTCGCGGCGGCCCACTGCATGACCTCGTCGGTCGTGCCGCGGAAGTTGCCGGTGACCCAGTGCGCGTACGGGTTGTCGCTCTGGCGACGGAACGCGCGCAGCTGCGCGGCGGTCGGCACGCGATGGGTGGCGCCCGCGTTGCGCGGGCGCGGCTCCCACGCGCTGTGCACCACCCTGGCCGCTGCGGCCTGGTCCGAGAGCGGGGGCCGGCCGACGCGCGGGTTCGCGTGCGCGACCGGCGCGGCGACGACCAGCAGGGCGGCGGCGAGGAGCAGGCATGCCGTGCGCACAGGCGCACACGGTACGCGGTCTTCGCTCCTCGCCTGCCGCCAGGACTGTGCTACAGCGGCGACTCCTCCTTGTCCTGCGGGATCCGCCACTTGCCGTTCTGCGCGGACTTCGGGCAGCCGTGCGGACGGCCCAGGTCGAACGGGCCGGCGATGGCCTGCGTGACGCTGGTGCCCGACCGAGTCGCATAGACGACGGTCAGCAGCGGATCGACGCGCGGCTCATCGCAGAGCTTGGGGTCGATCGAGAACTGCCCGGCGACGATCTCGTAGTTGCCGCCGTACGTGCCGACGCAGTTGATCCCGTAGCCGGGGATGATGCCCGAGCACGAGAACGAGTCCGTCGGGACGACCTGCTTGGTCGTCTTGTCGAGCGCGAAGACCTCCGTGTCGATGCTCTGCGCGGGGATCTGCGGCTGGATCTGCGCGAGAACCCGAACACCGGCCAAGGTCCAGGCGAAGGTCGGCGCGGCCAAGGGCAAGGTGCCCGCGCAGGTGCCGCGCTTCGCGATCTCGAGCGTGACGCTCGACTCCGACTCCGACGGCGTCTTCGCCAAGGGCACGATCGTCAACCAGTCCAAGGTCGCCCAGCGGCGCCTGACCATCTTCTGCGTGGCGCGCAAGGGCGGCAAGATCGTCGCCGCGGGCCGCGCGATCCTCGACTCGCTCGCTCCGGCCGGCGCCAAGCCGACCAAGTTCACCGTCTTCTTCATCGGAAACCTGAAGGGCGCCAAGCTGAGCTTCTCGGCGCCCGCGACCGTGTTGGAGTAGTAGTGGGCCCCCTCGCAACGGTCCACCGGAAATCGCGGGCGCCGATCACCGCCAGGCGGCGTCCTCGGTCGGGGCTGTGCCACCGGCACAGCACCCTCCCTGCGTCCTTGCCTGGCGATGCCGGCATCCCGCGCTTTCCGGCGCACCGTCACGAGGAGACCCACTAACGGCCACCACGCAGGACATCCACGCACCCACGCTCGGCGCCCAGGGCGAGCCGTGCGCGCAGTGCGGCGCGCCGCTCGCGGGCGACCAGCGCTACTGCCTGGAGTGCGGCGCGCGGCGCGCGGACGCGCGGATCGCGTTCCGCGACATCCTCGCGCGCGAGGGCGGGCCGCCGCGCGCGCCGATCGTGCGCAGCTACGCCGAGGAGCGCACGCCGCCCAGCGGCATCACCTTCCTCGTCGGGCTGGTGTGCCTGCTGCTCGCGCTCGGCGTCGGCGTGCTCATCGGGCGCTCGGGCGACGACCCGCCGACCGCGGCGGCGCCGGCGGCCGCGCCGCAGGTCATCAGCGTCGGCGGCGCGGCGCCGGCGGCGGCACGACCCCGGCGGCCACGTCGACCGGCTCGTCGGCAGCGACGACCGGCGACTCGTCGTCGTCCTCCTCGGGCGCCAAGTCCAAGGACGCGGGGGCCAGCAGCACGAAGGGCGGCTCGAAGGCGACGAACAAGTCGGTCAAGCAGCTCGACAACTCCTCCGGCGCGGACTACGAGAAGAAGTCGTCGAAGCTGCCCAAGACGGTCGGGACCGGCGGCAAGCCGCCGCCCAAGGACAACAAGCCCGCCGGCGGCGGCACGGACTTCCAGGACATCGGATGAGCGCGCTCACCGATCGCCTGCGCGGGCGCGCGCGGCCCTCAGCCGCCGCGGCCGCGCCGGCCGGTCCCGACGCCGCCGATCCCCACGCCGAGCTGCGGGGGCGCCGCGACGCGCTCGCGGCCGAGGTCGCCGAGCTGACCTGGGACCTCGGCGGCCTGACCTACGAGATTGCCATCCGCGACCACTTCCGCCTCGACGTCCTGATCCGCGGCGCGGCGGCCCTGCAGGAGCGCGACGCCGAGCTCGGCGAGGTCGAGCGCCTGCTGGCGGCCGCCGCCGAGGGCGTCCATGGTGGTGCCGGTCGTGCGGAGCCCCGCATTCGCGCGGCGCCGGCTACTGCTGGAAGTGCGGCCAGCCGCTGATGCCACAGGCCACGAGCTCGGCGCTGATCGAGCCGCTGGGGCCGCCGAGGAACGGATCCGGCTGACGTCGTTCGCGTCGCTCCCGGAGCGTCGCCGCGCTGCGCGCGTCAGCCGGCGTCCACGCCGGGCGAGGTTGGGTAGCCGAGGGTGACCCAGTCGTGCATCCCGCCTCGGTAGTAGTGGATTGCGCGCGCGGGGTAGCCGGCGTCCAGCAGCGTGTGGATCGCGTCGGGCGTCGCCTTGCACTGCGGTCCGTTGCAGAAGAAGACGGTCGGCGTCGTGCGGTCGAGCTCGTCGAGGTGGTCGAGAATCCGCTCATGCGGGATTCCGCGGGCGCCCGGGATCGTCGCGTCGCGGTGGAAGTGCGGCTGGCGGGTGTCGATCACGGGCCGTCCGTGGGCGACGTGATCGAGCAGCTCGAGCTCGCCGATCGTGCGCACGCCGGGCGCAAGCTCGATCGGCTGAACGGTGCCCCACGTGGCGTCGACGCGGACGAGGCCGTCACCGACCGGCTGGGGCACCATGCAGGCGTTGTCGTGCCGCGGGGCTCGCTCGAGCTTCGCGGCGGACGCCATCCCCGCCTACCTCTTCGCCGGAGCCGGCGGCTGCAGGATGGCGTCCAGCTCGTCGACCTGGCGGCGGACGCCGCCGCAGACCAGGTCGCAGAGCTCGAAGACCATCGGATCGCTGATCGCGTACACGGTGCGGTTGCCCTGCTTGGTGCGGCTGACCATGCCCGCGCTGTGCAGGATGCCGAGGTGCTTGGACACGTTCTGCTGCGAGGCGCCCAGCGTCTCCTGAAGGTCGCTGACGCTGGCCGCTCCGTCGCGTAGCCGGTCGAGCAGCTTGATCCGCATGGGCTCACCCAGCACGCGGAACCGCTGAGCGACGAGCTCGATCAGGGGTTCGGGGAGCGGGCGGGGGACGGCCGGTGTGTCTGACATCGGCAGATACCGTATCACAACCACACAGTTGTCTAGTTGACAGCTGCGGGCCGCAGCCTCTATTCTGCATGACACAACTGTACGGTTGTGTAGTTGAGATCAAAAGGATGCGAATGCCAGACACCATTGCCAACCTCACCGCCCTGACCGGCGAGCAGCTCCGCGAAGGACCTCGACCGTGGCCGCTCGAGCGCGCCCTCTTCGCGCTCGCCGGGACGATGACGCTGCTCTCCGCGGCGCTGGCCGCGCTCGTCTCGCCGTGGTTCCTGCTGCTGACCGCATTCGTCGGGGTCAACCAATGGCTCTACGTCGTCGTCGGCGCGTGCCCCGCTTCGATCGTCCTGCGCCGCGCGCTGCACCTGCGCTCGGCGATCTACGAGAACGACGACCGGGTGTCGGCATGACCGTGCGCGTCGGACCGATCGGCCGGCTGGGCCGCTACACGGCCACCCATTTCCGCCTCGTCGTCGCCGCGTGGCTCGTGCTCGCCGTCGTGCTCGGCTTCCTCGCCCCGCGCGTCGAGACCGCCCTCTCCGGCGCGGGCTGGGAGACCACCGGCTCGCAGTCCGTCCAGGCGCGCCAGCTGATCGACCGCAACTTCAGCGGGCTGGGCAGCTACGGCCTGATGACGGTCATCCACGCGCCGGGCAAGACCGTGAACGACGCGGCCTTCCAAAGCGTGGTCGCGAAGGTCGAGCGCACGCTGCGCGCCGACCGCGCGGTGAGCACGGTTACGCGCTGTTCGTGGTCCATCGGTTCCGCGGCGCGTTCTTCGGCGCGGGCATGAGCGCCGAGGACGCGACGGCGGTGTCCATGGACACCGCCGGCAAGGCCGTGCTCTTCAGCGGCGTGACCGTGCTGATCTCGCTGAGCGCCGTCATGCTCGTCCCCAGCCCGGCGTTCCGGTCGATGAGCCTCGGGATCATGCTCGCGGTGATCTTCGTGCTCGCCGCCACGCTCACGCTGCTTCCGGCGGTGCTGGCCAAGCTCGGCCCGAAGGTCGACAACCTTGCCCTGCCATGGGCCCATTCCGGCGAGCATCGCTCGCCGCGCTTCGCCGCGTGGGCCGAGCGGCTGTGGCGGCGCCCGGCCGTCTACGGGGCCGTCGCTGTCGCGGTGCTCGTCGGGCTGGCGATCCCCGTCACGCAGCTCAAGACGGCGATGCCGTCGATCAAGGTCGTGCCGAGCGCGGACTCCTCGCGCGTTGGCTACCAGCAGGCGCAGGCGGCGTTCGGGCCGGGCGCGACCGGCCCGCTGCAGATCGTTGCGCGCGCGTCCGACGCCGCCGCGGTCACACGGCTCGTACGAAGCGACGCCGGCATCGCCGCGACGCTGCCGCCGCAGTCGCGGGGCGGCCTCGTCCTCGTGACCGCGATCCCCAAGCAGGACCCGTCGAATCCGGCGGTCGGCAGGACGATCGACCGCCTGCGCGGCAAGGTCGGCGCAGCCGGGACCGTCGGCGGCGCGGTCGCCGAGAACCACGATCTGCAGGCTGCCCTGTCGTCGAAGGCGCCGCTCGTCATCGGAGTTGTCCTCGCACTCGGCTTCGTGCTGCTGCTCGTCGCACTGCAGGCGCCGCTGATCGCCGCCGCCGGCGTCCTCACGAACCTGCTCGCCACCGGAGCGGCGTTCGGCGTCGCCAAGTGGATCTTCCAGGACGGCGCGCTCCATTCCCTCCTCGGATTCCAGTCCCAGGGGTTCCTCGACGCGTGGGGCCCCGTCTTCTTCTTCGCGATGATCTTCGCGATCTCGATGGACTACACCGTGTTCCTGCTCTCCAGCGCAAAGGAGCACTGGGACCGCACCCGCGACCCGCACGAGGCCATGGTGGGCGGCGTTGCCCACAGCGGTCGCGTGATCTTCGCGGCCGCGGCGGTGATGGTCGCGGTGTTCTTCACGTTCGCCCTGTCCGGGCCGCTGCCGCCCAAGGAGATGGGCATCATCCTCGGCATCGCGGTCCTGCTCGACGCCGCCCTGATCAGGCTGCTGCTCCTGCCGGTGCTGCTGCGCCTGATGGGTCCTTGGGCCTGGTACCTGCCGCGCTGGGCGCATCGGATGCTGCCCGACGTGACCTTCGGACACGCGTAGGGACGAAGGGCATTGAGGATGAGTGGGCGCCGCAGTACGCGGCTGCGCGGCGCGCGAGTTGCCACAGGCCGCGCGCGTTTCGCAACGCATCCGCCCGCGCGGGCAAACGAACGACGAGAAATGCACGCCATACGCGCAAACTCGTCGTTCGTCGCTCCGAGACGGACCAAAGACGAGAAACGGACGTCCTGCGTCTGGAAGTCGTCGTTCGTTGGCGAGGCGCCCGCGGACGGCCGCGTGCGCCGGCGCCAGCGGCTTCCTGCTCAGGCGGTGGTGCTGGCCTACGAGTCGGGGCTGGTGACGCCGGGCGGCTGAGGTCAGGCGGCCGCGACGAGCTTCTCGGCGAACTCCCCGGGCAGGCCGACCGCCGCCACCTCGCGCGCCACCGCGGCCGCGTCGTACTCCACGCGCTCGATTGCGACGCGCACGCTCGCGCCGTCGGCGTCCAGCACCGCGAAGGCTCCGCGCGGGTCGCCGTCCTTGGGCTTGCCGACCGAGCCGCAGTTGACGAACAGCACGCCGCCGTGCTCGCGCACCCACGGCTTGTGCGTGTGCCCGAAGACGAGCACGTCGGCGTCCTCGGCGGCCGCAAGGCGCTCGTACAGGCGCGCCGGCTTGTCCTCGAAGAGGTACTCGTTGACCTTGCGCGGCGAGCCGTGGACGAGGTGCACGGACGCATCGCCGACCGCGAAGCGCAGGTCGAAGGGCAGGTCGCGCATGAAGTCCTTGCTCGCCTGGTCGGTGTGCGCGAGCGTCCAGTCGACCGAGCGCTGGCCGAGCTCGCGGTCGTGTGGCGTGACGTACGCGCAGCCGCAGTCGGTGAGGTCGCGGGCGATCGCGTAGTCGTAGTTGCCGTAGATCGTCGGGATGTCGCGCTCGGCGATGAGCGCGCACACCTCGTTGGGATGCGGGCCGTAGCCGACGAGGTCGCCGCCGCAGTACAGGCCGTCGACGCCGAGCTCGTCGATGCGCGCGAGCGCCGCCTGCAGCGCGGGCAGGTTGGCGTGGACGTCGGTGATCACCGCGACGCGTTGCATCCGCTAACCCTACGCGCCGGTTCCATCGAGCAATGTTGATGGATCGTGATCGGTCAGTTGGCGCTGAGCACGTCGCAGACGTCAGCGCGCAGGCACTCGCGGGCCTGTCGCGTGGCGAGGATCGTCGTGTAGGAGCGCACGGGGACGTCGTCGTAGCGGCACAGGATCGCGTCGGCGCAGGCGCGGATCTCCTCGTCGGTTCGCCGGCCGCCGAACTCCTCGGCAAGCGCCGGGAGGATCTGAGCCAGGCGCAGCTGGTGTGCGGTCCGATCGGAGTAGATCGCGTCGAGCTTGGTGTCGATGAGCTCGCGAATCTGGCTCTCGATGCCGTCGCGGATCGCGCGCACGTCGGCGAGCGGCAGCCCCGCGGGATCGGGGACGTCCCAGTTCTCGACCATGGTCGGCACGTAGGGGCAGACGTCGCCGCAGCCCATCGTCACCGCCCAGTCGGCGTGCAGCTGCATCTCGACGAGCAGCTTCCGCGGACGACGCTGCGACAGGTCGATGCCGACCTCGGCCATCGCCTCGACGACGGTGGGCCAGACCTCGTGTGCAGGCTGCGTGCCGGCGGATTCGGCGCGGATGTCGGACGGCGCGTGGCGTTCGAAGAACGCGTGGGCCATCTGCGAGCGACCGGCGTTGTGCGTGCAGACGAAGAGCACGTATCTCATGTCTCCTCCTTCGCGGCTCCAGTCATCGGCTGGATACCGGCGTTAGCTTCGCTACGAGCGCCTCCACCCGCCGCTGGATGTCGTCGCGAATGGGGCGCACCACGTCGATCGACTGGCCGGCCGGGTCGGCGACGTCCCAGTCCTCGTAGTGCTTGCCGGGGTAGATCGGGCAGCTGTCGCCACAGCCCATGGTGATGACGACGTCGGCAGCCCGCACGACCTCGTCGGTCAGCGGCTTTGGGAACTCGTGCGTGACGTCGAGCCCGAGCTCTTCCATGACCTCGATCACCGCCGGGTCGATGCGCTCGCCGGGCTCCGACCCCGCGGAGCGCACCGCTATCCAGCCGTCCGACAGGTGGTGCGTGAGGGCAGCGGCCATCTGGCTGCGCCCGGCGTTGTGGACGCAGACGAAGAGGACCTCGGGCTTGGTCTTCTCGATGCGGCCCTCGGCCTGGGCGAGCGCCAAGAGGCGGTCGCGGGCGAAGCGCCCGACGAGCAAGGGCAGGAAGTTCGGTCCTGTCGTGGGTCGGTCGCCGAGCTGATCGGACGACTCGTGCACGAAGCGTTCGACCGTCCCGCGCGAGAACACCCCATGGAACTCCGCCGACAAGTCGTCGATGGTCGCCGCCAATCGGCGGCGCATGAGGGGACCCAACTCGTCGTGATGCATGACCCCGCCTCCGCAGCGCTGACCCGGGTGAGAGAGAGCCTATCCATTGACAAGTGTGACTTCAATCGATATATGTACATCGATGGCCTTCGATATGGAGCTCGTTCCGAAGACCAAGCGCCCCGCAGGCGAGCCGTGCTGCGAGCCCGTCGTCTATCCCGACGTCGAGCGTCACGAGGCCGAGCGCATGGCGGCCATCGCCAAGGCCCTGGGCGATCCGATCCGCCTGCAACTCGTCGACGTGCTGCGCAAGCACGCCGGCAAGGTCTGCGTGTGCGAGCTCGTGCCGCTGTTCGACATCTCCCAGCCCACCCTGAGCCACCACCTCAAGAAGTTGCGCGAGGCGGGCGTCGTGGACTCGGAGCGCCGCGGCCTGTGGGCCTACTACTACGTGATCCCCGACGCCCTTGAGGAGCTGTCCGCATGGCTGAGCTGAGCGACACCGAGCTGCGCGAGCACGTCCGCGCGCGCTACTCCGACGCCGCGCTGCGCATGGCCGATCGCGACGCGACGGCCGGCTGCGGCTGTGGATGCGACACCGCCGACACCGCCGAGACCCCAGAGACGTGCTGCACGACGCCCGCCGGCGAAGTGGTCTTCGGGGCGACGCTCTACGACGAGCACGACACGATCGGTGCCACCGACGCCGCCGTCGCCGCGTCGCTCGGTTGCGGCGTGCCGACCGCCGTCGCGGACCTCGCCCCCGGCGAGACCGTCCTCGACCTCGGCTCCGGCGCCGGCGCGGACGTGCTGATCAGCGCGCGTCGCGTCGCACCGAACGGCCGTGCGATCGGCCTGGACATGACCGACGAGATGCTCGACCTCGCGCGGGCCAACGCGACCCGGGCCGGCGTGCACAACGCCGAGTTCGTCAAGGGCTACATCGAGGAGATCCCGCTGCCGGACGACAGCGTCGACGTCGTCATCTCCAACTGCGTCATCAACCTGGCCGCCGACAAGTCGCGCGTGCTGCGCGAGGCGGCGCGCATCCTGCGGCCCGGCGGGCGCTTCGCGGTCTCCGACGTCATCGCCGACGCCGACATGGACGACGCCACCCGGGCCGACATGCAGCAGTGGACCGGCTGCATCGCCGGAGCGCTGACGCGCGACGAGTACGAGCGCGCGCTCGTGACCGCGGGCCTGACCGACGTCGAGATCGACGAGACCCACCGCGTCCACGAGCACGCGGGCTCGGCCATCATCCGGGCGCGCAAGCCCGCCGCGTGACGCAACCGCCCGAGCGCTGTCTCACGTCGTAGGAGCCAACGACGGGAGGAGCATCGACGTGCGACAGGCATGGCGGATCATCGCGGCGATCCTGGCGGTCGGAGCGCTGGCGGTGGGCGGCTCGGTCGCCTACGCCGACCACGGCCCCGGTGGCGGGCACCACGGCCGTCACGGCGAGGACGACAACGCGGCCGCCCCGGCCACGGTCTACACGCTCGCCGAGCCCCAGCACGGCAACCCCGAGGGCGTGGCCTTCGACAAGTCCAGCGGCTTCTTCTTCGTCTCGGCCACCGGTGACGGCAGCATCTATCGCGGCAGGCTCGGCGACACGGCGACGCCGGTGCCGGTCTTCATCCCCGGCGCCCAGGGCCAGTCGGCCACCGGCCTGAAGGTCTTCGATGGCAAGCTCTACGCCGCCGGCGCCGCGACCGGCACGATCAAGGTCTACGACGTCGAAAGCGGCGCGCTGCTGGCCACCTTCGACACCAAGGGCGGCGACCCGTCGCCCACCTTCGTCAACGACCTCGACGTCACCCGCGACGGCGACGTCTACGCGACCGACTCGTTCCGGCCGGTCATCTACCACCTGTCGGCCGATGAGATCGCAACGGGCACGCCGGCACCCAAGCCGATCGATCCCGACGACGTCATCCAGACCTCGCCCGAGATCCCGTTCGACGCCACGGCGGGCACGTTCAACCTCAACGGCATCGTGGTCCGCCACGGCCACGGGGCGCACGGCGACGAGCTCATCGTCGTGCACTCGCCGAGCGGGCGCCTCTTCCGCGTCAAGGTCGGCGAGGACAACGAGCGCAGGATCCGCGAGCTGCAGGTCAAGGGCGGTCCGCTCCCCGGCGGCGACGGCCTGCTCGTCGACCGCGGCCGGCTGCTCGTCGTGCAGGGCAAGGCGGACGGGTTCCCCAACGGCGTGGTGGACGTCATCAAGCTGAGCCACGACGCGCGCAAGGGCAGGCTCGACGACCGCCGCACCGACGACTCGCTCAAGGGGCCGTCGACCATCGCCCGCGCCCGTGACGAGTACCTCGTCGTCAACGCCGACTTCGCGACGAGCACGCCGCCCTTCACGGTGACCGCGCTTGCCCGGGAGGAGGAGGATCGGGGCTCGAGCCACCGCTGAGGCCCCTGGCGCTCCATCGCCGGCGGCTACCGTTCGCCGGCGATGGAGCCGACCTTCTTCGCCACCCCCGACGAGCTCCGCAGCTGGCTCGAGGAGCACCACGCGAACGAGACCGAGCTGCTGGTGGGCTTCCACAAGAAGGGCAGCGGCCGGCCGAGCATCACGTGGCCGGAGTCCGTCGACCAGGCGCTGTGCCTCGGGTGGATCGACGGCGTGCGCCGCCGCATCGACGACGCCAGCTACTCGATCCGCTTCACGCCGCGCAAGCCGCGCAGCACGTGGAGCGCGATCAACGTCAAGCGCGTCGCGGAGCTCACCGAGCTCGGGCTGATGCGCCCGGCGGGGCTGGCGGCGTTCGAGCGCCGCTCCGACGACCGGACGGCGATCTACGCCCACGAGCGGCGCAAGGCCGCCAAGCTCGAGCCCGCGATGGAGAAGCGGTTCAAGCAGGACAAGCGCGCGTGGGCCTGGTTCGAGGCCCAGCCGCCGTCCTACCGGCGCACGGCCGCGCACTGGGTGATCAGCGCCAAGAAGCCGGAGACCCGCGAGCGCCGGCTGGAGCGCCTCATCGCCGACTCCGGGGCCGGCCGCACCGTCCCGCCGCTGACGCGACCTACGCCCGGCGGCGCAGGCTGATCCCCTCGAGCACGTGTGCGACGTGCTCGCACGCGTCGACGCTGGCCTCCAGCGAGGCGAAGATGTCCTTCCAGCGGATGACGACCATCGGGTCGATGCCGTCGGCGAACAGCGATGCCACCGCCTCGCGGCTGATGCGATCGCCCTCGTTCTCCAGGCGGTGGATCTCGACGAGGTAGGGGGCGAGGTCGGCGCCGCTGCGCAGCGAGCGCAGCGCGCGCGCCACCTGCTCGCCGGCGCCCACGAGCACGTCGCCCATCTGCGAGGCCTGCTCCATCGGCGCCTCGACGCCGAACAGGCCCATGTTGTCGGCCGTCTGCTCGGCGAAGTCGACGATGTCGTCGAGCGCCGTGGCGAGCTGGTAGCCGTCGATCGGATCGAGCGGGGCGCGCTTGCCGTCGCCGCCCTTGAGGCGGTGGATGATGTCGTGGGCGATGCGGTCGCCCTCGTGCTCGCAGAGGACCAGATCGCGCGCCAGGTCGGATCGTTCGGGATAATCGACGAGCAGGTCGCGCAGCAGGAGGGCCGCGCGCTCGACGTTGCGCCCGCTCTCCTCGAGCAGGTCGAGCACCTCCAGATCCTGGCCGGGCCGGTGCAACAGGGCCATCGCGCCCACCTTAGTCGGCGTGCCGAGCGCGCCGCCGCCACGTTCACGGGTCTTTCACAGGCGATTTACAGTCGGGTAACGAGCGGCGCCTCGCGCGCGGAGATGCTGACGCGCACGATGGAAGCGGCGGAGCGCCCACACGACGACGTCCTCTACGTCGGCGCGCTGGAGATCCGGCCAACCGATGGCCTCGTCCTCGCGGGAGGGCGTGCCCTGAACCTCTCGGTCCGCGAGTTCGGACTTCTGGTCGCCCTGGCGCGCAGCGGTGGCGGGATCGTCCGTCGCGAGGACCTGTACGCGCGCGTGTGGGGAGGCGCGCTGCGGGGTGGGGATCGCTCGATCGACGTGTACATCCACAAGCTGCGCGTGAAGCTCGAGGAGGCCCTGCCGGACTGGCGTTTCATCCACACCCACGTGGGCTTCGGCTATCGCTTCTCGCCGGAGCCTTCACACGCTTTTCACATCCCGGCTACCGGTCGGTAACAGGCTGTCGGGCTTGTGCCCGCGAGCCTGCCGACCTTCAACCCGGCAACGAAGCACATGAGGAGTGTTCTTCTGTGAGGTCGTACAAATGGCTCGCCGCATCGACGGCAGTCGTGCTCGCACTTGGCGCCGCCGCATGCGGCAGCGATGACAGCAGCCCGTCGTCGGGCGGCACCTCGAGCGGCAGCTCGAGCGGATCCGCCAAGCAAGGCGGCACGATCAATGGCGCAGGCGCCACCTTCCCGCAGCCGGTCTACACCGAGTGGGCCGCGCGCTTCAAGGACCAGACCGGCACCACGGTCAACTACCAGGGCATCGGCTCCGGCGGCGGCATCGCGCAGTTCACGGCGGGCACCGTCGACTTCGGCGCGACTGACGCGGCGATGAAGGACGACGAGCTGCAGGCCGCCCAGAAGAAGGGCGAGCCCGTCCACATCCCGACCGTGCTCGGGGCCGTGACGGTCTCCTACAACCTGAGTGGGGTCGACAAGGGACTGAAGCTCGACGGTCCCACCATCGCCGACATCTTCCTGGGCAAGGTCAAGAAGTGGAATGACCCGGAGATCGCCAAGGTCAGCGGCAACAGCAGCCTGCCCGACAAGGACATCGCGGTCTGCCACCGCTCGGACGAGTCGGGCACCACGGCGAACTTCACGCTGTTCCTCTCCGATACCTCGCCCGCGTGGAAGAGTGGGCCGGGCTCAAGGCAAGGCCGTCAAGTGGCCTACCGGCACCGGCGCGAAGGGCAACGACGGCGTAGCCGGCTGCGTCAAGCAGAGCGACGGCGCGGTGGGCTACGTCGAGCAGGCCTACGCGCTGCAGAACGACTTCACGACCGCGGCCGTGAAGAACAAGACCGGCAACTTCGTCGAGCCCTCGCTCGACGCGACGTCCGCGGCCGGCGAGGGCGCCAACCCGCCGGAGGACCTGCGATTCGCGACGATCAACGCGGACGGCGACAAGAGCTACCCGATCAGCGCCGTGACCTTCCTGCTCGTCTAGCAGGACATGTGCAAGGCGGGCATGAGCGCGACGCAGGCCAAGCTCGTCAAGAGCTGGCTGAACTACGCGGAGGGCGACGGCCAGAAGATCGCCCCCGAGCTGCAGTACGCGCCGCTGCCCGACGCGATCCTGCCAAGGCGAAGGCCAAGGTCGACGGGCTGCAGTGCAACGGCTCGGCCATCGGGAGCAGCTGAGCAAGCGATGGAGGCCGGGAGCCGTGAGAGCACACGGCGGCCGCTCAACTCTTGAGCGGTCGTCGCGTGCGCGCGCCGCTGACCCGATTCTGCGCTGGACGCTCACCGGGTTGGCGGCGCTGATCCTGGTCCTCATCGCCTTCTTCTTCATCCGGCTCTTCATCGAGGCCAAGCCGGCGTTCGACAAGTTCGGCTACATCGGCTTCGTCTTCGACAACAACTGGGACGTCTCGAAGGACATCTTCGGCGCATGGCCGCTGGTGGTGGGCACGCTCATCACCTCGGCCATCGCGCTGATCATCGGTGTCCCGGTGGCGATCGCGACCGCGCTGTACATCACCGAGCTGTGCCCGCGCCGCGTTCGCCAGCCGCTGTCGATCCTCGTCGAGCTGCTGGCCGCAGTGCCCTCGGTCGTCTACGGCCTGTGGGGCATCAAGGTGCTCGCGCCCAAGCTGCAGCCGGCCGAGCAGTGGTTCTCGGACAAGTTTTCGTTCCTGCCGCTGGTCGGCGGCTCGGTGTCGATTCCCAACTGCTTCGTCGCCGGCCTGATCATGGCGATCATGATCCTGCCGATCGTCTCGGCGATCTCGCGCGAGGTCATGTCGACGGTGCCGCCCCATGACAAGGAGGGGGCGCTCGCCCTGGGCGCGACGCGCTGGGAGATGATCCGCATCGCCGTGCTGCCCTACTCGCGCGCGGGCATCTCGGGCGCCGCGATGCTCGGCCTCGGCCGCGCGATCGGCGAGACCATCGCGGTGACGATCGTCATCGGCAACGCGCCGAACGTCCCCGAGACGATCTTCAGTCAGGGCTACACGCTCGCGGCCGTGGTCGCCAACGAGTTCAACGAGGCGGCGTCGGATCCGACGCACCGCGCGGCGCTGATCGCTGCCGGCCTGGTCCTCTTCGTCCTCACGCTGTTCGTCAACGCGATCGCCCGCTACTACGTCAACCGCGCCTCGCGTGGCGAGCGCACGGTGCCACAGGGGATGGCCGGATGACCACACTTGCCGCCGTCAGCGGACGCCGCCGCTTCACCGATCGCGCGATGCGCGCGCTGACGCTCCTGCTCACGCTGATCGCGATCGTCCCGCTGGTCCTGATCATCTACTACCTGATCAAGGAGGGGATCGGGGCCTGGAGCAAGGACTTCTTCACCACCGATCCGACCGGCCGGTTCCTCGGCGACCCGGGCGGCATCAAGTCGGCGATCTGGGGCACGATCATCATGGTCGCGCTGGCGAGCGCGATCGCGATCCCGATGGGGATCGGCGTGGCCCTCTACCTCGTCGAGTACGGGAAGCGTGGCTTCTTCGCCAACACCGTCCGCTACTTCGTCGACGTCATGACGGGCGTGCCGTCGGTCGTGTTCGGCCTGTTCGTCTACATCGTGCTCGTCGTGACCAAGGTGGGCGGCACGTTCGCGGCGTGGAAGGGCTCGGTCGCGCTGGCCCTGCTCATGCTGCCGGTGGTGACGCGATCCGCGGAGGTCGTGCTCAACCTCGTTCCCGACGGGCTGCGCGAAGGTGCGCTGGCGCTCGGCGCGCCACGCTGGCGCGTGGTCTTCCGCATCGTGCTGCCGACCGCGCTGCCCGGGCTCGTGACGGGCTCGCTGCTCGCCGTCGCGCGTGCCGCCGGCGAGACCGCGCCACTACTCTTCACCGCTGCATTCGTCTTCGGCACGCAGTTCGACGTCTCACAGCGGATGAACTCGCTGCCACTGCAGATCTTCAACGACGTCAGCCAAGCGCAGGATCGGCTCGTGGAACGCGCGTGGGGGGCCGCCCTGACGCTCGTGGCGATGGTCCTGATCCTGAGCCTGATCGCTCGCCTCGTGCAACGAAGGAGCCGTCTGGCATGAACCCCGACGACACGGCAGCTTCCCCGGCGCAGTCCACGAACACGACGCCGGGCGTCGCGCCGCCGACGCCGGTCGCGTCCGCCACCGGTGCGCGCGCGGCTGACGTCACCTCGCAAGGGCACGCGATCAGCCTGCGCAAGCTCAACGCGTTCTACGGCGACAACCACGCGGTCAAGGACGTCGACCTCGAGTACGCCGCCAACCAGGTCACCGCGATGATCGGCCCGTCGGGCTGCGGCAAGTCGACGCTCGTGCGCTGCATCAACCGGATGCACGAGGAGATCCCCGGCGCGCGCGCGACCGGCGAGGTCCGCCTCGACGAGCTCGACCTCTACGACTCCGAGGTGGACGTGGTGAGCGTCCGGCGCGCCATCGGGATGGTGTTCCAGAAGCCCAATCCGTTCCCGACGATGTCGATCTTCGACAACGTCGCCGCGGGCATCCGGCTGTCCGGCACGCGCGGCGTGAACATCAAGGAGCGCGTCGAGCAGTCCCTGCGCGCAGCGGGACTGTGGGAGGAGGTCAAGGACCGGATGGGGCAGCCGGGGATCGGCCTCTCGGGCGGCCAGCAGCAGCGCTTGTGCATCGCGCGTACCATCGCGGTGGAGCCCGAGGTGATCCTGATGGACGAGCCCGCATCGGCGCTTGACCCGATCTCGACGCTGAAGATCGAGGAGCTCGTCCACGAGCTCAAGAAGCGCTACACGATCGTGATCGTCACCCACAACATGCAGCAGGCGGCGCGCGTGGCCGACACCACCGCGTTCATGCTCAACGGCGAGCTCGTCGAGCACGCGCCCACCGACAAGATCTTCTCGACGCCTGACGATCAGCGCACCGAGGAGTACGTGACCGGGAAGTTCGGGTAGAGGCTGATGGCTACGGGAGAGGGACGCCGACATTTCCAGGAGGAGCTCAAGCGGCTCGAGGATTCCGCCATCGGCGGCATCGACCTCGTGCTCGAGCAGCTCGACCGCGTGCTCGAGGCGCTCGAGCACCAGGACATCGAGCTGGCCCAGATCGTCATCCTCGACGACGACCGCCTTGACGGGCGCTACCTCGAGGTCCATCAGGGGATCCTCACCCTGCTGGCCCGCCAGGCGCCGGTGGCCGGCGACCTGCGGCTCGTCGCGGCGCTGCTGCACCTCATCACCCACATCGAGCGGATGGGCGATCAGTGCGTGACGATCGCCAAGCTCATCCCGCTGTCGGGATACGAGCCGCCCGTTCGCGCCGAGATGCTCGACCGCGTGCTGCGCATGGGGCGCGCGGCGCGCTCGGAGACGGTCCAGGCGCGCGCGGCCTTCTCCGGCCGCGACGTGGCGCTCGCCGAGGACCTCGTGCGCCAGGACCGCGAGATCAACCGCCTCAACCGCGAGGTCTTCCAGCTGGCGATCGAGATCGGCGAGGATCCCGACACGCGCGAGTGGGCCATGCACATGACGATGGTGGCGCGGGCGCTGGAGCGCGTCGGCGACAACGCGGTCGACATCGGCGAGGTCACCGCGTTCGTCGTCAGCGGGCTGTTTCGCGAGTTCTCGGACTCGTCGGCACCGACGTTGCAGTCGTAGTCATCCACCCGGCTTGCGGGTAGCCGAAGCCCATGGGGCGCCGGCTTCTGACCGTGCTGGTCGTCTGCGCCGCCTCGTGCGGGGCCGGCGTGACGGCGCTCGCCGCGTTGCGCCTGGACCGCGATCTGTCGGTCGGGACGGTGCGGCTGTTCGCCGACCCCGGCCATCACGGGGCGCTCGACCTCTACGTGCCGCTCGTCGATTGGGGCGTGCGCTTCGGCAGCGTGCGGCTGCCCGTGCGGCTGCGCGTCGACGTCGAGCGCATCGATCGCGACTCCGCCGTGCAGGTCGCGCGCGAGGGAGCCGACTCGCCGCGGGTGCTCGCGCGGGTTAAACGCGACGCGCGTGCGGCGATCGCGTCGTACCTGCGGATCCTCGTGCTCGTCGTCGTCGGCAGCGCGCTGGCCTTCGGGCTGCTGGTGGCGCTGGCGTTGCGCGGCGCGGGGTGGCCGCTGCTCGACGGGGCGATCGCGGCCGGCGCGACGGCGCTGGCGCTCGGCGTGGCGATCGTCGTGCTGCTGGCGCCGCGCGGCGACCTCGGCCGCCCCGAGTACTACGCGCACGGCCCCGACATCCCGGGCGCGCTGCGCGCGGTCGAGTCGGCCGAGGCGAGCGCCAGCGTGCTCGGCGAGGAGCTCGACAGCCAGCTCGTGGGGCTCGCGCAGCTCGTCGTCGACCCGAGCGAGCGGCGGAGGCTCGGCGGGCGCCCGCAGATCACCGTCGCCTCCGACCTGCACAACAACGTCCTCGCGCTGCCGGCGCTGCGGCGGGTGGCGCGCGGGACGCCGCTGTTCTTCGTCGGCGACCTCACCGATCGCGGCTCGCCGCTCGAGTCGCAGCTCACGCGCGGGGTGCTGCGCGCGGGCACGCGCATGGTCTTCGTGACCGGCAACCACGACTCCGACGCCGAGGCGCAGGAGCTCGCAGACGATGGCGCGGTCGTGCTGACCGAGCAGGGGCGGCTGCTGCGCGACGGGCGCTTCGGGCCCATGGTGGTGCGCGTGGCCGGGCTGCGCGTGGCCGGCTACGGCGATCCGTTCCGCCGGCGCCGCGCGCGGGGCTACACCAGGGAGGGCCTCAACCCGGCGCCGACGCCATCCGAGCAGAGCCTGTTCGCCGACTGGTTCCTGCGGCTGGAGAACAAGGTCGACGTCGTGATGGTCCACGAGCCCGCGCTCGCCGCGAAGGCGCTGGATCTGCTGCGCCGCGACCCGCCGTCGCACCCGATCGCCTTCCTCGTCGGCCACACCCACCACGCCGACATCGAGATCGATCGCGACGTCGACGTGATCAACGGCGGGACGGTCGGCGCGGGCGGGACGGGCAACCTCGGCGAGGGGGCGAAGATCGGCGTGGCGCGGATGCTCTACTCGGCGGGCGAGGGCGGCTTCGAGCCGCTGGCAGCCGACCTCGTCGAGATCGATCCGGGCAACGGATCGGCGACGGCCAAGCGCTTTCGGCTCGACGTCCCGGATACCGCCCAAGCTCGCAAATAGCGAAAATCGGGGGTCATGGCCGGACCCCGCCTGTGAAGAAGCTGTGACCAGGTGTGAAAGGCCCCCTGCTGCGTCCCGGGTTGCCAATAGACTGAGCCGCGCCATGACGGAACGGTCCACCGCTGCCGACGTCGCGCCGCTCCGGCTCGGCGTCATCGACACCGACTCCGGGTTCCTCCAGGTTCTCACCAAGCGCCTGGAGCGCCTGTCGTGGGAGCACCGCGTGCTGGCCAGCGCGGTCCCGGTCGACACGGTCGTGGCCATGCGCCTGAACGCGATCGTCATCGACCTGTCCGTGCTCGGGCCGCAGGCCTGGGACTACCTCGAGAAGCTGTGCGCCGCGCTGCCGGGGCTGGGCGTGCTCGTCTGCACGGGCCAGTCGACCGTGGCACAGCGCGTGCGCGGCCTGCGCCTGGGCGCCGACGACTGGCTGGCCAAGCCGTGTCACCCCGAGGAGCTCATCGCGCGCGTCGAGGCCGTGGTGCGCCGCCGCCGCCGGGCCGAGGCGCGGTCGTCGGGCGGCCCCATCACCGCCGGCGAGATCGAGATCCGCTCGGATCGCTTCCAGGCGTTCGTGGGCGGCGCGTCGATCGACCTGACCCGGCGCGAGTTCGAGCTCATCGAGCTGCTGGCCGGCGCCGAGGGGCGCGTGCTCGAGCGCGAGGAGATCTACCAGCGCGTATGGGGCTACGCGATGGCGCGCGGCGACCGGTCGGTCGACGTCTTCGTGCGCAAGCTGCGCCAGAAGCTCGAGAAGGCGTCGCCGGGGTGGCGCTACATCCACACGCACTTCGGCGTCGGGTACCGCTTCTCGCCCGAGCCGGCGGTCGGCGAGGGCGTCGCGCCCGAGCCGGTCCTGCCCGCGCTCGAGAGCGCGCCCACCGAGGCGCCCGATCGCGTCGCGCTGCCGTGACCGCGGCGCGCAACGTCGCGATCATCCTGCTGCTGGCGGCCGGGGTCGCCTTCGTGCCCGGTGGCGGGACGACCGCCGCGCTCATCGGCGCGATCCTGTCGACGCTCATCCTCGTTTCGTTCGTCCTGCTCGCCGCGCGCTTCTACCGCGAGCGGCGGCTGGACATCGACGGGCTCGGCGATCGCTGGCGGGCCCTGCTCTACGGCGCGATCGCGGTGGCGGTGCTCGACATGGCCGCGCGGCCGCGGCTGAGCGAGACCGACGGCGGGACGATCGTGTGGATCGCGCTGCTCGGTGCTTCCGCGTACGCGCTGTACACGGTCTGGCGGCACTACCGCGAGTACGCCTGATCTCCGTCTGGGCCTGGGCCGGCCCAGGGCGAAGATGAGGCGGCCGGCCCATGGTGCGCTGCGCGCGTCCGCGCCACGATTCCGGCGTGGGCGGAGAGCGCGGACAGACGACCGTGGAGTGGCTCGGGGTCATGGTGGCCGTGGCAGCGCTCGCCGGCGCGCTGCTGGCCGCGCTGCCGTCGGTTGCCCCCGCGGTGACCTCGACGTTCGAGCGCGTGATCTGCCGCGTCGGCGGGGGGTCGTGTCCGGGCACGAGCTCGCCGGCGCCGGCCCCGGCGCCTGCTGCGCCGGCGCCCTCGCCGGGGGCTCCTCCCACGGCCCGCGCGGCGGGCGCGCGCCCGACGTACGCCAAGCGCTCGTGCAGCAAGGGCGGGCGCACAGCGACCTTCCAGGTGCAGATGCAGCGCAAGCGCGACCCCGACAGCGGCAAGGTCTTCAACGTCATCACCGGGGTCACGTATCGCCTGCGCGGCGCCCCGCCCGGGAAGGTCAAGCTATGGGTCTTCCAGCGCGCGATCCAGACCTACACGGACACCGGCAAGCGCCCGGGCGGCGAGGTGCCGGGGCCCGGCGAGCTCAACGGCGCCGAGCTCGGGATCGCCACGCAGGAGCTCGTGCGCGACGGGCGCGCGCACACGCTCGACATCGGCCAATGGTCGGCCAAGGACGCGCCGGTCGGCACCTACGTCCAGCCGCAGACGAACGGCATCTTCCAGATCCACTACGACTACGTCTTCGTCGTGGACCCGGGCAACGACAGCGGCGGCTGCTCGTTCCACTTCGACGGCTGATCCTGCGCACAATCGTCACACTCGCGCGGTAGCCCTGTAACACCGCCCACGGGACGCTGGTCGCCATGCCAGCGCATGGTGGACACGAGGGTCAGGCGAGCGTCGAGATGGTCGCGCTGCTGCCGCTCGTCGTACTTCTGGGCGCGCTGCTGTGGCAGGCCGTCGTGGCCGGCCAGGCGCTGTGGCTGTCGGGCGCCGCGGCCCGGGCGGCCGCGCGCGCGACGGCGATCGGCGGCGACGCCGAGGCCGCCGCGCGTGGCGCCCTGCCGCCGCGCCTGGAGCGCGGGCTGCGCGTCCGCCCGGCTGATGGCGGCGGCGGGGTGCGCGTCGCCGTGCGGATCCCGTCGGTGCTCACGACCGGCTCGATCGCCACGATCGAATCGCGCGCGGCGTTCCCGGAGCAACGGCCGTGACGGCCGGCCGCCGCGCGCCGGGCGTCTCCGGCCAGGCCAGTGTCGAGCTCGTCGCCCTGCTCCCGCTCGCCGCGCTGATCGCCCTCGCCATCGCGCAGCTCCTCGCGGCGGGCGCCGCGCGCGAGCTCGCCGGCAACGCCGCCGAGGCCGGCGCCGCGGCGATCCTGCAAGGCGCCGATCCGACCGCCGCCGCGCGCGACGCGCTCCCCGGCTGGTCGCGCGAGCGAGCGGAGGTGCGCGTCGCCGGCCGCCGCGTCGAGGTCCGCGTCCGCCCGCGTGCCGTCGTGCCCGCCCTTGCCGAGACGCTCGTCGCGACGGCGGCCGCCGACGCGGGACCGGCAGCATGAGCCCGCTGCGCGACCTGCTCGTCGCGCCACGGCCGGCGGAGCACGCGGTGCCGCGCTCGCGCCGGCTCGTCCGCCGCCACGCGGAGGCGTCCGCGGCCGCGGCGCCGGGCCTCGGCGTCCTCGCGTCCGCGCGCGAGCTGCCGGCGGTGGCGATCGCCGCCGGCCTGGCCGTCGCGCGGGGCAGGTCCGCGGCGCTCGTGTGCGTGCACGCGCCGGGCGCCGCCGGCGGCTCGCCGTCGTTGCGCCTGCCGGCGCGGGCCGGCGCCGGCCGGCTGGCGGCGTCGCTCGCCGGGCGCGGCCTGGTCGCCGAGGCGCGCGGGCCCGTCGCCCTCGTGCACCTGCCCGACGACCCGGCGGAGCTGCCGAGCGCCGCGGCGCGAGCGCTTGCCGCCGCCGGCGCCCTGCCGACGGTGCTCGGCGTCGCCCAGCGCACCGAGGACGTCGACGTCCTGCTCGCCGCGCGCGAGGCGATCCTCGTCGCGCTGGCCCCGGCGGCCGAGCCGACGCTCGCCGGCCTCGCGCTCGCAGGAGCGACGGAGCTGGCTCCGTCGGCGGCCGCCATCTCGGTGGCGCTCGATCCGGTGCAGCGCGCGCTCGCCCTCGCGGCGGCGTGGTCGCCGCGGACGATCCGTCACGCGATCGAGGGGCTCGTGGCATGAACCAGCGCGCCGCACCGCACGTCGCCGGCCGAAGCGGCGCGCGCGGCCCGGGCGGCGGGCGAGCCGAGCGTGGCCAGGCGGCGATGCTCCTGCTCGGGCTGCTGCTCGCGGTCGTGCTCGGCGCCGTCGTGCTCGGCGGCATCGCGCGCGGCGTCGGCGCGCGCGGCGACCTGCAGCGCGCGGCCGACCTCGCCGCCCTCGCGGCCGCCCGCGCGATGCACGACGCCTACCCGCGCGTCTTCGAGCCGGCCGAGCTCGGCGGCGCGGCCAACGCGCGTCATCTCGAGCGCGCCGAGTACCTCGCGCTCGGCACGCGCGCGGCGCAGACCACCGCGTCACGCAACGGCGCGCACGACGCGCAGATCGCCTTCCCGGGCGGCGGCCTTGCTCCGATCCGCGTCCGCGTCATCGTCCGCGACGCGATCGCGGTCGGCGACCGTGCGGAGGTGCGCAACACCGCGACCGCCGAGGCCGAGCTCGCGCCGCCGGGCGCCTTCCCCGGGGGCGCGGCCGGCGCGGGGGAGTACCGCGGTCCCTTCGCCTACCGCCAGGGCAAGCCGATGCGTCCCGACGTCGCGCTCGCCTTCGACCGGATGGCGGCCGCCGCCCGCGCCGACGGCGTCGCGCTGGTCATCACCTCCGCCTTCCGCAGCGACGCCGAGCAGGCCGTCCTGTTCGCCCAGCACCCCGACCCGAAGTGGGTGGCGCGGCCGGGCGAGTCGCTGCACCGCCTGGGCACCGAGCTCGACCTCGGTCCGCCCGACGCGTACGCCTGGCTGGCCGGGCACGCCGAGCACTTCCACTTCGCCCAGCGCTATCCGTGGGAGCCGTGGCATTACGGCTACACGCTGAACGCGGGCTCGTCGTCGGTGGGCTACAGCTCGGGCGGGCAGGGCGGCGCGCGCGACGGCGACGGCGCGCAGTCCGGCACGCTGCCCGAGTTCGTGCCCGCCCGCTTCGCGCCGGCGATCGCCCGCGCCGCCCAGCGATGGAGCGTCTCGGGCGCGCTGCTGGCCGCGCAGCTCTACGAGGAGTCGCACTTCAACCCGTTCGCGCGCTCGGATGCCGGCGCGCAGGGCATCGCGCAGTTCATGCCGGGCACCGCCGCCGCGTACGGCCTGGCCGATCCGTTCGACGCCCAGCGCGCGATCGACGCGCAGGCGCACCTCATGCGCGACCTGCTGCGCGCGTTCGGGGCGGTCCCGCTGGCGCTGGCCGCCTACAACGCCGGCCCGCAGCCCGTCCGGGCCTGCGGCTGCATCCCACCGATCCCGGAGACCCAGGCCTACGTCGCCGACATCCTCGGCCTGCTCCACGGCGCCGGCGACCCGCTGGGCGACGGCGCCGGGAGGCTGGAGGTGCGGCTCGTGCGATGAGCCGGCGCGCCCAGGGCACGCTCGGT
The DNA here is from genome assembly GCA_963764585.1 of uncultured Actinomycetes bacterium. Classification (GTDB taxonomy): domain Bacteria; phylum Actinomycetota; class Thermoleophilia; order Solirubrobacterales; family Solirubrobacteraceae; genus JAOPZW01. The sequence continues at coordinate 156,686 of CAVXTB010000003.1, forward strand.
GGCGAACGGGCGCGGCTGGTGGACTGAGCTGGGTGCGGGAGTCGGCGTGCGGTCAGGCCGCCACGGGCGTCGTGCTGACCCCGATCTCCTCGCGCACGCGCGCCGCGGCGCGCGACAGCGCCTTGAGCTTCTCGAATGCGCAGAAGCGCGGCAGCGCCTTCAGGCCGCAGTCGGTCGACAGGTAGACGCGCTCCGGCTCGATGTGCTCGAGGACCTTGTGGATCCGCTCGACGATCTCGTCGTCGGACTCGATGTACAGGCTGCGGATATCGACGACGCCGACCTGCACCTCGCGGTCCTTGGGGATGACCTCGAGCGCCTTGACGTCGACCATGTCGCGCAGCGCGAAGTCGAGCGCGTGCTGCTCGACGTCGACGGCCATCCAGCGCTCGAGCACGCGGGGGAGGGCGTCCTCCACGGCGCGGAAGGTGTTGCCGTAGCCGGCGCCGAGGCAGCAGTGCCAGGCGATCTTGGCGTCGACGCCGTCGATCCAGGCGTTGAGGACGTCGATGACCCAATCGCTCTTGTCGTCGAGGGCGAGCATCCAGGCGCCCAGGTCCTCGATCTGGATGAACTCCGCGCCGCGCGCGGCGAGCTCCTTGAGGTCGGCGTTGAAGATCGGCACGAGGTCCTCGGCGAGCTGGCGGGCCTCGGTGTACTTCGATCCCGGCGCGTTGAAGTCGACGTGGTAGGTCAGGTTCGGCGGCCCCGCGCCGACCGACACCTTCAGCGGCTTGTCGGTGAGCTGGCGGGCGACCTCGTACATCTCGGCCAGGCGGCCCGGGATCCCGCGCGACACCGGCTCGGTCACCGCCGTGCCGCCCCAGTTGTGCATCCACGCGGCCTGGCTGAGGTCGCCGTCCTCGCTCTCCTCGATCTGGCGGGCGAGCGGGTTGGGCAGCTTCGCCTTCGTGAAGCCGCCGAGGCGCTCGTACCAGTACCAGACGAACGAGCCGATGCCCCCGCCGTACTCGTCGAAGTGCATCTGCCCGTCGGTCACGATGTCCAGGCCCGCGAGCTCCTGGTCCTTGATGCACGCGGTCGTGGCGTCCCAGTAGGCGTGCCAGTTCTGCTCGAGCTTCCACCACTCGAGCAGGTCCTCGCCCGCGAGGTTGTACTGCTGGTACCACCTGGGCTTCGGGTAGGAGCCGATCATCGTCGTCGGCAGGATCGTCTCCGTGACCTTCGTCGGCATGCGCGCTCTCCTCCTTCGGGGGACACACGCACGCTACGGCGAAGCGCCGAAGCGCGCCGGGTTGCGCACACCGGGTGCGACCAAAATGTCCCTCAGTACATGGCCACACCGGCCGACACGTTGAGGTCCTCGCCCGTGATCGAGGCGGCCGCCGGCGAGGCGAGGAACAGCGCGCACGCGGCCACGTCCTCGGGAGGTGTCAGGCCGCCCAGGGGCGACGACGACGTGAAGCGCGCCCGCGCCTCGTCGGGCGTCAGGTCGAGCGCCCGCGCCTGCGCCGCGATGACGCGCTCGATCCGCGGGCCGGCGACGTAGCCCGGGGAGATGAGGTTCACGCGGATCCCGTGCTCGCCGGTCTCCCAGGCGAGCGTGCGCACGAGCCCGACGAGCCCGAGCTTGCTCGTCGTGTAGGGCGTGCGCCCGTGCAGCGGCCGCTTGCCGCTCACCGAGCCGATGACGACGATCGCGCCGCTGCGGCGCGCGATCATCGCCGGCAGCAGCGCGCGGCAGCACAGGAAGGTGCCGGTCACGTTGACGCTCAGCGTCTGCTCCCATTCCCGCGGCGAGATCTCCCACAGCGGCGCGGTCGGGCCGGCGATCCCGCTGTTGCACACGAGCACGTCGACCTTGCCGAGCTCGTCGAGCACGGACCGCGCCATCGCCTCGACCTGCGCGGGCTCGCACACGTCCGCCGGCGCGACGAGCGCGCGCCGGCCCCGCTGCTCGACGAGCTCGCAGGTGCCCTCCAGCGCCGCGACGTCGCGGCCGATCGCCGCGATCGCCGCCCCCGCGTCGGCGAAGGCCAGCGCGATGTGGCGCCCGATCCCCTTGCCCGCTCCGGTCACCGCGACGACCGCGCCGTCGAGCGGCCCCGGCGCCTCAGTCATCGAGCATCGCCACCGCGCGCACCGGCGAGCCGTGCCCGTCGCGGATCCGCAGCGGGAAGCCGAAGAACGTGAACCGCCGGCCGACGACCTGCGCGAGGTTCGCGAGGTTCTCGTAGTGCGTGATGCCGTGCTCGCGGCAGAACAGGTGCACGGGATAGACCCGGTCGGCCGGGTTGTCCGGGCTCGGCGAGTCGACGCCGAAGATCTTGACCTGGCGCTCGCCCAGCCAGTCGGCGGCCGACTGGTCCAGGCCCGGGTACTGGGACGTGTACGCGCGCGTGCCGCCGAAGCGCTCGGCGGCGCCGGTGCGCAGCAGCAGCACGTCGCCGGCCCGCAGCTCGGTGCCCGCGTCGGCCAGCGCGCGCTCCAGCCGCGCCGCGTCGCAGTACTCGCGCGGCGGCACGTCGGAGAGGTCCAGGCAGGTCCCCTCGCCCCAGAAGGTGTCGAGCGGCATCGCATCGATGTGCGGCGCGTCGGCCCGCGGGTCCAGGTGGCTCAGCGCGTCGACGTGGGTGGGCCCGTGGTCGCACAGCATGAGGCCGAGGCTCTGGTAGGAGAAGTCGCTGTCGAACAGCGGCGCCGTGTCCTCGTGCGAGTGGTGCTGCCAGATGACGGTCTTCAGGTGGCCCGCGTAGACGGGCATGCCCTGGTAGATCTCCTGCGACAGGTCGACGAGGCGGGGCATGGGCGCACCTTAGGCACGCGCGCCATCGGCGCCGCGTTTCGGTCACGGACCGCGACCGCATCGCCGGCCGTACCCGCGGCTCGCATACGCTTCGCCACGTGTCGGTCCTGGACCCCGTCGCCTCCGACTTGAAGTCACGGCCCGAGGTGCGCGCGATGCTCACGGTCAGTCGCGCCGTCCTGCACGGTGGGCCCCTGTCGACGATCCTCGACGAGATCGCCACGGAGGCGACGCGCGTCGTCCCCGGCGCCGACCGCTCGAGCATCATCCTCATCGAGGGCTCCGAGCACCGCTTCCGCCTGGCCGGCAGCCACGGGCTCAGCGATCGCTACGCCAAGCTGATGACCACGGGCGAGGCCAAGCTGCGCCCCGGCGAGGGCCCGTCAGGGCTGGCGTACGTCAGCGGCGAGCCGGTGGTGATCAGCGACCTCGACACCGACCCGCGGATCGCCTCCTGGGCGTGGCGCGACATCGCCCGCGAGGAGGGCTACCGCGCGATCGCCTCGATGCCGCTGATCCCCGACCGCACCGTCGTCGGGACGCTGAACCTCTACCGGACGGATCCCGGCGACTGGCCCGACGAGCAGGTCCACCTCCTGCGCTTCTTCGCCGAGCATGCGGCCAGCGCGGTGCGCACCGCCCAGCTTCTCGACCAGCGCGGCAAGCAGGTCGTCGCGCTGCGCCGCCTCGTCCGCGCGCTGCGCGAGCAGACCCACGAGCACGCCAACCGCCTGCACGCGGTCAGCGGCCTGCTCGCGCTCGACGAGGTCGAGGAGGCCAAGGAGTTCCTGCACGTGCTCGAGAGCACGCAGGCCGCGATCCGCGAGGCGCTCGACACGCGCATCCAGGTGCCGACCCTTGCCGGGCTCGTCCTGGCCGAGACGGTCGTCGCCGCGCAGCGCGGGATCACGCTGGCGATCGACGAGTCGAGCAGCCTGCGCCAGCTGCCGCCGATGCTCAGCGACACCCAGGCCGTGACGATCGTCGGCAACCTTCTCGACAACGCGTTCGACGCCGTCGCGAACATGACGCCGGAGCGCCGTCAGGTGCGCCTGCGCATCGACGACGACGGCGGAAGGACCGTGATCGAGGTGAGCGACCGGGGGGAGGGTCTTCCCCCCGGCGAGCTCGCGCTGTTCGATCGGGGCGTGAGCACGAAGGCGGGCCATCGCGGGCTCGGCCTCGCGCTCGTGCGCGAGGCGGTCACCGCCGCGATGGGCACCGTCGAGGTCAGCCGGCGCGCCGAGGGCACGACCTTCCTGGTGACGATCCATGGCTGACTGGCGCGTGCTCGTCGTCGAGGACGACCGCGTCGTCGCGCGGCTGCACTGCCGCTTCATCGCTCGCGTCCCCGGCTTCTGCGCGGTCGGCGCGGCGGCGACGGCGGCGCAGGCGGAGGAGATGATCCAGACGCTGCACCCCGATCTGCTGCTGCTCGACATCGGGCTTCCGGGCGAGAGCGGGATCGCACTGCTGCGGCGGCTGCGCGCCGCCGGCGACCCCGTCGAGGTCATCGTCGTCACCGCCGCGACGGCGACGGAGACGGTCCGAGCCACCGTGCACCTCGGGGCGGTCGACTACCTCGTCAAGCCGTTCGACCAGGAGCGGCTGCGCAAGTCGCTCGGCCTCTTCCAGCGGCGGATGGGCCGCCTGGCCGGGGCGCAGCTCGCCCAGGCCGAGGTCGACCGGATCTGCTCCGACGGCCCGAACGCCTTCCGCTGGCTGCCGCGCGATCTGTCCGGCCCGCGGTTGGACGAGATCCGGGCGATCCTCTCGCGGACGTCGCGGCCGGCGACCGCCGACGCGGTCGCCGCGGAGGCCGGCGTGGCGCGGGTCACCGCCCGGCGCTACCTGGAGTACCTGGTCACCATCGGCCAGGCCACGATGCAGCCGGTGGTCGGCGGCCCCGGCCGCCCGCGCAAGACGTACTCCGCCAACCTGCGAGGCGTGTGATGCCCGAGTACCTCAAGCGGCCACCGGCGGCGCAGGCCGAGGCGCGCGACGAGGTCAAGCGCACGGTCGAGGAGATGCTCGAGCGCATCCGGCGCGAGGGCCCCGACGCCATCCGCGACTACTCGCGGCGGCTGGACGACTGGGATCCGCCGTCGTTCCGCGTCGCCGAGGAGGACGTCGCCGAGGCCGCCGACGCGCTGACGCCCGAGCTGCGCGAGCACATCGCCTTCGCGCAGGACCAGGTCCGGACCTTCGCCCAGCGCCAGCGCGACACGCTTGCGCCGCTCGAGGTCGAGACGCTCCCGGGCGTCGTGCTCGGCCACCGGCACGTGCCCGTGGCCGCGGTCGGCTCGTACGTTCCCGGCGGGCGCTACCCGATGCTCGCCTCGGCGTTCATGACGGTGCTCGTGCCGAAGGTGGCGGGCGTCGAGCGTGTCGTCGCCTGCGCTCCGCCGTGGCAGGGCAAGGGCATCCACCCGGCGATGCTGCACTCGATGTCCACCTCGGGCGCCGACGAGATCGTCTGCCTCGGCGGCGTCCAGGCGCTCGCCGCACTCGCGCTCGGCCTCGACGACCTGCCCCCGGTGGACATGATCGTCGGCGCCGGCAACGCCTACGTGGCCGAGGCCAAGCGCCAGCTGTTCGGCGAGGTCGGCATCGACCTGCTCGCGGGCCCGACCGAGATCCTCGTCATCGCCGACGGCTGTGCCGACCCCGAGCTGGTCGCCGCCGACCTCCTCGGCCAGGCCGAGCACGGCCCGACCTCGCCGGGCGTGCTGATCTCGACGTCGAAGGAGCTCGCCGAGCGGACGCTGCGCGAGATCGACCGGCTGCTCGAGACCTGGCCGACCGCCGAGGTCGCCGGCAAGGCGTGGCGCGACTTCGGCACCGCCGTGGTCGTCGCGGACCGCGAGGAGGCGATCGCCCTGGCCGACGAGTTCGCGCCCGAGCACCTCGAGGTCCATGCCCGCGAGGGCGAGCTCGACGCCTACCTCACCGGCCTGCACAACTACGGCTCGCTGTTCCTCGGCCACGAGGCCACCGTCACCTACGGCGACAAGGCCGTGGGGACCAACCACGTCCTGCCGACGAACCGTGCGGCCCGCTACACCGGCGGCCTGTGGGTGGGCAAGTTCCTGAAGACCATCACCTACCAGCGCCTGACCGAGGAGGGCACGCGCCGCATCGCCCCGGCCGCCGCCGCGATCGCCGAGGCCGAGATGTTCGCGGGGCACGCGATCACGGCGCACATGCGGCTGGAGCGGGCCGGGGTGGGGTCGGGGGCGTCCTGACGCGGGTCGTCCGCGCGGCCTCTGCGGCTCGGCGCGGCCGGGCAATGAGGGGAAGGAGTCCGTGGGAGTGCGCGCGTGGTCGGTCTGCCGTCGCGCGCACCGCTCCGCGCGGTCGGTCTGCCGTCGCGCGCGCCGCTCCGCGCGGTCGGTCTGCCGTCGCGCGCGCCGCTCCGCGCACGGGCGCGCCGCCCACTGCGCGGGCCGGCCCGTGTGCGTGTTTCGCAACACTTGCGCTCGCCCGACCACGCGCGCGGTTCGTCGAGCGTCGACTTTGTCGCGCTAGAGCCGACAAAGTCGACGTTCGGTACGCGAACGCGCGAACGTGTTACGGAACACGCGCGCGCTTCACCACCACACGCGCTCCCCTGCGCAGACACTGCGCACGGGCACCCGCAAGCGCCCGGCGCGGGCGGATGGGCCTGACCCCCTCAGTGCCCTGGCCGCGCGGAGCGGAGCGGCGGACGGATCGAACCGCGGCCGCGAGCGTCAGCGCAGGGCCGCCGTCGTCGCCCGCACCACCAGCTCCGGATCCAGCCGCGCGCGCAGGCGCTCGCCGCCGTCGGTGCCCTCGATGCGATCGACCAGCGCGCCCAGCGCCACGGCGGCCATCCGCTCGCGCGGCTGGGCGACCGTCGTCAGGCCGATGCGCGTGAGGCCCCCGAGCGCGATGCCGTCGAAGCCGACCACCGAGACCTCCTGCGGCACGCGCGCGCCGACGCGCTCGAGCGCGTCGAGCAGGCGTATCGCGTTGTAGTCGTTGGAGGCCACGAAGGCGGTCGGCGGGTCGGGGGCCGCCAGCACGCGGCGCACGGCCGCGTCGGTCGTCGGGGGCTCGGCCTCGTGCTCGTCCCACCACAGGGCGTGGCCGGCGTCGACCGCGAGGCCGCGGCGCAGCATGGCGCGCTCGTAGCCGTCGTGGCGCGCGATGTCGGTCTCGCGCTCGACGACCGCGCCGGACACGTAGCCGATCCGCTGGTGGCCCAGGTCGGCGAGGTGGTCGACGGCGAGCGCCATGCCGCCGCGGTCGTCGACCGCGACGCAGTCCAGGCGCTCGTCCCAGCAGCTGACGACGACGAGCGGGACCTGCTCGACGACGAGCTGGGAGACGATCGAGCGATCGCCGCTGAACTGCAGCAGTAGGATGCCGCCGACGCGGTGCTCGAGCAGCGACTCGATGCGCTCGGCCTCGCGCTCGGCGTGCCCGTCGGTGTTGCAGACGAACGTGGTGTAAGCGCGGTCGGACGCCTCGCGCTCGAGCAGCTTGACCAGCTCGGCGTAGAAGGTGTTGGCGAGGTCGCCGACGACGACCCCGATCGTGTGCGTGCGCTGCTGCACGAGGTTGCGCGCCAGCACGTTGGGCCGGTAGCCGAGCGTCGCGATGGCGGCGAGCACGCGATCGCGCGTGGCCGGCGAGACGCTGCCGGTTCCCCGCAGCACGTTGGAGACCGTGGACTTCGACACACGGCTGAGCGCGGCGACGTCGAGGATCGTCGGCCGGCCCGGGCGCCGGCGTATCGCCGGCTCGGTCACGCGGTGGCCGCCCGTTGCAGGGCGCGGCGCACCGCCTCGAGGTTGCGCTCCTCGACGGCGCGGACGCCGTCGAGGTCGGGGTCGCGCACGGCGACGCGGTCCTGCTCGAGGACGAGCCAGCCGTCGAAGCCGTCCGCGGTCGTCGCCGCGAGGAAGCCCTCGACGTCCACGATCCCCTCGCCCAGCGGGCAGAACAGGCCCGCCTCCCAGGCAGCCATCATCTCGACCTCGCCCGTGCGCAGGCGCGCGAGCATCGCGCGGTCGACGTCCTTGAGGTGCAGGTGCGCGATCCGTCCCGCGCAGCGCCGGCCCAGGGCGACCGGATCGCCGCCGCCGATGGCGAGGTGGCCGGAGTCCAGGCACAGCTCGACGTCGCTGCCGGCGAGCAGCCGCTCGATCTCGGCGGGCGTCTCGACGTAGGTGCCGGCGTGCGGGTGGAAGACCGGCCGCACGCCCGCCGCGCGGCAACGCTCGACCGCCAGCGCGAGGCGCTCCAGCGCCGCGTCGAACGCATCGTCGTCGAGGGCGGTGCGCTCGAGCTCGTCGGGGCGGCCGGCCGCCGCCTCGCGCACCGCGGTCTCGGCGTCGGCGAGCACGGCGACGCCGCCATCGACCGCGAGGACGGCGAGCGTGCGGTCGAGCTCTGCAAGGTCGGCGGTGAACGCATCCTCGTCGGCCAGGTGCACGGGCGCGAACGCGCCGGCGAGCTCGAGGTCGTGGCGGGCGAGCGCGTCGTGAACCGCGCCCGCATCGGCGCCGAGGTAGCCGGGGGGACCGAGCTCGAGCCCGCGGTAGCCGAGCAGCCCGGCCGTCTCGAGCAGGCGCTCGCGCGCCACGAGGTCGGGGCGGTCGACCGTGCGCTCCCAGACGCCGAAGGTGACCGGCGCGCCCGCCAGGCGCCATCCGTCGGCGCCGCTCATGCGATGCCCCGCCCGGCGCGGCCGGGGGTCTGCGCCTGCACCCGCCCGGCGCGGTCGGGGGTCTGCGCCTGCACCCGCCCGGCGCGGTCGGGGGTCTGCGCCTGCACCCGCCCGGCGCGGTCGGGGGTCTGCGCCTGCACCCGTCTCCTCCAGATCCGTGGAACGTTCTAGCGCACGGCGACTGTACGCCTCCGCCGGCGGCTGCGTCAAGCGCGTCGTGCGGAGCATGGGGCGCACTGTAGCGGGCGTGCTTGACACCGGTTGGCGATCATGCGACGGTTGGCGCGCAGGTGATGGAGCGTTCCATACCGGTCTGATTCCGGCGTCAGCGTGCACCTCTGCCTTCTCACCGACGGCCTCGCGCATCTCGAGCTCGACGAAGCGCTCGCCTGGTGCACCGCACGCGAGCTGACCGCCGTGGAGCTCGGTGTCGGCGGCTATTCGCCGGCCCCGCACGTCGACCGGGCGGCGCTCCTCGAAGACGGCGGCGCGTGCGGCCGGCTGCTCGCGCAGCTCGCCGACGCCGGGGTCCAGCTCGCCGCGCTCAACGCGTCCGGTAACCCACTGCACCCGCGCCGCGACATCGCTGCCGAGCACGACGCCGCGCTGCGCGACGCGCTGCGCCTGGCCGTCGTGCTCGGTTGCGATCGCGTGGTGGCGATGAGCGGCTGCCCGGGAGGCCCGGGCGACGCGGCGTGGCCGGTTTTCGCCGGCGGCGCGTGGCTGCCGGACATGGAGGGCCTGTGGGAGTGGCAGTGGCACAACGCGATCGCGCCCTACTGGCACGACCTCGCCGAGTTCGCCGCGCGCGAGGCGCCGGGCGTGCGCATCTGCCTCGAGCTGCATCCCGGGACGTCGATCTACAACCCCGAGTCGTTCGACCTGCTGGCGCAGACGGTCGGCGGCCCGCTCGCGGTCAACCTCGATCCCTCGCACTTCTGGTGGCAGGGCATGGACCCGATCGCCGTCATCGAGGCGCTCGACGGCGCGATCGGCTTCGCCCACGGCAAGGACACGGTCGTGCACGCCGACCGCGTCGCCCGTCACGGCGTGCTCGACTTCCGCTGGCCCGCCGACGCCGACACGATGCCGTGGCACTTCTGCGCCGTCGGCGCCGGCCACGACGCCGCCACGTGGACAGAGCTGCTCGGCGCGCTGCGCCGGGCCGGGCACGACGGCGCGGTCTCGATCGAGCACGAGGATCCCAACCTCGATCCCGAGGCGGGCATCGAGGCCTCGCTGCGCGGCCTGCGCGCGGCGCTCGGCGCACTGGAGCAGCCGGCGTAATGGAGGTCCGCTACGAGGGCATCGCCAAGCGCTTCGGCGCGACCCAGGCGCTCGAGCCGCTGGACCTGGTCGTGCCCGACGGGACGTTCCTGGCGATGCTCGGCCCATCGGGCTGCGGCAAGACGACCGCGCTGCGCGTCCTGGCGGGGCTCGAGCAGCCGACGGAAGGCCGCGTCTTCATCGGCGAGCGCGACGTCACCGCGCTCGAGCCCAAGGACCGCGACGTCGCGATGGTCTTCCAGAGCTACGCGCTGTATCCGCACAAGACGGTCGGCGACAACATCGGCTACCCGCTGCGGGTGCGCAAGATCTCGGGAGCGCAGCGGCGCGAGCAGGTCGAGAAGGTCGCCCGCCTGCTGGAGATCGACCACCTGCTCGGACGCATGCCGCGCCAGCTCTCGGGCGGCCAGCGCCAGCGCGTCGCGCTGGCCCGGGCGATCATCCGCCGCCCGCAGGCCTTCCTCATGGACGAGCCGCTGTCGAACCTCGACGCGCTGCTGCGCCAGCAGATGCGCATCGAGCTCAAGCGCCTGCAGCGCGAGCTCGGCGTCACGACGCTCTACGTGACCCACGACCAGGTCGAGGCGATGACGATGGCCGACCTCGTCGCGGTCATGCGCGAGGGCCGGCTGCAGCAGCTCGCGGAGCCGAACCACCTGTACCGCCATCCGGCGAACCTGTTCGTCGCGCGATTCTGCGGCGCGCCGCCGATGAACGTCCTCGGCGGCGAGGTCGGCGAGGGCGCCTTCCGCCATCCGGCCGGCGCCGTGACGCTCGGCCGTCCGGCGCGTCCGGGCGCCACCAAGCTCGGGTTCCGGCCCGAGCACGCCGTGCTCGTGGAGCCGGGCGCGGCCGACGCGCTCGACGGTGAGCTGTACGTCGTCGAGCCGCTGGGCAACGAGACCCTCGCCGCCGTCCGTGTCGGCGAGGACATCGTCAACGTGCGGCTGCCCGCGGACTTCGCGGGCAGCGCGGGGGAGCGCGTCGGGGTGCGGCCCGAACGCGGCCATCTGCATCTGTTCGACCCCGACACCGGCGACGCCCTGGGAGCGCCGGCGGCCGTGGCCGAGCAGGACACCATCGGCGCCGGGGCGTCACCCGCCCCGCGCGAGTAGGAGGAGGAGAGCCATGACAGACCCGATCAGAGGCGGCCTCAGCCGTCGGCAGGTCCTCAAGCGCGGTGCCGCCGGCGCGACGACGCTGATCGGAGGCAGCGTCCTGGCCGCCTGCGGCGGCGGCGGCTCGAACAGCGTGCCGGCGAAGAGCACGGCCGCTGCGGGGTCGCCCGCCAAGGGCACGGGGACGATCACCATCGGCAGCTTCCAGGACAACGCGATGGCCCCGTTCCGCGACACGTTCATCAAGCGCTTCCAGACCGAGACCGGGATCACGGTCAAGTACAACGAGACGTCCTACGACGCCTGGTACCAGAACGCCAAGAACGACGGCCTGAACAAGACCGGCGCCTACGACATCTACGTCATGGACGACAACTGGGTGCCGGAGTTCGCGGCTGGGAACATCGTCAAGAACCTCGACGACATGGGGTTCAAGGTGAACTCCGACATCCTGCCCAAGGGCCTGGACCAGGGCTACTGGCCGCCGAAGAGCGGCCCGCGGCTGAAGGACTTCGCCAACGACAAGCCGGCGCTCTACGCCGTGGTGATCATCGACGACGTCGAGATCCTCTACTACGACAAGCGCCAGTTCCCCGGCGGCGCCCCGAAGACGTGGGACGAGATCGCCAAGGTCGCCAAGGCCAAGACCAAGCCGCCCGACATGTACGGCTGGTCGGCGCGCGGCGTCAAGGGCAACCCGATCATGATGACCTACCTGCCGCTGCTCAACAGCTACGGCGGGAGCTTCGTCAACGACGACTGGAGCCCGGGCTTCAACGGCCCGGAGGGCCAGGGCGCCCTCGAGCGGCTGCTGAGCTTCATCCCGTACATGCCGTCGGGCGTCGCCGAGTTCGACACCGACCAGGAGACGCAGCTCATGCTCCAGGGCAAGTGCGCGGCGCTGACCGAGTACACCGGCCTGACCCATCGCGTCGACGACGCGAAGGACTCCAAGGTCGTCGGCATGATCGACATGGCCGCCACGCCGTCGCAGGAGAAGAGCGGCCCGGCGATCGGCACCTTCATCTGCGGCATCGCCTCGGGGTCGAAGAACCCCGACGCCGCCAAGCAGTTCCTGGAGTGGTTCACCTCGAGCAAGATCCAGAAGGACTTCGCCTCCGAGGGCGGAAGCGCGTCGGTGACCGGCTCGGCGCTGCGCGACGCCGAGATCTCCAAGAAGTACCGCTGGCTGCCGGCCATCGCCGACGCCGTCGACAACTCGGTGCCCAAGCCCAAGACGCCAGACGAGCCGAAGATGGAGGACATCCTCGGCACGCACCTCAACACGGCGCTGGTGACGGCGGTCAAGGAGAAGAAGAACTTCTCGGCGATCGCCAAGAAGGAGCTCGATGCGGCGGCCAAGGAGATGACCAGCTACCTCAAGGAGCAGGGCGGCTACTTCTAGGTCGACGAGATGGAGGCCGGCGCACAACCCGTGGGGCGCGCACGTGGGGCTCGGCTGGCGGAGCGGTGGGCACGGGTGCGATCAAGCCCGTACCTGCTGCTCCTGCCGGCGGCCGTCGCGCTGGCCGCGGTCGCCGCCTACCCGCTCGTCTACGGCATCCGCTCGAGCTTCGAGCGCTACCGCTTCGGGCGGGACCTCGGCTCGGCCGGGCTGAGCAACTACCGCGTCGTCATCCACGACCACGTCTTCTGGACGGCCGTCGGGACGACCGCGCGCTACGTCTTCTTCGCCGTGCTCATCGAGACGCTGCTCGGCCTCGGCCTCGCGCTGCTCGTCTCGCGCGAGCTGCGCCTCGGCGGCGTCATCCGCGTCGGCCTGATCCTGCCGATGACGATCGCGCCTGTCGTCGTGGGCGTGATCTGGCGGCTCATGTACGCGTCGGACATCGGGATCGTCAACCCGATCTTCTCGTGGCTGGGGCTCAAGGAGCCCAATGTGCTGGCCAACACGACGAGCGCGTTCATCGGCGTGGTCGTGGTCGACATCTGGGAGTGGACGCCGCTGCTGTTCCTGATCATCCTCGCCGGCCTGCAGTCGATCCCGCAGGAGCCGCTGGAGGCCGCGCGCATCGACGGCGCCGGGCGCGTGCGGACGTTCTTCGACCACACCCTGCCGCTGCTGCTGCCGGTGCTGATGGTCGCCGTCGTCCTGCGGACGATCGACGCGGTCGGCACCTTCGACCAGATCTACGTGCTGACCAAGGGCGGCCCCGGCACCTCGACGCAGCTGATCAGCACCTACGCCTACAACACCGCGTTCCTCTTCACGCAGTACGGCCGCGCCATGGCGATGATGGTCATGCTGCTGGCCTTCCTGCTCATCCTCATGGCCACGGCGATCCGGCTCATGCGCCGCGCGGCCGCCAGGAGCGCGGCATGACCCGCCGGCGCTCGAGCATCGCCGTGTGGGTGGTGATCGGCCTGGCGCTGCTCGTCGCGATCTTCCCGTTCTGGTGGATGCTCGTGACGTCGTTCAAGCGCCCGGTCGACATCTTCGCGGGCGTGTCGCTCGTGCCCCAGCACCCGACGTTCGACAACTACTCGCGGCTGTTCGGCCCGTACCACATGGGCTCGTTCCTGCGAAACAGCGTGATCGTGGTGACGATCGCGGTTGCGGTCAGCCTCGTGCTGGGGACGCTCGCCGCCTACGCGCTGGCGCGCTTCCGGCTGCGCTACGGGCTCAACGAGCAGGCGCTCGTGGTGGCGCTGCTCGTGCGCATGCTGCCGGCGATCCTGCTCGTGATCCCGCTCTACATCGTGCTCAGCAAGTGGAACCTGCTGAACACGCGGCTCGGGCTGATCATCATCTACACGGGCCTGAACACGAGCTTCGTCATCTGGATGATGCAGAGCTTCCTCGAGGAGATCCCGCGTGACATCGAGGAGGCGGCGATGGTCGACGGCGATTCGCGACTGACCGCGCTGCGGCGCGTCGTGCTGCCGCTCGCCGCGCCTGGGCTCGCGGCGACGGCGATCTTCAGCGTCATCACCACCTACAACGACTTCCTGATCGCGCTGACGCTGACCTCGACGCCGGACTCGCAGACGGTGCCGGTGGGCGTCTCGACGCTGATCGGCAAGATCCAGATCGAGTGGGGGCCGATGGCGGCCGCCGGCGTCGTCGGCGCGCTGCCGATCGTCATCTTCGCCCTGGCGGTGCAGCGCCACTTCGTGCGGGGGCTGACGCTCGGCGCCGTGAAGTAGCCCGCTCTACAGTACGCGCGTGGCCGCCGACGTCACGCTCCCACGGCGCCCGCGACGCGCGTTCACGGGCTGGGACCTGGGGGTGCTCGTCGCGGCCAACGCCGCGGTGGTCGTCGGGCTGTGGGTGCGCCAGGGTGGCATCGGCGACATCCACGACGCGGCGACGGCCCTGACGAGCCTCGGGCGCGTGACCGGGCTGCTCGGCGCGTACCTCGCGCTCGTCGAGCTGCTGCTGCTGGCGCGCCTGCCGGTCTTCGACACGATCAGCCTCGACCGCGTCGCGACGTGGCACCGGCGCAACGGCGCGGCCTGCCTGGCGCTCATCGCCGCCCACACCGTGCTCGTCACCGCCGGCTACGCGCTGACCGACGACGTCGGCCTGCTCGACGAGGCGGGTGACCTGCTCGGCGGCTACTCCGGCGTGCTGCTGGCGACGATCGCGCTCGGGCTGCTGATCGCGCTCGTCGCGACGTCGGTGGTCCTCGTGCGCCGCCGGATCGGCTACCGGACGTGGCACGCGCTGCACCTCGGCGCCTACGTCGCGATCGCGCTCGCCTTCAGCCACCAGCTCGCGACCGGCCAGGAGTTCCAGGGCCAGCCGGTCGCGCGCGCGTACTGGTGGGCGCTCTACGCGGCCGTGGCCGGCGTGCTCGTCGCCTTCCGGATCGTGCTGCCGATCGTCCGGTCGCTGCGCCACCGCCTGCGCGTCGAGCGCGTGGTGCAGGAGGCGCCCGGGGTGGTGTCGATCGAGATCGGGGGCCGCGATCTCGAGCGGCTGCGGGCGCTTCCGGGGCAGTCGCTGCACTGGCGCTTCCTCGCCCGCGGCCACTGGCACGAGGCGCACCCGTTCTCGCTCTCGGCGGCGCCAGACGGGCGGCGCCTGCGCATCACGGTCAAGCAGCTCGGCGACTACACGGCGCGGATGGCGACGCTGCGGCCCGGGACGCGCGTGATCGTCGAAGGCCCGTACGGCGGGCTGACGAGCGCCGCGCGCCGGCGCCCGCGCGCCGCGCTGATCGCCGGCGGCGTCGGCATCACGCCGATCCGCGCGCTGCTGGAGGACATGCCCGGCGAGATCGTCGTCATCTACCGCGCGGGGCGCGAGGACGACCTGCTCTTCCGCGAGGAGCTCGACGAGCTGTCGCGGCGCCGCGGCGCGCACGTCCACTACGTGCTCGGCGAGCAGGGCGACGGGCTGCTGTCGCCCGAGCACCTGCGCGAGCTCGTCCCCGACATCGTCGATCGCGACGTCTACGTCTGCGGCCCGGTGAGCATGACCGCGGCGATGCGCGCGAGCCTGCGCCGCGCCGGCGTGCGCCCGCGCCAGATCGTCAGCGAGGCGTTCGGATGACCGTGCTGCGGCGCGTCGTGCCGGCGGCCGTTGCGACCATCGCGGTCGTGGCGCTGCTCGCCGGCGTGCGCGGCCGCCCGCCGGACATCAGGACGCAACGCCCGCCGCCGCCGAAGATCACGCCGGGGCAGCCGGCCATCCGTCGCGTCAGCACCCGCACGCCGACGGTGAAGGGCCCGGTGCGTACCGCGACCGGCCGGATCTTCACGACGCCGTTCTCGGTCATCGAGGTTCGCGTGAGCTTCACCGGCAACCAGCTCACCCGCGTGGAGACGGTCGAGTTGACCGGCACCGGCGCGCGCACGCAGGCGATCAACGCGCGCGCCGAGCCGATCCTGCGCGAGGAGGCGCTGAAGGCGGGCAGCGCGAAGATCGACGTCGTCACCGGGGCGACCTACACCAGCGAGAGCTACATCAACTCGCTGCAGTCGGCGATCGACCGTGCCCGTCGCTGAGCGCACACGCCGGCGCGTCGAGCGCGTCATGGGCATCCCGGTCGGGGTCGAGGTCCGCGACCGCGATGTGGACCCGGGCGCGATCGACGCGGCCTTCGCGCACCTGCGCTTGGTCGACGCGACGTTCAGCACGTACGTCGCCGACAGCGACATCAGCCGCCTCGACGCCGGCACGCTCGCGCTCGACGACGCCGCGCCCGCGGTCCGCGCCGTGCTCGAGCGCTGCGCGGCGCTGAAGCGGCGCACGGGCGGCTGGTTCGACGCGCGCGCGACCGGCCGGCTCGACCCCTCGGGCTTCGTCAAGGGCTGGGCAGTCGAGGGCGCGGCGGCGATCCTGACGCGCGCGGGCGCGCGCGACTTCTGCGTGCACGCCGGCGGCGACGTGCGGGTGGGCAACGGCGGCGTCTGGCGCGTCGGCGTCCAGCACCCGCTCCTGCGCGATCGCGTCGCGGCCGTCTTGGCGGCGCGCGACCTCGGCGTGGCGACGTCGGGCGCCTACGACCGCGGGCAGCACGTCGTCGATCCTCACAGCGGGCGGCCGCCGGAGGGCGTGCTGTCGGTGACCGTCGCCGCGCCCGACCTCGGCATCGCCGACGCCTACGCCACCGCCGCCTTCGCCATGGGGCTCGACGGGCCGGCGTGGACGGCGACCCTCCCCGGCTGCCACGCGCTGACGATCCTCGCCGACGGCCGCGTGCTGTCGACGCCGGGCATGGTGGAGCTGCGCTTGCTTTGAGCCGCGCCAGATGGGAGGTTCGCCCGATGCCTGCACCAAAGCGCCGGACCACGCGCCGCCGGACGACGACCAGGCGGCCGAAGCGGATCCTCAACTGCAAGCCGTCGCCGAAGGTCGAGCTGGACTGGACCTTCGAGCACGCCGCGCAGGCCGACATCGTGGCGGCCGCCCCCGCGGTTCCGCCGACCAAGGACCTGCGGGCGGCGTGGTGGAAGATCAACGACCAGGAGGCGACCGGCTCGTGCGTGGGGTGGGCGACGGCCGACGGGCTGCTGCGCTGGCACTTCGTCAACGCCGGGCGCGTCAACCGCAACGAGCTGCTCGCGCCGCGCTTCATCTGGATGGCCTCGAAGGAGACCGACCAGTACATCACCCAGCCCACGACGTTCATCGAGAGCGAGGGGACGAGCCTGAAGTCCGCGCTCGACGTCGCGCGCAAGTTCGGCGCGGTGCGCGACGCGGTCCTGCCCTTCAAGTCCGGGGCGCTGTACGCGGGCGACACGCAGGCGTTCTACGCGCTCGCCTCGCAGCTGAAGATCCTCTCGTACTTCAACGTCGGCACGAACCTGACCAACTGGAAGACGTGGCTGGCGACGAAGGGCCCGATCCTGACGCGGCTCGACGTCGACGCGACCTGGGACGCCGCGACCGACAACGCCGGCAACATGGACGAGTACAAGCCCAACACGACGCGCGGCGGGCACGCGGTGGCGATCGTCGGCTACAAGCGCGACCGCTTCATCGTGCGCAACAGCTGGGGCACGGGGTGGGGCGACAAGGGCTTCGGCTACGCGTCGCTGGCCTACGCGCAGGGGGCGTTCACCGAGGCGTACGGGATCGCGGTGTAGCCCTGTGCCCGAGCTGCTGCCGTGCGATCTCGTCATGAAGGGCGGGATCACGAGCGGCGTGGTCTACCCGGCGGCGATCAAGCGCCTCAGCGACAAGTACGTCTTTCGCAACGTCGGCGGCGCCTCGGCGGGGGCGATCGCGGCCGTCGTCGCGGCGGCGTGCGAGTTCCGCAGGCGCGACCACCCCGACGTCGACGCCTTCGCCACGCTCGACGACGTCAACCGCGAGCTCACGCAGCCGCACTTCATCCAGGACCTCTTCCAGCCCACGCCGCGGGCGCGGCCTACGTTCGAGGCCCTCCTCGCGCTGCAGGGCGGCGGGGGCGTCGTGGGGGCGCTGCGCGTGATCTTGCGGCGGTCGCCGCCCGTCGTCGCGATCCTCGCCGGGGCGGCCCTCCTGTGGGTGGCGTTCGCGGCGGTGGGCGTCGTCGCGCTGCTGTCCGGCGGCACGACGACGCTCGAGATCGTCGCGCTCGTGCTCCTCGGCATCGTGAGCGTGACGGCGCTCGTCGTCCTCTTCGCGGCCGCGGTGGGCCTGGCGCTCGCGCAGGTCGTCGGCCAGCTCAACGCCGGCCTGATGGACAACGGCCTGGGGATGTGCGCCGGCAAGGAGCTGACCCAGTGGCTGCACGAGAAGACGCAACAGTGCGCGGGACTGGGGTCCGGGGAGGAGCCGCTGACCTTCGCGGACCTCAAGGGCACCGACAAGGAGTCCGAGATCGCGCTGCAGCTGGTGACCACGGATCTGAGCGCCTCGCGGCCAGTCGACCTCCCGCTGCCCGACACGGACGAGGGGACGGTCTACTACTTCAAGGACGGCGAGCTCGACGCGCTGCTGCCCGACGACGTCCTGAAGGCGATCCGCAAGGACCCCGTCCAGCTCGTCGAGGGCGGGGACGTGTACTTCCGGGTGCCCGGCAGCGAGATGCCCATCGTCCTCGCGGCCCGCTTGAGCCTGAGCTTCCCGATCCTGCTCTCGACCGTGCCGCTCTACTCGCGGGGCGACGACGGGCGCGAGGTCCGCCACACGATGTCCGACGGCGGCATCAGCAGCAACTTCCCGATCCACTTCTTCGACAACCTGCTGCCGCGCTGGCCGACCTTCGGCCTGGACCTGCAGCCGTATCCCGATCCGGCGCAGACGGGGCCCAAGCCGCCGGACGTCGTCTTCGGCCCGGAGCCGCGCCCGCCGCTCTTCACCGCGGTCAGCAGCGTCTTCAGCTTCGCGCGCCAGATCCTCAACGCGGCGCTCGACTGGCGCGACACGATGCAGGCCGAGCTGCCGAGCTTCCGCGACCGCGTCTGCCAGATCCGTCTCACCAAGCGCGAGGGCGGCCTGAACCTCGACATGCCCGCGGACGTCGTCGAGACGCTCGAGCGTCGCGGCCGCGAGGCGGGCGACAAGATCGTCGGTGAGTTCCTCTGGGACTGCCACCTGTTCGCGCGCTACCTGACCTTCATGCAGGTCATGCAGGACGGCCTGACGCCCGCCCAGCGCGCGTGGGCGCAGTTCGACGACGCCGTGCCGGCCAAGCCGCCCAACTGCCCGGGCTACCCGCACGTCGAGCCACCCGAGTGGCACGTGGTCGAGCCGCTGACGCGCGACTTCCTCGCCGCGATGAACTGGGGTCCACGCGGGCCCGTCGACTTCGACGAGCACGCACCGACCCCGAAGGGCTGGATCCGCGTCACGCCCCGCGTGTGACGAGCCGGCCGACGAGCCCGACGGGCTCGATCCGGCCGTCGGGGCTCACGCGCACGGGCGCCTTGGCGGGACGGCGCAGCAGCCAGCGCACGCGATCCAGCGCGCGGGCGGGCCCGAAGATCGCGGGCTCGCGCAGCTTCCACACGGGGCAGCGCTGAGCGGTCGAGTGCGCGGCGTCGAGGATCCCGTTGACCGCGCGGCGCGCCGCCTCGTTCGCGCCCTCCATCGTCGCCAGGTCGGTGTTCGTGCGCACGAAGTCCGCGGCGAGGAAGAGGTTGGGGATGCTCGTCACCGCGTCCGGGCGGTTCGCCCACGAGCCCGCGGTGTTGACGAGCAGCGGCTCGGCGTTGGCGGTCGCGCTCGGGTTGGGGAAGGTGATGTCCTCGTCCAGGAACGCGCCGGCGAGGTTGGCGTCCTCGAGCACGACGTGCGCGCCGTCGTTGAGGTGGTCCTTGAGCTGCGCCCACACCTCGGCCTTGATCTCGTCGGCGCTGCACGTCGACGCGGGCTTGCCCAGGCGCCGCGCTGGGCGCTCCCAGTCGGAGACGTCGACCGAGAGGATGCCGCCGACGCTCCCGTCGCCCAGCTGCGCGAAGTCCACGCGCGGCCAGTACTGGCGCTGGGAGATCGAGGTCAGCGCCCAGTCGGAGTCGGTGTAGATCGTGTGCCCGCCGACGACGGCGACGTCGTCGTGCAGGTAGAGCATCACGCCGTTCATCCAGCGCGTGCGCAGCAGGTGCAGCTTCCCGAGGCGCGGCTCGGCCGCCCGCAGCGCCGGGCTGACGAGCTTGACGAGCTGCTCGACCGGCATCGCCGCGACGTAGTGGTCGGCGGTGACCGTCTCGCGCGCGCCGCCGTGCTCGACGGTGACGCCGCTGACGCGCCCGTGCGAGCAGTGGATCCCCACCGTCGCGGCGCCCGCGCGCAGGTCGACGCCGTTGCCGCGCAGGTGCGCGACCCACGGGTCGATCCACGCCTCGCTCGTCGGCGCGTCGAGCAGGCGGTCGGCGTGGCCGCCGACGCGCGAGAGGTCGAAGAGCAGCTGCAGCAGGATGTAGCCGCCGGTGCGCGCGCTCATCTCGTGGGCCTGCGCGGCGACGAGCATCCGCGTCAGGCCGTCGGCGAAGAACTTCTGAAAGCCGCGCGAGCGGTGCTCGCCGTCGACGAACTCCCACCACGTCTGCAGCTCCCACTGGCCGAGGCGCCGCTCGTCGCAGCTCGTCAGCAGCACGAGCAGCCGGTCGACGAAGAAGAGCTGGTCCTCGGGAGAGATGTCGAGCTGCGTGGCGACGGCGAAGAGGAAGCTCGTCAGCGCGGTGAGGTCGTCGATCGAGGCCGGCGCGTGCGCCGGCGTGACGAGCGCGTTGGCGCCGTCCTCGCGCGCCATCATCAGCTTGTCGGCGGCGACGAGCTCGTCGATCACGTGGTGCCCAGCGCGCGGGCCGGGGATCCGGCTCATCGTGTCGGGCAGATGGCGGTAGAAGCCGGGGAAGAAGCGAAAGCCGTGCTCGGCCGGCAGGTCGGCGCGCCCGCCCGTGCCGGTCCCGGGCGCCCCGTAGCTGCGCGCCTTGCCGCCGAACACGCCACGGCTCTCGTAGACGGTGACCGCGAAGCCGCGCTCGGCGAGCTCGTGGGCGGCGGACAGGCCGGCCACGCCGCCGCCGAGGATCGCGACGGTGCCTGGCATGGCGCGACACTACATGTGGTCAGGCCCTGCGCGCCGGCGGGTTTGCGCCCGGGCGGACGACGCCGCTCACGTACGCGTAGATCACCGCGTGGATGCGGTCGCGCAGGCGCAGCTTCGCGAGGACGTTGCTGACGTGGGTCTTGACCGTCGCCTCGCCGACGACGAGCTCGTCGGCGATCTGCGCGTTGGAGCGCCGGCGGCGAGCAGGCGCAGGACCTCGACCTCGCGCGGGCTGAGGTCCTCGAGGTCGGGCATCTCGGGCGGCTCGGGGATCGCGACGAAGGCCTCGACGATGCGCCGCGTGACCGCGGGCGCCGGCAGCGCGTCGCCGCGCGCGAGCACGTGGATCGCGTTGGTCAGCTCCTCGGCCGGCGCGTCCTTGAGCAGGAAGCCGCTGGCGCCGGCGAGCACGACGGTGATCACGGCAGCTCGCCTCCCTGCACGGGCAGCACGGCGCGGACGCGGAAGCCGCGCCCGTCGCCGGCGGGCCCGATCTCGAGCGTCCCGCCGTAGAGCGTGACCCGCTCGCGCATCCCGAGCAGCCCGTGGCCGCCGTTGCCGTCGGTCGCGGGGCCGGCCCCGTCGTCGGTGACGACGAGCGCGATGGTGCCGGCCTCGTAGCGGATCTCGACGCTGGCCCGCTGCGTGCGCGCGTGCTTGATCGCGTTGGTCAGCGCCTCCTGCACGATGCGGTAGGCGGCGAGGTCGACGCCGGGCGGGAGCAGCAGCGGCTCGCCGACCACCGCCACGTCGACCTGCGTGCCCGACCCGCGGACCTGCTCGATCAGGCGCGGCAGCTGCCCGAGGCCGGGTTGCGCGCGAGCGGCAGTCGCTCGCCGTCGCTGCGCAGCACGCCGAGCAGGCGGCGCATCTCGGCCGTCGCCTGGCGCGCCGTCGTCTCGACGCCGGCGAGGTCGGCGGCTTCGCGCTCGTGCTCGGGCCCGAGGCGGCGCCGGATCGCCTGCGACTGGACCGCGATCACGCTGATGGAGTGCGACACGACGTCGTGCAGCTCGCGCGCGATGCGCGCGCGCTCCGCTTCGACCGTCACCGGCGGGACCGGCGCCTACGCCGGCGCCCGCGGCACGCTGACGTCGAGCAACGGCACCGACACGCTCACGCTGCGGTAGCGGGCGCCAACTCGACCGGGATCCCGTTGAGCACGGCGGTCCCCGAGAGCGGCTCGACGAGCAGCTCGTCGGCGAGCACGTTGGAGTTCGTCCCCGCGTGCTCGCCGGCGACGCCGAGGGCGACGCCCGGCAGGTCGTGGCCCCACCCGTGGGGGATCGACACCACGCCGGGCATCACGTCGTCGGTCACCTCGACGGGCACGACGACCGCGCCGGCGCGCGAGCGCACGACCGCCGCCTCGCCGTCGGCGAGGCCGAGGCGCTCGGCGTCCTGCGGGTGGACGTGGGCCGTGCAGCGCGGCTTGCCGCGCACGAGCATCGGCAGGTTGTGCATCCACGAGTTGTTCGAGCGCAGGTCGCGCCGGCCGACGAGCACCATCCCGCCGTTGACCGGCTCGGCCAGCGCCTCGTGCAGGCGCGCGACGTCGGCCACGAGCGGCTCGGGCGCCAGCTCGATCTTGCCGCTCGGCGTGCGCAGCACCTCGGGCACGCGCGGCTGCAGCGGCCCGAGGTCGATGCCGTGCGGCGCCGCCTCGAGGTCGGCGAGCGTCAGCCGATAGGGCCCGCTGCGCAGCCGCAGGTCGAGGATCCGCTCGGGGCCCACGCGCGGCGCCACCTCGGCGAGCAGCTCCTCGGGGTCGCGCTCCGGCGCCAGGCGGGCGGCCGCGTCCAGCGCGACGAGCCGGTCGATCGCAGCGACGTCGGCGTCCGGGCCCTGGCCGGTGACGATCGCCGCGAGCCGCAGCAGCGTCTCCCACTCGGCCGGGACCGCCGGGTCGGGCGCGAGCGCCGGCGGCGAGTAGTTGGCCACGTTGCGCACCGCGAAGCCGAGCAGCGCGAGGTCGTAGTGCGAGCGCTGCAGCGGCGACGGGCCGGGGAGGATGACGTCGGCGTGGCGCGTGGTCTCGTTGACGTAGACGTCGACGCTGACCATGAAGTCGAGCGTCTCCAGCGCGGCGGCCAGGCGCTCGCTGTTGGGCGTGCTGACCGCCGGGTTGCCGGCGACGGTGACGAGCGCGCGGACGTGGCCCTCGCCGGGCGTCTCGATCTCCTCGGCCAGGCAGGCGGCGGGCAGCTCGCCGAAGATCTCGCCGAGGCCGCGCACGCGGCTGCGCCAGCGCCCGAACTCGGCGCCGCGCCCGCGACCCGGCTCGCCCGCCGTGTTCGACGAGCCGGTCGCGACGAGCGGGAACATCGCGCCGCCGGGGCGGTCGAGGTTGCCGGTGACGACGTTGAGGACGTCGACGAGCCAGCTCGCGGTCGTGCCGAAGCGCTGCGTCGTCGTGCCGATGCGCCCGTAGACGGCGGCGCTCGGCGCGGCGGCGAGCTCGCGCGCCATGCGGCGGACCTCCGGCGCCGCGATCCCGCACGCGCCTGCGACCGCCTCTGGGGCGAAGGCCGCGGCGTGCTCGCGCACGGTCTCGAGCCCGGCGACGTGCTCGCCGAGCGGGCCGAGGTCGGCGAGGTCCTCGTCGAAGAGCGTGTGCACGAGCGCGTAGAGCAGCAGCGCGTCGGTGCCCGGGCGGATGAAGTGGTGCTCGTCGGCCTCGCGCGCCGTCCGCGTGCGCCGCGGATCGACGACGACGACCTTGCCGCCGCGCGCGCGGATCGCGCGCAGGCGCCCGCGCATGTCGGGCGCGGTCAGCAGGCTGCCGTTGGAGGCAAGCGGGTTGGCGCCGAGGATCAGCAGGTGATCGGTGCGATCGACGTCGGGCACCGCGACCGTGGCACCGCTGCCGAACATGAGCGCCGAGGCCATCTGCTTGGGGAACTGGTCGACGGTGCTCGCGCTGAAGATGTTGCGCGTGCGCAGCGCCTTGAGCAGGACGCGGCCGTAGACGAGCGTCGAGAGGTTGTGCGCGCTGGGGTTGCCGACGTAGACCCCCACCGCGTCGTTGCCGTGCTCGGCCCGGATGGCGGGCAGCCGGCGATCGATCTCGGCGAACGCCTCGTCCCAGGTCGCCGGCCGCAGGTCGCCGTCCGCCGTGCGCAGCAGCGGCGTGCGCAGGCGGTCGGGGTCGTCGTGCAGCTCCTGCAGCGACGCGCCCTTCGGGCAGACGAAGCCGTGGCTGAGGACGTCGTCGGCGTCGCCGCGGATGCTGGCGACCGCGCCGTCCGCCACCGTGATCTGAAGGCCGCACGTGGCCTCGCACAGCGGGCACGTCGTGAAGGCGGTGGCCATCGGGCCGAGACTACTGAAGGGCCTGCGCGGCGGCGGCGAGCGCGCGGTCGATCCCCGCGTCGTCGACGTCGAGGTGGGTCACCGCGCGCACGCGCGTAGCACCGAAGTGGCTCATCGACACCTCACGCTCGGCGAGGGCGGCGGTGAACGCGGCTGCGTCGGGCACGCCGAAGATGACGATGTTGGTCTCGACCGTCGCAGGGTCGAGCTGCACGCCGGGCAGCGCAGCGAGGCCCTCGGCCAGCCGGCGGGCGCGGGCGTGATCGTCGGCCAGGCGCTCGACGTGGTGGTCGAGGGCGTGCAGGCCCGCCGCCGCGACGATGCCCGACTGGCGCATGGCGCCGCCGAGCATCTGCTTCCACCGCCACGCCTCCTCGATGAAGGCCTCCGACCCGGCCAGGCACGCGCCGACCGGCGCGCCGAGGCCCTTGGTGAAGTCCAGCCACGCGCTGTCGAAGCCGCCCGCCCACGTCGCGGCGTCGACGCCGCTGGCCACCACGGCGTTCATCAGGCGCGCGCCGTCGAGGTGCGTCGACAGCCCGTGCCCGCGCGCCACGTCGAGCACGGCGCGGACCTGCTCGAGCGCCCACACGCCCCCGCCGCCCATGTTCGTCGTCTGCTCGACGCAGACCAGCCGCGGGCGCGGCGCGTAGCGGCCGCCGGGGCCGGCGCCGCGAACCGTCGTGTCGAGTGCTTCCGGCGTGAACCTGCCGGCGTCGCCGTCGAGCTCGGTGATGACCGCGCCCGCGAGCTGCGCCGGCCCGCCGGCCTCGGCGATGAGCGGATGCGTCTCGCGGCCGATGAGCATCTGCTCGCCGCCCGGGCGGATGTGCAGGCGGATCGCGATCTCGTTGCACATCGTCCCGCTGGGCAGGAAGAGCGCCGCCTCGTGCCCGAGCAGCTCGGCCACGCGCTCCTGCAGCTGAAGCGTCGTCGGGTCGGCCTTCAGCTGCTCGTCGCCCACCTCCGCGGCGGCGATGGCCGCGCGCATCTGCGCCGTCGGGCGTGTCTGCGTGTCCGAGAAGAGGTTGACGAGCGCCATGGCGGCCGGCGCGACCCTACCTGCTCGTATCGTTGGGGTGGATGGCCACGGGCACGTCAGAGGGTCGCCGCACCCGGCTCGCCGAGCAGCGCAAGACGCTGCCGGACGGCCCTGGCGTCTATCTGTTCCGCGACGCCAAGGGCAAGGTCATCTACGTCGGCAAGGCCAAGTCGCTGAAGAAGCGCGTGGCCAGCCACTTCTCAAACCCGGTCACGCGCGGCGCCTACGAGATGGTCGACGCGATCGAGTCGGTCGAGTTCGTGCTCGTCGCATCCGAGGCCGAGGCGCTGCTGGCCGAGCAGAACTTCATCAAGCAGTACCGCCCGCGCTTCAACATCCGCCTGCGCGACGACAAGTCCTATCCCTTCATCGCGATCTCGATGGAGGAGGACTTCCCGCGCGTGTACTTCACGCGCGAGCGCCACCGCCGCGATCGCGCGTACTTCGGCCCGTACTCGAACGCCAAGCGCGTGCGCGGCACGCTCGACCTGCTCGGCAAGGTCTTCCTGTTCCGCTCCTGCCAGGGCGTCGAGCCCGGGCGGCGGTCGGGCTCGCCGTGCCTGGACTACTACATCAAGCGCTGCGGGGCCCCCTGCGTCGGCTACGTGACCAAGGAGGAGTACCGCGAGGCGATCGACGGCGTCATCGCGTTCCTCTCCGGCCGCTACCGCGAGATCGAACGCGACCTCGAGAAGCGCATGAAGGCCGCATCGATCGCGCACGAGTACGAGCAGGCGGCCCTGGAACGCAACCGCCTGCGCGCGGTCCGCTCGCTGCTCGAGCGCCAGCGTGTCGCCAACGAGGCGATCGGCACCGTCGACGTCGTGGCGGTCGCCGTCGACGGCGTCGACGCCAACGCGCAGGTCTTCCAGATCCGCGACGGCGTGCTCTCCGACCGCCAGTCGTTCTACCTGGAGAACGCGGTCGAGCGCGGGGTGGGGGAGGTGGCCGAGGAGTTCGTCCTGCAGTACTACGGCGACCAGATGGCGATCCCGCCGCAGGTCATCGTCCAGGAGGACGTCGGCGAGCGCGACGCGCTGTCCGAGGCCCTCGGCCAGCGCCGCGGGGCGAAGGTCGAGGTCCGCGCCGCCGAGCGCGGCGACAAGCGCCGCATCCTCGAGCTCGCCGAGCGCAACGCGCTGCTGGCGCTCGACCAGGAGCGCCTGAAGGCCGAGCGCCGCCGCCAGCAGCGCGTCGAGGCGCTCGACGGGCTGCAGGACGCGCTCGGGCTCGACACGCTCCCGCTGCGCGTTGAGTGCTTCGACATCTCCAACCTGATGGGCACCCACACGGTCGCGTCGATGGTCGTCTTCGAGGGCGGCGCGCCGAAGAAGTCCGACTACCGGCGCTTCACGATCCGCGGTCTCGACGAGGGCGTGCCCGACGACTTCGCGGCGATGGAGGAGGTCCTCGGCCGGCGCCTGGCGCAGTGGGAGACCCAGCAGGACATCAGCCCGCACGACCACAAGCGCAACGAGTCCTTCGCGACGCTGCCCAACCTCGTGGTCATCGACGGCGGGCCGGGCCAGCTCTCGGCCGGCCTGCGCGCGCTGGAGGGCTTCCGCCAGCGTGGCGTCGCCGTCATCGCGCTGGCCAAGCGCATCGAGGAGGTCTTCGTCCCCGGCCGCCGCGAGCCGATCGTCCTGCCCCACGACTCGCCGGCGCTGCAGTTCCTGCAGCGCGTGCGCGACGAGGCGCACCGCTTCGCCATCACGCATCACCGCACCCGCCGCGACCGAGCGATGACGACGTCGATCCTCGACGACCTGCCGGGGATCGGCCCGGCGCGCAAGCGCACGCTGCTCACGCACTTCGGCTCGCCCGAGGCGGTGCTCGGCGCCACGCGCGAGCAGCTCGAGGCGGTGCCGGGCCTGCCCGGCAAGACGGCCCGCGACATATGGGCACACTTGCACCGCACGGGCGACTGACGCGCCTGCGACGATTCACCTGGAATTCACTGCAATGTCCGACGAGCCCGAGAGACTGCAGGACATGGGCGTCAAGGCCCCGCCTCGCCTGGCCCGCCTGCGTCTCGGCCGCCGTAGCAGGGAGGCCGAGGCCGAGGCCGCCGCCGCTGCGGAGCCGCCGCCGTACGCGGAGACCCGCCTCGAGGACCTCGTCGTCATCACCGGCTACTCGGGCGCGGGCAAGTCGACGGCGATGAACGTCTTCGAGGACGCCGGCTACTTCTGCGTCGACAACCTGCCGCCGGAGATGATCCGCGCGCTCGTCGAGCTGTTCGTGCACGAGGGCTCGAAGGTCGAGCGCGCCGCCGTGGTCTCCGACGTGCGCGGCGGCGACTACTTCGAGGCGCTGCGCGCGGTCCTCGAGGACCTCGAGGCCCTCGGGCTGCGCCACCGCGTGCTGTTCCTCGACGCCTCCGACGACGCGCTGCTGACGCGCTACAAGGAGACGCGCCGGCGCCACCCGCTGGCGCCCGCGTCGAGCGTCGAGCGCGGCATCGCCTCGGAGCGCGCCGTGCTCGAGCCGATCAAGGGCTTGGCCGACCTCGTCATCGACTCCACCGGGCTGAAGGCGCACATGCTGCGCCGGCGGATCGCCGACGAGTTCCTGCCGCGCGTGCCGACGTCGAAGCTCGCGGTGTCGCTGGACTCCTTCGGCTTCAAGCACGGCCCGGCGCGCGACGCCGACATCGTGCTCGACGTGCGCTTCCTGCCCAACCCGCACTACGAGCCGGCGCTGCGGCCGCTGACCGGCCACGACTCGCGGGTGGTCGAGTTCGTCGGCCGCGACGGCCAGCTCGACGCGTTCTACGAGCGCCTCGAGCCGCTGCTGGACTTCCTGCTGCCGAAGTACGTCGCCGAGGGCAAGGCCCACCTGACGATCGCGATCGGCTGCACCGGCGGGCGCCATCGCTCCGTGGCGATCGTCGAGCACCTCGCCGGCCGCTGGCGCGGGCGCGACGACGTCTTCGTCGAGGTCACGCACCGCGACGTCGAGCACGCCGATCGCCGCGACAGCGACCGCGCCGCGGGCTGAGCGCCGCTTGCGGCACCGGCTCGCGCGGTGGACCATGGGCGCGGGGGCATGAGCGCGACGACGCCGCACACGGTGGACCTGCTCGAACGCGCGGCAGAGTTGGCCGCGCTCGACGAGAGCCTCGCCGCCGTCCGCGGCGGCGGCGGGCGGTTCGTCTGGGTCGGCGGTGAGGCGGGGATCGGCAAGACGGCGCTCCTCCGCGCGTTCTGCGAGCGCGCCGGCGCGGCGCGGCCGCTGTCGGGCGCGTGCCACGCGCTCTACACGCCGCGCCCGCTCGGGCCGCTGCTCGACGTCGCCGAGCAGGCCGGCGGCGAGCTCGCGCAGCTCGCCGACGAGGGCACGACGCCCAGCGAGCTCGTCGCCGCGCTGGCGCGGGACCTGCGCCGCCACCCGAACACGATCGTCGGTGCTCGAGGACCTGCATTGGGCCGACGAGGCGACGCTCGACGTCGTCAGGCTGCTGGCGCGGCGGATCGAGACGCTGCCGGCGCTCGTCCTCGCCACCTTCCGCGACGACGAGCTCGATCGCAGCCACCCGCTGCGGATCGTCGTCGGCGAGCTGCCCGCCGGGGGCGCGGTCGGCCGGCTCGCGATCGCGCGGCTGTCCGCCGGGGCGGTGGCGGCGCTCGCGGCGGCGCAGGGCGTCGATGCCGCCGAGCTCCACCGGCGGACCGGGGGCAACCCGTTCTTCGTCACCGAGGTGCTCGCCGCCGGCGGGCCGCAGGTCCCCGACACCGTGCGCGACGCGGTGCTGGCCAGGGCCGCGCGGCTCGGCGGCGGCGCGCGCAGCGTCCTCGAGGCCGTGGCGATCGTGCCGCAACGCGCCGAGCTGTGGCTGCTCGCGGCGGTGGCCGGCGAGAACCTGGGCGAGCTGGAGGCCTGCGTCGCGTCGGGCATGCTGCACGCGCACGGCGACGCGGTCGCCTTCCGTCACGAGATCGCGCGCATCGCGATCGAGGACACGCTGCCGCCCGATCGCCGCCTGCACCTGCACCGCGCGGCGCTGGCCGCGCTCTCGGCCACGCCGGCGCGCTCGCGCGACCTCGCCCGGCTCGCGCACCACGCGGACGCTGCGGGCGACGCCGACGCGGTGCTGCGCCACGCCCCGGCCGCCGGCGAGCAGGCCGCCGCGCTCGGGGCCCATCGCGAGGCGGCGGCGCAGTTCGAGCGCGCGCTGCGCTTCGCCGACGGCCTGCCGTCCGAGCGCCGCGCCGAGCTGCTCGAGCGCTGGTCGTACGAGTGCTACCTGACCGATCGCGTCGCCGACGCCATCGCCGCCCGCCGCCTGGCCCTCGACGAGTACTGCCGTGCCGGCAACCGCCTGCGGGAGGGCGACACGCGCCGCTGGCTGTCGCGCCTTGCCTGGTTCACCGCCGACAACGCGACGGCCGAGGACGAGGGGCAGCGGGCGGTCGAGCTGCTCGAGGCCCTGGAGCCGGGGCGCGAGCTGGCGATGGCCTACAGCAACGTCGCGCAGCTGCGGATGCTCGCCGACGACGGAGCGCAGGCCCTGCGCTGGGGCAAGCGCGCCATCGAGCTCGCCGAGCGCCTCGGCGAGACCGAGATCCTCGCGCACGCGCTCAACAACGTGGGCAGCGCCCACATGCGCGTGAGCATCCCCGACGGCGTGGCGAAGCTGCGGCGCAGCCTCGACCTCGCGCTCCAGGTCGGCCTCGAGGAGCACGTCGCGCGCGCCTACACCAACCGGCGCCATCGCGGTGAAGCTGCGCGACTACGCGCTCGGCGACCGCTGGCTCGACGCCGGCATGGCGTACTCGCGCGAGCGCGACCTCGACGCCTGGCTGCTCTACATGAGCGGCTGGAAGGCGCGATCCGATCTCGACCAGGCGCGCGTCGCACGAATGCTGCGCGAGCGTGGCGTGCGCGACGTGCCCGACGGGCCCCGCGCGGCGACGCGGAGCAACCCGGCCGGACTTACGGCCCGCGAGCTCGAGGTGCTCACGCTCGTGGCGCAGGGCTTGCGCAACGGCGAGATCGCCGCCCAGCTGTTCCTGTCGGAGAAGACCGTCGGCCATCACGTGTCGGCGATCCTGCGCAAGCTCGACGTGCGCACCCGCGGCCAGGCGGCGTCCGAGGCCGCCCGCCTGGGCATCGGCGAAAGATAGGGAGCCCTCCCGATGCGACCCGGCGGGCCGCCGCGTACCGTCGACGGCCTCGATCAACCACATCAGAAGGGAACTGCATGCAGCTCTACACGATCCTGCGGCGCAGCGGCTGGCGCTCGCCCGCGGACCTCCAGGAGGCGGCCGTGCGCTCCAAGCAGGTCGCCGACGATCAGATGCCCGACGACGTCCGCTGGATCCGCAGCTACGTCCTCGAAGAGGGCGGCGGCTCGGTCGGCACCGTGTGCATCTACCAGGCGACGAGCCCCGAGGCGATCCGCAAGCACGCCCAGCTCGCCGACCTCCCCGTCGACGAGATCATCGCGGTCGCCGACACGGTGATCATCCGCGAGGACCCGCAGCCCGCGACGGCCTAGCAAGCCTGGGGGGTAACCGTGTCCGGCACGCGCGGCACAATGCCGCGCGTGCTCGACCACGTCGGCTTCGAGGTCACCGACCTCGCGCGCTCGGCCGCGTTCTACGACGCGCTGTTCCATCCGCTCGGCGGCCGGCGCATCTTCGACTCGCCCGGCGCGATCGGCTACGGCATCAACGACGCGCGCCTGTGGATCGTCGCGCGCGGCCGCGCCCCCGGCCCTGGCTTCGGCCACGTGGCGATCACCGCGCACGGGCGCCCCGCAGTCGACGCCTCCTACGCCGCCGCCCTGGCCGCAGGCGGTACCGACGACGGGGCGCCCGGGCCGCGCCATCAGTACGGCCCGCGCTACTACTCCGCTTATCTGCTCGATCCCGACGGCCTTCGTATCGAAGTCGTCACCGGGTCGCACTGACGGCATCGGTTAGCTTTCGGGTCTCTCCACCGTCAACGACGAAGGATCGAGACCATGCCCGTACGCGTCGGGATCAACGGCTTCGGCCGCATCGGCCGCAACGTCTTCCGCGCCGGCCAGGCCGCGGATGCGGACATCGAGTGGGTTGCCGTCAACGACATCACCGACAACGCCACCCTCGCCCACCTGCTCCAGTACGACACGGCCTACGGCCCGTACCCGGGGACCGTCGAGGCGACCGACGAGGGCATCGTCGTCGACGGCACGCTGATCAAGGTGCTCGCCGAGCGCGATCCCGCGAACCTGCCCTGGGGCGACCTCGGCGTCGACGTCGTCCTCGAGTCGACCGGCTTCTTCACCAAGCGCGACGACGCCGCCAAGCACCTCGAGGCCGGCGCCAGGAAGGTGGTCATCTCCGCGCCCGCCACGGGGCCGGACATCACGATCGTCCTCGGCGTCAACGACGACGACTACGACCCCGACCAGCACCACGTGATCTCCAACGCGTCGTGCACGACCAACTGCCTGGCTCCGCCGGCCAAGGTGGCCAACGACACGGTCGGCATCAAGCACGGCCTGATGACGACGATCCACGCGTACACGTCCGACCAGAACCTGCAGGACGCGCCGCACAAGGACCTGCGCCGCGCCCGCGCGGCCGCGATGAACCTCATCCCGACGTCGTCGGGCGCCGCCAAGGCGGTCGGCCTCGTCCTGCCCGAGCTCAACGGCAAGCTGACCGGGTTCGCGATCCGCGCGCCCGTGATCACCGGCTCGGTCGTCGACCTCACCTTCGAGGCCGAGCGCGAGACGACCCGCGAGGAGCTCAACGAGGCGTTCCGCGCGGCCGCCGACGGCGCCCTGCAGGGGATCCTGCGCTACACCGAGGCGCCGCTCGTCTCGAGCGACATCGTCGCCGACCCGCACTCCTCGATCCTCGACGGCCAGCTGACGCAGGTCATCGACGGCACGCTCGTCAAGCTCGTCGCCTGGTACGACAACGAGTGGGGCTACTCCAACCGCTGTGTGGACGTGCTGCAGAAGGTGCTGCCGGTCCCGGTCGGAGCCGGGGCCGCATGAGGACGATCGACGACCTCGGCAGCGTCGAGGGAAAGCGCGTCCTCGTCCGGGTGGACTTCAACGTCCCGCTCGACGACGGCCGCATCACCGACGACGTCCGCATCCGCGCCGCGCTGCCGACCATCGAGCGCCTGCGCGAGCGCGGGGCGCGGCTGCTGCTGACCTCGCACCTCGGGCGCCCGAAGGACCGCGACCCGGCGCTGTCGCTGCGCCCCGTGGCCGAGCGCCTGGCCGAGCTGCTCGGCACCGAGGTCCAGCTCGCGCCCGACCTCGACCACGTGCCCGACGGCGACGTCGTCATGCTCGAGAACATCCGCTACGAGCCGGGGGAGACGAAGAACGACCCCGAGCTCGCCAAGCGCCTTGCGAGTCTGGCCGACGTCTACGTCAACGACGCGTTCGGCTCCGCCCACCGCGCCCACGCCTCGACCGAGGGCGTCGCGCACCTGCTGCCCAGCGCCGCGGGGCTGCTCCTGCAGCGCGAGGTCGAGACGCTCACCGCGATCCTCGAGGACCCGGGGCGTCCGCTCGTCGCGATCGTCGGCGGCGCCAAGGTGACGGACAAGATCGGCGTGCTCGAGGCCTTCCTGCAGCGCGCCGACGCGATCCTCATCGGCGGCGCCATGGCGTTCCCGTTCCTGTCGGTGCAGGGGCACTCGATCGGCGACTCGCTGTGCGCCGACGAGGACCTCGATCCCGCGCGCGCGCTGCTCGACGAGGGCGACGGCAAGCTGCGCCTGCCGGTCGACCTGGTGCTCGGCGACCGCTTCGACGCGGACGCGGAGCGCAAGCTGCTCGACGGCGTCGACGTGCCCGACGGCTGGATGGGCCTCGACATCGGGCCGCGCACCGCGGGCGCCTACGCCGAGGAGATCGCCGGCGCCGGGAGCGTGTTCTGGAACGGTCCGATGGGCGCGTTCGAGCTCGAGCCGTTCGCCGCCGGCACGCGCTCGGTGGCCAAGGCGGTCGCCGCGGCCAAGGGCACGACCGTCGTCGGCGGAGGCGACTCGGCCGCGGCGCTGCACGCGTTCGGCCTCGCCGATCGCGTCGACCACCTATCGACCGGCGGCGGTGCGTCGCTGGAGCTCATCGAGGGCAAGACGCTGCCCGGAGTGGAGGTGCTGTCGTAGATGGCCCGTATCCCGTTCGTCGCCGGCAACTGGAAGATGCACAAGACGATCGCCGAGGCGGAGGCGTTCATCCAGTCCCTGCTGCCGCGCGTGTCCACGACCGACGGCGTCGACGTCGCCGTCTGCGTGCCGTTCACCGACCTGCAGGCGGTGGTCGAATCGACGCGCGGCTCGCGCGTGGAGGTCTACGCGCAGAACATGCACCAGGCGCCGTCGGGCGCCTTCACCGGCGACATCAGCGCGCCGATGCTCACCGAGCTCGACGTGCACGGCGTCGTCCTCGGCCACTCCGAGCGCCGCGAGTACTTCAACGAGACCGATCGGGCGCTCGCCGAGAAGGTCCCGGCCGCGCTCGCGGCGGGCCTGAAGCCGATCCTCTGCGTCGGCGAGACCGAGGACGAGCGCGACGAGGGCGCCACCGAGCGCAAGCTGCGCCACCAGGTGCAGGAGGGCCTGGAGAAGCTCGAGGACGAGCGGCTCGGCGACGTCGTCATCGCCTACGAGCCGATCTGGGCGATCGGCACCGGCCGCGTCGCCACACCCGAGCAGGCACAGGAGGCCATCGCCTTCGTGCGCGCGCTCGTGGCCGACCGCGACCGCGAGCAGGCCGAGCGCACGCGCATCCTCTACGGCGGCTCGGTCAAGCCCGACAACGCCGCCGAGCTGCTCTCGCTGCCCGACATCGACGGCGCGCTGGTCGGCG
The DNA here is from genome assembly GCA_963764585.1 of uncultured Actinomycetes bacterium. Taxonomy (GTDB): domain Bacteria; phylum Actinomycetota; class Thermoleophilia; order Solirubrobacterales; family Solirubrobacteraceae; genus JAOPZW01. The sequence continues at coordinate 190,684 of CAVXTB010000003.1, forward strand.
GCGCCTCGCTCGAGGTCGCCGACTTCGTCGCGATCGTCGAGGCGGCACGGCAGTGACGCCGTTCCGGAGCGCCTGCCTGATCATCCTCGACGGCTGGGGGGTCGCGCCCCACGGGCCGGGCAACGCCATCGCGCTGGCGTCGACGCCGGTCTTCGACGAGCTGTGGGCCAGGTACCCGCACAGCCAGCTGACCACGTGGGGGCCCGAGGTCGGGCTGCCCGTGCGCCAGATGGGCAACTCGGAGGTCGGCCACCTCAACCTCGGCGCCGGCGCGATCGTCAAGCAGGACCTGACGCGCATCGACGAGGCCGTCGCCAACGGGACGCTCGCCGACAACGACGTCCTGCGCGCGGCCGTCAGCGACGCCGAGCGCGTGCACCTCCTCGGCCTCGTCTCCGACGGTGGGGTGCACTCGGGCTGGAGCCACCTCGAGGCGCTGATCGCGATGGCGGCCGGCGCGGCGCCCGAGGTCGTCGTCCACGCCTTCACCGACGGGCGCGACACGCTGCCCGACTCGGGCGCGGGCTTCGTCGAGCAGGTGACGCACTGGTGCGAGAAGACGTCCCCACCCACCCGCGCGCGGATCGGCTCGGTGGTCGGGCGCTACTGGGCGATGGACCGCGACAAGCGGTGGGACCGCACGCAGAAGGCCTACGACATGCTCGTCCACGGCCGCGCCGAGTATCACGCCGGCAGCGCGGTCGAGGCGGTGCGCGCGGCCTACGAGCGCGGCGAGACCGACGAGTTCATCGAGCCGACGACGGTCGGCGACGAGGCGCAGATCCGGCCCGGCGACTCGGTCATCGGGTTCAACTTCCGCCCCGACCGCATGCGCGAGATCACGCGCGCGCTGGCCGACTCGGGCTTCGGCGAGATCGATCGCGGCGGCGGGCAGATCGTGCGCCGGTTTGCCACGCTGACCGAGTACGAGGAGGGCTGGCCGTACCCGGTCGCCTTCCCGCCCGCCCATCCGGAGATCACGCTGCCGCACGTCATCGCGCGCGAGGGCGGGCGCCAGCTGCACGTCGCGGAGACCGAGAAGTACCCGCACGTCACGTACTTCTTCGGCGGCGGCGAGGAGACGCCCGAGGAGGGCGAGCGCCGCGAGCTCGTCCCCAGCCCGCGGGACGTGCCCACGTACGACAAGAAGCCCGAGATGAGCGCCCGCGAGGCTGCCCGCGCCTTCGTCCAGGCCTGGCAGGAGGAGGACTTCCGCTTCGGGATCATCAACTTCGCCAACCCGGACATGGTCGGGCACACCGGAGTGATCGCCGCGGCGGTCAAGGCGATCGAGACCGTCGACGCCTGCCTGCGCGAGGTCGTGCGCGCCGTGCAGGGGTCGGGCGGGGTGTGCGTGGTCACCGCCGACCACGGCAACGCCGACAACATGCTCGAGCCCGACGGCTCGCCCAACACCGCGCACTCGCTCAACCAGGTCCCGGTGATCGTCACCACGGACGGCTTGACCCTGGAGCACGGCGGCAAGCTCGCCGACGTGGCGCCGACGCTGCTCGAGCTGCTCGGCATCGAGCAGCCGGCGGCGATGACGGGCGTGTCGCTGATCGCCGGCTGAGCGATGGCCGAGGCGCCGGGCGACGCGATCGACCGGCTGTACGGCCTCGCGCTCGATGCGTTCGTCGGCGAGCGCGACGCGCTGGCCAAGGAGCTGCGCGCCGCCGGCCGGCGCGACGAGGCCGCGGCGGTCAAGAAGCTCAGCAAGCCGACCGTGGCCGCGTGGGCGGTCAACCAGGCGCTGCGCACGCAGAAGAAGGCCGCGCGCGAGCTGTGGAAGGCCGGCGACGCGCTCGCCGCCGCCCAGGACGCGATCCTCGCCGGGAAGGGCTCGGGCGCGGACCTGCGCGCGGCCACCGAGCGCGAGCGGGCCGCGGTCGAGCCGCTCGTCGACGCCGCGCGCGGCCTGCTCACCGCGTCGGGCGGCGACCTCTCCGAGGCCACGATCGAGCGCGTGCGCCAGACGCTGCACGCGGGCGCCATCGACCCGGAGGCGCGCGACGAGGTTGCGTCGGGCCGCGCCACGCGCGAGCGCGCGCCGCAGGGGCTGTTCGGTGGCGGGGCGCCCGCGCCGGCGCCCCCCGCCCGCAAGGCCGAGCCGGCCGCGAAGGCCAAGCCCGAGCCGGCCGCCAAGCCCAAGCGCGACGCCGCCGCGGCCAAGCCCAAGCGCGACGCCGCCGCGGCCAAGCGCGAGCGCGAGCAGGCCGCGCGCGAGCGCAAGGAGGCGGCGGCTCGCGAGCGCGCCCGCAAGGCCGCCGAGCAGCGGGTCGCCAAGGCCGAGAAGGCGGTCGCGGCGGCCGCCGAGCGCGTCGAGCAGGCGCGGCGCGACGAGCGCGCCGCCGTCGAGGCCCTCGCCGAGGCCAAGGCCGAGCTGCGCGCGCTGCGCTAAGCCAGGCCGACCGTCCGGCGCTTCGCGCGGTCGGCCGCCCTGTCGGGCAGCACGTCGAACAGCCGCACGAGGAAGCGCGCGCGGCCCGGCATGACGTAGCGCGACCTCGGCCTGCGCGCCTGCGCCGCGTCGGCGATCCGGCGCGCCACCGTCTCGGGCGCGATCGCGTTGTTGCGGACCTCGTTGACCATGTACGCGCCGGTTGTCTCGAGCTGGCGCTCGTAGCCCTCGGCGGCCATCGGGAAGTCGCCCGTCTGCTGCGCGGAGGCCTCGGCGATGTTCGTCGCCACCCACGAGGGCTCGATGAGCACTACCGCGACGCCGAACTCGGCCAGCTCCATGCGTAGCGCGTCGGAGAGCGCCTCGACGGCGAACTTGCTCGCCGAGTAGGCGCCGAGTCCGGGCAGGACAAAGCGCCCGACGACCGAGCTGACGTTGATCACGCGCCCGCTGCGCCGCGCCCGCATCGCCGGCAGGAACGCGCGCGTGACCTCGAGCAAGCCGTGCACGTTGGTCGCGAAGTGGTGCTCGAGCGCGGCGGTCGACAGCGCCTCGACCGGCCCGCGCAGCGCATAGCCCGCGGCATTGACGAGCACGTCGACGCCGTGGCCCGCGGTCGCTTCGTCGATGCGGGCCGCCGCGGCCTTCACCGACGCCGGGTCGGTGACGTCGATCGGGACGGCGACGACGCGCGGGTGCGACTGCGCGAGCTCGTCGAGCGCGCTCGCGCGGCGCGCCCCGGCGAACACGCGATGGCCGCGCGCGGCCAGCTCGATCGCCGCCGCGCGCCCGATGCCCGAGCTCGCGCCGGTGACGAAGACGTTGAGGTGGTCAGGCATGGTTGGCGGCTCCTTGTCGTGCGAGGGCGAGCAGGGTGAGCGCCGCGGCCAGCGAGCACGCGGCCATGTACGCGAATCCGCGGTCGAAGGCGTCGAGCACGTCGGCCGCGGTGGGCGTTCCGTACAGCGCGACCCACGCCGCAATGGCGAGCGCCGCGCCGATCTGGCGGAACGTCGTCTCGGCGGCGATGCCCGTGGTCAGGCGCTCGGCCGGGACGGCGAGCACGGCCGCGGAGGTGAAGGTCGGCAGGATCAGGCCGACGCCGGCGCCGCCGATGAGGCCGGAATCGGGCCACTGGCGCTCGATGTCGGGGAAGGCGATGTTGACGATGAACAGGTCGAGGATCGAGATGAAGACGGCGACCGATAGCGTCGCGAACGCCCACCAGCGGCTGTCGTGGTCATACCTGGGGCGAGGGCTGACTTGCTTCACGCAAGGGCACGCTACAGAGCCAACTTGCTTCACGCAAGTACGGTAGGCTCTACTTCATGCTCAAGCGGTCCTATCCCGAGCAGGTCTGCTCGATCTCGCGCGCGCTCGAGGTCGTGGGCGAGCGGTGGACGTTCCTGATCCTGCGCGACGCCGCACTGGGCCTGACGCGCTTCGACGAGTTCCAGCGGAGCCTCGGCATCGCGTCGAACGTCCTCACCAACCGGCTCAAGCTGCTGACCGAGGAGGGCGTGCTCGAGCGCGTGCCCGACGAGGAGCGCCCCGGCCGGCCGAAGTACGTCCTCACCGAGAAGGGGCGCGAGGTCGCCCCGGCGCTGATCGTCCTCATGAAGTGGGGCGACCACCACTACCCCGCGCCGGGCGGGCCGCCGCGGCTGACGATCCACACGACCTGCGGCGGGAACGTCGACGCGCAGCTGCGCTGCGAGCGCTGCGGCAACGACGTCGGCTTCGACGAGCTCGAGCTGCGCGCCGGGCCGGGGCTCGCGGCGACCGCCGCGAGCTAGGCGGCTGGAGCGCTCGCCCGGTCGACCGCGCGATCGACCCAGGCCGGCAGGTCTGCCAGCGCGCGCGGGTCGACGTGGTGGGCGCCCTCGTGCTCGACGTAGGTCAGGTCGACCGGCGCCTCGCTCAGCGCGTCGCGCGCGGCGCGCGCGAAGTCCACGCCGATGACCGGGTCGCGCCGGCCATGGGCGATCCAGATCGGCAGGCCGGGACGGTCGAGGTCCGCGCTCCAGCCGTCGACCACCGGGATGAACCCGCTCATCGCGATGATGCCCGCCGGGGTCGGGCGGCCGGCGCCGAGCCCGAGGGCGTAGGCCATGACCGTCCCCTGCGAGAAGCCGCCGAGGATCGTGCGCTCCCACGGCACCCCGGTGAGCTGCGGGACGTCGCGCTGCAGGAGCTCGTAGGAGGCGTGGAACGTGTCGTGGTCGGGATAGCCGACGCGGGGCACGACGTACCAATGCCGGCCGCCGGGCGGCAGGAAGAGCGGCCCGCCGGGCGTGAGGCCGACCAGCCGCCGGTGCAGGTCGAGCAGGTCCAGGAACGGCGTCAGGTCGTGCTCGTCGGCGCCACGCCCGTGCAGGAGGACCAGGGCGCCCCGCGGCTCGCCGGCCGCGGGGCGGAGCTGGTGGACGAGCTCGGTCAGGCCCACGGGGTCCCCCCTCCTGGCGACGGCACGCCCGGCGCGAGTGCGGGCGGGGGCGCCGTCGCCGTCGCGCGGGGGTTGGTCAGCGGCGTGAGCGCGCGCTCGAGCTGCTCGCGGCGCGCCTCGTACTGCGGCGGGAGCTTGAGCGCCTCGCCCAGCGACTCGACCGGCTCGTCGTACTCGAACCCGATGTCGCGGCTGGCCAGCTCGAACAGCACGCCGCTGGGCTCGCGGAAGTAGACCGAGTGGAAGTACTGGCGGTCGATGATCTGCGTGGCATGCGCGCCGGCCTGCACGGCCTGCGCGCGGACGGCGTCGAGCTCGGCGTCGTCGGCCGCCGACCAGGCGACGTGGTGGACGGTGCCGGCGCCCGTGACGCCGCGTCCGGCCGGCGGCTCGTCGTAGCTGAGGATCGCGTGGCGCTCGTCGCCATGCAGCGTCCACGGCGCCGGATCGCCGTCGTTGCTGAAGCCGATCGCCTCGAGCAGCGGCGCGCTGGCGTCGGGGCGCGCCGCGTAGGCGCGCACGCCGTGGAAGCCCAGCAGCGCGTGCTCGGCCGGGATGTCCGGCGCATGGGCGGCGAGTGGCGCGTCGTCGACCGTTACCGCGAGCAGCTCATGGCGCAGGCCCTCGAAGTCGGCGAAGGCGAGGGCGTCGCCCACGCGCTCGGTTGCGACGTCCTCGTCGCGCAGCCGCGTCTCCCAGAAGGCCAGCGCGTCGTCGGACGCCACGCGCCACTGGATGGTGTGGACCATGCCGTCGCCGGCGGTGCCGCGCGCCGCGCCGGGGAACTCGAAGAAGGTCAGGATCGAGCCCGGTTGCCCGCGCTCGTCGCCGAAGTACAGGTGGTAGACGTCGGGCTGATCGAAGTTGACGGTCTTCTTGACGAGCCGCAGGCCGAGCAGCCGTGCGTAGAAGTCGACGTTGCGCGGGGCATCCGCGGTGATCGCCGTGATGTGGTGCAGACCCTCGAGTGCCATGGGGCAGATTCTCCTCTTGCACTGATCGTTGTGCGTGCAACAATATCATGTGGTTGCGCGAACAACAAATCTGTCGCGCACCGCCGATACCGCTGCTAAGGTCGTTGCACGCACAAAGGTTCTTCTGTCCTCATGGCCACCACCGTCAACAGCACCGACACCCGCCAGCTCGACGAGCGCGAGCTGCGCGCCTGGCGGGGCATGCTGCGCGCCCACGCCGCGCTCACCAAGGCGCTCGACGCCGACCTCGATGCCGAGCACGCCCTGCCGCTGAGCTCCTACGAGGTGCTCCTGTACCTCAACGACGCCGAGGGCGGGCGCATGCGCATGCGCGACCTCGCCGCGTCGGTGATCCTCAGCCGCTCGGGCCTCACGCGCCTGGCCGACCGGCTCGAGCGCGAGGGCCTCATCGCCCGCGAGTCGTGCCCGAGCGACGCCCGCGGCTCCTACGCGGTCATCACGGCCGCCGGCACCGACAAGCTCGCCGCCGCCCGCGTGACGCACCTGGCCGGCGTCCGCTCGCTGTTCCTGCAGCACTTCTCCGACGACGAGCTCGACGTCCTGGGCGACGCCTGGGACCGCGTCGTGCCCGGCGCAGCCTCCGCGCCCGGGCCCACCTGCGGCTGAGCACGCACCGAGTGTCGACTGCGTCAGCCTGAGGCTGACGGAATCGACACTCGCCTGGCAGGCGGGCCGTTGCGAGCGGTCGCGCCCGGTCCCCTCGATGCCCGGTCGCGCGTTGCCGCGCGCAAGGCGAACGCCGCGCACCGCAGACCTGCCAGTGCTACACTGAGATTTCATACTCCATTCACTTCAGGAAGCATCACTCAGGAGGCTTGAGACATGGCACTTGTCCGCTGGGAGCCGGTTCGTGAACTGACCTCGCTGCAGAGCGAGATGAACCGGCTGTTCAACACCTTCTTCGACACCCCGACACCCGGCAACGGCACCTCTGCCCGGCGCTGGATCCCTGCGATGGACCTCGTCGAGACCGACGAGCACTTCGTCCTCAAGGCCGATCTGCCCGGCCTCTCCGAGGAGGACGTCAGCATCGAGGTCGAGGAGAACGTCCTCACCATCTCCGGTGAGCGCAAGGCCGAGCACGAGGACAAGCGCGAGGGCTTCGTCCGCGTCGAGCGCTCGTACGGCTCCTTCCGCCGCTCGCTGACGCTCCCCGAGGGGATCGACCCCGAGGGCGTGAGCGCGAGCTTCGAGAACGGCGTGCTCGAGGTCCGGATCCCCAAGCCCGAGCAGCGCAAGCCGCGCAAGGTCGCGATCCAGGTCGGCGACCGCCCCGCCGCCATCGAGGGCAGCGAGAAGTAAGCACCTCCTCCCCGAGGAACCGCGCCTGCGGGCCCGCGCTCGGCGCGGGCCCGCAGTCGTCAAGACGCCCGCCGCTCCTCGGCCTCGAGCTCGTCCTCGACGATCGCCTCGGCCCGCCGCCGGCGCACGCGCAGCACCGACCACAGCGCCAGCCCGCCGATCACCACCGCGACGGCCCCGCCGAGCCCCGCGATGTGGATGATCTTCTCGGCGCTGTGGCCGATGAAGTACGCCGCGAGCGCGATCGACGTCGCCCACGCGATGCCGCCCAGCGCGTTCCAGAACAGGAAGGTCGGCCACGGCATGCGCGTCACGCCGGCCATCCACGCCGCGGTGATGCGCAGCCCGGTCACCCACCGCCCGAGGAAGACGGCCTTCGGCCCGTGGCGGTCGAAGAACGGCTCGCCGACCGCGATGACGCGGCGGCGGTGGTGCAGCAGCGGGCCCGGGACGGTGAGCAGCCGCCGGCCCAGCTTGCGCCCGATCGCGAAGCCGATGTTGTCGCCGAGGATCGCCGCGGCAGCGGCGACCGCGATGACGACCTCGATCTCCAGGCGCCCGCGCGACGCGACGATGCTCGCCGTGATCAGCGCCGTCTCGCCGGGCACCGGGATGCCCATCGTCTCGATCGCGATGAGCGCGAAGATCAGCGGATAGCCGATCGTCTCGGCGATGTCGAGGAAGGTCGCGAGCATCGCGGGCACACCTCGCTTCTACCATGCCCGCGGTGCCGGCCCTGACCATCACCGCCCGCGACGACGGCTCGCGGGCACGCGCGGGCATCCTGCGCACGCCCCACGGCGAGGTCCGCACACCGGCCTTCGTCCCGCTGGCGACGAAGGCCACCGTCAAGGGCCTGCTGCCCGCCGAGGTCGCCGGGCTCGGCTACGACATCGTCCTGGGCAACACCTTCCACCTGTTCCTCGATCCCGGCCACGAGCGCATCGCGCGCTTCGGCGGGCTGCACGAGTTCATGGGCTGGCGCGGGCCGATCGTCACGGACTCCGGCGGCTTCCAGGTCTTCTCGATGGGCCACGGCACCGTCGCCGACGAGATCAAGGGCCGCACGCCGCACGGCGGCAACCGCCAGGGCGGGATCCTGGCGATCGAGGAGCAGGGCGTGCGCTTCCGCTCCTACCTCGACGGCTCCGAGCGCTTCATGGCGCCCGAGACCTCGATGGAGATCCAGGCGGCGCTGGGCTCCGACCTCGCGCTCGTCTTCGACGAGTGCACGCCGCTCAACGTCCCGCGCGACTACACCGCGCGCTCGACCGAGCGCACCCACCGCTGGCTCGCGCGCTGCCTCGACTGGCACCGCGAGCACGGCCCAGAGGGTCAGCTCGTCTACGGCATCGTCCAGGGCGGCGTGTTCGAGGACCTGCGGATCGAGTCCGCCCAGACCGTCGCGGCCAGCGCGTGCGACGGCATCGCGATCGGCGGCTCGCTCGGCGCCGACAAGGACGAGATGCACACGGTTGTCGGCTGGACGACCGCGCAGCTGCCGGAGGATCGCCCGCGCCACCTGCTCGGCATCGGCGAGATCGACGACCTCGTGCGCGGCGTCGAGCTGGGCATCGACACCTTCGACTGCGCGATGCCGACGCGCCTCGGGCGCCACGGGATGGTCCTCGTTCCCGACCCGGAGCACCGCTGGCGCGTCGACCTCAGCCAGGCGCGCTGGAAGGACTCCGACGAGCCGCTGATGGAGGGCTGCCCGTGCCCCGCGTGCGCGCTGGGCCTCACGCGCGGCTACCTGCGCTACCTCGCCCACGCGCGCGAGCTCACCGGCATGCGCCTGTTCACGCTGCACAACCTGGCCTTCGTCGAGCGCGTCATGCGTCGCCTGCGCGAGGCGATCGGCGCGCGCACCCTGGCCGACGAGGCGCGCGCGCTGCGCGACGGCGCGGCGCCCTGACGGGCTACTTCGTGTTGTCGTCGACGAGCTGCTTGAGCGAGTCGATCCCCTGGTTGACGTCGTCGTAGACGACGCGGCGCAGGTGGACGGCCTTGTCGGACGTCGACGTCGCCACCACGGCGGCGGCGCCGCCGGCGGCGAGGAGCAGCAGGACCATGAAGCTGCCGAACATGCGCCGTCCACGGCCGCGCCGGCGCGGGCGCGGGGGCGCCGCCGCGGGCGCGGTGTGGGCGGAGGTGACGGGCCGCGGCGCGCGCGGGGCGCGCGGCTGGCGCGGCTGGACCGGCGCGCGGGCGACGCTGGTGGCCGTCGTGCCGCCGCCGAGGACCGACGTGGCCGACGTGGCCGGGCCGGCGACGCGCGTCGTCGACGGGTCCGGCCCGATGCCGCGCGCGCCGTCGGCCAGCGCGTGGCGCAGGTCGTCGGCGCTGGCGGGGCGCTGGCGCGGATCGAGCGCGAGCGCCCGGTCGACCGCCAGCGCGAGCTGCGGCGAGACCGCCGGGTTGAGCTCGTCCAGGCGCGGCGGCACTTCGCGCTGCTGCTTGAGCGCCAGCTCGGTCAGCGATTGCGCCTCGTAGGGCAGGCGGCCCGACAGCAGCTGGTAGGTCACGACGCCGAGCGCGTAGAGGTCCGCCGCCGGGCCGGCCTGCTCGCCGGCGGCCTGCTCGGGCGCGAGGTAGGCGGCGGTGCCGAGGACCGACCCGACCTGCGTGATCGACGACTCGTCGCTGAGCGCCTTTGCGATCCCGAAGTCGGCGAGCTTGACCACGCCCTCCTCGCTGCGCAGGAGGTTCCCCGGCTTGACGTCGCGGTGCACGACCCCGTTGCGGTGCGCGTACTCCAGGCCGCGGCACGCCTGGGCGACGATCGACAGCGCGTCGCGGACGTCGAGCACGCCCTCGTCGCGCAGGATCTCGGCGCCCGACTGGCCGCGGATGAGCTCCATGACGATGTAGTGGCGGTGGGTGGCCTGGTCGAGGCCGAAGTCGAAGACCTGGACGATGTTGGGGTGCACGAGCCGCGCGGCCGCGAGCGCCTCGCGGCGGAACCGCGCGACGAACTGGCTGTCGTCGGCCAGGTGCTCGGCCAGCAGCTTGATGGCGACCTCGCGCTCGAGGCGCTCGTCGAACGCGCTGACGACCGTCGACATGCCGCCGACGCCCAGGCGGCCGCCCATCTCGTAGCGGTTGGCCAGGATCTCGCCGGGCGTCATCAGCCGCTCCCCGGCGGCGTGCCGCCGGTCGTGTCGGTGCCGGTGGTGGTGCCGGTCGTCGTGCCGGTGGTGCCCGTGCTCGTCGTCGTGGTGTCGGTGCCGGTCGTGTCGGTGCCCGTGGTGTCCGTTCCGGTGGTGTCGGTGCCGGTCGTGTCGGTGCCGGTCGTGTCGGTGTTGGTCTTCTGGGTCTGCGTCTGGGTCTGCGACTGCGTTTGCGTCTGCTGCTGGGTCTGGGTCTCCGAGCACGTCGCCTGGACGCGCTGGTCGAGGTTCGCGACGCCCGAGCGCAGCCGCGAGCGCAGGCGCGAGTCGACCGAGTCGGGCAGGTTGACGAGCGCGCCGTTGAGCTTCGTGATCGCCTGCTGGGCGGCCTGGCACTTGCCGGCGTCGAAGTCCGAGGAGACCTGGTCGAGCGCGGTCTCGATGCTCGCGGCGTCGCTCGACGGGATCCGGCCGTCGTTGCTGCCGCACGCGACGAGGAACGCGGTGGCCGCGCCGAGGACGAGGGCAGCCAGCAGCGGTAGCACTCCCATCCTCATTGACCGTACTCCAGGCGCTCGGCGAGCGAGTCCGGCAGGCGCGCGGCGCGGATCGACGCGGCGGCGCCCGCGATGTCGTACTCGACCCGTCGCCACTGCGCCGTCCACGCGCTCGTGTCGAGCAGCAGCCACGCGGCGCGCGGGTCGCCGTCGCGCGGCTGGCCGACGCTGCCCGGGTTGAGGATCCACTCGCCCGCGGAGAGGTCGGCCTCCTCGCCGCCGCGGCGCGCCGCGCCGGTCGCCGGCTCGCCCTCGGGGCGCACGAACGACAGCGCGACGTGCGAGTGGCCGACGAGGCAGACGCGCTCGGGCTGCACGTCGAGGCACAGCTCGGCCAGCAGGGCGGAGAGCACGTACTCCCACACCGGATCGCGCGGCGACGCGTGGTAGAGCCCTATGTCGCGGACGGCGCGCGCCGGCTCGAGCGAGGCCAGCCAGTCGCGGTGGTCGGCGGCGATCACCTCCTGGGTCCAGCGCGCGGCCAGCGCGGCGCCGGTCGAGAACTCGCCGAGGTCGAGGTCGCCGGTGACCGCGAGGTCGTGGTTGCCGGCCAGGCAGACGTCGGCGTGCGCCCGGGCCAGCTTGCAGCAGTCGTTGGGATCGGCGCCGTAGCCGACGACGTCGCCCAGGCACCAGATCTCCTGGGCCGGGCTGCGCTCGACGTCGGCGAGCACCGCCTCGAAGGCGTGCCGATTGCCGTGGATGTCGGAGACGATGGCGACCTGCATGGGTCTCAGAGCCGATCGGGCTTGGGCCGTCGGGCATTCTTCACAACGTGGAGCGCCCCCGCCGGGTTGCCGTGGCCGTGGTTGCCGCCTTCGTCGTCGCGGAGGCCGCTGTGCTGTTGCTGCGGCCGCGCGACGGCGTCATCGCGCCCGCACCGGTCGATCCCGGATCGTACTTCACGTCGGGCCAGATCGAGCGCGCACGCGACTACCGCCAAGGCCAGCTCGCGCTCTTCGGAGCGGGTCTGGCGATCGAAGCGGTGGTGCTCGTCTGGCTCGTGCGCCGGCCGCCGGCGCGGCTGCGCGGGCCGTTCCGGCGCCCTGTCCTCGCGGCCGCCGGCGCCGGCGCGGCGCTGTCGATCGGCCTGACGGTCGTGCGGCTGCCGGTGTCGGCGGTGAGTCATCACCGGGCGGTCGACGTCGGCCTGTCGACCCAGGACTGGGGCGCGTGGCTCGGCGACCTGGGGAAGGCCACCGGCATCGGCGCGGGCTTCGCGGGCGTGGGCGCCGCCGCTGCGCTGGCGCTGATGCGGCGCCTGCCGCGCGCGTGGTGGGTGCCCGCCAGCGGCCTGGCGGTCGGCTTCGCGGCGGCGACGCTCTACCTCGGCCCGGTCGTGCTCGACCCGATCTTCAACCGCTTCACGGCCCTGCGCGAGGGGCGCACGCGCTCCGACGTCCTGGCGCTCGCGCGCGCCGCCGGCGTCGACGTCGGCCAGGTCTACGAGGTCGACGCCAGCCGCCGCACCACGGCGTCCAACGCCTACGTCACCGGGCTCGGCCGCACGAAGCGCGTCGTCCTCTACGACAACCTGCTGAAGGACTTCAGCCGCGACGAGGTTCGGCTGGTCGTCGCGCACGAGCTCGGCCATGTGCACTACCGCGACGTGCCGCGGGGGCTGCTGTACGTCGCGCTCGTCGCGCCGGCCGGCCTGTTCGCGGCCGCCGCGCTGACCCGGCGGCTGGCGCCCGCGGAGCCGCGGCCGGGGCCGGCCGTCCTGCCCGCGCTGGCGCTGTCGATCGCCGTGGTGAGCTTCGGCGTCACCGCGATCGCCAACCAGCTCTCGCGCCGGATCGAGGCGCGCGCGGACTCCTACTCGCTGCGCCTGACCGATGCGCCCGAGCCGTTCATCGGCTTCGAGAAGGGCATCGCGCTGCGCAACGTGGCCGATCCGGACCCGCCGGACTGGCTCGTGTTCCTGCTCGGCACGCACCCGCCGACCGTCGATCGGATCGGGATCGCGAAGGCGTTCGAGGCGGGGGCGCGGTAGGGCCGCGCCCCCGGTCACCCGTTCACTCGTCGTCGTCGTCGCGCGGCGGCGGGCCGTCGTACTCGGGCAGGCTCTTGATCCCCTCGCGGGTGCGCCACTTGGAGTAGTTGTCCTCCATGGCGTCGAGCAGCTCGCGCATGAAGCGCGGCGACAAGTTGATGCGCGCGACCACGACGCCCGGGATCTCGTCGTCCTCGACCTCGTGGTCGACGCGGGCGAAGGTGAGCGTGAACTCGTAGTCGGAGTGGCTGACGTTCGCGAAGTTCGCGTACTTGCCGGCCATGTGCTTCGGCTCGAAGTGGATGTTGATGTGGCGCTCGGGCCCTTGCTGTTCGTCGGCCATGGTCGCGCCTAGTATCGCAGCGGTGAGGATCATCGTCGTGGCGGTCGGCAGGCTGCGCCCGCCCTTCGTGGACGACGTGGCGCACTACACCAAGCTGCTGAGCGGGCATGCCCGGATCGAGCTCGTCGAGGTTCGCGACGGCGAGCGCGCGCCGCGGCGCGTCCCCGACGACGCCTTCGTCTCGCTGCTGGCCGCCGACGGCGACCAGCTCGACTCGCGCGGCTTCGCTCGCTTCATCGCCGAGCGGCGCATGTCGCGCCGCGACCTGTGCTTCGTCATCGGCGGGCCGTTCGGGATCGACCTCGACAAGGCCGACCACCGCCTGTCGCTCGGCGCGATCACGCTGCCCCACCAGCTCGCCCGCGTCGTGCTGCTCGAGCAGCTCTACCGTGCACACAAGATCATCGCCGGGGAGCCCTACCACCATTGATCGGCCAGCGCACCGAGATCCGCGGCTTCCTGCGCCGCCTGCGAACGGTGGCGGTGCTCATCGTCCTGCTCATCGCGGGGGGGACGGTCGGGCTGGCCCTCACCGAGGACCACGGCGTCTGGGACTCCTTCCAGTGGACGCTCGACACGGTCGCCACCATCGGCTCGCATCCGCGGCCCGAGACGGTTCCGGGCCAGGTCGTGAAGGTCCTGCTCACCGTCCTGGGCGTCGGTACGCTCTTGTACGTCTTGGTGTCGGTGACCGAGGTCTTCGTCGCCGGTCACCTCGCGGAGCTGCTCGCCGAGCGCCGGACCCTCAAGGCCATCGAAGCCACCAGCGACCACTACATCATCTGCGGCTTCGGTCGCGTGGGCCGCCAGGTCGCGCGCGACCTGCGGGCGGCCGGCGCGCGCTACGTGGTCATCGACGACAACCCCGACAACCGCGAGCTCGCCGCCGGCATCGGCGTGCGCTTCATCGAAGGCGAGGCCACCGAGGACGAGGTGCTGCGCGCCGCCGGGATCATGCGCGCCCGGGGCATCATCGCCTGCGTCGACTCCGACGCGGACAACATCTTCATCACGCTCAGCGCGCGCCAGCTCAAGCCCGACATCGCGATCGTCGCGCGCGCCGCGTCGGAGGCCTCGGAGTCAAAGCTCCTGCGCGCCGGGGCCACGCGCGTGATCTCGCCGTACAAGACGAGCGGCTCGGAGATGGCGCGCCTCGCGCTCAACCCGCAGGTGTCGGGCGTCGTCGACGTGGCGCCCGAGTACCGCATGGAGGAGATCGTCGTCGTGCCCGGCTGCGCCGGCGAGGGCCAGCCGATCGCCGACGTGCGGGGAGGTGCCATCATCGTGGGCGTGCGCTCTGCCGACGGCACGTTCCAGCCGCAGCCGCCCACCGAGACCCTGCTCAACGCGGGTGATGTCGTGATGGCGCTGGGTACCGTGCGCACGATGCGGCGCCTCGAGAGGCTCTTCGCGCCCGCGCACACGGAGACGCGGTCGTGACCCCGGTCACCGACCTGCGCGCCGCGGTCGAGGCGGCGGCCGCCGGCCTGGCCAACGGGGGCGCCCCGAAGTCGCGCCCGACGCTCGAGCGCCCCAAGCAGGCCGATCACGGCGACTACGCCACCAACGCGGCGCTCGTCCTCGCGCCCGTGCTCAAGGCGCCGCCGCGCGAGGTCGCCGAGCGCCTCGGTGGCGCGCTGCGCGACCGCCTGGGCGACGCGCTCGAGCGCGTCGAGGTCGCCGGGCCCGGCTTCCTGAACCTCTTCCTGGCCGACCCGTGGTACGTCGAGGCGCTCGACTGGGTGCTCGCCGCGGGCGACGGCTTCGGCGGGAGCGGCGCCACGCCGGCCCTGCGCGTCAACGTCGAGTTCGTCTCGGCCAACCCCACGGGCCCGCTGACTGCAGCCAGCGGGCGCCACGCGGCCTATGGCGACGCGCTCGCGCGCGTGCTGCAGTTCGCTGGCCACTCGGTCACGCGCGAGTACTACTTCAACGACGCCGGGACCCAGATCGAGAAGCTCGGCGAGTCGATGCGCGCGCGGGCGCGCGGGGAGGATGTCCCCGAGGGCGGCTACGTCGGCGACTACGTCTCAGAGCTCGCCGCCCAGATCCCGGGCGCCGCCGACATGGACGCCCACGAGCTCGCGCGCCTCGGCGTCGAGCTGATGTTCGAGCGGATCAAGGCGACCCTGCGCGCCTACCGCGTCCAGTACGACGTGTTCTTCAACGAGGCCGCGCTGCACGAGGGCAGCCCCAGCGCGATCGAGCGCGGCATCGAGCGCCTGTCGGAGGAGGGGCACCTCTACCGGTCCGACGGCGCGCTGTGGCTGCGGACGACCGACTTCGGCGACGACAAGGACCGCGTCATCGAGCGCTCGACCGGCCAGACGACGTACTTCGCTGCCGACGTCGCCTACGCCGAGCACAAGCTCGAGCGCGGGTTCGACCTGCTCGTCATCCCGCTGGGCTCCGACCACCACGGCTACGTGGCGCGGCTGAAGGCGAACATGGCGGCCCTCGGCGCCGATCCGGCCCGCCTGGAGATCCCGATCCTGCAGTTCGTGCACATCGTCGAGCGCGGCGCGCGCGCCTCGATGTCCAAGCGCCGCGGCGAGTTCATCACGCTCGACGAGCTCATCGCCGAGATCGGCGTCGACGCCACGCGCTACTTCATGCTCTCGCGCTCGCAGGACTCGACGATCGACCTCGACCTCGATCTCGCGCGCAGCGAGTCGGCGGAGAACCCGGTCTACTACGTGCAGTACGCGCACGCCCGCATCTCCTCGGTGCTGCGCAAGGCCGGGGACGAGCGGGTCGCGCGCGCGGTGGCCGCGACGGGCGCCGGCGTCGAGCTGCATCCGTCCGAGCGCGCGCTCGTCAAGAAGCTCCTGGCCTTCCCGGACGAGGTGGGGGAGGCCGCCGAGCGCCGCGCGCCGCACCGGATCGCCGCCTACGCGCTCGAGCTGGCCCAGGTCTTCACCGCGTTCTACCGCGACTGCCAGGTCGTCGGGGCCGAGCCGACGGCGGTCGAGGACTGGCGCCTGCGCCTGTGCGTCGTGTCGCGGCGGACGATCGCGCGGGCGCTCGAGCTGCTCGGCGTGAGCGCCCCGGACGAGATGTGACACGGCTGGTCCGGCTGCGCGACGGGGATGGCCGCGTCCGCACGGGCGCGGTCGACGGCGCGCGCATCGACGTCTTCGACGGCGACGATCCGCTGGCGCTGCTCGACGGCCGGCCCGAGCGCGTCGACACCGTCGAGGCGCTCGACCCCGAAACGCTCGAGCTGCCGGCGCCGTGGCGGCTGCTCGTCCCGGTGGCGGCACCCGAGACGTGGGCGGCCGGCGTGACGTACGAGCGCAGCCGGCAGGCGCGCGTCGCCGAGAGCCGCGTGGAGAGCGTGTACGACCTCGTCTACGAGGCGGAGCGGCCGGAGCTCTTCCTGAAGGACGCGGCGGGGCGGCGGACGGTCGGGCCGGGCGGGCGCATCGGCGTGCGCGGCGACGCGACCTGGAGCGTGCCCGAGCCCGAGCTGGCGCTCGTGCTCGACGCCGGTGGCAAGCCGCTGGCCGTGACCATCGGCAACGACGTCTCCTCGCGCGACATCGAGGGGGCCAACCCGCTCTACCTGCCGCAGGCCAAGGTCTACGCGGGCGCCTGCGCGCTCGGCCCGGCGCTGCTCGTCCCGGAGGACTGGGAGCAGCCGTTCGCCATCCGGCTCGTCGTGCGCGAGGCCGGCGGCGAGCTGCTCTTCGCGGGCGAGACGTCGACGGCCGGCATGCGCCGGTCGTTCGCAGAGCTCGTGGGCTATCTGGTGCGCGACAACCCCGTGGATCGGGGCACCGTCCTGCTCACCGGGACGGGCCTCGTCCCACCCGACGACGTCTCGCTGCAACCCGGCCACAGCGTCGAGATCCACGTGCCGGGCATCGGCACGCTGGTCAACGAGGTCGCACGTTCGGCCGAAATCGGTGCGACTGAGGCTTAGCCGGGCGGCTTGCGTGGTACCCCGGGGGCCTCATGGAAGGCGTGCAGCTTACGGACGACCAGGTCAAGGTGGCGCTCAGGGAGGCGGTGAGCGCCGGGCTCATCTGGGGCTGGTACCGCCATCTCCCGCTGAAGGGCCGCGAATGGGTGGTCAACCCGATGGCCGGCCCGTGCGTCTCCTACGACGGCGACGGCATCCGCTCGTTCTGCGCGATGCTGCACGCCGTCACGGTCTGACGGCGCATCAGCGGCCGAGCGTCTTGTGCGAGATCCGGTCGCAGTGGCGGATCTTGTAGTGGCGCTGGGCGCGACGGCTGACGAAGAGGATGTCGTTGCCGCCGCCGCAGTCGATGCTGCCGCGGCCGAAGTGCGCCTTGACCCAGTCGTCCCCGCCGCCCGCGGCGATGTTGTTCGTGCCGTGGCTCGCGTAGATGAAGTCCTTGCCGGGGCCGCCGATCACGGTGTCGACCTGCGAGCTCGGCTGGCCTGAGGGCTTGTAGTCGGCCCACAGCACGTCGCCCCAGGGGCCGGCGAAGATCGTGTCGTTGCCGTGGCCGCCGAGCAGCTCGTTGTGGCCGTGCGCCGAGGTCACGACGAGGCCGCCGGCCCCGGGCACGAAGCGCCGCTGGCACGAGCCACGTTTGTGGACCGCGTCGCACGAGTAGCGCGGATCGGTCCCGTGGAACGGGTTCTGCCCCGGCCGCGCGTCGAGCGGACGCGCCAGGTCGGTCTTGTTCATCAGCAGGATCCCGTCGATCTTCGGCCAGCCGTCGTGGCTGGTGCTCGCGGAGGCGGCGGCGGCGGGGACGACCGTGCAGGCCAGGGCTATGAGAAGCGTCTTGCGCATGTCGCGATTGGTCGTGCCGCGGGGCTGCGATGGGCAAACGCCGGGTCGCGTTGCGTACACGCTCGGCGCGACGAGCGGTGCAACAGGCGCGTGGAGCGGACCGTGGTTTGGGGGCGGTCGGGCTACCCCTCCCGACCACCCTGATGATGCAACGCGAGGAGGCGCCCAGGGTTGGGCGCAATCGCCGGGGAACGCAGGTTGCCGCCTCTGACCGGCATTGGCATTATGCCGGTCTGGTAGGAGAGTCATGGACGAGCGCGACAAGCGGCGGGTGGGCGAGCAGGTCGAGCCCGGGGGACGAGCGAAGGCACCGGGGCGGCTCGAGCTGCTCCAACGTTTCATCAACTCCTACAACCACGACCTCCCGCGCGAGTGGGATCGCATCGGCACCCCGGAACGGGCCCGGGCGTGGCTTCGGCAGAAGCGGCTCGTTGCGCCGGGGGACCGGATCTCGGAAGCCGACGTGGCCCGCCTGCGTGAGCTCCGGGAGGCGATCCGTGCGCTCGCCATCGCGAACCAGGGAGGGCAACCCGCAACAGCGGCGACGGACGTCATCCGCAGGGCCTCGGGCACGGCTGAGCTGCGCGTCGCCATCGACGACGCGGGGCGAACCGCCCTCGAGCCCACGCGTCGCGGCGTCGATGGTGCCGTCGCGACGCTCCTCGCGATCCTCCACGAGGCGCAGCTCACCGGTCATTGGTCACGCCTGAAGGGCTGTCGCCAGTGCGGGTACGCGTTCTTCGACCGCTCGAAGAACCGATCGGCGGCTTGGTGCTCGATGTCGATCTGCGGCAATCGGACCAAGAACCGCGCGTACTACCGGCGCCGCCGCAGTCCTACGAGATGAGCGAAGTCGAGCGGGGGTCACACCGCTCGCACCTCGCGGCCGTGGCAGGGCTCGGATTCGCCGCCATCCTGCCGCTCCTCATCAGCGAGGGCAGCGGCGCGCTGGACATCATGGTCCTGGCGGCGGCCTACGTGATCATGGCGCTCGGCCTGAACGTCGTCGTGGGCTTCGCCGGGCTGCTCGACCTGGGGTACGTGGCGTTCTTCGCGATCGCCGCGCACGTCACCGCCTACTTCGGATCCGCGTACTGGGCCAACGCCGCGGGCGGCGCGGGCATCGCCGTCTTCGCCGGCGAGCCGGCCGCGAGCATGGCCGGCATCCACTTCAACTTCCTGATCATCCTCGTGCTCGCGGTCATCGCGACGACGACCGCCGGCGTGCTGATCGGGGTGCCGACGTTGCGCCTGCGCGGCACCTACGTCGGGATCGTCACCCTCGCGTTCGGCGAGACCATCGGGCAGGTCGCGGCCAACGGCCAGGACATCGAGCTCTTCGGCGGTTCGCTCACCGCGGGACCCAACGGCATCACCCCGATCGACAGCATCGACCTGCCGTTCATGAGGCCCTTCAATGCGCTTCACCTGCGTCCCTGGTACTGGTTCGCCCTGACGCTCGTCGCATTGATGCTGCTCGTCAACGTCCGGCTGCGCGACTCACGGATGGGCAGGGCGTGGATCGCGCTACGTGACGACGAGGAAGCGGCGGCGAGCGCGGGCGTCCCCATCGCGCGCACGAAACTGCACGCCTACGCCGTGGGGGCCGCGCTTGGCGGCGTGTCGGGCGCCTTCCTCGCCTCCTATCTGCGGACCGTCAATCCCGATCAGTTCACGTTCTCGTTCTCGATCTTCATCCTGGCCATGGTCGTGCTCGGCGGCGTGGGCTCGATCTGGGGCGTAGTCGTCGGGGCAATCGCCCTGACGGCGATCAACCACTACGTGCTGCCGAGCGTCCTCAACGGCATCCCCGCTCACCTGGGGTTGGACTTCGATCTGTCGGCGATCTCGTCCGGCATCTACGGCTTCCTGCTGGTGAGCATCATGCTCCTGCGCCCAGAAGGGCTGCTACCGGAACGGCGGCACCCCGCCCGACCACCTTAGGGCTCAACGCCCGAGGAACTCGCGGACGAGCGCCAGCGTCTCGTCGCGCCGCTCGACCTGCGGCACGTGGCCGCAGCCTTCGAGCACCTCGACCCGCGCGCCCTTGATCCGGTTGCCGAACTCCTGCGCGTAGACGGAGGAGACGAGCGCGTCGTCCTTGCCCCAGATGACGAGCGTGGGCGCGGCGATGCGGTGCAGGCGTCGCTCGAGGCCGCGGTCGGGCACCGGCCAGACGAACTTCGCGGTGCAGCCCATCGCCCAGGTGAGCGTCGCGATCGCGTCGGCCATCGCGGTGTGGTCCTCGGGCAGCGCGAGCATCGCCTGCGCCGCCTCGGAGCCCGGGTCGGCGAACAGCAGCGCGGGAAGGTCCTGCGGCGCCGTCATCAGCCAGTTGGCGACCGGCGCGTCGTCGCGCCAGAGGCCGATCGGGTCCAGGAGCACGAGCTTGCCGAACATGCCCGGGAAGGTGGCCTGCAGCTCGCACGCGAGCATGCCCCCGAACGAGCTGCCGACGATGTCGGCGCCTTCGAGCCCGAGCGCGGACAGCGTCTCCTGCTCGAGCAGCACGAGCTCCCAGAGATCGCGCACCTCGTCGATCGCGTCCGGGTCGGCGGGCGACGTGCCCGGCACGAGCGGTGCGTAGACCGTGCGCTGCTGCGACAGCTGCTCCAGGAAGGGATCCCACGCAAAGCCGCCGGCGGGGTGCAGGAACACCAGCGCCGGTCCGCTGCCGCGAACCTGCACCCGCATGGCAACCCGGCCGTCGCCGACGGGGACGATCTCCTCGCGGACGTCGGTGACCGTCGCCATCACGCCACCGCCGCCGCGGTCTGCGGGATGCCCGTCGGCCACCAGCGGTGCTCGTAGCCCTCCCACATGCCCTTGACGTGAGGGAGCACCTCCTCGGCGAACATGCGGATCGACTTCGTCGCGAGCTCGTGCGGCATCTCGCCCATGTGCAGCATCGCGAGCAGGTTGCCGACCTTCATCTCGCGGCAGACGGCCTCCAGGCGCTCGCGGACCGTCGCCGGGCTGCCGACGATCACGCAGCCCGCCTCGGCGAGCTCCGCGAACGTCACCTCGTGCAGGCGTGCGGCGATGCCCGGATCGGCGGTGCTGCGAAGCATCTGCTGCAGGCCCCGGAACGGGACGTAGCCGGGCTGCAGGAAGAAGTGGTGGGGGATGGACCCGAGGCCGTGCCGGAAGGCTCGCTCGAGCCATGGGCCGTACTCACGCTCCGCGCGCTCGTCGGTCTCCGCGACCGCGCAGACCTGCACGACGGCGATCCGGTACGGGTTGACCTCCTTGCCGTGCTCCTCGCACATCTCCCAGAAGCGGTCGAAGATGCCCTGGCCGCCGACCTTCACGCCGAGCCACGTCAGGAGGACGAACGCGGCGTCCTCCGCAAGCACGGAGGCCATCGTCCCCGGGTTGCCGCTGCCGGGGAACCAGAGCGGCGGATGTGGCTCCTGCACCGGTCGCGGCCACATGTTCACGTTCGCGTACTGCGCGTAGCGCCCGTTGAACGCGAACGGCTCGTCCGCGGCCCACGCCCGGCGCAGCAGCTCGTAGCCCTCGCGGAAGCGCCCGCGGGTGTCGACCCCGGGGATGCCCTGGTTGATGTTCGCGTCGTAGGACAGCCCGACCGGGAAGCCGGCGATCAGCCGCCCGCCCGACATCACGTCGAGCATCGCGTACTCCTCGGCGATCTTCAGCGGCTCGCGCGTCTTGCCCAGCGAGCGTCCCAGCATGATGAGCGCGGCGTCGAGGTCCTCCGTGCGCAGCGTGTTGGCCAGCACGGCGCCCGGCAGCGACGGATTCGGCGTGATGTCGTAGGCCGCCTGGGCATGCTCGGTGACGACGACCCCGTCGAACCCCGACCGCGCCCCCAGGATCAGCTCGTCGAGCATGCCGTGGATCGTCGCCGTGATGCCCGCGGCGTCGGCCAGCTCGCGATACGGCGGCGTCACGCACGACGCGTAGTGCTGCTCGAAGTCCTCGGGCAGGAACCGGTACGGCGCCTGCTGGAACATTGCCACCTTCATCGATCACGCCTCTCCGGTCGGCCTGCGAGCGCCTCCGAAGATTAGGTGCAACCGGCACCCCCAGAGCTATGCCGCGATGGCGGCCGCGGAGGTCATGACGACATGAGCGGCGAGGAGCTGCTCGAGCGTCGTGAGATCTCCGGTCTGAGCGGCGTCGGCGAAGGCGTCGGTGAATCGCCGCTGCTCGGCGGCGCTGACCTGCCGGCGATGTCCGCTGGCGAGACGCAGGCGGGCACGGGTGACGAGCTGCCGGGCGTTCGCCTCGCTCGTCGCGAGCACGTCGGCGATCTGCCGGTACGGGTAGTCGAACGCTTCGCGCAGCACGTAGGCGGCTCGTTCGCTGGGAGAGAGCCTCTCCATGAGCATGCGCATCGCGAGCTCGAGCGCCTCGCGTCGCTCCGCGCCGAGCGTGGGATCGGCTTGGACGTCGACCGGTTCGGCATGCGACGGGTCGATGGACGTCTCGCGCCGTGCACGAGCGGATTGCGCGACGTTGAGCGCGAGGCGCTTCGTGGTCGTCGCGAGAAACGCGTCGGCGTCGCGCACCCTGTTGCGGTCGGTGCCCTGCCAACGGATCCACGCGTCCTGCACCACGTCATCCGCCTCCGTTGCACTCTCGAGCGTCCGATAGGCGATCCCGAACAATCGCGGCCGCACGGCCTCGAACGATGCCGCGTGCGGTGTCATGACGGACGCTCCATGGCCGCCTCGACGAAGGCAAGGCGGTCGAATCCCGGGTCGCTGGCGGTCAACTCGTCGGCGAACAGATGCGCCACACCGAGGATCGCGCGCGCCTCGCTCGGTGCGTCTTGGGCCTCCGCGGTCTGGTGTGCTCTACGAAGGACGCGGGCGACGAACTCCTCGACCGCCTCTGGATCGTCCGCGACGAGCGTGTGATTCGGGCTCATCGCGATGTCCTCGCTGCCGCGACCGGGGCGATCGGTGCCCAGCCTTCCGAGGCGCGGCGTCGATGCGCCAGGCGCACACGGAGGTGGCGGATGAGCAGATACGGCGTCGCCAGGATCGCGCCCGCGAGCGCCACGAGGGCCGCCGCCGCGACGACCACGACGACCATGGTCACGAGCAGCGCGAACGGCCCGGCGAGCATCAGCGCGAGCAGCACGAGTCCTGCCCACGCCACGAGGACGGGCGGCCCGGCGACGAAGACGGTGTCGACGACCGGGAGGACGTCGGCGAGCTGGTCGCCGAGGGTCGAGGGCCCGGATGCGGTGGGGGTGATGGGTTCGGCGGTGTGCATGGTGCGAGTCTCGATCGGGGCGGGCGGGATCGCGTCCGGGCAAGTGCCTAGTCGGGGCCGGCTGGGTGCCCAGTCGGCACCGAGCGCCGCGGCGGATAGGCTCCACGCTCGTGCTACGAGGCCGCCGTAGCGAGTGCGAGGCGCTGGACCGCCAGCTGCAGCGCGTCCGGTCGGGGCAGAGCTCGGTGCTGGTGGTGCGCGGCGAGGCGGGGGTCGGCAAGACGGCGCTGCTGGGGTACGTCGCCGAGCGGGCGTCGGGGTGTCGGATCGTCCGGGTCGCGGGTGTCGAGTCCGAGATGGAGCTCGCCGTGGCCGGGCTGCATCAGCTGTGCGCGCCGATGCTCGACGGGCTGGGCGGGTTGCCCGGTCCGCAGCGGGATGCCCTGCGTGTCGCGTTCGGGCTGCAGGACGGCGGCGCGCCGGATCGCTTCCTGGTCGCCCTGGCGGTCCTGAGCCTCCTGGCCGAGGCGGCCGAGGCGGAACCGCTCGTGTGCCTGGTCGACGATGCGCAATGGCTCGATCGGGCCTCCGCGCAGGCGCTGGCGTTCGTGGCGCGGCGCCTGCTGGCAGAGAGCATCGCCATGGTGTTCGCCGTCCGCGAGCCCAGCGACGCCAACGATCTCAGCGGCCTGCCGGAGCTCGTCGTCGGCGGCCTCGCCGACGGCGACGCACGCTCGTTGCTGGCGTCGGCCATGCCGGGGCGGCTGGACGAGCGCGTCCTCGATCAGATCGTCGCCGAGACGCGCGGCAACCCACTGGCGTTGCTGGAGCTGCCGCGTGGGTTGACGACGGCCGAGCTCGCGGGCGGGTTCGGGCTTCCCGACGCGCGGCCCGTGGCCACCCGCGTCGAGGAGACCTTCGTGCAACGGGTCCGGGCGCTTCCGCGCGAGACCCAGCGCCTGCTGCTGTTGGCGGCGGCCGAGCCGGTCGGCGACGTGAGCTTGTTGTGGCGGGCGGCCGAGAGGCTCGGGATCAGAGGCGACGCGGGGAGGCCGGCCGAGGAGGCCGCGCTGATCGAGCTCGGCATCCGGGTGCGGTTCCGGCATCCACTCGTCCGCTCGGCTGCCTACCGGGCCGCTGACTTTCGCGACCGCCAGGAAGTGCATCGAGCGCTGGCCGAGGCGACCGATCCGGATACCGATCCCGATCGTCGCGCCTGGCATCGGGCGCAAGCGGCGTCCGGGCCCGACGAGGCGGTGGCCGATGAGCTGGAGCGCTCGGCCGACCGGGCGCAGGCCCGTGGGGGCGCGGCGGCGGCTGCGGCCTTCCTGGCCCGCGCGGCCGAGCTGACCCCCGATCCGGCGGGGAGGGGAAAGCGGGCGGTGGCCGCCGCGCAGGCGAAGTTCGATGCTGCGGCAGCGGACGCGGCGCTCGAGCTGCTGGCGATCGCCGAGCTCGCCCCGCTCGACGAGCTTCAGCGCGCGCGGTTGGAGCGGTTGCGCGCGGAGATCGCGTTCGCCCGCACGCGTGGCAGGGACGCTCCGGCGTTGTTGCTCGCTGCCGCCCGGCACCTCGAGCCGCTCGACGCCGCGATGGCTCGCGAGACCCATCTCGAGGCGATGGCGGCGGCGATGTACGCCGGTCGCCTCGGCGGCGAACCGGGCGTCCGCGTGGCGGCGGACGCCGCTCAGGCTGCGCCGGCGGCCCCGCATCCGCCACGCGCGATGGACCTGCTCCTCGACGGCCTGGCGACGAGATTCACCGAGGGCTACGCGGCCGGTGTGCCGCCGCTCCGGAGGGCCCTCGACACGTTCCGCCACGTGGAGGGATTGACGGCAAGCGACGTGCGTTGGCTCTGGCTGGCCTGTCGCCTGGCCCAGGATCTCTGGGACGACGAGCTCTGGCACGTGCTCGCGACGCGTGGGCTGCGCGTCGCGCGGGAGACGGGCGCGCTCCGCGTGCTTCCGATCGCCGCCACCTATCGCGCCTCCCTCCACGTTCATGCGGGAGCGTTCGCTGCCGCCTCGTCGCTGATCGAGGAGGCCGACGCGATCGTCGAGGCGACCGGCATGGCGCCGCTGAAGTTCGCGTCGCTGATGCTGGCCGGGTGGCGCGGCAACGAGGACGAGGCCCTCGAGCTGTTCGAGGCTGGGAGGCTCGAGGCGACGGCGAGGGGCGAGGGCATGGGGCTGAACGTCCTCGAGTGGGCCACCGCGCTTCTGTACAACGGCCTCGGCCGCTACGCCGAGGCGCTCGCGGCCGCCCAGCGAGGCGGCGAACAGGACGATGCCGGGCTCTTCGCGTGGACCCTCGTCGAGCGCATCGAGGCGGGCGCCCGCAGCGGCGCGACGGACGCGGCCTCCGCCGCGCTCGATCGCCTCAGCGGGCGCACGCAAGCGAGCGGCACCGATTGGGCGCTCGGCATCGAGGCCGGCTCACGCGCGCTGCTGAGCGACGGACGCGATGCGGAGCCCCTCTACAGCGAGGCGGTCGAGCGGCTCGCGCGCAGCCGAGGCGTGGTCCACCTCGCCCGCGCCCAGCTCCTCTACGGCGAATGGCTGCGTCGCGAGAACCGGCGCGTCGACGCGCGCGAGCAGCTTCGAGCCGCCTACGACCGTTTCGACCTGATCGGCGCCGAGGGGTTCGCCGAGCGCGCCCGCCGCGAGCTGCTGGCCACCGGCGAGACCGCGCCCAGGCGGACGGTGGAGACCCGCGACGTCCTCACGCCCCAGGAGGCCCAGATCGCCCGGATGGCAAGCGACAGGCAGACGAACCCGGAGATCGGCGCCAAGCTGTTCATCAGCCCGCGCACCGTCGAGTACCACCTGCGCAAGGTGTTCACCAAGCTCGAGATCAGCTCCCGCAAGGAGCTGCGCAGCGCGCTTGCCGGCATTCCCGACGCCGGCGCTGTCACAACTCGCTAGCGCTTCATTCCCGAACACCGTGTCACGAGTCGTGCCCCCTGTCCGGTCTTCGCTACATGAAGATCGTGGTCATCGGCGGCAGTGGGCTCATCGGATCGAAGCTCGTGGCCAAACTCGACGAGCGCGGCCACCAGACGGTCGCGGCGTCACCCGACACAGGCGTCAACACGCTCACCGGCGAGGGACTCGCCGATGCCCTGGCGGGCGCCTCCGTGGTCGTCGACGTGTCGAACGCTCCCTCGTTCGAGGACGCCGCCGTGCTCGAGTTCTTCGACACGTCGACCCGCAACCTGCTGGCGGCGGAGGCGGCCGCGGGGGTGGGACATCACGTCGCGCTGTCGGTGGTGGGCACCGAGCGCCTGACCGAGAGCGCCTACTTCCGCGCGAAGCTCGCACAGGAGGAGCTGATCGAGGAGTCCTCGATCCCGTACTCGATCGTGCGGGCGACGCAGTCCGACGACGTCGCCGGCGCGCTCGGCCGGATCGCGGTGGGTTCGCCGGTCAACGGCATCGTCGAGATCGCCAGGTGATCACCGACCCAGTCACTCCTGAAGCGAGGCGAGCTGGTCGCCGAAGCGAGCCATCGCCCCGCGGTACAGCAGATGTCCCCAGCTCACCCGGGCCACGCCCATCCCGGCCAGCTCTGCGAGCGACGGCGCCTGCGGCAGGCGTACGACGTTCACCGGGCCGCGCACCTCCGACATGAAGCGGCGCAGCGCATCCGTCTCCCACAGGGTGATCGGGTACACGCAGTCGACGCCGGCCTCGAGGTAGGCATTCGCGCGCCGCAGCGCTTCGGGAACGAGCTCCTCCTGGGTCCCGGCGCCGGCACCGGCGAGGAAGGGACCGAGGAAGACGTCCACCCGGGCGTTGATCACGAGCCGGTAGCCGTCCGCCGACGCGGCCTGGCGAACCGCCCCGAGCCACTCGGCGTGCCGGTCGGGATCGCGGAGGCTGCCGGCGGTGTGGTCGGTGTCCTCGAGATTGCAGCCGGTGGCCCCGGCGCTCTGCAGCGCAGCGACCAGCTCGGCGGGCTCCATCCCGTAGCCGGCCTCGGCGTCGACCGTCACGGGCACCTCGACGCCCCTGGCGATCCGCGCCGCCGCGGCGAGCATCTCGTCGCCCGGCGCACCCTCGTGGTCCTCATACCCCAACGTCGCGGCCACGCCTGCGCTGGTGGTCGCGACCACGGGAAACCCAGCAGCGACCACCGCTCTCGCCGTCGCCACGTCCCAGGCGTTCGGTAGCAGGAGGGGGGCGCCGGGGCGGTGCAGCGACCGCAGCAGGTCGCACCGACTCTCGAGGTCGGTCGTCTGAGAGGAGGTCATGTGAAGAACCTACGCCGCCCTCTCGGAGCACGGTGTGAAGCGCTTGAAGGACCGCGCGTTACTTGCGCGCCGTCGAGCCGGCGACGAGTGGTGCGTACGGCGAGGGGCCGATGTGGCGGATGGGGGTGACCTTCGGGGTCAGCATCGTGCGCGCAGCCTGCTCCTGCGGCGCGCTGCGCGCGTCAGGGAGGCACCCCAGGCCGCGCCCTAGTCTCGACCTCCGGATACTGGCTGGGCGAGCCCGGGCTACCACCGCCCCGAACCCCTCCACAAGAGCCTTGGGTTCGGACTGCTGCTCGTTCGCGTGCGCGCGAAACGAAGTCTTGTCACGACTGGCGCCGCTGTTCGGTCTTGGCTCGTACGCCCCTCCCCATCGCGCCACGCCAACCCAGGCGCGGCGCGGCCCCTCACCACCTCCGAAGGAGCCCCAAGATGCGTATCACTCCGCCCATCGTTCTCATCCACGGTCTCTGGCTCACAGCGCGCAGCTGGGAGCGCTGGAAGGCGCGCTTCGAGGAGCGCGGACACGAGGTGCTCACGCCGGCCTGGCCGCGCATGGAGGGCGAGGTCGAGGCCCTCCGCCGCGACCCGTCCGTCATGAACGGGCTCGGCCTCGCCGAGGTCGTCGACCACTACGACCGGATCGTCCGTGGGCTCGGCACCCCGCCGGTGATCATGGGGCACTCCACCGGCGGCCTGCTGACCGAACTCCTGCTCGACCGCGGCCTTGGTGCGGCCGGGGTCGGCCTGTCGCCGGCGCCGGTGAAGGGCGTGCTGCGCCTGCCGCCGGCCTTGCTTCGCTCTGTCTTCCCGGGGCTCCGCAACCCGGCGAACCGAAAGAAGACCATCCCGCTGACGCCCAAGCAGTTCCGCTACTCCTTCACCAACACCATGAACGACGCGGACGCCGAGGCGGCCTACGAGCGCTACTACGTTCCCGCCCCCGGCCGGGTGGTCTTCCAGGCGGCGTTCGCCAACCTGAATCCGCACGCCGTCACCAAGGTCGACTTCCACAAGGACGACCGCCCGCCGCTGCTCGTGATCGGCAACGATCAGGACCACACGATCCCGGCGTCGGTGAGCAGGGAGGCCGCCAAGCGCCTCGGCAAGTCGAGGGCCGTGGTGGACTACAAGGAGTTCGCGGGACGCCCCCACTTCACGGCCGGCGCACCCGGCTGGGAAGCGGTCGCCGACTACGCGCTCGACTGGGCGAACCGCCACGTCGGCGCGCCGACCCAGACGCTGGAGCCGGCGAGGGCCTGACGCCCGCCGTCAGCGACCGCCCTGGCGCTCGGAAGCAGGAGGGGGCGCCGGGCGGTGCGCAGAGCTCTCAGCGCTGCGGATGCCATCCGACCGCCCGGGTGAAGCGCTCGGCTGACACACGCTCTCCGTCACGGCACACGTTGTAGATGCCGCTGGGCAGCGACAGCGCCGAGAGGAGCGCGCGCCCGGCGTCGGAGACGTGCAGCGTCGCGCCGAAGTCGCCCATCGGCTGGTCGTACCAGGTGCCCGGGCCGTCGAGCAGCCCCAGTCGCAGGACGACACCGCGTCCGCCGGCGCGGGCGAAGCGCTCGGCCTGCTGCTCGGCGACGAGCGCGGAGCGCAGGATCGGCAAGACCTTGCCGACTGGTGTGT
This sequence comes from uncultured Actinomycetes bacterium, assembly GCA_963764585.1. Taxonomy (GTDB): domain Bacteria; phylum Actinomycetota; class Thermoleophilia; order Solirubrobacterales; family Solirubrobacteraceae; genus JAOPZW01. The sequence continues at coordinate 219,676 of CAVXTB010000003.1, forward strand.
CCTCGGACACTGCGCCGTCAGGCGGGTAGACAAACGTCACCGTGGGCTGGACGTAGACCGTCGCCCCGGCCGCGATCGCCGCGTCGACGAGGATTCTCGAAGCGTCCGCGCGAAGCCGATCGTTCTCGCGCCACGCGTCCAGATCCGAGAGCTGCTCGAGCGAGCGGATCCGGGTCGCCAGGTGCAGAACGCCATCGACGTCGCGCACGGCGTCGGCGACCGCGGATGGGTCGAGGAGGTCGAGCTCCTCGTGCCTGGGCATCGCGAGCTCATGGCCAGCGGCCTGCGCGAGGGGCCGCAGCGCGCGGCCGAGCACCCCGGTTCCCCCGGTTACCAACAGCCGCATCGACGATCGCCTCAGAGATTCGAGGCCTGGTCTGGATCGGGCCTGGCTGCTCACAGCCTCACACCTGACTGGATTGTTGCGGATTCAACGGGCCGCGGGCCTACGGGTCGCGGCCCGTCGCCGCCGGTTGCCCCATCGAGCGTCGCGGGGTCGGTTGGCGTTGCCTGCGATGGCCGCCACCCCGCGCGAAACGAACGTCTTGTCACGACTGGCGCCGCTGTTCGGTCTTGGCTGGTGCATAGCCGATCGTGCCGAGGGCGCGACTCGGGTCAGCCAAGCGAAAGGACCTTGTGATGCAGCCCACGATCGTTCTCGTCCACGGCGCGTTCGCGGAGTCGGCGAGTTGGGATCGCGTGATCGATTCGCTGGTGGTGGAGGGCCAGCGCGTGGTCGCAGCGGCCAATCCCTTGCGGGGAGTCGCCGCTGACGCTGCTGCGGTCAGTGACCTGGTCCGCGCGATCGATGAGCCGGTGGTGCTCGTCGCGCACTCCTTACATGGCCGAGCGTTCCGGCGCGCACCGCACGATCGAGATCCCGGGCGCGTCGCACGCGGTCCCCGTCGCTCACCCCGACGCGACCGCGCACCTGATCCTCGAGGCCGCCGCGCTCCACGTCGCCGCCTGACCCTGACCCGACGCGACAGGAGGCTGCCCTCGCATGCGCCGTTTCACCGACGCACTGGCGCTGGATCCCCTCAGCCCGATCGCGGACACCTCGTCGACGCCGGACCCGCTCGCGCTTGAGCCACTGTCTCCGCTGTCTGCTGGCGCACGATCAGCAACCGCGAGGAATGACGCCGGAGTGGACGCCGAACGGGCGCCCGCTCCGGCGCCTCAGCTCGGGTTGGTCGCGCGCGCCGGTTCAGCGGGGTCGACCGTGGCTGCCCAGCTGCCGAGGAGATGCAGGGCCTCCTCGGAGCGCGAGCCGGGCTCGGCGGCACCAGCAGGTCGAGGCGCTCGTTGCCCACGAACGCGGCGGCACCGGTGATCGCGTCGAGGGTCCACTGGATCTCGGGCCGGACGCGCTGCTTGGCCTGGCGCCGGCGCGGGCGCGCCGGGGTCGGTTGTGCGGCACGGGCGAGGTCGAAGAGGTGGGCGCGCTCGGCGTCGTCGAGCTGGAGCGCCCGCGCCAGCGCGTCGAGCACGCTGTCGGAGACCCCGTTCGCGTCTCCGCGCTCCAGGCGGGTGTAGTACGGGACGCTCACGCCGGCCAACACGGCGACCTCCTCGCGGCGCAGGCCGGGGACGCGACGGCTGCCGTAGGAGCGCAGCCCCGCCTGCTCGGGCGTGATCCGGGCGCGGCGGGACGTGAGGAACTCGCGGATCTCCTGCTTGGTCTCCACGGCTCAAGCGTAGCCCCGGGCTTCCACGCCTGGGAGACCCTGCCAATACCTCCCTTGACAGGGACTCCCACCTTCGCGAGATCCGCGGTTTGCTGAGAGCCACCCACGAACAGGAGGCACTCTCATGAAGCACATCTCACTCGGCGGACTCGACGTCTCGCGCATCGGACTCGGCACGATGGCGATGTCCGGTTACTACCTCGACCCGAGCAGCAGCGACGCCGAGTCGATCCGCACGATCCAGCGGGCAATCGAGCTGGGCGTCACCCACATCGACACCGCCGAGATCTACGGCCCCTACGTCAACGAGGAGCTGGTCGGCCGCGCGCTCGAAGGGCGTCGCGACGACGTGGTGCTGGCGACGAAGTTCGGGTTCGTCTCCCACGCTGGCGCAGGCCCCGGAGTGCTCGACAGCAGCCCGGCGAACATCCGGACCGCCGTCGAGGGCTCGCTGAAGCGGCTGGGGACCGACCGCATCGACCTCTACTACCAGCACCGGGTCGACCCGAACACGCCCATCGAGGACACCGTCGGCGCCCTCGCCGAGCTGGTGACCGAAGGCAAGGTCCTGCGCGTCGGCCTGTCCGAGGCCAGCGCCGAAACGATCCGCCGTGCCCACGCCGTGCACCCGATCGCCGCGCTGCAGACGGAGTACTCCCTCTGGACCCGCGACCCCGAGGCCGAGCTGCTGCCGCTGCTGCGCGAGCTGGGCATCGGGTTCGTGCCCTACTCGCCGCTCGGGCACGGCTTCCTCACCGGGACGATCCGGTCCCCCGAGGAGCTCAGCGACGACGACTGGCGCAAGACCAACCCGCGCTTCACCCCGGGCAACTTCGAGCAGAACCTCCGCATCGTCGACGAGGTCCAGGCCGTCGCCTCCGAGATCGACGCCACACCGGCGCAGATCGCATTGGCCTGGCTGCTCGCACAGGGCGACGACATCGCACCGATCCCCGGCACCAAGCGGGTCTATCGCGTCGAGGAGAACACCGCCGCCGACGGCACCGAGCTGAGCACGGACCAGCTCCGACGGCTCAACGACCTCGCCCCGGCCACCGGCGAGCGCCACGACCAGGCGAACATGGCCGCAGTCGACCGCTGACGACCTCGTGGGGTGGCGCCGCCTGCCCACTCCCGATACGCCGGCGCGCGGCCCTCAACCCATCACCCCGGGCGGGCGGACTGGGCATGCGACTGGGGACCCACCCGGACGAGATGCGGCGCGCGCTGCGGCAGCGTTGCGGTCATGAACACCGCCAACCACATCCACCTGAGCCGGGTCGAGGTCGCTGAGGAGCTCATCGCAGACACCGGCGGCGGCCTGCGCATCGCGGAGGTCGGCCTGGTCATCTTCCTCGGGCTGCTGGTCTGCCCGCCCTTGCTGATCCTCGCGGTCGTGGTGGCGGTGCCGGTCATCGCCATCTCCGCGGTCGCCGCGGCCGTCGTGGCCGCGATCGCGGTGCCGACCACGCTCGTGCGTCGCGTCCGCGCCCATCACCGCGCGCATGGCTCGACACTGTTCCTGCACCGCCTGCGGCCGTGATCCCGGGTCGGCCACCGGCACGCCACCTGCGCCCGCGGGGCGCCGGCGTCGAGCAGCCGATCACGACGATCGAGCTGTTCTTCGACCTGGTCTACGTCTTCGCCGTCACGCAGCTGTCGCACATGATCCTCGGCGACCTGGCGGTCGCCGAGGTCGCGCGGGCGGCGTTCCTGCTGCTGATCGTGTGGTGGGCGTGGATCTACACCACGTGGATGGCCAACTGGTTCGACCCGGCGTCGCCGGCGGTGCGCGCGGTGCTCACCGGCGTGATGCTCGCGAGCCTGCTCATGGCCGCAGCGCTGCCGGGCGCGTTCGGCGCGGACGGCGTTCTGTTCGCGGTCAGCTATGTCGTCCTACAGGTCGGTCGCAATGTCGCGGCCGCGAGCCTTCTGGGCCGCGACCAGCCGCTGCGCGACGTCTTCGAACGCCTCGTCGGCTGGAGCGCGGCGTCCGGCGTGCTGTGGCTTGCGGGCGCGGCGCTGCCCGGCGACCGGCGGCTGCTGCTGTGGATCCCGGCCGTGGTGCTCGACCTCTGTGCCCCGGTCGCCGGCTACTGGCTGCCGCGCCGAGGCCACGCCGTGACCACCGACTACGACATCGAGGGCGGCCACTTCACCGACCGCTGCCAGGGCTTCATCATCATCGCGCTCGGCGAGTCGATCGTCATGACCGGCGCGACGGCCGCCGACGCCGGCCTGTCCTCCACGGTCGTCCTCTGCCTCGGCATCGCGTTCCTCGAGACCGCCGGGTTGTGGTGGCTGTACTTCGGCGGGGTCGCCGAGCGCTCGCGCCGGGTGATGAGCTCGTGCGAGGACCCGGGCCGGCTGGCACGCGACGCCTACACCTACCTGCACGCCCCGATCGTGGCGGGCATCATCGCCGTCGCCGTCGGCGACGACCTGCTGATCGCCGAGCCGGGGCGCGCGCTGCACGGCGTCGGGCTGGCGATGGTGCTCGGCGGGCCGGCGCTCTACCTGGTGGGCGAGAGCCTGTTCCGCCTGCGCGTGACAGGCGCGGCCAACGCCGAGCGCCTCGCGGTCGCGGCTGTCCTCGTGCTGCTCGCCCCGCTCGGCTCGCAGATCAGCGCGCTGGCGCTGAGCGCGACGGTGGCCGCGCTGCTGAGCGCGCTCGCGCTCTGGGAGCTGCGCACGCCCGCGCGCAACGCCCTAGGGACCCGACTGGGCACCTCGACGGACGCGACCCGCGGGCTCCTGGGCGATCCTCGACATGTCCAACAACAGGAAGGAACGTCATGAAGATCGTGGTCATCGGTGGGAGCGGGCGCATCGGCGCCAACGTCGTCCGGCGGCTGGACGCGCAGGGGCACGACCCGGTGCCGGCCTCCCCCGCCACGGGCGTCGACACCATCACGGGCGAGGGCCTCGCCGACGTAATGGCGGGCGCTGACGTCGTCGTCGACGTCTCCAACGCGCCGGTCTGGGACGACGACGCGGTGCGGGAGTTCTTCACCACCTCGACGCGCAACCTGCTGGCGGCCGAGCGCGACGCCCGCGTCGGCCACCACCTCGCGGTGTCGATCGTCGGCGCCGACCGCCTGCCCGACAGCGGCTACCTGCGCGCCAAGGTCGCACAGGAGGCCGAGATCGAGGCCGGGCCCATCCCCTACACCATCCTGCGCGCCACGCAGTTCCTCGAGTTCCTGCCCCAGATCGTCGACGCCGGTGACGAGGGCGACAGTGTCCGGCTGTCGACCGGGCTGATGGCGCTCGTCGCCGCCGACGACGTGGCCGCCACGGTGGCCGAGCTCGCGACCGGCGCGCCGGTCGGCGGCCGCGTCGAGCTCGGCGGGCCCGAGGCGCTCGGGATCGACGCGTGGGCGCGGCGGCTGTTCGCCGCCACCGGTGACGAGCGCACGGTCATCGGCGACCCGCACGCGCGCTACTACGGCACCGAGCTGACGGGTGGCGAGCTGACGCCGGGCGACGGCGCCCGCATCGGGACGATCGACTTCGAGACGTGGTTCGCGACGCACCGGGAGGAGGTCGCGCGATGAGCGAGATCCGGATGATCCTCACGGGCCCCGAGGAGGCCTACAACAACGAGGCGGAGCTCTGGTGCGCGAACGAGCTGATGGGGGTCACGGTCGTGCATGAGGGGCGCCTGCACCTGCGCATCGACCCGCGGCCCGACGGTGGGCCGTGGCTGGCGGAGACCGCCAGCCTCGCGCACGCCCTGGTCGAGGCCGAGGAACGGCTCGCGGCCTACTGACACCGGAAGGTTCCGCACGGATATGCGGAAAGGTGCGGATCTCTAGTGCCCGCATCCGGCCGATCGATGGTGCATGAGCACCAAGACAGTCGAGCGTCGTCGAGCGCGGGCAGTGGCACATCGACCTCTCGCGCTCGACGATCGCCTTCCGCATTCGTCACTTCGGTGTTGCCACGGTGCGCGGCCACTTCCAGTCCTTCGCGGCTCGCCTCGACGCCGATGACGGCGCGCTGCGCGTGGAAGGGCACGTCGACGTTGCCTCCGTGGACACCGGGCACGAGCTTCGCGACGCGCGGCTGCGCTCGGAGTTCTTCGACGCCGAGCGGCACCCGGCGATCTCGATGCTCGGCGCCATCACGGAAGATGGCGGGCGCCTGCTCGGAGGGCTCACGATCGGCGGTGTGACACGGCCCATCGGGCTCACGCTGACGGTCGACGCCGACCAGGACGAGACGGTTCGCGTGCGCGCCGATGGGAGCATCCGACGCTCGGCCTTCGGGCTCGAGTGGGATGCGCTGCGTCAGGCGGGTCGACTGCTCGTCGCCGACGAGGTGCGCCTGCACGCGGACGTCATCCTGGTTCGCTCGTAGCCGGGCGCGTCGTTCCGCGCCGAGGGACTCGCGTGCTCTCGCGTCCCCAACATCGTCCGTCTTCTCACCCGCCGACCCGTTCTCGGCGGAGCGTCGCGGAGCTAGCTTCGCCGGCGGCGCGACGGTGCTCGAGCCCGTCGGCGAGCGTCTTGACGAGGCGCTCGAACGAGTCGTCGAGGTCGACCGGGATCGCGAAGCCGCCGGCGGACTCCAGGGCCACGAAGCCGTGGATGGCGCTGCGGATTCCGCGCGCGGCGTGGATCGCCTCGTCGCCTTCGAGCTTCCAGTCCCGGAGAACGGCAAGCACCACGTCGACCGTCTCTTGCGCGGCGGCACGGTGCTCGTCGTCGTCGCCGGCTGGCGCAGCGACCGTCGCCGCATAGCGCCCCGGATGCTCTCGCGCATAAGCGCGGTACGCGCGCGCCGATGCGACCAGCGCGTCGGCGCCCGACCTGCCGATCGCCGCGCCACGAAGCGCGGCGGTCAGCTCGCGCAGCCCGCGCAGCGCAACGTGCCGCAGGAGGTCGTCGCGACCGTCGACGTGGTTGTAGAGCGACGGGGACCGCACCCCAAGCTCCGCGGCCACGCGCGCCATGGTCACGGCCCCAAGGCCCTCGGCGTCCGCGATCGCCGCCGCGGTGTCGGCAATGCGGGCAGCGTCCAGGCCGATCCTCGGCACGTTCAGCGGCGTGCGTGGCCAGGTCGTGCTCAGGCGGCGCTCGGTGGCTCGGGGCCCGATCGCCGATCGCCCCCAGGCGACGGCCCGACGCCACTGGCGAAGCCCCGTCTCCCGGCGTGCAGGGGAATCACCTCGCCGCGAGTGAGATCGGCCAGCCACTGGTCGGTGACGGCCTGCAGGCGCCTGACCCCTTGCTCCAGCGCGCCTCGCTGAGGCGGCGTGAGCGGCCGGCGAGGTCGCGCTGTGTCATCGGCCATGCGCGTTCCTTGTCTGGCCGTCAACTTCTGTGGTCATCTTAGGAGCTTATAAGAGCCGAAGGATCGATGGTCAACGCTCGAGCTCGTCGCGTAGGCCGCGGCTATCGCAGTTGCTCGTGTGCCTTTCCCTCCAAGCGCGCGAGCGCGCGCGGCACGTCGCAGCCGGCGGGGACGTGCTCGCGCACCGTGGCCAGCGCACAGTCGTCGGCGCTGACGATCTGCACAACCAGGCCAAGATGGCCCGATGGCGCGGGCTCTTCGCAGCGGCGAGCCGAGCGCGGGAGACGGTCAAGCAGGGCGTTGAACTCGGCGCGCTCATACACGGCGCGCAGCACGCGGCGCCTGCCGGTCGCCTCGGCCGTCCTGGCGTGGGAATCGATGAACGCGGACTCGGACAGACCGCACCAGCCTTCAAGTCTCAAGGACTTATAAGCATCGTAGTCAGCCGACCGGCACCCCACAACCCGACCGCCCATGATCTCGTCGACCAGAGCGCTCGGATCAGGTCGCTCTGGTTGCTCGGCTCGTTGCGTCGAGCGCGGCGATGAGCGCCTCGGCGATGGTGGCCGGGCTCGGGGGGCATCCGGGGATCCGCAGGTCGACGGGTAGCACGGCGTCGAGCGGTCCCACGAGCTCGGCCGGGTGGCCGAGGACGTTGCAGCCCAGAGCGCAGTCGCCGAGGGCGGCGACGAGCCGGGGTTCTGGCATCGCGTCATAGGCGATGCGCAGCGCGGGGGCCATGCGGGTGGTGATGGCTCCGGTGACGAGGAGCACGTCGGCGTGGCGGGGTGAGGCGACGACGGAGAGCCCGTATTGCTGGAGGTCGTAGAAGGGGTTGGCGGCGGCGGTGAGCTCGTGCTCGCAGCCGTTGCACGAGCCGGCATCGACGTGGCGCAGCGTCAGCGAGCCGCGTCGGTGCGGCGCGCGCGTCGTGGTGGCGCGGCGCAGCTGTCGGAGGCGGTGGAGCAGGACGTACATCGTTCAGCGGTCCGCGCAGGCGTAGCAGAGCTCGAAGCTCTTGTTGATGAGCGGGAAGTCGGGCAGCAGGTTGCCCGCGGCGGCGTGGGCGAGGACGTGCCAGTTGGCGTAGGAGCCGGTGCGCAGGTGCAGCGCGCGGACGTTGTCGCCGTCGCGTTCGACGAGGCAGACGGTCTCGCCCCGCGGGCTCTCGACGCGCCCTACGCCAAGGCTCGCGGGCTCCGTGGCGTGTTGGGCGTGGCCGGGCTGCACGGGACGTTCGAGCAGCTCCTGGAGGAGTTCGAGCGCCTGCTCGAGCTCCCAAGCGCGGACCGCCATGCGGCTGGCGACGTCGCCGGCCAGTAGCGGCGGGGCGACGGGATCGAAGTCGTGGTACCACAGCCGTGGGCTCTCTGACCGCGCGTCGTGGCGCACGCCGGCGGCTCTTGCGGCGGGCCCGACGGCGCCGAGGTGCTCGGCGTCGTCGCGGCCAAGCACCCCGACGCCGTCCAGGCGCTCCTGCAGCCCGACGACGAACTGCAGTTGGCGCCAGGTGGTGGCGTGCTCGTCGCCGACGGCGCGCAGCTCGTCGCGCGCCATCCGCGCGGTCGGACCGTCGACGACGACCTCGCTGGCGCCGAGCGTGACGGTGTCGAACAGGAAGCGGTGGCCGGTGAGCTGGGCGTTGATGCGCTGGACGCGTTCCTTCAGCGCCGCGTAGGCCATGGTGCCGGGCGCGAAGCCGACGCCGGCGCAGATCGCGGAGAGGTCGTGCAGGTGGTTGTAGGCGCGCTCGAGCTCGAGCAGCAGCGTCCTGGCGCGCCGCAGCTCGCGGTCGGGCGCGAGGCCGAGCGCGGTCTCGCAGGCGTGGGCGTAGGCCACGCTGTTGGTCACCGCGCAGGCGGCGCACGCGCGCCTGGCGTGGGCGACGCCCTCGGCGAGCGGGCGTCCGACGGCGGCCTGCTCGAGGCCGCGGCGCTTGTAGAACAGCCGCACGTCGAGGTGCAGGATCCGTTCGCCGACGACGTGGAAGCGGAAGTGCCCGGACTCGATCACCCCGGCGTGGATGGGGCCGACGGCGACCTGGTGGACGTCATGGCCGACGGTTGGGACGGTCCAGGCCTCAAGCGGCGCGTCGTGGTTGAGGAGCGGACGCAGTGGCTCGTGCCCGCTGAACCGCAGGCCGTAAAGGTCGTGGGCCTCGCGTTCGTGCCACGCCGCGGCCGGGATCTCGTCGACCAGGGTGTCGAGTGTCCGTCCGGATGGTTGGCAGGCGACGATGCGCTCGCCCGCCGGCGAGCTGAACAGCGCCCGGATCTCGATGTGCCGCGGATCGCGTGGTGCGGCGAACAGCCCACCGAAGCGCTCGCCGTTGTGGTGGGCGTGCAGGCAGGTGGCCCGCCAGTCGCTGGCGGCGACGTGCTCTCGCTGTGCGCGGGGGTCAGTGCGCAGAGGCGTCACGTCACGCCCGCCATGAGCATCCGCACCGTGGTCGAGCCCGGCAGCAGGTAGGCGGACGCGGTCAGGGCGATAAGCCCCGCGCCGAGCAGGGCGGTAAGCCGCTCGACGGCGCGGACGCGGCGTCCCCGTCGCCAGCGTCGCTGGCGCTCGCCGCCGACCACGCCCTCGATGAGCGCGTGGGCGAGGCCGAGGAAGCCCAGCGCCAGCAGCGTCGCGGCGATTGTGGTGACGACGACCTCGCCGGCGTCGATGCCGCCCAGCAGCACGAGCAGCTCGCTGAGGAACAGCGGTGAGGGCGGCAGGCCGCTCAGCGATCCGAGGCTCACCCCGACCGCCGCGGCGGTTCCCGGGTTGGCGCTGGCAAGCCCGCGGGCGGGGTGCTCTGCGGCGTCGGGCTGGTTGTGCAGCAGCGGGATGGCCGCGTAGAAGCCCAGCGCCTTGGCCAGTGCGTGCCCGGCCACGTGCAGCACGACGCCTGCCGTGGCCAGCGGGGTAGCGAAGCCGATCCCCAAGGCGATGACGCCCATGTGCTCAAGGCTCGAGTAGGCCAGCAGCCGCTTCCACGCCAGCGCCCGCCATAGGAACGGGACGGCGATTGCCAGCGAGGCCAGGCCGAACGCCAGGAAGGTCGCGCTCGCCACGCCGCCTCGCAGCGCGGGGCCAAGCGTCTCGAGCACCCGCCACGCGACCAGGATCACGGTCGGCAGCAGCGCGGCGGAGAGCAGCGCGCTCACCGGCGGCGGCGCCTCGCTGTGCGCGTCGGGCAGCCAGTTGTGCACCGGTGCCCAGCCGATCTTGGTCGCCAGCCCGGCGAGGATCAGCAGGAACGCCAGCAGCGCGCGATCGTCGGGCAGCGACCTGGCCTGGCGGGCGATCTGCTGCCAGTCCAGCGTCGAGAGCACGCCGCCGTGGGGCGCGAGCCCGACGTAGAGCACGAGGATCCCGACCAGCGCGATCGCCAGGCCGAAGGTGGTGAGCACGAGGTACTTCCAGCCCGCCTCCAGCGCCGTGCGGCGCCCGCTGTAGGCGACCAGCAGCGCCGAGGCGCCCGTCGTGGCCTCGACCAGCAGCCAGGCCACGCCGAGGTTGTCGACCAGCGGCAGCGCGAGCAGCGCGGCCCAGAAGAGGTAGAAGCCCAGGTAGTACCAGGCGCGCGCTCGTGCGGCGCGAAAGAAGCTGCGCCCGCCGCCGGCCAGGTAGATCGGCGAGACGAGCGCGCTCAACAGGCCCACGATGGCAATGACCGCCAGGAACGCCCCGGTCGCGGCGTCGACGACATACCAGGAGCCGTGCGTCGGCGTCGCGCTGTCGGCCAGCGCCACCACGGCGAGCGCCAGCGCGACGATCGCGGTGGCAAGCGCCCCGGCGTGGTTGACTCGATCGGCGCCCGCCGGTGTGCGGGCGAGCTGCACCAGCAGGCCGCAGGCGACCGGAACAGCCGGGACGGCGACGACGAGCGCCTCAGTCACGCAACCCTCCCAGCAGCGAGGTGTCGCCGGTGCCCAGCTCCTCGTGGATCTTGGCGCTGAACGCCCCGGCGACCGAGACGATGACCACGAGGTCGAAGACGAGGCCCAGCTCGATGAAGGCGGGCAGCCCGCCCGGTGCCGACAGCGCCGCCAGGTACAGGCCGTTCTCGGCGACCAGGAAGCCGAGCGCCTGGAAGATCGCCGGGCCGCGCACCACGGCCGTGGCGATCCCCAGCGCCACCAGGCCCATCGCGGCATGCTCGGAACGCGCGCTGGTCAGGCCGAAGCGTGGCACCAGCGCGACCAGCGCGAGCGCGAGCGCCAGAGCGATCGTCAAGCGGGCCAGCGGATGGCGCTCGGAGGCAATGCGCCCGGCCTCGCGCGTTCGCATGACGACGGCCGCCAACAGCACGGGAAGGGCCACCGCCTTGGCCAGCAGCACGACCCCGCCGACGAGCAGCGCGCTCGACTCGCCGGCCGCGTCGGTGATCGCGGCAGCGCCGAGGAACACCGACTGCGCGGCGACCAGCGCGATCGCGACCGAACGCCGCCGAACCATCACCACCAGGAGTGCGCTGACGATCAGCGCCCAGACCAGCGGACCGCTCACGCTCCCCCTCCCGCGAACCAGCTCGCCAGCCCCAAGAAGCACACCGCTCCGCCCGCGGCCAAGAAGAGCGGCACGCGCAGGATGCGCATCTTGACCTGCGTCGTCTCGACCAGCGCCAGCACCGCGCACAGCACCAGCAGCGACCCCGCGAGCACCGCCGCCTGGGCAGCGAACGGTCCCGGGTGTGGCACGAACAGCTCGGCCGCGAGAACGAGGACGATCCAGTGCCGTGCCGCCGCCGCCCACTGCAGATAGGCCAGGTCGCGCCCGGCGTACTCCAGCAGTGGTCCCTCGTGGACCATGGTCAGCTCCAGGTGGGTATCGGGGTTGTCGATCGGCTGGCGGCCCGTCTCGGCCAGCGCAACCAGGGCGAACGCGAGGGCCGCGGCCCAGTGCGCGGGCTCGTCCCAGACGCTCGAGTGCGACGCCGAGGCGCTCAGCGCGACGAGGTCGGTGCTCCCGGTCGGCAGCGCCACGAGCACGACGACCAACAGCAGCACCGCCTCGACGGACACCGCGAACGTCAGGTCGCGGCTGGCCCCCATCAGGCCGAACCCCCCACCGGTGTCCCAGGCCGACAGGGTGACGGCGAAGCGCGCGAGCGCCAGCAGCCCGACCAGCACGAGCGCGTCGTTGCCGACCGGCCAGCCCGGTGAGCGCCCGGCGATCGGCAGCAACACCAGCGTGACCCCCAACGACGCGGCGACCACGGCGGGCGCCAGCTCGTAGACGACCGTGCGCGGCTCCGGTGACACGCGGGTCTTGCCCCACAGCCGGCGCAGCTCGCGATAGGGCTGAAGCGGCGAGGGTCCCGGCCGCCCTTGCAGACGTCCCTTGAGATGCTGCACGATCCCCGGGATCAACGGCGACAGGCCCACGCCGCCGAGCACCTGCACGACGCCCGCGACCGCCGTCGCGCCGCTCACGCCAGGACCCCCAGCCGCACCAGGGCCACGAGCACGCCCACAAGGCCGAGCAGGTAGACGATGTAGGTCCGCAGGCTGCCCGACTGCAGCCGCCGCACCACGGCCGCCCCGCGCAACGCCGCCGCGGAGGCCGGCTCATAGACGAGCGTGTCGAAAAGATGCGGCACCTGCGCCTCGTAGACGACCTCCTGCACGACGCCGCGCTCCGCGTGCACCGCCAGCTCGCGCTGCGGGCGCAGCAGCGCCTCCAGCACGAGCCGCAGCGGCTTCGTGAACCCCGCCGACGTCCAGTTCAACGCCGGCTCGACGCGCTGCCCGCACGCCCACGCGGGCACGGGCCGAGCGCGGCGGCCGGCGCCAAGGCGCCACAGCGCGCCGGTCGCGATCAACAGCGCCAGGGCCAGGGCCAGCGTCGGAAGCCCTCCCGTCCCAGGCAGCGCCAGGCCCGGCTGCTCGGCGAGGGCCGCGTCGCCCGGCCCCAGGCGCGCCAGCGTCGGCACCAGCAGGCCCGGCGCGACGCCCAGCAGCACGCACAGCCCCGCCAGGAACACAAGCGGCGAGCGCATGCCCACCCTCGACTCGGCGGCCTCCGCGCACTCAGCGCGCCGCGGCGCCCCCAGCAGCACCAGGCCGATGACCTTGACGAAGCAGAAGATCGCCAGCGCCGCGGTCGCGGCAAGCGCGGCCGTGGCCGCCGCGCCCGCCACCGCGACGCCAAGCGGTCCGTAGACCGCGACATGCAGCAGCGACTGCAGCGTCATCCACTCCGAGGCAAAGCCGTTGAGCGGCGGCAGCCCCGCGATCGCCATCGCACCGACCGCGAACGCCCCGCCCGTCCACGGCATCCGCCGCAACAGGCCACCGAGGCGGTCGAGCTCAAGGGTCCCGACCGCGGTGGCGAACGACCCCGCGCCGAGGAACAGCAGCGCCTTGAACACCGCGTGGTTGAGGATGTGCAGCAGCGCCGCCGCGAAGGCGATCGCGCTCCACCGCGTCTCGCCGAGCGCCACGAAGACCAGCGACGCGCCAAGGCCCAGGACGATGATCCCGACGTTCTCGATCGAATGAAACGCCAGCAGCCGCTTGAGCTCGTGCTGAAACAGCGCGTAGAGCACGCCGCCCACCGCCGACAGCGCCCCCACGCCCAGCAACACCAAGCCCACCCACAGCGGGACCGGCGCCGCCCAGGTGAACAGCACGCGGATCAGGCCGTACAACGCAAGCTTGATCATCACGCCCGACATCAGCCCCGAGACATGCGCGGGCGCGAGCGGGTGCGCGCGCGGCAGCCACGAGTGCAGCGGCATCGCGCCCGCCTTGGTGCCGAATCCCACCACGGCCGCGACGGCCACCAGCGCGCGCAGCCCGTCGCTCAGCGGCGCGCCCGCCAGCGCACCGTGCTCGGCGAGCACGACCATGCTCACCCACACCCCGATCCCGCCCAGGTGCGTGATCGCCAGATACGCGAACACGTCGCGCCGCGCCTGCACGTCCTGGCGCGAAACCAGGATCGCGCTCGCCGGCAGCAGCGTCATCAGCTCCCAAGAACCCAGGAACGTCGTGACATCGCGCGCCACGACAAGCCCCACCAGCGCCAGGCAGAAACCGCCCGTCAAGGCCACGAGCACCCGCACGTGGCGCGCATCGCGCAATGCGTCGCGCGCGAACCACGCCGACGGCACCGCGATCACCGCGAGCACGAGCAGGAAGAAGCCCGTGAGTCGATCGACACCGAACGCCGGGGCAAAGCCGCCGCGGAACCCGACGCCAAGCTCGCCGGCCCCGAACAACACCGCCGCGCCGACCGCGCCGATGACCGCCATCCCCAACGCCTGCGCCGCTAACGCCAGCCGCCAGCGCCCCGCGACGAGCGCCAGCCCGACGCCGCCGGCCACCCCAAGGCACCCGACGACAAGGAGCACCTCGCCCGCGGTCATCGACCACACGCTCCGCGCGCCGCCGCCATGAGCAGGCGTTCACGGCGCCACTGCCCTGCGCTCATGCCGTTCGACGCGTGCCGCGCCGCGGCCGTCGACTCGTCTGCGCGCCGAGCTCCCCCAGCAGCGCGCGGCTCTCCTCCAGATTGGCCTTCAGGATCTCGCGCGCGATCGCCAGCAGCCGCAGCGTGCGCGCATCCTTGACCCGGCAATGGACGCTCGTGCCCGACTTGCGACTCTCCAGCAGGCCGTGGCGTCGCAGCGCCCGCAGATGCTGCGAGACGCCGCTGGAATCGAGCTCGAGCGCGGCCTGGAGCTCGCCCACCGTCCGCTCGCCATCCCCCAACAGCTCGAGCAGCCGCACGCGCGCGGGATGCCCCAGCGCGCGAAACAGCTCAGCCCTCAACCGATACACGGGATGCGAGCGGACATCGGCTCCCGCCCGCGCCCGGTCGTGGTCGTGGAGGTGGCTCACGGCGACGCGGGAGTATGGCACAAGACCTACCGTCGTCCTCAAGTTTCAAAGTCTCTAAGGTTTGGCGAAACGCAGCGACGAGACCGTTGGGACGGATTGGGCGCGGCGCGGGGCTCAGCGTCCGCGCGACGCGGCCGACGGGCGTTCGTCGCCGAGCGTGCTCAGCAGGGCCTGCGAGTCGGACAGGGCCGCGGTCAGGATCTGCCGCGCCACGGCGAGCAGCTGGGAGACGCGCGGGTCCTTGATGCGGTAGTAGACGCTCGTCCCGGCGCGGCGACTCTCGAGCAGGCCCTGCTGGCGCAACGCCGCGAGGTGCTGCGATGTACCGCTCGAGTCCAGATCCAGCTCCGCCTGGAGCTGCCCGACCGCTCGCTCCCCTTCGCTGAGCAGCTCCAGGATGCGGATGCGCACCGGGTGGCCGAGGACGCGGAACAGCTGAGCCTTCACGACGTAGACCGGATCAGAACGGACGTGTGTCGCCCCACGCTCGTCGGGTGCTGGTGCGGATGATCGGCGGCGGGCGGCCATGTTGGTCGGGGAGCCTAGACGGTCACACGGCCGTCGCGGCGCGATTCTACTCACTCGTCGAGTCTTAGAAGACGATAAGCTTAGGAAGGCCATGACAAAGGTCGCCGCGCAGCACCGGCACGGCCGTCCGGCTGGACGGTTCGATGTAGGCGACCGCGTGGTGCACCCCCACCACGGCGCAGGAGAGGTCGTCAGTCGTGGGCGCCGGCGGATCCACGGCACGGTCGGCGAGTACCTCGAGATCGAGCTGGCCAGCCCGTCGCTGCGGATCATCGTGCCAGTCGACGCTGCGACGTTGATCGGTCTTCGACCGATCGTCGATCCCCGCAAGATGCAACGGATCATCGACATCCTGCGCAGCACGCCAGAGCTCGTCGACGCGAACTGGTCGCAGCGCCAGAAGCTCCACCGCGCAAGGTTGAAGAGCGGCGACGTACTCGAGCTAGCGGCCGTGCTGCGCGATCTGGCCGGGCAGGCTGTCGCCGCGGAGCTATCGGCGAGCGAGGGCGAGCTCTATGAGCGCTCGCGCCGAGTCCTGGCGTCGGAGCTGCAGTACGTCCTCGGCGTGGACGCCCAGCACGCAACGGCCTACATCGATGAGCACACAGGCTCGCCAAGCGCCTCCGACGCGGCGACCAGCGGCCCGAGCGCGCAGCCGACGGCGACGGCGACACCAGCGAGGCGACGATGACCAGCGGACGGACTCCGGCCGCAGACGTGCCGCGCCACTGACGGCGGACGCGGCCAGGGATCAGCCTTCCCGACCACCACGCGCCGAGCGACCGTTCTGCGCGGCCGAGGCCGCGGCGACGGTGTCGACGATCGCGATCGCGGCGGCGGCGCGCACCAGACGGGTCAGCACGATCAGCTGTGCGCGTGCCAAGCCGTCCGCCTCGCCGCGCAGCATCTGCGAGCGACCGCAACCGGCGGTGACCCCCGGTGCGGGGACCGAGACCGAAACGCGCAACGCGGCACACAGGGGCCGCGCACCGCCGTCAACCTCGTCTGGGCGTCGCCTCAGCTTCTCGGCCCGCGCGCCGACCTCGAGAGCGATCGCGCGCAGCGGCACGCCGTGCATCGCGGCACGGTCGACCGAAACACCCGACGCGCTGTTCGCTGTCGCGAGGTTGCCCGCCGCGCGCACCAACAGCGCGACCAGGTCGACCACCGCCACCTGCAGCGACAGCAGGTCGGCGTGGCCGCCTCGATCGGACGCGCGCAGCAGCGCCAGCGCCTTGCGCGTCTGCGCAGCGGGTGCCTGCGCATCGCGCGACGCGATCTCATAGGTGAGCTCGCCGGCAAGGACGTCGCCCTCGTGGCCCCGCAGACACCGTGCGAGCGCCTCGACGACGCCGGCGCGCTGGTCGGCGCCGTCGCGCCGCAGCCTCAAGACCTCCGAGACGCACCGCAGCAGCTCCGAGGCGTCGTCGACCAGACCACCGACCGCATCCTCACCGGCGGTCCTGCGCCCTTCCACCGCCCGCAACAGCCGGCCGTGCGCCCGGGCGCTGCCGGATGTCGCATTGTCGAGCGCCGCCTGGACGCACCCTTCGCGATTCGCAGCCGTGGAGACGACCGCCGCTCGCACGCGCACGAGAGCATCGGCCCACGGCGGCGATGTCGACCCACCGCGTTCGAGCGGGTCGGGACCATCTTCGACCCGAGGTCGCATACGGCCAACCTTAGTGGCTTATGAACTCATAAGATTGCTCGCCGCCCATGAGATCGTCCGCAGCAGCCAAGGCCCTCCGACACCTCGTGCTCCGGCACGACAACCCTCGCGACGAGCCAATCACCGAAGACCCGGCAGTCACTGCGCGGCGCAGGAAGGCCGCGGCACACGCCTGACGGCGGTGACCGTTGGCATCGTCATGCGCGCCCACTACGCAACGCGAAGCGCGGGAACGCGCTCGCCGGCAAGCACGAACGCGCCGCTCGCGTCTCGTTCCTTCACAGGACGCCACGAACGTGAGGAGCGGACCCCATCCATCATGAGTGATGCGAGGGCAGCGACCACACCGCGGGTCAGCGCCCGCGCGCGCCAAGTGACGCCACGCCCGAGGAGCCCCGATGGCGTGGCGCTTCGCGGCCGAGATCGACGCGGACGTCGACCACCCCGACATCCGGCGCTCCGACCGCCACCGAGAGGAGCACGCGATGCGACCATGACGTGGGTTACGGGTTCCAACGCTCGGGCACGAGAGTGACCCGGAAGCCATCGGGGTCCTCGATCGTCACACCGTGCTCCGCCCAGTAGGGATTGGCAGGCGGGACCGGGTCGACGTCGAGGCGGGCGGTGACCGTCTGAACCGCCTCCTCGTCGCCGAGGTAGAACACGAGCAGGGTCTCGGGATGCGGCACCGGGTTGTTGTGGCTGCTCCCCGACGTCAGCTCGAGGTGGGCGCCGGTGCCCGGGATGGCGAGGAACACGCCGTCGTATCCGTCGTGATCGCGGAAGCCGCCGATCTCGGCAAGGCCGATCCCGTCTCGGTAGAAGCGGACGACGGCATCCAGACGCTGCGTGTGCCGCGCGATTCGGAGCTGCGTCGTTCGACCCTGCGGCTGCGCGACCGGCCGGCGCAGGTCGAGCGACAGCCAGACCCGGTCGCGTAGCGGGATGCCGTCGACGTCGATGTCCCGATAGCCCGCCTCGGCGGTGAACGCGTCGCGCTCCACGCGCAGCACGCGAAACCCGAGCAGCTGGTAGAAGCGCAGCACGCGCGTGTCGGCGGCCGCGGTGGCGACAACGAGCGTCGAACGGTGCTGCTCGCGACCGGCAGCGATCGCGCGCTCGACGAGCATTCGGCCGATCCCACGGCCCTGGCGATCCGCGCGCACCGCGAGGCTCTTGACCTCGGCCTCATGCGCGCTGTCGCCGTCGACGAGCTGCAGAAGGCCGATGACGGTCGTACCCTCGCGGGCCACGAGGACGCGCCCGAGGTCGCGGTAGGCGCGCACCGCCACAGGCGAGTCGTCGGCCAGCGCAAAGAGGTCGGCGAGCTGGTCGCGCGTGCCTTCGAACCACTCCACCGTCGGCGTCATCATGGACCGCTCCGTCCAGTCGCACGTTCGCGGCGTTACGTCGCCCGCGCGGCGGCGTGCGCGCGCAGATGCGCGTAGGCGGCGTCGACGGCGGTCCTGAGCTGGTCCGGATCGCGCCTTGTCTGCGCCAGGAGCAGGCCGCCCTGGATCGCGGCGAGCGTCGCCGTGGCGAGCTCGTCGGGGTCGGCGCGGCGGGCGAGCTTGCCAGCCGCTTGCATCGAGCGCAGGCCGTCATGCAGGTGCGCGCGCCAGCGCTCGAATGAGCTTGCGAGCTCGAGCCGAGCCCGCTCGTCGTTCTCGGCGAGCTGGCCGACGAGCGAGCCGATCGGGCAGCCGCCGCGGGCGCGGCGCTCGACCTGGAGGTCGACGAGCTCGTCGAACCAGGAGCGGATGGCGGCCCAGCTCTCGAGCGGGGGCAGGTCGCCGAGCACGGCGTCGGCGTTGTGAGTGACGACGGCGCGCAGCAGCGCAGAGCGGTCGTCGAAGTAGTGATAGAGCTGGCTCTTGCTGGCGCCGGCGCGGGCGATCACGTCGTCGACGCTCGTCTCGACGACCCCGCGCTCGAGGATCAGGTTCGAGGCGGCGGTGACGATTCGCTCGCGCGTGGCCCGCCCCCGGGCGGTCTTCGGACTTGCGATCACCGATTTGACCCTAGCCAACGTCGGACCACCCGGTCCAGTCGACCGTGTGTAACGCAGGAGCCGTTCGCATGACCTATTGGACTATTCCGTCCACTTAATTCGTTCGGGCACGGCTCGCGCCGGTGCCCGACCGGAACGAAGGGAGCATCGAATGAGCTCGTTGCCGAAGCGGTGGTGGCTCGCCGTGACACTCGCCGTCGTCGCTGTCGCGGGGGTGGCCGGCAGTCAGGTGCTGGGGGGCTCCGCAGGCGAGGCGCTCGCCGGCACCACGAACGCGCAAGCGCGCGCGGGCGGGCTAGGCCCGATCAGCGGCCTGCTGCCGCGCGACCACCTGACCGAGGAGAGCGCGATCCAGGTGGATCTCAGCAAGGAGTCCGTGCGCCTGCCGCTCTACAAGGGCAAGGCCAACGGCCAGACGGTCTGGTACACGCTCCTCGACGCCTCGGACCAGGGCATCGCCCACGATCTGGGCGTGAACTACGCGCCGAAGCTGAGCAACATCGGCATCGGCTGCCCGGACTGTGTGCAGACGGTAACGCTCGACTCGCCGTCGCCCGATGAGAACAAGTTCGGGCAGGCCATCGTCAACTTCCAGGGTGCGCCGGACTTCAGCCCGGCTCGGATCGCGGAGCCGGGCCCGAACGGCTTCCCGCTCGCGAAGTTCCAGCCCGGCGCGGTGGCCGGAAGCGGGTACAGCCCGTTCATCCGGATCGCGGGCTCGCCGACCGTGTACAGCGCGCCGATCGTCGCCACCGGCGACGGCCCGTTCGACGTCGTGCACCACAGCAACACGGGTGACCGTGTGCTCGGCGTCCATATCGCCGGGCCGTCAGCTCAGGGCCAGTTCGCCGAGTCGTGGGTGGACCTGCTGTTCGTCAAGGGCTTCGACGCCGGCCAGCCGATCGTCTACATCAGCACCGATGCCGGCCAGCCGCTGAGCGCGGTGCTGGAGCGCTCGACCTACGTGCCGGCCCTCGACAAGGCGGCCTACAACGGAGGCGACGACTTCCTCGGCTCCGCCCGCGAGCGGCTGTTCGGCTTCATCAACGGCCAGACTGGAGCCAACAACAGGCAGTCGCAGGGGTTCGTCCACCTGGTCAAGGACGGCCACGCCTCCGAAGACGCGAGCGCCGCCAACACTGCGCTGATCGACGCCCTGCGCAAGGGCGGCGATCTGCTCAACGTGTTCGGCGACTTCCCGACCCTTGACGACCCGCGCCACTCGCAGGCCTACAGCCCGCTGTGGGATGCCCAGCTCGGTCTGTGGACCGACAAGGCGGTCAAGCAGGGCCTGAACAGGCGCCAGATCGACGAGGTGCAGGTCTTCAACCTCGCCGCGACCCGCCCCGACCTGCTGACCGGTGTCGATCCGGCCACCGGCAAGCCGGCGCCCTACGGCGCGTCCGGCGTCGACATCAACTGCGCGGTGATCGGCTTCATCGACAAGGCCCCGACGGCCAACCTGGCCGAGCCGGTCCCCAACTCGCAGTTCCCGCCGCGGTAGCGGTCTGCCCCCAGCCGGCGACGGCGGACCCGGCCTGCGGGTCCGCCGTCCCCGGCACCATCTCGACCAACGTGGCCGACGCCGACTTGTACCGTCGTGGCAGCCAAACGCTGCTCGCCTCCTGGGAGGCGTACGCTCGCGGCGCGACCGGTGCCGCGGTGCGGCGATCGCCGGGCGTCGCCACTGCGATCTTCCCCTACGAGCCCGAGCGCGGCGTGTACAACAACGCGCTGCTCGAGCGCGGTCTGGCGGCCGCCGAGCGCGCGAACGCCCTCAATGCCATGCAGGCCGCGTATGCAGCGGCCGGCGTGACGCGGTTTGCCGCGTGGGTGCACGAGAGCGACGCTGCGATGCGCACCGATCTCGAGCGGCGCCGCTACACGATCGACACGTCGACGCGTGCGATGGGCATGGCGCTCGACGACCTCCGAGTGCCCCGGCCGGAGATCGAGCTCGGGCCAGCGGACTGGTTCGAGTACCTGCGCGTCGTCGGTGTGCCCAGGGACTTCCTCGCGCTTGCCAACCCCGCCGAGTACCACGTCCTCCTCGCGCGTCTGGAGGGCGAGAACGTCGCGACGGCGATGGCCTTCGACCTCGATGGCGATTGCGGCATCTACAACGTCGGGACGCTGGAGCACGCGCGCCGACGCGGTCTGGGCACCGCGCTGACCGCGCTGCACCTGCACGACGCGCTGGCGCGCGGCTGTCGGACGGCGAGCCTGCAGTCGACCCAGGTGGCCGAGGGCATGTATGCCGCCGTGGGCTTCCGCGACCTCGGTCGTATCCTGGAGTACGTGCCGCAGGCCGCGCCCTCTGCCGGTTACGCCGCGCGGGCCAACCGGCGATAGCGGCCGGGCGGCTGGCCGTGGTGGCGGGCGAACGCCCGATTGAACGCGAACTCCGACGTGTAGCCGACGTCACGGGCGACCGTATCGACGGTGTCGGCCGAGTACTTCAGGCGCTGCGCCGCGAGGTGCATGCGCCAGCGGGCGAGGTACGTGAGCGGCGGCTCCCCGACGAGCTCGTTGAAGCGTCGCGCCAGGCTGGCTCGCGAGAGGTGGACCTCGCGAGCGAGCGCCTCGACCGTCCAGCGTTCGGCGGGCCGATCATGCAGGACCGCGATGACCCGCGCGATCTGGGGATCGCGTAGCGCGCGCAGCCACGACGGCGTCTCCGGGTCGGCCTGCTCGGCGATCCAGTGACGGACCGACGCGATGAAGAGCATGTCGATCAGGCGCGCGGCGGCTGCGCGAGCGCCGGGGCGGCGGGCTCCGGCCTCGAGCGCGAGCAGCTCGACCATCGCGGCGACGTCGCGTCCGGCAACCGGATCGGCGCGCACGTGGACGGCCGGTGGGAGGAGGCTCACCAGCGGCCCGGCGATGTCGAGGTCGTAGTCGTAGCCGGCGCAGACGAACGTCGTCACCGCGCCCGGCCCGCCGATCTCGAGCTCGCCGTCGGCAGTCATCAGCCGCTCCTTGACGGCGCGGTCGAAGCCGATGCATCGGCCGGTCGGTTGCGACGCGAGCCGGTGCCCGAGCCCCGTCGGCAGGAGCAGGACGTCGCCGGGCATCAGCTGCAGCGGTTGCCCTCCGGCGATGCGAAGCCATGCGGTCCCGGCCGTGACCGCATGGAACGAGGCGCCCGTGCTCTGGGGCAGCTCGAGGCCCCACGGCGCCCGCGCGCGCACGGTGGCGACAAGTGCTCCGCGGACGCGGCTGAGATCGAGCACGTCGGCGAGCGGATCCACGCCCGTAGAGCGTACTCAGCTGGCGCATCATCGCGAGCAGATGAGACGCACGGACAAAGATCCACGCGATTCGGTCATTCAGCAATTCCGTTTCGGTACGTACGGTCATCCCATGGACATCACGACCTCCACTCCCGTCGTCACCGGCGCCTCGCGCGGGCTCGGCCGATCGCTCGTCGACGCCCTGCTCGATCGCGGCGTCGCCAAGGTCTACGCGCTGGCGCGGAACCCCTCGACGCTCCGCGAGGACCCGCGGATCGTCCCGATCGTGTTCGACCTACGCGACCCCGAGAGCATCCGCGCCGCCGCGGCGCGCTGCGCCGACGCCACCTTGCTGATCAACAACGCCTCCACGGCCGCGTTCGCGGGACCGCTGGACGCGGACCCCGCCGCGGTGCAGCGCGAGATGGCGACCAACTACGACGGCACCTACGCCACGATCCGCGCGTTCGTCCCGGTCCTCGAGGCCGGCGGCGATGCGCACGTCGTCAACGTGCTCTCGCTCCTGAGCCTCGCGAGCACGCCGCCGATGGCGGGCTACTCGGCGTCCAAGGCGGCCGCCCACTCGCTCACCCAAGCGCTGCGGCCGGTGCTCGGCGAACGAGGGATCACCGTGCACGGCGTCTATCCCGCCGGCATCGACACCGACATGCTCGCCGGCATCGACGTTCCGAAGACCCCGCCCGCCGAGGTGGCGGCACGTCTCCTGGACGGCCTCGAAGCCGGCGACGAGGACATCTTCCCCGACCCCAACGCCGAAGCCATGGCCGCCATCTGGTGGAGCGACCCCAAGGCCGTCGAACGCGCGCTCTCCGGCGCCACACCCGCGTAGCGAAGAGGCGCCGACGGTCGCACGGCTCGCCAACGGCGGGACGTGCCCGTACGTGACGAGCAGGCGCTCGCCGAGAGCGGCGGCGAGGCTCGAACTGCGCGGACGCGTCCGTGACCCTCAGACGCCGGCGACCTCGCGGTGCAGGTCCATCTGGACGGGCACGCCGCGCGGACCGGGCAGGCGGCCCACGATCGCCTCGTCATCGCGTGCGGCGAGCCACGGCGCGAGGTACCGGCCGCTGATCTTGTTCGGAGGCCACCACAGGGTGTGGGTAGCCACTTCGCCGCCGGCCTCGCCGTAACGCATGTAGCGGGGGCTGCCGCTCGTCAGCAGCTGCCCACGCAGGACAGGGCGGAACGGCGTGCGCTCGATCGAAGCGCCCGCGTCGACGAGGATGTCGGCCGCGGCGGCGTCGGCCTGTTCGGTCGCGAGCCCGCCGAACTTGATCGGCAGGTCCACCAGATCGCCGGCCGCCCACACGTGGTCGACGCCAGCGATCCGTCCGTGTGCGTCGGTCGTGACGAACCCGTCGGCGTCGGCCGGGATGCCCGACGGGACGCAGCCTCGCAGCCGCGGGAGTGCCAGAACGCTGCTGACATCGAGCCGGCGGCCCGAAGGCCGCAGGATGATCGCCGTCGGCGGCTCGGAATCGACCTCCGCGCATGAGCCCAGTTCGACCCGGACGCCCGCGTGTTCGAGTTCCTTGGCCATCATCGCTGAGCCGGCTGAGCCGAAGACGGCCAGGGGCGCCTTCTCTGGCGTGACGAGGGTGATCCTCGGCGCGCGGGCCATTCCGCGCGCGTCGCCCGCGACGAGCAGCGCCAGCTCGTAGGCGGGCAACGGCCATCCCGGGCCGGGCGGGATGACGATCGCGAGGCGCTGCTCCGAGCCGTCTTCGAGGTCGCGCAGGAACGCGCGCAGGGCTTCCACTTCGGAGTCGTCGTCCCAGTTGAAGACGATGCCGGACTCGAACGCCGGCTCGGAGGCGGCACCGGTAGCGAGGAGGAGAGCGTCGTACGACAAGACCGAGCCATTCTCGAGCTGCGCGATCCGCAGCGCCGCATCGACGCCGACGAGCCGTGCGCGCACCAACGCTCCATCTGCGGCGCGTGTCGCGTCGTAAAGCGGCGTATGGCGCCGACGCCCGAGGGAGAAGGACTCGGCCACAGCCAGCGGGCGATAGACGAAGTCCCGGCCCGGCGACACAAGCGTCAGTTCGACGCGATCGCCGCCCAGCGCATGCAGCGCCAGCAACGCCTCGAGACCGGCGACGCCACCGCCGACGATCACCACACGGTGTGATGTCGAGGTCATCGAGGACGAGGCTCCCGCGTTCCCGGGGTGGAGCGCATCGGTGGCGCTCCGTTACGCGCGTGCGGCCTAGTACGGAGCGCTCGCGAGGTGCGGCGGGCTCCGGATGGGTCGTGCGTTGCCGTTGCGAGTGCCTCCCGTTGCGCTAACGCCTCGGCTGGCAGATCTCCTCGAAGCTGTCGGGCAGCATCCAGGCAGCGAACGGCGAGCGGCGAGCTGCTGCTCAGCCTTGCCAAGGCATCACGCGACGCACGATTTCGCCGCTCAGCACGCGGCGCAGCGTCAGGAGCTCGTCCGAGCCGAGCGATGGCACGAAGAGGAAGGGCAGCTCGATGACCGGCGCGATCACCTCCGCCCGGAGCCGCGCGAGCTGGTACTCCTGCTCGCGCGCGCGGCGCGATGCGACGATCGCCTGCCGGCCGGCCGCGCGCAGGCCCGGATCGTCGGCGCCGCTCAGCGCGTCCTCGATGCGGTCGATCTCGTCGTCGTCGAACCGATCCGGAAGCACCTGGTTGGCGATCACGACATCCGCGCGGCGGGCGGTGACCTCCTCGATCGCCGCCGCGAGCTCGAGCGTCTCGGTCACCGGCATCTCCTGCGGCGTGCAGACCAGCACGATCGCGCAGCGCGCGGGATCGGCGAGGAAGTCGCTGATCTGGCGTGCCTGCTGGCCGATCGGGCCGATGCGATCGATACGGCCGAACGTGTACGGCGCCTGCAACAGCGCCACCGCGTGCCCGCTCGACGGGCCATCGACCACGACGAAACCACTGCCGTCGCGCGTGAGATCCCAGGCCTTGCCGATGCTGATGAGCTCGCGAGCGCCCGGCGCGGCGGCAACGAAGTAGCGAAAGGCGTCTGAGCGCGAGAGCAGGGCGGCGCCGGCACGGCCGAGGTTCCGCCTCATCCACTCCGCCAGGGCCGCGTCTGGATCGACCGAGCCGAGGGGGCAGACGATTGCATCACGTCCGCGCGCGGTTGCGGCGCGCGCGAGTACCGCCGTCACCGTGGTCTTGCCGACTCCGCCCTTGCCGGTGACGAAGGCCATCCGGCGCAGAAGCAGCGAGTCGGCCAGAGCGTAGGCATCCAGGTCCGTAGGGCTGAGCTCATGCGTTGCCACGGGCCAACTGCAGCAGCGCGCGAGCTGCGAATCTTCGGTGCTTTCTCCGCTCGTACAGTCCGTGCGGACTGCGGATGCCGCGAACCGCGCCGCGATCTACGGTCGCGTCATGACTACGTTCACTCGCGACTCGATGGACGTGGCGATCGCCGCGGGGTGATGACGATGACCGACAACGGCGACGGCGCACACGTCCTGATCGTCGGAGGCGGCGCGACCGGTGGGGCGCTCGCGCACGACCTCGCCCTCCGCGGTCTGCGTGTCACGCTCGTCGATCGCGGCGAGGTGACCTCGGGCACGACCGGCCGCAACCACGGCCTACTGCACAGCGGCGGCCGCTACGCGGTCAACGATCGGGCATCCGCGATCGAGTGCATCGAGGAGAACCGGATCCTGCGGCGGATCTGCCCCGGCACGTTCGAGCTCAACGACGGGCTGTTCGTCGCCGTCGACGAGGAGGACCTCGAGTATCTCGAGCCGTTCGTCGAGGCTTGCGAGGCGTGCGGCATCCCCGCGCAGCGGGTGACGCGCGACCAGGCCCTGCGGCTCGAGCCCAACCTGAATCCCGAGCTCAAGGCGGCGGTGCGCGTCCCCGACGGGTCGATGGATGCGATGCGCATGCCGCTGCGGTTCTTCGCGACGGCCCGTCACAACGGCGCGGTGATCCGCGCGTACACCGAGGTCGAGGACCTCGTCATGCAGGACCACCTCGTGAGCGGGGCGGTCGTGCGCGATCACGTGACCGGCCGCGAGGGCGTCGTCCACGCGGACATCGTCGTCAATGCCGCCGGTCCGTGGTCGGAGCGGATCGCCGCGATGGCCGGGGTGGAGGTGCCGATCAGCCCATCGCCCGGCGTCCTCGTCGCGCTGCGCGGACGGCTGTGCAACATGGTGATCAACCACCTGCACAAGTCGAGCGACGGCGACATCATCGTGCCGCAGCGAGGGCCTCTCCGTCGTCGGCACCAGCTCCTGGGTGGTCGAGGATCCCGACGACTTCGATGTGCCCGAGGACCACATCGAGCGCATGTACGCCGAGGGCGCCAGGCTGATCCCGGCCGTGCGCGGCGCCGAGATGCGCGCCGCTTGGGCGGCCGCGCGCCCGCTCCTCGGGTCCAAGGGCGCCGATACCGGGCGCGAGCTGTCGCGCACCTTCAAGACGTTACGACCATCGGGAGACCGACGGCATCGAGGGCTTCGTCACGCTCACCGGCGGCAAGGCGACCACGCTGCGCGCCATGGCCGAGCTGTGCGCCGACCTGATCTGCCGCAAGCTCGACATCGACGAGCCCTGCCGCACTCGAGACACGGTCCTGCTCCCGCACACCGCGTACTACGCGGCCGCCGCATGAGGAGGAACGATGAGCGACACCGACACCGAGACCCGCAGGCTCCGCGTCTACCGGTACAAGCGCGGTGACGGCGGCGAGCACTTCGACGAGTTCGAGGTGCCGGTCGGCCCACGCACGACGGTTCTCGACGCGCTGCGCTGGATCCAACTGCATCGCGACCCGTCGCTGGCGCTTCGCCACTCGTGCATGCACGCCTCGTGTGGCGCCTGCGGGGTCCAGGTCGACGGCCACGAGGAGCTGGCGTGCGTCTGCGCGATGCAGGACCTTGGCCCCGAGGTGACGGTCGAGCCGCTGGCGAACCTGCCGATCCTCACCGACCTCGTCGTCGACATGAGTGCGTTCTACGCCCGCTTCCCGGGCGAGCACCCGATCATCCGGGCAAGCGATGTGCTGCCCGAGGCGCAGCCGCCCGACGGCGTTGAGGAGTACGTCCGCCTGGAGGACTGCATCGAGTGCGGGCTGTGCCTGTCGGCATGCCCCGTCGCGGCGACGTCACGGCACTACGTCGGGCCGGCAGCGCTCTCGGCGGCACAGCGCCTGCTCGAGGAGCCGCGGGGCGCCGACCCAGGGGGTGTGCTGGCGTGGGCGGATCGCCCCGAGGCGGCATGGGGTTGCCACGTCGGCCTGGAGTGCACGCGCGTCTGCCCGACGGAAGCGATCCCGGCCGAGCGGATCATGGCGCTGCGCCGCCGACTGACGCTCGACGGAAGGGACAACGGGTCATGAGTGCGACCACGGAGCTTCCCGGGACCGCCGAGCGCACGGAACAAGGCCCAGTTCACCACAAGGGCCCGGGGCCGGCGCCGACCGGCTGGCTGGACCCGCGCGGGCGCGCGATCGGCGGCCGCACGTTCGCGCTGCACCGCCTTACCGGGCTCGCGCTGCTCGTCTACCTCTACGTGCACCTCGGCGTGTTGTCCATGCTGCTGATCGGCGAGTCGGCGTGGGGCAGCTTCCTGCGCATCGTCACGTCGACGGGCTTCCTCGTCTTCGACGTCGTCCTGATCTTCGGGCTGCTGTTCCACGCCCTCAACGGCATCCGTGTGGCGCTCGTCGGCAGCGGCTTCATGGTGGCGCGCCAGCGGGCGCTGTTCTGGGCGGCGACCGCAATCGGAGCACCGGCGCTCGTCTACGCGGCCGTGCACATCCTTGGAGGTGCGTGATGGCGATCGTCGAGATCCCCGAGCGCCCGCGCCTGCTGCACGCCCGTCCCGGCAACCGCACGGCACGCGTGTGGCGCTGGACGATCGGCAGCGGCATCGCGCTGGTCGTCCTCGCTGCCGTGCACATGGTCGCCCAGCACTTCGTCGTCAGCAGCGAGGGTGGGCTGCGGACCTACCACCAGGTCCTCGACTACATCGCGAACCCGATCATCTTCGTCGTCGAGTCCGGCTTTCTCTTCGCCGTGGCCATCCACGCGATGCTCGGGCTGCGCGGGATCCTGCTCGACCTCGACCCGGGGCCGCGCCTCCGCCGCTGGATCGACCCCGGGCTCTGGGTGCTCGGGACGCTGACCGTCGGCTACGGCCTCGTCCTCTTGATCGTCCTGGCCGTCCGTGCCTGACGGGCCACTCGCAAGGCGGCTGCTCGAGCGCGGGATCAGCCGGCGCAGCTTCATGCGCTTCTGCGGCGTGATGGCGGCGACGCTCGCGCTCCCGGCCGGATAACCGCACGCGCATCGCGGAGGCGCTCGAGAGCGCCCGTCGCCCGGTGCTCATCTGGCGCCAGTTCCAGGACTGCGCCGGCAACTCGGAATCGCTGCTGCGCTCGTCGCATCCCGACGTCGCCGAGATCGTGCTCAAGACCTTCTCGTGGAACTACCACGAGCTGATCATGGCCGCGGCCGGCGCTCAAGCTGCGAGGACCTGTGAACACGGTCGTCATCGGTGTCGGCAACGTCCTGCTGTCCGACGACGGGCTCGGTGTACACGCGCTGCGCCGGCTGCGCGAGCGCTACGTCCTGCCGGCCGTCGAGCTCGTCGAGGGCGGCACCGTTGGCCTGCTCCTGCTTACGCACCTCGCCGACGCTCGACGCGCGATCGTCCTGGACGCGGTCGACGTCGGCGCGCGGCCCGCGACGCTCGTGCGCCTGGCCGATGAGGAGTGCGAGCGCGCATTCGCGACCGGCATGACCGTTCACGACGTCGGCCTGGCCGACCTGCTCGCCGCCGCGCGCCTCAGCGGTGTCTGGCCGGAGGAGCTGATCGTGCACGGCGCGCAACCGGCCTCGGTCGCGATCGGCAGCGAGCTGACCGCACCGGTCGCCGCATGCCTCGACCGGTTCGTCGACCGCGTCGCGGCCGAGCTCGCGGCTCCCGCCCGCCCGCTCAGGCGCCCTGCGTGACCCGGCGCAAGCGCGCGCCGTCCTCGCGCTCGAGCTCCTCGAGCCCGAGCTCGAGGTGCCGCAGGGCGTCCTCGTGCGCCGGGATCCAGGTGCGCGCGATCGCGTTGCGCCGCAGCCGCGTGGCGCGCAGCTCCGCGTCGATGCGACGCAGCGCCCCTTCGGCCGTCGCGATCGCGAGCGCGGCCTGCAGCGCGCGCCGGTGCGCCGCGGCGGCGCAGTGCAGCGCCGCGCCTCCGCCGAGCGCGCCCTGCGGCGCGGATTCGACGGCCGCCTCGGCGGGGCAGCTGACGCCGAGGATCGCGCGCCAGCGCACGGTCACCGACGCCGGGACGGCGACGGCCGCGCTGCCGAGCGCGAGCTGGCGCTCGCCGCCCATCACCGCGGCCCGCGTGAGCCAGCGCTCGGCCTCGCGCGCGCTGCGCTCCCAGTCCTCGCGGGCCTGCGCGACCACCGGCTCCAGGCGGGCGCGCTCGCGCAGGAGCGCGCGGAGCTTCTCGTCGAGCAGCTCGGCCCCGCGGCGCGCGACCGCCAGGCGGTGGGCGAGCCACGGGCGCCCCGCGCGACCCGGAGGGTGGCGGACCTTCATCCGCGGGCTCCGTCGTAATGCGCGTCCAGCGACGCGTCGGAGATCATCGTCAGCTCGGCGCGCGGCAGCCGCGACACGACGCGCCAGCCACGATCGAGCGTCTCCTGCAGGGAACGGCCCTCGCCGCGCTCCTGACCGACGAACTCAGCGTTCATGGCGTCGGCGAACGCAAGCCGGCGCCGCTCGGCGTCCGAGAGCGCGTCCTCGCCGAGCACCTCGGCGAGCTCTCGCGCGCGGCGCGCCTCGGCGGCGAGCGCGTAGAGCTGCGCGGCCAGCTCGAGGTGGTCGGCGCGCGTGCGGCCGGCGCCCGCGCCCAGGCGCATGAGGCGCGAGAGCGACCCGAGCGGGTCGAAGGGCGGGTAGATGCCCTGCGCGTGCAGGTCGGGCGCGAGCACGAGCTGGCCCTCGGTGATGTAGCCGGCGGTGTCGGGGACAGGGTGGTTGACGTCGCCGGCGGGCATCGTCAGCACCGGGAGCTGGGTGACCGAGCCGTTCCGACCCTTGATCCTGCCCGCGCGCTCGAGCAGTGCGGCCAGGTCGCTGTAGAGGTGGCCGGGGTAGCCGCGGCGCGAGGGGATCTCGCCGCGAGAGGCCGCCACCTCCCGCAGCGCCTCGCAGTAGCTCGTCAGGTCGGCCATGACCACGAGCACGTGCCGGTCGCGCTCGAAGGCCAGGTGCTCGGCGATCGTCAGGGCGATCTGCGGCGTCACGAGCCGCTCCACGAGCGGGTCGTCGGCGGTGTTGAGCAGGACCACGAGGTCGCCCTCCGCGCGCGTGGCCAGCGTGGCGCCGACCTCGGCCGCATCGGCGTGCGTGATGCCGATCGCCGCGAAGATCACGGCGAACGGCTCGCCCTCGCCGGCCCGCGCCTGGGCCGCGATCTGCGCGGCCAGCTCGAGGTGCGGCAGGCCGCCGACGGAGAAGATCGGGAGCTTCTGGCCGCGCACCAGCGTGGCCAGGCCGTCGATCGCCGACATGCCGGTGAGGACCGGCTCGCGCGGGGTCTCGCGGCGCCACGGGTTGATCGGCTCGCCGGCGACCTCACGCAGCTCGCCGAGGATCGGCGGCCCACCGTCGAGTGGCTCCCCGCGGCCGTTGCACACGCGGCCGAGCCAGTCCTCGCCGACCGGGACGCGCAGCGGCGCGCCGGTGAACGCGATGCGCAGTCCGTCGGTCCCGAGGCCGTCGGTGCCCTCGAAGACCTGGATCACCGCGAGGTCGTCGTGCACGTCGAGCACGACGCCGTGGCGGCGCTCTCCCGAGGCCAGCCGGATCTCGGCGATCTCGTCCCAGCCCACGCCGGTCACGTCGCCGACGACGACGAGCGGCCCGCGGACCGAGTCGACGCGCATGTGCTCGATCGACGCCTTCAGGCCCACGGGGTCCCCCCGTCGCGCGGCTTCGCGCCCGATACCGCTGTGGTCGGGGGCGCCAGCGCCTCCAGCCGTTGCAGCAGCGCATCGCGGATGGCATCCACACCGTGCGCGTCCTCGGGGCCGACGCGATCGCGCACGCGGGCGGCGTCGGAGAAGTCGAGCTCCTCGATGCGCGCGCCGGTCACGCCGCGCCCGATCAGCTCCATCGCGCGGTCGTGGATCGCGAGCACCATCGCCAGCAGCGCCGCCTGCTTGGGGGCCGCCGACCAGGCGTCGTTGTCGCTGAGCGCGTTCTGCTGGAGCACGGCCTCGCGCAGCAGGCGCCCGGTGAGCAGGACGACGCGCTCGCGATCGGGCAGCGAGGCGGAGCCCACGAGCTCGGCCACCGCCTGCACCCGATCGGCCTCGGCCAGGAGCGCGACGGCCCGCGCCCGGCGCTCGGCCCAGCCGGCGTCACCACCGTCGTCGGCGTGCCAGCGAGCCACCTGCGCCACGTCGCGCGACGCCGAGGCCCCCCAGCTCACAGCGGGGTAGTGGCGCGCGTAGGCCAGGTCGCGGTCCAGCGACCAGACCGCGCGCACGAAGCGCTCGGTGTGCGCGGTCACCGGCTCGGCCATGTCGCCGCCCGGCGGCGAGATCGCGCCGAGGATCGTGACCGAGCCAACAGCCCCGCCCAGCGTCTGGACGCGCGCCGCGCGCTCGTAGAACGACGCGAGCGTCGGCGCCAGGCTTGCCGGATAGCCCTCCTCGGCGGGCAGCTCGCCCGTGCGCGACGCGATCTCGCGCAGGGCCTCGGCCCAGCGCGACGTCGAATCGGCGATGACCAGCGCGTCGTAGCCCATGTCGCGATACAGCTCGGCCACTGTCACGCCCGCGTGGACGCAGACCTCCCGCGCCATCAGTGGCATGTTCGACGTGTTCGCGATCAGCACGGTGCGGTCCAGCAGCGACTGGCCCGTCCGCGGGTCCTCGAGCGTCGAGATCTCCTCCAGCACGTCGGCCAGCTCGTTGCCGCGCTCTCCACAGCTCACGTAGACGATCACGTCGGCGTCGCACCACTTCGCCACCTGCTGCAGCAGCACGGTCTTGCCCGTGCCGAAGCCGCCCGGCACCGCGGCGGTCGACCCGCGGGCGATCGGGAAGAGCAGGTCGAGGGCGCGCTGGCCCGTGCTCAGCGGCACCGACGCGTCGAGCCGGACCCCACTCGGCCGTGGCCGGCGCAACGGCCAGGGGTGGGCGAGCCGCACGTCAGTTCCGGCGATCCGGGCGATCGGCTCGGCGACGGTGTACTCGCCCTCGGGCGCCAGCCATTCGACGGCGCCGCCGACCCCCGGCGGCACGAGCACACGCGCCTCGATGGCCTGCGTCTCGGGCACCGTGCCGAGCACGCTCCCGCGTGCCGCGTCTGCGCCTTCGCTCGCGGTCGGCGTGAAGTGCCAGCGGCGGTCGGGCGGTAGCGTCGGGCTGCGCGTGCCCGGCGGGAGGCGATCGCCAAGCGTGTCGAGGCGGCGCAGCATCCCGTCGAAGACGCCGCCGAGCAGGCCGGGGCCGAGCTCGGCGGTGAGCGGGCCGGAGCCGAGGCGCGCCGGCGCGCCGGGCCCCAGGCCTCCGGTG
Organism: uncultured Actinomycetes bacterium; assembly: GCA_963764585.1. Classification (GTDB taxonomy): domain Bacteria; phylum Actinomycetota; class Thermoleophilia; order Solirubrobacterales; family Solirubrobacteraceae; genus JAOPZW01. The sequence continues at coordinate 252,494 of CAVXTB010000003.1, forward strand.
TACTCGTGAAGCTGCACGACGGCCGCCTCGCCACTCAGCGAGATCACCTCGCCGGCCAAGCGGTGCGGGCCAACCTCGACGAGATCGAGCAGGTGCGCGCCGCCCATGCCCGCGATCTCGACGACGGGTCCGGTGACCCGGGTGACGGTGGGAGCGGTCAGGTCCACAGCTCCGCCACCCGCGGGCCGAGGTCGCGGACGCAGCGCTCGGCGATGGCGGCGAGCGTGTAGTCGACGGCGCGGCTGCCGGCCTGGCCGAGCACCCCGCCCAGCCCGGGTGGATCGAGGGTGAGCTCGGCGTCGGGGCCGAGGTCGTCGCGCGCCGCGGCCGCGAGGCGCTCGAGCAGCTGCGGGTAACCCGGGTCCTCGCGCAGCGCGAGCGCGGCGCGGCGCGCCTGCTCGAGCAGCGCGTCATAGGAGGCGCGCTTGGCGGCCAGCACCAGCATCCGCGCCGCGAAGCGCCCGCCCGCCCGCGTGCGGGCGGCGCCGGCGCGACCCTCGGCCTCGCCCTGCGCGCGGGCGCGTACGCGCAGCTCCTCCGCCTGGCGCCGGGCGTCCTGCAGCCGCGCTCCGGCTTCCGTGTCGGCGCGCGCGAGGATCGCCTCCGCCTCGCGGCGCGCGTCGCCGAGCAGCGCCTCGCGCGCGGTGTCCAGGCTCATCGCGGGATCACCGCCCACACCAGGTCCTTGCGCTCCTGCAAGCGCGCGCCGAGTGCGGCATGCGCCGCCGGGGTGAGGATCACGCAGGCGACGTCGCCGGACAGCCGCTCCCAGGCATCCCGCGCGGCATCGGCGTCCTGGGCGGCGTGCACCTCGACGCCGGCCAGCGCGTAGCCCGCCACGCGCACCTCCTCGCCGATGGCCGCCGCCCGACTCATGCCTTGCCGATCAGCACGACGGCGATCACGAGGCCGTAGATGGCGATCCCCTCGGCGAGGCCTACGACGACCATGGCGCGGCCGAAGAGCTCGGGCTTCTCGCTGATCGCCGCGAGCGCCGCGGCACCGGTGTACGCGACGGCGATCCCGGCGCCGATTGCCGAGCCGGCGATCGCGATCGCGGCCCCGATGAACGCCGACCCGGCGCTGCTGTTCGACGCCGCGTCCTGGGCCTGGGCGGGGTCGACGACGCCGAGGGCCACGGCAGTCGCGGCGGCCAGCGCCGCCGCTGCGATCACGACGTCGACGGCGAGCAGCCGGCGCAATGCACGCCGCGGGGCGCGCCGTGCCCAGCCGGCCGCGGCCACGCCGGCCAGCAGGGCCGCCGGAGCAGTGAGCAGAAGCGAGATGGTCACGTCGGCACCGCCTTTCGAACGACAGGGATCCTCCACGGTCTGAACGGCTCTCCCTCGCCCGCGAACAGACGCGAGAACAGCTCGTAGTACTCCAGGCGCATGGCCTGCACGCCCGCCACGAGCGCCTCGAGTGCGAAGGCGCCGACGTGGCCCACGGCGAAGACGGCGATCGCGGCGATGCGGCCGGTGGCTCCCGCGCTCCATAGCCCGCGCGTGCCGTCGAGGATGACCGCGCCCAACGCGGCGTGCATCAGCCCGAACGCGGCCAGGCGCGTGAACGAGATCAGGTTCGCGCCGACCCGGACCACGGCGTCGAAGACCTCGATGAGCGCCTGCACCACCGCGCCCCCAGCGCCGGACTCGGCTGCGAAGCCGACGAACAGCAGGACCGTGCCGGCGACGACGATCGCCGCGCCCGCGCCCAGCACGGCGGCCGACCCCAGGTAGCTGCCGGCCGCGATCACGCCCGCGCCCGCGAACACCGAGAAGCCGGCGATCCCCGATGGCGCGAGCAGTGCCGCGCGCGACCCGCCTTCGCGCCAGCGGTTGACGATGCCAAGCCCGTAGCTGGCAGCAAGCAGCAGTGCTCCGATCGCCACGGCAACCGCGAGTAGCCGGACCGGCTCGTCCAGCGGCGCCACCCAGAGCGTCGGGACGATGCCCGTCGGCCCGAAGAACTCGCCGTACAGCACGCCGAAGGCAGCGGCGGTCAAGCCGCCCGCCACCGGGAAGGGCCACAGCGGGCGCAATCGCGCCAGGCGTTCGGAGCGTGACCTGCGCAGCAGCAGCCCGAGCGCCGCGAGCAGCAGACCGTCCCCCGCGTCGCCGAACATCATGCCGAACATGAAGACGAACGTCACGGCGGCGAACGGCGTCGGGTCGACGTCGGCATAGCGGGCGGCGCCATAGGTATCGATCAGCGGCTGGAACGGGCGCGCGAGTCGCGGTGGGCGCAGCAATGTCGGCGGCTCCACGAGCGGCGGGCGTCGCAGCTCGATCGCCGCCGCCCCGACCTGCGCCAGGCGCGCGGTGAGCGCCGGGAGGTCCTGGGTCGGGACCCATGCCAGTAGCGCGGCGAAGCGCCGGCGTCGCACCGCCCCCTCGGCGCGACGCTGCAGCTCGACCTCGCCGGCGAGCAGGTCGCGGCGTGCGTCGCGCTCGAGCTCCGCGACATCGAAGCCCGCCTCGGCCAGCGCCGGCCGCGGCTTCTCGGCTTGGGGCGCCGTGCGTTCCAGGCGTCGCAGGGCGTCGACCGCGTCTCCCTGCGGCGCCGGCAGCGGGCCGACGAGCTGAACCGTGCCCGCCTCGGCCGCGGCGATCAGCATCGCTCGCAGGTGGGTCGCGGGAGCGACCAGCGCCACGCGGCTCATCGGCGTAGGGAAGCGGTGCTCAGCCAATGTCGTCGAACACCTCCAGGGCATCGGCGCTGCCGCCCCGCGCGGCGGACTCCAGGGCGCCCGCCGCGCGCCACGCGTCGACCCCCAGCAGGACGATGCTGCCCACGACCCACGGCTCGCCCATCAGCGGCGCATGGGCGAAGGCCTCGGCGTCGAGCTCGACCTGCCGCCACCACGCAACTTCGGCGGCCCAGAGGTCCGCCGGCTCCGCGACGCCGTCGAGGGCCCAGACGGCCTGCGCCGGGAGCGCACCGCGCAGCCCGCGCAGGCTGCCGGATTGGGCCCACGCGGTCCCGATGCCCGGCGGGCGGCGCGCGAGCAGCTCGTCGGGCGCGCGGCCGGCCAGGAAGAGCTCGCGGGCGACGAGCAGCGCGATCGCGCCGGGCACCCATTCGCTCGCCTCGTCCAGCGAGTCCAGCACGCGCCGGGCCCACGCCAGGCGCAGTGCGAGCAGCACGTCGGCGAGGTCGTCGGTACCGGGATCGCCCCACGGTGACGCGGCGAGGGCGGCGCGCGCTTCCGCCGCGGTGCGTGTCTCGGCCACGCGCTCCCAAGCGGTCGCGAGCCCGCCGAGCTCGAAGGGCGCCGGCGCCTCGCCGCCGGCGAGGTACGCGAGGTGGTCCTCGATGTTGGCGAGCTCGAACCACGCGGTCAGCGACCGGATCGCCTCGATCGCGCCGGGTGGCGACCAGCCGGCGAGCACACGGACGTGCCAGAGCGCGGTCTCCGCGATGGCGCGCTGCGCCCGCGCGAGGTCCATGCCGGGGCGTACGAGGCGCCCGTAGGCGCTGCCGGACAGCTCGGCGAGCGCGTCGTCGAGCGTCGCCGCCTCGGCGAGGCGGCGCGCCTGCTCGCGACCGATGCGGCGCGCGAGCATGTTGCGGGCGCGGACGCTGCCCGCGACCCAGCCGGGGCTCAGCGCTCGCTGCGCCTCACGCACGCGACGACCTCGTCCACGAGCAGCGCGACGCGCTCGGCGCGGACCGCCTCGATCCGCTCGACCTCGCCAGCCGCGTCCGCGCGGGTCCCGCGCACGGTGCGCTCGGCCTCCGCCAGCACGTCGTTGGTGGCTCGTACGCGCTCGGCGTCGGCACCGAGCCGCGCCTCGGCGAGGATCGCCGCGGCCTCGCGTTCGGCCCTTTCCCTGCGGCGCTGCGCCTCGGCCCGCGCCTGCGCCTCGACCTCGCTCGCCTCCGCGTCGACGCCGTCGAGACGCTCGAGCACGGGTCCGAGCTCGCCCTCGAGCTCGGCGCCGGATGCCGGCACGCCAACCGCCTCCCCGGGGCGCCCCGGGGGTGCGACGATGCGGCGGAAGCGTTGCAGCAGCGAAGGCACGCTCGGTACCTGATCGGACCCTAACGCGGGCTCCTAGTCGGCGAAGACCTCGCGGACCGGCGGCGGCAGGACGCTGATGACGTCGTCGAGCTCGCCGCTGGTGACGTGGGCGCGCAGCACGCGCGCCGCTGCGGCCGCCGCGAACGACGCCTCCGTCTCACCGCTCATGCTCGCCTCCGCGGCCAGCCGATCGAGGAAGGTGCGCAGGTCGTGGTAGGTCTGGGGCGTGCGGCTGGGCACCCAGCCCTCGTAGTAGATCCCGCGGACGATCACCGGCAGCTGCGCGGCGAGCTGCGCCGACTCCTCGACGGGCAGCCGATCGCGCAGCGCGTGCAGGAACCCGCGCAGGACGCGGTAGGCGTACTGACGGTCGTCGGACTCGAGCTCGTCGCAGAGCTGCTTCAACCAGACGTTGGCCTTCTGAACGCTGCGGTCGAGGATGCTCGGATGCGTCGTCGGCATGGGCGCGTCACCTCCTCACCCGCGACCCCAGGCCAGCACGCCGGCGACGTCGAGCGTGGAGAGGATCCCCACGGGGCGTCCCCGGTCGGCGACGATGAGGTGCGCGGTCTCGTGTTCCTCCATCAGGCGGGCCGCCTCGTCGAGCGGCAGCGACGGCTCGACCGTCACGGGCTCGGTGATGCCGATCTCGCCGGCTGTCAGGTTCTCGAGCCCCGCTCGCGCGGCGCGCAGGAGGTCCATGTCGGACACGACGGCCCACTTGAGCTGCTCGCCGCGGACCGGATCCTGGTGCACGCCCTCGACGACCACCGAGTGGATGTGGTTGGTCGCCATCATGCGCGCGACGATACGGGCCGGCACGTCGGGCGGGCAGCTCATCACGCCGGTGCGCATCGCGTCGGCGACGGTCGCGCTCTCGAAGCTCGGTGCCAAGTAGCTGCCCTGATAGGGCTGAATCGTCATGATCATGACGGACCTCCCGGATTCGTCGTTCACAGCGAGCTTCGCGCCTGGTCGCCACGCGGGCATCCGCTCGTTGCACGCTGGGCGATGTGGGGAAGTACCTATGTGCCGCGGCTGGGTATGCCGCCGGCGCGGCCCAGGTCGAGCGCGACGGCGAGGATGAGCGTTGCCGTCCACGCGTTGACGGGATCGATGGCCAGCGGCTCGTGGTCGCCGACGGTGTTGGCGACGAGCCAGATGACGAACCACAGCACGGTCATGGGCGCCTCCCGAGGTCGAAACGGCACCGACCATCGCGCACGACGCCGCCGCGCGCATCGCGGGGTTCTACGGAGGCGGGGCACGCGCGCGCGTTCTACCTCGCTCGCGCCGAGCCCGCCGACGTGTGGTCAGCGTCCGCTCCGAGCTGAGCTGGTCCGAGGACGAGTAGTCACGGCGTGCGCCGTCTGAGCGTCGCGGCGCCCAGGGCGAGCGCCAGCGCGATGCAGCCGAGGACCACGGCGACGTCGACGACGCCCCTCGAGCCGAGCGCGCCGTCGCTGGTCACGCGATCGAGCGCGTCGTAGGCGTAGGTGAGCGGCAGCACGTCGGAGGCCGCGCGCAGGCCCGCGGCCATGTCGGCGCGTGCCACGAAGAGCCCGCACAGCAGCAGCTGCGGGAAGACGACGGCGGGCATGAACTGCACGGCCTGGAACTCGGTGGTCGCGAACGCCGACACGAACAGGCCGAGTGCCATCCCGAGGATCGCGTTGGCCACCGCGAGCGCGATCACGCCGCCGGGCGGCCCCGCGGTATCGAGGCCGAGCGCCCCGAACGCGAGGGCGCTCACCACCGCGGCCTGCACGATCGCGACGACCGCGAACGCGGCCCCGTACCCGATCAGGAGGTCGAGCTTGGCCAGCGGCATGCTCATGAGCCGCTCGAGGGTGCCGGTGGTGCGCTCGCGCAGCATCGTGATCGAGGTGACGAGGAACATCGTGATGAAGGGGAAGAGCCCGAGCAGCGGGCCGCCGAGGGTCTGGAACACCAGCGGCCGCGCGGCGAAGACGTACTTGAGCAGCGTCACCAGCGCGCAGGGGACGACGATGAGCAGCGCGATCGTGCGCGGGTCGCGGCGAAGCTGGGTGAGGACCCTCGCGGCGGTGGCCGCTGTGATCGCGGGGCTCACACGGGCTCCCGCTGCTCGATCAGCGCGACGAAGGCCTCCTCGAGGTCGTCGCACCCGGTCCTGGCGCGCAGGTCGCCGGGCGTCTCGTTGGCCACGACGTGGCCGTCGCGCATGAGCACGAGCGTGTCGCAATGCTCGGCCTCGTCCATGACGTGGCTGGAGACGAGCAGCGTCACGCCGCCTTCGGCCAGCTCGCGGAAGGTGGCCCAGAGGTCGCGCCGCAGGAGCGGGTCGAGGCCGACGGTCGGCTCGTCGAGGACGAGCAGGCTCGGCCTCGCGAGCAGGGCGGTGGCCAGCGAGACGCGAGCCTGCTCGCCACCCGACAGCGAGCTCACGACGCGGTCGGCGTGGCGGCGCAGGTCGACTGTCGCCACCACCTCGTCGACGCGGGCGGTCGGCGCGCCCAGCACGCGGGCGAAGTAGCGCAGGTTCTCGCGCGTCGTCAGGTCGCGGTAGACCGAGGGCGCCTGCGTCATGTAGCCGACGCGGCGGCGCAGCGCCGGCGAGCCCGCGCGCATGCCGAGCACCTCGACGGTCCCCGCCTGGACGACCTGCACGCCGACGATGGCGCGCATCAGCGTGGTCTTGCCGCACCCGCTCGGGCCGAGCAGGCCGGTGATCTCGCCGGCCGGCACGTCGAGCGAGATGCGGTGCAGCACCTCGTTGCCCCCGCGCCGCACGAGCAGGTCGGCGACGCGTATCGCGAGCTCAGCGGAATGCGACGCCACGCTCATGCCCTGACCCTGCCCGACGACCATGTCCCGGTCAACGGAAGAGCGCCGCGCCCGGCGACCGCACAAAGTACGGTCGCCGGGACGCGTGTGCCGTGTGGGCGGCGACCGGCAATGGTCGTCGCCCGCCGGTCGTGCGTCGTGGTGGGCTACTCGCCGCTCGGCGTGATCGTGATCGGCTCCTTCGCCACCTGCTTCGGTAGCGGGATCGTCACCTCGAGCACGCCGTCGTGCGTCGTGGCCTTGATCTTCTTGGCCTCGACGCCATCGGGCAGCGGCATGCTGCGCGAGAAGCTGCCGTAGCGCCGCTCGCGGCGCACGTACTCCTTCTCCTTCTCCTCGGTGGTCTCCTCGTGCTCGCCGGACACCGTGAGATAGCCCTCGCGGATCTCGATCTTGATCTCCTCGGGCTTGATCCCCGGCATGTCGGCGCGCAGGACGAGGTTGTCGTCGGCGCGGACCACGTCGACGGCCGGCGTCCACGCGCGCGCGCGCGAGGTGCCGAAGTCCTCCAGCAGCCGGTCGAACCGGCCGCGGAGCTCGGCCATCTCGGCGAAGGGATCCCAGCGAGTCAGGGTTCCAGGCATGTCGTACCTCCCTTCAGTGGGCCCAGATACGGCTTCCACGCTAGGCCCGGGGAGGATGACCCGCATCCGGGCAGGCCTGCGCACCGGGTCCGTAGAAAGCCCGTGGTGTGCAGGGCGCGGCGCGGATGGCGCGCGCCAGCGCCGCGACTAGGGTCGAGGCATGGTGGATCCGCTTGATCTGTATGGCCTCAAGCGGGCGTTCGCCCGGACGAACGACCTCGTCGATCTGCTGCACGAGACCGCCGATCCGGCGTTCCTGCTGCGGGCACGGCGCGCGCTGCTGCCGATCCCGCTCGTCGAGCACCCGCCGCGCGTCGCGAACCCGCTGCCGCGGCGTCTCGCCGTCAGGCCCGTGCCGGCGCTCGAGGGCAAGCGCGTCGCGATCGTCGCGAGCGGCGGGGGAGGCGCATGCGTCTCGCTGGTCGGCATCGCGCGAGCCTTCGAGGAAGCCGGGATCCGGCCCGCGTCGCTCACCGCCGCGTCCGGTGGCGCCATCTGGGGCGCCATGTGGGCGGCCGGGCTGAGCGCCTACGACATGGCCCGCTTCTCGCTGTCGTGGCGGCCCGAGGACTACCTCGACATCCAGTGGCGGCATGTGCCTCGCTTCGCGCTCAGCGCGCTGCGCGGCTTCACGGGCCTCGCCAAGGGTGAGGCCGTGCAGCGGCTCTTCGACGAGCGCATGCTCGGGATGACGGTGGCCGAGACCAGCTTCCCGATCACCACGATCGCCTACAACATGGACCTCGGCCGCGTGGAGTACCTCGGCACGGAGCGCACGCCCGGGCTGACCGTCGGCGAGCTCGTCCGCATCGCGATCGCCCTCCCGGTCTTCATCGAGGCCGTCCCAGTGGGCGACCACCTCTACGTCGACGGCGGCATCATCGAGCTCTTCCCGGCCGAGCCGGTACTCGAGGAGGGCGGCTACGACCACGTCTTCGGTGCGAACTTCATGCTCCCGGCGCAGTTCGAGCCGCACGACATCACCGGCTGGCAGCGCCATTCGCTGGGCATCCTGCGCGCGAGCCGCCAGCTCGAGCAGGGCTACCACCTGGAGTTCGCCCAGCGCGCCAAGCGCCGTCTGGGCGACGCGCTGACGATCATCGATCCCGTCGACGACCGCGAGCTGCGGGGCGTCAGCTTCTATGACCTGTTCATCGACCGCTCGCACTGGCCCCGGCTGATTCGCCAGGGCTACGAGGCGGCCACCCGCGCGCTCGACGGCTTCCGCGAGCGCACCCACGCCCCGCGCCGCGGCAACCACGCCCGGGCGGTGGCGGGCCCATGAACGCGCGCGGCCGCTGGCTCGGCATCCGCGAGCTCGCGATCTTCGCGGCCGGCTATCTGACGTACTTCGGCGTTCGCGCCGTGACCGAGGGGAGCTTCGCGCAGGCGATCGCGAACGCCGACTGGATCCACCGCGTCGAGCGCGTCGCCGGCATCAACTGGGAGCACGCCGCGCAGGCGGCCGTCCTCGGCCACGACGCGCTCGTGCGCGCGGCCAACTGGATCTACATCTTCGGGCACTGGCCGCTGCTGCTGCTCGCCGGCGTCCTGCTCTTCCGCTACCGGCCGCACGAGTACCGCGTGCTGCGCAACGCGTGCCTGATCTCCGGCGCCATCGGGCTCGTGATCTTCGCGCTGTTCCCGGTGGCGCCGCCGCGGCTGGCCGGGATGGGGATCGACACCGTCACGCGCGACGCGAGCGACTACCGGTCGGTCTTCCCGGCCGGGCTGGTCAACCAGTACGCCGCCATGCCGAGCTTCCACGCCGGATGGAACGTGCTGCTCGGCATCGTGATCTTCCGGGCCAGCGAACGGCGGGCGCTGCGGGCCTTCGCGGTGCTCATGCCGACCGCGATGGTGCTCGCGGTCGTGGTGACCGCCAATCACTTCGTCCTCGACGTCGTGGTCGGGACGCTGATCGTAGTTTCCACGTTGCTCGTCCTCGACCGGCGTGAACGCCCGCTCCCCGCTCCTACACTCGCCTGCGATGGGGCCGGCCGCTCCCACATTCGTCATCGCTCACCGCGCAGGGAACGACCTCGAGCGCATGCGCCGCGCGCAGCGGCTCGGCGTCCGATTCATCGAGGCTGACCTGCATCTGTACCGCGGTCGCATCGAGGTCCGTCATCTCAAGACGGTCGGCCCGCTGCCGTTGCTGTGGGATCGCTGGACGCTCGCAGCTCCGTGGACGCCGCGGCTGCACCTCGACACCGTGCTCGCCGCCGTGGGCCCGGAAACGGAGCTGATGCTCGACCTCAAGGGGCGCGACGCGCGCCTGCCGGCGCTCGTCGCCGCCGCGATGGCCGAGCATGCGCGGGACGTCCGGGTAACCGTATGCGCACGCCACTGGCCGCTCCTGGATGACGTCGCGGCGATTCCCGCTGTACGGCCGGTCCATTCCGTAGGCGCCCACCGCCAGCTCGAGGCCCTCCGCCGCCGCTTCGCCGGGCGGCGGCTGCGCGGCATCTCGATTCACCGCAAGCTGCTCGACGCGCGAACCGTGGCGGACCTGCGCCGCCGCGCCGAGGTCGTCATGACCTGGCCGGTGCAGACCGCCGAGGAGGTGCGCGAGCTCGTGGGGTGGGGCGTGCAGGGGCTCATCGCCGAGCGCCCAGAGCTCGTCGCCGCCGAGCTCGCGGCCATCGGTGCCGCCGCGTGATCGAGCTGTTCGCGTCGGTCGCGCAGCGCTTCGAGCAGGTCGACGTGCGCCTCGCCATGCTCGCCTTGTGCTTCCACGTGGCCAACCACGCGCTGCGATCGATCGCCTGGCGCAACGTCCTGGCCGCCGCGTATCCGGAGCGGCGCGTACCGCTCCTCGACGTCGGCGCCGCCTACGCGGTGGGTGTCGCCCTCAACGCCGTCCTGCCCGGCCGCGGGGGCGATGCGGGCAAGGTCCTGCTCGTCCGCCGCCGCATCGCGGGATCGAGCATCCCGGCGGTCGCGGCAACGATGTCGGTCGTCGTGCTGTTCGACGCGGTCGCCGCCACAGCACTCGTCCTGGGCGTCTGCGCGACCGGGGCCGTGGCGTTCGCTCCCGGGCTGCCGTCGCCGAGCGCCGCCGTGGGCGTTGCGGTGGTCGCGGTCGTGCTCGCGGGCATCGTCGGGGCGCTGGCGGCGCCGCGCCTCGCGGCGCGGCTGCGCGCGCTGCGTGACGAGATCGTGCAAGGCGGGGCGATCCTGCGCGCGCCGCGGCGCTACGCGCACCAGGTCGTGCTCGCACAGGCGGGCGCGTGGGGCTGCCGGATCGCGGTCGTGCTCTGCCTGCTGGCCGCGTTCGGCCTTCCCGCGTCGGTGCCGGCCGCAGGGCTGGTCATGGTGCTCGCCGGCCTCTCCACGCTGGTGCCGCTGACGCCGGGCGGCGCCGGAACGCAGCAGGTCATGCTCGCCGCCGCGCTGCACCAGACCGTCGCCGCTGGGGCCGCGGTCTCGTTCTCGGTGGGCATGCAAGCCGGCGTGACGATCGTCAACGCGCTGCTCGGGGTGGCGGCGGCGATGGTGGCGTTCCGGACCTTGCGGCCGTTGGCCGCGGCGCGGTCGGGTCTCGGGCTGCTGCGGTCCTAGGCGCACGGAGCACTGCGGCGCTCGGCCGGCACGGGGGCAACTACTGAGGTAGTCGCGGAAGGACTTCCGATGTGCCGCACGGCCCGCGGTGGGAGCCTCGATGCATGGCAAAGTTGCTCGCCCTCACATGGCGCGCGGCGCTGCCGAGCATTGCAGCGCTGGTCGCGCTTCCATCGCCCGCGACAGCCGTCGGGATCCCGGGAGGGTTCCCGCGCGCGATCGTGATCGTCGGCTCGAGCCAGGGCGTGAGCGTCAGCCGGTTCGAGGTGTCCACGCGAGCGGTGTCGCGCAAGCTGCGCGTCACCGTGCGCGTCGCCGCCGTCGGCACTGGCCGCACGCGCCACGTCGTGCTCGCCGTCGCGCCGTCGACTGCCGGGCCCGCGTCGAGCCCGCTGTGCCGTCCGGTGGCGACCGCGCGGTTGACGGTCCCCACGAGCGGCGTCGACGTGACGCGCTCGTTCGTCGTCCGCCGGCCCGCTGGCAAGCCCCAGGCCCTGCGCGTCACGCTGACGGACGCCGGCCGCCCGGTGCCGTGGCAGCCCAATCACGTCGGCGGGGGCGGTGGGACGGCAGAGATCCTGATCAACGGTGGCACGTGGCGCTATCAGCAGGGAACGCGCTGGGGCTTCGTCGCCTCACCGCCCACGGGCGTCGAGCTGAGCGCGGTGAAGTTCAACAGCCGCACGTACGCCTGGACGGCGACCTCGCCCACCGACGCCAGCGCGATCACCAGGATCGGCTACGCGGACTCGGCGCCCCGCTTCACGTTCACCACGACGCTCGCGGCCGGGGCCGCGGCGTCGCTCCGGCACGCGCCCTCGCGTCCCGGCCTGGACCCCAGGCCGACGCCGCGCACGCTGCTCTACACCGCGGACATCGGGGCACAGCGACTGTTCACGGTCCGCATTCCGCTTCCTGAGTGGGACGGCACATGAGTCGAGCCGCGGCCATCGCCGTGCCACTGCTCGCCGCGGCCGCGCTCACGTTCGGGGGCGCCGCCGCCGCGCCGCGCGCGGCCGAGACCTGCACGAGCGTCTACGCGTATCACCCGGTCGAGACCCCGCTGAAGGTCTCGTCCGACTTGACCGTCCGCCTGCGCAACCCGTACGGGTCGAGGGTCAACATCGGCCGCTTCTTCGTGTCCTTCCGGATCGTCTACGCCTCGGCCGGCGACCGCGCGAAGGTGTCCGCCGTGCAGTGGACGCTCGACGGCGCACCGGTGCGCAACAACCGTGGCGGGCGCGATGCGTACCTGTTCGGATCGTTCCACCTCACGCCCGGCCCGCACGTCATCGCGGTCACGATCACGCCGGCGGGCGGCGGTGCGCCGGTCACCGGCGAGCTGCGCTTCACGGCGACGGGTTGCGCGCCGCTGGGCTTCGGCGCGGGCGCCGACAACCGCAAGGCGGCGGGCGCGCAGCCGACGGCTTTCTGGGTCTACACCGGCACCACGCCGATCGGCCGCGTCGCGCTCGGCGGGCGCTCGACGCTCGTCTCGACCGCCCCGCGCCTACGCGGGCGCAAGGTCGGCGAGCTGCGCTACGTCACGGGGACGCGCGTCCACGTCAGGGCGCTGCGCCTGCCGAAGCGGTGGGCAGACCCGCACGCCATCTCGCTGCTGCGCGACGACGGCCTGCGCGTGGTCCTGCACCCGGGCGCGCGCCGCCTGCTCGACGTGACCGGCCTGCCCGACGCGGTGTCGACGATGCACCTGTCCTTCGGCGGGCCGCGCCAGATCGGCCAGCTGCCCATCGAGACCTCGACCGGAGCGCCGGCGGGCATCCCGGGGCTCGTCGGGACAAGTGGGCGCTGCAAGGGCGCGACGTGGGAGGCGTGGGTCACGGGCTCGACGGGCCCGACCGCGCACGCCACGAGCGCGCAGAGCGGCCGCGCCTTCGCCGCCTGCCAACGACGCTGAGCCCGCGCTGCGGCGAACTACGGGGTGCGCCTGCGCTCGCGCCCCGATGCGCTCGACGCACCGGGTCGCGACGCTCCCGCAATGGTCGTCGTGGGCGAACCCGAGCAGGCGAGCGCGGCCCGCCGCGAGCGGCTGACGCTGGTGGCGATGTGCTTCGGCCTGTTCATGATCATGCTCGACAACACGATCGTGAACGTCGCGTTGCCCTCGATCCAGCGCGATCTGCACGCTAGCCCCGAGACGCTTGCCTGGACGGTCAACGCCTACATCGTTCCGTTCGCCGCGCTGATCCTGCTCGGCGGCAAGCTCGGAGATCGGTTCGGGCGTCGGCGGATGTTCGTCGTGGGCCTGGCGATCTTCACGCTTGCCTCCGCCGCGTGTGCCCTGTCGTCGACCGCCGCAGCGCTCGTGGCCGCGCGCGCGGTGCAGGGCACGGGGGCGGCGCTGATGAACCCGCTCTCGCTGTCGATCCTCGTCGCGACGTTCCCGCCGAAGCGGTTGCCGGTGGCGATCGGGGTGTGGGCGGGGATCTCCGGCTTGGGCCTGGCCGTCGGGCCGCTGCTCGGCGGGCTGCTCGTCGAGCAGGCCGACTGGTCGGCGGTGTTCTGGATCAACGTGCCGATCGGCGCGCTGGCCGCGGCGGTGACGCTGGGCGTCGTGCGCGAGTCGCGCGACCCGTCCGGGCGTTCGCTCGACCTCACCGGCAGCGCCCTGGTCAGCCTCGCGCTCTTCTGCGTCGTCTGGGGCCTGATCAAGAGCGACACCCACGGGTTCGGGTCGCCCTATGTGCTCGTGTTCCTCGCCATCGGGCTGGCGCTGCTGGCGGCATTCGTCCTGTGGGAGCGCCGCAGCCCGGATCCGATGCTGCCGCTGGAGTTCTTCGCGCGGCGGCTGTTCAGCGTGTCCGACGTGGTGATGGCCCTCGTGGGCTTCGCGATGTTCGGGGCGATCTTCTACGGCGCCCTGTACCTGCAGAACGTCCAGGGCTACTCGGCGCTGCAGGCGGGCGTGCGCACGCTGCCGTGGACGCTGATGATCCTCGCGGTCGCGCCCTTGGCGGGCCGTCTGTCCGGTCGCGTCGGCGTACGCGCGCCGGCGACCGCGGGGATGCTGCTGCTGGGGATAGGGCTCGCCGGTCTGGCTGGGCTGCAGGCCGACTCGCCCTACTCGTCGATCTGGCCGTGGTTCGTGCTCTGCGGGGCGGGCACCGCGATCGTCATGCCGACGGTGAGCGCCGCCGCGATGGGTGCCATCGCGGCGGAGAAGGCCGGCGTTGCGTCCGGCGTGCTCAACACCGCGCGGCAGGTCGGCGGTGCATTGGGCATCGCCGTCCTCAGCGCCGTGGCGACGGCCCGCATCACGGCGCACTGGGACACGTTCGTCGGCGGCCTGCCGACCGCGCTGCAGGCCCACGCCGCGCGCCTTGGCGACCTGGCCGACGGCGGCCAGCTCCAGCCGATCGGCCGCCTCGCGGGTCCGGTCGGCAAGCAAGCGGCCGCGTCGGCGTTCATGTCCGGGTTCCACGCCGCGATGTGGACGGCGGCCGTGGTCGTCGTCGTCGGCGCGGTCATCGCGCTCGCCGGGCTCGGCGGGGTGCGCGCGACCGCGGGTGAGCCGAGCGCGGCGCCCGCGTGAGACGTCGCTCTGGAGGCGCAGGGCCCTCGGGCAGCCGCACGGCGTCCATCGCTGAGCGCCGCTGAGCGGTCATCCCGGCAAGGCCGCCCACCTCCTCGGCGAGGAGGTGGGCGAAGCCGCGCAGCGGGCGCGCCGGGCGCAGGCGCACGTCGAGGCCGAACGCGCGGTAGGGCGCGAAGAAGTACGGCGCGCGCAGGTGCCAGATCGAGGTGACGACGCTGACGTGCGCCGCGACGCCGAGCGCCAGCACGATCGGCAGCGACCGCGACGCGTTCTCGGCGGTGTTGCGGCCAGCGACCTCGAGCAGCGTCGGCACTTCGGCGCGCGGCCAGCTGCGCTGCATCTGCTCGGCCTCCGACAGCCCGCCGGTGTGCGTGAAGCCCGTCAGCAGCACGGCCCGGATCGGGGTCCGCTCGCACAGGCGCACGGCGCGGGCGAGGCGCGCGCGTGAATGGGCGGAGATGCGGTGCTCGGCGCTGATCCCCGGCTCGCGATGGCCGAGGACGATCGCGACGTGGTCGCTGTCGCGGCCCGCTGATCGGCGCAGGCGCGCGGCGGCCGGGGCGTCGCACAGGACGGTCAGGCACGCGTGATGGCGCAGCAGCGACGCGGGCGCCTCGGGGTCGACCGGCCCCTCGAGCGCCGCTCGCAGCGCATCGGCCTTCTCGGCGCCGGTCACGATGAGCAGGACCTCGCGCGCCGCCAGCAGCGTCCGCAGCCCGACCGTCAGCGCCTCGCGCGGCACGCGCTCGGCGCCGCCGAAGTTGGCGGCCGCGGCCGCGATCGTCGACGGATGCAGCGCGACGCGATGGGTGCCCTCACCGGGGCGCGCGCCCGGCTCGTTGAACGCGACGTGCGCGTCGCGCCCGAGGCCGAGGACGGCGAGATCCACCGGTGCGGTGTCGAGCAGCGCCTGGTAGCGCGCGACCTCGGCGTCCGGTTCTGCTGCGGCGCCGTCGAGCGCCTCGCGGCGGCCGATCGCGATGCCGTCGAGCTCGCGATCGAGGGCGACGCGGAAGCTGCGCGGGTCGTCGGCCCCGAGCCCGAGGTACTCGTCGAGACCGAGCACCGTGGTGTGCCCGCTGGGAAGCGAGCCATCCGCCGCGTGGGCGCGCAGCGCGGCGTACAGGCCGGCCGGCGTGTGGCCCGTAGGGAGCAGCAAGCGCGCGCGCGTGCGGGCGCGGATCCGGTTGGCGACCAGCTCGGCCGCTGTCAACCCGACGTGGTAGGCATCGTCGAGAACGAGCAGCGACGGCGCCACTAGCCCCGCGTGAGCTGGCGGCGCACCGCGGCGAGCTCGGCCTCGAGGCCCTCGATCGCTTGTCCGATCAGGTGCGGCGCGGGGTGATGCCGCGCGCGCTTGCGCAGCTCGCGCAGCACCATGTCGAGCCGCTGCGCTCGGTGTTCGCGGGCGCTCGTAGGGGCAGTGGCGATCTTCCCAGGCGTGGCGACCATGGGCCCGAGCATTCACGCCGCCGCGAGCGTCGGGAAGCGCAGCGAGCCACATTCGGATTGCGGCAAACCACGGAGCCGTGGTGCCGGCAGCACACCGCAGTGCGCGCTCAGCGCAGCGTCATCCACGACACGCCGAAGGTTGCTGCACGAGCTCGATCGCCTGATGAAGACCTGGCAGTGATGCGCCGGCCTGGCGTGGCGGCGCCGCACCCCGCGCTTGGCGCGCGTTCCGATGGGTATCGCTTCCGGGATTGTGTGCGGCGTGTTTGCGGCTTTCCCGTAGCAATGCCTAGAGCTGCCTGCCGATGGCGCGGGCGTACGGCGGGCGTAGCGTCGAGTCATGACCGGCATCGTTCAGGATCTTGTGCCTGCGCCGGGACGGATTCACAAGCGCCGCCGGCCGGGCGTCCCTACTCCGAACATCGTCGATTACGACGCAGCGCGCAGGGACTTCACCTGGGAGGAGGCCCGTGCGGCGCTCGACGGGCTTCCCGGCGGACGCGGGCTGAACATCGCCCATGAGGCCGTCGATCGTCACGCGGCGGGTACTTCGGCGAGCAAGGTCGCGCTTCGCTGGCTCGGCCGCCGGGGCGAGCGCGTCGAGCTCACCTACGCCCAGCTGAGCGCCGCGAGCTCGCGCTTTGCCAACATGCTCGAAGCGCTCGGCGTCCGTCGTGGCGACCGCGTCTTCGGCCTGGCGCCGAGGCGCAGCGAGTTGTACGTCGCCGCGCTCGGCGCGCTCAAGCACCGCTGCGTGTTCTCGCCGCTGTTCTCGGCCTTTGGCCCGGAGCCGGTGTGCCAGCGCATGGCGATCGGCGGCGCGCGTGTGCTCGTCACCACGCCCGAGCTCTATCGCCGCAAGGTCGCACCGATCCGCGACCGGCTGCCGCAGCTGGAGCACGTGTTGTTCATTGGCGCGCCCGCTGACGCCGGCGATTGTCCCGGGGCATGCGACGTGGCGGACGCGCTTGCGGGCGCATCGGACCATTACGAGATCGGGCCGACTGATCCCGAGGACCTCGCGCTGCTGCACTTCACGAGCGGTACCACCGGGCGCCCGAAGGGCGCCATGCACGTGCACGAGGCGGTGGTCGCGCATCACGCGACGGCCTTCATGGCCCTCGACCTCCACCCCGACGACGTGTTCTGGTGCACGGCCGACCCGGGCTGGGTGACGGGCACGTCGTACGGGATCATCGCTCCGCTGACGCACGGCGTGACGATGGTCGTCGACGAGGCGGAGTTCGACGCCGAGCGCTGGTACGACATCCTCGAGCGCGAGCGGGTCACCGTCTGGTACACGGCGCCGACCGCGGTGCGGATGCTGATGCGCCACGGCGACGACGCCCTGAGTGGCCGCGATCTGTCGGCGCTGCGCTTCATCGCCAGCGTCGGCGAGCCGCTGAACCCCGAGGCCGTGCTGTGGGCCGAGGAGATCCTCGGGCAGCCGATCCACGACAACTGGTGGCAGACGGAGACGGGCGGGATCATGATCGCCAACCTCGCGGCCGCCGACGTCAAGCCCGGGTCGATGGGCCGCCCGCTGCCCGGCATCGAGGCCACGGTGCTGCGGCGCGATGACGAGGGTGAGCTGGTGCGCCCGGTCGTCGAGGTCGCGACGGGCGAGGAGGGAGAGCTCGCCCTGCGTCCCGGCTGGCCGTCGATGTTCCGCGGCTACCTCGACGACGAGAAGCGCTACCGGCGATGCTTCGTCGAAGGCTGGTATCGGGCGGGCGACCTCGTCCGCCGCGACGAGGAGGGCTACTTCTGGTTCGTCGGTCGCGGCGATGACGTCATCAAGACCGCCGGCCACCTCATCGGCCCGTTCGAGGTCGAGAGCGTGCTGCTCGAGCACCCCGCGGTCGCCGAGGCCGGCGTGATCGGCAAGCCCGATCCGGTCGCCGGGCAGGTCATCAAGGCCTTCGTGGTGCTGCGCGACGGTCACGAGCCGAGCCGCGAGCTTCGCCGCGAGCTGCTGGCCCTCGCTCGCCGCCGGCTGGGCGCCGCCGTCGCGCCGCGCGAGATCGAGTTCGCCGATTCGGTGCCGCACACGCGCAGCGGCAAGATCATGCGCCGCCTGCTGCGCGCCCGCGAGCTCGGGCTGCCCGAGGGCGACGTGTCGACGCTGGAGGAGCAATAGCGATGCGCGCGGTCGAACGCGACCACGGCCTGCACCTCCTGCACGAGATGCTGCGCATCCGCCGCTTCGAGGAGCGCTGCGTCGAGCTCTACAGCGCCACGAAGATCCGCGGCTTCCTGCACCTCTACATCGGCGAGGAGGCGGTCGCCGTCGGCGCGATGCAGGCGCTCGACGAGCACGACGCGCTGCTCAGCACCTACCGCGAGCACGGCCACGCGCTTGTGCGCGGCGTCCCGGCGCGCGCGGTCATGGCCGAGATGTTCGGCAAGGCCGCGGGCTGCAGCCGCGGCCGCGGCGGGTCGATGCACCTCTTCGACGCCACGCGCAACTTCTACGGCGGCAACGCGATTGTCGCCGGCGGCCTGCCCCTGGCCGTCGGCCTCGCACTCGCCGACCGCATGTCCGGCCGCTCCCGGGTCGTGGCCTGCTTCTTCGGGGAGGGCGCCGTTGCCGAGGGCGAGTTCCACGAGTCGATGAACCTCGCCGCGCTCTGGCGGCTGCCGGTGCTCTTCCTGTGCGAGAACAACCTCTACGCGATGGGCACCGCGCTGGAGCGCTCGGAGTCCGAGACGGACCTCGCCCTCAAGGCGGCCAGCTACGAGCTGCCGGCGTGGTCGGTCGACGGCATGGACGTGCTCGCCGTCGAGGATGCCGCGCGCCGCGCCGCCCTGGCCGTCCGCGGCGGCGAGCCGTGCTTCCTCGAGCTGCAGACCTATCGCTTCCGCGCTCACTCGATGTACGACCCTGATCTCTACCGCAGCAAAGAGGAAGTCGAACGCTGGCGCGAGCGCGACCCGATCACGCTCTTCGAGGCGCGGCTGCGCGAGCTCGGCCTCCTCGACGACACCGACCGCGAGCGCCTCGAGGAGGAGGTCATCGCCGAGATCGACGACGCGGTCGCCTTTGCCGAGGCGGCCGAGCTCGAGCCGGTGGAGGACCTCGAGCGCTTCGTCTATGCCGAGGAGGTCGCGCCATGACGGCAACCGCTACGGTCACGACGACGTTCCGCCAGGCGCTCGGCGCCGCGATCGCCGACGCGATGCGCCGCGACGAGCGCGTGTTCCTCATGGGCGAGGACGTCGGCCGCTACGGCGGGTCGTTCGGCGTCAGCCGCGGCCTGCTTGACGAGTTCGGCCCTGAGCGGATCCGCGACACCCCGCTGTCGGAGTCCGCGTTCGTCGGCGCAGGAATCGGTGCCGCTCTGGGAGGGATGCGCCCGATCGTCGAGGTGATGACCGTCAACTTCAGCATGCTGGCCCTCGATCAGATCGTCAACAATGCCGCGACGATCCCGCACATGTCGGGCGGCCAGTTCCAGATCCCGCTCGTCATCCGAATGACCACGGGAGCAGGGCGCCAGCTCGCCGCCCAGCACTCGCACAGCCTGGAGTGCTGGTACGCGCACGTCCCCGGACTGAAGGTGCTCGCGCCCGGAACGCTCGAGGACGCCCGCGGCATGCTCTGGCCGGCGCTGCTCGATCCCAACCCGGTGGTCATCTTCGAGCACGGCTCGCTGTACAACCTCGAAGGCGAGCTTGCGGCCGATCCACCCGAGGTCGACATCGCGAGCGCCGCGACCCGCCGGCCGGGCACCGACGTCACGCTCGTCGCCTACGGCGGCAGCTTGCCCAAGGCGCTCGCGGCGGCCGAGGCCCTCGCGGCGGCGGACATCGAAGCCGAGGTGGTCGACCTGCGCGTCTTGCGCCCCCTCGACGACGAGGCGATCCTCGCGTCCGTCGCGCGCACCCATCGCGCCGTCATCGTCGACGAGGGCTGGAAGACCGGCGGACTGGCCGGCGAGATCGGCGCGCGCATCATGGAGGGCGCCTTCTACGAGCTCGATGCGCCGGTCGAGCGCGTGTGCAGCCGCGAGGTGCCCGTGCCGTACGCGCAACACCTTGAGGTGGCGACGCTTCCGCAGGTCGAGGGCATCGTGGCGGCGGCGCGCAGGACGGTGGGCGCTGATGGCTGACTTCGTGATGCCATCGCTCGGCGCCGACATGGAGGCCGGCACGATCCTCAAGTGGTACGTCGCTCCCGGCGACGTGGTTCACCGGGGCGATCTCATTGCGCTGGTCGACACCAGCAAGGCCGAGATCGACGTCGAGGTCTTCGAGGACGGCGTGATCGAGGAACTGCTCGTGCCGGTCGGCCAGCGCGTGCCCGTAGGCACGGCGCTTGCGCGGCTGGGCGCGGGCGCGACGGCGGCGGTGGGGGAGCCGGTAGCGGTTGCCGCGCCCGTTGCCGTGCCCGAGCCGGTGGCCGCGCCCGAGCCGGTGGCCGCCGCCACGCCGCCCGCATCGCGCTGGCAACGCATCTCCCCGCTTGCCCGGCGTGTCGCCGCCGACCTGCACGTCGACCTCTCCGCGCTCACCGGATCGGGACCGGGCGGCGCGATCGTCCGCGCCGACGTCGAGCGCGAGGCCGCGGGCAGGGACGTGCCGTCCCCGAGCACGAACGGGCCGGCCGCCGCCGCGCGCGAGCCCGCTCCGGCGGCAGTCGCCCAGCAACCGGCGCCGCCAGCCATCGACCACGCGACCGAGCTGCGCATCGCCATGGGCAAGCTCATGGCGCGCTCGAAGCGCGAGGTCCCCCATTACTACGTGCGCTCTGAGATCGAGCTCTCCGAGGCGCTGGAGCGCCTGCGCGCCGACAACGTGAAGCGGCCGGTCGCGGAGCGTGTGCTCCCGGCGGCGCTGCTGCTGCGCGCTGCGGCCCGAGCTGCCCACGACGTGCCCGAGGTCAACGGCTTCTGGATCAACGGCGAGCACCGCCAGAGCGACGCGGTACACCTCGGGGTTGCGATCTCCCAGCGCGGTGGCGGTCTGATCGCACCCGCCATCCACGATGCGGAGACCCTGACCCTCGAGGAGCTGATGCGGGCCTTGCGCGACCTCGTGGCTCGCACGCGCGGGGGCGGCCTGCGCGCCTCGGAGATGGCCGACCCAACGATCACCGTCACCAATCTCGGCGACCAGGGCGTCGACGAGGTCCTCGGCGTCATCTACCCGCCGCAGGTCGCGCTCGTCGGCTTCGGCCGCATCCGCGAACGGCCGTGGGCGGTGGACGGCCTGGTCGGCGCCCGCCCGGTCGTGGTCGCGACGCTCGCGGCCGACCACCGCGCCAGCACCGGCGCCGAGGGCGCGCGCTTCCTCACCGCGTTCGAACGTCATCTGCGAACCCCGGAGGAGCCATGACCACCGACATGACCGCTGTCGTCGTCGACGCGCTGCTGGAGGTGGCGCCCGACATCGACCCAGCGACGCTCGACCACGACGCGCTGCTGCGCGAGGACCTCGAGCTCGACTCGATGGACATCCTGAACATCGTCGTCGCCATCAACGAGTCCGCGGGCATCGACATCCCCGAGCACGACTACGGCGAGCTCACCACCGTTGCGACCATCGCGCGCTACCTTCAGGCGCGCGCCGCCACCGGCGCGGCGACAGCGTGAAGCCTGGCGCTGCGCTGATTCCCTGGAACCGCGGCACGGCACCCCTGCCCGCCAAATGACGTGGAGGCTGACCGTATGACGAAGGCCATCCTTGTTGGCTACGACCCGCAGACGCGCGACCGCGCCCCGGTCGAGTTTGGCGTCGCCGCTGCGCGCTTCACCGGGGCCCAGCTGGTGATCGCTTGTGTCCACGATGCCGGCGGCGACGCACTGGCGGCCGGGCAGATGGGCGAGGAGCTCGTCGCGGACGTCACCGAGACACTCGAGGAGGTTCGCGGCGAGCTGCACGCGCAGGGCGTTGCGGTCGAGTGCCGCGAGCTGACAGGCAGCAGCGCCGCTCGCGCGCTGCACGAGGCGGCGGAAGCCGATGATGCCGGCCTGCTCGTGGTGGGCTCGACGTCGCGTGGGACGCTCGGCCGGGTGCTGCCCGGCTCGACCGCCGAGCGGCTGATGCACGGCGCCCCGTGTCCGATCGCGGTCGTCCCGCACGGCTGGCGCGCCGGTGGCGGGCTGCGCACCGTCGGCGTCGCCTACGTCGACAGCGAGGAGGGGCGCGAGGCCCTGCGCGGCGCGTACGCGCTGGCGCGGAGCGCCGGGGCCACGCTGCGCGTGCTCACCGTGGCAAAGGCCCGTTTCGGGATGTACACGGAGACCGAGCCGCGCCGGGCCGCGATACGAGGCAAGGACTTCGACGAGGTGGAGGGCGAGCATCGGGTGCTGGCCGAGACCGCCGCGCGGGCGGCGGTCAGCGAGCTCGACGGCGAGGTTTCCGCGCAGGTCGACGCGTTCGTCGACGACCCGGCGGACACGCTCATCCGCACCTCCGAGCACCTCGACCTGCTTGTGTGCGGCTCGCGCGGCTACGGGCCCCTGCGCGCTGTCCTGCTGGGCGGCGTGTCCCGCCGGGTGGCGGCGGAGGCGCACTGCCCGGTGATCGTCCTGCCGCGCGGCGTGCGATCCTCGCTCGAGTCGCTGATCGCGTAGCGTCGGTCACGCTGGTCATCCGCCGAGTTCGCGGTGAAGTCACGGGCTCTCGGCATGCGCTCGTGCAGACCGTGCGTCGTTCGCTTCTTCGATCGAGCGGCGGTCGAGCCAGGTCGCGACGGTCAACCAGCTGTCCCGTGCCTGGTGGGCGACGCTGCTCACCCGTTAGTCCGCGGGCCGTGACGGACCAGCGCGGCGCGCCCGGCTACCGCCCTGCCGCGGGTCGCTTCGCCCGCACGACCTTCGTGCCGTCGGATGGGTAGTGGAGGGACTCGTGTCCGTCGTCCCAGCTCACGCGGTAGTGCTCGTGGTGCGGGCGGCCGAGAACCTCGATGATCCGGCCGCGGCGCGGCGGAGCGCCGGTGGGGGAGGAGATCTCGAGATGGTCGCCTGGCCGGCCGGGGGTGGTCGTCGTGGGCATGCGCATCGCTCCTTTCGCTCGAAGCCATCAAACTCGAGAGCGCGCAAGCTGCGCATCGGGGCTGCTCCCGAGTCTTGCCTGCGGGAAAGCACGGAGCGTCCATCGCCCGCGACGGCAGGCGCGGTGGCGATGCTGTGGCACCCGTGCGGGCGCGCGGCAAAGTCACGGACCGCACTGGTGTCCGCCGCGATCGTGGCGCGCCGTCACGCGGCTGGCGGCACGCCGCCCAACAGGCGGTGCAGCGGCTCGATCTGCGCGATGTCGGTCACGCACAGCACGCGGTCGCCGGCCTGCAGCACGACCTCCGCGAGCGCGGGCAGCACGCGCGCGCCGCGGATGACAGTCGCGGGCACGCAGTCCGGCGGCCACGGAACGTCGCGCGCGAGGCGGCCGATGACTGGCGAGCTGTCGGGCAGCGTCGCCTCGAGTAGCGCGGCCTGCCCCTCGGCCAACTCGAGCAGCTGCACGATGTCGCCGACCGCGACCTGCTCCTCGATGAGCTGCGCCATCGTGTGCGGGGCGCTGACGAGCACGTCGACGCCCATGTCCGGCTCGTAGAGCCACGCGTTCATCGCGTTCTTCACGCGCGCGACGACCCGTGCGACGCCGAACTCGAACTTGGCGAGGCTGGCGATGACGAGGTTGTCCTCGTCGTGGCCGGTGGCCCCGACGACGACGTCCATGCCGCGGATCCCGCTCTGCTCGAGCACGGACGGCTCGGTCGCGTCGCCGTGGACGACCGTTGCGTCGGACTCCTCTCGCGCGCGCTCCAGGCGCGTCTCGTCCTGCTCGATGAGCGTCACGTCGTGGCCGGAGCGCACGAGGATGCGGCCGAGATACCGGCCGACGTTGCCGCCGCCGGCGACCAGGACCTTCATCCGCGCATCCCCATGAAGGACTCGAAGCGCGCGTACGCCTCGTGCGCGACGACGAAGCGCACGACGTCGCCGGGCTCGAAGCGCGTGCCGAGGGTTGGCAGGATCGCGCGGCCGCGGCGGACGATCACCGCGACGGCGATGTCGCCGGGGACGCTCACCTCCTGTACGGAGCGGTCGTGCAGATGGGGCGGCAGCTCAACGCGGATCTGCGCCACCTCGCCGCTGCCGAACTCCTCCTCGGTCTCGATCGCCGGGTGCAGCAGGAGGTCGCGGATGGTCCCCGCCGACCAGCGCACCGGCGACACCGTGCGGATGCCCTGGGCGAGGTAGATCTCGGCCCGGTCGGGGTCGTAGATGCGCGCGATGACGATCGGCACCCGGAAGCGTCGCTTGGCTGCCAGGGCGGCGACGATGTTGCGGTTGTCGCCGGCGGTCGCGGCGACGAAGGCGTCGGCGCGGTCGATACGGGCTTGCTCGAGGACGTGGCGGTCGTAGCCGAAGCCGACGATCGCCTCGCCGGTGAACGACTGACGCAGCTTGTCAAGGGCCCGCGCATCGCGATCGATGACCGCGACGCGATGGCCATCGGCGTCGAGCGAGTTGGCGATCCGGCTTCCAAGCCGGCCGCATCCGAGGACGATCACGCGCATCCGCTATCCATTCTCGCTTTCGGGGGTGGTTCTGCGCACCACGGCCTTGCGCAGCTCCTCGGCGATCAGCGCGACGACGCCGAACGCGGCCGGAACGGCCCAGTAGTACGCGGGCAACGCGGCGGTCCCGAGCAGGCGTTGCAGCGGCGGCGCGTAGGAGATCGCGAGCATGATGGCCACGCTCAGCGCCTGGGCCGCGACGAGCGCGCGATTGGAGAGCAGGCCGATCGAGAACACGCTGCGGCGGTCGGTGCGCACGGCGAACCCGTTGAAGATCTGCGAGAAGACGATGCCCGCCTGCGTCATCGTGATCGCCTGGTGGTACAGGTGCTGCGAGCTCGACAGCGGATCGCCCCAGTGCCAGCCGCCGGCGTACAGCGCGAAGTAGAAGCTCGCGGTGGCGCCGACGGCCTGGATCGTGCCGAGGAAGGCGAAGCGCGCGATGACCCCTCGCGACATCAGCCGCTCGGTCCGCGGCCGCGGGGGTCGCTGCAGCAGACCCGGCTCGGGCTCCTCGGCGCCGAGCGCGAGCGCCGGCAGGACGTCGCTGCCGAGGTCGATCGACAGCACCTGCAGCGCGTTGAGCGGCACGACCGGCAGCCCGGCGAGCGTGGCGAAGACGATCGGGAACAGCTCGCCGATGTTGTGCGTGAAGAGGTAGACGAGGAAGCGGCGGATGTTGTTGTAGACCGCGCGGCCGCGCTCGATCGCCTTGACGATCGTGGCGAAGGAGTCGTCGAGCAGCACCATCACCGCCGCCTCCTTGGCGGCGTCCGTACCGTTCAGGCCCATCGCGACGCCGATGTCGGCGCGCTTGAGCGCGGGCGCGTCGTTGACCCCGTCGCCGGTGACGGCGACGATCTGGTCGAGAGCCTTGAAGCCGCCGACGACACGCAGCTTGTCGGCCGGCGCGACGCGCGCGAACAGCAGCTCATGGCCCTCGATCACCGCGGCCAGCCGCGCCCTGAGCGCCTCGTCGTCAAGGGCGTCGAGGTCAGGCCCGGTGAGCACGTCCGGGTGCGGCTCGGTGACGATCCCGATCTTGCGGGCGATCGCCTCGGCGGTCAGCCCGTAATCCCCGGTCATCATGACGATGGCGATGCCGGCCGAGCGGGCATCGGCGACGGCTTGCGTGACCTCGGGTCGCGGCGGGTCCTGCAGGCCGACGAGCCCGAGGAAGACGAGGTCGCGCTCGACCTCGTCGGCGCTGAGCCGGTCGCCGCTCGGCAGCTCGCGCGTGGCGAAGGCCAGGACGCGCAGCGCGTCGCCGGCGAGCTCGTCGACGGCGGCGCCGATCGCCGTGCGATCGTCCGCGGTCAGCTCGCGGATGCGACCGCCGGTGGCCACGCGGCTGGCACGCGCCAGGATCTCGGACGTCGCGCCCTTTGCGTAGACCCGCTGCTCGCCGCCCTCGCGGACGATGACCGACATCCGCTTGCGCTCGGAGTCGAACGGGATCTCGCGCAGCCGCGGCGTGCTCCGCAGCTGCGCCTCGACGTCGTAGCCGCCCTTGGCGGCGAGCACGAGCAGCGCGCCCTCGGTCGGGTCGCCGAGCACGGTCCAGCCGCTGTCCTGATCGTGCACGAGCCGGGCGTCGTTGCAGTGCAAGCCGACACGCAGCAGCAGCCGCACGGCGTCGGGCATCGCCGTCGCGGCGATCGGCCCGTCGGTGGTCTCGAGCCGGCCCTCCGGCGAGTAGCCGACGCCCGTCACGGCGACCGACAGGTCCGTGCACCACACCCGGACGGCCGTCATCTCGCCCGCCGTCAGCGTGCCGGTCTTGTCGGTGCAGATGACCGTCGTGGACCCCAGCGCCTCGACCGAGCTCAGGCGTTTGATCAGCGCCTTCTCGGCGGCCATCCGCTGCACGCCGATCGCCAGCGACACCGACATCACCGCCGGCAGTCCCTCGGGTACGAGCGCGACCATCACGCCGAGCGCGTAGAGGAAGGCATCGACGAACGCAGCGCCGGCGAGCAGCCGCAGGGCCAGCAGCAGGACCGCCAGCGCGATGGCCACGAGCGCCACGCGCCGCGCCGCCACGGCGACTTCGCGCTGCAGCGGGCTGGGCTCGTCCTGCAGCGAGCCGGCCAGCCGGTAGATATGGCCGAACTCGGTGTCGACGCCGGTGCCGAAGACGACGGCGCGCGCGGTGCCCGATGCCACGGTCGTTCCCGCGAACGCGAGGTTGCGCGCGTGGATGCGCGGGACGTCCTCGAGGACCGGCTCGGTCTGCCGGCGCACCGGCTCGGACTCGCCGGTGAGCGCCGCGTCCCTCGTCGCCAGCTCGGATGCCGCTATCAGGCGGCAGTCGGCGGAGATCGCGTCGCCCTCGGCAAGGAGCACGACGTCGCCGGGCACGAGCGCGTCGGCCGCGATCTCGGTCGGCGCGCCGTCGCGCAGGACGTGCGCCCGCTGCGGAAGCAGCCGCTTGAGCGCCTCCGCGGTGCGCTCGGCGCGGTACTCCTGGACGAAGCCGATGACTGCGTTGAGCAGGACGACGCCGAAGATCGCGAGCGCGACCTTCAGGTCGTTCGGCTCGCGCTGGATCAGGTACGCCGCGAAGGTGATCGCGCCGGCGACCTCGAGCAGGATCGCGAAGAAGTCGCCGAACTGGGCGAGGAAGCGAAGCCACGGCGACCGGCGCCCCAGCTCGGGCAGCCGGTTGGGCCCGTAGCGCTCCAATCGCGCCTGCGCCTCGTCGGAGCCCAGCCCCGCCTGGCCGCTGCCCAGCGCATCGAGCGCCTCCGTCTCGGAGAGGCGCTCGATCGGAGCATCCAGGGCGTTGACAGGGTCGTCAGTCACACGGCTGCACAGCCTCGCGCACACGGTTCTCTACGAACATGCCTGCGGCACAAACCGGATGAGCGCGGCCGGCGGTCGCGTCTACGGTTGCCCGGATGAGCGCCGTCGTCGCAGCTCCGCGTCCGGCCGCCGCGGCGCCGCCGGCTGCGCGCGGGCTCACGAGCGAGCAGGCCCGCGGCGAGCTCGAGCGCGTCGGCCCCAACGTGCTGGCCGAGGGCGAGGGCCCGCACTGGCTCGCTCGCTTCGGGCGCAACTTCACGCACCTGTTCGCGCTGCTGCTGTGGGCGGGCGCGGCGCTGGCGGTGCTCGGCGGCCAGCCGCCGTTGGCGATCGCGATCGTGGCCGTGATCGTCGTCAACGCGATCTTCAGCTTCGCCCAGGAGTACCGGGCCGAGCGCGCCGTCGAGGCGCTGCGCCAGATCCTGCCCCAGCGCGTCCGGGTGCGCCGCGACGGTCATCCCAGCGAGGTCACCGCCGAGGAGGTCGTGCCGGGCGACGTGATGCTGCTGGCGGCGGGCGACCGCATCTCCGCCGACGGGCAGCTGCTGGTCGAGGTCGAGCTCAAGGTGGACATGTCGACGCTGACGGGCGAGTCGCATCCGGTTCGCCGCCGCGTCTCCGCCGGCCCGCACGAGCCTGGCGGGCTGGACGCGCCCGACCGCGTCTTCGCCGGCACGCACGTCGTGGCCGGCACCGCGGAGGCCGCAGTGACCGCCACGGGGATGGCGACACAGCTCGGGCGCATCGCCCGGCTCACCCAGCAGGCCGAGCGCCACCTCAGCCCGCTCGAGCTCGAGATGGCGCGGATGACGCGGCTCGTGGCTGCGCTCTCGGTGTCGGTGGGAGGGGCCTTCTTCCTGCTCGCCGGGTTGGTGGGGATGAGCCTCTCCGACCGCTTCGTGTTCGCGATCGGCGTGATCGTCGCCAACGTGCCCGAGGGCCTGCTGCCGACCGTGACGCTGTCGCTCGCGTTGGCGACCCAGCGGATGGCGCGACGCAACGCGATCGTGCGGCGCCTCTCGTCGGTCGAGACGCTCGGGGCGACGACCGTGATCTGCACCGACAAGACCGGGACGCTGACGGCCAACGAGATGACCGTCCGCCGCGTGTGGATGCTCGACGCCGACCTCGACGTCAGCGGCGCGGGCTACGCGCCCTCCGGGGAGGTCACCGCCCGCGCCGGGCACATCGATCGCGCGGCTCTCGAAGAGCTGGCGCGGGCCGGAGCGCTGTGCAACGACGCCACGCTCGAAGATGCGGCGGGCCGCTGGCAGATCATCGGCGACCCGACCGAGGGCGCGTTGCTGACCTTCGCGCGCAAGGTCGGCGTCGACGCCGAGACCGAGGCCCACCGCTACCCGCGCCGCGGCGAGGCCCCGTTCGACTCCGCCCGCAAGCGCATGACGACGCTGCACGAGGCGACCGGCGGCCTCACCGCCTACGTCAAGGGGGCGCCCGCCGTGGTCGTGGGACGCACGACGTTGGACGAGGCCGCGCGCCGGCGCGTGCTGGCCGCGGCCGACGCGCTGGCGCGCGAGTCGCTGCGGGTGCTCGCGATGGCCAGGCGCACGGGCTGCCCTTCCGGACAGTCGGCCGAGGCGGCCGAGTCGGAGCTTGAGTTCCTCGGTCTCGTCGGGATGCACGACCCGCCGCGCCCGGAGGTGGCCGAGGCGATCCAGAGCTGTCGCGGCGCGGGCATCCGCGTCGTGATGGTGACCGGCGACCACGGGCTGACGGCCGAGGCCATCGCGCGGCGCATCGGGCTCATCTCCGGGCGCGCCGCGATCCTCGACGGGCAGGCGCTCGACCGGCTCGACGAGCGCGCGCTCGTCGCCGCACTCGCCCGGCCGGACGTGCTCGTGTCGCGCGTGACGCCCGAGCACAAGCTGCGCATCGCCACCGCGCTGCACGCGGCGGGCGAGGTGGTCGCGATGACCGGCGACGGCGTCAACGACGCGCCGGCGCTGCGGGCCTCCGACATCGGCGTGGCGATGGGACGCAGCGGCACCGACGTGGCGCGCGAGGCGGCGGACATCATCCTGCTCGACGACAACTTCGCGTCGATCGCGGCGGCCGTGGAGGAGGGGCGCGCCGTCTACGACAACATCCGTCGGTTCGCGCAGTACCACTTCTCCTCCAACGTGGCCGAGCTGCTCGCGTTCCTCACCTGGGGCCTGTCGGGAGGCGCGATCCCGCTGCCGATCGTGGTGATGCAGGTCCTCGCCGTGGACCTCGGCACCGACCTGCTGCCGGCGATCGCCCTGGGAACCGAGCGCGCCGAGCCCGGGATCATGCAGCGCTCGCCGCGGCCGCGATCCGAGCGGCTGCTCAACCGGCGCGTCCTGGGCCGCGTCTACGGCTTCGTGGGGCTCTTCGTCGGCGTGGCCGGGCTGGCGAGCTTCTTCTCCGCCTACTGGCTGGCCGGCTGGCGCCCGTGGGGGTCGCTCACCGACGAGGGCGCGCTCTACGTGCAGGCCACTGCGGCGACGTACGCGGGCATCGTCATGGGCCAGGTCGGCGCGGGCATGGCGTTCCGCACCAGCAGGGAGTCGGTCTTCAAGGTCGGGCTGCTCTCCAACCGCTTCCTGCTGGTCGGCATCGCCTTCGAGATCGCGTTGCTCTTCGCGCTGCTGTACGTGCCGCCGCTGCAGAGCGCGTTCCACATGCGCCCGCTCGACGCCCGGACGTGGCCGCTGCTCGCGGTCTGGCCTGTCATGGTGCTTGCCGCCGAGGAGGGTCGCAAAGCGATCATGCGGCGGCGCGCGACGACGAAGGAGGCGATGGCATGAGAGTCCTGATCGTCGGCGCCCAGCGCCTGGGCCGCGTGCTCGCGAGCGACCTGGTCGCGGGCGATCACGACGTGCGCATCCTCGAGAGCAGCCAGGAGCGCGTGGCGTGGCTGCCCGAGGCGCTGAGCGGGCGCGCGCTGCACGGCTCGCCGCTGGACCGCGAGACGCTCGCCGGTGCGCTGGCGGGCTGCGACGCGCTGGTCGCCCTCTCGCCGGACGACCCGCTCAACGCGGTCGTCGCGCTGGCGGCGCGGCACGAGCTGCACGTCCCGCTCGCCATCGCGGTCATCGGCAGCCCGGCGCGTGCCGAGGCGCTGGCCGGCCTGGGCGTGCGCGTGATCTGCCCCACGACGCGGACGGCGCGCGAGCTGAACCAGACGCTCGTGCGCTCGGGCGTGGAGAGCGAGCTGCTGATGGACGGCGAGGCCGGCGTCTACCGCGCCGACCTGCCCGCACGGTTGAGCGGGCGCACGCTCGGCGAGCTCGAGCGCGCGGGCGAGCTCATCGCGATCGCGGTCGAGCGCGACGGCCGGGTGCTCATGGCGGTGCCCGGGCTTGCTGTCATCGAGGGCGACGTGCTGCACATCGCGGCGGCCCACCGCCACGACGTCGTCGACCTGGTGCGGCCATGAGGATCCTGATCTGCGGAGGCGGCAGCACCGGCCGGCACGTCGCCGGCATCCTTGCCGAGGTGCACGAGGTGACGGTCATCGACCGCGACCCGGAGCGCCAGCTCGCCGAGCGGCCGAACCTGCGCTTCGTGCGCGGCGACGCCGCCGACCCGGGCGTCCTGATGCGGGCCGGGGCGCGCGACGCCGACGCCCTGATCGCGGTCACGCGCGACGACCCGACGAACCTCACGATCGCGCTGCTCGCCAAGCGCCGCCTCGGCGTGCGCGCCACCGTGGCGCGCGTCAACGACCCGTCCCACCGCTGGCTGTTCACGCCGGAGGCCGGCGTCGACGTGGCGGTCTCCACCGCCGAGCTCGTGGCGCGTCTCGTGCAGGAGGAGGTCACCGCCGGCGACCTCGTCACGCTGCTGCGGCTGCGCGGGCCCGGGATCGCCGTCACCGAGACGACGCTCGCGGCCGGGGCGGCGGTGGCGGGCACCGCCGCGGCGCAGCTGCCTCTGCCCGAGGGCGTCGCGCTGACCGCCATCATTCGCGACGGGCACGTGCTCCTCCCCGACCGCGCGGGCCGGCTACGTGCCGCTGACGTCGTCGTCGCGCTGTGCGAACCGGGCCGCGAGCACCTCCTGCACGGCCTGCTCACCGCAGAGGCTCAGAGCTTGTAGCCGATGGCGCGCAGCAGGCCCTTGCGCGCGCCCACGTCCTCGTCGCTCTCGACGCCGAGGGGCGGTGCGCCGTCGATCACGCCGGCGACGCCGCGCCCGGCGTCGGTCTCCGCAATCACGATGCCGACGGGGTTCGCCGTCGCGCAGTGGATCGTGCACACCTCGGGCACCTGCTTGACCTGGTTGAGGACGTTCACGGGGAAGCCCTCGCGCAGGAAGATGACGAAGACGTGCCCGGCGCCGAGCGCCAGCGCGTTACGCGTCGCCAGCTCGACCAGCTCGCCGTCGTTGCCCGAGCGGCGCACGAGCCGCGGACCCGACGCTTCGTTGAAGGCCAGGCCGAAGCGCAGGTGCGGGGAGCTGCCCGCAAGCGCCTCGTGCAGGTCCTCGACGGTCTTGATGAAGTGGGCTTGGCCCACGATCACGTTGAGGTCCTCGGGTTTCTCGATCGCCACTACCGACAGCTCCACGTCGCCTCCTTCGCTCGTCCCACGATCGACCTGCACGCCACATCCTCCCCGGAGTCGACGATGGCGCGCTCGATCTCGCCGACAGCGTCGCGATGGCAGGCCAGGCGGACGCGCTGCCCGCGACCGTCGACCATCTCGCCGCGCGCGGGCTGCGCTACGTGATCGCTCACCCCCGAGCGTCACGGGGCGCCCGACATCGCCACGCGCCTGGCGGCGCTCGTGGGGCGGCGGTGCGCTCGTGCAGGCGACCGCCCATCGCGCCGACGTTCGCGCACGACTGCGCGAGTGCGCCGATCTGCACGCGGCCGTCGGCCTTGAAGGCCAGCCGCGCCAGCGCATCGACGTCCTCGTGGCCGAGGACCCGCGCGCCGATCCGTGGTCGCGGCCATCAGGCGTACAGCTCCTCGACGAGGTCGTTGTAGCGCGCGGTGACGACCGCGCGCTTGATCTTCAGGGTCGGCGTCAGCTCGCCGGCGGGCTGGCTGAGGTCGTGGTCGAGGATCGCGAAGCGCTTGATCTGCTCGATGCGCGCGAACCGCTCGTTGACGGCGTCGACCGACCTCTGCAGCTCGGCGCGAACGCCGGGATGACGGGCAAGGGCGGCAAGGTCGTTCGGCGGCGCGCCCACGCGCTCGGCCAGCTTGGCCGCCTGGTCGGGGTCGAGCGTCAGCAGCGCGACGAGATAGGGCTTGTTGTCGCCGAAGACGATCGCCTGCGAGATCCAGCGGGTCTCGCGCAGGAGCTCCTCGATGTTGTCCGGCGAGATGTTCTTGCCGCTCGAGGTGATGATGAGCTCCTTCTTGCGCCCGGTCACCCGCACGAAGCCGTCCTCGTCGACCGAGCCGAGGTCGCCGGTGCGCAACCAGCCGTCCTTGAGCGTCTCGCCCGTCGCCTCGGCGTTGCGGTAATAGCCGGCGAAGACGTGTGGGCCGCGAATCAGGAGCTCACCATCGGGCGCGACCGCCACCTGCGTTCCGGGCAGCGGCCGCCCGACGGTGCCGAAGCGGTGCTCGTCGATCGTGTTCAGCGTCGATGCGGCACAGCTCTCGGTCAGTCCATAGCCCTCGAGGACGAGGACACCGCACGCGTCGAAGAACTCGAGGATCTCCGCGCCGATCGGAGCCGCGCCGGTGAGCGCGAGGTACAGCCCGTCGCCGAAGGCCGCGCGGACCTTCGAGAGCGCGAGCCTGTCGGCCAGCGCGTGGCGTCGGTGGGCCAGCGGACCGGTGCGCGCACCCACGCGCTCGCGCCGTCGTGCCCGCGCGCCCTCCGCGACAGCCCACGAGAAGATGAGCCGCTTGAGCGCGGCCTGCTCCTCAACCCCACCGAGGATGGCGGTGTGGATCTTCTCGAAGATGCGCGGAACCGACGGGAAGTGCGTCGGCTGGGCCTCCGCCAGCTCGGCGACGATCTGCTTGGGATCGCCGCGCCAGTACACGAGCTCGCCGCCGACGGTGAGGACGACGTACTGGGTGACGCGCGCGAGCGCATGGGCCAGGGGGAGGAACAGGTAGGCACGCATGTCGGGTCCGAGCGCCAGCCGGTCGCGGTACATCTCGACCGTCGCCAGGAGGTTGGCGTGGGTGAGCATGCAGCCCTTCGGCGGGCCGGTCGTGCCCGACGTGTAAACGAGCGTGGCGACGTCGTCGGGGGCGATCGCCTCGAGGCGCGCGGGGATCACCGTCGCCACGAGGCCGCGCCCGCGCTCGCGCAGCTCCGCGAGCGTCATCGCGCCCGCCGCTTCGCCGGTGAGCACGATCCGGTGCTCGAGGTCGGGGCAGCGCGCGCCGTCGATCTTCTGAAGGTGCGCGGCGTCCTCGCAGAGCACGGCCCGCGCGCCGGAGTGCGCGAGGACGTACTCGCACTCCTCCGGCGAGTTGGTGCTGTAGATCGGCACGACGGTGGCGCCCGCCCACAGCGCGCCGAGGTCGGCCAGCGTCCACTCCGGGCGGGTGCCGGAGAGGATCGCGACGCGATCGCCGGCCTCGATGCCCAGGGCAGCGAGGCCGGCGGCGATCTCGTCACCGACGCGCGCGACGTCGGCGAACGTCAGCGCGGGGTCGGTGGCGGACGGCAGGCGCAGCGCCACGCCCTCGTGGGCGGTGATGGCGTCGCGCAGCGCGGCGGGGAGCGTGCGCGTGGCGGTTGCGGTTCGAGTGGTCATGACTTCGCGTGGGTCGGGCCGGCGAAGCGCGGCACGTGCGGCGTCCGCGGCTTGCCGCGTGGTCTGGTGGGTGCGCCTGGGGCGTGCATGGGCCACCACGCCGCGCGGCCCAGCAGCCCGATGGCCGCCGGGAGCACGACCGGCCGCACGAGCAGCGCCTGCAGCAGCACCGCGGTGGCCATCGCGATGGCGAACTGCTGCACGCTCAGCAGGTCGCTGAACAGGAACGGGATCGGCGCGACGGCCATCGCGGCCGCCGTGGCGCTCACCGCGACGGCGGTCGAGCACAGGGCGTGGCGGATCGCGGCGTCCGGGGCCTGACCCGCGTGCACGAGCTCGCGCACCCGCGCGAGCAGGAACACCTCGAATGCGACCGAGATGCCGAACACCGCCGCGAAGATCGCGATGATGCTCATGGCGTCGATGTAGCCAGGGCCGCCGAGCAGCGGGTCGTCACCCGTGTACAGCAGGGTGAGCGCGCCGAAGGTGGCGGCGACCGTGACGAGGCCCAGGACGGAGACGACGATCGGCGCGAGCACCGAGCGCAGCGCGATCATCAGCATCAGCGCGCTGGCGATCGCCAGCCCGACGACGACGAGCGGCAGGCGCTCAGAGCTGATCGAGGTGAAGTCGGCCAGGTTGCCCGCGGGGCCGCCGACGGCGACCTGCAGGTGCGTGGCGGCCGCGAAGTGGCGGGCCGTGCCGTGCAGGCGATCAGCCAGCGCGCGCGTGGCGGCATCGGTGGTCGCGTGCTTCGGCACGACGAGGATCTGGCCGGCTGCGCCGCCGCGCGTCAGGTTGATCATGAACGTGGCCTGCTCGCGCTGGGCGGCCGGCGCGCCGTCGATCGCGGCGAGCACGAAGTACCCGGACGTGAACAGGCCGGGCGCGTCACGCCCGAGCTGCTCGAGGTCCTTGGCCGACGGCAGCTGGCCGCTGAACGTGCCGACCTTCGTCTTCGCCTCACCGAGGCCGCTGACGATTCGGCCGCTCGGCTTGATGCCCGAGGTCAGGCCCGCTGCGAGCTGACCGGCGCCGCCGGTGAGCTGGGCCAGGCCGGTCTGCAGCGCGCCGGCGCCGGTCGTCGCCTGCGCGAGCCCGCCGCTGAGCTGCCTGCCGCCGCCGTTGAGCTTGGCAAGGCCGGTGGCGAGCTCGTTGTTGCCTGCGCGCAGCTTCGACATGCCGCCGGCCAAAGCGGTCGAGCCGGCGCTGAGCTTGTCGAGCCCGGCGCTCAGCTGTGTGCCCTGGGAGGAGATCGCCTTCGCGAGCGTTGCGGCCGTCGAGGCCTTCGGCTCGATGGTGCCGATCGCGGTCGCGAGCGCGGTGCCCGTCGTCCGGGCCTGTGTCAGCGCCGACACCGCGGCCTGATAGGCCGGATCGCTCTTGCCGGTGTCCATCGCGGCCAGCTTCGCGAGCGCGGCGTCGATCTGGCCGGTCACGCCCGCGGCGCTCGTCTTCGCGTCGCCAAGGCCGCCGGCGACGTCGGCGCTGCTGTCGGCAAGCTGCTTGAAGGCCGGCAGGCCGGTCTTGACCGTCTTGGCTCCGGTGCCGAGGCCGCTGGAGAGCTGGCGCGAGCCGGCGAGCGCGTCGGCAGCGCCCTTCTTCAGCGTATTGGCACCGGTGAGGGCGGAGCTCAGGCCCGCGCTCATCTGCGTCGCGCCGGCCTGCAACGCGGTGAGCCCGGTGTGGAGCTGGCCGGCGCCGTTCTCGGCGCTGGCGCTGCCGGACTGCAGCTGCCCGGCCCCGCCGGCCGCGTCGCCGAGGCCGGTCCGCAGCTTCTGCACGCCGGCGCCGGCCTGACCGAGCCCGGTCGCCAGGCGGTTGAGGTCACGCGGGGCTGTCTTGAGCATCTTCTTGGACTTGGTGAGCGTCTTGGGGAGCTTCTTCAAGTCCGCGGTCTGCGAGACGAGGACGCCGGGCCCGGTCACCGAGGCGACCTGAGGGTCCGCCCGGACCTGGTCCTCGAAGCCCTTCACCGCGCGTAGCACCTTGGTGTCGGTGAGCGCACGGTCCGGGCTGGAGACGACGACGTTGTACGGCGTCGCCCAGCCCGCGCCCATCGTGGCGCTGACGGCCTCGAAGCTCTTGTGCGCCTGCGAGGACTTCGGCAGCTGGTGGACGTCGGGCGGGCCCGTGCCCAGGTCGAGCGCGGGAATGGCCAGCGCGAGCAGGGCGGCCGCGCCGATGGCGCCCAGCGGCGCCGGATGGCGCGAGACCCAGGTGCCGCCCGCGACGAGCCGCCGCCACCCGGCGGCGATCGGCGACGGAGCCGGGAAGCTGAGGACGTCGAGCCGGTGGCCGCCGAGCGTCAGCACGGCCGGCATCACGACGGTCGCCGCGCCGACGGCGAGCAGGCTGCAGAGGAGCACGCCGATGCCGAGCGAGCCGAGGATCACCGTCGGGGCGATCAGCACGGCGAGGACGAGGCACAGCGCGAGCGCGCTGCCGCCCCAGAGCACCGCCACGCCGGCGGTCTCCACCGCGCGCGCGGCGGCCATGACGGACGGGACCTGCTCGCTGCCGCGCGAGCGCTCCTCGCGGAAGCGGTGGACGACCAGCAGCGAGAACCCGACGCCGAGCGCCAGCGCCGCGAGCGAGCCGACGGCGACGGCGGTCGGATCGGTGTCGACGACGCGCGCGAGCAGCGTCATCGCGCCCATGCCGGCGAAGAGTGTGGAGGCGCCGAACGCGGTCACGACGAGCGCCGCGAGCGGGGCGCCCGTGGACAGCAGCGCGACGAGGAACAGCAGCGGCAGCGCCAGCAGCTCGGCGCGGCGCGTCTTGTCGATCATCGTCGACTTCAGCGCGCGGTCGATCGAAGCCTGGCCGGTGATGTGGGTGACCACGGGCGCCGCGGTGCGCTGCTGGACCAGCCGCTCGATCTGCGGCAGGTCGGTGCTGATGACGGTCTTCTCAGGACGGTCGACCGACACGACGATCATGCGGGCCTGCGACGACGGGCGCAGCTGCTTGGAGGCCGGACCGGCGTCCCAGGGCGAGAGCACGCGCGTGTCCGGCCTGGCGCGCAGCGCCCGCACGAGGATCTTGCCCTGGCGGTCCATGGCCGCCTTCGGGCCCTGCAGCAGGATCGGCGTCAGCTGTGTCGGGCCGAACTGCTTGTCGGCCAGGCGCTCGGCCTTCGCAGACTCGCTGCCCGGGACGACGAGGATGGATGGAGACAGACGGCTCTCTATCCCGAAGCCGATGAGGCCCAGGGCAAGAGCCACGCCGATCCAAGCCAGTAGCGCTGCGACTGGACGGCGCATCGAGAAGCGAGCAAGCGTAAGCATTTGATCTCAGACCTCCGGCCGGGCCGGTCGGACGAGCGAGGCAAGGAGCAAACAGACGCCGGACGGGGGTACAGCCGCATGCGAGCAATCGCTCACAAGCCGACCGCCGGCGGTGGACACGGAACTCCTCCTTGTCTCAGTAGGTCATACGAACGTACGCTCGGTGATCCTCCGGGCCATCCGTGCCAGCGACGGGCTGCGTGACCGTAGTCGTCCCGGATCTCGTCAGATCAGCGTTGCGCTGTACGCCTATGCGGCTTTGCCGCAGCCGGGTGACGCCGCATTGCTGATGGCCGCCCTGCGGTGAGCGGGGACGATGGAAGACAACACATCGTCGATGAGGAGTGATGCATCGTGTTCGACACGATCGTCGTCGGCATCGACGGCCGCGAAGGCGGTCGTGACGCGCTTGCGCTCGCCGAGCGCCTGCGTCGGCTGTACGGCGGCACGCTGGTTGCCGTCCACGCCTACCCATACAACTTCTTCGTTGGCCGCGGCGAAACCCCCGACTACGAGACCGTCATGCATCGCAACGCCAACGATCTCGTCGCCGACGAGCTCGAGCGCGCTGGCGTGCGCGCCCACGCCGTGGCGATGCCCGACGGCTCCCCTGGACGTGCCCTGCACATGGCCGCCGACTGGCACGGCAGCGATCTCATCGTGGTCGGCTCCGACCACCACGGCCCCATCGGGCGCGTGCTGGCAGGCGACGTGACGGCAGGAACGTTGCACGGCGCACGCTGTCCGGTCGTCGTCGCCCCAGTCGGCTACGCGCAGCATGGCAAGCCGATCGAGACGATCGGGGTCGGCTACGACGGCTCGCCCGAGTCGTACCTCGCCGCCCGGCTGGCTCACGGCCTGGCGGCCGCCGCGGGGGCGTGCCTGCGGGTCATCTTCGTGCTCGAGCCCTCGGTGCCCGGTGGCTCGACGTCGGCCGACGAAAGCCAATGGCACGAGCACGCCGAGACCGAGCGCGAGCGTGCGCAGTTCGCGCTCGACGAGCTGCTCGCCAAGCTCGGCATGATCGCCAGCGGCGAGGTCGTCGTCGGCGATCCGGTCACCGAGCTGGCCGACGCGGCCAACGACCTCGACCTGCTCGTCACCGGCTCGCGCGACTACGGGCCGGCGCGGCGCGTCATGCTGGGCAGCACCTCGAGCAAGCTGGTCCGCCAGGCGCCGTGCCCAGTCCTCGTCCTCACGCGAACCGCCGTGGCGGACGAGCTCGGTGGAGCTGCGGACCGGGCTCAGCGCGCTCCCGTCGAGAGCCCGCCAAGGGAGGTGGCTGCACGGTGAGCGGCACGACTTCGGCCGCAGCGACCGAGGAGCGAGCGATGTTTCGCACCATCGTCGCCGGCTGCAACGGCCGCGAGCGCGGCCGCGGCGCGGTGTCGCTCGCGCATGCGATCGCGACCGCCACTGGTGCGAGGCTGCTGTTGGTCGGTGTGCGTCACAACCCGCCGCTCCCGTTCCCGACGACGTACGCCGAGCAGCTCGCCGGCCTCAAGGGCGACATGCGTGCCGTGCGCGATGAGCTCGCACCGGAGGCCTTGATCCAGATCCACGCCGACGTGTCGCCCGCCCACGCGCTGCGTCATGTCGCGCGATACGAGCACGCCGATCTGCTTGTCGTGGGATCGCGCCACCGGCGCCGCCTGCAGCACATCGTGGAGAGCGACCACGCCATGCAGGTGCTGCACGGCGCGCGCTGCGCCGTGGCGGTGGCACCGGATCCGCTCGCGCCGCGCCCCGAGCTGCGGCGCATCGGCGTCGGGATCACTGCCACGGAGGAGTCTGCGCTCGCCCTCGACATGGCCTGCCATCTCGCGCGTGCCACGGGTGCCCGCCTGGCGCTCATCGCCGTTGCCGACGACAGGGTGCCGAGTTGGTCCGCCGATGCGCTCAGCGCGGCCTACGGCGAGTCCGTGCAGGCCGTCCTCGACAGTCGCGTCGAAGCAGCGCGCACGCTGCTCGCCGAGCGGCGCGCTCACTGCAGCGGCATCGTGGTCGAGGGCGACGTCGTGGTCGGCAACCCGTCGGGCGAGCTGATCCTCGCCAGCGAGGACCTGGACCTCCTGGTGCTCGGCTCGCGCCGCTGGGGCCCGGTGAGGCGCCTGGCCCTCGGCAGCACGTCCGAACGCGTCATCCGCCACACCGCGTGTCCCGTCCTCGTTCCGCCGCGGACCGAGTCCGAGCTCGGCCTGCGCGAACCGGTCGCATGACGAGCTCGGACATGACCGTCACGCCCGGCATTGCGCACGCGTCCTCGATTCCCTCAACCAGCGAGCTCGTCGTGCTCGGCGCGCCGGTCACGCTGCGCGACGGCTCGCGCGTGCGCTTGCGGCAGATCCGAACGACCGACAAGGCGCTGTTGCGTCGCGGCTTCGAACGGCTCAGCACGGAGTCGCGTCATCGGCGCTTCCTGACGTCAGTGTCGGAGCTGCGCGATGAGGAAGTGCGCTACCTGACCGACGTCGATCACCACGACCACGAGGCAATCGTGGCGCTCGATGAGGCGAGCGGCGAGGGAGTCGGAGTGGTGCGCTACGTCCGCACCGCCGGCCGCGACGTCGCGGAGGCCGCGGTCACCGTCGCGGACGACTGGCAGGGGCGAGGGCTCGGAACCCTGCTGCTCGGAGTGATCAGCGCGCGGGCTCGGGAGGAGGGGATCCGGCGCTTCACCGGACTGCTCCTGGCCTCCAACAAAGAGATGCTGGACGTGCTCGAGCACCTCGGACCTGTCCGCGTGATCGATCGCGAGCTCGGCACCGTCGAGATCGAAGTACCGATCCCGCAGGTAGGTCTCTCGCCGACCCTCCGGAAGCTGCTGCGGATCGCCGCGAGCCACGCCCGACCAACGCTCCCCAACGACTGAGCGTTCGAGGAGGCTAGACGTGTGGCTTTCCTCGCCGCGGCTCACGCGCGCCCATGCGAGCTGATCGTCTGCGACGCCTACGACCGCGTCGTGCACCGCGAGCGCATCCCGTAG
Source organism: uncultured Actinomycetes bacterium (assembly GCA_963764585.1). Classification (GTDB taxonomy): domain Bacteria; phylum Actinomycetota; class Thermoleophilia; order Solirubrobacterales; family Solirubrobacteraceae; genus JAOPZW01. Next base: position 292,825 of record CAVXTB010000003.1, read on the forward strand.
ACCGTTGGGGATGGAACGGGTGGCCGGGCATGCTGAGAGCGCGCACGCCGAGGCGCCGGCGCTGGCCGGCGGCTGGGCGCTGCGGCGGATCGACCCGGTCACGTGGGAGATCCCGGCCGCCGCGCGAGGGGATCGGCCGCGCGGACAACGTGCACGCCCCCGGCGCTCGCAGCCCTGTTCGCGTCCTCTGTGGCTAGGCGGGCGGCCCTTCGTCGCCGACGACGACGTGCGTGACGGGCACGTCGAGCTCGCGTCGAAGTCGCTCGAGCTCGCCTCGTTCCTGCCAGCCCTCGCGCTCGCGCGGGTGGGTGACGACGATCACCTCGTCGGCGCCGAAGTCGCGCAGCTCGTCCTCGATCGCGATAGCCGCGCTGGGATCGCCGACCTCGCCGTGGGCTTCGATGCCGTGTGCGCGCGCCCATGCGAGCGAGCTGTCGAGGCGCGCGCGGGCCTGCTCGAGCTCGCGGTCGATGTCTGAGACCGCGTAGTGCGTGTGCGACGTCAGCACCGGTGCCAGGACATCGATGTGCAGGCGCTCACGATCTGCTCCGGTGAGCCGCTTGCGCAGCTCGTACCCGGCCAGCACCTCGTTGGCCACGACCAGGACGCGTCTGCGTCCGCCGCCAGCACCGCGGGGGTGCGGGGCGTGTGCGGCCTCGCGCAGCTGCGCCGGACGGTCGGGGTTCGGTGCACGCAGGTAGGCAATGAGTGCCGCCGCGGCGCCCACCGCGAACACGGCGACGCCGGCCAGCGGCGTGCTGAGCCAGCCGATGAGTAGGGACGTGCCGATCAGCAGCACGCTGCCAAGCGTGAAACGGAAGGCCTCGGGCTCCGATCGGATCGGGATTCGCATCGCTTCCAACCTACGCCCGTCGCTGTCGGGCCGCATTCGCAGTAACCACGGACTCCGCCGCGGGCAATCCGCGGAGGCGCGCCGACCAGTGGTTTCACGCACGCTGGATCCGTGTGCACGCACGATGATCCGTCGTCTCGTCGCGCCTAGCGTCGCTCCGTGCCGAGCACGAGCTTCTCCAGCGCATCGGTCAGGTCGCCTTCGCGCGTCAGCCGCCTCGGCAGCTGCACCACGAGCCCAATCCGCCGACGCGTCGTGCCACCATGCGGCTCTCCGTGAACAGCCGCAACCTCGCCCACGGACGCCCACGGATGGCTCGAGGCGCGGGTGCGCGTACGGTCGGTCCATGCCCGCGCAGGCTTCAACGCCTCTCACGCGCGACGATGGGCTGGAGGCCGAACGGCTAAGGCGCGTCGAAGACGCTGTCGTGGCTGCGCTTGGCGGCGCCGGCGTCCAGCGTCACGAGACGCACTGCTCGTGGGCGTTCGTGGCCGGCGACCGTGTGCTGAAGGTCAAGAAGCCGGTCGTGCTGGAGTTCCTCGACTACGGCACGCTCGAGCGTCGTCGTGAGATGTGCCGCGAGGAGGTTCGCATCAGCCGCCGCCTGGCTCCGAGGCTCTATCGCGGCACGGTGGCGATCGTGGCGCGCGACGACGGGACGGTCGGCCTCGATCCGGACGACGCAGCGCCGGGCGCAATCGAGGTCGCCGTCGACATGCATCGTTACGACGACGCCGACACGCTGGCGGCGCGCTGGGCAGCCGGCGACGCGACGCCGGAGCAGCTGCGCGCGGTGGGAGCGCGGCTGGCCGCCTTCCATGCGATGGAGCGGCGTCCGGAGGAAGCAGGGCGCGCGCTCGCGACGCTGCGTGCAGCGGTGCGCACGACACTCGACGACCTCATGGACACCGGGGTGGACGTGCGAGTCGCGCGCGGCGCCATGGAGGCGGCGCTCGCCGCGCGCCGCGACGAGCTGCTCGCCCGTGGCCGACGCGGGCTCGTCGTCGACGGCCATGGAGACCTGCGCGCCGAGCACGTGCTGCTCACCGAGCCGATCCAGGCCGTCGACGCGCTGGAGTTCGACCCCGGCCTGCGGATCGCCGACGTGGCCTGCGACCTCGGCTTTCTCGTCATGGATCTCGAGGGCGCCGGAGCACGCGAGCTCGCCGTCGCGCTCGTCGATGGCTATCGCGATGCCGGGGGCGATCCCGGCGACCCGGCGCTTCTGGCGATGATGGCCTGCTACCGCGCGCTGGTGCGCGCCAAGGTCGACCTCGTGCGCGCCGGTCAGGGCGAGCGGGCCGCCCACGCACGGGCGCGCGCACGCCTCGATCAGGCGATGACGCTCGGCTGGCGCGCGCGGGGCCCGCAGCTGCTTGCGGTCTGCGGGCCGCCTGCGACCGGGAAGAGCACGCTGGCGCGAGCGTTGTGCGCGCAGGGGGACCTGGCGCGCGTCGCGTCCGACGTCGTTCGCAAGCGGCACGCCGGGCTTGCGCCGACCCAGCGAGCGCCCCAATCGGCCTACGACCGTGAGGCGACGCTGCACACGTATCGCGAGCTGGGCGAGCACGCCGCCGCGGCGCTGGCGACCGGGCGTGGCGCGGTCATCGACGCCACCCTCGGCGACCCCGTCGCCCGGGCGGCGCTGCGCGATGCCCTCGGGCACGCGGCGCAGCGTCTGCGCTATGTCGAGTGCCGCGTGCCGGCAGCGGAGGCGGCGCGGCGAGCGCGAGCGCGCGAGACCGAGCGCGCACGCGAGTCCGATGCCACGGCCGAGATCGCCGAACGGCTTTCGGCTCGATGGGTCCCGCTCGACGAGGTGCCGGCGGACCGTCATCTGCTCCTGCGCACGGACCGCCCGGTCCCGGAGGTGATCGTCGACGTCGCGGCCTGGCTCGACCGCTGCTGGGACTCACGAGTCGGGACGCGATAGCGCCGCCTACGTGGTCCCGCGCTGCGGGACGTCGGCGAGCGCGAGCACGTCCTCGATCATCGTGCCACCGTGCATGTTGCGATAGACCTGCTTGGGTCCCGGCACGGTGGCCTTGGCCGGCGAGCGCTTGGCCACCGGCCGCCACGTCGCTCCGACGGGCGCGTCGGCGACGAGCTTGAACACGCCGCCGACGGTGGGTGAGTCGCGACTCGTACCCAGATCGGTGCCGACGCCCCAGACGTCGATCGGCGCCCCAGCGGCGACGAGGGCGGCGATCTTGGCCTCGTCGAGGTCGCCGCTGGCGACGATCCGCGCCTCGCGCATGCCCGCGTGGTCGAGAAGTGCACGGACACGGTGCGAGAGCCCGAGCAGGTCGCCCGAGTCGAGCCGCACGCCCTTCAGCGGCACGCCGGTCGCCCGGGCCGCCTCGATCGCGTGGCCGACGCCGGCGAGCGTGTCGAAGGTGTCGACGAGCATGACCGCGTTGTCGGGCGCGTCCTCCATGAAGGCCTGGAACGCGTGTTCCTCGTGGTCGAAGGAGAGCACGTAGGAGTGCGCCATCGTGCCCACAGGCTGAAGGCCGTAGCGCATCGCAGCGGCGAGGTTCGACGTCCCGGCCGCGCCGGCGATCGCCGCCGACCTTGCAGCCTTCATCGCCGCATCGACGCCGTGGTCGCGGCGCGGTGAGAAGTCCACCACCTGGCCACCCGCGCCGGGCGCCCCACCGCCGGCCGCCAGCACCAGCCTCGCCGCCTTCGTGGCAATCGCCGTCTGGAAGTTGATCTGGTTGAGCAGCAGCGTCTCGACCAGCTGGGCCTCGATGCGCGGCGCGGTGACGCGCAACAGGGGCTCGCCCGCGAACGCGATGGTCCCTTCGGGCATCGCCTCGACCCGGCCGCTGAACCGAAAGCCGTCCAGATAGGCCAGAAACGACGCCGGGAGTCCCAGGGCCTCGACGTACTCGAGCTCGCGAGCGCCGAAGCGCATCGCCTCGACCATCGCCAGCGCCGGCCCGACACCGGCGAGCAGCAGCCAGTTGCGGTTCGCCGGCAGATGCCGCGCGAACAGCTCGAAGACCGCGGGCGTGTCCATGGCGCGCCGGAAGTAGCTGGCCGCCATCATCAGTTCGTACTGGTCGATCAGCAGCGACGTTTCGCCCGCAGTCAGCAGGCCCGGGTCGTTGATCGACGTAGGGCGCCCGCGAGCGACTGTTCCGCCGGTGCCGGACGGCTGAGGTGACTGGTGCTGCGTGGACTCGGGCATGGACCGCCGCTCTACTGGCCGCGAGCCTTGACGCTACCCGCACCGCCCTTGCCTCCGCAGCGTTGTGGGCAATCGAGCGCCAGGAGGCAATCACCGACGGCGGGCTCGCGGCACGCGCCACGTGCGGCTTTCCCGCACGGCGATGGCGGGGTGCGCCGGATGCCCGTCTGCGGGTCCCGACGTACGGTCAAGTGGCGAGCTTGGATGTGATGTAGAGAGGAGCAAGGTCATGACTGCCCTGTACGTGGTGCTTGGCGTGATCGCCGTGCTGGTGGTTGTCCTGTTGGCCGCCGCGATCAAGATCCTCAAGCAGTACGAGCGCGGCGTGCAGTTCAGGTTGGGCCGGCTGAGAGACGGCCCGCGTGGGCCGGGGCTGATCTTCATCATCCCGCTCGTCGATCACATCAAGCGCGTGTCGCTGCGGATCGTGACGATGCCGATCCAGTCGCAGGGGATCATCACGCGCGACAACGTCAGCGTCGACATCGCTGCGGTGGCCTACTACCGCATCAGGGACGCTGTGCGCTCCGTGATCGCGATCGAGGACGTGGCAGCGGCGATCAACCAGATCGCGCAGACCACGTTGCGTTCGGTCGTCGGCCAGCACACGCTGGACGAGACGCTCGCCGAGACCGAGAAGATCAACCGTCACATCCGCGAGATCCTCGACGTCCAAACCGAGGAATGGGGCGTCGAGGTCACGCTCGTGGAGCTGAAGGACATCCAGCTCCCCGACACGATGAAGCGCGCGATGGCCAAGCAGGCGGAGGCCGAGCGCGAGAAGCGCGCGAAGATCATCGCTGCCGAGGGTGAGGCGCTCGCCGCCGGTCAGCTGGGTAACGCGGCCGACGTGATGATGGCCCACCCCTTGGCGCTGCAGCTGCGAAACCTGCAGACGCTGCTTGAGATCGCCGTTGACAAGAACTCGACCGTCGTGTTCCCGGCCCCGCTCATGAGCACCATCCAGGAGCTGGGAGCGTTCCTCGCCCGCGAGGAGGAGAGCGCGCAGCGCGCCGCGGACGCGCCCTCCTCGCCACCCGTCACCAACGGCGCAAGCGCTCCGCTCCCCGGCATCGCCGCGAGCTCGTAGCCGATCCGACGACGTCCCGCCGCGGTCGGGCTGGTAGGCGCCGTGGCCGCGCTGGCTACGGGTCCGCTCCGCCATCGTCCCCAGGTGCGGTCGCGCTCATCCGACGGGCTCGAGCCGCGCCGCGTGCCGAGCGCCGGCCGGTCCGCTCCGATTGCGCTCAGCCGAAGGCGTTGTCGAGTCCCATCATCAGCGCGAAGCCGCCCAGCAGCGCCAGCGACGCGGCCCGCTCATGGCCGTGGCCATGGCTCTCCGGCACGAGCTCGTCGACGACCACGTAGAGCATCGCCCCGGCTGCGAAGGCAAGCGCTCCGGCGAGCACCGCTCCGGCGAGCTCGAAGGCCGCGTAGGCGGCGAGCGCAGCCGGGGGCTCGACGGCGCCGGTCAGCGCTGCCACGCCCGCCGCGGCCCGCGGTGAGCTACCGGCGGGGAGCAGGGGCGCCGCAGCCGCGAATCCCTCGGGGACGTTCTGTATCCCGATTGCGATCGCCAGCGGCAGGCCGAGGTCGGATCCACCCGCGGCGAACGCCACCCCGACCGCCAGTCCCTCCGGCAGGTTGTGGATTGTCAAGGCGGAGAGCAGCAAGGTGGCGCGGTCGCGGGCAGCGAGCTCCTCGGCTGCCGGCCGTCCGCGCTCGCGAAACCGCGTGTGTGCGTGGGGCACGAACAGGTCGAGGGCCGCGATGAGTCCCGCTCCTAGCGCAAAGCCGAGCAGCACCTCGCCGAGTGAGCCGCGGTCGAGCGCGGGGACGAGCAGGCTGAACGCGGTCGCCGCGAGCATCACCCCCGCGGTGAAGCCCAGCAGTGTGTCGAGCGTGAGCGCGCTCGGGCGGCGAAAGACGAGCACGGCCACCCCACCGAGCCCCGTGGCGAGCCCGGGAACGATCAGCCCCAAGAGCGTTTCGGCGTCCAATGATGGGCACGCTAGATCAGGCGCGCGATCGCGGAGCGAGAGATACACGCGACGATCGAGCCCTCCGTGGACCTCATGGTCCTCGAAGCCCTGGCCTCCTGAGCTCCCTCGTTCTTGGCGGCTTCAAAGCGCGCCGACCGGCTCACTCGCTTCGTCGACGCTGAGGTCGCGTTGGCGACGTTGTAGCCGACGGTGTCGAAGTAGCCGCCGCCTCGGCGCTCACCTTGCCGCGCCGGGGTCACGTAGGCCGCAGGCGGCTTACGTCGGAGCGGTGGATTGTGGCTGCGAGGGTGGGCGGGTGGAGGTCGCCTCGACGGCGGCGCTGGGCGATGTCACAGGTACCCCCGGCGCGTCGTTCCCGGCTGGCGAGCTGGACGGCGCTCTGCTCGTGTGGGCACATCCGTAGTCGTCCACGCCGAGGAGGGAGCGATCCCGGATGAGACGGGCCTCACGATCGAGCAACGTTGGGGTGCGGCAAATGCCAGGAGGGTTTCTCATGCAGGTTTCCGTCACTGCTCGCACGCCGATGTCGGCCGATCAGAAGCGCCGCGCGGCCCAGCGTCTCGAGGCGCTCGAACCCTTGGCCCGCGGCCGCGTCGTTGCCGCCCGCGTGCGCGTGGAGCGCCACGACAACCCGCGGATAGCGCGCCCGTACCACGCCAAGGGCGAGATCGACGTCAACGGGCGCATCGTGCGCGCGCACGTGGCGGGACCATCGACCGACGCCGCTCTCGACACCCTCGTCGATCGGCTCGGGCGCCAGCTGCGGCGCGTGGTGGATCGGCGCATCGCCCGCCGGCACAACACGGGCGAGGCCGAGATCGGCCAGTGGCGTCACGGCGATCTGCCGACCACGCGCCCGGCCTTCTTCCCGCGACCGGCGCGGGAGCGGCGCGTCATCCGCCGCAAGACGCTGGCGCTGGAGCCGATGACGCCGGTGAAAGCCGCCGCCGACATGCTCGACCTCGACCACGACTTCTACCTCTTCCGCGACGCCCGCACCGGTGCGGACGCCGTCATCCATAGCTTGCGCGAGGACGGCCGCCTTGGGCTCATCGAGCCCCCCGGGGTGTCCATGGCCACGGACGGCCGGTGGCTGGTGGCCGAGCCCAACCGCTTCTCAGAGCCGGTCGCGGTCCAGACGGCGATCGAGGAGATGGACGCCGTCGAGCACCGCTTCCTGTACTTCATCGACCGCGACAGCGGACGCGGGAGCGTCATCTACCGGCGCTACGACGGCCACTACGGCGTGATCGAGGCGGGATGACGTACTGCTCGGCATCCTTGCGGCGACGGGAGAGAGGCCGGCGACGGAGAGAGGCTGGTCGTTAGGCCAGCGCCGCGTGGCCCGCCTCAACGTTATCCGTGGGTCCCGCTTGTGGATCGTCGCAATCCTTGACACCCAGCAGGCGGACCTCCGGCGTTGGCGCTGGCACGCGTGACCCATCGAGCAGCGCTCGCGATTCGGGCGCGAGCAGCCATGTGCCGTTGGCCTGACGCGTGACGAGCTTTCGCTCGGCAAGGCGACCAAGCGCGGTCGACACGGTCGGGCGGCGCCCGCCCACAAGGCGGCTGATCGCCTCGTGTCCCATGGCGAGCGGCACGACGACACCGACGTCCTCAACGCGCCCCCAGCGATCGGCGAGGTGCCAGAGCAACGCCACGATGCGCTGGTCGGCACGGGGAATCTGGCTGATCAGCTGGTGCATGGCGACACGCTCGGACTGCCGTTCGGCCTGGACGAGGAGCGCGCCGGCGATCGACGGCCACCGCTGCGCCACCGCGAGGAAGGTCTCGTCCAGCAGCGCGAGCCGCGTCGGCTCTGCCACGTTGAAGATGCGCTCCGCTGGAAGGCGCCGGCACGGCCAGACGCCTGGCGCCAGGATGTCACCCCGTCCCAGCAGGTGCGTCGCCACCCGACCATCGAGCGCCAGGTCGTGTGCGACGAGGCCATCGGCAACCATGGCGCCGAACGCCTCGCAACCGCCAAGCCGGCGTCGCAGCTCGTCGGCGTCCCAGTGGCCGACTGGAAGCGTCGCAACCGGCGCGACGGCCACGCGCCGAGCGTCGGCGAGCTCCTGGCCGCGGAGTCTCGCACCGAGCTTGGGCTCGACCTCGAGCAACCGCACATAGTCACGCTTTGCCATCACGTCCCCTGGTCGTCTCTCGCGGACCAAGATTCGCCCGCGACTCAGGTGACCTGCCTCAATGATCTCGTGGCACGCGGCCGCGTCATCGGTGCTCGACCGCGACTCGGCGCGAGGGACTACGGTCGTCCCTCTGTGCCTTCTCGTTCGTTTTGGACGATCCCCTTCGCGCCACGGCGCACCTCGGATAGCGTCGTCTGATCCCGCGGCCAGACCGCGGGATCGCGGACCGTCGGTATGGCCCGCACCAGGACGACCGGTCCGGCCGGCTCTGGTCCCGACGCGAGACAAGCGAGGAATCTGTGACGGCGCTCATGTGCACCGGTTGTGGCTTGCGCTATGACGGACGAACGCTGCCCGAACATCTGCTATCGGCCTCCGGGCCCTCGTGCCCACGCTGTGCCCGACCGTTGATAGAGGCGCGCGGCGACCTCCCCGCGAGCAGGCGCCCGACCTCCGGCTCGACGCCCGAACGCCACCGTCGTGCGGTTCGACGGACGCTCGACTGGGCAGAAGAGGCGGCCGCGGAAGGTGACTACGCGACGGCGCTCTCGTGGCTCGCGACGATCGAGGCCGTCGAGGGCCAGCTTCCCGCCGGCGTCAAGGCAAGGCGGCGCGCCTGGGCGAGCCACGCGGCCGCGCGCGTGTCGCGGTGAGAAACGGCCGCGTGGCGGCCAAGTGCCACGGCGAAGGGCTAGAACACCGCAGTGGGTACGGGCGGTGCGGCACCCGTAAGAGCCCGCGTCATCGGCCTACGCCTTGCCCGTGGGTCGCCTCGCGGGCACCACGGTGGTCCCGTCCGAGGGGTAATGGATGGACTCGTGGCCGTCCTCCCAGCGAACGCGATAGTGCTCGTGACGCGGGCCTCCGAGCACCTCGACGATCTCTCCACGGCGCGGCGGACCGCCGCTAGGCGAATGGACCTCAAGGTGGTCGCCCGCATGACCTGGGGTGATCTTGGCTGGCATTGCTTCGCTCCTCAACGTCGCTTGCCCACATCCAACTCACGCCCTGTCAACTGCGCATCGAGACTGCCCCGCGTGTCGACTACGGAAAAGCACGGAGTGCCGCGCCGCCGGGGTCGACACCTCTCGGTGACGAGTGCGGGAGTCGGACCGCCTGATCGACGTCAGGGCCACGGCAGTGCGCGAAGGATGGGCGCCAGCGGGCGATGCCACTCGCCAACCAGATTGTCGCTCGGTTAGACCGCAATGGCACCCGTCGCTGTGCACGATCAGCTTGTAACGGTGACGCTGCGCTTCCTGGGCAGCGGGGGCACGCCGGGCCGGACAGATGCGGCGGATGGAGAGCTCGCTGCTGCTCGAGGACGCCGAGGCCGTCCTCATCGACGTCAGCCGCGACTTCTCACGGCAAGCAGAGGCGGTTGCCGGCATCGACGCGGTCCTGCTGACCCATGGCCATCGCGACGCGTGCGGCGGGATGGCCATGCTGCGAGCGTGGTGCCGGCACCGGGGCGCCACGCCGGTGCCCGTCTACGCCAACGCCGCGGCGATCGCCGTCGTCCGAGAGCGCGTCGCCCGTCTCGACCACTGCCGGCTGGTCGCCGTGGAGGAGGCGAGCCGGTCCAGATCGGATCGTGGTCGGCGCTTGCGCTCGAAGTACCGCACGCCCGCGAGCCGCGCTATCGCACGTTCGCGTGGAAGCTGCACCGCGGGGACCGGACCGTCGTCTACGCCTCCGATCTGGCGCGCCTGACCGACCGGCTGAGACGGTTCTGCCATTGGTGCGACCTGCTCGTCGTCGACGCCGCGATGTGGCAGGGCCGGATCTTCTCGCATCTGACCGTCGACGAGGCGCTGCCCGAGCTCTGTCGCTAGAAGGTCGAGCGGATCGTCCTCACCCAGATCGGGAGGCGCCTGCCACCCCACGCCATGCTGGAGCGCGAGGTGGCCCGCCGGTGTCCCCGAGCACGTCCCGCCCACGACGGCCTCGAGCTCGCGCTGTCGCGCGGAGCGTTTCGGCGGCCACGTGGCGGCGGACTAGGTCGTCAGGTGGCGAGCGAACCAGTCGGCGGCGAGTCGCTGGACGGCTTCGAGCGCGCCCGCCTCCTCGAACAGATGGGTGGCGCCCGGCACGATCTCGATGTGTGCCTCGCAGCGCAGCGCGGCCAGCGCCTCGCGGTTGAGCTGGATCACGACCGTGTCGAGGCCTCCGACGATCAGCAGCGTCGCCGCACGCACGTGGCCGAGCCGTGGCGCTGCGAGGTCGGGCCGGCCGCCACGCGAGACGACCGCGCTGACCCGTTCGCCGAGGTCTGCCGCGGCCCACAATGCGGCGCCCGCGCCCGTGCTCGCCCCGAAGTAGCCGAGTGCGAGGCGCTCGAGGTCGGGCTGTTCGCGCACCCAGTGCGTCGCCGCGGCGAGCCGCTGGGCGAGCAGGACGATGTCGAAGACGTTGGCGCGGTGGCGCTCCTCCTCGATGGTGAGCAGGTCGATCAGCAGGGTCGCGAGCCCCGCGTCGTTGAGCGCCGCGGCGACCTGCCGGTTGCGCGGGCTGTGGCGGCTGCTGCCGCTTCCGTGTGCGAAGACGACGATGCCGACCGCGTCCGCGGGGACGACGAGGTCGCCGATGATCTGGCCGCCGTCGGGCAACGGGATCCGCGCCTCGCGCCGGCTCGCTGCGTCGCCCGGCGGCGGATCGGCACCCTCCGGCGAGGCCGCGACCAACGATTCGGGCTGACCGGCGGCAACGGCCGGCGCCCGTGCCTCGGCCAGCAGCGCCGTGACCTCCTCGTCGGAGGTCTGGCCGAAGTCCTCGTACCAGAACCCGATCGCCCACATCGTCTTGGGCGTCTGCAGGCACACGATCTCGTCGAACTCGCCCTCGAGCGAGTCGATCGATTGTGGCGCGCCGACGGGGACGGCCAAGACGAGCCGGCCGGGGTTGCGGTCGCGCAGCGCTCGTGCGGCCGCACGCGCGCTGCCGCCGGTCGCCAAGCCGTCGTCGACGAGGATCACCGTCCGGCCCCCGAGGTCAAGTGCAGCACGGTCGCCGCGATAGCGCTGGGCTCGCGAGCGAAGCTCCGCCTCCGCCCGGGCTACCGCGTGCTCGAGCTCCTCGGCGCTGACCAGCAGCGCGCTCACCACGTCCTTGTTCAAGACGTGCACACCGCCCTCGGCGACGGCGCCCATCCCGAGCTCCGGGTGGCCTGGCGAACCGATCTTGCGCACGACGAGCACGTCGAGCGGCGCGTCCAGGGCACGCGCGACCTCGAAGGCGACGGGAATCCCGCCGCGCGGGAGGCCGACAACGACCGCCTCGGCTGCCACCAGCGACCGCAACCGCTCGCCCAGCTGACGACCGGCGTCGCGGCGATCGCGAAACAATCGCCCGCTCGGACCCAGCGCCTCGACCCGGCTCGCGCGCATCCTGTGGCGACGCTAACGCCGCGGCTGCCAGCCGACATCAGGGTCTTGCCGCAATGGCGCTCGATGCGCACCAACTCGTGGGCGTCGAAAGCCACTGGCGCACTACCAGCGCAGCAGCGCAGCGATGCTGCCGTGGTCGCGAAGTGCCGCGGTCTCGTGGCGCACGACGACGACATGCTCGATGGCGTCGACAGCGGTGAGCGGGGAGCCATCCGCCTGGCAGGCTCCCTCCGCGGATGCCGACAGCCGGCCACAGCGTGGACAGCGCCCGCCGACAAGCTCGACGCCCTCGACGACGAGCAGGACGTCGACGGCCTCGTGCTCAAGCGTCGCGATCACCTCGTCGAGCCCCGAGACGGCGGCGCCGCCGGTCCCGAGCGCCTCGACGGCAGCTGCGCAGCGCGGCGTACATGGAGCGCCGACCTCCTCCTCGATATGCGAGGTCGTGCGAGGGGGTGCGATCCTGTCCGGCGACTGACCCGGAAACGCGAAGATCCCCATTGCGTGCAGGGATCTTCATGGTCTTGCAGGCTGTCGCGCAGAGCGGCGGACGAGGCTCGAACTCGCGACCCTCAGCTTGGGAAGCTGACCGCCATTCGCATGGTCAAGGGCAGCGGCCGCTCGATGAGACCAGGATGGGACCACGACCGTGGCGCTTCAGATCAGGCCCAGCTCGCGCGCACGCGCTACGGCGTCCTCGCGACCGCTGGCGTTGAGCTAGATCGACCCGGGATCGGGCGGCCCCGAGAGCGACTTCACGAACCGCAACACGACGTTCCTCACGTGGAACCTGCTGCACTCGCGCGCATGCTCAAGGACGCCGGCGGCATCCCCGCGCACGGCAACCAGCGTCCCGAGTGGGACGCCGGCTGCCGCTTCGACTACGTTTGCGCGGCTGAGGCACGCCACGGTGTACGAGCAGGTAGGTGAGCGGTGGGGTGGCGGGATCAGCGTCACAGCGCCCAGGATTCCGCATGCGGTGCGCGCCATACAGCGCTCGCGCGCGTTGTTCAGCGAATCGTCATGCGGCCGCGCGCAGCGCGCGCCGGTAGCGCCTGGGCGCCTCACCGCGCACGCGCGTGAAGGCGCGCGAGAACGCGAACTCGGAGGTGTAGCCGACGCCGTGCGCGATAACGCTGACCGGCTCGGTCGTCTCGCGCAGGCGGCGGGCGGCGAGGTCCATGCGCCAGCGCGTGAGGTAGGTGAGCGGTGGCTCGCCGACCAGCTCGGTGAACCGCCGCGCGAGCGTCGCGCGGCCGAGGTTGACCGACTGCGCGAGCGACGCAAGCGTCCACGGCTCGGCCGGCCGCGCGTGCATGACCGCGATCACCTCCGCGATCTGCGCGTCGCGCAGGGCGCGCAGCCAGCACGCTCCGCCGCCCTCGCGCTCGAGCCATTCGCGCAGCACCTGTACGAAGAGCACGTCGGTGAGCCGCGTGACTACGGAGCGCGAGCCGGGCGAGCGGCCGCCGAGCTCACCTCCGAGCAGACGCAGCGTCGACTGGATCGGGCCGCCGTCGCCGGGCGCGTCCGCGGGGATGTGCACGACCGGCGGCAGCAGGGATAGCAGCGGGTGCGCGACCTCGTGGTCGTAGTCGTGCGCCGCGCAGATGAAGCGCGTCACGGCGCCCGGGCCGGCGATCAGTAGGTCGCCGTCGGGCGTCATGAGCTCCTCCTTCGCGACGCGGTCGTAGGCGCGCGTGCGGCCGTCGGGCGTGCTGACCATGTCGTGCGCGCTACCGGTCGGAAGCAGCACGACGTCGCCGGGCATGAGCTGCAGCGGCGCGCTGCCGTCGAGCCGCAGCCAGCACGTGCCGGCCGTGATCGCGTGAAACGCGGCGCCCGGCATCGAGGAAAGGCGCATGCCCCAGGGATCGTTGGCGCACACGTGCGCGAGCACCGCGCCACGCACGCGGCTGACGTCGAGCACCTCAGCGAGCGGGTCCACAACCGCATCGTACCGTCCATCTCGACCGCTGAGACGAACGGGCATGAGATTGCGCAGATCAGTCATTCAACATCCCGGCAATGCCCCGTACGGTCGACGCATGACCACATCCACCCCATCCACGACCTCGCTGACCGCGGCGACGCTGGGAGCTGCCGGCGCCGGCGGTGCTCGTCGTCGACGCCGACGGCACCATCCGCGATGCGTCGGTCGCCGGCGATTACCGCTGGCGCGTCGGCCCCGACGAGGTGCTCGCAGCGCTGCGCGCCTGAGCGGTTTCGAAACGGGCCCGGATGCCCTACACGATGACTCCCGACGAGATCCATGCCTTCCTCAGCCACGGCACACGCACGGCCAAGCTCGCTACGAGCGGGCCCGGCGGACAACCGCACGTGATGCCGGTGTGGTTCGTGCTCGACGGCGAGGAGTTGGTGTTCACGACATGGGGCGACTCAGTCAAGGGCCGGAACCTCCGCCGAAATCCGCGCGCGGCGGTGATCGTCGACGACGAAGTCGCCCCATATGCGTTCGTCCACATCCGTGGCCACGTCACGCTCAGCGAGGACCTCGAGGAGCTGCTGCGCTTCGCCACGCCGATCGGCCGCCGGTACATGGGCGCCGACCGAGCCGGGGAGTTCGGCCGCCGAAATGCCGTGCCCGGCGAGCTGCTGGTGCGGCTCCGACCGGAGCGTGTGATCGCAGCGGCGGACGTCGCCGGCTAATCGGCTCGTGCACGACTTTCCGCTGTTCCCGCTCGACCTGGTCGCGCTTCCCCACGAGCTGATCCCGCTGCACAGCTTCGAGGAGCGGTTCAAGACGATGATGAACGAGCGCCTGCGGGCCGAATGCGAGTTCGGCATCGTCTGGCTCCTGAGCCTCGCGAGCACGCCGCCGATGGCGGGCTACTCGGCGTCCAAGGCGGCCGCCCACTCGCTCACCCACGCACTACGGCCTGTCCTCCGCGAACGCGGGATGACTGTGCACGGCGTCTATCCCGCTGGCATCGACACCGACATGCTTGACGGCATCGACGCTCCGAAGACCTCGCCGGCGGAGGTTGCGGCCCGCCTCCTGGACGGCCTCGAAGCCGTCGACGAGGACATCTTGGGCGACCCAACGCCGAGGGAATGGCCGCCATCTGGTGGAGCGACCCGAAGGCCGTCGAACACGCGCTCTCGGGCGCCACGGCCGCGGAGGCCTGTCCGGGGAGCCGACCCGGAAACGCGAAGATCCCTGCGGTTGGCAGGGAGCTTCAGGTCCTAGCAGGCCGTCATCGGACCTGGACCCGGTTGCGAATCGCCCCGCGTGCCCGCTCGAAGGCGGCCGTGTTCCCCTGGAGGATGAAGGATGTGTTGGCGGCGACGAGCAGCGCCTGGAGCTCGAAGGCGAGCTGGGCGGGATCGGTGCCCGGGTCGAGCTCGCCGCGCTCCTGCGCCTCGCGCGCGAGCCGCTCGAGCAGCGCCAGCCACTCGCGCTGCTGGGCGGCGATCGCGTCACGCACCGGTCCTGGACGGGTGCCGATGTCGGCCGCAGCGGCGGAGAAGAAGCAGCCGCCGGGGAAGACGCGGCGCTCTACGTGCGAGAGGAACTCCTCGCAGGCGGCGAGCAGGCGCTGAATCCCTTTCGGTGCGCCGAGCGCCGGCCGCAGCACCTCGGTGACGAAGGTCTCGCGCGCGGCATCGATCGTCGCCAGCTGCAGCTCCTGCTTGGAGCCGAAGTGGGCGTACAGGCCGCTCTTGCTCATCCCGATCGCGTTCGCGAGGCCGCCGATCGAGAGGCCTTCGAGCCCGACGACCGTCGCCAGCCGCGCCGCCTCGTCGAGAATCGCGGCCCGCGTCCGCTCTCCCTTCGTGCGCGTCTCGGTGTCGATCACCACCCGTCACAGCATAAAGGAACGATCGTGCTATTCTATCCGTGCCGAATAGAACGACCGGTGCTTTTCAACCGCCGGGGGGGACGTGGTCATCAACACCGATTACGTGGTCGTGGGGTCGGGCGCGACCGGCCTTGCGTTCGCCGACGCGCTGGTGACCGAGGCCGATGTCGAGGTGACCGTGATCGACCGCCGGCGCGGCCCCGGGGGCCACTGGCAGGACGCGTATCCGTTCGTCCGTCTGCACAGCCCGTCGGCGTACTACGGGGTCAACTCGCTTGCGCTGGGTGGCGACCGCATCGACGAGGCCGGCGAGAACGCGGGCTACTACGAACGAGCGACGGGCGACGAGGTCCGCGACTACTTCGCCCTCGCGGCCGAGCGGCTTGCGGCGACGGGGCGGGTCCGCATCCTCGGCGGGCACGAACACCTTGGGCACGATGCCGACGGCGAGCAGGTGCGCGACGTGAGCACCGGCGCCATTCACGTCATCGCCGCGCGTCGCGGGGTGGTCGACGCGCGCTACCTGGAGGCGTCGGTGCCGGCGACGCACACGCCGTCCTTCGATGTCGCCTCCGGCGCTGGCGTCGTGCCGGTCAACGAGCTCCCGGCCACGGCGCTATCGGCCTCCTCCTACACCGTGCTCGGCTCGGGCAAGACGGCGGTCGACGCATGCGGCTGGCTCCTGGACAACGACGTGGCGCCGGAGCGGATCCGCTGGGTCCGGCCCCGTGACGCCTGGTTTCACGATCGCGCCCATTTCCAGCCCCTGGAGCAGGTCCGCGCGATCATGGCCGGCATCTCCCTCGATGCCCAGGCCGGCGCCGAGGCGAGCGACATCGACGACCTGTTCCAGCGGCTCGAGGACTCGGGGCGCCTCTTCCGCCTCGACCCGTCGTCCCGGGCAACGATGTACCGCGGCACGATGCTCAGCACGCGCGAGCTCGACGCGCTGCGGCAGATCGAGAACGTCGTCAGGCTCGGGCGCGTCCGGCGCATCGACGCCGACCGGATCATCCTCGAGCAGGGGGAGGTCCCGACCGGCCCGGACGTCCTGCACGTGGACTGCACCGCGCTCGGCCTGCGCGACGCCCCGGGCACACCCATCTTCCAACCGGGCCGGATCGTGCTCCAGCAGGTCCGGCACAACTCGCCGACGTTCAACGCGGCGCTCGTGGGGTTCGTCGAGGCCCACCGGGAGGACGACGCCGAGAAGAACCGGCTCTGCCCACCCAACCCCTACGCCAGCAGCATCTACGACTGGCCGCGGATGGTGAGCCGCACGTGGAGGACGGAGCAGCGCTGGGCGCGCGAGCCCGAGCTCGTCGCTTGGCTGATGGACAGCCGGCTCAACCTGCTGCGCGCGCTGCCGGAGCACGCGGCTGAGGAGCCCGTGCAGGTGGCATTGAAGCGCTTCGTGACGCACGTCGGCCCCGCGATCGAGCGGATGAGGCAGTTCGATGGGTCGGGCCGCGCCACCTCGATCGAAACGCGCGCATGACTGATCGAGCCGAGGTGGTTCGAAATCGCGGGCAGCCGAGGAGTCGGCCCGCCGGCAAACGACGCGCGCGGGCGAGCGCCGGCGCCGCCGCGACGCACGCGAGCGGCACGAGGAACAGCCAGATGCGCTCGGTCTCGGCCTTCGTGAACCCGGCCGCGGCGGTGATCGCCACGACCACGGCGAGCGCGACGGCCGCGTCGGCCCCGCGCGCGAGGGCACGCAGTGTGCCGGCGGCGATCGGTAGCGCGAGCATCGCGCCCCACGCCACCGGCGAGCCGAACGCCCAGAACGCGTCGGGGCGCACTGCCGCGACGCCGTTGCGGTAAACGCCGGCGGTGGCGCGCAGCGTGCCGATCGGGTCGTAGCCGTAGGCGGCGGCGAGCCCGGCGTTCAGGCGATCCATCCGGCGGCACAGGTGGCGGCGAGCGCGGCGGCCGCGCGGACGCCGTGGCGGCGCCAGGTGATCACGGCCGCCCACGCGCCGACCGCCAACAACGCCCACGACATCAAGCTCGCCACGGCGAGCGCGATCGCACCCGCGATGCGGTGCCCACGTGCCAGTCGGCAGGCGGCGCGAGGCCGCATGTGGCGAAGAGGTAGTCGAAGGACGTGACACCGAACAGCAGGATCAGCGGCGACGCGGCGAACAGCAGTGCGGCGACGCGCGCATCCCGCTCGCCACCGAGCGTGCGGCCGAGCGCGTACGTCAGCGGCGCGCCGAGAGCGCCCGCGCCGATGCACAGCGCGGCCGCGCCGGCGGCCGTCGTGATGCCGAGCGCCTCGAGGAGGAGCAGGGGCCCGGGCGGGTGGCCGGCGAAGTTGACAGGCAGCGCCGGCACGAGCTCGGCGAAACGATCGAGGTAGAAGCGCGTGCCGTAGGAGAGGGCGGGCAGTCCCGGGAGGTATTCGTTGGCTGCCTCGAACGATCCGCCTCGATGCAGGTCGAAGACGCGGTCCCAGCCGCCGACGCCGGCGCGCGCGAGGTTGAGGGCGAGACCGAGGCCGAGCGCGAGCGCCGTGGCGCCGGCAGCGAAGCGGCCCGCGCAGCCGACGCGCGCCAGCCGCGCAGCGAGCGGCCCGGCGAGGATGGCGGCAGCGACCGCGACGGCGGCGAGCGGGTGCAGGCGCGGCCCCCAAACCATCACGAAGGGCGGCGATGCCGTACCCAGGCCGCCGTGGAGATGGCGGATCAAGAGCCCGGTAAGATCGGGGCGACTTCCGATCGTCACCGTCGCGCTCGTGTTCCAGGCGCTGATGGTCGAGGTGCTCTTCGACACGATCTGGTGATCCCGGTCCGCGCCGCGCCGACTTCTGCGTTCGCTCAGCTGGGAGCGTTCGGGCAGACGTCGTTCGGTCAGCTCATGGTGTGCGGCGGGACCACCACCACCGGGCAGGGCGACACTGCAAGCATCTCGTGGGAGACGCTGCCCAGCAGCACTGACCGCATCGCGCCCCGACCACGCGTCCCCGCGACAAGAAGATCGGCTCGTTCGTCCTCCATCACACGCACGAGCACGTCGGTCGGCGAGCCAAGTTCCGCGCATTGCGATACGTCCGCGGCAGTGCAGGTACGAGCGACGTCCTCGAGAAGTCGCCTCGCGTCGTCCAACGCTTGGCGCTGGAACGCGTCGTTGTCGAACGGGACGCCGTACAAGACCGAAGGCGCAACGGGAGCGCCGTGCACGAGCACGAGTCGAGCACCGAGATCCCGCGCGAGGCCGTCCGCGACGCGAGCCGCCTTGCGGGCGCCGCTGGAGTCATCGATGCCGCACACGACACAGCCGGCCATCAGCAGCCGCCCTCTGATCGAGCCACAACGCAATCCTTCCACGGCGGGCGCGGGGACTCTCGCGGGCGCACGTGATGCACGGCAACGGTCCCGCGCCAAGGTTCGTCGATGATGTCGTGGTATCGACGCCTCGTCGGCGTCAGCGGGCCGTGCGACTGTCGGGACACCACCGCAGACCGTCTATGCGCGCTCACCGTGGCGCAAGGGCCGTCCGGTGCTTGAGGCTTCGGTTCATGACATCCGCGCTCGAAGTCGGTTCGACACGATCTCAGCGAGGTGGTCATCGGCGGTGCCGGCGCTGGGCGCGCGCGAACCGCGTCCGTGCGTTAGCGGGTTGTCAGGGATCGGGAGTGTGCGATGCGCTGGCCACCGATGCCGCCAACTGTGCGTGCGAGGAGGGCGCCGGCGCCGATGAGGGCCGACCCCCGGTCAAACCCCGACTGGAGTTCGCTCGCCTACGTGCTTTCGGGGGCCGTTCAGCCCGGGCCTCGCTGACCGGCCCGCGCGGAGAGCTGGCTCTGGGTGGGTCGGCGGGTCGAGCCACTTTCGACGCCCCCTCCTGCCACGGTGGTGCGACTGGTAGGGCTCAAGTGCCACGTCGGCCTTTCTGCGGCAAAGCACGGATATACGGCCGCTGCAGGCGCTGCGATGGTTCCCGGGTCATCGGCGCTAAGGGTGGTGAGAGCGCGTGCTCGGTGAAGACTTGACGCTCGAGCAGGGGCTGAAGGACCGCGGCATCAGTCGGCGGGCGTTCATGCGCTTCTGTGGGGTCATGGCCGCGACGCTGGCTCTGCCCGCGGCGTATCGGACGCGGATCGCGGATGCGCTGGAATCGGTGCGCCGGCCGGTGGTGATCTGGCGGGAGTTCCAGGACTGCGCAGGCAACTCGGAGTCGATCCTGCGCGCCCCGCATCCCGACGTGGCACAGCTGGTGCTGGAGACGCTCTCGTGGAACTACCACGAGCTGATCATGGCCGCGTCGGGCGCCGATGCTGAGGCGCTGAGCCGCAGGGCCGTTCGCGAGGAGAAGGGCAAGTACATCGCCGTCATCGAGGGCGCCATCCCGACGGGCGCCGATGGCGCCTATTGCACGATCGGCGGCCGCTCCGCGGTGGACATCGTCCGCGAGGTCGCCGGAAACGCCGCCGTGACGCTGGCCGTGGGCGCGTGCGCCTGGGACGGCGGGATCGTGCAGCAGGCCCCGGCCGCGGGGCAGGGTGTGCAGGCCATCGTCCCCGAGGCCAAGGTCGTCAACCTCGGCGGGTGCCCTCACAACGCGGCGAACACGGTGGCGACGATCGTGCACTACCTGACCTTTGGCGACATGCCGGAGCTCGACAAGTACAACCGGCCGCTGTTCGCCTACGGCGACCTGATCCACGACCAGTGCGAGCGCCGGGCCTATTTTGACTCGGGCCTGTTCGTCGAGGAATGGGGCGACGAGGGGCATCGCAAGGGCTACTGCCTGTACAAGATGGGCTGCAAGGGCCCCTCGGCGAGCTACAACTGCCCGAGCGTCGGCTGGAACGACGGCACGAGCTGGCCGGTCGGGGCTGGGCACAACTGCATCGCGTGCGCGTCGCCGAACTTCTGGGACACCATGAGTCCGTTCTACGAGCGGTTGCCCAATGTCCCGGGCTTCGGCGCGGACACGACGGCAGAGACCGTCGGCCTGGCCCTCCTGGCCGGGACCGCGGTGGCGTTCGGCGCGCACGGCGTGGCGAAGGGGATACAGGCGCACGCCGGGCGGCGCAGCGCGGCGGCCTCTGCCGACGCGGCGTCGCCGGCAGCCCCGGATGCGGCGGATCCGCCGCCCTCGCAAACCGAGAGGGGAGACGGTGACCAGAATCAAGATTGATCCCGTCACTCGCATCGAGGGGCACCTGCGCATCGAGGCGCAGGTGGAGGGCGGCAAGGTCACCGATGCGTGGTCGGCCGCGACGATGTTCCGGGGGATCGAGAAGATCCTCGAGGGCAAGGACGCGCGCGAGGCCTGGATCTGGGCGCAGCGGATCTGCGGCGTCTGCACGACCGTCCATGCGATCGCCTCGGTGCGGGCCGTCGAGAACGCGATCGGCGCCTCGCCGCCACCCAACGCGGAGCTGATCCGCAACCTCATCGCGGGCAGCCAGCTCGTCCACGACCACGTCATCCACTTCTACCACCTGCACGCGCTGGACTGGGTGGACGTCGTGTCGGCGCTGAAGGCCAACCCGGCGCGCACGTCGCGCCTCGCGCAGTCGATCTCCGACTGGCCGTTGTCGAGTGGGACCTACTTCGGCCAGGTGCGAGCACGGCTGCAGCGCCTTGCCGACTCGGGAAACCTGTCGCTGTTCGCCAACGGCTACTGGGGCCATCCCGCCTACCGCCTGACGCCCGACCAGAACCTGCTCGCGGTCGCCCACTACCTCGAGGCGCTGGAGTGGCAGCGGGATGTGATCCGGATCCACGCCGTCCTCGGAGGCAAGAACCCGCACCCGCAGACGTTCGTCGTCGGCGGCATGGCCACGCCGCTGGACCCGAACAGCCCGCAGGCCATCAACACGGAGCGGATCGGCTTCCTGCGCGAGCGGCTCGCGACGATGCGAACCTTCGTCGAGCAGGTCTATCTCCCCGATGTCCTGCTCGTCGGCTCGGCCTACCCGGAGTGGACGCGCATCGGCGGCGGCGCACGGAGCTTTCTCACCTACGGCGGCTACGGGAGCGGCGCCGCCGGCGACACCACCTCACTGTTCCCTCGCGGCATCGTGCGCGACCTCGATCTCACCCAAGTCATCCCGATGGACGAGGGCAAGATCACCGAGCAGGTCACGCGCTCGTGGTACCGCTATGGGGACGGCGACGGCGGCAAGCACCCCTACGTGGGGCAGACGAACGCCCACTACACCGGACCGAAGCCTCCGTATGAGTGGCTGCGCACGGACGGCGCATACTCATGGCTGAAGGCACCGCGCTATGACAGCGAGGTGATGGAGGTCGGCCCGCTGGCCCGGATGCTCGTGGCCTACACCGCCGGCGTGGCGGCCGTGCGACGGCCTGTCGACGCGACGCTCAAGCAACTCGGCGTCGGGCCTGATGCCCTGTACTCGACCCTGGGTCGGGTGGTGGCCCGTGCCCTCGAGAGCCAGATCGTGATGACCCGCCTCGACGGATGGCTCGATCAGCTCGAGCACAACATGTCCACCGGCGACCTGCGCATCGCCGACACCGCGAAGTGGGATCGCTCGACATGGCCGAGCAAGGCACGCGGATTCGGGCCCCACGAGGTGCCGCGCGGCTCGCTCGGTCACTGGGTCGAGATCTCCGACGGGACGATTTCCCGCTATCAAGTGGTCGCTCCGACCACGTGGAATGCGTCTCCGCGTGACGCGGAGAACCAGCCCGGCCCCTACGAGCTGGCGCTCGTCGATACGCCGGTCGCGGACCCCAAGGCCCCGCTGGAGCTGTTGCGCACCGTGCACTCCTTCGATCCGTGCATGGCGTGCGCCGTGCATGTCCTCGGGGCGAGCAGCTGATGGCGGTCCCCACACGGGCCCGTCGCACGATCTACGTGTGGCAGCTGCCCGTGCGCGTCGTGCACTGGACCATTGTCCTCGCACTGATCGTGCTGTCCTTCACCGGCTACTACATCCACCATCCGTTCCTCAACGGCGGCGGAGGTCCGGGACATCCCGCCTTCACCATGGGGCGGATCCGCTTCGTCCACGAGGTCAGCGGCTTCGTCTTCCTCGCGGCCGTGCTGGTCCGCGTGTACTGGGCGTTCGCCGGCAACCACTACGCGAACTGGAAAGCGCTGCTGCCGATCACGGCCGAACAGCGCCGCGGTGTGGCCGACATGCTGCGGTATTACTTCTTTGTGCGCCGCGAGCCGCCGCACGGCAACGGCCACAACGCCCTCGCGGGCGTGACGTATGTCTTCCTCTACCTGCTGTTCTTCCTGTCGATCCTCTCGGGGCTGGGCCTGTTCGCGTGGGTCAGCCGTATCCCCGCCTGGCGGACGCTGTTCGGCTGGACCTACAGCGTGCTGCCGATCCAGGAGCTGCGCCTGCTGCATTTCCTGCTGATGTTCGCCTTCGGAGCGTTCGCGATCCACCACGTCTACTCGGCAGTCCTGCTCGACACCGAGGAGCGCAACGGCGAGCTCTCGAGCATCGTCACGGGCTGGAAGACCGACCGCACGGATGGCGAGGAGTCATGAGGGCCGCCGCGGCCGGCACGGTCGTCATCGGGATCGGCAACATCGTGCTCTGCGACGACGGGCTGGGCGTGCATGCGGTGCGGCGACTGCGCGAGCGACACACCGTGCCCGGCGTCGAGATCATCGAGGGCGGGACCGCCGGCCTGCTTCTCCTGCCGCACCTGGCCGACGCCCGCCGCGCCATCTTGGTTGACGCGATCGACGTCGGCGCGCCCGCCGGGACGTTGGTGCGGCTGGAGGACGAAGCCTGCAAGCGCGCGTTCTCGACGGGGCTCACCGCGCACGAAGTCGGGCTCGCCGACCTCCTGGCCGCCGCTCGCATCAGCGGCGCGTGGCCGGAAGCACTCGTCCTTCACGGCGCCCAACCCGCGTCGACCGCGGTGCACGCCAACCTCAGCGCGCCGCTGGCGGCATGCCTCGACGAGCTGGTGGATCGCATCGCCGCCGATCTCGTCGCGACGGCGCCGTCACCAGCGCCACCACTACCTCAGTGACGAAGCGACACCGGAGCGCATCGGACGCACTGACGCGGAGCGACCCGGTCTCCCCTAAGCGAGCTGTCGTGCCGGGCCGCCCTGCCCGGCACGGGGCGCTCTGATCACTGCTCGGCATTCGAGCAGACCCAGGACGCGCCGCATGCGGGCGCGCTCGGACGGCTCAGCCGCCGAAAGCGGCGGGGTCTCGCAGCTCGATCCAGAGCGAGTCGGCGACGGCGAGAACGCGTCCCGCCGCGTCGTAGAGCGCAGAAGCCGAGTGGTGCTTGCGACCGTCGCTAGCGACCGGCCAGGCGACGACGACGTGCCGCTTCCCGGCGCGTGGTCGCTCGCGGAGCTCGACGGTGAGCGACGCGAGGACAACGATCTGAGCGCGGTGGTCGACGGACTCGATCGCGTAGGCGCTCGGGCAGTCGAGGACCGCCCACGCAAACAGCGGATCGTCGGACTCCGGCGTCCATGGGGAAGCGATGAGGGGGCTGTCCCCGATGCGACCGGCGTAGATCCGCAGGCCGTCGTCGCGCGCCGTCCCGCAGACGAAGCATGTCGGGAACCTGTGGTGCGCGAAGCCCACGTACCGCCGCGTCGCGATCTCGGCCTCCTCGACCGTCGGCGCCGGCGGGGCCTGCGCCCGTACGGCGGCGGGCACGGCCGTGGCGATCACGTCGTCGCCGCTGAGCAGCGAAACCGAGCCGTCGGCTTCGCGCCGGCGCAGCAGCGGCACAGCCAACGGTGGCGGCTTGCGCAGCGACACCCGTACCGCCGGCGCCTTGACCGCCGTGCCCACCAGACCACACGCGTAGCCCCCGTTCGCGGAGTTCGGCGGGCCATTGAAGCGCCGATCGATGACGACCCAGTCGTTCACGCTGTCAGCCCGCCACGCGTTCGGCTCCGTGAGAGCGCGTTCAACGCGCTGCGCCGGGCCGCTTTGACGCGTCGGGGACGACCACCCACCCACGCATCGATGCGGGTCGATCTTGCACGCCAAGGGCGCCCGCCCCTTGACCCTCTGCGCGTCGGCGACATCGACCTCCCAGCCGCAGCGCTCCAGCGTGTCATGCACGAACCGCGCCCCATTTGTCGACTCGATCACCGCGCTGACCGCGACCGGGCCGTGACGCAACTCGACCCGGCGCGCGAACCCGCACACGCCGTCAGCATCAGGCGTATCGCGCCGACCTCGACGCGATCGCCACCCTCGTCGACCAGGCCGTAATCCAACCGCTTGCGGCTGAGATCCAATCCAGCATGCAACACCAAGACGGGCCTCCTTCGGCGCTCGCTCCTGCAGGTACACGCCGGAGCGTGCCACCCGCAGGAGGCCCTCATGACATTAGAGAGCACTCCAGCAGGAAGTCCATCGCGCTAAAGAGGCCGCCGTCGGTCAGCTCGCCGGCGCCGGGCAACACGACCTCCCTGGGCGCCCAGCGCGTCGCCTCCAGCTTGAACGCCGGCGCGCGATGCAGCGCGGGGCGACCATCGCGAAGACCGGTTGGTCGGCGATCGAGCAGCGGACGCGGTTGCCGTCCTTCTGGCCTGCGATGATGTCCGCCTGCGCCAGCACGCCGGCGTGCTTGGACACGTTCTGCTGGCTAGCGGCCAGCGCCTCGGTCGAGCGGCGTCGCGGCTCGCGGCGATCCACGTGCACTGCTGCGGGACGGTCGCGGTTCGCTGAAGGCCGGGTCGATGGCGCCGCGCCCGTGTCGCGCGGGTGCCCTCCGTGACCTCTACGTGCTGGCATTGTGGCTTCACCCCGATGATGTGCAGATGCGCCGCGAGTACGGTCGTGGGCACGATGAACACCACCGCCACCCAGGTCACACCCGGGCTCCGTGAACCGCGGACGCGCGCCGTCGATCGGCCCCGCCGGCAGGCTCACCTGGGACTCCGCGACCCGGCCACCCCGCCAGAACGCAAGGCGGCCCCACGCCGCGACGACCGATCGCACACTGCGCCCCACGGCGACGCCCTTCTGCCGCTCCGGCGCCCGTAGGATACGCATTCGGGGCACCGAAGCGAATGAGGGGCGACGGCGCCCTCGACAACTCCGGTGAACAAGACGAAAGGCCCTGACTTGCAGGGCCTTTCTCACATGGAACGCGCCTCGGTGGCCTTCTCGTCCTCCGGATCGACGCCGTAGACGCGTTCGCGGGCAGTCCGCATGAGCCGGTCGAAGGCCCCGCCGTGCTCGCGGCGGTCGCGCTGCTGGAGCTTCGCATAGACATCGGTGGTCATCTTTGAGTCGCCAGAATCGCCGTCACCGGGGCGGCATCCACGACTGGGTCACGCTCGGGCTGCCGCTGGAGCCGCCGTGATCTCCACATGGCCTCCACAGGCGCGACGCGCGAGTTGCATGGCGGAGCCCGAGGATGACGGTGCAGTTTCCACCGACCGTCAGGAGGTCAGGAATGCTTCGCCGCAGCGTCAAGATCATGCTCGCCACCGGGGGGATCGTCGCGGTGCTCGGGACGGGCGTCGCCGTCGCGGCCGACACGCCGGTCTGCCCGTTTGGCAACACTCCGCAGGCGACGTCGACGGCACAGCCCGACCGCGATCGCACGCAACAGCAGCTGCGCAAGCGCGACGGGACCGGTCCGCGGCACGCGCAGCAGGTGCAGCGGCGCGGCTCCGGCAGCGGGCAGGTGCCCGGCCGCGGTCCCGGCGACCGCGACGCGAACTGCCCGTACCGCAGCTGAGGACCGCCGCCGGCGGCAGCCGCAACGCTCCGGAGGCGCGCTAGCGTCCCCGCTTCTCGCTGGCCGCGCGGCTCGCGATCGCGTTCATCGCCGTGGCCGTGGCGGCGGTCGCTGCGCTCGCCGCCGTCATGTTGCTGACCGCCCGGAGCGAGACCGGGCGCCTGAGCAGCGACGCGCGCGAGCGCACCGCCGGTCAGATCGCCCAGCAGCTCGCGCGCTCCTACCGGGCGGCGGGGTCGTGGGCGGGCGCCGACGTGAACGATGCCCTGGCGCTCGCGCGCCAGTCCGACGCGATCCTCGTCGTGCGCGACGAGCACGGCGCGATCGTGGTCAGTGACCATCCGGGGCGCGGCCCGCAGTCCGGCCGGGGCCGCGGGCTCACCGCGGTCACGCGGCCGATCGACGCCGGCGGCGTGACCGCGGGAACGGCCGAGCTGCGGTTTCGCGGCGGCCTGACGCCCGCTGAGGCGCTGCTGCGCGACCACCTCGTCCGCGCCGCGCTGCTCGGGTCGGCGATCGCCGTCGCGATCGCGCTGGCGGGCGCGGCGCTCGTCAGCCGGCGCCTCGCCGACCCGCTGCAGCGGCTCACGCGCGCCGCGCGCAGGGTGCAGTCGGGCGATCTGGACGCCAGGGTGAACGGCGCCTCGGCGCCCGGCGAGCTGGGGGAGCTCGGCCAGGCGTCCGACGGAATGGCCGACGCCCTCGCCCGCCAGGAGCGCTCCCGGCGCCGGCTGGCCAGCGAGCTCGCCCACGAGCTGCGCACGCCCGTCACGATCCTGCGCGGCAACCTCGAGGAGTTGCTCGACGGCGACGAGCGGCCGACGCCGGCGCGGCTCGGCTCGCTGCACGAGGAGGCACTGCGGCTGGGGTCGCTGGTCGAGCAGCTCGGCGCGCTGGCGCGCGCCGAGGCCCCGGTGGCCACGCTCGACCGGGCGCCGGTCGACCTCGCCCGGCTCACGAGTGCCCAGCTGGAGGCCCTGGCCCCTCAGTTCGGCGCCAATAGCCTCGCGGTCGAGCGGCGGCTCAGCCCGGTGGTGGCCGAGGTCGACCGCGCGCGCGTCGGTCAGGTGCTCGCGAACCTGCTCGCGAACGCGCTCAAGTTCACGCCCGACGGCGGCCGCATCGAGGTCGTCGTCGCGCAACGCGACGGCGAGGCGCGCATCGAGGTTGCCGACTCAGGGCCCGGGATCCCGGACGATGAGCTCCCGCACGTGTTCGAGCGCCTCTGGCGCGGCCGGGCCGGCGCCACGCTCGGCGGGCGGGGCGTCGGGCTCGCGGTCGTCGACGACATCGTCCGCGCGCACGGCGGGACCGTGGGGGTCACGAACGAACCGGCCGGCGGCGCGCGCTTCACGGTATCGATCCCCGCGCGCTGACGGTCAGAGCGCGCCGACGCCGCCGGCGCGTAGGGGCATCGAGGCGACCGCCGCGCTGCGGGCTGGTCGCCGCAGATCACCGCGCTCGACCCGGCGCTGCTGCCCGACGACGCGCCTACCAAGGACGACGTCGACGCCGCGATTAGCGCCGCACGACGCAAGGTCCGCACCCACGGCGGAGAGGGCGCGAACTTCACCAGGGCCCAGCAGCTCCTCGCCCAGGCCGAGGCGATCCGGGCCAAGGCCGACGCTGCCTGCCAGGCGCACGGTGGCTGAGGGCCGCCCCGGCGACACGCTGGCGACCTCCGGCTCGCTTGCCAGTCGGTCGTGGAGGAGGGCCCAGTCCGGGACTCACCGGGCGGTCTGAGCGTTGCGTCAAACCCCACCGGACTGGGCGCCGGGTCGACCGACGCCTTCCACCTTCGCGTGAACCCAGCACGAGGTCGACGTCGGCCGCGGTCAGCCCCCGCCGGCATCCGTCGCGGGCATCGTGTGGCCGGGGAGGCCGCCGGACGTGGCGCGCAGGTCCTTCCAGGGTCGGGTTCTGGCTATGCGCCCGTCGCCTCGAGCGCGTCGGCCAGAGCGCCCGCGGCGTCGGCGACGGCCGAGTAGGCGGCGACGACATCGACGAGGCCATTGCCGCCGCCCGCGACGTTGAGCTGTTCCACCGCGGCGTCGAACTGCGCCCAAAGCTCGTCTGGGCCTCGGCGACCCGTGCCAGAGCGGAGCTCGTACGGCGGGCGTGCGCGTTCGGAGCCACCGACCGGCTTCCAAACGAGGCCCAGGAACGGTGCGATGGAGGCTTCCGAGAAGCAAAGCGCTCCGCGGGTCGCGGGCAAGGACGCAGCCTGGGATGCGGCACGGCACGCGCAGGCGTCGTGGGCAGACGCAATGCGGGCGCACGAGCAGGCGCCGCCCGACCCGGGTTTCCGCGGTCGTCTTCGCGCGCTGTCCGAGGCCGCCGCTGCGATGCGCGACGCGCATGCCCGCGCGCTCGATGCGCGAACCCAGGATCCGAAGAGCCCGAATGCCTCAAGGTCGAGGAGGTAGCGGCACGCCTCAAAGTCCAGGAGCGGACCGTCCGCGACTGGATTCTGCGCGGCGAGCTTCAGGCCTACAAGATCGGCAAGGAATGGCGGATCCGCCGCGACCATTTCGACGCGGCCATGGAGGCGCGGCGTGGACGCTCGCAGTGGTCCCGCCGTGGACGCTTGAAGTGGCTCCACCTCGCGTCGGTTGTCGTGTTTGGTTGATCTTGCCGTAGCGGTGCGGCTGGCGTCGCCGTGGAGCCGAGCCCGGAGGGCGAGGCGGAGCGGCGAGGCCGGCCGGCGCGGTCATCGGGTCGGGGGTCGGCCTCCTTTCTTGGTGGTGCGGGTGAGGCCGTGGCGGAAGCGCCAGGACTCGGTGCCGGTGTCGATGATGTGCGCGCGGTGGGTGAGGCGGTCGACGACGGCCTTGGCGAGCCGCGGGTCGTTGAAGACCTTGGTCCACTCGCCGAAGGGCAGGTTGGTGGTGACGATCAGGCTGCCGCGTTCGTGTCGTTCTGAGAGGACCTGGAAGACGAGCTCGGCGGCGCCGTCGGGCAGCGCCAGGTAGCCCAGCTCATCCAGGACGACGAGCTCGGTGCGTGCGTAGCGTCCGACGACACGGGCCAGCTCGCGGCGGCCCTCGGCTTCCTGGAGTTCGTTGGCCAGGCTGGCCAGGGTGGTAAAGCGGACGCGGCGTCCCTGCTGGCAGGCGCAGACGGCCAGCGCCGTGGCGAGCATCGTCTTGCCGGTGCCCGGCGGGCAGGAGTCCAACTACTCACGTTGTGGATGTCTTGCCCGAGCATGTGCGCTTGGTCGATGCGCCGGGTGCGTTGTGTGGCGTCGAGCTTCGGGTGTTGGGGTGGCGCACGGAGGAGGGCGAGACGGCGCTCATCTGCCGGCTGGTCGATGGCAGCACGGGGACGGTGCCGGCGCGCTGGACGGATCTGCCGCTGCGAGTCCCCGCGCGGGAGCCGCTGGGTGTGCTGGCGACGCCGGCGGCGTGGAGGCTGCTCGGCCAGCGGCTGAGGGGTTTGAGGGAGCGTCGGCGTCCGTCGCGGGGCGGAGCCTCCGTCGAAAACGGAGGTGGCGATGTCCGGGCAGCTCGCGCTGCAGGTGAGCGCGCAGGAACTGGTGGTGCCGGCAGCGGTGTGGGAGACGCTGCCGCCCGAGCACCAGGTCGCGGTGACACTCAGGCTCGCGCGGCTGCTCGCGGTGTTGGTGGAGGCGGCGCGTGATGAGTAGCCATCAGAAGATCACCGAGCGCCACCGTCAGCGCCGTGCGGTCGTGTATGTGCGCCAGTCGACGCTCGTGCAGGTCGAGCGCAACACCGAGTCGCGCGCAGCGTCAGTATGCGCTGCGGGATCGCGCGATCGATCTGGGCTGGCCGGCCGCCTCGGTCGTGGTCGTCGACGAGGACACCGGCCGCTCGGGCGCCTCGACTGCCGGGCGGTTGGGGTTCAAGGAGCTCGTCGCGGAGGTCGGCCTCGGACACGTCGGGTTGATCCTCGCGCTCGAGGTGTCGAGGTTCGCGCGCTCCTCGGCGGACTGGCACCAGCTGATCGATCTGTGCGCGTTGACCGGGACGCTGATCGCCGACTCCGACGGGATCTACTCGCCGGCGGACTTCAACGACCGGCTGCTGCTGGGTCTGAAGGGCACGATGTCCGAGGCCGAGCTGCACCTGATCCGCGCCCGTCTGGACGGCGGGCTGCGCTCCAAGGCCCAGCGCGGCGAGCTGCGGATGCACCTCGCCGTCGGGTTCGATCGTGACGAGGATGGGCGCATCGTGTTGTCCGCCGACGAGCAGGTGCGCCACGCGATCGAGCGCGTCTTCGAGCTGTGGCGCAGGCTCGGCACGGCGCGCCAGATTGTCGGCGAGCTGATCGCGGAGGGCCAGAAGCTTCCGCGCCGGCGCGTCGGCGAGCGGCGCGTGCGGTGGGCGACCGCGAACTATGCGGCGGTGCACGACTTCCTGACCAACCCCAGCTATGCCGGGGCGTTCGTGTTCGGCCGGACTCGCCAGGAGAAGCGCCTGGACGCCGCCGGCGAGGTCAAGGTCACCACGCGCGAGGTGCCGATCGAGGAATGGTCCGTCTGCCTGCCCGAGCACCATCCCGGCTATGTGTCCTGGGAGGAATACCTCGCCACCCGCCAGCGCCTGCGATCCAACGTGAGGCGCGCGGCGAGGGTGGCGGCGCGCCGCGAGGGCGGAGCGCTGCTGCAAGGCCTGCTGCGCTGCGGGCGCTGCGGGCGCAAGATGCAGGTCGCGTATTCCGGAAGCGACGGGCGGCGGGTGCGCTATGCGTGCGTGCGCGGCCACATCTTCCACGGGACCGGGAGCACGTGCCAGACGCTCGGCGGCGGGCGCCTGGACAAGGCGATCGCCGCGATGTTCCTCGAGGCCGTGACCCGGCCGGCGTGGCCGCGACGACCGGGGCGATCGACGAGCTCGAGGACCAGCACGAAGCGCGGATGGCCGGACAGCGCCTCGCGCTGGAGCGCGCGACCTTCGAGGCCGGGCGCGCACAGCGGCAGTTCGACGCCTGCGAGCCCGAGAACCGCCTCGTCGCGCGCACCCTGGAGCACAAGCTCGAAGAGGCGCTCACCGGGGCCGAGCGCGAGCAGCGTGCGCTCGCCGCGCTCGAGCATGCCCGGCCCGCCCCACTGACCGACCTCGAGCGACGCGGACTGGCGCGCCTGGCGCGCGAGCTGCCCAAGCTCTGGGCCGCCAAGAGCACGACCGAGCGCGACCGCAAGGAACTGCTGCGCACGCTCGTCAGCGAGATCGTCGTCACGGTCCGGCGCCGCGAGAACATCGCCGACGTCGAGGTCTTCTGGGAAGGCGGCGCGCGCAGCGAGCTCAGCGTCGAGCTGGTCCGTCGCGGCGGCGAGAGCCTCGCACCGACGAGGACACGATCGAGCTGATCGCGCGCCTCGCGATCCATCACCCCGACCGCCAGATCGCGGCGGTCCTCAACAAGCCAAGGCCGGAGGACCGGCACCGGGCTGCCGTTCACCAAGTCGCGCGTCAAGCACGTCCGCCAGAAGAACGCGATCCGCGCCGCCCCGCCGCCCGACCCAACGGGAACACGTCACCGATCGAGCAAGCCGCCGAAGAGCTCGGCGTCTCGACCGCACGATCTACCGCTGGCTGCGCGAAGGCCTGCTCCCCGGCGAACAGACCACCCCCACCGCGCCGTGGCGCATCCGCATCACCGACGAGATCCGCGCGCGCTTCGTCCCCAACATCCCGGACGGCTTCGTGCCGCTCGACGAGGCCGCCAAGGCGCTCGGCGTCGCCCGCCAGACCGTGTTGCACAAGGTCCAACGCGGTGAGCTCGCCGCCGTGCAAGTCACCAGGGACGGCGAAAAGGGCTCAGGATTCAGGTATCCGCCACCGACTCTGGACTGTTTGCACAATGACGACGGCGAGGAGGGCAGTGTGAACCAGGGCCGGGGTCGCCGATGAAGATGATGCTCTCGCGGTCGTCGATCCAGGAGCCCTGCGCGAGCGCGGCGATCGTTGCTCGGGGAATCTTGGGGTTGTCGGCGAAGCGGAAGTCCTCCAGGCGCTTGATCTGCGGGAAGCGCGCGTCGATCAGGCGGCGCTTCTCGCGGCGTTCGGCGCGCTCGGCGATCTCGGCCTCAAGCAGCGCGCCGAGGTAGGCGACCGGTGTCTGCTGCTCGCGGATCGCTTCGGCGGCGAGGGCGCGGAAGCGTCGGCGGACGGTGGGGAGCTTGAGCTCGATGGCGTGCGCGTCGATCAGTGCCTCAAGCGCCGCCGTCTGAGCGTTCTTGGGGGTGGCAGTCATCGCGGGCCTCCGCTGACAAGCAGCTGGTCGTAGTCGGTGAGGTCGGGCGCGGCCGGGCGTGACATGTCAGCCGCGGGTCGAGATCGCTCAGCGCCGGCGGCGCCTGCACGCGGTGCGCGCGGTGGGCGAGGACGGCGACGGCGCGGCCGTCGTGGGCGCCGGCGGCAGCGCGCCGCGAACGGCGAGCTCGGCCTGCGCGGGCCCGTGCTCGCGGGCGAGCATGAGGACGTCGACCATCTGGCGGGCGGCCTCCGACGGTCCGTAGCGCTCGGCGATCGCTGTCCACAGCTCGTCGAAGCAGCCAGGCCATGCGCCGCGGTCGCGCTGCTGAGCCAGCGCAGCGAGCCGGCCAGCGCGGCGGCTTGCGCGCAAGCAGCTCGAGGTAGTGATCGAGCTGAGCGGCGACACCGAAGCGGCCGACCAGCCGGTCGTGGCGCGCGACCGGGCGCCCGTCGTGGCTGAGCGTGATCTCGCGCGCGCCGATCGTCGCGGTCACGCGCAGACCGACCAGGCCGACCGGGACCGAGTAGCGGTTCTGGCGGACCGTCACAAGCGCCTTGGAGTCCACGCGCGGCGTGGCCTGCTCGGCGATTGGCGCAGGCTCGGCAGGCAGCGCCGCAGCGACGAGCGCTCACGGACAAGCGCCTCGCCGACGGTGTCGCGGTGACCCGTGATCCGCCGCTGCAGATCGTGCTCGCAGCCGGCGCGCAACCGGGCGTTGAGGTGCGCCAGCGACGCGACGTTGGGCACCGGGACCAGGTGGCGGCGGCGGAAGCGACCGACCTCACCCTCGACGCCGCCCTTCTCATGCGCGCCCGCGATCCCCGCCAACGTGAACGTCGACTCGAACAGAAAGTGCGAGCGCAGCGCGACGAAGCGGTCGGTCTCCACCCGCCGCCGGCCCTTGAGCACCTGCTTGACCGCCGAGCCGAGGTTGTCGTAGCGCACCAGCGCGGGCACCCCGCCCAGGAACGCGAACGCCTCGGCATGCGCCTCCAAGAACGCCTGCTGGGTCTCGTTGAGGAACGCCGCAGCAAACGCCGCCCCGGAATGACACAGCCGCAGATGAAACAGATGCACCTTCGTGCGCCGGCCGCCCAGCACGACCTGCGCCTCGCCCCAGTCGACCTCGGCCTCAACGCCCGGCTCATGGGCTTGGGGCACGAACGCCTCACCGACCTCCCCCAGCGCGCGGCGCCGCTGGCGCACGTAGCGACTGACCTGCGCTCGGAGACCTGCGCGCCATGCTCAGCGACCAACCGCTGCCACACCCGCGCGCCGTGTGACGCTGCTTGCGAGGCACCTCCAGGTCGCCCTCAAGCCAGGAGTCAATGAGCGCGCGATACGCACCAAGCTCGGCGCCGGCTGCCCACCGGCGACCGCTTCGCCGGCGGCACCGCCGACGCCAACGCCTGCCTCACCGCACGGCGATGCACGCCATGACGCGCGGCCAGCGCCCGGATCGACAGCCCCTCACGATCCCGGTCCCGCCTGATCTGCTCGAACGTCTCCACCCTGGATCCATCCTTCGCGGCCTCCGTTCGAGCTCCAAGAGCATCGAACGTCGGCGCGATCGGACGGAGGTGGGGCCATTAAGGTACAGGGGATTAGATGTGGAAGGCGCGGCTCGTCACTCCGGAACCCACGCGCACCGGGGGCCTGTGGGATCCGGACGTGACTTGACGAGCTGCTGATCGCCCCGCGACGCTCCGCACGCGGGCCCGCGTGGGTCCGGTGCCGGCGGCACGCTCGCCTGTCCGGCCCACGTCCTCACGCGCGCACTTCCCGGCGCTGGCTCTCGTGC
Source organism: uncultured Actinomycetes bacterium (assembly GCA_963764585.1). Lineage (GTDB taxonomy): Bacteria > Actinomycetota > Thermoleophilia > Solirubrobacterales > Solirubrobacteraceae > JAOPZW01. Next base: position 326,930 of record CAVXTB010000003.1, read on the forward strand.
ACGCCTTGTCGACAGTCACGCCGGCGTAGGCGGCGCAGGATGAGACCAAGATGGGACCATGACCCCGCGTGCGAGCTCGTGCGAGGGCGTGCGAGCCCGTCCGGCGCGCTGACCCGGAACCGCGAAGATCCCCGCCGCATGCAGGGATCTTCATGGTCTTGCAGGCTGTCGCCCAGAGCGGCGGACGAGGCTCGAACTCGCGACCCTCAGCTTGGGAACGTCCCATTGGGCACTCAGGTTGGGTGGAGTTGGATGAGATACGGCTTGTCATGGATGCTCCGCCGTCCATTGTGTCAGCCGAGTCGGGAACGAGAACGAGAACAGGGCTAGCGAGAACAGGATCCGAGAACAGGACGAGGGGCCCGCGGCACACGCCTCTGGTAGGTAGTAGCCCTTGGTCGGCGATAGCGCGACAGGCGCGCGGCAAGGCACGGTCCGCTGTCGCCTGGCATGGAAAGGAGCAGTCACGCCATAGCAACGGGTTCGTCTGCGAGGAGCGCCGCCGCCCGAGTTCCAGGTGATGCAGCCCCGCGAACGCAAGCTCCATGGCGGCCTGGACGCCGACGGCGCGTTCGACGCGGCATCCGGTCGCCTGCGCGGCGACGAACTCCAGCAGCGCGGTCTTGCCGATCCCCGCCTCACCGCGCAACACCAGCACGGCGCTCTCCCCCACGCGGATGCGCTGCAGCAGCCCTTCCGGCGCGGCGCTCGTCACGGCGGCCGCGCAGCATCCAGTCCTAGGCCGGCTTGCCGGCGTCGATCCACCGTCGGATGACGGCGACACGGTCGGCGGGCCATGCTCCGTCGCACGGCATCGCGCCCGCCTCGAGCCGGTCGAGGATGGTGTCGGCGTGGGTAGTGACGTCGTCGAGAGACCAGAGATCGAAGGCGAAGCGCATCGCCTTGCGGTCGCCCTCGCGAAACAGTGGCTTGACGTCCTCTTCGAAGTGCATCGGCTCCTCCTCCATAGTGACTGCGGCTGCTTCATGCGCGCCGGTCACGAAGCGACTCGTCGCGCCCCAATCCGCGAAATGCCCGGCGATCGAATCCGCGACCGCGGTGAGCGCGCGCTCGACCGGCCCGAGCGCGCTCGCGAGACCTCCTGTGAGCTCTGGATGACGGTCCCGCAGAAGGTCTGCGCATCGCGCACGCGCTCCTCGAGCAGCACCAGGCGGATTCCAGATGTGGGAGGAGGTAGTAGTCCTCGTAGAAGAGCTCGAAGCTCGGCTAGGCAGTGCGTACTGGGTGCTCAGGTAAGACAGGCAGCGTAGTGATCAGGTAGCAGAGCGGCCTGAGCACGCCGCTCATCAGGGCGACCGCCGCGTTCGCGAGTGTACTGAGCTGCGCGTCGGTCTCCTCGGTGTGCGCGCAGTACCGCTCCAGGATCTGCAGCAGGATCTCGTAGCTGACGTTGAAGAGGTCAGTGCACTGGGCAGTCACAGATCACGGATAAGGGGGGCCGCCTCATAGTGCTCGCAGCGACGCACCGTCGCGAAGATCACGAGCAGGACAGGATCGAACGCGGGATTCTCCGTGAGTTTCTGACGGTACTCCTCGAGGATCTGGACGAACTCGCAGAAGTGCGACGCCTCCCAATGTCCGCGCGCCCCCTCACGTGCTCGAGGATCGTGTAGAGCGCTCGCTGGGCTGACGCGAGGTCGGTCACGGCCACGAGCTAGGGCCAAAGGAAATAGTCGCCTGTCGCCTGTGCGCGTGGCGGCCAGACGAACAGGTTGCGCTCGCAGAACTTGTCCGCGAGGTGCGCTAGGCACTCCTCGATCGAGCGATACAGGTGGCAGACGGTTGCGAAGTACTGCAGCTGTGGCACGATGCCGCAGTCGGCCATCAGCGGGACGGCCTCGTGCAGGGGCGCGTAGATGCCGGTCGCACCTCCAGCGCCATGCACTCCGGACGCTCGAGGAACATGAAGTGCTGCAAGGCAGACTCGCTGAACGGAACGAGCGTCAGGTTTACGCAGGCAGGATAGTGACGCGCGGGCGCAGGCAGGTTCGGGCGGGTCAGATGCGGCGCGCCCCGATCGCAGAGAGCACGTTCTGAACGAGCGCGAGGTGCAACATCTCCTCGGTCGCGACGTGGGCGATCGTGCGGCGCCAGCGAGTCACACGTAGAGTTCCTCAGGCGTGAGGCCTTCATCCTCGCGCTGCTTGAGCGAGAACGCAGCGAACAGGTACTGGCACATGATCCAGTGCTCGAGCTCAGCGCTTCGCACAGCATGTAGATGAGCGCCTCGCGATGCTCGATGACGAACGGCGCTTCGGGCGCAGCTAGTACGCTCCGCATCGCCAGCACATCGGCGAGGCGACAAGGCGCGCGCTGCCGGTAGGATCAGTCACCAGGAAGGACCTCGTAGTGACACGGCGGGTTGCAGATGATAAAAGTTGGGCAAATAGAGGAAGCAGAGATTAGTGGGAGAATTGGAGGATTGGAAAAAAAGAGAAGGAGAGAAGGATATGTAGTGCTAGAAGGTGGAAGGGATGAGGTATAGCAAAGCTAAGGCTAGATGGAGGAGATAAAAGAAAGGAAGAATAGGGAAATGAAGAGGGAAATAAGGGGAAGAGAGTGAGGGAGAGCAAGAGCAAGCTCTGAGAGTGAAGAAAAAAGCACTAATAGATAAGGAGAAGGAGAAAATAGATAAAAGACTAACAAGAAAAAAATAACATAAGAGATGAAAATTGTAAGGGTGATAATGGAAGAGATTGAGAAGGAAAAGGGAAAGAGAGAAGAATTATGGGTAGGAGAAGAGAGAATTGCTGAGAAAGTACTATAAGAAGGAAGGCTGCAATGAGATTAGAGATTAGAAAAGAAGGCAAGAAGTTGCTGATAGAGGTAGATAGATTAGAGCTAGAGATAGAAGAAGAGAAAAGATAGATATAGGGATAATGAGAAAGGAGTAATGTAAGCTTAAAAAAAGGGAGAGAAGGAAGTGAAGTGGGGAAGTAAAGAGAACTATTTGTAGTAAAAGAAGGATTTAGATATGAAGAGGAGATTAGAGGAATATTTGCTGAAAGAGGATGGGAAAGTGTGATATTGAGAGTTAAAGAAAAAGAGAAGAGGAGGGAGGTAGTATTTGTGGAAGTAGAATTGGTGAAGGAGAGAGGATAGAAGTTGGAGAAAGAAGATTGGAAGAAAAATAGAAAGGGAGAGGAAAAGGAGTAGAGCTAGTAGGAAGATTAGGAATAAGAGTAGTTCATAGTGTTAGTGAAGGAGTAGCGGAACTGCTTAGGTGTCAGCGAGATGGTCTTATTAAGGTTAGCAGGGTTGAGGAGCTGGGAAGAAAAAGAGAAGCTAAGCAGGAGGAAGGAGAAGAAAGATTTTAAATGGTGATGGAGAGAAGAAGAATAAGGAAGCGAAAAGGAAGAGGTAGAGAAGAAGCTAGGTAAATAGAAAGATGGTGGAGTGAAAAATGATAAAAGGCGGAGTGAGAAGAGAAAGAAAGATATGGTAGTAGTGGTAGAAGAACTAGGAGAAGAAGAGATAGTTAATGAGGGAAGGATAGAGACGGAGGAATTAGAAATAGATATATATGTGAGAAAAAGAAGAGGAGAGAAATTAAAGTATGAGATATAAGAAGAGAGATTTAAGATTAAAAAGATGAGAGGTGTGAGATAGAGAAAGTGAATGAGAAAGATAGTGAACATCGAAAAAATTTAGATAGAGTGAGAACGAAAAAAGAATCAACGTCATCACCAAAATCGCGCCAGACAATATACTCACAACCAGAAAGAAAGAAGAAAAGAAAAGAGAAAAAAAAAAAAAAAAAAAAAAAAAAAAAAAAAAAAAAAAAAAAAAAAAAAAAAAAAAAAAAAAAAAAAAAAAAAAAAAAAAAAAAAAAAAAAAAAAAAAAAAAAAAAAAAAAAAAAAAAAAAAAAAAAAAAAAAAAAAAAAAAAAAAAAAAAAAAAAAAAAAAAAAAAAAAAAAAAAAAAAAAAAAAAAAAAAAAAAAAAAAAAAAAAAAAAAAAAAAAAAAAAAAAAAAAAAAAAAAAAAAAAAAAAAAAAAAAAAAAAAAAAAAAAAAAAAAAAAAAAAAAAAAAAAAAAAAAAAAAAAAAAAAAAAAAAAAAAAAAAAAAAAAAAAAAAAAAAAAAAAAAAAAAAAAAAAAAAAAAAAAAAAAAAAAAAAAAAAAAAAAAAAAAAAAAAAAAAAAAAAAAAAAAAAAAAAAAAAAAAAAAAAAAAAAAAAAAAAAAAAAAAAAAAAAAAAAAAAAAAAAAAAAAAAAAAAAAAAAAAAAAAAAAAAAAAAAAAAAAAAAAAAAAAAAAAAAAAAAAAAAAAAAAAAAAAAAAAAAAAAAAAAAAAAAAAAAAAAAAAAAAAAAAAAAAAAAAAAAAAAAAAAAAAAAAAGAGAGATAGAAGGCATCGCGCAGTCGCTTGCCGTCAATGATGGAGAAGGTTGGGCTTGGGAAGACGTAGTAGTTCGGGCTAGTGTGAAGTTCGCGCAGAGAGAGCTCTTCAATAGCCTTCGCCGCTTAGTAGGACAGCGGGACAGACCTGACCACCTGCGACTTGGGTCGCCTCTCGGCGCTGACAGCAGGCGCAGAGCTAGGGGCATAGAGGCGTACGTGCAAGAGATTGTAGGCACACAAGACATCGCGCCACCTCAGGGCTAGCAGCTCGCGCAGGCGAAGGAAGGTGTAGGAGGCGAAGAGGATAGCAGCAGCGCTGAGGATAGCGTAGGCTCGGCGCTGGCGCGTCAGGTCTTGGGCGTGGCTGTCGGAGACGCGGGTGGCTAGTAGGCTGTCCGCCATGCGATCGCCGGCGGCGACGGGTGTACATCTCCCGGCAGCGGCTCGTGCGACCGCCTCGATCTGTGCCGGTGTCAGAACGTTGAAGTCGCCAGAGAGCTTGGGAACCGGGATGCGCTCAACGTTCGCGGCCGGGTTGTGCGCGATCTATCGCTGCATCTGTGCGCGCTTGAGGATCCCGCCCAGCACATTCATGACCTGCCGCATCGACGATCGCGATATCGCATCCGCAGCGAGCAGCTCGTCGCGGTATCCCTCGATGCGAGTGGCGGTCAGGCGAGCCAGCGGCAGGTGCTGATCGAAGGCGACCAGAAGCCGCGCCCGAATGATCGACCGGTAGTGGTTGAGCGTTGACGGCGCGATCTTCTTCACGTGCTCGACGTGCCAGAGATAGGCGGTCACCGCCTCGCCGAAGGTGTGGTCGTGGCGATCCATGCGTACGGCGGCGCCGTCCTTGGCCCTCTCGGCGCTGAGGATCTCGTCCAGGCGCTCCTGGGCTTCCCGGGGCGTGAGGTGGCCAGCTGGCCTAGGCCCGTCGGCCGACCGCCACCGCTTCGATGCGGGCGCTCCGCGGTCCGCTGCTGTGCGGGCCGGTTTCGCCCAGGCCGGTCCCAGGATCTTGCGCGTCGGTGTGCCTTCGGTGCGCATGTACTTGGCGACCCACACGCGCGGGCCGTCCTTGCGCTCCTCGACGACCAGGTGTCCGGTGATGCGGCGGGCTCTGGACATGGTCTAGGCGTCGTGTTCGCGTCGGTGGACCACGGCGCACGTTGTAGCCGCGGCATGGGAGACCTGGGTCGCCCCCGCGCGAAGGCCCCAGGTATTCGACGGTCGCTGGCCCAGCCCAGCGTCAAAGCCCGCTTCGGCCCGTCGCTCGTGCCCTCGATCAGCCGAGCGCGGCCGGCGTCGTCCGTCGCCGGCGGGGCGATAGAGAACAGGATCCGGGAACAGGGCTCGGCCGACCGGACCGCTGTCGGGGTCTACCGACACAGAAAAACCCCGCAAACGCGAGGCTTCTCTGAAGAGCGGCGGACGAGGCTCGAACTCGCGACCCTCAGCTTGGGAAGCTGATGCTCTACCAACTGAGCTACCGCCGCCTGAGTCGCCAAATATAGCCGCCGATTACCCTTGGCGGGCGTGAAGCGCTCCGCCGTCCCCATCGTCGTTGCCGTGCTTGCGGCCGCCCTCGTCGGGCTGCTCGTCTACGGAGTCGTCGCGCGCCGCGACGACACCTCGCTGGACTCGGCGGTGAAGAAGGGGCAGCGGCCGGCGGCGCCCGGATCGGCCGTCACGCTGCCCGAGCTCGATGGATCGACGAAGCGCTCGCTGGCGCAGCTGCGGGGCAACGTGGTCGTCCTGAACTTCTGGGCCTCGTGGTGCGAGCCGTGCAAGGCCGAGGCGCCGCTGCTCGAGCGCGCCCAGAAGCAGCTCGCGCCGGAAGGGGGGACCGTCCTGGGCGTCACCTACAAGGACGACGCCTCCGCTTCACGCGACTTCGTGCGAGACAACAAGGTCACCTATCCCAGCCTGCGCGACGACAAGCTCGACCTCGCGCCGAAGTTCGGCACGACGAAGCTTCCGGAGACGTTCGTGCTCGACAAGGACGGGCGCGTCGTGGCGCTCTCGCGCGGACAGGTCAGCGAGGACTTCCTGACGCGCGCGATCGACCAGGCGCAGGCGAGCTGATGCGCGGCGCCGTCCTCGCCCTGCTCCTGCTGCTCGCGCTCGCGCCCGGCGCGGCGCCGGCCGCGCAGCCGCGCGCGTCGTTCAACGACGTCGAGGACGAGGTCATGTGCGACACGTGCAACGTGCCGCTGAACATCGCCGAGTCGGCGCGCGCCGATCAGGAGCGCGCCGAGATCCGCCGGCTCATCGCGCAGGGGCTGACCAAACGGCAGATCCTCGACCAGCTGAAGCGCACCTACGGGCCCGGCATCCTGGCCAAGCCGCAGGACAGCGGCTTCAGCCTGGCGGTGTGGTGGGTCCCGGTTGCCGTGGTGGCCGCGCTCGTCGCGCTGCTCGCCGTGCTGCTGCCGCGCTGGCGGCGGCGGACGCCCGCCGACGATCGAGCCGGCGCCGAGCCGCGCGCGCCAGCACTGAGCCCCGCCGACGCCCGCCGCCTGGACGAGGACCTGGCGAGGTACGACGTCTGATGCTGCCGTTCGCGGCAGGCCAGGCCGACACGACGGTCGTCGCCGCCTTCGCGGTCGGCTTCGTGTCGTTCGTCTCGCCGTGCGTGCTGCCGCTCGTGCCCGGCTACCTGTCGGCGGTCTCGGGCGTCAGCGTCACCGACCTGCGCGACGGCCGCCACCGCATCTCCCACGTGCTCGGGCCGGCGATCGTCTTCTGCCTGTCGTTCACGCTGATGTTCGTCGCGCTCGGGCTCACCGCGACCGGCCTGGGCTCGACGCTGCGCGACTCCAAGGAGACGCTCGACAAGGCCGCCGGGATCCTCATCATCGCGATGGGCGTCTTCTTCGTGCTGACGCCATTCGTGCCGCGCCTGAACCGCGAGTGGCGCCCCGACGCGCTCATCCGCCGCGCCGGCACCGGCGGCCCGATCATCGCCGGGCTCGCCTTCGCGGTCGCCTGGACGCCGTGCGTCGGCCCGACGCTGGCCTCGATCCTCGCCGCCGCCTCGACCTCGGACACGGTCGGCCACGGCGGCGTGCTGCTGGCCTTCTACTCGCTCGGCCTCGCGGTGCCCTTCCTGCTCACCGCCGTCGCCTTCGATCGCGCGACGACCGCCTTCCGCTGGATCCGCGACCACTACATGCTCGTCACGGCGGTGTCCGGCTGCGTGCTGATCGTCATGGGCACGCTGATCCTCACCGGCGAGCTGACGCAGCTCAACGTCCAGGCGCAGCGCGCCCTCAGCAACCTGGGGCTGGACTTCCTCTACAACATCTGAGCGGGACGATCGCTGCGCCCAGCTCGCCACCCAGCGCCGCAGCCACCGGCCCGCCTCGATAGCGTCTCTCAGGCGAGGGGCCCGCGAGGGCTAGAGGAGAGCAATGGACCGGGAACCAGGCAGTCCAGCCGCGGCCATCGAGTTCCGCGAGGTGACCAAGCGCTACGAGGGCCGCGAGGGGCCAGCCGTCCGCGAGCTCACGCTGAGCGTGCCCGCGGGGGAGATCTGCGTGCTGATCGGCCCTTCGGGCAGCGGCAAGACGACGGCGATGAAGATGGTCAACCGCCTGATCTCGATCACCGGCGGCGACATCAGCATCGGCGGCCAGAGCGTGCGCAGCCTCGACCTCACCGAGCTGCGCAGGGGCATCGGCTACGTCTTCCAGCAGATCGGCCTCTTCCCGCACATGAGCGTGGAGGACAACATCGGCACCGTCCCACGGCTGCTGGGCTGGTCCAAGCAGCGCATCCGCGGCCGCGTCGGCGAGCTGCTCGAGCTCGTCGGCCTCGACCAGTCCGACGCCAAGCGCTACCCCGGGCAGTTCTCGGGCGGCCAGCGCCAGCGCATCGGCGTCGCGCGCGCGATGGCAGCGGACCCGCCGATCATGCTCATGGACGAGCCCTTCGGCGCGATCGACCCGATCACGCGCGACCGGCTGACCAGCGACTTCCTGCGCCTGCACGCCGAGGTCCGCAAGACCGTCATCTTCGTCACCCACGACATCGACGAGGCGATCAAGGTCGGCGACCGGATCGCGATCCTCAAGGACGGCGCGCTCGTGCAGTACGGCACGCCCGACGAGATCCTGGCCGAGCCCGCCGACGACTTCGTGGCCGACTTCGTCGGGGCCGACCGCGGCCTGAAGCGGCTGCTCCTGCGCGAGCTGCGCGACATCGAGCTCGAGCCGGCACCCGCCAACGGCGAGGCCGACGACGTGCCGACCGTCGACGATCGCACCTGCCTGCGCGACGCGCTGTCGCTGATGGTCACGCGCCGCGTCTCGGCGCTCGTGGTCCTCGACGACGCCGGCCAGCCGCGCGGCACCGTCGCGATGGAGACGCTCGCGCACTTCGCCGACACGGAGGCCAAGGCGTAGTGGTGCTCCAGCTCGCCCAGGCCGGCGCCCGTCATCCCCACCTTCAACCGGGGCTCGGACTGCGTGCGCGAGAACCGCCAGTTCTGCTGGGACTGGTTCTCCAGCCACTGGAGCAACACCTTCCAGCCGCGGCTCGTCGAGCACATCGAGCTCGTCGCGATCGCCGTCGGAATCGGCTTCGTCATCGCGATGGCCTGCGCGCTCGTCGCCTATCGCTGGACGTGGTTCGACACGCCGGCGACCGGCTTCTTCGCCTTCCTGTACACGGTCCCGAGCCTGGCCTTCTTCCAGCTGATGGTCCCGTTCACCGGGCTGACGCGGCTGAGCGCCGAGATCGCGCTCGTCTCCTACACGCTGCTGATCCTCTTCCGCAACATCGTCACCGGCCTACGCGAGGTGCCCGCCGATGCGCTCGAGGCCGCTCAGGCGATGGGCCTCACGCGGCGCCAGACCCTGACGCGGGTGGAGCTGCCCCTCGCGCTGCCCGCGATCATGGCCGGCGTCCGCATCGCGACCGTGACGACGATCAGCCTGGCCACCGTCGCGGCGTTCATCGGCGTCGGCGGGCTTGGTGAGCCGATCTTCAACGCGATCCAGGATGGCTTCAAGACGCAGTTCGTCGCCGCCGGCGTGCTCGCGGTGCTGCTGGCCTTCGTCGCCGACGCGCTGCTCGTCCTCGTCCAGCGACTGCTCACGCCGTGGGCGCGGGCCAGGGTGGGCTGATGCACTCCATCATCGACGCGTTCCAGTTCATCGGGGACAACCTCCACTTCATGCTGACCAAGACGGTCGAGCACCTGGAGCTGTCGTTCGCGGCGATCGGCGTCAGCATCGTCATCGCGATCCCGCTCGGCGTGGCCCTCGGGCACCTGCATCGCGGCTCGTTCATCGCGATCAACGCGTCGAACATCGGGCGGGCGCTGCCGAGCCTGGCGATCATCTCGATCGGGCTCGCATTCCTCGGCATCGGCTTCGTCAACGTGATGGTGGCGCTGGTGATCCTCGCGGTGCCGCCGATGGTCACGAACGCCTATGTCGCGGTGGACCGGGTCGATCCCGATGCGGTCGAGGCGGCGCGCGCTGCCGGCATGACGCCGTCGCAGGTGCTGCTGGAAGGTCGAGATCCCGCTCGCGGTCGGCCTCATGTTCGCCGGGATCCGGACGGGAGCGGTGTACGTCGTGGCCACGGCGACGCTCGCCTCGCTCGCGGGCGGCGGCGGCCTGGGCGACGTGATCGTCAACCAGGCCAGCTACGGCACGGCCGGGGTGATCGCCGGGGCGCTGATGGTCACGGCGCTGGCCTTCCTGGTCGAAGGCGTGTTCGCGGTCATCCAGCGCCTGCTGACGCCCAAGGCGCTGCGCTACGACGAGAAGCCGACCGACCTGATCGCGCCGCTGATCGAAATGACGTGAGCTACGAGGAGGAGGAGCAGGCAATGCGAGGCACCACGAGGACGATTCATCGCAGGGCTGCTGGTCGCGACGATGGCGTTCGCCGTCGCCGCGTGCGGCAGCGACAACAACAGCAGCACGAGCAGCTCGGCGTCGACGAGCGCGTCGACCGCCGCGGCGCAGCCGGGCAAGGGCAAGCCGGCGGTGACCATCGGCACCAAGGACTTCACCGAGGAGTTCATCCTCGGCGAGCTCTACAAGCAGGCGCTCGAGGCCAAGGGCTACACGGTCAACCTCAAGAAGAACATCGGCGCCACCGAGATCATCGACACGGCGCTGACGAGCCACAAGATCGACGCGTATCCCGAGTACACCGGCGAGTCGGTCGCGACCGTTGCCAAGCGCAACGAGCCGGCCAAGACCGCCGACGAGGAGTACCAGCTCGCCAAGCAGTTCTACGAGGGCCGCGGCCAGACGGTGAGCGAGCCGACGCCGTTCGAGGACGTCGACGCGATCGCCGCGACCAAGGCCTACGCCCAGAAGAACGGCCTGACGACGATGGAGGACCTCAAGAAGCTCGGGTCCTTCTCGCTCGGCGCGCGGCCGGAGTTCAAGAACCGCCAGCAGGGCCTGGCCGGTATGAAGAAGGTCTACGGCATCGACAACGCGAAGTTCCGCCAGCTGGCGCTGGGCGTGCAGTACCAGGCGCTCGACACCGGCAAGGTCGACACCGCCAACATCTTCACGACCGACGCGCAGCTGGCCAGCGGCAAGTACACCGTGCTCAAGGACCCCAAGGGCGTGTTCGGCTTCCAGAACGTCGCCTTCGTCATCGACAAGGACAAGCTCGCGCAGCTCGGCGGCGATCAGTTCATGAGCACCATCAACGCGGTCAACAAGCTGCTGACCACCGAGTCGATCACCGCGATGAACAAGGCGGTGGCGCTCGACAAGCAGGACGAGGCCACGGTGGCCAAGCAGTTCCTGCAGGCCAACAACCTGGGCTGAGAGCGGGCGGCGGGTCCGGGCGCCGATCAGCCGACGCCCCGCCCGTCGACGCGCGCGCCACGAGCACCGGCGCGACGGCCTCGCGCAAGGTCGCCTGCGGGCCTTCGGCCTCGATCGCCTGCAGCAGGAAGCCGGTCGCGACCTCGGCCACGTGGTCGACGTCCCACACCGTCGAGGTCAGTGGCGGCGCGAGCAGGCGCGAGATCGGGTGGTCGCCGAAGCCGGCGACGGCGACGTCGCCGGGGATCGACAGGCCGAGCTCGGCGCACGCGGCGTAGACGCCGTAGGCGATCGAGTCCGACAGGCACAGCACGGCGGTCGGGCGCTCGGCGCTGCGCAGCAGCTCGAGCGCGAGCGGGCGCGAGCCGTTGAGCGAGTAGGCGCAGGCGACCACGCGGCAGTCCAGGCCGAGCGCGGCGGCCGACGCGCCGACGGCGCGCTCGGCCATGCGATCCGGGGACGTCTCGACCGCCCACGACAGCACCGTGATGCGGCGGTGGCCCTGCGCGCTGAGGTGCTCGAGGCTCTCGCGCACGCCGCGCTCGCTGTCGAACACGACCTCGCCGGCGGGATCCACCCCGGGCAGCGCATCGCCGATCGTGACCGTCGCGACCTCCCTGGCGATCGACTCCCAGCCGCCGCTGGCCGGGCCGATCGGGACGACGACCAGCCCGTCGACGCGATGGTCGACGAGCCGCCGCGCGAGCTCGAGCTCGCGCGCGGGCTCGCCGTCGGCGTCGGCGACGAGCGTGCTGCGCGCCGCGCCGTAGAGCTCGCGCTGCACCGCGCGCACGAGCTCCTGGTTCCAGAAGTCGGCCAGGCTGCCGACGAGCAGGCCCACGACGGCCGTCGAGCCGCCGGCCAGGGCGCGGGCGATCGGGTCGGCCTCGTAGCCGAGCTCCTCGGCCGCCTCGCGGACGCGCCGCTCGGTCTCGGCCGACACCTGCAGGCCGCGCAGCGCATAGCTCACGGCGGCCGGCGAGAGGCCGGTGTACTCCGCCAGCTCGCGGATCGTGGTGCGACGCCCCGGGCGGCTGGCCACGCTCGCAGGGTACTGGGCCTTGACAAGTGCCATCGCCGGGAGCCATAGTGGTTAAGCGGTTCACTGAACCGCTTAACAAGGGAGGAGTTGTGAACCGGTTAACGCGCGACCTCGACCTCGTCGAGCTGCGCGAGCTCGTCAGCCGCATCGCCGCCGATCCCGACCAGTGGCGGCCGCTCGCGCGCCGCGACACGCCCGATCGCCACTTCGAGCAGCTGTGGAGCGACGAGCACGTCGGCGTCTGGGTCATCTCGTGGGCCAGCGGCAACGACACGGGCTTCCACGACCACGACGTCTCGCGCGGGGCCGTCGCAGTGGTGGAGGGCGAGGTCGTCGAGGAGCGCCTGGTCGTGGGCGGCGCGCCTCGCGAGATCCGCCATCGCGCCGGCGAGACCTTCGAGTTCGACGCGTCCCACGTCCACCGCATGCGCCACGACGCGGCTGCGCCCGCGGTGTCGATCCACGCCTACTCGCCGCCGCTGTCGCGGATGGGCGCCTACGCGGTCGAGCCGGACGGCACGCTGCGGCGCCGGTCGATCTCCTACGCCGAGGAGCTGCGTCCGGTCGAGACGGCGGCGTGGTGAGCGAGCTCCTGGCAGACGCGCTCGGTGATCGCGACGAACTCGCCCGCGGCGGGCGGCAGCTCGCGATCGCGATGCCAAGCCAGGCCGATGACACGCGGCGGCAGCCCCGCGCCGAGCTCGACGGCGCGCACGCCCGGGCGGCCGTGGTCGACGCTCAGCTGCGGCAGCAGCGCCGCGCCCATCCCGGCCGCGACGAGCCCGTGGATCGTCTCGTCGTCGTTGGAGCGAAAGACGACGCGCGGGGTGCCGCGCAGGTGCGTCTCGGGGCGCGTCACGTCGCGGACGCGGTCATAGGCGATGAGCGGGAGGGCGGCGACGTCGGCCAGCGTGGGCCGCACGCCGGCGGCAGCCAGCGGCGAGTCCTCGGCGACGAGCAGCAGGAACGGGTCGCGCAGCAGCTCGACGGCGACGAACGGGCCGTCGGCCAGCGGGTAGAGCATGAAGGTCAGGTCGAGCTCGCCGCGCTCGACGAGCTTCAGCAGCTGGCCCTCGTCGGAGGTCTCGACGAGCGCCACGCGCACGTCGGGCACGGCCGCGGCGAGCCGCCCGACGACGGCGGGCAGGATCTTCGCGCCGACGCTGTGATACGTACCCACGCGCAGCTCGCCCGTGCTGCCGGCCGACCACGCGCCGAGGTCCGCGCGGGCGGCCGCGAGCTGGTCGACGATCCGCCGGCCGTGGCGCAGCAGGATCTCGCCGGCCGGCGTGAGCGAGACGGGGCGCGGGCCGCCGGGGCGCTCCACGAGCCGCGCCCCGACGATCCGCTCGAGCAGCGCGAGCTGCTGGCTGACCGCCGACTGCGTGTAGCCGAGCGCCCTGGCGGCCCGGCTGAACGACCGCTCGCGGGCGATCGCGTCGAGCGCCGCGAGGTGGCGCACCTCGACGCCCAGCCAACTATCAGGATCTCTGATCAACATCAGCATTATTCCGAGTTGCGCTGATGGACACCGATCGACAGCCTGCAGACGTGACCGATCTCGTGGTCATCGGCGGCGGCGTGATGGGCCTGTTCACGGCCTACCAGGCATCCGAGCGCTTCGAGCGGATCGTCGTCGTGGAGCGCGGGCTGATCGGCGATCCGGCGACGGCCTCCTTCGGACGCACGCGCTCGTTCCGCAACGACTACCTCGACCCGACCTACGCGCGGCTCGCCCACGAGGCGTTCCACCTGTGGGGCGAGTTCGAGCGCGAGACCGGCGCGGACGTGCTCGTCCGCTGCGGCTGCCTGAACATCGCCAAGAGCTCGATCACCCCGAACCTCGCGGACACCTACGCGCAGCTCAGCTACGAGACGCTGACCGGCCTGGGGCTGAGGACCGCGTCGTTCGGCGGCAAGGCGCTGCGCGGGCGCTTCCCGTACCTCGACGCCGACCTCGGCTATCTCGACGTCGACGCCGGCGTCGTCGATCTCGCCGCCGTGACCCACGCGCTGATGCGCGCGCTCGGCGAGCGCCGGGTCCAGATCCTCCAGGGCACCGAGACGACGGCGATCGAGCGCGACGGCGCGCGCATCCGCGTGATCACCGACGCGGGGGAGCTCGTCGCGCGCGCGCTCGTCGTCACGGCGGGCCACGGCACCAACGAGGTCCTGGCCAAGCTGCCCGGCTGCCCGCTGCAGGTCCCGATCACCAAGGACAGGCCGAAGGAGGCCAAGTACTTCGTCCCGCCGGCGGCCGTGCGCGAGCGCTTCACGGCGGGCGCCATGCCGGCGATCGCCTACCTCGACACCGGGATCTACTGCCACCCGATCGTCGACGGCGTCGTCGACGCGGTGAAGATCGGCTACTACAACCCGCCCGACCTGCCGCGGGCGACAACCGGCATCGACGGCATCGCGAGCTTCGTCGAGCAGTGCATGCCCGGCTTGCGGACCGCGACGGTCCGCGACGTCGACGACGTCGACCAGTGCCACTACGACCTCGTCGCCGACGACGACTTCGTGCTCGGGGCGATACCCGGCTTCGCGAACGCGTTCGTCGGCGTCGGCTGGCGCGGCACGGGCTACAAGTTCGCCCCCTGGGTGGGGCGCGTGCTCGCCGAGCTTGCGCTGCAGGGCGGCACCGTCTACGACATCGGCCGCTTCGACCCGGCCCGATTCCACGAGAGGACCATCGATGAGCCGTCCGTCGCAGCGGACGCTGCAGCAGCGCCTCGCTGACGGCGTCGTCCTCGGCGCGGAGGGCTACGTCTTCGAGCTCGAGCGCCGCGGCTACGTCAAGGCCGGCCCGTTCGTCCCCGAGGTGATCCTCGACGAGCCCGACGCGCTGCGCCAGCTGCACCGCGACTTCCTGCGCGCGGGCGCGGACGTGATGGTCGCGCTGACCTACTACGCGCACCGCGAGAAGCTCAAGGACGTCGGGCGCGACGGCGACCTGGAGGCGATGAACCGCCAGGCGGTCAGGATCGCCAACGAGGTCGCGGCCGAGGGCGGCGCGCTCGTGGCGGGCAACATCTGCAACACCTGGTCCTACGACCCCGCCGATCCGGTCGCGTCGGGCGCGGTGGTCCGCGCCCAGTACGAGGAGCAGCTCGGGTGGGCCGCCGAGGAGGGCGTCGACTTCGTGATCGCGGAGACCAACGACTACCTCGGCGAGGCGCTCATCGGGCTCGAGGTCTGCCACGAGCTCGGCCTGCCGGCGATGGTCACCTTCGCGAGCGTCCAGGACTCGGGGACCTACGACGGCTACGACTACGTCGAGGCGTGCCGGATCCTCGCCGACCGCGGCGCGGCCGTCGTCGGGCTCAACTGCTCCAGGGGCCCGCTGACGATGCTGCCGCTGCTGAAGCTGATCCGCGCGGCGGTCGACGTCCCGGTCGCCGCGCAGCCGGTGCCCTACAGGACCTCGCGCGCGACGCCCGCGTTCGAGGCGCTGACCTCCGACGACGGCCTGCACGCGTTCCCGATCGCGCTTGAGCCCTTCCAGTGCACGCGCTTCGAGATGGCCGAGTTCGCGCAGCGGGCGCGCGACATCGGCGTCGACTACATCGGCATCTGCTGCGGCGGCGGGCCGCACCACGTGCGCGCCATGGCCGAGGCGCTGGGGCGCGAGACACCGGCCAGCCGCTACTCGCCCGCCATCGAGCTGCACCCCGTGCTCGGAACGTCCGGCAACGCGGTGATGGGCACCTGGGGAGGTTGACAACTGCGCGCTGACGGGTAGCGGAGGGAGGTCCCCGCCTGAAGGAAACGGTCCATGCCCTCGCTGTCGCCCGCCCGCCGCGCGCTGCCCGCGGTGCTCGTCATCGTCGCTGCGCTCGCTCCCGCCACCGCCCACGCAGCCTCCGGAGCGGCGCCGGGCGCCCCAGGCGAGCCGGCGTTCTGGACGCCGGCCGACAAGGACGGCTTCGGCACCTCGGCGACCACGACGAGCAAGGTCTGGCACACGCTCGAGAACGGCGAGCTGACGGAGGTCTTCTATCCCGACCTCGGCACGCCCGCGGTGCGCGACCTGCAGCTCGTCGTCACCGACGGCAGGACGTTCACCGACCGCGAGACCGACGCCACCACGCACCGCGTCGAGCTCGTCGACAAGCGCAGCCTCACCTACCGTCAGGTCAACACGGCGAAGTCGGGGCGCTACCGGATCACCAAGACCTTCGTGACCGACCCGGCGCGCAACGCGCTGCTGGTCGACGTCCGCTTCCAGTCGCTCACCGGCCGTCCCTACAAGGTCTACGCCTACGTCGACCCCGCGCTCAGCAACGACGGCAACGACGACTCGGGCACCACCGCGCGTGGCGCGCTCCTGACGCAGGACGCGACCGCGGGGAGCGCGCTCATCGCCGACCCGGCCTTCGGCCGCACCTCCACCGGCTACCTCGGCGCCAGCGACGGCTGGGTCGACCTGCGCGACGACCACCGCATGGACTGGCAGTACCGCTCCTCGCCGGGCGGCAACGTCGTCCAGACCGCTGAGACGAGGCTCGACGGGCGCCGCCACCAGCATCTGCAGCTCGCGCTCGGCTTCGGCGACACGAGCGCCGCGGCGCTCGGCACCGCGCGCGCGTCGCTGCAGCGCGGCTTCGGCCGTGTTGCCGGCGGCTATGCGGACGGCTGGCACCGCTACCTGGCCTCGCTCAAGCCCGAGCCCGGGAGCGCTCGCCCGTACGGCGCCGAGTACGACGTCTCGGTCATGGCCCTCGCCGCCCACGAGGACAAGACCTACCGGGGTGCCTTCATCGCCTCGCCCACGATGCCGTGGGCGTGGGGAACCGGGTTCGAGCAGCCCAAGTCGGGCGTCTACCACGCCGTGTGGTCGCGCGACCTCTACCAGGTCGTCACCGCGCTGCTGGCCGCCGGCGATCGCGCCGCCGCCGACCGCGCGCTGACCTTCGTGTTCGACAAGCAGCAGCGCCCCGACGGCTCCGTCCGGCAGAACACGTTCGTGGACGGCACGCCGCACTGGGACGGCACTCAGCAGGACGAGGTCGCCTTCCCGATCGTCCTCGCCTGGCAGCTGCACCGCGACGACGCGCAGACCTACGCCCAGCACGTCAAGCCGGCGGCCGACTGGCTCGTCAGGACCGGCCCGCAGACCGACATGGATCGCTGGGAGAACCAGAGCGGCTGGTCGCCGGGCACCATCGCCTCGGAGATCGCCGGGCTGATCTGCGCCGCCGATCTCGCGCGCCGCAACGGCGACGATGCGAGCGCCGCCACCTACGAGCAGACGGCCGACGCGTGGCAGAAGGACGTGGAGAGCTGGACGGCCACCACCAACGGCCCGTACTCCGACAAGCCCTACTACCTGCGCCTGACCAAGGACGCCAATCCCGACGACGGAAGCACGTACTCGATCGGCGACAGCGGGCCGAGCGCGATGGACGAGCGGCGGGTCGTCGACCCGAGCTTCCTGGAGCTGGTGCGCCTCGGCGTCAAGGCCCCCGACGATCCGACGATCCTCAACACGATCGGCGTCGTCGACAAGGAGCTTGCGGTCGACACGCCCAACGGGCGCTTCTGGCACCGCGCCAACTTCGACGGCTACGGCGAGCAGCTCGACGGCCAGCCGTGGAACTCGTTCCCGCCGGACAGCCGGGCGACCCGCGGCCGCGCGTGGCCGATCTTCTCCGGCGAGCGCGGCGAGTACGAGCTCGCCGCCGGCGGCTCGGCGAACGCCGAGCTCGCCGCGATGGCCGGCGCGGCCAACGGCGGCGACCTGATCCCCGAGCAGGTCTGGGACGACCAGCCGCCGTCGGGCCAGCCCGGCTTCCCGCCCGGCGAGGGGACGCTGTCGGCGACGCCGCTGGCGTGGTCACACGCGCAGTTCGTGCGCCTGGCGTGGTCGATCGACGCCGGGCACCCGGTCGAGCAGCCAAGCGTCGTGGCCTGCCGCTACGCGCGCGCCTGCTAGGCCTACGTCGGCAGGCTCGAGCCGGCGAACACGAAGAACCAGATCGCGAAGCACAGCAGCGCCAGGCCGACGCTCCAGACCATGACGACGTCGAGGATCGTCCGCGGGCGGCCGCTGTCGCGCTCGCCGCGCATCGACTTCAGCCACGGCGTGCGCATCCGCCCGGTCGGCGTGCTGTCGGTCAGGTCGCCGTACGCGCGGTTGAGCTTGGACAGCAGCTTGCCCACGACGACCATCGACGCCGGGATGCCGACGAGCACGAGCACGTAGGGGCCCATCGACGGCTGCGACGAGCTGACCAGGCGTGAGACGAGGTACAGCCAGCCCACCGGAATCCCGAGCCACAGCACGATCGAGCCGACCGCCATGAGGACGATCAACAGCGCGGCGACGAGCCTTCGGCCGACGGCCATGGCCGTCAGTATTCCCGACCAACGGGTCGGCTAGCGGCGGCTACCAGGCCTGCCCGGCCCCGCAGTGGGGGCAGGCGACCGAGGTCGTCACGTCGGCCTCGAAGACGTAGCCGCACGAGCAGGTGTACATCGCGCGATCGTCGGGCCCGCCGGATTCGCGGGCGCGGCGCTCGGCGAACAGGTCGTCGGCGGGCTGCTGGGCGGGCTCGGGGCGCGTCGGCGCGTGGCGGCGCCGCAGGACGCCCTCGCGGTGCCGGGTCTCTGACGGGGTGCGGTTGGAACGTACGCGCATCGTCGCTTCTCCCTTACAGACGCACCAACGGCCCGAAGGTTTCTTAACTCGTGTTGGGATTTGACACTTGGACGCATGTCGTCGGCGACGCATGGGGCCATCCGCGGGCCGCTCTATCTAGACTCTTGCCAGCGCATGGACCCCTCCCGCAAGCGCCGCATCCGGCTGGTCGTGGCCCTGACGGCCGCGCTCGTGCTGGCCGGCGCCCTGGCCTACACGAGCTTCTCGGCGTCGAGCGCGGCGGTCGACCCGTCGCGGCTGCTCGCCAGCGCCAACGCCGGCCGCTCCTACCAGCTGACCGGCAAGGTCGTCGACGGCTCGATCCGCAAGCAGGGCGATGCCACCCTCTTCCGCGTGCGCGACCGCAACGGCCGCGCCTCGGTCCCCGTGCGCTATGTCGGGGCCGTGCCGGACCCGTTCCGCGACGGGCGCGAGGTGATCGTCACCGTGCGCAAGCAGGGCGCGACGTTCGTGGGCGAGAAGGACTCGCTCGTGACGAAATGCCCGTCGAAGTTCACCGACAAGCAGCAGACGTAGTGACCGGCCGGAGGGACCAGTAGCAGTGGCCACCGTCGGCCAGGCCTGCCTGATCCTCGCCCTCGGCACGTGCTTCTACGGCATCGGCGCGTCGCTGTACGGCGCGCGCGCTGGGCGGCGCGACTTCGTGGACTCCGGGCGCCGCGCGGTCTATGGCCTGGCGGTGCTGGCCACGGCGGCCTTCGCGATCCTCGAGATCGCCTTCCTGCGCTCGGACTTCCACTACGACGTCGTCGCGACGCACTCGTCGACCACCACGCCGACCTTCTACCGCGCCGCCGCGGCGTGGTCCTCGCAGGAGGGCTCGCTGCTGCTGTGGGTCTGGCTGCTGTCGCTGTGGTCGAGCCTCGTGCTCTTCCTGGTGCGCCGGCGGCTGCGCGACGTCGCGCCCTACGCGACATCGGTCCTGCTCGGGTTCGGCGCGTTCTTCACCGGCCTGCTCGTCTTCGACGCCACGCCGTTCCACACGGTCGCCACGGCGCCGCCCGAGGGGACCGGGCTGAACCCGCTGCTGCGCCACCCGAGCATGATGATCCACCCCCCGATGCTCTACTCGGGGTACACGCTGTGGGCGATCCCGTTCGCCTTCGCGATCGGCGCGCTCGTGGTGCGGCGCGTCGACGCCGACTGGATCCGCGCCACCCGCCGGTTCGCGCTGGCCGCCTGGTTCTTCCTGGGCATCGGGATCCTGCTCGGCGCGCGCTGGTCCTACGCCGAGCTGGGGTGGGGCGGCTACTGGGCCTGGGATCCGGTCGAGAACGCGTCGCTGCTGCCGTGGCTGACGGGCACGGCGTTCCTGCACTCGGTGATGGTGCAGGAGAAGCGCGGGATGCTGAAGGTCTGGAACGTCTCGCTCGTGCTCGCGACCGGCACGCTGGCGGTGCTCGGCACGTTCCTCGTGCGCTCGGGGATCCTCGACTCGATCCACGCCTTCGGAGCCTCGACGCTCGGGGTGCCGTTCGTGTCGCTGATCGCCTTGATGATCGTCGGCGGGCTCTACCTCGTCGTCACGCGCCGCGACGTGCTGCGCTCCGAGCACCGGCTCGACTCGCTGCTGTCGCGCGAGGCCGCCTTCCTGGGCAACAACGTCGTCCTCGTCGGCCTGGCCTTCGTGGTCTTCTGGGGCACCTTCTTCCCGCTGATCTCCGAGGCGGTGACGGGCACGAAGGCGGCGGTCGGGCCGCCGTGGTTCGACCGCTACACCGTGCCGCTGGCGCTCCTGCTCGTGCTGCTGTCGGGCATCGGGCCGGTGATCGCGTGGCGGCGCGCGACGCTCGCCAACGCGCGGCGCACGTTCCTGTGGCCGACGGTCGTCGCCGGCGTCGCGCTCGTGGCGCTGCTGGCGTTCGGCGTCACCGGCAGCGCGACGGCGGTCGCGATGTTCGTCTTCGCGGCGTTCACCGTGACGGTCATCGGCCAGGAGTTCGCGCGCGGCGTCAGCGCGCGGCGGGCGATGACGCCCGAGGGTCCGGCGCGCGCGCTGGTGAGCCTCGTGCAGCGCAACCGCCGCCGCTACGGCGGCTACACCGTGCACGTCGGGATGGCGGTGCTGTTCGTCGGCGTCGCCGCCTCGACCGCCTTCCAGCACGCGCGCGACGTGCGCCTGAGCCCGAAGCAGACCGCGACGGTCGGCGGCTACCAGGTGACGTACGTGCGCGCGACCGCGCGGCCGGTCTTCCGCGGGCAGCGCCTCGAGCGCGCCGAGCTGGGCGCCGTGCTCGACGTGCGCAAGGACGGCCGTCACGTGGCGACCCTGCGCACGAACCGCGGCTACTACCCGTCGGCGGCCCCGTTCGCGTCGGGCAGCCTCGTGCAGGGGATCTTCGACAGCGGCGAGGCGACCTCGGAGGTCGGCATGAAGGCCGGCCTGACGCGCGACCTGTGGGCGGCCATCCAGCCCGATCCGGAGTACCTGGCCAAGGTCATCGACGCCACCGCGCAGAAGACGGCGAACCGGCCGGCCGAGCAGCAGCTCGACGTCGTCGCGCGGCTGCTGGCGGCCTACCGCCAGGGCGCGTTCCCCGCGCAGTTCCGGGTCATCTCCTCGCCGCTCGTCAGCTGGATCTGGCTCGGCGGGCTGATCGTGTTCGCCGGCGGGCTGATCGCGCTGTGGCCGGCGCCCGACGCGGCGCGCCGCCGGGTCACCGCCGGCTACGCCGCGCGCGTGGCCCGCGAGCTCGGCCGTGCCTAGCGACGTCTTGGCGCCGATCCTCGTCATCGCCCTGCTGAGCCTGGTCGTGTGGCTGGTCAGCGCGCCGCTGCGCGCGGGCGCCGTTGCGGCCGAGGACGCCGACGCGGCCCAGCGCGAGGACCTCGAGGCGGCCAAGGAGGCCAAGTACCGCGAGATCCGCGACGCCGAGCTCGACTACCGCACCGGCAAGCTGTCGGAGGCCGACTGGCGCGCGCTGGATCGCGAGCTGCGCGCCGAGGCGATGGAGCTGCTGCGGCGTTTAGACGCGCTCGGCTGACCTTCCAACCTGGGCGGGTCTGGCGCGTTGAACCTCGCATGAACGCCACTACGAAGATCCTCGCGCTGGCCTGCGCGGGGCTGCTGGCCCTCGCAGGTACGGCCAGCGCCCACCACGGCAACAGCGCTGCAAAGGTCTACGGCGCCAAGCTCGCGGCCCCCGCGACCACCACTGCCACCGACCCGGCGACCGCCGTCGGCGGCAAGGCCCTGCTGGTCGACGGCAGCCAGAACAACGTCCTGGTCGTGCATGTGCGCAACCTGAAGCCCAACACGGCCTACACGTTCACCGTGGACGGCACGGACTTCGCGCCCACCACCGCGACGACGAACGAGGACGGCAAGCTGAAGGGCTTCGCCAAGTCCGCCACGTTCAACGCCGTGGCCGGCACGACCTACACCGTCCAGGTCAAGGAGGGCGACACCGTCGTGGCCTCCGGTGACCTCCAGCCGCTGCAGTTCAAGAAGCGCTTCGGCCATCACCGCCACAAGCATCGCCATCACGGCGGCTTCAAGAAGTTCGACCGCCACGGCGAGAAGGCCGCGAGCGACGCCCAGAGCGGCGACCCGGGCCACGACTGCAACAAGGGCGACAACGCCCAGCAGTCCTAGCCAGCACGACGCCTGACGGCGGAGGGGCCGGTACCATCAGCAGGGAATGGAACTGATCCTCTCCGTCGTCCAGGTCGTCATCTGCGTCGTCCTGATCTTCCTGATCCTCATGCACTCGGGGAAGGACGCCGGCCTGTCCGGCGCCTTCGGCGTGGGCACCGGCCAGGGCCCGCTGGGCGGCGGCTCGCTCGTCGAGCGCAACCTGAACCGCTGGACGGTCGGGTTCGCGATCGCCTTCGCGCTCAACACGATCCTCCTCATCAAGAAGCCCTGGTAGCAGGCGCCCCGCGGCGCTCAAGCGCCGCGTCGGAGCGCCGACTTACCTGGTGTGAACATCCGGCACACGCGCTGGCGGCGCGGGGCGCCCGGCCTGTCGCAGCGCGAGCCCGCGGTCGCGGGCCGCGTCGGCGGCGCCCTGTACCTCGCAGCGGGGCTCTTCGCCCTGCTGCTGCTCGTGCTGCCCGGAACCGACGTCACACATCGCGCGCTGCTCGGGCCGCTCGGGCTCGCTGCCGTCGTCTACGGCCTGCTGTGTACGACCGTCATCGACTGGCGGCGAATGCCCGCATGGGTGCTGCCGGTGGGGACGCTCGCCGGCCTCGTCTGCACCGTGCTGGCCGTGTACGCGACCGACGGCTTCGACTCGCCGATGGCGATCATCCCCGTGTTCGTCGTCGTCTACGCCGCGTGCTTCTTCTCGAGCCGGCTGGCGGTCGTCGCGGTGGCGAGCGCCGTGGCCGCCCACGAGCTGCCGCTGCTCTACGACGCGCACGCGCGCGCCCAGAGCGTGGCCGCCAGCGCGCTGAGCGTGACGCTCGT
The DNA here is from genome assembly GCA_963764585.1 of uncultured Actinomycetes bacterium. Taxonomy (GTDB): domain Bacteria; phylum Actinomycetota; class Thermoleophilia; order Solirubrobacterales; family Solirubrobacteraceae; genus JAOPZW01. The sequence goes on from CAVXTB010000003.1 coordinate 350,215, forward strand.
GTTCGGCGCGCTGGCCGTCGTGATCGTCGCGGGGCGGACCTTGCTGCTCGCGCTCACCGACGAGCACGCGGCGATCCGCGACCTCGCCACCGCGGTGGCCGCCGGCGCGCCGCCCGCCGACGTCTGCGTCCTCGCCTCGCGGCGCATCGCCACGCTGCTCGGGGTCGACGGCTGCGGGATCCTCGAGCTGACCGGGGCCGGACGGCGATCGTCGTCGGCGCGTGGTCCAACGACGTCGCAGGCCCCACGCTGGAGCCCGGGACCGTGCTCCAGATCGTCGCGGGCGATGACCTGCACAGGCTCGTCAGCGAGGGCCGCGCCGTCCGCGTGGATCGCCACTCGCCGACCAAGCGCGCGGCGCGCCTGGGCTACGGCTGCTCGCTGACCGCGCCGATCCCGGTTCGCGGGCACATGTGGGGCGCGATCGCCGTCGCGTCCGTGGCCCCCGACTCACTGCCCGACGACGTCGAGCGCGTGCTGGCCGACTTCGCCGAGATCATCGGCCTGGCGGTGGCCAACACCGAGGCGCAGGCACGGCTCGTCGAGCAGGCCGCCACCGACCCGCTCACCGGCCTGGCCAACCACCGCGCCTTCCACGAGCGCCTGCGCGAGGAGCTGTCGCGCGCGCTGCGCCACGACCGGCCGCTGGCCCTCGCGCTGCTGGACATCGACCACTTCAAGGCGGTCAACGACTCGCTCGGCCACGAGCGCGGCGACGCCGTCCTCGCCGCGGTTGCCGCCCGGCTGACCGAGAGCGCGCGCGCCGAGGACGTCCTCGCGCGGCTGGGCGGCGACGAGTTCGCCGTCCTCATGCCCGAGACGACCGAGGACGACGCGCTGGCCGCGATCGAGCGCACGCGCCGCGCGATCGCCGCGATCGAGCTCGAGGGCGGGCTGACCGTGAGCGCCTCGGCCGGCGTCTGCGGCGTCGAGCACGCGCAGGACGCCGACGCGCTCGTGCGCCTGGCCGACGGCGCGCTGTACTGGAGCAAGGCGCACGGCCGTGACGCGGCCTGGATCTACGACGCGAGCGTCGTGCGCGAGCTGTCGATCACCGAGCGCGCCGAGCAGCTGCAGCGCTCGCGCACGCTGGTCGGGATCCGCGCGCTGGCCCGCGCGATCGACGCCAAGGACCCGTCGACGCAGGAGCACTCGCAGCGCGTCGCGACGCTGGCGTGCGCGATCGCGCGCGGCATGGGATGGAGCGAGGAGCGCATCGCGCTGCTCGAGGAGGCCGCGCTCGTGCACGACGTCGGCAAGATCGGCGTGCCCGACGCGGTCCTGCTCAAGCCCGGCCGCCTCACCGACGACGAGTACGCGCAGATCAAGCGCCACGCGCCCGTCGGCGCGCAGATGGTCGAGGACGTGCTGCTGCCCGAGCAGGTGGCGTGGATCCGCGCCCACCACGAGCGCCCGGACGGGCGCGGCTACCCCGACGGCCTCGCCGGCGACGCGATCCCCGACGGCGCGGCGATCCTCGCCGTGGCCGACGCCTTCGACGTGATGACCGCCACGCGGATCTACTCGTCGGCGCGCTCGCGCGACGACGCGCTGGCAGAGTGCGAGCGGCTGATCGGCGCGCAGTTCGTGGCCGAGCCGGTGGCGGCGCTGCTGGCGCTCGACGCGCCGGAGCCGCAGCTCACAGCGTCTGCCCTGTGATCCTGAACGCGCTCGCGCGCAGCGACGGGGTCACGACGCCGGTCGCGAAGCGCCGGCCGTAGAAGTCGGCCTCGCAGGCGAGGTGCTGCGACGACGTCAGCGCCTCGGTGGCCTCCAGCAGCCGCAGGATCGAGTCGGTGAAGCGCACGTCGCGGACCGGGCGGCCGATGCGCCCGTCCTCGATCAGGAACGTCCCGTCGCGCGTGGTGCCCGTCATCAGCGTCGACTTCTCGTGGACCGGGTTGAGGTACCACAGGCGCGTGACGTAGAGGCCGCGCTCGATCGGCGCCATCAGCTCGGCCTCGTCCGCCGCGCCGCCGCCGGACAGCACGAGGTTGGTCGGCGCCGGGCCGTAGGCGGCGCCGCCGGGCGCCAGCGCGTGGCCGGTCGACCGCGCGCCCGCGCGCGCGGCCGAGCGCGTGTCGTGCACGACCGCGTGGGCCACGCCGTCCTGGATGAGCGGCAGCGGCACCTTCGGCACGCCCTCGGCGTCGAAGGCCCGCGGCAGGGTGCGCGCGAAGCGTGGCGAGTCGGCGAGGTTGATGGCCGGCGCGGCGACGCGCTGGCCGAGGCGGCCGGCCAGCGCCCCGCGGCCCTCGGTGTGCGCCAGGCCGTTGAACGCCAGCCCACCTAGGTAGTCGAGCAGCAGGCCGACCGCGTCGGCCTCGAGGACGACCGGGTACTCGCCGGGCTCGAGCTCGACCGGCTCGGCGGGCGTGACCTTCGCCGACGCGCGGGCGGCGAGGCCGGCGGGGTCCAGCGCGTCGATCGCCGTGCCGGCGCTCGACGCCCAGCCGGTGCGCCCGCGCTCGTCGCGCGCGATGACCTTCATGAATGCGTCGGTCACGGCGTCCTGCGCGCGCACGCCGGTGGTCGAAGCGATAGCGGTCTCCACCGCGCCCGCGGTCCAGATGCCGAAGGCCTGCAGGCCGTGGCGCGCGCAGCCCTCGAAGGCCGTGCGCAGCGCGGCGCCGGCCGGCGCCGGATCGAGCTGCGCAGTGGTCGCGTCGAAGCCGTCGTGGGGGCGCGCGGTCGCGGGCTCGGGCAGGCCGGGGTAGTCACCCGGCTCGCCGGCCGAGCGGGCGGCCGCCCGGGCGGCGGCGTCGGCGCGCGCGGCGGTGTCGCGCAGGCCGTCGTCGGAGCTGTCGTTGGTCTCGGCCGAGCCGGTGTGCCCGTCGTGCAGGCGCAGCAGCGCGACGGTGATGTCGTCGACCTCCGTGGCCTGGGTCGGCGTCGAGCGCGCGAAGCGCGACAGCAGCGAGCGCTCGCGCACGACCGTCGCCTGCGCGTCGCCGTCCGCGAACGACAGCGCTCGCTCGGCGAGCTCGAGCGCCGGCTGCGTCAGGCCCACGGGGTCCCCCCTCCTGGCGGCTCCGTGCCCTGCGCGAGTGTGGACGGGGGCGCGAGCTCCCCGAAGAACGCCGCGATGTCGCGCGCGACCAGCTCGGGCTCCTCGACCGCCGCGAAGTGGCCGCCGCGCGGCATCGGCGTCCAGCGGCGGACGTCGTAGAGACGCTCGACCCATTCGCGCGGCGTGACCCCCTCGGGAGCGAAGTTGTGCACGAAGGCGGCGACGGCGGTCGGCACCGCGACGAAGTCGTCGGGGCCGATCGTCGTCTCGGGCGACCAGCGGTTGTCGTGGTAGTCGCGCATCGACGTGGCGATCGTCGCGGTCGCCCAGTAGATCGTCACGACGGTCAGCAGGAAGTCGCGCGAGAAGCGCCGCTCGACGTCGCCGCCGCTGTCCGACCAGGCCCGCCACTTCTCGACGATCCAGGCGGCGAGGCCGGCCGGCGAGTCGTTGAGCCCGTAGGCCACCGTCTGCGGCTTGGTCGACTGGATCGCGGCGTAGCCGTACTCCTCGTCGCGCCAGCGCCCGAAGTCGGCCAGGTAGGCGCGCTCGGCGTCGGTCAGCGGGGCGGATCCCGGGCCGGTGTAGGGCTCGTTGTCGAGGTTGACGAGGTGCAGGCCGGCGACCCGCTGCGGATCGTCGAGCGCCATGAACGTCGAGACCGCCGCGCCCCAGTCACCGCCGTGGGCGCCGTAGCGCTCGTAGCCGAGCGCGCGCATGAGCCCGTGCCACAGGCCCGCGGTGAAGCGTGACGTGACGCCGGTGCGCGCCGGCCGCTGCGAGAAGCCGTAGCCCGGCAGCGACGGGATCACGAGGTCGAACGCGGGGCCGTCGATGCCGTGCCCCTCGGGGTCGGTCAGCAGCGGCACGAGCGCGAGCAGCTCGACGAAGGTGCTCGGCCAGCCGTGCGTGAGGACGAGCGGGAAGCCGGCGCCGCCGCGGGCGCGCTCGTGGACGAAGTGGATCGCGACGCCGTCGATCTCGGTGCGGAAGTGCGCGAACGCGTTGAGCTCGCGCTCGCGCGCGGGCCAGTCGAACCCGTCGGCCCAGTAGGCGAGCAGCTCGCGCAGGTAGGCGAGGTCGGTGCCCTGGCCCCATGGCTCGCCGGGCGCCGCATCGGGCCAGCGCGTGATGGCGATCCGCGCGCGCAGGTCGGCGAGGATCGCGTCGTCGACGTGGATCTCGAAGGGCTCGATCACGCCACGCCGACCTGCACGTCGCGAAAGCGCGCGGGCGCGGCGCCGTGCGAGACGACCATGAGCTGGCCGGGCTCGCCCTTGCCGCAGTTCGTCAGGCCCCACATCCGCCACTCGTCCGCGCCGCAGACGGCGTCGAGCGACCCCCAGAACCGCGGCGTCACGCCCGCGTAGGAGCCGTTGCGGTACAGCCGCCCCAGCTCGCCGCCGCGGATCTCGCGGCAGACCTCGGTGGCGAACTGGAACTGCAGGCGGCGGTCGTCGATCGACCACGAGCGGTTGCTCTCCAGGTACAGGCCCTCGCCGGTGTCGGCGAGCAGATCGGTGAGCGTCGGCACCGTCCCCGGCTCCAGCGAGACGTTGGTCATGCGCACGATCGGCTGGCGCGCGAAGCCGTCGGCCCGCGCGCAGCCGCCCGAGGCGTCGAGCCCGATGGCCGCGGCGCTCTCGCGGTTGGAGAGCGCGGCGCGCAGGACGCCCCCCTCGACGAGGTCGCGGCGCGCGCCCGCGACGCCCTCGTCGTCCCAGCCGAACGAGCCCAGGCCGCCGGGCAGCGTCGCGTCGGCGGTGACGTGCAGCAGCTCCGAGCCGTACTGCAGCGATCCGATGTCGGTCGGCGCCACCCAGCTCGTCCCGGCGTACGAGGCCTCGCCGAGCAGGATGCGATCGAGCTCGAGCGCGTGGCCGATCGATTCGTGGACCTGGAGGGCGACCTGCTCGCCGTGCAGGACGATCGTGCTCGTGCCCTGCGGGCAGCGCGGCGCGGTCAGCAGCTCGATCGCCTCGGCCGCCACCCGCGGCGCGTGCGCGGGCAGGTCGAGGCTGGAGACATGCTCCCAGCCGCGGGCTGCGCTGAGGCCGCCGCCGTGCGCGGTCGGGTAGGTGCGCACCTGAAGGTCCGTGCCGTCGGTCGCGTAGGCCGCGATGCCGGCGCCGCACGCGACGAGCTCCTGGGTGCAGGCGGCGCCCTCGGTCGACGCGAACGCCTTGCGCTCGCGCCACGCGCGCGCCGTGGCGGCGGTGCGCACGATGCGCTCGTCGCCGCGCAGCGCGCGCTCGGCTTCGAAGAGCAGGGCGAGCTTGTCGTCGAGCGCGACGGTGAACGGATCGACCTCGTAGGGCGAGGACCAGTGCCCGCCCGCGGGCTCGACGGGTGCCAGCGGCGTACCCGGGCCGGCGGGCTGCGCCTCGGCGACCGCCAGTGCGCGCGTGAGCGCCGCCTCGGCGCCGGCGCGGGTGACGTCGCGCGTGGCGGCGAAGCCCCACCCGCCGCCGACGCGGACGCGCACCCCGATGCCCTCCGACGCCGCGCTGTCGATCGCGTCGACGTGGCCGGAGAGCACGGCGATCGCCTCGCTGCGGGCATCGACGTGCCGCGCCTCCGCGTATGTGCAGCGGCCCTGGGCGGCGTCCATGAGCTCGGTGAGCAGGTCGAGCATCACCACGCCGCCTCGTAGAGCGCCCTGATCTCGGGCTCGCTGGCCGCCGGCGGCGTGCCCGCGAGGTCGGTCTGGCGGGCGAAGGCCTGGCGCACGCAGATCTCGAGGTCGTCCTCGGTGACGCCCAGGTCGCGCAGCTGCTGGGCGCCGGCGCGCTGCGCCAGGCGCCGCGCGAGCGACTCCATCGCGATGCCGGCGGCGTCGTCGAGCGCGGCGAGCTCCGCGGGCGCGCGCTCGCGCAGCGCGACGATCGTGTGCGGCAGCATCGCTGCGTTGGCGCGGCCGTGCCAGACGCCGGCGAAGCGCGCGAGCGTCTGCGCGAGCACGTGGTGCAGCCCGTAGCCGGTCGAGTCGATGACGTAGCCCGACAGCAGCGCGCCGAGCGCGAGCGCGTCGCGGTCGCCCTCGCGCGCCAGCAGCGCGGCCGCCTTGCGGGCCGCGAGCACGGGCACGGGGGAGGCCTTCGGGGTCAGCGGCCCCTCGACGGCGTGGCCGAGCGCGTTGGCGGCCGACGCCGCGAGGTCGTGGTCGGGCTGCGAGGCGCTCAGCGCCGGGTCGTTGAGCACCACGCGCGGGCGCACCCGCGCGGTCGCGGGATCGACCCCGCGTGCGTGGCGGTGGCCACGCGTCATCTCCGCCGCGCTCAGCGTGGTCGGGATCGCCGCCGCCTGCGTCCCGCGCGCGGCGGCCAGCGCCTTGGCGACGTCGACGACGCGCCCGCCGCCGAGCGCCACGAACAGCCCGCCGTCGACCGCGTCGAGCAGGTCGCCCGCGACCTCGTCGACGCGACCGGGCGGGACGTGGTGGACCGCCGCGGCGCCGGCCGTCAGTGTCGGCGCTTGGTCGGCGGCGCGGGGAGTGGTGAGCAGCACGTACTCGTCGCCCAGCAGCTCGGGAGCGTCCGCGATCGCGCCCCGGCCGAAGCGGATGACGCGCTCGCCGTCGCGCCAGGTGAAGTCCCTGTTCACGACGCGCCAGGATGTCAGACGCGGTCTGCCGCCCGCGTTCGCGGCGCTGCGCGGCCAGGGCACCGAGGGAGGGTGGCCCGCCGGCCGGTGGCGGCCCGATCGCGCGAGCGTGGTCACTTACTGTTGCTCTGAGGCTGTTGCATAAGTCGCCCACAGCTTCGGTGCCGAACGGGTGGGAGCGACGCCTATCGCTCGGACGGCGTTATCGTCCCACATGTCGGCCGATATCGGCCGCTCTGAGCATGAGCGATCGTCCCATCCAGTTCGAGCACCGGAGCTGTGGATGCCCTTGCGCAACAGCCTCTCTGCAACAGCAATCCGCCACAGTCCGGGGTAGCTCAGCCGGCCGCGGCGCTCGGCAGCGATCGCCCGCGCTGGACCGCACCGCCGCCTGAGGCGTACGGTGCGCGCATGTACGACTACGTGATCGTCGGCGCCGGCTCGGCTGGCTGCGTGGTGGCCAACCGGCTGGGCGAGGACCCGGACGTCAGGGTGGCGGTGATCGAGGCGGGGCCGCCGGACGACGCGCCCGAGATCCACATGCCGCTGGCCTTCGGGCCGAACCTGACCAGCGACTGGGACTGGGCGCTGTTCAGCGAGCCCGAGCCGGGGCTCGACTACCGGCGCAACTACCTGCCGCGCGGCCGCGTGCTCGGCGGATCGAGCTCGCTGAACGCGATGATCTACATCCGCGGCAACCGCGCCGACTACGACGAGTGGGCGGCGATGGGCTTCGACGGCTGGGGCTACGACGACGTCCTGCCCTACTTCAAGCGCTCCGAGGACAACGAGCGCGGGCCCAGCTACTACCACGGGGTCGGCGGCCCGTTGAGCGTCAGCGACAGCCGGTCGATGCACCCGGTCGTCGAGACGTGGATCGCGGCCGCGGGGGAGGTCGGCATCCCGCACAACGAGGACCTCAACGGCGCTACGCAGGAGGGCGCCGGCCGCTTCCAGGTCACGCAGCGCGACGGCCGCCGCTGCAGCACCGCCGTCGCGTACCTGCACCCGGCGGTCGCGCGCGGCAACGTCGACGTGATGACCGACACGCGCGCCTACCGCATCCTCTTCGAGGGTGATCGCGCCGTCGGCGTCGAGGTCATGCGCGACGGAAAGCTCGAGCACATCCGCGCCGAGCGCGAGGTCGTCCTCTCGGCGGGCACGTACCACACGCCGCAGCTGCTGATGCTGTCCGGCGTCGGGCCGGGCGAGGCGCTCACGCCGCTGGGCATCGAGACGCGCCACGAGCTGCCGGTGGGCCAGAACCTGCAGGACCACCTGATGCTCAACTTCGTCGTCCTCACCGACAAGGGCAGCCTGATCTCGCAGGCCACGCCCGAGGCCTTCGCCCAGTACGAGGCAGAGGGCCGCGGGCCGTGCACGTCAAACGGCGGCGAGGGCGGCGGGTTCGTCCGCACCCGCGACGGCCTCGAGGCACCCGACGTGCAGTTCCACATCGGCTGCCTGCTGCTGCACGAGGAGTTCCTCGGCGTGCCGTTCGACGACGCCTACACGTTCGGCCCGGTGGTCGTGAAGCCGACGAGCCGCGGGATGGTCACGCTGCGCTCGCCGGTCCCGCACGCGCGCCCGCGGATCGTCCACAACTACCTGCAGACCGACGAGGACCGCCAGAGCATGATCGCCGGCGCCCGGCTGAACATGGAGATCAACGCGGCGCCCGCGCTCAAGGACTGGCGGCGGGCCGACTTCCTCGTCCCGCAGTCGGACTCCGAGGCCGACATCATGGACTTCGTCCAGCGCCGCGCGCACACCGTCTACCACCCGGTGGGGACCTGCGCGATGGGCTCGGTGGTCGATGCGCAGCTGCGCGTCCTGGGCCTCGAGGGGCTGCGCGTCGTCGACGCCTCGGTCATGCCGACGATCACGCGCGGCAACACCAACGCGCCGACGATCATGATCGGCGAGAAGGGCGCGGACCTCATCCGCGGCGCGCCGCCGCTGCCGCGAGTCGACGCGGCCGAGAAGGTCGGCGCCTGAGCGTCAGCGCCGGCGGAGAGCCCGCTCCCAGACGGGCCCTCCGCCGTCGTACCTCGCTCCGAAGCTCTCTAGCTGACCGGCTGCGCCTCGAACGCAGCCGCCTTCTCCTCGTTCCAGGAGTACGCGTAGGCGGGGTTGTCGACCGACTGCCACAGCGTGGTCAGCTTCAGCGGCCGGAAGGTGTCCCACATGACGGCCAGCTCGTTGGTGTGCTTGGCGCCGAGCGCCTTCTCGACGGTCCCCGGTTGCGGGCCGTGGGGCAGGCCCGAGGGGTGCAGGGTCAGGCAGCCGATCTCCACGCCCTTGCGGGCGGCGTAGTCGCCCTCGGCGTAGAACATGACCTCCTCGGACTGGATGTTCGAGTGGTGGTAGGGGATCGGCACCGCCGTCTCGTCCCAGTCGAGCATCCGCGGGGCGAACGTGCAGATGACGAAGTTCGGCCCCTGGAAGGTCTGGTGCGCCGGCGGGGGCAGGTGGAAGCGCCCCGCGCGCGGCTCGAAGTCGTCGGCGTTGAACGTGTACGGATAGACGTAGCCGTCCCAGCCGGTGACGTCGAACGGGTGGCGATCCAGGACGTAGGTCTGGAAGCCGTCGCGCACGCGCACGGTGAGCTCGAACTCGCCGTCGTCCTCGATCGTCTCGAGCTCGACGGGCGGGTGGAAGTCGCGCTGCGAGTAGGGCGCGTGCTCGAGCAGCTGGCCATAGCGGTTGCGGTAGCGGTTGGGCGTCTCGATCTCGCCGGGCGTGTGGAAGCACAGCCAGAACTGCTCGGCGTCGTCGTCCAGCTCCCAGCGGTGCGTCGTGCCGCGCGGGATGACGACGTAGTCCTTCTCGCGGAACGGGACGCGCCCGAACATCGTGTGCAGGACGCCGCCGCCCCGGTGCACGTAGACGACCTCGTCGCCCTCGCCGTTGCGGTAGAAGCCCTCGTGGGCCTCGGTCGGCTTGCAGACCCAGGTCTCGATGTCGTTGTTGAACATCAGCAGGCGCCGGCCGCCGATCGGGTCGCCGCCGCTCTCGACGGGGTTGGCGTCGGCGAGCCGGTGGACGTGGGCGTCGGGCACCCACTCCTCGCGCACGATCGGATGGAAGCTCCCCACCTCCGACAGCCGGCACGGCGAGTGCAGGTGGTAGAGGATCGACTCGTTGCCCGAGAAGCCCTCGTAGCCGAGGACCTCCTCGGTGAGCAGCAGGCCGTCGCGCCGCGTCTGCGCGTGGCGCTTGGCGGGGACGTCGCCCAGGCTGTGGTAGCGCATCGCTAGAGGTTCCCTCTCCGCTCCTGCTCGCGCTCGATGGCCTCGAACAGGGCCTTGAAGTTGCCGTCGCCGAACCCGCGCGCGCCGTGGCGCTCGATGATCTCGAAGAACATCGTCGGGCGGTCGCCGACGGGCTTGGTGAAGATCTGCAGCAGGTAGCCCTCGTCGTCGCGGTCGACGAGGATGCCCTGCTCGCGCAGGTCGGCGAGTTGCCCCGACACCTCGGGCACGCGCGCCGGCACGTCCTCGTAGTAGGCCGGCGGGATGGTCAGGAACTCGACGCCGCGGCGGCGCATCTCGGCGACCGTGCCGACGATGTCGCGCGTGGCGACCGCGACGTGCTGGGCGCCGGCGCCCTCGTAGAACTCGAGGTACTCATCGATCTGCGACTTGCGCTTGCCCTCGGCGGGCTCGTTGATCGGGAACTTGACGAGGCCCTTGCCGTCGCTGACGACCTTGGACATGAGCGCCGAGTACTCCGTCGAGATGTCCTCGTCGGAGAAGTGGATCATCTCGGTCATCCCGAAGACGTCCTCGTAGTACTTGACCCAGCGCTCCATCGAGCCCAGCTCGACGTTGCCGACGATGTGGTCGATGGCCAGCAGCATGCCGCTGTCCTCGCCCGCGCCCGCGACCGGCTCGAAGCCCGGCAGGAACGGCCCGTCGTAGTCGCCGCGCTCGACGAAGGTGTGCAGCGTCTCGCCGTAGGTCTCGATCGTCGCGAGCTTCACGGTGCCGTGCTCGTCGGAGCTCTCGCGCGGCGCATCGACGCCGATCGCGCCGCGGCTCGTGGCCTCGCGGTAGGCGTGCTCGACGCTCGGCACGCTCAAGGCGATGACCTTCACGCCGTCGCCGTGCCTGTGCTGGTGGGCGGCGATCGGCGAGTCGGAGTGCAGCGCGCCGGTGAGCACCAGGCGGATGCGGCCCTGCTGCAGCACGTGCGAGACGAGGTCGCGCGTGCCGGTCTCGAGGCCCTTGTAGGCGACCCGGCGAAACCCGAACGCGTGCGCGTAGTAGTAGGCGGCCTGCAGCGCGTTGCCGACGTACAGCTCCACGTGGTGGATGCCGTTGAGCGGCATGAAGTCGTGATCGGGCACCGGCGGAGTCGCCGGCGCGGGCGCGGCCTGCTGGGCCATGCTGCGTTCTCCTCTACGTCGGGGGGCGCGGTCAATGATTGTCCGGCTGCGCCCCTGTCTCAATGCCGATCCGTTGCGCCTGAGGGGTCTAACATGGGCGAATGGACGACATCGACCGGCAGATCGTTGCGCTGCTGCGATCGGGCGCGCGGACCTCGTTCCAGGCCATCGGCCAGCGCGTCTCGCTGAGCGCGCCGGCGGTCAAGCGGCGCGTCGATCGCCTCGAGGCGGATGGCGTCATCCGCTCCTACGCGGCCGTCGTCGACCCCACCGCCATGGGCTGGCGCACGCACGCGCTGGTGTCGCTGTTCTGCGAGGGGCGGATGCCGGCCGCCGAGGTGCGCGACGCGGTCTTCGAGCACCCCGAGGTCGCGGCCGCCTACACCGTCGCCGGCGAGGCCAGCGCGATCCTGCACGTCCACGCGCGCGACACGACGCACCTCGAGGAGGCGCTCGAGCGCATCCGCGACGCGCCCGGGATCATCCGGACGCAGACGCAGGTGGTGCTGTCGACGCTGTTCGAGCGTCCGATGGCAGGATGAGCACGCTCGCCGTGCCGTGGGCGAGGAGGCGGTCGCCCGCGGTCAGCCGCGCCTCGGCGGTGGCGAGCTTGCGCCCGCGGTGCACCACCTCGCCGACGCACTCGATCCGCCCCGTGTCGCGCGTGATCGCGCGCACGAAGCGCACCTGGAGGTCGGTCGTCGTGTAGCCGGTGCCCGCGGGGAGCGTGGTGTGCACGGCGCAGCCCGTCGCCGAGTCGATGAGCGTCGCGGCGAGGCCGCCGTGCACACTGCCCCTAACGGGTTAGGCCGAAGGCCGTAAGGGGGCGAAGCCCCTTGAGCGCTGGTCGCCGGGCTCGGCCGCGAAGACGACGCGTCCCTCCTCCGCCTCGACGAGCTCGAATCCGAGCAGCGTCGCGATCGGCGGCGGCGGAGCTCGCCGGCGATCATCGCGCGCATACCCGCGAGCCCATCGAGTCGCGTGAGGTCGTCGACGAGGGTCACGCCGCGTCGGGCAGGGCAGCCGCGGGCTCGGCGGGCCGTGGCTTGGGCCGCGCCGGCTCCTGGGCCGGCGTGATGGCGGCGAGCCAGGGGAACAGCGTCTGGATGTCGACGACGGGGCCGGGCACGTCCTCAGGGGTCATCGTCACTGCCTCGCTCATGAGTTGTGTCAAGAAACTGAGTCTACGGCAGTGCGTTGCGTGACGCAACGCTTCTGTTCGACCGGCTTCCGCGCGGCCGATTCGCGCGTGACGATGAGGGCGACCGCGGCGACGACCAGCGCCGCGCCGGCCAGCGTGCCCGTGCTCAGCTGCTCGTCGAGGATCGACCAGCCGAGCAGCACGGCGACGAGCGGGTTGACGTACGCGTAGGTGGCCACCTGCGAGATCGGCGCGTTCTGCAGCAGCCAGGCGTACGCGGTGAAGGCGACCCACGAGCCGGCGACGACGAGGTAGACCAGCGCGAGCCACGAGCTCGTCGACGTGGCGGCCAGGTGCACGTCGCCGGGCTCGCCGGCCGCCAGCGCGCCCACCATCAGCGCCGTGCCGCCGGCGACCATCTGCCACGCGGTCGACACGAGCGGATCGGACGGCATCGTCAGCCGCGGCGACAGGAAGGAGCCGGTCGCCCATGAGCACGCGGCGACGAGCACGAGCACGATGCCGCCGGCCGTCGCCTCGGTGGGCCGGCTGCCCGGCAGCAAGAGCACCGCGAGGCCGGCGAAGCCGAGCGCCAGGCCGCCGAGGGTGCGGCCCGCGATCCGCTCGCCCCCGACGGTCGAGCGCAGCAGCACGACCCACAGGGGCACGGACGCGATGAGCAGCGCGGCCAGGCCGCTGGGCACGGTGCGCTCGGCCACGCTCACGATGCCGTTGCCGCCGGCGGGCAGCAGCACGCCGACGAGCGCGGCCGAGGCCAGCGCGCGGCGCGGAACGCGCACGCTGCGCCCGCGCGCGGCCAGCACGGCGAGCATCACGCCGCCGGCGACCAGGAAGCGCGCGCTCGCTCCGAGCAGCGGCGGAACGTCCTCGACGACGACCCGGATGGCGAGGTACGTCGATCCCCAGATGACGTACACGCAGGCGAGCGCCGACCACAGCCGCCATGAGGGAGGAGCGGCGTGGCCGGCGTTGCCTGAGGAGGGCGCGCGCCTCAAGGGCGCGCTGGAAGCGCGCGGAGCAGGGCGGACGGGCCGCGGGTGCGCTTCTGGCGCGCTTCACGCAGCGGAGCGGCTCGCACCTCGAGCAGCGCGACAAGCTCGGCGGTGGGGACGAACGGGTCGGCGATCGCGCGGCGCTCCTCGACTGAGTACGCGGCGTGGATGACGCCGTCGGCCTCGGCCACCAGCACGTCACCGAGCAGCGCGCGGGCGGAATCGAGCGCGGCGAGGTAGCGCAGGTCGTCGAGGTCGGCCGGCACGGCGCGGCGGATGACCAGGGTGTCGGGGCTCATGGTGCTCATGACCGTGAGGATGGCACCGACGTGATATGAGCACAAATGGGATTCCTTGGACCCACTGATAAGCTGCGCTAATGCTCGATGTCCGCCGTATGCGCGTGCTCCGCGAGGTCGCAGCACGCGGCTCGTTCTCCGCCGCCGCCGACGCGCTCGATTACACGCAGTCGGCCGTCTCCCAGCAGATCGCCGCCCTCGAGCGCGAGGCCGGCACGATGCTCGTCGAGCGCAGCGCGCGCGGGGTGAGGTTGACCGACGCGGGCCGCGCGCTGGTCGAGCACGCCGACGTCATCCTCGCGCGCCTGTCCGACGCCGAGGCCGAGCTCGAGGCCATCGCCGGCCTGCGCGGCGGGCGCCTGCGGCTGGCCGCGTTCCCCAGCGCCGGGGCGTCGATCATGCCCGAGGCGATCGCGCGCTACCGCGAGCGCCACCCCGCGGTCGAGCTGACGCTCGAGCCCGCCGAGCCCGAGCCGGCCATCGCCAGGCTGCGCAGCGGCGAGGTCGACGTCGCGCTCGACATCACCGTCGCGTTCCGCGCGTCGCCCGACGACGGCGTCGAGCGCCTGCACCTCCTCGACGACCCGATGTACGTCGCCCTGCCCAAGAGCCACCCACTCGCCCGCAAGCGCGGCCTGAAGCTCGAGGAGCTCGCCGACGAGAACTGGATCCTCGGCACCACCGGCTCGTGCCCGGACGCGTCGATCTTCCTGCGCTCGTGCCAGCTCGCGGGCTTCGAGCCCCGCATCGCCTTCAACTCCGACGACTACTTCGCCATGCAGGGCTTCGTCGCCGCCGGCGTGGGCGCGTCGTTCATCCCCGACCTCGCCCTGATGTCGGTGCGCGAGGACATCGTCGTGCGCTCGCTGGGCGCCCGCCCGCCGGTCCGCCGGATCATGGCTGCGACGCTGAAGGACAGCTTCCGCTCGCCCGCCAAGCAGGCGATGCTCGACGTGCTCGTCGAGGTCGGTGAGGAGTTCGCGGGCAAGCATCGCCCGCTGGCGCTCGTCTCCTAGCCGGTCCGTGGGCGTGAACGCCGACATCGTCCGGTCCGCGTTCGACGCGTTCTCGCGGCGCGACCTGCCGGCGCTGCTCGAGATCACCGACCCCGACGTCGAGTTCATGCCCGCGACGGCGCGCGTGGCGGGCCGCGGCGAGCCCTACGTCGGCCACGACGGCCTGCGCACCTACCTGGAGGACGTCGCGCGCGTGTGGCAGGAGCTGCGCTCCGAGCCCGACGAGTTCCTCGAGGTCGGCGACGTCGTCGTCTGCACCGGCCGCGTGTACGCCTGGGGCGTCGGCCGCGTCATCGACGCGCCCGCGGGCTGGGTGTGGCGGCTGCGCGGCGGCAAGCTCGTGCAGGGCCGCGTCTACGAGACGCGGCGCGAGGCGCTCGCGGCGGCGGGCCTGGAGGGCCGCTAGTCACACCTCCTTGTGCATCCCGATGGCGCGCTCGAGGTCGTCGTGGGCCTCGGTCGTCCTGCCCTCGCGCTGCTCGAGCAGCGCCGCCGCGATCGCGTCGAGCTTGCTCTGCACGGCGTGCTCGGCGCGCAGCTCGGAGTTCTTGACCAGCGCGAGCAGCAGCAGGGTGACGGCGGCCATCGCGTCGCCCGCGAGGTGCTGCCACTCGGTCGACAGCCCGGCCGCGTGCGTCGCCAGCCAGAGCGCGACGATCAGGATGCAGATCGCGAAGAAGAGCGGCGAGCTCGCGAAGTTCGACGCGGCCTCGGCGACGCGATCAAAGCGTCCGCGCTTGCCGGGCTCGCCGCGTTCGGTCGGGTGCTGAGTGCTCACGCCCCCGGAGTCCCCGAACGCGGGAACCGGCAACCGTGAGCAGGGCGTACGCGGCGCCGGCCATCGCCCAGCCGGCGAGGATGTCGGTCACGTAGTGCTCGCCGCTGTAGACGAGCGCGTAGCCCATGGCGAGCGTGTAGAGGCCCAGCCCGATGCGCGCGAGCCGGCCGGCCGGCCAGAAGAAGAGCAGCAGCATGAGCGGGTACGCGGCGTGCAGCGACGGCATCGCGGCGACCGTGTTGACGAGGTCGTGGTTCTCGTAGACCGACTGCACGGTCCCGACCCCGAGCTGGCCCCACACCTCGGGGACGATCCGGTCGACCGGCGCGATCCGCAGGGTCTCGGCGGTCAGCCACGGCGGCTGGGCCGGATACAGCCAGTAGGTCAGGAACGCGCCGAGCGTGAGGACGATCGTCAGCACGGCGTAGGGGCGGAAGCGATGGCGCGCGACGCGCCAGAGCACCGCGGCGGTCACCCACACGACGAAGAAGTGCGTCATGTAGACCGCCCAGACGCCGTAGTCGTACCAGCGCGGATGGCCGGCGTGCCACAGGTGCTGCTGGAGCCAGACGGTCGGCACGGCGCCGCCGCCGAGCGCCTTGTCGAGCGCGAGCTGCGGGTCGACGTGGGCGTCCGCCGGAGCAACTGCGACCGCGCCGCGCAGGAAGTCGTAGGCGACGAGTAGCCCGTAGAACGGCAGCCACTCGAGCAGCAGGCGGCCCCAGCTGCGCCACGCCGCGACGCTGAACGCCGCCATCCCGAGCCCGAGCCAGAAGAAGAGCTGGTCGCGCGCGAGCGGCAGGCCCCAGCTGACGATGACGAGCGTGAGCGCCACGACGTAGACGGCGGGGGCGCCGATGACGATCGCGCGGCGCAGCAGGCGCCGCGACGGCAGCGCCGGCGCAGGCTGCAGCTCGCTGCTCAGGTCGCCGGCAGCGGCTCGCATAGGTCCGGGCGTTCGGATCTGTCCAGGGCACGGCGCAGCATGGCGAAGCCGACCGCGCCAACGAGCAGCGGCAGCCAGAAGAGGATGACGCGGTAGGCCAGCACGGCGGCCGCCGTGGGCGCGGCCGGCGCGCCGTAGACGATGAGGGTGCCGATCAGCCCGCCGTCGATGCCGCCGATGCCGCCGGGGATCGGGAGCAGGCCGCCGAGCTGCCCGATCAGGTAGCCCATGAGGACGATGGACAGCGGCACGTCGGCGCCGACGGCCTTGTAGGTGGCCCACAGGACGGCGTTGTCGAAGGCCCAGTAGCCGATCGAGCCGACGATCACCAGCGCGTCGCGGGAGCGCAGGATCTCGACGGCCCCGGCGCTGCCGTCGATCACGGCGCGCCGTGTCGCGGCCGCGCCCCGCATGAGCCGCGACGCGTCGGGGGCGGGGTCGCGGCCGGGTCCCAGCCGCGGGAGCGCCACCACGGCGGCGATCACGAGGACCGACAGCGCCGCGGGCAGCGCGGTCAGCAGCAGCGAGCGGTGCGGCCCGACGATCCCGACCGCCATGAGCGTGCCGAGCACCGCGACGGCCACGAAGTTGACCGAGCTCTTCAGCAGGAAGAAGGCCACCGAGCGCCGCGCGATGCGATCGGCGGGCATCCCGCCACGGTGAAGGATCCACGCGCCCAGCGCCAGCCCGCCGGCGCCGCTGGCCGGCACGAGCGATCCGGCGGCGAGCTCGGACGTCGCGATCTCGGCGCTCGTCCGCCACGACATGTGCCGGCAGAAGACCGGGCGGAACATCAGCACGTAGGAGGCGCACGACAGCCCTTCGAGGACCACGGCGAGGGCCAGCCAGCCGGGCGCCGCGCCGTCGAGCCGGCGCCTGACCTCGTCGAGCCCGGGCGCCAGCAGCGCCACGAGGACGAGGATCGCGAGCAGCGCGACGACCTGCACGAACCGGCGCAGCAGCCGGCGCGGCGCGAGCTCCTCGGGCAGCGCACCGGTGCCGCCACTGGCCAGCGGCTCGGCGTGCACGGCTGCGCGGGAGGCGTTCATTCACATCGAGTCTCGCACTCGAGGGAGTAGCTTCGTGGGCATGACCACGAAGGCCGACTTCACCGAGGAGGAATGGGAGCGCCTCGGGCGCGCGCCGCTCGTCGCGGGGATGGCGATCTCACTCGCCGATCCGGGCGGCCCGATCGAGACGCTCAAGGAGACCAGCGCGGCGCTGCGGACCATCGTCGAGGCCGCCCAGACCGACGAGTACGGGGGGCTCGTCCAGGCGCTCGCCGCCGACGTCGCCGACAAGGCCCAGCACCGCCACAACCCGCTGGCGGGCTTCGACGCCAAGGGCGCCAACGCGCGTGACGAGATCCTCGACGAGCTGCGCGCTGTCTACGCGCTGCTGGTCGAGAAGACGACGCCGGAGGAGACCGACCAATACCGCGAGTGGCTGAAGACGGCCAGTCAGCGCGCCGCGACGGCGGCCAAGGAGGGCGGCTTCCTCGGCATCGGTGCCCAGCTCGTGAGCGAGCGCGAGCAGCAGATGCTCGACCAGCTCGCCGAGATCTTCCACGGCTGAGCGATCGCTGACGGCCGCCGATGAGTTCGGCGGCGTGCGCTGGTCCATAAGGGCATGCATCGTGTGAGAAACGAGCGGCTCGTCCACGCCAACGGCGTCGATCTCTGCGTGGAGACCTTCGGCGACCGGGCCGACCCGGCGATCCTGCTCATCATGGGAAGCAGCGCCGCGATGGACTGGTGGGAGGACGAGCTCTGCGAGCGCCTCGCCGCCGGCGGGCGCTTCGTCGTCCGCTACGACCAGCGCGACACGGGCCAGTCGGTCCACTACGAGGTGGGCGCGCCGCGGTACAGCGGCAGCGACCTGGTTGCCGACGTGGTCGGGCTGCTCGACGTCTTCGACCTCGCACGCGCGCATCTCGTCGGGATGTCGGCGGGGGGCGCGGTCGCGCAGCTCGCGACGCTCGACCACGCCGATCGCGTCGCGTCCCTGACGCTGATAGCGACCAGTCCCGCCGGCCCGGACCCCGATCTCCCGAAGATGGCGAACGAGGCCGTCGAGCGGTTCACCGCGATCGCGGCGCCCGACTGGTCTGACCCGCGGTCGGTGGTCGAGCACGGCGTGGAGCTCGCGCGCGCGTGCGCCGGCGACGGGTTCGACGAGGCGGCGGTTCGCGCGCTCTGGGAGCGCGTCGTCGCGCGCTCGATCGACGTCGAGGCGAGCTTCGTCAACCCCGGCGCGATCGAGATGGCCGATCGCTGGCGCGAGCGCCTCGGCGAGGTTCGCGCGCCGACGCTCGTCATCCACGGCACCCGCGACCCGGTGTTCCCGGCGGGCCACGGGGAGGCGCTGGCCAACGAGATCCCGGGCGCCGAGCTCTTGCTGCTCGAAGGCGCCGGCCACGAGCTGCCGCGGTCGACGTGGGACGTCGTCGTCCCGGCGATCCTGGAGCACACTGCTCAAGCGGTCTGATCCAGCGCCAGCGACAGCCAGACGCGGTCGCGCAGCGGGATGCCGTCGATGGTGAGCCCCTCCGGGTAGCCGTCGGCCGGGGTGAAGGCGTCGCGTTCGATGCGCAGCATCCGGAAGCCCAGGCGCTGATAGAAGCGCAGGTTGCCGACGTCGGCCGCTGCGGTCGCGACGAGCAGCGTGCGCGCGCCCGCCGCGCGGCATTCGGCGATGGCGCATTCGACGAGCGCGCGGCCGAGGCCCTGGCCCTGGCGGTCCTCCGCGACGGCCATGCTCAGCAGCTCGGCCTCTCCGGGCGGCGCGGCCTCGACCAGCTGGACGTACCCGACGATCACGCCGTCCTCGGTGGCGGCGAGGACACGGCCCCGAACGATGGCGGCGTCGAGCCGTTGCGGCGAGTCCTCGGCCAGCGCGAACAGCTCGCGCAGCTGCGCCCGATCGGCCGTGTGCCAGGCGATCCGCACGTCAGCGGCCATCGCCAAGACGATACGTACGGCAGCGATGAGTTTCGCGCCGCTGCTCGGTCTGGAAGGTGTCATCGAATCCCAGGAGGACGTCGTGAGCACCACGAAGACCCGCATCAGCAAGCTCGGCACGGTGGTCATCCCGGTCACCGACCAGGACCGCGCGATCGAGTTCTACGTCGACACGCTCGGCTTCGAGAAGCGCGCGGACGTGCCGTTCGGCAACGGCTATCGGTGGGTCGAGGTCGCGCCCGCCGACGCGGCGACCACGATCGCCATCGTCCCGCCGCCCCCGGGCAAGCCGACCGGCGACGTCGAGACCGGCATCGGCCTGCACACCGACGACATCGATGCCGTCCACGCCGACCTGAAGGCCCGCGGTGTCGACGTCGACGACGAGATCAGCCGCATGGGCGACCCCGTCCCGCCCCTGTTCTGGTTCCGCGACCCCGACGGCAACACCCTCATGGTCGTCGAGGTCCGCTGACCTTCCCGCCCCCCCACGGCCTTGGGCCCGGCGCCGCGCCGGGCCCGAGCGCCGGGGCCCGCCGGCTCATGACCCCGGGCGCGGGTCCAGCGGCTTTGCCTTCTCGCCCTCGATGACGCGCCGGTCGCGGCGGCCGACGCCTTCGCGCGCGGCGTACTCGGCGGCCGCGTCGAAGTCCGCGTCGGGATCGAAGACGCGCAGGTCGCGGCGGCGCTCGTAGATCCACAGGAAGAGGTCGGCCTCGGTCTTGAACGGATACGTCTGTGGCAGGCCGGCGCACTTGACCGCCGCGACGCCCGGAAGGTAGACGCGGTCGTACCAGTCGGCGGCGATCTCCTCCTGCGCCGGGAGGGCGCCGCGCTCGCGGGCGAGGTCCAAGCCGTGCGCCTTGATGACCTCGAGCAGCTCGGGGTAGCCGCGCGGGCGGGCGAACTCGATCACCGCGTCGGGGCGGCTCTTGGCCAGGCCGCTCTCCTGCAGCAGCACGCGCTGCTGCTCGGTGTGGACCAGCTGCCCGACGTCGACGTCGGGCGGCAGCTCGTAGTTGGTGTGCAGCCGCGTGACGTCGGCGTCCACGAAGTCGGCGCCGCGCTCGCGGGCCAGCGCGACGCGATGGTGCCCGTCGGAGACGAAGAACAGCCCGCCGACCTCGTAGGCCTCGATCGGCGGCATGTCGCCGTCGGGGAACGCCGCGCGCAGCCCGGCCAGCCTCGACCGCGACAGCGACCGGCGCGTCTTGAACCCGCGCCCGAAGTCCGCGCTGCGATCGACCGATCCCACGATCCGCTCGAGCTCGACCGCTCGCACGCCGAGGTACGACTGCCCGACGATCTGCAGCCGGCGGCGCACCTCGTCGAAGGGCAGCAGTCCCATGCGCGGGAGGATGCCACGCGCCTGGCTGCGAGAAGCGGTGTACGGTCGTCCCGTGCGCGACTATCGCCCGCAGGCGGAGAAGACCAGGGTCGAGAAGCTGCTGCAGGCGTTCGCGCAGACGCCGCTTGGAGGCAAGCTCTTCATCAGCGTGTTTCCGGCGATCGATCGCCGGCTGCTTCCGCTGACCCGCGGCAAGCTCTCGACGGGCCTAGGCCAGCCGATCGTGCTCCTTCACGTGCGTGGCGCGAAGACCGGCGAACAGCGAACGACACCGCTGCTCGTCACCAAGCAGGGCGACCTTCTCATCCTCGTCGCCTCGAAGGCGGGGGCGACCCGCAATCCGGCCTGGTACCACAACGTCAAGGCGAACCCCGACGTCGAGGTCACGATCGAGGGTCGCCAGCGCCTGATGCACGCACGCATCGCGGAGGGCGAGGAACGCGGGCGACTCTGGGCGATCGCCTGCGACAACTACTCGGGCTACGCCACGTACCAGCGCCGAGCCGCCGATCGCGTCATCCCCGTCGTCGTCCTGCAGCCGCGCTGAGCAGTCGTCGCCGGCCGGTCACGGGCGCGTGAGCACGCGGGGCGCGCATCCGTTGGTTCGTCACGCAGATGAAGCCGACGCCGATCGAGGTGCTCCGCGCGCGCCGCGCGGGCACAGACGACCACTATCGCGTGGCGCTGGTCGTCGAGGGAGGCTGCATGCGCGGCGTCATCTCCGCGGGCGCGGTGACCGCCCTCGAGCACCTGCACCTCGCGCAGCGTTTCGATGCCGTCTATGGGGTCTCTGCCGGCGCGCTGGATTGCGCGTACATGCTGGCGGGCCAGGCCGCCTTGGGCACCAGCATCTACTTCGAGGATCTGCCCGCCGTGCAGTTCGTCAGGGCACGGCGGATGCTCGCCGCCCGCCCGGCGATCGCGCTGGACGTGGTCATCGACGAGATCGTGGCGCGGCGAAAGCGCCTGGACGTCGCCGCGGTCGAGGACGCCCGGCCCGAGTTCCATGTGCTCGCGACCTGCCTCGAGCACCGTGCGCTCGAACGGCCCCACGGCCCGCTGCTTGAACGGTTGCGCGCCGCGGCGCGGGTGCCGCTGCTCAGCGGCCCGCCGGTGCGCCTCAACGGCTGTCGCCTCTACGACGGCGGCCTGCTGAGCCCGCTGCCGGTCGAGCTGGCGGCCGCCGAGGGCGCCACCCACATCCTGGTGCTGCGCACGCGCCCCGACGGCCGAGCCGTCAGACGCCACGGCCACGTCGAACGGGCGATGCTCGGCTGGCTGCGCCGCGCGCACCCGGAGACCCGATCGATGCCGATCGTGCCCGGCGGGCGCTACGAACGCCAGCTGGCCGCGCTGCCCGCCGGGATCACCGCCCACGGCGACGCGCAGGTTCAGGTCATCGTCCCCCACGGCCCGCCGATGTCCCAGAGCGAGATGAACCCCCGGGCGCTGCGCGCCGGCGCTTGGACGGGCCTTGCCAGCGTCGAGCGCGTCGTCGGCGAACGCGTCGACCGTCGCGTTCTCGGCGCGCACGCGTGGGGGTGACCCACCCGGGAGTCAGTCCCTCGCTGACGATGCAACCTCGTCGCATGGGAGCCTTAGGCTCCTGGCAGAACGATGAAAGGAGCGAGCAGATGGGGACGATCACCGGCTCCTCGGCAGCCGAGATCGAAGCGCCGATCGAACGGGTCTGGGAAGTCGTGCAGGACATCCTGACCGCGCCGGAATGGCAGGGTGGGCTCAAGGACATGCAGGAGATCGAGCGCGACGCCGAAGGCCACGTCACGCTCGCCGAGAGTTCCTCAGACGCCAAGGTTCGTACGATCAAATCGACGGTTCGCTTCGCCTACGACGGTCCAACCCGCCTGGACTGGCGTCAGGAAAAGGGAGAGCTCAGGTCCGTTGACGGCTCGTGGGAGCTGGAGGACCTCGGCAATGAGCGCACCCGGGCGACCTACCGCCTCGACGTCGAACTGGGCCGTGTGCTCGGGCTGGTCATCCGCGGCCCCTTGGTCGACGTGCTGCGCGGCCAGCTCGTGGGAGCGCGCGCGGGAGAGCTCAAGAAGCGCGTCGAAGGCCGGTGACGGAGTCGCGTTCGTGGGCGCTGCCATGCACGCGCCAGCGGACGCGCGGAGCGGCCGGCATGAGGCCTGTTCGTCCAACGCCACGCCCATCCGATGACCGGGCATCTGCGGTCATTCGGCCGAAGACCGGCGGTGACCCGGCCCCGCCCGACCACAAGCGCATGAGCCAAAGCGCTAGGGCGCGGTGAGCGTCGTGGTCGCCCCGGCGGCGAGGCGGCCGGCGAGCTCGGAGACCGCGGTCGCGCACGGGTCGACGTCGAGGCCGAGGCCGGCGGCGCGCGCATCGCCCTGCGCCCGCGCTTCGACGAGGTCCACCTGTTCGATCCCGAAAGCGGGCTGCGACTCGACGCCTGACGGCGCGGGCGGGCCGTGGCGCTGCTCGCAGGGGCGTGCGCCAGTGCTTGCATCCCAACCCCGAGGGCGCGAGGATCGGTTCGGCGATCGACGAGAGGAGACGGGGCCATGCCCGGTGTGGAATCGCGCGACTTCGACTCGCCTGACGAGACGAGGACGCCGGACAAGACGCGGGTGGATGTCGTGCGCATGGGCGCGACGACAGCCGCACGGATGACGTTCGAGCCAGGGTGGCGCTGGTCGGAATGCGTCAAGCCCGTCGCGGGAACCGAGAGCTGCCAGGCTCGCCACGTCGGCGTTGTCCACGCCGGCCGGCTGGCCATCAGGCACGAGGACGGCACCGAGGTCGAGATCGGTCCGGGCGAGGCGTACGTCATCGAGCCCGGCCACGACGCGTGGGTCGTCGGCAACGAGCGGTTCGTCGGCTTCGAGTTCGAGTCGCAATCGGCGGAGGAATACGCGAAGGGCTAGAGCCGAGCGTCCGCAGCAAGCTCGGCGTCGTGCCAGCCCACATGAGCCTGCGCAACACCGAGCGATCACCACGGCGTGGTCAATCGAAGAGCGGCAGGGGTCCGGCCTTCAAGCACTCGGCGCGCGTCACCCAGCGGTAGGACTCGATGTTGTTCCACCAGCGGTGGGGCAGCTGGCCCTTGTCGTTGATGAAGATGCAGTCGCGCGCGCCGCGGTAGCCGGGCAGACCGTAGACGATGACGTCGCCCTTGTTGGCCGGGACTCCGTTGTTCCAGACGTAGCGCGAGGTGTCGCCGACGGTCTCGCCGGTGTCGCCGCCCTCGTAGCGGTCGTTGTCGAGATTCGGGTCCGAGCCTGCGAAGTGGTAGAAGCCGCCGTTGGCGTCTTCGTTGAAGTACAGGCAGAACTGGCCCATCGGGCACGCGTGGAACGCCGCCGACGCCGGCGCAGCTGAAAGGCAGAGCAGTGCCGTGCCGGCGAGCAGCGCCGCGACGCCGACGGCGATGACGATGCGGCGGGAGCGCGTGATGACGTGGATCATGTTGGTCCTCCTGTCGCTGGTTTCCGCAGTCAGCACCAATGACGGGAAGACGGCTGAGATATTCCATCGCGAGCGCAGTTGACGTTCTCGGGAGTCAGGGCAGTGTCGGAGTCCTCCGGGGCGCCCTGCGACTCGGCGCTTGACTCTGCCCCAAGGGCAGGCCGCACGATGCGAGCATGTTCGTCATCAAGGAGCGAGACGTCCCCGAGCAGACCGTGCTCACCGAGCAGCGCAGCGTGCGCGCGGGCGATCTCATCGAGTTCCTGGACGCGGCGCGCAGCCGCCTGTTCCAGTCGGCCGGCGGCGGCGTGGCCGGGGCGTGGTTCGTCGTCTACCACGGACCGGTGAGCGAGGAGGCCGACGTTCCCGTCGAGGTGTGCGTGCCGATCGCGGGTGAACGGCCGGCCGGCCCGGCGACGCGCCGCGAGCCAGCGCACCGCGAGGCTTACGTGCGGCTGCGCAAGACGCAGGTCGAGTACCCGCAGATCCTGTCGGCGTACGACGGCGTCGAGCAGTGGATCGAGGCGCGCGGGCTGGCGGCGGTCGACGCCCCGCGCGAGGTCTACTTCGTCGCGGACTTCGCCGCCGCCGCCCCGGACGACGAGGTCTGCGACGTGGCGTTCCCGATCGGGTGGCTCAGGGGCGCGTGACCACCGCAACGCGCCCGAGCGCGTGGCGCCGTAGGAGGCGCGAGGTGGGCAGGAGCGCGATGGCGCCGTAGGCCATCGTGAGGGCGCCGAGACCGATGAGCGTCCCCTCGACGCCCACCAGCCAGACGGCCACCGGCGCGAGCAGCGCGCCGGCCGCGATGCCGCCGATCGAGGCGGATAGGACGATCCCGTAGGCGCGGCCGAAGACGGCGGGGTCGAGCGAGCGCTGCAGGTTGGTGTCCGCGACGACGTCGGTGACGATGGAGCCGGCGCCGAAGAACGCTGCGAGCGCGAGCACTCCCGGCAGCCAGCCGGCGACGCCGAGGAACGGCAGCGGCACCGCGAGCAGGACGACAGCGGCGCCGAGCGCGATCCGCGGCTGCCGCGTGGCCGCGGCGCGATCCGCGGCGCCGGCGGCGAGCACCCCGCCCACGGCGGATGCCGACAGCAGGTAGCCGTAGCCGCCGGGCCCGAGGTCCAGGCGATCGGCCACGAGGACGAACAGGACGGTCAGCGCACCGTAGAGCGCGCTGGCCAAGACCTCGGCTCCGACGACCGGAAGCGTGTCGCGGTGGCTGCGCAGGCCGTGCCAGCCGGCGGCGACGTCCGAGAGCACCGTCCCGGTCGGCGCAGCGCCCGAGCGGCGCAGCGCCTCGCGCGGCAGCGCGGCCACGACGGCGGCGCCGATCAGGAACGTCACGCCGTTGACCGCGAACGCGACGGCGGCCGAGCCCAGCAGGAGCAGCACCGCTCCGATGACCGGCCCGGCGACCACGCAGATGTGCGTGATGCCGACGCGCGCGGCGTTTGCGGCCGGAAGCTGCTCGTCGACGACGAGCCGCGGCACGATCGCGACGACCGTCGACGGATAGGCGGCGCCGGCGGCGGTGCTGAGCGCGGCAAGGATCGGGGCGAGGACGATCGGCGCGCCGGTGACGGCGACCGCGGCGAGCGCGGCCATGCAGGCGGCGCGCACGAGATCGGAGCCGATGAGGAGCCGCCGGCGGTCGAGACGATCGGCGAGGGCGCCGGCCAGCGGGCCGAGGACGACCATCGGCAGGACGCGGGCGCCGGTCGCAATGCCGACCCAGGCAGAGGATCCCGTGCGGTCGTAGACGAGCGCGAGAAGAGCGAGGTTGTAGAGCCAATCGCCGGCCTGAGAGGCGGCCAGGCCGGACAGCAGGAGCCTCAGGTCGCGCACGCGCAGGGCGACGCGGAACGGTGCGGCGGGGTTGAGCATGGAGACCTCGGAAGGGTCGGAGGAGGAGAGGCGCGCCGCGGAGCCCGTCGAGGGCTCCGCGGCGGCGGCAGATCGGGGGCGAGGACTAGTACCACTGGTTCATGTCTTGCTCCTTCGTGTCGTCGCTGGCGTAGGAGCAGCATGCGGCTAAGACCCCCCTCTGCGCATCGGGCAGCTGGCCGGTCTTCACGCGCTGCGCCGCTGCCCTACGCGGCCACGCCGGCGGCTAAGCAGGGGTCTTAGAGCCCGTGGCGGTGCGCTACGGCAGCCGCCTCGCCGCGGCTGGCGACGCCGAGCTTGCCGAGGATGTTCGACACGTGGACGCTGGCCGTCTTGCGGCTGATGAAGAGCGCTTCGGCGATCTGCGGGTTCGAGCGCCCGTCGGCGAGCAGCGCCAGCACCTCGCGCTCGCGGTCGGTGAGACCGAACTCGGACTCGACGGCCGGCGCCCGGTCGTCGAGCGGCACACGGGCGCGACGGGCGAGCGAGCGTGCCTCGTCGACCAGCGGTGCGGCGCCGAGGGTCGCGGCGAGCGCGAGCGCCTCGCCCAGCGGGGCGGCCGCCCCGTCGCGATCGCCTAGTGCGCACAGGCTCTCCGCGTGGCTCAGCAGTGCGTAGGCGAGCGGGTAGGGATCCTCGGCCAGGCGGCAGGCATCCACCGCCCCCGCCCACCCCCCGCCCGTCTCCGCGCCGGCGAGAGCGCGATAGCCGCGCGCCCTCGGCGTGTTCGCCGGTAGCACACCCGCCAGGGCGTTCAGAGCGGCGATCCGGTCCTGTGCCGGCTCGGCGGCCTGAGCCTCCACGCGCTGACCGAGCCACACCAGCGGCCACCCGTAGCGGTCCAGCGCGTCCTCGCGATCGAGTGCCCGCCGGACGATCTCGCGCGCGCCGTCGAGATCGGCACGGGCCCGGCTCAGCTCGGCGCGGGCGAATTCCTCCTGGATCTCCAACAACTCGGGGCCAGGAGCCAGCGTCAGCCGGTCGGCGGAGGCGATGTCATCGGCCGCCGCCTCGAAGCGCCCGGCCAGTGCCGCGATCGTGGCCCGCAGCATGAGCATCCGGACGCTGTAGTAGTCGATCACGCCCGCGTCGAGGGTCTCCGTGAGCACGGCCTCGGCCTCGTCCCAGCGCCCGAGCTGGAGCAGCGACTCGGCCTGGTTGTGGCGCAGCACAACGCCCAGCACGTTGCGGGTGAGCCCTACTCGCGCGGCGAGCTCGAGCCCCCGGCCGGCCGTCTCCACCGCCTCCGCGGACCGGCCGAGCATCTCGAGCAGGTCCGACAGATTCAGATGCGCACGGAGCGCCATCTCGTGGTCGCCCACGACCTCCGCGAGCTCGAGGCCCTCGCGCACGATGGCGGGTCCCTCCTCGGAGTCGTCGAGGTATGCGCGCGCGGTCCCGAGTGTGATCAGGGAGTCCGCCTTGTCCTTGCGAGCACCCGCCGCCTCGGCGGCCGCCACTGCCAGCTCCGCGGCCGCAGCCGCCGACTTGAAGTCGGCGTCCATCAGCCGTCGATGGGCGAGCGACGCCAGCACCGAGGCGCGGGCGACCGTCGGGGGTTCCGCCGGGAGCTGGGAAGCAGCGCGCTCGAGCGATTCGGTGGCCTCGTCGTGGCGACTCAGCACGGTCAGCGCGCGGGCACGGGCCTGCAGAAGGAGCGCGTGGCGCTGCGGGTCGGCCTCGGCTCCCGGCTCGGCAAGCGCCTCGTCGACCAGCGCAACCGCGCGATCAGGCTCGCCGGCGGCATAGGCGGTGAGGGCGGTGCGGCGGAGCAGCTCGATCAGGTCGACGCCGCAGCGCTCCGCCGCGTCCGGGACGCTTGGCCACGTCTCCAGCGCACGCTCGAGGTGGCGCAGCGCCTCGGCCGGCGCGTAGGCGGCGGCGAGCCGCGCGGCGTCGACGTAGGCCGGCAGCGCGCGCGGGAGATCGTGCGATGCCGACCAGTGCAGGGCGAGCGCGGCCGCGCGGGTGGCGTCGCCCTCGGCGGTCCCCGCCTCGGCGCACAGCGCCCGCGCGTAGGCCGAGTGGATCCGCACCCGCTCGCGCGGGAGCAGGTCGCCATAGATCGCGTCGCGCGTCAGGGCGTGGCGGAACACGTAGCCGTGACCGTTCGCGTCGACGAGCAGCACGTGGTGCTCGACCGCCTCGCGCAGGGCGGCGTCGAGGGCCCCCTCGTCGAGGCCGGCCACCGCGCCGAGCAGCTCGTCCGGTACCGAGCGCCCGCCCGCGGCCGCGGTGCGCAGCACCTCTTGCGTGGGCACCGAGAGCCGCTCCATGCGCGCCAGCAGCACGTCGCGCAGGGTCACCGGCAGCTCGTCCGGGCGGCCGCCGGTCTGGATGGCTCCGAGGATCTCCTCGACGAGGAACGCGTTGCCCTCCGAGCGGTCATAGACCAGCTCGACGAGATCACGCGCGGGTCGCGCACCGAGGATCCCCTTGAGCTGGCCGGCGACGTCCTCGGGCCCGAAGCGCTCGAGCTCGAGGCGCTGGACCGAGCGGACCCGCTCCCAGCCGGTGAGCAACGGGCGCAGCGGATGAGCGCGGTGCAGCTCGTCGGACCGGAAGGTCACGACCGCCAGCACGCGCGTGCCGCGAAGCGCGCGGACGAGCAGCGTCACGAGATCGAGCGTGGAGCGGTCCCCCCAGTGGAGGTCCTCGATCACGAACAGCAGCGGGCGGTCGGCGGCGAGCCGCTGGATGACGCCCAGCACGAGCTCCAGCAGCCGCGCGGCGCTCGTCTCCCCGTGCGCGGCGTCTGGGTCGAGCTCGGGCAGCAGGCGCGCGAGCTCCGTGCGGGCCGGGCCGAGGAAATCGTCGAGCGCCTCCGGTGGGGTCACGCGCGTCAGCGAGCGCAGCGCGTCGGCCAGCGGCGCGAACGGCAGGCCCTCGCCGCCGAGCTCGACGCAGCTGCCGACCAGTACCCGCGCGCCGGCCGCGGCCGCCCGCTCCGCGGCCTCCTCGACCAGCCGCGTCTTGCCCACTCCGGCCTCACCGCCGAGCAGCACCACCCTGGGAGCGCCCCCGATCGCCTCGTCGAGCGCCACCGTCAGCGCCGACAGCTCGGCCACCCTGCCGACGAGCACCGGACTGACGAGACCGCGCCGCACCGGATGATGGTCTCGCATCCATGGCTTTCGTGACGAGGAGGCGCGCCTTTACCGGCGTCGTACCGGCGTGCAACTGCGCCGCGCTGCACTCCTGGCGAAACGAACGTCAGGGAGCCATCGATGCACGATTCCACAGTGGCGCAGCACGACGGCGTCGCCACCGCGACGCGAAGCCGCCTGGGGCGCCTGGGCGGCTGGGCGGCCGATCACCGCCGGGCGATCGCCGTCGCCTGGTGCGGCGTCGTCCTGATCCTGGGCGCGCTGGCGCCCGTTGCCGATCGGGCGCTGTCGGGCGCCGGCTGGGAGGTCCTCGGCTCGGAGTCCGTGGCCGCCCGCAGCGCGCTCGAGGCGCACTTCCCGGGGCGCGGCAGCTACGCGCTCACCGTGGTGGTGGCCGGTTCGCGCGCGGGCGTCGACGACGCGGCGATGCGCACCGCCATCGCGCGCGTCGAAGCGGCTCTGCGCAGCGACGCCGCGGTGTCTGGCGTGCTCGCCCCCCGGGCGGGCTCCGCGGTCTCCCGAGATCGCAGCACCGCGGTCGTCGTCGGCCTGGCGGGGGCGAGACCGGACGAGATGGTGGAAGCGGCCGGAAGGCTCAAGACCCGCCTCGCGCGGTTGTCGTCACCCGGTGTCGCCGTTCGCCTCACGGGACCCGCGGCGATGTGGTCGGACTTCAACGCCGCCAACAAGGCGGCGATGCTCAAGTCCGAGATGCTGTCCTGGCCGCTCACGCTCGTGCTGCTCGTGTTCGCCTTCGGCACGCTCGTCGCGGCCGGCCTGCCGCTGCTGCTGACGATGGCGGGCCTGCTCGGCGCGGGAGGGCTGCTGTTCGTCATCGGGCAGGTCGCCGACGTGTCCATCTGGGCGATGAACTTCGCGATGATGTTCGCGATCGCGCTCGGGATCGACTACGCGCTCTTCATCGTCGTCCGCTTCCGCTCCGCGCTCGCCGCGGGGCTCGACCCGCGCGAGGCGACGGTGCTCACGATGGCGACCGCGGGCAAGGCGGTGCTCGTGAGCGGCCTCACCGTCATCGCCGCGCTGCTGGCCCTGGCGCTGGTCCCGGTCCCGGCGTTCCGCTCGGTCCCGGTCGGCATCGGCCTCGCCGTGATGATGGTGCTCGCCGCCACCCTGACGATGCTGCCGGCGGCGCTGTCGCGCCTGGGTCACCGCATCAACGGCGGTCGCGTGCGCATGCGCGGTGCGATCGACCATCGCAGCGAGCGCTTCGCGGCGTGGGGCAGGCGCCTGTGGGCGCGGCCGCTTCCATACGGCGCCGCGGCCGCCGCGATCCTGGTGCTGCTCGCCGCCCCTGCGATCGGGCTGCGGACCGGGATGCCGACTGCCGCCGCGCTCGGGGGCGATGCGGGCTCGCGCGAGGGGCAGAGGATGCTCGAGCGAGCGTTCGGGAAAGGCGCCGGGAGCGCGCTGCAGATCGTGGTGCGCGAGCGCGACGCGGCTGCCGCGCAGTCGGCGCTCGAGCGTGACCGGGGCGTCGCCGCGGTCGCGCCCGCGGAGCGCTCGGGCGGCCACGTGCTGCTCACCGCCATCCCGGAGAGCGCGAGCGCGCGCGCCGGACTGAACGCGACGATCGACCGAATTCGCGACGAGCTGCCCGCCGGCGCGCTGCTCGGAGGCCCTGCCGCCGAGACCCGCGACCTCGAGCGCGCGCTCGTGTCGCGCCTCCCGGTCGTCGTCGGCGTGGCACTCGCCCTCGGCTTCCTGCTGCTCGTGGCCCTCCTGCGGGCGCCGCTCGCCGCGGCCGCCGCCGTCGCGATGAGCCTGCTCGCGACCGCCGCGGCCTTCGGTGTCGCCCGCCTGGTGTTCCAGGACGGAGCGCTCGACCACCTCCTGGGCTGGAGGTCCCAGGGCTACATCGACGGGTGGGCGCCGATCTTCTTCTTCGCCCTGATCTTCGCGCTGGCGATGGACTACACCGTGTTCCTGCTCGCCACGGTCAAGGCCGTCCACGACCGCACGGGCGACGCACGCCACGCGCTCGTCGAGGGGCTCGCCGGCACGGGGCGCGTGATCAACGCGGCCGCTGGGGTGATGGTCGTGGTCTTCACCACGTTCGCGCTGTCCGGCCCGATCGCGCCGAGGGAGATGGGCGTCATCCTCGCGGTCGCGGTGCTGCTCGACGCCACGCTGATCCGGCTCCTGCTGCAGCCGGTCATGCTGCGTCTGCTCGGTGCACGCGCGTGGTGGATGCCGGCGTGGCTGGATCGACTGGTCCCGAGCGTCGGGCCGGCCCACGGGCAGCCCGTGGGCGATCCGGCACCCGGCTAGCCGGAGCCGCGCACGCCGCCATCGGGCGGCTGGTAGCGTCGCGCGGGCGAATGGAGTTCCGCCTGCTCGGCCCGATGGAAGCGCTCGATGGCGACACACCTGTGGCGCTCGGCGGGCTCAAGCAGCGGGCGCTGCTGGCCCGGTTGCTCGTGTCGCCCAACCGTACGGTCGCGGTCGACCGCCTCGTCGACGACGTGTGGGGCGAGGCGGGGCCCGACTCGGCCGCGAAGATGGTGCAGGTCTTCGTGTCGCAGCTGCGCAAGGTGCTGCCGGCTGGGACGCTCGTGACCCGCCCTCCCGGCTACCTCGTCGAGGTCGATCAGGAGGCGATCGACATCGGCCGCTTCGATCGGCTGCGCCGCATCGGCCACGCGGAGCTCGAGGCCGGCGATGCCGCAGCCGCCGCCGCGCGGCTGCGCGAGGCGCTGGGGCTCTGGCGCGGCGAGGCGCTCGCCGAGTTCGTCGAGCCCTTCGCGCACGCCGAGCGCAACCGCCTGGACGAGCTGCGCCTGGTCTGTCTCGAGGATCGCTTCGAAGCGGACCTGATGGCGGGCCGCCACGCGGAGCTGGTCGGGGAGCTGGCGGCCGAGGTCGCCGAGGCTCCGCTGCGCGAGCGCCTTCGCAGGCAGTCGATGCTCGCGCTGTACCGATCCGGCCGGCACGCCGACGCGCTCGCGGTCTACCAGGAGTTCCGGCGCAGGCTGCACGACGATCTCGGCCTCGAGCCATCCGTCGAGCTGCGCGAGCTGCAGGCACTGATCCTCAACCAGGATCCGTCGCTCGAGCTGCCGCGACACGCGGCGCCGGCCGCGACGGTCGGCGATGTGGCGGGACAGCGCAGCCTCGCGGCCGGCCTCGAGGCGCTCGGGCGCGGCGCATGGGAAGAGGCCAGGGCGGCGTTCGAGCGCGCACTCGCGGACGGCGATCAGGCCGAGGCGCTGGAGGGCTGGGCGCAGGCGGCGCGGTTCCTGGGCGACGGCGACGCGAGCCTGGACCAACGAGTCCGCGCGTTCCGCGCCTACCGTGGCCGCGGCGATTCGCGCTCGGCCGCTCGCGTCGCTGCGTGGCTGGCCTACGACACGGTCGTGTTCCGGGGCGACGACGCCGTCGCGCAGGGCTGGTTCGCTCATGCCCACCGGCTGCTCCGGGACGTGGACGAGGGCGAGGAGCAGGGGTGGCTCGCGTTCCTCGAAGGCGAGGTCGCGCTCGTCGCGCACGGCGATACCGCGCGAGCGGCCGAGCACGCGGCCCGGGCGCTGGACGTCGGCCGGCGCCTCGGCGTCATGGATCTGGAGATGCTGGCGCTCTCGCTGACGGGTCTGGCCCGGGTGGCGGCGGGAGAGATCGCCGAGGGAATGCGCGACCTCGATCAGGCGACGGCGGCCGCGGTGGCCGGGGATCTGTCCGGGCTGCACTTCGCCGGAGCCGTGTGCTGCCACATGATCTACGCCTGCGAGCGCGTCCACGACGTCGAGCGGGCGGCACAGTGGTGCGAGACGGTGAGCGGCTTCTGCGAGCAGTGGGAAGTGCCGCAGCTGTTCGGCTTCTGCCGCTCGCATTACGCGTCGGTGCTGATCCGCCGCGGCCGGTGGACCGACGCCGAGGCCGAGCTGGAGGCCGCCTCGCGAGCCTTCGAGCAGGGCGCGCCGGCACTGGTCTTCGAGGGCATCATCCGCCTCGCCGAGCTGCGCCGGCGACAGAGCCGCCTCGAGGAGGCCGCAGAGCTGTGCGAGCGGATCGCGTGGCACCCCGCTGCGCAGCTGTGCCTCGCCGAGATCGCCCTGGACCGCGGCGATGCGCCGGGCGCACGGGATCTGGTCGCCCGTCACCTGCGCGCGCTGCCGGCCGGCGAGCGTCTGGGCCGGGCGCCGGGGCTCGAGCTTTCGATCCGAGTGCACCTCGCCGTGGAAGACCCTCGCGCCGCCGAGGCAGGCGTCGAAGAGCTGCAGGAGCTCGCCGACGTGGCCGGTACCGCGCAGCTGCGTGCCTCGCTGCGCTTCGCGCGCGGGCTGCTCGCCCGCGCGCGCGGCGACGCGGCGACGGCGAAGTCCGAGCTCGAGGATGCGGTCGACCTCTGGAGCCGCATGCGCGCGCCCTACGAGCTCGCGCGTGGCCACATCGCGCTCGCCGAGCTCGCGCTCGAGACCGGCCGCGCCGAGGAGGCCGCGCGCGAGCTCGGGCGTGCGCGCGCCGCTCTCGACGGCATCGCGGCCTCCGCCGAGCTCGAGCGCACGGCCTCGCTGCTGGCCAGAGCGCAGGCGGACGCGCCGGTCTCACGGTCGGCGTCGGGCCTCGGCGGGGCCTGAGAGCCGCTCAGGCGCCCACCGTCGCGGCGACCAGCGCCGCGATCCCCGCCTCGCCGCGCGCGTTGGGGTGGAACGGTGCGGCCGCGTTGGTGGGGATGAGCGGCTCGACCCACTTCGTCGACGTCGACTTGCAGGCGTCGTGGCCGATGCTCGCGCTGTAGTCGTCGACGACCGTCGCGCCGTTGGCGGCGGCCTGCTCGGCGAGCATCGCGTTGAGCGCCTTCGCGATGCCGCGCAGGTAGGGGACGTCGGCGCGCGCGATCGGCACGGTCGGCCAGCAGCCGCTGCCGGTCTCGGGCAGGATCGCGGCGTAGTTGACGACGAAGACCCGCGCCTGGGGCGCGCGCGCGTGGATGCCCTGGATGACGGCGGCGACCTTCGGCGCCGCCGCCGCGATCCGGTCGCTCAGCGTGTCGTGGCCGTTGACGACGTAGCGGTCCTGGCACGGGTGGCCGAAGGGGGTGAGGCTCGCGCAGTTCTCGATGATCTCCGTGAACCCGATGTCGTTGCCGCCGATCTGCAGCGTCACCGTGCGCGTCGTGGGCGTCAGCGCGTCGAACTGCGGCGGGTTGGCCGGCCCGGGCGTGACGTCCTGGGGCGCGGTCATGTCCTCGGTCGTCGCGCCGCTGCAGGACACGTCGGCCAGCGACTGGCCGAGCTGCGCGGCGGCGACGTGCGCGAAGTTGTGATCGGAGCGCAGGCAGCCGAGCGGGTTGAGCTGCTGGTTGGGGATCAGCGGCCCGGCGGCGTAGGAGTCGCCGAGGCCGGCCCAGTCGGCCGCCCTCGCGCCGGCGACCCCGATCGTGAGCGCGGCGGCGAGCGCGGCGAGGGCGGCGAGGACGCGGAGACGGGGCAGCATGGTGGTGCCCTCATGCCCACAAGGGCGCGGTCGGAATCCTGATACTAAGCTGCCCCCGTGGCGCCGCTGACGATCGCCCTGCTCGGCCTCGGCGAGGCCGGAAGCGCCATCGCCGGCGACCTCGTCGCCGCGGGGGCGGTGGTGCGCGGCTTCGATCCCGCCGCCGCGCCAGCGCTCGCGGGCGTCGAGCTGACCGCCGACGCCGGCGCCGCCGCCGAGGGCTGCGACGTCGTGCTCAGCGTCAACGCCGCGAGCGCCGCCGTCGCGGTGGCCGGCAGCGCCGCCGGGGCCCTGCGCGCCGGCCAGGTCTACGCCGACCTCAACTCGGCGGGTGCCGCGCTCAAGCGCGCCGTCGCCGAGGTCGTGGCGCCCACCGGCGCGGCGTTCGCCGACGTCGCGCTGATGGCGCCCGTTCCCGGGCGTGGCCTGCGCACGCCCGCGCTCGTGTCCGGGCCTGGCGCGGGGGCGTTCGCCCAGCGCCTCGGGCCGCTCGGCATGCCGGTCGAGGTGCTGGGGGAGGAGCCCGGCCAGGCGGCCGCCCGCAAGCTGCTGCGCAGCGTGTTCATGAAGGGCCTCGCCGCCGCGTCGATCGAGAGCCTGCGCGCCGCGCAGGCCGCCGGCTGCGAGCGGTGGCTGCACGAGGAGATCGCCGCGGTGCTGGCCGGCGCCGACGCGGCACTGCTCGATCGGCTGGTCGGCGGCAGCCGGCGCCACGCCGCGCGGCGCGTGGGGGAGATGCGCGATGCGCGCGAGCTGCTGGCAGAGCTCGGCGTCGAGCCGCGCGTGACCGCCGCGGCCGAGGGCTGGCTGACGCAACTGGAGAAGGAGGGCGATGGCTGACGCACCGTCGGCGCGGGGCCGCGAGCTCGTCCGCGGCGCCTACGACATGCACGTCCACATCGCGCCCGACACGGTCGAGCGCATCATCGACGACGTCGGCCTCGCCGAGCGCTGCCTCGAGGTCGGGCTCGCCGGCTTCCAGCTGAAGTCGCACTACACGTCGACCGCCGAGCGCGCCAGGGTCGTGCGCCGCGCGGTGCCCGGCGTCGAGGTCTTCGGCGCGGTCACGCTCAACCGCGCCGTCGGCGGCATGAACCCGCTGGCCGTCGAGATCGCCGCCCGCGAGGGCGCGCGCACGGTGTGGCTGCCCACCGTCGACTCGCTCAACGAGATGACCGGCGGTCACGAGCTCGCGCCCGGCGCCACGCCGCCGGTGTGGATGCGCCTGCAGCAGGAGCTGCGCGACCAGGGCGTGCAGATCGACCCGATCCACGTGCTCGACGACGGCGGCGCGCTGCTGCCCGAGACCGAGGCGGTGCTCGACGCCGTGGCGCGCCACGGCATGGTGCTCGCCACCGGCCACCTCAGCCGCGACGAGATCGTCGCGGTGGTCGACGCTGCGGTCGAGAAGGGCATCGCGACGATCGTGGTCACCCACCCCGAGTTCCCCGCGCAGGACATCGGCGTCGAGGACCAGCGCGCGCTGGCGGCGAAGGGCGCGCTGCTCGAGCGCTGCTTCACCACGCCGCACACCGGCAAGGTGACGTGGGAGCGCGTGTTCGACGCGATCCGCGCGACCGGGGTCGAGCACTCGGTGCTGTCGACCGATCTCGGCCAGGTCTTCAATCCGCCGGTCGAGGACGGCCTGGCGCTGATGGCGGACCGCCTGCTCGAGGCGGGCTTCGACGAGGAGGAGATCCACACGATGGCCGTGACGAACACGCGCAGGTTGGCCGGTGTCTAGGCGCGTCCAGGTGATCGGCGCGCACTCGGCGGACTTCGTGTGGCGCGCTGGCGGCGCCGTCGCCGTGGCGGTGGAGAACGGCGGCACCGCCGAGGTGATCGCGCTGTCCTACGGCGAGCGCGGCGAGTCCGGCGAGCTGTGGAAGCAGGAGGGCCAGACGGTCGAGAACGTCAAGCGCATCCGCCACGCCGAGGCCGAGGCCGCCGCGGCGGCGCTCGGCGCGAGCTTCCGTTGCCTGGACCTCGGCGACTACCCGCTGCAGATCGACGCCGACGCGCTCGTGCAGATCGCCGACGCGATCCGCGAGTTCGCGCCCGACGTCCTCATCACCCACACCGATCGCGACCCGTTCAACCCCGACCATCCCGTCGCCTCGGTCGCGGTGGACCGTGCGCGCGGCCTGGCCGCCGGCGCCGGCGTCTCCAGCGCCTTCCCGACCATCGCGCCGCCGGCGCTGTTGCTCTTCGAGCCCCACCAGCCCGAGCTGTGCAACTTCACGCCGACGACGTTCGTCGACATCACGCCGGTGATCGAGCGCAAGAAGGCGGCGATGGCCGAGATGAAGGCCCAGCAGTACCTGCAGACCTACTACGCCCAGCGCGCCGAGCAGCGCGGCAACCACGCGCGCCGCGCCTCGGGCAACAAGGACGTCCAGTACGCCGAGGCCTTCCAGCGCGTGATCCCGCAGGTGGTGAGCGAGCTGTGAGCAAGCGCGACTACGCCGAGCTGGCGCGGCTCGGCACGGCCACGGTCTACGAGGGCGGCGGCCGGCGCGGGCTGATCGACGTGCCGCTGACGCAGGTCGTGCCCGGCTCGCGCGCGGCGGGCCCGGCGCGCACCGTGCGCTGCGCGCAGGACGACAACCTCATGGTCCACGCGGCGATGGCCGCGCTGCAGCCCGGCGAGGTGCTCGTGCTCACGATGCCCGAGCCGGCGCCCGTGGCGCTCGTCGGCGACCTGCTCGCCACGCAGGCCAAGGCCCACGGGGCGGCGGCGATCCTCGTCGACGCCTCGGTGCGCGACCTCGAGGAGCTCGCCGAGCTGGGGCTGCCGATCTGGGCGCGCTACGTGCGCGTGCGCGGCGCCGTCAAGACGACGCCGGGCGAGCTCGACGTGCCCGTCGAGGTCGGCGGGACGACGATCCGCCCCGGCGACGTCGTCGTGCTCGATGCCGACGGCGCCGCCGTCGTCGAGCAGGAGCGCGTCGCCGCAACGCTCGCGGGCGCGCTGCAGCGCGAGGACAACGAGCGCGTCAAGCGCGAGAAGCTGCGGGCCGGCGCGCTCTCCTACGACCTCGACGGGCTGCGCGCGATCGTGGAGGGGCAGTGAGCGGCCCGCTCCACGAGATCGCCCACATCAGCCACGCCGAGCTGCTCACGCCCGCGCCCGAGGAGAGCCTGCGCTTCTTCGTCGACGTGCTCGGGATGGAGATCGAGTCGCGCGCGGGGCAGTCGGTCTTCCTGCGCGGGTGGGGCGACTACCAGCGCTACTGCCTGAAGCTGACCGAGGCCGAGCGCTCCGGCCTGGGGCACATGGCGCTGCGCACGTGGAGCCCCGAGGCGCTCGAGCGCCGGGTGGCCGCCGTCGAGGCGACCGGCCTGGGGCTCGGCTGGATCGACGGCGACGTCGGCCACGGGCCCGCCTACCGCTGCACCGACCCCGACGGGCACGTCTTCGAGCTGCTCTACGAGGTCGAGCGCTACAGCCCGCCACCAGAGCTGCGCCCGGCGCTGAAGAACCAGCCCCAGCGCTACGTCGGGCGCGGTGCGGCGATCAAGCGCCTGGACCACGTCAACGTGCTCGCCGCCGACGTGCGCGCCAGCCGCGTCTTCTGCACCGAGCAGCTCGGCTACCGCCTGCACGAGCGCATCGAGCTCGACGACGGCACCGAGAGCGGGGCCTGGATGAGCGTCAGCATCGCCGCGCACGAGCTGATCTACACCGCCGACTTCTACGGTGCGCGCGGGCGCCTGCACCACCTCGCCTTCTGGGTCGACACGCGCGAGGAGTGCCTGCGCGCCGCCGACCTCTTCCTCGACAACGACGTGCCGATCGAGGCGGCGCCGTCCAAGCACGCCATCGCGCAGGGGTTCTTCCTGTACGGCCTCGAGCCCGGCGGCAACCGCATCGAGGTCACCACGGGCGGCTACTTCGTCTTCGACCCCGAGGTCGAGCCGGTCGTATGGACCGAGGCCGAGCGCGCCAAGGGCCAGGCGTGGGGCGTCAGGACGGTCGAGAGCTTCCACACGTACGGCACGCCGCCCGTCGAGGCGCCCGCGTAGCGCAGCAGTATCAGCGCCCGCCATCCGCGGCTCCTTCGATCAAACGACCAGAAGGAGCATGGGTGATGAAGATCACTGAAGCTCAGCTCGACGCCGAGCTCGACCGCTTCGGTCCCGAGAAGATCCGGATCGTCGCCGAGCTCGTGCACCAGGGGCCGCCCGATGGGGTCGGCACCGCGCTCATCCTCGCGCTGGCATCGCGCGAGACGAACATCGCCAACATCGTCGGTGACGGCGGCCACGGACGAGGCTGGCTGCAGATCGACGACCGCTTCCACGCGACCTGGCTGAACGCGCACGCCGGATGCAAGGACGGAACGTGGAACGCGAAGTTCACCTCCGCGTTGCCGCCCGGGCGCGTCCCGACCCTGACGGCGTCCACGCTGAAGGCGATCGAGCTGCTCCACAGCAACGTCGCCTTCGCGGTCTCGCGCAAGGTCCCGCCCGCCCAGCGGATGCGGTTCGCCGTCGCCGCCTACAACGCCGGTGCCGGCGGCGCCATCAACGGGTTCGCGGGCGGCAACGTCGACGCGAACACCGCGCACGGCGACTACTCGGCCGACGTCCTGTCGCGCCGCGACGGCGTCGCGGACTACCTCAAGCGGCACAAGCTGCCGGTGTGAGGGGGGAAGGCGTGCGCGCCGGACCGAGGTCCGGCGCGCGCGTCGTTCAGGTCGCTGCGCTCCGGGCGAACGCCTCGGCGGCAGCGGCCTCGCGGTCGGCCGCCGCGACGTAGGCGGCGAACGCCTCGGCGCGCGCCGCGGCGCCGCCCTCTCGCCACGCGTAGTAGGCGACCCGCACGTCCGCGCACGCGTCGCGCCAGGCCATCCGCAGGTCCTCGCGGTCGTGCTTGGCGGGCGGGAAGACGTCCTCGAAGGCGAAGGTGTCCGAAGGCGTGATCATCGGTCCATCACCCGCTCGAGCTCGGGGTCCTCACGCAGCCGCGCCAGCGCGCGGTCGCGCGTCGGCCCGATCGATCCGACCGGCATGTCCAGCCGCGTCGAGATCTGCGCGTAGGTCGTGGCCGGGCTGCTGAGCATCGAGGTCATCAGCCGCCGCTGGCGCGCCGGGAGCCGCTCGACGGCGCCGTGGATCGCCGCGCAGCGCTCGCGCTCGATCACGACCAGCTCGGGGCTCGCCGGGTCGAGATCGTCGATCGCGCACGGGTCGTCGGTGAGGACCTCGCGCGTGGCGCGCTGCAGCGTCCGCATCGCCTCGCGGCGCGCGGTGACGATCAGCCATGCGGCGATCGCCCCGGGGTCGTTGAGGCGGTCGAGGTGCGCGAGCGCGCGCAGCCACGTGGTCTGCACGACGTCGTCGACGTCGGCCGCCGTGAGGCGGTAGCGGCGCGCGACGGTGTGCAGGACGCCGTCGAGGCGCCGGACGAGATCGGCCCATGCGCGCTCGTCGCCGGCCGCGGCCTCGCGGGCCAGGTCCGACAGGTCGAGCTTGCGTGTGACGGTCGGCGCGGGCGCTGCGTAGCCCACCCGCGACGGGTTGAGTTGCTGGAACATCGGTGCCCCCAATGAGCGAGGTGTGTCGAGCGCGGCGCATGCCGGGGGTGCCGCCGCTGCGGCACCCCCGGGGGATGCGCCCCCTACGCCAGCTGACGCTGACGACCGGTCCGCGCGCGCTTCCGGCGCGCGAGGCCGAGCCCTGCGGTGGCGACGAGCACGACGCCACCGAGTGCGATCAGGACGATGGCTTCAGTGCCAAGTCCGTCATCCGACGGCTTCGCGGTGGCCTTGCCGCCCGTCTGCCCGATGGGCTGCGGGTTCTCCGGCCACTGCGGGACGTTCGACGGCGTCCCCACGACGCCGCCGCCGACCTGGTCCGGCGCCCGCAGGTCCTGCTTCGCGGTCCCGCCGCGGTCCACCTGGTCCGGCGCGGGTGCGATGACGGTCTGCGGGGTGACGCCCGGGCCGCCACCGGCGGCGACGCCCTGGCCTTCGATCGCCGGCACCGCCCCCGCGGTCGCGGGTGCGATCGCGGCGATGGCGAGGCTGGCGGTCAGCAGCCGGGCCAGGCTCTTGTGCTTGTGGAGCATTGCCCCCTCCTGGGTGATCCGAGGGCGCCGAGTGCGCCTTCGCTTGCGAGAACGAAGGTCGCATCGCCCGACCGCAGCTACCGCGTCGTTTGACCCTTTCGGGCTGTGGCCCTCGTCACAGTCGGTGGGCGCCTTGCGGCGGGTCGTCGCCACCTGGGAGGATCGGCCTCGTCGTGGCCGGGCCGGGCGACCCGCGTTTTCTGGATGCCCTCGGCGAGGGGCACGCCGACGCGCTGCGCGCGCTCGGGCGCGTGGCTCGCTACCCGGCCGGCGCGACGCTCTTCCACGAGCGCGATCCGCCCGACGCGGTGCTCGTCCTGCAAGCGGGTCGCGTCAAGCTCGCCTGCGCCACCGACGCCGGCCGCGAGGCCATCCTCGCGATCCGCGAGCCCGGCGACCTCATCGGCGAGATGTCGGCGATCGACGGCGCGCCGCGGCTGGCCTCCGCGATCGCCCTGGAGCCCGTCGAGGTGCTCGTCCTGTCCAGCCAGGCCTTCGTCGCGTACCTCGATCGCACGCCGGGCGCCGCGCTCGTCCTCGTGCGCCTGCTCAATCGCCGGCTGCGCGACACCGCCCGCGAGCGCATCGAGTTCGGGGCGCTGGACACCGTCGGCCGCGTCTGCGCACGGCTCGTCGAGCTGGCCGATCGCTTCGGCGCGACCGGCGAGGACGGCGTGCGCATCGACGTCTCGATCACCCAGGAGGACCTCGCCGCCTGGACCGCGTCGTCGCGCGAAGCGGTCATCCGCGCCCTGCGCACGCTGCGCGAGCTCGGGTGGATCGCGACGCGCCGGCGCGCCATCACGCTCGTGGAGGTCGAGATGTTGCGCCGGCGCGCGGTCTAGGTCTTGCGCCTCCTCACGCGTGCGGCCGGCCATTGGGCATAGACGAAGTACCTTGGCCTCCGCACGGCGAAGTCGTGGTGCATGACCGCTCTGATGACCATCTCGTCGGTCTGGAAGTTGACGTCGGTCGACACGTCGACAGTCACGAGCTGGCGATGCGCTGCGATCCACGCCTCGCTCCAGTCCGAGCTGAAGTGGAGCATGGTCGAGTTCCCGTCCTGCGCCGCGGGCGTGACGATGAAGGGATAGCCGACGAGCACGCCGCCGTCACTCCCGTCGTGCGTGAGGAGCGTCACCGCATCGAGCGTCCATGCGCCCGGCGGTACCACTCCCGCCGCTGCCACCTGAGCCGCGGTCATCCCGCTGCTGGTGAATATCTCCGAGAGGTCGTTGAGCGTGTTGGGGTGCAGGATCCAGCCGGCGCACCCGAACCGACCGCGCTGGCGAGCGGTCTTCACCATCAGCCTGACGAGCGCGAGGAGGTCCGCGCCGGCGACCAGCGGATCGACAGGGTGGGTATGGGTGATGCCGAGGGGAGTGGGCGTATTGCCTCCGGCACCGTGGAGAAAGGCCTGGTCGGCGCGAAGCGCCAGCGCACGTGCGAGGTCCTGCTTGAGCGCCCACGCGACGTCCGGATACGCCGCGAGCGTACAGGCGAGGTCATTGGGGATGATGACCTTCACGGCGAGCTCGTGCTCCTTCGGCCGTAGGTGGCGCTCGCTGACGCGGGCCGTCTTCTTCTCCTCGCTCTTCTTGAGCTTCGGCTCGTCGCTTGACGCCGGGTCTGTGCTCTCTGGCCGTTTGACGTACTCCGGCGCCTCCGAGTCGCCCTGCCGCTCGATCGCCGCGATTGGAAGGTCGTCCTCGTCGTACACGAGCCGCGCGCCAAGGCGCACGAGAGCCGATTCAGCACAGAACAGCTCGGCGACGTCGGCGCTCCACTCGAACGGGTCGAGCGAGCAGTCCGGGCGCTCGTCACGCGGGGGATATGGCCTCGGCGGGTACGGTCTCGGCGGGTAGGGCCGGGGCGGGTAGGGGGTCTGCACTGGCGGGGGCCAGTCGCCTCGGGGCGGGTAGGGGGTCTGTGGTGGCGGCCAGCCGCCGCGTGGCGGGTAGGGCCGGGGTGGGTATGGAGTCTGCGGCGGCGGCCAGCCGCCTCTCGCCCCAGAGGGCAGCGGGCCGGACGTCCGGCCTACGCTCGGCGTTCGGGGGGGCGGATTGGCGGACCAGGGGTCGTTGCCTTCGCCGTCGTTCGGATCAGAGCTCACGGCTACCTCCGTAGGTCGCGTAGATGACGCGTTGGGCTCTCACGTGGCCTCCCTGACGAAGGAGCCCCCAGCAAGTGATGCGGCCTGCTCCAGATAGGCCGTTGCGTTGACCGCGCGGTAGAAGGCGATCGCGTGCTGGAGCTCGCGCTGCCCCTCGTCTTCGCGCTGCGCACGCAGCAGCGCTCCGGCGGCCCGCAGGCGGGCGAACGCCTCGTCGGGCCGCGAGCCGATGTCTGCGAACTGCTCGGCGGCCGCGCGGTGATCGCCGGACAGGAATGAGACGACGGCATGAAACCAGCGGGTCTTCGCGCCGATGTGGTCGGCCATCTCGAGCAACTCGGCTCCGCGATCGAGGGCGTCGAGCGCACACGCGAGGTCGACGGCCCAGGAGGACGCCGGGAAGGCATCGGGCTTCGCTCTCCAGCGCGAGAGCAGCTCGTCGCTGAGGATCGCGCCGAGGTCGAGCGAGCCGGCAACGACCTCCGCGCGGGCGCGGAAGGCCAACGCCGGATAGAGCACCTGGGCGTCCTGCGCGTCT
Organism: uncultured Actinomycetes bacterium; assembly: GCA_963764585.1. Classification (GTDB taxonomy): domain Bacteria; phylum Actinomycetota; class Thermoleophilia; order Solirubrobacterales; family Solirubrobacteraceae; genus JAOPZW01. Next base: position 393,344 of record CAVXTB010000003.1, read on the forward strand.
TGCGCGAACTCGACTGCGCGCGCGGCGTCGTCGAGCGCGCGGCCGCGATCGCCTCGCGCGAGTCGGATCCGGCCGCGCATGGCACGGCAATACGCTTCCATGAAGTTCGGGACGCCGGCCTCCACTTCGGCGATGAGGGCGTCGGCGCTCTGCAGCGCCGCGTCCCAATCACCCCTCCAGTAGCGCTCGCCGACCTGTTCGCCGGCCAGCCAGCGCACGTAGCCAGCATGGCCGAACGCCTCCGCGTGCCGACGGGCACGCTCCTGCAAGGCGAAGCCGGCCTTCAGGTTCCCGATGTTGCACTCGAGGTCCGCGAGCACACCGCAGCAATGAGCGCTGAGGTGAGACCCGATCTCCTCGGCGATCACGATGCTGCGCTGCAGATCGTCGCGACCGCCGAGGTCGCCCGAGAGCCCACGCGAGATCCCGATCGTGTAGAGCGCCGTGGCCTCGACCTCCCGCAGCCCGAGCGATCGTGCGATGTCGAGTGCCTCGGTCGCCACCGCGATCGTGCGCTCGTGCTCCCTGGCCATCGACAGGTACGTCGCGATGTCGACGAGCACCTCCGCCCGCGACTGCGTGGCGCCGAGCCCGTCGACGAGGAGGCCGGCGCGATCGAGATGGTCGGAGGCTTCGCGGCGGCGGCCCCGGTGATAGGCGATATGGGCGAGGAACGCTTCGGCTTCCGCGGCCGACCCGCGATCGCCGGCAGCGAGCAGCGCGTCGCGCGCCTGCTCGAGCACCTCGCCTCCCGCCGTCTCGGCGTAGTAGATCGATTGGCCCAGCCGGAAGAGCAGCTGGGGCCGATCGAGATCGTCGGCCGGCCACAGGCGGAGCGCGCCACGGAACAGGCGCGCGGCGGCCGGGAACGCGTGCAGGCTCAGCGCGCGGTCGCCGGCGTCGCGCAGAGCCCGGCGCGTGCGATCGGCGAGGCCGCGAGGGTCGCCGCCGGCGGCGCGGTCGAGCTCATGGGCGCACAGGTAGTGATGAGCCAGCATCTCGGCGCGATCGGCCGCCCGCTCGCGGCCGAGCGTCTCGAGCCATTCCGCGGTGCGCAGGTGCATGTCCCCGCGCCGGCGGCGCGGGATCTGGCTGTAGGCAACGTCGCGGATGAGGACATGCTGGAAGCGGTACTCGGGCTCGCTCCCCATCGAGGACTGGCGCGCCCGGCCGAAGAACTCGCGGTCCTCGAGCGTTCGCAACCGCCGCATGACGACGCGCCGCGGCTCTCCGGTCACCGCGCACAGCGCTCCCGGCCAGACGACACGGCCGATGACCGCGCCGGCATGCAGCAGCGCTTTCTGCTCGGTGGGGAGCGAGTCCAGCCGCGACGCGATGATGCTTCGCACCGACTGCGGGACCGGCAGCGCCTCGAGCCCGACCGGCGCCGCGTGGGTCTCCGCTGATGCCAGCAAGCCACGATCGGACAGCATCCGGATGAACTCGACGGAGTAGAGGGGGTTGCCCGCCGCGCGGCCGACGATCGCGTTGGTGACGCCCGGGCTGAGCGCGCTCTTGCCGACCAGCGACCGCACGAGCTGACGGCTCTCCTTTTCGGACAGCGGTTGGAGCGCGATCTCGGTCGCGAGCTCGTCCTTCCCCCAGCCGGGGCGCCGATCGCGCAACTCGGGTCGCGCGGTCGCGACGATCAGCATCGGGACGTCGCGCGACCACCCGGCAAGGTGCTCGATGAAGTCCAGCAGGCCGTCGTCGGCCCAGTGGATGTCCTCGAAGACGAGGACGAGCGGGCGACGCCGCGCGAGTGCCTCGAGGAAGTGCCGCCACGCGGCGAACGCGGCGCCGCGCTGGTCGCCGCGCGAATGCGAGGTGTCGCCGAGGCCGACCAGCGATCGCAGGTGGTTCTCGATCCGCGCCGCCTCGGCGGTCCCGGGAACGAGATCCCGCACCGCCGCGTGGAGCTTGGTCGCCGCTGCGGCGGCGCCGTCGGTGGCGAGCATGCCGGCCTGTGCCTTGACCACCTCGCCGAGCGCCCAGAACGACACACCCGCGGGGTGCGGCGGCGAGCGACCGAGGCGGAAGTTGGTGAGGTCCACGTGCTCGTCCAGGCGCCTGAAGAGCTCGAGGACGACGCGGCTCTTGCCGATCCCCGGGTCGCCGACGATGGTCACGAGCTGTGGCATGCGGCTCGTGCGGACACCGTCGAAGATGCCCTGCAGCAGGGCGATCTCGGCGTTGCGGTCGACGAGGGGGTGCTCCGCCGCCTCGCTGCGCGCCAGCCCGGGCCGCGCGCGCGGGGCCAGCGGGCGCCAGGCGAGCACCGGCTCCGCCTTGCCCTTGGCATGGACCGGCTCGGCCGCGTCGTACTCGATGACATGCCGCGTCGCCTGGTGGGTGGCGTCGTCGACGAGGATGGTGTCCGCGGGAGCTGCCGCCTCCAGTCGTGACGCCGTGTTGAGGATGTCGCCCCAGGCGAGCCCGCCGCTTTCGTCGGACCCGGGCCCCATGGTGATCAGCGCCTCGCCCGTCGTGATGCCGATGTGCACGTGGAGGTCGAGCTCGGGGTGGCGAGCGTTGAGGTCCGCAACGGCGTCCAGTGCCGCGAGCGCGGCGCGGACCGCCCGCTCGGGATCGTTCTCGTGGGCGCGCGGCGCTCCATAGAGGACGAACACCGCATCGCCGATGAACTTGGCGACCGTGCCGCCCCAGCGCTCGAACTCGCTGCGTACGCTCGCGTAGTACGTACGCAGCAGGCCGTGGACTTCCTCCGGGTCCATGTCCTCCGCCCGCGACGTGAAGCCGACGAGGTCGCAGAAGACGGCCGAGACCACCTTGCGCTCCTGATCGAAGCCGGCGGCGCCGGCCGTGGGAGCGGGCGCGCCGCATGCCCCGCAGAACCGGAAGTCGTCCGGGTTCTCGCGGCCGCACCGTTCGCAGCGCATTTCCGACCAATAGCCGCGTTGGAGCGTGATGTCAACCTGTGCGAAAGCTCTGCAGCGCTTTTGACCGGCGGGCGGCTACGTGAGAGATTTGACCGGCCTTGAGCGCTCCCGAGCCCACCGCGAGGATCCGTGCGGTACTGGTCGGCGTCGACCGATACGAGCGCCCCGACGTCCCGACTCTCCGCGGCTGCGTCAACGACGTGGCGCTCGTCCGGATGCTGCTCAAGCAGTACTTCGACGTCCCCAACGAGGACCTCCGGGTCGTCGTCAACGAGCGCGCGACGAAGCAGAACATCCTGCATCGTCTGGAGGACATGATCGGGCGGTCGCAGCCCGGTGAGGTCCTGGTCTTCTACTTCTCGGGCCACGGATCGCAGATCCGCGATCGCGACGGCGACGAGCTGGCCGACTCGCTCGACGAGGTCATCTGCCCGTACGACATGGACTGGGATCGCCGCACGTACATCAGCGACGACGACATCGAGGAGCGGTTCGCGACCCTTCCGCCCGAGGTGCTGCTGGAGGCGTTCTTCGACTGCTGCTTCTGGGGTGCGGGCCCGCGAGGCATCCGGTCGCAGCCCCGTGAGGCGGCTCTGCGCCCCGATGTGCGCCACCTCCCGCCGCCCTTCGACATCGCTGCGCGCATCGAGGGCGAAGAGGAGAGCCTCAAGCGCCGGCGCCTCGGGTACTCGGACTCGTTCACCCAGCTGCGCAACGTCGCATGGGGCGCGTCGCAGGAAGGCCAGGAGTCGACCGAGGACCTCATCGACGGTCAGGTCAACGGGATCTTCACCTACTGGGGCTGTCGCTTCATCGCGGAGAACATCGAGCGGATCGACAGGCTCGCGTACACGCGCGAGGAGCTGCTGGAGGAGGTGCGGGCGTACCTGCACCAGCTCGGGTACGCCCAGACACCGGAGCTGTCGGCGCCCGGCGAGCTGCGGGCCTGGGCGCCGCTCCTGCCCGATCCGGAGTGGGGCGCGTGGGTGGAAGTCGGTTCGCTGGGGCGGGGCCGCGCGCCGGGGCGGTAGGCCGCGCTAGGGCCGGGCGACCGCGAAGTCGCGCTCGATCGACTCCGCCGTGGCCCGCAGCGAGGGCAGCAGCGCGCGGCGCAGCGTGGCGACCGTGATGCGCCCGGCGTGGGCGCCGACGTTGGCCGCGGCGATCACGCGCCCGGCGGCGTCGCGGATCGGCGCGGCCACCGAGCGAAGGCCGCGCTCGAGCTCCTGGTCGACGAGCGCGAAGTGCTGGCGGCGGACCCGTTCGAGCTCGCGGCGCAGCTGCGGCGCATCGACGAGCGTCGCGGGCGTGAGCGCCTGCAGCTCCACGCGGCCGAGGTAGCCGTCGAGGTCGGCGTCGCTGAGGTCGGCCAGCAGCACGCGCCCCACGCACGTCGCGTACGCCGGCAGGCGGGTGCCGACCGGCATGGCGACGTTCATGATCCGCGCCGGCGCGACGCGCGCGACGCACAGCGTCTCGTCGCCGTCGAGGACCGAGACCGAGCAGAACTCGTCGGTGTCGTGCATGAGCTGCTGCAGGTGCGGCCGCGCGATGTCGGGCAGCGCGAGGCCCGACCGGTAGCCGTGGCCGAGCGAGAGGACCTTAGGCGTCAGCGTGTAGTGGCGGTCGTCGAGGCGAAGGTAGCCGAGGCGCTCGAGCGTCATCAGCGTGCGGCGGGCGCTCGCGCGCGTGGCGTGCAGATCGCGCGCGGCCTCGGCGAGCGTCATCCCCGGGCCGGGGTGGCCGAGCGCGCGGATCACCGCCAGCCCGCGCTCGATCGAGCGCACGAAGTCGCGGTCGCCGGCGTCCGTCCCCATCGACCGACCGTAGTGGGCTCGGCTGCGCCGTGTCAAACCAAGATTTGACTTGTTCTACCCCCGTCAGGCCCGAGTATCAGGGACCCGAACAAATAGATCTGACATTTACCGGTCCTCGATGCGGCGCACCATGCTCACGAGGTCCTGCACGTAGACGATGTGCTCGCGCATGGCGCGCTCGGCGGCGTCGGGGTCGCCGCGCTCGATCGCGCGGACGATGTCCTCGTGCTGCTGGCGGGCGACGTCCTGGACGACCACCGGCTCGATCAGGTCCCTGATCGTCGGCTGCAGGACCTCGGCGACCCATTGCACGAACGCCGCCACGAGCCGGTTGCCCGCGATGCGCGCGATCACCGCGTGCAGCTCGTCGTCGTTGTCGCCGACCTCCGCCCAGTCCTCGGGGGTCTGCTCGAGGAGCGCGCGCAGCGCGGCGAGGTCGTCGTCGTCGGCCCGCAGCGCGGCAAGCCCGGCCAGCGGCACCTCGAGCAGCAGCCGGCTCTCGAGCAGCTCGTCGATGTCGATGACGCGCGCCGAGAGCATGTCGGCGACCGACTCGCTGACGCTGCGCGCGATGCCCTCCTCCGGCGTCGCGGCGACGAAGATGCCCCCGCCGCGGCCCTTCGACGCGCGGATGAGGTGCGAGCTGGCCAGCAGGCGCAGCGCCTCGCGCAGGGTCGGGCGGCTGACCCCGAACTGGCGCGCGAGGTCCTCCTCGCGGCCGAGGCGGTCGCCGGGCCGCAGGCGCTCCCTGCTGACGTGGGCGCGGATCTCGGCGGCGACCTTGTCGCTCGCGCCCCGCGACTGGGGGCGCTGCGGCTGGCGCGCCGTCATCGCGACCGGTGCCCCGCGGCGGCCGCGCGCGGCCGCAGGTCCTCGACGCGTCGCGCCTTGCCGAGCTGCTCGGGCAGGATCCCGGGCCTGACCGGCACGAGCCGCACGCGCAGGCCCAGGCGCTGGCGCATCCGCGCCTGGATCGCCCGCGCCTCGAGCGGCTGGGACAGCTCGACCTCGATCTTGATCTCGTCCATCGCGCGCGGGTCGGTGTAGAAGGTGATGCGGAACTCGCCGACGCCCTGGGACTCGCGCAGGATCTGCTCGATCGCCGACGGGAAGACGTTCATGCCGCGGATGACGACCATGTCGTCGGTGCGGCCGAGGATGCCGCGCGGCAGCCAGCGGCCGGGGTGGCCGGCGGGGCACGGCTCCGTGTGGTGGTCGACGACGTCGCCGGTCGCGTAGCGCAGGACGGGGAAGCCGACGCGGCCCAGCGCGGTCACCACGAGCTCGCCCTCGGCGCCGGGCGCCACCGGCTCGCCGCTGTGGGGATCGAGCAGCTCGCAGATGAACTCGTCCTCGGCGAGGTGCAGGCCGCCGGCGGCCGCGCACGGGTAGGCGAACGGGCCGACCTCGGTCAGCCCGGCGTGGTCGAAGCAGCGCGCGCTCCAATCGCTCTCGATGCGGTCGCGAACGGCCGGCAGCGATCCGCCGGGCTCGCCGGTGCACACGATGCGCTGCACGGACTGGAACGCGTCGGTCAGCGCCTGACGGTGCGCGACCTGCGCGAGGTGCAGCGCGTAGCTCGGCGTGCACGCGATCGCGGTCGCTTCGTAGTCGCGAACGGTCTGCAGCCGCTGCACCGAGTCCATGCCGCCCAGCGGGATGACCATGGCGCCGACCGCGCTGACGCCCGCGTAGGTCGCCCAGAACGGGACGTAGGGGCCGAACGAGTAGGCGAGGACCACGCGATCGCCTGCCCCGATGCCGGTCGCGCGCAGGACGCGCGCGAGCCCGCGCGTCCACCATTCCCAGTCCTCGGGCGTCTCGAGCACGCGCAGCGTCGCGCCCGTCGTGCCGCTCGTCTGGTGCAGATGCGTGTAGCGCTCGAGCTCGTGGGTGAGGTTGGTCCCGAACGGCGGGTGCGCGGCCTGGTCGGCGAGCAGGTCGTCCTTGTGCGTGAGCGGCAGCGTGGCGAGCTGGTCGAGGTCGGCCAGCCGTGTGACGCCCACGCGCTCGCGCTGGAAGGCGTTGGACGCGGTGACGCGTTCCAGGAGCGCGTTGAGCCGCTCGAGCCGGTCGCCCGAGGCACCGTCGGCGAGGCTGGACGCGCGCGTTGTCGACTCCACCTAAGCGACAGCCTAGCCTTAGCTCTGGACCCGCCGGTGACGACACCGAGCACCGGCGGCCGGCGTGCGCTGCGTTTGGAGAGAAGCACGCCGGCCACCGAAGGGGGGTGGGAGCACGGTAATGGCCCGTGCCGGGCCACGTTAGGCCTTCGGTTGCAAAGCAACTGCCGATCTGAACCTTCGAGGAGGACGGGGCCGATGGTCGCGCGAGCGCGCGTTCTACGTCACGCTCGATCGAGCCCGAGCAGCCGCGCCGCGTTCTCCTTGAGGATCTTCGGGCGCACCTCGGGCTTGATGTCGAGCGTGTCGAAGTCGGCCAGCCAGCGCTCGGGCGTCAGCGCCGGGTAGTCGGTGCCGAAGAGCACCTTGTCCTTCAGCAGCGTGTTGGCGTAGCGCACGAGCTGGGGTGGGAAGTACTTCGGCGACCAGCCGGAGAGGTCGATGTAGACCTGCGGCTTGTGGACGGCGATCGACAGTGCCTCGTCCTGCCACGGCACCGACGGGTGGGCCATGATGATCGGCATGTCGGGGAAGTCGGCGGCGACCTCGTCGAGGTGGATCGGGTTGGAGTACTTCAGGAGGATCCCGCCGCCGCCGCGCTGGCCCGAGCCGACTGCGGTCTGGCCGGTGTGGAACACGGCCGGCAGCCCGGCCTCGGCGATCGCCTCGTAGAGCGGGTAGGCCAGGCGGTCGTCGGGGAAGAAGTGCTGCAGGCTGGGGTGGAACTTGAAGCCGCGCACGTCGAAGTCGGCGATGAGCCGCCTCGCGGTCGCGGCGGCCTCGGCGCCGCGGTTGGGGTCGATGCTCGCGAAGGGGATCAGCGTGTCGCGCTCGTCCTGCGCGAGCTCGAGGATCTCCTCGTTGCTCACCGGCGCGCCCCAGCGCACCGAATCGACCATGAAGGCGACGCACGCCATGCTGCGCTCGCGGTAGTAGGCCGCGAGCTGCGGCACCGACATGAGCGCGTCAGAGCCGAAGACCTTGCCCACGGCCGCCTCTGGCGAGTCCTCGGGGAACCTGTGTCCCCGGGTCGAGACGTGCACGTGGGTGTGCACGTCGATGGCCACGAGCGCGTCGACGTCGATCACGCGCGGAGTATGTCTGATGGCGAAGGTAGTTGTGCACGCAACTATCTGCTACTCTGTGCGCAATGGAACTCGGAATCGCCACCTTCGCCGACCTCGGCTCGGGCATCAGCCCCGAGCAGCGCATGCGCAACCTCATGGAGGAGGTGCAGCTCGCCGACGAGCTGGGCCTCGACGTGTTCGCAATCGGCGAGCACCACCGCCAGGACTTCCTGATCTCATCGCCGGCGGTCGCGCTGGCGGCCGCCGCGGTGACGACGCAGCGCATCCGCCTGTCGAGCGCCGTGACCGTCCTGAGCTCCGACGACCCCGTCCGCGTCTTCCAGCAGTTCGCCGAGATCGACCTGCTCTCGGGCGGGCGCGCCGAGATCATGGCCGGCCGCGGATCGTTCATCGAGTCCTTCCCGCTGTTCGGCTACGACCTCGACGACTACGACGACCTCTTCGCCGAGAAGCTCGACCTGCTGCTTGCGATCCGCGAGCAGACGCACGTCACGTGGTCGGGCCGCCATCGCGCGCCGCTGAACGACGTGGGCATCTGGCCGCGCCCGGTGCAGGACCCGCTGCCGGTGTGGGTGGCGGTCGGCGGCTCGCCGCAGTCGGTCGTGCGGGCGGGCTCGTGGGGCCTGCCGCTGACGATCGCGATCATCGGCGGCCAGCCCGAGCGCTTCGTCCCGCTCGTCGACCTGTATCGCGAGGCGGCGAGCGCGGCCGGTCAGGACCCCGAGCAGATCAAGCTCGCCATCAACACCCACGCGTTCGTCGGCCCCACGGTCGCGGAGGCTGACGCGGCGTTCGCCGCGCCCTACCTGGCGATGATGAACCGCATCGGCCGCGAGCGCGGCTGGCCGCCCTCGGGGCAGGCCGAGTACGAGGCGCTGCGCTCGCCGCGCGGGGCGCTGGCCGTCGGCACGCCCGAGCAGGTCGCCGAGAAGGTCCTGTTCGAGCACGAGCTGTTCGGCAACGACCGCTACGTCGGGCAGATGAGCGTCGGCGCGGTCGAGCACCGCGACGTGCTGCGCTCGATGGAGCTCTTCGGCACCGAGGTCGCGCCGCTCGTGCGCGCCGAGGTGGCGCGCCGCGAAGCCGGCGCCGCCGTCAGCGCGTAAGGACGTCGACGAGGCCCGGGAAGCGGGCTTCGAGGTCGGCGCGGCGCAGCGAGATCAGCCGCTGCGTGCCGACCGCGCGCGTGCGCGTCACGCCGGCCTCGCGCAGCAGGCGCAGGTGATAGGAGCTGGTCGAGTCGGGCAGCCCCAGGAGGTCGGAGAGCTCGCCGCACGGGAGCTCGCGACCGTCGGCCAGCACGCGGACGATCTCGAGCCGCAGCCGATCGCCGAGCGTGCGCATGATCGTGGCGAGGTCGAACGCCGCCACGTCGGGGTGGGGGATCTTCTCGCGCCCGCCGGCGGGCACCGCGGCGCGCACGTCGGCCCGGCTCACCTCACGCCCGGCCCGCTTCTCGCGTTGATTCGCTGGTGCAGCCATGACGACTATGGTACAACCTTTGAAAGTTCCAAGACATTGGAAATATCGAAGGAAGGGTCTCCGCTCCCATGCCCGCCACGACCACCCGCACCCGCCCCGCCGCGCAGCGCACGCTGTCGCCCCGGCTGGCCTACGCGCTCGTCGGAGGCATCATCGGCCTGGCGCTCTTCGCGTCGGGCACCCCGTCGCCGCTGTACGGGATCTACCGCGAGCTGTGGGGCTTCTCGCCCGCCGTGCTCACGCTCGTCTACGCCACCTACGCGTTCGGCGTGCTCGCCGCGCTGATCCTCGCCGGCCGCGTCTCGGACGAGGTCGGGCGCCGGCCTGTGCTGATCGTCGCGCTCGCGACGCTGATCGCGACCACCGTCCTCTTCATGGTGGCCGACTCGGTCGTGTGGCTGTTCTTCGCCCGCGGCCTGCAGGGCCTGGCGACCGGCGCGGCGCTCGGCGCCGCCAGCGCCGCGCTGCTCGACCTGCACCCGCGCCGCGACCCGGCGGGCGTCGGCCTGACCAACGGCGTCGTGAGCGCGGGCGGCATGGGCCTGGGCGTGCTCGTCTCGGCGACGCTCGTGCAGCTCCTGCCCGCGCCGCGCGTGCTCCCGTACGCCGCGCTGTTCGTGCTGTTCGCGATCGCGCTGGCCGGCGTGCTGGCGATGCCCGAGCCCGTCGAGAGCCGGGCCCGCCCGCGCCTGACGCCGCAGCGCCCGAGCGTCCCGTCGGTCGTGCGCCGTCCCTTCTTCCTCGCGGCCCTCGGCGTGATGTCGTCGTGGTCGATCGGCGGGCTGTTCCTGTCGCTCGGCCCGCAGCTCTCGGCCACCCTCTTCCACACGACCAACCACCTGGTCTCGGGCGTCCCGGTCTTCGTGCTCGCCGGCTCGGGCGCGATCGGCCAGCTCGTGTTCGGCCGCACTGCGCCGTGGGCCGGCGCGGCCGGCGGGTCGGTGGCGCTCGCGGCGGGCCTCGTGGTGATCGTCCTCGCCGCGGCGACCGACTCGAGCGCGCTGCTGATCACCGGCGGCGTGGTCGGCGGCCTCGGCTTCGGCGTCGCGTTCCTCGGCGCGCTGCGCACCCTGTCGGTGGCGATCCCGACCGAGCACCGCGGCGCCGTGATGTCGGCCTTCTACATCGTGGCCTACCTGTCGCTGTCGCTCCCCGCGGTCGTCGCCGGCTTCGTCGTCACCCCGCTGGGGCTCGAGTCGACGTTCGAGATCTTCGGCAGCGTCGTGGCGGCGGTCGCCCTGCTCGTCGCGCTCGAGGCGTGGCGCCAGCGGCCTCAGCCGGCCGTGGAGCTCGTCGCAGCGTAGGCGACGAAGGCGTCGAGGGCCGCAGGGTCCGCCAGCGAGTCGCGGCTGGCGACCTCGTCGGGGCGCGCGCCGCGCAGGATGCGCTTGACGGGCGCCTCGAGCTTCTTGCCGGTCAAGGTTCGCGGCACGGCGGGCACGCCGACGATCGCATCGGGGACGTGGCGCGGCGACAGCTCGTCGCGCAGCGCCGCCGCGATCCGGGCGCGCAGGTCTTCCGGCAGCTCGCCGCCGTCGGCGAGCACGACGAACAGGATGAGCTCGCCGGCGCCGCCCTCGGGGTCCTCGAGGTGGATGACGAGGCTGTCGACGACCTCCTCGACGTCCTCGACGACCGCGTAGAGCTCGCTCGTGCCCAGCCGCACGCCGCCGCGGTTCAGCGTGGCGTCCGAGCGCCCCGTGATGACGCAGCTGCCGCGCTCGGTGAACATGATCCAGTCGCCCTGGCGCCAGACGCCGGGGTAGAGGTCGAAGTACGAGGCGCGGTAGCGCTCGCCCTCGCGGTCGTTCCAGAGGCGCACCGGCATCGACGGCATCGGGTTGGTGACCACCATCTCGCCGAGCTCGCCGACGACCTCGTTGCCCTGCTCGTCGAACGCCTTGACGTCGACGCCCAGGCAGCAGCCGGAGATCTCGCCGTCGTAGACCGGCTGCGCCAGGCTGCCCGACACGAACGCGCCGCAGACGTCGGTGCCGCCGCTGCCGTTGATGAGGCAGACGTCGGGGCCCACCTGCTCGTAGACGTAGTGGTAGCCCTCGGTCGGCAGCGGCGAGCCGGCGAAGCCGAGCGCGCGGATGCTCGACAGGTCGAAGTCGCGGCCCGGCTCCAGGCCCGCCTTGCGGCAGGTCATGAGGAACGTCGGGCTGACGCCCATGAAGCTCGGCCGCGTCTCGTGCGCCAGCCGCCACTGGAAGGCGAGGTCCGGCCACGCGGGGTCGCCGTCGATCATCACGATCGACGCGCGCGCCAGCAGCGCCGAGACGAGCGCGTTCCACATCATCCATGCGGTCGTCGAGAACCACAGCAGGCGCCCGCCGGGCTTGACGTCCCAGCCCAGGCGCTGGGCCTTGACGTGCTCGACGAGCTGGCCGCCGTGGCCGTGGACGATCGCCTTGGGCAGGCCCGTCGTGCCCGACGAGAACAGCACGTAGATCGGGTGGTCGAACGCGACGGGCTCGAAGGCCAGCGGGCCGTCCTGCGCGAGCAGGTCGCCCCAGCCGATCGCTCCGGGGACGTCGAGGTCGCCATAGGGGACGTGGACGACGTGCTCGAGCGTCGGCAGCCCGGCGCGGATCTCGGCGACGTTGTCGCGGCGGTCGACCGGCTTGTCGCGGTACGTGTAGCCGGCCACCGTGAGCAGCACCTTCGGCTCGATCTGGCCGAAGCGGCCGAGCACGCTGCGCGCGCCGAACTCCGGCGCGCAGGTCGACCAGATGGCGCCCAGGCTCGCGGTGGCGATGAACGCGACGAGCGTCTCGGGGATGTTCGGCAGGTAGGCGACGACGCGGTCGCCGGGGCCGACCCCGAGGCGCTGCAGGCCAGCGCGGGCGCGCGCGACCTGCGCGCGCAGCTCGCCGAAGGTCAGCTCGGTCGGCGCGCGCGTCTGCGAGCGCGCCACCACCGCCACGCTGTCGGTGTCCTCGTCGATGCCGAGCAGATGCTCGGCGTAGTTCAGGCGCGCGCCCGGGAACCACTCCGCGCCGGGCATCTCGCGCGCGCCGAGCACGCGCTCGTGGGGCGTGTGCGCGCGCAGGCCGAAGAAGTCCCAGATCGCGCCCCAGAAGCCCTCGAGGTCGCTCACCGACCAGCGCCACAGCTCGTCGTAGCCGGCCAGGTCGCGCCCGCGCTCGTCGCGCAGCCAGTTCAGAAACCGCCCGATCTCGGTCGTCTCGCGGACGTCGGCGGGCGGGGTCCACAACACGTCCCCGATCACGGGCGTGATGTTCGCATGTCGCACAGGCAGTCGGCCAGCGCACACGAGGCACGAAGCCGGCGTGCGGCGCAAGCGAAGCGGGCCGCGGCAGGCGCCCTGCCGCGGCCCTCAGAGGTCGCTGCGAGCCGCTAGTGCTTCACGGCCCCCTTGAGCTGCGCGCCCGCCGAGAAGCGTGGCGCCTTGGTGGCGGCGATGTACATCCGCTCTCCGGTTGCGGGGTTGACGCCCTGGCGGGCGTCGCGGTGGGCGACGGAGAACTTGCCGAACCCCGTGATGGCGATGTCCTGGCCGGCGGCGAGGCCGTCCTCGATCGCGGCGATCGTGGCGCTGAGCGCCTCTCCCGCCTGGCTCTTGCTGAGGCCAGACCGCTGGGCGATCTGCTCGACCAGCTCGTTCTTGTTCACAGTGGACCCCTCCTTCGGTCGACGACTGAGCGCCTGCACGTTAGGAGTCGCATCGGTCGGACGATTACCCTGGGCCGCCATGGTCACGGTCGACGGGCTCGCGATCGAGGTCGCCGACCTCCCCGGCGATGGCGCGCGCCGTGCGCTCATGCTCCTGCACGAGGGGCTTGGCTCGGTCGGCCTGTGGCGCGGCTTCCCGCAGGGGCTGCGCGAGGCGACCGGCCGCCGTGTAATCGCCTTCTCGCGCTCCGGGCACGGCCGCTCGGACCCGCCGCGGGCGCCGCGCACGCCGGCCTTCTTCCACGAGGAGGCGCTCGCGGTGCTGCCGGAGCTGCTGGCCGAGCTCGGCGCGCCCGAGCCGCTGCTCGTCGGCCACAGCGATGGCGCGTCGATCGCGCTCATCTACGCGAGCGCACACCGGGTCGCCGGGCTCGTGCTGCTCGCGCCGCACGTCGTGGTCGAGGACGTCACGGTCGCGGCGATCCGCGGGACGCGCAGCGAGTTCGAGGACGGCGCGCTGCGCGAGCGCATGGCCCGCCACCACGACCACCCCGACGCCGCGTTCCACGGCTGGTGCGACGTGTGGCTCGACCCGGCCTTCCGCGACTGGAGCCTCGAGGCCGACGCCGAGGCGGTCGACGCGCCGATGCTGCTGATCCAGGGCGCCGACGACCCCTACGGCACGCTCGACCAGCTCGACCGCATCGAGGCGCGCGTGCGCGGGGAGGCGCAGCGGCTCGTCGTGCCCGGCGGCCACAGCCCGCACCTCGACGAGCCCGACGCGGTGGTCGCCGCGATCGCGCGCTTCGCGGCGGCGCTGGCCTAGTAGGCCTCGAGCCGCCTCAGGACGAGCTTGAGCACGTCCGCGCGGCTGCGGGCGCCGTGATCGGCGGCGATGAAATGGCTGCCGATCCAGAGCGAGTAGAAGACCATGCAACGCGCCTCGACCTCGTCCTCGTCGGGGCACAGCGCGCCGAACAGCGAGCGCAGGTAATCCATGCGCCGGTTGTCGACGCGTCGGAGGCGGTCGGCGACCGCTTGGTCGCGCCGGGCCCAGTCGCGGACGGCGAGGTCGATCCTCAGCGGCGCGTCGCTGGAGGCGGCGAGCGCGGACAGTCGCCGCAGCTTGGCCCTGGTGTCCCCGCCCTCGCTCTCGACGCGCTCGATCACGTCGTCGACGCTGACGCGCTCCCACGTGTCGAGCAGCTCCTCCAGCAGCGCGCGCCGGCCGTCGAAGTGCCAGTAGAAGCCGCCCCTGGTGACGCCGAGCGCCCGCGCCAGCGGCTCGATCCGGACGGCGTCCGGGCCGCCGGCGGCAAGCGCCCGCAGCCCCTCTTCGATCCAGCTGCTGCGTGGGGTGCGTGTGAGCGCGGACATCGCCTCTCCGTATCGCGGCGCACGGAGTTGACAGCGCCGCAGGTGGTGGCTAGCTTGCATCCATACAGTACTGTATGGATGGAGTCCGAGCGTGAACGTCCCGCTGATCGTCGCCGGATCCCTCGCCGTCCTCGGCGCTGCGATCCACGGAGTTGCAGGCGAGCTCCTCGTCGTGAGAAGGCTGTCGCCGGGCATGCTGCCGCCCACGCCCTTCGGCGGCCCGCGGGCGACCAAGAGCATGATCCACGTGACGTGGCACATGACGACCGTCGCCTTTCTCACCGCCGGATCCGCGCTCCTGGTGTCAGGCGCGGTGCTGCACGGCGACGCGGCCCGGGGGATCGGCATGGTCGCCGCCGGTGCGTTCACCGGCTTCGCGGCGCTCGCGGTGGGCCTGGGCGGTGCCACGCGATCCCCTCGATCGCTGCTGCGCCACCCCGCTCCCGTCGTGCTCACCGTCACCGCGGCGCTGGCGTGGTGGGGAGCTCTCTGAAGACGATGCGCAGCTAACGCGCGGCTCGCTGCGCCGCGGTCTCGCGCAGCTTGAAGCGCTGCACCTTGCCGCTCGGCGTGCGCGGCAGCTCGTCGACGAAGTGCACGACGTGGGGGTACTCGTAGCGGCGCAGGCGCTCCTTGCACATCGCGCGCAGCTCCTCGGCGAGCTCGTCGTCCGGGGTCTCGTCGCCGCGGCGCTCGACGAAGGCGGCGACCCGGCTGGCGTCGTCGAGCATCACGCCGACCACGCCGGCGGCCGCGACCTCCGGGTGGTCGACGATGACGTGCTCCATGTCGATGGGGGAGACCCACAGCCCGCCGACCTTGAGCATCTCGTCGGTGCGCCCGACGAAGACGTAGGCGCCGTCCTCGCGGCGCTCGTAGCGGTCGCCGGTGGTGAACCAGTCGCCGCGCATGGACGACTTCGTCTTCTCGTGCTGGTGCCAGTAGAACGCCGCGCACGAGTCGCCGCGGACCTCGAGGTTGCCGACCGCCGGCCCCTCGAGCACGTGGCCCTCCTCGTCGGTGATGCGCAGCTCGTAGCCCGGAACCGCCTCGCCGGTCGTGCCGCGCTTGACCGCGCCCGGCCGGTTGGAGCAGAAGATGTGCAGCATCTCGGTCGAGCCGATCCCGTCGACGATCTCCAGGCCGAAGCGCTCCTGCCAGCGGTCGAAGGTGTGCGGCGGCAGAGCCTCGGCGGCCGAGACGCACAGGCGCACGGAGTTGAAGGCGCCGTCGGCGCTCTCGTCGCGCACGAGCGCGCTGTAGAGCGCGGGCACCGAGCAGAAGACCGTTGGGCGGTGCTCGCGCAGCTTGGCGAGGATCGGCTCGGGGCGCGACGGGCCGGTCATGAGCACCGCGGTGGCACCGAACCACAGCGTGAACGACAGGCTGTTGCCCAGGCCGTAGGCGTGGAAGAGCTTGGTCGTCGAGAAGACGATGTCGTCCTCGCGGATGCCGAGCACCTGGCGCGCGAAGGTCTCGCACGTGACCTCGATGTCGTGGTGCAGGTGCACGACGCCCTTGGGCTTGCCGGTCGAGCCCGAGCTGTAGAGCCAGAAGGCCATGTCGTCGCGGTGCGTGGGCCAGGCCTCGAGCTCGTCGCTCTGGGCCGCCAGGCCGGCGTCGAGCTCGGCGGCGTCCGCGTCGGCCACGCCGCGCACGAGGTAGCGCACGTCGAGGCCGTCGAGCGCCTCGCGCAGGCGCGGTAGCAGCGCCGCGTCGGTGACGACGATGCTCGCGTAGGAGTCCTCGGCGTAGTGGCGGTAGTTGTCCAGGCGGTCGAGCGGGCTGACGGGCACCGGGACGGCGCCGATCTTCATGGCGCCGAGGAACAGCGACGGGAACACCGTGGTGTCGTCGAGCACCATGAGCACGCGCTCCTCGCGGCCCACGCCGAGCCCGCGCAGCAGGTGGCCCGCGCGGTTGACCTGACGGCGCAGCTCGTCGTAGGTCAGCGTCGCGTCGGGGGCGAGGTAGGCGGCCTTGTCGCCGCGACCCGCCTCGACGTTGCGGTCGACCAGCCGACCGGCGTTGTAGCGCTCGGGCATGTTGCGAGGCAAGCATTCCATGGGCGGGGGTGTGTTGCGAAGGCGCGCGGCGCCCGCGGCGCGCGCGTCGGTCCGGGCAATGAGGGAAGGGGTCCGGGGTGAGCGGGCGCGGTCGGCTTGCCGCGGGCGCGGGAGCGTCGTGTGCGTGTTTCACAACGCTCTCGCCGGCCCCGACGGACGCGCGTCAGACGAGCGTCGAGTTTGTCGCTCCATCGGCGACAAACTCGACGTTCGATATGCGCACACGCCAACGTGTTACGAAAGGCGCACACCGTGCGCCCGAATGCGCGTGCCTCTGCGCAGTCGCAGCGCGCGGGGACCCCGCGCGCGACGGCCCGGCCTCGCTCTCTCATCGCCCCTCCCCGCGCTTGACGACCACCGCCTTCTGGTCGCTGTAGTGGTCGAGCGCCTCCGAGCCGTGCTCCTTGCCGTAGCCGCTGGCCTTGATGCCGCCGAACGGCAACTCGTCGTAGACCTTGGTCGGCGAGTTGATCCACGTGTAGCCGCACTCGAGCTCGGCCGCGGCGCGCTCGGCGCGATCGAGGTCGCGCGTCCACACCGACGAGCCCAGACCGAACGGCGACGCGTTGGCCAGCGCGAGCGCCTCGTCGAGGTCGCGCACGCGCCAGATCGGCAGCGCGGGGCCGAAGACCTCCTCGGTGGCCATCGGCGAGTCGCGCGGCGGCTCGACCACCACCGTCGGCTCGTGGAACCAGCCGTGCTGGAGCTCGGGGTCGGCGGGGCGGCCGCCGCCGGCGATCACCTCGCCCCCGCGCGCGAGCGTGCGCGTGAGCTGGTCCTCGAGCCGCGCGCGCTGGCGCTCCGTGTGCAGCGGGCCCATCTGGACGCCCTCGTGTATGCCGATGCCGACGCGCAGGCGGCGCGCCTTCGCGGCGACCGCTTCGATGACCTCGTCGGCGACCGCCTCGAAGACGTAGAGGCGCTTGATGGCCAGGCACGCCTGGCCGCAGTTGTAGAAGCGCCCCATGCTCGCCGCGCTGGCCGCGCGGGCGAGGTCGGCGTCGTCGCAGACGATCATCGGGTCCGAGCCGCCGAGCTCCAGCGTGAGGCGCTTGGCGCCCGTCGCGGCGAGCGCCGCGATCCGCTCGCCGGTCGGCGTCGAGCCGGTGAAGGCGACCTTGCGGACGAGCGGGTGGGTGACGAGCGCCTCGCCGGCGACCGGGCCGGTGCCCGGCACGACGTTCAGGACGCCCGCCGGCAGTCCGGCCTCGGTGAGGATCTCGGCGAGGCGCAGCGTCGTGAACGGGGTCGTGTCGGCCGGCTTGGCCACGACCGTGTTGCCGCACAGCAGCGCGGGGCCGAGCTTGTTGCACAGCAGCGTCGTCGGGAAGTTCCACGGCACGATCGCGCCGACGACGCCCAGCGGCCGCCGCAGGACGCGCCCCTCGACGCCCGGATCCAGACCGTGGACGGCGATCCCGCGCACCTGCTTGGCGAGGCCGGCGTAGTGCTCGAGCGTGTCGGCCGCCTTGCGCAGCTCGATCGTCGCCTCGCGCAGCGTCTTGCCCTGCTCGGCCACGAGCCCGGGAGCGAGCTCGTCGACGTGCGCGAGGAACGCCTCGGCACCCGCGCGCAGGATCGCCCCGCGGTCGGTGATCGAGCGCCGCGACCAATCGCCGTACGCGGCGTGGGCCGAGCGCACCGCGCGGTCGACCGTCGCGGCCGAGGTGCTCGTCACGCGGCCGACGTGGGCGCCGGTCGCGGGGTCGGAGATCGTCAGGACGTCGTCGTCGATCGGCTGCACCGCTGCGTCGACGAACGCGCCGCGCTCCAGGGCCGTCGCTGTGGTCATGCGCCCACGAACTCCGGGGCGCGCTTCTCGACGAACGCGGTGAGGCCCTCGGTCGCGTCCCTAGAGCGGAACAGCGCCTCGATGCGCTGGCGCTCGAGCTCGAGGCCGTCCTCGAGCGGGCGCTCGGTGCCGTCGTGCACGCAGCGCTTGATCGCGGCGATCGCCATCGGCGGGCCGGCGGCGAGCCTCTCGACGTGCGCCGTGAACGCGGCCTCGTCGGCGAAGACGCCGCCGACGATGCCCAGGCGGTGCGCCTCGTCGGGCGAGACCGCGCGGCCGGTGAGCAGCAGCTCGAGCGCCGGTCCGCGGCCGATCAGGCGCGGCAACCGCTGCGTGCCGCCGTTGCCGGGCAGCAGGCCGAGCGTGACCTCGGGCGTGCCGAGGCGGTGGTCGCCGGCGGCGCAGTAGCGCAGGTCGCAGGCCAGCGCGATCTCCAGGCCGCCGCCGAGCGCGTGGCCGGCGATCCAAGCGATGAACGCCTGGTCGGCCGCCGCGATCCGGCTGAGCGTGCGGTGCGCGGTGTTGATCATCTCCATGTTGGCGGCGACGTCGCTGGCCAGGAAGCGCTTGATGTCGGCGCCGACGCAGAAGAAGCGCTCGCTGGAGCTGCGCACGACGACGACGCGCGCCGCCGCGTCGGCGGCGGCCTCGTCGATCGCCTCGCCGAGCGCCACCATGAACTCGACGTCGTAGGAGTTGGCCGGCGGCTTGTCGAGCGTGATCGTGCCGAGCGCGCCGCCGCCCGCGTAGGTGACCGCCATCAGCCGAGCCCTCCGACGACGACCGACTTGAGCTCGACGTAGCTGTCGAGCGCCTCGAGGCCGTGCTCCTTGCCATACCCCGAGTCCTTGACCCCGCCGAACGGCAGCTCGTCGTAGCCGTAGTGGATCTGGTTGACCCACGTCATCCCCGACTCGATCTCCTGCGCGGCGCGGTGGATCCGGCGCACGTCGTGCGTCCAGATCGACGAGCCCAGGCCGTAGCGCGTGTCGTTGGCGCGGCGGATCGCGTCGTCGAAGTCGCGGTAGCGGAAGACCGGCAGCACCGGGCCGAAGACCTCCTCGGTGAGCAGGCGCGAGCCCTCGCCCGGCTCGGCGACGACCGCCGGCTCGAGGAACCAGCCCTTGTCGTGGCCACCGGTGCCGCCGCCGATCAGGACCTCGCCGCCGTGCGCGACGCCGTCCTCGATCTGCTCGACCAGCTCGTCGCGCGCGCTGCGCTTGTGGATCGGGCCCATGCGCAGGCGCGGCTTCTCGGCCTTGACGGTCCCGTCGCCCGGCTCGTAGCGCCCGACGCGGTCGACGAGTGCGCCGACGAAGTCGTCGTAGACGGCGTCGTGGACGTAGACGCGCTTGCAGCCCAGGCACGCCTGGCCGGCGTTCCAGTAGCGGCCGATGATCACCGCCTTGACCGCTGCGTCGACGTCGGCGTCGTCGCAGACGATGACCGGGTCCGAGCCGCCGAGCTCGAGCGTGACGCGCTTGAGCGCCGGCGCCGCGATCGAGGCGATGTGGCGCCCGGTCTCGGTCTCGCCGGTGAAGGCGACGCGGCGCACGTCGGGGTGGCCGACGAGCACGTCGCCGATCTCCGCGCCGCGGCCGGTGATGACGTTCAGGACGCCGTCGGGGACGCCGGCCTCGGCGAACAGGCGCGCGACCTCGAGCGTGGCAAGCGGCGTCGTCGAGGCCGGCTTGGCCACGACCGTGTTGCCGCTCGCCAGCGCCGGCGCGACCTTCGTGCCCAGCAGGGTCAGCGGGAAGTTGTAGGGCGTGATCGCCGCGCAGACGCCCATCGGGCGGCGGATGACCATCCCGTAGGCGGGGCCGAGCGCCGACGGCAGCTCCTGGTGGGCGCCGCGCACCTTCGTCGCGGCCTCGGCGTAGTAGCGCACTCCGTGGGCGAGGTGGGTGACCTCCCCGCGGGCCTCGGCGATCGGCTTGCCCTGCTCGGAGGTCAGCAGCGCCGCGAGCTGCGCCGCGTGCTCCTCGATCAGGGCGGCGGCCCTGGCGAGGACGTGCGCGCGCGCCTCGACGTCGGTGCCCGCCCAGTCGGGGAAGGCGCGCATGGCGGTGGCGACGGCCAGCTCGACGTCGGCGGCGGCCGCGCTGGGGACGCTGCCGACCACCTCCTCGGTGGCCGGGTTGACGACGTCGATCTCCTCGCTGGAGGCGGCCTGTCGCCACTCCCCGCCGATGAGCATCGCGGCTTCCACGGTCAGCTCCCTTCGATGAGGACGCCGGTGGCCAGATAGCGCCGGCGGTAGTGCTGGTACTCCTCGGCGGCGGTCGCGACCCAGCCTTGCGCGGAGTCGGACAGCGGCTTCTTCTCGACGGCGGGGACGCCGGCCGCGAGCATGCCGGGGCCGATCTCGCGGCGTTCGGACAGCACCGCGCCGGCGGCGAGCATCGAGCCCGCACCCAGGCGCGCGCGCTGCAGCACGATCGCGCCCATCCCGACGACGGCGCCGTCCTCGATCACGCAGCCCTCGAGCATCGCGCCGTGGCCGATGATGACGTTGTCACCGATGACGGTGTCGAGGCCCTTCGCGCAGTGGATGACAACGTTGTCCTGGACCGACGTGCCTGCGCCGATGTGAATGGTCGAGCTGTCGCCCCGCAAGACCGCGCCGAACCAGATGCTCGCGCGGTCACCGACCCGCACGTCGCCGACGAGCACGGCGTTGGGCGCGAGCCAGACGTCCTCGCCGATGGTGGGGCAGACACCGTCGAGCTCCATGAGCAGCGCCCCGCTTGACGCCATGCGGGCAAGACTATACGTTGTCGGTCGTTGGTCAAGTGTCACATGTCAGAGAGTGACCGATGACGCTCAGCGCCGAGGAGCTCGCGCCGCGCACCGAGGATCAGGTGCGCGAGCACCTGGCGGCCGGCAAGCTCGTCGAGGGCCTTCAGCACATGTCGCCGGAGTACCTGAAGGGGATCCGGCGCATCCTCACCGTGTCGGCCGACACCGAGCTGATCAGCGCCCCGGCCTACCTGCGCGCGGCGGGTCACGCGCCCGCGCTCAACAACTTCGGATCGGCCGTCTCGATCATCCAGGACGAGCTGGCGCACGCCCACATCGGCTACCGCCTGCTCGGCGACCTCGGCGTCGAGATGGGCGCGCTGATCTACGAGCGCGAGCCCGCGGCCTTCAAGTACCCCTACGCCTTCGACGTGCCGCTGGACTCCTGGCACGAGCTCGTGATGGCCAACGCGCTCTACGACCAGGCCGGGTTCGTGCTGCTCTCCGACGTCCATCGGTCGAGCACGTTCGGCCCGTGGAAGCGCGCGCTGGCCAAGGTCGACAAGGAGGAGACCTTCCACCTGCGCCACGGGCGCACATGGGTCAAGAAGCTCTGCGCCGATCCCGTCGAGAAGGCCCGCATCCAGGCGGCCTCGGACTGGATGTTCATCCTCACGCTGGAGTGGTTCGGCCTGCCCGACGAGCGCAAGCGCCACGGCATCCAGCTCGAGTACGGCTTCAAGGGAATGAGCAACGACGAGCTGCGCCAGGCGTGGATGGCCGAGGTCGTCCCGTTCCTGGAGGAGGTCGGGATCGACGTGCCCGCGCACCGGGAGGGCGACCGCTACGTCATCGACTGCCCGTTCCCGGCGCGCTTCGACGCCGACGCCAAGCGCTGGCTGCTCGACGAGGGCGCGATCTCCTGGGACGAGGTCATGGAGCGCTGGAAGGGGCGCGGGCCGATGAACGTCGACTACGTCGATCGCCTGCAGCGGGGGTACCGGTCGAGGATGGCCTTGGCATGAGTGCGCCGGTCGAAGCGCGGTTGTGGCGCGCGCTGCAGGAGGTCGAGGATCCCGAGATCCCGATCTCCGTCGTCGGCATGGGATTGATCGTCTCGCTGGCCTACCGCGCGCGCGACCGGGCGGTCGACCTGGAGCTGACCTTCACCTCGATGGGCTGCCCGGCGATGGACTTCATCGAGGACGACATCCGCGCGCGCCTGCTCGCCGAGCCCGACGTCGACGAGGTCCGCATCGAGGTCGTGTGGGATCCGGTGTGGACGCGCAGCCGCATCCGCGAGGACGCGCGCGCCACGATGCGCTCGCTGGGGATCGTGGCGTGAGCGATCACGTCTGGGAGGTCTTCGCGCGCCAGGCCTACGAGGAGCCGCTGCACCACGTCGGCACGGTCACCGAGGAGGACGAGGACCTCGCGCTCGTCTGCGCCCGCGCGATCTACGACGAGCAGCCGTGGGTGCACATGATCATCGTGCCGCGCGATGCGATCAGGGAGGCGATCCGCGCGTGAGCATCGCGCCGCTCGTGGCCTCGCTGGCCGACAACAAGGCCGCGCTCGGGCGGCGCTACGCCGAGTGGGCGGTCAGCGCGCCGACGCTCGAGTCAGCGGTGGCCGCCGCGGCGATGGCCCAGGACGAGCTCGGCCACGCGCGCTCGACCTACCCGGTGCTCAAGGCGCTGGGCGCGCAGGCCGAGGAGCACGGCGTCGACGGCGGGCCGCGGCGCCTGGCGCTGCTCGACGACGAGCTGCCCGACTGGACGGCGTTCATCGCCGCCAACCTGCTCGTCGACGGCGTCATGGCCACCTTCGTGTCGGCGTGCGTCGACAGCACCGTCGTCCCGATGGCCCAGCGCGCGCGCAAGATCCTGCAGGAGGAGGGCGCGCACCGCGTGCACGCCGAGGCGTGGGCGCGGCGCCTGTGCCGCTCGGCCGAGCGCGACGCGCTCGTCGAGCGCCTGCGCGAGACCTGGGAGCACGCCGGGCGCTGGCCGGGGCCGGCCGACGACCCCGACGTGCTGGCGGCCGTCGAGCAGGGCGCACTGCGCCACGGCGCGGCGCAGCAGCGCGAGCGCGTGCGCGCATGGCTGGTCGACCTGCTCGCGGCCGAGGGCGTCGCGATCGCGCTTGACGAGCCAGCCGACTGGTCGCGCTGGGACCCCGAGCTGCGCCGCTACGAGCCGTGACCGCCGCGCCCGCCTGCCCGTTCTGCGACGCGCGCGACGTCGAGCGCGTCGCGCAGTGGGGCGGGCAGATGATCACCGCGCAGTGGCGCTGCCGCGCGTGCGGGTCGTACTTCGAGGCGCTGCGCGAGGAGCTCGACCACTCGTCCAGCGCGGGGCCGGCAGCGCACGATGCGCAGGAGCCCGGCCGATGACGGCCGTGATGCACATCGTTCCGGGACCCGCCCTGTCCTCCGCGGCCCGCGGCATGTCCGATGCCTCACGGCGCATGGACGTTGCCGCGCAGGACGTGGCCGACGACACGACGACGCCGGACGCCGTCGACTCGCCGCAGCTCGTCTCGGACTTCGTCGAGGCGACGATCGTCGCTCCCGGCGCCTACACGGCCAACGCGACGGTGGCGCGCACGGTCGCGGAGATGCAGCGCCAGCTGCTCGACATCCGCGCCTGACGGCCGAAGCGCTACAACGCGCGGGTGCTCTTCGACCCGGCTGCCCACGAACGCCTGACCGCCACCCCGTGGAGCGAGGGGCGCGCGCGGGCGGCGATCGCCGCGATCGCGGCCGACGCCGAGGAAGCGTTCGACGCCGACGCGCTGTGGCCGGCCCATCCGCTCGACGAGGACCAGGGGCCGTTGCCCGCCGTCGCCTCGCTCTACCTGGGGGCCGGCGGCGTCATCTGGGCGCTGGACGACCTCGAGCGCGCCGGCGCCGCGGAGCTTCGGCGCGACTGGGCGCCGATCGCGGCCGGGTTGCACGAGCGCTACGTGGCCAGCCCGGACTTCCCGGAGAACACGGGCGGCGTCGCGGTGCCGTCGCTGTGGATGGGCGAGGCGGGGATCCTGCTCGTCGCCCATCGCCTTGCGCCGGCGGATTGGCAGGAGGAGCGGTTGCTGGCCTGCGTGCGCGAGAACGCCGACAACCCGAGCCGCGAGCTGATGTGGGGATCGCCGGGCACGATGCTCGCGGCCTCCGCGATGCACGAGCGCACGGGCGCCGAGCGGTGGGCGCAGGCCTGGGGCGACTCGGCGCAGTGGCTCTGGGACGAGTGGCGCGACCCGGTCTGGGTCCAGGACCTGTACGGCAGCGCCGTCCGCTATCTCGGCCCGGCGCACGGCTTCGCCGGCAACGTCCGCGCGCTGGCGCGTGGCGGCGAGCTCCTCGACGAATCCAGGCGCGCCGAGCTCGAGGCGCGCGCCGTCGCCGTCGTCCTCGACCACGCCCGGCGCGAAGGCGACCTCGCGCAGTGGCCGCCCGCGATCGGCTCGGACGTCCTGCGCACCCAGTGGTGCCACGGCGCGCCGGGCATCGTCGCGTCGCTGGCGACGATCGCGCCGGGCGACGAGCGGCTCACCGGCGCACTCGTCGCCGGCGGCGAGCTGACCTGGCAGGCCGGCCCGCTGGCCAAGGGCCCCGGCCTCTGCCACGGCACCGCGGGCAACGGCTACGCCTTCCTCAAGCTCCTCGAGCGCACCGGTGACGGTGTCTGGCTCGACCGCGCGCGGGCGTTCGCGATGCACGCAGCCGAGCAGGTTGAGCGCATGCGCGCCACCTACGGCCGCGGCCGTTACACGCTGTGGACCGGCGACGTCGGCACCGCGCTGTACCTGCACGGCTGCCTTACGGCGACGGCGGCGATCCCGACGCTCGACTGAAGCGCAGCAGCAGCTTCTGCTCGTAGTAGTAGTCGAGCCAGTCGAGCAGCCGGCCCAGGTGGTGCTCGTGGCCGACCGCGGGGACGAAGCGCATCGCCAGGCGGCTCGCCGCGGCCTCGAACCCGGCCGCCTGGAAGGCGGCGACGACCTCCTCGATGTCGTACAGCCTGGGCAGTCGCATCTCCTCGGCGTTCGCGGCGTGCCAGTCCACCATCAGCGGGCTCGCCGCGTGCGCGCCGAGGACCGCGAAGTACACGCCGCCGGGCGCCAGCGCGTCGAGGATCGCCCCCGCGTGGGCGCGGAGGTCGTGCAGCAGGTAGAGCACCTCGTGACTGAAGACGACGTCGAAGCCGCTCCAGTCGGCGGGGACGGTGTCGGCGGCCTCGAAGCGCAGCGGCCGCTCCCCGGCCAGCCGCCGGGCGTCGTCGATCGCGCCCGCCGCCGGGTCGTAGCCGAAGCCCTCCGCGATCGCGCACCGGTCGGCGAGCAGGCGCAGGAACCCGCCGCGGTTGCAGCCGGCGTCGAGCACTCGCTTGCCCGCGAGGTCGACGTCGATCGTGTCGAGCATGGCCATCCAGATGAAGCCGTGCTCGTCCTGCATGGCGGCGTCCTCGGCCGAGCCGCGCCAGTAGGTCGTGTCCATCGACCGATGGTAGGGGCGTCAGGCGATCGCGATCAGCGTGGCGGATCTACGGCGCGAGCCCGCGTGCGCCCAGCCAGGACACGACGTCCCTGACCCAGCCGGCCAGCGACGCGTGGACCTGGAAGAGGTGCCCGGTGTCGGGCAGGATCATCTGCGAGACGTCGCAGCCGCAGTGGGCCTGGTAGTAGGCAAAGTCGGCGCGCGCGGCCGAGGGCGGCGCGGTCGTGTCGTGATCGCCCGAGGTGAGCAGCACCGGGATGCCCGGCCCGATCTGGCTGATCGCCACGTCGTTCTCGGCGTACATCGCGCCGAGGTCGGCGATCTCGCCGTACGGCGAGTCCAGGAACGGCGGCGTGCACGCGGCGTCGACGGCGGACGGCACCGCGCCCACCGGGTCGACGTTGAAGTCCTCGCAGTTCTGGCGCGTCTGGAAGAACTGGAAGTAGTCCGGGTGCTGCGGATCGGGCGTGAAGCCGCCGCCGGTCGAGCCACCGTCCGAGCCGTCGCCCTGCGACGAGGAGCCGGTGATGTCGGTCTGGATCATCGCCGCGACGTCGTGGTAGGTGCCGGGATACCCGGCGACGATCCAGCCGCCGGCGCTGTGGCCGACGACGACGACCGTGCGGTTCGACAGGCCGCCCGCCTGCGTGGTGCCCGAGCAGTCGGCGCCCGCCGTCGTCGCGTACCGGCCCGTCTTCACCGCGTCGACCACCTCGTGCAGCATTCGGCGGTGCTCGCGCGTGGTCAGCGTGAGGCCGTCGCCGGGCACGTCGAAGTACGGGCTCTTGGCGTAGCCGAGCCGGTCGTAGGAGTAGACGACGTAGCCGGCGCTCGCCAGCGCGCGCGCCGTCGACCACGTCGGCGTGAAGTCCCAGTTGGCCGTCGACGAGGCGATGCCGTGGACGAGCACGATCGCCGGCGTGCGCGCCGACACCGCGCCGTCGGTGTAGCGCCTGCCGTAGAGCACGCTGGAGGTGCCGCGCGGGCTGGTCACCGTGAAGCACACCGACTTGACGGCCATCCGCTTGTCGAAGTGCATCTGCGGCTCGGTCGCCGCGCCCGCGGTGGGGGCGAGCGCGAGGGTGGCGATGGCGACGGCGAGGGGCTTGCGCATGGCCGGCCTTGTTCCCGCCCGCCGCCGGGACTATGCGAAGCGCCGCGGACTGCGCGAGCATTGCGCCGTGGAGCTCGGCGTCCATCTGCCGCTGATGCCGTTCGGCGAGGAGCCGCTCTCGCTCGGCCGCCTCACCCGGGCCGTGGACGCCGCCAGGGACTGTGGCTTCAGCGCCGTGTCGGCCAACGACCACTTCGTCTTCCAGACCGCGTGGCTCGACGGGCCGACCGCGCTGGCGAGCGTGATCGAGCGCTCCGGGCGGATGACGCTCGCCACGACGGTGGCGCTCGCCGTGCTGCGCGGTCCCGTGCCGCTGGCCAAGGCGCTCGCGGCCATCGACATCCTCTCCGAGGGCCGGCTCGTCGCGGCCGTCGGGCCGGGGTCGTCGAAGCGCGACTACGACGCCGTCGGCCTGGACTTCGACGAGCGCTGGAAGCTGTTCGACGAGGCGATCGACACGCTGCGGGCGCTGCTCGGCGGGGAGTCGCCGCCCGTCGAGCTCGCCCCGGCACCGACGGGCCCGGTGCCGCTGTGGATCGGCAGCTGGGGCTCGGAGGCGGGGCTGGCCCGGGTGGCGCGGGCGGGCGACGGCTGGCTCGCCTCCGCCTACAACACGACGCCTGAGCGCTTCGCTGTCGCGCGCGCGAACCTGGCGAGGGCGCTCGAGCGGCGGGGGAGGGACGCCGACGGGTTCCCCAACGCGCTTGCGACGATGTGGACCTGGGTCACCGACGATCGCGCCGACGGCGACCGGGTCCTGCGCGACGTGCTCGCTCCGCTGCTCGGTCGCGACCCCGACGAGCTGCGTGAGCAGGTCTGCGTCGGCCCGGTGGGGCACTGCGCGCAGCTTCTGTCGCGCTACGCGCAGGCCGGGTGCCAGCGCGTCTACCTGTGGCCGCTGGGCGACGAGCGCCGTCAGCTCGAGCGCGTCGCCGGCGACCTGCTCCCGATGCTCTGAGCCCGGCGCTCCAGCGCGGCGAAGTGCTCCTGCGCCGCCGCGTGCCACTGGCCGTGGCGCTCCTGGAACAGGTCGTGGGCGCGCTTGCGCGGCCAGCCGCGCGGGAGCATGTCGGCGGGCAGGTCGGGGTCGAGGAAGGGGAACTTGCGCCACTCGTGGACCATCTGCGTCTGGGCGCGGAACATCGCCTCGGGCGAGCCGGGGCGCAGGCGCCCGAAGCGCGCGAGGAAGGCGCGGTAGGCGCCCGCGACCCCCTCGAGGTCCCACGCCTCGGCGACGACCTTCGCGGGATCGCCGATGCCGCCGATCTGCGCGAAGAACGAGACGACCTCGGCGACCGAGCCGTCGCCGGCGGCGTCGAGCAGCTCGCGCTCGCGCTCGACGTGCGGGCTGATCCACAGCCCGCCGCCGAGCGAGCCGAAGCCCGCCCAGGCCAGGCGCGTGCGCACGCGGTGGCGGACCTCGCGGCGCTCCTCGGGGACGCGCAGCACGACGAGCAGCCAGTGGCCGTCCCAGTCCCACGGCTCCCCGAACGAGTAGATGCGCTCGGTGCCCGAGCGCAGCATGTCGGCGGTGGCGGGGGTGAGCTGCACGCGCGAGCGGCGCCCGTGGCGCTCGGTGCGCAGCCAGCCGGCCGCGGCGCTGCGGGCGAGCGCGCGCCGCGCGGCCGGCGTCTTGTGCCCGAGCGTCTCCAGCGCGCCGATGAGGGTCTCCTGCCAGGCGCCGCCGGACGCCGGCAGGACGTACTCGCCGAGCAGCGTCAGCAGGACCGAGCGGGCGGCCGGCGCGCCCACGGCCCGGCGGCGCAGCTGGTCGTTCACGTCACCGCACGTTACCGGCGCGCGACGGATCTGCGGTTATCGTCACGCCGATGTCGCACGACGATCGACTACCCGACCCGGCGCGGATCGTCCTGCGCCGGCGCATCGAGTGGATCGACACCGACGCCGCCGGGATCTACCACTGGACCACGGCGTTCCGGCTCGCCGAGGCCGCCGAGGCGGCGCTCCACACGGCGCTGGGGATCGCGGACTTCACCTTCGGCGCCACGCCGCGCCTCGCGGTGGCGGCGAGCTTCGCCCGCCCGCTGCGCTTCAACGATCCCGTCGACGTCGAGGTCGCGGTGGCCGCGATCGGCCGCTCGTCGCTCGACTACCGGATCACCATCACCGCCGACGACGGGCCCGCTGCGGAGGGCAGCGTGAAGGTCTGCCTCATCGATCGCGAGAGCGGCCGCGCGACGCCGTGGCCCGACGACGTCCGCGAGCGCCTGGCCGCCGGAGGACTGCAGGATGCTGGTCGCTGAGGCGGTCGGCCGCGCGTTGCCGGCGCTCGGCGTCGACGTCGTCTTCGGCCTGATGGGCAGCGGCAACCTCGCGGTCACCAACGCGATGCGCGACGCCGGCGCGCGCTTCTACGCCGCGCGCCACGAGGGCGGCGCGATCTGCATGGCCGACGGCTACGGCCGCGTCAGCGGGCGGGTCGCGGCTTGCAGCGTCCACCAGGGGCCGGGACTGACGAACGCCGTGACCGGCCTGACGGAGGCGGCCAAGAGCCGCACGCCCCTGATCGTGCTCGCGCCCGAGACGCCGAGCGCCGCGCTGCGGTCGAACTTCCGCATCGACCAGGTCGGGCTCGTCGAGGCGGTGGGGGCGACCGCCGAGCGCGTCCACGGGCCCGCCACTGCGGCGCAGGACGTGGCGCGCGCCGTGCGCCGCGCGCGCGTGGAGCGCCGCGCGGTGGTGCTGATGCTGCCGCTCGATGTGCAGGCGGCCGAGTGCCCCGACGGACCGCCGCCGGCCGGCGGCCCCGCCTTCGAGCGCCCGGCGCCGGCGGACGCCGCCGTGCGCGCCGCGGCCGACGTGGTCGCGCGCGCCGAGCGCCCGGCGATCGTCGCGGGGCGTGGCGCCGTGCTCGCCGGGGCGGGCCCCGCGCTGCGCGCGCTGGGCGAGCGCTGCGGGGCCGTGCTCGCGACGAGCGCGGTCGCGAACGGGCTCTTCGCCGGCGACCCGTACGACCTCGGCATCGCCGGCGGCTTCGCGTCGCCGCTCGCCGCGCGGCTGCTCGCCGAGGCCGACGCCGTGATCGCCTTCGGGGCCTCGCTGAACCAGTGGACGACGAAGCACGGCACGCTGCCGGCCGCGGGCGCGACGGTCGTGCAGGTCGACCTCGACGCCGAGGCGATCGGCGCGCACCGTCCCGTCGACCTCGGCGTTGTCGCGGATGCCGCCGCCACCGCGCAGGCCCTGCTCGACGCGCTCCCGGCGCCCACGGCAACGCAGCGCACGCCCGAGCTGGCTGCCGAGATCGCCGCGCACCGCTGGCGCGACGAGCCGTTCGCCGCGAGCACCAGGCCCGACGTGCTCGACCCGCGCGCGCTGAGCATCGCCCTCGACGACCTGCTCCCGATCGAGCGCACCGTCGTCGTCGACTCGGGCGCGTTCATGGGCTGGCCGTCGATGTACCTGCGCGTGCCCGACGCGGCCGGCTTCGTCTTCCCGCAGGCCTTCCAGTGCGTCGGGCTCGCGCTCGGCAACGCCATCGGCGCCGCGATCGCGCGGCCCGAGCGGCTCACCGTGGCCGCGGTCGGCGACGGCGGCGTCCTGCTGTCGCTGCCCGAGCTCGAGACGCTCGGGCGCCTGGGCCTGCCGCTGCTCGTCGTCATCTACGACGACGCGGCCTACGGCGCCGAGGTCCACCACTTCGCCCCGATGGGCGAGGCCGTCGACCTCGCGCAGTTCCCCGACACCGACTTCGCCGCCCTCGCCGAGGCGGCCGGCTGCCGCGGCCTGACCGCGCGCAGCCTCGACGACCTCGACGGCGTGCGCGCGTGGCTGGACGTCCGCGACCGCCCGCTCGTGCTCGACGCCAAGGTCGATCCGGCGATCTGCGGCAAATGGCTCGAAGAAGCGTTCCGACACTAGGAGGGATGGCATGTCCGTGCTGAACGATCTCGCCGGTGCCCTGCAGTCCGGCGCCGTGCGCGTCGTCGATCTCACCCAGCCGCTCAGCGAGCGCACGCCGGTGCTCGTGCTGCCCGAGCCGTTCGCCAACACGCCCGGGCTCAGCCGGCGCGAGCTGAGCCGCTACGACGACCGCGGCCCGGCGTGGGCGTGGGACGTGCTCGAGATCGGCGAGCACGTCGGCACGCACTTCGACGCCCCGATCCACTGGATCACCGGGCGCGACGGCGAGGACGTCGCGAGCGTCCCACCCGGTCGGCTCGTCGGCCCCGCGGTGGTCATCGACCGCTCGGCCGAGGCCGGCGAGGACCCCGACTACCTGCTGCGCGTCGAGGACATCCGTGCCCACGAGGCCGAGCACGGCGCCATCCAGGAGGGCGCGTGGCTGCTGCTGCGCACCGGCTGGGACGCGCGCGCCGCCGACCAGGAGGCCTTCCTCAACGTCTCCGACGGCGCTCCGCACACGCCCGGGATCGGCGCCGAGTGCGCCCGCTGGCTTGCCGAGGAGAGCCCGTTCGTCGGCGTGGGCGTCGAGACGGTCGGCACCGACGCCGGCGCCGCCGGCGGCTTCGACCCGCCGTTCCCCGTGCACCACTACATGCTGGGCGCCGGCAAGTACGGCCTCACGCAGCTGGCCAACCTCGCCGAGTTGCCGCCGGTCGGCGCGATCGTCGTCGTGGCGCCCCTGCGGCTGGTGCGCGGCACCGGCAGCCCGTCGCGGGTGCTCGCGCTCGTCTAGTGCTCGTGCGCCAGGCGTTGCTCGGGCCACACGCGCGGCAGGCGCCCCATGTGCCCCTGCTCGGCGCGGCGGATGGCGCGGGCGCGCTGGGCCAGCAGGAAGGCGAGCTCGCCGCTTGGCCGGCACGGATCGGCGATCAGGTGGTCGTCGTCGAGCGAGACGGCGGCCCACGGCTCGTCGTCGACGTCGGCGAGCAGCACGACGCCCCGCGGCGGCCGGCTGGAGTCGAGCCCGGCGAGGCGCTCGAGGTCGGCGGCGTCGTCGGGCGTCGCGTAGCGGATCGTCAGCGTCTGCCCGTGGGCGTGCGGCGCGCGGCCCTGCTCGAGGTCCCGCTGCGGCCCTGCCACCAGACGCCACCATGCTTGAGCGGACATGTCGACCATGATCCGCCGCAGGCGGCCTTCGCACATCGGGAGGATGGAGCATCTTTCGGGTGGCGACCACTTAGGGCGCCGGCTCGACCGGCAGCCCGGCCGCGCGCCACGCCTGGAAGCCGCCGTCGAGGTCCGTCGCGCTCGTCAGCCCGAGCTCGTGCAGCGTCGCCGCGGCGAGGCTCGACTGGTAGCCCTCGTTGCACATGACGATGAGCTGGCGCTCGCGGCCGTCGATGGCCGGATCGCGGTGGGCGCTGGCGGGATCGCAGCGCCACTCGAGCACGTTGCGCGGGATGTAGGTGCTGCCGGGCACGACGCCGTCGGCGGCCCGCTGGCTCTCGGAGCGGATGTCGACGAGCAGCGCGCCGCGGGCGATCGCCGCGCTGGCCTGCGCGGGGTCGAGGCGTTCCAGGCGCCCTCGCGCCTCTGCGAGCAGGTCGTCGACGGTCTTGGTCCGTGGAGCCATACGCCGTATGCTCGCAGCCGAACGGTTGCAGCGATGGCTTTCCCTGACGGCATAGTCGACGCCCTCGATCCCAGCAGGTTGCGCCTGCTGGTCGAGGTGGGGCGTCAGGGCTCGATCTCGGCCGCCGCCGACGTGTGCCGGATGGGCCAGCCGTCGGCGACCAAGCACCTGCAGACGCTCGAGGCGGCGCTGCAGACGAAGCTGCTCGAGCGCAACGGCCGCGCCAGCCGGCTCACCGAGGCCGGCGAGGTCGTCGCCACCCACGCTCAGCGCGTCCTCGACACGCTCGAGGGCATGCACGAGGAGCTGCGTGCGCTCGACGGCGCCGAGCGCGGCACGCTGTCGCTGGCCGCCTCGACGACGCCTGGCAGCTACGTGCTGCCGTCGCTGCTGCAGTGCTTCGCCGAGCGCCATCCGCGCGTCGACGTCGACGTGACGATGGGCTCGAGCGCCTGGGTGGCCGAACGCGTCGCGCGGCGCGAGGTGGCGCTGGGGCTCGCCGGTGAGCTCGACCTGCCGTCCGGGGTGCTCGCGCAGCCGTGGCTGGAGGACGAGATCGTCGGGATCGCGGCGCCGGGCGCGCTGCGGCTGCGGCGCGGGCGCGTGGACGCCGCACGCCTCGCCGACCTCACGCTGCTCGTGCGCGAGCGGGGATCGAGCACGCGGGTGGTGGCTGACCGCTTCCTCGCGAGCGTGGGCTGCCGGTTCGCCAAGCGCTGGGAGCTCGAGTCCGACGAGGCGATCAAGCGCTCGGTGGCGGCCGGGCTGGGCGTGGGCTTCCTCTCGCGCCTGGTCGTCGCCGACGAGCTCGAGCGCGGAGAGCTCGTGTGCTTCGGCCTGGAAGGAGCCGAGCCGGTTCGGCGGCGGATCTACCTCCTGCGTCCCGACGGGCGCGAGCCCACGCCTTCGGAGCGCGCGTTCATCCAGACGCTGACCGAGTGCTGCGCCGCGAACATCGCGGGCTGCATCATCCCGTGATATTCCGCTCCGGCAAGCGTCGTATCGCTCATCTGCTCTAGGAGCATGATCGCGGCGACACTACCGTCGGTCGATGTACTTCCGCCAGGTCCTGAACGACGACACGGCCTGCGCCTCGTATGTGCTCGGCTGCAAGACGAAGGCCATGTTCGCGGTCGTCGATCCCCACGCCGATCTCGTCGACGAGTACGTCCGCCTGGCTGACGCGCAGGGCGTTCCGATCGTCGCGGTGCTCGAGACGCACGTGCACGCCGACCACGTCTCGGGCCTGCCCGAGCTGGTGAGGCGCACCGGCGCGACCGCCTACCTGCCGGCGGGCGCCGGCGTCGACTTCGAGCACCGCAGCCTCGCCGACGGCGACGTCCTGCGGCTCGGCAACACCGAGATCCACGCGATCGCCACGCCCGGCCACGCACTCGCCCACCACGCCTATCTGGTCATCGACCACGTGCGTGGGCCCGAGCCGTGGTTCGTGCTCAGCGGCGACGCCCTGCTGATCGGCGACGCGGGGCGCCCCGACCTGCACGCCCATGGCGAGGGCGCCGCCGAGGGGCTTGCGCGGGCCCTGTACCGCTCGCTCAACGAGCGCCTGCTGACGCTGCCCGATCACCTCGCGCTGTTCCCGGCGCACTACTCGGGCTCGGTGTGCGGCCGCGGGCTGTCCGCCAACCCGGTGTCGACGATCGGCTTCGAGCGCCGCAACAACGGTGCGCTGCAGCACGACACCGAGGAGGCGTTCGTCGACGCGCTGCTGCGCGACGTGCCGCCCGCGCCCGAGCGCTACGCCGAGATCGTGGCGGCCAACCGCGCCGGCGGCGCGCTCGCCGCGGCGTCGTGAGGCCGCGCGTCGAGCTCGGCCTGCGCGCCAACGCCGCGCAGTTCTCGCTGCTCGTCGCGATCAACGCCTTCGTCGGGGCGATGGTCGGGCTCGAGCGCTCGACGCTGCCGCTCATCGGTCGCGACGACTTCGGCATCGCGTCGAAGGCCGCGGTGCTGTCGTTCATCGTCGCGTTCGGCTTCGCCAAGGCGCTGACCAACCTGGGGGCGGGCGCCTTCGCCCAGCGTCTTGGGCGCCGCCGGCTGCTGATCGCCGGCTGGGTCGTCGCGCTGCCCGTGCCGCTGCTCGTCGCGGTGGCGCCGAGCTGGGGCTGGGTCGTCGCCGCCAACGTCCTGCTCGGCATCAACCAGGGGCTCGCGTGGTCCATGACCGTGGTGATGAAGATCGACCTGGTCGGCCCGCGCCGGCGCGGCCTGGCCCTCGGGCT
The DNA here is from genome assembly GCA_963764585.1 of uncultured Actinomycetes bacterium. Lineage (GTDB taxonomy): Bacteria > Actinomycetota > Thermoleophilia > Solirubrobacterales > Solirubrobacteraceae > JAOPZW01. The sequence continues at coordinate 427,725 of CAVXTB010000003.1, forward strand.
CAACGAGGCCGCCGGCTACGGCGGCGTCGCGGTCGCCGCCGCGGTCAGCGGCTGGCTGGCGAGCTCCCTGGCGGCGCGCGACGTGCTCGTCGTGGGCGGCGCGGTGATCGCGGTCGTCGCGCTGGCGGCCAGCGTCCTGCTCGTGCGCGACACCGCAGCGCACGTCGCCGTCGAGCAGGCGGGCCACGGGGCCACCGGCGACACCATCGCGCCCCGCCTGCGCGAGGCCTTCCCGCGCGCGAGCTGGCGCGAGCCCGCGCTGCGGTCGTGCTCGCAGGCCGGCCTGGTCAACAACCTCAACGACGCGCTTGCGTGGGGCCTCGTCCCCCTGTTCCTCGCCGCGCACGGCGCCAGCGTGGGGCAGATCGGCCTCGTGGCCGGCCTCTACCCGGCCGTCTGGGGCGCCGGGCAGATCTGGACCGGCCACTGGTCGGACCGCGTCGGGCGCAAGCCGCTCATCACCTCGGGGATGCTCGTGCAGGCCGCGGCGCTGACCCTGCTGGCGCTGTCCGACGGCGGCGTCGTCGTGGCGGCCGTGAGCGCCGTCGTGCTCGGCGCCGGCACCGCGCTCGTCTACCCGACGCTCATCGCGGCGGTCTCCGACGCGGTGGCGCCGGTGGCGCGCGCGCCGATGGTCGGCGTCTATCGCTTCTGGCGCGACATGGGCTACGTCGCGGGCGGCGTCATCGCCGGCGTCGTCGCCGACGCGCTGGGCTTCGGCGGCGCGATCGCGATCGTCGCGGGCCTCACGGCGGCCTCCGGGCTGTGGGTGGCGCTCGACATGCCCGGCAGCGCGAGCGCGCGGCCGCGCCTCCGCACTGGCGCGCGACAGCAGGCCTCCCTACCCTGAGCGACGATGGGCGCCGGCGACCTGCTCGAGCGCTATGAGGCGATCGGCGACGAGGGCGACTTCGTCGAGGCGAAGCGCGTGTACGAGCAGGCGCTCGCCGAGGCGCCCGACCCGGAGCTGCTGCGCGACTACGGCTACCTGCTGGAGTGCCACGGCCGTCGCGCGATCGGCAAGGCGGCCGAGCGGTACGAGCGCGCCATCGAGCTCGACCCCGGCGCCGAGAAGGTCCACTACCAGCTGATCTCGGCGCGGGCAGCGCTCGGCGAAGCGCAGGATGTCGTCGCGCGCTACGAGCGGCGCCTCGCCGAGGCGCCCGAGGACGTCCGCTGGCACCGCCTCCTGGCCAGCGCGTGCCTCGCCGCGCGCGAGCACGAGCGCGCCGCCGACGTGATCGGTGCCGGGCTCGCGCTCGCCCCGGACGACCGCGCGCTGTTCGAGCTGCGCGGCGAGGCGAAGTCCGCCGCCGGCGACGTCGACGGGGCCCTCGCCGATTGGCGCTGCGCGCTCGACCCCGACGGTCACAGCATCGGCGGGGCCTACAGCAGCGCCTTCCTGCTCGAGCGCGAGGGACGGATCGACGAGGCCATCGAGGCCTGGAGCTACATCCTCGAATACAACGAGGCGCGCGGCTACGCGCTGCAGGCCGAATGGCCCAGGCGCGAGCTCGAGCGCCTGCGCCGGAAGCGCGTCACGAGCTGACCCGAGCGCGGCCCAGCACGTGGTCGCTCGTCAGCCCCCAGCGCGGCCCGATGGTCAGCTCGCGCGCGCGTTCGATCTCGAAGCCGGCGGCGGCGATCGCCGCGCTCGTGTCGCGGGCGCAGTGGCAGCCGCCGCCGACGCGCGGCCACACGCCCGAGCGGTCGAGCGTCGCCTGGACGCGCGCCTTGCCCGGCGAGGGCGCGCGGACGTGCTCGAAGAAGCGCAGCGCGCCGCCGGGGCGCAGGACGCGGCGCAGCTCGGCGAGCGCCGCGGCCTGGTCGGGCACCGTGCAGAGCACGAGGCTGCAGACGCCGGCATCGAAGCTCGCGTCCTCGAACGGGAGCCTGTCGGCGACGGCATCGACCACGGTCACGGGCACCGGCGCGGCGGCCGCGGCGGCGACGGCATGCTCGCGCAGGTAGGGCTCGGGCTCGACGGCCACGACCTCCTCGATGCCGGCGGGGTAGTGCGCGAGGTTCAGGCCGTTGCCGGCGCCGATCTCCACGACGCGGCCGGAGAGGTCCGCGAGCAGCTCGTCGCGATGGCGGCCGACCTCCGGCTCCATGCGGCGCGAAAGCCGCGCGTAGATGCGGGCGAAGAGGGGGTTGCGGACGGCGGTGTCGCTCATACGCACATCCGTACGAATGTCATGTTACCTTGCACGCGTGGCCCGCGATCCTGACAGCTGCGACCTGCTGTGCCTGGACCTGCCCAAGGCAGAGGCGGTGCGCCGCGCGCTGCCACCCGGTGACGATCTCGACGCGTGGGCGGCGGCCGCGCGAGCGCTGGGGGACCCGACGCGCCTGGTGATCGCGTGGGCGTTGCGCGAGGCAGGGCGCGCGTGCGTGTGCGACCTGGCCTGGATCGCGGGGCGCGACGAGAAGCTCGTGTCCCACCACGCCCGCCAGCTCAAGGCCGCCGGCCTGGCGCGCTCGGCGCGCGACGGCAAGATGGTCATGTACGAGCTCACCGAGCGCGGGCTGGCGCTCCTGCGCGCCGTCGCGGCGCAGGGGGTGCCGGCGTGAGCGTCAGCGCGCCGCTGCAGATCGCGCCGCCGATCGGGCGCGAGCGCTACGCGCGCCTGGCCCGTCGCGTGAGGCTGCTGTCGTGGCTGTCGCTGGCGTGGATGACGGTCGAGGGCGCGGTCGCGCTGGCCGCCGGCATCGCGGCTGGCTCGATCGCGCTCGTCGGGTTCGGGCTGGACTCCGCGATCGAGGGCTTCGCCAGCGTGATCGTCATCTGGCGCTTCACCGGCCACCGCGTCTTCTCGCACGCCGCCGAGCAGCGCGCCCAGAAGCTCGTCGCCATCCAGTTCTTCCTGCTGGCGCCGTACGTCGCGGTCGAGTCGGCGCGCGCCCTGATCGGCGGCGAGCACGCCGACGCGAGCCCGGTCGGCATCGCCCTGGCGATCGGCTCGGTGATCCTCATGCCACTGCTCGGGATCGCCAAGCAGCGGCTGGCCAACCAGCTCGGGTCGGCCGCCACCGCCGGCGAGGGCCGCCAGAACATGCTCTGCGCCTACCTCGGCGGGGCGCTGCTCGTCGGCCTGGTGGGCAACGCGCTGCTCGGCGCCTGGTGGCTGGATCCCGCGGTCGGGCTGCTCATCGCCGGGGTGGCCGTCAAGGAGGGCGTCGACGCCTGGCGCGGCGAGGGCTGCTGCGTCGCCTCACCGCTCGACGGCGCAGGCTTCGATCAGCACGACGCCTGCTGCGACGACTGCCACTAGGCAGCGCGGCAATCACCAGCCGTCGCCCGCGTGTCAAGCGGTGACCGGCTCGGTGGTCAGGTACTCCCGCAGGCAGGACTGCGAGCAGAACCAGAGCTCGGCGTCGCCTTCGCGCAGCCTGGCGGCGGGCGGCGCGTCGACGATCTCCCCGCACACGGGATCGCGTTGCTGTTCCGCCCGCACCAGGCGATAGAGCTGAAGCGGCTGGGCAGCTCCGCGGAGCATCCTCACGCCGGCCGACTCGAGCGCCTCGCGATCAGCCGCTTCTCGCGCGACCGCCTCGGTGACGAGCGTCTCGCTGGGGGCGGCGACGTCCGCCACCCGTGCGGCGATGTTGACCGTGGTGCCGATGTAGTCGCCGCCACGGTAGATGGCCGGGCCGGCGTGCATCCCCGTGCGGAGAACCGGGATGTCGGGATCGTGGCGTGCCCGCTCGTCGAGCGCCGCCGCGAAGCGCACCGCGTCTGCCGCCCGCCGAAAGGCCAGCATGAGCTCGTCGCCGATGTGCTTGACGACCTTCCCGTCGTGTTCGAGCGCGAGCGCGCGAACGATGGCGTCGAGCCGGGTCATGAGCTCCACGCCTGCCTGGTCGCCTTCGGTCTCGGTCAGGCTCGTGAACGAGGCGAGGTCGATGAAGACGATCGTCGCCTCCACCGAGCCGCGGCCGGTCGCCTCGCCCGGCACGAGATGGACGTACGCGTCCTCGATGTCGGCGTAGAGCAGATGCTCGTGGTGGATGCGCTGGACCAGCCCATCGAGCAGCGGGATGACCGCCTCCTGCAGTGGCGCGCCCTGACGGATGGCGTCCTCCTCGGTCAGGCCCTGGCCGATCAGCCGCTCGTGGATGTGGACGTGGACCAAGCGGATCTCACTCTCCGCGAGGCGCCGCAGCGCGTCGCCCATCACACGCGCTCCTTCGAGGGCGGCTTCGAGCGGTAGGCCGGCGTCGGTGATGACCTTGAACGCGTCCATCAGCTCGAGATCGTCTTCCAGGAACGTGCTGCGCCGGAACCCGAGCGCGGTGCGAAGCCCCTCGATGACGCCAGGATCGAGGCCGACGCGCTCGGCCGCCTGCTGCAACGACAGCTGCGCGCCGCTCGGGTAGAGGTACTCGCCGAGGAACGGCACGATGGCGCCGCTGGCGATCGCATCGGCCAGCTCGTGCGGGGAGTAGCCGAGCGCCTCGTAACGGCGGATCGCCATCACGCGCGCGAGGTCGAGGTCGTCGAAGTGGTCCGTTCGGGCGGGGTCGAGCAGCCCGGCAGCGGCCCAGGCGCCCACTTGCCCACGCGAGACGCCCACGAGCGCCGCGAACTCGTCGACCGAGAAGTCGGGCACGACCGCCCGATTGTCGCACCGACAGCCCGCCGTTAGGCTCCCGCGCGTCCCTGGCGCGCGTTGAGGAGGAGGTGTCGGATGGCGACGACGGCGGCGATGACGCCGGAGGTCGAGCCGCAGGAGGTCGGGCTCGATCCGGGGCGGCTCGAGCGGCTGGATCGCTACCTCGACGGCGTCGTGGCCAACGGCCGCCAGCATGGCTCGCTGCTGGTCGTCACGCGCGGGGGCAGGATCGCGCACGTCTCCGCGCGCGGCGACCGCGACGCCGAGGCCGGCCTGCCCGTCGAGGCCGACACGATCTGGCGGATCTACTCGATGACCAAGCCGATCACCTCGGTCGCCGCGATGATCCTGTACGAGGAGGGCGCGCTGGCACTGACCGATCCGGTCGCGAAGTTCATCCCGGCGTTCGCCGACGTGCGCGTCTACCGCAAGGGCGCGGCCGCCGCGCCGGTGACCGCGCCCGCGTCCGAGCAGATGACCGTGTGGCACCTGCTCACGCACACGTCGGGGCTGACCTACTCCTGGCAGTTCGCCAACCCGGTTGACGAGGCCTACCGGCTGGCCGGGTTCCTGCCCGACCTGCGCCAGGAGTACGACCTCGCCGAGGCCTGCGACCGCTGGGCAGCGCTCCCGCTGCTGTTCGAGCCCGGCGCCGAGTGGAACTACTCGCACTCGACCGACGTCGTCGGGCGGATCGTCGAGATCGTCTCCGGCCAGTCGCTGGACGAGTTCTTCGCGCAGCGCATCCTCGGGCCGCTCGGCATGAACGACACCGGCTTCGCGGTCGCCGAGGCCGACCAGCAGCGCCTCGCGACGCTCTACTTCCACGATCCGGAGACGGCCAAGGCCGTTCCCAATCCGGGGCCCGAGCCGATCTCGGCCGAGCGGCCGCGCTTCCTGGCGGGCGGGCACGGGCTGGTCAGCACCGCGCCGGATTACCACCGCTTCACGCAGATGCTGCTGCGTCGCGGCGAGCTCGACGGCGTGCGGCTGCTGGCGCCGCGCACCGTCGACTTCATGACCATGAACCACCTCCCGGGCAACGCCACGCTCACTGAGTTCGGGCGCCCGCTGCTCGACCTGGTGCTCGGCGAGGGCTACGGCTTCGGGCTCGGGCTCTCGCCGCTGGTCGATCCGATCGCCGCGAAGACGCTGTCGGCGGTCGGCGAGTACCGCTGGGAGGGCGCCGCCGGGACGGCGTTCTGGGTCGACCCGGCCGAGGAGCTGACCGTGCTGTTCTTCACCCAGGCGCTGTTCGGCCCGGACGACGTGTGGGTGGCGATGCGCCGGCTGCTCTATCAGGCGCTCGTCGGGACTTGAAACATCGCGCGCAAGCCTGCTGACACACCGCGATCCAGACGTTGACGCGGTGTCGTCAGCGTGGCTCAATCTCGGCGTCGCCGGCTCTCCCGCCGGCGACACCATCTCCTTGGGAGGGGAGTCCATATGCGCGCGCAGCGAGGGTTCGTGGCAGGGTGTGTCCTTGCGGGCACGATGGCGCTGGCCGCTTCGGCCTGGGCGGACACCGACATCCAGGGCAACCCGAGCGGGCTGCCCGACCTCGACGTGCGCACCGGCACGCTCGCGCCGACGGCCGCCCAGCGGTCGGCGGCCAGCGCGCGGCGACTTCGACGCCGGCGTGATCGGCCACGAGTACACGCACATGATCGAGAACCGCACGATCGGCAAGGGCGACAGCCGCAGCGGCTTCCAGGCCGGCGCGATGGGCGAGGCGGTCGCCGACCTGTTCTCGATCGAGGAGCTCAACGAGCTCGGCCTCGTCCCGACGGATGACGAGAACCGCTACGCCACCGGCACGTACGTGACCGGCAACAAGCTGCGCGGCATCCGCGACTACGCGCCGAACTTCCCGGCCACCGGCGCCTTCCCCGAGCCGGGCGTCTACCCGCAGATCGACCCGCTGAACTTCAGCGACGTCGGCTTCGACCTGACCGGCCCGGAGGTGCACGCCGACGGCGAGATCTGGGTGGCGATCAACTTCGACCTGCGGCGCGCGCTGGCCGCCAAGTACAACAAGCAGTTCCCGGAATCGGACGCCGCGCTGCAGAAGCAGTGCGCGCTCGGGCAGCTGCCGGTGACCCAGTGCCCCGGCAACCGGCGCTGGATCCAGGACCTGTTCGACGCGTTCCTGCTGATGCCGACCGCGCCGTCGATGATCGACGCGCGCAACGCGATCCTGGCGGCCGACCAGGCGCGCTTCGGCGGCGCCAACCAGCCCGAGCTGTGGGCGGCGTTCGCGCGCCGCGGCATGGGCCGCAACGCGTCGCAGACCAACGGCAGCGGGCGCGTGCGCGGCGTCGAATCCGACACCGATCCGCTGCCCGACTTCGAGGTCCCGGGTCAGGCCAACGCCAACGTGACCTTCGCGGCCACGAGCACCGAGTCGGGCAACCCGGCCGTCACGGCGCGCATCTACGTCGGCCACTACGAGGCGCGCGTCTCGCCGATCGCCGACACCGATCCGGCGACCAACGCGCCGTCGACCGCGACGGCCAACAACCTCGACGAGAAGGCGACCTTCGCGCCGGGCACCTACGAGTTCATCGCCACCGCGCCGGGCTACGGGGCCGTGCGCTTCCGCAAGACGTTCAAGGCCAACAACAACCCGACGATCACGCTGCGCTTCGCGCCGAACTTCGCCTCGACGACCCAGGGCGCGACGGCGACCGGTGACGTCGCTCCGGTGACGTCGGGAAGCACCGTGGTGCAGGACGGGCCGCGCGTGCTGCGCAACCTCATCGACGACACCGAGATCAGCGACTGGCAGGCGGCGGCCACCCAGGCCGCCGACGGCTCCTGGGGCGTCGACGGCAAGCGGGTGACGATCGATCTCGCCGGCACGAAGCCGCAGACGCTGCGCCACGTCCAGGTCAGCGCGATGCTCGGGCCCGTGTTCGACGGCAACCGCACCGACCTGTCGCAGAACCGCTTCACCGCGCTGCGCCAGTTCGAGATCTGGACGTGCAACGACCAGGCGGCGGACTGCTCGAACGACGACAGCTACCAGCGCGCCTACGCCAGCGCGTCCGACGCCTTCCCGGCCGACGTGCCGCGGCCGGTCGCGCCGATGCTGCTGCTGCGCAACTTCACCTTCTCGCCGGTGAAGGCCACCCACCTGCGGCTGGTGGTGCGCAACAGCCAGTGCACGGGCGGCCCGGCCTATCAGGGCGAGCAGGACGCCGACCCGGCGAACGCGACCGACTGCAACACGGCCGGCGCGGCGCCGACGCAATTCGTCCGCGTGGCCGAGGTGCAGGCGTTCGGAGGCAACTCGAGCGCCGCAGGCTAGGGACAGACCAGGCTCGAGTCCTGGAACGTGGCGTGGCTGCCGCGGGTGCCGGTCGCCACGCCCCTGACGCCCGCGCAGGGCTCGACGCCGGGGAACGAGACGACGAACGTGCCGCCGCGCGTGGCGCGCACGCGGCGGACGATGCGGTCGCCCATCGACGGCGTGACGGTCAGGCGCACGCGCTCGCGCGCGTGGAACCCGGTGCCCTTGACCTTGAAGGGCGCCAAGCCGGACGGGACGAGGCGCGCGTGGTGCGAGCCGCTCCCGGCGAGCGCGGCGACGATGACGAGGGCGGCGAGCTTCATCGCTGACCGATGGTACGCAGCACCGGCGCCGAGGACTCGCGGACGACCAGGCGCGGGGCGATCACGTGCGTGCCGCCGGTGGCGTGGCCGTCGATGGCCTGCAGCAGCAGCTCGCCGGCGGTGCGCCCGACGAGCTCGAGGTTGAGGTCGACCGTGGTCAGCGGTGGGCGGCAGTTCTCGGCCAAGGCCTCCCAATTGTCCACGCCGACGATCGCGACGTCGGCCGGCAGCTGCGCGCCGCCCTCGCGCAGGCCGTCGGCGACGCCGCGGGCGATCTGGTCGCTGCCGCAGAAGACGGCGTCGACGTCGGGGTCGGCGGCGAGCAGGGCCTGCGCGGCCTGACGGCCCCAGATCTCGCTCCAGGCGCCGAACCACACGCGCCCGCCGGCCGGCTGCACGCCGTGCTCGGCGAGCGTCGTCGCAAAGCTCTCGGCGCGCACCGCGGCCGAGTGGTGACCGGTCGGCCCGGTGACGTGTGCGATGCGCCGCCGGCCGTTGCCCAGGAGGTGCTCGACGGCGACGCGCGCGCCCGCGACCTCGTCGCTGACCACCGAGCAGTCCGCGGGGTCGGCGGACGGGGCGAAGGCGTAGACCACGGGGATCGGGAGGTGCTCGGCCAGAGGAGGGCGCGCGTCGGTGCGCCGGCCGGCGACGATGATGCCGTCGACGCGGCGGCCGAGCAGCGTGCGCACGTAGTGCTGCTCGCGGATCGGGTCCTCGCGGCTCTCGCACATGAACGCGGCCATCTGGCCGGCGCCGAGGACGTCCTCGGCGCCGCGCATGATCGGGATGCTGAAGCGGCCATAGTGGTCGGTCGTGATCAGCCCGACGGTGTAGGTCCGGCCCGCCAGCAGGCTGCGCGCGACGCTGTTGGGCTGGAAGCCCAGCTGCTCGGCGGCGACGCGCACGCGCTCGCGCGTCTGCTCGCGCAGCTGCCCGCGGCCGTTGAGCGCCTTGGAGGCGGTGCCGACCGAGACGCCCGCCAGCGCCGCCACGTCGCTGATGCGCGGCGCGGAACGTGCCGCACGTGAACGGTTTCTGTCGTTTCCTGATGACCCCTCCATCGCGGCCATCCTAGCTCGCATGGCGGGTGGCGTCATCCGGTGTAATCGATGTTTGCGCTAACACTTGACGAGCGAGAGGTCGGCCGATACGTTGCGGAAAAGGCTTTCCGAAGTTGCCGGGGAGAGAGGAGACGGGCTTCATGGAGCAGCGGGACGTCGCCGTCGCACGCGCCGGCGCCATGGCCGAGGGCCCGGTCGCGCCGAGCCCGGGCAGCCGAGCGGTCGTTCGCCCCCTGCCGCTCGACGCCGTGCGCCTGGACGGCGCCGGTCACCTCGGCGCCTGGCAGGAGGTCAACGGCGAGGTCACGCTGCCCCACTGCATCGCGCACGTCGAGGAACGCGGCAACCTCGACAACCTGCGCCGCGTCGCCGGCCGCGCCGACGGCGACTTCCGCGGCCTCGTCTTCGCCGACTCCGACGTCTACAAGACGCTCGAGGCGGCCGGCTGGGAGCTGCATCGCGCGCCGCGGGCCGAGCTCGAGGAGTTCGTCGACGCGACGACACGCCTGCTGGCCGAGGTCCAGGACGCGGACGGCTACCTGAACTCCTGGTACCAGGGCGTCAAGCCCGAGCGCCGGTTCACCGAGTTCCACTGGGGCCACGAGATGTACTGCGCAGGGCACCTCCTGCAGGCCGCGGTGGCGGTGGCGCGCGCGACCGGCCGCGAGGACCTGCTGGCGATCGCGACGCGCTTGGCCGACCTGCTCGCCCTGCGCTTCGGCGAGGGCGGCGAGGACGCGATCGACGGCCATCCCGAGATCGAGACCGCGCTGGTCGAGCTCGCACGGCTCACCGGCGAGCCCGCCTACCTGCGCCTGGCCGAGCGCTTCGTCGAGCTGCGCGGCCGCGGCCTGCTCGGCGACGATCGCTTCGGGGCCAACTACTTCCAGGATCACGCGCCCGTGCGCGAGGCGACCGAGGCCACCGGCCATGCCGTTCGCCAGCTCTACCTCGCCGCCGGCGTGACCGACGTCTACCTCGAGGGCGGCGACCCGACGCTGCTGACCGCGATGGAGGCGCTGTGGGAGAACATGTTCTCCCAGAAGACCTACGTCACCGGCGCGCACGGCTCGCGCCACCGCGACGAGGCCTTCGGCGACCCCTACGAGCTGCCGCCCGACCGCGCCTACGCCGAGACGTGCGCGACGATCGCCAGCTTCCACTGGAACTGGCGGATGCTGCTGGCCACCGGCCATGGGCGCTACGCCGACGAGATGGAGCGGGTGCTCTACAACGCGGTGGCGGCCGGCACGTCGCTGCAGGGCGACCGCTTCTTCTACTCCAACCCGCTGCACCTGCGCGACGGCCACGACTCCGACGACGAGGACATGCCGTCCGGGCGCCTGGAGTGGTACCGCTGCCCGTGCTGCCCGCCCAACCTCGCGCGTCTGGTCGCCTCGCTGAACGGCTACCTGGCCACGCAGGACGACAGCGGCGTGCAGCTGCACCTGCTCAGCGCGGGGGAGCTGTCGGTCGAGCTGCCCGGCGGCCGCGCCGCGCTGCGGGTCGCCACGAGCTACCCGTGGGAGGAGACGGCGTCGATCGTCGTCGACTCCGAGCACGAATGGACGCTCGCCGTGCGTGTGCCGGCGTGGTGCGCGGCGGCGAGCCTGACCGTCGCGGGCGATCCGGTCGCGGCCGCTCCAGGTGCCGACGGCTACGTCCGCGTGCGGCGCGCGTGGCGGCCGGGGACCGAGGTGCGCCTCACGCTCCCGATGCCGCCACGCGCGCTCGTCGCGCACCCGCGCGTCGATGCCGTCCGCGGCTGCGTGGCCTGGGCGCGCGGCCCGGTCGTCTACTGCATCGAGCAGCACGACCAGCCGGCGGGCGTCGCGCTCGAGGACATCCGCGTGCCGGCCAACGTCGCACCGCGGGCCGTCTCCGCCACGGACTTGCCCGGCGTCCCCGTGGTGCTCGTAGGGCAGGGGTCCGTGCAGCGCGCCGGCGACGGCGCGCTGTACGCCGAAGGGGTCGTGCCGGCGGCGGGCGAGGAGGCCGTCGACGTGACCGCGATCCCGTACTTCCGCTGGGCCAACCGGGGTCCGTGCCCGATGCGCGTCTGGATCCCGACCTCATGACCGTCCCCACTCGGAGGAGACCTATGTGCAAGTCCATCGTCCGCGCGGCGCGGCGCCCCGCGGTCGCCACACTGGCCGCGCTGAGCGCGGTCCTCGCGATCGCCGCCTGCGGCGGCTCGAACGACAACGGCGGCGGAGGCGGCGGATCGGCGAGTGCCGACGACGGAACCACGATCACGATGTGGACCCGCGCCGCGACCCAGCAGCAGTCCGAGCGTCTCGTCAAGGCCTACAACGCGGCGCACAAGAACCAGGTCAAGCTGACCGTCATCCCCACGGACAACTACCAGGCGCGCGTCGCCGCGGCGGCGGGCGGCAAGAACCTCCCCGACGTCTTCGCCTCCGACGTCATCTATGCCCCCAACTACACGTCCAAGGGGCTGTACCTCGACCTCACCGACCGCATCGACAAGCTGCCGTACGCCGACAAGCTCGCGCCGGCGCACATGCGCCTGGGGACGTACGAGGGCAAGAAGTACACGGTCCCGCACACGCTCGACCTGTCGGTGCTGTTCTGGAACAAGGACCTGTACAAGAAGGCGGGCCTCGATCCGGACAAGCCGCCCACGACCCTGAAGGAGTTCGCCGAGCAGGCCACCACGATCCGCAAGAAGCTCGGCGGCGACACCTACGGGACGTTCTTCGGCGGCAACTGCCCCGGGTGCTTCGTGTTCACCTTCTGGCCCTCGGTGTGGGCAGCGGGCGGCGACGTCATGAACAAGGACGGGACGCAGAGCACGATCGCCGACCCGAACATGGCGCAGACGTTCCAGATCTACGGCGACCTCGTCCGCAACGACGTCGTCCGGCCCAACGCCAAGACCGAGCAGGGGCCGACGTGGACCGGGTTCTTCCCGAAGGGCAAGATCGGCGTCATGCCCATGCCGTCGACCACGCTGGGGCTGATGCCCAAGGACATGGACATCGGCGTGGCTCCGATCCCGGGCCCCGACGGTGGTGAGTCGACGTTCGTCGGCGGCGACGTCGTCGGCATCTCCTCGACGAGCAAGCACGCCGACCAGGCGTGGAACTTCGTGTCGTGGACGCTCTCCGACGACGCGCAGATCAACGTTCTGGCCAAGAACAAGGACGTGCTGGCGCGGACCGATCTCTCGGCCAACAAGTACTCGTCGCAGGACCCGCGCGTGCAGAAGATCAACGAGCTCGTCTCCAAGGGCGTCACGCCGTACTCGCTGAACTTCGGCGCGACGTACAACGACCCCACGGGGCCGTGGCTGAAGGTCGCGCGCTCCGCGGTGTTCGGCACGAACGTCGACCAGGCGCTGGCCGCCGGCCAGAAGACGCTGACCGCGGCGCTGTCGCAGCAGGGGTGAGCAGCGCCTGTTGAGGCGGGCATGAGCTCGTCGCTGACCCACACACCGGAGACGGTCGTCGGCCGCGTGACGCGCGTCCGCGGCCGTCCCTGGTGGCGCTCGCGGGCGCTGAAGGGCATCGGCTACACGACGCCGACGGCCGTGATCGTCGGCGTCTTCTTCCTGCTGCCGCTCGCGCTCGTCTTCTGGATGTCGGCCAACAAGTGGCCGCTGCTCGGCTCGCCGACGCGCAACTTCCCCGACAACTACTCGCGGATCCCCGACGACCAGCTGTTCCGCGACGCGGTGTCGTTCACGCTGAAGTACACGCTGATCGTCACGGTCCTGCTGTCGGCGATCGCGCTGGGGCTTGCGCTGCTCGTCCAGGAGAGCCGACCCGGCGTGGGCTTCATGCGCACGGCGTACTTCCTGCCGGGCGCGGTCGGCTTCGCGGCGTCGTCGCTGCTGTTCTACAGCCTCTACAGCGACGACGGGCCGTTCAACGACGTCCTGCGCTGGCTCGGGGTGGTCAACGAGCCGGTGGAATGGCTGGGGACGCCGAACGCGGCGCTGTTCTCGACCATCGCGATGGTCATCTGGCGCTTCGCGGGCTTCAACATGCTGATCCTGCTGACCGGGCTGCAGGCGATACCGACCGACGTCTACGAAGCGGCCCGGATCGACGGCGGCTCGCGCTGGCAGCTGTTCCGCTACATCACGCTGCCGCTGCTGCGCCCGACGATCGCGCTGATGCTCGTGCTCAGCATCTCGGGGTCGCTGCTGGCCTTCGACCAGTTCTTCATCCTCACGCGCGGCGGGCCGGACGGCAGCACGGTCAGCATGGTGATGGTCATCTACCGCGAGGCGTTCACCCAGTTCAACCTGGGCTACGCCGCGGCGATCTCGGTGGTGCTGCTGGTCGTCCTCATCGTGGTCAACGTCCTGCAGCTGCGCATCGTCGGACGAAGGAGCGATCGCTGATGGACTCCTCGCGGATCGTCGGAGAGCGGCGCGGGTTCTCGATCATGGGCGCCGCGCTGGCCGTGCTCTTCCTCTTCCCGCTGGTGTGGGGCGGATGGTCGTCGTTCAAGGGCCAGCCGGGCAGCTCGCAGTCAAGCGGCTTCGGCTTCGGCAACTACGTGGCGATGGCGAAGTTCGGCGAGGGCATCGCGACCTACCTGCGCAACAGCTTCGCGGTCTCGCTGATGACGGTGGCGGGCACGCTGGTCGTCTCCACGCTCGGCGGCTACGGCTTCGCGCGCTTCACGTTCCCCGGCAAGAACGTCCTGTTCGTCTGCACGCTGGCGATCCTGATGGTCCCGTACGCGACGATCCTCATCCCGCTCTACGTCGTGCTCGGGCACCTCGGGCTGCAGGACTCGCTCGTCGGGCTGAGCCTCGTGCTCATCATGTTCCAGCTCCCGTTCGCCGTGTTCATGATGCGCAACGCCTTCGAGGCGCTGCCGCGCGAGCTCGAGGAGTCCGCGCTCGTCGACGGCTGCACCACCTTCGCCGCGCTGCGCAAGATCCTGCTGCACGGCGTGCGCCCGGCGCTCATCACCGTCGGGCTGTTCGCCTTCCTGGCCTCGTGGAACGACTTCTTCGCGCCGCTGATCCTCCTCAGCGACGGGGCGAAGTTCACGCTGCCGGTGGCCGTCGTGAGCATCCAGGAGCACACGTTCGGCGCGATCGACTACGGGGCGCTCGAGGCCGGCGTGATGGTGATGGCGGTGCCCTGCGTGGCGCTGTTCCTCGCGCTTCAGCGCCACTACGTGCAGGGGTTCACGACGGGCGCGCTACGCGGATGACAGCCACTCGCGCAGCTGCGCGGGCGCGGTGAGCACCGAGAAGTCGCCGTCGTCGCGGATCCGCTGCGCCGCCGCCGCCAGCGCCCCGACGGCCACCCACGTCAGCGCGCCGCCGACGCTGATGCGCTGGCCGCCCGCCTCGGTGATCTGCGCCAGCGTCAGGCCCTTGTGGGCGAGCACGTTGACGGGCTTTCCGACCGCGTCGCAGATCGCGCGGATGTCGTCGGCGCTGCGCAGGCCGGGGGCGAAGAGGACGTCGGCGCCCGCGCGCTCGTAGGCCTGCAGGCGCGCGATCGTGTCGTCGAGATCCGGGTTGCCGCGGATGTGGTTCTCGGCGCGCGCGGTGAGCGTGAAGGGGAAGTCCAGGCCGTGCGCCGCCTCGGCGGCCGCGGCGATGCGATCGGCCGCGTGGTCGAGCGGGTACAGCGCGTCGTCGGCGCGGTCGTAGTCCTCGATCGAGCCGCCGACCGCGCCGGCGCCTGCGGCGCGGGCGATCGCCCTCGCGGCGTCCTGCGGCGCGGGGCCGTAGCCGTTCTCGAGGTCCATCGCGACGGGCAGATCGGTCGCGCGATCCAGCACGCCGGCGTGCTCGACGACCTCGTCGAGGGTGACGTCGCCGTCCAGCCGGCCCAGCGTGAACGCGAAGCCCGAGCTCGTGCTCGCGAGCGCCTTGAAGCCCAGCGCGGCGAGGACCTTGGCCGAGCCAGCGTCCCACGGGTTGGGGATGACGAACGGCTCGCCCTCGTGCAGTGCGCGGAAGGCCGCGCCCTTCTCCTGCTGTGTCGGTGCCATCCCTGCATCATGGCGCCGCACCCTGCGGGCCGAAGCGCTGGTCTGAGATCTTCCAGTTGACCCCGCGGCCGTCGGCGAGGCGGTAGTCGCCCTGCTTGGGGCTGCGGAAGGCCGGCGTGCAGTCGCGCGAGGTGCCCGGCGGCGCCGCCCAGCCGCCGCCGCTCGAGCAGCGCGTGTTGTCGTCGCCCGCGACCGTGGTGGCCGCGTCGCGGCCGATCCCCTCGAAGACGTTGTCCGCGACGACGGTCTTCGACCAGCCGCCCGCGCGCAGCAGCGCGAACCCGCCGGCCTTCTTGCGGCCGCGAACGCTCGGCCAGACCGTGTTGTGGCGGATCGAGCCGTTGGCGACCGGACCGAAGATCTGGAAGGGGGAGAGCTGCCATGTGGGGCACAGCGACGCCGGGTCGCACGGCGAGTCCTGCGCGACGATCAGGTTGTCCTCGATGACGAGGCCGTCGATCGCGGTCGCCTGGTCCTTGACGAAGAGCCCCTGGCCGCCGAAGTCGTGCACGTAGTTGCGGCGGATGACGAGGTGGTCGCCGACCCAGACGGACTGGAAGACGTCGTTGTGGCCGCCGTGCTCGACGTTGCCGGTGAACTCGTTGCGCTCGATCAGCAGGCCCGCGCCGTCGTGGTCGCCGTCGTGGTAGACGTTGGCGCGGATCGCGTCCTCGTTGAAGCGTCCGTCGAAGCGGTTGTTGGTGATCGAGACGTCGTCGCAGTGCACGGGCGGCGTGGCGGGGCAGACGAAGACGCCGTAGTGGTCGCCGCCGGCCACCAGGTTGTGGTCGACGGTCATCCCGACCGAGCCGGGCATGATCACCGCCGCGCCGGTGAGCCGCAGCTGCGCGACGGTGAGGTGGCTGCCGTCCATCGTCACGCCCGCGACGGCGGCCCGCCCGGGGTGCTCGGCGCGCAGGGTCACGCCGGGCTTGCCCGGCTTGGCGCTCAGCGCGATCTTGGGGTACGTGCCGTCGGCGAGGCAGACCGCGTCGCCCGCCTTGGCGTCGGCGACCGCCTCGGCCGCCTTGGCCGCGGTGTCGACGGTCGCGGCGCAGCTGGCCGTCGCGTTGCCGTCGGGCCGCAGGACGAGGTAGCCCGCGCCGATGGCGAGCAGGGTGACGAGGGCGGCGATCGCGGCGACGGGTTTGCGCATGGTCGTCCGTGACCTAACGGCCCGCGAGGCATCGTCCTCACGCCGGTGCCGCCGTCAGCCGCAGACCAGCTGGGCCTGCGCCCAATCGCCGTGGTCGTTGCCGTTGCCGTTGCCGCCGTCGCCGATGAGCAGGTCGAGCTGCTGAGCGCCGGTGAGGTCGACGTCGATCGGTACCGAGGCGGAGCTGCCGGTGAGCACCGGCGTCGTGGTCAGGGTGCGTCCGTCGGCGACGATCGCGAAGGTCACGGAGCCGGCTCCGCCGACCTCGTCGTCGACGCCGACCGTCGCCGTCAACCGCGAGCAGTTGCCGCCCAGATAGACCGAGACGTCGCCGTTGGCGTGCACGCCCAGTCCCTTGGCGAACGTCGTCCCGTCGAGCGCGATCGGGTGCCCGTCGCCGGCCTGGTTCTCGCCGTTGGACGTGTCGCGCTCGACCGGGCCCCAGCCGTTGGTCGACGTGAACGGGACGTCGCTGACGTAGACCGTGCCCGTGGGCGGCGGCGGCGGGACGCGAACCGTCGCGGCGGCGTCGGCGCTGTCGCGCCGCCCGGCCACGGTGTAGGTCGCCCGGGCCGTGAACACCGCCGCGGCGGGCTGCTCGCCTGCCGGTGCGGCGACGGCCCACGTCGTGGCGGACGTGCGTGTGACCGTCCAGCCGTCGGGTGCCTGGAGCGTGATGTCGGCATCGCGCGGCGGGGTCAGCGTCGCGGTGATCGTCCCCGTGCCGCCGCGCTGGATGACGTCGGGCGCGGTGAGCGTCAGCGCGGCGGTCGACGGCCGCGTGCGGTAGCGGCGCGGGTCGTAGCCCGGCGAGGCGACGTCGCGCACGCGCAGGCTCGAGGCCAGGCTCGCATAGCGCTCGAGGCTGACCTTGCCGAGCCCACCGGTCGTCGCGTCCTCGCTCCAGACCGCGATCGCGATCGTGTTCGTCCCGTCCGCGCGCAGGATCCCCGTCGGCACCGGGAACGAGACCTGGGGCCCGGTGTCGTTGACGTAGCGGCCGATCTGCCAGCCGTTGACGTAGATCAGCGCGCGGTAGTTGCGAGCGTGGTCGTCGTCGATGCGCACGCCGATCGGCACGTCCTGGCCGCGCGGGAGGTGCAGGGCGAACGTCGTGCGGTACCACGCGATCCCCGGTGTGGCGTCGGCGTGGGGCAGCCCGACCGAGGGCCAGGAGCCGTCCGGGTAGCCGGGCAGCGACCAGCCGCTGCGCTCGCCGTACAGCCCGCCGGTGTTCATCGGGCCGCGCGCCGGATCGACGAGGTCCTCGCCGCCGCGGCTGCCCTGGATGCGCCAGGTCAGCTGCGCGGTCGAGCCGAGGATCGTCGCGCCGGTCAGCCCCCGCGGCTGCTTGTGCGATTCGTCGGCGTTGAAGTCCTCGTTGTGGCCCATGTTCTCCACGAGCACGGAGAGGACGTTGTCGGCGCCGGCGCGCACGGTCCCGGCCGGGAAGTCGAAGCGATGGGTCGGATCGTCGCTGCTCCCCAGGAAGCGTCCGTCCAACCAGGCGCTGTAGGTGCCGGCGCGCCCGGTGATGGCCGACAGGCTCACGCCCTCCTCGTCGCCGTGGGCGCGGAAGTGGCCGCGGTACCAGACGTCGCCGTGGTGGAAGCCGTACTCGTCGGCGTAGAGCACCGGCGGCGCGGCCGGCTGGCTCGGGTTGTTCGTGGTCGTCTTGGCGGCGAGCGTCCAGCGGCCGTCGTCGAAGCCCGGCTGCGCCTCGGGCGTCTCCGCCTTGTAGCGCCAGTGGGTGAGTGCCGGCAGGTGGACCGGCGCGGGCCCGGGGAGCATCGCCGCGCGGGCGCCGCGGCCGTTCCACGTCACCGACCGCACCGCCCGCGCCGCGATCACCTCGACGCGCGTCGGCGCGGTCGTGTCGCCGGTCAGCGCGAGCGTGCCGTGGGCATACGCCGCGCTGCGGACGAGCTCGGGCCCGCGGACGAGCACCGCGCCGGCCGCGGTGTCGAAGCGCCAGAGCTGGGCGGCGACCTCGTCGGTGGCGAGCAGCAGCTCGAGCGGGCGGCCGCCGGCCGGCTCGATAAGCACGCGCGCGAGCCCGTCGTGGACGTAGTTCAGGCGCAGGTCGTGGCGGTCGGCGTCCCAGGTGGTCTGCACGGCACCGGCCTCGACGGTGACGCGCGGGCGATCCGCGTAGCGCAGCACCGTCTCGCCGTCCTCGCCCGCGCGCCCATAGAGCAGCGCGACGTCGCGATCGCCGATGCGCGCGTGCGTCATCAGCTCGGAGGTCGAGTACTGCAGCCGCTGGCCGTCCATGTCGTAGCCCGCGATCAGCAGCTTCGCGTCGCGACCGTCCAGGGCGATCGCGGTGCCCGGCTGCTGCGGCACGCTCGGATACACGTCGGCGACCGAGGTGCCGGACGGCACGTCGATGGCGTCGACGACCGTGAACGCCCCGGTCGCAGCGGGCGCCTTGGCGCCCGTCGCGACGATGGTCAGCGTGTGCGAGCCGGCGGCCAGCCCGTCGGCCGCGTAGAAGATCGACTGGAACTCCTTGCTCGGCGCGTAGCCGTCGACGGTGGCCACCTTGGCCCCGTCGAGGTAGACGTCGGCGATCCCGTGGCTGGGGTCGCGCGACGAGATCCAGCGCACCGAGCTGCCGGTGAACGTCACCGACACGCTGTCGCCGGCCTGGTTGGAGAACGACTCGCTGTCCTTGTAGTCGCCGCCCGTGTAGCTCTGGTGGGCGACGTGGCTCCAGGCCGAGCCGCTGTACTGCAGCGCCGCGTCGGCGTCGTCGTAGGTGTAGGTGCCGCGGCTGCCGAGGTCGACGGCGATGTGCGTGGAGTCGCTCGCCGTCGACGTGCTGTCGCGATGGCGCAGCTCGTAGAAGTGCGTGCCGTCGTCGGGGTTGGCACGCGCGGCGATGCGCACCGCCGGATCGGTCGCCGGCTGCGCGGCGACGGGATCGGTCTTCGTCAGCGGCGCGACCGCGGCGAGCATGTAGCCCAGGCGCTTGGTCTCGTCGTACTTGGTCGTGAGCTCGCGGTCCTCCTTGATCGCCGCTCCGTAGTCATAGGAGGTGTAGACCTGCGACGGGTCGGCGAGCCAGCCCCACGACGTCCCGCCGTAGGTCATGTAGAAGCTCTGCAGCGTCGCCCCGCCGGCGACGTTCTCCTTGTAGAAGACGCGCTCGAAGTCCGGGCCGGTGAGCTGGCGGCACTTGTCGTAGCCCGGGCCGCCCCACGGATCGAACGAGCCTCCCTGGAACTCGGGCGTGAAGATCGGCGCGTCGTCGCGGAAGCGCGGCAGCGAGCCGACGCCGGCCCACTGCGTCGGGTTGGAGCAGTTGAAGCCCTGCGGGTAGCTGTCCTGCCCGGGCAGGTCGACCGACCCGGGCCCGGTGGCCCACGTCGAGGCGCCGCAGCAGTGGTTGTGGGTCAGCGGCACGGTGATGCCGTCGGCGCGGACCTGCTGCTCGAGCTGCTGCATGTAGGCCGCGTCGGTGTTCGAGCCGTACTCGTTCTCGACCTGGTAGAGGATCACCGAGCCGCGGCCGTCGGTGATCTGGTGGCGGGCGATGATCGGGTCGATGTGGCGCAGCCACTCGCGGTAGGCGGCCGTGTAATCGGGCGCGCTCGAGCGCGCGCGGCCCTTCTGCGTGGTCAGCCATCCGGGGAAGCCGCCGCCGTCGGTCTCGGCGTTGATGTACGGGCCCGGCCGGGCGATGACGTAGATGCCGACCTGATCGGCGATGTCGAGCAGCCGGTCGACGTCGCGCACGCCGGTGAAGTCGTAGACGCCCGGCTTCGGCGAGTGGTAGCCCCAGTCGAAGTAGATCGACGTGGCGTTGTAGCCGGCCGCCTTGAGCTTCTGCAGCACGTCGCGCCAGAGGTCCGGGCTCGGCAGGCGCCAGTAGTGGAGCTCGCCCGACCACACGTACACCCGCTGGCCGTCGATCTTCAGCGAGTAGTGGTCGTAGGTGACGGTGTGTGTCGCCGCGCCCGCGGAGGGAGCGCCCGCGAGCGCGGCGACGGCGACGGCGGCGACGACGAGGCGGCGCATCGTCATGCCCCCGTGACGCGCAGGACGGTGACCGAGCTCGGTGGCAGCACCAGCCGCGAGCTCGTGCTCAGCCCGCTCACCTCCTTGGTGACCGGCGCGATCGTGTCCGGCGCGGCGAGCGTGTTGCGCGCCGCCGGATCGCCGGTCAGGACGGTCAGCGTCCCGGTCGGGTCGATGTGGCCCACGCCGGTGAACGACAGGCGTGCGGTGTGCTGCAGCGACGTCGGGTTGACGAGCTTGACGTAGAACGTGGTCGTCCCGCCCGAGCGCGTTCGCGTCACGACCTGCCGCAGGCCCTGGGCGCCGCTGAGCGCGCTCCCGAGCACGTTGCGCCCGAGGTTGGTCGAGAACATCCGCTGCACCCAGTACGACGGCGCGCCGTAGCTGCGCGACGCGTCGATCCCGAACAGGTTCGTCGGCCAGTTGGGCGCGTTCTCGTTGACGATGATGGGCGCGTACGTGCTGCCGATCACGATGTCCGAGTTGCGCTCCAGGCCGGTGAGGAACGCCGCCTCGCCGACTGCGGCGCGCAGCGTCCCGGTCGGGCTGCCGTCGAGGGCGCCGTACTCGCCGACGATGACCTGCGGCCCGCCGCGGTCCGCGCGGTCGTAGCGGTTGGCGTTGTCGGCGAACCACGACGGCGGGTTGTAGTAGTGGTCGTCGATGACGTCCGGCTGACGGCTGCTCACCGGCGTCGTCGCGACGACCTTCAGCTGCGGGTAGCGCTCCTTGATCGCGTCGTACATGTCCGCGAACCGCCACTCGTAGCTGCCCGAGGAGTCGAAGAAGTCCTCGTTGCCGATCTCGACGTAGCGCAGGTCGAACGGGGCCGGGTGGCCGTCGGCCGCCCGCCTGGCGCCCCACGTCGTCGAGGTGTCGCCGATGGCGTACTCGATCTCGTCCAGCGCGTCCTGCACGTATGGGCCGAAGTCGGCCTCCGCGACGTGCTGGCCGTTGAGCGTGTAGCCGGCGAAGACGGCCAGCAGCGGCTGGGCGCCGACGTCCTCGGCCATGCGCAGGTACTCGAGCAGGCCCAGCCCGTCTGTCGACCAGTAGCCCCAGGCGGTGTTCTGGTGGCCCGGGCGCTGCGCGATCGGCCCGATCGTCTTCTTCCAGTCGAAGCGCGTGGCGAGCGTGTTGCCCTCGAGGTAGTTGCCGCCCGGCACGCGGAAGAAGCCGGGTCGCATCGCGACGATCCTCTCCATGAGGTCGCGGCGCATCCCGTTGGCGCGGTTCTTGTAGGTGGGCGGGAACAGCGAGACGACCGACAGCCACACGTCCTGGCCGGCGATCGGCTGGCACTTGCGGCCCGTGCAGCCGTTCTCCAGCGAGACGACGACGCGGTTGTCGGTCGACGCGGCGATCCCCGCCGGCGTCTTGAGCGCGTAGGACAGCTGCGCCCAGTCGCCGCCGATGGCCCCGAGCACCTTGCTGGCCAGGACGGTGCCGTCGGCCTTCTCGAGGCTGACGCGCGCGCGGCCGGTCCAGCCGGCGGTCGCCCGCGCCCACAGCGAGCCCTTGTAGGTGGTCGACGGCGCGACCGCGACGCCGTAGTAGCCGACGTTCGCGGCGGCCACGCGCCCGCCGACGGGCAGCGTCGCGACGTGCAGGCGCAGCGATCGGTCGATCGCCGCGTTGAGCGGTTGCGAGGTGTCGATCGCGAACGAGCCGTCGGCGCCGCCGCCGGTCACGAGCGACCAGTACGGCACCGGCCCGCCGCCGCCCGGCGGCCCCTGGAAGGCCTCCTCGAACGTCCGGTTGCGCACGAGCTCGCCGTACAGGCCGCCGTCGCCGGAGTGGCTGATGTCCTCCAGGAAGGCGCCGTACTGCGTGGAGTGCGTGGACGCCCGGACGTCACTGGCGTCGATCGCCAGGCGGTTGAAGCCGGCGAGGTCGGCGGCCTGCGCGGCCGTGAGCGCGAAGCGCACGAGCTCGACCTCGTCGACCGCGCCGGTCAGGCGCGGCGCCTCGCCGCCGGTGCTGCCGACCGTGAACGGCTGGTCGCTGTCGCCCGCGGCCGCCGTGCAGCTCGAGACGTCGAGCGCGTTGCCCGCCGGCGTGCCGCACGAGCCGTCGGCGGGCGCGAGCGGCGCCGGCTCGCCGTCGACGTAGAGCACCAGCCGCTGCGCCGAGCGGTCGAGCACCATCGTCGCGTTGTGCCAGGCGCCGTCCGCCCAGCCGTCGGTCGTCGTCGTCACGTCGATGCGATCGGCGCCCGAGCCGATGCGCGCGCCGACCCGCCCGCCGTCGACGGCGAGCTGGTAGCCGCTGCCCTTGCCCGCGATCGGGCCCGAGCCGGTGGTGCGGAACCACGCGCTCAGCGACGCGGATCCCGTGCCGACGTTCAGCCCCGGCACGTCGCCCATCGTCACGTCGCCGTCGCCGGGCAGCGCGACCGCGCTACCCGACGCGCCGCTCGTCCACGTTGCGCCGCGCAGCGTGCCGTCGGCGCCGTCGGGCGAGGCGTCGTGGGCGACCGTGCCGGCGCCCTCGTCGAAGTGCCACAGGCCGGAGGTCGCCAGCGCGGCGGCGGCCTTGGCGTCAAGTGGGAACGGGTAGGTGCGCACGTCGTCGATCGCGCCCGCGAAGAAGTCGGCGGGCGCGCCGCCGAACCTGCCCCGGCCGATGACCAGGTGCCCGGTCGCCTTCCACGGCGAGGTGAAGCTCACCGTCTGCGCGGTCGTGCCGTTGACGTACAGCGTCAGCGTGCGCGCGACGCCGTCGTAGACGCCGACCAGGTGGTACCACTGGCCGACCTGTGCCGTGGCGCTCGATGCGGCGAAGCTCGCGGCCGCGCCCGACGAGTCCGACGCCAGGCGCGTGAACGCGAAGCGCCCGTCGCCGCGGCGCTGCAGGTAGAAGCCGCTGACCTGGTCGCCGTCGACGCTGACCGCCGTGCGGAAGCCCGAAGGCGAATCCACCCGGACCCAGGCGGCGACCGAGAAGCCCTGCGAGGTGTCGAGGACGGTCGCCGGCGTGTCGATCTCTGCGGTCGCGCCGTCGAAGGCGACGGCGTGCGAGCCGACGACGCCGTCGGTCCACGTCGCGCCGGCCGACAGCGTGCCGGTGTTGCCGTCCAGCGAGTCGTCGGCCGCGGTCGTGCCGCTGCCCTCGTCCAGGCGCCAATGGCCGCTGATCGCCAGCTGCTCGACGTCGGCCGCGCTCAGCACCTGGTCGTACACGCGCGCGTCGTCGATGGCGCCCTGGACGAAGTCGACCGGGTTGCCGGCGAACTTCCCCCGGCCGATGACGAGGTGGCCGGACGGCGCCCACGGCTCGGGCGCCGGGGTGGTGTCCTGCAGCCGCCCGTCGACGTAGAGCGACAGCGTGTCCGCCGCCGCGTCGTAGACGCCGGTCAGCAGGTACCACTGCCCGACGACCGGATCGAAGGTCGCGGCGGGGAACGACGGCGCGCCCTGCGAGGCGTCGGTCGGCAGGCGCACGAAGGCGAAGCGCCGCGTGTCGCCGCGGAACTGCAGGTAGAAGTTCGAGACCTGGTCGCCGTCGACGCTGACGACGGTCTGGTAGCCGGTCGTCCGGTCCAGGCGAACCCAGGCGCTGACGGTGAAGCTGTGGGTGACGTCGACCGGCGGTGCGCCCGCGTCGGCGTACGCGCTCGACCCATTGGTCTGCAGCGCGAACGGGCCGCGGATGCCGGCCGTCCAGCCGGCGCCGCCGAGCAGCGTGGCGTCGTGGCCGTCGGCGCTGTCGGCGGCGGTCGTCCCGCTGCCCTCGTCGAAGGCCCAATGGGCCACCGGCGCGGGCCCGCCGGCGGCCCCGGCCGAAGCCGGGACCGCCGCGATGAGGCCACATGCGGCCAGTGCGGCCGCGGCAATCGCCGCGAGGTGGTGTGTGCGTCGCGCATGCAGCAGCATCGTCGTCGCCTCCCGATGACGAACGGATGGGACAGGGTTATGTCGTTGTGGATTAGTGCTTGCGGCTACGGCTGTGCCCGCGCTTGCGCGCGAACGACTTGTGCCCGTGGTCGCCGACCGTCGAGAACGCGTAGACGGTGGACGACGCGTACGGGTGCTGCGGGTCGATGCGTGGTCGGGGGGAAGTCGGGCTTGTTCGGCGAGTCGGGGAAGTGCTGCGTCTCCAGCGCCAGCCCGTCGCCCTGGCGGTACTGGCGGCCGCTCGTGCCGTAGAGCGTGCCGTCGAGGAAGTTGCCCGAGTAGAACTGGATCCCGGGCTCGGTCGTCGTGATCGTCAGCGCACGCCCGCTGGACGGGTCGACGAGCTGCGCGGCCAGGTTCAGGTTGGGCTTGGGCCCACCGCCGCCGTGGTGGCGGACCTTCGCGCGCGCGCCGGGCGCGTTGAGCACGAAGTTGTGGTCGTAGCCGCGCCCGAACACGAGCTGCTGGTCGTTGCCGCGGATGCGCTCGCCGATCGCGTGGAACTGCGTGAAGTCGAACGGCGTGCCGATGACCGACGGGGTCGTGCCATCGGGGATCAGGTTCACGTCGACCGGCGTGAACCTGCTCGCGTTGAGCCTGAGGAGGTGGTCGTAGATCGTCCCCGAGCCCTCACCGGCCAGGTTCCAGTAGGAGTGGTTGGTGAGGTTGAGGACGGTCTTCTTGTCGGTCGTCGCCGCGTAGTCGAAGCGCAGCCGGTTGAAGTTGTCCAGCGTGAAGGTGACCGAGATGTCGACGGTGCCGGGGTAGCCGGTGCACCCCGGGCTCTTGGTCGAATTGCAGCCCGACCCCGGCTGGTCCGGGCCCTCCGGGCTGTGGAAGGTCAGCTTCAGGCCGACGGTGTTGCCGTTCGACGGGATCTCCGTGCCGGCCCACATGAGCTTGTCGAGGCCCACGAAGCCGCCGTGGAGGCTCGCGACCCCGTTGTTCGCATCGAGCGTGTACGTCTGGCCGTCGAGAACGAACCCGGGAGGCGGAAGCGGCGGCTGGGTTGCGCCACCCACGGGGCCGATGCGGTTGCCATAACGGCCGATGAGCGCGCCGAAGTACGGGTTGGACTTCAGGTAGGCGGGGCTGGTGTAGCCGCCGATGTCCGCGAAGCCGAGCGTGACGTTGTCCTCGTGGCCGCGGCGATCGGGGACGGTCAGCGACTGGATGATGCCGCCGTAGTCGAGGATCGACACCGACATGCCGCGGGCGTTGGTCAGCGTGTACTTGGTGACCGGCTTGCCTACGTCGGCGGGCGCGGTGTCGGGCACCATGCCGAAGGACGAGCTCGAGATGCTCAGGCCGTTGCCGCCGCCATGGTGCTTGCCATGGCGTGTCGTCGCGCCCGCAGGCGCCGCGAGCACCGCGGCGGCGAGCACGACAAGCAGAGCGCATAGCGCGGCACGCAGCCGCCGCGCATTGGTGGAACGCATTGCCAGGACTCCTTGTGTTGGGACAGTGGATCGCATGCCTAGAACCCGGCCGCCGTCAGCCCGCAACGGCCGGTGAACGAGGTGCCGGGCTCCAGTACCAGGAGCCCGTCACCCGAGTTGAATGCGTCGGGAGCGCACGTCATCGGCTCGATGGCCACCCCCCCACGGCGGCGGCCCGGATCGGGCACGTCGTCCGCGGTGTAGACCTGCACGAACCGGAAGCTCTCGTCCATCCAGACGGTGAGCTGTCGCTCGCCTCCCGCACTGGCGAGCCTGACGCGGGCGACACCGGCCGGGCTGCGCCCGAGGTCGCCGAAGCAGGTGTCCAGACGCTGGGCGCCGATCTGGCGCCCGCGCCGGAAGTCGAAGTCGGTGCCGTCGACCGCGGTCGCGTCGCCGGCCGGCAGCCGGCGCTCGTCGACTGGCAGGTACGTCCGCGCCGGGACCTCGAGCACGAGGTCGTCGACCGTGGCGGTCCCGTGCGTGAGGTAGGGGTGCAGGCCCGCGCCGAACGGCGCCGCCGTCGTGCCGACATTGGTGGCCTGCAGCGTGACCACGACGCCGCCCGAGGTCAGCTCGTAGTCGACCGACATCCGTAGCGAGAACGGGTAGCCGGGCTGCGGCGCGAGGTCGTCGGCGAGGGTCAGGTGGCGGGTCGAGGAGCGGATCGCCCGCCACCTGTGCCCTGTCGCAAGGCCATGCAGTGCGGTGCCGCGCTCGGGTTCCGTGAGCGCGGTGCGGTGCTCGGCCCCGTCGAAGACGTAACGCCCGTCGCGCAGGCGGTTGGGCCACGGGACGAGCACCTTGCCGCGAAACGCGTCGTCGGGCTCGCCGGGGCCGATCGTGTCCAGCAGCTCGTGGCCGCGGACGGTCCACGAGCGCAGCGCCGCGCCAAGCTCGGTGACGGCGACCCGCTGGCGCTCGTGCTCGAGCGCAAGCTCGGTCCCCGCCGGCGGCTCCGTGACCGCGGACATCCGCCTATGCCTGCACGAGCTCCAGGCCTGCCATGCCGCTGAACACCCGCCACGCATCCGCGTGGCGGCCGGGGTTGAGGATCTGGTGGTGCGGGCCGCCCAGGCGCAGCCACGCGTCCATGCACGCGCGCACTCCGGTGTCGGGCCGAAAGTGCCCGTAGGGCATCTCCAGCGCGGGCAGCTCCTCGGTGTCGAGGATCTCGCCTTCGCTGACGAGCAGGCGGAAGCGCTCGCCGCCCAGCGACACGAGCGTGGCGAGCGTGGCCGGGCCGGTGGCGTACTGGAAGAGGAAGGTCGGCGGGTCGTCGAGGCCGCCGATGCCCAGCGGGCGCTTGATCAGGCGCACGGGCCGGTCGGACCGGGCCAGGCGCCAGTTGCCCTCGCCCATGTGGCTCATCAGGATCGCGTCGCGCGGGAAGTCCATGGCGTACATCTCGGTGAACTGCGTGTCGCCGAGCAGCCACGCGCCGGCCGACATGAGCGCGGCGGTCAGCGCGTCGCCCTCGGCGCCGTAGCCGTAGCCGCGCGCCATCAGGCTCGACGCCGCCGCCAGCGGCAGCCGCGCGAAGCGCCCGTCCTCGGCGATCGCGTCGAAGTGCGTCGAGTAGGCGCCGTAGCCGCCCGCCTGCAGGACGCGCTCGATCCCCAGCTGCATGCGGGCGTGGTCCTCGCGCTCGTCGGCGCTCAGGCGCGGGTCGATCTCGAAGTGCGCGTCCTCGTCGGCGATCAGCGCGCGGACCTCGTCGTCGGAGACCGCGGCCGCGCTGCGGTGAAGCTCGCCGGGCGCGATCGCGTCGACCTGCGGGCCGAGCGTACGGATCAGCGCGCTCTCGTCGAAGCGGATGTCGCCCATGCCGTTCATCGCGTAGCCGAAGACCCCGACCTTCAGCGCCCGCCAGCGCGTCACCGCCGCCGCCGCGCGCGCCCAGACGCCGATCGCGTCGCGGAAGGAGTCGGCGCGCCAGTCGTCGGTGACGACGTGGAACGGCCGCCCGGCGCGGACCATCGCGTTGGCGGTGTCCTGCGCGCCGTGGATGCCCTGGTTGTAGGTGAGGTCCGCCATGTCCCATTCGGGCGTCACGGCGGGCACCGGCTGGATGTTGGCCAGGCAGATCGGCAGGCGCGTCTCGGCGAGCAGCCGCGCGACGCGCATCGCCGGGCCGTAGGTGAGCATCACCACGAGCAGGCCGTCGAGCTGCTCGCCCTCGAGCTCGCGCATCGCGCGCTCGGCGTCCTCGCGCTCCTTGACCGGCGCCGTGACGTGGACGTCGGCGACCGCCTCGAGCGCCGCGGCGACCTCGGCGGCATAGGCGGCCTGGCGCTCGGCGATGCCCGGCAGCATCTCGTCGTAGAGGCTCTGCATGATGCCGAGCAGGCCGATCCGCGGCCGCGTCTGCACGGCGTCAGCGCTGTCCGTAGACGTTCTGGTAGCGGTCGTGGAGTGCATCGATGTCCTCTCTGGCCAGCGGGAGCGGCTCGCCGAGCGCCCGCGCGAGGTGCACGGTCCGGGCGACGTCCTCGCACATCACCGCGGCTTTGAGCGCGTCTCGCGGCCCCGCTCCGACCGTGAAGACGCCGTGGTTTTGCATGAGCACCGCGCGCGAGCGGTGCTCGGCCAGCGTCGCGCAGACGCCGCGCCCGATCTCCTCGTCGCCGATCAGCGCGAAGGGGCCGATCGGGATGTCGCCGCCGAACTCGTCGGCCATCGCCGTGAGCACGCAGGGGATCGCCTCGCCGCGCGCGGCCCAGGCCGTGGCGTAGGCGCTGTGGGTGTGGGCGATCCCGCCCACCTCGTCGATGTTGCGGTAGATGCAGCCGTGGGTCGCCGCGTCGCTGGACGGCGTGAAGTCGCCTTCGACGAGATGGCCGGACAGGTCGCAGACGACGATCGCCTCGGGCGTCAGCTCGTCGTAGGGGATGCCGCTGGCCTTGATGACCATCAGCTCCTCGTCGGGCACGCGCGCGGAGATGTTGCCGCTCGTCCATACGACAAGCCCGTAGCGCGGCAGCTCGGCGTGCAGCGCGCAGACCTCGCGGCGCAGCTCGGCGATCTCGTCAGCCACGGGCGACCTCGCGCGGGCGGATGCGCCGCAGCGCGTGCATGACGTCGTCGCCTCCGCGCCCGAAGTGGTCGTGCAGCCTGGCGTAGTGCTCGTAGAGCGCGTCGTAGGCGTCGGCGCTGACCGCGTCGGGCACGTAGGCGTCGCGCGTGACGTGCGCCATCGCGGCCGCCGCGGCGTAGATGTCGGGGTAGGCGCCCGCGGCCACCGCCGCGAACATCGCCGAGCCGAGCGCCGGGCCCTGCTCGGAGGCGATCAGGTGCAGGGGCATCCGCGTGACGTCGGCGTAGATCTGCATGATCACCGGGTTCTTCAGCAGGCCGCCGGCGACGAACAGCTCGGTGGCGGGCATGCCGGCCTGCGCGAACGTCTCGAGGATCATGCGCGTGCCGAAGGCGGTCGCCTCGATCAGCGCGCGGTAGACGTCCTCGGCGCGCGTGGCCAGCGTCAGCCCGAGGATCAGCCCGCTGAGGTCGTGGTCGACGAGCACCGAGCGGTTGCCGTTGTTCCAGTCCAGCGCGATCAGGCCGTGCGCGCCGACCTCCTGCTCGCCGGCCAGCTCGGACAGGTAGCCGTGGACGTCCAGGCCGCGGGCGCGCGCCTCGTCGTGGTAGCGCGGGGGGACCGCCTCGTCGACGAACCAGCCGAAGATGTCGCCGACGCCGGTCTGCCCGGCCTCGTAGCCCCACAGGCCGGGGACGATCCCGCCGTCGACCACGCCGCACATGCCGGGCACCTCGACGACGCGCTCGCCGTTCATCACGTGGCACGTGGAGGTGCCCATGATCATGAGCATCTGGCCGGGCCCGACCGCGGCGGCCGCCGGCGCGGTGACGTGCGCGTCGACGTTGCCGACGGCGACGGCGATGCCCTCGGGCAGCCCCGTCCACTCGGCCGCCTGCGCGGTCAGGCCGCCGGCCCGCCCGCCCAGCGGGGACAGCTCGCCGCCGATCTTGGTGGCGACGAAGTCGCCGAAGCGCTCGTCGAGCGCGCGCAGGTAGTCCTCGGAGGGATAGCCGCCGTCCTGGTGGATCGCCTTGTAGCCGGCGGTGCACGTGTTGCGCGTCTCGCGCCCGCAGAGCTGCCAGACGATCCAGTCGGCGCCCTCGATCCAGCGGTCCATGCGCTCGTACATCTCGGGGTCCTCGTCGAGGACCTGCAGCGCCTTCGCGAACTCCCACTCGGAGGAGATCAGGCCGCCGTAGCGCGCCAGCCACGGCTCGCCGCGCTCGCGCGCGAGCGCGTTGATGCGGTCGGCCTGGCCCTGGGCGGCGTGGTGCTTCCACAGCTTCGGCCACGCGTGCGGGCGGTCGGCGAGGTCGGGCACGCGGCACAGCGGCGTGCCGTCGGCGAGCACCGGCAGGGGTGTGGAGGCGGTGAAGTCGGTGGCGATCCCGACGACCTGCTCGGGCGCGATGCCGGCGTCCGCCACGGCCGCCGGCACCGCTTGGCGCAGGACCGCGATCCAATCGTCGGGGTCCTGCAGCGCCCACTGGGCCGGCAGGCGCACGCCGCTCGTCGGCAGCACGCGGTCGATCGCCCCGTTGGCGTACTCGTGCACGGCGGAGCCGAGCTCGGCACCGTCCTGCACGCGCACGACGACGGCGCGACCGGAGAGGGTGCCGAAGTCGACGCCGATCACGCACTCCGGACCCCCGGCCACGGGTCAGCCTCCGGCAGCCCGAGCTGCCCGGCGCGCGCGCCGGTACTCGTCGACGACGATCTCGGTCAGCTCCTCGACGGACGTCTCCGACGTCGGCTTGTCGAGCGAGATGACGCCGTCCTGGATCAGGTTGACGCGATCGCAGGCCGTCAGCACGTGGACGTAGTTGTGCAGCACCATGATCATCGAGACCCGGCCCTCGTCCTTGATGCGCTGGATGAGATCGAGGATCAGCGCCCCCTCCTTGGCGCCCATTGCTGCCAGCGGCTCGTCGAGCAGGAGGATCGTGGCCTCGGAGTGCACCGTCCGGGCGACGGCGATCGCTTGCCGCTGCCCGCCCGAGAGCCGCGCCACCGGGACGTTGAGGCGCGGGATGTTGACCCCGATGTCGTCGAGCGCCTCGCGCGCCTCCTTGCGCATGACGTGATTGGCCAGGAACGGCAGCGGGGAGTGGACCTTCTCGCGCCGCAGGAACATGTTGTGGAACACCGACAGCTCGTCGACGAGGGCGAGGTCCTGGTAGACGGTGTCGATCCCGAGCGCGCGGGCCTGGTCGACGCTGCGCGGCTCGTAGGGCTCGCCGTCGAGGAACATCTGCCCCGAATCGGGCTTCTGGAAGCCGCAGATGATCTTGATCAGCGTCGACTTGCCGGCGCCGTTGTCGCCGAGCAGGCCGAGCACCTCGCCCTTGCGCAGGTGCATGTTGATGTCGCGCACCGCGGTCACCGGCCCGAACCTCTTGGTGATGTGCTCGACGCGCAGGACGTCGTCGGACGCCGCGGTCGGGGCGACGATGTGCTCGCCGGTGATGCCGCTCTCAGCCAACGCCCGACCCCTTCCGCACCCTGCCGACGTAGGTGTTCGCGGCCATCGCGATGATGATCGCCAGGCCCAGGTAGAAGCTCAGGTAGTCGGCGTTGACGCCCTTGATGATCAGGCCGTCGCGGAGCGCGCCGAGGAAGAGCGCGCCGATCAGGGCGCCCACGACGGTGCCCGAGCCGCCGGCGAGCAGCGTGCCGCCGATGACCGCCGCGGAGATGCCGTCGAAGAGGACGTCGTTGGCGCCGGCCGGATCGGGCTGCACCGAGCTCGTGCGCACGGCCTCGAGCACGCCGACGAGCGCGGCGCACGTGCTGCACAGGATGAAGTTGCGGATGACGACCAGGCGGACCTTGACGCCGGCCTCCGCGGCGCCCAGGCGGTTGCCGCCGACCGCCACGGTGTAGATCCCCCAGCGCGTGAAGCTCAGGACGATCTGCAGCACGACGATGATCACGAGCGCCCAGATCAGCTCGGAGTAGGTGCCGGCTCCGAAGGTCCTGGCGAACGCGGACAGCTCGCCGGCGACGTCCGTGCCGGGCGTGTCGACGGGCTGGGCGTGGGAGATGATCAACGTGAAGCCCGAGACGGTGAACAACATGCCGAGCGTCGTGATGAACGAGTTGATGCCGACCACGGCTGTGAAGAGTCCGTTGATGAGCCCGATGCCCATGCAGCACAAGAGCGCGAGGATCAGGGCCGGGATCAGCGGGATGCCGCCGTTGTTGATCTCGTAGAAGATGAACGGCGAGAACAGGTAGACCGCGCCGATCGACAGGTCGATCTCGCCGTTGATCATGAGGAAGACCTCGCCCGCAGCGAGGATCGCGACCGGCGCGAAGTACGGCAGCAGCGTCTTGAAGTTGTCCGTCGTCGCGAACCGGTCGAGCGTCACCGAGAAGTAGATGATCGTCAGGGCCGTGATGACGATGACGCTGCCCTCGCGCAGGGTGAGGAAGCGCTTGACGAGCGTCCACGCGCCCGACGCGAGGGCCCGGCTCGTCGCCGGGCCCTGCTCGGTCGTCTCGGTACCCGGAGGCTGGCTACCGGTCTCGACAGCCACGGGTCAGGCCTTGGCCACACCAGCCGACGATGAGGTGCCCTCGTACCGCGACTTCGTGCTGTTGTAGGGGACGACGGTCTCCTTGTCGAGGAACTTCAGGCCCGTGTTGACGTCCGCGATGCCGCTCAG
Organism: uncultured Actinomycetes bacterium; assembly: GCA_963764585.1. Classification (GTDB taxonomy): domain Bacteria; phylum Actinomycetota; class Thermoleophilia; order Solirubrobacterales; family Solirubrobacteraceae; genus JAOPZW01. The sequence goes on from CAVXTB010000003.1 coordinate 460,233, forward strand.
CGTGCCCGACGCCTTGTACATGTAGAGCTCCAGGACGGGAAGGAAGCCCTGCAGGTAGGGCTGCTGATCGATCGTGAAGTCGATCTGGTCCGCGGCCAGCAGCTTCTGGGTGTTCGGCGTGAGGTCGTAGCCGCCGCCCTTCACGCCCTTGTCGCGCAGCTTGTACTTGTTGATCACCTTGGCGAGGTTCTCGGTGCTGCCGGCGTCCACCGCGAACATGCCCTTCGTGTTCTGGTGCGCCTGCCAGTACGCGTCGATCGTGGACAGCTCCTTCGGGAGCGCGGCGCCGGTGGCGATCACGTGCGGCGTGATCCCCTTGCCCTTCTTCTTGATGGTGTCCTGCGCGCCGTCGATGCGCGGCTGGATGTTCAGCGAGCCAGGCGTGGCGATGAACAGCGCCACGTCGCCGGACGGGACGAGCTGCACGATGTGCTCGCCCATCTGCTGGCCGGAGACGAACAGGTCCTGGCCGATGTAGGCGAGGCGGTTGTTGGCCGCCGCGTCCGCGTTGTAGCCGACGACGGGGATCTTCTTGGCCAGCGCGTCGTCGGTCGGCCCGTTGAACGCCTTCAGGTCGACGAGCGCGACGGCGATGCCCGTGGCCCCGGCGGTGATCGCGCTGTTGAACGCGTTCACCATCTCCTTGACGTTGCTGCTCTCCGAGCCGGTCCACTGGTAGCTGCATCCGAGCAGCTTGCACGCGTCCTCGGCGCCGTACTTCGTCGGCACGAAGAACGGGTTGGTCGTCACGTGGTTGACGAAGGTGAAGCGCATGCTGGGCTGCGAGCCGAAGACGCCCGCGGCCGGCGTGCCCGCGGCCTTCGCCGCCGTCGTGCCGGTCGACGACGTCTTCTTGCCGCCGCCGCAGGCTTCGAGGATGAACGCGGCGAGTCCGGCCGCCCCGCCGGTCAGCGCCGTGCGGCGCGTCAGGTCGCGCCAGCGCTTCGGCGGTGTGTCGTCCTGCCTACCGTCCGCCCACTCCAGGCGCTCGATCACCTCTTCGGCGGCGTCCAGGTTCGGCGGTCCGAACGGCTCGTTGTCAGGCACCTCTGGCTCCCTTCTCGTCGCACGGGGCCGAACCGCGGTGGCGGTGGGCCACCGAGGCCGGAGCGGCGTGATCAAAGTGCGAGCAGCGCAACGCGACCCTCCTCCGGGATGGCTGGGACACCGCCACCCCACTCCACGACGCGGCCTCTGTTGGCCACGCCCGTTGCTCTCTCCAGGTGAGGCGATTGTTATCGCTCACATTTGGCCGTGTCAACCCCACAAAACCCGCGAGCCGGTCGGCCGCAGGAGGAGGAGTCCCGGCCGACCGGCTCTGGAATGCGGAACAACGCGGAGCCAACGGCTACTGTTTGCAGATATGGCCGGCGCCGACGGAGCGGCGCGCGCCGGTGCTCATTGGCCCGCGGTTGTGAACGCTAACAGACGCAGGCACGCATCCGAAGGCATACTTGTTGCGCATCAACGGGCACCAGACATGACCTCCTCTCAGACCAGCGGCGGCGCGCGTGACGGCCGGCGGCGTACGGCCGTGATGGCCGATGTCGCCAAGCTCGCGGGCGTTTCGCACCAGACGGTGTCGCGCGTCGTCAACGGCAGCGCGCACGTGCGCCCGGAGACCAGGCAGCGCGTGCTGGCGGCGATGGGCCAGCTCGACTACCGCCCGAACCCGGCGGCGCGCGCGCTCGTGACCGGGCGCTCGCGCACGCTCGGCGTCGTCAGCTTCGACACCACGCTGTACGGGCCGGCGTCGACCCTGTTCGCCATCGAGCAGGCCGCCCACGCGGCGGGCTACTTCATCACGATCGTCAGCCTGCTCGCGCTCGATCGCGCGTCGGTCCTCAGCGCGGTCGACCGCCTGCGCGTGCAGGGCGTCGACGGGATCCTCGTCATCACGCCGCAGGAGGGTGCGGCCGAGGCGCTCGTCAACCTGCCCACCGACGTGCCGGTCGTCGCCGTCGAGGCCGGCCGCCCCAACTCGGTCCCGCTCGTCGCGGTCGACCAGTTCGCCGGCGCGGTCAGCGCGACGCAGCTGCTGCTCGACCTCGGGCATCGCACGGCCTGGCACGTCGCCGGCCCGCGGGACTTCCTCGAGGCCCAGCAGCGCGAGGACGGCTGGCGCTCGACGCTCGAGGCCGCGGGCGCCGAGCTTCCCCCGATCCTGGTCGGCGACTGGAGCCCGCGCTCCGGCTACCGGGTCGGCCAGCAGCTCGCCGAGGACCCCGCGGTCACCGCGATCTTCGTCGCCAACGACCAGATGGCGCTCGGCGTCCTGCGCGCCCTGCACGAGCGCGGCCGCGAGATCCCGCGCGCGGTCAGCGTGGTCGGGTTCGACGACATTCCCGAAGCGCAGTACTTCACCCCGCCGCTGACCACCGTGCGCCAGGACTTCGGCGAGGTCGGGCGCAGCAGCCTGCGTATGCTGCTCGCGCTCATGCAAAGCAGCGGCCATCCGCCCCAGCGCGTGACGATCGCCCCGGAGCTCGTGGTGCGCCGCAGCACCGGTCCGCCGCGGGCATGACGCTGGCCTCGGGCGTCGCCCGGCTCGGTACCGAGACCGCGTTCTCGGTCCTCGCGCGCGCGCGCGAGATGGAACGCGCCGGGCGCGACGTCATCCACCTCGAGATCGGCGAGCCCGACTTCGACACGCCGGCGAACATCACCGACGCCGCCGTGGCCGCGCTGCGGGCGGGGGAGACCCACTACTGCCCGGCGGCGGGCATCGGCGAGTTCCGCGACGCGATCGCCGCCGAGCTGTCGCGCACCCGCGGCGTGACGATCGCGCCCGAGCGCGTGCTCGTGGCCAACGGCGCCAAGCCGTTCCTGTTCTTCACGATCCTCGCGACCTGCGAGCCCGGCGACGAGGTCGTCTATCCCGACCCGGGCTTCCCGATCTACGAGTCGGCGATCCGCTGGGCGGGGGCGACACCGGTGGCGCTGCCGCTGCGCGAGGAGCTCGGCTTCAGCTTCGCCGTCGACGACCTCGCGGCCCGCCTGTCGGACCGCACGCGCCTGGTCATCCTCAACTCGCCGCACAACCCGACTGGCGGGCTGTCGCCCGCGGCCGACCTCGCCGCCGCCGCGGCGCTGATCGGCGAGACGCCCGCGTGGGTGCTCTCCGACGAGGTCTACGCGCGCATCGTCTACGGCGACGCGTTCGCCTCGATCGCCAGCGTCCCGGGCATGCTCGAGCGAACGATCCTGCTCGACGGGCTCTCGAAGACCTACGCCATGACCGGCTGGCGCTGCGGCTACGCGGCCGTTCCCGAGGAGCTCGTCGAGCCGCTCACGCGCTTCTTCATCAACTCGACGTCGTGCGTGCCGCCCTTCATCCAGCTCGCCGGCGTCGAGGCGCTGACCGGCCCGCAGGACGCCGTCGCCGCGATGGTGGCCGAGTTCGCGGCGCGCCGCGAGCTCGTCGTGGCGGGGTTGAACGCGCTGCCCGGCGTGTCGTGCCTCTCGCCGCGCGGGGCCTTCTACGTCTTCCCCAACGTCGCCGGCGTGCCGATCGGCGCCGAGGAGCTGGCCGACCGCCTGCTCGAAGAGGCCGGGGTGGCCGTGCTCGCCGGCACCGCCTTCGGCGCCGAGGGCGCCGACCACCTGCGGTTGTCCTACGCCAACTCGCAGCCGAACCTGGGGCGCGCGTTGGAGCGGATGGGGGCGTTCCTGGACGCGCTGGGCTAGCCGCTTGCGTTCGCGGCGATGCGCTGCCGGGGGCACTGAGGGAGGCGGGTTCGCGCGCTCGCGGTCGCAAGCGTGCTGCATTGTGTGGCCAGGAGACACACAATGCAGCACTCCTCGCGCAACCGCCCGGGTGCGGACCCACCTTCCTCATTGCCCTCGGCCGCGCGGCGCCGCCAGCGCAACGCGGACGACCTACGAGCCCGGCGCAGCCACAGGCCGCCGCGCCACCCCGCTGCGCGTCCCCGCCTCCGCCACCGCCGCGGCGACCGCCTCGGTGACCTCGCGGTTGAAGACGCTCGGGATGATGTAGTCGGCGGCCAGCTCGTCCTCGGCGATGACGCCGGCGATCGCGCGCGCGGCCGCGAGCTCCATCTCCTCGTTGATCGTGGTGGCGCGGATGTCCAGCGCGCCGCGGAACACGCCCGGGAAGGCGAGCACGTTGTTGATCTGGTTGGGGTAGTCCGAGCGGCCGGTGGCCACGATCGCCACGTCGCCGAGGACCTCCTCGGGCTGGACCTCGGGGACGGGATTGGCCATCGCGAAGACGATCGCGTCGGACGCCATCGTGCGCACGGCCGCGGCCGACACGGCGCCGGGGCCGGAGACGCCGACGAGCACGTCGGCGCCGCGCAGGACGTCGTCGGCCATCCCGCGCTCGCCGTTGGGGTTGGTGCGCGCCGCCAGCGCGGCGCGCTCGGGGTCGAGGCCCGGCCGCCCGGCGTACAGCGCGCCGTCGACGTCGCAGACGACGAGGTTCTGCACGCCGTGGGCAAGGATGATCTTCGCGCACGCGACGCCCGCCGCGCCGGCGCCGACGACGACGACCTTGATCTCGCCGGCGCGCTTGCCGACGACGCGCAGCGCGTTGAGCAGCGCGGCCAGGACGACGATCGCGGTGCCGTGCTGGTCGTCGTGGAACACGGGGATGTCGAGCTCGGCGCGCAGCCGGCGCTCGACCTCGAAGCAGCGCGGCGCCGCGATGTCCTCGAGGTTGATCCCGCCGAAGCCCGGCGCGACCGCCTTGACGAAGGCGACGATCTCGTCGGCGTCCTTGGTGTCGAGGCACAGCGGGAAGGCGTCGACGCCGGCGAACTGCTTGAAGAGCATCGCCTTGCCCTCCATCACCGGCATCGCGGCGGCGGGACCGATGTCGCCGAGGCCGAGCACCGCGGTCCCGTCGGTCACGACCGCGACCGTGTTGCCCTTGATCGTCAGCGTCCACGCGCTGGCCGGGTTCTCGTGGATGGCCAGGCTCACGCGCGCGACGCCCGGCGTGTAGGCCATCGACAGGTCGTCGCGAGTGGTGATCGGGACCTTGGGGTCGACGACGAGCTTGCCGCCGCGGTGCATCAGGAAGGTGCGATCCGAGACGCTCTGGACCGACACGTCCTCGAGCGCCTCGATCGCCGCCACGATCGCCTCGCCGTGCGCGACGTCGGCGCACGCGACCGTCACGTCGCGCACCGTGCGGCCGCCCTCGACGCGGACGAGGTCGATCGCGCCCAGCATGCCGCCCGTGTCGCCGATCGCCGCCGCGACCTTGGCGAACGACCCCGCGGTGTGCGGGAGCTGGACGCGGATCGTGATGCTGTAGGACGCCGAGGGCTGCGGGCCGATCAGGGACATCGGCACAAGCATGGCGGATCGAGCTGGCGCCGCCCGCGCCGCTGGCGCGGGTCGCCTAGGAGCGCGCGCCGCGCTTGACGGCGTACATCGCCGCGTCGGCGTGCGCGAGCAGCGCGTCGGGCGTCGCGACGTCCAGCGGCCACACGGCGCGGCCGATGCTCGCGCCGATCGCGAAGCGCTCGTCGCCGACCGCGAACGGCTCGGCGAACGCGCGCTCCAGGCGCTCGGCCAGCGCGGCGATCTGGCCCTCGCCGGCCACGTCCTCGACGAGGACGACGAACTCGTCGCCGCCCAGGCGCGCGACGGTGTCGGCGTGGCGGACGACCTCGTGCAGGCGCTTGGCGACGGCGCGCAGCAGCTCGTCGCCGACGTCGTGGCCGAAGCTGTCGTTGACCGGCTTGAACGCGTCGAGATCGATGTAGAACAGCGCCAGCGACGTGGCCGCCGTGCCGGCGGCGCTCGACAGGCGCTGCGCGAAGCCGACGCGGTTGGCTATGCCGGTGAGCTGGTCGTGGCTTGCCTGGTGGGTGATGTGGTCGACCAGGCGCCCGTTCTCGAGGGCGGTCACGGCGTGCGCCGCGACGCCGGACAGGCGGTCCTGCAGCTCGCCGCTGGGCGCGAGGCGCTCCGGGCGCTCGAGCACCGAGACGACCAGGCAGCCGAGGAAGTGCTCGTCGGTGCTGATCGGCACGGCGACCGACGCGACGGCGCCGAGGTCGCGCAGCGCGTGGCGCACCGGCGAGGAGTCGAGGTCGATGAAGAGCAGCTCCGACGTCGGGCGCGCCAGCCACTCGGCGAGCTGGGGCACGTCGCCCGGCGCGACGCTGACCAGGCCGGCGTCCTCGCGGCCGCCGCGCTCGGTGGTGTTGACCGCGCGGCGGACCATCTCGCCGCGATCCTCGTCCCACAGGTAGACGCTGACGCGATCGCAGTCGACCACGGCGGGCACCGCGTCGGCCAGGCGCTGCGCGACGAGGTCGCTACTGCCGGCGTAGGCGATCCGGCGCGCGAGATCGAGCAGCGTGCGCGACTCCTCGTAGCGGCGCTGGGCCTCCTGCTGGCGCGCCTGCGCCTCGGCCAGCGCGGTGGCGCCGTCGAGCGCGGCGGCCGCGTAGCGCGCGTAGACCTCCAGTAGCTGGCGCTCCTGCGGGAAGAAGGTGGCGCCGGGCTGGTACATCGCGACGAGCCAGCCGTAGTGGTTGCGGTGCGAGCGCACCGGCGCGAGCAGCCAGTGGTCGGGGTGCGCGGCGCTGTCGCCGGCGAGGATGCGCTCCGCGGTGTCGCGGGCCTCGTCGTCGTCGAGGCCGCGGTGGTGGCAGTGGACCTCCGCGCCCGGCGTCGGGCGCACCGCCAGCAGGTGGCGCGGCGCGCGGACCTGGAGGCCGGCTCGATCGGCGATCCGCGCCAAAGTCTCGTCGAGGCTGCCGGACGCGATGAGGTCCGCCGCGGTGGCGAAGACGCTCTCCAGGCGCTGCGTCATCGCCTCGAGCTGCTCGCGCATGGCCGCGACCTGCTCGGCCGGGTCGGCCTCCTGCTCGCCGGCGGGCTCCCAGGTGACGCGATAGGTGCAGGCGGGCGCGCCGTCGGCCTGGCAGGCCTCCTCGTGGACGGTCGCCGGGGGCAGCCCGAAGAGCAGCGTGGCCTGGGTGAGCAGCCCCGCGGTCCACTCGCAGTGGTGGCGGTGGCGCGTGAAGCCCGGGTTGGCGAAGGCGCGGATCTCGGCGTAGCCCGAGCGCACCTCGACCGCTTCGAGGGTGGCCGCGACGCTGAAGCGCTGGCCGGCGACCGGGATGCGGCGCAGCAGCTCCTCGGGCGAGCCGAGGCCGCGCAGCACGGCGGAGTTCGACGAGCCCGCCAGGCGCTTGACGGTGTCCTCGCCGATGTGGCGGGCGAACTGCTCGTCGCCGGTGACGGTCGCCCCGGCGTCCCAGAGCGCGACGGCCTCGTCGTAGGAGACCCAGTTGCCGATGTCCTCGAGGTACTCGAGCGTGCGCTCGCTGCCCGCCTCGCGCAGCAGGCGTGCGACGGCGTCGTCGCCGGCGACGCGGCGGACGCGGTTGATGAGGACGGCTGTGAGCGCGCACGAGAAATGCATCCAGCGGTTAATCGGTCGCTGCGGGCGCGACCTTCAGCACGGATGTCCGACCGCTCAGCGCAGCAGGCTGCCGCCCGGCGGCACGACCCAGAGGCTCTCGGCGGCCGCGGCCGCCTTGCCGGCGCCGAGGTCGGCGACCGTCGCCGCGCCGCTCTGGGCCATGAGCGTGGCCAGCTGGCTCCACGCGCGCGCGACGCCCGCCACGCGCGCGGTCGGGCCCCAGCCGGCGGCCGCACCGAGCTCCGCCGCCCGGCCGCGGACGTCGTCGACGGTCAGCTCGCCGAACGGCTTGTCGACGCCGCCGGCGTGGACCGGCCGGCGCAGGAGCTCGTCACCAGCGTCGCCGATAGCCGGTCTCCAGCTCGGCGGTGGGGGCGCGCCACGCGGGCTCGGCCTCGTAGCGGCGCCGCATCGTGCGCTCGCGGAAGTAGCGCAGCACCGGCGCGTAGGTGAAGCGCGCCCCGCGCGCGGCGAGCACGCCCAGCCGGTCGGCCTCCATGAACGGCATGAAGCGATCGGGGAACCCCGCGCTCGTGCACGCCATGCAGATGCCGCCGACGTTGGGGCAGCCGCCCATCCCGTTGACCCAGCCGCGGATGGGGACGTTGCACTTGACCACCGGGCCCATGCAGCCGAGCTTGACCAGGCATCCCGGCTCGCCGCCCAGCGTGTCGGCGAACACGCCCTCCTCGGCCAGCCCGGCGCGGTCGCAGCTCTCGTGCACCGAGCGCTCGAACAGCCAGCGCGGGCGGCCCTGCTCGTCGAGGTCGATCTCAGCGGTCATCCCGGCCAGCGCGAGGACGAGGGCCAGCAGCGTCTCGGTGATGTTGTCGGGCTGCACCGGGCAGCCGGGCAGGTTGACGATCGGGGTGCCCATGCGCGAGACCCAGTCCCAGCCCAGGTAGTCGCGCAGGCCCATCGCGCCGGTCGGGTTGTTGCGCATCGCCGGGATGCCGCCGTAGGCCGCGCACGTCCCGATGGCCATGACCGCGGCGGCCTTGGGCGCCAGGCGGTCGATCCACTCGCACGTCGTGATCGGCTGGCCGCTCCCGGGGTCGACGCCGAAGCCGGCCCAGTGGCCCTCGCCGTTGATCTGCTCGTTGGGGATCGAGCCCTCCACGACGAGCACGAAGGGATCGAGCTTGCCCTCGCGCGCGTCGTGCCAGGCGCGCATGAAGTCGTGGCCGGTCTCGTAGGCGAGCAGCGGGTTGTAGATCACCACGCCCGGCATCCCCGGGATCGCGCCGGTGAGCAGGTCCTCGAGGCTCGGGCTCGTCGCCGAGGTCATCGCGACCGTGTCGCCGTCGCACCCCAGACCGCTGGTCATCCAGAGCACGTGGACGAGCATCCGCTCGGTCTGCGCCTGGCGTGGCGCGAATTCGGGGTGCGTCGTCACCCCGCGGCCCCCTGACGGAACGCGGGCGCGTGGTGGCCCATGTCGTGCTCCGAGAACCAGGTGACGTGCTCGTCGAACGTCCCGTGGAGGTGCAGCTCGGCCGCCGGCCCGGTGACGAGCCCGGCGTCGGCCAGGCGCGCGAGCGCGTGGGTCACCGACGGCCGTTCCGCGCCGGCGAGCAGGCCGAGCAGCCGATGGGTCAGCGGCAGCGAGAGCCGGATGCCGCCCGGCTCGACGCGCCCCCAGCGCCCGGCGTAGTGCCAGAGCAGCAGGTCGAGGCGCACCTCCAGGCGCGGCTGGCAGGCGATCGCGCGCTGCGCGCCGACGCTGCCGGCGCGCTGCTCGGCCCGGCGCAGCAGCGCCTGGCCGATCTGCGGCCACGGCCGCACCCGCTCCGCGAAGGCGCCGTCGAGCACCGCCAGGCGCGTCGGCACGAGCGCGTGCCAGCTCGCCTCGGGCTCGACCATCGCGTCGTCCAGGCTCGTGCGGGGCTGCAGCAGGTCGCCGGCGCCGATGAGCTCGGTCGCGGTGCGGTCGATGACCCGTATGTCAGCGGCCATCAAGCCGTCGAGGATCAGCAGCCCCGGCCCCCCGGCGCCGCGGCGGAAGCTCGCCCACAGCTCGCACGGCCCCGCCTCGACCTCGACGACCTCCGCGGTCGCGACCTGGCGCGCGACCACGCGCATGCGCAGGTCGAACTCGTCGGCCAGATCGGCGTCGGCATCGAGCAGGTAGCAGTAGGTCGGCGCCGTCCTGCGCTGCCGCACCGTGCGCGCCGCGGGCGCGGGCAGCAGCGATGGCCGCTGATTGACCCGTCCGGCGTTGCGTTGCTGCATGCGATCCCTCGTGGTCGGTCCGACGGGCGCCGGACCGCGCTGATCATGCCACTGTAATCCCCGTTACCCGCCTCGGCGGTAACCGTGCTTACTACGGCTGCGCCCCGCGTCGGTGCGGTGCTAGAAACGGCTCGTCCGCGGAGGGAGAGAGCGCCGTGTGCTTGGCGATCCCAGGTCAGGTCATCGAGTTCGTCGACGAGGACAACCGCCTCGCCAAGGTCGACGTCGCCGGCGTGCGCCGCACGGTCAACGTCGGGCTGCTCGATGCCGAGGACGGCGGCGCGCGCCCCGGCGACTGGGTGCTGATCCACGTCGGCTTCGCGCTGTCGAAGGTCGACGAGGACGAGGCCCACGCCACGCTCGAGCTCCTGCGCGCCATGGGCGCGGAGTTCGACCAGGCGATCGAGGAGCTCAAGGGGAGCGTGATCGGTTGAGCGAAGCGCTGCCGGCGTGCATCGCCGACTTCGACGGGTGCATCACCTGCGGCGACCACGCCGTCGAGCTGCGCGTCGTCAGCGTCGACGACGCGCGCGGGCTCGCCGTGTGCGCCGACGAGCGCGGCGCGACCGTGGAGGTCGACGTCCTGCTCGTGACGCCGGTGCGCGCCGGCGATCGGCTGCTCGTCCACGCGGGCACCGCGATCGGGACCGCGCCATGAGGTTCGTCGACGAGTTCCGCGACGCCGAGCTGGGCGGCGCCCTCGCGCGCGAGATCCTCGGCACCGTCGAGCCCGGCCGCCACTACAAGGTCATGGAGGTCTGCGGCGGCCACACCCACTCGATCTACAAGTACGGCGTCGACGACCTGCTGCCCGCCAACGTCGAGCTCGTCCACGGCCCCGGCTGCCCGGTGTGCGTCATCCCGATGGGGCGCGTCGACGACGGCATCGCGATCGCCCACGAGCCCGACGTGATCTTCACCTGCTTCGGCGACATGCTGCGCGTGCCCGGCTCGGTTGGCACGCTGCTCGAGGCCAAGGCCCAGGGCGCGGACGTGCGCATGGTCTACTCGCCGCTGGACGCGCTGCGGATCGCTAAGGAGCACCCCGACCGCCAGGTCGTCTTCTTCGCGATCGGCTTCGAGACGACCGCGCCGTCGACCGCGCTCACGCTCAAGCGCGCCAAGGCCGAGGGCGTGCGGAACTTCTCGTGCATCTGCAACCACGTGACGATCGTGCCGCCGCTGCGCGCGCTGCTCGACTCGCCCGACCTGCGCCTCGACGGCTTCATCGGCCCCGGCCACGTCGCCACCATCGTGGGAGCGCGCCCATTCGAGTTCATCCCCGCCGACTACGGCAGGCCCGTCGTCATCTCGGGGTTCGAGCCCGTCGACCTCCTGCAGTCGGTGCAGATGATCCTTCGCCAGCTGCGCGACGGCCGCTGCAAGGTCGAGAACCAGTACAGCCGCGTGGTGCCCTACGACGGCAACCTGCGGGCGCTGGAGGTCATGGCCGAGGTCTTCGAGCTGCGCCCGCACTTCGAGTGGCGCGGGCTGGGCTTCATCTCGCAGAGCGCGCTGGCGCTGACCGACGCCTATCGCGATCTCGATGCCGAGGCGCGCTACCAGGTGCCCGGCGTGCGCGTGGCCGATCCCAAGGCGTGCCAGTGCGGCGAGGTCCTCAAGGGCGTCATCAAGCCGTGGGAGTGCAAGGTCTTCGGCAGCGCGTGCACCCCCGAGCACGCGATCGGCACCTGCATGGTCTCGCCCGAGGGCGCGTGCGCCGCGTACTACAACTACGGGCGCTTCGCGCGCGAGCGTGAGGTCGTATGACGGTGACCGACCGCGAGGAGCGCGTCCTCGGGATCATCGAAACCGCCCGCGCCAAGCGCCCGCGCTTCAAGGACGCGCAGATCACGATGGCGCACGGCGCCGGCGGCAAGGCGACGCAGACGCTGATCGAGGGCCTGCTCGCGCCGGCCTTCGACTCCGCCGCGCTGTCGGCGCTCGCCGATGCCGGCACGGTCGCGGTGGAAGGCCTCGACGTCGCGCTGACGACCGACAGCTTCGTCGTGCGCCCGATCCGCTTCCCCGGCGGCTCGATCGGCGAGCTGGCGGTCAATGGCACCGTCAACGACCTGGCGGTCGCCGGCGCGCGGCCGCTGGCGCTGACCCTCTCGCTCGTGCTCGAGGAGGGCCTCGACGCCGACGTGCTGCGCGCCGAGGTCGAGGCCATCGCCGCGGCGGCGCGGGCCGCCGGCGTTGAGATCGTCGCCGGCGATACGAAGGTCGTCGAGCGCGGCCACGCCGACCAGATGTACATCTGCACCACCGGCCTGGGCCGCGTCGACGCGCGGGCGCGGCTGTCGCCCAGTGCGCTGCGCCCGGGCGACCGCATCCTCGTGTCGGGCACGGTCGGCGATCACGGCACCGCGATCATGCTCGCGCGCGGCGAGTTCGACCTCGACGCCGACGTGCAGTCCGACACGCGCTCGCTGTGGCCCGCGGTCGACGCGCTGCTCGACGCGGCCGGTCCGCACCTGCACTGCATGCGCGACGCGACCCGCGGCGGCGCCGCGTCGGTCATGAACGAGCTCGCCCGCGCATCGGGCGTGGCGATGCTCGTGCGCGAGCGCGACGTCCCGGTGCTGCCGGTCGTCGCGGGCGCGGCCGAGATCCTCGGCCTGGACCCGATGTACATCGCCAACGAGGGCAAGCTCGTGGCCTTCGTGGCGCCCGAGGGCGCGCCGGCCGCGCTCGCCGCGCTGCGCGCGGTGCCGGGCTGCGAGGCCGCGGCCGAGGTCGGCGAGGTCAAGACGGAGCCGCCCGGCATGGTGCTCGTCGAGACGGCGTTCGGCGGCAAGCGCGTGATGGATCAGCTCGTGGGCGACCCGTTGCCCCGGATCTGTTGAACAGGAGGAAGTGAGATGGCGACCAGCGTCGAGTTCGTTCCGGGGCAGGCGAAGACGGAGCAGATCACCGCGCACGTCCTGTGGGTCACCACCGGGCTGTCGTGCGAGGGCGACTCGGTGGCCATGACCGCGGCGACGAACCCCAGCCTCGAGGACATCGTCCAGGGAGTGATCCCGGGGATGCCGCGGGTGGTCATCCACAACCAGGTGATCGCCTACGAGGTCGGCCAGGAGTACATCCAGGCCTGGTTCGACGCCGAGGAGGGCAAGCTCGACCCCTTCGTCCTGATCATCGAGGGCTCGATCGGCAACGAGGAGATCAACGGCGAGGGCCACTGGACGGGGTTCGGCGTCAACCCCGAGAACGGCCAGCCCATCACGACCAACGAGTGGGTCGACCGCCTTGCCAACAAGGCGGCGGCCGTGGTCGCGATCGGGACGTGCGCCACCTACGGCGGCATCCCGGCGATGAAGAACAACCCGACCGGCGCGATGGGGCTGCCCGACTACCTGGGCTGGAAGTGGAAGTCCAAGGCCGGCCTGCCGGTGATCTGCATCCCCGGCTGCCCCGCCCAGCCCGACAACATGACCGAGACGCTGCTGTACCTCGTCCTCCACCTGGGCGGCATGGCGCCCGCGCCCGAGCTCGACGAGGCGCTGCGGCCCAAGTGGCTGTTCGGCCGCACCACGCGCGAGAGCTGCAATCGCGCCGGCTACACCGAGCAGGGGCAGTTCGCCACCGAGTACGGGGACGACCCGCGCTGCCTGGTCAAGCTCGGCTGCAAGGGCCCGGTGGTGCGCTGCAACGTGCCGGTCCGCGGCTGGGTCAACGGGATCGGCGGCTGCCCGAACGTGGGCGGGATCTGCATGGCCTGCACGATGCCCGGCTTCCCCGACAAGTACATGCCCTTCATGGACCCCGACACGTGGGGCAAGCGGCAGGCGGAGACCGTGCGCTTCACCTACGGGCCGCTCCTGAAGTACTTCCGCGGCCGCAACATCAAGAACGTCTTCGACAAGGAGCCGGAGTGGCGCCGACCAGGACGCCAGCTCACCACCGGCTACCAGCAGCGCTGGTGAGGAGGAGCGACCATGGCCGTCGAGTCACCCCAGGAGCAGAAGGTCGTCGTCAAGGAGATGTCGTGGGACCCCATCACCCGCATCGTCGGGTCGCTGGGCATCCACACCGAGATCGACTTCACCAACCAGCAGGTCATCAAGTGCTACAGCACCTCGATGATCTTCCGCGGCTTCGACATCTTCATGAAGGGGATCGATCCGCGCGACGCGCACTTCATCACCAGTCGCATCTGCGGGATCTGCGGTGACAACCACTGCACCTGCTCGTGCCTGAACCAGAACATGGCCTACGGCGTCAAGCCGCCCAAGCTGGGCGACTACGCCTACAACCTCGCCGAGTCCGCGGACTTCATGTTCGACCACGCGATCTTCAACGACTGCATGGCCAACGTGGACTTCTGCGAGCAGATGGTCAAGGAGACCAACCCGACGCTGCTCAAGAAGGCCGAGGAGACGTCGGCTCCGCACGGCGACATCCACGGCTACAAGACGATCGCCGACATCATGCGGGCGCTCAACCCGTTCACCGGCAGCTTCTACCTGGAGACGCTGCAGGTCGCCCGCTACACGCGCGAGATGTACTGCCTGTTCGGCGGGCGCCACACCCACCCGTCGACGATCATGCCGGGCGGGGTCAGCGCGCACATCACCCACCAGACGTGCACGGACTACTACGTGCGGCTCATGCGCTACATCGAGTACGTCAAGCGCACGGTGCCGATGCACGACGACCTGTACGACTTCTTCCTGCAGGAGCTGCCCGGCTACGACATGGTCGGCTACCGCGACACCAACCTCATCTGCTGGGGCTGCTTCGACGACCCCGACCACGTCGACTACACCTACCGCAACATGGGGGAGTGGGGCCGCCACCGCTTCATCACCCCGGGGCTGGTCTTCGACGGCGAGCTGGTCACCACCGACCTCGTCGAGATCAACCTGGCGATGCGCATCCTGCTCGGCAGCTCCTACTTCGACGACTGGTCCAGCGAGGAGACCTTCGTCACGACCGACCCGCTCGGCAACCCGGTCGACAAGCGCCACCCGTGGAACAAGGTGACGCTGCCCAAGCCGCAGAAGCGCGACTGGGCCGACAAGTACAGCTGGGTCGTCTCGCCGCGCATGTACGACGCGCGCAACGACAAGTACGTGGCCAGCGACACCGGCGGCGGGCCGTTCGCGCGCCAGTGGGTGACCGCGAAGGCCGGGCTGGTCGACATCGGCTACCTCAAGGCCACGGGCGAGAGCATCAAGATGGTGCTCCCGAAGACCGCGGGCATGCCCGAGATGGAGCTCGAGTGGCACATCCCGGAGAAGTCCAACGCGATCGAGCGCGATCGCGCGCGCTCCTACCACCAGGCCTACTCGGCGCTCGTCGGGCTGCACTGCCTGGAGAAGGCGCTGGCCGAGATCCGGGCGGGCCGTACGAAGAGCTGGAGCGACTTCAAGGTCCCCGATGAGGCCGTGAGCGTGGGCTTCCACGAGGCCGCGCGCGGGGTGCTCTCGCACCACATGGTCATCCGCGAGGGCAAGATCGCCAACTACCAGCCCTACCCGCCGACCCCGTGGAACGCCAACCCGCGCGACGTCTACGGCACCCCGGGCCCGTACGAGGACGCGGTGCAGAACACGCCGATCTTCGAGGAGAACGGCCCGGAGAACTTCAAGGGCGTGGACATCATGCGCGCGGTGCGGTCGTTCGACCCGTGCCTGCCGTGCGGCGTGCACATGTACACCGGGCGCGGGCGGGTGACGAAGGTCCTGCACCGGCCGACCGGCTTGTGCTGATGGCCGACGCGCCGCTCCCCGGAAGCGAGGACCACCTCGCGCGCGTCCAGGAGCTGACCGAGGCGCACGAGGCGCTGCCCGACGGTCCCGAGAAGCGGCTCGCCGACGACCTCATCGGCGCGATCGTCGAGCTCTACGGCGAGGGGCTCGAGCGGATCGTCGCGGCGTTGCAGGCGGCGGGCGCCGCGGGGGCGGAGATCCACGAGCAGCTCGTCGACGACGGCGTGGTCGCCAGCCTGCTGCTCATCCACGACCTCTACCCGGTCGACCTCGAGACCCGGGTCCGCGAGGCGCTCGACAGCGTGCGCCCGTACATGGAGTCCCACGGCGGCGACGTCGAGCTGCTCGGCCTCGAGGACGGCGTCGCGCGGCTGCGGCTCGTCGGCCACTGCAAGGGCTGCCCGGCGTCGGCGGCGACGCTCGAGCTCGCGATCAAGGACGCGATCGACCAGGCCGCTCCCGATCTCGTGGGGTTGGAGGTGGAGGGCGTGGCGGCGGCGGCGCGCAACGGGTCGGCGCCGACCCCGACGTGGATGTCGATCGAGAGCGCGGGCGACGTCGAGCCCGGCGAGCTGCGCACCGTCGACGCCCACGGCGCCGAGCTGATCGTCGCCAACGTCGACGGCACCCTGCTGGCCTACCGCAGCGCCTGCGCGGGCTGCGGCGCCGCACTGGCCGACGCGAGCCTACGCGGCGAGATCCTCACCTGCGCGCGCTGCGGCCGGGCCTTCGACCTGCCGCGCGCCGGGCGCGCGCTGGGCGCCGACGACGCCCAGCTCGAGCCGGTGCCGCTGCTGCGACCGGTCGGCAGGGAAGTGAAGGTGGCGCTCGCCCAGTGACTACCGCGCCCAACCCCGAGGTCGTCGCGCGCCTGCGGCGCCTGGCGCTCGGCCGCACGGCGCCCGCGCCGCGCGCCTCCCCGCAGACGGCGACCTGCGACATGTGCGGCACGTCGATCCCCGACGACCACCGCCACCTGCTGCACATCCACGAGCGCCGGATCATCTGCGCGTGCGAGCCGTGCTGGGCGATGCGCTCCGGCGAGGCCGACCTGCGCCCGACCGGCACGCGGCTGCTGGTGCTCGACGACTTCGTCCTGCCCGACGAGCTGTGGGCGAAGTTCCAGATCCCGATCGGCCTGGCCTTCCTGTTCGTCAGCGACGTCGTCGGCGGGGTCGTCGCGCTGTACCCGAGCCCCGCCGGGGCAACGGAGTCCGAGCTGTACCTCGAGGCCTGGCAGGAGCTCGTGGCGGCCAACCCCGTGCTCGAGGGGCTCGAGCCCGAGGTCGAGGCGCTGATCGTCAACCGCATGACCGATCCGCCGATGCACGCGATCGTCCCGATCGACCGCTGCTACGAGCTCGTGGGGATGATCAAGGCCAGCTGGCAGGGCATCTCGGGCGGCGACGCGGTCAGCGACGCCGTCGCCGCGTTCTTCGCGCGGCTGCCCGACGCACGGAGCGCGGCGTGAACAGCGCCATCGCCATCGCCCCCGAGTTCGCCGTCCACGGCGTGACCTGGGTCCCGGACGCCGCCGCGCCGATGCTGAGCTTCGAGCTGAGCGTGACCGAGACGTCCGGGCGCGAGGTCTTCACGATCGCGCTGACGGCGCAGATCAACGTCAACCCCGCGCGCCGCTCCCACGACGCGCCGACGCGCGAGGCGCTCGTCGACCTGTTCGGCCCGCCCGAGCGCTGGGCCGCGACGACCAGCAGCTTCGTCTGGGCGCACGTCAGCGCGCTGGTCCCGAGCTTCACCGGCGAGACGACGTTCGGGCTGCGCGTCCCGTGCACCTACGACCTCGAGCTTGCGGCCGTCAAGTACTTCCACAGCCTGCCCGACGGCGAGGTCCCGCTGAGCTTCCACTTCGCCGGCTCCGTGCTCTACCGCGGCGACGCCGGCGAGGTGCAGGTCGTGCTCATCCCCTGGACCTGCTCGGCGGACTGGAGCATGCCGATCGCCACGTGGCGGGCGATGATGGACCACCACTACCCCAACGGCGGCTGGGTGCGCCTGCACGCCGACACCGTCACCGCGCTCGCCGCCCACAGGGAGCGCAGCGCCCTGCCCTCCTTCGACGCCTGCATCGCAGCGCTGCTGGAGGCGGCCGGTGACTGACGCGCTCGAGACGCTCGTGGCGACGCTGCTGCACGAGGGCTATGCGCTCTACCCCTACACGCCCGAGGCCACCAAGAACGCCACGCCGACGCCGTTCGGGATCGTCTACCCGCCCGCCTGCGCCGACGATGCGGCCAGATTCGACAAGGCGCGGATGAAGGGCATCGCGCTTGCGCCCGGCGAGGCGCAGATCGAAGGCGAGGTGCGCTTCCTCGCGCCCAGCGGCGAAGGCCATCAAGCCGTCGAGCGCCGCGTCGCGGTGCCGGCGCGGACGCTCGCGCAGCTCGCGACGAAGTCCGTGGTCGAGCGCTTCGAGCTCGACGGCCTGCGCGGGCGGGTGCGGATGTCGGCGTGGGCGGCGGGCGACGATCGCTGGCTGGTGGCCCTGTGCGTCCACAACACGACCGAGGTGGCCGCGGGCCTCGATCGCAGCGCGGCGCTGGCGGCGAGCCTGCTCTCCACCCACCCGCTCCTGCGCCTGACCGGCGGGCGCTTCGTCTCGCCGCTGGAGGCCGAGGACTGCGAGAGCCTCAACACCTTCCCGGTGCTCGCCACGCCCGACGACGACGCGCTGCTGGGAGCGGCGATCGTCCTGCCCGACCACCCGCGGATCGCACCCGAGAGCCGCGGCGACCTGTTCGACGGCACCGAGATCGAGGAGGCGCTGCTGCTGCACGTCCTCGCGCTCAGCGACGGCGAGCGCGAGGCGATCGCCCGGCACGACCCCGCGGTGCGCGCGATGGTCGAGCGCGCTGCCGCGGCGACCCCCGAGGAGATCGTCGCGCTGCACGGGCGCACCGTGCTATCCGACCCGCCCGGCGAGAAGCAGGTCGAGGTCGAGGGCGTGATCTACCGGCTCGGCGACAAGGTCCGCCTGCGGCTCGGGGATCGCGCCGATCCCTACGACCGCATGCTCGACGGCCGCGTGGCGACGCTCGAGCGCATCCTCTTCGACTACGACGACAAGCTGTACTTCGGCGTCACCATCGACGACGATCCCGGCCAGGAGCTCATGCGCGAGACCGGGCGCCTGCACTTCTTCTTCACCGGCGAGCTGGAGGCGTGTCCGACATGACGCACGTGGCCGAGAAGCAGATCCTCGTCGCCGGGATCGGCAACGCGTGGCTGCGCGACGACGGCTTCGGCGGCGAGGTCACGCGGCGCCTGGAGACGCGGGCGCTGCCCGACGGCGTGACGGTCGCGGACTTCGGCACGGGCGGGCTCGACCTGGCCTACGAGGTCATGCGCGGCTACGACGCGCTCGTGCTGCTCGACGTCAGCCGCCAGGGCGGCGAGCCCGGCACGCTGTACCTCATGGAGCCCGACGAGCAGGCGTTCGCGGCGGGCATCGAGGACGGCGAGATGCTCGACCCCCACGGCATGGACCCGCAGACCGTGCTGCGCTTCGTGCGCGCGGTGGGCGGCTGGCCGGGCAAGGTCGTCGTGATCGCCTGCGAGCCCGCGGAGGTCGAGGAGATGGGCATCGGCCTCAGCGACGAGGTCGGCGCCGCGGTCGAGCGCGCTGTCGAGCTCGTGGTCGAGACGATCGCCGAGGTGCGCTAGTGCACGAGCTCTCGCTCGCGAGCGCCGTCGTCGACACCGCGGTCCGCCACGCGGCGGGCCGGCGCGTGACCGCCGTGTACCTGCGGGTCGGGCACCTGCGCCAGGTGGTGCCGGTGTCGCTGGCCTTCTACTTCGAGCACGTGGCCCGCGGCACGCTGTGCGAGGGCGCGCGCCTCGAGCAGGAGGTCGTCCCCGCGCGCCTTGCCTGCACGGCCTGCGGGCACGGCTGGGCGCTCGAGGTCGCGGCGTTCCGCTGCCCGGAGTGCGGCGCGGCCGGCGCGAGCGTGGTCAGCGGCAACGAGCTGGAGGTCGAGTCGATCGACGTCGAGCAACTGGAGGCGGCATGCACCGAGTGAAGGTCCGGGTCGTCGAGGACGCGCTCGACGCCAACAACACGATCGCGCGCGCCAACCGCGCCGACTTCGACGCTCACGGCGTCACCGTCGTCAACCTCATGAGCGCGCCCGGAGCGGGCAAGACGACGCTGCTCGAGCAGGTGCTCGCGGCGGGCATCGACGGCGTGCGCGTCGGCGTGCTCGAGGGCGACGTCCAGGGCTCGCTCGACGCCGACCGGCTGGCCAGCCTGCACGTGCCGGTCACCCAGCTCAACACCGATCCGGGCTTCGGCGGCGAGTGCCACCTCGACGCCAACATGGTCCGCTCGGCGCTGCCCGCCGTGCCGCTGCACGAGATCGACCTGCTCATCGTCGAGAACGTCGGCAACCTCGTCTGCCCGGCCGAGTTCCACATCGGCGAGGACGCGCGCGTCATGGTCTCGGCGATCACCGAGGGCGAGGACAAGCCGCTGAAGTACCCGCTCATGTTCCGCACCTGCGAGCTGGTGCTCGTCAACAAGATCGACCTGCTCGAGCACCTCGACGTCGACCTCGACCGCTTCCTGCACAACCTCGACGCCGTCCATCCCGACGTGGCGCGGATGCTCGTCAGCGCGCGCACCGGCGAGGGCGTCGACGCGTGGCGCACCTGGCTGGGCGAGCTGGTGGCGGCGCGCCAGGGAGCGGCCGTGTGACGGCGGTCGCGACCGACACGGTCCGCGAGCTCGTCGCGCGCCGGCTGGCCGAGCGCCAGGAGGCGATCGTCGCCTTCCACGATGCCGGCGGCGCCGAGCGCGTAGCGCGCCTGTGCCATCGGATGGCCGAGCGCTTCGCGCGCGACGGGCGGCTCCTGGCCATCGGCGTGTCGGCGACCGCGCGCTCCGACGTCCACCACGTGGCCGTCGAGTTCGTGCACCCGGTCATCGTCGGCAAGCGCGCGCTGCCGGCCATCGGCCTGACGAGCCCGAGCGAGCTCGCGCTCGCGGTCGAGCCCGACGACATCGTGATCGCCTTCGGCGAGCGCGACGACGGCCCCGAGCTGACCGCCGCGATCGCCCACGCGCGCGCACGCGGCTGCCTGACGATCGCGTTCGCGCCGCTCGGCGCCGAGTGGGAGCTCGAGCCGCCGAGCGCCGATCCGTTCGTGCGCCAGGAGCTCGCCGAGACGACCTACCACGTGCTCTGGGAGCTCGTGCACGTGTTCTTCGAGCACCGCGGCCTGCTCGAGGGGCGCACCGAGCAGCGCGCCCACGACGCCGGCGCAGCGAGCTTCCTCTATCCGTTCCTGGCCGAGCGCGAGCACGACGTCGACGCCGTGTTGGCCGACGTCGCCGCCTCCGCACGCATGAAGGCCGACGAGGTCTGCGCCCTGCGCGCGCAGACGCTGGGCGACGGCCTCGACGCGCTGTGCGCGGCCGCCGCGGCGCTGCGCGAGCGCTTCGCGGCGGGCGGCAAGCTGCTGGCGCTCGGCAACGGCGGCTCTGCCACCGACGCGATGGACGTCGTCGCCGACTTCGCGAGCCCGCCCGCCGGCTGGCAGCCGCGGCGCGCGCTCGACCTCACCGCCGACTCGGCGATCCTTACGGCGATCGCCAACGACATCGGCACCGAGGCGATCTTCGCGCGCCAGGTCATCGCCTACGGTGGCCCGCGCGACGCGCTGCTGGCGCTCTCGACCAGCGGCAACTCGCTCAGCGTCGTCGACGCGCTGGTCGAGGCGCGCCGTCGCGGCCTGTGCACGATCGCGATGGTCGGCTACGACGGCGGCCGCGTCGCCGCCGACGGCCTCGCCGACCACGTCGTCGTCACGCGCTCCCAGCACATCCCGCGCATCCAGGAGGCGCAGGCGACCGCCTACCACCTGCTCAGGGAGCTCGTGGAGCCATGACGCGGCGCACGGCCGGGCGCGTCGAGGGGATCGTGCAGGGCGTCGGCTTCCGCCCCTACGTGTACCGGATCGCGCGCGAGGAGGGCCTCGGGGGCTTCGTGCTCAACGACGAGCGCGGCGTGCTCATCGACGTCGAGGGCGCCGCCGACGCGGTCGAGCGCTTCGTCGCCCGCCTGCCCGCCGAGGCGCCGCCGCTGGCGACGATCGAGGCGGTGGCGTGGACGGCGCTGCCGCCGACCGGCGAGCACGAGTTCCGCATCCTCGACAGCTCGCGCGGCGGCGAGCCGGCCGCGCCGGTGACCGCCGACGCGGCGACCTGCGACGCGTGCCTGGCCGAGCTGTTCGATCCCGCCGACCGCCGCCACCGCTACCCGTTCGTCAACTGCACCAACTGCGGGCCGCGCTTCACGATCGTGCGCGGCGTCCCCTACGACCGCGCGCGCACGACGATGGCCGGCTTCCAGATGTGCGCGGCGTGCCGGGCCGAGTACGACGATCCGGCCGATCGCCGCTTCCACGCGCAGCCCAACGCGTGCCCGGAGTGCGGGCCGACCGTGCGACTGGGCGACGCGCGCGGCGACGCCGCGCTGCGCGCCGCCGCCGACGCGCTGCGCGACGGGGCGATCGTCGCCGTCAAGGGCCTGGGCGGCTTCCATCTGGCGTGCCGCGCCGACGGCGAGCGCGCGGTCGCCGCGCTGCGCGCGCGCAAGCAGCGCGAGGACAAGCCGTTCGCGCTGATGGCGGCGGACGTCGACGCGGCCCGCCGGCTCGTGGCGCTGGGCGTAGATGAGGAGGCGCTGCTGCGCGGCGCCGAGCGCCCGATCGTCCTCGCGCCGCGTCTGGCCGACGCCGCGGTCGCGCCCAGCGTGGCGCCCGGGGCGCCGGAGCTCGGCGTGATGCTGCCCTACTCGCCGCTGCACCACCTGCTGCTCGCCGACACCGGCGTGCCGCTGGTCATGACGAGCGGCAACGTGTCCGACGAGCCGATCGCCTTCGTAGACGACGACGCGCTGGAGCGCCTGGCCGGCATCGCCGACTGCTTCCTGCTGCACGACCGCCCGATCCACACGCGCACCGACGACTCGGTCGTGCGCGTGGTGCGCGGCGCCCCGGTGATGCTGCGCCGCTCGCGCGGCCACGTGCCGCACAGCCTGGACCTGCCCGTCCCCGGCCCGCCGACGCTCGCCTGCGGCGCGGACCTGAAGAGCACCTTCTGCGTCACGAAGGGCTCGCGGGCGTGGGTCAGCCACCACGTCGGCGACCTCGAGCACTACCCGGCGCTGCGGGCGTATCGCGACGGCGTCGAGCACTTCCGCGAGCTGTTCGCGGTCGCGCCGCGGGTGGTCGCCCACGACCTGCACCCGGGCTATCACTCGACCCGCTTCGCGCTGGAGATCGAGGGCGTCGAGCACGTCGGCGTGCAGCACCACCACGCGCACCTCGCGGCGTGCCTGGCCGAGCACGGCGTCGCCGGCCCGGCGGTCGGGGCGATCTTCGACGGCACCGGGTACGGCACCGACGCGACGGTCTGGGGCGGCGAGATCCTCGTCGGCGACCTGCGCGGCTTCGAGCGCGCCGCGACGCTGTGGCCCGTGCGCATGCCCGGCGGCGCCGCGGCGATCCGCGAGCCGTGGCGGATGGCCTGCGCGTGGCTGGCCGAGGCGTTTGGCGAGCCGCCGGCGCTCATCGCCGAGATCGACGAGCGGCGCTGGCGCACGATGGCGCGGGTCGCGCGCAGCGCCGACGTCTCGCCGGTCACGACGAGCATGGGCCGGCTGTTCGACGCCGTCGCGGCGCTGTGTGGCGTGCGCACGCGCTGCAGCTACGAGGGCCAGGCGGCGATCGAGCTCGAGGCCGCCGCCGATGGCGATCGCGGCGCCTACGAGCTGCCGCTGGCCGACGGCGTGCTCGACGCGCGCGCGACGGTGCGCGACGTGGTGGCCGACCTGCGCGCCGGGACCGCGACGGCGACGATCGCCGCCCGCTTCCACGCGGCGGTCGCCGGCGCGACCGTGCGCGCCTGCCTGGACGCGGCGGAGCGCCACGGGCTCGACCTCGTCGTCCTCAGCGGCGGCGTCTTCCAGAACCGGCGGCTGCTGGAGAGCACCGCGACCGCGCTGGACGCCGCCGGGGTGCGCGTGCTCGTGCCCGAGAAGCTGCCGCCCAACGACGGCGGGATCTCCTACGGCCAGGCCGCGGTCGCCGCCGCGCGCCTGGGAGGCGCGGCGTGCTGAGCCGCTCGGAGTGGGCGCGGGCCGGGGCCATCGCGGCCGCGATCGTCGGGCTGCACGTCGTCGGCTTCGGCCTGCTGGCGGCGAGCGGCGCGCTCACGGCCGGCATCGGCCTGACCGCCTACACGCTCGGCCTGCGCCACGCCTTCGACGCCGACCACATCGCGGCGATCGACAACACGACGCGCAAGCTCATGCACGACGGCCAGCGGCCGCTCGGCGTCGGCTTCTTCTTCTCGCTGGGCCACTCGACCGTCGTCTTCGTGCTGGCGGCGCTGTTCTCGGTCGGCGTCAAGGCCCTCGCCGGGCCCGTCGAGGAAGGCGGCTCGCCGCTGCACTCGGTGACCGGGCTCATCGGGACCGGCGTGTCGGGGACGTTCCTGTACGTGATCGCCGGGCTGAACCTCGTCGTGCTCGTCGGCATCCTGCGCGGCGCGCACTCCGAGGCCGAGGTCGAGGCGCTGCTGCAGTCGCGCGGCCTCATGAACCGCCTGCTGGGCCGCTTCGGCGCGAGGATCACGCGCTCGTGGCAGACGTACCCGCTCGGCATCCTGTTCGGCCTGGGCTTCGACACGGCCACCGAGGTGGCGCTGCTCTTCCTCGCCGCCGGCGCCGCCGGGGCGGGACTGCCGTGGTACGCGATCCTGAGCCTGCCGGTCCTCTTCGCCGCGGGCATGTCGCTGCTCGACACGATCGACGGCTCGTTCATGAACTTCGCCTACGGCTGGGCGTTCGCGCAGCCCGCGCGCAAGCTCTACTACAACATCACGGTCACCGGGCTCTCGGTGCTCGTGGCGCTGCTGATCGGCACGATCGAGCTGCTGTCGATCGCCGCCGACAGGCTCGGCCTCGACGGCGCCTTCTGGCAGTGGGTGTCGGCCATCGACCTCAACGCGGTCGGCTACCTCGTGGTCGGCCTCTTCGTGGCGACGTGGGCCATCGCCATCGCCGTCTGGCGCTTCGCTCGCATCGAGGAGCGCTGGGCGCGCCAGCGGACGTAGATCGCGGGGCGGCGCGCAAGCACCGCCCCGCGTGGTCCGGGGGGTCAGGACTGACGGCGCGCGTGCCGGTGATGGCGACGCGTGTGACGGACGGTGTTGCTGGTCGTCGTCGTGCTCGCGCTCGAGCTCGTCGTCTCGCCGGGGTAGGTCCCCGCGCTCGACGACTCGCCCGGGTACGTGCCCGCGGACGAGCCCGACCCGTCGCACGCCGATGCGGCGCCCGCTCCCGTCAGCGCGAGCGCGGACGCGATGGCCATCGCGGCCAGCGGTCGTCTTGCCTTCATCCGATACCTCCTTTCGTTGGTCGGGGTCAAAGGGCGAGCGTCAGCGTCTGGGTGGCGAACGCGGGCACGGAGGGCCGCACGCGCAGGCCGACCCGGCGGGCGCGGCGCAGCGCCCGCGCGACGTCGACGTCCAAGGTGGCGGTGCGGTGCGCCGCCGTGGTCCGGTAGGCGCGCACGGCGACCCGGCGGCCGGCGATCGCGACGCTGACGCGGCCGCGGCAGGCGCCGCCGGCCGCGCGGCACGTCACGCGCAGCAGCAGGCGGCCCTTGCGCCGCTGCGACCACGCCGCCTTCCAGCGCAGCGCGGCCTGGGCGGCGAGGTCGCGCGCGAGCGCGGTGTAGCTGGGGCGCGTCGTGCCGTCGGGGCGCACGAGCCCGGCGTCGAAGCGATCGGTCGCCTCGGCCTGCCACTGGTAGACGTACATGCGCGCGATGCGCGGGCGGACCGCGGCGATCGCGAACGCGCGGTCGATCGCCGCGGCGGCCGCCGCCTCGCCGACCGCCAGCGTCTGGCGGCCGGCGGCGTTGCGCAGCGACACGAGGCCGCCGGTCTCCTCGATCCACAGCGTGCCGGGCACCGTCGCGAGCACCGCGTCGACGCCGCTCGTGCGCCCGTAGGTGACGTCGCCGTAGTCGTGCAGGCCCCACAGCCGCGGCGTGGTCGTGCTGGCGCGCAGGAAGCGCTGCAGCCAGCGCCGGTAGGAGCCGGAGTCCAGGACGTCGCCGGCGACGATCGTGCAGCCCGGGCAGGCGGCGCGCAGCTCGTCGTAGTAGGCGGCGACCGCCTCGGGATCGTCGGCGACGGGCTGGCTGACGTGGTTGGCCTCGTTCCAGGTCGTGTACGTGCGCACCTGCGGGAAGCGCGCGACGAAGCGCCGGATCGCCGCGCCGTACTGGGCCGCGGTGGGCGCGGTGCAGGGCCGGCTCGGGCAACGGTCGCTGGCGAGGTGCTCGAAGGCGACGTGCGGCGTCATGCCGGCCGCGGCGACCGCGGCGAGCCACGCCTGCACGGCCTGCGGCTGCGAGGTCGCCGCGTCCCACGGCACGACGAGCCGCGCGTAGCGCAGGCCGAGGGCGTGGACGCGCGCGTCGCCGTAGGCGCCCGGCGCCTGGTCGGCGAGGCCGACGGCGACGGCGCGTGCCGTGGCGGCGGGGCCGAGCAGGGCGACGGCGGCCGTCACGGCGGGGAGGAGGCGGCGCACGCGGTTCGCCGCGCGGGCGCCTTGCAAGGCTGCGGCCATCGATCGTCAGCATCGGCGGCGCACCTGGGATGACGCTGGGAGGACGCCGAGACCCGCCCTGGGCACGCGTCCCAGGAGCCTCCCAGCCGGCTCTCACACGGCCCTCGCACGCAGCGCCGACGGTTGCGACATGTCCTCCTCAGCTCCTGCTCTGCCCGCCCTGGGGCCGGCCCTGCCCGCCCGTGCCCGCACATGGCTGCGCGGCCGTGCCGACGATCCCGCCTGGGTGCGCCCGGCGCTCATGGCCGTCATTGCGCTCGCCGCCGTGCTGTGCCTGTGGAACCTCACCGCGAACGGCTACTCGAACACGTACTACGCTGCGGCGGCCAAGGCGGCAAGCGACAGCTGGAAGGCGTGGTTCTTCGGCTCGCTGGATCCCGGCAGCTTCATCACGGT
This sequence comes from uncultured Actinomycetes bacterium, assembly GCA_963764585.1. Lineage (GTDB taxonomy): Bacteria > Actinomycetota > Thermoleophilia > Solirubrobacterales > Solirubrobacteraceae > JAOPZW01. The sequence goes on from CAVXTB010000003.1 coordinate 486,647, forward strand.
CGACAAGCCGCCGCTGTCGCTGTGGCTCATGGGGCTGTCGGCCCGCGTGCTCGGCTTCTCGAGCTTCAGCATCCTGCTGCCGCAGGCGCTGTGCACGATCGCGGCGGTCGGGCTGCTCTACGCCACGGTCCGTCGCAGCTTCGGGCCGGCGGCCGGCCTCATCGCCGCCGGCGCCCTGGCGCTCACGCCCGTCACCGTGGCCATCGGCCGCGTCAACAACCCCGACGCGCTGCTCGTCCTGCTCATGGTGGCAGCGGCGGCGCTGCTCATGCGGGCGGTGGAGTCCGGCCGCACCAAGCACCTGGCATGGTGCGGGACGCTCGTCGGCCTGGCCTTCATGACCAAGATGCTGCAGGGCTGGATGCTCGTGCCGGCGCTCGGCGCCGTGTACCTGCTCGCCGGGCCCCCGCGCCTGCTCGTCCGTCTGCGCCAGCTCGCGATCGCCGGCGCCACGATGGTCGCGGTCAGCGCCGCATGGCCGGTGGCGGTGACGCTGTGGCCGGGGTCGAAGCCCTACATCGGCGGCAGCACCGACGGCTCGGTGTGGGATCTCATCCTCGGCTACAACGGCTTCGGTCGCCTCACCGGCGCCGAGGACGGGATGGGCGGCGGAGGCTCGTTCGGCGGCAGCGCCGGCGTATGGCGGATGTTCAACGAGCAGGTCGGCGGCCAGGTCGCCTGGCTGCTGCCGCTCGCTGCGGTGAGCCTCGTCGCCGGCCTGTGGCTGACGCGACGGGCGCCGCGCACCGATCGGCGCCGCGCTGCCTGGCTGCTGTTCGGCATCTGGGCGGTCGTGCACGTCGTCGTGTTCAGCAGCCAGCAGGGCATCTTCCATCCCTACTACGTCAGCGCGCTGGCGCCCGCCGTCGCGGCGCTCGCCGGCGCCGGCCTGGTGAGCCTCTGGCGCGCGGCGCGCACCTCGCTGGTCGCGCTGGTGGTCCTCGACGGCGCCGTCGTCGGGACGGCCTGGCTCGCCGTATCGCTGCTCGATCGGACGCCCGACTTCGCGCCGGCGCTGCGCTCAGTCATCCCCGTGGCGGCGGCCGTCGCGGTGCTCGCGTCCGTGGCCCTGCGCCTGCCCGGCCGCCCGGCCCGCCGCCTGGCGGCGGTCGCCGCGGTGGCGGTTGCCGTCGCGCTGGCCGCGGGACCGGCCGCCTACAGCGCCGCCAACCTGAGCCGCTCGCTCAACGGCAACAACGTCCTCGCGGGGCCGGCCACGACCGGTGGCGGCATGGGCTCCGGGCCCGGCGGCGGCGCTGGCGGTGGCGGCGCCGGCGCGCCCGCGGCGCGCGGCGCGACAGGCGGCGGCGAGGTCGGCAGCGAGCTCATCGCCTACCTCGAGGCGCACCAGGGCTCGGCGAGGTACCTGGTCGCGGCCGGCGGCTCGCAGACCACGGCGTCGATCATCATCGCCACCGGCAAGGCCGTCGTCACGATCGGCGGCTTCAGCGGCAACGACCCGGCGCCGACCGTGTCACAGCTGGCGGCGATGGTCGCCAACGGCGAGCTCAAGTACGTCCTGGTCTCCTCCGGGAGCGGCGGCGGCCCCGGCGGAACGTCCGATGCGCTCACGACGTGGGTGAAGGCGCACGGGACGGCCGTCACGGCGGTCAGCGCCGGCTCCGGGACGCTGTACAAGGTCTCGGCCTAGTCACAGGTTGCTCCCAGGATCGGGCCTCAGGCTGCGCGCATGACCTCTCGCGACACAGACCGCGCCATCACCCGCCGCGGCGCGCTGCTCGGCGTCGCCGGCACCGGCGCCGGGCTTGCGAGCGCCCGGCTGCTCGGCTCACCGCTCGCCGCGTCGCCTGCGCTGGCGGCGGCGTGCACGCTGACCGCCGAGCAGACGGAGGGGCCGTACTACCTCGACCTCGAGAAGATCCGCAAGGACATCACCGAGGGCAAGTCGGGCCTGCGCCTCGACCTCCGGATCACGATCGTCGACGCCGGCAGCTGCAAGCCGATCGAGGGCGTCGCCGTCGACATCTGGCACTGCGACGCCGTCGGCGTCTACTCGGGGTTCAGCGCCGAGGGCACCAGCGGCAAGACCTACCTGCGCGGCGTGCGCCTGACCGACGCCGACGGCTTGGCGAGCTTCCGCACGATCTACCCCGGCTGGTACCGCGGGCGCGCGACGCACATCCACCTGAAGGCGCACGTCGGCGGGACGGCCGCGTCGGGCAAGTACAGCGGCGGCCACGTCGCGCACACCGGGCAGCTCTTCTTCTCCGACACGACGACCGACACGGTGGCCAAGCTCTCGCCGTACACGCGCAACGACACCACGCGCATGCGCAACGCCGAGGATCAGATCTACACGGGCCAGCACGGTGCCAGCGGCAAGCTGCACCTCACGCGTCGCAAGGCGGCCACGATCAAGGCGGGCTTCGTCGCCCCGATCACCCTGGCGATCGATCCCGACGCAACGCCGAGCGCTGTGTAGCCGCCGGGGGGCGCCGCGGCCATAGGCTCCCGCGCGTGGACTTCGCCCGCCTGGCCCTGGTCGTGCACCCGACACGCCCCGTCGACCAGGCGCTGGCGACGCTTCGGCGGTGGGCGGCCGACTGCGGCATCGGCCTTGTGCAGCTCGTCGTCGAGGGCGGCCCGCACCGCGAGGTCGCGCCGGCGGCGACGCTCGAGGACGGCGATCTCGTCGTGGCGCTCGGCGGCGACGGGACCGTCCTCTCGGGCCTGCGGGCGTCGTCCCCTCGTGGCGCGCCGGTGCTGGGCGTCGCCTGCGGCAGCCTCGGCGCGCTGAGCGCCGTCACCGCCGAGGAGCTCGCGTCCGCGCTCGCGCGCGTGCGGTCCGGCGACTGGACGCGCCGCTCGCTGCCCGCGCTGGCCATCCGCGCGGCCGGCGCGCTCGAGGACTGGGCGGCCAACGACTTCGTCGTGGTCCGTCGCGGCGCCGGCCAGCTCGTCGCCGAGGTCGCCGTCGACGGCGAGCGCTACGTGCGCCTCGCCGGTGACGGCGTGGTCGTCGCGACCCCGCTGGGCTCGAGCGCTTACTCGATGGCGGCCGGCGGTCCGCTGCTCGGCTCCGATACGCCGGCCTTCGTGTGCACGCCGATCGCGATGCACGGCGGCAGCGCGCCGCCGCTCGTCGTCGCGGCCGACGCGACGCTGACCCTCGAGATCCACCCTGGCTACGCGGGCTACGACGTCGAGGTCGACGGCCACCGCCGGCCCTTCGACGATCGCGGCTTCGAGTTCGCGCTGGAGATGGACAAGCTCACGCTGGTGGCGTTCGGCGCCGCCGGCCGGGGCCTCGCCGGCCTGCGCCGGCGAGGCCTGATCGCCGACAGCCCGCGCATCCTCGCGCGCGACGAGCGCGAGCGCCGCTAGGTCGTTTGACGCGCGACATCACGCTCGCCGGGCGTATTTCTTTGCGTCACCGCCCGCTCCATCCAGACGAAGCTCGTCCTCGTGGGACGGGCGCACGACACATCCGAAGGATGGAGGGAGAGCACATGAGTCGAATCCTTCAGCGCGGTGACGACGGAGCCGACGTCGCGCTGCTGCAGCGCGACCTCAACGTCTGGTACGGGTACTGGGGCGCTCCCCCGAGCGCGAAGCTCGACCAGGACGGCGACCTGGGCGAGAAGACCGAGCTGGCCTTCCGGCGCGTGCGCGCGCGGCTCGGGCTGGCGCTGCAGGAGAAGGCCGGGCGCGTGCAGATCACGCCGCGGGACCGCCTCCTGGTTCGCCACCTGGGCCAGTTCCTGGTCGCCGAGCGCGCGGGCAAGACCCACGAGATCCCGGCGTCGGTCAAGCGGACGCCCGAGGAGATCGCGCGCGGCAAGCAGGCGCACGAGTTCGAGAAGCGGCTGGTCGCGCGGTTCAGCGAGCTGCGCCAGCAGGAGAAGGACCTGCGGCCCGAGATCACGTCGAACTCGCCGAACCAGTCCTCGCGCAACGGCATGAAGCCGCGCATCATCGTCCTGCACACCACGGAGGGCCACAACCGGCCGGGGTTGGCCGACCTGCAGGGCCTGGTGTCCTTCTTCGGCAGCTCGAGCAGCCAGGTCAGCTCGCACATCGTCAACGACGGCGAGGGCCACGACGCCCGGATCGTCCCCGACGAGCGCAAGGCGTTCACGCAGGCGGCGTTCAACTCCGTCGCCCTGAGCATCGAGCAGATCGGCTTCGCCTCGCAGACGGAGTTCCCGCAGGCGCAGCTGCACAACACCGCGCAGTGGATCGCGCACTGGTCCAAGAAGTTCGGGATCCCGATCCGGCACTCCACGACGCACGGCGTCTGCCAGCACAAGGACCTCGGCCCCAACGGGGGCGGGCACCACGACTGCGGCCCGAACTACCCGCTGGGACGCGTCCTGGCGATGGCGAGGAGCATGGCATGAGCGCGGTGATCGACGGGACCATGGGCCTGGTGGGCACAGCCGACGACGGTGACGTGCCCTCGGACGCGCTCGGGATCGGGTTCAGCAACGACGCGCTCGAGCTCGCCGCCGCCGACGAGGAGCTGTCCGCCCTCGAGGTGACGGCGGGCGGCGGGCTGGACGACGGCGGTAGCCAGGCGGGCGACGGCGCTGTGGCCGGCGGCCTGCCGGACGAGCTGGAGTCCGTGCCGACGACGAACGGCGTGACCGCGCCGGGCGCCGACGACGGCGACGTTGACGCGGACGCGCTGGGGATCGGCTTCACCGACGCCCAGCTGCGCCAGGCCGAGGACGACGACGAGCTCGAGACGATCGAGCGCGGCGGACTCGACGGTGCCGGCGCCGCTACGACGATGCCCGACGAGGTCGGCACGGACACGCAGGCCGAGACGCCGGGCCCCGGTGCGCTCGTCGACCAGCCGACGGCCGCGCCCAGCCGCAAGGTCAAGGCGGCGGGTCTGGGCGGCCTCCTCGGAGCGATCCCGGCGCCGATCCTCTCGCTGCTCGATCTCGTGCACGTGTCCGACACGGTGGTCGGAGCGATCAGCGCGGCACTGACGCTGCTCGGGTCGCTCGCGGCCGCGTACCTCGCTCGCGAGCGCACCGGAGACGGAGCGCCCGCGACCACGGGCTGAGCGCCCGCGCCGCCCGGCCGTCTCACCGAATGAGACGGCCGGGCGGTCGATTTCTGCCGACGGACGGGAAGTTCGGGGCGATGTCCGGCGTCTGACCGTGTAATGCCCACGCCCACCGCGGTCCGGCACCTGCACCTGATCGAGTCCGACCACTCGGCTGCGATCGGGGACGAGACGCTGCTGATCGAGCGCGCCGTCGAGCTCGACGTGCTCGGCGCCGCGGTGGCGCGCCTGGCGCGGGGTGACGGCGGCGTGGTGGTCCTCGAGGCGTCGGCGGGCCTCGGCAAGACCGCCCTGCTCGACCACGCCGCGCAGCGGGCGACCGACGCCGGCTGCCTCGTGCGCCGCGCCGGTCCCGGCCCGCTCGAACGCCACTTCCCGTTCGGCGTCGTGCGCGCGCTGCTGCAGGCGCCGCTGCGCGAGGCCTCCGAGGCCGAGCGCGCGCGCCTGCTCGACGGCGCGGCGGCCACGGCCGGCGCACTCCTGCTCGACGGCACCGTGCCCGGCGGCGACGTCACGATGACGATCGCCCACAGCGTCCTGTGGCTGTGCTCGGCGCTGGCCGACGAGCGGCCGCTCGCGCTCGTGGTCGACGACGCACACTGGGCCGATCGGCCCTCGCTCGAGGTCCTCGCCTACCTGGCGCGGCGGATCGACGACCTGCCGCTGCTCATCGCGGTCGGTGCGCGCGCCGACGACCCGGACGCTCCGTCGGACTTGCTCAGCCTCCTCGGCGGCGCGCGCTCGGCGACCGTGCTGCACCCCCAGCCGCTGACCGCGCAGGGCGCCGTGCAGCTCATCCATCGCGTCGCGCCCGACACGCCGATCGACGTCTGCCGCGACTGCCATCGCGCCGTCGCCGGCAACCCGTGGCTGCTGGGCGAGCTGGGCCGCCAGATCGCCGTCCACGGGCCGGCGGCGATCGACGCCCCGGCCGACGACGCGCCGCCCATCACCGCGGTCGCGCGCAACGTCGTCCGCCGCAGGCTGGCCGCCCTGTCGGCGCGCGATCGCGCCGTCGTCGAGGCCGTCGCGGTGGTCGGCGATGGCGCGCCGGCCCACGTCGTCGCCGCCGTCGCGGGCGTCCCGATCACCGAGCTGGTCGCGGCGCGCGACGCGCTGCGGGCCGCCGGGCTGCTCGACGCCGACGGCACCCGCTTCGCCCACCACCTGGTCGCCGTCGCGGTCGGCGAGGAGCTTCCGCCCGCCCGCCGCGAGGACCTGCACCGCGAGACCGCGCGCGTCCTGATGGGCACGGGCGCCGACGGCGACGTCGTCGCCAGCCACCTGCTGCGCTGCGCGCCGCAGGGCGATCCGCGGGTCAGCCGGCTGCTGCGGCGCGCGGCGTCGGCCGCGGCGCAGCGCGGGGCGCCCCACACGGCTGCGGTGCATCTCGAGCGCGCGCTGCGCGAGCGCGCGCCCGGCGACGACCGCGGCCGCATGCTCTCCCAGCTGGCGATGGTCGCCTACGACGCCGGCCTGCCCGACTCGCGCGAGCGCCTGCGCCAGGCCCTGCGCGAGACCGACGACCGCGACTGCCGGGTCGAGGTCCTCACGCGCCTGGCGACGCTGAACGTCGTCGACAGCGACGAGCCCGGGCTGTCGCGGCTGTTCGAGCGCGAGCTGGCCGCCGAGACCGATCCGCGCACGCGGATGGCGATCGAGACCGCGGCGCTCGACACGCTGCTGACGATCCCGCACCGCCACCGCGAGCGCGAGCGGCGCCTGGCCGCGGTCGACCCGCGCGCGATCGACGACCCCGAGCTGCGGCGGACGATCCTCGCCCATCGCGCCTGGCTGGCCGCCGAGCGCGGCACGCCGGACGCCGCGGCCTGCGCGGCGCTGGCGCGCGAGGCGCTCGCGGGCGACGAGCTGCTGCACAACGCCTGGCGGCGCGCCGCCTACCACCTCGCCGTGCGCGCGCTGGTGATGACCGATCACGCCGACGAGGCGCAGCACGCGATCGCGCGCCTGCGCGACCACGCCACGGAGCGCGGCTCGCTGCGGCTGCGCGCGGCGGCGGCCTGGTACGCGGCGGATCTCGCCCTGCGGTCGGGTCGCGTCGCCGAGGCCGAGAACGAGGCGCGCCTGACGCTGTCGCTCGTCGACGGGGACGTCAGCGTGCTCACCGAGGGCGCCGCGAGCGTCCTGGTCTGCGCGCTGGCCGAGCGCGGCGAGTTCCAGGAGGCGCACGACCTGCTCGGCGAGCGCGGGCTGGACGGCTGGCTGGACGGCACGCCTTGGCAGAGCGCCGTGCTCCACGCGCGCGCGCGGCTGCGGCTCGCGGAGGGCGACTTCGAGCGCGCCTACGCCGAGGCGTTCGAGAGCGGCGTGCAGCGCAACGAGCGCGGGCGCCCGAACCCGACCTGGACGGCGTGGCGCTCGACCGCCGCGCTCGCGCTCGCGCACCTGGGCCGCCGCGACGAGGCCGCCGCGCTGGCCGACGCCGAGCTGTCCCTCGCCGAGCGCTTCGGCGCTCCCGTGCCGATCGCCCGCGCGGTGCACGCCCGCGCGGTCGTCGAGCCCGACCCCGTCGCGCGCCTGGCGCTGTGCCTGCGCGCGGTGCGCGTCGCCTCGCAGGCGCCGGCGCTGCTCGAGTCCGTGCGCGCCCGGATCGAGCTCGGCGGCGCACTGGCCTACCTCGGGCGTCGCGTCGAGGCACGCGCCACGCTGCGCCCTGCGCTGGCCGAGGCCGATGCGGCGGGAGCGGTCCTGCTCGCCGAGCGGGCGCGGCGCGAGCTGGTGGCCAACGGCATGCGCCCGCGCCGCGCGGCGCTCGAGGGCGCCGCCGCGCTGACGCCGCGCCAGCGCCAGGTCTGCGAGCTGGCCGCGGCCGGGAAGGCCAACCGCGCGATCGCCCAGGAGCTGTTCCTCAGCATCAAGACGGTCGAGACGCACCTCGCAGCCGGGTTCGGCAAGCTCGGCGTCAGCGCCCGCGCGGACCTTGCCGAGCGGCTCGCGGGCTGACGCGCCGCGGATCTCGCCGCGCCGCTCGCGCGCCGCGCCGCGCCGTTCTCCGTATCACGCCGGCCGCTCTGCGCGGCCAGGGCACCGAGCGGAAGAAGCCGTTGTGGTGGCGCCGCGGTGGCGTCGTGCCTCGTCGCGGGCGGCTGCGCAAAGAGGCGCGCGTGTTGGTGCAGGGTGCGCGTGGCTCGTAACACGTCGGCGTGTGCGCATACCGAACGTCGACTCCGTCGCGTATATCGCGACGGAGTCGACACTCGGTTTCGAGTGCCCGTGGTGGCCGGCCGAAAGTGTTGTGAAACACGCACACGCGGCCGCGCGCGCAGCGGCCCCGCGCGAAGAGCCGTGCGCGACGAGGCACGACGCCACGGCGGCGCGACCGCGGCGGCTTCGCCCCCTCGGTGCGTTCGCCGACTCACCGCCTGCGGCGGCCGGATCGCCTGGGGCGTGGTCGCGCCGCACCGCACCGCGCGCACGATGCGCCAGCCCCGTTCCGTCCGATCGCGCGCGTAACTTCCTCTGCCCCCGCACATAGCCCGGGGAGGCGTGGAAGTCAGCGAAGTCCGGTGTGATCCCGGCGCTGTCCCGCAACGGTAAAGCCCCCGCGACCGGCGGGGAACGAGCCCGGTCGACTGCTCCGCGCCTGCTGGAACGTCCTCGGTAAGAGGGACCGCCCGCGACCCGCCCGCGCATCGAGCACCGGGCGCAGGGGCCTCCTCCGCCGACCCGTCAGGAGGCCCGAATTGCAGAACACCTACACCATCGGCCCGCGCACCTTCGTCCTCGACAGGGCGAAGGCCGAGGCGGCGCTCGCGGCCAAGCGCGTCGTCGGCGGGCGGGAGACGATGACCTTCAACCTGCTGCCGCTCCGCTACGGCTGGGCCTACGAGCTGTACCGCACGATGAAGGCCAACCACTGGGAGCCCGAGGACGTCCAGATGGCCAGGGACATCGAGCAGTGGCGCGACGCGCGGGCCCTGTCGGAGATCGACCGCTGGATCGTGCGGATGGGGATCGGCTACTTCTCGGCGGCCGAGGGGATCGTCGGCGACAACATCATCCACGTCGTCCGCGAGCTCGTGACCGCGTCCGAGCTCAAGCTCGTCCTCGGCCGCCACGCGCACGAGGAGAACATCCACGCCGACTCGCTGCTGTACATGATCTCCTCGCTGGGGATCGATCCGCACGAGTGCGAGGCGATGTTCGACGACATCCCGACGATCGTCGCCAAGAACCGCTTCGTCACCGACGTGTCGCGCGAGCTGCGCCGCGACCTCGACATGAGCGACCCGCAGGCGGTGGCGCTGCTGGCCCGCAACGTCTTCGTCTTCGGCCAGTGCATGGAGGGCACCCAGTTCTACGGCCTGTTCGGGATGATCCTGTCGCTCTACCGGCAGGGGAAGCTCACCGGCATCGGGACCATGTTCCGCTACACGCTGCGGGACGAGTCCAACCACATCGAGCTCTTCCGCCGGCTGCTGCTCGAGCTCGTCGCCGAGAACCCGGCGATCTGGACCGACGCGTTCCGCGACGAGCTGCGCGAGCTGATGCGGGAGGCCGTCGCGCTCGAGCAGCGCTTCATCGCCGACTGCCTGCCGGTCGAGGGCGTCGGCCTCTCGCAGGAGGACTTCGCCCAGTACATCGACTACATCGCCGATCGGCGGCTCGCCGCCTGCGGCCTGGAGCCGCTGCACGACGTCGGGATCGAGAACCCGCTGCCGTGGCTGGCCGAGCTCATGGACGTGCGCAAGGAGCAGAACTTCTTCGAGGGGCGCGTGACCGAGTACCAGAAGGCCTCGGCGCTCGCGCTCGTGTCCGACGACGAGCTGTAGAGGAGCGCCCGATGCTGATCGAGCTCACCGAGATCCTCCACGACCTCGAGCTCAAGCGCGCCGCGGCGCTCGACGATCCCGACCGGCCGCGGATCGACGTCGAGGCCGCCATCGCCGACCTCGGGGCGGCCGGCGTCGACCTCGTCCTCGTGGAGGAGGACGGCGGCGAGCGTCCCTTCGCGGCCGCGCTCGCGGCCGAGCCGGTCGCCGACGCGCTGGCCACGCTCGCCCTCGCCGGGGGCGAGCCGGCGGCCGACGGCGCCGCGGCGCGCGCGATCGTGCGCGCGATCACGGGCGACGTCGTCGCGCGGCTCGCCGACGTCGCCGGGCGCGGCGCGCGGCGGATGACCGTCCACGACCTCTCGGTGCTCATCGAGGCGGCGCTCATCGACGCCGGCTACTTCGAGGTCGCCAAGGCGCTCGTGCTGCGCCGCGGGCTGCCGCCGGCGAGCGAGTCGCGCCCGGCCGGGGCGCTGCGCCTGATCCGCCGCACGGGCGAGGTCGCGGCGTGGCGCACCGCGAAGATCGAGGTCGCGATCCGCAAGGCGTTCCTGGAGCTCGCGCTCGACTCGGACCCGGCGGTCGCGCTGGCCGCGCGCGTCAGCGAGCGCGCGCACGCGCTCGGCGTGGCCTACGTGCCGATCGAGACGGTGCAGGACATCGTCCAGGAGGAGCTCGTGCTCGCCGGGCACATGCGCGTGGCCGAGCGCTACATCGTGTATCGCGCCGAGCGGGCGCTCCTGCGCGCGCAGCAGCGCGCCGGCGCGCAGGAGCCGGCGCCGCCGGCGATCCCGGTCGTCGAGCCCGACGGCCGCGAGTCGGCGTGGACGGGGGCGGACCTGCGCGAGCGGATCGCCTTCGCGTCGATCGGCCTCGACCTCGGGCTCGACGCGCGGGCCCTGGAGCGCGAGCTGCGGCGGGCGATCCGGCCCGGCGTTGCGCGCGCCGACCTGCAGCGGCTCGTCGTCCTCAACGCCAAGGCGCTCGTCGAGCGCGACAGCGACTTCTCGCGCTTCGCGGGGCGCATCCTGCTGTCCTACGTCTACGAGGAGACGCTCGGCTGGGACGTCGTGCGCGACGGCGTCGGCGCGCTCAAGCGCTTCCACGAGCGCGCGCTGGGCGAGATGCTCGGCCACGGGGTCGCGATCAACCGGATCGACGCGCGCCTGCTCGACTACGACCTCGAGCGGCTGGCCGGCGCCCTGGATCCGAGCGCCGACCTCGACTTCGACTTCCTCGGCCTGCAGACGCTCTACGACCGCTACCTGCTCGTCGACAAGACCGGCGCGCGCCCGCGGCGCATCGAGGCGCCGCAGCTCTTCTGGCTGCGCGTCGCCATGGGCGTCTGCCTGGCCGAGCCCGAGGGCCAGGACCGCGAGGCGCGCGTCGTCGACCTCTACACGATGTACAAGCAGCGGCGCTTCTGCTCGTCGACCCCGACGCTCTTCAACGCCGGCACCCCGCACTCGCAGCTGTCGTCCTGCTACCTCTACAAGATCGAGGACACCCTGACCTCGATCGTCGGGCGCGGGATCGCCGAGAACGCGATGTGCTCGAAGTGGGCCGGCGGCCTGGGCGGGTCGTGGACCGCCGTGCGCGGCACCGGCTCGCACATCGAGTCCACCAACGGCGAGAGCCAGGGCGTCGTGCCCTTCCTGAAGATGCACAACGACCAGCTCGTGGCCGTCAACCAGGGCGGCAAGCGGGCCGGGTCGGGCTGCGCGTACCTCGAGGTCTGGCACAACGACATCCGCGAGTTCCTCGAGCTGCGCCGCAACACCGGCGACGAGCGCCGCCGCACGCACGACATGAACACCGCGTGCTGGATCCCCGACCTGTTCATGGAGCGCGTCGAGGCGCGCGCGGACTGGACGCTGTTTCGCTCCAACGAGGTCCCAGACCTGCACGAGACGTACGGGCGCGAGTTCGAGCGCCGGTACGTCGCCCACGAGGCCCGCGCCGCGGCCGGCGAGATCCACGGCGAGACGATCCCCGCGATCGAGCTGTGGAAGCAGATGCTCAAGATGCTCTTCGAGACCGGGCACCCATGGATGACGTTCAAGGACCCGTGCAACGTCCGCAGCCCGCAGGACCACGCCGGCGTCATCCACTCGAGCAACCTGTGCACCGAGATCACGCTGAACACGGGGCCCGACGAGACCGCGGTCTGCAACCTCGGCTCGGTCGTCGTCGACCAGCACCTCACGCCCGACGGCGAGATCGACCACGACAAGCTGCGCGAGACGATCCGCGTCGCCGTCCGCGCGCTCGACGACGTCATCGACGTCAACTTCTATCCGACCGATCCGGCGCGCACGGCGAACATGCGCCACCGCCCGGTCGGCCTGGGCGTCATGGGCCTGCAGTACGCGCTCTATCGCAAGGGCCTGGCCTTCGCGTCCGACGAGGCGATCGCGTTCGGCGACGAGCTCATGGAGGCGATCGCCCACTACGCGTACGAGGCGTCCAGCGACCTCGCGGCCGAGCGCGGGACCTACCAGTCCTACGCGGGCTCCAAGTGGAACCGCGGCCTGCTGCCCCAGGACACGCTCGACCTGCTCGAGGCCGAGCGCGAAGCGCCGATCGAGGTGCCACGCGGCGGGCGCCTGGACTGGGCGCCGCTGCGCGCGAAGATCGCCGCGCAGGGGATGCGCAACTCCAACGTGCTCGCGATCGCGCCGACGGCCACGATCGCGAACATCATGGGCACCTCGCCCTGCATCGAGCCGATGTACAAGAACCTCTTCGCGAAGTCGAACCTCTCCGGCGACTTCGTGGTGGTCAACCCGTTCCTCGTGCGCGACCTCAAGGCCGCCGGCCTGTGGACGCACGCGCTGGCCGAGCAGCTCAAGGCGCGCGACGGCGACCTCGCCGAGATCTCGGAGATCCCGGCGGAGCTGAAGGACCGCTACCGCACGGCGTTCCAGATCGCGCCCGACGCGCTCATCGACGCCGCGGCGCGCCGTCAGAAGTGGATCGACCAGTCGCAGTCGCTGAACCTGTTCCTGGCCGCGCCGGACCTCAAGGCGATGAGCCACATGTACCGGCGCGCCTGGCACGCCGGCCTGAAGACGACCTACTACCTGCGCACGCTCGGCGCGTCGAGCATCGAGAAGGCGACGATCGCGGCGCCGGCGGCCGCGGCGCAGCCCGAGGCCGACCCGGTCGCCTGCTCGATCGAGGCGATGCGCAGCGGCGGCGAGTGCGAGGCGTGCCAGTGACGGCCTGAGCGCGCGCGGATATGGTCGACGCATGACGCTCACCGAGCCCGACCAGGCGCTCTCCGCCACCGCCAGGGAGCTGCTCGCCCGCGCCGCCGAGCTGCGCCCGCTGCTGGAGCGCAACGCCGCCCAGGGCGAGGCGGACCGCCGCATTCCCGACGAGAGCATCGACGCGCTCGCGAACGCCGGCCTGTTCAGGATCACCGTCCCGCGCCGCTTCGGCGGCGACGAGGTCGACATCCGCACGAAGCTCGAGGTCTCGGCCGCCGTCGCCGAGGGCGACGGGGCGACCGGCTGGGTGCTCGCACTGACCAACGTCTGCCACTGGCTCGTCGCGCTCTACCGCGACGACGCCCAGCAGGAGATCTTCGGCGCCGATCCCAACGCGCGCGTCTGCGGCGTGCTCGCCCCGTCGGTGGAGACCCGGCGCGAGAGCGGCGGCCTCGTTGTCAGCGGCCGCTGGCCGTGGGCGTCGGGATCGCTGCACGCGAGCTGGGGGCTCGTCGGCGTGCTCGACAAGAACGAGGCGGGGGAGGTGACCGAGCACGCGCTCGCGCTCATCCCGATGAGCGAGCTGACCGTCGAGGACACGTGGTTCGTGGCCGGCATGAAGGGGACCGGCTCGAACACGCTGGTGGCCGACGAGGTGCTCGTCCCCGACCACCGCCTGCTCTCGGTGCCCAAGGCCATCGAGAACGACTACCCGACCGAGCACAAGGACGAGGTCCTGTACCGGTCGTCGTTCATCCCCGTGCTCGCGCTCATCCTCGTCGGCCCGCAGCTCGGCCTGGCGCGCGCCGCGCGCGACCTCGTCATCGCCAAGGCGCCCAAGCGCGCGATCAGCTACACGAACTTCGAGAAGCAGACCGACTCGGTCGCCTTCCAGCTCGAGCTCGCCAGGGCGGCGATGCTCGTCGACACCGCGCACCTGCACGCGTTCCGCGCGGCCGGCGACATCGACGCCGCGGCGCGCGACGCCCGCAAGCTCGACTACGTCACGCGCGCGCGCGTGAGGGCGGATACCGCCTACACGGCGGACACCGCGCGCGCCGCCATCGACGGCTTCGTGTCAGCCCACGGCGGCTCGAGCTTCGCCGACGCCAGCCCGATGCAGCGCATCTGGCGCGACTCGAACACGGCGGGGCGCCACGCGGTGGTGAGCCCGACGGTGAGCTACGAGGTCTACGGCAAGGCGCTGCTGGGCGTGGACAACGACGTCACCGTGCTGGTCTGAGCGATGACCGAGCGGCCGGTCCTGCACCACGTCAACCTCAAGACGACGCGGATGCAGGAGATGATCGACTGGTACGCGCTCGTGGTGGGGATGGAGCCGTCGTGGATCGCCCCGGACGCGTGCTGGCTGACGAACGACGCGGCGAACCACCGCCTCGCCATGCTCGCGGTCCCGGGTCTCAGCGACGACCCCGACAAGATCGCGCACACGGGCCTGCACCATCTCGCGTTCGAGCACTCGAGCTACGACGCGTTGCTGGGTGCGTGCGAGCGCCTGTCGCAGGAGGGCATCCGCCCGCACGCCGTGCTCGACCACGGCATGACGCTGTCCTTCTACTTCGTCGACCCCGACGGCAACAGCGTCGAGCTGCAGGCCGACAACTTCGGCGACTGGAAGCGCTCGACCGATTGGATGCGCACCGCGCCCGAGTTCGCCGCCAACCCGATCGGCGTCCCGGTGGATCCCGACCGGCTCGTCCGGGCCTGGCGCGAGGGCGCGTCGGCGCAGGAGCTGCACCGTCGCGCCTACGGCGGCGAGCTCGCACCGGACGGCGCGCTCGACCTGCGGCTGCCCGGGCCCGGATAGCGCCCGTCCTACCTAAGCTGCGACGTCCTGCTCGACCAGGCGGTTCCACTCCGCCTTGTCCGCACGCCACTCCTCGTCGGTGCGGGTCCGCTTCCAGTAGCCGGAGACCGACAGGGCCTCGCGCGGCAAGCCGCGGTCGACGAGCAGGTGGCGGCGCACGGCGCGCACGGCCGACGCCTCGCCGTGGACGAACGCGTGCACCGGGCCGTCGGGGAACGCGAGCGCCCGGACGGCGTCGAGCAGCACGGTGTCCGACCCGTCGCCACGCAGCCACGTGACGTCCAGCGCGCCGGGGCTGGTCAGCGGCTGGCGGTCGGCGTCGTCGTCGAGCTCGACGATGACGTGGACCGGGACGCCCTCGGGCACGCGCTCGAGCGAGGCGCCGATCGCCGGCAGCACGCTCATGTCGCCGACCATCAGGTGCCAGGCCGCGTCGGGGTCGGGGGCGTACGCGCCGCCGGGCCCCATGAGCTGCAGCAGGTCGCCCGGCTGGACGGCAGCGGCCCACGGGCCGGCGATGCCCGCGTCGCCGTGGACCATGAAGTCGATGGTGAGCAGGCTGCGCTCCGGGTCCCACGCCCGCACGGTGTAGGTGCGGATGCGCGGCCACCGCTCGCGCGGCCGGCTCGCCTTGACCTCCTCGACGTCGAAGGGCGCGGCGTAGTCGGCGCCCGGCGGCGGCAGCTGCAGCTTGACGTAGTGGTCGGTGAACTCGCCGGCGCCAAACCCGTCGAGGTCGTCGCCGCCGACGACGACGCGCACCATGCCGGGGGTCACGCGCGCGACGCTGTGGACGGTGGTGTGGATCGTGCGGCGCTTGGGGCGGGTGGTCGTCTCTGCCATTAGGGTCACCTAACGTAGCAACGCGGCGAAGGCACGCTCCTCGACGGCGGTGCGCGCCGGCTGCGCGAGCATCGCCTGGAGGCGGCGCGCGGCGTCGAGGTGATCGCCCGTCCAGACCACGCGCACGGCGGTGGCCGTCGCCTGGCCGTCGTCGCCGCGCAGGTCGTGGGCGACGGCATCGACGAGCCGCTCGTCCGCGCCCTCGTCGCGCATGAGCGGCTCGGGGACGTAGCCGCGGCCGCCGAGGGCGGCGGCGAAGTTGCGGTACCAGCCGGTCATCTGCTCGGTGCTCGCGACGAGCTCCTGGCGCGCCGCGGTGCGGTCGCCGCCGGCGTCGTCGTCGCCGCTCCAGAGCTCAAGGACGGCGTCGCCGGCGAGCCGCAGGCCGACGACCCCCGTGACGAGGCTGGTGACCTCGGAGAGCGGCACGGGCTTCGTGCCGCGCTCGACGAGATAGGTGCGGAAGGTGTCGTCGAGCCGTCGTGAGGCGGCGGCCGCGCGGATCGCCTCGTCCGTCGGCCTGGGCACGCTGGCGGCGAGCGCGTCGCAGCGCCCGATGCCGAAGCGCACGGCGCCCGCGAGGTAGTTCGCGCTGTCGGTGTAGGCCTCGGCCAGCGCCGTGCCGAGCGCCGCGCCGGCGCCGTGCGGCCAGAAGAGCACGCCGACCGCGAGGCTGACCGCGCTGCCGATCGCGACGTCCTCGATGCGCACCAGCCCGATCTCCCAGCCCTCGGGCGCGAGGATGTTGAAGAGGATCAGCAGGGTGACCGTGAACGCGGCCTGGCCGGCGGCGAAGGAGATGGCGGCCGGCGCGAAGCCGGCGAGCAGCACCGCGAAGGGCAGCAGGATCCACAGCACCGTCGTGTTGGTTCCGATGATCGCAACGAGCACGGCGCCGACGACGAAGCCGGCGACGGTGCCGAGGAGGCCGCGGACGATGTTCTCGCCCGTGGTCAGGGCGTTCGAGCGCAGCACCGAGAGCGTGCCGAGCACGACCCAGAAGGCGTGCTGGACGCCGCTGAGGTTGGCGATGAGCACCGCGAGGCCGAGGCCCACCGCCCCGCGGACGCTGTTCTGCAGCCACAGCGAGCTGCGCTCCACGTGGGCGCCGGCGCGCTCCTGCGCCGTCGCCAGCGGCCCGGCCAGCAGCCCGCCCGGCCGGCGGCCGAGGAGCTGGTCGATCCAGCTGCGCCGCTCGGCGGCGGCGGCCAGATCGATGTTCGCCGCGATCTGCAGGACGATGAAGCTCAGCTCCTGCGCGCGGAAGCTGGGGTCGAGCGACGAGACGACCTCGCCCATCGGGCGCTCCACCGCGACGTCGCTCGCGCCGACCGGCAGCCTCACCGTCGCGGCTCGCTCGAGCTCGCGCAGCGCTGCCCGCAGCTCGTCCATCGCCGCGTGCAGGGCGCCGGCGGAGCGGCGCGGCACGTCGAGCAGGGCGGCGCCCTCCTCGAGCACCAGCGCCGCGGCCGCCCCGACGGCGCCGACCTGCGGATCTCGCGGCGCGCCCGCGGGAGGCGGCGCCGCGTCGACGAGCGTGTTCAGCCAGCGCAGCTCGTCGACGAGGCGGATCACCGCACGGGCCGCGGTGCTCAGCCCCGTCGGGCGGTATGGCGTCGCGAAGAACACCGCGTGGAGTGCCTGCACCGCGTCGCCGCCGCCCGCCTCGCCCGAGCGCAGGCACGCGGCCAGCGCGCGGCAGCCCGCGATCGCCGCGCTGCGCACGGGATCGCGCGCCGGCGCCGGCCACAGCAGCGCGATGGCGAGCAGCGAGGCCGCGGACGCGAGGCCCCAGCCGGCGAGGCGATCGGGGATCGAGGAGACGGGTCCCTGCAGCGAGACGGGAAGGATGAACGCGAGCAGCAGGGAGGTCGTCGCACCGGCCAGCACGGAGCTGACGACGCCCGCGAACAGCACGCCGAAGGCGACGAGCGCCATCGTCAGCGCGGCCAGCCAGGCCGACCGCGAGGCGACAGTCCCCAGGCACACGAACCCCGCGCCGGTGACGGCGAGCGCCGCCTGCGCCTGCAGCCGCGCGCGCATCGGCCCCGTGAAGTCGACGAGCAGGAGCAGCGCGAACGACCCGAACGCGGCGAACGTCGCGAGCACAGGGTTGTCGATGACGACGTCGCCGAGCGCGAACAGCGCCGGCATGACGACGGCGGTCCGCGCGGCCCGGCGCAGCGCCGTCAGCCCGCGATCGCGCTTGCGCAGCCAGCTCAGGACGGATCTTGCGAGCTGTACGGGTCGTCCTCCCCGCGCAGGTCGCGGTACCGGCGGTCGAAGAGCTCCAGGACGGCCGTCACGTCCGATGGTCCCTCGACGTCGTGGCGCACCGCGTCGGACTCGGGCGCCGGGTCGGCCGGCTCGGCGTCGCCGTGCTCGACGAGCTCCTCGTGCTCGGCGTGCGCGAAGCGCAGCTCCGCCACGCCGCGATCGCGATAGAGGATCCCGAGCTCGAGCTGCTCGTAGCGCACGACCGCCGCGCCGTCCTCGCGCCCCTCGATGCGCACGCCGGGCCAGCTGTCGAGCTCGTTGGCGATCTCGTCGACGAGCGCGGCGGCGTGGGACATGGCGCGATCGTACGCTCCTACTCGCCGACGTTGCGCTCGGCGGTCGGCACGGCCTCGAGGCGCTCGTCGGGGATCGGCTCGCCGCTCTCGACGGAGATGCCGTACGTCCCGTCGGCCAGGCGCGCCTCAGCGCGCTCGACGGCCGCGAGCTGGTCGTTGAGGTCCTCGGCCCGCCCCGCGTCGAACTCCTGCTGGTAGAGGTCCTCCGAGTCGCGATCGCCCGGCTCGACGTCGTCCGTGGCGCGCTCGCTGCTGAGCTCGGCGATCGCCTTCTCGATGCGCTCGCGCTCGCGGGCGAGCAACTGTCGGGCACGAGCAGGATCCATGCCGGCAGCCTAACGATCGAGGCCAGTAGGGTCAGGCCATGGCTGACGACCCGAGGCTCATCGTCCAGGTGGCGCGCGGCGGCGCGGTCGACCGGCAGCTCGGCGCGCAGGCGCCGCAGGCCGTGGCCAGCGGCGAGGTGGTGGTCAGTGCCGCCCCGGCCGACGCGCAGGGCCACCTCGAGCCGCCCGCGGCGGGGCAGGTCGTGCTGTCGGTGCCCTCACCGGAGGCGCTGGCGCGCGAGGCCGCCGAGGTCCGGCGCGTCATCGCGCAGGCCGGCGCGGGCACGGAGCCGCTCGTCGTCGTGGTCGAGGCGGCCGAGGAGCTGCGCGACGACGAGCTCGCGGTCGTCGTCGATGCGGCCGGCCATGCGTCGCGCCCGGTGATCCTGCGCGTGCTGCGGGACGCCTGACCGGCGGTCCAGCAGCAACAATTCCCGCACCGTGGGGGATCTGCAGATCGTCATCGCCGCGCTGTTCGTGTCGGCCGCCGGACTCAACGCGCTCGCCAACTGGATCCAGGTGCCCTATCCGATCCCGCTGGTGCTCGGCGGCCTCCTGCTGGGGCTGGTGCCGGGGATCCCCAACATCCAGCTCAACCCGGACCTCGTCCTGCTCGTCTTCCTGCCGCCGCTGCTGTACTCGTCGGCGTTCTTCGCGGACCTTCGCGCGCTGCGGGAGGACGCGCGCGTCATCTCGCTGTCGGCGATCGGGCTCGTCCTGGCGACGGCCGCGGCAGTTGCCGTCGTCGCCCATCAGTACGTCGGGCTGCCGTGGGCGATGTCCTTCGCGCTGGGGGCGATCGTGTCGCCGACCGATCCGGCCGCCGCGACCGCGATCATGCGCCGCGTCGGTGCTCCGCGCAGGATGGTCAACATCCTCGAGGGCGAGAGCCTGTTCAACGACGCCACCGCGCTCGTCGCCTACAAGATCGCGGTCGCCGCCGCGGTCGGCGAGAGCGTCTCGGCCGGCCACACCATCCTCGAGTTCTTCCGCGACGCGGGCGGGGGGATCGCGGTCGGGCTCGCCGTCGGCTGGGTGATCGCGACGGTGCGCAAGCACGTCACCGACATCAACACCGAGCTGACGATCTCGCTGTTCAGCGCCTACGGCGCGTTCATCCCGGCCGACGAGCTCGGGGTCTCGGGCGTGCTGGCCGTGGTCGCGTGCGGCGTGTACCTCGGCTTCCGCGCGCCCGAGATCGCCTCGCCGGAGAGCCGCATGCAGGCCTACAGCATGTGGTCGATCCTGACCTTCCTGCTGAACGCCGCGCTCTTCATCCTCATCGGCCTGCAGCTCCCGGTTATCGTCGACGGGCTGAGCGGCAGTTCGGCCAGCGAGGTGGTCGGCTACGCCGCGGCCGTCTGCGCGACGGTGATCTTCGTTCGCTTCGCGTGGAACTTCATCGTCACCTTCATCATCAGGGCGATCGACCGGCGGCCGTCGCAGGTCGCGCGCCGCGCGAGCTGGCGCATCCGCGTGATCGGGGGCTGGTCGGGGATGCGCGGCGCGGTCTCGCTGGCGGCGGCGCTGGCGCTGCCGCTGACCACCGATGCGGGCGAGCCGCTGCCCGGCCGCGAGCTGATCCAGTTCATCACCTTTGCGCTGATCCTCGTCACCGTGGTGGGGCAGGGGCTGACGCTGCCGTGGCTGATTCGCCGCCTCGACGTGATCGAGGACGGCACCGAGGAGCAGCACGAGGAGCTGCGCGCCCGGCTGGTCATCGCGCGCGCCGCGCTGGATCGCGTCGGCGAGCTCGAGAGCGAGGACTGGACGCGCGACGACACCGTCGAGCGCGTCCGCCGGCTCTACGAGTTCCGCCAGCGGCGCTTCAAGGCCCGAGCCGGCAAGATCGACGGTACCGAGACGATCGAGGAGAGCTCCCTCGCCTACCAGCGGATGATGCACGAGATCTACAGCGCGCAGCGCGCGGCGCTCGTCGGGCTGCGCAACGACCGCCAGATCTCCAGCGAGGTCATGCGCCGCGTCGAGCACGAGCTCGACCTGGAGGAGTCGCGGCTGGAGGTGTGAGTCAGCCCGACGCCCTGAGGCTGCCGATGCGCAACGACCCGTCCTTCGACGCGCGCGCGGCCGGGGGCGCCGGCGGATCGTCGAGGAAGTCGGCCGACGGAACGAAGAACAGGTTGCCGGTGAGGGCCGTCGAGAAGTCGAGGATCCGGTCGTAGTTGCCGGCAGGCGCGCCGACGAACATGTTCGTGAGCATCTGCTCGATGACGTCCGGGCTCCGCGCGTAGCCGATGAAGTAGGTGCCGAACTCGCCGGCGCCGACCCTCCCGAACGGCATGTTGAAGCGCACGATCTGGCGCTCGTCGCCGCCGTCGTCGACGATCGTGGTGAGCGCGACGTGCGAGTTCGCGGGCTTGGCATCGTCGGGCAGCTCGACGTCGCTGAGCTTCTCGCGGCCGATGGCGCGCTCCTGCTCCTCGACCGTGAGAGCGTCCCAGGCCTCGAGGTCGTGGACGTACTTCTGGACGACGACGTAGCTGCCGCCCGCGAAGCGCTCGTCCTCGCCACCGACGAGGACCGCGTCGCGGGCCGCGGTCCCTTCGGGGTTCTCGGTGCCGTCGACGAAGCCGAGCAGATCGCGCTCGTCGAAGGACCGGAAGCCGTGGACCTCGTCGATCACGCGCGCGTACCGGCGCAGGCGATCCATGAGCCGCTGGGCGAGCTCGAAGCACAGGTCGAGGCGTTTGGCGCGGATGTGGAAGAGCAGGTCACCGGGCGTGGAGACCGCGGTGTGCCGAGCGCCCGCGATCTGCGGCAGCGCGTGCAGCCCGGCCGGCCGCGGCGAGCCGAAGAGCCGGCCCCACAGTGCCGAGCCGAGTCCGGCGACGCACGTCAACCCGCCCTCGGGGATGCGAAAGCCGACGGTGCGGCGCAGGCCGCTGACGTCGGCCAGGAGGTCACGAGTCTCGCCCTCGGCACCCGACTCGACGGTGAGCACGAGGAAGATCGCCGCCTCGGTGATCGGCGTCAGAACGGCCTGGGGCTCGGCTTCCGGCATCGGGCGGTGGAAACCCTAGTCCACGGCGCGCAGTGGTCTGCGCGCGACCACCCGCAGCCCGACGAGCAAAAGCCCCGCGGTGCGGGGCTTTCGTCATGCGCCGAAGAGGACTCGAACCTCCACGAGCCATACAGCTCACAAGGCCCTCAACCTGGTGCCCGCCGCGTCGCAATGTCCCATCGTTCCGTAGATCCCGTATCCATCGCGATCTTCGGAAGTATCGGAAGGCCCGAGCCGGGGCGGAAATCCCGCGATGCTTCTCACAGTGCTTCTCACGGCTCCGGTTACCAATCCTGGCTTTCGCGGGCTGGGCCTTCGACGTGGACGCTCGCCTCGCCGAGCACCTCTCGGGCGCCGGCTCGCCGCTCGTGCGGTCGCCGCCGGCGTGCGGGTCGAGCTGGCTACCACCATCCCGGGCTCGAGTAACCTCGAGCGCCGGCTCAAGCGCTCGCACACGACCGGCCAACTGTGCCCCGCTGCCGTGCCGCCCGCAGCGGGAAACCCGCTGACCCGCCTGCGGCGAGCGCGACTCGGGCCGGCTCACGATCGCGGGCGCTTCTCGCTTACGCGCCGCCGTTCCGCATCATGGACGCATCTCGCCTCAGGGGAATCCACGACGCCATGGCAGAGCGAGCGCAGGCGGCTCGGGCACGTCGCGTGCTGGGCGTCGGCGCTGCGCGCCATTTGCTCGGCCCTGATGCGTTCGATGCAGTTCGGGCGGGGCGCGGCCGGGGCAGGCTCGGCGAGGGCGTCGTCGTCTCGCGCAAGCGCGTGCAGCGCCTGATGCGCCTGGCCGGCCTGTCCAGGGTGGTCGCTCGCAAGCGCGGCCGCACCACCATTCGCGTCCCTGGCGTCCGCGTCGCCGATGACCTCGTCGGGCGGCGCTTTCGCCCCGAGACGGCCGACGTCCCGTGGGTCGCCGACATCACCTACCTCAGGACCTGGGAGGGCTGGCTCTACCTCGCCGCCGTCCAAGACGCCTACAGCCGACAGATCGTGGGCTGGTCGATGGCCGACCACATGCGCGCCGAGCCCGTCGTCGACGCGCTGCAGACCAGGGCAGCCAGTTCGTGTCGCTCGCCTTCGGCCAGAAAGCCCGCGACGCCGGCATCGCCGTGTCGATGGGGTCCAAGGGCTGCGCCTACGACAACGCCGTCGCCGAGTCGTTCTTCGCGACACTCAAGAAGGAGCTCGTGCATCGCCGCTCCTGGCCGACCCGACGCGAGCTCATCAGCGAGGTCTTCGAGTTCGTCGAAGGCTTCTAGAACACCACCCGCCGCCACTCGACCCTTGGCTACCTCTCGCCCGCCCAGTTCGAGACCATGACCAACATCAATACCAACAAGGAGAACGGCTAGCCCCGCAAGCTCGCAGGTGTCCGAAGAGCCGGGTCCATTCCACGTCGGGCTGGCAGGGACCCATTTGGATCATCGGCTTGCAACGCCGTCCATGAGCGCGCGAGGATCGCCCTTTCGATCGACGAGAGGAGACGGTCGTGTTCGTCCGGGTGGTGCGGTTTAGCGATGTGACGGCAGAGCGGATGGAGTCGCTTGTCGCCGGTATCGACGAGGGCGGCCCACCGCCCGGGGTGCCGATCAAGAAACTCCAGCTGGTCTTCGACGACGCGCAGGGCACCGCCGTCGTCCTTCAGTACTTCGATAACGAGGAGGACTTGCGGACTGGCGCCGAGGCTTTCGCCGCGATGGATCCGTCCGAGACGCCTGGAACCCGCGTCTCGGTGGACGCGGGCGAGCTCAAGGTCGAGCGCGCGCTCTAAGAGCCATGTCGTAGGTCGAGAAGGAGCGACTGCTGCTGCTCGCAGGGCGTGCGACAGTGGGCTGCAATGCCAGCCCCGAAGGCGTGAGGATCGGTTTGGCGATCGACGAGAGGAGACGGCATGGCTGGTGTGGAATCGCGCGATTTCGACTCGCCGGACGAGATGAGAACGCCGGACAAGACGCAGATGGATGTCGTGCGAATGGGCGCGACGACAGCCGCGCGAGTAGCGTTGGAGCCGGGGTGAAGCTGGTCGGAATGCATCAAGCCCGTCGCCGGTCCTGAGAGCTGCCAGGCTCGCCACGTCGGCCTTGTCCAGTCCGGCCGGCTGGCTATCAAGCACGAGGACGGGACCGAGACCGAGATCGGTCCGGGCGACGCGTACCTGATCGAGCCCGGCTACGACGCGTGGGTGGTCGGCGACGAGCGGTTCGTCGGATTCGAGTTCGAGTCCCGGTCGGCCGAGGAATATGCCAAGGGCTAGGGCGAGAATCGCGCTCGCCTGACTCTCGCGACGGACAGGGCCGCGACAGCCGCGCCGCGGCGGAGCACGCGGCTCGTCGTCGTAGGAGGTCGCCCGGCGGAGGGGCCGCTTGTGGGGGCGGTCAGGGTCGTGCGATGAGGTAGTGAAACTCGTTGTGGAGGCTGTAGCCGCCGTCGGGGGTGCGGTGTGCGGCGAGGCCGGCGACGAGCGCGTTCTCGACTTCGGCTTGTGCGGTGGGTCCTATCAGCACGGCGAGCCCGGCGGGGGCGAGGAGGCTGCGCCGGAGGGTTTGCTCGTTGGGGTACTGGTAGGCCCAGGTTGTGTCGAAGGCCAGTTCGGGCGTGAGTCCGGCGCGGTCGGCGAGGTCTTCGAGCACGCCGGGGAGCGCGTAGTCGGGCTCGGGTGGCGCGTCGTGAGGTCGGGGTGGCAGGAACGGCCTGACGATCTCCTTCATCGCCTCGAGGTCGTTGTGCTCATGCGGCCCCCACACCTGGATGACCACGGGCGCGCCGGGCTTGGCGACCCGGCCGGCCTCGCGCAACGCGGCGACGATGTCGTTGGCGAAGAAGAACGAGTTGAAGCCGGTCACGAGGTCGAAGCTGTTGTCCTCGAATGGAATGGCCTCCATGTCGCCGAGTCGCAGATCGGCGTCGGGCAGACGCCGACGGGCGATCCCCAGCAGCGCCTCGGAGGCGTCGAGTCCGACCGGGCGCGCGCCTCGGTCGGCTATCAGGCTTAGGAACACGCCGGCGCCGCAGCCGATGTCGAGCACCGCGTCTCGGGGCTCGAGGCTGACGTGGCGCAGCGCCGCCTCGTACGTCGGGACCTGCTGGTCCTCGATCAGCGCCCAGTCGTCGGGCCGAGCACCCCAGAGCGGTCCCCATCGCTTCGCGCTGCCCGTCAGTTCGGCCGGTCGGGTGTCGGAGGTCATCTCCGCCCCCTTCGCGATAGGTATAAAGTATAGCTATTGTAAGCTTCAGGATATAGCTTTGTCAACCGAGCAGCGCACCCACGACATCCCGCGCGAGCTGAGCCTGTTCTCCTACGAGATCCTCGGACTCGTGGGCAGCGAGGGCGCCGCGCCGCACGACCTGCTGCGCCTGGCCAAGCGCGGCCGAATGCTGGCGTGGGCCGGCGAGAGCCGCTACTACACCGAGCCCCAGCGCCTAGCCAAGCTCGGCTACCTGTCGGCTCACAGGAAACCGGGCAAGACCCACCAGCGCACGGTCTACACCCTCACCGACAACGGACTCCAAGCGCTGCGCGCCTACGCCAGCAGCCCGGTCACCTTCACGCCGCTCAAGAGCGACGCGCTGCTGCGCCTGCTCATCTGCGACCTCGTCGGAGAGCCGATCACGCGCGAGAGCATGGCCACCCTGCGCGACGACATCGCCGACCTCCACGCGCGCCTCACCGACGCCGAACGCACCGCACACACCCTTCCCCACCGCGAGAAATACCTGCTCCTCGCCACCCGCTTCCTGCGCCAGCTCCTCGACCTGCACACGGAGCTGATCGACGAGATCGAGCGCGACTTCGCCGACAGCACCGTGAGCAAAACGCCTGCTCGCGATCGCACCCAATGAAGTTCTGCGCCATGCCCCGAATCGTCTTTAGCCAGCCGGACGGAGCGGGGGTTTGCGCGACAGCGTCCCGGGCCGCCGGCGGCCGCCCTTCAGGAGTGAAATCCGAACTCGCGCAGGCGCCGCTCTCCCCAGGGCGTTGCACTGCCCGCGGAGGGGGCTGACTCCGCGTCGACCCGCGACAGACGTGGAACCGTTGTGCAGGCATTTTTCCACGCCGTCGCGGCTACTTACAGGTCAGCCTCCGTCCGCAGCGGGAGCCGTGCGGGCAGCGAACGGACACCTGCGCCCGTGCGGAGGCGGGCCTAGTCGTGTCTCGTTGACGCCCCATGACCGGCACACATCACCGAACCAGCGTTACGGCACGCCCCTCCGTGGCTTGGCAGCGATGACCCCGCTCAGGGCGATGGGTGTGCTGTTGGGGTTCGGCTTGCGGGAGCCCAGCGCTGCCCGGAGTCGGGTTCGATCCCGGGGCGAGCGGCCGAACGCTGCACATCGTCCAGCTCCGCCGCGCCGCGCACGCGCGTCCGCCGGGCGAAAGCGACTCGATCGCCCGATCGCCGCCCACTTTGCAGCGATTTGTCTGTGGGTCCGCGGTCGACGACCTCCGCGGTCGCGCGTAACCGCCCGGCAAGTCCTGAGATGTGTCATCACGAGCGGCAGTGGACGACGACCTGCTGCCGTCGCCGGCGGCGGGGTGACGCGGGCGCCGGCCAACGTGGCAAGCGAACGCGGTTTCGGCCGCCGCCTCGCGCGGCGTCCAGATAGCGCGAGCTCGGCGGCTACCGTGCGCAGGTCTGGTGCGCCACGACGCCCGCGGTCGAACCCGGGCCGGTCATCAAGACACTGACGCCTCGGAGGTCGTTGTGGGGCCAGATGCCTCGCAGCCACACGGGACCGCTGTCGGTGATGCCGGCACCACCACCGAGGCCGTGTGTGTAGTAGCCGTCGGCGCAGCGGTCCGAGGCGCCGATGGCGTACGTCGCGGTGCCGTCGGCGTGGATGCCGCTGGGCCGCTGGACGGTTCCGCCCGGCAGGCCGTAGTGGTTGACCCTGTGGTCGGCGCAGATCGCGTACGACACGAGCTGCCATGAGTCGTTGTAGCCGGCCGCGCTCTCGCGCGCCGTCGCGCGGGCGATCCCCAGCGCGCCGTCGGTGCGCATGAGCTGCAACCCGATCTGGCCCGTCGGCGGGTTGGGGCCGCTGGCGGCCCCGTAGGCATGCGCCCCGGCGCCCCAGGCGACCGTGTTGTTCGGGCAGACGGCTTCGACGGCGTCGAAGGTCTGTGACGGTGGGACGTAGCTGATCGCCGCTTTGATGCTGTAGTTGTTGAAGGTCGAAATCGGCGCGCACAAGGCGTAGACCTTGAGCTTCCACGGGAAACGGGCCAAGCCGGGTGCTTCGGCGTAGGCGGTTATCGAGCCCGCGTGATTAGGCCAGCCTCCCTTCCACGGCACGATCCCGGTGAGCCTGACGCCGCGACCGTCATCGTCGATCGACGCTCCGCCGCCGACGACACGGTGATGCGACGGGCAGTATGCGGTCAGGTTCTTCGCCGGCTCGAGGTTCGACTCGCCCGGGCGAGGGCTCTCGCCCGATCGCTGCACGAGCCCAGGAATCGCGGCCGCATTCGGCGCGGACGCGAGGCACACGGCGGCAGCGGCGAGCGTCAGCACGCAAACCAGCACGAGCCGCGCGTGCTGCTCGAGCCGTACGTAGCCGGGCCAGTAGCGCGGCCAGTTCGCGGTGTCGGTGATGAACGCGAACCCGCGATCGATCGGGACGTCGAAGCGATGAACGGCTTCCACTCGCCTCATCGCGCATCACCGCAGCCGAGCCTGCCGAGGTGGTCGATCGCGAGCACCTTGCCGGTGAGGGTGACCACGAGGGCGCGGTCGCCGATCAGCTCGAGCGACGTCGGCCGGTCCAGGCCCTCGACGACCGGTGCGAAGCGACCGCGCTTGTCGACGCGCAGGATGCGGCCGGTGTCCGGCGATGCCGGCTTGCCCTCGTTCTCCGGGGTCGGCGGCAGATCCCAGGTGCCCTGCGAGAGGGCGTAGAGGTCCCGGTTGCGCCTGAGCTCAACATCGACGAGCAGGCTCGCCCCCGACGCGACCTCCGTGGGGGCCGATCTCGGGCTGAAGCGGACGACCTTGCCGGTCTGAGCGACGTGCGGGATCGGGCCGGCCTGGCCCATGAGGATCGTGTGGCCGCGGACCTCGAGGCCGGTAGGGACGATGTTCCCGAATGCGATGAGCGGGCGGATGTCGCCGGTCTGCGAGACGCGCAGCACGCGGTTGTGATGGCCGTCGGTGACGAGCAAGCCGCCACGGAAGGGCTCCAACGCGTACTGGACGCCGCTGGGCACGAAGAAGTCGGTCGCGGGCGGGTGCACGATCGACCAGGTGCCGACGTCGGCGATCACGCTCGGGCTGCCGTCTTTCCCGATTCGGTAGATGCCGTTGACGACGTCGGGCTGGCCGAACGCGGGGCCGACGAGCGTGATGAGCACGTACGCGGTATCACCGAGGAAGGCGACGTCCATCGCGCCGCCGATGCCGACATCGGGGATCGCCCGGGGCAGGCCGCTCACGAACGTGCTTGTAGCGCCCGTCTCCGGATCCACCCGCAGGACGCGACCTCCCGGACCGTCGGTCACATACAGGGCCCTGTCCGGACCGATCGTGCTGCCCGAACCACACCCACTCCGACAGCCCGGCTCCGCGAACGTGGTCAGCTCGTGCACGACCGGTCGCATCTCGGGCGTCCGGGCGCCCGCCATGGCGGGCATGGTCATGGCCACCGTCGCGACGGCCACTGCCATCATCATCGACGCTGGCCGGGGCAGGTTCGCGATCATGGCTTGGCTCCCGGCGAGCTCGCTCCGACGATCCACGTCGAGGCTTGGGCTCGTATCTGTGTCTGGTCGGGTTGCTGCAGCTCGGCGAGCGACTCACGGAGGGCTGCGACGATGCGCGGGCGACGTCGCTCGGCGTCGCTGCCGCCGAGGCGGATCAGCTCGCCCGCCGGACCGAGCGCCATCACGAACTCCACAGCTTGCTCGAGACAGGAGCCGATGGCGATCTCGATATCGCAGCGATGCAGGGAGATATGCTCGAAGCCCGCGCGCACGAGCACGTCGGTCGTGGTGTCGGCGCTTGCCATCGAGAACGGGCCGGGCCCGCAGGTGGGCTCGTCTGTGACCTCGGGTCGGGTCAAGATACGCTCGACGACCCGCTCGGCGCGGTGCAGCCAGTCGTTGTCGAGCTTGCGTCGCCACACCACCATGCACAGGCGGCCGCCGGGAGCGAGCGCCTTCCGCACGTTCGCCAGCGCGACGACGGGATTGGCGAAGAACATCGTCCCGAAGCGCGAGAAGACGTAGTCGAAGCCACCGTCGAGGTCGCCCGCCTGGACATCGGCGACCAGGAAGCGCGCGTTCGCGACCCCTGCCTGCGCCGTCTCCCGGCGAGCGGTGTCGATGAAGCGCGGCGCGGCGTCGACGCCGGCCGCCTCGCCCTGGAACCCGACGAGCTCGGCGAGCCGCCGGGTCGTGTCGCCAAACCCGCAGCCGACATCGAGCGCCCGGTCACCAGGTCGCGGTGGGTGCAGGCGCAGCGCCTGCTCGCCGTGCGCGCCGAGTCCGGTGGTGACGATGTCGCGGAAGCGCACGAAGCGGTCGAAGAGCACGCCGTTCCAGGCCTCGATCGTCACCTCGTTCGAAGGGACGACCGAGCGATGATGGGCCGCGGCGCCTCCCGAGCTCATTGCCGCGGCTCGCAGCCCGAGCCACCGGCGTCGCCTCGCCGGCGGCTTGTCGACGCTCCGATGCTCGGCGGCCTGCCGCCGGAGGTCGTCGAGCCGAGCCAGATTCGCCTGGTATCTGAAGTAACCATTCATCTCGTCTCCCGGTTGGATCGCGATTCGCGCATCACGCCGCCCGCGGCCGCAGCGCCGCCAGCCGGCGGGGGCGGCGACGGCGCCGCCGCGCCGGCGTGGCCGCCCGCAGCCGGAGCAGCCCGACGAGCTCGGCGTTGCGGTGGAACGGGTCGGCCAGCGGCGCTCCGCCGTCGAGGGGCAGCGCGGCCCGCAGCTCGCTGCTCGACGATCTCGAACCCTGCCCCCTGCAGCGCTGCTTTGCTGGTTGTGGGCAGCTCCACCGCCTTGTGGATGTCGCCCGGCGAGAGGTCGATGCGGCGCATGTTCTCGGCCAGCCCGTCCGGCGTTCGGCCCGCGTCGAACAGCACGCGCGTTTCGCGGCCGGCCTTGTTGACGGTCACGAGCGCGGAGAACCCATGGTCGGCGCGCACGGCGTCGTCGGTGTCGCCGCCGATGTGAAGTCGCGTCGCGATGCGCGGTGCGGCCGCCATCGACGGCCGCTTGGCGGGACTCTGATCCGACAGCAACGAGTCCGTCACGCTGTCCACGAGCGTGGTCACCGTGACCGCGTCCACGGGCTCGAGCGCGATCGGCTCGAGCCCTTCGCCCGAGCTCACGGCCGGGCCTCCAGCACGAGGTTGAATGGCGTCTCGGTGGCGCGGCGGAAGCGCGTGAACCCGCCCGCGGTGACGACGTCGCGCAGGCGCGCCTCGCCGGCCTGCGCGCCGAGCGCCAGGCCGACGTCCTGGGACAGCGACGCCGGGGTACACAGGAGCGTCGAGAAGCCGTAGTAGGCGCGACCGATCGGGTTCAGGTTGTCCTCGACGCGGTCGCCAGCGGCGGGCTCGACGATCATCCACGTGCCGTCGGGCGCGAGCGTTCCGAGCACGTGCCGCGCCGCGCCGACCGGGTCACCCATGTCGTGCAGGCAGTCGAACATCGTCACCAGGTCATAGCCCTCGCCGGTGTAGGCGGCGGCGGGCTCGACCTCGAAGCGGATGCGATCGCCGACGCCGGCCTGCTCGGCTCTGCGGCGCGCGGTCTCGATCGACTCAGCGTGGTAGTCGGAGCCCACGAACGTCGACTCGGGAAACGCTTGGGCCATGAGGATCGTCGAGGCGCCGTGGCCGCAGCCGACGTCGGCGACCCGGGCGCCCCGCTGGAGGCGCTCGACGACGCCGTCGAGCGCCGGCAGCCACGACGCGACGAGGTTGGCGTTGTAGCCGGGCCGGAAGAACCGCTCGCAGCCGTCGTGGACGTGATCGTTGTGCTCGTGCCAGCCGACGCCCGCCCCGGTGCGGGCGGCGTCGGTGATCCGCGGCGAGTCCAGCACTGAGCCGAGCGCGTTCTGAAACAGCCCCGGCAGATACGCCGGGCTGTCCTCGTCGCAGAATGCGACCGCCTGCTCGGGCGGCAGGCTGTAGGCGCCCTCCGCCGGGTGGTAGGTGACGTAGCCGCCGGCGGCCTGGGCGTTGAGCCACTCGCGCACGTAGCGCTCGGCGGTGCCGGTGCGCGCCGCGAGCTCGGAGGGCGTGAGCGCGCCGGCGCCCGCGAGCGCCCGGTAGAGGCCGAGCCGGTCGCCCATCACGACCAGCGCCGCGTTAAGCGTCGCGCCGACCTCCTCGACGGCGCGGAACACGAACTGCTGGAGCTTGGCGGCGTCGGGCTGGGTGTGGTCGATGATCGTCATTTGCTCCTGCTTGAGAGAGAGGGTGGATAGTTAGTACGACCGGTCGCACTCAAAGCGACCGAGATAGTACGACCGCCCGTGCTAACTTGTCAACCGTCGAGTGTCTGAAGACCCATGGCGACCGAGCCCGCACGCAAGCGCCGCACCCGCTCCGACGGTGAGCGCAGCTACCGCGCGATCCTCGACGCCGCCGCCCGGCTCGCCACCGTCGAGGGGCTTGAGGGCCTCTCGATCAGCCGCGTCGCCAGCGAGATCGGGATGAGCAAGAGCGGCCTCTTCTCGCACTTCGCCTCAAAGCAGGACCTGCAGCTCGCGACCATCGCCACCGCCGAGGCGATCTACGCCGCCGAGGTCGTCGAGCCCGCCATGCAGCTTCCAGAGGGCCGTAAACGCCTCGAGCAGCTGTGCGAGCGCTATCTGTCCTACGTCAAGCGCGGCGTCTTCCCCGGTGGCTGCTTCTTCGCGTCCACCGCCGCCGAGTGGGACACTCGCGGCGGGCCGATCCGAGATCGCGTCCGCGCGGTGCTCGCCGGCTGGGACGAGCTGCTCGAAGCCAACCTCCGCGCCGCTCAACGGCACGGGGACCTCGCCCAAGATCTCGACATCGGTCAGCTGATCTTCGAGATCAACGCCTTGCTCCACGAGGCAAACGGCCATTTCCTGCTGTTCCGCGACAGCGCCGCGCTGGACCGAGCGCAGACGGCGATCGCCGACCGCCTGGCGCGCACAGAGGCACACCGGCTCGAGCCCTCGCCGTGAGCGGCCTCGACGCCCTTCGGCTCCGGCCCGATCGGGTACGTGTCGCGGTGAGCGAGATCGATCCGGTCTTCCTCGACACCCCGGCGCTGCCATGCGCGCCGCTCGGCCGGGCACTCGGGTGCTCGGCCACGCCCAAGGTCGAGACGCTCAACCCGGTCCGCAGCTTCAAGGGACGCGGCACGGAGACGGTGACGGCGCTGGCCCGCGACAGCGGGGCGTCGCGCGTGGTGTGCGCGAGCGCCGGCACCCTGGGGCAGGCGCTGGCCCACAGCGGCGGGCGCCGCTGCCTCGACGTCACCGTCGTGGCGGCGCGCACCGCGAACCCGCTCAAGCTGCGTCAGATCGCCGCCTTTGGGCGCCGATGTGCGGCTCGAGGGCGAGGACATCGAGGACGCCCGGCTGCTGGCACGAGAGATCGCGGAGGCGGATCGCCATGTTCGTCGGATGAAGCAGGGGTCCGCGGGTCGAGCCGCCTGCCGGGACGGCCCGTTTCCTGGAAGGAGCGGCGGTCGCCGCCTGCGCGTTCTGTGCTCCTCCGGTGCGCGCGAGTTGGTGCCAGGCGAGACGTCCGCCTCAAGGCGAGTCCGGCCGCGGTCGGCTGGGTCGGGAGCCGCCCGCGCATCGCCTCGCGCAGCAGGTGCGCGACCTCCTTCGCCAGCACCCGCCCGCAGGCGAGCGCGTAGAGTCGCAGCGTGGAGCCTCGCCCCTCCAGCTCCACCGGCCTGTGGTTCGCCGGCACCCTCGTCGTTGTTCACGTCCAGACGGAACAGAGCGAGGGACGCCTCGGCGTTTGGGAGTCACTGGAGCCGCGCGGTACCGGCCTACCCTTGCATCTGCACCGGCGTGAGGACGAGCAGCTTGTCGTTCTCGATGGGCAGATCACCGTCTGGGTCGGCGATCACGTCCACCACCTGGCGTCGGGAGAGACGATTGCTCTTCCACGCAGTGTTCCTCACGCGCACCTGGTCACCTCGGAGAGTGCGCGCATCCTGACGATCGCGACTCCCGGCGGCTTCGAACGGCTCTTCCTGGATCTCGGCGTTCCCGCACGGGCGGGGACTGCTGCGCCACCGCGGCCCAACGACGCCACCCTTGCAGGAGCGGTCGGCCGACTGGGAGTGGAGATCGTAGGGCCGCCGCCCGCGCTCGACGCCTGATGTGATGCGGGTGAGCCCCATGCATGGAACCTCGGGGCACTCCCTACCGGGTGAGATAACTCGGCAGATCGCATGCACGTGCGTTCGCGGAGCGGTGCCCGCGGCCGCGTCGGCGACCGTGAGGGAACCGCTTGCGGGGAGCTACGGGCCGACCCGCGGGCTTGTGAGCGGGTAGCGGCGCCGGCGTGCCGTAGGGGATGGGCTTGTGCGACGCCCTCGGATGGCGCCCGGCCGGCGGCTGAGCGGCGACCGTGATGGGTTAGTGGATGTCGAGGCGTTCGAAGGCTTGGGTCGACGCGATGGCGAGCACGACGGCGATGCCGATGAGCACGGCCGCGCCGCCGGGGCTGAGCCCGCGCACGAGTTGGCCGTCGCCGACGGCGTAGAAGAACGGCGACGCGTACCGCAGTGGGTGGATCCAGTGCACGACCGGGGCGAGCGAGCTGATGACGTAGGACGCCGCGGCGATCGTCGAGGTGATGCCGAGTGCGGTGCCTCGGCTGCCGGTGGCCGCGCCGATGAGCATGGCCAGCGCGCCGAAGTCGATCGCGAGCAGCAGCACGCCGACCGTGGTGGCGATCAGGTTGCCGATGCCGATGTGCAGCTCGAAGCCGGGGCCGGCGAGCACGCACAGCATCGTCGCCAGGGCGACCGGCACCGGCTGCAGGCACATGGCGGCGAACTTCTCGGCGATGAGCCGCCGGCGCGACCGCGGCAGCGTGGCGAGCAGGCCGAGCGTGCCGTCCTCGTCCT
Organism: uncultured Actinomycetes bacterium; assembly: GCA_963764585.1. GTDB lineage: Bacteria > Actinomycetota > Thermoleophilia > Solirubrobacterales > Solirubrobacteraceae > JAOPZW01. The sequence continues at coordinate 520,363 of CAVXTB010000003.1, forward strand.
GGCCGGCGATGCTCGCCGCGCCGTAGCCGATCGCCAGCAGCAGGACGATCAGCGGGACGAAGTTGGCGTACAGGTTCGCGCTCAGCCAGCCCGACGGGCTGCTCAGCGAGCCGGTCGCCCCGAACAGCGCCGCGACCGTGTTGCCGTTCTCGGTGAGCTTGTTCAGGCTGGCGTCGTCCTTGAACGACGGATACAGCGCGACGATGATGAACGCATAGAGCGCCATGCCCAGCGCGTAGCCGATCAGCGAACGGCGGCGCAGCCGCAGGTCCAGCCGCGTGGTGTCGGCTCGCATGGTCGACTCAGGCGGAGCGGTAGTAGGTCAGGAACAGCTCGTCGAGGTCGGCGCGGCGGGCCGTCAGGTCCACGGCGTCCAGCTCGGCGGCCTCGCGCAGCAGCGGCGCGACCGGCCCGGTGACCGAGAGCACCAGCCGAGTGGTGTCATGGCTCAGGACGTGCACGCCGGGCAGGCCGGCGAAGCGAGCCGGGTCGACGGCCTGGGCGAAGCGCAGCTCGACGGTCCGCGGTGCCGCCCGGCGCAGGCCCTCGACGGTGTCGGTCAGGACGATGCGCCCTTCCTTGATGATCGAGAGCCGATCGACGATGCGCTGGACCTCGTCCAGCTCGTGCGAGGAGAGGAACACCGTGCGCCCGGCGGCCACCGTCTCGCGGACCAGATGGGCGAACTCGTCCTGCAGCAACGGGTCCAGCCCCGACGTCGGCTCGTCGAGGACGAGCAGGTCCGGGCGGTGCATGAACGCGAGCACCAGGCCGATCTTCTGGCGGTTGCCCTTCGACAGCGCGTGCACGGGGCGGTCCAGCTCGGCCTGGAAGCGTTCGACCAGCTCGTCGCGGTAGGTGTGATCGGTCAGGCCCCGCACCCGGGCCACGTAGTCGAGGTGCTGGCGGCCGGTCAGCCGCGGGTAGAGCGCCAGCTCGCCCGGCAGGTAGCCGACGCGGCGGTGGATCTCGACACCCGCTTCGGCCGGGTCCAGGTCGAACACGCGCATCCGCCCGGAGGTCGGGCGATACAACCCGAGCAGCAGCCGGATCGTCGTCGACTTGCCGGCCCCGTTGGGGCCGAGGAACCCGAACACCTCGCCGGCGTTGACCTCGAAGGCCACGTCGACGACCCCGCGCCGCGCGCCGAACGACCGGGTCAGCCCGTCCACCGCGATCACGGCCGTCATGCGCCCGCCTCCGGCGTGAACAGGCCGGGTCCGTAGAGCTCCATCACCGTCCTCGTCCAGCGCGCCACGCCGTCGCTGCCGAGCGGGTCGACGCCGAGCACACCGGCGATCTGCTCGCGCATCACGATCACCGCGAGATCGGCCACCAGCACGAACGCGGCCCGGGCCGGCTCGTCGTCGGACCGGCGCACGACCCCGGCCCGCTCCAGCGCATCCAGCGTCTGCACCGTCGCGTCGAACAGCATCCGGAACAGGGCCTCGCCGGCCGGCCCACCGTCGACCAGCATGCGCCGGATGTAGGCCGGCAACACCGGCTCGGCCTCGAGGTTCGCGGCGAACTTCGCGGCCAGCGACGCCGACGCCGTGGCGACCGGACCGCCCTCGCCCAGCTCGGCGACGGCGTCGATCACCGCCGCCGTCGCCCGCTCATCGACGGCGGCCTTCAGCCCTTCCTTGGACTTGTAGTGGTGGATGACCAGCGACGGCGACACGCTCGCGGCCTCGGCAACGTCGCGCACGCTGACCGCGGCGACCCCGCGCTCCGCGAACAGCCCCATCGCGGTTTCGCGGATCCGGGCCGCCGCCGTCAGATCGGCTGAACGCACGTGCAGATTCTTGCACAGTTGTACAGCCGACTCAACACGAGTCGCGGACCGTCATAGCGCGCCGGCGTCATCCGCCAGCGGAAAATCGCTTGCGGGCGCCTCGGGCGCTCGATCGACGACGAGATCACTTGCTGCGGCACTGTCCCGGAATCGATCCCCTGCGGCACACCGCCAGCGCCGGCCGGGCGGGACGCTCACACGCGCCCGTAGCGCGTTCGTCGTGCGACACGCCACCTGCTGCTTGTCTCCCGTGTAGGTTGGAGCTGTGGAGGTCGTTCGGGCGAACGGGCTCGAGATCGGCTACGAGCGGGTTGGCGAAGGATCGCCGCTGGTGCTCGTGCACGGCGCCGCGGTGGATGGCCGCATGTGGCGGCCACAGCTGGCCGCGCTGTCGGACGAGTTCACCGTCGTCGCCTGGGACGAGCCGGGCGCGGGTCGCTCGTCGGCCGTTCCCGCGGATTTCGCCCTCACGGACTACGCGAACTGCTTGGCGGCCCTAATCGACGTGCTTGATCTTGGGCCAGCGCATGTCGCCGGTCTGTCCTGGGGCGGCACCGTCGCCCAAGAGCTCTACCGCCAGCATCCCGAGCTGGTCGAGACACTGATTCTCATCGACACCTACGCCGGCTGGAAGGGATCGCTGCCCGCCGAGGAGGTGCGGGCTCGGGTTGAGGGCGTGCGGCAGATCCTTGCTGCGGCAGACCACTTGTTCGATCCCACGCTTCCGGGGCTGTTCGCCGGTGACCCGCCGACCGAACTCGAGTCTCTATTGGAAGCGATGTCCGCAGACGTTCGCCCCGAGAGCATGAGGACCGCGCTGCTCGTCATGGCCGACGCCGACCAGCGTGACCTGCTCCCGCGAATCGCCGTGCCGACCCTACTGATCTGGGGTGAGCTTGACGCGCGATCGCCGCTCAGCGTCGCGCGCCAGTTCCAGGACGCGATTCCAGATGCGAAGCTCGTCGTGATCCCGGGCGCTGGTCACGTGAGCAATCTCGAGGCACCCGAGCCCTTCAACGACGCCGTGCGCAAATTCTGCCGTGCTCACTCGCCACGCTCGGCGTGAGCCGTCGATTCGCAGTTCCGAACCGTGACGCGAGCGATCAGCGCGGTCGCGCAGAGGGATCCGCTTGTGCGACGCCGCCCGGTTGCAGGAGTCGCGCTGTGGTCGGGCGGGCGGCGGCCGTTCAGCCTTCGGCTTGCGGGGCGGGGCGAGGGCCGTGTGCCAGCCGGTGCGGCGCCAGCAGGTGTGTATCGCTTCCGACCGGCGCGGGGCGGTTCAGTCTGGCCGTTGCGCGGGCGTGCCGTCGAGCCGCTCGGCGAGTTCGACGATCAGGCCTTCGGGTCCGCGGACGTAGCAGAGGAGGAACATGTTCTCGTAGTCGACGATCTCCCCGACCGTGTCCCAGCCGGCCTCTCGGACGCGGTCGACGACGCCGCGCACGTCGTCGACGGTGAAGGCGACGTGCCGGAGCCCGGGACGGTTCGCGGCCGGCGCCGGCTCTTGAGCGGCGGCGGAGGGCGAGCGGAAGCGCACCACCTCGAACATGTCGCCGCCGTCGGGGGCGCGAGCCATCACGACCTCGACCGTCACATTCTCGAGACCAATGATCCGGTCGATCCACTCGCCGCTGAACACGCTGGGCTTGCCGCAGTCGAAGCCGAGCAGCGCAAGAAACCGGACCGTCTCGTCGAGATCCTCGACGACAAGACCGACGTGGACGAAGTTGGTTACGCCGGGGCGATGGTTATTCATGAAGGTCGAACCTCGCGTCAGGCCTCAGGACGGGTTGTCTTGGAGCCATGCGACGTAGTCTGCGACGCCGGCTCGCACGTCGAAGGCCGGCTCGAAGCCGGTGTCGCGCGTGAGGCGGGTGGTGTCGAGGTACGGATCGTCTGCCGGCGCGTCGGGAGCGCGGCCGGGGGGCAGCGACGCCTCGGCACCGGGGACGGCGGCGTTGACGGCGGTGACGAACTCGCGGTTGGCGACCGGCTGCCCAGAGGAGATGTTGTAGGTGTCGTGCTGGAGCGTGTCGACGCGCATGAGCAGGGCGATCGCCCGACCACAGTCCTTGACGTAGCAGCGGTCGCCACCGTCGTCGGCGAAGCCCGGCGGCCGCGGCGGCGTCAGATCGGGAGCCTCGCCGCGCACGGTGGCCGAGATGAGCCGCGGGATCGGGAAGAACGGCGAGTCAGCAAGGCCGAGCGGGCCCCAGATCGTGCCGATGCGCAGGTTGATCGGCTCGACGCCGGTGCCCTGCAGAACCTGGGGCGTGATCGCCTCGACAGCCTTCTTGAACGCCAGAATCGAGTTCGGCGACGTCGCCGGCACGAGCGCCAGGTCCTCGTGCCAGCGCGGGCCGGGGGTCCCGATGTAGACGCCGATGCTGCTGGCCACCGCGAACCGCCGCACCCCCCAGGTGCGCGCGACCTCGAGGGCATTGAGCAGCATCGCGGTGTTCCTGCGCATGAACGCGATCGGATTCGGCTCCTCGAGCGCGACGGCCGCGAGGTGGACGATCGCGGTGATCTCGTGCCGGTCGCCGATGGCATGAAGGGCTTCGAGGTCGGCCAGGTCGGCCTGCTCGACCGCCACGCGCCCCTCGAGGAAGGATGGCGGCGCCGCCTTTCGGTGCCGCGTCACGACGACCTGCTCGCCCAGGTCGACGAGCGCGAGCGCCGTATGAGCGCCGATCGAGCCGAACCCCCCGGTGACGAGAATCGTCACAGGACGCCGCCGAGGGCGCTCGGCATCCGGGTCTGGAAGTCCATCACGGCGACCCACGTCGGCCGGACGACGATGCGCGCCATACGCGTTCCCGGCTGGTCGATCTGAGCGAGGTAGCCCGCGGCCTGCTCGGAGCCGAGGAAGCGATGCGCGGCCTCGGCGTACTCGGCCGCGACGCCGTCAATCTCGGTGATGTCGGCCTTGCCGCGGATGCCGAGCACTTCGGGCGGAGACGACTCGGTGTCGATCGAGACCGCGACGTCCGGGTTGGCCCGCAGCGCGCGCACCCGATACGCGGCGTGGCTGACGTGCGGCGCCGAGATGAACGTCGGCAGCACGAGCTCCTCGCCCGTCCACACAAACCAGCTCGCCACGATGCGCGGCGTGCCGTCCAGTGCCGTGTAGGCGTAGCGGGCCGGGATCGTCGACGTGAGAAGCCGTCGCGCCGGTTCGGTGTCCAGCAGCCTGAGATCTCCTTGCTCGAGCGTCATGCCGGGCACCGTAGCACAGTGAGTTCCCTTACGGAACTAAGGTAGGCTCTCCTCATGCAGCGGACGGACTTCTCCGAGATGACGTGCTCGATCGCGCGCAGCCTCGCGGTCGCCGGCGAGCCCTGGTCGCCACTGATCCTGCGCAACGCATGGGTAGGCATCAACCGATTCGGCGACCTGCAGCGCGACCTCGGCGTGTCCCGCAAGGTCCTCGCCGAGCGACTCAAGCACCTCGTCGAGGAGGGGATGCTCGAGCGCCGCCGCTACGCAGAGCGCCCGGCGCGGTACGAGTACGTCCTGACCCGCAAGGGCTTCGAGTTCGTGGACGTGCTGATGGTCATGGCCCAATGGGGCGATCGCTGGACCGCGGGCGACGCGGGCCCGCCCGTCTTTCGGCGCCACCGCGCGTGCGGCAAGGTCACGCAGATCGACCTGCGCTGCGCGCACTGCGGCGAGATCGTGACGTCATCCGACGTCGACGTCGAGCCTGGTCCCGGAATTACCGCCTAGCGGCCACCGAGGTAGGAGTGCACTGCGGACACGACGACCGACCCTTCTCCGACTGCGGAGGCGACTCGCTTGACGGAGCCGGCGCGGACGTCGCCGACGGCGAACAGCCCGGCCACGGACGTCGCGAAGGTCTCTCGGGTCGTCACGAACCCCTTGGGATCGAGCTCGACGCCCGCGTCGCGAAGCCATGCGGTACGTGGCACGGCGCCGATCATCAAGAACAGCCCACCGGCTTCAAGTCGGACGTCCTGTCCCCGGTGCTCATCTCGCCAGATGAGCTCGGACAGACGCTTCTCGCCCGTGGCCGATGTCAGATGCGACCGCGGGTGGACGGTGATCCGGTCATGGTGAGCGAGTCTTCGCGCGAGATAGCTGGACATGGTCTCGGCGAGGTTGTCCCGCCGAATGAGGACGTGCACCTGGTCGACATGCCGCGCGAGGAACAGCGCGGCCTGCCCGGCCGAGTTGGCGCCTCCCACCACCACCACGTTCTGGCCGACACACGCACGCGCTTCGAGCTCGGTTGCGGCGTAGTAGACGCCGCGACCCTCGAACGCGGCGACACCTGGGATCTCCAGGCGACGGTACTGGACGCCACTGGCGATGACGACCGCCCGGGCGGCGACGTCGTTGTGGTCATCGAGTCGGACCTGGAAGCCGTCGGGGTTGCGCGACAGTCTGGTCACCGACCGAGGCGACGCCAGCCGTGCCCCGAACTTGACCGCTTGCAGCATCGCCGACCGGGCCAGCTCGCCGCCGGCGATCCCGCGTGGGAAGCCGAGGTAGTTCTCGATCCGCGACGAGGTGCCGGCCTGCCCTCCCAGGGCGACGTCCTCGACGACGATGACATCGAGTCCTTCGGAGGCCCCGTAGACGGCAGCGGCGAGGCCTGCTGGTCCAGCGCCGACGATCAGCAGGTCGCATTGCGCTTGCTCGGGCAGTCCGAAGAGATCAAGCCCGACGGCGGCAGCCAGATCGCGGGTCGTCGGTTGCGTCAGAACGCGTCCTCGCCCGCTCACCACGGCCGATCCCACTTCGGGGAGCGCGCACGTCGCGGCGACCTCGGTCCAAGCGGACGGGTCCGAGCGCAGCACCGTCCGATAGGGCACGTGATTGCGCTCGGCGAACTCCTGCAATCGGTGCATCTCACGATCGTCGTCGCCGGCAAGGACAAGGCCACCCTCGCCCCAACGGGTCAGCAAACGTCGCCGCGCATCGAACGCCGAAACCAACACGTCACTCAGTTCCGTAGCGGTCGCCATGAGCCGTTTCAGGTCCATGACGCGCACTCGCAGGAGCGTGGTGTTGGCCATGGAAACGCCGGCGAGGAAGGCCGGCTGTCCCATCAGCATGCCGAGCTCGCCGACGAAATCGCCGACTTCGACCACGAAACTGACCCGGTCGTCTCTTCGGTCTACGAGACAGACTCCACCCGCGAGGACGAGGTAGAGATCGTAGGCGTCGCCCGCATCCCACAGCAGCTCACCGGGCGCGGGTCGGATCACATCGCCGACCGACTCCAGTAGCGTCCGACCCTCGTCGTCGAACTCGGGCCACGCCTCAAGCTCGACCTGATCCACTCGTCGAGACGAATAGCGGGTCCGCTCGTCAGGCGTTGGGGTGGCGCTCACGTCAACCGCCCCCGCCGATGCTCGGTGGTGATGTCCACACAAGGCCTTGAGCCTACGGAGCAAGTGCCGTCGATGGGGAGTTCCGGAATCCGCTCCCAGAGCCCGCTCGGCGTGTTTCGCTGAGCGATCCCCTTACGGGACTCCGCGCTCGGTCTCCTACGGATGCGGACGTCCCCGGCGGTTCTGGCGAGGCACCCGCTCCGGACGAAACGCGAGCGTGTCACCGGATGCCGATGGCGGGCTCGCTTTCGGGCGCGGAGCGGCAGCGCCCGCCGGCTATAGGCTTTCGAGGAAGGCGAGCACCGGGTCGCGCGCCCGGTAGCGGCCGCGGCGCCCGTTCGGTGCGTGATCCGGTCCAGCGTGCGTTGCTTGAGCTCAAGGTCGGCGTGCAGGTAGAGGTGCGTGGTGCGTTCCTGCTCGTGGCCGAGCCACAGCGCGATCGTGGAGGTGTCGACGCCAGCGGTCAGCAGGTTCATCGCCGCGGTATGACGCAACGTGTGCATCGTGACCCGCTTGGACCGCAGCCCCGGGCAGGCCTGCTGCGCGGTCTGGACGTGTTGGGCGAGGCGCCGCTCGATCGCGTCGCGGGTAAGCGTGCCGCCATCGCGCGAGGGAAACAGCGGAGTTCCCGGTTGGTCGATGGTTTCGCGCAGCGAGGCGCGGAGCACCGCGACGGTCTGCTTGGTCAGCGGCGCGACCCTCTCCTTTCTGCCTTTGCCGACCGTCCGGACGTGCGCGCCGCTGCCCAGGTGGACGTCGGCGCGGGTGAGGCCGAGCAGCTCGGAGACACGCAGCCCAGTCTGCACGGCGGTCAGCAGAAGCGCGTGGTCGCGCCGGCCAGCCCAGGTCGATCGGTCGGGGGCGTCGAGCAGCGCCTGCGTCTCGACCGGAGTGAGGAAGGTGACGGTGCGCTTGGTCGCACGTTTCGGTGGGATCGCGAGCACCCGCTGGGTCAGCGCGGCGTGCTCGGGGTGGCGCAGCGCGCAGTAGTGAAAGAAGGAGTGGATCGCGGCGAGCCGGATGTTGCGGGTGCGCGCGGTGTTCCCGCGCTCTTGCTCGAGGTGCTGAAGAAATGCGCCGATCCTCGCCGCGTCAAGGTCGGCGATCTCCAGCCGGGATGGCCGCGTCCCGGTTGTCCGCTGGATGTAGGCCAGGAGCAGACGGAACGTGTCGCGGTAGCTTGCGATCGTGTGCGGGCTGACGCGTCGTTGACGGATCAGCCGGTCAGTGAAGTACGCCTCAAGCGTCGGTGCCAGGCTGCTCATCGGGAGTCCTTTCCGGAGTGCGGTTCCAGGAGGTTGGCCGCGAGCGCGAGCAGGTCCGGGGCGGCCGTGAGGTAGTAGTAGGTGCTGGCCGGCGTGACGTGCCCCATGTGGGTCGTCAGCAGCGGCAGCCGGGCCTGCACGTCGACGTCGTTGGCGTACCAGTCGCGCAACGTGTTGACCGCGAAGCTGTGCCGCAGGCTGTGCGGCCGCGGACGACTTCTCGGCGAGCGGTGCTCAAGCCCTGCCGCTCGGACGAGGCGCATGAACACCAGGCGGACGCACTGGTAGCGCAGCCGGGTGCCGTTGCGCGTCAGGAAAGACGCCTCGCACTGCGGGCGGGGACAGATCCGGTCGCGCAGCTCGCCGTAGCGGTCGAGCGCGGCGATCGTCGTCTGGTGGACGGCGACCTCGCGGCTCTTGCCGAACTTGCCGTCGATCACGCGGATTAGCTGCTCGCAGCGGTCGATCTCGTCGCGGTCGAGGCCGATCGCCTCGCCGACGCGGATGCCGGTGACGGCCATCAGACCGATCAGCGTCTGCGTCGTCGCGGCATGCAGCTCGCCGCGCAGCCCTCGCACCGCGCGCATCACCCGCTCGATGTCTGCGGGCGTGAACAGGAACGGGATCGGTCGCTCGCGGCGGTAGGGCAGCAGTCCCTTGGGCGGTACCCCGCACGCCGGATCGATCGTCTGCAGATGCCGGGCGAACTGCCGCACGATCGACAGGCGGTCACACCAGTAGTTGCTCGTCGCGTCGGCTGGCATGGTCGCCCACGCGATCGCATTCTCGATCGTGACCGTCGTCGCACCGGCCGCGTCGAGGTAGGCGATGAACTGCAGCAGCTGGCGACCCTGACGCTCGAGCTTGTAGCCCAGCGCGCGTCGCACCCGCAGGTAGTCGTGCGCTGCCGGCGCGAGTGTGCTCACGCCGCGGCTCCCGCCAGCGGCCACGGACGCGCGAGAGCCCGCAGCGCCGCGCGGTCGACCTTTCCATAGATCGCGGTGCTCGAGAGGTTGGAATGCCGCAGCACCGGGGCGATCTCGGTCAACGGCGCACCGGCCCCAAGCAGCTCGGTCGCGACGGTGTGGCGCAAGCGGTGCGTCCCGACGCGCGGCACCCCGGCGTGATCGCACGCGTCACGCAGCACCGCCCCGATCGCCTTCACCGACAACGCTCCATCCGGCGCGAAGGCGCGCACGAACAGTGCGCGACAGCCGCCGTCGCGACGCGGATCACGCAGGCATGCGACCAGGGCCTCTCCGACCTCAGCGGGGAGCGGCAGACGATCGGTCTGGCCGCCCTTGCCGTGGATCGTCAGCTCCCCGGCGCGCCAATCGATGTCATCGAGCGTCAGTGCGGCGACCTCGCAGGCGCGCAGCCCCAGACGCGAGAGCAGCATCAAGATCGCGTAATCACGCCGACCGACCACGGTCGCTCGATCGCAGCTCGCGAGGATCAGCTCGACGTGATCGCGGCCCACGCCGCGCGGAAGCGAGCTCAGCCGCCAGCTCGCGACGCTCGGGACCGCTGCCGCCAGCGGCACCGGGACCCTCGCGGTGACGTGTAGGAACACCAGCAACGACCGCAGGCCGCTCACCAGCGTCGTCGTCCACGCCTTCCCGCGGCGACCATCACCACACTGCGCCACGACAAAACCGCATCACATCGCCGGGACCAAGCTGCGCAAGCGCGGCCTCGACCGGATCGGGCAGCTCGCGGAGGAACAGGCGCGCGACGCGCGCGCGCAGGACGATGGACCCCTCGACCAGGCCGCGCTCGCGGAGCAGGTACTCGCGGTAGGCGGCGACGACTGCATCGATAGGCGACTCCAACGCCAGCGCCTCCGGCACGAGCCCCAGCTCACGCAGGTAGCTCAACCGCGGACGCAGCGCGCGCGACCCGGTCAGATGCGAGTAGCGCTCTCGCCGCGCACGTTGAAAGCGCTCCGCGGCCTCGTCCGTGAACGCGGCCAACTCCATGCACTGCTGGTCGAGCCACCTGCTCAGGTGTGCCATCAGCCACACCTGGTCCTCGATCGTCGACGGCCGGTAGCCGCGCTCTGCCAGCCACGCGCGGAAGCCCGCCGAGTGGGGCGCCAGAACGCCCTCCACCCGCGAGATCGAGATCGAACGTCGCCGCATACGCTCAAAGCTCGACAGCGCACAGCGATCATGAAGATCACGCCACGCCCGGATCCCGCACGATGCGCGGACTTTCACCCCGACGTCGGCATAACCACGCGGTCGGCATAAATCACGCGCAAGCCGCTGAACCCCTACGAGGAGGCTCGCGCGGTCAAGGCGATGCTCGACCGCGGCCTGACCGAGGAGGGCGCGGCCCAAGCGCTGGGCTGGTCCAAGCAGCGGGTGACCGCCCGCGTCAAGCTCCTCGAGCTCCCCGAGCGCGCGCAGCAGCTCATCGGCGAGGGCGAGTTGCCGCTCGCCTGTGTCGACACCCTGCGCCGCATCGGCGAGGTTTCGCAGCCGATCCAGGAGCTCGTGATCGAGTACGTCGACCACGACGACACCGCGTGGCTGCGCGAGCGCCTGGAGACCGAGCCGGCATGGCTCATCGGCCGCGCTCTGCAGGAGATCGGCAGCTCGAAGACGTTCGCCGCCTACCTCACCGGGATCGGCACGCGCGAGATCGCCGAGCTGAAGCTCGGCAAGAAGGCCGACCAGCAAAGCGCCGAGTTCGAAGCGCTCTACAAGGAGCTCAACCCCTACGGCTACTCATCGCACCCGATCCACTTCAGCGACGTCGAGATCGATCAGGCGCGCGCCGCGGGCGTACTCATCGAGTTCGAGCACGGCTCACCGATCATCACCGACCGCAAGCTCTACCGCGAGCTCGTCAAGCAGGCCGCGGTCGTGCTCGAGTTGCTCGAGGAACGCCGCGATCAGCGGCTCGTCGAGGTCGTCCCAGTCCAGGTCCGACGGGGCTGTTCGGGTCGTGTCACGCGCGAAGCACAGCAGCAGCCGCAGCGTGTCGCGGTAGGCGACGATCGTGCTCGGGCTGGCGTGCAGCTGACGGGTCAGGCGGTCGCTGAAGAACGCCTGCAGGGTCGGTGCGACGGGTGTCATCGCGTGACCTCGCGGGCGGTGTCGAGCAGGCCGGCAGCGAGCGCCAACAGCTCGGGTGCGGCGGACAGGTAGTAGTAGGTGTAGGACGGGTTGCGGTGGCCCAGATAGGTCGACAGGGCGGGCAGTCGTGCCCCGACGTCGACACCGTCGCGGTACCAACCAGCAGCGTGTTGACGGCGAACGTGTGCCTGATGTCATGCAGCCTCGGCAGCAGCGGCGCTGTGGCGCCGACGTGGGCCTGGTCGCAGAGGCGGCGGAAGGTTCTATCGATCACGTTGCGCATCAGGCGCGTGCCGTGCAGCGACACAAAGAAGCTCTCGTCGCGCGGCGCGGGGCACAGCTGGTCGCGCCGGCGCGCGTAGCGCGCGAGCGCCTGGAGGGCGCTGTCGTGCAGCGGTACGTATCGCGACTTGTTGAACTTCGATTCGCGGACCAGCGGCACGCCGTCGGTCGGGTCGATATCGCCGCGGTCGAGCTTGATCGCCTCGCCGATCCGCAGGCCGGTCGCGGCGAGCAATCCGATGAGCGTCTCGTAGGTCGCGGCGCGCAGCGGCTCGCGAATCGAACAACGGGCCTGGTCCATCAGCGCGGCGATGCCGGCGTCGCTGTAGATGAACGGCGCCCGCCGGCGTCGGCGAAACGGGATCAGCCCGGTCGGCGGGATCTCGGTCCGTCGATCGAAACCCGCCAGGTAGCGCGCGAAGCCGCGCACGACGAGCAGCCGCATCGAGGGCACGACGCTGCCGGGCGCCACCTCGCCCTCAAGCGCCCATGCGAGCGCGATGTCGATCGTGACGTACTCGGCGCCGGCCGCGTCGAGACGGGCGGCGAAGCAGGGCAGCACGCGGGCGGCCTCGTCGAGCTTGTCGCCGAAGGAGCGGCGCAGCCGCAGGTAGTCCTCGACGTGCTCATTGAATGTGGTCATCGTGGCGCCCCCGGCCAGGGCTGGGCGGCGTGGCGCAGGCGCGCCAGATCGACCTTGGCGTAGATCGCCGTGCTCTCCAAGTGCTTGTGGCGCAGGACCTGGCCGATGTCGATCAGCGAGGCGCCCTCGCGCAACAGCGCGCTGGCCAGGGCGTGGCGCAGACGGTGAGCCGCGACGTGCTCAGTGCCCGCGCGTCGGCACGCGTCGCGAACGACCGATCTCACCCCGCTCGCTTCGATCGGCCGCGTGGGTGCGCGGACGGTGAGAAATACCCGGCGGTGAGCGCTGTGGCCACGCAGCTGCAAATAGTCGACGAGCGCTTGGCCGACATCGCCCGGCAAGGGCAGGCGGTCGCGCTCGTGGCCCTTGCCGTCGACCTCGATCTCCCCGGCGCGCCAGTGCAGGTCGTCGAGTTGAAGTCGGGAGACCTCGACCGTGCGCAGGCCGAGCCGGGCGAGCAGGATCAGGATCGCGAAATCGCGCGCGCCGACCCGGCTCGATCGGTCGCACGATGCGAGCAGCCGCTCGATCGCCCGTCGCGAAGGCACCTGCGGGATGCCGGCGTCCCCCCGGCGTGCCACCGGCGGGACCGAGCGCGCCAGTTGCGGTTGCGTGAGTCCGCGCAGGCTCAAAAAGCGCAGCAGCGAGCGCAGCCGGTTGGCGTAGCACCGGCCGACCCCGGCTTCACGCGCGCGCACTCGCCCAGCAAGAACGCCGTCACGTCCGCCCCGGTCAGGTGCGTCATGTCGAGCGTGCCGTCCGGTGAGACGCGGCCCGCCAGGAACCGACGCGCCAACTGCACGTAGCCACGGACCGTCGCCGGCTTGAGCTCGCGCTCGCCAACCAGCCACGCCCGGTAATCGGCGATCGACCGATCGAGCGCCGACACCGGCGCCACGGGCTCCGCCGCGACGACGCCCTCGGCCCGCAAGTAGTCCAGCAGCGGCAGAACGCCCGCGGTCGGCCGCCGCCCCCGGTCCTTGACCTGCGCGGCGACGAACGCCAACACCGCATCCGCGTCGAGTGCGTCGACGTCGACGTTCTCGCGTTCCATCCAGCGGCCCAAGTGCCCCAGCGCGGTCAGCGAGCGCGTGACGCTCAGCCGCGAGTAGCCCAGCTCCAACAAGCGGACGCGATAACCCTCCACATACGGACCCAGCCGCCCAGGCTTCCTTCGACTTCCCGACACGATCGACCCTCCCGCCGGAGCAGACGCTCCGACCCTCAGAAGTGACAAGTCGGGAGCCGAAACTAGATCTCAGTCGCGCGGCCGCGCACTGCTGGATTCGCGGGCAGATGCAGTGGTCTGGCGGCGGCGACGAGATTGCTGGTCCTCGTCCGGAGTCTCAGCGAGGCCGGCGCCCGAGAACGCTTCTGTGATCCGATCGGCGAAGCGGGCTTCTGAGGCGCGATGGCGCAGTGGACCCACGCCTGTGCTTCGTCATCCGTTTCGGGCGATGCGCCGCGCCGCTGACACGGTGATTCTCACGGAGAACGTGGATCGCTCGTGGTCGGTGCTCGGCCACACAAATGACTACGTCGCGGCAGACGACGCCGTCTACTGGAAACGGAGCATCGCGGTGCCCGAGGGCCTGTCAGCAGCGGAGGTTGGCAAGGAGATCGCCGAGCATCGCGAGCACACGACGGAGGATCACGCTCGGCGTGACCGCGTGATCTCGATCAGTGAGGCGGTGCTGTTGTCGGTCGTGGCGCTGCTGGCCGCGTGGTCGGGGTACTCGGCCGCCAAGTGGGGGACCGAGTCCTCGATCTCGCTGGCGAAGGCCTCCTCGACGCGGACCAAGGCCAACCTCGCCGACATCAAAGCCACGCAGATCCGCGGACTCGATTCGGTCTCGTTCAATGCCGCAGCCACGGCCTACGCCGCACACGACCCCAAGCTCTTTCGCCTCGCGGTCAAGCGACTGCGCCCGGGCTACCGACCGGCCTTCGACGCATGGCTGGCGACCCACCCACTCAAGAACCCCAAGGCACCGCCGGACCCGTCGTACATGCCGCAATACCGAATCCCGCAGGAGTCCCAGGCGCGGACCCTCAATGCGCAGGCCGATGCCCTGTTCACAGAAGGCCAGACGGACGCGGGAACCGCAGACAAGTACGTCCGCTTGACGGTCTTCCTGGCCGCCGTGTTGTTCCTGGTCGGCATCAGCAGCCACTTCCCGGTTCGCTCAGCACGCTACGGGCTGATCGGGATTGCCGCCGCGCTTCTCGTCGTATCGGTGGTGCAGCTCCTCGGCCTTCCCGGACCACCGTCCTAAGCGAGCGCTCCCGGCCCCGGGCGTGCGCCCGCCGCCGCGTCGCCTACCGCGATTGGCACGAGAGGGAGCACTGGCGCCGTCACGGCCCGTTTCTCGCGAAGCAAAAGCGCTCTGACCTTGCTCCATCGCGGCTGAGGTGGAGCAGGTCCGGCGGCGCGACCGTCGCATCGGTGAGGTCGCGGCTTCCGACCTCGTCGAGCGCCGGGACTATGCCGACACCCCGGCCGCCGGCGAGGCCGAGGAGCTCGCCAACGTCCGCTTCACCCGGACCGCTCAGCGACCATCTCGGCATAGTCACCGGGTCGGCATAGTTCGTCTACGGCCTGCTCGGGCCCGACCCCGAGCGCAGCTCGTGCTACAGCGACGCCGGCGAGCGCGTGCGCAGGATCGCCGCCCACGGCGTGCGCATCGTCGTCGACGACTTCCGCAAGGACGTCACCAAGACCAAGAAGGACGGCGCCCGCGGGCGCCTTCGCATCGACTACGGCGACCGCCAGGTCGCCAGCAACCCGACCGCAGCGATCGCGTGGCTGTGGAAGTTCATCGACGGCGCCAAGACCGCCGGCGAGCTCTACGGCCGGGCGCTCGTCGTGATCGCGGCCGAGCGCTACGCCGCCTCCCGCGTCGTCCTCCCGGCCGCGCAGCGCGCGCATCCGCAGCGCTTCGGCTCCCACAAGGACCTCGCCGACAAGGCGCTGGCCAAGCTCGCCGGCCCGCACGTCCCGGCGTCGATGAAGCAGCTGTCCAAGGCGATCGACGCCGCCCAGACGGCGCTCCACAAGGCCGAGGACGCCGCGCGCGACAGCGCCTCCCGCCACGTCGCAGACGACAACGACTCGGACGACCCGACGCCGCTCGACGAGACCGTCGACGGGGACCTCGAAGCGCTGCTGGCCGCCGAGGCCTGACACGCACATCCGCGCCGCCGGAGCGCGGGCCGACCCCGCCGAGAGGATCGCACGCTACGCGTGCGGTGCGGGCGGGGATCGGTCCCGCGCCCGGCGGGACCCCGGCACTTCATGGGAGGTTCCTCGTGCCTCGCAGCACCCGTAGCAAGCTCACCGACGAGCAGCGTGCAGAGCGCCGCCGCGCGGACCGTTCGTTCGCCCGGCAGGCTGTCGAGGAGCTGCGATCCAGCGCGGGCTGGCAGCGCTGGCTTGCCGGGCGCCGTCACTTCCGCGCCTACAGCCTCGCCAACCAGCTGCTGATCGCCATGCAGAAGCCCGACGCGACGAGGGTCGCCGGGTCCCGCGCTTGGCTGAAGCTCGGGTACTGCGTCCGCAAGGGAGAGACGGCGTTGCGCATCTGGTGCCCGTGCCCGCCCTCGGCCAAGCAGCTCAAGGAATGGCAGGACGCTGGCGCCGATCCCACCGCGCGCCCCCGGACCCGCTTCCGTCTCGGACCCGTCTTCGACCGAAGCCAGGTGTCCGAGCTGCCCCCGCCGGTCGAGCCGCTCCCGCTCGATCCGCCGATCCGCGAGATCGACGGTGAGGACCTCGCATGGGCACTGCCGCCACTGGGCGAGCTCGCGCGCGAGCTTGGCTACACGGTCAGCTTCAAGGCGATGCCCGACGGCGTCGGCGGCTACTGCCAGCCGTCCACGAAGCGGATTGCTCTCGCCGAGGGCCGGTCAGCGAACCACACCGTGCACACGAAGGTGCACGAGCTCGCCCACGCGCTCGTCGCGGCGGAGGGCGACCGCGCTGACGTGACGTTGGACTACGCCCAAGAGGAACTCGTGGTTGAGTCAGCCACCTACACCGTCGCCGGCGCGCTCGGGCTGCGAGTTGACGGCTACGCGATCCCCTACCTCGCCTCGTGGGCACAGGACACCGATCTTGCCGTGATCGAGGACGCCGCGGGACTGATCGACCTTCTGGCCAAGCGCATCGACGACAGCGCCCTCGCGAACGCATCGGTCCAAGAGGACGCGGCGGCCAGCGATCTGGCGGTCTCATAGAGCTAACGGAGTCCACCGCTGCGGCTGGGGAGGGAGACGAGGCCACCCGGCCGGGGTCGGTCCCGAGCACACCACAGGCTGCGCGATCCGGGGGCAATCCGCCACGCCAGCTCCCACCGCCTGACGGCGGACCGCCCGTGCCGGGCTTGAGGGCTGGCGCGTGCGTTCGCCCCCGGATCGCGCACTCGCCAGGGCGTGCTCGATCCCGACCCCGGAGGACCCCACGTGAAGCCCACCGCCAAGCAGCTGCAGTACCTGCGCGAGCTGGCCAACAGCCGCGGCCAGACGTTCCGCTACCCGCAGACCCGCGCCGAGGCCTCGGCGGAGATCCGCCGCCTGCGCGCCAACCGGCCCGACAGCCGCCTCGAGCGCGCCATCGAGCGCCACGAGGGCGAACGCGCCGTGCCCCGCGAGCAGTTCGACGCCGCCGCGATACGCGCGGAGGAGATCAGGGGCTACGGCAGCCACGCCCGCTGGGCGGCCCAGGAGAACGGGCGATGAGCGTCGCCGGCGAACGGATCGAGCTGGCCCGCTACCAACTGAAGACGGGCGAGCGCGTGCTATACGGGCAACGCGTCAATGGGAAGGTCGCGGTCGCCGATGTGCCCGCCAGCGACCGCGGCCGCGTCTACCTCGTCGAGCGTCATCTCGAGAGCAAGGCCGCGCTTGATGAGCTCGTTGCGCACTACTTCGCTGACAGTCGGCGCCGCGGCGAACCGGCGGCCCGCTGCCCTGCGGTCGAGATGCTCGCCGAGGGCCTTGAATGACCCGGCACCTCACACGATCCGCCGGTCTGAGCCTCCGCCAGGCGCGCCGCGACTGGGAGTTCGCCCTGATGGCATGGCACACTGAGTCGTGCATGGCCGAGACCCTGCGCCACCTCACCGTTAGCGGCGACGTCGCCGGCGAGTACATCGTCGACGAGGAGCTGCCCGACGGGCGACTGGTCATCCGGGCAGACACCAGCGCCGCGGCCATCCGCCGCCGCGCCGGCCTTGAGGAGATCAGCGCCGACGACTTCGCCGAGCACTTCGGCCAGCTGCCCACCGACGACGAGGGCTAGCCGATGCCCGACACTCCCGGCGGTGGCACGCGCTACAGCGTGCACTTCGACGAGCTCGCCTTCGCCGAGGACCTCCGGCACGCCTCCCCGGCCGGACGCGACGTCGCCCGCGCCGCCCGGGCGCGGCTCGAGCGAGCCGGCGCCAGCCTCGACGAACTGCGGCGCTGCGACCCTGAGCATCGCGACGGCACCCGGCTGCCCAACTGCGTCAAGACCTACCTGCCGGGCCCGAGCGGCCGCTGGCGCATGATCTTCCAGGCGCTCTACGACCCCGCCGCCGGCCAGCTGCGCCTGGCCTTTCTCGCCTTCGGCGTCGGGCACCCTGAGCACCCGTGGCAACCCTCCGCCTACGACGTGGCCCATAACCGCTTGCACGGCGTCGACTAGCACGCGCCGACTTCGTGCTACTCGCGCACGGAGGTGATGGACGGCGAGGTCCAGCCATCCGGCCGGACGACGGGCTCGATCTCGCACCGCGGCCCGCGTCGGTGGTTAGCTCGTCGCGACGCCAGCGCGCGAGCCGATCGGAAGGCACCCTCAAGAAGAACAGACGCTCGCTGTGAAGCGTCTGGACCGCGAAGTAACGTTGGTCGGTCTTGAGCAACCGCAGCCGCTTCGCGCCGAAGTACGTGTACATCGACAAGCCGCCTGGCCCGGTGGGTTCGGCTTGGTGGCTGGCGTCGATCGCGCTCATCGTCGACCAGCCCGTCGGGATGCTGTTCGGCGAGCGCACGCTCGGCCTTGGCTGGTACTCGCCGCTGCTGGGTGTCGCCTCATGGCTGCTGTACTCGCTGTGGCGAGTCGAGAGCACCCACATCTGGCATTCGGAACTCGCACACGCGATCCTCGCCCGGTGGTTCTACCGCCGCTACCCGACCGATGAGGACGTCAGGGTCGGCGACTACTTCGAGCATTGATCGACGCCCGCCGGCGCGGCCGACGGGGTTCGTCGCGGCCGCCTCGGCGCGCACGTTGACGACGTCGCCGAGAGCGAACGCGCCGCAACGCCAGCCGGGCTCGCGTTCGCACGTTCGCACGCGCCCGTGAGTGTCGGTTCGGCCACCGTGCCGAACTACACGCCGCCCCGAACAGGGTCGCGGGCGAGTTGGTCAGCGTCGACCTCGCGCTAGCGTAGGTTGGTGGCGGTGGTGCGGACCTGGGACTGAGGGTGCCTTTGGGCGACCCGACGACACGAGTGACCCCCCGAGGGGACACCAGTGTCCCTGGACGGTGCGCGTCCGATCGTGCTTGATCAGGCTGTATGCGGCCTCATCGACATGGCGCCTTGGCCACGGTGGCTGCTCTGCCGTCGCTGCCGACCTGTGGGTCGCGTCGTTGCTCGCGGCGCTCGTGCGACCCACGCAGCCGATCGACGCCGAGAAGGCCCGCGACGTGAGCGAGTTGCGGGTCACGCTCGACGCGTTGACGTTGGCTGAACGCCGGGATCTCGCCAACGCGCTCCTCCGAGCCGCTTGGAGTGCGGTCCTGGAGGAAACCCGCATCCTGCTGCTCGACCTCCTGCTGGAAGCCGACGATACGAGGCTGACCGATCTCGGGTGACCCGCAATCGCAACGTCGGAGACAAGCGCGTGAGGTTCCTCGAAGTCGACACTGATCCCCCGCCGGACCTGCAGCTAGTGCGTCAGGCGCTGCAACGTCATCGACCACGCCGGCCGCTCGCACGGCGGCTGCGCACGACGCCAGGGGGATGGAGCGCGATGAACGATCGAAGGGAGGGTCCGCGATGGCCATGATCGAGGCGATGCACGAGTCCGAGCTGCTGCGCCCGGCCGAGGTGCTTCGCATCCTGAAGGTGTCGAAGACCTGGCTCTACGACGCGGCCAAGGACGGCCGCATCGCGTGCGTGCGGCTGGGAGGCCCGGATGGCCCGCTGCGATTTGAGCGCGCGGTCATCGAGGCGCTCATCCGCGACTCCAGGTTAGGCGACCACGAGCGGGAGTAATGTCGCCTTCGGCTCGGCTCAAGGCGTAGGAGGAAGGCGAATGGCACGACGGACGGTCACCGACCAGGCGCTGCCCGAGGGCGTCTACCCGTACACGCTCGGCTCGGGCGAGCAGCGCTACTACCCCAAGCTTGCAAGCGGCGCCACCAAGCGCGGCTTCACTGCCGCGCGAGCGGCGTCGCGCTACAAGAAGGCCAAGGACTCCGCGCCCACCAAGCCCAAGCAGACCCGCGGGACGTTCGAGGCGCTGTGGCCGGAGGACCTGCGCGCGCGGCGGCCCTACCTCGTGCCCGGCGCCTACGACGACTACGACCGCCACGGCAGGCTGCGCCTGATCCCGAAATGGGGCGAGAGGAAGGTCGCGGTGATCACCAAGTCCGAGATCCAGGACTGGCTGGCCGACCTCGACGAGGACGAGGAGTTCGCGCCCAAGACGATCAACAACGCGCTGCGGGTGCTGCAGGCGTTCTTCAACTGGCTCGTCGACGACAAGGAGCTCCTGGACCGCAGCCCGGCGCGCAAGGTCGAGCCGCTGCCCGAGGACCTCTTCGAGGCCGACTGGTGCGCCCCCACGAGATCCCTGTCTACCTCGAAGCGTGCACCGTCGAGTACCGACCGCTGGCGGAGCTGGAGGCGATCGCCATGACCCCGGCTGCGCGCACGCGCCGCGAGGCGATCGCCGCCGACCTCATCGCGGGCTCCGGCTCGCAGCGCCAGATCGCCGACCGCCACGGCGTCAGCCAGCAGCTCGTCTCGCTCGTCGCGCGCGCCCTGGCCGCCGAGAAGCCCGAGCCGCTGACCCGCAACCTCATCAGCAAGGATTGGCACAAGGAGGCGCTCAAGCGCGCCGGGCTGCGCAGCTCGGTGCGCCTGCACGACCTGCGCCACACCGCCGCGACCTACTGGCTGATCCAGGGCGAGCCGCAGTACTTCGTCCAGCGACAGCTCGGCCACCGCGACTCCAGGACCGCAGAGCGCTACGAGCATATGGCCGCCAGCTACCTCGCGCAGCGCGTCGACCGTCACGACGACGCTCTGTGGCTGCCCAGGCCCAGCCAGCAGGAGACCTCCGCGTAAGCGGAACGCCGCTCCGATGCGTATCACGTCCCAAACGACCGGGGCCAACTCGCCTGTCCCAGGGCCTGCCGGCGCCGCGCCGCTCGTGCGATGCATGGGTATCAGCGCTTTCCGCCGCAGCTGGCGCTCTTCCACCGATGCGGGGGGGCGAGTCCGGAGTAGATCGCTCGCCTGCGCACGTCTGGATCTCGTCTGCGGCGAGCGTCTCGTAGACCGTCGCCGAACGACGACCGCATCCAGGCGAGGCTGGCTTGTGAATCCCCGGCCCTACAAAGGCCGTGCCGAGCATGCGAAAACGGGCCCGGCCGGGCCCGGACAGCGTGCTCGGTTTTCAGTTCGGTCGGGTTGCTCCTCGGTGGCAGGGACGCTCCGCGCCGCCGGTAGGAGCCCTCCCAGTGATGAGTCTGGCTTTCGCGCTCATGGCAGCAATCAACGGTCCCACGGGCTCCGGCGCCACACTGACCTACGGGCTCTACGGCACCAAGCCTCGCCGGCGTCAGCCCGGCGGCACCAAGATTCTCACTGCTCCGAGGCGGCGGCTCAAGCCGCCACAGACACTGACCTGTAAATAGCCGCGACGGAGTGGGAAGCTTGGCTCTACGCCTCGCTTTGCTGTCGCGGGTCGACGCGGAGCAGCCCCCTCCGCGGGCAGTGTCAACGCCCTGGGGAGGGTTGCGGCTGCCTGCGTTTCGCGATTCTCATCCCTGAGAGGCGGCCGGCAGGCCGGCCCGGGACGCTGTCGCATAAAATCCGGCGCCGCGGCCCAGCTTCCGAACGCGACACAAAATGGGCCGTTCTAAGGCCTTCGAGAAGGGCTCCGCGACAAATCAGTCGCCGCGAAACGGACCACTTCGGGCCGCCGTCGATATATGCGACAGCGTCCCGGGTCGGCCCACCGGCCACCTCTCAGGATTGAGAATCCCTGCGCTGGACGTTGCCCGGATCGACGCCGGCGAGGCTTGGTGCGTTAGAGCCCGTGCGACAGCGTGGCGCGGGGACCTGTGGAACCGTTCATTGCCGCTGCGAGCGCGAAGGTCAGACTCATCCTTGGGAGGCCCCCTCCGGGCGACACGTCAACCATCATCGGAAGGGAGCAGGAGATGGATGTGGTGGTGCAGCGATGCGCCGGACTGGACGTGCATCGCGACAACGTGGTCGCGACCATCCGCGTCCCGGGCAGCGGTCGTCGCCGCTTCGACCAGCAGACCCGGACGTTCAGGTCAACGCTCGCGGGGCTCGCTGAGCTGGGCGCCTGGCTGGCGGAGGCCGGCGTCACGCTCGTCGGGATGGAGGCCACCGGCGTTTATTGGAAGACCGTGTTCCAGGCGCTGGAGGATAGGTTCGAGTGCTGGTTGCTCAACGCGCACCACTTGCGCAATGTCCCCGGGCGCAAGACCGACGTCAAGGACTCCGAATGGATCTGCCAGCTTGTGCAGCACGGTCTCGTGCGGCCGAGCTTCGTGCCACCGCCGGAGATCCGCCGGCTGCGTGACCTCACCCGCCTGCGCAAGGCGCAGACCAACGAGCGCGCGCGGACGATCCAGCGACTCGAGAAGGTGCTCCAAGACGCCGGGATCAAGCTCTCAAGCGTCGCGTCGACGACCTACTCGAAGTCCGCGCGGGCGATGCTCGAAGCGCTCCTGTCGGGCGTCAGCGACCCCGACCAGCTCGCCCAGCTCTCCAAGGCCCGGATGCGCACCAAGATCCCGCAGCTGCGCGAGGCGCTCCAAAGCCGCTTCCAGATCGAGCACCACGGGGTGATGGTCGCCCAATTGCTCGCGCACATCGACACGCTCGACGCCGCGCTGCAGAACCTCACCGAGCGCATCGAGGTCATGCTCACCCCGCACGCCAAGATCGTCGAGCTGCTGTGCACGATCCCCGGCGTCCAAGCACACGCCGCGCAGGTCCTGATCGCCGAGTGCGGACTGGACATGACGCTATTCCCGACGGTCGGGCACTTCGCCTCCTGGGCCGGAGCATGCCCCGGACACCACGAGTCAGCGGGCCGCCGCCGCTCGGGACGATCCCGCCCAGGCCCACGCTGGCTGACCGACCAGCTCACCGAATGCGCCAAGGCCGCCGTCCGAACCAAGGACACCTATCTCGCCGCCCACTTCGCGGCGCTACGCGGACGGCGCGGTGAGCCCAAAGCGATCGGCGCGATCCGCCACGACCTCCTCGTCGCCTACTACCACATCGTCCGCGACCAAGTCCCGTTCCGCGAGCTCGGACCCGACTGGCAGCGCAAGCGTTACTCGCCCGAACACCGCGCCCGCCGACTCCAACGCCAACTCGAAGCGCTCGGCTACAAGGTCAACCTCGAGCAGGCCGAGCAAGCCGCCTGAACCAGCCACAACCGCCACCCATCTGCCGTCGGCGCCCCCGTCGGCTCGATCGCCCTTGCCCAAACGCGGCCGTCAACCCAGGGATTCACAGGTCAGCCTCAGGCGATTGCGAAAGCGGAGGCCGTGCGAGAAGGGACCGCGGAAGCTGCTCAACCCGTCAGGCCGGGCATCGCGCCCTCGGCAAGCTTGATCCGGGTCCAGACGTTCATGTTGACGACGACGGCGACGATCTCGAGCATCTCCTTCGGGCTGAAGTGCTCGGCGAGCGCGTCGTGGAAGCGCTGAAACGCCGCGTCTCGATCGGTGTCGGCGACGCGGGTGAGCGCCTCGGTATAGCGGAGCGCCGCCTGCTCGGCCTCGGAGTGAAGCTCGGTCTCCCACCACGCGGTCAGAGTGTCGATCTTGGCCCGGGGGATGCCCGCCTCGCGCGCCGCCTCATAGTGCAAGTTGAGGCAGTAGGTGCAGTTGTTGAGCTGCGAAACCCGCAGGCGCAGAAGCTGGGCGAGGCCGCGGTCGATCCGCAGGTCCGCCTTGTACCCGAACGCATCCGCGCCCATCCGGGCCATGCCGATCAGCGCCTCGTTCCCGCTCGCGTCGAGCCGGCGGTTCGCGACCTGAACATCATCAGCCATCTCGGTTCCTTTCGGTGCTCATCGTTTCCTGCCCGCGCCTCCTGGGCTCCGCTCCGAGCTCGCTCTTCTACGCTTCACCGCCGCGGAGGGGATCGATGACGGGGATCGGGCCTACGCGGCGCTTGACCACGGCTCCTGGAAGTGAGCGGCGTGGAGGCGACGCTCCGCGCCGACCATGTCGTCGCCGTGCCGACGATCGCGATCCAGCGCGACGAAGCCGACCGCGCGGCGCACTGGCGCGCCCGCGCCGAGCACGCCGAGGCGCGCCTGCGCGATCTCGACCCCGAGTAGGAGGGATGAGCGGGCCAATCACGCCGCAGCCTCGCTACTACTCCACACCTACACTTGAGCTCGAGCGCAGTCGCTGTCGCGATGAGGCAGGACCGGAAGCCGCTGGCGAGCACCGCGACAGTTCCGAGTTGGACGACCAGCGGTCGTCAGCGCCACTGGGTGGCCGCGCTGACGCATCGCCTACAGAAGCGAGCGTGATCTGGCCGGCGGCGCCAGCAGCTTCTCGTCGTTCGGAGGGGGCGTGAGCTCGGCGCTGGTGGAGACGCGCGCTTGTCAAAGGAGCAGCGGCCGTTTGACGGGCGGCGCGTTTCGCGCCGCTGCTGGGATTCGTCCAAAGCGGCGGTGGCCGCCAACGCACGCACAGGGCCGAGGGCTCATTGCGCCCGTCCCAGCTCGTCGGTGCGCCGGTTCTCCTTGCGCGGAATCCAATCGACGCGCCAAGTCTCGAAGAGCGCCAACAGCTCCTCTGCCTGCGCCCGCAGAGACTGCAGAGCCGCATTCTTTGTTTTCCACTCGCGGTTGATTTGCTTCACCACAAGCATCGAGTCGCCCTTGACCACCACATGCCGCTCGCCGTGCTTGAGCGCCACACGGAGCCCGAGGATCAGCGCGTGCCACTCGGCGGTGTTGTGGGTCCCCTGGTCAAACCGCTTGACGTCCTTGTCGAAGGAGCCGTCGCTCAGCTCGACAGTGCAGGCAGCCGTTACCGGCCCGGGACTCTGCCCGCCGCCGTCGAAGTGGATGGTCGCCCGCTTCATCACCTCGGCAGCATTCTGCCCCACGGCCTGAGGGTGTCACGATTTGCCCCAGCGCTTTAGCCGACCCGTCTGGGCCTGGCACCTCAGCCGACTTCGTCCTCGAGCAACTTTCGGACCTTGCGCAGAGTGTTGTTGTCGACTCGGGTCAGGAGAGAGACCACCAGGCCGATCTCCACGGCCCGACTTTCGGCCGGACGCTCATAGGTCGCCTGTCGCCGGTGGGCACCCTCGTCGGCGGGACCGCCGAGTGCCCTTTGTGGTGCTTCGCGGATCCTGCTCTTGAACTCGACGATCCTCGGCTCGCCGTCGTCGCCATTACGCGGGTCGAAGACCAGCAAGTCCTGTCGATACCCCTGAGGCGAGATCCTTTCGACTTCACCTTCCGCGCCATAGGCATCCAGCAGATTTCGCATCTGCCCGAGCGCAGGAGTGCGCTTGCCGATTTCGATGAGGCGCAGGTACTCAGAAGAGAGCCTGAGTTTGGCCGCGGCATCAGCTCGGGAGAGACCAGCCTTCCGTCGCAGGTCCTCTAGCAACTCCCCGAAGCGGCTGTTGTCTGGCTCGCCCGGCCCGACGACCCATTTCGGCGCCGGCGACGGCTCGCCGATGGAGTCTGCCATCGGCCTGTCGCGATCATTCATGCCTTCCATCATATCCCAACCCCTAATCTAACTTGTTGTTGCCAGCACAGCGGCAGGTCCAGTTGCGTAGGGCATCTAGGTTAGCTATTCTCCAACTCCTGGCTGTCCAAGCAATCAACGAGTTGTCTGAGGTTTGGTCTTCAGGCGGTCGCTGGGGCGGCTCCATCAAGCCCGGGGAAAGGAGAATGAAATGCCCCCAATCGTCGTCCAGGTCATCAAGGTCGCTGCAGTCGCGGCCCTCACCTTCATCGCGGAAGAGCTCCTGTCCGATTTCGAATAGGCGAGGAGGGCCAACCCGTTCGGGGGCTGGCCGCCAGACACCGGCCACAACAGGCCCGCGCCATTGTGAATTCCAAGGGGCGAACGAAGCGTCTCGCAGTCGACGTCGGTCAGTACGTGCCGCTCGGCACCTGTGAGCCTTACGTGGTCGACCAGAGACGCCGCGTTCGACTGGCAGCGGGCGTCGAGACCTGCTGGCACAAGCGCTTTCGCTTTCCATGCAACTCGGGCGCGCCTGCAGCCCTCTCGTGCATCCCGGCGCGCTCCTCCTTTCATGTAGCCAGCTCGGCGTCGCATGCCCGCTCCGGACGACGGCGGGCGTCTCAGAGGAGATCTTCGGCAGGCGCCCTCTTGGACGACGAGCAGCAGCGCAGCTCGAGACGTCTGCTCCGCCGACCAACGGAGCAATCTTGGAGCCGCTCACCGACGGCAGCTCGCTGCCGGTATGTACGAGACACTGGGCTGGCATCGCTACCTCGATGCAGATCGACCGTGGCCGCGCCAGCGGCGTATCTCGCCTCATCCGTGCCGTTACACGCCGAGGCCGATCGATTCGGGCTCCGGCTGTAGGACGTGACGTAATCCGTGGTGACGGGCTGCTCGCTTCAGTTGGCCTGGACGGCGATCTGAGGGGTGTGCATGGAATGCCTGGCCGGCGAGCTGCGGCCAGTTGGTTCTCACCCAGCTTCTCACGACCCGGGTTACCAATCGCCTCCCGACGGAGCCCAGAGAAGAAGAAAGCCCCGCATTGCAGGGCTTTCTTTAGTGCGCCGAAGAGGACTCGAACCTCCACGGGACATTCATCCCACAAGGCCCTCAACCTTGCGCGTCTACCAATTCCGCCACCGGCGCAGGTGGGACAGCCAGGGCCGGACGGCCGCTGGCGGGGGCCGAGTATAGCTCCGCGCGGCGCCTAGGCCGGGGCCGGGGCGGGGGCACGCAGGGGCCCCGCCGAGGCGGCTCGCACCACCAGCGCCGCCAGCACGCCGCCGCCGCTGAGCGCGACCATCGCGAGCGTCGGGGAGGCGGCCTCGACGATCGCGCCGGCCAGCGAGCTGCCCGCCGCGATGCCGACGGCGATCCCCGTCGAGGTCCACGTGAAGGCCTCGGTGAGCGTGCCGTGCGGCGCGAGGTCGTCGAGCATGCCGTTCGCGCAGACGAAGGTCGGCGCGATCGTCGCGCCGGCGATCAGCAGCGCTCCCGCGAGCGCGATCGGCTCGCCCGAGGCGCCGATGAGCGCGTGCGCGCCTCCCCAGGCGACGAGTATCAGGGCCAGGCGCCGCGGCGGGTCGGGGGCGACGCCGATGCGGCCGACGGCCAGGCCGGCGAGCATCGAGCCGAGGCCCCAGACGCCGAGCAGCAGGCCGGTCAGCCCGCGGTGGCCGGTGGCGTCCAGCGCGGCGGGGACGACGACCTCGACCGCGCCGACCGCCAGCCCGCAGAGGACGAAGACGGCGACGAGCACGCGCACGCCACCGCCGCGTAGAGCGCCGGTGAGGTCGCGGGTGGCGTCGGCGTGCGGGCGCCAGGCGCGCGAGATCGGGTGCGCGGAGAAGGCGAGGTCCCCGCCCAGCAGGAAGCCGGCGCAGGCGATGAGCGCGGCCGTCGTCGACCACGATCCGATGCCGGCCACGATCGCGACCGGGCCGCAGATGTAGACGATCTCGAGCACCGCGCCCTCGAGGGCGTAGGCCGCGTGGCGGCGGTCCGGGCCGTCGAGCAGGACCGGCCACAGCGCGCGCATGCACGCGCCAACCGGGGGCTGGCACATGCCCGCCGCCGCGGCGCCGGCGAGGATCGCGCCCAGCGGGGCGCCGTCGGGGAGCAGCGCGAGCGCGACGATGGCGGTGGCGCACAGCGGTGCCCCGGTGCGCAGCACCGCGGTCTGGCCGCGCCGGTCGACGATGCGCGCGAGCAGCGGGTTGGAGAGCCCGAGCGCGATCGCGTAGACGCCCGCGGCCAGGCCGCCGCGCGCGTAGGACCCGCTGATCTGCTGCGTGTGCAGGACGAGCAGGAGCCCGAGCGCGCCCATCGGCAGCCGCGCCACGCACGAGGTGACGAAGAGGCTGAGGGCGCCGGGGGCACGCAGGACGTCGCGCATGTCGCCAGCGTGGCAGCGCCCCGGCGCATGCGCGAACGATTCGGTTCAGACCGGATCCACGGCCAGGCTGAGCGCGCCCGACTCGAGGTCGAGCAGCGTGCGCTTGTTCTCGAGGCCGCCGCCGTAGCCGGTCAACGAGCCGTCGCTGCCGATGACGCGATGGCACGGGCAGACGATCGCGATCGGGTTGCGGCCGTTGGCGCGGCCGACCGCGCGGGCCTTGCCGGGGTGGCCGATGCGCGCGGCGATCTCGCCGTAGCTGGCGGTCTCGCCGTAGGGGATGCGCATGAGCTCGGCCCAGACGCGCTGCTCGAAGGCGCTGCCGGTCTCGGGCCGGAGGGGGAGGTCGAAGGCGGTCCGCTCGCCCGCGAAGTACTCGTTGAGCTGGCTGATCGCGGGCTCGAAGCGCGGGTCGTCGGAGACCTCGCCGGCCCCGAAGCCGATGCCGGTGACGGCCCCGTCGTCTGCGACGGCCACGCGCAGCGGGCCGATGGGGGAGGAGATCGTGGTGTGCATGTGGTCTATGACGCGCGCGCCGGGTCGCTTGTGAGGTCGGGTTGCGTTCCGTCCACGGTCCGCGCTACCTTCTCGAACACGTGTTCGCTTCACCCTACAGCCCGAGCAGCCGAGGAGCCCTCACATCATGGTCGACCTGACCAAGCGCCAGCAGGAGATCTTCGACTTCATCAAGCGCTATTCCGCCAAGTACGGCTATCCGCCAACGGTGCGCGACATCGGCAAGGCGGTCGGCCTCGCGTCGTCCTCGACGGTCCACGCGCACCTGGCGAACCTCGAGAAGCTCGGGCTCCTGCGCCGCGATCCGTCCAAGCCCCGCGCGATCGAGCTGCTCGATCGCGTCCGCGGGGACGTGGGCAGCGCGGTGGGCACCGCCGTCGAGAACGCGCTGGGCGTGCTGCGCCCAGGTCTGCCGCTCGTCGGCCAGGTCGCCGCGGGCACGCCGATCCTCGCCGACGAGAACATCGAGGACTACGTCCAGGTCCCACCGATCGCCGGTGGCGACGATGGCGAGTACATCCTGCGCGTCCGTGGCGAGTCGATGAAGAACGCCGGGATCCTCGGGGGCGACTTCGTCGTCGTGCGCCCGCAGGAGACCGCCACCGACGGCGAGATCATCGTCGCCCTCGTCGGCGAGGAGGCCACGGTCAAGCGCTTCTTCCGCGAGTCCGATCACATTCGCCTGCAGCCCGAGAACGAGGAGATGGAACCCATCCGCTCCAAGGAGGTCCGCATCCTCGGCCGGGTCGTGGGCGTGTTCAGGAGTGTCACCTGATGCCCGCTACGTTTGCACCCATCACCGATCGCCCGAAGCTCTTCGACGACCGTCCCGCGCCCCGTGCGCGCCGCCCCGCGCGCCGCAGCCCCGACGCGACGCCACGCGACCCGTTCCCGCCGGCGCCCGAGCTGATCCCGCGCGACGCCGCGCCGCCGGCGCCCGAGGTCGCTCCGCCCGAGCCCGACGTCACGGCGCGCGGGCCGCTCGACGCCCCCGCGTCGCACGACCACGACCTCGCGCCCCACGGCGCGGCCCGCGGCGGCGGCTCGCTCGACGAGCTCATCCGCGGCGCCTGGGACGACCTGTCATCGCACCGCACGGTCAGCTGCCCGGTCTGCCACGGCCAGATGGCGCCGCGCTACGGCTCGGCCGAGCAGCCGGTCGGCGGCCGCTGCCGCCGCTGCGGCTCCTCGCTGGGCTAGCCGCCGTCCCTTGCGTGTCGCCTCATCGTCCGGCGCCCGCCGCGGCCGTGGATGAGCGTCCGTCCTGGATCGTCACAACGACCACGCGCTCTTCGGCGTCGAGGTAGACGTACACGAGCAGCATCCAACGCCACGGTCCGAGGAGGAATCGATGGCCCTCCCAACGTCCGCCCAACTCGGGCCCCAACAGGGGAAAGCGCTCCAGCGCACGCAACGACCTCGCCACCCGGGCCTTGGTGTCGTCGGGGAGCGTATGGGTGCGGATGAGCGCGTCGAGGTCTTCGACCGCGGCGGCCGCCAGCTCGACCGACGGCATCCGCTACAGATCGTCCAGCGAGACCGTGTCCCCGGCCTTCGCCTGCTGGAGGCCGAGTTGTGCTCGCTCGTACGCCCCGGGAATCGCGTCCAACAGCTCAACGACGTTGCGCGCGTCAGGATCGGCCTCGTCGAGCGCATTGGCGAGCAGCGAGCGGGCGATCGTGCCGGGCTGCACGTGCATCCGCTCAGCCAAGCGCAAGAGCTTCTCGGCCTGCTGGTCGTCGAGCGTGATGTTCAGGCGCTCCATCGGACGAGTCTACACGCAACGTAACGGCCCGTGTAGATGTGGCGGCGGCATGTGCGCTGTACCCTCGACCTTGCAGGCCAGGCAGTCGCGGCGGGAGAGACAACCCGTCGAGGAAAGTCCGGACACCGCAGGGCAAGGTGGTCGGGGAACCGACCCGGGGAAACCCGCGGGAAAGTGCCACAGAAACACACCGCCGATGGCGGAGCCCCTGCAGAGCTCCGCACAGGCAAGGGTGAAATGGTGCGGTAAGAGCGCACCAGCGTCACGGCGACGTGGCGGCTGGGCAAACCCCACCCGGTGCAAGGCCAAGCAGGACCGTTCGCAGGCTGCCCGCCAAGGTCCAGGTCGGCCGCAAAGATGGATGGCTGCCCACGACAGAATCCGGCTTACCGGCCTGCTACGGAAAAGCCCCGCTCACGCGGGGTTTTTCTATAGGGCGAGAAGCTGGCGACTCGTCACGGTCTGTGCGACGCAGGCAGTCGGCGATCTCTATGGAATCGCTCGGCGCGCGCGCCCGGCCGCCGGCCGGCGCCGCTGCGCACCGCGCGCCCGACGCTAGCAACGCTCCTCCGCGGGCTCAAGACCGGATGCCCCAAGACCGGCCCGTTCGGCGATCGCCGCCGCGGCGGCGTGCAGCGCCGCGCAACCCAGCGAAAGAAGCGCCGCAGCAGAACGAAGCGCCGGTAGTAGGTGGCCGGGGCGGGGCGCGCGCGGCGGCGGTAGTCGGCCAGGTAGCCGACGATCGTCTGCTCGCTGAACACATCTGCCTCCTCATTGCGCGCGGACAGCCAGCGCGCGAGATCGTCGAGCGCCGCGCGGTAGGCAGCCACGGCGCTCTCGCTGCGGCCCGCGCTGCGTAGTCGGCGCATCCACTCGTCGCGCGCCCGCGCCAACGAGACGCTGTTGACCGGGCGCTCCGGGAGGGCCACGCCGAGCTCCTCGAGGCAACCGGCGATGACGGCAAGCGCGGGACGCCGGTCCCCAGCCTCACGGGCTTGGCACAGGGCCCCGCCCAGGCTTGCGACGGCCATCCGATCGACAGGTGTCATGGCCGGCGGCGCGGGGAGGACATCGATCTCGGCAACGGGCGCGTGCACTGGCATCGCAGGCAGTGAAGCGATGGGTTGGGATGGTGCTGGCACCGCCGCGCGACTGCGTTGCCAATCGGGCCGGGTAACGCTGCGGCCAGACGCGACCGGCCGCCGCCGACGACGCTCGCCGCGCGCGGGAGGATCCGATCGCGCGCATCCGTGCGGAGCGCTCAGCGTTCTTGCACCGAACTACTCCCGTTGGCAAGAGACTGACGGCTTCTTGCCTCGCGCTCGATGCACCGGGGCGCTGGCGCGCCCACCGAGCTCGAGAAGCGGCCCTCGAGGATCGGGCACCTTCCGTCCGCAGCTGCCACCTCACCGGCTCCGGCTATTCGATGAGCAAGGCGATCAGGTCGTCGTGCCGCCTTCGCCGGCGTGCCGAGCTGGCTAAGGCGACCGCCAATGGGAGCAGCGAGCGGTGCCCGGGGGTCAGAAGGCCCTCAGCTGCTCAGTTGCATGGATAGGAGTGGTCGTAGTCCCGGAGATCGCGGCCGCCGCTGTCAGGCGTAAGGAGCAGCCGTTCTCCTCGCGATTCGGCAGCGCGTGCGTCGGTAGGCCGCACCCGTGAACGCGCGCCCTGCCGATGGGTCATCAGATCACAGGCAGAGGGGCTCAGGCGGCGGCGCGCGCGAGCGCCGAAGGGCTCAGGCGGCTGACGATCGCGGGGGCCTCGTGAACGAGATCGTCGCTCTCGAGGGCCTCCACCATGAACAGGGCGAAGTCCACGCGGCGCGTGATGTTGCTCTCGAGGACGGGGTCGCCCACGTGCGGGCTCCACACCGGCAGGCCTTGGCTCTCGCCCTCCTCGAGGTCGCTCCCGCGCACGACGGTCCAGCGGGTGTCGCTCGCGAACACCCGCCGGCACGCCTCCACCTGATCGTCGAGGTCGGCGAAGCGAGCCAGGCGCGCGAGTGGTCCGAAGACCTTCACGATCGCCTTGAGCTTCCATGAATAGACGTCCTGACCATCGCGGGTGATGTGCCAACCGCACGAGAACACCAGCCGTGCCCCGGGCTGCGCGTGGTCGAGGACCGCCTGGGTCGTTCCCGACGAGTAGCCGTGTACTCCCCGCGGGACGAGCACGACGAGCACCCCGTCGCAGCCCGCGACAGCCCGCTCGATGACCTCGCGGTCGTCGGTTGCGCCGGGCACGATGGTGATCCGCCCCTCGAACTGGGCGAGCTTGCCGACGCTCTTCTCGCGGCACACGGCAACCACCTCGTGCTCCCGCTCCAGCGCGTGCTGGACCAGGTACTTCCCAAGTTTCCCGGACGCACCGACGATGCAGATCCTCATGCCACGCTCCCTTCCTGGATTCTTCGCTGGCCGCCTCAACCGAATGAGGCTAGACGAGCTGCATTCGGAAACAACTCGGGGGTACCGCATCGCGTGGCCCCGCCGCGCGGCCATTCCCGACGATCGGCGCGAGTCAGTACACGCCCCGGCGCTCGCTACCGCTTCGAGGCACGACCAGCAGTCGCGAGTGGGCGCCCCGTGCGCGGTCTAAAGGAACGGCCAGCCCAATCGCCGCGGCACGCAGGCAGACGCCACCACGTCGCGGCTGCGACACCCAGCCTGGGCTTCGTCTGGAAGCGACGCGTCTGTTATTTCGCCGTCAGCCCGCGGAGCACGCCTGCCAACGCGTTCTTCAGGCTCCCGCGCGACTCGAACGAGCTCAGCAAGATGGTGTCCCGAAGGGTCTTCGTCAGGCGCGGGAGGAGAAAGCCCGCTCTTCGACCGTTCGCGGCGACTCTCCGACTGGAACGGCGACAACTCGTTTACGCCCGTGCGTCGCGTTCCCAACTCCGCGCGACCAACCCGGCGCTGATCACATCCGCGAGCGCGACGTAGGTGGCGTCATGAGGAGTGACCCTGTTGCGTAGGTCGCAGACCGACCGACGAAGGGAAGGCGCGCGGTCGGCGGCGCGCTGGCGCTGCGGAATCTCCGCGGCACGCCGACGGTCGAGCGCACGACGATCACCCGCAACCGGGCGTCGCTCGGCGGTCGCACCCGGCGTGTCGGCGGGGCGCCGCTGGCGCGTACGTGACGACTACGGATTGCAGCGCCACGCGCTGGGCGTACGCTGAGCCTCGAGCCGGAGGAGGCGTGATGTACCGAGTCGTCGAGCAGCCCACGCAGGAGGCCGACCTGGAGCCGCTGAACGATCCGCTTCGGCGCACAATCGGCGGCGAGCTCGCCGTGGTGACCGCCGAGCACGCGGCCGCGACGGCACCCGGCGTGCGCCGCGCGCTAACGACCGCGACCGTCCCGGCGCTGGTTCAGGCGATGGAGGCGTCGGTCTACAAGGGGTCCTGGCGCACGGCGGTGATCGTCGGCCGTGTGCTCGTGGCGGCTCTCCGCGCCGCGGACGCCACAGCGGAAACCGACGCGCTGCGGCGGGTGCTCTACCGCGGCTGGGTCGAGGTCGCCCGCGCCGCGCTCGTCGTTTGCCCCGACGGCCGCCTGCTGGCCCACGCAAGGCGAGCGGGCGAGGACCTCATGCGGCTCGAGCGGGCGGCAGGCTCCGCGACGGGTGAGGCCCACGCGCGGTTCGCCGTCGGCACGCTGTACGTGGACCCGTACACGGTGGGGTGGCCTATTGCGCCGGGCATGTCGGACGACCCGGCTGAGATCGCGTGTCTGCTCGAGCGCCGCGCCCGCGAGCAACTGGGTGACGAGCTGCTGTCGGTGCCCGACGAGGCGTGGCACATGCCGCCGGCGCGCGAGGCGCTGCGCATCGCCGACGCGCTCTTCGCCACGGCGGAGCCGGCGCAGACGGGCGAGCCGCTGGCCCGCACGCTCAAGGCGCGCGCGCAGACGCTCGCGTGGCGCGCCGCCTTCGGCGATGACGTGCGCACCGAGGAGATCGTCGACGTGGCGAGCCGAGCGCTCGGCGCCGAGACCGGAGAGGACCCGCAGCTCCGCGCGGCGCTCGTGAGCTTCCTGCGCGTGTACGGCATCGCGCCGGCCGTCGTCGAGGGCGACCAGCTCCCCGATCCGGCTGCGCTCGAGCGCCGATACGGCGCCGCCGGCGCCGCTGAGGTGATCCGCGAGACCGTCGACCAGCTGCGCGGAACGGGCCGAGTCGACGCTGCGGTCGGAGCACTCGCCGACGCGCGCGACGTGATCGGCCGTGCCCCGGACGACGCTCGCGCCTGGGCGCTTGACGCGCGCCTGCGGCTCGAGGTCGCGCGCGCCGGGATCGACGAGCCGGGCGCCGGCGACGACCTACACGACCTGCTGGGGCACGCGCTCGCCGGCTACGAGCGCGGTGACCTGGACACCGGGCGCTTCGCGTGGAGCCTCGTCGCGATCGCGCACGCCGCACCCGAGCACGAGGTCGCGGCACGCGGGCTCGACACGCTCGGAGTCGCCCTCCACGCCGATCCCCGCCTCTGGGAGGGGCACGCCGACGAGATCCGCTGGCTGCAGCGCCGCCTGCAGCATCGGCTCGCCGTCCGCGCCGCGCTGAGCGGCGACTGGAACGGAGCGTTGAACGCGTACATCGCGTGCACCTGCACGGACGCCGAGCTGGAGCTGTACGAGCTCGCCCGCGACACGCTCGCGGCGATCGCCGACGTGCTCGAGCATCCGGGTGTCGTGCCGGAGGTCGAGGCTCTCGCCAAGCTCGGTGCGGTCGCCCCGCACCTGGAGGTGCACGCGGGCGACGCGGCCGCCGCCACGATCCAGCAGGTGTGGCAGACGGCGCTCGAGGCGCACGCCGCGGGCGATGCGGAAGCCGACGCCGGCCTGTTTCTGTTCCTCATCCAGATGTCGAAGGGCCTGCGGCTGGGGATGTCGCTCACCGCGGGCCCGCCCCGGGCGAGCGGCACCGCCGACCGCGAGCTCCTCAACCGGATCGCCGCTCTCGAGGCCGAGGCGAGCGCCGCCGCGCCGGGACTCGTCGACGAGGAGACGCTGCTGACCGCCTACGCGCACCCGGGCGCGCCGGCCGCGAGCGCCGACCCCGACGTCCGCCTCGCGAACCTGCGCGCCCGGTACGACGAGCGCCTCGCCGCGCGCCTGCTGAGCCGATCGCGACCGGTCGAGGAGACCCTGCTCCCGCTCGAGGATGTGCAGGCCGCGCTGGACCAGCGCACCGTCCTGCTGATCACCCACATCGGGAGCGCGGACGGGATGCACGCGCTGAGGTACGTGGTCGTCACCCGCGAGACGCTCGAGGCCCAGGTCGTTCACCTGACGGACGTCGGCGCAGGCCCGATCGGCGTCAGCGAGGACGCCGGCCCGTGGCTGTGGTTCAGCCCCGAGTCGTTCCTCGTCCAGGACGTGCGCCGGTTCGTCGTCGCGGAGCCGCTCGGCGACGAGGAAGTTGCGTGGGCCGCCGAGGCGCCGCTGCGGCGGCTGCAAGCGCGGCTCGGCGACCGGCTGCTCGCACGGCTCGACCAGCTGCGCGGCGAGGGCAAGGACCAACTGTGCTTTGCCGCCCACGGGCCGCTGCACCATGTGCCGCTCCACCTCGCCGGGCCGCCGGGGGCCCCGCTTGCTGACCGGTGGATCGTCAGCTACCTGCCGAATCTCGGGCTCCTCAGTCCATCCGATGCCGTGCCGCGCCGTCCGCGCACGATCGCTGCCCTCGGGCTGTCCTATCGCGACGACCCCCGCGGCCTGCCGGTTATCGATCCCGCGGTCGACGAGGCCGAAGCGGTCGCTCGCCAGTTCGGCGCCCGCGCCGTGTGCGAGGGCAAGGTCACCGAGCGGGCGCTGCGCACCGCGCTGGAGACGGCGCGGTATGTCCACGTCTCCGCCCACGGCGCCCAGAACGCGGCGGCGCCGGCGTTCCACTGCGTGTTCGTGGCCCCCGGCGACGGCGGCGACGGACGGGTATCCGCGCACGAGGTGCTCGGCCTCGATCTGCGCGGGCTCGAGCTGCTGACGCTCGGCGCCTGCGAAACCGCGCTGGGGCGCTTCGACGTCGCCGACAACCTGCGCGGGCTCCCAGCAGCCTTCCTGCTCGCCGGCGTCCGGCGGATGGTCGGAACCCTCTGGCCGGTTAGCGCCGCCTCCTCCCAGGTCTTCTTCGAAGTCCTGTACGGCGCGATTGCAACCGACGTGGAGGTGCTCGACGCCTTCCGCGAGGCGCAGAACGCGACGCGAGCGCAATTCCCCCGGTACCGCGACTGGGGAGCGTTCCAGCTCATCGCGGGCCGCCCGGTTCCGTACGAGGAGCATGAGCCATGAGCACCACGACGTCTTCGCTGACCGTGATCCGCATGCCCGACCCCGAGCCGCAGCCGCTGCGGCTCGTGCCCCGGTCGACCGACGAGACCAAGGGGTTCCTCCGCCACAAGCCCGTCCCGATCGAGGATCGTCTCGTCGCGGGCGTCGTCGCCCAACCGGTCTCGCTGGGGGCCGGCGGGGTCCCCGATCCGCACGAGTTCCCGACGGCGGACTTCGCCGGCTTCGCCTTCTTCCTCGTGCACCTGACTGTGACAACAAAAGCAGTCCCGGGTGAGCAATTCGTCGCGGTGCAGGTCGCCGTCCCGCTCGAGGGCGACGGCGACGTGCCGCCGATCGCGTGGTCGGTGGCGCCCGACCGGCTCGTCGACCACATCCAGGTGTCGCACGACTTCAGCATCAACGCGGCGCTGAAGATCGTCGCGCTCGGTGCCGTCGAGGTGGGTCCGGGGGTTAGCTGGAAGCGGGGCGCAAGCACCGACCGTCGGCAGCCCTTCCTCCTCGGCGAGTGTGAGCTGACCCCCAAGCCGAACTGGCTGCCTGCTACGCACCCCTGCGACCGACATCGACGGCATGACGCGGCTCTCGCTGATGGTACGCGCCCCCGCCGGCTCGACGACCACCGGAACCGTGACGCTGTCCGCACAGGTTGAGCGCGAGCGTTTGGGCGTGTTCGCGTACGACGCGGAACTGCCGGACGGCAAGCCGGTGCCGTTCACGCTCGCGTGACATCGGGCTGCGTTTGGTGTGCGACCCGACGGCTGCATGAGCAGCGCACGCGACCGCCGATGAGCGCGTGGCGCGATCGACGATCAGCAGCGTCGTCGGCGAACCGTGAATCGGAGGTCGGCTCGCTGTGACGCGCTGGGAAGTGCGGGACTCGCCGGTGGGGCGGACGAGAATGATGACACCGCCGGCGGCCAGCCGGCGGTTCGCCGCCGCCGCGGCCTCGAGCGCGATCGTCCGCGCGTGCAGAGGCTCTGCGCACGGCTGCGTGGATGGCCGCGACGCCAAGAAAGTGGTTGAGAGTAGCGCGCGTCGCTTCTCCTTCGAGGCAATACCGGGAGCCGCGAGCGGCACCGGCCGGAGTGCCGGGTTGGACGAATAGGAGCGTCGGCCTAACCCCGAGCACGCGAGACGCCTGGCTTCCGCCTTCGACGACCGCAGCACGCGCCGGCTGGCGCTCGACGCCGAGCTCGTTGCCGGTGCGGGCGGACTTGCCGGGTCTCACTCGGCCCTTCCCGCGATACGCGCAACAACCCATGTAGACGGCAAGGCGATCAGGTCGTCGCGCTGGCGACGGCGTTCCGCGCGCTGGTTGAGGACGATCGCCGACGTCGGACTCGACCCAGCTGCGCCCGGCGCCGATATCGAGCCCGAGCACGTCGTGGCTGGCCGTCGGCGGCCGTTGTGGTTGCCGCGGGCGTGAGCGCCCGGATCGACTCGATGGTGGGGGAGGGGTCGTGTTCGTTGTCGGTCTGAGAATGGCGCCCGCGCGTGGTGCTGGCGAGCGGTAGCGACAGGGTCGCTGCTGGTTTCGAGAAGGGGGCGGCGCGCGGTGCCCGGGTCAGATGGCTATCCGCCGATCGGGTGCATCGGTAGGGGCAGTCAGCGTGTCACGACTGCCTCGTCACGGATGCAGGAGCGGAACGGGCTCCGAACGCGCGCCGGCGGACGCTCGCAGCTCGTCCGTTCCGGCCGTCTCACGATGGAAGCATGAGACGCTGGCACCCACGTCGGGTGCGATGACCGCGCTCTGACGCGCGGGGTGTGATCTGTCGAAGCGAGGCGTTCGGGGCTACGTCAGCGGTGGCAGACCCTTGGCGATGAGGTTGACGCCGAAGACGAGGAACAGCACGGCCATGACGGCGTCGTTGTGCAGCGCGAGCCAGTTCTTCATCTCGTCCAGTCGTGCCTTGGCGCCGGGTCCGCCGAGCAGGTAATAGACGACCGGCCCGGCGATCGTGAGCTGCCGACGATCACGAAGACGATCAGCGAGCCGACGGCGTCGCCGGTCGACAATCCGAGTTGGGCGAGGCCGGCGCCGGCCGCGGCTGCGAGCATGAGGTTCTTCGGATTGACGCCGGCCAGCAGGAGGGCGAGGCCGAGCGCCTTGGCGGGCTTGAGGGCGTCGATGCCGGCCATCCATTTCGGCATCTCGGGCTGGGCGCCGGGAGCCGGGCGGTGTTGCCAGTTGCGCGCGGCCAGCAGTAGGAAGAGCGCGCCGAAGACGATCTTGCCCCACGCGAGCGTGTCGCCCGTGGTGCTGTCGGTGGCGGCGTCGCCTTGGTCGGCGAGGGTGTAGGCGATGCCGCTGACGACGGCGAGCGCGACGACCCAGCCGACCAGGAAGGCCGGTCCGTTGATCCGCGCGCGCTGCGAGAACAGCATCAGCGTGACGGCGATGATCGGCACGGGGCTGATCGCCACCCCGACCGCGAACGTGAGGATCTCGCTGATTCCGTCGGCCATCGTGGTTCAGTCCTCCTCCGAGTGTGAGGCGACGGTCGCACGGCGATCGGCCGGCGCGGACTCGAGCGTGAGCTCGTGCACGTCCACGTGCGACGGGTCGATTGGTCCGCGCGGTCGCGTGACCTCGGCCGGGGCGCTCTCCATCGGCGGCTGCTTCTCCCGTGGGTGCTGCTCGTACCAGCGGGCGTAGCGTTCGGCGAGCGGCGCGGCGGTGAGGCCGTGGGCGAGGACGGAGAGTCCGACGGTGAGGTAGATCGCGAGCACGAGCAGGTGCTCGTGCGGGAGTTGGGACTCCTCGATGACGATGACGGCGAAGACGATCGACGCCAGCCCGCGAGGGCCGAACCAGCCGAGGAAGCCGAGGGTGGGCCCGCGGGCGCGCGAGCCCCACATCGCGATCACGACCGGGACCATCCGCACGACGGTGAGGCTGAGGAGCGCGTAGAGCCCCAGTTGCCAGGTCAACTCGGTCAGCGCTGGCCCGAGCAGGATCGCGCCGAAGAGCACGAACGTGACGCCGTTGAGCAGGGAGCCGACCTCCTCGGTGAGCTGGTTGAGCTGCTCGGGGTCGCGACCGAGCGCGAGGCGGAACACCATGCCCGCCACGAACGCCGCGATGAAGCCCGACCCGTCCAGCGCGCTGGCGATCCCGTAGGCGAGCGCGGCGCCGGCGACGGGAATGACCTGCCGCCACGCGGGCGCGATCAGGTTCCGCCGGCCGGCTTGGGTGACGATCAGGGCGATCAGCAGCCCGGCGACCACCCCGCCCAGGACGCCGTAGCCGATCTCCTCGACCAGCAGTGTGGCGGGGCTGCGCCCGCCGGAGATCTCCGACTCGACGTCGGCGATCGCGACGGCCGCGAACAGCAACGGCACGCAGATCCCGTCGTTGAGGCCGCTCTCGACGTTGAGCCCCTGGCGGATGCGCTGCGGCACCCGCGGCTCGGTGACGACCGCCTGCCCCAGTGCCGCGTCGGTCGGCGCGAGCACAACGCCCAGGATCAGGGCCTCCTCGATGCTCAGCTCGCCGAGAACCGCCGCCGCGGCCACGGTGCCCAAGGCGATGGTCAGCGGCAGCCCGATGCCCAGAAGCCGCACCGGCACGTCGACCGTACGGCGCAGCGCACCGAGATCGATGCGCGACGCATCCGAGAACAACACCAACGCCAGCGTCGCCTCAGCCAGCACGCGCACGGTTCCGCTCGAGCTCGAGACGTCGATCCCGTCGAGCACCTTCGGCCCGACCAGCAGGCCGAAGGCGACGAACACGATCGCCGCCGTGATCGGCGTCCCCGACAGCCGCCGCGAGACCGCGGCTACGCCGAGCAGCGCGAGCGCCACAAGAGCGAGCGACCACTCCATCTCAACGCCCCATGGTGCCTTCCATCGTTTGTTCCTCTCTCATCGGCCGCAGCACGTCCTCATCTCCTCGCCCTACAGATCCGAGTGGTGCTCGGCCGTCGGCAGGCCGGCTTCGTTCCAGGCGGTGAATCCGCCGTCGAGGTTGGCCACGTGCTCGAACCCGAGCGTCTTGAGGGTGAGCGTCGCTAGCGCGGCACGCGTTCCCGACCGGCAGTAGACGATCACGCGCCGGGCCGGGTCGAGGTCGGGATTGTGGCGGGGGCTGGCGGGATCGGCGGCGAACTCCAGCAGGCCTCTGGGGACCTGTACGGCGCCGGCGATGTGCTGCTCCCACTCCACGGGCTCGCGGACGTCCAGGAACACCACGTGATCGGCGGTCATCTCGTCGAAGGCGTCCTTCGGCGACACGCCTTCGATCTCGGCCATCGCGTCGTGAACCATCTCAGCAGCTGTCTGCGGCATGGCTCCTCCTTTAGGTGCGTGCTGGTCCACCGGAGCGGTGGACCAGCGCTGTGGTTGCCGGGCGGGCTTGCGGCTAGCCGAGCCGGGTGCCTTCGACTTCGAGCCCGCCGCCCTCGGGGAGCTTGCTCCAGCTGCGTCGCTGCCACTCCTCCTTGAGCACTTCGGTCGCGGCCTGCTCGAGGAACTCCGGGGCCGCCCACTCGTCGACGTCGAAGTCGTTCTCGATGTAGCCGTGGCTGAACATGAAGTCCTTGCCGATCTCGATGCACTGCATGTTCTGCGCGCTGAGGCTCGGGACCATGTCGACGTCCTTGATGCCCTGGTAGGTGTCCTCGGCGTCCAGGTAGAACGTCTGGCGGTTGAGGATCGCGCCCGCGGCGCGCTTGTGCTCGTTGGCCCAGCGCCCGACCTTGATCATCGCCTTCATGTACGCGATCACGAGCTCGGGGTGCTCATCGGCCATGACGTCGGTGCAGGTGATGACGGCCGGGGTGTTGGCGACCTGGATCGTCCAGTCCGGGTACCGGGTCAGGTCCTCGATCATCTTGAGCTGGCCGGTGGCCTCCTGCAGGTGCTGGAAGACCTTGCTCTGGGTGTAGATCGCGTCGACCTTGCCGGCCAGCAGCGCCGTCTCCAGCGGGCGGAACGCGAGGTCGTGCTTGTGGTCGCGGCGCATCCACAGCTCGGACGGGTTGTTCATCGGCGGGACGAGCATCTCGGGCTTGTCGTACCAGTCATCCGGATACGGGAAGTCGACCAGCTCGACGTCGTCGATAGTCATGTCGTTGAGCTGGAGCATGTTCTCGATGCCCATGTGCTCCTGGATGCGCCACCAGTCGTTCTTGATGGTGTTCAGGCTCTTGGAGATGCCGATCTTCTTGCCCTTGAGGTCCTGCATCCGGAAGATCTCGTCGCGGGCGCGCACCACCATGCAGCCGCCCTCATAGACCCATGTCGCCCCCAGCAGCCGCGTCCGGCGGAGGTCGGCGTGGACGTGGATCGGCGGGTACAGGCCGCCGAAGCGGATCAGGTTGTCGAGGTTGTGGATGTAGTGCGGGTACCAGTTGTTCTCGGGCGCGTGGCGGAAGTAGGCGTACTCGACGCCGATCTTCTTGAACTCCTCGCGGCACCAGCCCAGCTCCTGGTCGACGTTGTTCGCCGACACCATCGGGCAGTTGGTGAACCACACCTCCTTCCAGTTCAGCGGCACCGTGGTCGCGACGCGGGGTTGTTCGGTGGCGGTGGTCATGAGTCGGTCTCCTCTGCTTGAGTCGGGTCCGCGGGCCGACGGTGAATCGTCTGTCCGCGCAGGTGTGAGCCGGTGATCGGAGCCATCGTCGATCGCTGTCGCCTCGAGCAGCGTGAGCCCGAGGTCCGAGGCGCGCCGGAGGTGCCCCTGCAGCTCAGCCTGATCTCGCACGGTGCCCGTCAGCGCGGTGCTGCCCGCCACGCGTGTGAGCACCATGCCGGGGAACGTGAGCCCGAGCTCGTCGCTCAGCTCTCCTTCCACAATCAAGCGATACGTCCGATCAGGCATGCTTTGACCGTGCCACCGTCGACCGGCCAACGCGAGAAATCGCGCCTCGATCACCCGGGTGATTCGGTTTGCCCCAACAGGCCCAGCGAAGTGGCGCGCGCGATCGCGTCCGCTCGGGAATGCACCCCGAGCTTGTTGTAGAGCGCGCGCCTGTGCGAACGGATCGTGTTCGGGGACAGGAACAGGCGCTCCCCGATCTCACGGGCGGACAGGTCGGTGGCCATCAGTTGCAGCACGGCGAGCTCGGCCTCGCTCGGGGGCTCGAGCACTTCCCCGCTGGACGCTCGGCGCCTCGCGGTCTCGAGCTCTCGTTCCACCTCGTCGGCGAGCGCGGGAGCGGCCCCGCTGTCGCTGAGCTCCTCGAGCGCCTGGCGCGCGGAGCGCAGCGTCTCCTCGGCTTCTCCGAGACGGCCGCGGCGCACACGGACGCGGGTGAGGAGGACAAGCAGCCACGTGTGGTGCAGCGTCGCCACCTCGTCGCGGAAGAAGCGTTCCGCGACGGCGAGTTCGTGCTCTGCCTCGACGAGGCTTCCCTCGGCGGCCAGCACCGAGCCCAGTGCGGCCGACGCGTTGGCCCCGAGCCAGCTGCGGCTCGTGCCGATCCGGCCCACCGCGGCCTTCGCCTTCTCGGCGTGGCCTCGTGCGGAGGCGAGCCGTCCGCGCTCGACGGCGACAAGCGCGAGCGTCGACCGTGCGACGACCAGGCTCGGAACGTGCCGCTCGATCGCCGGATACGCAAGGGTCCGTAGCGCCACCGCCCACGCCTCATCGAGCTCGCCGGCGAAGAAGAGGGCGCGGGCGTACGCGGTCAGAGCCGCCGTGAGGATCTCGCTCGCGTCGGCCTCCGCGAGCGTGACCGCACGGCGGCCGTCGATCACCGCCTGCCCGACGCCGCCGTCGATCGTGACCGCGCGCACCAGCCTCGCGGCCGTCTCGACGTAGGCGGCTCGTTCCGGTCGCCCTCCACGGCCCGCGTCGGCGAGCGCCAGCAAACGGCGCTGCTCGATCGTGCTGCCGCCGAGAAGGACCGTGGCTGTCGCGGCCGCCACCGCAAGCTCGGGATGCTCGGCGATCCGGTCGTCCGGCAAGGTCCGGACCCATCGCAGCAGCGTCCGGTGGGCGCCGCCCCTGATCAGCGCCAGGTGATAGTCGACCAGCAGCTCCGCGACGAGCTCGTGGTCGCCGGCCGCGGCTGCGTGCTCGACCGCGTTGACCGGCGACCCTCGCGATCTGAGCCACTCGGCGGCTCGTCGATGAATCCGCTCCGGCGCGCTCGGCTCGAGCGCGGCGAGCTGGGCGCCCGCGTATTCGGCGAACAGCGGGTGGATGCGAAACCAGCCTCCGCGCTCCAGCCTCGAGACCAAGAGGTTCGTGCGCTCGAGGTCGCCGAGACGGACCGCCGAATCGGTACGCTCCAGCGCGCTGTCGCACAGCTCCGCGGTGAACGCGCCAAGGACCGCGACGCCGTGCAGAAACGCGAGCGCGTCTCCGTCGA
Organism: uncultured Actinomycetes bacterium; assembly: GCA_963764585.1. GTDB lineage: Bacteria > Actinomycetota > Thermoleophilia > Solirubrobacterales > Solirubrobacteraceae > JAOPZW01. The sequence continues at coordinate 564,077 of CAVXTB010000003.1, forward strand.
GCGCGGCGAGAACCTCGCTGCTGAGGTAGTCGGCCACGAAGCGCTGGTCTCCTCCGAACGCCCGCACGGCCCGGGCCGGATCATCGACGGTCCGCAGCCACAACCACGCGAGCACGAGCGCCGCGGGCCAGCCCTCGGTGCGCTCGACGAGCACCGCGATCTCCTCCGCGCCGAGGTCGAGATCACCGAGAACCACGAGCAGTCGGTGCGCCTCGCCGGAGGTGAACGCGAGATCGGCTTGACGAACCTCGGCGAGTGCACCGCCGGCGCGCAGACGCGCGAGCTTGAGCGCCGGATCGACACGTGTGACGAGGACGACGTGCGTGTTCGCAGGAAGGTGCGCGAGGGCGTAGTCGATCGACGCCAGGCACTCCTGGCTCGTCACCGCCTGCAGGTCGTCGAGCACGATGACCAGCTCCCGGCCAAGCGCGGCGGCGCCGTTGAGGAGTTCGTCGACAGCGACGTCGACGGGGCTGCCCGCCACCCCGAGCCGTCGCAACGCACCACGCCCGAGCCCCGGCCGTACCCGGTCGACCGCCGTCGCGACGTACCGCCACAGCAGAACCGAATCGTCGTCGCCCGCGTCCAGCACGACCCAGGCCAGCGCCACGTCAAGGCTCGCGCACCAGTCGCGCACCGCGGTCGTCTTGCCGTAGCCGGCAGGAGCTGCGACAAGCGTCACCGACGCGTCGCGGCCGGTGTCGAGCGCCCGGCGGACTCGCGGCCGGTCGACCACGCGGTGCCCGACGCTCGGCACCGCGAGCTTGGCCTCGACCAGCGGGGGAGGCGTGTCCGTACCCGACTGGTGCCCGGGGTTCGCGGCCATCGCAGCGTTCTAGCCTCGCACCACGGGCCCGTGACGGCTACCTTCGCGACTCGGAGCGGCAGTCGCGGCGTTGAACTTCGCGAGATGAGAACGAAGTGCACTCCTGCGGCAGTGACCGCCCGGCCGTAGGCGGCGCGGATTCCCCACCCACACGTGAGCAACTCGCCCGGCGCAAAGCGTCCACATCGCCCGCGCGCGCAAGGGGTGTCCCGTACGACCGGGTCGTTGGTGTGTCCGTCGGGGACGTCAAGCGAGACACCGTGACTCTCGCCTCCGCGCGGGAATAAGCGTCCGCACCGCCCACCCTCCGGCTCCCGCAGTGGACGACACGCGAACGTCTGGCCCAGCGCCCGTCAGACGCCTGGTCGCGACGACGAGCAGGCGTGTCGGTCGAGCCTTCTCCTCCTCGACCGTGCGCGGCCGTCGCGCGTGCCGCAGCTCACGTGGCCCTCGCGGCGATGCGGGCAATAACCCATGTAGACGGCAAGGCGATCGGGTCGTCGCGCTGACGAGGGCGTGCTGCGCGCCGGCTGAGGACGATCGCTCGCGTCGGATTCGACCCGCTGCGCCCGGCGCCGATGTGGAGCCCGAGCACTTCGTGGCTCGCCGTCGACGGCCGTGGTACTTGCCGCGGGCATGAGCGCCCGGATCGACTCGATGATGGGGGAGAGGTCGCGTTCGTTGTCGGTCTGAGACGCGTGACTTCTCGCAGCGCCGTGGACGGAGAGATGCGTGGCACGAGAGACACGCCGGCCGGCGCCGAGTGGATTACGATCGCGAGCGTGGTGCTCGAGCCGCGTGCCGAGAGCGGGCTCCGGGACGTTCGGGTCGCGATCGTCGGCGCGGGATTCGGCGACATCGGCACCGCGATCAGGCTGTGCGAGGCCGGATACGAGGATCTGGTGATCCTCGAGCGTGACGACGGGCTCGGCGGGACGTGGTGGGCGAACACATACCCGGGCTGTGCGTGCGACGTCGCGGCGCACCTGTACTCGTTCTCGTTCGCGCTGAACCCGGACTGGAGCCGCTTCTTCGCTCCGCAGGCCGAGATCCTTGGCTACCTCCGGCACGTTGCCCGCGACCGCGGGATCGAGCCCCTGATCAGGTACGGCACGGAGGTGACCGGGGCGAGGTGGGACGAGCACGCGAGCCGCTGGCGCGTGGAGACCGATCGCGGGGCCTTCTCGGCGCAGGTGCTGGTGTCCGCCGCCGGCGGACTCACCGAGCCGAAGCTGCCCGCCGTGCCCGGTCTGGACAGCTTCGCCGGGACGATGTTCCACTCTGCGCGGTGGGACCACGGGCACGACCTGAGCGGCGAGCGCGTGGGCGTGATCGGGACAGGGTCGACGGCGTCGCAGATCGTCCCGGAGGTTCAGAAGTACGCCGGGCGGCTGACGGTCTTCCAGCGCAGCCCGGGGTGGGTGCTCCCCCGCCTGGACCATCCGCACAGCGACTTCCAGAAGCTGCTGCTGCGCCGGTTCCCGGTGCTGCAGCGCGCGCTCCGGTCCGCGATCTACTACAACAACGAGCTCCTCATCCTCGGTCTCGTCCGGCGCCCGCGGCTGCTGGCCGGGCTTGAGCGCCTCGCGCTCGGCTATCTGAAGCGGCAGGTTCCGGACGCGGAGATCCGTGCGAAGCTGACCCCCGAGTACCGGATCGGCTGCAAGCGGATCATCATCAGCAGCGACTTCCTCGAGACGTTCATGAAGCCCAACGTCGAGCTCGTGACCGAGGGGATCCGGGAGGTCGTGCCGGACGGCATCGTCACGAGGGACGGCCGCAGGATCGAGTTGGACACGATCGTGTTCGCCACCGGGTTCGACGTGATGAACCCGCCGCACTTCCGCCACGTCGTCGGCCGCGGCGGGCGGAGCATCCGCGAGGTCTGGGACGAGGACGGCGTCCGCGCCTACCTCGGGACCGTGATCCCCGGGTTCCCCAACCACTTCGTCCTGCTGGGCCCGAACACCGCGAGCGGCAACAACTCCGCGCTGCAGCCGATCGAGGCGCAGATCAGGTTCGCGATCGACGCGCTGCGCGCGATGGACGCGCGGGGCGCGACGGCGGTCGACGTGCGCCGCGAGGTCATGGAGCGCTTCGACGACGAGATCCAGCGGCGGCTGGCCCCGACCGTCTGGAACAGCGGCGGCTGTCACTCGTGGTACGTGGGCCCCGACGGGCGGAACTTCACGATCTGGCCCGCGTTCGCCAACGAGTACAAGCGGCGGCTCGCGCGGTTCGACCCGGCCGAGTTCGAGCTGACGAGCGCACCGGTCGCAGTGGCCATGGGCTGATTGCTGCACACATGCGCGCGCTGGGCCCGCGGCTCGCGGACTCCGCCCGGCACGCCCAGCGCCGAGAACATCGACTGCGGGCGTCCTTGCGTTCCAAGGAACTCCTCAGCGACGCGCTGCGGCCTTGTCCAGATGGGGCGCGTCGGCCCCGGCGAAGTACCTCCGGGTCCTCACGGTCGTCCCACACGCCGCCCAGGCGCTCGTGGCCGTCCTCGTCGACGACGACCTCGTATTGGTCCCTCGACGCCGGCGGCCCCCACCGCAAGGACTGGGCTGGAGCTACGAGCAGCCCCTCCCCGACGTCGTCGCGATCGCCGCGCTGGGCGCCTTCTGGGACGAGCGCGTCGACGTGTCCCTCGACGGCGAGCGCCGCGAGCGACCGGGCGGCGCGGTCGCCGAGGCGCTGCGTGACGAGTTCAGCGTCTGAGCGGGCGATCGCTGCGGGAAGGTTCCGGCGCCGCTCGCGTCCTCGGTTTCGCGTGACCGATCTCCTCTCCGCCGACAACCTCCACGTCGCCGACCGCCTGCGCGGCGTTCGCTCCTCGCCCGTGCGCGAACTCCTCGCGCTCACCGCGTTGCCGGGCGTCATCTCGTTCGCCGGTGGCCTGCCCGCGCCCGAGCTGTTCGACCTCGAGGGGCTCTCGGCCGCCTTCGCCGCGGCGCTGGCGGCCGGGCCCCGCTCGCTGCAGTACTCGACCACCGAAGGCGACCCCGCGCTGCGCGAGGCCGTCGCGGCACGGCTGACAGCGCGCGGGCTCGCCACCGAGGCCGACGATCTGCTCATCACCAGCGGGTCGCAGCAGGCGCTCACGCTCGTCGCGGCGGTGGCGCTCGATCCCGGCGCGCCCGTGCTCGTCGAGGAGCCTTCGTACTTCGCCGCCATCCAGGCCTTCCAGCTCGCGGGCGCCGACGTGATCCCGGTCCCCTGCGATGACGAGGGCCTGGACCCGGACGCGGTCCTCGCGCTGGCCATGCGCCACCGCGCGCGGCTGCTGTTCACGGTGCCGACCTTCCAGAACCCCACCGGCCGGACGCTGCCACCGGCGCGGCGCGAGGCGCTCGTCGACGCCGCGGAGCGCGCCGGGCTCTGGATCGTGGAGGACGACCCCTACAGCGAGCTGCGCTATCGCGGCGCGCCGGTCGCGCCGCTGGCAGCGCTGCCCGGCGCCGTGGATCGCGTCATCGCGCTGTCGACCCTGTCGAAGGTCGCGGCGCCCGGCCTACGGATCGGTTGGGTGCGTGCGCCGCGCGCGCTGCGCGGCCCGCTGACGATCGCCAAGCAGGCGGCCGACCTGCACTCCTCCACGATCGACCAGGCCGCTGCCGCCCGCTGGCTGGCGGGCGTCGATCTCGACGCCCACCTGACCACGCTGCGGCGGCTGTACGGCGAGCGACGCGACGCCCTCGTGGACGGGCTGGCCGAGGCGCTCCCGCCGGGCTCGGTGCACAACCGCCCCGACGGAGGAATGTTCGTGTGGGCACGCCTGCCGGACGGCTGGGACGCCGAGCAGTTGCTGCACCGGGCGCTCGCGCGCGCCGTCGCCTTCGTCCCCGGCTACCCGTTCCACGCCGGCGAGCCCGACCGCGCCACGCTGCGGCTGTCGTTCACGGCGCACTCGCCTGCGGAGATCGCGACTGGATTGGCGCGCCTGCGGGAGGCGTGGCTCACGACGTGAGGTGTACCGGCAGCGTCGCGATCCGAGCGCCAGACCGACGATCCAGCAGCAGCCGGTTGACGTCCTGCAGGTAGCCGAGGCGCCGGAAGTCGGCGACGTCCATGCGCCGGCGCACAGTCACCGGCGTCCTCGAGGCGCTCGAAGTCCAGCCGATCGCGCCCGACCGATAGCCGTCGCGCGTGCCGCACCTCATGTGGCCCTCGCGGCGATACGGGCAATAACCCATGTAGTCGGCAAGGCGATCGGGTCGTCGCGTCGGGCTCGACGGGGCGCCGGCTGCTGGTTGAGGACGACCATGGCGCCTCCGGCAGGACGCCCATATCGACCCGCTCGCCCGCTGGCCGACGACTCGGCAGCCGCCGTGACGACGTCCGAGCCGCTGCTATTCAGCGCCCCACGGACCCGACAACCGAGTCACACGCTCGTGCGCTTGGACCGGCGCGAGCGCCCGATGTCCAGCCCCGCCGCCGCGCGACTGGGGTCACGCAAGTGGCGCACGCGCCGCCTCCGATACAGCAGGCGCTGAACGTAGAGCGTCGCCATGCCGGCTGCCATGATCGACGCGAGGTTGATCGCGAGCTGCGCGATCGAGCCGCGCCACGCGTGCCAGTCCCCGTAGGCGGCGGCGACGCCGATGTTGGCTGCCGCCGGGATCGTCGTGACCGAGATCAACACCCCGATGAGCGCGCCCGACTTCGCCGTGCTCAGCGACAGCATCCCCGCCACGCCCGAGGTCCGACAACGTGACGCTGGCGTCCTCGCGCGCGACGTCCGCGAGGATCACGTCCCCCGCGGGCTCCTGCGCGGCGCCGGGAAGCCAGATCACGTTACAGACCGACTCGCTCTCGCGCAGCATCCCGAGCGCCAGCTCAGAGACCTCTCGGGGAGCGACGATCCGCATGTGGACCATCGCCGGAGCGTATCCCGCGAGGAGCCTCGATCCGCGCGCGCTGGGTACGCGCACCGGCGGGGGCACCGAACGACGCTCTGCTCGACGACCCCACCGGGAGCGAAGATCGCCACGCGCGCACGAGGGCGCCAGCCAGGTGATGCCGCAGGGCCCTCGGCGTCACCTCCGGCGAGCCGACAAGCGCGGCGAATCGTGCGGACGACGACAGCGGCTCGACCGGCGACACTGCCGCGTATCCCCGTACGCCGTCATGAAGCACGGCCGCAATGTGCCCCAATCGTCGAAAGGGGCACTCTCGCTTTCGCCGGTGAGCAGGCGCGCTGCCCCGATCAGCCTGCGCCGCTCCTTAGCCTCGAAGCGACAGCGCGGCTGCGCATGGTCCCGCCCTTCGCGCGAAGGCGTGGTAACTACCGAGCCCGACCCGTGCCGTGCCCCGATGCCGGGGTGCAGGCCCGGTGGCAGCTTGCAACTAACGTAACTAGCCCCGGATGGAAGGGGGGTCGTCATGACCCCGAACATGGGCACAGTCGACCGCGGTCTTCGGGCTTTCGTGGTCGCGCCAGTCGCCATCGCGGGGGCGGTCATTGTCGGCGTCGGGACACTCGGCGGCGTCATCGCCTTCGTCGTCGCCGGGATCATGCTGGTGACGGCGCTCGCGGGGTTCTGCCCGACCTACACCGCCGTCGGGATCTCGACCGACCCGCGACTGCACCGCGTCGGCCATCGCCTACGCGGCGGCCACGCCTAGTGCACGGGGCTAGGCGCTGTCGTGTCCAGCGAGGTTGCGTGATGCAGCTCGAGCAACGAGACAAGGAGCTCGCCGCGATCGGCGCGAGCATCGGGTGCAACTGCCGGCCCTGCATCGAGCACCACATCCCGGCGGGCCGCGAGAGCGGGCTCACCGAAGCAGACCTGGCCGACGCGGTCGCAACCGCGCGAGCCATCCGCGATGAGGCGATCGAGCTGCTCGCGCCGAGGGTCGACGAGCTCCTCGGGGGCGACAGCGTTCGCTGCGAACCGGCGCCAGTCGCCGAGACCTCGCGGCCACACGTGCTGGTCGCCATGGGCGCGAGCGTGGGCGCGAACTCACATCCGTTGCTCGATCGCCACATCGCTGCCGCCCTCGAGCTCGGACTGAGCCCCGCAGAAATCGCCGCGGCGACCCGGATGGCCGGCTACGTCCAGAAGCGCGCAAGCGGGATGACAGCCGACAAGGCGGCGCACACGCTCGAGGAGCTGGCCGGCGTCGCCGGCGGCGCGACGGCCAAGAGCTCACCACAGAACACCCAACGACTGAAGGAGACCGACATGACGCGCAAGTACCTCGACTGCCGCGAGCACCCCGACGACACCGGCTGCACGCTCTATCTCTCCGGCGAAGAGGACGACGTCCTCCAAGCCGTTGCCGAGCACGCCGCCTCGGTCCACCGCATGCAGGACACGCCTGAGCTACGCGAGCGGTTTCGCAGCATGTTGAAGGACGAAGCTGCGCCGTCGCACGCCTGAAGGAAACCACCCCGAGCGGAGGTGGAATCATGAACGTCGCACAAGTAATTCCCCTGGCTGACACGTGGGGCATGCACGGCGACATCGGCACGGGCTGGTGGATCGTCATGGTCGTCGCGATGGTGCTGTTCTGGGGAGCGATCTGGCTCGGTATCGCCTGGTTGATCAGAGGCTCCGCGCGCGGCTGGTCGGCGCCCTGGGAAAGGCTCGCCAGCAGGGAGAGCCCCGTGGACATCCTCGAGCGTCGCTTCGCCGAGGGTGAGATCTCCGCAGAGGACTACCGAGCCCGCCGGGAGGTGCTCGTCAATAGGACCGCCGAGTCGAACGGTGCGCACAAGGACGAGGCGCCGACCGCGACTGGAGCAGAAGAAACGAAACAGTGAAGAAGAAGCTGATCATCGGATTGCTGGCCGTCGGCGCCGCGCTGGCGCTGCGGCCAGTGGTCAAGCGCCGCATCGTTCAGAAGATGCGCGAGCACTGCGAGCAGATGATGGAGCAGTTCGCAGGCCGCAGCGAGACGACAGGTCACGAGGCCACAGGCCCCGAGGCGGGGCGTCAGAAGATGCGCGAGCACTGCGGGCAGATGGCCGCGCAGCACGAAGAGCGCAGCGAGCCGGTCGCGACGGCGTAACAGAGCCTCAACGCCGCATCTGTGCCCGACGCGTGCGCGGCTGGAGCGAAAGGAACATCTGAGATGGCATCGGTGAAGCTCATTCCCGAGGACGAGGCGACCGGCAAGGTCAAAGCGCTCTACGACGAGATCAAGGCGAAGCTCGGGACCGACTTCGTCCCGAACCTCTACAAGGCGATGGCGTCGAACCCTGAGTACCTCGAGGCCAACTGGCGCAAGGACCAGGCGGTCATGAGCGAGTCCAGGCGGCTCGACCCCCTGACCAAGGAGATCATCGCGGTCGCCGTCTCGGCGGTGAACGCCTGCCACTACTGACTGCAGGTCCACACTTCCGCGTTGCGGAAGTACGGGGTGGACGACGAGGCGATCGTCGAGCTGATGGCCGTGGTCGATCTCATGAGCGGCTACAACAAGCTGATGGACGGCCTCCAGGTCGAGCCCGACGAGAAGCCCTGGTACGGGTGAGGCGCAGCGCCAGAGTCGCCGTGAGCGACCCACAATCACGACACTGAAGCGGGGCTCGTCGGGGAAGCAGGAAATGCTGTCGCTTTCGCCTGCTTGCGGCGCTCTCGACGGCGTTCCATCTCGCGCCTGCTGCGGACGAGCACCGAGCCCGACGCGCCGCAGGCTCGCACCTTGTGCGGGTGGCAAAGCGACAGCGCCGCGAAGCTGATCGCGCGCGCCTGCTCCGGCGTGCACGCCGCAAGTGCTAGCGCGTCGAGTGTCGCGGGTCCGTCTAGCTTCGTCAGGTCAGGGAGCGGCTCGCCGCTTGGCTCAGTTCCGCGGTGGAGCGCTTCCGAAGCCCACGGCCACGACGACACGCCGCTGTGGGGCGCGCTTCGAGCCCGCGTCGCTGTCGCTGTGTCGAGGTTGGCATGAGATCAGGAGCTGCCAAGGCGCGCCGGGGAGGCGATCGCATTGTCCGACGCGGCGAGGAAGGCGGGCGGGATGCTCGTCACCTTGGCCACGCGGGGATCGAGATCGGCTCTACGTCCGAATAGGGGGATGCTTGGTCGCGGGGGCTGATGCACCGAGTCCCTCGGGGGGGTGCGCATATGAGCCGGTCCCGGGCCCGATCCTCGGCATCCACTCGAGCCATTTCGGTAGATACCAGTTCCAGTCGCCGAGCAGCTTCATGGTCGCTGGTAGCAACACGCCGCGGATGATGGTGGCGTCGATGAGCACCGCGACGGCCAGGCCGATGCCCAGCTCCTTGAAGATGAGCAGGGATAGGGTGGCGAAGATCGCGAACACCGAGATCATGACCGCTGCGGCGCTGGTGACGACACCGGCCGTCGTCTTGATCCCGTGCGAGACCGCGTCCTCGGTTGGCCTGCCGCGGTCGAAGGCCTCGCGGATTCGCGTGAGGATGAACACGTGGTAGTCCATCGACAGGCCGAACAGGACGACGAACATGAACAGCGGCATCCAGGAAACGATGGCGCCGTTTGATTTGAAGCCGAGTAAGGACTCCAGGTGACCCTTCTGGAAGATCCAGACCATCACCCCGTAGGCCGCTCCGACCGAGAGCAGGTTGAGGATGATTGCCGTGAGTGGAATCACGACGGAGCGGAACGTGAACAACAGCAGGACGAAGGCCGCGGAGAGAACGAAGACGAAGACCAGCGGGGCGTGGGACTTCATCGTGTCGTTGAAGTCTGTCGAGCTGGCGGTGTAGCCGGTCACGTCGGCCGTCGCGCCCGGGACCCGTCCGATGGTGGCCGGGATCAGTTTGTCTCGTAGGTGTGCGAGAGCCGCCGTCGATCGGGCGTCGGTGCCGTCTCCGGCAACCGGGATGTCGACCTGCTCGACCGTGTGACCGGGGCTCACGGTTGTCGTGATCGGCTGCTTGAAGTCCGGGCTGGCGGCGGCCCGAGCGCTGAGATCGTTGATCGCGCCGATCACCGGCAGCGACTTCACGTTGTCGGCATGCACGACGACCTGCGCCGGAATCGGCCCGCCGGGGAAGGCCGCCTGGATGCGGTTGTACGTCTTGATCACCCCGAGGTCCTGCGGAAGCGTCTCGACACCCGGCGTCGCCGTGTGGAGGCTGAACGCTGGAATCGCCAGGAAGACGAGCAACGCTGCGCTGGTCACGACGGCGACGACAGGATGGCGCAGGGCCGGGTTGAGGATGCGTGACACCGCCCCGCTCTCGCCGACGTTCCACGTCCTCCTGGAGAGGTAGGGGATGCGTCCCTTCTCCACACGGTCTCCAAGCCAGGCAAGGATGGCTGGAAGGACGGTGAGCGACCCGACGACGGCCACCGCAACGACGAGGATCGTGCCGGTGGCGAACGATGCGAAGGTGGGCGCTCCGGCGAGGTACATGCCGGCCATCGCGATCATGACCGTGAATCCGGAGACCATCACCGCACGACCGGAGGTGGCAGCTGCGGCCGCCAGCGAGGCCTCTTCGCTGCGCCCGGATTCCCGCTCCTCGCGTTCGCGGCGCAGGTAGAACATGGAATAGTCAACGCCGACCGCGAGACCGATCAGCAGGATCACTTCGTTGATCGACTCGTCCACTCCGTTGATGTGGCTGATCATGCCGACCAGGCCGATCGTCCCGAGCACCGCCGTGAGACCCAGCAACAAGGGCACGGCGGCAGCCACCAGGGCCCCGAAGGCGATCAGAAGGATGAAAAGGGTGACCGGCAGCGAAGTGACCAGCGCGGTCTTGAAGTCGTTGCTGATCGAAGCGCTCACCTGGTTGTCGGAGCTCGCGTCGCCGAATTCACCGATCGTCAGCTGCGGATGAGCAGGCTGCGCGGCGTCGATGGCCCGAAGGGTGGCATTGGCGCGCTCCTTGGCCGTGCTCTGGTTGCCGGCGATCTTGAAGCGGGTCAGGGCGGAGTGGCCGTCGGCAGCGATCTGGGACCGGTTGGCGGGCGTGTATGGGCTCTCGATCGCATAGACGTACGGCAGCTGGGACAGGCGGAACTGAGCGTCGCCGACCGCGGCGCGGAAGCGGAGGCTGTTCGCAGTCTCCGTTGCGCTCTGCACCAGCACCAGCTCGTCGGCGCTCTTGGGATACGCGGCGTCGACTGTGCGGTCTGCGCGTCCCGACTCGCCGACTCCGAGATGAGCGTTGTCAAGCGTCTTGGTCCCGACTCCGCTTCCGATCATGAAGGCGACGATCACGAACGCAAGCCACCCCCAGATCGCGGTCTTGCGATGCTGCGCGCTCCAGCGACCCATCCGGGCAGCGACGTTGGGGCTGTGCGCGGCCCGTACTGCCTCGCTCGCGGCGGCTTTGGCTTCGGGGGTCTGGGGGCCTGGCATCACCGGATGTAGCCCAACGACGTCAGGTATTGATGGGCGACCGCCTTCGGGTCCTGCTTGCCGATATCGACCCGGGAATTCAGCTCCTGGATGACCGGGAGCGTCAGGTTGCCTTGAACCTTCTCGATGGTCGCGCCCAGGTCCGGGCCCGCCCGGTCGGCGACCTTCTTCGAGGCGATGAAGATCGCGTTACCGGGGGGGATCAAGCCCTTGTCGTCCTTGAGGACCGTGTATTTGGTCGAGGCCGCGAGCTGGGCGTCACTGGTGAACAGGATCGAGAGGTCCGCCTGACCCCGGTCGAGCCCCATGTAACGCAGCCCGATGGCCATCGGCTTGAACTGCTTGAACCGAAGGCCGTAGTTCCTCTCGAGGCCCACGAGGCAGTCGATCCGCACGCGGCACTCAGGAGAACCGGCGAGAACGAGATTCCGTGACTTGCCCGTCAGATCCGAGACGTCCTTCAGGCCAAGCCTCCGGGCCGTCGTCGTGAGCGTGCCGACGGCGTTTGAGTCGGCAAACGGGGTCGGTGGAAAAGCAACAATCCCTTCGGCGGCAAGCGCCGCCCTTGCCTGGTTGTAGGCCCGGGTGGCATTGGACGGAATCTTGCTCGCGGGTACGTGGAAGAACGAGCCGAGCGCGGTGGACGTGTATTCCGGATAGCCGCTGATCTGGCCGTCCTTGATCGCCCTCAGCGCCACCTTCTCCGACCCCAGGTTCAGCCGAGTCTTCACCTTGTAGCCGGCGGCCGTCAGGGCCTGGGCATAGATCTCGCCGAGAATGAACTCCTCGGTGAAGTTCTTGGACCCAACCGTGATCGTCGTCTTCCCGTTCGCCGGATGTGAGTGGATCAGGTTGTCTTGAGCCTTGGCGGTCGTCGACCCCCCACCCCCGCCGCATGAAGCGACGCTGAGAACGAGCGCCAATGCGGCGGCCGCAAGCTGCACACGTCGCAGAAGCATCGTGCCAAGCCCCTCTCGACCCGAACGCAGCCAACGCTACGCGCCTTCGCGTCTCGAATCAACCGAGATCGTAGCGAGCTAGAACCCCTGCAAATCGGTGTTTTGCAGGCCTCTGCTCGACCCATCGGCTATCAGCCGGTCCGCTGTGGAGTGCGCATGATCGTTGCGACTCGGCATGGTGACCGCGTCGAGTACTCCGTCTTCCTGAAGGCCGCCTCGGCCACCAGCGACCGGACCCGCCACCGGATCCTCGATGCCGCCCAGGAGGTGACGTTCGACCAGGCGGCGCAGATCACGATCGACCGCCACGGAACGCGATACGCGATTCGCGCGTCTCCCAGCGGGGATGCCGCCGCGACCACACGCTGGCGCAAGTTGAGGGCGGCGGAGGTAGCCGGCGGCCTGACCCGCCGGCTACCTCTCGCTTCCGCCTGGTTGCGGGCGTCCAGTGATCCGGCGCTGGCGCTCGCTGCCGGTCGCCAATCAAAGCAGGCGCGTCGGTCCTGCCATCCGCGCAAGGGGAGAGTCGGGCCGGCGGGCGCCGAACCGCCGCGACGGCCGCGTCGGCATCTCCGCGACGGGCGGCCGTGCCGCCCGCGACGTCATCACGCTGCCGCGCGGTGCGGGATCCGGAGCACGCGCGCGTCGGCGGGCCAGCTCCCTGATTCCTGCTACAGGAGAGCGAGCTCGCGCGCTCGCTCGACGGCCTCGGCGCGTGACCTGACGCCGAGCTTGGCGAAGATCGAACGCACGTGGGTCTTCACAGTGTTGAAGGACACGTAGAGCTCGGCTGCGATCTCGCGCTGCGAGAGAGTCGTTGGGAGAAGACGTAGGACCGCGAGCTCGCGTTCGGATAGCTCCCAGAAGGGCGCCTGCGACACCGTTCGATCGCGCGTCACTCGCAACCGGAGCACCTTCTCGGTCTGCGCAAGGCGTTCGAGACCGGTTCCCGGGTCGGGTAGCGCTTCGAGGACGTCTCGCGCCCGTGTGAGCAGACGCCGGGCTGCCACGGTCTCGTGCTGCCGCTGCCGGACCTCGGCGAGCGCCAGTGATGCGTACACGGTGAGCTGCCACGCTTGCAGCCGCGCGCCGAACTCGATACCGCGCTCGATCGCCTGGGATGCCGCACCCAGATCGCCGCGCCGGCCCAGCAGGACACCATGAGTGATCCACGATGTAGCTGCCCAAGGATGCTCGTCGAGTCCGGCTCCGTGCATGATGTCGAGCGCTTCGCGCGAGCAGGCCTCCGCGGCGTCATCGTCTTGCTCGTCGAGAGCGATCGCTGCGCGCATCCCGAGTGCGTACATCGCCGTGGCCGGCACGCCGGCCGCAAGCGCAGTTCGCGTCGCGGCTTCGAGGAGCGCCTTCGCCTCGGCGGTGAACGGCGACCACCAGAGACCCGGCGTCAGAACCATCTGGGCGGTGAGCACCGCGGCCGGATCATCGACTGGCGCGGCTGCCAGCGCGCGACGCCCGTTGGCGATCGTGCCGGCGACGTCGCCCCGGAGGAGCCGGAGATACGCGGTCAACGCCGCGAGCGGCCCGGCAGGGTCCTGTCCGTCGCGCTCAACGGCTGGCGCGTACGTGGCGAGCTCCAGCCAGCGCTCGGCCTCGTCGATTCGCCCGGCGTGCGCTGTCACGACCGCCGCAGCGAAGCCGAGCAGCCAGTCCTCGGCTGCAAGCCGCGGAGGGAGCGCCTCGATCCAGCGCATCACCGTCGCGAGCTGTCCCTCGTCGACGAACATCGCATAGTGGCGCGCGACCAGCTGGACTGCCGCGTCCATGTCGCCGGCGGCGGACGCATGACCGGTCGCGTCGACGATGAGCCCAGCGTCGCGATACCAGGCGTAGGCGCGCCGGTGGAGCTCAACTCCTGCCTCGGGCTCGCTCTCGGCGAGCTCGTGTCGAAGCAGTTCGGCGAAGAGGTGGTGGTAGCGGTACCACTCGCGCTTCGTGTCGAGCGGGATCAGGAGCAGGTTCGAATGCTCGAGTTCCGCCAGAAGCGCCGCCGATTCGGAGCCGCCGGTGACGGCATCGCATAGTGACGCGCACAGGCGGTTAAGGATCGACGTCTGCAGGAGGAACGAGCGCAGCTCAGGTCGTTGCCGCGCGAGAAGCTCGCCGGTCAGGTAGTCGACGAGGTAGCGGTCATCGCCGGCAAACGCAGCGATCAGCTTGCTGGGATCGCTTCGTCCGCGCAGCGAGAGTGCCGCCAGATAGAGAGCGGCCGGCCACCCTTCGGTTCGCGCATGTAACTGGCTCACGTCTTCCGCTCGTAACTCGAGCCCGAGGCCATCGGTCAGGAATTCCGCCGTCTCCTCGTCTGTGAAACGAAGGTCCTCCGCGCGCAGTTCGACGAGCTCGCCCCGGGCCCGCAAGCGGCCGAGCGGCAGCGGCGGGTCCGTGCGCGTAGCGAGGACGACCCGTACGGCGGCGGGCAGCCGCGCAATCAGGTAGCCCAACGCCTCGTGCACATCCGGATTGGTGATCAGGTGGTAGTCGTCGACCACGATCGCGGTTTCCGACTCCAGCGCCGCCAGGTCGTTGAGCAAGTGCGGCAGCACGACTTCGATAACGCCTGCGCCGGGAGCGCGCAGCGCCGCCAGCGCCTGCGTTCCGATGCTCGGGGCGAGCGTGCGGAACGCGGTGATCATGTGGGTGAAGAAGCGCGCCGGATCGTTGTCGCCGTCATCGAGCGAGAGCCAAGCGACTACCGTCGGGTCCTCGGACGCCCACTCGGCGAGCAACGTCGTCTTGCCGAAGCCCGGCGGAGCCGCGACCAGTGTCAGCTGGCGTGAGGCGCCGCCGCGCAGGACGGCGAGCTGTCGCTCACGCAGGAGGTGCTCAGGCCGAATACGCGGTGGCGTGAGCTTCGTCTCGAGCACGACCGCCTTCGGGGCGGCCTTGCGGTCGGCGGTTTCGCTAGCTCCCACGGACGCCACTTCTCACCTCGGCGGTCGCCGGCGCCTCCCTACGACGACTCTAGACCCGGACGGGCGCGAACACGACCGCCCTGGGTGAAGCGCCGGCTGGGTGATGTCGGGTCACCCAGGTGCCGTGGACCCTCCTCTCATGACATCGACACGGACAGTGCGGATCACCGTACGCGGCCTTCTGAGCGACGGGCTGGCCACGGTGTTCGACGGCATGACTCCGGTGCGCCGCACCGGTGCAACCGAGCTCGTCGGCGCCGTGGCCGATCAGGCGCAGCTGTACGGACTGCTGGATCGGATCCGCGATCTCGGGCTCGAGCTCGAGTCCGTCGAGATGTCACCGGTCAATCGACGTGCCAACACACAGGAGGGATCACGATGATGGAGTCCCTGACCGCGGTCGCGCCACCCGAGCAGCGGCCCCACCAGAGCACCATGAAGCGGGTCCTCGTCGAGGAGTACGGCGGCCCCGAGGTCATCAAGGTCGTCGACGCTCCAGTGCCGCGGCCGGCCAAGGGGGAGATCCTCGTCCGGGTCCTCGCCTCGGGCGTGTCGTTCACCGACTCGCAGATTCGCGCCGGGACCTACATCGGCGGACCAAGGCCGCCGTTCACGCCGGGTTACGAGCTCGTCGGCGTCGTCGAAGAGCTCGGCGCCAGCTGCTCGCGGGTCAAGGTCGGAGACCGCGTGGGCGTCCTGACGGTCTGGACCGCCAACGCAGAGTTCGTGTGCGTGCCTGAGAAGTACGCGGTCCAGGTGCCCGAAGACCTCGATCCCACCGAGGTCGTGAGCCTCATCTTCACGTACATGACGGCGTACCAGATGCTCCACCGGACGGCGCGCGCGCTGCCCGGGGAGACCGTGCTTGTACATGGTGCGGCCGGGCGAGTCGGGGTCGCGGCGCTCGAGCTCGGCGCGGTCGCCGGGCTGCGCATGATCGGGACCGCTTCGGACAAAGACCGCGAAGTGGTCGAGCGCCTGGGCGCCACCTGGATCGATTACCGCAACGAGGACTTCCTCGCTCGCGTCCGTGAGCTCACCGACGACGGCGTGGACGTCGTGCTCGATGGGATCGGCGGCAAGGTCTCGCTGCGTTCGTTCCGTGCACTGCGTCGTGGCGATGTGATCACCGGAGATCCTGGCGGACGGCTCGTGATGATCGGCCGATACAACACACTCGCGAACGGCCGCAAGAACTGGCGTGCCGTGTCCGAGTGGTACGTCGCGACCGGGATCACCTCGCTCTGGGGCATGCTCTCGACGCGCCGGCACGCGAGTGGCTACCGCGTCCAGATCCTCCGCAACCCGCATCATGACTGGTTCCAGGAGGACTTCGAGTACCTGCTGCAACTGCTCCGTGACGGCAAGATCCACCCGGTCGTTGCCGAGCGGCTGCCGATCACAGAGGCGCGCCACGCGCACGAGCTGCTCGAGAGCACGGCGGCGAAGGGGAAGATCGTCCTCGTCGCGTAGTCGGCGACGACGGATCACCGCGAGGACACTGACCGATGGCGCGCTACCTGCCCATCGCCGAACACGGTCTGATCGGGGACCTGCACACCGTCGCGCTCGTCGGCACCGACGGGACGATCGACTGGTACTGCTGTCCCCGATTCGACTCGCCGAGCGTCTTCGCGTCGCTCCTGGATGCGGCGCGCGGCGGCCTGTTCCGCATCGCACCGGAATGCGAAGGCTGGACGTCGAAGCAGCTCTACCTGCCCGACACCAACATCCTCATCACGCGCTTCCTGACGCCTGGAGGGGTGGCGGAGGTCCAGGACTTCATGCACCCGCCGCGGCCCGGAGAGGCGCATCGCCACCGGATCGTCCGTCGCGTGGTGGCCGTGCGCGGAGAGATGCGCTTCCAAGTCGACGTAGCCCCGCGCTTCGATTACGCGCGTGCCGGCCACGAGGTCGCGCTGACCGTGCACGGCGCCGTCTTTCATTCGCGCGATCTCGGGCTCGGCCTCGCGACGTCGTGCCCGCTCGAGGTTGTCAACGGGTCCGACATCCGCGCACGCGTCGTCGTCCGGGCAGGGGAGACGGCGACGTTCGTGCTCGACCGCGTCGACCCCGGCGAGATGCCGGCGTCGTACTCAGAGGCCGACATCGACGCCGATTTCCACGCGACCGCGGCGTTCTGGCGGCGCTGGCTGGGGCAATCGACCTACAGCGGGCGCTGGCGCGAGACAGTCCATCGTTCGGCGCTCACGCTCAAGCTGCTGACGTACGCGCCCACCGGGGCGATCGTCGCCGCCCCAACCACGAGCCTGCCGGAGCAACTCGGGGGCGCGCGCAACTGGGACTACCGGTACACATGGATGCGCGACGCCGCCTTCTCGCTGTACGCGCTGCTGCGGCTCGGATTCACCGACGAAGCCGGTGCGTTCATGGAATGGCTGGAAGGACGCTTTCGCCACGCGGGCGATCGCGAGTCGGGGCCGCTGCAGATCATGTACGGCATCGACGGGCGTGAGCACCTGCCCGAGGAGGAGCTCTCGCACCTGGAGGGCTACATGGGTTCGGCGCCAGTGCGGATCGGCAATGGCGCGGCGACACAGCTGCAGCTCGACATCTACGGCGAGCTCATGGACTCGGTCTACCTCTGCAACAAGTTCGGACGGCCGATCTACCACGACGGCTGGATCGAGCTGACGCGCAACCTCGAGTGGCTCATCGACCACTGGGACGAGTCGGACGAAGGGATCTGGGAGACACGCGGGGGCCGCCGCAATTACACCTACTCCCGGCTGATGAGCTGGGTCGCGGTCGAGCGTGCGATCAGAGTCGCGCGCCAGCGTGGCCTGCCGGCCGACATCGGCCGCTGGACCGCGGTCCGCGACCGGATCTACAACCAGATCATGGAACGCGGCTGGCATTCAGGCAGGCGCGCGTTCGTACAGCACTACGACAGCGACGTGCTCGACGCCTCGCTGTTGCTGATGCCGCTCTGCAAGTTCATCGCACCTACGGACCCGCGCTGGATCTCGACGTTGGACGCGATCAGCGCGGAGCTCGTCTCGGACAGCCTCGTCTACCGCTACAACGCGGACGCGTCGCCCGACGGGCTGGAAGGCAAGGAGGCGACCTTCTCGCTTTGCTCGTTCTGGTGGGTGGAGGCGCTCGCTCGCGCCGGGCGCCTCGACGAGGCCCGGCTGGCGTTCGAGAAGATGCTCACGTACGCCAACCACGTCGGGTTGTACTCCGAGGAGATCGGGCCGACGGGCGAGCAGCTCGGCAACTTTCCGCAGGCCTTCACGCACCTCGCGCTCATCAGCGCGGCCTACAACCTCGACCGAGAGCTCGGGTGAGCATCATGAGGCTCGCTTCACCGTTGCCCCAGACCATCGTCGTGTTCGGCGCCTCCGGCGACCTTGCACAGCGCAAGTTGTTGCCGGCCCTCTACGACCTCGCCTACGAGGGTCTTCTTCCGGAGCGCTACGCCATCGTCGGCTCCGGCGGAAGTCCCCTCGACGACGAAGCTTTCCGCGAGCGCGCCCGCGACGGGATCGAGAACTTCTCGCGGCACCGACTGGACGACGGGCGCTGGCAGGCGTTTGCGAGCGGACTGTCTTACGTCTGTGCTCCGCTCGACGATGCTGAGGCCTTCGGGCGGCTCCGCGAGCGCCTCGAGTCGCTCGACGCCGAGCTCGCCGGTGACGGGCGGCGGCTCTTCTACTGCGCGACACCGCCGTCTGCTTTCCCGACCATCGTCCAGCGCATCCGCGTCGAGGGCCTCGGCGACAGCGCCCGGATCGTGCTCGAGAAGCCGATCGGCCACGACCTCCCAACCGCCGTCGAGCTCGATCGCGTCGTGCGCGACGTCTTCGAGGAGCCCCAGGTCTTCCGCATCGACCATTACCTCGGCAAGGAGGCGGTGCAGAACATCCTGGTCTTCCGGTTCGCCAATTCGATGGTCGAGGGGGCCTGGTGTCGGGACGCCGTCGATCACGTCCAGATCACGGTTGCCGAGTCTGGTGGCATCGAGGGGCGAGGTCGCTATTACGAGGAGGCCGGAGCGCTTCGCGACATGGTCCAGAACCACCTGCTCCAAGTCCTTTCGTTCGTGGCGATGGAGCCGCCCAATTCGCTCGCCGCCGACGACATCCGCGACCGAAAGGCGGAGCTGCTCCAGGCAGTGCGGCCCTTCTCGACCGGCGATCTCGTCCGGGGCCAGTACGCGGCGGGCGTCGTCGAGGGTCGCGAGGTGTGCGGATACAGGGATGAGGACCGCGTCGCGCCACAGTCTTCGGTCGAGACGTTCATCGCGGCGCGCGCGTGGATCGACAACGAGCGCTGGCAAGGCGTGCCGTTCTTCCTGCGCGCGGGGAAGCGCCTGCCTCGCAGGACGACGGAGGTCGCAATCGCTCTGCGCGAGCCCGCGCGCCGCCTATTCGACGGCAGCGACATTGCGCGGCTCCCGGAACACCACCTCGCGCTGCGAATTCAGCCGAACGAAGGAATCTCGCTTGTCTTCAGAGCGAAGGAGCCGGGGCCAGGGATGGCGCTCGACGCCGTGCCGATGGATTTCTCCTACGGCGACTCGTTCCGGACACGGCCGACAGAGGCGTACGAGCGCCTCCTTCACGACGCGATGGCGGGCGATCAGACACTCTTCCTCCGTGAGGATGCGGTCGAACGGTCATGGGAGATCGTCGCTCCTGTGCTGGCCGCCTCGGGCCCGGTGCATCCGTATGCAGCGGGTACCTGGGGGCCGAGCGCCGCAGACGAGCTGATCACGCCACGCCCGTGGCGCTCCCCCTGAGGAATGCGGCTTAAGGGCTCCTGGCTGGCGGCGGCGGTGATCGCGGCGGCGAGCAGGATCTCCGATCCTGGGACGCTGCTGACGGCGATGCGGACAGGCATCACGAACGGCGCGGTGAGCGGAAACAGGGAGGCCACGCGGATGTACCAAGGCTGCGCGCCGCCGGGCTGCACGCCGAGCCGCCGAGCCCGGCGTGCCGCCGTTCACGACCGTCGACGCGTCCTACCTCGCCGCCAACGCCGTGTAGTCGATGTCGGCGCCGGAGATCAGGCGGTCGTAGGCGATCACCGGGATCTTCTTCTGGTTGGAGTGCTTGATGATCGCGCCGACGGACTTGACGTCGTCAAGAGCGCGACAACCAGCAGGGTGGGACCCCGCGGCTCCTGCGAGCGATCAACACGCGTGCGCTACTGGAGGCGTTGCGCCGTGCGGGGCCGTCGTCGCGGCCACAGCTCGCGCGCATCGCGGGGCTCTCGAAGCCCACCGTCTCGCAGGCGCTCGGCGACCTTCAGAGCGCCGGTCTCGTCAGGCTCGTGGGGCCGGCGAGTCCGTCCGTGGGACGCACGGCGATGCTCTACGAGGCCGACCCCACGGCCGGATACGTGGTCGGCATCGACATCGGCCGCGCCTGGATCCGCATCGCGGCCGCCGACCTGTCGGGCGAGATCGTCGCTCGTCGCGACGAGCGCAACCGCGAACGCAGCGCGACGGCGTTGGTCCGGACCGTCTCGGCGGTGGCGCACGACGTCGTCGCCGCGGCCGGGCTGACCTGGGACCAGGTAGCGCACACCGTCGTCGGGGGCCCGGGCGTGTTCGATCCCGATAGCGAACGGCTCCTCCACGCGCCCAACCTGCCGGGCTGGAGCCGCCCGGGACTCATGACCTCGCTGCGCGAGGCGCTGCCGCCGAGCGTCGCGCTGGACAACGACGCCAATCTCGCCGCCGTCGGCGAGCGCTCCTACGGAAGCGGGCGCGACGCCCGCACCTTCGTCTATGTCTCCGTCGGAACCGGGATCGGCACGGGGATCATCATCGACGGCAACCACTACCGCGGCGCCCACGGAGCCGCCGGAGAGGTCGGCTACCTGCCGCTCGCTGGCGAGGACGGCGACGCACGCGCCGGTCGCGACGCACGGCTGCGCGGCATCCTCGAGGCCGCGGCGTCCGCCGATGCCGTCGTCCGCACCGCCAAGCGGCTCGGGATGGCAGGCGCGTCATCGGCGAAACGGGTCTTCGCCGCGGCGCGCGCGGGCGACAAGCTGGCCCTGGCCGCCGTCGAGTCCGAAGGCGAACGCCTGGCGTTGGTCGTGGGGACCATCGCCGCGATCCTCGATCCCGAGTTCGTCCTGCTCGGCGGCGGCGTCGGCAGCAACATCGACCTCCTGCGCCCGCCGCTCGAGCGACGCCTCGCCGAGCTCACCCCGCTGGGGCCGCGAGTCACCGAGGGCCAGCTGGGCCAGGACGCCATCGTCCTCGGCGCCGTCGCGAGCGCGCTCGACACCGCGCGGGACCTCGTGTTCGAGCAGCGCGCGGGCGGCGACGCCCCGGTCCCGGCGCGATAGCGCCACCTGCCCAGCGTTCCATAGGAAGAGTGCCCCCGATTGGCCTGCTAGACCGGCTGGCGACGGCCGTTACGTCGCCCTGCCCAGGCGTGACCGGGCGGTGGGCGCCAGGCGCAGCAGCTGCGTCCCCCGGTCCGGTCGGCCCGCGAGATCGCGGTAGTGCGAGTGGTGCGCCGCGTCGTCGAAGCCGGCGACCGTCGCGACCACCCATTCGCCCTCACGCACCGGCAGCGCCGGGAATTCATTCACCGCCGGCTCCGTCACCAGGACGGCGAGCGGCGACCCGCCGACGCGCCCGACCGCGGGCATCACCTCCTCGACGACACGCTCAAGCTCCCGCTTCTCGTCGCGCCGCGCGATTGGGCGCACGACGATCTCCACGAGCCCGATCTCGTGGCCGGGCTCCCAGCGGGGATCGTGCGACGCCGCGGGCCGAAGCAGCAGGACATCGTCGGAGTCCACCATCGTCGCGTTGGCCGCAGCCCGGTGCTGGGACCACACAGGGCCGTAGTAGAACTCGCCCAGCGCGGCAGTACGGCCCGCCATGTCGGCAAAGCCACGCAGCCACACGAACCAGTCCGCGCGGTCGAGGTCGCGGAACTGGCCGAGGACGCGCATACCGCAGCTCTCTTGCGGCTCGAGCAGCTGGCCGTCGAAGAGGTCGATGAGCTCATCACGCCGGCCCGGATCGAGCTGGTACTGGCGCAGTTCGATCACCCCGAGAGTCGCCATCAGCCGGACGGCGGGCGACGACGATCACGCGCAATCTTGAATCACGCTCCAGCGGGTCCCGCGAGGTCGTCTCGGAGACCCGCTGCGACGCAGCGCAGAAACTCCACGTCAACCGCCGCGAGGTCGGGGCGACGCTCGCGCGCCAGACAGCACAACAGATACAGCCGCGTGCTCGTGGCGGTGATGGGCATGCCGAGGTAGGCGTTGACCCCAATCTGCGCGGGCCAGGCGAGATCGGCCAGCGCCGGCTCGGCCGCGACGTCCGGCACGAGATGGCCGATACGCCCGGCGAGCAGCCGTTCGCAGATCGTGTCGGCCAACGGCAACGCGGCGCCCGCGACGAACCCGGGCAAGCTGCCATCGCCGACGACGTGGCGCACGACCTCCCGGCCGTCAACGATCTCCGAGACGAAGCTCACATTCACCCGCAGCTGCTCGCGCACCAGCGCCAGGGCGCGCTGGATGGGATCAGCACCGGTGACACCGCGGCGGCTCGGAGCCCGCAACAGCCGGCCGCAGCGCGGGCACTCCTCCTCGCGCACGCAATACGTGCTCAAGCCGCACTCCGGGCAATTCACACGCGGCATCGTCATCGGAGGCTACCGCGTCGCACTCCGGCGGTCCCCATGTCGCACGCGCCTCATCGCCCGCGGCGCGCCCGTCGATCACGAGCCGCGCGGTGGCTACGTACCCAGCTCGGCAGCACTGCTCCTTTTCGGCGAGGCTGTCGCACAAATGCTCGGGATGCACACAGCTTCTGAGCGGTGGGAGGCTGGTCGCTGATTCGGGCCGTAATCGAGGTCCCGTCCCAGCAAGACGGCGATTTGGGCCGTTTTGACGATCGTCGTCCCATCACGGTCGGACGCGGCGACGACGCTCGCGACTTATGCGACAGCCTCCGTCCGTAGCGGCAGTGCGATCCGCCGTAGGTCACCGCTGCCGGTCCTGCCTCAATGCGGTAGCGCCCGCTCCGCTCCTCTCGGCGAGGCGACGTTCCCGCCGTTTAACCGATCAGCTACGTGACGCGCGGCGCTGGTTCGTCGTCCGCCACCGCCGCGGGGCGCGGTCCCCGGACTCCGCCCGGGCGCACCGCGATGGCGATGACGATGAACACGACCACGCCGATGTTCCATATGGCGCCGTCGTCGAAGAGGTCGACAATCAGCAACGCGAACGCCGCCGCGATCGCCGCCCAATACACCCAGGAGTACCGGACCCCGTACGGACCCAGCATTCCATGCCTGTCGACGCGCTTGCTCATCGAGCGACTATCCCGCCTCCGCCGGTCGCGGTCAAAGGCCGTTCCATCTGGTCGTGGACATGCTCGCCACCAGGCACAAACCCGCCGGCCTCGACTGCGGAGCCGCCGACCGCTCGGTGCACTCGACGCCGGGTGGCGCCCGCTGCTCCCTTCGCCTGGGGGCAAGCGCGCCCGCAATGACCGGCCGTGCCGCTCCTTCTGCCTCGAAGCGGTAGCGAGGGAGGGTCTAGAGAGCGACCGGTCGCCGGCTGCTCGTTGTGTCTTTACTCCGTCGGGGGAGCCGATGGCGCAGGCGATTCGGCAGCGAGCCCGGCGCGGGGTTCGGGCGTGGTTACGGGGGCGAGCGGCGGCAGCCCGCGGATGACGTCAGCTGCCTTCTCGGCGACCATGATCGTGGGCGCGTTGGTGTTGCCGCGCGGGATCGTCGGCATCACCGATGCGTCCACGACGCGCAGGCCCTGGGTGTCGTAGACGCGGAGATCTGCGTCCACCACCGCGCCCATCGCGCACGTTCCAACCGGGTGAAAGAGGGTGTGAGCGCGACGCTGGAGGTAGTGCATTATGTCGGCGTCCGAGCCGGACTGCGGAACGATGAGCTCGGCTCGCCGGAGGGTCCGGAGCGCTGGTTGTGAGCCCACGTTGAGCGCGAGGCGCACGCCGTCGATCATGCTGCGCCGGTCGTCTTGGGTCGTCAGGTAGTTGTGCACGATCCGGGGCTTTGCGTGTGAGAGCGGGCTGCGAAGCGTCACCCGTCCGCGGCTGCTCGGCTTGAGGAGGGTCGGGGCGATCGTGTAGCCATCCTCGACTGGCGGCGGATCGAGAAGCTCCCCGAGAGCGACGGGAAAGGCGAGCAACTGGATGTCCGGCGCCGCGAGACTCGGGCGCGTGCGCATGAAGGCGCCTGCCTCGGCGATGTTGGAGGTCAGCGGACCGCGGCCTTGCTGCTCGAAGAGCGCGAGGTTCTCCGGCGTCATCGCCGTGCGCAGGCTCTCGTGCGCGGTCAGCCAGGTGAGGACGACGGTCGGGTGGTCTTGCAGGTTGTGGCCCACCGCCAGGTCACGGCGTGGCTCGATGCCCATCTCGCGCAGCTCGTCAGCGGGACCGATGCCCGACAGCAAGAGGAGCTGCGGTGACTGATAGGCGCCGGCGCAGACGAGCACTTCTCGCTGCGCGCGCACGGTCTGCAGCTTGTTGGCGCGCAGTATCTCGACGCCGACCGCCCGCTCCCCCTCGAACACGATCCGTGTCGCGAGGGCGTCCGTCAGCACCGCGACATTGCCACGCCGCACGGCGGGGCCCAGGTAGGCAAGGGCGGTGCTGCAGCGCCTGCCGCCGCGCTGCGTGAGCTGATACCAGCCCGCCCCTTGCTGCCGCGCGCCGTTGAAGTCCTCGGTGTGCTCGATGCCGGCCTGGGTGGCCGCCTCGATGAAGGCAGCGGTGAGCGGATGCGCCGAGCGGCCGTCGCTCACCGATAGCGGCCCTCCGATGCCGTGGTAGTGGCTTTCGCCGCGCTCGTTGTCCTCTGCGCGCTTGAAGTACGGCAACACCTCGTCGTAGCTCCAGCCGTCGAGCCCCATCACCGCCCACTCGTCGTAGTCCGCGCGGTTGCCGCGGATGTAGACCATCACGTTCAGCGAGCTCGACCCGCCCAGCACCCGCCCGCGCGGGAGATACGTGCGCCTGGCCGCCAGCCCGGGCTCCGGCTCGCTCGTGAAGTCCCAGTCGAAGCGACTCTGCCACAGCTGCGGCGACGCGAGCGGCATGTGGATCGTCGGATCGTCGTCCGGCGGTCCGGCCTCGATCACGCCGACCTTCACACCGGGGTCCTCGCCGAGCCGGGCCGCCAGGACACAGCCGGCCGAACCAGCGCCGACGATCACGTAGTCATACATGGTCCACCCTCCCTGGCTACGCGCCGGGGAGGCCGGCCGCAACCCTGCGGCGCCTCGCGCCCAGACGACCGTAACCCCCGCCACCAAGGCGAGTCAAACCGAACATGTGACTCTGCTCCCGAACCTCGACCACGGGCGATCGTCCAGCGTGCTGTTCCTTTTGCCTGTGAAGGGCGCTGTGGCCGCTGCCGTTCGTGCCTCGGTGCTGCAGCGCGGCTAAGCGTGCTCCGGTGCTCGCCGTCGCTACCGCTGGTCGTCCATGGCGGAAGCGCCGCCGGGTTCGGGTCGCGTCCCTGAGCTGCCGTAGCTTCGCCGCGGGGACAAGAGGATCGTCGGCTGGGACTTCGTGCGCGTCTGCGTCGACGCCACGCGCGTGGCCTACCTCGAAGTACTTCTTTCCTCGCGATGCTCGAACCTGTTGCGCCGACGTTCGTTCGACCGACGTCGTTCGTCATTGAGCAACGTTCGTCCAGCGCGCAGCGGTACGCTCTCCGCCCGGTATGGCTGTTCACGAGCGCGGCGAGCTGATCACGTCGCGTCGCGGCTTCTTCTGGGTCGGCGTCGAGCGCGGCTCGTCGCCCGCCGGCACGGTCGCGCGCGGCCCGATGTACGTCTACTGGGAGGCGCCCGAGGAGGTCCGTCACCCGTACCCGATCGTGCTGATCCATGGCGGCGGCGGCCAGGGCCTCGACTGGCTGGGAACCCCGGACGGGCGGCCCGGGTGGGCGACCTACCTGGTGCGGGAGGGCTACGCCGTCTACGTCGTCGACCGCCCCGGTCACGGGCGCGCGTCGCTTCACCCCGATGTGCTCGGCCCGATGGGCCCGCCGTTTACCTACGAGCTTGCGCGCTTCCTGTTCATGCCCCCCGGCAGCGAGGGCACGGCGCCCAACCCGAACGCCGAGCTGCACACCCAATGGCCGGGAGACGGCGAGATCGGCGACCCGGCGCTCGACCAGTTCCTGGCCTCCGCCGGCCCGATGCTGCAGGATTTTGCCGCCACGCACGCGCTCGAAGGGGCGCGCGGGGTCGAGCTCCTGGATCGGATCGGCCCGGCGATCGTGATGACGAACTCCGCCGGCGGCCCCGCCGGCTGGGTGACGGCGGACGCGCGGCCCGGCCTGGTCAAGGCGATCGTCGCAGTCGAGGTGCTGACCGCGTTTTTCGACAACCCCGACCTCGGCGTGTCGCTGGACTGGGGGCTTGCGGCCTGCCCGCTCACTTACGACCCGCCCGTGTCGGATCCGGCCGAGCTGCGCAGCCCCGATGCGCAGCACAAGCTCGTCAACCTCCAGGGCGTCCCGATCGCGATCGTCACCGGCGAGGCCTCATTCCTCGGCCTTGGCGACGCCGACACCGTGGCCTTCCTGCAGCGCGCCGGCTGTGACGTGGAGCACGTGCGCCTCGCCGACCACGGCGTGCACGGCAACGGGCACCTGATGATGATGGAGCGCAACAACCGCGAGGCGCTACAGCCGATCCTCGACTGGCTTCAGAGGCACGAATGAACGCGTGCCGCTGACACCGGCCTGGACGGTCGCGACCTGTTCCCCTCAGCAGCTGCGCGCTCGGTCGCCGCTACGCGCCACCATGCGCCCGCTGTAAAGACGATCTCATCCGCGGACTGCCGCCTTTGCCCGAATGCGACAGCGACGGTGCTCAAGCCGCCTCCGATCGGGAGCTCGCACGCGTAGAGGTCGTGCCTAGGCACCGGATGCCGGATCCGCCCAAGCGGCGCTTCTGTTGCTCGTCCAACAGCGAGCGCCTCGGTCTGACGCCAGAGACAGCTCCGTTTCGCGCGGAGCAGAAGTCTCAAGCTGCGCTCCTGCTCGTCGTCCACAGCGGCAGTGAATGGTGTCGCGGCGGGACGCCTGCGCTGACACCGAAGGAGGAGCATGACCCGCGCGCCCGCGGGTGTGTCGGATCCTTCTCTCGAGTGCGCGTCGTCCTCGCGCCTGAGAAACCGCTCGTGCGGTCGCTTCTCAGCCGAGCTTCTTGCGCAGGTAGACGATCGAGGCCTCTCCGCGCAGCCGCCGGTCGTTCTCGACGTAGCCGATTCGCGAGTAGAGCGCCAGGTTCTCGGTCATCCTCTCGTGGGTGTAAAGGTAGATCGAGTCGAATCCCGCGCGCCGCGCCGCCACCTCAGCGGTCTCCAGGAGGCTCCTGCCGACTCCTCTCCCTTGATGCGAGGGATCGACGGCAATGTTGTCGACAACGAACCCCTCGTCGTCGACGTCGAGAACGACGAGCCCGACGATCTCGCCCTCCCCGACTGTGACCTGGCGGTTGTGAACCACCCCGGCGTAGTTTGTCGGGCATCGGCGTCGGCGGTCCGCCGATCCGCTCGACGTAATGCCCGTAGGCGGCCTGGGCAAGCTCGGTCAGCCTCGGGACATCCGCCGCCGTCGCCGGCCGAAGTGACGCGCCGCTCAACTCAAGCCCCGGTGGCATTCGTCGAACGCGTCGCAAGACCGTCATGAGCCAACTCGGCGAGCGCCCGAACGCGCGCGCCGAGGGCATCGCGCTCCCCCTCGTCGAGCCAACTGCCGATCGACGCCGGCCTCGATCAGGAACGCCGTCTGGCGATGGTCGTCGATCTGCTCGACGTCGATCGCTACCGCCGCGTACTCGGGCGCCGGCTCCATGGCCTCCTGGACCACGTGGGCACGTCCCCGCGCCGTGAACGCGGTGTTCCCTCCGGTCAGGACCACGAGCGCCGCCTCAGGCCGCTCGCGCAACCGGCGCAGGGACGCGCGGGCCCGGTGCAGGCTGAGCAGTACTCGGTGATCGCCCGCGCAGACTGGCGCCGACACGGGAATCGCGTGCGGCTCATCGTCCACGGTGGCGAGCACGGCGATCGTCCTGACGGGCCAGTCGGGTAGCGCCTCGAGCTGAGGGTGCTCCCGCCGAGCGGGGCGGATATCGCTCATTTCTTCTCCGTTCCGGGCATTCACGCGCTGTTCCGATAAAGGCGCACGGTGAGCGGTGCAAATACCGCGACCAGCCCCGCGGATGCCAGCACAACCCAGCCGATCTGCCCGGCGGTAGCGGTGCCCTGCATCAGGCCACGCTCGGCAGTGACCAGGTGGCTGATCGGGTTGACGTCGACGACGGCTTTCAGCCAGCCCGGCATCGTCCGTGGTTCGACGAAGACGTTGCTCGCGAACGTCAGCGGGAACACGACCAGCAGGCTCACGTTCGAGACCGCGCTCGGGGTCCGCAGGACCAACGCGAGCGTCGTCCAGATCCACGCGACGCTGAACGAGAACACCAGCAGCAGCGCCACAGCCAGCATGACGCCGACCGCTCCGCCGTCGGGGCGAAAGCCCATCGCCAGCCCCAGCGCGATCACGATTGCCGCGGCGAGCAGGTTGCGGGCGGCGTCGCCGAGCAGGGCGCCGACGAGCGCCGCCGGGCGCCAGATCGGCAGCGACCGGAAGCGGTCGAAGATCCCCTTGGTGATGTCGGTGTTCAGGCCGACCCCGGTGTAGACGCTTACGAGCACGAGGGTCATCGCCAGCGTGCCGGGCAGCAGGAACTGCAGGTAGTCGCCGGTCGAGCCCGAGAGCGCGCCGCCGAACAGGTAGGTGAACATCACCGTGAACAGGATCGGGATGAAGATCACGTCGGCGAGCTGCTCGGGCACGTGCTTGATCTTCAGCAACGCCCGCCATCCAAAGATGAGCGACGCGGACAGCCCGCTCGCGCTCGGCGGCCGGGTGTCGGCCGACAGCGCCGACTCCGGGATCTCGTCGGCAGCAGGTCGAAGCGTGATGGTCTGTGTCAATGTCATGCCGCCACCTCCTCGGTGGAGTGGTCATCGGCCTCGTGACCGGTCAGCGCAAGGAACACCTCGTCCAGGCTGGGTTGGCCCAGCGCGAACTCGGTCACCGCGATATTGGAGCGGGACAGCTCGGCGAGCGCATGGCCCACCGCGTCCGGGTCGGCCACGCGTGCCGACAGCGACGACGGGTCGGAGTCCGGCTGCACGTCGGCGCCGAGCGCGTTCGCGAGCACCATTTGGGCTTGCGCCCGCTGCTCGGGGTCGCGCAACAGAACCCGCAGCGCCCCTAAGCCTACGGATGCCTTCAGCTCGCCGCTGCTGCCCTCGGCGATCACCTTGCCATGGTCGATCACGGCGATCCGGTCGGCTAGCTGGTCGGCCTCGTCGAGGTACTGGGTGGTGAGCAGCACGGTCGTGCCGCGGGCGACCAGGGTCCGAACGATCTCCCAGACCTGGTTGCGACTGTGCGGATCGAGCCCCGTGGTCGGCTCGTCGAGGAACAGCAGGTCCGGCGTGACGACGATGCTCGCCGCGATGTCGAGCCGTCGGCGCATGCCCCCGGAGTAGGTCTTCACCAGACGGTCGGCCGCGGGCAGCACGCCGAAGGCGTTCAGTAGCTGATCGGCTCGGGTCTTGGCCTGCGCTCGCGAATGGCCCAGCAGTCGGGCCAGCAGGACGAGGTTCTCGCGCCCGGTGAGGTCCTCGTCGACTGAGGCGAACTGCCCGGTGAGGCTGATCCGGCTCCGCACCGCTTCGGGCTCTGCCCGCACGTCGTGGCCGAGCACGCGCGCGGTGCCGCGGTCGGGACGCACGAGCGTGGCCAGGATCCGGATCGTGGTGGTCTTGCCGGCGCCGTTTGGTCCCAGCAGACCGAAGACGCTGCCGGAAGGCACGCTGAGCTCGACCCCGTCGACCGCGTGCGTCGGGCCGAACCTCTTGACCAGTCCGGAAGCCTCCACGGCGAGTTCGGTTGTGGTCACGACTTCTCCTTCGTGTTTCGGGACGATATTTCGCTACGACCACTAGTGTGAGACCTGATTTGACACCGACAAGGGCGGATGGTCGGCCGTTATAGGACGATCTTTCGATACTGGGAAGGACAGCTTGGGCGCTACCAGACGGCTGGACAGGCGGGCCGGAGGGCCGCCCGTCTATACCTACGAGGCGCGGCCTTGGGTGCCGCCGGTGGGCATCGCGCGGCTGGACCGGCACGCCTTCGAGGGCGCGGATTCTGACCATGCGCATTCCCACGACTTTCTCGCGCTGGCCTACTACGAGCGCGGCGGCGGCTCGCTACGGATAGGAGACCGCCAGTGGCGGGTGGAGGCCGGCGACGTCTACGTACTCGCCCCAGGGGAGGTAGTGGGCGTCGGCGACGATCGCAGCGGGCTCGCGGAGGCCGAGGGCTGGGCCGTGTACTTCCCGCCCGAGGGCCTGGGCCCCCAGGCGCCTGACGCCCTGCTCGCCTGGCGCGCCCACCCTCTGCTCTTCCCGTTCGCGCGGGGGGCCGCGTCGGGCGCTCAGCGGCTCGCGGTGCCCGCGACGGATAGGCGGGCGTGGTCCGAGCGCCTCTCGTCCCTAGAGCTCGAGCTGCGCGAGCGGCGCGACGGCTACCGAGAGGCGGCGGTCGCGCACCTGACGCTCCTGCTCGTCGACGTCTCGCGGCTTGCGGCCGACGTCGTCGGCGACCTCAGGCTCAAGGACGAGCCGCTGCTCGCCGACGTCTTCGGATTCATCGAGGCGCGCTACCACGAGCGCATCTCGCTCAGGCACGTAGCCTCGGCGGTGAACCTGTCGCCGGCCCACCTCACTACGACGGTCAGGCGCAAGACCGGCCGCACGGTGCAGGAATGGATCACCGAGCGCCGCATGACCCAGGCCCGGCGCCTGCTCGTCGAAACCGACCTGACGGTCGAGGAGATAGGCCGGAAGATCGGCTACGCCGATCCGACCTATTTCGTCAGATCCTTCCGGCGCGGCCACGGCACCACTCCGCTTCGCTGGCGGCGCGCCGGCCGCCCATGAACGGCAAATCCAAGTCGCCGACCACCGCAGCCGCGCCCACCCAGCCCACCGCGGTCGATCAGCCTCACGCCCGTGCGCGAAAGGGGGCCGTCTCTCTGCGGCACCGCGGACTGCCGGTCGGGACGGGACCCGTGCGTCTGATCCGAGCTGGCTTCCGGCGCGGGCAACGTGCTCGCTGTCGTTCCGGAGCGGCTGTCCTGGACGGTCACGGTGGCGCCGCTGCTACTCGCGAAGCGGCAGTCGACTGGGGCTAAGTGCCGCGGTTTGTCGTCGTACGACAGCACTGGACAGCGCGCTTCTCGGGGAGGCGAGTCCGCGAAATCACAAGGCCGCAGCGGGTGTCCTCCGTTCGGGTGAACGCGGGCTTGCGGACGGTGCAGGCGAGGGTCGCGCGCTCGGTGGTGACCAGGCGTCTGCGATCGCGTGCAGAGCGGTGCCGACGGTAGCGTGTTGCGGCATGTTTGCGGGATTCACGCCGTCTCACCGCGGAGGTTCAGGGTCACCGCTGATGTGCCTGCACGGGTTCATGGAGACGTGGCGCACATGGGAGCTTGTGCTACCGACGTTGGAGACCCGGATGACGTTCTCGCATTGACGCTTGCGAGAGCGCGAACAGCGTGGGCGGCAGGCGCGCGCGACGGTCGGCTAGCGTTCACCGGGCGATATCTGCTGTCCGGGCCGATGCGTGGGGCCCGAGCAGCCGCGCGAGCACGCCGCGACTGACATGCGCATACCAGGACGCCAACGGTCCACGGGCCGCCGGCTGCAAGCGATCAGCCGCCATCACGTCACGCGAGGGGTGCGCGCCGCCGCCAAGCGCGGCGGGCGGCTCGGCCAGGACGCCGCCGCCAAGAGCGCGGACCTGGCGCGCCAGATGCGCCGACTCGACGTGCCGTGGGCGCGCTCCGCGCCCGCCCGGGCGGTCCGTGCCGCACTGCTGGTGCTCGTGCTCGGGCCGCTGATCGCCTACTACGTGCGCGCGCGCCG
The DNA here is from genome assembly GCA_963764585.1 of uncultured Actinomycetes bacterium. GTDB lineage: Bacteria > Actinomycetota > Thermoleophilia > Solirubrobacterales > Solirubrobacteraceae > JAOPZW01. The sequence goes on from CAVXTB010000003.1 coordinate 596,105, forward strand.
GCGCGGCCATGAACGCTTCGCGCAGCTGACCGGCCCGGTCGTGCTGGTCTCGAACCACTCAAGCCATCTCGACACGCCGGCGATCCTGCGCGCGCTGCCGGCCGCGTGGCGCCGGCGCACCGTCGTCGCCGCCGCCGCCGATCACTTCTACCGGCACCGCTCCGTCGCGTCCGGCGTGTCGCTGCTGTTCAACACCGTCCCGGTGTCACGCGCCGGCGGCGGCGCGGACGCGCTTGAGCACATCCAGGAGCTCGTCGCAGACGGCTGGAACCTGCTGATCTACGCGGAAGGCGCCCGCTCACGCGACGGCTCGGTCGGACGCATGCACTCCGGCGCCGCGCTCGTCGCGCAACGCCACCAGATCCCGATCGTCCCCGTGCGCGTGACCGGCACACACGCCGCGATGCCGCCGAGCGCGTCCTGGCCGCACCGGATCAAAGGCCGCCTGCTCAGCCACCGCCATCAGGTCGAGGTCGCCTTCGGCGCGCCGGTCGCACCGCGGGCCGACGAGACGCCGGCGCAGCTGATGGCCCGCGTCAGCGCGTTCTACGCCACCGACGCGGACGATCCGCCTGCCGCGGGCCCACCCGGAGCATGCACGCGGCGCGGCGGATGAAGAAGCTCCGCGCGTCGGACAGCGCGGACGCGATATGAAGGCGGCCGGAAGTCCGCGGCTGCTCGTGCGACGACGTGTGCACCCGCACCTGACCGTTGGCGATCACGGGTCTGCTCAGCGGACTGGATGTGACCCTTCGTCGGCAGACGGACGCCATCCGGGCGTCAGACCAGCCGGGTCGACTCAGGCCGCGGATCGAGCAGCTCTTCTGTTAGTCGTCCCTTGCAGGCCTCTCGCTGGCGTCGGCGCAGGCGACCGCATCCAGGCGCGAGCGGCTCTGCGCGGGACGGCTACGGCGCGCCGGCTCGACCACGCGATGCGAGCAGCGCGCCCGCGGTGTGGACGAGCCGTGCCGGACTGTCGCTCTCATCGGGATGCTTGCAGCCGCTGGGATCACAGCTAGCGATCCGCTCCGCCCTGCTCCTGGAAAGGAGCGGGGAGCGGCGGTCGCCAGGCGGGAGCCCTGCTTTCGTTCCGCTGCGGGACGCCCGCTAGGCTCGGTCAATGAGTTCGCAGGCCGACGATCAACTGCCCGAGGCGGGCAGGCTCCCAACCGGTCGGCTCGCACGCACTGCGCGTGTCGGTGGGTTGGTGGCGGGGCAGGGCCTGCGGTGGGCCGGGATGCGAACGGCCAACCGTGTCCGGGCTCCGGAGCGTGCCGCGGCGGCCGAGAGGGAGCGGGCCGCAGCGCTGGTCCAGCAGGTTGTCGAACAGCTTGGGCAGATGCGCGGCGCGGCGATGAAGGTCGGCCAGATGCTCTCGATGGTCGAGTTCGACGGTCTCCCGGACGAGGAGCGGGACGAGCTGCAAAGGCGCCTGGCCGCGCTCCGCGACGACGTCCCGCCCGTGCGGTTCGCGGACCTGGAGAAGCTCATGCGGCAGGAGTTCGGCGGGCCGCTGCAGGACGTGTTCGACGACTTCGATGAACGTGCGTTTGCCGCGGCCTCGATCGGCCAGGTCCATCGCGCCAGGACCGTCGACGGGGACGACGTGGCCGTGAAGATCCAATACCCCGGCGTGGCCGAGGCGGTCGACACGGATCTGCGCAACGCGACGCTGCTGGTACCGCTCGTCAAGCGACTCGCCCCGGGGCTGGACGCGAAGGCGCTCGCCGGCGAGATGCGCGAACGGATCGGCGAGGAGCTCGACTATGAGCTCGAGGCCCAGAACCAGCGGCGCATCGAGCGGTTGCTGCGAGGACATCCCTTCATCCGCGTGCCCCGTGTCCACACCAGCCTCTCGACCCGGCGCGTGCTGGTGTCCGAGTACGTCGAGGGGGAGCGCTTCGAGGCCGTGCGCCGGGCCGATGAGGCGCAGCGCGACCGCTACGGCGAGATTGTCTTCCGGCTCTACTTCGGGTTGCTCTATCGCGACCGGATTGCGCTCGGGGACCCCCACCCCGGTAACTACCTGCTGTGCCCTGATGGCCGGGTCTGCTTCCTGGACTTCGGCCTGCTGCGCGACGTCGACGCATCCCGCGTGGCCGCTGAGCGGGCGATCGCCCTTGCCGTCGGCGACGGCCACTCGGAGGCCCTCAAGGCGGCCCTAGGTGCGGGCGGCTATCTGCCCGCCAGCCGCGCAGGTGCCGTTGACGCGGATTTTGCGCTGAGCCTGATGCGAATGGCGATCAAGTGGTACGCCGTCCCGGGACAGCGCCGCTTCTCCCCGGCTGGCGCCCGCCCCGACTGGGACCGTGAACGCCCGGATCCTGAGGAGCGGGCCGCGATGAGGATGCAGCTCAACCAATTCACCCTGCCACCCGAGGCGATCCTCATCCGGCGGATGCACGGCATCGTCGCCGTCGTTCTTGCCCAGCTCCGCGCGGGCGCCGACTGGGGCGCAATCGCCGCGGAGTACCTGCACGGCGAACCGCGCTCGACGCCGCTGGGGGAGGCCGAAGGCGCTTTCTTCGCGAGCCGCGGCCAGAAGACGAGCGACGCCCTCGGGGCCGCCGGCTAGGCGCCTTGAGTGGACTGACATTTGCGCGGCGAGCGGGAGTCGCGTCCTCCGCGGCGCCGAACGGCCGTCCAGCCGAAGCCGCGCAGGTCGGGGCTGATGACGCGATGGTGCTCGGCCAGGACCGGGATGATCTTGCGCCAGGCGTACCAGTGCTGCGGCCAGCCGTGCAGCAGCACGGGCTCGCCTTCGCCAGCCTCCGCGAGGTGGACCCGAAGGCGGGACGTCCGAACAAGGCGATGGCGCACCCCGTGCACCTGTGGGAGCGGACGAGCGGCGTCGCCGCGCGGCGGATGCGTGGTCGGCTCCACCACGGTCGCGTTGGCTTCTCCCTTCTGGGTTGAATGGGTTTCTGCAGCATCAGCGGGCTCCAATCAGAGAAGTTCACGTCTCGCAAACTTGCGTTCGATGCAGCGGGGCGGCTCCCGCGGCCGCGAACGGGTGGTAGAAGGCCTGGATCGCTTCTCTCCCTGTGTCACTTCGGACACCGCGAGACCGACGGAATCGTCGTCGACCTGTTCTGGAACCGCCGCACCCTCGAGGATGAATTCCGCGTCCACGTCGAGGACCGGCGCGAGGGAATCCGCTTCGTTCTCCAGCCGGCGCCGGCTGCAGACCCGCTGCGAGCAGCACTTTGCGCACCGACGTCGTCGAGACGCCGATGCCGACGCCCTTGAGCTCGCCGACGATCCGCTTGTAGCCCCAGTGCGGATTCTCCCGCGCCAACCGTAGGACCAGCTCACTGAGTGAGCGCTCGAGCGGCGGCCGCCCGGGCTTCCGATGCGCGTACGTCCAGCGGCGCGCGACAAGCCGGCGGTGCCAGCGCAGCAGAGTCTCCGGCTTGACCCCGAGGCTCGTCCAAGCCGTTCGCGGCACCGCGCGACTGAGCGCAGCGAACAGCGCTCGATCAGCCCGTCAGCCTCGGCCGGCCAGCACGCCGGCGCAGCACGGCCAGCTCATGACGCAAGAGCAGGATCTCGAACTCCTTCGAGCGACGCGGCCGCGCCAGCAACCACACCAGCGCGAACAGATTCCGCGCCATCAGATACACGAACGTCCAGAGCAAGCAACCCTCCGTCGACCGACGGCAGGAGCCGGAACCTAACGAGTCGGACGCCACCGAGAGCCGCGGACGAGTTTGCGAACCCTACGGGCGGCAACTTCGGGATCGTCGTCAAGTCCAACCGGCGAGTGGTGTCACAGAGCACCCGCGCTGGCGCTCGTATCAAGCGCGGAACGCGGGTCAGGCTCTGCGTCGACCGCGACTGCTGAGCGGCTGACTGTATCCCGTGACGGGAGTCATCGCGTAGGCCGCCTATCCTGCGGGTCGGTTCATCCTAGCGACGGATGCCGTGGCCCCAGTTGCGCATGACCTGCTCTGCGGGCTCGACGTGCTTACGGGGAGGGCGCGCGATCAGTGACGCCTTGACTAGCGCTGTGGTGCGGTCGTGGGCGGTCATGACTCATGCCTCGAGTTCGTCGGCTGTGCAGAGTACGGCTGTACGCATCGACTCGTGAACTGGTCGCTGCGTTACGTTCGGAGGTCCCCTGGGAAGTCGACCTCCGGTCGGCCTCCTTAGCGTGGGCCCGTCGCTGGAATGCTTCAACGGTACGTCCGCTCCGGCCCGCCAACCGCGTCATCCGACCCTTTCGCGCTGTGCGTGCGCGCACAGATCCAAAGGGAGCGCAATCAGCCCCTCGATTCATCAGGAGGGGCGATGCTCCACGGACACAACCGCCTGACCCGGCTGATCGCCGCCGGCTTGGCGATCGCGGCGATCGCACCGGCGGCCTCTGTGCCCCAGCCGATCGATGGGCAGGGCCCGGGCCCGGTGGCAGTTTCGGTCTTACGCAGCGGGACCTGCTTCCGCCGGATCGGCGAGCGCCGGACCAGACCGGTGCCCAGGGCGGCACGCCGTATGGGCGGTACTCCGCGCTTTACGCGCTGTACGGCCCGTACGTCGGCGCCGACCGCGCCGCAATGGCCGATTAACCCGCAGCCGATCGGGCACGCGACGGCTACCGCCTCCGCCCGGTCGTCGGATGACGGCGGGCTCGGCGCCGGCATCTGGGTCGCCATCGGCGGCGCCGCGGCCGTCGCCGCCGCCGGACTCGGCCTCGCGGGCCAGAAGCCGCCTTAAAGCTCCACCACCACCGGCTCGCCGCCACAACACCCTGAGCCGCCACTCCGTGGGCGGACCCGCCGCCCGGCAGTGCCGGCCGGACCACCACGCTGTGACCGCCGACCGCCCGGACGATTACCCGGCGATGATGGGCCGCGTAGCGGGTACAAAGACAGGCGTCTTGCCGGCGTTTATTGGGTGCCATCAACACGTCGCGCGTGGAGAGTGAGTAAGAAGCTCCCCCTCCGGGACTGCCAACGGGTCTCGCATTCACGCGCGGGTTGGCTGCGCGTGAGGACGTCGAGCACCACAACGCGCTCACGCTCGGTGACGGCCGTGCGGCTGGCGAACCGCTGGCCGTCCGAGGAGGACGGCTGGCCGCTGCCCCATGCTCGAATGAGCGGCAGCTGATGGTGGTAATCGACGAGTCGGGCGCTGGCGGCGGACAGGCTCCTGGGTGGCCGGCGAGGCGGCGCTGGCGCCGGGCGGTAGCGTGCTCATGCAGATCACCAACGAGCATCGGGAGCAAGCCCGCATGAGCCGCAATCCCTACGACGACCTGCCCGAGGTCGCGTCCTTCGACGTAACCAGCGATGACGTCCAGGACGGCCAGGAGCTTGCGCAGCCACAGCGCAGCGGCATCTTCGGCGCCGGTGGCGAGGACGTCTCGCCGCAGCTGTCCTGGCGGGGGTTCCCCGACGGGACCCGCAGCTTCGCGGTGACCGTCTACGACCCCGATGCGCCGACGGCCGCGGGCTTCTGGCACTGGGCCGTCGTCGACATCCCCGGCGACGTGACCGAGCTTGCCACCGGTGCCGGCGACGACGGCGGCGCGGCGCTTCCGCAGGGCGCGTTCCAACTGCGCAACGACGGAGGTATGGCGCGCTACATCGGCGCGGCGCCGCCGCCCGGTCACGGCAGGCACGACTATTACTTCGTGGTGCACGCGGTCGATGTCGAGTCGCTCGGGATCGGGCAAGATGCGAGCCCGGCCTTCCTGGGCTTCAGTCTCTTCGGTCACACTCTGGGCCGGGGCATGATCGTCGCCTGGTACGAGGCCGGCTAGGCGCCAACCCTGACGCGGGCGTCGGCATAGTGGCTGACGCGGCGCTGCACCAGCGCGCTCGCCGAACACCGTCCGGATCGACTTCCTGAGCCCCTGACTCCGCGAACGCAGGAGCAAACCGGGCCCCAGACGCGGTGTCCGGCAGCCGGTTGTGCGAAGCGACCTCCTGGAGGAGACGGCCATCACGTCCCGGTCTCCCGTTGCCGGTCAGCCGCCGGCGTTCACTTCTCGGCACGCGGCGGCCGTGTCACTTGGACGGACACGCTGACGATGGGAGAGATACCGCCGGCTTCCCAGTTCATACCGTCGAGTGTGTAGGTACGAGCCACGCGATCCGGATCGTCGGTGTCCGGTGGTGTCGTGCTGGTGATCTGCCCCGGTAGCCGCCACGCCCTCGCGAAGCGCTCGAATGTCGGTCCGTCCACCATGCCTGCCCACGTCCGGGAGGGCCGTGGGCCCGCGATGTGGTCGTCGGTCATCGTGAGGGTCGAGTTCTTGAGCTCGGGCGCAATCCATCCCAGGGAGCGCCCGTATTTCGGGTCCCCGTCGTATCGGACCGTGATGGTGATGTAGCGCGGGTCGACCATTGCTTGCACCGTCTTTCGCGCCAGCACTCCACCCTGAGCTTGGCCGCCTGCCACGTGTGACTCATCCGGGGAATGTCCTGATAGGCGGCACGGCTTTCCCGCAAGGCGTGTGTCTAATGCCGCCGGCTGCGTGGCGACCAGCGTTCCCCGCGACCTGTGTGCGGGAAGACTGCGTAGGCCGCCTCGCCTGAGGATGGTCGGTCGGCGAGCCGGCTCCGCGGCCTGGCTGCAAGCGGTCGCCTCGGGCCGTCTTAGGTCGAGGCCGCGGTGGGGTCGCTGTCGGTTGTGATGCCGGGACGTAGACGCGGAGGATGTGGTCGAGGTGGCGGCCGGCGGAGGAGCAGGAGCCGGTCGGGGCACTCGCGGCGGACGCTGCCGACCCAGCGCTCCAGGTGGGCGTTGGCGTTCGGGACGTGCACGAACCTACGGATGACCTTGATGTTCTCGGTCGCCAACAGGGCGTCGAAGGCGCGCGGGAACTTCGCGTCGCGGTCGTGGACAGAAACCGCACCCTCTACTCGGCGGTCGTCGAGCTGCATCGGCAGGTTGCGCGCTTGCTGCAGCGTCCAGCCGCTTTCTGGCTTGCTGGTGGAGGCGAGGTATTCGATCCGCTGGCTGCCGATCGAGAGCAAGACGAGCGTACAGGCGGCGCAGCCAGATCGTGTCGACCGTCAAGAAGTTGCAGGCCAGGATCGACAGACACGCGGCCTTAGGAAGCTGCCCCCCGATTGGCGGTCGCGCTGCGGCGCCGGCGACAGCCCAGCCTGAGCGAGGATGCTGCGGGCAGATGTCGCCGAGAGGGCGACGCCGAGCTTGCGCGGTTCACCCACGATCCGCAGACAGCCCCAGCTCGGGTTCTCGCGCGCGAGCCGCACGATCAGCTGGCGCGCCTGACCGCCGATTGGCGGGCGCCCTCTATGGCGGTGCGGGAACCAGGTGCGCCGCGGCAGCACCCGGCTCAGAGCCCCAAGCAGCACTCGGTCGTGAAACTCGAACCGCGGCTGTCCGACCTGCCGGCGAAGACCCGACAACTCGTGCCCGAATACGAGAGTCTCCAGCTCCTTCGCCCGGTCACTGCCCGAGGAGCACGACCAGCTCCAGCAGGCGGCAGGCGACGCTGTACAGGGCCGATACAGCCACGGCGACCTGCAAGGATGGGGACTCCACGCTGCCGCCGCCTCAGCAGCCCTCGCGTCCCACCCGATCGGGTTTGTGCACCACACCGCGGTCGGGCGAGCGGCCGCGCATCGCGCGCGTAGGGGCCGCCGCCCGGGTTCAGCCGCTGACGGCGCGGAATTCCTTTCGCCGTCGGCCGCGCGGGGAGTAGGTTGGTCCCGTGGGACCAGACGTCCCGGATCTCACTTCTCCGGACCTCCAGGCGCCTGCGGGCGGCCTCTCACGCGCCGTGGTTTCGCAAGGTTGCGATATCGCTAGCCTGCCGAACGCCCTCGCCGAGCGCGACCAGCTCGTCAGGAGCCTCGCGAGGCGGCGCGTCGCCGTCTTCTTGGATTACGACGGGACGCTGACTCCGATCGTCGAGCGGCCGGAGGACGCGGTCATCTCCGCGAGCATGCGGGAGGCGGTGCGGGCGCTCGCGGCGCGCTGCACGGTATGTGTCGTCACCGGTCGCGACCGCCGCGTCGTCCAGCAGCTGACAGGACTGGAAGACCTGCTCGTCGCGGGCAGCCACGGCTTCGACATCTGGAGCCCGGAGCTGGGCACGGTCGAGTACGGCGAGGGTGTTCGATTCGACGAGCTCATCGAGCGGGTGACCGCCCGCCTGCATGAGCAGATCGGCTCGGTCGAAGGCGTCGTCATTGAGCCCAAGCGGAGCTCGGTCGCGGTCCATTACCGGCTGGTCGCCGAGCACGAGCGGCCAAGGGTCGCCGGGGTCGTCGATGGCCTGCTCGCAGAGCATGCCGGCGAGCTGAAGGTCACGCCGGGGAAGATGGTTCACGAGCTCCAGCCGGCGATCGACTGGGACAAGGGCAAGGCGGTGCTGCACCTCCTCGACGTGCTTGGGCTCGACGGCGACGACGTGGTTCCGCTCTACCTGGGCGACGACGTAACGGACGAGCATGCCTTCGAAACGCTTGCGTCACGCGGCATCGGCATCTTCGTCGGGGACCCGGCCGATCCCGAGCTCGGCGGGAGACGCACAGCGGCCGCGTTCGCGCTGCGCTCGCCGGAGGAGGTCGAGCGCTTCCTGCGCTGGCTCGCGCGCGAGGAGCCATCTCGCGACTTCGTGCTCGCCTACGACGGCTTCGAGCCTGCGCAGGAGGGCCTGCGGGAGACGCTGACGTCGACCGGCAACGGCTATTTCTGCACGCGCGGCTGCGCGGAGTGGGAGGACGACGACGGCACCCACTACCCCGGCACGTACGCGCACGGCGTCTACAACCGCAACACGACCGTGATGGGCATCCAGCCGGTGCCCAACGAGGATCTGGTCAACCTCCCGAACTGGCTCGTGCTCAAGCTGCGCATCGAGGGCGAAGAGCCCTTTTGCCTCGGCGAATTCGAGCTGCTCTCCTATCGCCACCGCTACGACTTCCGCAACGGCCTCGTCGAGCGCGAGCTGCGCTTCCGTGATCGCGCCGGCCGCGAGACCAGCCTGCGGAGCCGCCGCTTCGTGAGCATGCACCGGATGCACCAGGCGGCGCTCGCGTGGGACCTGACGCCGGAGAACTGGTCGGGGACGATCGAGATCGTCTCGGCGCTCGACGGTCGTGTCGTGAACAACGGTGTCGCCCGATACCGCCAGCTCGAGGGCCGCCACCTCGACCCGCAGGGCCCGCGGATCGGCGCCCCCGACGTGATCGCGCTCAAGGCGCGCACCCGCCAGTCGAGAATCGAGATGGCCGAGGCGGCCCGCACGCGCATCTATCGAGGCGCCGAGGAGCTGGACGTCGCTCGCAGCACCTACCAGACCGAGGACTATATCCAGCAGGTCCTCTCGCTCGAGGCGCACGCGGGCGTGACCGTGCGCGTGGAGAAGCTCGCCGCCCTGTACACATCCAGGGACCGCGGGATCAGCGAGCCGCTGGAGTCAGCGATCAAGAGCGTGCGCCGCTACTCGACCTTCGACGATGCGCTCGACGGCCACGCGGGGGCGTGGGACGAGCTCTGGGAGGTCTGCGACCCGCGGCTTCCCAGCGAGGAGCGCGTGCAGTTCCTGCTGCGCTTCCACGCCAGCCACCTCCTGCAGGTGTGCTCGCGTCTGACCACCCATCACGACGCCGGCGTGCTGGCGCGCGGCCTCAACGGCGAGGCGTATCGCGGCCACGTCTTCTGGGACGAGCTCTTCGTCTACCCCTTCCTCACGCTCCGCCTGCCGCTGATCTCCCGCGGGCTGCTCCTGTACCGCTACCGGCGGATCGCCGAGGCGCGGCACGCGGCGAGCCGGCTCGGCTACCGGGGGGCCATGTACCCCTGGCAGAGCGGCAGCGACGGCGAAGAGCAGACGCCCACCATCCACCTCAACCCGCTGTCGGGGCGATGGGACACGGACCTCAGCCGCAACCAGCGCCACGTCGGGGCGGCGATCTTCTACGCAACCTGGCAGTACCACCAGGCGACGAACGAACACGACTTCCTACGCGACTGCGGCGCCGAGATGATGCTGGAGATCGCCCGCTTCTGGGCTTCCATCGCGCACTTCAATCCAAAGAGCGAGCGCTGGGAGATCCATGGCGTGATGGGCCCGGACGAGTTCCACGAGAAGTACCCGGGCGCCACTGAGGGCGGCCTGCGCAACAACGCGTACACGAACGTCATGGTGGCCTGGATTTGCGAGACGGCGCAGAAGGTGCTCGATCTGCTGCCCGCGAGCCGCCGGGACGCGCTCGTGGCGAGGATCGGCCTGACCGCGGAGGAGATCCGGACGTGGCAGGACATGAGCCGCCGGATGTTTGTGCCGTTTCACGCGGACGGCGTGATCAGTCAGTTCGAGGGTTACGAGGACCTGGAGGAGCTCGACTGGGACGCGCTGCGAGCCCAGCACGGCAACATCCAGCGCCTCGACCGGATCCTGCGGGCCGAGGGGCGCGATCCCAATCGCTACAAGGCCGCCAAGCAGGCCGACACGGTGATGCTGTTCTACCTGTTCTCGGATGCCGAGCTGACGCGGCTGTTCCGGCAGCTCGGCTACGAGCTGTCGGCCGACATCACGCGCCGGACGATCGAGTACTACGACAGGCGCTGTTCGCACGGGTCCACGTTGAGCCTGATCGTCTACGCCGGGGTCCTTGCGGGCATTGATCCCGAGAGCTCGTGGCAGCGGTTCCTCGCCGCGCTGGACAGCGACATCACCGACATCCAGGGGGGGACGACGTCTGAGGGCATCCACACGGGGGTGATGGCGGGGACGCTGGACCTCATCCAGCGGATCTACCTGGGCGCGGAGATCCGCGATGGGGTCCTGTTCTTCGCGCCGAGGTTGCTCGAGCGCTTGCACGGCCTCTCCCTGCCGATGCAGTTGCGCGGCACGCCGATCAGAGTCCGGATCGATGGGACGGACCTCACGGTCGAGGCCTTGAGGGACGGCTTCAGCGGCCCAGTGATGGTCGGCGTTGGCGATGACGTCCGCGAGCTCGGCGCCGGCGATCGGTGGACGGTCACGGTGCGGCCGCGGGCCTCCGTCGCGTAGTGTCGACCGGCTTCAGCGCAGCCATCTTCGACGTCGACGGCGTCCTGGTCGACTCGCCGCACGAGCGCGCCTGGCGCGAGACGATGCAGGAGCTGATGGAGACGAGCTGGAGCGACATCCGCTCGAGCACCAGCTACACGCCCGAGCGGTTCACCTCGGGCGTCTACCAGGAGGTCGTGGCCGGCAAGCCGCGCTCGAGCGGCGCGCGCGCCGCGCTCGACTACTTCGGTGTGCCGGACGCCGAGCGCAGGGCGGAGGCCTATGGCGAGCGCAAGCAGCAGCGGGTGCTGGCGCTGATCACGGCAGGGGAGTTCACGGCGTTCCCGGACGCGCTGCGCCTCGTGCTCGCGGTCGCCGATCGCGGGCTGCGCTTGGCAGCGGCGTCCTCTTCGAAGAACGCGGGCCTGATGCTCCGCCGGATCCGGCTCGACACGTGGGCCGAAGAGCAGGGGCTCGGCCAGGCGGCGCTGACGCGAGGGCCCACGCTGCGGGACGCCTTCGACGTGGACATCTCCGGCAGGGACTTCGCGCGCGGCAAGCCCGACCCCGAGATCTTCACGACGGCCGCACAGGAGCTGGGCCTCCCGCCGCGGGAGTGCTTCGTGGTCGAGGACGCGATCGTGGGCATCCGGGCCGCCCGGGCGGGCGGCATGCCCGCGCTCGCGGTGGCGCGGGGCGACGATGCCGAGGCGCTTGCGGCCGCGGGGGCCGACCTCGTCGTGACGACGCTTGACGACGTCGACCTCGGTGTGCTTGCGCAGGGCAGGCTCACGGCCGGCCCGGCCCGGCGGCGCGGATTGCGATAGAACCAGCACGCCGGAGTCCGAGGACGCCGACCCGCCGGAGAGAGGAGCGCCGATGCGAACCCGTGTCGAGATGTCTCGAAGCGTGCTGGAGGCATTTGCCAGCGGCAGCTTCGACGTGTACGACGAGGTGATCGCCCCGGACTTCGTCGACCACGATCCGCAGAACCCGTTTGCCTCCGAGCAGCGCGGGCCGCAGCTGATGCGCGCCACCGCGGTCCTGTTCCGCACCGCGTTCCCGGACCTCGTGGTCGGCATCGACGACCAGTACGAGGCCGGCGACGTCGTCATCACCCGCTGGACGGCCACCGGGACGCAGACCGGGGGATTCCCGGGGCTGCCTCCGACCCGCGGGCGCGCGACGGTCAGCGGCGTGCAGATCGATCGCTTCGAGGACGACAGGATCGCCGAGAGCTGGCGCTACTGGGACACCCTGGGCATGCTCCAGCAGCTCGGCGCGGTCCCCACGCCGCGCGCGCCGGCCCCTTAGCCTCGAATCCACCGATTGGCATTGGTGGATTGGGTGAGTCGGGCCGATCGGGTGCGACCGGGGCTCTGTCCTCCCCGGCGGCGCGTTCACGACCGCGGAGACCGTCGCCTCCCGCGCCGACTTCCCGGTACTGGCCGCCGGCGGCGCCATCGCCGTGGTCGTCTGGCTCGATGGCGGCCGGCTGATGGCCGCAGCTCACGCCCAGACCTGAACAGAGATCCGCCGCGCGGGCTCGGGCACGGCCTACCGCCGCAGGTGCCCGATGCGCTGATCGAGCAGGGCGAGCACATCGTCCACGACATCCTCGACGGGGCGATCGGTGCGCAACGTCAGATGCGCCTGCGGCGCAACCTCGTCGAGCGGCTCCCAGCGCTCGTAATCGCCGGCGCCGCGCCGCGCCCGCACCGGCGCCGGGGCGACGCACTCGACGAAGAGTGAGGGTGCCGTGCCGGCGAGCGCGGAGGCGAACGCGTCACGGGCCGCGCGCCGGCAGAACCTCCCGTCGGCGATGACACCTCCGCGCGCGGCAACCTGCCGTGCGGAGCGCCGGCCGAGCTCCGCAGAGGTGAGCTCGTCGACCTTCGCCGTGTCGAGGTGCTCGAGCGCCGAGCGCTCGATGCGCCTGCGCGTGACATCCGCGCTCAGGTGCGCGAGCCGGGAGAGAAACGAGAGCTCTTCCGCCAGGCGCGTCTTGCCGCCGCCCGCGACGCCGCATACGACGATGACCAGCGGCATCCGGGCCTGCCAGGCAAACCGCTGGGCGAGCGACAGGAGGTCGCGGGCCCGCGCGCTGTGGTGGCCATGCGCTGCGCTCGTGGCCGGAGCCTCTGCCGCACGCACCACCTCGACCTTCGCGAGCAGCAGCGCACGAGAGGCCCCGTAGAATGCGATCAGTGCGTCGTCGCCCGGGTCTCCGCCGGCATCGCGGTAGCCGCGCACGAGCGCCCGGGCGTAGCGGTCGCCGCCACGCGCTACGAGATCCATGACCAGACAGGCGAGGTCGTCGGCGACGTCAAGCTCACGCGGGCCCTCGCCGCGGCCCACGAACTCCACGCCGGCGTCGACGAACATCACGTGCTCGGCGCTCAGGTCGCCGTGCACGACCCGTGTCCGCCCGCGGCGCGCGCGGGCGTTCAGCGTCCCGGCGCGAGCAACGACGAACGCATGCGCAAAGCGCTCGAGGGCGAGCACCCGCTCGACCTCGGCGCGCTGCTCCACGAGGGCCAGCAGCTCGTGGAAGCGCTCGGTCAGGCGGCGCTCGACCGCCAATGCCGGCAGGCCGACGGGCGCCGCACCCGGCGCGTGCGCATGAAGCCCGGCCAGCGCGCGTCCCACGGCGTGCGCGTCTGCGCGCGCCAGCTCGCCGCGCTCCAACTTCGCGCTTAGACCGTGCGTGGTGATTACTGGTCCTCCTAGCAGGCCGGCTCCGTTTGCGCGAACCGTCGCGCACTCCTTCGGGTGTCCGGGCGATCGACGCTAGATCTCGCCGCTGCCTCGGTCCGATCCACGGGAAGCGCTACGACAACCTCGAGGACGGGCCGCTGACGCGCCTATGCGGCGAGGTCTTCGGCTTCGTCTTTCAGTGCTTCAACCTCCTCCCAACCCTGACCCGGCAGCGGAGAACGTCCTGCTGCGCGCCCTCGTTGCAGGTCATCGGCCAGCCCGCCATGCGCCACGCGTCGAGGCGCTGCTCGGCTTGGTTGGGCTCACCAAGAGGGCAGGCCGCTGGCCGCCGAGATGACCGGTAGTGAGCAGCAGCGCGTGGCGATCGCGCGGGGGTGTCGTGGAGGGACCACGCCCAGCTCCTCCTGGCGGGCCAACTCCCGCATCGATCCGCACGACGCGAGGCTTCCGGTCATCGTCGTCGGTCTCGACGACGATCCCGGGTTCGTCCTCCGCGCGGCGCTCGGCGCGATCCCTGGGTGCCCAGGGAGCAGGCGGACGACCTGCTCGCGGAGGCGAGCGAAGCGGGCGCTGGGACGCGGCGCCGTCACCCGGACGCAAGTCAGGCCGCCGTGCGGTAGGGCGATCGCTCGTTCAGGAGCGCGTCGGCGCGGATGCGGCGCTCGATGTTGGTGATCGAGACGATGCCGACGGGTCGCCGGGCCGCATCGACGACCACGACGCGTCCCGTGCGCAGGAACGCCGGCCGCGCGAGCAGCTCGGTGACGGGCGTCTGCGGGGTGACCAGCAGAGCGGGATCCAGGCACGCGACGTCGCCGACGCGCCGGTGAGAGCGATCGGCCGGCGGCACGAGGCGCACGTCGTCGATGGTCAGCACGCCGAGCGCCCGGCCGTCGGGCCCGACGACCGGGAAGGCGCTGAAGAGGTGACGCGAGAACCCGACGACGACGGCGTCCTGCAGCGACAGGTCCGCGGCGAGGGTCACGGCCGGCGCCGTCATGACGGTGGCGGCGATGCGCCCGGCGAACTCGCGCTCGATCGTGGCGCGCTGCGCCTCGGCCGCCGCGGCGACGATGATGAAGCCGCCGATTAGGGCAAGCCAGAGGCCGCCGACCGCTCCCGATGCGAAGGACACGATGCCCAGTGCGACGAGCACGAAGCCGAACACGCGGCCGCTGCTCGCGGCGAGTGCGGTGGCCTGCTCGCGATCTCCCAGGCGTCGCCACAGCAGCGCGCGCATGACCCGGCCGCCGTCGAGCGGGAAGGCGGGCAGGAGGTTGAAGACGAGGATCGCCGCGCTCACGTAGACCTGGTAGTCGACGAAGGCGCGCAGCGCCGCGGGCGCGCCGCCGATCAGAAGCCGCAGCGCGCCGAACCCCGCGAGCAGCGCGGCGGTGACGGCGGGGCCGGCGAGCGCGAAGCGCAGCTCGTCGCCCGCGGCGCGCGGCTCCCCGGCCATGCGCGCGACGCCGCCGAGCAGCCACAGGTCGATCTCCTCGATCTCGACGCCGTGACGCCGCGCAACGACGGCGTGGCCGAGCTCGTGCAGGAGGATCCCGGCAAACAATGCCAGCGCGCTGGCGAGGCCGAAGAGATAGGCGCCGGTGTCGCTGATCCCCGGAGCCTCGGACGGGAAGTAGTCGCTGCCGAGGGCGAGGGTGATCAGCGCGACGATGATGAGCCAGAGTGGATGGATGCCCACGGGCACGCCGGCGAGGCGGCCGATGCGCAGCGTGAGACGCCGTCCGGGCATCAGACCCGCGCCCGCTTCCCGCCAAGTATGGCCACGGGCGGCGCGGCCGGTTCCAGGCGCGCGTTGTGCGGCACGACGATCACGGGGCACGCGCTGTCTCGGATGACGCGCGCCGAGACCGATCCGAGCAGGACGCCGCGCAGCGGCCCAAGGCCGCGCGAACCGAGCACCAGGAGATCGACCACGAAGGACCTCCCAATCAGCGCGGCGGCCGGGTCGCCGTACAGGAGCGTGGCCTCGGCCTCCAGGGCCGGGTCGAGCTCGGCGACCACGTGGCGCAGCTCTGCCATGGGACGCGCGCGGAGGCGATGCGCGGCCGCGGCGCCCAGCTCGTCGCGCGCGAGCGTGGCATCGACCGTGCCGGGCGGGTCGGTCGCGCGCACGACGGCCAGGCGTGCGCCGACCCCTCCGGCGAGCTCCGCGGCGTACGCGAGGGCAAGCCGCGACTCGGGCGCGCCGTCAAAGGCGCATGCGACGCTGCGCAGCTGCTCGTGGTCGCGCTCGGAGAAACCGCGCGGCGCGATCGCGATCGGACGGCGGGCCTCCTCGAGCAGGTGCTCGCCGGTGCCGCCCGGCAGCACCCGTCGCAGCCGGCCGCGATGGGTCGAGCCGATGACGATGAGCGACGCCTTCAGACGAGCGGCGATCTCCTCGAGGGCGTGGGCCGGGTGGCGATCCGCGATGGCAATGGTCTCGCTTCCGACCCAGCCGTCAAGGCGCGCAAGCACTGCCTCCGCGTCGGCGCGCAGCGCCCGCCCGTACGAGGCGCCGCCTTCGCCAGCGCGATACCGATCGGCCGCGTACGCGTACACGAGGACCAGCTGCGTCCCGGTCTGTGCCAGGCAGCGTGCCAGCGCGAGCGCGTCACGAGACCGCTCCGATCCGTCTACGCCGACGACGAGCGTTCGCACAGCTGTCACTCCTTGCACCCGACCCTAGGCCCGGCATGGACGCGGCGCATCCGCGTGGGCTGCCCCTTCAGCTGCGGATTCGTACGGACGCCGAGCGAGCGCGGTGGGGGACCGTACGGATGGCGCGAGCGGCGCGCCGACGTAGATTCGCCGGTATGCCCAGGATCATCATCGCCGGCGGCGGGATCGCGGGACTCGAGGCCCTGCTCGCGCTGCGCGCGCATCTCGGAACCCGCGCCGAGATCGAGCTGCTCGAAGCCGGCAGCGCGCTGTCGCAGCGCCAGTACGCGGTCGCCGAGCCGTTCGGCGCCGAGCCGGCGACCGACATCGATATCGCGGCGATCGCGGCAGACCATGCTGCCCACGTGCGCCCGGACCAGCTCGCCTCGGTCGACCCCGACGGGCGGCGGATTCGCACGGTGCGCGGTGACACCCTCGCCTACGACGCGCTGCTCGTCGCCGTGGGCGCGTCGACGGACGTCGCGATCCCCGGCGCGCTCACCTTCACCGGTTCACGGGACGTCGCCACGTTCGGTCGCCTGCTCGAAGACGTCGAAGCTGGGAGGGTCGAGCGCGTCGCGTTCGCCGTCCCAGCGACCGTGACCTGGACGCTTCCCCTCTACGAGCTCGCGTTCATGGCCGGTGAGTACGCGCGCGCCAAGCGCCTCGAGGTCGGGCTGATCCTCGTGACCCCCGAGCGCACGCCGCTCGAGGCATTCGGCCCGCGCATCGCCTCGCAGATCTGGAATCTCCTGGCCGAGCGCGGCATCGTGTTGCGCGCAAGCAGCGTCCCGCTGCGAGCCGGAGCCGGCGGCCTCGTCGTCGCGCATGGCCAGACCGTCCAGGCGCACCGGACCGTGTCGCTGCCCCGGCTCGGCGGCCCCTGGGTCAGCGGGCTGCCGCACGACGCCCAGGGGTTCATCGTGACCGACGAATACGGCGCCGTGCCCGGGGTCGACGCGGTCTGGGCGGCCGGCGACGCCACCGCGTTCCCGATCAAGCAGGGCGGCATCGCGGCGCAACAGGCCGACGCCGCCGCCGCATCGCTGGCCGCATTCCTCGGCGCCGAGGTCGAGCCCCGGCCCTTCCGTCCCGTGCTGCGCGGCATGCTGCTCGACCCGCGGGGGGCCGTGTTCCTCGATGCACGACGCGGCGACGTCCCGCGGACGCCGCTGTGGTGGCCGCCGACCAAGGTCGCAGCGCAGCACCTGAGCCGCTACCTGACGCCGGGCACGCCCGCAGTGCAACCGGAGCCGGAGGAGCTCGATGCGGGCGAGCTGCTGCTCAGCCTCGCCGATCGGCATGCGGCGCTGGGCGAGAACGCGCTCGCGCTGAGCTGCTTCCGGGCCGCCCAGCAGGTGCGCGGCGAGCTGCCGCCGCAGGCCGCCGCGCGCCGCGACGAGCTCGCCGATGCGCACAACGGCGGGTGAGCTCAGCCCGGCGGTCGGTCCACCCACGTCGTCAGGTCGGCGACGATCTCCCCGACGGATCGGTCGGTGCGCAGAACGCGGTGGCGCGCCGCGGGAACCTCGTCGAGCGGGGCGAACCGCCCGTCGAGCCGCTCGGCGACGGCGGCCGTGGCGTCTGACTCGCGCAGCTGGTCTGATTCGCGCGCGCGCGAGACCCGATCACGGCGCGCGGGGCACGGCACTCCGCGTACTTGACGGCAGCCGGGGCGGGAGTCACCACGGATCGGCGCGGTCCACTACCACGTTGCCGTGAGCCTGTACGCGACGATTCGCGCGCTGCTCGTCCCGGCGCTGCGCGTGTGGTTTCGCCTGCGCGTCTCGGGGGCCGAGTACGTCCCGGCCGACGGCGCCGTGATCCTCGCGCCCAATCACAAGAGCTTCTTGGACGCGTTCTTCATCGGCGTCGCCTTGCGCCGCCGCGTGCACTTCATGGCCAAGGAGGAGCTCTTCAAGGGCCCGCTCGGCTGGCTGCTGGCCCGCCTCGGCGCCTTTCCGGTCCGCCGTGGCGAGGCCGACGCGCAGGCGATGCAGACGGCGCGTGCGATCCTCGGGCGCGGCGACGTCGTCGTGGTGTTCCCGGAGGGAACGCGCGTCGAGGACGCTGATGCGTTCGGGTCGCCGCATCACGGCGCGGGCAGGCTCGCGCTTGAAACCGACGCGTCGATCGTGCGATCGGCATCGGCGGCGGGCTCCTCGCGCGACGGCGGGCGCGCGCGACGCCGCGAATCCTCGGCGTCGTCGAGCCGCTGAAGGTCCGTCGCCGCACCGCGCGCGGGCGGCTGCTCAAGCGGCTACGCAGGGGCTGAGGGGCGACGTCGAGGCGATCGCCGAGGCCGGTGACCTGGCGACCGCCATGCGTCACGTCTACGACGGCCGCCCGCGGGTGCTTGTGCTGGACTTCAGGATGCCCAACCGGTCGAGCATCGAGGCGTCCGAGGCCATCACGGCGACCCGCACGCTGCTGGCGTGCGCGTGCTTGGCCACGTTGGTCAGCGCCTCGTGCACCAGCCGGTGGATGTAGATGGCCACCACGATTGCGACCACTGCGGGCAGGTGATCGGCGTCTACGAGCGACTGGTGGTCGTGGTGGACGGCGAGGCGCGCGTGACCTCTCGCGCCGCCCAGTCGGGCGTCGCCTTGCCGAGCGGGCCGACGTCCACACGCGCGACGTCGAGGCAGCGCTCGTGCGTCTGTCGCTGGCACACCATCGCACGATGGTCGCCTGTCCCGGCTGGAAGCGGTGCGCAGTCCCGGCGGACGTCCGGATGGCGGAACGTGCGTGACACGGTTGCAGGTCGGGATCGGACTCCGGGCTCAGCGCTCGGTCCTGATGAGTGCTGGCACGTCTGCGATCGATCCGACGATCGCCGTTGGCTCGATGCCCGATGTCTCGACGACGCCGGCGCGGTACTTGCCCGTGCGCACGAGCACGGCGCGCAGACCGGCGTCCAGCGCTCCGCCGATGTCGGTTTCGATGTCGTCACCGATCATCACGGAAGCCTTGGCGTCGATGCCGAGCTCGGCGAGCGGCCCGAGGAAGAACGCGCTGGCTGGCTTGCCGACCACGTGCGCCTGGCGGCCGGTGGCGTACTCGAGCGCCGCGACGAACGGCCCGACGTCGAGCGAGAGCCCGTCGGCGGTCAGCCAGAAGCGGTTCTTCTGGAGCGCCACGAGCTCGGCGCCATCCATGACGTGCCGGAAGGCGCGATTGAGCACGTGGTAGGAGAACGCGTCGCCGAGGTCGCCGACGATCACGACATCGACGTCGCGCTCTGCCCGCTCGAGCGCCGCGAAGTCGCGCTTGACATCGTCGTTCATGACGAGCGCAGCCGTGCGGTGGCCGCGCTCGCGGCAGTGCGCCAGCGCGAGCGCGGCTGGTGTGACGAGCTCGCCGTCGGCGACCTCGAAGCCGAGGCGGCGAAGCTTGGCGAGCGTCCGCGCGTGTGAGCGTGCGGTCGTGTTGGTCGTGAAGCGCAGCGCGAGGCCGCTCGCGCGCAGACGTGCGACCGCGTAGATCGCGCCGGGGATCGGCTCGTCCTCCACGTAGAGGACGCCGTCGATGTCGATCAGCGACGCGCGCACGCCCGTCAGCGCCGGCGCGCGCGCCACGCTCACCCCTCAGACCCGATGGCGCGCTGCGGCGACCCCGGACTCGTGCGCGCAGTGCGCGCCGCAGTACAGGGCATCGCCTGACTCGACGCCGTGGCCAATCATGCGGCACTCACAGTGCTCCGGCGCGGCGCAATCGCGTGGATCGCGCACTCGAAGCTGTCGAACACGTGGCGCTCTCCGGCAACGATGATGTCCATCGTCCTGTCGTACTCGTTGCCACACACCTCGCAGCTGGCCATCGGTTGCTCCTCGCGGGCGGGTTCCCGGTGAACGGTACGCGCCACGATCGCTTGCGGCCATCGCCACGAAGTGCGGACGCTGAAAGTTCGAACCGAGCCTGGCGATGATCGTCTTCTGCCTTCCGCAACACCGTGCGCTGCTGCCCAATGACCTCGACGAGGCCTCGGAGCCGGTGCTCGGTCGCTGGCGGTTCGGGCGCTTCGCGGATGGCGAGCTGTGGCTCGAGCTCGATGACGCGGTGGCCGGCCGGGAATGCGCAGTGCTGGGCTCGCTCGCTCCCCCCGACGAGCAGACGCTGCTGATACTGCTCCTGGCCGATACGCTCAGGCGTGAAGGTGCGCGGCGGGTGGTGGCGCTGCTGCCCTATCTCGGCTACGCGCGCCAGGACCGACCGCGGTCTCGGCGCAGCTTCGGTGCGGCGTGGGTCGGCGCGCTGTTAGCGGCTTCCGGCATTCACGAGGTCGTGACGATCGACATCCACAGCGCAGACGCCCAGGCGTCGTTTGCGATGCCGCTGGTGTCGCTGTCGCCGGCGTCGCTGTTCGCTGGGGAGCTGCTGGCGCTCTCGCCGAGTGAGCTGACGGTGGTGGCGCCCGACGAGGGCGCGATCGACCGCTGCATGGCGGTAGCGGACGCCGCCGGCATCTCTGGGTCGGTTGCGCATCTGCGCAAGCGCCGCACCGCCCAGGGGGTCGCGCACGTTGAGCTGGTCGGCGCCGTCGGCGAGCGCGTCGTGATGGTGGACGACATCCTCGATACCGGCGGGACGCTGCTGTCGGCGTGCGCCGAGCTGTGCCGTGCCGGCGTCCAGGAGATCTTGATCATGGCCACCCACGGCACGCTCAGCACAGAGCGCTGGCGTGACCTGCCGGCGGCCGGGGCGGCGCGGATCTGGCTGACCGACAGCGTTCCGGGCGTCCGCGCCCGTGTCGGAGACGCGGTCGAGGTGCTCGGCGTCGGGCGGCTCCTGCTGGGCGCCCTCGCATCACCCGCCGCGTGAGCGTCAGCGCGAGCGGGTGCTTGCGGGTGCGCGCGCGAGGTGGCGCGCAAACCAGTCGGCGGCGTGCTGCTGGACGGCCTCGAGCGTGCCCGGTTCTCGAAGGGGTGCGTGGCGCCAGGCACGATCTCAAGCTCGGCCTCGCAGCGCAGCTGCGCCAGCGCCTGGTCTGGCACGTCGGCGGCGGCCCACAGCGCCGCCCCGGCACCGGCGCTGGCGCCGAAATAGCCGACCCCGAGGTGACACAGGTCGGGCTGCTCGCGCACCCAGCGCGTCGCGGCCACGAGCCGCTCGGCGAGCAGTTCGATGTCGAAGACGTTCGCGCGGTGGCGCTCCTCGTCGAGCGTCAGCAGATCGATCAGCAGCGTCGCCTGTCCGGCGGCGTTGAGGGCGCCGGCGACCGGTCGAGCCGCCGGGGGGATCGATCGTCTTGTAGGTGCCGTTGTGGAGTAGGTAGGCGTGGAGTCCTTGGGCGTCGGCGTATTGGCCCGCGATCTGGCCGCGGTTGTTGATGCCGAAGGATGCGGTGGCCGCAAAGCCTGCGATGCCCGGGGGCCCACACCCTGGAGGTCCTGGGCAGCGGACGTCGACGGCGCCTGGGGGGTCGATCGTGGCGAAGACGCCTCTGCGCAGGCGGTAGCCGTGCGACCTGCCCTGGGCGTCGGAGTAGCCGCCGACGATCTCGCCGCGGTCGTTGATGTCGAGGGCCCCGCTGCGCGTGGTGCCGGGGACGTCGATCGTCTTGGAGGAGCGGTCGGTCCGGAGGAAGCCGTGGATCGCACCGCGGGCATCGGCATAGAAGCCGACGACCTGGCCCCGGTTGTTGATGCCATGCGGCTGCGTGACTAGCGCGCCGGGGACATCGATCGTGGTGAAGTCGCCGTCCCGGTCGCGCACGAAGCCGTGACCGGCCCCGCCGGCGTCGACGTAGGAGCCGACGACCTGGCCGCGGTCGTTGACGCTGAAGGGGAAGGTCAGCGAGGCGCCGGGGACGTCGAATCTGGTGAAGCGACCTCGCTTGTCGCGCAGAAAGCCATGAAACGGCGGAACCCCGGCACCGGCATCCGAGTAGAGGCCCACGAGTTCGCCGCCGTTGTTGGCGCCGAAGTACGCGGTGGACGCCGCTGCGGGGACGTCCTGGAGGGGGGTGAGAACGCCCTTGCTCAGGAGCAGGTTCCCGCTCGTTGCCGCCGGCGGATGCGCGCCTCTACCGGCGCTCGAGCCGGAGCCGGGGTCGAGCAGGCCGTCAAGGCCGAGCCTGGAAATCGATGCCGGCCTCTCGGCGGCGCCCGCGGGCGCCGCGACCGTGAACGCGAGGATGGCGAGCGCCGCGGCGGCGATCACCACGACCCTGTGACGGCGGATGCCGATGTCGTGTAGCCGACGTCATGGCCACGTCTTCGCACCGGAGGCCGCACCCGGATCAATCCACAGCCACGGCGCACAGAGCCATAGCGGCGTCGAAAAGGGCTTGTCCGGCCCAGCTGGTGCTCCTCCGAATCGCAAGCCATGCCGTCGCGGCATCGGCGACTAGCGATACCCGCAAGCAGGAAGCCGTGCAGAAGGCGCCGTTACGAGACGACGATGCCGTCGCGGCTCACGAGCACACCGTCGCGCAGGTGGGTGAACACGACAGCGTAGGCGTCGTCGGTGGTCAGGGCGGGAACACGATCAGACGATCGGCACACCGCGTCGGGCGACCATCAGAGCCTCCTGAGAGCTCCTGACAGCCGGCGGGCCTACTCATACGGCGCGTACCGGCGGTGCAGCATGAGCTCGTTGCCGTCGGGATCGGCGAAGATCGCCATGTGGCAGACGCCGGTGTCGAAGGTGTCGCCGAAGAACTGGACGCCCTTGGCCTCGAGCACCGCGCGCATCTCGGCGACGTCGTCACAGCGCAGCGGCCATGGGTTGCCCTTCTGGGCGACGAACGGCATGCCCTGCTTCTCGGGCTCCCAGATCCCGAAACACGTGTCGCCGGCCCACTGCTCCCAATCGGCGTGCTCGTCGGGGCGCAGCCCCAGGACGCCGCGGTAGAAGGCGCGGGAGCGCTCGGGGTCCTGGGTCGGTACGCCGAGGAAGTCGAGTCGTTCGATGACAGCCATGGGACCCAGGCTTCCACGGATCGAGGTCAAGATGTGACCTCATTCCCGCGATGTTCGCCTAATGCACGCGCGGGATCTCGGCGCGTTGTTCCTCCCGAAGCCAGGTCGCGACCCTGGCCGCCGTGCTCGGGCGCCCGCTGCGCTACGAGCCGCTCTCCGACGAGCAGGCGTGGGCCGAGATGGCGCCGGACACGCCCGCGCCCTACATCGACGCCTTCTTCCGGTTCTACTCCGGCGGCGAATTCGACGACTCAGCGGTCTTGGACACGGTGGCGCAGATGACGGGCCGGCCGCCTCGCAGCTTCGCGCAATGGGCACGCGCCCACGCGGACGCGTTCGCATAGAAGGCGAGGCGTTAGCGACGCGGCTGGCTCCACCGTTGCCCGGGATCGATTTGGCAGCCCGGCCTCCCGAAGCCCAATCACGCGCGCACCTGCTGCAATTTGCGGCAATCAGATTCACCTCGCCAAGAGGCGTGATGCCCGATCTCCGCTAGCGATCGGCGTCCGAGTCGCCGTCCTCTTCTCGCCTGACACGCGAGAGGTCGCTGTTCGGGCCGCCCGATCCCTCCAAGCGGTGCTGACGCAGCGGCGGTGCGCTTCGTCGTGAGCTAGCCCTGGGCGCGGCTGGGCGCCGGCACGCCCGCCGGACTCGGGAGGTACAAAGACCTAGCGATGGTCTCGGCGGCCCGAACCCCTGGTTGGCCGGCTGGTCAGGCATATGCGCGCGTGGCGCTGCAGTGGGGTGGATGCCTAACGCTCGCGGTGGCGTCGCTTGCGCTCCCGTCTGTGCCGACCTATGACCCTTGGGCTTGGATCGTCTTCGGCAGGGAGCTCGTTGTGCCGGGGCCCGGCTTCAGCACCGTGGCGAGCACCGGCTGGAAGCCGCTGGCGGTGCTCTTCACCGCGCCGCTGGCGCTCCTCGGCTCCGCGGCGCCGAGCCTCTGGCTCGTGGTGGTGCGGTCCGCGGGCCTCGTGGCGCTGACACTGTCCTTCCGGCTTGCGTCGCGCGCCGGTGGCCCGATCGCCGGGGCGATCGCGGCGCTTGCGCTCCTCGCCAGCTCCGATTGGCTGCGCTATCTGTCGGCGGGCAACATCGAGCCGTTGGTCGTGGCGCTCATGCTCGGCGCGATCGAGCTGCACCTGCGCGGCCGCCGCCAGGGAGCGTTCCTGCTCGGCGCGCTGGCGGGGCTCGCGCGCCCCGAGGTGTGGCTCCTCGTTGGGGTCTATGCGACCTACGTCTCGCTGAGCGAGCGTCGCTGGTGGCCGCTCGCGCTCGGCGTCCCGGGCATGTTCGCCCTGTGGATCGTGCCCGACTGGCTGGGATCGGGCGATCTGCTGCATACCTTCCACTTGGCCCGCATCAGCGCCGAGCCGCGCGGCTTGCAGGGGACGAGCGATCCCGCGCTCGAGCTCCTGCGCGGCGCCGGCGCGATCGCGCCGGCGCCGGTGTGGATCGGCGCGCTGTGCGGCCTAGCCTTCGGTTGGCGCACCCGAGATCGCACGACGGCCGCGCTCGCCTTCGTCGCGGCGGCATGGGCCCTGCCCACCGTCGCCGCCACCGCTCTTGGCTATCCGGCGGTGGCCCGCTACCTCGTAGTGCCAGTGGCCATCTGCTGTGTTCTTGCCGGGATCGGCGTCGTCGCCGTCCTCCGCCTGGCGTCCCGCGCCCGCGGCCGCGCTGTGCTGGCGGCGGCCCTGGTCGCCGTGAGCGCCCCGTTCGCGGTCTCCCGCGCCGGAGGGCTGGCCCACCAGTCGGCTGATGCGAAGGCTCGGGACCAGAAGCTCTCGGCGCTGTGGCGCGCCGTCGACCGAGCCGAACGACGAGCTCCGGTTGCCCGCATGCACCCGGTCGTCAAGCCGGGCGGCCTGGAGAACGGCCTGGCCTGGAAACTCAACCTCCGCCTCGATGATGTCGGCCGGTGGTTCTCACCGGCGGTGGGCATCGCCTTCATCGACGGCGACGACGCCGCCGTCATCGCGCGACTGCGGCGCCGCAACGCCACCGCGACGCGACTCACAGCCGCGGGCCCGTGGCGTGTCCTTCTGGTCCGGTGGGGCCCGCGCCGCTGACTCGATGAGTCGGAGCAGTCGCGCTGCCGTGAGCCGCGAGCAACGCGGCGACGGTTCGTCTTCGACGAAAGCGTCGCGGTTGCGAGGTTCCGAGCGGTCCCGGCGCTAGCCCAACGAGGAGCGCGCACGGCGCTGCGCGGATAGGGAGTCGGTGGTCGGTTCGGACCATTGCAGGCGCTTGACCGCGCCGCGAAGCTGGTGGGCCGCTGGCGGCCGCCCTTGGCGCGGCGCACCCTGATCACGCGGCGATCGAGGTCGACGTCGTCCCAGTCGAGGGCCAGCAGCTCGCAGCGGCGCAGACCGCTGTAGGCGAGCAGCGCGAGCAGCAGGCGGTCGCGCTCGCGCTTGCCGGCGAAGTGGCGCTGCCAGACGTCGTCGCGCTCGGCGACCGCCAGCAGACGTCGCAGCTCGCGGCGGTCGAGCACGTCGGGCAGCGCCTCGCGCTTCTTCGGGGTGCGCAGCACGGCCACGGGGTCGCGATCGAGGTACTCGTTCTCCACGCAGAAGCGAAAGAACGACGTCAGTGCCGCCACGGTGCGCGCCTGGCTGGCCGGCGCCGGCCGGCGCACGGCCTCGTCGGCCAAGAAGCGCCGCAGGTCGGGCGTGCGCACGCCGGCAGGGGTGGTGATCGACTCGCGCTCCATGAACGCCAGGCACGCGCGCACGTCCCGCGCGTAGGCGGTGCAGGTGGTCGCCGCGAGCCGCCGCTCCACGCGGCAAGAACGCAGGGAATCCTCGAGTTCTGGGCCCACCGGGCCTCCCTTCGGGGCAGGCCGAAGCCCGTGTCCGCAAAACCATGATGAGACTCCGGCTTACCGGCCTGCTACGGAAAAGCCCCGCTCACGCGGGGTTTTTCTATAGGGCGAGAAGCTGGCCACGCGGCATGGTCCGTGCGACACAGACGTCGGTCCTCGTCCGCCGAGCAGCGGCTTCTCATCAGCTGTTCAGAGCGCTGAGTACCGAGACCCCCACCACGATCGTGGTAACCCCGATGACCTGGACTCGGGCGAGTCGTTCGTTGAAGGCAAAGTACGCGACGACAGCGGCGATCGCCGCGAATTGCGAAGCGAGCACCGCGCTGACGGCAAGGCCATGCCGTGCTCCGAGCGCGAAGGAGGCGAAACCGAGCACCTCGCACAGGCCGCACACGACGACGAGCGGAAGGGCGGCTCGCGGCAAGCGCCAGCGGCCCATGACTGCCAGAGGGATCGCAATCGCCGCCACGCCGACCACGCGGGGCGGTAGGACCGCCCACGCGATCCCGAGCTCACGGCCCACGCGGCCGGTCGCGTAGAGGCTGAGACCGAACGACAGCGCGGCGCCTGCGGCGAGGAGGGCAGCGCGGGAATCGGAGCGACGCGTGTCGCCCCGGTCGGCCGTCGAGCGCGTGGCCAGCGCGACGCCGACCGTGATTGCCGCCAGCGCCACGCCCGCGCCCGGTGCGAGCCGTTCGCCGGCGGCGACCGAGATCAGCGCCGCGACCGCGCCCTCGGTCGACGCGATCGGGCCCACGACGCCGACCTTGCCGATGCGCAGCGCAGAGTAGGCGCAGAGCAGTCCAACGACGTTCCCAGCACCCGAGAGGACCAGCCAACCGACCGCGCCGTCGTCCAGGTTCTCCGGTGCCCCCGCGATGGCCGCAGCCGGAGCCGCGACGAGGAGGCCGACTGTCATGACGGACGCCAGCAGCGACCACGAGTCGATCAGCCGGCTTGCACGCGACGCAACGAGAGTCGTCGTAGCCCAGCAGAGGGCCGCGCCGAGCCCGCCGAGAATCGCCAGCACGTGCGTGAGCCTATGCGCCGGCCCGCAAGTCGCCGCGCGAGCGCGGTGCCATTCGCGGCGCACGGTCAAGGCATCGGCGCTGCGTGCGCGGCCCGGTGGCGACGCCGCCGTCGCCACGAGCGTGACCTGCCACGCTGTGGTGGTGACGAGCCTGCCGCCGGGCCCGACCGCGGGACCCGCGCTACAGACGATGCGCTGGCTGCTGCGCCCGATCGCCTTCTTGGAGGCCTGCCGCCGGCGCTACGGCGATGCGTTCAGCGTGCGCTTCCTGGGCTTCGAGACCCCGCTGGTGATGGTCTCGAAGCCCGAGGTCCTGCGCGCGCTGTACTCCGGGGCTGCCCACGGGCTGCCGCCCGGGCGCACCCTGTCGTTGCGGCCGATCACGGGGCCGCGTTCGGTGCTGCTGCTCGACGGCGCCGAGCACCTGTCGCGCCGGCGCGTGATGCTGCCGCCGTTCCACGGGGACCGCATGCGCGCCTACGAGCCGATCGTCCGCGAAGCGGCCGAACGCGAGATCGCGCGCTGGCCGACGGACCGCCCGTTCGCGGTGCACCCCAGCATGCAGGCGGTCACCCTCGAGGTCATCCTGCGCGCCGTCTTCGGCGTTGCCGACGCCGAGCGCCGCGCGCAGCTTCGCGACGGATTGATCGACCTCCTTGGTTCGACGGCGTCGCCCGGCCTGCAGTTCTCGGTGCTCCTGTCGCGTCGACTCGGCGGCCCGGATCCGCTGGCCAGACTGCAGGCGCTCATGGCGCAGATCGACGAGATCCTGCTCGCCGAGATCGCCGAGCGCCGCGCGGAGGCGGAGGGCGGGCGTGCGCGGGACGACATCTGCTCGCTCCTGGTCGCGGCCCGCTTCGAGGATGGCGGACGGATGGAGGATCGCGAGGTACGCGATCAGCTGATGACCCTGTTGCTGGCGGGCCACGAGACCACGGCGACCGCGCTCGCGTGGACGCTCGATCTGCTGACCCGCCACGCCGATGTGCTCGCCCGCCTGGCAGCCGAGCTCGGCGACGACGACGCCTACCTGCGCGCGGTCATCGCCGAGGCTCTGCGCCTGCGCCCGGTGGTCCCGCTGGCGGGTCGACGCCTGACCAGCGACCTGCGTGCCGACGGGCTGGTCCTTCCGGCCGGCACCGATGTCACGCCGGCGATCTGGCTGGCGCATACCCGCCCCGAGTCCTATCCCGAGCCCTATGCCTTCCGTCCCGAGCGTTTCCTCAACCGTCCGCCATCCACCTACGCGTGGGTCCCTTTCGGCGGCGGTGTGCGCCGCTGCCTCGGTGCCGCGTTCGCGGAGATGGAGATGCGCGTCGTCCTCACGGCGATCCTGCGCCAGCGCGTGCTGCGCCCGGCGGCCAGGTCTGCTGAACGCGTCGCGCGGCGCAACGTGACGTTCTCGCCACGCCACGGCACGCGCATCGTGGCGACACCGCGGGGACCGTAGCCGCGTGGCGCACGAGGCCGCGACCGGCGAGGGTCAAGCCAGTGGCCCGCCGATGCCGCCGGCTCCGTCGTTCACCTGCTCGCCCGCGAGCGCGTAGATGCACGCTCCGATGAAGGCGAGCAGATCGACGAAGAGCACGATTCCGGCGGCCGCCCCGTGGAAGACGAAGAGCCCGAGGACGGCGAGAATCGCGACGCCCGTGAACAGTGGCCAGACCCGACGGGTATGGGTGCGCATCAGAGACCTCCATCACGTCGAACGTGCGCCGCTCGGGAAGAGACAGGCGAAGGTCTCTGCTCGAGGACGGTCCTATCGTGATGCCAACGATCTCCGGTGCCGTGGGCCGCTACCGCGTCGTTTGACCCTCTCGGGCTGTGGCCTTGCGCACACTGGCCGCGTGCTGCCTCCAGCGCGGCTTCGTGGTCATCGTGTCGCCGGCCCGACCAGGGTGCGCGCGAAGCGTCAGTCGATCTCGGCGAAGAAGATCGTGACGCCGCCGGTGGCGAAGTTCGGGATGTCGTTGACGGCCGCCTGCCCCTCCTCGGATCCGAGGCCCGCCTGCAGCGCGTTCATGTCCTCGAACGTGAGCTCGGCGATGCGTTGGTAGGGGACGGCGCTGCCGTCCGGCGTCGCGAAGCCCCGAGCGGCTTCGAACCGCTGCAGGCCCGGGATCCTCTGCGCGAGCGCGGTGTGGGTGTCCGCGTAGTGGCGCTCGAAGGCGTCGGGGTCCTCCGGCGGCCCGTAGAGCACGACTGCCTTGACCATGGTGCGTCCTTTCGTCGAGTGGATCGACCCTATCGGCCATCCATGCGAGACGAGCGGTCTCCGGGCTGCGATGTTGCGGACCTCGCGCCCGCGCGACGAGCGCGCGCGGGCGGGCCTCACGGCCGCAGCCCCGCGCGCGCCGGCCCTCACGGCCGCAACCGCACCACCTGCGGATCGTGGTCTGACGCCTGATCGGCGTACTCGGCGTTGATGTGGATCACCTGGTACTGCGCGCCCCCGAGGCCCGATGACACGAGGATGTGGTCGAGCACCTGCGAGACGCCGTTGAACACGTAGGTGTACTGCTGGTTCTTGGGGAGCGTCGAGATCAGGTCGGTCAGGATCGACGGGCCGGACCCGTCGGCGGTCCCGGTCCTCAGCGCGGTGATCGCCGGGCTGAACTGGTAGTCGTTGAGGTCGCCGAGGACGACGACGTCCGCGTGGCGGTCGACGTCGAGGACGCGCTCGACGAAGTCGTGCACGACCTGCGCCTGGCCGGCGCGCTGGACCGTCGACGACTGCGCCGGGAACTGGAAGCGCCCGTCGGCGTTCTGGTCGCCGCCCTTGGAGTTGAAGTGGTTGGCGATCACGATCACCGGCCTGCCGCGGAAGCTGAACTCGCCGGCGAGCGGCTTGCGGCTGGTCGTCCACACCGGGTTGGTCGGGTCGATCCGCCCGGGTGACAGCGTCAGCGCCGGATCGCCGTGGCTCTTGACCACAGACGTGCCGGTCGTCGAGCGGTTCACCGACGACGAGCCGCGATCGACGAACGACACGCGCGCCGGGTTGAACAGGAAGACGACGCGGATGTTGCCGCCGGGCTCGCCGCCGTCCTGGTCGTTGACCGGATCGATCTCGCGCCACTGATACCGCGGGCCGCCCGCGGCGACGACGGCGTCGGTCAGCTTGGTCAGCGTCTGGTCGGCCGCGACGACGCCGTCATCGGTCGCGCCGTCGTTGTCCTGGACCTCCTCGACCGCGACGATGTCGGGCTTGGCCAGGTTGGTGACGATGCCCTGCGCCAGGCGCTGGAACTTCGAGTCCGGGTTGGTCGGGGCGAGGTTCTCGACGTTGTAGGTCGCGACGGCGAGCTGCGTCGAGCCCTGGGCGGTGGCGACGCCGCGCGCGAGGTCGTTGTGCTGCACCGTGCCGACCGTGCTGGCGGCGATCGTGTAGCCGCCGAAGCGCGAGTAGTCGATCGGACCGACGGTCGCGCCGCTGAGGACATCGCCCACGTTGACGTTCGGGTTGCTGCCGTCGGCCGGCACCACCTCGACGCGCCCCGACGGGATTGCGTTCTCGCCGAGCAGCTCGGCGCCGCCGCGCGGCGTCGCCGCCTGCGACGGCTTCGTCGTCACGTACTGCTCGCCGAAGCTGTTCGACGGGCCCACCACGCGCGCGTCGTCGACCTCGACGCGCATGCCCTCGCGCGCCTCCCAGTAGTCCAGCGCCGAGCGCGACGGAGTCACCGAGGTCGACTCGATGTTGCC
The DNA here is from genome assembly GCA_963764585.1 of uncultured Actinomycetes bacterium. GTDB lineage: Bacteria > Actinomycetota > Thermoleophilia > Solirubrobacterales > Solirubrobacteraceae > JAOPZW01. The sequence continues at coordinate 626,947 of CAVXTB010000003.1, forward strand.
CCCGCCCAGGTCCGGCGCGTAGGTGTCGGGCACCGTGTCCGGCGAGATCGCGATCGGCGCCGGAAGCGGGTTGCCGTGCGACAGCACGATCGCCGTCGGGCTGCCGATCTCGGTCACCGAGAGGTTGGACGTCGACGACAGCGACTCGCCGCTGCCCAGCGGATAGAAGTCGCGCACCGTCCCGGAGACCAGGACCGAGTCGCCGACCGCCACGCCGGGTGAGGAGGTGAAGACGAAGATCCCTTCGCTGGTCGCCGAGTCCGAGTCGGCCGTCGGGTCCTGGATCCAGTAGCCCTTGCTCCCGGCCGAGCGGATCGCGGTGACGATGCCCGGCACGTTGGTCACCTGGTCGCCGTCATGCGACGTCTTCCAGCCGCCGCCCTGGATGTCGTGGATGCGCAGCGGGCCGGGCTCGCCGCCGCCGCCACCACCGCCGCTGCCGGCGTTGGCCGCGGCGGGCGTCGGCGCGGCGTTGGCGAAGTCGCTTGCGTTGTTGTCGCTGTCGGCAGCGTCCTTGCGCTGGACGGAGTCGGTGTTCGAGGCGCCCGTCGCCGGCGCGCCCTCGTTGATCGCCGCGGTCCCGTAGCCGACGAGGTCGACCGACGCGCCCTGGCACGCCGCGGAGTCCGCGCACGTCAGCGCGCTCGTGCCGTTGACCAGGGCGACGGTGCCCGCCCCGGCCGCCATCGCAATCGTGCCGCTCGCCTGCGTCGGCGGCAGCGGCTGCGTGCCGCCGCTGCCCTGCGCCTCGCCAACCAGGTAGAACGCGCCCGGCGCGATCGTGCCGCTGAGCTGCGTGATCTGCCACGCGCCGCTCGCGCTGCTCGAGTGGTACTGGACCGACCAGCCGTCGACGCTCACCGGCGCGTTGCTGCGGTTGGTGATCTCGATGAAGTCGTTGGTGTAGGTGGCGCCCGAGTTGCCGCCTCCGCCGTAGACCTCGTTGATGACGAGCCCGCCGGACGGGGCTGCCGATCCCGGCGCGGCGACGACCGCGACGGCGGCGAGCGCGAGGCCGGCGATCGCAAGGGCGATCCGTGCCTTCGTGGAACGCAACGACGAAACAGCGCGCATGGAGTCCTCCCGAAGCCGATCGGCACGACCCCTGTTGTCGCGCCGCGGCGCCGGACCCTACCCGTCGAGCCCGTCCGGAGATGTCGAAGCTGTTACAGCTACCGGATCTGCGGTAGGCGGCGGTCAGCCGGGGCCGGCGGCGCCGTCGAGACGGCACTCGACGCGCACGCCGGTGTGCTCGTCGCCGAGCGCCTGCGCGATGGCGGTGTACCGCACGCCGGCAAGGCGGAGCTCGATCGGAGCCTCCTCGCGCAGGTTGCGCCACCAGCGCTTGCGCTCGGGCCAGTCGATCCCGATCGTCACGAGGTCCCCCTCTCGGTGGTAGCCGACAGGGAAGGTGTATGTCCGCCCGCTCCGCCGTCCGGTGATCGTGATGAGCGCGAGGTGGCTCGAGACCAGGCCGTGCGCGGGCGAGCGCAGCAGCGTGCGCACGAGCGGGTTGATCGCGCGGTTGACGAGGACGAACGGGGTGTGTGCGTCGGCCATGACGCGGCTACGGGGCCGCCGCCGCGGCGCGGGCCTCGTCGGCGGCGAGCGCGGGAGCGTCGGCGGCGACCATGACCTTGATCGCCGCGTCCTTGTCGAGCTGAGCCTCGAACGCCTCGCCGAGCTCGTCGAGCGCGTGGCGGTGGGTGATCAGCGGCTGGGCCTGCGCGCGGCCGGTTGCGAGCAGCTCGATGGCCTCGTGGAACTCCGCGGGCGTGTAGATCGCGCTGCCGCGCACGGTCAGCTCCTTCTGGACCATGAGCGTCGGATCGATCTCGCCGCGGCGCTCGTACAGCGCGATGACGATCACCGTCCCGCCCGCGCGCACGAGCTCCATCGCGCCCTGCACGAGCGCCGGCGCGCCCGTGGCCTCGAAGACGACGTCGATCTCGCGACCGTGCGCCGCCTCGGCGACCGCGGCGCCGACGTCCCCGCCGGCCACCGCCGTGACGCCGAGCTGCGCGGCGACCGAGCGGCGCAGCGGCGACAGGTCGGCGCCGATGACGTGCGGGACGCCGCGGGCGAGCAGCACCTGCGCGACCTGCAGCCCGATCGTCCCCAGCCCGAGCACGACCGCGACCTCGACGCCGTCGAGGTCCGCGCGCCCGACCGCGTGGACGCCGACCGCCAGCGGCTCGACGAGCGCGCCGTCCTCGAAGGTCAGCGCGTCGGGGAGGCGGTGGACGTTGCCGCCGAGCACGGCGTCGGGGATCCGCAGGCGCTCGGCGAAGCCGCCCGGCAGGCCGTAGCCGATGCTGCGCGTCGTCCACACCTCGCACAGGTGGCGGCTGCCCTCGCGGCAGCGCGTGCACGCGCCGCACGGCTGTATCGGCAGCCCGGTCACGCGATCGCCCACCGCGATGCCCTCGACGTCGGCGCCCACCTCCACGACCTCGCCGGCGAACTCGTGGCCCATGACCTGGCCCTCCTGCGCCAGCTGGGCCGCGACGTAGGTGTGCAGGTCCGAGCCGCAGATGCCACACGCCTTGACGTCGAGCACGATGTCGGCAGCGCCCGGGCTCGGCTCGGGGACGTCCTCGATCGGCACCTGACGAACACCTCTGAAGACTCCGGCGCGCATGGGGCGGACCCTACCGCGCGCGGTGTGGTCCCATACGGACATGTCGACCGTGATCCCGGCGCACGAGCCCCGCCTCTCCGAGGCCGAGACGGCGCGCGTCCTCGCCGACCTGCGGGCGCTGCTCGGCGACGATCGCGTCCTCACCGGCCGCGACGTGCGCGAGCAGCACGGCGCCGACGAGTCGTTTCATCCCGTCGCCGCGCCGGACGCCGTCGTCTTCCCCGCGAGCACCGAGGAGGCCGCGGCCATCGTCGGCGTGTGCGCCCGCCACCGCGCGCCGATCGTGCCCTTCGGCGCGGGCAGCTCGCTCGAGGGCCACGTCCAGGCGCTGCACGGCGGCATCAGCGTCGACATGCGCGAGATGAACCGCATCCTGCGCCTGTCGGTCGACGACCTCGACGTGAGCGTGCAGGCCGGCGTGACGCGCCGCCAGCTCGACCAGGCGCTGCGCCCCGAGGGCGTCTTCTTCCCGGTCGACCCCGGCGCCGACGCGACGCTCGGCGGCATGGTCTCCACCGGCGCCTCGGGCACGACGACCGTGCGCTACGGCGCGATGCGCGAGAACGTCCTCTCGCTCGTCGTCGTCACCGCCGACGGCGAGGTCGTGCGCACGCGCTCGCGGGCGCGCAAGTCGTCGGCCGGCTACGACCTCACGCGGCTCTTCGTCGGCTCGGAGGGCACGCTCGGGCTGATCTGCGAGGTCACCCTACGCGTGCAGCCCACCCCGGAGGCGATGTCGGCCGCGGTGTGCTCGTTCCCGACGCTGCGCGACGCGGTCGACTGCGTCCTGGCGGTGTCCCAGCACGCGATCCCCGTCGCGCGCATCGAGCTGCTCGACGAGATGCTGATCGAGGCGATCAACCGCGACAGCGGGCTCGACCACGCCGTCGCGCCGACGCTCTTCCTCGAGTTCCACGGCACGCCCGCCGAGGTCGCCGCGCAGGCCGCGGAGACCGAGGAGGTCGCGGCCGAGCACGGCGGGCACGGGTTCCGCTGGGCCACCGACGAGGCGGAGCGCCGCAAGATGTGGCACGCCCGCCACCGCGCCTACGACGCCACCCGCGCGCTGCGCCCCGGCACGAGCGCGCTGACCACCGACGCCTGCGTCCCGGTGTCCGCGCTCGCCGACGTCATCCTGCAGACGCGCGCCGACCTCGACGAGCACGCGCTGACCGGCTCGATCCTCGGCCACGTGGGCGACGGCAACTTCCACGTGACGCTGCTCATCGATCGCGACGACCCCAACGACGTCCAGCGCGGCATGGAGTTCCACGACCGCGTCGTGCGCCGCGCGCTCGAGCACGGCGGCACGTGCACGGGCGAGCACGGCGTCGGCTACGGCAAGGCGGCCTACCTCGAGCTCGAGCACGGCCCCGGGGCCGTGCGCCTCATGCGCGCGATCAAGCACGCGCTCGACCCCGACGACATCTTCAACCCGGGGAAGGTGACCGGCGCGGGCTAGCCGCCCAGCGCGCGCGGCACCAGCTTCTGGCGCTGGCGATCGACCCGATCGCGCTGGCGGCGGGCGCGCGCGGCGAGCTCCGCGAGCCGCTCGGTCGGCAGGCCGTGCTCGTCGGCGATCGCCTGCAGCGAGCGCCACAGCAGGCGCTTGCCCTCGATGCCGATCGACAGCCCCTCGAGCTCGACGAGCGGGCTCAGCGGCGAGTAGCCGCGCAGCTGCGCGTTGGGCTTCAGGCGGCCCGCCTTCTCCACCGTCCAGCCGGCGACGACCTTCTTGCGGTCCACGCGCACGCCGAGCGTGCCCATGAGATCGAGCAGCGCCTCGCGATCCTCGGCGATCTCCTCGGCCAGCTCGGAGAGGAAGTCGCCGAGCGGCGTGCCCTCGTTCTCCGACGCGGCGCGGCGCACCAGCTCGGTCCCCGTGGTCGCGCCGGCGAGGTGGTCGTTGAGATAGGTCGCGAGGTACTTGGATGCGGTCACGACACGGCCCTACCCGGTCACCACGCGGCGCAGCTGCCACGTGGCGAGGGCAACGCTGACCGCCGCGAAGGCCAGCAGCACGGCGACCTGCGGCAGCACGTCGACGAGGTCGCCGCCGTGGTCGAGCAGCTTGGAGAACGCGTCGTTGGCCCAGGCGTGCGGGGTGACGTGGGCAGCCGAGCGCACGGCCGACGGGAAGACCTCGAGCGGGACCATCGAGCCGCCGAAGGCGGCGAGCGAGAGCCCGAGCAGCAGGGCGATCGGACCGGCCTGCTGCTCGGTCGAGCACAGGCCGCCGAGCAGCATCCCCGCGCCCGTGCCCACGAGGCAGAAGGCCAGGATGACCGCGGTCGAGCCGAGCGGATCGCCCCAGCTGACGCCGAAGAGCAGCGCCGAGCCGACGACGATGATCAGCGCCTGGACCAGCGCGATCGAGAGGCGGCCGAGCAGCAGGCCGCCGAGGATCGACCGCGTCGACGTCGGGGTCGAGAGCATCCGCCGCGCGATCCCCAGCCTGCGCGTCTCGATGAGCCAGATCGCCCCGTTGAGCGAGTTCAGGAAGACGAAGAGCAACAGCTGCGTGCTTGCGCCGCTCTCGAAGCGACCCTCGGCGCGCGGGTAGCGCGCCCCGTCGGGGTCGGTGAGCGCGACCGTCACGCGCGGCGCCGCCGCCGCGACGACGGCCGCCCGTGCCAGCGCCCGGTCGAACGGCACGCCGCGCTCGCGGCGCACGAGCTGCGCGGCGCCGAGCACCGCGCTCTCCTGCGCGGCGACCGCCTGGACGGTCGCGCCGAGCTGCTGGGCCAGCGAGTCGGGCCGCGCGAAGTAGCGCACCGGCGCGGCGGCGCCGGCGACGATCCGCCGCTCGAAGTCGCCGGGCACGACGACGCCCGCCTCGACGCGGCCGCGGGCGACCGCCCGCTCGAGCGCGTGCTGGTCGGCGAAGCGCTCGACGCGCACCGAGCGCTGCGCGTCGAGCGCGGCCAAGAGCCGGTGCCCGAGCCCGGAGTCGCCGCCGACGACGCCGACCCGCGCGTCGCTGCTGCCGAAGGCGGCGCCGAGCAGCAGGATGATGAGCATCGGCAGCAGGAAGAGGAAGAACAGGTTGGCCCGCCAGCGGAAGAGCCGGCGCAGGTCGGTCGCCGCGATGGCCAGCGCCTTCACGGCCGCACCAGCTTGTCCATGCGCCACGCCGCCAGCGCGCCGCTGACGGCGGCGAAGGCCAGGATCGCCGCGACCGGGCGGAGCGCGGCGCCGGGCCCCGCGCCGCCCGACAGCTCCTGCAGCCCGCGCAGGAACCAGGCGTGCGGCGAGGCCAGGCTGAGCGCCGCGAGCACGCCGCCGGCCTGCGCGATCGGGAAGAACGCCCCGCCGAGCATCCCGAGCACGAGGGCGACCATCGACTGCCACGACTGCGCCTGGTCGGGCGTCCGCGCCAGGCTCGCGACGAGCGCCATGACCGCCGTGGCCGCGAGCACGCCGGCGACGATCAGCAGCGCGACGCCGAGCGGGTTGCCCCAGTGGGCGCCGAGCAGCAGGGCCGTCGCCACGGCGAGCACGACCATGCTCGCCGTGCCGAGCACGACGCTGGTCAGCAGCTTGCCGGCGACGATCGCGCCGCGCGGCACCGGCGCCGCGAGCATCCGCGCGAGGGTGCCGTCGCGGCGCTCCTCCAGGAGGCTCGAGATCCCGAACTGCACCGTGAAGAACAGGAAGAAGACCGCCATCCCGGCGGCGTAGAAGGTCGTCGCGTCGAGCTCCTTGCTCTGCGTCGAGACGTCGGCGATCGCGATCGCCTGGCGCGCCGCGACCGGGCGCGACGCGCCGGTCGCCGCCGTCGCGACGCGCACCGCGTCGACGTTGCTCGCGTACGCCCGGGCGATCGACTCGGCGACGAGCGAGCCGATCGGCGCGTCGACGTCGCCGAGGACCCCGATGCGCGCCGGGCGGCCACCCTCGACGGCGGCCGAGAAGCCCGCGGGGATCACGAACGTCGCGGCGACCGTCGAGCGATCGGCCAGGCGCCGGCCCTCGGCGAGCGACCCCGCCCGCCGGACGTCGAGCAGGCCCTCCCGCTGCAGCGGCGCGAGCGCGCGGTCGGCGAACGTCCGCGCCGCGGCGCCGCGGTCGGCGTCGACCAGCGCGTAGTGGAACGTCGTGCGCCCGCCGGTGACGTCGTGGAGGATCAGTCCGAAGATCGAGGCGAGCGCCAGCGGCAGCACCAGCGCGACGAGGAACGCCGACCGGTCGCGCCCGCGCTGCAGCAGGTCCTTGCGAAGGATGACGAGCGCCGCGCGCACGCTAGTCGCGCAGCGCCCGGCCGGTCAGGTGCAGGAAGACCGCCTCGAGGTCGGGCTCGTCGACCTCGACGCCGCGCACCGCCGCGCCCGCGTCGGTTGCCGTGCGCAGCAGCTCGGGCAGCAGCGTGCGGGCGCCGTCGACGATGAGCTCCAGCGAGCTGTCGGCGGTGGTCGCCGCGCGCACTCCCGCGATCGCGCCGAGCGCCGCGGCGGCGGGCTCGAGGTCGCCCGTCGCCTCGATGACCACGCGGTCGTGCTCGCCGACCAGCGCGACGAGCTCGGCCCGCGTGCCCTCGGCCTGCAGCGCGCCGCGATCGATGATGCCGATGCGATCGCAGAGGCGCTCGGCCTCCTCCATGTAGTGCGTGGTGTAGAGGACGGCCATGCCCGCGTCCGAGAGGCGCTCGACGCTCTCGAGGATCGCGTTGCGGCTCTGGGGATCGACGCCGACCGTCGGCTCGTCGAGCACGAGCAGCCGCGGGCGGTGCAGCAGCCCGATGCCGATGTTCAGCCGCCGCTGCATCCCGCCCGAGTACGTCTTGGCCTGGTGGTCGGCGCGCTCGACCAGGCCGATGACGCCGAGCACGTCGTCCACGCGCGCGCGGGCGTCGGCCGCCGCCAGGCCGTAGAGCTGGGCGAAGAAGCGCAGGTTCTCGCGCGCGGTCAGGTCGGGGTAGATCGCGAGCTCCTGTGGGACGTAGCCGATCGCGCCCTTGACCTCGACGCTGCGCGTCGTCAGCGGGCGCCCGGCGATCGCGACCTCGCCGCCGTCGGGCTCGAGCAGCCCGCAGATCATCGAGATGCTCGTCGTCTTGCCCGCGCCGTTGGGGCCGAGCAGCCCGTAGGTCTCGCCCTCGCCGACCCGGAAGCTGACGTCGCGCACCGCGGCGATCTCGCCGAAGCGCTTGTGCAGGGCATGGCACTCGAGGACCGGCTCGCTCACGGCGCGGCGAGCATGGCAGCGCGGATGGCGCGCGTCGAGCGCAGTTTCCCGTGATCCGATTGCGGGTGGCGCACGCAAGGACCGATGCCGCTCCCGGGCGCGGCGACCTTCGCCCCGCCGTGCCCGGGCGCGCGCCTCACGCGCGCCGCGACGGCCCGACGTGCTCGCGCAGCCAGCGCACGAGCGGCGCGGCGGCCTCGAGCTCCTTGCGGATCCGCGCGGCCGCCGCGGGACGGTGCAGCCACGGGCCGAGCTCGTGGCGGCGCGAGACCGTCATGCCGCGGTGGCGCAACAGCTCCACGCGCGGGTGGTCGGCCGGGTAGCCGCGCGGGGCGCGGGCCAGGGCCGGCTCGTTGAGGTCGAGCTCCGCCGCGCGGGCACGGCCGATCGCCCGCGTCAGCCCGGACGCGGTGCGCCCGTTGTCGATCGCTCGGCGCATCCGATCGACCTGGTCGGGCGCCGGCTGGTACATCCCCGCCGCGACGAGGAAGCCGTCGAGCGACAGCTCGACGTAGAAGCCGCCCGCGCCCTCGTAGCCGATGGCCAGGCCGAGCTGCTCCTTGATCGGCGGGCGCATGTGGAAGCGGGTGTCGTTCCACGGGCGGAACAGGTGCGAGCGGCCGAGGTCCTCGAGGTCCTCGCCGAGCGCCCGCGCCGGCGCGACGAGGTGGTCGTCGTAGCGGGCGCGGTTCGCCTTGAACCAGTCCCGATCGTTGTTGGCCTCGAGCTCGCGCAGGAACTCGAGCGCCTCCGGTGGGAACCCGCGGAAGCTGCCTACGGGATCACCACCGGGGCGATCGTGACGGGGCTGTGCACGGTGTAGTCGAGCTCGTCGGACTGCGTCACGCCGGTCGGCGTGAGCACGTCGACGGCCTTCGGCACGAGGCCGGGGTCGAACGTGCAGTGCGCGTCACTGCTCGCGGCCGCGCACACGCCGAACTGGAACGGCTGCGGCGTGGGCTGGAAGCCGCGCGCCTGGTCTGAGCTGAAGCCATCCTGGCCGGTGAGGACCACGGTGAAGCCCCAGCCCGCCGCCGGCGTTCCCAGCGCCGCCTTGGAGACCGCGAACGTGATGTTGCGCGAGATCGCGTTGCCGCGGATCCCGACGATCCCCAGCGTCGACTCGTCGGCGTCGACGAAGCGCTGGCCGAAGCCCTGCACCTCGATGAGCCGGCTCCAGGCGCCGGACGCGGCGATCGCGTACCTGCGCTCCGGGAAGGACGCCGCCGTCGACGTGGCCGCCACGCCGGGAACGTGGACGTAGACGTCGACGAGCTGCGCGCCCAGCGCGCTGCCGAACGTCGGCGACAGGTCGCGCGTGCGCAGCTGGAACACGATGCTCGGCCCCGCGTCGTAGACCGCGAAGTGCTGGATGTCGAAGGCCCCGGCGTGGAAGTCGCCGCTCGTCGGGTAGGCGTAGTTGCCCGGGCCGTTGTCGTCGTTGTCGGGATCGTCGGCCTGGAACACGAGCGTGCCCGGCGGCTGGTCGAAGACGACCGTCCGCACGACGCGCGCGGTGGCCCCGGACGGGCTCGTGGCCGTCGTGTTGAGGATGTAGGTGCCGCCCGCCAGCGGGATGGTCACCGAGAACGCGCCGCTCGAGTCGACGCTCGCCGCGTGCAGCGTCGTCACGAAGTCGGTGTCGGTGTTCGTCGCCGCGACGTCGACGGTGTTGCCCGGCGTCGTCGTGCCGGTGACCGTCACCGAGTTGCCGACCAGGATGTTGTCGGCCGGCGCGGTCACGGTCAGCGCCGTCTGGCCCTGCGTGTGGCGGATGTACCGGTTGACGGTGTAGTCGGGCCGGTCGAGGACCCGGCCCGCCGCGGTGTCGAGGGTCAGGCGCACGAACTGGCCGGCCGACCACGTCAGCGCCGAGGCCGAGCCGGCGGGCTTGCCGTTGACGAACCCGATCGAGGCGATCGTCGGGTCGGTCCCGAAGGGCGATGCCGCGAGATCGGGCCGGTCCCAGGCCTGCTCGGCGATCAGGCCGACGCCCGAGCTCATGTTGCGCATCGCCGATAGGCGCGCGACCGCGGCGCCGATCTTGCCCGTGTCGACCTCGTACTGGCCGCGCTCGCCGGCGAGGACCGGCCACAGGTGGCCGGTGCCCTTGTTCGAGGGCGCCCACGGATGGCCGTCGGTCGCGCCGTCGCCGTAGCCGTCGCCGTTGTAGCGCAGGAACCCGTCGCCGCTGTCCGTCGAGAACCTGATCGTGCCGTCCACCACCGGCAGCGAGCGCAGGATGTCGGCGTCGTCGGGCTTGAGCAGGCCGAGCCGCGCGTACTCGAGGAAGCCCGCGTCGATGACCGCGCGCTGGTCGAGGTCAGGGCCGCCGTTGCCGACGTTGTAGACGATCGCCGCGTTGGGATCGCCGGTCTTCGAGAGGCGGATGAAGTACGGCAGTGTGCTCGCCGGCCCGTTGGTGGTCAGCGTCCACTTCTTGAGGTTGCGCTGGAACTCGTCGGCCGTGGCGCGCCACACGCGCGCCGACGCATGGTCGCCGTTCTTGTCGGCGATGATCGCCGCCGCGATCAGGCCAGCGATCTCGGCCGAGATCGTCGACGGCGAGAAGCCGCTCTGCTCCTCCCAGCGCTCCGGGCCGAACGACGGCCCGCGGCTGGCCACGAAGTTCGCGGCGGGCGCGATGTGTGCGGTGTAGAAGGCCTTGTCGGTAAGCCCGACCGCGAGCGCCATGATCAGCGGGTAGGCGCACTCGTCGAGCTGGGTGTTGAAGCTGTCGGGCGCGAGCTTGCCGTTGGGCAGGCTGTTGCGCGGCATCGAGCCGTCCGGCTGCTGCTGGCGCTCGAAGAGGAAGCGCGTCATGTCCGTCGCCGTGCGGCGGTCGCCCGCGAGGAAGACCGCGGTCCACGCCTCGTAGAGGTCGCGCGCGAAGACCTCGCGGTAGGAGCCGAAGTACGTGTTCTTCGGGTCACCGGCCGACACCGCCTGGCCCCACGGGGAGGTCAGCGCCGCGGCGACCGCGCCGGGGAACGTCTTGTCCTCGGCCGCCTTGACGTAGTTGGCGCTGAGGTAGTACTCGTCGAGGATGTCGCTCCAGTCCGACGACGAGACGCCCTTCGGGCGCTTGGGCTTGACGAGCTTGTCGTCGTAGGCGTTCCAGCCGCGCTCGTAGTCGTGGCGCGCGTCGTCGAAGCCGTCCTTCAGCGAGCGCTGGCTCGCCGCGATCGCGTGGGCCTGGGTGTCGCCGTAGCCCAGCGCGAGCGTGAAGCGGCCGTCGTGGCCGAGCGGCACGCGCCCGACCTGGACGAGGTTGCCGTGCGCCGCGGTGTCGTGCACCGCCGTGAGCGCGCGGCTTGCGTCGAGCTGGACGAGGCCGTCGCTCGGCTGCCCCGCGAAGCCGTTGGTCGGCTGCTGCAGGCCGCCGGTGACGTCGAGCGCCGAGTACACCGGGATCGCGTAGTCGCGGTTGGCCGCGTTGGTCTTGGTGACGACGTCGGAGCCGATCAGCAACGTGTGGCCGCCCGCGCCGGCCAGCGTGCCGTCGTCAGCGCCGCCGTTGAGCGTGGTCGTCGGGTTGTCGTCCTCGCCGCCGCCGTTGCCGTTGAGCGTCGGGTCGTGGCGCACGTACACGCGGTAATCCGACAGCTTGCCCTCCAGGGCGACGAAGCGCGAGCTGATGAGCACCGTCGGGCGCCCCGGGTCGCTGACGTAGTCGGTGACGATCTTGTAGCGCCCGCTCTTGGCGGTCGTGGTGACGCGACAGGTCAGCGCGCGGTCGTCGGTCGCCTCGACCGTGTAGGTGGTGTTGCGCGTCTGCAGGTCGGTGAAGGTCTTGCCGTCGGTGACGACGTACTGCAGCGTCTCGACGTTGGTGTTGTCGTTGGTGGGGAAGTAGACGTCCGACAGCACGCCGTTGGCGACGGTGAACCACACCTTCGAGGTCGTGTTGCGCGCCGTCCCGACGCAGTCCTTGCGCGCGAGGTCGAAGTGCGACAGCGCGCCAGGGCCGTCGGCTGCTGGCGACGGCGCGGCGGCGGCGGGCGCGACGCAGGCACCGACGATCAGCGCGGCCAGGGACAGGGACCGGGCGGAGCGGGACATTGCGACTCCTGGGGAGAGGTGTGGGGCGGCTGCGCGAGCCTAACCGGCTCGTGACGGCCGCTGCAAACGCCGCGCCCGACTAGGCTCACGGCCATGCGCTTCGGGATCTTCTACGAGCACCAGATCCCCCGTCCGTGGGGCGAGGACGGCGAGCACCGGCTCATGCAGGACGCCCTCGAGCAGGTCGAGCTCGCCGACCGTGTCGGCATCGACTCGGTCTGGGAGGTCGAGCACCACTTCCTGGAGGAGTACTCGCACTCCAGCGCGTCGGGCGTCTTCCTCGGCGCGGCCTCGCAGCGGACGAAGCGCATCCGCCTGGGCTTCGGGATCCTGCCGCTGCCGCCGGGGTACCAGCATCCCGCGCGCGTGGCCGAGACCGCGGCGATGCTCGACCTCGTGTCGGGCGGGCGCGTCGAGCTGGGCACGGGGGAGACGTCGAGCGGCGCCGAGCTCGAGGGCTTCGGCGTCGACCGCGAGACCAAGCGCGCGCAGTGGGAGGAGATGCTGCCGGTCGTCGCGCGGATGATGGTCGAGGAGCCGTTCGCCGGCGTCGACGGGCGCTTCCTGTCGATGCCGCCGCGCAACGTCGTCCCCAAGCCGCTGCAGAAGCCCCATCCGCCGCTGTGGGTGGCGTGCTCGCGGCGCGAGACGATCCGGCTGGCCGCCGAGAAGGGCATCGGCGCGCTGAGCTTCTCGTTCGTCGAGCCCGAGGAGGCGCGCGCCTGGGTCGACGAGTACCGCCAGATCATCGACAGCGAGCGCTGCGTGCCCGGCGGCTTCGCCGTCAACCCGCAGGTCGCCGTGGTGCTGCCGATGATGTGCGCGCCCGACGAGGCGCAGGCGATCGAGCGCGGCATCGACGGCGCGCACTTCTTCGGGTACTCGCTGGCGCACTACTACGTCTTCGGCGACCACCGCCCGGGGCGCACGAACGTCTATGAGGAGTTCCTGGCGCGCCGCGAGCAGGTCGGCTTCGCGCGCTCGATCATCAACGCCGACGACGGGCCGCTCGGCGTGCGCGTGCTGCAGCAGGGACTTGGGTCGCTGCGCGGCGCGATCGGCTCGCCGGAGCAGGTGCGCGACCTGTGCCGGCGCTACGAGGAGGCCGGCGTCGACCAGGTGATCTTCCTCATGCAGGCGGGGCGCAACCGCCACGAGCACATCTGCGAGTCGATCGAGCTGTTCGCCTCCGAGGTCATGCCCGAGTTCGCCAAGCGTGCCGACGCCGCCGACGCGCGCCGCGCCGAGCGCTTCGCGCCGGCGATCGAGGCCGCGCTCGCGCGGCGCGAGGCGCCGCGGGTCGCCGACCCGCAGTACACGATCGGGCCGGTCGCGTCGGGGCCGCCGGCCGAGTCGACGCTCGCGCGCGCCACCGCCAACGGGCGCCCGCGGATGGCCGCGCTGCAGGGGCTGCTCGCCGAGCGCGGCGAGAAGGCCTTCCAGGTCTTCGTGCGCCGCTCCGACGATCGCCGCCTGGAGCGCACGGTCGGCTCGGACCGTGGGCTGAAGGTCCTCTTCGGGGCGATGGCGCAGGCCTACGAGCCCGACAGGTCGGGCGGCTTCAGCGGCGAGCTGCTGTACGAGCTGCGGCGCGCCGACGGCGCCGTCGTGCGCTGGACGGTCGCGATCGCGAGCGACAGCGCGAGCGCGCGGCCCGGCGGCGCGACGAAGCCCGCGCTGACCATGAAGCTCGGCGTCGCGGACTTCGTGCGGATGGCCGGCCGCGACCTCGATCCCGGCAAGGCGTTGCTCACCGGGCGCATGGACATCGAGGGCGACCTGGCGCTCGCCGCGCGGCTGGGCGAGATGTTCGGCCAGCCACCGGCCATCTAGTGGTCGTCCCCCGCTACGACGCCGGCGGGTTCGCGGCGCTCCCGGCGACGGTGCGGCGGCTGCTGGGGCTGGGGGAGGACGGCGTGGCGCTCGACGGCGTGCCGGCGCGCGCGCAGCGCGTGGTGCTCGTGCTCCTCGACGCGTTCGGATGGCGCTTCTTCACCCGCCATGGCGACCACCCGCTGCTGCGCCGCCTCGACGCGGTGACGCGGCTGACGACGCAGTTCCCCGCGACGACCACCGCACACGTCACGACGCTGCACAGCGGCGTGCCGGTCGGCGAGCACGGGCTCTACGAGTGGAACGTCTACGACCCCACGCTCGACGCGATCATCACGCCGCTGCTGTTCTCCTACGCCGGCGACCCCGCGCGCGACACGCTCGTGCGCGCCGGCGCCGACCCCGACAGGGTGCTGCCGTCGTCGCCGACCCTGTACGAGGGCCTCGGCGCCGCCGGCGTTGCCTGCCACGCCTTCCAATCCGCGGCGTTCACGCCGTCGACCTACGACGGCGTGCTCGCCCGCGGCGCGCACCTGCATCCGATGACCGCGCTGGCATCCGGGCTCGCCGAGCTCGCGGCGACGCTGCACGCCACCGACGAGCCGGCCTACGCCTACGTCTACTGGGAGGAGGTGGACGCCATCGGCCATCTGAACGGGCCGTCGTCGCCCGAGTTCACCGCGGCGGTGCTGCGCTGCCTCGACGCGCTCGACGCGGGCCTGCGCGCGCTGCCGGAGGGGACGCTCGTGCTGCTGGCCGCCGACCACGGACAGGTCGACGTCGATCCCGCGACCACCGTGTACGTCAACGAGCAGTGGCCGCAGCTGCGCGAGCTGCTGGCCCGCGGCGCGCGCGGCCGCGTGCTCGCCCCGGCCGGCTCGGCCCGCGACCTCTTCCTGCACTGCCGGGCGGACGCCGTCGACGAGGTCATCGACGGCCTCGCGCGCCTCGTGGGCGAGCGCGCGACGGTGCACCGCGTCGCCGACCTCGTCGAGGCGGGATGGCTGGGCCCGGTCGGCGAGCGCCTGCGCGTGCGGATCCCCGACGTCTGCGTGCTGCCCGAGCCGGGGGAGACCGTGTGGTGGCGCGAGCGCCATCGTTTCGACATGCACTTCCGCGGCCATCACGGCGGCCTGTCCGAGGACGAGGCGCAGACGCAGGTCGGGGCGCTCGTTGTCTGACGCCGTGCGCCTCGAGCCGTGGGGCGCGGGCGACCTGCCGTTGCTCGAGCAGATCAACGCACCCGAGATGACCGCGCACCTCGGCGGGCCCGAGAGCCCGGAGGCGCTCGCCGACCGCCAGCGCCGCTACGAGGTCGCGGACTCCGGCATGTTCAGGATCGTGGTTGCGGGCGAGGCGGTCGGCTTGGTCGGCTACTGGGAGCGCGACTGGCGCGGCGCGCAGGTCTACGAGCTCGCCTGGGCGGTCGTGCCGGCGTCCCAGGGGCGCGGCATCGCCGGCCGCGCGACCGAGCTCGTCATCGCCCGCGCCCGAGCGCAGCGCCGGCATCGCTTCACGCACGCCTTCCCAGCGGTCGACAACGGGCCCTCCAACGCGATCTGCCGCAAGCTCGGCTTCGCGCTGCTCGCGCCGCACGACTTCGAGTACCGCGGGACCGTCCTGCGCTGCAACGACTGGCGCCTCGAGCTCTTCTAGCTTTCGACGCTCCTGAGCGCGCGCTCGAGGACCGGGCGCAGCTGGCCCTCGTGGCCCGCGTCGCGCCAGCGCTCCTGCCACTCGCGCTCGATCGCGTTGATGTGATGCAGGCCGCGACGCGTGAGCGCCCTGCCCTCGGGGGTCAGGCAGACCAGGCGGGCGCGGCCGTCGGTCGGGTCCGGGCGGCGCTCGACCCAGCCGCGACGCTCGAGCAGCGCGACCAGCTCGCTCATCGACTGGTGCGTCATGTCCGCGCGCGCGGCGAGCTCGGTCAATCGCGTCCCCTGCGGGTCGACGTTCTCGAAGAACGCGTGGTGGCCGGGCTGAACGCCTGCGTACCCATCGGCCTCGAGGCGCCGGGTGAGCTCCTCGACCATGAGCCGGGCCGTGCGCCGGAAGGCCATGAAGACGGTGAAGGGTCGCTGGTCGGTTGACATCGCGCAGGGAGCCTGCGTATTATCCGCAGGCTTCCTGCATAGTAGCGAGGTACCACGATGTCCCACTGGCGCAGCCCGTACCCCGACCTCGACGCCGCCCCGGCGATGGTGCACGACGAGGTCCTCGGCGCGGCGTACCGATGGCGGGACCGCGTCGCGGTCGCCGACGCCCCGACCGGTCGCTCGCTGACCTATGGCGAGCTCGTCGAGGGCGCCTCACGGCTCGCCGGCGGCCTGCGCGAGCGGGGCGCGCGGCGCGGCGAGGTCCTCGCGCTCGTCGCGTCCAACGGACCCGACTACCCGGTCATCGCGCACGGGACGTTCCTCGCCGGCCTGGCGCTCGCACCCGCCAGCCCGCTGCTCACCGCGCGCGAGCTGACCGCCTTCCTGCGCCTGGCGGGAGCGCGCTACGTCGTGGCCGACCGCGACGCGCTGCCCAGGGCAGCCCAGGCGGCCGAGGCGGCGGGCGCCGAGCTGCTGGCATCGCCGCCGTCGGGCCGGCCGCTCGCGGCCGAGGCCGGCGATCCACGGGCGACCGCGTACCTGTTCAGCTCGAGCGGCACGACGGGGCTGCCCAAGAGCGTCGCGCAGACGCACGCGGGCATCGTCGCCCTGCTGCGCCAGCTCGCCGCGGCGCCCCTCACGCGCGCCGGCGCCGACGACGTCCTCGCCGGCATCGTGCCGTTCGCGCACACGTTCGGGTCGGCCTCGCTCAACCACGCGCTGCGCGTCGGCGCCAAGGTCGTCTCGCTGCCGCGCTTCGAGCTCGAGGCCTTCCTGCGCATGATCGAGGAGCACCGCGTGACGATGGTCTTCGCCGTGCCGCCGATCGCGCGCGCCCTGGCGCGCCACCCGCTCGTCGACCGCTTCGACCTCTCCTCGCTGCGCCTGCTGATGCTCAGCGCGGCGCCGTGCACGGCCGAGCTCGAGCTCGAATGCGAGGCGCGCCTCGGCTGCGCGGTCGTGCAGGCGCTGGGGATGACCGAGGGCGCACCGATCGCGCTGCCCGACGAGCCGATCTGCCACGGGTCGGCCGGCCGGCTGGCCCCGAGCACCGAGGCGGTCGTCGTCGATCCCGAGAGCGGCGCGCTCCTGGGCACGGACGAGACGGGCGAGCTGTGGATCCGCGGCCCGCAGGTCATGCGTGGCTATCGCGGCGACGAGGTGGCGACGCTCGCGACGATCGACGCCGAGGGCTGGCTGCGCACCGGCGATCTCGTGCGCTTCGACGCGGACGGCAACCTGTTCGTCGTCGATCGCCTCAAGGAGCTCATCAAGGTCCGCGGCTATCACGTCGCGCCCGCGCAGCTCGAGGCCGAGCTCGCCGCCCACCCGGCCGTGGCCGACGCCGCCGTGGTGCCGCGCCCGGACGAGGAGTCCGGCGAGGTCCCCGTGGCCTACGTCGAGCTGCGTGCGGCGGTCGAGCCGGCCGAGCTGGCCGCATGGGTGGCCGAGCGCGTCGCGCCGTACAAGCGGCTGGCCGACGTCGTCGTGGTCGACGCGATCCCGCGCGCGCCGACCGGCAAGCTGCTGCGCCGCGTGCTCGTCGAGCGCGAGCGAGCCTCCCCGGTCGCGTACGCCGCACCCGCCCGGGCGCCGGCACGGTGACCGTGCGGCTCCCGGGCGAGTGGTAGCGCTCCTGATCTACCCCCCGTTGAACGGATGGACCAGCGGGTTCTCGCTCGCGAACAGCCCGTCGGGGTTCGGGTACCACACCCACACGTGCATGGTCACCAGGTCCGGGTGCCAGAACGTGAACGCGGCGCGGGTCTTCGGGGCCGTCTTCGCGCAGCGGTCCTGGTCGACCTGCGGCACGAACGTCCCGTCGGCGTAGTGGCACGCCGCGGGGAACGAGCCGTAGCGCGCGCCGGGCAGCGGCGGCACGTCGGGCTTCTTCGGGAACACCCACTCCAGCGCGCCGAGCTGCCACGTGCGCCCCTTGCGCTCGTAGACGAGGATCGGCGGCTTGCGGACGTCGAAGTCCTGGATGTTGGGGTTCATGAAGTGCCACCCCATGTCCGGGATCATCCGCGTGATGATCTTGTAGCCGTCGGCCTTCGCCTGGCCGAGGTCCGTGGCGTACTTCGCGGTCGCCAGCCGCGCCGAGGCGAGCTGGTCGGCCAGGGCGGGCGAACGCTCCGGCGATTGCTTGGCGCTTGCGACCACGCCGACGCCGAGCGCGACCACCACGCCGGTCAGCAAGATCAGGATTGCTCGTTTGGACACTGTTCCCCCTTGTATTGGTGTGCAGTGACGCTACGAGCGGGGGGCCTCTAGCCGCATCGGGCGGGCGCCCCATGTTTCGCCCTCGGTATCCCTACGTTTCGTGGGCGTGCTCGGCCACCCAGCGCGCGATCTGCGCGCGCGACGAGAAGCCGAGCTTGCGGAGGATGTGGCTGACGTGGGCCGCCGCCGTCTTGGGTGCGACGACGAGCGCGCGGGCGATGTCGGCGTTCGTGGCGC
The DNA here is from genome assembly GCA_963764585.1 of uncultured Actinomycetes bacterium. Taxonomy (GTDB): domain Bacteria; phylum Actinomycetota; class Thermoleophilia; order Solirubrobacterales; family Solirubrobacteraceae; genus JAOPZW01. The sequence continues at coordinate 645,223 of CAVXTB010000003.1, forward strand.
CGTCGGCGACGAGCCTTGCGACCTGCAGCTCGCGCACCGTGAGCCCGCCCGGCGATGCGCGCGTGCGCGCGTGCGGCCCGCGCGGGACGCGGACGCCCGCGCGGCGCAGCGCCGCCTCGGCAAGCGCGCGCTCGTGGTCGGCGCCGAGCTCGGCGAAGATCGCGCGCGCCTGCTCGAGCGCGGCGCGATCGCCAAGGCGCCGCAGCGCCTGCGCGCGGTCGTAAGGGCGCCCGAGCTGCGCCCACTGGTCGGCCGCCTGCTGCAGATCGCCGCGCTCCTGCGCGAGCAGCGCCTGCGTCTCGGTCGCCGGTGACGTGGCCGCCGCGCGCTCCAGGCGCTCGAGCCACGTCGCGCGGTCGCGCTCGTCGGCCGCCAGCTCGCACGCCAGCGCGAGCGCCGGCCCGATGCGGATCGCGTCGTCGGTTCTGCGCGCGTACTCGTACAGGCGCTCGAGCTCGGCACGCGCGCGTTCGGGGCTGCCGACCGCGGCCTCGTGGCGCGCCGAGATGAGCAGGAACGGCGCAACGTGCTGCAGCTCGTCGCGCTCGAAGGCGAGCGGCTCCAGGCGGTCGCGCAGGGTGCGCGCCTCGCGGAAGCGACCCTGGTCGAGCCGCAGCGCGCCGAGGCCCTCGCAGACCATCAGCAGGTACTTGCGCGACTCGTGCTCCTCGGCGATCGCCAGCAGGTCGGTCAGCTGGCGCTCGGACTCCTCCCAGCGCCCCACGAGGCGGCAGCACTCGGCGACGTGGAAGCGGCAGATGAAGCCGTGGAAGCCGACGCCGGTGCGCTCGCAGTACGCCGCGCCGTCGGCCGAGACCCTGTAGGCCTCGTCCAGGCGCCCGAGCTGCAGCAGCGTGTCGCTGAGGTTCACGAACGCGCGCGCGGCCGACTGCGCCCAGCCGCGCGCGGCCGCCTCCTGCGTGCAGCCACGCAGCAGATCGAGGCCGCGGTCGGGATCGCCGGTGAGCGCGACCGCGACGCCGAGGTCGTTGCGCGCCTCGACCGCGACCTGCCCCGCACCGACGCGCCCCGCGAGCGCGAGGGCGCGCTCGCTCCACGCGATCGCCGCGGCGTAGCTCGAGCCGAGCATGTGGTACGTGCCCAGCCCGCGGTAGGCGGCGGCGAGCTCCTCGCTGTCGCCGTGGGGCTCGAGCAGCGCCAGCGCCGCCAGCCGGATCTCGAGCGAGCCCGCGCGGTCGCCGTTCATGAGCAGCGACGTGGCCAGGGCGATGAGCGCGTGCGCCTCGCCGTGGAGGTCGCCGGCGGCGCGCGCGACGTCCGCCGCTTCGCGCAGCTCGGCGATGGACACCGGCAGGTCGCCGGCGGCGTAGCTGAGGCGGCCGCGGGCGAGCAGGACCTCCGCGCGGTCGGCGGCGTCGGCGGTCAGGCGCAGCGCGGTGGCCAGGTGCGCGCGGGCGTCGTCGACGGCGCCGAGGCTCGCGGCCCGGCGGCTGGCCTGCATCGCGAGCTCGCGCGCCTTCTCCGGGGCGCCGGCGGCCTCGTAGTGCAGGGTGAGCTCGGCCGCGGCGCTCGCGCCGTGGAGGTCCTCGAGCACCTCGGCGACGCGGCGGTGCAGGCCGCGGCGCTCGGCGACGAGCAGCTCGCCGTAGACGGTGTCGCGCGTCAGCGCATGACGGAAGCGCAGCTCGCCGGAGTCGCGATCCTCGACGAGCAGCTGCTGGCGGACGAGCGCGCGCAGCGCGCGGAGCAGGTCGTCCTCGTCGAAGCCGCTCAGCCGCCGGACCGGCTCGAGATCGAAGCGCTGGCCGAGCGCGGCGCCGATCCGCAGCACGACGCGCGCGGCGTCGTCGAGCCGTGCGACCCGACGCAGGATCGTCTCCTGGACCGTCACCGGCACCTCGAGCTGGGCGATCGCCTGCACGCCGTCGTCGACGGGCACATCGCCGGTCTCCACCAGCGTGCGCAGCAGCTCCTCGACGAAGAAGGGATTGCCGTCGGTGCGGGCGTGGATCGCGCCGACGAAGTCGGGGCTGATCTGGCGCCGGCCGGTGAGGATCGCGCGGATCATCTCCTCGACCTGGTCGGGGAGCAGGCGCGCCAGGGTCAGCTCGTGGGCTCCGCGCCGCAGGTCGGCGAGCGTCGCGCGCAGGGCGGGGCGGTCGTGGAGCTCGTCGTCGCGGTAGCTGGCGAGCAGCAGCACCGGGCTGTCGGCGAGGCGGCGCACGAGCACGCCGAGCAGGTCGAGGGTCGCCGCGTCGGCCCACTGGAGGTCGTCGAGGACGACGAGCAGCGGCCGCTGCTCGGCGGTCCGGTGCAGACGGGCGGCGAGCGCCTGGGCGATCCGATGGCGCTCGAGATCGGTGTCGCTGGCCGGCTCGGGGGCGGTCGGGTCCAGCTCGGGCGCCAGGCGGCGCAGGACGGGGTCGTCGAGCGCGCCGGGCAGGTGGCGCAGCGCCTCGGCGATCGATGCGTAGGGCAGCGCGCGCTGCTGCTCGAGGCATGCGCCCCACAGCACGTCGACGCCGGTCGCACGCTCGCGCGCCTCCTCGAGCAGTCGCGTCTTGCCCACGCCGGCCTCGCCGGCGACGAGCACGAGCTCGCAGCGCCCGGCGGCCGATGCCTGCGCGAGCGCCGCGAGCGCGTCGAGCTCGCGGGCGCGGCCCACGAGCGTCGGGCAGGTCAGCTGGACGCCAAGCGCTTGCACTGCGCTCACGTGGCGATCATCGCGGGGTCGCCGTGCGGACTCAACCGCCCTTCTAGGGGGTTGATGGGGTTGATCGCCACGGCGCTTGGTGCGAACATACGTTCGATGAACGTCGTGTGCGTCCTGCTCCCCCGCTTCGAGCTCGTCGTCGCCGCCGGCACGCGCGAGGGGCTCCTGAGCGGCCCGGCCGCGCTGGCGCCGGAGCCGGGGCGCGAGCAGCTCGTGGGGGAGGTCTCGGCGGCGGCCGAGGAGGGCTTCGGCATCCACCCGGGCATGCGCATGGGCGAGGCGCTGGCGCGCTGCCCGCGGCTGGCGATCGTGCCGCCCGATCCGGTCGGGGTCGCCGACGCCTGGGAGCGCGTGCTGTCGCGGCTGGAGGCGGTCGGGGCGCTGGTCGAGCCGGGCCACCCGGGGCTGGCCTGCTTCGATGCGCGCGGGCTGCAGCGCCTGCACGGCGGCTCGCTCCAGGGGGTGCTCGCCGCCGCGCACGCGGCGCTGCGAAACCGGATCCCACCGAGCGCGGAGTCCGGGACGGGCGGGATCCGGCTCGGCGCCGGGCCCTCGCGCTTCTGCGCGATCGTGGCCGCCGCGGCGCGCGCGGAGACCCGCCGGTTCGGTCTGGTCGCCGGCGCCGACGACCTCGCCGCCGAGCCCGTCGCGCTGCTGCGCCACCGACCAGAGCTGGCGGCGCTGCCGGAGGAGCTCGAGCGCCTGGGGATCGCGACGCTCGGCGCCCTCGCAGCGCTGCCGCGCGCCGCGGTGGCCGATCGCTTCGGCCCACCCGGCATGCTCGCTCACGACTTGGCCTGCGGGCGCGATACGCCGCTGCGCCCGCGCCATCCCGGCGAGCTGCTCGAGGAGCTGCTCGAGCTCGAGGAGTCCTCCTCGGGTGCCCAGCTCGAGCGGGCGCTCGGCCTGCTCGTCGATCGCCTGCTGGCGCGCCGCGAGCGCGACGGGCGAACGCTGCGCGCCGTCGTGCTCGGCGCGGCGCTGGTCGAGGGCGGCACGTGGCGCGAGCGCGTCGTCTTCCGCGAGCCGCTGGCCGACGCGGGGCGGATGCGCCTCGTCCTCGCCCAGCGCCTGACGCTGCTGCCGGCGCCGGCCGAGAGCCTGCGGCTGTCGGTGGAGCGCTTCGGGCCGCCGCATCCGGCCGGCGCGGCGCTCTTCGACGACTCGCGCGTGCGCCGCCGGGCCCGGCTGCGCGAGGCGATCCGCCAGGCGCGCGCCGCGGCCGGCCCCGAGGCCGCGCTGCGCATCCTCGCCGTCGATCCCGACTCGCGGGTTCCCGAGCGGCGCGCGGTGCTGACGCCGTTCGAGGTGTGAGCGCTTCGCCATGAGCCCCGGCTCGCACCGCCTCGGCGTCCCGCGCCCGGCCACCGTCCTGGCCGGTCCCGGCGGGCGTCCCGAGGCGGTCGACCGCAACGAGGTCGTCGCCGTGCGCGAGTCCTGGCTCGTCGAGGATCGCTGGTGGACCGATCGACCCGTGCGCCGGCGCTACTGGGAGGTGGTCACCGTCGACGGGCGCGACCTCGTCGTCTTCCGCGAGCTCATCGAGGGCCGCTGGTACCGCCACCGCTGACGCACCTTCTGCGCACGTTCTTCACAGTCGCGCGGTTGTCCCGTGACGCGATCGGGGCGACGGTTCCAGCGTGCCCCCACAGCTCTTCCAGAGAGCATCCGACCGCGGGCAGGCCGGCCTGGAGTACGTCGGCGTCATCCTGCTGGTCGCGGTGGTCCTGGGAGCGGTGGGGATGGCGGCCGACGGCTCCGGAATCCCACAGGCGGTGCACCGCCAGATGCTGCGCGCGCTGTGCATCGCGCGCGCAGGCGACTGCGACGAGGATCGCGCCTGGTGCCCCGTCGCGACCGATCGCCGTCGCGACATCATGGCGGCGAGGATCCTCGTCTTCCGCGTCGGCGCGGAGAAGGCGATCGTGCGCGAGGAGCGCTCCGACGGCACGACCGCGATCACCGTCGTCTACGGCAAGGAGGCCGGTCTCGAGGTCGGCGAGGGCGTGCACGTCGGGCTCTCGCTCGGCCATGGCGGGCTCGGCCTGGGCGGCGAGCTGACCGCCGCGGCGGTGGCCTCGCGCGAGCGCGGCTACACGTGGGTGCTGCAGGACGTCCATGCGGTCGACGCGCTCGTCTCGCGCCTGGGCGTCTCCAGGAGCAAGCTCGAAGGGCTCATCGCGGCACGGCGCCTGCCGGCGCCGACCCTGCGCTACGAGCACGGCGGCGCTCGCGTCGACGGCGAGCTGTCGCTCGGCACGGCCGTTGGCGGAGCGCTTGGGCTGTCCTCCGAGGACGTGTCGGGCACGCGCGTCAACGCGCTCACCCACCGCACGACGGTCTACGTCCAGCGCACGGTCGAGGGATCGCTGTCGCTCACGCACGCGGGCTCGGGCGCCACTGCCGCGCAGACCGACCGCGAGCGCTACGCGATCACCTACGACGCGCGCGGGCGCCCGATCGACCTCATGGTGATGACGACCGGCACGTTCCGCGTCTCGGCCGATCTGCCCAACCGCGTGCAGCCGGCCGTCGGCCTGCTCGAGGTGCCCACCGGCCACGGCCGCGTCTACGTGGAGGAGACGCACCTGGACCTGACCGATCCCGAGAACCTGCGCCTCGCGAGCGCCTTCGTCGAGCACGTCGGCCACCCCGACAAGCTCGCTCTCGGTCCGGCGGTTGCGATCGCTGCTGCGCTACGCCGGCGGCTCGACTCCGAGGGCATCGTCCACGCGCGCACCTACGACTACGACGAGCGCAACTACGGCATCGACGTCTCGGCGGCCATCGACGGCGTGGGTCTCGGCGCCGAGGTGTCTCGCATCCACGAGGACACCAGGCTCGTGGCCGCCACGACTCGTGGCCTCGACGGCGTCTGGCGCCGGCGCGGGGACTGCCTGGCGCGGGCGTAGGGGCGTCCGGTGAGGAAGAAATTGGCTGATGATCTTCCTGCTGCCATGGCGCTCAAGAACGCGCTCGCCCGCGCCATGGATCGGCCGCTGCTCTTCAAGGGCGACGACTTCGCGCAGACGGACGCGACGCCCGCGCACGTGTGACGCCTCCCCGTTTCATCCGTTTCGGATGACCCGCGCGGGTCGCGGCGCGCGTAGCGTCGCCGTATGGCTCTGCTCAGCGGGATGATCCGCACCGCCGCGATCACGGGACGGACCGACAACCTCAACGCATGGTTCGCCGATCGCCAGGGCGGACGCTGGGCCGAGCAGACGGTCCGCGCGGCCTTCCCGCCGGCGTACCGCGCCCATGGGCCCGGGCCGTCGGCCGCGGCCCGGCCGCCAATGGACCCGGACCAGGCGCTTCGGGACCTGACGGAGCTGCACCGCAGCGGCGTCGTCAGCGACGCCGAGTTCGAGCGTCTGCGCTCGCGCTTGCCCGGTTGATCCCTCCATCCGCTCCACATGCGAACATGCGTTCGCATGGCCTACGTCGAGCTCCACTGCCATTCCGCCTTCTCCTTCCTGGACGGCGCCTCCCTGCCCGACGAGCTGGTGGCCGCCGCGCTGCAGCGCGGCCACGCGACGCTGGCCCTCACCGATCACGACTCCGTCTCGGGCTCGATGGAGTTCGCGCAGGCCGCCGGGCAGCTCGGGCTGCGCCCGATCCACGGCGCCGAGATCACGGTGACCGATGCCGTCACCGACGCCACCGGAGCCGACCCACGCCACCTCACCCTGCTCGTGCGCGACGCTCGCGGCTGGGCCAGCCTCTGCCGGCTGCTCACCCGCGCGCATGCCCATACGCGCGTGTACGGCCCGGAGCGCCCCGAGCCGCCACGGCTCGAAGGCCCCCGGCGCGTCCGCGGCTCGAGGACGCGCATGTCTCGCGTCGTGGGCAAGCCGAGCGTCACGCTCGAGGACGTCGAGGCCCACGCCGAGGGCCTGGTCTGCCTCAGCGGCTGCGCGCGCCAGGGGGTGCGTGACGAGCCGACGATGCGCCGGCTGCTGCGCGCCTTCGGGCGCGACGCGTTCCGCGTCGAGCTGCAGCGCCCCTTCCATCGCCACGACCGCGCGCTCAACCGGGGCCTGGCGGCGCTGGCCGATCGCCTCGGGGTGCCATGCGTGGCGACGGGCAACGTCCACGCCCACACGCCGGCGCGCGCGCGTCTGCAGGACGCGTTCGTGGCCATCCGCGAGCACACCACGCTCGATGCCTCCGAGCCCCTGCGTCGCGGCAACCACAGCCACGTCCTGGCCACGCCGGAGGCGATGGCGGCCCGCTTCGCCGATCACCCCGATGCGGTCGCCGAGTCCGAGCGCCTGGCCGACACGCTGCGCTTCGATCTCACCAGCGACCTCGGCTACCGCTATCCCGGCGCCGAGGACGACACGGCCGATCGGCAGCTGGCGGAGATCTGCCACGCGTGCTTCGAGTCGCGCTACCCGGTCGGCTCGAAGCTGCGATCAGAGGCCGCCGCGCGCCTGGAGGACGAGCTGCGCCTCATCGCCGATCTGGGGCTGTCGGGCTTCTTCCTGCTGCACCGCGAGATGCTCGAGCTCGCGCGCGAGGTCGCCGTCGAGGTGCGGGGGAGCGACACCGTGCGCGCGCTGCTGCCACCCGGCCGCGGTCGCGGCTCCTCGGTCTCCTCGATCGTCTGCTACCTCACCGGCCTCTCGCACGTCGACCCGATCGCCAACAAGCTCCTGCTCGGGCGCTTCCTCAACGAGGAGATCACGACGCTGCCCGACATCGACCTCGACTTCCCGCGCGACGTGCGCGAGGTCCTCATCCCGCGCGTGCACGACCGCTTCGGGCGCGATCGCGCCGCGCTGGTGGCCGCCTTCCCGACCTATCGCGCGCGCGGCGCCATACGCGAGATCGGCAAGGCGCTGGGCCTGCCGCCGGGGGAGATCGAGCGCGTCGCGCGCGGCTCGGAGGGCTGGACCGCCCAGGGCGTCGGCCGCGACATCGCCACGGCGCTGGGCGACGATCGCCTGGCCGCGTCGCAGCCGGACGCCCCTCCGCTCAACCGCTGGCACTGGCTGGCGGCGCTGTCCCACGAGGCCGCCGGCCTGCCGCGCCACCTCTCCCAGCACTCCGGCGGCATGATCGTCGCGACCCGTCCGCTGGTCGACTGCTGCCCGGTCGTCCCCGCCGCCATGGAGGGGCGCCAGATGGTCATGTGGGACAAGGACTCCTGCTCGGACGCGGGCTTCCTGAAGATCGACCTGCTCGGCCTGGGGATGCTGTCGGCCGTCGAGCGCTGCGTCGAGCTCATCGCCGCGCGCCGCGGCGAGCGCATCGACCTCTCGCGCATCCCCTACGACGATCCCGCCACCTTCGAGGCCATCCAGGAGGCCGAGACCACCGGCGTCTTCCAGATCGAGAGCCGTGCGCAGATGGGCTCGCTGCGGCGAACGCGCCCGGAGAACCTCGACGACCTCACGATCCAGGTGGCGATCGTGCGCCCGGGGCCGATCCAGGGCGGCGCGGTCAACCCCTACATCGCGCGTCGCCAGCGCCTGCGCGTCGAGCCCGACTACGAGATCCCCTACGACCATCCCTCGCTCGAGCCCGTCCTGCGCGACACGCTGGGCACGATCATCTTCCAGGACCAGGTCATCGAGGTCTCGATGGCCTTCTCGGGCTTCTCGCCGGGAGAGGCCGAGGGCCTGCGCCGCGCGATGAGCCGCAAGCGCTCGGCCGAGGCGATCGAGGCCCACCACCGCAGCTTCGTCGAGGGCGCGATGGCCAAGTGGCCCGACGTCGACGAGGCGCTGGCCGAGCGCGTGTGGTCGATGGTCGTCGGCTTCTCGGGCTTCGGCTTCCCGAAGGCCCACGGCGCGGCGTTCGGCCTGCTGGCCTACCAGTCGACCTGGCTGCGCGTCCACTACGGGCCCGAGTTCCTGTGCTCGCTGCTCGACGAGCAGCCCATGGGCTTCTACCCACCCGACGCCCTCGTGCACGAGGCCCAGCGCCGCGGCATCGAGGTCCTCCCACCCGACGTCAACGCGAGCGCCGTCGGCTGCACCGTCATCGACGCCCCCGCGGCAGTCCTGCCCTTCCGCGCGCGCCCGAGCCGAGCCGCGCCGCAGCCCACGCCCCGCGCCGCGCCACCGGCAACGCCCGACCCGAGCCCGCCGACTCCGCTCCAACCACGCTCAGCCGGCGCCGCTGCCCCGTCCGCGGTCGCACCGGCCGTCGTCCCCGCCGTCGCACCGCCCCCGGCCGCACCGGCCGCCGCCCCCGCCCGCGCCGCCGTCCGCCTCGGCCTCGGCTACGTGCTCGGCGTGCGCGCCGACGAGGTCGCCGCGCTCGTCGCCGCCCGCGAGGCCGAAGGACCCTTCCGCTCGCTCGACGACCTCGTCTCGCGCGCCGGCGCGGGCGGGCCGTCGCTGACGCAACTGGCCTGGTCGGGCGCCTGCGACGGTCTCGCGGGCGGGCGCCGCACCGCGCTGTGGCGCCTGGGCGCCGCCGCGCCGGCGTACGGGGCGGGGGAGAGGGGCACGCAGCTCTCGCTCGGGCTCGAGCTGCCCTCGGCACCCGAGCTGCCCGCCCTCGACGACTGGGAGGCGATGATCGCCGACTACGCGACGACCGGCGTCACCATCGACCGCCATCCGCTGCGCCTGGTGCGCCCGGGGCTGAAGGCGCGCGGCATCGTCTCCAGCGCCGACCTCGACGGCCTTCCGCACGACGCCCACGTGCGGGTCGCGGGGCTCGTCGTCGCCCGTCAGCGCCCGGGGACGGCCAAGGGGGTCGTCTTCCTGTTGCTCGAGGACGAGACGGGAACGGTCAACGTCATCGTCCCGCCGCGGGTCTACGAGCGCGACCGTCTCGTCGTCCGCACCGAGCCGCTCGTGGTGATCGAGGGCACCCTCGAGCGCTTCGCATCGGCCGGAGGCGCGATCAACGTCCTCGTCCGCGGCCTCGTCCCGCTCGACGCGCCCGAGCTCCTCGGCCGCCGCCCGCGCGCCCAGGTCAAGGACTTCTCGATGCTCGACGCCCGCGAGCTGGCCCGCGCGCAGGCCGAGCGGCCACGCATGGCCGTCGCCGCCGCCGGCGCCGCGACCGCCGCCCACGTCCGACCATCGGGCTCGGGTCCAGCGGGCGGCGACGGCGCCGAGGACTTCCGCGCCGTCGCCCCACCGATCATGAGCTTCGCCCAGGGCAGGCGCCGCTGACGACCGCTGCGCGCGACGGCACCGGACGCTGCGCGCGAACGGCGCCGGACGCTGCGCGCGACGGCGCCCGGCCCATGTCCGCGGACCTCCGAGCGGGGCGCGTGCCGGGAGACGGGCATGTATGTTCCCCCGCGCGATGATCGCCGCGCTCATCTTCGTCTTGGCGTTCCTGACGCTGGGGCTCGCCGTGGTCTTCATGGCGTTCACCAGCGGGCCCGCCGGCGCGCGCCTGCGCAAGCAGTTCTCGTCGCGGCGCGGGCGCAGGCTGGTCGGCGTGGGGGTGGCGGTCGTTGTCCTCGGCCTCGGTGTGGCCGTTCCTCTCGCCATTGGCGTGGTCAACAGCAACGACCACGCCAAGAGCGCGCCCGGCGGCGTCGACCTCACCGCCTCGCAGGAGTCGGGCCGGTCGATCTTCGCCAGGAACTGCGCGACCTGCCACACGCTCAAGGCATCGAACGCCGTGGGACGTGTGGGCCCCAACCTCGACACCCTTCACCCCCCGAAGGGGCTGATCCTCGACGCGATCGCCAACGGTCGTGCGCGCGGCGCGGGCCAGATGCCGGCGGGTGTCGTCGACGGCCAGGATGCTCAGGACGTGGCGGCCTACGTCGCCGGCGTTGCGGGGCGCGGGTAGCCGCGAGCGGCCCGCATCGAGCCGCGACACATAACGCCCGCATTCTCGGGCGAAATCCATCCTGACGCGCTCGGCGGCCCCTGCTAGGATGCCGCCGTCAAGACCGCTGAGTTCCTCATCTTCCGCCCGCGTGAGAGCGCGGGAGGGGTGGGGAAGCGGGGGACCCAAAGTTGGGGCGAATCGCGTCGTCCGACGCGTAGCGCAAGCTCTTTCAGCGCGAGCCCGTCAGCTAACCCCGTAAGCACACGAAAGAGGACGGCGACACAGGCATGCCCCAGCCCGAGACCCGCGCGTGGTGGGACGACGTGCAGCACCTGCGCGACTCGATCGAGCGCAAGCGCGAGGACGAGGCCCGTCGTGGCCTGCGTCTTGACGCCCGCGCGGCCGCGCGTGCCGTTGCCGAGCGCGCTGCGGGCGAGGCGAGCGCCGCCCTCACCGAGGACGAGCAGGCCGCCGATCCCGACCTGGTGTCGCGTCGTGGCCGGCGCTTCGAGCGCTCGGCGCCGGAGCGGCGCGGGCGCTTCACGCGCGCCGATCGCCCGCGCGAGCCCCACGCCGAAGCCCACCGCGAGCCGGCGCACGCGCAGGACGCGCCCGATGCCGCCCCCGCGCGGCCGCTGGCCGCTCCGCGCCGCAGGCGCACGGTCGAGATCACCGGTCGCACCGTCGGCGCCCCCACGCTGCCGCGCCTGGTCGAGATCGATCGCCGGCGCCCGGCGCGCCGCGCGGTCGAGCGCGTCGGCCCGCGCCCCGATCGCCTCGCGCTCTGGGCCGTCGTCCTCGGCTTCTTCCTGATCTTCGTCGCGGTGACCAGCACCTCGCACGCCGCCACGCGCGCCCACTCGGCGCGCGCGGCTGCCAGCCACACCGCGATCCAGGCTCACACGGCGGCGCTGCGCGCTACCCCCCCGGCGCGCTGATCATCGGTCGGGGCGGCCCACGAGGGGTCGCTCCGGCCGCGTCGCCGTCTATCGCCGAGTGAGCCGGGCCTGGCCCGGCCGCTCGCGGCCGGATCCAGCTCGCGGGGGCGCCGCCGGCCGCTCGCGCGGCTCGCGCGCCCCGCTCGCGCGGCTCGCGCGCCCCGCTCGCGCGGCTCGCGCGCCCCGCTCGCGCGCGCCCGATGCATCGGTCCGCCCGGCTCGTGCGTATCTGATGGCAAATCCGTTGTAAGGACCGCTGACCCGGCCTACACTTACGGACCGTAAGCAGGTTGCTTTTCGTAGGTATCGGCAAGGACGCCGGCCCTCCCGCCCCCCTCTGCGAAGGCCATCGCCATGAAGAAGAACCCCATGAGTCGGTTCCAGATCCACGACGAGCTCACCGCCCCCGAAGGCTCGGTCCCGGTCCTGCGCGGTGCGCTGGCGACGGGCGGCCAGCTGCCGAACTTCCTCGGTGTGCTCGCCGGCTCGCCCGCGGCGCTGCGCGGCTACGCCCGCTTCCGCTCCGAGCTGCGCCACGGGACGCTCTCACTGCAAACGCTCGAGCGCATCGCCATCGCGGTGGCCGAGCACTACCGCTCCGAGCCCGGCATCGCCCTGCACGCGCGTACGGCGCGCCAGGCCGGGCTCGGGCTCGACGAGCTCGCGCTCGCGCGCGAGTTCGACTCCCACGACGAGCGCGAGGCGATGCTGCTGCGCTACCTCAAGGCACTCGTCGAGGGGCAGGGCCGTCCGCCGATGCACCTCCATGAGGAGTGTCGTGAGGCGGGCTGGACGGACGAGCAGATCCTCGAGGCGGTCGCCGTCGTCGCCCTCGAGACGTTCACCGCGCTGGTCAACGTCGCCGGCGACATCCCCGTGGACGGCTCGACCGAGGACGCGCGAACCCTACGGGCGGCGTGATGCCCATCATCCGCCCGCGGTAGGGTGCGCGCATGAGCCCGGAGCCCGAAGCGACCGGCTCTCGGAAGCAGGCGGGTGCATCTCCGCCCGCCTGCTGTCCCTTCTACCACGAGGCCGTGGAGCTCATCGGACGGCGCTGGACCGGCGCGATCGTCGCGGTGCTGCTCGACAACGGTCCGCTGCGCTTCTCGGAGATCGCCCAGGCGGTCCCCGAGCTCAGCGATCGCCTGCTCTCCGAGCGCATGAAGGAGCTCGAGGCGCGCGGGGTCGTCGCGCGCCACGTCGAGCCGGGCCCACCCGTCCGGGTGACCTACTCGATGACCGCGATGGGGCGCGAGCTGCAGCCGGCGCTGCAGGAGCTGAAGTCCTGGGCGCGCCACTGGCTCGCGCAGGAAGAGGACCAGCGCCGCCGGCGCGGACCGGTCCGCACGCTGTAGCGGCCGCGCTCGGGGGAGCGGCGGGAGCGGCGCGCTCGGGGGAGTGGCGGGAGCCGCGCGCTCGGGGGAGCGGCGGGAGCCGCGCGTCCGGATTACGCGTTGCGCACCGCCGCCGCGCTCCCCAGCCCCAGACGCTCGATCGACGTCTCGCGCATCTTGAACTTCTGCACCTTGCCGGTAACGGTCATCGGCAGCTCGTCGACGAACACCACGTAGCGTGGGACCTTGAAGTGCGCCAGGCGCCCGCGGCAGAACTCGCGCACGCCGTCCTCGTCGAGCTCGGTGCCCGGCCGCGCGATGACCCAGGCGCAGAGCTCCTCCCCGTACCTCTCGTCGGGCACGCCGACCACCGAGACGTCGGCGATGCCCTGATGGGTGTAGAGGAACTCCTCGACCTCGCGCGGGTAGACGTTCTCGCCGCCGCGGATGATCATGTCCTTGCTGCGTCCGACGATGTTCAGGTAGCCGTCGTCGTCCATCGTGGCGAGGTCGCCCGTGTGCATCCAGCCGGCGCGGTCGATCGCTTCCGCGGTCTGTTCGCTCGGGCTCGGGTGGATGGGCCAGTAGCCGAGCATCACGCTGTAGCCGCGCGTGCACAGCTCGCCGGCGACGCCGCGATCGACGACGAGCCCCGTCTCGGGGTCGATGACCCTGACCTCGACGTGGGGGGCCACGCGCCCGACCGTGCTCACGCGCCGCTCGAGCGGATCGTCGACGCGCGTCTGAGTCGAGACCGGCGAGGTCTCGGTCATGCCGTAGCAGATGGCGACCTCGGTCATGTGCATCCGGTCGACGACCTGCTTCATGACCTCGATCGGGCAGGGTGAGCCGGCCATGATCCCGGTGCGCAGCGAGCTCAGGTCGAACCCGTCGAACCCGTCGAAGCCGAGCATCGCGATGAACATCGTCGGCACGCCGTACAGCGAGGTGACGCCCTCGGCAGCGACCGCCTCGAGCGTCGCGCCCGGGTCGAAGGCCGGCGCCGGGATCACGACGCAGCCGCCGTGCGCGAGCGTGCCGAGGTTGCCCATGACCATGCCGAAGCAGTGGTAGAACGGCACCGGCAGGCACGTGACGTCCTCGGGCCCGAGGTTGAGCAGCTCGGTGACGAAGAAGCCGTTGTTGAGGATGTTGTGATGCGAGAGCGTCGCGCCCTTGGGAAAGCCCGTCGTCCCGCTCGTGTACTGGATGTTGATCGGGTCGTCGAAGGCCAGCCCGGCCATCCGCTCGGCGATCGCCTCGCGATCGACCGCGGCGCCGGCGAACTCCGAGGCCCACTCGTCGCGATCGACGAAGACCGTGCGCTCGAGTGCGTCGAGCCCCGGCGCGACCTCCTCGACCATCGCGGCGTAGTCGCTGGTCTTGAACGCGCTCGCGCTGAACAGCAGGCGCACGCCCGACTGGCGCAGGACGTACTCGAGCTCGTGCGTCCGGTACGCGGGGTTGACGTTGACGAGGATCGCGCCGACCTTCGCCGTCGCGTACTGCACGAGAATCCACTCGGCGCAGTTGGGCGCCCAGATGCCGACGCGGTCGCCGGCCTCGATGCCGGCGCGCAGCAGCGCGCTGGCGACCGCATCGACCGCGGCGTCGAGCTGCGCGTAGGTCATCCGCACCTCCTGCTGGCGGCTGACGAGCGCCGGGCGATCGGCGAACCGGGCCGCGGTGCGCTCGAAGTGGGCGCCGATCGTGTCGCCGAGCAGAGGCGTGTCGAAGGTGCCATGGCTGTAGGACGCGGCGGTCATGGCCGCATTGTCCACCCGCTGTCGACCTGCGGTCGACCCTTCCTCCGCTAGTTTGCGCGGCATGAGCCTGACCGAACAGCCCACGACGGCCGACGACGTCAAGGCGATCGTCGACGAGCACGACATCCGCTTCATCCGGCTGTGGTTCACCGATATCCTCGGGCAGCTGAAGTCGTTCTCGATCAACGCCACCGAGCTCGACGACGCGTTCGAGGGCGGGATGGGCTTCGACGGCTCGTCGATCACCGGCTTCAACGCCATCGAGGAGTCCGACATGATCGCGATGCCCGACGCGGCGACGTTCGCGATCATCCCGTGGCGCCCCGACGCGCAAGGCGTCGGGCGAATGTTCTGCGACATCCAGACGCCCGAGCGCACGCCCTACGAGGGCGATCCGCGCCACGTCCTGCGCCGCGCCCTGGAGCGCGCCGACGCGATGGGCTTCGACACGTTCAACGTCGGCCCCGAGCTCGAGTACTTCCTCTTCAAGGACAAGAGCTCGACCGAGGTCCTCGACGAGGGCGGCTACTTCGACCTCACGACGCTCGACGCCGGCTCCGACGTGCGCCGCGAGACCGTGCTCGCGCTCGAGCAGCTCGGCATCCACGTCGAGTACACCCACCACGAGGTCGGGCCCAGCCAGCACGAGATCGACATGCGCTACGCCAACGCGCTGAAGATGGCCGACGACTGCATGACGTACCGGATCACGGTCAAGGAGTACGCCATGAAGTACGGCTGGCACGCGACGTTCATGCCCAAGCCGCTCTTCGGCGAGAACGGCTCGGGGATGCACACCCACATGAGCCTGTTCAGCGGCGGCAACAACGCGATGTTCGACGCCGAGGACCCGTACTTCCTCTCCGACGTCGGCAAGGCCTTCATCGCGGGCCAGCTCAAGCACGCCCGCGAGATCTCCTCGATCTTCGCCCAGTGGGTGAACTCCTACAAGCGCCTCGTGCCCGGCTACGAGGCGCCGGTGTACGTCGCGTGGTCGCGGCGCAACCGCTCGGCGCTCGTGCGCGTGCCGCTCTACCACCCCGGCAAGGAGCAGGCCACGCGGATGGAGCTGCGCTGCCCGGACCCGGCGTGCAACCCGTACCTGACGTTCGCCGCCCTGCTGCAGGCGGGCCTGGAGGGCGTCGAGAAGGGCTACGAGCTGCCCGAGCCGATGGAGAAGAACCTCTACCACCTGGCGCCCGACGACCGAAAGCGCCTGGGCATCGAGCAGCTCCCCGAGACGCTGGGCGAGGCGATCGAGCTGACCGCGGAGTCCGAGCTCGTGCTGCGCACGCTCGGCGAGCACATGTTCAACCGCTTCGTCGAGATCAAGCGCCAGGAGTGGGAGGACTACCGCGTGCAGGTGACGCAGTGGGAGCTCGAGCGGTACCTGCCGGTGCTCTGACACGCGCGGCGAGGGACGAAGCCGTGCCTTGCGGACGCTGACGTCCGATCACTAGATCTTCGTGGGTGGATCTCGCCGACCGCCGCGAGCAGGAACCGGTCGTGTTCGACCGCCCGCTGGGCCATTGGTTCGTCTTCGCCTATGACGACGTCGTCGCGGCGCTCGCCGATCCGCGGCTGACGATCGACCGCATGCACGGCTTCGCGGATCGCGCCCCGCGCGCGGCCGTCGATGCGCTGCGCGAGCACGCGGCCTGGGTCATCGATCCGCAGGGCGACGACTTCGACTGGGTGCGCCCCGTGCTGCAGGCGGGCCTGCGCGGCGTCGCCGGGGCCGAC
Source organism: uncultured Actinomycetes bacterium (assembly GCA_963764585.1). Taxonomy (GTDB): domain Bacteria; phylum Actinomycetota; class Thermoleophilia; order Solirubrobacterales; family Solirubrobacteraceae; genus JAOPZW01. The sequence continues at coordinate 661,436 of CAVXTB010000003.1, forward strand.
TCCCGGCGCGCGATCGCGGCGGCGGCCCACGAGCTGCTCGACGACCTCGTCGAGCGCGACGGCTTCGACCTCGTCGGCGACTACGCGCTCGTCCTCAGCGGCCGCGTGCTCGCCGACCTCCTCGGTGCCGACCGCCACGATGGCCCGCGCCTGATGAGCTGGGCCCAGGACCTCGTGGCCTTCTTCGACGACCTCGAGATCCGCGCGGCGACGACCGAGCGCATGGCGCGCAGCGCCAGCGCGTCCGTCGCCCACGCGCGCGCGCTCCTCGCGGACGAGCGCGGCGCGCCGCGCAGCGGCTTCCTCGGCCTGCTCGCGCGAGAGGCGGCTGCGACCGGCCGCACGCCCGACGACGAGGTCCTCGGCAACCTGATGCTGCCCGTCCTCATCGGCCAGCTGCCGGTTGCGCAGCTCGTCGCGAACACGATCTGGCTGCTGCTCGCGCACGAGGACCAGCGCGCCCGGCTCGCGCGCGACCCGCGCCTGCTCGCCGGTGCGATCGAGGAGACCCTGCGCTACCTGCCGCCGGGGCCGCTCGCGGGGCGCATCGCGCTCGAGCCCCTCGACCTGCGCGGCCATCGCATCGCCGCGGGGCAGGTCGTCCAGCTCAGCCTCGCCAGCGCCAACCGCGACGCCGCGCGGTTCGCCGACCCCGACCGCTTCGACATCGCGCGGCGCCAGGGAGCGGCGCTGACCTTCGGGCACGGCCCGCACAGCTGCCTCGGCGCGCGCCTGGCCCGGACGCACGCCGCCGCCGCGCTCGCCGCGCTGCTGGAACGGGCGCCGGGCATCGCGCTCGACGGCGAGCGCCGCGTGCAGTGGAGCGCTCTGCCGGGGCTGCTCGGCCCGCGGGCGCTGCCGGTTCGCCCTTAGAGCAGTGCGCGCAGCTCGTCGGGCTCGGTGACCGGCCGCCGGCAGGCGAAGCGCTCGCAGACGTAGGCCGCGGCGCGGCCGCCGACCGGCGCGCGCTCGCGCATGAGCGCGACCGCGGTCGCCCCGTCGCCGGGGCCGCCCGCGAGCACGAGGTGCGCCCGCCGCGTCTCGCGCACCACCGCGGCCAGGGCGGCGATGCCGGCGGGGTCGCCGGCGAGCGCGACCTCGCGGCGCGGCGCGAGGTACAGGTCGAGCGTCTGCAGCAGGTGCCCGAACGCGGTCGGGTGGCGCGCGGCGATCTCGTGCAGCAGCGCGAGCTGGCCGGCCGCGCGCTCCTCGTAGGAGTGCTCGCCGGTCAGCGCGGCCAGGCGCAGCAGCCCGAGCGCGGCCGACGAGCCGCCGGCCGGGATCGGCGCGTCCTCGAGGTCCTTGCGCCGGGCGATCAGCGGCTCGTGGTCGTCGGCGGTGGAGAAGAAGCCGCCGCGCTCGGGGTCGGCGAAGCGCGCGACGATCGTGTCGGCCAGCGCGCGCGCCTCGACGAACCAGCGCTCCTCGAAGGTCGCCTCGTAGAGGACGAGCAGGGCCTCGAGCAGGAACGCGTGGTCCTCCAGGTAGGCGGGGAGCCGCGCCTGCCCGGCGTTGTAGGTGCGCAGCAGGCGCCCGTCGGCCGTGCGCATGCCGTCGAGCACGAACGTCGCCGCGGCGCGCGCCGCGTCGAGGTAGTCGTCGCGCTGCAGGACGGCGCCGGCATCGGCCAGCGCGGCGATCATCAGCGCGTTCCAGGCCGCCAGGCGCTTGTCGTCGAGCCCGGGGCGCACGCGTTCGGCGCGCGCGTGCAGCAGCGTCGCGCGGATGCGCGCGCGCTGCTCGGCCGGCGGCTCGGGGCCGCGCGACTCGAGCACGTTGGTGCCCTCGAAGTTGCCGTGCTCGGTGGCGCCGAACCACGCGATCGCGGCGTCGGCGTCGTCGCCCAGCGCGGCCCGCAGCTCGTCGAGCGTCCACACGTAGAACTTGCCCTCGACGCCCTCGGAGTCGGCGTCGAGCGCGCTGTAGAAGCCGCCCTCCGGCGCGCGCATCTCGCGCAGCGCCCAGTCGAGCGTCTCCTCGCACGTGCGCCCCAGCAGCGCGTCGTCCGAGACCTGGAAGCCGTGCAGGTAGGCGCGCGCGAGCAGCGCGTTGTCGTAGAGCATCTTCTCGAAGTGCGGGACGGTCCAGCGCTCGTCGACGCTGTAGCGCGCGAAGCCGCCGCCGACCTGGTCGAAGATCCCGCCGCCGGCCATCGAGCGCAGCGACTGAAGCGCCATCTGCGGCTCGCCGCGCGCGATGAGGAACTCGATCACCGATGCCTGCGGGAACTTCGGCGCGCGGCCCCAGCCGCCGTTGACGCTGTCGAAGCCCTTGCGCAGCGTGGCCACCGCCTCGTCGAGCGTGGCGGCGGCGAACGGCTGCTCGGACGGCGTCAGCAGCGCGCCGCCGGCCAGCCGCGGCGCGACGCGGTCGCCCTGCGCGCGGATCTCCTCGCGCTGGGTGTCCCACGCCTCGGCCACCGCGGCCAGCACCTGGCGCCAGCTCGGCATCCCGTGGCGCGGCGCCGGCGGGAAGTACGTCCCGCCGTAGAACGGGACCTGCTCGGGCGTCAGGAAGACGTTCAGCGGCCAGCCGCCCTGGCCGGTCATCGCCTGCACCGCGTCCATGTACAGGGCGTCGACGTCGGGGCGCTCCTCGCGGTCGACCTTGATGGCGACGAAGCGATCGTTCATCAGCGCCGCCGTCTCGGGGTCCTCGAAGGACTCGTGCTCCATGACGTGGCACCAGTGGCAGCTCGAGTAGCCGATCGACACGAGCAGCGGGCGGTCGAGCTCGCGCGCGCGCCGGAGGGCCTCGTCGCCCCACGGCAGCCAGTCGACCGGGTTGTCCTTGTGCTGGAGGAGGTAGGGGCTGGTCTCGTCGGCCAGGGCGTTGGGCATCAGCCCAACTGTAGGACCCGGCGATAGCGCGGCAGCTTCAGGGGCAGCGGGCGCGCCACCGCCTGCGCGGCGCGGGCCGCCGGATGCACGCTGATCTTGTGGCCGTCCAGGCGCCCGGTGACCAGGCCGCCGGGGTGGAAGGTCAGGACACCGTGCGCCGCCGCGGGCCCACTGACCGACATCGTCGCGGTGCCACCCTCGATCGGCACGCTGCCGCTGACGAGCACGCCGGGCACGTACTCGACGCCGCGCAGCCGGAAGCTGCGGGAGGTCGCGGTCGCGCCGCCCGAGCGCAGCCCGGCGACCTTCGAGCCCGGCGGCGCGGCGCGGCCGGCCGCGATCTCGTCGCCGAGGAACTGCAGGCGGATGTCGCGCACGCTGCCGTTCACCGCGGCGACCGTCTTGAGCGCCTTGGTGCGCCCCGGCACGCGGCTCAGCCGCGTCGGGGCGATCGGCGTCGCCGGGATGATCGGCTTGGCGTTGGTGCACTGCGGCACCGGCTGGCCGCCGAAGAACGCCGCGAGCGCGTTCTTCGCGCAGTCGCTGAAGTCGCTTGTGACCACCGAGTGCCCGGTGTAGGGCACGGGCACGAACACGGCGCCGCCCGGGATCCGCGCGGCGACGCCCTGCGCGTCCTCGAGCGGCGTGCGCAGGTCCGAGCCGCCGTCGAGGATGAGCGTCGGCACCACCGGCAGCGGCGTCGGCGGCGCGGGCGCCGGGCTGGCGTTGGGCCAGGCGACGCACACCGGGATCGCCTCGCTGCGCAGCGCGACCTTGTAGCCGAACGGCTGGAAGTCGGTCGCCGGATGCGCGCGGGCGGCGGCGAGCGCCTGGTTGGCGCGCTGCTCGGCGCCGGCGGCGCGATCCCACGGGAAGGCCGACTCCTCGCAGCGCGTGGCGGCGAACAGCGCGGTCGAGTCGGCCTCGTCGAGGCTGCCCTGCAGGCGCACGCTGGGGATGCCGGTCAGGCCGGCGGCGCGCAGGAGCAGGCGCAGCAGCGGCTTGCGGTCGTCCTTGATCGCGCTGCGCATGGCGCCGGGCAGCTCCGAGCGCAGCGTCGGGTTCAGGTCGCCGGCGAGCAGGATGTCGAGCATGCCGTCCTCGTCGAGGCTGACCCTCAGGTGCCGGCCGCCAGGGGTGTTGACCGTGCCGCGCAGCGGCTTGCGGGTGAGCCGGTGCACGAGGTTGGTGAGGTCGCGCCCGACGCTCGCCGTGATGCCCCTGCAGCCGTGGTTGGCGCAGACCTCGCCGAGCGCGCGGGGCATCGCCTTGAACGTTGAGACGTTGAGGACGTCGGAGCCCTCGGGCGGGACGACCGAGTCGAGCACCAGCGCCTCGACGTTGGCCGGGTACTTGGCCGCGTAGTCGAGGGCGACCTTGGTGCCGTAGGAGACGCCGAAGAGGACGATCTTCTGGTAGCCGGACTCGACGCGGATCGCCTCGATGTCGTCGACGGAGTCCGAGCTGCGGTAGAAGGCGCGCCCCGGCCCGAGCTGATTGGCGCACTCCGCGGCGGCCGTTGCGACGGACGCGAAGTCGTTCTCGAAGGCGTCGCACGTCAGGCGGCCGGAGGCGCCGGTGCCGCGCTGGTCGAAGACCACGAGGTCGCGATTGGCGATCCCCGGCCCGAGGATCGACGCGAACTCGGTCGATGCCGGGAGCGCGGCCTGGCCCGGCCCGCCCGCGAGGGCGAAGATCGCGCCGGCGGTCGGGTTGCTCGACGCCTGGACGCGCTTGATGCTCAGCGTCAGCGTGCCGGGCACCGCGCCGGTCCGATCCAGCGGGACGGGCAGCTGACCGCACTGGAAGCCCGCCGGCTGGCACGGCGTGTAGGCGATCGCGGCGTGCGCCGCGGGGGCCAGCGCTGCGATTGCGGCCGCGGCCACGAGAACCGCGAGGGTGGACCGGGCGCGCATGGTCCGGGCAGGGTAGTGGACTACTGTCACGGCATGTCCCACCATCGCGAACCCGTCACCGCGCTCGGCGCGCCCGCGGCCGTGGGCCCGTACAGCCATGCCGTCAAGGGCAGCGGCCTGCTGTTCTGCTCGGGCCAGGTGCCGCTCGACCCCGACACCGGCAAGCTCGTCGAGGGCACGATCGGCGACCAGACGCGCCGCTGCCTGGAGAACCTGCAGGTCGTCTGCGCCGCCGCCGGCGCCTCGCTGGACGACGCGGTGCGCCTCGGGGTCTACGTCACGGACATGAGCACGTTCCCCGAGGTCAACGAGGCGTACGCGGCGTTCTTCGGCGACGGGCCGCCGGCGCGCAGCGCGATCGGCGTCGCCGCGCTGCCCCTCGGCGCGCACGTCGAGGTCGACGCGATCGTCGCCCTGCCGGACTGACCGCACGACGATGGCCACCTCGCCCGCCAGCGCAAGCATCACCCCCGAGGACGTGCGGCGCGCGCGGGCCGCGATCGCCGACGTGGCCAAGCACACGCCGGTGCTGCCGTCGGTGACGCTCAGCCAGCGGCTGGCCGGCGAGATCGCGCTGAAGGCCGAGAGCCTGCAGCGCACCGGGTCGTTCAAGATCCGCGGCGCCCTGAACAAGCTGTCGGCGCTCGGCGAGGCCTGCGCCAACGGCGTCACGACGGGCAGCGCCGGCAACCACGCGTGGGCGCTGGCCCAGGCGGCGGCGGCGCGCGGCGTGCCGTGCGAGGTGTTCATGCCGGTCGAGGCCCCGCTGTCCAAGGGCGAGGGCTGCAGCGCGCTCGGCGCCGTCGTGCACCGTGGTGGCGCGTCGGTCGAGGAGTGCGTGGCGGCGGCCAAGGCGCGCGCGCACGAGGCGGGGATGGCGTTCGTGCACCCTTTCGACGACCTCGACGTGATCGCCGGGCAGGGCACGCTCGGGCTCGAGCTGCTCGAGGACGTGCCCGAGGTGGCCAAGGTCGTCGTCCCGGTGGGCGGCGGCGGGCTGGCCAGCGGCGTGGCGATCGCGATGAAGGCCGCGCGGCCCGACGTCGAGATCGTCGGCGTCCAGGTCGACACGTTCGCGGCCTATCCCGAGTCGCTGCGCCGTGGCGAGCCCGTCGAGGTTCCGCCGGCGCTGACGATCGCCGACGGCATCGCGGTCAAGCGCCCGGGGGAGCTCACGCTCGACCTCATCCGCCGCTGGCTGGACGACGTCGTCGTCGTGCCCGAGGACGAGGTCGCCGACGCGATGGTGCTGCTGATGGAGAAGGCCAGGCTCGTCGTCGAGGGCGCTGGCGCGGTCGGCGTCGCCGCGCTGCTGGGCGGCCAGACGGCGCCGGCGCGGCGCGGCACGACGGTCGTCGTGCTCAGCGGCGGCAACGTCGACGCCGGCCTGCTCGCCTCGATCGCGCGCCGCCACGAGAGCCTGGCGGGCCGGCGCCTCGTGGTCTTCACGCGCGTGCCCGACCGCCCGGGCTCGCTGGCGCGCCTGCTGTCGCTGGTGGGCGAGGCGGGCGCGAACCTCGTCGACGTCGAGCACCTGCGCGAGGGCCTCGACCTGCACGTGCGCGAGACCGCGGTGCAGCTGGTTCTCGAAACGCGCGGGCGCGAGCACGCCGACGACGTGCTCGCGCAGGTGCGCGGTGCGGGCTACGAGGCCCGCGTCGTCCGTTAGCCCGCGAAGAGCTGCTCGAGCGGGTCCTGGGAGGGCTGCTGCTGCTCCTGCTGCTGCTGCTGCGGCGCGAGCTTGCCGCCCTTGGCCTCGTCGATGAACGACTTGACGGTGTTGACCGGGATGGCGAACCCGATCCCGACGTTGCCGCCCTCGCCGCCACCGCTGTTGCCGGTCGCGATCTGGGAGTTGACGCCGACGACCTTGCCGTCACCGTCGAGCAGCGGACCGCCCGAGTTGCCGGGGTTGATGGCGGCGTCGGTCTGGATGGCGCCGGAGATCTGCGAGCCGTCGGGCGCCTGCAGATCGCGGTCGAGCGCCGACACGATGCCGGTGGTGAACGTGTGGTCCAGGCCGAACGGGTTGCCGATCGCGTAGGCGGAGTCGCCGACGCCGACCGACGACGAGTCGCCGAGCGGCAGCGTCTTGAGGTCGTGGCCGTCGACCTTCAGGAGCGCGAGATCGCGCGACGGGTCCGCGCCGACGACGGTCGCGTCCTGCGGCTGCTTGCTGGTGCCGACCACGACCCGGACGCGGTTCGCGCCGTCGACGACATGGTCGTTGGTCACGATCAGGCCGTCCTTCGACACGACGAAGCCCGAGCCCGTCGCCTGGCCCTGCGGCATGTCGGCGACGATGTAGGTCACGGCGTCCTTGGCCGCGTCGTAGATGGCGCCGGGCTTCGAGGTGGCGGCGATCGGGCGTGCCGATGCCGTGGTCTGGGGACTCGCCGCCGCGTGCGACGAGCCGTCGATGAGTTCATGCGCGATGGCGACACCCCCGCCCAAGGCGAGGGCCGCGGTGACACCACCGGCGAGCATCTTCGGAATTGGCATGGAAGCAGCGTGCACCGACTTGCTGACCTTCGGTTAACGGGAGTTGAAAGCGCCGATAAGGAGTGGTCAGCCGCGCCGGACGAAGGGCGGCAGCTCGTAGCTGCCGTCGAGGACGGCCGGCTTGGGCTGATACATGCGCAGGATCGGCCGGAACGCGCCGGGCGGTGTGGGCAGCCAGTTGGCGCGCTCCGGCTCGCCCGGATCGTCGCGCTGGACGACGATCGTCAGCGCGCCGTCGTCGTCGTGGCGCAGCCCGGCCGTGCGGTCGCCGATCGAGTAGCGATCGATCGCGTTGTCGACGAGGAAGAACTCCGGCAGGTCGTACATCGTGATCGACCAGAACGCCTCCACCGGCGGCGGCTGCTCGAAGCGGATCGTGTAGCGCCGCTTGCCGGTGAGCGGCTCGCCGGCACCGTCGTTGTACGTCATGGCGTAGGCCGCCTCGTAGCCGTGGTTGCCCCACAGCCCGGCGCGTGCGGCGAGCGCGCGGCGCGAAGCGCTGCTGGTAGGCCTGCTCCGCCGGCGCCGGCGGGAAGGCCTGCGACCACACGCGCATCTGCTCGAAGAAGCGCAGCTCGTCGGGCACGCTGGGGTCGGGGTCGGGGTCGGGGTCGGGGTCGGGGAGGCCGCTGGCGCTGGCGGTGCCGTCGAGCGGCTCGAGGCGCACGGCCGCCTGCAGGTCGCGGACGGCGGGCAGGTCGGTCTCGCCGTTCACCGCCCAGCGCCCGACGATGATCGCCACGTTCGTCGGCGCGTGGATGATGCGGGCGTCATCGGGCAGGGGCGCCGTCCAGGTCGGCGGGACGATCAGGAAGACGCCCGCGCCCGTCCCGGTCGCGCGGCGTCCCACGTAGGCGAAGTTGTTCGTCCAGGCGTCGACGAACTGCATGACGTAGTAGCGCCCGGCGGTGTCGGGCACCTCGAAGCGCAGCGGTCCGACGCTCAGGTCGAGCAGCGCGGTCGAGTAGATCGTGTCGTTGTTCACCGAGACGAACGTGTCCTGCGGCCCCGCGAGCCTGCTCGCGTGGGCGAGCGCGTCGTAGCGCGTCGGCGGAATGGCGCCCATGCCCTCGCGCTCGAACCGCGCGATCTGGGTCAGGTTGAAGACCAGCGGGAATCCGAAGACGTACGCCTCGGCCGCCCACGTGCGCAGATCCGTCGCCTGCTGCTGCATCTCGTGTCTCCTCTCGGGCGCGCGGGCCGACCTTACGCGCACCACGTCCGCGCCGTCGCGACGAGGACGCGGGTCACGGTCTCGAGGTCGGCGATGCTCACCCACTCCTCGACGGCGTGGGCGCCCTCGCCGCGCGGACCGAACAGCACGGTCGGGATGCCCGCCGCGGCGATGAACGCCGAGTCGGCCCAGTAGCCGGCACCGCGCACCGGGGGCTGTTCGCCGACGACCTCCTCGGCCGCGGCGCTGACCGCGGCCACGATCGGCGCCGACGGCGCCACCTCGAACGGCTCGCGGACGAGCAGCGTGCGGCGTGTGGCGTGCAGGTCGGCATCGGCCGCGCGGCAGCCGTCGAGCAGCGCCTCGAGCTCGGCCTCCACGGCCGCGGTGGTCTCGCCGGGCAGCGTGCGCCGCTCGAGGCCGACCACGCACGAGCCGGGGTAGCTCGACAGCTCCGCGCCGCCACTGATGAGCGAGGCGTGGACCGAGCCGCGCCCGACGAGCGGGTGGCTGCGCTCGGCGAGCCGCTCGTCGAGCGCGCCCAGCGCGGCCAGGATCGGGCCCGTCTTGACGATCGCGTCGAGGCCCAGGTCGGGTCGCGAGCCGTGGGCGGCACGGCCGCTGACCTCGATCTCGGCCCAGAGGAAGCCCTTGTGCGCGACGACGACCTCGAGCTGCGTGGGCTCGGTGACGATGGCCGCGTCGGCCCAGACCGTCTCCAGCGCCTCCTGGACGCCGAGACTTGCGTGCTCCTCGTCGGCCACGGCGGCGACGACGACGTCGCCGGCCAGCTCGAGCGCCGCGGCCTCGCGACAGGCGATCAGCGCGGCGGCCAGCGCGCCCTTCATGTCGAAGGCCCCGCGCCCGTGGAGCCGGTCGCCCTCCACGCGCGGCGCGTGCGGCGCGGCCATCCCGTCGACGCCGACGGTGTCGAGGTGCCCGCAGAGCAACAGGGTGCGGCCGGCGCCGGTGCCGCGGGCCCGGACGATCGTGCTGGGGCGGCCGGCGGTCGCCTCGATCACGCCGGCCTCGAGGCCGGCCGCGCGCGCCCAGCCCTCGACGAAGCGCGCGATCTCACCCTCGCCGGCGCCGCCCGGGACGAGCGCCGGGTTGACCGAGTCGATGGCGACGAGCTGCGAGGTCAGCTCGACCAGGTCGGTGCGCATCGGCGTGACCGCTATTCAGGCGTGACGTAGGCCCCGCTCAGACCGCCGTCGACGAGGAACGTCGAGGCGGTGACGTAGGAGGACTCGTCGCTGGCCAGGAACACGACGCCGGCGGCGATCTCCTCGGCGCGGGCGAAGCGGCCCATGGGGACGTGGACCAGGCGGCGGGCGGCCTTCTCGGGGTCCTCGGCGAAGAGCTCGCGCAGCAGCGGCGTGTCGACGGGGCCGGGGCACAGCGCGTTGACGCGCACGCCGCGGCGGGCGAGCTCGACACCGAGCTCGCGCGACATGGCCAGCACGCCCCCCTTGCTGGCGGTGTAGGAGATCTGCGAGGTCGCGGCACCCATGACCGCGACGAACGAGGCGGTGTTGATGACCGAGCCGCCGCGCTCGTTGTCGAGCAGGTGAGGGATGCCGTGCTTGCAGCAGAAGAAGACCGACTTGAGGTTGACGTCCTGCACGCGCTGCCAGGCCTCGTAGTCGGTGTCGAGCACCGAGGCGTCGTCGTTGGGGGAGATGCCGGCGTTGTTGAAGAGCACGTCGATGTGGCCGTAGCGCTCGCGCACGCGCGCGTAGAGGTCGCGCACGGCGTCCTCGTCGGTGACGTCGCAGGCCAGCGCCAGGTCGCCGGGCGAGTCGTCAGCGAGGTCGACGCCCACGACCGTTGCGCCCTCGCGCGCGAACAGCTCGGCGGTCGCGGCGCCGATGCCGCCCTTGGCGCCCGTGATGACGCAGACCTTGCCGTCCAGCCGGCCCACTACTGCGCCTCCGTCGCGTAGTAGACGGTCTTGACCTCGGTGTAGGCGTCGGTGGCGTGCGGGCCCAGCTCGCGCCCGTAGCCGGACTGCTTGAAGCCGCCGAACGGCGTCGACACGCGCACCGAGGTGTTCGAGTTGATCGACAGCACGCCGCTCTGCACCGCCCGCGCGACGCGCAGCGCCTTGGCGCCGTCGCGCGTCCAGACGGAGCCCGACAGGCCGTAGATGGTGTCGTTGGCCAGCGCGATCGCCTCGGCCTCGTCACGGAACGGGATGACTGCGGCGACCGGGCCGAAGATCTCCTCGCGCGCCGCGCGGTCGTCGTTGCTGACCGGGCACAGCACGGTCGGCGCGAACCAGAAGCCCGGCCCGTCGGGCGCCGACCCGCGGATGGCGACGGGCGCGTCGGGGCCGACGAACGACGCCACCTGCTCGCGCTGGCCAGCGCTGATGAGCGGGCCCATCTGCGTGTCCTCGTCGAGCGGATCGCCGACGCGCAGCGCGTCGACCGCCTCCTCCAGCGCCTCCATGAAGCGATCGAGGGCACCGCGCTCGACGAGGATCCGCGAGCGCGCGCAGCAGTCCTGGCCCGCGTTGCCGAACACCGCCATCGGCGCCATCGCCGCCGCGCGCTCCAAGTCGGCGTCGGCGAAGACGACGTTGGCGCTCTTGCCGCCCAGCTCGAGCGTCACGCGCTTGATCGTCGCCGCCGCGCCGGCCGCGATCGAGCGCCCGACCTCGGTCGAGCCGGTGAACGCGATCTTGGCCACCTCGGGGTGCTCGACCAGCCGGCGCCCGCACTCGCTGCCCGGCCCGGCCACGACCTCGACCACGCCCTCCGGCAGCCCCGCCTCCAGGGCCAGCTCGGCGAACCGCAGCGCGGTCAGCGGCGTCAGCTCGGCGGGCTTGAGCACCACCGTGTTGCCCGCCGCCAGCGCCGGCGCGAGCTTCCACGAGGCGATCGTCAGCGGGAAGTTCCACGGCGTGATGAGCCCGACGACGCCCAGCGGCTCGCGCACCGTGAACCCCAGCCCGCCGGCCACCGGGATCGTGTCGCCGAGCAGCCGCTCCGGCGCCGCGGCGTAGTAGCGAAACGTCTCGGCGACCATCCCCATCTCGCCGCGCGCGTCGCCGATCGGCTTGCCCGCGTTGCGCGCCTCGAGCACCGCGAGCTCCTCGCCGCGCTCCTCCAGCAGCGCCGCCAACCGGTGCAGCAGCCGCGAGCGATCGGGCGGCGCGACCGCGCGCCACTCCGGGAACGCCGCTTTCGCGCGCGCGACAGCTGCGTCGACCTCGGCCGCCGTCGCCCGCTCGACCTCGGCCAGGACCGCCTCGGTCGCCGGCTCAATGACCCTCAACATGCCGCCACTATGGCGACTCTGGGAAGGGCGGAGGCGGCCCGATCTCGGCGTCGATCTCGTCGATGGTGTGGCGCGGGCCGGTGAACGTGTGCCGCGCGCTCGCGAGCCACCAGATCCCGACCGCGAGGATGACGCCGCCGGTCACGAGCGGCGCGTAGTTGACGGACGACCACGTGAACTCGTCACGCCACGGCACGCCGGCGGGCGTCGTGGGCAGGATGAAGATGATCGTGATCAGCGCGACCCAGAACGTCGCGAACGGGTTCATCCACCGGTACTTGCGCCCGTTGTTCCACGGCCCGACCTCGAACCCGTCGCGCATGCGCCAGCGCAGGTAGATCGGGATCACGTAGGCGATGTACAGCCCGATGACCGCGATCGAGACGACCGCGAAGAACGCCACCGGGAAGCCGGCCGCGTTGCCCCACAGTGCCGGGATGGTCAGGATCCCCGCCAGGACCGCCATGAAGATGACGGCGTTGAACGGGATCCGCTTCTCGTTGACACGGCTCCAGATCCGCCAACCGGGGATGGCGCCGTCGCGGCTGAACGCGTAGCACATGCGCGACGAGCTGGTCAGGCAGCTCATGCCGCAGAACAGCTGCCCCACGGTCGAGATGATGAGCACGAGCTTGACCCACGCAGCGCCCATCGCGCTCTCGAGGACGGCGATCGAGCTGCCGCCGGCCTCGGTCACGGCCTTGGAGTCCGCGGCCGCGAACGTGATGGCCAGCAGCACGAACCAGCCGATGAGCGCCGAGTAGAAGATCGACCGCCACACGCCCTTGGCGGCGTTCTCGTCGGCGCCATGGGTCTCCTCGGAGATGTGCGCGCAGGAGTCGAAGCCGGTGATCGTGTACTGGGTCAGCAGGAACCCGAGCGGGAGCACGTAGAACCAGTACATCCCAGCGCCGAACCCGGAGTTGTTCAGGCGCTCGGTGAAGACGAAGTCCGCGCTGGCGTGCTTGTCGGGGACGAAGATGAGCACGGCGATGATGATCGCCACGCCGATGACGTGCCAGAACACCGAGATCGAGTTGAAGATCGCCACGAGATGGCTCGTGAAGATGTTGACGACGGCGTGCAACGTCAGGATCAGCACGAAGAGCACGAACGTCTCGCTGAGGATGTGCGCGCTGTCGCCGAAGTTCATGCCGAAGATGTCGAGGCCGTAGAGGCCGAGGACCGCGTCGAGGAAGCTGGCGCACGCGTAGTCGACCGATGCGGTCACCGCGACGAGGCCGATGAGGTTGAACCAGCCGGTGAACCAGCCCCACGCGGGGCCGCCGAGCTTCGACGCCCACCAGTAGATGCCGCCGGCGGTCGGATAGGCCGAGACCAGCTCGGACATGCAGAAGCCGATGATCAGGATCGGGATCGAGATCAGCGGCCAACCCCACGAGATCGCGACCGGCCCGCCGTTGTTCCATGCCTGGCTGTAGGTGGTGAAGCACCCCGCCAGGATCGAGATGATCGTGAACGAGATGGCGAAGTTCTGAAAGCCGCTCCAGGTGCGGCTCAGCTCCTGCTTGTAGCCGAGCTCGGCGAGTCGCCGCTCGTCTTGGTCGTGCAGCTCCGGCTTGGTCCTGACCGCCATGCAGCGCTCCTCCCAACAAAAAGGTTCAGCCGTCAGTCCTCTGGCGCGCGACCCTACGGCGGCACGCGGACGGAAGTCAACCTGCAGAAGGTCGAACCCCGCTCCGACCGGCGGGACAGAGTGTCAATGTTCGGTCAGCGAAGGTTTGTGCGGACTCCGAACGGGGTACCGGGATGCGGGCGATGGGGGAGCCGGACCAGTTGGATGCGCAGGCGGCGGCGCGCAGGGCGCGCGACGAGATGCACTCGGTGACCGAGAGCCTGCGCGCGCTGCTCGAGGACCTGCGCCACGAGGACGGCGGCCCGGACGACCAGCCTAGAGTCGTTCGAAGCCCCGGAAGCGCTCCCAGTCCGTGACCGCCGCGTCGTAGGCCTCGAGCTCGACGCGCGCGTTGTTGAGGTAGTGGTCGACGACATCCTGACCGAACGCCTCGCGCGCGATCGCGCTCTGGGCGAACAGGTCGCGCGCGTCGCGCAGGGTGTGGGGCACCTGCGGGCGGTCGGTGGCGTCGTAGGCGTTGCCCTCCAGCGGCGGCTCGAGCGGCAGCTCTGAGTCGATGCCGTGCAGCCCGGCGGCGATCAGCGCGCTGATCGCCAGGTAGGGGTTGAGGTCGGCGCCGCCGACGCGGCACTCGACGCGGCGCCCGGCGCCGTGGCCGATCACGCGCAGCGCGCAGGTGCGGTTGTCGTGCCCCCAGGCGACCGTCGTCGGGGCGAACGTGAGCGGCCCGTAGCGCTTGTAGGAGTTGATGTTCGGCGCCAGGAACAGCGTCAGCTCGCGCAGCCCGCCGAGGATCCCGGCCACGAAGTGGTCGAACAGGCCCTCCTGCTCGTCGAAGATGATCGACCCGTCGGTGCCGCGCAGCGAGAGGTGCAGGTGGCACGAGTTGCCCTCGCGCTCGTCGTACTTGGCCATGTAGGTGATCGCCATGCCCTCCTGGGCGGCCATCTCCTTGGCGGCGTTCTTGTAGATGACGTGCTGGTCGGCGGACTTCAGCGCGTCGGCGTAGAGGAAGTTGATCTCGTGCTGGCCGTAGTTGCACTCGCCCTTGGAGTTCTCGACGACCATCCCCGCGTCCATCATCGCGTTGCGGATGCGGCGCAGCAGCGGCTCGACGCGCGCGGTGCCGAGCATCGAGTAGTCGACGTTGTAGCGATTGGCCGGCGTGAGGTTGCGATAGCCGGCGTCCCACGCCTGCTCGTAGCTGTCGTTGAAGACCATGAACTCGAGCTCGGTGCCGGCGAGGGCCTGCCAGCCGCGCTCGGCGAGGCGGTCGAGCTGCGCGCGCAGGATCTGGCGCGGCGAGGCGACGACCGGCGAGCCGTCCTCCCACTTGAGGTCGGCCAGGAGCATCGCGGTGCCGTCCAGCCACGTCGTGCGGCACAGCGTCGAGAGATCGGGCGCCATGACGAAGTCGCCGTAGCCGGTGTCCCAGCTGGACATCTTGTAGCCGGCGACCGTGTTCATGTCGACGTCGACCGCGAGCAGGTAGTTGCACGCCTCGGCGCCGTGGTCGACGACCGACTGCATGAACCACGGGGCGGTCAGCCGCTTGCCCTGCAGGCGCCCCTGCATGTCGGTCAGGGCGAGGAGGACGGTGTCGACGTCGCCCGATGCGATCTGGTCCTTCAGCTCGTCGAGGGTCATGGGCGGGGAACGTACCTTGCCGCAACGTGCCCGTGGCAATTATGGTCGGCCCATCACACCAATGCCCGAGCTCGCCGCCATTCTCGCCCGCCTGGAACCCGAGCTCGGCCGGATCGAGGGCGCGCCGCTGCCGCTCGAGGGCGGCATCACCAACCGCAACTACCGCCTGCGCCTGGGCGGCGAGGACCTCGTCCTGCGGGTCTGCGACAACAGCGCCGAGGTCCTCGGGATCGATCGCACGACCGAGGAGATCGCGTCGCGCCGCGCGGCGGCGGAGCGCATTGCGCCGCCGGTCGTCGCTTTCCTGAGCGACGTGCCCGCGCTCGTCACGCGCTGGCTGCCCGGCGGCGACCTCACGCCCGAGGAGGTGCGCTCCCCCGGCGTGCTCGCCCAGATCGCCGAGCTGCTGCGCCGCCTGCACGCGACACCCGCGCTGCCCAGCGCGTTCGCGGTCTTCCGGCTCGTCGAGGACCAGCGGGCGCTGGCGACCGCGGTGCCGGCCAGCTACGAGCGCATCCTCGGCCTCGCCCACCGCATCGAGGCGGCCCTGACCGGCCCCGAGCACGTGCCGGTGCCGTGCCACAACGACCTGCTGACCGCCAACTTCGTGCGCGACGGCAGCCGCGTGTGCATCGTCGACTGGGAGTACGCGGGGATGAACGACCGCTACTTCGACCTCGGCAACCTCTCGGTCAACAACGGCTTCGACGACGAGCACGACCGCGCGCTGCTCGAGCTCTACTTCGAGGAGCCGGCCACCGAGCGGCGCTTCGCCGCGCTGCAGCTCATGCGCCTGATCTCCGACTTCCGCGAGGCGATGTGGGGCGCCGTCCAGCACGGGCGCTCGTCGATCGACTTCGACTACGCCGCGTACGCCAGCGAGCATTTCGAGCGGCTCGAGCGGGCGGCGGCCGACCCGCGCGTGGAGGAGTGGCTGGCGCTTGGCGCGGGCGCGTGAGCTGCCCGGCCGCGCGCGCGTCGTCATCGTCGGTGGCGGGGTCGGCGGGACGTCGATCGCCTACCACCTGGCGGCGCTCGGCGAGCGCGACGTCGTGCTCGTCGACCGCGCCGAGCTGACGAGCGGCTCGACCTTCCACTCCGCGGGGCTCGTGGGCCAGCTGCGCGGCAGCGTGTCGCTGACGCGGATGATGATGGACTCGGTCGCGCTCTACCGGCGGCTGGGCGACGCGTGCGGGTGGGTCGAGTGCGGTGGGCTGCGCCTGGCCTGCACGCCCGAGCGCGAGCAGGAGCTGCACCGCCAGGTCGGCTGGTCGCGGACCTTCGGGCTGCCGCTGGACCTCCTGAGCGCGGACGAGGCGGCCGGGCTGTTCCCGCTGATGGTCACCGACGGCGTGCGCGCCGCCTCGTTCCTGCCCACCGACGGCTATCTCGACCCGTCGCAGCTGACCTACGCGCTGGCCGAAGGCGCGCGCGCGGGCGGCTGTCGCATCTTCACGCACACGCGGGTGACCGCCATCGACGTCGTGGACGGCCGCGTGCGCGGCGTGCAGACCGAGTGGGGGCCGATCGAGGCCGAGGTCGTCGTCAACGCCGGAGGGATGTTCGCCGCCGAGATCGGGCGGATGGCCGGCGTGCGCGTCCCCGCGGTCCCGTTCGCCCACGAGTACCTCGTCACGCAGCCGTTCCGCGAGCGCGACGGCACGCACCTGCCGACGCTGCGCGACCCCGACCTGCTCGTCTACTACCGCGAGGAGGGCGGGGGCCTCGTGATGGGCGGCTACGAGCGCCGGTCGGCGCCGTGGGCGCTGCGGCCCGACGGCCTCGACGCGATCGCACCGGACTTCAACGGCATCCTGCTCGAGGAGGACTGGGATCGCTTCGAGGAGATCGCGGTCAACTCGCGCCGGCGCGTGCCGGCGATGGAGGACGTCGAGGTCACCCGGCTCATCAACGGGCCCGAGGCCTTCACGCCCGACAACGAGTTCCTGCTCGGCGAGACCGAGGTGCGCGGCTTCTTTCTGGCGGCCGGCTTCTGCGCGCATGGGCTGGCCGGGGCCGGCGGCATGGGCAAGGCGATGGCCGAGTGGATCGCCGGCGGCGAGCCCGAGCACGACCTCTGGGAGATGGACATCCGCCGCTTCGGCGCGCACTACCGCTCGCCGACCTACACGCTCAAGCGCACGCGCGAGGTCTACGAGACCTACTACGACATCAAGTACCCCGGGCACGAGCGCTCGGCGGGCCGCCCGCTGCGCGTGTCGAGCGCCTACGCCTGGCACCGCGACCACGGCGCGGCCTTCGGCGAGAAGTCCGGCTGGGAGCGCGTGAACTGGTACGAGGCCAACGCACCCGCGGGCGACGAGGCGCTGCGCCCGCGCGGCTGGGCGGGCCAGCTGTGGTCGCCGGCCATCGGCGCCGAGCACGTCGCCTGCCGCGAGCGCGCGGCGCTGTTCGACGAGTCGTCGTTCGCCAAGATCGAGGTCGCCGGGCCCGGCGCGGCGGCGTACCTGGAGTCGCTGTGCGACAACCGCGTCGCGGGCGAGGTCGGCCGGATCGCCTACACGCAGATGCTCAACCATCGCGGCGGCATCGAGTGCGACTTCACCGTCACGCGCGTGGAGGAGGAGCTGTTCGCGATCGTCACCGGCACCGCGTTCGGCAACCACGACCTGTCGTGGATCCGCCGCCACGCGCCGGGCGACGGCTCGGTCCGCGTCAGCGACGTCACGGCGCGTTGGGCGTGCTTCGGGCTGTGGGGGCCGCGCGCCCGCGACGTCCTGCAGCCGCTGACGCCGCAGCCGCTGGACTTCCCCTACATGACGATGCGCGACCTGGCGGTCGGCGACGTGCCGGTGCGCGCGCTGCGGGTCACGTTCACCGGTGAGCTCGGCTGGGAGCTCTACTGCCCGACCGAGTACGGCGCCGCGCTGTGGCGGACGCTGTGGGAGGCCGGCGCGGAGCACGGCCTCGTCGCGGGCGGCTACCGGGCGATCGACACGCTGCGCCTCGAGAAGGGCTACCGCGTATGGGCGGCCGACATCACGGCCGACGAGACCCCGCACGAGGCGGGCCTCGGCTTCTGCGTGCGCGACGACAAGGACTTCGTCGGGCGCGCGGCGCTGGCGGCGCGGCCGGTCGCCAAGCGGCTGCGCTGCCTCGTGTTGGAGGACCCGCGCTCGGTCGCGCTGGGCAACGAGCCGGTGCGCGTCGGCGGTGAGATCGTCGGCCGCGTGACGACCGCCGGCTACGGCTACGCCGTCGCCCGCTCGATCGCCTACGCCTACCTGCCGCCCGAGCACGACGTCGGCACCGCCGTCGAGGTCGATGTCTTCGGGCGCTGGATCCCGGGCGAGGTCGTCGCCGAGCCGCTGTACGACCCGCGCGGCGAGCGAGTCCGCGCGTAGCGCTTGTGCCGGCGCCCGCGCGGGGCGTAGGGTCGGCGGTGATCGAGAGGAGGTCGCATGGATCAGCGCGACGTCGCGTCGATCCCGCTGTTCGCGGGATTGAGCAAGGACGATCAGAAGGTCATCGCCCAGTACGCCGACCAGGTCGACGTCGGGGCCGGCACCAAGCTCGCGCAGGAGGGGCGCTTCGCCTACGAGTTCTTCGCCATCGAGGAGGGAACGGCCGAGGTCACGCGCGAGGGGTCGGTGCTGGCCGCGCTCGGGCCGGGCGACTTCTTCGGTGAGATCGGCCTGCTCGGCGCGGACCGCCGCGTCGCGTCGGTCACCGCGACGTCGCCGATGCGGCTCGTCGTCCTCACGGGATCGCAGCTGCGAGCCATCGAGAGCACGATGGCGCCCGTCGGCGAGCGTATCCGTGCAGCGATGACCGAGCGGCTCGAGGCCAATCGGGTCGGCAGCGCCTAGGCGCTCAGGAGCGAGCGCTGCGGGTGACGCTGATCGCGCGGTAGCCGTGCGCCGCGGGCGCGGCGACGGTCACCTTCACGCGCTTGCCGCGGGGGACCGCCAGCTTCGCGCTGAAGCGCCCGTGCGTCACGTGCGCGCGGGTGCGGGTGCAGTGGCGCCCGGCGCAGACGGTGACCGTGACCGTGCCCTTCCACGCGCGAGCGAGAGTGCCGTTGACGCGCAGGCGCGAGCCGCTGCGCTTGACCTTCGCGAGCTTGAGCTGCGGAGAGCGGAGCGCGGGCTGCTGCGAGGGCGCCTGCTGCTCGGGCGTGGTGTCGACCGGGTCGGCGGGCGTGGCGGCCGGCTGCTGCGGCGCGCTCGTCGGCGCCGTCGCGGGCGCGGTGCTGGCCGCCACGGGCGCGGCCTGCATGGGCAGCCCGGCCACGCGCGCGACGAGCGCGTCGGCGTCGACCATGCCGCCCGAGACGGTCTTCCCGGTCAGTGCGCTCAGCGGCCGCGCGGTGCCGATGATCGCGTCGCGCAGCTGCGGGGCGGTGACGCTGGGCGTGCGGGCGATCGCCAGCTCGGCGGCGGCGGCCACGAACGGCGTGGCCATCGAGGTGCCGTTCCAGGACTCGAGCTGGCCGCCGAGCGTGTAGGAGTAGATGTTCACGCCGGGCGCACCAACGTCGACGGTGGTGGCGCCGTAGTTCGAGAACCACGCCAGCTGGCCGCTCTTGTCGACGGCCGCGACGCAGACGACGTTGGCCAGGTCGTAGGCGCAGGGGTAGTCGCGCTGGTTCGTCGACTTCGCGTCCTCGTTGACGTTCGCGTTGCCGGCCGCCACGACGAAGAGCGTGTTCGGGTACTTGGTGATCGCCGTGAGCAGCGCCTGCGAGGGGCCGGTGCCGCTCAACGAGGCGTTGACCACGCGGGCACCGTGGGCTCCGGCCCACGCGAACGCGTCGGCGATCTTGGACATGTAGCCGCTGCCCGTCGCATCCAGCGCGCGCAGCGCCATGATGCCCGCGCTGGGCGCGCCGCCGGTGATGTCCCCGGTGGTTTGCGTCACGCCCAGCGAGGCGGCCGCGATCCCCGCGACGTGAGTGCCATGGCTCGTGGCATCGGGGTCGCTCCCGGCGGGCGGAGCGGGCGTCGGGTCGCCGTCGCCGGAGACGAAGTCGTAGCCACCGGCGACCTTGTTGGCCGCCAGGTCCGCGATCGAGAAGTCCACGCCGGTGTCGACCACGGCGATGGGGGCCGATGCGCTGCCGATCGAGAGATCCCACGCCGCGGTGAAGTTGCCGTCGATGCCCGCCACGAGCGAGTTCGTCAGACCCCACTGCAGGGACCCCTCGGAGAAGCTCTCGGCGGGTAGCCCCAGCGTCGCGCGGACCGGCCGGTCGACCTCCGCCCACGCGACGCCGTCGGCGTCCTCGAGCTTGGCGATCGCGCTGGCGGCCGTGCCGTCGGCGACCGTCACCGTGTCGGTGTGCCCGAGCGCCGGGATCGCCTGCGCGGCGGTGGCGTGCACGTCCTGCAGCGCGTCGCCGCGGTCGCTCCTGTCCGCGGTGTGGTCGAAGGCGACGATCAGGCGGTCCGGCGCACCATCACGCGCGCCCGGCGCGGCGAGCGCCGGGGTGGCGAGCAGGGTGAGCAGGAAGGTCACCGCGGCAAGCGCCGCGGCGGGGAAACGAGGGACCACCCTATCTCTCTCGGCAGGGCGGGCCGGCGGCTTTAGCGTTGCGGCGCGCCCGCTTCCCGGGCCGATCGCAGCGCTCTCTAGACTCGCGCCGTGAAGACGTGCTCTCGCTGCGGGGAGCTGGTGGCGGAGCAGGCCCGTTTCTGCCCTGCCTGCGGAGCGACCATGTCGACGGCGCCGGCCGTCGCCGAGCGGCGCAAGGTCGTCACGGTGGTCTTCGCCGACGTCGTCGGGTCGACCGCCCTGGGGGAGCGAGTGGACCCCGAGACGCTGCGCTGGGCGATGCAGCGCTGGTTCGGTCGGATGGCCGCGGCGATCGAGCACCACGGGGGAACGGTCGAGAACTACATTGGTGACGCGGTGATGGCCGTGTTCGGCGTCCCGGTCTCCCACGAGGACGACGCGCTGCGAGCCGTGCGCGCGGCGGCTGAGATGCGCGAGGCCGTCGGAGTGCTGCGCGCCGAGCTGCGCCGTGAGCGCAGCCTCGACTTCGCCGTGCGCATCGGCGTCAACACCGGCGAGGCCGTGACCGGCACGAGCGCGGGCGGCGGCCTCTTCACGGCGGGCGACATCGTCAACGTCGCGGCGCGCCTCGAGCAGGCGGCGCCTCCGGGCGACATCCTGCTCGGGCGCGACACGTTCCGCCTCGTGCGCCACGCGGTCGACGCCGAGCCGGTCGCGCCGCTGTCGCTGAAGGGCAAGGAGGAGGCCGTCGACGCCTTCAGGCTCGTGTCCGTGGCGCCGGACGCGCCCGTGCGGCCGCATCGCCCGCGCCCGCCACTGGTCGATCGCGAGCGCGAGCGCCGGCTGGTGTCGGAGGCGTTCGACACCACGCTGGCCGATCGCTCGTGCCGGATGCTCACCATCCTGGGTGCGGCGGGCGTCGGGAAGTCGCGGCTCGTCGGCGAGGTCGTCGACGGCCTCCAGGGCGTGGCGACGGTGACCGCCGGGCGCTGCCTGCCGTACGGCGACGGAATGACCTGGTGGCCGCTGGTCGAGGCGCTCGGCGGTGGGCTGCTCCACCGGGTCCCCGACGAGGACGCGCAGCGCGGTCACGCGCGCCGCCGAGCTGCTGAGGCCGGCCGGCGACCCCGTGGCGCCCGACGAGGCGTTCTGGGCCGTGCGCAACGTGCTCGAGTCGCTCGCGCGCCGGAGGCCGCTCGTCCTCGTCGTCGACGACCTCCAGTGGGCCGATCCGCTGTTCATGGACCTGCTCGACCACGTGGCCGACGGTGCGAGCGACGTGCCGCTCTTCCTGCTGGTCATGGCGCGCCCGGAGGTGCTCGACAGCCGCCCGGGCTGGGGCGACGGCCGCCACAACGTGAGCTCGGTCCTGCTCGATCCGCTGACCGACGACGACGCGGCCAGCCTGCTCGGCCAGCTCGTCGGGCCGGCGCCGCTGGACCGCCAGGCCGCCACGCGCATCCTCGACGTCGCCGAGGGCAACCCGTTGTACGTCGTCGAGGTCGTCTCGATGCTCGACGACGACGGCGCGCTCGTGCCCGGCGGCGGGCGCGCGCCCGAGCTGGCGACGATCGCCGTGCCGCCGACGATCCAAGCGCTGCTCGCGGAGCGGCTCGACCGCCTGAACGCCTCCGAGCGCGCCGTCATCGAGGCCGCGTCGATCGAGGGCAAGGAGTTCGCGCGCGAGCGAGTCGAGGCGCTGGTGGGCGATTCGATCGACGCGGAGCTCAGGGCGCTCGTCCGCAAGGACCTGATCGAGCCGTTCGGCGAGGACACCTTCCGCTTTCGCCACCAGCTCATCCGCGACGCGGCCTACGAAGGCATGGCCAAGGAGCTGCGCGCGCGCCTGCACGAGCGCTTCGCGGACTGGCTGGAGGCGCGGCCGCTGACCTTCCCGGTGGTCGACGAGCTCGTCGGCTACCACCTC
Organism: uncultured Actinomycetes bacterium; assembly: GCA_963764585.1. Classification (GTDB taxonomy): domain Bacteria; phylum Actinomycetota; class Thermoleophilia; order Solirubrobacterales; family Solirubrobacteraceae; genus JAOPZW01. Next base: position 683,799 of record CAVXTB010000003.1, read on the forward strand.
GAGCGTGCCGTGGGCCTGCGGCGCGAGCTCGGCGAGGCGCCGAGCAGCACCGAGCCGCTCGCGGCGCGGGCATCGGCGAGCCTCGCCGTCGCCGGCCGGCGCGCCGCCCAGCGCGACGACCAGTCCGCGGCGAGCGCGCTGCTCGAGCGCGCGATCGCCCTCGTCCGCGACGACGACGCGGCGCGCGGGGCGCTGCTGCCGGCCCTCGGCGCATCGCTCTTCGAAGCCGGTCGGATGAGCGAGGCGACCGCCGTTCTCGACGAGGCGATCGCGAGCGCGCCCGAGCCCTGGCTCGGGGCGCGCGCCCGGATCGAGCGCGCCTTCGTGCGGCTCGAGACCGAGACGAGCGTCGGGGCCGAGCAGGCGCGGCAGGTCGCCGACGAGGCGCTGCCGGTGCTCGAGCGTGCGCGCGACGACTACGGCCAGTGCCGGGCGTGGAACCTGCGCGCTCAGGCCGGCTGGATCATGGGCCAGGTCGCGCAGGCCGACGAGGCCTGGAGCCGGGCGACCGACTGCGCGCGGGCGGCGGGCGAGGATCTCGAGCTCTTCGGGATCCTCGGCTGGCGCGCGACCGCGGCGGTGCTGGGCCCGGCGCCGGTCGCCGAGGCGATACCGAGCTGCGAGCGGATGCGCGAGATGGTCGCGCCAAGTCCCGTGGCCGTGGCGTGGGTGGTCAACGCGCTGGCCCCGCTGCACGCGATGCGTGGCGAGTTCGAGATCGCGGAGGGTCTGGTGGAGGAGGCCAACGAGACGCTCCACCAGCTCGCCGGCCTGCACTCGAGCGTGTCGCACATGGAGGCGTTCACGAGGATGTTGGCGGGCCAGCCCGCGCTCGCCGAGCGCGCGCTGCGGTCCGACGTGGAAGCACTGAGATCCATGAGCCAGGGCGGCCTGCTGTCGACCACGGCGGCACTGCTCGGTCAGGCCCTGTACGCCCAAGACGAGCTCGAGGAAGCGGCCGAGTGGTGCGCGGTCGCCGCGGACGCCGCCGCGCCTGACGACATCGTCACGCAGGTCGTCTGGCGCGGCGTGAAGGCCAAGGTCCTTGCCCACGAGGGTCGCGTGGACCGGGCTGAGGCGCTCGCCCACGAGGCCGTCGCACTGGTCGACGCGACCGATTTGCTTTGGCATCGGGGCGATGCGATGCTCGATCTCGCCGAGGTCCTGCGGCTCTCCTCGCGCATGTATCACGAGGCCGCCCGCGGCGCTCTCTCAGAGTACGAACGGAAGGGCAACGCGGTTGGAAGCGCGCGAGCGCGCGCGCTGCTCAGCAACTGAGTCTGGGGGCATCCATGCCGGTCAGCGGCAACTTCACTTCTGTCACGCTCGGCCCCGACGACAACGGGATCGAGAGATTGAACGTCAACGGCGACACGGAGGCGCCTCAGCACGTCAAGGCGGCCTACGTCGCCGTGGCGCATGCGGACGCCGGGCAGACGCGGGCGGGCGCAGAAGGCCCGACGCGCCCGCTCACCCTCCCGTCCACGGCGGTGGCTGCGCCCACCGCGGCCGGCTGGACGGTGCTCTTCGACCAGGGCGATCCGCCTTACAAGGTCAACGAAGAGGTGCTCGTGGTGGGCGTGACGATCGACAACAGGGACGACAGCACGTTCTTCTGGCAGCAGGTCCTGCCGATCGACAAGGGCTGACGCGATGTCCACGGACCTCGCAACAGACTCCGACCATCGGTTGGACGAGAACCGCGACCCCTCGAGTCGCGTTGCGCTCGGGCTCTCGCAGCACGGCATCCCAGGCCTGCGCGGGCAGCCGGCGCCTTCGGAGGGCGCCCATTACGGGCGGATGTTCCCCGATCTGCCCGACAGCGACCTCGATCTCGGCATCGCCGCAGACCTCGCGAAGACCATGGTCGAGGAGCCGGGGGAGCCCTTCAACCCGAACCCCAGGATGCCCGCGGGCTACACCTACTTCGGGCAGTACGTCGATCACGACCTGACGTTCGACGCGACGTCGACGCTCGGCCGCGACAACCCGCCCGCGCTGGTCCGTGACTTTCCGCACGCCGCGCTTCGACCTCGATTCGCTCTACGGATCGGGCCCGATGGACCAGCCGTTTCTGTACGACTGGAGCTTGCGTAAGCACCAAGGCGTGAAGCTGCTCGTAGGGCGCAACCCGGACGGGCCGGAGTCCGCCGCCGAAGACCTCCCCCGAAACCAGCAGGGACGGGCGCTCATCGGCGATCCGCGCAACGACGAGAACCTCATCATCTCGCAGCTGCACCTGCTCTTCATTCGCTTTCACAACAAGGTCGTCGACTTCCTGCTGCGCCGGGAGCCGGACATCAAGAGTCCGATCCTGTTCGAGGGCGCTCAGAAGCTCGTGCGGTGGCACTACCAGCGGGTCGTCAAGGAGGACTTCCTGCCGCGGATCGTCGGCGGCGCGATGGCGAACACCGAGCCCGAGCACTTCACGTGGGACGACGGAGACGAGCCGTTCATGCCCGTGGAGTTCTCTGTCGCCGCGTTCCGCTTCGGGCACAGCATGGTCCGCCCCGACTACACGGTCATAGGCGGCCAACCGAACGTGCCGATCCTGACGTCCGGTACCCCGCTCGGGCAGACGCTTTCCGGCTTCCGGCGGCTTCCGGCTGAGCTGGAGATCGAGTGGAAGCAGTTCTTCCCCATCGATCGCGCCACGACCCCCCAGAGGGCCATGCGGATCGACCCGACCCTCATTCGCCAGCTTGCGCATCTACCGCCCGACGACGCCTCGCTGCCGTTCCTGAACCTGCGGCGCGGGCGCAAGCTGCCCTGCGGTGGCGACGTCGCCGACGCGATGAAGATCGACAGGCTCGATGCGAACGACCTGGTGGCGTCGCTGCCCCAAGACGTCGACGAGCGTGTGCGCGACGTCGTGCTCGACGGACGCCGCTCTGGTACTACATCCTGGCCGAGGCCGAGGCCGAGGCCGACAACGGTGGCCTTCGGCTCGGCCGGACCGGTGGCCGGATCGTCGCCGACGTGATCAACCGTCTCCTCGCGGTCGATGAGGACTCCTACCTCAACGCCGACGACGGATCGCTGCCTCCCATCCCGGCGGCCGACGACCGCAAGTTCACGATGGGCGACCTCATCAGGTTCACGCTAGGACCGCCCCGGGGTTGAGGATCCCGTCGGGGTCCAGGGCGCGCTTGATCGCCGCCATCGCCTGAAGCTCGCCCGGCGAGCGGGTCAGCGCCAGCCAGCGCGCCTTGGCCACGCCGACGCCGTGCTCGGCGCTGATCGTCCCGCCGCAGTCGGCGGCCAGGCGCAGGATCGCCTCGTCGACGGCGTGGTCGTCGGGGTCGGGGCCGAGGACGTTGACGTGCACGTTGCCGTCGCCGAGGTGGCCGAAGACGATCGGGCGCGCGCCGGGCGCGACCCGCGCCACCTCGTCGACGACGCGGGCGGCGAACTCGGGCAGGCGGGCGAGCGGCACCCCGACGTCGAGCTTGTGCGGGATGCCGTTGGCCGCGATCGCCTCGGCATGGCCCTCGCGAAACCGCCACAGCCGCCGGCGCTCGGCGCTGTCGTCGGCGACGACGGCGTCCTCGATCCCGGCGGCGGCGAGGGCGGCGGCCAGCTCCGGGGTCGGATCGCTCGCCGCGGCGCACTCGAGCAGCACGTAGACCGGTGCGCGTTCGGGCACCGGCGCGGGGAGCCCGTCGTGGTCGAGCACGAGCTGCAGGCCCTCGTCGAGGAAGAAGTCGGCGGCGTGCAGGGTCGCGGCGAGGCGCGGGCGCACGACGGCCAGCAGGGCGGCCGCGTCGTCGAGCGAGGCGAGCGGGACGAGCGCGGCGACGCGGCTGGTCAGCAGCGCCACGAGCCGCCAGCGCACGGCCGTGATGACGCCGAGCGTGCCCTCGCTGCCGACGAGCAGGGCGGGCAGGTCGTAGCCGGCGTTGTCCTTCAGCAGCGCCGGGCGATCGACGATCGTGCCGTCGGCGAGGACCGCCTGCAGGCCGGCCACGCGCGCGCGGACGGTGCCGTAACGCAGGGCGTGGGTGCCGCCGGCGTCGGTGGCGACGAGGCCGCCGAGGGTGGCGCTGTCGCGCGCGCCGAGGTCGACGCCCGCGTCCAGCCCCTCGGCGCGCGCGTGCGCCTGCAGCGCGGCGAGCGTGACGCCGGCGCCGGCCTGCACCTGCGCGGCCGCGCGATCGACGGCGCCCAGCTCCGTGAGCCGCGCCAGGCTGACGACCACCTCGCCGCCGCGCGGGACGCTCGCGCCGACCATGCCGGTGTTGCCGCCCTGCGGCACGACGGCGGCGCCGTGTGCGCGGCAGGCGGCGAGCACTGCCGCGACCTCGGCGGCGTCGGCGGGGCGCACCGCCGCCCGCGCGCGGCCGCGGTAGCGCCCGGTCCAGTCGACCTCGAACGGCGCGCGGCGCTCGTCGTCGGCGAGCACGTGCGCGTCGCCGACGGCGGCGGCGAGGGCGGCGAGGAGCGTGTCGCCCACCGCTAGGCGTGCCCGGGCGGGAAGAGGCCGGCCAGGATGTGCTCGGTGCCCTCGAGGTGGCGGCGCAGGACGCGCACCGCGCGGGCGCCGTCGCGGCGCTCGAAGGCCTCGATCATCCGCGCGTGCTCGGCGTTGGAGTGATCGAGCACCTCCGGCGGATGGGCGATGTGCGCGATCAGCTCCGAGACCTCGGCCTCGACCTCGCCCACGAGCGTCATCAGCCGCGGCACGCCGCTGGCCTCGGCGATCGCCATGTGGAAGCGGATGTCGGCGCGGCGGTAGTCGTCGAACTCCGAGGCGGCGGCCATCCGCTCGACGCAGGCGCGCATGAGCGCGAGGTCGTCCTCGCTGGCGCGTCCCGCCGCGAGCGTGGCGGCGCCGATCTCGATCGCGATGCGCAGGTCGAGCACCTCGCGCCAATCGGCGCGCACCGGGCCGGCCGGGCTGCCCTCGGCGATCGGGGGCTCCTGCACGACGAAAGTGCCGCCGCCGCGCCCGCGCACCGAGGTCAGGTGGCCCGATTGCACGAGCGTCGTGATCGCCTGGCGCAGCGTCGATCGTGAGATGCCGAGCTGCTCGGCCAGCTCGCGCTCGGACGGCAGCCGGAGGCCCGGCCCGAGGATGCCCAGTCGGATCGCCGTCCCCAGGCGCTCGACGGTCTCCTCGAAGGTGGTGGGGGGCTGGACGGGCTCGAAGACCGCCGCCACCGCCGCGTCGCGGGGCATGGCCGAACGGTACACATGTGCGGCGCGTCACATGGACGGGCGGCCCGTTGGCCGCCTCGGCGATGCGGTGCGCGCCTACACTCCTGGCCATGGCCACCACCCCGACCCAGCTGGATCGTCAGCGCATCAAGGAGCTGACCGAGCGCGAGGAGCGCGAGCTCAACGCGCGCACGAGGGGCTCGCAGGCGATGTACGACCGCGCGCGCAAGGTGCTGACCGGCGGCGTCGCCTCCTCCTACCAGCTGCGCGAGCCGTGGCCGATCTACCTCGAGCACGGCGAAGGCCCGCGCGTGTGGGACGTCGACGACAACGAGATGTACGACTTCCACAACGGCTTCGGCTCGATGGTGCAGGGCCACGCGCACCCGGCCATCGGCAAGGCGATCGGCGAGCGCTACGTCAAGGGCACGCACTTCGCCGCGCCGACCGAGGACGCGATCGTCGTCGGCGAGCAGCTCGCCGAGCGCTGGGACATCCATCGCTGGCGCTACACGAACTCCGGCTCGGAGTCGACGATGGACGCGATCCGCATCGCGCGCGCGTTCACCAAGCGCCACACCGTGATGAAGATCTTCGGCTCCTATCACGGCCACCACGACACGGTGATGGTCTCGATCGGGGTCGAGTACGACAAGATCGGCCCGCGCGAGGCGCCCGCGTCACTGCCCTACGGCGCCGGCATCCCGCAGTCGACGGTCGACGAGGTCTTCTCGGTGCACTTCAACGATCCCGAGGCGCTCGAGCGCCGGATCGTCGAGCTCGACCGCGAGGACCGCAAGCCGGCCTGCATGATCATGGAGCCGGTGATGATGAACCTCGGGGTGGTGCTCCCCGAGCCCGGCTACCTCGAGGCGGTCCGCGAGATCACGCGCAGGCACGGGATCGTGCTGATCTTCGACGAGGTCAAGACCGGCCTGTGCATCGCGGCCGGCGGCGCGGTGGAGCGCTTCGGCGTGATGCCCGACATGGTCACGCTGGCCAAGGCGCTGGGCGGCGGCATGCCGACCGGGGCGATCGGCGGCAGCGAGGAGGTCATGTCGGTCGTCGAGGACGGCTCGGTCTTCCAGGTCGGCACCTACAACGGCAACCCCCTGGGCATGGCTGCCGCGCGCGCGAACCTCACCGAGGTGCTGACGGCCGACGCCTACAAGCGCCTCGACGCCTTGAACGACCGCATCCTGCGCGGGTGCACCGAGGTCATCGAGCGCCATGGCCTGTCGGGCTACGCGGTCGGCATCGGCTCCAAGGGCTGCGTGACCTTCTCGACGACGAAGATCGTCGACTACGAGACGTTCAAGGAGAACCAGGACGCAGAGCTGGCCGACCTCGCGTGGCTGTTCAACATGAACCGCGGCATCTTCATGACGCCGGGGCGCGAGGAGGAGTGGACGCTGTCGGTGACCCACACCGACGAGGCCGTCGATCGCTACGTCGCCGTCTTCGACGAGATGGCCCGCGATCTGACAGCCTGACCGGCCGCACTTGCTCGCTGTCACCGCCTCCCTGGCGGCTCTCGCCGCTGCCGTCCCCAGTCCCTGCCATGACCCCGCGCTGGCCTTGCGCTGCCCGGACCTCGTCATGGCGCCGGCCAGCCACCTGCGCATTGCGCGCAGCCCGACGGGGCGGCGCGTGCTGCGGATGGAGAACCGGATCGTCAACGTGGGCGCCGGGCCCGCAGAGCTGTTCGGCGAGCGCACCTCGAAGACCGAGATGCGCGCGCGCCAGGTCATCGCCAACGCCGCGGGCGTCCGCCGGCGGATCGACACCGGCGCCGAGCTGTATTTCAAGTCGGTGCCCTCGCGCGGCGGCTCGTACTGGAAGTTCCAGAACGCCGCGCGCTTCGAGCTGTGGTCGCTGGACGCCGCCGCGCACCGCGCCCAGGTGGTGCGCGTCGGCCCCAAGCACGACTACTGCCTGCGCGACCTCAAGCGGGTGCGCTTCACCGCGGGCGTGCGCCGGCGGCCGTTCTTCCCGCACTGCAACCAGCGCGCGACCAAGCACGAGGTGACCCTGGGCACGTCGGTGGGCTGGGCCGACATCTACCCGTCGACCTATCCGGACAACTGGATCGACGTCACCGGCCTGCGCGGCTGCTTCGCGATCGTGCAGCGAGTCGATCCCGGCAACCACATCCTCGAGGTCGACGATGCCAACAACGTGTCCTCGAAGATCGTGCGTCTGCCGTTCAAGCCAGGGCCGCAGCGCTGCCCGCGGCCGGCGCCCGCGCCGCCGCCGGCGCCTCCCGCCCCGCCCGCCCCACCGGCCCCGGCCTAGTCCCGCAGCGCCGCGCGCCGGATCTTGCCGCTCGGCGTCTTGGGCAGCTCGGCCGCGAAGTCGACGATGCGCGGGTACTTGTAGGGCGCGGTCTGCGCCTTGACGTGGTCCTGCAGCTCGCGCGCGAGCGCGTCGGAGGGCTCGTGGCCGTCGCGCAGCACGACGACCGCGCGGACGACGGCGCCGCGCTCGTCGTCGGGGGCGGGGACGACGGCGGCCTCGGCCACGGCGGGATGCTCGACGAGCGCGGACTCGACCTCGAACGGGCCGATGCGATAGCCGGCGGAGATGATCACGTCGTCGGTGCGGCCCTCGAAGAAGAGGAAGCCGTCGTCGTCGCGCGTGACGCGGTCGCCGGTGCGCCACGGGCCGGACGGGGCGGGATCGCCGAGGTAGCCGCGGAAGAAGGTCGGCACCGTGGACGGGTCGACGACGAGCTCTCCGTCGTCCACCCACGCGTCGATGCCGGGCAGCGCGCGGCCCATCGAGCCGGGGACGGCGTCGCGGTCGAGCGGCATTCCCGTGATCTGGCCGGTCTCGGTCTGGCCGTAGCCGTCGCGCACCCACAGGCCCGTGGCCTCGCGCCACGCGCGCAGCACCTCGGGGTTGAGCGCCTCGCCGGCGGCGACGAGCCCGCGCAGGGTAGGGGTGTGCTGCGGCTGCGCGCGCTTGGCGATGATCCGGTACTCGGTCGGCGCCATGCAGAGCACGGCCACCGGTTCCTCGGCCAGGAGCGCGAGCCGCTCGTGCGGGTCGAAGCGCTCGTCGTGCAGCAGCGCGGCTGCGCCGCGGATCCACGGGGCGATGAAGACGTTGCGCGCCGACTTGCTCCAGCCGCTGGCCGCCGTGCACCACACGAGCTCGCCGGGGCGGGCGTCGAGCCAGTGCTCGGCCTGCAGGCGCTGGCCGTCGAGGTAGCGCTGGGCGTGGACGACGGCCTTCGGCTCGCCGGAGGTCCCGCTCGTGAAGGTGATCAGGCAGGGGTCGTCGGGGTCGAGCTCGGCGTGGGGCGGGGGCGTGCGCTCGGGCCAGTCACCGACGCCGGGCACCCAGATCGTGGGCCCGCTCCAGCCGCTCTCGCGCAGCGCCTGCTCGTTGCGCGCGTCGGCGACGACGAGGGCGGGCTCGGCGACGTCGAGGCGCAGGCGCAGGTCCTTGGGGCGGAGCTGCTCGTTGCACGGCAGCGCGACGTAGCCCTGGCGGAAGCTCGCGACCATCGCCGCGACCCAGTCGGGCAGGTTGCCGACGAGCGTCATGACGACGTCGCCGCGGCGTACCCCGCGCTCGTCGAAGTGCGCGGCGAGCGTGGCGGCGGCGCGCGCCACGTTGCCGAAGCTCCACTCGCGCCGCCCGCCGTCACGGGCGCGCTCGACGAGCGCGAGCCGGCGCGGGTCGGCAGCCTCGACGACGTCACGGGCGAAGTTCATGGGTGGCGGACCCTAGGAGACTTCTGACGTGAACGGGTCGGCGGCGCCTTGCGGCCCGGGGGCAGTGATGGTTGATGGGCGCCTGCGTGCGCGGCGCTGCGCAGGGTGCGCGCGTTTCGCAACACCCCTCGCCCCGCAACACAACGAACGACGACCTTGTCTCCTGTGGGGATACAAACTCGTCGTTCGCTTGGTCGGGCGCCCGCGCCGCGCGCAAGGCCGCGGGGATCGAGGCAGACCGTGCGCGTCTCGCAACACTTCGGCGCCGCCAGGGATCGAGCGACGAGTTTCAGACGCATGGTGTCTGGTTCTCGTCGTTCGTCGCGGGCCGCCGCCGCGGCTGGCCTCGCCGCGCGCCGCCACCCGCCCGCCGCGCGTCCTAGTGGGCGAGCGCCACGCCGAGCCACACGATGGCAAGGGACGCGACGAACACGACGCCCTCCATCCAGTGGTCGCCGGGGCGGCGCATGTGGACGAGCACCAGCACGCCGGTGAGCGCGACGAGCGCGAGCTTGACGTGCAGCGTGCCCGAGCTCCAGACGTCGAAGTGGGAGGCCATCGCCGAGCCGGTCGCCAGCAGGACGCCGAGCGCGACGAGCGTGCCCCAGCCGAAGCGCCGCGCCACCGCCTGCATGCGCGGGCGATCGCCGCGGACGACGGGCACCACGCAGGCGGCCAGGAACAGCTGGCCGCCGACGAAGAACGCCATGGCCAGCAGATGCAGCCAGCGGATCGCATCCCAGGTGGTCACCGGGCGAGCAAGATATCGACTGGCCAGTCAGCCAAAGGGGGATCACCGATATCCTGCGGTGACCATGGCCGCCGCCACGTACACCGAGAAGACCGACGAGCAGAAGGCGATCTGCGAGATGGTCCGCCAGTTCGCGGACGAGCAGATCCTGCCGAACGCCGAGCACTACGACGCCGCCGACGAGTTCCCCGAGCCGATCGTCGAGCAGATGAAGGAGCTTGGGCTGTTCGGCGTCACGATCCCCGAGGAGTACGGGGGCATGGGGCTCGACCTGACGACCTACGTGATGATCGTCGAGGAGCTCTCGCGCGGCTGGATCTCGATCTCGGGCATCGTCAACACGCACTTCATCGGCTCCTACCTGCTGATGAAGTTCGGCTCCGACGAGCAGAAGCAGAAGTACCTGCCGCGCATGGCGACGGGCGAGATCCGCGCCGCCTTCTCGCTGTCCGAGCCCGAGCTGGGCTCCGACGTGCAGGCGATCAAGACCAGCGCCAAGAAGAGCGACGACGGCCGCTGGGAGATCAACGGCCAGAAGATGTGGGTCACCAACGGCCTGCTCTCCTCGCTCGTCTTCGTCCTCGTCAAGACCGACCCCGAGGCCGATCCGCGCCACAAGGGCTTCACGTGCTTCATCGCCGAGAAGGAGCCCGGCGTCGCCGAGAACACCGGCGACTACGCGGGGCTCACCGTTCCGCCCAAGATCAAGAAGCTCGGCTACAAGGGCGTCGAGTCGACCGAGCTCGTCTTCGACGGCTATCTCTGTCCGGGCGAGAACATCCTCGGCGGCGAGGGGGCCGGCCTGAACAAGGGCTTCGCGCAGATGATGGACGCGCTCGAGGTCGGCCGCGCCAACGTCGCCGCGCGCGGCGTCGGGATCGCCCAGCGCGCCCTCGAGCTCGCCCTGCGCTACTCGCAGGAGCGCAAGACCTTCGGCCGCCCGATCGCCGAGCACCAGGCGATCCAGTTCAAGCTCGCCGACATGGCCACCCAGGTCGAGGCCGCCCGCCTGCTCACGCTGCGTGCCGCGCGCCTGAAGGACGCCGGCGAGCGCTCGGACCTCGAAGCGGGCATGGCCAAGCTCTTCGCGTCGGAGGCCGGCCACTACTGCGTCGAGGAGTCGTTCCGCATCCACGGCGGCTACGGCTACTCCAAGGAGTACGAGATCGAGCGCCTCTACCGCGACGCCCCCCTCCTGCTCATCGGCGAGGGCACGTCGGAGATCCAGCGCATGGTCATCGGGCGCAAGCTCCTCCAGCGCCACAAGATCTAGCCGTCGGAACAGGTCGTGCGCAACTTCGCCCCATTCTGGGGTATCAAGTGCGCGAGTGAAGGCAGGGAGGGGACTTCTCGCGCTTGTGGCGACCGTCGCCGCGGTCGGCCGTGTGCGCGCCGTCGGCGGTCGCCGGCAGCTACGACGTCCTGTCGTGCTCGATCGACGGCGGGTTCTATCCGAACAACGCGTGGGTGGCGGGGAACAACCCGGCGGGGAATGCGGCGTACGGCACCGACACCGCCTGCGCGAAGGCGGGCGACCCGCTCGCGGTTTCGCTGGCCGTCGGGAACGGCGTATTCCGAACGGGACCTACGCCGGACTGTTCTTCATGCGCCCCCGCAGACGCACGATCACCAACTACAAGAGTGTCGCTGCACTACTACTGGTTCGCGCCGCCGCTTCGGGGCTATCCGACGAGCCACGTATGACGCCGGCGCGCTTCGGCGACTACCCGTTCTCGGCGGTACGGGCCGTCTGGCGCGGACGCGGTCAGCACCCGCTCGCGAACGAAGGCCACTGGTATGGCTACCGCGGGAAGCGCCCAACGGCCGGTCGCCGCGATCGACACGGGCGCGATCACGCCACCCGCGCCGGTTCCGCGTACGCGACTGTCGCAAAGCCCGACGCGAGCAACATGGTCATGCTCGCCGGCTGCTACACGGAATGACGGCCGGCGTGCAGCCTGTGAAAGACGGCAACGGCAACGTCGGCACCGCGTTCCTCCAGCTCTTCGGCTCGCGCGATCACCGATCACCGACAACACCCCGCCGAACATCACGACGATCGACAACGACAGCGGCCTGCTGGCCGCCGGCACCCGCTCCGGCGACGAGCCGCTCACCTTCAGCGCGACGGACAACGTCGGCATCCGCCGCGCCGAGATCGTCGACGTCACCGACGCCTCCAACCCCGCCGTCGTCGCGGCGACCGACTACAACGACACCCCGACGGTCCAGAAGACGCAGTGCAGCTTCACGCGCCCACGGCCGTGTCCCGACCTCAAGGACCAGACGATCGCGGCGCCCACTGCCATCGCCGGAAAGCGCACGGTCCTGGTCCGCGTCACCGACGCGGCGGGCAACCAGACCGTCTCGTCGCCCTACGCGATCACCGCGCGCGGGCCGGTCAACGGCTCGGGCGGCGGCGACGGCGCGCGAGTCGTCGCAGGCTTCCTCGGCCACACGATGCGCGGCCGTGGCAAGAGCCGGCATCGGGTCGGCGTGCTGCGTCCCAGCAAGACCGTCCGCTGGGGACACCGCGCCACGGTGCGCGGCATCCTGCGCAACGCCGCCGGCCAGCCGATCTCCGGCGCCCAGCTGCGACTGCTCGTGCGTGAGCTCAAGCTCGGCTCGCACTACGCGGATCGCGGCGGCGTGACCACTGGCGCCGACGGGCGCTTCGCATTCGGGATCACGAGCGGCTCGTCGCGCCGGTTCCGCGTGGCCTACCGCGCCTACGCGGGCGACGATCACCTGACCGCGAAGTCCGACGCCACCTTCAACACGAAGGCGCGCATCACCGTGCACGTCCCACGCAAGGTCCGCTCGCGCGGGACGGTGCGCTTCCGCGGCAGCCTCCCGGGCCGCCCGCTGCCGCCCCGAGGCGTCACGCTCGAGCTGCAGGCCCATCAGCCCGGCCGTGGCTGGCGGACGGTGAAGACCACGCGCACGCGCCGCGGCGGGCGCTACTCGACGCGCTACCGCTTCAACTCGGCGGCCGGCCGCTTCACCTTCCGTCTGCGCCTGCGGCCGAGCGACAGCTATCCGTACGCGCGCGGAACCAGCAAGGCCGTGAGGATCCGGGTTGGTTAGACGCGCGCTCCTCGTACTGCTGCTCGGTGGTTGCGCGCTGCTGCCGGCCAGCGCGCAGGCGGGCAGCTTCGACGTGTACTCGTGCAAGGTCGGCGCGAACTTCTATGGCAACAACGCTTGGACGCCATCGGTTGCCGCCGCCGGTGGCAATGTTGCGCTCTTCACCACGGACACGACGTGTGCCGCACCTGGCGATGTCCTCGTCGCAGCCTTTCAGCCCAACGTCGCCTACGCCCCCAACGCGTCGGCGCAGCTCCAGTTCCTTGCCGTGGCCAACACGACCATCAGCGATTACACGCTGTCGCTGCGTCAGGTCTACTCAGTGGCCGGCCAGAGCTCTGACCCGAACACAGCGTTCGTCATGACGACGTTCGGTCCGTACGCCTTCGCGATGGCTGGTCAGTACGAGGCGAGCGTCATCGCGTACGTCAACCAGGACCAGCATTACTGGGGCGCCGCGAGCCCGATCGACAAGACGTTCACCATCTCGAAGGCCGACTCACCGCACGGATCGGTCATCCAGGGCACCGCTCCATCGATCGTTCTCTTCGCCGGTTGCTGGCAAGGGCGGACGGCGGCGTGCACGCTCGGCGCCAACGACAGCGTTCAGACACAGCTCATCGGGTCGCGGATCACCGTCCAGGACAACCAGCCGCCCGTCATCTCGGCGGTCCAGAGCGGGAAGGGCCTGATGGCGCCCGGCACCCGATCTGGCAGCGAGCCGGTGACGTTCAGCGCGGCGGACAACACCGGCGTCCGCAAAGCCGAGATCGTCGACGTCACTGACGCCTCGAACCCCCTGGTCCTTGCCTCCGAGGACTACAACACGGGGCCCAACACCGACGCTGGCACGCGCTGCGACTACACGCGCCCGCGCCCGTGCCCCGACGTCAAGGATGAGACGATCGCGCCCCCGACACCCATCGCCGGGCACCGGACGCTGCTGCTGCGCGTGACCGACGCCGGCGGCGAGACTGCCGTGAGCGCTCCGTTCAACGTCTATGCGCGCGGTCAGCTCAACGGCACCAACGGCGGCGACGGCGCGCGGATCGTCACCGGGTTCCCGGCCAAGGTCTATCGCGGCAAGGGCAAGAAGCGCCACGCCGTCTTCGTGCTCCGCCCGAGCCGCCTCGTTTCCTACGGCAAGGGCGCGAAGGTCCGCGGGACGCTGAAGGGCGCCAACGGCCAGCCGGTGGGTGGCGCCGACGTGCGGATCCTCGTGCGCGATGACCGCCTCGGTGCCTCATACGTCGATCGCGGCGGCGTGACCACCGGTGCCGACGGGCGCTTCCAGGTCGGAGTGCCCGCGGGCAGCTCACGCCTGTTCCGGTTCTCGTACCGCGCCTACAAGGGCGACGACAACTTCGCCGCGCGCTCGACCGCGACGCTCAACGTCCGCGCGCGGATCTCGGTGCGCGGACCCAAGCACGTGCGACGCCACGGCGTCGCCAAGTTCACCGGCCGCCTGGTCGGCCGCCCGTTCCCGCGGCTTGGCGTCACGCTCGACCTGCAGATCTTCCAGCCGGGCCGAGGCTGGCGCGTGTTCGCGACGACCCGCACGCGCAAGAGCGGCGGCTTCACCGTGCGCTACCACTTCCAGCGCGCGAGCCGGGGGCGCTTCACCTTCCGTTTGCGCCTGCGCCCCAACGACGCTTATCCGTACGCGCGAGGGGTCAGTGGGCGGATGCGCGTGCGCGTAGGGTGATGTGGGAGTTGGCTCCGCATAGATTCCACTCGACGTGCCTATTGAGAACATGAGCACGCGACGTGCGGGGTCGAACCACGGGCCGCTCCTGTGTTGGATGAGCGGGCGCCGGAATCTCGTGATCCTGGGAGCCACAGTGGCGATGCTGGTGGTCTGCGACGCGTCGGCGCGCGCTGGTGTCTACACGGTAAGCGGATGCCGGACTGGCTGGGTCCCGGATGTGCGTAACACGAGCGGCGATCCCTATCCCGGCGCATACGACGAATGTGACCAGGCCACCTCGAAGTCGCTGTATGCCTCGGTTCCGGCGCCCGTTGCGGGTGGGCGCGCCAACAGCGGGGACTACGGTGGGTGGCGCTTCGTCGCTCCGCCAGACACGGTTATCGTCGGACTGGTGCTGACGTGGAGTGGTCGAGGCGATTACGCGGCCGGCGACTGGGGCCCAACGACCGTCAATGTCGCCACCTCAGCCGACGTTGAGGTCATCTCGCGGATTGATCCGATTCAGAAGCACCGATAGCTTCGTGCTTCAAGATGCCAGCTGGGTGCGGACATACGTGGTTTGCGTCGCCTCCGCCGGAGAGACGTGTCGACGGTCCTTCTTCGACGCGAACGGCGCGCCCGATGTCGTCCGCGTGGCCGTGCAGCGCGCGACGATCAGTGTCCTTGATCGGGCCGCGCCAGAAGTTGCTGGCGTAGCCGGCACGGCCGTTGCCGACAGCGTATGGGCCGGCCTGGAACCGCTTTCGTTCACTGCATCCGACAAGGGAGGCGGCGTCTTTCAGATCGATCGTGGAGGTCGACGGCCACGGTGCCGAGACCTTCCCCGCCGTGTCGGACCCTCGATGTGTGGATGCCACGGGCAGTCGAGACTTCGCCTACCCGGTGCCCTGCCCAAATCAGGCGTCAGGCACCGTGAACATCGATGCAAGCCGTCTCCCGGCCGGTCAGCACACGGTCGCCGTGTATGTCGAGGACGCGGCAGGGAACCGGGCAGCGCTCATCCCGCCGACCGGCAAGCGGATCGTCAACGACTTCCGCGCCGCCGGCTATTTCAGCGCCGGCGTCTTCTTCAACCCCCGCTTCGCCACCCCCCGCGTCCTCAACGGCGACGGCGCCACCAGCAACGCCAGGCTGTCCGCAGCCTTCGTCCGCCAGGTCGGCAAGGGCCGTGCGCGGCACCGCGTTGAGCGCGCCGCGCGGGAGGTCCGCTACTCGCAGCGCCCCACCGTCCGCGGCACCCTCGAGACGCCATCAGGGACGCCGATCGCGCGCGCAACAGTGTTCATCGGCCAGCGCCCCGAAGGGCAGCAGTGGCGGCTCGATGGCGCCGTCAAGACGGACGCCAAGGGTCGATTCGAGTACCGGCCCGCCGCGCGGCAGCCCAATCGCCGCATGCGCGCCGTGTACTTCCCGTTCTCCGACAGCCACGAGAACACGACGAGCCAGGAGCTGAAGCTCAGCGTCAGAGCCGGCATGACCCTCCGCGTCAGCCGCCACCGCCTCCACAACGGCGACCGCCTCGTCTTCACCGGCCGCGTCCTCGGCCCGGTGCCGGAAGCGGGCGTTGCCGTGACGCTGCAGGCCAAGGTCGGCAGGCACTACCGCTCGTTCCGCCAGCTGCGCGCGACCGCGCGCACCAAAGGCCGCGTGCGCACCGTCTATCGCTTCGAGCGCACGACACGGCCCGCGCGCTACCGGTTCCGGCTGAAGGTCGTCCGGCAGGCCGGATTGCCGTTCCAGAGCGGGGTCTCGCCGGTCGTGGCCGTGTCCGTCCGTCCGTGACGGCGGCCAGCGCGTTGCAGAGCGAGCCGCGCGGCCCGCGATGAGGCACACTAGGCGCCAATGATCCGTCGCCTACCGCACGTCGACCACACGGGCATCGAGGAGCGCGCCGCCTGGCTGGGCAAGCGCTCGATCAAGACGACCGCGAAGGCGCAGGGCATCCGCCTGGCGGTCTCGATGGTCGACCTCACGACGCTCGAGGGGCAGGACACTGCCGGCAAGGTCCGCCAGCTGAGTGCCAAGGCCGTCTGTCCCGCGCCGACGATGCCCGAGATCCCGAGCGTCGCCGCCGTGTGCGTCTACCCGGCCCTCGTGCCGACCGTCCACGCCGCGCTCGAGGGCAGCGGCGTCCACACCGCGGCGGTGTCGACCGGGTTCCCGGCCGGCCAGACGTCGCTGGCGATCAAGCTGCGCGAGACCGAGGAGACGGTGGCCGCGGGCGCCGACGAGATCGACATGGTGATCTCGCGCGAGGCGTTCCTGTCCGGCGACGACGCGCGCGTCATGGAGGAGATCGTCCGCGTCAAGGAGGCGTGCGGCGACGCGCACCTGAAGGTCATCATCGAGACCGCCGAGCTGGGCTCCTACGACCACGTCCGCCACGCGTCGATGCTCGCGATGGAGGCGGGCGCCGACTTCATCAAGACCTCGACGGGCAAGGCTGCCAGCGGCGCGACGCCCGGCGTCACGCTCGTCATGCTCGAGGCGATCCGCGACTACGTCGAGCGCACCGGCCGCCCGGTCGGGATGAAGGCGGCAGGCGGCGTGTCGACCTCGAAGGCGGCGCTGCACCGGCTCGTGCTGGTCAAGGAGACGCTCGGCGACGACTGGCTGACGCCCGACCGCTTCCGCATCGGCGCCTCGTCGCTGCTCAACGACCTGCTCATGCAGTACGCCAAGACCCAGGACGGCCGCTACGGCCGCTCCGAGGACTTCTCGCGCGAGTGAACCTCGTCGAGAGCGCCGCTTCCGGCAAGCCACGGGCGGCCCTGCAAGAAGGCCGCCCGCGAACGCGCTCGTCCCGCGACTAGCGCGTCAGCTCCGGCCTGCCGCCGTACGCGACAAGGCCGTAGATGACCAGCACGTCGATCGCGACGAGTGTCAATGACCAGAACGGATATGCCGGAATCGACATCATCGCCGCCAGGATGGCAAGCCCGGCGACGGCGATCCCGAACCAGCGCCCGAACGCGCCACCGCGCCAGATCGACAGCGCGGCGAGGCCCTCCAGAGCGCCGAATCCGATCGCGATCCAGCCCCACGTGTTGAGGTCACTGAGGATGTAGGACGCACTCCCGATGAAGAAGTGCGAGTTGGAGACCGCGGCGATGCCCCAGATGACGTTGAGCGCTCCCGCGACCACCAACATGATGGCTGCGAACAGAATCCAGCCCGCCCCCTCATACGTGGAGCGGTCGAACTCATACCCAGGCCTCGCAGCGCGCAGCGGCGGAGTGCGAGTGCCGTCGGTGACGGTTGCCATGTGCTGCTCCTTTCCGCCCCGCTCAACCTTCCGAGCGGGGCTGGCTCATTGCACATACCTCCACGTTGGACCTTAAGCGCAGGAAGCTCTGGCCCCATCCGGGGCGGTGCGCAGACGTCGTGCATGGAACTACGGAGACGGCGCCGCCGGCACGCCCGTCGCAACCTTTCCCTCGTGCAGGCGGCCGTGTACATCGCGGGGTTCCCTCCGCGTACCATGGCCGTCATGGCCGCGACCGACACCCCGCGCACGCGCATCACCTGGGACTACGCGCCCGCGCCCGAGTCCCCCGACCACATCCGCCTGCGCGACACGTACGGGCTGTTCATCGGCGGCGCCTTCGTCGAGCCACGCGACGGGCGCGTCGTGCCGTCGATCAACCCCGCCACCGAGGAGCCGGTCGCCGAGGTCACCTTCGCCGGCGAGGCCGACGTCAAGGCCGCCGTCGAGGCCGCGCGCGCCGCGCAGCCCAAGTGGGCCAAGCTCCCGGGCCGCGAGCGGGCCAAGTACGTGTTCCGGATCGCGCGCCTCATCCAGGAGCGCTCGCGCGAGCTTGCGATCGTCGAGTCGCTCGACGGCGGCAAGCCGATCCGCGAGTCGCGCGACGTCGACATTCCGCTGGCGGCCGCGCACTTCTTCCACTACGCCGGCTGGGCCGACAAGCTCCAGCACGGCGTGGCCGGGCGCAAGGCCAAGCCCTACGGCGTCGTCGGGCAGGTCGTGCCGTGGAACTTCCCGCTGCTGATGGCGGCCTGGAAGCTCGCGCCGGCGCTGGCCTGCGGCAACACCGCCGTCCTCAAGCCCGCAGAGACGACGCCGCTGACGGCGCTGCTGCTCGCCGAGATCTGCCAGGAAGCCGAGGTGCCCGACGGCGTCGTCAACATCGTCGCCGGCGACGGCTCCACCGGCGCCGCGCTCGTGCGCTCCGACGTCGATAAGGTCGCCTTCACCGGGTCGACCGCCGTGGGCAAGGACATCCAGGCCGCGCTCGCGGGTCGCGGCGTCGGCCTGACGCTCGAGCTCGGCGGCAAGTCCGCCAACATCGTCTTCGAGGATGCCGCGATCGACCAGGCGGTCGAGGGCATCGTCCAGGGGATCTTCTTCAACCAGGGCCACGTCTGCTGCGCCGGCTCGCGCCTGCTCATCCAGGAGTCCGTGGCCGACGAGGTCACCAGGAAGCTGTGGGACCGCATGCGCCTGCTGCGCGTCGGCGACCCGCTGGACAAGAACACCGACGTCGGCGCCATCAACTCCGCCGAGCAGCTCGAGCGCATCGAGGAGCTCGTCGAGGCCGGCGTCCAGGAGGGCGCCGTGCGGCGCAGCATCGCCTGCGACATCCCCGAGCGCGGCTGGTGGTTCGCCCCGACGATCTTCACCGACGTCGCGCCAGCCCATCGGATCGCCGTCGAGGAGATCTTCGGCCCGGTGGTGTCGGTGCTGACCTTCCGCACGCAGGCCGAGGCGATCGAGAAGGCCAACAACTCGCGCTACGGCCTCGCCGCCGGCATCTGGACCGACAAGGGCTCGAAGGCCTTCGAGGTTGCCGCCGCGCTGAAGGCCGGCGTGGTCTGGCAGAACACGTACAACAAGTTCGACCCGACCGCGGCCTTCGGCGGCTACAAGGAGTCGGGCTTCGGGCGCGAAGGCGGCGCCGCCGGCCTGCGTCCCTACCTGCGCGTGTCATGAGCAGCCGGCTGACCGTCCGCAAGACCTACAAGCTCTACGTGGGAGGCGCGTTCGTGCGCTCGGAGTCCGGCCGCTACGACCGTGCCCTCAGCGCCGACGACGAGCACGTCGCCAACGTCCCGCGCGGCTCGCGCAAGGACGTCCGCGACGCCATGGCCGCCGCGCGCAAAGCCGCCGGCCCGTGGGCGGCGCGCACCGCCTACAACCGCGGCCAGATCCTGTACCGCGCGGCCGAGGCACTCGAGTCGCGCACCGACGCCCTGGCGCCGCCCGACGAGCTCGCCGCCGCCGTCGACGTCCTCGTCCACTACGCGGGCTGGACCGACAAGCTCCCCGCCGTGCTCGGCGGCGTCAACCCGGTCGCCATGCCCTACCTGTCGTTCTCGCTGCCCGAGCCGACCGGCGTCGTCGGCGTCATCGCACCCGACGAGCCGCCGCTGCTCGGCCTCATCGCCGAGATCGCGCCGGCGCTGGCGGCTGGCAACACCGTCGTCGCCGTGATCTCCGAGCGCTGGCCGCTGCCGGCGCTCGATCTCGCCGAGGTCCTCGGCGTCTCCGACGTCCCCGGGGGCGTGATCAACCTGCTCAGCGGCCGCCGATCCGAGCTGGCGCCCGCGCTGGGCGCCCATCGCGACCTCAACGCGATCGTCGACGCCGCCGGCGACTCGGAGCTCGGCGCCGAGCTCGACCGGCTCGCCGCCGAGACCGTCAAGCGCGCCCGCCACTCCGCCCCGGCGACGACCTACGAAGCCGCGACCGACGACGCGCTCGCGCGCCTGGAGGCGGTCACCGAGCTGAAGACGGCCTGGCACCCGATCGGCGCGTAGCCGCCCTCGGACTGGCGACGCGAACGTCGCGCTATTGCCGTTTGCGCAATATCGCCTTGCGCAAACGGCAAGGAGATGATCAGTCCGGCCGGCCCTCGAACACGCTCAGCCCGATCGCCGTCGGCACGGTGCGCCGCAGCGCGAAGCCGCCGGCGGCGAGCAGCGCGGCGAACTCCTCGCGCGTGCGCTCGCGGCCGCCCGTGCCGACCATCATGTTCAGGTCTGAGAGCTTGGCGTCGGGGTTCTCGTTGGCGGCGCCGAGCTCGCGCTCGACGACCAGCAGGACGGAGTGCAACGGCGCCGCGGCGCGGCAGGCGCGCAGGATGCGCACCGCGTCGTCGTCGTCCCAGTCGTGGAGGATCGCCTTGAGCAGGTAGGCGTCGGCGCCGCTCGGCAGCGCCTCGTCGAAGAAGCTGCCACCGACCACCTCGCAGCGCATGGCCACGCCCGCGGCGTCGAGCAGCGCTGGCGTGTCGGCGACGACGTGGGGGCGGTCGAAGACCACGCCGCGCATCTGCGGGTGCTCGGTCAGCAGCGCCGCGACGAGCGCCCCGTGGCCGCCGCCGACGTCGACCACCGAGGCCAAGCCGGAGAAGTCGTAGGCATCGAGCAGGTGGCGGTTGGCGCGGCGCGTGATGTCGGTCATCGCGCGATCGAAGATCGCGCCCTCCTCGGGGTGCGAGGCGCGGTAGTCCCACACGTCGGTCCCGTGCACGGCCGCGAACGCGTTCTCGCCCGTGCGCACGGTGTGCAGCAGGTGGCTCCACGCGGCGAAGTGGTATGGGCGGCCGGCGAAGGCCGCCCAGCCGCCGACCGGATCGGGCGCGTCGGAGCGCAGGCACGCCCCGACCTCGGTCAAGGCGAAGCGGCCGTCGGCGTCCTCGTGAAGGACGCCGACGCTCGCCAGCGCGCGCAGCACGCGGTGCAGCGACGGTGCGTGGGTGTCGGTGGCCGCGGCCAGCACGTCGGCCGAGCGCGCGCCGTCGCGCAGCAGGTCGGCGATGCCGAGCGTCGCCGCGACGTGGATCGCCTGCGTGACCTGGTAGCCGTTGACCAGACGCCGCAGCGCGACCGTCGGTGTCTCACGGTGTGCTGCAAGAAACCGGGCGAGGTGCGCGACGTACGCGTCGCGGTGCGCGCGCGAGTCGTGGATCCCGTGCGGCGCGCCGCTGACGCGGACGACCTCTACGTCGGGGTGGGTCTGCGCCAGGCGCTCGGCGTGGCGCGACGGGAACGCCGAGCCCACGGCGTCGTCGGCGGCCAGCACGAAGACCGGCACGTCCACCGGCGCGACGGTGTCCGTGTCGGCAAGCGTCGAGCGGTCGACCGCGCCCTCGAGCACGCCGGGATCCATCGCCAGCAGCGCGTACGCGCGCGCGGCGATCGCGTCGTCGCAGGTGCCCGGCCCGAGCGGCCCCGCGGCGAGCTCGGCGGTGGCCTCCTCGACGGACGCGCCCTCGGCGCGCCAGCGCGCCACGACGTCGAGCAGCGCGCTGAACACGGGCACCGCCCCGTTCTGCGCGTGCTCGTCCGGCTCGCCCATGTGCAGCGGCGGGTCCTCGAGGAAGGCGGCGACCACGAGCTCGGGGTGGCGCTGGGCCAGCGTCCACGCCACGACGCCTCCCAGCGAGTGGCCCACGACCACCGCGGGCCGGCCCAGCTGGGAGCGCAGGATCTCGGCGACGTCCTCGACGTAGGACGAGACGACGTAGGTGCCCGGCGCGTGCTCGGACTCGCCGTGCCCGCGCAGGTCCACGCGGACGACGCGACGCCCGCCGACGACCTCCTGCGGCAGCCAGGCGTAGGTCCGAAGGCTGCCCGACACGCCGTGCAGGAAGACGACCGGCGCGCCGTCGTGCGGCCCGTCGACCTCGACGTGGAGCCTCACTCCAGCGCGCCCTCGAGCCGCAGGATCCGGCGCAGGATCGCCAGCGACGACGCGTACGTCGAGTCCATCCCGTAGTAGGACAGCCCGCGCGCGCCGAGCGTGCGCGCCTGCGTGTACGGCGTGTCAGAGGCGTAGTGGATGATCCCGAAGTCGATGGGGAGCTTGGAGAAGTTCACCGCCTCACCCACCGGGTAGCGCTCGGCGTCGGCGATCTCGTAGACGGCGTTGCAGTACGGGCCCGCCTCCATCTCGACCACCGTGAAGGCCTCGCGGTAGTAGAAGTCGAGGTAGGCGCGGTTCTGCAGGAACGTGCTCTTGACCGTCACCGCGCGCTGGTTGTCCAGGCCCGTGCCGAACATCAGGTCGGGCGCGATGTCGTCGACGGTGAAGGCGTTGTCGAGCCAGTAGCTCGTGCCCGAGTGCTCGTCGTGGATGACCGAGGAGATCATCACGTCGCCGACGTCGGCGTTGAGCGTCGCGGCCTTGCCGAGCACGTACACGCCGCGCAGGTCGGCGGAGTCGACCGCGACCTCGCGCAGCAGGTTGTAGGCGGCCACGCCGAGGGGGTAGTCGGTGTTGACGATCACGGCCTCGCTGCGGGCCAGGCGCTCGGCGTCGACGTCGCCCAGGCGCGGGTCCAGCCGCGCGCGATCGAGGCGCGCCAGCGGGATCACCTGGGCGGGAACGCGCAGCGCCGTCGTCGATCGGATGTGCTCGACGCCGGCCCTGATCTCGTCCTCGTGCTGCTTGCGCCGCAGCTCGGGGCCGCTGGCGTCGAAGAAGTCGCGCGCCACGAAGTACAGGAAGTTCTCCCACGAGCCCTCGGTGCGGCCCTCGCGAAAGCGCGCCAGCTCCTCCTTGAGGTCCTCGTGCTCGCTGCGCTCGACGAACGCCACGAGCTCGTCCTCGCGCTCGCGCGCCAGCCCGGTGACGAGGTTGGAGAGCGAATGCGTGTTGGAGGAGACGAAGTACAGCGGCGCGTCGCCCAGCCGGCGGTCGTTGAGGTCCTCGCGCACCGGCGCCCACCAGCGCCGCGTCATGCGCTGGTAGCCGACCTGGGTGCCGCCGAGCATCCGCAGGCGCATCGACTTGCCCTCGTCGAGGATCGCCTGCATGCGCTCGTCGAAGTGCTCGCCCCACGCGTCGGCCAGGCGCGCCCAGTCGTCCGCGGCGCCGCCGAGCGCGGCCGCGACGGCCTCGGGCGTGGTGCCCTCGGCCGGCGGCCAGCCCGCGGCGAGCATCCGCCGGCGGATCTTGTTCCACTCGATCTGGTAGGCGACGAGCGTCGGCACGAGGTCGTCGACGTCGGACTCCGAGGCGAGCAGGACGGCGAGCACCTCGTCGCCGCTGTAGTACCAGCGCCGGCGCCGCGCGGGCGCCTCGACGGTCTCCCACTGCTCGAGCGGGCCGACGCCCGCGCGCCGGAACAGCGCCGCCTCCTGGCCCATCACGATGATCGTGATGTGGGTCATCGAGTCGGGCAGTCGCCGCACGGCATAGATGAACGCGCCGAGGTCGATCTCGTCGGAGTCGGCCAGCGGGTGCAGCGACGACCCCATCGCCATGTGCGAGGACTCGAGGACGCGCAGGCGCGTCTCGCCGCTGGAGCGCAGCAGCGTCGAGTACGTGCGCTGGTAGAGCTCGACCTCGTCGGAGAGGTTCGAGGGCGCGAGATGCGACGGCGCGGGAGCCGAGACCGTGAGGCGGGCGACGGCCACGCTACTCCTTGATGTACGGCTGCCCGTCGGCGGCCGGCGGTCGCGAGCGGCCGATCACGCCGGCGACGGCAATCAGCGTGAGCACGTAGGGGAGCGCCTGGAACAGCACCGCGGCCGACGGCGAGAAGGCCGGCAGCCGCTGCGCCAGCGCGGTCGAGAAGCCGAACAGCATTGCCGCCGCAACGGCCCCGCCCGGGCTCCACTTGCCGAAGATGACAGCCGCCAGCGCGATGAAGCCGCGCCCAGCGGTCATGCCCTGGTTGAACGAGCCCACGAACGCGATCGACAGGTATGCGCCACCCATCGCGGCGAACACGCCGGAGCAGACGACGGCCGCGTAGCGCGTGCGGATGACCGAGATGCCGACCGTCTCCGCTGCCCGCGGATGCTCGCCGACGGCGCGCACGCGCAGCCCGCGCGGCGTGCGGAAGAGGAACACCGCGAGCGCGATGGCCCCGAGCAGTGCGACCCAGGTCAGCAGGTTGGTGTGGCCGATCGCGTCGCCGAAGAACGAGAGGTTCTTGATGCCGGGCAGGCTGATGTCGGGCACGCGCGGGATGTTGTCGGGCGTGCCCTGATCCCCGTAGTGGTCGAGGAAGATGTAGCCGGTGATGCCGAGCGCCAGGAAGTTGATCGCGGTGCCGCCGACGATCTGGTCGGCGCGCAGGTGGATCGCGAAGAACGCGTAGAGGAGCGCCACGACGCCGCCGGCGAACATGCCCACGAGCAGTCCGAGGAACCACGAGTCGAGCAGGTCGGCGCCGAGGATCCCGAAGAACGCGCCGGTGAGCATCATGCCCTCGAGCGCGATGTTCACCACGCCGCTGCGCTCGGAGATGATGCCGCCCAGCGCCCCGAAGGTCAGCGGCGTGGCGAAGCGCAGCGTGGCTGCGACGAGCGCCGACCACGTGACGACGTCCTTGAGGTTGCCGACGCCCGACTGCGTCGAGGCCACGGCGCCGGCGCCGCCGATGAGGCCGGCGACGATCGCGCCCCATCCGAGGCGCTTCTCGCCCCCGTAGATCGCCCACGCGCCCGCGGTCATCGCCAGCAGCCCGATGAGGATCGACGGCACCGGCGTGCGCACCAGTGCCGGCGGCAGCGCGAGGAACCAGGCGACGAAGCCCAGCCCGATGCCGGCCCAGCCCGCGTGGCGCGGCTGCACGGCGCGCCCGGGGGCGACGGTGGCGACCGCGGTGCTCACGCGGCCTCCGCTTCCTGCGCGGCGGCGGGCGCGGCGGGCTCGCGACGGTGGAAGATGCTGCGCCCGCGGCGCAGGATCGTGAGCACGATCACGTCGGCGCTCACGATGAGCACGACGAGGCCCTGGATGATCAGGGTGAGGTTCGACGCCAGCTCGGGCTCGAAGATCGCCGGGTCGAGGTTGCGCTGCGACGTGCCGCTGAGCAGCGCGCCGAACAGGAGCGCTGCGGCCAGCGTGCCGCCGGCGGTGTTGCGCCCCAGGAGCGCGACCGCGATGCCGATGAAGCCGAGGCCGCTGGCGCTGGCGAGCGAGATGTCGTTGGTGGCGATGTGGAATTCCCAGCCGAGGATGTCCATCGCGCCGGCGATCCCGGCGAACGCGCCGCACACGCCCATCACCAGGACGTAGTTGCGCGCGACGCTGATGCCGCCGTAGCGCGCCGCCTCGGGGTTGAGGCCGACCGCGCGCACCTCGTAACCGACCTTCGAGCGGTTGACGAGGACCCAGTAGACGACGACCGCGGCAAGCGCGATGAAGAGCCCGATGTGCAGCCCCTGCAGCTCGGGGTCGCCCCAGAAGACGTGCAGCTTCGCGCTGGCGACGACGTCGTTGGAGACCGGCACCGACTGCTGCTGCGGATCGCTGTTCTGCAGCGGCCCATTGAGCCCGAAGAGGTAGATCCCCACCCAGACCGCCACCCAGTTGAGCATGATCGTCGAGATCACCTCGTGGGCGCCGACGGTCGCCTTGAGCAGACCGGCGATCCCCGCCCACACGGCGCCCGCGAGGGCCGCGATCACGATCGCCAGCACGATGTGCAGGAGCGTGGGCATGCCGGCGAACGACGAGCCCACCCACACGGCGAAGTAGCTCCCCACCAGGTACTGGCCCTGCCCGCCGATGTTGAAGAGCCCGGCGCGGAACGCGAAGGCGACCGCGAGGCCGACGAGGATCAGCGGCGTCGTGAGGATCAGCGTCTGCTGCAGGTTGAGCGCCGCCGTCGTGCGGTCGTCGCCCGTCGTCCACGGGAAGAACCAGTTCAGGCCGGTGCCGTTGAAGATCGCCTTGTAGGTCGACAGCGGGTTGTGGCCGGTGAAGAGGATCACCAGGCCCCCGACGAAGAACGCCAGCAGCGTCGTCAGGACGGGGACGATGATGCCGCCGCCGCGCACGTAGGAGGCCAGTCGCGCGGCCGGGGTCACGGCGACCACTTCGGGCCCGGCCTCGCCCGCGAGCGCCGAGCCGGCCCCGGGCTCGAGGTCCGTCACGCCGCGGCCTCCTTCTCGCGACCGCCACCGGTCATCACGATGCCGAGCTCCTCCTCGGAGACGTCGGGCGGGAACTCGCCCACGATCTGTCCCTCGTAGATGACGACGATGCGGTCGGCCAGCGACCGCACCTCCTCGAACTCGAGCGACACGAGCAGGATGCCGCGGCCGCGGTCGCGCTCGGCGATGAGGCGGCGGTGCACGAACTCGATCGCTCCCACGTCGAGCCCGCGCGTCGGCTGCGCGGCGACCAGCAGGCGCGGGTCGTGGCCGATCTCGCGCGCGCAGACGACCTTCTGCTGGTTGCCTCCCGACAGCGATCCGGCCAGCGTGGACGGGCTGCCGCCGCGTACGTCGTACTCGTCGATCAGGCCCTGGGCGCGCTCGCGCATGCGTCGTGGCGACAGCAGGCCGAAGTGCGACATGCGCGGCGTGTCGTACTCGCGCAGGGCGAGGTTCTCGGCCAGCGTGAACTGCAGGATGAGCCCGCGGCGGTGGCGGTCCTCGGGGATGTGGCACACCCCGTGGTGGACCATCTCCCGCGCGCCGGCTCCCGTCAGGTCCACGCCCTCGACGTGGATCGAGCCGCCGTCAACCGGGCGCAGGCCGGTGATCGCCTCCACCAGCTCGCTCTGCCCGTTGCCGTCGACGCCGGCCAGCGCCACGATCTCGCCCTCGTGAACGGTGAGCGAGGCGCCGCGGACCGCGGGCAGCCCGCGGTCGTCATGGACCTCGAGGTCGCGGACCTCGAGCACGGGGCCCTTCGGGGTGGCCGCCGTCTTGTCGACCTCCAGCAGGACCTCGCGACCGACCATGAGCCGCGCGAGCGACTCCTCGGTCGCGCCTTCGGTCGGGACCGTGTCGATGCGCTTGCCGCGCCGCAGCACGGTGACGCGATCGGAGATGGCGAGCACCTCGTTGAGCTTGTGGGAGATGAAGACGATGCCGGTGCCGTCGGCCTTGAGCGCCTCGAGCACGTTGAACAGGTCGCGTGCCTCCTGCGCCGTGAGCACTGCCGTGGGCTCGTCGAGGACGAGGATCCGGGCGTCGCGGTACAGGGCGCGCAGGATCTCGACGCGCTGCTGCATGCCGACCGTGATGTCCTCGACCCGTGCCTCGGGATCGACGGCCAGGCCGTAGCGGTCCGACAGCTCGCGCACGCGCGCGGCGGCGCCCTTCTCGTCGAGCATGACGCCGCGCCGCGGCTCGTTGGCGAGGACGATGTTCTCCGCCACCGTCATCACCGGTATGAGCATGAAGTGCTGGTGCACCATGCCGATGCCGTGCTCGATCGCCTCCAGCGGCGAGTGGATCGAGACGGGCCGGCCGTCGACGCGGATCTCGCCCTCGTCGGGCTTGTAGAGCCCGTAGAGGACGCTCATCAGCGTCGACTTGCCGGCGCCGTTCTCCCCGAGCAGCGCGTGGACCTCGCCGGGTTTCAGGTCGAAGTCGACCGCGTCGTTGGCGACGATCGACCCGAAGCGCTTCGTGATCCCGAGCAGCTCGAGGGCGTTCTCCATGTCTACTTGACGGTATCCGGGATGTCCGCGATCTCGCCGCTGGCGATCTGGTCCTGGACCTGCTTGATCTGGTCGGCGTACTTCTCGGCCGCGCTGTTGAGCTTGCCGTAGCCGATGCCACCCGACTTCACCGAGTTGATGACGTCCTGGCCGCCGGTGTACTTGTCGTCCTGGACGCCCTTGATCGCGTTCAGCACGGCGACGTCGACCTTCTTGAGCGCGCTGGTGAACACCTGCGGGCCGAGGTAGCCCTGGTCGGCGTCGACGCCGATGCCCTGGACGCTCTTCTCCTTGGCGGCGTCGAGGACGCCCAGCCCGCACTGACCGGCGACCTGGAACTCGACCTTCGAGCCCTTGGAGATCTGGTCGAGCGCGATCTCCTTGCACTTCGCCTGGTCGACGAAGTCCTGGGAGTAGCCGTTGAGCGTCTTGATCGACGGGTCGGCCTTCTTGGCGCCCGCCTGGAAGCCGGCGATGTAGTGGTCGACCGGCGGGATCTTCTGCCCGCCGACGCTGCCGACGGTCGTGACGTTGTTGTCCTTGGCGTAGAGGCCGGAGAGGTAGCCGACGAGGTAGCCGGCCTCCTGCTCTGAGAACAGCAGACCCTCGACGTTGGTGGGCTTGCTCTTCATGCCCGCCGCCGAGGAGTCGATGATCGCGAACTTGACGTCCGGGAACTTCCCGGCGACCTTCTCGGTGGCGTCGCCCATGAGGAAGCCGACCGCGATGACGAGGTCGTACTTCTGCTGGGCCAGCGTGGTCAGGTTGGGCACATAGTCGGCGTTCGACTTCGAGATCAGCACGCGACCTTCGATGCCGAGCTGGCTCTTGGCGTCTTCGAGGCCCTTGTTGGCCAGGGCGTTGAACGAGCGATCGTTGAGGCCGCCGATGTCGGTGACCAGGCCCACCTTGATCTTCTTCTTGGCCGGCGCTGCCGCCGCCGTCGAGGTCGAGCCGCCGGTGCTGGAACCGCCGTTGTCGTCGCTGCCGCATGCGGCAATGGCGACGCTCCCGGCGGCCAGGATGAGGGCGATGAAGATCGCCCGGATCGGACTGCGGTGCACTGCTCCTCCTTGTAACTCCTCGCGATAGCCGGTGCCCCCGGCGCCGGCTGGTTGCGGCAATCTACAATGACGGCGCGTCGCCGTTTGTTAGGCGGGTCAGAAGCCTGTCCCTAAGTGCGGGCTCGGCGAAGCTTGCCTCGATGGCCGTTCGCGTGACGCCGACGAGGTCGGCATCGTCCAGACCGAAGTGCTGGCGGGCGATCTCGTACTCGCCGCCGACGCTCGCGCCGAAGTACGGCGGGTCGTCGGAGCCGAGCGTGAGCGGGATCCCCGCGTCGCGCAGGGCTGGGAAGGGGTGCGCCTCGAAGCTCGGGAAGACGCCGAGCACCACGTTGCTCGTCGGGCAGACCTCGAGCGTGATCGCGCGCGCCGCCAGCTCGCGCACGAGGCCCGGGTCCTCGATCGCGCGAACGCCGTGGGCGATGCGCGTGACCGGCAGCTCGAGCGCGCCGCGCACCGACGCCGCGCCGGCCCACTCGCCCGCGTGCACCGTGCAGCCCAGGCCGGCGTCGGCCGCGATGCGGTAGGCCTCTACGAACGGCTCGGGCGGATAGCCGGCCTCGTCGCCGGCCAGCGAGAAGCCGACGACGTAGGGGTGCGGGCGCGCCGCGGTCAGCTCGGCGATCTCGATCGCGCGCTGCACGCCGTAGTTGCGCACGGCGACGCTGAGGATGCGCGCCTCGATGCCGTGGTCGGCGCGGGCATCGTCGATGCCCGCCGCGATCCCCTCCCAGTGCTCGGCGTCGTCGAGGCCCGCGATCCGCGAGTGGTCGATCGACGCGGTCAGCTCGACGTAGATCGCGCCGTCGCGCGCGCAGCCGGCCAGGTACTCGTAGGTGATGTCGCGGTAGTCCTCGGCGGTGCGGATGACGCTGCAGACGAGGTTGTAGGTGTTCAGGAAGTCCAGGAAGTCGACCCACGCGAAGCGATCGGGCGCCGCGAGGACGCCCTCCGGGATCTCGAGGCCGTTGCGCTGCGCGATCCGGCGCACGAGATCGGGCGTGGCGGTGCCCTCGAGGTGGACGTGGAGCTCGGCCTTGGGGACCATGGCGGGCGATCCTACGTAGTTGCTGCGGATGGCCGGCGCGCGCCGTGGGACGACACTGCATGGCGGAGGTGGAGCCATGCAGAAGATCAAAGAGGCCGCGTCCGAGTTCCTGGCCAGCAAGCGCGTCGCGGTGACCGGCGTCTCCAGGCATCCCAAGGACCACGGCGCCAACGTCGTGTACAAGCGCCTGCGCGATCGCGGCTACGACGTCTTCGCCGTCAACCCGAACGCCGAAGAGGTCGAGGGCGATCGCTGCTATCACGACCTGCGCTCGATCCCGGACGGCGTCGAGGCGGTCGTGATCGCGACGAGGCCCGAGACCGCCGAGCAGACGATGCGCGAGTGCGCCGACCTCGGCATCAAGCACGTGTGGATGCACCGCGGCCCGGGTCACGGGAGCGTGTCCGACACCGCGACCGACTACGGCCGCCAGCACGGCATCGCGGTGATCGACGGCGGCTGCCCGTGCATGTTCGGCCCGACCGCCGACGTCGGGCACAAGGCGATGCGTGCGGTGTTCACGCTGACCGGGAACGTCCCGCGCAAGGTCTGATCGCGCCGCCCCGAGCGCAGGGCGCAAGTTCTTGACGCGGTCGCCGTTGTGAGCGGCGATTAGCACACGACGTGTCGGGGCATCCTCCCGCGCGTCCTAAGGGGAGGTCCCATGCGGCTCAGGTTGTCCGCGGCGGTGGCAGGTGCCGCGATGCTCGTGTTCGTGCTCGTACCTGTGGCGTCCGCGACGCAGCGCGTCGACGGCGTCACGGCGAGCTCCGATTCGTTCGATTCGCGCGCCAAGACGGTCGCCACGCCCACGGCGGCGCAGCGCGACGCGGTCGCGGCACTGGTCAGCAGGGCGGGCGCCGGCACGCGCGTCACGTGGGACCACCGCTTCGGCACGCCGCGGGCGATCCTCAACGCCAAGGGCTACCTCAGCGGCCCGGCGGCCGGCGCGCCCGCCGACGTCGCGCGCGCGTGGGTCGACGGCAACCGCGCCGCCTTCGGCCTGTCGGCCGCCGACGTGCAGGGGCTCGCCGTCACGCGCGACCACGCGCTGCCGGGCACCGGCACGCACGTCGTCGACTTCCAGCAGGTCGTGTCGGGCGTGCAGAGCGTCGCGGGCGGGCGGCTGATCGTCGCGGTGACGAGCGACGGCCGCGTGCTCAGCTACGCCGGCGACGTCGCCCGCAGCCCCGGCGGCCTGGCCGGCACGTACGCGCTCACCCCGGCCCAGGCGCTGGCCAAGGTCGCCGGCACGCTCGCGCCGGGCGTGGCGTTCACGCCGCTCGCGAGCGGGACCGAAGCCGGCTACGACGTCTTTGCCCGCGGCCCGTTCGCGGCCGTGCAGCGCGTCAAGAAGGCCGCGTTCGTGCAGGCCGGTGGCGCGCGCCCGGCCTATCGCGTCCTCTTCGTGCCCAAGCTCGACCAGGGCTACGACGTCGTCGTCGACGCCGGGAGCGGCGCGGTGCTCGCCCGCCGCTCGCTCGTCGCCTACGACTCCGAGGGCATGGTGTACGAGAACTTCCCCGGCGCGCCGCAGGGCGGCACGCAGGTCACCAAGAGCTTCGGGCCGACGCCCGAGTCGCCCGGCGGCTACACCGACCCGACCGGCATGGCCGGCGTCGGCGGGCCGACCACGTTCGGCAGCAACGCCAACACGTACGCCAACTACTCGAACTTCCTCGTGCCCGCCGACGAGGGCCCGCGCCCGGTCAGCCCGACGAGCCAGTTCGACTTCCCGTACGCGATGAACTGGCAGCACACCAACGGCGCGACCGTGCCACCGTCCTACGTGCTGGACCTCGACCCGGCCGCGACGAACCTCTTCTGGCAGCACAACCGCATCCACGACGAGTACTACGACCTCGGGTTCACCGAGACCGCCGGCAACTTCAGCGGCTCCGATCCGGTCCTCGGCCTCGTGCACGCGGGCGCGACCAGCGGCGGCGCTCCGACCTACACAGGCCGCGACAACGCCTACTTCCTCGAGCAGCCGGACGGCATCCCCTCGTGGAGCGGCATGTTCCTGTGGGAGCCGATCAACGACGCCTTCGAAGGCCCGTTCTCGGACGGCAACTTCGACGCCTCCGTCATCCAGCACGAGTACACGCACGGACTCTCGACGCGCTACGTCGGCGGCGGCGAGGCGCTCAACGCCCAGCAGTCGGGCTCGATGGGCGAGGGCTGGAGCGACTGGTATGCGCTCAACCACCTGTACCGCGCGGGCCTGCAGAGCAAGGCGGTCGTCGGCGAGTACGTGACCGGCAACCCGACGCGCGGCATCCGCAACTGGGACTACGACCACAACCCGCTGGGCTTCGGCGACATCGGCTACGACCTCACCGGCCCCGAGGTCCACGCCGACGGCGAGATCTGGACCGCGACGCTGTGGGACCTGCGCAAGGCGCTCGTGGCCAGGTACGGCGCGGCGAACGGCGCCGACGTCGCCGCGCGCCTGGTGACCGACGCCATGCCGCTCACCGCGCCGGACCCGTCGTTCCTCGACGCGCGCGACGGGATCCTCGCGGCCGACCTCGATCGCAATCACGGCGACAACTTCGACACGATCTGGACCGCCTTCGCGCACCGCGGCGCCGGCGCGTCGGCGACGTCGCAGGGCGGTGACGACACCGATCCGCATCCGGCGTTCGACCATCCGACCGCGGCGCGCAACGGCACGCTGGTCGGCACCGTCGTCGACGTGGCCAGCGGCGCCGCGGTCGCCAACGCGCGCGTGATCGTCGGCGACTTCGAGGCGCGCGTGACGCCGCTTGCGCGCACGTCGTCGACCGGCGGCTTCTCGGCCAAGCTCGTGTCGGGCACCTACGACGTGACGATCCAGGCGCCCGGCTACGGCGCCCAGACGTTCAAGGCGATCGCGATCGGCGCGGGCGCGACGAAGCGCCTGACGCTGAAGGTCGCGCCGAACCTCGCCTCGAAGGCCAACGGCGCGACGATCGTGTCGGCGTCCAGCGAGGACGCCGGGCTGCCCGCCCAGTTCCTCATCGACGACACCGAGGCCAGCGTCTGGGCGACCCAGAACGGCTCGACGCCCTACAACGTGGGGCCCGACCAGCGCGTGACGATCAAGCTCGGCAAGCCGGGCAAGGTCACGGCGATCGCGGTGAGCGCGTTCAAGACCACGACCGCCTCGCGCTTCGCGGCGCTGCGGGACTTCACGCTGCAGACCTCGACCGACGGCGTGACGTGGACGACGGCGCAGACCGGCTCGTTCACGTGGCAGCCACCGCGGCCGACCGCGCCGGACCTGCACCTGCGCACGTTCAAGCTCGCCAAGCCGGTCCAGGCGGGCTACGTGCGCTTCTTCATCGACTCGGTGCAGGGCGAGACGCAGACCCAGGCGCAGGCCGCCGAGCTGCAGGTCTTCGCGACCGCGGCGACGACGGTGACGCCCTCGCCCGGCGAGCCCGAGCAGCCGTTCACCGACTCGGGGACGATCGCGACCGGCAACCCGACGGCGGGCGACCCGACGGGGCTGCAGAACGTCTTCGGCGCCACCGGCACCGAGTTCACCAACAACTGCGGCCCGACGCCCGCGTCGCAGGGCGCCGATGGGTGGGTCTCCGCGCTGCCCAAGGGCTTCGGCGACGGCACGCACTCGATCGCCGTGACGGGCGGCGAGTCCACGCCCGCCGGCCACGACCTGGACCTGTACTTCCTCGACAGCCAGTGCGCGCTGCTCGGCTCGGCCGCGACCGAGTCGGCCGACGAGTCGAGCACGATCCCGGGCGGGACCGCGTACGTCCTCACGCAGCTGTTCACGGGCGCCAACGTGCCGTTCACGCTGACGGCGAAGGCCGCGGCCTAGGGACGGCGTTCTCCGCGCGGCGCTCGCGGCGCCGCGCGGCGAAGGGCAATGAGGGTGGGTGGGCGCGACCGCGGGCGGTCGCGCGCGAGTGTGGTGGATTGCTGTTGCTCTGAGGCTGTTGCGTAAGTCGCGGGTCTGTCCGACTGGTTTAAGAGGGTTCTGCGATGGCGCAGAACTTCTTGTCGTGCGATCGCGAGCAGGACTTCTTGTTGGCGCCGAGCGTGCGGGAGTGGCTGCCGGCCGAGCATCTGGCCTGGTGGTTGCTGGAAGTCGTTGCGCGGCTGGATCTGGGCGCGGTCTACGGCCAATACCGCGAGGACGGCAGTGGTCGCCCGGCGCACGATCCGGCGATGATGGTCGCGCTGTTGCTTTACGCCTACTGCGTGGGTGAGCGCTCGTCGCGGCGGATCGAGCGGCGCTGCTGGGAGGACGTCGCTTTCCGGGTGATCGCGGCCAACCGCGCTCCGGATCACACCACGATCAGCCGCTTTCGCAAGCGGTTTGCCGAGCCGCTGGCGGAGCTGTTCGTGCAGGTGCTGGCGTTGTGCCAGAAGGCCGGGATGGTCAAGGTCGGGACGGTCGCTGTGGACGGCACCAAGATCGCCGCCAACGCCGGCATCTCGGCCAACCGGACCTACGAGAAGATCCGCCGGGAGGTCGACCGGATCCTGGCCGAGGCCGACGAGACCGACGCCGAGGAGGACGCCCGGTTCGGCCAGGCGCGCGGCGACGAAGTCCCGCAGGAACTGACGGATCCGGTCACGCGCCGCGAGCGGCTGGAGTGCGCCAAGCGCGAGCTTGAGGCCGAGCAGGCCGCGCGCGTGGCCGAGCATGAGGCGATGCTCGCCCGCCGCGCCGAGCACCGCGAGCGGACCGGCCGCAACCCGAGGGGGCGCCCACCGGGCGACGGGCCGGGTCCCGAGCCGCCCGCCGACGCCAAGCGCAACATCACCGACCCCGATAGCCGGATCATGCGCGACCGCGGCGCGCACGTGCAGGCCTACAACGCCCAGGCGGTCGTCGGGGAGGGCAGGGTGATTCTCGCCGCCGACGTCACCACCAGCCCCAATGACAGCCACCAACTGCTGGCGATGCTCCGGGCGACCCGCGAGAACCTGCAGGCGGTCGGCCACGAGGCGAAGGTCAAGTGCGTGCTCGCCGACGGCGGCTACTGGAACCACGATGACATCGCCACCGCCCGCCAAAGCGCGGTCGTGGTGATCCCGACCAGCGACCCGCACAACAAGCAGCGCAAGCAGCAGCCCCGCCAGGGCCCCGAGGCCGACCGCATCAACAAGATCCTCGCCACCCGTGCCGGCAAGCGTCTCTACCGCCGCCGCGCCGAGCTCGTCGAGCCGGTCTTCGCGCACACCAAACACACCCGCCGAATCGGTCGCTTCAGCCGCCGAGGACACACAGCGGTGCGCGCCGAATGGCGGCTGATCGCCACCACCCACAACCTCCTCAAGCTCTTCCGCTACCAGCCACAGACCGCCTAAACACCCCGCCGCGCGAGCAACCCGCTCTCCGGCGGTCGCAGCACCGCGTCCGACCAGCTCACCGCCGCCCAACCCCCCGACACCAAACGGTCGCGCCCCAAGCCCACTGCCGCCACACAGCCCGACCCTTACGCAACACCCTCTCTGCAACAGTAAGTCGACACGGTGCGCGAGCGGCAGGCCGCGGGCACCCCACACCGCCGATCACTCCTTCCCCTCATTGCCCTGGCAGCGCGGCGCCGCGAGCCAAGCGCGGACGAACGCAACCGCTACGTAACGACCTCCAGCACCGCCGGGTTCTCGTCCAGCACGCGGTCGCCGACGCGGAAGGCGGCGCGGATCGCCTCGGCCGCGTGGGCGGCGGCGTCCTCGTCGCGGGCGTGGACGATGGCCAGCGGCTGGCCGTGAGGGCCGACGCGCTCGCCGGGCGCCGCCACCTGCGTGAGGCCGACGGCGTGGTCGATGGCGTCGTCCTCGCGGCGCCGACCGCCGCCGAGGTCGATGATCGCCAGGCCGACCGCGCGCACGTCGATACCGGCGACGACGCCGTCGCGCTCGGCGTGGGCCTCGATCGCGACGGGCGCGCGCGGGAGGTGGTCGTCGGGGCGCTCGAGCAGGTCGGCCGGCCCGCCGAGCGTCGCGACCATGCGCGCGAAGTGCTCGGCGGCGGCGCCGGACTCCAGCGCGGCGCGCGGGTCGCCGTCGAGCCCCTTGAGGCGCAGGAGCTGCTCGCAGAGCGCGAGCGTGACCTCGACCATGCGCGCGTCGTTCGCCTCGCCCGTGAGGTGGTCGATCGCCTCGCGCACCTCGACGGCGTTGCCCGCAGCACGGCCCATGACGCGATCCATGTCGGTCAGCAGCGCGGCGGTCGGCAGCCCGTTGCCGCGCGCGACGTCGATGATCGCCTGGGCCAGCTCGCGCGCCTGGTCGAGCTCGGGCAGGAACGCGCCGGAGCCGACCTTGACGTCCATGACCAGCGCGTCGAGGCCGGCGGCGAGCTTCTTGGAGAGGATCGAGGCGACGATCAGCGGGATCGACTCGACCGTCCCGGTCGCGTCGCGGATCGCGTACAGGCGGCGATCGGCAGGGGCGAGGTCGCCGGTCTGGCCGATGATCGCGCAGCCGGCCTCGCGCACGGCGGCCGTGAAGCGCTCGCGCCCGGGCGCGGTGTCGTAGCCGGGGATCGCGTCGAGCTTGTCGAGCGTGCCGCCGGTGTGGCCGAGCCCGCGCCCGGAGATCATCGGCACCGCGCCGCCGCACGCCGCGACGATCGGCGCCAGCAGCAGCGAGACCTTGTCGCCGACGCCGCCGGTCGAATGCTTGTCGAGCACCGGGCGGTCGACGTCCCAGGCCAGCACCTCGCCCGAGCGCGTCATCGCGCCGGTCAGCGCGACGCGCTCCTCGGGGCCCATCCCGTTGATGACGATCGCCATCGCCAGCGCGCCGACCTGCGCGTCTGAGACCGAGCCGTCGGTGATGCCGGCCACGAGCCACTCGATCTCCTCGCCGGTCAGCGCGTTGCCGTCGCGCTTGCGGCGGATGACCTCCTGAGCGAGGAACGTGCTCATGCCAGCCTCCCGACGAAGCCCTCGAGCAGCCGCCCGAGGTCGCCGGCGGCGCGCTGCGCGTCGGCGAGCGTCTGCTCGTGGCTGAGCGGCACGTCCGACATGCCCTCGGCGAGGTTGGAGATCGCCGACACGGCGACCACGCGCATGCCCGCGTGGCGGGCGAGGATCGTCTCGTGCACGGTCGACATGCCGACCGCGTCGGCGCCGAGCGTGCCGAACGCGCGGATCTCGGCCGGGGTCTCGAAGCTCGGGCCGCTGACCGCCAGGTAGACGCCCTCGGCGAGATCGATGCCCAGCTCGGTGGCGACCTCGTGCAGCTGCGCGCGCAGCGCGGCGTCGTAGGCGTCGGCCAGGCTGGGGAAGCGCGGGCCGATCGCCTCGTCGTTGGGGCCGACGAGCGGGTTGTGGCCGGTGAGGTTGATGTGGTCGGAGATCGCCATCAGGCGCCCGGGGCCGACCTCGGGGCGCAGCGAGCCGGCCGCGTTGGTGAGGACGAGCACCTCGGCGCCGGCGGCGGCCAGCGCCCGCACCGGCGTGGTCCGCGGCGCGGGGTCGCCGCCCTCGTAGAGGTGCGCCGCGGCCCATGAGCACGCACACCGGAACGCCGCGCAGCTGGCCGAGCACCGCGCGCCCGGCGTGGCCGTGGACGGTCGGGCGCGGGAAGCCGGGCAGCTCCTCGTAGCCGATCGTCACGGCGTCCTGCACGGCGTCGGCGACCGCGCCCAGGCCGGAGCCGAGCACGATGCCCACGCGCGGAGCGCCGCGCGAGCGCAGGACGGCTGCCGCGTCGGCCACGCTCACCCCAGCGCCCCCTCGTCGAAGGCCAGCGGCAGCAGCCCGCCGACCGTGGTGGTCTGCACGGGGCCGTCGGGGCGGCCGAGGTAGACCGGCGTGTCCGGCGCGGCGAACTCCCTCAGGCGCTGGCGGCAGCCGCCGCACGGCGGGCAGATGTCGAGCCTCTCGGCGACCACCGCCACGGCGGCGATCCGGGTCTCGCCGGCGGTGACCATCGCGCCGATCGCCGACGCCTCGGCGCACTGGCCCTGCGGGTAGGCGACGTTCTCGACGTTCGCGCCGGTGTAGATGGCGCCCGACGGCGTCAGCAGGGCGGCGCCGACGGGGAAGTTCGAGTAGGGGGCGTAGGCATTGCGCATCGCGGCCTCGGCGGCGGCGAGCAGGCTCTCGGGCGTCGGCATCGTGGACTCGCCTTCGATCAGGTCGCAGTAGGAGACGGGGATGGGTGCGCCGAGCGCGAGCTGCGCGCGCAGGTGGGCCACGAGCTCGTGCTCGCGCGAGAGGTCGGACTCCGGCGGCGCGACGCCCTCGAGCTCGACGAAGGAGCCCAGCCCGGCGACCTCGTCGAGGTGGATGCGCACCGCCTCCCACAGCAGCAGGTGGCGGCGCTTGTCGACGACCGCGCGCGTGCCCAGCGCGGCGTCGAGCGCCTCGCGCAGCGCCTGCGGATCGCTCACGTCGGCCAGGCGGTAGGCGCTCGTGCGCGCCTCGTCGCTGTCGGGTCGGGCGTAGGCGATCAGGTGCGCGATCGGACCCCGCCCACCCTCCTCCTCGCGCAGCTTCAGCCGCCCGCGCGCCCCGCCGAAGTACGTGTCGCGCTGGACGAGCACGCCCATGTCGGTGGCTCCCAGGGCGAGCGCGCGCTCGAGCGTCGTGGCCGGATCGGCGTCGCGTGCCTTGATCTCGACGTTGCGGCGGGGCGGGGTCACGCGGCGGCCACTCTAGTGATGCCACGCGCCCACATGACGAGCGGGGCCAAGAGCGCTCGCTGGACGCCGACGCTCATGAGCGGCGCGTGAGCCTCCTGGTCGTAGCGGCGCGCGAGAACGGCGAGGTCGAGCGGGTTGCGCGGCAGTCCGCGGCGGTTCATCCGGCCGGCCTTCGCCATCGCCACGACCTCGGCGAACATGTCCTCCATCTGCAGCGCGGGGCGCACCTCGACGCGCAGGCGTGCCTCCTCGTCGCCGGCGTTGGCGAACGAGTGGGCGACGCCGGGCGCGACCTCGACGACGTCGCCGGGGCCGGCGAGGATCGTGCGCAGGCCGACGCGGAAGCGCATCTGCCCGGCGACGACCTCGAAGCGCTCGGTCTGGATCGGGTGGACGTGCGGGATCGGCACCGCGCCGCCGGGACGCAGGGCGAAGTCGAAGGCGAGCAGCTCGCCATCGGTGGTGCTCGCGGTCTGCGTGAAGGTGAAGCGCTCGCCGGTGACGGGGTTCTCGAGGGTCTGGCCTGGAGTGATCATGGGATGCATCAAACTCCCGCGGAGCGAGACGGTCCATAGCTCTGAAGCGCAAGATCATGTGCGATCGTCTACGATCCGACGATGGACGCGATCGCCGGCCTCCTCGACGGGCCTCGGGCCCGCGAAGCGTTCCTGTTGCGCTCGAGCATGGATCCGCCGTGGTCGCTGCGCATCCAGGACGAGGCGCCGCTGACGGTCGTGGCGATGGTGCGCGGCGAGGCGTGGTTCGTCGCCGACGAGGGCGAGCCGGTGGCCCTGCGCGCCGGGGACGTCGCGATCGTCCGCGGCCCGGACCCCTACACGGTCGCCGACGACCCGGCCACGGCGCCGCAGGCGATCATCCACCCGGGCCAGGACTGCACGACGATCGGCGGCGAGCCGCTCGTCGACCAGTGGAGCCTCGGCGTGCGCACGTGGGGCAACAGCCCCGATGGCGCGACCGTGATGCTCACCGGCACCTACAACTTCGAGGGCGAGGTCAGCCAGCGCCTGCTGCGCGCGCTGCCGGCGCTGATCGTGCTGCGCGACGACGAGTGGGACTGCCCGGTCATCCCGCTGCTCGCCGACGAGATCGTCAAGGATGCGCCCGGCCAGGAGGCCGTGCTCGACCGCCTGCTCGACCTGCTGCTGATCGCCGTCCTGCGCGCGTGGTTCGCGCGCCCCGACGCCGACGCGCCGGGCTGGTACCGGGCGTCGAGCGATCCCGTCGTCGGCCATGCCCTGCGCCTGATCCACCACAACCCCGCGCACCCGTGGACCGTCGCCGAGCTGGCCCATGAGACCGGCGTGTCGCGCGCGGCGCTGGCGCGCCGCTTCCACGAGCTGGTCGGCGAGCCGCCGATGACCTTCCTGACCACCTGGCGGATCGCGCTGGCCGCCGACCTGCTGCTCGAGCCCGGCGCGACCATCGGCTCGGTGGCCCACCAGGTCGGCTACGGCAGCCCGTTCGCGCTGAGCACCGCCTTCAAGCGTCTGCGCGGCGTCAGCCCGCAGCAGCACCGCATGGCGGCGCGCGCCGCCTAGCCCCCGTAGGGGTACCACCAGGACTTCGGCGCGATCCTCGTCTCGATGTGGACGTGCTTGGTCTCCTGGAAGGCCTCGAGGCCCTCCTGGCCGAGCTCGCGGCCGAGGCCCGACTGCTTGAAGCCGCCGAACGGCCCGGCGTCGTTGTCGGTGAGCGGGTCGTTGAACCACACCGTCCCCGCCTTGATCTCGCGCATGCAGCGCACCACGGTCTCGAGGTCGCGCGTGTACACGTTGGCGCCGAGGCCGAAGCGGGTCGAGTTGGCCAGCTCGATCGCCTCGTCGAGCGACGACACGGGCACGATCGGAGCGACCGGGCCGAAGGTCTCCTCGCGCAGCAGGTCGGTCTCGGCCGGCGCGCCGGTGACGACCGCGGGCGCGAAGAAGTGCCCCGACGCCTGTCCGCCGTCGCCGCCGCCGGTGACGAGCTGCGCTCCCGCCGCGACCGCCGCATCGACCTGGGCGGCCACCTTCGCGCGCTGGCGCGCCGAGGCCATCGGCCCGACGTCGGTGCGCGGATCGAGCGGGTCGCCGAGCACCAGCGAGCCCGTGTAGTCGACGAACTCGCGCAGGAAGTCGTCGTAGACCTCGGACATCACGTAGAAGCGCTCGGCCGAGGTGCAGACCTGGCCGGCGTTCAGGAAGGCCGCCCACGCCCCGCCCTTGGCGGCGACGCCGATCCCGTCGGCCACGTCGGCGCACACGATGAACGGGTCCTTGCCGCCCATCTCGAGGTTGATGCGCGCGACGCGCTCGGCGCACCGCACGGCGATCCGCTTGCCGGTCTCGACCGAGCCCGTGAAGGCCACGCCGTCGACCCGCTCGTCGCGCACGAGCGCCTCGCCGACGTCGCCGGCCCCGGCGAGCAGGCTCACGACGCCGGCGGGGAGGTGGTGCAAGCAGGACGCCAGCGCGAGCGTCGACAGCGGGGTGAGCTCGGACGGCTTGCAGACGACCGTGTTGCCGGCGGCGAGCGCGGGCGCGAGCTTCCAGGCGAGCAGCAGCAGCGGGTAGTTCCACGGCACGATCGCCGCGACGACGCCCAGCGGCTCCTTGAGCACCAGCGCGAGCTGCGTCGACTCGATCGTGGGGATCACGCGGCCGGCGAAGTTGCGCCCCATCTCGGCGTAGTAGTCGAACGCGGCCGCCGTCCAGCCGACCTCGTCGGAGTTCTCGACCAGCGGCTTGCCGCCCTCGCGCGTCATCAGCTCGGCCAGCTCGTCGGTGCGCGCCCGCAGCCGCGTGGCGACCTCGTGCAGCAGCTCGCAGCGCTCGACCGCCGGGGTGTCGGCCCACCCGCGCGCGGCCGCGCGGGCCGCCCCGATCGCCGCGTCGACCTGCTCGGACGACGGCAGCGCGACCGTCGCCAGCGTGCTCTGGGTGTAGGGGTTCTCGACGTCGAGCGCCGGCCCGTCACCGGCCACCTGCTCGCCCGCGATCAGCAGCCGGGTCTCCATTGCGCGGCAGCATATGTAGGCTCGCGCCCGCATGCCCGAGGGCCTGACCGTCGTCGAGCACCCCGTTCTGGAGGACCGCCTCGCCGTCCTTCGCGACGCCGCGACCCCGCACGGCGCGTTCCGCCAGGCGCTGCACGAGGCCTCCGCGATCCTCGCGATCGAGGCCACGCGCGACCTGCCGACGGTGCCGCGCGAGATCGACACGCCGCTCGAGCCCGCGAGCGTGCGGCGGCTGGAGGCGCAGATCACGATCGTGCCGGTGCTGCGCGCCGGACTGGGGATGGTCGAGGGGTTCCTGCGGCTGCTGGCCGACGCGCGCGTCGGCCACCTGGGCATGCAGCGCGACGAGGACACGCTCGAGCCGACCGGCTACTTCGAGCGCATGCCGCCCGGAATGGGGGAGGCGCACGTCTTCCTGCTGGACCCGATGCTCGCCACCGGCGGCAGCGCCGTCGCCGCGCTTGACCGCTTGAAGGCCAACGGCGCGCGGCGCCTGCGCCTGATCTGCCTCGTCGCCGCGCCCGAGGGCGTCAAGGCGGTCCACGACGCCCACCCCGACGTGCACATCTGGACCGCGGCGCTGGACCGCGGGCTCGACGAGCGCGCCTATATCCGCCCGGGCCTCGGCGACGCGGGCGATCGCGTCTTCGGCACCACCGGCTAGGGCCGCAAGATGACCAGTTGGCCGCCCGCGGTGGTCATCCACAGCTCCGAGCCGATCCGCGCCAGCCACAGCACGCCGAACTCGCCGACGTGGACGCTCGTCACGGTGCGCCCGTTGCGGGGGTCGATCGCGATGACGCGATCGCCGTTGCGGTCGCGGGACTCGACCCAGATCAGGCCGCGCGCCTCGGCGGCGGCGCCGATATCGGCGTAGCGCGCGCGCCACATCGTGTGGCCGGTTGCGGGATCCAGCCGGGCGGCCTCGGTCGAGTTGGCGAGGTAGAGCCCGCCGGCGAACGCCACGAGCTCGCCGCCGAAGGGCACCCGGAAAGTCGCCTTGACCGCACCGGTGCGCCCGTCCAGGCGAACCAGGCGCAGGTCACTCGACGCGAGCCACAGGTCGCCGTCGAGCACGGCTCCGCCGCGGACGGCGTACCCTGAGCGCGCCACCGTGATCGCCTTCGTGAGGCGGTTGGTGCGCGCGTCTATCCGCAGCGCGCGCTGCTCGCCCACGACCCAGACCGCGTCGCCGATTGGCAGCGGGACACCGCCCGAGAACGCGCCGCGTTCCAGCAGGATCCGGGCGGCGATGCGGTTCGTCCGCGGGTCGATGCGCACCAGGTCGTTGACCCCCTCGGTGACCCACACTGCGTCGCTGCCGACGCTGATCGCGATTCCCGCGCGCACCCCGATCCGCGCGATCACGCGGCGCGTCGCGGGATCCAGGCGCAGGAGCTTGTCGTCGATCCTGTCGAAGGCCCACGCCGACCCGAAGCCGGCCTGGACCTGGTCGAGCACGCCACCGGGCTCGAGCCGGGCCACGACCTTGGGCCCGGGCGGCTGCGCCGGCTCGGGACGCGTCGCGAGCAGCGCGTAGACGCCCACGAGCAGCACGACGCCGAGCGCAAGGACCGCGGCGACGGGGACCCCTCCCGCGATCCGCGGCAGGCGCGCATGCGCGGTCAGCAGCGCGCGGGTCCGCACCTTGCGCCGCTCCTCGTGGTCGGCCGCTTCGCGCAGCGCGTGGCCCAGCCTGGCGATGAAGTCCTCGTTCACGGTCGGCTCCCGATCCGGTCGCGCAGGGCGGCGAGCCCGCGGCTGACGCGCTTGCGCACCGCGGCCTCCGAGACGTCGAGGTCGTGCGCGATCTCGGCGTAGTCGCGCCCCTCGATGACGTGGGCCGTGATCGCATCGCGCTGATCGGTCACGAGCACCTCGATCAGGCTGCTGGCCTCGATGCCGGCGAGGTTCTCGATGCGCGCGATGTCCTCGTCGGTCAGCTCGATGCGCTGCATCCGAAGCCGCCGCCGCGCGCGGCGCTCGGCATAGCCACGGCGCTGGGCGTCGACGAGCTTCTTGAACGCGATCCCGAACAGC
Organism: uncultured Actinomycetes bacterium; assembly: GCA_963764585.1. Taxonomy (GTDB): domain Bacteria; phylum Actinomycetota; class Thermoleophilia; order Solirubrobacterales; family Solirubrobacteraceae; genus JAOPZW01. The sequence goes on from CAVXTB010000003.1 coordinate 727,385, forward strand.
CATGCGCCGGCGGCGCCCGCCTCCCTGCGATAGCGGCGGCGGCTCGCCAGCGCGGCGGCGAAGGTCTCCGCGGTGAGGTCCGCGGCCAGCTCGGCATCGCCCGTGCGCCGGGCGAAGTACGCGAGCATCCGCTCGGCGTGGCGCAGGTAGAACAGCTCGAAGGACGCGCCGTCGCGGCCGGTCAGGAGGTCCTCGTCGCTGCGCAGCTCGGGGCCCATGCATCCACCTACTTCGGAGCTCGCTCGGAGCTGTGACCAACGCTACCTCCGTCAGCCGGCCGCGACCGGATCGAGCTCGCGCGCGACCTCGCGCACGACCGCCGCGAAGCGCTCGAAGCCCGGCGCGACGTGGTCGGCGCGCCAGGCGATCACGACGTCGGCCACGTCGCCCATGAGCGGGACGAACGCCACGCCGCTGTCGCGCAGCGTGCGCGACGAGAGCGGAAGGCGCGTGACGCCGACGCCGGCGGCGACGAGCGCGAGCAGGTTCTGCGGGCTCGTCCCGCGCTGCACGACGCGTGGGGCGAACCCGGCGCCGGCGAAGATCTCGTCGTAGAGGCGGTGCCACGGCGGCCACGAGCTGCGCGGCGTGAGCACCCACGGCTCATCGGCGAGCTCGGACAGCTCGAGCTCGGCGCGCCCGGCGAGCGGGTGGTCGGCGGGGAGGACGGCGGCAACCTGCTCGGTGAGGACGACCTCGACGGCGAGGTCGTCGACCTGCGGCTGGCGCGTCAGGCCGGCGTCGAGCCCGCCCTCGCGCAGGCCGGCCACGAGCCGGGCGATCGGCACCTCGTGCGCGTGCAGGGCGACCCGCGGGTGGCGCTCGCCGAAGGCGCGCACGACGGGCGGCACGAGGTAGTTGGCCACCGAGCTGAGGAAGCCGATGCGCAGCTCGCCCTCCTCGCCGGCGGCTGCCCGCTGCACGGCGGCGGTCGCGCGCTCGGCGTGCGCGAGCAGGGTGCGCGCCTCGCGCAGCAGGACCGCGCCGACCGGCGTGAGCCGCACGCCGCGCGACGTGCGCTGAAGCAGGGTCGCGCCGAGCTGGCCTTCGAGCGTGCGGACCTGCTGGGAGAGCGACTGCTGGGCGATGTGCAGGCGGGCCGCGGCGCGCGTGAGGCTGCCCTCCTCGGCGATCGCGACGAACGAGCGCAGCAGCCGCAGCTCCGGCGTCATGGATGCATGCTGTCACAGGCTGAGACTGTGGCTGGCCGAGGCAATCGGTGTTTCCGCTCACGCGCGTTGCGACCTACCGTCAAGGCATGAACACGCACCAGAGGGTTTGGCTCATCACCGGCTGCTCGGCGGGCTTCGGTCGCGCGATCGCGCAGGCCGCGCTGGAGCGGGGCGACCGCGTCGTCGCGACCGCGCGGCGGCCCGAGGCGCTGGCGGACCTCGCCGGCGACGACGTCCTCGTCCTGGCGCTCGACGTCACGCGCCAGGACCAGGTCGAGGCCGCCGTGCGCGCCGCGCTCGACCGCTTCGGGCGCATCGACGTGCTCGTCAACAACGCCGGCTATGGCTCGATCGGGGCGGTCGAGGAGATCGATCCCGACGACCTGCGGGCGCTGATGGAGACCATGTTCTTCGGCGCGGTCGCGCTCACGCAGGCCGTGCTGCCGCACATGCGCGCGCAGCGCAGCGGCGCGATCGTCCAGATCAGCTCGCAGGGCGGCCAGCTCGCCTTCGCCGGCGTCGGCGCCTACTGCGCGGCGAAGTTCGCGCTCGAAGGGCTCTCCGAGGCGCTGGACGCCGAGGTCGCGCCGCTGGGCATCCGCACGCTGATCGTCGAGCCGGGCGCCTTCCGCACCGAGTTCAGCGGCGCGCGCCTGCACCGCTCGCGCGAGATCGATGCCTACACGGACACGGTGGGGCGCACGCGCGCGGGGATGGACGAGATCGCCGGCGCGGAGCCCGGCGACCCGCGCAAGGCCGCCGCGGCGATCCTCGCCGCGCTCGACGCGCCGGCGCCGCCGCTGCGGCTGGCGCTCGGCGCCGACGCGGTCGACGCGATCCGCGCCAAGCACGAGCGCCTGCGCTCGGACCTCGACGGCTGGGAGGACACGTCGCGCGGCACCGCGTTCCAGACGAGCGGATGAGAGGCCCCGCTACAGTCCGCCTCCATGGCCGAGGACGCCAAGACGCTCATCGACCGCGCCGTGCGCACGTTCCTCGACGAGGTGCCTGCGCTCAAGCCGCTGCAGCTCGTCGTCGGGATCGACCTCCACGGCCGCGGTGACACGCAGCAGTTCCGCCTCGAGATGCCCGCGATCGACGTGCGCAAGGACATCGCCGCCGACGCGCGCGTGCGCCTCGAGATGCGCCGCGAGTTCTTCAACGCGATGATCGAGCACGGCGCGCGCGTGGCCGACTGGCGCGAGGCGTTCATCCACGGCCACGCCAAGGCGACGGGCGTCGAGCAGTACATGCGGCTGATCGTCAACGTCGTCGAGCGCCAGGAGGAGCGCAATCGCACGCGGAAGGCGCGGCACTGAGCACCCCCGCCGCCGACGGGCTGCACATGCCCGCCGAGTGGGCGCCGCACGAGCGCACGCTGATGGCGTGGCCGTGCCGCCCGGAGCTGTGGGGCGATCAGCTCGATCGTGCCAAGGAGCAGTACGCGGGCGTGGCCAACGCGATCGCCGCGTTCGAGCCGCTCACCATGATCTGCGCCGGCGCCGGCGACGCCGCGCAGGCGCGGGCCGCGCTGACCGCCGCCGTCGAGATCGTCGAGCTGGCGATCGACGACTCGTGGCTGCGCGACAACGGCCCGATCTTCGTCGTCGACGGCAACGGCCGGCGCGCCGGCGTGCACTTCGGCTTCAACGCGTGGGGCGGCAGGTTCGTCCCGTGGGACCGCGACGAGGCCGTGGGCGGCGAGCTCGTCGACCGGCTCGGCGACCGTCGCTACGACGCGCCGTTCGTGCTCGAGGGCGGCTCGGTCGCCGTCGACGGCGAGGGCGTGCTCATCACCACCGAGCAGTGCCTGCTGAACCCCAACCGCAATCCGGACCTCGACCGTGAGCAGATCGAGGAGGGGCTGCGCGACTACCTCGGCGTCGCGTCGGTCGTGTGGTTGGGGCAGGGCCTCGCCGAGGACCGCGACACCGACGGCCACGTCGACCTCATCGGCGCCTTCACGCGCCCCGGCGAGGTGCTGCTGCAGACCGTTGCCGAGGGCGAGCCGAGCCACGAGCGGATGGCCGACAACCGCGCGCGCCTGGTCGCCGCGGGCCTGGACGTCGTCGACTTCCCGATCCTGCCGTCGGTGGACATCGCCGGCGAGCAGACCGCCGTCAGCCACCTGAATTTCTATCTCTGCAACGGCGCGCTGATCGCGCCCGTCGCGGGCGTGGCAAGCGACGCCGAGGCGCTGGAGCGCCTCGCCGCCGCCTACCCCGGCCACGAGGTCGTCGGCGTCCCCGCCGAGGTGGTCGCCCACGGCGGCGGCGGCCCGCACTGCATCACCCAGCAGGTCCCGGTCAGCTCGCGGGCACCCCGTTAGCCGGCGCCGCGGTCGGGGCGCCGCCGAACTCGGTGATCGCGCCGTCGCCGTCGTCGGTGACCAGCGGCTTGCCCATCACCTGCGTCTCGCCGTCCTTGATCTCGGCCATCTGCGCGCCCGTGTAGCCCGCGTGCGAGTCCTTGCTGTAGCGGAACGGCACGAGGCCCGGGCCGGTCAGCTTCTGGCTCTGGATGGTGTCGACGATGCTCTGGCGCGTCGGGTTGGCGCCGGCGCGCTGCAGCGCCTCGACGAACGTGTAGCCGAGCGCCATCCCGTACTCGACGTTGCCGTCGAAGGGCAGCTTCGGGATGTACTGGCCGTGGATCTTCTTGAACAGCGCGATCCAGTCGTTGGACGCGTCGGCCGTCGGCGGCAGGTACGCGTCGCTCTGGATGCCGTCGATGAGCGCGCTCGGCGCCTTGCCCTTCGAGAACGCCTTGAGCAGCCCCTTCAGCGTCGTCGGGTCGGCCCCGACGCTGCTGACGACGAGCTGGGGGTGGTAGTCGAGCTTCAGGCCGGCCAGCTCGACGAGCGCGGTGTAGGCGGGGATCGTGAACATCGCGACGACCTGCGCGCCCGATGCCTTGATCTTGGCCATCTGCGGCCCGATGTCGGTGTTGCCCGGCTCGTAGGTCTGACGCGCCACGACCTGGTCCTTGGGGACGTACTTGTCCAGGCCCTTGACGCCGTCGGAGCCGAAGTCGTCGTTCTGCACGAAGTAGGCGACCTTCTTGCCCTTGTACTTCTGGGCGATCCACTGGCCGAGGATCTTGCCCTCGACGACGTAGTCGGGCTGCCAGCCGAACGTCTGCGGGTGGTCCTTGGGCTGGTCCCAGCACAGGCAGCCCGAGGACACGAACAGGTCGGGCACGCGCGAGGCGTTGAGGAAGTCGACGACCTTGGTGTGCGTCGGCGTCCCGAGGCCGCCGAGCATGGCGAAGATCTTGTCCTGCAGCACGAGCTGCTTGGTGACCTTGACGGTGTTGGTCGGGTTGTAGCCGTCGTCGCGGGCGATCATCTTCAGCTTGCGGCCGTGGACGCCGCCGTTGGCGTTGACGTACTTGAAGTAGGCGTCGATCGCCTGCGGGATCTCGCTGTAGCCCGGCGCCGCCGGCCCGGTCAGCGGGAAGTGGCCGCCGACGGTGACCTGCGTCGCGGTGATCCCCGGCGCCGACGCGGTCGGCTTGCCGCTCGTCGAGCTGGCGCCGCCGCCGCCGGAGTTGTCGTCCGAGCCGCACGCAGCGACGCCCAGCGCGAGCGTCGCGGCGCACGCCGCGGCGAGCCGCGTGGTGGTTGACCTCATGACCTCTCCTCCTCCTCTCGCGGCGTGGTGCCGCGAGATCGTGGTTCCCGGAGGCCGTGCACGAGGCGGCCGGCGCGACGTACCGCGCCCTGGACGCCGCCCGGAGCGGCGAGCATCAGGCCGATGAGCACGACCCCGTAGATGGCCAGCGCCAGGTTGGCCTGGACGTTGGCCGAAAGTGACAGCGCCTTGCTGGCGTCGTCGGCCCAGGTGGGCACGAGCACGAGCGCCGCGGCGCCCCAGACCGCGCCGACGAGGCTGCCCGAGCCGCCGAGGATGACGCCCGTCAGCAGCGCGACCGACAGGCTGAGCGGGAAGGCGCCCGGCGCCACGAGCGACGTGACGACGACGAGCAGCCCGCCGGCCAGCCCGGCGCACGCCGCGCTGACGACGAAGGCGGTGATCTGCGTGCGCGCGACGTGGAAGCCCGCGAGCTGGGCGGCGATCTCGTCGTCGCGCACGGCGCGGAAGGCGCGCCCGTAGCCGCTGCGCACGAGGTTGGCCAGCAGCACGTAGGCGACGAGCGCGGCCAGGCATGCGATCCACGCCTGCCAGCGCTCGAGCGGGAAGGTCGCGCCGAGCGACGGCGGCGGGATCGGGGGCGTGACCGTGAGCCCGTTGGTCCCGCCCAGGAAGTGCGAGAACTTGGTCGCCAGAGACGGCAGCCCGACCGCCAGCGCGAGCGTCGCGCCCGCGAGGTACGGGCCGCGCAGGCGCGCCGCGGCGGCGCCGGCCAGCGCCCCCGCTGCCGCGGCGACGAGCGACGCGGCCAGCAGCACGACGGCCAGCGGCCACGACACGGCCTCCTGGATCTTGACCGTCGCGTAGGCGCCGACCGCCATGAGCGCCCCGTGGCCGAGCGAGATCTGGCCGTTCTGGCCGGTCAGCACGCTCAGGCCGGCGACGGCCACGAAGTAGTAGGCCATCGTCGCCAGCTGCAGGTTGTTGTACGGGCTCAGCGACTCCGTGAGCAGGTAGAGCGCGAGGCCCGCGACGAGCGCCACGGCCAGGTGGCGCAATAGCGTTTGGTCCAGACGGACGGCGGCCATCGCTACACCCGCCTGGCCTGGGCGCGCGTGAACAGGCCGCTCGGGCGGACCATGAGCACGGCGATGAGGATCACGAGCGCCCCGAGCGTCACGAGCTCCGCACCGCCGTAGCCCGAGACGTAGCTGAGCGCGAGGCCGAGCAGGATCCCGCCGACGAGCGCGCCCACGGGGCTCTCGAGCCCGCCGATCACCGCCGCGGTGAAGCCGAACACGAGCACGGCGTCGAAGGTGTTGGGGGCGACGAACACCGCGGGCGCGACGAGCACGCCGGCCAGCGAGCCGGCCACCGAGGCGAGCGCCCAGCCGACGGTGAAGATCTGGCCCACGCGAACGCCGACGAGCCGCGCGACCTCGGGCGCGAACGCGGCAGCGCGCATCCGCAGGCCCAGGCTCGTGCGCGTGAAGAGCAGGATGACGCCCGCCATCAGCGCGCCGACGACGATGACGGTGAACAGGTCGAACGGCGAGAAGAGCACCGCGCGCCCGTTCACTTCGTAGCCCTTGATCGAGAACGCCGGCGGGAAGGAGCGCGGGTTCCCGCCCCAGATCATCCCCGCGACCGCCTGGAGCAGCACGAGCACGCCGAGGGTCACGATGATCGCGTTCAGCGGCGGCGCGCCCTCGACCGGGCGGATGATCACGCGCTCGATGACGGCGCCGAGCACGAGCCCGGACAGCAGCGCGATCGCGAAGCCCAACCAGTAGGACGCGCCGTGGTCGATCGCCGCCCACGCGATGAAGGTGGTGAACATCAGCATCCCGGCCTGGGCGAAGTTGAGGATCCGCGTGGCGCGCCAGATGAGCACGAGCGACAGTGCGACGGCCGCGTAGATGGCGCCGTTGGCGATGCCGTTGAGGGTGAGGTCGACGAAGCGCTCCATCGCTAGAAGCCGAGGTAGGCGCGGCGCAGCGCATCGTCGGCGGCGAGCTTGGCCGGGTCCTCGTCGGCGACGATCCGGCCGAGGCTGAGCACGATGCCGCGGTCGGCGACCGACAGGGCGGCCTTCGCGTTCTGCTCGACGAGCAGCACGGTCAGCCCGGTGCGGTCGCGCAGCTCGAGCAGCAGCCGCATGATCCTCGCCGCGACGATCGGGGCCAGGCCGAGCGACGGCTCGTCGAGCAGCAGCAGCCGCGGGCGCGACATCAGCGCGCGGCCGATGACGAGCATCTGGCGCTCGCCGCCCGAGAGCGTGCTGGCGGGATGCCGGCGGCGCTCGCCGAGCCTCGGGAACAGCTCGTAGACGTCGCGCAGGCCGTCGCGACCGCCGCCGCCGCGCCACAGGCCCCCGAGGCGCAGGTTCTCCTCGACGCTCAGCTCGGCGATGACGCCGCGGCCCTCGGGCACGTGCGCCATCCCGAGGCGGACGATGCTCTCGACCGGGAGCTGCCCGATGTTGCGCTCGTCGAGGCGGATGCGCCCGGCGCGGGCGCGCACGAGCCCCGAGAGCGTGCGCAGCAGCGAGGTCTTGCCGGCGCCGTTTGCGCCCAGGACCGCGGTGATGCTGCCCTGCGCCACCTCGAACGAGACGCCGTCGAGCGCGCGGACGGGGCCGTAGGCCGTCTCGAGCTCCTCAACCTGCAGCATCGACCTCGACTCCGAGGTAGGCCTCGAGCACGCGCTCGTCGGAGCGCACCTCCGCGGGGGTGCCGTGTGCGATGCGCTTGCCGAAGTCCAGCACGACGACGCGATCGCACACCGCCATGACGAGGTCCACGCGGTGCTCGACGAGCAGCACGGCCATCTCGCCCTTCAGGGCGCGGATGCGCTCGCCCAGCTCCTGCATGTCGTCGCCGCCGAGGCCGCCGGCGGGCTCGTCGAGGAGGATGAGCTGGGGACGCCCCACGAGCGCGCGCGCCAGCGCGACGCGCTTCTGGACCGGGTAGGGCAGCGTGCCGGGCAGGCGCTCGGCGACGTGGGCGACGCCCAGCGCATCGAGCGCCTCGAGCGCCGCCGCGCGCAGGGCGCGCTCGTCGCGGTCCGAGCGCGGCAGCCCGAACAGCGCCGACACGAGCCCCGCGCGCCGCGTGCGCTCGGCGCCCGCCATGACGTTCTCGACGACCGTCAGCCCGGCGAACAGCCCGACCCCTTGCAGGGTTCGCGCGATGCCCAGGCCGGCGAGCTGGTGCGGGCGCACGGCGCGCAGCGGCCGGCCGCGCCAGGCGACCTCGCCCTTGTCGGCGCGCACGAAGCCGCAGACGACGTTGAAGAGCGTCGTCTTGCCGGCACCGTTGGGGCCGATCACGCCGACGACCTCGCCGGGCGAGACCTCCAGCGAGACGTCGTCGAGGGCCGTCAGACCGCCGAACCGGACCGTGACCGCGTCGATGCGCAGCCCGTCCTCCTCGGCGCTGTGGGCGGCCACGGTAGGTACGTACCCCTTGGCCGGGACCTCGACGCCCAGCGGCATGCGGCCACGCTATGGATCGGACGGGCGTCGCTCATCGTGGACGTCGCCCAAACTTGGTGCGACCCCGTTGTGGGACTTCCACAAGCGGGCGCGTCAGCGCAGCAGGAGCCGCAGGACCGGCTCGGCGCGCTTGGCGTCGGGCTCCTCGCCGGTGATGAGGTCGAGGTAGACGTAGGACTCGATGAGCCGCACGACCACGTAGGCGACGTCGTGCAGGTCGACGGGCAGGTCCAGGCGCCCGGCGGCGGTCTCCTCGGCGAGCATCCGCTGGATCGCGTCGATCAGCCGGGGCTGGAAGCCCGTGTCGCGGCGCGTCAGCAGGCGCATCGTGCGCTCGCCCTCTTCGCTGAGCAGCCGCTTCATGCCCGCATTGGTCAGGCAGTCGTCGATGAAGCGCGTGACGACGGCGACGATGCGCTCGGCGCCGGTCGCGCGCACCTCGGCGCTGCGGCGCGCGAGCGTCGCCTGCGCCAGCGACCACAGCACCTCGACGAGGAGCCGGTCGCGCGATCCGACCCAGCGGTAGAGCGTGACGCGGTTGACCCCGAGCGCCTCGGCGATCGCGCCCATGTCGATCCGCTCGGCGGCCTGGAAGCGGCGGCGCGCGAGCAGCAGGGCGTCCTGCGCGGTTGCCCGTTGCAACATCCGGGCAACATGTTGCATGCTGTTGCAAGGAGGAGGGAGTGCAGATGTTCGCTGCAGTCGTCGAGCACGTCGCGGTCGAGGACGAGGTACGCGCCGAACGCCGGCGGATCATCGTCACGCTGCTCGACGGGCTCGATGATCTCGTCGAGCGCGCGGTCGTCGCGCTGCGCGAGGAGATCCCCGCCTACCGCGCGGCGGGCGACCGCTTCCTGGACGACCTGCGCGCGCAGGTCGGCGCACACTTCCGCGTCAAGCTCGACGCGCTGCTCGAGGAGCGCATGGTGACCCTCGAGGACATCGGGTTCGTGCGCGCGGCCGCCACGCGCCGCGCGCGCGCCGGCTACGCGCTCGAGGACTACCTCAACGCGTTCCGCGTCGGCCAGCAGGCGTTCTGGGAGGCGGTCGTCGACTGCGCGGGGGAGAGCCCGTTCGGCCACGAGGCCGCGCTCACGCTCGCCGGCCCGCTCATGCGCTATTGCGACTTCGCCAGTACCCATGCCGCGCGAGCCTACGTCGAGTACCAGCAGTACATGGTCGCCGACGCCGACCGCGAGCGCCGTGACCTGCTCGAGCACCTCCTGGCGGGCGAGATGCCGGCGCGCGGGCCGCTGGTGGCCGCCGCGCAGGCCCACGGCATCGGCGCCGACGCGCGCATGCTCGTCGCCGCCGCGGTCGCGCTCGATCCGTGCGCCGACGGCGACGCGCCGCATGTCGGCAGCGCGGCGATCGCGTGCGCCGGCCTGCACGACGCCAAGACGCTCGTCGTCGTCCGCCAGACGGAGATCGTCGCCGTGCTCGTGCTCGGGGCCGACGCCGATCCGTGCCGGATGTGCGATCGCGTCGACGTTCTGCAGGAGCGACTGCGGCGCGAGGGCATCGTCCTGGCCATGGGCGTGAGCACGGTCGCCGCCGGTGTCCGCGACCTGCCCCGGGCCTACCAGGAGGCGCACGTGGCGCTCGCCGGCGTGGGCGCGGACGGGGGAGTGGCGGCGCTCGCGCGGCTGTCGCCGTTCGACTACCTGGCGCTGCAGGCCGACGGCACCGCCAGGCGCCTCGTCAACCCGCGCGTGCGCGCGTTCCTCGACGAGGACCGCGAGCGCGGGCGCATCCTCACCGCGACGATCACGGCGCTCGCCGCGGCCGACCTCAACGTCCGCCTGGCCGCCGAGCGCCTGCAGGTGCACCCGAATACGCTGCAGTACCGCCTGCGCCGCATCGAGGAACGCACGGGCCGCAACCCGCGCCACATCGCCGACCTGGTCGATCTGCTCCTGGCGATCGCCCTCGACGACGCCGCCTGATAAGGGTTGCGGCGGGCGCCGCCGCGCGGTTAGGTTCGGCGGCGGTGGGCGAGCACGTCGAGCTGCCGGCGGGCACGTACCGGCTCGGCGATGCCGGTGCCGAGCGGCACGTCGAGCTGCGCGCGGTACGCATCGGCCGCTTCCCCGTCGTCAACGCCGAGATGGCGCGCTTCGTCGCGGACAGCGGGCGCGCCGTGGCGGCCGCGCTCGAGCACAAGCTCGCCGATCCGCTGCTCGCCGATCATCCTGCCACCGACGTCACGCACGACGACGCGGCCGCGTACTGCACATGGGCCGGCGGGCGCCTGCCGAGCGGCGACGAGTGGGAGGCGGCCGCGCGCGGCCCCGACGCGCGCCCGTGGCCCTGGGGACCGACCTTCGACCCCGAGTGCTGCGCGTGCGTGGAGTCGGGCTGGGGATGGACCGCGCCGGTCACCGCGCACCCCGCGGGCGCGAGCCCGTGCGGCGCCGAGCAGCTGGCGGGCAACGTGTGGGAGTGGGTGTCCGATCGCACCGAGGACGGCGCCTGGCGCGCGGTCCGCGGCGGCTCGTACCTCGACCACGCGTGGGGCGTGCGCGCCGCCCGCGCGCTGACCGCCGACCCACACCGAGCAACCCGGACCACCGGATTCCGCATCGTGACCCCGATCCCATGACTCCCGACCGCGACACCCTCATCGATGCGCTGCGCGAGGTCCACGACCCGTGCTGCGCCGACCGCGGCATCAGCATCGTCGACATGGGCGTCGTCGAAGACGTCCGCGTCGCTGGCGGCCACGTCGACGTCGACCTCGTGCTCACCACGGGCTGGTGCCCGTTCGTGGCGACGATGTCCTCCGCGATCCCCGACCGCCTGCGCGCGCTCGACGGCGTCGAGAGCGTCGACGTACGCGTCGTCTGGGATCCGGTGTGGACGCCCGAGCGCCTGTCGCCGCAGGCGCGGGACGCGCTGAGCATGCCGCTCGACCAGCTCGAGCCCTACCGCCGGCGGCGGCTGGCCGCCGAGAGAGGAGCCTGACCATGGCCACCGAGACCGCCCCGTCCGACCAGACCGCCCGCGAGCGCAAGGTCGACGCGTTCGTCTTCGACTGCGTCTGCCACATCTTCAACTTCGATCCGGCCAACGCGATCGGCCCGCCCGGCCAGCTCTTCGACGAGCACCTCTACGCCTTCCACCAGCTGCTGACCAAGGACGGCGAGAAGATCCTCTCGCGCGAGGAGTACATGCGGGAGTGGAGCGTCGACGAGATCTACGAGATGGTCATCGAGGGCTCGGACACCGACATGATCGTCGCGCAGCCGCTGCCGCTGACCGACCTGTTCTACGACGGGCTGTCGCCGTGGGAGAAGTGCGCCGAGATGGCCGCCAAGCACCCCGACCGCGCCGTCTTCTGGGGCTCGGTCAACCCGCTGGAGGGCAAGAAGGCGCTGGACCTCATGACGCGCCAGGTCGAGGACCACGGCGCGAAGGCGTTCAAGTTCTACAACGTGCGCTACGACTACGGGCAGCCGTTCCCGTGGCGCATGGACGACCCGCGCGTGGCCTATCCGGTCTTCGAGCGCGCCCAGGAGCTCGGCGTCAACCTCATCGGCGTGCACAAGGGCGTGCCGCTCGGCCCGCAGCCGATCGAGCATACGCGCACGTTCGACATGGACGGCGCGGCGGCCAACTTCCCCGACATCAACTTCGTCATCTTCCACGTCGGCCTGCCGTGGCTCGACGAGGTCCTCTGGCAGATCGTGCGCTACCCGAACCTGTACGCCTCGATCGCGGCGACGGTGAACTTCATCGCCCGCCAGCCGCGGGTCTTCGCCGAGACGCTCGGGAAGATGATGTGGTGGTGCGGGGAGGACAAGATCATCTACGGGGGCGAGTCGCCGATCTGGCACCCGCAGTGGGCGCTCGAGGCGTTCTGGAACTTCGAGCTGCCGCGGGACATCGTCGAGGAGCGCGGCTACCCGCAGCTCACCGAGCAGGCCAAGCGCAAGATCCTCGGCGAGAACCTCGCGCGCCTGCACGGCATCGACGTCGAGGCCAAGAAGGCCGAGCTCGGCGTGCCGGGCTAGCTTGGCTTGCCCGGCGGCCGCGGCGCGTGGGTGGCGACGAGCTCACGCAGGCAGGTCGGGCACGAGCACTCGGGCTTGGAGAGGCCGGTGTGGGGGCAACGGGTCATCGTTGGTCGCCAGAAGTTCCCGAACATGCGCAGGCCTGAACGTGGAATTGACGGCCGACGGCGCCCGTAGGGAGGCGCCGTCGGCCGTCTGGGGGCGTTGCGGTTCAGCTCTGGTCGTCGGCCGCGAGCTTGGCTGCGGCCTTGACGCACTGGCTGTAGGGGGTGCCCTGCTGGCCAGCGACGTGCTTCTTGCTCAGGGGCCTGCACGCCTTCGTGGGGCTGTCGGTCTCGCCGGTGGCGAGCTTGGCCATGGCGGTCACGCACTGGCTGAAGGGGGTGCCCTTCTGGCCGGCGATGTGCTTCTTGCTCTCGCGCTGGCAGAGCTTGCCGTAGGCCTTGGCCTTGTCACTCGCGCTGGCGCTCGGGCCGGGGGTGCTCGGCGTCTCCTGTGCCGGGGGGGTGGTGGCGGTGGGATGCTCGCCGGCAGCGGAGTGATCGCCGCTCGGGCTGCCCACGGGCGGATCGCCGGCGGCCAGGCCCGGCACGACGAGCAGGGCCGCGGTCGCAGCCGTGGTCGCGATGAGCGATGCGATGCGCATGGTGGTCGTCCTTGTCCGGGGTCGTTGCATTGGGCAGACAACGCTCCGGAGACCGGAGGGTCAGGGACTACTTCGCGCTGGCGTGCTGCTTGCCCGCCGCCGCGGCGAGGTCGGCGCCGCCCGCGGCCTGTGGGGCGGCCACCGCGCCGGGGATTGCGGCGGCGCCGTGGCTCGACGCGGCCGGAGGCGACGCTCCACTGGGCTCTCCCGCTGTGGACGGCTGGACGGGGTGCGGGGGCTGGGTCCTGGCCGGCTTGACGGGCTTGGCCGCCTTCGGGGGCTTCGCCGCCTTGGTGGGCGTCGCGGCCTTCGTGGGCTTGGCGGGCTTCGGTCGCGCGTGCGCCGCCTGGCTCTTCCCGGGGCGAGCGCTCGCAGCCGTCTTCGACTGGCCGGGCGGGACGCGGTGTGCGCGCTTGCCCTTCGCCTTGCCCGCGGCGGCGGCGTGCGGTGCCGACGCGCCCTTGCTCGCCTCGTGCCCCGCGGCCGTCTGGCGCGCCCGCGTGGGCGCGGGCCGGTGCGTCGTCGACGCACCGGTGCCGCCGCTCGCCGGCACGGCGCTCGCCGGCACCGTTCGCGGATGCGTCGCGGGCGCGGCCGCCGGCGACGCGTGGCGGGAGGGCTCGACCAGACTTCGAACGGCCGTCGTGGTGCCCGCGAGCGTCGCCGTCGCGGCGACGACGATCGCCGCCTTGGTCGCGACCGTCCCAGCGAGACCGCCGCCCACGCCCGTCGCGGTCCCGGCGCCCGAGGTGAGCCCCGCCTTCGCGGCCCCGAGCAGCTGCCCGAGCATCGCCGCGCCGGCCGCCGCGGGCAGGGCCGGCGCCAGGACGGCCAGGTCGGCCGGACGCTGGGCGAGGGCCGCCTTGAACTGCCGGCAGGAACGACACGAGCGCACGTGCGCCCGCATCCTGCGGCCCCGCAGGACGCGGCCGTCGCCGTCAGACAGCGCCCGTTGCACGTCGGCGCACACCATCGCCCTACCCTCGGCGCACTCCTGCACCGCCACGCGCGCCTCGAAGATGGTCTGCTTCACGGCCCGCGCCGAGCTGTCGAGCACGGCGGCGATCTCCTCGTGCGAGAGCCCGCTGAGCTCGCGCAGGACGAGCGCGGCGCGCTGACGCTCGGGCAGGTCCTGCAGGTCCGCGCGCAGGTGCGCCAGCCGCTCGCGGTCCTCGACGGTCTGCGCCAGCGAGTCGCTGCTCGCCTCCGCCACCGTGTCGGTGTCCGCGATCTCCCGGCGCCGACGCAACCGCGAGATCGCCTCGTTGTGGGCGATCCGGAACAGCCACGGGCGCACCTCGAAGTCCCGCTGCTCGTCGCGCAGCGCCGCCAGGGCCTTCGCCATCGTGCTCTGCAGCGCGTCCCGAGCATCCTCCTCGTCGCGCAGGATCGACCGGCAATAGCGATACAGCGCCTGATGATGGCGCTCGTACAGCGCCGCGAACGCCGCGGCATCGTTGCGGACCGCCTGCGAGCGCACGGGCAGGCCACGGCGCAGCTGCAGTTGCGCCACCCACCCGATCGACGATGTTCGCTCCACCGCAGTGCTCCACGAATCAGCAACGCGCCAGCGATCCAAGAGTCTGGCGCAACCACCGACAGGCTAAACGTGTCGACGGGATGTGTGGACCCATGATCGGGTCCTGGCGCTGCCTACACTGCGGCTCGTGAGCGACCTGAAGCTGATCACCGCCCTGGGCGAGCCGCCGCCCTCGTTCGCGCGCGTGCAGGAGCCGACGCGCGCGCCGCTTCGCGTGGGCGCCGTCCAGCACCGCTGGCACCCCGACGGCGACGAGCATCGCGCCGCGCTGGCCGCGGGCGTGGCGCTGGCGGCCGAGCAGGGCGCCACGCTCGTGTGCCTGCAAGAGCTCACGCTGTCGCCCTACTTCGCGATCACCGCCGACGGGCCGCAGGCGGCCGGCGCCCGGCCCGAGCCGGTGCCCGACGGGCCGACGTGCGCGTTCGCCGCGCAGCTCGCGCGCGAGCACGGCATCCATGTGCACGCCTCGCTGTACGAGCGCGCCGACGGCGACGATGGGCTGGGCTTCAACACCGCGATCGTGATGGCGCCCGACGGCTCGCTGGCCGCGCGCACGCGCAAGATGCACATCCCGATCAGCGCCGGCTACTACGAGGACAAGTACTTCCGGCCCGGGCCGCCTGGCGACGACGCCTTCCCGGTCGTCGCGCTCGGCGACGCGCAGTTCGGCTTCCCGACGTGCTGGGACCAGTGGTTCCCCGAGCTCGCGCGCGCGTACTCGCTGGCCGGCGCCGAGATCCTCGTCTACCCGACTGCGATCGGCTCGGAGCCCGACCACCCCGGCTTCGACACCGAGCCGCTGTGGGAGCGTGTCATCATCGCCAACGGGATCGCCAACGGGACCTTCATGGTGGCGGTCAACCGGATCGGCGAGGAGCCGCCGCTGACCTTCTACGGATCGTCGTTCATCTCCGATCCGTACGGGCGAAAGCTCGTCCAGGCACCGCGCGACGAGCCCGCCGTCCTCGTCGCAGACCTCGACCTCGACCAGCGTCGCGACTGGCTGGCGCTGTTCCCCTTCCTGACGACGCGCCGGCCGGACGCCTACGGCCCGCTGGCTACGCCGTCGGCTGGTGCAGCCGCGCCGCCACGGGCATGAGCTCGCCGCGCTGCGCCAGCGTCTCGAGCGCCTCGACCGCGGCCGGCGCGAACTGGGTGCCCGATCCGGCGCGCATCTCGGCCAGTGCCGCGTCGATGCTCATCGGTGGGCTGTAGGAGCGGCCCGAGACCATCTCGTCCCACGCGTCGGCGACCGCGAGCAGCGCGGCGCCCTCGGGCAGCCCGGCTCCGCGCAGCTCGGCGGGGTAGCCGCGGCCGTCGGGGCGCTCGTGGTGCGCCGCGATCCACGCGATCTGCTCGTCGCTGAGCACGTCGGCGACGATCCGCGCGCCGAGCACCGGGTGCTCGCGGATGATCGCGAACTCGTCCTCCTCCAGCGGCCCGTCCTTGAGCAGGATCGCGTCGGGCACGCCGATCTTGCCGACGTCGTGCAGCAGCGCGGCGTCGCGCAGCAGTGCCACGCGGGCTGGCGGCCAGTCGCGCGCGGCGGCCAGCCGCGCGCTGAGCGCCGCGACGTGCTCGCCGTGGTCCTGCGTGTCGGGGTCCTTGGCGTCGATCGCGCGGGCCAGCGCGCGCAGGCCCAGGAGCGCCTGGCTGCGGTCGAGCTCGCGCGTGCGCTGGCGCTCGTCGAGCTCGCGCACGATCGCGGGGTCGTAGAGCCAGGAGATGTTGCGCCCGTGCTGCTTGGCCCAGTACAGGGCCGCGTCCGCGCGCCGCAGGGCCTCCTCGGCGCTGCTGGCCGCCTCGAGGTCGCAGAGGCCGATCGAGATCGTCGCGCGCTGCCGCAGCAGGGACGCCTCGGCGACGGCGCGCCGCGCGCGATCGGCGACGAGTAGCGCCTGGTGGCGATCGCTCTCGACGAAGACGACGGCGAACTCGTCGCCGCCCATGCGGGCCAGCACGTTCTCCTCGCCGACCGCGTCGCGCAGCAGCGCGGCGATCTCGGCGAGGACCTCGTCGGCGACCTGCACGCCGGCGCGATCGCTGAGGTCGCGAAAGCCGTCGACATCGATCAGCGCGACGGTCAGCGGGCGGCCGTGGCGCTGGGCGCGTGCCACCTCGCTGGTCAGCCGCCACCGGAAGGCGCGGCTGTTGGGCAGCCCCGTGACGGCATCGGTGGCCGCCTCGCTGTGCAGCCGCGCGCGGTCCTCGGCGTTGGCGACCGCGGTGGCGATGAGGTCGGCGTAGTCGAGCAGGTGCTCCTCGGCGCCGGGCGCGAAGCGGTCGGCCGCGTTCGCGCCGACCACGAGCGCGCCCCACAGGGTCGCGCCCGTGTGCACCGGCGCCGCCAGGCGCACGCGCCGCGGCGGCTCGTCGACCTCCTGGCGCGTGACCGCGGCGCCGGCGCGCAGGCGCTCGAGCACGCCGCCGGGCGGCAGGTCGCCGACCAGCGCGACGTCGACCTCGGTGCGCCCGTCGCGCGACCAGCGCCCGAGCAGGTCGTAGCGGTCGTCGTCGCGGAAGCGGACGATCGCGGCGGTGTCGGCGTCGAGCAGCCGGCCGGCCTCCGACGAGACCAGCGCGAAGATCCCGGCCGGGGGCGACCCGGCGGCGACGGCGGTCGCGACCCGGCGCAGCGACGCGTGCTCCTCGGTCAGGCGCCGCTGGCGTGTCCGCCCGCCGAGGACGACACCGCCGACGAGGAAGTAGGTCGGGACCACCACGATCAGCTCGCGGGCGAGGTTGCCGTCCGTCGCGTTCGCGTCGTAGAGCAGCGGCAGCGCGTGGACGACCGCGCAGCCCAGCCAGTAGGCGATGGCCTGGCGCGGCGTGCAGAACAGCGCCACGTAGACGACGACGAACCACAGGTAGTTGAGGGTGGGGGAGTCCGCGCCGCCGGTGGCGGGCACGAGCGCGACCCCGGCGCACAGGCCGAGGATCGTCGAGACGTGGACGGCCGCCATCGGCGTGTGCGGCCAGGGTGGCGCGACCAGCAGCAGCGTTCCCCAGGCCACGCCGAACCCGGCGACGAGCCAGACGACCCACAACGGGTGCACGTCCGAGCCGGGCAGCGCGAGCCCGAGGAGCGTCGTCGCCGCGGCGCTCAACCACAGCACACCGGCCACGCGGCTCGCGAGATCGCGCTCGGCCAGGCTGGCGAACGGCATCCGTCCCCGCGACGGCACTGACGGCTGGTGGCGTCCCTGCACGGGCTCTCCTCCTCCCTGCGTCGGGCGAACGGATACCCAGCCGCCGGCGCTTCGATGCGCTCACCTCTGCTCGCGCGGACACCAGTACGTGGTGCGTCCGCCGACCACGCCGCGCTCCATCGCGGTTCCGCAGCGCGGGCAGTGCCCGCCCCGCCGGCGCTCGGGGATGACCTCGGTCACCCCGGCGTGGCCCCTGCGCACGGACATGCGGATGATCGTGCGCATGTCGCGCCACAGGCGGTCGACCTCCGCGTCGTCGAGGTCGGCGGCGGGGCGCCGCGGGTCGACGAGCGTGCGCCAGAGGATCTCGTCGGCCATCAGGTTCCCGATCCCGGCCATGACGGCCTGGTCCATGAGGCGCGCCTTGATCGGCGCCCGGCTGCGGCGCAGCAGCTCGCGGAAGGTGTCGCGATCGACGTCGGCGGCATCGGGCCCGAGGGCGGCGATGTCGGGCTCCAGGCGCGCGCGGCCCAGGCGGCGCTTGTCGCGCAGCGCCAGCGTGCCGCCGTCCTCGAAGCGCAGGACGAAGCGGTCCCAGTTGCGCTCGGCGGGCTCCTCGTCGATGGCGATGCGGCCCGCCATGCCGAGGTGCAGCCCGAGGGCCGGGCCGTCGCCGGAGGTCTCGATCCACATGGACTTGCCGCGCCGGTGCACGGCGGTCAGCTCGCGCCCGACGAGCGCGTCGGCGATCTCGCCGGGCGCGTGCGGGCGCGAGACGTAGGTGTCGCCGTCGTCGACGGCGGCGATGCGGCGGTGCAGCCCGTGCGCCTCGATGTGCCGCCGGGCGGACTCGACGTCGGGGAGCTCGGGCACTCCGGGAGCTTAGGCCCGCTGCAGCTCGGCGCCCTCGTCGTAGAGCTTGAGCACGTGCACGGCGCCTGGCGGGGCGGCGTCCAGGCACAGGCCGCACAGCACGCACTCGTCGAGGTTCTCCTCGACGAGGACGAGGTGGCCGCTCCGCTCGGCGTAGATGTCGACGGGGCAGACCTCGGCGAGCTTGGCGGCAAGCTTGGCGTCCTGGGCCGCCGCGTCGTCGACCTCGACGCCGATGAAGATCGCGTCGGCTCTCACGCTGCGCTCCTCTCGGCCAGCTTGCTCCGCATCAGACCGGGGATGTCCTCGATGCGCTCGGCCACGACGATCCCGGCGTCGGCCAGGCGCGCGATCTTCTCGCTCGCCGTGTCCTCCTTGCCCTCGACGATCGTGCCGGCGTGGCCGAAGCTCATGCCCGGCATCTCGTCCATGAAGCGGCCGGCCATGAAGGCGACGATCGGCAGGCGCGAGTCGTTCTCGGTCACCCAGCGCGCGAGCTCGGCCTCCATGCGCCCGCCGGGCTCGGTGTAGATGACGATGCCCTCGGTGTGCTCGTCGGCCTCGAAGAGCGGCATCAGCTCGGCGTAGCTCGAGCCGATGATCGCGTCGCCGCCGATCGAGACCGCGGTCGACTGGCCGAGGCCGGCGGCGCTGAGCGTCGAGGACATCTCGGTCGTCATGCCGCCCGAGCGCGAGATCACCCCGATCGGGCCCCGCGTGTAGGCCTTCGCGGCGTCCTTGGCGGGGCCGCCGATGCCGCCCATCTTGACGACGTCGGGGACGATGATCCCGAGGCAGTTGGGGCCGATGATGCGCGCGCCGCGTAGCGCGGCGAGCTCGACCATCTCGGCGACGTCGCGGCGCGGGATGCGCTCGGTCACGATGACGACGAGCTTGACGCCGTTCTCGACCGCCTCGAAGACCGCGTCCTTGGTGAACGCCGGCGGGACGGTGACGACGGAGCCGTCGATCGGGCGCCCGTGGTAGGCGACGGCCTGGTCGACGGTGTCGAAGACCGGCACGCCGTGGACGTCGCGGCCCTTGCGGCCGGGCGTGACGCCGCCGACGACCTTCGCGCCCTTGCCGTAGTCCAGGCACTCGCGGGTGAGGTTGACCGCCTCGCGCCCGGTGATGCCCTGGACGATGAAGGTGGTGGTCTCGTCGATGAGGATGCTCATGCCGCCCCCTGGACCGCGAGCCTCGCAGCCTCGTTGAGCGAGGTTGAGCGGTCGGCGTAGCGCACGCCGTAGCGCTCGAGGATCTTGAAGCCCTCCTCCTCCCAGGCGCCGGGGATCCGGAAGATCGAGATCTTCTCGGCCGGGTCGTAGCCGAGCTCCAGGCACGCCTTGACGACGCCGCGGGCGACGATGTCCACCCGCGTGTTGGAGACGATCGACATCATCACCGCGATCTTCTCGACGCCGGGCTTCTGCAGCACGAGCTTGGCCAGCCCGCACGCCTTGCGCACGCTCGGGTTGCCGCCGATCTCGCAGTAGTTGGCCGGCTTGCCGCCGTGCGCGCGGACGGCGTCGAACAGCGTCAGCGAGCCGCCGCCGGCGCCGATGACGAGGCCGAGGTCGCCGTCGAACTCGGTGACGTTGCCGGCCACGCCGCGGTGGTCCATCGAGTCGACCGCCTCGCCGGCGAGCTCGAACTCGGTCGCCTCGCGCGCCTGGCGCGTCTCGTCGTCGCCGACACCGAGGTCGGCGAGCAGCGCGCGCTGGCGCGGGCGCGCCTCGTTCTCCATCTCCATGTGAGCGTCGAGCGCGACGAACGAGCCGTCCTGCAGCTCGCCGAGCGGGTTGATCTCGGCCAGCGTCATGTCGCGCTCGACGAACAGGCGCGCCAGCGCGGTGAGGATCGGCACGAGCCGGTTGAGCTGGCGCCCGGTGACCCCGACCGAGGCGATGACCTCCTTGGCCTGGTAGTCGCTGAGCGGCAGGACGTTCGAGAAGTGCCCGCGCCCGACGTGGTCGGGATGGCTCTCGGCGACCTCCTCGATGTCGATGCCGCCCATGTCGCTGAACAGCATCACCGGCTGCTTGCGGATCCCGTCCCAGACCACGCCGGCGTAGTACTCCTGCTCGACGCTCGCCTTCGGGTCGACGAGCACGCCGCGCGGCACGTGGCCGTTGATCGTCAGGCCGAGGACGTGCTCGGCCTTCGTGGCGGCCTCGTCGGGCGTGTCGGCGAACTGCACGCCGCCGGCCTTCATCCGCCCGCCGGTCAGCACCTGGGACTTGACGACGACCGGCTCGCCGATGCGCACCGCGATCTCGCGCGCCTCCTGGGGCGTCGTCGCGAAGCCGTAGTCGGTGACGGGGATCCCCGCCCGCTTGACGATCTCGCGGGCCTCGTACTCGAAGAACCTCATGGGAAAGCCAGACCCTAGTCGATTGACTGCTCAGTCAACGCCACCGCGAACGATCATGGAGGCGCTGGCGTTCGACGGCGACTTCGCCGCTGCGGGTTTCGTCGAGGTCCGGCCCGCGGGCTAACCGGCCGCGATCGGCAGGCGGGCGACGCCGCGCGTGTTGTGCGTCGCGACGCGCTCGATCTCGCCGTCGAGGCGGTAATCCGGCATCGCGCGCAGCGTCTCCTCGAGCACGATCCGGCCCTGCAGCCGCGCCAGCGGCGCGCCGAGGCAGTGGTGGATGCCTTCGCCGAAGGCGAGGTTGCGCTTGGCGTCGCGGGTGAGGTCGAGGTCGTCGGGCCGTTGCCAGCGGCGCTCGTCGCGGTTGGCGGCGGCCCACAGCAGCGCGACGCGGCCGCCGGCCGGGATCGTGACCCCGTGCAGCTCCACGGCGGCCGTCGCCGCGCGGACCTGGTACTGGACCGGTGACTCGAAGCGCAGCAGCTCCTCGACCGCGCGCGGCGTGAGCGCTGCGTCGGCCGCGAGCAGCGCGCGCTGGTCGGGCCGTTCGGCGAGCGCGACGAGCGCGTTGCCGACGAAGTCCGCCACCGTCTCGGTCCCGGCGACGTAGAGCAGGATGCAGAGGCCCGGGATCTCGGCGGGCTCGAGCTCGCCCCCGTCCTCGGCGGCGACGATGTCGGCGAGCAGGTCGTCGCGCGGCGCGGCGCGCCGTTCGCCGACGTGGGCGCGGAAGTACGCGCGCAGGCTCTCCGCGGCGCCGCGGGCGGCGGTCGGGAGCTCCGCGGCGTCGGGGTCGCGGCGGATCACGGCCCGCAGCCAGGCGCCGAGCACCGGCTCGTCCTCGACGGGAAGGCCGAGCAGCCGCGAGATGGTGCGCACGGGCAGCGCCCACGCGAGCGCCGCCGCGGCATCGAACCCGCCGTCGCGCGCCGCCGCAGCGAGCGTCCGCTGCACGTCGGCGCGGATGGTCGGTTCCATCGCGGCCACCGTGCCCGGCGTGAAGCGATCGCGCACGACCCGGCGCAGGCGATCGTGATCGGGCGGATCGGCGGCGATGAAGTTGCCGGCGCCCGTCAGCGACAGCGTGTCGTCGAGGTTGACGCCCTCGGCGCTGGAGAACGACCGCCACTCCCGCGCCGCCCGCTGCACGTCGTCGAACCGGCTGAGCGCCCAGAAGTCGCGATCGTCGTTGCGGTAGACGGGGAAGCGAGCGCGCAGCTCGCGGTACGCGGCGTATGGATCGTCCTGGACGAGGGGGTCGTAGGCGACCGCCATCCAGAGATCGTATCACTGGATGTCAGCCGGTGGAAGCCGGCGTGAACCCGTACGCCTCGGCCAGCTCGGGGTCCTTGGCCGCCAGCATCTCGGCCAGGTCGACCATCACGCGGCACTGCTTCCAGGTCGCGTCGTCCTGCATCTTGCCGTCGATCATGTGCACGCCGGCGCCGTCGGGGATCGCCTCGATGACCTTCTTGGCGAAGGCGACCTCGTCGGGGTCGGGGGAGAAGACCTTCTTGGCGATGTCGATCTGGGCCGGGTGCAGCGACCAGGCGCCGACGCAGCCGAGCAGGAAGGCGGCGCGGAACTGCGTCTCGCAGCCGAGGACGTCCTTGATGTCGCCGTACGGGCCGTAGAAGGGGAGGATGCGCGCGGCCGTGCAGGCGTCGACCATGCGCGCGATCGAGTAGTGCCACGGGTCCTGCTGGGCGCTGACGCGCGGGGCGTCGAAGTCGTCGGGATCGGGGTCCTCGATGACGCGGTAGCCGGGGTGCCCGCCGCCGACGCGCGTCGTCTTCATGCGCCGCGACGCGGCCAGGTCGGCGGGGCCGAAGCTCATGCCCTGCATGCGCGGGCTGGCGGTCGCGATCTCCTCGAGGTTGGTGACGCCCAGCGACGTCTCGAGGATCGCGTGGACGAGGATCGGGCGGTCGAGGCCGGCCTTGGCCTCCAGCTGGGCGAGCAGGCGATCGACGTAGTGGATGTCCCACGGCCCCTCGACCTTGGGGACCATGATCACGTCGAGGCGGTCGCCGATCTCGGCGACGAGCCGCGTGAGCTCGTTGAGCACCCAGGGCGACTCGAGCGCGTTGACCCGCGTCCACAGCGCCGTCGAGCCCAGCTCGATCTCGCGCCCGACGCGCAGCAGGCCCTCGAGCGCGGCCTCCTTGCGGTCGATCGGGATCGCGTCCTCGAGGTTGCCGAGCAGGACGTCGGTCTTCGTGGCGATGTCGGCGGCCTTGGCCACCATCTTCTCGTTGGAGAAGTCCAGGAAGTGGATCATCCGCGCGGGCCGCACCGGGATCTCGGCCAGCGGCGCGGGCGCTCCGATGGCGAGCGGCTTGAGGAAGTCGCGGGGGTTGCGCATGCCCAGGACCATATTGACTGGTCAGTCAACGTGGTGCCGGCAGCGGACGCGGCGGGTGTCGTCCGGGCCCGCGAGTGGTATGCCTTGTGCATGCGCCGCGCAGCGCTCGCCGCGCTCGTCGTCGCCCTCGCCGCATCGTCGCCGGCGCAGGCCCATCGCGTCCGCGTCCAGGCGCCGGCGCAGTTCCAGGTGTCGCTGGCCCAGATCCGCTACGCCGTCCCGCACGGGCCGCGGCCGGCGCTGCACGTGGCGCTGGCCGGCCCCAACGGCCTGGACTACGTCGCCGCGGCGCTGCCGCGCCACCAGCCGCGCCGCGCGCTCGTGGCGCTCGTGGCGATCGTCAACCGCCGCCCGCGCGGCTCGCTCGCGCCAGACCTGGCCCACATCCTCCTGCGCACGCGACCGGCGCGCCCGCTGAGCGCGCCGCGCATCGGCAACGCGATGGATGTCCTCGGCGCCCAGCACCCGGCGACGTCGCCGGCCTGCGCGCTCGGCGCCCTCGCGGTCGGCGACCTGCGCTTCGCGCTGCGCGCCGGCTCGGCGCCGTCCGGCTACGGCGCCCGATCGACCATCGTCCAGGCGCTCGCCGCGGCCTGCCGGCGCCCGGTCGACCCCGCATTCCGCCTGGCCGTGGCCCCGCCGCCGAGCCAGCCCGAGCCTCCGCCGCCCCCGGGCTGCCCGCCCTGCAGGCCGGTCCCGTTGCGCATCGTGTGCCCGCAGCAGCCTCCGCCGGCGATCTGCCCGGCGTGATTGACTGCTCAGTCAATGACGGCGTCCACGGGCTCCGTCATCGACGCAGACCAAGGGAGCGAAACGATGTCCGACACCACGTCGACGGCCGTCGAGACCGATCAGGCAGCCCGCGAGGCCAGTGGCGCACACCCATATGGCCGCTATCTCGAGGAGTTCGAGGTGGGGGCCGTCTACAAGCACTGGCCCGCCAAGACGGTGACCGAGGCCGACGACCACCTCTTCTGCCTGATCACCATGAATCACCATCCGCTGCACATCAACGACGTCTACGCGGCGCAGTCCCAGCAGGGGCGCAACGTGGTCGTCGGGCCGCTCGTGTACTCGCTGGCCCTGGGGATGAGCGTCTCTGACGTGTCCGGCAAGGCGATCGCCAACCTGGCCACCGAGGAGCTCAAGCACCCCGCGCCGGTCTTCCACGGCGACACGCTGTTCGTGGAGTCGGAGGTCCTCGAGAAGCGCGAATCGCAGTCCAAGCCCGATCGAGGCACCGTCAAGGTCCACACCCGCGTTCACAACCAGGACGGCGTGCTCGTGGCGGAGTTCAAGCGCCTCGTGCTCGTGCCCCGCCGGCCGGGAGAAGGCGTGGGATCTACGGATGCGGCCGAGGGCAACGTGGAGTAATCAACTACCACCGACGCGATGAGGGAGAACCCCCACCGCGATTTCGTTGTTCCGGCACAATCCCCGCCTTTCCTCTCGACAACCCAAGGAGTTGACCTGACCAAGTGAGCCAGACGACCGTCCCGACGAAGAACGAGAAGTTGCTGGCCTGGGTCGACCAGGTGGCCGAGCTCACCCGCCCCGACGCCGTGTACTGGTGCGACGGCTCGGCGCAGGAGTACGACGCGCTCGCCCAGCAGCTCGTAGACGCCGGGACGTTCGAGCGGCTCTCGGAGGCCAAGCGCCCCAACTCCTACCTCGCGCTCTCGGACCCGGGCGACGTCGCGCGCGTCGAGGACCGCACGTTCATCTGCTCCGAGAGCGAGGACGACGCCGGGCCGACGAACAACTGGCGCGAGCCCGCGGAGATGCGCGAGCTGCTCACGGACCTGTTCCGCGGCTCGATGGAGGGGCGCACGATGTACGTCGTGCCCTTCTCGATGGGCCCGATCGGCTCGGACAAGAGCCATATCGGCATCCAGTGCACCGATTCGGCCTACGTGGCGGCGTCGATGCGGATCATGACCCGCATGGGGGCGGCCGCGCTCGACGCGCTCGGCGAGGACGGCGACTTCGTGCCCTGCCTGCACTCGGTCGGCATGCCGCTGGCCGCTGGCGTCGAGGACGTGCCGTGGCCGTGCAACGCCGACAACAAGTACATCGTGCACTTCCCGGAGACGCGCGAGATCTGGTCCTACGGCTCGGGCTACGGCGGCAACGCGCTGCTGGGGAAGAAGTGCCTGGCGCTGCGCATCGCCTCGGTCATGGCCCGCGACGAGGGCTGGATGGCCGAGCACATGCTCATCCTCAAGCTCACCGCGCCCGACGGCCGCGTCAAGTACGTCACCGGCGCCTTCCCGAGCGCGTGCGGCAAGACCAACCTCGCGATGCTCATCCCGACCCTCGAGGACTGGACGGTCGAGACGATCGGCGACGACATCGCCTGGATGAAGTTCGGCGAGGACGGTCGCCTGTACGCGATCAACCCCGAGGCCGGCTTCTTCGGCGTCGCGCCGAACACGAGCCTGCACACCAATCGCAACGCGATGGCCACCATCCGCGCCAACTCGATCTTCACCAACTGCGCGAAGACCGACGACGGCGACATCTGGTGGGAGGGGATGACCAGGGAGCCGCCCGCGCACGCGATCGACTGGAAGGGCAGCGACTGGACGCCGGACTGCGAGGGGAAGGCCGCGCACCCCAACGCGCGCTTCACCGCGCCCGCGGCCCAGGATCCGGCGATCGCGCCCGAGTGGGAGGACCCCACGGGCGTCCCGATCGACGCGATCCTGCTCGGCGGACGGCGCGCGACGACGATCCCGCTCGTCCACGAGGCCTTCGACTGGGAGCACGGCGTCTTCCTGGGCGCGACGATGAGCTCGGAGACGACCGCGGCCGCGGCGGGCAAGGTCGGCCAGCTTCGCTTCGACCCCTTCGCGATGCTCCCGTTCTGCGGCTACAACATGGCCGAGTACTTCGAGCACTGGCTGCAGATCGGCCGCCGCGCCGACCGCGACAAGCTGCCGCGGATCTTCTACGTCAACTGGTTCCGCAAGGGCGACGACGGCCACTTCCTGTGGCCCGGGTTCGGCGAGAACTCGCGCGTGCTGGAGTGGGTCTTCCGCCGCTGCGCGGGCGACGCCGACGCCCACGAGACGCCGATCGGGCTCGTGCCCGCGCCGGGCGATCTCTACATCGGCGGGCTCGACGTCCCCGCCGACGACCTGGACGCCGTGCTGACCGTCGACCCCGAGCAGCTGCGCGAGCAGCTCCCGCAGCTCAAGGAGCACTTCGCGATGTTCGGCGACACGCTGCCGGCCGAGCTGCGCGCGCAGCTCGAGGCGCTCGAGGAGCGCCTGAACGGCGCCTGACGCGCGGCGGTCGAGAGCGTGAGCTACCGGCGATCGACCCGCAGCCCGGCCAGCCGAGCTCGCTGACCATCGAGACCACGCGCTACGTGGGCGACACGGTCCAGGGCCTGCTGGCCTTCCGGGCCGACCCGACCCTGTGCTCGCGCGCCGGCGTGACGAACGCCGACATCAGCGGGTTCACGGGGCTGGGGAGCAGCGCGTAGTCACGTTGGGTTGTGGTCGTCCGCGGGGGGCCCGGCTCGCGCCGAGTGTCGACTCCGTCAGCCTGAGGCTTACGCAGTCGACACTCGGCTGTCCCGTGGCCGCCGCGGGCGCGGGCGGACGCCCTTCCCTCGGTGCCCTGGCCGCGCAGCGTGGCAAGCGCCAAGCGGACGACACAACCGCCTACCCCCGCGCCCGCCGCCGAGCGACCTGGCGCTCCAGCGCGGCCAGGCGCTCGTCCCAGGCGCCGCCGACCTCCGCCATCCACGTGATGGCGTCGCCGAGCGGGGCCGGGGTGGGGCGGTAGCGCGTCTCGCGGCCCTCGCGGCGCGCGTCGACGAGGCCGGCGTCGGCGAGCACCGCGAGGTGCTTGGCGACCGCCTGGCGCGTGACGCCCAGCGGCACGGCGAGCTCGGTCGCCGTGGCGCTGCCGCGCGCCGAGATCTCGGACATGACGGTGCGGCGCGTGGGGTCGGCGAGCGCAGCGAAGACGTCTGGCTGGGTCACGCGCCGGCGAGGGCGAACGGGCCGACCGGCGCCTCGCGCACGCTCACGCGGGTGCCGCTCGGCACCGCGACGAGGCGCAGCTCGACGCGCGAGCCGGGCTCGCCCTCCTCCCACCACCAGAAGACGAGGCGCTCGCCGGGCTCGGCCTCCTCGACGACGGCCTCGCGCTGCCCGTCGCCGAACCACTGCTCGAGCAGCTCGGGGTCGGTGAGAGCGTCCCAGGCCTCGTCGGGATCGACCGGAAGAGTGATGTCACGCGCAACCATGGAGTTGCATGATACCGTGCTTCAAACGCGCAACCAAACGGTTGCAAGAAAGGAGCCACAGCGATGCCTCTCGTGCCCATGGTCGTCAAGCAGGACCCGCGCGGCGAGCGGTCCTTCGACATCTACTCGCGGCTGCTCGACGAGCGGATCGTCTTCCTCGGCCAGCCGATCGACGACGAGGTCGCCAACCTCGTCGTGGCCCAGCTGCTGCACCTCGAGTCGGCCGACCCCGACGCTCCGATCCAGCTCTACATCAACTCGCCCGGCGGCGTGGCGTACTCGGGCCTGGCCATCTACGACACGATGCAGCACATCCGCTGCGAGGTGCACACGACGTGCTGCGGCATCGCGATGTCGGCGGCCGCGCTCGTGCTCACCGGCGGGACGGCGGGCAAGCGCACCTCGCTGCCCAACGGGCGCATCCTCATCCACCAGCCGTCGGGCGGCTACCAGGGCCAGCAGAGCGACATCGCCATCCACGCCGCCGAGACGCTCGCCCTGCGCCGCCGGCTCGACGAGATCTTCGCCGAGCACACCGGCCAGTCCTACGAGCAGGTCCACGCCGACATGGAGCGCGACCGCTACTTCACCGCGCACGAGGCCTCGGACTACGGCCTGATCGATCGCGTGCTCAGCGGCAACGGCAACGGCGCCGGCAGAGCGGCCGCTTAACGGCAGCGCGCCGCCAGGAGCGGCATGATGCGCACACATGGGTCGCATCGAGCAGCTGGTGGAGGAGCGGCTGCCGCCGGAGCGTGCCGAGGCCGTGCGCGAGTTCGCCAAGGCCTACCTCCGCCGGCTGGCCGCCGAGGACGACGGCCACGACGACGAGGCCATGTTCCACGAGGTCGTCGGCGCCTTCCAGCTGGCGACCTCGCGCAACGGCGCCCCGATCGCCGTCCGGGCGTTCAACCCGACGCGCGAGGAGCACGGCTACGAGCCCGCCGGCTCCGTGCTCGAGACCAACACCGAGGACCTGCCGTTCCTGCTGGACTCGGTCAGCGCCGAGCTGCAGGCCCGCGGCCTGGAGATCGTGCGCGTGCTGCACCCGATCGTCGGCACCGAGCGCGGCGCCGACGGTGGCATCGCTCGCGTCCTTCATCCCAGCGGCGCGCCGGCCACCGAGTCGGTCATGCACTTCGAGCTCGATCGGCGGCTGACGCCTGAGGAGCTGGCCGACCTCGAGGACGCGGTGCGGGCGGTGCTGGCCGACGTGCGCCGCGTCGTACGCGACTTCCCGGCGCTGCGCGAGCGCATCGGCGAGATGGTCGAGGTCGCCCGCGCGGGCGCGGCGCGCTACGACGCCGACGAGGTCGCCGAGGTCGTGGCCTTCCTGGAGTGGCTGGCGCGCGACAACTTCATCTTCCTCGGCGCGCGCGACTACGAGCTCGTCGACGGCTCGTTGCGGGTCGTCGCCGGCTCGGGCCTGGGGCTGCTCGACGACGAGGCGCGCTCGGCCTTCGCAAAGCCGGTGCCCGCCGACTCCCTGGATCCGCGCCTGCGCGCGCGAGCGCTCGGCGGCGACCTGCTGCTGATGTCGAAGACCAACCGCCTGTCGCCGGTCCACCGCCGCGCGCGGATGGACTACGTCGGGATCCGCCGCGTCGCCCCCGGCGGCGAGGTGGTCGGCGAGGCGCGGATGATCGGCCTGTACACGACCAAGGCCTACGCCGAGGCCGCCTCCGAGACGCCGCTGCTGCACCGCAAGCTGCAGCAGGTGCTGGCCGCCGAGGACCTCATCGAGGGCTCGCACGACTACAAGGCCGCCGTCTCGCTCTTCGAGTCCTTCCCGAAGGACGAGCTGCTCGCCGCGCCGACCGAGGATCTGCGCCGGGCCGTCGTCGCGCTGCTGGGGCTGCACCCCGGCCAGGGACGCGTGCTCGGCCGCCTGGACGCCGACGGGCGCAGCGCCTCGATCATCGTCGCGCTGCCCAAGGGCAGCTACGACCCGACGCTGCTGGAGCGCCTGCGCGCCTTCCTGAGCGATCGCTTCGGCACGGCGGCGGTCGACGCCCACGAGGTGCTCGGCGAGGAGGACCGCGTGCGCGTGCACTTCACGGTGCACAGCCCGCGCGGCCTGCCCGAGGTCTCCTTCCGCGAGCTCGAGGCCGAGATCCTCGATCTGGCGCGCACGTGGGACGACCAGGCGCGCGAGGAGCTCATCGCGCGCAACGGCGACGAGCGCGGCCGCGTCCTGGCCAAGCGCTGGACCGCGCGCCTGCCCGACTCCTACAAGGCGGCCGTCTCGCCGGCGGCCGCCGCCGACGACATCGCGAACTTCGAGCGCCTGTTCACGGGCGGCGCCGTCTTCCACGTCGGCGTGCGCAACGAGCCCGCGGGGCTCACGCGCATCGGGCTCTACCGGCTGGGCGGCAAGGTCGAGCTGTCGCAGGCGATGCCGGTCCTCGAGCACCTCGGGCTGCGCGTCGTCGAGGAGCGCCCGACGCGGCTCGTCGGCGGCGACGGCGAGACCTGGCTGCAGGACTTCGGTGTCCTCGGCCCGACCGACCTGCCGCTCGACCTCGAGGAGTGCGGCCAGCGCCTGGCCGAGTCGATCGCCGCGATCTGGCGCGGCGAGACCGAGTCGGACTCGCTGAACCGCCTGGTCATCAGCGCGGGCCTCGACTGGCGGCGCATCGCGATCCTGCGCGCCTACCGCTCGTATCGCCAGCGCATCGGGTCGCGCTTCACCGAGGGCTACCAGAACGACGTGCTGGCGGCCAACCCGCACGTCATCGCCAAGCTCATCCGCCTCTTCGAGCTGCGCAACGACCCGTCGATCGCGCGCGACGAGGCGGCCGAGGCCGCGCTGCGCGAGGACATCCTGGCCGACCTCGAGGCCGTGCCCTCGCTCGACCACGACCGCATCCTGCGCAACCAGCTCGGCCTCGTCGAGGCCACGGTGCGCACCAACGCCTATCGCCGCG
Source organism: uncultured Actinomycetes bacterium (assembly GCA_963764585.1). Taxonomy (GTDB): domain Bacteria; phylum Actinomycetota; class Thermoleophilia; order Solirubrobacterales; family Solirubrobacteraceae; genus JAOPZW01. Next base: position 757,794 of record CAVXTB010000003.1, read on the forward strand.
GGCGCCGCTCGATCGCCTTCAAGCTGCGCTCGGCCGAGGTGCCGGCGATCCCGCAGCCGCCGCCGCTGTTCGAGATCTACGTCTACGCGCCCGAGGTCGAGGGCATCCACCTGCGCGGTGGCAAGATCGCGCGCGGCGGGCTGCGCTGGTCGGACCGCATGGACTACCGCACCGAGGTCTTCGGCCTCATGCGCGCGCAGATGACCAAGAACGCCGTCATCGTCCCCGACGGCGCCAAGGGCGGCTTCTACCTGCGCCAGCGCCCCGACGATCCGAGCGCGCTGAAGGCCGTGGTCGAGCGCGGCTACGTGACCTTCATCAGCGGCCTGCTCGACCTCACCGACAACCTCGTCGACGGCGAGGTCGTCCATCCCGAGGGCGTGCGCGTGCTCGACGACGACGACACCTACCTCGTGGTGGCCGCCGACAAGGGCACCGCGACCTTCTCCGACACCGCCAACCGGGTCGCCGGGCGCTACGGCTTCTGGCTGGGCGACGCGTTCGCCTCCGGCGGCTCCAAGGGCTACGACCACAAGGCGCTGGGCATCACCGCGCGCGGGGCGTGGGAGTCGCTCAAGCGCCACTTCGCAGAGCTCGACCTCGACCCCGCCGTCGACGAGTTCACCGTCGTGGGCATCGGCGACATGTCGGGCGACGTCTTCGGCAACGGCATGCTGCTGAGCGACAAGATCCGGCTCGTCGCGGCCTACGACCACCGCCACGTCTTCATCGACCCCGATCCCGACGCGGCGAAGGGCTTCGCCGAGCGCAGGCGCCTGTTCGAGCTCGCCGGCTCCTCGTGGGGCGACTACGACCGCGCCGCGATGTCGGAGGGCGGCGGCGTGTGGGCGCGCAGCGCCAAGCGCATCGAGCTGTCCGGGCAGGCGCGCGCGGCGCTCGGCATCGAGGCCGAGGTGCTGACGCCCAACGAGGTCATCCAGGCGATCCTGCGCGCGCCGGTCGACGTCCTGTGGAACGGCGGCATCGGCACCGTCGTCAAGGCCTCGACCGAGAGCGACGCCGACGCGCTCGATCGCTCCAGCGACTCGATCCGCGTCGACGCGACGCAGCTGCGCTGCCGCGTGATCGCCGAGGGCGGCAACCTCGGCCTCACCCAGCGCGCGCGCATCGAGTTCGCGCGCGGCGGCGGGCTCGTCAGCGCCGACTTCATCGACAACTCGGCCGGCGTCGACTGCTCCGACCACGAGGTCAACCTCAAGATCCTGCTCGACCTGGCCGTCCAGCGCGGCGAGCTCGACGGCGAGGGCCGCGACGCGCTGCTCGTCGAGGTCACCGACGACGTCGCCGCCCACGTCCTCTACGACTCCTTCCTGCAGGCGCAGATGCTCGCCCAGGAGGTGCGCGGCGCGGCCTCGCGGATGTTCGCCTACGAGGACCTCATGGAGGCGCTGGAGGCCGAGGGGCTGCTGCACCGCGCGGTCGAGTTCCTGCCCACGCCGGAGGAGATGGCCGATCGCCGGCGCGGCGGGCGCGGCCTCGAGCGGCCAGAGCTGGCCGTGCTGCTGGCCTACGCCAAGCGCAGCCTCACCGGCGCGCTGCTGCGCTCGTCGCTGCCCGACGACCCCTACCTCGACGGCGACCTGCGCCGCTACTTCCCGCCGGCCGTGGTGGCGCGCTTCGGCGCCCTGCTTGCCGAGCACCCGCTGCGCCGCGAGCTCGTCGCGACGATCGTCGCCAACGACGTCGTCAACGCGCTGGGGCCGACGTTCGTCTCGCGCCTGGTGGCCGAGCAGGGCGCCGCGCCGGCCGACGTCGTACGCGCCTACCGCATCGCCCGCGACGTCACCGCGGCCGAGCAGCGCTGGGCGACCGTCGAGCGCATGGATCGCACCGTCGCGCGCGAGGCGCAGTGGCAGCTCATGGACGGCGTCGACGCGCTGATGGAGGCGACCGCGCGCTGGTACCTGGAGAACGGCGACGACGCCGATCTGGGCGCCGCGATCGCCGCCGGCCGCGAGGGCTTCGAGCGCGTCCTGGCCTCGCTGTCCACGCTCCCCACCAACGCCCGGCGCGAGGCGCGCGAGCGCGACACGGCCGCGCTGGTCGAGCAGGGCGTGCCCGAGGAGGTGGCGCGCGCCTACGCCTACCTGCCGGTGCTCTCCTACGCGCCGGACATCATCGCCGCCGCCCGGGCGGCCGACCGGCCGGTGGAGGACGTCGGGCTGGCGTTCTGGCTGATGGAGGATCGCCTCCAGATCGGCTGGATCCAGGTGCAGCTCGAGGAGCTGGGCGCAAACACGCGCATGCAGCGCTGGGCGGTGCAGGCCCTGCGCGACGACCTCTGGCGAGCGCGGCGCGAGCTCGCGCAGCGCGCGCTGGGCGAGGCGCCGAAGGCACCCGTGGCCGACGCGGTGGAGCGCTTCGTCGAGGCGCGGCCCGAGGCGATGCGACGCTTCGAGCGCTTCGCCCGGACCCTGTCGGTCGAGGGCGCGGCCGACCTCGCCGGCCTGACGCTCGCCGTCAGGCAGCTGCGGGCGCTGGCTGATTAGCGACCCGGTCGCGCGGCAGCCGCGCGCGCACCACGAACCCGCGGCCCACCGGCCCCGCGCGCAGCTCGCCGCCGCACAGCGCGACGCGCTCGCGCATCCCGACCAGCCCCTGGCCGCTGCCCAGCAGCGCGTCGCCGATGGCCCCCTGGCCGTCGACGCGGTTGGCGATCTCGACCTCCAGCAGCTCGTCCGACCAGCGCAGGGTCACCCGCGCCGGCCCGCGGCCGCCGTGCTTGAGCGCGTTGGTCAGGCCCTCCTGGACGAGCCGGAACGCGGTCAGGTCGACGCCCGGGGCGAGCGGGCCCGGCTCGCCCTCGCCGCGCAGCTCGACCTCCAGCCCGGCGTCGCGCGACCGGGCGACGAGCGCGCCGAGGCGATCGAGCGAAGGCTGCGGCGAGTGGTCGACGTCCTCGCCCTCGGGGCGCAGGATGCCGAGCAGCCGGCGCATCTCGGTGAGCGCCTCGCGGCCGGTGGCCTCGACCGCGACGAGGGCGCCGACCGAGGCGTCGGGGTCGCGGTCAAGGACGCGTCGCGCGGCGCCGGCCTGCACGACCATGACCGAGACCGAGTGGGCGACGACGTCGTGCAGCTCGCGCGCGATGCGGGCGCGCTCGCGCGCCACGGCGTCGCGCTCGCGCTCGGCGCGCTCGCGCTCGAGCTGGCGCGCGCGCGCCGCGAGCTCGGCGGTGAGCTTTGCCCGCCCGCGCGCGACGCGGCCGAGCACCCACACGCCGCCGAAGACGACGATCGGGAAGAGCATGCCGCCGGCGCCCGCGTCGCCGGTGACCAGCGAGACGGCGAGCACGATCGCCACCATCGTGCCGAGGCCGATGAGCGCCCGGTCGCGCGGCTCGTGCGCAGCGACCGCGAAGCTCGCGAGCGCCAGGGTGGCGAAGGTCCCGACCAGGTCCGGCGGAGGAGTCAGGAACGCTCCCATGACCACGCCGGCGAGGCCGATCGCCGAGAGCGCCGCCAGCGGCGCGACCCGCCGCCAGGCCAGCGGCGCGGCGAGCGCGACCGCCGCGACCAGGTTCGCCGCCAGCGGCCCGTGGCGCGAGTTGCCGAGCAGCATCTCGACGACCAGCTCGGCGCCGACCGCGGCGGCGAGGGCGACGTCGGCACTCGGAGGGCGCCGTGCGCTCACGCCGCCTCCACGAGCGGCAGGCGCGCGCGCAGCTCGAAGCCCGACCCGCGACGGCTCGCGGTGCGCAGCTCGCCGCCGTAGAGCGCGACGCGCTCGCGCAGCCCGACGATGCCCGGCCCCTCGCGCACCGGTCCGGCCGCCCTGCCGTCGTCGCGGACCACGACCTCGACGGTGGCCGGGTCGTACGTGACGTGCACGGAGGCGCGGCTGGCGTCGGCGTGCTTGAGGACGTTGGTCAGCGCCTCCTGCACGATGCGGAAGGCGGCGGCGTCGATGCCCGGCGGCAGCGCACGCCGCTCGCCGTCGACCTCGAGGTCGACGGTCAGCCCGGCCGCGCCGACGCGCTCGACGAGCGCGCCGATCCGCGCCAGCGAGGGCTGCGGCGCCAGGGCGAGCTCCTCGTCGCCGCGCCGCAGCACGCCGAGCAGGCGGCGCAGCTCGCCGAGCGCCTCGCGCCCGGTCTCCTCGACGGCGGCGATCGCGCTGCGCGCGCGGTCCGGGTCGCCGAGCGCGGTGCGCCTGGCGGCCTGCGTCTGCACGAGCATGACCGAGACGTCGTGGGCGACGATGTCGTGCAGCTCGCGCGCGATGCGCGTGCGCTCGGCGAGCACCGCCGCGAGCTCGCGCTCGGCGCGGTTGCGCTCCAGCTCGTCGGCCTGCTCGTGCAGGCGGCGGTTGAGGTCGTTGCGGCCGCGCAGGATGCGGCCGGCGACGGCGGGCAGGCCGACCGGGATGAGCGCGAGCCATGCCATCGCCTCCAGCACGCTGGGGTCGTCGTGCTCGACCCGCGAGACGATCGCCAGCAGCGCGAGCGTCGCGACCACGCCGATGACGAAGTCGCGCCGTTCGGCGCGCAGGGCCAGCACGAGCACGCAGCCGACGAGCAGCAGCGCGACCGCGTTGGTGGTGCCGAGCAGCCGGCCGCCGAGCGCGCCCTCGACGAGCGCCAGGGCGTCGAAGGCGAGCAGCGCGGCGAGCGGGCCGCGCCAGGCGAGCGCGAGCGGCACGGCCAGCACGGCGGCGAAGGCGATCGCGACGCCGCGGTTGCCGACGTCGGCCACCGTCGCCGCCTCGACCACGTTGATGGCGCCCAGCAGCACGGCGGCCGTGGCGAGCACGCGATCAGGGGACAGCGCGCGCAGGCGCGCGTCGATCGAAGCCGAGCGGCCCATCGCCGCGGACGGTAGCCCAGGCCTGACGACCTGTCGTCGTCCTTCAGGATGACGCGCTAGTGCGGGTCCTCGCCCGTCGCCGCGGGCGGGCGCGACTCCTCGGCCAGCGAGGTCAGCGCCAGGCGGCCGCGCGCGGCGTCCTCGAGGACCTCGGTGGCCTCCTCCTGCGAGCGCGCATAGAGCTCGACGAGCAGGTGCACGGTGATCGTGTTCTCGTCGTCGTGCTTGTGGAAGCGCACGTGCGTGAAGAACTCGCGCGTGCCGTGGTCGCCGAAGGCGGCGTAGCTGAGCGCGTCGCCGGCCTCGGGGCCCGAGCACGTCTCGACCTCCTCGGCGTCGACGGTGACCGTGCACGAGGCGACCCACGGCGTGCCGGCGATCATCCGCTCCCAGCGGTCCTCGATCGGCTCGACGCGCCCGTCGCGGAAGCCGAGGTGCGGCTGGTCATGCATGCAGTCCAGGCACTGCACGACGGCCTCCTGCAGCTCGTCGACGACCTCGCCGCGCTCACCGGTCTCCGGATCGATCTTGTGGATGCCCTCGTAGTGGACCTGCACTTCGAGGTCGGTCGACCAGCAGCGGTAGCACCGCAGCCATGCCTTGGTCTCGACGGACGGTTCCATCGCACACAGCATAGGCTGCGCTGCGTGGGCAACACGGTCCTGTACGAGGCTGCGGACGGCGTGGCGACCCTGACGCTCAACCGGCCCGAGCGGCGCAACGCGATCACGCCGGAGCTGATCGCCGACTTCCGCAACGGGCTCGCGCGCGCCCAGGCCGACGGCGACGTGCGCGTCGTGCGCCTGCGCGGCGCCGGACGGGCGTTCTGCGCGGGCTACGACATCGGCTGGGGCTCGGCGTCGATGGTCGAGGACGAGGGCGGCGGGCCGTGGGACCCGATCGCCGACTACGAGACCTTGCGTGGCTTCGTCGACGCCTTCATGTCGCTGTGGCGCTCGCCCAAGCCGGTCGTCGCGCAGGTGCACGGCGCGTGCGTGGCCGGTGGCACCGACTTCGCCCTGTGCTCGGACCTGATCGTCTGCTCGGAGGACTGCCGCATCGGCTACCCGCCCGCGCGCGTCTGGGGCTCGCCGACGACCGCGATGTGGATGTACCGCCTGGGCCTCGAGCGCTCCAAGCGCCTGTTGCTGACCGGCGACGCGATCGACGGGCGGCGCGCGGTGCAGTGGGGTCTCGCGTCCGAGGCGGTCCCCGAGCCCGAGCTCGACGGCGCCGGCCTGGCGCTCGCGCGGCGCGTCGCGCTGCTGCCCCACAACCAGGCGCACATGATGAAGCTGCTCGTCAACCAGGCCTTCGAGCAGATGGGCCTGCACACCACCCAGCTCGTCGGGACGCTGCTCGACGGCGCGGCGCGCCACACGCCCGAGGGCGTGGCGTTCACGCGGCGCGGCCTGGAGGACGTGCGCGGCGCCGTCGCCGAGCGCGACGCGCCGTTCGGCGACTACGGCCAAGGGAGCTCGACGGTGTAGATCGATGCGACGCCGGGGGCCAATTGGGGTGGTGCTCGCCGGGGGTGTCGGGCGGCGGATCGGCGGCGACAAGGCCACGGTCGAGCTCGAGGGCCGGCCGCTGCTGCTGTATCCGCTGGCGACGCTGCGCGCGGCCTTCGACGACGTCGCCGTGGTCGCCAAGCACGCCACCGCTCTGCCGCCGCTGGATGCCGACGTCGCGATCTGGCTGGAGGCCGACGAGCACCATCATCCGCTCGTCGGCGTGACGCACGCGCTGCGCTGCGCGCGCGGCCGGCCCGTCGTCGTGGTGGCCGCCGACATGCCGTTCGTCACGCGCGCGCTCGTGACCGCGCTGGCACGCGAGCGCGCCCGCGGCGCGCCGGCGATCGTGCCGCGCGCCGCGGGCGCCCTGCAGCCGCTGTGCGCGCGCTACGACCCGCCTGCGCTGGCGGCCCTCACCGGGTTCGACCCGGCCGCCAGGGCGCAGGAGGTCGTCGCTGCGCTCGGCCCGAGGGTCCTAGCCTGGCCCGACGACGAGCCGTTCTTCAACGTCAACGCGCCGGAGGACCTGCTGCAGGCCGCTGCGTTACTGGGTACGCGCTAGGCCGCCAGGGGACGGCTGGTGCGCACCGCGCGGCGGATCCGCGCCTGGTCGGCCGTGGTGCGCGGGCGCACGGGGCCGGTCAGCATCTGGCCCTGCTGGATGAGGGCGGTGAGCTCGATGATTCGCATGTGTCGGTGCTCCTTGAAGTTCATGGGGACACCGAACAAGACGCGCGCCCACGGGATCCCATCCCGTGACGCTGGACACACGAGCGCGCGCGGCTTCAGCCGCCGATGGCGCTCATCGTGCGCACGGGCTGCACGAAGCCGGGCTCGTTGACGTGGTGCTTGAGCTCCTTGCGCCACACCGCGTCGCGGATGATCTGCTCCATGTCGGCGTCGCCGGCGCCGGCGCGCAGCGGCCCGCGCAGGTCGGTCTCGTTGAGCGAGAACAGGCAGGTGCGCAGCCGGCCGTCGGCGGTCAGGCGGATGCGATTGCAGTCGCCGCAGAAGGGCTCTGAGACCGGGTTGATGAAGCCGATCGACCCGCGGCCGTCGGCGAAGCTGTAGACGCGTGCGGTCGCGTGCGGCTCGCGCGGCGCGGGCTCGAGGGGGTAGTGCTCCTCGATCAGCGCGCGCACCTCGGCGCCGGCGAGCACGCTGTCGGGCGTCCACGCGTGGTCGGCGTCCAGCGGCATGAACTCGATGAAGCGCACCTCGTAGGGGTGCTCGCGGGCGAAGCGCGCGAAGGGCAGCACCTCGTCCTCGGTGAAGCCGCGCATCGCCACCGCGTTGACCTTGATCGGGTGCGCCTCGGGGAAGCTCGCCAGCACCTCCAGGCCGTGCAGCACGCGCGGCAGCGCGTCGCGCCGCGTCATCTCGAAGAAGCGGTCACGCTGCAGCGAGTCGATCGAGACGTTGAAGCGGTTGACGCCGGCCTCAACGAGCGCCTGCGCGTCGCGCTCGAGCAGGTAGCCGTTGGTGGTGACGCTGAGGTCGTCGACGAGCGGCGCGAGCATGGCGGCAAGGCGCGGGAAGTCGCGGCGCACGAGCGGCTCGCCGCCGGTCAGCCGCAGGTCGGTGACGCCCATCGACGCCACCACGCCCACGATTCGCTGGATCTCCTCGAAATGCAGGACTGCCTCGCGCTCAAGCCACGGCAGCCCCTCGGCCGGCATGCAGTACTGACAGCGGAAGTTGCAGCGATCGGTGACCGAGACGCGCAGATCGGCGATGCGGCGGCCGTGTCCGTCGACGAGGGGCTCGAACGGCATCGCTTCCTAGCCTAGCTGGCTCGCGTCACGGCGATCGAGGCGCGGCCGGCTCCGCGCAGGGTCAGCGGCGCGCGGCGGACGACCCGGACGCCGTGCGCGCGGACCCGGAAGCCGCGCGGATAGGCGATCCTCGGCAGCACGATAGTCGCGCGCGGGTGAAGCGCAGCGCGAAGCGCCCGTCCGTCACGCGGTAGGTCCAGCGGGCGTCGTGGCCGGCGATGCGCTCGGGGTAGGCGCGCGCCAGCGTGCGCATCTTCGCCGCCTTGATCGCGCCGGCGGGCGTGACGAGCGACTCGGCGTCGGGCCCCTCGGCGGCCGCCGATGTCGTCGGGTCGCGGTAGGTCTTGTACTGCCAGTACAGCCAGCCGACGCCGGCGGCGTCGGCGCGATCGGCGACCCGGCGCACGACGTCGAGCTTGTCGGTGGCGCCGAACTCGGTCACGAGCGGCGCGGCGCGACCGTGTCGCGCGGCGAGGGCGCCCCGGCTCAGCGCCCGCCGGCTGCAGGTAGCCGTACGGGAACGGCGCAGCCATGAACGGCTGGCCGTCGTCGAGCGTCGCCCAGTCCGGCGCGCCTTCACCGCCGTAGCGCTCGGACCACACGTCCTGGTGCATGTCGACGAGCACCCACAGCCCCTCGTCGCCGGCCAGGCGCACGAGCCTGCGCACGCGCGCGACGTAGCCGGCGTCGACCGCGCCGCGCGCGGGCTCGAGCGCGCGCCACGACACGCCCAGCCGGATCGCGTTCATGCCCCAGCCGCGCACGCGCCGCGCGTCGGCGCGCGTGAAGTCCGGCAGGTAGGGCGCGAGCTTGTAGACGACGTTGACGCCGTGCAGCACGACCTGCCGGCCGTGCGCGTCGCGCAGCTGGCCGTCGCGGATCGTCAGCGGATCGGTGGCGGCGTGGGCGCTCGCGGGGAGGACGAGCGCGACGAGCAGGGCGCAGAGGGTGCGGCGGTGCACGCGCGCGAGCATATGCCGCGCCGCTGGCGCCACGTACGAGCCATAATGGTGTTGACATGGCATCATAGTGGTGCCATACTGGCGCCCATGGACCTGACCCCATACGTCGAGAACCTCCGCCGCGGGCTCGCGGTGGCGGCTGACGCCGGCGGCGAGGACGCCCGCGCGCTCGCCGAGCGCCTCACCGCTCCGCTGGAGTCCGCCGTCCGCCTGATGCTGCTCGACGCGCTGTCGGCCGCCGCGGACGAGATCACGCGCGAGCTCGCGCCCGGCTCGGTCGAGCTGCGTCTGCGCGCGGGCGAGCCGGACTTCGTCGTGACGCCCGCGGCAACCGATGACGCGATCGCAGCGGCGGCCGACGAGCCGCCGTCCGCGCCGCCGGAGGCCGACGAGGGGGCGACCGCGCGCATCAACCTGCGGCTGCCGGAGCAGCTGAAGGCCGGCGTCGAGCAGGCCGCCGGCCGCGAACGGCTGTCCGTCAACTCCTGGCTCGTCCGCGTCGTCGCGGCGGCCGTCGCCAACCCCGGCCGCGATCGCCCGCGCCAGCGCGGCGGGCCGGTCGGCCAGACCTACACCGGATGGGTGCGTTGAGCGCCCAGGAGGAACCGAAACCCATGCCTACCTTCGACACACCCGAACCGATCTCAGCCACCGTCGAGCTCGTCCTCGGCGACGTTCGCATCAGCGCCACGGACCGCGGCGACACGGTCGTCACCGTGGAGCCCGGCGACGCCTCGAACGACGAGGATCGCAAGGCGGCCGAGCTGACCCGCGTCGAGTACGCCAACGCGCAGCTCCTGGTCAAGGCGCCGAAGCTGCGCTCCTGGCTTCCGCGCAGGACCGGCGGATCGATCAACGTGACGATCGAGCTTCCCGCCGGGTCGCACCTGCACGGCACCGCCGGGATGGCCGACTTCCACTGCGACGGCGCGCTCGGCGAGTGCCGGGTCAAGACCGGCCTCGGCGACATCCGGCTCGACCGGACGCAGGCCCTGACCATCAAGAGCGCCACCGGCGACATCAGCGTCGACCACGCGGCCGGCCACGCCGACATCACGGTCGGGTCCGGCGACGTGCGCGTGCGCGAGCTCGACAGGACCGCGGTGATCAAGAACTCCAACGGCGACACGTGGATCGGCGTCGCCGGCGGCGACCTGCGGGTCAACGCGGCCAACGGCGACATCGCCGTCGACCTGGCGCGGGCGACGGTCGGCGCGAAGTCGGCCAACGGCGACGTCCGGCTGGGCGAGGTCGTGCGCGGCTCGGTCGTGCTCGAGACGCACCTCGGGGACCTCGAGGTCGGCATCCGCGAGGGGATCGCCGCATGGCTGGACGTGCGCTCCACCGCCGGCAAGGTGCACAACGCGCTCGACGCCGCCGACGCCCCCGAGTCGTCGACCGACACCGTCGAGGTGCGCGCGCGCACGACCGTCGGCGACGTCGTCATCCGCCGGCCATGACCGCCATGCCCGGCGCCGTGGCATAGGCGCGTGCGCGGGACGCGCCTCGCGCAGCCGCGCGATTCTCAGGAAGCTGCCGTTGCATTTTCGCGGCGAGGGTGTTCACTTGTCGTCTGAGAGGAGGACCGATGCCCCGACGCCTCCGTACCACAGCACTGGCCTTCGCCGTGACCGCCGCCCTCGCCGGAGCAGCGATCGCCCACGCCGCGAGCTCCAGCTCGACCACGTCGAAGTCGGCCCCTGCGAAGCCAAGGCAGCAGAGCGTTCACCGCACGGCCCCGGCCGCGGTCCGCCACCACTCGCGCAACTGCCCGCACATGCACGACGGCTCGGGCGGCTCGAGCTACTCGGGCACGCCGTCAGCGATCGGCGTCTAAGCGACCAGCGGCGCCCCGCGGGGCGCCGAGGGCCGGAAGCGCAACCTTGACGGTCGCGGATCGCATAATCAAGGTTGACTGATATCCTTGATTACATGCCGGAGCTCGTCAAGCTCCGCTGGCTTCCGAGCACGACCTCTGGCCTGCCGCGCCGCGACAGTCGCGGCTGCGACTACGAGGCCTACGTGCCGGACCGCGTCGTGGGTCGGGACATCTCGCTGACTGGAGCGACGACGGCAGACGTCGCCGATGCGGAGCGCGCGGTCGAGCGCCTGAACACGAAGGCGCGCGGCCTTGTGGACTCTGAGGCCGTCGCTCGTCTGCTGCTTCGCGCCGAGGCCGTGGCCTCGTCGAAGATCGAGGGCCTGGAGGTGGGCGGCAGGCGGTTGCTCAAGGCGCAGGTCGTCGCCGCGCTCGGTCAGGACCCGTCTGACATGACGGCGACCGAGGTGCTCAACAACATCGAGGCGATGCGGTGGGCCGTCGACGCTCTTGCCGACGTCGAGCAGATCACGGTCGACGACATCCTGGGCATCCACGAACGACTACTGGCGCGGACGAGTCTCGAGCGGCACGCCGGCAAGCTGCGCGAGCAGCAGAACTGGATCGGGGGGAGCTCGTACAACCCTTGCTCAGCGGCCTTCGTACCACCTCCGTGGGATCGCGTGCACGGCCTGCTCGAAGACCTCTGCGAGTTCTGCAACGGCGCAGATCTACCGGCGATCGTCCAGGCGGCGCTGGCGCACGCGCAGTTCGAGACGATCCACCCCTTCATCGACGGCAATGGGCGGACAGGCCGCGTTCTGATCCACGTCATCCTCCGCCGCCGCGGCCTGGCGCCGGTCGTCGTGCCGCCGGTGTCGCTGATGCTCGCGACGTGGTCGCAGGACTACGTGAACGGCCTCACCGCCACCCGCTACCGCGGTGACGCCTCCGCTCAGGAGGCAGTCGACGCGCTCGACCACTGGGTGGGGCTGTTCGCCTCCGCAACCGCGCGCGCGGTCGCGGATGCCGAGACCTACGAGCAACGGGTGCGCGAGGTGCAAGGCGCATGGCGGGAGGCGCTCGGGAAGGTCCGCGCCAAGTCGGCGGTCGACCTCCTCATCAACGCCTTGCCCGGCGCTCCGGTCATGACCGTCCAGAGCGCCGCGGCGCTCATCGGTCGCAGCGACCAGGCCGTCAACGAGGCGATCCCTCGTCTTCTCGACGCTGGCGTCTTGGAGCAGACGACGATCGGCCGACGCAACCGCGCTTTCGAGGCGGTCGATCTCATCGACGCGTTCACCGACCTCGAGCGCCGGCTCGCAAGCCCCGCGGGGGACACCGTCCACTCGCCGCCCGAGCGGCGCGTGCCGCAGCGTCGGCCGTAACGAGGCGCGCCGTCGCTACGGCCGCTCGCTTCCACGCCGACCAGTGCTTCACGCCGAAGCCCAGGCCCTTGGTGGTGTCGGCGGCGATCATCCCCGCGCCGAAGCGCTCGAGGTCGGGCCCTGCCTGGAAGACCAGCCTGATCTCGTCGTGCTCCTCGACGGCCTGACGCACCGCCGGCAGCAGCACGTCGCCGCCACCGCGCGGGCGGCGGCTGCGCCAGGTCGCGGGTGCTCTCCCGTCCCACCTGCGCGCAGCCGGGCTAGGCCCGGCAGCGCACGGCGGAGGCGCCGAACAGCCGCCGGCATGGCGGAAGCCGGGCGTGGTCGCGCGCGGCGTGGACCACGGCGACCACTGCGCGGACGACGACGTCGGGCTGGCCATCGATCGGCCTGCCTGCGCGGTAGAACCGCCTGGTCGGGATCCAGTGATCACTGCGCAGCGCCACGACGTGCACGTGGTTGCTCGACAGGGCGGCGAGCTCGTCCTGCATCGTCATCCACAGCCGGTACAGCGCGTGCGAGAGGGACGGCGGCATGCCCCTGGAGTCGGCCTCGTGCGTTCCGGCGGTGATGACCGCCAGCGGCGTGTCGCCGAGGCTGCCGAGCCGTCTGGCCTCCGCGTCGCTTGCGGCGAGGTCGACGCCCGCGCGTACCGGCCGCGCCCACGAGCGCCGCAGCGCCGGCGCCTCCGACCGCGGCCACACGGCAAGCTCGCGGCGCTGCTGATCGCGACCCTTGGCGTCGACCAGGACGATCCCGGCGGTCTGCTGGCGGTGCTCCTGGGCCGACAGGCGTGCCAGGAGACCGCCATAGGAGTGGCCGACCAGCACGTATGGCGGATCCAGATGGGCAGCCCGCAGGAGCCCCTGGAGGTCGGCGAGGTCCGCGCGCGCGTCGTGCACGCCCGTCCGCGCGACGCTGTTGCCGATGCCCGCGCGGTCGTACGCGCACGTCCGCGTCGTGCGGCCGAGCCGGGCCTGCACGTCGTGCCAGCTGAACGTGTTGGCCCCCAGCCCGGCCTCCAACAGGACCGTCGGGGTGCCCGAGCCGACGCAGTCGAGGAAGAGGCTGCGGCCGGCCCCGATCGCGACGAGCCTGCCCGGGCCGGTGAGGGCGGGAGCCGGGGGTGCCTTCACCGTCGCGGCGCGCTGGCCCTCGCGCCTGCTCCCGCCGCAGCCAACGGCGAGGGCGCAAGCCAGCACCGCCACAAGCAGGCCGCGCGCCACCCGCCGATTCTGGGCCGCGCGCGGCGATCGCGCAACCACCCGATCAGCGCTTCAGCAGCACGTAGACGAGCGCGGCGGCGAACGCGATCTGCCCGAACGTGAGCGCGGTGCCGAAGTTCGCCGCGCCCAGCAGTACCGCGACCGCCGTGCCCGCGACGAACGCCGCGAGCAGGATCAGCAGGCTCGTCCTCATCCTTCGGCCGCCTGGCCCTCGAGCGCGGCGACGAGCGCCGGGACGTCGGCGCCGGGGTCGGCCTCGGCCAGCGCGCGCTGCGCCGCGCGCCGCCCGCCGAGGGCGCGCAGGCCGCGCTCGCCGTGCTCGGCGGCGAAGTCGGCCAGCGCGCTCGCGCGCCGCGCCGCCAGGCGCCGCGCGCCGAGGTCCAGGCGCCCGCGGTGCGCGTCGAGCGCCGCCACCAGCTCGTCGACGCCGCTCACAGGCGGCACCGACGACACCGCGACGACCTCGGTGTCGCGCTCGCCGAGCGAGCGCAGCGCGGCGTGCAGGTCGCGCCGCGCGCGCAGCGCGACGTCGCCGAGGTCGGCCTTGGTGACGACGAGCACGTCGGGGATCTCCATGATCCCGGCCTTGAGGAACTGCAGGACGTCGCCCGAGCCCGGCTGGACGATGACGGCGACGCTGTCGGCGACCTCGGCCACCTCGGTCTCGCTCTGGCCCACGCCGACAGTCTCGACGACGACGACGTCGAACGCCGCCGCGAGGGCGTGCGCGGCCGCGCGCGTGGCCGGCGCGAGGCCCCCGAGGCGGCCGGCGGCCGCGGTGGAGCGGATGAAGATCGCCTCGTCCGCCGGGTCGAACGGGATCCGCGCGCGATCGCCCAGCAGCGCGCCGCCCGAGCGCCGGGACGACGGGTCGACGGCGAGGACGGCGACGCTGCGCCCGGCGGCGCGCCAGGCGCGCACGAGCTCGCCCAGCAGCGTCGACTTGCCCGCGCCCGGCGGCCCGGTGACGCCCACGACGTGCGCGGGCGCCTCGCCGCCCAGGGCCGCGGGGGAGACCTCGCGCAGCAGCGCGGCGACCTCCTCGTGGGCGCCGCGGCTCTCGACGAGGTTGAGCACGGCCGGCGCGGCGGACAGGTCGCCCTCGCGCAGCCGCGCGCCGAGCTCGGCGCCCGGTGTCACGCCGTCGATGCGCTGACGCCGTTTCGCTCGGCCACCAGCGCCACGATGTCGGCCATGATCCGCGTCAGGTCGAAGTCCTTGGGCGTGTAGACGGCGGCCACGCCGGCGGCGCGCAGGGGCTCGATGTCGGCCTCGGGGATGATGCCGCCGACGACGACGGGCGCGTCGACGCCGCGGTCGCGCAGCGTCCGGACGACCGCGGGGATCAGCTCGCGGTGCGAGCCCGACAGGATCGACAGCCCGACGACGTGGACGCCCTCCTGCAGCGCGCTGGCGGCGATCTGCGACGGCGTCAGGCGGATGCCCTCGTAGACGACGTCCATGCCGATGTCGCGGGCGCGGACCGCGATCTGCTCGGCGCCGTTGGAGTGCCCGTCCAGGCCGGGCTTGCCGACGAGGATCTTCAGCCGCCGGCCGAGGGCTTCGCTGACGCGATCGACCTCCTCGCGCAGCGCCTCGAGCGCCTCGGAGTCGCCCGGGCCGGCCGCGGCCTCGCCGACGCCCGTGGGCGCGCGGAACTCGCCGAAGGCCTCGCGCAGCGCGGCCGCCCACTCGCCCGTCGTCGCGCCGGCGCGCGCGGCGGCGATCGTCGCGGCCATGATGTTGTCGTCGCCGGCGGCGACCTCGCGCAGCTGGGCGAGCGCCGCATCGACCGCGGGCTGGTTGCGCTGCTCACGCCATGCTTCGACCGCCTCGCGCTGCTGGGCCTCGAGCGCGGGGTCGACGGTCAGGATCCCGCCGTCGGCGCCCTCCAGCAGCGGCGATGGCTCGGTCTCGGTGTAGCGGTTGACGCCGACGATGACGTGCTCGCCGGACTCGATGCGGCGGATGCGCTCGCGGTGGGAGTCGACCAGCGCGGCCTTCATGTAGTCGACCGCGTTGACGGCGCCGCCGTGCTCGTCGACGATCGCCATCTCGGCGCGCGCGCCCTCCAGCAGCTCGGCCACGAGCCCCTCCATGACCTTCGAGCCCTCGAAGAGGTCGGGGTACTCGAGCAGGTCGGTCTCGTAGGCGAGCACCTGCTGGATGCGCAGCGACCACTGCTGGTCCCACGGGCGCGGCAGGCCGAGCGCCTCGTTCCACGCCGGCAGCTGGATCGCCCGCGCGCGAGCGTCGCGGCCGAGCGTCACCGCGAGCGCCTCGAGCACGATGCGCTGGACGTTGTTCTCGGGCTGGGACTCGGTGAGGCCGAGCGAGTTGACCTGCACGCCGTAGCGGAAGCGCAGGTGCTTGTCGTCCTGCACGCCGTAGCGCTCGCGGCCGATCTCCTCCCACAGCACGGCCATCGCGCGCAGCTTCGCGTGCTCCTCGACGAAGCGCACACCGGCGTTGACGAAGAACGAGATCCGCCCGAAGACGGTGCCCATCAGCTCCTGCGGCACCCGCTCGCCCACCGCGTCGAGCACGGCGATCGCGTTGCTCATCGCGTAGGCGATCTCCTGCACCGGCGTGGCGCCGGCCTCCTGCAGGTGGTAGGAGCAGATGTTGATCGGGTTCCAGCGCGGGACCGCCTCGATGGTGTAGGCGACCATGTCGGCGATCAGGCGCATCGACGGCCCGGGCGGGAAGGCGTAGGTCCCGCGGGCCAGGAACTCCTTGATGATGTCGTTCTGGGTGGTGCCCTGCAGGGTCGCGGGGTCGAGGCCGTTCTCCTCGGCGACGACGATGTAGAGCGCCAGCAGCCACGCCGCCGTCGCGTTGATCGTCATCGACGTGTTCATCTCGCCGAGCGGGATGCCGTCCAGCATGGCGTGCATGTCGCCCTTGTGGGCGATCGGGACGCCGACCTTGCCGACCTCGCCGCGCGCGAGCTCGTGGTCGGGGTCGTAGCCGGTCTGCGTGGGCAGGTCGAACGCGATCGACAGGCCCGTCTGCCCCTTGGCGAGGTTCGAGCGGTACAGCTCGTTGCTCTTCTTCGCGGTCGAATGCCCCGCGTACGTGCGCATCATCCATGGCCGGTCCGGCTCCGGCAGGCGGTGCTCCATGCCCTCGATTGTATGGTCAGTCAGCGTGACCGCACTCCGGGAGATCGACGTCCACCACCTCGGCAACCCGCTCGTCATCTGCTGCTTCGCGCTGGACGGGGTCATCGTCGACCCCGGCCCGGAGTCCTCGCACGGCGCGCTCGTGGAGGCCCTCAGCGAGCCGCCCGAGCGCATCCTGCTGACCCACATCCACCTCGACCACGCCGGCGCCACGGGCGCGCTCGTCCGCCGCTGGCCCGAGGTCGAGGTGTGGGTCCACGAGCGCGGCGCGCCGCATCTCGTCGACCCGAGCAAGCTCGTCGCCAGCGCCACGCGCCTGTACGGCGACGACATGCAGCGCCTGTGGGGCGAGATCGTGCCGGTGCCGGAGGCCAACCTGCGCGTGCTGAGCGGCGGTGAGGCGATCGGCGACTGGCGGGTGCAGTACACGCCCGGCCACGCCTCCCACCACGTCTCCTACCTGCACGAGCCGAGCGCCACCGCGTTCGTGGGCGACGTCGGCGGCGTGCGCATCGACGGCGGGCCGATCATCCCGCCGACCCCGCCGCCCGACATCGACCTCGAGCTGTGGCACGCCTCGCTCGACGCGGTCGCCGCCTGGAACCCCGCGCGGCTGGCCGTCACGCACTTCGGCGCGTACGAGGACGTCGGCCACGAGATCGCCGCGATGCACGAGGCGCTCGACCGCTGGGGGGCGCTGGCGCGAGACACCGACAACGACGGCTACGTCGAGGCGGTGGTCGCGGAGATGCGCCGAGCCCCCGGCGCGACGGCTACCGCGGCCTTCCTGCAGGCGATGCCGCCCGACACGCTGTGGCCCGGACTCCATCGCTACTGGTCCAAGCAGAACCGGTAAATTTCGTCGCTGTGGGACAGACCGTCGAGCTTCCACGCACGCAGGACCCCGGAACCGGCCTGGGCGGCGAATGGCGCGTGATCGTTCGAAACGACGACCACAACACGTTCGACCACGTCGCGCACACGCTCGCCCGGTACGTGCCCGGCATCACCGTTGACGCCGGCTACACGATCGCCGATCGGATCCACCACAGTGGGCTGGCCATCGTGTGGAGCGGGCACCAGGAGCCCGCCGAGCTCTACTGGGAGCAGCTGCGCGACGCCGGCCTGACGATGGCTCCCCTCGAGCAGGGGTAGCGCGCGCCTGGCTTCCGGGCTGGTCGTCGGTCCGCTGCTGCGCCACGTTGGCGCAGGCCATGCGACGGTCTGGGTCGAGACCGCCGGCCCCTGCGAGGTCGAGATCCTCGGCGCCACCGAGCGGACCTTCGAGGTCGCGGGCCATCACTTCGCGCTCGTCCACGTCACTGGGCTGCCCGAGGAGGGCGCCACGCCGTACGAGGTCGCCCTCGACGGCGAGCGCGTCTGGCCGCCGCCAGGCCACGACTGGCCGGCGAGCTGCGTGCGCACCGTCGCCGACGACCACGGGCTGCGGATCTGCTTCGGGTCGTGCCGGTGCGCCTACCCGAACGAGCCGCCGTGGACGCTGACCAAGGACGAGGCGCCCGAGGGCCGCGAGCACGACGCGCTGCGCGCCCTGGCGCTGCGGATGCGCGACCAGGAGCCCGACGAGTGGCCGCACCTGCTGCTCCTGCTCGGCGACCAGGTCTACGCCGACGAGGTGGCGCCGGCCACCGAGGAGTTCATCCGGGCGCGCCGCGACGTCGACGTACCGCCGGGCCTGCAGATCGCCGACTTCGAGGAGTACTGCCGCCTGTACCGCGACTCGTGGTGCGAGCCGGCCGTGCGCTGGCTGCTCTCGACGGTGCCGACCGCGATGATCTTCGACGACCACGACGTCATCGACGACTGGAACACGTCGCACGACTGGGTGCTCGCGCAGCGCGCCAAGGGCTGGTGGGACGAGCGCATCGTGGGGGCGTTCGCGTCGTACTGGTGCTATCAGCACCTCGGCAACCTCTCGCCCGAGGACCGCGAGCAGGACGCCTGCTACCGCGCCGTGCGCGCCACGCAGGGCGACGCCGCGCCCATCGTGCGCGACTTCGCCTTCCGCGCCGACCGCGAGGTCGCGGGCGCGCGCTGGAGCTACCGGCGCGACGTCGGGCGCACGCGCCTCGTCGTCATGGACTCGCGCGCCGGCCGCGTGCTCGAGCCCGGCTCGCGCGCGATGGTCGACGCGCAGGAGTGGGCCTGCATCGAGGACTGGACGCGCGGCGACTTCGACCATCTGCTGCTCGGCACCTCGCTGCCGGTCTTCCTCGGGCGCGGGATGCACTTCCTCGAGGCCTGGGACGAGGCGGTCTGCGACGGCGCGTGGGGGAGGACCGCGTCGCGCCTGGCCGAGCGCCTGCGCCAGGGCGTCGACCTCGAGCACTGGGCGGCCTTCGGCGACTCCCTGCGCGCTCTGGAGCGGCTGCTCGGCACGATCGCCTCCGGCGGCCACGGCCGCACGCCGGGGAGCGTCATGCTGCTGTCCGGCGACGTCCACCACGCCTACGTCGCGCAGGCGCGGCCGGTCGGCGGCGAGAAGTGGCAGGCGCCGATCTACCAGGTGGTCTGCTCACCGCTGCGCAACCCGCTGGACGCGCACGAGCGGCGCGCGATCAAGCTCGCGATGACGCCGGCCGCGGAACGGGTGGCGCGGGCCCTTGCTCGCGCCGCCGGCGTCGGGGACGAGCCGCTCACCTGGGAGATCACCGAAGGGCCGTGGTTCGACAACCAGGTGGCCACGCTCCACCTCGACGGACGGCGCTGCACGTTCACCCTCGAGAAGGCGCGGGGCGCCGCGGACGAGGATCCACTACTCGAACGGGTGGCCGCAAGCCGCCTCGCGTGATCCCGATGGCGGGTATCCTCGCGGGCGATCGCATGGACCAGGGTGAGGCCATCACCACCGCCGCGCGGGCCTTGCGAGAGCAGGAGCTCCTCAGGCGCATCCACGAGCACGGCGATCTGCGCGCGCGCGACCAGCTGGCCGAGGAGATGCTGCCGCTCGCTCGTGCGCTCGCCGGCCGCTACGCCAACCGCGGCGAGCCGCTCGACGACCTCGTCCAGGTCGCGTGCGTAGGCATCATGAAGGCGATCGACGGCTTCGACATCTCGCGCGAGGTGCGCTTCTCCTCCTACGCGACGCCGACCGTCCTGGGCGAGATCAAGCGCCACTTCCGCGACAAGACGTGGGCCATGCGCGTGCCGCGCGGGCTGCAGGAGCTGCAGCTGCAGGTGGCCAAGGCGCGCGACAAGCTGACCAACGAGCTCGGCCGCTCGCCGACCGTGCAGGAGATCGCCGACGCCGTCGAGGCTCCCTTCGAGGAGGTCCTGGCCACCATCCAGAGCGTCAGCGCGCGGCGGACCCGCTCGCTCGACGAGCCCACCGGCGAGGACGTCACCCTCGCCGACTCGCTCGGCGCCAGCGACCCCGAGATCGAGCGCGCCGAGATGCGCGCGCTGCTCGACGGCGCCTTCGACGTGCTCTCCGAGCGCGACCAGGAGGTCCTGCGCCTGCGCTTCGAGCACGACATGACGCAGACCGAGATCGCCCTGCGCATCGGCGTCAGCCAAATGCAGGTCTCGCGCCTGATCCGCCAGTCGCTGGCGCGGCTGCGGATGGACATCGAGCGCTCGCCCGAGCGCCGCGCGAAGATGCTCTAGCCGGCGAGCTCGCCGCTGGGCTCGGCGTCGCCGGCGCCGGCCGTGGCGTGGGCGACCGGCTCGGGCTCGAGATTGCCGGAGACCACGAGGTCGGCCCAGGCGTAGACGACCGGCACCTGGAACCAGCCCGAGCACAGCACCCGGAACTCGGTGAACTCCGGGCCCATCCAGTAGCGATCCCAGTCGCGCTTGCTGTCGAACTCGGCCGTCTGCAGGAACTTGTAGCGGTCGTCCTGGTAGCGGTAGAGCGAGTACGAGCGCGCGCCGTAGCGCAGCGCCACGGGAGCGACGCCGGCCAGCGCCGCCGCGAGCTTGTCGTGGCGGAAGCCCGTGGCGTACCAGGGGATGTGCACGACGCCCGCCATCAGGCACCCACCTCCGCGCGGATCGCGCCGGGCCCCTCGGCCGAGCGCCCCTGGCCCTCCTCGGTGGCGCCGACGAGGATGGCGATCTTCCCTAGGTGCTTGTTCTCGTGCATGAGCTGATGGGCCTCCGCAACCTGGTCGAAGCCCATCGTACGCCACAGCACCGGCCGGACCTTGCTCTCGTCGATCAGGCGGTTGGCGACGTTGCACTCCCACGCGTTGGCGAAGTGCGAGCCGATGATCTGCTTCTGGCGCATCCACAGGTAGCGCACGTCGAAGTCCAGCTCGTAGCCCGACGTCGCGCCGCAGATCACGACCTTGCCGAACGGCTTGACGGTGAACACCGACGTGGGGAACGTCGCCTTGCCGACGTGCTCGAAGACGACGTCGGGCGAGTCGCCGAGCAGCTCGCGCACGCGCTTTGAGAAGTCGCGCGAGACCGCGAAGCGCGCCTTCTCCTCCTCGGGCGTCTCGCCGCCGCGGCGCATCATCCCGGCGAACTCGCGGCGGTCGATGAAGCCGTTGGCGCCGAGCTGCTCGACGAGCGCGCCCTTCTCGGGGCTGGACACGACGCCGACGCTGTCGGCGCCGGCGGCGGCGCACAGCTGGGTGGCGAACACGCCCAGGCCGCCGGCGGCGCCCCAGATGAGCACGCGCTGGCCGGCCTGCAGCTGCGCGCGGTCGATGAGCATGCGGTAGGCGGTGAAGTAGGTCAGCCCGTAGGAGGCGGCCTCCTCCCAGGCCAGGTGCTTGGGCTTGGGCAGCAGCTGCTGGGCCTGGACCCTGGTGAACTGGGCGAACGATCCCCAGCTCGTCTCGTAGCCCCAGATGCGCTGCGACGGCGCGGCCAGCGGGTCGAGGCCATGGACCTCGGGGTCCTCGTAGGAGGCCTGGTTGCAGTGCACGACGACCTCGTCGCCGGGCTGCCAGCGGGTGACCCCCGGCCCGACCTTCCAGACCACGCCCGACGCGTCCGAGCCGCCGATGTGGTGGTCGCACTCCGGGTGATAGCGGAACACCGAGACCGGCTTGCCGAGCGCCGCCCACACGTTGTTGAAGTTCACCCCCGCCGCCATCACGCGCACGATGACCTCGAAGGCGCCCGGCTCGGGCACCTCGATCTCCTCGACCTGGAAGGCGTCGACGGGCTGGCCCTCGCGCTCCTGCCGGATGACCCAGGCCGCCATCGAGGCCGGCAAGTCGCCGGGTTGGGAATCGACGTTCGCGACCCGCGTGAGATCAACCGCCATGTTCAGATCCGCTCCCTTGCATGCACGCCCGCGTTCAGCGGGGCAGGGGACCTTACCGACGACCCACGTATCCGGCGCGCACCAGCAGCACCGCCGCGACGATCAGCGGCAGGATCATCGTGCCGATGCCGAAGACGAAGAACGTCTCGGCCGAGTCGATGTGGCGCACCAGCCAGCCGAAGTTCATCCCGAAGAAGCCGGTCGCGAAGGTCAGCGGCAGGAAGATCGTCGCGACGATGGTCAGGCGGCCGGCCATCTGGTTGAGCAGCACGTTGACCGCCTCGGCCAGCAGCTCGCGCAGGTAGGCGATCTGGTTGGCGGTGAGGACGAGGTCGTCGTGGACGTCGCGGAACTTGTGGCGGGCGACGTCGCGCTCGAGGCCGGGCATGTGCTCGAGCACCTCGCCGCCGCGCGCGAGCATCTCGCGCTGGGGGATGACGATCTGCTGCAGGCGAAACAGCAAGGAGCGCAGCTCGCTCATGCGCCGGCGCTGATCGACCGTCGGGCGCCGGAAGGCGATCTCCTCGAGGGCCTCGACCTCGGCGCCGTACCGCTCCACGAGCGCGCGCAGCGAGTCGGCCAGCGCGTCGAGGATGCGGTACACGAGCTCCTGCTCGGTGCGCATCGCCTTGGCGTTCAGACGCTCCTTGGCGGCGCCGAGGTGCGCGCAGCTGTCGCGGCGCACGGTCACGACCTCGTCGCCGGACACGTGGATGTGGACCTCGACGAGCCGGTCGTCCTCCGCGCCGTAGAAGACGATGAGCACGCGCGTCTCGTAGTCGTCGAGCTTCGGCCGCTGGCCGAACTCCTTCGTGTCCTCGATCGCGAGCTCGGGGATGCCGAGCAGCACGCCGAGCTCGTCGATGTCTGCGTCGGTGGGCGAGTGCAGGTCCAGCCAGAAGAACTCGCCGCGCTCGCGCAGCGCGCGGATCGCTTCGACGTCGACGCTGGTGAGCAGTTGCATCCGGCGCCGCCACGGTAGCGACGGCGCCGGATGCGCGCGCTACGCCGCCTCGACGAGCTCGGGCTCGGCCTCGGCCGGGTCGGGGCCGGCGCTCTCGGCGGCGACCTCCGACGGCGCGACCGCGCGGTCGGCGATCAGCAGCCAGGCCAGCAGCGCGCCCAGGACGGTGACCGCCGCGCCGATGCGCAGGCCGCTGTTGAGCGCAGAGACGAAGGCCTGCTGGACCGCGTCGCCGACCTGCCCGCCGACGCGGGCGCCGCCGGCGCCCAGCGACTCGGCCAGGTCCTGGCGGCGGCTCTCGGGCACCGCGGGCAGCAGCTGCTCGAGCTTGGACTTGCCCAGGCCGGTGATGAGCGCGCCCATGACGGCGACGCCGAAGGTGCCGCCGACCATGCGGCTCATCGAGAGGATGCCGCTGGCCACGCCGGCCTTGCTCGGCTCGACCGCGTTCATTCCCGCCGTGCTCATCGGCGACATGACGAGGCCCATGCCCAGGCCGAGGAGCACGAAGGCGCCCACGAGGAAGCCGTAGCTCGTGTCGACGGTCAGGTGGCCCTGCCAGAACAGCGACCCGGCCACGATCAGAAGACCGGCGACCATGAGCGGGCGCGGACCGATGCGGTCCGACAGCCGGCCGGCGATCGGCCCGGCGAAGATGATCACGACGGTCGAGGGCAGGAAGCGCACGCCCGCCTCGAGCGGCGAGTAGCCCTTGATGTTCTGCATGTAGAGGGCCAGGAAGAAGAACACCGAGAGCATCGCGAACGTCACCAGGAAGGCCACGAGGTTCGCGCCGAAGAACGACTTCGAGCGGAAGAAGCTGAAGTCGACCATCGGCTCGGGCACGCGGCGCTCCGCGATCGCGAACGCGACCAGCGCGCCGGCCGCGACGGCGAAGAGCGCGATGATCGCGGCCGAGCCCCAGCCCCACGCGTTGCCCTCGACGAGCGCGAGCACCAGGGCGCCAAGGCCGACGGACAGCGTCGCCACGCCAGCGAGATCGACGTGGTGGGTCGAGCTCTCGTCGCGCGACTCGCGCGCGGCGGCGAGCGTGACGAACACGGCGATCGCGGCCACGGGGACGTTGAGCAGGAAGATCGACTGCCACGAGACGTTCTCGGTGAGGAAGCCGCCGACGACCGGGCCGATCGCCAGCGCCAGCGCGCTCACGCCGGCCCACGTGCCGATCGCCTTGCCGCGCTCGTGGGCCGGGAAGGCGTTGGAGATGATCGACAGCGTCGCGGGCATCATGAACGCGGCGCCGACGCCCTGGACGGCGCGGCCGGTGACGAGCCACGCCTCGGTCTGCGAGAGCGCGATGAACGCGCTCGACGCACCGAAGACCATGACGCCGAAGAGGAACATGCGCCGGCGGCCGAAGATGTCGCCGAGCCGGCCGCCGGTGACGAGCAGCACGGCGAAGCTCAGCGTGTAGGCGTTGACGGTCCATTCCAGGCCGCTGATCGAGGAGTGCAGGTCCTTCTGGATCGACGGCAGCGCGACGTTCACGACCGTGTTGTCGAGCATGATCATGAACAGCGCGAAGCACATCGCGCCGAGGGTCCACCAGCGGCGGTTGTCGTCGGTGATGGCGGAGCGGATTCGGGTCATGAGCGGTGGGGGAGGTCGGAGAGGGCGCTGGACAGGGTGGTCCGCTGCTCGGGGGTCAGAGCGGCGGCGTACTCCTCGAGGCCGACGAGGCGGGCGGTCTCGATGCGGTCGACGATCGCGCGGCCCGCGGCGGTGATGCCGACGCGCTTGATGCGGCGGTCGTCGGGGTCCTCACGGCGCTCGAGCCAGCCGCGGTGCAGCAGCGCGTCGACGATGCGGCTGGCGCTGGGCAGCGAGAGCCCGAGCCGGACGGACAGCTCCTTGACGGAAACCTCGCGCGGGGAGTCGGTCAACGCGTGCAGCGTCTTCATCTGCGTGATCGAGATCTCGAGCTCGGCGATGAGCGCGTACAGGTGCTGGCTGCTGCCGCGCATGAGGTGATGCCAGAGGTCGAGCAGCTCGCCGGCGAGCTGCTTCGGGGAAACTTGTGTCGCGGCGCTACTTGCTTGCACGCACGAAAGTATTGCACACGTGCATTGATGGTCAGGTTCGGCTGTCCACACCTGCCAGCGATTCGAGCACGGGCCGCCGGATGTGCTCGTAGACGACGGAGGTGCGCACGTCGGCCACCTCGGCGCGCTCGGTGAGGCGGTCGATGACGAACGCGTACAGCGCGTCGGTGTCCGGCACCGCGACGTGCAGCAGGAAGTCGTCGCCGCCCGAGACCACGAAGACGCCGACCGTCTCGGGCAGCTGGCCGGCCCAATCGCGGAAGGCCTCGATGTGCTCGCGGGACGGCGGCCGGATGCGCACCGCAATCAGCGCCTGCACGCGGCGGCCGAGCGCCTCGAGCGCGACGTCGGCGTGATAGCCGCGCACGACGCCGGTGGCCCGCAGCGCGCGCACGCGCTCGGAGGTCGTCGACGGCGCCGCGTGCACGGCGGCCGCGAGGTCGCGGTTGGTCTGCCGTGCATCGTCCTGCAGCGCACCCAGAAGGGCGAGGTCCAGCGAATCAAGATCGGTCAAGACGGCCTACTTCCGGACGTCGTACGGAGTTGTGCCTGGATCCTGCCAGGTCGGCTACCGTGCCGGCGCGATGACCGCAGCAACCACGGAACGCTGCGTCGTGGTGGTCGACGAGGCGCTGCCGCCCGGCCTGGCCGCCAACGCCGCCGCGGTGCTCGCGCTGACCCTCGGCGCGACCGTCGGCGGCCTCCTCGACGGCGACCTCGTCGACGCCGACGGCGAGGTCCACCCGGGGCTGATCCCGATGGGGCTGCCGGTGCTGTGCGCGCCGCGCGCGCTGCTGACCGAGCTGCGCCTGCGCGCTGTCCCGGCCGGGGTGGGCGTCATCGACTTCCCGAGCTTCGGCCAGCAGACCACCGACTACGACGAGGTCCGCGGCAAGGTCGCGCAGACGCAGACCGCAGAGCTCGAGTACCTCGGGATCGTGCTGCACGGTCCGCGCCGCGCGGTCAACCGGCTGTCCGGGAGCCTGCGGCTCCTGCGCTAGCGGTAGCGGCGGGTGACCCGCTCGCAGCCGACCGTCCTGACCTTGCGGTTGAAGCCGATCCGCACGGTGTCGCGCCCGGGCCCGCAGTCGATCGCCGTCGGGCCGGACGCGTAGGCCTCGATCAGGTCGGCGCCGCCGCCGGCCTGCACGCGGTTGCGGCCCTTGCCGCGCAGCCGGACGTGGTCGTTGCCCGCGCCCCCGCGGATGACGTTGGCGGCCGGCCCGCCCTGCAGGAAGTCGGCGCCGGGGCCGCCGTCGATGACGTTGGCGCCGCGGCCGCCGTAGACGGTGTCGTCGCCGGGGCCGGCGTCGAGGGTGTCGGTGCCGTTGCTGGGGCCGTCGTGATGGCGATTGCCCCACAGGACGTCGTCGCCGGCGCCGGCGGCGATCGTGTCGGGGCCCACGCCGCCCAGGAGGTTGTCGTCGCGGTCCGAGCCGGCCAGCGTCTGGCCGGCGTCGCCGGCGAGCGTCGTCACCCCGCGGGTGTCGTCGACGACCGGGTCGGCCTCGACGATCTGCTCGCAGCTCAGGATGCGCCCGGCGGTGAGGGCGTCGCGGTTGGACCAGCCGCCGGGCTGGTCGATCGGGTTGACGTACAGCGTGTCGTTGCCGGCGCCGCAGTCCACCGAGCCGACCGCGGTGCCGTTGTTGACGTAGATCTCGTCGTCGCCGTCGCCCGCGTCGATCGCGTCGGGGCCCGAGTCGGCGTAGATCGTGTCGTTGCCCGCGCCACCGGCGATGACGTCGGCGCCGCTGCCGCCGTGCAGGACGTCGTCGCCGTCGCCCCCCGCGACGCGGTCGGGACCGGCGCCGCCGTCGGCCTCGTCGGCTCCGGGGCCGCCGTCGAGCGCGTCGTGCCCGAAGCCGCCCACCAGCGTGTCGTCGCCGCCGGCGCCCGCGACGGTGTCGTCGCCGGAGCCGCCGTCGAGCGTGTCGTCGCCGCGGGCGCCGCGGATGACGTCCGCGCCGCCCTCGCCGAGCAGCTGATCGGGGCCGGCGCCGCCCGTGACGCGGTCCGGCCCGCCGCCCGCGCGGACGAGCACGCCGGTCGCGCGCTTCACGGCGATGCGATCGGGGCCGGGCGTGCCCACCGGCGTGCGCGCCGTGGCGGCGGGGGCGAGGAGGGCGCCGAGGGCGATGGCGGTGGCGGTCAGCAGGCGAGCATTCATCCATCTTCCAGATCGACGGTTCGCGCGGGTGGCTTGATGGGCCGCGTTGGCCGCTGACAGCGGGCTTCAGCCGGCCGGCCGAGGGGTCGATGTCAGACCTGAAGATGCTCCGCCGCGCCGCGTTCACCATCCTCGCCGTCCTGGCCTTCGCCCAGCCCGCGAGCGCCAGCGTGCTCGCGTCCTGGCCGCTCGACGACGGCGGCTCGACCGCGCGCTCGGACGATCGTGGCTCCTCGACGGCCAGCGCGGCCGATCTCGGCGCGAGCCCGTCGCTTGCCGGCGACTTCTCGATCGAGGTGTGGGTCAACGCGCAGGCTGGCGCGAAGGGCGGCCGCTACGCCGTCAGCAAGGGCAACACCACCTCGGGCGCGCATCTGCTGCTCGACGGCTCCAACCGCGCGCAGTTCCGCGTCGGCGCGACGACCCTCACCGCCGCCGCCGTGCCGAGCGGCACGTGGCACCAGCTCGTGGCCACGCTCGCCGGTCGCGGCGCCAAGCTCTACGTCGACGGGCGCGCCGCGGCGTCGGCGACGCTGCCGGCGGCGCCCGCCACCAGCACCCGCGACCTCTACCTGGGCCGCTACTCGGCGTCGGCGAGCGGCTACTGGCAGGGCCGCCTCGACGAGCTCACCCTCTACGACGCCGCGCTCGGCGACGACGAGGTCGCCGCCCGCTACGCCGCGGTCGCCGACACGACGCCGCCCACCGTCGCGCTGCAGGCGGCGCCCGCGCCGGTCGTCAGCTCGAGCGACGCGACGGTCGCGTTCGCCGCCTCGAAGTCGCAGAGCACGTTCGCGTGCAGGCTCGACGGCGGCGCGTGGAGCGCGTGCGACGGCTCGGTCACCTATCGCGGCCTCGCCGAAGGTGCCCACCAGGTGACCGTGCAGGCGACCGACCGCTACGGGATCGCGAGCCGCGCCGCGGCGACGGCGAGCTTCACCGTCGACCGCACGGCGCCCGACACGCTGATGCTGGCCAGCGCGCCCACCGGCCGCGCGAGCTTCTCGTCGGAGCCGGGGGCGGGCTTCGAGTGCCGCATCGGCTCGGGCGCATGGGCCGCGTGCGCGAGCCCCGTGTCCGGCGCGCCGGGCAGCACGCTCGCGGTCCGCGCGCGCGATGGCGCGGGCAACGTCGACGCCTCGCCGGCCAGCGTGACCTTCGCGGCCGCCGCTCCCGAGCGGCAGTACGTCAGCACGCAGGCCTCGTTCGTCGTGGCCGGCGCGCGCGCGACGACCGGCCTCGAGTGCCAGGTCGATCGCGGCGCGTGGGGCCCGTGCCCGGCGCCGCTGACGCTCAGCGGGCTGGGCTTCGGCGACCACGAGCTTGCTGTGCGCGACGCGCACCTCGCGGGCGCGGCCTCGCTGACCTGGAGCGTCGCGGTGCCGGCGCCTCGCCTGATCTCCGCGCGCTTCCCGTCGCTGCTGACCTTCTCCTCGCGCCGCGCGCAACGCCAGACGAAGGCGTCGCGCGCGCCGCGGCTGCTCTTCCTGAGCAACGTCGACGCCAAGGCGACCGCGACGCTCTCGCACCGCGGGCATCGCGTGGCGGCGTGGCCCGTGGCGATCCACCGCGGCAGCAACACGATGGCGTTCCCTCTCGCCCAGCTGCGCAAGCTGCGCCCCGGCCGCCACGTGATCGTGCTGACGCCGGCGAACGCCGCCGGCGCGGGCCGGCCGCTCACCGTCCGCTTCGACGTCGTCGCGCTGCGCCGCCGCTAGCGGCCGCTCGTCGTAACCCCGCCGACGGTGACGGTGCGCATCGCCGTGCGCTTGAACGCCTTGGCGGCGGCATCCCACGCGTAGTCGCGCTCGGTGGCGTGGCGCGGGCAGCAGACGTCGTCGCCGCGCGCGTAGATGGGGCCGACGATGGTCAGCGTCGGTCCGCTGACGCGGACGGCGCCGTCGTAGAGCGACTGGTTGCGCAGGGCCACGCGCAGCGTCCCGCCCGACGAGCCCTCGGCGGTCAGCACGTAGGCCGCCACCACGCCCGCCGCGCCGCCGTTCTCGACGGTCACCACGGCGTCGGTCTTGCCGTCGCCGGTGAGGTCGGCGAACACCGGCGCGGGGGAGACGAAGCCGGCATTGGTGTTCAGCAGGCGCTTGACGCCGCTGGAGGTCTTGGCGTCCTTGAGCAGGACGTCGCGGAACAGCGACTGCGGGCTCTCGTTGCCGGCCTGGCCGAGCGCGGCCGGGACCGCGCCGCACACGAGCGCGACGCACGGTGCCAGGGCGGCGAGGGCCCGAACGCGCATCGCCGCGATGGTGTCAGACCCGCACGTCGGCGGTCTACGGCTGCAAGAGGTCGTTCTGCGCGCTCGCGCGCTGGGGACCGACG
This sequence comes from uncultured Actinomycetes bacterium, assembly GCA_963764585.1. GTDB lineage: Bacteria > Actinomycetota > Thermoleophilia > Solirubrobacterales > Solirubrobacteraceae > JAOPZW01. The sequence continues at coordinate 787,202 of CAVXTB010000003.1, forward strand.
CGCAGGCGCGCTACGGCGATGCCGTCGCCGCGCACGTGGACGGTGTAGCGGCCGGGCTTGACGTCGGCCTTCAGCGTGGCGGTGTCCCGCGGGCTGATCGGCGCGGTCTCCTGCCTGAGGCCGGGCCCGCTGCCGGCCTTGTCGGCGCTCTCGAGCGTCACGCTCTGGGCCGTGTTGGTCTGGTTGGTCACGATGAGCGAGATCGGGCCGGCACCGAAGGCCTGCGGCGAGACCGAGACGCGCTGGTCGTCGATCGACGCCGTGAGGACGATGAGGCTGGGTGGGCGCGGGTCGTTCTTGTAGTCCGTGCTCGTCCCGCAGCCCGCGAGCGCCACAACCACGGCGGCCGCGAGCGGCATCGTCGCCGCCGTGCGCCTCATCTCCATCCGTCTCCCACTCGACCGAGCCGCTCGTGCGGCTTGTCGCGAACCCTACCCTGCGGGAGCCTCACTCAGCCGCTTCGAGCACCCCCAGCTCGCGCAGCGCACGCTGCAGGCGGTCCCACGACGCCCGCTCGGCCTCCTCGTAATCCGTGCCTTCCAGGTCGCGCAGGCTCTCGCGATAGGCGTCCCATGCTTCGCGCTCGGCGAGCGTTCGATCGGTCCCCTGCCGTGTGGCCGAGGTCGTCATGCGCTGCCTCCTTCCAGACCGGGTGCGCTTTCGAGACTACCCAGGCCGGCGGCGGCAGGTGCGCGGTCGGCTGCACGGAGCCGTTCGTTCCGTCGGGCGCGAGGCGTATAGAGCACGGTCCGGATGGATCTCGATCAGCCCGTCGCCACCACCGAGTTCCTCGTCGTCGACACCGAGACGAACGGGCTTGCCGGCGACGCCTGCGAGCTCACCGAGATCGGCGCCGTGCTCGTCGGCGGCGGCGAGCTGCACGAGCGCTGGGAGACGCTCGTGGCGGTCCGCGCGCCGCTCTCGCGCGGCATCCAGCGCTTCACCGGCATCACGCAGGCGATGGTCGACGAGGCGCCGCCGGCCGAGCTGCGCCTGCCCGAGCTCGCCGCCCAGCTGCGCGGGCGCGTGCTGGTGGCCCATAGCGCGTCGTTCGATCGCCGCGTGCTGCGCCAGGCCTTCGAGCGTGCCGGGATCCGCTGGCCCAACCCGCCGCAGCTGTGCACGGTCGCGCTCGCCCGGCGCGTGCACCCGCTGGGGCGCCAGCGCCGGCTGCGTGCGCTGGCCGAGTCGCTGGGGATCGAGGTCGAGGTCTCGCACCGCGCGCTGGCCGACGCGGAGACCTGCGCGCGCGTCTTCTGCGCGCTGTTCCCGCGGCTGTGCGCGCACGCGGCGACGGTCCGCGACGCGCTCGACCTCCTGCGCCCTGCGCGGCCGCGCCGGCCGCGCGCGGTCGCGACCGACGGCGGCGCGCGCTCGCGCGGCGCGCGCCGGCGGCTGCCCGACCTCGCGCACCTCACGGACGACCCCGGCGTCTACGTCGTGCGCAACGCCTCCGGCCAGGTCGTCTACGTCGGCAAGTCGGTCAGCGTGCGCACGCGCGCACGGGCGCACTTCCAGCCCTCGGCGCACGAGGGCGCGTGGGTCACCCAGGCCGAGACCGTCGAGCACGAGCGCACGAACTCGGAGCTCGGCGCGCTGCTGCTCGAGAGCCGGCTCATCAAGCGCCTGCGCCCGCCGGGCAACGCGCGCCTGAAGCACGTCGACCGCTACGTCTACCTGCGCTGCCGGCTCGACATCCCGTTCCCTGTCCTCGAGGTCGCGCCCGCGCCGGCGCCCGGGCGCGGGGTCAGTGTCGGCCCGCTGCGCGGGCGCGCGAGCGCGGTCGAGCTGCTCGAGCAGCTCAACTCGCTGTTCGGCCTGCGCCACTGCGCGCGCAAGCTGCCACGCCGCTACTGGCCGAGCGCGTACGGGCAGATGGGGCGCTGCCTGTCGCCGTGCCTGGGGGACCTCGATCCCAACCTCTACCGCCGCCGGCTCGACGAGGCGCTCGCGCTGTTCACCGGCGAGGGCGACGGCGGGGCGGCGCTACTGGCCCACGTCGACGAGCAGATGCGCGCGGCGGCGGCGGCCGAGCGCTTCGAGCGCGCCGCGTGGCTGCGCCGCCGCCGCGAGCGGCTCGCCTGGCTGCTCGATCGGCTCGGCGGCGTGCTCGCCGCCACGCACACCCAGCCGCGCCTCGTGCTGGCCGAGCACCCGCGCGGCGGGCGCTTCGACGCGTTCTGGCTCGTCGGCGGCCGCGTCGTCGACTGGGGCGCGCTCGGCGACCTCGACGACGTCGTCGCCCGTACCGAGCGGGCGCTGCGCGGCGGCGACGGCACCGGCGCGACGGCGTGCCTCGCGCCCGACGAGGTCGACGAGGCCCGCATCGTGGCCACGTGGCTGGACAGCCATGAGGCTTGCGTCTTCGACCTGCATCGCGGGCTCGATCCGGCGGCGCTGGCGCGGTTCGTGGCGCCGGCCGCGGCGGTCTCCGCCTGACGCTTGCGCGCCGCGCGGCCAAGGGCACCGAGGGAGGGTGGGCCGGGGCCTTCGCGGCGCTGTGCTGACTTACTGTTGTCCTGAGGCTGTTGCACAACCCACCCACAGATCCGGTGCGTCGAACTGTGATGGGACGACCCATGCTCAGGGCGGCCGAATATGGCCGACAAGTGGGACGAGAACGCCGTCAGAGCGATAGATCGCGATCCGTCTCCACCGTTAGGTTCCGAAGCTTTTCGGACCCCCTTGTGCAACAGCCTCCCTGCAACAGCAATCGACCACAGCTCGCTCACGCGAACGGCAGGTCGCTGACGAGCGCCGTGGCAGAGCCCGCAGCCAGCGACTCGCCGACCGCCGCCTCCCGCCGAACCAAGGCAAGCGCGATCGCCCCGTGGCGCGGCGACACCACGCTCGAGCCCACCCGGCCCACCGAGCGCTCCCCGAGGAGCAACTCCGTGCCCGGCGCGACCGGCTCCGACAGCCGCAGCCCGCGCAGGTAGCGGTTGGGCTTGCCGCGGTAGTGCAGCCGCGCGACGGTCTCCTGGCCGACGTAGCAGCCCTTCGTGAAGCTCACGGCGCGGTCGTTGAGGCCGGCCTCCTGCGGGATCGTCGTGTCGTCCAGGTCGATGCCGTAGCGCGGACGGCCGGACTCGACGCGCACGATCTCCGCGGCCGCCTCGGGCACCTCGGGCACCGCGAGCGCCGCGCGCACGCGCTCGGCGTCCTCGGCGGCGCAGACCACGTCGACGCCGAGGTCGGTGGCCACCAGCAGCACGGGGGCGTCCCCGAGCGAGCCGGCGCGGTTGGCGTGCTCGGGCGCCGCGGCGAAGCCGGCCACCTCGCTCGCGCGCGGGCCGACCAGTGACAGCAGCGCCTGCTGCAGCGTGCGCTTGTGCAACTGCACCTGCCAGCCGACGCTGCCGCGGCGAATGGTGTCGAAGAGGGCCTGCAGCGCGACGCGCTCGGTGTCGAGCCACAGCTCGGTGCCGGTGTCGATCACCCGCAGGTCGCCGAGCATCTTGCCCTTGTTCGTCAGCAGGGCGGCGTAGCAGCCCGCGCCGGGCGCGAGCGCCTCGATCTCGTTGCTGACCTGCCCGTTGAGGAACTCCTTGGCCTGCTCGCCGGTGAGGGCGAGCTTGCCGCGCTCGGAGCGGTCGACGAGGGCGACGTCCGCGGTGAGCAGGCGATCTGCGGCGCTGGCCTCGGCGACGGTGGCGGCCATCCGTCCAGCGTAGTCCACGGGCCATCTTGACTCAGATTTAGGCGTGCCATAATCTATTGTTGATGACTCGGTCACCCGCAGTTGAGGACTATGCGAAGGCGATCTACGCGATCGCTCATCGTGGCGAGTGCCCGGTGACCACGAACGCGCTGGCCGAGCGCCTCGGCGTCACGGCCGCGTCGGCCTCGGGCATGTGCAAGAAGCTCGGCGAGCTCGGGCTCGTCACGCACGTGCCGTACAAGGGCGTCGAGCTCACCAACGACGGCGAGCGCGTGGCCCTGGAGGTCATACGCCATCATCGGCTCCTCGAGCTGTACCTCGCGGAGTCGCTCGACGTGCCGTGGGATCGCGTGCACGCCGAGGCCGAGGTCCTCGAGCACGTCCTCTCCGAGGAGCTCGAGGCCCTGATCGCCGCCAAGCTCGGCAACCCGACCGTCGACCCGCACGGCGACCCGATCCCAACTGCCGACCTCGAGATCGAGGAGCGCGCGACCGAGTCGCTGGCCGACCTCGACGCCGGCGCGCGCGCGACGTTCGTGCGCATCTCGGACTCCGACCCCGAGATGCTGCGCTACCTGGCCGATCGCGGCATCGCGCCCGGCGACAGCTTCGAGGTCATCGACAAGCAGCCCTTCGAAGGACCGACGTTCGCGCGCTTCGGCGACGACGTCCACGTCCTGGGGGGAGCGCTGGCGCGGGCCATGCGCGTCGAGGTGGCGGCATGACCGATCAAGCCGTCGCACTGCCCGCGCCAAGCGCCCTGCAGCAGCTGCGGTCGCGCGGCCGCCTGCGCGAGGGGCTGGCGATCCTGGGCCCGGCGTTCGTCGCCTGCATCGCCTACGTCGATCCCGGCAACTTCGCCACGAACATCGCCGGCGGCGCGAAGTACGGCTACCTGCTGCTGTGGGTCCTGCTCAGCGCCAACCTCATGGGGATGCTGATCCAGAACCTGTCGGCGAAGATCGGCATCGCGACCGGGAGCAACCTGCCCGAGCTGTGCCGCGAGCACTTCTCGCGGCCGGTGTCGTGGGGCCTGTGGGTGCAGGCCGAGCTGATCGCGATGGCCACCGACCTCGCGGAGTTCATCGGCGCCGCCATCGCGCTCAACCTGCTCTTCGGCGTCCCGCTCTTCCACGCCGGCCTGATCACCGCGGTGGTGGCCTTCGCCATCCTCGGCCTGCAGAGCAAGGGCTACCGGCGCTTCGAGGTCGTCATCGCCGGCTTCCTCGGCGTGATCATCCTCGGCTTCCTCTACGACACGCTGAGCATCGGCTTCGACGCCGGCGCCGCGGCCAAGGGCTTCATCCCGGGCTTCGAGGGCACGGACTCCGTGCTGCTGGCCACCGGCATCCTCGGCGCCACGGTGATGCCGCACGTCATCTACCTGCACTCGGCGCTCACGCAGCGCCGCATCCCGCCGCGCGACGACGGCGAGCGCCGCCGGCTGCTGCGCTTCCAGCGCGTCGACGTCAGCGTCGCGATGGGCATCGCCGGCCTCGTGAACATGTCGATGCTCGTCATCGCGGCCTCGCTGTTCCACAACAACGGCCTGCTCGGCCTCGACTCGATCGAGGAGGCGCACAAGCAGTTCGGCATCATGGTCGGCGGCGGCGCGGCGCTCGCGTTCGCGCTCGCGCTGCTGGCCTCGGGCCTGGCCTCCTCCAGCGTCGGCACCTACGCCGGGCAGGTCGTCATGCAGGGCTTCATCGCCCGCACGATCCCGCTCGCCCTCCGCCGGCTGGTGACGATGACGCCCGCGCTCATCGTGCTCGCCATCGGCCTGGACCCCTCGCGCTCGCTGGTCATCTCGCAGGTCGTGCTGAGCTTCGGGATCCCGTTCGCGCTCGTGCCGCTCGTGCTGCTCACGCGCAAGCGCGAGATCATGGGGACGCTGGTCAACCGCAGGATCACGACCGTCGTCGCATCGGTCGTCGCGGCGCTCATCATCGCGCTGAACGTCTTCCTGCTCGTCGACACGCTGTTCGGCTAGCGCCTCGGTAGGCTGCCTGACGATGGGCCTCGCCGACACCTTCCAGCAGGTCGTCGACTCGCTGCCGGACGACTGGACCGACCTCGAGCTCGACCTGCGCATCGACGACGAGTCGCGCTACATCGACGCCGCTGTGTACCTGGTCACCTGCAACGCCCAGCCGTACTCGAGACACGACTGGGATTGGCGGCTGCTGGTGGCCCACCGCTTCGGCCACGCGGCCGCCGCGCCCGCGACGCACGGCGCCCTGAAGCTGCTCGACGACGCCGGCATCACCGGCGAGCTGGCCGTGCGCGAGGCGCGCAGCGGCCGCGTCGAGGTCGTGCAGATGTGGGGTCGTCCGGAGTCCGTGCGCCAGGAGTTCAAGCGCATCCGCGCGCAGTGATGGCGCGGGTCGCCGCGCTCATCCCCGATCTGCTCTTCGGCTCCAAGGTCCAGGCGGCGCTCGAAGCGGCCGGCCACGAGGTCGACCTGATCGCCGGCGAGGTCGAGGCGTGGGACGAGGTCGGCGGCATCGACGTGCTCGTGGTCGACCTCACGAGCGCGGATTTCGACGGCATCGGGCTGTTCGAGACGCTGGCGACCGGCGGCGAACTACACGCTGTGCGTACGCTCGGCTTCTTCGCGCACGTGCAGCCCGAGGTTCGCGAACGCGCGCTGGCCGCCGGATTCGACCAGGTGGTGCCGCGTTCGCGGATGGCCAGGGAAGGTGCAGACCTTGTCAGCCGTCTGGCGACCGATCAAAGTGGTTGAGCGCCTGCGCGCCCGGGAACACAAGTCCCCTGACGCTGCCTCAACGAGCCAGCCAGGGCACATGACGTCTCAACGGTCCACGATCAGTCTCCTCGAAGTCGACCCCGAGCTCGGGGAAGGCCTGAATCCCCAGGAGCGCTCCTCCGCCGAGCGTGTCCTGTGCGTGCCGGTGCGCGCGCTCGAACCCGGGTCCTGGGACCCGCACGAGCAGTTCGACGAGGTGCGGCCGGTCGTCGGCGTGATGCTCGTCGACGGGATCATCACGCGCGACGTCGTCTTCGCCAGGCGCACGACCACCGAGCTGCTCGGCAGCGGGGATCTGCTGCGCCCGTGGGACGACGACGTGCAGTTCGATCCGCTCCCGTTCGCGGTGAGCTGGCAGGTGCACGTCGCGTCGCGCATCGCGATCCTCGACACACGCGTCGCGATGGCCGCCGGGCGCTGGCCGGCGATCGCCACCGCGCTCGGCGCCCGCCACATCCGCCGCGCCCGCGGCCTGGCCTTCCAGCGCGCCATCGCCCAGCTGCCGCGCGTCGACGACAGGCTGATCGTCGTGCTGTGGGCGCTGGCCGAGCGCTGGGGGCGCGTCGGGCCCGAGGGCGTCCGCCTGCCGCTCGACCTTCCGCACCGCACGCTGGCGACGCTCATCGGCGCGCGCCGCCCATCGGTCACGACCGCGCTGACCGGCCTCGCGCGCGCCGGGCTCGTCGAGCGCGTCCGCGACGGCTGGCTGCTGCACGGCGATCCGGCGGGGATCCTGCCGCAGCGCCTGCACGCCGACCGCGCGATGAGCGAGAGAAGGACCCGCTGTTCGTCGACAAGGTCCACGACATCGTCGGGCTGTACCTCAACCCGCCCGAGCGTGCGGTCGTGCTCTGTGTCGATGAGAAGTCGCAGATTCAGGCGCTGGATCGCACCGCGCCGATCCTGCCGATGCTGCCCGGCACCCCGGCCAGAGCGACGCATGACTACAAGCGCCACGGCACCTCGAGCCTCTACGCCGCGCTGGACCTCACCACCGCCAAGGTGATCAGCGCGCTGCACTCACGCCACCGCGCGATCGAGTTCAAGAAGTTCCTGCAGACGATCGATCGCGAGGTCCCCGAGCACCTCGACGTGCACCTCGTGCTCGACAACAGCAGCACGCACAAGACGCCGCAGATCAAGCGCTGGCTGGCCGCGCACCCGCGCTTTCACCTGCACTTCACGCCGACCTCCAGCTCGTGGCTGAACCTCGTCGAGCGCTGGTTCGGCGAGCTCACCAACAAGCTGCTCAAGCGCGGCGCGCACCGCTCCGTGCGCGCGCTCAACGCCGACATCCGCGCCTGGATCGCGACCTGGAACGAGAACCCCAAGCCGTTCGTGTGGACCAAGACCGCCGAACAGATCCTGGAATCGATCGCCGCTACTGCAAACGAATCAATCAATCAGAACTAGAAGCCCGGCGCGAACGCCTGCGCGACGTCGGGCGGGCGCTTCGTGATGCCGAAGCGCGCCTCCCAGCGCGCCCAGGCGCGCAGCTCGGCCGGGTCGAGCTCGCCGTAGCGCGACGCGCCCTCGGTGAACGCCGGCGAGACGGCGTCGAGCTCGCGCTCGGTCGCCTGGCGCTTGACGCCCGCGCGGTCGACGAGCGCCTCGACGGCCGACTCCGGGTCGGCGATCGTCTCCTCGTAGCCGCGGCGCAGCGCCCGCACCGTCGCCGCGACGAGCGAGCGGTCGTCGCGCAGCGTCTGGCGGCTCACGCACAGCACGAGCTCGGGGTAGGGCGGCGCGGCGAAGTCGTCGACCTTGAACTCGCGGATGCCCGGGCGCTTGGCCTGCAGCTCGACGCCCTCGGCGTTCCAGAACGCGGTGGCGCCGTCGACGCGCTTGGCCAGCAGCGCCGCGACCGCTTGGAAGCCGATCGTCACCTCGTGCACCTTCGAGGGGTCGCCGCCGTCGCCGCGCACGATCGAGCTGAGCACCGCGTTGTCGGAGGGCACGCCGGTCACGCCGACCTTCTTGCCCTCCAGGTCGCGCGGACGCGCGGTGCCGGGCTGGGCCAGCACCGCGGCCAGCGGGCGCTGGACGACCGCCATCACCCCGACGATGTCGCGGCCCTTCTCGCGCGCCAGCGCGAGGTCGTGGATGTCGAGGATCGCGAACTGGGCGCGCCCGGCGAGCAGCAGCTTGACGCTGTCGGTCGACGACGAGGGGGCCGCGACGCTGAGCGTGACGCCCTCGGCGTCGTCGTAGTCGCGCTCCAGCGCGAGGTAGATCCCGGCGTGCACCGCGTTGGGCTGGAAGTCCAGGACGAGCTTCGCGGTCTGGTTGGGCCGATCCTCCGCTGCGCGCCCGCAACCGGCCGCCACGACGGCGGCGACAAGGGCGAGCACGAGCGGCAGGCGGAGGCGGGCCATCGGCGTCGGTAGGGTGTCAAACGTCGATGCGCCGCCGCGTCACCTTCTCGCGCAACGTCACGCTCTCGCTCTCGCGGACCTGCCAGTGCTTCTGCAAGTACTGCGCGTTCGCGACGCACCGCCCGCACCTGCATGCACCGGACGAGGTCGAGCGGCTGCTCGACGACGCCACGCGCCGGCGGGTCAAGGAGCTGCTCGTGCTCACCGGCGAGGCGCCCGACCACCATCCCGGCGTCCGCGCGCGCCTGGCGCAGTGGGGCCACGAGGACTTCACGGCGTACGTCGTGTGGGCGTGCCAGCGCGCGCTCGAGCGCGGCCTGCTGCCGCACACCAACCTCGGCGTGCTCGAGCGCTCCGAGCTTCAGCGGCTGCGCGAGGTCACCGCGTCGCAGGGGCTGATGCTCGAGTCGGTCAACCCCGACCTCGTCGCCCATCAGGGCTCGCCGACCAAGCACCCCGAGCGGCGCCTGCAGACGATCCGCTGGGCGGGCGAGCTGCGGATCCCGTTCACCAGCGGGATCCTCGTCGGCATCGGCGAGTCCGAGGACGACCGGATGGCCTCGCTCGAGGCGCTCGCGGCCGTGCACTCAGAACACGGCCACCTGCAGGAGGTGATCCTGCAGAACTTCGTGCCCCACCGCCGCTACTACGGCGAGGAGCCGGCCGAGATCGCCGGCGACGCGGCCGAGACGTTCTGGCGCACGGGCCTGACCGACGCGCCGCATCGCGAACTGCCGGCGTGGGCGACGCCGATCGGCATCGACGACATGAAGCGCCTGATCGCCGAGACGCGGCGCCTGATGCCGGACATCGGCATCCAGGTGCCGCCGAACCTCGCCGACTGGTGGCCCGAGCTCGTCGCCGCGGGCGCCACCGACCTCGGCGGCCTGAGCGCCAACGGCGACCACATCTCGCCCGAGCACCCGTTCCCCTCGCCCCACCAGGTCCGAAAGCGCCTGGCCGCCGACGGCGCGGCGCTTACCGAGCGCCTGTGCGTCTACCCGCGCTACATCGACGCGGAGTGGGTCGCGCAGGGCGTTCTCGACGTCATCAAGACCAAGTACTGGAGCTTCATCCCGCGCCGCGGCTCGGGCCGCACCGACGCGCGGCCGATCCGCGCCGACCTGGTGGCCGGCGCGGTCGCGCGCGGGCGCGACGGCCAGCGGCTGACCGAGGACGAGCTGACCGCGCTCTTCGCCGAGACGCGCCCGGAGGCAATCGAGGACCTGCGCCAGGCGGCCGACGAGCTGCGTGCCGAGCTGGCCGGCGACACCGTGACCTTCGTGGTCAACCGCAACATCAACGTGTCGAACGTCTGCATCGTCGGCTGCGCGTTCTGCGGGTTCGGCCAGGGCAAGCGCTCGCCCGACGCCTACCAGCACGACCGCGACGAGATGGTGCGCCGCGTGCACGAGGCGGTCGAGTACGGCGCCACCGAGATCTGCATGCAGTCGGGCATCCATCCCGACTGGACGCTCGAGGACTACCTGCACTGGCTGCGCGTGGTCAAGGAGGCCGCGCCGGAGCTGCACCTGCACGCCTACAGCCCCATGGAGATCGCGCACATGTGCGACATCTCCGCCCTGCCGCCCGCCGAGGTCTTCGCGCGGCTGCGCGACGCCGGCCTGGGCTCGACGCCGGGCACGGCTGCCGAGGTGCTCCACGACGGCGTGCGCGAGCGCATCAGCCCCAACAAGCTGCCGGTCGCGCGCTGGGTAGAGATCATCGAGGCCTCGCACGCCGCCGGGCTGCGCTCGACGGCGACGGTGATGTTCGGCCACATCGAGGAGCCGTGGGAGCTGGCCGAGCACATGCGCGTCGTGCGCGAGCTGCAGGAGCGCACGGGCGGGATCACCGAGTTCGTGCCGCTGTCGTTCATCCCGTTCCACACGCTGCTGGGGCGCACGCACGGCGTCGAGGAGATCTCGCGCGAGGAGAACCTCAAGCACACCGCGGTGTTCAGGCTGGCGCTGGGCCGCACGATCCCGAGCCTGCAGGCGTCGTGGGTCAAGATGGGCCTTGAGGTCGCGACCGAGGCACTGTCGTGGGGCGTCAACGACCTCGGCGGCACGCTGATGGAGGAGAGCATCAGCCGCCTGGCCGGCTCCTACCACGGCGTCAAGCTCGACCCGCCGCAGCTGATCGCCGCGGCCCACGCCGCCGGGCGCCCCGCCGCCGAGCGCACCACGCTCTACGAGCTGCGCCGCTCGTGGCCAGTGGCCGCGGCGGCGTGAGACACGGCCTCTACGTCGCTCCCTTCGGGGAGCTGGCCGACGTGGCCGCGCTCGCGCAGGTCGCCGCGCTGGCGGAGGCCAACGGCTGGGAGGGGCTCTTCGTCTGGGACCACGTGATGACCCACGGGGGCCTCGCCGTGGCCGATCCGTGGATCGCGCTGACCGCCGCGGCGATCGCCACCGAGCGCATGCAGCTCGGGGCGATGGTGACCCCGCTGGCGCGGCGGCGCCCGTGGGACGTCGCGCGCCAGGTCGCGGTCATCGACCGGCTGTCGGGCGGGCGCATGATCTTCGGCGCCGGCCTGGGCGGCGACAGCCGCCGCGAGCTGAGCGCCTTCGGCGAGGAGCGCAATCCGCGCGCGCGGGCCGCGCTGCTCGACGAGGGGCTCGAGCTCGTCGTGAAGCTGTGGAGCGGCGAGCCGGTCACCCACGCGGGGCCGGCCTACCGGCTCGACAAGGCGATCGTGCAGCCGACGCCGCTGCGGCGCCCGCCGGTGTGGCTGGGCTGCGTCTGGCCGCACCGCCGGCCGCTGCGCCGCGCCGCGCGCTACGACGGCGTCTTCCCGGTCAGCCACGTCGAGGCGCTGACCGGCGCGGAGCTGACCGAGCTGATGAGCGTCGTCGGCGAGCACCGCGGGCAGGTGGATCCGGATCGACCCTTCGATCTGGTCGTCGTCAACCACGAGCGTCCGGACGCGGTGCGCCTGGCCGACCTGCGCGGCGCGGGCGCCACGTGGTGGCTTCAGGGCTTCGGCGAGACGCCGCGGCTGGCCGACGTGGAGGCCGCCGCGGTGGCCGGACCGCCAGAATGACGGCGATGAGCGACGGCGAACCGATCACTGCGGAGGGTCTCGAGGCCCTCAAGGCCGAGCTGGCGCGCCTGGAGGGCGACGCCCGGCGCGACATCGCGCGGCGCATCCAGGTGGCGCGCGAGCTGGGCGACCTCTCCGAGAACGCCGAGTACCACATCGCCAAGGAGGACCAGGCGCACCTGGAGACCAAGATCCTGCGTCTCGTCGAGCGGCTGCGCAATGCGCGCGTGGTCGCGGCGCCGGTCGACAGCGAGGTCGTCGCGTTCGGCTCGACGGTGACCGTCGCGGACGAGGAGAGCGGTCGCGAGGCGACCTGGACGCTCGTCGGCCCGACCGAGGCCGACATCGGCACGGGCAAGCTCTCGGCCGAGTCGCCGGTGGCCAAGGCGCTCATGGGCCGCCGTCCGGGCGACGAGGTCGAGGTCCATACGCCGCGGGGCGTGCGCAAGCAGCGCGTCGTCCGCCTCGGCTAGCCGAAGAGGTCCTCGTCGACGGGCCGGACGAGCGCCGCCGCGCCGGGGCCGTCGTCATCTGTGACGTAGCGCGCCAGGCCGCGGACGATCACCGCGGGCTCGCGCGAGGTCTTGTCGCGCACGAGGTCGGCGGCGGCCGCGGCCTGGTCGGCGATCGCGATCAGCGTGGCGCGCAGCGGGTGGCCGGCGCCGTCGCGCCGCCCGCGCCAGTCGTCGAGCGCCGCGAGGCCGGCGATCCCGATCGCGACGTCGCATTGGCCGTGGCGCCACGCGCGGCCGAAGGAGTCGGCGATCACGACGGCCGGGCGCGCCGGGAGCGCGGCGCGCAGGGCGCGGGCGCTCGCGTCGGGGTCGCGCGGGAGCGTGACGACGGTGCCGGGCTCGGGTGCGTTGGACGCGTCGACGCCCGCGTTGGCGCAGACGAACCCGCGGTGGGTGCGGCAGATCAGCACGCCGCGCTGCGCACGCAGGACGGCGGCCGACTCGTCGAGGATGACCTGGACGTTGCGCGGGTCCTTGCCGTGGTCGCGCGCGAGCTCGATCGCCCGCTGCGTGGGGGTGACGTCGTCGAGGCGGCGCAGCGCGCCCTCGGCCTTCGAGACGATCTTGTGGGCGACGACGAGGACGTCGCCGGGCTCGTAGGCCTCGCCGGCGAGCAGCGCCCCGAGGTCGTCCCCCGGCCGGACCTCGGGCAGGCCGGCGAGCGCCCATGCCCGCAGCTCGCTCACCCTCCGCGGCGGTCCAGGCGCGCGAGCAGGCCGCGCGTGTGCGCGGCGCCGCCGGTGCGCGCGTCGAGCGCGGCCCGCAGGGCGGCGAGGTCCTCGGCGGTGTCGACGTCGAGCACGAGCGAGCGCGGCTCGGCGATCCGCCAGCGCGCGCCCGCCGCCGCGGCGGCCTGCTCGTGGCGCGCGCGGCTGCCGGGGCCGAAGCTCGGCGCGATCGCGTCGGGCGGCGCCAGCAGCAGCGCGTTGGTGCCCTCGCCGTGGCGGTCGGGGACGATGACGACGTCGGGCGCGCTCATCCCGCCGCCGACGAGCTCGTCGACCTCGTTGGGATCGAGCGCCGGGCAGTCGCCCGGCACGAGCAGCACGCGGTCGTACTCGCGTTCGAGCGCCCAGTCGACGCCGGAGCGCGCGGCGTGCGAGTGCCCGCGGTCGTCGTCGGGGATCGACTCGGCGTCGTACGCGCGCGCGAGGGCCTCGGCGCCGCTCTCGCCGGTGACGACGATGACCTTGTCGACGCCCTGCGCGCGGCGCAGGCCGTGCAGGACGTCGGAGACCATCGCCTCGGCCAGCGCGCGCCGGGTGCCGGCGTTGAGCGTGCGGTCCAGGCGCTGCTTGGCGTCGTCGAAGCGCTTGATCGGCAGGACGGCGCACGTGCGCATCAGGCGAGAGTCTCCGCGAAGCGCAGGACGTCCTCGGCCACGCGGCGGCGCGCCGCGGCGTCGTCCATCCGCGTGTCGGTCTCGAGCACGCGCAGGCCGTCGACGGGCTCGTCGGCGACGATGCCGTCGAGCAGGCCGTCGTAGGCGCGCGCGACGCCGGTCGCGTTCAGCGGGAGATCAGCCCACGACATGAAAGCGTGCGTCGGGCCCTTGAGCACCTTGCCGCCGACGATGGGGGAGACGGCGACGACCGGCGCGTGGCTGGCGCGCAGCGCGCCGGCGATGCCCGGGACGGCGAGGATCGGGCGTATCGACACGATCGGGTTCGACGGGCCGATGACGATCGCGCGCGCCTGCGCGATCGCCTCGAGCACGGCGGCCGGCGCGGTGGCGGCCTCGACGCCCGCGAGCTCGATCCCGTCGACGGGGCCCTCGCCGCGCTCGCGGATCATGAACTCCTGGAAGGGCACCCAGCGCCCGCGCGCGAGCACGCGCGTGCGCACGGGCTGATCGGCCATCGGCAGGACGCGCGCGCGCAAGCCCAGGCCGGCGGTCAGCTCGGCGATCGCCTCGGTCAGCGTCGCCCCGTCGCGCAGGCGCTCGGCGCGGCGCAGCCCGATCGCGAGGTCGCGGTCGCCGAGGTTGAACCAGACGTCGATGCCGAGCTCGCGCAGCTGCTCCATCGCGTTGAAGGTGTCGTCCTTCAGGCCCCAGCCGCGCTCGTCGATGCGGTCGGCCAGCCAGAACGCGCACAGGTCCGGATCGGGCGAGACGTAGGCGCCGTAGGCCTCGACGTCGTCGGCGGTGTTGGCGACCACGGTCAGCTCGTCGCCGACGATGTCGAGCATCCCGCGGGCAAGCTTGGCGCCCCCAGTCCCTCCGGCGAGCACGACGACCATCACAGACCGGTGATCTTGATCCCCGCGTGGACCTTGTTGCGCACGTTGATCGAGATCAGCAGCGCGGTCAGCGACTCGGTGATCCGCGCCATCTCCAGCCGGCCGGCGTCGACGCCGCGCAGGCCCTCGATGCGCTCGATCAGGGCGATCACACGCTCCTTGTCCTCGCGGTGGTTGCCGCAGACGAGGACGTCCTCGTCGAGCGCGTGGTCGAGGTCGGCGCACATCGGGGCGCTGACGGTGTGCAGCGCGCTGACCACGCGCACGCCGTCGGGGACCATTTCCTGGGCCTGCTGGGCAGCCGAGCCCTGCCACACGCCGAGCATCCGCGTGGCGCGGCCCGAGACGGCGGCGGCCAGCGGCACGGTGGCGTCGACGAGCAGCTGGTGCGGGGCGAGCACGCCCTTGAGGTTCGTGAGGTTCTCGGACTGGTTGCGGAAGGGCACGGCGAGCAGGACCACGTCGGCCTTCGTGGCGGCCTCGGCGTTCTCGTAGCCCTCGAAGTCGGCGCCGGGCACGGCCGCGCGCGCCCGCTCGACCGCCTCGGCGGCGCGGCCGGCGTCGCGCGATCCGAAGACGACGGGCACGCCGGCGCGGCCCCAGCGCAGGGCCAGACCGAAGCCCAGGGCGCCGGTGGCGCCGATGATCGCGATGGGCTCGCTCAAGGGCGGCGAGTATATGTTCAGGGTCCCGTGAGCCCGTTGCCCCAGAGCGTCCGCGTCCGCGAGGTCGGCCCCCGCGACGGCTTCCAGAACGAGCCCGAGGTCATCGCCACCGACGACAAGGTGCGCCTGATCGACGCGCTCATGCGCACGGGTCTGCGGCGCATCGAGGCGACGAGCTTCGTGCGCGCCGACGTCATCCCGCAGCTCGCCGACGCCGAGGAGGTCCTGGCACGGATCGAACCGCCCGACGGCGTCGCGGTCTCGGTCCTCGTCCCCAACGAGCGCGGGCTGGACAACGCGCTGCGCGCGCGTGAGCGCTTCCACGAGATCAACGTCTTCCTGTCGGCGTCCGAGAGCCACAACCGCGCGAACGTCAATCGCTCGATCGAGGAGTCGCTGGCCGGCCTGGAGGTCGTCCTGCCGCGTGCTCGGGAGGCCGGGCTGCGCTGCGAGGGCGTCATCTCGGTCGCCTTCGGCTGCCCCTACGAGGGCCACGTGCCGCCGGAGCGCGTCTTCGCGATCGCGTCGCGCCTGGTCGCCGCCGGCGCGCAGGAGATCGGCTTCGGCGACACGACCGGGATGGCCAACCCGGCGCAGGTACGCACCTTCTTCGAGCAGGCCCGCGAGGCGCTCGACGTGGAGCTGACCGCGCACTTCCACAACACCCGCGGCCAGGGCCTGGCCAACGTCCTCGCCGCGCTGGAGGCGGGCGTGGACTCCTTCGAGTCCTCCTTCGGCGAGCTCGGCGGCTGCCCGGTGCCGGCGGGCGCGACCGGCAACATCGCCACCGAGGACCTCGTGTCGATGCTGCACGAGATGGGCGTCGCGACGGGCATCGACCTCGAGGCGCTGCTCGCCGCCGCGCGCTCGGTGCGCGACGTGCTCGGCCGGCCGCTCGGGAGCCACACGCTGGTGGCCGGGCCGGTCGACTGGCACGAGGGCGGCTGACCCTCACGTGTCGACCCAGACCGGGCTCGAGTACGCGACGACCTGATCGCCGCGCCGCGCGCGGACGACGCTGCCGGCCATGAAGTCGAGGCCGTGGCCGGCGCCGCTGGCGTGCTCCCGGCCGGTGCGGGCTTGCCGCCGTCGCACGCGGTCCACACAATGGGGTCATGAACGACGACGCCGTGTTGAGGGACGAGCTCCAGTCGGCGATCGAAGCGCGCAAGGAGCTCGGCGACGAGATGGAGCCGGCGATCATCGATGCGTTCGTGGAGCGGATCGAGCGGCGGCTCGCGCAGGGCGCGGCCACGGGCGAGCAGGCGCTGTACCGCAAGCGCGAGCATCAGAAGGAGATGGTGCTCGGGTCGATGGCCATCTCGATCCCGCTGTTCGCGCTTGCTGCGATCTTCACCGGCCTTGCCGGCGTCATCGTCGTCTGCGTCGCCCTGGCCGTGATCGCAATCGTCTCGAGTCGGGGCTGAGACGACTACGAGAGCCGCCTACGCCCGCGTCCCGACGGCGAGCAGGTACTCGAGCTCGAAGTGCGCCTCGTCGGGCGTGCCGCGGTTCCACTCGTCGCAGAACGCGTCCAGCGCCGCCTCGAACTCGGCGTTGCGGCCTGTGCGCCGCGCGTTGGCCTGAGCCGCGATGGTCGGGCCGTAGCGGGCCTTGAAGTGCTCGCCGAAGTCGCCCGCACGCTCGAACGCGGTGACCTCGAGGACGCCGCGCGTCGGCGTGGCGAAGTCGACGTCGGCGCCGAACAGCTCGGTCAGGTGCGCCTCGTCGCCCCACAGCGGCGGCGGCTGCGCGCCGGGGGGCGGCGGGGGCGCGAACGGCGAAAGCGTCCGCAGCAGCGTGCCGACCATGCCGCTCGGCGTCCAGCTCAGCAGCCCGATCGTGCCGCCGGGACGGCACACGCGGGCGAGCTCGTTCGCGGTCTGGTCGTGGTGGGGCGCGAACATCGCGCCGATCGCGGACATGACGACGTCGAAGGACCCGTCGTCGAACGGCAGGCGCTCGGCGTCGGCTTCGACCCACGCCAGCTCGAGGCCCGCGGCGGCGGCGCGGTGCCGCCCGGCCTCGAGCAGCTCAGGCGTGAGGTCGCTGGCGGTGACGTCCGCGCCGACGAGCGCGGCCGGAATCGACGCGTTGCCGGTGCCGGCGGCGACGTCGAGGACGCGCATGTCGCGGCCGATGCCGCATGCGTCGACGAGTCGCGGCCCCAGCGGAAGCAGGAAGGTCTCGACCATCGACGGGTAGTCGCCCGACGCCCACATCGCGCGATGGCGCGCCTTGAGGTCGGGATCGGAGATGGCCGCTGGTGGTGTGGAGGATCGAAGCTCGGTCATTCGGTCGAGTGTTCCTCGCCCGACAGCCCCGAACAATCGGGATCCGACCCCGAACTTAGTGCGCTAGGTCCCCGCCCCCAGCGGTGCGGGCAGGTCCCCGCGGCCCGACACGCCGAGCTTGCGGTAGGCCGGGACCCAGGCGGTTCTCACCACGGCGGTCTTCGTGCTCGCGATCCGCCTCGGCACCGGCGGCGTCAGCGCCGTCGACACGCTCCTGATCGCGGTCGCCGCCGCCGGCGTCGTCGGGTGGATCGTCGCCGACGAGCCGATCGCGGCGACGACGGGGCGCTCGCGCTGTTGATCGGGCGCCGGCGTACGGTCGTGCGGCCGGCGCTCCGCGCCACCGTGCCCACTCCCGCCACGCGGCTTTAGGCCGCGTTCGCGGCGGGTCTCGCGGGGCGGGGGTAGGGTTGCCCCGACCGGAACTGGTAGCACGACGAGCGACTGGAAGGCGGCCGACGATGCTGGCACGAGTGACGACGTTCGAGGGCGGGACGGCCGACGGCATCCGCGCCGCGGTCGAGCAGCTGCGATCCGACCTCTCCAAGGGCCCGCCGGAGGGCGTCAAGAGCACCGGTCTGACCGTGCTCATCGATCCCGACGGCGGCCGCGCGATGTTCATCGGCCTGTTCGCCAGCGAGGACGACCTGCACGCGAGCGAGGCCGCACTCGAGGCGATGAGCCCACCTGAGGGGACGGGGAAGCGGTCGTCGGTGGATGTGTACGAGGTGGCGGCTGAGGTGCGGATGCAGTAGCTCGCATCGATGCCGCGCAACGATCGTCCGATGAGCAGATGCACGTGATGCGCGCATTCGCGCAAGCCTTTCCGGGCGAGGGCTTGGCGTTTCTGGAAGACATCGCCTTGCCCGCCTGGCGGAACCTCGGCGTGCAGCTGTATTAGGCCGCGCAGCCAACGCTCACGGCCAAGCATGCTCGCTGCGGCGGTTGAGTCTGGTCGTTCAGCCCGGCGCGCGGTTGAGCCGCTCGGCGAGTTCGACGATCAGGCCCTCGGGTCCGCGGACGTAGCAGAGGAGGAACATGTTCTCGAAGTCGACGATCTCCCCGACCGTTTCCCAGCCGGCCTCTCGAACGCGGTCGACGACGCCACGCACGTCGTCGACGTTGAAGGCGACGTGCCGGAGCCCAGGACGGTTCACGGCCGGCGCCGGCTCTTGAGCGCCGGCGGAAGGTGAGTGGAAGCGCACCACCTCGAACATGTCGCTGCCGTCGGGGCCGCGAGCCATCACGACCTCGACCGTCACATTCTCGAGACCGATGATCTGATCGATCCACTCGCCGCTGAACACCCCGGGCTCGCCGCAGTCGAAGCCGAGCAGCGCAAGAAACCGGACTGTCTCGTCGAGGTCCTCGACGACAAGGCCGATGTGGACGAAGTTGGTGACGCCGGGGCGATGGCTGTCCATTGAGGTCAAACGACTCGCTCAGATCGCCGGGCTGCCGGGGCCGCGACGATATCGGCCTCCGCAACCGGGTTGGGACTGCCGACGGTGCTCTCCAGTCGACTGTCGCAACGATGGCATGAGCAGGCCGGCGCGGACGCGGCGTTGAAGGTGGCCGGTCCTCCGCGTCGAACGGCGTAGGTCAGGCGCGCGCGGATGACGCCCGCGCGGCCGGCCATTCGAAGAGGAGGTACCGACCGTGACCCACGGTATGCGATGGGTCGGGCTGGACGCTGCTCGCGTCAGGGCGCGTGTGCTGCTCCGGGCGGGACTGGCTTGGGAAGCGGGAGGCGATCGCGCATGACGATCGTCATGGGCCTTGATCAGCATCGGGCGCAGATCACGGCCGAGTGGATCGACACCGAGACGGGCGAGATCGGCCGGACGCGCGTGCGGCCCGCGGACCGCGCGGGTGTGCGGCGGTTCCTTGGCCGGTTTGGCGGCCAGCGGCTCGAGGTGGCGTTGGAGGCGACGACGGGCTGGCGGTTCGTGGTCCAGGAGCTGCAAGCGATCGGCGCCCACGTGCATCTCGCCGAGCCGGCGGAGACCGCCGCTCGGCGGGGGCGAAAGAAGCGCCCCAAGACCGATCGGGCCGACGCCAGGCATCTGCGCGAGCTGTTGATGGTCGACCGGCTGCCGGAGTCGTGGATTGCGCCCGAGCACATCCTCGATCTGCGCGCACGCGTGCGGTTGCGCCACACGCTGGTCGACCAGCGCGGCGAGTGGCAGCAGCGGATACACGCGGTGCTCTACCACCACGGCTGTCCGCACCACCACGGTGTTGGTCTGCTGACCGCGAAGGGTCGCGCGTGGCTGGACAGCCTGGGGCTGCCGCAGGCAGCGCGTGAGCAGGTCACGGTCGCGCTGGTGATGATCGACATGCTCGACGTCCAGCTCGCGCCGATCGATAAGGAGCTGCGGGCCTACGCGCGTCGCCAGCCGGGCTGTCGGGCGCTGATGGCCCACTACGGGATCGGTCACCTGACCGCGGTCACGATCCTCGCCGAACTCGGCGACGCACGGCGGTTCTCCTCCTCGCGCGAGGCGGTCCGCTACGCCGGCCTGGACATCACGGTCAAGCAGTCAGACCAGCGCCGCGCGCCCGGCCATCTCTCCCGACAGGGACCACCCGCGTTGCGCTGGGCGCTCTACGAAGCCGCCCAATCAGCCCGCCGCCACAGCAGCCCCGACCGCGACTACTACCACCAGGCGGCCGAGCGCCTCGGCGGCAACCGCGCCTGCCTCGCGGTCGCACGCAAGCTGCTCAAGCGCAGCTACCACACCCTGCGCGAGCTCGGTGACGAGGCGCTGCAACCCGCGTGAAATCGGTCTTGCGCGCGCAGCCCTCACTCACACCGATGCACCGCGGCCGGCTCCCGGCATCGTCCTGCCGCCACGTCCGCGTGGACGGCCTCCAACGACCGAGCGGCCGCAAAGCTCCTCCCAGCGGGATCACCCCATCAACCATCATGTCGCCGGCCGGCCGCACGGCACGGTCGTGGACCGAGATACGGCTGGGCGTCCGCGCGCACCGCACCCACACCATCAAACGCGCACACGCCCCCCCGGCGGACACGCCGTGAGCCCACAAGCAAGAAGATCAAGCGCTTGACGCAGGCGCGCTGCACAGATACGGACGAACTGCAGCAGTGCTGGCGCGCGAGCCTCGCTCTCTTCGGTTTCGTCCAACTGGGGAATACGTGCACGAGCAGGGCCACCTCGCCGCGCCGGCCACCGTGCCCATGGCCTGCACCAACGCCGCGAGCGACATCCTCAACTTGGATCCCGACAACCTCTCCTTCGGCTACGAGCAGCTGCGCGCGATGCGGGTCGGCGCGATCCACGGATCGCGTGGCGCCTAGCGGGTGGTAAGTGATCGGGGCCGTGCGATGCGTCGGCGGCGCAGTCCCCCGGCGAGTGCGAGCGCGATCGCGAAGGCTCCAATTGCCGCGCCGGCGCCGATGCCCGCAGAGCCCCAATCGAGGCTCGAGGCCGCCGGCGCGTTGACGACCGCGTCAGAGCCGGCGGCGGGCTCCGGGTTCGGCGGCCACGTAGGCGGCGCGGCGCTCTGCGCGCTCGCGTCGCCAAGCCCGAGGTCGGGCGTCAGAACGAACATGTTGGCCTTCCTTGTGTCCGAGATTGTCGCCTTGCCGGCGGGCCGGCCGTTGCGCTGGCTCTATGTGTGCGCCGGGACGGCGCCGACGGGTGCGGCCACGCCGCCCCCGGCGCGTCATCGGCCGTGCGAGGAGCCGTCTGCTGGATCGTCATGTCGTTCGTCCTCCTGTCGGTGGCAGTCGTGGCCCGGCTCCCAGGAGGCGCCGTCCCAGAGGTCCCGCAGCGAGTCGAGCCGGCGCGCGAGCCAGGGTGAAACGCGCGCCGACGCACCGGGCTCGAGCCGCGTGCGTGGCCGGCTCGATTCGGCGGCGGCCGGGACTGGCACTGCGGCGCTGTCGAGCACTGCGATGTCCTCTCCGTTTCGCTCGCCTGCTGTCATGCCGGCGAAGCTACGGCGGGACGGTCAGCGAGGAAACGCGGGAACTACTGCACTTTGGGAGCGTGGCCCGCGGCTTTGGTGTTGCGTTCCGCTGAGACCATGTGGTGGGAGAGCTCGGCGCGCCGCCGGACGCCGAGCTTGCGGTAGACGTGCGAGAGGTGCGCCTCGACGGTGCGCACGCTGACATACAGCTCGGCCGCGATCTGCCGGTTGGAGCGTCCTTCGGCAGCGAGCGCCGCGACGCGCTCCTCGGTCTCGCTCAACTCGTCGGAGGCCGGACGGCGGCCGCTGATGCGGCGCAGCTCTGCGCGGGCCTTGTCCGCCCACAGCAATGCGCCAAGCTCCTCGAAGATCTCAAGCGCGAGGTCGAGGGCCTCGCGCGCCAGGCGCTTGTGCTTTGCCTGCCTGTGGACCGAGCCGAGCGCGAGCAGCGTGCGGGCGCGCTCGAGCGGATACTGCACGGTCCCCAGTTCGGCGAGGGAACGGTCGAACGCGGCGAACGCGGCCGCCGTGTCACCCTCGGCTGCAGCGATCAGGCCCCGGCACCGCGCAGCAGAGCCGCGTGCCCGCCGGCTCGCGAGCGCCGCCAGCGCCTCGTACTGCGTCAGGTAGGCGCGGGCCTGATCGAGGTCGCCGAGCGCGATCAGCGTCTCGATCGTGTTTTGCCAGACATCCACCGGCCCGGGCTGTCGATGACCCGTCGCGAGGAGCCGTGACGGAAGCTCGCGAAGGGTGCGGCCCGCCTCGTCGAGGTTGCCGACCGCAAACTCGACGGCGCCAAGGGCCGCGAGGTTGAAGACGCTGTAGACCTCGTCGCGCATCTGTTCGGCGCAGGCAAGCCCGCGTTGCGCGGTGGCGCGCGCCTGCTCGACCAGTCCGGCGTCTGCCTGGACCGACGCCGTGAGCGAGCACGCCATCGCCGCGTACTGCACCTCCCCGGTTTGCTCGGCCAGTTCGAGGGCCACGGCGGCATGCTCGAGCGCCGACCTCCACTGACCCACGTACCAGTCGCGATGGATCATCTGCAGCACCGCAAATGCCCGCGCATGCTCGTCGCCGCGCGCCACCGCGTCGCGCTCGAGGGCCTCGAGCATCTCGGCGGCACGATCAAGTCCATCCGTCAGGATCAACTGGACGGCGGACATGAGCGTGGGGCTGTCGTGGAACAGGAGCGGCCGCTCAAGGCGCTCCTCGATCGCGCGGCCCCGTTGCAGCAGACCCGGCGTGACCTCCAGCGCCATCGTTTCGATCAGTCCAACGCGAGAGAGCGCCGTCGCCACCAGCCGCGGGTCGCCGACGCGTTCGGCGCGCTGGAGTCCTTCGCGCGCGTCGCGGAGCGCTCCGGGCACGTCGCCGTTGACCCACCGACTGATGGCCCGGAAACCAAGGATCTGCGCCAAGCGAACGTCGTCCCCAGCCGCCTCCGAAAGGGCGTCGGTGCAGAGGCGCACGCGGGTTGCCAGGTCCGCCCTCCCCGTCGTCGCGAGCGCGTAGAGCACGTCGGAGCGCTCGACCCCGGGCGGGACCTCATCCAGCAACTGCTCGAAGATCGCGCACGCCCGCTGGAAGTCGCCCGCGAACCGGTGAAACCAGGCGGCCGAGAAGCGCCGGCGACGACGTTCCTCGAGACTGTCGGTCGGCGTCATGGCTGCGGCGAGCTCGGCAAGGCTCGCCGCGGCGGCCGTCGCGCCACGCGCCGCCGCATGCTCGGTGGCCGCGTCGAGCTCCGATGCGACCCCGGGATCCGGCCGATCCGTGGAAAGGGCAAGGTGCCGCGCCCGCTCCTCCGGGTCAGCCACCACCCCGGCGAGCGAGCGGTGCACGGCTTGGCGGCGCCATACCGGCGCCGCCTCGTGGCACACCGAGCCAAACAGCGGATGACTGAAGCGCACACGGGAGCCCTCGAGGACAACCACGCCCTCGCGAGCCGCGAGCTCGAGCGCCGCCAGCGCCCGCTCGTGCTCGCCATACGCTCGCGCGACCACGTCCGCGGTCGGCCGACCCGCCAGAGCAGCGACGAGCAGGACCTGACGCGTCTCCCGGGGCAGCCGCTCGAGCCGCTTCCCGAGCAGTCTGCCCAGGCTGTCTGGAACGGGCAACGGCCTTTCTGAGCCCGGCGCGACATTGGTGCGCGCAAGCTCGCGCCCGATCTCGAGCGCGAAGAACGGATTACCGCCGCTCGCCTCCCCGACACGGGTGACCTCAGGCCGCGCCAGCTCGAGCCCCAGCCGCCCTCTCAGCAGACGATGGAGCGCATGAGCTTCCAGCGGTCCGAGCGCCACTCGGCGCAGGCGGTCCTCGGACAACATGCGCTCGAACTCGAACGGCACAGTGACGTCCGGTGCCTCGCGCACCGTCGCCAA
This sequence comes from uncultured Actinomycetes bacterium, assembly GCA_963764585.1. GTDB lineage: Bacteria > Actinomycetota > Thermoleophilia > Solirubrobacterales > Solirubrobacteraceae > JAOPZW01. The sequence goes on from CAVXTB010000003.1 coordinate 811,083, forward strand.
GAAGCCGACGCGCTCCATGCGCAGACGCCGCAGCGCGAGTCCGATCGCCCCGGCCGACGGCGCGTCGAGCCACTGCACGTCGTCGATGGCCACGAGCACGGGCCCACGCTCAGCCAGGATGCGCAGGACGTCGAGGAAGGCAACGCCGATCGCCCGAGCATCGGGGACGTCGTCGCCGGGCTCGGCGAGCAGCAACGCGACTTCGAGCGCGCGCCGCCGCACCGGCAACAGCAAAGGCGCCACGTCCGCGACCACATCAGAGAGGAGGTCCGACAGACCCGAGAACGACAGGGCGGCCTCGGCCTCGATCCCCCGGCAGGTCAGAACGCGCTCGAAACGGTGCTCGGCCTCGGCGACGCCCTCCTCCCACAAGATCGTCTTGCCGATGCCCGCCTCACCCGAGAGCACCAGCGCCGTCGGACCGCGCTCGGCCGCCTCAAGGAACGCCCGGATCGAACCGAGCGCCTCGTCTCGCCCGATGACGGCCGTCACGGCCATGCGCTCGCGACGATTCTGACCTGGCCAGAGCCCGAACGCCAGGCGTGAGACGAGCGGCTCCGGTGCGAGGACGGGTCTTGCCAGCCGACGCCCAGCTCGCGATGGCTCCGGACAGCAGGCAGCCCAACTTGAGCCTCTACACCGCAACCGGCCGCCTCCGGCGGGCGGCGGATCATTCCAGCCGTCTGCCCGTCGTTGGCAGCAGGGTGCTCATGGTCAGCGCTGACGGGCACGCCGCGCTGACAACCACGGCGCCGCAAGACACGGTCGAGCTACGTGCCCTGGGCCGTGGCGCTGAACGTCGCGAGGAGCTCGCGCCGGCTGTGGATGCCGACCTTGTCGAAGACCGACTTCAGATGGTCTTGCACGGTGTGGCGTGAGATGAAGAGCTGTTCGGTGACTGCGCGGGTGTCGAGTCCGGCGATGAGCGCCGCGACCACCTGGCGCTCTCGCTGCGTGAGTGCGTATGCGCGGCAGAGCAGTCCGAACGTCTCGGCGGGAGCAGCGGCTCGCACCACGACGGCGATGCTGCCGCCATTCTCCCCGTCGAGAGGGGCCGCCTCGATCTTCACCCAGCGGCCGTCGACGGCGCGCTCGATTGCGTGCGCTTCGGTCGCGGCGCTTGGTGAGCGCGCCAGCGCCGCCACCGGATACACCGCGGCCGGCAGCATCCCCCACGCCGCGAACAGCGTCGCCGCCGGCAGCGCGTCGAGCCAGTTGCGAGCTCCGGCGGTCCAGCTGGTGGGACGCAGGTCCCGATCGAGCACGATCACCCCCGGCGCGCCGGCTGCTGCGACCGGGCCATCGCGTGCTCCGTTGATCCTGCGCCGCAGCGCGGAGCCGAGGCTCGGTCCGACCTCGGTGAGGAGGTCGAGGTCCTCTTCGGCGAAGCGGGGGTCGCTGCTGTCGCGGTAGGCCTTGATCCACCCCCAGCACCCGAGCGCGTCCCGGCACGCGAGGACTGCTTCGTCGCCGATGCCGACGGGGCGCAGCACCTCGTCCCAGCGCGGTGAGCGCGCGAGGTCGCCCGCGGTCTCGGCACTCAGGCTCGCGACCGGGGTGGTGCGTCGGGCGAGCTCGTCCATCGCCGCGAAGTCGGTGCCCGAGTACTCCAGCTCGAGCGACCGCGCGACTGCCGGGCCGTAGTCGTGCTCGGCGTCGCCGGCGAGCGGAATCAGGGTCTGCGGGTCGGCCAGTGGCCAGCACCAGCGGTCGAAGCCGATGACCCGCTGAAGCTCGGCGATCGCCTCGCGCGCGATCGACTGGGAGTCGAGGCGTGACTCGCTGAGCCGCTTCAGTCGCTCCCGGCACCGACCTCGCTCACGGGCAGTCGCCACCGAGCGACGATACACCTGCCGCGGGCGCGGTTGAAAGATCCCAAGTTGTTGGGATTGCCCGCGGCCCCTGCCTTCGACTCAACTTGGCTCGACATGCACCAGCGAGCGAAAAGAGGAGTCGTGGCAAGCAAGCCTTCACACCGACGGACGGTGGTCACGCGCACGATGCTCGTGCTCGCGGGAGCCGCTCTTGCGCTGCTGATCACGGCCGGCGCGGTCACCGCCTCGCACGGAACCGGGCATGGCTCCTCCGAGGCCGACCACCTTCGAGCGATCGAGCGCACGCGCCTTCAGGCGCTCGTCGTCGCCGACACGACGACCGCGCGCAGGCTCATCGCCGACGACTTCCAGGGGATCAATCCCGGCGGCGGCCTGCTCGCGCGCGATGAATACCTCGATTCCATCCAGGCGGGCGACATCGACTACCTCGTCTTCGAGCCCGTCTCCCCGATCGCCGTGCGACTGTCCGGAGATTCCGCCTCCCTCCGTTTCGAGGTCAACTTCGACCTCGTCGTCGGCGGCACCCGGCTGACCCACCAAGCGTGGATCACCGAGCTCTACGAACGTCGCCACGGGCACTGGCAGATCGTCTGGGAGCAGGCGACCGCGATCCCGAACGACTTCGGGTTGTTCGTCCAATCGCTGCTGCCCACGGGCTGACAGCAAGCACGGCCTGAACACGTCGACCAGGGGGGCACCCTTGTCCTATCGCTCAGCAACAGCGTTGGCGGCCGCGATCGCCGCGCTGACGATTCCCGCAGGCGCGAGCGCAGCCACGAAGACCGTGGCCGCGGGGCCGCCGCCGACCAAGACGCCGCCGGCCCTCAAGGACGTGCAAGCCGATGCGACGCAGTTCTTCCGCGACACGACGACGATCCATGCGGGCGACACGGTTCGTTGGAAGCTCCACGGCTTCCACTCGATCTACTTCCCGGCGAAGGGCGGCAAGAACGCGCCCGACGTGATCCTCGACCCATCGCGCCAGTACGCCGCCGAGCTCGACCCCGCGGGGCAGGCGTTCTGGTTCAGCGGCCAGACGCAGCGCATCGGCAACCCGGTCGCCGCCTTCCCGATCGGGGGCAGGGTCGAGGACGGCTCGAAGGCCAACGGCTCCGGCGCCCCCACGGGCAACCCCGCGAAGTTCCGGTACGCGCTCAGGTTCCCCAAGGTCGGCACCTACACGTACTTCTGCACGATCCACCCGCTGATGAAGGCGCGGGTCAAGGTGCTGCCGAGGAGCGCGCAGATCCCGAGCGTGGCCACCGACAAGAAGGTCGTCGACAAGCAGGTCGCGCGCGCCATCGCCGAGCTCAAGCGCAACCTGCGACGCACGGAGGCTGCCGGCAACGTCGTCGAGGCGGGCCGCGACACACGCGACACGGAGCTGCTCGGCTTCTACCCGGTCAAGAAGACGGTGCCCGTCGGGACGACCGTCGAGTTCCGCATGTCGCCGGTGACGAGCGAGCTCCACACCGTCACGTTCGGCAGCGACGCCGTCCTCGCCAAGGGCGGCTACGCCGAGAAGCTCTCCCAGGCGGTCTTCTCGCCACTTCCCGGCACGGGCCAGAACGGGCCGCCCGTCCTGGGGATACCGGGGGCAGCGTTGCTCCCGAGCGACCCGGGACCGCTGACCTTCGACGGGACGCAGCACGGCGGTTTCCTGAACCTCGGCTTGCTCCGCGGGTACACCGGGTTGCCGCGGGCGGCGAAGGTCACCCTCACCGCACCCGGTACCTACAACTACGAGTGCCTCCTGCACACGTTCATGAAGGGCCAGATCGTCGTCGTGTGAGGCGAATCGCCGGCCCGCGATGCGTGGGTGTCGCGTGTCGCTGTGATCGAAGCGGAAGGCTGGCGTCAGTAGTTTCGTGAGGCGCTGATTGTGGACGCCCTCGGATGTGCTCGCGTCCGCGCGCTGGAAGGGTTGGCGTGGGCGACGAGGGCGTGGAACCCGATCAGGAAGTCGAAGCGAGTCATGAGCAACGGGCGTACGGCAATCCGTCCGCGCAGAGGGCTGAAACGCCTCCAATGGGTGCTGATGGGACTCGGAGTGCTCCTCATTGCGATCCTCGTCGCGGTAGTTGTCGACCGCCTCTTCTTCGACAGCTCAAGCAGCCCTGCGGGCACGGGCTCGGGCGTCGCGGCGAGACAGGCGCGCTCAGTTCCGCCCTTCACCGGCGTCGAGCTGGCCGGCGACAACAACGTGATCGTCCGGGTCGGCGTCAGGCAATCAGTCGTCGTCCACGCCGACAGCAACCTGCTCAGACGGGTCACGACGCGAGTCCGCTCGGGCACGCTCGTGATCGGGACCACCCCCGGGAACCTCAGCGCCAAGAGCCCGATGTTCGTGGCGGTGACCGTGCCGTCCCTCGACGGCCTCAGGCTTCAAGGCGACGGAAACATCTCGGTGACCGCGATCAACAGCCGGAACCTGACCGTGGCGCTCCCGGGGAGCGGCAACATCGAGGCGACCGGATCCACGACGAAGCTCGACGTGACGATCAGCGGCGAGGGAACCGCTCTGCTGCGCCAGCTCATCGCGCGCGACGCGAAAGCTGCCCTGAGTGGCGACGGCAGCATCATGCTCACCGCGACGAACAGTCTCACCGCGAGGGTCTCAGGCAGCGGCACGATCCTCTATGGCGGCGCCCCGCCGCACGTCACCCAGAGGGTCACCGGGATCGGCACGATCAGCGCCGGATGAGCACACAGGCCAGCGGCGGGCTGTGAGCGGCGCCCGCCCGCCTGTCACCCTGCCGAGCGTGGTCGAGGAGATCACCGCCATGATCAACGCCGCCTACGCCGCCGGCGAGCAGGGGATGTGGCGGCCACACACGGCGCGCATCTTCCAGGCCGAGGTCCGCGCGCTACTGGACGCAGGCGAGCTGATGGTCGTCCGGCGCGACGGCGTGCTCGCCGGCTGCGTCCGCGTGCACGCGCTCGACGCGGCGACCGGCGAGCTCGGCCTCTTGAGCGCCGCCCGCCGCGACAGCGGCGTAGGTACCGAGCTCGTCGCGCTCGCGGAGGCGTGGGCGCGCGAGCGCGGGCTGGCGCGGATGCGACTGAACCTACTCGTCCCGCGCACGGGCATGCACCCCTTCAAGGCGCGCCTGCACGCCTGGTACTCCAAGCTCGGGTACCGCGTGATCGCCCGCCACGACTTCGCGGACGAGCTGCCTCAGGCGGCGCGCCTGCTGACCGCACCGTGCGACCTCGTCATCTACGAGAAAGCGCTTTGAGACCCGTGGGCGCCACGTCGCTCAGCAGCCCGTCGCCGGCGAGGACCGTCGCGGCGAGTGCCACCCGGTGATCCTTCGTCCAGGGCGGGCCGAGCGTTGCCCGGGGGCCCCGGAGGACCTCCTCGGCCCGCTCGCCCAGCAGGTCGGCCGCTTGTGCCTCGATGTGCTTGGCGTCGTAGCAGTGGACCTCCCAGCCGCGTGCGTGGGCGAGCTTCGGCGAGCAGGTGGCGGTACATGATCGCGTCGGCGCGCGCCTCATAGGGCGCGCGGCGCTGGACGGCGATGTCGTGCGGGAAGTCGGGCGGCCAGGATCGCAGCGAGATCGATTCGACGGGCGCGGGCAGCGCGCCGGCGAGGTCGTCGAGCGCCGCCGAGCACGCCCGGACCACCGACGCCCGCACCGCGGCGACCAGGGCGGCGGTGGCGGCGACGTCGATGCGACCGCCCTCGTAGTGGATCGGCGCCGCGGACACGCCGGGCTCGACGAGCTCGATCCGGCGGCGGTCGACGACCGAATGGTCGGCGGCGGCGGTCACCGCGACCGCCCAGCCGAGATGATCGGCAACGCCCAGGCGCACACCCCGATTGTGCATGAACCGCCCCGTCCGACCTCCGCTTCGCCGGCAACGAGTCGTCCGGTCGGGGCTCGGTGTCACAGCCGCGGGTGCTGTCTTGTCATGTGGGGTGCAGGTGATCCCTGATGACGGAGTTGATGATGAGAGTGTTTGTGGCAGGTGCGACGGGAGCGATTGGAAAGCAGCTGGTGCCGCGTCTGGTTGCCGCGGGTCATGAGGTTCACGGGATGACGCGCAGCGAGTCAAAGCAGGCGACGCTCTACGAGCTGGGTGCTGTGCCGGTGATCGCGGACGCGCTCGATCCCGATCAGGTCGCGGAGGCCGTGGGGAGGGCGAGGCCGGACGTGATCGTCCATGAGCTCACCGCGATCGGAGCGCTGGACATGCGTCATTTCGATCGCGATTTCGCGTCGACCAACCGTCTGCGGACCGAGGGCACGGACTACCTGCTCTCCGCCGGGCAGGCCGTGGGGGTGCGGCGGTTCGTCGCGCAGAGCGCGGTGTACGGGTTCTACGCGCGCACCGGTGGCGCGGTCAAGCGCGAGGACGACCCGCTTGATCCCTCACCCCCGCGCGAGGCACGTGGCTCCATGGCCGCGGTCCGGCATCTCGAGGAGGCGGTGGTCGGTGCCCAGTGGACGGAGGGGATCGTGCTGCGCTACGGCGCTTTCTACGGGCCGGGCACGTCGATGGCGCCAGGCGAGGAGCAGTTCGAGCTGGTGCGCAGGCGCAAGTTCCCGCTGGTCGGCGACGGTGGCGGCGTTTGGTCGTTCATCCACATCGGCGACGCCGCGGAGGCGACGGTTGCCGCGGTCGAGCACGGCAGCCGCGGTACTTACAACATCGTTGACGACGATCCGGCACCGGTTGCGGAGTGGCTGCCGGCGCTGGCTCAGGAGCTGGGCGCCAAGAAGCCGATGCGTGTGCCGCGGTTCGTCGGGCGGCTGTTCGCGGGCGAGGTCGGGGCGGTGTTCATGACCGAGATCCGCGGCGCGTCGAACGCGAAGGCCAGGCGCGAGCTTCAGTGGCGCCCGGCGCACCCGAGCTGGCGGCAGGGCTTCGCAGCGGCATGACCGATCGCGAGCCTCCTCCCGCCTCCTTCAGCAATTGCGCCCCCGTCGCTTCACTCGGCAATGGCGTGCGAATCACCGCATTGGGCCCGACGAGCTCGTCGATCGTCCTGTCCGGCGAACGCACCGGCCTGGGCCCGCTCCAGCGCCGCCGGCCTGAGCGCAACGTCCGCTCAGCGAGCGCTCGCCCGACGCCCAGCCGCTGACCGCCCGCGAGCGCGACCGCAAGACTTCCGGATGTGCCGCTGATGAGACAATCACCCGGTGACCCCCGCGAGCCCGACGATGAACGGCGAGTCGCTGTGGCCGCGGCTCGCGGAGCTGCCGCTCGTGATCGAGGCGTGCGAGTACGACCGCCTGCACGCCGTCCTCGCCCACGAGTTCGAGCGCATCACCACCCACGTGCGGCTCGCCGGCGAAGGCACCGACGGCCTGGGTGAGGACGTCTCGATCTTCCGCGAGGACGGCACCGCGCTGCACGAGACCCGCCCCGTGCTGGGGCTCGAGGGCGAGTGGACGCTGGCCGGCTTCTGCGACCACCTCGCCACGCTCGAGCTGTGGCCGGAGCCCCCGGAGTGGGAGGGGGCGCTGCGCTTCCGCAACTGGGCGTTCGAGTCGGCGGCGCTCGACCTCGCGCTGCGCCAGGCCGGCCGCTCGCTGCACGACGTGCTCGGGCTGGAGCCGCAGCCGGTGCGCTTCGTCAACTCGCTCGGCCTCGGCAAGGAGCCGTCGTTCGCGCCTCTGCGCCGGCGGCTCGCCCGCTCCCCCGGCGTGCGCTTCAAGCTCGACGCGGAGGCGACCTGGACGCCGGCGCTCGTGGACCAGGTCGCGGCGACCGGCGCCGTGGACACGATCGACTTCAAGGGCCAGTACGGCTTCGACGTCGAGGATCCGGAAGCCCTCGGCGCCCTGTACGACCACGCGCTCGCCGCGTTCCCGGACGCCTATCTGGAGGACCCGCACGACCTGCCCGAGATCGCGCAGCGGCTCGGCGATCACCTCGAGCGCGTGTCCTACGACTCGCCGATCCGCAGCGCCGAGGACATCGGCGCCACGCCGCTGGCGGCGCGCGTGGTGAACGTCAAGCCGTCGCGGATCGGCAGCCTGCGCGCCCTGTTCGCGGTCTACGCGCGCTGCGCGCGGGAGCGGCGGCCGATGTACGGCGGCGGCATGGGCGAGCTCGGCGTGGGCCGCGGGCAGATCGAGCTGCTCGCCGCGCTCTTCCACGCCGACGCGCCCAACGACGTGGCGCCGAGCGCCTACAACGAGGACGACCCGGCGGACGGCCTGCCGCCCAGCCCGCTGGCGCCGCGCCCTGCGGCCGCCGGCTTCCGCTGGGCGGCGTAGGCGAGTCCGGGTCGTCGGGAGGATCGGTGCACGATTGAACGCCACGACCGCGGGCGGGCACTCGGGCACCTATGTCACGTTGCATACTGCGGGCGTCCGGTGGGCCGGTAGACCTGCAGCGTGACGCCCTTCGGGAAGGCTCGCGAGTCGACGAGGTCAAGCGCGATGTCCGGGCCGGCGTCGGGAAAGAGCCGCGTGCCCTGGCCGACGACCACGGGGACGATGAGCAGGTTGATCTCGTCGACGAGGTCGTTCTCGAGCAACCACCGGGTCAGGGCGCCGCTCCCGTGCACCTGCAGCTCACCCGCCGGCTTGGCTTTCAGCTCGCCGACGGCCGCCGCGACGTCACCGGAGAGGACGGTCGTGTTCGCCCAGCGCGGTTCGGTGAGCGTGTTCGATGCGACGTACTTGGGCTGCGTGTTCAAGGCACCGACGATGGGGTCCTCCAGATCTTCCCTCACGCCCCAGTAGCCGGCGAAGAGCTCGTAGGTCCACCGCCCGAACAGGAACGCGTCGGCGTGCTGGTAGACCTGGCGGACGAACGTCATGACCTCGTTGTCGAAGTGCCCCATGGCCCATCCGCCGCGCTCGAATCCGCTTCTACGGTCCTCATCCGGCCCGCCGCCTCCCTGCATCACTCCGTCGACGGAGACTTGCGTGGTGGTCGTCAGCTTCATGGTCACAGGTCCCTTCTCGCTGGTTCGGTCGTCGTTCGGTACGACCGGACCGCCGCACCGAACTCATCGGTCATGCCACGGTCGGTGCTGCAGCTCATGCTGTGCGTTCTCCGAACACGGGCCGCACGTCGGCATGCCATCGCACCGGAAGCGACAATCGCACGGTGATGACAGAGGACCGGAGCAGCGATGTCTTGAGCGAGGCTGAGCGCGCGACTGCGCGGCTCTTGATCGGCGCGATCAACGAGTTCAATGTCGAGGCGACGGGCATCCGAGACTTCCGCGAGCTTCTGACCGTCGAGACCGATGGCCACGGCGAGCTGGTGGCCGGCGTGTACGGCTGGAGCTGGGGCGGGACTTGCTGGATCGATGCGCTCTGGGTGCGCGAGGACAGGCGCGGGCGGCGCGTCGGCAGTCGGCTGCTGGAAGCAGCTGAGGCGGAGGCACGAGCTCGCGGCTGTGCGCAGCTTGCGCTGGAAACGCACACCTTCCAGGCTCCCGAGTTCTATGAGCGGCACGGCTTCGAGGTCGTCGGCACGCTCTCGGACTATCCCGCGGGGCACTCCAAGCTGCTCTTGCGCAAGCGACTCAGCGGCTCGCTGTCTCGAGGCTGAACAACAGGCGCGGCTACGTGCGCTGCAGCGTGACCCCGCAGCGCCTGCAGGCCGACTTCCGCGCGCTGGACCACCGCTCCAAGCCGGGCGCGCCGTCGTGCAGGACGGCAGACCGCGGGCGGTTGCGCGTCTAGGCCCGCAGCGCGCGGTCCAGGAACCCGATCGTGCGCCGCTCGTACTCGGCGGGGTGCTTGCGCAGGCCGGCGGTGTGGCCGGTGTCGGGCAGCTCCCAGAGCGCCACGTTGCGCCCGCCGGCGTCGCGGTACATGCGCGAGGCCGGGATCTCGGCGGGAAAGCCGCCGCCGGCGATCAGCAGCACCGGCCGCGGCGCGATGCGGGGGACGATCCCGACCAGCGACTGCGACGGCTTCATGCCCGAGATCCCGCGGATCGACTGCATGCCGAGCCAGCCGGCCGCCCGCTCGAACGCGCCGGGGTGCTCGACCTCGTTGGCGTCCATCGGGCGCGTCGCACCGTCGGAGACGACGGCGGCCAGGCGACGATCGCGCGCCGCCGCCTCGAGCAGCACCTCGCCGCCGAGCGACAGGCCGAAGCCGGCGATCCGCTCGGGGTCGACGTCGGGGCGGCGCGCGAGGTAGTCGATGCCGGCTTCGAGGCCCGCCTGGGCGTTGTCGCCGAGGCCGTTGGAGTGGCCCTCGCTCTCGCCGTTGCCCGGGTTGTCGAGCGCGAGCACGCCATAGCCGTGGCGCGCGAGCATCCGGATGTGCGCGGTCACCCGCCCGCGGCTCCCGCCGGAGCCGTGGCTGAGCAGCACCGCGGCGCCGTTGCGGGACGGCACGTACCAAGCCGTCAGCTCGCGGCCGTCGGCGGTGGCGATGCGGACGTCCTCGTGCGCGATCCCGAGCTTGGACTCGTCGATCGCCCAGCGCGGAGCGTGCGTGACGAGGTTGGCCTGCGCGAACGGCATCAGGCCGAAGCTGACGATGACGACCGCGCCGGCGACCCATCCGCCCACGTGGGCAGCGCGCCAGCCCAGGCCGGTCCGCGTCGGCGCGCGGCCGGGGGCCGCGACGGCCGCGATGCCCGAAGCGACGAGCAGGAGCCCGCCGACGACGTAGCCGACCCCGGTGAGGTCGCGCCAGTCGGGGCCGGAGTTGACGACGTGCAGGACGTGCGAGGCGACCCCGAAGCCGACGGCGATCAGCCCGACCGCGACGCCGAGCGCCAGGCGCGTCGGCCGCGTCACGTGCGGCTGGGCCAGCGCCCACGCAAGCGGCACGGCGAGGATCACGAGCACCCCGAGCACGGACGTGTCGGGCCCCGACAGCGCGAGATCGAGCAGGTGCGCGGTGACGAGCGCGAGCCCGACCAGCAGCAGCGGGCGTTCGAGGCGAGCAAGCGACGTCATGTGATGACAGTCGCGCGTCCGGCGCCTCGAGGACAGCGTGGAAGCCCGTGGATCGATGGGGCGGTCCACTGGCATGCCGGGGTGCGGCCAGCGCTCGGCTAACGTGCGGAACGTGGCCACCTGGGACGACGTGCGGCGGATCGCGCTCGGGCTGCCCGGGACCAGCGAGGGCGTGTCGCGCGACCTGCGGCGCTGGGAGGTCAAGGACAAGGGCTTCGTGTGGGAGCGCCCGCTGCGCCGCTCGGACCTCGAGGCGCTCGGCGACGACGCGCCCGACGGGCCGATCCTCGGCGCGCGCGTGGAGCACCTCGGGGCCAAGGAGGCGCTGCTCGCAGACGAGTCGGGCGCCTTCTTCACCACGCCGCACTTCGACGGCTACCCGGCGATCCTCGTGCTCCTCGACGCGATCTCGGTCGAGGACCTCGAAGAGGTGATCGTCGAGGCCTGGCTGGCGCGCGCGCCCAAGCGGCTCGTCGCCGCGTATCTGGCAGACGCGGGCTAACCTGCCCTCGTGGCCGACTACTACCTGGTCGAGGAGGCGAAGGGCCCGACCTGGGACCACTCGCGCGGGCGCCGCGAGCAGGCCGGCTGGGACGAGCACGCCGCGTTCATGGACGAGCTCGCCGAGGAGGGCTTCGCCGTCCTCGGGGGCCCGATCGGCGAGGGCGACGGCGAGAACGTGCTGCTCATCGTCGAGGCCGATGACGAAGCGGCGATCCGCGCGCGGCTGGCGCAGGACCCGTGGTTCAACGACGTGCTGCGGATCGAGAGCGTCCGCCCGTGGTCGGTCTGGCTGCGCTCGGCCGCGGCCGATCTCAGCGGCCGAAGCTGACGGCGACGCCGCCGCCCGCGGCGGCCCACGCGACGAGCACGCCGGCGCCGACGTGCGCCACCGCGGGCGTGGCGATGCTCGCGGCGCCGCCGAGCGCGGTGCTGTCGCCGCTGACGGGATCGGCGGCCGCTGCCTCGGCCGTCACGCCGGACTGGCTGACGAGCTGTCGCGTGAAGAGCACCAGCGGCGTCGACCCAAGCAGCGCGGCCATCGGCGACGTCTGGCTGAAGCCGCCGGCGTCGAACGTCTGCGGCGCGCCGAGCGACGCACCGGTGCCCTGGGCGGCTGCGAGCCGGACGTTGGCGGTCGCGCCGGGCCCGACGGCGTTCCACGCGGCGAGCACCTGCTGCGACGCCCGCAGCGCCACGCGTGGCACGCCGTACGCGACCGTCCCGAGCTCCTCGACGGGGCCGACCGCGGAGCGGTTGCGCGCGCGCGTGCGCCGCGCGAAGCCCGTGGTCCCGTGGCTGTCGCGCCGCGTCCAGGTGACCCACGCCGTCCCGTCGGCCGAGGCCGTGAGGGTGAGCGCGCGGATGTTGCCGGCGACCGACGTCGCGGAGCCGGGCAGCGGGGCTCCGCGCTGCGCGGAGGCGACCTCGAGCGAGCGGCGGATCAGCGGCCCGCGCGCCCAGGCCAGCAGCGCCCCGCCGCCTGGCGTGGCCTCGATCTCGGGCGACACGCCGTCGTGGCCGAGCGAGCGCGCCGTGCCGAACGAGCCGACGGGCGCGCGCCGCGCGTAGCGCAGGACGCCCGACCGCGTGTCGCGGAAGATCGCGGCGACCGTCCCGCCGCGCAGCGCGGCGATGCGCGGGGTCGCGCTCGTGTTCGACCCGACCGTCGCGAGCGTCCGGGCGCCGGAGAAGGATCGGCCGGGCGCGGCCACCGCGTAGCGCACCGCCGAGCGGCCGCTGCGGTCCAGCAGCGCGGCCCACACGACGACGACCTCGCCGCGCTCGGTCACGGCGACCTGGACGTCGCGGACGTCCATCTGGCCCTCGCCCGCCGGCAGCGGTGACCCGAGGCTGCCGTCGGGCAGCACGCGCGTCGCCCACACGCGGCCCGACCGATCGGCGAACGCAACGGCGCCGTTCAGCGCGGCGGGCGCGTCGGTCGCGGCGACGGATCCGCTGATCTGGAGGTTCGCCCCGATCGTGCGCGGCGGCGAGAAGCCGGCGGGCGCCGCGGCAAGCGCAGCCGGCCCGCTCGCGAGGGCGAGCACGACGGCAGCACAGCTGACGCGTCGCGCGGTCAGAACCACCCGCCGAACCAGCCGGCGATGCCCGTCCGCTCGTTGTGGGCGACGGCGTCGGGCTCCTCGCCTTTCAACGCGTACATGCACGCGAAGATGAACACGAGGAAGGCCACGAACAGATCGACCCCCGCGGCGATCCCACTCAGGATGAACAGGCCGAGGATCGCGAGGACGGCGAAGAGCGCGAATCCCACCCACGGACGGCGCTTGCGGGGCATGGTCCGACGTTACACCCGCCGCGCAACCCCGGGACATCCCCTAGGGGATCGGCGCCAGCTAGCACCCCGGGCACCTACGGCTGCCCGGCTGGGGGGTGCGGCGCGTCGCGGCGATGCTGCTCGTACGCAAACGAAGCCCGGGCCACACCGGGAGAAACGAGACAGCACATGAACGCCACCGCTACCCCCAACGTCGACGTCAACGACAGCTCGCTCGCCGGAGCGCGGGCGTGGTTCGCGCGCAAGGGCCTCACGCGCCCGCGCGAGGGCCGCGTCGTCGCCGGCGTCGCCGCCGGCTACGCCCGCCGCTACGACGTCAACCTGCTCGTCGCGCGGCTCATCGCTCTCGGGAGCGTCCTGCTGCTGACGCCGCTCGTCTACGTCGCGGCGTGGATCCTCATGCCCAAGGACGGCGATACCACGGCGTAGTGGCACCGCGTTACGCTGGCAGCGATGCCGGTCACGACGAGCACAGGGTTCACCCGCGAAGAGGTCGGGCTTGCGCTGCGCAACCCGGGCATGCCGCTCGAGGCGCTGCGCCATCCGATCACGCCGATCGGCATGCACTACGTGCTCGTGCACTTCGACATCCCGCAGATCGATCCCGCACGCTTCGAGCTCGTCGTCGACGGGCGCGTGCGGGCGCCGGCCACGCTGTCGCTCGACGCCCTGCGCGCGCGGCCGGCGGTGTCGATGCCCGTGATGATGGAGTGCGCCGGGTCGGGGCGGGCGCACCTCGCGCCGCGCCCGGTGTCCGCGCCCTGGCACGACGAGGCGATCGGCTGCGCTGAGTGGACGGGGACGCCGCTGCGCGGCCTCCTCGAGGAGGTCGGCCTGCTCGACGACGCCGTCGAGCTGCTCTTCACCGCGCATGACCGCGGCGTCGATCAGGGCGTCGAGCAGGACTACCAGCGCAGCCTGACCGTCGAGGAGGCGATGGGCGGCGACGTGCTGCTGGCCTACGCCATGAACGGCCAGCCGCTACCGCCGTCGCACGGCTTCCCGCTGCGGCTCATCGTGCCCGAGTGGTACGGCATGGCCTCGGTGAAATGGCTGCGGTCGATCACCGCGATCCCAGAGCGGTTCGACGGCGTGCAGCAGACGCTGCTGTACCGCTACCGCAGCTCCGAGGACGATCCGGGCATCCCGGTCACGCGCAAGAAGCCGCGCGCGCTGATGGCGCCGCCGGGGATACCGGAGTTCCTCTCGCGCGCGCGCCACCTGCGCGCGGGCCGGACGCTGATCGAAGGCCGGGCGTGGTCCGGCCGCGATGCCGTCTCCCGCGTCGAGTTCAGCGCCGACGGCGGGCGCACGTGGGCCGACGCGCAGCTGCAGGAGCGCAACGGCCCGTACGGCTGGAGCGCGTGGTCCTACGAGTGGGACGCGGGCGACGCCGGCGATCACGAGCTGTGCGTGCGCGCCACCGACGTCGCCGGCAACGTCCAGCCGCTGGACAGCGCGGCGACCTGGAACCAGGGCGGCTACGGCGTCAACGCTGTCCAACGCGTGGCCGTGCGCGTGACCTAGACGCGGCGACCACCACGACGCCCGCGCCGAGGCCGAGCAGCGAGAGCATCCCGGCCGCGCCGAGGCCGGCATCGCCCCAGTCGAACCCGTTGGAGTGGACTTCGACCGTGCGGGTCACCGTCTGCGGTGGCGGGCTCGCGGCACCGGCGCCCGCGGGGACGCCGGGGTCGATCGGCTGCGCGCCGGCGGTCGGCGCCGCGACGGCGGCGGCGGCCAGCAGCGCGATTGCTGTGGTTGTCATCGTGGCTCTGGGCATGGGAGCGAACGTACGCGCCGGTGCCGCCCGGCACATCGGGAGCCCTACCTAGATTGCGGCCCGAGCTACCGATCTTCGCCTATGCCCAGCCGCTGGGCCTCGGCGCTCGCCTCGCCGCGGGTGCGGACGTCGAGCTTGCGCAGGATCGCCGAGACGTGGTGGCCGACGGTCTTCTCGGCGAGGAACAGGCGCTCGGCGATGTCGGCGTTGCGCAGGCCCTCGCCGACGAGCTCGAGGACCTCGACCTCGCGCGGCGTCAGGCCGGCCGGGTTCTCGCGCGTCGCCGCTCGGGGGCCGCGCGGCAGCCCGCGCACGCCGCGCTCGCGCAGCCGCCGCGCGACGATCGCCGCCGCCGGGTGCGCGCCGAGGCGCTGCAGCTCCTCGTAGGCACGGCGCAGTGCCTCGTCGTCGTCGGCGCCCGCGAGGGCGAGCGCCGCCTCGTACGGGCAGCCGAGGCCGGCCCACAGGTCCGCCGCGCGCTGCCAGTCGCCGGCCAGCTCGGCCGCGTACGGCTCGGCGACCGGCGCCTCGATCGCCTCGTCGTGCCCGGCCCGCCGCCGCCAGCACGCGAGCTCGCCGATGGCCCACGGCGCGCGCCGGCGCACGGCGAGCGCCAACGCCGCCTCGGTCTCGCCGATGACCGCGTCGTTCTGGCCCGCAAGCCAGGCCGCCTCGGCCCGCGCGGATGCCGCCGGCCCGATGCGCTGCAGCTCCCCGGTCGGCTCGGCCAGCTCCAGCGCCTCGTCGAGCAGCGGCCACACCTCGGGATCGCCCCGCCTGGCGCGCACCAGGCCGAGCACCGCAAGCGCGTACACGCGCGGCACGGGCCAGGTGCGGCGATCGCGCACCGCGACGGTGGCGACGTCCGCGGCCTCGGCCCACCGCCCCCTGTCGAGCTCCGCGCGCGAGCGGCACGCCACGAGGAACAGGCGCCACAGGTCGAGCCCGTGCTCGGTGCAATGGTCGAGGCCCGGCTCGAGGTAGCGGTCGACGAGGTCGTAGCGCCGGTGGCCCAGCGGCCACCAGACCAGGTTGAGGAAGGCGCGCCCGGCGTGCTCGTCGAAGCCGCCGCGCAGCGCCAGCGCCAGCGCCCGCTCGAGCTCGGCCGGCGCCTGCGGAGCGTCGGCGAGCACCTGGATCGCGCCCATGTTGGTGAGCGCGTAGACGCGCACCTGCGCATCGTCGAGCCGCTCGGCGAGCTCGAGCGCCTTCGCGTTCCAGGTCATGGCCTCGCTGGCGTCCTCGGCGACGGAGTACAGGTGCCCGAGGTTGGCGTACGCGAGCGCAAGCTCGCGCCCCGGCGGCAGCTCCTCGAGGCTGGCGACCGCCTGACGGCTGACCTGCTCGGCGTCGCGCGTACGGCCCAGGAAGCGATACAGGCGCGCGAGCGAGCGCAGGCAATCACCCTCGGCCAGTGGGTCGTCGAGCGCCCGGCGGTGCGCGAGGGCGCGCTCCTGCGCGGCGATCGCACCGTCGAAGTCACCTGCGAGGTAGCCCTCGTACGCCTGGCGCTCGAGCAGCTCGGCCTGCGCGTCGCGGGGGAGGACGTCGGCGAAGCGCAGCGCGCGCGCGTACTGCGCGGCGGCCTCGCGATGGGCTCCGAGCGCGGCGGCGCGCGCGGCCGCGGCCGGCGCGACCTCGAGCACCGCCGCACCGTCGCCCGCGGCGTCGGCGTGGTGGGCGATCCGCGCGGGGTCGGCGTTGGCCGTCGCGCCCAGCGCCGCGGCGGCGGCGCGGTGCAACGCGATGCGGCGATCGGGCGGCAGCGCGTCCTCGACGGCCAGGCGCGCGAGCTCGTGGCGGAACGACACGCCGTCGGCCTGCGGGGTGACCATCCCCGACGCCAGGCACTCCTCGAGGTGGTCGAGCTCTGAGGGCGCGAGCGCCTCGAGCAGCCAGACCTCGGCGCGCGGGGTCGCGATCGCGATCGCCTCCAGCAGCCTGCGCGCCGGCTCCGAGAGGCGCGCGACCCGCGCCAGCACGGCGTCGCGCACGGTCGGCGGGATCTCGTGCGTGCCCGACGCCAGCACCTCGGTGACGAAGAACGGGTTGCCGTTCGTTTGGCGGTAGAGGTCGTCGGGGTCGATGCCGTGCGGCTCGGCCAGCGCACCGACGGCGTCGGGCGAGAGCACGGGGACCGCGAGCCGCCGCACCGCGCGCGCCGTCGCGAGCTCGCCGAGGACGAGCGTCAGCGGATGGGCGCGATCGAGCGCGTCGTCGCGATAGCTGGCCAGGACGAGCGCCGGGACGCCCTCGACCTTGCGGGCGAGCAGCCGCAGCACGTCGAGGGTCGCCTCGTCGGCCCAGTGGAGGTCCTCGATGACCACGACCGTCGCGCGGCCACCGCCCAGCTCGCGGACGAGCGCGGCGGTGACCTCGTGCGGCCGCGCCTCGCGGGAGACGAGCTCCTCGAGCTCGCCGCCGGTCGCCTCGGCGAGGTCGAAGAACGGCCCGAGCGGGCCCGGCGTGAGCAGCCCGTCGCAGGCGCCCCAGAGGATCCGGGCCGACGCGCGCCACTCGTCGCAGAACGCCTGCAGCAGCACGGTCTTGCCGACGCCGGCCTCGCCGCCGACGAGCACGAGCCGTCCGGCCGCATCGGCGACCACCGCGTCGAAGGCCGCGTTCAGCGCCGAGAGCTGATCGGTCCGCTCGAGCAGCTCGCCGGCGGCGCCCATCACTCGCTCGAATACGCGATCGGCTGGCCGAGCATGAACCGGTGGCCATCCGGCGATCGGAGGGCCATCTCGCGGCGGCCCCATGGCTCGTCGATCGGTGTCTTGAGGATGTCGGCGCCGGCGGCGATTGCGCGCTCGTGGAACGCGTCCACGTCGTCGACGTCGAGGTACGCGACGTAGCTGTGGTTGCCGATCTCGCTCGCCGGGAGATCGTCCGGGCAGCGACCGAGCATGAACATCACGTCTCCCGAGCGGCAGAACCGCCAGTCGCCCGGGACCGGGTCCTCGACGGCGCACCCGAGCACGTCGCGGTACCACGCCCCCGATCGGTCGAGGTCGTGGACGGCCAGCACCGGGTGCGAGCCTTGGATCAGCATGGCGCCCATTGTGGCGCCGCTGGGCGGGCGCTAGCGAACGACGCGGTAGCTCAGGTGCGCGACGAGCTCGTTGCCGCTCACGTCGAGCGGCTCGAGGTCGACGTCGGCGACGCCCTCGAAGAGCCGCGCGCCCGATCCGAGCACGAACGGCGCGACGTCGCAGGTGACCTTCGTCATCGCAGCTTGCTCCGTTGGGGTCGATGCCATTCCGAGAGAATGTCGGAGTCGTTCCTCCGTTCTCGACATCGGCAAGCATGCAGTTCCGGCTCCTCGGCCCCCTGGAGGTGCACGACGGGGATCGCGAGCTCGGGCTCGGTGGCGCCAAGCAGCGCGCGCTGCTGACCCTGCTGCTCCTCGACGCCGGGCGCGCGGTCTCCACCGAGCGCCTCGTCGACGAGCTGTGGGGCGAGGACGCGCCGGAGAGCGCGCGCAAGATGGTGCAGATCCATGTCTCGAGCCTGCGCAAGGTGCTGCCGCCCGGCGTGCTCCGCACGTGGCCGGGCGGCTACTCGCTGGACGTCGATCCGCTGGACACGGACCTCGGGCGCTTCGAGCAGCTCGCCGCCGAGGGCCGCAGCGCGCTCGCCGCCGGGGCGCCGGACGCGGCTGCGGCGACGCTGCGCAGCGCCCTCGCGCTGTGGCGGGGCGACGCGCTCGAGGAGTTCGACGAGCCCTTCGCGGTCCGCGAGCGCGGCCGGCTCGAGTCCCTGCGGCTCGCCGCGCTGGAGGATCGCATCGAGGCGGGCCTCGCCTGCGGCGCGTACGCCGATCTCACCGGCGAGCTCGATGCGCTCGTCGCCCGCCACCCCGAGCGCGAGCGCCTGCGCGGCCAGCACATGCTCGCCCTCTACCGCTCGGGTCGCCAGGCCGAGGCGCTCGCGTCCTACCAGGCCGCGTGGCACCACCTCGACGAGCAGGTCGGCATCCAGCCCTCCCGGGACCTGCGCGCGCTCCACGAGCGCATCCTCGCCCAGGACCCGGCGCTCGCCGCCACGGCGCCCGCGGCGGGCGCGCCCGCCGCTCCGCTGCCCGACCGCAGCGTGCGCTACGCGGTCAACGGCGACGTCAGCCTCGCCTACCAGGTGTTCGGCCACGGCCCCGCCGAGATCGTGCTGGTGACCGGCTGGGTGCTGCCGATGGAGCTGTTCTGGGACGACCCCGGGTTCGCCGCCTTCCTGGACCGGCTGGGCGAATCGGCGCGCGTCCTCGTCTGGGACAAGCGCGGCACGGGGCTGTCGGACCGCGTCTGGCCCGCCTCGCTGCCGACGCTCGAGGACCGGATGGGCGACCTGCGGGCGGTCATGGACGCGGCCGGCTTCACGCGGCCCGCGATCCTCGGGCTCTCCGAGGGCTGCCATCTGGCGGTGCTGCTCGCGGCGACCCACCCCGAGCGTGTCCGCGCGATGGCCCTGTACGGCGGCTGGGCGCGGTCGCGCCGCTCGTCGGACTACCCGTGGGGCGCGACCCAGGAGGAGGACGACAAGCTCATCGCCCTCGTGCAGCGTCACTGGGGCGACGCGGCGCACCTGCTGCGCTACTGGGCGCCCGAGTCCCAGCACGACGCGGCGCTGCGCTCGTGGTGGGCGCGGGCGCTCCGGCTCGGCGCCACGCCCACCGCCGCTGTCATCTGGCTGCAGATGATGGAGGAGGTCGACCTGCGCGCGGTGCTGCCGTCGATCCGGGTCCCGACCGTGGTGGTGCACCGCCGCGGCGACATCGTCATCCCGGTCGGCAACGGCCGCTACCTCGCCGAGGCCATCCCGGGCGCGACGTACGTCGAGCTGCCCGGCGACGACCACCTCTGGTGGGTCGGCGACCGCGACGCCATCCTCGACCCGATCGTCGACCTCTTCGCGGCCGAGGCCGAGGAGGCCGTACCCGAGCGTGTGCTGGCCACCATCCTCTCGATCCGCACGCCGCCGGGCGCGGAGGACCCGGTGCGCGACCACGTGGAGCGCCACGGCGGCCGCCTGCTCGGCGCGGACCTCGCGGCGTTCGACGGGCCGAGCCGCGCCGTCCGCTGCACCGAGGCGCTGCGCATCGCCCTCGCGACGACCGGCCGCGAGCTGCACGCCGGCCTGCACATCGGCGAATGCGACCGCCACGGCGACCGCCTGTCGGGCCCGGCGGTCGATGTCGCCCGTCAGCTCGGCATTCGCGCGGCGCGCGACGAGATCCTCGTGACCCGCACCATCGTCGATCTCGTCGCGGGCTCGGGGCTGCGCTTCGAGGCGGCGAGCGTGCCCGTCGACGGGCCCACCGGCCCGATCGAGGTCTCGGCGGTGGCCGCTCAGCGCCCGCTTCGGCAGTGACGCTCGGGCCGGTGGTCGGGCGGGGCCGGGTCGCTCATTCCCGAACACTTCGTCGATCGTCCGGTGAACGAGCGCCCGGCACCGCCTCGTCCACGGCCGCGCCGCCGCCGATGCCCGCTCTTGCCGCCCGCGCCCCTGGTTCCACGCCACCTCACGGCAACCGGCGCCCGGACCCAAGCCACGCTCCGCCGGGTGCGATGACCCACCGCTCGTTGCCGATGACCGCAGATGCTCGGTCATCGGGTGAGGCGTCGCCATTGGGCGGACAGGCCTCCTGCCGGCCGCATCCGCGGACAACCTCGCCGGCGGGCCTACGCCGTCTGACGGTGGCTGCAGGTTCACAGGCGGTAGGTCCGAAGGAGCCCGCCCTTCGGTCTCCTGCTCGACGGCATCGCGTGGCCGCTGTCGTTAGCACGCGGAGGCGGCACTCGTGCGGGCCGACGCCTGTGCATCCCGTGGTCATCGGCGAGGTGGGCGACAATCGAGGCGCTGGACGCAGGCCACGTCGGCGGCCACGGCAAATCGTGAACGGCGTCGTGCTCAGCCCGCTTGCCCCGCGGCAGGCCACGGGTGCTCTGTGCGCCAGGGATCCGCTCGCCCCTGGCGATCGAGCCAGGCCCGCGCGTCGCGCCGGCCCAGCTCGATC
Organism: uncultured Actinomycetes bacterium; assembly: GCA_963764585.1. Taxonomy (GTDB): domain Bacteria; phylum Actinomycetota; class Thermoleophilia; order Solirubrobacterales; family Solirubrobacteraceae; genus JAOPZW01. Next base: position 831,904 of record CAVXTB010000003.1, read on the forward strand.
AGCGGCTGGATGAACTCGGGAGCAAAGAACAGGTAGCTCAGGAGGTCGCCGCGGACCGGGTTGCGGCCGGCGTCGAGCAGCCGCCCGAGCAACGCCAGCTCGCGGTTGTGGTGCAGTCCGCGCGCGCCCGCGTAGTGGCGGTTGTAGACGTCGGTCGCCAGGCGCCCGATCGCGAGCCGGTCGGCCGGCGCGACAAAGATGTACGGCACGAGCCGGTGCGTGATTGGCTGGCGGCTCTCTTTGACGTCGTCGTTGATCGTGCTCAGCGTGTCGACGTCGTGCGCGAGCTGGTCGGCGAGCAGCGACTGGGCGACGGCCGCTGCGCCGTCGAAGATGTCCGGGCGACGATCGTCGTACTCGAGCACTGGCCCGGCGACCGAGTTGAGTCCGATCACCACCAGTCGATCGGCGTTCAGCTTGAGGGCAGGCTTCAGCGGCGTGTTGAGCCGCACGCCGCCGTCGCCGTACCAGCGCTCACCGACGACCACCGCCGGGAACAGCGACTGGATCGCGCTGGAGGCCTGGACGTGCTCGACCGCCAGCCGGGTCGCGACGTAGTCGATGCCGCGCCGGTCGTCGGTGGGTGGCGACTGGCCGCCGTAGTGGAAGACCACGCTTCTCGCCGTCGCGTAGGCGGTCGCCACGACGGCGGCCGTGGCCAGGGTGCCGTCCTCGACGTTGCGCGCCAGCTGCTCGAAGTCGATCAGCGCCGCGATCGTCTCCGGCTGCGGACTGGTGTCGAGCAGGCTCGGCGGGGCGGGCGCGCAGACACCCAGCAGCTCGAGTCCGTAGAGCAGCGGACGGACAAGCTCGCGCCATGAGCACAGCGGGCCGATCACGTCGCCGATCTCGACTTCGAGCCACCTCTCGCCGCCCGCACGCGCAGCGGCCTCGAGCCCTTTCTGCGCGTTCGCGGCCAGGTACGCGGCGCCCAGCGCGCCAGCGCTCGTGCCAACGACGATCCGCGCCGGCTCGTCCAGAACGGGTGCCAGGACCTCCAGGGCGCCGAACTCGTACGCCCCGCGAGCGCCGCCGCCCGACAGCACCACCCCAATCGTCCCGTCCATCGCCCCAACCCTCTCACGCCCTGACCTCGCGCGAGCTCGAAGACCTATCCCGAATCGACGACGAGCAGCATCCTCGCGGCCGCGAACTCGCTATCGCAATGCGCGACGAGCAGTACTCTCGCCGCCACCGCCGCTGCTCGTCCTACGCAGCGGTGCGATGTGGGCCCAGCCGCCCCGGCCGAGACTGCCGCTTCGGTGGAGGAGCAGCTTTCTCGACGAACGCGCTCGCTCGTCGTCCCCGGCGAGCGTCTCGTAGGCGTGCGCGGAGACGACCGCATCCAGGCGAAAGCGAAGGCGGCGGCCGCTCAGGTCGCCGCTGTCCCTGCGCATGGATTTCGCAACTCTGGGCGTCGGCCGGGAGCAGTTGTGCTCGCAGGCGAAAGGAGAGCGTCCGGACGATGTTCAGCGGTGAGACGGATCGGCCAGCGCCGCCCGAGGCGCTGCTAAATGGCCGTCTCGTGGTGTGGCAGCTTCCAGCCCGGCCGCGGGAAGTGGCAGTTGTAGCCGTTCGGGTAGCGCTGGAGGTAGTCCTGGTGCTCGGGCTCGGCGTCCCAGAAGGGAACGGCCTCGCTGATCTCGGTGACGACCTTGCCCGGCCACAGGCCGGAGGCGTCGGCGTCGGCGATGGTGTCCTCGGCGATCTGGCGCTGCTCGTCGCTCGTGTAGAAGATCTCGGAGCGGTAGCTCGAGCCGATGTCGTTGCCCTGGCGGTCCTTGGTCGTCGGGTCGTGGATCTGGAAGAAGAACTCGAGGATGTCGCGGTAGGAGATGCGGTCGGGCTCGAAGATGATCTCGACCGCCTCGGCGTGGCCGGGGTGGTTGCGGTAGGTCGGATGGTCGTTCTCCCCACCGGTGTAGCCGACCCTGGTGGAGATCACGCCGTCGCGGTGACGGAGCAGCTCCTCGACGCCCCAGAAGCAGCCTCCGGCCAGGATTGCGGTCTCGGTGCGCTCGCTCATCGCGCTCTCCTTCGTCCCACGCTCTGTGTGCGCGGCAGTCTGACGCATCCGGCGGGAGCGGGCCGTCTGTGCGTGCAGTCGCTCATGAGCTCCTCCTACCGGTCGCCACGGGTTCGGTGGGCACACCCGCGCCGTAGCACCGGCATAGTGCCGTCATCGGTTGGCTGTCCGGTTGCGGGTCTGGCTTGGCCTGCGGCGTCGGACGGGCGAGGATCGGCGTGGCGGCGAGCACACCGAGGCAGATGGCGAGCCCGAAGATCAGCAGCGCGACTCGGGGGCTGACGTGCTGCAGCGCGAAGCCGAGACCGATGACCGGCAACGACACGCCGACGTAGCCGGCGGTGAAGTACGTCGCCAACGCACCCGCCCGGTCGTCTGGGTGGGAGGTCGAGATGACGACGGTGAGGCTCCCGCGAACGATCGCACCCTCGCCGGCGCCGGCCACGACGGCCGCGATCAGGAACAACGCGAGGCTGGGGGGTGATGTCCATGCCGACACGACCAGGGCGGACAGGCCCAGGATCATCGGCGCGACCCCAGCCTGGACGAGGCGGTGAGCCTCCCAGCCGGTCGTCAGCGTCTGCACCAGCACGCCTGAGCCGAAGTTCAGGAAGATCGTCAAGCCGATCAACGCGGGTGAGGGATGGTGCAGCGGCCCGGCCAACAGCGTTGCCGCTAGCCCGGCGAACAGCCCGGCGATGGCGAAGGACGTAAAGACGCCGACCGCCGCCGCCACGAAGGGGCCGCGTGCGTCGGCCGGCGCCGCGAGCCGTTGCGGGCGGTATCTCGGGCGGGGATGCGCAGCCGGATGGCCCTCCGGCGAGGCGAGCACGAGGACCACGGCCGCGAGCAGCGCCGCAAGGAAGACGACGAACGGCAGAGTCAGCGGATCAGAGGCGTAGCGGGCGAGCAGGCCCGCGACGAGCGGCCCGACTGCGAGGCCCCCGAGATTGGCGATGGTCGCCACGATCCCGGCTCGCGGTGTGGCCGCGCCACCGGGGGCTGCGTCCAGGTCGGCGATGAAAGCCGTTGCGGTGGCAAGGGCAGCACCCAGCGCGAGCCCCGTGAGCACGCGCGCGACGAGCAGTCCGCTGGTAGATCTCCAGACCAGGAAGACCACGGCAGCGGCGACGGCGACGCTAGGGCGGGGAGCAGGACCGTGCGCCGGCCGTACCAATCCGAAACGTGCCCGACCAGGAGCAGAGTGACCACGATCCCGGCCGCATAGACCGCGTACACGATCGTGATCGTCAGCCCCGAGAGATGGTCGTGGCGCGCGAAGAGCCCGTACAGGCTGCTGGGGGCGGTCGAGAACGCGGAGACCACCGCAAAGGACGCGGCGACTGCCCAGAAGCCGGCGCGCCGAGACATACCCGTGACGTCTGGCCTGGCGGCAGTGGTGGTGGCGGTAGTACTCATCGTGCCCCCAGGGGGTCGGTGGGCCGGGATTGAACGGCGATCGACGCGAGGTCGACCGCTTCGGGCGCAAACGCGTCGCGCGCCTGGCGCTGGTTGCGTCGCTGGATGGACCGGCCCGCGGTGCCGACAATCGCGCCTGCGGTGAGGATCGTCGCGAGCGACGCGATGCCGAGTGTCCGCAGCAGAAGACCGGCGCAGGCGGCGAGTACCACGCTGTTGACAACCGCGATCATCCCCGCCGGCGTCAGGGTCAGCTGCCAGGCTGTCGTACGCGGCGCGCGGCCGTTGACCCACGACCCCGCGCCCACGCCACGGACGACGAGCACGTACGGCGCGAGCCCGGGCGCGACGCTCAGGTAGAAATCCCGCAGCCGAGCGATGCGCTGCGCGTAGGCATGGTCCTCGTGCGACAGCTGGACGAGACGCTCGAACGTGATGAAGCCGATGAAGGCCAGCACAGGCAGGACGATGAGCGCGAAGGCGTTGAACGCCGGGCCGAGGCGCGACATCTGCCCGATGAACGCGAGCGCGATGAGGCTGCTCGAGAGCGCAGCCAGGTAGTTGGTCGCCCGGCCGTTGGCCTCGCTGATCGTCGCGGCCCGGGCCGTCTGAAGGTTGAAGTGCTCGGTGGTCGCGAACGCGACCGCCGCGTGCAGATGGTCCCCGAACGCAGGGACGTCGTTGTCGAGTGACGTGACCATGACGCGCGGATCACCCGAATGTGAAGGCGTAGGCACGCACGCCCGCATCGAGGAACGTCATGTCGAAGTCACGCTCGGCAATCGCCCCGTGCTGGCGAACCAGCTGGTACATCCGCGGCTCGGAGACGGTGCCCACTCCCAGCGCGTCGACGTCGACGCCGTGGTCCTCGCCAGGCGACTGACCGTCCACGCGCATGCGGAAGTTCACCGGGGTTTCCGCGGCCGGCGGCACGAGGACGAGGTTCAGATCGCGCGCCTGGAAGCGGAACGCCATCGAGCCTCCGGGCGCGTCGAGCACGGCGGCTTCGTCGCCGACCGACCACTCGCCGTGCAACGCCCACTGGTTGAGCGCGAGGCGGTCGGCGGGGTGGCGGCGTCGCTCGCCGCGGGCATTGCCAACGTAGGTCTCCGGCGAGCGCACCGTGTCCCGGTCGGCCGCCTCGGCGAGGCCACGGGCGTCGACGTGGACTGTCTCCTCATCGACGCCTATCAGCTGCTGGATCGCGCGCTCGGTCTCTTCGTAGTTGCCCTCGCCGAAGTGGTGGAAGCGGATTTGCCCTTCGCCGTCGACGAGGTAGATCGCCGGCCAGAACCGGTTGCCCAGCGACTGCCAGATGGCGAAGTCGTTGTCGAGGACGACCGGGTAGATGACGTTCAGCTCGCGGGCCGCGCGGCGCACGTTGTCGAACTCGTGCTCGAACCCGAACTCGGGCGAGTGCACGCCGACGACGACGAGCCCGCGGTCGCAGTACCGCTCGGCCCACGCGCTGACGTAGGGCAGGGTCCGCAGCCAGTTGACGCAGGTGTACGTCCAGATGTCGAGGAGGACGACGCGCCCGCGAAACGTGTCCGCGGTCAGAGGCTCGGAGTTGAGCCAGACGGGCTCGCGGTCGAGCGCCGCGAGCGCGCTTCGGATGGGGCGCGTCGCCGCCATTGTTATCGCAGCGAGCGGAACCCGGCGCGCATGTCTTCTGAGAGCAGCTGCGGCTGCTCCCAGGCCGCGAAGTGGCCGCCTCTGTCGTGCCGGCTGTAGGAGACGAGGTTGGGATACGCCTGCTCGGCCCAGCTGCGCGGGGCCCGGTAGATCTCGTCGGCGAAGGTGCTCACGACGACCGGGACCGTCACGCCCTTGACCGCGAAGAACGTAGTTGTTCTCCCAGTACAGCCGCGTCGAGGACACCCCGGTGTTGGTCAACCAGAAGAGCGAGATGTCGTCCAGGAGGTCGTCGCGGGTCAGGTCGCCGGCCGCTCGAGACGCTCCTCGAGGACCTGCTGGACCAAGCCGGGCTGACCGCTCCCGTCGCCGTGGTCGAGCATGAACGCGGCGAGCGCGACGGGTGAGTCCGCCAGTCCGTAGAGCGTCTGGGGGCGGGTCCCCATGATCAGCCCGTACGCCACGTGCGTCGCGAAGAACGTGCGCAGCTGCTCGTAGGTGCTCAGCTCCTCGTCGGAGAGCCCAGTCGGTGCCGGAGCGCTGATGAAGGAGGCATTGAAGAGGTCCGGCGGGATCACGCCGGGCATGTTGGTGTGGATGCCGATCAGCTCGGGCGGCGCCGGCTCGGCGTCTGCGGGGTCGGCGCGGCCGCCGGCCATCGCGTCGACGACGATCGCGCCCCAGTCGCCGCCCTGCGCCACGAACCGCTCGTAGCCGAGGCGCTTCATGAGCTCGACGTAGGCCTTCCCGATACGATGGGATCCCAGCCAGAGCTGGTCGGCTTGCCCGAGAACCCGTAGCCCGGCATCGACGGGATGACGACGTGGAACGCATCTTACGCGCTCGCGCCGTGCGCGGCGGGTCGGTGAGCCGGCCGATGAGCTTCAGTAGCTCGAAGACCGAGCCGGGCCAGCCGTGGAAGACGACCAGCGGCAGCGCGTCCTCGTGCTTGGAGCGAACGTGGATGAAGTGAATGTCCAGCCCGTCGATCTCGGTCACGAAGTTCGGCACGGCGTTCAGCCGCGCCTCGCACTTGCGCCAGTCGTACTCTGTCGCCCAGTAGCGAGCGAGATCCTGCATGAGACGCGAGCGGCACGCCCTGCGAATCGTCCTCGACGGTCTCCTCTCGGGGAACCGCGTCGCCGCGATGCGCTCACGCAGGTCCTCGAGGTCCGCCTCGGGAACTGGACCGTGAACGGCCGGAGCAGCTTGTCGCCTGCGGACGGTGCGACGGTCACAGACATGTGAGTCCTCCTTGCTTAGGGGCCGGGGGTTGAGACGGCCCGAAGCCTGATCGGCGGGGTCGAATATCGCGCCCGTGGAACACCCTGGGTTTTCTCCCTGGGCCACGCTTGCCCGCGCGATCGCCTTCCTTGCGTGGGCGTCGCGAGGGCGCCGCTCCGATCCTTCGGAGGGGAGACACGCCCTCGCGTGTCCCGCGCTACGACCGTCGGACTGCCTTCAAGGGTCGCTCAACGCTCGTCGAAGTGCGACTGCTCATCCGAGGGTCAGACCCAGGGAGTTGCACGGGCGCGAGCGGGGGTAGAACGCACGACGCTGGCGCCGATATCAACGAACGGAATCAGGCCGAGCGGCATCGACGTTGCCGCCTCCGAAGACGATCAGGCCAGCCGCTCCACGTCTTGCGTTGTCCAGCGAGCGGGATGGCAACGGCTGGATGCTTCAAAAAGCCACGACCCGGCTCCAGCCGGACTCATTGGAGGACCGAGATGGACGTTGAGGCTCTTGCAGAGCTCTTGCACGAGACGGAGGAGCATCACGGCTCTTTCGAGGCCATCGCCCCGCCCCACGACTGGTGGGACTGGTATGCGGCAACAGAGCGCTCGCGAGCGCGGGAGCATCCCGGAGGAGGCCGCCGCGGCCGCCGGGCGCTACATGGCTGCGGTCAAGCGCATCGTCGTCACACCGGGGTGATCTCAGCGTGCTGAGCCCACCCGCGAATCTCAGCCCGGCCCCCTTGTCGTTCGATGCCACGCCAACCCTCAGAAGGTCGATATGGCGACACCAGACTGTTGGCGGACCAGGGGAGCTAACGCTCGACGAACCCCGGCTGCTGGGCCGCTGTCGAGATCATCCGTCGACTAGTTCGGGGTCCGATCTCGGCAAGGCGCCCGCCAGCTCTCGACGGGAGCGGATGTCGAGCTTGTTGAACACGTTGTGCAGATGCCACTCAACGGTCCGAGGGCTCAGGAAAAGGCGCGTGGCGATCTCGGGATTTGAAAGGCGATCGCGGGCGAGGCGCGCGATCTGCCATTCCTGTGCGGTCAGATCGTCGCGACTCTCGACGCTCCGCTTGCGTACCTTCTCGCCCGTAGCCTGAAGCTCAGCGCGTGCGCGTTCGGCGAACGCCTCCATGCCAATCGTCGCGCACATCTCGTGCGCCGTATGCAGCTGCTCTCGCGCGTCGGTGCGGCGGCTCTCGCGGCGCAGCCACTCGCCGTAGACCAGGTGTGCCCGCGCGAGTTGGACGCGGATCTTAGTGCGGGCGAGGCGCTCGATCGCCTCCCGGTACAGACGCTCGGCGATCTCGCCTTCACGAACAGCGCCCGCGAGCGCGCCTCGATCCCTAGCGCCCACTCGGTGCCGGTCGCGCGAGTTCGTTGCGTGAGCCGATCTAGGGCGCCGGACGCGACCTCGCGGCTGTCGCTTCGGACCGCTGCCTCGACCAGCTCTGAGAGTGCCCATCCGAAGAGACCGAAGTCTTCGCGCTCGCACGCACGCTGTGCGGCGGGAAGAGCTTCCCGATAGCGGCCGAGGCCGTTGAACAACACCGCGGTCATGTTGTTCGTGAAGCGAAGCGTTCTTTGGTGGCCCCTGGCGGTCGCGTCTTGGATCCCGGCCTCGATTGCCTTGAACGCTGCAGCCTCTTGACCACGCCAGGCAGCGAGCATGAACGACGGGTACTTGAGGGGTGTATTGCCGGTTGCCTCACTGATCTCGTACGCCTCTTCCATCAGCGCCGACGCGGCGGCGAACTCTCCGGCGAGCACCTGCATGGTGGCGAGGGCCGTGAGCGCGTTGGGAAGCACCGCAAGCGAGCCCGCATCGCGAGCGAGCCTGACCGCCCGACTCGTCAGCTCGTGCCACCTCTGGTCGTCCCACACCTCGGGGGCGAGGGGCTCGGGTGTGACGGGGCAGGCAAACCACATCCAGCGACTTTGTCGTCACCGCGTCCATCCGGTCCGGCGAAGGCGTCAAGCGCTCGCGTGAGCGATGGCAACGCCGCTTCGTAGGGCTCGATGAACCGTGCCGTCAGACCATCCAGCAAAAGATCGATGAGGCTCGGCGGCTGCGCTCCCGGGGGCGCGGCGCGGGCGGCCTCAGCGGCCTGCCTGACTCCGCAGCCGGCGTTTTCAGGGTCCCACATCGCCGCGGTCAGCGCCTCGATATATGTTTCACGCGCGAGTTCAACGTCGACCGGCTCCAGCCGCTTGGCGGCGTCCACCAGCAAGCCAGGAGCGTCTGGGTCGATCGTGAGCCCGGGAACTGTCTTGGTGCTGCTGGTCCTGACCAACGCGATCTGAGCTCGCAGCCGCTCCAGGCGCGCGCGCGGAACTCGTCGAGTGGACCCATCTCCGCGGTCGCGAGCAGGTCGAATGCTGCATCAGGCGCGGCGGCTTCAAACTTGGCCCGCGCTGCGGCCAGGGCCCGCTGCGTTCTCAGCGCCGGATCGAGCGTCAAGGCGGACGCCCGCTCGAGAAAGGCGGCCCCGGCAGCGAGCCCGCCGCGTGCCTGCGCCCGGGCCGCCGACTGCTCGAGCGCGGCAGCGACCTCCTCATCCGGTCCCGAGGTAGCTTGCGCGCGGTGCCAGGCGCGGTGGTCCGGATCGACGTCCGGTTCGGTTACATCCGCCAGCACCTGGTGCACGCTCCGGCGATGGACGAGCGACGCAGTGCGGTAAACCGCCGAGCGCACCAGTGGGTGCCGGAAGGTCACACGATGCCCGATCGTCAGCGACCTCTCCAGGTCTGCGGCATCCGCAGCTTCAGCCGGGATTGACAGCCGTTCGCACGCACGCCACAGCAGCACTGGATCGCCCAGCGGCTCGGCCGCGGCAACCAGCAGCAGGCGTCGACTCTCCTCAGAGAGCGGATCAAGTCGTCGAATGAAGCTTTCCTCGATCCGTCCTGTCAGGGCCGCTGCGCTCGGCAGGCCAAACCCGCCGGCCAACTCTGCGGCCGTCAACCCCCGTGGCAGCTCGAGCAAGGCCAGTGGATTGCCCCACGTCTCGGCGACGATGCGGCTCCGGACTCGCTCATCCATCTTCAACGGCACCGGGTGCTCAGCAGTGCGCGGGCGTCGCTGTCTCCCAAGCCCTCGACGTCGCGGACCGGCACGTTTGAAGAGCGACGCCCGGCTCCCGCGCTGCGAACACGATCCCGACTGGCTCTGCCAGCAGCCGACGGGCGACGAATGCGAGCGTCACCGCCGAGGTCGTATCCAGCCACTGCGCATCGTCGACGACGCAAAGCAAGGGACGATGCTCAGCGGCCGCCGCGAATAGGCTCAAAACCGCTAAGCCGAGCAGAAAGCGATCCGGGGGTTCGCCGGCAGTCAAGCCGAACACGACCTCGATCGCCTGTCGCTGCGGCGCCGGGATCCTCTAAGTCGGTCGAGCAGCAGACCGCACAGCTGCTGGAGGCCGGCGTGGTCGATCTCCATCTCCAGCTCCACCGCCCCCGCCCTGACGACGGTCAGATCAGATGCCGACGCGACGAGGTGCTCGAGCAGCGCGGTCTTCCCGATCCCGGCCTCGCCCCGCAGCAGGAGCGCCCGGCTCTTGCCGGCGCGGAGACTTGCCACCAGCTCATTCAGCGCGGCGCACTCGCTGTGCCGGCCAAGCAGTCGACCCGCGGAAACGGCAGTCGACATCGCCCAACCGATCCTAGAGGAGGCTCTCTGCATGAGCAACCTCGCCGCCACGCGCGGGTGACCCGTGATCTGGCGACCCCGGGGGTCGACCAAGGGTTTGTCCCGGGCGCGATGGGCGGCCGCAGACATCACGCTCATGGCGTCACCACACGAAGACCGATCGAGTCTTCCCAGATTGAGCCAGGAGGCAGCAATGAGCGCCCCGGAAGCGCACGAGCGCGCGCCATTCATCGACTACGAGAACCTGCCCGCCCCGAAAGAGGGCATTCTCGTCACCCAGTTCATCACGGTGCGGAGCGTCGCGCGGTCCCGCGCGTTCTACTCCGAGGTCCTCGGCGGCCAAGTGGTGCTGGAGGAGAACCCGTCGGTCGTCAAGCTCGCCAACTCATGGGTGCTGATGAACCCGGGCGGTCCCCCGACCCCTGACAAGCCCCACATTTCCGTCGTCGACTACGAGCCCGGCGACACGGTCTCGAGCTTCATGAACCTGCGCGTCGCCGACATCCAGGCCTGTTACGAGCGATGGCGCTCAAAGGGAGCCGAGTTCGTCACGCCGCCGATCGATCGCGGTGCTGAGATCCGGTGCTACATCCGAGACCCGGACGGCTACATGATCGAAGTCGGCCAGGCCACCGGAGCGCTGCACGGGCAGCTCGCCGAGAAGCGACCTGGAGACTTGCCCGGTTGACGGAAGGGAGAACGAGAGCGCCGACCGTTACCGCGGGCGTCGCTTAGGCGCCGAGCGCCGGTCTGAAACCACGTTGTGCAGCAGCGCCGCGATGGACGACGACGGGCGGTGAGCGGGAGGCGTGGCCGGCGCTGCTCCTTCGAGGCACAAGGAGCGGTCCCGACCAGTTGCCGCGGACGACCGCTGCCAGGCGTAAGCGGCAGCGCGCCGGACGACGGCCGTGCTCGATGCCCGAGCGCCGAGTCGCATGGGAAGCAGCATCGGCGCGGCAACGTACACCCGCCTCCGCGGTTCGTCATATGATGCCGGGCGTGGCGCCGCTGGGCTGGTCGGCGTTTGACCCGCAACGGGTCGATGAGCTCCGGTGCTCTGCCAAGAGCCCTGACGCTCCGTGCCCGTTCAAGCGGCATGGCAGCCATCGGCTCCCGTGGCAGTCTGGCGACTACCGGAAGGGGACCGAGTTCCACGGCGACCCGCCGGTCAGCCTCCGAGTGAGCCCAACCTATGTCCTCAAGAACCAGCGGGACAACTTCATTGTGGGCCGCGAGCTCCTCGGCCAGCTAGCCGGGAAGGCGGAGACATGGCGGCTCGGCAACGAGAACAGCGAGGATGCGCTCTCGTTCAACGTGTTCCGGTCGCTGCAGGAGGCGGGCGCATTGCGTGACGCCGCGCGGCTCTTCACCGGCGCGGACGTCACGACCGAGCCAGAGCTGACCGTTTGGGGACGGCGACTTGACCGAGCGTCGACACATCCAGTCCCCGAGCTGCAGGCCGCGCTGGCCGAGCTAGAGACATGGCCGGGCCAGAAGACCGAACCCGACATCATTTTGCACGTCCCACGTTGGGGCTGGATCTTCGTCGAAGCGAAACTCGCCAGCCCAACGTCGACGCTAAGGGCAACGCCGGAGAAGCTGAAGGGCTGGGGGACCATCTACGGCGGCTCCGGGATTTTCGACCTCGATGTGGTAACCGCTGCTGACCCCGCAGCCTTTCCAGAGCAGTTGCTCCGCAACGTCGCCCTCGCGCACCGGGTGGCCGGCCAGGAGCGGGCGGCCGTCGTCGCGCTCGTCCGCGAGGTCTACGGGCCCTCCGTCGAGGCGTGGGCCGCCGGTTACATCGCCGACGACTCGATCCTCACAGGCTCGGCCACCTGGGAGCAGCTCTACGGGCTGACCCACGCCCGGGAGGAGCTGGCGGGATTGCGCGGCTACATGGCTGACAAGAGCGTGAACCTGCGGCCGGCGTTCGCGCTCTAAAGAGGCGGCTAACGGTCTGGACGACACGGGAGTAGCGTCGCAGCCGTGGCCATCTGAAGTAGCGCCACGGCTCGATTGAGGCAAAAGGACGGTGCTGGGCGCATCGGTGCGTCGCGCCCGCCTCCAGGCGATAGGAGCAGTGCGCACGACGTTGTCGGCGCGCGACGCCTGAGGTGTCGAGTCGCATGGAACGCGATAGCAGGAGCGTGGCTGCTGGTTTCCCCGCATGCAGGAGCCCAGTAGGGGTAGAGGCGCCGCTCGGCGCCTGGGCGTCGTCCAAAGCGGGCGCGCAATCAGTGGCGTTACCGGCTCGCGCGCGCCGAGGCAATCACGCGCTCCCGGCTCCTGCGTTCCGCACGAAGGAGACTTGGGCCTCCCCGATCGCCGTAAGCCGGAAGCCCATCATGCATTCTCGTTCTTCCTTGTCATCGCCGACGATGATGACGACGATTCCCCGTCTACTTGCACCGTGGAAGGGGCGCCGACGTGCCCTTGTGATAGCGGGCAAGGAAGCGTGCAGCTTCGATAAGCAGTGATCGGACCGCGCCGTGTGTGCGGCGCGCCGCGACCCCTATGAAGCGACGCCCGGTGTATGCGCGGCTTCGGCCATTGCAGGCGGTGCGGATCGTGGCGATGACTTGTCCAAGAGCCGCTCGTGTCCTTCGGGAGATCAAGTGTTGGCCGGCGAGAATGTGGACGAGCGCCTGCAGGTGAAGCGGCGACAGGTGTTGCGCCTGCGTCTTAAACCCTCCGACGGCCGGGCTTTGGGCCAGCACGGTACTCAGGTGCACTGCATGCGGCGGCCCCGCAAGGGCGAACGCGGAGCGCAGTGAAGCAACCACGTCGGCCGCGGTCGGCGCGACTCCGTCCTTGCGCAGTTCGGCCAGAACTCCTCGCGGGACGCCTTTCAACTGCAGAAGATCGTTACGGATCTGCTGAACCTGTGGAGCCTTGAAGAGTACGTCTTTGCCGCTCTTAGCCAGGAGGGCCCCCAGTGCACGACCGGCACGGGCAAGCTGGCGGGTCGCGCGTGCTAGCTCAGCGAGATAGACGTATGCGGCGGCCTGTTGAGCGAGCATGTGATGCGCGTCCGCAAGCCGTCCGCCACCGCCGTACCGATCAATCGCGATTGCGCTGGCCTCTTGATATGCGCCGACGGTGCTAAGGGCTTTGACGTAGCCGCGCTCGGCGGCCAGCAGGGTGACGCATTTGATGTGGCGTGTCGGAGGTCGGCACAGGGTGGATCCCGTGAGCCTCGGCGGGTTCGTGATTACGGGTAGCAACACCGTCTTGGCGTGCAGGTCAGGCGGGTCCCGCTGCAAGGCCGCCATGTCGACGAGCCCGGCGAACGAGCGCCCGCATCCATAGATCGTCGCGGCGCTGTCTAGGCCGCCGGTCGGGCCCTCGCCGAGTAGGCCGATCCCGCACGTCGCCATATCGAGTAGCTGCAAAAACAGCGATTCGGCCTTGCCAGCGTCCTTGTCAGAAACGGCTTGTGGGTCGACGAAGGCCACCTGCGCCGCAAGCGGACACGCTCGAGTCGCCGGCGGACAAACGTAGCTGCCGGTCTTGTCTCGAGCCAAGACGGTGATCGTATCGAGGGTCGGGGTCGACGAATTTGGCGGAAGCACGTAGTCGACGGCACCCTGAGGAGCGAGAAAGCGGTGAAAGTTCGCGTTCCTGAACGGGTCGAACGGCAACCGTAATCCATTACCATACGGGGACTGCGGAAAATGCGACAGCTCGCACGGCCACGGTTGGTTGGCGGCCAAGTAGTCAGCCCGCCACTTGGCTATCTGCTGCGGAGACGGAGCGTAGGTCTGCTGGGTCGCCCCCGGCTCAAAATCTGGCGGGATAATCCCCGCATTTGGAAACACCACCGGATTACAACTATAAGTCGGATCCAGTCCAAATGGGTGAACAACACGATCATGCCGACTTATCCCGCGGGCCGGCCCAGAAAGTGTGAACCGCACGGTGACTCCGTCGTAGTACTGATTACCAAATTCGTCATAAACCGCCACGGTGATCGGGACGAAACCTGACTTCATCCACGGCCGGTATAAGAAATCACCCACGCCCGTGCGCGCGAACTGATTCCCAATCGCGGGCGACACGAACATGTCGCCGATCATTGTTCCGCTGGTCTTCACTGTCGCCAGCGCAGTGTGAGAAACGCCGGCGGCGTCGCTGACGGTAAACTTGACGTGGTACTCCCCGTGGCACGTACTCGGATTCCCGGGGCAAAAGACTAGGTCTGGTATGAACACCGAGCCGAGACCCGCAGGCCCTGTAGTCTCGGTGAAGCTGCACGACCCCGACGGGTCTGTCAGGCCCGGAGGACATGTTGCCGCCCCACCCGGCCCGACGGACGCCACTGAAATGCGAACACTCGCATTGGCAACGCCCACCCCCGACGCGTCAGTCGCGCGAAAGAAGTACCTCTGCGAACACGGAACGTCGCAGCGATGCACCATTGGGCTTGCGACAATCCTCGATGCGGCGCCGCCATCGACCGGCGGACTCGGGGTAGTAGGGGTGGGGCTGGGGCTGGGGCTAGGGCTGGGGCTAGGCGTGGTGCCCGGAGACGCTCCGAGCACAGTGGCCGTCACTGAGCTGGCCGTGTACTCGATTCTCAGAGTGATCGTGGAGCCTTGGCATTCGACCTGCGTCGTCGAGCCATCAGGAAGATTGGCGAAGCCTCCGCCGATCCTCGACGCTCTGAACAGGACAAATTGGTCCCCAGGTTGCGGACAGAACTCCTGGCCATCCGCATCGAGGTCGAGGGTACCGCCGAGACTAGCGATTCCCTCGACGACAATCTGCGAGGAAGCCAGCGGCTCGACGGACATCCGCACGCGGGTCGCGGGGTCGAACGTGGCATCCCCAGCAATCGTGAGATCTGCATACTCAATGCGAGAATTGAACGACGTGAGAGGACCGACGGCGCCACCGCCGACCAGTGTGACACCCTGAAGGGTAACCGGGTTCCGATCACTAGCGTTGAGCTGCCCGCCTTCAAGGGCGAGCGTGCCGTCACCGACGCCCGTGACCTCCGCTGGCCCGACCTCAACGTCACCGACGGGTGGGCCGCCGGGCAGGACGCGGGCGGTGAGATCAAGAATCGCGTTGTCGACAAGCTGGACGGTGAGCCGGTGTGACTGTCCGGCCACGACCGAGTACACAGAGACGGTATTGCTGTATGCCGCGTTGGTGTCTCCCTGGACGAGCCAAGACTGCGCCGCGCTGAGGGTGATCGGGTTCGGGCGCGTATCAATTACGTGGCGTACGGTCTCCCCCACGCAGTACGCGGTCAGGCCCCCTGCCAGCGTGAAGCCGCTCCCTTGGAGACCGTACCCTGCGTATCCTCCGCAGCCAAACGTCAAGGTGCCGACCTGTAGAGCGGAAAAGTCATTGACGCTCGAGTAGCAAGTGGCGGTCAACGGCAACGCAGTGCATGCGGGTGTGTTGAGTTTGGGAAAGATCAGGTTGTCCCCCGCGCCTGGAGCGACTCCGCCCCAGTTCCGGGGGTCAGACCAGGACGGCTGGCCAGGAGGCGCGCCTCCCGTCCACGTAACGTCGCTCGCCGAGGCTGCGGCGGGCACTACAAGCGCGAAACAGCTGGCAAGAGCCAACAGGACAAGAAAGGCGGGTCGGCGAAACCTCACCTCCGCGGTATGCCGAAGGCTCGCG
The DNA here is from genome assembly GCA_963764585.1 of uncultured Actinomycetes bacterium. Lineage (GTDB taxonomy): Bacteria > Actinomycetota > Thermoleophilia > Solirubrobacterales > Solirubrobacteraceae > JAOPZW01. Next base: position 847,514 of record CAVXTB010000003.1, read on the forward strand.
AACCCTTTACGTCGTGTGCCCCACCACCCCAAGACCGGCCCGAGCAACCCCGTCGACAGGCTGATCGCGCGGAGGAGGAGGCGAGTCACGGCTAGCTCACCGTCCGGCTGACCATACAAACGCGGACGCGAAACGCACGCCGAGAATGACGGGCCGCTCGCTCAGCGAGCGCCGCGCGAGAAGATTGAGCGCGGACGGTGTTCTCCATTGTCGCGACGCCGCCGCACCCCGGCACCCGCGGCAGAAAGCGAACCACGCCGCCGGCGGTGGACGGCCCCTCTTACGTGTTGTGAGCGGCCCGCGTCCTCGTCACTCCTGCGCGACGACGGCTCGCGCCTCGTGCCGAACCTAACATCTCGACGCAATGCAAGTCAATCCGGCACTCCGCGGCCGACACAATGTAGGTAAAGCAGAGTGCTTACCGAGAGTCAACGGCGCAGACTCGGCACCGGACCGGGGTCACGTCCCAGGTTGGTGTAGGAGCCGGTCGGACGGAACGGATTGTAGTTCCGGCCACCGCGGTGCTCATGCTCGTCGGACTTCTCACGGTTCGACGAAAGGAGGCACCGGCGATGGCCGGAGCGCAGGATGGCGATCGAGGAGGTCGTCAGGAAGGTGCTGGTCGACGAGCACGCCGATGTGTTGCGCGAGTCGGTGGAGTGGCTGGTCGGCTAGTTGATGGAGGTCGAGGTCTCCGAGCTGATCGGCGCCGAGCGCGGCGAGCGGCGACCGGAGGACCGCGTCACTTATCGCAACGGCTACCACCGCGGAGGTGGGACACCAGGGCCGGGGAGATCGAGCTGCAGATCCCCAAGATCCGGCAGGGCAGGTACTTCCCGATTCGTTTCTGCAGCCCCGCAAGCGCTCCGAGCAGGCGCTGCTGTCCGTGGTCCAGCAGGCCTATGTCTGCGGTGTCTTGACCCGGCGGGTCGATCAGCTCGTTGAGAGCCTCGGCTTGCGGGTTAGTCGCAGCGAGGTCAGCCGTATCTGCGCCGGCCTGGATGAGCAGGTGCAGGCGTTCCGCACGCGGCCGTTGGAGGGCCGCTACCCCTACCTGTTCCTCGATGCCAAGGTCGAGAAGGTCCGCGACGGCGGCCGGGTGCAGCGCAAATGCGTGGTCGTCGCTCACGGCGTCCACGAGACCGGCCGCCGCGAAATCATCGCTCTGGATGTGGGCGCGGCGGAGACCGAGGCGTTCTGGACGGAGTTCCTCAGGGGCCTCGTCGCCCGCGGCCTGCTCGGTGTGCAGCTGGTCATCTCAGACGCTCACGAAGGGCTCAAGAACGCGATCGCCAAGGTGCTGGGCGCGCCGTGGCAGCGCTGCACCGTGCACTTCCTGCGCGACCGTCTCGGGCACGCGGGCCGCGATCAGCACGGGTTGCTGGCGGCGTTGATCCGCCCGATCTTCAACGCCGACTCGCTCGAGCACACGCGCGATCGACTCTCCGAAGCGGTGACCGCTCTGGAGGGCAAGCTGCCCAAGGTCGCTGCGATGCTCGAGCACGCCGAGGACGACGTGCTGGCCTTCTACGGCTGCCCGCCCGACCACTGGCGCAAGCTGAGAAGCACCACCCACTCGAGCGCTTCAATCGCGAGATCGGCCGCCGCACGGACGTCGTCGGGATCTTCCCCGACGACCAGCCTGATCCGCTTGGCCGGCATGCTCTCCATCGAACAAAACGACGGATGGTTGGTCGGGCGCCGCTACCTAAGCGTCGAGTCGATGGGGCTCTCCTCGAGCAGCGGCCCCCTCACCACAGGACAAGGAGGTCCTCGAGCTCCAACCGGCCTGAGCAGCCACCCTTAACCGACGAGCTCGAGTGCCGAACTCCTACACCACGTCCGGGGACTTGACTTGGACCGCTCCCTGTAGGGGGCCCGGCGCATGCCTAGGGAACTGGTCAAGCCACATGGACTGATTTCCGGTAGCGCCGCGGCCGGGAGATCGAGTCGCGCGTGCTGCCGCATCGAATCGCGTGCTGCCGCGTCGAGGCACGAGCGGCACTGCCGGTGGCAGGCGAGAGCGGTGGCCAGCGCACTCACGCCATGACAGGCTTCAGAGGTGCGCGACCTCGATATCCGGCGCGACGACCTCCTCGGTGTTCGGCGCACCGGAACCGTGCGTTGGTTCAAGGACGACAAGGGGTACGGCCGGATCACTGCGGATGACGGCGAGGTGCTGTTCGTGCACTTCACCGGCATCGCCGGCGACGGCTACAAGTCGCTCGGCGAGGGACAACGGGTGTCGTTCTGCTGGGATGGCGGCACAGCCGATCACGGCCGCCACGCCGCGAGCGACGTTCGCGTCGAGCCGAACAGGCGCGATTGATCCCGGCCCCGGGCCACTTTCGCCACGAGGCAGAACGAGCAGCACGCGGCTCGCCAGCGGAGGCCGCTCCCTCCCAGGCGATTGCGGAAGCCGCGAGATGCGGGAACGCACCTTCGGGTGATCGCAGCGCCGACGGCCACCACCGCGTTGCCCTCGCATCAGGGCGCACGGCTACGACGTCGCTGGCCACGCCGGCAGGCGAGACGTCGGGCAAGTTGGCTCGGTGTGCGGGACCGCATCCGGGCAGGTCGACGGTGTGGCGTCTTCGAGGTCGGCGGGACGCCCGCGGCCCCTGCGGTGCGATCTGTGCGGTTGGCTTTTCGGGGGATGCGCCTCAAGCCAGCGGCGTACCGGTGAAGGTTGCCAGGGCGGCGAGGAGGTCGTCCTGGAACTGCCGGGTCGAGAACTGCGGGCTGCGGATTGCGGCGGCGCTGGTGGTACCAGTAGCCGCCACTGGTGCGGGCTTCGGGTTCGTTGCTGGTGGCGAGCCATTCCTGGGTGAGGTGTCCGAGCCGGAGGTCGTCGGGGGCTCCGGGGCCGCCCATCCTGGTGGGGACCCAGCCGGGGTCGACCGCGTTGCTGTACACGTCGGGCCAGACTCGGGCCACAGCGACGGCGAGGGTGGTGACGAGCAGCTTGCTGTCGGAGTAAGAGGCGGTCGCGCGTTGTCCGCTCCAGTCCAGGTCGGCGAGGTCGGCTCGTCCGCCGTAGTGCATGTCGCTGCTGAGGTACACCAGCCGCCGGGGGCGATCGATGAGGGCGGTCAGCAGGTATGGCGCGACGACGTTGACCGGCGGGACGTGTGGGCCCCTGGAGACGCCGGCGTTGTGGATCACCGCGTCGACTCGGGCGAGCCGGTTGACCTGGTCGGCGACCGCCCGGGTCTGCTCCAGGTCCGACAGATCACCGACGACAGCTGACCCGCCTCGGTTGATCAGCGGTTCGAGGGCGGTCAGCCGCTCGGGGCTGCGGCCGTGGACGATCACCTCGTGACCGTCGCGGAGCAACGTTTCGGCGGCCGCCCGGCCCAGCCCGTCGGCGGAACCGGTGATGAAGATGCGCGCCATCTCCTCGCGGCCGCGTCAGCGCGCGGGTTCGATCGTCACGCGGGCTCCCTCGGGCAGTCGCTTGATCGTGTCGGCGTCGTCGTCGAACTCGCCGATCCGCACGATGCCGTTCCAGAACGGGGCGTCGTCATCGTAGTAGAGGACCAGGTTGCCGTCGGGTGCCCAGTAGCCGATGTCTCCGGCGGCGGGGTCGTGCCCTTCAGGCGCCCCGTCGAGCGAGAGCTCGCGGGGAAGCGGCGCGGTCTTCTCGACGTTGTTGTGGTCGCGGAAGGTGAGCGTCAGCGGGAGCTGAGCGGCGAGATCGCGTGCCGTGGCGTTGTCGTGCAGCCGTGCCGGTGAGCTCGGTGTCGCCGAAGGTGATGCGAATCGGCGTGCCGTTCGAGGCGCCGGCGTCCTGGTCGCCGGAGGCCGACGTCGGAGTCGGCGACGGCGGCGGGGTGCTCGCATCCGGAGCGTGGTCGCCTGCTCGGCATCCTCGTCTGCGCCGCCGCAGGCCGAAAGGAACATGGCGGCGAGCAGCGCGACGACGAGCGCGTGGCGACGGAGTGCGGGGCGCGAGCGTCGAAAGCTGAGCGGGTTCATTGTGGTCAGCGGCTCCTTCGGTCGTGGGTCAGCGGGCGGTGTAGCCGCCGTCGACGGGAAGCGCGACGCCGACGACGAAGCTGGCGCCGGGGCTGCACAGCCACAGCACGGCGGCGGCGATCTCGTCGCCGCGTCCGAGGCGGCCGATCGGCTGGCCGGCCTCGGCGTCGGCGACGGTCGAGCTCGCCCTTGGCGATCATGTCGGCGACCATCGGGGTCTCGATGGTGCCGGGGCAGACGGCGTTGATGCGGATGCCGCGCGGCGCGTACTCCAGCGCGGCGCTCTTGGTCAGGCCGATCACGCCGTGCTTGGAGGCGTGGTAGGCGGCGCGGCCGGGGTTGCCGACGAGGCCGCCGAGCGAGGAGCAGTTGACGATCGCGCCGCTGCCCTGCGTGCGCATCTGGCGCAGCTCGTGCTTCATGCAGGCCCAGACGCCGCGCAGGTTGATCGCGTTGACGCGGTCGAAGCTCTCGGCCGGCTCGTCGGCGGCGTCGGCGGGCGGGAGCATGATGCCGGCGTTGTTGAACGCCATGTCGAGCCGGCCGAACGTCGGCGACGGTGCGGTCGACCAGGCGGCGACCTGGTCCTCGTCGGCGACGTCGCAGGTGACGCCGAGCGCGCGATGGCCGGCGGCGGTCAGCTCGTCGGTCGCGGCGCGCAGCGCCGTCTCGTTGACGTCGGCGAGCACGACCGCGGCGCCGGCTGCGGCGAAGGCGCGGGCGGTGTCGAGGCCCATGCCGGAGCCGGCGCCGGTGACGAGCGCGACCTGGCCGCTGAAGTCGTAGGTCGGGTTCATGCGGAGCGACCGCCGCCGTACTGCTCGTCGGTGACGTGCTCGCCCCAGGTGACCGGGCTGCCGGTCTCGTCGTTCTGCTGCATGGCGATGTGGACCATGAAGCGGTTCGGGGCGGCGCCGTGCCAGTGGTTCTCGCCGGGCTCGAAGAAGACGCGGTCGCCGGGGCGGATCTCTTCGATCGGGCCGCCCTCGCGCTGGCAGCAGCCCGACGCCCTCGGTGACGAAGATCGTCTGGCCGTGCGGGTGGGTGTGCCAGGCGGTGCGCGCGCCGGGCGTGAAGTGCACGCGCGCGGCGGCGAAGGTCGAGGTCGCCTCGGGCGTGGCGACGGCGTCGATGTAGACGTCGCCGGTGAACCAGTCGGCGGGGCCCTTCTGGGTGTCGATGCTGTTGCGGGTGATCTGCATGTTGGTGCCCTCTCGGCCGGTCGGATCAGCGGTGCGGCTCGTCGCCGGCCGGGACGAGTCTCAGTGTGGTTGCCTGCGCCTCGGGGCGGACCATCGGCTCGACGTAGCCCGGGTAGCGGCCGTACTTGTCGCGGTAGGCGGCGTCGACGGCGTCGTTGACGTCATCGCTGGCCTCGACGAGGTCGACGTCCCGCTCGACGCCACCGGCGTTGACGCGGGCGGCGTGGCTGCCCTGCGCGGCGCGGAACCAACCCCCTGACGTCCCGCGCCAGGAGCGGACGTAGAGGTCGGCGCCGGCCCGGACCACCCAGATCGGCACCGGCCGGCGCGGCGTTCCGTCCGCGCCGAGCGGGGTGATCCGGAGCTCCTCGGCGGCGCCGATCCGCTCCAGTTCCTCGGCGGTCCAGGCGGTCGTCACGGCGTGACCAGGACCTTGATCGACTCGCGGTCGGCCATCGCGCGGTAGCCGTCGGGCACGCCGTCGAGGCCGACGGTGCGGTCGAAGACGCGGCCGGGCTCGATCGTGCCCTCGAGGATGTCGGGCAGGAGCTCGTCGATGTACGCGCGCACCGGCGCGGGGCCGCCGCCGACCTTGACGTTCTTGAAGAACGATCGGCTGGGCGCAGCGGGATCGCCGCGTAGTGTGGCACGCCGACGCGGCCGACGGCGCCGCCGGGTCGCGCGATCGCCACCGACGTCTCGATCGCCTGTTCGGTGCCGACGCACTCCAGCACCGAGTGCACGCCGTAGCCGCCGGTGAGCTCGCGGACGCGCTCGACCGCCTCCTCGCCGCGCTCGGCGACCACGTCGGTGGCGCCCAACTCGCGCGCCAGCGCCGTGCGGTCCTCGTGGCGGCCCATGATGATGATCTGCTCGGCGCCGAGGCGCTTGGCGGCGATCACGCCGCACAGCCCGACGGCCCCGTCGCCGACGACGGCCACGCGCATCCCCGGGCTTGACGCCGGCCACGACCGCGGCGTGATGGCCGGTGCCGAGCACGTCGGAGAGCGTCAGCAGCGACGGCATCAGCGCGTCGTCCTCGCCGACCGGCAGCGGGTACAGCGTCCCGTCGGCGAAGGGCACGCGCACGCGCCTCCGCCTGCGCCGCCGCCGGTCCGTTGCCGCCGAAGAAGCCGCCGTGCACGCATGCGGTCTGCAGCCCCTCGTTGCAGAACGCGCAGGTGCCGTCGGAGAACGCGAACGGCATCACGACGAGGTCGCCCGGCTTGACGGTGCGGACGTCGGCGCCGACGTCCTCGACGACGCCGATCGCCTCGTGGCCCATCGGCGGCCGCGTCTCGGTGCGCTCCAGCTCGGCGTACGGCCACAGGTCGCTGCCGCAGATGCAGGCGCTGGTGACGCGCACGATCGCGTCGGTCGGATCGACGATGGAAGGGTCCGGGACGTGCTCGACGCGAACGTCGCCGGCGGCGTACATGAGGGTGGCTCGCATTGGGGCTCCTCCTGAACCCAGGGAAGCACCGCTCGAGCGGATGTTGGGAGACCCTGTTAGAGCGGGACTGGCAGGGTCACGTTCGCCGGCAAGGGTCTACGCTCGAGGGCAATGGACACGCGCAGCGAGATCCGCGAGTTCCTCACCTCCCGCCGAGCGCGGCTCAAGGCCGCCGACGTCGGACTCCCGGACTACGGGCCCCGGCGCGTCCCCGGGCTGCGCCGCGAGGAGGTCGCGGTCCTCGCCGGCGTGAGCGCCCCGTACTACACCCGCTTGGAGCGCGGCGAGCTCGGCGGGGCCTCGGAGAGCGTCCTGGATGCGGTCGCCCGAGCGCTGCGGCTCGACGACGCCGAGCGCGCGCACCTCTTCGACCTCGCCCGCGCCAGCCAGCCCCTCGCCCCGCCGCCGCGCCGACGGCCGGGCAAGCAGCGCATCCGCCCCGCGGTGCAGCAGATCCTCGATGCCATGACCGGCGCGGCGGCGCACCTCGGCAACGAACGGCTGGACATGCTCGCCGCCAACGGGCTCGGACGCGCGCTGTTCCCGGAGATGTTCGACGGCCACGAGCGCCCGAACGCCGCGCGCTTCGTGTTTCTCGACCCGCGCTCTCGCGACTTCTACCTCGAATGGGACCGCATCGCCCACGACGTCGTCGCCCTGCTGCGCTCAGCCGCCGGCCGCTACCCGTACGACCGGGGCCTCTCAGACCTCGTCGGCGAGCTGTCCACCCGCAGCCAGGAGTTCCGCCAGGAGTGGGCCCGCCACGACGTCCGCTTCCACATCAGCGGCGTGAAGCGCTACCACCACCGCGACGTCGGCGATCTGGAACTCAACTACCAGCGCCTAAACCTCGCGATCGACACCGGGCTGACCATCATCACCTACACCGCCGACCCCGGCACACGATCGGCCGAAGCACTCGCCCTCCTCGGGTCCCTAGCCGCAACCACCACCCTGCAAAACGCCACCCCAGCGCCCTGACACAGCTTCTTCAACTGCCGGGGGCCGGCCGACCTTTCAACGCTGGGGGGCGTGTCTCGGCTGCCTCTGCCCCCGACGAAACCAGTAGCGGACTGCCGAAGCTGCTGCTTTGAGGCGAGGCTGACCTGTAAGTAGCCGCGACGGCGTGGAAAAATGCCTGCACAACGGTTCCACGTCTGTCGCGGGTCGACGCGGAGTCAGCCCCCTCCGCGGGCAGTGCAACGCCCTGGGGAGAGCGGCGCCTGCGCGAGTTCGGATTTCACTCCTGAAGGGCGGCCGCCGGCGGCCCGGGACGCTGTCGCATAAATGCCCCGGAATGCGCACCGTTTCTGAGCGGTGGGAGACGAGTCGCCAATGCGGGCCGCATTCGCGGTCCGATCCCAGCCAGGTTGCGATCTGGGCCGCGTTGAGCATCGTCGTCCCATCGCGGTCCGCCGCGGCGCCGACGCTAGGGACTTATGCGACAGCCTCAGGCAGATGCAGCAGCGGCCGACATCGTGGGCCGCCGCGCCCTGCGGGCGATCGCAGCAGTCGACCCTCGGGTTCGCCGGTACCGGGATCCACCGTGCCCGGGAAACCGGGGCGTAAGGTCGTGTCATGGGTGCTGAGCGACTCGTCATCCGGGCCTACGATCCGCGTTGGCCACGTGAGTTCGAGCGGCTGCGGCGGCGTGTCGTCGCGGTGCTCGGTGACCTCGCGGTGGCTGTCGAGCATGTCGGCAGCACGGCCGTCCCCGGCCTCGCGGGCAAGCCCGTCATCGACGTCGACATCGTGGTGTCGGCGCCCGAAGAGGTGACTGTGGCGCTCGATCGCGTCGCGATCGTCGGGTACGAGCGCGAAGGCAGGAGTGGCGTGGTCGCAACGGTCGACGGCTTGACCGCGGCGCACTGGCCAGCCGGCGAGCGTCGCCACCACCTCTACGTCGTGATCGCGGGTAGTCGGGTTCATCGAGAGCGATTGGCGTTTCGCGACTACCTGCGGGCCCATCCGGAGCAGGCGCAGCGCTACGCGGACCTCAAGCTCGACGCAGCGCGCGACGCTGCCGGCGACTGGGAACGCTACGCACAGCTCAAGCAGGAGTTCGTTCAGCGCGTACTGCGCACGGCGCTGGCCACGTGAGCACCCCAGGCGCCGCCGGCCAGGCAGGCTGTCCGTGCGCAACGAGAAGGACGCCAACGACGCTCCCTCTTCGAGGCAGAAGGGGCAGTCAGCGAGCGAGTCGCGGCGAGGTCGCAGCGGTCGACGAGCCAGTGCGCCGGGCGAGACGGCTCCTTGCAGGCGAAAGGGGAAGCGCGACAGCGTCTCGGCGGCGCGCCAGTTGCTCACGGCAACCGCGCGGACGAGCGGTCGTCTTCTGAAGCCGCGTCGCGGCGGGTCGGTGCTCACGCGGGTTGGTGCTTGCTCGCGGGGATGAGTTGCTCCAGCGCGTCGCCCGCCGCGACGGGGCCGCCGGCTGCCTGGAAGGCGGCGGCGATGCGCTGTGCGCCGGACGTGAGGCGCCGGGCCTGTTCGACGCTCGCGCGGAGGCGTTCGGGGTTGAGGCGGCGGGCCGGGAGACGGACGCCGGCGTGGGCGACCTCGACGCGGCGGGCGACCTCCGGCTGGTCGCGGCCGAACGGGACGGCGACGACGGGCACCCCGTGAGCGAGCGCCTTCTGGGTGATGCCCATGCCGGCGTGGCAGACGACGCAGACGGCGCGGTCGAGGACGGGGGCGTGGGGGACGAAGCGCTCGATGCGGACGTTCGCCGGCGGGCTGAGGCCGGCAGGGTCGATCTCCACGGTGGTGATGACCACGTCGAGGGGCTGTCCGGCGAAGGCTTCGCAGGCGATCTCGGCGAGCCGGCGGTCGTTCTGGAACAGCGTGGAGCAGGTCACGAGCACGAGCGGCCGGGTGATGTCGTCTAGCCATGGGGGCGGATCGGCCGGCGGCTCCCACAGGCCGGGGCCGACGAGGTGCAGCTTGGCCGGCCAGTCGGTGCGCGGGTATTCGAAGGGCTCGGCGGTGTAGGCGAGGATCGCGTCGGCGGCGAGGTAGGAGGCGTCGATGGTGGTGAACGGGCCGACGCCCAGCTCGGCGCGCAGCGGGTTCAGCTCTCGGGCGACGATGCGCTCGAGGGAGCCGAGCGTGAGGGCGCGGGCGGTCCGGTCGCGCAGGCGGCCGAGCCGGTCGTGGCGCGGGCGCAGGCCGAGGCCGAACGGCGGGGCGTCACGCGAGGTCATCGGGACAGCGGAGACGAGGGAGACCGCCCAGGGCAGGCCGGAGCGCTCGGCCGCCGCGGCCGCGCCCCAGGAGCCCTCGTCGATGAAGAGCGCGTCGGGGTGCTCGGCCTCGATCGTGGCGGCGAGGTCGGTGGCTTGGTCGCGGGCGCGCTCGCCGAACTGCCGCAGCCCGGACATGAGCGCGCCGAACTTGGTGCGCGCCTTCCAGTCGTCAGGCTCGAAACGCGCGATCGGCGCTGCGAGCGGCTCAGCGTGCAGACCGACGGAGCGCAGGCGCTCGATGTCGTCGATGCCCGCCTTGACGGTCAAGTGGTGGCCGCGGCGGACGAGTTCCTGAAAGGTGCCGACAAGCGGGTACAGCCGGCCGGGGACGGCGTCGACGTAGGCGAGGAAGCGCGCCATCGGCTCACACGGCGGCGGCGGGCGTCGCCGGCGCCGAGACGGCGAAGTCGCGGCCGAGCGCGCGGGCGCGGCGCAGGTACTCGTGCAGCAGCGGCGGCTCCGCGATCGCGACCTCGTAGAAGTAGACGTGCTCGACGTGCTCGACGCCTGGGTAGCGCAGGCCCCAGTCGTCGATGATGCGCGTCATCGGCTGCTCCCAGTCGGCCTTGTAGTCGGCCTCGGAGAACAGCGTGGTGTTGATGACCAGCGCCTTCTCGTGGTGCATGAGCGGAACGCGGCCGCTGGCGTGACCCTCCCAGCCCTCACGGGTGAGCGCGTACGCGCTGCCGTACGCGAACACGCGCTCGAACCACCCCTTAAGGATCGCCGGGAAGTGCAGCCAGAACACCGGGGCGATGAACGCCAGGCCGTCGGCCGCGGCGACCTTCTCCCACTGCTCAGCCGCGTCCTTGGGCGCGTGCTCGCGGATGAACTTGGCGATCTCCTGCGGCGTCTTCTCGCGCGCCCAGCGCGACGCGATGAACCGGCCGAGCGGGCCGCCGGGCACGTTCTCGACCATCCGATGACCGAGATCCATCGCTTCGAGGATGTCGGCCGGCATGTCCTCGTGCAGGTAGGTCGCCATGTCGCGCGTGCGGAACACCGGGTCGAAGTCGATGGCGTAGAGATCGACCACCTCCACCTCGTGCCCGGCCTCGCGCAGCCCGGCGGTGAACTCCTCCAGAACCGCGTGGCAGAACGACTTCGGGCTGGGGTGCGCGTAGACGGTCAGGACTTTCATCGCTCTCGCCTCCTGCTCGCATGGAGCGGGTCCTCGATGCCGAGACGCTGACGCCGGCAAACCTGGATGTCATCGGGGACAACTACCCGTGGCCAATCGCGCTGGTGGGCTGGCGGACTTACAACTACGGCAACCGGATCACGATCCGCCAGCTGCTGGCGATGAGCAGCGGCCTGGTCGACAACAACGACTTCAACGGCCCCTTCGAGGTCTTCGAGCGCACCTATCTCGCCCGCGTCAGAGACGCGAAGCTGCGGGCACAGATCCTCGACTTCCTCGTCCGGGGCAACAAGAACCCGGCCGCGGAACTCTCGGAGATCTGGTGGATCAGGTTGGCCGCGTGGCAGCCGCTGCTGTTCGAGCCGGGCGCCGGCTACCACTACTCAAACATCGGCTACGACATCCTCGGCCTGATCGCCGCCCGCGCAGGCGGCAAGCCGCTGGCCGCGCTCTACCGCGAGCAGATCTTCGCGCCGCTCGGCCTGCACGCGACCGCCTACGACCCGCAGGGTCCGATAACCGGCCCGCACGCCCACGGCTACGGGATCGAGCCCGACGGCAGGCAGACAGACACGACCGACTGGCACTGGGGCGTTGCGACCGAGGGCGGCATCGTCAGCAACGCCCAGGAAACCGCCACCTTCCTCACGGCCCTCATGCACGGCAAGCTGCTCGACCGAAAGCAGCTCACCGCCATGGAAGGCGACAACCTCTGGCACGGCGGCGAGCCGAACGGCTGCGCCGGGGGGCAAGCCTACGGCTGGAGCGGCGGCGGCAGCGGCTACAAGACCGACGTCTGGGTCAATGACGGCGGCAGCCATGTCGCCGTCGTCCTCTCCAACGCCCGCCACTACGGCGACGCCCAGTTCGACGCCGATCAGGCTATCCACGACACGCTCGCAAGCCTCTACTGCCGCGCGTGATCGCTTGCTGCCACGATCATCGGACTCGTGTCGCACCTCTCCCGCTGCCCCGCCCGGCGCTGACCTGTACACATTCGTGAGGGTCCTCTAAGCGTGGCCGCGTCGGCCGGCGAACCGATGCGGCAGCCGCCCACGCGCGGCCCGCGTCGGCGCTCCCTTGAGGCAGCGAGAACCGCCGACTCCGCTGTCGGCAAGGACGACACGGGTCGTCAAGGCAGGCCCGGTGCTCGCTACCGCATGGAGGCAGGAGGAGCAGCATGAGGCTCCCTGCGCTGGCCGCTCCTGCCAGGGGATTGCGAGAGCGGCGGCCATGGGAGTGAAACGCCTCACAGCCGGTCAGCGCACCCACGCTCTGCTGATGCAAGAGGCGGGCCGGGAGAGCTTGGCGCCGAGGATGCTCCTGGTCCCATGAAGCGACCCGATCGGCCACGGGTTGCCGGCTTCCGCTCGGGCAGGCGAAGCGCGCGCCGGCGGCCCTGCCTTTGGCGACGAGCAGGAGCGCCACGCCGTCATGGCAGAGACCTGCTTCGCCACGAATGCGGGCCTCAGGCCGTCCATGTCGACGACGATTGCGATTCGTCCGTTCCGGGAGCGAACTTGATGCTGAGCTGACCGCTCCTATTCGCGCGAAGCAGCAGCGGTCCGAGTCGTGGCCCTGAGCTGTCGCGTCGCGTGTTGCGAGTGGAGGCGAGGCGTTCCCGCGGAAGCATGAAGCAGTCACGAGCGGCGGTTCTGCCGCGGCGGCATACTGACCGGGTGGGCTCGGCGGCGCACGGGTCGACGTTCGTTCTCGTTCACAGCCCGCTCGTGGGACCGACGAGCTGGTTGCCGGTTGCTCGCGAGCTCGAACGGCGCGGGCGCGGCGTCGTCGTCCCGTCGCTACTCGGCGTCGCCGATGCCGCAGAACCTCAGTGGCAGCACGTCCGAGATGCGGTGCGCATCGCAACAAGCGACCTGCGTCAGCGCGTCATCCTTGTCGGCCACAGCGGTGCCGGGCTTCTGCTTCCCGTGATCGCCGACGCTCGGGACGACGAGGTCGCTGCACTGATTTTCGTCGACTCGTCCCTGCCCCCGCGGGGCGGTCGCCTGCAGCTCGGGCGTCCCGCGTTCATCGACCAGCTACGCGCCATGGCGACCGATGGTCTGCTCCCGGAATGGTCGCGCTGGTTCGGTCCGGACGCGATGCGCGAGCTGGTGCCCGACGAGCGCCTGCGCGCGGACACCGAGGCCGAGATGCCTCGCCTGCCGCTCTCCTACTTCGAAGCGACGGTGCCTTTGCCCGACGATTGGGCGAACCGACGTCCGTGCGCCTATCTGCTCCTGAGCGCCAGCGGCTACGGTGAGCCCGCCGCCGAGGCACGTGCCCACGGGTGGCCCGTGATCGAGATCGATGGCGTCGGGCACCTTGCAATCGCCACGAATCCGATCCAGGTCACTGACGCTCTGCTTGACCTGGAACGGTCAATGGAGCAACTGACCCGCTCCCGCCACAACTGAGTCAGATCTCCGGCGAAGCGACGCTCCGGCGCGCAGGGAGGCCGGCCAGCTGCGTCGTGGATACCGCACCGACGCAGGCGTTCTCGCTCCATCGTCGCCCCGGCCATGTTGCGGGGTGTTCCTGATGCCGGGGGAGGGACTCGAACTCGAACCCCGACACGCGGATTATGATTGGCGCGTTGGCGCTCGGACTCGGCGGGGGTGAGGCTGGCTTCGTCAGGTTCGGTCGCGTACGGCGGTGTCAGATCTGCCGACTCGGGGACATGGTTGGGGACACCATTCCCGTCGTCCGGCGAAGACGAAATGCCTCATCGCGGTGCCTCGAATCAGCGAGTTCTACGGGATCGTGATCGCGATGTACTACCGCGAGCACGGAGTGCCACATTTCCATGCCACGTACGCCGGCGAGACTGTCGTGGTGGCGATCGGAACCGGCGAAGTCATCGCCGGCTCAGTGCCGGCTAGGGCGTTACGCCTCGTGCAGGAGTGGGCCGAGCTTCACCACGAAGAGCTCATGCAGAACTGGCAGCGAGCGCGCGAGCAAGCGCCGCTGGAGCGAATCGAGCCGCTGGCGTAGCATCGCTCTCGTGGACCTTGCAGCACATCTGCATCGCGTGACGCGCGTCGAGGTCGTCGGCGACCACCGCCTGCGGTTGGCGTTCGACGACGGAGCGCGCGGCGAGCTCGACGCGTCGGGCTGGGAATGGCGCGGCGTGTTCGAACCGCTGCGCGACCCGGCGTACTTCGCGACCGTCCAGCTGGACCCCGAACTCGGGACGATCTCATGGCCGAACGGTGCGGACGTTGCTCCCGAGACCCTCCACCTCTGGGTCAGCGAGGCGGGCCGACTGTCCGCGTAGCGGCTTGTAAGAACCGCACCTTTGCGGGGGGCTTCTTCGATGCCGGAGGAGGGACTCGAATCCCCGACTACGCGGATTATGATTGGCGCGTTGGCGCTCGGATTCCGTGCCTTTCAGGCGGGCTTCGTCGGGTTCGGACGGGTACGGCGGGGTCAGATCTGCAGGGTCGGGGACATGGTCGGCGACACGGTTCCGCGGAACCGCATCGGCCGTGCATCGGCGATCGCCTCAGCGGTCGCGTGGAGTGAGCATGGGCCAACTGTCCTCGCGATCGCTCACAGGATCATCAGGGGTGTCCGTGGACCGGCCGGAGCCCCAGGGAGCTTGAGGAGTGGGCGGTCGCGGCTTCGGTTCGGGGACCTCTCGCTTGTAGGCCCAAGGCGGCAGCCGGAGGCCAGGGAGCCGGAACAGGCTCTTGCCAGGCGCGACCTGCAGGCGAGACACTCAGGCTGTCCGGGCCGAACCCCACCAAGGAGCACCACATGCCCTCCATCACGACCAACGACGGCGTCGAGATCTTCTACAAGGACTGGGGCTCCGGGCAGCCGATCGTCTTCAGCCATGGCTGGCCGCTGTCGGCCGACGACTGGGACACCCAGATGCTGTTCTTCCTGCAGCACGGCTACCGCGTCATCGCCCATGACCGGCGCGGGCACGGACGCTCGACGCAGACCGGCGACGGTCACGACATGGACCACTACGCCGACGACCTGGCCGCGCTGACCGCCCATCTCGATCTGCAGGACGCCGTCCACGTCGGGCACTCGACCGGCGGCGGCGAGGTCGTGCACTACATCGCCCGGCACGGTGAGGGCCGCGTGGCGAAGGCGGTGCTGATCAGCGCGGTGCCGCCGCTCATGGTGCAGACCGACGCCAACCCGGCGGCCTGCCGAAGAGCGTGTTCGACGACCTCCAGGCCCAGCTGGCCGCCAACCGGTCCGAGTTCTACCGCGCCCTGCCGTCGGGCCCCTTCTACGGCTTCAACCGGCCCGGCGTCGAAGCCCTCGGAGGCGATCATCGAGAACTGGTGGCGCCAGGGGATGATGGGCGGGGCGAAGGCGCACTACGACGGCATCGTCGCCTTCTCCCAGACCGACTTCACCGAGGACCTCAAGAAGATCACGGTGCCGGTCCTGGTGATGCACGGCGACGACGACCAGATCGTTCCCTACGCCGACTCCGGGCCGCTGTCCGCGGAGCTCGTGCAGAACGGGACGCTGAAGACCTACAAGGGGTTCCCGCACGGCATGCCGACCACCGAGGCCGAGACGATCAACGCCGACCTGCTGGCCTTCCTGCAGTCGTGATCCGCTCGGCTGAGGCCTTTCCGCCGGTGACGATCGATTGGACACGGTTCCGCCGAACCGCATCGGCCGTGCATCGGCGATCGCCTCAGCGCTGCGCCGGCACGAGCGGGGTGGCCCAAGCCGCGACGCGGTCGGCCGCCATGATCGCCGCAGCTGGGACCGGAACAGACCGTCGCCGTACTTCCCGGGGAGGGAAGGGGACATGCACGCGCGCGGGTCTCGAAAACCGTGGTGTGCGTAACCCCTGCACCGAGGGTTCGAATCCCTACCCTTCGCCTACCCTCCGCCTCCCCTCTGCCTGGGACGGGCTTCGTCCTGAGACCGGACAGAGCCGGGGTGGAGAACGGATCAAGTGGCCCCCGATTGGCCCCCGGTTGACCCACGAACGACTATCGGCTGATCGCCAAGGCCTGCCGGGCCACCCCTGGACGCCGCCACGCTTTGGAGCAACAACACGATCAGGAGCGGATCATGAGAATCGGAATCGTTGGCGCCGGGCGGATAGGCGGGAACGCGGGAAAGCTGTTCGCCCATGCTGGTCACGAGGTGTTCTTCAGCGGATCGCGCGAACCGGACCGGCTCGAACAGCTCGCCGTCGATACGTTCGCGCGCAGCGGCTCGCCGCGTGAGGCGGTGGAGTTCGGGGAGGTCGTCTTCTTCTCGGTGCCGTGGCCCGCCGTCGACGAACTGCTCGCCCAGACCGGCTCACTGGCGGGCAAGATCGTGATGGATACCACCAACCAGTTCGTGACCGGCGAGCCGGAGGGCGGCGTGGAGCAGCTTCCCAAGACCGTCGCCGAAACCAACCAGGAGCGCATGCCCGGCGCGCGGCTGGTCAGGACATTCAACACGCTGGGTGCCGACTCTCTGCCCGAGGCCGCCGCCCGGGGCGCCGCCATGTTCCTGACCGGCGAGGACGCCGCTGCCAAGGAGGCGGTCGTAGGGCTGATCCGCGACGTCGGCTTGACGCCGGTCGACCTGGGCGGTTGGGCCGAGGAGCCGATCATGGAGGTCGGCGGCGCTGTCTCCGGTCCGGAGTACTCGGGCGAGGACGGCCTGCGGATCGCCGCTGCCCTCAGCAGCGGAGGCCCGAACGAAGCGGCCCGGCTCGCGCGCGAGCTGAGGGCACTTCCCGCCGCATGAGGATGGAGAGCGGCACGATCCGCATCACGACGCCGTTCGGCTTCCGCTCGACCGCGGCCGAGGTGGCTGCGGGCATCGACCTGACCGGCAAGCGCGCGATCGTGACCGGTGCCTCGTCGGGCATCGGCATCGAGACCGCCCGCGCGCTCGCAGGCGCCCGCGCTCAGGTCACGCTCGCCGTCCGCAACATGCAAGCCGGTTGGATGGCGGCGGCCGACATCGCCGCGACGACCGGCCGCGACGACATCGCCGTCGTTGCGCTCGAGGTGACCGACCCGGCATCCGTGGCCGCGTTCGCGGCAACCTGGGACGGACCACTCGACGTCCTCGTCAACAACGCGGGTGTGATGATGTCGCCCGAACAGCACACGCCCCAAGGATGGGAGTTGCAGTTCGCGACCAATCATCTCGGTCATTTCGCGCTCGCTCATGCGCTGCATGACGCGCTCGCCGCCGCTGGCTCCGCTCGCATCGTGGTCGTCAGCTCGCTGGGGCACCTCTACTCCCCTGTCGTCTTCGACGACCTGCACTTCCGCTTCCGCCCCTACGACCCGCTGCTCGCCTACGCGCAGTCCAAGACCGCGGCCATCCTCTTCGCCGTCGGCGCAACCGCCCGCTGGGCGAGTGACGGGATCACCGCCAACGCGCTGAATCCGGGGGCGATCGCCACCAAGCTGCAGCGGCACGTCGGCGGCAAGCTCGTCACCCCGCCCGAGCGCCAGAAGACGCCCGAGCAGGGCGCTGCCACCTCGGTGCTGCTCGCGACGTCGCCGGATCTCGAGGGCATCGGCGGGCGCTACTTCGACGACTGCAACGAAGCCCCGACCGTCGACCATCGCGACGCTGCCGGAACCGGCGTCGCCTCCTACGCCCTCGACCCTGCCAACGCGGACCGACTCTGGCATGTCTCAGAGGCCCTCCTACACCGCGCGTGAGATGCGTCCCGTCTAGACGTCCCCTCACAAAGCCCGGCCTTCGTGCCGGGCTTTCCTTCGTTCGGCACCGGGCGTCCCAGGCGGACCCGGTCTCCCAGAAGGTCCCGCGCTCTCGGGTGTGTCCAGTCTAAGCGGCGCCCCCAAGGGATACCAGGCTCGAGCCCCGTCTGACCGCGGCCTCGCTTACCCGCAAAATACATGCGCAGTCATGTATATGCTATAGTTGCTTGCACAACTAAGGCAAGGTCACCATGCAATTCGGAATCTTCTCGGTCAGTGACATCACCCGGAACCCGGTCACCGGCTACACGCCGAGCGAGGCGGAGCGCATCGAGGCGATCGTGCAGATCGCGCGGCGCGCGGATGAGGTCGGGCTCGACGTGTTCGCGATCGGCGAGCACCACAACCCGCCGTTCTTCTCCTCCTCGCCGACGACGCTGCTGGCGCACATCGCGGCGCGCGACCGAGCGGATCATCCTCAGCACCGCGGTCACGCTGATCACGACCAACGACCCGGTGAAGATCGCCGAGGACTACGCGATGCTCCAGCACCTGGCGAAGGGGCGGATGGACCTGATGCTCGGCGCGGGAACACGGTGCCGGTGTACCCGTGGTTCGGCCAGGACATCCGCCAGGGCCTCGCGCTCGCGCTGGAGAACTACAACCTGCTGCACCGCCTGTGGCGCGAGGACGTCGTCGACTGGGAGGGCAGCTTCCGCACGCCGCTGCAGGGCTTCACCTCGATCCCGCGGCCGCTGGACGACGTGCCGCCGTTCGTGTGGCACGGCGCGATCCGCACGCCGGAGATCGCCGAGCAGGCCGCCTACTACGGCAACGGCTACTTCGCCAACAACATCCTCGCGCCGAACTTCCACTTCAGGCCGCTGGTCGAGCTCTACCGGCAGCGCTTCGCCCACTACGGGCACGGGACGCCGGAGCAGGCGATCGTCGGGCTCGGCGGCCACGCGTTCATCGCCAAGCGCTCGCAGGACGCGGTGAACGGGTTCCGCCCGTACTTCGAGGGCTCGCCGATCTACGGCAAGAGCTACCGGCTCGAGGACTTCATGAGCGGCACGCCGCTGAGCGTCGGCAGCCCGCAGGAGGTGATCGAGAAGACCCTCACCTTCCAGGAGGGCTTCGGCGACTACCAGCGCCAGCTGTGGAACGTGGACGCGATGGGCCTGCCGGTGGAGATGGCGCTGGAGCAGGTCGAGCTGCTCGGCACCGAGGTCGTGCCGGTGCTGCGCAAGGAGATGGAGGCCGCCGCGCGCCCGGCGTGCCCGGACGCGCCGACCCACGCGAGCCTGGTGCGAGGCGAAGTACGGCGACGCCGAGCCGCGCCAGCCGCGCCCGAACCCCAACCGCGGCGACAACCTGACCGGGGCCTCGCCTACCAGGACAGCGAACCCGCGCTCGTCGCCGACTCCCGTCGGCGGCTGAGCGATGAGCCGCAAGACCAGGATCGCGAACGAGGCGTGGGAGGCGCTGTTCCGCGCGCAGGCGACGATCGCCCGCGAGCTCGCCGCCGGCGACGTCTGGGGCACGCTCGTCCCGCGCGAGTACGGCGTGCTGTACGCGCTGTCGACGGCGCCGGACGGGCTGCGGATCACCGAGCTGGGCGAGGACGTGCTGCTGACCCAGCCCGGCATGTCGCGGCTGGTCGCACGGCTGGAGGCGCGCGGGCTGGTCGAGCGGGTCGACGACCCGGATGACGCCCGCGCCTGCCGGATTCGCCTCACCGAGGCCGGCGCCCGCGCGCAGCGCCAGGTCGGCTCGCGCGCACGGCCGCCACGTCGCCGAGACCATGACCCGCACGCTCAGCCGCGAGCAGCTCGTGCAGCTGCGCGACCTGTGCCGGGTCGTGATGGCCACCGACACCCCAATCGAACCGAGCGGAACATGACACCAGTCCCCGACCCCAAACGGCTCGTCGTCGTCAGCGCCGGCACCAGCAAGCCGTCCTCGACCCGGCAGCTCGCCGACCGGATCGCGCAGAAGAGCCTCGACCTCCTGCGGGCGCCGAGATCCGGCGACCGTGCAGGTGATCGAGCTCGGGCCGCTCGCCGTGGAGATCGCGCGCGCGACGTCGCCGGATTCCCGGCCGAGCAGCTGCAGGCAGCGATCGACCGGCTCGCCGACCGCCGACGCGATGATCGCCGCCACGCCGATCTACAAGGCCGGGATCAGCGGGCTGTTCAAGACGTTCGTCGACGTGCTCGACAACGACCTGCTCGTCGCCAAGCCGGTGCTGCTCGCGCGCGACCGCGGGCACCGCCCGCCACGCGCTCGTGATCGACGAGCAGATGCGCCCGCTGTTCGCCTACCTGCGCGCGCTGACGCTGCCGACCTCGGTGTTCGCCGCGCCCGAGGACTGGGGCGCGACCGAGCTCGGTGACCGCATCGAGCGCGCCGCGACCGAGCTCGCCGTCATGCTGCGCGCCGGCGTCGGACAGCAGATCGCCGACAGCGCCTGGTCGGGCTACCAGCACCAGTTCGCCGGCAACGCCACCCGCGCCGAGCGCACCGCCGCCGACGTCGACTTCGACTCCCCGCTGATGCGACTCGCCGCCGGCGGCAGGCCGGCCCCTGCTGAGCGCGACGCTGCGTGCGGAGGCAGGCTCGAACCTCGCCACCGCAAGCCGGCAATGTCAGCGAGCGATCGGCTGAGCGGTCCAAAGGGATAATCGGGGGAACGAAAGGAGCGCGTCGACGTGGCCGGGCCACCACATGTGCCGGAGCCCCGCACCGGAGCTGGAGGAGTTCTTCGACCTCTCGATCGACCCGCTATCCATCATCGGCTTCGACGGCGAATTCAGGCGCGTGAACGCGTCATTCGTGCCCTCTTGGTGTACACGGGGGCGCAGCTCTTCTCGCGATCCGCTATGGAATCCTCCATCCGGATGACGTTGAGCCGGCGCGCGAGGCGCTGGCGCAGCTCGCGGAGGGTCACGACTTTGTTCGGTTCGAGTCCCGCGCTGGTGTCGCCGACGGCGCCGTGCGCTGGCTCGAGTGGAGCACGCTGGGTCGATGCCCGAGCGGGGTGTCGTGTACAGCGTCGGACGGGACGCAACCGAGCGCCGGCGCGTCGAGGCCGAGTTGCACGAGGCGCAGCGTGTGTTCGAGGCAAGTCGCGACGAGCTGCGCGTGCTCGCGGATGAGCAGGCGGCGCTGCGGCGGGTGGCGACGCGGTCGCGCAGGGCATGCCAAAGAAGGCGCTCTTCAGTGTGGTGTGCGACGAGGGCGAGGCGGTCGCCGGGGCGATATCTCGGCCGTCGTCCGCTTCCGACCGACAAGCGCACGGTGACCCTGATGGGAACCAGCACCCCCCGGCACCCGGTGGGCGCGCGCCTCGATCTGGATCCGGACTATGTCGTCGCCGAGGATGTCCACCGGACCGGGCGGGCCGCACGATTCGACACGGACGACCCGGCTGCCCCGGGAATCCCCGAGGTCGTCCGGGCGGAGCGGGTCCGCTCCGCGCTCGCGAGCCCGATCGTCGTCGAGGGCGAGTTCTGGGGCGCGATCACGACCGGCTCGCGCGAGCGCTCGCTCGCGGCCGATATGGAGCGCCGGCTCGCCGACTTCACGGAGTTGGTGGCGATCGCCATCGCAAACGCCGACAGCCGCGACCAGCTCACGGCGTCGCGGGCGCGCCTGCTCAGCGCCGGAGACGAGGCCCGCCGCCGGGTCGTGCGGGACTTGCACGACGGCGCGCAGCAGCGGCTGGTGCACACGATCGTGACGCTCATAGCTGGCTCAGCGGGCGTTCCGGGACGAAAACGGAAAGGTCGAGTCGCTCCTCGGCGAGGCGATCAGAAGATGCGAGCAGGGCAATCGCGTGCTGCGCGAGCTCGCACAAGGGATCCTGCCCGCAGTGCTCACCCGGGGTGGCCTGCGGGCCGGCGTCGACGCAGTGGTGGGACGGCTGGACCTGCCGGTTCGAGTCGATGTCGCGGCCGAGCGGCTTCCTGCCGAGATCCGGCGAGCGCGTACTTCATCGTGGCCGAAGCGCTGACAAACGTCGTGAAGCACTGGCACGCCGGGCGCGCCGAGGTCGCGGCGTCCCTGGAGGAAGAGATGCTGCGCATCGAGGTTCGCGAGAACAGCACCAGAAGTGCCGATACCGATCGTAACGGGCTGGTGGGATTCGCGACAGGGTGACCGACCCTCGGCGGGCGGCTCGAGATCGAGAGCCCTGCCAGCAGCGGCACGCTCGTGGCGGGCCACGCTGCCGCTCTCGACCGGCTAGCGCGAGCAGCCTTCCACAGCTTCCACATGCGACTGGGCGAACCACTTGGGACAAAGCTGGCGGCGCAAGCTGGCGCACGACTGAGTGGCTGAGTTGTGCGCCGCCGAGCGGATCGCCCGACGTGTCCCCGGTGTATCCGAGGTACACAACAGGTTGAAGGTGTGAATCGAGTTCTCGGCCGAAGATGGTCCGGTCGGGTGACGACAGAGATGCCGCGGCTTACGTCAGTCCGTCGGGATCGGGGCTCTGGGCAGCACGCGGCGCTCGTTGCGCGAGGTGATGTCGAGATTGGTGAAGACCTTGCGCAGGTGGTAGGCGACCGTGTGCTGGCTGATGAACAGTCACTCACCGATGGCGACGTTCGGAAGGCCGTCGCGGGCCAGGTGGGAAACCTGAGCCTCCTGCGCGGTGAGCTTCTCGCGCGTTTCGACAGTGCGTGTGAGGACACGTTCCCCGCTCGCCGAAAGCTCACGCTCCGCGCGTGCGACGAAGCCCTCCATGTCCATGCACCGGAACATGTCGAGCGCGGTGCGGAGGTTCTCACGGGCCTGCAGGCGGCGGCGCTCGCGGCGCAGCCATTCCCCGTACAAGAGCTGCGCGCGAGCGAGATCCAGGCGCAGGCAGGTGCGCTGGAGGCGGTGAATCGCGTCGCGATAGAGCCTCTGAGCGGCTCATCGCCGTCGCTGAGCAGCGCACGCGAACGCGCCTCGACAGCCAGCCCCCGGTAAGCTTCCACCGGCGCGGGCGGTTACTGACAATCGTTCCAGCGCGTCAGCCGCGCGCTCGACTTCTCCGATGCGGCTGGCCGTTTCGATCGGCTCGACCGCCGCCCAGTTCGAGTGCCACAGCTCATGCGGATACTCGGCTGCTGCTCGGCCGCGGCAAGGGCATCCTCGTAGCGTTCTGAGACCGTTGGAAAACACAGCGGTAGACCCACTGGGTCATGGTGATTCCCAGGCCTTCGCCGCTGGCAGCGAAAGTCCTTCGGTCTGGGTTGGATCAGTCGCTTGACCTGATTCTCGCGACCGCGGAAGCCAGCCAGCACGAGCGGCGCATACGGGACGACGCGACCGTGAGTGGCCCTGGCGAGAGCCTCCGACTCCTGGACCAGCGATGCGGCTGCCCGGAGCTCTCCGGCCAAGAGGCACATCCCCGCACGCGTACCGAGCGCGAGCGGGAGTATGGTGAGTGCACCGACATCGCGGGCAACTTGGATCTTGGCGCGCAGTCAGTGCGTCGTAGGACTCGTAGTCCCAGATGAATGCAGCTGCAAGGCCCGCCAGCCAGTGCCAGCGTATGCCTTCTTCCGTGGCAATGTGCTTGCTCACGCAACACCCGCGGCACCCGCTTCAGCACCGGCGCTGCACCGGAAGGTCCATCGGTGATCACCAGAGCGGGCCCGCGCAGGAGCAGAAACCCGGCGGGCGGAGGCTGGGGGGACAACGGCATGCCGCGGACTGCTTGCGCTACCTCGAGGGCGCTGGCACCGCGTGCCAGGCGTCCAGCGAACAGCGCGGCGACCGAGGCGTCCAGGTAGGTGGCGCGCGCGAGCGGCGGGTCGACTGCTTCGAGCGACCGGGCCGCCTTCAGCAGGAGCGACGGCGCGTCGCTTCCACGTCTCGACGCGAACGCGATATGAGCACGCGGCAGGTGCACGCGGGCAGGCTCGAAGTCGCCGACATCGCCGGTCTCGGCGGTGCCGAGCAGATCGAGAGCCTCGTCGAGCGCGCCCGCGTGGTACTTGGTCTGCGCCGCCGCAAGCGCCCGCCCGGCGGAGCGCCGCGGCTCTGGTGTCAGCTCGGCGGCGCGCTGGAGGAAAGCGGCAGCGGCGGCCAGACCGCCCCGTGCCTCCGCCCGAGCGGCCGCCCGCTCCAATTCGGCGGCGACGTACTCGTCCCGGCCGGTGGTTGCCTGGGCGAGGTGCCAGGCGCGCCGATCGGGATCGGTCTCGGCATCGGTGGCCTCGGCCAACGCCCGATGCACCCGCCGCCGCTGCTCCGCCGGTGCCGCCCGGTGGACCGCGGAGCGCACGAGCGGATGGCGAAAGCGCACGCGGCCGTCGATCTCGATCAGCCCGGCCGACTCCGCCGGGTCTCGCGCCGACTCGCGATCTCGAGCCGCTCGGCCGCGCGCCACAACAGCGCCGGATCACCGAGCGGCTCAGCCGCCGCGACCAGCAACAGCCGCTGGGTGTCCGGCGGTAGGGCCTCCAACCGCCGCAGGAAGGTCTGCTCGATCCTGCCTTGACGCGACAGCGCTGCCGGCAACCCGAACCCGCCCGCCAGCTGCGCGGGCGAAAGCCCACGTGGAGTCGAGCAGCGCCAGCGGGTTGCCGCGTGCCTCGGCAACAAAGCTCGTCGGCGACGCGGTCATCCAACCGGCCCGGGATCACCAACGCCAAGAGCTTCCTCGCCTCAGCCTCGTCGAGCCCCTCTATAAGCAGCTCAGGCAAGCCCGCGAACGCGTTGGTCGTCTCGCGAGCGGCGAACAGGAAGGCCATCGGCTCCGCCAGCAGCCTGCGCGCGACGAGGCCCGACGCCTGCACGAAGGCGCGATCGAACCACTGCGCATCGTCGATGACACACAGCAAGCGGGCGCTCCTGCGCGGCCTCGGCGAGGAGGCTAAAGATCGCCAGGGCGACGAGAAAGCGATCCGGCGCCGCGCCGGCACTGACCCCGAAGATGATCTCAAGCGCATCGCGCTGCGGTCCCAGAAGCCGATCGAGCAAGTCGAGGACTGGCGCGCACGACGATGCAGGGCTGAGAACGCGAGCTCCATCTAGGATTCGACGCCGACCGCGCGCTGCGGCGTGCGTCCGGCGCCGATTCGATCGCGTGCTCGAGCAGCGCTGTCTTCCCGATGCCCGCCTCTCCCCGCAGGACCAGCACGCCGCTGCGGCCGGCGCGCGCTTGGTCGAGCAGCCCGTCCAGCGCCGCGCGCTCGTCTCGCCGACCACGCAGCATCGGCGCCTCGGCAGCGGAGCGAGCGCCGGCCATGGGCACACTCTGCGCGGTAGAGCCACCGAAGGCAACACGTAGGCACGCGCCGTGTGAGGTCAGGCGGTCACGGTTCGGTATGACCCGCTGCGAAGCTCGTCGACGAGGGGGGAACGGCACGGTTGCCAGCCGAGCTGGTTTCGAGCCTTGGCCGCGTCGGTGGCCTGGTCGAGCAGGAGGACCTCGGCGAAGTCGTCACCCAGGCGTGCCCGGGCCTCGTCGTCGGAGCCGGGGACGGCTCCGGGAGCGCCGACCGCGACCGCCGCTGCCTCGGTGAGGTCGGCGACGGTCGGGTTGGATCCGTCAGCGACGACGTAGAGGCCACGGGCGGAGTCGTCTTCCAGCGCGCGGCGGAAGACGGCCGCGAGGTCCGCGACGTGGACCGTCGACCAGTGCTGTTGTCCGGTGCCGAGCATGATCAGGTTGCCGGCGGCGTCGCGGGGTGAGCCGAGCAGCAGCCCCGGGATGCCGCCCGCGCCATCGCCGTAGGCGACGCCCGCCGCAATGACGATGCCGCGCATGCCGCTCGCGTCGAGCACGCGGCGATCGATCGGTTCCTTCCATGCCACGAGCGCGGGCGCATCGATCGGGCACTCCTCGGTGATCGCCAGGTTGCTGCCGAAGATCCACAGACCACTGGTGTGGACGTAGGGCTTGCCGGTGCCGTCGAACGCTTCGATCGCCGCGTCGACCACGGCGGAGTCGAGGTCCGCGCTGGTGGCGTCGCCCGGACTCGCGGCGTGGATCGCCGCGTCTGCGCTGCGCAGGAGCTCGACGACGGCCGACCGGTCGTCGAGGTCGGCGATGACCGGGGTGGCGCCGCGCGCCGCCGCGATGTCGGCCTGCTCGTCACTGCGGACGAGCGCGGTCACCTCGTGGCCGTGGTCGTGCAGCTCGGCCAGAACGCGCGATCCAATGAATCCGGATGCGCCGGTGAGTGCCACGTGCATGTACTCAGCCATCCTTGACCTCGTCGGAGAGCAGCCCGAAGGACTGATAGGCGCGGACCCAGTCGACGGACTCCCAGTGCTCGGCAACGAGTCCGTCCTCGATTCGGAAGAAGTCGAGCGTCGTGAAATCCGCAGGCCGGCCGTGACAGCGCTTCAGGCCGGTCCGGCTGCGCGTCCCATGCACGTCGTAGGACAGGAGTGATCGAGCCAGCAGCGCGTCCATGCCGGCAGCATCGTCAGCGTTGACGGCGTCGAAGAACGCGCGCACCAGCTCGTCTGTGCGCTGCGCTGCCTGTGTTGCGTGGAAACCGTCGAGACTCGTGACGGTGGCGGCGGTGCTCATCGCCATGACCTGCCTCCTGCTGTCGAAATTGCGCTTTCAACAGACGCTAGGCGGGCGTGGCGCCGGCGTCCAAGACTTGTCTCGGGCGCGAGCGTTAGCCTTGGGCTATCGATCTCGAGCCGCGCCTGCTGCGCTACTTCATGGCCGTCGCGGAGGAGCTCCATTTCGGCCGGGCCGCCGCGCGCCTCTACATCTCCCAGCCGTCGCTGAGCAACCAGATCCACAAGCTCGAGCGCACGCTCGGTACCGACCTGTTCGTGCGCACCAGCCGCCACGTCGAGCTCACCACCGCGGGGCGGGCGCTCCTCGAGGAGGCACCGCTCGCGCTCGGCGCGCTCGAGCGCGCGGCCGAGCGCGCCCGCCTCGCCGGGGCGGGCATCGCTGGAACAGTGCGGCTCGCCTACGCCCCGATGGCCGGTTTCGAGACGCTCGCCGCGATCCTGGCTGCCGTCGAGCACGACAGCCCGAACATGACCGTCATTGCCAGCGAGCTCTTCGGCGCCAGATTCCCGGCCGCTTACTTGCCGGCGAGTCGACGTCGGGCTCGCCCTGCACCCCGAGCCGATGAGGGGAGTACGCAGTGAGCCGCTGCGCATGGAGCCGCTCGCGCTCGTGGTCAGCCAAGGCCATCGCCTCGCCGATGCGCAACCTATCCCGCTCGCAAGCCTCGAGGACGAAACGCTGCTCCTGTTCCCGCGCGAGCTTGCCCCCGCCCACTACGACCGCATCGTCGCTGCCTGCGAGCAGTCCGGTTTCCAGCCCCGCGTCGAAGCGTTCACCGACCCGCCCCCACAGGCGATGCTCGCCCGCATCCAAGCGGGGCGCGAGGTTGGCCTACCTCCTGCCTCATTCGCCTTTCACGCCGCCGCGGCCGAGCCTGGCGTGATCGCTCGCAGGATCGTCCAGCCAGAGATCGTGGCGGAGTGGTCGATCCTTTGGGCCGCGCGCGCCCAGTCCGCAGCAATCGCGCGTTTCCTCGAGAGCGCGCGACGGTGTGCTGAGGAAAACGACTGGCTGCGCTCCGTTACGAGCGCGGGTTCGGAAGCAGCGGGAACCGCCGCTGGAACTCCTCCCGGCGGCTCTCCACGTCGCCGATGAGCATGAGCGACTCGCCCAGGCGGTCGGGTGGCTCGAATACGAACCCGGGCTGATCGGTGGCAATCTCGAACAGCACGCCGCTGGGCTCGCGGAAGTAGATCGATTTGAACATCCGCCGATCCAGCACGGGCGTCGGCCGAAGCCGGGCCGCGGCTACACGCTCGCGCCAGGCGTCGCGCTCGCCGTCACGGATCGCGAACGCGACGTGGTGCATCGTGCCCGCGCCCATGATTCCGCGCGCAGCCGGCGCCTCGTCGTAGATGGCCAGGCCGTGGCGGCGCTGGCCCCGGGCCAGCCAGCGCCCCTCGCCCTGAGGCTCCATCTCGAGCACGCCACCGACGACGGGCGCGCTGCGTTCGGCATCGGCGCTGTACGCGCGCACCGCGTGGATGCCGCGGATCGCAACATGCCGGTCGACGTCCGCCGCGGCGGCGATGAGCGGCTCGTCCTCGCCGGCGTCGATCACGAGCTCGAGCCCCAGGCCCTCGGGTCGGAGAACAGCAGGCGATCCGCCATCCGGTCGCTTGCCACGCCAGCCCGTGCCAGGCGACGCTCCCAGAAGTCAAGCGCCTCGTCACCGGCGACACGCAACAGCAGCCGGTGGGCCATGCCCGCGCCCGGCCGGCCGCGCACGACCCCCGGCATGTCGAGGAACGTCACGATGCTGCCGGGACTGCCGCGCTCGTCGCCGTAAGCGACGTGTCTCATGTCGGGGTCGTCGGCGTTGACCCCCTGCCAGACCAACCGCAGCCCGAGCAGGCGGCCGTAGAACTCGAGATTCGTCGGGATGTCGGCGGTGATCGCCGTAACGTGATGGAGGCCGTCCAGCTTCATGGACCTCCTCAGAGCTGATCGATCGGCGCGAACCGGCAAATGTACGAGCCGATCCCCTCACCGATCGCGAGGATGACGCCGATCAGACGCTCCTGGGCCGCGGCATTCTCGATCGGCCCGGTACTGGATTTGATCCACTCGGCGTTGGACGCAAACCCGTCCGGCGGGGTCACGTTGTAGAGGTTGGTCGCGTCGATCACCGTCTTGCCCTCGGCACCCCAGAGACGGTCGAAGGCTTCAGCGATCGCGCGCGCTCCCACAGATCCGCCAGGCCGCCGCCCACGTTGGCCCCTACCAAAGACCGTGATCCTCATCCTTGTCTCCTTTGACGTTTCTCAACTCAGAACCAGGCCGCCGTCAACCGTGAGCGTCTGACCGGTGAGTGCCGCGGCGTCGTTGCCGGCGAGCATGGCCACCACAGCAGCTGTGTCGTCGGGCGTGAGCGGTCGCGGCAGCGCCTGGTGCGCCTCAGCGTCGGCGAACTCGGCCGTCGGAACGTCGACCGTGGCGGGGGTGTGGGTCAGTCCCGGCGCCACGGCGGTCACCGCGATGCCGTCACTGCCGAGTCCGACCGCCAGCGTGCGCGCCATCCCGATCAGCGCGCCCTTTGACGCGACGTAGGCGAGCATGTGGGCGCCCGGCGGGCGCCAGAAGGTGTTGGACACGATGAAGATCACGCGGCCAAATCCACGCTCTCGCATCCCGGCAGCGAAGGCCTGCGTCAGCAGTAGCGCAGACTCCACGTTGACCGCCTGAACTCGGCGCCAGACGTCGAGCTCGAACTGCGCGAACGGCCCGAAGGCAGCCATCGCCGCGGCATGAACAAGGACGTCGCACCTGCCGTAGCGATCGAGCACGAGCGCCCCGGCCCGGCGCACATCATTCGCGTCGCCCAGGTCGACGACGACATCGCCCGTGCGATCGAGGACAACCACGGTGTGATCGGGTGCCAGCCGAGCGGCGATCGCGCCGCCGATGGCTCCCGCGCCGCCGGTCACGACAGCAACACGGCGATCCCCGCCGGCTTCGTCGGACATCCCAGTCACCAGACCTTCATACCGCCATCGACCACGAGGTCGATGCCCGTCACGTACGAGCCTCGTCCGAGGCCAGGAACAGCGCGACGTTCGCGACCTCGTCGGGACGGCCGAGACGCCCCAACAGCGTCTTGCCGAGCATGTGGCTCGCCCACTCCGGGTCCTTGAGCTGGTCTCGCGACGCGTTGGTCTCGATGAGACCTGGTGAGATCGAGTTGGCGCGGATCCCGTGCTCGCTCCCCTCCATAGCCAGCTGTCGCGTCATGCCGATGATCCCGGCCTTGTTCGTCGTGTGGGCCAGCGAGGGGACGACCTTCACGCTGAGCGACGCGTTCACGGAGGCCATGTTCACGACCACGCCGCCGCTGGACTTCAGATGCGGCCACGCCGCGCGGGTGAGGTAGAACACCAGGTCGACCTCGTCCCGGCGAGCGCGATCCCACTCCTCGTCCGTGATGTCCTCGAGCCGGTTGAAGTACTGCATCGCGGCCAGGTTGA
The DNA here is from genome assembly GCA_963764585.1 of uncultured Actinomycetes bacterium. Taxonomy (GTDB): domain Bacteria; phylum Actinomycetota; class Thermoleophilia; order Solirubrobacterales; family Solirubrobacteraceae; genus JAOPZW01. The sequence continues at coordinate 877,204 of CAVXTB010000003.1, forward strand.
AGAGCACATCGACTCGGCCGAACGTGCTCAGCGCCAACTCGACGAGCGCCTGACAGTCGGCCGGGTTGGTGAGATGGCACGGCTGCATGGAGACCATCGTCCCGCCCGCGCCGCGCACGAGCTCGACGGTGGCCTGCGCAGCGTCGACGCCCAGGTCGCACCCGACGACCGACGCACCCGAGCGGGCAAAGGCGAGAGCCGCTGCACGGCCCATGCTCCCGCCCGTGCCCGTGATGACGCAGGCCTTTCCTTCAAGCCGGCGTGACATCTACTGTGCCACCAGGGCTTGCGCGCGGAGCTTCTCCGCCTCGGCGATACCGACTTCGGCTGTCAGCTTCGGGACTTCGGTGAAGTACCAGCTGATGACCTCGCGCGCCGGTTCGGCGAGCGGCGAAGACCAGTCGCGGAAGAGCTCGCAGACCACCGCGACCGCGGTGTTCGGCACGGCGCCGGCGTGCGACAACCTCTCCATCCCCGCGCGGTGGGCGACCTGGGATCGACCACCGACAGCGTCGGTCACGAACTGCACGTCGTAACCGTCCTTGAGTGCGTCGACCGCCGCGAAGGCGAGGCAGACCTCGGTCGTGAGGCCGCCCATGATCAGCCGCTTGCGTCCCGTGGCCTCCACAGCCTCACGGAAGGCCTGATCCTCGAACGCGTTCATGGACAACCGGTCGATCGGCTCGACGTCAGGCAACTCGGCGGCGATCGCGGGTTGCGTCGGGCTGTTGGCACCGTATTCGACCGCCACGGTCGACAGCACGATCGGTATGTCGAACGCCTTGGCGGTCTTGGCCAGAAAGCGGACATTGAGCTCGACGAGCTCCGCGTCCGTCTCGGAGCGGATCGCCTCGAACATCTCCGGCTGGTAATCGATCAAGACCAGCGCGCAGTCCTCGCTGGTCCAGACTCCGAGATCTCGGTTCACGGCTATCTCCTTCGGGTTGGCCGTCGCTTGCGCTGAGTTCGCCACTCGCGTTGGCCGTTTATCCGGCGCTGTTACCGAAAGTGGCGCGTTCAAATAACGCTAAGCGCGTACGGCCCCGACGTCCAAGACCTGTCTCCCATACGAGCGTTAGCCCTGGGCTATCGATCTCGCACGGTGAGGGCCAGGCATCTGAGGTCCGCTGCGGGTCGCCCGAGCGAACCCGGTACCAAGACGGAAGCCCCGCCGCGGGTCGTCCGAGCGCACCCGGTACCAAGACGAAAGCCACGCATGTGCGGGGCTTCTCGGCTTCTCTGATGCCGGAGGAGGTGATGCCGGAGGAGGGACTCGAACCCCCGACACGCGGATTATGATTGGCGCGTTGGCGCTCGTTTTCACGGGCGTTGAGGCGGGCTTCGTCAGGTTCGGTGGGCTACGACGGGGTCAGATTTGCGGGCTTGGGGACATGGTTCGGGACACGGTTTCCGGGAATCACGTGACGGCTCTCTTTGGAATTGCGCCACCGGAGCGGCTCCCATTTCGCACGGTCCTCCACGATCAAGGGGCGATAGAGACTTGAGCACCGCTCGCCACCACCACACCGCCCGCGCCCCCTAACCAACAGCCGCCCTTGACCATCAGCCCTCTTTCATAAAGACGAGATCCGCGAGCCGCGACGCCACATCGGTCGACGCCTGCATTCCTCACAGGGCGAGCCTCTCGTGGCTGCCGCAGATAGTCCCGCTTGGCGCGGAGAGCTGGAGCGCGCGCTTCCCCTCCGCGAGCGATGCCGGCGACCCCGCGGATTTGCCTGGTGCCTCGACAACGGAAGCGCCACTCGGCCCGACCCGCCCCATCCGGTGCATAAGGCACGACGTCGCCGCACACGAGCTCCCGATCGGCCCGCGCTCGACGATCGTCGCTATCGCCATGAGCAAGCGCGATAGCGCCGAGGTACCCGTCCGCGCTGTCGCAATCGACGATTCGGGCAGTCCGGTGAGCTGCGAAGCTGAGTGCTGCTTTTTGCGCGAAGTGCGGGCGTCTCGGTTGGCACGGGCCAGAGACCTTGCGGCCGGCGGTCTCACCCCGGACTCACCGCACGCCGAGGAGGCGCTGCGCGTTTCCCGCATAAACGGCGGCCAGCTCCGCCTCTGACAGCCCGGCAGCGCCGAGGTCCGCGATGGTGGCGTCGATGGCGTGGGGCGGTCCCAGCGGCGTGTCGGTACCGAACAGCACGTGCTCCGGGCCGAAGAACTCGATGACGCAGCGCACTGCGTGGGGAGCTCCGAAGAGTGCTGTATCCGCGTAGAAGCGGTGGAAGTACTCCAGCGGTGGCAGCGGGAGGCTTTCCTTCGTCTGCCGGTATCCCGGGCCCATCGCGAGCCGCGCCGAGAAGTGCGGCACCATGCCGCCGCCGTGGTGGGCGATCACCCGGAGCCGCGGGTGCCGGTCCATCTGACCGGAGTAGACAAGCCGCGCGAGGGCGGCCGCCGTCTCGTACGGCCAGCCGAGCGACCACCAGATCCCGAAGTCGGACTCGCGCTCGGTCGCGTAGTCGGGCCACGCGGCGTTGCGCGTCGGGTGCAGCCAGATCATCCGGTCGAGCGCCTCCATCCGCGCGAGAATCGGGTCGAAGCGGGGGTGGTCCAGCGGTGCGCCGCGGACGTTGGTGAACACCTGGACGCCGAGGGCGCCGAGCTCCCCGACCGCACGGTCGATCTCCATCAGAGACGCCTCGACGTCATCCAACGGCAGGGCGGCCACGAATCCCGCGAACCGCTCGGGGAAGCGCCGCACCAGGTCGGCCATCTCGTCGTTGGCGCGCCGCGCCAGCTCGGAGGCGGCCTGCGGGGGGTCCACCTCCTCCAGCGGAGGGACGGCCAGCACGAGGACCTGCGCGTAATCGCCGTGCCGGTCCATCATTCGGAGGCGGGCGTCGAGGTCGCTGATGACCGGGTCGAAGTGAAAGACACCCTCCTGGTAGTACCGCAGCTGGGCCGGCCTCATCGTCGAGGCGAGGTGGCGCTCCAGGTGCTCCAGATAGCCGGCGGGCAGGATGTGGGCGAAGGCGTCGATCTTCCGCATCGGTCAATTCTGGCCACCACACCGCACCCGAGCCCTCGTGGTCGACGAGGCCGCACCCTCACGCTCGACGAGCCCGCGGTCATCGACGAGGCGCTCGCGCTCGGCGACAAGCCTCGGCGAGGCGACGCACTCACCGCACAAGAGACGCCACCATCACGCTCGCGCAGCATCCGATCAACGTCGGCGACCGGGACGACGACCCGCTATACCGTGCAGCCTCGGCTTGCGGACGAAGTAGCCCGTGCTGCGCCGCGGCCGCTCAGGCGGTCCCAGCGCGCGGCAGCACGACGAGCTTGCCGGACGCCTCGTTCGCCGCCATCCGGCGGTGCGCGTCGATCGTCTTCTCGAGCGCGTAGACCGCGTCGATGTTCGGCGCGACCTCGCCGCGCTCGACCTGCTCGACGACGGCGCGCAGCAGCGGTCCCCCGACCGTCGCGTCGTGCACGTCGTTGGAATGGAACACCGTCAGCTTGCGCCCTGACGGGATCATCGCGATCGGCTCGAAGTCCGGGATCACCCAGGTGTCGGACAGCGAGCCGGAGTTGCAGGCCGTCGCGCCTGGGCGCAGCAGGCGCAGCGTCTCGAGCACCGCGGGGCCGCCGATGAGGTCGACGGCGCCGTCGGCGCCGCCCTCGGGCAGCGCGCCCGCAGCGCGCTCGGTGAAGCCGTCGCCCTCGAGCACGGTGCCCGCGGCGCCGAGCTCGGTCAGCCGCCGGCCCTTCGCCTCGCTGCGCGTCGTCGCGATCACCCGCACGCCGGCGGCGCGGGCGAGCTCCAGGCAGGCAAGGCCGACCGAGGACGTCGCGCCGCGCAGCAGCAGCGTCTTCCCCTCCTCGAGGTCGAGGTGCTCGAGCGAGCCGGCGGCGGTCACGAACGTCTCGGGCAGCGCGCCGAGCACGTCCCACGGCAGCGTGGTGTCGAGCGCGATCAGCTGGTGCTCGGGGACGAGCGCGTACTCGGCGTAGCCGCCGTCGAACGCGCGGCCCATCTCCCCCATCAGCGCCGCGACCGTCGTCCCCGGCGGCACGGCGGGCGCGTCCCCGTGCACCGCCTCCACCACGCCGACCAGCTCGATCCCGAGGATCCGCGGGAACGTCACCGCGTCGCCGGCGTAGCCCTTGAGTGTCTTGTACTCGGACCGGTTGAGCCCGAACGCCTCGACCCTGACCAGCGCCCAGCCCGGACGGGGCTCGGGGCGCGGCACCTCGCGTACGACGAGCCCGTCAGGCCCGTCCGGCCGCTCCGCGACCACTGCTCGCATCTGCGCCATGCGCCCCGACACTACTCGCCCGCTCCCGGCACCACGCAATGCTCCCGAGGCAATCAGGGTGATCCACCGCGACGCCCGTAGCGGAGGTCATGTTGCGACGACAGGCCCGTGTCGCAGGAGGAACCGCTTGCGGGCACTTCGCCCGCAAGTGGGCGCCTCTCCCGGAGGAGCCGGCGCCGGGTGTCCCGCACGACCCGCCCGGTGATCCGTCCAAGTGACGCGCCATCCGGGACACGCCCCGGACGTCGGAGGACAGCCTTTCTCGGACATGCGCCCGATCGAGGACCCGCATCGGAGGCGAGGTCCGTGCCGCACACCGCAGTCGAGTCTCGAGACGCGTTCCACGCCGTAAGCGAGCGACGCCCGCGGCGGCCACGCAGGCCACGGGCCCGCCGTCGGCGTCACGAGCGCCGTACGTGACGCGGCGACGCCCGAGGGGCGCCCAGCAGACGGCGACTGCCTTCGTGAAGTAGCGAGCGCGCGTGCTGCGCTACCGCCGCGCTCGCCTTGGACGAGGACCAGGCGTCCGCCGGCGCGTCCTCGACTTCTTGCTGGCTCTTGCATCTGTGGCAGAGCAGCGGCGCGGCCAGGACCCCGGCGGCGCTGTCGCCTCGGACGAGCAGCGGCGGTGGCGGCGCGAGTGCTGCTCGTCGCGCAAAGGAGCACTCCGCTACGAGAGTTTCCGCCGGGAACCCCGAGCATCGCCAGCGTCGAGCAGTGCGGTCAGGCCGTTGCTGCGCCGGCACGGAGACGGTCAGCGTCGCGCCCCGGAGGAAGCCCGAACTGGCGCCGGTACTCGCGGCTGAACTGCGACGTGCTGTCGTATCCCACCCGGTATCCCACGGTGGCGACGTCGTCAGCCCCGGTGAGCAGGAGCAGGCGCGACTTCTGCAGGCGGATCTGCTTCTGGAACTGGATCGGGCTCAGCGCGGTGACGGCGTGGAAGTTGCGGTGGAACGCGGACGTGCTCATGCCGCAGGAGCGAGCGAGGTCTTCGACGCGAAACGGCTTGTTGTAGTGCTCGGTGATCCAACGGACCGCGCGACTCACATGCGTGAGGCTGCTGTCGGCGAGTCCGATCTGGCGCACGCCCTCACCGAGAGGACCGTTGATGAGGCGCCAGAGGATCTCTCGCTCGATCATCGGCGCCAGGACGTCGCGGTCGCGCGGGCTGTCGAGCAGGCGCACCATGCGCACGACGGCGTCGAGGAGCTCCGGCGAGGCCTCGGCGACGCCGAGCCCCGCAGGCGCGGCCGCGGGGCGCGCGCGTCGCGGCGGGGTCGACTCGGGCGTCGCGTTCCCGTCCAGCACCAGTGACGCGCTGGCCGACGGCCGGAAGATCAGGCCGAAACCCAGGGCCGGCTTGTCCGCGGCTGCGTGCGTGTAATGCCCGGTGATCGGCAGGTCGACTGAGGCGACCAGGTACTGGCCCGGTCGGTAGTCGTACACCCGATCGCCGATGGCCAGGCGCTTCGCGCCCTGGGCGATGAGGGCCATGACCGTTCCGGTGGTCGACGCCTCGGGCTCGCCCGGTCGACCGGCGGCCGAGAGCAGGACACCGTCGATCGCCGTCGTCTCGTCGGGACGCGCGTGTCGGACGATCAGCGCCCGCAGCTCAGCGAGCAGGGCGTCGGTGCGCAGCGAACCCTCTGGTGCCGCGGACTCAGCGATCGCTGCCATGAGCGGAACATACATCTCGTGGGTAGACCCCAGCGGCCAACGGGCGGCCGGAGCCGCGCTATCGAGCAGGATTGTGCATCGACGCGGCAGTTCTGTTCTAACGCTCCATACCGACCGGCTGATTCGCTCGCTGCATGACAAGCAACGAGTCGATCGCAGACAGGGCAATGACCTCAGACGGTCCGGTTCAAAAGACCGTGCTCATCACCGGCTGCTCTTCGGGCTACGGCCTGGAGACTGCGCGCCACTTCCATTCGCAGGGCTGGGATGTGGTCGCCACCATGCGCGCTCCGCGCGAAGATGTCCTGCACCAGTCGGAGCGGCTTCGGGTGGTCGCGCTCGACGTGACGAAGCCGGAGTCCATCGCGGCCGCGCTCGAGGCGAGCGGGCCCATCGACGTGCTGGTCAACAACGCGGGCATCGGGGCCCTCGGCGCCTTCGAGGCCACACCGATGGCCACGGCGCGCGAGATCTTCGAGACCAACACCTTCGGCGTGATGGCGATGACGCAGGCGGTGTTGCCGCAATTCCGCGAGCGGCGGTCGGGCGTGGTGGTGAACGTGACGTCGAGCGTGACGCTGGCTCCGATGCCGCTGGTGGCCGTGTACGCCGCGAGCAAGACCGCCATCGAAGGGTTCACCGCGTCGCTCGCGCTCGAGCTCGAGGACTTCAACGTCAGCGTGAAGCTGGTCGAGCCGGGCTACGGCCCGACGACAAACTTCACCAGCAATGGGCAGACGCGTATGAACGGGGTGATCCCCGAGGCCTACGCGGCCTTCGCGGAACGCGTCATGGCGGACTTCCAGCAGCCGGCTGCTGTGACGCACGAGTCCGACGTGGCCGAGGCGGTGTGGCGCGCGGCGAACGATGAGACCGGGCAGCTTCGCTTCCCGGCGGGTCCCGACGCCGTGGCGCTGGCACAGTTGAGATAAGGCGTCGGCAGACCAGCCGCTGTCGGCCACGGGGTGACTGTTGGCCCACCCGGGGAGGTGCTTGCGCGGACAGCCGACAGCACTGCTTCGGCTGTTCGCACACCCCCGGTGAATCGCGCGCCGCGCGCCTCGAGCGGCCTGAGCGAATCGGTGCTGCGCGCCCGCGCAAGCGCGAGTGGGGTCGCTCCCGCTTTCGCGTTGCTTGCGGCACTCCGAGCCGTGGCGCCCCGCGCGTGTGAGCGCGCGGTCCGCAGCCTCGCGTGCGAGAGCCAGTAGGGGCGAACAGCGAAGGAGCGATGAGGGGGGACCCGGAAGCTCGAGCCCGCCCAGTCCTTAAATGCGAAAGGCCCGGACGTCCGGGCCGTTCGCAGTGACGAGCCGGCCGCCGCCTGCAGCTCGACGGTCGCTGTGTGCCGGCAGCGGTCAGGCACCGTCGCGGGCGGCGCGGACGGCAACTCGTGCACGGACCAGTTGGCGGTTGACCGCCAGCGAGCTCACCTCGAGCTGTGCGGCGATCTCGTCGTAGCTGTAGCCGGCGACCATAGGGGAGAGGTGCGCGCTTGCGGCAGAGCAAGTTGGCGACCACGGCGAGTACCTCGAGCGCGAAGCTGTGCCCTACTGCAGGTTTCTGCTCAGCGACGAGTCGTCATTGTCCGGTCCCGCCGGGTCGGCGCGACTCACCCGACCCGGGCGAGGAGCGAGCCGCGACTCTCCCAACTGCCATCGATCGCCTCGACGGCTTCAGCCTGAGCCGTGCGCGCCTCCGCGCCCGGAAACTGCGCCGCCAACAAGAACGACAAGGTCTCGCAGGCTGCATCGCCGATCCGGCCGTGCTCAGGCAGTCCGGCGGGCAGGAGCGGTCAGCTCGCAGACCGCGCTCGGCGCGCAACGCGGCGTCCACGCGAGGCGCTGGCATCCCATCCGGCCGCGAGCGCCACGCTTGCGAGCATCACGATGAACGGGTCGATCCCGGTGCGATAGCGAGGCGTCTCGAAGGCGAAGAACGCGACGCTGAGGAAGAGCAGTGCCGGCACCACGCCGACATAGGGCGGCATTTGCCGGCCGCGGGAGGTGAGGGCGCCGGCGATCGCTAGGGCCGCGAAGGACCAGAAGGCGATGACGCCGGCGTCGGCCCAGCGTGGACCGACGCCGATCGTCGAGGCGGTGTGCCGCGACCAGCTCGTTCCGGCGAGATCGAGCATGCGAACGCCGTTCCAGAAGACGACCTCCGCGACGTAGGCAGGGTGGTCGGTGGCGTAGCGCAGGGCGGCGGCTCGCAGCTTCCTGTCGAGCACTGGCTCCGGGATCTGGTGCCAGCGTCGGATGAGGTACTGGTAATGGGGCACGCGCCGCAGGCTGCGCCACGACGCCGGGTGCTCGCGATCGGTGCGCGCGGCGTCGTTGTAGGTGCCCGCGAGCGCCGTGCCGAGCTGGGTGGAGACCGGCACGAAGCTGTCGAGCGCCACCGCGTTGCGGATCGTCCACGGTGCGACGGTGGCGAGCCCCACCACGGCGAGCATGGCGGGCGGGGCGAGCGCCCGCCACGAGAAGCGCGGCCGGATGTCCCAAACGGCAACGACCAGCGGCGCCAGGATGATCGCCGCGTTGGCGCGCGTAAGGATCGCCAGGCCGCCGAGCACTCCTCCGCCGATCGCCCAGCGATAGCAGTGCGCGGAGCGCCGGTGCTGGACAGCTGCGGCCAGGGCTCCGAGCAGCAAGGCGGCGAACAGCGGCTCGGACATCAACGAGCCGCCCACGAGGATCAGCGGCAGATAGACCGCGCCCACCGCCATCGCCACCAGCGCGACGCGCCGGCCGAAGAGCTGTGCGGAGAGCAGCCCGATGAGCGCCACGATCACCGTGCCCACCAGCGCATTGGCGATACGGCCGGCGAGGAAGCGCTCAGAGGGCGTCGCGTGGTCGACGCCGCTCACCACGTAGACACCCGAGAGCAGATACGGATAACCAGGCGGCCGGAAGGCCGTTTCGCCACTCGGACCGGAGCCGATGTGCGCAAAGCCGTGCCCAGCTGCGATCGACAGCGCGTGGACGTCGTAGTTGTGCGCGTCGTCGATCGCCTGATAGCCCGGCGTCGCCGCCACATAGGCGAGCCGCACGACTAGCGCCAGGGCGAGGAGTAAGCCGACTACACGACGGTCCATCGCGAGCCTCACGATGAACCTTCCCCAAGCCGGTGCGCGTCACTCGCCGTGCGGAACAGTTGGCGGGCGATGCTCTCGCGCTGCGCGCTCGGCGCCGAGTGCCCGTCGAGTCCGAGTACGCGACACCAATGGGGCGGAGCCGCACTTGCGCAATGCGCGAAACGGAGCAGCATCCTCCTCGGCGTCGGCGACTGCCGCGTCTCGTCCGAGGCGCAAGTACACGCCTCGTCGGCCGTAGGCGCGGGGACTACCGCATCTGGTGGGGAAGGGGCACTCCCGAGCTTAGGCGCCTGCTGCTCGTCCGCAGCGAGCGTCTGCCGGCGGCGCGATGTGCGCTCTCGCTCTCGCGGGCAAAGCAGCGCTGGCAGGCGGACGACTCCTTCCCACCGTAGAGCCTTGTGGCTCACGCCGTGGTCGCCTGCCGAGCGGGCGACTTATGCTCGCGTCGTGAGGGAGCTACGGCTTCGTTGGACGATGGGGCGGTTTCCGGGCTGGTTGCAGCGGCTGGTCGCGATCGGCGCCTTGCCGTCGGACTCGAGCGAGCTTCGCGTTCGCAAGGCGGTCCTGGTCCTGTCCTCGACGCTGATGGCCAGCCTCTCGTTCGTCTGGGTCGCGACGTACGCGTCGCTCGGGCTCTGGGTGTCGGCTGCGATCCCACTCGGCTATCAGGTCGCCTCGGCGGCCAGCATCTACGCGTTCGCGCGAACGCAGCGCTACCTCCTGTTCCGTCGGAGCCAACTGTGCATGAGTCTGTTGCTGCCGTTCGCCCTGCAGTGGAGCCTCGGCGGCTTCGAGACGTCCTCCGCAGTGTGCCTCTGGGCGATGACGTCACCGCTGGGGGCACTGCTGTTCGTGGGAGCGCGGCAGGCCGTCCCCTGGTTCGTTGCCTTCGTCGGCCTCGTCGCGTTCTCCGGCGCCATCGACCCCGCCCTCGCGACTGGCGCGCCCCATGTTCCCCACGGCGTCGTAGTCACGTTCTTCGCGCTCAACATCCTCGGCGTGGCGACGACCGCGTACGCGCTGCTCCAGTACTTCGTGCGGGCGCGGGAGCGAGCGCTGGCAGAGCTCGCCCGCGAGCACCACGCACTCGAACTTGAGCAGGCCAAGTCCGAGCGCCTGCTTCTCAACGTCCTGCCCCAGTCGGTCGCGGCGCGGCTCAAGCAGCAGGAGGGAATCATCGCCGATGACTGTCCCGGCGTCACGGTGCTCTTCGCCGACATCGTGGGTTTCACGCCGCTCTCCGAGCGACTCTCCGCGTTCGAGCTGGTGGCCCTGCTGGACCGCGTGTTCGCGCGCTGGGACGCGGTCGCCGCCGATCACGGCGTAGAGAAGATCAAGACGATCGGCGACGCCTACATGGTCGCCAGTGGCATCCCGCTCCCACGAGACGATCACGCCGAGGCAATCGCCGAGATGGCGCTCGCGATGGGACCGGAGGTCGCGCGCTGCTCGGCTGAGACCGGACTGCCGCTCGAAATACGGATCGGAATCGACACCGGTCGGGTCGTCGCCGGCGTCATCGGGCGGGCGAAGTTCATCTACGACCTGTGGGGGGATACGGTCAACACCGCCAGCCGCATGGAATCCCACGCCCTGCCCGGCACAATCCAAGTCACCGAGCAGGCATACGAACGTCTGCGACACCGCTACGAGCTCCGCCGACGCGGCAGGATCGAGGTTAAAGGCAAAGGGTCGATGACCTGCTATCTGCTCCTCGGACCGCGCGCCGATACGGCGGTCCCGGCCGGTCGCGATGCTCACGAACGCGAGGCGCTCTCGCACGCAACGAACCTCGACCACGACCGCACGACCTCGGCGCCCGCGCAGATCAACGAGGGCGATTACGGCATTCAATGAGGCAACCTGTCTGCGGCTGAGCCGCGCTACCACTCCTCGTGCGAGACCAGCAGCGAACAGGCCGTAGCGGTAGACGCTCGCTGCGGACGAACTCCGACCGTGTTGGCTGGTTGAGCGGCTCACGCTCGCTTCCGCCCGGCGGAGCGACAGCGCAGCGCCGCGTGCACGCGCTGCTCGCTGGTCGTCCCGAGCGAGAGCGGGCGAGGGGCTGCGTGGGACGGCTGCTTCCGCCACCAGAGCGGGAGCGGCGCCGGCCTGGATCGCGTGCAGGACGCTGAAGCGAGTGCTGCGGCGAGTCGACGCGCGCGCGCTGGCGACGAGCACGAGGAGCACGGGAATGCTGGCGGCGAGGAGGTGCCATGCGCTTGCCGCGATCGTCGGCGAGCCAAGCATCGTCTCGGCGCTGGGCGCGGCCAGGCGTGGCGCCAGCGTCGCCCCGACCGCGAAGCCGATGACCACCGCGATCAGCCCGAGCACGGCCGACTCGAGCGCGAACACTGCGGTGACCTGGCGCGGCGTCAGGCCGACGGCCTTCAGCAGCCCGATCTCGCGGTGCTGCTCGCTGGTGCGTGCGCCGACGAGGATCGCCACGACGGAGAACACCACCAAGAGCAGCACGATCGTGTACGTCGTTAGGGTGATCCGGATCGGGTCTGCATCGCGCAGTGCGTCAGCGCGCTGCCGCTGCCACGTGCGGACGAGCAAGGGGGTGCCGGGGGTCACAGATGCCGCTGCCCGCTCGGCCAAGGCCGGGGCCGTCGAGGGGTCCCTGAGCCGGATGGCTTGCGTCCAGTTCCAGCGGTCGCGATCGGGCACGATCCGCGCAAGCGTGGCGCGCGCGACCCAGCCAACGCCCGGGTTTGAGCGTGGGTAGCGCGGCTGACTGGGCGAAATCGCCGTCCCGATGACGTGCAGCTCGATCGGACGGCCCGGCGTCGCACTCATGCTCGGTGGTCGCGCTCGAAGGGCAGGGCGACGGCGCGTGCTGCCTGCAGCTGTGTCTCGTCGGCCACGAGCCCATCGCGGAGGCTCACGATCCGATCGGCGGCCGCCGCGACGCGCGCGTCATGGGTCACGATCAACAGCGTCTGGCCACGATCGCGGGCGGCACGCAGCAGCCCGAGGACAGGGCGCTCTACACCTGCGTGTGCGGCCACGCGTTCAAGGCGAGCGTGACCACGTCGGTCGAGTGCCCGCGCTGCCACACCGAGCGGCCCTGGTAGCGGGTCCGGAGAGAACGCGCGAGTCCGCCACCCGCTCGGCAGTGGACCTTGTACGAGCAGTCAGCCTGTCGCTGCTGCCTTGTCACCGATGCAGGAGCCGGACGGGCTTCGATCGCGCGCCGACGGACGCCTGCGGCTCGTCCCAGGCGGTCGCCTGCTCAGCGCTTCCCCGACGCCCGCTTGCCGCGCGATTGCAGCAGTGGCCCACGGGGAGCCGGTCAGTGACGCGGGCATGCCACGGATGCGGGTGTCGCCAGAGGTCCCGGCCCGTTGGGCGGTGTTAGCGTCGCCGGCGACCGAACAAGAGGGGAAGGCATGACGACCGTGCTCTGCCCCTGCAGGGTTGCGGACTACGACGCCACGGCGGGGAGACCGGGAGCCGAGCCGGACCGGCGTGTCACCCGAGTGGGTCATCCTGCTTCACCCGCCGGGCTGGCATCATGGATCGATCCAGAGTCTTCAACCGCGGGATCGAGCGCCCTGGCGGCACGCTTCACATCACAGGCACAGCGGCAGGCGAACCGAGCACCGGGCGGCGCCCCGGACGACGGCTACGCGCAGGTGTTCTGGACCGCGTTCAGGCGCTCGGCGAACGCGATGTTCGTCGTCGGCCTCGACCGGCGCATCGTGGCCGTCAACGACGCCGGCACGGCGCTCGCCGGGCGCTCGGCGGACGCGCTCACCGGCGAGCGGATGACTACGTTGTTCGACGATCCCGCCGAGGCGCCCGACGATGCGGTCTGGCGCGCACAGGTGCTACGGGGCGAATCGTTCGGCCGCCGCCGGATCCGCCGGCCGGACGGCTCGGCGCGCGTCGTCGACTTCGCGATGCGGGCCACCGGCACGGAGGGGACCGTGCTCGTTCTCGGCGTGTGCATCCGCGACCGCGCCGGCAGCCGCTCGGAGCCGGCGCACGTGCCGGCCCCGCTGACCACGCGCGAGAAGGAGATCGTCGGTCGCATCGCCCTAGGCGAGGTCACCCCCGAGATCTGCGCCGCGTTGCACATCGCGCCCGACACCGTCCGCACACACGTGCGCAACGCCATGGCCAAGACCGGTGCGCGGACGCGGGCGCAGCTGATCGCGATCGCGCTAACCGAAGGCCTGCTCGACGACGAGACGGTCGCACCCGCACGGTTGCCCACACCGAGGCGGCCAGGCGGCGGTCCGGGGACCGCGGAGGGTGGCGCGCCCGCGATCCGGTAGCACCGGGGCGTTCTGCGGCCGTCTACCCATCACACCGGGATCACGGCGACCGCCCAGGACCCGGGCGAGATGCAGCGCAACGGCGGGTCTTACGGGTCGTTGCCCATCTCCAAGGCCTCGCTGATCGGCGCGATCGTCACGGGGCACGTCCTTAGCGTGCTGCGGCGGACGGCTCGCGGCACGCGCTCGCCGGCACCGCTGGACGGCCGGCCGGCGCTGAACATCGGCGTCCTCGCGCGTGCGCCCTGGTGTCGCTCGTCTCGGTCGAGCGCGGCCTGCGCTGGCGCGTCACACGATCCGGGGCAACGCGTGCCGTCGCCGCGGCCGTGGCGCCGCCGTCGAGTCGGCGGCGAAGTTCGCGGAGCAATCGCCGTCGCTGTCGGCGCATCCGTCGCAGTCAGCGCCTCGGGCCGGTACGGCTTCCTCGCACCGGGCACCCTCTGTCGCGTTCCGTCGGCGGCCACGCCGCGCGCCCGCCACGCCTCGTAGGCCGCGATCTAACCGTAGCCGACGTCGAGTCCTCGCACCGGGTGCGGGCACGCCTAACAGGCGATCGGTGCCGTGTGCGGGATCGAGCGGGCCTCGCGCCCGCGCTGGGCCTCCAGGCCTCGGCGGCCCTCGCGCAGCAAGCGCGACGCCCCGGCCCTCGCCGGCATCGAGGTCAGGACGGCCACGACGATGACGACGACCAACGCGAATGGCGAACGTCAGGACTCGATTCGCCGACGACGGATCTCGATGCGCTCCGTCCCGGACAGGCGCGCCGAGCGAAGACGCGCCGAGGCATGCCTGCCCGTGTGAGCCGTTCTGAACTCGCTCCGGGTCTGATGGACAGGCCGGGCTCGATCATGGCCGCGGAGGACACGCGGGACGCATCGGCGGTCTGCTGCTCCATGCGGCAGCCGCGACGCGGCGGCCCATCGCACAATCGTGCGACCCGACCGGCTTCGAGTACGCACGTCTATGCGATCGGGCACCGACACGGGGTGGCCGATACGGATCGTGCAACGCACAACAGAGCAAGGCGCCGACCGAGTAGCAACCACGCCACCACCTCAGGGCGGCGCCAAACCGGTGTCAGCGTCTGGTTCCCCAGCTTACAGGCATGGCACATAACGGTGGCGCCGACGCCGCCGTCAAATCTGAGAGACAAATGACACCACAAATCAAGAAATCGTCCGTCCCCGGGCGAGGAGCAGCGCAGCGGGACGTGGGCGACCGTTCGCTGCGCTCGCAAGCGCGGCGCGGAAGCGACACGGAGGTCGGCCGATGATGGGTACCGACTACAACGCGGTCGTGACGCAGAAGCGCTCGAACGGCCAAGTCCAGGAGGCCCTCATCATCGGGGGCGCGGAGATCGCGATCATCTGCTCGCGCATCGGCGATGGCTGGGAGCCGCTGTTCGCCATCGTCAACAAGGAAGTCAAGAGCCTGCCCTTCTGCTTCGCGCTGAACGACGAAGCGACGGAGGAGCTCAACCGGCTGGTCGAGTCAATCGAAGGCTCGCGGCCATAGCTCCCCCACCTTGGGGCGCGCCTCCGGCCAGGGCCCGTCTCTTCCTGGGCCCTTGTGGCGGGCGCATGACGAGCGGGAAGTGGTTGGCAACCGCTCGTCGTTCTTGGGGAAACCCAAGGGCCGTTGCTGCGAGGCGACGGCCATAAAGGGGGCCAGCCGCCCCGGTCGCGTGTCCCTCCGGGGGGAGTGGGCGCGCGACCGGGGGCGACGGCAGACAGACGGCAGACGTCGGGGCCGCAAGGCCGACCCCGACGCCTGCCATCCGGCCGGACCAAACCCAACTGGAAAAAGAGCATCGTCATGCAAACCAGGATCATCGCGGTCATCGCCATCATGGCGATGACCCTCAGCACTGCTGGCATTGCCAGCGCGAGCGGAGGCGGTACCCTGCCCAAGCACAGGGCGCCTCACGCCAAGAAGCACAAGAAGGCCAAGAAAAAGGCCAAGAAGAAGGCCACGAGCACCCGCATCGTCGTCGGCGGGACCGGCCCGCAGGGCATCGCCGGGACCGACGGCCGCAGTGGGGCCGACGGTCAGAATGGCACTAACGGTACCAACGGCGCTCGTGGCGCTCAGGGACCGCAGGGTGTCAAGGGTGACGCTGGCGCCAGTGGCGTTGGCTACCAGGGCATCCAGGGCGACAAGGGCGACACTGGCGAGACCGGGCTTGGGCTCATCCCCACGGTCGTGTTCGATGAGAACAACTGCCGCATCTTCGTCTGGACGGATGGCAGCGATGCCTTCACCGTCTGCAACGGGACCAACGGCGTCGATGGCGTCGATGGCGTCAACGGGAATGACGGTTCCAACGGTTCCAACGGCTCGGACGGGACCAACGGTCTCGACGGCCGCGACGGAATCAACGGCTCGAACGGCAAGACCGCTTACGAGCTGTACCAGGCCGATCACACCGATCCGGATCTCTCGTTCGGTCAGTGGCTTCAGTCGCTTCACGGCGCTGACGGCTCGAACGGTGTCAACGGGGCTGACGGTTCCAACGGCGTCAACGGCAAGGACGGGCTGAACGGCCAGGACGGCAAGGACGGCTCCAACGGTGTCAACGGGCTTGGCGGCAAGTCTGCTTACGACCAGGCTGTCGATCAGGGCTTCGTCGGCTCGCTGGGTCAGTGGATTCAGTCGCTCAAGGGTGCCGATGGCGTGAACGGTCAGACGGGCGCTCCCGGTCAGGCTGGCAAGGATGGCACCAACGGCAACGACGGGCTCAACGGCTCGGACGGCAAGTCGGCCTACAAGCTGGCTCAGGAGAACGGCTTCACCGGCACGTTCCCCGAGTGGATGCAGTCGCTCCACGGCAAGGACGGGGTGAACGGCGCCAAGGGTGACAACGGGACTGACGGCCAGGACGGCAGCAACGGCGTCAATGGCGTTGACGGCAACCCCGGCCACGACGGGCTCGACGGCAAGGATGGCGCTCCCGGTCAGGTCGGCAAGGATGGCCTGAACGGCAGCAACGGCGTTGACGGTAAGGATGGCGCTCCCGGTCAGGTCGGCAAGGATGGCGCTGTCGGTCCGCAGGGTCCGAAGGGTGCCGATGGTAAGGATGGCGCTCCCGGTATCCCGAACGCCGTGCTGACGAAGCTCTGCGTCAAGAAGGACAACGGCTCCAACTGGATGCTGAAGCACGGCGCTGACTGCGCCTCAGCGCCGGACGCGATCGACGCCTACCTGCCGACCGCGTAGGACCTCGACACGCCCAGGACGCGCGAGTCGTGAAGTGGGAGGGCCCGCCACCGAGCGGGCCCTTCTGCTTTCTAGTCCCGCTTCGGCGGCCGGGGCATGCCGTCATCCGTGGTCGAGCGCTTCTGCTTCGGCTGCGAGGGCTGCGAGCCCGGCTTCCGGCGCCGCTTGCGCTTCTGCTTCGGCGCGGCCGCTATGGCCGCCCGCGACACCCGAAGCTCTGCACGAAGAAGGTCGGCAACGGCAGCAGCGAGAAGTGGGTTATCAAGCACGGCACTGAGTGTGCTGGCGATCCCGACGCGACGGACGCTTACCTGCCCATCGCGGAACACGTAGTAAATAGTACGAAGTAGGAGATTGGGCGGGCTAGCTTCGGCTGGCCCGCCTTTCCTACCACAACAGAAGGAGACAACAGTAATGCGTATGGAAAGTGAAAGCACCGCCGTGGCCGCCCGCGATCCGTCGTGCAGTCTGCTGACGCTGAGCGAGGTTCACTCCTTCCGGCGGGCGAAGCCGCCGACTCTGCGGCGAAGATCAACGAACTGCTGCAGCACAAGGTCAGGTCTCTTGACATGTGGCCGCACAATCAGAGCAAGCCGACGCTGATCCCCGCTCGACGGCCACCTCGCTGGCGGCCGGAACCGGGACAGGTTGGTGGTCGATGGCGGCGTTCTTCGTGTTCTGGCGTCTCGTCCTCGCCGTCCTGCTTGATGATGGGACCCGAGGACCCCAGTGCTGCTGCCGCGCGCCTTCGAGAGGTACACGAGTCCTGCCACGGTCCGGGGGGACATCAGCCGCGCGAGCTATCGGCGAGCTGCTCGTGCCGCGGGAGCACGCGGGAGAGCAGCTTGCCGCCTGGGCGCGCGTGCACGCGCACGACGTGCCCAGGCCGCGCCTTGAGGACCGTGGTCGGCGGCGGCAGCGGCGAAGGCGGCGGCGCCGCGAGGATCGCTGGACCGTCATCGCGGAGCGGGCGCCCTCCCGACGCCCGCTCACGCGTGCAAGCACGACCTCCTCAGTCGCCCTGCTTGGTTTCGTCGGTTGAGGGCGGCGCGAAGACGACCTTCCTGAAGGTCACCACGCCTGCCGCGCTCTTGTCCTTGCACTTCTTGGCCACCGCGGTCACCTTCCCGATCACCTGCACCTTGCTGGCGGGCGCCGGCGGCTGGGTCACGCCGTCGCCGAGGCTCACGCGCACGTTGGTGAGCGTCAGCGTCTGCTGGCCGGACAGGGCCCTGGCCCAGTGGTTGGTGTGGGTCACGGTGAGCGTGACGGTGCCGCTGTAGCGGTCGTCGGTGGCGTCATTGGGCGTGTTCTGGCCGGCGCTCTGCGTCAGGCCGTCCGCGACGAGCGTCCCGCCGACGATGTAGCCGACGGAGCGGGCCTTGCACTTGTGCGACTTGCCGTGCGCCCCCTGCGACTTGCCGTGCTCCTTGCCGGACTGACCGCCGGTCCCCGGCGGCTTGTCGGCACCCGCGTAGGCCGGGACGGCCAGCGCGCAGGCCGCGATGGTCATCCAGACGAGCGTCCT
This sequence comes from uncultured Actinomycetes bacterium, assembly GCA_963764585.1. Classification (GTDB taxonomy): domain Bacteria; phylum Actinomycetota; class Thermoleophilia; order Solirubrobacterales; family Solirubrobacteraceae; genus JAOPZW01. The sequence goes on from CAVXTB010000003.1 coordinate 895,288, forward strand.
GTGCATCCGTTCTCCTTGACGAGCGGGTCGTGGCTTGCCACTTGGACAACGCGCCGACGCGCGCTGGGTCAGGAGGTTGTTCCGCGTTGGCCGTGAGCCGGACACTTGACTGCGACGGAGCCGCCCCGGTGGCGCGCTTGGCGGGCTTCGCGCCGGCGTGCGCGGTGGCCACGGCACCGAGCAGTCGCGTCTTCGGATCTTCTCGGCGAGGGAAGCCGCAGGCCGCGGATGAGACAATAGAGGCGCCGCGCGCGGTGGTTTGCTCAGCGCCATGGACGGCGCCCAGCGGGGCTCTGGTTCGCCCCCTAGCCGGAGCCCCGCGCCCTTTCGTGCGTGCGGTTGCCCGACTCGAAGACCGCCCGCCGCAGCACTCTCTGCTCGTGCCGCGCGGACCTGACCGGCCGCTCCCCGAGCTCTGCGATGTCGAGCGGGACGAGAACGCCGGCCCTACGTCCGGGCCCGTGCCGGCACGGAGCCGCGCTCTTCCGCGTCGCCCTTGCCGCGACCCTTGACCGGGAAGCCGTCCTTGTCGAGATGCCAGCCGGGCGGGAGCGACAGGTCCTTGTTGCCCGCGGCACGCGCGGCGTCATCGCGCAACGCTTGGCCGCGCTCGGGGTTGTTCTTGGGCACGGACATTCGACCCCTCAGACCCTACTCCTGCCGCCCCGACGCGGGTCGACACCTGGCCGAGATAGCGGTGTGAGCGCGAAGGCGCAGTGCCCGGCGATCGAATGATGACCGGCCCCACGTGCCGGGAACGCGTCGGGCCGGACATCTGTTGGATGCGGCCCGATCGTGCGCTGCGGTGTACACGCAGCCGCGCCACTGGGGGGGCTGGTGGTCGGTGTCGACCACTCGCAGGTGATGATCCGGCAAGCTCGCCGGCGCAACGCGGCCGCCATCAGGGCCGGACGGGTCCGCGTCATCCACACGCCGGTCGAGCGCCTGCAGATGACCGACCGGCCGTTCGACGCCGCACTGGCGGTCAACAGTCGGCATCTGGCCCGAGCCCACCGCCCGGCTGCGCGACATCGGTCGCCTACTGCGGCCGGGCGGGCGGATCGCTCTGGTCTCGCAGCCCCGCTGCCCGGGCGCCACCGCGGCGACATCGGCGGCGGCCGCCGACAAATTGGCCGCCCTGCTCTCAGACGCCGGCTTCGAGAACCCTCGCATCGAGACGCTCGACCTCGACCCGCCGGCGGTGTGCGTGCTCGCTACGCGCGCTCGTGGCGACTGAGCCGCGAGGAAACACGATGAGAGGAAGCGCGACGTGTGGCTCGCTGGCGAAGTCCTCAGCGCACCGGCCAGCGCCTCGACTCGCTGCGCCCGGAGAGCGATCTCCGCACGGGAACGGCGATTCCAGCGCATCGCACGCGATCATGAGACGCACGGCACGGGCTCGGGCAGACAGCGGCCCCGGCGCTCAGCGGGCGTTAACCACGCCCGCGAACCCGCGGACTCTCGCAACGAAGCACAACCGACAATGACGGCCCGACCCGCACTACCGCTATCGCGTGAGGCTGTCGCATAAGTCCGCCGCGGCGCGCCGCATCTGAGGCGCGAGCCCAAATGAGGCGTTCCAACGGCTTCTGGCAAGGCGCCGAGACAAATCAGTCGCCGGGAAACAGGCCTCGTGTGGACGCCGCTGACTATGCGACAGCCTCACGCGAAAGCGCTAGCGGGCGGTGGGTGCGGCCGCTACTGCGTTCGTCCCTCGCAGGGGTGGCGGGTCGATCACGGACACGCTCGCAGTCACACGAGCGAACAAGCGGCCGCGCGGACTGCCGTGAGCGGCGCGCGTCGAGGCTAGCCGCGGGCAGATATCTGCTGCACCGCCCACTCGTTGCCGTCCGGATCGGTGAAGAAGACGAACCCCACATTGTCGAGCGGGTCCGGCTGAGGACCGGGGCTCTCGCCCATGACCCGGATCTCGCTGACCTGCACCCCTCGCTGTTCGAGCTGAGCACATGCGGCGTGGCTGTCGGGGACGACGAGCTGTAGGCCCCTGAGGGAGCCCGGTGGCATGTGCGGGACGATGCCCTCACCCACCACGATCGAGCAGCCGGACCCCGGAGGGGTGAGCTGCACGATCCGATTCGCCTCGCTGACGCTGGTGTCGTGGTCCACGTTGAAGCCGAGCCGCTCGGCGTAGAAGGCCTTGGCAACGTCCACGTCCGAGACGGGGACCACCACCACTTCGAGCATCCAATTCATGATGGGCCTCCTGCCGGCGTGGTACCTGGGCCACCCTTCGGCGGTAGGTGTGCCCTTTCAGGTAGGAGACCGGGTGAGGTCACGCAACTCATCGGCATCGGATCGACCTTGCGGTCCGCGCCAGCTCTCCTTCGCGGAGCGGCAGGCCTCACGCAGATCCGCGCCCGGCGGTAGGTTCGAGTCATGCCTAGGCGGGCCCCCGAGGTTGAGCAGATCATCCGTCAATGGCTTGAGGTCAAGTAAGCCGGCGATCCCGAGGCAATCCGCGCGAGGTTGTCCACGTCTGACGGCGTGCTCGGAGTCGGCACCGATGCCGACGAGTGGTGGTCGGCTACGAGCGGGTTCGCTGCAGCACACGCCACCGGCGCTCCCTTCACTCCGGTGGTGCAGTCCCTCGAGGCGCATCGCGATGGCTCGATCGCGTCGGCCGCTGTACGCGTGTCATCCATACCGACGACCCAGGCGGGAGGCCTGTCGGACTCACGCTCGTGCTGGCGCAAGACCACGCTGGCGACTGGCGCATCGTCCCGTCACATGTGTCGACTCCCTCGGCCGGCTGGCCGCCACGTGTCGCGCGCAACGGCAGTGATTGCTCCCTCCACGCGACGGTGTTTCGTCTCGCCGGGGGCGCTGCCCATCGGCTCTACTCCTCCTAACACAGTTGCGCGTCGCCCTAACCCACCTTCTCGATTCGGTTCAGCGTCGGCGGCGCGAGCGGCGAATGCGCGCCGACGTACCGCGTGAAAGCGTCGAGGTCGATCTCGCCGCCTAGCGGCTCGGTGCACGAGCGGAAGACCGTGTAGTTGTCGCCGCCGTCCGCCATGAAGTTGTTGACGACGATGCGGTAGCTGGAGGCCTTGCTGATGGGGGTGGCGCCGGCGTCGAAGGACACCGACCCGTCGACGACCTGCGGGCCGCCAACCGTGGTCCACTGGTAGTGGACGTTGGCCGAGGGCAGCATGATCCGGTTGGATCCGGCGGACGGGTTGTTGAACTGCTGGTTGAGGACGTCGTAGATCTGCTGTCCTGTGCAGGTCTTGACCACCAGCGTGTTGCCGAACGGCTGCACGGTGAATGCCTCCGCGTAGGTGACCTCTCCGGGCTGCTCGCCGCCGCTGATCTGGTTGAACAGCAGGCCTGCGCGCACGCCGCCCGAGTTCATGAACGCCGCGACGGCGGCGCCGAAGTCGGTCGGCTTGGAGGCCTCGAGCATGGCGTCGGCGATCGCGTCGCCCATGGGCTGCTCGCCTGCCGCGTTCTGACCGCTGGGGTTGTCGCGCGCCGAGCGGATGTCCGCGGTGATGCTGCCCACGACCCGGTTCGCGAGCGGCGCCGAGAGGCTCGTGTACTTGTCGAGGATCGCCTTGGCGTCAGGGTCCTGCGCCACATCCTGTGTGACGATCCGATTGGTGGCCGTGGCCGCGGTGACGGTCTTGGACTGGTGGTCGATCGTGAGCTCGATGTCCGTGATCAGGCGGCCGAACGAGGCGGCGCTAGTCACGAGCTTGCCGGCGATCGTGCAGATGTAGGGCTGATGGGTGTGGGCGCTGATGATCACCCGGATGCGGGGGTCGAGGCCCTGGGCGATCGACTCCATCTCGGGCCCGTTGAAGTTCACGCAACGGTTGACGTCGGTGTACTCGTCGCCGGTCGGCGTCGTCGACGGGGAGGCCGGCGGCGCGGGGGGCCGCTGCGTGCCGCCCTGGTGCAGGAGCACGACGAACGCCTTGACGCCCTGCTTGCGGCGGAGCTTCTCCACGAGCGCGTTGACGGTCGCAACCTCCGGCCGGAACTCGAGCCCCTCGACTGCGCTCGGGGTCACGACGGTCGGCGTGCCCTCGAACGTCAGGCCGATGAAGGCGATCTTGGCGTTGCCGACCTTGTGCACCTCGTACGGCGGCAGGATCGTGGTGTTCGTGCCGGCGTAGAACACGTTCGCCGCGAGGTACTGGAAGATCGAGCCCGCGAACGGCGTCCCGTCTTGACAGCCGTCGACGGGATGGCAACCGTCGCCGCCGAGCTGGTTGCCGTACTGCATCCGAAGCAGCTCGTCGACGCCCTCGTCGAACTCGTGGTTGCCGACACCGCTGACGTCGAGGCCGATCGAGTTCATCGCCTCGATCGTCGGCTCGTCATGGAAGAGCGCCGAGACGAGTGGGCTTGCGCCGATCAGGTCGCCGGCGCCGACCGTGAGCGTGTGCGAGTTCGTCGCCCGCAGCGCCTTGATGTGCGTGGCGAGGTAGGCGATGCCGCCCGCCGGCACGGTCTTCTGAGTCCATCCGGTCTGCACGCCGCCGGAGATGACCGGGTTGCAGCAGCCGACCTGGATCGTGCCCGGGGTATTCGGCGCGAGGTGCCCGTGCAGGTCGTTGATGGCGAGCAGCTGGACGTGCGTGTCGCGGTTGCCCGCGTAGGCGACGGCCGGCAAGGGTACCGCGAGCACGGCGCAGCAGACGCAAACCCGCAGGACTCGTCCCATCATGTCCTTCCCCTCTCCCTTCGCCGTCCCTGGCGGGCACGGGGGCGTCATCCTCGCTGCCCCCACGGTTGTCTGGCACATCCATAGCCGATCCGGGCCCACTCCGAAACCCTGTAGGAGCGGAAAGCGAGGTCGCACCCTCAAGCCACAACCCAGCGACGCCGGCGCCGCACACGTCGCACTCGTCGTCGAGGACCTCGATATCGCGCTACGACGCCTCCGCGACCACGGCCTCCGTAGCCGCTCGGCGCTGCGGGCACGCGGAAGCAGGCGTCGGTCAGCGCGGCTTCTTGGCGAGGTAGACGAAGGCGCGACAGCCGACGTCGCGCACCAACCGTGCCGTGACTTCCAGGAACCGTATGTCTCAGTGCTCACGCAGCCGCGCAGAGGTGCGAGCGGACACCTGCAGCGATCTCCGTGGAGAACTCCGGGAAAGGGCCCATCTGCTCGTTGACGCGCTCGGTCAGCCGCCGCAGGTCGGTCTCGCCCGCGGCGCATGCATCGCGCACGATCGCCTCGACGGCATCGACGTATGCGAGCGAGCGGTCGCAGAACTCTTGCGCCGCGGCCCTGGGCATCGGGGCGTAGTGGGACGTGAGCAGCACCTCCGGCGCGAGCGCGCGGATCCGCCGGATCGTCTGACGGTAGGCGTCGGCGTCGTAGTACCGCGGCGGGATCAGCTTGTTGCCCGCGCGGTCGTAGATTCCGTCGGAGAGAGCCGCGTCGATGACGATCGCGACCCGGGTGTTGGGATCCCAGAGCCCGACGTGCCCGAGCGTGTGCCCCGGCAGGTGAAGCACGTCGAGGCGACGCCCGGGAGCGATCCGAATGGTCTCGCCGCCGCGCAGCCCGAGGTCGACGGGGGCGTCGCCGCCGAGGTCGGCGAGCATGTCGCTGCGTTCGGCGGCGTCGGGCTCGTCCAGGCCGTAGGGCGCGTGCCACATGTAGTTCTCGGCGAGCATCGCGGCGTTGGACTCGATCCAGCGGCGGTCGAGCTCGTGGCAGGCGAGCATGGCTGCCGGGAAGCGCTCGCGCATCCGCCGGTTGCCGCCGCAGTGGTCGAGGTCGGCATGGCTGACGACGATGAGGTCCGGCTCCACGCCCGCGGCGGCGAGCGCCGGGATCAGCGCCGAGTCCGGGGTGTCCGCGAGCCCAGTGTCCACGAGCACGGTTCGCTCCTCGCCGACGACGAGGTACTGGGCCATGAAGCGCGGCCCGAGGTCGGACTCGATCCGGTGGATCCCGGCGGCGACCTCCTCCATCGTCAGAACGTGCCGTATCGCTCGTAGGCGTCGAGCGGCAGCGTCCCGCCGCGCACTGACTCTCTGATCTCGTTCTCGGTGGCGACCTTGTCCTCGGCCTCGACGAGGATCTCATCGACGCGCTCACCCGGGACGATCACGAGCCCATCCCGATCGCCGACGATCCAGTCGCCCGGCGCGACGCGAACACCGCCCACGACGATCGCGACGGCGCCGTGCGCGAGCAGCTCCCATCGCGGAACGCAGTCCTGCGGCGTGACGTAGCGCGCGAAGACGGGGAACTCCTCACGCAGGATGTAGTCGACGTCGCGCGCGCCGCCGTCGATCACCGCGCCGGCGCAGCCGCGCGACGCGAGCGAGGTCACGGACAGCTCACCCAAGTGCGCGGAGCCGCGGTCGTCGGTCTGGTAGACCGCGACGTGGCCCGGCGGCACCGCGCCCAGCATCTCAAGGACGAGCCGGATCGACGTGTCATAGTCGTGGCCAGGGTGCGGGCGGCCGAGCACCGGGTAGACCGGCCCGGCCAGCCGCATCCCCGGGCGCAGCGGCGCCAGCTCCGGCGGCAGCGTCTGCTGCAGGTAGCCGTGCCGGTCGAGCACGTCGGTGAGCGCCCCGGTGTAGAGCGACGAGAACCGATGCGCGAGGTCGGCGGTTGCGCTCACCGCTCCTAGAATAGTTCTGCGCATGAAGGCCGTGGTCGTCGAGGCGCCCCACGAGGTCGCCTACCGCGAGGTGGCGGCGCCGGCCGTCGGGCCCGACGACGTGCTCGTCCAGAGCCGCGAAGCCGGCCTCTGCAGGACCGACATCGAGATGATGACCGGCGTCTTCACCGATCCCAGGTGGGTGCGGTTCCCGGTCATCCCCGGCCACGAGTGGGCGGGCACGGTCATCGAGGTCGGGGCGAAAGTGGAGTCCGTTCGCGTCGGCGACCGCGTCGTCTGCGAGGGCTTCATCGTCTGCAACCGATGCCACCCCTGCAGGCGTGGAGAGACGCAATGGTGCGAGCGCATCGAGGCGCTCGGCTTCACGCGCCCGGGCGGCTATGCCCAGCTGGTCTCGGTGCCTGAGCGGGTCGTGCACCGCCTGCCCGAGCACGTGTCCTTCGACGCCGGCGTCCTCGTCGAGCCGGCCTCGGTCGTCTTGCGCGGCCTCGAAAAGGCGCGCCCGGAGCCGGGCCAGACGGTCGGCGTGATCGGTGTCGGTACGCTCGGCGCGCTCGCGATCGCGCTCCTGCGGCTGCAGTCGCCGTCCCGGATCGTCGCCTACGGCGTGCGCGAAGAGGAGCTCGAGCTCGCTCAGCGGCTCGGCGCCACGGAGGTCGTGCTGTCGGGCGACGGCATACCGACCGATGCCGAGCTCGACCTCGTCGTCGAGACCGCCGGCGTGCCGGCCGCGGTCGAGCTCGCGACGCAGCTCTGCCGTCCAGGCGGCCGCGCCCTCCTGCTGGGGATCGCCGGCGAGACACACACGCTAACACTGCCCTCCGACCTGCTTGTCGGCAAGGACATGACACTGATCGGCAGCATCGCGTACCCGGCCGCGACCTGGTCTCGCGTCGTCCGCCTGCTCGCCGAGGGCGTGCTCGACCTGGACCGGATCGTGACACATCGCTTCCCGATGAGCGACTTCGAGGACGCCGTGCGGCTGATGGACGACAGGCGTGGGATCGTTGCGAAGATCGTCCTCGAGCACGCGACCGGTTAACCGGAAGGAGAGACATGCCGAGCATGCGCAGCGGTGGCCACGAACGACCGAACGGACGCCGCAGCTCCGAGTGGCTCGACCGCCGGGACCTCGACGGGTTCCTTCACCGCTCCTGGCTGAAGTCGAGCGGCGTCGGCGACGACACGTTTCGCGGGCGGCCCGTGATCGGCATCTGCAACTCGTGGTCGGAGCTCGTCAACTGCAACGTGCACCTGCGCGGCCTTGCCGAGGCGGTCAAGCGCGGCGTGCTGCAGGCCGGCGGCTTCCCGCGCGAGTTCCCGGTCATGTCGCTCGGCGAGTCGCTGATGAAGCCGACAACGATGCTCTACCGCAACCTCATGGCGATGGACGTCGAGGAGTCGATTCGCTCCTATCCACTCGACGGCGTCGTCCTTCTGACCGGCTGCGACAAGACGAACCCCGCGTCGATCCTGGGCGCGTGCTCGGCGAACATCCCGACGATCGTCGTCACGGGCGGGCCGATGCTCAACGGCCGCTGGCGCGGCAGGGATCTCGGCTCCTGCTCGGATTGCTGGCATTACCACGAGGAGCTGCGCGGCGGCCGGATCACCGAGCAGGACTTCGTCGAGATCGAGAACTCGATGTCGCGCTCGAACGGGCATTGCATGACGATGGGGACCGCCTCGACGATGGCCTGCGTGACCGAGGCCCTCGGGCTAACGCTGCCCGGCGGCGCAGCGATTCCCGCGGTCGATTCCCGCCGCGCGCACACCGCCGAGACAGCGGGACGGCAGATCGTCGAGCTGGTCGAGCGGGACATCCGGCCCTCGGACATCGTCACGCTCGAGGCGTTCGAGAACGCGATTCGCGCACTGCACGCGATCTCCGGCTCAACGAACGCGATCATCCACCTGATCGCCTACGCGGGGCGGCTCGGGATCGAGCTGCCGCTCTCTCTGTTCGACGAGCTCTGCGCGACGACCCCATGGCTCGTCAACCTGAAGCCCGCCGGCGATCACCTGATGGAGGACTTCTACTACGCCGGGGGGCTGCCGGCGGTGCTCGAGCAGATTCGCGACCTGCTCCACCTCGACGCCGTGACCGTCACAAGCCGGACGGTCGGTGAGAACCTCGACTCCGTACCAACCGAGATCGTCGACGAGGGAGTGATCCGGCCTCGGACGAACCCGCTCGACGCGGGTGGCTCGCTCGTCGTGCTGCGAGGCAACCTGTGCCCCGACGGCGCGGTGATGAAGATCTCGGCGGCCGCCCCGGACCTGCTGGCGCACGAGGGTCGCGCGATCGTCTTCGAGGACATCCACGACCTCGGCGCCCGCGTCGACGATCCCGAGCTCGACGTCGACGCCGACTCGGTGATGGTGCTGCGCAACGCGGGCCCCGTCGGCGCCCCGGGGATGCCCGAGTGGGGTCACCTGCCGATCCCGGCGAAGCTCCTCAGACGCGGCGTCTCCGACCTACTGCGGATCTCCGACGCGCGGATGAGCGGCACCTCCTACGGCGCCGTCATCCTGCATATCGCGCCCGAGGCGGCGATCGGCGGCCCGCTCGCGCTCGTCGCGACGGGGGACCTGATCCGCCTCGACGTCGAGGCGCGAACTCTGGACGTGCTGCTCGACGACGCCGAGCTCGCGCAGCGACGGGCCGCGTGGACGCCGCCGCCGCGCAAGGACGCCCGCGGCTACCGGCGCCTGTACGAGGACCACGTCCTGCAGGCGAACGACGGCTGCGACCTCGACTTCCTGCGCGGCCGATCCCCGGTCGTCAGCGACGTGGTGACGTACCTCTAGGAAAGTACGCCGCGTTTCGCGCCAGGCGGCAGCGATGCGTGCTCCTTCCACGCGAAAGCGGAAGCGGCCGAAATGCGACGACTCCTGAGCGTTCAGCACGTTTCGGTAGGGCACCTCGACCGCCTTGGTCGGGGATACCACACGCCAACGCGCGCGACGCTCAGGGGCCGCGCTTGCGCTACTGCCCGGGCCAGCGGGCGAGGCGCGTCCTACCCGCCGCCTCCACCCGTGCCGACGTTCTTCGATGCGCGAAGTGCGTCGCGGTCCTGGGCTTCCCTGGCGCGATGTCGGATCTCGTTCGCTCGAACTGCTTTCTCACGCCGCCGTGCGCGCCAGCGTGCGAGCCAACCGGCCTTGGGCTGCTTCTGCTCATCCATTGGGTGGCCACCCTTCTTTGGACGGGACGCGATTCTACGGCTCTCACCCCCTAGCGGCGGAATCCGAAATGCCACGGCTCTCACCTTCACGCGGGTTTCGTGGAGGGCACCTTGGCGCTGCCGTTGATCGAGGTTGTCGCCGGTCGGTAGCAGGGGGCGGAAGGCGGCTGACGGCAGGACCGAGCGCCTAGCCGTTGAACGCGGTGGGATGGACGTGGAGTTCTTCGCGACCGCCGACGAGTTCGAGGCCTGGCTGGAGGCCAACGGCGCCGACGCCGACGAGGTGCTCGTCCGGATGGCCAAGAAGCACACCGGTGTCGCGTCGCTCGACTGGGCCGGCGCCGTCGACGTGGCGCTGTGCTTCGGCTGGATCGACGGGCGCTCGAAGCGCATCGACGACGACTGGTTCGTGCAGCGCTTCACGCCGCGGCGCCCGCAGAGCACGTGGTCGAAGGTCAACCGCCAGAAGGTCGAGGCGCTGATCGCCGCGGGCCGGATGCGGCCGGCCGGCCTGGCCGAGATCGAACGGGCCAAGGCCGACGGCCGCTGGCAGGCCGCGTACGACGGCATGGCCACCTCCGCAGTGCCCGAGGACCTCGCCGCGGCGCTCGAGGCGGCCGGCCTCACCGACGCGTTCGCGGAACTCAGCCGCCAGAACCGCTACGCGATCCTGCACCGCGTGCAGACGGCCAAGAAGGCCGAGACACGCGAGCGCAGGATCGCGAAGTACGTCGGGCTGCTCGCGGCAGGCGAGACGCCCTACTAGCGCCGCTCGTACGCCGCGGGCGCGCACAGGTAGCCCGCGAGCGACAGCGCGCCCAGACCGCGGCGAAGAGGCGCGGGTCGGATGAGGCGGAGCGCCACGTCTGACCCGCCGCCGCAAATAGTGCAAATGCGCGCCGTAGTGCCACGGCTCCCAGCCGTCATCGGGGGCGGTCATGCGACCACGATCTCGAAGGCCGGCAGTCCGTAGAGCGCCTTCGGAAAACGTGCTCGACGCTTGGGAGCCCTGGCACCCAAGATCCGCAGCTGTGCTTTCGCGTGCAGGCGAAAGGACAAGCGGTCGCCCTTGCCGCGTTCTGAGAGGATCCAGCCATCAGCGCTCCCGAAGATCTAATACGGCGATACGTGGACGCCAACTCAGCAGCGGATGGGGACACAGCCGCGAGCTTGACGGCCGATGATGCAGTGATCGAGCTTCCCGGCGGCGGCGTCCTTAGAGGCAAGGAGGGCGCACGCCAGTTTGCCGCCAAGCACGCGGAGACTGACGGCCGAAAGCAGGCGGTCACGCTGACCTCGCTTGAGCCTCGTACACGAAACCGCTTTGTCGCGACGCTCCTGATGACGAGCCGCGAGGTCGCAACGGATGAGCTTCTCTACTCGATGGACGTTGGAGGGGTGATCGAGGTGCGCGACGGGCTCATCACGCGCAACCAAGTCTTTCCTTCGCCCGAGGAGGCTGCGGCGGCGGCGGAGCAGGCTGAACTCTGACCTACTCGTCCGGCGACGGACTGATGTCGCTTACGACGAGGAGAGGTCCGGGTCGACCGCGAGGACGCTTCCGCTTCGACGCAGGAGCGGCACCCCCGGGTTCAGCCGCACGGTGTGCTGAGTTGGACGACGGAGCGCAAGTGGCCGACGGCGGCAGTTGCGCCCCCAGGCGATTGCGCAACGAGTTGACTTAGGCCTCCGTCCCGTCGGCGCCCCTGCTCTGCATTAGGTCATGCCTATGCACCACGTGGTGGTCCGGTGGATTGCGTGGCGCTGGGCAATCGGTCCCGGGCAGGAGCGCCTGAGTCCGGCCGGGAGGCCCTCGCCTACGCCTGCACATGGGCGTGGCGCGGTCCCGGTTGTCGTCCCCTCACCGGCACACATCACCGAACCAGTGTTACGGCACACCGCCCTCGGCCAGTGCTCTCGGGACGGGCTCCACGCGACGGTGTGCCGGCACCGGTTCCTTTCCGTACGGAGCATCTGCTCGGCGTCGTGGTCAACTGGCCCTCGGTGGGCCTGACCGATGATTCTTGCGCGCCGTGCTGGTCTGTACGCCGAATACCGACTCACGGGAGGCTGACGCCATGCGGAAACTGACCTTCGGCATGAACCTGAGCCTGGACGGCTACATCGCCGCGCCCGGCGACGACCTCGGCTGGAGCGTGCCGAGCGACGAACTGTTCCAGTGGTGGTCCGACCGGGTGGGGGCGACAGGCCTGGCGCTGTACGGGCGCAAGCTGTGGGAGACGATGAGCTCCCACTGGCCGACCGCCGACAAGCAGCCCGGCGCCACACCGGCGGAGATCGAGTTCGCCCGCCGCTGGCGGGACATGCCGAAGGTGGTGTTCTCCTCGACGACCAGCACGGTCGACTGGAACACCCGCCTGGTCACCGGCGACGCGGTCACCGAGATCACCAGGCTCAAGGCCGACGACGGCGGCCCCATGGACATCGGCGGCGCCACACTCGCCGCGGCGGCCATGCGGGCCGGGCTGATCGACGAGTACGCGATCGTCACCCACCCGGTCCTGGTGGGCGGCGGCACGCCGTTCTTCACCGCCCTGGACAACTGGGTGAACCTGAACCTGGTGGAGACCCGGACGTTTCCCGACGGCGTGCTCCTGACCAGGTACGAGACCAGGCGCTGAGTGCCCGACGTCGGATCAGCGCGGGCTTCGGGCCACCCAAGGATCTCGTGGCGCTGTGTTCCGAGGCGATCGTGACGTCCCTGCCGGATCCTGTTCTTCACCGCAGACGATCCGTCCGGATAGGGATCCGCTTACGGCATTCCGCGCCCCGCTCTCTCATCAATGCGGGCGTCCTAAGGCGGTGCCGACGAGGTGCTCGCTTGGCGACGACCCACGGAAGCGCCACTTGGCCGGACGCGTTGCGTCCCGTGCATAGGCACAATGAGGGCGCGCGTGAGCTGCCGATCGGATAGAGGTCGAGCACCATCGCTGTCGCCTTGAGGCAGAAGGAGCACTCGTCGGGCCGAGCTCCAACGAGCCGCGGCGGCGCGCTCCAGCCGCCTATCGCGACGCGACCAGCGTCGCATGGCCGCGGACGACCCAGAGCTGAACCTTGGGCGCGCGGCTGAGTGCCGCGTTTGCCTCGATGCGACAGCGCGGCCGCACGCGGTTAGGCCCGTCGCGCCGCTATCGCTGATCGTCCAGTGCAGCAGTCCGCGGCGCTCGCGCATCGACTGCCCTACAGAGAGCATCAGCCTCCTTGGTGTTCTCTCGGCGCGTCCAGCGGATCTCGATGGACAAGAACTCAGAACCCATCTCGCACGTCTTAGCGACGATGGGGATCAGGTGCTCCTGGTTGACCTTATAGTTCCCGTTGACGTGGTTCACGGGCGTCTGGCTGTCGTTGTAGATGACCAGCTCGGTGACTCCGTGGTCCTTGGCCAGCTCCATCGCGAGCTGGATCGCGAGATGCTCGGCGACGATGTTCGTGGTGGCCGGAATCTTCTCGGCGCGTTCATGCCGATCTCGCTGGAGACCGTCGCCGATGTAGAGCACAGCCGCGCGAGCACCAGTGCCAGCGTTGCCGCGCCCGTCGCAGATGGCGGTCGCCTTCACTCGTTCTCCCGCCTGTTCTGCTCGATGGCCTTCTTCTTGGCCACCCCGTGGGCAGGCTGGATCTTCACGCGAGCGCGAGCCGGTCACACCGCGTCGACGTCAGGATCGTCGGTTCCCATCGGCGCACGCTACACCGAGGCGCGTTCGCCACGAACCTCGTCTGTAGACGGGATCCCACACCCATCTTGCATGGCAGGAGGTTCCATCGGCGGACTCCGGCAGAACCCGCCGAACTCGCCTGTGCGCCCGTATCTGGCGAGCTGCTCCGAACCGATGCCTCGCGACTCGGCACTCGCGGCGTTATGCGGCGCAAACCGCTCGCGCGCCTGCCGCTTCCGCGTGGAAGGAAGAGCACCGATAGCGCCCACTATTTCGTTGTGGCCCCCGCAGCTGCCGGATGCTGGCGACGTCTCGCGGGTGCGCTGGCGGAGATCGGCGTTCACCTCCAGCCGCCCTCAAGCGGCGTGGGCCCGCGGCCGACGTTGTCCGCGGAGGCAGCCGGCATGAGGCTTGTTCGCCCGACTCGGGCCTGACTCCGATGACCGAGCATCTGCGGTCACGCGGCCGAGAGCTGACCGGTCATCGCTGACGCAGCGAGCGCGTCTTGGGGCCGAGCACCGCAGACGATGAGGGTGGCGCGCGCCGGATGCGTGCCTCGGCAGGCAACGCGTGCGCACCACCGCGGCGGCGCCGCGGCGCGACCTCAGCGCCCGCTGAACTCCGGCTGGCGCTTCTCCGCGAACGCCCGCGTCCCCTCGGCGAAGTCCTCCGTGCGCGCGCACAGTGCCTGCACGGTGACCTCGTGCTCGAGCGTGGCGGCGAGGGCCGGCTTGGCCGCCGCATCGAGGACGCGCTTGGCGTGACCCACGGCGACCGGCGCGCATGCGAGCAGCTCGGCGACCAGCCCGTCGGTCGCCGCGTCGAGCTCGGCGGCCGGCGCGACGCGGTTGACCAGGCCGATGCGCTCGGCCTCGGTGCCGTCGATCATGCGGCCGGTCATCACGAGCTCCTTGGCGCGGCCCAGGCCGACGACCGCGGGCAGCCGCGAGGAGCCGCCGACGTCGGGGATCAGGCCGACGCGCGTCTCGGGCATGCCGATCAGGGCGTCGGCGGCCATGACGCGCAGGTCGCAGGCCAGCGCGAGCTCCATCGCGCCGCCGATGCACGCGCCGTGGATGTGGCAGATCGTCGGCTTGGCCATCTCCTCGAGCAGGTTCCAGGTGTCGAGGATCGGGCGGCGGAACTCGCGCAGGCGCGAAGGGTCGGCCGCCAGCGCGGCGAGGCCGTGGAAGTCCATGCCGCTCGAGAACATCGGGCCGGCGCCGCGGACGACGACGCACTGCACGTCGCGGTCGGCCGCGGCGGCCGAGAGCGCGTCGTGGATGCCGAGGATCAGCTCGTCGTTGAGCGCGTTGCGCTTCTCGGGGCGGTTGAGGATGACGTGGCGCACGGCGCCGCGGTCCTCGGTCAGAACGATGCTCATCGCCGCATCATGACGCGTCGCCCGTGCGCACCTCCCGCGCCGGCGCGCGTTGCGAGCGGCATGCTCCGGCTCTCGGTCCTGGCCACGGCGCTCGCGCTGCTCACCGCATCCGCAGCGAGCGCGGCGACCCGGCACGCCGTGCCCGGCTGGCGCGGCGCCACGCCGGGGAGCGTCGCGGTCGCTCCCGACGGCCGCGGCGTCGCCGTCTTCGTGCAAGGGGCTCGCGTGCTCGCCGCGCAGATCGATGCGCGCGGGCGCGTGCGCCGGACCGACGAGCTGCGCGCACCGGGTCAGCGCGAGGTCGCCGACGATCCGCTCGTCGCGATCGACGCGCGCGGGCGGATCGTCGCGACGTGGGGATCGGGCGAGCGCCGGGCCATCCGTCCGCTCGTCGCTCGCTTTACCTGGGGTGAGCGGCCCGGCGCCGCCACCGCGCTCGTCAGCGGTGAGATCCACACGCGCTTCAATCGGCTCGCGATGTCGCCTGACGGCACCGCGGCGGTGCTCTTCACCCAGGGTACGATCGGGGTGACGGACGAGGACGAGCGCGTCGCGCTGATCCGCCCCGGCCAGGAGCCGCAGCTCCTGACACTCGAGCGTTCGACCGACGCCGCCGGCCCGCTGAACCCGATCGACGTCGGCGTCGACGCCGCCGGCGGCTTTCACGCTGCATGGGCGGCGGGGTACGCCCTCAACGTCCACCTCGCGCGCAGCGCGCCGGGCGCCGCCGGCTTCGGCCCGGTCGCCGCGCTGCCCGGCAACCGCCAGCTCGCCGGGGCGGGCAATCTGCTCGTCGACGGCGCGGGCAACGACGTCCTGCTCTGGCAGCGCCGCGGCCACAGCGGCGACTTCGAGCTGCGCACGGCGACCGTCGCCGCGGGCTCCGACGTCCCCGGTCCCGCCGCGGTGGTCTCGCCGCTCGACCGCAACGCGACCGTTCCCGTGCCGACGATCGACGACGCCGGCCACGCCTGGTTCGTCTGGCGGGCCGGGCACAGCGTCTGGCTCGTTCAGCGCGATCCCGACGGGACCCTGCAGCCACGCGAGCGGTTGTCCGCCTCGACCGGCGGTGCCGGCTGGCGCGTCGTGGTGACGGCCGCCGCCCGCGCAGCCGGCGTCGCGATCGCCGCGTACGACGTCGACCGCCGCATCCGGTTCGATCTCGACGTCACGCGCCTGACCGCGTCCGGCGAGCGGCATCGGCTGGCCCGCTTCCGCGGGTGCTTCGCGCCGAGGGTCGCCGTCGCCCCGAACGGCAGAACGCTCACCGCGATGGCCTGCGGCAAGCGTCAGCTCGGCTTCGTCGCCGCGCTCTGACGCGGCGCCGTGGACTACCCTCCCGGCCCTCCATGCTTCGCCCGTTGCCGCACAGGGGTGACGTCGTCGCGGCCGGCGCGGTGGCGCTCGCCACGCTCGTCGTCCTGCTCCAGGTCCGCTTCGACGACGTCTGGGCCGACGGCGTGCACCTCGCCTACGCGACGCTGGCCGCCCTGTTCGTCGGCGCGCTCGCGCTGCGATCGCCGCGCGAGGGCCCCGACCCGCGCGCCTACCAGTCGGCACTGCTGGCGGCGACGCTGGCCATCGCCACGTCGGCGGTGTTCCGGCTGGCGTCCATCGTCGGCAATGGCGGCTTCGACGACGGCGGCACGCTCTTCTGGGTCGCCGGCGTGCTCGCGCTGCTCGGGCTCGGCCTGGCCTGGCTGCGCAACTCGGCGCTGTGCCTGCTGCTCGGCGCCGTGAGCCTCGGCGTCGCCATCGTCGCCGCCGTGCAGTGGATCTTCTCGCCCGACGGCGCCGGCACGTTCCGCTGGGTGCTGCTGCTCATCACGGCGGTCTTCGCCCTCGCGACGGTGGCCGTGCGCGACCGCGCCCCCGCCCGCGCCGCCGCGCTGGCCGACGCCGGCGGGCTGACCGCGCTGGCGCTCGCGCTGACCTTCGGCGTCGAAGTGTCGTTCGGGGACAACGTGCCGCCGGGGCCTGGTACGGGCTGGGAGATGTTCCTGTTCGCGTGCGGGTTCGGGCTGTGCGCCTACTCGGCGGTCGACCGCACGCCGGGCCCGGGCTGGATCGGCGCGCTCGTGCTGCTCGTCACGGCGCTCATCGCCTCCGAAGGCGAGAAGACCGTGATCGGCTGGCCGCTCGTGCTCGCCGCCGGCGCCGGCGCGCTGCTCGTGATCGGCCTGCGCCCGAGCCGTCCGCTGCCGCCCGCGCCGACCGACGGCGAGGCGGACGTCCTCGACATCAGGGTGGATCGATGAGTGATCTCAAGGACGCGCTGGACCGCGCGCTCGCCGGCGGCCCCGAGCGCCACCGCGACAAGGCGCGCGAGCAGGGCAAGCTGCCGGTGCGCGAGCGCGTCGCGCGGCTGCTCGACGCCGACTCCTTCGCCGAGGAGGCGCTGCTGGCGAATTGGGCTCACCCCGAGGGGCTGGGCGCGGACGGTGTCGTCACCGGTCTGGGCCGGATCGGCGGGCGGCCGGTCGCGGTCATGGCCAACGACCCGACGGTCAAGGCCGGCTCGTGGGGGCCCAAGACCGTCGAGAAGATCATCCGCGTCCAGGAGCGCGCGCTGAGCCTGCGCGTCCCGATGGTCTACCTCGTCGACTCCGCCGGCGCGCGCATCACCGACCAGGTGCAGATGTTCCCCGGGCGCCGCGGCGCCGGGCGCATCTTCCACACAGAGGTCAGGCTCAGCGGCGTCGTGCCGCAGGTCTGCGTGCTCTTCGGCCCGTCGGCGGCCGGGGGCGCCTACATCCCCGCGTTCTGCGACGTCGTGATCATGCGCGACGGCAACGCGTCGATGTACCTCGGCTCGCCGCGGATGGCCGAGATGGTCATCGGCGAGAAGGTCACGCTGGAGGAGATGGGCGGCGCGCGCATGCACACCGGCGTCAGCGGCTGCGGGCACATGCTCGTCAAGTCCGACGAGGAGGGCATCGACCTCGCCAAGGCCTACCTGTCGTACTTCCCCTCGCACTGGGAGGAGGAGCCGCCGGCCGCGCCGCCGGCGGCGCCCGGCTCGGACGCGGCGATCCGCGACCTGATTCCGGCCGACGAGAACAAGCCCTTCGACATCAAGGACCTGATCGACGCGCTCGTCGATGCCGACTCGTTCCTCGAGGTCCATCCGCGCTGGGCCAAGGAGGTCGTCGTCGGCTACGCGCGGCTCGAGGGCCGAGCGATCGGGATCGTCGCCAACCAGCCCAAGCAGAAGGGCGGCGTGCTGTTCGTCGACTCGGCCGACAAGGCCGCGCGCTTCATCCAGACCTGCAATGCCTTCAACGTGCCGCTGCTGTTCCTGGCCGACGTCCCCGGCTTCATGATCGGCACCGCCGTCGAGCGCCAGGGGATCATCCGCCACGGGGCGAAGATGATCAGCGCCGTCAGCGAGGCGACGGTGCCCAAGCTCAGCGTGATCGTGCGCAAGGCCTACGGCGCCGGCCTCTACGCGATGGCCGGGCCGGCCTTCGACCCCGACGGCTGCCTGGCGCTGCCCACCGCCTCGATCGCGGTGATGGGCCCGCAGGCCGCGGTCAACGCCGTCTTCTACAACCAGCTGCAGGCGATCGACGATCCCGACGAGCGCGCTCGCCGCACCGAGGAGCTGCGCCGCGAGTACGCCGAGGACATCGACATCCTGCACCTCGCCTCCGAGCTCGTCGTCGACGCGGTCATCCAGCCCGAGGACCTGCGCGACGAGCTGGTCAAGCGCTTCGCGCTGGCCTCCGGCAAGGCACGCGACTGGCCGCGCAAGCGCAACCCGATCACGCCGGCGTAGGCGAGAGCGGGCGCTACGTCCCCGACGGCCCGAACGGGCCCGGCGGGCGGTTCTCCTCGTCGTCGTCGCCGGACGGTGGCGGCGGCGGCGTCGCGTCGCCGCCGAGCGGATCGCCGTGCGACGGCGGTGCGGGCGACTCCGGCGGCGACTCCGCCGGCGGCTCCGGCAGCGGGGCCGGCGCCGCGGGCGCCTCCGGCGCCGCGACCGGCGCCTCGGGCCCGGCCGCGGGCGGCGTCTGCGGCAGCGCGCCGAACGCCGGCGCCGGCTCGACGCGCGCCGCCGAGTCGTCGGTGAACGGCGGCCAGTCCTCGGTCAGCAGGTAGATGTAGGTGTTGGCGCGCTGCTGGTAGGACACGCCGAGGACGATCATGTCCTGCAGGCCCTTGGGCTGGCGCCCGAGGATGACGATCGCGAACCACGCGAGCAGCGCACCGACGAAGGCGACGATCTGCATCGCGTAGGCGATGATCGCGACAGGGATGGCGAGGATGAAGCGGAAGCCCGTCTTCAGGCGGCTGTAGCCGTCCTTAGGCGGCGCGACGCGCAGCCGGACAGGGTAGGAGTCGGTGTCGGTGCCGAACGGCGGGTAGTCGTCGGTGAGCAGCGCGGCGTAGCCGGTGACCGCCGTGGAGTAGCGCCAGTAGCCCGCGCTGAAGTCGTACAGGCCCCGCGGCCAGCGCCCCGTGAAGACGATCGCGAACCACGCGATGATCGCTACGACGTAGGCGGCCAGCGTCCAGAAGTACAGGACGATGAAGTGCGGGATCGCCAGGATCAGGCGAAAGAACGTCGTCAGACGACTGCGTTTCTCCACGTAGTCGCATTCGAACGTCACGGGGTAAGCCACGGCCGCCTCCTCGGATCGGTTGCAGGGATTCCTACCGCGTGTAGAGGCGGAACCGCAATACGCTCCCCGCCATGGAGGCCAAGCTGCTCTGGAAGCCGCCGGCCGAGCGCGCCGCGCGGGCGTCGATCAACCGCTTCGCGCGCGCGGTCGGCCGCGAGGGCACCTACGACGAGCTGTGGCGCTGGTCGGTCGAGGACCTCGAGGGCTTCTGGGCCGCCGTCTGGGACTTCTGCGACGTGCGCGCGTCGGTGCCGTACGAGCGCGTCCTCGGGCGGCGCGAGA
Organism: uncultured Actinomycetes bacterium; assembly: GCA_963764585.1. Lineage (GTDB taxonomy): Bacteria > Actinomycetota > Thermoleophilia > Solirubrobacterales > Solirubrobacteraceae > JAOPZW01. Next base: position 915,061 of record CAVXTB010000003.1, read on the forward strand.
TGCCCGGCGCGGAGTGGTTCCCGGGGGCGCGGCTGTCCTACGCCGAGCACTTCTTCCGCGACCGCGACGACGACGCGGTCGCCATCCGCCACGCCGGCGAGTTCAGCGAGCTGTCGGAGTGGACGTGGGGCGAGCTGCGCGATCAGACCGCGCGGATCGCGACCGGCCTGCGCGCGCTCGGCGTGGGGCCCGGCGATCGCGTCGCCGCGTACCTACCGAACATCCCCGAGACGATCGCGGCCTTCCTGGCCACCGCGTCGATCGGCGCGGTGTGGTCCAGCGCCGCCCCCGAGTTCGGCGCGCGCTCGGTCATCGATCGCTTCGCCCAGATCGAGCCGAAGGTGCTGCTGGCGATCGACGGCTACCGCTACGGCGGCCGCGACTTCGACCGCCGCGAGGTCGTGGCGGGCATCGCCGCCGAGATCGGCGCCCGCGTGGTGACCTTCGGCCACCTCGACCGCAGCGGCTGGCCGGCCGAGCTCGTGGCCGAGCACGAGCCGCTGCGCTTCGAGCAGGTGCCGTTCGACCATCCGCTATGGCTGCTCTACAGCTCGGGCACCACCGGCCTGCCCAAGCCGATCGTGCACAGCCAGGGCGGCATCCTGCTCGAGCACCTCAAGCACCACACCCTCCACCTCGACGCCCAGGAGGGCGACCGCTTCTTCTGGTTCACGACGACCGGCTGGATGATGTGGAACTTCCTGGTCGGGGTGCTGCTGACGCCGGCCTCGATCATCCTCTACGACGGCAGCCCGGCCGCGCCGGACATGGGCGTGCTCTGGGACCTCGCCGAGCGCAGCGGCATGACGTCCTTCGGCACGAGCGCGTCCTACATCGCCTCGTGCATGAAGGCGGGCGTCGAGCCGCGCGCCGGCCGCGACCTCGGCGCGCTGCGCGCGGTCGGCTCGACGGGGTCGCCGCTGTCGCCCGAGGGCTTCGAGTGGATCTACGACCACGTCGGCGCCGACACGTGGCTGTACTCGACGAGCGGCGGCACCGACCTGTGCACCGCGTTCGTCGGCGGCGTGCCGACCCTGCCCGTCTACGAGGGCGAGCTGCAGGCGCGCCTGCTCGGCGCCGCCGTCGAGGCCTTCGACGAGGAGGGCAACGCGCTGACCGGCGAGGTCGGCGAGCTGGTGATCACCGAGCCGATGCCCTCCATGCCGATCCGCTTGTGGGGCGACGAGGACGGCGAGCGCCTGCGCGAGAGCTACTTCTCGATGTACCCCGGCATCTGGCGCCACGGCGACTGGATCGAGATCACGCCGCGCGGCACGGCGATCATCTACGGGCGCTCGGACTCGACGATCAACCGGGGCGGCGTCCGGATGGGCACGAGCGAGATCTACCGCGCGGTCCTCGCCGTGGACGACGTCGTCGACGCGCTGGTGGTCGACGTGCCGCGCGAAGGGACCGACGGGTGGATGCCGCTGTTCGTCGTGCTGCGCGAGGGGGCGACGCTCGACGAGGGCCTCGTCGCACGGATCAAGCGGCGCATCCGCGAGGACTGCTCGCCGCGCCACGTCCCCAACGAGGTCTACGCGATCGCCGAGGTCCCGCGCACGCTCTCGGGCAAGGTCCTCGAGGTCCCGGTCAAGCGCATCCTCATGGGCCAGCCGCCCGAGAAGGCGGCCAGCCGCGACTCGCTCGCCAACCCCGCCGCCCTGGACTACTTCGTCGAGCTGGCAGGATCGGAGTAGGCCTCCAGGCGCTTGGCGACCTCGCGGGCGAGGTCGGCGAGCGCGCCGTCGGGGCCGCTGAGCGCGAGCGCCGGGCGCGCGCCGGCGGGCAGTGCCCGGCCGCCGCGCCGAGCGGCGTCCGTCTCGCCGGCGAGCGCGGCGAGTGTCGGATGGGCGCTGCGCCAGGTGAGCGTCGCCGCGGGCTCGAGCCACAGCAGCACGGTCGCCTCCGGTGCCCGCGCCTCGGCGCGCAGGCGTGCGCGCAGGCCGAGCTCGCCGGCGCCGACGAGGACGATCTCCGCCCACGGGATCGCCGCCAGCGCGAGCGCGGCGCGCGTGGCGGCCGCGTCGGCCGGCGCCGCGGGCTCGAAGGCCGCGTCGAGCAGCGCCGCCGCCGCGAGCAGCAGCACGACCGCCGGCACGAGCTGGCCGGCGCCCAGCAGCGTGCCCTCCGCGCCGGCCAGGCGGGCGGCGGCGAAGACGGCGGTGAGGAGCAGCGCGCCCCAAAGCCACAGCAGCGGCGCCGGCACGCGGTCGAGCACGCCCGCGCGCGGGCGATCGACGGCGGCGAGCACGACGAGCGTCACCGCGCGCGGCGCCGGCGCGGGCGCGACGACGTCCTGCGTGGCCCGCGCGCGCCCCAGCGGCAGCCGCCCGCGGCCGTGGCCGAGCGAGACCGCGAGCGCGGCGCCCGCCACGACGAGCCCGGCGAGCGGGTGGTCGACGCTGACCACGGTCGCCACGACGCCGGCGATCGCGCACAGCGCCTGCCACGCGGGCCAGCCCGGGCGCACCCAGCGCGCCTCGATCCGCGGCGCGCGGCCGGCGGCGCGCAGCTGCGCGGCCAGCGCGAGCGCGGCGCGGCGCTCGGCGTCGGTGCAGGCGAGGGGGCCGCGCTCCATGCCGGTAGCTTTCCGCCTCCCATGGACGCCACCGACCTCTGCTTCGCCGGCGCCGCCGAGCAGGCCCGGCTCGTCGCCGCGGGCGACGTCTCGGCGCGCGAGCTGGTCGGGGCCGTCCTCGCGCGCATCGAGCGCATCGACCCGACGCTCAACGCGTTTCGGGTCGTCTTCGCCGAGCGCGCGCTGACCGAGGCCGCCCAGGCCGACGCGCGCCGCGGCGCTGGCGACACGCGACCGCTGCTCGGTGTGCCGGTCGCCATCAAGGACGACACCGACGTCGCCGGCGAGGTCACCGCGTTCGGCTCGCTGGCCCACGGCGATCCGCCGGCGCGCGACGCCGCCGTCGTGCGTGCGCTGCGCGAGGCGGGCGCGATCGTCGTCGGCAAGACGAACGTGCCCGAGCTGACGATCTTCCCGTTCACCGAGTCGCTCGGCTTCGGCGCCACGCGCAACCCGTGGTCGCTGGACCACGCGCCGGGCGGGTCGTCCGGCGGGACCGGCGCGGCGGTCGCCGCGGGCATGGTCGGCGTCGGGCTGGGCTCCGACGGCGGCGGCTCGATTCGCATCCCGTCCGCGTTCTGCGGGCTGTTCGGCATCAAGCCCCAGCGCGACCGCATCCCGCTCGCGCCCAAGGACGAGGTCTGGCACGGCCTCGGGCATCTCGGGCCGCTCGCGCGGCGCGTGGCCGACGCTGCGCTGTTCCTCGACGCCGCCGCCGGCGGCGGCGGCTTCGCCGCGGCGGCGGCGCGCGAGCCCGGGCGCCTGCGCATCGCGGTCTCGACCGGGCTGCCCCCGGGGGCGCTGGCGCGGCTGGGCGGCGAGCAGCGCGAGGCGGTCGAGGCCACCGCCGAGCTGCTGCGCTCGCTCGGCCACGAGGTCGCCGAGCGCGAGATCGACTACGGCTGGGCCGCGTGGCAGACCCTGCTCGCGCGCTACCTGCGCGGCATCCACGACGACGGGCGCGCGATGGCGCATCCGCAGCGGCTGGAGCCGCGCACGCGCGCGATGGTGCGCCTGGGCGCGCTCGTCCTGCCGCCGATGCTCGCGCGGGCCCGGGCGGCCGAGCAGGCGATCGCCGCGCGCGTCAACGCGATCTTCGAGCACGCCGACGTGGCGCTGCTGCCGGGGCCCTGCGGCCCGCCGTTCCGCGTCGGCCAATTCCAGGGGCGCGGCGCGCTGTGGACGCTCACGGCGGTCGGGGCCAGGGTCCCGTACTACGGCATCTTCAACGTGACCGGCCAGCCCGCCGCGTCGGTGCCGGCCGGCTTCGACGCCGAGGGGCTGCCGCTCGCCGTCCAGCTCGTCGGCCGCCCGGGCGACGAGGCCACCCTGCTGTCGCTGGCCGCCCAGATCGAGGGCGCGCGGCCGTGGGCCGACAGCCGGCCGCCGCTGTGAGCGACGACCTCCTCGACGTCGCCGTCGCCGCCGCGCGCGCGGCGGGCGACATCCTGCTCGACCACTACGCGCGCGGCGTGCGCGAGGTCGCGACGAAGTCGACGCCGACCGACCTCGTCTCGGAGGCCGACCTCGAAGCCGAGCGCGCGATCCGCGACCTGCTCGAGGCGCGCCGGCCGGGCGACGCGATCCTGGGGGAGGAGGGCGACGACCTCGCGGGGTCGACCGGCCTGCGCTGGGTCGTCGATCCGCTCGACGGCACCGTCAACTACCTCTTCGGCATCCCGCAGTGGTGCGTGTCGGTGGCCTGCGAGGGCCACGTCGGCGTGATCTTCGACCCGCTGCGCGACGAGCTCTTCACCGTGCGCGTGGGGGAGGAGGCGCTGCTCGACGGCGTCGCGCTCCATGGGTCGCGGCGCGACGACCTCGCCACGGCGATGGTCGCCACAGGCTTCGGCTACGACGCGCGCGTGCGCGCCGCGCAGGCCGAGGTCGTGGCGCGGCTGCTGCCGCAGGTGCGCGACATCCGCCGCCTCGGCTCGGCCGCCCTGGACCTCGCGTGGCTGGCGGCCGGGCGCTACGACGCCTACTACGAGTACGGGCTGAACGCCTGGGACTGGGCGGCGGGCGAGATGCTCTGCCAGGCGGCGGGCATGCAGACCCGCCACCTCGATCCGCTGCCCGGCACCGGCGCCGGCCTGCTCGTCGCGGCGCCGGGGCTGATCGACGGGCTGCAGGCGATCGTCGCCGGTTAGGCGCCGCGGTGCGAGACCCGCTCGGGCTCGAGCCGGAAGGTCACGCGCTGCTGGCCGGGGTGGAAGTCGTAGTCGGTGCCGTCGTACTTGTGCGAGAGCGCGTTGATGACGTCGTCGGCGCCCTCTTGCGTGTCCTCGACCAGGCGCCCGACGAGCGTCACGTACTCCAGCGGGTTCTCGTGGTTGACGACGGTCACCGTCGCGCGCCCCGCGCGGCGCAGGTTCGCCGGCCACGCGCGGCCCTCGGCGCTGTTGAGCACCACCCGGTCGCCGTCGTCGAGGTCGCACCACACGACGACCGCCTGGATCGTGCCGTCCTCGCGGGGCACGGCGACGTGGCAGAAGTTGCGGTCCTTGAGCAGGTCGCGATCGCGCGGCGAGAAGGTGCTTCGGGGCATGGCGCCTCCCTGTCAGGCGTGGCTCGCGGCTTGCACGAGCGGTCCGGTTCGATGGGCGATCTGGGTCGACAGGACGATATAGCTCGTCGAGCGCCGGACCGCGGACGTGCCCAGCAGGCGGTTGATGATGTCCTGCAGCTGCTCGGTGTCGCGCGCGGCGACGCGGCACAGCAGGTCGCGCGGCCCGCTCGTCGCGTGCGCCTCGAGCACCTCGGGCACCGACTCCAGGTGCTCGACGGCCTCGGTCAGGCGCCCCTGCGTGATCTCCAGGAAGACGAAGGCGAGCACCGGATAGCCCATGCGGGCCGGATCGACCTCGGGCCCGAAGCTGCGGATGATCCCGCGGTCGGTGAGCTTGGTCAGCCGCGCCTGCACCGTCCCGCGCGCGACGTTCAGCCGCCGCGAGACCTCCATGAGCCCGATGCGCGGCTCGGCGGCCATGAGCGCGATGAGGCGGGCGTCGAGCTCGTCGATGAGACTGGACATATTGCACAGAACCTACCGCTCGCTGCTGGGCGATGCTGGGCGTCTTGCCCGGTCCAGGCGTGCAAACTTGCCAGCGGCTCGACGGCGTGGTGCCCTTGTAGCGGAGCGCACCACCGTAGGAGGTAGGAATGTTCGAGGAGGCCCAGCTCTACTCGCCGGTCACGCAGCACGAGGACGGCCAGGTCGAGGTCCACCTCGGCCAGGACCACCCGGGCTTCAACGACCCGATCTACCGGGCCCGCCGCAACGAGATCGCCGCCGCGGCCCTCGCGTGGACGCCGGGCGAGCCGATCCCGCACGTCGACTACACCGACGCCGAGCACGAGATCTGGCGCGTCGTCTGTCGCGAGCTGCACGACAAGCACGAGAAGTACGCGTGCCATGAGTACCTCGAGGGCAAGGCGCGCCTGCGCCTGCCCGAGGACCACGTCCCGCAGCTCAGCGAGGTCACCGACGGCCTGCGTCCGCTGACCGGCTTCGAGTACCACTGCGCGCCCGGGCTCGTCCCGCTGCGCGAGTTCTACGGCGCGCTGGCCGACCGCGTCTTTCACTCCACGCAGTACGTGCGCCACCCGTCCGAGCCGCTCTACACCCCCGAGCCGGACATCATCCACGAGGTCATCGGCCACGGGAACATGCTCGCCAGCCCGCGCTTCGCCGAGATCAAGCGCCTGGCCGGCGAGGCCGCCCGCCGCGTCGAGACCGACGAGGCCCTGCAGTTCATCGCCGACGTCTTCTGGTTCACGCTCGAGTTCGGCGTCATGCGCGAGGGCTCCGAGCTCAAGGCCTACGGCGCCGGCATCCTCTCGTCGTACGGCGAGATCGAGGAGTTCCGCCACACCGAGATCCGTCCGATCGACCTCGCCGAGATGGGCACGATCGAGTACGACATCACGAAGTACCAGCCGATCCTCTACGCGGCCGAGTCGATGGACCACCTCGAGGAGGTCGTCGGCGGCTTCTTCGCGGAGGCCGACGACGACACGCCGGCGCGGCTGACGGGGGGGTTGGCGACCGCTTAGCGTTTCGGGCCGACGAACGAGTCGAGCCTCGCAACGGAGTCACGCCGAGCGATCGAGATCGTGTCGGCCTTCATGACCCGCCACTCGACGCCGAGTGCATCGCCGGCGTCGCAGAAGATCTGCCTGATGTCGTCGGAGCGGTTCGTGAACCCGTAGCGCATGTACTCGTAGGTCCGTTGCGGGTGCTTGATGCGGTTGATGCCGCGCCAGCCATCTGAGTGGATGAGGCCACGAACGAGCTGGTCTGGGTACGCATCGACGATGCGTTGCTGCCACGGCGCGAGCGCGATGCGGCGCGTGTGCTTGCGTCCGGGGCCGTGCTGCGAGAACACGCAGGGCCAGTGCTTCCAGTGTGACTGCACGTACAGCACGTTCTCGACCGGGTCGGGTCGCATCGCCACGCGGCGCCCGATCACGTCCGCAGCCGCGCCCGTGATCCACCACGCGACGTTGATGTGCATCAGCGAGCAGTAGATCGTGAGCGGGTAGACACCCCTCCGGAGCTCGACGATGTACCCGTCGCCCAGGTACGCGCCCAACAGGTACGCATCAACGCGGTCACGCTCGCCTGCCGAACGCACGTTCGCATGATCTCAATCGGGGCGGACGATACCCGGGGCGGGATTCGAACCCGCACTGAATCGGGTTTGAGCCGATCGCCTCTGCCAGTTGGGCTACCCGGGCCGGGCCGACTAAGGGTACGTCAACCGGCCGCCGGCACCGCGTCGGGCGGCGCCTCGTGGCGGCGCTCGACCTCGACGTTCCAGGCCTGCGCGAAGCCCTGCATCGAGAACGCGATGAGCAGCACCTGCACCGGGACGATGAGCAGCGTGATCAGCCCGAGCAGGCTCGAGTCCATCGCCGGGTCGGTGAAGCCCGTCTTGTCGCGCTCGAACCACGCGGGCCCAGAGACGGCGGCGAAGATCAGCAGGATGATCGCCAGCGCCGCGGCCACCGGCAGCACGCCGCGGTTCCAGCGGGCGACGTAGAACGCGATGACGAGGTAGAGGACGATGTAGCCGACCTGCAGCGCCTTGGCGCCCTGCAGCGCGTCCCAGCCGCCGATCGTCACGATGAGGACGAGGGCCGCGGAGACGAGGAGCAGCAGGATCACGATCGCCTTCGTCGCCTTGCTCGACGCCTTCGCGCGATTGGGATGCTCGATGGTGACGCCATCCTCTGCCATGCCGCGCGGACCATACAATCCGCCGCGGGCCTCGTGCGACGGTACGTCGGTCGACTGGCGGGCGTGGTGGAACTGGTAGACACGCCGGCTTTAGGTGCCGGTGGCGCAAGCCGTGGGGGTTCGAGTCCCTCCGCCCGCATCTTCCGCAAAGCGGCGACTTCGCTGTGGCCGGCACCACGACTGCGTCCGGGACCATCCCGGACGCGCGCCACGGACGCCGCCGATCGGGCGTGACATCCCGGCCGAAGCACCCGCTTGATGTCCCCGAGCTCGTCTGCCGAGATCGGGAGCGGATATTCGCGCGTCCTCGCGCTCGCTGACGGCGGCACGACATACGAATACTCCTCCGCGTCCTTGTGGGTGCGCGGGCCGCTGTCGGCCGGCGTGATGACGCACGAAAGCGACCGCGCCGCACGATCGCTCATCGCACGGTCAGCTTGTCGTGCGCGCCGGGAGGAGAAGCCAGTGCTAGCCAGGCTCGTGGTCGCAAGCCTTTCGTTGCCACCACTCAACGCGCTGACCCTGCCGTCGGGCAGCCCGTCTGACGGGCATACCCGGCCGCTCGGCGCGACTGCCAACTTCTACGGAGCGGAGCGCGTGATTAGGCCCGACGTGGCCGACGCGGGGCGGGCTTACGTTTCGGATGCGTTAGGCGAAGCATAAGCGAGATGACGTTCATACTCAAAACCGGGCACCGGATGTCGGTCAGCACGGGCCTTCTGCAAGGCGTAAGAGACGGTCGTCCGGGTCGTCGTCGATTCTCGCGTGGTACGCGATCGTGCTGGCGTCGTAGTCGCACGCGCTGTCTCTGGCCTCCTGCCCGTGCAACCGAGGCGGAGGATAGGTGGGACCTCAGTACACGCCAGCCTTGGGGGCACACTAATGACACCGCTTTGGCAATTCGTTAAACGACTCGGGGGACATGTACGGGCGCGGTATCGCAAGATCAAGCGGTGGTTCAAAGGCGGGAAGCCGGCCGAGGGAGACCCGAAGACGGTTGCGGTCTTCCTCGCTGGTGCGTTCACGCTTGTCGCAACCGCGTTGGCGGTCATCGGGCTTGGCGAAGGAGACATAGATCGGGCTGTCGTCAACGAACGCTGGTGGTCGCTCTTGGGCTTCGGTGCAATCGTCATCGCCGTCTGCCATGGCTCCCTCATGTCGCTGGCGCCAACGGTGCGCCTTCGCGGCCTCTGCGGCGCGGCCGGAGTGGTGGTGCTGGGGAAAGGCCTCGAGACACTGGCGACCGCAGCGGTCGACGGAAGGATCGCGAAGGACCTGGCCACAGATCGAAGCGCACGTCGAACGCCGATCAGACGGGATGCACGTAAAAGGCGCGGTGACGGCCCGCGGGCCTCACTGCTCATGAGCACGAACTCCTTCGAATCATCGGGAACGGTGCCCGCGATCGGCTCGCCGAGGCGCACATCGGCCATCGGCGGGGGCATGAAGCGACCGCGTCGTGCCACCGAGACGACACGCCGAAGCCGCAGGCGCCGAGCCGAGTTGACACGTCAGGCGCTGCGGCTCCGGGCGGCAGCGGCTCGAACGACTCCTCCAAGACGCGCGAGGCGGCTCCTAAGAGCTGCTGGCGCCAACTCCTGTATAGCTCGCGTAGCGGCGCTGCATCCGATGGCAAGATCAACCTGGACATTGATACGCCGCTAGCTGTCGGCCTCTACGAGCGCGTTGATATCGAGGCACTGCTGCTGCAGCCGGACGCAGGAAAGTCGCAGCTCACAGAGCCACGCTGTGACAAGAACGCCGGCGGATTCGGGTGTGTGACCTTGATGATCCCACCGGGAGCGCGACGACCTGAACTCGATGCCCATTGGGAGATGCCGCAGTCGTCGCAGCCGGTGCTAGCGATCACCGCACGCGTGGACGACCTCACCGTTGACGACCGCATGCTGCTTTCCGTTCGCCGCGTACTGGAACAGGGGAAGTGTTCACGGATCCACGGCGCGTCGGATGGGCCCCGAATAGCGCCGGCGCGGTGAGCGAGAGGCTCAGCATTCCAATCGCGACCCGCGGTCGCCCCGTGTGCGCCATCATGCGGACGCTGAAGCGATCTCGAGCCACCCGAGGGATTCGAAGAGGCGTACGGACCATGTGGTCCGCGCTCACGGGGCATATCCGTGGAGCTCTACGGGCCCCCGCAGGGAGACGCGAGCGGCTGAGCTCCGTCATTGGACGGCGCAAGCCATGGGGTTCCGCAGGATCAGATCGGACCTCGAATCGAGGCCGGCCGCGGGCGTGGTGAAAATGGGTAAACACGCCGGCTTTAGGTCACGGCAGCCAGCTGCACGGAATCCATGCCGGCTCAGCGCCTGGAGATCTGCTCGCAGCCGTCGGCGAAGGTGCCGACCCGCAACAGCGCAGCGGCCTGCGGCCAGTGCTCGAGCCCAGCGCTGAAACGGCCCGCGGCCGGGGTGTCGGGCAGCTTCTGAAGGCTGATGCTGAAGCGGCCGATTCGCTGGGCGGCGGACACCTCCGGCAGGCGTTCCATCCCCGTGCTGAACCGCCCGCAGGCGGGCGCCGGATGCGCTCTGGGCGCGGCTCGGCAGCGACGACGTCAACAATGACCACGGCAGGCTCCATACGGATCACCCCTACGAAGACGTGTGACGGTTGTCGTAGAGGCCATCAGCCGCCGTAGCCGCGGTTATGGAGCGAGCGTCATCGCTCGACAAAGACGGCTATCAAGCGGCGCCGACCCTGCGGAGGATCAGGCTGCGGGCGCGTCGTGCTCGGGCGGCAGCGTCAGCACGACGTCGACCTCGCTCAGCCGGAACGGGACGATCTGGACCTGCTCGTACTTGTACTCGAGCCAGCCCTGCCACTCCAGCCACTCGGGCTTGGGCTGCTCGCCGGCCAGGCGCGTGCTCCAGAAGTCCTCGCGCGCGCTCTCGAAGAGCTCGGCCGTGCGGGCCGGCGCGCCGAACACGTGGGCCAGGCCGTAGGCGAAGGCGGAGAACGGCACCGTGTAGACGTGCCAGGGAAGCGTCACGAGCAGGCGCAGCGGCGAGGCGAGCTCGAGGCCCGTCAGCTGGATCTGCAGGGACTGCGCGTCGTACTCCCAGGCCCAGTCGCGCCCGCGGTGGTCGGGCGGGGGCGCGTCGCGCAGGAGCGTGACCAGGAAGATCTCCTCGACGCCCGTGAGGATCGCGGCGACCTCGATCGGGCGAATCGGGTCGACGGTCCCGGCGCGCTCGAAGACCAGCAGCATCCGCGGCGGCTCGACCGCGGGCTGGCCCGCCGGGACCTCTCCGGTCATCCCCACACGTTCGCGAGCCGCCGGTGGAGTCCTCTCACCGGGTGGCGTTTAGCCGGGCCTTTCCGCGTTCCCTTTCCGCGTAGGACCGGGTTTCCCCTGCGTTCGGGGGCGTTTTCTCACCCCGCGCTGGCCCAAATGCGTGCTTCGAGAGTCCGTCGGCGCGGGTACGCTCGCCGCCATGCGTGTGGGTCTGGTCCTCGGTGCAGGGGGCGTCCTCGGCGCATCCTGGCTCATCGGAGCCGTGGAGGCGCTCGAGGCGGAGACCGGCTGGCGTGCCGCGGACGCCGAGCGCATCGTGGGGACCTCGGCCGGATCGGTCGTCGGCGCGCTCGCCGCGTCCGGGATCCCGTCGGAGTACATGAGCGCCTACGCCGCCGGCCGCACGCTCGAAGGCTTCGCCGAGGCCGAGGCGCGCGCCGACCAGCTCTCCAACCGCCTGATCGGCACCGAGTACCGCCTGCACCGCGCGCTGCCGCCGATCGGCCCGGGCTCGTGGCGGCTGGCCCTCAACACGCTGCTGCACCTGCGCAGCCACTCGCCCGTCACGGTGCTCGCCGGCTGGCTGCCGCGCGGCTTCATCTCGACGAAGCCCATCCACGGCCTCGTCGACAACTTCGTCCCGCAGCGCTGGCCCGACCATCCCGGCTACTGGGCGGTCGCCGCCGACTACAACTCGGGCAAGCGCGTCGCCTTCGGCAGCGACGACGCCCCGAAGGCACGCGTCGCCGAGGCGGTCGCGGCCTCGTGCGCGATCCCCGGCTTCTACCACCCGGTCTCGATCGCCGGCCGCCGCTACGTCGACGGCGGCATCTGCTCGACCTCGAACCTCGACCTGCTCTGCGGTGCCGGCCTGGACCTCGTCGTCTGCCTGAACCCGATGTCCTCGGTCGCCCCGATGTCCGGCGGCTCGCCCGCCGACCGCTTCGCCGCGCTGATGCGCGCCGCGGCGGGCCGCCGCCTCGGCCACGAGGCGCGCAAGCTGCGCGCCGACGGCGCCGAGGTCCTGATCCTCCAGCCGGGCCGCGAGGACTGCGCGCTGATGGGCCTGAACCTCATGAGCGGCGCCCGCCGGGTCCAGGTCATCGAGCAGGCCCGCAAGTCGGTCGCGCGCGAGCTGCGCCGCCTGCGCGGGAGCCATCTGCTGCCGTCGCGCGGCGGGCGCCGGCGGGCGGCGGCGGTCACGAAGCGCGCCGCGTAGCGGGGGAGCTAGGACTCGAACCTAGGACCTCCGGTTTTGGAGACCGGCGCTGCCACCAACTGAGCTACTCCCCCTGGGGCGCCGGAGTTTAGCCGGTCATCGGGTGCCGTCCGGGAACGAACATATGTTCGCTAGATCGTGCAGCGCATCTGGAGATCAGGGGACGAGATCGCGGAGGTCGTTCGCCAGGTCGAGGCTGGCGACACGGACCGCGCGATCGCCCGCCGGACGGGAATCCCGCTCGGCACCGTTCGCCTGTGGCGACGCGGCCGTATACCGCAACGCGCCGCGCGGGCGCTCGCGGGCATCCCGAGCTGCGACCGGTGCGGTGAGGCAGTGCACGACCCTGACGAGCTGCCGGTGGAGGAGTACGCCTACCTCCTCGGGATGTATTTGGGCGATGGCTGCCTCTACTGCTCGAGCCGCAGCACGTGCGTGCTGAGGATCAGCCTCGACGAGGCGTATCCGGGGATCGTGGCGAGCGCGCGCGAGGCGATCCTCGCGGTGCGTGGCGGCCGGCCGCCGCACGCGGCACGAGAGAAGACGTGCGCATGCATCGTCATCACCTCGTACTGGAGGGCCTGGCCATGCCTGCTCCCGCAGCATGGTCCGGGGCGCAAGCACCATCGGCAGATCGAGCTCGCCGATTGGCAGCGCAGGATGGTGGAGGCCGCGCCTGAGGCGTTCCTGCGAGCGCTCATCCATACCGACGGCTGGCGCGGCCTCAACCGGGTCCGCGTCAAGGGTCGCGACTATGCCTATCCGCGGTACCAGTTCTCCAACCGATCGGCAGACATCCGAGGGCTGTTCACGGAAGTCTGTGATCAGCTCGGCGTCGCATGGCGGCCGTGGGGGCGCTTCCACATCTCGGTGGCCCGGCGGGAGGCCGTCGCGACGCTGGACAGCTTCATCGGTCCGAAGGCGTAGCTCGCACCTAGACTCCCCGACCGTGTCGCCGCCCTCCCCGATCTTCGCGCCCGACGCGCTCGCCGGGCGCGTCGTCCTCGTCACGGGCGGTGGGACGAACCTCGGCAGGCAGGCGGCGGTCGAGCTCGTCGCGGCGGGCGCGCAGGTCGTCATCGCCGGGCGGCGCGAGGAGGTGCTCGCCGAGGCGGCGCGGGAGATCGGCGAGGGGTGCTCGTACGCGGCCGGCGACGTCCGCGACGCCGCCGACGCGACGCGGATGGTCGACACCGCGCGAGAGCGGCACGGGCGGGTCGACGTGCTCGTCAACAACGCCGGCGGCCAGTACTTCGTGCCCGCCGAGGAGATCGCGGCCAAGGGCTGGCAGGCGGTCCAGCGCCTCAACGTCGAAGGCACGTACTCGATGACGCGCGCCGTGGTCGGCGGCGGCTTCGGCGAGGAGGGCGGCACGGTCATCAACGTGACCGTCTCGCCGCACCACGGGATGCCGGCGATGGCGCACACGGGCGCGGCGCGCGCGGCGGTCGAGGCGCTGACGCGCGAGCTCGCGGCGGAGTGGGCGGGCCGGCGCATCGCGCTCGTGGCCGCCGCGATCGGGCGCTTCGACACCGAGTCGCTGCGCAAGTACCCCGAGGTCGTCTGGCGCGGCGCGGCCCGCAGCGTCCCGCTGCAGCGTCTGGGGACGATGCAGGAGTTCGGCTGGATGATCGTGCTGCTCGCCGGCCCGCTCGGTCGCGCGCTCAGCGGCTCGGTCGTCACGCTCGACGGCGGCGCCGACAACTGGTGGGGCCCGTGGCCGCCGCCGCACCTGATCGACGACGCCGGCGCCGTGCCAACCGAGGAACGCCGATCGCCGGCATCGTCGTCATGACCTGAGGTACTCTTGGTGCGGCTTGCGGGCGAAGTGTTGTGGCTGCACAGAAGCCTTCCAAGCTTCTAGGGCGGGTTCGATTCCCGTCGCCCGCTCTGGACGTCACGGGGAGTGGCGCAGTCTGGTAGCGCACCCGGCTGGGGGCCGGGCGGTCGCAGGTTCAAATCCTGTCTCCCCGACTCAAGGAAAGGCCCGCAAGGCGGGCCTTTCCTGCGCATTGGAGGCGGGGTGCCGCAACCAGGCCGTGGAACAATCGTGGAACAAATCCTCGGCACCTGGGTGGCGCGCGCCGGCAACTCGGTGGGCGAGATCGGCCCCGACGTGTCGCGGCCCCGCTGACGCTCGCCGTTCGCCGGCGACCTACGCCGCTTGCGTCGCCGCGTCCCGCGTGCCGAGCTCGAAGCGCTCGATTGCGTCGAGCCGATAGCCCGGGGATCTTCTCGAACGCCAGCCGCGGGCCGGTCGCGATCAGCAGCCGGTCGTACGGGCAGGTCCTCGCCCGATTCGGTGGTGACGAGGTGCGCGTCGCTGTCGATCTTCGCCGCGGCCGTGTTGATGAACGTGATGCCCTTGCTCTCGTACAGGGGCGCGAGCTCGAAGGTGATGTCCTCGGGCTTGCGCAGCCCGAAGGGCAGCCAGATCAGCGACGGGATGAACGTGAAGTGGTCGCGCGTGGTCGAGCACGACGATCTCGTGGCGCTCGTGCAGCTGCTTGCGGAGTTCCAGCGCGGCGGTGAGTCCGGCGAAGCTCGAGCCGACGATGACGACGCGCTGGGAGGTCGAAGGGAGGGATGACATGGGAGGCAAACTCCCTTTGGTGGTGCTAGCCGGCGTGCTCGGTCGGCACGTGGTCGGCGGGCGATTCCACGTCATCGCTCTCGTCGGCCAGGACGCGGCCGATGAGCACAGCGACGGCGGCGAGGAGCGCGATGAGCGCTGCCACCGCCACGATCAGCGCCACCACGGTCTGCGTGGCGGCGAGCAGGACGATCGTGCCGAGGACGATGCCCACGGCCGTGCTGAACGAGAGCAGCAGGTCGGGCGTGGGACGGGGGGACGTTGGGGCAGTACCGGGGTGGGACATATGAACAACTCCACGGTTGTATAGGGGGACAGTAGCGTGGTCTGCCAACTTATCAAGCACACAACGATGTAGTTGTGCTATTGTGGGGCCATGACTCAGAAGCCCGTGGTGGCTCACCCGCTTCCGGAGCCGCTCGTGGACCTCGTCGCCGGTCGCTTTCGCGTGCTCGCCGAGCCGATGCGCATCAGGCTGCTCGACCGCCTGCGCGATGGCGAGGCCACGGTTCACGAGCTCCAGGAAGCGGTTGGGGCCTCTCAGCAGAACGTCTCCAAGCACCTCGGCGTGCTCCTGCAGGCCGGGGTGGTGGCGCGCGCCAAGCGCGGCACGGCCTCCGTGTACTCGATCGCCGACACCGGCGTCTTCGAGTTGTGCGACCAGGTCTGCGGCGGTCTCCGTCGTCAGGTCGCCGAGCTCGACGCGATCCTCCAGGGCGGGATGGCCGCATGAGCTTCCCCACCCGTTCGTGCATGCGTGAGACCGGCTGGCCGCTGGAGCGCGTCCTCTTCGCGATGGCCGGCACGGTGACGCTGGTGTCGGCGTTGGTGGCCGCCGTCGTCTCGCCCTGGTTCCTGCTGCTGACGGCCTTCGTCGGCGTCAACCAGTGGCTCTACGTGACGCTTGGCGCCTGCCCCGCGTCGCTGATCCTCGGCCGCCTGTTCGGCCTGCGTTCGTCCCTCTACTCAGGCAAGGAGCTGGTGTCCCGATGACCAAGTACGGACCGATCGGCAGTCTCGGCGGGTGGACGGCCACCCATTTCAGGGTGGTGGCGATCGCCTGGGCGATCGTTGCGGTCGGCCTGGGCGTCTTCGCCCCCAAGGTCGAGCACGCGCTGTCGGGCGCCGGCTGGGAGTCGACCGGCTCGGAGTCGGTCGCTGCGCGCAAGGTCATCGACAAGAACTTCCAGGGCCTGTCGTCCAGCGCCCTGATGGTCGTCCTGCACTCCGGCGACAAGACCGTGAGCGATGCGGCCTTCCAGAAGGCGATCGCTGACACGCAGCACGTCCTGACGTCGGACACGCGCGTGAAGACCGTTGTGCCGCCCCGGCCGGGATCGTCGATCTCCCGTGACGGTCACACCGCGATCGTCCAGGCCGGCGCCGCGGCGGACTCCAACGCGATGGTTCGTGCCGCCGATGACCTCAAGACGCAGCTGCATCGTCTGCAGGGCGACGGCGTACAGGTCTCGCTGACCGGCGCGTCGGGCATGTGGTCGGACTTCAACGAGGCAAATCGCACGGCCATGATGAAGTCCGAGCTGTTCAGCTGGCCGGTCACCCTCGTGATCCTCGTCCTGGCCTTCGGCTCGCTGGTGGCCGCCGGCCTGCCGCTGATGCTCACGATCCTCGGGCTCGTGGCGTCCGCAGGGTCGCTCTACCTGGGGACCAAGGTCCTGGACATCTCGATCTGGGCCATGAACTTCGCGCTGATGTTCGCGCTGGCACTCGGCATCGACTACGCCTTGTTCATCGTCCACCGCTTCCGCGGCGCGCTCTTTGGCTCCAAGGAGGCTGTCGAGCACGCAGTCGCCGAGACAATGGACACCGCGGGCAAGGCCGTCCTGTTCAGCGGCGTGACCGTATTGATCTCGCTGTCGGCGGTGATGCTCGTGCCCTCGCCGGCGTTCCGCTCGATGGCGCTGGGGATCATGGTCTCGGTCGTCTTCATCCTGGCGGCGACGCTGACGCTGCTGCCGGCAGTGCTCGGCAAGCTCGGGCCGCGTGTCGACAAGCTGGCGCTACCGTGGGTGCACTCCGGCGAGCACCGGTCCCCGAGGTTCGCTGCCTGGGGCGAGCGCCTGTGGAAGCACCCGTACGCGTTCGGCTCGGTCGCCGCCGCGCTGCTCGTCGCGCTGGCGTTGCCCGTGTTCGGCCTGAAGACCGGCATGCCGTCGATCAAGGTCGTGCCGACCTCCGACAGTTCGCGTGTGGGTTACAACCAGGTCCAGGCCGCGTTCGGCGAGGGCGCTCCCGGCGCGCTGCAGATCACCACGACCCAGCCCGATGCCGCGAAGGTCGTCGCGGTCGCCAAGGCCGATCCGGGCGTCGCCCAGGTGATGCCACCCGCGCCTGGCGCCAACGGCACCGCCATGGTGCAGGCAATCCCGAATGCGGACCCGTCATCGAAGGCGGTCGGCGCGACCGTCGACCGGCTGCGTACCGCGCTGCCCGCCGGCGCGCTGGTGGGTGGCTCCGTGGCCGAGAACCACGACCTCGAGACGACGTTGTCAGACAAGACGCCGCTGGTCATCGGCGTGGTACTGGGGCTCGGGTTCGTGCTGCTGCTCGTCGCGCTGCAGGCGCCGATCATCGCCGCCGCGGGCGTGCTCACCAATCTGCTGGCGACCGGCGCGGCCTTCGGCGTCGCGCGGCTGATCTTCCAGGAGGGCCACGGCAGCGGCCTGCTCGGCTTCGAGTCGCAGGGCTTCCTCGACGCGTGGGGACCGGTGTTCTTCTTCGCGATGATCTTCGCGATCTCAATGGACTACACGGTGTTCCTGCTCTCGAGCGCCAAGGAGCACTGGGATCGCAGCGGTGAGCCGCACGAGGCCATGGTCGGCGGCGTCGCCCACAGCGGGCGCGTGATCTTCGCCGCGGCGGCGGTCATGGTGGCGGTGTTCTTCACCTTCGCGGTCTCCGGTCCGCTGCCGCCCAAGGAGATGGGCGTCATCCTCGGCATCGCGGTCCTGCTGGACGCCGCCCTGGTGCGCCTCCTGCTGGTGCCGGTGCTGCTGCGCCTGCTCGGCCGCTGGGCCTGGTGGCTGCCCAAGCCGCTCGACAAGATCCTGCCGGACGTCCGCTTCGGCCACGCCTGATCAGGTGCCCGGCGAAGGCCTAACTGCACCGCGCGTCGGGCGGTGACTCCGTGGCGATGGCCGCCATCCCGTTCGGGCTGGCCATCGGCCTGAGCCTCGGCACCCTCGGGGGCGGCGGATCGGTGCTCGCCGTCCCCGTCCTCGTCTACGTCCTCGGCCTGTCGGTGCACCAGGCGACCACCGCTTCGCTCGTCGTCGTCACGACGGGGGCGCTGGCCGGCGGGCTCGGCCATGCGCGCGAAGGACGCGTCTGCTGGCGCCATGCTGCGGCGTTCACCAGCGCTGCGCTGCCCGGCGTCATCATCGGCACGTGGCTCGGCGACGCGGTCAGCGGCACGGCGCTCGTCGCGTCGTTCGCGGTCGTCATGCTCGGTGCCGCGGCAGCGACCTGGCGCAGGGCCACAGGCGATCTCGGCGCGGCCGCCGCGGACGACGGGTCGACATGTCCGCCACTGCGTGTGGCTCGCGACCTCGCGGCCGGGATGCTGATCGGCACCATGACCGGCTTCTTCGGGGTGGGCGGCGGCTTCCTCATCGTGCCGACGCTCGCCATCGCGCTGGCGCTGTCCATGCGATTGGCGGTGGGAACATCGCTCGCGGTCGTTACCGGGACGTCGGTGATCGCGCTCGTCGCGCACCTCGGCGCGGGCCATGGGCTCGACGTCTCGGTGACACTGGCAATGACCGCGGCCTGCATCGCCGGCGCGCTCGCCGGAGTCCGCGTCGCGGGCCGCCTCCCGCAACAACAGCTCGGCCAGGGCTTCGCACTGCTCCTCGTCCTGGTCGCCGGCTACCTGCTCGTCTCGGCGGCGTTCCTGGGCGGCCCACCCGGAGGCTCGTAGAGGGCATCGACTGGTACTTGGAGGTCGAGGCCGACGCGTCGCCCGAGCTCCTCGAGGAACTGCGGGTTGCTTCGGACGAGCGTTGCCCGGGGCCTACTGCATCGAGTTGCGCACGAACGTCGCCGCCGTGTGAGCCGTCACCCGCGCGGCAGCGTCACGGTGAACCGGGCACCGCCTCGGGGTCCCTCGTCGATCGTCACGGTGCCGCCGTGGGCGTGCACGATCTCATCCACGACCGCGAGGCCGATCCCCCGGCCGGCCACCCCGGTCGCAGCGCTGCCACGCCAGAAGCGGTTGAACGCACGGTCGCGCTCCTCGGGAGGCATGCCGGGCCCGTCATCGGCCACGACCAGCGCCACCTCGTCGGATGCGAGAGGAGCGACCGTCACCTCGATGCTGCCGCGTTCGGGCGCGAACTTCAGGGCGTTCGACAGCAGGTTTGCCACCACCTGGCCGAGCTTGACGCGGTCGCCGCGAGCGACGATCGGCGTGAGGTCCCGGCGGACGGCGAGGCGCTTTGCCGCGAGCTGTGGCGTGAGCGCCTCGAGCGCAGCGGCGGTCAGCTCGGCGAGGTCGACGGGCTCGCGGTCTGGCTCGCGCACCGCTGCGCCCGCGCGTCCGAGGGTGTCCAGTTGCTCGACGAGGCCGTCGAGACGCAAGACCTCCTCGTGCAGCGAGGCGAGTCGCTCGGGCGTCGGTTCCTCGATGCCATCGATCAGCTCTTCGAGGTTCCCGCGAAGGATGGTCATCGGCGTCCGCACCTCGTGCGACAGGTCGGCGACGATCTGCGTGCGGGCGCGGGCCTCCCGCTCTTGTGCCTCGGCCATCGCGTCGAAGGCGCGCGCCAGCTCGCCCAGCTCACCCGGCACGCCGGACTGCTGTGCGCGTGCGCCGAGGTCGCCGGCGCGCAGCCGGCGCGCGGTGGTCGTGAGGCGACGCAGTGGACGGACGATCCGGGCGGAGACTGCTGCCGCGATGAGCAGTGCCACAACAACGGAGACCGCCGAGCCGGCGAGCACGGCATCGCGCAGGGCGTCGCGCAGGCGCTGCTCGTCGCGCGCAAGCCCACCGCGGAACCGCAGCTCGGCGGTGCCGACGCGTCGCCCCGTGTCCTCGACCGGCACGTTGAGGATGCTGGCGTGGCGCCCCGCACCCTGGCCGCGGCCGGCGCCCCCTGCCGGACCGACCACGACGTCGCCGCCGGCATCCCGGACGATCAGGACGGCGTCCTCCCGGGCGGCGATCGCCGCGGCGTCGTCGACGCGCGCCCCTGCCCACGAGTCGTGTTCGCGGTAGGCCCGCGCGAGCGCGACGGCGACCTCGCCTGCCGTCCCACGTCGGTCGGCGTCGCTGACCCGTTGCGTCTCGCTACGACTCTCGATGGCGACGACGACGGCGAGGACCGCGACGGAGACCACGGCCACCGCGCAGAACGCCAATGCCAGTCGCGTCTGGAGAGAGCCGCGGGCGGGGCGGTCAGCCATCGGGGGCCAGGCCGAGTCGGTAGCCCGCGCCGAGCACGGTGAGGATGACCTTGGGGTCGTGGGGATCAGCCTCGATCTTGCGGCGCAGGTTCTTGACGTGCGAGTCGATCGTGCGCTCGTACCCCTCGAACTCATAGCCACGGACCTCGTTGATCAGCTCGTAGCGGGAGAACACCCTGCCGGCCGTGCGGGCCAGCGTGCGAAGCAGTCCCCATTCGGTCGGCGTGAGCTCGATCGGCGCTCCACGAACGACTACCTCGTGGCGGTCCTCGTCGATCCGCAGCGTCCCGCCGCCGAACGACATCGGGTCGGCGGTCGCCGACCCGGCCCGGGCTCCTCGCCGCAGGACGGCCTGCACTCGGAGCACGAGCTCGCGCGGGCTGAACGGCTTGGTGACGTAGTCGTCGGCGCCGAGCTCGAGTCCGGCGATCCGGTCGCGTTCGTCCGCCCGCGCGGTGAGCATCACGATCGGCACGTTCGACGTAGTTCTCAGCTCCCGGGCGACCTCCTCACCGGGGACGTCGGGCAGTCCCAGATCGACGACGACCAGATCCGGCCGCGCATCATCGGCCATGCTGATGGCCTCGGCGCCGGAGCCGGTCGTGAGCACGCGCAGCCCCTCGCGTTCGAGGTAGCGGCGGACGAGCTCGCGGATCTTCTGCTCATCCTCGACGATCAGCACCAGCGCCGACATCGTTCGATCCTACGGCGGCCCCGCCGACGAGGCGCCCGCCGGCGGCGGCCGCCTCGACGGCTGCGAAGTGGTCAGCCGCGGTACGGGCAGCTCGGGTTGCCGGTGCCCTGGTACCCCGAGCCGTCACGGCGGCCCTGGTGACGGGTGGCCTGGCCCGAGCGGTCGCGCTGCTGGACGCGCTGCGCGTGCCGCGGCCCAGTCCCGTCGCGCTTGCGCAGCTGGTGCTGCGCGGTGGTCTGCGTCTGGGTCACCTGCGGCGTGTTGCCGTAGGGGCATGTCGGCGGGTCGGCCGCGACTGCGACGCCCGCACCGAGGACGCCGACGATGCCGGCGGTCGCGAGAATGGTCTTGGCGCTGCGGCGAAGCATTCTGTGCCTCCTTGCTGTTGACGGATGAGACACGGTCATCGTCCGCCTGCTCGGTGTCATCGCCGTGCTGGTTGTGTGGAGGCGGTGTGGAGATCGCGTTCCAGACGCGGGACCGGCCGTTGCTGGCGGTTGCCGAGGATCACGGCCGCTCTTCCGTAGTTACTACTGTACAACTGTTCAATTGTGAAGATGTAGGTTATGGGCGTTGCCCCTCCCGCATGCCATCCCTGAGCAGCTCCTCTCGCTCGTCGCTCGCCGGTTCCACCTGCTGGCCGAGCCGATGCGGCTGCGGCTGCTCGACCGGTTGCGGGAGGGCGAGGCGACCGTCCAGCAGCTCGCTGATGAGCTCGAGACGTCGCAGCAGAATGTCTCCAAGCATCTGCTGCTGTTGACCGACGCCTCCGTCCTGACGCGCCGCAAGGACGGCACCCACGTCCACTACCGCATCGATGACCCGGGGATCGTCGCGCTGTGCGAGCAGATGTGCGGGTCGGTCGAGCACCAGCTCCGCGAGTTCGCCGCCCTGGCGGACGGGCTCGGCGAGGCGCCCGCGGGCCCGTTCAACGAACACACCATGACGTAAGAGAGGCAAGCTATGGCCGCCCAGATCCGCCACCGAGGATTCCGCTTCCCCGTCCGCATCGCGTGGGACGGCGGGCGCCGCACGACCGCCCACATCGACGGCAAGGCGCCGCTTCGTATCGCCACGCCGCCGGAGTTCAAGGGCACCGATCCCGACCTGTGGAGCCCGGAGGATGCCTTCGTGGCGGCGGCCGGGTCGTGCCTGGCCGTCACGATCGCCGCGCTCGCCGAGCGTGAGGAGCTGCCGTTGCTCGAGCTGTCGGTCCGTGCCGAGGGCGTGGCCGGGCGCCGGCCCGACGGCCGCTTCGGCTTCACGCGGATCGAGCAGACGGTCGCCGCCGAGACCGACGGCGACCACGCGGACGCCCTGCAGGCCGTTATCGCGAAGGCCGAGGAGACGTGCCTCGTGTCGGTCTCGCTCGACCTGCCCGTCGAGACCACCGTCGAGATCAGCCGGCGGGTGCCGGTGGGCTAGCCATGCTCGCCGAAGCTCCCCCGGCGGCCGACGCGCTCGTCAAGCCGTGGTTCTCATCACTGCGAAAGCGGCTGGAGGACCTGCGGATCTTCGACGCGCATACCCATCTCGGGTGCGCCGATCCGGACGGCTCGTGCTTCGACGCCGAGCAGCTCGCTGCCGCGCTCGCCGTCGTCGACGCCCGCGCCGTCGTGTTCCCGCTCGCCGAGCCGGAGTCCTACCGGGCCGCGAACGACCGGATGCTCGCCGCCGCGGTGGCTTCGGACGGCCGGCTCGTCCCGTTCTGTCGCGTCGATCCGCGCAATGGTGGGCTGGCGGAGGCAGAGCGCGCAGTGGCGCTCGGAGCGCGCGGCATCAAGCTGCATCCGCGTGCCGAGCGGTTCGGGCTCGGTTCTCCAGTGGTCCGCGAGGTCTTCGCCCTCGCCAATGAGCGACGACTGCCGGTGATCATCCACGCCGGTCGCGGGATCCCCTCGCTTGGGCGTGACGCGCTCGAGCTCGCGTCCGCGTATCCGCAGACGCCGATCATCCTCGCCCACGCCGCGATCGCCGACCTGGCGTGGATGTGGCGAGCGGCCGCGGGCCAGCGCAACCTCCTCTTCGACACGGCCTGGTGGAACATGGCCGACCAGCTGGCGCTGTTCGCGTTGATCCCGCCGGGGCAGATCGTGTTTGCGTCCGACATGCCTTATGGGCGGACCGTTGCCGCCGCCGCGCTCGTCCTCCGCGCCGGACTTGCCGCCGGACTCACCGACCGGCAGATCGGCGGCGTGGCCGGCGGGCAGCTCGAGCGGCTGCTAGCCGGCGTGGAGCCGGAGGACCTCGGGCCGGCGCCGGCGACCGGCGTCCCCTCGCCCGGACCGCTGCTGGAGCGGATTCACACGCTGCTCGTCGCCGCTGCGGGCCGCCTGACCGCGGGCCATCCGGCCGACGAATACCTGCAGCTCGCTCGGCTCGCCTGCGAGCTGCCCGCCGGCCACCCGGACGCCGCGGTCGCCGCGTCCGTCGCTACGCTCATCGACCGCCATGCCGCGTACCTGGCGACCGACCCGCCGGGGCGCGGCCCGCGCGCCCCGGGCATCCACCTGATCTTCGTGGCCGCCGCGGTGGCCAGGACGCCCGGCCTGCCCCTCCCGGACATGGAGGCGACCACATGACCATGCCGCAGCCGACGATCGACGCCCAGGCAGCCCCGTTCGAGGAGCTTCGCCGCACGGAGTACGGACGCCTGGACGAGGGTGGCCACGTGTACCTGGACTACACCGGCGGCGGGCTCTTCGCCACGTCGCAGCTGCGCGAGCACGCGCGGCTGCTGAAGACCGCGGTGCTGGGCAATCCGCACTCGATCAACCCGACGTCGGCGGCCAGCACCGAGCTCGTCGAGCGTGCCCGGGAGGCGGTGCTCGCGTTCTTCAGCGCGTCGCCGGACGAGTACGTCGCCATCTTCACGCCCAACGCCACCGGTGCGCTGCGCTTGGTGGGCGAGGCGTACCCGTTCCATCCGGGCGATCGCTTCCTGCTGACGTTCGACAACCACAACTCGGTCAACGGCATCCGCGAGTTCGCGCGCTCGCGCGGCGCGGAGACGACCTACATCCCGAGCGTCGCGCCCGACCTGCGCGTCGACGAGAACCTCTTCCCGCGCTATCTGAGCGAGACCTCGGGCGACCACCACAACCTGTTCGCGTTCCCCGCGCAGTCCAACTTCTCCGGCGTGCAGCATCCGCTGGAGTGGATCGCCGAGGCGCAATCGCACGGCTGGGACGTCCTGCTCGACGCCGCCGCCTTCGTTCCTTCCAATCGGCTCGACCTGAGCCGCTGGCATCCTGACTTCGCCGCGCTGTCGTTCTACAAGATGTTCGGCTGGCCAACTGGCGTCGGATGCCTCATCGGACGGCGCGAGGCGCTCGCAAAGCTCGAACGTCCGTGGTTCTCGGGTGGGACCATCGTCGCCGCGTTCGTCGGGCGCCAGTACCACCAGGACGCGTCCGGCGCGGCGCACTTCGAGGACGGCACGGTCAACTACCTCAACATCCCGGCGGTGGAGATCGGCCTGCGGTATCTGGACCGCATCGGCATGGACGCCATTCACGTGCGCGTCGCCGCGCTCGGCACCGAGCTGCTGGACGGGCTGTCCTCGCTGCGCCACTCCGACGGCTCGCCGGCCACGACGATCTACGGCCCGCGGTCCTCCGAGCAGCGGGGCGCGACGATCGCCTTCAACTTCCTGCATCCCGACGGTCGCGTGGTCGACGAGCGCTACGTCGACCGCATCGCCGCCCGCCACAACGTCTCATTGCGCACCGGCTGCTTCTGCAACCCGGGCGCCGGCGAGGTCGCGTTCACGATCTCGCGTGAGACCTTGCTAGGCGGGGAGTTCGGCGACGGCATGACGCTCGACGACTACATGGACGTCATCGGCTTGCCAACCGGCGGGGCGGTGCGCGCCTCGCTCGGGATCGCGTCGAACTCCCGGGACGTCCAGCGGTTCTTTGCGTTCGCCTCCGAGTTCATCGACCTCGCGGACACGCCAGACGATCTCCCGGCCCGGGCCGCGTGCTGACCCCACTCGGAGTTCAGCGTCTCGACTCGAGCGGAAGCCCGAGCGTGACCCAGTCGTGGATGCCGCCGCGGTAGTAGAGCAGCCGCTCGGCCGGCTGGCCGGCGTCGAGAAGCCTGCGGATGGCGTCCGGGGTGGCCGCGCACTGCGGCCCGTTGCAGAAGAGGATCGTGTTGGTCTGCGGGTCGATCTCGCCGAGGCGTTCCGCGATCTCCACGTGGGGGATGGCCCGAGCCGACGGGAGCGTTCCGTGGGCGACGTACGTCGGCAGCCGTGTGTCGATCAGCGGCAGCCCCGCCTCGATGTGGGCGAGGACCTCCAACTCGCCGACCGTGCGGACCCCGGGGGCCAGCTGCATCGGCGTGATCCTGCCCCAGGTCGCATCGACGATGACCTGCCCCGGCGCGCCCTCGACGGGGCGCGGGATCATGAACGCATCGTCGCGGCGCGGCAGCCGCTCGATCGGCGTGCTCTTGTTCATCGACATGGCGAGCGTGTCCCAGTCGCTGAGCATGCTGGACATCGCCTTGATGTCGCATCCGTGGAAAGCTCGATGGCTGCGCGGGACAACCCGCAGCGCGGCGGTGACAAGCCGGCCTGTGGCTCAGGCCGCGTCGAGTATCTGCTGGAACTCGGCCAGCTGGGAGCGCAATCCGCCGCAGACCTGCTCGCACAGCGCGAAGACCGACTCGTCGGCAATCGCGTAGCGCACCGAGGTTCCCTCCTTCGTCCGGCTCACGATGCCGGCGTTATGAAGGACGCCAAGGTGCTTGGAGGCGTTCTGCTGCGAGATACCCAGGGCCGCGCGCAGCTCGGTGACCGTCGCCGGCCCCTCGCGCAGGTGGTCGAGGATCTTGATGCGCATCGGCTCACCCATGATCCGGAAGCGCTGGGCGATCAGCTCGACCAGCTGATCCGGTAGCGGGGACGGCAGCGCCATGGCGTGAACTGTACGGGTTCCTAGTTGTATACGCGGTACCCGCCGCTCGTGCACGGCCGCCTATCCGCTCTCGACGTTCACCTGCTCGAGGCGGGTCGTGCAGATGGTGGTTTCCGCGTCTGCGCGAGGCTGCCGGTCGAGGAGAGACCGCGGTGAGCATCCGTGTGCTGATCGCCGACGACCAGGAGATGATCCGCACCGGCCTTCGGCTGATCCTGGAGCAGAGCGACGTCGAGGTCGTGGCCGAGGTCGCCGATGGGATCGAGGCGGTCAAGGCCGCGCGGCGCGCCCGCCCCGACGTCGTGCTGATGGACGTTCGCATGCCGCGGCTCGACGGGATCGAGGCCACCCGGCGCCTCTTGGAGGGGCCCCCGCGGCTCGAGACTCGGGTGCTGGTCCTCACCACCTTCGACCTTGACGAGTACGTCTACGCGGCGCTGCGGGTCGGGGCGAGCGGCTTTCTGCTCAAGGACCTGCCGGCGGAGCAACTCTCCGCCGCCGTGACCGCGGTGGCCTCGGGGGACGCGCTGCTGGCCCCCGCGGTCACGCGAGCGCTTCGCCATCATGCCCGACCCGGGAGCGAAGCCGCCACCGGGCTACGAGGCGCTCACCGACCGCGAGCGCGAGGTGTACGCGATGGTCGCGCGCGGCCTGACCAACGCCCAGATCGCCGATGGGCTCGTGGTCAGCGAGGCGACCATAAAGACCCACGTCGCGCGGATCTTCTCCAAGCTCGACCTCCACGACCGCGCCCAGGCCGTGGTGCTCGCCTACGAGTCGGGAATCGTGCGGCCCGGCGAGGGCGGTAAGGCCTGATTGGATACGGCGTCGGCTTCGACCGAGTGAGCCGGTGCTTCGGCTCCACGGCGCGTGGTCGAGAGCCCATTCGACCCACACCGCGAGGTCGCGCATCGGAGCGAATCGGTCCCCCCCGGGGCCACGTACCGATCGACGCCGTGCTCCGAGGCCCATCGCTGCGACAGCTGGCGTCCGCGACGGAAGCAGAAGTACGCGGCGACCGGCCCGCAGTAGAGCGCCGTACCCGCTTCGAGGACCGCGCGAGCCTTGCGCGTTGGCGCCCAGGTCGCCGGTCCGCGGGCTGACCGGTTGTCACCCATGGCGGGCCGTCCTGGGGCAGGGTCCGATCATGCCATCAGCGCGTTCGCCGCTTCAGGTGCGGCTCAGTTCCGGCGATAGGAGGTGAGCGCGATGGCGCTCGGCGGCTACCGGGTCGCGTACCGCGCCGTGGCTCGCTCGGACGATGGCCCGTTTGAAGAAAAGTTCATGAACGCCGAACGCGGCCGCCCACCGATGAATCCGAACACGGATGAGGCGTCGCCCGCTCAGCTCGATGCCGCGTGGGCACAAGGCGAAGCGTACGGCCGCGCCGTCGCGCTCATGACGAGCATGATCGCCAACGACGGCGGCGAGCAACAGGCCGGCGATTACCTCATCGGGTACGCGGTCGAGGAAGCCGAGGGTATGTACGAGTGGCGCGACGGTGGTTTGCAGTGGCGCGAGCCGCAGGAGGAGAACCTCCATCTCGAGATCACCGTACGCGACGCGGCTGACGGCCGGTTCGTTCCCGGCGTCCGCGTCCTCGCGACGCTGATCGCGCCGGACGGCGAGGAGCTCGGCACCCACGAGCAGCCGATGCTCTGGCACCCGATGCTCTACCACTACGGCCGCAACTGGGTCGTGCCGTGTGATGGCGAGTACGTCCTCTGCGTCCGCGTCGAGCCACCGCGGTTCTCGAGACACGACGACGTCAACGGCCGGCGGTTCCTCGAGCCGGTTTCGGTGGAATTCGTCGGGGTGAAGGTCGAGTGCGGCCGCGACTGACCCGGACCTTGCTCGGGCTCTCCGGCCCAGCGCTCGCGGTGCCCGGCACAGGCCGAAGGGCTGAGGACGACCTGGGTCAGCGCCCTGCCGCGTAGCGCTCGATGTCGGCGTCGAGCTCCGTCCCCGCGCTGTAGTAGCCCACGTGCCTGTGGAGGACGTGGCCGTCGGCTCCGAAGTACACGGTCGTCGGGAGCCCCTGGGCCGAGCCGAGGCGGTCGGCGAGCTTGCCGGTCGGGTCGGCGTAGCTCGGATAGCTCACCGGATGACGCGCGAGGAAGCTGCGGGCCTGCGCGGCGTTGTCGCTGACGTCGACGCCGACGAACGCGACCCGCCGGCCGAAGCGAGCGGATGCGCGTTGCAGCAAGGGGAACTCGATCCGGCACGGCCCGCACCACGACGCCCAGGCGTTGACGACGACGGGGCGGCCGCGTAGCGCGTTGAGCCGGGCGCGTAAGGCGCCCTGTCCCGCCTCGAGCAGCTGCCCGGATTGCGCATGAAGCGCGGCGAGCGGTCGCGGCGAGCCGCGCAGCGCCGCCCGCGCGGCGTCCGCGGAGGGCGGGGCTTTCGTGGTTGCGCGAGAACCGCCGGCCGCGCCGTCGCGCTGGCGCAGCGCGAGAACGTCAGCGACCGCCTGCTTGGCCGTCCACGGCTGGTCTGGGTGGCGGAGGTTGTGCCGCCCCCGGTCGTTCAGGAGCTTGCGCAATGCGACGGCGAGGGTGCCCGCCGTGGACGGCATGCCCACCGACGCAACGCGCCAATGGCCGTGCGGGTCGATGATCAGCAGCGCGTCGGTGTGCTCGACGTCGAAGCGCTCGGGCCGGCGGGTCAGCCAGTCGCGATCGGGTGGATCGGCCTGGGGGACGCGCTTGAAGTAGATGCCGAAGAACTTCCACAGGCGCGCGATCTGCGCGGGCGTGCCGGTGAGAGTGTCGAAGTGCGCGCCGGTCATTCGCCGGTAGGCCCGCAGTCGCGCGGGCGTGTCGCGCCAGGGGTCCACGGTCGCCTCGGCCACCGCGACCTGATCGCCGAGGCCGTCGCGCTGGATCGTGGAGCGGATCTGCTTGAGCACCGCGGTGGTCATCGGGCAGACCTCGTGGCACAACGTCATCGACGGTGACAGCACCACGTAGCGGCCGCGATAGCCGCCCAGCGAGACGTGGCGGCCGCGCTCGTCGCGCAGCGTCACGTCGGGCACGGTCCGGTCGACCAACGAGCCGACGGCGAGGTGGACCCGAGCGTGTCCCGCCGCCGTCGGCGTGGATCGCCCGGACGCCCCGATCAGCGACGAGGCGATGCTCGCCGCCAGGAGCACGGCCGCCGTCGCGGCGAGCACGGCCACCAGGAGCCGGCTGTTGCTCATCGCGACCCACGGTAGGCGAGTCGCTCGCGCTCCGCGCCGCCGAAACGGTCCGTGTTCTGACGGCCGGGCGCGGCGCGGACCGTCGCCGGCCGAACGCGGACGGTTGTCGCTGCGCTACGGCGCCGTCGCGGTATTCCGTGATCGTGCCGGTCTCCGAAACGCCTCGAACCGCTCGGACCCATCTCGACGCCGAAGTCCGCATGGTCGTCCGGGCGCTGCGCTCCTATGGTGCCCTTCCGGAAGGCACCTTGAAGGAGATCGTCCACGACGAGTCCTGGCGCGACGGTGCGCTCGGTCTCGCGCTCGCGATCGCCGTCGATCGCGGCCTCGTTCGCAGGCTCGGCGCCGGCTTCTACGCGCCGGCGGAGCGCCGGCGCTCCACCGCCTCGTAGAGCGCCTCGGGCGGATCGCCGTGCAGCACGATCACGCGGTCGTGGCGGCTCAACACCCCCTCACGCTCGAGCAGGCTCAGCGCCGTGGTAACGGACGGCCGGCGCGAGGCGACGAGGTCAGCGAGCGTCGAGTGGGTCAGTCGCAGCGGGATGCGGATCCCGGCGGGTGTCACGCGACCCCAGCGGTCGGCAAGGTGCCAGAACAACAGCAATAGCCGCTGGTCAATTCGGGGGTAGTGGGCGATCGCCATCGACACGGCCAGGGTGCGCGAGCGCTCCATCGCGCGCCCGACGAGCGCACCGATGACCTCGGGATACGGTCCGACGCGAGCCGCGAAGTGGACATCCAGCAGCGCGACCCGCATGCGTTCCAGCACCCTGAAGCCGCTCTGGAACGCCAACGTCATGTCCTCGCCGTCATGACGCCACGGGCGCAGCAGATCGCCGGGGCCGAGCAGCTCGAGACCGTAGCGTCCATCGCCGCCGACGCGGCGCGCCACGAGTCCCTCGAGCAGGAGCAGGCCGATCCCGCCACGCACCGCCGCACCCTCGGCGCGCTCGGGCTCCCATGGGCCGACATCTACGACCGCGTCTAGGGCGATGCACTCCTGTGTCGCGCGCGCGAGGCGCGCGCCCTGGAGGCCTCCTGCCAAAGCCGGATCGAGCGAGAGGACGTGACAGGGAGCGGCTGGCACGGCGAGCTGGCCGGACTCGCAGCGCGCGGCACGCTGCTGGCAGGGCACTGTACCTCGCTGTGTGAGGGTTGCCACGCGACCGACCACGCGGACCGCGGTGGGCCGAACGGCGGCCGCGCTAGCGCTCGCCTGGTCCGGTGAGGGCGAAGGTCACCCGGTTCTCGGTCGCCCTTGCCTCGAGCGTGCGATCGTCGAGCTCGTCGGCGAGCTCAGGGTCGACGAAGACGTGAGCGCTTCCCGATTGGACGACCTGGTCGCCGAGCCCGGGGCCGTCGGAGAGCTGGATGTGGATGCCCGCCGGCAGCGCGTCCGCGGCCGGCGCCAGCCGCACGCCGCCGCTGTCGGGTAGGCCGCTCGATTCCACGAGCGTCGTGATGGCGTCAACGGCCGATGAGTCGATGCCCAGCATCATGCGTCTCCTTCTAAGGTCACGGTCTGGTCTGGCCCCGTGCCTACCCGGGTCTCCCGCCGCGGGTCCGAGACGGTCTCAGCGCTGACCGATCCGTTGATCGGTCCCGTCCGCGCCAGCCGTGCCGGTTGCCGAGTCGGCGGATCCATGGGCGCCGCGATGCGCTCGCGGCCGCGGTGGTAGGCCCGCAGGACGTCGCGGTGCGTCAACCAGCCGACGACCTCCTGCGTGCCGGCCGAGACCACCGGCAGGCCCGGCTCGTCGCTGCGCGCCAGCGCGCGGATCGCCTGTTCAAGGGTGTCGTCCGTGCCGAGCTCCGACGTCGCATGGGCCAGCTCGGCGGCCGTCGCCTCCTCCGAGGGTTCCGCGATGGCCCGCTCCTCAACCTCGATCGCGCTGACGACTCCGGCGAGCCGTCCTGCCGCGTCCAGCACCGGGAGCGCTTCGGCGCGCTCGTGCGCGAACCGCTCGACCATGGCGGTCAGCGGTGCGTCCGCTGCCAACGGCGCCGGCATCGGGGACATCGCCTCGCCGACGGGCACGGTCTGCATCACGCTGACGACGCGGGGACGCATCGTGATCCCTCGCCGCCTGAGCTTGAGCGTGTAGATCGTGTCGCCCGACAGGCGGTGGCTGAGGCTCGTCGCCACGACGATGGCGAGCATCAGCGGCAGGATGATCGAGTAGTCGTTGGTGAGCTCGAAGATGATGATGACCGCGGTGATGGGGGCGCGTGCCGCCCCGGCGAAGACGGCGCCCATCCCGACCAACGCGTAAGCGCCCTCGGGTGCCGTGACGCCGGGGAGCAGTCCGTGGGCGGCCTGCCCGAACGCGGAGCCGAGCATCGCTCCCATGAACAGCCCCGGCGCGAACACCCCGCCCGAGCCGCCGATGGCGATCGTGAGGCTCGTGGCGATGATCTTCGCCACCAGCAGCAGGAGCACGAAGGCGATCACGTAGTGACCCTCGACGGCGCGCGATACCACCGGGTAGCCCACGCCGTACATCTGGGGGAGCGCGAGCAGGAGGAGGCCGAGCACGAGGCCGCCGGCGGCGGGACGCGCCCATGCCGGTCCGCGCCAGACGCGGTCGGCGAGGTCCTCGCTGCCGTACAGCACGCGGATGAAGGCGACACCGACCACGCCGGCAAGCGTTCCGAGGGCGGCGTAGAGGACGAACTCGAGCGGCGAGACGACCGTGAAGGCGGGCAGGTGCAGGAAGCTCGCCGAGCCGAAGACGGCGCGGCTGATCGCCGCAGCAGTCACCGAGCTGATGACGACCACGCCGAAGGACTGGGTCTCGAAATCGCGCAGGATGATCTCGAGCGCGAAGAAGACGCCGGCGATCGGCGCATTGAAGGTGGCCGAGATGCCGCCCGCGGCGCCGCAGGCGACGAGCAGCCGGAGGCGGCGCTCGGGCGCGCGGGCGAGCTGGCCGAGCAGGGAGCCGAGCGCCGATCCGATCTGCACGATCGGGCCCTCGCGGCCGACCGATCCGCCCGAACCGATGCACAGCGCCGAGGCGAGTGCCTTGACGGTCGGTACTTGGGGACGGATGCGCCCGCCGCGCTCGGCGACCGCGAGCATGACCTCGGGTACGCCGTGGCCGCGAGCCTCGGGAGCGAAACGGGTCACGAGCGGGCCGTAGATCAGGCCGCCCACGACGGGTGCCAGCACAACGAACCACGGGCCGAGGCCTGGGAGGTGCGGGTTGGCCACGTGGCCCGCCGCGCTGTAGTCGCGGTGACCGCTGAACACCTCGGTGAAGCCGAGGATCATGTAGCGAAACGCGATCGCGCCCGCGCCGGCGCCCACACCGACGAGGACCGCGAGCGCGACGAGGCCCTGGCTCCCCATCAGCCACCGGCGGGCACGCTCGACCGCAGTCTCCGGCTCCACCGCCTGCGCGGCAGTGCGTGCACCGTCGCTCACGCCGTGGCGTCCCGCGGCGGTGCGGCAGGAGTCCGACGAGCGCTGACGAGGGGGCGTGCCATCTGCTTGATTCGACGTCGCTGGCTGCCCGAGCCGAACGGCCGCCAAACGACTGCCCCGAGGCTAGTGCGAGAGCAAACCGGTACCCGGTCCGACCTCGGACAACCGGCGGCCCACCCGGGGCAGCGGCAGCTACTAGCTTGCCGCCTTCTCGTGTCGCCAGAACGGATCTCACCGGGCGTCCAAGTGTTCGTCGCCGACCACATCCATTCGGTGACGCAGCTCGAGCTGTTGCTGCTCCTGCACCGCGATCCGCGGGTTGCGTGGACCGCCACGCGCGCCGCAGCCGAGATGCGCTTCCCGTCGGCGTGGGCGGGCGATCAGCTCGAGCGCTTCGCCGCAGGCGGCTTCGTCACAGCCAGCGATGAGGACGAGCCATCGTTTCGATACCAGCCCAACGGCGATCACGCCGTGGTCGTCGACGAGCTCGCCGAGCTGTACCGCCGGCGAAGGACGTCGCTGACCAGCTTGATCTTCCGCCCTGCACGCGACGAGGTCCAATTGCTGTCCGACGCGTTCCGGATCCGGCGCCGCAAGGAGGACTAGAGCGTGGCAACCGTGGTGTATCTGCTGTGCGCGCTGACGAGCAGCGCCTGCGCGGCACTGCTGCTCGCCGCGTACCGGCGCAGCGGTGCCCGGCTACTGCTGTGGACCTTCCTGTGCTTTGGCTGGCTTGCGGTCAACAACGTGCTCCTGGTCGTCGACCTGGCGCTGATCGCGGGCGTGGACCTCTCGATTCCGCGCGTGGCCACGGCGCTCGCCGGCCTGGTGACGCTTCTCTACGGCTTGATCTACGACACCGAACGCGGAGGTCGACGATGACGTTCGAGTTCCTTGCCGGGGCGAGCGCGCTGGCGTCGGCGGCGATCGCGCTCTTCTTCCTGCGCTTCTGGCGCGAGAGCGGCGATCGCCTGTTCCTGATCTTCGCGATCGCCTTCGCGGTCTTCGCGCTCAACCACGTGCTGCTCAGCGCGCTCGGCGACGAGAGCGACGCGCGCACGATCGTCTACCTCGCCCGCGCGGTCGCCTTCGGCTTGATCGCGGCCGCGGTCGTCGACAAGAACTGGCCACGTCAGAGGCGCGCGGGCGACCCGCGCTCAGGTGATGACGATCTCGGCATCGGCGGCCGGACGCGCGCTGACCACCTCCGCTGACGGCTCGCCCAGCAGGAGGAAGCCGCCGTGCTCGACTCGCTCCAGGAGCCCGCGGTCGACCAGGCTGCCGATCGCCGTGGTGACGCTCGGACGGCGGGCCGCGATAAGCGAGCCCAGGACCCGGTGGCTGAGTCCCGGAAGCCGCAGCTCGACGCCCTGCGACCGCACCGTGCCCCAGCGGTCCGCGAGGTGCCAGAGCGCCAGCCACAGACGCTCGTCCACGCGCTTCGAGCGCTGGGTTGCGAGGTTGTAGGTCAGTCTCCTCGTTCGATCGGTGACCCGCTCGATGATGGCCTCGCTGATCTCGGGCCAGCGGCTCACGCGCTCAGCGAACGCGCGATCGAGGACGGCCAGGCGTGCGTCGGCAAGGACCCAGAAGCTCGCGCGCACCGGCACCGAGGAGAGCGCCTCCACCTCGGTCGACCATGGACGCAGCAGATCGCCCGGCCCCAGCAGCTCGGCGCACGGCGCCCCGCGAACGCGCACGCGGCGCAGGAGCAGCCCGTCGAGGACGAGCAGCCCAAGATGGCCGCGGCCCCGCCGCTCGACCTGCGGACGCCACGCGCCGCGGCCGAGCCAGCGAACGCTCGCCCCGCTCGCGCGAGTCGCGGCGGGAAGCTCGCGCGCGGGGATGCCCTCGCCGAGTGCCGGGTCCTCGTGCAGGACGCAGACCCGGTTCTCGTGCGCGTCGGCGACGACGGCCTGCGCGCTCACGGGTCGATCTCCGGAACCTCGACGCGCAGCCGCGCGATGATCTGATCGACGCGGCGCTCGACGGCGCCGACGTCGAGGTGGACCAGGGAGGCGATATCCGACACGGACGTGTCGTGCAGGAGCATGCCGAGGATCGGCATGTCCTCCGGATCCAACCGCTCCGTGGCGTCACGCATCAGCTCGGGTGCGATCGGCGGAAGGACGCGCTCGCCGCTCGCGACTCGGCGAATCGCCTCGTACAGCTCCCGGGCGGGGATGCCCTTGCCGACGACGCCGTCGGCCCCGGCGACCGTCGCGGGGATCGAGAGCGAGCTGCCCGCGTACGCCGAGTACAGCAGCACCTTGGGCGCCAGCAGTCGCGCCTTGATGCGACGGCACAGCTGGAGGCCGTCCTCGCCGCCGGGCAGGTGGTAGTCGAGCAGGACGACGTCGGGCTTGCGTGCGTTGAGCAGCGGCCAGAGCTCGTTGGGACTGCCGGCAGCGCCCACCGGGATGAGGCCGGGCTCCCCCGCCAGGACAGTGTCCAGCCCCGTGCGGAGCGCCGGGTGGTCGTCGACGATGACGATGCGGATCATGCGGTCGCCTCGGCTTCGCGGGCGACCGGGAACTCGACCGCGACGACGGTCCCACGGCCTCCCGGGCCGCGCCCGAGGACCAGCTCGCCGCCGATCGTCCGCGCCCGGTTGCGCATCGCCAGCAGCCCGCTGGCCCCGGGCCGCACGCCGTCCGGCATGCCGCGCCCGTCGTCGGCGACCGTCACGGCCGCACGGTCCGCTCCCGCACTACCGAGGCGCACCTCGATGCTCGACGCGCGCGCGTGGCGGACGGCGTTCGTCATGGCCTCCGCCGCGATGCGATAAGCGTGGGCGGCGTGCACCGGATCGAGCGCCGGCGTCGCGCCGTTGACGACGATCGACGGACCGCCGTTG
Organism: uncultured Actinomycetes bacterium; assembly: GCA_963764585.1. Taxonomy (GTDB): domain Bacteria; phylum Actinomycetota; class Thermoleophilia; order Solirubrobacterales; family Solirubrobacteraceae; genus JAOPZW01. The sequence continues at coordinate 950,478 of CAVXTB010000003.1, forward strand.
ACCTGCAATTCGCTCGCGCGCTCGCGCAGGGCGCGCTCCAGCGGCCGGCCCTGAAGCGGCGAGCGCAGCTCGGCGAGGCTCGTGTCCATGTCGGCGGCCGCGGCCTGGATCTCGCTGATCGCCTGCCGGACGGCGCGCGCTCGCGACCCGCCCTCCTCGTACTCAACCGAGCTGAGCACCAGGTGTGCGGCGTGGATGCGCTGCTTGGCCGAGTCGTGCAACTCCCATGCGATGCGCCGGCGCTCCGCCTCGATGGCGAGGCGCTGCGAGCGCAGCTGCTCCTGGTGCAGGCGCCCGAGGGTCTCGGCCACGTAGCCGATGCCGAACATGCCGAGCACCGGCAGCACGATGTGCGTGGACAGCGTCTCGATGGTCGACTGCGACCCGCGCCGGAAGGGGTCGGGGCCGATGAGGTGGGCGATGATCGCGTAGGCGGCCGCGTACGCGACGCCGACGATGACGCCGCGCTCGACGCCCAGCGCGGCTGCCGGGGCGGCCAGCGTCGTCAGCGAGAGCAGGTAGAAAGGGCTGCGCCAGTCGCCCGAGAGCGCGATGAGGGCAAGCGGCACCGCGATGTCGATCAGCCATGCTGCCGGGTGCAGCACGACGCGCGGAAAGCGTGCTGCCACGAGCGACGTGACGACGGCGTAGACGATCACGACGACGATCAGCGTCCCGTCCTCGTCGGTCACGTGGTGGGCGGCCAGGAGGGCAACCGCCGTCGCGGTCGCGACCGCGCGCGTGATGAGCACGAGCGCCAGCCAGCGGCGCGACAGCGGCGTGGCACGCGTCGAGCGATGGCGCGCACGCGCGCTCCTGGGTCGGGCCACTACCGCAGGGTGCGGGAGCGGCCGGGCGCGCTCAATGGGGAGTGGACCCCATGCCGGTGTCAGGGCTCGACGAGTCCCCGCTTGATCGCGTAGCGCGTGACCTCGACGCGATCGCGCATCTCGAGCTTGGCGAGGATGTTCTCGCGGTGGCGTTCGACCGTCCTGGGGCTGATGCTCAGGACCTCGGCGATCTCGTCGGTGCTGTGGGCCTCGGCGATGAGCTTGACGATCTCGAGCTCGCGGGGCGTCAGCATGTCGCGACTTGCCTCCTCGCCGCGCGCGGCCCGCCCGAGGTAGTCGCGGACGAGCCCCGCGATCGCCGCCGGGTAGAGGAAAGGCTCGCCGCGCATCGTCGCGCGGCACGCCTCCACGAGGTCGTGCGAGGCCGATGCCTTGAGGACGTACCCCGATGCGCCCGCGCGCAGCGCCTCGAAGAGGTAGTGCTCGTCGTCGTGTACGGAGAGCATCAGCACCCGCAGGTCGGGACGCCGGCGCGTGAGCTCGGCAGCCGCCTCGAGCCCACTCATCCGCGGCATCGCGACGTCGAGCACCACGAGCTCCACGTCCTCGGCCAGGCCGCGCCGCAGCGCCTCCTCGCCGTCCGCCGCCTCTGCGACGACCTCGAGATCCGGCTGGGCGTCGAGGATCAGCCGCAACCCCTGGCGGACGAGCTCGTGGTCGTCAGCCAGCAGGACGCGGGTGCGTAGCGGCGTAGTCACGGGCCCCTCCGCGGCGGCAACACCAACCGGACACGGGTTCCGCCCTCGGGTCGTGAACCGACTTCGAGCTGCGCACCGATCAGCAGCGCGCGCTCGCGCATCCCGCGGATGCCGCTTGCGTCGTGCTGCTGGTTGCCCGGAAAGCCAGCGCCGTCGTCGCTGATCTCGAGCACCGGCAGGCCGTCACGCAGCTCGAGCACCAGCCCGACATGCCTCGCGCGAGCGTGGCGTACGACGTTCGTCAGGCTCTCCTGCGCCACCCTGTAGACGACGAGCTCCTCCTCGGAGGACAGACCGTCGACGCCGTCGCCGAAGCGGCGCTCGATCTCGAGGTCGCCGCGCCTGCCCACGGCGCTCGTGAGCGCCACGAGCGCGCTGCGCAGGCCGAGATCGTCGAGGGCGAGTGGCCGCAGGCGCCGCGCGATGTGGCGCACCTCGTCCAGCGTGCTGTCCACGAGCGCGCGCCCGGCGGCGATCCCCTCCGCGGCGGCGCCGGACGACTGCTCCTCGGCGCGGTCCAGCTGCAGCAGCGCGGCGGTCAGCAGCTGGCCGACCTCGTCGTGCAGCTCGCGCGACAGCCGGCGGCGCTCCGCTTCCTGGGCGGCGAGCAGACGCAGTGCGCTCTCTCGGCGCTCGCGCTCGATGCGGTCGAGCATGTCGTTGAAGACGTGCGACAGCTCGCGGACGTCGGCGTCGCCGTTGAGTACGTCGGCGCGACGGCCGGGCCGCAATGGGTCGACCGTGCGCATGAAGCCGACGAGGCGGTCGAACGGCGAGAACGTGCGCCGCAGCAGCACCAGGTCGACGGCGAGCATCAGCAGGAGCCCGCTCGCGAGCACGAGCGCCTGCAGCGGCCCGATCGGGAAGCTGACCGTGGCCGGCGACAGCGCCAGGACGACGGTCGCGATCGCAAGGACCGCGGCATTGGCCAGGAACACACGCCAGAAGAGGCGCATGCGCGAAGGCTATGGTGCACGCCTCGGCGGTGTGCCGAGTCAGTCGCCGCGGTAGGAGCGCGTCAGCGGCCCCGCGTAGCGCGTGCCGCCCCGGTCGGTCCAGCGCACCCGGTAGGAGCGTCCGCTCCTGAGGCTCGTGCTCGTCGTCCAGTACCCGCGGTGGTTGGTCGTGTCGTGCTTGAGGTAGTGCCAGGTGGACGAGCCGCGGTTGCGGTAGTCGATCGACACTCGGGTCGTGCCGTCGGCCGGGCGCACCAGACCCCACAGCGTCGTGTGTCGCGTGCCCCGGGTGGCCACGAGGGGCAGCCGGAAGCCGTCGTAGGCCAACTTCGCCTTCCCGGCGCTCGTGCGCAGCCCGGACTCGAAGCCGGCGTAGCGTCCGAAGATCGAGTCCACGTCGGTGCGGGGCAGGTCGTCGCGCATGAGGTACTGCGAGAACCCGCGAACGCGCGCGCTGCGATAGGCGATCTGCTCGGAGATCGACCGGTACTCGGCCTGACGGGCCTGGCTGACGCCCGCGATCTCGTCGGGCCAGCTCTGGATGCCGAACTCGGTCAGGTAGATCGGCATCCCCTTGCGGATGGCTCCGGCGCGGCCCGCCCGCGCAAGCGCCGAGTTGAGGCGATCGAGCACGCCGATCGTGACGTCGTTGCGGCTCGGCGGGACGAAGAACGGCCCGGCCGCGGGGGTGTAGGCGTGGTGCGCCCAGCCGTCGCCCGGAAGACGTTGGCAGGCGGAGCGCCGGTGGTAGTGGGAGCTCAGGCACAGCGCCCCGCGCAGGAAGGTCAGGGGCGCGACGTCCTTGCCGGTGCCGCGCGGCGCCGTCTCGCCGATCCACATGCCGTCGCCAGCGTTGCCAGACGCGCGCAGTCCCCGATCGGCTGCCTGCACGAGCCTGCGATAGATCCCCGGCGAAACCGGGTGCTTGTGGCTCGAGTACTGGGGCTGGAGGAAGTCCGGATGGTTGGGCTCGTTCCAGATCGCCCACCTGGAGACCTCGTGCTGGTAGCGCCGGCCGACCGCGGTCATGAAGCGCTCGAACCGGGTCGGGCTCGGGCGTGTGACGTGGTCGTTGCGGTCACGCGTGGCCCAGCGCGGCACCGGTCCGGACACGGTCAGAACGATGTGCAGCCCGCGCGCCCGCGCCTCGGAGATGAGGTGGTCGTAGCGGACGAAGCCGGGGTACGCGTTGGGGTCGCGCTCGTCGAACGCCGGGACCGAGCGGCTGTCGGGGTCGGGTGCCACCGACTGCCAGTAGAGGACGACGCGGAGCCAGCGGACGCCGAAGCCGTGCACCTCGTCGAAGGTCTGGGTGCGCAGCGCGGCGTCGTCGGAGAGCAGCTCGCGCGGCGCTTCGAACATCGTGAACTGCGACGTCCGCGCATGGGCGGCGGCCGGCACGGCGAGGGTCGCGAGCAGGGAAGTGAGGATCAATGGCGTGCGAAGCGACATCGACATGCCAACAGCCGCTGCGGCGAGCTGGTTGCGCCCCGGCGCCCGAGATGGTCCGAGGTCAGACGGCCTCTGCGCCTCGCCACACGTCCGCGACGACGGCGCCCACGCCGCTGAGTGCGCGCGACACCGTCATCTGCGAGACGCCGACGCGCCTGGCGATCTCGCGCTGGGGGAGGTCCCGCACGAGCCGAAGAGCCAGGATCTCGAGCTCGCCGCGCGTGAGCCGACGTTGCAGTTGCGCCATCACCATGCGCTGCTCCACATGCTCGTAACCCGGCTCCTCGCGCCCCATCACCGCGACGATGGCGTCCGCGTCGCGGTCGTCCTGGCTGGACCGCGGTTGGTCGAGCGAGCGCGTCTCGCGGGCGAACATCGCGCCGAACGCTTCCCGCACAGCATCAACGGAGGCGTGCAGCGCTTCCGCGAGCTCCTGCACGGTCGCCTCGCGATGCAGCGTCCGGCGCAGCTCGCGGCGCGTGCGCTGCACGTCGAGGGCGAGCTCCTGCAGTGTGCGCGGCACGTGGACGGCCCAGCTGTGGTCGCGCAGGTGACGGCGCAGCTCGCCGGTCATCGTCGGCACCGCGTAGCTCGAGAAGGCCGAGCCGCGCGCCGGGTCGTACCGGTCGACCGCCTTGACCAGCCCGAGGCAGGCGACCTGGAAGAGGTCCTCGAGGCTTTCCCCGCCGCCCCCGTAGCGCGCTGCGACACGCCGCGCGAGCGGAATGTGGTCCTCGATGATCGCGTCGCGCAACGCGGGATCGCGCGTGCGGTGAAAGCGGGCGAGCTTCGCGGCCTCGGATCGCCGCTGCGCGCATCGGCGCTCCGTTCCCGCATGAGGCGATGGGGCCATGGGCCGCAGTCTCGTCGCGGCATCGAGACCGGGGAATGTGGGCCACTCCCCATTTTGCGGCGTCGGCAAGTCCACGCGCACCCCGCCGCGCAACTCGACGGAATCGACCGTGTTCGAGGTCGTCCATGCTCACGACGTCCCGCATCGGCGCTGCCGCGATCGCCGCGCTCGCATGCACGCTTGCCACCGGCGCGCCCGCGCGAGCCGACCAGGGCGACGTGCTCGTGCGCTTCAAGCCTGGAGTCGCGGCGGCGGGACGCGCCGACGCCCGGCGCCGAGCTGACGTCCACCGCCGGGCCGGCCTCGCCGTCGCGGGGCTCGAGCAGGTGGATCCCAAGCCGGGCGTGAGCGCGACCGCCGCGGCCGCCGCGCTCCGGCGCGACCGCGACGTCCTCTATGCCGAGCCCGACCGGGCGCGCGCGGCGACGCTGGAGGCCAGCGATCCGTACATCGGCTACGAGTGGGGGTTGGGGCGCATTGGCGCGCCTCGGGCCTGGGACATCACGACCGGCTCGCGCGACGTCCTCGTCGCTGTCGTCGACACCGGCGCCGATCTCGACCATCCTGACCTCGCGCCCAACCTCGTGCCGGGGTGGGACTACGTCGACGGCGACGCCCAGCCCGAGGACGAGAGCGCGAACGGGCACGGCACGCACGTCGCAGGCACGATCGGCGCGCGCGGAGGCGACGCCGCCGGCGTCTCGGGGGTCGCCTGGCAGGTGCGCCTGATGCCGTTGCGCATCCTCGACGCCGATGGTCGCGGCACCGTGGCCGACGAGATCGACGCGTTCGCCCACGCCGCCGCCGCCGGCGCCCGCGTGGTCAACGCCTCGTTCGGCGGGAGTGCGCCCTCGCAGGCCGAGCGCGACGCCATGGCCGCGGCGCCAAACGTCCTCTTCGTCGCGGCCGCCGGCAACGACGGCACCGACGACGACACCGCACCGGTCTATCCGTGCGCCTACGACCTGCCCAACGTGATCTGCGTCACGGCGTCCGATCGCGACGACGTGCGCCCGAGCTACGCGAACGTCGGCGCGCGAACGGTGGACCTCGCTGCGCCGGGCGACCACATCCTCAGTACCCTGCCCGCCGACAGGTGGGGCTGGCTCTCTGGGACCTCGATGGCGGCGCCGCACGTGGCCGGTGCGGCCGCGCTCCTGCTGTCGCACGAACGCGACGCGCGCCCCGCCGACCTCGTCGCCGCGCTCGATGGCAGCGCGGTGCCGCTGCCCGCCTTCGCCGGTCGCACGGTGACCGGTGGGCTGCTGGACGCCGACGGCGCGCTGGCCGCGGTGCGGGCGACACCGGCCCCGGCCGCCGCCCTTGCCCGGGCAGCGCCCGCTCCGTCCGCCGTCTCGCCCGCTGCGGCCACCGCGGCGCCGCCTGTGCCGGCACCGCCCGCGACCGGCGCCGGCGCTACGCCGCGCTCCGCCGATCCGCCCGCACCGGCGAAGCTGAAGGTTCGCCGCGCCCGCGTCCGGGGCGGGCGGCTCGACGTGCTGGCTGAGATCACCCGCCGCGCCGGCGGGTCGGTCGAGGTCACGTTCCGCTCGCACGGGCAGACGGTCGGCTTCAAGGCGCCCATCACCGACGGGCGCATCCGCTTCGCGCGGCGCCTGACCGGAAGGCAGCGCCACGGCGGCGGCATCGTGTCGCTGAGCTGGCGCGGCAGCGCGACGGTGCGCTCCGCGGCGGTCAGGTTACGCGCGGCCAAGCAGCCGGCGCGGCTGCGCATCGGGGCGGCGGCGATCGCCACTGGGCGGCTGGTCGCCCACGGCAGCATTTCGCGGCGAGCGCGCGGCGTCGTGCGGCTGCGCCTCGCCTACATCGAGTCTGGCGAGGTGCGCGCGGCTGGTTTCACCGCGACGATCTCGCACGGTCGCTGGCGACTGTCGGCCGCCCTGCCGCGGGCCGCGCGCGCCGATGGCTACCTCACGGTTCAGTTCACCGGCTATGCACAAGCCCGCGGCGCGCCGATGCGCGGCGAGCAGGACGCGCGGCAGGTGGACGCCGGTTGAGCACCTTCAGCGCGGCGGGTTCGACACGGCGCGGTAATCCGGCGGCGGCGCGCGCAAGACAACCTTGCACGGCGCAGGCGGAGCGCCGTCGATCGGGCCGCATTCGCCTCGGAGCGATGACCGGCGGAGCCGCCGGCAGCCGGCGGGCGGTCAGCGCGCGGACGCTTGTCGACCGAGCTCAGCGGTGGACGACCTCGCAATCGGAGTGCACCGCATCGAGCGGATCGGCGTAGACCGTGTCACGGCCGGGACCGCAGCTGACGCGATCGGCCTGCCCGTCGACCGCGCGCAGGCTGTCGTCGCCCTCACCGCCCGCGATGGTGTCGCGCCCGGTGCCGCCGGAGACGCGATCGTTGTCGGGGCCACCGTTGACCTGGTCGGCGCCGGCCTCGCCCGCGACGAGGTCGTCGCCGCCGTTGCCGAGGACCATGTCGTTGCCGTAGCGGCCGTGCAGCTCGTCGTCGCCGAGGCCGCCGTGCAACGTGTCGTCGCCGTCCTCGCCGTCGACGTAGTCGTTCGCGTCGTTGCCGAATAGCGCGTCGGGCCCGTCGCCGCCGAAGATCGAGTCGCGCCCTGGCGTGCCGAGCAGCACGTCGGCGCCCGGCGTCCCCGGGACCACCGTCCCCGTCGTCTGCGCTGAAGCGTCCTCGTCGTCGGCGGCAAGGACCGGCGGCGCCGCGATGACCACCTCGCAGTCGCGCAGCCGGTCACGATCGGGCGCGTCCTGCTCGACGTAGACGGTGTCGTGGCCCGAGCCGCAATCGACCGTGTCGCGGTCGCCGTCGTTGGCCGCCACCACGTCGTCGCCCGCGCTCGCCTCGACGCCGTCGTCGCCGGGGCCCGGCGTGATCCGGTCCGCGCCGGCTCCGCCGTAGATGTGGTCGCCGCCCGAGCCACCGTTGACCTGGTCGTCGCCGGCGGCCCCGTAGATCGTGTCGCGGCCGGCATCGCCATGGAGGTCGTCGTCGCCGTCGCGCCCGTAGATGTGATCGCCGGCAGAGCCGCCGCGGACCGCGTCGTTGCCGCTCCCGGCGTCGATGCGGTCCGAGCCGGTCGCTCCGGAGAGCGTGTCGTTCCCCTCGCCGCCCTCGAGCCGATCGTCGCCGCGGCCGCCGAAGACGCTGTCGTTGCCCGGCCCGCCATCGAGCAGCTTGTCGTTGCCGAGCCCCGCCTCGTGGATCTTGTCGTCGCCCGGGCCGGCGCGGACGGTGTCGTCGGCGTCGCCGCCGTCGAGGTAGTCGTTGCCCTCGCCGCCGTCGAGCGCGTCGTTGGAGTGGCCACCGAAGAGGACGTCGTTGCCGGCCTCACCGGCGAGCTGGTCGTTGTTGGCTTGGCCGTAGAGACGATCGCCGCCGTCGCCGCCGATCAGCGCGTCGTCGCCGGTGCCTCCGACGAGGACGTCGTTGCCGAGGCCGCCGAGCAGCCGATCGTCGCCGCGCCCGCCGCGCGCGCTGTCGTCGCCGGCGAGCGCCTCGATGAGGTCGGCGCCGCGGCTGCCGATCAGGCGGTCGGGACCCGGCGCGCCGACCAGGAGGGCCAGGCCGGGCTGCTCGGCGATGGCGCGCGGGCTGACGGAGCGGGGGAGGCGCTGCACGCGCAGGCGCCGGTAGGTGAAGGCGCTCAGCACCGACACGCTGCGCCCGCCGCGATCGGCGATGAACAGGCGCGCGCCGTCCGTCGAGGCGATCGGCCGCCCCGGTCCCTCGCCCACGTGCACCCGCGTCAGGACGCGACCTGTGCCGAGGTTGGCCACCGCGGCGGCCGTGCGTCCCGCGGCGGGTCCCGCGATCAGCCGGCGCCCGTGGGCGAAGATCGCCAGCCCGCCGCCGAGCCCGCGGCCCATGTGCGTCGAGCGCGTGATTGCGCCGCTGTCTGCGTCGATGCGCACGAGCCTCGACGTCCGATGTCCGGTCGTCAGCGCGTAGCCGCGCCCGGCGGGGTCGAAAGCGACTGCCGTCGCGTCGCGGATGCGCACCCTCCGAGAGAGCCGGGCGCGCGTGAGGTCCAGCAGCCCCACGTGGCGGGCGTCGAGCGTCACGAGCCCGCGGGCACCCGACGGCGAGATCGCCAGCCGCCGGGCGCTTGCGCGCCGCGACAGGCGGATCGCGCCGCGCACGGTGAGCGTGGTGGTGTTGACGATGTCGATGGCGCCGGCGCGCGTCGCGTAGAGAAGCGCGCCGTCGGGCGAGATCGCCAGCGTGCGGCCCACGCCCGGCAGGCGCACCGCCGCGGCCACGCGCCGACTGTTGAGGTCGACCACCGTCAGGCGGTGCCCGGCGAGCACGTAGCCGCGCGATCCGTCCGGCGACGCCGCGACGCCACGCGCGCGACCGCCGACTGCGGGGCGAGCGACGACGCCCGTGCCCGACGCATCGGTCAGTGTGACCTTGCCGTCGCCGCCGGCGAGGAGCAGCACGCGGGCCGCGGCAGGGCCCGGCGCGACGCAGCCGGCCGCGAGCGCGGCGAGGACGAGCGCGGTGATGCGAGCCATCGCCCACGACGACCGCCGACGGGCCGTGCGGTTGCGCCGGCCGCGCTGAACCGGTCCGAGCTCGGACCACCCGGCACGGCAACTCCCAGCGCCCTTGGCTGTTGTGACCGGCCAAACCCAGCTGAACCGCCTCGGGAGGCCGTGCCCTCGCGGCGGGCGGGGGATCCACGATGACGGGGCGAATCCGGCCTTCGGGCGGGTAGCGCGCCTCTTTCCGCGCGAGCCCGACAGCTAACCCCGCAAGCGCGACCGGAAGAGGGGTGATCGATGCCATCGACCATCGCGAGGGCCTGGCCGAGGCCGCTCGCAGCCTTGCTCGCCGCCAGTGCGCTCGCCGGGATACCGGCCGACGCGCACGCCGTGTTCGGCGAACGCCCACTGAGGAAGGGCTCCCGCGGCCATGACGTGCGTGTGCTGCAGAGCTGGCTGACACGTGTCGGCCTGCGCACCCATGTCGACGGCTGGTACGGCCGTGGTACCGCGCGCCACGTGCGTCGCTTCGAGCGTCGCAACGGCCGCAAGGTCGACGGCCGGCTCAGTCGCGGCGACGCCCGCGTCCTGCGCGCGCTGGTGGAGGCTCCGCCGTCACGCCCGGCCGCCGCGACGGGCGCGGCCATCCTGGCGCCCGATGGGCGGACTGCGATCCCGCCGCCGGCTGCGCCACCGTCGGTGCAGGCGGCCATCGCCGCCGCCAACGCGATCACCCACGCGCCTTACAAGTGGGGCGGCGGTCACGGCCAGTGGCAGGACGACGGCTACGACTGCTCGGGCGCGGTGAGCTACGCCCTGCACGGGGCCGGCCTGCTGGCCGGCGCGCTGGACTCCTCCGGGCTGGCGCGATGGGGAGACCCCGGCCCCGGAACGTGGATCACGGTATACGGCCGGTCCGACCACGCGTTCGTCGTCATCGCGGGGCTGCGGTTCGACACGTCCGGCGACGGCGAGGACGGGCCGCGGTGGCGGATCGAGCCGCGCTTGGGACGCGGCTACGCCGTGCGACACCCCGCCGGCTTGTGAGGCGCCTTGCGAACCTCGCAGGGGTTCTCGCCGCCACGCGAAGCCTCGCTCGCCACCGCCGGCTGCTGGCGGTCCAGGCGGAGGCGTTCCTGATCCTGCGCCGCAACGTCGAGTGGTACTGGGACGAGCGTCTGGCGGCGCCGCCGGCCAATACCCGCACAGCATTCGCCGGCTCGGCCATCCTCTTCCAGCGCTTTCCGGGCTTCGGCTGGCAGCTGCACCCGCTCGCCAACTTCGCGCGGCTCAACGCGCTGATCAAGTCCCGCTCCCTCACATCCGCTCGCGGCCTGGCCGAAGCTCTCCTCCCGCTGCTGGCGCCGCGCGGAGACGCGCTCGCCCTCGAGTACCTCTTCCCGTACCTCGGCGGGCGCCCCGGATGGGTCTCGGGGATGGCGACCGCAACCGGGATGCAGGCGCTCGCGCGCCTGACGCACGCCACGGGGGACCCGCGCTACGAGGACGCGGCGGCCCGCATGCTCCCGACCTTCTCCGAGCCGGCGCCGATCGGCGTTCGCCGCCAGCTGGGCGCCGGCCGCTCGCACTACCTGCTCTACAGCCAGGCGCCGCACGAGCTCGTCGGCAACGGCTTCGCGCAGGCGCTGATCGGCCTGCACGACTACACGGCGCTCTCCGGTGATCCCCGTGCTGCCGACGTGCTGGCGGCCGGCCTGCGCCAGGCGCGCGTGGGCATGAGCCGCTACGACACCGGTGCGTGGTCGCGCTACGCCCGCGGCGGGCCCGACTCCTCGCTGCACTACCACCGGCTGTCCACCACCTTCCTGGGTCGGCTGTGCGCGCTCGCCGCCGAGCAGCGCTTCTGTGACGAGGCCGACCGCTTCCGCCGCTACGAGGCCGAGCCCGTGGTCGTCGGCGCCATCCACGCGCGGGCCCACCGCCGCTTCATCGGGGTGCGCTTCCGCGCATCCAAGCCCGGCGCCGCGACGATCACATTGCGACGCCGCGGCCGCGTGCTCGTGGCCGCTCACGTGGCGCTCGCCGGCCGCGAGCTGCGCTTCCACCTGCGACGGCCGCGCCACAGCGGGCGTGTTGAGGTTCGCGTCGATGCCGTCAGCCCCACCGGGATCGGGTCACGCCGGACGACGCCTCTCACGATCCATCCAACAAAGCAGTCCCACCGCTGACCACGGTGCTGACGCGCGCGGCCGACTGCGCTGACATGCGTGGGGTGAGCGCATTGGGGGAGAGGACCGCGCACACCCAAGACACGCGAGGGACGACGCGGCACGGAGGCCATCGAACCACCGGGGGGGCGGACGCGTTGCGGCACGCCGACGGGGACCCATGCCGGCGCCTGCTGGCCGAGGTCCGCGAGGCGTGTCGCCGCGTCCGCGCAGACTGGGCCCGCCTTTGGCTGTGTCAAGGCTCCACGAGCCCGTGACGGACGGCGTAGAGCGTCAGGGCCACGCGGTCGCGTAGACCGAGCTTCTCGAGCACGTTGGCCCGATGGCGCTCGACCGTGCGCTCGCTGATCGACAGGATCGCCGCGATCTCCTTGCCGGTGTGGCCCTCGGCGATGAGCTTGACGACCTCGCTCTCGCGCGCGGACAGAGGCTGCTCGGAGATCGCGCCGGACTGCGCGGAGCGGTCGAGGAAGTGGCGGATCAGCGAGCGCACGGCTCCGGGGTAGATGAACGGCTCGTCGCGCATCGCGGCACGGCATGCCGCGACGAGGTCGTTGTCGGCGGCGGTCTTCAGGACGTAGCCGGTGGCGCCGACCTTGAGCGCCTCGAAGAAGTACTGCTCGTTGTCGTGGACCGACAGGATGACGATGCGCAGATCGGGGCGGTGCTCGCGCAGCTGCCGCGCGGCCTGGAGCCCGGTGAGCCGCGGCATCGACACGTCGAGTATCGCGAGGTCGAGCGGTGTCCGAAGGGCCAGCTGGACAGCCTCCGCGCCGTCGCCGGCCTCGGCCACGACATCGATGTCGGGCTCGCGCTCGAGGATCAGCCGCAGGCCGTCGCGGACGAGCGCATGGTCGTCGGCGAGCAGGACGCGGATCTTCTCGTCGGCCGTCACGACCGGTCGCTGTTGGGAGGTACCCACAGGGTCACGACCGTCCCCGCACCGTCGCCGGGCCCGAGCCGCAGCTCGCCGCCGACCAGCAGGGCGCGCTCGCGCATGCCCCTGATGCCGCCCCCGGCTTCGTCGGCGCCGTTGCGCAGCCCGACGCCGTCATCGGCGACGCGCAGCAGCAGGCTCCCGTCGGCGCTCGTGGTCACGCTCAGGTGGGCTTCGCGGGCCTGAGCGTGCCGAGCGATGTTGGTCAGGCTCTCCTGTGCGACGCGATAGAGCACCGTCTGGACCTCCGGGTTGAGCGGCGGAAGCTCACCGGGCAGCTCGCGAACAATGCGCAGGCCCGTGTTCTGCGACATGCGCTCGCACAGCGTCGCCAGCGCTGCAGCGAGCCCGAGCTCGTCGAGCAGGTCGGGCCGCAGCTGGCGCGCGATGCGGCGGACGTCGTCGACGGTGCCCAGGGTGGACTCGCGTGCCGCCTGCAGGCGACGGGCCATGTCGTCGTCGCTGTCGTCCGCAAGGCGCGTGAGGAGCATGGCCAGCGCGGTGAGGTTCTGGCCGACCTCGTCGTGTAGCTCGCGCGCGATGCGCGCGCGCTCGCGTTCCTGCGCGGCGAGCTCGCGCCGGGCGCTCTCGCGCCGCTCGTGCTCCAGGCGATCGAGCATGGCGTTGAACGAGCGCGTCAGGAGCGAGACCTCGGACTCCGGCCCGAGGTCCGGCAGCCGATCGCCCGGGCGCAACGGGTCGATCCGCTCCATCAGGAGCGTCAGCCGAACGAGCGGAGCGAAGGCCCGGCGCATGAGCAGGACGTTGACCAGGACCATCGCCAGCACCCCGCCGGCAAGCGCGATCGGGCGCCCGTTCGGCGGCTCGATCCAGAGCACCGTGCCTGCCGCGAGCAGGACGGCGACGTTCGGGACGAACAGACGCCAGAAGAGCGACACGAAGCGCTCGTCGGCACGCGGACGATCGGGCATGGCCATGGAGGCGCCAGTCGCACTATAGGCGCGCCCTTCCCCGGCGAGTCCCGCATGGTCGTCACCCGCCACGGCGAATGGGTGTTGCTACCCAGGCTGTGCTCCGGCGTCCGCGGGAAGGTCACTGGCATGACGGCAATCGCCCGCGACCGCGCCATGCCGGCCCTCGAACGTCCCGTGCGCGTCTTCGAGGCGCTCCCGAAGCTCCTCGACGAGCTCGCGCCGCGAGAGGCACGGATCGCATGGCACCTCGGGGTCGCCGAGAGCGCGATCCTGCCGGAGGGGGTCTGGACGCCTCCCACCCGTGACGCGCTGGGACGCGGGGCGCTCGGACTGCTCGTCCTCGACGGTGTCCTCACGCGCAGCGTGGGCCTCAACGGCCATCAGACGCCTGAGCTCGTGGGTGCGGGCGACCTCCTGCGTCCGTGGGAAGCCGATGCCGTCGCCGGCTTCGTCGAGCTCGAAGCCAGTTGGAGGGTGATCGACCGCGCAACGGTCGCGCTGCTCGACGGGCGCTTCGCCCAGCGCGCCTGTGCGGTTCCGGGTCTGAGCGCCTCGCTGCTGGCGTGCACCGTCCAGCGATCGCGCTGGCTGGCATTCCATGCCGCCCTGGTGCAACTTCGCCGGGCCGAGCCGCGCGTCCTCTTGCTGCTGTGGCACCTGGCCGACCGCTGGGGGCGGGTGACGCCTCACGGAATCCATGTCCCCCTGCGCCTGACCCACGCGCTCCTCGCGCGCCTCGTGTGCATGCGACGGCCGACGGTGTCGGCGGCGCTTGGCGCGCTCGGGCGGGTCGGCGAGGTCGCGCGCAACCCCGACCGCACGTGGATGCTGACCGGTGCGCCGCCCGACCGCGCTCGTCTGTGCGGCGCCGCGGCTCCGCGGCAGTGCGCACAGGCCGCGTGAGCTACCCGCACGCCTCGGCGAACCGGGCGAGGATGTGCTCCCAGCCTCCTGGTCCGTCCATGGCGACCCGGTACTCCTCCGCGCCATCGCCCTGGCGATCGAAGCCGTGGTGCAAGAGGCTCACGCGGGTGCCGGCATCGGCCGGCACGAAGCACACGTCGACCTCGCTCGCACGGGCAGGATCCGGCTGCGGAGCGCGAGTCGGGCCGATGCGCCATGCCAGCGTGATCCGCTCCGGTGGCTCCCAGGCGAGCACGCGGCCCCAGTCGCAGTGGAACCCGTGCGGGCCGCGCTCGAAGCAGAGCCCGTCGACGCCCGGCTCGATCCCGATCTCGCGCAGAGCGCCCTGCGACCACGTGTAGGCCTGCGGCCACCACTCCCCGAAGCGCTCGGTGAAGCAGCGGAAGGCGAGCTCGACGGTGGCGGGCACCGTTGCCTGAGCCCGCCCGCCGATCGGCTGATTGCTCATGCGAGCGGTCTACCGCGCCCGCCGCGGCGCGACGCGAAAATCGGTCCGAGGCATGACAGCCGCTGCCCAGGCGCAGGTCCGGCCCGAGATGATCGGCTTCCTCCTGGTAGGAGGGCCAATGGTCGGGACCGCCTCGCCTCCCCGCTGGCCGCGTCCCGACGAGTCACGCTGCGGGGCGCGCCAGTCCCCTTGTCTCGGTTGCCGGTAATCGCCGGCGCGACATGGCGCGCCCCGGCAGCGCGCCGCCGCTGAGACGTCGCGGTCATTCGGATGACCGTCCTCGCGGCGGTTCGGCCCGAACCGGAGATCGGAGCGTGGATGGACACTCACCCGACGAAAGGAAGCGACATGTCTCGTGGACTCCGTCCCCTACTCCGCGCCGGCGGCGCACTGCGCGACGCCTACCGCAGAAGCAGCCGCACGCGCCAGGTCCTGATCGCGGCCGCGGTCATCGGCCTGGTGGGGGCCCCGCTCGCGGTCGGCGCGACCAGCGACAGCGCGCTCGACGGCGGACAGCGCAACCCGAGCAACAACACGTCCTCCGGTTACCAGAAGGAGACCGAGATCGTCGGCACGATCGCGCAGGGGCAGGGCGGCGTCGCGGCCAACACCGGCGGCTACACCACGCGCCAGTCCAACAAGTCCGACACCGGCGGCGGCGCGATCTACGGCTGCCGAGCCAAGGCTGGCACCGAGTCGTGCATCGCGGCCAACAACCTCAACAACGGCGACGCCTTCCGTTTCCAGAGCGACCCGAGCGCCAGCACGGTCGGCCAGATCCGCTTCGGCCTCGACCTCAACAAGGCCGTCGACAAGCCGCCGTTCGCCACCAACGGCACCGGCATGGTCAAGAACCTCAACGCCGACCAGGTCGACGGGAAGTCCGCCGACGACTTCGTCGGCAAGGGCAGCCTCCTGTTCGCCGTCGTCGGCGCCGACGGGTCGATCGGCGCCAACCGGGGGGTGCCGGCCAACGGGAAGGCGACGGTCGCCACGAGCGGGGCCGACCGGACCTTCACGGTCCCGTTCTCCGGCGACGTCAACCAGTGCTCGGCCACGGCGAGCCCGACCGACCGCTCGATCGGCACGGTGGCTGTGGCGCCCGGCAGCGACAAGAGCACCTTCGTGGTCACCGAGGACAGCGTGCCTGCCGCGGTCGGCTTCCACTTGCAGGTCGTCTGCTGACGGCGACGACGCGATCGCGCGCGGCGCCCTGGGGCGCCGCGCGCGAAGCGTCAGTGGTCGGACCGCTGACCGTCGCGCCGGCGCCCAGCGCTCCGCCCAGCGACACTCGGCGCTGTGAGCAGGCAGCCCGTCACGCGCCACTACAGCCGCGACCGCCTGGTCGAGGCCATCCTCGACGGCCTCAGCGCGGCCGGCGCGTCGCGACGGGAGCCGAGCATCGAGGACCTCGCGCCGGTCGATCATTTCCACACGCGCGGGCGCGATGCCACGCTCGAGCTCCTCGCCCTCAGCGACGTGGGGCCGGACGCGCGCGTCCTCGATGTCGGCGGCGGCATCGGCGGCTCGGCGCGGCTGCTGGCCAGCGCAGCGGACTGCCGCGTGACGGTGCTCGACCTCACCGAGGAGTACATCCGCACCGGACGCGAGCTCACGCGACGCGTGGGCCTGTCCGACAGGGTCGCTTTCGTGCACGGCGATGCGTTGCGCGCACCCTTCGACAGCGGCGCGTTCGACGTGGTGTGGACGCAGCACGCGACCATGAACGTGGCCGACAAGCCGGCGTTCTACCGCGAGGTGCGACGCCTGCTCCGTCCCGGCGGCCGGCTCGCCATGCACGAGATCCTGGCCGGGCCGGTGCAGCCGATCCGCTTTCCCGTTCCCTGGGCGAGCGACCCGGCGATCAGCCACCTGCTCTCGCCAGAGCGCCTGCGCGAGCTGCTCGGCGCCCTCGGCTTCCATGCGCTGGCCTGGCAGGACCAATCGGCCGAGTCGCTCGACTTCTTCCGGCGCCGGCTCGCGGCGGCCGCGACCGCGCCGGCCCCGCCGCCACTGGGGCTGCACCTGCTGCTGGGCCCGGAGTACCTGGCGATGTTCGCCAACCAGGTGGCAAACCTCGCGGACGAACGGACGCGCGTCGTCATGGCCGTGTGGGAGTACGGTCGGCGACCCGCGGGCTGAGGCGACGGCGGATGTCGGCTTCGCGTCCATGACGTCGCGACCCGGGCCCGTGCTGCGGCGGCTGCTGGCGCTCCCGGCGGCGCTCTATCGGATCGACGCCGGGTGGCTGCTCGGGCACCGATTTCTGCTGCTCGTGCACCGCGGGCGCCGGACCGGGCGCGTCTACAGCACGGTGCTCGAGGTCGTGTGCTGGCAACCTGACCGGAACGAAGCGGTGGTCATGTCCGGCTTCGGCCGCGGCAGCCAGTGGTACCGCAACGTCCTGGCCGGTGGTGCCGTCGAGATCCGCATCGGCAGACAGCGCTTCCGCCCGACGGTACGACCGCTGCCCGAGGAGGAGGCCATGGCCGTGCTCGCCGACTACGAGCGACGAAATCGCATCGTTGCCCCCGTCATCCGGGCCGTCCTCTCGCGCCTGGCCGGCATGCGCTACGACGGCTCGGTGTCCAGCCGGCGGCGCGTCGTCCAGGTGCTGCCTCTCGTCGCCTTTCGGCGCGACGACTAGCGCGGCGCGGCACCGCCCTGCTCGCGGTCAGCTTGCGAGCACGAGGTCGGCTAGCTCTGCGAGGTCGTCGGCGATCAGCTCGGGCTGGTCACCGAGCGGGCTCGGGACCATGCCGGGTCGGGCGATGAACGCGGCGCGCGCGCCTGCCGCGAGCGCACCGCTGACGTCCCACGCGTGCGCCGCGACGAGCATCACCTGGGCGATCGGCGCGCCCGTGCGCTCGGCGACGAGCCCGTACGGGCGCGGACCGGGCTTGAGCTGCTGGACCTCGTCGGCGGAGAGCACGTCGTCGAACAGCTCGGCGAGCCTCGCGTTCTCGATCTGCGCGCGCGCGACGCTGAGCGGCGAGTTGGTCAGCGTGACCTGCCGGCAGCCGGCCTCACGCAGCCGACCAAGTGCGCCCGGCACCTCGGGATGCGCCGGCAATCGCTCCATCGCGCCGACGATCCGATCCACGGTCGGCTCGTCGACAGCGATCCCGGTGCGAGCCGAGAGCATCCGCAACGCAGCGCGCTGCGCCGTCGTGAAATCGACGTAGCGATCGGTGAGCCCGCCGACGAACGACAGCTGCAGCATCGTCTGAAACCACGCCGGCCGAAGCGCGGGGTCGCCGAAGACGTCGGCGAACGCATCGTCGAGCGAGGAGAGGTCGAGGAGCGTCTCGTTGACGTCGAAGGCCAACACCGTGGCGCGGGGTGCCATCGCCGGCAACCCTAGCTCTCGAGCGGCGAGGCCCGACCCACGCGCGGCCGATCCAAGGTCGCGGGTCGCGACCACGATCGCGTTCAGCTCGCGCAGGTGCTCACCAAGTTCGGCGAAGCGCTCCTGACCGAGTTGGCGCTGCCATTCGCCGTCGACCTCGGCGACGATCTCGCGCGCGGCCTGGAAGGCGCGTCGGCCGCGGGCGCAGAGCTCGATGCGCTTGTGGCGCGGATCGGCGGGGACGCCGAGGGTGATTGCGCGGCCGACGACGCCTGTACCTGTCTCCGCAGTCACCTCGGCCGTGCGCTCGCTCAGCATGCGGGACACGCATCACGCGGCGAGGTCGCGGAGCAGCGGGCGAAGCCCAATCGCGAGCTCCGCGCGGCCGCCGCTAGGAGCGGACGCATCGATGGGCGTGACGGGTGCTCCCTGGAGCGGAGATGTATTCCGAAGTGGAGGGGACAGGCCTCAGGGCAAGAGCCTTTGGCGGCGATGGCCCGGGCGCCCGCCAACAGACGCCCGGGCAGTCGCTCAGGGGGATGTGGCCTCCATCTCCTGCATGTTCCTCGTCACGACTTCGATCGTCCGGCCGAGTTCCTCGGTCGGGCTGAACTCGACGACCTCGGCTCCGGCGTACAGGACCGGCGTGTGCCCCGGGCCGACGTAGTACGCGTCGCCGGCCTCGAAGAGCTCCTCCCGGTCGTCCGAGCGAAAGCCGACCTTCCCCCTGATCACGTAGCCCATGTGCTCGCACTGGCACTGATCGTCGGGCAGCCCCTTGAACAGCGGAGCCAGGTCGGCGTCCTGGGTGTAGGTCTCGAAGCCGACCGTCCAGCCGCCCTCGAAGTGCTCGAAGTGGCCTTCGTAACCCTCGACGGTCTCGTGCTCCGCGGCGGTTTCCTTCGACGCTTTCGGCATCTTCTGCCTCCTCTCGATTCGGAGCCGCGCGTCAGCGGCTCGGGTCCCCGGCCTGGACGTCGCGTTCGACGACGATGCGGCCGTCCTCGATCTCGAGGATCGAGTTGGCGACGACCTTGCGGCCACCGGGGAACTCGCACGTGATGGTGGCTGCGGCGCGCTGCGGTCCCGCGACCGCGTTCTCAACCGTGGCCTTGACACCCGCGGCCGCGCAGTGCTCGAACATCCCCTTGAAGACCTCCTTGCCGTGTCGCACGCGTGGCGAGGTCGGCGGGTTGTCCCGGTCGATCTGGATCAGCTCGACGTCCTCGGCGTAGAGCGCGAGGAGTGCCTCGATGTCCCAATCCTCGTAGCCGCGCTTGAGCGCGCCGAGATCGAACGTCGCGCTGGTCTTGACGGTCATGAGCGACCTCCTGTTGGTTGTTGTGGACGCGACCGTGCGCGAACTACGATCGCCCCTGAAGCGTGGTTCAAGTCAAGGGCGTGAGCCGGGATGGATGAGCCGGTACAGATGACGATCGGCGACGTGGCCCGCCGGGCGGGAGTGGCGGCGTCGTCGATCCGCTACTACGAACGGATCGGCCTGCTTCCCCAACCCGACCGCCTGGGAGGGCAGCGACGGTATGACGTGGCGGTGCTCGGCAGGCTCGGGTTCATCGGCGTCGCCCAGAGCGCCGGGTTCAAGCTGCGCGAGATCAAGGCGCTCATCGGTGGCATCGAGAGCGCCGACGGCATGGCCGAGCAGATCCGCTCGCTCTCGAGCGTAAAGCTCACCGAGGTAGAGGCGCTCCTCGAACGCACCAGGGCGATGAAGGGATGGCTCGAGGTGGCGCAGCAGTGCGGCTGCGCCACCCCAGCGGAGTGCGCGCTCTTCCCCGCGCCCGGTGAGGAGATCCCCAGTACAGATGTGCCTCTGCGGGTCATCCGCGTGCAGGGCGACGGCTGTCGCCGCCCGCTCGCAGGCTGAAGCCCGCCCCAGGCGACCTAGACGCGCTCTGCCTGTCGAGCCTCGGCCTCGAACAGGCGTGGAAGGGTCACAACGCCGTGCTTGCATCAGTCCAAAGAGGACATGCGAACACATGTTGCATCGATTCGGATCGCGGCGCCGGCGAGTGCCGTCGCCGCGTTCACGGCCGACGGCGCGAAGCTGCCGGCCTGGGCGATCGGCTTCGCCAAGGCCGTGGTGCGCGACGGCGAGCGCTGGCTTGTGACGACCGCGAGCGGCGATCAGATGCCGCTGCGCATCGTCGCCGACGAGGCGAGCGGCGTCGTCGACTACGTCATGGAGCCGGCACCGGGTGTCGAGCTGACGGCCGCGTCACGCGCTGTGGCGGTCCCTGGCGGGAGCGTCTACACCTTCGTGATGGTGGAGCCGCCCGACATGCCCGACGAGGCCTTCGACGCCCAGGTCGCCGAGCTGGAGCGCGAGCTGACCGTGCTCAAGGCGCATCTGGAGACGGCGTGCCCCCTGTAACGCAGGCCACGGTCGCCGCCGCCATCGGCGGCGATCGCGCCGCACTCGAAGCGGTCGTGCGCGCGGTGCGCGATGACGTCTATCGGCTCGCGCACCGAATGCTCTGGCACCCGCAGGACGCCGAGGATGCCACGCAGGAGATCCTCATCCGTGTCGTCACGCGCCTGTCGACGTTCCGCGGCGACGCTCAGCTGCGCACGTGGGCGCACCGGATCGCCGTCAACTACCTGCTCAGCATGCGCAAGCGCCGGGTGGAGGACGCCGCACTGAGCTTCGACGCGTTCGCCGAGGATCTGGCGCGCGGCCTCGACACGCCGTATGAGGCGTCGGGCGTCGACGACGCGCTGCTCGCCGAAGAGGTCAAGATCGGCTGCACGCAGGGGTTGCTGCTCTGCCTCGACCGCGAGCAGCGCGTCGCGTACATCCTCAGCGAGATCTTCGAGCTTCCGGGCGACGAGGCCGCGGCGATCCTGGAGATCACGCCGGCTGCCTACCGCAAGCGCTCCCAGCGCGCCCGCGACCGCATCCAGGCCTTCATGCGCGGGCACTGCGGCCTGCTCGACGCGGCGAACCCATGCCGCTGCACGCGCCGCGTCGGCACCGCGATCGAACTCGGTCGCGTCGACCCGCAGCACCTGCTGTTCGTCCGCGAGCAGGTGCGCACGATCGAGCGCTTCCAGAACGCCGCCGCCGTCTACCGAAGCCACCCCGAGCAGCGCGCACCCGAGCGCGTCGTCGCCGCAGTGATGGAGGCGATCGGCTAGCGATTCCCGCGGGCATCGCCGATCGGGTTCGCCCGGCTCGATTGCGGCGATCAAGCGGCGTGCGTTGATCGGCAGAGCTCGGTGATCCGTCCCGGGCGGGAGCCGAGGACGAGCAGGCGGTCGTCGGGGCGCAGCACCAGGTCGTCCTCGGGCGCGATCGCTTCGCCGTCGCGAACAACAAGCGTGACCCAGGCATCAGCTTCGAGCGGCAAGTCGGCAATCGACCTGCCGTCGGCGATCGATCCGGCGGCGACGCGGTGCTCGTGTGCGCCTGTCGGCTCTCGACCGACGCGGATCGAAAGCTCCCACGGCAGCCGGTCCTTGAGCCGCATCGGGATCGCGAGCCGTTGTGCGACCAACGGTACGAACGAGCCTTGGACGGCGACGGACAGCAGCACGGCGACGAACACCAGGTTGTAGACGCGGCCGGCGTCGGAGACGCCGCCGATGATCGCGAAGGCCGCCAATAGCACGGGCACGGCGCCCTTGAGGCCGCTGAAGGCAATGAACGCCTTCTCGCGGACCGGCATGCGCACCCAGGGCAGGGTCACCCCCACCACGAGCGGGCGAATCACCATTGTCATCGCGAGGACCAGCGCGAGGCCCTGAGCCCAATCGCGGCCGCTGATGGCAGCCAGGTTGACCGTGACACCCAGCGCGATGAACGCCGTCAACTCGGCCAGCTCGGACAGCGACGCGTGGAAGCGCTCGATCTCAGCCTTGAACGGCAGGCGCTCATCGGCCAGCCATAGGCCGGCCAAGAACACGGCGAGAAAGCCGGAGCCATGCGCGATCGAGGTCGCGCCGTAGAGCGCGGCCGCGAGGCTGACGGCAAGGATCGGATACATGGCCTCGCTGGGCAGGCGGGCGTTGCGCAGTACCGGAGCCAGGAGCCGGCCGCCCGCGAGCCCGAACGCCGCCCCGACCGCCATCTCGACGACGAACTCCTCGCCGACGACGAGCAGCGTTGCGTCGTGGTGGGTGGCCAGCTCGATCATGCCGATCATCAGCGCGATGCCGGCCGGGTCGTTCATGCCCGCCTCGCCCTCGAGTGTCGTGCCGGAGCGTCCCGCGATCTCGCGGCGGCCCAGGATCGAGAACATCACCGCCGGGTCGGTCGGTGCCAGCGCGGCGCCCACCAGGCCAGCCAGCGTCCAATCCATGCCCAGTGCCCAGTGGGCGATCGCGGCGAGCGCGCCGGCTGTGAGGAACGTGCCGGCCAGGCCCAGCGAGAGCACGGGCACCACGGCCGCGCGCAACCGGCGCATTCCGATGTTCAGGCCGCCGTTGAAGAGGATCACGATCAACGCGACGACGACGACACGCTCGACCGTCCTGATCGAGGCCCTCTCGTAGAGGCCCGGCCACAGGTCGGAGATGATCGCGGCGGCGATCAGGAACAGCGCCGGCGCGGGCACTGGGAGGCGGTCGGTCAGCCGCGTGGAGAGCGCTGCAAGCGAGAAGCCCGCGGCGACGAGCAGGATCAAAAGGGCGAGGTCGGTGATCTCGGACATGGGCGCAGAGCGCCGACCAGGCTTCCCGGCTCGCCGCGACGGACGCTAGCAAGCCCACGACGGCCCCGGCTGTGGCGGCGCGCTGCTCGCGTGCGCGGCAGCGGTCGTTGCGCTCATCGCTCTCGGCGGCAGCTACCGGAGGCGCGTGATATCAGCGGTCGTCGTCGATGGGCCCGCGGCCGCGCGCGTTGAGCAGCGCTCGCAGCGCTTCGATGGCGGCGGGGATGTCGAGGTCGGGGTCGAGCAGCGCGTGGAGGAGCAGGCCGTCGCCGACGGCTCCGAGCAGGGTCGCGATAGCGGCCGGGGGCGCGCCGTCGAACACGGCGCCGCGCGCCTGGTCTGCGCGCACGGTGTCGATGATCACCTGCCGGTACGCGCCGAGCATCGTCCCCATCCGCTCCCGCAGGAGAGCGTCGCGCTCGGCTTCGCGCATGGCCTCGAGCATGAGCCGCGAGAGCACGGGATCGATTGCGTCGGGTGCGAGCTCGGCGGCGATCAGGCCGATCAGGTCCTCGACGGTCTGCAGCGCCTCGAAGTGGCCGATCGGGATCGCTCGCTCGAATGCGTGCAGCGCCGCCTCGATGAGGAGCTCCTGCTTGCCGCGGAAGTGGTAGCTGACCGAGCCATGTGGGAGGCCGGCGCGCGCGGCGACTGCGCGCGTCGTCACGCGCCCCCAGCCGAGCTCGGCGGTCAGCTCCGCGGCCGCCGTCATAAGGCGTTCCCGCGTCGACGCCGACTCGGGCCCGCGCTCGCCTGCAGAGCGCTTTGGCCGATCGGCCTGTCCGGACGAACTGTCCATTTGGCCAAGTTTAGTGGTACAGTCGGATGCATGGGCGCGACAGGGGCAGCGAACGGCAGCGACACCGCGGTGGAGGCGCGCGGCCTGACGAAGGCGTTCGGGCGGTCGCGAGCCGTCGACGGCGTCGACCTGTCGATTCCGCGCGCGAGCATCTACGGCCTGCTCGGCCCCAACGGGGCCGGCAAGACCACGACGATCCGGATCCTCGCAACCCTGCTGCGTCCCGATGCCGGGACGGCACGAGTGCTCGGCCACGATGTGGTCGAGGAAGCCGCCGTCGTGCGCAGCAAGGTCAGCCTCACCGCGCAGTTCGCATCGGTCGACGAGGACCTCACCGCCTTCGAGAACCTCGTCCTGCTCGGTCGGTTGCTCGGACACGGCCGCCGGGCCGCGAGAGAGCGCGCGCACGAGCTGCTCGTCGCGTTCGACCTAGGCGCGGCCGCGCGCCGCCAGGTCGGCAAGCTGTCCGGCGGGATGCGCCGCAGGCTCGACGTCGCGGCGAGCATCATCGTCACGCCCGACCTGCTGTTCCTCGACGAGCCGACCACGGGCCTCGACCCACGGAGTCGCAACCACGTCTGGGAGATCGTGCGAGCGATCGTGCGCCAAGGCACGACGGTGCTGCTCACCACGCAGTACCTCGACGAGGCCGACCGCCTGGCCGACCGAATCGCCGTCATCGATCACGGCCGCGTGATCGCGGAGGGCACGCGCGGCGCGCTCAAGGCGTCGCTCGGCGCCGGGGCAGCCCGGGTGCGCTTGCTGGACCCCGGCCAGCGAGACCGAGCGGCGAGCGTGCTCGCCGCCACGCTCGGCGTTCCGATCCACGCCGAACCCAACCCGGCCAACCTGGCAGCCACCATCCCCGCGCACGGCGACAGCAGCGCGGCCGCGCCACGCATGGCGCACGCGATCACGGCGCTCTCCGAGGCCGGCATCGCGGTCACCGACTTCTCGCTCGGCCAGCCGAGCCTCGACGAGGTCTTCCTCGCGTTGACCGGACGCGACGCAGCACGAGAGGCCCTCGACGCGGAGGTCGTGGCATGAGCGCCTCACCGATCGCGCGCCCCGGCGACAGGCGCCCCGTGCAAGCCCCGAGCGCGCTGTCGCACGGGACGCGGCCTGCGCAAGCTGGTGCCCTCGCGGCGTCGCTCGTCTTCGCCTGGCGCTCCCTGCTGAAGATCAAGCACGTGCCCGAGCAGCTCGGCGACGTCATCGGGATCCCCGTGCTCTTCACGCTGATGTTCACGTACCTGTTCGGCGGCGCGCTTGCCGGGTCGACGCACGACTACCTGCAGTTCCTGCTGCCGGGCACGCTCGCGCTGGCAGTCGTCTTCGTCACCGTCTACAGCGGCGTCACACTCAACCGCGACCTGGCGACCGGCGCCTTCGACCGGTTTCGCTCGATGCCCGTGTGGCGACCGGCGCCGATCGTCGGCGGCCTCATCGGCGATGCCGGGCGCTACCTGCTCGCCTCGAGCCTGGTGATCGGGCTCGGGCTGATCATGGGCTTCCACGCCGGCGGCGGGCCGGTTGGGATCCTCGCCGCCATCGCACTCGTGCTCGTGTTCGCCTTCGCGCTGTCGTGGGTGTGGACCACGCTCGGCCTGATCCTGCGCTCGCCGAACGCCGTCATGAGCATCGGGTTCGTGATCCTCTTTCCGCTCACGTTCATGAGCAACGTCTTCGTCGATCCGCACACCATGCCGTCGTGGTTGCGCGCGATCGCCGACGTCAATCCGATGAGCCATCTCGCGGCGGCGGAGCGCGGGCTGATGCAGGGCAACGCGACAACGGCGCAGCTGCTGTGGGTGCTGGGCTCGGCCGCCGTGCTCACCGGGCTCTTCGCGCCGCTGACGATGCGCCTCTTTGGCAGCCGCGGGTAGGCGCCTGCTGATCCGAGCCGCGAACGGCAAGACCAGTCGATCCAGTCCGTGACCGCCCGGCGGCCGGCCGCACCAGGCGGCCGGCCACCACCACCGACCGGGCTCTTCGGGAGGGAAGACGCTCTCTCCGGCCGGCGCGGGCGCGCTTGCCGAATGCGCCGCGCTCCACCCAAGTGTTCTCCTCTTGCCGATCCGTCGCGTCGGCTTTGGTCCGCGCGGTGACCGTCTTGGCCGGGGAGGAGCGCGACACCACAAGAGGGCGCCGCGGAATTGAGGAACCGGCGGCTGGACTCGACGCCGGCGCGTGCACCGTTCCCCGACCGCCGTCGCGCCCGCCACGTAGCGGGCGGTCACGACCGACGCCCGCTGGGCCTGGTCGGCGGCAGGCG
The DNA here is from genome assembly GCA_963764585.1 of uncultured Actinomycetes bacterium. Classification (GTDB taxonomy): domain Bacteria; phylum Actinomycetota; class Thermoleophilia; order Solirubrobacterales; family Solirubrobacteraceae; genus JAOPZW01. The sequence goes on from CAVXTB010000003.1 coordinate 976,293, forward strand.
CCTGCGCGCCTGCCACAGCACCAGCAACGACGAGCGGGTCTGCAGCTCGGGGCTGATCAGCGCGAGTGAGATGCCCAGCATGACCACGAAGGGCACCGCGCTGGTGCGGACCGCGTCGGTCCGGGGGTGAGGCCGGACGGTCCTGACGCGCCGCGCGGCCCCGCTATGCCGTTCCGGCCGTCGCCCGAGCCGTGGCCATGGCGGCCCGCAGGGCGCGCAGGAACGCCTCGGGATGATCGCGCGCTGGGTCGTCGGCGCAGTCCTCGATGACGTGCAGCGGCCAGTGGTGGCGGGCGCTGGCCGCCTGCGCGATGCGCAAGCTGTTCGCCTTGTCCTGCCGGCCCCAGATCAGCGTCGTGGGCACGCCGATCCGCGCGAGCCGGTCGGCGGGGACCGGTGGCACGCCGACGGCGCGCATCAGCTGTCGCATCGCCTTCGCGCTCGGCGAGCGGGCGAGATCGAGGCTGTAGGACACGTACGGCTCCCAGCGCTGGCCCATGTCGTCCCGGAGGCGCGGCAGGTCGGCGGAGCACTGATTCATGAACCGGGTGTACGTGCGCTCGCTCGGCCGCAGCTGCAGTCCGATCAGCGTCGCCGCAAAGCGCGGCCTCGGGCGGAAGCGTGCCAGCCCGAGCGTGTCGACGAGCACCAACCGATCGAGGCTGTCGCCGTGCTCGACGGCGAAGCGCGCCGCGATGGCTCCGCCGAGGACGTGCCCGACGAGCGTCGGCGGCGACGGGCACGTGCGGTCGATCAACTCGGCCAGCCACGCGAGCACGCGCGCCTCGTCGAGCGGGGTCTGCGTCGTGTCCGAGGCGCCGTGCGCGGGAAGGTCGGGCGCGACGACGCGATCGTGCTCGACGAGCTGCGGGATGACGCGCCACCACTTGGCCGCGAACTCGCCGGGCCCGTGCAGGAGCACGACGGGGTGGCCTTCGCCACCCTGCAGCACGGCGGTCGAGATGCCGGCCAGCGCGAGCCGCCGCTCCTCGACGTCGAGCCCGGCGAGGAGGCGCTCACGCGCGCCGATTCCGATCGGGCGTGAACCGCCGGCGCGACTCTCGTCGACGGCAGCCTGGTGCGTCGCCATGTCTCTCCTCGTTCGCTCGCTGCGTCGTGTCGCCATCGCGAACGACGCTACGGAAGTACGGGCGCGGGCGCATCGCCCGGATTCACCAACCCGCGCCGGGCCCGCCTACTTGATTCTCACCACGCGGCGCTTCCGGCAGATCGTGCGCGAAGCTCTACGGCATCGGCCGCTCTGCGGGAGCCGCTGCCGAGCCTGGCGACGATGTCCTGGGATGCTCCCGGGCCCAGCGCGCGATCCGCGAGGACCCGGAGACGACGCTGCCGTCATCGAGGACGAGCAGCGGCACGCCGTTCCTGCCGCTGAGCGCTCTGACCTCGGCGCGGTCACGTTTGCGGGTTCGCCACGTCCAGGGCATGCTGACTTGGCCGCGCACGACCTTGATCTCGTAGCTGTGCCCGGCCTCGTCGAGCGCCCTGGCTGCGACTCCGCATGGATGCCAGCCCGCGCTTCGCTTCTGCCATGGGCAGGTGTAGAGCGTCATGAGCTCGCCTCGGTGCCTAGTGGGGTCGCCCGTCCGGCAACGAGCGGGCGCACGATCGGCGGCATCCAGCGCCACCATGACCGCGGGTCCACCGATACGGCGTAGCCGCGGCGACCGGGCCGCTCGAGCGTCCTACGGTTACAGGAGCAGCCGTCGGCGAACGCGCGCCACGGGCCGTAGAGGCGATCCTGCCATCGGGCGAGTCGGCGTGTAGCGCCAGCGTGTGGACGACGGGATCGATCGCGCGCACGTGGCGTAGGTTCAGCCTTCGCCGCTCCCTTCCGCAGATGGCACCGATCGCCCGTCATGGCCTGTCTCACGCGCAATGCGCCTGGCTGAGACGCACGTAGAGGTCGAATACCAAACCGGCGTGCGCGGCCGGTACCGGGGTGGTACTCCCTCGGACAGGTTGCATGACCGAGTGGGGACGGGCACGCGCCGGTCCGACCTCGGGCGCGTCCGCGCGGCGTCTGCCGAGCGCTAATGGCTCGAGGCGTACGCGGCGTTCGCGCGCGCGCATCCCGCCGGCGTCGCGACCAGCACGAGGCCAAGGTCGGTGACGATCGAGCTGACGACGAGCAGCGTCGGTCCGAAGCCGGACTCCACCTGTGTCAAGGTGGCGAGCCCGGGCGCGGCGAGCGCTTAGCCAGCGCGACGACACTCGCCGGCTGCGCCCTGCGCGCGAGCACCGGCGCCAGGATGGAGCAGGCACGCGCGGCGCGGGCAGAGCCTGCTTCGCGTGGGGAGGTCGCGCTAGGGCGGCTCGAGGAGATTGGCCGAACGGCGCGCTCGAGCTTGTCCGAGGCGCGGCGCGTCGTCTGGGCGCTTCGCCCCGAGGCGCTCGAGGAGGGCACGCTCGCAGGTGCCCTCGACGGGCTCGTGCGCGACTTCCGTTCCGAGACGGGCCTCGACGCCACGAGCAGCGTCAGCGGCGATCCACGCGCCGTCGAGGCCGAGTCGGAGGCGATCGTGCTCCGCGTCGCGCAGGAGGCGCTCGCGAACGCCCGCAAGCACGCTCGAGCGAGCAGGGTGGCGCTCACGCTCAGCTACCTGGATGACTCGATCCGGCTCGACGTGCGCGACGACGGCGTCGGGTTCGAGTCCGAGCTGGCCGATCGCGATCGCGAGGGGTGGGAGGGCGGCGGGTTCGGCGTGACCGGCATGCGAGAACGCCTTGAGCAGCGCGGCGGCTCGCTCACGATCGAAAGCGAGCCCGGCGTAGGAACGACAATCGCCGCTGCGCTCCCGGATGCGCCGGCGGGCCAGAAGGACGCGCCGCAGCACGGGCCTGCGAAGTCCGGCGCTCGATGAGCGACGTCGTGCGTGTCCTGATCGCCGACGACCACCCCGTCGTTCGCAGCGGCATCAGGGGCATGCTCGCCTCAGACCCGGGACTCGAGGTCATCGGGGAGGCGGCGGACGGCCCCGAAGCAGTCGCCCTTACGCTCCGCGAGCGGCCTGACGTCGTGCTGATGGATCTGCGCATGCCCGAGCTCGACGGCGCGAGCGCGACCGCCGAGATCAGAGCGCGACGGCCGGAGACACAGATCCTCGTCCTCACGACCTATGACACCGACGCCGACATCGTCCGCGCGATCGAGGCGGGCGCGATCGGCTACCTGCTCAAGGACGTTCCTCACGAGGAGATCAGCAAAGCCGTGCGGGCCGCCGCTCGCGGGGAGCCGGTGCTCGCACCTGCCGTCGCCGCGCGACTCATGGCTCGCTCTCGGGGGCCAGCCGGGGACGAGCTCACGATGCGCGAGATCGACGTGCTTCAGCTCGCCGCAAAGGGCTTGAGCAACAGCGAGATTGCGAGAGAGCTATTCGTCAGCGCGACCACCGTCAAAGCGCATCTCACGCACATCTACCGCAAGCTCGGCGTCGGCGACCGCACCGCCGCGGTCACGACAGCCCTGGAGCGTCGGATCATCCGCCTGGAGGACGCCTAGCCGATGACCTGGGTCGGTGGCGAGTGGACCTGACTGAGCTCGCGCCGGCGAGCAGGTTGGCGGCCTGATGTTGCTGGTCACCTGGCGTGCTCAGCTTGCCGCGATGCCCGCGACGGTCTCGGGAACGTCCGCGTTCGAGTCGATCGGCACCAGGTCGCCGTCGCCGGCCACCGTCCAGCCGAAGAGCTTCTGGGCGTCGGCGTCGATGGCGTACAGGTAGCGGCCGTCGCGAGTGATCGCCTCGTCGCGGATGCCCTTCTCGTTCGTCTGCGTCGAGCCGGCCACGGGGTCGCGCAGTTCGAGCGTGCCGTCGTCGCCAATCTGGTAGCTGGAGATCGTTCCGTCGCCGAAGTTCGTCACGTACGCGAAGCGGCCGTCGTTCGTGACCGCCGCCCAGCAGACCTCGCTGCGCGTGTCGCGGACCGAACCGCTCACCGGCGCGAGCTTGCCCGCGGCCGTGACTGCGTAGGACGACGCGGCGGCCGCGCCGACCTCGCCACCGAACGCCTCGGTGACGATCATCGCGCCGTCGGCGGTGAAGTCGAAGCCGTACGGCGTCTTGCCCGTCGACCTGATCGTCGACGGGCCGGCGGCGTAGCCCGCGTCGTCGATTGCGTAGGTGCTGATGCTGTCCGTCCCGCGCTCGGTGACGGCGAGTGTGTCGCCGTCGAGGCTGAAGGCCACTTGAGCCGGATCGGCGCCGTCTGCGCTCAGCGGCCGGGACGAGCCGTCGAGCTCGATCAGCCGACCGTCGTCGATCGTGAACCCGGCGATGTTCGCGCTTTCGTTGTTGAGCACATAGGCGAGTGCACCGCTGACGGCAACGCTGGTCGGTGTCGTGCCGCGCGAACCGACACGGTCAGCGAGCCGCAGGCCGTCCCCGTCGACCGCGAACAGCGAGAGGTCGTCGCTGCCGGCGTTGACCACGAGCAGCCACCGATTGTCGTCACTGAGCACGAGTGAGTTCTGTGACGGCAGGTGCGGTTGCCCGGTCCCGCGACCGCCGGTCTCGTAGCGTCCGAGCTGATCCAGCGTACCGTCGTCGGAGCGCCTGAAGGCGATGACTTCGTTGTGGTCGGCATCGTTCGTTTGCACATAGACGGCGGCGGGCATGGGCTCCTCCAAGCGTTCGGGTGCCCGCTCGGTCGCGTCGACCCGGCCCGTGTTACACGGAGACCTGCGCGAGGCGCGACGCGATCTGTAGACGCATGCGAGGTAGAGGGCGTCCTTGAGGCGGTTGTTCGCGTAGCCAGTCGGGGGGCTGACGCCGCGCGCAGGCGACATCCTCGATCCAGGTACGGTCGTTCTCTGGTTGCTCGCGCTGCAGAGGGACCTGTTGCAGGATGACGCTGAGATGAGCACGCTCAAGTCCGACCTCGGGCGCGCCCGCGCCGCGTATGCCGAGTGCTCATGGCGCGAGGCGTATGAGCGTTTCGCCCGCGCGGACGAGGCCGAGCCGCTTGCGCCCGCGGATCTCGAGCTGCGCGCGACGACCGCGCGCATGCTCGCTCGAGACGACGAGGCCGTCGAGATGCTCGAGCGCGCGCACCACGCCTACCTCGAGAGGGGGGAAGCGCTCCGTGCCGCGTACTGCGCTGGCTGGATCGGCATCACGCTGCTCTTCAGCGGGGCGATGGGGCCCGCGGGCGGCTGGCTGGCACGCGCCGACCGACTGCTCGAGGACGTGCCGGAGGAAACCGTCGTGCACGGCTACGCCTTGCTGCCGGTCATGTTCCGTCACGAGGCCGCGGGCGACCTCGAGGCCGCGGTCGCGACAGCCGCCAAGGCAGCACAGATCGGCAAGCGCCACCGCGATCCCGAGCTCATGGCGCTCGCGATTCACGCCCACGGCCGCATGCTCGTCGTGGCCGGTCGGGTGCCAGAGGGCCTGACGCTGCTCGACGAGGCGATGGTCGCGGCGACGACGGCCGAGCTCTCGCCGTTCGTGGTGGGCATCGTCTACTGCGGCGTCATCCTCGCCTGCCAGGAGGGGTTCGAGGTCGCGCGGGCGCGCGAATGGACGCTCGAGCTGACGCGGTGGGTGGAGCGGCAGCGAGACCTGGTCGCCTTCACCGGCCGCTGCCTCGTCCATCGTGCCGAGATCCTGCAGCTGGGCGGATCATGGTCGGAGGCCCTCGCGGAGGCGCGGCTGGCGGCCGAGCGCTTCCTAGAGACGAAGAACCCAGCGGCTGGCTTTGCGCTGTACAGGCAGGGCGAGCTCCTGCGGCTGCGCGGTGAGTTCAAGGCGGCGGAGGAGGCGTATCGCGACGCGAGCCGGAACGGCTGGGAGCCTCAGCCCGGTCTGGCGCAACTTCGCCTCGCTCAGGGCAAGCGCGACGTGGCGCTCGCGGCGATTCGCCGCGCCAATGCCGAGGTCACCGAGCCGCTGAAGCGAGCGGCGCTGCTCCCCGCCCAGGTCGAGATCGCCCTCGCCGCGAGCGACGTCGACGAAGCGCGGTCGGCATGCCTCGAGCTGCACGAGCTCGCGAGGCAGTACGAGAGCTCGATGCTCGACGCGATCGTCGCGCACGCGCAGGGGGCGGTCGCGCTGGCCGAGGGTGATGCGCGGTTGGCACTCGCGAGGTTGCGTCACGCGCAGCGCATCTGGCGCGAGCTCGATGCGCCGTACGAGGTCGCGCGTACCCGCGAGCTGATCGCACAGGCCTGCTGCGCTCTCGGCGACGACGAGTCAGGCACGCTCGAGCTGGAGGCCGCCCGGGAGCTGTTCGAGCGGCTCGGCGCCGCGCCCGATCTGGCGCGCGTCTCAATGCGCGCAGGCCCGACTCACGGGCTGTCGGAGCGCGAGGTCGAGGTCCTGCGGCTCGTCGCCTCGGGCAAGAGCAATCGCGAGATCGCCTCGGCGCTCGTCATCAGCGAGCACACCGTGGCGAGGCACGTCCAGAACATCTACGCGAAGCTCGGCCTCTCCTCGCGCGCCGCCGCGACGGCCTTCGCGTTCGAGCACGAGCTCGTGTAGCCGCACGGGCGTGGTCAGAAATGACCACGCGCTCGTCTGCGCGAGTTGGTGAATCGTGGCGATGTCGCGTTCTCCGAGCCCGCCTACCGTCACCTGCAGCGATAGGAAAGGGGCGGGACCATGAAGCAGGTCGAGCGATACGAGACGGTGATCGTGGGTGGGGGCCAGGCCGGGCTCTCCGTCGGCTACCACCTGAAGAAGCAGGGGCGCGCGTTCGTGATCCTCGACGCGAGCGACCGGATCGGCGACTCTTGGCGCAAGCGCTGGGACTCGCTGCGGCTCTACTCGCCGGCGCTCCGCGACGGGCTGCCGGGCATGCCATTCCCCGCACCACGCTCGACCTACCCGACGAAGGACGAGATGGGCGACTACCTCGAGGCGTACGCGACGCGCTTCGAGCTCCCGGTGCGCAGCGGCACCGCAGTGGAGGCGCTGACGAAGGAGGACGGCCGCTACGTCGCGGATGCCGGCAACGAGCGCTTCGAGGCCGACACCGTCGTCGTTGCCACCGGCGTTTTCCGCAGGCCGTACACGCCGGAGTTCGCGGGCAAGCTCGAAGCGAGCATCACCCAACTTCACTCCAACGACTACTGCAACGTGTCGCAGCTGCAGGAGGGGCCGGTGCTCGTCGTGGGCGCCGCGCACTCGGGCTCGGACATCGCCTACGAGGCATCGGCGTCACACGACGTCATCCTCGTCGGCACCGATACCGGCCAGCTCCCGGTGCCGATCGAGAGCCGGCGCGGACGGGTCGGATTCCGGTTGCTCGTGTTCGTCGGCACCCACGTCCTCAACGTCGACACCCCCCTGGGTCGCAAGATGCGCCCGCACGTCCGGCATGGCGGTGGGCCGCTCCTGCGCTACCGAAAGAGGGATCTCGTCGCCGCGGGAGTCGAGCGCGTCGTCGCGCGAGCCGTTGGCGTCGAGCGCGGCCTTCCCGTGCTCGACGACGGTCGCGTTCTCGACGTGCGCAACGTCGTCTGGTGCACGGGGTTCCGGCCCGACTTCAGCTGGATTCGCGCTCCGTTCGAGACGGGCGACGACGGCTATCCGGTGCAATACCGTGGCGTCGCCGCGTCGTCACCCGGCCTGTACTTCGCGGGGCTGCCGTTCCTGCACTCGTTCGCGTCGATGCTCGTCGCCGGTGCCGGCAGAGACGCCGAACGGGTCGCGCGCCACATCTTGGCGGAGCGCCCGCGGCAGCTCGAGGCTTTGCCGGACGAGATCGCGCTCCAAGCCGCTTCGTGATGGAGAACGTGCTCGTCTGGAACGGCCGCGTCGCGAACGCTGCCCCCACGAAGCGAGAAGCGTTCGTTGCGGCAAGCGCTGCAGTGAAGAAGACCGATGGCAGCTGCGACGCGCTCGAGGTGCGCCATGCGCAGGCCGTGACGGTCGTCGCCGAGCGCGGCTGCGTCGTGAGCCTCGACGAGCCGAGGTCGACCTAGCCGCGCTCCACCTGAGCAAGAGGGCAAAGCGGACCACCGCGCAAAGCGCGCGGCTCAACGTGCTTCGCCACGAGCGCTACGTTCTCGTGGCGCCGCCGCGAGTACCGTGCGCGCCTAGCTCGGCGGCCCGCGCGTTCCGAGTGCCGAGCAGGCGGATCGCCCGGCCGAGTTGTCGGCGCTGGTCGAGCGGCCAACCCGGGCGATGGATCCGAGCTACATCGTCGATGGCTGCGCAAGCCAGTTCCGGCCCGCACGGCCCTGGTCACGACGCCGGAGCGCGTTCTGATCGGGATGGCGCGACTCGAGGGTTTCGAGGGAGCGTGAACCGCATCGCGGGCGCTGGGGTCCAACGACTGGGGCAGCCGACGCGGGCGGCACGCCGAGGGTGCACACTTGTGGTGGTCTCATCAGTCGAAAGGTCGAAACGGTCTTGTCCTGGCGCAGGGCGCTGATCACGGTCGTCTGTTTCGTCAGCGCGGCGCTCGCCGGCTGCGGCGGCGGTGGGTCGATCGAGCCGGCGACGGCGCTGCCGTCGACCGGCACGGCGTACCGCGCCCTCGACGCGAGCCACCGCCTCGCCGTCGCGGCGGCCTGCCGCGACCGTGTCGCGGCCGAACGTTCCGGCGAGGCGGCCCGCCAGTTGCGATCGATCGATCCCTCGGCGCTGCGCTTGGAGCTGGATGACGCCTTCGCGATCATCGCCGTCCAGCGTCGCTCGGTGGCGGACGTCTGCGCACAGGTCGTGCCCTTTGTCACGCCGGGCCTCGACGTCCGCTTCGACGGCGCCCAGGCCGAAGGCGACGGCTCGTTCACCTACGAGACGACGTCCGACAAGCGCCTGACGATCCGTGGCCGTGTCGCACCCGCCCGCGGCGGGCGGATCGTCGCGCGGCGCGAGCTTGGGTCGACGGCGCCGTACGCGGCGGCGATCCACCCCGACGGGAGCTTCGTGATCCCGCGGCTTCACCTGCGCAAGATCGCCGACAACACGTTCACGCTGACCATCACCGCGCCGCCCGGTGCCGTACGCAAGATCCACTTCAGCGCGATCTGCCTGGACTGCCTGGCCGGCGGAGCCACGCCGCCATCCGCTCAGCAGTAGCCGTCCGGCGACGTCGGGCGGCTACGAAGCCCGCCGCTCGAGGATCGTCCTGAGCCGCTCGAGGTCCTTGCGGTTGGCTCGTCGCATGGCGGCGGCGACCATCGGCGCGGTGAGCCTGGCGAAGCCGGCCGGCTCGCCGCGGTTGCGCAGCGTCATCCGTGTGGCGCCGTCGCCCGCGTCCTGCCAGGTGTACGTCGTCTCCATCGGGAACGGGCCCTCAGCGGTGCGCATGACAAAGCGCTCGCCGGACACGTGATCGGCGACCTCGTAGGTATAGGCCAGCCGCCGCCCCAGGAAGCGGGCGACGAAGGCCAGTCGCGTGCCGACGCCGAGTGGGCGCGGCGACTGCCACTCGACGGCTTCGATGTTCTGGTACCACTCGGTGGCGTTGTCGGGATCCGCGGCGTACGCGGCCACGTCCGTGCGCGGTCGTGCGATCTGGATCTCTGTGAGCACATCGACCGGCAATCGCTCACTCCTTCGCTGCGCGGGTGCTTGGGTACCGCACATGATCCCGACCCGAACTGGTTGCGTGCGCGGCCGGGGCGGCGCGCCGTGCGTCGGCATGACCCAACGCGCGATCGCTCGCGTGCTGACCATGCCCGCAGCCGACGAGCGCGCAGACGATCCACGCGAGGCCGAGCGCGGCGGGGCCACCGCGCGACGCCATCCTGCGGGCAGGCGGCCGCCCTTGGACGTGGAGGAACCACACGAGGCCGGCAATGGCGAGGAGCACGGCGACGAAGAAGTTCAGCCGCAGGCCGAGGATGTGATGGGCCGGGTCGGTGCGCAGGACCGCCCGATCGCCTGGGCGACCAATAGTCCGGGAGCAGCGGCGTCCATGAACCGCGGGATGTCGGCGCCGCGGCGGCGGAGCACGAGCAGGCCAGCCACGGTCCCGAGCGCGATGCCGCCCCAGATGCCCAGTCCGCCCTCCCAGACCGCGAGCGGCCCCCACCAGTGATCCGGGACCTCGTTCCAGCTCGTGGCGAGGAAATACAGCCGCCCGCCGATGAGGCCGGCCGGGAACCCCCATAACGCGACCTCGTGGACGAGCTCGCGCGTGCCTCCTTGTCGCTCCCACCGCCGGGTCGTGATCGCCACTGCGGCGATCACCCCGACGACGTACGCGAGCCCGTAGGCGTGCACGAACAGCGGACCGATGTGGAGCCCGTCGCTTGGCGGGCTTGGGATCGAGGCGAGCACGTTCAGCTCAGGATGGCATTCGACGGGTCACCGCGATCGTCAAGGTCGCCAGCGACGCCGCACCAACAAGCGGGTTGGCAATGCGCGGCGCACGGGGCGCGAGCGCGAGCCCGCACATCAGCAGCGGCGCGGTCCAGCGGGGCTCGGGGAGACGCTCGTCGGCGGGGCGCCGGCCGCTACGAAAGTACGTCGTGGTGACGAAGGCGACGCCGGCGAGCTGGCACGTCGTGATCAGCCGGCTGCTGGTCGCGGTCAGCCAGCGTGCGTGCCGGCCGGCACGCACCGCCGCAAGTTTGAGCACGACGTCGGCGCTCGTGTCGAGCTCCCGGCCGAGGCGGGAGACTCCGTGGCGTCGGGCCAGGCTGCCGTCGACCAGGTCGGTCGCGGCGCCCGCCGCGACGAGCGTGCTGTATAGCAGCGCGCGATCGGCAACCGCGACAAACGGGGCAAGTCCGATCCGTGTGAGGCTGAGGGCGTCGGCCGCCCGCAGGCGGGGCCGCCCCTGGCCGTGCGATCCCTCGAGCATCCCGAGGTGCCAGTCGAGCATCGCGGCGCTGCTGAGCCACCACGCGAGCCAGGTCCGCCGGGAGGGCGCGGGCAGCCCGAGTCGCAGGGCGCACTGGCGCGCAGTGAGACCCACGACGAGACCCACGGCCGACCATGCCCGTGCCTGCCGCGTCAGCCCCGGGCGCTCAGCGCGGTTGTCGGCCGCGCGCTGTGCGGACCGGTCGATGAAGCGCCACCACGCTCGCGGCCGAAACCGCGCGGCGCGAAGCGCGCCGAGCTCGACTTGCGCCCACTTCTCCCCGTCCGTCATCGGTGCTGCTCCAAGGCGCGCAGCGTCGCGAGCAGCGGGCGGGCGATCGCGCGTACCCGCGGGCTGGCGTAGCGGGCGGCAAGGAGCCCGTCGGCGGCCCGCGCGGGGCCTTCGGCAAGCGTCGGGTAGGCGTGGACGGTGCGCGAAACGGCGTGGATCTTCTCACCGCGTGAGACCCACGCGGTGAGCTCGGCGATCGCCTCGCCGCCGCCCGGCGCGGCGATCGTGGCGCCGACGAGTCGGCCGTTGGGATCGGCGACGAGCTTGGCGAAGCCGTACGGCTCGCCCGCGGTGATTGCTCGGTCCAGCTCGGCGTAATCGTGCTCGGCGACGATGGCGCGCTTTCCCCAGCGTTCGCGCGCCTGCGCCTCGGTCAGCCCGACACGTGCGACTTCGGGGTCGGTGAAGGTGACCCAGGGCAGCGTGTCGCTGATCTTCGACCGCGCGTGGAACAGCGCGTTCGGGGTCGCGACGCGGGCGTGGTGGGCGGCGACGTGGGTGAAGGGCAGCAGGCCGGTGACGTCGCCAACCGCGTAGATCCCGCGAGCGCTTGTACGCAGCCGCGCGTCGACGCTCACTGCTCCCGCCCGGGTGGTGGCGACGCCGACCGTTTCGAGGCCCAGGCCGCCGGTGCGTGGCACGCGCCCCGTGGCGAGGAGGATGCGATCGAAGGCGACCGCATCGCCGCTCTCCAGGACGAGCTGTCCGGCGCGGATCGCCGTCGCCGCGTGCCCGAGGCGGACGTCGATGCCCTCGTCGCGGAGGCGGTGCGCGATCAGCTCACCGGCTCGCGGCTCCTCGCTGACGAGCAAGCGGTCGGCCATCTCGACGAGCGTGACCCGCGCGCCGAGGCGGGCGAACGCTTGGCTGAGCTCGCAGCCGACCGGCCCACCGCCGAGGATCACGAGGCGCGAAGGGAGCTCGCGCAGATCCCAGAGGGTGTCCGAGGTGAGCGGACTGACCGTCCCGAGATCGGGGATCGGCGGGCTGGCGGGTTCCGATCCCGTCGAAACGATCGCGGCGCGGAAGCGCAGCGTACGCCCGCCCGCTTCGAGCAGGCCCGCACCTGCGAAGCGGCCGTCGGCTTCGACGACATCGACGCCGGCGGAACGCAGTCGCTGCGGGGAGTCCTGCGGCTCGATCGTCCGGATCGTGTGCCAGACGTGCTCCATGACGCGCGCGAAGTCGACCTCCGGCTCGACCGGCGCGAGGCCGACGGTGTCGGCGCTGCGCATTCGGTGCGCGAGGCCGGCGGCGGCGATCAGGGTCTTGCTCGGGACGCAGCCCGTCCAGAGGCAGTCACCGCCCGTGCGCTCGCGCTCGATGAGCGCTACGCGCGCGCCCACGCCGGCGGCGATGAGGGAGGAGACGATCCCGCCGGTGCCGCCACCTAGGACGACGAGGTCATAGCGGCTCATGTGCGATCGCGGGAGAGCGGCAGGAGGCGCGCCAGGCTTGCGTTCTCCGCGCGGTCGAGCACCGCGTGCTGGACGCAGGCGGGGACGAGCCGGTCGTCGTCGGGGTGGGCCATCGCGTACGAGCATGCCTGCAGGCGCTCCTGGGCCGCGCGCACGGCCGGGTCGTCGTGCACCTCGGCGCGCCGCACGGCGTCCCATGCTGGGCGGACGACGTCGGCGTCCATGAACGCGTGGACCACGAACGTCAGCCCGCGCGGCCGGCCGCTCAGGAGGCGCAACGGCCCGGCTCGACGGAGGAACCGTGCCGCCCAGCCGGCCGCCATCGGCACCACCCGCGGGCGACGAGCGACGACGCGCGCGACGGCGATCGCGACGGCGGCCGGCGAGCGCTCGAAGTCCATGCCGCCGAACGCATCGAGGAACGCGTCGCGAACCCGCAGGTCGCGCGCGTCGCGGTCGTCGAGCAGCGCCGTCCAGCGGCCACCGGCAAGGACGCCGTAGGCGGAGCGGTTGCAGCGTGGGTCGCCCATCTGCAGGTGCCGCCAGGGCAGTCTCACGCCGGCGCCGCGCTCGATCTCCGCCCAGACGGCGTCGATGTCGACCGCGTGAAAGTCTTCGCGCCAGCGCGTGGGATTGCCTACATAGGCGGCCGGCTGGAAGGACAGCATGCCGAAGCCCATCCCCATGCACGCTCGCACGACCTCGGCGACCTCGGGCAGGTTGCGCGGCGTGACCGTCATGTTGTGCGCGAGGTCGTAGCGCACGCCGTGCTCGCGACGCAGGCGCTCGAAGTGGGCAACGAAGCGCCGGCGGTGCGGATGCAGCTCGGCTTCGCTGCGCGGCCGCGGTACGCCGCGGCGCCCGAGCATCAGCGAGTCGAAATGGCCCGCGAAGCGCAGCAGTTCGAACCGTCGCCGGCCATCCGGGCCGACCGCCAGCCGCCGCAGATACTCGTAGTCGAAGTCGCCGTGGGTCATGCTCATCGGCTTGCGGCCGTGGCGGATCATCGTGGCGAGCGCGGCGGCGTGGTCGTCGGGGTCCAGGAGGCTCACCTCGCCGCCGATCAGCTGCGCATGCTGCCCGGTGCCGCGCGTCGCGCGCAGGTAGGCCATCTGCCGGTCGACCCCCGCGATGGTGTGTGCCCCGTCGGTGCGTACGCGGTTGGCCTCGCGGGCGTGGTAACACGGCGTGCAGGCCAGGTTGCACCGCGGGAAGACGCCGTGGGTGCCTTCGCAGCCCGGGGTCCGACGCCCGAGCAGTTGCGCGGGCGTTTGCGCGCCGGCCGGCAACTCCGCCCATCGCCGCGCCAGTGCGGTGACCGTGTCGGGGTGGACCGGACGCGTCGCGGCTGCGACGCGCTGCAGGCGCGCGATTGTCGACTGCGCAAGCGCGATGGCGCGCATCACGCCTGAGCGGCGTGTCTGACCTTCACCCCGTGCCAGAACGCGACGTGGTCCTTGATCTTCCCGGCGGCCGGGCCCGGGCTCGGGTAGTACCACGCTGCGGCGCGGTTGCGCTCGCCATCGACGACTGCGTCGAAATAGCTCGCTCGACCCTTCCAGAAGCAGATGCTGTGACGCGCGCTGGGCTCGAGGTAGTCGTGGTTGACGTCCTCGGGCGGAAAGTAATGGTTGCCCTCGACGATGACGGTGCGGTCGCTCTCGGCCAGCACCACGTCGTTCCACACGGCCTGCACCGGGCCGGTGGCCACGCGCTTCTCGTCGCCGAGGAGTCGGCGAATCGCGTCGGTGATCGTGCTCATCGTGCTCTCCTGTGCTCTCAGGGTTCGCCGATGTGACCCGCACACCCCGAGCGAGGATTCAGCAGACGCTCGGTGCCGGCCCGAGCTTGGCGTGCCGTACGCGCGGAGGCTCACCGTGCTCGACGAGGTACTTGAACGCCGCCAGGCTTCTAAGCGCCACGCGTCTGATCTGAGCAGCGACCACGGGCTCGAGCAGGCGCCCGAACCGGCCACCCTTGAGGCTGACCTCCGCCTCGCTCGTCACGAGGGTGCGCTCACCCTCGGGCTGCACTATCCACGTGTTGCGGGCACGCGACACCAACGGCACGCCGATGCCCTCGTAGGTGAACGATCGTCCTTCGTCCCACGCCAGCCAGCGCTCTCGAACGGTGATGCCGCTCGTAAGCCGGCATGTTCGCTCGGCACCCTTCCCGTGATCGCGGCCGTCGACGCAGCGCGCGTCAGCGATCGCCTCCGACCACAGCCGGATGTCCTCGAGGCGGGCCAGGCGCTCCCACACCCGCGTGGTCGGTGCATCGACGCAGACGGAGCTCCTCAACGCGATCATGCCCCGATTATCGCCGCGGGACGGGTGACGCGGTGCACATCGGGGCCGCTGCGATTCTCAGAAGCTCACGACCTCGTAGCCGTCGACGATCAGCTGTCGCACGCTCGGGTGGCCCTTGTAATCGTCGACGAGCTCCACACCGGCCTCCTCGATGCCGTCCTTGACGCCGTACGCGCGAGCGCAGTACGCGCACGCTCCGGCATCATCGCGACGGCGATCTTGGTCATGAGCGTCTCCTTGTTCATGGTGGTGAATCATGTGACCGCCAGGATGGGTCGGACGGTTCAGTGACACGTATCGCCTCTTTCGGTGGCCCGTACGCGAACCCGTACGCGCTGCGCGCGATGCTCGCCGACGTGCGGGGGCGCGGCTGCGAGCGGATCTTCTGCCTTGGTGACCTCGGCGGCTTCGGTGCGGAGTGCGACGCGATCGGGCCGCTGCTCGAGGGCGTGGACTGCATCGCGGGCAACTACGACGTCGCGATCGGTCGCGGCGACGAGGACTGCGGGTGCGGCTACCGCGACGAGCGCGACAACCGCTACGCGCAGCTCATGTACGACTACACGCGCGCGACGACGAGCCCGGCGTTCGCGGCGTGGATGCGCGACCTGCCGGCGGAGCGCCGCGAGGTCATCGGCGGCGTCGACGTCCACCTCGTCCACGGCTCACCGCTGGCCATCAACGACTTCCTCTGGGAGTCGCTCGACGACGACGAGCTGGCGCTGCGCGTCGAGGCAAGCGGCGCCGACGTGCTCCTGTGCACGCACACCGGCATTCCGTGGCAGCGCCGCATCGGCGCCACGCTCGTCGTGAACGTCGGCGCGGTCGGCCGCCCGGCAAACGACGGGCGCACCGACACGTGGTACGCGATCCTCGACCTCAAGGACGGCCAGGCCAGCGCCGAGCTTCTGCCGGTGGCCTACGACTGGCGAGCACAGGCCGCCTCGATGCGCGCCGCGGGGCTGCCCGAGCCGTTCGTGGAGACGATCGAGACGGGCTGGTGGACGACATGCCTGGAGGTCGTCCCGCCACGCGAGCGCGCCCGCGGGCGCTTTCACGTCTACCGCGACGCGCTCCCCAGCGGGTTCGACGAGACCGGCGCCGGCTGGGCCGATGCCTCGCCGCTGCCCGACGACGGCAGGCCGGTCGTCGACCTCTTCGGGACGGCGGCATTTCCTTCGCGGCTGTGGATCTACACGAACTTCCACTGCAACCTGGCGTGTGACTACTGCGTCGTCGCCTCCTCGCCGCGCGCGCGACGCCGTTCGATCGGGATCGAGCGCTTCCGACACGTGGTCGACGAGGCCGTGGCGGAGGGCTTTCTCGAGCTGTATCTCACTGGCGGCGAGCCATTCCTCGAGCCCGACATCGTGGCGATGCTCGAATACGCAAGCGAGCGCCTGCCAACGGTCGTGTTGACCAACGCGATGGTGTTCACCGGCCGCAGGGCCCGCGAGCTCGAGCGCCTTGCCGGCCGCGACCGCCTGGTGCTGCAGACGTCGCTCGACGGCGCGCGCGCGGGCACGCACGACGCCTGGCGCGGTGCCGGGTCATGGCGCCGAGCGGTCGACGGCATCGCGCTGGCGCGCGAGCTTGGCCTGCCGCTGCGCGTCGCGATGACCGAGACGCCCGACAACCTCGACGAGGTCGGCCAGCTGCGCGCCATGCTCGCGCGGATCGGCATCACCGGCGAGGACTTCGCCGTACGCCCGCTCGTGCGCCGCGGGCTCGCCGCCGACGAGCCGTCAGCGATCGAGGTCGCGGAGGCGCTGATCGCACCCGAGCTCACGGTGACCGCCGACGGCGTGCACTGGCACCCGATCGGCGGCGACCTCGAATCCAGCCCCGACCTGCTCGTCGCCGCCGGAGAGGTGCCTCTTCGACGCGCCAAGCAGCTGGTCGTCGAGCGCTTCCTCGAGCTGCGGCAGGCGGACGGCACGCTGCCGGCCGCCTTTCGGTGCGCGGTATGACCGGCATCCTCGTCATGGCCCGCGCGCCGCGGCCCGGCCGGGCAAAGACCCGCCTGGAGCCGCTGCTCGGGGCGGCCGGCTGCGCTCGGCTGCAGGCGGCGCTCGTGCGCCACACCGCCGCGTGGGCGGGCGCGGCGGCGAGACGCGCGTGGCTTGCTTACACGCCACCCGACGCGCGTGACGAGATTGCCGCGTTGGCGCCGCCGCCGACGCTGCTGTTCGCGCAGCGCGGACGCGATCTCGGTGAGCGGCTCGCGCACGCCGCCGGCCGCGCCCACGGCAGCGGTTCGCTCATCGTGATCGGCACCGACGCGCCGCTGCTCGGCGCGCCGCACGTGCGCGCGGCGCGCCGGGCGCTGCGCGGTGGCCGCGACGTGTGCCTGGTCCCAGCGCTCGACGGTGGCTATGCGCTGATCGCGCTCGCACGGCCCGCGCCCGAGGCCTTCCGGCTGCCGAGCGACGCGTGGGGCGGCCCCGACGTGCTCGAGCTGACCGTGCGCGCGCTGGATCGCGCGCAGCTCTCGCACGCGCTGCTCGATCCGGTCGCAGACCTCGACACGCCCTCGGACGCGCTGGCGCTGCGCGATGACGCGCGCTGCCCGCCGGAGGTACGCGCCGCGCTCGCAGCGGAGGAGGCCGCGACGTGACGGGGGGCCCGCTCGTCTCGATCGTCGTGCCGGTCCTGGACGAGGCCCGTGCCCTGCCGGCGCTGCTGCACCGGCTGGCGGCGCTCGAAGGACGCTGGGAGATCATCGTCTGCGACGGGGGCTCGCGCGACGGCACCGCCGACCTCGCGGCCGCGCACGCCGCGCGCCCGAAGGTCGTGCGGGCCACACGCGGGCGCGCGGCGCAGATGAACGCGGGCGCGGCGGTCGCGCGCGGGGACATTCTGCTGTTCCTGCACGCCGACACCCGCCTGCCCGCGGACGCCTACGGCGAGCTCGACCGCGCGCTCGCCAACCCGGCGGTGCTCGGCGGTAACTTCGCGCTGCGCTTCGACGGCGGCGATCGTTTCTCGCGCGTGCTCGGCGCGTGGTACGCGCTGCAGCGCCGCGCGGGCATCTACTACGGCGATTCGGCGATCTGGCTGCGCCGCGAGACCTTCGACCGCCTGCGCCGCTTTCGGGCACTTCCGATCATGGAGGACTACGACCTCGTCCGCCGGCTCGAGCGCGCGGGTCGGACCGTGTGCTTGCGCGGGCCCGCGGTCACCTCGGCACGCCGCTGGAAGCGCCTTGGGTTGCCGCGCACGATCGCCTCCTGGGTCGTCATCCGCTGGCTGTTCATCGCGGGCGTGCCGCCCGCGCGGCTTGCCCGGCTGTATCCGCATGTCCGCTGAATCCCGCGCGCGCCAGCTGGGTCCAACCTGCTGCGCGGCCGAGACCACCTGTCGGCCGCGTCCAACGTTCTGCCCCCGCCACGAGGAGTGAGATGTCCGACCGACTCGACCGTGCTCCCTGGAGACCCGCGCACCGGCGCATCGCCGGCGCGCTCGGGATCGGCTGGGCGCTCGACGCGTTCGAGGTGCAGATCATCGGCAGCGTGATCCCGTCGATCGCGGCGGACTTCGGGCTCTCCAGGACCGAGCAGATCGCCGTCTTCGTCGTGTGGTTCGTCGGGATCGGCATCGGCGCGACCCTGTTCGGGTACCTCGCCGACCGCGTCGGGCGCCGGCGGCTGTTCGTCGCAACCCTGTTGCTCTACTCGTTGGCGGCGATCGCGACGGCCGCTTCGCCGACCTACGGCATCTTCATGGTCTTCCGGTTCCTCACCGGCCTCGGTGTCGGCGGCGAGTACTCGGCGGTTGCATCTGCGATCGCCGAGTTCATGCCCGCACGCACGCGCGGGCGCACGAATGCGTTCGTCATGAACTTCTGGTCGGTGGGTGGGATCGTCGCCGGCCTGGTCTCGATCCTGTTCGTCTCCGCGCTGCTGGGCGCGCATGGCTGGCGCTATGCGCTGCTGTTCGGCGCCGTCAGCGCCGCCTACGCGCTGTACGCGCGGCGGCTGGTGCCCGAATCGCCGCGCTGGCTGGCGGCTCGAGGGCGCGTTGCGGAGGCCAACGAAGTCATCGAGCGGGTGACCGGCCTCAAGCGCAACGTCGCCGAGTACCTGCCCCGCGACCTCAACACCGGGATCCGCGCGCAGCTCGGCGAGCTCTGGCGCGAGCACCGCGGTCGGCTGCTCTTCGGGATGGCGCTCGACTTCTCCGAGGCCGCCGCCTACTACGGCCTGTTCACGTTCCTGTCGGTCTTCGTGCTCACCAAGGGCGTTGTCGATGTGCCCGCCGGCACGGTCCCGTACTACTACGTGATCGCCAACGTCGGCGCCCTCGGCGGCGGCCTGCTGGTCGCCCGCGCGCTCGACCGCACTGGCCGCAAGCCCACGGTCTTCCTTTCCTACACCGCCGCCTCCGCCTCGACGTTCCTGGTCGCCGTCGCCGCCGCCACCGGCTCGCCCGGCCTCACGCTCGGCGCGTTCACGATTGCCGTCTTCTTTGCCACGAGTGCGTGGGTATCGGCCTACCCGACGTTCACCGAGCTGTTCCCCACGCACCTGCGCGCCACCGGAGTCGGGGCGAGCGTCGCGGTCGGCCGGGTCGGAGCGATCCTCGGTGCGGTCGTGCTCGCCCAGACCGCCACCAGCTTCGGCCTGTGGAGCGCGTTTTCCACCCTCGCCGCGCTGTGGGCGATCGGCGCGATCGCCGCCGGCATCTGGTGGGTGCGCGGCATCGAGGCACGTGGCATGAGCCTCGAAGCGCTCGCCCAGGCGTGACGCTCACCGTCAGGGACGATGGGCCAGGACGCACAGCGACGGGTACCCGCGAACGCTCCGGCGCGACTGCACCACGGTGAATCCCACCGCGCCGAGCGCCGCCCGCGGGTCGAGCGTGCGCAGGCCGCCGTAGCGCTCAGGCCGTCGCGCGGCGAGCCGGTCGAGCGCGCGCGCCAGCGGCCGCACGCGGCGCCGGCCAGGCATGGCCGGCGTGATGGTGGCGAGCCGGCCGCCCGGCCGCAGCACGCGCCGCAGCTCGGCCAGCACGACCGGCAGATCGGCGTCGGCGACGACGTGCAGCAGGTAGGAGGCCAGCGCGACGTCGAACGCTCCATCGGCGAACGGCAGGCGACGCGCATCGCCGACGACCAGCGACCAGCCGGAAGGCAGCTCGCCGACGCGTTCGAGCATCGCCACCGAAGCGTCGATCCCGACCACATCGCGCGGCCGCCGCGGCCGTTGCTCCAGCTGGCGCAGGATTGCTCCCGTTCCCGTCCCGACGTCGAGCACCCGCTCGTCGGCGCCCGGGGCCAGCAGGTCCACGGCGGCGCGGGCCGCCGATCGCTCGAGCCACAGCTGGCGGTCATAGCGGCGGCTCAAGCGATCCCACGCGGCCATCGGAACGCCCGCTGAGTCTCCTGCCGGATGTCGGTCCAAGCAGCACATGACCGTTAGCGCACACCTCGAACGGTCGCCGGGACAATGGCACGAGGATCCGCTGAACGGTGCCGTCGTGCGGGCGCAGGTGCCCGCGCCGCGAGGCGGTGGCCACGCAGCCCGGGCGACTGGGGGGTCGGGTACCTCAGGCGGCCGTCGTGAGCTGGGGCCGGGCGTGCACCGTCGTTTCGCGTTCGTGCTCGTAGGCCTCGAGGAACTTGAGCCAGAGCTCGCTGCGCGTCGGGAACGACGGGATCGCGTGCGCGAGCGTCGTGAGGGGGATCTCGGCGACGACCGCGATCGTGGCGGCGTGGAGGAGCTCGGCGACCTCGGGACCGACGAACGTGGCGCCAATCAGCACCTCGCGGTCGGTGTCGACGACGAACCGGGTCGTGCCGGGCTCGCCGCGCCCGTAGAAGCTCGCCCCCGCGGTGCCCGATGTGGGCACGTCGATCGCGTCGGCGGCAATTCCGGCATGCAGCGCGGCGGCGAACGTCTGGCCGACCGCGGCGATCTGCGGGTCGGTGAACACGACGCGCGGCGCGCCGGGGCCGTCGCTGACCGCTGCGGCGTCCTCGCCGAGGATGTGGTCGGCGGCGACGCGCGCCTGGTACTTGCCCGAATGGGTCAGCAGTGAGCGGCCGTTGACGTCGCCGATGGCGTACAGCCACGGATGGCCGGAGACGCGCAGTTGGTCGTCGACCTCGAGGTAGCCGCCGTCCGGCAGGCCGATCGTCTCGAGGCCGAGGCCGGCGGTCAGCGGCTTGCGGCCGATCGCGACGAGCAGCCGATCGCCGCTCACCTGCGTGCCGTCCTCGAGCGCGACCGTGACCTCCGCTCCGCGGCGGCTGACGGCGATTGCGCGCACGCCGGTGCGGACGTCGACGCCGATTCGCTCGAGCGCGGCCTGGAGCTCGTTCCCGACGAACGGCTCCTCGCGCGGAAGGAGCTGGTGCATCGCCTCGATGACCGTCACCCGGGAGCCGAGCGAGGCCCACGCCTGCGCCATCTCGACGCCCACGACGCCGCCGCCGAGGACGACGAGGCGCTCCGGAACCTCGCGCGCGGTGGTGATCTCGCGGTTGGACCAGGCGCCCACCTCGGCCAGCCCGGGGATCGGCGGCATCAGCGCGCCGGTCCCCACGGCGACGACGACGGCATCGCGCGCGACCAGGACGTCCTCGCCGACATGCACGCGGCGCTCGCCGTCGAGGCGAGCGTGGCCACGCACGAGCTCGACGCCGCGAGCCTCGAGCCACGGAACCTGGTTGTCGTCACGCAGCCGGTTGACGATTCGGTCGCGGCGCGCCAGCACCGCACCGACGTCGAGCGCTCCGGTCACGGCCTCGGCGGCGCCGGGCACCCGAGCGGCCTCGCGCAGCACCTCCGCGGGGCGCAGCAGCGCCTTTGAGGGCATGCACGCGTAGAACGAGCACTCGCCACCGACCAGGTCGCGCTCAACGATCGCCACGCGCTTGCCGCCGTGCTCCGAGAGCCGTCCCGCCAGCACCTCGCCGGCCGGGCCGGCGCCGATCACAACTACGTCGAATTCTCGTTCCATCGCCTATCGCTCCAAGTCCGAAGGGGAGGCCGCGTCACTCGACGCGGTCCATCGTCTGACTCCGAGCGCGGCGGAAAGGATTCACCCGGTCGCATCGCCGTTCCGGCGCACGTGAGTCGTGGCTCAGCTCGATCGGTCTAGCGGGAGGCGAGGCGCCAGCGTGTCCGGCCGCAGGTGCTTGACCGCCGTGAAGGCGGCGATCGACGCGGCCAGGACCGTCATCAGCCCGACGGCCGCGATCGCCAGGCCGGCGGTCGCGTAGCTCGACTTCGATCTCCAGTTGGCGCTCGCCGACGGCCTGCCCACCAGCTGGTAGGAGCGCTCGGCGAGTGAGGAAGTAGACATGTGTCACCTCGCTGTTCGGGTTGGCTTGCGCACCTTCGAGGTGCCGTCGCCGCCGGGAGATTCAGATCGCTGCGCGAATCCCGGCGGGCAGCCAGACGATCGAAGGGACATGACCGATGCTCAGCCCGTGCCGTCAACGCCGCCCGCCCAGTACGTCAGCGCCGAGTACGTCCTGGACGCGATGGGGCGCGCCGGCGTTCGGCGCATCAAGTCGCTCTCCGCGATCCAGATCCTCGTCTTGGGAGCGATCGGCGGCGGCTTCATCACCGTCGGCGCGCTGTTCTCGCTGCTGCTCGGCGCCGGCGTCCATTCGCCCGGCCCGCAGCGGCTGCTCGAGGGCGTGGGGTTCTCCGCGGGCTTCTTCTTCGTGATCCTCAGCGAGGCCGCGCTCTTCACGGAGGCGAACGTGGCGTTGCCGGCGACGCTGCTCCGCCGCGACGTCGAGGCGCCGGCGCGCCGGGTCGCGCGCTTCTGGGCGCTCGCATGGCTCGGCAACCTCGCGGGCGCGGTGATCGTCGGCCTGGCGATCCACGCCGCCCAGCGCTACAGCGCTGACGTCAACAACCTCTTGCGCGAGCTCGTGGCCAAGAAGATGAGCTACCGCACGCAGGGTGGCGCCGAGGGCTGGTTCCGGCTCGTCCTGTCGGGGATGCTTGCCAACTGGTTGGTCGGCATGGCCGCGTTCTTCGCCGTGATGGGGCGCACGCTGTTCGGCAAGTACATCCCGGTGTTCCTCGCCGTGACGCTGTTCGTGGCGGCCAACTTCCAGCACAGCCCCGCGAACATGGGCTACTTCTCGCTGATCATGCCCACCGGGCACGGTCCAGGGTGGGGCCCCGCACTGTGGTGGAACATCTTCCCCGTCGGCATCGGGAACATCGTCGGTGGCTCGCTGCTCGTCGTGCTCCCGTTCTGGTTCGCGCTGCACCGACACGAGCGCCCGACGCTCGCCGCGGCCACGGCCACGGAGGAGTGAGCCCGTCGTGCTCGTGCAGCTCGGTTATCTAGCGCTGATGGTCGCGATCTTCGCCGAGGCCGCTGGGATCCCGGCGCCCGGCGAGTCCTCGCTCATCGCCGCCTCGGTGCTGGCGGCGGCGGGCGAGCTCAACATCGTTGTCGTTGTCGCGCTCGCCGCCGTCGCGGCGATCGCGGGCGACAACGTCGGCTACCTGCTCGGGCGCCGCCTGGGCCGGCGAGTGCTCGTGCGCGGCGGGCGCTGGCGGCGACACCGCCTCGCGCTGCTCGAGCGCAGCGAACGCTTCTTTGCCCGACATGGCGGGAAGGCCGTCTTCATCGGCCGCTGGCTCCCGGTGCTCCGCATAACGGCGGCGTGGATGGCGGGCGCGAGCGGGATGCACTGGCGGAGGTTCGCCGTGTGGAATGGACTCGGCGGCATCTCCTGGGCGGCGAGCATCGGCGGCGTCGCGTACGGCCTCGGCGCGTCCAGTGTCCGGGTCATTGCGATCGCCGCGGCGGTCGTCCTCGTCGCGAAGGTCGCGGTGATGCTCGCGTTGCGCCGGCGACGTGCGGCGGCGCCGCGCTTGGACGCCCGGCCCCTGTCCTGTGAAGGTGTCCATGCCCGGTGAGGGCGCGGCGCGCGTGCCGAGGCCCGCTGGATTCCGCGAATCCCGGCGAGCTCGCGCACGGTCAGATGGGCGTGATGCGACGCGCGATCGTCCTTTCCGGCGGGGCCAGCCTGGGTGCGATCCAGGTGGGGATGCTCCAGGCGCTCTTCGAGCGCAGGATCGCGCCGGACCTGATCGTCGGGACGTCGGCGGGCGCGATCAACGGGGCGTTCATCGCCTCCCGGGAGCCGACCGTCGCCACCGCCGCTGCGCTCGGGGAGATCTGGCGCGAGCTGAGGCGCGGATCCGTGTTTCCGACAAACCCGCTAACGGGCTTCGTCGGCTTCATCGGCCGCAGCGACCACCTGGTGCCCGAGCGCAACCTGCACCGGCTCATCGCGCGGCACACGGAGGTCGAACGGCTCGAGGAGATGCCGGTGCCGCTGCACGTCGTCGTCACCGATGTCTTGAGCGGCGAGGAGCTGCTGCTCTCTCACGGCCCGGCCGTCGACGCGGTGATGGCCAGCGCCGCCATCCCCGGGGTGTTCGCGCCGGTCGCGGTCGACGGACGGCGACTGATGGACGGTGGCGTGTCGGACAACACGCCGATCTCGCATGCGGTCGAACTCGGGGCAGACGAGATCTATGTCCTGCCCACCGGCTACGCGTGCGCGCTCCACGAACCGCCCCGCAGCGCGCTCGCGATGCTGCTCCATGCGATGAGCCTGCTCATGCAGCAGCGACTCCATCTCGAGATCGAGCTGTACCGCGACCGCGCGAGGCTGATCGTCCTCCCGCCACCCTGCCCGCAGGACATCCAACCGATCGACTTCGCCCACGCCGACCAGCTGATCGGGCGCGCGCTTGCCGACAGCCGAAGGCTCCTCGACTCGCTCGAGCACAACGGCTCCGCCCGGCGCGCGGCCTCTCCCGCCGAGCGGCTGGTGCCCCACCGCCACGACTGAACACCGGTGTGACACACACGAGACGTCACCCCCGGTCGCGTGGTATTCGCGCACGCCGGCTGCGGGAGATCACGGATGCCCGGCCGGCTGTCGCGCGCGACGTTCAGGGGTACCGTTTCCGACAGGAGGTCCGATGCCCGGCGAGGCCGTCGGCCGAGCAACAAGCGGCGCGGCGGCGGACGAAGAGTCGCGCCTGGTCGCGCGCGCGCGTGAGGGCGAGGAGTCGGCGTTCGCGCTGCTCGCCGAGCGCTACTCCTTGCGGCTCCGGCGCACGCTCGTCCGGATCACCCGCGACTGCGACGCCGCCGAGGACGCCGTCCAGGAGGCACTCGTGCGCGCGTGGCTAAACATCGACCGCTTCGAGGGCAGATCGCGCTTCCTCACCTGGCTCACCCGCATCGGGATCAACGAGGCCTACCGTCGCCTGCCCCGGCATCACACCGAGTCGCTCGACGACAGCGACGGGGTTGGAGAACGGGTGCCGGATTGGGGCAACCGGCCCGACGACGTCTTCGAGTCGCGCGAGTTCCTCCGAGCCATCGACGCCGCGCTCGGCGAGCTGCCGCTCGACTACCGCAGCGCGGTCGTCCTGCGCGATGTCGAAGGCCTGTCGACCGCCGAGGCCGCCGAGGTGCTCGGGATCGGCGAGCGCGCCCTGAAGAGCCGCCTGCACCGGGGCCGGATGGCGCTCCGGGCTCAGCTCGACGCGTACTTCGCCTGCGCCTGACGCTTGCGGTCACTCCTCCGCGGCCGGCTCCTCGACCGAGGTGGGCTCGTCGCCCAGGGCGCGCAGGGCGCCGAGTGTCCGTCTGAGGTTGTTGAGCATGCGGCGGCAGTTCGGGCACCAGCGGGTGTGACGCTCTACGCCAGCGGCCGCCTGGCGGTCGAGGTCGCCATCGAGGTAGTCGGACATCTGCCCGCGTACCTCGCGGCAGCGCTCGTGATGTCGCTTCACAGGGTTAAGCGTGCGTGTCATGCGTACGCCTCTCACAGTCTGACCGGTCCGGGGTTCGGAAGGATTCGCGAATCCTCGCGAGCCCTCGTCGGCCACAGCCTCGGCGGCGCGGCGGTCCTCGCCGCCGCTGCCGAGTTGCCGGCCGTCAGCGCCGTCGCCCTCATCGGTGCGCCCTTCGACGCCGGCCACGTCCGGACCCTGCTCGCCGAGGATGCCGAGACGATCGAGCGCGCCGGCGAGGCGGTGGTCTCGATCGCCGGCCGGGCGTTCCGGATCAGGCGCGAGTTCCTCGACGACCTGCACCACGCGAAGAGCCGAGCGGCGATCGCCGGGCTCGGCCGACCATTGATGATCATGCACAGCCCCGCCGACACGATCGTTCGCCTCGATGAGGCGCGACGCATCTTCGAGGTAGCTCGCCATCCCAAGAGCTTCGTCGCGCTCGACGACGCCGACCACCTCCTGTCCCGACGGGCGGATGCCATTCGCGCGGCCGGGATCCTCTCGGCATGGGCGACCAAGTATCTGTGAGTGATCCGGTCATCGCCGTCCGCTCAGCAATCCGGCGTTGGAGACGAGGAACGGCACGACGAAGTTGAGCGCGCAGCGCACCCACGTGGCGGTCGTCGGGTGCCCGGAGAACAGGACGCCGCTCTGGTTGATCAGGGTGAGGACGACGCCGACGACGAGCGCGATGGGCACCGTGCGGCGCAGGTTCTCGACCTGCAGGCAGTAGACGCAGGCGTCGCGCGCGCGGTGAAGCGTCGATGGCTCAGATGGAGTTGAAGAAATCGAGTCCGAGGCTGTCGAGGAGGTGCTGAGCCTTGATGTTGAGCTGAAAGAGCTCTCCCGTCCAGATCAGCGCGCCCATCGCGATGAGGATCACCCCGCCGGAGGCGATCACGACGGGGAAGTGGCGCTTGATGACGGCGAACGCCGAGGTCATGCGCTCGAACGCCAGCGCCGTGATGAGGAACGGGATGGCCAGGCCGGCGGAGTAGAAGCCGAGCAGGATCGCGGCGTGCCCGACCGAGGAGGTGAGCGCCGCGGCGCTCAGGATCGCGCCGAGCGTCGGCCCGACGCACGGGGTCCACGCCACCGCGAACGCGGCGCCGGCGACCACCGGCCCGCCCTTCCCGGCGCGGCGCATGAGCGCGTCGACGTGCCACTCGCGATTCACGCGCGTCACGAAGGCGCTGGCGACGAAGGAGATCCCCATGGCCACGATCACCGCCGCGGCGATCTTGTCGAGCGTGTCGTGGTGGGTGCGCAGCGCCGAGCCGACGGTCGTGGCGCCGAGGCCGAGCAGGATGAAGATCAGCGAGAAGCTCGCGACGAATGCGAGACTCGGCGGGAGCACCCGGCGCGGTCCGGCGCGGCCGAGCTCGCCAGGGGCGACGCCGACCACGGTCGACAGGTAGCCCGGCACGAGCGGAAGAACGCACGGTGAGACGAAGGAGACCGCGCCGGCGGCCACGGCGGCGAGGACGCCGACGCCTGAGGCGGGATCGGTCACTGCTGGCCGAGCGCGTAGCGCTCGACGTCGGCCTGCAGCAGCGCGAGGCTGGTGTAGCCGCCCTCGCGCACGTAGGTCTGCCGGCCTGTGCGATCGAAGTAGAAGGTCGTGGGCCAGCCCTGGCCGCCGCCGAGCGAGCGAGCCTGGCCTGCGTCGGGGTCGAAGATCGTCGGGTAGGCGACCGGGAACGCGCGCAGGAAGCTCTGCGCATCCCCGCGCTTGTCCTGAGAGTCGAGCCCCACGAACGCAACACGGCGTCCGAGGGTGCCCGCGAGCCGCTGGAAGAACGGGAACTCGTGCTTGCAGTTGGGACACCACGAGGCCCACTGGTTGACGACCACCGGGACGCCCTTGAGCCGGCGGAGCTTGTCCTTGATCGAGCCCTCGAGCACCTGGTTCGCCTGCCGCGCATTGGCCGCAATCTGGCGGGGAACGCCGCGGGTCGGCATCGCGGGAGCGGCTGCCACGGGCACGGGCCCGGTCGAGCTGTCGCTGCGGTGAGAGACGACGAGGACGACCGCGACGGCGATCACGGCCGCGGCGCCGACGATCGTCGCCGCCCACGTCAGCATCTCGCGCCGCGCGGCCCGTTGCGCCTTCGCCTTCTCGGCCGCCAGGCGCTCCTGCCGGCGGCGCTCCTTCTCGTGGCGGTTCGACATGCCGGGGGCGGCTCTCCTTCACGGTCGCGGCGTGGTCGTCGGCTTTGACCCCCGCAGGGGCGGCGGCGATTCACACCGACCGGTCGCCAGTCAGCCGGCCACGACGTCGACGCCGTACCTGGCAGTGCTTCGACGCGGGCGGGGGTCAGTTCATTCGTGAGCGGCGCCGGCGGTCGCCGGGCACGCGGCGAGCATCGCGCGCTGCGTCGGCTGGATCACAGGTCCTCGCGTCGAGCGACGCCGATCAGTCGCCCCTCAGGTGTCGTGACGATGGCGGCCCGGAGGTTGCGGTTGGCGAGGCGATCCGCGAGCGTGCGCGCGTCGAGGTCGGGGCGAACCGTGGACGGGCCGGGCTCCATCGCCTCCTCCGCGGCGGCGTCGGGATCGCGATCCAGCGCGCTCCGTCGCAGCCGGCCGAGGACGATGCCTCGGGGCGAGGTGACGAGCGCGAACCCGTAGGGCGAGCGGTCGATTCGCTCGCGGACCTCGCCGACGCGGTCGGCGAGCATGCAGGTCACGACGTCGTCGCGGGCGGCGCGGCCGCTGGTCGCCTCGCTGGCGCGTTCGCCCTCGATCGGCAGGTTGTACGCAAGCCAATCGGCCTTGCCGAGCACGTAGTCGTAGACCTCGGCGAAGCCGAGCGTGTCGAGCCGGCACGCGGCTCGTGGACTCATGTCTCAGAGGCCGTCCCAGCAGTAGACGATCACCGCTCGCCCCTTGTCCAGCGACGCGGTCGTCTTGGCCGTCAGGGTCTTCAGCGGGATGTTGATCGCGCCGGGCAGGTGCGCCTCGGCGAACTCGTCCTCCGGCAGGACCTCGACGAGCTGGGCACCCTCGGCGAGCAGGCGGCGCAGCTCAGCGATCGCGATTGGCGTCGGCATCGGGCGAGCGGGTTGCGGTTAGAGCGGCGAGGACCTCGTCCTCGGGCGGAGTGCCCTGCAGGCCCTCGGGGGTGCGGTACAGGCGACACTTGAGGCCGAAGTCGGTGCGCTCGGCCGCGCCGGGGTCGACGTCGCGCCCGTCGACGCGGACGGTCGGGGAGCCGAGGAAGCGCTCGGCGACTGCGGCATCGGCTGACTCGACGCGACGCAGCTCGAGCTGCGCCTGGACGCCGACCCGGTCGATCAGCTCCTCCAGCCGCGGGAGGAGCCGCGCGTAGCTGGGGCAGCCGTCGAAGTAGAGCAGCTCCACCTTCATGACGCGATCGCCGCCCGACACTTAACAGCTCCGCGCGTCGACGCGGCCGCACGCAGCGACGTGCTCGGCGTTGTCGCGCAGGAGTGCCCGGCCCAGCTCGACGACGGCGGCGACCCGGTCGTCGGCGAGGCGGTAGTAGATCGTGCGGTGCTCACGGCGCGTGGTCACGAAGCCGCACCAACGCAGGCAGGCGAGGTGGTTGGACACCTTGGTCTGCGGCTCGCCGAGCAGCCGCACGAGCTCACCGACGGAACGCTCGCCTTCCGCGACCAGCTCGAGAACCCGCAATCGCGTGCGGTCGCCCAGCACGCGGAAGTACTTGGCGAGGAGGTCTGCCTCGGCGGGCGCATCGGGAAGGCGGAAGGGAGCGTTGGCGAGCGCGGTCTCCACGCCGGGCATCGTACCACTGATTTCTGATTTCAGCCGAATCTGATATAGCTCCTCGAGAGTCACCAAGGAGGTCTCCATGTCCACGGCACAGCTCGACCTCGACGCGTTGGCGGCCAAGCACGTCGCCGCCAGACCACCGCTCGACCAGGAGCAGCAACGCGTCGCCCAGTTGGTCGAATCCTCGGGCCGCCGACCGCTGTCAAACGGGTGAATCCTCGTTAGGCGCAGAGCAAGCCGGCAGGAGGTCTCCGGATGCAACTCCAGGTAGCCCCTCACACACCCGTCGATCCGTTGATCGCTCCGGTCGGCGCCTGGCGTGTGGACTCCGCCCGAACCGAGGTGCGATTCGCCGTCAGGCATGTTCTGGTCGCGACCGTCGAGGCTCGCTTCGCTGTGCTGGACGGCCTGCTCGAGGTCGGCCCCGACGGGATGGCTCGCGGCGAGGCGCGGATCGATGCGGCGACGATCGACACCGGCAACCCGACGCGCGATGCGCGGTTGCGCTCGGCGGAGTTCTTCGACGTGGCCCGCTACCCGGTGATCGCGTTCGCCGCCGACGCGGTCGAGCATGTCGAGGGTCGCCGTTTTCGCATCCTCGGGCAGCTGGCGATCCGGGACGCGAGGCACGAGATCGAGCTCGACGCGACGATCGGCCGTCCCGCGCGAGCTGCCCGTGGCCACGAGTCGATCAGGCTCGAGCTGCGCGGACGGCTCAGCCAACGGGCGTTCGGCGTGGGACGGCAGACGCTCGCCGCCAACCGGGTGGTCGTCCGCGACGCGATCAAGGTCGCAGCCGACGTCACCGTCGTGAAGGAGGTACAGCCATGAAGCCGATCGTGATAGTCGCCAAGGGTGCCGCCGCCGGTCTTGCCGGCACGCTGGCAATGGATCTGCTCTGGTACCGGCGCTACCGCCGTGATGGGGGTGAGGACGGCTTCCTCGCCTGGGAGACCTCAGCGGGCACGAACAGCTACGACGAGGCCGGCGCGCCGGCACAGGTCGGCAAGCGGATCGTCGAGGGATACCGGAAGCGCGAGCTGTCGCCCGAATCGGCGCGGTCGATGAACAACGCCGTCCACCTGCTCACCGGAGCCGGCTGGGGGGCACTGCACGGGATCGCGTCGACGTCCTCGGGCGGGCTTCCCGCCGCCGCCGGCCTGGCGACTGGCGCGGCGGCATGGGCGGCGAGCTACGCGATGCTCGCCCCGGCCGGCGTCTACAAGCCGATGTGGGAGTACCCGCCCGCCGTCCTGTGGAAGGACCTCAGCGCGCACCTCGTCTTCGGCCTCGGCACCGGCGTCGCGTACGGCGCGCTAGCCGGGTTCGGGGCCGCAGAGAGATGACGCTGCCTCCGCCGACCGAGGAGTTCGAGCCGATCGCGTCCTACGGGATGCTCTCGGACTGCAGCTCGGCGGCGCTCGTCAGCCGATCGGGGTCGATCGATTGGCTGTGTCTGCCGCGCTTCGACGCGCCGGCGATCTTCGCCCGGGTGCTGGACCCGCGCGCAGGGCACTGGTCGATCCGACCGGTCGGAGCGTTCGAGGTCGAGCGCCGCTACGTCCCGGGCACGCTGGTGATCGAGACCACGTTCCGGACCGCGTCGGGAACGGCCCGATTGACCGACGCGCTCGCGTTTCCGGAGGGGCAGCGCGGCCACGACCTCGGGCTGAACGCGCCGCACGAGCTGCTGCGATCGGTCGCTGGTCTGGCGGGCGACGTCGAGCTCGCGGTCGAGCTCGCCCCGCGCCCGGAGTACGGCTTGGTGCGGCCGCTGATCCGGGTCACCGATGGCGGTGTGCGTACGTTCGGCGGGCCCAACCAGATCGCCGTGAGCAGCGGTGTTCCGTTGTCGACGACCGACGGCACGGCGCGCGGCGCCTTCAAACTGCGGGAGGGCGAGCGCGTCAGCCTTTGCCTGGTCTGGGCACCGGCGGAGAGCCGGCCGCCGGAGACCTGCACGCCCGCGGGGGTGCCGGCCCGAATCGCCGACACGGTCGCGGCCTGGCGCTCCTGGGAGGCAGGTCACGACATCTACCGTGGGCCGCATCGCGAGCTCATTCGCCTCTCATCGCGGGTGCTCAAGGGGCTGAGCTACCGTCCGACCGGCGCGATCGTCGCCGCCCCGACGACGTCGCTGCCCGAGCAGGCGGGCGGGGAGCGCAACTGGGACTACCGCTACGCGTGGATCCGCGACGCGAGCCTGACGCTGCAGGCCCTGTACATCGGGACCTGCCCCGATGAGGTCGTCGACTTCGTCTCGTTCATGACGAGCTCGGCCGGAGGTACCGCCGGCGACGAGGGCGCGCTGCAGATCATGTACGGCATCGGCGGCGAGCACGACCTCTCCGAG
Organism: uncultured Actinomycetes bacterium; assembly: GCA_963764585.1. GTDB lineage: Bacteria > Actinomycetota > Thermoleophilia > Solirubrobacterales > Solirubrobacteraceae > JAOPZW01. The sequence continues at coordinate 1,007,992 of CAVXTB010000003.1, forward strand.
CGCGTCCTGCCGCATCTGCGTGGCTGGCGCGGCTCGCGCCCGGTGCGCGTCGGAAACGGCGCCTGGTGCCAGACGCAGCTCGACGTCTACGGCCAGCTCCTCGACGCGATCCACCGCTACCGCGAGCGTCTCGGCGACCTCCATCCGGAGATCCAGTCCTTCGTCGCCGGCCTCGCCGACGCCGCGGCGCACCGCTGGCGCGACGCCGACGCCGGGATGTGGGAGATGCGCGGCGCTCCGCGCCACCACCTCTCCTCCAAGGTCCAGTGCTGGGTGGCGCTCGACCGAGCCGTCGAGCTTGCGCCCAGGCTCGGCGAGCACGCCCGGCTCGAGTGCTGGACGATCGAGCGCGATCGCATCCGCCGAGCGATCCTCGAGCGCGGTTGGAGCGAGGCACGCGGCGCGTTCGTGCAGGCCTTCGACGGCGAAGCGCTCGACGCCGCCGCCTTGTTGATGGCGCTGGTGGGCTTCCTGCCCGCGACCGACGAGCGGATGCGCTCGACGATCGAGGCGATCGCACGCGAGCTCACCGAGGATGGCCTGGTGCTGCGCTACCGCAGCGAAGCCGGCCTCAACGCCGACGGCCTGCCGGGCGAGGAGGGCACGTTCGTCATCTGCTCGTTCTGGCTCGCCTCGTGCCTGGCGCGCGCCGGCGAGGTCGAGCGTGCCGAGCTGCTGTTCGAGCGCCTCGCCGGCCACGCCAACGATCTCGGCCTGCTCGCCGAGGAGATCGACCCCCGCACCGGCGAGCTGCTCGGCAACCACCCGCAGGCCTTCAGCCACATCGGCCTGATCAACGCCGCGTGGGACATCGACCGCGCGCGCACCGGAGGACAAGCATGACCGTGCCCACCGTCAGCTCGCCGCAGCGCTCCCCGTTCTGCGCGCCGTTCGCCGTGGCTGAGCCCGAGCCCACCACGATCGTGCTCTTCGGTGCGACCGGCGATCTCGCCCGGCGCAAGCTCTTGCCCGGCCTGTACCACCTGTCGCTCACGGGCCTGCTCCCCGAGCGGTGGCACATCATCGGTGCCGGCGTGGAGGATCTCTCACACGACGGCTTTCGCGAGCATGCTCGCGAAGCGATCGACGAGTTCGGCCGGGCGCCGTCCGACGCGAGGGCGTTGGAGCGGTTCGCGGCCGGCCTCAGCTACGTCGGTGGGCGGTTTGCCCCGGGGCGGACCGAGGCGCTTCGCCATGCCGTCGAGGCCTCGGTCGCAGACCTCGGCAGCCCGCGCAAGCTGTTCTTCGCCGCCGTCCCGCCGGGCGCATTCGCGGCGATCGCCCGTGGGCTGGGGGAGGCACAGCTCGTCGACGCGGCTCGGGTGGTCCTCGAGAAGCCGTTCGGCACCGATCTACGCTCCGCCCGCGAGCTCAACGCGACCGTCCATGCCGTGCTCGACGAGGAGCAGGTGTTCCGAATCGACCACTTCCTCGGCAAAGAGGCGGTGCAGAACCTGCTGGCGTTCCGCTTCGCCAACGGCCTCTTCGAGCCGGTATGGAACCGCGGGTTCATAGACCACGTCCAGCTCGACGTCCCCGAGACGCTGACGATCGGGACTCGCGCCTCCTTCTATGAGGCAACCGGCGCGCTGCGTGACATGGTCGTGACACACCTCTTCCAGGTCCTGGCCTTCGTCGCGCTCGAGCCGCCGTCGTGCCTGAGCCCGGCGGCGCTCGTGACCGAGAAGGTGAAGGTGTTCGAGTCGATGCGGCCGCTGTCCCCGGCGGATGTCGTCCGCGGCCGCTACGCGGGCTACCTCGACGAGGCCGGCGTAGCACCGGACTCGCAGACGGAGACGTTCGTCGCGGGACGACTCATGATCGACAACTGGCGCTGGGCCGGCGTGCCGTTCTTCTTTCGCACGGGAAAGCGGATGGCCGAGGGACGGCGCGTCCTCACCGTTACGTTCAAGCAGCCGCCGCTCGCGCTCTTCGAGCGCTCCGCGGTCCCGACCGCCGACATCGAAGCCAACCATCTGACCTTCGACCTGGCCGACGACGGATGCATCTCGGCGTCGTTCCTCGCGAAGACGCCGGGTCCCGACATGACGCTCTCGGAGGCGCGCATGGAGTTCCGCTACGGCGACCGGCAGGGCGGCGGCGTGCTCGAGGCGTACGAGCGCTTGATCCACGACGTCCTGATCGGCGACCGCACGCTGTTCACGCGGGCGGACGGGATCGAACGACTCTGGGAGGTCGTCACCCCCGTCCTCGACGACCCACCCGAGCTGCACGGCTATCCGCAAGGCTCGTGGGGCCCACGTCCAGCGGTCACCGAGCTGATCGCCCCGCGTCGCTGGCACTTGCCAAGCCCGCACTAGGGTCGGATGCTGGGATCGATTGATCCAAGAGCGCGCAGGCCGCCGGTCGTTCGCCTCAGGTTGATGAGCATGCGCCGGCAGTTCGGACACCAGCGCGTGTGCCGTTCGACGGCTGCGGCGGCGCTGGGATCGAGGTCGGCATCCAGGTAGTCGGACATCTGGGCGCGGACCGCATGGCAGCGCTCGTGATGTCGCTTCATCGGACTGAGCGTCGGTGTCATGTGGATCCCAGATCGAAGTAGTCGTCGAGCTGTGCGCGCAGTGCCATGCGCCCGCGGTGAACGCGGCTCTTGAGCGCGCGCTCGCCGATGCCGAGGACCTCCGCCGCCTCGGCGGTCGACAGACCCTCGACGTCGCGCAGCGTCACCGCGGTGCGGTAGTCGAGCGGCAGCTCTCCCAGCGCGTCGCCCACCGCCCGGAGGAACTCGCGCGATTCGAAGACCTCATCGGGGCGGCTTCCCCACGCGGGGATCCGCTCGCCCACCTGGTCGGTCAGCTCCAACGGCTGCTCGCGTGGGCGGCGCAGGCCGCGGTACGCCTCGTTGATCCCGATCCGCGTCAGCCAGGTCGAGAACTGCGAACGGCCCTGGAAGCGCCCGATGCTCTGCCAGGCGCGCATCAGCGCCTCCTGGACGGCGTCGTAGGCGGCGTCGCAGTTGCGCGTGATCCGGTACAGCACGCGGCGCAAGCGGGTGGAGTGGCGCTCGGCGAGCTGATCGAAGGCGGCACGGTCGCCGCGCTGAGAGAGCGCGACGAGTCGCTCGTCATCGAGCGCGTGATGCGCCATCGCGGTCGGTCGGTTAGCAGCAGCAGCAGCCATCTCGCCACGTGTGACCGAGCTTGCGCAGCAAAGGATTCGCGCGGCACCACAGAGCGCGGCGGGCTGAATCCTCCGGCACGGCGACCGCATCGAAACGGCGACAAGAGCAACACCCCTGGAAGGAGCGTTCCCATGGAACTCCACGCAACGCACGGCCTGCACGTTCACCACCGCAACCGCGAGGCCGCAGGACTCGCCGTGCCCAGGCTGGCATCCGTCGGGGCGATCGCCGGCCTGGCCGGCGGGATGGTCATGGCGATGTGGCAGATGGTCGTCGGTGCCATCGCCCAGGAGCCGACCGCCGTTGCGGGCATTCACAGCAGCTTCTGGACCGCGGTGACCTCGATCCCGAGCGTCATCTTCGGCCAGAGCTGGTTCCACGGCAGCTTCGACTTCGGTGCCGTGTCCCTGGGCCTGATGGGTCACATGATGAACTCGATGGTCCTCGGTGCCGTCGGGGTCGGGCTTGCCACCGCGCTGCTCGGCAACCGCCCCAGCGTCGGCAGGGCGATGGCGTTCGGGATGATGTTCGGCCTGCTTCTCGAGGTCGTCGTGGTCAACCTGATCGTCAATCAGGTCCAGACAGTCGACACGCTCTACAGCTCAACCCCGGAGTGGAGCTGGTTCGCCGCCCACGCGATGTTCGGCGCGGTCGTCGGCCTCGTCGGAGCAACGCTGCTGCGCCGCGGCAACGCGTGACGGATCAGCGCCCCGGAGGGCCCGCCGGCCGGCGGGCCCTCAACCGTGCGTGTGCTCAGCGCCGCGCGACGACTCAGGCGCTTACGGCTCGGTCCGCAGGCGGGCGATGACGCTCTCGGCGACACCCCCGGGTGTGTCCTCGCGCAGCCCCATGAGAGCGGCCAAGGTGCGCTTGAGGGTGACCAGCGCGCGGCGGCATTCCGGGCACGCGCCGACGTGGCGCTCGACGCGATCGCGCCCGCCGGCGTCGAGCTCGTCGTCGACGTACTCGGAGAGATGGCCTTGCGTCCACCGGTGCTCCCAGTAGAAGCGCATCATGTGCAGGGGGCGAAGCATCAGTCGTCCTCGTCCAGATACTGCTCGACGGCGTTACGGACGGCAAGGCGCGCGCGGTGCAGGCGGCTCTTGAACGCGGCCTCGCGCAGACCCATGATCGCCGCGGCTTCGGCGGTTGACAGTCCCTCGACGTCGCGCAGGATGAGCGGCGCCCGGTAGTCGGGATCGAGCGCTCGGATAGCGCGCTCGAGCGCGGCGCGCAGGTCGGTGTGCTCGGCCTGGCGATCGGGCGCGGGTCGCGGGTCGGGTGGCTCGAGCGACGCCTCTTCGATCGAGGCCGTCGCCGCCGAGGGTCGCTGGCGATGCGTGCGGCGGCGCGCCTCGTTGACGCCGATCCGGTACAGCCACGTGAAGAACCGCGCGTCGCCCTTGAAGCCGCCGATGCCACGCCAGGCGCGCAGGAACGCCTCCTGCGTGACCTCCTCGGCCTCGTGCCGGTCGCCCATCAGCCGTACGACGACCGCGTACAGGTGCTCGGCATGGCGGCGAACGAGCTCCTCGAACGCCTCGCGGTCGCCCGCTTGCGCTCGCGCGACGAGCTCAGCGTCCTCGTCGGTCACGCGGCGGCGCGGCATCGGGCGCGCTGGCTGGCGGGCATCGGCGACAGCTTGGCAGCCGGGGCCGATCGCGTCGCCACCGGTCGCCGCAAAGCGGCGGCCGAGGTTCAGGCGCGCTGGGGGCACGCCGGTTGGACCTCGCGAAGCGCTCAGGGGTTCAGCGTGGGCGGGACTCAGGCGACCTCGACCTCGACGCGGTGATAGCCGGAGGCGCCGGACGGGTGTGGCGCGCGATGCGTGGCGTCCTGTACCGCCCCACCGCCGTCGGTTGCACGACACCGGATGCCCTGGCGGCCCGGGCGCCGCGGCGTCCAGAGGTATGCCCATTGCGTCCAGGCCCATGCGGAAAGTGGGCGGTGCAGTCGCGTGGGACGCCAGGTGCGCCCGCCGTCGAAGGAGACCTCGACGCGCCGCAGGCCGCGGATCCCAGCCCAGGCGATTCCGGCGACCCAGGTCGGCTCGCCGACGCGCGCGTGGCGCGGGGTGTCGATCCGCGACTGGGTGCGGACCACCGCGGTCGGCGACCAGCCCTGTCTGGCCCAGTAGCCGCGTTGCGGGTGGTCGACGAGCTCGATCGAGGTCACCCACTTGGGGTTGAGCATCCCGTACAGCGCGGGGAGCCGCAGGCGGCACGGGAAGCCGTGCTGGCTGCTGAGCGCCTCCCCGTCTTGGGCGATGGCTGCCAGCGCGCTCGGATGTCGGGCGGCGGCCAGGGGGATCGCGGCGCAGTAGCCGTCGGCGCAGCGCACCACCACCGTGCTCGCGCTCGGCTTCGGGGAGGCGCGGGCGAGGATGTCGGCGATGCGGACGCCCTCCCACCGCGAGTTGCCGACGAGCGGGCCGCCGACCTCGTTTGAGATGCAGGTGAGGACGGAGATCTCCTCGCGCACGGGGTAGTCGCGCTGGAGGTCGAAGAAGCTCAGCCGCAACGGCCGATCGACGAGGCCGCCGACGCCGAGCCGCCAGCTGGGACCGTCGATCACGGGGTCGTTGATGTCGATGTCGACGATGTAGTGGTCGGTCACCGAGGTGACCTCGGGCGTCAGGCCCGAGACGCGCGGAAAGGCGGGGCGCGGTGCCGTCGAGCCGCGCGGCACGCGGTCCGCCGTCAGGCGCCGCGGCCCGGGGCTGAGCCAGCCGAACGCCCTACCGAGCGGGTGGGTAGCCGCGAGCGCGGCCACCGTGACGCCGCCGACGGTCGCGAGCGCGCGGCGGCGCCCGTGATCGTGCACCAGCGCGGCTCTCGGTCGGCGCAGCGCGTGCAGCGCCAGCCAGTACAGCGCGCCCCCGAGGGCTGCGGCGCCCGCGGCGCCGGACGGCGACGGCTGCACCGGGCTCCACAGCGCGCCGAGGAGCAGCGCGGCGCTCCACGCCGCCGCTGCCCACCCCGCGGATCTGAGCCGGCGGGCGGCGAGTGCCGCGATCGCGACGAACGCCGCGACGACGGCGGCTGCCAGGAGGTGCTGTGCGGCGTGATGAAGACGTTCGATGGCCGCGGTGGCGATGTCGCCTGGGGTGAGGCGGATGATCCGGTCCGCGAGCGCGGTGGGCGCGAACGGGATCCGAGGCGCGCCGCGGTGGGCAACCCAGCCGACGGCGAGCGCCGGCGCGGCGGCGACCATCCCGTCGATGAGCGCCCGCCGCCGCGCGTGCCGGGTGTCGGTCACTTCACGGTGAGCGTGCCTTGCATCCCGGCCTGCCGGTGGCCCGGCACGGTGCAGAAGAATGTGTAGGTACCGGGCTTGAGGCTGGCGGATGCCGTCGACGTGCCGCCGGGGCTGACGACCTCGCCGGTGGCGCTGACTCCGTTGCCTTCGATGGCGACGCTGTGGCTCAGGTCCGACGGGTTGGCCATCACGATCGTGACCTTGCCGGCCTTCGCCTGCAGGGTCTTCTTGTCGAAGCTCAGCTTGCTTCCCGGGCCGGCCGTGAGGCTGAGCCGCTGGCCGCCGCCGGCTGAGGACGCGCCGGAGGAGGACGATGTCGACGACGCACCGCCACCGCCGCCGCCACATGCGGCGAGCGCCAGCGCCGCGATCGCACCGGCCGCCCAGGTGCTGCGCCTAGCGGACATTGAGCTTGACCGCGGCCTGGGCGTGCGGGGTGGGGGCGTGCTGATCGTCCTCGAGGATCGCGAAGAAGGTGTGCGCGCCCGGCTTGATGCCCGCCAGCGAGACGTGGAACGTGCGCGCGCAGCTCATACCGAGCATCGTGCCCATTCCCATCATGCCCTTCGTCGTCGAGTCGACGTTGATGTGCCAGTGGCCGTAACCGGCGACGTCCTGCTTGCCGTACAGCGCGCACGAGAACTCGAAGTTCTTCGGCTTCACCGTCAGATCGAACGCGCGGTGCACCGTGGCGCCCGGCTTCGGCGACAGGATCGCGATCGACGGCTTGCCCTTCTCCTCACCCTTGATGGTTGGCAGCGCCTTCGTCGGCTGATAGGTGAACTTCACCTTCGTGGCCGACTTCATGTCGTCAGTGTGATCGTTGGTGGCGGCCAGGAACGTCAGCGTGTGGGCGCCAGGCTTGACGTTCTGCAGGCTCACTCGATCGCGGTGCGTGCAGAACATGTTGATCAGCGCCCCGTCGAGCTCGACGTGGTAATGACCCACTCCTGATTGGTCGGGCGTGCCGGCGAACCGGCAGTCCACCTCGAAGTTCGAGATCCCGACGTCGAACGGCACGCTGTTGCCATGCACCACCGTGCCCGCCTTTGGCGCGACGAGGGCGAGTGCTGCGCCCGTATCGGCGCTCGCCATCGCCGGCGCGGCCTTGGAGGGCGTGGCGGGCACCGACGACCCGGCGGTGTTGCCGCTGTTGTCGGATGAGCCGCAGCCGGCGGCCACCAGGGCCACGCCGGCCAGCGGCGCGGCGATGTAGCGCTTGGCGATCATGCACTCCTCCTCGGGTCCGCGCTCGCGCACCGCGCGGCGCGGCATCTGACATGGCAGATGCACGATTGGACCCAGCGCCACCGGCAACGGTTCCGAAACGGCGCCGGCGAACCCTCGGCGACCTCGTCGGGTCTCACCTGGTGCGATGCGCAAGCGGCTCGGTCACTGGCCCGTCGTGGCGATCTTGGTCGTCCTCGCCGGATGCGGGGGCACGGGCGCATCGACTGCGCGGCTGCCGCGACAGCAATCGGAGGGACGTCCGGGACTCGTGGACAAGCCAACCGGCTCGAAGCTGGCACTCCTACAGCGCAACTACCCGGGCTGGGACACCGACTTCACCAGGCACGCCGTCCCGCTCTCACAGTTCGACGATGGCGGCCCGCCGCGCGACGGCATCCCGCCGATCGACCACCCCAGACCCGTGAGCCTGCGTGCAGGCGACCGCTTCCTGGCCCCGCCGGAGCCGGTGATTGCAGTACGCGTCGCGCACCAGGTGCGCGCCTATCCCGAGCAGATCCTCGTCTGGCACGAGATCGTCAACGACATGCTCGGCGGCCAGCCGATCGCCATCACCTACTGCCCGTTGTGCAACTCGGCGCTGGCGTTCGACCGTCGCGTCGGGGCGCGCACGCTGACGTTCGGTACCACCGGCAAGTTGCGCAACTCCGATCTGGTCATGTGGGATCGCCAGACCCAGTCGTGGTGGCAGCAGCTCACCGGTACGGCGCTGGTGGGTCACTACACCGGCACGCAGCTACATCCGATCGACGCGCAGGTGCTCAGCTGGTCGCAGTTCAAGTTGGCCTATCCCCAAGGCACGGTGCTCTCGCGGCGCACGGGGTTCGATCGTTCCTACGGCCAGAACCCTTACGTGGGCTACGACAGCGTCCCCAGGAGCCGTCCAAGCCTCTACAGCGGGCGTCTGGACCCGCGGCTCCCTCCGCTGGAGCGCGTCGTCGCGGTGTTCGCGGGCCGCGACGCCGTCGTCGTTCCGTTCAGCCGGCTGGCGCGCGCGCCCGTGATCACCGGGTCGGTGGACGGAGGGCCGCTGGTGATCCTGTACGCGCGAGGCGTCACGTCGGCGCTCGACGCGGAAGCGATTGCACACTCGCGCGACGTCGGCACCGCCGGCTCATTCGACCCGCGTGTCCGCGGGCGCGCGCTGCGCTTCCTCGCAATCGGCAGTGCTCGCTTCCGCGATCGGCAGACCGGATCGACGTGGGACGTGACCGGCCGCGCGGTCGCCGGCCCTCTACGCGGCGCCCGCTTGCGAGCGCTGCACCACGACGAGCAGTTCTGGTTCGCGCTCGCCGCCTTCCTGCCGCACGCCAAGCTGCTGGGCTGACTGTGGCGGCGGCGGCCTGGCAGCGGATCCGCGAGCGGCGAGAGCACCGCTGGTCATGGCGCCGCATCGACGACTACGTCGACGGATACCTCAACCCTCGAGACCGGGGTCGCGTCTCGCGGCACGCACAGGGCTGCAATGAATGCGGACCGCTGCTCGGTTCGCTGCTGTCGCTTGTACGAGCGCTCCGTGCGCTCGGCCCCGCAACGCGGGCGAGCGTGGTGCCCGAGGTCTTGGCGCGCCTGCGATCCGAGCGTGCATCATCCGCGGGTAGCGACCGCCGCATCGCGCGGCCATGACCTGCGTGGAACACCCACCACGGCGGGGTGAATCGTCCCGGGCGAGTCTGGGTCCAAGTCGACAGGTGTCCTTCCGGAGGCGCCGGACCGTTCCGGGCGGAGACCCGCACGTTGCCCCTGTCGATCTAGCACCCTCACCGGCATGGGCGGGTGCCGTGATTGGTCCGGCGGCGAGTGTCGGCGCTGTCGTCGCGCTCGCCGCCGGCCGCGCAAGTCACTCTGAACCGATCCGCCGCCGGCGAGGTCAAAGGTCATCGAGGGTCCATGAGGCTCCGGGCCTGCAGCACGACACCGGAGGAGGGTGCGTTAGATGGGTGCTAGGAAGTTGATGACCGGGTCGTTGGCCCTGGTCGCGATGTTCGTGGTCGCGTGCGGCGGTAGCGACAACGGCGGTGGTAGCACGAGCGGTGGAGGCGCCGCGTCCACGACGGCGTCGGGGGTGACGAGCGGCGTGGCCAAGGCGCCGACGGTGGCGGCGTCCAAGGACGCGACGGGCAATGTGACGTTCTGTTTGGGCAAGGACACGTCGGGCAACCAGACCGCGGCGGTCAAGGACTTCAATTCCAAGTTCAAGGCGCAGGGCCTGTCGGCGAAGCTGCTGGAGTTCCCGACGTCGGCCGACGAGCAGCGCAACCAGTTCGTGCAGCGCCAGGAGGCGAAGTCGTCTGAGTGCGACGTGTTCTTCTCGGACGTGATCTGGACGGCGGAGTTCGCCGCGCAGAAGTGGCTGCTGGACATGACCGACACGGTCAACGAGCGCAAGGCGGAGTTCGTCCCGTCGACGCTGGAGACGATCCACTACGACAACAAGTACTTCGGCGTCCCGCAGGCCAGCGACGCGGCGCTGATGTACTACCGCACCGACAAGATCTCGAGCTTCCCGCAGACCTGGCAGGACCTGTACACGCAGGCCAAGGCCAACGGCGGGATCGTCTACCAGGGCGCCTCCTACGAGGGCCTGACGTGTGACTTCCTCGAGCTGGCGTACGCGGCCGGCGGCCAGGTGCTCAGCGCCGACGGCAAGAAGTCGGCGATCAACTCGGCGCAGAACCTCAAGGCGCTGCAGTTCATGGTCGACGGCATCAAGAGCGGTGCCGCTCCGAAGGCGGTGACGACCTACATGGAGGAGGAGTCGCGGCGCGCGTTCGAGTCGGGCAAGTACGCGTTCATGCGCAACTGGTCCTACGCGTACGCGCTGGGCAACGCGAAGGGCAGCAAGGTCGCCCACAAGTTCAAGGTCGCGCCGTTCCCGATCTTCGAGGGCGGCAAGTCGGCGGCGATCCTGGGTGGCCACAACCTGGTCATCTCGGCCTACTCGAAGAACCCCAAGGGCGCTGTGCAGCTGATCAACTACCTGACCTCGCCCGAGGTGGAGAAGGTCAACGCGGCGAAGTTCTCGATCACGCCGACGACGACCGCGACGTACTCCGACCCCGAGGTCCAGAAGGCGATGCCGTTCGCTGACGCTCTCTTGAAGAACGTCCAGGCGGCCCACGCCCGCCCGGTCTCGCCGGTCTACCCGCAGATCTCCCAGGCGATCTACAAGAACGTCAACGCGGCGCTGTCGGGCCAGATGAGCCCGCAGGACGCGCTGAAGAAGGCCGACTCGCAGATCAACTCGGCCCTGTCCACGTTCTAAAGAGAAGCCCGCCGACCGCTCGAGTGATCCTGGGTCGCTCGAGCGGCTGGCGTGCCGCTGGTGGTGACCGCCACCGATCGCCCAGGGCCACGGTGGCGTCGCGGCCAACGCCGGCGGCTACACCAGGCGTCAGTCGCGTTCGACCTCGGCGCAGCGCGCCCGCCAGGCGCTAGACGGCAAGACGAGCGGCGAGCTTGTCGAGGGCGCCCTCGTAGCCGGCCTCGGCGTGACCACGGCCGGCAGCCGGGAACGGGCCGTCGCTGAGCGTCATTCGGGTCTTGGGGCCGTGGTCGTGCAACTGGACGCGCACGACTGTGCCCTCCGGATGGCCGGGCATCGGGTCCGAGCGCATGATCAGCAGCTCGGGCTCGACGAGCTCGAGGATCTCGTAGCCGATCGCGAAGCCCTCGCCGCCGCCGAGAGGGACCATCGTCACCTCCCAGCGGCCACCGACGCGGGCGTCGATGCGGACGCTGTCGCGGGGCACCTCCATGTGCGCCGGGCCGTACCATGACGCGACCTCGTCGGGGTCGGTCCACGCCTTGAAGACCTGCTCGCGCGGCGCGTCGAAGATGCGCGTGATCAGGACCTCCTGGTCGGTGCTGACGTCATTGGTCATCGGCGTCTCCTTTGCTGTGCAGGTGCGCGTCGAGGCGGTCCATCCGCTCCTCCCAGGTGCGCTTGCGCGACTCCATCCACGCGACCGCCTGGTCGAGCGGCTCGGTCTGCAGCCGGCTCGGGCGCCACTGCGCCTCGCGGCCACGCACGATCAGCCCGGCGCGCTCGAGGACCTTCAGGTGGCGCGAGATCGCGGGCAGGCTCATCGCGAAGGGCTCGGCGAGCTCGTTGACCGTCGCCTCGCCCTCGGCGAGGCGCGTCAGGATCGCTCGCCGTGTCGGATCGGCCAGTGCGCCGAACGTCACGCTCAGAGGGTCGGCCGTCATCTAACCTTCAGGTTAATTAACGGATCGGTCAAATGCAAGGGTGGACCAGCTACGGTCAGTTTGTGCGAGCGGCGGTGTCCGAAGGACTAAGGACACCATCGAGAGGAGATGAGGATGACCGCCGAGCAGGTAGTGGCGCAGTACTACGACGCGTGGCGTACGCGCCGCGGGGACATGAGCGGGGTGCCGCTCGCCGAGGACTTCCGCTTCCTGGGTCCGGTGGCGAGCTTCGAGACGGCGGAGGGCTTTCGTGAGATGGCCCGCCAGGCCGGGCAGGCCGTGACGAGCTTTGAGGTTCGCCGCCAGTTCGTGGATGGCAATACGGTGTGCTCGATCGTCGACTGGGAGATGGCGATGCCGGGCCTGGGCCGGATGAGCGCGGCGGAGCTGTTGGAGGTGGAGCACGGCGTGATCGTGCGCGGCGAGCTGATCTACGACGCGGAGGCGCTGCGTCGGGTCATGGCGGCCGAGGGCGCATGACCAGCGAGGCCCGGCTGCTCTCGCGGGCGCAGTCGGGCGACGAGGTCGCGTTCCAGGAGCTGACGGAGTCGCTGCGCAGGGAGCTGCAGGTGCACTGCTACCGGATCGTCGGCTCGGTGCAGGACGCCGAGGACCTCGTGCAGGAGACCCTCGTGGCGGCATGGCGAGGGCTCGGACGCTTTGAGGGCCGCTCGTCGCTGCGGTCGTGGCTGTATCGCATCTCCACGAACCGCTGCTTGAACCATCTGCGTGACCGCGGGCGGCGGCTGCCGGAGCTGCCGGCGCCCGTCGAGCCCGTCCCGCTGCCGCCCGAGCCGACGCGCGTGCGCGAGCCCGTCTGGCTCGAGCCGTACCCGGACGTGCTGCTTGAAGGGATCGCCGACGGCGGGCAGGAGCCCGACGCCCGCTACGAGCAGCGCGAGGCGATTGGGCTGGCGTTCATGGTCGCGCTCCAGCGGCTGGCGCCGCGCCAGCGGGCGGTGCTGGTGCTCCGCGACGTGCTGGGCTTCCGCGCCGCTGAGGTCGCAGACATGCTGGGAACGACGGAGATCGCGGTCAACCGGCTACTCCACCGGGCCCGGCGCGGGATGGACAGCGATGCCGGGGCGGGTACGCTCGCCGAGGCGCCACTGCCCGACTCGCCCGAGGAGCGGGCGCTCGTGGCGCGCTTCGCGACCGCGTTTCAGTCCGGCGATGTGCCGGGCGTGATCGCGCTGCTGACCGACGACGCGTCGATGACGATGCCGCCGCAGGCCGCCGAGTACGTGGGCCCGGAGGCGATCGGCCGCTTCCTGTCGACCGTGCCCGCGGCCGGCTCGCTTGAGCGCTTCCGACTCGTGGCGACACGGGCCAACGGCCAGCCGGCGTTCGGCTGCTACCTCAAGGATCCGCACACCCCGATCGCTCATGCCTACGGCCTTATGGTGCTCACACTGCGCGGCGACCGCGTCGCCGGGCTGGCGGGCTTCGCCGACACCGCGGTGTTCGCGCGCTTCGGGCTGCCGCGGACGCTGAAGGAGTCACCCGCGCGCGCGACCGCTGGCATCCGTTCGTGAGCGCGATCACCGGTGGCCACCAACTGCACGAGCTCCGATCGTGCTCGGTGCACGTGGGTTAGGTGCTGCTGATGCGCACCTCGGCCGACAGCAGCCGGTACTCGGCGTCCTCGGCGTTGAGGTCACGCTCGGCGAGCCTTGGTCCAGTGCGGCGGCGAACGCCTCGGCCCCCTTGACCGAGGACTCGAGCTGGCTGGGTCCCGGAGGAACCGACCACATGAATCGACTCTCTGCCGTCAAGAGGACTCCGGGACTCCGGCGGACTCCGACGGAGGCGGCCAACCACGGGTGACCCAGATCGCGCGCTGCCACGAGTCGGCCTCAACTCCGCGGGGTTCGTCGCGGAATTCGGCGCGCTGCTTCCGCAGGTGCTCTCGCACGTCGGCCAGGATCGAGCGGACCGCGTCGAGTTGCGTGGCGCGCAGCAGTACTCGCTCGTCGGTCGCGCGCGCCGCCTCCCACACCTGCGCGAAATGCGGAATGCAGAGCCCGGGCGAGGCGCGGAAGCGCTCGCGAAAGTCGGCGTTCTCGGCGAGCTCGTCAAGCAGGTACTGCGCGTTCCGAGCCACGCCTTCGTCGCGATTCAGGCACGCTGGGCACGCCGCGGCGCTGAGTCGATCGCTGTCCCCGAGCACACCGAGGTCGCCAGCGAGAAGCTGCAGCGTGTGTTCGTAGACGTCGCTGATCGCCATCGTCGACTTGAGGCCGTCGACCTCGATGCGACGAAGCTGCTCGGCGTGCACAGCGCAGAAGCCGCGGGCGGCAGCCACTTCATCGAGAGCGTCCTCGTCGGAGCTGCGCTCGTCGAAGAAGTGCCACATGTACTCGCGGTCGAGCTTGTGCGCGGCGCGGCACAGCGGGCACATGCCGCGAGCGAGCCCCTGCTTCAGCCAGCGGGTGAGCGCGCTGTGGGGCATCGCGGCGCCTCAGCGCACGACCATCACGGGACAGTGGGCGTGGTGGGCAACCCGGTCGGCCGTCGAGCCGAGCAGGTAGTCGCCGAGGAAGTGGCCGCGGTGGCCGACGACGATCAGCTCGTGGCCGTGCGCCTTGGCGTAGTGGGTGATCACCTCGGCCGCGTGGCCGGGAACGAGGTCTGTGTCGATCTGGACGCCGCGCTCCTCGGCCTGCACCCGTGCGCGGGCGAGCACGCCGGAGAAGTACGTGTCCTTCTCGCGCTTGACCTCCTCGACCTCGCCGATCGAGCCCGCGTAGGCAGGCAGCTTGCCCTCGACCGCCAGCACCGTCAGCTCGGCGTCCACCGACTCGCAGATCGACAACGCGCAGTCGAGTGCCTTCTGCGCGCCCTCCGAGCCGTCGACTGCCACGAGGACGCGACTGAAGTTGTACGGGCTCATCCCTCGTCTCCTATGGCCACCGGCTGCGGGTGGGCTGTTGAACGCGCCGCCTCGCGCTCGGCCGCGACGTCCGGCGAGAACCAGCGCTGGGCGATGGCGGTGGGAACGATCGCCGACAGCACGACGACGGTCACGAGCAGTGAGAACTGCGTGCGGTCGATGATCCCCGCGTTGAGCCCGTAAAGCGCGCTGATCGTGCCGAAGGTCAGCCCGGTGCTCATAAGCAGCGTCGTGAATTGTGCGTGCTGCGGCACGTAGCGCCGCGCGAGCGGGAGGATCAGTCCGATCTTCGGGACCATCTTCGCGGCGAAGAGCACCGCGAGGAGCCCGAGGTTGGCGAAGACCGCGCCAAGCGAAACGTTGAGCCCGCCGCGCAGAAAGAAGAACGGCGTCAGGAATGCGAACGCCACAACGCGTAACCGCTCCTGCTCCTGGCGGTGCTGCTGGTAGTGACGCGCCATGACGAGGCCGAGGATGAACGCGGGCAGCACGGCGTGGCCCTTGGCCTTGTTGGCGAGGACCATGAGCACGAACAGGACGGCGAACACGAGCTTGATCTCAGGCTCGATCACGCGATCGCCGTAGCGGCGGAAGAACCACGGCGCGATCTTCGGCAGCCCGATGATCGCCGCGACCGAGACGGCGAGGAAGAGCGGGAACCAGGCGTTCGGCGTGATGAAGATCGCCGACAGGGCCAGCGCTGTCGCCATGTCGGTCACGAAGCACGCGCTCATGATGAGCTTGCCGATGCGCGTGGCGTTCAGCCCGCTCTCCACGAGCACGGCGTAGACAACCGCAAGTGACGTCGTCGAGAGCGCGGTGCCGGCGATCAGCGAAGCCTTGAGCGTCCAGCCCAGCAGCGACCACGACACCAGCCAGGCGACGATGAACGGGCCCGCGAACGACACCAAGCCGATGGTCACCGATGCGCCGAAGCGCTCTCGGAAGTCCGCGGGATCGACCTCGGCGCCGGCGAGGAACGTCAGGACGATCGAGGCGAACGAGGCCACGAACACCAGCCAGGGTGTGCTCGCGTTGAGGTCGAAGACGTTGCCGACGACGACGCCCAGCCCAAGCTCGAGTAGGGCGACGGAGATCCCAAGCTCGACCGAGAGCATGCTCGCCACCACCACAACGGCGGCGAGCAGGGCAGCGAGTTGGACCGGATCCATTCAGCTCTCCACGACAGGCGTCGGTAACAGGACGTCGGTGGTAGAGGCCATCAGCGGCGCGAGCCGCAGTCTATGGAGCGAGCCTCATCGCTCTCGGGCACGGCAGTGTAGCCGGCACGGCGAACGCCCTGGACGCATCAGCGGGCCCGCGCGCCGTTGATCGCCTCACCGACGATCAGCACCGGCACCTCGGCGGCCGCGACGAGGCGCTCGGGGACGTCGCGCAGCAGAAGGCGCCCGGCGCGTCCGGTGCGATGGTGGCCGGCGACGATCAGGTCGAATGCGTGCTCGTGCGCGTAGGCGAGCAGGTCATCGGCGGGACGGTCCCCCTCGATGACGACGTGTTCGAGGTCGACGCCGGCGCGCTCGGCGCGATCGCGCACTCGCTCCACGGTCTCGACCAGATGCGCGCGTGCGGCCTGGACCGACTCCGCACGATCGGCCGCGGTCTCGGCGTGGGTCGGCGAGTTGGCAACCGAGACCGCGACGAGCTCGCCGCCGTAACGGCGGGCGAGGTCGATCGCGACGTCGAGCGCGCGGCGCGCGACGCGCGAGCCATCCCAGGCGATGAGGATGCGTTGGAACATCAGGTCTTGAGAGTGGGGATCAAGGCGAGCACGACGATCAGCGCCGCGAGCATGTAGAGCAGGTAGGCGCCCAGACGTCCGGACTGCAAGCGCCGCGCGCGCGCCGACAACGACAGCGCCCCGGCGGTCAGCGGGCGGTAGAGGTAGTGCTCGACCGGCGCGACCACGCGTGTCTCGAGGACCAGGCTTGCGCTTCGGGGGTGCCTGCCGGCCGGCTCACGGAGCACGGTGCGTCGGAAGCCGTAGACCCCGCGCAGGACCACGCGGATGGGGTTGACGTAGGCCCCCGGGCGGTACTGCACCGCCGCGACCTCGGCGCCGCTTCCGGTCACCCACACCGGGGCGCGGCGGACCGGCGGCCGCAGCAGGGCGCGGACGAGCACCGCGAACAGCAGGGCGTATACCGGGAACACGATCGCCAGCCACGTCGGGGCGAGGACCGAGAACTCGGGGTACACCGGCCCGAGGACGAGCGGGTGGCTGATCGCGCGCGTCCCGGCCTCGAAGCCGAGCAGGTCGAGCACCCCGTTGCCCGCGAGGTGGATCGCCCACGGCGCGGCGGGCCCGAGAGCCAACGTCGTCGCGGCGAGGACGCTGAGGCCGACGCCCCACCCCGCTGGCTCGACGACGCCGGTGTCATCGCTGCGCGGCTGCCCGAGGAAGAGGAACCCCCAGAGCTTCGCGAACGCGAGCAGAGCCAGCCCCACGGTCAGCGCGAGCAGCGCGGCCGCAAGCGCCATCAGCAACCGGGTGGTCGTGCTCGGCACGCGGAAGGCCTGCAGCAGCGCCTCGAACGTCAGCCACTCGCTGACGAACCCGCCGAACGGCGGGATGGCCGCGAGCGTGAACACGGCTATGCCAAACGCCGTGGCCGTGCGCGGCAACCGTTTCGCCAGGCCCCCGAGCGGTGCCATGTCTCGCGTGCCGCTCGCACGCGCCACGCGATCGGCGCTGAGGAAGGCGAGCGTCTTGGCGAGCGCGTGCGCAATCAGGTGGAGCGTGGCGGCGATCAGGCCGGCGGCCGCAAGGTTGGGCTCGTTGGCCGCTTCTCCGATGAGCGCGACGGCGAAGCCGATCAGCGTGATCCCGGAGTGCTCGATGGTCGAGCACCCGAGGAAGCGCTTGATGTCCTCCTGGGCGATCGCGTAGACGATCCCGAGCACTGCGGTGAGCGCACCGAGCACGACGACCAGGTCGCCCCACCACAGTGGCACCGGCCGCAGCCCTTCGAAGACCAAGCGCCACAGCCCGTAGAAGCCGGCGTTGACCGCGATGCCCGACAGCGTTGCCGACGCCGCGCCCGGCGCTGCCGCGTGACCGACGGGCAGCCAGCCCGAGAACGGGATGACGGCCACTTTGGTGCCGAACCCTGCGAGCAAGAGCAGGAAGACGGCCGCCCGCGTGCCGTTCGCGAGGCCTGGGGCGGCGTGTGCCCAGGTCGCGAAGCTGAAGCTCCCGGTCTTGCCATAGAGCAGGCCGAACGCCGCCAGCAGCGCGGCGCCGCCGAGCTTGTTCATCGCTCCGGTCAGGTAGCCGGCGGCCAGCACGCCGGGTCGCGAGCGCTCCCAGCCAGCCAGCAGGTAGAGCGTGAGCGTCAGGCCCTCCCAGGCGATGAGGAAGAGGAAGGCGCTGTCAGCGCAGATGACGACCGTCATCGCGGCGAGTAGCAGGCTCACCAGGCTGACGACCGCGCGGCTCGGCGGATGCTCGACGTAGGTGAGCGCGACACCAACGCCTGTGACTCCAGTGAGAGCGAGAAAGAGGCCGGAGAGGCGATCGGCGCGCAACGCTGACGTGCCGAAGCCCAGCCAGGTGCCGAAGCTCACGGTCGCGCTCGGTCCACCGAGGCAGGCGACGAATCCGGTCACCGCGAGCAGGCATGCGGCAGCCAAGGCGAGCGTCGCGCCGGCGCGCGGGGCTCGCAGCGCAGCGGCGAACCCGGCCGCGAGACACGCAAGCGCGAGGCCGAGCACGACGCTCACGGGCTCGTCTCCTTCAGCACGCCGACGGCGAGGAGCAGGCCGTGCAAGAGGGCGATCGGGCTGGGCGGCGAGCCCGGCACGAACACGTCGACCGGGAGCACATCGTGGACACCGCCGGCCACCCCCAGGCCGCCGGAGCACGCGTCGGTCCCGGCGGCGACGACGGCACGTGGCTCGGGCATGACATCGAAGGCGCGCTCGAGCGGCCTGCGCATCGGCCCCGTGACTTCTCCGGTGACGAGCAGGACGTCGGCGTGCCGCGGCGCCGAGGTGAAGAAGATGCCGAGGCGGCCAACGTCGTAGTACGGACCCTGCAGGGCTGCGATCTCCCATTCCTCGGCGCCGTCGGACCCGGCATCGACGTGGCGCACGTGGATCGAGCGACGGAGCGCGCCGACACGCTCGCCGATCGCGCGCCGCAGCGCGAGCGCGTCGACATCGGTGTTGTCTCCGGCGACGAGTGATCTGCGCGACCGCGCGGCGGTCTCGTAGCGGGCCGCGAAGGCGAAGCGTGCGGGAGCATGCTCGACGCAGGCCCCGCAGAGGATGCAACGGCCGCGGTCGAGCGACAGCGTTCCGTTGGGCGTGGCGATCGCCCCGGTGGGGCAGATGCGCTCGATGCCGGGCTCGGGGTCGCGGGCGTCCAGCACCTCGACCACTCCGCGGAACCCGACCGGCGCCGTTTCAGGCCTCCGGGGATATGCGGTCGTGACCCTTCCGACGCGCAACCCGCGGGCGATCCACTCCAGCATCAGCGATCCGCTCCCGCGGGCGTGATCCCGAAGCTGTGCTCGATGAACGCGAAGTCGGTGAGCACGTCGCCGCGGAAGCTCTCCGCGAACAGGGCCCAGTTGCGCAGCGACGGCGACGCGATGTGAACGCTGTCGATCCGGCCGTCATCGACCTCGACGCGGTAGACCAGCTCGCCCTGCGGCGCCTCGGCCCAGCCAAACGAGACCCCCGTCGCTTCAGCTGGTGCTGCTAGCAACGGCCCGTCGCGCCGTGCGAGCTGGTCGATCGCCTGGCGGAGCAGGTGCAGCGATTCGGCGACCTCGGCGAAGCGCACCTCGACGCGCGCCATCGCGTCGCCCGCATCGCGCGTGGGCACCTCGAACCCGACCCGGTCGTACGCGCCGTACGGGCGCTCGAAGCGCGCATCGGTGGAGACGCCTGACCCGCGCGCGACCGGCCCCACGCCGCCGAATGCCTCCACGGTCGCGCGGTCGAGCGCGCCGCTGCCGATCAGCCGATCGGTGAACGAGGTGGTGCGCAGCAGGAGCGAGCTGTCGCGGCGCAGCTCGCGCTCGAGCCGGTCCACGGGCTTGCGCAGGTCATCCGGGTCGAGCCCGCCTTCAGCGCGCACCCCGCCGGGGAGCACCATGCCGCGCGCGAAGCGGCTGCCGGTCAAGCGCGCCTGCAGGCGCAGGACGTCCTCCTTGAGGATGCTCATCCGCGCGTGCCCGACGACGAGTGCGGCGGCCTCCGCCTCCTTGGCGGCGACGTCGAGATGGTTGGCGATCCGCTCGAGCTCTGCGTAGACCAGCCGCCACCACAGCGCCCGGGCGGGCACGTCGATCGCAAGCGCGCGCTCGACCGCGTGCGCGAAGGCGACGGCGTGCGCGACCGACGCGACACCCGCCACGCGCTCGGCGATGTAGCTCCCATGCTCGAGGGTCGCTCCGGCGAAGCGGTGCTCGCGCTCGCGGCGCTTGAAGAACGGGCGTGTGCGCAGCGCGAGCACGTCCTCGCCGCCGGTGTCGATGACGAACTGGATCGCCTCGAAGATGCCGGAGCGAATCGGGCCGTACGGCAGGACGAAGGCATCGGGGCCGCGGACGAGGCTCGTCACGGCATCGGCATCGGGCGCGACAATCGGGTCCAACTCCGGATGGCCGAGTGGCTCGATCGCGTGGAGGTCGTGAAGCTCGCGCTCGGGCCAGAGCGCCGCGGGGATCGACAGCCCAAGCGATGGGAAGGCCCGTGCGTCGGGACTCAGCGGTGCCCGCAGGACGACGAGCTCGCCGCGCGCGGCGAAGACGGCCAGCAGCGACCGCTCGGGGCGCTCGGTCAGCAGGAGCGTGACGAGGCGCCCGCCGTGCTCCACGACAAGTGACGCGGCGCGATCGACGCTTCCCACCGGCACGTGGACCCACAGCTCGCCGGGAGGCCCCGGCTCGACGATGCCGCGCATGCGGCCGGGCAGCAGCTCGTGCGGATGCGGAGTGTGTGGTCGTGGCTGTGCGGCACTCATGGCGTGGGCGCGGACAGTCGGTGGGCGGCGTCGTCCAGCAGCCGGGCGAGGTCGCCCGGGAGGTGCAGGCCGAGGCCGACGAGGACGACTAGGCAGCCGCACATCGCGACCACCATCCACGCGCTCGTTTCGCCGCGCGGCGGCGCGGCTGGCGCCTCAGCCGACAGGACCATCCGCCCCGCGTGCCAGATCACGCCGAGGAACGCGACGTTGACGAAGATGACGAGCAGTGCGACGCCGACGTACTCGGGCGCGGCGAAGCCACCGGCGACGATCTGGAACTCGCTGCGGAAGACGCCGGAGATCGGAAGTCCCGAGAGGGCGAGTGCGGCGGCGAGGAACAACGGACCGGTCCACGGCAGGACGGTCGCGGCGCCCGCCACACCGTCGATCTCCTTGGTGTCGTAGCGGCGCAGGATCGAGCCGGCGCCGAAGAACGCCAGGCCCTTGGCGGCGCCGTGCGTGATGACGTGCAGCAGCGCTCCGGCGACGGCAATCGGCGCGCCGAAGCCGACCCCGAGGGCGATCACGCCCATGTGCTCGATCGACGAGTAGGCGAGCAGGCGCTTGTAGCTCTCTTGGCGCAGCACGTACAGGCTCGCTGTCACCAGTGACACGCTGCCGAGCACCAGCAGGACGCGGCTGGCGAAGTGGGCGTTCCCGGTCGCCACCGTGACTTGGTAGAAGCGCAGGATCGCGTAGAGGGCGGCGGCCAATAGCGACCCGGACAGCAGTGCGGACACCGGCGAGGGGGCCTCGCTGTGCGCGTCGGGCAGCCAGGTGTGCACCGGTACGAACCCGACCTTGGTCCCGAATCCGACGGCGGCGAGCAGAAACGCGAGCTTCACCGGCTGGTCGGGCAGCGCGTGCGCGGCGCCCAGCATGCGCCCGAAGCGGGGGAGATACGCGTCTCCGAGGGCCGCCGTACCGGCGCCGTAGAGCAGGATGATCGCGACGAGCGCGATGCCCAGGCCACAGGAGGCGATCAGCACGTACTTCCACGACGCCTCGAGCGCGGCGTCCGTGCGCTCCAACGCGACCATCAACGCGGAGACGATGGTCGTCAGCTCCACCGCGATCCAGAGCGACCCGAAGTCCGCCGCCTCCGGGACCATGAGCATTGTCAGCGCGAAGAGGTTCAGGTAGGCGAAGTAGCGCCGTGCGAACGGCCGGTAGTCGCGGCGGCGCTCGTCGGCGCCGAGGTAGCCGATCGAGAACGCGGCCGTCGTCGCATAGAGCAGCCCCGTCGCGAGCAGGAACACAGCGCCGAGTGAGTCCAAGCGAGCCCAGCCGCCCAGCGCGGTCAGCGTCTCGCCGTTGCGGACACGCATCGCGAGCGCGACGCACAACGCGAGAGCGCCGATGCCTGCAGCCAGCGTTGCCCCGCGTGCCACCCTCGGAGCCAGCCCGATTGCGACCGCTGCGGCACCGGCCGGCAGGCACAGCAACACGACGAGGGCCCACGCCATGGATCAGCCCTGCAACCGACTCAGGACGTCCGTGGTCACCGCGCTGCGCTCCATCGCGAGGTACTGGACGAGCACGACGAAGACCAGCACGCCGATGAGCACGTCGAATAGCAGCAGTAGGGCGAGGATCAGCGGCAGGCCAGGTGCGACGACCAACCCGGCCACCGAGACGGCATTCTCCAGAGCAAGGAAGCCGAGCAGCTGCGACGGCGCGTAGGGCCGCAGCACCATGATCAGAAAGGCGACGAGCACGCCCGCGACGGCGACGGCGAGCGCGGAGCGCGGTAGCGCGGTCGTCGTGCCGACGTCGAGGCGCGAAAGCGCCAGGAACGAGAAGCTCGAGAGCGCGACCGCGAGCAGGATCGCGGTGGGGACGCCGACCACCGACGGGACCCGCGGGGGGACCTCGAGATTGCGCAGCAGCGTCCCGATCCCGAGCGGGAACAGCAGCCCCTTGAAGGCGATCGTGACCGCACCGAGCGCGTAGAGCGCGTTGCCGTGGCCGGTGGCCGCGGTCGCGATCGCCAGCGCCGCGAGCACCCATGACCCGAGCCCGTAGAGCCGGAGCTGCTCCCACACGTCCTGTGAGCGCAGCATGCCCAGCTCGAGCAGCAACACGCCGACGGCGGCGACCGACGCGACCGCCCCGAAGAGCGTCAGCCGCTGATCGCCGAAGTCGCGCTCGAACGCGAAGATGATCACGGCAAGGACCGCCAGCAGGAAGCTCGCCACCGTGAACTCCGGGATCTTGTAGAGGCGCAGCTTCGCGAACGACGACTCGATCGCCACGATCACGAGCCCGATCGCAAGCGCCTTGACGAGCAGGACGCCGACCGCCTCGAGCACGTGATCGAGGCGCCCGTCGCCGGCGAGGCCCCACGGGACCAGGAAGACGTTCCCGAGGATCACGAACAGGACCAGCTGCTTGACCGAGGACCCCCAGCGCAACAGCGCGAGCCCTGGCCCCGAGTGCTCGAGCGTGCGGGCCTCCTCGATCATCCCGAACTCGAGCGTCCCGCCATGGCTCTGCGTTGGGATGCGCCCCGTCTCGGCGAGCACGACCATGAAGAACGCCGCGGCCGCGAGCAGATGCGAGGGGCGGAAGATCTCGACCGCCGAGGACTTCAGCGTCGCGGCCAGCGCGTAGGGGAGGTCGGTATGCGTGATGAACGCGACGGTGAAGACGACGAAGAGCACGGTCGGCTCGCCGAGCGCGCCGAACGTGCGCAGGCGACTGGATCCGAGCTGCGCGTACGGGCTGCCCGAGTCGATCGCGGCGAGCGAGACCGCGAAGCCGGCCATGCCGAGGATCAGCCCACCGCCGAGGATGTCGCCCATGTAGCCGAGCGGCAGCGGGAAATCCGTCAGGACCGGGATCAGCAGCGGCACCGTCGCGTACGCCGCGAGCGATACGTACGGTGCGGTGCGGAACACCGGCCCGGCGGTGCCCGGCAGGACGGTCTCCTTGCGCAGGAGCTTCGCGATGTCGTGGTACGGCTGCAGCAACCGCGGGCCGCGACGCATCTGCACGATCGCCTCGAGCCGCGCGATCACCCCGGTCACCAGGGGAGCGAGTGCCAGCACCGCGACGACCTGACACGCGTTCACCAACCAGTCCGGCAGGTAGGGCACGGGCTAGACGACTCCCTTCGCTTGCGTGCGAAAGAAGCCATCAGCCGGGCGAACCGGCGGTTCAGGAGGCTCGCGCCTCCAGCCAGAGCTTCATCTGGCGCGGCGGAGGCTAGGCACAGGCCCTGCGAGTGTCAAGCAGGAGAGCAGGGCGCCGTTGCTAGCGTTCGCCGCGTACCCGAGGAGGCCCGAGATCGTGCTCACCTGCCTGGTCGAGATCCCGCGCGGTTCGCGCAACAAGTACGAGTACGACGCGGAGCGCGGGGTCATCCGGCTCGACCGGCGCCTGTTCTCGTCCGTGGTCTATCCGACCGATTACGGCTTCCTCGAGCAGACCCTGACCCCCGAGGGCCGCCACCTCGATGCGCTCGTGCTTGTCAACGAGGCCACGTTCCCGGGTTGTCGCGTGGACGTGCGGGCCATCGGCTTGTTCCGCATGCGCGACGAGGCGGGCATCGACGACAAGGTGCTCTGCGTCGCGGTGCGCGACCCGGAGTGGGAACCGACGCGCGAGCTCGACGACGTCTCACCGCTGCTGCGCGAGGAGATCGCGCACTTCTTCTCGATCTACAAGGACCTCGAGCCGGACCGCATCACCGCGATCGAGGGCTGGGCCGATCGCGCAAGCGCCGAGCGCGAGGCGGAGGAGGCGCGGGCGCGCTTCGACGAGCGGGCCGCGGCGCACGCCTGAGCGTCCGAGTTTGCGTGCGGCGCACCGCGCGCTCTACCGTGCCGCCCATGAGCGACGAGTGCGTCTTCTGTGCCATCGTGGCGCGAGAGCTGCCGGCGGACATCGTTGCCGAGGACGACTACACCGTCGCGTTCATGGACATCAATCCGTGGCGCCCGGGTCACGCGCTCGTCGTTCCGCGCCGCCACGCGCCGGACCTCCTCTCGATCGGGGACGAGGATCTTGCGCAGGTCTACGCTGCGGCGCAACGTCTGGCGGAACAGATGTGTGAGCGCCTCGGCTGCGAGCGGGTTCACCTGTGGAACTCGTGCGGGGAAGCGGCAGGGCAGGTGGTCATGCACTTGCACTTGCATGTGATCCCTGGCGGTGCCGACGATCCCGAGCTTCCGCCGCGGCCGTCATCGCCGCTTGAACCCGCCGAGATCGAACGCGCTGCGCAGGCGCTACGCGGCTGACGGGCTCGGGCGGCCAAAGCGGTCGCCGGCACGCTCGGCGAGCTCCTCCGGCGAGATGTCGACGGCTGCCTCCCAGTGCAGGCGCTCGAAATAGGTGGCGTCGGACCGGTACAGGGTCTTGAGGTTCGACCGGCAGGCCATCCGCAGGTTGAGCGGATAGCCGTCCCTGCCGGGCGGCGCCCCGTAGAGCGCGAGATTGAAGCTCTCGAACCCAAGCTCGGCATAGAGGTTCAAGGCTCTCGCGATCCCGTCGCCGAGGTCCCGCACGAGGTCGTCATCGAGCTCGGCCGGGGAGGCGACGTCGAACACGAGCGCGCGCAGCTCGCCAGGGGCCAACGGCGCGAAGCTCGCGAGCCAGTGCACCCGACCGGTCGATCCGAGATACCGCTCGCCGGCGTCGCGCTCGATCTCGAGATACGTTCCGAAGCGGTCGGGCGGCGTGTCGGCGAGGAGCCTCTGCATGGTCGTCGGCACCGGGTCGACGCTGCCCTGCAGGTGCGGATGGAACAGCGAGCTGCCCGACGGCAGCATGTGGTTGGCGTTGATCGACGCCCATCGGGCATCCGGGTCGCGTGCGATCGCCGCTCTCTCGAATTCCACCTGAGTGGCGAGGTTGTCGATCATGAGCTCGGGAGTCATCCTCCCGAGCGGCAGGTAGTGCAGGTCCGGGCTGTAGACCGAGACCGCGCTGAAGCGCGAGTAGGCAAACAGGTTCGGAAACAGCACCGCGTCGCCGCGGCGCACGCGCCCCTCCGCATGCACATCCGGCGGGAACCGCGGCGTCAGAGCTTCCAGTCGGTCGCGGCAGAACGGGCAGCCGTCCGCGGTCTTGCGTCCGACCGCCTCGAGATCCTCATCGTTGGGAGGCATCAACCCGCGGGGCACGCCGAGCACTCGCGAGGTATGGCCGGTCAAGGGATCCCGGCGGACCTCCACCTCGGTTCGGTGGATCGCGAAGTCCCTCGTGGGGTCGAGGATTTCCGCGTAGAGCACCCGGCGCTCGAATTCCATGCTGCTGCCGATGGTAAGCCGCGCCGGCGGCCGCTGCGGCCGCGTTCGTGACGGCCCTCGCGCTAGCATGCGGATCGAGCGATGAGGCTCGCTCCGATTGCGGCTCGCCGCCGCTGATGGCCTCTACTTGATGTCCATTCGTGGAGGCCCGCCATCAAGCGAGTCGCTGACCAGTGACGATCGTCATCCGGCTGCCCGGGGGTCCGACGCTGGGGCTCGAGCACCTGCTGCTCGACGTCAACGGGACGCTGTCCGACCGCGGGACGCTTGACGACCGCGTCGCTCCCCGCGTCGCCCGGCTGCGCGCCCTCCTGGCGGTCCAGCTCGTCACCGCGGATACGTTCGGAACCGCGACCGGGATCGCACAGGCACTCAGCGTCGGCGTGTCGCGCGTCAACGACGGCGGCGAGAAGCGCGAGCTGGTCGAGCGCTTGGGCGCCGACCGCTGCGCGGTCATTGGGAACGGCGCCAACGACATGCTCGCGCTCCAGGCGGCCGCGCTTGGCATCGCCATCATCGGGCGAGAGGGGCTGAGCGTCCTTGCGCTACGCAGCGCGGATGTGCTCTGCGCGTCGATCACCGACGCGCTTGACCTGCTCCTGGACGTCGACGCGCTGGTCGCGACCCTGCGGCGGTGAAGCACCAGCATGAGCGTCGTCCGCTCGCCCAACCGTCTGAGCGCCTGGCGCTTCGTCGTGGCCTTCGGCGTCGTGAGCCTGCTGGCGGACTTCGTCTACGAGGGCGCGCGCAGCATCGTCGGGCCTTTCCTAGCGACGTTCGGGGCGAGTGCGGGGCTCGTGGGGTTCATCACCGGCGCGGGGGAAGCGGTGGCGCTCGTGTCGCGCCTGTGGACGGGCAAGCTGTCGGATCGCACCGGTCGCCACTGGGCGCTGAGCATCGTCGGCTATGCGGTCACCGTCGTCTCGGTACCGCTCCTGGCCGTGGTTTGGTCGCTGTGGCCGGCCGCCGTCCTCGTGATCGCGGAGCGCTTCGGCAAGGCGATACGCACGCCGGCACGCGACACCATGCTCGCGCAGGCCAGCACGGAGCTCGGGCGCGGGCGCGCCTTCGCGGTGCACGAGGCGCTCGACCAGAGCGGCGCACTCGTCGGGCCGCTCGTGGTCGCAGCCGCCGTCGCGGTGAGCGGCTTCCGGCTCGGTTTCGCGGTCCTCGCCCTACCGGGTCTCGTCGCGCTCGTGGCGCTGGCATGGCTCCGCCGGGCGGTTCCGGTCCCAGCCGCCTACGAGCGCCGGGACGTCACCCACCAGGTTGACCACGGTGACGCTCCGCTGCCGCGGCGCTTCTGGTGGTACGCGGTCTTCACCGCGCTCAACATGGCCGGCTACGCGACGTTCGCCGTGCTCGCCTACCACCTGCAGGTGCGCCACGTCGTCACGGAAGCCGAGATCCCCATCGTCTACGCGGTGGCGATGGGCGTGGCCGCGCTCGCCGCGCTCGGCTCGGGGTGGCTGTATGACCGTGTCGGGCTGCGCGGGCTCGCCATCGTCCCCGTGCTTACCGCAGCCGTTCCGTTCCTGTCGTTCTCGACGCAGGCGACCTTGGTCTGGATTGGCGGCGCTCTGTGGGGCGCCGCCGTTGGCGTGCACGAGAGCACGATGCGCGCCGCGGTCGCCGATCTCGTCCCGGCCGCGCGACTCGGGGCCGGCTATGGGACGTTCACCGCAATCTACGGCCTTGCCTGGATGGTGGGCAGCACGGCGATCGGCGTGCTCTACGGTCGCTCGGCCGGCAGCGCGACGACGTTCATCGTCGTGCTCCAGATCCTCGCACTGGTGGCATTCATCCCCGTCGCTCGACAGGGGCTCGGTCGCTCGTCGCGATGACGCTAGCGCCGGTGCCGGCGATCGCGGTCGTGCGGCTCGCCGGGCGATCCGACCACCCCGAGTCCGAGCAGGACGGCGGTGCGCGCGGGCCGCACATCGCTACGATGGCCCAAGGCGATGAGGCCCGCCTGAACCGCCGACGTGGCTAATGGCTTCTACCGCGCACGAACCGGTGGAGGCTGATGGCGACTTCTGACTTGGCTGGACCGGGCTCTCCGCTGTCGGCGGACGGCTCGTCTGCTGGCGCGAGATCGGGCGCAGCCTCCGGCGGGCAGGCGTTTCAGAGCATCCTCTTCGAGCAGACGGACGGAGGGGCCCGCATCGACGGCCTCGGGCAGCCGGACTTCTTCGTCGACCTGAATCTCGATCAGGTCCTCCAGTCGATGACCGTCGGCCGGGAGCACTACGACCTCAAGCCGTTCTTCTACGCGCCCCTGCACGAGACCGCCGCGGTGCGCTACCGGCACGCGGTGTTGCGCGACCTCGAGACACCTGAGGTGCTCGAGTCGGTCAAGCGGTTCGCGATGGCGATGGAGCGGATGCGCGAGCATCTCGTCCAAGTCGACAACCTCTACTACCCGCTCCAGAAGCAGGCGTGGTTCCTGGGCGCCGTGGAGATCTACTGTCAGGCCGTCCGCCTGCTCGCGGAAGACCTGGCGCAGCGCGACGTGAGCTCGGGGGGCTTCGTGGGGCTGCGCGACCACCTCGCCGCGTACGTGGCATCCACGCGGTTCGCGTCGCTCGCGGCGGACACGCAGGCCGTGAAGGACGCACTCTCCGGGGTGCGCTACGCGGTACGGATCAACGCGGCGAAGGTGACGGTCAGCAGGTACGAGGGTGAGGCGGACTACAGCGCGGAGGTCGAGCAGACGTTCGCCAAGTTCAAGCAAGGCGCGGTGAAGAGCTACCTGGCCAAGCTGCCCGACTACGTTGACATGAATCACGTCGAGGCCCAGATCCTCGACCGCGTGGCCCAGCTCTACCCTGTCGTGTTCGGATCGCTCGCCGAGTACTGCACGCGCCACCGCGAGTACCTCGACGCCACGGTCGGCAGGTTCGACCGCGAGGTGCAGTTCTACCTCGCCTACCTCGAGCTGATCGACCGGTTGAGGGCGGCCGGCCTGCCGTTCTGCTACCCGCATATCTCGACGCGCTCGAAGCACATCGCCGCCCAGGACACCTTCGACATTGCGCTGGCGAACAAACTCGCGCCCGAGGCCGGCAGCGTCGTCTGCAACGAGTTCCACCTCGAAGGGCCGGAGCGGGTATTCGTCGTCAGCGGCCCGAACAACGGCGGCAAGACGACGTTCGCTCGCACCTTCGGGCAGCTGCACTACCTGGCCGGTCTCGGCCTGCTCGTGCCCGGCAGCCAAGCGCGGCTGTTCCTGCCCGACCGGATCTACACGCACTTCGAGAGGGAAGAGGACATCGAGACGCTCCGCGGCAAGTTCGAGGACGAGCTCGTCCGGGTCCACGAGATCCTCGAGCAAGCGACCTCGAACAGCATCGTCGTCATGAACGAGAGCTTCAACTCGACGACCCTGAACGATGCGCTGTTCGTCGGAACCGATGTGATGCAGCGAATCCTCGAGCTCGGCCCGCTCGGCGTGTATGTGACCTTCGTCGACGAGATCGCCTCGCTCAGCGAGGCGACGGTGAGCATGGTCAGTCAGATCGCACCCGAGAACCCGGCCGAGCGGACGTTCAAGGTCCTGCGCAAGCCCGCCGATGGGCTCGCCTACGCCTGGGCGATCGCCGAGAAGTACGGCCTCACCTACGAGCGCCTGACCGAGCGGATCGGCGCATGAAGGTCTTCCTCCTGCATCGCGACCGGGACTTCGACGTCAAGCCCGAGCTACGCGACGCGATGTTCGAGGCGATGCTCAGCGGCAAGCCGTTCGCGGTCACGAGCGTCCGCCGCGACGAGGAGCGCCGACGGGGCGCGGGCTCGGTCGCTGCGCCGACGAGTGACGACGTGCTGGCGCAGGACCTCGAGCTCAACACGCTGTGGAACGCGATGGCGGCAGGCGACGAGTTCCTGTTCGAGACGGCCAAGCGCGGTCTGCTCTCGAGCCTGACCGACCCCGAAGCGATCGCGTATCGCCAGCGGGTGCTTGCGGACTGCCTCGAGCAGCCCGACATCGTCCGCCAGCTCTATGACCTCGCGATCGAGGGGCTCGAGAATGAGAGGAAGGCCGGTGGAGGGGTATGGCACACCGACAGGCCCGACACGGTCCTTCACCGATCGGTGCAGGCCCTGAAGCTGCACGTGGACGTCCTCAGGCGATTGCGGCAGCTCGCGGAGGATCAGGGGCAGGGGTTCCGCTCGGATGGCTTCACGCGGTTCTTCGCAATGCTCAGCGATGAGCTCGCCGACGACTACCTTCAGACGGTTGACCAACACCTGCGCGAGCTCGAGTTCAAGCGCGGCGTCCTCGAGAGCGCCGAGCTCGCCAAGGGCAACAAGGGTGGGAGCTACATCGTCCGCAAGCAGCGCGCGCAGCGCTGGACCGAGCGGCTGCCGTTCGGGAACCGCCCACCGAGCTACAGCTTCGCGATTCACCCCCGCGACCAGTCCGGCTTCAAGGCGCTGGAGGAGATCCGTGCGAAAGGGATCAACCTCGTCGCGAACGCCGTCGCGCAGTCCGCCGATCACATCAAGAGCTTCTTCTGCATGCTCCGGCTCGAGCTCGCCTTCTACCTGGGGTGCCTGAACCTGCGCGATCGGCTCAACGAGAAAGGCGAGCCGACCTGCTTCCCCGAAGCGCACGACGCAGGCCAGCTTGTGCTCGCCGCGCAGGGGATCTACGACGTCTGCCTGAGCCTCCACCTCGATGACAGGGTCGTCGGCAACGACGTGAACGCCAACGGCAAGTCACTCGTGATGATCACCGGCGCCAACCAGGGGGGAAAGTCGACATTGCTGCGCAGCCTCGGCCTCGCCCAGCTGATGATGCAGAGTGGCATGTTCGTCGGCGCGCAGTCGTTCCGCGCCAACGTCTGCGCCGGCGTCTTCACGCACTACAAGCGCGAAGAGGACGCCACCATGGAGAGCGGCAAGCTCGACGAGGAGCTGCGCAGGATGAGTGACATCGCCGATCAGATCACCGCCAACTCCATCCTGCTCTGCAACGAGTCGTTCGCGTCGACCAACGAGCGCGAAGGCTCCGAGATCGCACGTCAAGTCGTCAGCGCGCTGCTCGCCACGCAGATCAAGGTCTTCTTCGTCACTCACATGTACGACCTCGCCCACAGCTTCCACGAGCAGCAGCTCGACACCGCACTCTTCTTGCGGGCCGAGCGCGAGCCGGACAGCAAGCGCACCTTCAAGCTCCTCGAACGCGAGCCCCTGCCGACGAGCTACGGCGAGGACTCCTACCGTCGCATCTTCGGTACCGCCGCATCCGAAACCGCACCGTCGCCGGCATCGCGGTGAGTGGGCACTCCGACGCGCGAGCCCCGCGATCGCTACCGCTCGTCGTCCGACTCGATAGCGCATAGCGTTGGGTGGCGTCTCCTTCAACGGGGAGCGGCACTCATGGACCCTCGGTCCTAGAAGGCGCCCCCGGTGTCGCATCGCGGTGTGATGGCCGCTGCGCCACGGCACGCGGGCGGACCCCAGGCTCCATGCCGCCCGGGCGATGGTGCGGGTCAGTGGACCTCGGAGGCGGGCGCCGGCGCGCCGGAGTCGGTGACGACGCGGTCCGCGTCCTCGAAGCTCAGGCGCGTGTTGATGGCGACCGCGGCGGTGACGCCGGAGCCGGCGGCCGCCGGGACGAGCGCCCGCGGGTCGGCGCAGTTGCCGGCTGCGTAGACGCGGTCGACGGTCGTCGCTTGGCCTGAGTCGACGGCGATGGAGCCGTCGTCGCGCAGCTCGCAGCCCAGCGTGCGGGCGACGTCGATGCGCAGCCGCCAGCCGACGTAGAAGAACAGCGCGTCGCGGTCGAGCGTCTCGCCGTTGTCGAGACGGACCCGACGGAGGCGCCCGGTCCCATCGCCATCCAGCGCGACGACCGGCGTTTCGATGATGGGGACGCCGAGGGCGTGCACGCGCGCGAGCTGGTCGGCGGCGAGCTCGTGCGGGCCGTTGCTGAGCAGCACGACGTCGTCGGACCATTGGCGCAGCACGACGGCGAGGTGCTCGCCGCGGGCGCCGGCGGCGAGAACGGCGAGGCGCTCGTCTCGGTGCTCGAAGCCGTCGCAATACGGGCAGGTGTGTGCGCTGGTGCCCCACAGGTCGGCGAAGCCGGGGATGTCGGGCACCTCGTCGAGCATCCCCGTAGCGAGGAGGACCGTCCGCGTGAGGTCCGCGCCGCGGGCCGAGGTGAGGCGGACGGCGCCGTCGAGCACCTCGGCGTCCTGGACCTCGGCGGTCACGACCCCGACGCCGTAGCGGCCGAGTTCCGCGCGGCCGCGGGCGCGCAGATCCGCCGGGTCCAGGCCGTCATGGCCCAGGACACCATGCATCTCGTGGGTGGCGTAGTTGCGCGGCTGGCCGTTGTCGAGCACCAGGACGCGCCGGCGCGCGCGGCCGAGCACGAGCGCGGCGTTGAGGCCAGCCGGTCCGGCACCGACAACGATGCAGTCCCACGTCCCGCTCTCCGCTTCACTGTTCATCGACTCGTCCCGTCCTCGCTGACGGCGCCCAGCACCGTCGCCACGAGCGCTCCATGCGCATACTCCTCGGCCGCGCGACCGGAACGCAACTCGGCGTTGGCGGCGTGGACGCGCGGCATGAACATCCCGAGGTCCAGGCGGCGGGCACGGCCGGACACACCGTCACCCCGCCATGCCATACCAGGAGGGCGCCAAGCAGGTGTGGCGACGGCGTGTGGGGACGGAGGGCTGCGGGAGGGCGGCCGTTATCGCCCCGCCCCTGTCGGTGGAGACTGCGCCGGGTCGAGCTGGCGTGCCAGCCGGGCGCTGAGCAGCGCTCCGGCGGCCGCCAGGCCAAGTGCACCCGGAAAGACACTTGTGCGGATGTGGTCGCGCGCGAGCAGGCATGCGGTCGCGTCGATGCCGTCCACCACCGCGGACGCTTCGAGCCAGCCGCGCACGGGCGCGCCGCGGTTCAGGGCGACGAGCAGCCCGAGCCCCAGGCCGAGGTCGCGGGCGCCGACCATGCGAGCGAACAGGCGCGTCCCGCCCTCAGACCCGACACGGCCCGTCATGGTGCGGCCAACGAACCCCGGCGCCAGGAGCGACACCACGCCAATGGCGATCCTCCCGCTCGCCAAGCTGACCGCCAGGTCCCTTTCCTGCATCGACCGGATCGTACGAATCAACCGTCGGCTGCTACAAGAGCACCTCATTCCTCGTGGCGACCTCTCACCGCGCCGCGATGGGCTCCGGACCGCCTCAGACGAGGCCGCTCCGGCCGGGTTCTCGACGCGTTGATCTGGGGGACGGCGCTCGGCGCCGCGTCCGGCGCCGTGCTCGGCGATGCGATCGACGGGGTCGGGGGACCCGGCGCCGTCATCGGTGCCGTACTGCTGGCGCCCCGGGGCGTTAAGCGAGGAACGCGATGCCGGTGACGATGAGCCACAGCGACCAGGCGATGTACGCGATCGGGGTCAGTCGTTCGGCGAGCTTCCACCCGGCGAGCTCGTGGCGGCCGACGAACTCCAGTGAGCAGAGCATGAGGATCGGCCCGATCACAATGCCGGGCACGGCGACCCAGTCCGCTGCGGCAGCCGTCTGAGTGAGAGCGATACCGGTGAGGGTGGTCCAGGCTCCAGTGAGCAGGTAGCCGAGGTGCTCGCCGGCGGCGACGCCGAGGTAGCGGTTGAGGGCCTGAAAGACGACGTCGACGGCGTCGCGGCGGGCGGCACTGGCGTGGGTCCCCATCTTCCTGTTCAGCGTGCTGTTCGGCCTCTCGATGGACTACCAGGTATTCGTGCTCAGCCGCATTCATGAGCGCTGGGCGGCCACCGGCGACACCCCCGGCGCGATCGTGCACGGCGTCGCGTCGACCGCCCGTCTGATCGCCGGTGCGGCGGCGATCATCATCGTCGTCTTCGCCGGCTTCGCCACCGGCCAGCTCGTCGCCTTCCAGGAGATGGGCTTCGGGATCGCCATCGCGCTCACCCTGGACGCCACGCTCGCCCCAGCGCTCGTCCTTCACCGGAGTAGTAGTCGATGGGCGCCGCGGGGTACAGCGCAGTCTGCGCGACGAGCGGGCGCGCCGCGGAGGTCATCGCGGGCGGCGGCATATCCGCGCCATCGACCGAGCCGACCCGTGACGAAGACGGGCGCGCTCAGGCGCCCGTGCCGGCGAAGCGGGCGTCCGCGCCGAGCTCCTCCTCGATGCGCAGGAGGCGTTTGTACTTGGCGACGCGCTCGGAGCGGGCCGGGCGGCGAAGCACCCGGCTCACGGCAACGGCCTCGCGGGGCCACCCAGGAACGTCGCGCCGTCGAGCAACCCGGCCAGCCGTAGCCGCGCGGTCTGCTCCGGGCCGGGGCGCTCGTGCCGTGCATCCCAGCCCTTCTTCCTCGCCGCCTCCGCGATCTCCCAGTCGACGACGGCGAGCCGCGCTCGCAATGCGTGACGCACCAGCGCGACAGTCGCACCGTCGCCGGCGACCATGGCATGGCGAACGCAGACGCCGTGTGCCGCCTCGTAGGCCTTCGCGTAGGGGCGTTGGGCGAGTAGGCGGAGCAGCAGATCGAGGTGACGCTCCTCGGCGCCGTCTCTGGCACGGCAGGCCGGGCAGAACGGGACCTCGAAGCGGCGTCGTGGCGCGTCGCGACGGCGCCGCGCGAGACGTCGAGCCCGGGCGGCCGGGGCGGGCCAGTGCCTGAGCACGGCGCTCAGCTCGTGCAACCACCGGTCGCGGACGCGTGCCAGAGCGCGTTCGCCGGCGTCCACGTCGGCGGTGGCGAGATCGTGCAGGTGCGCTGCGCAGAGCAGCCCGGGCTCCTGTTGCAAATCGACGGCGTCGCCGCGCTCCTCGTGGCGACGCCAGTCCAGATATCGGCGTTCGGCGCGACCGCCTGCGTGACACGCGGGACAGGCGTCGAGCTGCCATGTAGCGCGCTCGGCCTCGGCGCTCGTGGGCTCGTCGGCGAGCGGAGCGCCTGGCAACGCGGCCCGCGCGGAAGCGCGTGTAGGTGCGTCGAGGTCGCGGCCGGCCACGAGCTCGAACGCGTCGGCGACTGTCAGATCGCGCCGGAGCTTCTCGGCCAGCAGCCGGGCCTCGGCAAGATCGCCGCCGGCGATCGTCGCGGTCAGGTGAGGCACGCAGACTCCGAGCTCCCGCGCGGCGTAGCGCTCGCTCAGGCGGGAGGAGGCAACGACCGCGCTCAGCATGCCCTGCGCGTGCTCGCGCGCCTGGCGCACGCTCGCGCACGCCGGGCACTCGCCGCCCTGCGGAGGCGTGCTGGCGAGCTGCTCGAGCGCTCCACGGATGACTGCCGGGATGGGGGCGAGCTGTTGCCTCCGCAGCGCCCGGCGCTCGTGGCGTGCGCAGAAGCCGGCCGATCGTCGCAGGCGCGCGTGCATGACCGGATCGGCGAACGACTCGATCTCGAACCAGCGGAAGAAGTGCTCCTCGGCTTCGACGCAGTACGCGCAGACCGGGCAGCCGGGCGGATCGAGGAACGCCTCCTCCTGCGAACGCACCAGTCCCTCGAGCGGAGCGCGACGGTCGCGAGAATCGACGACGATGCTGACTGATTGGCGCAAGACTGGCCTCCACGTCCGCAGAGGCCATCAGCGCCGGAGAGCGCGCATCAAGGCGAGCCTCATCGCCTGCCTTTTGAGGATACCTCAGCCCCTGGGTCGCGCACGAACAGGTCGCAGTCTCCGAGGCGGCGGGCGAGATCGCCGCGCGCGACGAAGAGCTCCATGCCGATGCGCGGGTGCGCGCAGGCCCCGGGCAGCTCGTAGCCGCGGTCGTCGTGCGCGGGAGGCTCGAACGCCACGAAGTACCGACAGCCGGGGCACTGATGGGGCAGGTACGGCCAACTCATGTCGGGGCTTCCGCCATGCGCGGGCAGGCGTATGCTGCTCGCGAGCGATGAGGCCCGCTCTGATCGCGGCGCCGGCCGCTGATGGCTTCTACGTCCCCGCAGCCCGGGCTCGACGTGGAGGTGCGATGGACTGGCCGGAAAGGAGCATATGGAGCCGGATCGTGTGGACTTGGATGCGGCTGACGACGCGCCCTGCCCACGCCGCCCGCCGGCCGGGGCATGCAGCGCTTTACCCATCCGATCGGATCGAACGCCTCCACAGCCTGTGCAGGCAAGGAGGTCGACCGCCCCTCTTCGTGATCACGGTCATGGACCGTGACGGGCATGTGCTCGACGCGGCGGCCTGCGACCCGGAGGAGTACGCGGAGTACCGCTGACGCGGGCACGGACATCTCACGTTTCGGCGCCGCCGGGGCGCCTCGTGGATGGGCTCCCTCGAAGAGGAGCCCATCCGACGGGGCGTCGCGGGGGACGCGTGACTATGGGCGCGCCTCCGCATCCGCAGTGCGAAGCCCGAGCGCGAAGTCGCCCGGGACAACAGCGGTGTGCAGACGCGCGCGAACCCCGGCGGCGAAGTCGCCGGTATGGCGCGAGAGCGGTTCCGTCGTCCCGCGCACGCCGGTCGCGAAGTCTCCCCGAGCAGCGAGAGTGCTCGCATCCCGCCTCAGGCCCGCCGCGAAGTCGCCCTCTAGGGGCAACAGCGACAATTGGGCGCTCTCAGGCGCAGACAAATATGCCTCCATTCCAAACCTCCACGTTGATGGGACTGGGAATAGAGGCCATCAGCGGCAGGAGCCGCAATCAGAGCGAGCCTCATCGCTCACAAAGACTTATAGCAGAGACGTCGGACGCGTCCGACGCCTCGACGCCTCGACGCCTCAGGAGCCAACACCGACGTAGATGCTCCCGAGCCAGCGAGGCGCTCGGACCCACACGTCGGCGGCGTCCTTCGCGACCGGATGCAGGATCTGGGTAGGACGGCGTCGCGGGTCGAGGGTGCGTCTCGTTCTGGCGCCCGCTCAGAGCGCCAGTCGCCGCCGCCAGCGGGGGATGCCGCCATGGACGCTCGCCGCCCGATAGAGGCGCCCACGGCCGGCACGCTCGAAGGCGAGCCACCCCGGGCCATGTGTCCTTGCCGGCAGTGACATCGCGCAGCTCGAACTCGATGCGCTCGTCGGTCCAGTATCTGCCGTGCGGAGGGGACCGGCGGTGATCGGGGCGGCGCTGTAGCCGGAGGCGATAGGCCCCGTGGGCGGTGCCGCCACCGTGTCTGTTGATGGCCGATCGCAGCGAATCGAGGCCGGCACGCTCGAACTCCGCCGTGGTCGGCCAGTCCGTGCGATCGGCAAGGAATCGGCGGAGCTCGGCCTCGATGCGATCGTCGCTCCAGACGCGGCGTGAGCCGCGGCGCAGGTCCGCAAGCGGTAGGTCGAAGTCCGCGGACCACCGCTCGATCCCACCCGTGCGCCCCACGGCGTCGCGCAGTGTCTTGAGCCCGGCTGCCTCGAAGTCCTTGCGCGACGGCCACGTGTGACGGCCGGCGAGGAGGGGGTTCAGCTCTCTGCGCACGCGTTCGTCGGTCCAG
This sequence comes from uncultured Actinomycetes bacterium, assembly GCA_963764585.1. Taxonomy (GTDB): domain Bacteria; phylum Actinomycetota; class Thermoleophilia; order Solirubrobacterales; family Solirubrobacteraceae; genus JAOPZW01. Next base: position 1,045,389 of record CAVXTB010000003.1, read on the forward strand.
CGCACGGCATAAGCGGGCTTGCGCTCGGGGTAGTCGACGCCAAGCTCTCGAGCCCAGCGTCGCGAGCCGCCGAGGCCATACACCGCGTCGCGCAGCTGACGCCGGCCCGCGCGGACGAACTCAGCCGCGCTCGGCCACTCGGCGCGCCCCGCAAGGAACGCCTGGAGCTCCTCGCGCACGCGGGCCTCGGTCCACCGCGATCGCGGTGGCAGGGCGGTCGAGGATTCAGGCTGAGCACTCAACTGCTGAGCCATCTCCGCGTAGTTTCACCGCTCGCGAGTGGCCCGGGGTACGGTCTGGCTCGACCTTGAAGCAAGCGTGCTCGCCCGCCGGCGAGCCAGGTTGGCGCGCGCGTTCAACGGGCGCGTCGAGCGAGCTCCTTTCGTCGGTGGGTACCAGCGAAAGAAGCCATTAGCCGTCCTTGCGGCGGTTCGCGAGACGGTGCCTCCGGGCAGAGCCTCATCTGGCGCCCGCGATCATAACTGCACGTGAACGTAACCCGTGCGTTGAGCCAGCTCCCGCCGTTGGCCGAGCCCGAGGTTGGGCGTCGAGGGCCCGATGAGGCGGAGGTGAGAGCGGCCTGATCGGCACCACCTGATAGGTATCCTGCCGCTGAGCAGGCGATGAAGCTCGCCTTGGACCGCGCTATGGCGCTGATGGCTTCTACCACCGAGCATCGGATGCGGTCATCGAGCTTCGCCGTCAACCACTCCGCACAGTCCTAGCTCCCGCTGCCGTCGTCGTACTGCTAGCGGTGGCCGGCGCCGCCGCCCGCCGCCCGCTCGGCGGCGGCGGCACCGCTCCGGCGCTCCCGACGTGGCCCCTGTTCATCGTCGTCGGGGTGGGCCTGGTCGCGACCGTCGCGATCGTCGCCACCGCGTTTTGGCCGCCGCCCGGGCGCAGCCGCGGGCTCGAGCGCGTCCCGACGCGGCCCGTTCGCGCCGGGCCGCTGACCGTCGCGCTTGCGTTCCTGGTGCCGCTCGCCGTCGTGGCCCTGCTCGCCGCGCCCGGGGGCCATCCGCGCCACCGCGTCACGCCCACGCTGCCCGCCCTTCCACAGGCCCGCCCGGGGAGCGCGAAGACGCCCGAGCGGGGTCGCGGCGGCGCGGACGATGCTGCCGCGCTGGCCGCCGGCATCGCCGCGGGCCTCCTCGGCCTCGCGGTGGTCATCGTGATCGGGCGTCGAGGGCGCGAGCGTGGCTTGCCGGACCACGCCCGCTTGGCTGTCGTCGCCGGGGCAGATGAGGCGCTGGCCGCGCTGGCGATGCCATCGGACCCGCGTGCCGCGGTGCTCGTCGCGTATGCGCGGATGGAGTCGGCTTTCGCCGAGGCTGGGCTCCAGCGCCGCCCCAGCGAAGCACCGCGCGAATACCTGAACCGCATTGCCCACCGCCTGGGCGTCGCGAGTGACCCCCCGGCTCGGCTCACGGCCTTGTTCGAGCGGGCTCGCTTCAGCGCGCATCCCGTGGATGAGTCGATGCGGCGCGAGGCCGTAAGCGCGCTCGAGCACATCGCGGACGATCTGAGGGACGACCCGGCATGAGCGTCGCGCTGGCGATAGCCGCCGGTCTGGTCGCCGCGCTGGGGTTGCGCGCCTTGCGGCGCTGGCTGCCTGCGAACTGGCCCCGAGTGCCTCGATCTCCCGTCGTCGCAGGCGGGGTTGCCGCCGACCTCGAACGGATCGGGCGGACGGTCGCCGGCGCGTCGTATGCCGGGGAGATGCATTGGCGCCTGCGGCCGGTCTTGCGAGAGGTGGCGGCGGTAGGCGTGCAGCGTTGGGGCATCGACCTCGACAACGACCCGGATGCGGCGCGCGCGCTGCTCGCGCCGGAGACCTGGGAGATCGTGCGCCCCGATCGCCCGCGGCCCGACGACCCGTTCGCTCACGGCTTGGCTCATGAGGAGCTTCGGGATGTCGTGGCCGATCTGGAGAGGTTGTTCGCGTGACCGCCGCCGATCCGCGGCACGTCGCGCCACCGGCCGAGGCGATTGTCGACGAGGTCGAGCGTGCCGTGGTCGGCAAGCGCGAGGTGCTCGAGCTGGTGCTGCTCGCCCTGCTGGCCGATGGCCACGTCCTGCTCGAGGACGTCCCCGGCGTGGCCAAGACGCTGATCGCGCGCTCGTTCGCGGCGTCGACGGGGCTGCGCTTCGGCCGCGTGCAGTTCACGCCGGACCTGCTGCCATCCGACATCACCGGCTCGTCGATCTTCGACCAGCGCGCCGCAGCCTTCGAGTTCCGCCCCGGCCCCGTGTTCGCCAACGTGCTGCTGGGCGACGAGATCAACCGGGCGCCGCCGAAGACGCAGGCGGCGCTGCTGGAGGCGATGGAGGAGCGCCAGGTGACGGCCGACGACGGCACCCACGCGCTCGAGCGGCCCTTCCTGGTGCTGGCGACGCAGAACCCGATCGAGTACGAGGGGACCTACCCGCTGCCCGAGGCCCAGCTCGACCGCTTCCTCGTGCGCCTGCGCGTCGGCTACCCGTCGCCCGAGGACGAGTGGCGCATGCTCGAGGCCCGCGCGCAGCGCGGCACCGACGCGATCGCGCTGAACGCGATCGTCGATCGCGACGGGCTGCGCACGCTGCAGGCCGCCGTCGAGGCCGTGCACGTGGGCGCTGCGGTCGGGCGCTACATGGTCGCGCTGACGACGGCGACGCGCGAGAGCTCGGAGGTCGAGGTCGGAGCGAGCCCGCGCGGCTCGCTCGCCCTGCTGCGCCTCGCGCGGGCGCGCGCCGCGCTCGAGGGCCGCGACTTCGTCGTACCCGACGACGTCAAGGCGATCGCCGTCCCGGCGCTCGCGCACCGCCTCGTGCTACGCCCCGAGCTGTGGGTGCGCCGCATCGACGCCGACGCGGTCGTGCGGCGCCTGCTCGACACAGTCGCCGCCCCGCCCGCCATGGAGCCCGAGGACCATGAGCGCCAGCGCCTCGCCGACGCTCCCTAGCTGGGTCCTCATCGGGACGGCGAGCGCCCTGGCTGGAGTGATCCTGGGCGAGCCAGCGCTGATCGCTCTCGGTGCACCGTTCGCTGTCGCGGCCACCGCCGCGCTCGCGTTTGCGCACGAGCCGCGCGTGGAGATGCGCGCGTTCGCCGCTCCGGACCGGGTTCTCGAGGGCGATCGACTGAGCACCAGCTACGAGCTGTCCGCGGAAGGGGGCGCCGCGTGGCTGGAGCTGCGCGCGCTTGCGCCGCCGGGCTTGCCGGCCGAGCGCAACGCGACCGCACGCATCGTCCGTCTGGCGCCCGGCGAGAAGCGGCGCGTGGAGGTCTCGCTGCGAGCCGAGCGCTGGGGCGGCTACCGCGCCGGCGCCGCACGCGTCTGGGTGACCGGGGTGCTCGGCGGCGTCTGGTACGCGGGCACCGTGGAGCCCTACGCGTCCGTTCGCGTCCTGCCGGCAGTCGAGCGGTTGCGCGCGCTCGTCGCCCCCGCGCGGACTCAGGCTGCCGTCGGTACGCGCCGTTCGCCGGTGCGAGGCGATGGTCTGGAGCTCGCCGAGGTTCGACCGTACGTCGGCGGCGACCATGTTCGCCGAATGCACTGGCGCGCTACCGCGCGCACCGGGGTCCCGTTCGTCGCTGACCGTCACCCCGAGCGCAGCGCTGACGTCGTGCTGTTCCTCGACGCCTACGCCGAGCTCCCCTCCGGCGCGCGCGAGCAAACGCTCACGCTCACGGTCCGTGCCGCCGCTGCCCTGGCCGAGGCGCACCTCCGCGCGCGCGACCGCGTTGGCATCGTGCGGTTCGGCGGCGCGCTCGAGTGGCTGCGACCCAGCTCCGGCGTTCTGCACGCCCTGCGGATCGCCGATGCCCTCGCGCGGAGCGAGATCGTCATGACCTACGTGGCGCGCGACGTGGCCATCGTGCCACCGGCGATCCTTCCGCCGCGGGCGCTCGTCCTGGCGATCACGCCGCTGCTCGACGATCGCGGTGCGCGCGCCCTGCTGGACCTGCTCGCGCGCGGCCATGACCTGGCCGTCCTCGAGATCGACGCTCCGGCGCTGCTGGGGACGGGCGAGGATCTGGCAGTGCGTCTCTGGGCCCTGCGCCGTGCGGCGCTCCGCGCGCGGCTGGCCGAGCTGGGATCGGCGGTCTCGACATGGGACGGCAACCGTCCACTGGAATCCGTCATCCGGGAGGTGATGGCATCTCGCCGTGCATCGCGTCTGCCCGTGCGCGCCTAGCTGCCGGCCTCGCCGCGCTCGCCTTCGCGCTGGCGGTGGCCTTGAGCGCATGGCTTGCAGTGCCCACCGCGACCGTCGCGGTGCTCGCCGGCGTCGGCGTGGCCCTGCCCGCCTCACGCCGCCCCGCCGCTGTCGGGATCGCGCTCACCGCGCTCGCGTGCGCCGCAGGTGTGGCCTTGCATGACGGCGCGGCGCCGGCCGCCGCGCCGCTCTGGGGCGCCGGGCTGCTGCTCGCCGGCGGTCTCGCCGAACGCGCGCTCACCCTGCCGGCGGCTGGCGAGGTCGAGGTCGCGGCGCTCGTCGCCTGGCTCGCCGGGCTCGCCGCCCTCGCGGGCACCGGGCTCGCGGCCGCGGCTGTCGTGCTCCTTGCTGCAGGCACCAGCCTCGGCGGCTCGGTGGCCGGCCTCGTGGCGGGCGCGCTCCTCGCCGTGCTTCCCGCCGGGCTGGCGCGACGGTTCCGCCTCAACGATGCCGGGCGAGCGTGAAGCCGCCCCTGCGCACGTCGGGACCGGTCGCCCTGAATGCCGGGACCATCTCGCTGGTAACCAAGCCGGCCTCGTCGGTGAGCTCGTCGACGATCTCGAACCATTGCCGAATTCGTTCCGGGGTATCGACGATGACCGTCAAGACGGGCACGTGTCGGCGCAGCGCCCAGGAGCGGTCGCCATGGGGCTCGTGATCGCCGTGGTAGCCCCAGACCCCACGCAATGCAGTCGCACCCGCCGCCCCGGCCTCGCGCAGGCGCCGGATCAGCTCGACGTACAGCGGGTGACGCTCGTGGCGCGCCTGCTCGCTCGCGTAGACCATGAGCTTCTGCCAGATTCCCAGGCCGCTCGGGTCGGTCTCCGGCAGATGCTGGGGCTCGGCGAGCAGGACGCCGTCGCGCTTGCAGACCCGAACTCGCTCGAGCGTGAGCAGCGGCCGATGCAGCATCGCGCCGAGTTGGGGGAGCACGCGCCGCACGGCGGCCCCGTCGCCGACCGAGATGACCATCAGCGGGACGTCGGCGTTGCGCGAGAAGAACTGCGCGCGCCGGCGGACGCCATGGGCGGTGCCGTCGACCCCGAGCAGCACCGTCGCACCCGCCACGCCGTGCTCCTGCAACGTCTCGACGATCGCCACATGGGCGGGCTGTCCGCCCACGCGGTGCTGACGCCCGACGTAGATGGTGAGCTTCGTCGCGTCGTGCAGCTCCTCGGGCAGCTCGACTGGGCCGATACGCCCGCTGAGCATCCGCGCGCGCTCGAGCGTCACGAGGCCGTGGCTCGTGATCGCCGTGACGTCGTCGAGGGCGCTCTCGATGCGCGCCCGCGTGTCGACCGCGATCGAGACGATCGGCAGATCTTCCGAGAGCGTCAGCAGGCGCGCCGTCTGGAGGTGGTGCTTGATGCCGAAGCCCTCGACTCCGCGCATGACGATGCTCGTCTGAAACGCGCGCTGCTCGTAGAGGTCGACGAGCGCATCGGCCAGGAACGCGCCGTTGGTGCGATCGCGCTCGCCGAAGTACGTCGTCAGCTTCAGGCAGTCGTCGATCACGATGCGCTCTCCACCTCAACGTCTGTCCGCATCCACTGCCTGCTCGCCGTAGCGACGCGCCGCGTCCTCGAGCGCGTCGAGCGCCTGCTCGCGCGGCAGCCAACCTTCGATCTCGACGTGCAGCCCTTCGGGCTGCTTGTAGATGGAGAAGAAGTGCGCGATCTCGGTGCGCAGCTGCTCGGGCAGGTCCTCGAGCACGTTGACCTGCCGCCAGTTGGGATCTCGCTCGGGGACGCAGAGGACCTTGTCGTCGAGACCCATCTCGTCGCGCATCCGCAGGAGGGCGATGACCCGCACGGCGATCCAGCAGCCCGGGAAGGTCGCCTCGGACACGCACACGATCGCGTCAAGCGGGTCGCCGTCAGGCGCGAGGGTGTGCGGGAAGTACCCGAAGTCCGCCGGGTAGGCCACCGACGAGAACAGGAAGCGATCGAGCCGTATCCGCCGCAGCTCGGGGTCCCATTCGTATTTGTTGCGAGAGCCCTTGGGGATCTCGACGATGCAGTTGAGCCGCTCGCTGACCGGCGGCATGTGTGGCTGAGCTCCTCTCGCGGGCGAAGGGCTGTCAGAAGCCATCAGCCGGCGAGCCGGCGGTTGAGGAGGTCGATCGACCCCCAGCCAGGAGCCTCATCTGGCCGGCCAAGGGTAGGAACGCGCCGGAGCCGGTGTCAAGCGGCGATCCGACCGGACCCGTCGACATGAGCCCGAGTTCGTCGCGGCTCATCGACACCCCCGGTGTCTCGGCGGCACTGGCGTTCGTGACCCACGTCTACGGCAGGCGCGTGCGGCGCCCCGGTCGCACGATGGAGCACCCGGTCGATGTCGCTGTACTGCTCGCCGCCCATGGCCAACCGCCGTCGGTCGTGGTCGCGGGGCTCTTGCACGACGTGCTCGAGGACACCGACGTCTCTTCGAACGAGCTGCTCGACCGGTTCGGCTGGGACGTCACGCGGCTCGTCCAGGCGGCCACGGAAGACGGCGACATCGACGACTATCGAGACCGCAAGGCCGCACTGCGCAAGGAGATCCTCGATGCCGGGCCCCAGGCCGCGACGATCGCGCTGGCCGACAAGCTCGCCAAGCTCGAGGTCGCGCGGCAGCGACCGCGCAAGCGCCGGCTTGCCCACTATCGGGCAACACTCGACGGCGTCGAGGAGCGCTACGGGCGCAGCCCGCTCAGCGAGCGCCTTCGCGAGCAGCTCGCTCGCTGGTGAACGTCTCAGACGGCGACGGCTGCCCGGCCGGCGAACCGCGCGCGCTCGCCGAGCTCCTCTTCGATGCGCAGGAGCTGGTTGTACTTCGCGACGCGCTCACCGCGCGCCGGCGCGCCCGTCTTGATCTGGCCGGCGCCCGTGGCGACCACGAGGTCGGCGATGAACGCGTCATCGGTCTCGCCCGAGCGGTGCGAGACGAAGCAGCGGTAGCCGGCCTCGCGGGCGATCGCCATCGTCTCGAGCGTCTCGGTGAGCGTCCCGATCTGGTTGAGCTTGATGAGGATCGAGTTGGCGATGCCGGCGTCGATGCCGCGACGCAGGATTGCGGGGTTGGTCACGAAGATGTCGTCGCCGACGAGCTGGACTCGGTCGCCAAGCCGTTCGGTGAGCCGTGCCCAGCCGTCCCAGTCGTCTTCGGCCATCCCGTCCTCGAGCAGGACGACCGGATAGCGGTCGACGAGCCGCTCCCAGTAGTCGACCATCTCCGCCGAAGACAGCATGCGGTCCTCCGCGGCGAGGCGATACCCGCCATCGCGGAAGAACTCGCTGGCCGCCGGATCCAGCGCGATCGCGATGTCCTCGCCGGGTCGGTACCCGGCCGCCTCGATCGCCGCCACCAGCAGCTCGAGCGGCGCCTCGTTGTCGTGGAGCGCCGGCGCGAAGCCGCCCTCGTCGCCGACGCCGGTGGCCAGCCCGCGGGCGCGCAGCGTGCCCTTGAGCTCGTGGTAGGTCTCGGCGCCCATGCGCAGCGCCTGTGCGAACGAACCGGCGCCAAGCGGTGCGATCATGAACTCCTGGAAGTCGACCGGGTTGTCGGCATGGGCGCCGCCGTTGAGCACGTTCATCATCGGCACCGGCAGGAGGTTCGCCTGCTCGCCGCCGAGGTAGCGCCAGAGCGGTTGCCCGAGCTCGGTGGCGCGAGCACGGGCGACCGCGAGCGACACGCCGAGGATCGCGTTGGCGCCAAGCCGCGACTTCGTCGCGGACCCGTCGAGGTCGATCAACGCCCGGTCCAGCCCCTCCTGGTCGCCGGCCTCCCGGCCGCGGACGGCCCCGGCGATCTCCCCGTCGACGTGCTCCACGGCGCGCAGCACGCCCTTGCCGCCGAATGGCTCACCGCCGTCGCGCAGCTCGACCGCCTCGTGCTCGCCGGTCGACGCCCCGGACGGGATCGCCGCCCGGCCGAACGCGCCCGATTCCAGGCGCACGTCGACCTCGACGGTGGGGTTTCCGCGACTGTCGAGGATCTGCCGGGCGTGGACGTGCGTGATCGCGCTCATGCCCGGCAGCGTAGTGGCCGACCGCGCGGCGCTCCTTCCGTCGGAGTCCGCCGAGTACCGCGGGGAAACTACGGTCGTTATCCTTGGCCGCGAGCGATGAGGCTCGCTCGCTGAAGCGAACCGCGGTCGTCCCGCTGATGGCCTCTGTCAGCCGCAATGGACGTTCGCAATGACCGTCTCCGGACCGCCTCCCGCAGCACGCCCCGCAACTCCCGCGAGCGATTGCGGCTCGCCGCAGTTCGACGCCGCTGAAGTCCACGCGCTGCTGTGGGCGCTCCGCGGCGGTGTGCGGCGCGCCGCTGCCTGGTCGTTGTGTGCTCGGCACGCGTGGGGGCTCACGCTGGCCGAGTGCGAGCTGGGCGAGGAGGCGCTGCCAGTGTCGCGCATGTTCCTTGCCCACTGCCTCCTGCGTGGTCGGAACATCGCAGCGTCAAGGCTGCCAGCGGTCCTCGCGCGCAGCCGCTTGCGCGGGCGCGCCTGCCCGGTCTGCTCGCAGGCCGCGCAGCGCGGCCCCGAGGCAGGCTCCATGGAGCGGCGCGAGCGCGTCAACGACCGGACGCGCTTCGAAGCGCTCGCGGCGGCGAGCCGCGACGAGTGGGAGCGAGGCACCTGTCCGTTGTGCCTGAGTGGAGCCGGCCCGCCCTGCCGCCCACATCTCGTGAGCGGCGCCCCGATACCGATCGCGCTTGCCGGCTCGCTCGGCACGCTGGCCACGCAGGTGGCGGACCATGCCCCGGGCGCATGGCTGCAGGGCGTCGGATGGCTCGCCGGATGGGGCCTTCGCGATAGGTCGGCGGATCCGACGAATCTCCGCTACTTCGGACACCCGATCGCAGCGGTCGAGTCGCCGCGCGAGCGGCTGCGTCGAATCGTGCGCGAGGCACTCGACCTGCAGGACGAGGCGTCGGGACTCATCGCTGCAATCAGCCGGGACGAACCGTTGCGCGAGCTCGCGCCGCGTGGAGGGCCCGTGGTCTCGCGATTCGAGGAGCTCCGCCGCGAACTCCCTGCGAAGGACGACACGGCGATGGGCCGTCTGGCCGCCGTGCTCGACTCCGTTCTTGCGCACCACGCGATGCTCGTCAACACGGCCCTCGACACCCTCGCGGTGAATTGGCGGTCGGAGGCGATGCGCGACGAGTTGCACAGGCTCGAAAGCATGGGCCACATGGCCGAGGTCCTCGAGGACGTCGCCGATCTGCTCGCGGTGCGGCGGTGACCACCGCGTGGTTCTGCTTCCACTGCTACGCGCGCAACCCCCGCGCGGTCGGCCCGTGCGAGCGCTGCGGCGAGCCGATCGAACCCCCGCATCAGCTCAGCTACGACGAGCAGCTGATCTGGGCACTCGACCATCCGCTCCCCGGCACCGCGATCACCGCGGCACAGGTGCTCGGCCACCGCCGGCCCGCGGCCGCGGCGGCGCCTCTGCGAAGCGCGGTGGCCCGGCATCGCGATCCCTACCTCGCCGCCGAGGCCCTGCGCTCGCTGGTCGCGATCGAGGGCATCGAGGCGACGCGCCCGCTGCTGGCCGAGCTCGCGGCGAACGGCCCGCTGCTCCTGCGCGGCGTCGCTCGCTCGCAGCTCGGGCTCAGGTAGGCCGCCACGCGAGGCGAGCGATCGCCTCGACGAGCGCGAGATGCGTCGCGCCGAGCGCGTCGGGAACGACGTGCGTGTCGGCCAGGACCGGCATAAATTTGGTGTCGCCGTGCCAGCGCGGCACGACGTGCAGGTGGAGGTGGTCGTCGAAACCCGCGCTGGCGACCTTGCCGAGGTTGAGGCCCACGTTGAAGCCGTCGGGGGCGACCACATCGCGAAGCGCCCGGATCGCACGCTGGCTCAGCGCCATGAGCTCGCCGAGCTCTTCCGGTGCGCACGGGTCGAGATCGCCCACGTGCCGGTGCGGGGCGACCATCACGTGCCCAGAGGCGTATGGGCAGGCATCGGCCTTGGCTCCCTTGATGTACTCGATTCGCAACGGCACCCACACCGACCGGCCCTCCATGCGCGCGAGTCTAGGGACGGCCAGCCCGGTAGAGTTCGGCGTGAGCGATGAGGCTCGCTCGGACCGCGGCACAGCCGCTGATGGCCTCTACGTCCTGGCACCGTCCGACGTGGAGGTACACATGGCCCACAGCACCGCCGCCGCCGTCGAGCCCACGGCAGGCGTGCGCGAGTGCCTGGTCGAGCTGCGCGCCCTCGCGGATGAGCTGCTGCCGCCCGACGCGCTTGCCGACATCGACGACGCCATCGCCAGGCTCGACGACATCCGCTGCAACGTGGTCGTGCTCGGCGAGTTCAAACGGGGCAAGAGCACGCTCGTCAACGCGCTCATCGAGCACGCGGTCCTGCCGACCGACGTCCTGCCGCTGACATCCGCGATCACGGTCGTCCGCCACGGCTCACGTCCCCGGCTCGTGGTCGGGTACGCCGACGGTGACGAGCAGGAGCGTCCTTTCTCGGAGCTCAGCGCCCTGGTCGCGGACTCCGGTGATCGTGTCGGCCGCAACGACGTCGTGTCGGTCGCCGTCGAGGTTCCCGACGCCCTGCTGGCGCGCGGCATCCAGATCGTCGACACGCCCGGCATCGGCTCCATCCACGCCCACAACACGACGACGACCGAGCGCTTCCTTGGACGAGTCGACGTCGCGCTATGCGTTCTCGCTGCCGACCAGCCGCTCAACGCTCCCGAGCGCGAGCTGATCGCCGCGGTGGTCGACGGCGGCGCCCGGCCGCTGTTCGCGATCAACAAGATCGATCAGATCGATCGCGGCGAGCTGCCAAGAACGCTGCGCTTCGTCGCGCAAGGGTTGCGCGAGGTCGTCGGCGTCGCCCCCGAGGTCGTCGCTGTCAGCGCGCGCACTGGCGAAGGTGTGGCTGCACTTCGGGAGTGCCTGGTCCGAATCGCCGACTTCGAGCTCGGCGACGTCATCGCGCGCTCGAGCGGCGCCCGCGGTGCGCGAATGGCCCAGACCGCATCCCAAGCGGCGCGGCTGCAGGCAGCGGCGCTGCGCCTGCCGCTGGACGAGCTCCGACAGCGGGCACGCCAGCTCGAGCAGCGTCTCATCGAGCTCGAGCACGCGCACGAGGACGCTCGAGACCTCCTCGCGCGTGGGGTCGAGCGCGCGCTGCGCGAACGTGTGGACGACCCGCTCATGAGGCTCGCGAGGGATGCGCGCCCCAGGCTCGACGGCGAACTTTCGCGCGCGGCAGCGTCGAGCGACGGCGGCGCTCGCGAGCTCGCGGCTGACCTCGATGCGTGGATCGACGAGCACACGCGCGAGGAGTTCGCCGCGCTCGTCCCCAGGTACGCGCACGAGATCGGCGCCGAGCTGCGGATGCTCCAAAGCCGCTACGCCGCCCGCGTCACCGAGATCCTCCACGCGGTGCGCGCCGCCGCGCAGTCTGATCTCGACACTGACCTGACGAGCTCCCCGGCCCCGACCGGCTTGCGACGGCCACCGTCGTTCGCCTTCAAGCTCCAGGATCCCGAAGACACGCTCGAGCGTCTGGTGGCTGGCGCGCGCGCCCTGCTGCCGGGACCGCTCGGCAGGCGGCTGGTGATGCGCGCCGCCCGCGAGCGACTGCTTGCCATGACCGACCGCCACGCCGGCCGGCTGCGCACGGCCCTGGTCGACGCCGGGCGCGAGACCACACGCGACTATGCCGGCGAGCTCGACGCCACCGTGGACGCCGCCTGCGCGGCAATCCGCGGGGCGGTCGAGCGGGCCCGCGACAGCCACGCAAACCAGCGCCAGCCGGTGGAGCTCCAGGTGCAAGATCTCGCGGCGTTCGAGGCGCGGTGTGGCGAGCTTGGCGCGGCGCTTCAGGGGGCGACCGGATGACCGAGATCGTCGGTTCGCTCCGCGAACGCTTCCACGAGCCGGAGCACGACCCGCCAGAACCGTGGGAGCGGCTGGCCGAGGCCGGAACCGCGGTACGCCGCCGCCGCGGACTCGCCGAACACCCCTACGCCCCGCAGAGTTGGGCCGAAGTTCCGCGGGGCGCCGCCGAGGCGCTCGAGTCGGCCTGCGGGGCGTGGCGCCTCGATCAGGTCTTCGTCGTGCCCGCCGCGACTCGGCGCCTCGCCGGCGATCGCGACGCGTGGGTCGTGACGCCTATGCAGGTCCTCGGGCTCGCGGACGAAGGCGTCGCGCTGTGGGCCGACGCGGCGCCCGAGCCCGGCGTTGTCGCCGTCATCCCGCTCGACGAGCTCGCCGCGATCGACCACGTCCAGATTCAGCAGTACGCACGCCTCACCCTCCTGGCGCCCCGCCGGCGGCTCACCATCCGCTACGACGCCGTCGCGCGACGCGAGCTCGAGGGGCAGCTGTCCAGGGTCCGTGCGGCCGCAGCGGGGTGCCCGCTGCCCGTGCCCGACGAGCCGGAGCCCGACCTACCGCACGCGTGGGCGCATGTCGTGCGGTCCGCGGCCGTAAGCCTGTGGCCCGGAGCGCCGATCGCGGTGCGCCTCGGAATGGTGTCCGCTCGCGGCGCAAGCCCGCGCACCGGGCTCATCGCCCTGTCACCGCATGAGCTCATCGTGGCCCAAGAGCCGGACCCCGAGGCGCTCGAGAACTCGGTCCCCTGGGCCCACGACCTCCTCGCGGTCCCGCGTCAACGTCTCGACGCAATTGAACGTGTCGATGGGGGCGCGCGCCTGCGAGCAGGAGCGGTCGAGATCGACGTCGCACTGTCGCCGCCGTTCGCCGACGAGCTCGTTGCCTTTGCCGGCGGCGGTCGAGAGCCATGACCCCCGCGCGGGGCCCGGACTCGGCCGAGACGATCGCTCGCGCGATGGCGATCTGCGAGCGGCGCCTTCGGGAGAGCGTCGCCGAGCCGATCACGGAGCTGCGGATGACGCAGCTCGAGGACGTCGTGGCCGACGTCGACAACGTGCTCGGCCCGGTCATCGACGCCTTCACCGCCGCTGCTGCAGAGTTGAACCTGCCTGCACAGACGCGCAATCACCGGACCGCGGCCGCTGGAACGCTCTCACTCATTTTGGGCCGACCTTATGGAGCTCGACCCCGATCGCATGCGTCGCGCGTACGGTACCGACGATCTCCCGACCGCTTGGCCGGAGGTTCGAGGCGAGCTCATCTCGGCGGTCGAGCGCGCCCTGGCTCGGCTCGAATCCCGAAGTCCTACGGCCTGATCGAGCAGGACGCTCCTCGCGATTCGCGCGGCTACGGGAGCAACTCGGCGAGGTCGCGGTAGGTCTCCGGACGCCGGTCGCGGAAGAACTGCCAGGTGGTGCGTACCTCGTCGATCATCTCCAGGTTGAGGTCGGCGACGAGCACCTCGTCCTCGCGATCCGACGCCTGGGCGATGATCTGGCCGCGCGGGTCGCAGAAGTAGCTCGAGCCGTAGAAGCGCGCACCGGGGACGAGCTCTTCGCCGAGTCGGTTCACCGCGCCCACGAAGTAGCCGTTGGCGACGGCGTGCGCGGGCTGCTCGAGCTCCCACAGGTACCGCGACAGGCTCTCGACCGTGGCAGAGGGGTTGAAGGTGATCTGCGCGCCCTGAAGACCGAGCATCCGCGCGGGCTCGGGGAAGTGGCGGTCGTAGCAGATGAACACGCCGACCTTCCCGACGCGCGTGTCGAAGACCGGGTAGCCCAGGTTCCCGGGCTTGAAGAAGTACTTCTCCCAGAAGATCGGCCCGACCTGGGGGATGTGCGTCTTGCGGTACTTGCCGAGCACCTCGCCGTCGGCGTCGATGACGACCGCCGTGTTGTAGAAGACGCCCTCGAACTCCTTCTCGAAGAACGGCACGATGAGGACCATCTCGTGCCTGCGCGCAAGTTCGCGCATGGTCTGCACGGTCGGCCCGTCGTCGGGCTCGGCCGTCTCGAACCATCTGGGCTCCTGCTGGGCGCAGAAGTATGGGCCGAAGAAGATCTCCTGCAGGCAGGTGACCTGAGCCCCTTGCCGGGCTGCGTCTTCGACCATGTCCACGTGCTTGGCGAGCGCTTCGTCCTTCGGAAGGTTCGCGTGCGCCTGGATCAGCGCTGCGCGCACGATGCGGGCCATTCATCCTCCTCACGGGTCGCGAGCGGTGCCCCATTCTCGCCGTTCGCAGCCCCTGCGTCGATGCGGCGATGGACGCAGCACGAGGGGGCTGGGCAAGGCTCGCGCCGCGGGCCCTGCCGGCACTCGTTGGCGGCTTGCCTCGAGACCGCACCCTAACGCTGCAGGTGTCCTCCGCGATCGACCTCCGGGCGCCAGTCAAGTCCCGGGGGAGAATTGGCGTCGGAGTCGCTGGTGTCCGGGGCGGGTCGTAGGTTCGGCGCGTTCCGGGGCTGGGGCTCTGGGAGAACGCGGTCGGGCAGGCCGAAACTCTTATGGGCTGTGAGCCCGCTGGTGTAACTGGCCGCCCCTGCCACTTGCCCGGGTGCGCCGCGAGCGCGAATCCGTAGGTGTCGTTCTTGCCCGCCGTCCTCCCCGTCGTGTTGTCGAGCTGGGAGGTTGGTGGTGGGCAGGTCGATCGGGTTGGACGTGCATCGCGACTTCTGTCAGGTCGCGATCGCCGACGGCGGGCGGGCGCGCTCGGCGGGACGGATCGCGACGACGCCCGAGCAGCTTGTGCTGTTCGCGCAGAGCCTGGCGTCGACGGACCGGGTGGTGTTGGAGGCGACGGGCAACGCGTTGGCGATCGCCAGGATCCTCGAGCCGCATGTCGCCGAGGTCGTGCTCGCGCACGCCAATCAGGTGCGCGCGATCAGTCACGCGCGCGTGAAGACCGACAAGGTCGACGCGAAGGTCCTCGCCGATCTGCTCGCCGCTGGCCTGATCCCGGCGGTGTGGATCGGTGATGAGCGCGTGCGGATGCTGCGCCGGCTGGTCTCGCGGCGCCGTGGGCTGGTCAAGCGCCGCACGCAGATCAAGAACGAGATCTCGGCGGTGCTGCATCGCAACCTCAGCGCCGGCAACCCGGCCAGCGACCCGTTCGGCAAGAAGGGCCGCGCGTGGATCGCCGCCCGGCAGCTGCCCGTCGATGAGCGCCTGAACGTCGACGGCTGCCTGCGCCAGCTGGACTTCCTCGGCGGCGAGCTCGCGCAGATCGACGAGATCATCGCCCAGCACGCGCTGGGCGACGAGGACGTGCGCCGGCTGATGACGATCCCCGGCATCGACATCGTCACCGCCGCCACGCTGGCTGCCGTCATCGGCGACGTGCGACGGTTTCCCACCTCGCGCCAGCTGGTCGGCTATCTCGGGTTGCACCCGACGATCCGCCAGTCCGGCAGCGGGCCAGCCCGCCACGGCCGCTTGTCAAAGGAGGGCTCGGCCGCCGCGCGCCATGTGCTCGTCGAGGCCGCGTGGTCGGCCGCCAAGAGCCCCGGACCGCTGCGCGCGTTCGCGCAGCGCACCGCCGCCAAGCGCGGGCGCCACGTCGCCACCGTCGCGGTGGCTCGCAAGCTCGCCGTGCTCGCTTGGCACCTGCTCACGCGCGGCGAGGACTACGCCTTCGCGCGGCCAAGCCTCGTGCGCCGCAAGCTGCGCGCCCTCGAGCTCAAGGCCGGCGCACCGCGCGCCAAGCCAGGCCCCAAGGCCGACCCCGTCTGGAACACCGCCACCGACGCCGCCGAGAAGCGCCTCGCCACCCAGGCCGAGGCGGCCTAGCACCTTGGCGATCGCCGCCTTCAGCCCGGGGTGGGCGTCGGAGATCGCCAGCTGCACGCCGGTCAGGCCGCGCTTGACCAGGCCCCTGAGGAACGTGGTCCAGAACGCCTCGGTCTCGGCCTCGCCGACGTCGATGCCGATGATCTCCCGCCGGCCGGTCTCGTGCACGCCGTGGGCGATGACCAGCGCCTTGCGCCGCACCCGCCCGCCGTCGCGGACCTTCTCGACCTTGGCATCGAGCCACAGATAGACATAGTCGCCCTCCAACGGGTGTCCCGCGTCAAGATTCTGCGCAGAGTCGTTGATTGAGTCCTGAGAGGACTGTGGGGGCGTTCACGTAGACAGCGAGGCGAGCCCGGAGGGTGAGCCGCTGCTGGCTGCGTGAACGCCCGTGCGTTGTCGTCCGGGGACACCCCTCGAACCAAGAGAATCGCCGTGGCTCGACCGCCCGTGCACCCCGTCGCCGTCAAGCTGAAGATCGTGCTGTCGGTCCTGTCGGGCGAGAGCAGCCAGGCCGAGGCCGCACGCCGGCACGGGATCTCGGAGACGTCGATCGGCAAGTGGAAGGAGCAGTTCCTCGCCGGCGGCCGTGACGCGCTGGAGCACGGGCACCGCGCGGGCAAGCCGACCGGTCGCGAGGCGCGGATGGCCGAGGAGATCGACGACCTGACCCGCGCGCTCGGAGAGGCGCACGTCGAGCTGCGCGCGCTCAAGCGCGGCGGTCCCGCGGTGATGGGGTTTCGCTGAGCTCGAACAGCTTCGCCTCGAGCACACGATGTCGGTCAGCCGGTTCTGCCGGATCGTCGGGCTGCCCGAGCGCACCTACTACGACCGCCGCGCGCGTCATCGCACCGGCCGCAGCGGGGTGCGCGGCCGTGGCCGACCCCGGCGCGCGACCGCGTGGCCGAGCGGGTCATCGAGATGGCGCTGGCGTTCCCGATGTGGGGGCACCGCAAGATCGCGCGGTTGTGCCGCCACGACGGCCTGGAGGTCTCGGATGCGACCTGCCTGCGTGTCCTGCGCGACGCAGGCTGGTGCTGCCGGTCGACTACGTTCGCGAACGCCGCGATCTGGCAAGGGCGCGCCGCGAGGCGTTCGTCACGGTCCCAACCCGCCGCAACCGCGTCTGGCAGACCGACTTCTTCGAGCTGGAGACCAGCGGCGGCGGCACCTGGCGCTGCGGCGATGTCATCGACTACGCGACCAAGCTCGTGCTCGCCGGGGCGGTCACCGCGACCCAGACCACCCGCGACGCGATTGCCGCCGTGGAGGACGCGCGCTGCCACGTCCACGACCTGATCGGCCGCTCGCTGCTCGACGACGTCACCTGCACGCACACGGGCCAGATCACGCCGGTGATCGTCGTCTCAGACAACGGCCCCTGCTACAAGGCCATCGCGTTCGCCCGCTACATCGACAGCCGCCCCGAGCTCACGCACGTGCGCACCCGCCGCCGCAGCCCGCAGACCAACGGCGTCATCGAGCGCTACCACGGCGCCATCCAGATCGAGTACCTCTGGCGAGCACTGCCCGCCGACGGCACCGAGATGACCACGATGGTCGACGCGTTCCGACGGCTCTACAACCACGTCCGCCCGCACGAAGCGCTCGCCGGCGACCGCCCGATCGAGCGCTACCTCGCCGCCCCCGACGACCCGCCCTCAGACGCCGTCAACACCACAGTCCAAACGCGCCAACCGCGCGGATTCCCCTTGACGCGGGACACGTTGGTCTTGGGTTCGGACCGAGCAACGGTGCCGGCATGCATGGAACGCGATGGCCGGAGCGTGACTGCTGCTTTCCACGGAGGCTGTCGCATATATCGACGACAGCGTGAAGAGGTCCGCTTCCCGGGGACTGATTGTCTCGGCGACCTTCCAGAAGCCCTTAGAACGGCTCATTTCGCATCGCCTCTCTGAGGCTGGCCGCCCCGCGCGACTTATGCGACAGCCTCGCCTCAATGCGATAGCGGCGTGCGGCTCGGGTGGACGACGCGCGTGTGGCGGTGTCGATCAGTTCGACGGTGCTCGCACTCGGGATGTCCTACAGCGTGGCCGAGCTGGTGGCGCCGTTGCGGCGGGTGGGGCTGGTCGTGCTGATGATCCTCGTCAACTCGGTGCTGGTGCCGGCGGCGGCGTGGGGCATCGCCAAGGCCCTGCCGATCGACGAGTCCGCGGTGACCGGGATGACGCTGGCCGTGCTGGGCGCGGCCAGCGCGGCGGGTCTGAAGGCCACGCAGCTCGCTCGTCGTGCCAATCTCGCGCTCGCGGTCTCGCTGGTCGTCGTGCTGCAGCTCGCCAACCTCGTCGCGGTGCCGCTGTGGGCCGGGCAGGTGGTCAGCGGCGCGTCGATCAGCGCGAGCTCGATCCTCGGCAACCTCTTGCTGCTCGCGCTGATCCCGCTGGCGATCGGCCTGGTGGTTCGGGCACGCTATGCGGAGCACGCGGCGAACTGGCAGGTCGAGCTCGCGAGGGTTTCCAACCTCGCGCTCGCGATCGCGCTGATCGCGGGGATCTCGGTCAACTGGCAGGCGATCGTCTCCCTATTGGGATCCTGGGTGCTGCTCGCTTCAGCGCTCACCGCGATCGTGAGCGTCGCGCTGGGAGCGCTCGTGGGACACGCGGACGCCGAGACGCGTACCACGACAGGACTGGTGTCCGGGCTGCGGTTCGGCTCGCTGGGCCTGATCATCATCGGCACCCAGCTGCACGGAAACCCGGACTACCTCGGCCGGGCCATCGTCTTCTCGCTCGTCGACCTGATCCTCGTCCTGTTCCTGAGCGTCGAGCTCGGGCGTCGTGGTGGGTCAACCTCCGACGCTTCGCGGTCCGCGCAACCACCCATAGGAGCGGAGCCCGCAGCTGGCGAACAGGCATCAGCGGCGTAGCTTGGCGATCGTGAAGGCCTCGCCTCGACCTGCGCGAACGGCCCTCGTAGCCTGAGCTCATCCAATTGGGGTGACGCTCGGTGCGGTGGGATCGGCGAGGATCCGGCGAGGATCCGGCGGCGCTTCGCCCGACGGAGCGCGGCTGACTGCGAGGAGAACGTCATGAGCGGGTCGTTCAAGGGCAAGGTCAATGTCGATATTCGCGACTCGGTGCCAGATTGGTCGCCGTTTGAGCCCCCGAAGGCCCCGGAGGGGGCGCCGAACGTGGTGTACGCGGTGCTCGACGATGTCGGGTTCTCGGCGATGGCCGCGTACGGGGGGCCGGTCGAGACGCCGAATATCGACCGGATCGCCGGGTCCGGAGTGCGCTATACGCAGTGGCATACGACGGCCTTGTGTTCGCCGACGCGCTCGTGTCTGCTGACGGGGCGCAATCACACGCGCAACAGCATGGCGTGCATTACCGAGGCGGCCAGTGGGTTCCCGAACGCCAGCGGGGTGATCCCGCCCGAGAACGGCCAGATCCAGCAGATCCTGGCTGAGCGTGGCTGGAACACGTACATGGTCGGCAAGTGGCATCTGTGTCCGGATGCCGAGATGAACCTCGCTTCCTCTCGGCGCAACTGGCCGACGGGGCGGGGCTTTGAGCGCTTCTACGGGTTCCTGGGGGCCGAGACGAACCAGTGGTATCCGGAGCTGGTCTACGACAGCCATCCCGTCGACCCTCCGCGCTCGCCGCAGGAGGGCTATCACCTGACCGAGGACCTGACCGACAAGGCGCTGGAGTTCATCAAGGACGCCAAGGTGCTGGCGCCCGAGAAGCCGTTCTTCCTCTACTACGCCCCCGGCGCCTGCCACGCCCCGCACCACGTCTCCAAGGAGTGGGCCGATCGCTTCAAGGGCCGCTTCGACATGGGCTATGAGGCCCTGCGGGAGCAGACGCTTGCGCGCCAGAAGGAAATGGGGATCGTCCCGCCCGACACCGAGCTGCCGCCCCTGAACCCGATCGGGACGCCCGAGACGCGCACCGGGCCCAACGGCGAGCCGTTCCCGGCGCTCGACGTCACGCGCCCGTGGGACTCGCTCTCGCCCGAGGAGCAGCAGCTGTTCAGCCGCATGGCCGAGGTGTACGCCGGCTTCCTCGCGCACACCGATGCGCAGATCGGGCGGCTGCTGGACTACCTGGAGGAGACGGGCCAGCGCGAGAACACGATCGTGGTCCTGGTCTCCGACAACGGCGCCAGCGGTGAGGGCGGCCCGAACGGGTCGGTCAACGAGAACAAGTTCGCCAACGGCATGCCGGACGACATCCAGCAGAACCTGGCGATGCTCGACGAGCTCGGCAGCCCGAAGACCTACCCCCACTACCCCAACGGCTGGGCGATGGCGTTCAACACCCCGTTCAAGATGTGGAAGCGCTACGAGTTCAACGGCGGCACGTCTGACCCGTGCGTCATCTCCTGGCCGGCCGGGATGCAGGCCAGGGGCGAGATCCGCGAGCAGTACCACCACGCCGTCGATCTCGTCCCGACGATCCTCGACGCGCTCGGCGTCGAGGCGCCCGCGACGATCGGCGGGCACGTCCAGAGCCACTTCGACGGCATCAGCATGCGCTACAGCTTCGACGCCGCGACGCTCCCCAGCGCCCGCGAGACGCAGTTCTACTCGATGCTCGGCTCGCGCAGCATCTGGCACGACGGCTACAAAGCCGTCACCACCCACCCCACGCTGAGCGGCTGGAGCCACTTCGGCAAGGACACGTGGGAGCTCTACCACACCGAGGTCGACCGCTCCGAGCTGCACGACCTCTCCGAGCAGGAGCCCGAGCGCCTGCAGGAGCTGATCAACCTGTGGTACGCCGAGGCCGGCGCCAACGGCGCGTTCCCGCTCGACGACCGCGGCGCCCTGGAGATCATCCTCACGCCGCGCCCCGTGCTCTCACCGGCACGCGACCGCTACGTCTACTACCCGGACCTCGCCGACGTGCCCGAGTCCCAGGCGGTCAATATCCGCAACCGCTCCTACGCGATCGCGGCGGTCGCCGACATCCCCGCCCCCGGCGCGGAAGGTGTCCTGTTCGCGCACGGCTCGCGCTTCGGCGGCCACGCCCTCTACATCAAGGACAACCGGCTGCACTACGCCTACAGCTTCGTAGGCGCCTTCACGCAAACGGTCGTCTCCGAGACGGAGCTGCCCACCGGCGAGGGCCTGATCCTGTCCGCCGCGTTCGAGAAGGAGGGCGAGGACCCGCCCGGGGTCGCGGCCGGCACGCTGTCGCTGTTCCACGGCGACGTCAAGGTCGGCGAGGGCCACATCAAGACCCAGCCCGGCAAGTTCTCACTCGCCGGCGACGGCCTCTGCGTCGGGCGCGACAGCAGCGACCCCGTCACCAGCGACTACCCCGGCAGCGCGCCATGGGCATTCACCGGCGGCACGATCAACCGCGTCGCGATCGACGTCAGCGGCGACCCCTACGTCGACCTCGAACGCGAAGCCGTCGCCATGATGTCCCGCGAATAGCCGCCGCGCCGCAGGGCGTAGGGTTTCCCGCCGGTCACGCAAGGCCAACACGCCTTGCGTGGCCGAAGCCCGGACGCCACCGCTGCGCGTCACCGAGACTGGCGCCCGATGCCGGCTCTGGATGAACGGATGTGCCTACGAGCGGCAGGGCCTTTGATCGCGCGGCGCCAGACGACTGGACCTCGTCCATCACGTGCCTGATGTGAGATCTGTCGCGCTTCCGTTTCGCGAGGAGCGAGCGTGCATCAGGTTACGATCTGCCGCAGCGTGATCGCGCGACGGGGAGCCTCTTGACCCAGGAGGGGAGCGACGACGTTCGGGGAGAGAGTCGTTGGCCTCCTGCCGTGACGCTGCTCGTGGCGATCGTCGTCCCGTTGCTGCTTCCCGACCGCTTCAGCCTGACGCCGAAGTGGATCGGGCCGGCGCTGCTGACGTTGTTGCTCGTCGCACACGCGATCGCCGACCCCGGACGAATCGACCGGCAGTCGCGCGCCACTCGCGCGATCGGCATCGGGCTGGTGGCCGTGCTCGTCGTGGGGGCCGCGACCCAGGCCGTCGTGCTGATCGTCGAACTGGTGGGCGGCAACAAGGCGTTGAACAGCGCCGACGCGCTGCTCTCGTCCGGAGCATTGGTGTGGCTGAACACGATCATCGCGTTCACGTTCCTGTACTGGGAGATCGACGGTGGCGGGCCCGCCGCGCGCGCTCATCGCGGCGCAAGGTACCCCCACTTCGCCTTCGCTGAGCACATGAATCCAGAGCTGGCGCCTCCTTACTGGCGGCCGCTGTTCCTCGACTACCTCTACCTGGGCCTGACGAACGCGACCGCGTTCAGCCCGACCGACGTCATGCCGCTGCGACATTGGGCCAAGCTGACGATGGGCGCGCAGGCCCTGATCTCGCTGATCATCCTCGGGCTCGTCATCGCGCGCGCGGTCAACATCCTCACCTGACCGGCGCATGGCTACCGGCGTCATCCACATGCACGCGCAACTCGCACCCGCGCACCGCGGCGTCCCGGCGCGTCGCGTCGCGCCGAAGCGACCGCTGCGATTCGCGACATCCCGCTTGTCGCCCAACCCGTCGAGGGCGGAGCCGGCCTCGCTGTAGCTTTCGCCCGAGGCTGTCGCATATATCGACGACAGCGTGACGAGGTCCGCTTCCCGGGGACTGATTGTCTCGGCGACCTTCCAGAAGCCCTTAGAACGGCTCATTTCGCATCGCCTCTCTGAGGCTGGCCGCCCCGCGCGACTTATGCGACAGCCTCCACGGGGTGCAGGAGCGCGGTGGGGGCCGATTGCGCGCCGGCGGACGCCTGGCCCTGGTCCAAAGAGAGTCACGCGGACGGAAGGGGGATGCTCGCCTCGGGGAGCGAAGGAGCCTGCTCGAGACCTCTCCGCCGCGAATGTCGCTCCTCACACCCTGATTCGGGCTTCACAGTGCGGCCCTCGCTTGTGCGCTGGAGCGAGGATGCGTTGGCAGCGGCTGTTCCAGCCGCACCCTCTGGGGGCCCGCGAGTCGTGACGCTGCCCTGCGGCGCTCGTCGGCCCGCCGGCTGGCGGGTGCGAACGCGCTCCAGGCGAACCACATTCCGAACCCGCGCTGAAGCGCCTTCGGGCCGCTCATCGCCAGCTTGCGAGAACGGAGCGCGCCGGCCAGCTCGGCGCGGCCCAGGTAGACGCGGTAGAGCGTCGCAGTGTCGACGGTGACAGCGAGGTCGACGTCGAACCCGGGGTGCTGGAGGCAAACCGAGACCTCGGAGGGCTCGAGCACCATCCAGTAGCGCTTCGCCGGGTCGCGGAAGTCGAACTGGAGCACCGTGCGATTCGGGGGAAGCTGGTCACGATCGACGTGGCGGGCCATCCAGACGATCAGAAGGTCGGGGTCTAGCTCCTCGGGGCGGGGGTCGGTGAACGCCCAGGTGACGCCCCACTCCCCGATCGCCTGCACGACCGCCTCCAAGTCCCGGCCGGCGAGCGTGAGGCGATAGTCCAGCGTCCTGCCCTTGGGGCCGGTGCGCCGCTCGATGATCTCGGCCCGCTCGAGCGAGCGAAGCCGATCGGCGAGGACCGAGCGTGAGATCCCCGGCAAGCCGCGCTGAAGCTCGTTGAAGCCGCTCGCACCGCCCAGCATCTCGCGGACGATCAGGAGCGTCCAGCGGTCGCCGAGGATCTCGCTCCCCTTGGCTATCGGGCAGTACTGCGCGTAGCCCCGCATCCTCCGGATGCTAGTCCCGGATACGGGCCAGGTACGGGCCAGGTTCGGAATTCGAACCGCTTGGTTCGAAGTGCGGTCTAGTCCGTGGCGCAACACCCGCCTAGCGTCGGCGACATGGCTACCGAGACGACAACACTGGCGGCGCAGACGACCGACCTCGAGCGTCTGCGCGACTCCATCCGCGGCCCGGTGATCGCTCCCGGCGACGCAGGGTACGACGCCGCGCGGGCGATCTGGAACGGTGCGATCGACCGCCGCCCCGCCTGCATCGCTCGCTGCACCGGAGTCGCCGACGTCGTCGCGGCGGTTCGCTTCGCGCGCGAGCGTGACCTAGTTGTGGCGGTGCGCTCCGGCGGCCACGGCGTCGGTGGTCATGCGCTCTGCGACGGCGGCCTCGTGATCGACCTCTCGCCGATGAAGGGGATCAGGGTCGACCCGGCGGCGCGCACCGCCAGGGCCGATGCCGGCGTGCTCTGGGGCGAGCTCGACCGCGAGACGCAGCTGCACGGCCTGGCGACGGTGGGCGGGATCGTCACCCACACCGGCATCGCGGGCCTCACCCTCGGCGGCGGCATCGGCTGGCTCACGCGAAAGCACGGCGCGACGGTCGACAACCTCCTCTCCGTCGACCTGGTGACGGCGGAGGCCGAGCTCCTCACCGCGAGCGGGGATGAGAACCCCGACCTCTTCTGGGGAATCCGCGGCGGCGGCGGGAACTTCGGGGTCGTGACCTCGTTCGAGTACCGGCTTCACCCGGTGGGACCGATCGTGCTCGCCGGGCCGATCTTTCACCCCCTCGAGGATGCCCGCGAGGTGCTCGCCTCCTACCGGGAGTTCATCGCCACAGCGCCCGATGAGTTGACGACGATCTTCGAGCTGAGCGTGGCCCCGCCGGTCGCCTTCCTGCCCGAGGACGTGCACGGCAAGCCGATCGTGATGGTCGGGGCCTGCTACGCCGGTGCTCCCGAGGACGGGATCGAGGTCGTGCGGCCGCTGAAGGAGTTCGGCAACCCGATCGTCGACCTGCTCGAGCCGAAGCCTTACACCGCGCTGCAGTCGATGTTCGACCCGTCCGTCCCGCACGGCTGGCACCGCTACTGGAAGTCGGTCGAGCTGCCGCTGCTCACGGACGACGCGATCGACACGCTCGTCGAACACGCCTCGGCGCAAACCTCGCCGAAGTCGTACTGCATCGTCTTCCAGCTCGGTGGCGCCCTCGCCCGCGCCGGAGAGGACGAGACCGCGTTCAGCCAGCGCGACGCCGGCCACAACGTGAACATCAACGCGGTCTGGACCGAGGACGACCCCGAGGGCGAACGGCACGTCGCCTGGGCGCGCGACTTCTTCTCGGCCATGCAGCCGCATGCGGGCGGGCGCGTCTACCTCAACTTCCTCGGCGACGAGGGGGCCGAGCGGGTCCGCCATGCCTACGGCGACCGGCAGTACGAGCGCCTGGTCGAGCTGAAGCGCACATACGACCCGACCAACTTCTTCCGGCAGAACCAGAACATCGAGCCGTAGCGACACCTCGCCGGCCATCCGCGGGTCGCCGAGACGGATGCGCGCGCGAGACCATGCGGCGCAAGCCGATGCCGCTCACCAGGGCAGTCTCCATCGAGTGCTCAGCCGCGTTTCGACTCCTCTTGCGTGGCGCGGTGCTGGCCGACATCCGAGGCGACCGGCTTCTCTCGACGGCGAGATGGGCGAGCTTTGGCTCGTCGCTGCGCCGCGCGAGCTCGCGCTACGGCGGCGCGAGGCCCTGGGGCGGGCGGTGTCCGTGTGCCTTTGCGCGCGCCCGCGGCACGTTCGGAGGATCCCAGGCAACCGACCCCAGATCGGGCCGGATGAGGACCACGGGCTCGTGCGCCAGGTCCGGCTTGCGCTCGGGGTTGGGATGTTTGGCGGCGCGGGCGCCGAGCCACTCGCGCAGGGAGGCGACCGCGTCCGGCCGGTCCGGGATGACCCAGAACGCAACGTCAACCGCGCGGCCGGTGTACGCGGGTGGGTCGTAGGGGCAGCGTCCCAGCCGTGAGGGGCCCCAATCCCAGGAGACCACCCTGCGCCGCCACAGCCGTGGGAGTGCCGGATCCTGCGCGAAGCAGACGATCACGTCGAGGTCCCAGACACCGCGCCGCCCGCGCAGGTAGTGCTCGGCGCCGCCCTGCGCGAGAGCGATGATGCGCACCCGGTCGCGCCAGCCGACGAGGCGAGGGTTGCGGGCGAAGAACGCCTCGAGCTCCGCGTCGGCGACGCGCCCCAGCCGCGAAAGATCCGCCTCCCCGAGTGGCTCGAGCGAGCGCGCCAAGTCGGCGACCATCGACGCCACGCGGTTGCCGCCAGCCCCGACCGGAACGTCGTTCATCTCCAGCAGCGCCCGTCCTCTGGGTTCAGCGCAGTGGGCCGCGATACAGCCACATCGCCACCGCTGCCTTGAGTGCGGGCTCGGCGGAGGAGCGGTACCGGGCCTGCGTGCCGCGGCGCGCACGGCGCGCGTCCTCGGCGAGCTTCTCGGGGGTGTTGCCCGTCCTTAGGTTGCGAATGCGTCGCTGGTCGCGCACGTCTCACGGAGAGTCGACATCACACCGCTCGGGCCTGAGCGCATTCACGTGGTCGCCTCGGAGCGGTCGCCGGCCCATCGGAGCGTACGCCTCATACGCAAGCAGCACTCGGTGCGCGGCTGCCGGCGAACGCAGCAGGGCGAGCCGAGCGAGCGGCGGCAGCGGGAGTGACGGCATTTCGCTTGGCCCGCAGTCGCGCGTCCCGGGCAGTTGCCCGGGACGCTCGAGCCTGCCGGATGAGAGATGCGCCCCTTAGGGCCCGCTCACGAGCCCGACGCGGCGCACGAAGGCGTTTGCCGGATCCCCGCCGAACGGCTGCGTCCAGAACGGCAGGAAGTCCGCGCCGTCGGTGTCCATGCCGACGTAGTCGCCGACGAACCAGCCGCGCGCGAAGGGTGCCTGGCGCATGTTGTAGGAGGCATCGGTCTGCCTGACCTCGTCTCCCCAGTTCGCGGCATTCGCACAGGCGCTCGGCGTGGTCGGGTGGCAGTGGATGAGGAACTCGTCCGTGCCCAGCACGGCGATCGCCGGCGGGTTGTTGCGGAAGTCGGAGTACCGCACGCCGATCGTCCCGTCGTCGAGGACGGTCGCGACGGGGTTGAACGCCTGCTGGTTGCCTGGGTTGATGTCCGTCGGCGTCTTGTTGATCTTGATCGTCGGCGACCAGGTCAGCCCGCCGTCGAGCGACTGCGTGAACGCGATGCTGCTGCGCACGGGGGCGAAGCGCGAGTCCTGGAACACCACGTAGATCGCCCCGCTGCTCGGGTCGACCGTGACCTGCGGGACGATGTCGCCGGTCCTGACGAGGCGCGTCGCCGTGTTCGGGTCGTCGGGATCGACCACCAGGCCCTGGAACGTGTTGTGCCTGTCGACGGCGATCGCCCGCCTCGACCATGTCGCTCCGTGATCGCTCGACCGGATGGCCGCGATGGTGAAGCCCCGGCCCGGCGGCCTGTTCGTGGCGTTCTGGATCAGGTCGAAGACGTCGACCAGCTCGCCGTTGAACTGCGCGTTGTCGGGCAGCACGACGATCTGGTTGGCGATCGTCTGGTTGTTCGTCCCCGGGTCGAAGATGATGCGGGCGGCCTGCCAGCTGGTGCCGCCGTTCGTCGTCCGCGAGAACCACGTCGGTCCGCGGGAGGCGACAGCGTTCTCGAACGCGTTGGTCGGCGGGACCTCACCCGGCGGAGGCGCGAGTCGGTCCCACACCGCGTAAGCGAAGCTCGAGTCGTTCGGATCCGCAGTCAGCGTGTTCTTGTCGTTGAGGATGTTGGGGTCCTCGTCTCGCTTGAGCGTGATCGGGTCGCTCCACGTGGCCCCGCCGTCGGTCGAGCGCATGACGAGCATGGCGTTCGGGCTGGTGCCAAAGCCGCCGGGATTGGTGTCGACGGACAACGTCATCAGGTAGGCGGTCCCGTTCGGCGAGAAGTCGACCCACGGATCCGAGGCCCGCTCGTAGTTGCCGCCGTTGGCCACCGTCCCGCCGGTGCAGATCGAGGACCTCGTGCTGGCGTTGGTCGTCCACGTGAGCCCACCGTCGGAGCTCGACGCCGTGACGATGCCCCTCGAGCCGCCGTTGCTCCAACGATCCTGCTGCCAGGCTGCGAGGAGGTTGGCGCCGTCGGTCGGGTTCACCGACATCCACGGCTCAATTTCGCTGTTGACGAAGTTCGTCCCGGAGGTCGGCTGGTCCCCCAGGCACCCCGCGATCGGGCTGGCACCGGAAACTGCGACGGCCGGCCCCTCGTTCGCCGCCGGTAGGGCGCCCGCCTGCGCCGCCAGTGCAGCCACGGCCAAAGCCGCGACCGCGAACGCAAGAAGCATCCTGCGCATGACCCACTCCTTCCTGCTGCTCCTCCCCCGGCGGGTCAAGCCCCTGCCGCGGCCTGGCGGGCCGGGCCTGTGAGCAACCCTACTCCGGGCCGGTCGAACCGGCGGCGCGCGGTAGGCGTTGTGGCGGTTCGGACCCGGGAACCGCAGGCTTTGCACAGCCGCCAAGATCGAGGCGACGCGAACTCCGGCGAGGCGTGGTGGCTCGGGCCTTCGGAGGCACGTTGGGCCCCGGGCGTTGTTGTCCCGCTCCGTTGTTCCGCCCGATCGCGGTCGAGTTCGTCGCATACCGTTCCGAGGGCCGCAAGGGACAACGAGCTTGGGCGCAGGTCGGGACTGCTGCAACGCGCGGCAGGCAACCTTCCGCAGTGCTCCTGCCACGCGGAGCGGCAGCGCGCGGTGGCGGACAGGCCGCCGCGCGCACTGGCTTCCGATCGGCTGCCGGGTCGGGTGTCACCGCTCGACGATGGGCCTCACTTCCACGGCGCCTCCCATGCGGGCCGCGGGGATTCGCGCGGCGAGCGCGACCGCGGCGTCGAGGTCGGCGGCGTCGACGAGGTAATAGCCGCCGAGCGGGTCCCCGGCGTCGGCGAACGTGCCCGCGCTGCGGACGATCTCGTTGTCGTGGACGCGCACGGTCGTCGCGGTCGCCGGGGGTTGGAGCTGGTTGCCGTCCTTGACCTCGGGCGCCCGGAAGAACGAGACGTACTCCTGGACGATCGTCGTCCGCTCGGCCTCGGGCAGCTGCTCGAGTCGCGCCTGGGCGCCGTCGAAGTAGACCTGCAGCATGTACCTCATGGCGCGTGCAGCGCGCCGGTCGTCTGGCCGACTTCGATGAGGTGTCCGTCGGGGTCGCGCATGTAGCACCGGATCTCGGCGCCGCGGTCGATCGGTGGCGTCAAGAACGTCGCACCGCGTGCGCTCCATTCCGCGTAGACGGCTTGGATGTCGGCGACGCGGATGTTGAGGAAGCTCGAGACGCGCTCGGGGTCCGCAGGCGTCTGCAGCGTGACCGTGGGCTTGTCGTCGGTCGGGCCGCCGCCGGCGTTGATGACGATCCAGCCGTTGGCGAGCGCCACGATCGCCGGCGCGCCCTCGAGCACGGTCTCGCCGCCGAGCACGTCGGTGTAGAAGCGCCGTGAGCGTTCGACGTCGTCTGAGACGATGAAGTGCGTCAGCACGATTCCCTCACGTGGGATGGGAAGCTCGGGCATCAGGTCTCCTTAGGTGGTTTCTGGGACGGGGAAGGGCTCGAGGGTCGGCCCGGTGGCCGGCTCGCCGCGCGTGTTGGTGGCGCGAAGCCCGACGACCGCCGCGGCGAGCAGGAAGATGCTGCACGCGACGAGCGCTCGCTGGAAGCCCGAGGTCAGCGCTTCAGCCCGCGAGGCGTGGGCCGCCAGGAGAGCCTGGGCGCGGGAGGTCGAGATCGCCGAGAAGATCGCCAATCCGAGCGCGCCGCCGAGCCATGTGGACGTGTTGACGAGCGCGGCGGCGAGGCCGGCCTTGTCGCCCGGGACCCCGGCGTTGGCCGCGGTCGTCACGCCGACGAAGACGGCGCCGAGCCCGAAGGACATGATCACCAGGCCCGGCAGCAGGTCCGAGACGTAGGAGCCGTCAACGGGGATGCGCGAGAGCCAGAAGACCGCGCCGGCCGAGACGAGCGCGCCGCCGACGATGATCGGCCGCGTGCCGGTGCGGGCGAACAGCTGCGCGGCGAGCGCCGACGCGACGCCGACGCCCAGCGTGGTCGGAAGGTAGGCGGCGCCGGCCTCGATCTGCGAGTAGCCGAGCACGCCCTGCATGTAGAGGGTGACGAAGAAGAACATCGCGTAGAAGCCCGCCATCGCGATCACCTGCGTGATGTCGGCGGCGGCCAGGCCCTCGATGCGCAGGATCGAGAACGGGAACAGCGGGTTGCGGGCGCGCTGCTCGTTCAGCGCGAACGCCGCGAGGAGCACGACCGCGCCCGCCAGCTCGCCGATCGTGCGCGCGTCGCCCCAGCCGATGTCGGGGGCCTCGACGAGCGCGTAGACGAGCAGCAGCATCCCCGCCGTCGCGAGCACGGCGCCCGCCGCGTCGAAGTTGGCACGCGACGCGCGGCCATGCTCGGCGCGCACGAGGCGCAAGGTCGCCGCGAGCACGGCCACGCACACCGGCAGGTTGACG
The DNA here is from genome assembly GCA_963764585.1 of uncultured Actinomycetes bacterium. GTDB lineage: Bacteria > Actinomycetota > Thermoleophilia > Solirubrobacterales > Solirubrobacteraceae > JAOPZW01. Next base: position 1,075,404 of record CAVXTB010000003.1, read on the forward strand.
AAGAAGACCCAGCGCCAGCCCGGACCCTCCGAGAGAACGCCCCCGAGGAAGACGCCGGCGGCGGAGCCGAGACCGGCCATCGCGCCCCACGCGCCGAGCGCCTTGTGGCGATCGGTGCCCGACGTGAACGTGGTGGTCAGGATCGACAGCGCGGACGGGATCATCATCGCGGCGCCCATCCCCTGGGCGAGGCGTGCGCCAACCAGCATCACCTCGGTGCTCGCGACGCCTGCGACCAGCGACGAGGCTGCGAACAGCGACGTGCCGGCCACCAGCAGTCGGCGGCGGCCGAGCAGGTCCGAGGCGCGGCCGCCGAGCAGCATGAAGCCCCCGTAGGTGAGCAGGTAGCCGCTCAGCACCCACTGCAGGCTCTGCACCGAGAAGTGCAATTCGCCTTGGATCGATGGCAGCGCGACGTTGACGATCGACGCGTCGACGAAGTCCAGGAACGCCACCGCGCAGAGCAAGACGAGCGTCTGCTTGCCGCGCTTGGTCGAGAGAGCGGGAACGTCGGTGACCGCTGTCGCCATCAAGAGCCTCCGTGGACAACAACAACAACACGAGTTAGTGAGTCGACTAACTTATCATGCTGTCAAGCCTTCACCGGTGCGCGGTATCGTGGTCTAGTCAGATGACTCACTCAGACACCCAGAAGCGAGCGGGCAAGCGAGAGCGGCTGGTGGCGAGCGCGACGGAGCTGCTGCACCGACAGGGTGTGCAGCGGACGACCCTGGCGGAGATCGCGGAGGCGGCGGACGTCCCGGTGGGCAACGTCTACTACTACTTCAAGACGCGCGACGACCTCACCCGCGCGGTCATCGACTTCCGCGAAGAGACCATCCAGGCGCTTCTGACTTCGTTTGAAAGGCGCTCGACGCCGCGCGCACGGCTGAAGGGACTCGCGCGCTCATGGGCGGACGTGGCCGAGCTCGTCGCGGCTCATGGCTGCCCGATCGGGAGCCTCAGCTGCGAGCTCAACAAGCAGGACGACGGGCTCGCCGAGGACGCCGCGCGGCTGTTCCGCGTCGTCATCGAGTGGGCCGAGGCCCAGTTCCGCGAGCTGGGGCGCAGGGATGCCCGCGAGCTGGCGATCACGCTCTTCGCCGGCGTCCAGGGCGCCGCCCTGCTCGCCAACACGCTCCGCGACCCGAACATCCTCTCGCGCGAAGTGCGCCGGCTCGAGCGCTGGATCGACGCGCTCGCATGAGCGAACAGGTTCGCGGCGGCACGCGCGAACCAGTGACCCGCGCGCGCCTCCGGAAAGCACGGACGCTTCAGCGACGAAGCCCGCCGTCGACGAGGACCGCGGCCCGGGACTCCACCACGGTTTCCATGTGACTCGACACTCGCTGTGTGCGTCGGCCTCGGGAACCAACTGCGCGTTTGCCCCTTCGCGTGGTTCCGACACTCACGCTGGGTCGTTTCGCATAGGGCCGCGCCTACTCGCCAGCCATCTCGAGCGCGTTGGCCAAGGCGTTTGCGGCGTCGGCAATCGCCGTATACCCGGCGACCATGTCGGCGAGGCTGTCGCCGGCACCGGCCACGTTAAGTTGCTCAACCGCCGCGTCGAAGCGGCTCCAGAGATCGTCGGGACCGCGCCGACCGGTGCCGGGGCGAAGCTCGTACGGCGGCCGCGCGCGGTCGGAGCCGGCCACCGGTCGCCAAGCGAGCCCGGCTTCAAGGGCGCGCGCGTGGGCATCGCGCATCGCGACAGCCGCGTAGGCCAGGGCTTGCAAGCGGCGACGAAACCCGCGATCGGGCGGCGCCAGCTCATGGGCACGCATCGCACCCGCCCAGGACGCCTGAGCTTCCCGCACGCCGTCCCAGGCGCCCTCCTTGCCGGCTGCGGCCGATGCTTCGCGATGTTCGGAAGCCTCCACGGGGTCTTCCTACCGCACGAACTGGCCGTCGAGCAGGGGTGCGCCGTCGACCTCCGACGTGTGAAGCCGCTCGTTGCGCTGAAAACCGAAGTCGCCAACAGCCATGGACGCCGTCATACGACCATATTCGTGTAGTCTCGGAGGAGGAGCAAGCCGACCGATGCCAGCCGATCGCGGAGCCGGAGAACCCGAGTACCTCAAGGTCGAGGAGGTCGCCGCCCGCTTGAAGGTCCAGGAACGAACCGTGCGCGACTGGATTCTCCGCGGCGAGCTCCCGGCATACAAGATCGGCAAGGAATGGCGCATCCGCCGCGACCATTTCGATGAGGCCATGGAGGCGCGACTGGTCGCCCCCGAGGCCGGCGCCCGGCGGCGGACTGTGGGATCCCAACGCCGCGGCCTAGCACGGACCTGATCGCCCGAGGCCGGCAAACGCACGTATGGCACCGGGTCTCTCTATGAGAGCAATGGGTCGTATTACGGCCGCTGGCGGACGGCCGACGGGCGGCAGCTGCACCGGCGCGTTGGCCGAGCGCGGCCGGTGGGCTCGACGGACGGGCTGACCCGCTCACAGGCCGAGGCTGCATTTCGCCGCCTCCAGGACGAGGAGGAGCGCGCGCCGCGTCCTGCGCGGGGCGCGGTATGGCCTACCGTCGATGAGGTCACGAACTCGCTGCGCAAGAAGCTTCGTCTGCGCGGCTTGCGTCGCTCCTACCTCGAAGGCTGCGAGTCGATGCAACGCGTCCACATCTCGCCGCGCATCGGCAGCAAGCCCGTGACCGAGATCACGACGAGCCACATCGAATGGTTGGCGGGATCGATGCTCGACAAGGGACTCGCACCGAAGACGGTGCGCAACGTCATGACGTTCCTGTAGTCGATCTTCGAGTACGCGATCGATCGGCGCCTGATCCGCGAGAACCCCGTGCGGCGGGCTGCCCGACCCGGACGACGCCGCCAGGGCGATGCCAACCCGACCTGCAGTTCCTCGGCGTCGAAGAGCTCGAGGCGGTGATCCGCGCGATCCCCGACGAGGTCGTCTACCCGAAGCCGGCTCCAACCCGGCGCGGTCGTCGGGGACCGGCTCCGCCGCCGCCGCCCGACGTGCTGGGGCCGGTCCTTCGCGTGCTGATCCTCGTTGCGGCACTGACGGGCCTTCGGCAGAGCGAGCTCCTCGGCCTCCGCTGGCGCGACACCGATTGGGCTGCCCAACGAATCCGCGTCCGCAACACGTTCGTGCGGGGCGAGCATTCCTCCGATGGCAAGTCGGACCTCTCCACGCGCCGTTCGGTCCCGATGGCCGACCGCGCCGCCCGCGCGCTCGAAGCCTGGTCGCGCCGCACCGCGTACAGCGCTGATGACGACCTCGTCTTCGCCCATCCGCTGACGGGCAAGCCGCTCGATCGCAGCAAGGTGACCAAGCGCTTCAAGGCCGCGTGCGGAAAGGCCGGTGTGCGCCCCGTGCGCTTTCACGACCTTCGCCACACCTTCGGCACCCGTCTCGCCGCATCCGGCGAGCCGATTCGGACGATTCAGGAGTTCCTCGGGCACGCGGACAGCAAGACGACCCAGATCTACACGCACTACACGCCGAGCGCGCACGAGGTCGAGATGGTCAAACGCGGCGTTCGCGGAGGAGAAGCCGACCGCAGCCGAGCCTGCAGAGATCGACACGAACGGATGATATTGTCACCTACATGTTCGATCAATTCGAACAAAACGGTGACAAAGATGTCGGACGCCGGCTGTATGTCCTCGCCGAGGGCAACGCCGGCTACCTCACCGCGCGCGCGGCAGCCGGCGCGGGCATCGCCCGGTCGACGCTGTCGCATCACGCCCGTCCGGGCGGCCGACTCGTCCACGTCGCTCGCGGCCTGTACCGCCTGCGCGACTTCCCCAGCAGCCCCCACGAGCACATCGTGGCCGGATGGCTGCGCACACCGCCGTCGGCCGACGCGGTCGTCTCGCACGAGAGTGCGCTGGAGCTCGACGACCTCTCCGACGTGATCGCCGACGAGGTCCACGTCACGGTCCCACGGACGCGGCGCCGCAAGCCGATCGAAGGCGTCGTCGTCCACCCGACCACGTTCCCGGTCACGAAGCGGCAGCGGCGGAACGTGCTCGGGATTCCGGTTACGACGGTTGACCGCACGATCATCGACGTCCTGCGCTCGACCGGAATGACCGAGCAGGCGGAGGCGGCCGTCGAGCAGGCGCTGCAGCGCGGGCTCACGACCAAGCGGCGGCTGCGAGCGACCGCCGAGGCGTTCCCCCAGGCCGTGCAGCGCCAGGTCGCGGAGCTAACGCGATGAAGTACGCGACCGACCACGCCTTCCGGACCGCGCTCGAGGCGCGGATCAAGCAGGGGCAGACCGGCTCCGCCGGCGTGTCGCGACTGCGCAAGCGCATCGTCTTCGAGCGGCTGCTCGCCCGCCTCGTCGTCGAAGCACCCGGCGAGTGGGTGCTCAAGGGCGGGTTCGCGCTCGAGCTCCGCCTCGGCAGCGTCGCGCGGAGCACCAAGGACGCCGACTTCGAGTGGCGGCTCGCCGAGGAAGACGCGGTCGAGATGCTCCTCGACGCCGCCGCGCTCGACCTCGGCGACCGCTTCACGTTCGCGCTCGAGCGCGCCGACGAAGAGACCGACCTCCCCGGCGGCGGCCAGCGGTGGCGTGTCACGGCGACGCTCGCCGGCCGGATCTTCGAGCGCGCCGTCATCGACGTCGCATTCGCCGTCGCGCCCGTCCACGCGCCCGATGAGATCGCTACATCGAGCCTCCTCGAGTTCGCGGGCATCGACGGCGTCGAGGTCCCGACCCTCGGCATCGAGCAGCACCTCGCCGAGAAGCTCCACGCCTACACCCGCGAGTACGCCGGCGGGCGCCGCAGCACGCGCGTCAAGGACCTCGTCGACGTCGTCGTCATCGCCAACACGTCGGCCGTGGACGCCGCAAGGCTTGCCGAGGCGATCACAGCGATCTTCGACCGTCGGGCCGAGCACACGGTTCCCGCGGCGCTGCCGGAGCCACCCGCGGAGTGGACGGCGCCGTGGCGGCGCCTCGCGCGCGATGTTCCCGCCACCGCCGACATCACCGAGGGCCATGGCATCGCCGTCGCGCTGTTCGACCCGATCCTGGCCTGCACGGTCGCGACGGGCGCGTGGCGACCCGGCGAGGGCTGGACGACTTGAGCGCGACGCGCCGGCGCCACGCAAGACTTCAGTTTCGGTGTAGTTCCGCGTCTCGTCCTACGCTGGACGGACCATGACCGATCCCGGTTGGGACCTGTGGGACGCCAAGCGTGTCCGCACGACGCTATGGCCCTCCACGGAAGACTGGCCGGACGGGGACGAGCTCTGGCCCGAGGCGGCGATCAGTCCACCCGACGATCGGAGCTATGACGCCGCTCCGATCCGCGCGAGTGACGTCGAGTCGAAGCCGGGTCCGCTGTGGATCACCTACTGGGTCTGGGCAGTCGGCACCCCGTTCGTCAAGATCGGTCGCACGCAGTACCAGGCCGATCGCGACGGCCACTGGCAAGGCAAGGCCGAGCTGGCCCGACGTCGCGTGAGGGAGTGGTCGACGGGCTGCATGTACCCCGTGCAACTGATCCGGGTGCACCTCGCCGATGCCGAACACGAGGGCATCGAGCACGACCTACGCGAAGCGGCGCGGGTAACGCGAGAGCGTGAGTGGTTCGATCTGCGCCGCCTGTAGTTAGTGGCGCGAATGCTTCCGGCGGGCGTACTCGTTCAACGCCCACATGCCTGCCACGAACCGCTCCTCGCCACGATCCAGGACGAGCCCCTGGGCCACGCCATCGCGCACCCGCACCGGCTGCCAGTCCATGTCTGAATGAAGCAAGTAGTCGTCAATCGTGTAGACGAGCGCCTCCCCATGCATGTTGAAGCTGACCCCTCGGAGCCATTCAGGCAGCGACTCGACCCACTGCGTGTCTCGGGGCTCAGGCTCGACGTCGAAGCGCTGTCCGGATCGCCGAGGCCTGGGCTGCGTCGGTCGGCTTCGCGCTCGAGCTCCTCCGCCATGCTCTTGAAGAGCTGGCGCTCCGTGCCGTTGCTAGCGGTAAGTGCGCGCATGCCGACAGCGTTGGCTGCTCTACGCAGCCCGTCGACATCGAGTGTTCCAAGCACGGCTTCCAGGAGTACGAGCTGCGGGTCTATCGGTCCCTCCATCACGAAGAGCTCGCTCGGATCGACGTCGTAGAAGCGCGCGACGGGATTGGCGGTGCCGGCGTGGGCGGGCTTGCCTTGTTCTAGCCGGCGGAGCGTCTCGACGGCAATGCCGATGCCGGCAGCTGCCTGACGCAGGGAGAGCCCTCGCTCCGCGCGCAACCTTTGGAGCGTTTCGCCAGTCGCCTGCACCTTCACCATCGCTTTGTGCCTCTGTCGCGAATTGTCCTAAGAAAGGCTAGGTCAAGATTAGACATCCTTCGACTGCATGTCAAGCGAAGGGTCCTTCCCGGCGGGGCGGGATCCGTCGCAGCCGTCCGTCGCGCGGACACCACCGAACACACGCTCGGGGTCCAATTCGGGGTCCAATTTCAGGGCATCTCAGAGGCACCGAGAACTAAGAAACCCCTGCTATTTCGCATTTCTCCAACCCAGAAAAGAGTGCGAAATCCGGCTGGGGGCCGGGCGGTCGCAGGTTCAAAGTCCTGTCTCCCCGACTCGAAGGCGGAACCCCGGCATCGATCGCCGCTGCTAGAAAGCGCCGGTGCCCGACGCCGTCATCTTCGACCTCGACGGCGTCCTGCTGGACTCCGAGCCGCGCTGGAATGCCGCGAAGGAGGCGCTCGTCCGCGAGGCCGGCGGTCGCTGGCGGCAGGAAGCCCCGGCCGCGATGATGGGCATGAGCGCGCCGGAGTGGTCGGCGTACCTGCGCGACGTCCTCGGCGTCCCGATGGATCGCGACGCGATCAACCGCGGCGTCGTCGCGCGCATGCGCGACGGCTACCGCGAGAGCCTGCCGCTGCTGCCCGGAGCGACCGAGGCCGTGCCGGCGCTCGCCGCCCGCTGGCCGCTCGGCCTGGCGTCGTCGTCGAACCGCGAGATCATCGACATCGTGCTCGAGGCCGCCGGCTTCGCCGACGCCTTCGCCGTGACGGTCTCCTCGGAGGAGGTCGCGCGCGGCAAGCCGGCTCCCGACGTCTACCTCGAAGCGGCGCGCCGGCTCGACGTGCCGCCCGCGCGCTGCGTGGCCATCGAGGACTCGAGCAACGGCCTGCGCGCCGCGGCGGCCGCGCGGATGGCCGTCATCGCCGTGCCCAACCCGCACTACCCGCCGGCGCCCGACGCGCTCGCGCTCGCCGCGGCGACGGTCGCGGTGGTGGGCGAGGTCACGCCGGAGCTCGTGGAGCGCGCGGACCTCAGCAGTCGGTCCCGCACCCGGTAGCGTCCCGCGCATGACCGAAGAAAGGGCGTACGCCCGCGCGCGTTGAGCGCCGAGAAGTCCCGGCCAGGCGACATCCGCCGTGGCCGCCGGCAGCGCAGGCACGGCTGCTGGGACCACCTCGTCGTGGCCCCGTTGTGGGTCGCGTTCCAGGCGAACCTCGGGACATTGCTGCGCACATGCGACGCGGTCGGCGCGTGCATGGCGGTCCCCGACACCGCGCACTACCGCCAGGCGCTCGCGCACGGCGACACGCTCGGCCCGGGCCGCCGCCCGTGCATCCATTGGGTGCGCACCGGCAAGGACCGCTGGGTCAGGCGGCAGCGTGCCGACGGGTGGCGGATCGTCGCCGTCGAGCTCGCCGAGGGAGCTATCGCGCTGCCGCGCCTGGAGCCGGCGCGGCAGCGGACGGTGGTGCTGCTCGGCCACGAGTGGCACGGCGTCCCCGAGGAGCACGTCGAGGCGGCCGACGCCTGCGTCGAGATCCCGATGGTCGGGCGCGGAGCGAGCCTCAACGTCGCCGTCGCCGGCAGCCTGGTGCTCTACCGCCTCGCGGGCATGGCATGACCGACTAACGCACCGGTGCGTTGCGTGTGCTGCGTGGCATGTCAGTTGAGACTGCTCGACCGCCGCGGACTCATCGGTTACGGCGCGAGGCGGTGGCGTTCCTCGAGCTCGCGTGCCAGGTCGAGCGTTCCCTCGTCGACGCCCGCGGGCGTGAGGTCGTGGGCGGCGAGGATCGCCTCCTCGACCGCCTCGATCGTGACGCCGGGCGCCGCGTCGTCCAGGGCGCCGGCCGTCGCCGGGTCCCAGTCCAGGCCCAGCGCGCGGTAGACGTCGAACAGCACCGCGCGCAGCCGCTCGCCCCCCCCGATCAGGACGAACGCGCTCAGCAGCGCGCCGCCGCGCACCACGCGCTGCGCGGTGCCGACGAGCTTTATGCGCCCGGCGGCGCTGACCGTGTACGCGCCCGGGCAGTACTCGCCCGGGATCTCGCCGACGCGCGCGTCGAGGCCGAAGCCGGCGATCGCGCCGGCCAGCAGCTCGGCGCCGTCGCGGAAGCGGTCGTGCAGGCTGGCCGTCGCGTCGTCCTGGGCGGTGATCTCCTCGTAGATCAGCGACTGCTCGTGATAGGCCGCGGCGTGGCCGCCGGCGAGCCGCACGATCGGCTCGAAGCCTGCGTCGCGCGCGGCGGCGCCGGCCTCGGCGAAGCCCGGGCGCAGCGTGTCCAGCCGGCCGAAGGCCAGCGTGGGGCCGGGGCGGTAGAGCCGCACGGTGGGCGCGAGCTCGCCCCCGGCGACCTGCCCGAGCAGCGCATGCGACAGCGCGATGTCCAGCGCCGGGCGCTGGGGGAACGAGTGGCGCAGCAGGCGCACGCCGCGACTCAGCGGCGCAGGGCCGTCGCGACGTCGCGCGCGGCGCGCTCGCCCGCGCGCACGGCGCCGTCCATGTAGCCGAGCCAGTAGTCGGCGGTCTCGGTGCCGGCGAAGTGCACGCGCCCGACGCGGTCCCACTCGCGGGCCTTGGCCGCATGCCACGGGGCCGTCACGCCGACCTGCTTGGCCGGGGCGTCGAGCTTGGCCGCGGCGGCGACCGCCTGCTGCACCTCGGGATCGTCGGGGAGGCCGGGCACGGCGGGGTAGAGCGAGCGCGCGCCGCTCGCGAGCAGGACGTTGGAGCCGACGTTGTAGGTCGGAAAGGTCGCGACGCCGACCGCGCGCGCGAGCGCCACGATGCGGTCCTGCGTCGGACCGACGAACTGGCCGCCGACCTCGCTGACGTGCCCGCCGCCGATCGACCGGTTCAGGGTGCGCCCGCCGACGCGATCGCGCGCCTCGAGCACGACGACGGTGCGGTCCGCCGCGACGAGCGCGCGGGCCGCGGCGAGGCCCGAGAGGCCGGCGCCGACGACGCAGACGTCGACGCGCCGCGTGCGCCGCGCGGCATTCGAACGCACCGCGAGGGCGGCCGCACCGGCGGCTCCCGCCCCGACGAGCTGGCGGCGGGTGAGGAGGTCGTCCATCGGTTGCTCCTATGTCAAGGCGAGCGCCGAGTCAAGGGCGTTCGTGGTCGGGGTGTTCATGGTGTTGAAGATGGTGCGGATGAGGTGGCGTTTGAGGCAGCGCAGGGCTTCGCGCTTGGTCTTGCCGTCGCTGATGCGGCGAGCGATGTAGTCCTTGGCTGGCTGGTGGCAGCGCAGCTGGGTGACGGCTACGCGGTGGACGGCGGCGTTGAGCTGGCGGTTGCCGCCGCGGTCCAGCCGCACGCGCGTGCTGTTGCCGCTTTGGGCGGGGATCGGCGCGATCCCTGCCAGCCTGGCGAGCTTGGCCGGGCTGCGGAAGCGCTCGATGCCGGCGATCTCTGCGATCAGCTTGGCCGCGGTCAGCGCGCCGACGCCGGGTAGCTCCAGCAGCCCTGGCTGCACGCCGCGAACCAGCACCAACACCTCGCGCTCGATCGCGGCGGCCTGCCGCGTGAGCTCCTTGATCCGGCGGACCTGGGCGCGCATGACGCGGACGTCGGCGTCCTGGGGAGCGCGCGCCAGACGGCCGGCGAGGCGGTCCAGCCAGACGATCCGGTCCAGACAACCGGTCGGGAACTCGAGCTCATGCCAGCGGTCGTGCAGCAGCCAGCGCAGCCGGCACTGGATGCGGGTGCGCTCGGCGATCAGGTCCTCGCGGTGATCCAGCAGCAGCTTGATCTCGCGCGCCGGGCCCTCAAGCCGCGCCACAGCGAGCGTGTCGATGCCCTCCTCAAGCGCGGCGCGGGCGACGGCCAGCGAGTCGATCGGGTCGCTCTTGCCGCGCTGGCGCGATCCGCGCCGACGGCCGGCCATCAGCTTCGGCGGCACCCTGACCACGCGCTCGCCGCGGGCCAGCAGAAACCGCTCCAGCTTGCCCGACACGTGTCGGCAGTCCTCGATCGCCCACACCCGCTCACCATCCAGGCGCCGTGCCCAGGCCAGCATCCGCTCGTGCCCGGCGCTCGTCGCCTGCACCGTCTCGCTGCTGCGCAGCTCACCGGTTGCGGCGACGACCGCCGAACACGTGTAGCTGCGCTTGTGAGGGTCCGACCCGATCACGATCATCTGCACCGTCCCTTCGTCAGTTGACGCCGGCGAAGCGGATCTCCGGTCGACACACCTCAGTCGGGGCGGTTGCCACGCTCCTATCAAGTCAGGCCGGCGATCCTCGGGCGGCGGCGAGCGACACAACCGATGCAGGTCAGACCACACGGTCGACACCGAGCCTAGGAGTCAGCTCGCCGCCGACCCGGGACCACACCGGCCCGGTCGGACGTCACCGCGCCCGGCACCCCGAACGCTGACATGACCCGAGCCTAATCGAGCGTTCACGATCGCCGCGCGGCGGGTAAGCCTCCCGCTACGAGAGAGGTCGAGTGCCCGAGAGGCCCGCTACGGCGGGCCTCTCCTATGTCAGCGCTCGATCTCGAACCAGACGTGGGTCGAGCCCTCGTGCACGCCCCAGCGCTTGCTGAGCGTCTGCACGAGGTGCAGTCCCCAGCCGCCGACCTCCGTCGCCGGCCGGTTGCGCGCGACGGGGACGAAGCCGACGCCCTGGTCGATGACCTCGGCGCGCAGCTTGCGCGGGCCATCGACGTCGACCTTCAGGCACAGCGCGCCTTCGCCGCCGTACTTGACGGAGTTGGTGATCAGCTCGGAGACGAGGAGCTTCAGGTCCGGGATGACGTCCGCGGCCACGACTCCTGAAAGGCCGTCGACCGCGCGGCGGGCGATGCCGGGAGCGGTGCGATTGCGAGGGATGTCGACGCTGAGAGTCATCTGCCGGACCGACGTCTCAGCAGGGATTCCGCCACGGCCGGAACCTAAACCTGCTTCGGCGGCCATCAGCCCTTCTTCGCCAACTCTTACGACGCGCTGGTGTCGTTGGGACGTGAGCACGGCGATGAGGGTTCTCGTGGTCGACGACGAGCCGGCGGTGCGCTCCGCCGTCCAGCGCGCGCTGGCCCTCGAGCGCTACGACGTGGCGCTCGCCGGGGACGGGCTCGAGGCGCTCGACCGCCTGGCCGCCGGGCAGCTCGACGCCGTCGTCCTCGACGTCGCCATGCCGCGCATCGACGGCATCGAGGTCTGCCGGCGCATGCGCCAGGCCGGCGACCGCACGCCGGTGCTGATGCTCACCGCGCGCGACGGCATCGACGACCGCGTCGCGGGCCTCGACGCCGGCGCCGACGACTACCTCGTCAAGCCCTTCGCGCTGCGCGAGCTGCTCGCGCGCCTGCGCGCCCTGCTGCGGCGCGTCGAGACGCCGGCACAGCGCCTGCGCTTCGCCGACCTCGCGCTCGACCCGGCCTCGCGCGACGTGTGGCGCGGCGAGCGGCGGATCGAGCTCACGCGCACCGAGTACGCGCTGCTCGAGCTGTTCCTCCAGCACCCGCGCCAGGTCCTCACGCGCTCGCAGATCTTCGAGCGCGTCTGGGGCTACGACTTCGGCGCGACCTCGAACGCGCTCGGCGTCTACGTCGGCTACCTGCGCCGCAAGACCGAGGAGGCCGGCGAGCCGCGCCTGCTGCACACGGTCCGCGGCGTCGGCTACGTCCTGCGCGAGGAGACATGAACCTGCGCAGGCGCCTGGCGCTGATGTCCGCGCTCGCGGTGGGCGCGACGCTCGTCCTCGCGTCGGTGGCCTGCTACGCCGCGATGCGCAGCGAGCTGCGCGCGCAGGTCGACCGCCCGCTGCGCACCCAGGGCGCGCTCGTCGAGCGGCGCGGCGCGAAGCTCGCCGGCATGCTGCCCGCGCCCCCGCGGCGCGCCGGCGGGCCTGCCGAGTTCTCGCAGGTCGTCGCGCCCGACGGCGACGTCCGCGATCGCTTCGGCGGCGTGTCGATCGCGGTCGCGCCCGGCGATCGCGCGGCGGCGGTCGGCGGCGGCGAGCCGTTCCTGACCGATCGCACCGCCGACGGCGTGCACTTGCGCGTGATCACCGTGCCGATCCCGCGCGTCGGCGCGGTGCAGCTCGGGCGCTCGCTGGAGAACGTCGACGCGGTCCTCGGGCGGCTGCGGATCGTGCTCGCGCTGCTCGTCGTGGCCGGCACCGCGTTCGCGGCCGGCATGGCGCGCCTGTTCTCGCGGCCGGTCATGCGCCCGATCAGCGAGCTGACGCGCGCGGCCGAGCACATCGAGGCCACCGGCGACCTCGGCCGGCGCATCGGCGCGCGCGGCTCCGACGAGGTCGGGCGCATGGCCCAGCGCTTCGACGCGATGCTCGATCGCGTGCAGGCCTCGCAGGCCGCGCAGCGCCGGCTCGTGGCCGATGCCTCTCACGAGCTGCGCACGCCGGTGACGTCGCTGCGCACGAACATGGAGGTCCTGCTCGCCGGCGCCGAGCTCGAGGAGGGCGAGCGGCGCGCGCTGCTGCGCGACATGGTCGGGCAGTCCGAGGAGCTCAGCGGCCTGGTCGGCGACCTCATCGAGCTGGCGCGCGGCGACGCCGCCGACCCGCACGTCGAGGACGTAGCGCTCGACGGCGTCGTTGCCGAGGCGATCGACCGCGCCCGCCTGCACGCGACGCACGTGCGCTTCCGCGCCGACCTCGAGCCGTGCCTGATCGAGGGCGTTCCCGACCGCCTCGGCCGCGCGGTCAACAACCTGCTCGACAACGCCGCGCAGCACAGCCCAGCCGGCGGCGCGGTCGAGATCGCGCTGCGCGGCGGCGTGCTCGAGATCCGCGATCACGGCCCCGGCGTCGTCGACGACGAGCTGCCGCTGCTCTTCGATCGCTTCTTCCGCGGCGCGCACGCGCGCGGGCGCCACGGCTCCGGCCTGGGCCTGGCGATCGTGCGCCAGGTCGCGGAGGCGCACGGCGGGACGGTCAGCGCCGCGAACGCGCCCGGCGGTGGGCTCGTCGTGCGGCTCGCGCTGCCGGGCGCGCGGGCGACGCTCCCGCAACTGGAAGTTCGGGTTCCCTAACTGGCCCTTCCGGTCCGGGTCGCCGGTTTGGTAGAACGGTGGGACGAACCGGAAGCCGAGTTCCGTCTCGCCTGGGGGCCACGCATGAGCGCCACACCAAACACCTTCGACGATCCCGACCGCAGCGAGCACCTGCGCGCTTCGCCGCCACTGCTGCCGTGGCCGGCGCTCGACAAGCTGACGCGCGTGCACCCGGCCGTGCCGGCGCTGCTCTACGGCCCGGTCATCGCGGTCCTCGTCGGCTTCGCCCTGGATCGGATGAGCCTGCTGGCGGTGCTCGGCTGGGGAGCTGTCGGCTACGCGCTGTGGACGCTGACCGAGTACTGGCTGCACCGCGTCGTCTTCCACTTCGAGCCCGAGGACGGCGTCGGCGCCAAGCTGCACTGGCTCATCCACGGCGTGCACCACGAGCACCCGAACGACCCCAACCGCCTCGTCATGCCGCCAAGCGCGTCGATCCCGCTGGCGGCGATCTTCCTGATCGCCTACCGGCTCGTCTTCGGCACGCCGGAGTGGCTCGCGGTGTCGGCCGGCTTCCTCGTGGGCTACGTCGTCTACGACACCATGCACTGGTACCTGCACCACCGCATCCCGCGCAGCCGGCTGGGCAAGCGCCTGCGCGAGCTGCACCTGCGCCACCACTTCCAGGACGACACGCGCGGCTTCGGCATCAGCGCGCCGTACTGGGACCGCGTCTTCCACACCGCGCCGGTCTCGCGGCGCGAGGCGGCGCGGCGGCGGTCAGCGGACGGCTAGCCCCACACCGCCTGCGCCGTCTCCACGATCCGCGCCAGCTTGGCCCACTGCTGGTCGTAGCTGATCGCGTTGCCCTCGACGGTCGAGGAGAAGCCGCACTGCGGCGACAGGCAGAGCTGGTCGAGGTCGACGTACTGGCTGGCCTGCTCGATGCGCCGCGTGAGCTCCTCCTGGCTCTCGAGCTCGCCGCGCTTGGTCGTGACCAGGCCGAGGACGACGAACTTGCCCTTGGGCACGAAGCGCAGCGGCTCGAAGCCGCCCGAGCGCGCGTCGTCCCACTCCATGAAGAAGCCGTCGACGTCGAGCTGGTTGAAGAGCGCATCGGCGACGAAGTCGTAGCCGCCCTCGGCCACCCACGAGGAGCGGAAGTTGCCGCGGCACATGTGCGTGGTGACCGTCATCCCCTGGGGGCGCTTCTCGAGCGCCTCGTTGATGTGGCGGATGTAGGTCTCGTGCTGGTGCTCGGCGTCGCCGCCCAGCGAGGCGATGTGCTCGCGCTGCTTGGGGTCGTTGAGGTAGGCCAGGCTCGTGTCGTCGAACTGCAGGTACGTGCAGCCGAGGTCGCCGAGCGCCTTGACCTCGTCGGCGTACGCGCTCGTGAGGTCGTTCCAGAAGTCGTCCATGTCGGGGTAGACGTCCTCGTTGACCGCGGCGCGCCCGCCCCGGTAGTGGACCATGCTCGGCGACGGGATCGTGAGCTTCGGCGTCGCCGTCGTCACGCAGTCCTGCAGGAACCTGAAGGCGTCGGCGAAGATCGGCTCGCGCAGCGCCACGCGATCCTCGACGTGCAGCGCGGCCGGCGAGAACTCGATCGTCCCCTCGGCGTTGCGGAACTGGACGGTGATGTGGTCCTGCGCCGTCGTGATGCCGCCGAGCTGGTAGATGAAGTCCATGTGCCACGACGCGCGGCGGAACTCGCCGTCGGTGGCCGACTGCAGCCCGACCTCCTCCTGCTTGCGCACGACCTCGCGGATCGCCTCGTCCTCGATGCCGCGCAGCTCGTCGGCGTCGATGCGCCCCTCCTTGAAGTCCTCGCGGGCCTGCAGCAGCTCGGGCGGACGCAGAAGGCTGCCGACGTGGTCTGCGCGGAAGGGAGGAGTCGTGCGAAGGGACATGGGCGCCAGCCTACCGTGCGCGTTCGCGCTGCGCACACTTGTGCGCAATGGGTTGTGGGCATGCCTCAGCCCACGGGTCGCGGGCGGTTCGTCCGCAGAAGCTGGATCGATCCGACGGCGAGCCCGACGATCGCGGGCGCCAACAGGAACCGCGACATAGCCACTCGCGAGGCGGCGCCGCGGCGCCTGGGCGCGGCGGCGCGAGGAGATGCGGCTGGAGGGACTTGAACCCCCACGGGCTTACGCCCACGGCGACCTGAACGCCGCGCGTCTACCAATTCCGCCACAGCCGCGTGCGGACGAGGAGGGTAGCGCGTCGCGCCCGTTGACTGCCGGTTGCGCGGGCCGCGACAATGGCCGCTGCACCCGGTCCCTGAGGAGGCACAAAGCATGGCCTGGAAGCTCGAGGGCACCTACTTCGAGACCTGCTCGTGCGATGTCGTGTGCCCATGCACGGCATCGCTCGCGCTCGGCGCCGACTACGACCGCTGTCGCGTGACGCTCGTCTTCAACGTCGTCGACGGGGAGGTCGAGGGCACCGACGTCAGCGGCCTGACCGTGGCGGTCGTCGGAGACTCGCCGAAGGTGATGACCGACGGCAACTGGCGTCTCGGTGCGTTCATCGACGCGGCCGCGTCCGACGAGCAGGCCGAGAAGCTCGGCGCTGTCTTCAGCGGCCAGCTCGGCGGGCCGATGGCCGGGCTCGCGCCGCTCATCGGCGAGAACCTGGGCGTCGAGCGCGCGGCGATCGAGGTCCACGAGGACGGCCTGCGCCACAGCGTGAAGATCGGCGACGCCGTGGACTTCGAGATCGAGGACGTCGTCTCGTTCGGCGTGGAGTCGGGCGAGCCGGCCCGGCTGACCGGCATCTTCCATCCGGCCGGCTCGGAGCTGACGATCGCCAGGGCGACCCGCTCGCACATCGACGCGTTCGGCATCGCCTACGAGGGACGGTCGGCGTTCTCGAACTCGAGCTTCGCGTGGGCGGCCTGACGTGAGCGTCTTCGCCGCCTCTCGCCAGGATCGGGGCCTCGCGCCCGCGTTTGCCGCCACGCGCGCGCGGCTCGGCCTGATCGCGCTGCTCTTCGCGCTGGCCGTCGTCGCGTGGTGGTCGACCGCGCAGCGCATGGACGGGATGGACGCCGGCCCGGGCACCGAGCTCGGGGCGCTCGGCTGGTTCCTCGGCGTCTGGGTCGTGATGATGGCCGCGATGATGTTCCCCTCGGTCGCTCCGACGGTCGCGCTCTACGCGCAGATGGCCAAGCGCCGCGCGCCCGTCGCGCCGCTGGTCTTCGCGGCCGGCTACTTGCTCACGTGGGCGGCGGCGGGCCTGGCGGCCTATGCGCTGTTCGAAGCGGGGCGGTCGCTGCTCGGCGACTCGCTGACGTGGGACGGCGCGGGGCGCTGGATCGCCGGCGGCACGCTGATCGCGGCCGCCGCCTATGAGCTGACACCGCTGAAGGACATCTGCCTGTCGAAGTGCCGCAGCCCGCTGGGCTTCCTGCTCGGCTCGTGGCGCGACGGGCTCGGCGGCGCCTTGAACATGGGCGCGCGCCACGGCGCGTGGTGCGTGGGCTGCTGCTGGGCCCTCATGGCCTCGCTCTTCGCGCTGGGCGTCATGAGCCTTGCCTGGATGGCGTTCGTGGCCGCGCTGATCGCGCTCGAGAAGACCGTTCCGTGGGGTCGCGCGGTGACCTACGGGACGGCCGCGCTGCTGCTCGTCGTCGGCGTGATGCTCATCGCGGCGCCCGACGCGATCCCGGGGCTGACGCTGCCCAGCAGCGGCGGCGGGATGGGCGGCGGCTCGATGGGCACGATGGAGATGCACTGAGTGGCCGGCGCGACCGCCGGCCTGCTGCCGTGGGCGATCGCCGGCACGTACCTGGAGGCGTGCAACTGCGAGGCGATCTGCCCGTGCCGGCGGATCGGCGGGAAGGCCGGCGGCCGCTCGACCTATGGCATCTGCGAGGGCGCGCTGTCGTGGATGGTCCGCGACGGCCGCGCGGGCGACGTCGACCTCTCCGGCCTCGGCGTGATCCTCGCGCTGCGCTACTCCGACGACGAGCCCGGCTCGCCCTGGACCTACTTCCTCTACGTCGACGACCGCGGCGACGAGCGCCAGCGCGAGGCGCTCGCGCTGATCTTCAGCGGCCAGCTCGGCGGCTCGGCGGCCGACCACTTCCCGTGGGCGTGGAAGGCGAGCAACCCGCTCGGCTGGCGCGCCGTGGAGATCCACATCGAGCACACGCCGCGCCGCGGACGCTTCCGCGCGGGCGGCAGCGTGACGCTGCGCATCGGCGGCGCGGTCGCCGACCAGGAGCCCGTGACCTGCGTCATCCCCGGCCACGACCGCTCGGGCACCGAGCTCGTCGCCGAAGTCCTGCGCGTCGACGAGGGCCCGCTCGCGTTCGAGGTCCACGGCAGATGCGCCTACGAGTCGACGTTCGAGTACTCGTCGGCGGACGCGTAGACGCCGCCGAGCGCCGCCCGACGCCGCGGACGACGCTGCTACCCTGTCGGCCGTCCTGCCGCCATCGTCTAGGGGACTAGGACGCCGCCCTCTCACGGCGGAAACCGGGGTTCGAATCCCCGTGGCGGTACTCCGAAGCCCTCGATTCCATCGGGGGTTTCGCCGTTTCAGCGGCGCTGTCGGTAACGCGGTTGCGCCGTCTCTGGCGCAACCGCCCGTTGCGACCGTTAGCGTCGGTCGTCGTGCTAAGCCTCGCCGCGCAGCGGGTCGAGCGCACGAACTGCGGTGGCGGGCCTGACCTGCTGACCCTCCTAGCGTTCGCCGTCGCGCTTGACGCGGAGAGCCCCAGCTTCCGGAGCCGTCCACGTAGTCCTGCACGTCGCGCCGGTGGGCGTTACCCGGAGCGTCCTGGCCCACAAGCCGTTCTGGTCAACAAGCTTCTTCCGGACAGGATGGCGGCCTGCGGTTTGATCCGCCGCGACCTCGGTTATTGCCCAACTGTGGCCAGCGCAACCGATCTGTGGCCATGCCCGCGGTGTGGAGAGCCAGTCTCCGGGACCGCGGGCGAAGCGGAGGTGGGCGATCAGCTGGCCGTATCGCACAGGGAATGCCCGGAGTGCGGCGCCCCGCTTGTGCACGCGATCGACGGTCCCGCAGATCGCGGCTGGCGCCTGGATGAGGGAGTCACCGATGAAGGGTGACCGGTCGTCATCCCGAGTCCCGCGACATCGAGCCGACTAGCACTTCGCAGTTCGCACCGTCACCACCGAGGCGCGAGGAGGCGTCGTTTCCGAGGGAGGTAGAGCATGTCGGAGCGTCACAGCATCGTCGGCAAGGCCTGGGGCGAGCCGCTGCCAGCGGGCCGGGTCGGGGCGCGACTGCGCGTTGCGCTTTCGGGCAGCCCGAGCGCGCGGTGGTCACTCGACCTCAGCGCTCGCCTGACCAATGAGCTGACCGGAGAGCCGGCCGTCGGGCACCTGAGCCTCAACGACATCGTGCAGGGCAACCAGATTGTCCTGGAGGGCGTCGAGGAACCCGAGGCACCGAACCTCGCCTGCGCGCTGCGGCGCGCGATCGACGCGACCAACGAGGCCTGCGAGCAGCGCGGTAGGGCCACTGGGAACATGCCCCGAGGCAGGGCCAGCGCGATCGCCCAGCAATGTCCGGTCGATCGGCGGCAGTCATAGGGGTGGCGGTTGTGCTCGGCCTGTCGCCTGTCAGCGTCGTCGGGCGAGCCGACTCAGCGACCGTACGAACGCAGTAGCTACCCCGACGATGCCAACCCCGAGGGGCGTCCAAAGGCCAGCCCGAGCCCCGCGTAACGCCGGTCTGGACCGCGATTCCTCCAACCTTTCCCGCCCCCGTCCGTTGTCTGGCCAAAGGGCGGAAACCGAACGGAGGGGTGCACAGGGCCGGCAGCAGCTCGCCCCCAGTCCTGCCGGCCCAAGGGGCCACGGATGGCCCCCCTTACCTGTCGTTGCTGCGCGAGGCGATTCAGCACCGGATCGTGGCTCGGGTCGCTCGCCGTGCCCTTCCGTCGCGGACGATCGGGAGGAGCCAGGCTTGTCCGTTGGGACGAGGCTGGGTGCGCGGCGGTCTAGTGCGTGGTTCGGTGCCAGGGGCGCCAGGCGAGCAGCAGGCCGATCAGCCCGGCGGCGAGGGCCACGGCGAGGGCGAGCACGACGATGTCGCGGGTGTGCCAGCCGCTGTTGGTGGTGGGCGTCGTGGTGGTGCCGAGCAGGCGTTGCTGGACGGTTTGCCAGTCGGCCGCGGTCATGTGCTGCCAGTTGGAGCCGGTCATCCAGCTCCAGTCGCCGCGGTTGCCCATCATCTGGGCCCAGTCGCCGGTGCGCATCATGGAGTCCCAGCCGCCGGCGCCCATCATGGTGTTCCAGTCGCCTTGGCTCCAGCCGCGTGCCCCGGAGCCCATCATGTCCTGGCCGCCCATCATCGGGCCGTAGGCGCCGGTGTCGTTGCGGGCGCTGGTGGTGCAGCCGGCGAAGCGGGCGCCGAGCACCTGGTGCATCCGTGACTCGGCTTTGGCGCCGATGACGGCGATCATGCGGGCGTTCATCGCTTCGTGCGTCCTGGTCGAGCCGATCATGCGGCCCATGACGAACTCGCCGATGTGGTCCAGGTCGTCGGCGGACAGGCTGTCGCAGGATCGCTGGCCGGACTGCACCTGCCGGGCGAGCGCGCGTCCGGCCTGCTGTTCGGCGGCGACCGACGCGAGCGCCGGCGACACTCCAACGCCCAGCGCGGCCACGACCAGGGCGAGTGCGGCGGTTGCGCGGGGCATCGACAAAGCATATGAACGCCGATATACATCGAGGTCCGTATGAATCCGCAGTCTTCTGAGCTTCGCGCCGCACTGTTTCGCGGGTTTGCCGACCGCAACCGGCTGCGCATCATCGAGCAGCTCACCGAGCGCCAGCAGCGCGTCGGCGACGTCGCCAGGGCCACCGGGCTGGCCCAGCCGAACGTCTCGGCGCACCTGTCGTGTCTGTGGGCCTGCGGGCTGGTCGAGCGCGAGCGCCGCGGGCGCGAGGTGCACTACCGCCTTGCCGACGGGGTCATCGAGCTGCTGGGCGCCGCCGACGCGATCCTGGCGCGCGCCGGCGAGCGTGTCGATGGCTGCGAGAACTACGGCAACGCGCGCCGCGAGGCGGCCGCGTGAGCACCCCGCCCATCGAGCTGCCCATCGCCGCCGCGCTGGGGCTTCACGGAAGCGCCCACGCATTCGGCCACGTCCGAGGCGTCCGCGCCGAAGGCGGTGGCGATCGCCCAGGCGCGTACCCTCGTCACCATGCGGACCGCCACCGTGCCCGTGCCGCTGCGTCGTGTCGGCTACCGCGCCGCGCACACGCTGCTGCGGGCCTACTGGCGTGTCGCGCGGCCGCATACGCGGGGCGTCAAGTGCGTCGTGCGCGAGGGGGATGCGGTGCTGTTCGTCCGCCATGCCTACGGCGATCGGCAGTGCTGGGAGCTGCCCGGGGGTGGGATCAAGCGTCGTGAGGATCCGCGTGAGGCGGCCGCGCGGGAGGCGCGCGAGGAGCTCGGGCTGGACCTGAGCGAGTGGCGGCCGATCGGTGCGGTCGAGGCGAAGGGCTACGGCAAGCGCACGACGGTCATCTGCTTCGAGGGGCGCCCGGTGGACCGGGCGCTGACGATCGATCACGGCGAGATCGAGGAGGCGCGGTGGTTCGCGGTCGGCGATCCGCCGCGGCGGCTGGGCCTCGACGCGCGCGTGGTGCTGACGCGCCTCTTGAGCTAGGCGGCCGAGGGCAGGGCCGCCCGCAGTGGGCGGGCCTCGCCGAACGGGATCGGCACGCCGTAGTGGCGGCTGAGCGCCACGGCGTGCTCGCGCGGGCACGGGCAGGGGGCGGCGAGCCGCACCGGGGCCTGGCGCAGGGCCTCCTCGTCGAAGGGCACCACGACGGCATCGGCGCGGCTCGCCATCCGCACTGCAGGGACGAACGTGTACGGCCGCACCGCGCGGCGCAGCCGTACAAGGAGCCAGACGGGCCGGTGGCTCGCCGGATCGACGAGCAGGTCCTCGATCGTGCCCGCGACGCCACCGCCGCGGGGGGACAGCGGCGCGCCGATGAGGGACGGGATGAGGCCGGGAGCGTCCATGCTCTGAGACGCCCAGTTCCACGCAACCCTCGGAACTCCTTCATCTGGGGCTCAGGCGGGGCTCGTACCCTTCGAAGTCCCGTGACCGCCCGCCGTACCCTCCCGCTGCTCTCGGCGCTGGCCTGCCTGCTCGGCCTGGCCGTCGTCGGCCTGCTCATGCTCGGCGTGCCCGCCGCGCGCGAGCGCGACGTCACGATCCTGCACGGCTTCGTCGCGCTCGATCGCCCGAGCGTACACGGCGAGTTCGTCACGCTCTCGGGGCTGGCCGATCAGCTGCCCTACGCGCTGGCAGGCTTGGCCTGCATCGCGGTCGCGCTCGCGCGCAAGCGCCCCTGGCGCGCGCTGGCGGTCCTCTCGCTGCTGCTCGTCACCGGCGCCACGACCCAGGCGCTCAAGCACCTGCTCGCCCAGCCGCGCTTCACGAGCTGGCTCGGCGCCGACAACCAGATCGACCCGACGGCGTGGCCGAGCGGCCACGCGACGGCCGCGATGACGATCGCACTGTGTGCGGTGATGGTCGTCCCGCCGGCGCTGCGCGTCGTGACCGCGCTGATCGGCGGGGCGTTCGCGGTCGGGGTCGGCTACTCGGTGCTCGTCCTCGCCTGGCACTTCCCGTCCGACGTCCTCGGCGGCTTCCTCGTCGCCGGCATGTGGACCTCGCTGGCGATCGCGGCACTGCACCGCGTCGAGCGGCCCGAGCCTGCGCAGCGACCGATCTGGGAGCCGCTCGTGCCGCTTGGCGGCGCCGCGGCGCTCGTCGTCGCGGCGGCGATCGGCACGCGCTCCAACGACGTCGCGATCTACTCGCTCGAGCGCCCGACGCTCGTCGCCGGCGCACTGACGATCGCGGTCCTCGCGCTGGCGCTGGTGGCGACGGTCAGCGCCGCGTCAACGCGAGGCGCACGCCCAGCCCGATAAGCACGACGCCGGTGACGCGGTCGAGCGCGCGCCGCACGGGCGGGCGGCGAAGGACGTCGCCCGCGCGCGGCACGACCGTCGCGTAGACCGACAGCCACGCCAGCGACGTCACGGCGGCGATCGCCGTCATCAGCAGCGACACGAGCAGGACCGGATCCTGTGGCGAGACGAACTGCGGCAGCAGCGCGGTGAAGAAGACCCCGGCCTTGGGGTTGAGCAGGTTGCAGAAGAGCCCCTGGCGAAACGGCGAGCCGCCGCGCGCGCGGCCCTCGTCCGGCACGTGAGCGCCGGCGCGCACGATCGCCTGCAGGCCCAGCCAGATCAGGTACGCCGCGCCCGCGAGCTTGACGGCGGTGAAGACCTCCGCCGAGGCGTTGAGCAGCGCGGCCACGCCGCACGCCGACGCGGCGCCCCACACGAGCAGGCCCGAAGTGCTGCCCAGCGCCGTGCGGCGCGCGGCCGGCGCGCCGGCCACCAGCGCGTTGCGCACGACGAGCGCGGTGTCGGCGCCCGGCGTCAGGGCGATGAGCACCGCGGCGCCGACGAACGGCAGCAGCTGGGAGTGCACGGCGCTACTCGCGGTAGCGCTGCGGGTCCCACAGCGGCTCTTCGCCGGCGTTGGCCCCGCGGCTGAGGATGAACAGCAGGTCGGAGAGGCGGTTGAGGTAGCGCACGATCTCGGGGTTGGCGTCCTCGACGGCCAGCGCGCGGCGCTCGGCGCGCCGGCAGACCGTCCGGCAGACGTGCAGGTGCGCCGCGGCGGGCGAGCCGCCCGGCAGCACGAAGGACCGCAGCGGCTCGAGCGTCGCGTTGACCTCGTCGCACGCGCCCTCCAGCCACGTCACCTGGTCGGGGGTGACGCGCAGGCGCTCGCGCTCGCCGCCCTCCGGGACGCTGAGGTCGGCGCCGAGGTCGAAGAGATCGTTCTGCGCGCGGCGCAGCCACTCGACGTAGCGCTCGGGCATGCCGTCGACGGTGAGCGCCAGGCCGATGAGCGCGTTGAGCTCGTCGATCGCGCCGTACGCCTCGATGCGCGGATGCGTCTTGGGCACGCGGCTCATGTCGCCCAGATGCGTCTCGCCGCCGTCGCCCAGACGGGTGTAGATCCTGGTCAGATTGACGGTCACAAGCCCGAGCGTAGCGCTCAGGCGACGGTGTAGGATCACGCCCGATCAAGGGTCGGTGGCCAAGGGAAGCCGGTGCGAATCCGGCGCGGACCCGCCACTGTGACCGGGGATGCCACCCGCACGAGCGCGAAGCTCGAGCCACTGGACGGCCCATCGGCCAACCGGGAAGGCGCGGGGACGGTAGGGGCCCGGGAGCCAGGAGACCTGACTCCGACCGTCAAGCCCAAATGCCCTCGTGGAAAGGGGTGGCTCCAGTGAAGAGACGTTTCCTCGGCCTCGTGGCCGTTGCCCTTGCCTTCGTCGCCTGGCCAGCGGTCGCCGGTGCGGCGAACGTGACCGTGCGCGTCGAAGGTGACAGCGCAACGCTCGTCCCGCGCACGGCGTTGACCACGACGACGGCGGCGGTCAACAAGGACGGCATGGCAGGTCATGACTGCAGTGGGACGAGCGCCGCGGGTGCGCTGGAGCAGGCGACGAGCGGCGACTGGTCGGGCGCGTGGAACAACGGCCTCGGCTACGAGGTCGACGTCGTGCGAGGCGAATCGCATGTCTTCAGCAGCGGCGAGTACTACGGCTTCTTCGTCAACGACGTGCTGGCCTCCACCGGGATCTGCGGCGCTGAGCTGCAGACCGGTGACAGTGTGCTCATCGCGCCGGTCGCTGGCTCGGCGATGTCGTTCGGTGTCCTGATTCTCAGCGGGGTTCCCGCGACGGCCGCTCCGGGGCAGCCGTTCACGGTGACGGTCACGCGCTCGACCTCGGACTTCAGCGGCCCGGTGTCGCGAGACCCGGTCGCGGGCGCAACGGTCAGCGGCGGCGGCGCCACGGTGACTACCGGCACCGACGGGACGGCGCAGGTGACGCTGACGACGCGCGGGCCCAGCGGGCTGCAGGCGACGGCCTCGGGCGAGATCCGCTCCGCGACCGAGCCCGTCTGCGTGACCACCGGCTCCGACGGCGCCTGCGGCACCACGGCGGCCTCGAGCTGCAGCACCACCGGCGACGACGGCAACTGCGGCACGAAGGACAAGCGCGCCCCGCGCGGCAAGATCGTCTCGATCCGTGAGGGCCAGCGCTTCGGCAAGGGCAAGGGGCCGCGCGCGCTGAGGGGGATCGTGACCGCCGACCCGTCGGGCATCGCCGCCGTGCGGCTGCGCCTGACGCGCAATGACCACTCCAAGTGCGAGACGTTCGACGGGCGCAGCGAGCGGCTGGTGAAGCTGAGCCGCTGCGGCGCCAAGCGCGGCAAGTGGTTCAACGCCGGCGACCGCGAGCAGTGGTCGTACCTGCTGCCGGCCAAGCTGGGGCCCGGGCGCTACGTCCTCGACCTCGAGGCCAGCGACAAGGCGGGCAACGTCGACACCCTGCTGCAGCGCACGCGCACGCGCGTGGTCTTCACGGTGTCGTGAGGCGCGCGGCGGTCATCGCGCTCCTGCTGGCCCTCGCGCTCTCGGGCTGCGGCCTGGGCGCGGGGGCCAAGCCCGCCGGCACGAAGCTGACGATCACGCGCGACTTCGGCGCGCGCCCGATTCGTCAGGTCGACGCGCCGTCGGTCAAGGGCAGCGAGACCGTCATGCGCCTGCTGCAGCGAAACGCGAAGGTCACGACGCGCTTCGGCGGCGGGTTCGTGCAGTCGATCGACGGGCTGGCCGGCGGGCGCAGCGGCGGGCGCCCGGTCGACTGGTTCTACTACGTCAACGGCGTCGAGGCCCCGCGCGGCGCCGCCTCGACGCGCCTGCGCGGCGGCGACCGCATCTGGTGGGACCGCCACGACTGGAGCGCGGCGATGCGCGTGCCGGCCGTCGTCGGCTCGTTCCCCGAGCCGTTCGTGCACGGGATCGACGGCAAGCGCCTGCCGGTGCGCGTCGAGTGCGCGACGCCGGGCAGCGACCCCTGCAAGCAGGTGTCCAAGCGCCTGGCCTCCTACGACGTCCCCGCCGCGACGGGCGGCCTGCTGACGGCGCGCGTCGAGGAGACGCTGCGGGTGCTCGTCGGTCCGTGGCGCGCGCTGCGCGCCGACCACGCGATCGCCGGCCTCGAGCAGGGCCCGGCCCAGAGCGGCGTCTACGCGCGCATCGCCAAGGACGGGCGCTCGATCGCCACGCTCGACGCGGCGGGCAGGACCGCCCGCACGCTGGGCGCGGGCACCGGCCTGGTCGCCGCGACGCAGACCGGCGACGAGCGGCCGATCTGGGTCCTCACCGGAACCGACGACGCCGGCGTGGCCTCGGCCGTGCGCGCCTTCGAGGAGGGCACGCTCGACCATCGTTTCGCGCTTGCCGTCAGCAACGACCTGCCGGTGCCGCTGCCGGTGGCGCGATGATCTACCGCCGCCGCGCGAGCCCGCTGCACGTCGCGCGTGCCGCGGCCGGCGGCGGCTACTGCCTGGCGCTGGCCGGCTGCGCGCTGGCCTTCGAGCACCCGCTCGTGCTCGCGGCCATCGCCATCGCGGCGCTCGGCGCGGCCGCCGGGGCGGGCGTCGGGCGCGAGGTCGCGCGGACGGCCCGCTACACGGTGCCGCTGGCCGTGCTCGTGGCGCTGGTCAACGCGTTCGTCGTGCGCGACGGCCTCACCGTGCTCGTGCGCCTCGGCGAGGTGCCGCCGTTCGGCCAGATCGACATCACGGCCGAGGCGCTCGGCTACGGGCTCGTGCTGGGCGGGCGGGTGCTCGTGATCGTCCTGTGCTGCGCGCTGTTCACCGCCGCGGTCGACCCCGACGCGGTGCTGCGCCTCTTCCGCCGCGTGGGGTTTCGCTCGGCGCTGACCGCGGCGCTGGCGACGCGCCTCGTGCCCGTGCTGGCGCGCGACGCGCGGCGGATGAGCGACGCCCGCGCGTGCCGCCCGCGGCCGGTGTCGCGCGTGGCGGTGCTGCGCGCGGTGGCCGCCGGCGCGCTGGACCGCGCCGTCGACGTCGCCGCCACGCTCGAGGTCCGTGGCTACGGCGCCGCGGGCGCCGCGCCGCCGGCGCGCGCGCCGTGGTCGCGCCACGACGTCGCCTTCGCCGCCGCGGCGGTCGCGCTCGTCGCGCTCGCCGCCGGCGCGCGCGCCACGGGCGTGGCGGACTTCGCGACCTACCCGTCCTTCTCGATGCCCGTCGGCGCCGCGGAGCTCGCTCTGGCCGGCGCGATCGTCGCGGTCGCGCTCGCGCCGTTCGCCGATCGCCGGGGGATCGCGCGATGAGCTCGCTGGTCCTCGAGCGCGTCACCTACACCTATCCCGGCGCCACGCGCCCCGCGCTGAGCGACGTGTCGCTGGCGGTCGAGCCGGGCGAGTTCGTCGTGCTCGCCGGGCTCTCGGCCAGCGGCAAGTCGACGCTGATCCGCGCCGCGTGCGGGCTCGTGCCGCACTTCCACGGCGGCGTCTTCGCCGGCCGCGCGCTGGTCGGCGGGCTCGACACGCGCGAGCACGGGCCGGCCGAGCTCGCGGCGGTCGCCGGCACGCTGTTCCAGGACCCCGAGACCCAGATCGTGCTCGGCACCGTGCGCCACGAGCTGGCCTTCCCGCTCGAGAACCGCGGCGACGGCGCCGCCGCAGTCGCGCGCGGGGTGGAGGAGGTCGCGCTCGCGCTCGGGATCGAAGGGCTGCTCGACCGGCCGACCGGCGAGCTCAGCGGCGGCGAGCTGCAGCGCGTGGCGCTCGGGGCCGCGCTGGCCGGGCGCCCGCGGCTCGTGCTGCTCGACGAGCCGACCTCGCAGCTCGACCCCGTCGCCGGCGACGAGCTCGTGTGGCTGCTGCGCCGGCTCAACGAGGAGTGGGGCACGGCGGTCGTGCTCGCCGAGCACCGCCTCGAGCGCTGCCTGGCGCACGCCGACCGCGTCGTCGCGCTCCAGGACGGCGCGATCGCGTGCGACGCGGCGCCGCGCGCCTTCCTGGAGTGGGCGGCCGAGCGCTCGCCGGCGCTGCAGACCCCGGGCGCGCGGCTCTTCGAGCGCGCCGGGCTGCGCCCGCCGCCGGCCGGCGTCAAGGAGGCGCGCGCGACGCTGCGCGCGCACGGGCTGCTCGAGGACGACGCCGCGCCGCCGGTGCCCGCGCCGGCACCGCGGCGCCCCCGCAGGCGCGACCCGTTCGCCGTCCGCGCCCGCGGCGTGTGGTGCGAGCTCGGCGGCGGGCCGTCGGTGCTGCGCGACATCGACCTCGCCCTGGCGCCCGGCGAGCGGGTCGCGCTCATGGGCCGCAACGGCGCCGGCAAGTCGACGCTGCTGCGCCACCTGGCCGGCCTCGCGCAGCCCACGCGCGGGCGCGTGGAGGCCGCCGGACGCGTCGCGCTGCTCATGCAGAACCCCAACGACTACCTCCTGCACGAGACCGTGCGCGAGGAGGCGTCCGCGCAGGCGCTCGTGCGCGTCGGGCTCGACGGGCACGGCGACCGCCACCCGCGCGACCTCTCCGGCGGCGAGCGCCAGCGGCTGGCGCTCGCCGTCGTGCTCGACGGCGGCGAGCCGCCGGCGGCCGTCCTGCTCGACGAGCCCACGCGCGGCATGGACCGCGCCGCCAAGGGCGAGCTCGCCGCGCGCCTGCGCGCGCTCGACGCCGCCGTCCTCGTCGCCACCCACGACGCCGAGTTCGCCGCCGCGGTGGCCGAGCGCGTGGTGCTGCTCGCCGACGGCCGGCCGATCGCCGACGGTCGCGTCGAGGACGTGCTCAGCGGCGGTTGGTACTTCGCCACGGAGACCGCGCGCATCGTCGGCGCGCTCACCGCCGAGGCGGGGGCCGAGGCGATCCGGAAGCGCCTCACCACGGAGGTGGCTCCGTGACGTGGCAGGCCGCCTCCTTCGCGGTCCTCGCGCTCGCCCTGGCCGCCGGCTTCGGCTGGTACGAGCGCGCCCACCCGTCGTCGAAGGTGCTGGCCCTCGTCGCCACGCTGGCGGCGCTCGCCGCGCTCGGGCGCGTGGCGTTCGCGCCGCTGCCCAACGTCAAGCCGACGACCGACATCGTCCTGCTGAGCGGCTTCGCGCTCGGCGGCGCGCCGGGCTTCGCGGTCGGCGCCGTCGCCGCGCTGGCCTCGAACCTCTTCTACGGCCAGGGGCCGTGGACGCCGTGGCAGATGGGCGCGTGGGGGGTCGTCGGCCTGGTCGGCGCGGCGCTGGGCGCGGCGACCGGGCGCCGGCTGGGCCGCGCGCCGCTGGCC
Organism: uncultured Actinomycetes bacterium; assembly: GCA_963764585.1. Classification (GTDB taxonomy): domain Bacteria; phylum Actinomycetota; class Thermoleophilia; order Solirubrobacterales; family Solirubrobacteraceae; genus JAOPZW01. Next base: position 1,103,789 of record CAVXTB010000003.1, read on the forward strand.
GTGGCCTGCGGCGCCGCCGGGCTGCTGTACGGCGCGATCCTCGACTACTCGACCTGGGTGACCTTCTCGGGCGCGCGCACGCTGAACGGCTACCTGGCCTTCAGCGCCACCTCGCTGTCGTTCAACATCGCCCACGCGGTCGGCAACGTCGTCTTCTGCCTGGCCTTCGGGCCCGCGTTCGTGCGCGCGCTGCTGCGTTTCCGCGAGCGCTTCGAGGTGCGCTGGGAGCCGCTCGTCGCGGCGGTCGCCGCCGGCCTCGTCCTCGTCGCCGCGCCCGCGCCGGCGCGCGCGGCCACGCCGACCGCCTACCTCGTCTCGGCCCAGAACCGCGACGGCGGCTTCGGCGCGGCCAAGGGCGACGCCTCGACGCAGCTGCACTCCGCCTGGGCGGCGATGGGCCTCGCCGCGGCCGGCCGCCACGATGCGCGCGTTGCGCGCTACCTGGCCGCCGGGGCGGGGCGGATGCGCGACGTCGGCGACATCGAGCGCACGATCCTCGGGCTCGTCGCCCAGCACGCGTCGCCGCGGCGCGCGCGCGGGACCGACCTCGTGGCGCGGCTGCTGCGCGCGCGCCGGCGCGACGGCTCGTGGGAGGGGCTCGTCAACCGCACCGCGTTCGCCGTGCTGGCCCTGCGCGCCGCGCGCACGGGCGACCGCCAGGTCGCCGCGGCCGCGCGCTGGCTCGGCCGCCGCGCCAACGACGACGGGGGCTTCAACTTCGGCGGGCGCGGCCCGAGCGGCATCGACGACACCGCCGGCGTCGTGCAGGCGCTCGTCGCCGCCGGCCACGCCCACGGGCCGACCGTCCGCAAGGCGGTGAGGTTCCTGCTCGCCCACCAGAACCCCGACGGCGGCTTCGCGCTGCAGCCGGGCTCCGGGTCCAACGCGCAGTCGACGGCGTGGGCGATCCAGGCGCTCGTCGCGGCGGGCCGCGATCCCGGCCGCGTCAGCCGCCGCGGCTCGCGCTCGCCGCTGGCCTACCTGCGCTCGCTGACGGCCGGCGACGGCTCGGTGCGTTACTCGCGCACGAGCCGCCAGACGCCGGTGTGGGTCACCGCGCAGGCCCTGACCGCCATCTACCGCAAGCCGTTCCCGATCGTCGCGCGTTGATAGGTTCCGCCCCCCCATGAAGGTCGGCGTGCCCAAAGAGAGCGCCTCCGGCGAGCGCCGCGTGGCGCTCGTGCCCGAGGTCGTCAAGCGCCTGAGCGGCAAGGGCGTCGAGGTCGTCGTCGAGGCCGGCGCCGGCGAAGGCGCCCTGATCCCCGACGCGCTGTACACCGACGCCGGGGCGTCGATCGGCGACCCCTGGGGCGCCGACGCGGTGGTCAAGGTCGCGCCGCCGACCGTCGAGGAGATCGGCCGCCTGCAGCGCGGCGGCACCCTGATCGGCTTCCTCGCGCCGCGCACGCAGCCCGAGACGCTCGAGGCGCTCGCGCAGGCGGGCGTGACCGCGTTCGCCATGGAGGCGATCCCGCGGATCTCGCGCGCGCAGTCGATGGACGCGCTGTCCTCGCAGGCCAACGTCGGCGGTTACAAGGCCGCGCTGCTCGGCGCCGAGCACTCCACGCGCTTCTACCCGATGCTGATGACCGCCGCGGGGACGATCCCGCCGGCCAAGGTGCTCGTCCTCGGGGTCGGCGTGGCGGGACTGCAGGCGCTCGCGACGGCGCGGCGCCTGGGCGCCCAGACGACCGGCTACGACGTGCGCCCCGAGGTCGCCGAGCAGGTGCAGTCGCTCGGCGCGAAGTGGCTTGACCTCGGCATCGAGGCCGCGGGCGAGGGCGGCTACGCGCGCGAGCTCACCGACGAGGAGAAGGCCCAGCAGCAGCAGGCGCTGACCGATGCGATCAAGGGCTTCGACGTCGTCATCACGACCGCGCTCGTGCCCGGGCGCCCGGCGCCGCGGCTCGTGACCGCCGAGGCCGTCGAGGGGATGAAGCCCGGCTCGGTGATCGTCGACCTGGCCGGCGAGGCGGGCGGCAACTGCGAGCTGACCGAGCCCGGCGAGGTCGCCGTCAAGCACGACGTGACGATCGTCTCGCCGCTGAACCTGCCGGCGACGATGCCCGAGCACTCGAGCCAGCTCTACGCCCGCAACGTCCAGGCGCTGCTCGAGCTGATGCTCGACGACGACGGCAACCTGGCCATGGACTTCGACGACGAGGTCGTCGCCGGCGCGTGCGTCGTGCGCGAGGGAGAGGCGGTCAAGGCCTGATGCTCCTGACGAACCTGGCGATCCTCGTGCTGGCCGGCTTCGCCGGCTTCCTGACGATCTCCAAGGTCCCCAACACGCTGCACACGCCGCTGATGTCGGGTACCAACGCGATCCACGGGATCGTCGTGCTCGGGGGCATCATCGTGCTCGGGCTGGGCGTCGACGGCTTCCTCAACAAGCTGCTGCTCGTCATCGCGATCATCTTCGGCACGATCAACGTCGTCGGCGGCTTCCTGGTCACCGATCGCATGCTCGAGATGTTCAAGAGCAAGCCGGCGCCGCGCGAGGAGATCGAGGAGGGCGACGGTTGAGCCGCTCCGATCTCATCCAGCTGCTCTACATCGTCGCCTTCTCGCTCTTCATCTACGGGCTGATGGGGCTGACCGGCCCGCGCACCGCGGTGCGCGGCAACCGGATCGCCGCGGTCGGCATGGCGATCGCGGTGATCGCGACGCTGCTGATCCCGGGGATGGGCAACTGGGGCCTGATCGTCCTCGGCGTCGCGATCGGCACGGCGGTCGGGATCCCGGCGGCGCGCCAGGTGAAGATGACCGCGATGCCGCAGATGGTGGCGCTGTTCAACGGCGTCGGCGGCGGGGCGGTGGCGCTGATCGCATGGGTCGAGTTCCGCCACACGGGCGGCTACGCCGACCAGCCCACCTACGTGGCGATCTTCAGCCTCTTCGGGGCGATCATCGGATCGGTGTCGTTCTGGGGCTCGAACATCGCCTTCGGCAAGCTGCAGGAGATCGTCCCCGGCCGCCCGATCTCGATCGGACCGGGCCAGCGGTTCCTCAACCTCGCGCTGCTCGTCGCCGCGGTGGCCTTCGCCGTCGCGATCGTCGCGGGCTCCGACGCCGAGCTCCTGATGATCGGCCTGCTGCTGGCCGCGGCGGTGCTGGGCAACTTCGTCGTCCTGCCGATCGGCGGCGCCGACATGCCCGTCGTGATCTCGCTGCTCAACGCGTTCACCGGCCTGTCCGCCGCGGCGACCGGGATCGCGCTGAACAACACGGCCATGATCGTCGCGGGCATGATCGTCGGCGCGAGCGGCTCGATCCTGACCAACCTCATGGCCCAGGCGATGAACCGCTCGATCCCGGCGATCGTCGCCGGCGGCTTCGGCGGCGTCATCACGACGGGCGGCGTGACCGAGGAAGGCGTCGAGCGGACCGTGCGCTCGACGAGCGCCTCCGACGCCGCCGTGCAGATGGTCTACGCCAACCGCGTCGTCATCGTGCCCGGTTACGGCATGGCCGTCGCGCAGGCCCAGCACGCCGTGCGCGAGATGACCAAGCTGCTGGAGGCCAAGGGCATCGAGGTGTCCTTTGCCATCCACCCGGTCGCCGGCCGCATGCCCGGCCACATGAACGTGCTGCTCGCCGAGGCCGACGTGCCCTACGACCAGCTCAAGGAGATGGACGAGGCCAACTCGGAGTTCGGGCGCACGGACGTCTCGCTGGTCATCGGGGCCAACGACGTCACCAACCCCGACGCGCGCACGAAGGCCGACTCGCCGATCTACGGGATGCCGATCCTCAACGTCGACCAATCGGCCAGCGTCATCGTCCTCAAGCGCTCGATGAACTCCGGCTTCGCCGGCATCGACAACCCGCTCTTCTACAACCCCAAGACCGCGATGCTGTTCGGCGACGCCAAGGCATCGGTCTCGGAGATCACCGAAGAGCTCAAGGCGCTGTAGAAGGCGGGCTTGCGTTCTGCCGCGTGCCGGGTAGGCTCGCCCTAGCCGTGTCCGTGCTACCGGTTGTGCCGAAGGTGGCACTTGCCGCCATCGTCTGCGCCTCCATGTGGCGGGCGTTCCTCGGTGCACCCGCACCGGCGTCTCACCGCGGCGCCGCACGGACCCTGCTCGCGCTGACCATGTGCTGCTACGGCAGCGGCGCGCTCATCGTCGTGCTCGGCGGCTCGGAGCTGCTCGGCTCGCTGCTGATCATCGCCGGCATCGAGACGTCCTGCGTGGCCGCGTGGCTCGTGCGCGGCGCCCGCGACGACGGCGGCGGCGACGACGGCGACGGCGGCGGAGGCGGTGGGGGCAGCGGCCCGCGCGTGCCGCCGCCCATCGACTGGGAGGCGTTCGATCGCGCGCGCCGCGCGTGGGAGCGCACGCCGGTCGGCTAGATGGTTGATGCCGCGGCGCTCGCCGCACCGCGCGGCTCGCGTGCGCCGCGTCTGGCGCTCCGCGGGGCCGGGGCACTGAGGGCGAGAAGCCGCTGTGGTGGTGCTGCCCTGGTGTCGTGCCGTGTCGCGGGCGGCGCTTCCGCGCGGGGCCGCTTTCGCGCGGTGGGCGCGCTGTGTGTGTTTCGCAACACTTTGGCCAGCCGCGCCGGGCGCTCGAAGGCCGAGTGTCGACTTTGTCGCGTATAGAGGCTGTTGCACAACCCACCCACAGATCCGGTGCGTCGAACTGTGATGGGACGACCCATGCTCAGGGCGGCCGAATATGGCCGACAAGTGGGACGAGAACGCCGTCAGAGCGATAGATCGCGATCCGTCTCCCACCCGTTAGGTTCCGAAGCTTTTCGGACCCCCTTATGCAACAGCCTCATATCGCGACAAACTCGACGTTCGGTATGCGAACACGCGAACGTGTTGCAGGACACGCGCACCCTGCACCACCACGAACCGCCGCGAAGCGCCGCGCGGACGACCCGACGCACCACGGGCGCCGCATCGACCATTAGCTCCAGACCTCGCCGAGCACCCGGCGCCAGTTGCCCCAGGCGATCTGCTCGACCTCCCGCGCGCTGAAGCCGTCGTCGCGCAGCGCGGCGAGCAGGTGCGGCAGGCGGGAGACGTCGCCGATCGCCGCGGGCATCGTGGCCCCGTCGAAGTCCGAGCCGAGCGCCACGTGATCGAGCCCGGCGACGTCCGCGGCGTGGCGGACGTGGGCGACGAGCGTCGACAGCGGCGTGTCGGGGTCCTGATGGCCGTCCTCGCGGACGAACGGGACGGCGAAGACGATCCCGACGAGGCCCCGGGTGCGGCCGATCTCGCGCAGCTGGTCGTCGGTGAGGTTGCGGCTGGCCGGGCACAGCGCGTGGCAGGCGCAGTGCGAGGCGACGATCGGCGCCACGGCCAGGCGCGCGACGTCGGCGAAGCCGGCGGCGTTGAGGTGGCTGACGTCGACGGCGATGCGCAGCTCGGCGCAGCGGCGCACGAGCGCCTTGCCCGCGTCGGTCAGGCCGGGCCCGGTGTCGGGCGACGACGGAAAGCGGTAGGGCACGCCGTAGCCGAAGGCGCTCGGCCGGCTCCACACGAGCCCGACCGCGCGGACGCCCGCCGCGTGCCAGGCATCGAGCGTCGCGAGCTCGGGGTCGATCGGCTCGGCGCCCTCGAGCTTCAGGACCATCGCGAGCGTGCCGTCGGCGCGGCAGCGATCGAGCCCGGCGGCGTCGGTGACGACCGCGATCGCGCCGTCGCTCGCCGCCGCCAGCGCGTGGGCGCGGCCGATCGCGCCCAGCGCGTAGGCGGCCGCCTCGGCGTGATCGACGGACTCGGCGTAGGGCCACTGCCAGAGGCTGTCCACGGAGGAGGCCTCCGGCAGCGGCGACGGCGCGCTGACCGCGAACAGCCCGCCGGCGAGTCCGCCCGCGCGGGCGCGCTGGAGGTCGACGTCGCGCTCCGGCAGGCCGGTCAGGAACCGCCGCGCCGGGTCGTCGGCCATGTGCAGCGCGTCGAGCGAGCAGATGTGGCCGTCGAAGACGGCGGTCACGTCTCGTCGAGGTCGATCCACTTGTGCATCGCCGGCGGCCGCCACCCGTCGAACGCCGCCAGCAGGCTCTCGAGGTCGTGGGCGACGGCGAGCAGGGCGCGCGTCTCGGGGCGGACGAAGCGCTGGTCGACAGCATGGTCGAGGAAGCTCGCCAGCGGCTGGAAGTAGCCGCCGACGTCGAGCAGCCCGAGCGGCTTCTCGTGGATGCCGAGCTGGGCCCAGGTATAGACCTCGAAGAGCTCCTCGAGCGTGCCGATCCCGCCAGGTAGGGCGATGAACGCGTCGGACAGCTCGACCATCATCGCCTTGCGCTCGTGCATCGACCCGACGACGCGCAGGTCGTCGATGCCGGTGTGGCCGATCTCGCGATCGAACATCGCCCGCGGCATGATCCCGACGACCTCGCCGCCGGCATCCCGCGCGGCGTCGGCGAGCGCGCCCATCATGCCCACGCGCCCGCCGCCGTAGACGACGCGGATCCCGCGCTGCGCGAGGCCGCGGCCCACGGCCTCGGCCGTCGTCACGTACGCCGGATCGGCGCCCGCGTTCGAGCCGCAGAAGACGCAGACCGAGGCGAGGTCGGGCACCCCGGCAGCATATGCGCGCTCACGCCACGGCCGGCGCGGCCTCGCCGCGGCGCGCGGCCTCTGCGTGCTCGCGCGCGTCGCGCGAGGAGATCAGCGTCGCCGCGAGGATGGCGCCCAGCAGCGCGAACCCGGCGGCGACCAGGAAGGCGTCCTGGAAGCCCTCGGTCAGCGCCACCGCGCGGTTGCTCACGCCGTCGGCGAACTGGCTGCTCGTCGTCGAGTTGGCGACGGCGACGAGGATCGCCAGGCCGAGCGCGCCGCCGACCTGCTGCGACGTGTTCACGAGCCCGGAGGCCAGGCCCGCCTGGTCGGGCCGGATCCCGGTCACCGCCGCGATCGTCACCGGTACGAAGGCGAAGCCGAGCCCGATGGCCGCCAAGAGCGACGGAAACAGGATGTCGCCGACGTAGGAGCCGTTGGGGGAGACCTGCGCGAACCAGAGCAGCCCGGCGGTGACGAACACCATCCCGATGACGAGCGTGATCTTGAACCCGATGCGCGTGACGAGCGCCGAGGCGGCGCCGGCGCTGACGATGATGGTCAGCGCGAGCGGCAGGTAGGAGATGCCGGCCTTCAGCGCGTCGTAGCCCAGCACCTGCTGCATGTACAGCGAGATGAAGAAGAACATGCTGAAGAGCGACATCGCGATCAGCAGCGACACGACGTTCGCCCCGCGCAGCGTGCGCATGCGGAAGATCGAGAACGGCACGAGCGGCTGGCGCTGGCGGCGCTCGATGACCACGAAGGCGGCGAGGATGACCAGCGCGAGCGCGCCGAGGCCGAGCGTCTTGGCCGAGCCCCAGCCGGCCTGGTTGGCGTCGACCAGCGTGTAGACGAGCAGCGCGAGGCCGGCGGTCACCGAGATCGCGCCGGCGACGTCGAAGGACGGGTTCTCGACCTCGTCGCGGCTCTCGTCGAGCAGGCGCGGCGCGAGGAACGCGGCGGCGACGCCGATCGGCACGTTGACGAACAGGACCCATTCCCAGCCGAGGTACTGGGTCAGCACGCCGCCGAGCAGCACGCCCGCGGCGCCGCCCGAGCCGGCGACCGCGCCCCACACGCCGAGCGCGCGGTTGCGCTCAGCGCCCTCGGCGAACGTGTTGGTGATGATCGACAGCGCGGCGGGGGAGACGATCGCGGCGCCCAGGCCCTGCGCGGCGCGCGCGGCGATCAGCCATACGTCGGACTGCGCCAGGCCGCCGAGCAGCGAGGCCAGCGAGAAGAGCACGAGCCCATACATGAACATCCGCCTGCGGCCGAGGAGGTCGGCGAGGCGGCCGCCCAGCAGCAGGAAGCCGCCGAACGTCAGCGTGTACGCGTTGACGACCCAGGCGAGGTTGTCCTGGGAGAAGTCCAGCGCTTTCCCGATCGAGGGCAGCGCGACGTTGACGATCGCGGCGTCGAGGACGACGACGAACTGCGTGGTCGCGAGCAGCGCGAGCGCGTAGAGCTTGGCACGGGGGTTGTCGGCCGTGGTCATGAGTCTGAGTCTGCCCCTGGGGTCTGTGGCTCTCGTACGGCTACCACCACTTCGTTGGCCGAGAAGACCGTAAGTGGAAGTTGAGTTCCGGTTCCGATTAGGGCAAGATACGGAGCCGCTCCTCCGCTTGTCAAGGAACGATCGCCCCGTGCACACGAGCGCCACCGAGACCGCCAAGCCCCTGCGCGCCGACGCGCGCCGCAACCGCGAGCGCATCGTCGACGCCGCGCGCAAGGTCTTCGCCAAGCACGGCGCCGAGGCGCAGATGGACGACATCGCCCGCGCGGCCGGCGTCGGCGTGGGCACCGTCTACCGCCACTTCCCGGACAAGCACGCGCTCATGGGCGAGCTCGTCGCCTCGAAGTTCCGCACGTTCGCCGACAACGCCGAGCGCGCCCTCGACGTCGAGGACCCGTGGGAGGCCTTCGCCGGCCTGCTGCGCACCAACGCCGAGCTGTGCGCGCGCGACATCGGCATCCAGCAGGCGCTGCAGCGCGAGCCGGCGGCCTGGGCGCTCGCCGCCCTCGAGCTCATGCGCCTGCGCGACCTCGCCGACCAGCTGATCCGCCGCGCGCAGGAGGCGGGCGTCATCCGCGACGACTTCGTCGTCGACGACATCCCGATGCTGATGGGCGGCCTGTCGGCGACGATGGCGGTGCCGCAGTACGACTGGCACCGGCACCTCGAGATCATCCTGGCGGGCATCCGACGCCTGAGACAACCGCAGAGTTCTGAACTCTGGTAGCCTCGCCGCCGTCATGGCGAGAGTTCAGAACACTTCGTCGCGCGTCTTCGCGGCGCTCCTGGAGGCGGTCGTGGCCGGCCGCTACACGCCGGGGGAGAAGCTGCCGCGCCAGCGCGAGCTGGCCGCCGACCTCGGCGTCACCCTGCAGCCGCTGCGCGAGGCGCTCAAGCGCCTGGAGCAGATGGGGCTCGTCGAGGCGCGCCACGGCGACGCCACGCGGGTGCGCGACTGGCGCGCGCACGGCACGCTCGACGTCCTCGCGCACCTGGGCCCGGACGTCCTCGGCGACATCCTCGAGGCGCGCTCGCTCATGCTGCGCGAGATGGCCGGGCTGGCCGCCGAGCGCGCCGACGCGCCGCGCGCCCGCGCGATCGCCGCCCTCGCCGCGCGCTTCGCGCAGGCGCCCGACGCACGCGCCGCCGCCGAGCTCGACTTCGCCTTCTTCACCGAGGTCGCCGAGGCGGCGGGCAACCTCGTCTTCCTGCTCATCCTCAACGCGATCCGCGACGTGTACTTCGAGCACGTCGACGAGCTGCCGGTCGCCGCCGACGTCGCGGGCCTGGCGCCGGGGTACGCCGCCATCGCCGAGGCGATCGCCGGCGGCGACGCCGAGGCCGCGCGGGCGGCGGCCTTCGCGCTGGCCGAGGCGCAGCGCCACGCGGTGACGGGATGATCGCCCGGTACATCGACGAGGCCGTCGCTCCGGTGCCGCCGCTGCCACCGGTCGCGCGGACCGACGCCGTGGCCGCCTTCCGCGCTCAGCTCGCCGCCGCGCCGCGCCTGAATCGCCTCGCGATCCGCGCGCTGCTCGTGGCGCGCGCCGCCGGCGTGCCGCTCGGGCCGGCCGAGGAGCCGCTGCGCGCGCTGGCGCGCATCAGCTACTACGGCGACCTCGGCGTCATGCGCGCGCTCGGCTACGACCCCGAGGCGGTGCTGCGGCGGGCGCGGACATGACTGAGCTGCGCGCCGACGCGGTCGTCGTGGGCAGCGGCGCCGGCGGCGCGGCGGCGGCGGCCGAGATGGCGGCCGGCGGCATGGACGTCGTGGTGCTCGAGGAGGGCGCGCGCCACGACCACCGCACGTTCACGGCGCGCCCGCGCGACATGACCCTGCGCCTGTACCGCGACGCCGGCCAGCTCGCCACGATCGGCACGCCGCCGATCGTCCTGCCGCTGGGCCGCGCGGTCGGCGGCACGACGCTGATCAACTCGGGCACCTGCTTTCGCACGCCGGCGCGCGTGCTCGAGCGCTGGGCGCGCGAGCACGGCGTGGAGCCGATCGCCGACGAGGTCTTCGACCATGTCGAGGAGGTGCTCGGCGTGGGCGAGGTCCCCGAGGCCCTGGCGGGGCGCAACGCGCTGATCGTCAAGCAGGGAGCGGAGGCGCTGGGGCTCAGCGGCGGCTTCCTGCGGCGCAACGCGCCGGGCTGCCGCGCCTCGGGCGTCTGCGCGTTCGGCTGCCCGAGCGGGGCCAAGCAGCACGCCGCCGCGAGCTGGCTGCCGCGGGCCGAGGCGGCGGGGGCGCGGGTGCTGACCGGCGTCGCGGTGCGGCGGATCGTCGTGCGCGACGGCCGCGCGCAGGGCGTGCAGGCGCGCGGCCTGACCGTCCGCGCGCCGATCGTCGTCGTCGCCTGTGGGGCGCTGCTCACGCCGGGCCTCCTGCGCCGCTCGGGCGTGCGCTCGCGCGCCCTGGGCCGCCACCTGACGATCCATCCCGCCAGCGCGGCGCGTGCGCGCTTCGACGAGCCGATCGACCCCTGGCACGGCGTGCCGCAGTCCTACTACGTCGACGCCCTCGCCGATGACGGCATCCTGCTGGAGGGGATCGCCGGGCCCCCCGACCAGGCGGCGCTCGCGACGCCGGGGGAGGGCCCGGTGCACCGCGAGTGGATGCTCGCCGCGCGCAGCAGCGCGTCGTTCGGCGTGATGGTCGCCGACAGCGCCACCGGCAGCGTTCGCCAGGCGGGCGGGCGGCTGCTCGTGCGCTACGACCTGCATCCCGACGACGCCGAGCGCCTGCGCCGCGGCTTCGCGCTGCTGGCCGACATCTGGTGGGCGGCGGGGGCGCGCGAGATCGTGGTGCCGATCGACGGCGTGCCCGTGCTGCGCGACGGCGACAGCGGCCCGCTGCGCGGCGCGCGCGTGCGCCCGCGCGACGTCAAGGCGATGGCCTTCCACCCGCTCGGCACCGCGCGCGCGGGCGCCGACGCCGGGCGCGCGGTCGTCGATCCCGGCCTGCAGGTCCACGGCGTGCGCGGCCTGCACGTCGCCGACGGCAGCGTCGTGCCGTCGTCGCCGCAGGTCAACCCGCAGGTGACGATCATGGCCCTGGCGGTACGGCTCGGCCGCGCGCTTGCCAGGATGGCCGCGTGATCGCCCGCTCCGACGCCGTCGCCGCGCTGCGCTCCGAGCGCTTCGACGTGGTCGTCGTCGGTGGCGGGATCACGGGCGCGGGGGTCGCGCTCGACGCCGCCTCGCGGGGCTACTCGGTGGCGCTCGTCGAGAAGGCCGACTACGCCTCGGGGACCTCCAGCCGCTCGAGCAAGCTCATCCACGGCGGCCTTCGCTACCTGCAGAACTTCGACCTCGGCCTCGTCCGCGAGGCGCTGCTCGAGCGCCAGCTCCTGGTCAAGCTCGCGCCGCACCTCGTGCGCCCGCTGCCGTTCGTGGTCCCCGCGTTCGACGGCGCGCGGCCCGACCGCATGATCGGCGTTGGGCTCAACCTCTACGACGCCATGGCGCGCGGTCGCAAGCGCGAGGACGGCGACTGGGAGCCCGAGCGCCACCGCGTGATCGGCGGCGACGAGGTCGCCGAGCTCCTGCCCGCGCTGGCCGCGCGCGCCCCGACGTCCGGCTACCTGTTCTACGACTGCCAGACCGACGACGCGCGGCTCGTGCTCACCGTCCTGGCCGAGGCCGAGCGCTTCGGCGCGGTCTGCGCCAACCGCGTGGAGGTCGTCGACCTGCTCGCCGACGGCGGGCGTACCCGCGGCGTGTGCGTCCGCGACGCGCTCAGCGGCGAGCGCTTCGAGGTGGGCGCGGAGAACGTCGTCAACGCGACGGGCGTGTGGGCCGACCGGCTGCGTCCCGAGGAGCTGCACGACGAGGCCGAGGTGCCGCGGATCCGCCCGGCGCGCGGGACGCACGTCACCCTCGCGCGCGACACGCTCCCGCTCGGCGCGGCCGCGATCGTGCCCGCGGGCGGCGGTCGCGCGATCTTCGCGCTGCCATGGCTGGGGTCGACGCTCGTCGGCACGACCGACAACGAGTACGACGCCGACGACCTCGACCACGTTCGCCCTCCCGACGCGGACATCGCCTATCTGCTCGACGCTGTGAACGTCTTCTTCGGCACGCGGCTCGAGCGCTCGGACGTCACCGGCGCCTACGCCGGCGTGCGGCCCCTGATCTCGACCGGCGATCCGAAGAAGTCGGTCGACATCTCGCGCAAGGCCGAGCTCTACGAGACCTCGAGCGGCATGATCACGATCACCGGGGGCAAGCTGACCACGTGGCGGCGGATGGCGAAGATGGCCGTCGACCGCCTCGTCGAGCGCGAGGCGCGCACCGCCCCGTGCCGCACCCAGGAGATCCCGCTCGGCCAGGCGGTCGGCGCCACCGAGCTGCCACGCGTCGAGGGCGTGCCCCACGCGGCCTACGAGCACCTCGCCGGCCGCTACGGCCACGCCGCGCGCGAGGTGCTCGCGATCGCCGCGCAGCGCGGCGAGCTGGCGCAGCCGATCGTCGCCGGCGGCCCGCCCGATCTGCTGGCCGAGGCGGTCCACGCGGCGCGGCGCGAGCAGGCCACGAGCGTCGGCGACGCGCTGCTGCGGCGCACCCGCGTCGGGCTGCTCGCGGCACGCTCCGTGGCCGACCCGGCGGGCGAGACGGTGCGCCGGGTGGCGGTCGCAATGGGGGGCGAGCTCGGGTGGGACGCCGAGCGCGCGCAGGCCGAGGCCCGGGCCTTCCTCGACGAGGCCACTGCCGAAGGCATCGTCACGGGTCCGTAACTTTCCCGGGTCTCGCCGGTTGCATCCCGACGACCGGTCCAGCCAGTCCAAGGAGCCTCGTCCGTCCCCATGCGCCGCCGCATCGCCCTACTCGCCGTCCTCGCGCCGCTCGCGCTGCCCGCCTGCGCGGGCGCCGCGGCCGGCAGGTTCTTCGCCGGTGAGCCGATCGACGGTCCGAGCGCGGACGTCCAGTCGCTCGGCGATCTCGACGTCGCTCGCGACGGCACGGGCGCGCTGGCCTACGTCAAGAAGGTCGGGGGCGTGGACCACGTCTTCGTCTCGCGCCTGGTCGGTGGCGCCTTCGGAGCGCCCGAGCAGGTCGACGCGGGGCTCGGCGGCGCCGGGTCGCAGCCGGTCGTGGCGGCGTCGGACGGCGGGCGGCTCGTCGTGGCCTTCGTCAGCGGCGGCGGCGTGTTCAGCGTCGTGCGACCAGCCGGGGCGCCCGGCTACGCGGCCGTCCAGCAGATCGCCACGACGGGCGTGAACCCCGATCTGGACATGTCGATCAACGGCGTGGCCTACCTGACCTGGACGACCAACGGCGACGTCAACGCGGCGCGGCTGGAGCGCAACGCGACGACGTTCAACGGCCTGCCGGGGCCGCTGGACATCAACCCGGTCAACACCGCCGGCATGGACAACGGGCGCTCGAAGGTGGCGGTCGCCGCCGACGGCATCGCCACCGTGGTGTGGGGCGAGGCCAACCACGTCTACGCGCGCCGCCTCTTCGAGCTGCGCCTGTCGACCGCACCGCAGGACCTCGGCGACAACGCCGACGACCCCGACATCTCCAGCGAGGACGACTCGAGCTTCGCGTGGGTCGTCTTCCGCCAGGGCTCGATCCCGGTCGCCCGGCGCCTCGTCGGCTCGCAGTTCGACCCGCCGGTGACGCTCGAGCCCAACGAGGGCACCGATGCGCCGCGGGTGGCGATCAACGGGCGCGGCGTGGGCTACGCCGGCCTCGGCGGCCTGGGCTCGTTCACCGCCTACGGCGCCGTGCTCAAGGACGACGTCTTCAACCCCGCGGTGGGCCTGAGCAGCGGCTTCGCCGTGGTGCCCGCGTCCGCGCCAGCCGTGGCCGAGAGCGGCGACGGGCTCGTCGCCTATCAGGCGGGCGACCCGTCGGGCGGGCGCTCGGTCCACGCGCGTCCCTACGACTACGTCCCGGCCTCGCGCGTCGTGACCCCGCCCGGGCCCGACGCGCCGCTGTCGAACCCGGCGCTCGGGCCGACCGACGCCGCGCTGGGGCTGCTCGCCTCCGCCGACCGTGCCGGCGACATCGTCGTGGCCTTCGTCCAGGGTGACGGCGACGCGCGCAAGATCGTCGCCGGGAGCTTCGATCGCGCGCCGGGCACGTTCCGCGCCAACACGACGACCAAGTGGCGCAAGTTCGCGCGGCCGCCGCTGAAGTGGGGCACGGCGTTCGAGCTGTGGGGCCCGCTCACCTACCAGGTCCAGATCGACGGCGTCCCCGTCGCGCAGACGACCTCGACAGGGATCACGCTGCCCAACCGGGTCAAGGACGGCATCCACCGCTGGCGCGTGGTCGCCATCGACCGCCGGGGCCAGGCGACGGCGACGCCGTCGCGCAACCTGCGCGTCGACGCGACGCCGCCGAAGGTCACCTTCAAGCTCTCGGGCTCGCGCAAGCGCGGCAAGCTGCTGAAGATCGCGGTCAGGGCCACCGACGCCAGCGGTACCGGCGCGAAGGCATCGGGCCTGAGCCTGGTGCGCATCTCCTTCGGGGATGGGACGGGCACCGTCGCCGGCCTGAAGGCCGCGCACCGCTACGGGCACTCGGGCCACATGACCGTGCGCGTGAGCGCGAGCGACAAGGCGGGCAACGTCGTGGCCGTCACTCGCCGGATCACGATCCGCAAGTAACGACGGCGCGCCACGTCCCGCGGCGCGGCGACGAAAAGCTCGCAGCGTGCGGGCTACCGTTCGTCGCGCCGAACATACCGCCCGGCGCGCCGCGTAGGATGCCGCCGCGTGCGCGCGCCGGGGGACGAGGACAGGCAGGTACGTGCCGCGGCGGCGGGCGATCCCGCGGCCGCCGCAGTCCTCTGGGACGCCCACGGCCCGCGGGCGTACGCCTTCTGCCACCGTCTGCTCGGCGACGCCGACCCGGCCGCCGACGCGGCGCAGGACGCGTTCCTGCTCGCCCTCTCGGAGGCCGAGCCCGACACCGACTTCGACGTGGCGCTGCTGCGCGCGGCCCGGCAGACGAGCTTCGAGCTGCGCGCCGCCGGCCGCGCCGCCGGGCCGCGCGGGGGAGGCCTGTCCGCGGTCACCGGGCGCCTGCGCCCGCAGCAGCGCGCCGCGCTCGCGCTGTCGGCGCTCGGCGGGTTGTCGTATCCGCAGATCGCCACCGTGCTCGGCGTCGGCGTCGAGGCGGTCCCCGCGCTGCTCGCGCGGGCGCGCCTGCGCCTGCACGACGAGCTGCACGGGACCGCGCTCGCCGCCGCGGCCGTGCGCTCGCCCGACTGCGAGGACGTCGTGCCGCTGCTCGCCGCGGCGGCCGACGGTGAGCTCGATGCGGCCGATGCGGCGTGGGCCGATCCCCACGTGCTGCGCTGCCCGACCTGCCCGCGCACCCGGCGGGCGATGCTCGAGGCGGCCGCGACCTACGCGGCCTGGTCGTCCGCAGCCCCGCCCTCGTGGCTGCGGGGAGCGACCCTGGCCGAAGTGGGAGCCGAGGCGCCGGGGGCCTCGGTGCCGGTCGCCGCCGTGCCTCCGCCGCCGCGCCGTGCCCGTCGGCGCGCGGCGGGGGCACGGGCCACGCCGAGGCCGAGCCTGACCGCGGCGCTGCTCGGGTGCCTCTTGCTGACCGCTGCGTTCGCGGCGCTGCTGCTCGCCGGCGCGGGCGCGCTGCGCCAGCAGGATCCCGTTCGCGGCGGCGCGCGACTCTCCGACGGCGCGCGCAGCCTGCAGGTCGCCGGCGTGCCGGCGGCGCACGCGCGCCGGCCGGCTGCGCGGCGCTCGCCGCGCCGTGCTCACCACGAGGCGCGCGCGCACCACGCTCGCAGCGTGTCGTTCGTGCCGGTTGCCGCGGTGCGCCGCGTCCCGGCGCGCGCGCCGAGCGGCCCGCCGCGCCATCGCGCGCCGACACGCCCGCACCGCCCCGCGGCGCGCCCGAAGCGCACCCGCAAGCCGCGGCCCGCACCCGCGGCGCCGTCGCCGCCGGCCCCCACCACGCCGGTGCCGGTGAGCGCCGACGCTCCGGCCGACGAGTCGCCCTCGACGTCGGCCATGACCGCGGATGCCACGGCGCCGGCGACCCCGGCCGTGGCGAGCCCGGTGGCCGCGCCTGCAGCGAAGCCGGCCGTCACGACGCCGGCGGCGAGCCCGGCGCCCGCGCCGACGGTGCCGGCGGTGCCGGCCGGCGGCGGCTGGCACCACGGCGATCGCGACAGGCACTCGCGCCGCGGGCCGTGCCCGCCGCGCGGCCACCGCGACCGCTGACGCGGCATGATGCCCGCGTGACCGACGCCGGGCTCAGGCCGCTCACCGACACCAGCACGGGCTGGTCGGCGCGCAAGGTGGTGCGCGGGCTCGGCCTGCGCGAGTCGGCCGCGACGCGCCCACGCGTCGTCGCGTCGATGATCGCCTCGGCCGACGGGCGCACGGCGGTGCAGGGGCGCTCGGTCGGCCTCGGCCACCCCGCCGATCGCGCGCTCCTGCGCGAGCTGCGCGCGGCGGTCGACGCGATCATCGTCGGCACCGGGACGCTGCGCGCCGAGCGCTACGCGAACCTGCTCGACGACGACCAGCGCGCCCAGCGCGTCGGGGCCGGGCTCGAGCCCGAGCCGGTGGTCGCGACGGTGTCGCGGCGGCTGGACCTGCCGGCCGACATCCCGCTGCTGGCCGAGCCCACCGCGCGCGTGCAGGTCTATACCGAGGCCGAGGGCGAGGTGCCCAGTCAGGGCGCGTGGGTGGCCGCGCACCGCTTCGAGCCCGGCGGGCTGACCATGCCGGCGATCCTCGAGCACCTGTGGAGCGAGCGCGGCGCGCGCGCGATCCTCTGCGAGGGCGGCCCGACGCTCCTGCGCGAGCTCGTGGTCGCCGACTGCGTCGACGACCTGCTGCTGACCGTCGCGCCGCTGCTGGTGGCCGGCGACGCGCCGACGACGCTGCGCGGCCCCGCCCTCGATCCGCCCGCCGGCATGGCGCTGCGCGACATCCATCGCGCCGACGACCACCTCTTCCTGCACTACACCCTCCCCCCGCCCGCACCTTCATGAGGCGCGCAGCGCTGCGAGGGGGGACCCCGTGGGCCTGATGGAGCTGCGCCTGCGCGAGCGCACTCTCGCGATGGAGCCCGGGCGCCCGCTGATCATGGGCATCGTCAACGCCGGGCCCGACTCGTTCGCCGACGCCGTGCGCCTCGAGACGCTGGACGCCCAGGTGCGCCAGGCGCTGGAGCTGGTCGAGGAGGGCGCCGACCTCGTCGACGTGGGCGGCGAGTCGGGCGTCACCTACACCGCCGCGACGTCACCCGAGGAGGAGGCCGCGCGCGTGGTGCCGCTCGTCGAGCGCCTGGCCGGCGCGGGCGTCGCGGTCTCGGTCGACACGTGGAAGCCCGCGGTCGCGCGCGCGGCGCTCGACGCCGGCGCCGTGATGCTCAACGACGTCAGCGGCCTCGCCGATCCCGCCCTGGCCGACCTGGCGGCGCAGACCGGCGCGGGGCTCGTGCTCATGCACACGCGCGCGGAGCCCAAGCAGGAGGCGTTCCCCGACTACGGGGGCGACGTCGCGGGCGACGTCGAGGCCTTCCTGCGCGACCGGATGCAGCTCGCGCGCGAGCGCGGCGTCGCCGCCGAGCAGATCGTCCTCGACCCCGGGCCCGACTTCGCCAAGACGCCCGTGCAGACCGTCGAGGTCCTGCGGGCCCTCGATCGCCTGCGCGCGCTCGGGCGCCCGCTGCTGCTGGCGATCTCGCGCAAGTACTTCGTCGGCGCCATCACCGGTCGCCCGCCCGCCGAGCGCCTGGCCGGCACGATCGCTGCGGCCCTGTGGGCGGTCCGCGCGGGCGCGGCGATCCTGCGCGTGCACGACGTCGCCGCGGTGCGCGACGCGCTCGCGGTCGCGGCAGTGCTCGACGGGCGCGCGGAGGTCCCCGCGTTCGACGCGCACGACGAGGAGCTGAAGTGGATCCGAACGGATCGGTAGCCTGCTGGCGCTAACAGGGGTCGCCGGTCGCTGACATCAACGCGGCCGGGTTGCCCACCGACACCGTTTCCGACTCACCCAAGGGAGGACCCATGACCGTGCTGCATCGCGACGCCCTCGAGGCGAGCCCGCTCGCCGATCTGCATGCGATCGCATCGGAGCTCGGCATCGACGGCTTCCGCCGTCTGCGCAAGGACGACCTGATCGACCGCATCCTCGAGCGCGAGGGCGGCGACGGCGGCGGCGACGCCGACGAGGACGACGACGGCGGCGTGGCGACCGAGATCGTCGACGAGGCCGCCGAGGAGCCCGAGGCGCGCCCGCGCCGGCGGCGCGGCACGCGTGGCGGCCGTGGCCGCGGCCGTGACGCCGACCGCGACAACGGAGACGACGAGGGCCCGTCCGAGCGCCGCGACGAGATCGTCGAGGGCGTCGTCGAGCTGCTCGGCAACGGCTCGGGCTTCGTGCGGCTCGCCCCGCCGGAGCCCTCCGACGACGACGTCTACATCTCCGCCGCCCAGGTGCGCCGCTGCGAGCTGGTCTCGGGCGATCGCGTCTCGGGCCCCGTCCGCAAGCCGCGGCGCTCGGAGCGCTACCCGTCGCTCGTGCGCGTGGACACGATCAACGGCGCGCCGGCCGAGGAGGTCGCCGAGGGCACGCCCTACGACGATCTCCCGTGCGCCTTCCCGTCGCTGCGCCTGGAGCTCGGCTCCGACGACCCGACGCTGAAGGCGATCGAGTGGCTGACCCCGATCGGGCGCGGCTCGCGCGTCGTCATCACCGGCGGCCCGCTCGCCGGCAAGACCGAGACGCTGCGGCGCCTGTCCGCCGCGCTGGCCGCGGTAGAGGGGCTCGAGCTGAGCCTCGTGCTCGTCGGGGTGCGCCCCGAGGAGGTCGCCGAGTGGAAGGCCGGCCCGGTCGAGCCCGCCGCCGCGCTCACCCTCGCCGCGGGCGGCGACGCCCAGGCGCAGGCTCTCGAGCGCGCGGTCGAGACCGCGCAGCGGATCGCCGCGCGCGGCGGCCACGCGGTCGTGCTCGTCGACACCCTCGACGGCATCGCGCCCGGCACGGCGCGCCGCGCGCTCGCCGCGGCCCGCGCGATCGTCGACGGCGGCTCGCTGACCATCATCGCCACCGCCACCCGGCCGCTCGGCGGCGAGACGACGGTCATCGGCCTCGACGCGACGCGCACCGCCGCCCGCAACTTCCCCGCCCTGGACCTGACGGCGAGCGGGACGCTGCGACCCGAGCTGCTCGTCGGCGACGCGGGCGCCGACGCCATCGCCGCGGCGCGGGCGGAGGCCGACTAGCGCGGCTGGTAGGCGACCCGGCCCCAGGACGGCTCGGGCGCCAGCTCGACCGGCTCGCCGTCGCGGTCGGGCTGGATGTAGCGGAAGGTCTGCGCGACGGCGTCGAACTGGACGTCGAGCTCGCCTTCCTTGACGCGCTGGTCCAGCCAGGCCGAGCGGAACACGAGGCGCCGCAGCCAGTGGACGAGGGAGCGGTCGCTCGGGCCGACGAGCTCGGGCCAGCAGTCGTTGACGTGCTCGCCGAGGGCCGAGGCGGGCTCGTGGATCTCCCCGTTGACGGCGAGGTTGACGAGGTCCTCCAGCTCGGGCTCGTCGAGGCGGCCGGAGACGAAGCCGAGCTTGATCGCGGCCTGCTCGCAGCGCTCCGCGAAGTCGCGCTCGTTGAAGGTGAAGCGCAGCTCGCCGTACTCGAGGACGAAGTCCTCGCCTGAGTCGTAGTTGCCGCGGCGGGTGGTGTCCATTGCCCTTGAGAACCCCGCCGGGGACGTGGTCCGTGGGGTCGTCGGCATCCTAAGGGCGATCCCTTCCCGGGCGGATCCCCTGAATGCGATGTTGCACCCGATCGGTCCGCGCGATGACCGCTCAGGACACCTGAGCGTCAGGCGCCGAGCTCGGTGCGAAGCGCGTCGAGACCGGCGCGCAGCTCGGCGAGATCGCGGCGCAGCGCGGCCACCTCCTCCTCGAGGCGGGCGACGCGCGGATCGGGCTCGGGGGGCGCGGCGGGGAGGGGGGTCGGTGGCGGCGCCTCGCTCGGGGGCGGCGGCGCCGGCCCGGTGGCCACGGGCTCGGTCGCGTCCTCGCCGAGCAGGTGGGTGTAGCGCTCCTCCTTCTGCCCCGGGCGGCGCTCCAGGCGGGCCGCCAGCTCGCGATCGATCAGCCGCGTCAGCGTGCCGTGGACGGCGGTCAGGTCGGCCAGCGGGTGCAGGCGCTCGGTGCGCTGCTTGAGCTCGCCGGGCGTCTGCGGTCCGCGCAGCATGAGCACGCACAGCACCGCGAGCTCGTCGTCGGGGAGCGCGAGCGCCTCGTCGAGCAGGTGGCGGTACTTGGGCGCGCGGCTGCCGGGCCCGCTGGCCAGCCGCGCCCAGCGGCGCCGCGAGAGGCGGTGCAGGGCGTCGCGGATCGTCGCCTCGTCGTACTGCACGACCGGATCGCGATTCGTTGACTGGTTGCAGGCCAGCCGCAGGGCGTTGAGGCTGAGCGGATACGCCTCGGGCGTCGTGCGCTGCTTCTCGAGCAGGCAGCCAAGGACGCGTATCTCGGGGGCGCTGAGGTCCACGGCCGGCAATCTAGCCAGCCGCGAGAGTCAGGCTCGTGACCACCCGTGGAATGCGGGCGCGCGGAGGTCCCTCTCGCCTTGCATGCACACAACCACATCGCCAAGGTCACTCAAGCGATCCGCGGTCGGTGCGCTGCTCGTCGTCGCGATCGCGGGCGCCGCCGCCCTCCTCGTCCACGTTGGCTCAGCGTCGGCCGACAGCCGCGTCTGCACGCCCGAGGACCGCGGCTGCGCCTCCTTCAAGCGGTCCGGCAACACCTTCGACGTCTGCGACGAGGGGTTCGACGGCGAAGCGGTCGCCGTGCAGCGCGGCGACCGCAAGATCATCGCGGTCAACTACTGGGGCTCGCTGAAGTTCAACGGCTGCCGCAGGTGGCACGTCAGAGGACGCAACGGCCACCCGTTCAAGTATCGGGTGTGCCTCGCGACGCACGCCAAGCCGGGCGGGAAGCCGATCCATCTGGAGCCGTTCTTCTGCAGCAAGTTCGTCCCGGACCTCTACTGACGCGGTGGTGGGGGCGGATTCTCGGCGCCGCGACCTACAGGGGCCATGAGCCTCGCCGATCCCGCCCCCACCATCCTCGTCGTCGAGGACGACGAGCCGACGCGCACGTTCCTGGCCGACAACCTCACGGCCGACGGCTACGAGCTGCTCGTCGCCGAGAACGTGCGCGACGGCCTGCGCCTCCTGGAGACGAAGTTCCCCGACGTCGCCGTCGTCGACCTCGGCCTGCCCGACGGCTCGGGCCTCGACATCGTGCGCCAGGCCCGCGCCTCCGACGGCGTGGCCAGCCGCATCGACCCGGCCGTGCCCGTGCTCGTCCTCAGCGGGCGCGTGGACGAGCTCGATCGCCTGCGCGGCTTCGAGCGCGGCTGTGACGACTACCTGTGCAAGCCCTACAGCTACCCCGAGCTGCGGGCGCGCGTCGCCGCGCTGCTGCGCCGCGCCGAGCTGCGCCGGCGGCCCGCGCGCCTGCGCGTCGGCAACCTCGAGGTCGACTCGGCCGCCCGCGTCGTGCGCCTGCGCGGCGAGCCCGTCGACCTGTCGCAGAAGGAGTTCGCGCTCCTGCGCGCGCTGGCCTCCGATCCGACGCGGGTGTTCACCAAGGACGAGTTGCTGCGCACGATCTGGGGGTTCCGCGCGCGCGGCACCACGCGCACGCTCGACTCGCACGCCTGCCGCCTGCGCCACAAGCTGGCGCGCTGCGGCGATCGCTTCATCGTCAACGTGTGGGGCGTCGGCTACCGGCTCGTCGACGGGCCGCCGGCCGCGGTCGGCGTCGTCGAGCTGGCGCCGGCGGCGGCGGTCGCGCCGCCGCTGCTGGCGGTGGCGCACCCGACGCTGGCGATCGCCTGGCTGCTCGCGCTCGCCGGTCTCGGGCTGGCCGGCTTCTACGGCTTCGAGCTGCGCCGCCGGCGCGAGCTGGTGGCACGGGCCTGCCACGAGCTGCGCGGCCCGCTCACCGCCGCGCACCTCGCGCTGTTCGCCGGTGCGCGCCACGGCGAGGCGCCGCCGCCGCGGCTGGCCGCGATCGAGCTCGAGCTCAAGCGCGCGGCGCTCGCGCTCGACGATCTCGCCGCCGCGCGCCGCGGGCGCCGCGCGGCCGATCGCGACGAGCCGGTCGACGTCGGGGACCTGCTCGCCTACCAGGCGGCGACGTGGCGCGTCGTCGCGTCGGTCTTCAACTGCCGGCTGGAGCTCGTCGAGCCGGCGTCCGGCGCGCTCGTGCGCGGCGATCGCGTGCGGCTCGCGCAGGCCGTCGGCAACCTCGTCGCGAACGCGCTGGAGCACGGCGCCGGGCGCGTCGAGCTGCTGGCGCGCTCGCAGGGCGACCGCGTGCGCATCGAGGTCGCCGACGAGGGCCCGGGCCTGCCGGCGCCGGTGGGCGACCTCACGCGCCGCCCGCGCGCGGGCCGCGGCCGGCGCGGGCGCGGGCTGGCGATCGCCGCCGACATCGCCGACCGCCACGGCGGCAGGCTGGTCGCGGCGCCGTCGTCGCGCGGCGCGCGCCTGGCGCTCGAGCTGCCGGCCTGGCGGGGAGGCGCGAACGGTCGATGACCCGCCGCCGGCGCGCCGCCGCGCTGCTGGGCCTGGCGCTGCTGCTGGGCGTGCTGGCCGCCTCGGACGTCGCGGGCCGCGAGGCGGCGCTGCGTCGCCAGCTCGGGCCGACCGTCCCGGTCGTCGTCGTGCGCTCGCCGCTGCGCGCCGGCGATCGAATCAAGCGCGGCGCGCTGGCGCTGCGCCTGGTCCCCGAGCGCTACGCGCCGGCCAGCGCGTTCCACGACCCGGCCGAGGCCGTCGGGCGGCGCGCCGGCGTGCCGATCGCGGCGGGCGCAGACCTCGGCCCCGCGCTGCTGCGCGTGCCCGGATCGCAGGCGCGGCCGGCCGGCCCGGCGCTGCGGCGCGGCGAGCGCGCGCTCGACCTCGTCGCCGTCGGCGCCGCGGCGCCCGGCACGCGCGTCGACGTGCTCGTCACCGACGACGGGCGCGCCGGCGCCACCCGCCTCGTGCTCGGCGGCGCCGAGGTGCTGGCCACCCGCCCGGCGCAGGCGCCCGACGCCCAGGACGCGCTGCCACGGGTGGTCGCCACGCTGCGCGTGACCGTCCGCCAGGCCGTGGCGCTCACCGCCGCCGCGGCGGGCGCGCGCGAGGTGCGCCTGCTCGCGCGGCCCTAGAGGACGTCGCGCGCCAGCAGGTCGCTCACGCGCTCGCGCCGGACCGCGAGGCGCGCCTCGCCGCCGCCGACGAGCACGACCGGTGGGCGGCGGGCGCCGTTGTAGTTGTTGAGCATCGAGTAGCAGTACGCGCCCGTTGCCGGCATGACGACGGGCGACCCGGTCGATGAGCGCGGGCGCGTCGTGCAGCGCCACGCCGAACTTCGCCTCGGCGCTGCCGGTGTCGACGGCGGCGTGTGTCTGCCCGGGCACGGCGGGGTTGACGCGGATCAGGACCCGCTGGCCGCTGGCCCCGAGCCGCACGAGGCGGTCGACGTCGTCTGCGTTGTCGATGACGATCAGCCCGACGCCGGCAGCGAGCGCGTCGCCGATGTCGCGGTCGCTCTTGGCGTTGCCGTGCACCAGGATTCGCGCCGGATCGAAGCCCGCGGACAGCGCGATCGCGAGCTCGCCCGCCGACGCGACGTCGCAGCCGAGCCCCTCCTCGGCGAGGACGCGCAGGACGGGCGCGCAGGGCAGCGCCTTCGAGGCGAAATGCACCTCGCTGTCGGCGTGGCGGTCACGGAAGGCGGCGACGTACTCGCGCGCCGTGTCGCGCAGCCCCTGCTCGTCGAACACGAGCGCCGGCGTGCCGAACTCGGCGGCGACGTCGGCCAGCGCGCACCCGCCGACGGTCAGGCGGCCGTCGCCGCCGCGCGCCGCGGTGCGTGGGAGGACGTCGAAGAGGCCGGATCCGGTCATCGTTCACCCGTCTAGTGGCCCCCCGAGGCGGTCAAGGCACCGCTGAACGGGCCGATAGCCCGACCAGTATGAGACTTCCCGTTCCTCGTCTGGTCCTGCTCGCGTGCGCGCTCCTGGCGGTCCTGCCTGCCTGCGCGAACGCGAAGTCGTCCAAGGGCGGCACCTACCCGGTGGTCAAGAGCGTCTCGCCGATGAAGCTCGGCGTCGGCGACGTGATGACGATCACCGGCAAGAACTTCCGCAAGGGCAAGAACAAGAACACGGTGGTCTTCAAGCGCGACGGCGGCCGCGCGGTGTTCGTCAAGGCGCCCGACGCCACCACGACGAAGATCGGCGTCACCGTCCCCGCCAAGCTGCTGCCGTTCCTGCTCAAGAAGAAGGGCAAGCGCACCTTCACGCGCTTCCGCGTCCGCGTGCTGTCCAAGAAGTTCGCGAAGTCGTTCACGACCAAGAAGAAGTCGCCCCTGATCGGTCCCGACGCCATCGGCGGCGGCACCGCCGACGACTGCGACGGCGACAAGGTCAAGAACAACGTCGACAAGGACGACGACAACGACCTCATCCCCGACACGCTCGAGGCGACGCTCGGCACGAACCCCTGCGTGCGCGACACCGACGGCGACGGCGAGTCCGACGGCTGGGAGTACTACTCGGCCCTCGATCGCAACGGCAGCGCCAAGCCCGCCCCGTTCGCCAAGCCCTACCCCAACCCGCTGGACGGCAAGGACGCCGACATCGACCACGACGGCGACGGGCTGACCGACATCCAGGAGTACACCGCCTGGGCGACGTTCGGCGCCAACAAGCTTCCCCTCAGCTACAGCGGCGGCAACCCGGCCTCGGCCGGCCGCGGCGCCCCGCCGGCGAACATGGCCTACATGGACCGCGACCACAACGGCTTCCTCAGCGACTTCGAGCGCGACGCCGACGGCGACGGCATCCCGAACATGGACGAGGGCGGCTCCAAGGACGACGCGCGCATCACGGAGTCCCAGGCCGCCGACGACACCAACTACTACGACTTCGGCCTCTTCACGCAGACCTACGTCAAGCTGGCGACCAAGCAGAGCAAGCAGGACGAGCCGCTCTGCGCGGGCATCAACCAGGTGCCGTTCTACTGCCTGGACTCGGCGGACCAGAACCCGATCAAGGTCGACAAGGTCGACACGCTCGACTGGCTGTCGGCCGACTCCGACGGCGACGGCATCCGCGACGACCAGGACGACGCCGACCACGACGACGTCCCGAACATCACCGAGTACCTCGCCGAGATCGCGGCGCCGTTCAAGGACCGCACGTACCGCCAGCTCGACGCGTGCATCCCGAACGCCGACTCGCGCTTCTGCCTGCTGGGCAGCGCCGACGTCGACCGCGACGGCATCCCCAACCGCGACGACACCGACGACGACGGCGACGGCCTGCCCGACACGCTCGAGAAGCAGTTCGGCCTCGATCCGCTGCGCGCCGACAGCGACAGCGACGGCATCTCGGACGGCTACGAGTACTGGTCGGCGCTCGACCTCAACGGCGCGGCCGTGCCCTACCCGGGCAAGGCTCCGTACCCGAACGCGCTCGACGGCAGCGACGCCGACATCGACTTCGACGGCGACGGCCTCACGCTCAAGGAGGAGTACCAGGCCTGGAACTACTCGGGCCGCCCGCAGCCGCTGAACTACAGCGACGGCAACCCGTACTCCGGTGGCACCGTCACTCGCGACGGCAACAAGGACGTCGACGGCGATGGCCTGACGAACATCCAGGAAACCCACACGACGATGCGGATCACGTGGTGGGCGATCCAGTACGACGGCACGAACGGGCCGAAGGAGACGCCGTACCCCGACGTCGCGCGCAGGTTCGCCGAGC
Organism: uncultured Actinomycetes bacterium; assembly: GCA_963764585.1. GTDB lineage: Bacteria > Actinomycetota > Thermoleophilia > Solirubrobacterales > Solirubrobacteraceae > JAOPZW01. The sequence continues at coordinate 1,129,599 of CAVXTB010000003.1, forward strand.
CGAGCTTCATCGACCCCGACACCGACGGCGACGGCATCCTCGACGGCAACGACGACCAGGACCACGACGGCTACCCGAACTGGTTCGAGTCCTCGCGCCCGAGCGATTGGTTCGAGACCTACACGTCGGCCGCCCGCTTCCCGTTCGGGACCGGCGTGCCTCCGCACACCAACCGGCTGGCGCGCGTGAACCCGTTCAACCCGTGCAAGCCGATCTACAGCAACGCCTGCCACAACCCTGCGCCGCTCGGCTACTACGACCCGGGCGAGGACTGGGCCAGCGACACGACGCCCGCCACGGCGCCGCCGATGGGTCCGACGCCAGGGTCGCATCTCTAGCTTCAGGGGGCACGCGCCGCGACCGTCCGAGAGCCACCGGGCATGACGCCCGGTGGCTCTCGGCGTTCGTGGGGGAGAGATCGGCTGGGCCGCGCCTAGTCGGTACGTGGAGCCCGCCGCCGACCTCGATGCCCTCGCCGCCGCCCTGCGCGAGCGGCTGCTCGCCGACGCGGCGCGCGACGGGCCGCTGGACCTCGAGGGGCGGATCAGGGCGCTGGTCGAGCGCGAGGCGGCGCTGCTGGACGCGGGCGCCCGCGAGGCGCTCGTGGCACGGGTGGCCGAGCGGTCGTTCGGCCTCGGGCCGCTCGAGCCGCTGCTGCGCGACCCGTCGGTCGACGAGGTCATGGTCAACGGCGCCGGGCCGGTGTGGGTCGAGCGGGCCGGGCGGCTGGAGCCGACCGCGGTGCGCTTCGGCTCGACGGGCGCGCTGCGCGAGGTGATCGAGCGCATCCTCGCGCCGCTCGGGCGGCGCGTGGACGAGGCCGAGCCGCTGTGCGACGCGCGGCTGCCCGACGGCTCGCGCGTGAACGTCGTCATCCCGCCGCTGGCGCCCGACGGGCCGATCCTCACCGTCCGGCGCTTTCGCGCGCGCGGGCTGAGCGCCGACGACCTCGTCGCCGCGGGGACGTGGGAGCCGCCGCTGCGCGACCTGCTCGCGCGCGCCGTCCGCGCGCGGCTGAGCGTGCTCGTCAGCGGCGGGACCGGCTCGGGCAAGACGACGACGCTGAACGCGCTGTCGTCGTTCGTGCCGGCCGGCGAGCGGATCGTCACCGTCGAGGACACCCTCGAGCTGCGCCTGCAGCAGCCGCACGTCGTGCGCCTGGAGGCGCGCCCGGCCAATGTCGAGGGCCGCGGCGAGGTGACGATCCGCCGGCTCGTGCGCAACGCGCTGCGCATGCGGCCCGACCGCATCGTCGTCGGCGAGGTCCGCGGCGGCGAGGCGCTCGACATGCTCGCGGCGATGACGACGGGCCACGACGGCTCGCTGTCGACGATCCACGCGGGCTCGCCCGAGGAGGCGCTGCGCCGGCTGGAGACGCTCGCGCTCATGGCAGGCGTCGGGCTGCCGCACGCGGCGATCCGCGAGCAGGTCGCCGACGCGCTGGACCTCGTCGTCCACCAGGCGCGGCTGGCCGATGGGACGCGCCGCGTCGTGGCGGTCGCCGAGGTGGTCCGGGTCGCTGCCGGGGCTGCGACGCGCGAGCTGTTCGGCTGGCGCGACGGGCGCCCGCGCTGGCGCGCGGCGCTCAGCGATCGCCTGGCCGAGCGGCTTGCGGCATGACCGTCGCGGTCGCCCTCGCCGGCCTTGCGGGCGCGCTGGCCGTGGTCGGCGCTTGGGAGGCGCTCGCCGCCGTCGAGCAGGCCGCGCTGGCCCGAGCGGTCGGGCGCTGGGCGGCGCCGCTGCGGGCAGCGCGCCGCGAGGGCAGGGCCCCGACCGTGCCCGAGCGCCGGCGCCTGGCGCTCGTCGGAGCCGGCGCGCTGCTCGCCGGCGGCTGGCTCGTGGCGGGCCCGATCGCCGGCGCGGCGTGCGCCGCGGCGGGCCCCGCCAGCATCGGGCGGATCGTGCGCGCCCGGCGCGAGCGCTGGCGCGCGGACCTGGCCCGCGGCGCCCCGCACGCGGCGCGCGCGATGGCCGATGCGCTGGCCGGCGGCCACGCGGTTCGCGGTGCGCTGGCCGTCGCCGCCGACGGCGGCGTGCCGGGCGCGGCCGGTCGCGAGCTCGCGGCAGCCGGGCGCGCGCTGGCGCTCGGCGCGCCGACCGCCGACGTGCTCGAAGCGCTGCGCCTGCGCGCGCGCGATCCGGCCTGGGACACGATCGTCGCCGCGATCCTGCTGCAGCGCGATGCGGGCGGCGATCTCGCGGGCCTGCTGCGCGCGATCGCGTGCGGGCTGGAGGAGGCGGCGCGGATGGAGGCCGACGCGCGCAGCGCCACGGCGCAGGCACGCTTCACGGCATGGCTCGTCGCGCTGCTGCCGATCGGCGCGGCGCTGCTGGCCGAGCTGGCCCGCCCGGGCTACGTCAGCGCGCTGCTGCGCGCGCCGCTCGCGCCGTGGCTGCTGGCCGCGGCGGCCGTCTGCCAGCTCGTCGCGTGCGGGCTGATCCGGCGCATCGCGCGGGTGGGGGAGGCGTGAGCCGCGCGCTCGTGCTCGCGGTCGCGGCGGCGGCGCTGGCCGCGGCCGGCATCGTCGAGCTGGGCAGCGCGGGCGTGCGCCGCGGCGCGCGGGACCGCTCGCCGCGCGCCGCCCGGGGCCGCGCGACGGCCGTGCTCGCCGGCTTCGGCCGGCGCCTCGGCGTGACGGCCGCGCCCGACGACCTCGCCGCGCGCCTCGACGCGGCCGGTGTTCCGGCGGGCGTGACGGCGGCCGAGGTCATGGCGGTCAAGTGGGGCGGAGCCGTCGCGGCCGCGATCGCCGCGCTCCCGGTGGCCACGGTGCTGCCCGGCCGCCTCGGCCCGGTCGCCGTCGCCGCCGGGCCCGCCGTCGCCTTCCTCGCGCCCGACCTCTGGCTGGCGCGGCGCACGCGCCGGCGCAGCGCCGCGATGGCCGCCGAGCTCGCCGACGTGCTGGACCTCCTGCACGTGGCCGTCACCGCCGGCCTGACGCCGTTGCGCGCGCTCGGCGAGGTCGGACGCCGGCGCGGCGGTCCGCTGGCCGCGGAGCTGCGCGCGACGGCGACGCGTGCGGCGCTCGGCGTCCCGCGCGCCGACGCGCTCGCCCGCCTGCGGCGCGGCTGCCCGCTGGAGGGCGTGGCCGCGCTCGTCGCGGCGATCGGCCGCGCCGAGCGCCACGGCGCCCCGCTCGCCCCGGCGCTGCGCGCGCTGGCCGCCGACGCCCGCGCGCAGCGCGCACAGCGCCTGCGCGAGCGCGCCGCCCGCGCGGCGCCGAAGATCCAGCTCGTCGTCGCGCTGTTGCTGGTACCCGCGGTGATGCTGCTCGTCGGTGCTTGCCTGGCGGCAGCGCTGCTCTAACGCAGGGTCACGACGAAGCGCGAGCGCGTCACGCCGTCGCCCTCGTCCTTGCCGCCGGCGACGATCGCGCCGAAGGTGTCCAGATACGGCTTGGCCTTCTGGAAGGCGGCGTCGTTGCCGGCGAAGCCCTCGATCAGGCCGACGACCTTCTCGAAGTCCAGGTAGAACGACGGGCGCAGGCCGTTGCCGAGCTTCGCTGCCGCATCGGTGAACGCGGGCGCCGATTCGAGCTTCTGTCCGGGCGCGGCCGCCTCGCCGATGACGCTCTTGGGGCCGACGCCGATCACGACCTTGTCGCCGGCCAGGGCGACGTGCACGTCGGGGCCGCCGGTGTTGTCGATCGTGAAGCCGTCGTCGATGCCGCTGCCGCTGAGCGAGCGCAGGTGGACGCCGCTGCTGCGGCGCGCGATGCGCTCGACGGCCGCGATAGTGCGCACCGACTTCGCCGGGTCGGTGCTCTTGATCACGAGCGCGCCGCGCAGGTCGCCGGGCGTCGTGCCCTCGACGAAGACGCCCGCGTCGCCCATCCACGACAGCACGTCCTTGCGCAGGTCCAGGCCCGTCTGCTGCTGGAACTGGCGCAGCACCGAGTTGACCCCGACGCCCGTCAGGCCGCCCGCGCCGGCGATCGTCTCGACGACGCGGTCGAGCGTCTGGCCGAGATTGGCCACGCCGAGGCCGACCCACGAGTCGGCGGGCAGGCCGGCGAGCACGTCCGCGCCGCTGGCGCCGGTGGTGGCGGACTTCGGCGTACCGATGCTCACGGCGTCGATGCGCAGCTGATCGGCGTGCGCCTGCAGCGCGGCGCCGAGCGTTCTGGGAGCCGCGCCCGCGGTCGATTGCAGCAGCGCGTCGAGCGTCGGATCGCCGGCCGCGATCTGCCCGATCGTGCGGAACAGGCCCTGGAAGTTCAGGTAGAACAGCGCGATGCGGTCCTGCGCGACCTTCGCGCGCACGTCGCGCAGGCCGTTGCCCTCGGCCAGCGAGTCGCCCTTGGAGGCGTCGATCGCGGACTTCAGGCCGTTCTCGGTGCCGATCACCACGCGGTGGTCGACGACCGCCGCGGCGGTCTTGTCCTTGGCCTTGTAGCGGTAGTCGACGTCCTTGTAGGAGCGCTTGACGGTGCCCTTCTCCTTGCCCAGGGCGTCGTCGGCCTTGCCGTCGTCCTTGGAGGCGATGACGAGCACGTAGTCGGCGTCGTCACTGCTGCGCACCGAGGTGACGGCGACGCCGATCCTGTCGCCCAGCCACGGCTCGATGTCGTCCTTGAAGCTGAGGTCGCCCTCGTCCTTGGAGGCGTCCTGCAGCGCCGTGGCGATCTTCGCGCCCGGGTCGTCGGTCTTGAGGATCTTGCGCAGCGCGGCCTCGGCGTCGGCGCGCACCTTGCCCTCGGGGCGAACGGTCGCCTCGGCGTAGAGCGGCGCACTCGCCGGGACGACCGCGGCGGGATCGTCGTCGCCGCCGCCGGCGCTCGACGAGCCGCAGCCCGCCGCGAACGCGGCGGCAGCCAGGCACAGCAGGGTGAGCACGAGCGCGCGAGTGGTCTTCATCGCACCGCATCGTAGGGCGCGCGCCGGGGGCCGGCGTTACTTCATCTGACACCTCCCACCGCGTCCCACGCGACGCACACGCGGCGGACGGAACCGCGCGCAAGCGGCAAGAGCGCTTGCAGAACGGCGATCCGCACGCGCGCTTGCGGTTCGCCCGCCGCGGACGACCCACCTCCTCCCACCGCCAAAAGGCCTGCTCTGGCGCCGTTTTCGCGCCGGCCGCCGCGCTCAGGTGTCCGTCCGTGGGAGGAAATGTGCAAGTAGGGTTGCGTTGTGGGGAAAAGTGGGGTAGAAGTGCCGATACCGGACCGGGGTGGAGGGGCTCCTCCCACTCCTCCACCTCGGTCCGGACCAACTGAGCCGCACCCGCCCGCCCACGCGCGCCACCATGGCCTTTCGCGGCACCTTCGACTACAGCCTCGACGCAAAGAACCGGCTCACGATCCCGGCCAAGTTCCGGGCTTCGCTGTCGGAGGGCGTGGTCCTCGCCAAGGGCATCGAGCCGTGCATGCAGGTCTGGACGCCGGCGGGCTTCGAGGCCTACACCGACGCCGCGCTGCAGGGCGTGCACCGGCTCTCCGACCAGTCGCGCAAGCTCACGCGCTTCTTCAGCGCCAACTCCTTCGACACCGACCTCGACGCCGCCGGCCGCGTGATGGTCCCGGGCTTCCTCGCCGACCACGCGAGCCTGCGCAAGGAGGTCGTCGTCACCGGCGCGGGCGACTGCCTTGAGGTCTGGGACCGCACCGCCTGGGCCGACTACAACGCCGCCCTCTCCGAGGAGCTGCCCGACATCACCGCCGCCTTCGGCCATGCTGGTTGAGATGTCCGCCACCCACGTCCCGGTCCTGGCCGCCGAGCTCGTCGACCTCCTCGACCCCCAGCCGGGGGAGGTGGCGATCGACTGCACCTTCGGCGGCGGCGGCCACGCGCGCCTCGTCGCCGAGCGCCTGGGCCCCGGCGGCGAGCTGATCGCGATCGATCGCGATCCCGCCGCCGAGGAGCACTTCGCGGCGCTCGCGGCCGAGGTCGCCTGCCGCACGCGCTTCATCCGCGCCCCCTTCGCCGACGCGCTCGAGGAGCTGCGCGACGAGGGCGTGCGCGCCGACCTCGTCTATCTCGACCTCGGGATGTCCTCGATGCAGGTCGACACGCGCGAGCGCGGCTTCTCCTACGCCTACGACGCGCCGCTGGACATGCGCATGGACCCCGACGACGAGCTGACTGCGGCCGACGTCGTCAACGAGTGGGACGAGCGCCGGCTGGCGACGCTGCTGCGCGACTACGGCGAGGAGCGCTACGCGCGGCCGATCGCCCGCGCGCTCGTGCGCGCCCGCGCCAAGGCGCCGCTGCACACGACCAACGAGCTCGTCGAGGTCGTCGTCGACGCGATCCCGACGCCGGCGCGCTTCGCGGCCGGCCACCCGGCCAAGCGCGTCTTCCAGGCCATCCGCATCGCGGTCAACGACGAGCTCGGCCAGCTCGACGCGGCGCTGCCCGCTGCCTGGGAGCTGCTCCGCGTACATGGCCGATTTGCAGGGATTTCGTTCCATTCGCTGGAAGATCGCCGCGTGAAGCGCTTCCTTGCCGCCAGGGCGCGGGGCTGCATCTGCCCACCGGACCTCCCGGTGTGCGCATGCGGTCGCGTCCCGGAGGCGGAGCTCATCACGCGCCGCGCCGTGGCCCCGACGCCCGGCGAGGTCGCCGCCAACCCGCGCGCGAAGTCCGCCCGGATGCGCGCTGCACGGAAGCTGGAGGACAGTCACGAATGACGCCACGTACGACAGGCGCCCCACGCCATCGCCCGGCCAGCCATGCCGGGCGCGCGCTGCGTCGCAGCTCCGCGCCGCGCGCGCCGCGGCGCATCTCAGGACCAACGCGCCCGCCGCGCGCCGCGCTGGCCGGCGGCGCCGTCGCCGCGCGTCCGCCGTTCGCGCTGCGCCTCGGGACCACCGCGATGCGCGTCGGCGACGCGCGCCTGCTCGACCGGCTCGTCCGCGGCCGCGCGTGGATCGCGCTCGTCGCGATCGGCCTGATCGGGATCGTCTTCATGCAGGTGTCGCTGCTCAAGCTCAACGCCGGCATCAGCCGCGCGGTGACCGCGGCCGACACGCTCGAGCGCCAGAACTCCTCGCTGCGCGGCGACATCTCCAACCTCGACTCCGACGAGCGCATCCAGGCGGTCGCGGCCAAGCTCGGGATGACGACTCCGGCCGCGGGCGACGTGCACTACCTCGACGGCCGCGAGGCCGACGGCGCCCGCGCCGCGGCGTCGATCAAGCCGCCGGCCCCGGTGATCCCCGCGGCGACCCCGGTGGCGACCCCGGCAGCGCCGACCGTGACGCAGCCGCAGCAGCCGGTCGCGCAGCAGCAGCCCGCCGCGGCGCAGGCGGCGTCGACCGCGACCGCCGCGCAGCAGCCCCAGCAACCGCAGCCGCCGCCGGCCACCACCACCACAGCGCCGCCCGCGGCGACGGCAGCCAGCCCGGCCGCCGCCGCGGGAGGCGCAAGCGCCCCGCAGGGACAGGGGTAGCGCGTGGCGCTGCTCGAGCGCCGCATCGGCCTGCTCTTCGCCGCGTTCCTCGTCCTCCTCGTGCTCGCGGCGGGCCGCGCCGTCTTCCTCGGCACGATCAAGGGCTCGAGCCTGGCCAGCGCCGCCGCCAGCCAGCAGGTCAGCTCGCTCGAGCTGCCGGCGCGGCGCGGCACGATCGTCGATCGCCACGGCGTCGAGCTCGCGGTCTCCGAGCCCGCCGACGACGTCTCCGCCACGCCCTACCTCGTCAAGGACCCGATCAAGACCGCCGCGAAGCTCGCGCCGCTGCTCGGCGTCGACGAGGACGCGCTCGTGCGCAAGCTCGCGCGCCGCGACACCGGCTTCGTCTACCTCGCCCGGGCCGTCCCGGCCAACGAGGCCGAGCCGATCGCCAGGCTCGAGCTGCCCGGCATCCAGCTGACGCCCGGCCACCGGCGCGCCTACCCGCGCAACTTCCTGGCCAGCCAGCTGATCGGCTCGGTCGGGACCGACGGCAACGGCCTCAGCGGCATCGAGTACGCCCACGAGAAGGCGCTCGAGGGCCAGGACGGCGAGCGCCGCCTGGTCAAGGACGCGCTCGGGCAGTCGATCGAGATCCGCGACACCAAGCCGTCCAAGCCGGGCTCGCGCCTGGAGCTGTCGGTCGACGCGCGCATCCAGGACAAGGTCGAGCGCGTGCTCGCCGACGTCGGCCAGCAGTACCGCCCCAAGGGGGCCACGGCGATCGTCATGGACCCGACCGACGGCGAGGTGCTGGCGCTGGCCAACTGGCCGCGCGTCGACGCCAACCAGCCGTGGACGGCGCCGCCCTACGCCTCGCAGGACCGCGCCGTCGGCTCGACCTACGAGCCCGGGTCGACGTTCAAGTCGATCACCGTCGCGGGCGCGCTGCAGGACGGCACCGTCACGCCGGACACGCCGTTCGACCTGCCGCCGCAGATCCAGGTCGCCGACCGGACGATCGGCGAGTCGCATCCGCGCGGGCCGGTGACGCTGACGACGGCCCAGATCCTGGCGCAGTCCTCGAACGTCGGCGCGATCAAGATCGGCCTGGAGATGGGGGGCAGGAGCTTCGACTCGTGGGTGCGGCGCTTCGGCTTCGGCAAGCCGACCGGCGTCGACCTGCCCGGCGAGGAGCGCGGCATCGTGCCCACCTACAAGCAGTACTCGGGCTCGTCGATGGGCAACCTGCCGATCGGCCAGGGGCTCGCGGTCACCCCGCTGCAGATGGCGCAGGCCTACGCCGCGATCGCCAACGGCGGCATCCTGCGCTCGCCGCGCGTCGTGCGCCGCGTCGACGGCAAGCTCGTCCCCGAGCCCAAGGGCCGGCGCGTGATCTCCCAGCGCACCGCCGCGCGCCTGCGCGAGATGCTCGAGGGCGTCTTCGCGCCCGGCGGCACCGCCAGCGAGGTCTCGATACCCGGCTACAAGCTCGCCGGCAAGACCGGCACGGCGAACAAGATCGACCCGCTCACGCACGAGTACTCCCAGAGCGCGTACGTCGCCTCGTTCATCGGCTTCGCGCCGGCGCTCCACCCACGGCTGCTCATCGCCGTCGCGGTCGACGAGCCGCAGACCGACATCTACGGTGGCTCGGTGGCCGCGCCCGCGTTCGGCAAGATCGCGTCGTTCGCGCTGCCGTACCTGCGGATCCCGCCGCAGTAGCCTGCTCTGCCGCATGTTGCTCGGACAGGTCATCGGCCGCGACGCACCGCCGGTCGAGGTGACCGCGCTGGCCTACGACAACCGCCTCGTGACGCCCGGCACGCTGTTCTTCTGCGTGCCCGGCTTCACGCGCGACGGCCACGACTACGCCGACGACGCGCTCGCGCGCGGCGCCGTCGCCCTCGTCGTGCAGCGCCCGCTGGGCACGTCCGTCCCCGAGGTCCTCGTCGACGACGTGCGCGCCGCGATGGCCCCGGCGGCGGCCCGGCTGGCGGGCGACCCGACCGCGCGGCTGACGACCGTCGGCATCACCGGCACGAACGGCAAGACGACCTCGGCGTTCCTGACGCGCGCGCTGCTGCAGGCCGGCGGGCACTCGACCGGCCTGCTCGGCACGGTGACCGCGATCGTCGGCGGCGAGCAGCACGCGGTCGCGCGCACGACGCCCGAGGCGATCGACCTGCAGCGCACGTTCGCCGAGATGCTGCGGGCCGGCGACGACGCTGTCGTCATGGAGGTCTCCAGCCACGCGCTGTCGCTGCACCGCGCCGACGCGATCCACTGGTCGGCCGCCGTCTTCACCAACCTCACCCAGGATCACCTCGACTTCCACGCCGACATGGAGGACTACTTCCTCGCCAAGCGGCGGCTGTTCGAGGCCGGCCCCGAGCTGGCGGTCGTCAACGTCGACGACCCCTACGGCGCGCGCCTGGCGCGCGACTTCCCACACGCGATCCGCATCGGCCTGGACTCCGACGACGCGCAGGTGCGCGCCGTCCAGATCGAGGGCGACGCCGGCGGCTCGTCGTTCACCGTCGACGGCCTGCGCCTGCACACCACGCTGCCCGGCCGCTTCAACGTCCTCAACGCACTCGGCGCCGTCGTCGTGGCGCGCGAGCTGGGCGTCGACGACCGCGCGATCGCCGACGGCCTGCGGCGCGCCGAGCGCGTCCCCGGGCGCTTCGAGCCCGTCGACGAGGGCCAGCCGTTCGCGGTCTTCGTCGACTACTCGCACAAGCCCGACGCCCTGGAGGCCGTCCTGCGCACCGCGCGCGCGCTGACCGACGGGCGGCTGATCGTCGTCTTCGGCGCCGGCGGCGATCGCGACCGCGGCAAGCGCCCCCTGATGGGCGCGGCCGCCGCCGACCACGCCGACGTGGCGATCATCACCTCCGACAACCCGCGCAACGAGGACCCGGAGGCGATCATGGCCGAGGTCGCCCGCGGGGCGCCGGACGCCGAGCGCATCGTCGATCGCCGCGCCGCGATCCAGCGCGCGATCGCGCTCGCGGCGCCGGGCGACGTCGTCGTGGTCGCCGGCAAGGGCCACGAGCGCTACCAGGAGTTCGAGGACGGTCGCACGGTGCCGTTCGACGACGTCGCCGTCGCCCGCGAGGCGCTGCGTGCGCGAGTGGTCGCCTGAGCAGGTCGCGCAGGCCGCCGGCGGGCGGCTCGTCGCGCCCGCCCCGCGGCCCGACGGCCCCGAGCGCGCGACGATCGACTCGCGCGCGGCGGGGCCCGGCGACCTCTTCGTCGGCCTCGTCGGCGAGCGTGCCGACGGCGGGCGCTTCGCGCCGCAGGCGCTCGCGGCCGGCGCGTGGGGCGTGCTCGTGGCGCCCGAGCACGCCGACGCGGCGCGCTGCGCGGTGCCCGGCGCGCTGATCGCCGCCGACGATCCGCTCGCCGCGCTGCAGCGTCTCGCCGTCGCCTGGCGGCAAGCGTTGAGCTGCCCGGTGGTCGGGATCACCGGCTCGGTCGGCAAGACCTCGACGAAGGACATCCTCGCCGCGATGCTGCGCCAGCAGCGGCGCACGGTCGCGAACCGCGAGAACTTCAACACCGAGATCGGGCTGCCGCTGACCGTGCTCCAGGCGCCGGCCGACACCGAGGCGCTCGTCCTGGAGATGGGGATGCGCGGGCCGGGCCAGATCGCCGAGCTGACCGCGATCGCCGACCCCGACGTCGCCGTCATCACGACGGTCGCGCCCGTGCACCTGGAGCTGATGGGCTCGATCGAGGCGATCGCGGCGGCCAAGGCCGAGCTCGTCGCGGGCCTGCGCCCCGGCGCGACCGCCGTCATCCCGGCGGGCGAGACGCTGCTCGAGCCCCATCGCCGCGACGACGTGACCACGATCACCTTCGGCCCGGGCGGCGACGTCGCCGAGCTTCCGGCGGGCCTCGAGCTTCCGTTCACGAGCGCCCACATGCGCCGCAACGCGCTCGCCGCGCTCGCCGCCGCGCGCGCCCTCGGCGTCGATCCGACGGGCCGTCTGGACGTCGAGCTGTCGAGCTACCGCGGGCAGCGCATCGAGCTGCCCGGCGACATCGTCGTCGTCAATGACTGCTACAACGCCAACCCGATGTCGATGCGCGCCGCACTCGACGACCTTGCCGCGTCCGCGAACGGCCGCCGCGTCGCCGTGCTCGGGGACATGCTCGAGCTGGGGCCCGACGAGGCGCGCTTCCACGCCGAGATCGGCGCCTACGCGCGCGAGAGCGGTGTCGATCTGCTGGTCGCCGTCGGCCCGCGGGCGGCGCACATGGCCGACGGCTACGGCGAGGTCGTCGCGCTTGCCGACGCGCACGCGGCGGCGCAGGCCGTGCCGGGCCTGCTGGCGCCGGGGGACACGGTCCTGCTGAAGGCCTCGCGCGGCGTGGGGCTCGAGGTCGTCGCCGGGGCGCTGGAAGCGGCCTGATGGGCGAAGTCCTCATCGCCGGCACGGCCGCGCTGCTCATCTGCATCTTCCTGTCGCCGCGGTTCATCACCTTCCTGCGCGCGCGCGAGTTCGGGCAGTTCATCCGCGAGGAGGGGCCCGAGGGCCATCACGAGAAGGCCGGCACGCCGACCATGGGCGGGATCATCATCTTCACGGCGATCTCGGCGCCCTTCCTGATCCTCAGCGACTACGACTGGCGGTCGGTCGGCGTCTACGGCGCCGCGATGGCCTGCGCGCTGCTGGGCTTCGCCGACGACTACACGAAGATCATCAAGCGCCGCTCGCTCGGCCTGCGCGCGCGCACGAAGCTCATCGCGACCATCGCGATCTCGCTAGGGCTGTGGTGGCTGGCCACGCAGAAGGCCGGGATGAGCGACACCCTGCGCCTGCGCACGATCGACGCGACGATCGACCTCGGCGTCTTCTACCCGCTGCTCATCTACCTCGTCGTCGCCGGCACGACGAGCGCGGTCAACCTCACCGACGGCCTCGACGGGCTCGCGGGCGGCTGCGCCGCGATCGTGCTGCTGGGCTACATCGGCATCACGTTCATCACCGGCGGCATGCGCGACCTCTCGCTGCTGTCGGGCTGCCTGGTCGGCGCCTGCGTCGGCTTCTTGTGGTTCAACGCCTTCCCGGCGACGATCTTCATGGGCGACACCGGATCGCTCGGGCTCGGCGGCGCGATCGCCGGGCTGGCGATCATGACGAAGACCGAGGAGCTCCTGATCGTCCTCGGCGGCATCTTCGTCCTCGAGGCGCTGAGCGTGCTCATCCAGGTCTTCTCCTTCCAGACCTTCCGCAAGCGCGTGTTCCTCATGGCGCCGGTGCACCACCACTTCGAGATCCTCGGCTGGTCGGAGACGAAGATCATCCTGCGCTTCTGGATCGTCGCCGCGGTGTGCGCGGCGATCGGCTTCACCGTGTACCAGCAGTCCGTGACCTAAGTGCTACATTCATGTACATGAGCGAGACCGTCGGTGTGGCCGAGCTGCGCCAGAACCTGAGCAAGTACTTGCGTCGCGTGGCCGACGGTGAGCGGCTCGTGGTTACGGACCGAAACCGTCCGGTGGCCGAGCTGGGTCCGGTGAGTCGGGGCGGCACCTTGGATCGCCTGATCGCGGAGGGCAAGGTGATACCGGCCTCGCGCGCGGTGCCTGACTTCACGCCGATCAAGCTCGTCGGGAACGGGATGACGCTCTCCGAGGCGCTCGACGAGATCCGTGGCGACCGCTGATCGGGCGCCGGTATACCTCGACGCATCCGCGGTGACGAAGCTCATCGCGGCCGAGCCGGAATCCGCGGCGCTCATCGCTTCGATCGCGGACGGTCGGGTCCTCGTCAGCAGCGAGCTGGTCGTCGCTGAGGCACCGCGGGCGATGCGTCGCATCGCCGCGGACGGCAGGCTCGAGGATCTCGGCGCGGCGCTCGGGCAGATCGAGGCGCTGCTGGGTGGCTTTGCACTGGTCCCGATCAGCCGCGACGTGCTGATGCTGGCGGGCGGCTTCGCTTCGCCGACGCTGCGCGCGCTCGGCGCGATCCACGTGGCCAGCGCGCTCCTGCTCGACGACGTCGGGCTCTTCGTGTCCTATGACGCGCGCCAGCTGAGCGCGGCGGCCGACGCCGGGCTGGCGATCACCAGCCCGGGGCGACCATGAGGCGGCCGCCGCTGCCGCCCGGCCCGTGGCTCGTGGTCGGGCTCGCGCGCTCGGGCGTTGCGGCGCTCGAGGTCCTGCGCGCGCGGGGCGAGCAGGCGCGCGGCGTCGACCGCCGCCAGGGCGACGACACGCCGGCGGCGCTCGAGCACGTGCGCGCCGTGGTCAAGTCGCCCGGCGTGCCCGCGCAGGCGCCGGTCATCGCCGCCGCGCGCGAGCGCGGGCTGCCGGTGCTCGGCGAGGTCGAGCTCGCCTGGCGGCTGATCCCCAACGAGTTCATCGCCGTCACCGGCACCAACGGCAAGACGACGACGACCGAGCTGATCGGCCACATCCACCGCGAGGCGGGGCGGCCGGTGGGGGTGGCCGGCAACGTCGGCACCGCGCTGAGCTCGCTCGTCGGCCAGCTTGCGCCCGAGGCCACCGTCGTGTGCGAGGTCTCGTCCTTCCAGCTCGAGGACGCGGTGGAGTTCGCGCCCGAGGGCGCCGTGTTGCTGAACGTCGCGCCCGACCACCTCGACCGCCACGGCACGCTCGCGGCGTACACCGAGGCCAAGCTGCGCGTCTTCGCCCACCAGGGCAACGACGACGTGGCCGTCGCGCCGCTCGGGCTCGGCGTCGAGGACCTCGGCGGCTGCGCGCGGCGCGTGTGCTTCGGCGACGGCCCGCAGGCCGAGCTGTCGGACCGCGCCGGCCAGCTGTGGTGGGCCGACGAGCCGTTCATGGCGGTCGAGGAGGTCGCGCTGCGCGGGCTGCACAACCGCCGCAACGCGATGGCCGCGGCGGCGATCTGCCTGGCGCGCGGGATCGAGCCCGAGGCGGTACGCGCCGCGCTGCGGACGTTCGCCGGCGTCGAGCACCGCCTCGAGGACGTCGCGACGATCGACGGCGTGCTCTACGTCAACGACTCCAAGGCGACGAACGTCGCCTCGACGCTCGTCGCGCTGCAGAGCTTCGAGACGCCGATCCACCTGATCCTCGGTGGCCGGGGCAAGGGCGAGGACTACACGCCGCTGCGCGAGCCGGTCGCGGACCGGTGCGCCGGCGTGTACCTCATCGGCGAGGAGGCCGAGCGGCTTGCGGCGGTCGTCGGCGGCGAGCGCTGCGAGACGCTCGAGCAGGCCGTCGCGGCGGCCGCGGCGGCCGCTCGCAGCGGCCAGGTCGTCCTGCTGTCGCCCGCGTGCGCGTCGTTCGACCAGTTCGAGGACTTCGAGGCGCGCGGACGCGCCTTCAAGGAGTTGGTGGCGGCGCGGCGAACCTAGCTTCGATATGCGCGCCGCCGCCCGCGCCAAGGCGAAGCCACCCCTCGAGTACAACCTCCTGCTCACGGCGACGCTGTGCCTGCTCGCGCTGGGCGCGGTCATGGTCTACAGCGCGTCGAGCGCGCGGACGCTGCTGCAGGGGCAGGGCGACGGCACGACCTACCTCGTGCGCTACGTGGCCTACGGCGCCGCCGGCTTCGTCGCGCTGCAGCTCATCGTCCGCCGCGGGCTCGACGCGGTCGTGGCGATCACCGGCCCGCTGCTGGCCTTCTCGCTGGCCTGCCTGGTCGCCGTCAAGCTCCCGGGCCTCGGGGTCACCGTCAACGGCGCGCGCCGCTGGCTGGGCGCGGGGCCGCTGACCTTCCAGCCCTCCGAGGTGGCCAAGCTCGCGCTGGTCCTCTACTCCGCCAAGTTCCTGGCGACCAAGCCCGGGCGCATCCGCTCGCCGCGCAACGTCATGCCGATCCTGCTCGTGACGGGCGTGGTGGTGCTGCTCGTCGCCTCCCAGCCCGACCTCGGCACCACGCTGGTCATCGCCTTCACGCTGACCGCGATGCTCGTCGCCGCCGGGTTGCCGGTCCGCTACCTGCTGATCGGCGCCGGCGCCGCGGCGTTCCTCGTGATGGTCTACGCGATCTCCGAGCCCTACCGGCGCGCGCGCCTGACGACGTTCCTCGATCCGTGGAGCCACGCGGGCGGCGCGGGCTTCCAGGCCGTGCAGGGTCAGATCGCGCTGGGCTCGGGCGGGCTGTTCGGGCGCGGCATCGGCCAGTCGGTGCAGAAGATCTTCTACCTGCCCGAGGCCCACACCGACTTCATCCTGGCGATCATCGGCGAGGAGCTCGGCGTGGCGGGCGTGATGGTCGTGCTCTTCCTCTACGGCCTGGTTGCCTACGCGGGGCTGCGCGTGGCGAAGGCGGCCAAGGGCGCCTACGCCAAGCTGCTGGCCGCCGGCATCACCTCGCTGATCCTCAGCCAGGCCTGCCTGAACGTGTTCGCGGTGCTCGGCCTGGCGCCGCTGACCGGCGTCCCGCTGCCCTTCATCTCCTACGGCGCGACGAACCTGACCGTGCTGCTGGCCGGCATGGGCCTGCTGCTCAACGTCGCCGGGGGAGGCAGTGCCCATCTGAAGGTCGTGGCAGGATCACGCCGCCATGGCGCCGACGATCGTCATCGCCGCAGGCGGGACAGCGGGGCACGTGGTGCCGGCGCTGGCCGTGGCCGACGCGCTGCGGGCTGAGGGCGCGCACGTCGTCTTCGTTGGCGGCGAGCGCGCCGAGCGCACGATGGTCCCCGCCGCCGGCTACGAGCTGCGCCCGATCGCGGTCGAGGGGCTGAGCCGCAGCAACCCGCTGAAGGCGGTGCGCGCGGCGGGACGGGCGGCGCTCGCCGCGCGCGCGGCGCGCGCGATCCTGCGCGACGTCGAGCCCGACGCGGTGCTCGGCGCCGGCGGCTACGTCGCGGGGCCGGTCGGCCTCGCCGCGGCGGCGCGGCGCGTCCCGCTCGTCCTCGCCGAGGCCGACAGCCACCTGGGCCTGACCAACCGCCTGCTGGCGCGCTGGGCGCGGCGCGTCTGCCTGGCCTTCCCGATCGCCGGGCGCGACGGCGATCGCTACCTGGTCACGGGGCGCGCCGTGCCGCCGTCGGCGACCGACCGGCCCGCGGCCCGCGCGCGCTTCGGCCTGGACGCGGACGAGACGTGCGTGCTCGTCTTCGGGGGATCGCTGGGGGCGCGGACGATCAACGAGGCGGCGGTCGACGGGCTCGCCGGCGCGGACTTCCGCGTGCTCCACGCGTGCGGCACCCGCGACTACGCGGCGCTGCGCGAGCGCCTGGGGCCCGAGCCGCCCCCCAACTACGACCTGCGCGAGTACATCACGCCCTTCGGCGACGCCATCCTGGCCAGCGACCTGTGCGTGGCGCGCGCCGGGGGCTCGATCTTCGAGATCGCCGCGCACGGGCGCCCGGCGATCCTCGTCCCGTATCCGCACGCGTCGGCCGACCACCAGAGCTCCAACGCGCGCTGGATGGTGCAGGCGGGCGCCGCGGTGCTCGTGCCCGACGCGGAGCTCGGTCCGCAGCGGCTGGCCGACGAGGTCGGGGCGCTGCTGGGCGATCGGGCGCGGCTTCGCGCCATGGGGGAGGCGTCGGCGGCGCTCGCGCGCCCCGACGCGGCTCAGCGGATCGCGGCCGAGGTGCTCGCCGCCGCTGCGGCTGGGTGAGCGGACGGCTGGTCCGCACGTGCGGTGGCGGCGCCCAGCGCGAGCGCGCAGATGACGATGATCGCGGTGGGCAGGGCGCGCCAGCGCGTGCGTGAGACGGGCTGCATCTGCCTGTTCCAACGCGCCAGGAGGGCGAAGGTTGCGTCGTGAACGAACAGATAGCGTCCGGGCGGCGATGACGGACGAGCGACCGTGGGCCGGCCGGCGGCTGCACCTGATCGGGCTGGGCGGAGCCGGGATGAGCGGCTACGCGCGCGTGGCCACCCAGCTCGGCGCCGCCGTGTCGGGGTCGGACCGCGCCGACTCGCCCGGGCTGCGCGCGCTCGGGCAGCTCGGCGTCGAGGTCCACGTCGGCCACGACGCCGCCAACGTCCCGGCGGGCGAGGGCGTCGAGGTCGTGCACTCGACCGCGATCCCTGCCGACAACCCCGAGCGCGCAGCCGCGCGCGAGCGCGGCCTGATCGACCATCCGCGCGCCGACCTGCTGGCCGAGCTGAGCCTGCTCAAGCGCACGATCGCCGTCGCCGGTGCGCACGGCAAGACGACGACGACGTCGATGGTCGCCCACGTGCTGCTGCGCGCCGGCCTCGAGCCCGCGTACCTCATCGGCGGCGCGCTGACGACGACCGGGCTCAACGCCGACTGGGGCGCCGGCGAGTGGCTCGTCGTCGAGGCGGACGAGTCGGACCGCTCGATGCTGTCGCTGCACGTCGACATCGCGGTGGTGACCAACGTCGAGCTCGACCACCACGCCACCTTCGGCTCGCTGGCCGAGCTGCGCGAGCTGTTTCGCACCTGGCTGGCCGTCGCACCGCAGGCGGTGCTGTGGGACCGGCCCGACGTAGTGGCCCTGCGCCCCGACCGGCCGCTCGTCACCTTCGATGCCGATCCGCGGCTCGACGCCGGCGGCTCGACCTTCGCCTGGCGCGGGCACGAGGTGCGCCTGAGCGTCCCGGGCGCCCACAACGCCCGCAACGCGGCCGCGGCGCTCGAGGCCTGCGCGCTGGCCCGGGTCGACGAGGCGGGCGCCGTCGCCGCGCTGGCCGACTTCGCAGGCGCCGGGCGGCGGTTCCAGGAGCTCGGCGTCACGCGCGCCGGCGCGCGCGTCGTCGACGACTACGCCCATCACCCGACCGAGGTGGCGGCGACGATCGACGCGGCGCGCACCCAGGGCGCGCGGCGCGTGGTGGCCGTCTTCCAGCCGCATCTGTACTCGCGCACGCAGCGCCTGGCGCGCGAGTTCGGCGCCGCCCTCGCGCGCGCGGACATCGCCGCGGTCCTCGACGTCTATCCCGCGCGCGAGCGCGCCGAGGACTTCCCCGGCGTCAGCGGCCTGCTCGTGGCCGAGGCGGCCGCCGACGCGGCCGGCGGGCGAACCGTGCTGTGGCTGCCCGACTTCGACGCGGCCGAGCAGGCGCTCGGCGCGCTGCTGCGCGAGGGCGACCTGTGCCTGGTCCTCGGCGCTGGTGACGTCGACGAGCTGGGGCGGCGGCTAACGTCCCGCGCGTGACCGACCGCCGCCGCGCGCCACGGACCGAGATCGAGCTGCCCTGCATGCTGCGCCGGCGCAGCGGCTCGGCGATCAGCGCGCAGACGCTGAACCTCGGTCCCGGCGGCATGTGCGTGTCGACGCCGCGGCCGCTGGCGCTCGACGAGGTCCTGGACTTCGACCTGCCGCTGGCCGACGCCGGCAGTGTCGACGGGCGCGCGCGCGTGCTGCGCCACGAGGGCCATGGCGCGTACGCGCTGCGCTTCGAGGGGCTGCTGGAGCCCGCTCGTCAGCGCCTGCAGGGGTTGACGGCCTAGCGTCCGCTACGGCCCGTGGCCCATGTAGCCGGCGTTGCGCATGCGCTCGGCCTCAACCGCCGCCGCGCGCCGCTCGTTGCTGTCCGGGTTGTCGCGCTCGCGGCGAATCGCTTCCTCCGCCTTGCGCTCGGCCTTGGCCGCGTGGCGGTCGGCGCGCGGCATGGCGAGCTCGCGCAGGAAGCGCACGGTTGCCACTTCGTACCGTCTCATGGCGCGACGCTAACGCCCGCGCGCCGGCCCCTGCAAGCGGCCGGCGCGCGGAGCGTGGGAACTACTTCTTGCAGGCGGTCGTCGACGTCGGCGATTGCTTGGAGCCGTCGGTGAAGACGAAGTCGCCCTTGAAGTGCAGCTTGCCGCCGGAGCAGCCCTTCAGCGCGACGTAGGGCGTGCCCTTGGCCGTGCCGCCGACCTTCGTCACGAAGGAGGTCAGCGTCGCGAAGACGCCGGCGAGCGGCTGCTGGAGGTTCGACGGGATCGCCACGACGAGCTTGCGGCCGAACGCACCGGTGTCGGGCTTGAGCTGGCCGACGATCACCGTGTCGATGTTCAGCGGCTGGCTGCCGACGACGTGCAGCAGGATCGACTTGCCGCTCGGGCCGTTGTAGGCCGTGATGGCGAGGTTCTCCAGCTGGCCGAGCGCCAGGCCGATGGCCTTGCCCGAGCCGACCTTGGCCTTGGTGCACGCGGCCGCGCCGGTGCGCGCCTGCGCCTCGGTGCAGCTGGGGAACTTCGCGGTGTTGAACACGAGGTTCTTGTCGAAGTGGATGACCGTCGACTGCGTCGCGAACGGCGGGTCGGATGGGTCGACGGCGACCTTCAGGTCGACCGTCAGCGCGCCGACGGACTTCGGCTTGGCGGCTGTACCGGCCTTGCTCTGGGCGAGCTTGATCGAGGCGGACTGCTTGCTGTTGACGGCCTGGGCGATGCCGGCGGTGCCCAGCACGAGGATCAGTGCGCCGGCGGTCGCCAGCGCAAGCTTCTTACGCAACGTTGAGTGCTCCTACGGAGAGAGGGGACGGACTCCTCCAACCTACGGCTTTGTTTACACTTCGTCAAGTTGACAGATCGTAAATATTGTCTAATCCTTCCTCGACCGTGAGCGACGACAGCACCAGGACGACCGCCCGCCGCCTGCCGCCGGCCGAGCGCCGCGCGCAGCTCGCCGCGGCCGCGCTGGCCGTCGCGGCCGAGCAGGGATTCGCGCGGCTCTCGCTCGACGACGTCGCCGAGCGCGCGGGCGTCACGCGCAACCTGCTCTACCACTACTTCCCGCGGGGCCGCCTCGACGTCTTCCTCGCGGCCCTCGAGCGCGCCGGCGACGAGCTGACCGGCGGGTTCATCGTGGGCCCCGAGCTGCCGCTGGCCGAGCGCCTCCTCGCCAACACGCTGCACTCGATCGAGCACGCCGCCAAGCCGACGGACGCCTGGCGCGTCATGCGCCACGCGCACGCCGCCGCCGAGCCCGAGATCGACGCGATGCGCAACCGCTTCCGCGACATCATCGTCACCGGCATCGCCCGCAACCACCTCGGCACGGACGACCCCTCGCCGGCCGCGCGGGTCGCGCTGCGCGCCTACCTGGACTACCACCAGACCGCGCTGGACGAGTGGCGCGGCAGCGGCGTCGACCGCGAGACGCTGCTGCGCCTGCTCGAGGACGCGCTCATGGCGAGCGTCGCCGTCGCGCGCGGCTAGGCCGGCGACCAGGCGTGCCCGACGAAGACCGGCTCGGGCGTCAGCTCGACGCCGAACGTCTCGTGGACGCCGCCGGCGATCTCGTGCGCGAAGGCGACGAGCTCGGCCGTCGTGCCGGCGCCGCGGTTGGTCAGCGCGAGCGTGTGCTTGGAGGAGATCGCGATGCCGTCCGGGTTGCCCTGGCCGCGGTGAAAGCCCGCGCGCTCGATGAGCCAGGCCGCGGAGGTCTTGACCCGCCCGTCGTCCTGTGGCCAGGCCGGGGGCTGGGCGCCCGCGCGGACCTCCAGCGCGGCGAAGGCGTCCGCATCGAGCACCGGGTTGGTGAAGAACGAGCCCGCCGAGACCGTGTCGGGGTCGTCGGGGTCGAGGACCATCCCCTTGGCGCGGCGCAGCGCGAGGACGGCGGCGCGCACGTCGCCGAGCGGCGCGCGCTCGCCGAGCTCGACGCCGAGCTTGCGCGCCAGCTCGGCGTAGCGGATGGGCGCCGACAGCTGCGAGGCCTGCAGCGCGAAGCGCACGGCGAGGACGACCCAGCGGCCCGGGTCGCGCTTGAAGGCGCTCGAGCGGTAGGTGAAGCCGCACGCGGCCGGCGCGAGCTCCTCGATCGCGTCGCGCGTGCGATCGAGCACCCGCACGGCGGCGATCGTCTCGGCGACCTCCTGGCCGTAGGCGCCGACGTTCTGGATCGGCGTGGCGCCGACCGAGCCGGGGATGCCCGCCAGGCACTCCACGCCGGCAAGCCCGCCCGCAACGCAGTCGGCGACGAAGGGGTCCCACGGCTCCCCCGCGGCGACTTCGAGCGTCGCGCCCTCGCGCGCGACGCCGCGGGTGGCGATCCTCAGCACGGTGCCGGGGAAGCCGTCGTCGGCGACGACGACGTTGGAGCCGCCGGACATGACCAGCAGCGGCTCGCCCGCGCGATCGGCCGCGCGCACCGCGTCGACGGCGGCCTGCTCGTCGTCGGCCTCGAGGTAGCGGGCGGCGGGGCCGCCGAGGCGCAGCGTCGTGAGGTCGCGCAGTTGCATCGGCGCACCAGGGTAGGGATCCGCGTGCCGGCGTCGAATGCGGGATGCGGATGCCCCTGCCGACGCCGCCGCTTCCGCGCCGCCCGCCCGCTCGCGCGGTGGCCGCCTGCGCCGGGGTCCTCGTGCTGCTGGGCGCCGGCTGGCTGTGGCTGCGCGACTCGAGCCTGGTGGCGGTGCGCCAGGTCGACGTCACCGGCGTCAGCGGCTCGGAGGCGCCCAGGGTGCGCGAGGCGCTGCAGGAGGCCGCCCGCGACATGACCACGCTGCACGTGCGCGCGGGGCAGCTCCAGACCGCCGTCGCGCCGTTCCCGGCGGTCCGGTCGATCGAGGCGCACGCCGACTTCCCGCACCGCCTGCGCGTCGTCGTCCACGAGCACGTCGCGGTCGGCGCGCTGGCCGCCGGCGACGAACGCGTCGCCGTGGCCGCCGACGGCACGCTGCTGCGCGGCAGCGCGACCCGCGGGCTGCCCGTCGTCGCCGTGGGCGCCGCGCCGGCGGGCGACACGATCGGCGATCGCCGGGCGCGCAGCGCGATCGCGCTGCTGGCCGCGGCGCCCGCTGCGCTGCGGGCCAAGGTGCTGCGCGTCTATGCCGGGCCGCGCGGGCTGACCGCCCCCCTCGACGACGGTCCGGTCCTGTACTTCGGCGGCGCCGATCGCCTGCGGGCGAAGTGGACGGCAGCCGCGCGCGTGCTCGCCGACCGCTCCTCGGCCGGCGCCACGTACCTCGACGTGCGCCTGCCCGAGCGTCCCGCCGCCGGCGGCCTCGAAGCCCCCAAGCCGCAGGAGCCGGACGCGTCGGCGCAGGTCGGCGCACAACCCGCCCAACCCCAGACTCCGCAGGCGAAGCCATGACCTGACCCTAAACTTGTGGTCGAGGGTTGCTTCGGCCACAAATCTCCTGCACAACTTGAGGGTTCCGGAAACTGCAAGGAACCTTGCTGGTCTAGACTTGGCGTTGACAGCGCTCGATGCCCGTGCATACCGTGCATGCGCGCAGAGGCACGACCGGGGCGCGCAAAACCTTCAACGTTAGATCGAGACTCGGTCGGAATCCATGGAAAGCAGCGGAAGCTATCTCGCGGTCATCAAGGTCGTCGGCGTCGGCGGCGGCGGTACCAATGCGGTCAACCGCATGGTCGACGCGGGCCTGCGCGGCGTCGAGTTCATCGCGGCCAACACCGATGCCCAGGCGCTGCAGATGTGCGACGCCGACATCAAGCTCAACATCGGGCACGACCTGACCAAGGGCCTCGGCGCGGGCGCCAATCCTGAGGTCGGCTTCGGCGCAGCCGCCGAGTCGCGCGACGACATCAAGGAGGCGCTCAAGGGCGCGGACATGGTGTTCGTCACCGCCGGCGAGGGCGGCGGCACCGGCACCGGCGCGGCGCCGGTCATCGCCGAGATCGCCAAGAACGAGATCGGATCGCTGACCGTCGGCGTGGTGACCAAGCCGTTCGACTTCGAGGGCTCGCAGCGCATGCGCCAGGCCGACGAGGGCATCGCGCGGCTGCGCGACGTCGTCGACACGCTGATCGTCATCCCCAACGAGAAGCTGCTGAACATCGTCGAGCGCCGCACGACGATCCTCGAAGCCTTCCGCGAGGCCGACAACGTCCTGCGCCAGGGCGTGCAGGGCATCACCGACCTCATCACGATCCCCGGCCTCATCAACCTCGACTTCGCCGACGTGCGCACGATCATGACCGACGCCGGCTCGGCGCTCATGGGCATCGGCCAGGCCGGCGGCGAGAACCGCGCCGTCGAGGCGGCCAAGCAGGCGATCGCCAGCCCGCTGCTCGAGGAGTCCGTCGAGGGCGCCACCGGGATCCTGCTGAACATCACCGGCGGCAAGGACATCGGCCTCTTCGAGATCAACGAAGCCGCCGAGGTCGTCCAGAGCGCGGCCGACGCGACGGCGAACATCATCTTCGGCTCGGTCATCGACGAGCAGATCGGCGACGAGGTCCGCGTGACCGTCATCGCCACCGGCTTCGACCACGGCCGCGCCCGCCCGCGCACCGCCCGCGAGGAGACCCGCGACCGCGCGACCCGGCGCGACCGCAGCCCGCGCGTCGGCGAGCGCGAGCGCTCGTCGCTGGAGATCTCCGACGACGACATCGACATCCCGCCGTTCCTGCGGGACCGCTGAGCGTTCGCCAGCAGACGTCGCGCCATCCCCACTTCCGGGGCAGCAACTAGCCAGATGTCCGGTCAAACTCGGACGTCGGCGGCCGTAAGCTCGGACATGGAGATGGACCAGCCTGGGGGCAACATCGTGCCGCAGATGACTGCTGAGGATCTGGCGCAGCACCTCGACGCGCTGGCCGAGTCCTCCGAGGAGGATCGCGACCAGCTTCTGCACGACCTGCTGGTCCAGGTCTACCCGACCAAGCGCACGCAGGACAGCTAGGCGCAGCACGGCCGCGGTCGCGGCTGCCGACCCCCGCGTTGCTAGTGTCCGGCGCGGTGGCCGCCGCCTCGTCGTCGCAGACCCTCAAGCGCACGCCCCTGTTCGACCGCCACGTCGACGCGGGCGCCAAGCTCGTGCCCTTTGCGGGGTGGGAGATGCCCGTGCAATACGCCGGGATCCGCGACGAGCACGTGGCCGTTCGCACCGCCTGCGGGCTGTTCGACGTCTCGCACATGGGCGAGATCGAGACCAGCGGGCCGCAGGCCCAGGACCTGCTGCAGCGCCTGCTGTCCAACGACGTCTCGAAGGTCGCCGTCGGCGGCGCCCAGTACGCCGTGCTGTGCCGCGACGACGGCGGCGTGCTCGACGACCTCTTCACCTACCGCATCGCGCCCGACCGCTTCGTGACGGTCACCAACGCCGCCAACCACGACAAGGACCTCGCCTGGTTCCAGGCGCACGCCGGCGAGTTTCCCGACGCCGAGGTGACGGACGCGCACGAGCGGTACGCGATGCTCGCCGTCCAGGGCCCGCGGGCCCGCGAGATCGTCCAGGCGATGGCCGACGCGCCGCTGCCCGCGCGCTTCACCACCGCGCGGCGCATGCTGATCGGCCGCTCGGCGCTCGTCTGCGGCACCGGCTACACGGGCGAGGACGGCGTCGAGCTGCTGTGCGAGCCCGGCGACGCGCCGGCGCTGTGGGACGAGCTGACCCGCCGCGGCGCCACGCCCGCCGGCCTCGCCGCGCGCGACACGCTGCGCCTGGAGGTCTGCTTCCACCTCTACGGCAACGACCTCATGGAGGAGCGCGGCCCGATCGAGGCCGGGCTGGGCTGGTGCTGCAAGGAGGACACGGGCTTCATCGGCTCGGAGGCCGTGCGCGCGACCCGCGAGAACGGCCCGCGCGAGAAGCTCGCCCCGTTCACGATCACCGGGCCCGGCATCGCGCGCCAGGGCAACCCGGTCGTCGGCGGCGGCGAGGTGACGAGCGGCACGCTGTCGCCGTGCCTGGAGGTCGGCATCGGGATGGCCTACGTGCCCGCCGAGCGCGCGCAGGCCGGGACCGAGCTCGAGATCGACGTGCGCGGCAAGGTCCGCCCCGCCGTGGTGGGCACCAAGCCGCTCTACCGCAAGGAGAACGATGGCTGACGCCAGCTACCCCGACGACCTGCTCTACCACGCCGAGCACGACTGGGTGCGCATCGACGGCGACACCGCGACGTTCGGCATCACCTGGTTCGCCCAGGACGCGCTGGGCGAGGTCGTCTTCTTCGACCTGCCCGAGGTCGGCAGCACGGTCACCAAGGACGAGCCCTACGCGGAGGTCGAGTCGGTCAAGGCCGTCTCCGACGTCATCGCGCCGCTGTCGGGCGAGATCGTCGAGGTCAACACCGCGCTGGGCGACAAGCCCGAGGCGATCAACGAGGACCCCTACGGCAGCGGCTGGCTGGTGCGGGTCCGCCTGTCCAACGACGGCGAGCAGGGCGACCTGCTCGATGCCGCCGCCTACACCGCGACCCTGTCCTAGGTGACCACCTACACCTCGACGACGTCCGACGACCTGCGGGCCATGCTCGCCGAGATCGGCGTTGGCTCGCTGGAGGAGCTGTTCGACCGCCAGGTCCCCAAGGCCGTGCGCCTGCAGCGCCCGCTCGACCTGCCAGCGGGCATGGCCGAGCAGGACGTCTACGAGCACCTGCGCGCGCTGGCCGCCCGCAACACGAGCGCCGAGGACGAGATCACCTTCCTGGGCGCCGGCATGTACGACCACTACGTCCCCGCGGTCGTCGACATGCTCATGGAGCGCTCGGAGTTCCTGACGCCGTATACGCCCTACCAGCCCGAGATCTCGCAGGGCGGGCTGCAGGTCATGTTCGAGTACCAGACCGCGATCAGCGAGCTGACCGCGCTGCCGGTCTCGAACGCCAGCGTCTACGAGGGTCCCAGCGCCGTTGCGGCCGCCGCCTACCTGGCCAAGCTCGCCAACGGCAAGCGCAGGGTCGTCGTCTCGCGCGGCGTGCACCCGCACGCGCGCGCCGCGCTGCGCACGCTGGCCGCCGGCTACGGCCACGAGGTCGTCGAGGTCGGCCTGCGCGACGGCGTGACCGACGCCGACGCGTGGGCCGGCGCGATCGACCAGGACACGAGCGCGGTCATCTTCCAGCAGCCCAACTTCCTCGGCGCGGTCGAGGACGCGGCTGCCCTGGCGCAGGCGGCCAAGGACTCGCCGGCGGTGGTCGTCGGCTCCTACGACCCGATCCCGCTCGGCATCCTCAAGCCGCCGGGCGAGTGCGGCGTCGACGTCGCCGTGGGGGAGGGCCAGACGCTCGGCAACCGCCTGGACTTCGGCGGCCCGTCGTTCGGCTTCTTCGCCGCCACCGAGGCCTACCTGCGCCGCATGCCGGGCCGCATCGCGGGCGAGACGCGCGACGTCGACGGCAAGCGCGGCTTCGTCCTGACGCTGCAGACGCGCGAGCAGCACATCCGCCGCGAGAAGGCGACCTCGAACATCTGCACCGCCCAGGCGCTCAACGCGCTGGCCGGCGTCGTCTACCTGACCTGGCTGGGCCGCCGCGGCCTCGTCGAGCTCGGCGAGCTGCTGCTGCAGCGCACGCACTACGCGCGCGAGGCGCTCACCGCGATCGACGGCGTCGAGGCGCTGCACGAGCAGCCGGTCGTGCGCGAGTTCGCGGTCAAGCTCGCCGCTCCCGTCGACCGCGTGATCGCACGCTGCCAGGACGCCGGCATCAACCCCGGCTTCGCGCTCGGGCACGAGTACGACGAGCACCCCGACGGCCTGCTCGTCGCGCTCACCGAGCGCCGCTCGAAGGCCGACGTCGACCGGCTCGTCGACGTCCTCGGCGCGGCGGTCGCCGCCGAGCGCCACCCGGCGGGGGCGACCGCATGACGCAAACCATCTTCGAGAAGGGAGCGCCCGGCCGGCGCGCGTTCACGTGCCCCGAGCTGGACGTCCCGCGCGTCGACGGCCTGCTGCCCGACGCGATGCGCCGCACGGCCGAGCCGCGCCTCCCCGAGGTCTCCGAGCCCGAGCTCGTCCGCCACTACGTCAACCTCTCCAAGAAGAACTTCGACCTGGACTCGGGCTTCTACCCACTCGGCTCGTGCACGATGAAGCACAACCCGCGCGTGCACGAGCGCGTGGCGGCGCTGCCGGGGCACTCGCGACTGCATCCGCTCCAGGACCCGGCGCGCGCCCAGGGCGCGCTCGAGCTGATGTGGAACCTCGAGCGCGCGCTGGCGGAGATCGCGGGGCTGCCGCACGTCTCGCTGCAGCCCAGCGCCGGCTCGCACGGCGAGCTGGCCGGCGTGCTGCTCACCAGGGCCCTCCATGCCGACCACGGCGAGGCGCGCACGAAGGTGCTGACGCCCGACACGGCCCACGGCACGAACCCGGCAACGGTGACCATGGCCGGCTACGAGGTGGTCAAGGTCGGCACCAACGCCGACGGCGGCGTCGACATCGACGACCTGCGCGCCAAGGCCGACGACGGCGTCGCGTGCCTGATGCTCACCAACCCCAACACGCTGGGGATCTTCGACCGCAACATCGAGCAGATCGCCGAGATCGTGCACGGGGTGGGGGCGACGGTCTACTACGACGGCGCGAACCTCAACGCCGTCATGGGGATCTCGCGGCCGGGCGACATGGGCTTCGACATCGTGCACTTCAACCTGCACAAGTCGTTCACCCAGCCCCACGGCGGCGGGGGGCCGGGCGCCGGCCCGATCGCGGTGAGCGAGCGCCTCGAGCCCTACCTGCCGCGCCCGGTGATCGTGCGCGGCGCCGACGGCAGCTTCGGCCTCGACGACGACCGCCCGAAGTCGATCGGCAAGCTGCGCGGCTTCCAGGGCAACTACGGCTGCTTCGTGCGTTCATACGCGTACATCCGCTCGCTCGGCGCCGAGGGGCTCAAGGACGCGAGCGAGACGGCGGTCCTGAACGCCAACTACCTGCTGGCGCGGCTGCGCGCGCTCGGCGTGGCCGACAAGCTGCCGCTCGCCTTCGGCGAGCTGTGCATGCACGAGTTCGTGCTCTCGGGCGCGCCGATGAAGCGCGACCTGCAGATCCGCACGCTCGACCTGGCCAAGCGGCTGCTCGACCACGGCTTCCACCCGCCCACCGTCTACTTCCCGCTGCTCGTCGACGAGGCGCTGCTCATCGAGCCGACCGAGACCGAGACCCGCGAGACGCTCGACGCCTTCGCCGAGGCGCTGGCCGAGATCCTGCGCGAGGCGCAGGAGGACCCGTCGGTGGCGCGCAACGCCCCGTACAGCACGCCGGTCCGCCGCCTCGACGAGGCCGCGGCGGCCAAGCGGCCGGTCATCCGCCAGGCGCTGTAGCGGCGGGTGCCTAAGCGCCGCGAAAAGGTGCGATTACGAAGATCGCGTCGTGGGCATAGGGGTTGGCGTCGCGAGTGATCGCGGCCCGGCCATTCGCCCCCCAGGCCGGCTTGAAAGCGGGAGCCCGCTCCGGCGCCCTCGAAACGCCATCGCCCCCCAGGCGCTCGAGGGCTAGCCGGAGCGGAGCTCCCGCTTTCGTTTGCGTGCGGTCGCTAGGTTGTCCGGCCCGTGCGCATCTTCTCCGGCATCCAGCCCACAGGCCGCAAGCACCTCGGCAACTACATCGGTGCGATCCGCCAGTACGTCGAGGGTCAGGATCGCGGCGACCCGGCGATCTACTGCATCGTCGACATGCACGCGATCAGCGTCGCCTACGACCCCGCGGAGCTGCGCGAGCGCGTGTACGACACGACCGCGATCCTCATCGCGGCGGGGCTGGATCCCGAGCGCTGCGTGCTCTTCCGCCAGAGCGACGTCTACGAGCACACCGAGCTGTCCTGGCTGCTGTCCTCGGTGACCGCCGTCGGCGAGCTCAACCGCATGCACCAGTTCCGCGACAAGTCGGCCAGCCAGCGCGAGCTGGTCTCCGCTGCGCTGCTCTTCTACCCGGTGCTGCAGGCGGCCGACGTGCTGGCCTACCGCGCCCACGAGGTACCGGTCGGCGAGGACCAGCGCGAGCACCTCGAGCTCATGCGCGACGTCGCGCGGCGCTTCAACGCGCGCTATGGCGACGACATGCTCGTCGTGCCCGAGGCGCGGATCCCGGAGATCGGCGGCCGCATCATGGACCTCCAGGAGCCCGCCAACAAGATGTCGACCACCGGCGGCACGCCCGAGGGCACGGTCCTCGTCCTCGACGAGCCCGCGACGATCGAGAAGAAGGTCAAGCGCGCGGTCACCGATTCGGGCACCGACATCGTGCGCGCGCCCGACAAGCCCGGGGTCTCGAACCTCATCGAGATCCTCGCGATCGCGCGCGGCACCACGCCCGACGCCGTCGAGCAGGAGATGCAGTCCGCGCGCGGCTACGGCGACCTGAAGACGGCGACCGCGTCGGCGATCGTCGAGATGCTCACGCCCGTGCGCGAGCGCTACAACGACCTGCGCGCCGACGAGGCGCGCATGGAGGCGATCCTCGCCGACGGCGCCGACAAGGCCACGGCGATGGCGCGCGAGACGCTGACCGACGTGCGCGCGGTGATGGGCTTCGGGCCGCCACGCGGCTAGACCCGTGCGCCGACTCTCGCTCGTCGTCGGCGCGATCGTCCTCGTCGACACGATGTTCTACGCGGCGATCACGCCGCTGCTGCCCAGGCTGGCCGACGACCTCGACCTCGGCAAGAACGGCGCCGGCGTGCTCGCCGGCGCGTACGCCGCCGGCACGCTCGTCGGCTCGCTGCCGGCCGGGTGGCTGGCCGCGCGCGTCGGCGTGAAGGCGACCGTGCTGGCGGGGCTCGCGCTGATGTCGGCCAGCGGCCTGGCCTTCGCGTTCGGCTCGTCGATCGCCGTGCTCGACGGCGCGCGCTTCCTGCAGGGCGTCGGCGGCGCGTGCTCGTGGGCGGGCGGCATGGCGTGGCTGGCCGGCGAGGCGCCCCGCGAGCGGCGCGGCGAGGTGATCGGCGGGGTCCTCGCCGCGGCGATCTTCGGCGTCCAGCTCGGCCCGGTGGTGGGCGCGCTCGCCACCGCGATCGGTCGCGAGGCCGCGTTCTCGACCGCCGTGCTGTTCGGCCTGGCCCTCGGCGCGTGGGCATGGACGATGCCCGCCGCGCCCGCTTCGGAGACGCTGAGGACGCCGGCGTCCGCGCTGCGCCAGCGCTCGATGCTGGCCGGCATGTGGCTGACCGCGCTGCCGGCCGCGGCCTTCGGCGTGCTCGACGTGCTCGCGCCGCTGCGCCTCGACGCGCTCGGCGCCACGAGCCTGGCCCTCGGCGCGACGTTCTTCGCCGCCGCCGGGGTGGAGGCGTTCGTCTCGCCGGCGGCGGGCCGCGCCGCCGACCGGCGCGGCGCGCTGCCCGTCGCGCGCGTGGGCCTGGCGATCGGCGCCGTCGCGCTGGTCGTCGTGCAGCTGCCCGACAGCGCCTTGGGGCTGGCCGTCGTCGTGGTCTTCGTCGCGGGCCTGCTCGGCGTGCTGTGGGTGCCGGCCGGCCTGCTGCTGACCGCGGGCGCCGACCGCATCGGCCTCGACACCGCGTATGCCTTCGCGTTCTTCAACCTCGGCTGGGCGGCCGGGTTCACGGTCGGCGCGGCGGGCGGCGGCGCGCTGGCCGAGGCCAGCTCGGACGCGGTGCCCTACCTGCTGCTCGCCGCCGCCTACGCCGCGTCGCTAGCGGCGGCCGGTGCGGCGCGCGATCGCCGGCGCGAGGGCGAGCTGGCCGCACGTCGCGGCTAGCCCGACCGCCGCGCACGCGCTCCACAGCGCGCGGCCGCCCGCCGCATCGAGCAGCGCCGCGCCCGCGACCGGGGCGATCACGTACGCGCCGCTGAAGGCGGTGCCGAAGATCGCCTGGTAGCGGCCGCGCAGGTGCGCGGGGGCGAGGTCGGCGACCGTCGCCGGGCCGACCGAGGTCACGAGGATCTCGCCCGTGGTCCACACCGCCACCGGCAGCGCGTAGGCGGCGAGCGTCGGCGTGAGCCCCTCGATGCCGATGCCGATCGCGATCAGCGCGCCGCCGGCGGCCTGGGTGAGCGGCAGGTCGCGGTGGGCGAGGTACAGGGCCAGGAACGGCTCGACGACGCCGCCGAAGCGGTTGACGACCGTGGCCCCGAACAGCGCGTAGAACGGGCGCGGCAGCCCGCGAAACCTCGCAGTGAGCGCGTTTGCCGCCATGCGGCGCCTACCCTAGGTGCAGGCGCCGACCGCATCGCTCGCTACGGTTCGCCCCGTGAACGTCGCCGACCTCGAGCTCGACCTGGAGGTCTTCTCCGGGCCGTTCGACCTGCTGCTGACGCTCGTCCTGCGCGAGGAGGTCGATCTGCTCGAGGTCGAGCTGGCCGACGTGGTGCTCGCCTACCTGGACTTCCTCGAGCGCCGCGGCGAGCTGGACCTCGAGGTCGCCACCGAGTTCCTCGTGCTGATCGCGGCGCTGATGGAGCTCAAGTCGCGGCTCATGCTGGCGCGCGACGACGACGAGCTGCTCGACCTCGAGCCGGGCGAGGCGGCAGAGGAGCTGCTCGCGCGGATGCTCGAGGGGCGCCGCTACCGGCGCGCGGCCGAGCACCTCGCCGATCGCCTCGCCGACGAGGACGGCCATCGCTTCCGCTCGGCGCCGCTGCCGCCGGGGCTACGCCGCGTCACGTACGACGACGCGGCCGCCGTCTACGATCCGGCGGCGCTCGGCGAGGCCGTCGGCGGCCTGCTGCGCCTGCCGCCGCCGCTGCGCCTCGACCACCTCACGATCCCGCGCGTCACCGTCGCCGAGCGCCTGGCCCACCTGCGCAAGCTGCTGCGCCACGGCGCGTGCTCGTTCGACGAGGCCGTTCGCGGCGCCGATCGCGTGACGGTGGCGGTCACCCTGTTCGCGCTGCTCGAGCTCTACAAGCAGGGCGAGGCGAGCTGGCGCCAGGACGAGCCGTTCGGCGACATCGCCATCAGCGCGCGGGCGCACGTCCCGTCACGCGAGGCGGCCACCGGATGAGTGCGCTGGCCCGCACCGTCGAGGCGCTGCTGTTCCTCTCCAGCGAGCCGGTCAGTGTCGCCGACCTCGCCGAGGCCGCGGAGTGCAGCGCCGACGAGCTGACCGCCGCGCTCGAGGAGCTGGCGGCCGCGTACGCGCCCGGCGAGCGCGGCCTCGTGCTGCGCGAGCTCGCCGGCGGCTACACCCTGGCCACGGCGCCGGAGACCGAAGCGGCCGCGCGGCGGCTGCTGGCGCGCCCGCGCACCCCGCCGCTGACGCCCGCGCAGGCCGAGACGCTCGCGATCGTCGCCTACCTGCAGCCCGTGTCGCGGCCGGAGATCACGCGCATCCGCGGCGTCAGCGCCGATTCGGCCGCCGCGACCCTGCTCGAGCGCGGGATGGTCGAGGAGGGCGGGCGCTCGCAGTTCGGCGCCGTGCTCTACCGCACAACGCCGCTGTTCCTGAAGCTGTTCGGCCTGCGCTCGCTCGACGACCTGCCCGATCCGGCGCAGTGGGACCCGACGCCCGAGGAGGAGGCCGACCTGCGCGATCGCCTCCTGCGCGCGGGCGAGGCGAGGGCCGGCGGAGGCGCGCCGGCGCAACCAGCGTCCGCGGACGCGGCCTGACCGCGATGCGCGCGCTCGCCGAGGACCTGGCAGAGCGCATCCGCGGTGACGGCGACGGCAGCTCGGACATCTGGCGGGCGTTCGCCGATCGCGAGCTGTTCGCGCGCGCCGTGGCGGCGCTGGCGGTGCCGTTCCGCGGCGAGCGCTACACGAAGGTCGCCGGCATCGAGGGCCGCGGCTTCATCCTCGGCGGCGCGGTGGCGGCGCACACCGGCGCGGGCTTCGTGCCCATCCGCAAGGAGGACGGCTGGCTGCCCGGCGAGGTCCTCGAGCGCACGACCGAGCCCGACTGGCAGGGCCACAGCCACTCGCTGCGCGTCCAGCGCGGCGCGCTGACCCCCGAGGACCGCGTCGTGCTCGTCGACGACTGGACCGAGACCGGCTCGCAGGCGCTGGCGGCGCGCGAGCTGATCGAGGCCAGCGGCGCCGCGATGCTCGGCATGTCGATCGTCGTCGACGACCTCTCCGACGACGCGCGCGGGCGCCTCGGGCGCCTGCACGCGCTGCTACGCGCTGACGCGCTCTAGCCAGGCGCGCAGGAGCGCGGCGGTCTCGTCCGGGCGCTCGAGGGCGATGAGGTGGCCGGCGTCCTCGATCTCGGCGCGCTCGGCACCGGGCACCTCGGCGGCGATGAGGTCGGCGATGCGAGCGAAGTCGGGGAAGTCGCGGCCGCCGCTGATGGCCAGCGTCGGCACGGCGATCGCGCCGAGGTCGACCGGCAGCTCGCGCTCGGACGCCTCCACGCCCTGCTGGCGCTCGCACGCCGTACGGACCATCTCTGCCACGAGGTCCGCGACGGCCGGCTCGCGGACCCAGGTGCGCACGTTCAGCGCGACGACCCCGTCGATGTCGCCCGCCTCCAGCAGCGCGTCCTCCTCGTCGGCGAACGCCTGGAACTCGGCGGAGCGCTCGTGCCCGGGCAGCGCCGAAGCGAGCAGTGCGAGCGCGCTCACGCGCTCGGGCGCGGCGGTGGCGAGCTGCAGCGCGACGCGCCCCCCGAACGAGGCGCCGACGACGACGGCGCGCTTGACCCTCAGCTGGTCGAGCAGGCGGACGAGGTCGTCGGCATCCGCGTACTCCTGGGCCGGCAGCGGCGTGTCGCCGTGGCCGCGCAGGTCGGGCATGTGCAGCCGGTAGCTGTCCTTGAGGCGCTCGGCCAGCGGGCGCCACATGCGGCCGTCAAGCCCGCCGGCGTGGACGAGCAGCACGTGCGGGAACTTCTTGCGGCCCAGCATCAGGCCTTGGCCGCCAGCTGGCCGCAGGCGGCGTCGATGTCGCGGCCGCGGGTGAGGCGGACGGTCGCGCCGACGCCGTGCTCCTCGAGCACGGCCTTGAACGCCGCGATCGCCTCGCGCGTCGATCCCTCGTACATCCCGGTCGGGTTGTAGGGGATGAGATTGATCTTGAACATCCGCGGGTCGAGCACGCGGGCGAGCTGGACGGCCTGCTCGTAGCGGTCGTTGACGCCGCCGAGCATCACGTACTCGACGAAGACCATCCGGCGCTTGGCCTCGTAGAAGCGCCGGCACGCCGCCAGGACGTCGGCCAGCGGATAGCGGTCGTTGACCGGCATGATCTCCGAGCGCAGCGCCTCGTCGGCCGCGTGCAGCGAGAGCGCCAGGCGGATCGGCATCGGCTGCTCGGCGAGCCGGTCGATGCCCGGGATCCAGCCGACGGTCGAGATCGCGGTGCGGCGGTGGGTGATGCCGAGGTCGGGCAGGCGCTCGCAGGCGGCGAGCACCGCGTCGAGGTTCATCATCGGCTCGCCCATGCCCATGAAGACGGCGTGGTCGACCGCCTCGGTGCGCCGGAAGTGCAGCGCCTGGTCGAGGATCTCGCTCGCCGTGAGGTTGCGGCCGAACTTCATCTGCCCGGTCGCGCAGAAGGTGCAGGTCAGCGGGCAGCCCGACTGCGAGGACAGGCACAGCGAGCGCCGGTCGTCGCGGTAGCTCATGAGCACCGCCTCGACGGGGCGGCCGTCATGGGTGCGAAACAGCGCCTTGACCGTGCCGTCGCGCGCGTGCGCCTCGTGCTCGAGCGTCAGCGACGAGAAGGGGACCTCGTCGGCCAGCCGCGCCCGCAGGCCGAGCGGCAGATCGGTCATGGCGTCGTAGCCCGGCGCGCCGCGCGCGGCCCACGCCCACACCTGGCCGGTGCGAAAGCGCGGCTCGCCCGCGGCGCCGAGGCGCTGTGACAGGAGCTCGAGGTCCATCGCGCGACAAGGTAGCGGGACGTGTGTGCCCAAGCTCACGGGAAAGTCGGTGCGCCGGCCCGCGTCTGGCCTTCAATGCGCGTTCTCATGACCACCAAGTCCGGTGCGGGCCACTTCGGCCCGCTCGTTCCCTTCGCCCGCGCGCTGCGCCGCGGCGGCGCCGACGTCGTCATCGCCGCTCCGCGCCAGGCCGCGCCGATGGTCCGCGCGGCGCGCCTGCCGCTGTGGGCCGTCGACGACCCGCCGGCCACCGAGCGCGACGCGATCTTCGCCTCCGTGCGCGAGTCGCCGCGCCCCGAGGCCAGGCGCATCGTGGGCGACGTGTTCGCGCGCATCGACGCGCGCGCCGCCTACCCCGGCGTCCTCGCCGCGTGCCAGGTCTGGCAGCCCGACGTCGTCATCAGCGAGATCACCGAGTTCGCCGGCCCGCTGGCCGCCGATGCCATCGGCGTGCCCTCGATCGCCATCGGCATCTCGCAGCAGGGCAGGACCGAGCAGGTGACGCCGCTGATCGTGCCTGCGATCGACGAGCTGCGCGCGCGCTTCGACCTCGCGCCCGACCCCAGCGGCAAGCGCCTGCTGGACAGGCCGTACTTCACGCTGATGCCGGAGGCACTCGAGGATCCCGCGACCCCGCGCTCGGACGCGGCGCTGCGCTTCCGCGAGGTCATCCGCGGGCCGCACGCCATGCTGCCCGACTGGTGGGACGGCGATCCGCGCCCGCTGATCTACCTGACCTTCGGCTCCGTCGCGCCCGCCATGGAGTTCTTCCCGGGCATGTACCGCGAGGCGATCGCCGCGCTCGCGACGCTGCCGGTTCGCGTGCTCGTGACGATCGGCCGCGAACGCGACCCCTCCGAGCTCGGGCCGCTGCCCGCGAGCGTCCACGTCGAGCGCTGGGTCGCGCAGAACGACGTCATGCCCCACGTCGCGGCGATGGTCTGCCACGGCGGGTCGGGCACGGTGACGATGGGCCTCGCCGCCGGCGTGCCGATGGTCGTCCTGCCGCTGTTCGCCGACCAGGCGTGGAACTCCGAGCGCATCGCCGCGCTGGGCGCCGGCATCGAGCTGCAGGGCGGGCCCGACGCCGCGCCGGGCATCGGCGAGGCCGTGCACCGGCTCCTCGCCGAGCCCTCGTATCGCGAGACGGCCGAGCGCGTCGCCGATCAGATGCGCGCGCTGCCGCCGGTCGACGCAGCGGTCGGCGTCGTGCGCGACCTGCTCGCCGAGCGCGCGTCGCAGCGCGCGGCATGACCGGGGACGTTCGTCTAGCGTCGGCGCCATGCGCCTCGCCAAGCACCTCGCCCATGCGGGCGTCGCGTCGCGGCGGGCGGCCGAGGCGCTGATCGCCGCGGGGCGGGTGACCGTCGCCGGCGAGGTCGTGCGCGACCCGGCCCGCGACGTCACCGGCGAGGAGGCCATCGCGCTCGACGGCGAGGCGGTCCGCGCGCCCGGCGCGCGCGTCGTCTACGCCGTGCACAAGCCGGCCGGCGTCGTGTCGACGGCGCGCGACACGCACGGCCGGCGCACGGTCGTCGACCTCGTGCCGGCGGCCCAGCGCCTGTACCCGGTCGGGCGCCTGGACGCCGACACGACCGGGCTGATCCTGCTGACCAACGACGGCGACCTCGCGTATGCGCTCACGCACCCGCGCTTCGAGGTCCCGCGGACCTACCGCGCGCGCGTCGCGGGCCGCCCCGGCGAGCGGGCGCTGCGCGCGCTGCGCGAGGGCGTCGAGCTCGAGGACGGGCGCACGGCGCCCGCGAAGGTGCGGCTCGTCGGCTCGCACGAGCTCGAGCTGACCATCCACGAAGGGCGCAAGCGCCAGGTCAGGCGCATGTGCGAGGCGGTCGGCCACCGCGTCGTCGCCCTGCGGCGGATCGCGTTCGGCCCGTTGCGCCTCGGCGACCTCGGCGCCGGCCACCACCGCCGGCTCACCGCCGCCGAGGTGCAGCGCC
Organism: uncultured Actinomycetes bacterium; assembly: GCA_963764585.1. Classification (GTDB taxonomy): domain Bacteria; phylum Actinomycetota; class Thermoleophilia; order Solirubrobacterales; family Solirubrobacteraceae; genus JAOPZW01. Next base: position 1,166,219 of record CAVXTB010000003.1, read on the forward strand.
TGCGCGCCGCGGCTCAGCGCCGCGCGTAGCGCCCGACGAGCAGCCCGCTGCCGCCGGCGCGCTCGCCGACCGCGGTGACGACGTCGTCGGGCTTGGCCCCCGCGTCGAGGCCGCTGGCGCGCTTGAGCCAGTACAGGCGGAACTCGTAGCGGTGGGTGCCGCTGGGCGGGCAGGGCGGCGTCCAGCCGGTCTTGCCGGTCGAGTTCTCGCCCTCGCGGGCGCCCGCGGGCAGGCCGGTCGAACCGAGCGCGCGCGTGGTCGGCGGCAGCCCGTAGGCCGTCCAGTGCACGAACCCGCCGGCGTCGGGATCGACGACGACGAGCGCGAGCTCGGCCGCGCCGCCGGGTACGCCACCGAAGCGCAAGGCCGGCCGCGCCTTGGCGCCGTCGCACGAGAAGCGCGCCGGGATCGCGCCGTTGGCGGGGAAGTCCGGGCTCGTGATCGTCAGCGAGCGCGGCGCCGCCGGCGGCGACGACTTCAGCTTGTCGCCGCCCCCGCATCCGGCGAGGCAGACGACCGCGGCGAGGGCGAGGCGGCGCATGACTGGCATGATGGCGCGCCGATGCGCCTCTTCGCCCTACGCGGCGCCACCACGGTGGACGCCAACGAATCGGCCGCGATCCTCGGCGCCACCGAGGAGCTCATGCGCGCGATCATGGACCGCAACGCGATCGGCCCGGCCGACGTGGTCAGCTGCATCTTCACGATGACCGACGACCTCGACGCCGACTTCCCGGCGGTCGCCGCCCGCGGCCTGGGCTTCGAGCGCGTGCCGTTGCTGTGCGCGCGCGAGGTCCCGGTCCCCGGCGCCCTGGGCCGCGTGATCCGCGTGCTCATCCACTACTACGCCGACGACGCGCACCGCGCGACGCACGTCTACCTCGGCGAGGCGCGGACGCTGCGCGAGGACCTCGAGTCCGCGCAGTGACAGGCGGGAACTTCGGCGGGCGCAACGCCGTTGTATGCCGTGCATGAGGAGCGAGCGGGAGCCCGCGCCGCGTTGATCGCCATCGGCGCCAGCGACGAGCCGCGCAGTGCCGAGATCCGCTGGGGGACGCTGCTCGCCGTGAAGTCGGCGGTCGCGCACGCGATCGGCCAGCGCCCGCGTCGGTAAGAATGCGGCCATGGCCCTGGAGTTCTCCGAGCGCGTGCGGCGCATCCCCGTCTACCCCGCGGCGGGCGCGTACGCGCTGCCCGAGGACGTGGCGCTGCTGGCGTCCAACGAGTCGCCGTACCCGCCGTTCCCGGAGGTCGTCGAGGCCGTCACGCGCGTGCTCGGCGGGCTCAACCGCTACCCGGACCCGACGAACTCGCTGCTGCGCCGCGCGCTGAGCGACCGCTACGGCGTGCCCGCCACGCGCATCGCGATCGGCAACGGCTCCTGCGACATCCTGCTTGCGGCCGGCGAGGCGCTGCTCGAGCCCGGTGCCGAGATCGTCTACGCGTGGCCGTCGTTCAGCGTCTACCCGCACCTCGCGGCCGCCTCAGGCGCGACGGCGATCACCGTGCCGCTCAACGACCGCGACGAGCACGATCTCGACGCGCTCGCGGCCGAGATCACCGTCGCGACGCGGCTGGCGATCGTCTGCAACCCGAACAACCCGACGTCGACCGCGGTGCCGGCCGACGCGATCGCGGCCTTCCTGGAGCGCGTGCCGCGCCACGTCTGCGTGATCCTCGACGAGGCCTACTGCGAGTTCAACACGCTCGACGACCCCGACACGACGCTCGATCTGCTCCCGAAGCACCCCAACCTCGTCCTGCTGCGCACCTTCTCGAAGGTCTACGGCCTGTGCGGCCTGCGCGTGGGCTTCGGGCTGTGCGGCTCGGAGGAGCTCGTGACCGCCGTCAACCAGGTGCGCCAGCCGTTCTTCTGCAACGCGGCGGCCCAGGCGGCGGCGATCGAGGCGCTGCGCCACCAGGACGAGGTCACCGCGCGCGTCGAGCGCACGATCATGGCGCGCATCGAGGTCGAGGACGGCCTGCGCGAGCTGGGGATCGAGCCGGCCGAGTCGCAGGCCAACTTCTGCTGGTTCGACCTGCCCGTGCCCGACGGCGAGGACGCCGCCGAGGTCGAGGCGCGAGTCGTCACCGGGCTCACCGAGCGCGGCGTGCTGGTGCGCGCCGGCAACGCGCTGGGGCGCGCGGGTGCGCTGCGCGTCACGTACGGCACGCCGGAGCAGAACGCGCGCTTCCTGGGCGAGCTGGGCGCGCTGATCTAGGGCCGCGTGCCGCGGCTAGGCTCCCATGGATGTTCGCGACCTCGGGAAACGCCAGGCTTGCCTACGACGTGAGCGGTGGCGACGGCGGCGCCGACGTCCTGCTCATCCACGCCGGCGTCAACGATCGCCGTAGTTGGCATCACGTCGTCGAGCGCCTCGGGGCGCGGCATCGCTGCGTGGCCTACGACATGCGCGGCTATGGCGAGACGACGTACGAGCCAGAAGACGACTGGTCGCCGGCCGCCGACGCGATGGCCGTGGTCGATGACGCCGGCCTGCAGCGGTCGGTCATCGTTGCCTGCTCGATGGGCGGCCAGGCCGCCATCGACCTCACCCTGGCCCACCCCGACCGCGTCGCCGGCCTGCTGCTCATCGGCACCGCGGTCCGCGGCGCGCCGTATCCCGACCTCACCGAGGGCCCGACCGCCGAGCTGGGCGCCCGGATCGAGGCAGCCGACGCGGCCGGCGACGTCGACGAGGTCAATCGCTTGGAGACGTGGATGTGGCTCGACGGCCCCGGGGCCGAGGAGGGCCGCGTCACCGGCCCGGCACGCGAGCTGTTCCTCGACATGAACGGCCAGTCGCTGCGCGCCGCGGACCGCGGCGAGCAGGCCGACCTCCCACCCGCGTGGCCGCGGCTCGGAGAGATCGCGCTACCGGCGCTCGTCATGGTCGGCCGCCTCGACGCCGAGGAGATCCTGGCGATAGACGTGCAGCTGCCCGACCTCATCCCGGGCGCCCGGCTGCGCTGGCTCGACGGCGTCGCCCACGTCCCGCACCTCGAGGGCGACCCGACGACGCTCGACGAGATCTCCGCGTTCGTCGACGCGCTGGTCGTAGTGCGCGGGCTGAGCGAGCGCAGACGGCTCGCTTGCGCTTCCACGCAGGAGCAAGGGGCGGTGCGCCATTGCCGTCGAACGCCAGGATTGCCACACTCGCGCGCTCGGCATGTTCGACCGCGTCGCGCCCATCTTTCCGGTCCATGACGTCGCCGCCGCGCTTGAGTTCTACGCTCGGCTGGGCTTCGGCGTCCGGACATATGTGGGCGACGATTATGGCTTCGCATCGCGCGATGGAGTCGAAATCCACCTCGGGCGAGTCGCCGACAGCGATCGCCATCCGGCCGCGGCGTACCTTCACGTCCTCGACGCCGACGCGGTCGCTGTCGAATGGCGAGCCGCCGGCGGGGAGGTTCACGGGCCGCAGGACACCGAATGGGGCCAACATGAGGGCGCCTTGGTCGATCCCGATGGCAACGTCATCCGTTTCGGTTCGCCGATCCGTGCACCTCGACGCGTGTAATCGGTGCGCCTGCCCGGGTCGCGACTCGCGATGGACCCGCCCGTAGGGGCGGCGACAGCACTCCGTTCGTACCTGGCGGAGCGGCTGAAGGAATAAACCGGCCCAGCCTCCCGTCTACAGCGGCGACGGTCCAACCCCAAGGAGGCGCAATGCTCCACGCGAGCCGGCGCGCGATCGCCAGTCGGACCCTCTTGCCGCTGATCGCCGGACTCATGCTCGGAATGGTCGCGACGTCCGCGGCGACGGCGCTGACGGCCCCCACGCTCACATCGCTGCAGGCGAGGTCAACGAGCTGCACGCAGCCCGGCCCGATCGCGCTCGACAATCGCAGCCACCTGCGGCGATCGGTGTACTGCCCGAACTTCGTCGCACCGATCTATGGCCGGGGAACCCCCAGCAACCCGTACCGGAGGATCGACATGCTGCGGTCGACGTATAGCTGGTTCGTCTGCCAGGCCAAGAGCAGCGTCGCCAATCCGCCGTTCGGCGCGGGCCGCAACCACTGGTGGCTGTGGACCGAGGGCGACGACAACCACCGCTACGGGTGGTTCCCGGCGAACGCGGTCAAAACCGGCGGTCAGGAGCAGCCGATCCCGGGTGTTCCCTACTGCTGAGCCGACCACGGCGTGCCTGCCGGCACGGTGCGCTGCACGGCCCCGCGCCCGAGGATCTCGACGCTCTGCCCGGGCGCGCAGGCCGCGATGTCGTGGGCCTCGTCGCGCAGCCGCCGTCGCAGGATGGCGAGCGCCGGGAACCCGAGGATCGCCGGGATGCTGAGCAGCAGCCCGCGGTAGGCGATGACGGCGACCGCGGCGTCGGCGGGATCGACGCCGTACAGCACGAGCGTCCCGATCAGGCCGCCGTCGACGCCGCCGATGCCGCCGGGGATCGGGATCAGGCTGCCGAGCTGGCCCACGAGGTAGGCGACCAGCAGCACGCCGACCGGCGGGATCGGGTTGCCGAACGCCTTGAAGCACGCGCCGAGCATCGCGACGTCGAAGAGCAGATACGCGGAGGCGCCGACCAGGATCGTCGGCTCGCGGGCGCGCAGGACGGCCAATGCCTCGTCGACGCCGGTTGCGACGACCTCGGCGGCGGCCACGATCCTGCGGCGCATCGAACGGCGCGCGAGGCCCCCGGCCAGCGCCCGCGCCGCGAGCGCCAGCGCGACCGCCGCGACGGCCAGCAGCGCGGGGACGAGGCCGAGCAGGATGCTCGGCGAGCCGTGCAGCAGGCCCGTGGCCAGGCCCAGGCCGCCGAGCGCGAGGAAGGTGACGTTGGCCAGGCTCGTGAGCAGGAAGAACGCGACGGTGCGGCGCGCGATGAAGGCGTTCGGGAGGCCGCCGCGGCGCAGGATCCAGGCGCCGAGCGCGAGGCCGCCGGCTCCCCCCACCGAGAGGACCGAGTTGGCCGCGAGCTCGGACAGCCCGATCTCGGTGCTCGTGCGCCAGCTCATCCGCTGGCAGAAGACGCCGCGGAAGACGAGCACGTACCCCGCGCACGAGCCCAGCTGCAGCACCGCGGCGAGCACGATCCACGCGGGTCGCGCGCCGGCGAAGCGATCGCGCAGCGACCCGAGCCCGGGCACGAGCACGATCAGCGCGGCCACGCCGAGCACGATCGCGACGACGATCAGCAGCGAGCGCCGCAGGTTCGACGGCGAGAACTCGTCGGGAAGCGGCTCGGCGTCCTCGAAAGGCTCGATGTACTCGACGGCCAGCGTCTCGCCTGTGCTCACTGAGTGGGCATGGTCACAGTTCCACCCTCGCCGCGCCGGGAGCCCTGGTCACCCGCGCACCGGTCTGCCACAATCTCGCCTTCGCATGGGCCCCGAGCTCGACAGCGCCACTCCTCGCAACAGCGCCGCGCTGTCCGGCTACGGGTACGCCTACGCCTATCGCTACGCCTGGCGATTTAGCTAGGCGCTCGGCTCGCCCGCTGCAACACGCGGGTGCCGCATACGGCCAGCCAGTGGCCGAGCGCCGTTCTCACGGGGCGTTCACGCCCCGAAGCACCAGCACTCGTATCGTTCCAGGAGCAGCAGAAAGGCCTCGACCATGATGATCGTGATGAAGCAGACGGCGACGGAGGACGAGATCCGCGCCGTCATCGACCGAATCGAGTCCGTCGGCGCGCGCGCCCACCCGAGCAGGGGCGACGAGGTGACCGTCATCGGCGCCATCGGCGACCGCGAGCACATCGCTCGACTCGAGCTGGAAGGCACGCCGGGCGTCGACCGCGTCGTGCCCATCCTCAAGCCCTACAAGCTCGCCAGCTCGCAGCTCAGACACGGCGAGCGAACGGTGCTCGACATCGCCGGGCGCAAGATCGGCGGCGAGCACTTCGCGCTCATCGCGGGCCCGTGCACCGTCGAGTCGCGCGACCAGACGCTCACGACCGCGCACGCCGTCGCCGCGGCGGGCGCGACGATGCTGCGCGGCGGCGCCTACAAGCCGCGCACGAGCCCGTACGCCTTCCAGGGCCTCGGCCAGGAGGGTCTGCGGATGCTCGCCGAGGCCAAGGCCGAGACCGGCCTGCCCATCGTGACCGAGCTCATGGACACGCGCGACCTCGACGCCGTCCTCGAGGTGGCCGACGTCGTCCAGATCGGCGCGCGCAACATGCAGAACTACCCGCTGCTGGCCGAGATCGGCCGCGCCGGATGCCCGGCGCTCATCAAGCGCGGCCTCTCGAACACGCTCGAGGAGCTGCTGATGGCCGCCGAGTACATCCTCAAGGAGGGCAACGAGGCGGTCATGCTCTGCGAGCGCGGCATCCGCACGTTCGAGACGGCGTACCGCTTCACGCTGGACCTCACCGCCGTGCCGGTGCTCAAGGAGCTCAGCCACCTGCCCGTGGTCGTCGATCCCAGCCACGCGGCCGGGCGGCGCGACCTCGTCGAGCCGCTCAGCCTGGCCGCCGCTGCGGTCGGCGCCGACGGGATCATCGTCGAGGTCCACCCCGAGCCCGAGCAGGCGATCTGCGACGGCCCGCAGGCGCTGCGCACCGACGACTTCGCCGCCTATGCCGCCCGCGTGCAGGCGGCGGCCGCGGTGGCGGGCAAGGCCGCCTTCGTCAGCGCTTGATCGTCGCCGTCGTCGGAGTCGGGCTGATCGGCGGCTCGGTCGGCATGGCCGCCCGCAGCCGACTCGGCGCGACGGTGCGCGGGTTCGACCCGCGCGCCGACGAGGCCGTGGCCCGCGGCGCGATCCACAGCGCGCACAAGCACCTCGGCGACGCGCTCGACGGCGCCGACGCGGTCTTCGTCGCCGTCCCGGTCGACCGGCTCGCCGAGACCGTGCGCACCGTGCTCGCGCAGGCGCCGCGCAGCTGCGTGGTCACCGACGTCGGCTCCACCAAGCGGACGGTCATCGACGCCGCGAGCGACCCGCGCTTCGTCGGCGGCCACCCGCTGGCCGGCTCGGAGGCCTCCGGCGTCGAGCACGCCCGCGAGGACCTCTTCGACGGTGCCACCTGGTACCTGACGCCGACCGCGACGACGCAGGGCACGCTGCTCGAGCGCCTGCACCGGCTCCTCACCGGCCTCGGCGCGCGGCCCGAGGTGATCGACGCCGACGTCCACGACCGCGTGATGGCCGCCGTCAGCCACCTGCCGCACGTACTCGCCAACGTCCTCGTGACGCAGGCGACCGAGGCGCTCGGCACCGAGCGCCCGCCCGCCACCGGCCCGAGCTTCCGCGACGCCACGCGCGTCGCCGGCGCCAACCCGGCGCTCTGGGGCGCGATCTACCACGCCAACCGCGACGCGCTGAGCGAGGCGCTCGACGGCGCCATCGCCGAGCTGCAGCGCGTGCGCGCGGAGGTCGGCGGCGGCGCCGACCTCACCGCCTGGCAGGAGCGCGCGGCGGCCCGCCGCCGCGACCTGCTCGAGGCCGGCCTGGGCCCCGGCGCGCTGCACGAGCTGCGCGTCGCCGTCCCCAACCGCCCGGGCGTCATCGCCGAGATCGCGCTGACCCTCGGGCGCGCAGGCATCAACATCTCCGACATGGCCCTCAGCCCGTCGCCCGACAACAGCCAGGGCGAGATCGCGCTGTGGGTGCCCGACGCAAGCGCGGACGAGGCGACGAGGCTCGTCGGCGGGCTGGGGTTCGCGGTGATCGCGTCCCCGTCCACACTCGAGCCGGGCACAAAGCCGCCAGGAGGGGGGACCCCGTGGGCCTGATCGTCCGCGTCGCCCCCGCCGAGCGCCTGCGCGGCGACCTGCGCCCGCCGACCGACAAGTCGATCTCCCACCGTGCGGCGATCTTCGGCGCGATGGCCGCCGAGCCCATGCGCATCCGCGGCTTCCTCGACGCCGCCGACACGAACTCGACGCTCGCCGCCGTGCAGCGCCTCGGGGCGCTCGTGCAGATCGGCGCCGACGAGGTGCTCGTGCGCGGCACCGGCCTACGCGACGCGGCGGTCACCGAGGAGCCGATCGACGTCGGCAACGCCGGCACGCTCATGCGCCTGCTGCCCGGCTGGCTGGCCGCGCAGGAGGGGCGCACCTACACGCTCGACGGCGACGCGTCGATCCGCCGGCGTCCGGTGGACCGCATCGCCGAGCCGCTCAGGCTGATGGGCGCCGAGATCACCGCGACCGACGGGCGCCTGCCGCCGTTCACGATCGCCGGCGCCGCGCTGCACTCGATCCACTACGAGCTGCCGGTCGCCAGCGCGCAGGTCAAGTCGTGCGTGCTGCTGGCCGCGCTCACCGCCGACGGCGCCACCACGGTCTCCGAGCCCGCGCCCAGCCGCGACCACACCGAGCGCATGCTGGCCGCCGCCGGCGTGACCATCCACCGCAACGGTCGCCACGTCACCGCGGTCGGCACCGACGAGCTGACCTTCGACGAGATCGTCGTGCCCGGCGACGCCTCGAGCGCCGCCTTCGCCATCGCCGCGGGCGTGCTCGTGCCCGGCTCGCGCCTGCTGCTGCGCGGCGTCGGCGTCAACTGGACGCGCTGCGGCTTCGTGCGGATCGTCGAGCGCATGGGCGGCATCGTCATCGGCGACCTCGAGGACGAGCCGGGCGACGAGGTGATCGCGACCGAGCCGGTCTCAGACCTCGACGTGACCGCCGGCCCGCTCGTCGGCACCGTCGTCGAGCCCGAGGAGGTCCCCCTGGCGATCGACGAGCTGCCGCTCGTCGCGCTGCTCGGGTGCTTCGCCGAGGGCGAGACCGTCGTGCGCGGCGCCCAGGAGCTGCGCCTGAAGGAGTCCGACCGCATCGCGACCGTCGTCGACGGCCTGCGCGGCCTGGGCGCGACGATCGAGGCCACCGACGACGGCTTCGCGGTCACCGGGACCGGCGGCCTGCGCGGCGGGCGCATCGCCTCGCACGGCGACCACCGGCTGGCGATGCTCGGCGCGATCGCCGGCCTGGCCTCGCGCGAGGGCGTGGAGGTCGACGGGATGGAGGCCGCGGAGGTCTCCTATCCTCGCTTCATGGACGACGTGGCTAGGCTGATGTAGGAGCCCTCGATGCCAGACACCTCTCCCGCCTCCTCGTCTTCCGGGCCCGAGCGTCCGGCCCCCCAGCACCAGGACAAGCCGCCGTCCTGGCGGGTCGAGCCGGCGCCCGACGGTCGCGGCGCCCCGCCGGAGAAGCGCCCGCCGATCATGCCGCGCCAGCGCCGCGGGACCTTCATCGGCATCCTCGTCGGGCTCCTGGCGCTGAACTTCATCCTCGCGCTGGCCACGAGCAAGCCGACCGAGCGCACGCGCGTCCCCTACCAGCCGTTCTTCCTCGAGCAGGTCCGCCAGGGCAACGTCCAGGAGATCTCCTCGCAGGAGCAGACGATCGAGGGCGACCTCAAGAAGCCGGCGAAGTACACGCCACCCGAGGGCAAGCCCAAGACGGTCGACAAGTTCAAGACGCAGGTCCCGGCGTTCATCGACACCGCCGACCTCACCAGGACGCTCGACAACCAGAACGTCGTCATCAACGCCTCGGCGCCCGATAGCGGCCGCTCGGCGTTCTGGACGCTGATCCTCGGCTTCGGCCCGACGATCCTGCTCGTCGGCCTGTTCGTCTACTTCGCCCGGCGCGCGTCGGCCGGCGGCGCGCTCGGCGGCTTCGGGCGCTCGCAGGCACGGCGCGTGCAGCCCGACACGCAGTCGCGCGTGACCTTCGAGGACGTCGCCGGCATCGACGAGGCCGAGAACGAGCTCGTCGAGATCGTCGACTTCCTCAAGAACCCCAAGCGCTACGAGCGCCTGGGCGCGCGCATCCCGCGCGGCGTGCTGCTCTACGGCCCGCCGGGCACCGGCAAGACGCTGCTGGCGCGCGCGGTCGCCGGCGAGGCCGAGGCCGCGTTCTTCTCGATCTCGGCGTCGGAGTTCGTCGAGGCGATCGTCGGCGTCGGCGCGTCGCGCGTGCGCGACCTGTTCAAGCAGGCCAAGGAGGCCGCGCCGTCGATCATCTTCATCGACGAGCTCGACGCCGTCGGGCGCCAGCGCGCGGGCGGCGGCGGCTTCAGCGGCGGCCACGACGAGCGCGAGCAGACGCTCAACCAGATCCTCACCGAGATGGACGGCTTCGAGCCCGGGACGAACGTCATCGTCCTGGGCGCCACCAACCGGCCCGAGATCCTCGATCCGGCGCTGCTGCGCCCCGGGCGCTTCGACCGCCGCATCGCCGTCCAGACCCCCGACAAGACCGGGCGCCTGGAGATCCTCAAGATCCACACGCGCTCGGTGCCGCTGGCCGAGTCCGTCGACCTCGAGACGATCGCGGCCTCCACGCCGGGCATGTCGGGCGCCGACCTCGCGCTGCTGGTCAACGAGGCTGCGCTGTTCGCCGCGCGCCGCGATCACGAGCGCGTCGAGCAGCCCGACTTCACCGACGCGATCGAGAAGATCATCCTCGGCACCGAGCGCCAGGTCGTCATGAGCCATGCCGACCGCGAGCGCACCGCCTACCACGAGTCCGGCCACGCCCTCGTCGGCATGCTCACCCCGGGCGCCGACCCGGTGCGCAAGATCTCGATCATCCCGCGCGGCCAGGCGCTCGGCGTGACCCTCTCTACGCCGGAGGCCGACCGCTACGGCTACGAGCGCGACGACCTCGTGGGCAAGATCAAGGTCGCCCTCGGCGGTCGCGCCGCCGAGAGGGTCATCTACGGCGAGACGACGACCGGCGCGGAGTCGGACATCCAGCAGCTCACCCAGATCGCGCGCGGCATGGTCGGGCGCTGGGGCATGAGCGACGCCATCGGGCCGATCGCGGTGGCCGACGGGCGCGCCGACGGCCTGCTGCTGCCCGGCCAGTCGCCGACCTCCGACGCGACCCAACGGGTGGTCGACGAGGAGGTCCGCCGGATCGTCGAGGAGGCCGAGCAGGACACGATCGCCCTGATCGAGCGCGAGCGCTCGCGGCTGGAGGCGCTGGCCAGGGCGCTGCTGACCCGCGAGACGCTCGACCAGGCCGACGCCTACGAGATCGCCGGCGTCTCGCCGCCGGCGGCGGCCGAAGAGGCGGCGCCCGCACCGGCATAGTCGCCGAGCAGCGGGTTTGCGTCCTCGTCGCCGCGCAGGCGCCCGACGAAGAACAGTGCAGCGGTGGCGACAGCGGGAACGACGCCCGCGATCACGAGGGTGGCGTCGACGCCGATGCCCTTCGAGACCGGCCCGGTCAGCGCGAAGGAGACCGGCGTCAGGCCGATCGAGACGAACCAGTCCAGCGAGTGCACGCGCCCGCGCAGGTCGGCCGGCACGCGCGCCTGCATCAGCGTGCCCCACACGACCATGCCGGCCGTCTCGCACGCCCCGAAGACGAGCGCGAACGCCATGAACTGCCAGATCGCGCTGCCCAGCGCGTAGGCCGCGATCGGCAGCGTCGCCACGGTCCAGGCGACGTACATGAAGCTCAGGTAGCGGCGCGGCAGCCCGCGCTGGCTGAGGATCAGCGAGGCGGCCACCGAGCCGGCGCCCGAGGCCGCCATCACCGCGCCGTAGGCGCCCGCGCCGGCATCGAGGTCGTTGCGCACGACGAACGGCAGCAGCACCTCGAGCGGCCCGAAGAAGAACAGCAGGCTGATCGCGGCCGCCAGCATCGTCGTCCACAGCCACGACTGCGAGCGCACGAAGCTCGTGCCCTCGCGCACGTCGGCGAGGACCGCGCGGTCGCCCTGCGGCGCCGGCCGCGAGCGCACGCGCAGCGCCGCGATGCACGCCGCGCTGAACGCGAACGTGCCCGCGTCCACCAGGAAGGCGCTCCCGGCACCGATCGCCGCGACGAGGGCACCGCCGATCGCGGGGCCGAGCAGCCGCGCGCCCGCCTGGCGGACGAGCTGGTCCAGCGAGTTGGCCTGGACGAGGTGCTCGGCGGCGACGATGTCCGGCACGAGCGCGCCGAACGCGGGCCCGAAGAACGCCTCGCCCGCGCCGTACACGAGCGCCAGGCACACCAGGTGCCACACCTCGAGCACGCCGCTGACCGACAGCACGCCGATGGCGACGAGCACCGCGGCCCGCACGATGTCTGCGGCGATCAGCACGCGGCGGCGCTCGACGCGATCGCTGACCACGCCGCCCGTGAGCAGGAAGGCGACCATCCCCAGCGTCCACGACAGCCCCACGAGCGACAGCGCGACGGGGTCGTTGTCGAGGTCGTAGACCTGCCACGCGATGGCGACCAGGTAGATGCCGTCGCCGAGCAGCGACACCGTCATCCCTGTCCACAACAGCGCGAAGTCGCGCTCCCGGAGCGGTCGCAGGAGCTTCACGTGTCCTATCGTGGCATCCGCCATGCTCGTCGCGATCGACGGTCCCGCGGGTGCCGGCAAGTCGACCGTCGCTCGGGCGGTGGCGCGGGCCCTGCACTTCACCTACCTCGACTCCGGGGCGATGTACCGCTGCGTCGCCCTCGCCTGGCCGCGCGATCCGGCGAGCCTCGACATCCGCTTCGAGGACGATCGGGTGCTGCTCGACGGCCAGGACGTCAGCGACGCGATCCGCACGCCGGAGGTCTCCCAGCGCGCCTCGCGGGTCGCGACCGACCCGGCCGTCCGGGCCGCGATGGTCGCCAAGCAGCGCGCCCTGATCGCCACCGGCGACTGGGTGGCCGAGGGCCGCGACATCGGCACCGTGGTCGCGCCCGACGCCGACCTCAAGGTGTGGCTGACCGCCGACGAGGCCGAGCGCGCGCGCCGCCGCGGCCGGCCCGTCGAGGAGGTGCGCGAGCGCGACGCGCGCGACGCCGGGCGCGAGCACTCGCCGATGGTGCCCGCGAGCGACGCGATCGACGTCGACACGACGGGGCTGACGATCGACGAGGTCGTCGAGCGGATCGTCGGGCTCGTGGGGGAGAGAGCGCGATGAAGGTCGCGATCGTCGGCTATCCGAACGTCGGCAAGTCCTCGCTGGTCAATCGCCTGACCGGCTCGCGCGAGGCCGTCGTGCACGAGCGCTCCGGGATCACGCGCGATCGCAAGGAGATCGCCTGCGAGTGGAACGGCCGGCGCTTCGAGCTCATCGACACCGGCGGCATGGACTTCCTCGATCCCGACCCGATCGCCGGCTCGATCCGCGAGCAGGCCCAGGCCGCCCTCAACGACGCCGTCGCCGCGGTGCTCGTCGTCGATGCGCGCGCCGGCCGCCGGCCCGGCGACGAGGAGCTGGCCGACCTGCTGCGCCGCTGGGACGGCCCGGTCATCGTGGCGGCCAACAAGGTCGACACGGTCGGCGACCTGGCGCTGGCCAGCGACTTCCACGCCCTCGGCCTCGGCGATCCGCTGCCGGTGTCGGCGGCGCAGGGCCTCGGCACGGGCGACCTGCTCGACCGCGTCACCGAGGCGCTGCCCGACGAGGGCGACCTGCCCGAGGAGGAGGACGACAGCATCCGCCTGGCCATCGTCGGGCGCCCGAACGTCGGCAAGTCGACGCTCGTCAACCGCCTGCTCGGCGACGAGCGCGTGATCGTCTCCGAGGTCGCCGGCACCACGCGCGACGCGATCGACCTGCCGCTCGAGGTCGACGGGCGCAAGCTCGTGATCGTCGACACCGCCGGCCTGCGCCGCCAGGCCAAGGTCTCGGACTCGGTCGAGTACTACACGACGCTGCGCTCGCAGCGCGCGGTCGAGCGCGCGGACGTCGCGCTCGTCGTCTGCGACGCCCACGACGGCGTCACGAGCCAGGACCTGCGGATCGCCGACCTCGCGATGCGCGAGGCCTGCGCGACGGCGCTCGTGCTCAACAAGTGGGACGTCGCGGCGATGGACGAGGCGGACCTCGACCACGAGCGCGCGCGGGTGGCCCAGAAGCTGCGGCTGCGCCCGAAGGTGCTGACCGCCAGCGCCAAGACCGGGCGCAACGTCCAGCGCCTGCTCAACGAGGCGATCGTCCTGGGCGATCGCATGCACAACCGCATCCCGACCCCGCAGCTCAACCGCTTCCTGGCCGAGATCGCCCAGGAGCGCCAGCCGCCGGCCAAGCAGGGCCACCGGCTCAAGCTGCTCTACATGACCCAGTTCCAGACCTCGCCGCCGCGCTTCTCGATCCAGGTCAACTCGCGCAACCGCGTCACGCGCGACTACGCCTACTTCATCGAGAACCGCCTGCGCGCCCGCTTCGGCATGGACGGCGTGCCGGTGATCATCGACTTCCACGAGCGCAAGTCGCGCCGCAGCGAGCGCTGAGCGATCCGCGGGCGGGCGGGACCGCTACCCTGGGCGACCACATGAGCCAGCTTTCAGACAACGAGTACCTGTTCACGTCCGAGTCGGTGACCGAGGGTCACCCGGACAAGATCGCCGACCAGATCTCCGACGGCGTCCTCGACGCCGTGCTGCGCGACGACCCCTATGGCCGCGTGGCCTGCGAGACGCTCGTGAACACGGGCCTCGTCGTCGTGTCGGGCGAGATCTCGACGACGACCTACGTCGACATCCAGGACATCGCGCGCGAGACGATCCGCAAGATCGGCTACACCGACGCCGACCTGGGCTTCAGCGCCGACTCCTGCGCGGTCATCAACGCGATCGACAAGCAGTCGCCCGACATCGCCCAGGGCGTCGACACCGCCTACGAGGCGCGCACCGACGCCTCCGACGACGACGAGCTCGACGTCGCCGGCGCCGGCGACCAGGGCATGATGTTCGGCTACGCCACGCGCGAGACGCCCGAGCTGATGCCGCTGCCGATCTCGCTGGCGCACAAGCTCGCCAAGCGCCTGGCCGACGTGCGCAAGGCCGAGGTCGTCCCGTACCTGCGCCCCGACGGCAAGACCCAGGTCACCGTCCGCTACCTCGACGGCAAGCCCGTGGAGATCGAGAAGATCCTCATCTCCACCCAGCACCGCGAGGGTGCCGAGGCGCTGCTGCCCGACGACCTCTGGGAGCACGTCATCGAGCCGATCCTGCCGCACGAGCTCTACGACGCCGGCAAGCTGCGCAAGAACCTGCTCGTCAACCCGACCGGGCGCTTCGTCATCGGCGGCCCCGTCGGCGACGCCGGCCTGACCGGGCGCAAGATCATCGTCGACACCTACGGCGGCATGGCCCGCCACGGCGGCGGCGCCTTCAGCGGCAAGGACCCGAGCAAGGTCGACCGCTCGGCCGCCTACGCGGCGCGCTACGTGGCCAAGAACGTCGTCGCCGCCGGCCTGGCCGAGCGCGCCGAGGTCCAGGTCGCCTACGCGATCGGCGTCGCGCACCCGGTCTCGGTGATGGTCGAGACGTTCGGCACCGAGCAGATCGGCCGCGGCCAGATCCAGCAGCTCATCGACCAGCACTTCGATTTGCGCCCGGGCGCGTTCCGCGAGTACCTGAAGCTGCACCGCGCGATCTACCAGAAGACCGCCGCCTACGGCCACTTCGGCCGCGAGGACCACGACTTCACGTGGGAGCGCACCGACAAGGCCGCGCTGCTGCGCGAGGCCGCGGGGCTGGGCGCCGCCGGCGCCACCGTCTGAGCGCCTGACAACATAGACGGCCGGCATGAGCGTGCTGGCCAACGACGTCGAGGAGGAGCTCGTCGAGCTCGAGCAGCGGGTCTCGCCGCTCGAGCTCTTCTTCGACCTCGTCTTCGTCTTCGCGATCACCCAGGTCACCGGGTTCATCGCGCACGACCCGTCGTGGACGGGGCTGTTCGAGGGGCTGGCGGTCCTCGCGGCGCTGTGGTTCAGCTGGGAGTCCTACGTCTGGCTGGCCAACCGCGCCGCGTCCGACGAGGGCGCGGTGCGCGTCGTGCTGCTGGCGGCCATGGGCGCGCTGGTGGTCGCGTCGCTCGCGGTCCCGCACGCGTTCGGCGCCGATGGGGTGATCTTCGGCGTCGCGTTCCTGGCGGTGTGCACGATGCACCTCGTCGCCTTCTACATCGTCGCGCGCGACGACCCCGAGTTGCAGGGCGTCGTGCTGCGGCTGGCGAGCACGATCCTGCCCGCGGCGGCACTGCTCATCGTGGCCGGCGCGCTCGACGGCACCGCGCAGGCGCTGTTCTGGGTCGCGGCGCTGAGCATCGACTACGGCGGCCTCGTCGTGAGCGGCACCGAGGGCTGGCGCGTCGTCGCCGGGCACTTCGCCGAGCGCCACGGCCTGATCATCATCATCGCCCTGGGCGAGTCGATCGTCGCGGTCGGCGTCGGCGCCGGCGGGCTCGAGCTCGACGGCGGGATCATCGCCACCGCGCTGCTGGGCATCACCGTCGTGGGGGCGATGTGGTGGGCGTACTTCGACTTCGTCGCGATCGTCGCCGAGCGGATGCTGCGATCAGCGCCGAGACGCGAGCAGGTGCGCATCGCGCGCGACTCCTACACCTACCTGCACCTGCCGATGGTCGCCGGCATCGTGATCTTCGCGCTGGGGATCAAGAAGCTGCTTCCCGGCGTCGACGAGGAGCTGCACACGGTTCCGGCGGTGGCGCTGTGCGCCGGGCCGGCGCTCTACCTGCTGGCGCTGAGCGCGTTCAAGCGGCGCAACATCGGCTCGTGGAACCGGCCGCGGCTGGTGGGCGCGACGCTGCTCGTGGCGCTCGTGCCGGTGGCGACGGCGGTCCCGGCCCTGCTGGCGCTCGCCTTCGTCGCGGTTGTCGCCTGCGGCGTCATCGCCTACGAGTACGTGCGCTACGCCGCGGCGCGCGACCGCATCCGCCACGGGACCGCCTAGGCGCGGCCGAGCAGGACGCGGCCCAGGCGGATCGGTGCGGCGGCGGGGCGCTCGCTTCCGCGCGCCCGCAGGCGCAGCGACTCGACGATCGCGGCGGTGTGCTCGAAGGGGTCGGCGATGACGGCGCCGGTGTCGACCGACACGGCGGCCACGAGCACGCCGTCGAGCTCGCCGACGAGCAGCTCGCCGCTGGGCACGCGGCTGGAGTCGAGGGCGGCGAGGCGGATGAGGGCCGCCTCGTCGGCGGCGTTCGCGTGGCGCAGGGTGAGGCTGGCTGAGGAGGTCATGGGTGCATGGTCGTTCGAGCCGGCGATAAATTCCAATGATCTTCACTTCTTTGGCTGATAAGGTCCCGTTATGTTCGACGCACGCCTGCTCGCCGTCTTCCGCGAGGTCGCCACGCGCGGCTCGTTCTCCGAGGCGGCCGTCGCGCTCTCGTTCACCCAGCCCGCGGTCTCGCAGCAGATCGCGCGCCTGGAGCGCCAGCTCGGCACGCGCCTGCTCGCCCGCGACGCCCGCGGCGTGACGCTCACCCCGGCCGGCGAGGTGCTGCTGCGCCACGCCGAGGCCGTGCTCGGGCAGCTGCGGGCGGCCGAGACCGAGGTCCAGGCCGTGGCGGGCGTCGAGCGCCCGCGCCTGCGCGTCGGCGCCTTCCCGAGCGCGGCGGCGAGCATCATGCCGCCGGCGCTCGCCGAGCTGCGGGCCGGCCACCCGCTGGCCGACGTCGGCATGCGCGTCGTCGAGGCGCCGCAGGCGCTCGACGCGCTGCGCACCGGCGAGCTCGACCTGGCGATGCTGCTGGACTCCGAGCTGTTGCCGCTCGAGCTGCCGCCCGGCGTCGAGGCGGTGCCCGTCCTCGAAGACCCGCTCTTCGTGGCGCTGCCCTACAGCCACCGCCTGGCCGGGCGCAGCGCGATCGCTCTGGCCGACCTGCGCGACGAGGACTGGATGCTCTGCGGCGTCGACGGCACCTGCGTGGACTCCAACGTGGTCCTGCGCGCGTGCGACGAGGCCGGCTTCGTCCCGCGCATCGCCTTCGAGTCCGACGACTACCCGGCGGTGCAGGGCATGGTCGCGTCGGGCATGGGCGTGGCGCTGATCCCGTCGCTGGCGCTCGTAGCGGCGCGCAGCGACATCGCGATCAAGCCCCTGCGCGACGCGACGCCCGCGCGACGGATCCGCGCGGGCGTGGCCAGGGACCGCCCGAGCACCCTGGCCGACGCGCTGCTGGAGATCCTGCGCGCGGCCGGGCGCGAGCGGCCCTGGGCGGGGCGTCAGTTGACGGCTGCGGCGTGAGCCGCGGCGCGGCGGGCCTTCGCGGTCTGCGGGGCCTGCGGGCGAACCGCGGAGGCGTGCAGGCGCAGCAGGTCGACGATCGCGGCGGTGTGCTCGAAGGGGTCGGCGATGACCGCGCCCGTGTCGACCGACACGGCGGCGATCAGCTGTCCGTCGAGCTCGGCCACGAACAGCTCGCCGCTGGGTAGGCGCTGCGAGTCCAGCGCGGCCAATCGCTGCAGTGCACGCAGGTCGGCGGCGTGGGCGTGACGGATGGTGACGGGCTCGGAGTGCCGCTCGGGGGCGGGCTGCTCGTCGACGGTGTGGGAACGACGCCGGAACCGCTGGGCGTCGTCGGACTGGTAACGCGAGAGGGTGCGGAGCAGGTTGTCGTTGAACATGGACAGCATGATGGACTGCGACAGGACCCCGCACATCGGGCGGATGGTGCCTGTTGAGGGTCCGGATGCCTTAGCTAAGGCATCGGACACCTTACGGCCGATTTGCAGGGGTTTCATGGCAGTGCGACGGCCGCTTGGAGGCGCTCGAAGCGCTTGCGGACCGGGCACGTCGCGACGTGGTCGTTGACCAGGCCGCAGGCCTCCATCGCGGCGTACACGGTCGTCGGTCCGACGAAGCGAAAGCCCGTCCGCTTGAGCTCCTTGGCCAGCGCGACCGCCTCGGGGACGTGGACCGGGAGGTCGGCAAGGCGCGCCGGCGCGGGCCGCTGCGCCGGCCGGTGCGACCACACGAGCGCGGGCAGCGGGGTGCCCGCGTCGCGCAGGTCGACGGTCGCGCGCGCGTTGGCGATCGTCGCCTCGATCTTGGCCCGGTTGCGCACGATCTCGGCGTCGCCGAGCAGGCGCGCGACGTCGTCGTCGCCGAAGCGCGCCACGGCGTCGGGATCGAAACCCGCGAACGCCGCACGGAACGCCTCGCGCTTGCGCAGGATCGTCAGCCACGACAGCCCCGACTGGAACGCCTCGAGCGACACGCGCTCGAACAGCCCGCGCTCGTCGGTGACCGGGGCGCCCCACTCGTCGTCGTGGTAGGCGGCGTAGAGGGGGTCGCCGTCGCCGAAGCAGCGGCTCGCGGTCACAGGCCGTCGGTGCGCGGGCCGGCCGCGGACGCCTCGCGCTGGGCGCGGTCGACGGCCTCCACGACCTCGTGCGGGTTGCCGACGCCCGTGAAGGTGAAGTCGCTGTCGTCGGTGCCGGCTGTGTCGAAGTCGACGGTGCCCACGCGCAGGATGCGCGAGACGAAGGTCTGGTTCGTGTTGACGTTCTGGACGCGCTCGATGCGCGTCTGCTGGACGTGCTTGGAGAGCAGGCCGCGCTCGATGCGCAGGCGCTGCGTGGTGATCGTGTAGCGCGTCGAGACGCGGCGGATGAAGCCCACCAGCACGTCGATGGCGAACAGCGCGACGAAGACGATGACGCCGATCGCGGTCGAGGCGACGAGCGCCACGATCACGCCGATCACGACCGAGCCGATGAAGCCGGTGATGTAGAACGACAGGATCGAGCGCCAGATCGGGCGCCCCTCGAAGACGATCTGCTCGCCGGGGTGCAGGTCCATCGCCGCCCGAGACTATCGTGGCCCTCGGTGTCATCGGTAGTCCAGGTCGAGCCGCTCACGACGGCCCGCGTGCTGCGTGGGCCGTTCGACTACCTGCGCCCCGAGGGCGTCGACGTCGGGTCGGTCCTCGTCGTGCCGTTCGGCGCGCGCGACGTCGTCGGCGTCGTCACCGGGCTCGCCGAGGAATCCGAGCACGACCCCGTCGAGCCGCGCCGCGTGCTCGATGCCCGCCTGGCGCCCGAGCTCGTCGACCTCGCGATGTGGATGGCGGCCGAGTACTGCTCGACGCCCGCCCGCGCGCTGTCGCTGCTGCTGCCGCCGAAGGGCACGCGACCGAAGACCGCCCTGTGGGCGCAGGCGGCCGGCGACGCCGACGGGCAGCGCCTGAGCGACCGCCAGCGCGCGCTGCTCGCGACGCTCCCGCGCTTCGCCGGCTCCGACCGCGAGGCGCTGCGGCGCCTGGAGGCCCGCGGCCTGGTGCGCATCGCGCCGCGGATCGTCCGCCGCGCGCCGCTGCACGTGCCGGTCGGCGCGGCCGGCCCGCCGCCACCGCTCACCGCCGCCCAGGAGGCCGCGCTTGCTGCGATCGCCGCGGCGCAGCCGGGGGAGGGGCTGCTGCTGCACGGCGTGACCGGCTCGGGCAAGACCGAGGTCTACCTGCGCGCCGCCGCCGCGACGCTAGCGCGCGGGCGCAACGTCATCGTGCTCGTCCCCGAGATCGCGCTGACCCCGCAGATCGTCGCGCGCTTCGTGGCGCGCTTCGGCGACACCGTCGCGGTCCTGCACTCCAAGCTCTCGCCCGGCGAGCGCCACGACGAGTGGGCGCGGCTGCGCGCCGGCGAGGCGCGCGTGTGCGTCGGCCCGCGCTCGGCGGTGCTCGCCCCGCTGCGCGACCTCGGCCTGGTGATCGTCGACGAGGAGCACGACGCCTCCTACAAGCAGCACGAGGGCGATCCGCGCTACGACGCGCGGCGCGTGGCCGAGCGCCGCGCGCAGCAGGCGGGCGCGGTGCTCGTCGCCGGCAGCGCCACGCCGCGCCCGGAGTCCGTCCATGCGCTGCGCCGCCTGCGGCTGCCCGCGCGCGTCGACGGCGCGCGCCTGCCCGCCGTCGAGATCGTCGACATGCGCGAGGCCAGGCGCGCCCTTCACCCGCGCACGCACGAGGCGCTCGCCGACGCCCGCAAGGCGATCGTGCTGCTCAACCGCCGCGGCTGGTCGAACTACCTGACGTGCCGGTCGTGCGGGCAGGCGTGGGGCTGCCCGTCGTGCGACGTGACGCTCGTGCTGCACCGCGCCGAGGGCCTGCTCGCCTGCCATCACTGCGGCCATCGCGAGCCGGTGCCGTCGCGCTGCGACGCGTGCGGATCGGTGTCGATCGCGCGCCACGGGACCGGGACCGAGCGCCTGGAGGCAGAGCTCGAGGGCACGGTCTTCCGCCTCGACGCGGGCATCGCCGACCCCGCGCGCGTGCTCGCCGCCTTCGAGGCCGCGCCGCGCGCGGTGCTCGTCGGCACGCAGATGGTGGCCAAGGGCCACGACTTCCCCGACGTCGACCTCGGCGTCGTGGTCGACGCCGACTCCACGCTGCGCTTCCCCGACTTCCGCGCCGAGGAGCGCACCTTCGCGCTGGTCACGCAGCTCGCCGGCCGCGCCGGCCGTGCGAAATACGGCCCCACCCACCCGCGCGTCCTCGTGCAGACGCTCGACCCCGACGCGCCGGCGATCCGCTTCGCCGCCGGCCACGACTCCGACGGCTTCCTGGCCGGCGAGCTCGAGCGCCGCCGCGCGCTGCGCTACCCGCCGTTCTCGACGCTCATCCGCGTCGTCTGCTCGTCGCAGGCGCCGGGCGCCGCGCTGGCGGCGGCCACCGCTGTGCGCGGGCGCCTCGACGGCGCGTTGGGGCCGGCGCCGCTGTTCCGCCTGCGCGGCCGCGAGCGTGCCCAGGTTGTCGTCAAGGCCGCCGAGCGGGGGCCGGCGATCATCGCGGTCGGAGCAGCCGTGCACGCCGTCGCGGGCGACCGCGCGCACCGCGCGGTGGCATTCAGCGTGGACGTCGACCCGCAATAATCTCAAGGGGCCATGGCAACCGACCAGCACGACACCGAGGTCGTCGAAGAGCCGGAGGTCGAGCAGGCGACGCTCGATCCGGAGGTCGCGGCGCGGCGCGATGCCGCGCTCGCACACGTGCGCAGCTTCGGCGACCCGGTGCTGCGCGCCGAGGCGCGGCCGGTCGAGGTCTTCGACCAGCGCCTGCTCGACGAGGTCGCGCGGATGGGCGCGATCATGCACGACTCGCTGGGCATCGGCCTCGCCGCCACGCAGGTCGGCGTCCTGCACCGCGTGCTCGTGTACCGCGTCGAGCACGACAGCCCGATCAACGCGCTCGTCAACCCGGTCCTCGAGTGGTCGGGCAAGGAGAAGGAGGTCCTCGAGGAGGGCTGCCTGAGCCTGCCCGGCGTCAACGTCGACGTCGAGCGGCCCGTTTACGTGCGCGTCCGCGCCCTGGACCCCACCGGAGCGCCGATCCTCATCGAGGCCAGCGGCCTGGAGGCGCGCGTCATCCAGCACGAGGTGGACCACCTCGACGGGGTCCTCATCCTCGATCGCACGCCGCGCGATCAGCGCAAGGAGGCCATGCGGATCCTCCGCGAGCGCTCCGAGGCGGCTTGACCACCGCCTTCCTGGGCACCTCGGCCTTCGCGGCGGCCGTCCTGGATCGCGTCGCCGCCACCGACCACCGCCCGGCGCTCGTGATCACCCGGCCCGACCGGCGCGCCGGGCGCGGCCGCCAGCTGACGCCGCCGCCGGTGGCCACGCTCGCACGCGAGCTGGGCCTCGACGTCGCCCAGCCCGAGACGGTCAACAGCGACGCGGTCCGCGACCAGGTCGCCGCCACCGGCGCGCAGGTCGTCGTCGTGTGCGCGTTCGGCGCGCTCATCAAGGAGCCGCTGCTGTCGAGCTTCGAGCTGATCAACGTGCACCCGTCGCTGCTGCCGCGCTGGCGCGGCGCCGCCCCCGTCGAGCGGGCGATCATGGCTGGCGACGAGCAGACCGGCGTGTCGATCATGCGCGTCACCGAGGGCCTCGACTCCGGGCCGGTCTGCCTGGCGCAGGCCGAGCCGATACGCCCCGACGACGACTACGGAACGCTCGCCGCGCGCCTGCAGCCGCTCGGCGCCGAGCTGATCGTGCGCGCGCTCGACGAGCGCCCGCCGTGGGTCGACCAGCCCGAGGACGGCGTCACCTACGCCGAGAAGATCACCGCCGGGGACCGCACGCTCGACCCCGACGCGCCCGCCGAGGTCAACGAGCGCATCGTCCGCGCGCTGCATCCCCACATCGGAGCGCGGCTGGCGCTGCCCGACGGCACCTTCCTCGGAGTCCACCGCGCCCGTGTCGGGGAGGACGGGTCGCTCGAGCTGCTCGAGGTCCAGCCGCCGGGCGGCCGGCCGATGGCCTACGCCGACTACCTGCGCGGCCACGCGCCGCGCTGACATGCCGATCGTGCTCATCCCCGGGCTGCTGTGCACGGTGCGCCTCTACCGCGAGCAGCTCCCTGCCCTGTGGGGCTTCGGGCCGGTCACGATCGCCGACCACACGCGCGACGAGAGCATGGCTGCGATCGCGCGGCGCATCCTCGCCACCGCGCCGCCGCAGTTCGCGCTGGTCGGGCTGTCGATGGGCGGCTACATCGCCCAGGAGATCATGCGCCAGGCGCCCGAGCGGGTGACTCGCCTGGCGCTGCTGGACACCAGCGCGCGCCCCGACGCACCCGAGCAGGCGCAGCGGCGCCGCGCGCAGATCGCCCTCGCGCGCGACGGACGCCTCGACGAGGTCGTCGAGCAGCTGCTGCCGCTCTACGTCCATCCCGCGCGGCTCGACGACGACGCCGTGCGCGCGACCGTCACGCTCATGGCGCGGGAGACGGGCCCCGAGACGTTCGTGCGCCAGCAGACCGCCAACCTCGGCCGCCCGGACTCGCGGCCGGACCTGGCCGCCATCCGCTGCCCGACGCTCGTCCTCGTCGGCGATGGCGACGCGCTGACGCCGCCGGACTTCGCCGCCGAGATGGCCGGCGGCATCGATGGGGCGCGGCTGGTGACCGTGGCCGACTCCGGCCATCTCACGCCGATCGAGCGCCCCGAGCAGGTCACCGAGGCGCTGGCGCAGTGGCTGCAGGACTGACGGACCGCGAGCTCGCCGAGCGCGCCGTCCGCGCCGGCGGCGCGCAGGCGCTGGCGCTGGCCGGCGCCGATCTGGAGGTCCGGCGAAAGTCGTCGGCGGCCGACCTCGTGTCGGCGGCCGACCACGCAAGCGAGGAGGCGATCGTGGCGCTGGTGCGCGCCGAGCGCCCCGACGACGCGATCACGGGCGAGGAGGGCTCGGCCGTCGGCGGCGCGGCGCGCCGCTGGCTCGTCGACGGCCTCGACGGCACCGTCAACTTCCTGCGCGGCATCCCGCAGTGGTGCGTGGCCGTCGTGCTCGAGGAGGGCGGCGAGCCGCTCGCCACCGCGGTCCTCGATCCCGTGCGCGACGAGCTCTACTCCGCCGCGCGCAGCGAGGGCGCGCATCGCGACGGCGAGCGCCTGCGCGTGCGCGACGGGGCGCCGCTGCGCGAAGCCGTGGTCGCGAGCTTCCTGCGCGCCGACAAGCTGCGCGGCTCGGCGGCGATCGACGGCTTCGGGGCGCTGCTCGGCGCGCCCGGGGTGCTGCGTATGGGCGGCGCCGGCTCGCTCGAGCTCGCGTGGCTGGCCGCCGGGCGGATCGACGCCTGGGCGCAGCCGAACGTCGATCCCTGGGACTGGCTTCCCGGCCGCCTGCTCGTCGAGGAGGCCGGGGGGCGCACCGCCGTCCTCGACGGGACGCCCCTGGCGTGGCATCTCGCCGCCGCGCCAGGGACGTTCGCCGAGCTCGAGGCGCTGCTCAGGCCACCAGCGCCCGATCGGCGGCGCTGAAGAAGCCCGCCAGCACCGGCGCCAGCGCCTTCGCCTTGACCATGTGCGTCTGGCCGGCGAGCGTGCGGCGCTCCGCGTCGGGGAGGACGTCGGCGAGCGCCTGGCCTGCGCTCTGCAGCCACGCCGGGCTCTTGCCGCCGACGGCGACGAGCGTCGGCACGGTGACCTCGGCCCAGCGGTCGGCCGGCAGCGGCTGCCCCGACTGGGTGTCGCCCATGATCGCCGCGTCGTAGGCCAGCGTGTGCGCGACGGCCTTGAGCTTGCGCCAGACCGGCGTGAGCCGCATCACGGCGAGCATCGGCGCCGGGACGCCGACCTGCCGCATGAACAGGGCGACCGCAGCGCCGCGGCGGTCCTCGGCGAGCGCCGCGTGCAGCGGCACCGTGTAGGCCGCGCCCATCGGCGCGCGGCTGCCGTCGACGATGAACGGCGGCTCGTAGAGCGCGAGGCGCTCGACGGGCAGTCCCTGCGCCGTCGCCTCCAGCGCGAGGACGGCGCCCGACGAGATGCCGTACAGGTGCGCCGAGCCGCCCGCCGCCTCGATCAGCGCGGCGAGGTCCTCGACCTCGCGGCCGACGCCGTAGGGGGCGGTGTCGCCGCTGTCGCCACGCCCGCGGCGGTCGTAGGTGTACACGGTGAAGTGCTGGGCCAGGAGCTTGGCGAGCGGGCGGCTCGGGCCCATGGCCCGGCGGCAGAGCGCGCCGTCGACGAGGATCAGCGCGGGTCCGTTGCCGAGGGTCTCGTAGGCGATCGCCGTGCCGTCGGCCGAGTGAAGGGTTTGCATGTGCTCTGAGACCGGGGGGCGACCCGGAACTCATCGCTCGACGACGCGACCGTCGCCGACCTCGAGCACGCGGTCGGCGATGCGCTCGAGGAAGTAGCGGTCGTGGCTGACGGCGATGACCGTGCCGTCGTAGCTCTCCAGGGCCGACTCCAGCGTCTCGACCGCGGGGATGTCGAGGTGGTTGGTCGGCTCGTCGAGGATCAGGCAGTTGGCGCGCGAGAGCATGACCAGGCAGCAGCGCAGGCGGGTGCGCTCGCCGCCGCTCATCGACGCGATCGGGCGGCGCAGCTGCTCGTAGTCGAAGAGGAAGCGCACGAGCAGCGCCACCGCCTCGCCCTCGCTGAGCGGCTTGGCGGCGCGCACGACGTCGATCGGCGTGCGGTCGCCGGGCAGCTCGCTGGCCGCCTGGCTGACGTACTCGACGGTGATCGACGGCCCGGCCCAGCGCTCGCCGGCGGTCGGCTGCAGGTCGCCCGCCAGCAGCCGCGCGAGCACGGTCTTGCCCGCGCCGATCGGCCCGACGATCCCCACGCGCTCGCCGCGCACCACCTCGAGCTCGACGTCTCGCAGCACGGGCGCGAAGTCGACGCCGCGCAGCGCGATGACGCGATCGCCGCCGCGCGCGGCGCTCCGCAGGGCGAGCGCCATCTTGCGCCGCTCGAAGACCGGGCGCTCGACCTTGTCCATGCGATCGATGCGCCGCTGCATGTTGCGCGCGCGCTTGATGTGGCGCTCGTCGACGACGCGGTGCGCCCAGTCCTTGAAGCGCCGGATCGCGTCCTCCATGCGCGCGATCTCCTTCTGCTGGGTCACGTACTGCTGCTGGCGGCGGACGAGCTCGACCTCGCGGGCCAGCGCGTAGGCCGAGTAGCCGCCCTGCCACATGCGGATGCGGCCGTGCTCGAGCTCGGCGATCTGGCCCACCGTCTCGTCGAGCAGGTGGCGGTCGTGGGAGACGATGAGCACGGCGCCCTCGAAGTCCTGCACGAGCTCCTCGACGATCCGCCGGCGCGCGACGTCGAGGTGGGCCTCGGGCTCGTCGAGCAGCAGCACGTCGGGCGCGCGCACGAGGCACGCGGCGAGCGCGACGAGCTTGCGCTGGCCGCCGCTGAGCGCGCGCGTCGGGCGATCGAGGTCGTCCTCGGTGAGGCCGAGGTCGCGCAGGTGGCGGATCGCGTCGCCGCCGGCGGTGTCGCCGGCGAGGCGCTCGACGAGCGCGGCCTGGCGCTCGAGCACGCGGCCCATGCGGTCGAGGTCGCCGGCCAGCGCGGGGTCGGCGAGCTGGGCTTCGACGCGCGCCAGCTCGGCCTCGAGCTCGGCCAGCTCGGGGCGGGCGGCGGCGAGGACCTCGCGCACCGTGCGCTCGTCGCCGGCCACGAGCTGGTGCAGGTGCGCGACGACGGCGCCCTTGCGCAGGGTGACCGACCCGGCGTCGGCGGCCTCCTCGCCGGCCAGCATCGCAAGCAGCGTCGACTTGCCCGCGCCGTTGGCGCCGATGAGCCCGACGCGCGCCTGCGGGCCGAGCTCGAGATCGGCGCCGTCGAGGATCAGCCGTCCGCCGAACGACTTCACGACGCCGCGCAGGGTCAGCGCGGGAGCGGTGGGGACGGCGACGGCCATGGCGCCGACCGTACTCTGACGTCGTGGCCGTGTCACCCGCCCGCAGAGCCGCCCACGCCGTCGTGCTGCGCACGCTGGCCGACGACGCCTACGCCGACCGGGCGCTGCACGGCGAGGCGCGCGGCCTCGACGCGCGCGATCGTGCGCTGGCCAAGCAGCTGGCCTTCGGCACCGTCCAGCGGCGGCTGACGCTCGACCACGTCATCGCCGAGCACGTCGATCGCAAGCTCGAGCCGGGCGTGCGCGCCGCGCTGCAGCTCGGGCTCTTCCAGCTGCTGTTCCTCGACGGCGTCGCCGCCCACGCGGCGATCGGCGAGGCCGTCGAGCTCGCCAAGCCCAGCCCGGGCCACCGGCTCGTCAACGCGGTCCTGCGCCGCGTCCAGCGCGAGGGCGCCGAGCTGCCCGACGACGCCACGCCCGAAGGCGCCGCGATCCGCCACTCGCACCCGCTCTGGCTGGTTGAGCTGTGGTGGGCGTGGCTCGGGCCCGACGAGACCCGCGCGCTGCTGGCCGCCGACAACGAGCCCGCGGAGCTGGCGCTGCGCGTCAACGCGCTCGTGGACTACGACCTCGACGACGTGCCGGGCCGCCGCGACGGGGGGGCGATCGTCGTCGACGGGCCCTTCGACGCGCTCGGGCACCCGGGCTACGCGGCGGGCGCGTTCACGCCGCAGTCGCGCGCCAGCCAGCTCGTCGGGACGACGCTCGCGCCGCAACCCGGCGAGCGCGTGCTCGACCTGTGCGCCGCCCCCGGCGGCAAGACGACGCACCTCGCGGCGCTCATGGAGGGCCGCGGCGAGGTCGTCGCGGTCGAGCGCCACGCGGGGCGCGCGCGGGCCCTGCGGGCCACCTGCGAGCGTATGCGCGCCACGAATGTCAGCGTCGTGACGGCCGACGCCACGACGTTCGACGGCGAGCAGCGCTTCGACCGCGTGCTGCTCGATCCGCCCTGCTCGGGCCTGGGAACGCTGCGCTCGCACCCCGACCTGCGCTGGCGCGCGAGCCCCGAGGGCATCGAGCGCCTGGCCGCCGAGCAGGACGCCCTGCTGGCCGCCGCGCGGCGCGCGCTGGCCCCCGGCGGGACGCTCGTGTACTCGGTCTGCACGCTGTCGCCGGGCGAGGAGCGCCTGGTGACAGGGGCCGTGCAGCGCACCTTTCCGCACGTCGATGGCACCGACGGCTTCTATATTGCCCGCGATGGCCGATGAAGTCGGGCTGCAGTGCCCAGCGTGCTCGGAGCCGTGGCTGAGGCCGACGAACCTCCCGGGCCGCTATCGCTGCGTGTACTGCCTGCACCGTTTCGAGCTGCGGTCCGTCTGTCCCAACTGCGGAGAGCATTCGACGATCGTGCGCATGTCGAGCACCGCGACGGTCACCTGCAGCCACTGCGAAGGTTCGATGCTCGTCGAGGTATGAAGCGCCGCATCGCCCCCTCGATCCTGGCCGCGGACTTCGGCCGCCTGCGCGAGCAGGTGCGCGAGGTGGTGGACGCCGGCGCGGAGGTCATCCACGTCGACATCATGGACGGCCACTTCGTCCCGACGCTGTCGATGGGCCCGCCGGCGGTCGCCGCGCTGCGCGACTTCGACGTGCTGCTCGACGTCCATCTGATGGTCGAGCGCCCCGAGCAGCACGTCGCCGAGTTCGCCAGGGCCGGGGCGAGCAACATCATCGTGCACGCCGAGGCCACGCCGCACCTGCACTACGCCTTGCAGCACATCCAGGAGGCCGGCTGCACGGGCGGGGTGGCGCTGACGCCGTCGACCCCCGTCGAGGCGCTCGCGGAGATCCGCGGCGAGCTGTGGTCGGCGCTGTGCATGACCGTCAATCCGGGCTGGGGCGGACAGACGTTCATCCCGGCCTCCCTTGACAAGATCCGCCGCTTGCGAGCGGCGATCGGGCCCGACGTCGAGCTGGAGGTCGACGGCGGGATCGACGTCGAAACGGCCGGTCCGTGCGCGGAGGCGGGGGCCACGCTCTTCGTCGCCGGAACGTCGGTGTTCGGAAGTCCCGATCCGGGGGCAGCCTTCCGCAAGGTTGCCTTAGCGGCCGGGTGTAGCTAGCCGTATCTTCCGGGCATTCGGAACGGACGACAATCCTTTTACAAGTGGTCACAACAGTCCTCATCGTCGACGATCACCCGACATTCCGGGCCACCGCACGGATGCTGCTCGAAGCCGAGGGCTACCACGTGATCGGCGAGGCTCCCGATGGCAACACGGCCATCACGGAGGCCTCCCGCCTGCATCCCGACCTGGTCCTGCTCGACGTCAATCTCCCCGACCTCGACGGCTTCCAGGTAGCCGAGCGCATCACCGGCCACGACGGCGCCCCGGCCGTCGTGCTCACCTCCAGCCGCGATTCGTCCGACTTCGGCCCGCTCGTCTCCGGCAGCGGCGCCCGGGGGTTCATCTCCAAGGGCGATCTCTCCGGGGCAGCAATAGCCGAGCTGCTGTAGCGGGCACGCGATGCTTGGTCTGCGTCGCGCACTGCTCGCACTCTTCGCCCTCGGGATCCTCTTCGCCGGGCTCGACGTGGCCCTCGTGCTCGCCTCGCAGCACGAGCAGCAGAAGGTCGCGACGGCGATCCTCGGCCCGGTCATCGGGCTGAGCTTCATCGGCACCGGCGTCTTCGCCTGGTGGCGACGCCCGCTCAACCGCTTCGGCCTGCTGATGACGAGCGTCGGCTTCGCCTGGTTCCTCGCGGGCCTGGCGGAGTCCAACAACGCGACGGTCTTCACGCTCGGCAGCTACGTCGAGCCGCTGTACATCGTGATCGTCATCCACATGGTGCTCGCGTTCCCGACCGGGCGCCTGGAGACCTTCGGCCAGCGCGTCACGATCGTCGCCGGCTATCTCGACGTGCTCGCCGTGCGCCTGCCTTTCTTCCTGCTCGGCGGCGACATCTCCGGCGACCTGAAGGGCCCCGTGCCCGACAACGTCTTCGCGCTGTGGGACGCGCCGGACCTCGCCGACGTCTTCGACTACACCGCGATGTTCGTCGCCGTCGTCATCCTGGTGGCGACGCTGGTCCTGCTCGTGCGCAAGCGCGCCGCGGCGACGCCGCCACAGCGGCGCGCGCTGGCGCCGATGCTGTGGACCGGCCTGGGGCTGGCGGCGTTCCTCGGCCTCGCCTTCCTCTTCGACCTCTTCGGCCTGCCCAACGAGATGGCCGACGTCGCCGGGCTGCTGGCGCTCGTCGCCTTCGCCGTGCTGCCCTACGCGTTCCTCGCCGGCCTCGTGCGCAGCCGCTACTCGCGCGCCGGCGCCGTGGGCGAGCTGATCGAGCGCCTCAACAACCCCGAGGCCGATCGCTCGCTGGGGCTCGCGCTCGCCGACGCGCTCGGCGACCGGTCCCTGAAGCTCGTCTACTGGCGCCCGTCGGCGGGCCATTACGTCACCTACGACGGGCGCCCGGTCAAGCTGCCCGAGCCGGGCTCGGGGCGCGCGGTGACCGAGGTCGAGCGCGAGGGCATCCGCGTCGGCGCGATCATCCACGACGCGTCGCTGGCCGACGAGCCCGGGCTCGTGCGCGCCGTGGCGGCTTCGGCCGCGCTGGCGCTCGAGAACGAGCGCCTGGAGGCCGAGCTGCGCGCGCGCCTTGACGAGCTGCAGACCTCGCGCTCGCGGCTGGTCGAGGTCTCGATGTTCGAGCGCCGCCGCCTGGAGCGCGATCTGCACGACGGCGCGCAGCAACGGCTGGTCGCTCTGTCGCTGCAGCTGGGGCTCGCGCAACGGCGGCTGCAGGACGGCGACGGCAACGCCGCGGGGATCATGCTCGACGCCGCGCGCGACGAGCTCAACCGCGCCCTGGAGGAGCTGCGCGAGCTCGCCCGCGGCATCCATCCCGCCGTCCTCACCGACCGTGGCCTGGAGGCCGCGCTCGAGGCGCTCGCCGAACGGACCCCGCTACCGGTTAGTCTCGACCAGATGCCAGCCGAACGACTGCCCGCACCGGTCGAGGCGGCCGCGTACTTCGTCGTGGCCGAGGCGCTGACCAACGTCGCGCGCTACGCCAAGGCCTCGCAGGCCGAGGTGCGCATCGCGCGCGACAGCGGCTACGCGGTCGTCGAGGTGCGCGACGACGGCGTCGGCGGCGCCGATCCGGCCACCGGCACGGGCCTGCGCGGCCTCGCCGACCGGCTGGCGGCGCTCGACGGCCGGCTCGAGGTCCACTCGCCCCCCGGGGAGGGCACGACGGTGAGAGCGGAGGTCCCGTGCGCGTAGTCCTGGCCGACGACAGCCTGTTGCTGCGCGAGGGCGTCGCGCGCCTGCTGCAGGAGGCGGGCCTGGACGTCGTCGCCCAGGCCGGCGACGGCGAGGACCTGCTGCGCAAGGTCGGCGCCCACAAGCCCGACGTCGCGATCGTCGACGTGCGCATGCCGCCGACGCACACCGACGAGGGGCTGCGCGCGGCCGCCGAGATCCGCGACAAGCACCCGAGCACCGGCGTCCTCGTGCTCTCGCAGTACATCGAGGAGGCCTACGCGATGGAGCTGCTGAGCTCCAACGCCGAGGGCGTCGGCTACCTGCTCAAGGACCGCGTGGCCGACCTCGAGCGCTTCATCGACGCGGTCAAGCGCGTGGGGGAGGGCGGCAGCGCCCTGGACCCCGAGGTGGTCTCGCGCCTGCTGGGCCGCCGCCGCCAGGAGGACCCGCTGGCGGAGATCTCACCCCGCGAGCGCGAGGTGCTCGCGCTGATGGCCGAGGGCCGCTCCAACCACGCGATCGCCACCGAGCTCGTCGTCACCGAGCGCGCGGTGGAGAAGCACGTGACGAGCATCTTCAACAAGCTCAACCTGCCGCCGACCGCCGACGATCACCGGCGGGTGCTGGCGGTGTTGACGTACCTCAAGGCCTAGCGCCGCCGGGCGCTGCCCAGGATCCGCGGCGCCACCGGCGTGGCGAACGCCGTCGGGCGAAACGAGAAGCGCTCGCGCCGCTCGAGCGCGAAGCCCGCTGCGACGATCGCCGCCTCGGTGTCGCGCGTCAACCGGCAGCTGCCGTTCATCCGCGGCCACACGGTGGCGTCGAGCGCGCGCTGCAGCGCGGCCAGCCGCGGCGCCCGCGCCGCGACGTGCTCGTGGAAGCGCAGCTCGCCGCCGGGCCGCAGCACGCGCCGCAGCTCGGCCAGCGCGCGCGCCTGGTCGGGGACGCTGCAGAGCACGCCGGCCACGACGGCCGCGTCCATCGAGGCGTCGTCGAACGGGAGGTCGTCGGCGAGCCCGTCGACCACCCGCACGGGCACCGGAGCGCCGTGCGCAGCCTCGGTGGCGAGCCCGCGCAGGTGCGCCTCGGGCTCGACCGCGACCACCTCGTCGACCGTCGACGGGTAGTAGGCGAAGCTCACGCCGCTGCCCGCGCCGACCTCGACTACCCGTCCGTGTAGGCCGGCCAGCAGCCGGCGCCGGTGCTCGGCTCCGCCGCGGCGTTCCTCGAGCGCTGCCGCGCGGGCCAGGAAGCGGGCGAACCACGGGTGGTCTGGGGCACTCACGCCCTTCACAGGCTAGGGGGCATCCCCTAGGGGACCGCGTACGGACAGCCGTACCTCGCCTCAGTGTGATGCATGGCACATTGCCGGTCTATGAACGTGTCCGAGCCCCTGTTGGTGTCGGCCGCCGACGTCGTGCGCGTGTACGGCGAAGGCGAGGCCGCGGTCCGCGCGCTCGACGGGGTCACCGTCGGGTTCCCAGCCGGCCGCTTCACGGCGATCATGGGGCCCTCGGGCTCCGGCAAATCGACCCTCATGCACATCCTCGCCGGCCTCGACCGGCCGACGAGCGGATCGGTCGTGCTCGACGGCGTCGAGCTGGCCGGCCTCGACGACAAACGCCTGACCAACCTGCGCCGCGACAAGGTCGGGTTCGTCTTCCAGTCCTTCAACCTGCTGCCGGTCCTCGACGCGCGCGAGAACATCGTCCTGCCGATCTCGATCGCCGGGCGCAAGCCCGACGAGGAGTGGCTGACGCGGCTCATCGACACGATCGGCCTGGCCGATCGCCTCGACCACCGGCCCTCCGAGCTCTCGGGTGGCCAGCAGCAGCGCGTCGCCGTCGCCCGCGCGCTGGCCTCGCGCCCGGCGGTCATCTTCGCCGACGAGCCGACCGGCAACCTCGACTCGAAGTCCTCGGGCGAGCTGCTCGGGCTGCTGCGCCGCTCGGTCGACGAGTTCGGCCAGACGGTGATCATGGTCACCCACGACGCGACCGCCGCATCCTTCGCCGATCGCCTGCTCGTCCTCGGCGACGGGCGCATCGTCCACGACGGCGAAGCGCAGACGGCCGAAGGCGTCCTCGACCTCATGAAGGCGGTCGGCTAGGCCATGTTCAAGGTCGCCACGCGCGGGCTCTTCGCCCGGAAGCTGCGGCTCGCGCTGACCGTGCTGGCCGTCGTGCTCGGCACGACGCTGATCGCCGGCACCTACGTCTTCACGGACTCGATCAACAACGCCTTCGACACGATCTTCACGGTGTCCAACCGGGGCACCGACGCGGCCATCACGCCGCACAAGACGATCGACACGACCAACAACGGCGGCACGCCGCCGACCGTCTCCGGGGCCGTCCTCGACAAGGTCCGCCAGTCGCCGAACGTCGCCAACGCCGAAGGCTCGATCTTCGACGTCGGCACGATCCTCGGCAAGGACGGCAAGCGCATCGGCGCGGGCGGCGCGCCGAACTTCCTCGCCTCGGTCGCCGACGTGCCGCGCTTCCAGGGCTTCACGTTGAAGACGGGGCGCCGGCCGCAGAACGCCGACGAGGCGGCGATCGACGCGGCGACGGCTGACAAGGAGGGCTGGAAGGTCGGCGACAGGGTCTGCGCCGTCGCCACCTCGCAGCGCAAGTGCTACACGCTGGTCGGCACGACCCAGATCGCCGGGCTGAGCTCGTTCGGCGGCGCGGCGGTGCTCGACCTGGTGCTGCCCGAGGCGCAGCGCATGCTCGGCAAGGGGACCGGCTTCGACGAGATCCAGGTGGCCTCCAAGCCGGGCACCTCGCCCCAGCAGCTGAAGACCGAGCTGCAGCGCACCCTCGGCCCGACCGTCGACGTGCGCACCGGCCAGGAGCAGGCGGCGAAGGAGTCCAAGGACATCCGCGACAACCTCGGCTTCCTGAAGACCTTCCTGCTCGCGTTCGCCTTCATCGCGCTGTTCGTCGGCGCCTTCCTGATCTTCAACACCTTCTCGATCACCGTCGCCCAGCGGATGCGCGAGTTCGCGCTGCTGCGGACCCTCGGCGCCTCGCGCCGCCAGATCTGGCGGACCGTCGTCAGCGAGGGGCTGCTGCTCGGCGTCGTCGGGGGCGTCGTCGGCTTCGCGTTGGGGATCGGGACGGCCGCGCTGCTGCGCGCCCTCTTCAAGGCCTTCGGCGCCGACCTGCCGAGCAAGGGTGTCGTCATCGAGACGCGGACCGTCGTCGTCACCGTCCTCGTCGGGACGGTGGTCAGCCTCGTCGCCAGCATCGCGCCGGCGGTGCGCGCCATGCGCGTGCCGCCGGTCGAGGCGCTGCGCGAGGGCGCGGTGCCGATCGCGCACCACGCAGGCCGGCGGATGCTCTTCTTCGCGAGCTTCCTGCTCGTCGTGGGCGTCGGGCTGATGTGCGTCGGCCTCTTCGGCAGCCTGAAGTCCGACAGCGCGGCGATCTCGTTCATGGGCGGCGGGGCCGCCGTGACGTTCGTGGCCGTCGCGCTGCTCTCGCCGCGGCTGGTGCGCCCGCTGGCCTCGGTCATCGGGCGCCCGATCGAGCGGCTGACCGGCATCACCGGCCAGCTCGCGCGCGAGAACTCGGTCCGCCAGCCCGGGCGCACCGCGGTCACCGCCGCCGCGCTGATGATCGGCGTCGCGCTCGTCACCTTCGCGTCGATCTTCGCCGCGGGCGCCAAGGCGACGATCAACGGGGCGATCGACGCCAACCTCAAGAGCGCGTTCGTCGTGCAGAACACCGACGGCTTCTCGCCGTTCTCGGCCGAGGTGCTGCGCACCGTCGACCGCGTCCCGGGCGTCTCGAGCGTGAGCGGCGTGCGCTTCTCGCAGGCCAAGGTCAAGGGCGTCGGCGGCAACCAGTCGGTCTCCTCGATCGACCCCGAGACCTTCCTCGGGCTCTACAAGCTCGACATGAAGGAGGGCGGCGAGGCAGCGGTGAGCAACCTCGGCCCCGACCAGGTGATCGTCAAGAAGGGCTACGCCGATTCGAACGACACGAAGATCGGCGACACGCTCCAGATCACGACCCCGATCGGGAAGCACATCGCGCCGCGCGTGAGCGGCATCGCCGAGGACAAGGGCGGCCTGCTGGCCAACATCACCGTGACCACCGACGTCGCGCAGACGCAGTTCGGCGAGCCCAAGGACGCGTTCGGGCTCGTCGGCACCGATCCGAGCGCCGATCAGGCCGCGGTCAAGAAGCAGATCTCGAGCATCCTCGACCAGCGCTTTCCCGAGGCCGAGGTGCTCACCAACCAGGAGTTCAAAGACGACATCGCCGGCCAGGTAAACCAGCTGCTCGGGCTGATCTACGCGCTGCTGGCGCTGGCGATCATCGTCTCGCTCTTCGGGATCGTGAACACGCTCGTGCTGTCGATCAGCGAGCGCACGCGCGAGCTCGGGATGCTGCGGGCGATCGGCACCTCGCGCAAGCAGGTCAAGCGCATCATCCGCTGGGAGGCCGTCATCACCGCGCTGATCGGCGGCGTCCTCGGCGTGGTCATGGGCGTGGTCCTCGCGGTGCTGTTCACGCGGCCGCTCGACGACTTCACGCTGTCGATCCCGGTGCCGTCGCTGATCCTGGTCCTGATCCTCGCCGGCGTCGCCGGCGTGGGCGCCTCGGTGCTGCCGGCGCGCCGGGCGGCGAAGCTCGACGTCCTCGAGGCCCTGGCCTACGAGTGACGAAGCGTGGCGGGCGCGGCACGGCCGCGCCCGCCGCCACGCTTGCCGACCCGGCAGAATCCGCAGGCTCTGGCACCTGCGGCCGAACGCCCCTCCCCGCGCGCCGCGCTGACGCTCGGCGCGCTCGGCGTCGTCTTCGGCGACATCGGGACGAGCCCGCTGTACTCGGTTCAGACGGTGTTCCTGTCGGACGCCGCGCGGCCGGTGCCGGTCCAGATGGACGAGATCTACGGCGTGATCTCGCTGATCTTCTGGACGGTCACGCTCATCGTGACCGTGAAGTACGTCGCGCTGATCATGCGCGCGGACAACGACGGCGAGGGCGGCATCATGGCCCTGATCGCGCTGCTGCTGCGCCTGCGCGTCGGCAAGGGGCGCCGGAGGGTCTTCATGGCGCTCGCGGCCCTGGGGATCGTGGGCGCCTCGCTGTTCTTCGGCGACAGCATCATCACGCCGGCCATCTCGGTCCTCTCGGCCGTCGAGGGCCTCGAGGTGGTCCAGCCGTCGATGCACGAGTTCGTCGTGCCGATCGCGGCCGCCATCCTCGTCGGGCTGTTCGCCGTGCAGCGCTACGGCACCGCCGTCGTCGGCCGCCTGTTCGGCCCGGTCATGGTGCTGTGGTTCACCACGATCGCCGCGTTCGGGATCAACGGCATCGTCGAGCATCCCGGGATCCTGCGCGCACTGTCGCCCCATTACGGCGTGCAGTTCTTCGCCGACGACGGCCTGACCGCGTTCCTGGCGCTCGGCGGCGTCGTGCTGGCCATCACCGGAGCCGAGGCCCTCTACGCCGACATGGGTCACTTCGGGCGCGCGCCGATTCGCCGCGCGTGGTTCATGGCCGTCTTCCCGGCGCTAACGCTGAACTACCTCGGCCAGGGCGCCCTGCTCACGGACGACCCCGGCGCGTCGAGCAGCCCGTTCTTCCTGCTCGTCCCGCACTGGGCGCGGCTGCCGATGGTCTTCCTCGCCGCGCTCGCGACGATCATCGCGTCGCAGGCGGTGATCTCCGGCGCCTACTCCGTCACGCGCCAGGCGGTCCGCCTCGGCTACCTGCCGCGCCTGCGCATCCTGCACACGTCCGAGCGCGAGGGCCAGGTCTACAGCCCGCTCGTCAACTGGACGCTCATGGTCGCCGTCCTCACCGTCGTCTTCGCCTTCGAGAGCTCGTCGAAGCTCGCGTCGGCGTACGGGATCGCCGTGACCGGCACGATCGCGATCACCGGGCTGCTGTTCTTCGTCGTCGCTCGGGCGCGCTGGCACTGGTCGCTGTGGGTCGTGCTCGTCGCGGCCACGTTCTTCGGCGTGATCGACCTCGCCCTCCTCGGCGCGAACCTCACGAAGATCCACACCGGCGGCTGGCTGCCGCTGCTCGTCGCCGCGGCCGTCTCGACCGTGCTCTTCACCTGGCGCAAGGGCCGCACGATCGTCACCGCCAACCGCGAGCGGATCGAAGGGCCGCTCGGCGACTTCGTGGCCAAGCTCCACGCCAACGACCCGCCGGTCGTGCGCGTCCCCGGCACCGCCGTCTTCCTCAACCGCGGCAGCCGCACGACGCCGCTGGCCATGCGCGCCAACGTCGAGCACAACCACGCGCTGCACGAGCACGTCGTGATCATGTCGCTGGAGACCCTGCCGGTGCCCTACGTCGCGGACAGCAAGCGCCTGCGGGTCAGCGATCTCGGCTTCCGCGACGATGGCATCAGCCACGTGACCGCGCGTTTCGGCTTCCAGGAGACGCCGAACGTCCCCGAGGTCCTGCGCCAGGTCGACGAGCTCGGCCTGGAGACCAAGCTCGAGCTCGACGACGTCTCCTACTTCGTCTCGAAGCTCGAGCTGGTCGCCAGCGACGCGCCCGGTCTGAGCCGCTGGCGCAAGCGCCTGTTCCTGGCGACGGCCGAGCTCGCCTCCGACCCCGTCGAGTACTTCGTGCTGCCGCGCGACCGCACCGTGCTCTTGGGCTCGGTGTGCGAGCTGTGAGTCAGCGCGCGACCATCGCGCGGATCGACTGACGCACCGAGCGCGTCGTCGCGAGCACCGCGGTCGGCTCGTAGCCGCAGTGGGCCATGCAGTTGTCGCAGCGCGGGTCGCGCCCGCGGCCGTACCTGTCCCAGTCGGTGGTCTCGATCAGCTCGCGGTAGGTCTGCGCGTAGCCGTCGGCCATGAGGTAGCAGGGGCGCTGCCAGCCGAACAGCGAGTAGCTCGGGATGCCCCACGCCGTGCACTGGAAGTCGGCCTTGCCCTCGAGGAAGTCGAGGAACAGCGGCGTGTGGTTCAGGCGCCAGCGCTTGCGCCGGCCGTCGGCGAACGCCTCGGAGAACAGCTCGCGCGTCTGCCGGACGCCCAGGAAGTGCTCCTGGTCGGGCGCCTTCTCGTAGGCGTAGGCCGGCGAGATCATCATCTGGTCGACCTGCAGCTCGTCGTTGAGGAAGTCGAGCACCTGCTGGACGGTCTGCGGCGTGTCGTGGGTGAAGAAGGTCGTGTTCGTCGTCACGCGGAAGCCGCGCGCCTTCGCCGCGTGGATCGCGGCGACGGCCTTGTCGAAGACGCCCTCGCGCTCGACCGAGGCGTCGTGGCGCTCGCGCAGGCCGTCGACATGGACGGCCCAGGCGAAGTACGGGCTGGGCTCGAACAGCTCGAGCTTGCGCTCCATGAGGATCGCGTTCGTGCACAGGTAGACGAACTTGCGGCGCTTGATGAGCTCGCCCGCGATGACGTGGATCTCGGGGTGGATGAGCGGCTCGCCGCCGGCGATCGAGACCATCGGGGCGCCGCACTCCTCGATCGCGCCGACCGCCTGGTCGACCGGCATGCGCCGGCGCAGCTCGTGCTCGGGGTGCTGGATCTTGCCGCAGCCCGCGCACGCGAGGTTGCACTGGAAGAGCGGCTCGAGCTCGACGATCAGCGGGAACTTCTCGCGGCGGGCGAGGCGCTGGCGCGCGAGGTAGGCGCCGACGCGCACGCTCTGGCGCAGGGGAACGGGCATGGCTAGTCGTGTCTCCCGTTGGAGGGCACCTTGAAGCGAACGGTCTCCTCGACCGTCGGGCGCTCGGAGACCTCGGTCGGCCCGAGCGCGCGCAGCGCCAGCAGGACGCGCTGGACGAGCGCCTCGGGGGCCGAGGCGCCGGCGGTGAGCCCGACGGTGCGCCGGCCGGCGAGCCACTCGGGCTCGATCGACGCCTCGTCCTCGATGAGGTGCGCGGGTGCGCCGTGGCGCTCGGCGACCTCGACGAGGCGCTTGGAGTTCGAGGAGTTGGCCGAGCCGACGACGAGCACGAGATCGCTGCTGGCCGCCAGCGCCTTGACGGCGTCCTGGCGGTTCTGCGTGGCGTAGCAGATGTCGCTCGTGCGCGGTCCGGCCAGGCGCGGGAAGCGCGCCCGCAGCGCGTCGACGATCTCGTCGGTCTCGTCGACGGCGAGCGTCGTCTGCGTGAGATAGGCGACGCGCTCGGGGTCCTCGACGTCGAGCCCGTCGACGTCGCGGGCGTCCTCGACCAGCCGCACGCTCTCCGGCGCCTCGCCGAGCGTCCCGTCGACCTCCTCGTGGCCGTCGTGGCCGACGAGCACGATCGTGTAGCCGTCGCGCGCGAAGCGGCGCGCCTCGGCGTGGACCTTGTTGACGAGCGGGCAGGTGGCGTCGATGACGTTGAGCCCGCGCTGCTCCGCGGCGGCGCGCACCGCGGGCGAGACGCCGTGGGCCGAGAAGACGACGGTGGCGCCCTCGGGCACCTCCTCGACCTCGTCGACGAAGACCGCGCCGCGGCGCTCGAGGTCGGCGACGACGTGCGCGTTGTGGACGATCTGCTTGCGCACGTGCACGCCGGGGCCGTGGATCGCCAGCGCCTGCTCGACGATCTCGACCGCCCGCTCGACCCCGGCGCACGAGGCGCGCGGCGAGGCCAGGGCGATGGTGCGCGGCCCGGCCGCGCGACCCCACGCGTCGAGGACGCCGGCCGCCGCGCGCAGCGCGCGGAAGGCGCGCGCCGTGCCGCCGGCCAGCGCCACCGGGTTGTGCAACTCGTGGGCCGGCGTGTCGAGGACGGCGCGCACGACGGCGAACGGTCGGCCCGCGGCGGCCGCCGCCAGCCACGCCGACTCCATGTCGACGGCGATCGCGCCGGTGGCGTGCAGGCGCGCGCGCTCGTCGCCGCGCACGAGCCGTGGCGTGCTCTGAAGCGGCCCCTCGTGCACGGTCAGGCCGCGGCGCCGCAGCGCGCCGGCCAGCAGCGTTGCCGCCGGGCAGCGGACCGTCGCGTCGGCCCCGCGCAGCTCGGTGGCGACGACGAGGTCGCCGGGGCGCAGCGCTGGGTCGAGCGCGCCGCAGAAGCCTGCGATCGCGATCGCGTCGGCCTCCACGTGGGCCGCGCGCGCCGCAGCGGCCCGCGACCGCTTCGGGCCCATGCCGGTGCGCCGCAGCGTGGCGCCGTCGCCGAGGCCGGGGGCGAGCGCGCGCGCCTCGATGCGCAGCGGAGCGAGCACGAGCACGGTCAAGCGGCGAGCACCTCCCGTGG
Source organism: uncultured Actinomycetes bacterium (assembly GCA_963764585.1). Classification (GTDB taxonomy): domain Bacteria; phylum Actinomycetota; class Thermoleophilia; order Solirubrobacterales; family Solirubrobacteraceae; genus JAOPZW01. Next base: position 1,206,455 of record CAVXTB010000003.1, read on the forward strand.
CTGGTGGTTGGGCAGGACGGCGAGGACCTCGCGCGCCGCGGCGTGGCCGCTGCGCACGGCGCCCTCCATCGTGGCCGGCCAGCCGGTCGACGTGTACGCGCCCGCGAGCGCCAGGCCCGGCAGCAGCGTGCGCGCGGCCGGGCGCAGCGCCGCGGTGCCGGGCGCGGCACGGAAGGTGGCGGCGTGCTCGCGGGTGACGACGAAGCGCTCGACGCGCGCCGCGCGCGCGGCCGGGAACAGGTCGGCGAGCGCCGGCACGTAGCGCTCGCGCAGCTCCTGGGGGCGGCGCTCCATGTCCTCGTCGGCGGCCGACAGCGAGATCGCCAGCAGCTGCCCGTGCTCGAGGCCCGCGCTCTGCGTGCGGTCGAAGACGAACTGCACGGGGCTGCGCACGGCCGCGGCGAAGGCCAGGTCGGTGACGCGGCGGTCGTAGCCGACGTGGAGGTTGACGATCGGCGAGGTCCCGAGCGCGGCCAGCGGCCGGGCGAGCGCGCCGCCGGGCAGCAGCGCCTCGAGGCGGTCGTGCGGGACGGCGGCGACGACCGCGTCGGCGTCGACGCGCGCGCCGGCGCCCTCGACCGTCCAGCCGCCCTCGACGCCGGCGATGCGCTGCGCGCGCCAGCCCAGCCTGACCTCGACGCCCGCGGCCGCAAGCGCGCGGCGCGCCGGCGCGTCGTGGATGTCGCCGAGCGGCACGCGGGCCCAGCCGATGTCGCCGGCGTCGGCGGACGTCAGCAGCCCGGTGCGGAAGACCTGCACGGCCTGGGCGAGCGACGCCTGGCCGCAGGTCAGGTTCAGCGTGGGGCGGGCGATCAGCTCCCACAGCGCCTCGATCCCCGCCGGGCGCTGGCCGTGGCGCGCGAGCCACGCGCCGAAGGACTGCTCGTCGAGCGCGGGGTCGTCGGGGTCCAGGCGCCGCAGGGCCAGCGCAGCGCGCACCGACCGCGCGCGGTCGGCGGGCGACAGGTGGGCGTAGCGCGCCAGCGCGCCCGCGAGGTGCAGCGGCGCGGGCAGCCCCGAGCGCCGCAGGCGGCCGGTCGGCCCGCCCGGTGCGAGGACCGGGATGTCCAGCCGCTGCTGCATCGTCGTCAGCTCGCGCGCCCCGAGCCGCTCCAGCAGCGCGCTGTAGTCGGTGCAGCAGCGCAGGAACACGTGCTGGCCGTTGTCCAGGCGCAGGCCGTCGCGATCGAAGGAGTACGCGGCGCCGCCCAGGCGCGGGCGGACCTCGAGCAGCGTGACCCGCGCGCCGGCGTCGGCGCAGTCCAGCGCGGCGGTGATGCCCGCCAGGCCGCCACCGACGATCGCCACGTGCGCGCTCACCGAGCGCCCACCTCCACGCGCGCCGTCGCCGCGCGGCCGGCCGCGCTCGCCAGCGAGCCCGCGGCGACCCACGCCTTCTCCCACGGGGGCAGCGAGATCCGCCCGCGCAGCACGTCGCCGGGCGAGCGGTCGATGCGGTCGAGGATGCGCCGGTAGATGCCGGTCATCGCCGCCACGCAGGCGGCGCTGCGCGGGTCGAGCAGCGGCAGCAGCTGCAGCCCGCGGTCGAACCACTCGCGGTCGCGCGCCGCTTCGTAGCGGATGAGCTCGCGCAGCGCCGCGGCCGGCGCGCTCGTCGGGTCGGGCGGGCAGTCGAAGCGCGCGAAGTCCTCGCGGGGCAGGTAGACGCGGCCGCGCTCGAAGTCCTCGACGACGTCGCGCAGGATGTTCGTCAGCTGCATCGCGACGCCGAGGTCGTCGGCCAGCGGCGCCGCCGCCTCGGGATCGCTCGAGCCGAAGATCGCCAGCGACAGCCGGCCGATCGACCCGGCGACCTGGCGGCAGTAGCCGACGAGGTCTCCGAACGACGCGTAGACGGTCTCGCGGACGTCGGCCTCGACGCCGTCGATGAGGTCCGAGAGCGCGTCGAGCGGCAGCCCGAAGCGCGCATGGCTGTCGCGCAGCGCGAGGAGCACCGGGTCGGCCTTCGGCGGACCGCCGTTCCAGACAAGGCCCGCGCGCGCATCGGTGAGCAGGCGCAGCTTCTCGTCGCGCGGCAGCTCGCCGTCGCCGACGTCGTCGACGCGCCGGGCGAACGCGTAGACCGCGCACATCGCGCGGCGCTTGTCGGGCGGCAGCAGCCTGATGCCGTAGAAGAAGTTCAGCGCGTGGGCACGCGTGATGTCCTCGCACGCCTGGTAGGCCGCATCGGCGGTCATGCCGCCCTCCCGGCGAGCACGGCGAGCAGCTGGCGCCCGCGGGCGGCGCGCGTCGCGCGCGGCGGCCCGGCGCTGACGTCGTGCCCGGCGCGCTCGATCGCGTCAAGCGCGGCGCGCCCGCCGCCGACGAACGCCGCGACCGCCAGCCGCGGCCGGCCGCGCAGCGTGCGCACGAGCGGCGCGCCCTCGGCGAGGATCTCGCGCGCGCGGCCCACCTCGAAGGCCATCAGCCCGCGCACGCGCTCGGGCGCCGGCGCGCGGCTCAGGTCGGCGCTGCTCACGCCGAAGCGCTCGAGGTCCTCGGCCGGCAGGTAGATCCGCCCGCGCACCAGGTCCTCGGCGACGTCCTGCCAGTGCTCGGCGAGCTGCAGCGCGGTGCACACGCGATCCGACAGCGCGATCCGCTCGGGCGTGGCGGCGTCGAAGACGTGCAGCACAAGCTGGCCGACCGGGTTGGCCGACAGCTCGCAGTAGCCCAGGAGGTCGGCGAAGGTCGCGTAGGCGTGGACGGCCTGGTCCTGGCGGTTGGCGGCGATGAGCGCCTGCAGCGGCGCGCGCGGCAGGTCGCAGGCCAGCACGGTCGCGCCCAGCCGGCGGGTGAGCGCGTGCTGGGGATCGGTGCCGTCGTAGATGCGGTCGAGGTCTGCCTCGATGGCGTCGAGCAGCGCCGCACGGTCGCCGGGGGACTCGTCGCCGGCGTCGTCGACGAGCCGGGCGTAGCCGTAGAGCGCCATGAGGTGCTCGCGGTCGTGGCGCGCCAGCAGCCGGCTGGCCACCGGGAAGTTCTCGCTTCCGGCCTGGTCCAGGACCGCTGCCACGCGGGGCAGTTCCGCCACTGCGTTCACTGAGCCCGCACCCAACGCCCCAATGCCATGACGGGAAACACGAGCCGGTACAGCTCGTAGTTGATGTAGAAGTCGCCGGGGAAGCCGGTCCCCGTGTACTGCGGCTCGTCCCAGCCGCCGTCCGGGCGCTGCCGCGTCACGAGCCACTCGATCCCGCGCGCCATCGCCGGCGAGCGCTCGCCGGCCGCCTCGAGCGCCAGGAGCGCCCACGCCGTCTGCGACGCGGTGCTCGGCCCGCGGCCGATCCACGCGGCGTCGTCGTAGGAGCGCGGGTCCTCGCCCCAGCCGCCGTCCTCGTTCTGATGGTCCTCGAGCCAGCGCACCGCGCGGCGGACCTGCAGGTCGTCGGCGCCGGCGCCGGCGGCCTCGAGCGCCAGCAGCGCCGCGCTCGTGCCGTAGACGTGGTTCAGCCCCCAGCGCCCGAACCACGAGCCGCCCGGCTCCTGCTCGTCGCGCAGCCAGCGCAGGCCGCCGGCGAACGCGGCGCTGCCGCGGTGGCCCTCGTGGGCGAGCATCTCGATCGCGTGCGCGGTGACGTCGGCGCTCGGCGGATCGGTCACCTCGCCGAAGTCGCAGAAGGGCAGCTCGGCCACGAGCGTGCTCGTGTTCTCGGCGTCGAACGCGCCCCAGCCGCCGCCGGCGCTCTGCAGCCCGAGCGTCCAGCGCACGCCGCGCGCGATCGCGGCGTCGACGCGCTCGGGGTCCGGGTGCTCGACGCGGCGCAGGGCGAGCACGACCTCGGCGGTGTCGTCGACGTCGGGGTAGTTGTCGTTGGCGAACTCGAAGGCCCAGCCGCCCGCCGGAACGTCGGGGCGCCGCACCGCCCAGTCGCCGCGGACCCGGACCTCCTCGTCGAGCAGCCAGTCGGCGGCGCGCACGAGGACCGGATCGTCGGCTGGCAGCCCGGCGTCGCTCAGCGCGATGATCGCCAGCGCCGTGTCCCACACCGGGCTCTGGCACGCCTCCAGGCGCCTGGTCTCGCCGTCCTCGATGACGAAGCGGTCGAGGCCCTCGAGGCCGGCGCGCATGACCGGGTGGTCGAGCGCGTAGCCGCGCAGGTGCAGCGCCATCAGCGAGTAGACCCACGGCGGCTGGATGCCACCCCAGGAGCCGTCGGCCTCCTGGCGCGCGACGATCCAGCGCTCGGCGCGCCCGAGCGCGAGCTCGCGCAGCGCGCGAATCGGCCGGCGCCCGTAGAGCCGCGCACCGCGGTCCAGCGCGGTCAGCAGCCCGCGCCGCGTCGCCAGCCGCGGTCGCGGAGCGGCCGCCGGGCTGCCGGTGCGCAGCTCGTCGAGGCCGAAGGGCAGCTGGCGCACCGGGCGCTCGGCCATGACGATCGCCAGCGCGACCACGGTCTGCCGCGCCCAGCAGCCGAACTGGTAGATGCTCAGCGGTGCGCGCGCCGGCAGCAGCATGATCTCGGGCGCGAGCGCCGGCAGGTCGTCCCACGACCACAGGCCGAAGAGCGCGAGCCAGATGCGCGTGAATGCGCGGCTGTGCTCGAGGCCGCCGGCGGCGCGGACGAACGCGCACGCCCCGCGCATGTGCGCGGCGTCGGGCAAGTCGCCGGCGAGGCGCAGCGCGGCGTAAGCCTCGACGGTGGTCGAGAGGTCGCCGTCGGCCCCGTGGAAGAGGCCCCAGGAGCCGTCGTCGCGCTGCTGGGAGCGGATCCACGCCGCGGCCATGCGCGTCTCGCGCTCGCCGCGAATGCCGAGGAACTCGCGCAGCAGCAGGTCCTCGGCGTCCATGGTGACGTTGGTGTCGAGCGCGCCCTTCCACCAGCCGTCTGCGTGCTGGCGCGACAGCAGGTGCGCGCGCGCACGGTCCAGCGCGGCGCCTGCGGTCAGCTGGTCGATCTGGCTCGTCGCCGAGGTCATCGTGAGCGGGGGCACACCTGCCTGCCGCGCACTGTAATTGCCGCGTCAACTGACTGGGTGTCAGGCCCGGGCGTTCACACGACTGAACGCAGGCGGGGCCGTTCGTCCCATTGTGGGAGCGATGGGCCGGTCCCATAGTGATGGCAGGCTCGCACGGAAGCGGGCACGCGGGAGCTCACCGGCAGGGGTGCCGGTCCCGCGGGGAAGGCAACTTAGGGACAAGGAGGTCGCCCCATGCGGCGAATCCGCAGGCTGCGCAAGATGCGCATGACTCCCCTCACCATCGTCTGTGTCGTGGTGGGGTCGCTTCTGGTCAGTGGTGGAGCCTTTGCAACGGCTTCGACGCTCATCACGGGCAAGCAGGTGCAGGACCATTCCCTCACCGGCCGTGACATCAAGAACGGGTCGCTGAGCGCCAAGGCGTTCAAGAAGGGCACGATCCGCGGTGGCGCGACCGGGGCCACGGGTGCCACGGGTGCCACGGGTGCGACCGGGGCCACCGGTGCGACGGGTGCCACGGGCACGACGGGCGCGATCGGTGCCGCGGGTGCCACGGGCGCGACCGGCGCCACGGGTGCGCAGGGCATCCAGGGCGACGCCGGGGCGACCGGCGCGACGGGCGCCACCGGCGCCACCGGCCCGCAGGGCATCCAGGGTGAGAAGGGCGACAAGGGCGACACCGGCTACTCCGCGTACGAGCAGGCCGTGGCCGACGGCGACTTCCAGGGCTCGTTCGTCGCGTGGCTCGCCTCGCTGAAGGGCGACACCGGCGCTCAGGGCGCCAAGGGCGACAAGGGTGACACCGGCTCGCAGGGTGCTCAGGGCGAGCACGGCGACAAGGGCGACACCGGCTCGCAGGGCGCGAAGGGCGACACCGGGTCGCAGGGCGCTCAGGGCGCTCAGGGCGCTCAGGGCGAGCACGGCGACAAGGGCGACAACGGCTCCGACGGCAAGGACGGCTACAACGGCCTCAATGCCTACGAGCTCGCGCAGCAGGACGGCTTCACCGGCTCGTTCGTCGATTGGATCCACTCGCTGAAGGGCGAGAAGGGCGACCAGGGCGACCAGGGCGCGAAGGGCGACCAGGGCGAGCGCGGCAACGATGGCTCCGACGGCGCCAACGGCGCCAACGGCGCCAACGGCGTGAACGGCAACGATGGCTCCAACGGCGCAGATGGCGCGCAGGGTGCTCCCGGCCTGTCGGCCTACGACGTGTGGATCGCCCAGGGCAACCTCGGCACCGTCGGGGACTTCATGTCCTCGCTGCACGGCGCCAAGGGCGACAAGGGTGACGCCGGCGCTGACGGTGCCAAGGGCGACAAGGGCGACCCCGGCTCGCAGGGCGCCAAGGGCGACACCGGCTCGCAGGGTGACAAGGGTGACAAGGGTGACCCCGGCTCGCAGGGCGCCAAGGGCGACAAGGGCGACACCGGCCCGCAGGGCATCCCCGGCGTTGCCAACGTGACCGTCATGACGGCCACCGCCACGGGCAACAACGCGGCTGACGTCAACTGCCCGGCGAGCGCTCCGTTCGCGACGGGCGGCGGCGGGAACGCCTCCGGCATGACCGAGAACAAGCCGATCCTCGACGCCAACAACAAGCCGAAGGGCTGGCACGTCAACGGCTCGAACGGCTCGAAGACCGTCTGGGCGCTCTGCGTGCCCAGCAGCTAGCACCAACCCGGGAGGCTCGGCGATCGCCGAGCCTCCCCGAAGGCTCCGCTCGAGGAGGCCCGGCGCGACCGCCGGGCCTCTTCGTCGTTGGAGGCCGCCGTCCGACATCCGTCCAAGACCGTTTAGAGGCCTTTCCCAACCGCTCGGCGCCGTCTACTCTCCTATACGAAGGGTGTGGAGTCGCTAAGGGGGGCGGGCCCGCCACGAATCGCTTCACCGGCCGCTGCCACTGGCGCGGACGGTGGGATCCGGGGGGACAAGGATGTCGGGGGCTACTGCCACGGCCGACCATTGGGGTGGTCGGGGCGCACGGAACGGGCTCGCCCGCGGGCGCAGCGACGGCGAGCGCCGCGGGGCGACGCTCACGAGGCGCGCGCGCAAGCGGCCGTTCGGAGCGCTGGCGACGACGATGGTCGCGGTAGGCGCCGCGGGCGTCGGCATCACTGCGCTCGTGAGCGTCGCGCCGTTCGTGCGCTTCGCCTACCGCAGCCCGGCGGCGCACGTCGCGATCGACACCGCCGCGACGATCGTCGCGCTGCTCGCGGCCTTCCTGCTCTTCGAGCGCTTCCGCCAGACCGCACTGCGTCGCGACCTGCTGCTCGCCGCCGCGCTCGCGGTGATGGCCGCCTCCAGTCTCTGCCTGTCCGTCGTCCCGGCGCTCGCCGGCCTCGGATCCGAGACGGCGTCGATCTGGGCGAAGTTCGCCGCGCGCCTCCTCGGCGCGGGGCTCCTCGCGACTGCGAGCTTCGCGCCGGCGCAGCGCGTGCGGGTGCCGGCCGCGAGCATCCGGCGCACGCTGCTCGCCTGCCTCGGGGCGCTCGCGGGGCTTTCGCTGCTTGCCGTCCTGCTCGGTGCGTGGCTGCCGCTGCCGATCGACCCCGCCTTGTCGCCGGCGGCCGCCGGCCGGCCGCGGGTGGTCGGCAATCCGGTCATCCTCGGCGGCCAGCTCGTCGGCATGGTCCTGATGGCGTGCGCGGGCGTCGGCTTCGCGCGCAAGGCCGCCGCCGAGCGCGACGAGCTGACGTCGTGGCTGGCGGTCGGTGCGATCCTCGCGGCGCTCGCGCGGCTGAACTACTTCCTGTTCCCCTCGCAGTACACGGACTACATCTACACGGGCGACTTCTTCGCGCTCGCGTTCCAGCTCGTGTTGCTCGTCGGAGCGGCGCGCCAGATTCACGTCTACCACCGCCAGCTGGCCGAGCTGGCGGTGCTCGACGAGCGCCGCAGGATCGCTCGCGACCTCCACGACGGGCTTGCGCAGGACCTCGCCTTCATCGTCTCCCAGAGCCGGGACCGCGGCGCGGCCGACCGCCTCGATCAGCTCGCCAGTGCCGCGGAGCGAGCGCTCGGCGACTCGCGCGCAGCGATCACGGCGCTCACGCGACCGCTCGACGAGCCACTCGACGCAGCACTCGCTCGCGGCGCCCAGGAGGTCGCCGAGCGGCTGGGCGCACGCGCCCGCTTCGCGCTCGACCCCGGCGTCGACGTGCCGGCGCCGCTGCGCGAGGCGCTGCTGCGGATCGCCCGGGAGGCGATCACCAACGCCGTTCGCCATGGCCGCGCCCGGGCCGTCACGGTCTCGCTGTCGCGCGGGGCCGACCTCACGATGGCCGTCGCCGACGACGGCTGCGGCTTCGACCCGAGCGCACCGCCGCAACGCCCCGGCGGGGGCTTCGGACTGATCAGCATGCGCGAGCGCGCCGAGGCGGTTGGGGGAGCGCTCGTCGTCACCTCCGCCCCCGGCGGCGGGGCGACGGTCGAGGTGGTGGTCCCGTGGCCGGCGTCCTGAGGGTGGTCATCGCCGACGATCACGCTCCGACCCGGGCGGGCGTCCGCGGCGCGCTCGACGGATGCGGCTTCGTCGTCGTCGCCGAGGCTCACGACGCGACGACTGCGATCGACGCCGCGCTGAGCGAGCAGCCCGACGTGTGCCTGCTGGACATCCACATGCCCGGGAGCGGGATCGCCGCCGCCGCGACGATCGGCGAGCGCCTCCCCGACGCCGCGGTGGTGATGCTCACCGTCTCGCGCGACGACGACGACCTCTTCGCCTCGCTCAAGGCGGGCGCGATGGGGTACCTGCTCAAGGACATGGACCCGGGACGGCTCGCGCCCGCGCTGCGCGGCGTGCTCGACGGCGAGGCTGCGCTGCCGCGGACGCTCGTCGCTCGCGTTCTGCGTGAGTTCCGCACCGCCGAGCGCAAGCCGTCGATCCCGTTCCTCAAGCGCCGCGGGGTGCAGCTCACGGCGCGCGAGCACGAGGTCCTCGAGATGCTGCGCGACGGGCTCAGCACCGGGGAGATCGCCCATCGGATCGGCCGCTCGCCGGTGACGGTGCGCCGCCACGTCTCGGCGATCCTCGCCAAGCTGCGCGTCCCCGATCGCAAGGCGATGGCGCAGCTCCTGCAAGAGCACGTCGCCGCCTGACCGCGTTCAGGCTCTGAACGCCGATGCGCCATTCGGCCTATCGACGGCGCCGGCGCGATCCGCGACGCTGCGCGCAGCCGTGTCGAACGCCGCGAGCATCGTCAGCCAGCGCCGGGCCGCCCTCACGCGGCGAGCCGTCGCGCTGCTCGCACGCGAGCCCCCGGCGCCGATCGCGCAGATCGACGCGCTGCTGACCGACGCGTGCGCGGCGATGCTCGCGCTTCAGGGAGGGCGCGTGCTCATTGGGCGCGTGTGCCTCGCCGCCGAGCTCGAGCACCTGCGAGAGCTGATCGGGGAGCTGACCGCCCGCCGTCGCGCACACGAGCGCGGCGCTCAGACGAGCCCGCGGCGGACGGCGTAGACAGCCGCTTGGATGCGGTTGTGGACCCCGAGCTTGGCGAGGATCGCCGAGATGTGGTTCTTGACCGTGCTCGGGCTGATGAAGAGCTCCCGGCCGATCTCGGCGTTGTCCTTGCCCGCGGCCAGCAGGCGCAAGATCTCGCGCTCGCGGTCGCTGAGCGCGACCAGGGCGTCGTCCTGGGGCTCGCGCTCCCCGCCGGCGCGCACGCGCTCGAAGAGCACCGCCGCCACGTGCGGCGACGCCCACGACGCGCCGGCCGCTGCCGCTCGCAGGCTGCCGACGATCTCCTCGATCGACGCGTCCTTCAGCAGGTAGCCGCAGGCGCCCGCCAGTACGGCGTCGACGATCTCGTCCTGCGCGGCCGACACTGTCAGCATCACCACGCGCGCTTCCGGTGCGACCTCCCGCAGGCGACGCGTCGCCTCGATGCCGGACATGCCCGGCATGTGCAGGTCCATGAGCACGACGTCCGGCGGGGACCGGGCGACGATGTCGACCGCCTGCGCCCCGCTCCTGGCCTCCAGCACCTCGAAGCTCTCGCCGGCGAGCATGTTTCGCAAGCCCGCGCGAAAGAAGGTGTGGTCGTCGACCAAGAGGACGCGCAGCACGCCGATACCGTCTCCTAGGCACGATACAGCGCGCGCAGCAGGGCGCACAGGAGCATCGCGGCGCCCGCGTAGCCGACCTCGGCGCGCACGAGCTCGTCGTCGACGATAGGCACCACCATCCACGCGACGAACGCAGCCGCGGCGATCAGCCACAGGGCCGCCGCCGCGCGCGCGTGGCCGCGCGCCAGCGCCGCCTGGTTGAGCGTGCCCGCGCACAGGTGAAAGCCCATGCCGACGGCGATGACGGCCAGGCCCACGCGCCCGTAGTGGTAGCCGTGGCCGAAGAGCACGTCCATCGCCCACGGGCCGATGAGCAGCAGCCCGAGCGCGACCGCGCCCGCGAAGGCCGCGATCGCGAGGATCGTCACCCGGATCGCGCGCGCGAAGGCCTCGTGGCCCTCGGTGGCCTCCAGGCCGCTGAGGTGGGGCAGCAGCGACGTCTGGATCGACTGGAAGAGCTGCAGCGGCGCGCGCGTGATGAGCAGCGCGTTGAACACGACGCCGGCCAGCGCGGTCGTCGCGGTGGCGCTGACCGTGAGCACCGACGCGTTGAGCAGCGCCTGCTCGGCCAGCTGGATGGCGGCGACCGACAGCGCGAAGCCGGCGCCCGCCCGCAGGGTCAGCGCGCGCTCGTCGACGACCGGCTCGGCCGCGGTCGAATGGCGCGCGATCGCCCACGGGACGACGAGCAGCGAGGCCACCGGCGCGGCGAGGATGCCCATCGCGACGGCCGACTGCCCGCTGGCGATGCCGACCGCCACGGCGACCGGGAAGCAGAAGCGCGAGACCGACTCGAACAGCACGAGCGCGCCGTAGAGGGCGAACCACTGGTGGCCGGCCAGGTAGCCGCGGGCGAAGTAGCTGGCCGCGTAGGCCAGCGTCGCGCCGACGAAGATCCAGTACAGCGTCGTCGAGTCGAAGGCATCCTCGATCGGCCCGCGCAGGGCCAGCGCGACGATCAGGAAGACGACCGCGAAGGTCGCCTGCACGAGCAGCGGCACGCGCAGCGGATGGCCGGCGTGCAGCCCGCGCGCGCGGCGGTCGGCGATCGTGCGCGACAGCAGCTGCTCGACCGGGCGATAGATGACCGAGATGACGACGAACAGCACCGCCCACAGCAGCGAGATCGCGCCGTAGGGGCCGGCCTCCAGCACGTGGCTGGCGACCGCGAAGTAGGCGAAGGTGAAGATGCCCGTCGACGCGATCCCGATCGACAGGATCCGCGCCCCGCGGGCGTAGGCGTCGGGCTGGGGCGCGCCGGCGGTCTCGTCGGCCTCGCCGGCGACCGGCGGCGCGCTGCTCAACGCAGACGGACGAGCAGCATCGTCCACGGGAACGGCGAGCGCGCCTCGACGACCTCGCCGTGGCGCGAGAGCAGGGCCACGAACGAGCGCTTGGACCAGTGGTTGACGTGGCCCGGCGTGTTGCCGAGGTCCTTCCAGTACGCGCCGCGGGCCATGTTCAGCGCGCGCCACAGCGGCTCGCGCGGGACCGAGACCAGCAGCCAGCGCTGGGCGACGCGCGCCATCTCGGCGACGGTGTGCTCGGGATCGGGGACGTGCTCGAGCACCTCGATCGCCGCCGCGGCATCGAACTCGCCGTCGGCGAACGGCAGGTTCTCGGCCTTCATCACGCGGTACTCGAGGTTCGGCGCGGTGCGCTTGGCCCACTCGGCGTGCAGCGCGGGGTCGTCGAGATCGATGCCGACCACGCGCCGGTCGTCGCCCAGCTGCTGCGCCCACTGGTGCGTGAGCACGCCCTCGCCACAGCCGACGTCGAGCAGCGACTGCGCCGCGGCCTGCCGGAACAGCTCCTCGAGGGTGCCCTCGAACCCGGCCATCAGCCGGCGCACGACGGGGTTGGTCGATCCGTACTTGTCGTAGGTGTTGCCGGTGACCGTGCCCTCACGGTCAACGGTGACGCTGCTGCTCAAAGCCTCAGGGCCTCCCGCTCTTCGGTCTTCTGGCCGGCGCGCGCGCCGGTGGTGGGCTGCTGGCCGGTGTCGCGTGCGCCCGGCTCGTAGTGCGACGGCGGCACGTCGAGCTGCAGCTCGATGCGGCGGACGCGCTCGAAGATCCGCTGGACCATGATCCGCTGCCCGTAGAGCAGGTCGCCGATGACGCCGAGCGCCGCGAGCACGACGGCGGCGTTGAAGAGCACCGCGCCGAAGATCAGCGACTGCACGTGGCCGGCGCCGTTGCCGCCGACGTAGGCGACGACGAAGCGCGTGAAGGGGACCAGGGCCGCGACGAAGGCCAGGCCCGACAGCAGCATGAAGACCTTCAGCGGCTCGTACTGCGCGTAGACGCGCGCGATCGCGACGGCGTTGCGGCGCACGTAGGAGCCCATCGAGGGGAACAGCCGCGACTCGCGCGTCTTGGCGTTCGTCGCGATCGGGACGTGCTCGGTGGCGACCAGCAGCTTGCCGGCCTGGATGATCGTCTCCAGCGTGTAGGTGTACTTGGAGACGACCGCCATTTGGATCGCGGCCTCGCGGTTGTAGGCGCGAAAGCCCGAGGTCGTGTCGGGCACGTCGGTGTTCGAGGCCTGGCGCACGACCCACGAGCCGAGGCGCTGCAGGCGCTTCTTCAGCGGCGAGAAGTGCGCGATCGACGCCGTCTCGCGGTCGCCGACGACCATGTCGGCGCGGCCGTCGAGGATCGGCTTGACGAGCTTGGGGATGTCGTGGCCGGAGTACTGGTTGTCGGCGTCGGTGTTGACGATGACGTCGGCGCCGAGCTTCAGCGCGGCGTCGAGCCCGGCCTGAAAGCCGGCCGCCAGGCCCTTGTTGTTGGTCAGGCGGACGATGTGGTCGACGCCGTTGGCGCGGGCGACCTCGACGGTGCGATCGGTCGAGCCGTCGTCGATGATCAGCCACTCCACGGCGTCGAAGCCTTCGACATGCCGTGGGAGGTCCGCGAGCGTTGCCGGGAGCGTCGCCTCCTCGTTGAGGCACGGGATCTGGATGATGAGCTTCATGCGCGGGCGGGCCGGGCGACGGGGCGTGCAGAGAGGTCGACGCCGTACACTCGCTGGCGCCCAGTATCCCACATGGAGAGCGCGACGATCACCCGGCCGGCCCCGGGCCCGGACCCTGCCACCGGCCGGCCCAGGCGCCGCTGGTCGTGGCCGGTGCTGCTCCTCGGAGCGCTCGCGCTGGGGACGCTCGTCGGGTTCATCGTCTACCCGACGTATCCCAACTACGACAGCTACTACTCGCTGATCTGGGGCCGCGAGCTGCTGCACGGCGTCAAGCCGTCGTTCGACGGGTATCGCACGCCGACCGAGCATCCGCTGGCGGTCGCCTTCGGCGCGCTGCTGTCGATCGTCGGCAATCCCGCCGACCGCATCATGGTCGGCGCGACGCTCGGCTCGTTCGTCGTGCTCGCCGCGGGGCTCTACCAGCTCGCGCGGGCGTCGTTCGGCACGCTCGTCGGGCTGGCGGCCGCGGCGCTGCTGTGCTCGCGCTTCGACTTCCCGTTCCTGGCCGCGCGCGCGTACATCGACATCCCGTACCTGGCCTTCGTCGTGTGGGCGGCCGCGCTGGAGTCCCGGCACCCGCGGCGCGGGGCGCCGGTGTTCGTCCTGCTGGCGTGCGCGGGGCTGATGCGCCCCGAGGCGTGGCTGCTGAGCGGGCTGTACTTCCTGTGGTGCTTCCTGCCCGCCGACTGGCCCGCGCGGATCCGGTACGCGGCGCTGACCGCGGCGCCGCCGGTCATCTGGATCGCGCTGGACTACTGGGCCACCGGCGATCCGAAGTTCTCGCTGACCCACACGAGCGGCCTGGCCGAGGAGCTCGGGCGCGCCAGCGGGCTGTCGGGCATCCCGCACAACACCGTCCGCTTCCTCAAGAACCTCGACAAGGTCCCGGTCTTCTACGCCGGCATCCTCGGGCTGATCGTCGCGCTCGTGCTCACGCCGCGGCGCGCGCGCATGCCGCTGGCCCTGCTCGTCATCGGCCTGGGCACGTTCGTCCTCGTCGGCATCGCCGGCCTGTCGGTGATCGACCGCTATCTGCTCGTGCCGTCGCTGATCGTGATGATCTTCGCGGGCGTCGCGCTGGGCGGCTGGACGATGCTGCGCACCGGCTACGCGCGCAAGGCCTGGGCGGCGGCGTCGGCGCTGCTGATCGTCTACGGCGTCGTGTACACCGCAACCCACGTGCACCTCAGCTCGTTCACCGACGAGCTGACCTTCCGCGGCGACTCGCACGCCTCGCTGAAGGCCCTGCTCGACAACCCGAAGGTGCGCGCGGCGCGCCGCTGCGGCCCGATCTCGACCCCGAACCACAAGCTCATCCCCGACTCGCGCTGGATCCTGAACGCCTCAGCCGACCAGGTCATCGCCCGCAGCGACGCGCACGAGCGCGGGCGCATCGGCCGCGGCGTGGCGATCTACGCGGTCAACCGCACCGCGCTGCTGCGCTCGAGCTTCACCGACGGCGACGAATCGGTGCAGGACACGTTCAACTCGATCCCGATGGCGGGCTTCACGCGGCTGGCGGTCACGCCGTTCTACAGCGCGTATGTCCGTTGCTGAGCGGCCGACCCTGATCGCGCCGCCCGCGGAGGCGGCCGCCGCCGTGCAGCGGCGCTGGCCGTGGTGGGCGGGCCTGGCGGTCGTGCTGGTCGCCGCCTTCGGCCTGCGCGTCTGGGGCGTCAAGCAGGGGATGCCCTTCGCCTACAACGCCGACGAGAACGCCCACTTCGTCCCCAACGCGATCGGCCTCTTCGGCCACGGCTGGAACCCGCACTACTTCGTCAACCCGCCGGCCTACACGTACCTGCTGCACGTCGTCTTCGACGTGTGGTTCGGCGGGCGTGCCGGCGTCTCCAAGGCGATGGCGACGAACCCCACCGAGGTCTTCGTCGTCGCCCGCCTGACCGCCGCGGCCGTCGGTACGGTGGCGGTCTGGCTGCTGTACATGGCGGGGGCCAAGCTGTTCGGCCGCGCCGTCGGCCTGCTCGCCGCGGCCCTGCTCGCGGTCTCCTTCCTGGCCGTCTTCTACTCGCACCTGGCCCTCAACGACGTGCCGACGCTCGCGCCGGTCGCCCTGTCGCTGTGGGGGACGGCGGGCGTGCTGCGCGACGGCCGCCTGCGCTACTACCTGCTCGCCGGGGCCGGCCTCGGCGTGGCGTGCGCGACGAAGTACACGGGCGGCATCGTGCTCGTGCCGCTGCTGGGCGCGGCCGGCATCGCGCTGGCCTCGCCGGCGCAGCGCAGCGCGGCGGCGCGCGGCCTCGTGCTGGGCGGCGTCGCGGCGATCGCCGCCTTCCTGATCGCCAACCCCTACGCGCTACTCGACTTCGCGGCGTTCCGCGACGGCCTGCACCACCAGGCCGACGCGTCGGACGACGCGCTGGGCAAGCTCGGCCTGACCCAGACCTCGGGGCACCTCTACTACCTGTGGTCGTTCACGTGGGGCCTGGGCTGGGCGCCGCTCGTGGCGGCGGTCATCGGGATGGGGCTGCTGGCGGTCGACGACCGCCGGGCGCTGATCGTGCTCGGGCCGGCGCCGATCCTCTACGTGCTCTTCATGGGCACGCAAGGGCGCTTCTTCGGGCGCTGGCTGCTGCCGGTGTTCCCGATCGCCTGCCTGCTCGCCGCCTACGCGGTCGTGCGGCTGGCCCAGATCGCCGGCCGCCGCGCGCCCGCGCTCGCCCCGGCCCTGGCGGCGCTCGGCGCCGTCCTGCTGCTCGGCCAGGGCGTCGTCTACTCGCTGCATAGCGCGATGACGCTGTCGCGGACCGACACGCGCAACGCGGCGCGCGACTGGCTCGTCGACCACGTGCCCGCCAACACGAAGATCGTCGTCGAGCCGGTCGTGCCCGACGCATGGGCGACCGACATCGCCCACCCCAACCCCGGCACGGCCAACGGCGCGCGCTGGTCGAAGTACCCGACGAGCCGCTCGAACATCGCCAACGACGGCACGCGGATCCCCGGCCCGGGGCGCATCGTCAACATCGAGGACTACGAGCGCACGCTCTACCCGGGGCTGATCGACGACTACGTCCGGCGCGGCTACTGCTGGGTGGTCGTCGGCTCCACCCAGCGCGGGCGCGCCGAGGCCCAGCCGGAGGTCGTCCCGCGTGCGATCGCCTACTACCGCGCGCTGGACCAGCGCGCGACGCTCGCCTTCGAGGCCTCGCCGTACGCCAAGGGCAAGGGCCCCGTGAAGTTCAACTTCGACTGGACCTTCGACTTCTACCCGCTGGCCTACGCGCGTCCGGGGCCGCTGATGCGGGTGTACCGGCTGCACGGCGGGGAGTGCGGCTAAGCACGTTGGTAATCTCTTACCATGAGAATTCCCATCGATGGGGTGGGTCGGCTGGTGGTTCCCAAGGCCCTTCGTGACGAGCTCGGCATCAGCGGCCCGACCGAGGTTGAGCTCACCGCGGTCGACGGGCGACTCGAGCTGAGCGTTCCGGACGTTCCGGCACATGTCGAGGAGCACGACGGAGTGCCGGTCATCGTTCCTGACGCGCCACTGCGTCCGATCAGCACCCAGGACGTGCGCGCTGCCATCGAGCGGACGCGTCGTTGATCGCGCCTGATTCGAGTGTCGTGATCGCGGCGCTCGCGCCGTGGCACACCGGCCACGCGGCCGCACGCGAGGCGCTGCGGTCTTCGCAGGCCAGGTTGGTTGCTCACGTCGCGTTCGAGACGACTTCGGCGCTCAGCCGGATGCCCGAAGGTCTGCGCATCGCCCCGACCGTCGTGCTGGACGCGATCGTCCGTCGCTTCCCACAGAGCTGGCTGGTACTCGATGCCCCGCATGCGCGGCAGGCACTCGAGCAGGCGATCGGCGCCGGCCTGCGCGGTGGGGCGCTGTACGACGCCCTGATCGCGGCAACGGCCACCCACCACGGGGCGCGCGTGGTGAGCGCCGATCGCCGTGCGCGCCGGGCGTACGAGGCGGTGGGCGCGGACGTCGCCTACATCGACGCGTGATGACAGCGGCCTTTCGCCTTAGCGGGGGGAAATGCGGCTGAACTAGACTCGTCCGTTCAAATGCAGCGGACCGAGACCGACCACGAGCACCTCGCGCGGGCCATCGAGCTCGCCGAGCGCGGGGTGGGCGGCGTGAGCCCCAACCCGGTGGTCGGCGCGGTGCTCGTCAAGGACGAGCGCGTCGTCGGCGAGGGCTGGCACGAGGAGTACGGCGGCCCGCACGCCGAGGTCAACGCGATCGCCGCCGCGGGCGACGCCGACCTGCGCGGCGCGACGCTCTACGTCTCGCTGGAGCCGTGCTGCCATCACGGCCAGCAGCCGCCGTGCACCGACGCAATCGTGGCCGCCGGCATCGGCCGCGTCGTCATCGCCAGCGACGACCCGACCGAGAAGGCATCGGGCCGCGGGCTCGGGATCCTGCGCGACGAGGGCGTGCAGGTCGACCTCGCCGGCGGCGAGCTGGCCGCCCGCGCGCGCCAGCAGAACCAGGCCTTCCGCAAGCACGCGCGCACCGGCCGCCCGTGGGTCCTCTTCAAGTCGGCGATGAGCCTCGACGGCAAGGTCGCGACCAAGACCGGGGACTCCAAGTGGATCTCCACCGAGCACAGCCGGCTCGTCGCCCACCAGTGGCGCGCCGCGTGCGACGCGGTCGCCGTCGGCATCGGCACGGCGCTCGCCGACGATCCGCAGCTCACCGCGCGCATCGACGGCGTGCGCCACCAGCCGCGCCGCGTCGTCTTCGACGCGACCGCGCGGCTCCCGCTCGACTCCAAGCTCGTGTCGGCCGCCAACGAGGTGCCGCTCTGCGTCGTCGTCTCGCGCGCGGCGCGGCGCTCGAACACCGACGCGCTGGAGAACAGCGGCGCGCAGGTCATCGTCGCCACCGGCGAGCACGAGCCCGCGCGCGTGCGCTCGGCGCTCGACCAGCTCGGCGCGCTGGACCCGCCGGTGACCTCGGTGCTGCTGGAGGGCGGCCCGCACCTGGCGGGCGCGTTCCTCGACGCCGGCGAGATCGACGAGCTGCGCCTGTTCATCGCCCCGCTGCTGCTCGGCGGGCGCTCGGCGCGCGACCCGCTCGAGGGCGAGGGCGTCGACGCGATCTCCGACGCGCTGCGCGCGCTGACGCTCGAGTGCGAGAGCGTCGCCGGCGACATCCTGCTGTCGGCGCGGCTACGGGAGTGGTAGACGGTTGTTCACGGGTCTGGTCGCCGACCTCGGAACGGTCGCCGAGGTGCACTCCACCAACGACGGGGTGCGGCTGGCCATCGAGTCCGATCTCGCGCGCGAGCTGTCCGAGGGCGACTCGGTCAGCGTCAACGGCGTCTGCCTGACCGCCGTCGGCCTCTGCGGCGACCGCTTCGGCGCCGACGTGATGAACGAGACGCTGCGCCGCTCCTCGCTGGCCGACGTGCAGCCCGGCTCGCGCGTCAACCTGGAGCTGCCGCTGACGCCCACCGCGCGGCTCGGCGGGCACTTCGTGCAGGGCCACGTCGACGGCGTCGGCGCGATCGCCGCGGTCCGCGAGGACGGCTTCGCCCGCATCGTGACCATCGAGGCCGACCCCGGGCTGCTGCGCTACGTCGTCGAGAAGGGCTCGATCACCGTCGACGGCGTCTCGCTGACGGTCGCGCGCATCGACGACCACTCATTCGACGTGTCGCTCATCCCCGAGACCCTCGAGCGCACGAACCTCGGAGCGGCCGCGCCGGGCGCGCCTGTCAACCTTGAAGTGGACATCCTGGCCAAGTACGTGGAGAAGCTGGTGAACCCGTGAGCACCCAGACGACCAAGTTCGCCACCGTCGAGGAGGCGCTCGAGGACATCGCCGAGGGCAAGATGGTCGTCGTCGTCGACGACGAGGACCGCGAGAACGAGGGCGACCTCGTGATGGCGGCCGAGTTCGTGACGGCCGACGACATCAACTTCATGGCCACGCACGCGCGCGGCTGGATCTGCCTGGCGCTCACCGGGGAGCGCTGCGACGACCTCGGCCTCGAGCTGATGTCGCTGCGCAACGAGACGGCTCACCAGACGCCGTTCACGGTGACCATCGAGGCGCGCGAGGGCGTCACCACCGGCATCAGCGCCGCCGACCGCGCGCACACGATCCGCGTCGCGGTGGACCCCGCCAAGGGGCCGCAGGACATCATCAAGGGCGGCCACGTCAACCCGCTCAAGGCGCGCGCGGGCGGCGTGCTCGAGCGCACCGGCCACACCGAGGCCTCGGTCGACCTCGCGCGTCTGGCCGGCTGCACGCCCGCCGGCGTGATCTGCGAGGTCATGAACGAGGACGGGTCGATGGCCCGCGTCGGCGACCTGCAGGCCTACTGCTTCAAGCACGGCCTGCGGATGATCACGATCGCCGACCTCATCGCCTACCGGCGCCGCCACGACCGGCTGATCGAGCGCGTCGTGTCGACGCGGCTGCCGACGACGTTCGGCGACTTCGACGTCGTCGGCTATCGCTCGCTGACCGATGCAAAGCACCACGTCGCGCTCGTCAAGGGCGACGTCGCCGGCGCCGAGGACGTGCTCGTGCGCATGCACTCCGAGTGCCTGACCGGCGACGTCTTCCACTCGCTGCGCTGCGACTGCGGCGAGCAGCTCGAGTCCGCGCTGGCCATGATCCAGCGCGAGGGCAGCGGCGTGCTCGTCTACCTGGCCCAGGAGGGGCGCGGCATCGGGCTGCTCAACAAGCTGAAGGCCTACAAGCTCCAGGAGCAGGGCCTCGACACGGTCGACGCCAACCTCGAGCTCGGCCTCCCCGCCGACCTGCGCGAGTACGGCATCGGCGCGCAGATCCTTTCCGACCTCGGGCTCAGCTCGATCCGCATCCTCACCAACAACCCCAAGAAGATCCACGGCCTGCAGGGCTACGGGCTCAGCGTGACCGAGCAGGTCCCGATCCAGCACCTGCCCAACCCGCACAACGAGGGCTACCTGCGCGCCAAGGCCGAGCGGATGGGCCACACGCTGCACCACCAGGGCACCAACCTCGACGAGGAGATGCTCCACGAGCGCGCCAACCCGGGGCAGGGCAGCGGCTGGGGCGAAGGCGAGCGGTGACCTTCGCGATCGTCGTCGCGCGCTTCTACGAGCACCTGGCCGACCGCCTCGTCGGCGGCGCGCAGACCGCGCTCGGCGAGGCTGGGGTGGGGGAGGCCGACGTCTTCGAGGTGCCGGGCGCGTTCGAGCTGCCCCTCGCGGCGCGCTACGCGGCCGAGAGCGGGCGCTACGACGGCGTGGTCTGCCTGGGGGCGGTCATCCGCGGCGAGACCGACCACTACGACTACGTCTGCGCCGAGGCCGCCCGCGGCATCCAGGAGGTCCAGCTCTCCACCGGCGTGCCGTGCGCGTTCGGGGTGCTGACCGTCGACACGATGGAGCAGGCGCTCGAGCGCTCCGGGGGCGGAAAGCGCGACTCCGGGCGCCACGCCGCCGAGGCCGTGCTGGCGCTCGCGCGGCTGCGGGCCGAGCTGGGCACGTAGGCCGCACGCGGATCGTCGGACGAGCCGGCGAATCGGAGTACGCTTGGGGCGTGACCAAGGAGGTGCTCGCCCTTGGGCTCACCGTGCTCGTCCACGTGATCGGGATGGCTGCCCTGGTCTGGGCGCTGCTGATCGACGACGACAACCGCCCCGACTGGCGCGGCTGGTGGCCCGGCGGCGACGACGACGAGCCGTCCGCGCCGCCGCCCAAGGGCCCGCGCGACGGCCTGCCGCTGCCCGACGCCGAGCCCAGCAAGGTGCGCATGCGCGAGCCCGGCCGTCTGGCCGACGCCCTTCCGCGCCCGGCGCGCCGTCCCGCCCACGCGCCCGAGCGGGCGCCGGAGCGGACCCCCTCCTAGGCGGCGCGCGGCTGGCTCAGCGCGGCGGAGGCCGTGGCGAGCACCGCAGCCACGTCGTCGCCGGGCTGCGCCGGAGCGCTGGCCAGCACGACGTCGACGTGCACGCCCTCCGCGGCGAAGCGGGTGCGGACGTCGTCGAGCACCGCCGCGGCGAGGCCGCCGGCCTCGCCGGCGGCGACCGGCGCCCACAGCGCCAGCTCGTCGCCGCCGAGCCTGCCGGCGATCCCGCGGCGGCCGAGGATGCGCGCGAGCTCGCAGAGCACGAGGTTGCCCGAGGCGTAGCCGTGGCGCTCGTCGAGGACGCCGAGGCCGCGGACGTCGGCGACCAGCACCACGCCGGGCCGCGCGTCGAGCTGCTCGCGCACCGCAGCCAGCCACGGGCCGCGGTTCAGCAGCCCGGTGATCTCGTCGGTCGTGGCGGCGCGCTCGAGCGTGGCGACGCGCGCGACCAGCCCGCTGACGGCGGGCGCGAGCGCGGGCAGGGCCGCGGGGACGAGCTCGTCGAGGACGGTCAGCTCGAGCCCGAGCTCGGTGAGGGCGCGGTCGAGGAGCCCGGCGTCGGCATGAAGGTCGTGGATGAGGTGCACGGCGGCGTTGGCGGCCTGCACGCAGGCGGCCTCGGCGCTCGGGGCGCCGCCGCCGTGGTGAGCGCCGATCGCGTTGAAGACGCGCGCCTCCAGGAACGCCTCGCGGGCGAAGATCTCGCCGGCGCGCGCGTGGTCGACGCCGAAGCGCTCGCGCTCGAGCTCGGCGCGGGCGACGCCGATCGAGTGCTGGCGGGCGACGTCGTCGAGCTCGGTCTCGCCGAAGGCCAGCGGCATCACGAGCTTGCCGAGGTCGTGCAGCAGGCCGGCGAGGTGCGCGGCCTCGGCGTCGGCGCCGGAGCGCTGGGCCAGGGCGCCGGCGACGGCGGCCACCTGGCTTGCGTGGATGTGGAGCAGGCCGCGCGAGGCTCCGCCGGTGCCCGGCGCGAGCTCGAAGAAGCGGCAGACCGCGGCCTCGACGGCGAGGCGCCCGACGCTGACGCGCCCGACGAGGTTGACCGCCTGGCGCAGGGTCTGGGCGCGGATCGGGCGCGCGCAGGCCGCGGAGTTGGCAAAGCGCAGGACGTTGGCGGCGAGGCCGGGATCGGCCTCGAGCGCGCCGACGAGCTCGTTGGTGTCGGACTCTGGGTCGGCGGCAAGCTCGCGGACGCGGTGCAGCGCGCGGTCGAGCACCGGGAGCTGGCCGATGCGCGCGATCGCGTCCTGCAGGCGCGCGTCGACCGTCGGGGAGTATCGGTGCGAGGGCTCCATCGTCCAGGCACCATCGTCGGCAGGCGAGCGCGAGAGTTGAGCGCTGGCGCGCCCGATGCAGCCGCTCGGCGGGCCCTTCCCGCCGTTCAGCGCTGCGGCTTGCCCGACGGCGCGGTGCCGGTGCCCTGCTTGTGGGCCGAGCCGCGCTTCGTCTCGTTGACCTTTGGCGTGACCATCATCGTGTCCTTACGACCATGACGGTCGGATGGATGCACGGCGCCGGCCATCGGCCATCCGGGCGGTCGCGCGGATGAACGCCACCTCCCCCGATCGGATGAGGGCCCGCGCGCCGGCGGTCAGGCGAGTTTGCGGGCGGTTTGCAGCTCTTTCTTGACGACGCCGCGCTTGTAGTTGCTGATCTGCAGGCGCTCCTCGAGGTACGGGATCGCGTCGGCGGGGCGCCCGCTCAGCCGCAGGGCGTTGCCGAGGTTGTAGAGCGCGTAGGCGTAGTCGATCTCGCTCGTGCGCTGCTGCGTGCGGAACGCGTCGACCGAGCGCTGCAGGGGCGTGACGGCATCGCTCGGCTTGCCCTGCAGGATCAGCGAGTAGCCGGCGTTGTTGAGGGCGACCGGGTCGTCGGTCTTCGCCTGCGCGGCGGGCTGGGCGGGCGCCGTCTGCTGGGTCTGCTGCGTCTGCGTGGCCGCGGGCTGGCTGGCCTTCGTGGGCTTGGGCTTCGACTTGGCCGCGGCGTGCGTCGTGCCCTGGCGCTCGGGGCTGGTGCCGCCGCCGGTGCCGGCCGCGATCGCGATCGCGGCGCCGGCCACGATCGCCAGCGCGGCGAGCGCCGCGAGCCCCGGCCAGCGCCGGCGGACCGGCGCCGGCTGGACGCGCACCGGCGCGGTGACCGCCGTCGGCGGGCCGGCCGGCTCGATCGCTGATTCCGAGTCGAGCGCGTCCTCGAGCGCGTCGAGCAGCTCGGCGGCGGTCGCGGGCCGGCGGGCGGGGTCCTTGGCCAGCGCGACGCGCATGACGTCGTCGACCGCCACGGGCAGGTCGCCGATCGCGCTGGCCGACGGGACCGACGCCTCGACGTGGGCGCGGGCCTGTAGAGCGGGCTGCTCGCCGCCGTAGGGGCGCCGGCCGGTGAGCAGCTCGAAGGCGACGCAGGCCAGCGAGTAGCGATCGCTGGCGGCCGTCGCCTGCTCGCCGCGCGCCTGCTCGGGCGAGATGTAGGCGGCGGTGCCCAGGACCTGACCGGTCTGGGTCACCGACGCCTCGGTGGCGACGGTGGCGATCCCGAAGTCCCCGACGGCCAGATGGCCGTGCTCGTCGATGAGCAGGTTGGCGGGCTTGACGTCGCGGTGCACGACGTCGTTGCGATGGGCGCAGTCGAGCGCCTCGCCGGCCTCGCGCAGCCAGCGCAGGGCCAGCGTGCGCGGGATCGGCCTGCCGCCGCGCAGCCGATCGGCGACCGTCCCGCCCGCGAGGTGCTCCATGACCATGAACGGGCGGCCGTCGTGCTCGCCGATGTCGTAGACGGTGACGACGTGCCGGCAGTCCGAGAGCCGCGCGCCCGCGCGCGCCTCGCGCAGGAAGCGGCGGTTGGCGCGCTCGTCCTGGGCATAGGCGGGGGAGAGGACCTTGACCGCGACGAGCCTTCCGAGGAGCTCGTCCTCGGCGGCCCACACCGACGCCATCCCCCCGTTCGCGATGTGGCGCACCACGCGGTAGCGCGCCGGGAGCGCGATGCTGTGCTCGCTCACGGGCATTCTCCGGCACGCTACCCGAGCGATCGGCCCGCTACACTGCTGCCCGCGATGGCGAAGGTGTGTCACAGCTGTGGGAAGGGCCCTGCGTTCGGCAACAGCCGCAGCCACTCGATGGTGGCCACGAAGCGGCGCTTCGAGCCGAACCTCCAGAAGGTCCGCATCCTGGTCGGCAAGGCGCCGCGGCGCGTCTATGTCTGCACGCGCTGCCTGAAGGCCGGCAAGGTCACCAAGGCGCTCTAGCGCCCCCGTGTCGGACCCGAGCCTCGTCCGCTTTCGCGTCGCGCTCGAAGGCGCGCTGGCGCACCTGGAGTCGCGCCGGCAGGAGATCAACGACCTCAACGTCTTCCCGGTCGCCGACGGCGACACGGGCGACAACATGGCGCTGACCCTGCGCGCCTGCCTGGAGGAGGTCGACCGGGTGGCCGCCGTCGACCGGCCGCTGGACGAGATCGGGCGCAACGAGATCGTCGACTCCGTCGCCCGTGCGGCGCTCCTCGGCGCGCGCGGCAACAGCGGCGTGATCCTCTCCCAGCTCATCCGCGGCGCCGCCGAGGAGCTGATCTCGCGCCCGGGCGAGCTCGTCGACCCGGTGCTGATCGGCGCGGCGATGGCGCGCGCCGCCCAGCGCGCGTACGCGTCGGTGCGCGCGCCCGCCGAGGGCACGATGCTGACGGTGATGCGCGACATGGCCGCGCACGTCGCCTCGCGGCTCGCGCACGCGCCGACGCCGCGCCTCGGGCCGGATGCCGAGGGCGACGAGCAGCAGCGCGTGCTCGCCGACGTCCTCGAGGAGGCGATCGCCGCCGGCGAGGCGTCGCTGCGTCGCGGGCCAGAGCTGCTGCCGGTGCTGCGCGAGGCCGGCGTCGTCGACGCCGGCGGCTACGGCGTCATCGTCATCTTCGCCGGCGTCGTGGCCGCGCTCCGCGGCGAGGCGCCGCCCGTGCTGGCCCATCATGCGCCGGCGCGCGTCACGCATCCCGAGCACGCGTCGTCGACGTATCGCTACTGCACGAACTTCGCGGTCACCGGCGGCAACCTCGACGCCGGGCGATACGTGGTCGCGCTCGAGGCGCTGGGGGACTCGGTGCTCGTGGTCGGCGACCGGACCACGCTCAAGGTCCACGTGCACACCGACGACCCCGAGGACGCGATCGCGATCTTCGACGGCGCCGGCGAGGTCTCGCGCCTGGACGTGGCCGACATGCGCACCCAGATCGGCGCGCGCGAGGCGCGGCTGGCCGCGGGCAACGGCGGGCGCGTCGACGCGCGCACCGGCGCGCTGGCCGTCGTCTCGGGCGCCGGCATGGCGCGCCTGTTCGAGTCGCTCGGCTGCCACGTCCTCGACGGCGGCCCGACGCTCAACCCCTCCACGCACGAGCTGCTCGCCGGCATCCACGCGGTGGCGGCCGAGGAGGTCGTCGTGCTGCCCAACAGCCCGAACGTGATCATGGCCGCCGAGCGCGCCGCCGAGCTGGCCGAGAAGGCCGTCCGCGTCGTCGCGTCCCGCTCCCAGCAGGCGGGGCTGGCCGCCGCGCTGGCGCTCAACGGCGCCGCCGGAGCCGACGACAACGCCTCCGCGATGGCCGACGCGATCGCCGCGGTCCGGACCGGCGCCGTGGCACCGGCCGCGCGCGAGGACGTCGCGGGCCGCTTCGCCGTCGGCGACGCGGTGGGCTTCGTCGACGACGAGCTCGTCGCGTGGGGCGAGGCCGCCCCGACGCTCGAAGCCGTCCTCGGCGCGCTGGCCGCCGACGCCGAGCTCGTGACCTGCATCGCGGGCGAGGGCGCGCCACTCGACGGCGAGGCCGTCGCCGCGCTCGCGCCGGCGGGCGTGGAGCTCGAGCTCGAGGACGGCGGGCAGCCGGCTTATTGGTGGTTGCTGTCGGCTGAGTAGGGCATCCGCTGTTCGTCCGCGCGGCGCTCGGCGCTCTGCGCGGCCAGGGCAATGAGGGTGTGAGGCCTTCCGCCCGCGCCTGCGCCTGCGGGGCTCCCCGTGCGCGGTCGCTGCGCAGAGGCGGGCGCGTTGCGGTGCAGGGCGCGCGTGTTTCGCAACACCTTCCCCGGGTGCGCATATCGAACGTCGACTTTGTCGCGATATGAGGCTGTTGCGTAAGTCGCGGGTCTGTCCGAAGCTCGGTTTAAGAGGGTTCTGCGATGGCGCAGAACTTCTTGTCGTGCGATCGCGAGCAGGACTTCTTGTTGGCGCCGAGCGTGCGGGAGTGGCTGCCGGCCGAGCATCTGGCCTGGTGGTTGCTGGAAGTCGTTGCGCGGCTGGATCTGGGCGCGGTCTACGGCCAATACCGCGAGGACGGCAGTGGTCGCCCGGCGCACGATCCGGCGATGATGGTCGCGCTGTTGCTTTACGCCTACTGCGTGGGTGAGCGCTCGTCGCGGCGGATCGAGCGGCGCTGCTGGGAGGACGTCGCTTTCCGGGTGATCGCGGCCAACCGCGCTCCGGATCACACCACGATCAGCCGCTTTCGCAAGCGGTTTGCCGAGCCGCTGGCGGAGCTGTTCGTGCAGGTGCTGGCGTTGTGCCAGAAGGCCGGGATGGTCAAGGTCGGGACGGTCGCTGTGGACGGCACCAAGATCGCCGCCAACGCCGGCATCTCGGCCAACCGGACCTACGAGAAGATCCGCCAGGAGGTCGACCGGATCCTGGCCGAGGCCGACGAGACCGACGCCGAGGAGGACGCCCGGTTCGGCCAGGCGCGCGGCGACGAAGTCCCGCAGGAACTGACGGATCCGGTCACGCGCCGCGAGCGGCTGGAGTGCGCCAAGCGCGAGCTTGAGGCCGAGCAGGCCGCGCGCGTGGCCGAGCATGAGGCGATGCTCGCCCGCCGCGCCGAGCACCGCGAGCGGACCGGCCGCAACCCGAGGGGGCGCCCACCGGGCGACGGGCCGGGTCCCGAGCCGCCCGCCGACGCCAAGCGCAACATCACCGACCCCGATAGCCGGATCATGCGCGACCGCGGCGCGCACGTGCAGGCCTACAACGCCCAGGCGGTCGTCGGGGAGGGCAGGGTGATTCTCGCCGCCGACGTCACCACCAGCCCCAATGACAGCCACCAACTGCTGGCGATGCTCCGGGCGACCCGCGAGAACCTGCAGGCGGTCGGCCACGAGGCGAAGGTCAAGTGCGTGCTCGCCGACGGCGGCTACTGGAACCACGATGACATCGCCACCGCCCGCCAAAGCGCGGTCGTGGTGATCCCGACCAGCGACCCGCACAACAAGCAGCGCAAGCAGCAGCCCCGCCAGGGCCCCGAGGCCGACCGCATCAACAAGATCCTCGCCACCCGTGCCGGCAAGCGTCTCTACCGCCGCCGCGCCGAGCTCGTCGAGCCGGTCTTCGCGCACACCAAACACACCCGCCGAATCGGTCGCTTCAGCCGCCGAGGACACACAGCGGTGCGCGCCGAATGGCGGCTGATCGCCACCACCCACAACCTCCTCAAGCTCTTCCGCTACCAGCCACAGACCGCCTAAACACCCCGCCGCGCGAGCAACCCGCTCTCCGGCGGTCGCAGCACCGCGTCCGACCAGCTCACCGCCGCCCAACCCCCCGACACCAAACGGTCGCGCCCCAAGCCCACTGCCGCCACACAGCCCGACCCTTACGCAACACCCTCTATGCGCGACAAAGTCGACACTCGATGTTCGAGGGCTCGTGGTGGCCGGGCCGAAGTGTTGTGAAACACGCGCAGCGGCCGCCCCGCGTGCGGCAGCCCGACCGGGCCCGCGCGCCGCGCGGACGGCCGCCCCGCGCGCGGCAGCCCGACCGGGCACGCGCCACCCGGGACTCCTTCTCTCATTGCCCTGGCCGCGCGGCGCCGCCACCCAACGCGGACGACCGACCCGAAGAACCTGACGTTCACGTAAGGATTCGGTTCGGCTATCATCGAACCGATGGCCGACCTGCCAGCCACCGACCTGCCAGCCGCCATCGAAGCGCCGCCGCGCCGACGCGTCGGCGTCCACTCCGACCATGAGCACTACAAGTGGTGGGCGCTGTCGTGCACCGGGTTGGGGATGCTGCTGGCGACCGTCAACTCGGGGACGCTGATCATCGCCCTGCCCGACCTCGAGCGCGCGCTCGACACGAGCATCCTCGAGCTCGTGTGGGTGATCCTCGCCTACATGATCACCTCGACGGTGCTGGTGCTCACGGCCGGGCGGCTGTCGGACCTCTTCGGGCGAAAGCACGCCTACGTCGGTGGCTTCGTGCTCTTCGCGCTGGCCTCGCTGGGCGCCGGCTTCGCCGGCAGCGGCACGGAGCTCATCCTCTGGCGCATCGTGCAGGGCGTCGGGGGCGCGTTCCTCTTCGCCAACGCCGCCGCGCTGGTCACCGACGCCTTCCCACGCGAGCAGCTGGGGCTGGCGATGGGCACCAACACGATGATCGCCGCGGTCGGGCTCGTCATCGGCCCGGTCCTCGGCGGCGCGCTCGTGGCGATCTCCTGGCACTGGGTCTTCTGGTTCAACGTGCCGCTGGGCCTGGCCGGCGGCCTGTGGGGCTGGCTCGTCCTGCACGAGCTCGCGCGCCGCGACACGCAACGCGGCTACGACCTCCTCGGCACCACCGTCTTCGTCGCCGGCCTGACGGGCCTGGTGCTCGGGATCTCCAAGGGCGGCATCAGCGGCTGGGACGACCCCGTCGTGATCGTCGGCCTTGCAGCGGCCGTCGTGCTGCTGCCGCTCTTCGTCGTCATCGAGCGCCACGGCCGCGCCCCGATGCTCGACCTGAGCATCTTCGAGAACCGCATGTTCGCCGCCGCCACCGCCGCGGCGTTCATCAACGGCCTCTCGCGCTTCGCGCTGCTGTTCGTCTTCGTGTTCTTCTACCAGGGCGCCCAGGGCGACGACCCGATCACCGCGGGCATCAAGCTCACGCCGATGGCCATCGGCATGCTCGTGTCCTCGCCGCTGGCCGGCGTCTGGGCCGACCGCCGCGGGTCGCGCGCGCTCGCGGCGCTGGGGATGCTCGTGTCGGCCGTCGCGCTGGCCGCGATGACGACCCTGGAGGCCGACTCGCCCTACTGGCAGAGCACGCTCTGGCTCGGGCTCGTCGGCATCGGCTCGGGCATGTTCAACTCGCCCAACACCGCGGCGATGATGGGCACCGTCCCGGCCTACCGGCGCGGCATCGCCGCCGGCGCGCGGATGATGCTGCAGAACACCGGCGCCGTGCTGTCGATCGCCTTCGTGCTGGCGATCGTGACCTCGGCGGTGCCCAAGGACGTGCTCTTCAAGATCTTCTCCGGGCTGGCGTCGGGCCTGACCGACGCGCAGCTCGAGCCCTTCATCCACAACATGCACACGGCGCTGTGGGTGCTGGCGGCCACCTCGCTGGTCGGCGCCGGCGTCTCGCTGCTGAGGCCCAGGCAATGAGCGCGACCGCGACCACCGGCCTGCGCATCGGCGAGGTCGCCCGCCGCGTCGGGACGACGCCGCGGACGATCCGCTACTACGAGGAGATCGGCCTGCTGCCGGCCGAGGACGGCCGCGCCGCGGGCCAGCACCGCCTCTACAGCGACCGCGACATCGCGCACCTGCGCGACGCGCTGCGCCTCAAGGAGCTGCTCGGCGTCAGCCTCGACGAGCTCAGGGAGCTGCTGGCCGCCGAGGACGCCCGCGCCGCGCTGCGCGAGGAGTGGCACCACGGCGAGCCCGGCAGGGCGCGGCGACACGAGATCCTCGCCGAGGCCCTGCACCACATCGACCGCCAGCTCGAGCTCGTCCGCCGCCGGCGCGAGGAGATCGCCGCGCTGGAGGACGAGCTTGCGGCCAGGCGCCGCCTGGTGCTGCGGCGGCGGCGCGAGCTCGATCGCTGAGCCGCGCCGCCGCCCGCGTAGCCCCCTTTACGGCGCGATGTTCTGGTTGACCCGGAACAGGTTGGTCGGGTCGTAGCGACGCTTGACCTCGAGCAGCCGGTCGTAGTTGTCGCGGTAGCTGGCGCGCACGCGGTCGGGCCCCTCGTCGTGCATCATCATGTTGATGTACGCGCCGCCCGCCGAGTGCGGGTGCAGCGCGTCGTGGTAGTCCTTGGCCCACTCGATCATGCGCTCGTTGTTGGTGGGATCGGGGTCGACGCCGACGATCACCTGGCCGTAGCGCGCATCGCGATAGCTGAACGCGGTGTCGTCGCGCGCGACGTCGTGCGCTGCGCCGTCGATCGGGTACAGGTGCACGGTCGAGTGCATCGTCGGCAGCTGGGCGCCGCGCTCGGCGTGGATCGCGATCGCCTCGTCGGTCAGCTCGTCGACGAAGTCGGCGCGCCAGTACCACTGAAGGCCCTTCGGGTACAGGTCGTCGAAGGCCGCCTGCATCATGAAGAACGGCACCGGCTGCACGCCGTCGAGCGCCGGCTCCAGCGCGCGCACCGGTGCGAGCAGCTCCTCCGCTCGCTCGGGCGACGCGTTGATGCACCAGACGATCGCGCACACCTTCTGCAGCTGCAGGCTGGGCGGGAACGGATCGACCGGCGGCACGGTGAGGTAGGCGAACCAGCCGTTGAACTCCGGCGGGGCGTCGGCGATGAGGCGATCCCAGAAGCGCAGGATCTCGGCGCTGCGCTCGATCGGGAACATCGTCGGGCCGGCGACGACGTTCTTGACCGCACGGCCGCGGAACTCGAACGACGTCACGACGCCGAAGTTGCCGCCGCCGCCGCGTAGCGCCCAGAACAGGTCGGGGTGCTCGTCGGCGCTGGCAGTGACCAGCGAGCCGTCGGCCAGGACGACGTCGGCCGACAGCAGGCTGTCCACCGTGAAGCCGTACTGGCGGGTCAGGTAGCCCAGCCCGCCGCCGAGCGTCAGCCCGCCGACGCCGGTGGTCGAGATGAAGCCGCTCGGGACCGTGAGGCCGAACGGGTAGCCGGCGTGGTCGACGTCGCCCCAGGTGGCGCCGCCCTCGACGCGGATGGTCTGCGTGGCGGCGTCGACGCGCACGGCGCGCATCGCCGACAGGTCGACGACGATCGCGTCGTCCCAGGTCCCCAGGCCGCCGGCGTTGTGCCCGCCGCCGCGGACCGCGAGCACCGTGCCCGTGTCGCGGGCGAGGTTGACGGCGGCGATGACGTCGGCGCTGTCCGCGCAGCGCGCGACCAGGCGCGGGCGCCGGTCGATCATGCCGTTGTAGACGGCTCGGGCCTCGTCGTAGCCCTGGTCGCCGGGCTCGAACAGCGTGCCCCGGAATGCTGCACGGAAGTCGTCGCTGACGAGCTCTGCGCCCGTCGCGGTCGTGGTTGCCATGTGGCGTGTCCCCCTTTGGCGTGGTGGCCTGGCGACCGTACGCGAAATGCGGTGCGCTGTCATGACCGTTTCTGACCCACTTCGCGCCACCGCTCGCACTGGCCGGCCAACATCGCGATGATCAGGATTGACTATGCCGACCGCGACCGCTCTGCCGCTGCCGGGACCCCTGCGCCTGACGCCCGCGCTGCCGTTCGTCGGGCGCGGCGTCGAGCTGACCGCCCTGCGCAAGCTGTGGAGCGACGCGCGCGCCGACGGCCGGCGCGTGGCCCTCGTCGGCGGTGAGCCGGGATGCGGCAAGACGCGCCTGGCCTGGGAGCTCGCCGGCCGCGCGCTCGACGACGGCGCGGCGGTGCTCTACGGCACCTGCGACGCGCACCTGACCTCGCCCTACCAGCCGTTCGTCGAGGCGCTGACCCATCTCGTCGACCACGTCGAGCCCGCCGCGCTGCGGGCCGCCGCCGGCACGCGCGCCGGCGAGCTCGCCCGGCTGCTGCCCGAGCTGCCCCGCCACCTGCCCGACCTGTCCGCGCCAATCGAGGGCGATCCGGCCTCGCAGCGCCACCGGCTGCACAGCGCCGTGCTCGACCTGCTCGTGGCCATCGCGCGCACGCGCCCGGTGCTCCTCGTCCTCGACGACCTGCACTGGGCCGACGGCCCGTCGCTGCGCATGCTCGAGCACCTCGCGCGCGCGGCGGGCGACGCGCCGCTGCTCGTCGTGGCCACCTACCGCGAGGACGAGCTCGACGCCGGCACCGGCCTCGACGGGACGATGGCCGAGCTGCACCGCCAGGCCGGGATCGAGCGCATCGCGCTGGGCGGCCTGGGCGTGGCGGCGGTCGAGCAGCTCGTCGTCGGCCTTGGCGCGGGCCCCGGCAGCGGCCCGCTTGCCGGCGTGCTGTGCGACCTGACCGCGGGCAACGCGTTCCTGGTCGGCGAGCTGTGGCGCCACCTCGCTGAGACCGGCGCGCTGGCCGAGGACGAGGGCGGCTGGGTGCTCGTCGGCGATCCCGAGCACGTCGCGACACCCGAGAGCGTGCGCCAGGTGGTCGGGCAACGGCTCGAGCGCCTGGCCCCGGCCACGGTCGAGCTGATGGAGCTCGCGGCGGTTCTCGGCCGGGCCGCCGCACTGCCACTGCTGCGCCGGGCGTCCGGGCGCGCCGACGCCGAGCTGATCGACGCGCTCGACGAGGCGACGCGCGCCGGCGTGGTCGAGGTCCTGCCGGGGCCGCCGGTGACGCATCGCTTCCGCCACGAGCTGCTGCGCCGGGCCGTGGCGGACCGCCTGGCGCCGCTGCGGCGCGCGGTGCTGCACCAGCGCGTCGCCGAGGCGATGCAGGAGCTGTTCGGAGCGCGCGACGTCCGCGCCGCCGCCGACCTCGCCTATCACTGGACGCAGGCGATGGCCGTGGCCGGGCCCGAGCCCGCCGTCGCCGCGTCGCTGCGCGCCGCCGACCTCGAGCTCGAGGCGCTGGCCTTCGACGACGCGGCCCGCCTCCTGCACAGGGCGCTCGGCCTCGGGATCGACGACCCGGCCCAGCGCAGCGCGGTCGAGTACGAGCTCGGCACGGCGCTGCACCGCACGGGCGACACCGAGGCGGCGATCGACGCCTTCGCGCGCTCGGCGGCGTTCGCGCGCGAGTGCGACGACGACGAGGGCCTCGCGCGCGCCGCGGTGGCCTTCGAGGAGGCGTGCTGGCGCCCGGGGATCGTCGATCGGCGGGCGCTCGAGCAGCTGACCGAGGCCACGGCCCGGCTCGACCCCGTCGACAGCGCGCTGCGCGTCGGCGCGCTCGCCTGCCTCGGCAGCGCGCTGGCGACCGACGGCCAGCACGAGGCGGGCGGCGCGCGCTGGGAGGAGGCCGTCGCGATGGCGCGCCGCGTCGGCGACCGCCGCGCGCTGGCGGCCGCCCTCTTCCGCTGCATGTGGGCGCGCGGGTCGCGCTCGGCACAGGAGGTGCTCGTGGCGCTGACCGAGTCGGCCGCGCTCGCCGAGGAGGTCGGCGACGTCGACCTGCGCACCGAGGTCGGCGGGTTCTGCATCCGGCTGCTCATCGAGCTCTACGACCTCGGCGGGGCGCGGCGCGAGCAGGCGCACCTGCGCGCCGTGGTCGCGCGCGCGGGGCAGGCGTTCTACCTGCACGTCCACGACCTCTACAACACCTGCCTCGGGATCTGCGACGGGCGCTTCGCGGAGGCCGAGGCGAGCGCCGAGCGCGCGGTCGAGCTCAGCCGACAGCTCGGCGGGGGGCGCGACATCACCGCGGTCCACGGCATCCAGATGTTCACGATCCGCCGCGAGGAGGGTCGCCTCAACGAGATCGCGCCGCTCGCGCGCCTGGCGGCCAGCGGCCAGCTGGGCACGTGGGGGCCGGCGCTCGTGGCGCTGCTGGCCGGCGTCGGGATGGTCGACGAGGCGCGCGCCGAGCTCGAGCGCCTGACCACCGGCGACTTCGCCGACATGCCGCCCGGGCCGCTGCGGCTCGCCGCGCTCGGCTTCCTCGCCGACGCCTGCGACGTCGTCGGCGACCCCCGGCTCGCCGCGCTCGTCTACGAGCAGCTGCTGCCCTTCGAAGGTCGCAACGTCATCGTCGGCGAAGCGGTCGTCTGCTACGGCGCCGCCGACCGCTTCCTGGGCTCGCTGGCGCGCGTGACCGGTGACGTCGCCGCCGCGCAGCGCCACCTCGAGAACGCGCTCGCGCTCAACGAGCGCTTCGGCGCGCCGACGTGGCTGGCGCACACGCGCTTCGAGCTCGCGCGCGTGCTGCTCGAGCGCGGCGAGACCGCGCGGGCGCGGGCGCTGCTCGACGCCGCGCGCGCAGAGACGGAGCGGCTGGGCATGCGCGCGCTCGCGGAGCGGATCGCGCAGCTGAGCGCCCCGGAGGCGCCGACGTCGGTGCCCGCCGGGCTCTCCGCGCGCGAGCTCGACGTCCTGCGGCTGGTCGCCGCCGGGCGCTCCAACCGCGACATCGGGCTGGCGCTGTCGATCAGCCAGCACACGGTGGCCAACCACGTTCGCTCGATCCTGTCCAAGACGGGCTGCGCGAATCGCACCGAGGCCGCGGCCTACGCGCACCGCCACGCGCTGGTCGACCAGCCGTCGGACGGTTAGCATCGCCCGGTGCCTCTGTATGTCATCGAGCGGACCTTCGCCGAGCAGCTGCAGTTCAGCCCGGAGCTCGTGCGGGAGGTCGACGCGGCCAATGCCGGCGAGGACGTGCGCTGGCTGGCGTCGTTCCTGTCGGCGGACAAGCTGAAGTCCTACTGCCTGTACGAGGCGACGTCGCCCGACGCGATCTGGGCCGCCGCCAAGGCGGCCGGCGTGCCGGCCGACGTGATCGTCGAGGTCGATCGCTTCGACCCGGCGACGATGCGCTAACGAGGTGAGCACGCTCGGCGACGACCTCATCGACGCCCGCGACGGCGCGCGCGACGAGATCACGTGCGTCACCCTGCCGCGCCGCCTGGAGCTCGACGCCGCCGACGAGGCGCCGACGTGCGCTCCCGCCGTGGGCGCCAATGCTGACCCGTCGCACCTGCTGGCCCACCGGCGGCTGCGCCTCGTGCTCGTCTGCGGGCCTCCGGGGCCCGGCGGCTGCCGCGGGACGGTGCGGCTGACCGACACCGCGCCACATCCACTGGCCCGCGCGCGGTTCACGATGCGCGCCGACCCGCCGCCGCCTCACGCACGACGGTCACGACCTTTCGGCTCTTCCCGCCGTAGCTGGCCGGTAGCGGCGGCATCATGGACGCTGCATGGCCAACGCCTTCGCCACCAACGACGAGCTCGACTTCGGGGCGTTGGCCGGCGCGTCCCTGCGCTGGCCGCGCCCCTCGAGGCTCGAGCTGCCGGTCGCGTGGAAGCCGCGTCCGGCCGCCGAGGCGGCGGAGACGCTGGGGCTGACGACGGTCGGGGCGCTGCTCGCCCACCTCCCGCGCGACTCGGGCGAGGCGCGCACGATCGCAGAGCTCGAGCGCGACGAGACGGCGACGGTGATCGTCGAGGTGCGCTCGATCACGTCGCGCCCGGTGCGCCGGCGCGGGATGAAGCCGCTCGTCGAGGCGGTCGTCACCGACGCGACCGGCGTCATGAAGGCCACCTTCTTCAACCAGCCGTGGCTGAAGGACCAGTACCGGCCCGGCACGCGGCTCATGCTGGCGGGCAAGTACCAGGGCGCCAACCGCTTCCGGGTCAACACGCACGCGCGAACCGATGTGGTGGCCACAGCGGGCGAGGCGGCGTCGCAGTACCCCGCCACGAAGGGGATCACGTCGACGCAGATCCTCGCGGCGGTCCGCGAGCACCGCGCCGCCGTGCACGACGAGGTCGAGCCGCTCCCGGCGTGGCTGCGCGTCGCCGAAGGCCTGCCCGATCGCCCAGCGGCGTTCGCGGCCGCGCACTTCGGCGATCGCGAGGGCGGCCGCGCGCGGCTGGCCTTCGACGAGCTGCTCGTCGACCAGATCGTGCAGCTGCGCCTGCGCGCCGAGCGACGCGCCACGCAGTCCGCCGCGCCGCTGCGCGAGGAGCCGACGTTGTCGCGCGTGTGGCGCGACACGCTGCTGCCGTTCACGCCGACCGGCGACCAGCTCACCGCGATGGACGAGGTCGACGCCGACCTGGCCGCCGAGCGCCCGATGCAGCGGCTGCTCATGGGCGAGGTCGGCTCGGGCAAGACGGTCGTCGCGCTCCACGCGATGCTGCGCGCCGTCGAGCACGGGCAGCAGGCGGCGATGATGGCGCCGACCGAGACGCTGGCCGAGCAGCACTTCGCCACCCTGCAGGCGCTCATGCCGGGCTCGCTCGTCCCGGTCGCGCTGCTGACGGGCTCGACGCCGGGCGGGCGGCGCGCCGACCTGCTCGGCAAGCTTCGCAGCGGCGAGCTGAAGCTCGTCGTCGGCACGCACGCGCTGATCGAGCCCGACGTCGAGTTCGACCGCCTCGCGGTGGCCGTGGTCGACGAGCAGCACCGCTTCGGCGTGCGGCAGCGCGCCGCGCTGGACGCCAAGGCGCCGGAGGGCCTCGCGCCGCACGTGCTGCACATGACCGCGACGCCGATCCCGCGCACGCTGCGCCTCGCCTCGTTCGGCGCGCTCGACGTGACGACGCTGCGCGAGCTGCCCAAGGGCCGCCAGCCGATCGAGACGTTCGTGGTCGGCGGCGAGCGCGAGCGGGCGCGCGCCTACGAGCGCATCCGCGAGGAGCTGCGGGCCGGGCGCCAGGCGTTCGTCGTCTGCCCGCTGGTCAGCGAGTCCGAGACGCTGCAGGCGCGGGCGGCGACCGCGGAGTTCGAGCGCCTCCAGGCGACCGAGTTCGCCGACTTCCGCGTGGTGCTCCTCCACGGCCAGATGCGCCCGCGCGAGAAGGCCGAGGCGATGGAGGCATTCGCCGCCGGTGGCGCGGACGTGCTCGTCGCGACGACCGTGATCGAGGTCGGCATCGACGTGCCCAACGCGACCGTCATGCTCGTCGAGGACGCCGAGCGCTACGGGATCTCGCAGCTGCACCAGCTGCGCGGGCGCGTGGGACGCGGCGAGCACCCGTCGGCGTGCCTGCTGTTCGGTCCGGCCGACTCGCTGCGGCTGAAGGCGCTCGCGCGGACGGGGGACGGCTTCGAGCTCGCCAACATCGACCTCGAGCTGCGCGGCGAGGGCGAGCTGACCGGCACGCGCCAGTCGGGCCTCGCGCGCTTTGCCTTCGCGCGCCTGCCCGACGACGCGGCGATCCTCGAGCGCGCCCACGCGCGCGCGGGCGCGCTGCTGCGCGACGACCCGGGGCTGGCGGCGCCCGAGCTCGCCCTGCTCGCCGAGCGCGTCGACGAGCACGAGCGCGAGCCGGTGCCGGCGTGAGGGTCGTCGCCGGGCGCTTCGGTGGCCGGCGGCTGCAGGCGCCGCGGGGCCGTGACACCCGCCCGACCTCCGATCGCGTGCGCGAGGCGCTCTTCGCGATGCTCGGGCCCCTGGAGGGCGCGCGCGTCCTCGACCTCTTCGCCGGCTCGGGTGCGCTGGGCATCGAGGCGCTGTCGCGCGGCGCCGCGGCCGCGACGCTCGTCGAGCGCGACGCGCGGGCGATCGCGGTCATCCGCGCCAACCTGCAGGCGCTGGAGCTCGCCGCCGACGAGGCTCGCGTGGTCCACGCGCCGGCGCACGCCGCGCTCCGCGACGCATCCGCGCGCGGCGACGCATACGATCTGGTCCTTCTCGACCCGCCGTACCGGGACGCTCCGGCGCTGGGACGGGAGCTCTCGCAGGCGCTGCCCGCCGTCCTGGCGCCCGACGCGCGCGTCGTGGCCGAGAGCGACCGCCGCTCGCCGCTGGCGCTCGAACTGCCGGTCGTCCGCGAGCGCCGCTACGGCGACACCCTGATCCGCATCCACGCACATGGCACCTGATCCCCGCATCGCCGTCTGTCCGGGCTCCTACGACCCGATCACCAACGGCCACCTCGACGTGATCGAGCGCGCGTCGCACCTCTTCGACGAGGTCGTCGTCGGCGTGGTCAACCACCCGGTCCGCAAGGGCAAGACGCTCTTCTCGACCGAAGAGCGGCTGCAGTTCATCACCGAGGCGACCGCGCCTTTGGGCAACGTTCGCGCCGAGGCGTTCGACATCCTCGTGGTCCAGTTCGCCCGCCGCCTCGGCGCCCGCGCGATCGTCAAGGGCCTGCGTGCTATCAGTGACTTCGAGTACGAATTGGAGATGAACCAGCTCAACCGCCGCGAGGCGCCCGACGTGGACACCCTCTATCTCATGGCCAGCCCCCAGTACAGTTTCCTCAGCTCGAGCGGCGTCAAGGAGCTCGCGATCTTCGATGGCTCCATCGAGGATCTCGTGCCCCAGCCCGTCGCCCGGCGCTTGAAGGAAGAGCTGGCCCGGTAACGAACGAAACACCTGCCATGGACGTCCTGGTCCTCATCGACAAGCTCGACGATCTCGTACACAACGCCAAGCCCGTCCCGTTGACGGACCAGGTGCGCGTGGACAAGGAGGAGATCTACGACATCCTCGACCAGATGCGCGCGACGATCCCCGAGGAGATCAAGCAGGCGCGCTGGATCGTCAAGGAGCGTCAGGAGATGCTCGCCGAGGCCAAGCGCGAGGCCGAGCGCATCATCAAG
The DNA here is from genome assembly GCA_963764585.1 of uncultured Actinomycetes bacterium. Lineage (GTDB taxonomy): Bacteria > Actinomycetota > Thermoleophilia > Solirubrobacterales > Solirubrobacteraceae > JAOPZW01. Next base: position 1,244,618 of record CAVXTB010000003.1, read on the forward strand.
GAGGCGCGCGAGCGCCAGACGCAGCTCATCTCCGACCAGGAGGTGACCAAGCAGGCCGAGCGCGCCGCCGAGGACATCATCGAGGACGCCCGCGCCCGCGAGCGCGAGATCCGCCTCGGCGCCGAGGACTACGCCGACGAGATCCTCAACACCCTCGAGGTCAACCTCTCGAAGTTCATCGCCGCCGTGCAGCGCGGCCGCGAGCGCCTGCAAGGCAAGGACGAGCCAGCGGAAGTCGCCTGAGGGGCGTCTCGCCGCTCCTGACGGCCGCCGCTGGAGCGGGTCCGTGCTGACGCACTGTCCCCGCTCACCGTCGACCGCCAGGAGCGACGATCCGCGCCTCATCCGACTTCCGCTCACTGGTCGCTCCGACCGAATCCGGCTAGACCACCCGTCGGCCGCGCTCAAGTGTGCGGGTGCCAGGACGATGACCCGTGCATCCAGCGGTCGATCGGCGGCGCCGTGCCGCCAGCACGGAGGCAGTCGTGAGCCGGATCATCAGCAACCTCACCATGAGGACCAAGCTCACCGCGATGCTCGCGGTGCCGCTCATAGGCCTCGTGGTCCTCGGCCTCACGGGCATCGCGGACAAGCGCGCCCAGGCCCACGACGCCGCCAAGACCCAGGCGCTCATCGGCCTGAGCGCGAAGATCGGCGCCTACCTGCACGAGTCCCAGAAGGAGCGCGGCCTGACGGGGCTGTACCTGGCCGCCAAGGGCGCCGACTCCGGCGGCGACCTGCGCGCGCAGCGCCAGAGCACCGATCGCGCGCTGCGCGCCCTGCGGACCGAGGTGCGCGCGACGACGAGCGACCAGGACGGCGCGCTCCGCGCGCGCCTGGCGCGGCTGGAGAAGGACACGGGCGCGATCGCAGGCGTCCGGACGCGCGTCGACGCGCTGAAGCTCATGCCCAGCGCGGCGATCGGCTGGTACACGGGCATACACGGCCAGATGCTCGACGCGATCGCGACGATCGCCGCCGACAGCAGCAGCGCGGACCTCTCGCGCAGCCTCGGCGCGTACGCCACGCTGCTGGGCGCCAAGGAGGCCGCGGGCATCGAGCGCGCGACGCTCGCAGGCACGCTGCGCGCCGGCCGCTTCCCGGACCCCGCGACCCTGCGCGCGTTCGTGTCGGCGAGCGCCACCGAGGACCAGAAGCTGCACGCCTTCGAGCAGGTGGCGGCGCCCGCGGACCGCGCGTTCCTGGCCCGCACGCTGACCGGGCCGCAGGTCACCGCGGCCGCTGGCATCCGCGACAAGGCGCTCGCGCAGCTCACGTCGCCGACGGTGACCGGCGCTGCGCCGAAGGCATGGTTCGCCGCGCAGACCGGGCGGATCAACCTGCTCAAGAAGGTCGAAGACCATCTCTCGACTGGCGTCCGCGCCCAGGCCGCGAGCCTGCACGCCGACGCCTCGCGCACGTTGAAGCTCTACGCGCTGCTCTCGCTGCTCGCCATCGCCGCCGGTCTCGGCGTCGGCGTCGCGGTCGTCCGCCAGCTCGGCGGCGCCGTCGCGACCGTGCTCGACCGGCTGCGGACGCTGCGCGACAACTGCGTGACGGATCTCGAGGACGGCATCCAGGCCATGGCCAACGGCGACCTGACGCGCGGCGTCACCGCCTCGACGCCGCCGATCGAGAACCCCGGCCGCGACGAGGTCGGCCAGATCGCCGACGCCGTCGACCAGATCCGCGCCAAGACCGCCTCCGCGATCGACGCGTACAACGCGACGCTCACCTCGCTCGCCGCGATGATCGGGCGCGTCTCGACGACGGCGAGCACGGTGTCGGCGTCCTCGCAGCAGATGTCCTCGGTCTCCGAGGAGACCGGGCGCGCGACGTCCGAGATCGCGGCCGCCGTCGGCGAGATCGCCCAGGGCGCCGAGCGTCAGGCGCGCATGATCGACTCCGCGCGGCAGACCGCCGTCGCGGTCGCCAGTTCGACGGGATCCTCGGCGCTCAAGGCGCGTGAGACCGCCGAGGCCGCGCGCGACACGCACGCCGTCGCCGATGAGGGGGCCGAGGCCGTGGGCCGCGCTACCGCCGCGATGTCGTCGGTGCGCGAGTCGTCCGAGCTCGCCACGCGGGCCATCCGGCAGCTCGGCGCGAAGTCCAGTGCCATCGGCGGGATCGTCGACACGATCACCGGCATCGCAGAGCAGACCAACCTGCTGGCCTTGAACGCAGCGATCGAGGCGGCGCGCGCCGGCGAGCAGGGCCGCGGCTTCGCGGTGGTCGCCGAGGAGGTCCGCAAGCTCGCCGAGGAGTCGCAGAGCGCGGCCCAGTCGATCGGCGCGCTCGTGGGTGAGATCCAGCTCGAGACGCAGCAGGCCGTCGAGGTCGTCGAGACCGGCACCACCCGAGCCGTCGAGTCGGTGACCACCGTCGAGGCGGCGCGCGCGTCGTTCGAGCGCATCGGTGCCTCCGTGGGCGACATGACCGCGCGGGTGGAGGACATCGTCGCGGCGGTCGAGCAGATCGCTGCCTCCGCCCAGACGATGCAGGACGACATGGGCGAGGTGGCCGCGGTCACCGAGGAGTCGTCGGCGTCGACGGAGCAAGTGTCTGCCTCCACGCAGCAGACGAGCGCCTCGACGCAGGAGATCGCCGCCTCGGCCGCGGAGCTCGCGCGCAGCGCCGAGGAGCTCGAGCGGCTGGTGAGCGCGTTCCAGCTCGCGTAGCTCCGGGCGTACCCTTGGCGCGATGAGCGCCTCCGTCGAGGTCCTCGACACCGACATCACGACCCTCGAGGTCGACGCGATCGCCAACGCGGCCAACACGCGGCTGCTGCACGGCGGCGGCGTGGCGGGCGCGATCGTGCGCGCGGGCGGGCAGGCGATCCAGGAGGAGAGCGACCGCAAGGCGCCGGTCGGGCTCGGCGAGGCCGTTGCCACGGGCGCAGGCTCGCTGCCCGCGCGGTGGGTCATCCACGCGGCGACGATGGAGCTCGGCGGGCCGACGTCGGCCGACGTCATCCGCCGGGCGACCGCCGCGACGCTCTGGAAGGCCGAGGAGCTCAACGCCCGGTCGCTCGCCCTCGTGGCGTTCGGCACGGGCGTCGGCGGCTTCCCGCTGGAGCAGGCGGCCGAGATCGAGGTCGAGGAGGTGCGCCGCCATCTCGAGACCGGCAGCCGCCTGGAGCGGATCGTGTTCGCCGTCCGCGGCGACGCTGCGCGGGGGGCGTTCGAGCGCGCGCTCGGGGTGTGAAGGGGGCGCGGCTCGGGGTGTGAGGGGCGCGGCGTCGGGTATGAGGGGCGCGGCGCGGGGTATGAGGGGCGCGGCGCGGGGTATGAGGGGCGCGGCGCGGGCGGCGCCAGAAGTGTCGCACCGGAAGTCGGGGTGACGGCGCCGCGAACGGCGCCCGCAGACGGCCCGAGCGGCCCGCTCTCCACGGCCGGCGGCGCGGAGGGCGAGGCGGGCGGCACGAGGGGCGATCTCCGACCGCTCGTGGGTGGGGTCGCGACCCTAGGACATCGGCCGAGGTCGTGACAGCTGTCTCAATCTCGCCGACCGCCACACCGATGGCGGCGCCATGAGCGTCACGCGGCGACTGGCCGTCATCACCGGGCTCGCACCGAGGAGCGAGGGATCGATCGAGAGCGCGCTTCAGGGGCTGCGCGGCGCGGGCTGGCACGTCCTGCGCCGCCCGCGGCTCGGCACGGCGCATCTGGACCACGTCGTCTTCGGGCCCGGCGGGCTGTTCCTCGTGCTCGCGCGCAGCGGGGGCGGCCGGGTGCGCCCCGAGTGGGCCGCCGAGGCCATCCTGCAGGCCAAGGTGCTCGAGCGGCTGACCGGCCGCGAGGCGACGCCGCTGGTCGTCCTCATGCGCTCGGCGGGCTGGACGGACGTGCGCCCCTTCCACGGCGCGGCGATCCTGCCGGTCGGCGAGCTGCCCGCGTACCTCGTCGCGCACGGGCACGTGCTGTCGCCGGCCGCGATCGGCTCGCTGTACGCCGGGCTGCGGGTGGCGCTGGCGGCCTGAGGCCGACGCGCGGCGGGGCGCTGCGGCGGGGCGCCCGCGGCGTCGACGCGCGCCGTGCGCAAGGCGTTCGCCGGGCTGCGCGACTAGCGCACTTCGAACGCGCGCAGCCCCTCGGGCTCCACGTTCTCGACGTCCACGCCGCGCACGTGCGCGCCCGACGGGCCGATGCCGGCGAAGTGGACCATGACCTCGACGTCGTCGGGGTCGCCCTCGAACCACGCCTCGACGGTGCCGTCGTCGTTGTTGCGCACCCAGCCGGCGACGGCGACGCGGCGCGCGCGCCGGCGCGTGGTCTCGCGGAAGAAGACGCCCTGCACCTCGCCGTGGATCACCACGCGCCGCGCAATCGTCACTGCTCGTCGGCGCCGTCGTGCGCGGCGCGCACGAGCGCGGCGATCTCCTCGAGGTGCCCGCGCACGCGGTCGCTCATGGCGCCCACGATGTCAGATGCCCTGTCGATCTGCGTCTTGGCGCCCGTGAGCTGCTGGCGGACGCGGCGCACGTCCTCGAGCTCGTTGACCGCGCGCTCGACCCAGTCGGCGACCGCCACGCCGTCGACGCCCTCGGCGCCGCCGCGCGCCATCAGCACGCGGGCACGCGCCAGCGAGTAGGCGACCTGCAGCGCGAGCGGCCCCTCGTCGACGTCGTAGGCGACGATGAGCTTGTCGCCGTTGTACTCGCGCAGGGCGTGCATCCGCGCCGGGACCTTGTCCTCGGATGGGACGACGAGCACGGCGTAGTCGGCGTTGCGCTCGCGGCGGGCGTCGTCGAGCTGGCGGACCGCCTCTGGTCGCGACAGCCGGCTGTTCTTGGCCTCGAAGACCATCCGCCCCTGGGCTGGGCCGTGGCCGGCGCCGATGGCGACGACCACGTCGCCCTTCTTGCCCGTCGCCTCCTTCACGTCGCCGACGGCCTCGCAGTCGTCGCCCAGCGGCACCGCCAGCGCATCGATCGCGACCGCGACCTCCTCCTCGTAGCTGCGGCCCTTCGCCGTGCCGCGATCGGCCTCGGCGGCGACCTCCTCGAGCTTCTCCTTCTCGGCCTGCAGGCGCAGCACGTCCTCGCGCAGGACGGCGAGCTTGGCGTCCATCGCCTTGAGGTGCTCGGCCTGCGCCTGCGCGTTGTCGCGCATCGCGCCGATCGCCATGCGCTGGAAGGTGGCCAGCGGGTTGTTCTCGCCGTCGGAGGAGAACTGCTTGCGCAGGTCCTCGCGCATCTGCACCCCGACCTCGGCCAGCAGCGCCTTGACGCGGTTCTGCACGGCGACCGACGACTCGTCGCCGAAGTGGCGAGCGAGCGCCTTGGTGACGTGGCCGTTCTCGGGCCCGAAGACGTCGTCGATGCGCTTGTCCAGGCGCTCGGCCACGAGCCTCGCCCGATCGACGAACGCCGCATCGAGCTCGCGCGCGGCCTTCTCGAACTCGGCGCGCACGAAGTCCGCATTGGCGCCGGTCTGCTCGCGATCGAGCACGCGCGCCCCGATCGCGATCGCGTCGAGCACGAGCCGCGCGACGTCCTCGCCGGCCTCCTCGCGCTCGCGCGCGAGCCGCACCACACGGGCGTCGTCGACCACGAGGCCGTCGATCCACAGCCGCGCGCCCTGCGTGCGGACCTGGGAGAAGGGAAGAGGAGTGGCAGCTTCCATGATCTGTCGCGTCGCACGGTACGGGTGCGTCCCGACGGAACTGCGCGGCTACCTTCTGGGAGATGGAAGATCTGGCCGCGGCACTCGCGAACGGCGCCGGCGCCGCCCGCCTGCGCGCCGTGCTCGACGCGGAGCTCGCGCGCGGCGTTCGCGAGCTCGCGCAGAAGCGCTCGGGCTACGAGGAGCCGGTGATCGTCGCGGTCGGCCCGACGGCCGGCGGCCTGCGCGCGGCCGCGCCGGCCGCGCCCGCGCTGCGCGCCGACCCCGAGGCCGTCAACGAGCGCACCTGGCTGCTCGTCGCCGCGCTGGTCGGCGCGCTCGTCGAGGCGACCGGCCACGGCGAGGTGCGCGCCGGCGCCATCGGCGATCACCTCGTGCTCGAGGTCCCCGGCGACCCCGACGACGCCGAGCTCGTGCCGCTCGCCTTCGAGGCCCACGTCGGCACCGTCGACCGCCTGCGTGCACGCGCGATCGCGCTCCCCGAACCCGTCCTCGACGCCGCTGACGACGTCCGCGAGCCGATCGGCCCTGCGCACCCGCTCGTCGTCGCCGCGCGCGTCGCCGCCCTGGGCGGCCACCCGGCCGACCCGGCCTCGATGGAGGAGCACGAGGACGCCGTCCTCGCCGCGCTCGACGCGGCGCCGGGCGTGGCGCGCCCGCACGACGACCCCGATCCGCCTCGCCGCGTCGCGCGCCGCATCCTGCAGCGCCTCGACGGCATGGGCAAGTGGGGCGGCTACCACACCGAGTTCGCTCACCTCGCCCGCGGCTTCGCCGGCAACGACCGCGCGCTCGCGGAGGCCGTCGGCGAGGCGCTCCTCGCCGCGGGCCTGCTCGCCGAGAAGCCCAGCGTCGGCCAGCGCCACGTGTTCCTCAACTCCCGCCGCGCCGGCGATATCCGCGCGCTCATCGAGCGCGGGGAGGTTCCGGGGGACGTGCAGCTGCCGCCCTAGCCTGCCGGGTAGCGTTCGCCGTGTGAACGCCATCGGTCAGCTGTCCCAGAAGCTCTTCACCGCGCGCACGCTCGCCGAGACGGGCATCCTGCGCCCGACGCGCCCCGACAGGTCGCTGCGCATCGCCAACGCGATGCGGCGCTGGGGCCCGACGCCCGCGTTCGGCTACACCGCGAGCGCCATCCGCCACCCTGACGACACGGCGATCATCGACGAGCTGGGAACCCTGACCTTCGACGAGGTCCACCGCCGCACCAACGCGCTCGCGCACGCGCTGTCCGACGCCGGCGTCGGCGAGGGCGACGGCGTGGCGATGATGATCCGCAACCACCGCGGGTTCATCGACGCCACCGTCGCGTGCTCGAAGCTCGGCGCGCATTCGCTGTACCTGAACACCGCGTTCGCCGGGCCGCAGATCACCGAGGTCGTCAAGCGCGAGAAGCCGGCGGCGCTCATCTACGACGCCGAGTTCGAGGCGCTGACCCACGACGCCGGGCAGCGGCGCAAGCGCTTCATCGCCTGGCACGACGGCGGCGAGAAGCCCAAGGACCCGCTGCTGGAGGACCTGATCGCCTCCGGCGACACCGAGGACGTCGTCCCGCCCGAGAGCAAGGGTCGCGTCGTCATCCTCACGAGCGGCACGACCGGCTCGCCGAAGGGCGCTCAGCGCAAGCAGCCCGAGTCGCTGGACCCCGCCGCAGCGCTGTTCTCGAAGATCCCGCTGCGCGCGCGCGAGCCCACGATGATCGCCGCGCCGATGTTCCACTCGTGGGGCTTCGTGCACTTCACGCTGGGGATGGGCCTGGGCTCGACGATCGTGCTGCGGCGCAGGTTCGATCCCGAGGACACGCTGAGCGCGACCGCACAGCACGAGTGCACGGCGCTGATCGTCGTGCCGGTGATGCTCAACCGCATCCTCGAGCTGCCCGACGAGACGATCGACAAGTACGACCTCAGCGCGCTGCGCGTGATCGCCGCCAGCGGCAGCGCGCTGCCCGGGGAGCTCGCGCTGAAGGTCATGGACCACTTCGGCGACGTGCTCTACAACCTCTACGGCTCGACCGAGGTCGCGTGGGCGACGATCGCCACGCCCGAGGACCTGCGCGCGGCGCCCGGCACGGCGGGCCGCCCGCCGCGCGGGACGGTCGTCAAGCTGCTCGACGACGCGGGCAACGAGGTCGGGCCCCGCGAGACCGGCCGCATCTTCGTCGGCAACGAGATGGCCTTCGAGGGCTACACCGGCGGCGGCAACAAGCAGAACGTCGACGGGCTGCTGTCCTCGGGCGACGTCGGCCACTTCGACGCGGACGGCCGCCTGTTCATCGACGGGCGCGACGACGAGATGATCGTCTCGGGCGGCGAGAACGTCTTCCCGCGCGAGGTCGAGGACCTGCTCGCCGACCACGAGGCGGTCGACGAGGTCGCCGTCATCGGCGTCGCGGACGACGAGTTCGGCCAGCGCCTGAAGGCGTTCGTCGTGCGCTCGCCGGGCGCCACGGCCGGCGAGGACGAGCTCAAGGACTACGTCAAGGCCAACCTCGCGCGCTACAAGGTCCCGCGCGAGATCGCGTTCCTCGACGAGCTGCCGCGCAACGCGACGGGCAAGGTCGTCAAGCGCGAGCTCGCCGAGCACCAGTAGATGCTGCTCGAGCACGAGGGCCGCTCGCCGACGGTCGATCCCGGCGCGTGGGTCGCGCCGACGGCGGTCCTGTGCGGCGACGTGCGCGTGGCCGCCGGCGCGCGCGTGCTCTGGAACGCCGTGCTCGTCGACGACGGCGGCGCCGTCGAGCTTGGCGAGCAGGCGATCGTCATGGAGCAGGCGCTCCTGCGCGGGCGCGTCGACCATCCAGTCCGCATCGGCGCCAACGTGATCGTGGGGCCGCACGCGCACATCAACGGCGCGGCCGTCGGCGACGGCGCGTTCGTCGCCACCGGCGCCGCGCTGTTCCCGGGCGCGCGCGTCGGCGCCGGCGCGGAGGTGCGCATCAACGGCGTCGTGCACGTCAACTCGGCGCTGCCTGACGACGGCCTCGTCCCGATCGGCTGGGTGGCGGTGGGCGATCCCGCGCAGGTCCTGCCGCCCGAGCGCCACGACGACATCTGGGCGATCCAGCGCGAGCTCGACTTCCCGGGCACGGTCCTCGGCGTCCAGCGCGGCGCGCCGGCGGCCGAGGCGACGCGTCGCTACGCGGAGCTGTTCGGCCGCCACCGCGACGACCGGGTCGTCGGGTAGTGGCGGCGCTCGTCGCGGCGGCGGCGCTTGCGGCGGCGGTCGTGCAGGCCTCGACGGGGCTGGGCTTCGCGCTCGTCCTCGGGCCCGCGCTGTTCGCGCTGCTCGAGCCCGAGAGCGCGATCGTCGCCCTGACGGTCCTCGGCCTGGCCCTCAACATGCTGGTGCTGTTCGGCGAGCGCCGCCGCCCGGCGGTGGCGTGGGGGGAGGTCGGACCGATCCTGGCCGCGGCCGCGCCCGGCGCGCTGTGCGGCGTCGTCGTGCTGCGCGCGCTGCCCAAGCCGTGGCTGCAGGTGACGGTCGGCGCTGCCGTGATCGGCGCCGCCGCGCTGCGCGCGCGCTCGCGCGCCGACGCCGTCGCGCCGACGGCCGGCGATCCGCGCGCGCGGCTGGCGCTCGGCTTCGCGACGGGCACGCTGACCACGTCGGCGGGCGTCAACGGGCCGCCGATGGCGTTGTGGTTCACCCACCGCGGCCTCGGGCCGGCCGAGGTGCGCGACTCGCTGAGCGCCGCGTTCCTCGGGCTGGGGCTCATCGGCGGGGTCGTGCTTGCCCCGGTGCTCGCCACGGCCGGCGAGGACATCGAGTGGCCGGCGCTCGCGGCCGGGCTGGCGTGCGTGGTCGTGGGCCATGCGGTCGGCCGCCGGGCCTTCGCGCGCATCGACGCCGAGCGCTACGAGCCGCTGTTGCTCATGCTCGTCGTCGCCGCCGGCGTGGCGAGCGTGGTCGCGGGGGCGCTCGCGCTCTGAGCGCTCAGCGCCCGCCGGTCGTCGTGGCCGGCAGCGCGCCCGCCTCGGCGGCGTCGTCGCTCACCGGCTTCAGGCAGACGACCTGGGCGGTCAGCACCCACGGGCGCGTGCGCCGTTGCGTGTCCTGCGCGGCGACCTCCCAGCCGTTCTGGTAGGGCCCCGACCAGTAGATCGCGACGCCGGGCGTGTCGTTGCCGTGGGGCACGATGCCGCCACCGCCGACGGGCGCGTAGCCGTCGGGGCAGAAGACCTGCACGTCCTTGTCGACGGTTGCGTCGCGGCCGGACTCGTTGGCCACGACGACGCGGTGGACCTCGTCGCCGCCGTCGCGCGTCAGCGCGACGACGAGCGCGGCGGCGCCGAGCAGCACCGCGACGATCGCGAGCGCGAGCGGGAGGCGCGTCTAGGCGTCCTTCCACTTGATCGAGCACCCGACCGGCTCGGTCTCCGCGCGCGCGGGCTCGGAGCCGGCGAGCACCGCGTCGAGCGCCTCGCGCAGCCACGCCGCGTTCAGCGACGGGTCCTGGTGGTCGGCGTCGGGCGCGCCGCGGTAGGCGATCCGCCCGCCCGCGTCGATGACGAAGCAGTCGGGCGTCGTCTTGGCGTCGAACGCGCGCGCGACCTCCTGGCTCTCGTCGTACAGGTAGGGCATCGGCCAGCCGCCGTCGGCGGCGACGCGCTCGCGCATCGCCTCGAAGGAGTCGCGCGGGTAGCGCTCGGCGTCGTTGGAGCTGATCGCCAGCACCTTGACGTCGGAGTAGTCGCGCGCGACGGCGGCGATGCGGTCGTGCCATGCCAGCGCGTAGGGGCAGTGGTTGCAGGTGAAGACGACGAGCGTCGCCGGCGCGCCGCCCGGCGAGTGCTCGAAGCCGTCGGTGTCGGGCAGGGTGAACGTGGGGGCGTCGGTTCCGACTGCGGTGCTCATGAGGGGCTCCTCGTCGTCATGGCGGTGTGCAGGGCGTCGCGGAGGTCGGCCGGATCGGGAACGGGGGAGACGCGGCCGTCGCGGCGATGGTAGACGCGGCACGTGAGCCCCGCGGGCTCCTCCCCGGGATCCTGGATGTCCGCGCCGTCGATCCGGATCGTCGGCGACCCGACGAAGCCCTCGCGCTCGGCCCGCTCGTCGGTCGCGACCTCGCGGACCACGATCGCGTCCGCATCGAGCCCGAGCTCGGCCATCGCCGCGCGCAGCTCCGCGAGCGCCTGCGGATGCGACGGGCAGCCGTCCCAGAAGAGCAGCTCGACCGTTGGTTGCGACATCAACTTGCAGACTACGGGGTGCGGCTCGCCAGGCCGGTCCAGGCGGGTCGCCGGCCCTTCGCGGACGGCGGCGCCTCAGGCCCACAGCGCCGGCAGCGGAACCGCGAGCGCGTCATGGGCGGTCGCGTCGGCGTCCCTGACGAGGCGATCCGCGTGGCGCTCGGCGGCCTCGGCGGAGCCCTCGACGAAGCGCCGCACGACCTGCTGCTCGCGTTCGGAGAGCGACGCCGCGAGCGCGTCGACGTCGGCGACGAACGGCGCCCATGCGTCGCTGGCCCAGGCGGCGATGGCGGGCGTCAGGCGCACCACCGCGCTGCGCCGGTCGCGGGGATGGGCGTGCCGGCTGATGTGGCCCGCGCGCTCGAGGCGATGGATGAGGCCGGTCGTGCCTCCCGACGAGAGCTGCAGCAGCGCGCCGAGCTGGCCTGGCGTCAGCTCGCCCGCGCGCGCGAGGTGCTGCACGGCGAGCACCTCGCTGTCGGTGAGCCCCAGCCGTCGCGCCAGCGCCGCGCGCTGGCGCGCGTCGGCAAGCGCCTTGCGGTGCAGCGCCGCGCGGATGAGCGTCGGCACGTCTTCCGGGTCGTCGGCCATACCGTCCATCGAAAGCTCGCAAATGGTCAAAGGTCTTGCGTTAGAAGCCTAGAGAGATGTCCGCCGGCGCGGCCGCCCGCTGCCGCCGCCCGCCGGCGGCGCTCAAGCGCTGAGCTCGTCGAAGCGCACCGCGGCCCGGGTGAGGAACAGGAATGGCCCGTTGCGGTGCACGAGGCCGGCGCGAACGAGGTCGCGGATCGCGTTGGCGATGCGGTCGCGCTCGGCGAAGTCGTCGGGCCGATCGGTCAGCTCGCGCACGACCTCGTCGGTCGAGCGCTGGGCGGGATGGGCGTCCAGGAGGATCGTCAGGACGGCCTGCTGGGCGAGGTCGTCGTCGTGATCGGGCGGCTCGGAGTCGCACGCGCGCGCGAGCATCGCGATCAGCCCGCCTGCCCGCAGAGGGCGACGTGCTCGTCCTCGAGGCGCGCGAAGAGGTCGTACAGCGCCGGCACCGCGTCGACGGCGCGGCGCAGCGCCGGCAGCTCCTCCTTGCCTGCCTCGTAGCGGCTGACGACCGCCACGACGCCGTTCGCGGCATCGACCAGGGCCGCGCGGATCAGCTCGCGCAGCAGCCGCGGCGGGCCGACCAGCTCGACCGGGCCGGCGCGGCCCTTGCCCGGCCAGCCGAGGTCGGCCAGGGCGTCCTCGATCGCGCGCAGCTCGCGGCGCGCGTGCTCGAGCTCGGCGAGCTCGTCGCCGCCCTCGAGGAAGGCCAGCGCCGTCGCGCCGAGCGCCTCGGCGTGCGCGCCGTACAGGCCGAGCACGGTCGCGGTCACGCCCTCGACGCGATCCCCCGGAATCGTCACGTAGGCGATGTCGTTCATCACGTTCCTTTCGCTAAGAGCCGCGAAAAGGACGCCGGCGACGCCGCACGCCGACCCCGGTGGGCTAGGGTGACGTACCGCGCCGAAGCTCCTTTCCTTCGGCGCCATGCCCCGGGGCGGCTGCTACCGCCGCCGGGGCGATTTCGTTGGTTTGCGGAGATGGCAGGGTAGAGGGGGGAGCGGACGAACAGGTGTTCGCCCAGACTGGGGCCTGCGCTCTGCTAGCGCCCGCGGCGGGCGTGCGATCCCGCGGCCCGCCCCTTGGGCTCGCCGGCCTTCGCCGCGCGCTCGATCTGCTCCGCGCGGGCGGCGACGTCCGAGACCGCGACCCCGAGCGCGTCGGCGATCCGCCGCATCGTGCCCCACGCCGGGTTCGTCCGTCCGCGCTCGAGGTGCGAGATCCTCGTGCCGTCGGTGTCCGCCGCGCGCGCGAGCGCCGCCTGCGTCAGCCCGCGCTCGTCGCGGAGCTGCCGCACCGCGTGCCCGAGGGCTTCCTGCGGCTCGTGGCGGCGGCCCATGCCCGCGACGCTGGCGCCCTCGCCAGAACTTTGCTTCTAACGCAAGTCACTCGCAGGGCGAGGGACAGTCGCGCGCGCAGCGGCTACGCCCGGGGGGCCCGAACCCCGGCGCACACGGGGCAGCCGGGGTCGCGCTCGATGCCCTCCCAGCGCGTCTGCAGCGTGCCCATGTCGATGAGCAGCGCGCGGTCGTGCGTGGCCGGCGCCACGACGCGGCTCAGCAGGTGCAGGACCTCCAGGGCCAGCAGCGTCCCGACGATGCCGGACGCCGGCCCGAGCGTCGTCGCGGCGGGCGGATCGCGACGCCGCTGCTCGGCGAGCTCGGCGTAGAGCGGGAAGTCGCGGCGCAGCCGGCGCTCGTGACACGCGAAGCACGCCCCGCGGCCGGGGATGTACGTCGGCCCGACCTTCAGCAGCGGTGGCTGCTGGCCCGCGGTCAGGAACGGCACGCCGCGCGCGACGCAGACCTCGTTGACCCAGCGCGCGAGCTCGTACGGCGGCCAGTCGGCGACGAGCAGGAGCGCGTCCGCTCCTGCAACGGCGCCGTCGAGATCGGCCGGCGCCGCGACGCGCCTCGCCACCGTGACGACCTCGATCGCCGGGTCGAAGTGGCGCACCCACGCGGCGGCCGCGTCGACCTTCGCCCGGCCGAGGTCGTCCGCCCGATAGAGGATCTGGCGATTGAGGTTGCTCAGCTCGATCGCGTCGTCGTCGATGAGCACGAAGCGCCCGACGCCGACGCACGCGAGCGCGCCGAGCGCCCACGTCCCCAGGCCGCCGCAGCCGAGCACGACGACGCTGGCGGCGCGCAGGCGACGCTGGACCTCGCGCGGATCGTCGTGCTCGGCGAAGTAGGGAAGCTGGCGGTCGAAGCGGGCGGCGTCCTGCGGTGCGAGCGGCGGCGACTGCGCCTCGCGGACGACCACGCCCGCCGCGATCAGCGGGGCCAGCCGCGCCGCGGTCTCGCTGCCGTCGGGCGCCTCGACCCCGTCGCGCGCGAGGCGCTCCAACAGTGCGCGATCGTCGGCCTGCGGCGCACGGACGACGTGCTCCTCGGCGGAGCCCGGCCGCAGCAGGTAGACGTCGCCGCTCGAAGCGAAGAACGGCTCGACCGACGGCCGCAGGCGGTAGCGGGGCGTCACGATCGGGTCGCGCTCGCGCGCGCGACGTACACGGCCTTGGAGTTGGCGAGCTCGTCGAAGCCGTCGGTCACCGTCCCGTCGAGGCGCATGCCCCGCACGGCGACCGGCTCGAGGTCGGCCTGGCGCAGTGCGCGTTCGATCTCCGCCCGTGGGTGGTGACGCTGGTGGTGGACGCCGCGCTCGCGCCACCAGCTGCCGTCGGCCCGGCGGTTGAGCGCTTCGATCGTCGCCTGCGCGAGCTCGCCCTCCGCGAACGTGTCGGCCGCGTGCCCTTCCCACACGAGCACGCGCGCGTCGCCCACGAGGACCGACATCGAGGCGAAGAACGTCCGGTACGTCGTCAGGCTGTTGGTGTCGAAGAGGACGACGCCGCCCGCCGCCAGGTTGCGCGCGAGCCCCGAGAACGTGGCGACGAGCTCGTCGAACGTCAGCAGGTAGTTGACCGCGTCGTCGACGCAGCACACGAAGTCGAACGCCCCGAGCGCCGGCAGCGCGCGCATGTCGCAGACCTCCAGGCGTGCCCGATCGCCCGCCTTCGCCGCGGCCGCGCGCACCATCGCGGGCGAGATGTCGCAGGCGGTCACCTCGTAGCCGCGCGCGAGGTAGGGCATGAAGCTCTTGCCCGTGCCGCAGGCGACGTCGAGGAGCCGCCGCCCGCGCAGGCCGCAGGCGCGCGCGAGCGCCTCGAGCGCGGTCGTCCAGGCCTCGTAGTCGTGGCTGGCCGTGAACTCGTCGTAGTGCGGCGCGAGGGCGTCGTACGCCGCGCGCGCGTGCTGGCTCAACGCTGGGGACCCGTGCTGCGCGGACGCCTCGACGCCCTCAGCCATCGTCCCGGGCCATCGTCGCGGTCAGCTCCTCGGCCAGCACGACGACGCGACTGGCGAGGGCGTCGACGTCGAGATCGCGACCCGACACGCCCAGCGCCGCGACCGCCTCGCCGCCGACGAAGATCGGCGCCGCGACCGCGCGCACGCCCTCCTCGTACTCGCCGTCCTCGGTCGCGTAGCCGCGGGCGCGCGTCGCGTCGGCCTCGCGCGAGAGGGCGCCCGCATCGACGAGCGTGCGGTCGGTGTGGCGCGCGAGCGGGTGGGCCAGCACGCTGTCGCGCCACCGCTGGCGCCAGGCCAGCAGCGCCTTGCCGCTGGCCGTGCAGTGCGATGGCACGAGCTCGCGGGGGTGCGGCCAGGCGCCGCAGCCGTCCGCGTGGACGATGCACAGCGCGGACAGGTAGCTCGGCACGACGAGGTGTGCGTCGGCGCCGGCCTCCTCGTGGAGCCGCGCCACGCTCTCGACGCCGTGCACGGTCAGCGGCGACCGCGCCGCAACCTGCCCGGCAAGGGCGACGATGCGCATGCTCGGCGAGTAGAGGCGGCGGGTGTCGTCGCTGCGGGTCAGGTAGCCCTCCTCGTGCAGGCGAACGAGCACGCGGCGCGCGGTGCGCGGGTGGATCTGCAGGGTCGCCGCGACCTGCGGCGCCGAGAGCGACTGGAACGCGAGCAGCTCGAGCACCTGCAGCGTCCGCGCGACGTAGAACGCCTCAGGCGGCACGGTGCTCGTCGACGCCACGCCGGTCCGTGGGCTCGTGCAGGTCGCGCTCGACGCTGACGAGGTGGTCGTGCATCGCCGCGCGCGCGCCGTCGGCGTCGCGGATCGCGATGGCGGTGAGGATGCGGTGGTGCGCGGCGACCGACTGCTCGAGCGGCCGCCGTGGCAGCGCCGCCGGTCCGCGCGCGGCGCCGAGCGCGCGCCAGAGCGGGGAGAGCATGGCGGCGAGCGCGCTGTTGTGCGTGGCCGCTATCAGCGCTCCGTGGAACGCCACGTCGGCCTCGTGGAAGAGCTCCTGCGCCGCCGGGTTGACCGCTGCGCGCTGCGCGGCTGCGGTCATCCGCGCGAGGCCGTCGGCGAGGGCGGCGAGATCGTCGTCGCCGGCTCGCTCGGCGGCCAGCCCGACGGCCTCGACTTCGAGGATCCGCCGGCATTCGAGGTACTCGCCGAGGATCTCCAGGCCCCGCTCGGCGTCGAGCAGCGCGCCGACGACCTCGGGATCGAAGACGGCCCAGCGATCGGGCGGGTTGACCGTGGCGCCGCGACCGGGCTTGACCGAGACCAGCCCGCGCTCCTCGAGCCCGCGTACGCATTCGCGCGCCACGCCGCGGCTGACCCCGAAGCGCGTGGCGATGTCGGTCTCGCGCAGCGCATCGCCCCCTGGCGCGAGCGCACCGCTCGCGATCTCGGCGAGCAGGACCCTCATGAGCTCTCGGTGCAGTCGCGACACGGCCGATGATCGAATCACCGGCTTTTTCAAGGAGCTAGACCCAGATTGTTCCGATTTGCAGGAGAAACACGCGCGAATGTCCCATCCTGCGAGCCGCGCCCGATGGGACACTCGCTGGCAGCGGCTGAATCAATCGGTCATGAGCCCAGCGAGCGAGAGTCGAAAGCGTGTCTTGCTCGCAGACGAGAATGAGTGATCGAATCTCTGTTCGATGCCCGCCCGTGTGACAGCCGCCGTGCTCGCCGACCGTTCCCGCGCGCGTGCCTGACGCCGAGCTGGCCGTGCCGGCGGCGCCGCGAACCGAGCGCGCCAGGTCGGCCGTCCTCGCGCGCCACGGCACCGCGGTCGCGCTGCGCCTCGTCGCGCTGGGGCCGCTGCTCATCCTCGCCGCGCTCTGGGTCGTGCTGTCGATCCTGTCCCCGTACTTCTTCACGGCGCTCAACATCACCAACCTGCTGCAGGCGTCGAGCGTGGTCGCGATCCTCGCCACCGGGCAGCTCCTGATCATCCTGACCGGCGCGATCGACCTCTCCGCCGGCGCCGTGGTCGCCCTGTCGACCGTCGTCGGCGCCAAGCTCGCGCAGTCGACGACGCACAGCGGCGCGGCCGTCATCGCGGCCATGCTCGCGACCGGCTGCGTCGTCGGGCTGGCCAACGGCCTGCTGATCGAGAAGGCGAAGCTCGGCTCGTCGTTCGTCGTCACGCTCGGCATGCTGAGCATCGCCACGGGAGCGGCCTACGTGATCGCCGACGGCTCGACGATCACCGGCCTGCCGGCGCTCGTCGACGACATCGGCTCCAGCGACGTCCGCGGCGTCCCCATCTCGGCGCTGCTGGTCCTCGGCTTCGCGCTCCTCGTCGCGGTGCTGACCATGTGCCTGCAGTGGGGGCGGTGGATCTACGCGGTCGGCGGCAACCGCGACGCCGGCGAGCGCGTCGGCATCCCGGTGCGTGCGGTGTCGATGTCGGTGTTCGTCCTCGGCGGCCTGGCCGCCGGGCTGGCCGGCGTCGTCCAGGCCGGGCTGACCGACTCGGGGACGGCGTCGTCGGGCTTCAACTCCGAGCTCGACGCGATCTCCGCCGTGGTCATCGGCGGGGCCACGCTCACCGGCGGGCGCGGGACGGTCTTCGGCACGCTGGTCGGCGCGCTCATCCTGGGCACGATCCACAACGGCCTGAACCTGCTGAGCGTCAACCTCAACTGGGAGCCGATCGTGCTCGGCAGCGTGCTCATCCTGGCGATCGGCGCTGACCGCCTGCGGGCCGGGTTCGAGACGCGGCTGCGCCTGCGCGACGCCGACCGGAGCGAAGCGTGACCGCCGGGCCGCTGCTGGAGATCGAGGGCGCCACGAAGCGCTTCGGCGCGGTCGCGGCGCTCAGCGACGTCTCGCTGACCGTCGAGCGCGGCGAGATCGTCGCCGTGGTCGGCGACAACGGCGCCGGCAAGTCGACGCTCATCAAGTGCGTCAGCGGCGCGCACCGGCTCGACCGCGGCCGCGTGAGCGTCGACGGCGAGCCGCTC
Source organism: uncultured Actinomycetes bacterium (assembly GCA_963764585.1). Lineage (GTDB taxonomy): Bacteria > Actinomycetota > Thermoleophilia > Solirubrobacterales > Solirubrobacteraceae > JAOPZW01. The sequence goes on from CAVXTB010000003.1 coordinate 1,262,306, forward strand.
GATCTGCGCTCGCCCATGCACGCCCGCCAGCACGGCATCGAGACCGTCTACCAGGACCTCTCGCTCTTCGACAACCTCAGCGTCGCCGCCAACCTCTTCGCGGGCCGCGAGCTGACGGTCCGCGGCTGGCTGCGCCAGCGCGCGATGACGTCGCGCGTGGCGGAGATCCTCGCCGCGCTCGAGGTTGACGTCCCCAACCTGCACGCGCCGGTCGGCCTGCTGTCGGGCGGCCAGCGCCAGGCGATCGCCGTCGCCCGCGCGGTGACGTTCGCCTCGCGCCTGGTGATCCTCGACGAGCCGACGGCCGCGCTCGGCGTGCGCGAGACGCGCAACGTGCTGCGCGTGGTCAAGCGCCTGCCGGCGCGCGGCGTCTCGGTGGTGATCATCTCGCACAACCTCGAGCAGGTCGCCGCGGTCGCCGATCGCGTCGTGGTGATGCGTCGCGGGACGAAGGTGGGGGAGGCGCCGCCGGATGCCGAGCATCACGACCGCATCGTCGGCCTGATCGTGGGAGCGCAGACAGGGCCGCTGTAGGCAGGAACGCACACCATCAGAGGAGGAGAGGCAGTGAGGTACATCGCGCGTATGCGCCGATGCGTGCTGGTCGGCGCGCTCGTAACGGGTCTGCTCGCAGTCGCGACGGGCTGCGGCTCGGACGACAGCGGCGGCAAGACGTCGAGCGCCGCCGCACCGGCCAAGAAGGCCAAGATCATGACCTTCGTCTTCGCGCCGCGGGGCTTCAACGACGTCACCCGCGCGTGGTTCAACGGCTTCGACGCCGCCGCGCGCCGGCTCGGCAGCTCGGTCGACGTGCAGCAGAAGGCGACGAGCAAGCTCGAGGTCGACGCCGCGCCCTACCTGACGTTCATCAAGTCGGCGCTCGTGCAGAAGCCCGACGGCATCGTGGTCGTGCCCAACAACGCCGCCGCGATGACGTCCGGCCTCCAGCAGATCGCGGCCCAGGGCACGAAGGTCCTGATCATGGACCAGGACGTCCCGAAGATGGACAACAAGGTGGCCTTCGTCGGCACCGACAACAAGGCCGCCGGCAAGGTCGCCGCCGACTGGATGCTCGAGCAGTTCAAGGCGGGCAAGATGCCCTCCAACCAGGTGGCGATCCTGCGCTCGCCGCCGGGCATCAGCTCCATCGACGATCGCACGGCCGGATTCAAGGAGGCGCTCGCCGGCAGCGAGCTGAAGGTGGTCACCGAGCTGGCGCCCGCCTGCAACGACAGCGCCGACGCGCGCTCGGCGATGGCCGACGCTCTGACCGCCCACCCGAAGCTCGGAGGCGTCTTCTCCGCGTGCGACATCATCGCCACCGGCGCCGCGCGCACGCTCATCGCCAAGGGCAAGGACGCGGTGGCGCACGTCAGCGTCGACGCGTCCAAGCAGGGCGTCGACGCGATCCTGCAGCACAAGGGCATCGACGCCGAGGTCGCCCAGCATCTGCTCAGAGTCGGCCAGTCGAGCGTGACGACTCTGGCGCAGGCGCTGCAGGGCAAGTCGGTGCCGGCCAACGTCGACACCGGCACGGACCTCGTGACCGAGGACAACGCGAGCAGCTATCTCCAGAAGGCCTCCGCCGAGTCGAAGTGATGAGCGAGCACCCGCGCTATCGCGGCGCGGTCATCGACGCCCACTGCCATTACGACGCGTCGACGCGCGACCGGGTGCACCACGTCAACCGGGTCGGCGGCCTGGAGGCGGCGATCCACCTGTGGGATTGCCGCTGGCCGCCGGCCCCGCCGGCGTCCGAGGCGGCGGAGTGGCGCCATCTCGAGCCGGCGCTGCTGCGCTGTCACGTCCCGGACTTCTCCGCGCTCGACGCGCTCGAGCCCCGGCTGCGCGCGGCCGCGCGCTGTGGCGCGGTCGGCGTGAAGGTCTGGAAGAACCTCGGCCTGTGGCTGCGCGACGCCGCCGGGCGCCGGCTGGCGACGAGCGATCCCCGCCTCGACGTGCTGTGGGCGGGCGCAGGCGAGCTCGGGCTGCCGATCGCGATCCACACCGGCGATCCGCCGGCGTTCTTCGCCCCGCTCACCGACGACAACCCGCGGATCGCGGAGCTGCGCAAGCACCCGGACTGGTGGTACGGCGGCGGCGACTTCCCGTCGCTCGAGCGCCTGCACGAGGAGCTCGAGGTGGTGGTCGCCCGGCACCCGCGAACGCGCTTCATCGGGCTGCACTTCGGCTCGTTCATGAGCTGGGCGGATGTCCGGCGGATGCTCGACACCTATCCGAACTACCACGTCGACACCGCGGCGGCGATCGCCGACATGGGCGCCGGCGACGTCGGCGCGGTTCGCGAGATCGTCGTGACCCATGCCGATCGGGTGATCTTCGGCACCGACCTGCTGCGCACGGCCGCGATCGAGATGCCAGACCTCGGGCGCGCGCGCTGGGATCTGCGTCAGTACTTCGAGCGCCACTGGCGCTTCTTCGAGACGGCCGAGACCGGGCTGCAGCACCCGATGCCCGACCAGGGCGCGTGGACCGTCACCGGCCTGGACCTGCCCGACGACGTGCTCGCCCGCGTCTACGTGGACAACGCGCGAAGGCTCTTCAAGGTGCCGGCGGCCATCTGCGGCTGACCGGCGATGCCCGTTCGCTAGCCGGGATCCCGCGGCCAGGACTCGAACCACCGGCCGTAGGCGACCATGAACCGCGGCACCAGCGCCTCGAGGTCGAGCATCGCGCGGACGAGCCGGCGGACCTCTGCCGGAGACATGTGCTGGTCGTCGTTGCGGATGTCCTGCATCTCGGCCAGCATCACGGCGTCGCGCTCGCTCAGCACGCCGAGGTCGGCCAGACCCTCGAACGTCGAGCGGACGCGACGCACCTCGTGGATCCCGACGCGACGGGCCTCGGCGAGCCCCAGGTCGGCCAGGTCGCGCAGCAGGTTCTGCAGCACAGACCGGTAGCGCTCGGCCAAGGCCGTGCGGTCGAATCGGTCGAGGTCGTCGGAAGCGCGCGCGTCGACGTACGCGTCGGCGTCGAATCGGTCGGCGCCCCCGAACCGCTCGAGTGCCCGTCCCAGGCCTCGATGTTGGAAGGGCACCATCTCGACGATCTGCAGGATGCGCGGGCGACCGCGGTCGCGCGCGGGTCTGCTGCGGCGAGGCCGCCCGCGTCGGCTGTCGTCGGGCTCGCGTCCCATCTAGCGCCGCGGCCGGCCGTAGTACGCGAATACGGCCCGCGCTCGCGCCTCGGCCTGTGATTGCGTGCGCTTCGCTTCCGCGCGCAGGCCAGCCGCGCCGTCACGCCACGTCGACCACGCCCCCGTGCGGTCGACGAGGACACGGCCGTCCTCGACGATGTCGGCCATGAGGAGCGCCGACGTCGACGCTGCCGCCACCGTGACGAGCTGCACGTCACGGCCAGCGGCCTCGCGCAGTCGTTGGCGCAATCGGCCACGGCTTTCGATGGACTCGTCACGCAGGTCGACCAGGAGATCGAGGTCGGACTCGTCGGTTTCGTCGCCGCGCGCGACAGAGCCGAACAAGACCGCCAGGCGCACGTTGCGCTCTGTCCGCAGCGTCTCGGTCAGGCGCGCCATCAGATCCCAGTGACCCGAGAGGTATGCGCGTTCGTCGTCGTCCAGTTCGATGCGCCGCGGACCGGGACGACGGCAGCGCACGGCGCCACGCGCTGCGGCGCGCCGCAGCGTCCTGTCGTCGGCGCCGAGCTCGCGGGCAAGCGCCGGGAGGTTGCTGCGCATGGCCTCAGGAAGCAACGGTATGACCGTTAGATCGGTGCACGGATCGGTGTGACCGTTCGTGGCGCGCCGACGACGGCCCTCGGATCCGCGGCGTTCAATCAGCCGCGGCCCTGAGCGCCGCGCCAAGCGCTTCCTCGGCCGCAGCCAGCGAGCGGTCGATGTCGTCCCCGGTGTGCGAGGCGCTGATGTGGCTGCGGCCGAGGCTCTCGGGCATCTCGAAGACGCCGCGGGCCACGAGCTCGCGGCGGTAGCGCATGAACAGCTCGGTGTCGTTGCGCAGGACGTCCTCGTAGGTCTCGAGCGGGCCGTCCATGAAGCACAGGACGAAGAGCGAGCCGAAGCCGCCGACGACCGCGGGGATGCCGGCGCGGCGCGCGATCTCGCGCAGGCCGTCGCGCATGCGCTCGCCCAGCGCGAAGAGGCGCTCGTGGACCTGGCCGTCCTCGAGCTGCCCGATCGTCGCGATCGCGGCCTCGACGGCCACGGAGTTGCCGTTGAAGGTGCCGCCGAAGTGCACGTCGCCGTCGGGGTGGGTCGTGTAGCGCTCCATGTGCTCGCGCGGGCCGGCGATCGCGGCGAGCGGAAAGCCGTTGGCGATCGCCTTGCCGAGCGTCGTGAGGTCGGGCATGACGCCGGCGATCGCCTGGTAGCCGCCGATGTGGTGGCGAAAGCCGGTGATCACCTCGTCGAAGATCAGCAGCACGCCCTCGCGGTCGCACAGGCGGCGAAGGCCCTCGAGGAAGCCCGGGCGCGGCAGCAGGCCCGGCGAGTTGTGTGCGATCGGCTCGACGATGATCGCCGCGACCTGCTCGGTGTTCGCCGCGAGGGTGGCCTCGACGTCGTCGAGGTCGTTGAAGCGGCAGATGAGCGTCGCGTCGATCGCGGCGTCGAGCATGCCCTTGGACTGCGGGTCGCGACGGCCGACGAGGTCGGGCGCGCTCAGGACGTTGCGCAGGACGTAGTCGTGGAAGCCGTTGTAACAGCCCTGGAACTTGACGATCTTCTCGCGGCCGGTGATGCCGCGGGCCAGGCGGATGGCGTGATAGGTCGCCTCCGAGCCGCTGTTGCAGACGAGGACCTGCTCGGCGCTGGGGACGTGCTCGACGATCTTGCGCGCGAGCGCGACCTCGGCGCGCGTGACGCCGGCGCCGAAGAGCACGGTGTCGGCGATCGCGGCGCTCACGCGCTCGGTCACCGCGGGGTGCGAGTGGCCGAGGAGGATCGCGCCGTAGGCGGCGTGGTAGTCGACGTAGCGGCGGCCGTCGAGGTCCCACAGGTAGGCGCCCTCGCCGCGCTCGAAGCACAGGCCCTGCGTGCTCTGGCGGCGGCAGGTGTTGACGCCACCTGGGATGAACGCGGCTGCTTCGTCGAGCAGCCGCCGGGACGTGGTCGGGCCCTCAGCAAGAGTCATGGAGTGATTCAATCACTGTCGAGCGGCCGGCGCAACGCCGGAGGCCGCGAGGGCGGCGCGGACCTCGTCCTCGGTCACGTCGTCGGCGATGATCGTCTCGCCGGGTGCGACGGGGAGCACGAAGCGCAGGCTGCCCGCGCGGATGAGCCGCACCTTCTCCATCGCGCCGAGCACGGCATCGGCGTCGACGGGCGCGGCCAGCTCCGAGGCTTCTGCAGGCAGCCGGCAGCGCCGCAGCAGCTCGATCAGCCGCTCGAGCTGTGCCTCGTCGAGCAGCCCGCGCGCCGCGGCGATCCGCGACTCGACGACCATGCCGAACGCGACCGCCTCACCGTGCAGGAGCGGCCCGTAGCCCGTGACGGTCTCGAGCGGGTGGCCGATCGTGTGGCCGAAGTTCAGCGGGCGGCGCAGGTCGGCCTCGTACGGGTCGCGCCCGATCAGCTCGGTCTTGATCGCGGCGGCGCTGACCACGAGCCGCTCGAGGATCGCGTCGTCGCGCGCCACGAGCAGCGCGTCGGCGTTGTCCTCGATGAACGCCAGGTACTCCGGTGAGGCGATGATCGCCTTCTTGATCGCCTCGGCGAGGCCGGCGCGCAGATGGCGGTTGCTCGTCGTGCGCAGGAAGCTGACGTTGGCGACCACCGCGACCGGCTGGTGGAAGGCGCCGAGCAGGTTCTTGGCCAGCCGGTGGTTGACCGCGACCTTGCCGCCGAGCGCGCCGTCGACCTGCGCGAGGAGCGTCGTGGGGACGTTGACGTAGGGGACGCCGCGCATGTAGCCGCTGGCCACCCAGCCGCCGAGGTCGGCGATCACGCCGCCGCCGAAGGCGAGCACGACGTCGCGCCGGGCGAGGTCCGAGCCCGCCAGCCAGTCCCACAGCGCGATCGCCTGATCGAGGCTCTTGCTGCGCTCGCCGGCCGGGACGCTGCGCACCAGCGGCTCGATCCCGGCGCGCTCCAGCCCGCGCACGACCGGCGCGCCGTAGAGCTCGCGCACCGTCTCGTCGGTGATGACCGCGACCGAGACGCCGTCGAGCAGCCCGCCGAGGCGGTCGAGCAGCGCGCCCATGCCCGCGACGACGTGCACCTGGTAGCTGTCGCTGCGCTGCGCCGTCGCGGTCACCGTGACGCCGGCGCGCGGGAGCGCGATCGCGTCGCGGATCCGCAACGGCTCGACGGTGGGAGTGGTGGCCATGAGCTCTCTCCTTGGCGGGAAGCGGGCGGAGAGAGGGAGGCTCGGCGCGGTCCCGGGAGCCCACCATCGGCCGGTCGGCCGTTCTTGGCGACGGGCGTGATCGACCGATCGGCGGGCCGGTGCGCCGATCGAACGAGCCAGGTCCTATACGCTAAAAACCACTGAGTAATACGTGGAGCTTTAGCCATTGACAGGCGCCGCGAGGCGAACTAGCTTGCTGAGCGAGAGACATGTTGCGCGCCTTGGCCGATCCCGCCCGTGCCGCGCGCGCGATCCGCGTGGCGATCGCCAACGGCGAGCCGCTCTACGGCGACGCCATGGCGCGCGTGATCCGGCAGTGCTCGCGCTTCCAGCTCGTCGGCGAGGCCGGTCACGGGCGCGAGGCACTGGAGATGCTGCGAGCGATCGCGCCCGACGTCGCCGTGCTCGGGCCGTCGCTCGGGGGTCTCGACGACCACCTGATCCTCGGCCTCGTCGCGATGGAGGCCATGCCGACCCGGCTGGTGTTCGTCGGGGACGACGTCGATCAGGGCACCGTCTACGACCTCCTCGGCGAGGGCGCCGCCGGCTTCCTGACGACGTCGGCCCGCCCCGACGAGCTTCGCGACGCGATCCTGGCCGTCGCCGCAGGCGACATCTTCCTCGCGCCCGAGGTCCAGCTGGCCGTGGCACGCGAGATCCGCCTGCGGACGCGCGACGAGCGTCCCGTCCTGAGTCCACGCGAGCGCGAGGCCCTGCGCCGGATCGCGGACGGCGAGAGCGTGCCGACGATCGCCGCGGCGATGCATCTGTCGGTGAGCACCGTCAAGACCCACGTGCACCACCTCTACGAGAAGCTCGAGGTCTCCGATCGAGCGGCCGCGGTCGCCGTGGCGATGCGCCGCGGGCTCATCGACTGACCGCGGGGCGGTCAAGGGAGCGGGGGAGAGCGCCTCGGGGGCTCGGGCTCGTCCGCGGCGACGGGCTCGAAGTGCAGCAGCGCGATCTCCGACATCCGGACGTCGTCGCCGTCCGCACCGCGAGCGTCGCTGCGCTGCTGGATCGCCTGAGCCTCCCGAAGGACGTGGACAAGCAGCTCGGACAGCTCCTCCCGGCCTCGCGAATCGAGCTCGACGAGCATGCGGTCGACGTGCGCGGTCGCAGCGTCGAACGCTCCGGCCTCACCGGCAGCGGCCGCCTCCTCGATGAGGTGCTTGAAGGTCCGCCCCGCGATGCTGCGGCGCAGGACGAGCGGCAGCTGGGGCCAGTGCTCGTCGTCGACGAACGCCGGCAGCAGCGCTCGGTAGTAGTGCTCGACCGCTCCACGTCGTGGCTGCGTCCGCACGAGCTCGACGCATCCGGAGTCCCGCAGGACGCGGACGTGGTGGCTGATCGTCGCCAGCGGCTGGTCGAGAAGCCGCGCGACCTCGACCGGGCTGGCCTCGCTGCGGTCGATGATGACCTCGAGGATGCGCCAGCGGAGCGGATGCCCGAGCGCCTTGATGAGGCCCTCGTCGATGGGCTGCGACGCGCTCATGCGGGTCATGACCGTAACAGCGCCCCGCGTAGTCCTCGGTGCCCGCGCAGGGGCGCGCCGCGTATGGCGGCGCGCCCAGGTCGCTGCGGTCAATGGCCCTTCACGAACCCAGATGCAGGCTCGATGGGGCGCTCCAGGATCTCGATGTTCACGCGGCTCACCTCCTTCCTGCGTAGGGTCCAGTGATCGAATCACCGCACCCGCCGGTCGGTCCAGCCCCGATCGTGACTCGCGCGCGGCGAGCGACAGTGCTCAGCCGGCGAAGCGGTTTCCCGGCAGGCCGCGCACGCCGGGCTCGAGCGCGAGCAGCGCGCCGGCCAGGGGCTCGGCGGCGAGCTGCTCGGCCGACAGGCGGTGGCGCGCGCTCGTGACGTAGAGCGTGCGCAGGTCGGCTGCGCCGAAGGCCGCGCTCGTCGGGTTCGTGACCGGCAGCGCGATCGCCGCGGTCAGCGCGCCGTCCACGCCGTAGCGGCGGATGGCGCCACCGCCGAAGAGGCAGACCCAGACGCCTCCCTCCGCGTCGACGGCGAGGCCGTCGGGCAGGCCGTCGCGCGGCTCGATCTCGGCGAGCGCTCGGCGGCCGCTGACGTCGCCCGTCGCCGCGTCGAAGTCGAGGACGTCGATGCGCTGCGTCGTGCTGTCGACGAAGTACATGCGATCGCCGGCCGGGCTCCACGCCAGGCCGTTGGAGATCGTCGTGCCGGCGATCACGCGCTCGATCTCGCCGCCGGCGACGAGCCGGTAGAGCGCGGCCGTCCCCGGTTCGCGCCGCTTGGACATCGTGCCCGCCCACAGCCGGCCCTGCGGATCGCACTTGCAGTCGTTGAAGCGGTTGTCGGGGCGATCGGCCTCGACGACGGCGAGCACGCGCTCGTCATCGCCGTCGCGCAGCGCCAGCCGGTGGCCGGCCGCGACGATGTGCCCCGGTGCGCCGGCGCGCGGCACCACCGCGCTGACCTCTCCGCCGATCACCTGCGTCCGCACCGCGTTGCGCGCCGGGCTCCACGCGTGGACGCGCCCGCGCGTGATGTCCACGCGCAGCAGCTCGCCGGTGCGCTCGTCCCAGAAGGGGCCCTCGCCGAGGTGGTCGGCGGCGTGCAGCGCGACGCGCACGCGCGCGGTTCGATCGGCGGCGATCATGGCGCGATATAGTGATCGAATCTCAGGGCAACGGTCAAGGGCGGGCTTGAGGGTCACGGCTGGGGCCGGCGAGTCGCTTGGGTCGGACGGCCGCGTCCGGCGCCTCGCTCGCCGGCGAGGTCGCCATCGTGACCGGCGGCTCGCGCGGCATCGGCCGCGCCATCGTCACCCTGTTCGCCGAGCACGGCGCCCGCGTCGCCTTCTGCGGGCGCGACGAGGAGGTCGGGCGGGAGACCGCGCGCGAGCTCGGCGACGAGCGCGTCGCCTTCCGGCGCGCGGACGTCGCGTCGGAGTCGGAGGTGGCGGCGCTCGTGGCGACGTGCGCCGAGCGCTTCGGGCCGCCGACCGTGCTCGTCAACAACGCCGGCGTCAACGCCAACTACGACGCGGTCGCGATGACCGAGGACGAGTGGGACCGCTTCTTCGCCATCGACCTCAAGGCCGCCTGGCTCGCGGCCAAGCACGTCCTGCCGCACATGCAGCGCGCCGGCCGCGGCTCGATCGTCAACGTCTCCTCGCTGCACGGCTTCGCCACGCTCGAGGGGTTCTTCCCGTACGCGGCGGCCAAGTCGGGCCTCGTGGGGCTGACGCGCAGCCTCGCGCTGGACTACGGGCCCTACGGGATCCGGGTCAACGCCGTCGCGCCGGGGTTCGTCCGCACGCGGCTGGTCCAGGAGAGCATCGACCGCTCCGCCGACCGCGCGCAGGCGGAGGCCGCGATGGTGCGGGCCGTGGCGCTGGGCCGCATCGGCGCACCCGAGGAGATCGCGAGCGTCGTGCGCTTCCTGGCCTCCGACGAGGCCAGCTACGTCACCGGCGCGTCGCTGCTCGTCGACGGCGGCCTCACGGCCAGGCGGGCGGGATGAACCGCCGCTGGCGGCGCGCCGTCAAATGTGATGCGATGACCTAATGGCTCGAAAGCACCGCGACGTGATGAGGATCCTCATCGCCGACATCGTGTCCGGCGTGCGCCCGGCCGGGGACATGCTGCCGAGGGAGGTCGACCTCGCCGCGGACTTCGACGTCAGCCGCGGCGTGGCGCGCGAGACGATCCGCGCGATGGAGGAGCGCGGGCTGATCTCGGTCAAGCACGGCAAGGGCGCGACGGTCAACGAGCCCGAGGACTGGGACGTCTTCGATCCCGACGTCCTCGCCGCGACGCTCGACTCGGAGCGCGGCAGCGAGGTCCTGGCCGAGTACCTGGAGTGCCGGCGCATCCTCGAGGTCGAGGCGGCGGGCCTGGCTGCGCAGCGCGCCAGCAAGCGCGACGTCGACCACCTCGCCAAGGCGCTGCGGCGCATGGAGGAGACCGCCGCGCGCCCCGAGAGCCAGGCGGCCGAGGAGCGCTTCCACGAGGCGGACATCGCCTTTCACCAGACGCTCATCGGCGCCACCGGCAACCGCGCGCTGGGCGGGCTCGTCGAGCGCATCCACTCCGCGCTGCTGCTGGCGCGCTTCCCGCTCGCCCGCCCGCAGTACCGCCAGGAGCGCGCGCTCCCCGAGCACCGGCGCATCCTCGCTGCGGTGACGGCGAAGGACCCCGACGAGGCCCGCGCGGCCATGAGCGACCACCTCGACACGATCGCGCGCTACCTCGACGAGCACCGCGGGCGCCGCCCGTCACGGCGCCGCAAGGCCGCCGCCGGCGCGTGAGACTTGACGGCGCCCGACATACAGTGATTAGATCACATGCGTGGCCAGCGCCGCTTCGTCTGCCGTCGACAACGACACGACGCGACACGTCGTGGTCACGTGGCCCGACTACGACGCCGACGGCGAGCAGACGGGCGGCGCCCTCGCGCGCGCCGGCCTGAGCGTGCGCCTCGAGCCCAAGCTCGGGGCCCGGTCGCCATCGGAGGTCGGACGGCTGGTCCGCAACGCGGTCGGGGCGATCGTCAGCACCGACCCGTTCGACGCCTCGGTCATCGCCAACAGCCCGGCGCTGCGCGTCATCGCGCGCGTCGGCGTCGGCGTCGACTCGATCGACCTCGACGCCGCGACCGCGCACGGGATCGCCGTGACGGTGACGCCTGGCGCCAACGAGGGCACCGTCGCCGATCACACCGTCGCGCTGATGCTCGCCGCGGTGCGCCGGATCTCCGAGCACGACGCCGCCGTGCGCCGGGGCGAGTGGAACCGCACCGGCGAGCACTCGGCGTGGCTGCTGAGCGGGGGCACCGTCGGCCTGATCGGCTTCGGCCACATCGGGCGGATCGTCGCCGCGCGGCTGCGCGGCTTCGACGTGCGCGTGCTGGTCAACGATCCCGTCGAGCCGCGGGAGCCCGCGGTCGAGGCGGTCGACCTCGACACGCTGCTCGCCGCCGCCGACGTCGTGTCGCTGCACGTCCCGCTGCTGCCGAGCACGCGCGGGCTCATCGGCGCGCGCGAGCTCGCGCTCATGCGCCCCGGCGCGATCCTCGTGAACACCGCGCGCGGCGGCGTGGTCGACGAGGCGGCGCTCGTCGACGCGCTCCAGAGCGGCCGGCTGCGCGCCGCGGCGCTCGACGTCTTCGCCGACGAGCCGCCGGCCGGCTCGCGCCTGCTGCGCCTGCCCAACGTCGTGCTCAGCCCGCACATCGCCGGCCTGAGCATCCGGTCCGTGCGCGATATGGCGCGCTCCGCGACGATCTCGGTGATCGACGTCCTCCACGGACGACCCCCGGCGCACCTCGCCAATCCGGACGTCCTCGCGCACGCGGCGTTCAACTCGCGGGGCAACGGTGGCTGAGTCGCTCCCTGATGCGCTGAAGGACGGCCGCCGGCTGGCCGGCACGGTGCTGACCCTGCCGGGCGCGACCGCGGCCGAGCTGCTGGCCGAGCCCTTCGACCTCGTGTGGGTCGACCTCGAGCACGGCGCGCTCGGCCCGCTCGACGCCCAGGAGATGATCCTCGGCGCGCAGGCCGCCGGCACCTACGCGCTCGTGCGCCTGCCCGCCGACGCCCACGGTCTCATGACCGCGATGCTCGACGCGGGCGCCGACGGCGTGGTGCTCGCCGACGTCAACGACCCGCGGACCGCTGCCGCAGCGATCGAGAAGGTCGCGCACCCGCCCGACGGCACGCGCGGCTGGGGCCCGCGGCGGCTGACGCTGCGCCAGCGCGGGACGGGCCGGCGCCCGCCGCGCCCGGCGGTCTGGGTGCAGGTCGAGAGCGTCACCGGCGTCGAGCGCGCCGGCGCGATCGCCGCGGTGCCCGGCCTCGACGCCGTCGTCGTGGGGACGGCCGACCTGTCGTTCTCGCTGGGCACGCCGCTGGACACCCACGCGCCCGAGCTGCTCGCGGCGGTCGACGCCGTGCGCCGCGCGAGCGTCGCCACCGGCGTGGCCCTCGGCATCGCGGGCGCCCTCGACGCCACGCCGCCGGCAGCGTTCGCCGGCGCGGCGATCCTCGTGCACAGCACCGATGCGCGGCTGTGCGCCGACGCCGTCGATCGCGCGGCGGCGTGGCTGCGCACCGTCGATCCCGAGCGCGAGGCGGCCGCCACGTGACCGAGTACCTCAAGCACGCTCCGCGCTACAGCGCGCAGGTGACCGCGGACGTGCGGCGCACCGTCGCCGAGATGCTCGAGCGCATCCGGCGCGACGGCGCCGGCGCGATCCGCCACTACTCGCGCGAGCTCGACGGCTGGGACCCGCCGACCTTCGTGGTCGACGCCGCGCAGGTCGAGCGCGCCGCCGCCGAGCTCGACCCCGCGCTGCGCGAGCACATCGCCTTCGCCCAGGAGCAGGTCCGCGGCTTCGCCCGCGCGCAGCGCGAGACGCTGCTCGACCTCGAGGTCCAGACGCTGCCGGGCGTCACGCTCGGCCACCGCCACATCCCCGTGCGCGCGGTCGGCTCGTACGTGCCCGGGGGCCGCTACCCGATGCTCGCGTCGGCGTTCATGACGATCGTCGTGCCGAAGGTCGCCGGCGTCGAGCAGGTCGTCGCCTGCGCGCCGCCGCGCGGCGGCGAGGGGATCCACCCGGCGATGCTCTACGCGATGGCGACCTCCGGCGCCGACGCGATCCTCGCGCTCGGCGGCGTCCAGGCGCTCGCCGCGATGGCGTTCGGCATCGAGGACGTTCCCGGCGCCGACGTCGTGGTCGGCGCGGGCAACGCCTACGTGGCCGAGGCCAAGCGCCAGCTGTTCGGCGAGGTCGGCATCGACCTGCTGGCCGGGCCGACCGAGATCGCGATCATCGCCGACGAGAGCGCGGACCCGACGATCGTCGCCGCCGACCTCCTCGGCCAGGCCGAGCACGGGCCGACCTCGCCGGCCGTGCTCGTCACGACGTCGCGCGACCTCGGACAGGCGGTCCTCGACGCGATCGATGACCTGCTCCCGCGCTGGCCGACCCGCGAGGTCGCCGGCGAGGCGTGGGCGCGCCACGGATCGGTCGCCGTCGTCGACAGCCTCGACGAGGCGATCGCGCTGTCCGACGAGATCGCGCCCGAGCACCTCGAGGTCCAGGTCGCCGAGGAGCGCCTCGACCACTGCCTGGCGCGCCTGCGCAACTACGGCTCGCTCTTCCTGGGCAACGAGGCGACGGTGGCGTATGGCGACAAGGCCGTCGGGACCAACCACGTGCTGCCGACGATGGGCGCGGCCCGGTACACGGGCGGCCTGTGGGTCGGCAAGTTCCTGAAGACCTGCACCTACCAGCGGCTCACCGCCGAGGGCACGCGCCGGGTCGCGCCCGCCGTGGCGGCGATCTCGGAAGCCGAGCAGTTCGGCGGGCACGCGCTGACCGCGACGATGCGGCTGGACCGGCTGTGACGACGGTCCGCCTGACGACCGCGCAGGCGCTCGTGCGCCACCTGCAGGCCCAGCACTCCGAGCGCGACGGCCACGTCCGGCGCGCGATCCCGGCGATGTTCGGGATCTTCGGGCACGGCAACGTGCTCGGCCTCGGGCAGGCGCTGCGGCAGGAGGGCGAGGACCTGCCCTTCCACCAGCCCAAGAACGAGCAGGCGATGGTCCACGCCGCGATCGGCTACGCGAAGGCCAGCCGCCGCCTCGCGACGCTCGCGTGCACGGCGTCGATCGGTCCGGGCTCGACGAACATGCTCACGGGCGCCGCCACCGCGACGACGAACCGCCTGCCCGTCCTGCTGCTGCCGAGCGACACGTTCGCCAACCGCCGCCAGGGGCCCGTGCTCCAGCAGCTCGAGCACCCGTTGCAGGGAGACGTCAGCGTCAACGACGCCTTCCGCCCGCTCAGCCGCTTCTTCGATCGCATCGCGCGGCCCGAGCAGCTGCTGACCGCCCTGCCCGAGGCGATGCGCGTGCTGCTCGATCCGGCCGAGACCGGCGCGGTGACGATCGCGCTGCACCAGGACGTCCAGGGCGAGGCGTTCGACTACCCCGCGAGCTTCTTCGAGCACCGCGAATGGCCGGTCGCTCGTCGCGTCCCCGCCCCCCGCGATCTCATGGCCGCCGCGAACGCCCTCCGCGCGGCGCGCCGTCCGCTGGTCATCGCGGGGGGCGGCGTGCGCTACTCGGAGGCCGAGGCGGCGCTGCGGCGGTTCGCCGGCGAGCTGGGGATCCCGGTGGCCGAGACGTCGGCGGGCAAGGGCTCGCTGACCGCGTCGGACTGGCTCGTGGGCGGGATCGGCGTGAACGGGACGCGCGCGGCCAACGAGCTGGCGCGCGACGCCGACCTCGTCGTCTGCGTCGGCACCCGCCTCAGCGACTTCACGACGGGATCGCACTCGCTGTTCCAGGATCCCGACGTGCGCTTCGTCGCGATCAACGTCAACGCAGCCGACGCCCACAAGCTCAGCGCGGTGCCCGTGGTCGCCGACGCGCGCGAGGCGCTCGACGCGCTGCGCGCGGAGCTGGCCGGCTGGTCGGCGCCGGCGCGCGACGTGGGGGAGGCCCTCGCGCGCTGGCGCACCGACGTCGACGCCGACCTCGCGCCCGTCGCGCACGAGCGCATCGGACAGGGCGAGGTGCTGCGCACGCTCAATGCGCACGTCGGCGCGGGCGACTGGGTCGTCGCCGCGGCGGGCTGGCAGCCCGGCGACCTGCTGAAGCTGTGGGAGACGCCGGCGGGCGGCTTCACGCACATCGAGTTCGCGTTCTCGTGCATGGGCCACGAGATCCCGGCGGCGCTCGGGATCCGGATGCACGAGGGCGATGCGGGGGAGGTGATCGTCGTCATCGGCGACGGCACGTACCTGATGAGCCCGACCGAGCTCGTGACGGCGGTCGAGGAAGGCCTCAAGCTGACGGTCGTGGTGCTCGACAACGGCGGCTATCGATCGATCGAGGCGCTCGGGCCCGGGGCCTGCGCGTTCGGGTCGGCGGTCGACTACGTCGCCAACGCGCGCAGCATGGGCTGCGCCGCGGCCCTCGCGACCACGGCCGGCGAGCTGCGCCACGCGCTCGCCGCCGCGCGCGCGGGCGACGCCACGACGGTGATCGTCTGCCCGACCGAGCCCGGGCGCTCGCTGCTGGGCAGCGGCGCGTTCTGGGACCTCGGGGTGCCGGAGGTCGCCGCCGACGCAGCGACGCGCCGGCGCACGGCCGACCATCTCGACGCGCGGGCGGCGCAGCGGTTCCTGTGATCAGGCTGGCGACCGGACCGGTGTCGTGGGGCGTCGACTTCGCCGGCGCGCCTGGCAACCCGCCGTGGGAGCAGGTGCTCGACGAGATCGCGGCGTCGGGCGTGGCCGCGCTCGAGCTCGGGCCGATCGGCTACCTGCCCGAGGACGCCGGCGCGCTGCGCGCCGCCCTCGGCGAGCGCCGCCTGACCGCGGTCGGCTCGTTCGTCTTCGACGACTTCCACGACCCCGCCCGCGTCCCCGACGCGCTCGGCGCCGCGCGGCGCGCCTGCCGCGCGATCGCGGCCGCCGGCGGCGCCGTGCTGGTCGTCATCGACCGGCCGGGCGCGCAGCGCGCCGCGACCGCCGGCCGGTCGGTGGACGCGCGGCGGCTGGAAGGCCGAGACTGGGCGGCCATGGTCGACGCCATCCGCCGCGCCGCCGCCATCGCCGAGGACCACGGCCTGCGCCCGGCGTTCCATCCGCACGCCGGCACCTTCGTCGAGTTCGAGGACGAGATCGAGCGGCTGCTCGACGACACCGACATCGGGCTGTGCCTGGACACCGGCCACGCGCAGTACGCGGGCATCGAGGCCGATCGCGCGCTCGTGGCCTACGGGCCGCGGCTGGCGCACGTGCACCTCAAGGACGTGCGCGGCGACGTGCGCGATCGCGGGCTGGACTTCTGGAGCGCGATCGCCGCGGGCGTGTTCTGTCCGCTCGGCGACGGCGCGGTCGACCTGCGCGCCGTTCTCGGCGCCCTGGACGCCGTCGGCTACCAGGGCTACGCGACGATCGAGCAGGATCGCGTGCCGGGCAGCGGCTCGCCGCTCGACGACCTCGCGGCGAGCCTGCGCGTGCTCGCCGCCGCGGGCCTGGCGGACGCGGTGCTGCCCCCGTCCAGCCTCGTGCCGGGTGCGAAGCCGCCAGGAGGGGGGACCCCGTGGGCCTGAGCGACGCGCGCCGCGCCATCGTCACCGGGGCCGGCTCGGGCATCGGCCGCGCGACCGCGCTGCAGCTCGCGGCCGCGGGCTGCGACGTCGGGCTCACCTACCGCGCGAACCTGCAGGGCGCCGAGGGCGTGGCCGCCGAGATCCGCGAGCTGGGTCGAGTGGCGGCGTGCGTCGAGCTCGACCTCGCCGACCCGACCGCCGCCGCGGGGGCGATCGACGCGCTGGCGGCGCGGCTGGGCGGCGTCGACGTGCTCGTCAACAACGCCGGCGCCAACCGCCGCGCGACCGTGCTGGAGGAGACGGTCGCCGGCTTCGATCGCGCGCTCGACGTCAACCTCGTCGGCCCGTGGGCGTGCGCCCAGGCCGCCGCGCGGCACATGATCGCGGCCGGTCGCGGCGGGCGGATCGTCAACGTCACCTCGGTCCTGGCCTTCGTGGCGCTCGACGGCGGCGGCGCGTACGGGGCCGCGAAGGCTGGCCTGGAGCTGCTGACCAAGGTCCTGGCGCTCGAGCTGGCGCCGCACGGCATCAAGGTCAACGCGGTCGCTCCGGGCCACACCGCGACGCCGATGAACTACGAGCCCGACGACCTCGCGGCGGCGACCATCGAGCGGCCGGTCATCCCGACGGCGCGCGCCGCGTCGCCGGACGAGATCGCCGCGGCGATCGCCTTCCTGGCGTCGCCCGCCGCGTCGTACGCGACCGGCGCGTCGCTGCTGGTCGACGGCGGGCTGCTGCTGGCCTCCGGCCCGCAGGCGCTGCAGGAGGCGACCGGTCGCCCGCCGGAGCGCGACGTGTGAGCCGCGCCCTGCGGACCGCCGTCGTCGGCGGCGGGCTGATCGCGCAGGCGATCCACCTGCCCAACCTCGCGCGCCTGCGCGACGCCTTCGAGCTCGTGGCGATCGCCGACGTCAGCCCGACGGTCGCGCAGGGCCTTGCCGCGCGCCACGCTCCCGCGCGCGGGTACACCGACTGGGAGCGGATGCTCGACGAGGAGCGCCTCGACGCCGTCGTCGTCTGCTCGCCGCACGCCACCCACGCGGAGATCGTCATCGCCGCGCTGAACCGCGGGCTGCACGTGCTGGTCGAGAAGCCGCTGTGCATCGCGCCCGACGACGCGGCGGCGATCTGCCGGCGCCGCGACGAGACGGGTCTCGTCGTGCAGGTCGGCTACATGAAGCGCTACGACGCGGCCTATGAGGCGTGGCTCGACGCGCTGCCGGCCAGCGGCGACGACCTGCGCTTCGTCGACGTCGTCACCTACGACCCGTGGATGGCGCGCGAGCCGTTCGTCCCGTGGAGCACGATGGTGCGCGCCGACGACGTGCCGGCCGCGGTGGCCGACGCCGCGCGACGCGCCGAGGCCGAGCAGGTGCGGCGGGCCGTCGGGAGCGCCGATCCGGCGGTGGTTCGCGCCTACAGCTACACGTTCCTCGCCTGCCTCGTGCACGACGTCAACCTCGTCCACGGGGCGCTCGACCGGCTCGGCGGCGCGGGCGCGATCGAGCCGCTGAGCGCCGCCGCGTGGGCGCAGGGCGAGGCCGCGAGCTTCACGGCGCGGCTACCCGGCGGCGCGACCTGGCAGTGCGCGTGGCTGCTGCTGCGCGGCCTGGAGGACTTCCGCGAGCGAGCGCGGCTGTACTTCGCCGACGCGATCCACGAGCTCGAGCTGCGGGCCCCGTATCAGCACGCCCGCGACTCCTACGTCGCCGAGCTGCGCCACTTCCACGCCTGCGTGGTCGACGGGATCGCCTGCCGCACGCCGGCCGAGCAGGGCGCGCGCGACGTCGAGCTGCTGCGGGACCTCTTCCGCTTGACTCGCTCGTTCATATAGTGATTGAATCACCGGATGGTCGTACCGCCCGCGGAGGTTCCCGTCGCTGCGTCCGACCCGGCTCGTGACGACGTCCCCGTGACCCCCGTCGGCAGCGCGGCCCGGCGCCGCGCGCTGCGCTGGGGCCTGCGGCTCGTCGAGCTCGGGCCGGTCGTGGTCCTGGTCGTCCTCGTGATCGTCATGGGGACCCTGTCGCCGTTCTTCTTCAGGAGCAACAACCTGACGAACCTCGGCTTCCAGACCGCCGTCATCGCGGCGCTGGCGATCGGGCAGCTGATGGTCATCCTCACGCGCGGCATCGACCTGTCGGTCGGGTCGACCGTCGCCTTCACCGGCGTGCTCGCCGCGGTCGTGGGCGCGACGAGCTGGGGCGATCACCTCGTGCCGGTCCTCGCCGCGGCGCTCGCGGGCGGGCTCGCCGTCGGCCTGGTCAACGGCACCGTCTACGTCGTCGGCCGCGTGCCGCACCCGTTCATCGTCACGCTCGCGACGCTCGGCGCCGTGCGCGGCCTGGCGCTGATCGTCTCGGGCGGCGAGACGAAGACGACGATCCCGGCCGGGGTCCTGACGATCGGCAGCGGAACGGTCGGCATCGTGCCGGTGTCGGTCATCATCGTGCTCGGCGTCGCGCTCATGGCGTGGGTGCTGCTTGCGCGGACGCAGTGGGGGCGCTGGATCTACGCGATCGGCGGCTCGCCCGAGGCTGCCAAGCGCGCCGGGCTGCCGGTCGGGCGGCTGCTGATCTCGGTCTACGCGCTGTGCGGGCTCCTCGCCGGCCTGGCCGGCATCATCACCGCCGGGCGCACCAGCGCTGGGGCGCCCACCGCCGGCAACCTGCTCGAGCTCGATGCGATCACCGCGGTCATCGTCGGCGGCGCGAGCTTCTTCGGCGGCCGCGGGACGGTCGTCAACGCGCTCGTCGGGGCGCTGATCCTCGGCGTCGTGCGCAACGGCCTGGACCTGCTCGACGTCTCGGCCTTCTACCAGCAGGTGGCGATCGGGATGATCATCGTCGCGTCGGTTGAGCTCGACGTCGCGCGCGGGTACCTGGAGGAGCGCCTGCGGGCGCTCCAGGGAGCCGACGCGTGAGCGCGCCGCTGCTCTCGGTGCGCGACGCGCGCAAGCGCTTCGGCGCCGTCACCGCGCTCGCGGGCGTGAGCCTCGACGTCCACGAGGGCGAGATCCTCGCGCTGCTCGGCGACAACGGGGCGGGCAAGTCGACGCTGATCAAGGCGCTCAGCGGCGTGCACCAGCTCGATGCGGGCCGGATCGCCATCGACGGCGAGGCGGTGGACTTCCGCACGCCCCACGACGCGCGCGCCGCCGGCATCGACACCGTCTACCAGGACCTCGCGCTGTTCGACAACCTCACGCCGGCGGCCAACTTCTTCATCGGCCGCGAGCTGCGGCGCGGCCCGCGCTGGCTGGGGCCGATCGCGCTGGTGCGCGAGAAGGACATGCACGAGCGCTGGCGCGAGCAGCTCGACCGCCTGCAGGTTCGGATCAAGGACCTCGACAAGCCGCTCGGCCTCATGTCCGGCGGCCAGCGCCAGGCCGTCGCGGTGGCGCGCGCGGTGACGTTCGCCCGCCGCCTCGTGATCCTCGACGAGCCGACGGCCGCGCTCGGGCTGCGCGAGTCGGCCGAGGTGCTGCGTCTCGTCCGGCGGCTGCCCGAGCAGGGCATCGCCGTGATCCTCGTCTCGCACAACCTCGACCACGTCATGAAGGTGGCCGACCGTGCGGTGGTGCTCCGCCAGGGCCGACAGGTCGGGGAAGCGATCCCGACCCCAGAGCACCATCGGTACCTCGTCGGCCTGATCGTTGGCGCCAGCGGCGGTGATGACGCCGCTGGCGCCGAACTACCCGGTTCACAGGACCAGGAGGAACGATGGTAAAGCGAGTTCTCGTCGCGGTGGGAACGATTGCGGCGCTCGTCGCGATCGCGGCATGCGGCGGCTCCGACGACAAGGCGCCCGGGTCGGGCTCTCCGGCCGCGAGCGAAGGCAAGAAGATCACGGTGATCATGCCGTCGCTGAGCAACGACGCCTATCTGCTCGAGAAGGCGGGCGCCGACGCGGAGGCCAAGCGCTTCCCGGGCCAGCACGTCTCGATCGTCACCGGCACGGGGTCGTCATCCTCGGAGCTGGTGAGCAAGGTCGAGGACGCCGTCACCCGCGGCGCCGATGTGATCGCGATCAACGCGGGCGATCCCAAGCCCGTGATCCCGGCGCTCAAGCGCGCGACCGAGCAGGGGGTCAAGGTCGTCGTCTTCGACGTGCCGATCCCCGAGCTGAGCGAGCAGTCGAGCTTCGTCGGGCTGAACAACCGCCAGGGCGGGGAGCTCGCGGGCAAGTGGCTGGCCCAGCACGCCGGATCAGGCGGCCAGCTGGGCATCCTTCACTGCATCCCGGGGTTGGAGATCACCGACGACCGCGTCGCCGGCTTCAAGGCCGGCCTCGGCGGCGCGCCGTTCAAGGTCGTCGCGACGCTCGACGCCAAGTGCGACCGGGAGAAGGGACGCACCACGATGGAGAACATGCTCTCGGCGCATCCGGAGCTGAACGCCATCTACTCGATCAGCGACACGCAGACCTTCGGCGCCGTCAAGGCGATCCAGGCCGTGGGCAAGGACCCGATCGTCGTGTCGTTCGACGCGCAGCCGGAGGCGCTGAAGGACATCGAGGCCGGGACCGTGATCGACGCATCGGTGGGCCAGTTCCCGTTCAAGGTCGGCGCGCTCGCGGTGAAGACCGCGATCGCGGTCGCACAGGGCAAGACCGTGCCCAAGCAGGTGATCTCCCCGCTGATCATGGTCGACAAGACGAACGTCGGCGAGTTCACGGCCGACCAGCGAAAGCTCCCCTGACCGTCGCCCGACACCACTCGCACGAGCGCAGCCCCGCCGACCGCGGGCTGCGCTTCGCGCGAGCGCAGGCGCAGGCGGTCGCCAACACGGCGGCCGTCTACCGGCGGATGCTCCATGAGGACCGTGGGCTCGGCCCCGCGGACATCGACGAGCGCGGGCGGGAGGCGCAGGCGCGAATCGGCGCCTTCCGGCCCGCGCTCGCCGAGGAGATCGAGGGGATCGCCGCGGGTGCGCAGCAGCCGCCCGAGCTGCTCTTCGCGATCAACGCGCGCACGGAGCTGCTGGCCGGTGGGCAGGTGGCGGGCGCGCCGGGCGAGTGCTCGACGGCGGCCGTGCTGCGCGCCGATGGCACCGGCGTGCTCGCGCAGAACTGGGACTTCCATCCCGACCTCGCGGCCTCGCGGGTGGTGTGGACGATGGAGCGCTGCACCACGTTCACCGAGGCGGGCATCCTCGCCAAGATCGGCGTCAACGCCGACGGCGTCGCGCTGGCGATCAACTTCCTCGCCAGCGATCGCGACGGCGGGCTCGACGGCGTGCCCGTGCACGTGCTGTGCCGCGCCCTCCTCGAGGAGGCGCGCACCGTCGACGACGCGCGGGCGCTCATTGCCGCGACGCCGCTGAGCGCATCGGTGTGCATGACCGTCGCGGGTCCGGATGGGAGCGGCGGGGTGACCGCGCGCGCGTTCGAGTGCTGGCCTGGCGGGGTCGCCGAGGTGGCGCCGGAGCCGGGGCGCGACTGGGTCGCCCACACCAACCACTTCCTCGGGGCCGTGGGCGCGCGCGACACGCTCGTCGAGGGGCCGAGCCGCGCGAGCACGTGCGGGCGGCTAGACGGCCTCGTCGCGGCGCTGGAGGACGGCGCGCGCGACGTCGACGAGCTCACGGCGGCCCTGCACGGCGACGCGATCTTCCAATCCGAC
This sequence comes from uncultured Actinomycetes bacterium, assembly GCA_963764585.1. GTDB lineage: Bacteria > Actinomycetota > Thermoleophilia > Solirubrobacterales > Solirubrobacteraceae > JAOPZW01. The sequence continues at coordinate 1,284,386 of CAVXTB010000003.1, forward strand.
CGCGACGACGACCCGTGGCTCGTGCGCTGCGCGACGCTCGCCACGCTGGCCTTCGAGGTGCCGAGCGGGCGGATGTCGCTCAGCTAGAGCTGCGCCGCGAGCTCGCCGTGCGTCATCACGGTCGCGCCGCTGCTCGTCAGGTGCGCGAGGAGACGGTCGAGCGCCACCGCGCGGTAGCCACGCCCGATCACCTCCGGATGGAAGGTGAGCGTCAGCGGGCGGTCGTCGCGCGCCGCCGAGGCGAGCTCGTCGGTCCACGCCTCCAGCCACGCCGACGTCGCCGTCGCGCGCGTCTCCTGCCAGATCCCGAACCAGACGAAGTCGTCGAGGCTCCAGTGGATCGGGAGCTCGGGGATCCGGCGCGAGCCGACCTCGAGCCAGTACGGCCGGTCGTCGCCCATCAGGCTGCTGTCGTACGCGAACCCGCGGTCGAGGAGCAGCTCGGCGGTGTGCGGCGTCAGCTCCCAGGCCGGCGAGCGGTAGCCCACCGCGTCGCCCAGATACGGCCGCAGGACCGCGAGCGCCTCGTCGATCTCGGCCGTCTGCTGCGCCGTGTCGAGCTCGTGGGAGCGCAGGTGGTCGTGGCCGTGGTGGGCGATCTCGTGCCCGGCATCGGCGATCGCGCGGATCGCCTCGGGATGGCGCAGCGCGGTGGCGCCCGGCACGTAGAACGTCGCGCGCATGCCGTGCTCGCCGAGCAGGTCGAGGATCCGCGGCACCGCGCGCGTGACGCCGAACTCGCGCTCGGAGAGGGAGCTGAGCCGCTCGCGGTGGGCCTCCAGGCGGGCACCGAGCCCCGCCTCGGCGTCGACGTCGAAGGTCAGGCAGACCGGTGGCACGCCGGGGATCTTGTCATCGAATCCCTAGAAGTCGCCCTCCTCCAGCAGCACTGCGTCGGGAAGCGCGCCGCGCACCGCGGCCATCCAGTCCGGGTGGATGCCGTGCCCGCCGTTCTCGACGAAGAAGAAATGCCCGTCGGTCGCTGCGGCGAAGCCGAGGTCGCCGAGCACCGTCCGCAGGGGCTTCGTCTTGGCCAGGATCGCGCTGGCGTGCAGGCGCCAGCCCTCCTGCACCGCGAGCCCGCAGACGGTCCGCGCGATCTGGCGCCGCCGGTGCTCGGGCGCGACGGCCACGTCGCCGAGGCCGAGCAGCCGCGTCGGCGGGCGACAGGGAACCCAGAACGCGGACCCCTGCGCAACAGGCTCGTCGCGGGCGAGCGCGATCACGCGAAACGCGGGGCGCAGCGTGCGCCACGCCCGCCCGCGATAGGCCTCCCCGTCGTCGAGCGTCGCCGCCAGCAGCGCCGCGAGACCGCCGCGCAGCGCCGGCTCGAGCCCGTCCTCGGCGACCGTGAGGTAGTGGTAGGCCACGCCGCCGACCGTTGCGCGCACGTCTTCGCGGCGCCATCGGCCGTCCGGTCGACCGCGCGGCCGGCGCCTGCCGCCGATCGGCCGATGCGCGGGCGCCGATCAGGGGATCAGGACCGCGGCGCCCTCCAGCGCCCCGCGGCGCACGGCGTCGAGCGCCGCCTCGGCCTCGCCCAGCGCGAAGGTCGTGACGTGCGTGCGCACGGGCACGCGCGGCGCGAGGTCGAGGAACTCGGTGGCGTCGGCGCGCGTGAGGTTGGCGACCGAGCGCAGCACGCGCTCTCCCCAGAGGATCTCGTAGGGGAACGACGGGATGTCGCTCATGTGGATGCCGGCGCAGACGACGACGCCGGCGGGCCCGACGGCGCGCAGCGCTGCGGGCACGAGCTCGCCGACCGGTGCGAAGATGATCGCCGCGTCGAGCTCCTCGGGCGCCGGCCCGAGGGCGTCGCCCGCCCATTCGCAGCCGAGCTCGCGCGCGAAGTCCTGCGAGGCGGTGTCGTCGGCGCGCGTGAAGGCGAAGACGCGGCGGCCCTGGTAGATGGCGACCTGGCAGACGATGTGCGCGCTTGCGCCGAAGCCGTAGAGCCCGAGGCGCGGGGCGTCGCCCGTCATCCGCAGCGCGCGGTGGCCGATGAGCCCCGCGCACAGCAGCGGCGCCGCCTCGAGGTCGCCGAAGCCCTCGGGCAGCGGGAAGGCGTAGCGGGCGTCGGCGACGGTGCGCGCCGCGTAGCCGCCGTCGCGATCCAGGCCGGTGAACTGGGCGTGCTCGCAGAGGTTCTCGCGCCCGCTCGTGCAGAAGCGGCAGGTGCCGTCGGTCCAGCCCAGCCACGGGATCCCCACCCGCGCGCCCGGCGCGTAGGCCGCGCCGTCGCCGGCGGCGAGCACCGTGGCGACGATCTGATGGCCGGGGACGACCGGCAGCCGCGAGCCGCGGACCTCGCCGTCGCGGATGTGCAGGTCGGTCCGGCATACGCCGCACGCCTGGACCTCGACGAGCACCTCGCCGGGGCCGGGCTCGGGATCGGGGAGCTCGGCCTCGCGCAGCGGGCGGCCGGGCTCGTCGAGGACCATGGCTCGCACCGATGCATCATCTACCCTCGAAGGCATGGCCGCCCGCACCGACAGCTTCGATCTCGGTCGCCTGAGCCTGTCCAGCGGCGAGGGCCGGCGCCTGACGCTCGGCGTCACCCTCGGCACGTTCGACTTCGGGGGCACGCAGTACGCGGCGCAGCCCGCGCAGGTCGACGCCGCCCTCGACATCTCGCGCATGACCCACGGCGGCTACGCGCTGCGCCTGCGCTTCAGCGCCGGGATCGAAGGGCCGTGCATGCGCTGCCTGGAGCCCGCGCAGCCGACCTTCGCCGTCGACGCGCGCGAGGTCGACCAGGCCGGCGGCGGCGACGAGCTGAGCAGCCCCTACGTCGACGGCGAGGTGCTCGACCTCGCCGCTTGGGCGCGCGACGCCTTCGCGCTCGCCCTGCCCGCCCAGCTGCTGTGCCGCGAGGACTGCGCCGGCCTGTGCCCGGAGTGCGGGGCGGACCTCAACGACGATCAGGGTCACGCGCACGAGCGCGCGCCCGATCCGCGCTGGGCGAAGCTGCGCGAGCTGCGCCTGGAGTAGTCAGCGCCGCGCCAGCACGGGGCTCTCGAAGTCCGCGGGCACGGCGTCCATGTAGATCTCGTCGCAGCGCTCGCCCAGCGCGACGACCGCGCTACGGCGCAGGCCCACGTGGCGGAAGCCCGCCTTCTCGTAGGCGCGGATCGCGCCGACGTTGGTCGGCAGCACGGTGAGCCACACGTTGTGCAGGCAGAGCATGTTGAACGCCCAGTCGAGCGTCAGGCGCGTGGCTTCGGTGCCCAGCCCCTGGCCGCGGCGCGCGCCGACGAGGATCCCGAAGGTCGCGCGGCTCATGCGCCAGTCGATGCCCATCAGCGCCGCGGTGCCGACGGGCGCGCCATCGGAGCGGTCGTAGATCGTGAAGTTCGCGACCTCGGGCGCCGGGCCGCCGCACTTGGCGTTCGTCTCGCGCACCCAGTCCTCCTCGGCCTCGAGGGAGTAGATCCCCGGCGTGAGGATCCCGTGGCGTACGTCGAGGTCGTGGACCCAGCGGCGATAGGTGTCGGCGAGGTCGACGCGCAGCGGGCCGAGGGCGACGCGCTCGCCCTCCAACACGTAGTCTGGCTCGGGCATGCGGGCAGGATGCCATCGTGCCGTCCCAGTGGCGATCGGCGCCGTGCTCGCCGCCGGGTGCGGCGGGTCGTCGGCGCCCAGCCGCGCCGACTACGGCAAGGACGTCGACAAGATCTGCGCGACGCTCGAGGACCGCGTCGACGCGATCCAGCGCGACACACCGTCCACGACCCAAGCGCTCGTCGCCTACGCCGACCAGCTCGTGCGCACCCTCGACGACGGCGTGCGCGAGCTCAAGGCGGTCGAGCGCCCCGACGGCGAGGACGGCGTCAAGGCGCAGCGCTGGCTCGACGAGCTGCAGCGCCAGGCCGACGCGATCAAGCCGGCGCTGGCCGCGCTCAAGGAAGCCGCGCGCCGCAAGGACGAAGCGGCCATCAAGCGCGCCGTCGCACGCATCCAGGGCATCGACTCCTCGCGCGTCGACCGGCTCGCGAGCGACGCGGGCGCCCGCGGCTGCGCGACCTAGGTGGCACCTAGAGGTACGCGCCGCTCGGGATGTAGGGCGCGAGCGGGCCGAGCTGGCCGCCGGCGAACATCGGCCCGTCGGGTGAGAGCTGCAGGCGCGCGTCCAGGCATACCGGCAGGGCCCAGTCCTGGCCGGCGGTGATGAAGTCCACGTTGACCGTCGCGCCGGGGCCGGCCTGCGCGAACAGCGCCCACAGGACCGAGCGCGCCGCATCCTCGTCGCGCGCGCCCAGCATGATGATGTTGCCGCCGCGCGCCAGCGCGAACGCGCGGTCCTCGAGGACGAAGAGGCGCGCCCCGTGGGCCATCGCCACCGGCAGGTCGCGGCCGTGGCCGGCGCCCCGCAGCTCGCGGCCGATCGCGTCGGCAAGCGCCAGGCCCGCTTCGCCGGCGTCCTCGACGCCGTCGAGCGCAGGGGCGCGATCGAGGTCGGGGATCCCGCCGAACGCGACGCATGGGCGGATCGGCAGGCCCGTGCGCGCGTAGATGCCCATCGCGGGCGGGTTGGTCGAGCTCAGGACGATGTGGCCGCGGGCGTCGGCGCCGTAGGCCCAGGAGCGATCGAACAGCGCGCGCCCGACGCCGCGGCCCTGCAGCTTCTCGGCGACGCCGAAGAGCGAGAAGCCCCAGACGCCCTCGCGGACGAGCGCGAGCGCGACGCCCTCGACGCGCCCGTCGTGCTCGGCGACCCAGCAGCCGCCCGGGTCGGTCTCGAGCAGGTGGCGGATGCGGGCGTGCTGGCGCGCGGCGCGCACGGCCTCCTCCTCGCCGGGGAAGGTGGCGTAGAGCACGTCGAGGCACACGCGGTCGGCGTCGGCGACGTCCTCGTCGCGCATCGGGCGGATGTCGACGTCGCGCATGCGCGCAGTGAAGCAACTCGCCGATCGGCTACCCTTCGCGGTCGCCCATGGCCGTCCCCAAGCAGAAGCAGTCGCACTCGCGCACGTCCAAGCGCCGCGCCCAGCACAAGATCTCGGCGCCGACCTACAACGCGTGCCCGACGTGCCACAGCCCGCGGCTGCCGCATCGCGTCTGCCCGACGTGCGGCTCGTACGGCGGGCGCGAGGTCGTGCACACGCACGACCACGACCACGACCACGAGCACTAGACAGGGGCCCGGCCGCTGTGCTGGGTAGCCTCTAGCCCATGTCCGTCACGGTCGCGGTCGACGCCAACGGCGCCGACCTCGGGCCCGCCGAAGTCGCGGCGGGCGCGGCGATCGCAGCCCGGCAGGGGGTGCGCGTCGTGCTCTTCGGGCCAGCCGAGGCCTTCGGCAGGGTTCCCGACGGGATCGAGGTCGTAGACGCCCCAGTCTCGATAGCCAAGGCGCCCGACCCGGTGCGCGCCAGCCGCGCGACGCCCGAGGCGTCGATCGTCCAGGCCACGCGCGCCGTCGCCGCCGGCGACGCCGACGCCTTCGTCAGCGGCGGCTCGACCGGCCCCGCGCTCGCGGCCGCCCTGTTCAACATCAAGCGCGCGTCGGGCATCCACCGCCCCGCGCTCGCGATCCCGGTTCCCGTGCCGGGGCACCCCGTGACGATCGTCGACGTCGGCGCCAACGTCGAGGTGCGCCCCGAGCACCTCGTGCAGTTCGGCTTCATGGGCGCGGCGCTCGCGCAGGTCGTGCTCGGCATCGATCGGCCGACCGTCGGGCTGCTGTCGATCGGCGAGGAGGAGACGAAGGGCACCCCGCTCGTCGTCGAGGCGCACGCGGCGCTGCGCGACCGCCTGGCCGAGGGTGGCACCTTCGACTTCGTCGGCAACATCGAGGGCAACGAGATCACCGCGGGCAGGGCCGACGTGGTCGTGACGGATGGCTTCACCGGCAACGTCGCGCTCAAGCTCATGGAGGGCGTCTCGGAGGAGATGCTGCGCCAGATCCGCGACGTGGCGACCTCGTCGCGGCGCGCGAAGGCCGGCGGGTTGCTGCTGCGCCCGGCGCTGCTCGAGTTCCGCGAGGTGATCGATCCCGAGAGCGCCGGCGGCGCCTACCTGCTCGGGCTGCGCCGCCTGGGCGTCGTCCCGCACGGGCGCTTCAGCCAGCGCGGCATCGCGCAGGCGATCCTGCTGGCGGCGCGGGCGGTCGAGGGCGACGTCGTCGGGCGCACGCACGCGGCGCTTGAGTGCGCGCACGCGCTGCGCGGGACGCCGTTGTCCGGATCGCCGTCTACGGTTGCGTCGACATGACCCGCGAAGAGGTCTTCTCGCTCATCCAGGCCCACCTGGCCGACGAGCTCGAGGTCGATCCCGCACGGATCGACGAGTCGACGCGCTTCAAGGAGGACCTCGAGGCCGACTCGCTGGACCTCTACACGCTCGTCCAGGAGCTGGAGGACTCCTATGGGGTGAAGATGTCCGACGAACAGGCGGCGCGGATCCTCTCCGTGGGCCAGGCCGTGGACTTCGTCGTCGCGCACGCGCCCACAACTACCTGAGCCCACTGGACCGTCTCCGCGCATTGCTTGACGAGCTTCCCGACGACCTGCGCCAGCAGGTCTTCACCCATGCGTCCTGGACCGAGCGCCGCTCGGACTCCTACTCGCGGCTGGCCTTCCTGGGCGACTCGGTCCTCGGCCTGTCGATCACCGCGCACCTCTATCCGCGCCTCGAGGCCGAGCGCTACGGCGCCGGCCGGCTGACGAAGATCCGCGCGCAGACGGTGTCCGGGCCGTCGTGCCGCGAGGTGGCCGAGCGCCTCGGCGTGCCCGAGCTGCTGGCGGCGGCGGCGCCCGAGGGCATCGGCCAGAGCGCCTCGACGCTCGTGGCCACCGAGCGCGTGCTGGCCAGCGTCATCGAGGCGGTCATCGGCGCCTGCTATCTGCACGCCGGCTACGAGCGCACGTCGGAGGCGGTCGTCGAGGCGTTCATGCCCGAGATCGAGCACGCGCTCCAGCACCCGGTGGACTTCAAGTCGACGCTGCAGGAGCGCCTGGCCCAGCGCGGCGAGATCGTCAGCTACTCGGTCACCGCCGAGCACGGCCCGCCGCACGACCGCACCTTCGAGGTCGTCGCCGCGGTCGGCGAGCGGCCGGTCGGCACCGGCTCGGGGCGCTCGAAGAAGCACGCAGAGCAGGAGGCGGCGCGCACCGCGCTGGACATGCTGTATTCCGCTGACGAGGACGAGCTCGAGGACGACTGAGGAACTCATGCACCTGAAGTCGCTGACCCTCAAGGGATTCAAGTCGTTCCCGGACCGCACGAAGCTCGACTTCGCATCGGGCGTGTCGGTCGTCGTCGGCCCCAACGGCTCGGGCAAGTCGAACGTCACCGACGCCGTCCTGTGGGCGATGGGCGAGCAGTCGCCGCTGGCCGTGCGCGGGCAGTCGATGCAGGACGTCATCTTCGGCGGCGGCAAGGGCGTGCAGGCGCGCTCGTCGGCCGAGGTCGAGCTCGTGCTCGACAACTCCGACGGCGCGATCGACCTGCCGCTCGGCGAGATCTCGATCCTGCGCCGGCTGGATCGCAGCGGCGAGGGCGAGTACCGGCTCAACGGCGCGCGCTGCCGCCTCGTCGACGTGCTCGAGATGCTGTCGGACACCGGCCTTGGCAAGGAGTCGCACTCCGTCGTCTCGCAGGGCCGCGTCGAGGCGATCGTGACCTCCAAGCCGCGCGATCGCCGGCTGCTCATCGAGGAGGCCGCGGGCCTCGGCAAGCACCGCAAGCGCCGCCGCCGCGCGCAGCTCAAGCTCGAGCGCACGCAGGACAACCTCGATCGCGCGCTCGACGTCGAGCGCGAGGCGCGCTCGCGGCTGCGGCCGCTCAAGCGCCAGGCCGAGGCGGCCGAGCTGCACGAGCGCCTCGAGCGCCAGACCGTCGAGGCGCGCTGGGAGCTCGCGCGCGACGCGGTCCGCGCCCGCCGCGAGGACCTCGCCACCGCCGAGGCGGCGGCCACCGCCGCGCGCGCCGCGCGCGAGGAGGCCCAGACGGCGCTGGCCGCGGTCGCCAAGCGCCGCGAGGAGGCCGAGGACGCGCTGGCGCGGCGCACCGAGGAGCGCGAGGCGCTCGCCCGCCGCGTGTTCGCGGCGCGCTCGTCGGCCGAGCGGATCGAGCTGCGCCTGGAGCGCACGCGCGAGACCGCCGAGGCGATCGGCGAGCGCATCGAGCGCCGCGAGCGCCAGCTGCTCGGGCTGCGCGCGCAAGCGCAGGAAGACACGCCCGACGATTCCGGCCGCGAGCGCATCGAGGCGCTGCAGGCGAAGCTCGACGAGCTCGATGCCCAGCACGCGGCCGCGCTCGACCGCGAGCTCGCCACGCTGTCCGCGCAGCGCGAGGCCGCGGCGGCGCGCGCCGGCGAGCTGTCGAAGGCCGTCGATGAGCGCCGCGCCGCGCTGGCGGAGGCCGACGAGGCGTGCGAGGTCGCGCGCACCGCGCGGCGCGCCGCCGAGAGCTCCGCGGAGGCCGCGCGGCGCGAGGCCGCGCGCGTCGGCGCCGAGCTGGCGTCGGCCAACCAGTTCCTGCGCACGCACGCGTCGGCGCCGGGCGGGACCCGCTCGCTGGCCGACGAGCTGCAGGTGCCCGAGGGCTACGAGCTGGCGCTCGCCGCCGGTCTGGGCGGGCGCCTGAGCGCGGCGATCGTCGAGGACCTGCGCGCGGCGCGCGAGCTGCTCGAGCGCGCCGGCGCCGACGGCGGCCGCGCGCTGGTCGCCGACTCGGCCGCGCCGGGCGTGACGCGCGCGACGGCGCCGCCCGCGCCGGGCGCGCGCCATCTCGGCGACATGGTCTCCGGGCCGGAGCCGGCCGCGACGCTGGCCCGCCGCCTGCTCGCCAACACGTGGGTGGTCGAGGACCTCGATCAGCTCCCGCCGGGCTTCCTCGGCGTCGCGGTCACGCGCGGCGGCCGCGCCTGGTTCGGCTTCACGCGCGAGCTGCGCCAGGCGCCACAGGGCGGCTCGGAGCGAGTGCTCGCCCAGCGCAACCGCCGCGACGCCCTGATCGGCGAGACCGAGCGCGCAGCGCAGGCCGAGCAGGGCGCGCTGGCCGCGGTCGAGGCCGCGGGCGTCGCCGTGCAGGCCGCCGACGGCACGCGCGACGAGGCCGATCGAGCGCTGCGCGACGCCGATCGCGCCCGCGCGCAGGCGGTCGAGGAGGAGCGCCGCACCGCCTGGCTGATCGACGAGCGCCGCAAGGCGCCCGAGCAGGGCGAGGCCGCGGTCCACCGCGCGCAGCTTCAGGGCGAGCTGGCCGCCGAGCAACGCGTCGCCGAGCGCGCCGCCCGCGAGCGCGCCGAGCGCGCGCAGCGGATCGAGCGTCTCGACGCCGCCCTGGTGCGCGATCGCGCGCTGCTGCCGGCCGCCGAGCACCTGATCGCGGTGCTCACCGGGGTGCTCGAGGCGGTGCGCGTGCGCGTCGAGGCGCTCGACGCCGAGCTGGCGGCCGATCGCGAGGCAGGGGAGGGGGTTGCGGCGGCGCTCCGCGCGTGCGCCGCCGAGGAGGCGCAGATCCAGACGCGGCTGCGCGAGCGCGGTGAGGCGGTCACCGCCGCCGAGGTCCGCGCCCAGCAGCTGCGCGACGCCGAGCACGACGCGGCGCAGGAGCTCGGCGAGCTGGCCGCGAAGCTCGGCCTCGAGGCCGAGCCGGCGGCCGAGCCGCTCGATGCCGAGACGGCCGAGGGGCTGCGCGCGCGCATCGAGCGCCTGCAGCGCCGGCGCGAGCAGCTCGGGCCGGTCAACCCGCTCGCAAAGGCCGAGTACGACGAGGCGCTCGCGCACGTCGAGGAGCTCGAGCGCCAGCGCGAGGACCTCGAGACCGCGTTGCGCGAGCTCAAGGTCCTCATCCGCGACACCGATCGCCAGATCCGCGAGACGTTCGAGGCGACCTTCACGGCGGCGGCCAAGAACTTCGAGGAGCTCGCCGAGCAGCTCTTCCCGGGCGGCCGCGGGCGCCTGCGGCTCGTGCGCGAGGACTCCGGCCCGCGGCCGGTGCTCGGTGGCGGCGAGGCGCCGGCCGACGGCGACGGCGGCGAGGCGCCCGACGACGAGGACGACGACCAGCTCGGCCTCGACCCCGAGGACGACCTCGGCGTCGAGATCGAGATCACGCCCGCCGGCAAGGCGATGAAGCGGCTGACGCTGCTGTCGGGCGGCGAGAAGTCGATGACGGCGATCGCCTTCCTGTTCGCCGTCTTCCTGGCCCGCCCGTGCCCGTTCTACATCCTCGACGAGGTCGAGGCCGCGCTCGACGACTTCAACATCGGGCGCTTCCTGGACCTGCTGCGCACGCATGCCGATCGCGCCCAGTTCATCGTCGTGACGCACCAGAAGCGCACGATGGAGGCGGCCGACACGCTCTACGGGGTGTCGATGGGCGACGACGGGGTCTCGAAGGTCGTGTCGCGCAGGCTGCCACCCGACGCGGTCGCGTCCGACGCCGCCCGCGCCAGCGCCGCGTAGTTCGGCGGCGGACTACACGGGAAGGATCCGTGCTGTCATGCGTCCGGCAGGGCAAGGACCCCCCAACAAGAGGAGTGCCATGCCGAAAGTCGCACGCAAGCTCTTGATCGCCGCAATCCTCGTCCTGGCGGGCGCGCTCGCGGTCGCCAGCGTCGTCTCGGCGAAGACGACGATCAGCCTCAGGGCGAGCAAGACGAAGCTCGCGTTCAACCACAAGACGTTGACGGCCAAGCACGGCACCGTGACGCTCGTAATGAGCAACCCGTCCGGCTTCCCGCACGCGATCGCGGTCGAGGGCCACGGCGTCGACAAGGATGGCAAGACGGTGAACAAGGGCGGGACCTCCCGCGTCACCGTCAAGCTGAAGAAGGGCACCTACACGTTCTACTGCCCGGTCGACGGCCACAAGGCCGCCGGCATGAAGGGCAAGCTCATCGTCAGCTAGAGCTGCGAGGTCATCGGCCCGCGCGGCGCGCCGTGCGCCGCGCGGGCTAGCCTCTCTCGGCGATGGGCAAGCGCAGCCGCCGCCGAGGCGAGCCGAACGAACCGCAGGACGCTGCCGCCGAGGGCCGCGAGGACGCGCCGTCAGAGGAGGCGCCCGGCCGGCTGCGCCCCGACGGGCGCCTGCGCGAGGTCGCGCTGCTCGTCGAGGAGGCCGACTACCTCTTCGCGCTGTATCGGTGGATCGTCGTCACCGGCGAGGTCCCGCGCGCCCAGGACTGGCTGCGTCGCGAGGAGTGGCCGCACCCCGACTACGTCATCGACGTGTTCGGGTCCTGGGAGAAGTTCCTCCAGCACGCCGAGATCCCGACCTCGCCGCTGCTCGCGCGCCTGCGCGAGGCCGACGAGGGGCGCCGCGCCGTCGCTGCCCGCCAGCAGCAGGCCGAGCGTGACCTCGCGCGCGTCGACGACCTGCGCCGCCAGGTCGAGACTGCCAAGCGCCGCCGTGAGGCCGCCGACGCCGAGCGCGCCGAGCTCAGCGCGCGCGCAGAGCTCCTGGCCGCGCAGCTCGAGCGCGCCGAGACGCGCGCCGCGAGCGCCGAGGGCCACCTGGCCGAGCGCCGCCAGCACGCCGAGGAGGCCGCGGGCCCGCGGGGCGAGGCCTCGGACGAGTGGCTGGCCGCCCACGAGGCGCTGCTCGACGAGCTCGAGGCGGTCCGCGCCCACCGCGAGGAGTTGCTGCGCCAGGTCGAGGAGCTGCGCGAGGCCGCCGCCCACGACGCCAAGGCGATCGCGCGCCTGAGCGCGACGCTGGGCGAGGCGGCGGCCGGGCCCGAGGGCAACGGCGCCGCCGCCGTCGAGCCCGAGGCGCCGCCGGCCACGGTGGCCGAGGCCGTGCAGCGCGCCGCCGCGCGGGCGAGCCACCTCGTCTTCACCGACGCCGCGTACGAGGCTGCGGCCGATAGCCCCTATCGCCGGCCGGCCGACGTCCTCGACACGCTGATGCGCCTCGACGAGCTCGCCGGCCTGTACGCCGACCCGGAGGGCTTCGGCCGCTCGCTCGGCCAGGCCGCCGAGGACCTCGGGCTGACCTGGCGCCAGAACGTCTCCGAGCTGGCGCGCAGCCGCAAGCCGCACGCGTACACCGTCACCCACGACGGCGAGCGCCTGGAGCTCGGCCCGCACGTTGCGATCGGCTCGGGCTCGGGCGCCGGCTTCATCGCGCGCATCTACCTGCACGTCGCCGACGGCTCGGGCGAGGTCCCGCGCGGCCTGTACGTCGGCCACGTCGGCCGGCACCTGCCGGACACGACGACGGCCTAGCCGCTTGACCAGATCGCCGCCAGCGCGTAGCCGCGGTCGACGAACCGCGCGCCCGGAAAGACGTCGCCGTACAGCGCGCGGAACTGCGCGCGCGACAGGAAGCGGTCGGTGAGCAGGTGCGCGAGCCACGGGCGGCTCGTGCGGAAGCGCAGCAGCCACCACGCGTCGCGCGGCCCGACGCGAACCACGTCGGGGACGAGCCTCGCGATGGCGCCCACGACGTACACCCGGCGCGGGGGCGTCGGACGGCGGTCGGAGACCACGTCGACGAGCACGGCGGTCCCGCCGGGGCGCAGCAGCGAGCGCAGGCGCTCGAGCGCCGCGCGGTAGTCGGCGACGTGGTGCAGCGTCGCGTGGCTGTAGCCGAGGTCGAAGCCGTCGGCGTCGGCGAAGTCGCGCAGGTCACCGAGCACGTATTCGACGTTCGGATGCGCGCGCGAGCGGGCGAGCTCGATCAGCGGTGCGCTGATGTCGATGCCGATGACGCGTTCGTAGCGCTCGGCCAGGAACAGCGCCACGTGTCCGGAGCCGCAGCCGGCGTCGAGCGCGCGCTCGCCGCCCAGGCCGAGCGTCCGCAGCCACGGCGAGTCGTCGTGATCGAGCTCGACGAATCGGGCATAGTCGCGAGCGAAGGCATCGAAGCGCCGCGGATCCACGTCCCCAAGGTAAGAGACGCGGCGGGACCGACGCAGAAACGAGGATGCCCATGACCAGCACGTTCGTCATCGTCGGCGCCGGCATGGCCGGCGGAAAGGCCGTCGAGACCCTGCGCGAGGAGGGCTTCGACGGGCGCGTCGTCCTGCTGGGCGCCGAGCCCGAGCGGCCCTACGAGCGCCCGCCGCTGAGCAAGGACTACCTGCGCGGCGAGGCCGAGCGCGCGAGCGTCTACCTGCAGGAGGACGCGGGCTGGTACGCCGAGCACGACGTCGAGCTGCGCACGTCCACGCCGGTCGCCTCGTTGGACGTCGGCGGGCGCGCGGTGGTGCTCGACGGCGGGGAGCGCATCGCCTACGACGCGCTGCTGCTCGCCACCGGCGCCGAGCCCAAGCGCCTGCCGATCGCGGGTGCCGACCTCGACGGCGTCCACGTGCTGCGCTCGTTCGCGGACTCCGATGCGCTGCGCGCGGTGCTCGACGCCGGTGGGCGGCTCGTCGTCGTGGGTGCCGGCTGGATCGGCTGCGAGGTCGCGGCCTCGGCGCGCCAGCGCGGGATGGAGGTCACCGTCGTCGAGCCGCAGGCGGTGCCGCTGGAGGGCGTCCTCGGGCCCGAGCTGGGCGCGTTCTACCGCGACGTGCACCGCGACCACGGCGTCGACCTGCGTCTCGGCGACGGCATCGAGGCGATCGAGGGGTCCGGCCGCGCCGAGCGCGTGCGCACGAGCGCCGGCGCGGTGCTCGACTGCGACGCGGTCGTGCTCGGCGTCGGCGTCGCGCCGCGGATCGCGCTGGCCGAGGGCGCGCTCGACGTCGACAACGGGATCCTCGTCGACGCCGCCCTGCGCACGAGCGCCGAGGGCGTCTTCGCGGCCGGTGACGTCGCCAACCACGACCACCCGCTGCTGGGGCGCCTGCGCGTCGAGCACTGGGCCAACGCGCTCGAGCAGGGACCCTCGGCGGCGCGCGCGATGCTCGGCCAGGACGTCGTCTACGAGCGCGTCCCGTACTTCTTCTCCGACCAGTACGACGTCGGCATGGAGTACGCCGGCCACTCGCGCCCCGACGACGAGGTCGTGTTCCGCGGCGATCCGGCGACGCGCGAGTTCATCGCCTTCTGGCTGCGCGATGGGCGCGTGACGGCCGGCATGAACGTCAACGTGTGGGACGTCAACGAGCACATCCAGGCGCTCGTCCGCGACGGCGCGACCGTCGATCCGGCGCGCCTGCGCGACCCGGACGTGGCGCTCGACGCGCTGGTCGCCCGCTAGGCGGCCAGCGCGGCGCGCACGGCGGCTTCCAGCTGACCGCGCAGCGTGCGCGGTAGCGCCGACCCGGCGATGAGGTGCCGGCGGACCGCGCCCAGCGGAAGGTCGACGACCGCGCAGAGGGTCCGCTCGACGTTGCTCGCGCTCGCGCTGCCGTAGAGCCGTCGCGCCAACAGGGCGATCGCGTCCTGCACGGGCCGGTTGACCTCGTCGAGCTCGCCGGCCACGAGATCCTGGCGCCGCATCGAGGCCAGCAGGCGCGCGTCCGCCGGCTCGCGCCGGGCGAAGTCGTGCAGCGACAGCGCTCCGGCCACCGCAGCGGCGGTCGGGTCGTCGGCGCCGATCGCCTCCAGGAATGCGCCCTGCGCTCGGCGCACGGCGCGGGTCCACGTCGCCGCGAGAAGGTCGTCGAGGGAGGCGTACCGGTGGTAGACGGAGCCCTTCGGCGCGCCGCTGGCACGAGCGATCGCGCCGATCGTGGTCGCCCGCGCGCCGCGCTTCAGCACCAGCTCGCGCGCCGCGTCGAGGATGGCGTCATCCGAATGCAGCCGCGGTCTGCCCACGGCTTGGCATTTTAGACCTAGGAGTCTAAAATCCTGCCATGTTCAGCAACGCCGAGATCGTGCTGGCGGCGTTTCGAGCGGTGCAGCGGCGCGACCGCGAGGGGCTCTACGCCGTCTGCCACCCCGACGTCGAGTTCCACGAGGCGCCGTCGCTGCCACGGCGGGACGGTCCGCGGCAGGGCTGCCGCGCTCGCCGACACGTCGTGGCTGCGCACGTGGGACCCGTTGCAGCCGACCGACGCCGAGCGCAGCATGGATCCGCGTGTCGTCGCCGTGGCCGGCGACGAGGTCGTCGTGCTCTGGCGCCAGCGCGCGGTCGATGCGGCGGGCAGGCGCTTCGATGGGCCCGTGCTCGGCCTCTACGAGGTCCGCGACGACATGTTCGCGCGCGCCCAGATGTTCCACTTCGACACGGCAGCGCTCGTCGCGTTCCTCGCCGCCGCGTCGGGCTAGAGGCGCTTCTCGCCCCAGAACGCGGCCATGGGGTTGGCGTTGTAGTTGCCGATCGCCACGTAGCCCTCCGCCTCGTAGAGCGCCTGGGCGTGGGGCTGGCGCGGGCCGGTGTCCAGGCGCACGATCGCGTAGCCGCGCGCGCGGGCGGCGTCCTCGAGGGCCACGAGGAGCTGGCGGGCCAGACCGCGCCGACGCGCCGCGGGCACCACGTACATGCGCTTGATCTCCGCGGCGCCGTCGGGCAGGCGCTTCAGGCCGCCGCCGCACACCGGCTCGTGGCCGTCGAAGCCGACCAGGAACGTGCCGTGCGGCGGCGCGAAGTCGGCGGTCGTGGCCACCGGCGGCGGCGCGGCGTACAGGTCGACCATCTCGGCCACCATCGCCGCGAGCAGCTCGCTGGCCGGCGGCCGGGCTGCGTCCATGGCCCGGAACTCGATCTGCACTCCGCTATCGTCGCGCACCGCCGATGCCCCGCGACTGGACGGACGTCTTCATCACCGGCGACGGCGCGCGCGTCGCCGCGCCTGCGGCCGACGCCGAGGAGCCCGAGCGCCGCCGGGGCTTCTTCCGCCGCCTGCGCGAGAACCTCTCCAAGACGCGCCAGGCGCTGGGCGCCGAGATCCAGGCGACGCTGTTCGAGGGCGAGCTCGACAGCGCGACCTGGGAGCGCCTGGAGGAGGCGCTCATCATGGCCGACGTCGGCGCGCGGACGACCGCCGAGGTCGTGGCCAAGCTCGAGACGGAGGCCGAGTCGGGCAACCTCGAGGGCGGCGAGGCGCTCTCGCAGCGGCTGACCGAGCTGCTCGCCGACCTCGCGCGGCCAGGCGAGGGCCGCATCGACCTCACGCACGACCCGACGGTGATCATGGTCGCCGGCGTCAACGGCACCGGCAAGACGACGACGATCGGCAAGCTCGCCTGGCACCTGCAGCGCGAGCTGGGCAAGCCCGTCGTGCTCGGCGCGGCCGACACCTTCCGCGCCGCCGCGGTCGAGCAGCTGACGCAATGGGCCGAGCGGGCCGGCTGCGAGATCGTCACCGGCCCCGAGGGCTCGGATCCCGGCGCGGTCGCCTTCGAGGCGGTCAAGCAGGGTCGCGAGCGCGGCGCCGCGGTGGTCATCGTCGACACCGCCGGGCGCCTGCACACCCAGGACCACCTGATGGCCGAGCTCACCAAGGTGCGCCGCGTCATCGCCAAGCAGATGGACGGCGCACCGCATGAGACGCTGCTGACCGTCGACGCCACGACCGGCCAGAACGGCCTGCGCCAGGCGCAGCTCTTCTCGCAGGCCGTGCCGGTCGACGGCATCGTGCTGACCAAGCTCGACGGCACCGCAAAGGGCGGCATCGCGCTGGCGATCGCCGGCGAGCTCGGCATCCCGGTCAAGCTCATCGGGATCGGCGAGGCGCTCGAGGACCTGCGGCCGTTCGATGCCGACGATTACGCGCGTGCGCTCGTAGCGCGCGACGACTGAGGCCCCCGGCCCTAACATCACCGTCCACATGGACGCGTGGGTGATCTGGCTGATCGTGGCGGTCGTGTTCGCCGTGGCGGAGGTGATCAACCTCAGCTTCTACCTGTTCCCGTTCGCGATCGGCGCCGCGGGGGCCGCGCTGGTCGACATCGCCGGGGGCGGGGCCGCGATCACCTGGGCGACCTTCGCCGTGCTGACGGCCGTCAGCTTCACCGTGGTGCGGCCGATCGCGCGGCGCCACATCAACATGCCGCCCCAGATCCGCACGGGGACCGCTGCGCTCATCGGGCGCACGGCGATCGTCACCGAGCGGATCGTCAACGACGACGCCGTCGGCAAGGTGCGCATCGACGGCGAGGTGTGGAGCGCGCGCGCCTACGACGAGGACAAGGTCATCGAGGCGGGGACGCGCGTGCAGGTGCTGGAGATCAAGGGCGCCACGGCGCTCGTCGACGACTAAGGGAGGCAGGGATGGTTGGACTGATCGTTGCGGCGGTGCTGATCCTGTTTGCGATCTTCGTGGCTGCCAAGACCGTGCGGATCATCCCGCAGGCGCGGGCCGGTGTCGTCGAGCGCCTGGGCCGCTACAGCCGCACGTTGAGCCCGGGCATGACCATCGTCGTGCCGTTCATCGATCGCGTGCGCCCGCTGCTGGACCTGCGCGAGCAGGTCGTCACCTTCCCGCCGCAGCCGGTCATCACGGCCGACAACGTCTCGGTCGGGATCGACACCGTCCTGTACTTCACGATCACCGAGCCGAAGTCCGCCACCTACGAGGTCGCCAACCCGCTGCAGGCCATCGAGCAGCTCACCGTGACGACGCTGCGCAACATCGTCGGCTCGCTGACCCTCGAGCAGGCGCTGACCAGCCGCGACGAGGTCAACGACCGTCTGCGCATCGTGCTCGACGAGCGCACGGGCAAGTGGGGGATCCGCATCAACGGCGTCGAGCTCAAGTCGATCGACCCGCCCTCGACCATCCAGGAGGCGATGGAGAAGCAGATGCGCGCCGAGCGCGACCGGCGCGCGGCGATCCTCACGGCCGAGGGCGTCAAGCAGTCGGCGATCCTCACGGCTGAGGGTGAGAAGCAGTCGGCTGTCCTCAAGGCCGAGGGCGGCAAGCAGGCGGCGATCCTGCGCGCCGAGGGCGAGGCCAAGGCGATCGACACCGTCTTCACGGCCATCCACGCGGGCGATCCGGACCCCAAGCTGCTCAGCTACCAGTACCTGCAGATGCTCCCGCAGCTCGCGCGCGGCGACGCGAACAAGATCTGGGTCATCCCCAGCGAGTTCACCCAGGCGCTATCGAACCTGAGCGGGTTCGCGGCCGACGTGACGGAGCGGCGGCAGAAGCCTGAGCCTCCGCCGCCGCCCGCGGTCACGCCTGGCGATCCGAGCGCGTAGCTACTCGTACGCCAGCGCGTCCAGCACGTCCATCCGCGCCGCGCGCCGCGCCGGGAGCACCGCGGCCAGCGTGCCGGCCAGGATCCCGACGACCACGAGCACCGCCAGGCCGCCGATCGGCAGGGCGAACGTGAACCCGAGGTGGCCGAAGACGGCCACGACGATCCCGGCCAGCCCGATGCCGATCGCGATGCCCAGCGCTGAGCCGAGCAGCGCCGTGATGACGCTCTCGCGGCGCACCATGCGGCGGATCTGCCGGCGGGTCATGCCGACCGCGCGCAGCATGCCGATCTCGCGGGTGCGCTCGAACGTGGACAGCACGAGCGTGTTGGCCAGGCCGAACAGGCTGACGATCACCGCGAGCGCGAGCAGCACGTCGAAGATCGCCAGCAGCTGGTTGATGCCGCTGGTCTGCTTGTCGATGTAGGCGTTCTCGGTGAACACCTTCGCGCCGGGGAACGACGCGACCGCCCGCTGCAGCGTGCCCGGGTCGGCCGTCGGGGCGTCGACGAGCGTCAGGTGGTCCTGGCGCCCGCTGAAGCCGCCGGCGGCATAGGCCTGCGTGCCGATCGTGATCGGCCCGAGGCCGAGCGCGTCGACGACCGGCGAGTCCTCGGTGCCGCGCACGGTCAGCGTCAGCCGCTTGTCGGCCGGCGTGGTGATCGTGAAGCGATCGCCGACGCCGAGGTGGTGCTCCTTGCTCCATCCGTCGTCGATGACCGCACCGTCGGCGCCCAGGCCGGCCAGCACCGCGCGCGAGCCGTGCTTCCACTTCAGGTCCAGGACGCGCCCGATGGTCGCCGGATCGACGGCGTTGACGCCCTCGGTCTGGCCGTAGGCGCGCACGGCGTCCTGGCGGATCGACGAGACGGTCCGCACGCCCTGCACCGCCGCGACCTTGCGCGCGGCGTCGTGGTCCTGGGGCGACCAGCCGTCGTCACCGGTCAGCACGTAGCCGGCCGAGACGCGCTTCTCCAGCCCGCCCTTCGTCGAGTCGCGCAGGCCCGCGGCGATGATCGTCACCGCGGCGACCAGCGCCACGCCGATGGTCAGCGCCGACGCGGTGATGGCCGTGCGGCCCGGCGCACGCATGGCGTTGCGCCGGGCCAGCATGGCCGCGGGGCCCCCCACGGCCGCGACCGGACGCCCGAGGGCGGCGACCGCGGCCCGCACGATGCGCGCCGGCAGGCGCAGCCGGTGCGACGACGGCGCCGCGTCGCGCAGCGCCTCCACCGGGGCCACGCGCGTCGCCCGCCACGCCGGCAGCAGGCCGGCGAGCAGGGTGACGAGCACGCCGACGACCAGCGCCACGACGACCGTGCGCGTCGCGAAGACCGTCGCGGTCTGCGGCAGGTCGAGGCCCATGCTCTTGAACAGCGCGTCCAGGCCCTTGGCCAGCCCGAAGCCGGCGGCGAGGCCGACAGCGCTGGCGGCGGCGCCCATCATCAGCGCCTCGGCGACGACGGTCCGCAGGACCTGCCGGCGCGACGCGCCGGCCAGCCGCAGCAGCCCGAACTCGCGCGAGCGCTGGGCGACGGTGATCGACAGCGAGTTGAAGATCGTGAACGCCCCGACCAGCAGCGCGACGCCGCCGAACGCCAGCAGCACGCCCTTGATGATCGAGATGAACTGCTTCAGCCCGTCGAGCGTGAAGCGATCGTTCTTGGCCGCCGTCTGGATCCGCGCGTGCGGAAGCGCGGCCGCCAGGTTGTGGCGCACCTGCGCGGCGGACACGTCGTGGCGCGCCGCGACGAGGATCGAGTCCACGCGCCCCGCCTTGTCGAACAGGCCCTGCGCGGTGTGCAGGTCGAAGACCGCGATCGTCGCGGTGCCCAGCGACTCCACCGAGCCGAACGTGGTCAGGCCGGTGATGCGGAAGCTGCGCGCCGGCCCGCTGGTCGCGATGCGCACGCTGTCGCCCACGTGCACGTGCTGCTTGTCGGCGGTGCCCGCGTCGAGGACGACCTGCCCCGGGCCCTTGGCCCAGGCGCCGTCCTTCAGCCGGAACGGGGTCAGCTTGCCGCCGCTCGCGGCGGCAGCGGGATCGAGGCCCACGCCGAACCACGGGCCGTCGCCGGCGACCTTGCCGTCGTCGCCCACGATCCGCGCGTAGAGGTTGGTGATGTCGCCCGCGGCCGCGGCGACGCCGGGCACCTGGCGCACCCGCGCGATCGTCGCCGAGTCGATCGTCGGCTGCTGGAGGTTCTCGTTGTCGTTGACCGAGGTGAACGGGCTCGGCGCGCTGACGACGGCGGCGGTGCCGTCGTAGGCTGACGACGACAGGTCGTCGGCGGCGCGGCCCTGGGTGTCGGTGAGCGTGAAGGCGGCCGTGATCGTGGCCACGCCGAGGACGATCGCGAAGGCGGTCAGCGCGGTGCGGATCGGCCGGGCCAGGAGGCCCTTGAGCGCGATGCCGAGCATCAGGCGCTCACAGCCTTCATCTGGGCGAGGACGTCGGCCTCGGTCGGCTCGACGAGGTCGGCCACGATGCGCCCGTCGGCGAGGTACAGCACGCGATCGGCGCGCGCGGCGGCGCGCGGGTCGTGCGTGACCATGACCGTCGTCTGGCCGTCGAGGTCGACGGCGTCGCGCAGCAGGTCGAGGACCTGGGTGCCAGCGTTCGAGTCGAGGTTGCCCGTCGGCTCGTCGGCGAAGAGGACCGTCGGCTCGGAGATCAGCGCGCGCGCGATCGCGACGCGCTGCTGCTGGCCACCGGACAGCTCCGACGGCCGGTGCCGGCGGCGCTCGGACAGCCCGACGCGCTCGAGCAGCGCGTCGAGCCCCTCGCGGTCGACCTTGCGCCCAGCGATCGTCAGCGGCAGCAGGACGTTCTCCTCGGCGCTGAGCGTCGGCAGCAGGTTGAAGGACTGGAACACGAAGCCGATGTGCCGGCGGCGCAGCTTGGTCAGCGCCTTGTCGCTCATCGTCGTGATGTCCTGGTCGCCGATGTGGACGGTGCCCTCCGTCGCGCGATCCAGGCCGGCGAGGAGGTGCATGAGCGTCGACTTGCCCGAGCCCGAGGGGCCCATGATGGCCGTGAACTGGCCGGCGGGCACGTCGATCGTGACGCCGCGCAGCGCGTCGACCGCCGCCTCGCCCTCGCCGTAGCGGCGCGCGACGGCCTGGGCGGAGACGGCGACGGCCACGCCGAGCGTGGGCGCCGAGTTGGCGATGGTCTCGTGGAGCATGGGGTCCCTTCGTCTGGGGGTCAGCAGGCGGTCGCCTCGCGGGCGAGCCGCGAGACGGCGGCCTGCAGGGCGCCGGCGGCGAGCAGGGCGTTGGTGGCCTCGGCCAGCAGGCGCCCCGTGATGCCGCGTGCGGGGCGGACGGTGACCGCCGCGCGCACCTCGCTCCCGCGCGGGGCGGGGGCCAGGTCGTAGCGCACGTCGAACCCGACCGGGCCGTCTGCGCTGAGGCGCAGGCGCCCGTCGACGGCCTCGTGGACCTGCACGTCGAAGCCCACGCGCCGGCCGGCCAGCTTGCCGCTGACGCGGGCGCGGCTGCCGCACCGCAGGCGCGGCGTGCGCAGGTCCTCGACGTCGAAGGGGATCGGCGCCCAGCGGGCGCACGCCTCCGGGTCGGTGAGGACGTCGAGCACGGCCTCGGGCCGCGCGTCGATCGTGGTTGTCGCCGTCCATTCCCTCATGACCGGTGACGGTCCCAGGATGCGCTCGCCGCGTCGTCGCCCGCCTGGCCGATTTTGGCCTGCTCCGCGGGCGATTCGCCGTCCTCCTTCAGGATGAGCGCGCAATGGCCCGAGCGGACGACGATGAACGCGCTACACCGGGTTAGAGTGCGCTCGTGCGGGCACTGACGTCGTTGGGGGCGCGCGTGCAAGCCCTGCCGCCCGGCCGTGCGGACATGCTTCTGGCGGGTGCCTTCCTGCTGGAGACGCAAGTCGAGCTGTCCTTTCTCGATGCGCCCGCGAGCACGGTCCTCGCCGCCCGCGGGCTGGCGCTCGTGATGGCCTGCGGCGTTGCCGCGCGTCGCCGAGCCCCCCTGGTTGCCGCCGCGCTCGTGTTCGCGGCCCTCACCGTGATGGAGCAGCTCGGCGGCGCGGTGAATACGTCGCTGGTCGGGCCCTACATCTCGGCGTTCATCGTCTCCTACTCGGTTGGCGCGAACGTCGAGGGCCGCAGGCTGGCGTGGGGAACGGCGTGGCTCGTCGCGCTCGTCACCGTCTTGTCGCTCCTCGATCCGGCGGCCGACGACGGGCTGAACCTGATCTGGGGATGGCTCGTGATCGTCGCGGCCCCCGTGCTCGCCGGACGGCTGCTGCGCGAGCGCGCCCGCCTCGCGCGCGCGCTGCGCGCGGAGGCCAGCGACGAGGGCGACGACGGCTGGGCCGAGCTGGCGGTCGCCGAGGAACGCGA
Source organism: uncultured Actinomycetes bacterium (assembly GCA_963764585.1). Classification (GTDB taxonomy): domain Bacteria; phylum Actinomycetota; class Thermoleophilia; order Solirubrobacterales; family Solirubrobacteraceae; genus JAOPZW01. The sequence goes on from CAVXTB010000003.1 coordinate 1,306,753, forward strand.
GCGCATCGCCGGCGACCTGCACGACGTCGTCGCCCGCGCGCTGGACCGCATGGTCACCGAGGCCGCCGGGGCCGATCGGCTCGTCGCGACCGAGCCGGCGAGCGCCGCGCGCGCCTTCGGTGCCGTCGAGGAGACCGGGCGCGAGGCCCTGACCGAGATCCGCCGGCTGCTCGGTGTCCTGCGCCGCGAAGACGACGAGCTCGCGCTCGCGCCGCAGCCGACGCTTGCCCACGTCGCCGACCTCGTCCGCCGCGCCCGCGCGACCGGCCTGCCGGTCGACCTGCGCGTGGATGGCGAGCCGGCGCCGCTCTCGGCGGGCGCCGACCTCACCGCATACCGCGTCGTCCAGGAGGCGCTCGCCGGCGCCGTGCGCGAGGGCGCGGCGGCCAGCGCCAGCGTGACCGTGCGCTACGGCGAGGAGGCGGTCGACCTCGAGGTCGTCGACGACGGCGCCTCGCGGTCCGCGCCGATGGGCATCGAGGAGCGCGTCGCGCTGTACGGCGGCGAGCTGCGCGCGACGAGCCCGCGCGCCGGCGGCCATGTCCTGCGCGCGCGCCTGCCGCTCGGGAGCGCGGCGTGAACCGGCCCAGCCGGCTCGACTGGATCCTGACCGGGCTCGCGCTGGCGACGGGCATCGTCGAGATCGCCATCGCGAACGACCTGCGCGGCCCGGTCTGGCTCAACGTCGTCTGCGCCATCGGCATCGCGCTCCCGCTGGCGTGGTGGCGGACCTCACCGCTGCGCGCGACGGCGTGCCTGCTGGCCGTCGCGGTGCTGGCAGAGTGGCTGACCTCGGCGGCGGACCAGCCGTCGATCTGGTTCACGCTGCTGCCGCTCTCCTTCGGCCTCGGCGCGCACGAGGACGGGCGTCGCCCGGCCGCCGGCGTGGCGCTGATGATCGTCGGCGTCGTCGCCACCAGCGCGATCAGCGGGCCGCTGACTGCCAGTGAGGTCGTCTTCCCATCCATCCTCATCGCCGCCTTCTGCCTGGCCGGCCGCACGTCCCGCAGCCGCGCCCGTCTGGCCGGCGAGCTGCACGAGGCCGCCGCGCGCGCCAGGGAGCGCCGGGCCGCCGAGGCCGAGCGCGCGGTGGCCGAGGAGCGCCGGCGCATCGCGCGCGAGATGCACGACGTCGTCGCGCACTCGGTCAGCGTCATGGTCGTGCAGGCCGGCGGCGCGCGGCGGATCCTCGAGCGCGACCCGGCGCGCGCGCAGGCGGCCGCACGGCTCATCGCCGCCACGGGGCGCGAGGCGCTCGTCGAGCTGCAGCGGCTGCTCGGCGTCCTGCAGGTCGATCACGGCCCGGCGCCGACGCTTGAAGCGCTCGACGGCCTCGTCGAGCGCGCGCGGGCGGCCGGGCTGCCGGTCGAGCTGGCCATCGAGGGCGAGCGCCGCACGCTGCCGGCCGGGATCGAGCTCGCCGCCTACCGGGTGCTGCAGGAGGCGATCACCAACGCGATCAAGTACGCCGGCGGCGCGCCGACGGACGTCCGCGTGCTCTACGCCACCGACCACGTCGCGCTCCACGTCCGCGATCGCGGCGGGGCCGGCGGCGCGGCGAGCACCGTCGGCGGGAGCGGCCACGGCCTGGTCGGCATGCGCGAGCGCGTGCGCGTCTTCGGCGGCGAGGTCCACACCGGACGCCGCGCGGACGGCGGCTTCGAGGTCCGCGCGCGCATCCCGGTCGGCGAGGGCCGGTGAGCGGCGCTTCATCCTCAGGGACGACGGGCGGATCGTGCGTCAGGACGACGATCGCGGCCCGTCGCGCGGTTACGCTCTCGCCCGTGGGGGCTTCGACCTATCTCCCCGCGCGCGTGCGGGGATTGCAGCGCGACCGCGTTGACGCGCTCCTCGCGCTGGCCTGGACGGCCGCCGGGCTGATCGCGGTCGCCTTCTACGCAGGCTCGCAGCGGCTGGCCGCGGGCATCGCCGTCACCGTGCTTCAGGGCGCAGGGCTGGCGCTGCGCCGCCGCGCTCCGCTCGTCGGCCTCGCGCTGAACCTCGGCGCGTACATCTGGCTGCAGACGCTCGGCGCGCGGATGGAGGACGCCGCCGTGCCGCAGCTCTTCGCGCTCGTGTTCGGCGTCTACTCGGCCGGCGCCAACGTGAGCGGCGCCCGCCTCGTGGTGGCAGCGCTGGCGGTGCCGCTGCTGCTGGCGGTGGCGATGGCCGTCGACCCCTACGACGACACCGCGGCCAGCACGATCACGAGCGTCGTCGTGCTGTGGCTGGCGCCGTTGCTGGCCGGGCACGTCGTGCGCAACCGCGGCGAGCTCAACCGCCTGCTGCACGCTCGGGCGGACGCGCTGCGCGCCCAGCGCACGCGCGTCGCCGACGACGCGGTCGCCCAGGAGCGCGAGCGCATCGCCGCCGAGCTGCACGACGTCGTCGCCCACGCGCTCAGCGCCATGGTCGTCCAGGCCGGCGCGGCGCGCCGGCGCGCCGAGGCCGACCCGACGCAGGCGCGGGCGGTCTTCGAGGCCGTCGAGGGCACCGGGCGTGAGGCGCTGACCGAGATCCGGCGCCTGCTCGGCGTCCTGCGCCGCGAGGACGAGGAGATCGCGATGGCGCCGCAGCCGAGCCTCGCGCACGTCGCGAGCCTCGTGCGTTGCGCGCGGCTGGCCGGCCTGGAGGTGCACCTGCGCATCGACGGCACGGTTCGCCCGCTGCCGGCGGGCGTGGACCTGACGGCCTACCGCGTCGCGCAGCTCGCGCTCGGATCGGCGGCCGACGGCGCCGGCGCCGGCCGCGCGGACGTGCGCGTGCGCTACGGCGCCGATCACGTCGTCGTCGAGGTCCGCGACGACGGCAACCGGGTCGTGCGGCCGCTGCCCGGCGTGCGCGAGCGCGCGTCGCTGTACGGCGGCGAGCTGCACGCGGGCCTGCGGCGCGGCGGCGGCCACGGCGTCCGCGCGCGCCTGCCGCTCGGGAGCGTCGCGTGATCCGCTCGCTCCCGCGCGAGCGCGTCGACCGCGTCGCCGCGGCGTGGCTCGCCGGGCGCACGGTGCGCACGCGCACGCGGCTCACCGAGGAGCTGGACGAGGCCGCGCTGCACGCCGAGGAGGCGCGCGAGGCCGACGCGCGCGCGGCGGTGGCCGAGGAGCGGCGCCGCATCGCGCGCGAGATGCATGACATCGTGGCGCACTCCGTGAGCGTGATGATGGTCCACGCCGGCGGCGCCCGGCGCATCCTCGACCGCGACGTCGATCGTGCCGCGGGCGGCGGGCACGGACTTGTCGGCATGCGCGAGCGCGTCCGCGTCTTCGGCGGCGAGCTGGTCACCGGACGCCGACCTGGCGGCGGCTTCGAGGTACGCGCAAGGATTCCAGTGGACACGGAGGCACCTCGCAGATGACGCGCATCCTCATCGCAGACGACCAGGCGCTCGTGCGCGCCGGCTTCAAGATGATCCTCGACGCCGAGGACGACCTCGACGTCGTCGGCGAGGCCTCCGACGGCGGCCAGGCCGTCGCCATGGCCGGCCGCCTCGATCCCGACGTCGTGCTCATGGACATCCGCATGCCCGAGCTCGACGGCATCGAGGCCACGCGCCGGATCATCGCCGGCGCGGGCGATCGGCCGGTGCGCGTGCTCATGCTGACCACGTTCGACCTCAACGAGTACGTCTACGAGGCGCTGCGCGCGGGCGCCAGCGGCTTCCTGCTCAAGGACGTCCCGCCCGAGCAGCTCGTCGCCGGCATCCGCGTCGTGGCCGAGGGCGAGGCGCTGCTCGCGCCCTCGATCACCAAGCGCCTGATCCAGGAGTTCGCGAGCGCCGCGCCGGCGCCGGCCGAGCCTCCCCGGGGGCTCGACGAGCTCACCGCGCGCGAGCTCGAGGTGTTCAAGTGCATCGCGCGCGGCCTGTCCAACGCCGAGATCGCCGAGGAGCTCGTCGTCTCCGAGACGACGGTCAAGACCCACGTCGCGCGGGTGCTCATGAAGCTCGGCCTGCGCGACCGCGTGCAGGCGGTCGTGCTGGCCTACGAGTCGGGCGTCGCGGTGCCCGGGCGCACCGCCTGACATGCTCGACGACTACCTCGACGCGCACGCGACGCCGCTCGAGCCGCTCCTGCAGGAGAACTACGAGGCGACCTACGCGTCGCTGTCCTCGCCGCAGATGATCGCCGGGCCGGTGCTCGGCCGGCTGCTGCGCTTCCTCGTCGCGACGGCCGCCCCGCGGCTCGTGCTCGAGATCGGCACGTTCAGCGGCTACTCGGCCCTCGCGATGGCGGGTGGGCTGCCGCCGGACGGGCGGATCGTGACGTGCGAGCTCTCGCCCGAGCGCGCACAGTTCGCGCAGTCGTACTTCGATCGGTCGCCGTGGGCGGATCGCATCGACCTGCGCGTCGGCCCGGCCCTCGACACGGTCGCCGGCCTCGACGGGCCCTTCGACTTCGTCTTCATCGACGCCGACAAGACGGGCTATCCGGCGTACTACGACGCGGTCGTCCCGAAGCTCTCGCCGCGCGGCGTGATCGCCATCGACAACACGCTGCGCGGCGGCGACGTCGCCGATCCCGTCGACGACGGCGACCGCGCGATGGCCACCTTCAACGACCACGTGCACGCCGACGCGCGCACCGAGAGCCTGATCCTCAGCGTGCGCGACGGCGTGACGCTGGTCCGCCTTCGCTAGGCGGGGCGCCCCGCGGCGGCGAGCGGCGGCCGCGGCCGCCCCGCGAGCGGCGGCCGCGGCCGCTCTAGACTGGACCGTCCGTGTTCGACGCCCTTTCCGAGAAGCTGCAGGCCACGCTCGCCGACGTCCGCGGCCACGGCACCCTGACCGAGGCCGACATCGACAAGGCGATGCGCGAGATCCGCCTCGCGCTGCTCGAGGCCGACGTCAACTTCAAGGTCGTCAAGTCGTTCACGGCGACGGTGAAGGAGCGCTGCCTCGGCGCCGACGTGCTCGGCACGCTCAACCCCGGCCAGCAGGTCGTCAAGATCGTCCACGAGGAGCTCGCCGCGCTGATGGGCGGTGCCTCGATGGGCGTGACGTTCTCGCCGCGCCCGCCGACCGTGATCCTGATGGCCGGGCTGCAGGGCTCGGGCAAGACGACCGCCGCCGCCAAGCTCGCGCGCTGGCTGAAGGCCGAGCACGGCTCGTCCGTGGCGCTCGCCGCGTGCGACGTCTACCGCCCGGCCGCGGTCGACCAGCTCGTCAAGGTCGGCTCGCAGGTCGGGGCCGACGTCTACGAGCAGGGCACCGACCGCGATCCCGTCGACATCGCCCGCTGGGCCCTGGATCGCGCCAAGACCGAGGGCAAGGACGTCCTCGTCGTCGACACGTCCGGGCGCCTGCACGTCGACCAGGAGCTGATGGACGAGCTGGTCCGCATCCGCGCCGCGGTCAAGCCGCACTCGATCCTGCTCGTCGTGGATGCGATGACCGGCCAGGACGCGGTCAACGTCGCCGAGCAGTTCGCGGCCGCCGTGCAGTTCGACGGCGTCCTCATGAGCAAGCTCGACGGCGACGCCCGCGGCGGCGCGGCGCTCAGCGTCAAGGCGGTCACCGGCAAGCCGATCCTGTTCGCCTCGGTGGGCGAGAAGCTCGACGCGTTCGAGCGCTTCCACCCGGACCGGATGGCCCAGCGGATCCTCGGCATGGGCGACGTCATGTCGCTCATCGAGAAGGCCGAGGCGCAGTTCGAGGAGGACGAGGCCAAGGAGCTCGAGCGCAAGCTGCGCAAGAACGAGTTCACCCTCGAGGACTTCCTCAAGCAGCTCAAGACGATCCGCCGCATGGGCCCCCTGCAGTCGATCCTCGGCATGATGCCCGGTCTCGCCGGCCACCAGCTGTCGAACATGAAGGTCGACGAGCGCGAGCTCGACCGCGTCGAGGCGATCATCCTCTCGATGACGCCCGAGGAGCGCCGCCGCCCGGAGCTCATCAAGGGCTCGCGCCGCCTGCGCATCGCCAAGGGCTCGGGCACCACCGTGCAGGCCGTCAACGCGCTCGTCAAGCAGTTCGACCAGATGCGCAAGCTCATGCGCCAGCTCGGGCGCGGCAAGATGCCCGACCTGGGCGCGCTCATGCGCCAGGGCCGGTAGGCGCCCGTCCGAGCGCGCCACGCGCCCGCCCGCTACCCTCTCCGGTCGGCTTTTCCAAGCACTTCGAGAGGAACTCCACGTTGGCAGTACGACTCAGGCTCACGCGCGTGGGCGGCAAGAAGGACCCGATCTGGCGGGTCGTCGTCGCCGATCAGCGCTCGCCTCGAGACGGTCGCTTCATCGAGACCGTCGGCCAGTACAACCCGCAGACCTCGCCCTCGACGATCAAGATCGACGAGGAGAAGGTCCGCGCCTGGCTTGCCAAGGGCGCACAGCCCACCGACACGGTTCGCAAGCTGCTGAAGACCCAGGGCATCGACGCCGCCGCGCGGTAGGCGCGCGGACATGCGTGACCTCCTCGAATCGTTGGCCCGCAAGCTGGTCGACCATCCCGACCAGGTCTCGGTCGAGCAGTTCGAGGAGGACGACGGCACCATCGTCCTCGAGCTCGCGGTAGCCGAGGACGACTACGGCAAGATCATCGGCCGCGGCGGACGCACGGCCAACGCCCTGCGGACCATCGTGAAGGCCGCGGCGGTGAAGGAGAACCGCCGCGTGCTCGTCGACATCGTCGACTAGTGGCGCGGCCCGTCGTCGAGTGGCTCGCCGCCGGCCGGGTCGGCCGGCCACACGGCCTCGACGGCTCGTTCCACGTCACGCGCCCGCGCGGGGCGCTGCTGGCCCTCGGCACGGTCGTGCGCATCGACGACGACGAGGCCGAGATCGTCCGGCGGGCCGGCACCGACGAGCGCCCGATCCTGCGCCTGGCCGGGCACGACGGGCGCGCCGCGGCCGAGCTCCTGCGCGGTCGCGACCTGCTCGTCCACCGCACCGCCGCGCCGCCGCTCGAGGAGGACGAGTGGTACGCCGAGGACCTCCAGGGCTGCCGCGTCGTCGACGGCGCCGCCGCGGTCGGCGAGGTGCGCCGGCTGATCGCGCTGCCGTCGTGCGAGGCGCTCGAGGTGCTGCGCGCCGACGGCGGCGAGCTGCTCGTCCCGCTCGTCCGCGACGCCGTGCGCTCCGTCGACGTCGGCGCGCGCGTCGTCGACGTCGACCTCGAGTTCCTGGGCGAGTCCGCGCCCGCGCCGACCCCGTCCTCGCGCCGCTGATGCAGCTCGACGTCGTCACGCTCTTCCCCGAGTGGTTCGAGTGGTTCCGCGGCCAGCGCCATGTCGGCAACGCGCTCGCCCACGGCCACGAGCTGCGCACGCTCAACCCGCGCGAGCACACGCCGCTGAGCGGCGGACAGGTCGACGACACGCCCTTCGGCGGCGGCGCCGGCATGGTGCTGCGCGTCGACGTGGTGGACGCCGCGATGCGCAGCTTCTACGGGGTCGATCCGGTCGACCTGCGCCATCAACGACGCGTGCTCGCCCTCACGCCCGGCGGGCGGATCCTCGACGACCGCTTCGTCGAGGAGCTCGCCGCCGAGCCGGCGATCACGCTGCTGTGCGGTCGCTACGAGGGCTTCGACGAGCGCATCGTGCAGCACTTCGCGTCCGATGCGGTGTCCGTCGGCCGGTACGTGCTCTCGGGCGGCGAGCTGGCGGCGATGGTCGTCATGGACGCGGTCCTGCGCAAGCTGCCCGGCTCGCTCGGCCACGCGGACTCGGCGCTCGAGGAGTCCTTCAGCGCCGCGCTCGGCGGCGATCCGGAGTACCCGCACTACACGCGCCCGGCCGAGTACCGGGGCTGGAAGGTGCCCGAGGTCCTGCTCTCCGGCCACCACGAGGAGATCCGCCAGTGGCGCCGCGCGCGCAGCCGCGAGCGTGGGGCGGCGGCGGGTGGTTCTTCGCTACCATGAGCGCCTCGCGCGGGACCGCTTACCTTCGTCCTCCCGCGCCTTCTCTTTGTCATGAGCACCGTGATCGACAGCCTCGAGCGCGCGCAACTGCGGCGCGTCCCGCAGTTCGCCGCCGGCGACCGCGTCCGGGTCCACTTCCAGGTCATCGAGGGAACGCGCCGCCGGACCCAGGTCTTCGAGGGTGTCGTCATCAAGCGCCAGGGCCACGGCGTACGCGAGACGTTCACCGTGCGCAAGCAGTCTTTCGGCGTCGGCGTCGAGCGAACGTTCCCGCTGCACTCGCCGAAGATCGAGAAGATCGACGTCGCCGCCCGCGGCGACGTGCGCCGCGCCAAGCTCTACTACCTGCGCGAGCGCGTCGGCAAGCGCGCCCGCGTCCGCGAGCGCCGCTACACGGGCCCGGAGGAGTCGGTCCAGCCCGGCCTGCTCCACGATCCCGTCGCCGCCCTCGAGGCCGAGGCGGCCGCTTCGACCGAGGCCGTCGACGCCGAGGGCGTCACCGCCGAGGAGGTCGTCGACGCCGGCGGCGCCGCCGACACCGCCGCGGAGGTCGAGGCGGTCGAGGCGGAGACCACTGGCGAGGCGGAGGCTGCGCCCGCCGCTGAGGCCGCCGCTGAGGCCGAGCCCGCCGCTGAGGCCGAGCCCTGAGCCGGAGCCCGCCGCCGAGGCCGAGCCCGAGCCGGAGCCCGCCGCCGAGGCCGACGCCGACGCCGCGCCCGAGCCCGCCGCCGAGGCCGAGCCGGCCGAGGCCGAGTCCGACGAGCCGGCCGACGCCGACGAGGCGGACGCTCCGGCGGACGCGGACTCCGACGGCGCCCAGCGGGCCGCGGATCCCCAGGCCGCGGCCGACGACAAGGCGTAAGTGGGGACCAAGCAGAAGTCGACCGGAGGATCGCTCCTCGAGCTGGTCGTCATCGTCGCGGTGGCCCTGGGCCTCGCCCTCGGCATCCAGGCCTTCCTCGTCAAGCCGTACCGGATCCCCAGCGAGTCGATGGTCCCGACGCTCGACGTCGGCCAGCGCGTGCTCGTCAACCGCATCGGCAACCGCTTCGCCGACCCCAAGGTCGGTGACGTCATCGTCTTCCACCCGCCGAAGGGCTCGGACACCGACACCTGCGGCGCGAGCTCCCGCAAGCGCGGCCAGGCGTGCGACCGGCCGACCCGGCAACGCGCCGACGTCAACTTCATCAAGCGCGTCGTCGCCGGACCGGGGGACACGCTCTACGTCAAGGGCGGCCACGTCTATCGCAACGGCAAGCGCGAGAAGGACGGGTACATCAACGGGACGTGTGAAGGCGACCAGGGGCGCGGCTGCAACTTCACAACCCCGATCACCATTCCCGCCAACCACTGGTTCATGATGGGCGACAACCGTGGGGAGTCCGACGACAGTCGCTTCTGGGGCCCGGTCCCGCGCGGATGGATCATCGGCGAGGCGTTCGCGACGTACTGGCCGCCCAAGCGCGTGGGCCTGCTCTAGCGCGGTACCGGCCCGCGTCCTCCTGACGGCTCGTCCGGGCCGACGAGCGGCAACCTGCCCCGATCCGCCGGAGCGCCCGTTACGGTGATGGCCGTCGTGACAGATGCCGCCGCCGAGCCCGTGGTGCCAGCAGCCGCCGTCCCGGGCCCCGACGTGATCCCGCCGCGTGCCCAGAACGCGGCCGCGGCGCGGCGCAGGCGGCGCAGCAAGCGCCACACCGGCCGGCGCCTCTTCCAGTTCGATCGTGGGCTCGGCGTGCGGTGGATCGCAGGCGCCGACGAAGCCGGGCGCGGATGCCTGGCCGGTCCGCTGGTGGCCGCCGCCGTGCTGTTCGACGTCGATGCCCTCGGGGTCCGCGAGGTGCGCGGCTTGACCGCGCTGAACGACTCCAAGCAGCACGACCCCGAGGCGCGCGACGAGCTCTTCCCGGTCGTCCTGCGCACCGCGGTGCGGGTCAACGTGGTCTCGCGCTGCGTGCGCGGCATCGACGGCCGCGGGCTGCACAACACCAACCTCGCGGCGCTGCGCGATGCGCTCGCGGGCGTGGCTCGCCCGAACTGCCTGTGCCTCGTCGACGGCTTCGCGGTCCCCGAGTTCGGCTACGAGCAGCGGCCGATCGTGGACGGCGACGCGACGAGCGCCGCCATCGCCGCGGCGTCGATCGTCGCGAAGGTCACGCGCGACCGCTTCATGCACCGTGCCGACGAGCTGCACCCGGGCTGGGAGTTCCGCTCACACGTCGGCTACTCCACGCCCGAGCACCGCGATGCGATCCAGCGCAAGGGCGTCTCGCCGTTGCACCGGCTGTCGTTCCAGAGCACCGCGTACCAGCAGCTCGCGCTCTAGAGCGCCGGCTCCGGGCGCGCGATGACAACCGATCGCAGCCTCGCCATCGACGGCTTCGTGGCACTGCGCGCGTTCGCCTCGGCTCAGGAGCTGGACGTGCTGCGCGCGGCCGTCGCCGGGCTTGCCGGCGCGTCGCACGACGGTGCGTGCGAGCGCCCGCACAACACGCTGCTGCCGCTGCGCTGGGAGCACCCGATCGTCGAGCTGCTGCTCAGCGACCCCGCGCGCGTGGCACGGATCCGCACGGCGACCTCGGCGACCGATCTGCGCTGGATCTCCGGCTATGTCTCGATCAAGGAGGCGCGCACGCCGGCGCTGTGGTGGCATCAGGACTGGTGGTGCTGGGATCACGCCGTCAGCTTCGGCGCCGCGCCGCCGCAGGTCGCGCTGCTGCTCTACCTCAGCGACACGGACCGCGCGAACGGGGCGTTGCGGGTCCTGCCCGGCTCGCACCGCCGAAGCGCCCCGATCCACGCGGTCCTGCCCGAGGCTCACGGCAGCGACGCGGAAGGCCTCGACCCAACGCACCCCGCGCTCGCGGATCTGCCCGAGCAGGCGACGCTCGCGCTGCGCGCCGGCGACGCCGCCGTGCTCGACTACCGCCTCCTGCACGGCACGCACGCCAACGCAAGCCCGGCACGCCGCGACGCGCTCCTCGTGACCTTCACGCCGTCGTGGCGCGACCTGCCCGACGACGTGCGCGGACACCTGATCGACCACCCGGCACTGCCGACCGAGCACGAGGCGCCGCCGACGAGCTCATGGGGGACGCACCTGCTGCCGCACTTCGGTGGCCGGCGCACGACCCTGCCGCTCAACCGCAACGCGCCGAGCACCTTCGCCATCGGCGGGTAGCCGCAGGATCCGGGAGCACACCGCCACCATCAGAACGCCGCCTCCAGGTGATCCAGGCGGACGAGCTGGCCCCGGCCGTCGATGAGCACGCCGATCGCGTCGAAGCGCAGGTCGGGCGAGTGCGGGCGGGCGGCGACCTCGAGCAGGAACGCCGCGGCCATCCGGCGCACCTGCCGGCACTTGCGCTCGTGCAGGGCCTCCCACGGCCCGCGGCCGGCGCTGTTCGCGCGCCGTGTCTTGACCTCCACGAAGACGAGCGTGGTCCCGTCGAAGACCACGAGGTCGATCTCGCCGTAGCGCGTTCGGTGGTTGCGCGCGACGAGCGTGTACCCCAGGCGCTCGAGGTGCGCGAGCGCGAGGTCCTCGCCGAGGCGTCCGAGGTGCTGTCGCAGATGGGTGGGCACGCCGGGCGACGCTACGGCGATCGGTGTGACGTGTGACACGCCGTCTGTGACAAATGTGCGCAGCCGCTGCGCAGCAATGCCGGAGTGCCCCTGGCGTGCGCAAAGTGGCGTGCGGCGTGGGCAAAGCCGCGCGTGCCGCTGCGCGAAGTTGTTGCAATCGCGCGGTTCAACCGTCACGCGACGCGGCCTAGCGTGGCCGACATGCTCGCCCGCGTCACGACCTTCACGATCGACGGACTCGAGCCGCGGCGCGTCACCGTGGAGGTCGACGTGCGCGCCGGCCTGCCCAACTTCACGCTCGTGGGCCTGGCCGATCGGGCCGTGCGCGAGGCGCGCGAGCGCGTGCGCGGCGCGATCCTGAACTCCGGCTTCGAGTTTCCGCTCAAGCGCGTGACCGTCAACCTCGCGCCCGCTTCGCTGCGCAAGTCGGGCCCGGGGTTCGACCTGGGCATCGCGTGCGCGATCCTCGCCGCCGGAGGCCAGCTCCCGGCTGGCGCGTTCGAGCGCCTCGCGGTCTTCGGCGAGCTCGGGCTCGGCGGTGAGATCCGTCCCTGCCGCGGCGCCCTCGCCGTCGCCGAGGGCACCGCACGCGCCGGTCTCGCGGGGCTCATCGTCCCGCGCGAGCGCGTGCTCGAGGCCATGCTCGTGGAGGGCCTCGAGGTGCTCGGGGCGGCCAACCTGGCGCAGGTCGCCGAGATCCTGCGCGGGGGTGAGCGCCCGCCGCCGCCCGCGCCCGACGACGTCGCCGTCGCGCTGCCCGCGGCGCTGCTCGACCTCGCCGACGTCCGTGGCCATACGACGGTCGTCGAGGCGCTGACCATCGCCGCCGCCGGCGGCCACAACCTGCTGCTGTCGGGCCCACCCGGGGTGGGGAAGACGATGCTCGCCCGACGCCTGCCCACGATTCTCCCGCCGCTGTCGCGTGCCGAGGCGCTCGAGGTGACGAGGATCCACAGCGTGGCCGGCGTGCACCACGGCGTCGGCCTGGTCGCCGAGCGCCCGTTCCGAGCGCCGCATCACCTGATCTCGGCCTCCGGGCTCGTCGGGGGCGGCACGGTGCCTGTGCCCGGTGAGGCGAGCCTCGCCCACAACGGGGTGCTGTTCCTCGACGAGCTGGCCGAGTTCCCGCGTCCGGCGCTCGAGGCGCTGCGCCAGCCGCTCGAGGACGGCCGGGTCGCGATCGTTCGCGGTCAGCGCACGGCGATCTTCCCCGCACGCTTCATGCTCGTTGCTGCGACGAACCCCTGTCCGTGCGGCCACGCCCCCTCGCGGCGCTGCCGCTGCACCGAGTCGGATCTCGCTCGTCACTCGCGGCGCCTGAGCGGGCCACTCCTGGATCGGATCGATCTGCTGGTCCACGTGCAACGCCCGGCGGCAGAGCGCCTGGCCGCAGACGCGACGGCCTCCTCTGAGGTCGAGCGCGCCCGCGTCCGCGACGCCCGCGAGCGCCAGGCCGATCGGCTCGACGGGACCGGCGCGCTGTGCAACTCCCAGATGGACGCCCGGCTGCTGCACCGCAACGTGCGGCTCGCCGGCGATGCCGAACGCCCGCTGCTCGACGCGTACCGGCGCGGCGACCTGAGCGCCCGCGGGCGCGATCGCACGCTGCGCGTGGCGCGGACGATCGCCGACCTCGCGGGCAGCGACGACGTACTGCGCGAGCACGTCGTCGCGGCGCTCGGCTACCGCCACGAGGCCGGCGCCGCGCTCGGAGCGGTCGCATGAGCGGCGAAGCCTGCGCGGGGTGCCTCGCGCGCACATGGCTCATCGCCCGGCTGGCCGGGGCGATCGAGATCGCCCGCCACGAGAAGCGCCGCCTTCGCGAGATCCTCGCGCTGCCCGAGGAGAAGCTCATCGCCGGTCTCGGCGGCGCGCGTGCGAGCGCGATCGCCGGCGAGCTCGAGCGGCTCGACGTCGATGACCTGCGCGAGGCGGTCGGTCACGCGGGCCTCGAAGCTGTCTGCCGCCACGATCCCGCCTACCCGGCGCGCCTGCGCGACCTCGACGACGCCCCTGCCGTCCTCTTCGTGCTGGGAGGAGCGCAACGGTTGACCGAGCTCGCGGGCGGCGACCTGGAGCAGGGCCCGCGGGCGGTGGCCGTTGTCGGGACGCGGCGTGCCTCGCCGGACGGGCTCGAGGTCGCGCGCGGGCTGGGGCGCGGCCTCGCCGCGGCCGGCGTGACGGTGGTCAGCGGCATGGCGCTCGGGGTCGACAGCGCCGCGCACGCGGGCGCGCTGGAGGCGGGCGCTCGCACGGTGGCGGTGCTCGCGGGCGGCGCGGACGTCCCGTATCCGCCCAGCAAGGCGCGGCTGCACCGCCTGATGGGCGAGCGCGGGTGCGTCATCGGCGAGCTGCCGCCGGGCTTCGTCGCGCTGCGCTGGTGCTTTCCCGCACGCAACCGCATCATCGCCGCGCTGGGGCACATGACGATCGTGGTCGAGGCGGCCCGGCGCTCGGGCTCGCTGATCACGGCCGAGTTCGCCACCGACCTCGGCCGTGAGGTCGGCGCGGTACCGGGTCCCGTCACCGCGTGGCGTGCCGCGGGCACGAACGCGCTGCTGCGCGACGGCGCCACCCTCATCCGCGACGCCCGCGACGCGCTCGACGCGGCGGTCGGCGTCGACAGGCGCGAAGCGCCGATGCTTCACGTCGAGCCACGCCTGCGCGACCTGCTGCGCGCCGTGGCCGACGGCCGCGACACCCTCGCCGCCCTGACGTGCGCGCGTGCGGACGTCGCGCCGACGCTCGCGGCGCTGACGGAGCTCGAGCTCCTCGGCCACCTGCGCCGCGTTGCGGGCGGGCGTTATGTCGTCATCCCCCAATGACCGGCGCACTCAATGCGGAGGGCGGATGGCCTGGCGCCTCGCTTGCGCTTGGACCTATCCCCGAGGTGGGCTTCGTGCTGCAGTTCACAGCACTCTTCGGCGCCTTCGGCGCCGTCGCAGCCGCGCGGATGTTTCGGCGAAAGGGTGACCCGGACCAGAGGTGGCTCATCACCACGCGCTGGGCGACGTTCGGACTGATGAGCGGCATAGCGGTCGTCTTGCTCCACCTGACCATCGGCGTACCATGAGCGGTGTGCGCGACCACCTCGTCCTGCTGGCGATCGCGATGGTCGTCGGATGCGCGGCCCTGGTCCTCGCAGGGCTCGGGACCTGGAACCCGTGGCTGCAACTCCTCGCGCCGGCGGCGCTCGGCGTGATCTGCACCCGCATCTTCGCGCCGGTGTACTTCGGCTGGCTCGAGCCGGACAAGCACCGCAGCCGCAGAACGCGGCCGTAGCGCCGGCCCCTCCTATCCTTCGCCGTCCGTGCCCGACCGTGGTCGCATACCGGTCTGCCTGTCCATCGCCGGCTCGGATTCCGGCGGCGGCGCCGGGATCCAGGCCGACCTCAAGGCCTTCGCGCGCGCCGGCGTTCACGGGACGACGGCGATCACCGCGATCACCGCGCAGAACACGGTGGCCGTGACCGCGGTGGAGGCGGTGTCGCCGGCGATGGTCATCGAGCAGGTCCGCGCCGTCGTGCAGGACATCGGCGTCGACGCGGTCAAGGTCGGGATGCTGGGCAGCGTCGCCACCGCGGAGGCGGTGGGGGAGGCGTTCGACCTGCTGCCGGCGGGCACGCCGATCGTGGTCGACCCGGTCATGGTCGCCGAGTCCGGCTCGCGGCT
This sequence comes from uncultured Actinomycetes bacterium, assembly GCA_963764585.1. Taxonomy (GTDB): domain Bacteria; phylum Actinomycetota; class Thermoleophilia; order Solirubrobacterales; family Solirubrobacteraceae; genus JAOPZW01. The sequence continues at coordinate 1,321,865 of CAVXTB010000003.1, forward strand.
GCTCGACGAGGACGCGCAGGCCGCGCTGGTGCACCTCGTCGTCGCGCGCGCGACCGTCGTCACGCCCAACGTGCCCGAGGCGCGGGTGCTCGCCGGCGACGACTCGCTGAAGGACGCCGAGCTCGCGCGCGCGGTGCACGCGCTCGGACCGCGCGCCGTGGTCGTGACCGGGGGCCATCGCGAAGAGGCCGTCGACATCGTGTTCGACGGGGAGCGGGTGATCGAGATCGCCGGCCCGCGGTACCCCGACGGCGCCGCGCACGGCTCGGGCTGCACCCACTCGGCGACGCTCGCTGCCCGCCTCGCGCTCGGCGACGATCTGGAGGCCGCGGCGCGCGAGGCCAAGCGCGTCGCCTCGGAGGCCGTGCGCGACGGCCTGCGCGACATCGGCGCCGGGGCGGGGCCGGTCGACGTCCTCGGACTGGCCGGCCGCGGCTGACCGCGCGCGCCGAGCCCGCCAAAGGCGGCCGGCCAGGTGCCCAGCGACGGCGCTGCCCGCTGGATGCTTGGGCTTTGTCATAATCGCCCGACACCATGAGGTTCCTTCGCATGAAGCCCGGTCACGGTGAGGTGCTCATCGCCGAAGGGGATGTCGCGGTGGCCGAGGAGGAGGAGCTGCTCGTTCGCGAGTTCCGCCGCCAGCTCGATCAGGGCATGTGGGCCGCCGTCCCCGAGCGGACGTCTGCTGGGCGGCGCGAGGCACGCATGGTCAAGGCGTTCGACGACATCCCGCGCGACGCCGAGCGCGTCATCTTCTTCCCACGGGCCGCAGGGGGCACCTGATCCGGCCCCGGCCGGTACGGTCGACACGATGCTGCTCGCCACGATCGCCATCGGAGTCGTCATCGTGGCCCTGCTGTGGGACCTCGTCCTACCGACGCTCAAGGAGAGCCTCGAGCGCTACCGGGCGCGGCGGGCGATCATCCCCGGCGCCAGCTATGACCCGGGCCGCGAGCGCCGAGCCGAGCAGCGCGCCCGCCAGCTCCTGAAGTCGTGCGTGAACGAAGAGGAGTGGGCGATGTACCGCGACCTCGGCTTCGTCCGCGTGTGGGGCGCGATGGCACGCGCGCCCAGGCGCGGGCGCATCGGCGAGGATCCGCGCGCGGGCGCGCCGTACGCCTACCTCGTCTACCCGCACAAGCCGATCGTCGCCTACCTGCCCCAGACCCGCGAGCTGCTCAACGAGTACTGCGTGGAGTTCCCCGACGAGACGCGCCCCTACGGCAGCGCCCGGCTGCCGGACTCCGACGACGTGCTCGCCAAGTGGATGGCCCTGACCGGCGACGAGCGGCGCCTCATCGCCACGGCCAACATGCACCTGCCCGGCCGCCAGGTCGATCCCAAGCAGGTGCGCCGCGACCTCTGGCGGCTCGGCCAGTGGGAGAGCGAGCGCCTGCGCCGCACGCCGCGCTCGCCGGGCGAGGTCGCCGCGCCGTAGTAGAGGCCGCGAGCGGCGCGCTCGCGGCGCCCCGGAGCGCCCGCGCGCGGACGGTAGTGTCTCGTTCGTGACGACGAACGGCTTCGACCTCAAGCACCGCTCCCGCCTGCTCCTCGAGGGTCCCGCCCGCGCGGGGGCACGCGCGCAGCTCAAGGGCATCGGCTACGACGACGAGGCGCTTTCCAAGCCGATCATCGGCGTCGCCTCCACGTGGATCGAGACGATGCCGTGCAACTTCCACCTGCGCGCGCTGGCGGCGAAGGTCAAGGAGGGCATCCGCGACGCCGGCGGGACGCCGATGGAGCTCAACACGGTCGCGATCTCCGACGGGATCACGATGGGGACGACCGGCATGAAGACGTCGCTCGTCTCGCGCGAGGTCATCGCCGACTCGATCGAGCTCGTGGCGCGCGGGCACTTCTTCGACGCCGTCGTCGCGCTGAGCGGCTGCGACAAGACGATCCCCGGCACGGTGATGGCGCTGTGCCGGCTCGACGTCCCGAGCGTGATGCTCTACGGCGGCTCGATCCCGCCCGGCCACTTCCACGGTCACGACGTGACGATCGGCGACGTCTACGAGGCGATCGGCGCGCACGCCACCGGCCGCATGACCGACGAGGACTTCGCCGAGCTCGAGTCGGTGGCGAGCCCCGGCGCCGGCGCGTGCGGCGGCCAGTTCACGGCGAACACGATGGCGATGGCCTTCGAGGTGCTGGGCATCTCGCCGATGGCCCAGAACCTCGTCCCGGCCCAGGACGCTACCAAGGCGCAGGTCGCCTACGAGGTCGGCAAGCTGGCGGTCGACGTCCTCAAGCGCGGGCTGCGCCCCAGCGACATCATCACCAAGGCGTCGCTCGAGAACGCCATCGCCGGCGTCGCGTGCTCGGGCGGCTCGACGAACGGCGTTTTGCACCTGCTCGCGGTGGCGCGCGAGATGGGGGTCGAGCTCAGCATCGACGACTTCGACCGCGTCAGCGAGCGCACGCCGCTGCTGTGCGACCTCAAGCCGGCCGGTCAGTACGTGGCGGTCGACCTCTACCGCGCCGGCGGCGTGCCGGTCATGCTCCAGCGCTTGCAGGAGGCCGGCCTGCTCAACGAGGACCCGATCACCGTCACCGGCCAGACCATCGGCGAGCTGGCGCGAGCCGCCACCGAGACCGAGGGCCAGCGCGTCGTGCGCCCGCTGGACGACCCCCTCAAGGCCACGGGCGGGCTGGCCATCCTGCGCGGCAACCTTGCACCCGACGGCTGCGTCATCAAGCTCGCCGGCCACGAGCGGCGCCATCACAGCGGTCCGGCGCGGGTCTTCGACGGCGAGGAGGCCGCATTCGAGGCGGTCACCCACGGTGGCATCCAGCCCGGTGACGTCGTGGTGATCCGCAACGAGGGGCCCGCCGGGGGGCCCGGGATGCGCGAGATGCTCGCCGTGACCGGGGCGATCAACGGCGCGGGCCTGGGCGAGGACGTCGCGCTCCTGACCGACGGGCGCTTCTCGGGCGCCACGCACGGGTTCATGATCGGCCACGTCGCGCCCGAGGCGGCGCGGGGCGGCCCCATCGCAGCCATCCAGGACGGCGACCAGATCACCATCGACGTCGACGCGCGCCGGATGGACGTCGCGCTCGACGACGACGAGATCGCGCGCCGGGTCGCCGCCTACGAAGCGCCCCACAACGGCGATCGCACGGGCGTGCTGGCGAAGTACGCCGCGCTGGTGGGCAGCGCCTCGGAGGGCGCCGTCACGGTGCGCTGAGCGGGTGGGGCGCGCGCCGCGGTGCGCGCCGGGAGGGTGCTGAGGCGCGCCGCCGGCGCGCTAAGCCGCGTCCCGCGCCGGCGGCGCGTCGCTCGCGCCCGCCGCGTCCTCGGGCCCGACGCGCTCGCCCGGCTGCTCGGCCAGGAACGCCGCGAGCAGGCGGTTGAAGGCCTCCGGGCGCTCGAGCATCGCGACGTGGCCGGTCTCGGGCCAGACGACCTTGCGAGCGTTGGGGATCAGGCGCTCGAACTCGTCGGCGTCGCGGGCCGGGACGAGCATGTCGTGGGTGCCCCAGACGATCAGCGTCGGGCACGCGATCTCGCCGAGGCGATCGCGGATCGGATACCTGGTCAGCGCGTTGAGCGCGGGGACGAAGCCGGGCTTGCCGGAGCCGCGGACCTGCTCGGCCACCAGCGGGCCGGGCAGCTTGCCGGCGCGGTGGGCGACGATGCCGAAGATCAGCTCGCGCGAGCGCGGCCGTCGCGACAGGGCCTCCGAGCGCGAGGCCAGCCAGCCGGTGTAGGCGGCCAGCCGCGTGTCGAGCGTGCGCAGGGCGGTGAGCACCGGGGCGGGGATCTGGTTCTCGATCGTCAGCCCCGCGGCGCTGACGAGCACGAGCTGCTCGACGCGGGCCGGGAACTGGATTGCCAGCTCGGCGCCGATGAAGCCGCCCATCGAGTTGCCCACCACGGCCCCGCACTCGACCCCGAGCTGACCCAGCAGCGCATCGACCCAGCGCGCGTAGCCCGAGATCGAGATCTGCTCGCTCGGCATCTCCGAGGAGCCGAAGCCGGGCAGGTCGAAGGTGATGACGCGGTGTTCGCTGGCGAACACCGGCAGCTGCTCGAGCCAGTTCTGCCACGATCCCGACAGGCCGTGGATGAAGACGATCGGCGGCCCCGAGCCGAGCTCGATGACGTTGGCGCGCCGTCCGCCGACCGTCACCCACCGCTGGTGGGTGCGCCAATCGACGTCGAGCCACGGCGAGCGGCCCGACGGGCCGTAGTCGCCCGGCGCGTCGGGTAGGCGTGCGGGGTCGTCGGCCATGGCCGACCAGGATAATCGGACGCCATCGACCTCCCCGCCATGCGCATCGCCATCGACATCGACTCCACGCTGCACCACTACTGGGACGAGCTCGCCGCGGCCGCCCGCCGGCGCTTCGGCGTCGACCTGCCCTACGACCAGCAGCACACGTGGACGATCAGCCGTCTGCGCGAGGAGCAGCTTCGCGCGGCGATCGCCGACACGCACTCCGACGAGGCGATCGCGCGCGCCCGGCCGTACCCGCACGCTGTGGAGACGGTCAACGCCTGGCACGCCGCGGGCCACTTCATCCACGTCACGAGCCACCGCGCAGAGCGCTGCCAGCCGGCGACCGCGCGCTGGCTGACCGCCATCGGCCTCGCCTACGACGACCTGAACTGCTCGAACGACAAGATCGCTCGCTGCGTCGAGCTCGACATCGACGTCCTCATCGACGACAGCCCCGTCAACCTCGTGCGCGCGCTCGAGGCGGGCATGGTCGCCGCCACGATCGCCCACCCGTGGAACCGCGAGGTCTGCGAGGACGAGGACGTCGTCTGCGCGCAGGACTGGCCCGGCCTCGCGGCGGCGCTCGAGCGCCGCTGCTCGCTGCTCTCGCACGCCGCATGACCGACGACCAGGGCACCCCGCTCGCCGAGCAGGCGCAGGGCACCGACCTGCGCCCCTACCTGCCCGGCGTCGAGTCCGAGCGCCAGGTCGACGACTGGGGGCGCTCGGAGCGCGTCGAGGGCTTCTTCGACCGCACGCTGGTCGAGTTCTTCTACCGGCTGTGGTTCCGCTGCGAGGTCGAGGGGATCGAGAACGTGCCGGCGCAGGGCGGCGCGCTGCTCGTCTCCAACCACTCCGGCGCGCTGCCGCCCGACGCGGCCATGATCTCCAAGGCGATCAAGGAGGAGCACTCGCACCCGCGGCCGCTGAACCTGACCGTCGAGCACTTCTTCAAGGGCTATCCGGGCTTCAGCATGCTGCTGCCGAAGATCGGCGCGGTGCCGGCGCATCCGGCCAACGTCCATCGCCTGCTCTTCGACGAGGGCCAGCTCGTGCTCGTCTTCCCCGAGGGCCGCAAGGGCACCGAGAAGCTCTACAAGGACCGCTACCGGCTGCGCCGCTTCGGCCGCGGCGGCTTCGTCGAGGCGGCGATGCGCGCCCGCGCGCCGATCGTGCCGATCGCGGTCGTCGGCGCCGAGGAGGCCGCGCCGGTCTTCGCCCAGGTCAAGCCGCTGCAGCGCCTGACCGGGCTGCTCTACTTCCCGATCACGCCGACCTTCCCGCACTTCGGCCTGCTCGGCATGCTCGGCTACCTGCCCGCCAAGCTCAAGCTGCGCTTCCTGCGCCCGGTGCGCACCGACCAGATGGGCGACGCGCCGTGGGACGACAAGGCGCTCGTGCAGACGGTCGCCCACGACATCCGCGCGACGATCCAGGACGAGCTCTACGAGATGCTGGGCGAGCGGCGCAGCGTCTGGTTCGGATGACCTCCAAGCGCATCCTGCTCACCGGGCTGTCGACCTACTGGGGCGGGCGGCTGGCGCAGGCGCTCGAGCGCGACCCGGCGGTCGAGGCGATCATCGGGGTCGATCGGGGGCCGCCGAAGGTCGAGCTGCAGCGCACGGAGTACGTGCGCGTGCACGACTCGCATTCGCTCATCCGCCGCATCGTCGAGGCCGCCGAGATCGACACGGTCGTCGACACGCGGCTGGTCGTCGACTCGATCGTCACCAGCCCGCGGCGCGCCCACGAGAACAACATCATGGGCACGATGAACGTGCTCGCGGCGTGCGGGGGAGCGGGCAACCCGGTGCGCAAGCTGGTGTTCAAGTCCAGCGCGCACTACTACGGCATCGAGCAGGACGACCCGGCCTTCTTCACCGAGGAGATGGCGCGCCCGCACGCGCCGCGCACGCCGATCGAGCGCGACATCGTCGAGGCCGAGGCGGCGGTGCGCGAGTTCGCCGACAAGCACCCGGACGTCACCGTGACGGTGCTGCGCTTCGCCAACGGCCTGGGCCCGGGGCTGCGCACGACGATGAGCCAGCTCTTCGCGCTGCCCGCCATCCCGGCGATCCTCGGCTTCGACCCGCGCCTGCAGTTCATCCACGAGGACGACCTCGCCGGCTGCCTGGAGCACGCCGTGCGCCACGACCTCGAGGGCATCTACAACGGCGCCGCCGACGGCGTGCTCGTGCTCAGCGAGGTAGCCGACCTCCTCGGCAAGCCGCTCGTCCCGGCGCTGCCGCCGTGGGGGACCGGGCTCGCCGCCGGTATCGTGCGCCGCGCCGGCGTGCGGATCTCGCCCGAGGCCCTCGGCCAGCTGCGCTTCGGCCGCGGCCTGGACAACCGCAAGCTCAAGGCGACCGGCTACCGCTACCGCTATACGACGCGCGAGGCGGTCATCAAGCTGCGCGAGCACCACCGGCTGGCCGCGATCCGCGGCGCCAACCCCGAGGCCTACCGCTACGAGCGCGAGCTCGAGGAGTTCCTGCGCCGCAGCCCGAGCGTCCGGCCGACGGCCACCAGCCCCGAGCCCGCGCCGGCCAACCTCGCGCCCGGCGAGCGCCGCGGCGCCGCGGCGCCCGCGGCCGGCTACGACGATCTTGGCGCGCAGGAGCTCATCGCCCTTCTGCCGTCGCTGGAGCCCGCTGCGCTGGCCGAGCTCGCCGCTCACGAGCGCGAGCATGCCGCACGCCCGGACGTGCTGCGCGCGATAGGCGAGTTGCAGGGGTGGGAGACCGGCTGAGGACTCTCCTACAATCCGACGTGCATCGGTGCGGACGAAGAGCTTCATCCTTGTCGCCGCCTCTCTGGCGGTGCTCGTCGTCTTGGGGGGCGCGCTATACGCCTATGACCACGCGCGGGCGGACGAGATCGCGCCCGGTGTGCAGGTCGCCGGCGTCCCGCTCGGGGGCCTGACCACAGAGCAGGCCAAGGCCCGGCTCGAACGCGAGCTCCTGGAGCCGCTCGAGCGCCCGATCGTCATCCACCACGGCACCAAGACGTGGAAGCTCGGCCCCCGCGAGGCACGCCTGCGCGCCGACCTGAGCGCGATGGTCCACGAGGCCGTCACCCGCAGCCGCTCGGGCGACCTCTTCTCGCGCTCGTGGCGCTCGCTGACCGGCAAGAAGCTCGACGACGACCTCAAGCCCACCGTCGAGTACTCCGACGCGGCGGTCATCCGCCTGATCGACCGGGTGCGCAAGTCGGTCGAGCGCCCGGCCAAGAACGCGCAGGTCACGATCTCCGGTGCCGGCGTCAAGACCGTGCCCGGCGTCGAGGGGCTCGCGATCCAGGCCGCCTCGCTGCACCGCGAGATCGGCCAGGCGATCACGTCGACCAGCGCGCCGCGCACCTTCATCGCCCGCACGCACCACACCGAGCCGAAGGTCAGCACCGACGACCTCAGGCGCAGGTACGGCACGGTGATCGTCGTCAACCGCGGCCAGTACCGGCTGCGGCTCTTCAAGAACCTCAAGGAGACGCAGAGCTTCGGGATCGCCGTCGGCCAGGTCGGCCTCGAGACGCCCGCCGGCCAGTACACGATCGCCAACAAGGCGATCAACCCCGCCTGGCACGTGCCCAACAGCCCGTGGGCGGGCGATCTCGCCGGCAAGGTGATCGCCGGCGACGACCCCAGCAACCCGATCAAGGCCCGCTGGCTGGGGATCTTCGACGGCGTCGGCATCCACGGCACGGCCGACGACGCCTCGATCGGGCACAACGCCTCGCACGGCTGCATCCGGATGCACATCCCCGACGTGGAGAAGCTCTACGACGAGGTTCCGGTCGGCTCGGCCGTCTACATCGCCTGACGGGCGGTAGGCTGGCACCTACAGATAACCGCGATCTCCGAGGGGGACGTCGCCGGCTAGCCGCCGGGGGCCTGGATCGCGGACGGATCGACCTCTTGCCACCCGCGCTGCAGAAGCAGGGCATGGTGGTCGGAGTGTCGAAGCACCAGCGTGCCGATGAACACCCCCTTCTCGCGCCTGCGCAGAACCGCGTACCACATCGTCGAAGCGTCGCCCGTGCCCTGGATGCGATGCCACGGCCGCGGCGGCACGCCGTCGCCCGACGCGACCCCGGCCTCGATCAACTGGCGCTGGGTGGCGATCTGACCCGTGTCGGTGTCGATGAAGAACAGCCCCACGCGCGTTGAGGATAGGCCGCAGCCCAGCGCGCCCTGGCGCGAGGCGCTCGCGCTGTTCGACTCCGATCTGCGCCGCCGCGGCATGGCCGAGAAGACGCGCCGCGCCTACGGCGTCGACCTCGGCCAGTTCGCGCTGTGGTGCACCGCGCAGGACATCCAGCCGCGCGACGTCGCCGCCCGGGACCTGCGCCGCTACGCCGCGGTGCTGTCCGGCCGCGAGGCGGTCGCCGCCACGATCGCGCGCAAGGTCGCCGCGCTGCGGTCCTTCTACCGCACGATGCGCGAGCACGGCCACGTCGCCCAGAACCCGGCCGACCTCGTCCCGTCGCCCAAGCGCCCCCGCTCGCTGCCGACCGTCCTGCGCCCCGACGAGCTGGCGGCGCTGCTGGACCGCATCCCCGCCTCGACGCCTTTGGAGCTGCGCGACCGCGCGCTGCTCGAGGTCGCCTACGCATGCGGGCTGCGCGCCGAGGAGCTCGTCAACCTGGACGTCACGTCGGTCGACTTCGACGCAGAGCAGCTGCGCGTGGAGGGCAAGGGCTCCAAGACGCGGATCGTGCCCGCCGGCGAGCCCGCGCTGCGTGCGGTCGCGCGCTACCTCGAGCGTGCGCGCCCGGCGCTGGCGGCCGGCGACGGCGATCAGGCGCTGTTCCTGTCGAAGTCCGGGCGCCGGCTGTCGACCTCGGACGTGCGCCGGCGCCTGCGCGTGTGGGCGCGCCACGCCGCGGTGCAGGGCGGCGTCTCGCCGCACACGCTGCGCCACTCGTTCGCCACGCACCTGCTCGAGGGTGGGGCGGACCTGCGCGCGATCCAGGAGCTTCTGGGTCACGCGTCCATCTCAACGACGCAGATCTACACTCGAGTAGAGTCAGCCCGGCTCAAATCTGCCTATGCGCGGAGCCATCCGCGCGCCTGAGCAGGGCTCTGCGCCGATGGAGACCAACGTCAAAGCGATCGAGCTACGCGACCTGTGGCGTCGCTACAAGGCCAATGGGGACGTCCACGCCCGCGAGCGGCTCGTGGTCGCCTACTCGCCGCTGGTCAAGTACGTCTCGGGTCGCATGGCCAGCGGCCTGCCGGCGCACGTCGAGGAGTCCGACCTCATCTCCTACGGCCTGGTCGGGCTCATCAACGCGATCGAGCGCTTCGAGCCCGAGCGCGAGATCAAGTTCGAGACCTACGCGATCACGCGCATCAAGGGCGCGATCATCGACGAGTTGCGCTCGCTGGACTGGGTGCCGCGCTCGGTGCGCGCCCGGGCGCGCGAGATCGAGCGCGCCAACGCCAAGCTCGAGCACCAGCTGCAGCGCGCGCCCACCGACGAGGAGATGGCCAAGGAGCTGAAGTACAGCCTCGAGGAGTTCCAGGAGGCGCTGCTGCAGATCTCCAACTCGACGGTGGCGGCGCTCGACGAGCTGTGGACGGTGAGCGACTCCAGCGGCGACCAGGTCTCGCTGCTGGACACCCTGACCGACGAGAGCGCGCCGGACCCGGCGGCGGTCATGGACCAGACCGATCTCAAGGACCGCGTCGCCGACGCGATCGCGCGCCTGCCCGAGCGCGAGAAGCTCGTGGTCGCGCTGTACTACTACGAGAACCTGACCCTTCGCGAGATCGGCGAGGTCCTCGGGGTCACCGAGTCGCGCGTCTCGCAGCTTCACACCAAGGCCGTCCTGCGGCTGCGCTCCCGACTGACGGACTGATGCCCGAGCCACCGCGTGTGGTGCACCTCGACGAGCTCGACGCGATCCCGGGGCCCGGCACGCTGACCTGGCATCCCGTCCGCGCGCAGCTGGGCATCCGCGCCTTCGGCTGCAACGCCTACTCGGCCCAGCGCGTCGGCGACGACGTCGTCGAGCCGCACACCGAGAGCCCGGAGCTCGCGCACGAGGAGCTGTACTTCGTTGCCCGCGGCAGCGCGCGCTTCACGATCGACGGCGAGAGCTTCGAGGCGCCCGAGGGCACCTACGTCTTCATCCCCGACACGGCCAGCCACCGCCACGCCGTGGCCGCGGAGCCGCAGACGACGGTGCTGAGCTTCGGCGGCCCGCCGACGTTCACGCCGTCGGCGTGGGAGTGGTTCTTCCGCGCCGACCCGCACGTCATGTCCGATCCGCAGCGGGCGCGCGAGATCATCGAGGACGGCCTGCGCGTGCATCCGGACAGCCCGGGGCTGCTCATCTACCTGGCGCGGCTCGAGGTCCGCGCGGGCAACGAGGACCGCGCCCGCGAGCTGCTCGACCAAGCGCTCGAGCGCCAGCCCGAAGCGATCGAGCTGGCCCGCAACGACCCGCGCCTGGCGGGCCTGCTGTAGGCGCATGTTCGACCACGTCACGATCCGCGTCTCGGATCGCGCCGCGTCGGAGCGCTTCTACGACACGGTGCTGCAGACGCTCGGCATAGAGGCGACCTACAGCGACGGGCGCTTCGCCGAGTGGGATGACTTCTCGCTCACCACCGCCGACGACGACGACCCGGTCACGCACGGCCTGCACGTCGCCTTCGGGGCGCGCTCGCGCGAGCAGGTCGAGGCGTTCTGGCGCGCAGGGACCGAGGCGGGCCATCGCGACGACGGCGCTCCGGGCCCGCGGCCGCAGTACGACGACGGCTACTACGGCGGCTTCCTCTTGGACCCCGACGGCAACAGCGCCGAGGCGGTCCATCACGGCCGCGTGCGCGGACCGGGGCACATCGACCACCTCTGGATCCGAGTCGCCGACCGCGCGGCCGCCCAGCGCTTCTACGAGACGATCGCGCCGTTCTGCGGCTTCCAGTTGCGCAGCGACGACGACGAGCGCTCGCATTTCGCGGGCGCCGGCGGCTCGTTCACGCTCGTGGAGGGCACGCCGACCGAGCACCTCCACATGGCCTTCCCGGCGAGCGACGACGCGACCGTCGACGCGTTCCATCGCGCGGCGATCGAGGCCGGCTACCGCGACAACGGCGCGCCGGGCGAGCGGCCGCGCTATCACCCCGGCTATTACGGCGCCTACGTCCTCGACCCCGACGCAAACAACATCGAGGTCGTCAATCACAACCGCTAGTCCGGATGATGTCCCCGGTCGTGGCACGGATGCCATCACCAGGGCGGTGGCGCAGAACGCGGACTCAACCGGGGACCGCGGCGCGGGTGACCGGGCAGCGGGCAGGGTGCCCGCAGATCTCCGGGTCGCACAGGCGGCAGATGCGATTGGCGTCCTCGCCGCTGCCGGTGACCCCGGCCAGCAGCCGCTCGAGCAGGCGCTCGAGGTCCGCGGTCTCGCGCTGGCCAAGCGGCGCCAGGAGCTCCGCCAGCGCCGCCTGACGGGCGGCGAGGAGGCGCAGCGCGACGCGGCGGCCCTCGGTGGTCAGGTGCAGGCGCACGGCCCGGCGGTCGTCGGGGTCGGGCTCGCGGGTGACCAGGCCGCGCGCCGCGAGGCGCCCGACGATGCGAACGCCGCCGGAGTGGCTGAGGCCCAGCACGCGCCGCAGGTCGTCGATCGAGGCTCCGTCGGCGAAGGTCTGCAGCGCGGAGAGGACCGCGGCGCTCGACAGCTCCATGCCGGCGGCCGCGCGCAGGCGATCGGCGACCACCAGCGCGTGCGCGCCCAGGAGGTTGCCGGCGCGATCGCTCACGCCGGTGCCTGCTTGACGTGATGGACGCGGCCGCTGCGGCCCGCGCCGTCGGCGATCGCGTCGAGCGTGGAGACTGCGGGACGCAACGCGACGGGCACGGCGCCCTGGCGCGCGGCGTACGTGCGCCCGCGGTAGCGCAGCAGGTAGGTCGCGCCCGTGCGGTCGCCCAGGCCGACTCGGGGAAGCTTGGCCGGCAGCCGCGCGAGCGCGGCGCGCAGGCGCACCAGCAGGGCGGGGCGGAGGTGGAAGTCGTCGTAGCGCCGGCCGGCGCCGCCGTAGCGCTTGTCCGCGCGCGTGCTGCCGTCCGTGCGCACGGTGACGGTGTCGAGCGTCGCCGTGAAGCCGCCGTTGCGCTGGAAGGCGACGAGCTCGGGCGCCTGGCGCGCCGGCTTGGGGGTCGACGAGGCGCCGCCGCACGCCGCGACCGCCGCCGCGACGACGCCCAGGAGGAGATATCGCATGGTGTCATATATCTACCCGATCGCGGCCCGTGGCGGCGATGTGACGGCGGTCGGCAAGCGCTAGTGTCCGTCGCCTCCGTCATTCGAGGAGAGGAGACACGCATGCACAGGGCGGACCGCGTCAGGAACGTCGCCCTCGTCGGCCATCGCGGCAGTGGAAAGACCTCGCTCAACGAGGCACTGCTCTACCAGGCCGGCGCCATCAACCGGCTGGGCTCGGTCGCCGAGGGCACCACAGCGTCAGACTCAGACCCCGACGAGCAGGCGCGCCAGATGTCGATCAGCGCGTCGCTGAGCTCGTTCGAGTGGGACGATCGCAAGATCAACCTCATCGACACGCCCGGTGAGCCCAGCTTCGTCGCCGACGCGATGAGCGCGCTGCGCGTGTGCGAGTCGGCCATCTTCGTCGTCAACGCGGTCATGGGCGTGGAGGTCAACACGAGCCGCCTGTGGCAGCGCGCCAAGGAGCTCGACCTCGCGCGCATGGTCTTCGTGAACATGCTCGACCGCGAGCGCGCCGACTTCTTCCGCACGCTCGAGTCGCTGAAGGGCGCCTTCGGCCCGCACGCCGTGGCGACCGAGATCCCGATCGGCTCCGAGCACGAGGTCCGCGGCGTCATCGACCTCATCGACATGAAGGCCTACGAGTACTCCGGCGACGGACGCGAGAACTGCGCGGAGATCCCGATCCCCGACGAGCTCCAGGGGCAGGCGCAGGAGTACCGCGAGAAGCTCATGGACGAGGTCGCCGAGGTCTCCGATGCGCTGATGGAGCGCTACCTCGAGGGTGAGGAGATCTCCCACGACGAGATCGTCACTGCGCTCAAGGACGGGACCAACCACGGCGGCATCTTCCCCGTGGTCTGTGGCGTGGCGACCAAGAACCTCGGCACCAACCGGCTGCTCGACGCGATCGTCGAGGACCTCCCGAGCCCGGTCAAGCACGGGGCGCTCGAGCTGCCCGAGGTCACCCTCGAGCCCGACCCGGACAAGGAGCTCTTCGCCTACGTCTTCAAGACGAAGGCCGATCAGTTCGCCGGGCGGATCAACTTCTTTCGCGTCTACCAGGGCACCATGCGCCCCGACAACCATGTGCTCAACACCCGCGCGCACGCCAAGGAGCGCATCGGCACGCTGATCGTGCCCCAGGGGCGCGAGCAGGGCCACGCCGACGGGTTCGGCCCGGGCGACATCGGCGCCGTCGCCAAGCTCAAGGAGACGCGGGCGGGCGACTGGCTGGCGGCGCGCGACGAGCCGATCGTCATGCCGGCCATCCAGCTGCCCCAGCCGGTCATGGCCTTCGCGATCGAGCCCAAGGCCAAGGGCGACGAGGACAAGGTCTTCACCTCGCTGCGGCGCCTGCAGGAGGAGGACCCGACCATCGACCTGCACCGCGACGCGCAGACCGGCGACCAGATCGTGGCCGGCCTGTCGCAGATCCACGTCGAGGTCGTGGTCGATCGCCTGAAGTCGCGCTTCGGCGCCGAGGTCACCCTCAAGCCGCCGCGCGTGCCCTACCAGGAGACGATCCGCAAGCCGGCCAAGGCGCACGGGCGCCACAAGAAGCAGACCGGCGGGCGCGGGCAGTTCGGCGACTGCCACATCGAGATCGAGCCGCTGGACGAAGGCAGCGGGTTCGAGTTCGTCAACGCCATCAAGGGCGGCGTCATCCCGCAGGGCTTCATCCCCGCCGTCGAGAAGGGCTGCGTGGACGCGCTGCAGCAGGGCGCCGTGGCGGGCTTCCCGGTCAAGGGGGTGCGCGTGCGCCTCTACGACGGCTCCTACCACTCGGTCGACTCCAGCGAGATGGCGTTCAAGATGGCCGGGTCGATCGCCATGAAGGAGGCGCTGGCGCAGGCCGGCGCGGTGCTGCTCGAGCCGATCATGCTCGTGACGCTCAGCGTCCCCGACGACGCGGTCGGCGAGGTCATCGGCGACCTCAACTCGCGGCGCGGGCGTCCGCAGGGCATGGAGCCCGCCGGCGGCATGACCGAGGTCAAGGCCGAGGTCCCGATGGCGGAGATGCTCACCTACGCACCCGACCTGCGCGCGCTGACCGGCGGGCAGGGCGACTACACGATGGACTTCCTGCGCTACGAGGAGGTCCCGGCGCACCTGGCGCAGAAGGTCATCAGCGAGGCGAAGGACGAGGAGGAGGCGGTCAACGCCTGAAGCGGCGCCGACCGGCTAGGCTGGGGTGCTCGTGACCCCCAAGTCCATCAGCACGAGCACCCCCGTGGTGTCCTGTGACGTGTGCGGCCGCACGCTGCTGCGCGGCGAGCAGGCCGACGTCTTCCTGGCCGGCGGCACGCGCCGCAACGTGTGCGAGCTGTGCACGCAGCGCGCCGCGCACGAGGGCTGGATCCGCGAGGGGCTCGACGACGCCGCGGTGCGCTCGCGCGCCCACAACGGGCGCTCGCGATCGTTCCTGGCGCGCCTGCGCCAGCGCCGCGCCGACGCCCAGGCGCTGCAAGAGCAGCTCGAGTCCGAGCAGGCCGGCGAGGCGCCGCGGGTGCCGGAGCCGCTGCCCCAGGAGCCGCGCTCGGTGCACGCGGTGCCGACGAACGCCGACATGAAGATGTCGCGGGCGCTCGACCTCTTCAACTCGAGCGCCCATCCGCGCACCGTGTCGGGCGTCGCGCGCTCGCTCGGCGCGCCGATCGTCGCCGTGCGGCCGTCGGCCACCGAGGGCAGCGTCGTGACGATCGTCGTCGGCTGGGAGCTCAGCTGGTATCGCTTCGAGGTCGATCTGGCCGACGAGGCCGCAGGCCCGCGCAACACCGGCCAGGGGACCGAGCTCGCCGAGCTCGACCCCGCCGACCAGGTCCCCAATGCCGCCGCCGACGAGCACGGCCAGTTGCACCTCGTCGCGCAGCACGCCTAGAGTCAACGAGCAGATGATCTCCTCGGCGACCGCCCTCGCATGATCTACTCCGTCGTGCCCGAAGAGCTGGCCCCCGAGCTCTACGAGAGGCTCGTGGAGTACTACAAGGACGACCCGAACGTCAAGGTCATCATCGACCGGCGCAAGAGCGAGCGCCGGGCGCGCGGCGAGGAGCACGGCGGCGAGCACCGCGAGACCCGCGATCGCCGGCGCCCGCGCGTGCCGGGCGAGTTCCCGCCGCTCGACACGAGCGAGTGAAGGTCGTCGTCCACGTCGACGGCGGCGCCCGCGGCAATCCCGGGCCCGCGGCCGCCGCCGCGGTGCTCTGCACGCCCGACGGCGAGGTCCTCGACGAGGCGCACGAGCTGCTGGGCGTTGCGACCAACAACGTGGCCGAGTACCGCGGCCTGCTGCTCGGGCTCGCGCGCGCCCGCGCGGTCGGCGCCGACGAGGTCGAGGTCGTCAACGACTCAGAGCTCGTGGCCAAGCAGGTCAACGGCCAGTACAAGGTCAAGCACCCCGACATGCGTCCGCTCTACGAGCAGGCGCTTCAGGCTCTTGGCGCGTTCGAGCGCTGGAGCATCCGCTCGGTGCCGCGCGCGCAGAACGCGCAGGCCGATGCGCTGGTCAACCAGGCGCTGGACAGCGCCCGATAACGCTCCAGATCCGCGCCGTGCTGCCGATATCACGGGCAATGTCGCTTGCCGAGTCCGCCCCTGCCCAGGGCCAGCAGATCCCGGGGCTCTCCGCTCCCACCAGCCGGGGGCGGTCGCCGCGCTTCATCGGCGACATCGTGGTCGACCTCGGATACGCCGCGCGCGAATCCGTCGAAGCGGCCATCGCCGAGTCGCGCGCCAGCGGCCGGCGCACGGGCGAGGTCCTCGTCGAGCGCGGCGTCCTGACGCCCGACCAGCTGGCCCGCGTCGTGGCCGAGCGCTTCGGCGTCGACCAGCTCGACCTCGGGATCTTCAAGGTCGACATGGCGGCCGCCAACCTCCTGCCGTCCAGCTCCGCCAAGCGCTACGGCGCCGTGCCGGTCAAGATCATCGACGACCGCACGCTGCTCGTCGCGATGATCGACCCGGGCAACGTGCTCGCGATCGACGACATCTCGCTGATGAGCGGCTACGAGGTGCGCCCCGCGGTGGCGGCCGAGCAGGACATCAACAACCTGATCCAGCGTCTCAACGCGCTCGACGACGTCGTCGTCGCCGAGGCCATCGACGACGAGGACGGGGCCGAGGTCGTCGACCTGCGCGAGTCGGCCGCCGACGCGCCGGTCATCAAGCTCGTCAACTCGCTCATCGGCCAGGGCGTCGAGCAGGGCGCCTCGGACATCCACTTCGAGCCCGTCGAGGGCGACCTCGTCGTCCGCTACCGGATCGACGGCGTGCTCAGCGAGGCCACGCGCGTGCCGCGCCGCCTCGTCGCCGGCGTCATCTCGCGCATCAAGATCATGTCCGAGCTGGACATCGCCGAGCGCCGCGTGCCGCAGGACGGCCGCGTGGCGCTGACCATCGACGGCCGCGGCATCGACGTCCGCGTAGCCACGCTGCCGCTCGTCGGCGGCGAGTCGGCCGTCATGCGCGTCCTCGACAAGGACGGCGCCGACATCGACCTCGACAAGCTCGGCATGGTCGACCCTGAGCGCGAGCGCTTCGTCAAGGCGTTCTCGCGGCCCCACGGCGCGGTGCTCGTCACCGGGCCGACCGGCTCGGGCAAGACGACCACGCTCTATGGCGCGCTGCAGATGCTGCACACGCCCGAGAAGAACATCATCACGATCGAGGACCCGGTCGAGTACGAGCTGTCGGGCGTCAAGCAGATGCAGGTCAACACGAAGGCCGGCCTGCAGTTCGCCACCGGCCTGCGCTCGATGATGCGCGCCGACCCCGACATCATCATGGTCGGCGAGATCCGCGACCGCGAGACCGCCCAGATCGCCGTCGAGGCGGCGCTCACCGGCCACCTCGTCCTCTCCACGCTGCACACCAACGACGCGCCGGGCGCCGTCGCGCGCCTCATCGAGATGGGCGTCGAGCCCTTCCTCGTGGCCAGCGCCGTCGAGTGCGTCGTGGCCCAGCGGCTCGCGCGGCGGCTGTGCGAGGCGTGCAAGAAGCCCGTCGCGGTCGAGGGCCACGTCGTGCGCGAGCACGGCTTCCACACCGACGAGTACTCCATCGACGTCTTCGAGCCGGGCGGCTGCTCGCGCTGCGGCGGCACCGGCTACAAGGGCCGCATCGGCCTCTACGAGGTCATGCCGATCACCGACGAGATCCGCAGCCTCGCCGTCAGCCGCGCCTCGGCCGACGCCATCGCCGAGGCCGCGACGCGCTCCGGGATGCGGCGCCTGCGCGACGAGGGCTACGAGAAGGTCCGCGCCGGCATGACGTCGTTCGCCGAGCTGGCGCGCGTCAGCGGCTGAGCGGCTGAGCGGCGCACGGCGCCCGGACCGCGCGCCGCTGAGAAAGGAACGCGCGCGGGACGGTCGCGGGAAGGGATCTCGGTACGGCCGGCCCCGCGCGCCCCGCTAGCCTACACGACGTAGGACTGCGCTTCCTAGAAGTGCCCGGCGAGGGCGTCGGCCGTGACCTTGCGGTGATCCTCGGGGTCCGGGCGCAGGATCATGACCTCGGCCGGCACCTGCTCGAGCAGCCATTCGAGGTCGTCGCTGCTGAGTCCCTTGCGCGAGCTGGAGGTGGCCGACACGATCACGCGGTCGACGTGCTCCTCCTCGAGGAGCCGCCGCAGCGCATCGCGGTACGTGCGGCCCCGGATGATGCGAGCGTCGACCGGGACGCCCTGCGCGGCCGCGCGCTGCTCGATGGCCTCGAGCAGGGGCATCGCCGACAGGCACTGTGCCGGGAGCGGCGCGTCGAGCGGCAGATGGCGCGGCACGCGCGCCAGGTAGGCGGGCATGATCGTCGCGCCCTCGACGCGAGCCAGTCGGACCGCGGCGTCGAAGGCGCGCCGCGAGATCGCGGTGCCGGTGAATGGCACGAGGATCCGGCGCGTGCCGTGCGGCAGCTTCTTGTGACCGTTGCGTCCGTTCGGGGGCAGGAACCAGCCGCCGACCAGGCCGACGGCGAGCGCGACGACGATGAGTGCGATCTCGGTCATGGGGTCTTCTCGTGTCTCTGGGATCGGTCGGCGACGATGCGAACGTCGACGCCGGGGAGCCGCTCCATGAGGGCTTGGGGGAGGGGGGTGCGCAGGCGGGCCAGGCCGCGCGCAGGGCGCGAGCGGCCGAGCAGCAGGTAGGTGCTGCCGCGGTCGCGTGCGACGCGCGCGACCGTGTCGGCGATGTCGTCGCCGGGCGCGACGATCAGGTTGGCCCCGAGCACGGAGGCGAGCTGGCGCAGCGCGGCGAGCTGGCGCTCCAGGTCGGGGTTCGGATCGCGGCCGGGCGGGCTCACCCACAGCAGGTCGAGCTGGGCGCCCAGCCGTTGGGACGAGCGCCAGGCGCGGCGGACGAGCCGCTGCGCGCCGGGGTAGGGCTCGACGAGCGCGAGCAGGCGCTCGCCGACGGCCTGGGGTCCGTCGGCCGCGAGGTCGTCCTCGCGCGTGCCGACGACCTCGGTGACCAGGCGCTTGGACTCGACCTCCTCGGCCACCTGGCGCAGCGCGACCTCGCGCAGCGCCGAGAGGTTCTCGATGCGGAAGAAGCCGTTGAGGGCGGCGTCGATGCGCTCGGGCTTGTAGACCTTGCCGGCGCGCAGCCGCGCCAGCAGCGCCTCGGGGCTCATGTCGATGAGCACGACCTCGTCGGCGCGGCCGAGCACGGAGTCGGGAACCGTCTCGCGGACGCGCACGCCGCTGAGCTCGGCGACCTGGTCGTTGAGCGACTCGAGGTGCTGGACGTTGACGGTCGAGAGGACGTCGATGCCGGCGTCGAGCAGGTCCTCGATGTCCTCGTAGCGCTTCTCGTGCTCGAGGCCCGGCGCGTTGCTGTGCGCGAGCTCGTCGACGAGCGCGAGCTCGGGCGCGCGGCGCAGAACCGCCGGGAGGTCCATATCCCAGAGCTCCGTGCCGCGGTAGTCGACGCGCCGCTGCGGCACCGTCGGGACGCCGTCCGCCAGCGCCGCCGTCTCGTGGCGCCCGTGCGTCTCGACGAGGCCGATCACCACGTCACGCCCGGCCTCGAGCTCGGCGCGGCCCTCCTGGAGCATGCGGTAGGTCTTGCCGACTCCCGCGGCCATGCCGAGGAAGATCGTGTAGTGCCCGCGCCCGGGCTTCGGGCGCTGACGGGCGGCGTCGGGGCCTCGCTCAGTGGCGGGCATCACCGTGCTCACGCCCCCAGCAGGTTGTGGACGATCAGGTCGATGAGCTTGATCCCGACGAACGGGGCGATCAGGCCGCCGAGGCCGTACACGAGCATGTTGCGCCGCAGCAGCGCCGTGGCGCCGACGGGCCGGTAGCGCACGCCGCGCAGGGCGAGCGGCACGAGCAGCGGGATGATCAGCGCGTTGAAGACGATCGCCGAGATGATCGCCGAGCTCGGCGTGCCGAGCTTCATGACGTTGAGCGCGTCGAGCGGGCCGTGGTCCTGGCCGGCGGCGGCGTAGGTGAACGCGAAGATCGCTGGGAGGATCGCGAAGTACTTCGCCACGTCGTTGGCGATCGAGAACGTCGTCAGCGCGCCGCGGGTGATGAGGAGCTGCTTGCCGACCTCGACGATCTCGATGAGCTTGGTCGGGTTGGAGTCGAGGTCGACCATGTTGCCCGCTTCGCGGGCGGCCTGGGTGCCGGTGTTCATGGCAACGCCGACGTCGGCCTGCGCGAGCGCGGGCGCGTCGTTGGTGCCGTCGCCGGTCATGGCGACGAGGCGGCCGTCGGCCTGCTCGTGGCGTATGAGCTCCAGCTTGCGCTCGGGCGTGGCCTCGGCAAGGAAGTCGTCGACGCCGGCCTCCTTGGCGATCTTGGCGGCGGTGAGCTTGTTGTCGCCGGTGACCATCACGGTGCGGATGCCCATCGCGCGCAGGCGGTCGAACCGCGCCGCCATGCCCTCCTTGACGGTGTCCTTGAGGTAGATGACGCCGAGCACCTGCGAGTTGCGCGCGACGGCCAGCGGCGTGCCGCCCTCGCGCGCGATGCGATCGACCTCGCCGTCGAGCTCGACGGGCGGTGTGCCGCCCTCGTTGCGCACCCACGTCGCGATCGCGTCGGCAGCGCCCTTGCGCAGGAGCGTCCCGTTCATGTCGACGCCGCTCATGCGCGTCTGCGCCGTGAAGGGGATGAAGCGCGCGTGGGTGGGCGCCATCTCGTGCTCGCGCAGGCCGTACTGCTTGGCGAGGACGACGATCGAGCGGCCCTCGGGCGTCTCGTCGGCCAGCGAGGAGAGCTGCGCGGCCTCGGCCAGCTCGAGCTCCTCGACGCCCGGCATCGGGACGAACTCGGCCGCCTCGCGGTTGCCGAGCGTGATCGTGCCGGTCTTGTCGAGCAGCAGGACGTCGACGTCGCCCGAGGCCTCGACGGCGCGGCCGGAGAGCGCGAGGACGTTGCGGCGGACGAGCCGGTCCATGCCGGCGATGCCGATCGCGCTGAGCAGCGCGCCGATCGTCGTCGGGATGAGCGCGACGAGCAGCGCGATGAGCGTGGTGATCGAGATGTCGGTCCTGGCGAACTCCGCGAAGGGCTTGAGCGACACGACGACGATGAGGAAGACCAGGGTGAGCGCGGCGAGCAGGATGTTCAGCGCGATCTCGTTGGGCGTCTTGCGCCGCTCGGCGCCCTCGACGAGCGCGATCATGCGGTCCAGGAAGGACTGGCCGGGCTCCTGCGTGATCTCCACGACGATGCGGTCCGAGAGCACGCGCGTGCCGCCGGTCACCGCGCTGCGGTCGCCGCCCGACTCGCGGATGACGGGCGCCGACTCGCCCGTGATCGCCGACTCGTCGACGGAGGCGATGCCCTCGATGACCGTGCCGTCGCCCGGGATCACCTCGCCCGCCTCGACGATGACGATGTCGCCGCGGTGAAGCTCGGAGGCCGGGCGGGTGGTCCCGTCCTGCAGGTGCGCGACGGTCTCGGTGCGCATCGCGCGCAGGGTGTCGGCCTGGGCGCGACCTCGGCCTTCGGCCAGACCCTCCGCGAGGTTGGCGAAGATCACGGTCAGCCACAGCCAGACCGTCACCGTGATCGTGAACAGCAGGCTCTCGTCGCCGCCGCCGAGCGCGTCGCCGGTGATGACCTGCGAGATGACCGCGATCGTGGTCAGCACCGCGCCGACCTCGACGACGAACATGACCGGGTTGCGCAGCTGCACGCGCGGGTCGAGCTTGCGCAGCGACGCCAGCAGCGCCGGGCGCAGGATCTCGGGGGTGAACAGGGAGGTGGGGGGCTTGGTCATCGTGACCTGTCGAGGGCGAGGTTGAGCTCGAGGACGTTCACGCCGGGCTCGCCGATGACGCCGAGGAAGCGCCCGTCGGTGTTGGCGGCGATGAGGTCGTCGACGCGCTCGAGCGGGATGCGGCGCACGGCGGCGATGCGATGGGCCTGGATGAGGGCGTTGGCCTTGGAGATGTGCGGGTCGACGCCGGAGGCGGAGGTGGTCACCGCGTCGACGGGGACCTTCGCCGGTGTGAGGCCGGGGTCGTACTTGCGCTCGAGGTCGAGGTAGGAGGCCAGCGCGTCGCGGAAGAAGAACCGCCCGACGGCGGAGTTGGGCCCGCGGTTGGAGAAGGCCGTCGCGGTCGCGCTGTAGTCGGTGTTCGACGGGCGCGGCTGGAAGTAGCGCGGGTTCGGCTTGCCGCCGCGCAGCGTGAACGGCCTGGCGATCAGGCTCGAGCCGACGACCTTGCCGTCGACCTTGACCTGCGAGCCGTCGGCCTTGTTCGGGAAGGCCACCTGGGAGATCCCGGTCATGACCAGCGGGTAGCCGACCCCGAGCAGGACCGTCAGGACGACGATCGCGAGGACGGCGGTAGTGAGTTCGTTACGGAGCTTCATGGCTAGAAGAGGCGGTCGGTCATGCCCTGGACGACGGGTCCGAGCAGGAAGGCGGGGAAGAAGGTGAGCGCGCCGATCAGCACGACCGTGCCGCCGAGCAGCACGGCGAAGGTCGGCGTGTCGGTGCGCAGCGTGCCCAAGCCGGCGGGGGAGACGCGCTTGGTCGCGAGGCTGCCCGCCACCGCGAGCACGAGCAGGATCGGCAGGAAGCGCGCGCCGAGCATGGTCACGCCGCCGAGCAGGTCGGCGAAGGTGATCCCGTGCGCGCCGATGTTGCCCGGGGCGGGCTGGTAGTAGCCGGTGTAGCCCGCGAAGGCCGAGCCGTTGTTGTTGGCCTGCGACATGTAGGCGTACAGCGACTCGCTGAAGCCCTGTGGGCCCGACGCGAAGATCGAAGGCCCGCCGTACTTGGTCGCCAGGGCGAAGAACGTGCCCATCAGGACCGCCAGCGGCGTGACGAGCACCCCGAGCGAGACGAGCTTGATCTCGCGCGCCTCGATCTTCTTGCCGAGGAACTCGGGCGTGCGCCCGACCATCAGGCCGCCGATGAAGACGGCGAGCAGGACGTAGAGCAGCATCGTGTACAGGCCGGTGCCGACGCCGCCGAAGACCGACTCGCCGTAGCCGAGGTCGACCATCGGGACGAGGCCGCCGATGCCGGTCAGCGACTCGAAGGCCGCGTTGACCGCGCCGCACGACGTGACCGTGGTGATCGCGGTCCACAGCGCGGAGTTGGCGATGCCGAAGCGCTGCTCCTTGCCCTCGAGGTTGCCGCCCGTCGAGCCGTCGATGATCCCGGTGTGCACGCCGGCGGCGTGCTGGGCGGGGGTCCCGTGCTGCTCGGCGATGTAGACGACGACGACGCTGGCGATGAAGAGCGCCGCCATGGTCGCGAAGATCCCCCACCCCTGGCGGCGGCTGCCGACCATGCGCCCATACGTGTAGGTCAGCGACGCCGGGATGCAGAGGATGAGGAACATCTCGATGAGGTTCGAGAGGCCGGTCGGGTTCTCGAAGGGGAACGACGAGTTGACGTTGAAGAAGCCGCCGCCATTGGTGCCGAGCTCCTTGATCGCCTCCTGCGAGGCGACCGGCCCGCGCGCGAGGTCGGCGACCGAGCCGCCCAGCGTCTGCACGACGCCCTGCGAGACGAGCACGAGCGCGCCGATGATCGAGATCGGCAGCAGGACGTAGAAGGACGCCCGGATGAGGTCCTGCCAGAAGTTGCCGAGCACCGGGTTGGCGCTGCGGCGGGCGATGATGCCGCGGATCAGCGCGATCGCGACGGCGATGCCGGTGGCCGCAGAGACGAAGTTCTGCACGGCCAGCCCGGCCATCTGGCTGAAGTAGGAGAGCGTGGTCTCGCCGCCGTAGTACTGCCAGTTCGTGTTGGTGACGAACGACGAGGCGGTGTTGAAGCTCAGGTCCCAGGTACCGGAGTGGAAGTTCCCCGGGTTGAATGGGTGCAGCGTCTGGGTGCGCAGGATGATGAACAGCAGCAGCCATCCCGCCAGCGAGAAGAAGATGACGCCGCGCGCGTAGGCCTTCCAATCCTGGCCGCGTGTCGGGTCGACGCGCAGCAGGCGGTAGGTACCGCGCTCGAGCGGGCCCACGACAGGGTCGAGGAACGTCCGCTCGCCGCGGAACACGTGCGCCATGTAGCCGCCGAGCACCGGCACGACGGCGACGATGAGCGCGCAGAAGATCGCGATCTGAACGAAGCCCTGGACCATCGCGGCCTCAGAACCTCTCGCCGCGCAGCAGCGCGTAGATCAGATAGACGCAGATGAGCGCGGACACGACCACGCCGAGCAGGTTCGAGCCGCTCATACGCGCTCGATCCCTTCGATGAGGAGCGCCAGCACCGCGAAGACACCCACGGCGAGCGCAATGGCAATCACGTCCATGCAGACATGGTCGGGCGCGCGTCTCAAGGCGCTGTCGAGAAGCGCGCTGCGGTCATACAGATTGTGTGAAGACGGTCAGCCGGGCAGCGACCCGCCCGCGAGGGCGACCGCGACGCCGATCGCAGCGGCGAGCAAGAGCGTTGGGACGACGCCCCGACGCAGGACGAGCAGGAGGACCGCGGCCGCGGCGAGGACGCCGTACTGCCAGGGCTCGTCGAGCGCGCGGGCCAGCGCGATCGCCGAGCCCAGGATCGCGCCGATCGCCGCGGGGCCGGCGCCGTCGAGGAACGCGCGCACCCTGCGGTCGCCGCGCAGGCGGTCGAAGCGCTCCCCGCCGAGCAGGATGAACGCGAACGAGGGCGAGAACGCGACGGCGGCGGCGAGCAGGCCACCGCCGATGCCCGCGGCGGCGTAGCCCACGACCGCCACGGTCTGGACCACGGGGCCCGGCGTGATCTGGCCCAGCGCCACCGCGTTGAGGAACTCGCCGTTCGTCATCCAGTGGTAGTGGTCGACGGCGTCGGCCTGCATGAGCGGGATGATCACGAAGCCGCCGCCGTAGGAGAGCGCGCCGACCTTGAAGGCGACCCAGGCGAGCGAGAGCAGGCCGCCGCTGCCGACGACCGCCAGGACGGGCGGTGCGAAGGCGGCGATGGCCCTCGGGCGCCGCTGCACGGTGAGCTCGATCGCGCCGGAGGCCAACAGCACGAGCACCAGCCACGGGCCGAGCGTGGCTGCCGCCGCGATGCCGGCCGCGACGTAGACCGCCCAGCGCCGGCGACTCGCCTGCGCCGCGCGCCGCCAGCTCGCCGGAACGAGGCTCCAACCCGCCTGCACGGCGACTGCCGCGACCGCCGACCCCGCACCCGCGCCGGCGCCCTCGACCCACAGCGGTGGCGATCCGGCGAGGAAGAGGACCGCCAGCGCGAGGATGAGCACGAGGCCGGGCACGATGAACGCCGCTCCTCCGACGAGCGCGGCCGGCCGGCCGCCGACCCGCCACGCGCAATAGATCGCCAGCTGCGTCGACGCCGGCCCCGGCAGCAGGTTGCACGCGGCCACCGCGTCCTCGAAGTCGTGGGCCTGCAGCCAGCGCTTGCGCTCGACGCACAGCTCGCGCAGCAGCGCGATGTGGGTCGGCGGGCCGCCGAAGCCGATGCACCCGATCCGGCCCCACTCGCGCAGGACCGTGCCGAGCCCCGGGCTATCTCGGTGCGGGCTGGAAGAGCTCGATCGGGTTGCCGGATGGGTCGTCAAGCAGGATCTGCTGGCCGCCGGGGCCGGTCACGATGTCGTTGCGGAACGTCAGCCCCGCGTCGCGCAGCCGCGCCACCTCGGCGGCTATGTCGTCGACGATCAGGTGGATGCGGTTCCAGCCGCCGGGCTCCGGTTGCCGGCCGTCGGGCATCGGCCGGCCCGCCGAGCTCTTCGGGCCGCTGAGCAGCAGCCGCAGGTGCCCGCGGAAGACCTCCGCGAACGCCGGCGCGGCGTTCAGGCCGGGCTCGAAGCCGAAGTGCGTCGTGTAGAAGGCGAGCGCCGCGTCGACGTCGTCGACCATGTAGCGCACGCTGACCAGGGCTTCATCGGTCATGTTCGCTTGCCTCCTCGATGAGGTTCAACAGGAATGGGATGCGCGCGCTGAGCTCGGCCGCAGTGCGATCGAAGGCGTCGTCGTCGCTCGCGCGTGCGGGGTCCGGGATGCTCCAGTGGATGGCTTCGGGCTGGCCCGGGAACTCCGGGCAGACCTCGCGGACGCGATCGCAGAGCGTGACGACCGCGTCGAAGCGCTGGCGCTCGAACTCGGACAGGTGCTTGGAATGCCGGCCGCTCAGATCGATGCCATAGCCGCGCATGACGCGGACGGCCTCGGCGTGCAGCGGCTTGGGACTGCTCCCGGCGCTGAAGGCCCGCGCGCCGCGCTGCTCGGCCAGCGCCTCGGCCATCTGCGAGCGCGCGCTGTTGCCGGTGCAGAGGAAGAGCACGCGGGCGCGGGTCGCCGGCGCGCCGCTCGCCGCACGCAGCCCGGGGTGCAGCGCCGAGCCCGCCGCAGTGAGCAGCTCGCCGCAACGCGCCAGGTCGAGGCTGTAGTAGACGTCGCGGCCGTCGGCGGCGCTGCGCCGCATCGACACGAGCCGCTCGGTGCGCAGCTGCGCGAGGTGGTAGGAGACGAGCGCCTGCGGATGCCCCACCAGCGCGCACAGCTCACGCACCCGCCGGTCGCTGCGCGAGAGCTCGCTGAGCAGGTTCCAGCGCAACGGGTGCCCCGCGAGGCGAAGGAAGCTCGGAGGGGCGATCGTTTCCATAGCGCGGAACGATACATCAAATGGGATTGATGGATCTGGTGCGTCGCGCTCGCGCCGGGGGCGGGCATCGAGGGAGGGTGGGTCGGCCGGGGCGCCGCGGGGCCGCGCGCGATCTGCGCAAACCGCGCGTGCTTGCCAACGCCCCTGGGCGCGTGCGCAGGACGAACGACGACTTCTGCCCGTATGGCGTGCATTTCTCGTCGTTCGACATGCCAACACCGAAAGGTGTTGCGAAACACGCGCGCACTGCGCGACCGCGCGCGCCCTCTGCGCAACCGCTAGGCACGGGACCCCGCGGGCGCAGGCGCGGGCGGATGGGCCTCACCCTCAGTGCCCCGGCCGCGACGCGCCGCGAGCGGGGCGCGGACAACTACCCGGCGAACCGGTACCCAACACCAGGGTCCGTGCGGATGTAGCGCCGCTGCCCGGCCGGCTCGATCTTGCGGCGCAGGTTGGCGATGTGTGCGCGCAGCACCTGGGTGTCGTCGGCGTACTGGGGGCCCCACACCTCGACGAGCAGCGCGCGGTGGGTCATGAGGCGTCCACGGTGGCGCACGAGGGCGCGCAGGAGGTCGAACTCGATCGGCGTGAGATGGATCTCCTCGCCGTCGCGGCGCACGGTGTGCGCGTTGAGGTCGACCAGGAGCCCGTCGACCTCGATGGCCGGCTCGCCCGGCGCGTCGCCGACGCGCCGCAGCGCGGCGCCGAGCCGCGCCACCAGCTCGCGCGGGCCGAACGGCTTGGTCACGTAGTCGTCGGCGCCGGCCTCGAGCGCCTCGACCTTGGCGTCCTCCTCGCCGATCGCGCTGAGCACGATGATCGGCATGCTGCTCCACTCGCGCAGGCTCCGGCACAGCTCGACGCCGCTGCCGTCGGGCAGCATGAGGTCGACGATCGCGGCATCCGGCGGCCGCACGGCCGCCTGGTCGAGGGCCTCCTCGACCGTCGCCGCCTCGATCACCTCGTAGCCGGCCTCGCGCAGGATGACCTTCAGCGCGCGCAGGATCTGGCGCTCGTCGTCGACGACGAGGACGCGCGGCATCAGGCCGCCACCGGCTCGAGCGGCAGCTCGACCACGAACGTCGCGCCCTGGCCGGGCAGCGACTCGACCCACACGCGCCCGCCGTTGGCCTCGACGAAGCCGCGCACGATGGCCAGCCCCAGGCCGGACCCGCGGTGGCCGTTGCGCGGATCGGGCCCACCCACCCGCCCCCCAACCGCCGCGCGGTAGAAGGGCTCGAAGATGCGCGCCGTCTCGACTGCGGGCACGCCCGGCCCGCGGTCGACGATGCGCACGAGGACGCGCGGACCCACCGCTCGCGCGCGCACGGAGACCGGATGGCCGCCCGAATGGCGAGCCGAGTTCTCGAGCAGGTTGACGAACGCGCGCTCGAGCTGCGCGGCATCGGCGCGAAGGAGCGGCAGGTCCGCGTCGATCGACAGCGCGAAGGTGTCGGCCGGCAGCGCGAGCTCATCGACCGCGGCCTGCAGCACCTCCTCGACCGAGCACCACTCCAGGCGCGGCTCGGCGGTCCGCGCCTCCAGGCGCGACATGTCCAGCAGCTTGTCGACCAGGCGCGAGAGCCGTTCCGCCTCGCCGCCGATGTCGGCCACCAGCTCGGCGCGCTCCTCGTCGGACAGCGAGCCGGACTGCAGGGCGCCGACGGCGGTGAGGATCGCGGTCAGCGGCGACCGCAGGTCGTGCGAGACCGATCGCAGCAGCGCGGTCTTGAGGACGTCTGAGCGGCGCAGCGCGCTCGTCTCGACGACCTCGCGCTGCAGCGCGTCGCGCTCGATCGCGGCGCCGAGGATCGCCTCGAGCGCCGGGACGATCCGCTCCTGCAGGCGCTCCAGCACGCTGGGCGCCACAGCGGCGGGAACGACCAGCGTGCCCACGTCGAGCGGCAGCGCGACGCGCCGGTCGTCGCCCTCGACGTGGCGCAGCTCGATCGTCGCCGACGGCAGCCTGAGCGCCCGGGCCAAGCGCTGGGAGACGGCGGGCAGCGCGTCGTCCAGGCTCGATCCGCGCAGCAGCAGCCGTGCCATCTCGGCGGCCAGGTCGGCCTCCTCGCGGCGCTCCTGCGCTTCGCGCGTGCGCGCCCGGGCGCGCTCGGCCAGCGTGCTCGCGACCACGGCCGCGATGAAGAAGACGACGAGCGCGACCCAGTTCTCGCCCTCGGAGATCGTGAAGCGCCCGGTCGGCGGGATGTGGAAGAAGTTGAACGCCAGCGCGCTCGCCAACGCCGTCGCCACGCCGAGCCAGCCGCCCCAGATCGACGAGACCAGGAGCACCGCGACGAGGTAGACGACGCCAAGGGCGACGACCGGCGCGACCTGCGACAGCGGATAGACGAGCGCCGTCGTTGCCGCGACGGCAGCCGCAGCGACGAGGGCGCCGAACCACCACGTGCGCTGTAACCGGTCGGGCACGTCTCAAGCGTAGTGCGGGGTACGCTTCGCCCGTGCGATCGCAAGGGTCGTCGTGGTTCCCGCTCCCCCGGCGCGTCCCCGTGCGGCGCGGCGCGCGCGGCAACGGCGCCGCGACGACGGTGCCCGCACCCGAGCCGGTCCCCCTCAGCGCGGAGGAGATCCGCTCCGCCGTCGTCGACTGCGGGCTGTACGAGGGCGGCGAGCGCCTGGGCGGGCGCATCGAGCTCGAGACCGCGCTGCGCAAGGCCGACGCCTGCCACGAGGGCTTCGTGTGGATCGGCCTGCACGACCCCAGCCCGGGGGTCGTGGAGGCCGTCGGGGAGCACTTCGAGCTGCACCCACTGGCGGTCGAGGATGCCGTCCACGGCCACGAGCGCGCCAAGCTCGAGGTCTACGGCGGCGACACGCTGTTCGTCGTGCTCAAGACCGCGCGCTACGTCGATAGCGACGAGCTCATCGAGATCGGCGAGGTGATGGTCTTCCTCGGCGAGCGCTTCGTGGTCACCGTTCGCCATGGCCAGGGCAGCCCGCTGCACGACGTGCGGCTCGACCTCGAGGCGCACCCCGACCTGCTGAGCATCGGGCCGAGCTCGGTCCTCTACGCGATCGCCGACCGCATCGTCGACGACTACGTCGCCGTCATCGATGGGATCGCGGTCGACGTCGAGGAGGTCGAGGTCGAGGTCTTCTCCGGCGTTGGCGCCAACCCGGCGGAGCGCATCTACCGCCTCAAGCGCGAGGTGCTCCAGTTCCGTCGCGCGGTCAGCGCGCTCATCGGGCCGATGCAGCGGCTGTCGTCCAAGCAGGCCGGCCTGCCGCTCGACCCGCGCACCGGCGAGTACTTCCGCGACGTCCACGACCACCTCGTGCGCGACGTCGAGCGCATCGCCGGCTTCGATGAGCTGCTGTCCAATGCGCTGCAGGCCAACGTCGCGCAGATCACGATGCGCGACAACCAGGACATGCGCCGCATCTCGGCGTGGGTGGCGATCCTCGCCGTGCCGACGATGGTCTTCGGCCTGTACGGCATGAACTTCGAGCACATGCCCGAGCTGGGGTGGACCTACGGCTATCCGGCCGTCGTCGCCTTCGTGCTTGTCGTCTGCGGCCTCCTCTTCCGCACGTTCAAGCGCACCGGCTGGCTTTGAGCCCGGCGCCGCGGATCGTCAAGGGGTCGGCGAGCGACCTCGACTCGCTCGAGCCGCTGTGGGTCGCGGTGCACCGCGCCCACGTGGCGTCGATGCCCGAGCTGGCGCCCTACGTCAGCGACGCCGAGACGTGGGCCGAGCGCCGCACTTTTTACGACCAGGTCTTCGAGAAGCCCGACACCGTGCTGCTGCTCGCCTTCGACGGCGACGCGCTGATCGGCTACGCGCTCGCGCACGTGCTGGCGGTGGAGGAGACCTGGATCCCGGACACGTGGCGCACCGGGCCGCGGATCGCGGAGGTCGAGTCGCTCTCGGTGCTGCCCGAGCAGCGCGGGAACGGCATCGGGACGGCGCTGATGGACGCGCTGGAACGCGAGATCGAGGCGCTGGGCATCGACGACGTGATCGTCGGCGCGCTGGCCGGCAACGAGGATGCGCTGCGCCTGTACCGCCGCCGCGGCTTCCGGCCCACGTGGCTGTACCTGTCGCGCTTTGCGGGGCGGTGATCTCCGCCGCGGTGTTCGCCCGCCGCAGGCTGCTCTGCGCGGCCAGGGTATTGGCGTGTGAGGCCTCTCTGCCCGCGCGGGCGATCGCGGGGTCCCCGCGCGCGGTGTCTGCGCACGGGCGCGCGCGTTTGGACGTGGGGGGACGCGTGTTCTGCAACACCTTGCGGACGGCTCCCTCGAACTGCCTGTGATTGGTCCCGGAAAGCGGGACTGATCACAGGAGGTTCGCGACCGCGCCCGCGGCGGTCGGGCCGAAAGTGTTGTGAAACACGCACGTGGGATGAGTGTCGACTGCGTCAGCGCGGGGCTGACGCAGTCGACACTCGCCGCCGTGAGCCGCGCGCGCCGACAGCGACCCCGCGCGCCACAACGGACTCCTTTCCCTCATTGCCCTTGGCTGCGCGGCGCCGCCCCGCAGCGGAGATCGGCGACCGCCGGCCGTCGACTGGTCATGTTGCCAGTCGCACAAACTGTCTGGTAATCTCGCGTCGGCCAGCGACGAGGAGAGGACTCACGCATGCCGGTCGGCGACGCGACGCTGCCCCTGTCGATCCGCGAGCTCGAGCGCACCCGCGAGCCGCGCGAACGCGCGACCGCGCTGCCGGGCGCGGCGTTCACCGATCCGCGCGTCCTGCAATGGGACCTCGAGAACGTCTTCATGGGCGGCTGGATCACCGTCGCGCACGCCGACCAGCTGCGCGAGCGCGGCGACTACGTCATGGTCGAGATCGGGCGCGAGAGCGTGTTCGTCGTGGCCGACGACGACGCTGCGCCGCACGCGTTCCTCAACACCTGCCGCCACCGCGGCGCGCGGATCATGCAGGAGCCCGAGGGTCGCGTCCCCCGGATCCAGTGCCCCTACCACGCGTGGTCGTACGCCTTCGACGGGGCGCTGCGCAGCGCGCCGCACACCGAGAGCATCGAGGACTTCGACCCGCGCTGCTACGGGCTGAAGGCCGTGCGCACCGCGGTCGTCGAGGGCCTCGTGCTGATCGACCTGACCGGCAGCGCGCCGCCCGCCGAGGAGCACGTCGGCGAGCTCGCGCCGCTGCTCGCGCGCTACCGGCTGCCCGAGCTGCGCCGCGCCCGGCGGATCACCTACGAGGTCGACGCCAACTGGAAGGCGATCGCCGAGAACTACAGCGAGTGCCTGCACTGCCCCGGCGTGCACCCCGAGCTCAACCAGCTCAGCCACTACCTGTCGGGCGACACGATCAGCGGCGCCGGCGCGTGGTGCGGCGGCTCCATGACGCTGCGCGACGGCGCCCAGACGATGAGGAAATCGGACCCACCCACCCGAGCGCGCCCGCCGATCGCGGGCCTCGACGAGGCCGATGCGCGCTCGGTCCTCTACTTCCTGCTGTTCCCCAACACGCTGATCTCGCTGCACCCCGACTACGTGATGCTCCACACGCTGTGGCCGCGCGCGGCCGATCGCACCGATGTCGTCTGCGACTGGCTGTTCGAGACGGGCACCATGGAGGCCGAGGACTTCGATCCGTCCGACGCCGTCGGCTTCTGGGACCAGGTCAACCGCGAGGACTGGCACGTCTGCGAGCTCACGCAGCGCGGCATGCAGTCGCGCGGCTTCGAGCCGGGGCGCTACACCAGCGAGGAGCACGACGTCCACGCCTTCGACGTCATGGTCGCCGGGCGCTACATGGAGGCGGCACGACCCCCGTCCGCAGTCCCGCCGGGCGCGCAGCCGCCAGGAGGGGGGACCCCGTGGGCCTGAGCGGCGGCAACGGCGCCGGGCCGCACTTCGACGCGATCGTCGTCGGCGCGGGCCACAACGGGCTGACCGCCGCGGCCTATCTGCAGCGCGCCGGCCTGCGCGTCTGCGTGCTCGAGGCGCGCGAGCTCATCGGCGGCGCGTGCGTGACCGAGGAGCTGTGGCCCGGGCAGCGCGTGTCGCGCGCGTCCTACGTCGTCTCGATGCTCCAGCCCAAGGTCGTCGCGGACCTGAGGCTGCGCGAGTTCGGCTACGACCCGATCCCGCTCGATCCCGAGTTCGCGACCTTCGCCGCCGACGGCCGCCCGATCCTGCTGCCCAACGACGACGAGATCGCCTACGAGCAGATCGCGCGGGTCTCGGGCAGGGACGCCGAGGCGATGGCGCCGTTCAACGCGCTGTTCGAGAAGGCCGCGCGCTTCCTCAAGCCGCTGATGCTCAAGGCGCCCCCGGCGGCGGGGTCCAAGCGCCCGGGCGACGTCTTCGAGCTGCTGCGCGAGGCCGGGCGCGCGGCCGGCCTGAGCCGTCGCGACCTGATGGACATCTTTCGCCTGATGACGACGTCGGTCGGCGACCTGCTCGACGACCACTTCGAGACCGACGAGCTCAAGGGCGCCTACGCCTCCAGCGGCGTCGTCGGCGTCTGGGCGGGGCCGTACACGCCGGGCACGGCGTACAACCTGCTGCACCACGCGCTCGGCGAGGTCGACGGCGTGCAGGGCGCGTGGGGCCACGTGCGCGGCGGCATGGGCGCGATCTCGCAGGCGATCGCCGCCAGCGCGCGCGCCGCGGGCGCGACGATCCGCACCGGCGCGCCGGTCGCCTCGATCGACGTCGACCGCGGGCGCGTGACGGGGGTGACGCTGGCCGGCGGCGAGACCGTCCACGCCCCGGTCGTCCTCTCCGGCGCGCACCCCAAGCGCACCGTGCTCGACCTGGTGGGCGCCGAGCACTTCCCCGACGAGGTCGCGCAGGACATGCGCCGGTATCGCACGCGCGGGGGCTCGGTGAAGATCAACGCGATCCTGTCCGAGCCGCCGCGCTACGTCAACGCGTCGCCCGAGGTCAGCGAGCAGCTCCTGCACGCGAGCGTCGCGATCGCGCCGTCGGTGCCCTACCTCGAGCGCGCCTGGCAGGACGCCACACTCGGCCGCCCGGCCGAGGGGCCGTACATCGAGGTCGAGGTGCCGACGTCGATCGACCCGTCGCTGACCGACGACGGCACGACGGTGCTGACGATGTTCACCCAGTACGGGCCGCACTCCGCGGGCGACTGGCCCGACGGCGCCCGCGAAGCGTACGCGCAGCGCTGCTTCGACCTCCTCGCCCGGCACGCGCCCAACGTCCGCGACGCGATCGTCCACTACGAGGTGCTGGCGCCGCCCGACCTCGAGCGGATCTTCGGGCTGGAGGGCGGCTCGATCTTCCAGGGCGAGCAGGGCCTGGACCAGATGGCCTTCATGCGCCCGTCGCCGGCGCTGGCGCGCTACGCCACGCCGGTCCACGGCCTGTACCTGTGCGGCGCCGGGACGCACCCCGGCGGCGGGGTGATCGCCGCGGCCGGGCACAACGCGGCCCACCGTGCGCTGCGCGACCTGCGCGCCGGGCGCTACCGGCAGCGCCTGCGCCACCCTGTCGCGGCCGCCCGAGGCTGAATGGACATTCAGTCCACAACAACCGGACTCATGGGCGAATGTCCGGGTTCGGACTTGACAGCGCTCTGTCGGGTCGGATAGTGGTCGCCCTGCTTTGAACGAGCCTTCAAAGCCGTTCGAGGAGGGACTGTCGCGACGCTCGCTGCTGCGCCGCGGTGGGGCACTCGCCGCCACCGCCGGCGCGGCCGCGGCGCTCGCCGGCTGCGAGAACACCACGACGCCCGTGGCCGCGGGCGGACGGCGGCGGCGGCGGCAAGGGCATCCTCGGCGATCCGACCGCCGGCGGGCCGGTCGACAGCGCCGGCATCCCGCTCGCGCGCCGCGACTACCCGGTCGTCATGCCCAAGTTCGGCGACCCGGTATCGAGCGCGACCAAGCCCGAGCGCGGCGGCGAGCTGCAGATCTACAACTACGCCGACTACCTCAACCCCGAGGTGCTGAAGGCCTTCGGCAAGCAGGAGGGCGTCAGCGTCCGCGTCACCACCTTCGACACGCTCGACGAGGCGTTCTCGAAGCTCAGCACCGGGCGCCTGGAGTTCGACGTCATCTTCTCCACGCCGGACCAGCTCTCGCGGCTGGTCGGGCGCAAGCTGCTGCAGCCGCTGAACTACGAGCTGATCCCCAACCTGCAGAAGAACGTCTGGGAGGAGCTGCACAGCCCGTTCTACGACGTGGGCCCGCGCTACTCGGTCCCATACGTGACCTACACCACCGGTATCGCGTGGCGCAACGACCTGCTCGACTTCGACCCCAGCAAGCTCGAGCAGCCGTGGGACGCGTTCTGGAGCCCGCAGGCCGAGAAGTACCGCGGCAAGGTGGCGATCCTCGACGACTCGCGCGAGGCACCGGGGATGGCGCTCATGCGCCGCGGGGTCACCGACCTCAACACCGAGAACCCCGAGCTGCTCGAGCGCGCCATCGCCGACCTCAAGGAGCTCAACAGCAAGGTCGGCGTCAAGGTCTCGATCGCCGACTACGAGACCGTGCCGGCCGGGCGCGTCCTCCTGCACCAGGCCTGGTCGGGCGACATGATCGGCGGCGCGATCTCCTATATGCCCAAGGGCGTCAAGCCCGACGTCCTCTCCTACTGGTACCAGAAGCAGGGCGGGCCGATCTTCAACGACATGATCACGGTGTCGGCCACTGCGACCAAGCCGGTCATCGCGCACCGCTTCCTCAACTACATGCTCGACGACAAGGTCGCCTACGAGAACTTCTCGGGCTTCGTCGGCTACCAGCCGCCGCTGAACTCGATCGACGCCAACCGGCTCTTCGACGAGGGGATCGTCCCCAAGTCGCTCAGCCAGGCGATCGTCACCCGCGAGGCCTACGCGAACGGCAACGCCTACCTGACGCTCTCGGCCAAGGGCCTGCAGCTCTGGGACCGCAGCTGGGCGTCGTTCCGCAACGGGTAATGGGCTCGCGCTGGATCTGGCGCTCGCTGGCGCTCCCGGGCCTGGCCTGGCTGGCGGTCTTCTTCATCGTCGCCTTCTACGCGATCGTCAGCGTCGGCCTGGGCAACGTCACGACGCTCTACGAGCCCGTGCCGCACTGGAACCCGCTGGACTGGAACGTCGGCTACATCTGGCACGCGCTGCAGTCGGTCGTGCCCGGCGGCGACACGTGGGACACCTTCCTGCGCACGGTCGTCTACGTCGTCGTCGCGGTGGCGCTGTCGCTGGCCATCGGCTACCCGGTGGCCTGGTACGCGGCGCGCCACGCCGGCCGCTGGCGCGGGCCGGTCCTCGTGCTGCTCGTCCTGCCCTTCTGGATCAGCTACCTGATGCGGATGTTCGCGTGGACGAACCTGCTGGCCGAGAACGGCTACGCCACGCGCCTGCTGCACGCGCTGTCGATCGACACGCTGTTCCAGAAGATCGGGCTGCTCGACGGCTCAGACTGGCTCGGCGGGCAGCACATCGCGGTGATCCTCGCGCTCGTCTACGGCTACGTGCCGTACCTGATCCTGCCGCTCTTCGCGGCGCTGGATCGCATCGACCAGCGCCACATCGAGGCCGCGCGCGACCTCGGCGCGTCGCCGGCCGGGGCGTTCTGGCGCGTCGTGCTGCCGCTGTCGAAGACCGGGACGCTCGCGGGCGTCGTGCTCATCGCGCTGCCGATGTTCGGCGACTACTACACGCCGGACCTCATCTCGGGCTCGCCGAAGACGGCGATCATGGGCAACGCGATCAACGGCTACGTGCAGGGCGGCCCCGACAAGTCACTCGGAGCGGCGCTGACCCTCCTGCTGTCGGCCTTCCTGCTCATCTTCATGCTCTATTACCTGCGCGTCGTGCGCGCCGACCAGCGCGAGGCGATGGGCGCATGAGCACGACCACCGCGCCGGCCGCCCACACGCGCGACTCCGTCAGCCTGCGCGAGCGCCTGTCCAACCCGTGGGGGCGCCCGCGCTTCCTGGCCGGCATCACGTGGATCTACATCTTCTGGTCGTTGGTGCCGGTGCTGCTGGCGATCCGCTTCGCCTTCAACTCGGGGCGCTCGCGCACGTCGCTGCAGGGCTGGTCACTGCGCTGGTTCTGGGAGGACCCGACGCTCAGCGTCTTCCACGACCCGACGCTGCAGGCCGCGCTCGAGCACAGCCTCGTCCTCGCGGTGATCGTGATGGCGGTCGCGACGCCACTGGGCACGGCGCTGGCGCTGGGCATGCGCCGCTGGCACGGGCCCGGCGCGGGCGCCGCGAACATCGTGCTGCTGCTGCCGCTGGTGACGCCGGAGCTCGTCTTCGCCGTGGGCATGTTCCTGCTCTTCACGACGGCCTTCGGCTTCATCGGGCTGGGCACGACGGCGCAGGCGATCGGGCAGGTGACGTTCACGCTGTCCTGGGTCGTGCTCATCGTGCGCGGGCGTCTGGCGACGATCGGGCGCGACGTCGAGGAGGCCGCCGCCGACCTCGGCGCGCCGCCGATGCACGTCGTCGGGCGCGTCCTGGTCCCGCTGCTCGTGCCGGCGATGCTGGCGAGCCTGCTCGTCTCCTTCGCGCTGTCGATCGACGACTTCGTCGTCAGCCAGTACCTCGCGTCGGGCGCCGACACGACCACCGTCCCGATGCGCATCTACTCGCAGGCGCGCGGCGGGCCGACACCCGCGCTCAACGCGCTGGCGACGATCATGCTGCTCTTCTCGCTGCTGGCGCTCGTGCTCGCCTACGTCACCTTCCGCGCGCTGACGCGCGGCGAGGCGCGGGGCTCGGCGCTGCAGCAGCTGGCGACCATGGAGACCGCGGAGGCGACGCGATGAGTCAAGGCGACATCCGGCTGGTCGAGCTCGTCAAGCGCTACCACGACGTCGTCGCGGTCAACGGCATCGACGTCCACGTCACGCCCGGCGAGTTCTTCACGATGCTCGGCCCGTCGGGCTGCGGCAAGACGACGACGCTGCGCCTGATCGCCGGCTTCGAGCGCCCCGACGAGGGCCGCATCCTGCTCGACGGCACCGACATGTCGCGCACGCCGCCGCACAAGCGCCGCGTCAACACGGTCTTCCAGAGCTACGCGCTGTTCCCGCACAAGTCGGTGGCCGACAACGTCGCCTTCGGCCTGCGCTACCAGCGCGCGACGAAGGCCGAGGTCCAGCGCCGCGTCGCCGAGGCGATGGCGCTCGTGCGCCTGGAGGACTACGGCCACCGCCGCCCCGCCCAGCTCTCCGGCGGCCAGCAGCAGCGCGTCGCGCTGGCGCGCGCGCTCGTGCTCGAGCCACCCGTGCTGCTGCTCGACGAGCCGCTCGGCGCGCTCGACGCGCGCCTGCGCCTGGACCTCCAGGTCGAGCTCAAGCGCATCCAGGAGCAGCTCGAGGTGACGTTCATCTACGTCACCCACGACCAGGACGAGGCGCTGACGATGAGCGATCGCGTCGCGGTCATGCGCGGCGGCAACATCGAGCAGTGCGGCGAGCCCCGCGAGCTGTACGAGTCGCCGGCGACGGCGTTCGTGGCCAACTTCCTCGGCGCGTCGAACCTGGTGCCGGTCGCGGTCGGCCAGGCGCAAGGCGACGGGACCGAGCTGGGCCTCGGCTCCTTCGCGCTGCGAGCCGAGAACTGCGGGCTGAGCGCCGGCGAGG
Organism: uncultured Actinomycetes bacterium; assembly: GCA_963764585.1. Taxonomy (GTDB): domain Bacteria; phylum Actinomycetota; class Thermoleophilia; order Solirubrobacterales; family Solirubrobacteraceae; genus JAOPZW01. Next base: position 1,359,913 of record CAVXTB010000003.1, read on the forward strand.
CCGCCGTCGCCATGATCCGCCCCGAGAACGTGCGCCTGGAGGCGCACGGCAGCGCGGGCGAGAACCGCGTTCCCGGCATGGTCGAGGAGGTCGTCTACCTGGGCTTTCACCAGGAGGTGCGCGTGCGCCTGGCCAACGGCACGCTGGTCAAGGTCGACGTTCCCAACGACGACGAGCAGGTCGAGCACGAGCAGGGCGATCCCGTCGCCGTGCACCTGCCGCCGCGGCACCTGCGGGTGCTGGCCGCCGACGCCGCCGTCCCGTCGGCGCCGGCGGCCGCTGAGCAGGTACCCGCCGCATGAGCCGCCTGCCGGGCGTATCGCGCACGGGCCGTCAGGACACCAGGCGCGCCGAGCTGATCGAGGCCGCCCGCCGGGTGATCCAGCGCCGCGGCTTCGCCAAGGCGACCGTCGGCGCGATCACGAGCGAGGCCGGGGCCAGCCTCGGGCTGCTGAACTACCACTTCACCTCGCGCGACGACGTCGTGGCCGAGGCCTTCGCCTCTGCGGCGCGCGAGGACCTCGCGCGGATGGACGAGGCATCGCGACGCCACGACGACCCGCCCGCCCGGCTCGCCGCGTTCCTCGAGCTCTCCGACTGGGACGACCGCGCCGGGTGGCAGATGTGGATCGACGCGTGGGGCGAGGGCGTCCACACCGAGAAGCTCCGCACCACGCTCGAGTCCTTCCAGCGCGGCTGGCGCGCCGTGCTGGCCAACGTGCTGGCCGACGGCGACCGGCAGGGCTGCTGGCGCTGCGCGGACCCCGAGGACGCCGCCGGCCGCCTCGTCGCGGCGCTCGACGGCATCGGTCTGCACGCGACGCTGCACCCGCACGACGTGCCGGTCGACTCCGCGGTCGCATGGGCGCGGCGGCTGACCGAGCTCGAGCTCGGCGTGACCCTGCCCGATGCGCCCGAGCCGGCGCCGGCGGTCCGAGCCGCGACGCCCTACGAGGCGCGCATCGCGATCCGCGGCCGCGACCTCGACGCGACCGGGCGCGTGCACCCCGCGGTCCTGCTCACCTACCTGGGCGAGGCGCGCGAGGCGTGGCTGGAGGAGCGCCTCGGCGCCCTCGGCGCGCGGCCGAGCCTGGACGTCGCGCACGTGACCGCCGACTTCCGCCACCCGCTCGCGCGCCGCGACGCCGAGGTGGTCGTGCGCTGCGCGCTGGACGGGATCGGCGCGACGAGCGTGCGCACCCGCGAGACGATCGAGACGGTCGACGGGGCGCTGGTCGCCAGCGCGGCGGCGACCGTCGTGGTCACCGGCGAGGGCGGCGAGCCGCGCCCGCTGACCGCGGCCGAGCGCGAGGCGCTGCTGCCGTGAGCGCGCTAGCCGAGGTCGCCTTCGACCGCCGCCCAGATCTCCGTGCGGGCGCGGTCGAGCGGCATCTGCGGATCCTCCGTGAGCACCCGGATGCCGTAGCCGTCGATGAGCGCGAGCAGCCGGTCGGTCATCCGCGCGACGTCGCAGGCGCGCAGCTCGCCCGCCGCAATGCCGTCGGAGAGCGCGCCGGCGAACCAGTCGTGCAGGCGCGCGTAGAGGCGTGCCGCGACCGGGCGCAACGTCGGGTCGCGCGCGCCGCGCAGCCACAGCTCGACCCACAGCACCCAATCGTCACGCAGCGCCCGATCGCTCGGCAGGCACTGGTCGATCATCGCCCGCAGCCGCTGGGCGGCGGTCGCCCGCCCGGCGTCGAGGGCTGTCAGGCGCAGATCGCCGGCGCGCTCGTAGGAGTGCTCGAGGGCCTCCTCGAGCAGGGCGTCGCGCGAGGCGAAGTGGTAGTGCACGAGCCCCGCCGAGACGCCGGCCTCGGTCGCGATCCGCGCGATGCGGACGTTGTCGATGCCCTCGCGTGCGATGAGGCGCACGGCTGCGTCGAGCAACCGCTCACGTCCCTGTGATCCAACGTCCGAGCTTATGCAGACAACCCTAACGCCGACCCCCGAGCAGACTGCGCTGCAGACGCGCGCCCGCGCGTTCGTCGAGGAGGTGCTGATGCCGCTCGAGGAGCAGGCCGAGCGCGCGCGCGGGCGCCTGGATGCAGACCGCATCGAGGAGATCCGCCGCGAGGCGATCGCCCGCCGCCTGGCCGGTGGCCTGCACGCCGTCGAGCACGGCGGTCAGGGCTGGAGCCACGTCGAGTGGTTCCTCGTCGAGGAGCAGTTCGGCCGCTCGACGAACGCGCTGTCCTGGCACGTGCCGAGCGCCTACAACGTCCTCGCCCACGGCACGCCGGCGCAGATCGACCGCTACCTCAAGCCGGCGCTGCGCGGCGAGCTGCACGACGCCTATGCGGTGACCGAGGAGCACGCCGGCTCGGACCCGTCGCGGATCGCCACCACCGCCACGCGCACCGACGCCGGCTGGCGCATCGACGGCGAGAAGTGGTTCGTCACCTACGGCGACGTCGCCGCCGTGTACATCGTCATGGCGATGGCGCTCGTCGACGGCGAGCGGCTGCCGACGCTGTTCCTCGTCGAGCGCGGCACGCCGGGCATCGAGGTCGTCGACGACCCGCCGTTCACCCACAGCTACCCGCACGGCCACCCGACGCTGCGCTTCGCCGGCGTCGAGGTCTCCGACGAGGCGATCGTCGGCGGCCTGGGCGGCGGCGACGAGCTGCAGCGCGGCTGGTTCGCCGAGGAGCGCATCGGCATCGCGGCGCGGGGCGTGGGCGCGATGTGGCGGCTCATCGAGGAGACCACCGCCTGGGCGCTGCAGCGCGAGCAGGGCGGGCAGCGGATCATGGACTACCAGGGCGTCTCGTTCCCGCTGGCCGACTCGGCGGCCGACGCCGCCGCCGGGCGCCTGCTCGGCCTCGAGGTCGCGCGCCTGGCCGACACCGACGCCGACCCCAAGATCGTGCACGCCAAGGCGTCGATGGCCAAGCTCTTCGTCAGCGAGGCGGCCAACCGCTGCGCCGATCGCGCCGTGCAGATCTTCGGCGGGCGTGGCTACATGCGCACGAACGTCGCCGAGCGCCTGTGGCGCGAGCTGCGCGTGGACCGCATCTGGGAGGGCACGAGCGAGATCCAGCGCCTGATCGTGGCGCGCGCGCTCGAGCGTCGCGGCGTGGAGCGCGTGCTGCACTGAGCATGGACCTGACCCCGCTCCTCGCCCCGCGCTCGATCGCGGTCGTCGGTGCCACAAGCCGCAAGGGCACCTACGCCGACGAGACGCTGCGCAACCTCAAGCGAATCGGCTTCGACGGCAGAGTGTGGGGCGTGCACCCGACGCGCCGGCGCGCACACGGTCGCGTGTGCGTGCCGGCGGTCGTGGACCTGCCCGAGCCCGTCGACGCGGTCGTCGTCGCCATCCCGGCCGAGGGCGTGCCCGACGTGGTCGAGCAGGCGGGCGCCCGCGGGTGCGGCGGCGCGGTCGTCTACGGAGCGGGGTTCGCCGAGACGCCCGACGGCGCGGCGCTGCAAGCCGCGCTGCGCGACGCGGCGCTGCGCCACGACCTGCCCGTGTGCGGGCCCAACTGCGACGGGATCGTTGCGCTGCACGCGCGCGCGGCGCTGTGGGGCGACGCCTTCGTCGCGCGCGAGCCCGGCCCCGTCGCGGTGGTCTCGCAGAGCGGCAACGTCGCGGTCAACGCGCTTGCCGCGGTCCGCGGCCTGCGCCTGCACACCGTGGTGTCGTGCGGCAACCAGGCGGTCGTCGACGCGACCGACTGGCTGCACGCGCTCGCCCGGACCGATGGCGTGCGCTCGGTCGCGCTCTTCCTGGAGGCCGACGGCGACGGCGCGCGGTTGTGCGAGGCGCTGGCCGGCTGCGCCGAGGCCGGCGTCGGCGTGGCCGTGCTGAAGGTCGGCGCCTCGGCGGCCGGCGCCAGCGCGGCCGCCGCACACACCGGCGCGATCGCCGGCGACCACGCCGCCTTCCGCGCGCTCGTCGAGGAGGCCGGGGCCGCCTGGGCGCACGACGTCCACGACCTGCTCGAGCTGGCCAAGGCGCTCGCCGTCCCGCACGCGCGGCCCCGCGGCGACGGCGGCCTCGCGATCCTCACCTGCTCGGGGGGCGACTCGGGGCTCGGCGCCGACGAGGCCCAGCGCCGCGACCTCGCGCTGCCGGCGCTCGCGCCCAGGACGCGCAAGCGCGTGCGCGCGCTGCTGCCCGCCGCGGCGACGGTCGCCAACCCGCTCGACTACACCGCGATGATCTGGGGCGAGGTCGCCACGCTGCGCGACACCGTCGTCGCGGTCGGCGAGGACCCGGCCGTCGACCACGTGCTCGTCTTCTACGACCAGCCGCCGGGCCTGGAGGGCGCGGTCGGCGAGAGCTGGGATGCCGTGCGCGAGGGGATCCGCGCGGGCGCGGCGGCGAGCCCGGTGCCGACGCTCGTCGCCTCGACGCTGCCCGAGCTGCTCGACGACGACGCGGCAGCCGAGTTCGCGCGCGCCGGCATTGCCGCCGTCGCGGGGCTGCGCACCGCGCTGGCCTGCGCGGCCGCGCTGCGCCACCCGCCGGGCGATGCCGCGCGCCTGCGCGCGATCGCCGCCGCGGCCGCGCCCAGCGCGCCGGGGACGTGGCTCGACGAGGCGAGCGCCAAGGCGCTGCTGGCCGGCGCGGGCATCCGCGTGCCGCCGGGCCGTATCGCGCGCGACGAGGACGACGCCGCGGAGATCTTCGTGCGCCTCGGCCGCCCGGTCGCCCTCAAGCTCGTCGCCGAAGGGCTGCGCCACAAGACCGCGGCGGGCGCCGTCGCGCTCGGCCTCGACGACGAGCGCAACGTGCGCTGGGCCTACCGCGACCTGGTGCGCAACAACGGCCACGGCGGCGAGGTGCTCGTCGAGGCGATGGCGCCCCCCGGGGTCGAGCTGCTGGTCAGCGCACGCCGCGACGCCGTCGTGCCGGTGCTCACGGTCGGGCTGGGCGGCGTGTGGACGGAGGTCTTCGGCGATGCGGCGGTGGTGCCGCTGCCCGCCGACCCCGAGCGCGTCGAGCGCACGCTGCTGTCGCTGCGCGCTGCGCCGCTGCTCGACGGGGTCGACGTGGCCGCCGCCGCCGCGCTGGCCGCGCGCGTCGGTGCGCTGCTGCTCGAGCGCGACCTCGAGCTGATCGAGCTCAACCCCGTGCTGGTCAACGCGCGCGGCGCGGTCGCCGTCGACGCCCTCGTCAGAACAGGAGCCCAGAGATGAACGCCATCGCAGCCAAGCTCGGCGAGGTCGGCCTGCCGGCGCCGGTGAGCGAGCTCGCCGCGCGCGAGTGGGACGCCGTCGTCGTCGGCGGCGGCCACAACGGCCTCACCGCGGCCGCCTACCTGGCGCGCGCCGGCAGCTCGGTGCTCGTCCTCGAGCGCCGCGAGCGCCTCGGCGGCGCCTGCACGCTCGAGCGCCCGTTCGCCGACGAGCGCTACGTCGTCAGCCCGTGCGCCTACGTCGTCGGCCTGCTCGACGAGCTCGTGATCTCAGAGCTCGACCTGCGCCGTCGCGGCTTCGAGTGCTACGTCGCCGACCCCAACCTGTGGGTGCCGTTCGAGGACGGCACCGCGTTCGGGCAGTGGCTCGACGACGCGCGCACGCAGGCCAACCTGGAGGCGCTCGGCGTCTCGGCGCGCGACATCGACGGCTACTGGGCCTACGAGCACCTCTTCGACGCGATCCGCCGCAAGCTGCGCACCGGCGCGCGCGACTCGTGGGTGGGGGAGACCCCGACGCGCGCGGAGATCGAGGAGCTGCTCGACGGCGAGCAGACGATGCTCGACGTCGTCTACCGCGCGTCGATCGCCGAGGTGCTCGACGACCACATGGACGACCAGCGCCTCAAGGACGCGCTCTTCGGGCAGGGCGTGATCGCCGCCTACGGAGGCCCGAAGGACGAGGGCACCGCCTCGATCAAGCTCATGCACTTCCAGGGCGACCTCGAGGGCCAGGGCCCGGTGTGGGGCTACGTCAAGGGCGGGATGGGGATGGTCAGCTTCGCGCTGGCCGATGCCGCCCAGGAGGCGGGCGCGGTGCTCGCCTGCGGCGTGCCGGTCGCGGCGATCGTGCCGGAGGAGGGCGTCGTGCTGGAGGACGGCACGCGCATCCGCGCGCGCACCGTCGTCTGCAATGCCGACCCGAAGGTCGCGCTGCGCCTGCTCGACGGCCAGGACGTGCCGGCCGACTACCGCGCGCGCCTCGAGGCGTGGAAGGTGCGCAGCCCCGTCGTCAAGTTCAACGCGGCGCTGACCGCCATGCCCGAGTGGACCGCCGCGCCGGGCGAGAGCTGGCCGGCGCGCGCGACGATCGACGTCACCGGCGGCCTCGAGGACGCCCAGCGCGCCTTCGAGGCCTGCGAGCGCGGCGAGCCCGCCGTCGGCTTCGGCGAGATCTACATCCAGACCGGCTACGACCCGTCGCCGGCGCCGGTCGGCCACCACCTGCTCAGCGTCTTCGGCCAGTACGCGCCGTACGATCTGGCCGAGGGGACGTGGGACTCTCGCCGCGAGGAGGTCGCGCGCCAGTTCATCGACCTGATCGGGCGCTTCTCGCCCGGCTTCGAGGATCGCCTGGCCGCCTACGAGGTCCTCGGGCCGCCCGACATCGAGGCGCGCATCGGGCTCACCGGCGGCAACATCTTCCAGGGAGAGGTGACGCCGGACCAGATGTGGGAGCACCGGCTCACGCCGCGCACGCCGGTGGCCGGCGTGTACTTCTGCGGCGCCGCGACGCACCCCGGCGGGAGCGTGATCGCGCTGAACGGGCGCAACGCGGCCATGGCCGTGCTCGCCGACGCCCGCGCGCTGGCGGCCACATCCCCGTCCACACTCATGCCGGGTACGTCGCCGCCAGGAGGGGAGACCCCGTGGGCCTGATCCAGAGCGCCGATCTCGTCGTCGTCGGCGCCGGCACGGTCGGCGGCTGGGCGTCGGTCCTGGCCGCCCGCGAGGGCGCAGGCAGCGTGGTGGTCCTCGACGCCGGCGTCGCCGGGCAGGGCGCGAGCTCGCGCGCGGCGGGCATCGTCCGCACGCAGGGCGGGACGCCGACTGCGATCGACCTCGCGCGCGTCAGCGTCGCGTTCTACCGGGAGCTCAACGCGTCCGCGGCGGTCGCCAGCGACTTCCGCTCGCTCGGCTATCTCATCCTTGCGCTCTCCGACGACGACGCCTTCGCCGCGCGGCTGCGGCTGGCCATGCAGCACGAGCTCGGCGTCGACGCGCGCTGGGTCTCGCCCGCCGAGGCGGCCGAGCTGCTGCCGGCGCTGGACCCCGAGCGCATCGTCGGCGCCACCTACTGCGCGCAGGACGGCGCCATCACGCCGCCGCGCAACGTCGCGGCGTACCTCGTCGCGATGCGCGACGTGGGCGTGGCGCTGCACGAGCGCACGCCGGTGACCGGGCTGCGCGTTGCGCGCGGGGAGGTGACGGGGGTCGTCACGCCCACCGGCACCGTGGCCACAGAGCGCGTGATCCTCGCCGGCGGCGTCAGGCAGGGCGCGCTGGCCGCGCTGACGGGCGGGCCGCCGCCGCCGGTCGGCGGCGCGCGACATCACGTCTTCGTCACGAGCCCCGCGCCCGAGCTGGACGGCGGGCCGCTGCCGATGGGCTTCGACCTCGCGGCCGGCCTGTACTGGCGCCAGGAGGAGGGCGGGCTGCTGTTCGGGATCAGCGACCCCGACGAGCAGCAGGGCGAGGCGCGCGCGATCGACGAGCGCACCCAGCGCGCCGCGCGCGAGCGCCTCGCGGAGCTCCTGCCGATCACGCGCGGGCTCGGGCTGCGCAAGGCATGGGCGGCGACGATCGACTACACGCCCGACCACCTGCCGATCCTCGGGCCGGCGCTCGGGCCCGGGCGCGAGCCGATCGCCGGCCTGACGCTCGCGTCGGCGGCCGGCCACGGGATGATGTGGGGCCCCGGAGTGGCGCGCGCGGCGGTCGACCTCGCGTTGCGCGGGGAGACGGCGGTGACCGACGTCTCGTTCCTGGGCGCCGACCGCTTCGACGCCGACGGGCGAAGTCGCCTGGCCGCCGATCCGATCGCGCTGCCGTTCCCGGAGGCGGTGCTGCGGTGATCGCCGCCGTGCTCGCCGCCGGCGTGCTGGCGACTGCGCCCGCCTGCCACTCAGACGTGAACAAGGGCGTGTTGCCGATCTGGGCGCGGACGGGATTCTCGGACCCGAGGCCGAAGCTGCCGCACGTGATCGGCGAGCGCCACGAGATCGCCGCGCTGATCTTCGGCTACCCGCTGCTGGCGCCGCCGGGCAAGACGCGCGGCAACAAGATCCTGTGGGTCTCGCGCAGGGCGGTCAAGCCGCTGTCGGACCTGCGCATCACGGCGCAGCGGATGCGCGGGCGCCAACGCATCGGGCGCCACGTCGTGCGCGTCGTGCGCGGCGGCCCCGGCCCGTCGATCGTGAACCTGCCGGCGGCGGGCTGCTGGCGGCTGACGTTGCGCTGGTCCGGCCGGACCGACCGGCTCGACCTCGAGTACCGCCGGTAGAGGGTGATGCCGCGCCGCGCCGCGCCTGCCGCTCTCCGCGCCGCGCTGCTCTCCGCGTGGCCGTTCCGGCTCCGCGCGGCCGGGGCACCGAGGGGGAGAAGTCGCTGTGGTCGCGCTGCCGCGGCGTCGTGCCTCGTCGTGGGCGACTGTTCGCGCCGGGGGCCGCTGCGCGCGCGGCCTCGTGTGCGTGTTTCACAACACTTCCGGCCGGCTGCCACGGGTGCGCGAACGCCGAGCGTCGACTTTGTCGCGCATAGAGGCTGTTGCGTAAGTCGCGGGTCTGTCCGACTGGTTTAAGAGGGTTCTGCGATGGCGCAGAACTTCTTGTCGTGCGATCGCGAGCAGGACTTCTTGTTGGCGCCGAGCGTGCGGGAGTGGCTGCCGGCCGAGCATCTGGCCTGGTGGTTGCTGGAAGTCGTTGCGCGGCTGGATCTGGGCGCGGTCTACGGCCAATACCGCGAGGACGGCAGTGGTCGCCCGGCGCACGATCCGGCGATGATGGTCGCGCTGTTGCTTTACGCCTACTGCGTGGGTGAGCGCTCGTCGCGGCGGATCGAGCGGCGCTGCTGGGAGGACGTCGCTTTCCGGGTGATCGCGGCCAACCGCGCTCCGGATCACACCACGATCAGCCGCTTTCGCAAGCGGTTTGCCGAGCCGCTGGCGGAGCTGTTCGTGCAGGTGCTGGCGTTGTGCCAGAAGGCCGGGATGGTCAAGGTCGGGACGGTCGCTGTGGACGGCACCAAGATCGCCGCCAACGCCGGCATCTCGGCCAACCGGACCTACGAGAAGATCCGCCAGGAGGTCGACCGGATCCTGGCCGAGGCCGACGAGACCGACGCCGAGGAGGACGCCCGGTTCGGCCAGGCGCGCGGCGACGAAGTCCCGCAGGAACTGACGGATCCGGTCACGCGCCGCGAGCGGCTGGAGTGCGCCAAGCGCGAGCTTGAGGCCGAGCAGGCCGCGCGCGTGGCCGAGCATGAGGCGATGCTCGCCCGCCGCGCCGAGCACCGCGAGCGGACCGGCCGCAACCCGAGGGGGCGCCCACCGGGCGACGGGCCGGGTCCCGAGCCGCCCGCCGACGCCAAGCGCAACATCACCGACCCCGATAGCCGGATCATGCGCGACCGCGGCGCGCACGTGCAGGCCTACAACGCCCAGGCGGTCGTCGGGGAGGGCAGGGTGATTCTCGCCGCCGACGTCACCACCAGCCCCAATGACAGCCACCAACTGCTGGCGATGCTCCGGGCGACCCGCGAGAACCTGCAGGCGGTCGGCCACGAGGCGAAGGTCAAGTGCGTGCTCGCCGACGGCGGCTACTGGAACCACGATGACATCGCCACCGCCCGCCAAAGCGCGGTCGTGGTGATCCCGACCAGCGACCCGCACAACAAGCAGCGCAAGCAGCAGCCCCGCCAGGGCCCCGAGGCCGACCGCATCAACAAGATCCTCGCCACCCGTGCCGGCAAGCGTCTCTACCGCCGCCGCGCCGAGCTCGTCGAGCCGGTCTTCGCGCACACCAAACACACCCGCCGAATCGGTCGCTTCAGCCGCCGAGGACACACAGCGGTGCGCGCCGAATGGCGGCTGATCGCCACCACCCACAACCTCCTCAAGCTCTTCCGCTACCAGCCACAGACCGCCTAAACACCCCGCCGCGCGAGCAACCCGCTCTCCGGCGGTCGCAGCACCGCGTCCGACCAGCTCACCGCCGCCCAACCCCCCGACACCAAACGGTCGCGCCCCAAGCCCACTGCCGCCACACAGCCCGACCCTTACGCAACACCCTCATATCGCGACAAACTCGACGTTCGGTATGCGAACACGCGGAGGTGTTGCAGAACACGCGCCACCTGCACCGAAGCGCGCGCCTCTTTGCGCAGCCGCCCGCGACGAGCACGACGCCGCGGCGGCGCCACCACAGCCGCTTCTCCCCCCTCGGTGCCCCGGCCGCGCAGCGCCGCAAGACGCCAAGCGGACGACTACGACTGCGCGGGTCGCTAGCCGACCAGGCCCAGGCGGTGGGCGACGCCCGCCGCCTCGGTGCGACTGCGCACGTCGAGCTTGGCGAGGATCCGTGAGACGTGGACGCTGGCCGTCTTCTCGGCCATGAACAGCTCGGCGCCGATCTCGCGGTTCGTCGCGCCGCGCGCCACGAGCTCGAGCACCTGGCGCTCGCGCGGGGTCAGGCCGAAGGGGTCGTCGCCGGCGACCGCTTCCGCGTCGTCGGTGTCCGCCGGCGCGCGCTCGTCGGCGATCCCCAGCCGCGCGCGAGCCGCAAGCCCGTCGACCTCGCCGTGCAGCCAGCCGGCGCCGAGCCGCGCCGCCGTGTCGCGCGCCGCGCGCGCGGCCGCCGCGGCGGCTTCGCGATCGCCGGCGTTGACGTGCGCCTCGGCCTCGCGGTAGCGCGCGACCGCGGCGGGGTACGGGCGCTCAAGCGCGGTCCACGCCTCCGCCGCGGCCGCGTACGCGGGGGGATCCGCCGCGCCCGCGGCGCGCGTGCGCTCCGCGTGGGCGACGAGCAGCCATGCGACGGTGAGCGGGCCCTGCCTCGCGGCGGCCGCCTCCGCGCGCGCGACGTGCATGTCGGCCTGCATGAGCGCGAGGCGCTCGTCCTCGGGCTCGCCGAGGTCGCGGGCGCGCTGCGCGGCGTCGGCCTCGACGATCGTGCCGGCCGCGCTGACGCGCGCCAGCCGCGCCGTGTCGTCGGTGCACGTCTCCAGGCGGTCGAGCGCGTTCTGGACCGCGTCGCGCGCGGCGGCGAGATCGCCCTCACGGCGCTCGAGCTCGGCGCGCAGCGCGCCGAGCACGCCGGTGAACTGCGGCTCGTCCATGCCGGCGCCGAGCTGCCCGGCCTCGTCGAGCAGGTCGCGCGCGGCAGCGTGGTCGCCGCGACCGAGGGCGAGCTCGGCTCGGCGCAGGTCGAGGTTGACGAGGGTGTTGCCGATCTGGCGCCCGCCGATCGATGCGAGGATCGCCTGCGCCGCGTCCCATTCGCCGGCCTCGAGCGCCAGCTCGGCGCGCAGGATCACGAGCCACGCCTGGTTCAGGCGCTCCTCCTGCGCGAGCCCCTCCTCGACCACGGCGCGCGCCTCATGCAGCCGGCCGTTGAGGTGCAGCGCGTCGGCGAGGTTGATGTAGGCCGCGTTGAGCTGCCAGGGCACGCCGTCGCGCTGGGCCAGAGCGAGCGCCTCGCGCAGGGCGGCCGATCCCGTCTCGACGTCCCCGAGGTTCATCAGCGAGGTCCCGAGGGCGTTGAGCGCGCGGCCGCGCAGCTGCTCGTCGCCCAGCGCGTCGGCGACGGTCAGCGTCTCGCGCGCGACCTCGACGGCCTTCGTGTCCTTGCCGCGCAGCATCATCGTCTTGGCCTGCGAGGCCAGTAGCAGCCCGCGCTCGGGGGAGATCTCGTCCTGCGGCAGCAGCGCGAGCGCGTGCTCGATCGTCGCCAGCGACTCGTCGCCGCGGCCGAGGTACCACTGCGCGGAGTGCAGCGTCTCGAGCAGGCGGACCGCGCGGCGCGGCTCGGCGCGCTCGTCGATGAGCGCGAGCGCGGCGCGGGCGAGCGCCTCCGGGCGCGCGTGGTCGCCCTCGCGCAGGTGGTCCTCGGCGGCGCGGCCGAGCAGCGTCACGCGGTCGCTGCCGGCCACCGCCTCGGGATCGGGCACGCGATCGAAGAGCTCCACCGCGCGCTCGAGCAGCGCTGCGGCCTGGCCGAACGCGTGGACGCCCTCGGCCGCGTCGGCGGCGAGCACCGACGCCCGCAGCGCGGCCGGCTGGTCGCCGGCCGAGGCGTAGTGGTGCGCGATCGCCGCGGAGAGGTAGACGCCGAGCCCGTCGCGCTCGGCGCGTGCCTCGAACGCGCGGGCCAGGCGCAGGTCGATCGCTGCGCGCTCGCCCGGGAGCAGGTCGTCGTCGACGACCTCGCGCAGCAGCGCGTGGCGGAAGCGATAGCGGCCCTCGCTGCCGACAGCGAGGATGTGGTTGGCCACCGCCTCGCGCAGGGCCTCGTGAAGGTCGGCCTGGGGGAGTCCGGTGGCGTCGGCGAGCAGCTCGTCGTCCAGGCGCTGGCCGACGGCGATGACGCGCAGCACCTCCTGCGCGGTGGCCGGCAGGCGCTCGACGCGGACCATGAGCGCGTCGCGCAGCGTCGGCGGGAGGCTGCCGCGCCCGTCGAGGCCGGCGGCGAGCAGCTCTTCGACGAACAGCGGGTGGCCCTCCGAGCGCGTGTAGACGCGGTCGACGAGGTCGTCGTCGGCGGCCGCGCCGAGGATGTCGGCGAGCAGCTCGCCCAGCTCCTCGCGCGTGAGCGGGGCCAGGGCGAGGCGGCGCGATCGCGTGTCGCGCTCGAGCTCGGCCAGCAGCGGGCGCAGCGGATGGCGGCGGTGCAGCTCGTCGGAGCGGTAGGTGGCGACGACGAGCACGCGCTCGCGGCACAGGCTGCGGCCCAGGAAGGCGAAGAAGGCGCGGCTGGCACGATCGGCCCAGTGCAGGTCCTCGACGGCCAGCAGCACCGGGGCGTCTTGACCGAGGCGATCGAGCAGCCACAGCAGGGCCTCGAAGAGGCGGCCCTGCGACGCGCCGTCGGCCGGCTGGGCGGCACCGCCGTCGCCGAGCTCGGGCAGCAGCGTGGACAGCTCGGCGCGGACCGCGGCGGGAAGCTCGTCGAGCACCGGGTCGTGCGAGCGCGCCAGCGCGCGCAGCGCGCCGACGAGCGGAGCGTAGGGCAGCTCGCCCTCGCCGAGCTCGACGCAGTCGCCGCTCAGCACGCGCGCGCCCGACGCGCGGGCGCGCTGCGCCAGCTCGGAGAGCAGGCGGGTCTTGCCGACGCCCGAGTCGCCGGCGACGAACGCCATCCACGGCTGCCCGTCGGCCGCATCGGCCAGCGCCGCCTCGAGCTCGGCAAGCTCGGCGGAGCGCCCCACGAAGGTCGAGCTGCAGACGCGCGTGGCCACGACCCAAGTATCGCGGGTCGCGTCGTGGACGGCCGATGGCGGAGTCATGCCGCAAGCATCGGCGTCGTCGCCGCGCGCCGCATCGGGCGCTCGCCGCGAGATCGCGGCCGTGACGCCTTAGCGCGCGGCGATCGACCCCTTATAGCGTTCGTCCCATGGCGAGCGAGCACGCGGCCGCGCTGACCTACACGTCCTACCTGGCCCTCGACGAGATCCTCGGCGCGCAGCGCCCGCGCTCAGACGAGCACGACGAGATGCTGTTCATCGTCATCCACCAGGTCTACGAGCTGTGGTTCAAGCAGCTGCTGCACGAGCTCACCTACCTGCAGGGACGGCTCGAGGACGGCGACACGCCCCGCGCGCTGGGCACGCTGAAGCGCGTGCTGACGATCCTCAAGACCGTCGTCGCCCAGATCGACGTGCTCGAGACGATGACGCCGCGGCAGTTCACCGCGTTCCGCGATCGGCTCGATGCGGCGAGCGGCTTTCAGTCGGCGCAGTTCCGCGAGCTCGAGGCGGTCCTCGGCCTGCGCGACCCGCGGGTGCTCGAGCACTACCCGCCGCAGAGCACAGCCCGCGAGCGCATCGCCGCGGCGCAGGCGCGCCCCGGCCTGCCGGACTCGTTCCTGCGCTACCTCGGCGAGCAGGGCTACACGGTGCCGCCGCAGGAGACCTCCGAGGCCATCCAGGAGCTGCTGCTCGACGTCTACCGCGACGACGGGGAGGCCGTGCAGGTCTGCGAGCGCCTGGTCGACGTCGACGAGGGCATGCAGGAGTGGCGCTACCGCCACGTCAAGATGGTCGAGCGCACCATCGGCGACAAGGCGGGCACCGGCGGCTCGTCGGGCGCCGGCTACCTGCGCGAGACGCTCTTCCGATCCGCCTTCCCGGACCTGTGGGCGGTGCGCAGCCGCCTGTGAACCCGCTGGCCGCGCACTACTCGCGCTTCCGGGTCGCCGAGCGCCTGCTGCTGACCGGGCACTCCCACCAGGCGTGGCCCGACGTCGCGCTCGAGGGCCAGGTCGAGGCGTTCGAGGACGCCGCGCGCGACGTCGACGACAAGTGGGAGCGCGCGTTCGCCAAGGCCGACGAGGTGCGGGCCGGCTACCGCGGGCTGCTGGGCGACCCCGGCGGCGAGCTCGCGCTGGGCACGAGCACGCACGAGCTCGTCCTGCGCTTCCTCTCCGCCCTGGACCTGCGCGGGCGCCCGCGCCTGGTCAGCACCGACGGCGAGTTCCACACGCTGCGCCGCCAGCTCGCGCGGCTGGGGGAGGAGCACCTCGAGGTCGTCCGGCTGCCGGCCGAGCCGGCGGGCACGCTGGCCGAGCGGCTGGCCGCCGCGGTCGACGAGCGCACGAGCGCGGTGCTCGTCTCGGCCGTGCTGTTCGAGACCGCGCGGATCGTCTTGGGCCTGCGCGCGCTCGCCGACGCGTGCGCGCGGGTCGGCGCGCAGCTGCTCGTCGACGTCTACCACGCCCTCGGCGCGGTCCCGTTCGCCATCGGCGACCTCGGCCTTGACTCGGCGTGGATCGTCGGCGGCGGCTACAAGTACCTGCAGCTCGGCGAGGGCAACTGCTTCCTGCGCCTGCCCGCCCACGCCGGCGAGCTGCGGCCCGTCATCACCGGCTGGTACGCGGAGTTCGCCCAGCTGGCCGGCGAGCACGATCCCACGCGCGTGGCGTATGGCAGCGGCGCCGAGCGCTTCGCCGGCGCGACCTACGACCCGACGAGCCACTACCGCGCGGCGCGGGTCTTCCGGTTCTTCGCCGAGCAGGGCCTGACGCCCGAGCGCCTGCGCAGCTCCTACCGCCACCAGGTCGACCTGCTCGCCGCGCGCTTCGACGCGCTCGGCGCCCCCGACGAGCTGATCACGCGCGACCGCGCCACGCCGCTCGGGCAGTACGGCGGGTTCCTGGCCCTGCGGTCGCCGGTCGCCGGCGATCTGCGGCGCGCGCTCGCCGCGCGCGGCGTGCTCGCCGACAGCCGCGACACGTGGCTGCGCCTGGGCCCGGCGCCCTATCTGTCCGACGAGCAGCTCGCGACGGCCGTGGAGCTGCTGGGCGAGGCGCTCTGAAGCGGCCTCGCCCAGCTCGCTCAATCACCCCCCAGACCGGTCGCTCTCGATCGCCTCCGATATGCGGTCGAACGGCAGCGCCGCGCGGCGCGCCGCCTCACGCACGTCGTCGACGCAGCGAGCGAGGTAGAAGAAGAAGCACGTCTCGTCCTCCGGCACGTACAGCGAGCGCAGGTAGCGCACCGGCGTGCCTTCGTCGGTCATCTCCTGGCCGGCCAGGCGGGCGCGCGCTGCGCCCTGCTGCACCGCAGCGGGGTCCTCGCGGGACACGTACAGCTCGACCAGGAACTCGGTCATGGCCGTGACGCTACGCGCGCCCCGGCTACGTGTAACCACGGAAACCCTCAATCATTGAGGGTCGAGGCGCCCGACGAGCTGCGAGCGTGAGCGCACGCCGAGCTTCGCGTAGGCACGCGACAGGTGCACCTCGACGGTGTGCACGGTCACGTAGAGCGCCTGGGCGATCTCCTTGTTGGAGAGCCCGTCGGCGGCCAGCTCGGCGGTGCGGCGCTCGGTCGCCGTCAACTCGCCGGTCGGGCTCGGACGCCGCGCGCCGACGCGGCCGAGCTCGGCGCGCGCCTGCTCGGCCCAGCCCGGCGAGCCCAGATCGTCGAACGCGGTGGCGGCGGCCTGCAGGGTGTCGCGGGCGGCGCCCCACTTGCGCATGCGCCGCTGCGCGCGCCCGAGGCCGAACAGCGCCCGCGCGCGGTCGAAGCGCAGACCGAGGCGCTCGTACTCGCCCGCCGCCGCGACGAGCATCGCGGCGGCTTCCTCGTCATAGGTGTCGGGGGCGAGGCGCACGAGCGCGGCGCAGCGCTGCGCCGTCGCATGGCCCCACGGGTGCTCCTGCTCGTCGGCGAGCGCGCGCAGGCGATCGGTCACCGCCTGCGCCTCGTCGAGCTCGCCGAGCTGGGTGAGCGCCTCGACGAGCTCGGGCGCGACGGGGAACACGCCGGGCTCGTCGACGCGCTCGCGCGCGGTGTGCTCCCACACGGCGCGCAGGCTGTCGGCCGCCTGCGCGGGCTCGTGGGCCAGCAGCCGCGCGATCCCGAGCGCCCGCAGCGCCTCGAGCTCGTCCCAGCGCGAGCCCGCCGCGTCGGCGCGCGCGATCGCGTCGGTCGCCCAGCGCTCGGCCTCGGCGGCGTCGCCGCGCCCGGCGGCGAGCAGCGCGCGGCAGCGCTGGTACATCGGGCGGATCAGCAGCTCGCGGTCCGACGACTCGGCCCACTCGTCGAGCAGCCGCGCCGCCGCGTCCCACGCGCCGGCGCGCAGCTCGAGCTCGCACAGGTGCAGGCGCGCCAGCGCGTAGGACGCGAGCTCGCCGCGCTCGTCGGCGAGCGCCAGCAGCCGCGTCAGCTCGTCGCGCGCGGCATCGACGTCGCCGCGCCACACGCGCCGCTGGGCCGCGACGCGCTCGGGCGAGGTCGCGATGTAGCCCGGGGCCTCGGACACCGCGCGCGATCGCTGCGCCAGGTCGTCGATCGGGCGGCCGCCCAGGCTGCGGGCCCAGGCCAGCGCGTAGAGCGCGAGCCGTTCGACGTCCGGGCCCGCGCGCCCGGCGGCCTCCAGCGCCTCCAGGGCCCAGGCCTCGGCCTCGGGGATCCGCGTGATGAAGCTGGCGCTCGTGTTGGCCGACTTCTTGGACAGCACGTAGGCGCGCAGCCACGGGTCGTCGTGGCCCTCGGCCAGCGCCGAGTCGAGGTGCCGTGCGAGGTCGTTGAGGGTGAAGACGTCGGCGCCCTCCGACAGCAGGACCATGGCGCGGCCGCGGACCGCGCCCGCCGGCAGCGACGCCAGCTCGGGCGTCAGCAGATCGGTCAGCCGGCGCAGCTCGCCCGCGGTCTCCAGGGCGAGGCCCAGCGCGAGCAGGCGCTCGCTGCGCTCGGGCGCGTGCGGCGGGGTCAGGCGCAGGGCGTGCTCGCCGAGCGCAACCGCCTCGCGCCGGGCGCCGCGCGCCGACGCGGCGGCGGCCGCGGCGGCGACCGTCGCGGCGAGGTGGGCGTCGGGACGCTCGGTCGCCAGCGCGAGGTGCAGCGCGCGCCGGCCGGGGTCGGCGACCGCCTGGGCCAGCGCGAAGTGCAGCTCGCGCCGCTCTCGCGCGCGCGAGCGCTTCTTCGCCGCGGCGGCGAGCAGCGGGTGCGCCGCGCGGACGCGGTCGCGCTCGACGCGCAGCAGGCCGGCCTCGATCGCGTCCTCGACCGTGGCGGGGCTCGCGGTCGCCGCGAGCTCCGCGGTGTGCAGGTCGGCGCTGAGGGCGACCGCGAGCAGGAGCGCTCGATCCGTCGCGGGCAGCGACGCCACGCGCGTGCCGAGCATGTCCTCCACCGCGCCCGGCAGCGGGATGTCCTCGCCGACCTGCAGGGGTCCGCGGTCGATCAGCATGCGCCCGACCTCCAGCGCGAAGAGCGGGTTGCCGAGGGTGGAGTCGACGATGTGGCGCAGGAGGTGGCGCGACACGCTGAGGTCGAGCCGGTCGGCCAGCAGGCGACGCGTCGCGCCGAGGCTCAGCGGGCCGACCTCGACGCGCTGCAGGACGCCGCGGCCAAGGGCGCGCTCGACGGTCGTGGGGCGGCCGGGGCGCTTGGCGAGCAGGAAGGCGATCGGCTCGGTCTCCAGGCGGCGGGCGACGAACGCCAGCGCCTCGGCGGACGGAGCGTCGAGCCACTGGACGTCGTCGATGGCGACGAGCAGCGGCTCGCGGGCAGCCAGCGCGCGCAGGGCGTTGAGCAGGCCGAGGGCGATCGCGTGCGGCTCGGGCGGCGCGCCGGCCGGCTCGGCGCGCAGCAGGGCCACGTCGAGCGCCGAGCGCTGCGGTGCCGGCAGGCCGTCGAGCGCCTCGGGGTCGATGCCGTCGCACAGGTCGATCAGCGCGGCGAACGAGAGCTGGGCCTCGGCCCCGCTCGCGCGGGCCGACAGCACGCGCAGGCCACGCTCGCGGGCGGCGTCGAGCCCGGCCTCCCACAGCGTCGTCTTGCCGATGCCCGGCCCGCCCGTGAGCACGAGCGCCCGCGGGGCGTCGGCCTCGAGGAGCTCGCGCACGACGGCGAGCTCCGACTCGCGCCCCACGACGTGATCCTGCACGCGCCAACTCTCGCAGAGCGGCGCTCACGCCTGGTCGAGCTCGCGCCGCCTGCGCTGCAGGAACTCGCGCTGCCTGGAGTTCTCGGTGCGGGCGATGGCCTCGTCGTAGGCGAGCACCGCCTCGGCGTCGCGGCCCAGGCGCCGCAGGAGGTCGGCGCGGATCGCGTGGAAGAGCTGGTAGCCGTCGAGGTCGAGGCCGTCGACGATCGCGAGCGCCGCCTGCGGCCCGTCGACCTCGGCGACGGCGACCGCGCGGTTGAGCGCGACGACCGGGCTGGGCGCGTGCGCGAGCAGCTGGTCGTAGAGCTGCAGGATCTGCCACCAGTCGGTGGCGGCGGCGGCCGGCGCGTCGCTGTGCACCGCGTTGATCGCCGCCTGGATCTGGTAGGGCCCGGGCTGGTTGCGCCGCAGGCAGCGACGGACGATGGCCTGGCCCTCGGCGATCAGGTCGCGATCCCACAGCGCGCGGTCCTGGTCGGCCAGCAGCACGAGCTCGCCGCCGGGCGTGGTGCGCGTGGCGCGGCGCGACTGGACGAGCAGCATGAGCGCGAGCAGCCCCATGACCTCGGGCTCGTCGGGCATGAGGCCCGCGAGGAGCCGGCCGAGGCGGATGGCCTCGGCGCAGAGGTCCTCGCGCACGAGCCGCTCGCCCGAGCTGGCCGCGTAGCCCTCGTTGAAGACGAGGTAGACGACGGCCAGCACCGCGCGCAGGCGGTCGGGGAGGTCCTCGTCCTCGGGGACGCGGAACGGGATCCGCGCGTCGCGGATCTTGCTCTTGGCGCGCACGAGGCGCTGGGCCATCGTCGGCTCGGGCACGAGGAAGGCGTGCGCGATCTCGGCGGTCGTCAGCCCGCCCAGGAGGCGCAGCGTCAGCGCCACCTGCGCGGGCGCGGCGAGCGCGGGGTGGCAGCAGGTGAAGATCAGGCGCAGCCGGTCGTCGCTCACGGCGCCCTCCTCGACGGGCTCGTCGCGGGCGTGCAGGAGGGCGGCCTGGGCGTGGCGGTCGTCGCGCGACGCCTCGCGGCGCAGGCGATCGATCGCCCGGTTGCGGGCGGTCGTGATGATCCAGCCCGCGGGGCTGGGCGGCAGCCCGCTCGACGGCCAGCGGTCGACGGCGACGGCGAACGCGTCCTGGACCGCTTCCTCGGCGATGTCGATGTCGCCGAAGACGCGGACCAGGACGGCCACCGCGCGGCCGTACTCCTCGCGGAAGACACGCTCGATGTCCGATGCGGGGAGCGTCGGCATCTAGTCCCGCGCGTGCCGGAACGGCCGCACCTCGATCGGCAGCGTCGAGGCTTCGGAGATGCGGCCGGCCCACTGAAGCGCGGCGTCGAGGTCGGGCACGTCGATGATCGTGAAGCCGCCCATGTGCTCCTTGCCCTCGGCAAACGGGCCGTCGGTGGTCAGGACCTCGCCGTCCTTCGTGCGGACCATCGTCGACGCGCTGGGCTCGTGCAGCCCGCCGGCGAAGACCCACGAGCCGGCTGCCTTGAGCTCCTGCGTGACGGCGTCGAGGTCGCGCATGATCGCCTCGAGCCGCTCGGGCGGCAGCGACCCTCCGGTCGGCTGGTACATCGCGAGCAGGTACTGGGTCATGTCGTGTTGCCTCCTTGGGGGTTGGTGCTTTCACCCCCTATACGAACGGCCCCCGGCCAGATCGACACCCGGCGCTCATGTCGCGGTGAAGCCGAGGATCAGCTGTGCGGTCTCGAGGGGGACGTCGAGCTGCGGGCAGTGGCCGACGCCCTCGAGCTCGACCCAGTCGGCGTGGGGCAGCCAGTCGTCTCGGTAGCGCGCGGCGGCCCGCGGCCACGGCAGCAGCCGGTCGTCGGTGCCCCACACGATCCGCACCGGGCAGGTGATCCGCTCGGGCTCGAGGCTCCAGCCGGCGCGCATCGCGCCGTCGATCAGGTCGAGCGCCGCGTCGCACGCCGCGACGCCGCGCAGCTGGTGGGCGAGCAGCTCGGGCGGAATGTGCTCGAAGCTCGTCGTGAGCAGGCGCGTGGCGCGGCGCCGGCCGTCCGCCGTGGCGAGGACCGCCTCGGCGTGCCGGGCGGCGGCCTTGACCTGCTCGTGCAGCGATGCCTGGAAGGCGAGCAGCTCCCTGTAGGAGCCGTCGCCGGGCGCCCAGCCGCCGGCCGGGGCGAGCGCCACGACGCTGCGCGCCCGTCCGCGCGCCGCGAGCCGCAGCGCGATGTAGCCGCCAAGCGAGTTGCCGACCAGGTGCGCGATCTCGAAGCCCGCCTCGTCCATCTGGCGCTCGACCGCGTCGGCGAGCGCGGCGACGCCGACCGCGCCGTCGATCGCCGGCCCGCCCGCGTGGCCCGCGAGGGTCGGCGCGAGGACGTCGTGGCGGCGCTCGAGCGCGGGCAGCACGAGCTCCCACGTCCGCCAGGTGTCGACGAATCCGTGCAGGCACACGAGCGGCGGCCCGGAGCCCCCGCGGTGGGAGGGGGTGAAGGTCGGGGACAGGGCTCGGACGCTACCGGCGGCCGGCTGGCGACTCGTTCGCCCGCGGAACCGGTCTAGGTCGTCTCCCAGTCGGGGGCGGGGGCGCCTGCGTGATCTCGACGGCGCGGACGGGCGTGCAGCCGCTCGTCGCTGCTGAGGTCCGCGACGTCCAGCTCCACCCGCCAGAGGTGGTGGTCGTGTGGGATCGCAGCCGCTGGCGACAGGCCGCGCTCGGCCAGATAGCGGTACCACTCGGCCGCGGCGGTCGAGGTGTTGTCAGCGAGGTAGAGACCGCGCACAGTCTCGCCGCGCTGCCAGCGGCCGTCCGTTGCCTCGACCGGTTGGCCCAAGAGCTCAGATCGGTGGGGAGCGTGGCGGATCCACTCGCCCGCGACGCCGATGGCGTCGACGCGAGACGCCACGCGCTACGTGACGCCCGGGTACTCGAGCTCTGCGATGAGTCGCGCTACCCGCCGGTAGTCGCCGCGCGCGAGCAGATCGACCGGCTTGTCGTCGTCGAGCACCTCGACCGGCCGGTTGAGCCAAACGGATATCTGCTCCGGCTCCATCACGCGCGTGAGACGGTCGGCCATCTCGGCGAGCTCGATGAGTCGCGACGCGCGGTCGCCCGTCGGCGAGCTGCGGCCGTTGAGCCAATCGCGCACGGTGCTCGGCTTCGCGCCGGTCGCGGCGGCGATGTCACGGTCGCTCAGGTGCGCCATGTCGCGCACGCGAACGGCCTCGAGAGTGAGAGCAGACACTCGGCCAGCGTAGCGCTCCGTCGAGATTCCGTCAAATTTCCGCAGGCATGATCATCGATAATCACCTCCATGCACGCCCGTCGAAATAGAGTGGCGCTCGCGCGACCGTCCCACGAGCCGGAGGAGAGACATGGCCAGACCGATCACGCTGTTCACCGGGCAGTGGGCGGACCTGCCGCTCGACGAGCTGGCCGCGAGGTGCGCGACGTGGGGCTACGACGGGCTCGAGCTCGCGTGCTGGGGCGATCACTTCGAGGTCGATCGCGCGGTGGCCGAGCCCGACTACGCGCGCGGCCGGCGCGAGCTGCTCGAGCGCCACGGGCTCGGGTGCTGGGCGATCGGGGCGCACCTCGTCGGACAGGCCGTGTGCGATCCCATCGACGCGCGCCACAAGGGCGTCCTGCCGCCGGAGGTCTGGGGCGACGGCGAGCCCGAGGGCGTGCGCACGCGCGCGGCCGCGCGCATGAAGGACACCGCGCGAGCCGCCGCGGCGTTCGGCGTGCCGGTCGTGACCGGCTTCACCGGGTCGGCCGTGTGGCACATGCTCTACTCGTTCCCGCCCAACGACTGGGCCGAGGTCGAGCGCGGCTACGAGGACTTCGCCGAGCGCTGGGCGCCGATCGTCGACGTCTTCGACGCAGAGGGCGTGCGCTTCGCCCTCGAGGTCCATCCGACCGAGATCGCCTACGACTTCGTGACGACGCGCAAGGCGCTCGTCGCCCTCGATCGCCGCGAGGGCTTCGGGATCAACCTCGACCCCAGCCACTTCATCCCGCAGTTCCTCGATCCGGCCGCGTTCGCGAGCGAGTTCGCCGACCGCGTCTACAACGTCCACGTCAAGGACTCGCAGGTGATGCTCGACGGCCGCAGGTCGATCCTCGGGTCGCACATCGACTTCGGGGAGGCCGATCGCGGCTGGACCTTCGTCTCGCCCGGCCACGGCGACGTCGACTTCGAGGCGCTCTTCCGCGTGCTGAACCGGATCGGCTACGAGGGCCCGCTGTCGGTCGAGTGGGAGGACTCGGGCATGGACCGCGAGTGGGGCGCGGCGGACTCGGTGACCTTCCTGCGGCGTACCGACTTCCCGCCGTCGTCGGTGGCCTTCGACGCAGCGTTCGCGAAGGAGGCGTGAGTGTCCGCCTTCCACACGCAGGGCGATCCGACCGGGGCGGGCGACGTCGCGCCGATCGGCGTCGGGATGCTCGGCTACGCGTTCATGGGCAAGGCGCACGCCAACGCCTATCGCAAGCTCGCCTACATGACCTGGCCGCCGCCGCTCGTGCCCCGGCTCGTGACGATCGCCGGGCGCAACGAGGAGGCGGTCGCCGAGGCCGCCCGCCGCTACGGCTTCGACGGGTACGTGACCGACTGGCACGAGCTCGTCGCCGACGATCGCGTCGGCCTGTTCGACAACTCCGGGCCCAACAACCTCCACGCCGAGCCGACGATCGCCGCCGCCGAGGCGGGCAAGCACGTGATCTGCGAGAAGCCGCTGGGGCGCGACGCCGACGAGAGCTACGAGACCTGGCAGCGCGTCCAGGCCGCCGGCGTCAAGCACATGTGCGCGTTCAACTATCGCTTCGTGCCCGCCGTCCGGCTGGCGCGCGAGATGATCTCGTCGGGCGAGCTCGGCGAGATCCATCACTTCCGCGGCTCCTACCTGCAGGACTGGGGGACGACCACCGAGGAGGTCTGGCGCTTCGACAAGTCCGCCGCCGGGTCGGGCGCGCTCGGCGACCTCGGCGCGCACGTCATCGACCTCGCCCGCTACCTGATCGGCGAGATCGAGACCGTGTCCGGGCTCGTCGCGACGTTCCAGCCCGGGCGCGAGGTCGACGACGCCTTCGAGGCGGCGGTCGGCTTCGAGGGTGGCGCGGTCGGCACGATCGAGGCGACGCGCTTCGCCACTGGCCGCAAGAACGCCTTCCGCTGGGAGGTCAACGGCAGCCGCGGCTCGATCGCCTTCGACCTCGAGCGCCTCAACGAGCTGCAGGTCAACATGGTCGACACCACGCCCGGAGCGGCCGTGCAGGGCTTCCGCGACGTGCTCGTCACCGAGGCCGACCACCCCTTCTGGGAGCACTGGTGGCCGCCCGGCCACATCATCGGCTGGGAGCACACCTTCGTGCACGAGCTGCACCACCTGCTGACCGCGATCCGCGACGACACCGACGTCGCCCCGCACGGCGCCACGCTCGAGGACGGCTATCGCGCCGCCGAGGTCTGCGACGCGATCGTGCATTCCGCGCAGACCGGCGCCCGCGAGGCCGTGCGGTACCGGACGTGACGCGCTTCGCGGGCCGCCGCGCGCTCGTCACCGGCGCGGGATCGGGGATCGGCGAGGCGGTGGCGCGCGGGCTGCACGCCGAGGGGGCCGAGGTCGTGCTCGCCGACGCGGTCGGCGACCGCGTCGACGGCGTGGCCGCGCAGCTCGGCGAGCGCGCCGCGCCGTTGACGCTCGACGTGCGCGACGAGGCCGCCGTGGCGAGCGCCGTCGACGGCCTCGACGTGCTCGCGAACATCGCCGGCGTCGGCTCGACGACCAACGCGCCCGACACCCCGGTCGAGGTCTGGGACGACGTCTTCGCCGTCAACGCCCGCGGGACTTTCCTGTGCTGCAAGCACGCGATCCCGTCGATGATCGAGCACGGGGGAGGGGCGATCGTGAACATGGCCTCGGTCGCCGGGATGGTCGGCCTCCCCAACCGCGCCGCCTACTGCGCCTCGAAGGGCGCCGTCATCTCGCTGACCCGAGCGCTGGCCATCGACCACGTCCGCGACGGCATCCGCGTCAACGCGGTGTGCCCGGGGACCGTCGACTCGCCGTGGGTGCGCCGGCTCGTCGAGGACGTCGGCGAGTCGCTCGACGCCCTGCGCGCCCGCCAGCCCATGGGACGGCTCGGCACGACCGACGAGATCGCGCAGGCGGTGCTCTACCTGGCGTCCGACGCGGCGGCGTTCGTCACCGGGTCGGCGCTGGTCATCGACGGCGGGCTGACGGCGGGATGAGCGAGCTCGCCGTCCTCGGCACGGCCGACGGGATCGACATCGTCCTGGACGCGCCTACTCGCACCCGCTCTGAGCTCGCCTCGTCGAATACAGTCGAGCCATGACCTCCCAGCTCGTCACCGGCGTCGACTTCGTCTCCGTCCCCACGCGCGATCTCGAGCGCGCCGTCGCCTTCTACGGCGACACGCTGGGCCTTCAGCGCGCGGTGTACATGCCCGAGCGCAACTTCGCCGAGTTCGAGACCGGCACGGTCACGCTCAACGTGTTCGACTCCGAGCGCATGGGGATCGGGTCCTTCCAGGCCAACGCCAACTACGTCGCGCTGCACGTCGACGACGTGGCCGTGGCCCGCGCGACGCTCGAGGAGCGCGGCGTGACGTTCGGCGGCGACACCTTCGACACCGGCGTCTGCCACATGGCCTTCTTCACCGATCCCGACGGCAACGCGCTGATGCTCCACCACCGCTACGCGCCACGCGTGACCGAGGGCTGACGGTCAGGAGTCCCAGATCGGCCCGACGGCGGGATGCCGCGCGACTCCATGGCGTGCACGAGGCGCAGCGTCGTCGGCTTGTTGCTGACGATGAAGACCGCTTCGGCGTCGAAGTCGCGGTAGGCGTCGTGGGCGAGCTGCACGAGGTCGGGCTTGCCGCGCTCGGTCGTGTCCCAGATGACGGCGTCGGGCTGCGCGGCCTGCACCTCGTCGACGAGGTCGTCGCCGTAGGTCGTCCGCGGGTCGCGCGTGGACCACACGAGCTTCGCGGGGACGCGCGCGGCGAGGATCTGCCCGAGCGCCGGGCCGATCCCGCTGCCGGTGACGACGTAGACGACGCGCTCGTAGAGCAGCGCGGTCTTGGCCATCGGCGCCGAGACGGGAGTGCCGCGCACCCACACGTGCGACGGCGGATCGTCGATGAAGCGCCCGGTCCAGTCGCCGGCGCGCGAGATGAGCACGCGAAACCCGGACCGGCCGGGGGTCGTCACCGTCGCGAAGGCGTGCCACTCGCGCAGCGGGCTGCGGCTGATCCCGACGCCCGAGGCGAACGCCGGCGTCACGCCGTAGTCGAACGAGACGATGACCGCGTGCGAAGAAGGGCGCTCGACCGTGACCGGGACGCGCCGCAGGCGCAGCCAGGGCGAGGCAACGCTCGCCGTCAGGACCGCCAGCAACGCGATGCGACCCGCGAGCCCGTAGAGCGCGTTGAGGACGTTCTGCTGGCGGATGAGGACCGCGGCGGTGAGGTTCACGATGGTCAGCGAGGCGAGCGCCGCCAGCGCGCTGCCGTCCTCGATCCGCCGCGCGGGCGCGTCATTCCCGGCGAGACGATCGTCGGCTCAGGCGGGCTGGCCGGGCTGTGGCGGTCCGATGCGGTAGGGGCGCATCATCTCGTTGTCCTCGTGCTCGACGATGTGGCAGTGCCAGACGAACTGCCCGGGGATGGTGAACCGCAGCCGCAGCCTGGTCACCTGGCCCGGGTAGGCGACGACGGTGTCCTTCCAGCCGTCCTCCCAGGGCTCGGGCGGGGTCGGCGGTGAGCCGGCGTCCACCCGAACGGTCCCGTCCTCCTCGTCCACGGTGATCGCCTGCCGATTCACGACCTGGAAGGTCACCTCGTGGATGTGCATCGGGTGCGCGTCGGCGGTCGCGTTGTAGAACTCCCAGACCTCGGTCGCGCCGACTGCAGGGTTCTCGGAGACCGGCTCCTCCCACCCCTTCGCCGTCGTGACTCCCGTCCCGGTGTTCGGATCGCCCGCGACAGTGCCCAGCTGTGCCTCGACCGGCGCGTCCTCGAAGAGCTCCGACGCCTGCTCCAGTAGCGCCAGTGGTCGCGGTGCGCCGCCGGTGAGGCGGGTGATCGCCGGGAGCACGAGGAACTGCGGCGGCGTTGTCGGGTCGGGCGCCACCGCGGGCACGACACGGAACTGCATAACGAGGCCGGTGCTCGCGGGATCCGCCGAGTCGAAGTCCTCGTCGGGCGCACCGCCGCCGAACGGCTCGTCAGGGCCGACGTTGGCGAGCACGTGGTTGCCCGTGGGCACGTTGGTGAAGTCGACGATCAGGTCGGCTCGCTCCGCCAGGGCCATCAGCAGCCGATTGCCGTTGTCGGCGGTGAGGTTCACCGGCGCGGCGAGGAAGCCGCCCTCGTTGCCGATCTGCCAGACCTCGACGCCGGGGATGTCGCCGAAGTCCAGGATCAGGAAGCGCGATTGGCAGCCGTTGAGGAATCGCAGCCGGTAGCGCCGCTGCTCGACCGTCTGGAACGGCCACGTGTTGCCGTTCACCATGATCATGTTGCCGAAGAACTCGGGGTTCCAGATCGGGGAGACGTCGGTGTCCGGGATGTACTCGGTGATGCCGTCGAAGAACGCCCGCGTGTCCGGATAGAACAGCGAGCCGTCGGTGTTGAACGAGCGGTCCTGGACCGCGATCGGGATCTCGTAATAGGTCTTGTTGGACGGGAACCTGTCGCCTTCGTTGGGTGCCGGGCCAGGAAGCACGGCCGTGGTGCCGGAGCGGCTGTCGAGAACGGCCTTGTCGCCATCGGGCCCGCCGCGGACCAGGAAGAAGCCCGCCGGGCCGGCGTACACGTTCAGGCGGGTCATGCCGAGCGCGTGGTCGTGGTACCACAGCGTCGACTCGCGCTGATCGTTGGGGTATTGGAAGACCGCGAATCCCGGGCCCCACGCGACGCCGAACTTCGATTGCGCCTTGCCCTTGAAGAAGTCATGCCAGGTGCCCACCGTCGCGTACCCGGCGGGGATGTCGTCGGCCGCCGGGAGGTACCAGGCCTCGGCGTAGCCGTCGCTCTCGTCGCCGACCCCAGCCGCACCGTGCAGGTGCGTCACGATCGGCACCGGGCCGGTGTAGGGGCCGGGCGTGTCGGCGAACGTCGGGCGCATGTCGCGGCCCGCGGTGCCGCCGGGTGGGTTGGCCCAATGCAGCGTCGGGTCCACCGGCAGCAGGTGCGGCCGGAAGTGGCCGTTGGCGTCCACCAGCTCGTTGATCCACTTGATGCGCACCGGCCGCTTCCACATCGCCTCGATCGTGAGGGAGGGCGCGTGGTGCAGCAGCAGGCCCCTCTTGCTCGCCGACGTCACTGCCCCGTACCCCCAGACGGTCGTGGGGGGCAGCCCGGCAGGCAGGATCTGCTGCGCGAACTGGCGCATCGAGATCTCGTAGTAGTCGGCCGGCTTGCCGCCCGGCATGGTGATCGTCCCGGCCCTGGGCATCGCCGGAGGGATCAGCATCGGCGTCTGGAACTTCGGAACCGATGCTGGGTCCAGCGTGCCGCCCGGGATCTGTGCCAACGCCTCCGGTGCGCTCATCCCCGGAGACCGTCCGAACAGGTAGTAGCCCGCGCTGGCGCCGCCGACCCAGGCGACGAACGTGCGCCGCGAGAAGCGAAGGGCGTTCTGCATGAGTTGGGCCTCCCCTCCCGTGTCGAGCCCAGACGAGGTCGCCCCCAACGGCGCATCGCGGAGACCGGCCGCTTGCGCGGCACGCCCAATGCTCCACACGGCTAGATGCCTACGTTCCACCAGCGACCATTTCATCCTGGCAGGGTCGTGTCAAGAACGAGCGCGCCCGCGGGTCGTGGGCGACTCGGCAACGGTCCGGGGCCGCTAGGGCTCCGAGCCGAGCCCGTCCAGGAACCGGCTCAGCGCGTCACGCCACTCGGCCGGACGCTCCAGGTGCAGGTCGTGCCCGGCGCCGGCGAGCTCGACGAGCTGCGCGCGGTCGGCCATCGCCTGCGCGTCCTCGGTGGAGATGTGGCTGCCGGCGCCGGCGTGCACGACGAGCACCGGGCACGCGATGCGCTCCCACTCGTCCCAGTAGGCGCGGGTCGCGGCCTCGCGCAGCGTCTGCACCATCACCTCGACGTCGAAGGCGGGCCACCAGCCGCCGTCGCGATGCTCGAGGCCGTCCGCCCACGCATCGGCGCGCAGCGACGGCCCGCCGAAGAACGCGACCGCAGCGTCGCGCGATGCGAACGGGACCGGCCAGCGGCTCAGCGCGGCGCGCAGGTCGGCGAGGTTGGCCTCGATGGCCTCTGGATCCTCGCCGCCGCCCGGGCCGGCGTCGGCGAGGACGACCCCGCGGACCAGCTCCGGGCGCTGCGCGGCCACCAGGATCGCCGTCTGCCCGCCGAGCGACTGCCCGACGACGACGACCGGATCGAGCCGTAACCGCTCGGCGACGAAGGCGACGTCCGCGACGTGCGCAGCGCGCGACACGTCCGCGGGGAAGCGCTCGCTGCGGCCGTGCCCGCGCGCGTCCAGCGCGACGACGCGGCAGCGCTCGGTCAGCCACCCCGCGGTCTCGGTCCACTCGCCCGCGTAGCCGGCCAGCCCGTGCAGCAGCAGGACGGGCGGACCGTCACCGTTGAAGTCGAGTCCCGCGAGACGGACGCCGTCCCGTTCGAAGCGCAGCTCCCGAGCCACGCCCCGTTCCTATCACGCGCGCCGGCCCCGACAGATGGGGGCGCCGAGCGCGACCGCGCGGGCCGGCCGGGCGAGCGGGACCGACGCCGCGCCGACGCAGCCCCGCGCGTAGCGCATGACACACGTCGCGCGCCCGGCGCCCGCGAAGAGGCATGCGATGTCGCCGTTGGCGTGCAGTGCCGTGGCCGTCCCGAGCGCCGCGCGCGGATCGGGCACCGCGGCCGGCGGCGGGAACGGCACGCAGCGGCTGCTCGAGCGCTGCGCCGCGAGATGCCCGCCCGCGCGGGTGACGAGCACCGTCGCCGAGCAGCGCCACGGACGCCGGCCGGCGCCGTCGCGGGCGAGGACCACGATGGCGATCGGGCACGAGGTGCGCCGGTCGTCGACGCGCCGGCAGCCGCCGGCCGGCTCGGCCCCCAGCCGCGCGGTGGGGCGCACGTTGGCTGCCCAGAGCAGCGCGACGCTGCCGGCCATGGAATGAGCGGTGGTCGGCTCCGGGTCGGCGGCGGCGCGGGTGACGCTCGGCACGACGACGGCGCCGATCGCGAGCGCCACGAGCAGGGAAGCGAGCCTGGCCATGGGATATGGAGCGCGCGCAGGCGCCCGCAGATACGCGATGATGGCGCTGCACCCCGGGGAAGGGAGCGAGCATGCCGCGGGTCGACGTCGACGGGCTCACGATCAACTACGACGTGCAAGGGGAGGGCGAGCCGCTCCTGCTGATCCCTTACACGTCGGCCGACCACGCCTGCTACGCGTTCCAGCTGCCGGCCTACACCGAGCACTTCAGCTGCATCGCGATCGACCTTTCCGGTTCTGGCGAGAGCGACAAGCCGCCCGGGCCGTACTCGACCGAGGGTTACGCCGACCAGGTCGCGGCCTTCCTCGGCGCGATCGGGGTCGAGCGGGCACACGTCGCGGGCATGTCGCTCGGCGCGGCCGTGGGCATCCACCTCGCCGCCCGCCATCCGGGCCGCGTGCGCTCGCTGTCCCTCCACGGCGGCTGGCCCGCCACCGACGACTACCTGAAGGTCGTCGTCGAGCAGTGGCGCACGCTGTCGCCCGCGCTCCCGACCGTCGCCGACGTGGTGATCCAGGGCATCTTCCCGTGGTGCTTCACGCCCGAGATGTACGTCGAGCGCCCGGAGTTCGTCGCCGCGCTGGTGGACTTCGTCCGCGGCCGCCCGGCCCAGCCGGTCGAGGCCTTCCTGGCCCAGACCGACGCTGTCCTCGCGCACGACGCGACCGCCGCGCTCAGCCACGTCGCGGCGCCGACGCTTATCACGTTCGGCGGGCGCGACCTCGTCTGCTCGACGCGCTTCGCCGAGCCGCTGACGAGCGGGATCCGCGACAGCGAGCTGGTGGTCTTCGAGCATCTCTCGCACGCCGGGCTACACGAGGACCCGGAGGCCTTCAACCGCTCGACGCTGGAGTTCCTCCTGCGTCAGCCGGCGTGACGCCGGGGTCGCTCGGCGCACGGACGACGAGCAGGATCGCGATCACGAGGTAGCCGACCGCGGCGACGTAGGGCGCGAGGATCGCCAGCAGCGTCACGCCGGCGTAGAAGCCGATGTTCGGCGCCGTCCTGCGCAACAGGTCCTGGACCTCGGCGTCGGTGATCTCTTGCCTGCGCGCGAGCTCCTGCCCGACGTAGCCCGATCACCAGACGCCGGGCACGAGCCGCTTGCGCTGGGCCGCGAAGCGCTCGTACTCCGGCCCCAGCGCGTCGGTCAGCTGCCGCTCCTCCGTGCGGATCCGCACGGCCAGCCCCGCTCCGCCGAGTACGGCAACCGCCGCGGCGCTGAGGACGTCGCCCGTCGCGAGCGCGATCCCGGCGAGCACGAGCGCGATCCCGCTGTAGGAGGGATGGCGGACATAGCGGTACGGGCCGCCGGTGACGACCCGATGTCCGGCCTGCACCTGGATCTGGTACTGGAAGAAACGGCCCAGCGTCGCGATCGACCAGGCTCGAAGCCCGACGCCGGCGGCGATCAGGGCGATCCCTGCCACGACCGGCCAGACACGGCCGCCCGGCCACAGCAGTGGGCCATCGCGGCCGAGGCGGACCGCCGCGAAGATCGAACCGCCGATGCACGCGGAGAGCACGACCCCCGTGGGATCGCGCGCGGGCCGGCCCGTGACGCGCCAGCGCTGGCGCACGGCCATCGCGAACTCGAAGACGAGCCAACCGACGACCGCGACCTCGAACGCCGTCGCCGCGGTGCCCGGCCGAAAGATGAGCGGCTCGGTCACGCGGCGGATCAGGGGATCCGGACGTCCCTGGCCTCGTCGGCGGCGCGCCGTTCCTCGGGCGTGAGGTCCGCCCGCCCGACCGGGGTCACGAGCGCCCAGTGCCGGCCGACGGGGCAGCGCTGAACCCTCCACCAGCCGAGCCGCAGCGCCTTGAGCGAGGCGCCGGGGATCCAGATCGTCGTGAACAGGTGGCCCCGGCGGCAGCGGACCACGACGTTCCCTGCGAACGGGTAGCCGAGGCGGCGAATCGCGACCGCCTCGGCGAGGGTCGCGGCAGCGGCGACGAGAAGGCCCAGGCGCCGACGGTGAGCGGGCATCGCGTCACGCGACGATAGCCGGACGCGCCTCTCGGAAGTAGTGCCCCTGCTCGAGGTCCGCGATGAGCCCGACGTGGGTCGGCTCCCACCCCATCCGCTCCCGGGTCAGCGCGCTCGAGGCCGGGGCATCGACCGCGAAGAAGGCGCCGATCCAGCCGAAGTGCTCGGCGGCGTCCTCGGGAGCGATGGACACGACCGGCAGGCCCAGGTGCCGGCCGATGACCTCGGCGATCTCGCGAGTCGGCACGCCCTCGTCGGCGATCGCGTGGAGCACCGAGCCCGCCGGCGCCTGCTCCAGCGCGAGGCGGTAGAGGCGCGCGGCGTCGAGGCGGTGCACCGCGGGCCAGCGGTTGGAGCCGTCCGCGATGTAGCCCGAGACGCCCTTGCTGCGCGCGATGTCGATCAGGACCGGGACGAAGGCGTGATCGCCCTCGCCGTGCACCGACGCGCCGGGCCGAACGACCACCGGGCGCACGCCGCGCGCGGCGAACCCGATCGCCACCTGCTCGGTGCCCAGGCGGGCAAGACGGGCCGACCGGGGATCGCCCGCGTCCTCCTCGGTCACCACCTGTCCGGGGTTGATGAGCGCGCTCGGCGTCGTGATGACGAGCGGGCGCCCCGAGCCCTCGAGCGCGGCGCCGAGCGCCTCGATGGCGCGCCGATCGGTCCGGGCTGCGGCCTCCATCTGGGAGAAGTCGTGGATGTACGCGGTGTGGATGACGCCGTCGGCCGCGGCGGCGCCGCTGCGCAGGCTGTCGAGGTCGTCGAGGGTGCCGCGGTGGACCTCGGCACCCGCGGTCGCGAGCGCCGCGGCGGCCTGATCGGAGCGGGCGAGGCCGACGACGTGGTGTCCGGCCTCGATGAGCTCGGGAACGATGGCGGACCCGATGAAGCCGGTCGCGCCGGTGACGAAGACGCGCATGAGCGATCCTCCGTGGTCGTTGATGTCAGTCACTGTCATCACGTTAGCATGTGATGACAGTCGCTGTCATCATTAGAATCGGGTCATGGTGCGATGGGAGCCGGACAGTCGCGGCAGGCTTCACGAGGCGGCCTTCGCGCTCTACGGCGAGCGCGGGTTCGAGAACACCACCGTCGCGGAGATCGCGGAGCGGGCGGGCCTGACCGAGCGCACGTTCTTCCGGCATTTCGCCGACAAGCGCGAGGTGCTGTTCGCGAGCTCGGAGGTGCTGCAGGACGCGCTCGTGAGCGCGGTCGCCGGTGCGCCCGATTCAATGGCGCCCATCGATGCGGTCGCCGGAGGCCTCGAGGCGGCGGGCGCTCAGATCCCCGACCGCGCGACCGCGCGCCAGCGCCAGGCCATCATCGCCGCCAATCCCGAGCTTCAGGAACGCGAGCTGATCAAGTTCGCCTCGCTCTCCGCCGCGCTCGCCGGCGCGCTGCGAGGGCGGGGCGTCGAGAACCCGGCCGCCGGCCTCATGGCCGAGGTCGGGATCGCCGTCTTCCGGATCGCCTTCGAGCGCTGGATCGCCGAAGGGAGCGACCGCGATCTGCCCGACCTCATCCGCGAGTCGCTCGGCCAGCTGCACGCCCTCACCGCGGGCGCAACCGCCGCGCGCTAGGCGACTGCCGCGAGCGCCGGGGCCGGCGCCTCTGCGGCGCGGTGCATCGCCTCGCCGAGCCCGTCGTAGTAGTGGTCGGCGAACATCTTGGCGACGAGCTCGCCGCGGCTGGACACGCCGGCCTTCTCGTACACGGCCTTCAGGTGGTCCTGCACGGTGTAGCGCGAGAGGTGCAGCTCGCCGGCGATCTCGTTCGTCGTCAGGCCGCGCGCGAGCGCACGCGTGACGTCGACCTCGCGCGGCGTGAGCTCGTAGGCGTCGACGATCAGGGGCGCGACCTCGCTCGCCTTGGCGGGCTCGATCACCACCGCGGCGTCCGCGACCGTCCCGTCGGCGCGCTGCAGGCACGACGCGTGGATCAGCAGCCAGACGCCGCTGCGCGTCCGCGCGCGCGTGCGCGTTGCGGCGGCGGTCGCGCCGGCCGCGGCGCGGGCGCGGGCCTCCTGGGCGGCGACCGTGACCTCGCTCGGCACATCGCGGCCGAGCAGCGGGTCGGGCAGGCGGTAGATGGACTCGAGGTCCTCGAACCAGGCCAGCGCCTCGGGCGTGGCCGACACGAGTCGATTGTCGGCATCGACGATCGCCATCCCCGGCCCGCGGCCGACGCCGCTGCGCGCCGGATGCGAGATGAGCGAGCACCGCAGCGCCCGGCCCACGATCGGGGCGATCGTCTCGACGAACGCGACCTCCTCGGCGCTGAAGCCGTGCGCGGCGCCGGCGCGGTTGAGGTGCAGCAGTCCCCAGCCGCGGCCGCCGGCGTTGAACGTGGCACGCAGCTCCGCGTCGGCGTCCATCAGCGTCCGCAGCTCGCGCCACCGCGCACTGCGTTGCGGGCGTCCGCCGGTTGCGGCGTGCAGGTCGGCGGCCTGTCGCGGGGCGCGCGCGAGGTCGCTGAACTTGTTGAAGTCCGGGACCTCGAACTCGTACTCCCAGAACGGCCAGCAGACGGTGTGCGGCATGCCGCTCACGACGCCGGCGCCCAGGCCGAGCAGCGTGTCCGGGTCCGTGGCGGCCATGACCAGCGCGTCGATCGGCATCGCCGCGCGCAGCTCGTCGGCGACGCCCTCGATGAGCTGCTGCGTGGGCAGTCGCTCGGCCGCAATGGCGTCGATGCGCCGCACCGCGCGCGCGAGCTTGCCGGAGGCGATCGATGGCATGGCGGGACGCTACGCGCGCCGTAGCGCCGACGCGGTGTAGGTAACCCGACATCGGTGGGTGGGCCAGCCGATCCCCCCTCAAACGCGGGGGTGAGCGCGGCGCGATTCCCCGCGTTCGCGGGATCGACGGCTCTGGCCGAGCGCCCGACCATCGACGCATGCTCACCACCACGCACTCTCCTCTCTCCGAAGCCCTCACCGGCGCCGTCGTCCTCCCCGGCGATCCTCGCTGGGACGAGGCCCGGTCGGCCTTCAACCTGCTGCTCGACCAGCATCCCGCGGCGGTCGCCTTCCCGGCCGACGCCGCCGACGTCGTCGCCGCCGTCGCCTACGCCCGCGACGCGGGTCTGCGGGTCGCGCCCCAGGCGACCGCCCACAACCAGGGGCCGCTCGGCGACCTCGAGAACACGCTGCTGGTCAACGTCAGCGCGCTCCAGGAGGTCCGCGTCGACCCCGGTGCCCAGCGGGTCCGCGTCGGCGCGGGCGTCAAGTGGGATCGCGTCGCGCCGCGCCTCTCCGCTCACGGCCTGGCGGGCCTGCATGGCTCGTCGCCGGACGTCGGCATCGCCGGCTACTCGCTCGGCGGCGGCATGGGGTGGCTGGCGCGCAAGCATGGCCTGCAGGCCAACGCCGTCACCGCGCTGGAGCTCGTCACCGCCGACGGCAGCCTCCTGCGCGTCGACGACGAGCACCACCCCGAGCTCTTCTGGGCGCTGCGCGGCGGCGGCGGGAACTTCGGTGTCGTCACCGCCATCGAGTTCGCCGTCCACCCGGTCGACGAGCTGTACGCCGGAGCGATGTTCTTCCCGTTCGAGCGGTCCGCCGAGGTCCTGCGCGAGTGGGCGGCCCTGCTGCCGACGCTGCCCGACGAGCTCATGTCGTGGGCGTCGGTGATCCACTTCCCCCCGATCCCCGACGTGCCGGCCTTCGCGCGGGGGCGCTCGTTCGCCGTCGTGATGGCGGCGTTCCTCGGCGAGGAGGCGGAGGGGCGCGCGCTGCTCGCGCCGCTGCGCGAGCTCGGGCCCGCGCGCGACACGTTCGCGATGGTCCCGCCGGTCGTCCTCGGCGACCTCGCGATGGACCCGCTCGACCCGCTGCCGTTCCACCTCACGCACCAGCTCCTCGACGAGCTGCCCGCCGAGACGATCGACGAGCTGATGGCGAAGGTGGGCCCGGGCTCGGACCGCGGCCAGACGGTGACGCTGCTCCAGCTGCGCCACATGGGCGGCGCGCTGGCCCGCGAGGCGCCCGGCGCGGGCGCCCGCGCGACGCTCCCCGGCGAGGTCTGCATCATGGCGCTCGGCGTCGTCTTCGACGAGGCCTCGGACGTCGCCGTCCGCCAAGCGCTGGCGGACATCGACGACACGGTCCAGCCGCACCGCGCCGGCGACTACGCCAACTTCGTCGAGGAACCGGCCGACGCGAGCGGGTTCTTCGAGCCCGCGGTCTGGAACCGCCTGCGCGACGTCAAGCGCCGCTACGACCCCGCCGACCTGTTCGCCGGCAACCACCACATCCCCCCGAGCGGGCGGTAGGGCGCGTCGCGCGCGAGCGGGCACAGCGGGCCTGACGGAACAGGCCCGCTGTGCCTACGTCGTGGGACCGCAGGCCATCGGCCGGCTCGCGCTCGGCTTCTTGATCGCGTGCGGCTTGGCCTCGGCGACCGGCCTGCCGGTGGCGTCACGCAGCCGCCACGTCGCGCGGTCGCGCCCGTCGACGCGCAGCGCCTGGTTGGCGCGGATGTCGACGTCGGCGAAGAGCGCTTCGAGATAGCCCGTGTTCGCCTGGCAGGCGGCGTAGACCGCGGCGTGCGTCGGCCGCGTGGCGACGACGCGCCAGTTGTCCAGGGTCGGCTCGCGGGGATCGCGGCGGATCGCCGGGACGGTGATCGGCCCGGGCCGCGCCGCCTTGCCGGCGACGTCGATGCGCAGCCCTGTGCTGCTCGGAAGCTCGAGGCCTGAGTTCAGGTAGCGCGAGAGCTCGCGCTGATCGCATGCCAGCAGGAACGCTCCGGCGCTCGGCGCGTGCTCCCAGTCGGTGCAGCGGTCGACCGCCGGATCCAGGCGCCCCGCGCCCGCACGCAGCTGCGCCGACACCTTGTCGCTGAGGACCTCCTCGCCGCGGGCACCCTTCCGGTCGACCTCGCGATCGTCGGAGTCGCGAACACCGCGGCACGGCTCGGACGTGACGTCGCCGAAGGTCTGCTGCCAGAGCGGGCCGAAGGGGCCGTCGTCGGTCTCGTGCGGGACGTGGTCGAGGAAGTGGCCTCCCGGATGGTCGCCGAACCGGCCGCGCCAGCACGCCCACGGGACCCGCGAGAGGTCGATGAGGTGCGTCGACTCCGGCGCGAGATGCAGCTCCTGGTGGATGTCGCACTGAGGGCGGTCGTCGATGAGACCCAGGGGCGCCTTGATCGCGCGGCTCTGGCGCCGGCAGCTCTCGTAGTCGGCATGGCTGCCACGGGCCGCGTAGGCGACGACGTGCTGGCCGCTCTTCTTGAGCTGCTCCTCGTCCCACACGAACATGCGGCCCTCGTCGTCGTGGCGTGCCATCCAGACATAACGCGGCTGGTGCGAGCGCGCGGACAGCATGACGCTGACGGTCTCGAAGTCGCCCTCGTGCAGGCCCGCCGGGAACTTCAGGAAGCCGGCGGTCTGCAGGTAGTTGTAGGTGTAGAAGAACCAGAACTGGACGGTGACCGGCGCGTCGGCGCCCTTGCCGCGATTGACCAGGAAGTACTCGCGCGCGGTGCGCGACGGGTCGACCGACCCGAGCGCGTCGTAGAACAGCTCCTGCTCCTCCTTGCGGTGCAGCTCGTCGGCCGGGTAGTCGAGCCACTCGCCCTCCCCGCCGTTGAACGAGAAGTCCGACTGGGTGATCATCCGGACGCACGTGTCGCTGGCCACGCGACGGCACACGCGGGCGCGCCGGTCCTGCATGCGCAGCAGCGTGAGCACGGACACGGGCCAGAAGCCGTCCTTGCGGTCCACGACGAGCTCCGGCTGCACCGACTTCGCCAGCGCCCGCTCGGGGGTGTGCTCGACCGCCTGGTGCCGGGGAGCGAGCGGGCCGCAGCGCGGTCCCGGATCGGGCTTCTTGATGTCGTGCTCGCGCAGCAGCGCCGACCGCAGCGCGGCCGCCTGGTCCTGCGCGCGACCGACCGGCTGCAGCGGACCCAGGGCCATGTCGTCGACGTCGTCGCGGGCCACGGACGTCAGGCTCGAGTCGCGCGGCACCGGCCGGCGGGTCGAGCCGAGCTCGGAGAGCCGCAGCCGGGCGTACCAGACCCTCCCGGAGCTCTCGCCGACCCAGACGCCGCAGAGCGACTGCTGGTTCTTGAGCAGGATCGCCACGGGCTGGGCCTGCGGCGAGTCGACGATGCGCAGGCAGGCCAGCACGGCGCCGAACACGCAGACCGAGAAGAACACCGTGATCGCGAAGGGGATGAAGCGGTCGTTCGACGCCCACGCGATCGCCAGGCACAACCCGGCGAGCGCGATCGCGGCGAGCGCCGAGAACGCGAGCCACGCCTCGTCGTGGACGAGGAAGATCGCCAGGCAGAGGAAGAGGGTCATCGCGAGCGCGGCGCGCGCGGCGTTGATGTAGGGGTCCGCGCCGGCGCCCGCGGGCTCGTGGCCGTCCTTGCGCCACGGCGGGCGCGGGACAGCAAAGAGCAGGTAGGCCAGCACGATCGGCACGAGCACGTACGCCACGCGGTTGTCGCCGTGATCGACGAGCAAGGCGCACACGAGCGCCACCCCCAACGCGAGGACCGCCAGCAGCTCCAGGACGAACGTGGTGAAGAGCCACAGGAGCAGGACGAGCACGGCGGCGATCGCCAGCGCAGCCCATCGCCACTTGTGCGGCGAGTCCTGGATGTCGGTGGCGAGCAGCGCGATGCCCACCGCCGCCGCGATCAGCAGCAGGCCGACGATCAGCCGGCGCACCCGATGGGGTCGGACTTCGCGGCCCGGCTCGAAGAAGCGGCCGGCGATGCTGCCGGCGGCCTTGCGCGGAGTCCAGCCGTGCATCCGGCGAGCGACGCGGCGCACCGTCTCGAAGAGGAACACGAGCAGCACGGCTGCGACCGCGAAGCCGGCCACCAGCGCCCACACCTGGCGGGCTCCGAAGCCGCCGAGGATCACGGCGGCGGTGAGCTCGGCGAAGACCAGCACCGCGAGCGCGACGATCATCCGCCGACCAGGCGTGCCCTTGGGATCGAGCAGCCACATCACGGCCACCGCGACCGTCCCGAGCAGGACGAAGAGCACGAGCGCCTGCGCGCCGATGACGAGCAGCTCCTCGCGGCTGACCGCATCGACGGCCTGGTCGGCGGGGTAGCGCGCAGCCCAGAAGCGCACCCAGACGATCGCCGCGCCGACGACGACCACGAAGCCCACGCTCACCACCGTCGAGGCCAGCGCTCCGGCGGCCTTGAGAAGGACGGCGACGAGCTGCGAGGACGACCGTGCGTCGGGGTCGGTGAGCCGGGGAACCTTCGGCCCCGTGTAGGTCTGGGTGGTTGGCGGCCGCGGCCGGGGCTGGAGTAGGTGCTTGAGCCGCCGGCCAAAGCGCCGGCCCGTCGCCCTGATGCGCTCGCTCAGCCGGGCCGCGATCGCGAGCAGCACGAGCGCGACGAGGATGCCGATGGCGATCCACTTCCACGGGACGCTGTGCTTCGCGGGGGCTTCGCCGTGTGCGGCGACCACGAGGCCGAGCGCACCGCCCAGCGGCGGGACGATCGCATCGGCGATCGCCCGCTGGCCGAGCGCGTTCGGATGCAGCGGGCCGTCGAGGTTGGCCAGCGACTCCTCGACCCGGCGGACCCATCGTTGCGCGAGCGGCGTGCAGTAGCCGTGGGTCGAGAAGGCCGCGGCGATGCCGCCGACCTCCTCCCAGCCGTTGCGATGGGCGGCGGCCGCGACCTCGTCGTTGAGCGGTGCCAGGACGGAGCTCTCGGCCCACTCGAGCTCCGCGCGGGAGACGGCGCCGTTGACGAGCGCGTGACAGGTCGCGCCGGACCTGCCGCGCGTGGGGTCGAAGTACTCGGTGACGAAGACGCGGTCGGGCCGGACCACGCGCCCGAGCCTCGAAGCGAGGGCGTCGTACTGGCCGCCGAGCCGCGCGATCGCCGCGCCGACGGCGACGTCGGCCGTGGTGCCGGGCCCGAGATGGTCGGGGTCGTAGTGGCGCTGCGGACATGCGGGCCGGACGATGCAGAGCCCGACGACGTCGCCGAAGTGGACGTCGTTGGCGCCGATGCTGACGAGCACCGCGTCGGGCTTGCGGGCGAGCGCGCTGACCCGATCGACCTGGGCCGGGATTCGCGGGGCGCCGGAGGGATGCTCGATCCCGCGGTAGTCGCCGAGCAGGCCGTGGGCGATGGTCGCCCCGCTGCAGGCCAGGTTGACGAACGTGACGCTCGGCAGGGGCTCGTAGCGCGCGCCCGCCGGCCTGGCCGCCGTGGCCGCCCCGAGGACGCGCGCCGCCTGCTCGACACCCGCCACCGGGCTGCGGTGGCAGCGGCTGGACGCCCAGCCGTGGTGCGGCCCGGGGTTGCCTTCGCCCGACGCGACGGAATCGCCGAGCGCGACGATGAAGCGGTCCGCGAGCGTGAACCTGCGCTTCACCGGGGGCGAGCCGCCGGCGAACCGGACCTCGACGCCGTGCCTCCCTGCCGGCGGCAGGTCGACGCGAAAGCGGCAGCCGACATCCGCGATGCGCTCGAAGCGCGGCGTGAAGAGCTTGCCGTCGACGCGCCAGCGGGCGCTCGGCGGGCACGGCGCGCGCGTGACGGTCACCTCGACGGGCACGAGGGCTGTGGCGCCGAGCGCCTTCGCCGCCTTGTCGGGGTTGTCGAGGTCGGCGCCGTCGAGGTACCGGCTCGCCGGGATGACCTGGACCAGCGGCGTCGGCGCGGCGGTGGCCGCGGCGGGGACCGCGGCGGATGCCGCGAGGGCCAGCGCCGCCATCAGCGGCCGGAGGAGCGTGTCTGCGCGAAGGGCCATAGCGTGGGGGGCGCGGTGACGACCGCGACGGGAGGTCCGTCGGGTTGTGCATGGTCAGAGCCGCGCGGCGGTGCGCGAGATACATCCCCGACGCGCTGAAGCGGCTCGGCGGGATGGAGCGCCACCGGATAGGGTTCGCCACCGGTGCCACTATCGATAACCCGCCCCGGCAAGATCGTCTGCGTCGGGCTCAACTACCGCGACCACGCCGCAGAGGGCGGGATGGACCTTCCGAAGGCCCCGCTGCTCTTCGCCAAGTGGCCGAGCTCGCTCATCGGCGCCGGCGAGGCGATCGTCCTGCCGCCCGAGGCGACCGAGGTCGACTACGAGGCCGAGCTCGGCGTCGTCATCGGCAGGACGGCCAGGCGCGTCAGCGAACGCGACGCCCTCGACCACGTCGAGGGCTACATCTGCGTCAACGACGTCAGCGCCCGCGACCTGCAGTTCGGCGACGGCCAGTGGACGCGCGGCAAGTCACCCGACACGTTCTGCCCGGTCGGGCCGCGGCTGGTCGCGCGCGAGGAGATCGACGACCCGCAGGCGCTCGGGGTCCGCTGCATCCTCAACGGCCGCACGATGCAGGACTCCTCGACCGCCCAGATGATCTTCTCGGTCGCCGAGATCATCGCCTACACGAGCCAGATCATCACGCTCGAGCCCGGCGACCTGATCGCGACCGGCACGCCCGCCGGCGTCGGCGTGTTCCAGGACCCCAAGGTCCTCCTCCAACCAGGCGACGAGGTGTCGGTCGCGATCGACGGCCTCGGCACGCTGACCAACCCCGTCGAGAAGGAGCGCTGAAACCATGGCCTACGTCCTCAGTGTCCGCATGACCGCCCGCGAGGGCGAGGAGGAGCGCGCGGCGGAGCTGATCGGGCAGCTCGCCGCCGCGACGTGGCAGGAGCCCGGGAACGTCCACTGGATCCCCCACCGCTCGGTCGACGATCCGCGGACCTTCATGATCTACGAGCAGTACCGCGACGAGGACGCCTTCAAGGCGCACGGCCAGACCGAGCACTTCAAGTCGATCGCGCTCGAGCAGCTCTTCCCGCTCATGGAGGGCGAGCGCGAGCGGACGTTCTACGAGACGTTCGACTAGTCAGAAGACCGCGCGCCCGCCGGAGATGTCGAACGTCGCGCCGGTCGAGAACGTCATCCGCTCGCTGGCCAGGAACGCGATGAGCTCGGCGACCTCGGGGGGCTGGCCCACCCGGTTCATCGGGATCTTGGAGACCATGTAGTCGACGTGCTCCTGGCTCATCTGGTCGAGCATCGGCGTGGCGATGACCGCCGGGGCGATGCAGTTGACGAGCACGCCGGTCGTGGCGAGGTCCTTGCCGATCGCCTTCGTCATCCCGATCACCGCCGCCTTGCTGGCCGAGTAGGCCGCGGCCATCGGGTTGCCCTCCTTGCCGGCGATCGACGCGACGTTGACGATCCGCCCCGCCCCGCGCGGGACCATCACCCGGGCGGCCTCGCGGTTGAAGTAGAAGACGCCGTCGCAGTTGAGCGCGAACACGCGCCGCCACTCGTCGTCGGGCACGTCGACCGTCTGCAGCGAATCGCCGGCCGTCCCCGCGCAGCAGACCACCGCGTCGAGCGGGCCGAGCTCGCGCTCGGTGCGGGCAACGGCGTCCGCAACCGAGCGCGAGTCCGTCGCATCGCCCCGCAGCTGCAGCGCGCCCTTCGGACTGCCCGCCGGATCGAGATCGAACGAGGCCACGCGCGCGCCGCGCTCCAGGAACAGCGCCACGGTGGCGGCGCCGATCCCGCTCGCGCCGCCGGTGACCAGCACGACCTTGCCGTCGTACTCAGCGCTCGACGTGCGAAGCACCACCCTCGGCGAGCACGAGGTCGCGATCGCGATCGGGCACGTGATCGAGCGGCACCGGGGCGAGCGCCTCGAAGAAGGTCACGCCGCCCTCCGAGTGCAGCTCGTGCTCGACGCCGCGGTTGACGCACACGACGTCGCCGGGCCCGAGCTCGCGCGTCTCGTCGCCGATGGTCATCGTCACCGACCCGTCGACGATCGCCATCAGCTGCTCGGTGTGCTCGTGCGCGTGGCGGGCGACCTGCTTGCCCGGCTCGTACTGCACGCGGCAGAGCAGGACCTGGTCGCCGCCGATCGCGTGCAGGCGCACGCCGTCGACGAACTCGAAGGCCTCCACGCCGTTCCAGGTGCGAAAGCCCGAGCCGCCGTCAGGCATCGACGCCCCAGAACGCCTGCCCGCCGTCGGCGCTGACGACAGCGACCGAGATCTCCTCGTCGTAGATGACGCGCTTGCCCTCGCGCCGCGGCTCGCGCTTGGCGTCCAGCGCGCGCAG
The DNA here is from genome assembly GCA_963764585.1 of uncultured Actinomycetes bacterium. GTDB lineage: Bacteria > Actinomycetota > Thermoleophilia > Solirubrobacterales > Solirubrobacteraceae > JAOPZW01. Next base: position 1,402,754 of record CAVXTB010000003.1, read on the forward strand.
GACGCGCTCGGGCGTGGCGGGCATCTCGGTCACCCACACGCCCACGGCGTCGTGGATCGCCGCGGCGATCGCCGGCGGCTGGGCGTTGTTGGCCATCTCGCCGATCGCCTTGGCGCCGAACGGCCCGTCGATCGACGGGTTCTCGAGGATGACGTTCTCGAACTCGGGCAGGTCCGCCAGCGACGGCGCCAGGTAGGAGCCGAACTGCTCGCCGCGGTGCTCGACCGAGGGGTAGTAGGGGTACGAGCTCTCCAGCAGCCCGAGCCCGAGGCCCATCATCGCGCCGCCCTCGATCTGGCCCTCGACGAGCGTCGGGTTGATCGCGCGGCCGACGTCGTAGACCTGCAGCATCTTGAGGACGGTGACCTCGCCGGTCTCGTCGTCGACCTCGACGTCGATCACGCAGGCCGCGTAGGAGATCGCCGAGTGCGGCTCGACGGTGACCGAGCCGTCGTCGTCGTCGACCTCGGCCAGCGGCTTGAGCGCGGTGCCGTTGCCGGTGATGAGCTCGCCGTAGACGTAGGTCGCGGCGCCGGCGACGTCGGGGATCGAGATCTTGCGCTCCGGCGCGCCCTTGGCCTGGACCTCGCCATCGACGACGTCGAGGTCCTCGGGCGCGATCTCGAGCTCGCGCGAGGCGATGTCGAGGATCCGCTCGCGCGCCTTCTCGGCCGCGTAGCGCACGGCGTTGCCGCCGATGAAGGTGCCGCGCGAGGCGAACGTGCCCGTGCACACCGCCGAGGAGTCGGTGTTCGAGTTGTCCATCGTCACCCAGTCGTAGGGGACGCCGAGGGCGTCGGCGACGATCTGGGTGTGGACGGTCTTCGAGCCCTGGCCGATGTCGACCGTGCCGGCGAAGACGTCGACGCGCCCGTCGGGCTTGAGCTTGATCCAGGCCTGGCTGGGGTCGCCGTTCTGGTTCATGCCCGTCGGGTACTCGATCGTCGCGAAGCCGCGACCGCGGTGCCTGGCCATCAGCTGCCTCCTCCGTTCCGCGCCGACCCGCGCCACACGGCGAGGTGCTCCTCGTCGGGCGCCTGCTGGGCGACGAGGTGCTCGGGCAGCAGGTCGCCGCTGCGGCGGTCGGGCGTCATCGCGCGGTACTCCGCGCCGAGCTCGTAGCCGGCGACCTCCGCCGCGGCCAGCGTCACCGGGACGGTCGACGGGTCGTGCATGACGACGCGGTTGCCGGTCGTGTCGCCGATCCGGTTGGCGTTCTTCAGGCGCAGCTCGAGCGGGTCGATGCCGAGCTGGTCGGCCACGCGGCTCATGTGCAGCTCGACCGCCAGCGACACCGACGTCACGCCGAAGCCGCGCATCGCGGTCGTCGGCACGCGGTTGGTGAAGATCACGAAGCCGTCGAAGCGCAGGTTGGGGATCGTGTAGGCGCCGGTGTGGTGGAACGCGTGCTTGGTGACGCCGTAGGGCGAGAAGCGCGCGTAGGCGCCCGCGTCGTGCAGCGTCAGCGTGCGCCGGCCGAGGATCCAGCCGTCGCTGGTCACCGCGTCGCGGATCTCGATGTGCCACGGCGCGCGCGTCGAGGAGGTCAGGAGCTCCTCCTCGCGCGTGTAGCGCCACTTGACCGGGCGGCGCGCCTTGAGCGCCAGCAGCGCGCACAGCGTCTCGGTCGCCGTGTCGACCTTGCCGCCGAAGCCGCCGCCGACCGTGCCGCCCACGAACTTCAGCTTGTTCAGCGGCCACTGCAGGTGGGCGGCGACGACGCCCATCGAGAAGTACATCGCCTGCGTGCACGAGTAGATCGTCAGCCGCCCGCTGGGCTCGGGGACCGCCATCGCGACCTGCGTCTCCATCGGGCAGTGCTCGATGGCCTGCGGGCGGTAGACGCCCTCGACGACGAGGTCGGCCTCGTCGAAGGCCCGCTCGACGTCGCCCTTGCGCACGCGCCGGTGGTTGTGGGGCCCGAAGTGCGGATAGATCGCGCCCCACTGGTGGAAGTGCTCGAGCCCGGGGTCGGCGGCTGTGCGGATGTCGAGGACCGGCTCGCGCTCCTCGAACTCGATGTCGATCGCCTCGACCGCGGCCTGCGCGGCCTCCTCGGAGTCGGCGGCGACGACGGCGATCGGCTGGCCCTTCCAGCGGACGTCGTCCTCGGCGAGCAGCGGCTCGTCGGCCGGGACGCCGAGGCCCTCGAGGTGCCCGTAGACGTTGTGTGGCACGTCCTGGTGGGTGACGATCGCGTGCACGCCGGGCAGCGCCGCGGCCCTGGTCGTGTCCAGCGAGCGGATGAGCGCGCTGTGGTGGGGCGAGCGCAGCGCCTTGCACCAGAGCGCGCCGTGGACGCGCACGTCGTCGACGTACACGGTGCGGCCCGTGACGTGGGCCAGGCCGTCGTAGCGGGGCAGGCGTGCGCCGACGGCCTTCATGCCGGGCTCCCCGCGCCGACCTCGCCGCGCACGGCGGCGGTCGCGGCGTCGACGATCTTGACGTAGCCGGTGCAGCGGCACAGGTGCCCGCTCAGCGCCTCGATGACCTCCTCGCGCTCGACGTCGCCGCCGGAGCGCTCGCGCAGGGCCTCGGTGGCCATGATGAAGCCAGCGGTGCAGAAGCCGCACTGCGCGGCGTAGTGCTCGTGGAAGGCCGCCTGGACGGTCGAGAGCTCGTCGGGCTCGCCGAGCCCCTCGACGGTGGCGATCTCGGCGCCCTCGACCGCCGCGACCGCCAGCAGGCAGGCGCGCCGCGGCTCGCCGTCGACGAGCACCGTGCACGCGCCGCAGCCGCCCTGCTGACAGCCCGCCTTCGGACTGGTCACGACGAGCTCCTCGCGCAGGACGTCGAGCAGGGTCGTCAGCGGAGGGGAGAGCACGTCGTGCTCGATCCCGTTGACCGTGAGCTTCATGCGTTCTCCAGGGCGTCGAGGGCGCGGCGGACGAGCACCGGCAGCACGCGGCCGCGGTACCAGCTCGACGCGAGGGCGTCGTCGTGCGGGGTCACGTCGTCGAGGGCGCGCTCGGGGTCGGCGCCCTCGCTCTCGACGGATCGCAGGCGAACGGCGGTCGGCCCCGCGCCGGACACCGCGACGCGCAGCTCGCCGCCGACGCGGGCGGCGCAGACGCGCAGGATCGTGTAGGCGTGGGCGTGCGGGCGGCGCACGGACGCGGTCGCGGCCGCCTCGGGATCGGCGAACGACACATCGAGCACCAGTCGCCCGTCGGGGCCTGCCGCCAGGAAGTCCTCGACCGGCTCGCTGCGCTCGCCGCCGGCCCCGGTCCAGCGCACCTGCGCGTCGAGCGCGAGCAGCGCCGCCTGCAGGTCGCCGCGCGGGCTCTCGTCGCCCGGCGGCGCGCACAGGTTGCCGCCGAGCGTCGCCTGCCCGCGGATCTCGAGGTCGGCGACCCAGCGCGCGCAGGTGCCCAGCGGCTCGGGCGCGTCCTCGAGCTCGGCGAGCGTCGTCGCCGCGCCGATCGTCGTGCGGCCGTCGCTGCGTTGCACGCCCGCCAGGCCCGCGCGCCCGATGAGCAGCGCCCGCGCGGGGCGCAGGCGGCCGTAGGTGATCTCGGGCATCACGATCGTCCCGCCGGCCACGACCGTGACGCCGGCGCCGTCGCCGAACGCGTCGACGGCCTCCTCGCGGGACGCCGCGACGATGACTTCCGCCGGGTCCATGGCTCTCCTCCAACGCCGGGGACAAGTGGGACGGCGCTCTTCTACCAGACGGCCACCGGTCGCGCCACCGATTATCGGTAATCCTGGCGGAGCGGCCTGCCGCGGGCGCTGTCTGCCGCGGGCCGGTCTGCCGCGGCGCGCTTGCTGCGGGCCGCGGCCGAGGCACTGAGGAAGCCGGGCCGCGAGCCGGCGGGGGGGCGAATTCTGCGTTGCGTGGCGCTTTGACCACCGTATGGGTGGTCAGGGCACCACGGATCGCGATCAGGTGGTCGGTGCGCTGGCGGATCGACAGCACGGCGTGGTCACGCGCGGCCAGCTGCTCGCCGCCGGCCAGACTGCCCGGGTGATCGATCGCGCGGTCGACGCGGGCCGGTTGCGCCCAGTATTCCGCGGCGTCTATGCCGTCGGCCACGTCGCACTGCGGCGCGAGGGGTGGTGGATGGCCGCGCTGCTGGCGTGCGACGACGACGCGACGCTCAGCCACCGGACCGCCGCGGCGGTCTGGAACCTGCGCGCCGGCCCGGCCTTCCCGATCGACGTCACCACGTCCACCAGCCACGGTCGCAAGCACGCCCGCATCACGACCCACCGCACGCGCCTTCATCCTCTCGATGCCCTCGTGATCGACGGCCTGCGAGTGACGAGCCCATCACGGACGATCGTCGACCTCGCCGCGATCCTCGACGGTAGGGCGCTGCGCGAAGCCGTCGAGCGCGCGCAGGACCTCCGGCGGTTCGACCCGGAGGACATCCGGGTCACGCTCGCCCGCGCTCCGCGACGCAGCGGCACCCGCAAGCTCACCGACCTCATCGCCCTCCTGCAGCCCGACGCCAACAACGCGCGCAGCCACCTCGAACGCCTCTTTCTCGCGCTCACCCGCAAGGCGAAGCTCCCCAAGCCCGAGTCCAACCACGCGATCGCCGGCCGCGCGCGCGACTTCGTCTGGGTCGAGCAGCGCCTCGTCGTCGAAACCGACGGCTACCGCCATCACTCGACCAGACAGGCGCAGCGCCGCGACCACCGCCGCGACCGCCAGCTCACCGCCTTGGGCTGGCGGCCGGCGCGATTCACGTACGAGGAGATCGCGTTCGAGGCCGAGGCGATCGCCGGCGAGGTCGCTGAGCTGTTGCGGGCCCAGCCCGCGTGTTAGGTTCGCGCCGGCCGCGCCAATCGATAATGGAGGAGAGGGGCGAGATGGCAGTGCAGGTCCACGCACCGGCCTTCCTCGAGCTGGTCGCCGAGGACGCCGAGCTCGACCAGCTTGGCACCGGGTTCACCTTCACCGAGGGGCCGATCTGGAACCCCGACGGCTTCCTGCTGTTCAGCGACATGCCCGGCGACGTGCGCCGGCGCTGGGACCCCGACGCCGGCGTGACGGAGGTCGCCAACCCGTCCAACAAGGGCAACGGGATGACGATCGACAACGACGGGCGCCTGATCGTCTGCGAGCACGTCACCAGCTCGGTCGTGCGGATGGACCCCGACGGCACGGGCGGCGGGCGCGAGGTGCTCGCCACCCATTACGAGGGCCGCGAGCTCAACAGCCCCAACGACGTCGTCGTCAAGAGCGACGGCGCGATCTACTTCTCCGACCCGACGTATGGCCGCATGCCCGGCTTCGGGCTGGAGCGCGAGCAGGACCTCGACTTCCAGGGCGTCTACCGGATCGCGCCGGGCGGCGGCGATCCGCAGCTGCTGGTCGACGACTTCGACCAGCCCAACGGGCTGTGCTTCTCGATCGACGAGTCCCTGCTGTACGTCAACGACACCACGCGGGCGCACATCCGCGTCTTCGACGTGCAGGCCGACGGCACGCTGGCCAACTCGCGCGTGCTGGCCGACGGCATCGGCTCGGGCAAGCTGGAGATCGGCGACCTCGTCGACGGGATGAAGCTCGACGAGCGCGGCAACGTCTGGGTCACCGGCCCCGGCGGCGTCTGCGTCTTCGATCCCGACGGCCAGCACATCGGCACCGTCGACGTCCCCGAGAACGTCGGCAACGTCAACTGGGGCGGGCCCGACTGGAACTGGCTGTTCATCCCCGCGACGACCTCGGTCTACCGCATCGAGTGCAAGGTCTCGGGCAACCGACTCCCCTACATGAAGTGAGGCGCACGTGAGCGACGACGTCCTCCAGCTCGATCCCACGCGGTCGGCGCTGATCATCCAGGACATGCAGAACGACGTGATCATCGAGGGCGGGGCGTTCGCCGACTCGGGCGCGCCCGAGCACGCGAAGTCCCAGAACGTCGTGGCCAACGTCGCCGATCTCGCCACCGCGTGCCGGTCGGCGGGCGTGCCGGTGATCCACGTCTGGTACATCGTCGAGCCGGGCGCCGTGGGCCTGAAGCAGAACGCGCCGCTGTTCCAGGGCGTCAAGGAGTCCGACGGGCTCGTGCGCGGCACCTGGGGCGCGGCGCCCGCCGAGGGGCTCGAGCCGCAGGACGGCGATCACATCGTCGAGAAGATGCGGATGAACGGCTTCTACGAGACGCGGCTGGACATCCTCCTGCGCGGCCTGGGCGCCGAGACGATCATCATCACCGGCGCCTGGACGAACATGTCGATCGAGCACACCGCGCGCCACGGCGCCGACGCCGGCTACGAGCCGGTCGTCGCCTCCGACGGAACGTCGACGGTCAGCGACGAGTGGCACCACGCGGCGCTCAACTACGCGATGAACAACGTCGGCAGGGTCGCCACCTGCGCGGAGATCAAGGCCGCGCTGGGGTCGTGAGCGTGCAGACCGACCTCCTGCTGCGCCAGGGCCACATCGACGGCGAATGGGTCGACGCCGACTCCGGCGCGACCTTCGCCGTCGTCAACCCGGCCACGCAGGAGGTCGTGGTGGAGGTCCCGCGCATGGGCGCGGCCGAGACGCGCCGCGCCATCGAGGCCGCGCAGCGCGCGCTGCCGGGCTGGCGCGGGATGCTCGCGAAGGACCGCGCCCGGATCATGCGCCGCTGGGCCGACCTGATGACGGACCACCAGGAGGAGCTGGCGGCGCTGCTGACCACCGAGCAGGGCAAGCCGCTGGCCGAGGCGCGCGTCGAGGTGGCCTACGCCGCGAGCTTCCTGGAGTGGTTCGGCGAGGAGGCGAAGCGCGTCTACGGCGACACGATCCCGACCTACCTGCCGGACCGGCGCGTCGTCGTGACCAAGGAGCCGGTCGGCGTCAGCGTCGGCATCACGCCGTGGAACTTCCCGGCCGCCATGCCCACCCGCAAGGCGGCGCCGGCGCTCGGCGCGGGCTGCACGATGGTGCTCAAGCCCGCCGAGCAGACGCCGCTGACCGCGCTTGCCGTCATGCGCCTGGGCGAGGAGGCCGGCCTGCCGGCGGGCGTGCTGAGCGTCGTCACCGGCGACGCCGACGACGCCCCCGTCATCGGCAGGGAGATGACGTCGAACCCGATCGTGCGCAAGCTCGGCTTCACCGGCTCGACCGAGGTCGGCAAGCTGCTCATGGCCCAGTGCGCGGGACAGGTCAAGAAGGTCTCGCTCGAGCTCGGCGGCAACGCGCCGTTCATCGTCTTCGACGACGCCGACCTCGACGCCGCCATCGACGGCGCGCTGACCTGCAAGTACCGCAACTCCGGGCAGACCTGCATCTCGGCCAACCGGATCTACGTGCAGGACGGCGTCTACGACGACTTCGTGGCGACCTTCACCGAGCGCGTCGCGGGCCTGGTCGTCGCCGACGGCTTCACCGCGAACGTCAACGTCGGCCCGCTCATCGACGCGCCCGGCATCGAGAAGGTCGAGCGCCACGTCGCCGACGCCCGCGACCGCGGCGCCGAGCTGCTGCTGGGCGGCGCGCGCCACGAGCTGGGGCCGCAGTTCTTCACGCCCACCGTGATGACCGGCATCACCGACGCGATGGCGATGAGCAACGAGGAGACCTTCGGCCCGGTCGCCGGCATCAGCCGCTTCGCCACCGAGGAGGAGGCGGTGCGCAAGGCCAACGACACCCCCTACGGCCTGTCGAGCTACTTCTACTCGCGCGACATGGGGCGCATCTGGCGCGTGTCGGAGGCCCTGGAGTACGGGATCCTCGGCATCAACACCGGCGTGGTGTCGACCGAGGTCGCGCCCTTCGGCGGCGTCAAGGAGTCGGGCATCGGGCGCGAGGGCTCGAAGTACGGCATCGACGAGTGGCTCGAGACCAAGTACCTGTGCATGGGAGGCGTGTGACGTGATCGTCGAGGAGCGCACCTACCACATCTACACCGGCAAGCTCGCCGAGGTGGTGCGCATGTACGCCGAGGAGGGTACGGCCATCCAGCAGGAGCACCTCGGCAACCTCATCGCAGCCTTCACCGTCGACGTCGGCGACGTCAGCTCGATCGTCCATCTCTGGGGCTACGACTCCTACGCCGAGCGCGAGCGCCGACGCCCGCTGCTGCAGGCCGACGAGCGCTGGAAGGACTTCCTGTCGCGCCTGCAGCCGATGATCCACACGCAGCGCACGCGCATCCTGCTCCCGACCTCGTACTCCCCGATCCGATGAGCGCGCTCGACGGCAAGGTCGCGATCGTCACCGGCGGCTCGCAGGGCATCGGGCGCGCGATCGCCGACCGGCTCGCGGCCGACGGCGCGCGGATCGTCGTCGCCGACCTCAAGGGCGCCGACGAGGCGGCCGCTCGCTATCCCGACGGCGTCGGCCTGACCGTCGACGTCGCCTCCGAGGACGACGTCGCGCGGATGACCGAGCAGACCGTCGAGCGCTGCGGGCGCATCGACGTCCTCGTCAACAACGCCGGGCTCTACGCGTCGCTGCAGATGCGGCCCTTCGACCAGATCCCGGCCGACGAGTGGCGCCAGGTCATGGACGTCAACGTGCTGAGCATGTTCCTCACCTGTCGCTCCGTCGTTCCGCGGATGCGCGAGCAGGGCGGCGGGCGGATCGTGAACATCTCGTCGGGCACGCCGTTTCGCGGCGTCCCGTTCCTGCTGCACTACGTGACGAGCAAGGGCGCGATCGTCGCGCTGACGCGCGCGCTGGCCAAGGAGCTCGGCCCCGACAACGTGCTCGTCAACTGCGTCGCCCCCGGCTTCACGATGAGCGACGGGGTCAACGAGCACCCCGAGGTCGTCAAGGCGCTGCAGCAGGTCTCGGTCAGCGCGCGCACGATCAAGCGCGACCAGGTGCCCGAGGACGTCGTCGGCGCGGTGGCCTTCCTCTGCGGCCCGGGCGCGACGTTCATCACCGGCCAGACGATGGTCATCGACGGAGGCCAGTACTTCCATTGAGGCTCGCGCTCAGCCAGGACGGCGGCGGCGCGGGCCCCAACCGCGTAATGCACGACCTCGACGACGGGCGCACGCTCGTCTGGGAGCTCGGCGCCGACGAGCCCGCGGGCACGCTGCTGTCGGCCGAGGTCGAGCTCGATCCGGCAACCGACTGGCTCATGCGCTGCGACCGCGTCGACTTCGATCCGGGCGGGATCGCCTACCGCCACACGCATCCCGGCCCGGGCATCCGCTACCTGCTCTTCGGGCAGATCACGATCGACTCGCTCGGCGCAGAGCACACCGTGGGGCCGGGCGAGGCGTGGTTCGAGCGCGGCCCCGACCCGGTGCTCGCGACGACCGCCGCGGACGAGCCGACGGCCTTCGTGCGCGTGATGCTGCTGCCGGCGCAGTGGGCGGGCAAGCGGACGATCGCGTACGTCGACCCCGACGACGCCGACAAGCCCAAGACCCAGCGCGCGACGATCTTCCTCGAGCAGCCGGTGGTGCTGTGAGCCGCAGCGGCGGGCAGGTGCTGGTCGACCAGCTCGTGCTGCACGGGGCCGAGCTGTGCTTCGGCGTGCCGGGCGAGAGCTACCTGCCGGTGCTCGACGCCCTGCACGACGCGCCGCTGCGGCTGATCGTCAGCCGCCACGAGGGCGGCGCCGCGAACATGGCCGAGGCCTACGGCAAGCTCACCGGCCGCCCCGGCGTGTGCCTGGTGACGCGTGGGCCCGGCGCCACGCACGCCGCCAACGGCGTGCACACCGCCTTCCAGGACTCGACGCCGATGCTGCTGCTCATCGGGCAGGTCGCGCGCGGCATGCTCGGGCGCGAGGCCTTCCAGGAGCTCGACTACCGCGCGATGTACGGGCCGATCGCCAAGTGGGCCGAGCAGGTCGACCGCGCCGAGCGGCTGCCCGAGATCGTCGCGCGCGCGTTCGCGGTCGCCACCTCCGGACGGCCCGGCCCGGTCGTCCTCGCGCTGCCCGAGGACATGCTCGCAAGCCAGGTCGACGTGCCCGACGGGCGCGCGCAGCGGCCGGTCGCCGCGGCGCCGGGCGAGCGCGAGATGGCGCGCCTGGGCGAGCTGCTGGCCGAGGCGCAGCGCCCGCTGATCGTGGTGGGGGAGAGCGGCTGGACCGCGCGCACCGGGCAGGACGTCGCCGCCTTCGCCGAGGCCCAGCGCGTGCCGGTCGCCGCATCGTTTCGCTGCCAGGACTACGTCGACAACGCCTCGCCCGCCTACGCCGGCCACGCCGGCCTCGGCATGGACCCGGCGCTCGCCAGGCGCATCCGCGAGGCCGACGTGCTCGCTGGCGATCGGCGGGCGCCTGGGCGAGGTGCCATCGGACGGCTACACGCTCGTGCGCCCGGGCGTGCCCGACCAGCGGCTGGTTCACGTCCATCCCGATCCCGGCGAGCTCGGCGCCGTCTACCAGCCCGAGCTGGGGATCGTCTCGTCGCTGGAGGCCTTCGCCGGCGCCGCGCGCGCGCTGGCGCCCGCCGGCGTCGAGGGCCGCGCCGGCCTGCTCGAGACCGCGCGCGGCGAGTACGAGCGCAACCTGCGCGAGGCGCGCGACCTGCCCGGCCCGCTGCAGCTCGCCGCGGTGATGGCGGCCCTGCGCGAGCGTCTGCCGCCCGAGGCGATCCTGACCAACGGCGCCGGCAACTTCACCATCTGGGCCCACCGCTTCTACGAGTTCCATCGCTACCCGACGCAGCTTGCTCCGCGCAGCGGCTCGATGGGCTACGGCGTGCCGGCCGCGGTGGCCGCCAAGGCCGTGCACCCCGATCGCCCGGTGGTGGGCATCTGCGGCGACGGCGACTTCATGATGACCGGCCAGGAGCTCGCCACCGCCGTCCAGGAGCAGCTCGACGTCGTCCTGCTCGTGGTCAACAACGGCATGTACGGCACGATCCGCATGCACCAGGAGCGCCGCTATCCCGGCCGCGTGGTCGGCACCGACCTGCGCAATCCCGACTTCGTCGCCTACGCGCGGGCCTTCGGCGCGCACGGCGCGCTGGTCGAGCGCAACGAGGACGTCGGCGAGGCGCTCGACGAGGCGCTGGCGTGCGGGCGCCCGGCAGCTGGTCGAGCTGCGCGTCGACCCGCAGGCGATCACGCCGCGCCAGACGCTCGACGAGATCCGGGCGGCCGCCTCGTGACGCGCCGCGAGATCGCGGTCGAGGGCCTCGCGGCGCCGATCAGCCACTACGCGGACGCCGTCGTCGCCGGCGACACGCTCTACGTGTCGGGGATCGTGCCGGTCGACGCCGCCGGCGCGGTCGTCGGCGGCGACGACGTCGTCGCCCAGGCGCGGCAGGTCTTCGCCAACATGGAGCGCGTGCTGGGCGCCGCCGGCGCAACCGCCGCCGACGTCGTCAAGGTCACCGTCTACCTCCTCGACGTCGACGACCGGCCGAAGATCAACCCGGTGCGCCAGGAGTTCTTCGGCTCCACGCGCCCCGCGAGCACGCTCGTCGAGGTCAGCCGCCTCGCGGTGCCCGGCGCGCTGCTGGAGATCGAGGCCGTCGCGTATCTCGGCGGCTCGTGAACGCCGCCGAGATCGCCGTCGCCGAGGCGCTCGAGCGGATCGCCGCGCGGCCCGAGCTCAACGCGGTCATCACGACCTGCGCCGACGAGGCGCTCGCGCGGGCGCGCGCCGGCGTCAGCGGCCGGCTGGCCGGCGTCCCGCTGCTCGTCAAGGACCTCATCGACACCGCCGGCGTGCGCACGACCTACGCGTCGGCGATCTACCGCGACCACGTGCCCGCGCGCAGCGCGCCGGCGGTGACGGCGCTCGAGGCCGAGGGCGCGATCGTCGTCGCCAAGGCCAACGCCGACGAGTTCGCGTGGGGCACGTGCGGCCAGAACGTCCACTACGGCGACACGGTCAACCCGACGGCGCCCGATCGCGTCGCCGGCGGCTCGAGCAGCGGCAACGCCGCGGCGCTGGCCGCGGGCATGGTGGCGCTGGCGCTCGGTACCGACACCGGCGGCTCGGTGCGGATGCCGGCCGCCGCGTGCGGCGTCGTCGGGCTCAAGCCCGCCCACGGCGCGATCTCGACCGATGGCGTCTTCCCGCTGGCGGCGAGCTTCGACACGGTCGGCCCGATGGCGCGCACGGTCGCCGACTGCGCCCTGGCGCACGCCGTGCTCACCGCCACCGACGTGCCGGCGCCGCGGCTGCGCGGGCTGCGCGCCGGGGTGCTCACCGCGTACCCCGACCTCGGGCCGGCCACCGAGCCGGCGCCGCGCGACGAGCGCGCGCTGGCCTACGGCGAGCGCCTGCGCGAGCTCGGCGCGCGCGTCGACGAGGTGACGCTGCCGGTGCCCGAGAGCGACACGTGGGCCGTCTTCTACGCCGACGCCGCGGCGGCGCACGCGGCGACGTTCCCCGGCCGCCGCGACGAGTACGGGCCGACGATCCTCGCCAAGCTCGAGCATGCCGCGACGGTCACCGCCGCCGAGGCCGACGCGGGCCGTAGCGCGCTGCGCGCCTGGCGCGAGCGGGCGGCGCGCGAGCCCGCCGTCGATCTCGTCGTCTCGCCGACTCTGGGCCTGGCCGAGCTGCCGCCCGCGGGCGTCGACGAGCTGTCGGTGCGCCTGCCGTTCTCGGCCTACACGCGCACCTTCAGCTACCTCGGCTGGCCGGCGATCGCGATCGGCGACCTGCAGCTCGCGGGGCGCGACGCGGCCGTCGTCATCGGCGCCGCGCTGGCCTTGGAGCGCGAGGGCGGCGTGCGCTAGCGTCGGCGCATGCGCGCGACACGCTTCACCCACGTCAGCGTCCATGCCAACGACCTCGAGGAGTCGACGCGCTTCTACGTCGACGTCTTCGGCATGAAGCGCGTGCCGGCCCCGGACTTCGAGCACCCGGTCGTCTGGCTGGAGCTCGGCGACCAGCAGCTGCACCTCTTCCTGCGCGACACGCCGGCGCCCGAGTACCACCACCTCGGCTTCGAGGTCGACGACTTCGAGGCCGCCTATCGCGTCGCCTGCGAGCGCGGGCTCTTCGATCGCGACGCGTGGTCACCCGACGTGCGCGAGCTCAACGACCGCGCGCTGCAGATGTACCTGCGCGACCCGGCCGGCAACCTCGTCGAGGTCAACTGGCCCGACGCGACGACCATCGATCGCTCCGTCGTGACGGCCATCAGGCCGCTCTCCGACGAGCGCCCGCAGAGCGAAGAGGCCATGCGCGCGAGCCTCTATCCGGCCCGCGAAGTGCCGGCCTGAGCGCCGCAGGCCTACGCGCCGTCGGGGCGCAGCAGGCCGGGCTGTTTGGCGAATACCGATTCTCGATAGTTCTTCTTGCAACGTGGATCGGCCGGCTGTTACGGTCGCCCCGCGTGACGGAGTTCGCCGCATCTGGGTCGCTGCGACGTGTGGGCCGTGCACTGTTGCTCGTCCTCGTCGCGTTCCCCGTCATCTGGGTGCTGTTCATCGCGTCGGGGACGAGCTTCGGCCCCGCGGTGTCGGATCCGAAGGACTTCCTCATCACGCTGCTCAACGGGCTCACGGCCGCGGCGCTGTACTTCGTCGTGGCCAGCGGGTTCACGCTCATCTTCGGGCTCATGCGCGTCGTCAACATGGCCCACGGCGCGTTCTTCCTGCTCGGCGGCTACATCGCGCTGCACCTCCAGCGCGACATGGTCGGCGGCGGCGGTGCGCTGGGCCTCTCGAGCGCCCAGGTGAGCCTCGCCCAGTGGGTGCTCCCGGCGCTGGCCGCCATCGCCATCGTCGCGGGCGCCGGGCTGCTCATGCAGCAGCTGCTGCTGCGCTGGAACCAGGGCCAGGACCTTCGCCAGGCGCTGATCACCATCGCGATCTCGATCATCCTCGCCGACCAGATGCTCGCCCACTTCGGCGGCGTCGCGGAGGACATCTCCTGGCCCGGGACGTTCGACAAGTTCGTCAACCTCCACGTCTACGGGATCCAGTACACGCTCACGCGCCTGGTCATCCTCGCCATCGGCCTCGTGATCGGCGCGGCGCTGTGGTTCTGGCTGAAGCGGACGCGCACGGGCATGGTCATCCGCGCCGGCGTCGACGACCGCGACATGGTCTCGGCGATGGGGATCAACATCCAGCTGACCTTCGCCATCGCCTTCACCGTCGGCTCGGGGCTGGCCGGGCTGGGCGGCGTCATCGGCGGCTCGTTCGCGAGCCTCGCCCCCGGCGTCGACGCCAACTGGCTGCTGAACTCGCTCGTCGTCGTGATCATCGGCGGGATGGGCTCGCTGGGCGGCGCCGCGATCGGGGCGCTGCTGCTCGGGCTGACGACGAACTTCGCCGCCGCCTACCTGCCGGCGGACTACACCTACTACTCGATCATCTTCACCTTCGTCCTGCTGGCCATCGTGCTCGCCGTGCGACCCCTCGGGCTCTACGGCCGACCGGCATGACCGCGACACGCCGGTCGCAGCTCACGCCGGATCGCGCCGTCGGCGCGGCGCTCGTCCTGGTCGCGCTGTTCGCCCCGCTGATCTTCAACCAGTACTGGGTGTCGGCGCTGCTGACCCAGATGCTCTTCCTCGGCGTCGTGGCCGCGAGCCTGATCTTCCTGTCGGCCTACGGCGGGATGGTCTCGCTGGCCCAGACGGCGATCTACGGCGTGGCCGGGTTCGCGCTGGGCAACCTGACGACCAACGGCAACACGAAGGGGCTGAACCTCGGCTGGGCCGAGGCACCGGGGATCGTCGTCGCGCTCGCCATCGCGCTCGTCGTCGCGCTCATGTTCGGCGCGCTGGCCAGCCGCAGCTACGGCATCTACTTCCTGATGATCACGCTGGTCCTCTCGGTCATCGCCAACCTCTTCTTCGGCCAGGTCACGAGCGTGTCGGGCTTCGGTGGCATCAGCGGCATCCCGATCCCCGACTTCATCAGTCGGACCGCGCATCCCGACCGCCTGTACTTCGTGACGCTCGCGATCGCGCTGCTCGTCTACGTGACGCTGCGCTACGTCGCGCGCACCCCGTTCGGGCTGATCCTGCAGGGCATCCGCGACGACCCGGTTCGCATGAGCTCGCTGGGCTACAACGTCACCGTCCACCGCATGCTCGCCTTCGTGTTCGCGGGCTTCATCGCCGCGCTCGGCGGCATCCTCTTCGTCTGGTGGAACGCGCAGATCGCGCCGTCGACGATCGGCCTGAGCGCGACGATCGACGTGCTCGTGATCGCGGTGATCGGCGGCCTGTACCGCCTCGAGGGAGCGTGGCTGGGCGCGTTCGTCTTCGTCGTCATCAACAACTACGCGCCCGACATCGACTTCGTCGCCGATCGCTTCCACACGCTGATCGGCGTGATCTTCCTGGTGATCGTCCTCGTCTCGCCGAACGGCCTCATCGGCCTGTGGGAGCGGGTCACGGTGGGACGACGGCGGACGGTCCCGGGGGACATCACGCAAGAGAGGGGGTCGGCGGAGCCCACACCGGTTGGTTGATCGCTTGCGTATCGCTTTCGAGGAGGAGACAAGCATGGAAGGTCGACATACGAGCCGGGGGCTAATCTGGCTCGCGCTGATCAGTGCAGTGGTCGCGCTCGTCGCAGCCGGCTGCGGAGGGTCCGACGACAACGGCAGCACGGCGAGCACGTCCACGCCGGCAGCCAGCACGAGCACGCCGGCCGCGGCGGCGCCGGCCAACGCTCCGGAGCCCCAGCCGGCCGTCGCGCCGCGCAGCGGCGGCTCGGGGACGCCGATCAAGGTCGCGATCATGTCCGAGTGCAAGGGTGCGTTCGGCGCGTTCGACAAGCAGAACATGGCCGGTGCGGTCTCGGCGTTCGCGCAGTTCGCCGGGGCGACGCCGAAGGATCCGAACGACCCGAAGAAGGGCTTCACCGGTGGCGCGATCGGCGACCACCCGCTCAAGCTCGTCGGCGTCGGCTGCGGCGACGACAGCTCGGACACGGCGATCAAGGAGACCCGCCGGCTCATGGAGCAGCTCGATGCCGACGTCATGATCGGCCCGCTCTCCGGCGACGAGTCGATCGCGGTGGCAAACTACGCCAAGCAGCACCCGGACAAGACGTTCGTCGACGGCGCCGCGGGCGCCCAGGACACGACGCTCAAGGTGCAGGCGCCGAACTTCTTCCGCTTCAACGGCGACGGCGCGCAGTGGAACGCCGGCTTGGGTGACATCGCCTACAACAAGCTGGGCTGGAAGAAGGCCGCGGTGGTGGCCGACGACTACAGCTTCGCCTGGACGTCGGCGGCCGGGTTCATCGCGGAGTTCTGCGCCGCCGGCGGCCAGGTCACCAAGCGCGTCTTCCCGCCGCTGAACACGACGGACTACTCGTCCTACGCGCAGCAGATGCCGACCGACGTCGACGGGACGTTCGTCGCCGTCGGCGGCGCGGGCCTGATCCCGTTCCTGAAGGCCTACGAGCAGGCCAAGGGCCCGATCGACGCCAAGAAGTTCATGGGCAACCTGTTCTGGGGTACGCCGGGGCAGTTCGAGCAGCTCGGTCCGCGCGTCGCGGGCGCGTACATCGGCGGCGCGGGTACGGCGGGCGATCTCGACACGCCGGCCGCGCAGGACTACGCCACGAACATCGTCGGGCACTGGTTCAAGAAGTTCCCGCCGGGCGGCGATGCCGCGGCGCAGGCGCCGAGCACGTTCACCTACGGCTACTACGTCAACGCCTGGGGCCTGATCAAGGGCCTGGAGGCCGTCAAGGGGGACATCTCCGACCAGAGCAAGCTCCAGGCCGCGCTGGCCAAGGTCGAGCTGCCGGCTCCATACGGCACCATCAAGCTCGACGACAACCGCCAGGCGATCTTCACCGTCTACGACCAGCAGCTGTTCATGAAGGACGGCAAGCTGGCCGTCAAGACGGTGACGAGCATCCCCGACGTCGACCAGACGTTCGGCGGCACGTTCAGCGGATCGACGCCGGCCCCGGGCCGCAACGCACCCGGCTGCGAGAAGCGCGACCTGCCGTGGCTCGGCAAGGCCACCCCGGTCAAGGTCGTCGGCGCGTAGCGAGGCGATGGAAGAAGTCACCACCGAGCCTGCCGGTCCGATCCTCCGCCTGCGCGGGATCGGCCGGCGGTTCGGCGGGCTCGACGCGGTGCGCGACGTCGACCTCGACGTCGCGCACGGCGAGCGCCGCGCGATCCTCGGACCCAACGGCGCGGGGAAGACGACGCTGTTCAACGTGATCTCCGGCGACATGCCGCAGACGGCGGGGACGATCGAGTTCCTCGGGCAGGACATCGGGCATGTCCCGGCGGCGGGCCGGACGCGGCTGGGGATGGGCCGCACCTACCAGAAGTCCCGCCTCTTCCTCGGCCTCAGCGTCGAGGACAACCTCTACCTCGCCGTGCTCGGCTCGCGCGAGGGCCACCTGCGCATGCGCCGCAGCGCGGCCGACGCCGAGATGCGCGAGCGCGCGCGCGAGCTGGCGCGGATGGTCAGCCTCGAGCCCCAGCTGCGCACGCTCGTCGGCTCGATCTCCCACGGCGAGCAGCGCCAGCTCGAGGTCGCCATGGCGCACGCGACAGAGCCGGTCCTCATGCTGCTCGACGAGCCCGCCTCGGGCTTGTCGCGCGGCGAGCGCGTGGCGCTCACCGACCTGCTGCTCGAGCTCGACAAGAGCATCACGCTGATCCTCATCGAGCACGACATGGACGTCGCCCTGCGCGTCGCCGAGCGCGTCACGATGATGCACGACGGGCGCAAGATCGTGGAGGGCACGCCCGACGAGATCCGCGCCAACGACCTCGTCCACGAGCTCTACCTCGGCGGGCGCGTGACCGACGACGGGATCGAGGTCGGCGGGTGACCGGCGAGGCCACCAACGGCGCCCGGCCGCTGCTCGCGGTCCGCGACCTCGACGTCTTCTACGGCCGCGCCCACGTCCTGCAGGGCGTCAGCTTCGAGATGGGCACCGAGCCGATCGCGCTGATCGGGCGCAACGGGATGGGCAAGACGACGCTCTGCAACGCGATCATGCAGATCCGTCCCGCGCACTCGACGGGCTCGATCGAGTTCGAGGGGACCGAGCTGGTCGGCCGCGCCTCGTACAAGATCGCCGGCGCCGGAATCGGCTACGTGCCGCAGGGGCGGCGGCTGTTCGAGTCGCTGACCGTCGACGAGCACCTGCGGATGGCCGCGCCGCGGCGCGGCAGCCACCGCTGGACGGTCGACGCCGTCTACGAGCTGTTCCCGCGCCTGGCCCAGCGCCGCCAGAACGGGGGCATGCAGCTGTCCGGCGGCGAGCAGCAGATGCTCGCGATCGGGCGGGCGCTGCTGACCAACCCGAAGCTGCTGATCATGGACGAGCCCTCCGAAGGCCTTGCGCCGACGATCATCGAGACGCTGATCGAGACCTTCCGCGCGCTCGCGGCCGACGGCCTGGCGATCCTCCTCGTCGAGCAGAACCTCGCCATGGCGACGGCGATGGCCGAGCGCCAGCTCGTGATGGTGGCGGGCAGGATCTTCGCCGAGACGACCGCCGCCGAGCTCGTCGCCGACCCCGACCTGCAGCGCCGCTTCCTCGGCGTCGAGCGCGGCTAGGCTGCTGTCGTGGCCACGGTCGTCCTCGTCGGCACGCTGGACACGAAGGGCGTCGAGTACGGCTTCCTGCGCGATCGGCTGCGCGAGGCGGGGGTCGACGTGCTGGTCGTCGACGCCGGCGTGCTCGGCGAGCCGGCGATCGAGGCCGACGTGCCGCGCGAGGAGGTGGCGCGCGCGGGCGGCGCCGACCACGCGGCGCTCGTCGAGGCCGCCGATCGCGGCGCGGCGGTCGACGCGATGGGCCGTGGCGCGGCCGCCGTCCTCGCGCGCCTGCACGCCGAGGGCCGGCTCGACGGGGCCGCCGCCGTCGGCGGCTCGGGCAACTCGTCGATCGCGGCGCAGGCGATGCGCGACCTGCCGGTCGGCGTGCCCAAGCTCATCGTCTCGACCGTCGCGTCGGGCGACACGCGCCCGTACGTGGGCGCCGTCGACGTCACGATGACCTACTCGGTCGTCGACATCTCCGGGATCAACCGGATCTCGGCGCAGATCCTCACCAACGCCGCCGGCGCGATCGCGGGCATGGCGAAGGCGACAGTGCCCGAGCAGCGCGACGAGCGCCCGCTCATCGGCGCGACGATGTTCGGCGTCACGACGCCGTGCGTCACGCGCGCGCGCGAGCGCCTGGAGGAGCTGGGCTACGAGGTCCTCGTCTTCCACGCCACCGGGACGGGCGGGCAGTCCTTCGAGGCGCTCGCGACCGGCGGCTACCTCGTGGGCGCGCTCGACGTCACCACGACCGAGCTGGCCGACGACCTCGTGGGCGGCGTGCTGTCGGCGGGCCCGGATCGCCTGGAGGCCGTGGGCCGTGCGCAGCTGCCGCAGGTCGTCTCGCTCGGCGCGCTGGACATGGTCAACTTCGGGCCGCGCGACACCGTGCCGGACCGCTTCGAGGGCCGCAACCTCTACGTCCACAACCCGACGATCACGCTGATGCGCACGACGCCCGAGGAGATGGCAGAGCTCGGGCGGCGCATCGCGCGCAAGCTCAACGGCGCCGAGGGCCCCACCGTCCTGTTCGTGCCGCTCAAGGGCGTCTCTGCGATCGACGTCGAGGGCCAGCCCTTCCACGACGCCGAGGCCGACGCGGCCCTGTTCGCCGCGCTGCGAGAGGGGATCGACACGAGCAGGGTCGAGGTCCACGAGGTGGACGCCGACGTCAACGACCCGGCCTTCGCCACCGCGATGGCCGACCGCCTGCACGAGCTCATCCAGGAGGCCGGATGACCCGCGACGAAGCGCTCGCCGCGCTGAGCGAGCAGGTCGCCCAGGGCCGCCCCATCATCGGCGCCGGCGCCGGCACGGGCCTGTCGGCCAAGTGCGCCGAGGCGGGCGGCGCCGACCTGATCATCATCTACAACTCCGGGCGCTACCGGATGGCGGGGCGCGGCTCGCTGGCCGGGCTGATGCCCTACGGCGACGCCAACGCGATCGTCATGGACATGGCCCGCGAGGTCCTGCCGATCGCGCGCAGGACGGCCGTCCTGGCCGGCGTCTGCGGCACCGATCCGTTCCGGTTGATGGACAGCTTCCTCGAGGACGTCAAGCGCGCGGGCTTCACCGGCGTGCAGAACTTCCCGACCGTCGGACTCATCGACGGGACCTTCCGCGCCGGCCTGGAGGAGACCGGCATGGGCTACGGCCTGGAGGTCGACATGATCCGCGCGGCGCGCGCGCTCGACCTGCTCACGGCCCCGTACGTCTTCACCGAGGACGAGGCGCGCGCGATGGCCGAGGCCGGGGCGGACGTGCTCGTGCCGCACATGGGCCTGACCACCGGCGGTGCGATCGGCGCGCAGACCGGCCTGACGCTCGACGAGGCCGTCGGGCGCGTGCAGGCGCTCGGCGACGCGGCCCGCGAGGTCAACCCCGACATCCTTTGCCTCTGCCACGGCGGCCCGATCGCCGAGCCCGACGACGCGCAGTACGTCCTCGAGCGCACGACCGGCATCGTCGGCTTCTTCGGCGCCTCGAGCATGGAGCGCCTCCCGACCGAGGTCGCCATGACGGAGAACATGAGGCGCTTCAAGTCCATCCCGATCCAGGAGACCGCATGAGTGGGGGCAGGTTCATCACCGCGAGCGACATCGTTCGCGACCAGTTCGACTGGGGCGAGGCCGGATGGGTCAGCCGCCCGGAGCTCACCGGGTCGCGCGCGCTGTGCGTCATGGACGTGACGCTGCAGCCCGGCGCCGGCCATCCGTTCCATCGCCATCCCGACCAGGAGGAGATCATCTGGGTGCGCGAGGGGCGCATCGAGCAGTGGCTTGAGCAGGACAGGCACGAGCTGGGCCCGGGCGAGGCGATCTACATCGACAAGGACGTCGTCCACGGCTCGTTCACGCTCGGCGACGAGTCCGCCAAGCTCACCGTGATCCTCAGCCCGACCGCCGGCGAGGGCGGCTACGAGGTCATCGACGTGTTCGAGGAGGAGCCCTGGGCCTCACTGCGCTGACGCCACCATGAGGGGCCGGGTGGCGATCGTCACCGGATCGTCCTCGGGCATCGGGCGCGCCGTCGCCGCCGAGCTGCTGGCGCGCGGGATGAGCGTCGTCGTGACCTCGCGCTCGCAGGAGCGCGCGGACGCGACGGCGGCGGAGCTGGGGGAGCGGGCGCTCGGCGTCGGCGCCGAGCTCACCGACCCCGACGCTCCGCGGGCGCTCGTCGACCGCGCGCTCGACCGGCTCGGGCGCCTGGACGTGCTGGTCAACAACGCCGGGGCCGGCCAGGTCGCCGCCTCCGAGACGCTCGACCCGGCCGAGTGGCAGCGCATCATCGACCTCGACCTGACCGCGCCGTTCCTGTGCGCGCAGGCCGCGGCGCGCCCGATGCTCGCCGCCGGCCGCGGGGTCATCGTCAACATCTCGTCGCTGGCGGGGCACATCGGGCTGCCGCGGCGCGCCGCCTACACCGCCGCCAAGCACGGGCTGGAGGGGCTGACCAAGACGCTCGCGGTCGAGTGGGCGGGGCGGGGCGTGCGGGTGGTCAGCGTGGCGCCCGCCTACGTCGCGACCGAGCTGCTGGCGGGGACGTCGAAGGCCGGCGGGTTCACGCTCGAGGACGTCGCCGGGCGCACGCCGCTGCGGCGCCTGGCCGAGCCCGAGGAGGTGGCGCGCACGGTTGCGTTCCTCGCTTCCGACGACGCATCGTTCGTGACAGGGTCGAGCGTGCGCGTCGACGGCGGATGGCTCGCCGACGGCGGATGGGAGCATGCGACGCGATGAGCACCGCCGCCATCGAGACCCCCGAGCCCCTGCGCCTGCTGGCGCCCGACGGCACGCTGGCCGACGGGCACGTGCCCGCGCTCGAAGGCGACGAGCTGCTCGGCGCGTGGCGCGCGATGCTGCGCTCGCGCACGGTCGACGAGCGCTGCTTCTCGCTGCAGCGCCAGGGCCGCATGGGCACGTTCTCGCCGATCAACGGCGAGGAGGCCGCGGTCGTCGGCTCGGCCTGGGCGCTCGACCCGGCGCGCGACTGGGTCGTGCCGCAGTACCGCGAGCTGCCGGCGATGCTGCGTCACGGCTACCGGCTGACGCAGGCGCTGCGGTACTACCGCGGCGACCCGGCGGGCGGCCGCATCGACCCGGGCGTCAACGTGCTGCCCTACCAGATCTCGCTCGCCGCCCAGATCCCGCACGCGGTCGGCCTGGCCTGGGGGCTGCGCCACCAGGGCTCCGACGCCGTGGTGTGCGTGTACTTCGGCGACGGCGCGTCGTCGGAGGGCGATGCGCACGAGGCGCTGAACCTCGCGGGCGTGCGCCGCGCGCCCGTCATCTTCGTGCTCAAGAACAACGGCTGGGCGATCTCGACGCCGGTGCGCAAGCAGACGGCCGCGACGTCCTTCGCCGCGCGCGCGGCCGGCTACGGCATCGCCGGCGAGCTCGTCGACGGCAACGACCTGTTCGCGATGCACGACGCGTGCTCGCGCGCGGTCGCGCGGGCGCGCGCGGGAGAGGGCCCGACGCTGATCGAGGCGCGCACCTACCGCATGGGCCCGCACAACACCTCGGACGACCCGACGCGCTACGTCGATCCCGTCGAGCTCGAGGAGCAGCGCGCCTTGGACCCGGTCGACCGCGTGCGCCGCTACCTGACCGCCGAGGGCCTCGTCGACGAGGCCTCCGAGCAGGCGCTCGTCGAGGAGCTGCGCGCCGAGTTCGACGCCGCGGTGGCGGAGGTCGAGGCCGGCGCGCCGCCCGCCGCCGCCGCGCTGTTCGACCACGTCTACGCGCGCCCGCCGCAGCGCCTGGAGCGCCAGCGCGGGGAGGCCGGCTGATGGCCGTCATGACGATGGTCGAAGCGATCCGCTCGGCGCTCGGCGACGCGCTGGAGCGCGACGAGCGCGTGATCGTCCTCGGCCAGGACGTCGGCCACAACGGCGGCGTGTTCCGCGCCACCGAGGGCCTGCAGGAGCGCTTCGGCCCCGATCGCGTCGTCGACATGCCGCTGGCCGAGGCGGTCATCGTCGGCTCGTCGGTCGGCCTGGCCTGCAGCGGGCTGGTCCCGATCCCCGAGCTGCAGTTCCTGGGCTTCGGCAGCCAGGCCTTCCACCAGATCGAGGGCCAGGTCGCGCGCTATCGCTTCCGCTCGCAGGGCTCCTATCCGATGCCGATGGTCATCCGCGCGCCGTTCGGCGGCAACGTGCGCACGCCCGAGCTGCACTCCGACGCCCACGAGGCCAAGTACGTCAACTCGCCCGGGCTGAAGGTCGTCATGCCCGCGACCGCGCGCGACGCCAAGGGCCTGCTCGCCGAGGCGATCCGCGACCCCGATCCCGTGCTCTTCTGCGAGCCGCTACGCGGCTACCGGCTCATCAAGGACGAGGTGCCCGACGAGGACTACACCGTGCCGCTCGGGCGCGCGCGGACCGTCCGCGAGGGCACGGACCTGGTGATCGTCGCCTACAGCGCCGCGGTCGTCGTCGCCGAGCGCGCGGCGCAGCGCGCGGCGGAGGAGGGCTACTCGGTCGGCGTCCTCGACCTGCGCAGCCTCGTGCCGCTCGACGTCGACGCGCTGCGCGAGGCGGTCGCGGCGTGCGGTCGCGCGGTCGTGCTGCACGAGGGCTCGCTCAGCGCAGGCTTCGGGGCCGAGCTCGTCGCGACGATCCAGGAGGAGGCGTTCTGGTCGCTGCACGCGCCCATCGGCCGCGTCGCCGCGTACGACACGCCGTACCCGCCCGCCACGGTCGAGGACCTCTACGTGCCGTCGGTCGACCGCGTCCTCGCCGCGGTGCGCGCGGCGCTGGAGGCCTGATGGAGTTCCGTCTGCCGGACGTGGGGGAGGGCATCGCGACCGCCGAGATCATCGCCTGGCAGGTCGCCGAGGGCGACCACGTCCGCGAGCACCAGGACCTCGTCGAGATCCAGACCGACAAGGCGACGGTCGTGATCCCGTGCCCCGCCACCGGCGTCGTCGCGCGGCTGTGCGCGGCCGCGGGCGACACGATCGACGTCGGCGCGGTGCTGGCGGTCATCGATGCCGACGGCGCGGCGCCGCGCGCCGGCCTCCCGCTCGCCGCGCCGACCACGCGGCGGCTGGCCCGCGAGCTCGGCGTGGCGCTCGAGGACGTCGCGGGCAGCGGGCCGCACGGGCGGATCCTGCGCGAGGACGTCGAGCGCGCCGCCCCGGGAGCCCGCGCGCCCGCTCCGGCCCCCGCGAAGCGCGCCGCTCCGGCCCCCGCCGAGCGCGCCGCTCCGGCCCCCGCCGAGCGCGCCGCTCCGGCCCCCGCGAAGCGCGCCGCTCCGGCCCCCGCCGCCGGCGAGGTCATCCCCCTGCGCGGCGTGCGCCGCACCATCGCCCACACGCTCACGCGCGCCTGGCAGGAGGTCCCGCGCGTGATCGACTACCGCGAGGTCGACGCGACGGCGCTGCTGCGCGCCCGCGCGAGCCTCCGGCAGCGCGCCCTGGACCGCGGCGACGACCCCCTCGCCAAGGCGCTGACGCCGATGCCGCTCATCGTCCGCGCCGCCGTGATCGCCGCGCGCGACAACCCGTACGTCAACGCCTCGATCGACCTCGAGCGCGAGCAGATCACGCTGCACGGCCGCTACCACGTCGGCATCGCCACCGCCGGCCCCGACGGCCTGACGGTGCCCGTGGTCCACGACGCCGACCAGCGCTCGCTGGCCGAGATCGCGCTGGAGATCGTCGCGCTCGCGCGCGCGGCCCGCGAGCGCCGGCTGACGCCCGAGCAGCTCGCCGGCCCGACCTTCACGGTCAACAACTTCGGCAGCCTCGGCACGTGGCTGGGCACCCCGATCGTGCGCCCGCCCGAGGTCGTCAACCTCGGCGTCGGCGCGATCCGCGATCGCGTGGTGGCCGTCGACGGCGCGCCGGTCGTGCGCCCGACGCTCGTGCTGTCGGTCGCCGGTGACCACCGCGTCCTCGACGGCGACACGCTCGCCGCGTTCGTCAACCAGGTCGCCGCGCTGCTCGAGGACCCGGTGCTGCTCTTCGAGGACCTGCGCTGATGGTCGTCGGCGAGCTGGCCGAGTCCGTCGACCTGCTCGTCATCGGCGGCGGCCCCGGCGGCTACGCCGCCGCGATTCGCGCCGCCCAGCTCGGGCGCGAGGTCACGCTCGTCGAGCGTGGCGGCGCCGCCGGGCTCGGTGGCGTCTGCCTGCACGTCGGTTGCATCCCCAGCAAGGCGCTCATCGAGCTGGCGTCCGCCGCGCAGCGCACACGCGAGCTCGTCGCGGCCGGCCTGGACGCCGACGGCGTCGCCGTCTCGCTCGAGCGCTTCCAGGCGTGGCGCGGCGAGCTGTGCGACGGCCTGGCGCGCGGGGTCGGAGAGCTGCTCGCCGGCGGCCGCGTGCGGATCGTGCACGGCCACGCGCGCTTCAACCGCCCCGATCGCGTCGCCGTGCAGACCCCGGACGACCGCGCGCTCTTCCTCGAGTTCGAGCACGCGATCGTCGCTACCGGGTCGCGCCCGATCGAGCTGCCCGACCTGCCGTTCGACGGCGAGCGCGTGCTGGACTCGACCGGCGCGCTGGCCCTGACCGCCGTTCCGGCGAGCGTCGCGGTGGTCGGCGCGGGCTACATCGGGCTCGAGCTCGGCACGGCGCTGGCCAAGCTCGGCGCGCGTGTGACGGTGGTCGAGGCGCTCGATCGCGTGCTCGCGAGCGTCGATGCGTCCCTCGCCGCGCCCGTGCTGCGGCGTCTGAAGGCGCTCGGCGTCGACGTGCGCACGGCCTGCACGGCGCGTCGCGTGGACGGCGGCGCGCTGGTGATCTCAGGCCCCGACGGCGAGGAGCGCGTCGAGGCCGAGCGCGTGATCGTCGCGGTCGGTCGCGCGCCGAACACCGACGACCTCGGCCTCGCCGCCGCCGGCGTGACCGTCGGCTCCGGCGGGCTGATCGAGGTCGGCGAGGACATGCGCGCCGCCGAGCGCATCGCCGCGATCGGCGATGTCGTCGCCGGGCCGGCGCTCGCGCACAAGGCGACCGCCGAGGCGGCCGTCGCGGCCGAGGCGCTCGGCGGGATGCCGGCGGCCTTCGACGCGCGCGCGGTGCCGGTGGTCATCTTCACCGACCCCGAGGTCGCGACGGTCGGGCTCACCGAGGCGCAGGCCCGCGAAGCGGGGCTCGACGCGGCGGTGGCCACGTTCCCGCTCGCCGCCTCGGGCCGCGCCGGCACGCTCGGAGCGCGCGACGGCTTCACGCGCCTGGTCACCGACGTCGCGACCGATCGCGTCGTCGGCGTCCACGTCGTCGGCCCGCACGCCAGCGAGCTCGTGGCCGGCGGCGCGCTGGCCATCGAGCTGATGGCCGCGCCGGGCGACGTCGCGGCGACGATCCACCCGCATCCGACGCTCAGCGAGGGTCTGCACGAGGCGGCCGCGCTGCTGCTCGGCCACCCGCTGCACGTCGGGGGCGGCTAGCGGGTTGATGGCGCGCGCGTGGTGTGTCCCGGTCGTCCGCTTTGCGTCTTGCGGCCCTGCGCGGCCGGGGCGCCCAGGGGCGCGCGTGTTGGTGGAGAGCGCGCGTGTTCTGTAACGCCTCGCGAGGGCCGCTCGCGGAACTGTCCTGCCTAGAGGGCGCAGTGGCCACCGTGGGCAGGACAGCTCGCGAGGGCGCCCGCCCTCGCGGGGCCGAAGATGTTGTGAAACACGCAGCGGGCAAGCGCGCAAGGCGGGCCGAAGCGGCCCCGCGCCGAAGCGACCACGACCCACCACGGGCGCTCCCCGAACCCCCTAGCCGGCCGACGTCAGCGCTTCGGACTCCTCCGCCTCGTCCTCGGGAAGCTCGCCGCCGCGCTCCTCGGCCTCGGCGTTGAGCATCTCGACGAACCACTCCTGATGCTCGCGGCTGACCCGGCAGGCGAGCTCGACGTCGCCGGCCGCGATCGCGTCGACGATCGGCTGGTGCGACTCGGCGACCGTGGCCATGTCGACCGACAGGGTGACCATCGTCAATGCCGTGTGGTCGGTGATGCTCAGGCTGTCCCACATCGTGTGCAGGAGCTTGTTCTCGCTGGCCACGATGATCAGGCGGTGGAAGCGCTCGGAGTGCTCGACGACGCCGTGGACGTCGTTGCGCGCGGCCGCGTCGGCCATGCCGTCGACCTCCGCCTGCAGCGCCGAAACGTCGTGACGCAGGCGCGGCGTGGCCATGCGCGCCGCGAACTCCTCGAGGGCCGCGCGCACGTCGTAGAGCTCGTGCATGCCGCGCTGCCAGGGATCGCGCACATAGGTGCCGCGATGTGGCTCGCTGCGCACGAACCCGAGCATCTCGAGCTCGCGCAGCGCCTCGCGCACGGGGCCCTGGCTGGTCCCGTACTCCTTGGCGATGTGCATCTCGATGAGGCGGTCGCCCGGCCCGTACTGCCCGTCGAGAATCGACCGGACGATCCCGTCCCTGACGTCGTGACGCAAGGCCCGACGCGGCGTCTTCATCGCAACAAGGTACCTGGCCGGCCGGGTCCACGGACAGGTTCTGCGCAAAATGCACCTACTTCGATCCAGTTGCGAGGAGGCCGCCGGTGAAGTTCGGTCTGTACGGGCTGCACAAGGGCGATAGCGTGTCGCCGCAGGTCCTCGCGCGGCGCGCCCGGCTCGCCGAGGACGCCGGCTTCGAGTCCTTGTGGGTCGGCGATCACATCGCGCTGCCGGCCGACGCCCCCGACCCCGCCGACGAGCCGCGCCTGGAGGCGGTCGTCGCCCTGAGCCATCTCGCGGCGCTGACCAGCCGGATCCGCCTGGCCTTCGGCGTGATCATCCTGCCCCAGCGCCAGCCCGTCCTGCTCGCCAAGCAGATCGCGTCGATCGACGTGCTCTGCGACGGGCGCCTGACCGTCGGCATCGGCGTGGGCTACGTCGAGGCCGAGCTGAGCGCGATGGGCGTGGCGCTCTCCGAGCGCGGGGCGCGCGCCGACGAGTACCTGCAGGCGATGCTCGCCCTGTGGGACGAGCCCACCGCGTCGTTCGACGGGCAGTTCGTCGCCTTCGCGGGCGTCATGGCGCGCCCGCGCCCGGTCCAGCGGCCCCATCCACCGATCGTCGTCGGGGGCCACTCGGCGGCCGCGCTGCGGCGCGCGGCGCGCGTCGGCGCCGGATGGTTCGGGTGGGCGCTCTCCCCGGAGGAGGTCGCCGATGCCGTCGCGCGCCTGCGCGAAGCACAGCGGCCGCCGGCGCTCGGGCCGCTCGAGATCACCGTCACGCCGAGCGCCGCGGTCGACGTCGACCTCGCGCGCCGCTACGCCGACGCCGGGGTCGACCGCCTGGTGCTGCAGCCGAGCAGCAGCGCCGGCGCGGCCGTCGAGGAGCTGATCGCCTCCGCCGGCGCGACGCTCGTCGATCGCGTGTGACCGGCGGAGCGAGCGCCGGAGCCGATCGCGGTCGGCTCCGACGCGCCGCTTCGCCTGTCTGCGCCGGGTGTGTTCGGCTCAGGCCGGAGGAGAGTTGGCCCGAGCGACCGGGCGCAGCGCCGACGAGGAGGGTCAGGCCTCGCCGCACGATGTATGCAAGCAGCCGCGGCCGGAAGGCCCGTGACGATCCCGAGAAGCGCCTACCCGGCCAGCCGCTCGGCCAGCTCGGCCCGCGTGCCGACGCCGAGCTTGCCGAACCCGGCGGCGAGGTGCGTCTCGACGGTCTTGACGCTCAGGAACAGCTCCTGGGCGATCGCGCGGTTGGGCTTGCCGGCGGCGGCCAGCTCGCAGACCTGGCGCTGGCGCGGCGTCAGCGAGGCGGCGCCCTCGACCTGGGCGCGGCGCGGGCGCAGGCCCGTGGCGACGAGCTCGCGGCGCGCGCGCTGGGCCAGGAGCACGGCGCCGAGGGCGTCGGCGTCGGCCAGCGCGGTGCGCAGCGCGTCGCGGGCCTGCATGCGCTGGCCCACGTAGCGCAGCGTGCTGCCGAGCTCCACCCGCGCGCGGACCGACTCGAGCAGCGCGGGCGTGCCCGCGGCGACCGCGATCGCACGCTCGCACAGCGCGATGCGCGCGGCCTCGTCGGGCTCGGCGACCGCGCGGGCGTGCAGCGCGGCGGCGATCGGCACGGGCGCGCCGAAGCGCTCGGCGAGGGCGAGCTCGGCGTCGGCCAGCGCGGCGGCCTCGTCGCGGCGGCCGAGGTGCGCGAGCGCCAGCGCGGCGGTCGTGCGCCACGGCGTCCACGTCGGGTTGGGGCGGCCCTGCTCCTCGCGCAGCGCACCGGCCTCGCACGCCTCCGCGTAGGCGCGCTCGAAGTCGCCTTCGGCCAGCGCGAGCCGGGCGCGCGCGTGGCGCAGGCCGACCTCCCAGACCGTCCGCCCGAGGGAGCCGTCCAGCCCGCGCTCCTCGAGCAGGTCGTGGGCCTCCTGGAACTCCCCGCGCTCGGCGAGCGCGCAGACCAGCAGCTCGGCCGCGGCGCCGGTGAGCACGTTGACGTCGTCGTCGACGAGGCAGAACACCATCCGCGCCTCGGTCTCGGCGTCGGCGATGCGGCCGCCCCGCAGCGCGAGCTCGCCCGCGTACCACGCGGCGGCCGCGCGGAGCCGCAGCGAGCCGCGTGCGACCGCGTGCTCGCGCAGGCGCGCGATCGCCCGGCGCGCCTCGTCGGCGCGGTCGGTCATCGTCAGCACGCGGATGCAGAAGTGGTAGGCGCCGCGCCGCCAGGCGTCGGCGAGCAGCTCGTCGCCGTGGAGCGCGCCGCGTGCCATGGCCGCGGCGGCGGCCGCGTTGGGCGTCCCGAGCTCGGTGGCCAGCCGGGCGCGGTGGGTGATCATGACGCGCCGCACGACCGGGTCGGCGACGGCGCGCAGATCGACCGCCGCGACGCGGCGCGCGCGCTCCTCGTGGCGATCGGGGAGCACCAGCAGCGTGTCGAGCGCCGCGGCCTCGATCGCCAGCCGCGTCTGCGGGTCGGTCTCGGCCGCCAGCTCGCGCTCGAGCAGGTCGGCGAGCTTGGGATCGCCACCTTCCACGACGCTCAGCGTCGACAGGCGCGTCAGCACCTCGACGCGCGTGTCGCGATCGCGCGTCTCGTCGAGGGCCTCGTACAGGCGCCGTCGCGAGTCGGGCAGGCCGGCGTCGAAGGCGACCATGGCCAGCTGGGAGAGCATGCGCCCGCGGTCGTCGCCCGCCGCGCGCTCGTGCAGCGCGCGCTCGAGGTACGCGGCGGCCGTGTGCGGTGCTCCGCGCTGCGCGGCCGCCCCGGCCGCGCGCCGCAGCAGCGCGCTGACCTCAGAGTCGGCGCGCGGCCCGCACTTGAGCAGGTGACAGGCGACGGCGTCGGCGTCCGCGCCGGTGTCGATCAGCGCGCGCGCCGTCTCGCGGTGCAGGCGCTCGCGCGTCGCGCGCGGGAGGTCCGCGCCGATCGCCGCGGCCACCAGATCGTGGGCGAAGCGCCCGCCGCCGGCGGCGAGCAGCCCGGCGGCCTGGAGCGCGTCGCGGGTCACGCCGAGCTCGTCGACAGGGACGCCCGCGACGGCGGCGAGGACCTGCTGCGGCGCGCCGTCGCCGATGACCGCGAGCGCCTGGACCACCGCGCGATCGCACGGTTCCAGCTCGGCCAGGCGCCGGCGCACGACGTTGCGCGCGATCGCGCTGACCCGGGGGACGCCGTCCTTCGTGGCGTCGATCGCCTCGTGACCGTGCGCCGCGATCTGGCGGGCAAGCTCGGCGAGCAGCCAAGGGTTCCCGGCCACCGACATGTGGCATTGGCGGCAGATCTCGATCGGCGTGTCGGGCGCGGCGCGGTGGATGAGCCGCACGGCGCCGTTGGGCGACAGCGGCTGGGGGTGCAGCACGGTCGCCGAGCGCACGCCGCCGAGCAGGCTCAGCAGGTCCGAGGGGGCATCGGGATCGTCGGCGCGCGCCCCGACGGCGATCAACAGGGGCACGTCGGCGGTCCGCCGCGCCAGGTAGCCCAGGACCTCCAGCGAGGAGCGATCGGCCCACTGGGCGTCATCGATCACCAGCACGACCGGCTGCTCGTCGGCGATCGCCGCGCACAGCCACAGCATGCTGTGGGCCAGCATCATCGTGACGTCGCCCGCGGGAACGGTCCCGTCGAGGAGCAGCCCGCCGGCCGCCGCGGCGGCGCCGTCGAGCAGCCGCGCGCGCTCCTCGTCGGAGGCGTCGCGCAGCGGGCCCTCCAGCAGCGCGCGCACGACGCCGAAGGGGAAGTGGCGCTCGAGCGGCCCGGGGGCCGCGTGCCGCACGAGGCAGCCGGCGCTCGTCGCCATGTGCGCGGCGTGCTCGAGCAGCGCGCTCTTGCCGAGGCCGGCGGGCGCGTCGAGGACCACGACGCCACCGACGCCGCGCACCAGCCGGTGGACGGCGGCACCGAGGACGTCGAGCTCGACGGCGCGCTCGATGAGCGGCGAGTCGTCATCCGCGCGCGCCGCGACGTCGGAGCCGATGACGCGGAGGTGGCGGACGGCGCTTGCGTGATGAGGAGGCGTCATGGCCCCATCCACGGTAGGCGCGGCAGCCGTGTCGCGAAACTACGGAAACCCTCAATCTTTGGGCGCGTCATCCCCTAGCGGTGGGGCGCCGCCGCGCGAACGCGGCGGCGCCCACCTTGTCCCCCTACTGGTCTGCGCCCAGGTCGACGACCGGCGTGATCAGGTCAGTCACGTCGGGTGACACCGTGACGGTGTCGCGGCCGCCCAGGGTGTTGACTCGCAGCGTGTCGTTGGCCAGCTCGCTGCCGTCGATCGTGGTCTGCGCTGCCAGACCCGTCGTCAGCACCTGCGAGCCCGACCGGGTCACCGCGACCTTGTCGGCGCGGTTCGAGCCGTTGGCGATGACGGTGTCGGGTGAGCTGTCGCCGCCGCCGCCGAAGGCGTTGAGGTCGATGTTGGCGGTCTTGAGGTCGGTGCCGGTGAGGTCGCCCACCGTGACGGCATCGGTTCCGCCGAGGACCCGCAGCGCCAGCCGCTCGATGCCGTCGAAGTCCATGGCGACGAGCGCCACGTTGCGGGTGAGCCGCACGCGCGGGCCGTTGGCCGAGACGTCGATGGCCTCGCCGATGTTCGAGCCGTTGAAGGCGAGGGTGTCGGTGCCGCTCTGGCCTTCGACGGTGTCGCTGCCGTCGCCGGGGTCCCACTGGAACGTGTCGTTGCCGCCGCCCAGCTGGGCGCTGTCGGCGCCGATGTTGCCGTCGACGAAGTCGTCGCCGCTGCCGGCGAGCAGGATGTCGTTGCCGTCGCCGCCGCGCAGGGCGTCGTTGCCGCCGGCGCCGTCGAGCGTGAGCTGGGTGAGGGCGCCGATGCCGTTTTGGGCGGTGAGCGTGTCGGCGCCGGCCAGTCCGCGCACGTCGAGGTCCTCGACCGCGGTGATGTTCAGCGGCCCGCTGGTGGGCGTGAAGGCGCCGACCGTGGCGGTGCCGGTGCGCGCGATGCCGATCGTGTCATCGCCGTTGGTGCCGCTGTAGGTCGCGGTGTCGGCTCCGTCGCCACCGTCGACGGTGACGGGTGCCGGGCCGGCGAGCTGCACGCCGGAGGTGATGGCATCGGCTCCGCCGAGCGTCGCGACGTCGACGTTGTCGAGCGCTGGCTCGCTGCCGGTGACCTGCAGCTGCGGCGCGACGCCGGCCACGGTGACGGTGTCGGCCGTCGAGCTGACCTTGACGTCGTCGGCGGCCTCGGTGCCGTTGGCGACGACGGTGTCGGCCGTGCTGTCGCCGCCGCCGCCGGTCGCGGCGAGGTCGACGCCGGCCGTCTTCAGCGCGGTGCCCGTGAGGTCGTGCGTGGTCACGGTGTCGGCGCCGCCCTGGGCGCGGACGTTGAGGCGCTCGATGCCGTCGAAGTCCATGTTGACGGCAGCCACGTTGCGTGTGAGGCGCACGCGCGGGCCGTTGGCCGCGACGTCGATCTGCTCGCCGATGTTCGAGCCGTTGAACTGCATCGTGTCGTTGCCGCTCTCGCCCTCGACGGTGTCGCTGCCGTCGCCGGGGTCCCACTGGAAGGTGTCGTTGCCGCTGCCGAGCTGGGCGGTGTCGGCGCCGATGTTGCCGTCGACGAGGTCGTTGCCGCTCGCGCCGACGAGGGTCTCGGGGCCGGAGCCGCCGAGCAGCTTGTCGTTGCCGGCGCCGCCGTTGAGCGTGACGGCCTGCAGGCCGAGGTCGCCGTTGAACATGCGGACCTCGTCGTCGCCCCCGCCGGCCTCGACGTCGATGGCGTTGAAGGTGCTGCGGTCGAAGCTCGAGAACAGCGCGCCGTTGAGGCTCACGAAGAGCGTGTTGGGCGGAGCCGGCTCGAGCACCAGCGTGTCGCTTGCTCCGTCGCCGGTGAGCACGAGCGTTCCCGCCTGGATGCGCGCCGTGTAGGCCGCGCTCGCCTGGCTGGTTGCGATGCCGAGCGTCGCCAGGAGGGCGGCGCCGGCGGCCGCTGCCAGAGCGAGCGCTCTGCGCAGCGGCGGATCGAGATTGGTGGGCATGGGCTTCCTTGTCGTGTTGCGGGCCATGGGCACCCGCGGGCCGGGCATGGACCGCTCGCGGACGGTAGGAAGCGACCGTCCTACGGACAATCGGGACGGGACCCTGAACTTATGCGCTTCAGGGTCGCGCCCTTGCGCGGCGGCGCGCGCGGGGAGAGGATCGGTCCATGCGCGTCGGGCGAACGCGCGCGGTCATCGTCGCGGCACTGCTGTGCGGCGCCGGCGTGGTTGCGCTCGTGCTGACCAGCAGCCACCAGCAGGCCCGCGGCGTATGGGCGATCTTCGCGCCGGTGGTGGGGTGGAGCTTCGTCGGCACGGGCCTCTACGCGTCGCGCCGGCGGCCGGAGAGCCGCACCGGCGACCTGATGGTGCTGCTGGGCTTCACGTGGTACCTGGCCGCGCTGAGCCTCTCGGACTCGCCGCTGGTGTACACGTTCGCGTTCGTGGTCGGCGGGCTGTGGGGCGGCGTCTTCCTGCACCTCGTCATGGCCTTCCCGTCGGGCAGGCTGGCGCCGGGCCGCGACCGCGCGATCGTCATCGCCGGCTACCTGACCTTCACGGTGGCCTCGATCCCGATGATGTTCTTCGCCGGGCCGCACGAGATGGGCTGCGACGACTGCCCGACCAACGTGCTGCTGATCCGGCGCGACACGGATCTGGCGAACGTGGGGCTGGGCTTCCAGGCGCTGCTCTACGTGGTGCTGTTCGTCATCGTGCTCGTCCGGCTGATCGTGCGCTGGCGGCGCAGCGCACCGCTGGAGCGGCTCCAGCTCACGCCGGTCTACGTGTGCGGGATGCTCGTCTTCCTGCTCGCGACGGTGGGCACCGCCGGCGCCGGCGACGCGATCGGGTGGGCCGCCTTCGTCGTCACGGCGCTGCTGCCCTTCGCCTTCCTGGCCGGGCTGCTGCGCAGCCACGTGGCCCAGCTCGACGCCGCGCTGCGCGAGCGCCTGGAGGAGCTGCGCGCCTCGCGCGCGCGGCTGGTGGAAGCGGGCGACACCGAGCGCCGGCGGCTGGAGCGCGACCTGCACGACGGCGCCCAGGCGCGGCTCGTCGGCGTCGCGCTGCTGCTCGCGCACACGCGCCGGCGCGTCGACGGCGAGTCGGAGGCCGCGGAGCTGCTCGACCGCGCGCTCGCCGAGGTGAGGACGAGCCTGGCCGAGCTGCGCGAGCTGGCGCGCGGCATCCATCCGACGGTCCTCACCCAGCACGGCCTCGGCGCCGCGCTCGACGCGCTCGCCGCACGCGCTCCCGTGCCGGTGACGCTCGAGAGCGATCTCGGCGAGCGGCTCCCCGGCCCGGTCGAGATCGCGGCGTACTTCGTCGTCTGCGAGGCGCTGGCCAACGTCGCCAAGTACGCGCAGGCGACGGGCGCCGTCGTGGCCGTCCGGCGCGCGAACGGGACCGTGAGCGTGGAGGTCACCGACGACGGCATCGGCGGTGCCGACACCGCCGTCGGCTCAGGCCTGCGCGGGCTCGCCGATCGGGTCGCGGCCCTCGACGGGACGCTGTCGCTCGAGAGCCCGCCGGGTCATGGGACGTGCCTGCGCGCGCAGTTCCCGTGCTGACCGCCGGGAGCGCACTCGTAGGTGCTCGTCGGCATCCGTGCCCCTGCGAGACACAAAGGCCCCGCAGCTACGGGGCCTTCAGAGAGCGGATGAAGGGACTCGAACCCTCGACCTTCTGCATGGCTAGGCTCCCTGATCACCCCGATTTGGCTCTAGCAAGCCAAGTTGCCTGATGTTCGATCGGGTTAGATCGGGCTGTTTCGGGCTGTTCTGGGACACAGATTGGGACACAAATCCGCATCCCATGTGGCCCCTAGCCTGCCGGCGGTCATGGCTGATCTCGGCGACCTTCTGCGCTCTCTCGGTCATCCGGATCCGGGAGGAGCCGTCGTGCTCAGGGCAGATCACGTGCCGGTCAGCGGTCGCGTCTACGAGGTCGCGCGGAAGAAGGGCGCGCAGTTCTACGCCAAGTGGCGAGACGCCGACGGCCAGCACCAGCGCCGGCTAGGGCCGCGCTGGACCGGCCGCGGCGCACCGCCGCCCGGCTACCTGCGCCGCCGCGACGCCGAAGAGCTGCTCACGGAGCTGCTCGTCGAAGCCCGCCGCGACGCGGCGCGCCGCCCGAGGCACGGGATGAGCTTCGAGGACGTCGCGGAGGACTGGATGCGCTGGGGCGAGCACGAGCGCGCCTGGAAGCCGACGACGATCCAGGACCATCGCTCCGCGTTGCGATGCCATCTGCTGCCTGCCTTCGCGGGCCGTGACATCGCGACGATCACGACGCGCGACATCGAAGACTGGCGGGGCGGCGCGCTCGCTGACGGCATGTCCGCGCGCAACGCCAACAAGCAGGTCGCGCTGCTGCACAACCTCTTCCAGCGCGCGCGGCGTACCTGCGGGCTGGCCGACAACCCGGTGGCCGGCGTCGAGCGTCTGCGCGTTCGCTACGACCCGTCGCGCTATGACTTCTACACCGTCGAGGAGGTCATAGCCCTCGTGCGCGCCGCCGCCGACGAACAGGACGGCGCGCTGTATCTGACCGCCGCGTTCACCGGACTACGACGCGGCGAGCTCGTGGCCCTGCGCTGGCGCATTGTCGACTTCCCGCGCGAGCTGATCCGCGTCCATGCCAGCTACGCCAAGGGCGCTCTGACGGAGCCAAAGTCCGGTCCAGGCCGGGTGGTGCCCATGGTGCCCGCGGTGGCCCAGGTCCTCGCCGCCCTCGGCCAATGCGAGCACCGCTCGCGCGACACCGACCTCGTCTTCCTGGGCGAAGCGGGCGGCTACCTCGACGCGTCAGCGATGCGGCGGCGCTACGTCGAGGCTCAGAAGCGCGCAGGCCTCAGGCAGCTCCGCTTCCATGATCTGCGCCACACCTTCGGCTCGCTCGCGATCAACCGCGCCTCGCTCGTCCAGCTCCAACATTGGCTCGGCCACGCGGACATGAAGACCACCGCGCGTTACCTGCATCACAAGAGCCGCGCCGACGAGGCGCAACTGCTCGCGGGCGCTTTCGCTACCGATGGAACGGTGGAAGAGACGGTGGAAGCACTCCGGTGAACCCACGGCGCCCGATTCGGTGGGCTCCTGCTGCTCGATTACTGCGCCCGAGGCGCCGACTTCGTCAGATCGTGTTGTTGTATGCGACGAAGTCCGCCACGACGAACAGGGAGAGCGCCGCGATCCAGAGCCAGTAGGTGACGGCAGGAAGTCGCGGCCGATGACCGCGCGCATGCCGCGATCCAGCCAGCCCCAGACGTTGAACATCTCGGCCACGGTTGCGTGCCCCGGACAACGTCCTTGAGCGCGCGCGGTCGCGGGTCGTCGATTCCACAACGCTGTGCGTAGACGGCGATCGCCTCGCTGTAGAGCACCTCACGCGATCGCAGGCGAAGGAGTGCGAAGATCGCCGCCACGCTCGCCGCCACCCCGGCGCGGAGGACCCACCTCAGCGTGACCTGGTCAACGTCCGGGTCCGTGAGAACACTCAGCAGGAAGGCTTGACCGGCGATGGTGAGATCGGGCGCCTGCCACATGAAGGCGTCCTGGCTCCCGCGGCGGCGCTCCAGGTGGTCGAGGAAGGTCGCTTGCCGCTGCTGTTCCGTCCACCCCTCGACGTGGGCGGGCGCACTAGGTGGTGGAGCCGGGTTGCTTCGGCACCGCCGCGTAAACATGACGTCACCGTTGCGACCGTCAATGAAGAGACGTTCGCCAAGAGTGGCGAGATCCCGAAGGCGAAGCGCGGCTAGACAGTGGGCCCGCCAGGACTCGAACCTGGATCTGACGGGTTATGAGATCGAGTCTTCGAGTTGTGTTTGGCTCTAGCACGCCATCCTGCATCCGCTAAGTTGCGCTCAGTTTCGGGTGCCCACCGATCCGGATCGCCTGAGGAGCGTCGGGCTGAGGCCGCTCGGACCGGCGCCAATACCTGGCCGGCGTTCCAGGCGATCGGAGAGCGCCTGTGGCGGGAGGGGTACCGCGGCGTCCTTGCGCCGAGCGCGGCCCGACCGCAACACAAGGTCGTGTGCCTCTTTCGCGATGGATACGAGGTCGTCGGCGCGAGACCCATCCGCCCGCCGACAACCCACCGTCAGCCGCCCGCGCCACCCATCGGCATGACGACTAGTGTTGCCGACGCGCGCGCTGCGGCGACGTTCCCGCGGATGCGGTCCCCTGTCAGGTGACGGCGAGGAGGCCGCGTACGGCGGTCCGGACGCGCTCGCCGCGCCGCGTCGCTGGGCGTGCCGACCGCCTCGCCGACCTGGACTCGGCGCAGCTCACAGGCGCAGTGCGGAGTCGGTGCTTTGCCGCAACACCGACCGCGCTCCGCGCTGATGTCGGGTTCTGTCACCGGTGCGACGGTGGGTCTGATTCCCGTGGGCTACGACGATATGGAGAAGGCAATGCGCACGATCGACTGGGGTGCCGCGTGGACAGACGAGTTCCTCGAGGATGGCGTGAGGGTGCTGGCTGTGGGTGGCGATTTCAGCCCGGCGGCGGGCGAGCGGTTGGCGGCGCACATTCGCGGCCTTGCCGAGGCGGGAGAGGACGCCTTCGTGGTCGACCTTGTGGCGGTCGAGGCGATGGATCCGCGCGCAATGCTTCCGCTTCTCAGTGCGGCGCGCGAGCTGAAGTCTGTGGACTGTCGGATCTCCGTCGTCTTCGATCCGCTGCTGCAGGTCTTCGCAGTGGAGGGACTCGAGGACCTGTATGACGTCGCCGTCACGCGTGAGGACGCGGTAGCCGTAATCGCGCGCCGCGACCCAGCGAGACCGGTGGGACGCTCGTCGTGACGAAGGTGCGTCCGCGTCAATGGGCGATCGTCTGCGACGCCTACGACCGTCTCGTGCACCGCAAGTGCATCCCGCAGGTCGATGAGCGCTTGCCGCGGGAGCCGACGGCAGGGAGCTCATGACTCGCCATCCCGACAGCGTGCTCGAGACGCCGGTCGCGGCCAGTGGCGCGACGCTGCACAGAATTGGCCCGGTGACGTGGGAGATCCCGGCCGACGCGCGGGCGGACATGCGGGTTCCCGCGCGGGTTTTCGCCGACGAGCCGATCCTCGAAGAGATCCTTGGCGATCGATCGCTTGAGCAGTTGCAGAACGTGGCGACGCTGCCGGGGATCGTCGAGGCGGCGCTGGCGATGCCCGACGTGCACCAGGGCTATGGCTTTCCGGTCGGAGGGGTCGCGGCGACGCTGATGCCCGACGGGGTGGTGTCGCCGGGCGGGGTCGGCTACGACATCAACTGCGGTGTGCGGCTGCTGGCGGTGCCGCTCGACGCCGATGAGCTGGGCACGCGGTGCGAGCGACTGGTGCACGAGCTCTCGCGGACGGTGCCCGTCGGGCCCGGCCACCACGGCGCCATCCGCCTCGCCGGCGCCGCATTCGATCGTGTCCTCACGGACGGCCCGAGCGCGCTGGTGCACGAGCGGGGCCTCGGCACCGAGCGCGACGTTGCGTACACGGAGTCGGGCGGGCAGCTGTCCAATGCGGATCCGGCCATGGTGTCGGAGCGTGCGCGTGTGCGCGGCGGCGATCAGCTCGGGACGCTGGGCTCGGGGAACCATTTCATCGAGGTGCAGCGGGTCGAGCGCATCCACGACGAGGAGGCCGCGCGCGCGTTTGGCCTCCACGAGGGCCAGGTCACGGTCCTCATCCACTCAGGCTCGCGCGGCTTCGGCCACCAGGTGTGCACCGATCACGTCAAGCGGATGGACGCGACGCTCGCCCGCTTCGGCATCAAGCTGCCCGATCGCCAGCTCGCGTGCGCGCCGATGTCCTCGCCGGAGGGGCGTGCCTACCTGAGGGCGATGGCCGCGGCGGCCAACTATGCGTGGGCCAACCGGCATGTTCTCGCCCACCGCATCCGCGAGGCGGTGGCGCGCGTGCTCGGCCCTGGCGTCGCCGCAGGCACGCTGCAGGTCTACGACGTCGCCCACAACGTCGCCAAGGTCGAGCACCACCTGGGGCGCAACCTATGCGTGCATCGCAAGGGAGCGACGCGCGCCTTCCCGCCCGGCTCCGACGAGATCCCCGGCGCCTATCGCTTCGCCGGGCAGCCAGTGTTCATCCCGGGCTCGATGGGGACGCGCAGCTACGTGCTCGCCGGCCGCCCGCCGGCTATGGAGCGCTCGTTTGGCACCGTCTGCCACGGCGCCGGCCGCCGGATGAGCCGCACGCGCGCACGGCGCCAGATCACCGGCGCAGAGCTTCGCCGCCAGCTCGAGCATGCAGGAATCGTCGTGCGCTGCCCCAGTAACCGCGGCCTGGCCGAGGAGGCGCCGTTCGCCTACAAGGACGTCGACCGCGTCGTCGCGGTCGTCGAGCGCGCCGGGCTGGCGGCGCGGGTCGCCGAGCTGCGGCCGATCGGCGTGATCAAGGGGTGAGCGCCGTCCGCGGGGCTGTGCTCGGCGTGCTGCCGCCGCCGACGCATCCGTGATTGCAGCTTCTCGTCGCCGAGCGACCACCCTTGCGTGCACGCCATCGCCGACCTGCTCGCAGCCATGTGCGCGCGAGCGGCCGAAGCCTTCGCTGCCGGTGGCATTCGCTGAGATCTCGCGTGGGACATCTTCGTTCCTCCTGCGCCGCTAACCGGTCGGCCCATCGTCTTCGGCGATGACATGCGTGACGGGCACGTCGAGCTCGCGACGGAGCCGCTCGAGCTCGTCGCGCTCCTGCCAGCGCTCGCGTTCGGCCGGGTGGGTGACGATCACCTCGTCGGCGCCGAAGTCCCGCAACTCGTCCTCGATTGCGGTGGCGGGGTTGGGATCGCCGACCTCGCCGTGGGCCTCGATCCCGTGGGCGCGCGCCCAGGCGAGCGAGCGCTCGAGCCGCGCACGGGCCTGCTCGATCTCGCGGTCGATGTCCGAGACGGTGTAGTGCGCACGCGAGGTCAGCACCGGGGCGAGCACGTCGATCTCCATGTGCTCGCGCTCGGTGCGGGCGAGCCGCTTACGCAGCTCGTAGCCCCCGAGTACCTCGTTCGCCACGACGAGCACGTGCCTGCGTCCGCCACGAGCGCCGTGCGGGTGCGGTGCCTGCGCGGCGTCATGCAGCGGGGCGCGACGGTCGGGGTTCGGCGCGCGCCGGTAAGCGATCAGCGCGACCGTGGTGCCCAGCGCGAACACGGCCACGCCCGCCAGCGGCGCGATCAGCCAGCCGACGAGCAGCGCCGCGCCGATCAGCAGCGCGCCCGCGAGCGTGAAGCGGAAGGCCTCGAGCTCTGATCGAATCGGGATTCGCATCCTGCGCCCCAAGCTGCGCCCGCGACTTCCGGGGCGCATTCGCAGTTAGCACGGAAACGCTCGCGGTATTCCGCGGAGGCGCGCGCGGATCAGTGGTTTCGTGCGCTGGTAACCGTGCGCGGTGCGATGACCTGCCGGACCGGTGCGCCTAGCTTGGCGCTTCCGAGGCCCTCGATCACGCGGTAGAGGTCGTGCCGTGGTCAGGTAAACCGTCGTCG
The DNA here is from genome assembly GCA_963764585.1 of uncultured Actinomycetes bacterium. Lineage (GTDB taxonomy): Bacteria > Actinomycetota > Thermoleophilia > Solirubrobacterales > Solirubrobacteraceae > JAOPZW01. The sequence goes on from CAVXTB010000003.1 coordinate 1,443,462, forward strand.
GGCCTGTGAGCTATATCGGCGACGGCGGCATTGCTGGTCTCACGGCGCCAGGCGATCATGGCTTCTCCTCTCGCACGACGATTCGCGCGGGCTAGGTCCGGCGAGCGCGGGCGCTGCGTCTTGATCAACGACCCGGTCTGCTGACCGCGGCGAGACGGCGCTGTTGATCGATCGGAACGGTCGCGCTTCGCATGCCGGGCACGCGCCCGCAGCGCCCTACCGCGTGCGGCTCTCGCCCCGGCTGCTGGAGCTCACCGCGGTCGTGCAGGGCGTCACCGACCCTGAGCAGATCGCCCGGCTCGGCGGCGGCCAGCAGTACGGGACGACGTAGGCCTCAGTCCCAGCAGCGGTCGAGCCAGGCCGCCACGTCGATGATCACCTCCTGGACCGGGCGGTCGGCCCGCACAATGAGATGGCGGTTCGCGGGCACCTCGTCGAGCGGGGCCCACCGGCTGGCGAGCTGTTGGGCGAGCTCGGCGGTCGCGTCGGATTCGTGCTCGCCGCCCGTCTCGCGCGCTCGTGCCCAGCGGGCCGTCTGGGCGGCTGGCACGCGGCACTCGACGTACCTGCTGCAGTGCCGCTCACTGCGCCACACCGTCTTTCGCATCGGCGTGTGGAGCAACCCGTGGGTCTTGGCGGGCATCGCCGCGATCTTTGCGCTGCAGCTGGCCTTCATCTATTTGCCGGCGGCGCACGCCGTCTTCGGCTCCACATCACTCGGTGCGACGGCCTGGCTCGAGAGCGCTGCGGCGGCCACCATCCTCGTCCCCGCCATTGCCGTGGAGGAAGCCGTCCGGCGCCGCTACGCGCCTGCGGGCACCGCCTGACCTACGTCCAGCGGCCATCCAGCCAGGTCTTCAAGTCGAGGAGGTCGCCTCGACGCAGCGGTCTGTTCGCAACACCAGGCGATGGTCTGCCGGCACCTCGTCCAGCGCCTCCCACTCCGCTGCGCAGACCGCCAACCGTCAAGCTCCGGCGCCGTGTCAACTGAGCGACCGCCGCGGGCGGACTCAGGCGGCGCTCCGATGCGGCGACGCGTCGGGTAGCAGTGCGTCGGCGCGCAGTCGGCGCTCGATGTCGGTGATCGAGACGATGCCGACGGGCCGACCGGCGATGTCGATCACCACCACGCGTCCCGTGCGCAGGAACGCCGGCCGCGCGAGCAGCTCGGTTACCGGCGTCTCCGGAGTGACCAGCAGAGCGGGATCCAGGCACGCGACATCGCCGACGCGCCGGTGAGCGCGATCCGCCGGCGGGACCAGTCGCACGTCGTCGATGGTCAGCACGCCGAGCGCCCGGCCGTCAGGCCCCACCACGGGGAACGCGCTGAACAGGTGGCGCGAGAACCCAACGACGACAGCGTCCCGCAGCGAGAGGTCCGCGGCCAGCGTCACGGCCGGCGCCGTCATGACCGTGGCTGCGATGCGCCCGGCGAACTCGCGCTCGATCGCGGCGCGCTGCACCTCGGCCGCCGCGGCGACGACGATGAACCCGCCGACCAGGGCCAGCCAGAGGCCGCCGATCGCTCCGGACGCGAAGGAGATGATGCCCAGGGCGACGAGCACGAAGCCGAACACGCGGCCGCTCCTCGCGGCGAGTGTGGTGGCCTGCTCGCGATCCCTCAGGCGCCGCCACAGCAGCGCGCGCACGACCCGGCCGCCATCGAGCGGGAAGGCGGGCAGGAGGTTGAAGATGAGGATCGCCGCGCTGACGTAGACCTGGTAGTCGACGAAGGCGCGCAGGGCCGCCGGCGCGCCGCCGAGCACCAGCCGTAGCGCGCCGAACCCCGCGAGCAGCGCAGCGGTGACCGCCGGGCCGGCGAGCGCGAAGCGCAACTCGTCGCCGGCGGCGCGCGGTTCCCCGGCCATGTGCGCGACCCCGCCGAGCAGCCATAGGTCGATCTCCTCGATCTCGACGCCGTGACGCCGCGCAACGACGGCGTGCCCAAGCTCGTGCAGGAGGATTCCGCCGAAGAGCGCCAAGGCACTCGCAAGCCCGAGCAGATAGGCGCTCGTATCGCTGATCCCCGGAGCCTGCGACGGGAAGTAGTCCCTCCCGAGGGCGAGCGTGATCAGGGCGACGATGATCAGCCACAGCGGATGGACGCCCACGGGGACTCCCGCGAGGCGGCCGATGCGCAGCGTGAGACGCCGTCCGGGCATCAGACCACCACGTCCTGGCGGCCGCCAACGGTCGCGGCCTCCTCGGCCGGGGCCGGCGCGCTGCGCGGCACGACGATCACCGGGCACGCCGCGGCCTTGATCACTCGCGCGGAGACCGATCCGAGCAGGACGCCGCGCCACGGCCCATAGCCCCGCGAACCGAGGACCATGAGATCGACAACGAAGGAGGACCGAACGAGCTCCGTGGCAGGGTCCCCATACAAGAGCGTGCCCTTGGGCTCCAGAAGCGGGTCGAGCTCCGCGATGGCCAGTCGCAGCTCTTCCTTCGGTTGGGCGCGGATGCGATGCGCCGCCGCGGCGCCCAGCTCGTCGAGCGCGAGCGTGGCATCGATCGGTCCGGGCGGGTCGGTCACGCGCAGGATCTCGAGCGGGGCGCCGGTGTCCCTGGCCAGCTGCGCCGCGTGGGCCAGCGCCAGGCGCGACTCGTGCCCGCCGTCGAAGGCGCAGGCGACGCTCCGCAACCGCTTGTGCTCGCGCCCGGAGAAGCCGCGCGGGGCAACGGCAATAGGACACCGGGCGCCCCGCAGCAGGTGTTCGCCGGTGCCCCCGGGGAGCACCCGCCGCAACGGACCGTAGTGGCTTGAGCCGATGACGATCACCGACGCCCCCGTACGAGCCGCGACCTCCTGCAGCGCGCGCGCCGGGTGCCGGTCCGTGATCGCGATCGCCGCGCTGTCGACCTCGCCCCCGAGGGGCGCGAGCACGGCATCGGAGTCCGCGCGCAGCGCCCAGGCGTACGAGCCGCCGCCGGCGCCCGCGCGATCCCGATCGGCCGCGTACGCGCGCACCAGGAGCAGCCGCGTCCCGGTACGCGCCAGGCAGCGCGCCAGCGCGAGAGCGTCCCGAGAACGATCCGACCCATCCACACCGACCACGATCGTGTCCACCGACCACGCCCCTCAACGACGCGCACTTACCGTGCAATCGACCTTAGGCCCCGCTCGCCAGGTACGCCTCCGCGCGCACCACGCAAACGACTCAGTAGCCGCCGCGGACGCGGCCGCTCGAAGCGATTCAAAGCGATGCGAGGTGCTTCGCACGGGCCGAGCGGTCCTGACCGGTCGCAGCTGGAGAGCGCGAAACTCGTCGGTGGGCACGAGGACCACCTAGGTGGTCCCGCGCTGCGGGACCTGAGCGAGCGCGGCCAGCCGCGCGGGGTTGGTGATGCCCTGGACAGCGGCGCTGAGCTCGAGCAGCCGCGGCGACAGCCTGACCGGGTAGGGCCGCGACGCCGGCCGACCGATCGTGCGCAGCTCGGCGGGCAGGGCGGCCAGGTCGGCCGCGGCGCGGGCGCGCAGCGCGGCGAGGTCATCGTCGAGTTCGAGGCGGCCGTCGCGCATGGCGGCGCTCAGCAGCGGTCGCCCGTCAAGGAGCTCGTCGTCGACGGCCAGCACGTCCTCGACCATCGTCCCGTCCTGGGTCCGGCGAAAGACCTGCTTGGGGCCCGGGAGGGTGGCCTTCGCCGGGGAGCGCTTCGCCACCGCCCGCCACGCGGCGCCGACCGGCGCGTCGGCGACGAGCTTGAACACCCCGCCCACCGTCGGGGAGTCGCGGCTGGTGCCCAGGTCGGTGCCCACCCCCCACACATCGATCGGCGCGCCGGCCGCGACTAGCGCGGCGATCTGAGCCTCGTCCAGGTCGCCGCTGGCCACGATCCGGGTGTCGCGCATGCCGGCATCGTCTAGCAGCGCGCGCGCCTGGCGCGACAGCAGCAGCAGATCGCCGGAGTCGAGCCGCACGCCGCGTAGCGGCACGTCCGTCTCGCGCGCGGCGGCGATCGCATGGCGCACACCGTCGAGCGTGTCAAAGGTGTCCACGAGCATGACCGCGTTGTCGGGCGCGTCCTCCATGAACGCCCGGAAGGCGTGCTCCTCGTCATCGAAAGAGAGCACGTAGGAGTGCGCCATCGTGCCCACGGGCTGCAGGCCGTAGCGCATGGCGGCGGCGACATTCGACGTCCCCGCCCCGCCGGCGATCGCCGCCGAGCGCGCGGCCTTCATCGCCGCATCGACTCCGTGATCGCGCCGCGGCGAGAAGTCGACCACCGCCCCGCCGGCGCCCGGCGTCCCGGCCCCCGCCGCCAGGACGAGCCGCGCCGCCTTCGTCGCGATCGCCGTCTGGAAGTTGACCTGGTTGAGCAGCAGCGTCTCCACGAGCTGCGCTTCGATGCGCGGCGCCGTGACGCGCGCCAGCGGCTCGCCCGCGAACGCGACGGTGCCTTCCGGCATCGCCTCGACGTCGCCGGTGAAGCGAAAGCCCCGTAGGTAGTCCACGAACGCACCCGGGAGCCCCAGGGATTCGACGTACTCGAGCTCGCGAGCGCCGAAGCGCATGGACTCGACCATCGCGAGCGCCGGCCCCACGCCGGCGACCAGCAGCCAGTCGCGATGCGCCGGCAGATGACGGGCAAACAGCTCAAACACCGCCGGCTGATTCATTTCGCGCCGGAAGTAACTCGCGGCCATCATCAGCTCGTACTGGTCGATCAGCAATGACACCTCGCTGACGGTCAGCAGCCCCGGATCGTTGACATGGGGCCGAAACAGGCACCCGCCACGAGGGCGCTGTCGCTGTGAGGCGTGCGCGGCGGCCTTGCTCATAAGCACGGCCCTAGGACGGGCGGGCTCAAGGCTGCCCGGCGCCACAGGTCTCTGCGCCCGGCTGCGCTCGTCGCGGTGATCCGTACGGGACGGCCGAACGCGTAGTCGCCGAGCTCGACGACCGACAGGCCGTTGACCTGGCCCACGCGCTCACTGTCGACCGCGATCATCAGCGTGCCGTCGGCGATGAGATCGTCGATGCGCTCTTCGAGCAGGTTGGACCGGTGGATCCTGCGCTCGATCGCCTCCTGCACGTCGGCGCGAGTCACGAGGTCGCGCCCGGCAGCGGCGGCCCAGTGGCCGGCCTCGTCGACGACCTCGGCGATCCCGGCGAAGCGCGTGGTCAGCTTGCGCTGGTCGCCCGCCACGCGCGCGCCGTGTTCCACGACGCAAGCGACAGCGCCGGCGTCGAAGTGGCGCAGGTCCCGCTCGCGAACGCGGCTCGTGACGAGGCCCGCGTACTCGCCGACGTGCTCGGCGCTCCACGGGACCTCGATGTCGACCGCGATGCTCCGCCGCGACGCGTCTTCGCGCACCCGTGCAAGTCCCTCCTGGCGCCGGCGTTCGAGATCGGCCACCGCGTCCTCGCGGCGCTCGCGGTAGCTGTCGCTCTCGAACGCCCGCGGGATCTCCTTGCCAGCTGTCTCGACGAAGCGTTCCATCGCCGCCGCAAGCCCGCGAGCGTGTCCACCGGGCAGCGCAATGGCGATCGGTCTCACCGGCTCGGCGAAGTTGAAGAGATAGACCCAGTCGGAGGGAGCCGGTCGCTCCGCCGCGTGCTCGCTCAGCAGCGCCTGGATCGTCGTCCGCCGGCCGGTGCCCGGTGGTCCCGTGACCAGCACGTTGTATCCGCGCCCGCGCACGTTGAGAGCGAACTCGATCGCCGCGGCGGCACGATCCTGGCCAATCCGACCCGCCAGCGGTGCCAGCTCAGCCGTCGTCTCGAAGCCGAGCCCAGTGGGATCGCACCGCCGGCGCAACTGCGCCGCGCCAAGCCGCGCGTCGCTCGCGGCGAGCGGTCCACCTGGTGGGCGACCGCCATTGGAAGTCATGAGAGGGACCCTGCCGCCGCTGCTGCTCGTGGGCATCCGCAATAGCCCGCGCAGACCCGCCGGTATTGCCCCTTCGGGAGTGCCAAGAGCCCAGCCGCCGAGCCAGCTCGCCTGCCTCCGCGCGCTCCGTGCTTTCCCGAAGGCGAACCCGGGAGCAGCGCCGATGCGCCGCGCCCACCCGCTCGACTTTGATCGTGGCGAGCGAAAGGAGCGATGCGCAAATGTCCGCAGCGACCACTCCGGGTCGGCCAGGCGACCAGCGACCTCCGCGCAGGAGTCGCGGGCCACGCCGCGCCGACCTGTCATAGCCAACGAGTGACCAGGCGCGAGGAGGAGAGCCATGTTCGCCCTGTTCCGAGACACAGCCGACACGGGTCACCGCACGGGCGACGCCGTGAGCGGTGGCCCGGCCGACCACCGCGATGATCGCTACTTCACCGACGGCGTCAACCTGTATCGCATGGTGGATGCTCTCGGGAGCTCGACTGGCCACGCGGTCGTCGGCCTCGAGGATTGCCGCTCCTTCGAGGTGGTCCTCATGACCGCCGCGGAGTTCCACGCCCTGCGGCTCCGGCCGGTGCGGGCGGCCAGCTCGGTGTGAGCATCGTCGCCTTGGTGGTCGCCGAACGGCGCGCAGAGGCGGGGGCGGTGTCGATCGTGTCTGCCAGCGGTCGGCGTGGTGTGGGGCGCGGTGGGCGAGCCGGATGGCCGAGCCGCGCGATGATCTGGGGGAAGCACGGGCGCTCTAACAGGGCGGCGACGTGCATGCGCAGCTCGGCAACCTGGATGGGCTGATTGAGGAAGGCGGCCTGCAGGCCTCGGGCGGCGGCGTGGAGCAGCACATGCTCGAGCGCCATGCCGGCGACGAGCCAATCGCGCGGGCGATCGCCATGTGTGTCGAGCACGAAGAGCGCCGGCGCGCGCTGAGCGCGCTCGCGATCGAGCTCCGCGGTGGGCATGCCCACGTCGAGCGTGGCCACCGTCGCGCGCGCCAGCGGCGCGATGAGCTCGGGTGTCACCAGCCCGTCGCCGCAGCGACGCGGGTGCATCCAGGCGGCCAGCTCGCGGCGCCAGTGGCGGTCGGCCCATTGCATGCGGTCGCCCTCGGCGATGAGCTTTGCCAAGCGCTCGCGCCGGTCGTCATCGAGCACCTCAAGCCAGGCTCCCTCGGCGTGCGCGTGTGCGCGCAGCTCGTCGGGCAGGCCGACCGGAAGCTCCCGGACGACGAAGCCGTCGCGGTGGGTGTGGCGCTGGTCGAGGGCGTGGTAGAGGCGCTCGACATCGGCGGGCGGCCGGGCGACACCGTGCAGGCGGATGGTGGCCAGCAGGTCCGGGTCGCTCGGATCCGGTAGCAGCTCGACCTCTGGAGTGGCGCCGGCGTGCCAGGCCGCCACGCGCAGGTTGAACAGCGCCGCGCCGCAGCTGATCGTCAGCTCGCGATCGTCGGGGTCGTTGACCGCCAACGCGCGCGTGCGGTCGGCGCGCAGCTCGACGGTCCCGGGCTCGAGGGCGAAGATCCACGGTTGGGTGTTGTGCGACGACGGTGCTTGGATTGCGGCGCGCAGGATCGCGTCGAACGCCTCGGGCGCAAGGTCGCGCGTCTCGCGCTCGGTCGTGATCGGTGGCGCTTGGGTCGAGTGCATGGCGTCTCCAAGGATCGGTGTCAGGCTCGCCTGCGCGCAGAGTCGGGTGGACGGCCAACCGGCCTGCTTCGCGGCGGATCGTCACGCCCGGTGCGCCGAGTCTGGGCGTGCCGGCTGGCGGCCGGGGGCGCACCGGCTCGGTGGTAGAGCCGCTCATAGGCGAGCGTGATGCGGTCGGCGTCGTAGCGGGTGGCGACGCTGGCGCGGCACGTGGCGGGATCGAGGAGGCCGAGGTTGGCGATGGCGCCGGCCATGTCGTCCTCGTTGTCGACGAGAAAGCCGTTGCGACCGTCGAATACGACCTCGTTGGCGGCGCCCTCCGGAAAGGCGATCACGGGTGTACCGCACGCCAGCGCCTCGATCATGACCAGGCCGAAGGGCTCGTCCCAGCGGATGGGCATCAGCAGTGCCGCGGCGTGCGCGAACAGCTCGACCTTCTCGCGGCCGGTGACCTCGCCGACATAGAAGACGCGGTCGTCGTCGACACGGGGCGCGATCGTTTCCTCGAAATAGCGTTCCTGGCCGGGCTGGACGGGGCCGGCGAGGATGATGCGCTGCCCGGCGCGCGTGGCCGCCTCGATCGCGCGGTGGGGTCCCTTGATCGCCTCCACGCGGCCGATCCACAGCAGGTAGCCGTTCTTGACGGGCACCAACGGCCACCGTCGCAGGTCGATCGGGTTGGGGATGATGGGCGCCGCGGCCAACTCCGGAGTCCCCAAGGCGCGCTGGCTGGCGCTCAGCGCGACGACGAGCGCCTTGTGGGCGTGGTGGGCGTAGAAGGCGCGGACCTCGTCGGTGAACTCGCCGTGCACCGTATGCACCATCGGGGTCCGCAGCCTGTCCGCCATCGCCAGCGCCGAAAAACCGCTGTGGTCATGCACGACGTCGAACGGCCGTCCTGCGTGCGTGGCGCGGTCGATCTCGGCGAACGCGCGCGCGACGTGGTCGGCCTCGTACAGAGAGCGGCCCATGGCCTCGGGGAATGGCCGCGCCAACAGCTCGCGGACCTTCGCGGGCGAGCGGCTGCCCGGCGCCGCGAACAGCGTGACGTCGTGGCCGTTGGCGACCAGGCGATCGCACAACACCTCCACCACCGCCTCGATCCCGCCGTAACCGGGCGCGGGGACCGGGATCCAGGGGGGTGCGAGCATCGCTACCCGCAGCGGCGACGTGGCCGGTTCGCGCAGCGTTGGGCGCGCGAACCGCCGCACACGCCGCGGCGCTCGCATCGAAGCGGGCCCGTGCCGGACGGGGACGCCGTCGTTGGCGACCGGCCCCGCGTCGCTCGACAGCGCATCGTCGCACCTAGCCCGCTCATCGATGTCGGTGACAGCGTCGTGCTCGCCACCGTCGGCCTGCCATCTGGTCATGAGAGACGCTCCACGGTGGTTTGCTTCCAACCTAGGTCGCCTCTCAAAGGCCGCCATCAGCGATGCGCCACGTTCCTACCGGGGCGTATCACGTACGTCGGCAGGCTCAGCCCTCGTGGAATGCGAACGGCTCCGCGCGGTGTCCGAGTTGTGTGAACCCCAGCGGGCGCGCGAAAACGTCCGTAGCGCGCCGCTTGATTGTGGTCGGCTCAGGCGACGGGCACGAGGAGCACGGGGATGGAGCTGCGGGCGAGCGTGTGGCGTACGACCCGTGCGTGGCCCGGGCTGAGGTTCTGGCTCCAGGCCAGCGCGATGAGGTCCGCTTCGGTGTCGTGTGCGACGGTGACGACGTCGTCGGCTGCGCTGCCCAGACGCCGGATGAGCGTGGCTCCGTCGCGCGCGCTGTGTGCGAAGCGGGAAATGAACTCGCGCTCCCACGCGCGAGTCTCGTGGTGGGTCTGGTCGGAGAACGCCGGCACGGTCGCGGGCGTGTGGACGTGCAGGGCGACGATCTCGAGGTCGGCGCGGGTGGCGAGCTTGACGGTCTCGGCAAGCGCCTGCGAGCTGTCGCTGGTGCCCTCGAGCGGCACGAGGATGCGCCCGAACGGTCGCGACGGCTGGGCGTGCGGTGGGACCACGACGACGGGCTTGGCCACCCGGGTGATGACCTCGAGCGCGGTGCTGCCGGCGGGCTGGGGGCCGCCGTGGACGCCGCGGGCACCGAGGACGAGGGCGGCGACATCCCCCTGCTCCGCGGCTTCGACGATCGCCGGCACCGGCTCGCCGGGCGTCTCGCGCAGCTCGATGGCGGCCGCGCGAGCCAGGCGGCCCGGCTGCTCGCTGCCGTCCTCGCGCACGTGCAGCGCGCGCGGGGTGGCGTCGAACAGGGTTGCCACGCGGCTCGCGGTGTCGAGGACCGGCTTCGCGCAGGCGCTGGTATCGATGGCGGCGAGCACCGTGGTCATGCTGGCGTGCCTCCCGGGGAGCGCAGCTCGAACGTCGCGGGCGCGGTCGAGGCTGCGCGCCGATCACCGGCCGGGGTGCGAATCGCGATTGGCGGGTCGGCGCTGACCTCCGCGCGGTCGGGGGTGACGCGGACGCGCACGCGGCTGCCTCGAAAGCGCGCACGTAGCTCGAGCGCTTGCCATCCGGGCGCCAGAACCGGGTCGATCGAGAGCGCCTCGCCGGCTGGGCGGAGCCCGGCGAAGCCGAAGGCGAGGGCTCCCCAGACGCTGCCCATGGCGGCGACATGGAGTCCTCCCGCCGTGGTCTGGCTGATGTCGTCGAGGTCGATGCGGGCGGTCAGCCGAAGCAGCTCGAGCGCGTGCTCTGCGCGGCCGGCGCGCGCGAGCAGCGCGGCGTGCACGCCGGGCGACAGCGAGCTGCCGTGGGCGGTGCGCGGTTCGTAGAAGTCGAGGTTGGCCGCCAGCGACCCGGCCGCCGTCTCCGCCGGCACGAGGTAGTGGAGCATGAGCGCGTCGGGCTGCTTGACCACCTGCGCGGCGCGGATCCGCTCGGAGCCGAGCAGGATGTCGGCGGCGACGGGGCGCTGCGGCGCCACGTCGGCGATCAGCAGCGGCTCCAGGGCGCGAAAGCCGGCGAATTGCTCGTAGATGCCGGTGGCGCCGTCGTATCCGTCGACGAGCGCTTCGGCCAGCTCCAACCAGCGGCGGCACTCGCTCTCGTCGACCGCGTCCGCCGCCGCGGCGCGGCGCAGGTTCCACCTGGCCATCACGTTGGTGTACGCGTTGTCGTCGACGTGCGGGTGGTACTCGTCGGGGCCCATGACGTCGCGAATGTGGCCGCTCCCGTCGGCGTCCAGCTCGATCCGCGACGCCCACCAGCGCGCGGTCTGGACTAATAGCTCAAGGCCGGGCCCGCGTGCGAACATCCGATCGCCCGACCAGTCGAGATAGCAGGCCGCCGCCCAGGCGATGTCGGCGACGATGTGCTCCTCCAGACCGCCCGTGAGCACTGGCGCCGGCTCGCCCCCGCGGCCCGGCGCCACGGTGGGCGTGACGTCCTCGCCGGAGGCGGCCGACTCCCACGGAAAGCGCGCGCCCGCTCGTCCCTGGGTGGCGGCGGCGCGCAGCGCCGCCGGCAAGCGCCGGATGCGGTATTCGAGCATCGCGCGCGCCGCGGCGGGGTGCGTCGCCGCCACGAACGGCAGCACGTAGGCGTCGCTGTCCCAGAACACGTGCCCGCGGTAGCCCTCGCCGCTGAGCCCGCGCGCGCCGACGGCCGCCTCGCCGCCCTCGCCGACGGTCGCGATCAGGTGAAACAGCGCGAAGCGCACGGCCTGCTGCAGCTCGGAGTCGCCCTCGATGCTCACGTCGGCGTGCTCCCAGCGAGCCGCCCATGCGCGACGATGCGCGCCAAGCAGTGCGTCGAAGCCCAGCTCGCGCACGTTGCGCAGCCTCCGCAGGGCGGCGCGCTCGCCCGCAGCGCCGTCGGGCTCGTACACGGCGACGCGGTCGAGCACACTTCCCGCGCTCCCATCGCGAAGTTCGTCGTCGACCGCGGCAAAGATCGAGCTGCCCGCGCCCGCGACCCGCATCCAGGCGCAGCCATCGGTCGTGCCGGTCTCCGCGGCGCCGGCGGCCGGCGCGACCAATCCCGGCGCCGGCGGCAGGCGACGGGCGGGATCGCGCACGCGCAGCACCGCCGTCGCCGGACGAGCCAGCGAGGAGAAGAGCAGCGCCTCCAGCTCCGCATCGGCCGCGACGAGCTCGTGATACAGCACGCCCGCACGGAGATCGAGCACCCGCCTCACGGCCCGCGGCGCGGCGCCGGCGATCGTGTTCCAACGCGGTGCCGGCAGCAGGCGCGAGCCCGCGCGCTCGCCGTCGTACACGCCGGACACGAGCACTCCCGGGTCCCCGCTTGGATCGCCGCTCAGCATGCTGCCGCGGGTGCCGAGTCGCCCATCGGCGACCGTCAGCAGCGACTCGTGCGCGCGCTCGAGCAACGGATCGACGCCGTCGATACGAAGCGACCACGCCGGATCGGCGCCGACGATCGGCAGCTCGCCGCGAGTCCGACGTGCGATCTGGTCCTCGAGCACCTCCCACAACGCCTCCGCGGCGCCGCGGGCCTCCACGGCGCGCCGCAGGAGCTTGTCCCGGGCGACGAGCACCTGCCCGGGCGCGACGCCGCGGCGCCACAGCTCGCCTATCAGCCAGCCCGCGGCGTCCGGCTCCCGCCCGGCTGCCGTTCGGTAGACGAGGCGTGGCCCCCGGCCATCGACCGAGAACGCCTCGGCGCCGCCACCGACGAGCAGCCACAACGAGCCGGGCCCGGCGGGACGCGCGCCCAGCTCGGTGTCGACCTCGTACACGCCTGTGCGGCTGATCGCCGCGAGTTCGAGCCCCAGCGCGCACGCCTCCTCGACGAGGCGGCGCACGCGCGACTGGTCGCTCCGCCCTTCTGGCGCCGCCGCGGCGTCCCAGTCGAACACGATCGCCTCGAAGCGTCGCGCAAGCGTCTCCGGCAGCGCGGAGCTCGTCGCGGTCATGCCGACATCGTGACTCGCACGTCGCATCGCGGTGAGACCAGGGGACCGGCACGCTCAGCCCGCCGCGCACGCGGGCGCATCTGCTCCTCTAGGTGACTCAACGGCTTCACGTTATGAGTCCGTGCTCGAATGCGTAATGCGCGATTTCGGCGCGCGTATGCAGGTCGACCTTGCGCCGGATGTGCGCGCGGTGCGACTCGACCGTGCGCACGGAGATACCGAGCAGGTCTGCGATTTCCTTGTTGGCATGACCCAGTCCAATGAGGCGCACCACCTCGACCTCGCGCTCGGTGAGGTCGCGTGGTGGCCCGGCGGGCTTGGCTCGCGCCGCGACGAGGGCTGCGGCCAGCCGAGGGTTGACGTACGTCCCTCCGTCAACCACGCGGCGCACCGCAGCGATGAGCTCCTCGTCGGCTGCTTCCTTTAGGACGTAGCCAGAAGCGCCGTCGCGCAGCGCGTGGCGGACGAACTCGGGGTCCTCGTGCATCGTCAAGACGACGACACGGGTCGAAGGTGAGGCCTCGTGCACTCGGGGAATGGCGTCAAGCCCGTTGACCGCGCCCGGCATGGTGAGGTCCAGGACCAGGATCGCGGGCCGGTGCTCAGCCACCACCCGGAGAGCCGCCGCGGCATCCGCAGCCTCGGCGACGACCTCGAGGCCCCCTGCGCGCTCCAGAACCAGCCGCAGGCCTGACCGCACGACGCCATGATCGTCGGCGACGACGATCGTTATCGGTCGACCGTCGCACGCCATTACCCCGGCGCTTCCGATCCCGAGCGATCCGCACGCCGCGGAAGCAAGCAAGTGCGGCGGCCACCACTGCAATCCCGGCGGACCGGATGAAGGACCCGCTGGAGCCACGATGGCTGCGCATCCATTGGACCGACGTGCACCGCTACGACGTCGTCTCCTGAGCAACGATCGGGTGACGACGAGGATCGCGCCCGCGATCTCGCCTCTCGCCGACGCTCCCAAGTGCCGCCTCGACGAGGGCCCGGTTGTGAGTCTGCTCGCTTTCCTGGATGCGAAGCCGCTCGTTGACGCTGAGGAGCTGCGCACGCGCGGTGAGAAGCTCGTCATGGACGAACCGAAGCTCGTCGTTGGTCATCGTGAGCTCGTGTTGGGTACATCGGAGCTCTGCGTTGACCGTTGCCAGCTCAGCCACGATCGAGCGCAGCCTTCGGCAGGCACGCTCATATGGCTGCGCTGCGGGATCCGCGTCCTCGGTGACGCCTGCGCATGTGATGGTCGTCGCGTCGGGCTCCCGATCGCCGCCATGCGGTCCCACTCGGGCCACGTGATGGCAAGGACCGCCGTGCGAAGGGCCACCATCGACCGCCGCCCAAGCGGCCTGCTCATCCCTGCTGCGATCGGGCACTGCTGACCTCCACTGACTCGCGCTTGCGGATAACGGTCAGCCGGCAGGGTGGAGCTGACGAGCTATCGGCCGGGGGTCAGAGCCGATCGGGTGTCCGCCGGGCCCGTTGGCGGTTGAGCGAACGGCGGAAGCATATAACGACTCCCACGGGCAGCGTCGGAGCGGAGATACTGGCGTCCGTGGACGAAGAGGCACTTGCTCCTCTGCGGGTGCTGATCGCCGATGAGGATCAGCAGCGGATCGCGGAGATCGCCGGGGTCGTCTCCGGTCTGGGCCACACCGTCGTGGCCAAGCTGCTCGATGTCGCGGAGATCGCGGATGCGACGCGCCGCGAGAGCCCCGACGTGGCGATAGTCGGCGTCGACGGTGGGCAGAGCCACGGTCTTGACCTGATCGCGGCGATCGTCAAGCAGGCTGCGTGTCCGGTGATTGCCGACATCGACAGCGCCGACGACTCATTCATCGAGCAGGCGGCGCGGCGCGGCATCTTCGGCTACGTCCGGCACGGCGACCAGCCAGACATGGAACATGCGATCGACATCGTGCTGAACCGCTACGGAGAGTTCGTCCGATTGCACGGCGCGCTTCGCACCGGAGCTGTGATCGAGCAGGCCAAGGGCATTCTCATGGAGCGCCACGGATTCAGTGCGGATGAGGCGTTTGCCGAGCTGCGCGGCCGCGCGCGAAACACGAACCAGACCGTGCTTGACGTTGCCCGGGCCGTGACCATGAGCTACCCGCTGTTCAGGCCGAGAGCCACAGAGAAGGACTGACCGCCGCCCAGTGGCTCCCAGGCAACGGGATGGGCAGCGCAGCACGCACGATCGGGCGCCTGAAGCGAGGACCTCGTCAACCGGCCCGCCGCGACGGCGGCGCGTGGCGCAGCCCGGCGCATGGCGCGTACGAGGACCCGCTCGCGGAGCTGCCGAGCACTGCTGCTCGGAACGGCGCGATGGGCAGGCTGCGCCCGGATCCGCTGATGGTCAACGCCTGCAGGCCAGCGGCTTCTGCGTCGAGGTCCTTCCGAGCGATGATGCAGTCCGCTGCGCTCGCGACCTTAGCTGCGCCACACTGCCGGCGCGTTGCACCTGACGTGCTGAATGGGCTAGGGGTTTGTCGCCACGCTGCTCTCGAGCTGTGAGAGGCGCTCGTGCAGGAGCCTGGTCTCGTCGTCCAGCTCGAGGACGAGGTGGATGAGCTCGGTGAGCGCCTCGTTGAGGTTGACTTCGCGTTGGAGTCTTAGGTCATCGAGCAGCCGTTGGACGTGGCTTCGTCTCTCTTCGCGGTTCATGGTGACAATCTAGACCGCGGCACGAGGGCGGGATGAGAATGCGTTATGCCGGTGCGCGGAACGGCGTCTGGGGTGCCGGGCCGCTTTGCGTGAGGTGCCGGGCGAACCACTCGGCGGCGAGTCGCCGGACGGCGTCGAGCGTGCCCGGTTCCTCGAACAGGTGGGTCGCGCCGGGAACGATCTCGAGGTGCGCTTGGCAGCGCAGCTCGGCCAGCGCGTCGCGGTTGAGCTGGATCACGACCGTGTCCAGGCCGCCGACGATCAGCAGCGTCGGCGCGCGCACCTCGGCGAGCCGGGGGGCGGCGAGGTCGGGCCGTCCGCCGCGCGAGACGACGGCGCGCACCTGATCGCCCAGATCCGCTGCCGCCCACAGCGCGGCGCCCGCGCCCGTGCTGGCGCCGAAGAAGCCGAGCGCGTGGCGCTCGAGGTCGGGCTGCTCGAGCACCCAGCGCGTTGCTGCGGCGAGCCGTTGGGCCAGCAGGCGCATGTCGAAGACGTTGGCTCGGTGGCGCTCCTCCTCGATGGTCAGGAGGTCGATCAGCAAGGTCGCAAGGCCGGCGTCGTTGAGTGCGGCGGCGACCTGCCGGTTGCGCGGGCTGTGGCGGCTGCTGCCGCTGCCGTGTGCGAAGACGACGATGCCGGCCGCGTCCGCGGGGGCGACGAGGTCGCCAATGATCTGGCCGCCGTCGGGCAGCGGGACGCGCGCCGCGCGTCGACTCGCGGCTCCGATCTGCGGCGGATCGGCGGCGCCCGGCAAGGCCGGCAGGGGCGGATCGGTTGGATGGGCGACACCCGCGGGTTCCTGTGCCTCGACAAGGAGCGCGGCGACCTCTGCGTCGGAGGTCTGGCCAAAGTCCTCGTACCAGAGGCCGATCGCCCACAGCGTCTCGGGCGCCTGCAGGCACACGATGTCGTCGAAGTCGCCCTCGAGCGCGGCGATCGATTCTGGCGCGCCGACCGGGACGGCCAAGACGAGCCGGCCCGGGCGGCGGCTTCGAATCGCGCGGGCGGCCGCGCGCGCGCTGCCGCCGGTCGCCAAGCCGTCGTCGACGAGGATCACGGGCCGCCCCTCGAGGTCGAGCGCAGCGCGCTCGCCGCGGTAGAGCTGGGCGCGCGCGCGAAGCTCTGCGTCCGCGCGTGCTACCGCGTGCTCGAGCTCCTCGGCGCTGACCAGCAGCGAGCGCAGCACGTCGTCGTTGAAGACGCGCACTCCGCCCTCGGCGACCGCGCCCATCCCGAGTTCCGGGTGCCCTGGCGCACCGATCTTGCGCACCACGAGCACGTCGAGCGGCGCGTCCACCGCGCGCGCGACCTCGAAGGCGACGGGAATCCCACCGCGCGGCAGCCCGACGACGACCGCATCGGCTCCCACCAGCGGCTGCAAGCGCTCACCCAACTGGCGACCGGCGTCGCGGCGATCGTGAAAGACCCATCCGCGCAGACCCAGCGCCTCGAGCCGACTCGCGCTCATCCCGTCGATCACGCTAACGCCGTGCCGGGCGGCCGACATCGGTGTCTTGCCGCAGAGGCGCTCGATGCCCACCGACGGGGTGCCGAGCAACCCGTCCACGGGCACGCACCTCACAGGGAGCAGGCCGGGATGGAGCGCGCCTCCGCGACGCCCGGCGCCGCTGTCGGCGTGCTGGCGCGACCCATGCGGGCTCATCGTGGGCCGCGGCAGGCAGGATGCCGACGGCGCTGGCGGCGTCGCGATAACTGTTGCGTCCGAAGAGCGAGTCAGTGATATCGAAGTCGACTGCCCATTGACCTCGAGCACGACGTACGTACCGCTCGGCGTCGCCAGAAGGTCGACGTCGGCGAGGTCGGCCTTGACCGCGTCCGCCGCCTCGACTTCGGTGCGCGCGATCAGCAGCTCGTCAGCCGGCATACGCAGCGCGGCCGTTGCACGTTCCACATCGAGTACCGAGCGCTCGACCAGCTCGCCCGGGATCAGCGCGGCGCGCACATACCGGCGCGCGTCCGCGTCGTCGTAGGGACCGGGCAGCACAACGCCGGACCCGAGGCCTCCTAAGCTGCCGGCGCAACCCCTGCCGCCCAGCGACTTGGTGTGGTGGCTTCGGGTCGAAGCGTGGGCTCGGAAGAAGGCCAGCAGCCCGAAGCTCGCCAGCGGCTACCTGCTTTGGGTGTGCGCCCTGTTTCTGTTCGTTGTCGCCAACGTGGTGAGCCTGCTCGCCACCTGGCACCCAAAGGGTGGGCTCGACGTGATCCCAAGCATCAGTCTCGCAGGTGCGTTCGACGTGACCGACCTGTTCGCGGTCGGCCTCGGCTGCGACCTCGCCGGCGCGTTCTTGCTGGGGCGAGGGCTACTCAAGACGCCGCTGACGATTGGGCGGCTCGGGACGTGGGGCGCTCACTCCCCAGGCGCGATCGTGGATGGCGCTGGCGATCACGTGACGGCGACCGTTGGGGTGGCGGCGCTGGTCGGGGGTTCGCGTTCCAGGCCATCGCCTACGCACTGGTGCTCGGCGTCGGCACGAATGCAGATACGTCGCTGGGTCGGCGCTCGTGGCCGCCGCCCTCGCTCTCGTCCCGTTCATCGCGATCCTGCTCATCGAGCGGGCGACCCATCGTGGTCGCGTCGACGCGCTGCTTCTGCGCGTGGGCGTTGAGGACGCCGCGACCAACACACGGCGCGCAGCACCTGCCGTCGACGAGTTTGTGAAGATCGCGGAGTGGCGTAACGACGAGCGCCTGGAGGGCGAGAGCGACCGGGAGTACGTGGCCCGCGTATTCAAGGTCGACGCAACGGATTGGGACGACGAGTTGAACCCACCGCGCGCGGCGGACAGCTGACGACCGTCGGGCATGCGCAATCGCAACGAGCTTTGTCCGAGTACCGGCTCGTCGCGTGTCACCGTCCGCGCTCTCGCGGTGACGCGCAGGCGCTGAGTGACCAAGAGACCCTGGCTGACCCCCCGGACTGGACCCCGGACCGCGAATCCGGGGGCGGACCGTCCGATTCACCGACGAACGCGGGGGTTGGTGGCCTGTTTGGGCCCCGACCCAGCCCGGCTCATGGGGGTTCGTGAGCGGGGTCGGGGCCCAAACAGGAAGGAAGGTTGATGGTGGACGGGAGGCGGATTCGGAAGGTCGGGGGTGTGGGTCCGGGGGAAGTCAGAAGGACAAGAGAACAAGAACGGCAACGGCAACGGCGGCGGCGGTGCGCGGTCGCGGGCGGGGCGTGAAGGGGGTGGAGGGTCGCGAGGTCAGGGGTGGTGGCTCAGTGCGCAGGTGAGGGCGGCAGCGGCGCTGGTGGTCTGCGCGGCGAGTGCGTTGAGGTCGAGCGTGCTCGGTTCGTCAGCGGTCAGGGTGACGGCCGGGGGGGCGATGGCGTAGCCGGCGAGGACCGCTGGCGCGGGGTCGGGTAGGTGCTGGCGTCGTGCTCGTCGGTCGGCTGAAGCGGTGCCAGTCGTGCTCGGGGCGGTCAGCCGCCTTCGATGAAGCGGATCCAGAGCTGAAAAGCCAGCTCGTCGGAGTCGCTCTCCGGACGCCCAGGCTCCTGCCAGATGTCGGACCTGAGCTCTTCGAGCCCGTTGGGAGTCGGGAACACGATCGCGAGCTGCGTGTCCGGATGAGCCCCGATGAGGCCGACGCGTTGCGTACGATGAATTTCGCCCGGGCCATGGACCGTCTGCCACAACCAGGCGGCGCAGGTCGCCTCGAACAGGTCGTGGAGTTCGTTGGGGTCCGTGGTCGGCCGCTGCCGTTCTGCGACCCCGAGGTTGCGGGCAGCCGAGAGGACCTGCGTGCGGACATCGGACGCAGCCGGCGAGCCGTCGACGTTCCAGATCGGTGCCGCTGCTTCGTGCACGTCGGCGTCTGGCTCGGCTCTCCAAGTTGCGGTGAGCGACGTCTCGGGCGGATCGCCGGTCAGCCACATGCTCTCGATCGTCACGGCCAGCCAGTGGCCCTCGGTCTGGACGTAGTGTCGCGAGTGCCACGCTCGGACGAGTGATGAGCCCTCCCAGGCCGCCGCCAGCAGACGAGCGCTCATCGGGGCCTCGCCGGCTGCGAAATGACGTGCGGGCAATGTGCTGTGATCATCGGCTCGGCGGCAGACCGAAGTCAGCGCGGTTGATGACGTCGCCGTAGCTGGTGACGATCTCGCGCGGGGCAGGGTCGCCGGTGCGCTGTTCGGTGTCAACAACAACGGTGCGCGTGCAGAGGGCGTTCTCGGGCGCCAGCGGGTTGACGGGGCTATACGTCGGGCCGCGAAACACCCATCTGTTGGACCCAGGTCGTCGTTCGGACTTGTCACCGACGGCGAGCGCCTCCGCGGTATCGGCCGCGTCGGCGGGGGTCCAGCCGTGCTTGAGCGCGATCTTGCGGAATCCGAAGCCGTTGATGTACTGGTAGTCACCGGTGCCAGAGTAATCGGCGCCCCAGAGCAGCTTGACGGGCCGTGGATCCCCGTTCTCGACGAGGCTGCTCGGAAAGCTCTCCTTCTGCTCGTATGGATCATTCGGTGGGCTGTTCTCGTAGTAGCCGGCGCCGGGGTTGGAGCGCTCGCACCAGCGCCGCCAGTCGGTCAGGGGAGGCAGCGACCAGTCCGTCCCGAACGGGACTGGCTCGGTCATCGGGTCTTGGTCGTAGGCAAACCAGAAGTACTCGGCGTTCAAGAGCCGGGCGTCCGGTGAGTCGAACGCGCGCCCCAGGCCTGGGAAGGGGTCGAAGTCGGGCGGGAGCGTTGAGGGGTACTTCGAGCCGTCGGAGTCGACCGGGTCGTTTGGCGTCCAGGGCCTGAGCGGTGCGGTGAGGTGGACGTCGGACTCGTTGTAGTACGGGTAGTCGACGATGACCGGTGCCAACTCCTGCCACGGCGGATGATCAACCGGGAAGTAGCAGTTGGCACCGGAGTCGACGCCGGTCTGCAGATGCGCGCCGGGCGGGATGTTGTGCTCGCTGAAGTCGCACTTGTCCTCAAAGAAGCGGACGGGCAGGAAGTTCGACCCGTTTAGCTCGCCTCTGAGCACGTAGGCCCCTGGGTCCTGCTGCACCGTGGCGCCTTCGTAGACGATGTAGCCCTTGTCGGCCCACTGCATCGATATGTACGTCCACGCGCCCGGCGTCGCGTCGGGGTCATCGGAGGTGCCGAACTTCATGTAGATCCACGCGCCGCGGTTGTACAGCGCGATCGCCGCCACAAAGGCGGCCCCAACGCCGGTGGCGCGCAGCAGCCGTGGGACCAGCCGCCGCAGCGGCGGAATCACTTCGGGCTCCTTGATGAGGCCAAGCTCCCCCTTGGCGAGAGCGTCAGCGTCGGCGATGTCGCTCGGGGCCTTGCCGACATCGAGGAGATGGCTTGCGAACGCCTCGCCCTGGCCGCCGGGATCAGCGTACGTTGGCTCGCGGCCAGAGAGGGCCAGCGCCGCGTTGGCGATGACGTTCTTCTGATCCTGAGAGAGATCCGACCACGTGGGCTGGTCGGCAGAGGCCGATGATGATGCGATGGCGCACAGTGCAAACGCGACGAGGAGCGATAGGCCAAGACGGCGCAGCATGAATCCCTTCGGGTAGACGGGTGCTGGGAACGGACAGACCCAGATCGCCGCACGCGCGCTGGCGCCGACGCAGCTGGACCGATGGCGCCGCGGCCCAAGGCGGCACGAGGGCGCCGCGGCGACGCGATTTTGCTCAGCACCATCAAGACAGTCAAGAGCTTTCACCATCGAACATCTGGCCAGCCGCCAACCCCATCCGTCATGTCCCCCGAACCCTGGACACCCGCGGTTAGTTGGCGCCGCGGTACGTCCAGACCTCGACGATTCTGTTCCGAACGAGGTCCCGCTCTGTCGGTGTCTTGACAGCCGCGGCGCCGATCTTGGCGAGCATTCCAATCGCGCCACCAACGGCGGCGCCTACCACGCCACCGACAGCTGCACCGGCAACTACCCCACCCGCTGGTCCCGCCTCTCCAATGATCTCCGACACGCCAATACGCTTCGTGCGCGAGGGCGTTATCGGCACGAGTGCTGCCAGAGCATCCGCGATGCGGAGGAGCGCCGCCCGGTCGCCTTCCCGCCACCAGTTCTGCAAGTCGCGCCGGTGCGTGTAGACAAGCTCGGCGTACTGCTCACCGGTCAGCTCGCCGAGCGTCGTCACGACGTCCGAGGGGATCTCGGCGCGGTCGGAAGTCGACCGCCCGAGCGCTTCCTCCCAAAGGGCCTGAAGCGCCGTTACGGCCCTCCAAGGCGCAGCTGGCTGGACGCACGTCGCCCGATGCTGCCAGGCGATGGCGCGGTATCGGCCCCGGGAATACCAGCGTTCGACGAGTTCCACTTCTGCCAACTCGTCCGGATCGGCAACCCGCATCCGAAGACTTGCCAAGTCACTGAACACGTCGCCTCGGTACGACGAACCGTGGCGGACCCGTTGCTCGGCGGCATGCTGCGCCTGTCCGCCCACATGAGTGCTCAGCCGGCCTTCGGGTATCGGATCGACAGAGAGGGCATCCGCGAGTCGGAACCGCTGTTCCCCCCAGGGCACGACGAGCCCGGGAAGAGAGTCAACCTCCAGCCACTTCGCCCACGCTTCCCATAGCGGCTCGATCACGTCGTCGGCGCGCTCTGGGACGTCAAGGCGGCGTAGACACTCCATCAGCACGCACGACACCGCCTCGGCGGGATCGCCCGTCCGATCCAGGGCTGCGTCGAGTACTGAGGCTGGGGTGAGTCGGAGCTGCCAAGCAAGGTCGCGGCGGAGAGTCTCGTCCTCGATCGTCTTGAAGATGAACCCGTTCAACCGGTCGGAATCTGCGCGGCGAAGCAGATCTGCGAGCGACTCGGCTAGCGTGCTCCTCCGCGCGCGGATCTCGAGAGGGAGCCGTGCGGGGCCCTCGAAGCCATCGCATTTGAGCGCGTCGAGTAGCGCGTGCGGATCCTGCGCTGGGAAGAAAGGGCCATCGAAGACGTGGCTGTCGGGAACGACCAACTTCTCGCTTGTCAGGCTGTCGAATCGCAGCAGGCCACGGTAGTCGTCGGCCCAAAACGGGTTGTCCGGCGACCTCCATCGCTGCTGACCGGTAGTGCTGTAGTCAGCAGCGAAAAGACGGTGGGCTCGAAGGCTCCTGGCGATGACGTCGATCCTACGGTCTGCGACAGCCTGCGCTGGCTTGCGCTTTGTCCGAACAGCGGCAGCAAGGCAAGGCATCGAACCACGCCCAGCCGCCCTATCGCGTCGAGGCAGAAGCGCTTGCCGGCGCGCGCTCGGGCGCGCTGCCGCCTCGGACGAGATGGAGGAGCGCGCCTGCGCCGGACCGGCACGAGCAGGGCCACACGGCTGGATTGCATGGATAGGAGTGCTCAGCCCGGCGCTGCTGCTCCTGCACGAATGCGGGAGCCAGACGAGGGCGATCAGGCACCCGGCGGATGCCTCCTGCTCGTCCGCAGCAGCACTGAGGTCCGTCCTGGCGCTGGCTGCTGCTCGCGCGGCGGAAGCAGGCGTCGCGTCCTGCTATTGGCGAGTACGAGGGGGCTGCCGAGCGCCCCCAAGACACCTGCATCGATGGGATCGCGGTACCTCCCCCGACGCAGTCGAGACACCCCGAGCCGTTCCGTTGGATCAGCGTCGATCCAGCCGCTAGACGGTCGCTTGATCCCCCCAACGGAGGGCCTGTGGCCGTAGCGCCGGTCTTCAGCTTCGCGCCGAGGCGCGTTGCCGGCACGCCGACGGTTCGCCGGAGCGCCGCGCTTCATGGGCCTCGGCTCGTCGTCGCGGCGCGCGGGCCCCGGGCGCTGCTCACTTGAGGGGACTCAGGCCCGTGGCAGACTCTCCCGAGCATGGGCCAAGAGCGCGCCGCAACGGTCGACCCAGTCGAAAGCGGCTGGGCTGCACTCGCGCAGGGTGACTGGGTCGGGGCGCGCGCCCGCTTCGAGCACGCGCTCGTTTCGGATGAGACGCCCGAGGCTCTCGAGGGCCTGGGCTGGGCTGCGTACTGCCTCGACGACGGCCCGCTGACGCTGGATGCGCGCGAACGGGCGTACCGGCTCTATCGCGCGGCCAGCGACGACGCCGCCGCCGGCCGGGTTGCGGCGTGGCTCGCGCTCGATTTCCTCGAGTTCCGTGGAGAGGTGGCGGTCGCAAACGGGTGGCTGCAGCGCGCCCACCGGCTGCTTGACGATGCCGAGCGAGGGCCCGGCCATGGCTGGCTCGCGATCCATGAGGCCGCGCTCGGCTTCGACGCGGACCCCGCCGCCTCGCGGGCGCTTGCGGCGGAGGCGAGCGAGATCGGCCGCGACTTCGCGGTCCCGGAGCTCGAGATGCTGGGGCTGGCGTTCCAGGGGCGCGCGCTCGTCAGCGAGGGCAATCCGCAGGAGGGCATGCGGCTGCTCGACGAGGCGACCGCGGTCGCGCTGGCGGGGGAATCGCACAATCTCGTATGCGCCGCGTGGGCCTGCTGCCAGCTGATCGGTGCGTGCGAGCAGGTCCGTGACTACGAGCGCGCCGGGCAGTGGTGCGAGCGGGTCGCAGACTTCTGCGAGCGCAAGGGCATGGCCCTGTTGCTCAGCATGTGTCGCGCGCAGTACGGGAGTGTCTTGACCTGGCAGGGCCGCTGGGACGACGCCGAGCGCGAGCTGACCGCAGCGGTGGAGGGTCTCTCACCGCGACCGGCGCTCGTGAAGGCAGCGCTCGTGCGGCTCGGTGACCTGCGCCGCCGGCAAGGTCGCTTCGAGGAGGCGGAGGAGTTGTTCAGCCGCTGCGAAGGGCACCCGCGCGCCGTCCTCGGCCGCGCCGCCGGTGCCCTGGATCGCGGCCACGCGGATGACGCGGCCGAGCTGTCCGATCGCTTCCTCCGACGCTTTGTCGAGCCGACACGGATGGAGCGGTGCGCGGGACTCGAGCTCGCGGTGCGGGCGCACACGCAGCTCGGGGCCCCGGACCGCGCCGAGGATGCCCTGGAGCAGCTGCGCCGGATCGCGACGACGGCCGGCACCCGACCGCTGCAGGCCGCGGTCCTGGCCTGCGAGGGAACTGTCGCCGCCGCGGTCGGTCAGCACGACCGCGCTCGCCAGCTGTTTGAGGACGCCCTGGACTCACTCGCCGAGATCGGGGCGCCGTTCGACGCGGCGCAGGTGCGGCTGGACCTCGCGGCGACGCTGCTCGCACTTGGTCGCGCCGACGCCGCCCGCCGCGAGGTGGAGGCGGCGGCGGCGGCCTTCACCGCACTTGGCGCCGCGAGTGAAGCGGCGCGTGCCGAGCGTCTGCTGCAACCGCGGATCATTCGCCCTGGAGGACCTTTGAGCGTGCTATCGCCGCGCGAGCTCGAGGTGCTCGGGCTGATCGCCGAGGGCCTGACGAACCAGCAGATCGCGCAGCGACTCGTGCTCAGCGAGCACACGGTCAACCGCCATGTGGCGAACATCCTCAGCAAGCTGATGGTGCGCTCACGTGCCGCCGCGGCCTCACTGGCGGCGCGACACGGCCTCACATAGCGCGATCCAGCCATTTCGCCCTAGACGCCGAATGGCCAGTTCAGCCGAAGTCGCGGCGGCCTGCCCGCACGTATGGTGGCCACGCCATGTCGGTGAACCTCGATCAGCCCTTGTCGCGGCTCGTGCATGCGGCCGCCTTGGTGCATGACACACGAAGGAGGACCTCGATGACGGACATCGCAACACCGCTAACGGAGACTGCCGATGCACTCGTGGAGCGGCTGTTCGATGCGACGATCGCGACGCTGGAGATCGCGTCCGTCCATGTCGGCTGCAAGCTCGGCCTGTACCGGGCGCTGGCCGACACGCCGGACGCGACTCCCGCCGAGCTTGCGACACGTACGGGAACGGCTGTCAGGTACATCCGCGAGTGGCTCGAGCAGCAGGCGGTCGCCGGGTTCCTGACCGTCGCCGATGCGGATGCGAGCGCGGAGGCGCGACGCTACGCGCTGCCCTCCGCGCATCAAGCGGTCTTCGTCGAGGAGGAGGACCTCCACCATGTCGCGCCCCTCGCGACGACCGCGATCGGCGTGCTCGCGCCGATCGAGGAGGTACTGGACGCCTACCGCACCGGCCGCGGCGTCGCATACGAGCGCTACGGTGCCGACACGCGCGACGGGATCGCGTCGATCAACCGGCCGATGTTCGTCCACGAGCTCGCTGGCTGGCTCGCGGGGATTCCGGAGGTCGATGCGCGCCTGCGCGCGCAGCCCCCGGCCCGCATTGCCGACCTTGCTTGCGGGACGGCTTGGTCGAGCATCGCGATCGCGCGCGCCTACCCGAGCGTGACCGTGGACGCGATCGATGTCGACGCCGCCTCGATCGAAAGCGCGCGGCGCAACGTGACCGCCACACGACTTGCCGACCGAGTCCGACCGATCGTCCACGACGCTAGCGAACCCGGCCTCGAAGGCGGCTACGACCTGCTTACGATCTTCGAGGCATTGCACGACATGAACCATCCCGTGGAGGCGCTGCGCGCAGCGCGCGACCTGCTGGCCGACGGCGGAAGCGTCGTCGTTGCCGACGAGCGCGTCGCGGAGCGGTTCACCGCGCCCGGCGACGAGCTCGAGCGCTTCAACTACGGATGGAGCGTCCTGCATTGCCTGCCGGTCGCGATGCTCGACGAGGACTCCGCCGGCACGGGGACGGCGATACGGCCCGACACGGTCCGCGACTACGCGACGCGGGCCGGCTACTCGCGCGTCGATGTCCTCGACGTCGCGCACGACTTCTGGCGGTTCTACCGGCTGCTGCCCTGACGACACACGATCGAGCAGTACGAGATGACCACGACCGACATCGATGAGGAGCAGAACCGCGGTCACTACTGCTCGCCGGAGGAGCGACAGCCCGCTCGCGAGGCCAGCAGGCTCATGCATGTGAGCACAGGCAGGCGCGTACCCGGCGTCACGGCGCGCTCCTGCTTCGTTCGCACCACGCGCATCTCGACCCCGCCGCCGCCTCCTCACCCTTGCGCGGAAAACACGACAGGGCGCCTGCTTTCCCTGCGCGAGCGCTAGCTGGCTCGGTCCCGGTCTCGCTACGCTGCGGACGAGCTTCGCTCGTCCGAGTTGCAGGCGCCGAGACTTCTGCTTCGCCCGGTACGAAGCGAGCGTCTCCGCGAGATCGATCCACGCGCCTGGAGGTCGTCCGCAGCGGTCGCCGCTCCTCGCCCCACGACGCGCTCGTTCCCGGGCGAAAGCAGCAGCGCTTCGCTGCGTGCGCCTACGGAAGCCGCAGCGCCCAGTCGCACGTGTAGATGCGCGGCCCGCACGTGCCCGCGTAGTCGAGCACGAACCGCGCAGGATCTACTCCCTGGTCAGCGTGAGGTCGAACTCACCGCTGCGGCTGCCGTTGACGTCGACGCGGTCGTAGAACACGTTGTGTCACCGGAGGCTGATGTGACCCCGGTAGAGAAACTCTCCTGCGACGACGTCATCCTTGAAGTCGACCCGGCCGGTGGCAGCCTCGAAGCCGCCGGTGCCGCTGCCGGCAACGATCGGGTGCTCGCAGCGTCCGCGGACCTCCGAGCCGGTAGACACGTCCGGATCCCACGTGGACGTGAACTTGTAGGTCGTGGTAAATGTGCCCCCGGGCCCGCCATCGAGGCTTCCGACGAACACCTCTTCACCGCGCTCCTGGTATACGCCGCTCGGGGTCCCGTTGTCTCTTGCGGTCACGATTTTCGTGTACCAGCAGCCTTGCAGGCTTCCCGTCATCACGAGCGGCGGGAGGCTTGTGAAGTCCTCATACCCGGTCGGAGGGCCCGGGCACTGATCCGTGGTGTCGAAGATCCCAACCCCCGAGATTTGATTGGTCGCCGCGGCCGCGGGCGCGGCAAGCGCCATCATCAAGCCGACGACCAAGACGAATAGGACCGCCAGGCGTTCCGTTTTCTGATGCATGGTTCTCCTCCGGGCTGCTTGAGGCTTAGGACCGTCCCGCTGCCAGCGAAGGCATCTGAGAGGACGTCGGCAGCCTGGGGCAGGCCGGTCGAGAACCGGTCAAGCCCCGGTTGATTACTCGCGCTGGAGCGGGATAGGGTCGTCTGGCCCGCGTCCCACGGACCGCCTACCGGCATGGATTTGCAGCTGCTAGGGCCCGTCGAGGCAACGCTCGACGGCCACCCGGTTCCGCTTGGTGCCCCCAAGCAGCGAGCGCTGCTGGCGATGCTCGCGCTCCACGTGAACGCGACGTTGTCAGTCGACCGCTTGGTGGACGGCTTGTGGGGCGAGGAGCCGCCGGTCACCGCGCCGAAGATGGTCCAGCTCTACGTCTCCCAGCTGCGGCGGCTGTTGGCGGGTGGCGACGCGCAGATCGTGACGCGCGGGCGCGGTTACGAACTGCGCGTGCGCGAGGACGCCGTCGACGCCGTGCGCTTTGAGCGGCTCGTCGAGGAGGCTGGCCGCGACGGCGCGATCCCAAACGGCGCAGCGCGCGAGGCGCTGGCGCTGTGGCGCGGCGTGGCGCTGGCGGACGTCGCGGGCGAGCCGTTCGCGGCGACGGAGATTCGCCGGCTCGAGGCGTTGTGGCTGCGGGCGACCGAGCTTGCGCTCGACGCGGATCTGGCCGCCGGGCGCTTCCAGGAGGTGCTCGTGCAGCTCGAGCGCCTCATCGACGAGCATCCGTTGCGCGAGCGCCTGCACGCGCAGCGGATGCTTGCGCTGTACCGGTCGGGGCGCCAGGCCGAGGCGCTCGCCGCCTATGTCGCGGCGCGGCGACGACTGGTCGACGCGGCAGGTGTCGAGCCGGGCGCCGAGCTGCGCGAGATGCACGAGCGGATGCTCGGGCAGGACCCGTCCCTGCAGCTCGCCCACTTGCCGATCCAGGCGAATCGCACCGAGCATGTCCCGGCTGGCCGGGTGCCGGTCCCCGCTGTCGTTGGCGCGCGGCCGTTGACTCGAGCGCTCCCGATCCGGCGCCTGCTTCTCGGCGCCGCCGCGACACTGGTGGCGGCGCTGGCCGTCTTCGCCCTCACCCGGCTGATCGGCGCCGACCGGCTGCCGGGGATCCACGAGGGCGCGGTTGGGGTGATCGATCCCGAGGCTGCCGCGATCAGGGCGCAGCATCAGATCGGCCGCGAGTCGCGGGCGGTGGCCCTCGGTGCCGGCTCGGTGTGGGCGGCGAACCCGAGCGAAGGGACCGTGTCGCGGATTCACCGGGAGGGCGATCGGGTCGAAACGATCGACGTCGGGCCCGCTCCCGCGGCGCTCGCGTTCGGCGCGGGTTCGCTGTGGGTGGCGGGCGGGGAGGACGGCGCCCTCGTCCAGGTCGATCCCGCGACGAACCGCGTCCAACAACGGATTCCTGTCGGCAATGGGCTGAGCGCGGTCGCCGTCGCCCACGGGGCGGTGTGGGCGGCCACCTCGCTCGACGGCGAGGTCGTGCGGATCGATCTGCGCTCGGGCCGCGTGACGCGCCGGATCGCGGTCGGCGGCCGGCCGGCCGCGCTGGCCACGGGACCTGGCGCGGTGTGGGTGGCGGGCGAGGAGTCCGGGACCATCTCCCGGATCGACCCTCGGTCAAACCAGATCGTCGAGGCGATCCAGGTCGGTAACGGCCCCAGTGCGCTGGTCGTCGGGCTCGGTGGAGTGTGGAGCGCCAACCGCCAAGACGGCACGGTGTCGCGCATCGATCCCGTGGCCTCGCGCGTGACTGACACCCTGCCCGCCGGCAGCGCGCCAGCCGCGCTGGCGATCGCCGGCGGCGCGCTGTGGGTCGCCGACGCGACCGGCGCTGTGCTGCGTCTCGATCCGCACACGCGGAGGATCACCCACACGGTCCGCACCGGCGCCAGCCCAGCGGGTCTCGTGGCCGTCGACGGGGCGCTGTGGGCGACCGCCGTGGCGCCGCCCGGCGCGCACCGCGGCGGCACGCTTCGCGTAGGCAGCCCTCCGATCGATCTCGATCCGGCGTTCGGCGGCTATGACCCGAATGCCGGTCCGCTCAACACGCTCGTCTACGACGGGCTGCTCGCGCACCGCCGCGCCGGCGGCGCCGCCGGCGGACAGCTGGTCGGGGCACTGGCCGTGGCCGTGCCGAAGGCCGCCGACCGCGGCCTGCGATACGTGTTCCGCCTGCGTCCGGGGCTCAGATACTCCGACGGCACGCCGGTCCGCGCCCGTGACTTCCGGCTCTCGATGGAGCGCGCCTTGGCGGTCCAGGGCCCGAACCTGGGGATGATCTTCGACACCATCGACGGAGCGGCGCGCTGCCGCACCACCCCCCGGCGCTGCGATCTCTCGCGCGGCATCGTCACCGACGACCGGGCGGGAACCGTCACAATCCGCCTGCGCCGGCCGGACCCCAATCTGCTCGGGGAGCTCACGCTCACGGTCGCGGGTGTGGTGCCGCCAAGCACGCCGCACCGCCGGCTCGAGCGGGCGGTGCCCGCCGGGACCGGTCCCTACCGCGTCGCGCGCCTCGTCCCCGGGCGGGGCGCGCTGCTGACACGCAACCCGTACTTCCGGCCGCGTGGGCCGGATCGTCGCCCGGCCGGTTTCGCCGACCGCATCCAGGTGACTATGGGCGAGGAGAGCGGTCGGATCGCGGCCGCGGAGCAGGGCCGATTGGACATCGTCTCCGCCTTCGCCACGATCACGAGGGAGAAGCTGACAGCGCTGCGCACGCGAATCGGCAGCCGCCTGCAATCCGGCAGCTACGCCATGACGGCGTTCGCCTGGCTGAACGTTAAGGCGCCGCCGTTCGACGACCCGCGGGTGCGGCGCGCACTCAACCTCGCCGTCGACCGCGGGCGCGCGGTCGACCTGACCGGCGGCCCCGACGCCGGCTCGCCGACCTGTCAACTCCTGCCACCGGGACTGCCAGGCCGCCGGCCGATCTGCCCGTTCACCCTGGCGCCCTCGCCGGCGGGCGCATGGACCGCCCCCGATCGGGCCGAGGCCGAAAGGCTCGTCGCGGCCTCCGGCGCGCGCGGCACGACGGTCGAGCTGTGGACCTTTCCTTACGCGCGCACCGTCGGGCGGCACCTCGTCGAGACGCTGCGTGACCTGGGCTTCCGCAGCCGCCTGCGCGTCTTCGACGACGTTGGCAAGATCTACGCCGCCGCGGCCGACCCGCGCCTCCGCCCGCAGATCGGCCTCACGGGCTGGATCGCCGACTCCGCCGAACCCGCTGGCTACCTGCGCCCGCTCGTCTCCTGCGCGGCGTACACGCCCGGCGACCCGGCAAGCACGAACCTCTCGCACTTCTGCGATCGCCGAATCGACGCCGCGATCGACCGCGCTCAGGCCGCCGGCCCCGCCGCTGGCGCGGCATGGCAGCGGATCGAGCGCGGCATCGCCGACCGCTCGCCGGTAGTCCCCCTCCTCAACCCGCGCTGGGTCGTGGTCACCTCCGGCCGCGCCGGCAACGTCCAGTTTCACCCACTGATCGGCACGCTGCTCGACCAGGTGTGGGTGCGGTGACCCGGTGGCGGCGCGGCCGCCCAGCGCGGTCAGTTCCGGCTCATTCACCGCCAGCGGACGCTCACCGTCAGCCTCGAGACCGCCGATAGCCGGGCGAACGAGCGGCGGTCGCCCGACACGATCAGCGAAGATGGCTCCCACCTTGGACAAGGCAGCAGTCGGCGGTGCTCGCCGCGCTGCTCCCCTGGCTACCGCCTAGATGACACGGAGCAGCGCAGCAGTCGTGGGCATCTGACGTAGCGCCGCTGCTCCCTTGAGAAGCGAGCGTCTCGAAGCCGCGTCGACGCGCGCCCGCTCCGGACGAGCAGCAGGCGCCCAGCTCGGGACTGCTCCTTCTCGACGGAAGCAGTAGTCCCGACGCCTACAGGCGACCAGCCGTGTACTTGCGCCTCGGACGAGAAGCAGCACTGGCAGCGTGGCGGCCTCGGCGGGACCCCCCGCCGATACTGCGCAGACTCTGCCGCGGGCGGCGCGCTATCTGTGCCGGATCTGCACGGTCTCGGTGGTGGCTCAGAAGGCGCCTCCCATCGCGTTGCTTGGCTTCGGGGCGATGTCAAGTCCCAACGGTGTCCGCTGGCGATGTTGACCGATCGCGACCGAGCGATCGTGGAGTGGGTCGGCCGGCTGGGCGCGATCGGCGCGGCGGAGGTGATGGCGCGCTGGGGGATGGGGCGAAGCCAGGCCTACGCGCGGCTACGGGCGCTGGTTGGGGCCGGGCTGCTTGAGTCACGGCGGCTGCTGCACGGTCAGCCGGCGTTGTATGTGCCGACCAGGGAGGGGTTGCTCTGGGCGCGGTTGGCGCGCTTTGAGCCGTGCCGGGTGAGCGTCGCCACGGCCACGCATTGGGCGGTGTGCGCGCGGCTGGCCGTGGTGCTTGAGCGCGCCGAGCCGGACTGTGTGGTGTGGAGTGAGCGCGACGTGCGCGTCGCCGAGCTCGACGCCGGCCAGACGGTCGCGAGCGCCGAGCTTGGCCGGTTGCCGGACGGCCGTCCGCGGCTGCGCCGCGCCGACCTCGTCCTGATGCCTCGGGACGACCGCCGCCTGCCGGTGGCGGTGGAGGTCGAGTTGGCGGTGAAGTGGTCGCGGCGGCTTGAGGCGCTTTGTCGTGCGTGGGCGCGCTGCCGGCTGATCGAGTCGGTCCGTTACTACGCCTCGCCGGCCGCGGCGCGGGCGGTCGCGCGCGCCGTCGGGCGCGTGCACGCCCGCGACGTGATCGAGATCTATTCGTTGCAAGAGACGCTGAAGGGAGACGCTGATGTCCGAAGGGCCGTCGCTTGAGCACGCCGCTGGCGTGCTGCTGCATCTCGCCGCCGCGATCGCGGTGTGCGCGGTGGTGTGTCTGGTCGTGCTGTTGGTGATGCGCGTGTGCGGGCTTCATTGGAGCTGGACCGCGCCGACCGTCCTGGCGGCGGCGCCGCTGTGGCTGGCCGATCGCTTCGCCGCGATCGTGGTCGCGTTCGCGACCGGGATGGTCACGGTCACCGGCGCCAAGTGGCACCACGAGGACCTGCGCGCTGGCGGCGACATGGCCGCTAACGCCAGGCGGCGGCGCACCCCGCTGAGCGCCGTGCGCTCGCGCCGCGCGCGACGCCGGATCGGTCGCGGACGCGTGCTGACGCGCCGTGGGCTGATCGTGGGTCGCGATCACCGTGGTCGCGCAGTCCACATCCCCGTCGGCGGGCGCAGCGGCCAGCACACCCTCGTCCTCGGTGCCACCGGGTCGGGCAAGACGGTCACCCAGGCATGGATCGCCGGACGGCTGATCGAGGCCGGGCACGCGGCTGTCGTCGTCGACCCCAAGGGCGACCGCACGTTGCGCGACGAGCTGCATCGCGCCGCGCGCCGCACCCGCCGCGAGTTTCGGGCGTGGACGCCGGAGGGCCCCGACGCCTACAACCCGTTCGCCCACGGGATCGGACAGCGGAGTTGGCGGACAAGGCGCTGGCGGGGGAGACCTACACCGAGCCCCACTACCAGCGCCAGGCGCAGCGCTACCTCGGCCACGCCACCCGCACCCTCAGAGCCGCCCGCCGACCCGATCACCTTGGCGAGCCTGACCGAGGTGATGGACCCGCGGCGCCTCGAAGCGATCGGCCGCGCCCTCGACGACGACCACCAGGCACAGGCCCTGCGCGACTACCTCGACGCGCTCACACCCGAACAGCAACGCGGCCTCGCCGGCACCCGTGACCGTTTGGCGATCCTCGCCGAGTCAGACGTCGCCCAGTGGCTACAACCCCACGACGCGGGCGGGTCGGGCATCGACCTGCTCAGCTCGGTCCGGGCCGGCGACGTCGTCTACTTCCAACTGGACGCCGACCGCCGGCCACTGCTGTCGGCCATGCTCGCCGCCGCGATCGTCCAGGACCTCCTGACCGTCGCCGCCCACCAACAACAACACCCGCGGCCGACCCTGGTCCTGGTCGACGAGTTCTCAGCCGTCGCACCGGACGGCATCGCGCGCCTGTTCGGCCGCGGCCGCTCGGCTGGCATGAGCCTGCTGCTGGGCACTCAAGAGCTCGCCGACCTACACCCTCGCCGAGCACCCCGCGCTCGCAGACCAGGTCCTGGGCAACATCACCACCCTGATCGCGCACCGCCAGGTCGTCCCCGACTCCGCCGAGCAGATCGCCGCCATCGCTGGCACCCGCGGCACGTGGGTGCACACCCAGCGCACCGACCACCGCCCCAACGGCCGAACCCCCCACGGCGACACCGGCACCCGCACCCGCGGGCGCGAGTTCGCCATCCACCCCGACGAGATCAAACAGCTCCGCACCGGCTGGGCCTTGGTCGCCTGCCCCGGCCGCACCCAACCCCACATCACCCGCATGCTGCACCCGGAGAACGCACGATGACCACGACCGACCACGAGGGCGTCGCGCCGCGGGCGCTGCGCCTCGACAGCCCGCTGCTCAAGCCCGAACGGGCCGCCGAGCTGCTAGCCGTGCGCACCAGCTGGATATACGAAGCCGTCAGGACCAACCGCCTGCCGTGTCTACGCATCGGCCGCCACATCCGCTTCACCCGCGAAATGCTGGAGGAGTGGCTAGGGGAGCGGGCGCCGTAGACAGCGATGACCTCGGGGGCCTGTTCGCCGGCACGCGAGGTCATTCGCGGTTGACTGGCTGCGCTGCGGCAGCTCGGCTCGCTGAGTCAGCTGCGTTGTGTGCTGCCGCGCCGCACAGCTCGGCTGTGGCATCGGCCCTCCCCCGATCAGCGTCGTACCGGCCTCCCTTCCCGCAACGTCCTTACCATCTCGGCGGTGACCGCAGGCGAGGGCTATGACTGGTGGGCTGCCGAGGGCCGGCCCGAGCACCTGCGCCCGCTAAAGGAGCTTGCGGACAGGCTGGCCCAGGACTCCGAGCTCGAGGCGTGCGGGATCACGGTCTTCTCAACCGGCGTCGACTTCGATCGCGAAATCGTGGAAGCCGACGTCGCCGCGCCGAATGCGGCCGAGGCCCGAGACATCGTCCGCGAGCGCTACGGCCGACAGGTGGAGATCGATGTCGTGGCGCCCGCGGCGTTCGTCGTCGAAGCCGTCTCCTGGAACTCGTGGACGCGCGGTCCCGGCGAGCAGGAGCTCTCGGTTTGGCTCCTGGACTACACAGATGGCAGCGAGCTGCGCTGCGACGTCTCCGAGACCGAGCGGGAAGTCGTCATCACGCTGCGCGGGCCACGATGGCAGGGCGCCCACCCAGCCATCGGCATCAAGGTCGAGAAGCCGGTCCGACTGACCACACCGCTGGCTGGTCGCAGCGTGATCGATGGGAGCACCAGTGAGCGACGACCGGAGCGCGGCCTTGACTAGGCAGGGGTAAGAACGGCGGACCGTCACCCGACCCTTGGGCCGTCACGCTGGTGCGGGACTCCCGCGCGCCGGGTGTGACGGACCCGGGTCGCTGACGCTCATCCGACGCGCAGGCGTGGTCGCTGGCTCGGGCCCGACTGGGACAGAAACTGGGACACGTCGCGTCGGCGTGCCATCCTTCGAACCGCGAAAGCCCCGTCGCAACGGGGCCTTCGGAGAGCGGATGAAGGGACTCGAACCCTCGACCTTCTGCATGGCAAGCAGACGCTCTAGCCAACTGAGCTACATCCGCGCGAGACGGGCAGTATAGCCCGGCCACCGCGGCCGGCGTGGGCTCGAGGCGGTGCGTCAGGCGGGCGACGCGTGGAGATCAGCACGCCATGTAACCGGTTATACTAGTTACGGATGTCGGGCGACGAGCAGCCACCTCGTACTGCGGACGGCGACGCGTTTCGCTTCCGGGCGGGGCGGCTGAGCCTCGACCTCTGCTCGACGCTGCTGTGGCGCCACGTGTCCCCCGTCGAGCAACTGCAGGAGCCCGCCGATCTCGCTCGGTGGCTGCGCCAGGCCGGCGTGCGGCCGGCCCCAACCACGGTGCAGGACGCCGATCTGGACGCCGTGCGGGCGCTGCGCGAGTCGATCTACGCGCTCGTGCACGACCGCATCGCGGGCCGCCCACTCTCCGAGGTGGCGGTCGCGACGCTCAACGCGATCGCGGCGCACCCCGATCCCGTGCCCGCCGTCACGGCCGCTGGCGAGCCCGCGTGGACCGCCGACGCACCGGTGGCGGCCGCGCTGTCGCGCGTCGCACGCGACGCGATCGAGCTGCTCACGGGCCCGTCCATCGCGCGCGTGCGCGAATGTGCCGCTCCCGACTGCGCATTCCTGTTCGTCGACACGTCGCGGCCCGGGCGGCGCCGCTGGTGCGCCATGAACCGCTGCGGCAATCGCGAACACGTCCGCGAGCACCGGCGCCGGCAGCAGCGCGACGAGCGCGGCGACGGCCGATGAGCCACCAGGCCGCCGTTGGACAGCCGCCCACCCGGCTCGCCGCCGGCGTCGCGTGGGGCGCGGCAGGCGTGCTGTGCTTCAGCGGCACCGCACCCGCGACGCGCGTCGCGGCGCCTGCCTTCGGCCCCGAGACGCTCACGTTCGCGCGGATCCTCATCGCCGCCCTGCTCGCCACCGCGGCGCTCACCCTCACACGCGACGCCGCTCGCCCCAGCCGCGCCGACCTGCCGCCGCTCGTGCTGATGGGCCTGGGCCTCGCGATCGGCTTTCCGCTGCTGCTCGCGACGGCCGTCGAGCACGTCCCGGCCGCCCACGGCGCGGTCGTCATCGGCGTCGTCCCCGCCGCCACCGCGGCACTCTCGGTAATCCGCACGGACGAACGACCGCCCGCGCGCTTCTGGCTCGGTTGCGCCGGCGGACTCGCCGCCGTCCTCGCATTTGCGATCAGCCAGGGCGGCGGCAGCTTGCAGCCCGCGGACCTCTGGCTCTTCGCCGCGGTGGCCAGCTGCGCCGTCGGCTATGTCGAAGGCGGACGCCTGGCCCGGCGGATCGGGGCCCTCGCAGCGCTCTGCTGGTCGGTGATCCTTCTCGCCCCCGTCGCCGTCATCGGCGTGGCGATCTCGATCGCCACCCGCCCCTTCGCGCACCTCGACCCTGGGGCATGGGCGGGGCTCCTGTGGGCGGGAATCATGAGCATGTTCCTGGGCTCGATCGTCTGGTATCGCGGGCTGGCGACCGGAGGAATCGCACGCATCGGCCAGCTCAACCTCCTCCAGCCGCTGCTCGCCATCACCTGGTCCGCCCTGATCCTGCGCGAGCACATCACCGCCGCCGTCCCGCTCACCGCGATCGCGGTACTCGCCGCCATGGCCGTCTGCGTCCGGTCTCGCAGCGGCCAGGGGTGACAGCCTGACATCAAGGCGGCGGGCGCGGCTGCCGAAGGCAGGGGGATGCGACGTCTCTCCGTTCTTCTGACTGTCGTGGTCGCGGTGCTCGCCGCGGCCGCGCCGGCCGGTGCGTTCCGGCTCGGGCACACGCCGCTGCCCGTCGCCCACAACCCCGCCGATCACCTCGCCGAGCTCGAGCCCGACCCCGAGGTCTACGACCCGGCGACGCACTGCACGCGCAAGCCCAAGGCCGGCATGACCGCGTTCGTCGGCTGGCTGCAGCGCCACGCCGGGGGCGTGTTCTGGGGCACCTACCGCTGCGAGCGGTGGGGGCCGCACGAGGCCTCGCTGCACGCCGAGGGTCGCGCCGTCGACTGGCACCTCGACGTCGGCGACCCGGCCGATCGCCACGAGGCGCGGCGGCTCATCGAGCTCTTCCTCGCCCCGGATCGCAACGGGACGCCGCACGCGCTCGCGCGGCGCATGGGCGTCGAGGAGATCATCTGGGACTGCTCGTACTGGGGCGCGGGGATGGAGGACTTCATCGCCTACAGGCCGTGCGTGAACAAGCACGGCGAGGTCCGCAAGCACGTCGACCCGACGATCGCGCACCGCAACCACATCCACTTCGGGCTGTCGAAGGCGGGCGCGATGCGGCGCACGTCGTTCTGGGAGCAGGCCGGCTAGGTCGGCCGCCGGAACTCGCGGAACAGCACGAACGCGAAGGTGGCGAGGGCCACCGGGACGACGATCAGGGTCAGGTCCAGCGGCGACCCGTCGCCGGGGCCGCTCTCGGGGCGAGCGATCGGCAGCACCGCGGACTGCTCGGAGCTTGCGCCCGAATGGCCGCTGCGGTGGCCGCTGCCGGACCGGTGCTGGGCAAGGACGTCGCCGCGCCCCGCGGGCCCGCCGCCCGATGGCGGGCTGCTCGCCGGTGGCGCGGCGATCGTCGTCTGCCGGGCCCCCTTCGACTCCGCGCACGCGCCCGCGCGGCCGAGGGCGCGCAGGTGTCGCAGCCCGCGGCGCTCGAGCCGCGCCACGCGCGCGCGGCGAAGGCCGGTGATGTGCGCGACCTCGGCCCGCGATCGCGTCCGCCCGATGCCGACTCCCGCGCGCAGCAGGAGCACGCGGCCCTCGGAGCGCGGGACCTGGCCGAGACAGCCTTGCAGGCGCAGCACGGCCCGACGCAGCGCGCGGTCGCGCTTGCGGACGCGCTCGCCGGCGCTCTGGCGCTCGCGGCGGCGCGCGGACGCCGCGTGGCCCGGTCGCGCGCCGCCGGAGGAGCGAGTGGCGACGACGGACCGGGCCGCGGCGCCCGAGGTCGACGTGGGCGGCGTCCCCCCGGCGCCGCTCGTCGTCCCACGGGTGGGTGCGCTCGAGGCCGCCCCCGCGGCGGCACTCCCGCCCGCCGCGAGGGCCTTGGCCTGTGACGCCGCCGACGACGACGACGGCACGGACGCCGACGGGACGGTGCCCGCGGGCGTGTGTACCTGCGGCGTCGTGACCGACGGGGTGGTGACCGGTGCCGGCGGCGGCTGTGGCAGGGGTGGCGTCGTCGGCACGGGCACGGTCACGGGCGGGATCGGCACCGGCGGGCTCGGCACCGGCGGGACCGGCACCTGGGCGGGCGGCAACGACGGCGCGGGCGGCGTCGGCAGCGGCACGGTGGCCGCGCTGGCCGCCAGCCCAGAGAACGAGATCGAGGTGCCGACGAGAGCGACCCCAAGCCACCAACGCCGACGAAGCATGTCTTCCCCCTATTCCTGTGCAAAGGCAGCTTTCCCCGTGCACCGGAAGCCAAACGCCGCTCTATCGCCGCCACTCGGCGACGGCGCGCTGCCGCTCAACCAGCGACGTCGACGTAGACGAGCACGACCCGCCCGATGCGGATCACGTCGCGGTCCTGCAGGGTGGCCTCGGCCACGCGGCGGCCGTTGACGAACGTTCCGTTGGCGCTGCGATCGTCGAGGATGCGCGTCTCGCCCAGGCGCTCGACGACGATCGCGTGGCGGCGCGAGACGCTCTGGTCCTCGAGGCGCAGGTCGACCGCGAAGCCGCGCCCGATGTGCATGATCGGCCGGCGCAGGGAGATCAGCCGCGCGACGCTGCCCTCCTCGATGACGAGGTAGCGCCCGGGCGCCGGCCGCTCGAAGGCGATGCTGTCGCGCAGGGCGCGAGGGCTCGGCGCGCCCGGAGCCTCGAGCGGCTCGGTGGGGTGCAGTCCGGCGGCGCGACGGTCGGGCGTGGTCGTCGTCATGGCGCTGATCCCACCGCGCGCGCCTGAGCCTCGGCTGAAGGTCGTGTAAGGATCGCCCAAGAGCGTCCGCACGCCGACAGCGGTTCATCGCTCCTTCGTCACTTCTTCGGAAGTCCTCAGGTTCTCCTATGCATCATGCAGTGGCGTGAAGGCATGACGGAGACCACGACGCTCAATCGCTCAGAGACCCTGCGGTACGTCGGCGTCGCCGACTGGTGGGGGTTCCACGTCTGGATCGAGGACGCCGGGGCGCGCCGCGCGCTGCCCTACCGCGGCGAGGTCCCGCTCGCCGGCTTCTCCTGGGGGCGCGCGGGCATCGGCGCTCGCGAGCTGGCCCGCGCGATGATCGAGGACGCCACCGGCTCATCCGCGCTGGCAGAGCGCCACTGCCGAGAGATGACCCACGCGCTCGTCGC
The DNA here is from genome assembly GCA_963764585.1 of uncultured Actinomycetes bacterium. Taxonomy (GTDB): domain Bacteria; phylum Actinomycetota; class Thermoleophilia; order Solirubrobacterales; family Solirubrobacteraceae; genus JAOPZW01. The sequence goes on from CAVXTB010000003.1 coordinate 1,482,258, forward strand.
TCACCTGCCCGCGCTCGGCTTCGAGCTCGACCGCGACGACGTCCTGGCATGGCTGCAGGACGAGGCGGGCCGGACTACTCCGGCCTCTCGATGACCTCCATGTGAACGACGAGCCCGTCGCGCAGCGCGTAGACGTGCGTCACCTCGCGATCGGCGAGCAGGCTCCCGTCGAGCGCGCGCACGATCTGGTGGACCGCCACGGCGATGCGCCCGCCGTCGGCGGCCTCGAAGCCGACCGGCTCGACGTGCGGGTCGATCTGCGCGAACTGCCGCGTCCAATACGCCCGCACCTCCTCGCGACCGCGCACGCGACCGCCCTCGAACGCGTTGGGCCAGTCGACGTCCGGATGCATCGCCGCGAGCACGGCGTCGACGTCGCGGCGGTTGAACGCGTCGTAGAGGTCGCGCAGGAGCGCGTGTTGGTTCATCTCTCGCGAATCGCTGCCGTGCCTACGCCAGATGCTGCTGCGCCAAGCGGTCACCGAGGACGTCGAGCGCAGATTCGTAGTCGCCCGCCGGGCGACCCTGCGCGTACGGCCGGAGCCCGACCTCGTCCTGAACGTGTGGATGCTTCGCGATGAACTCCGCGAGACTGTCTTCAGCGAGCACTCGCGACGGATACGTGCCAACCACGTCGCCAGTGTCCTCGTAGACCATCGCGTAGATCACGTCCATGTCGGTTCCTCCTCGCGAGTTTAGCCAGGTTCGCTCTGCTCGAATCTGCCCTCGACGCGCTCCAGCAAGTCGTCTGGATCGCCCCACACGGTCAGGTGCCCCTCGACCTCCTGCTCGTACGTGCGCGCGACCACGAACCCATCCCGGGATCCAGCCGCACGCCGACCACCACCTTCGGGAAACGGACCGCAGCCGCGAACGCTTGAGCGACCTTCTCGTACGCGGACAACCCTTGGTAATCCGCATAGTCCTCGTCCGGCGCCCGCGGCTTGCCGCGTTCGCGGTTCGATTCGAAGTCCGGGCGGTCGGGCTCAGTTCGCCCAATTCGAAGCGTGCGATAGACGATCTCGCCGGTGCCGAGCACGGCGACGAAGCTGTTGGGTGGCAGCGCGAGCTCGGTGATGCCCGGAGGCCATCTGTTGGGCACGGCAGCACGGGCATCGGACAATCCCGCAGCGTGTTCAGCACCCTCGCTATCCGAGTCCTCACGCGGTTGCAAGCTACAGGCGGCGTCGGACCAGTCAGCGATCTGGAGCGGTTTGCGCCCAAGTCGCGTCCCGCGCGTGGAGCAGTCGAACCGCAAGGCGACGACCGGAATCGAACCGGTGTAAACGGCTTTGCAGGCCGCTGCGTAACCACTCCGCCACGTCGCCGAGAGCGCTGCCAAGCGTAGCGGGCGTCACAGCATCGGCGGCTCGCGACAAGATCGCGTTGGATGGCTCGCCAGCGCCTCGATGCCGATCGCCTCGCCGCCGCCTACGAGCGCGACGGGCGGCGGCTGCTGGTCTTCTTCACGCGGCGCACCTACGACGCCCAGCTCGCGGTCGACCTCGTGGCCGAGACCTACGCGCGCGCGTTCGAGCAGCGCCGGAGCTTCGCGGCCGACCCAGCCGACCACGACGCGCTCGCCGCCTGGGTGTTCGGCATCGGGCGCAACGTGCTGCACGAGGCGCTGCGCCGGGGGCGCGCCGAGCGCCGGGCGCTGCGCCGCGTCGGCGTCGAGCCGCCGGTCCTCGCCGCCGACGAGCAGGCCCGCATCGAGGAGCTCGCCGCGCTCGGCGAGCTGCGCACCGCGGTGACGGCCGCGCTGGCCGACCTCGGGGCCGAGCAGCGCGAGGCCGTGCGCCTGCGGGTCGTCGACGAGCTCGGCTACCCCGCGATCGCCACGCGCCTGGGGATCTCCGAGCAGGCGGCGCGGGCGCGCGTCTCGCGCGGCCTGCGGGCGCTGGCGGTGGCCCTCGATCGCCACGAGCCCGGCGGCGCGGAGGGAGCGGCGTGAGCGGGCGCGAACCCGACGCGATCCTCGCCGAGCTCGGCCACGATCTGCGCAGCGCCTGGGCGCGGCCGCGGCGCCGCTCGCTGCTGCCGCGCCACTGGCGGCGCGGGCTCGTGCTCGCGCTCGCGGCGCTCGCGCTCGTCCCGACGGCGCTGGCGACGCGCGACGCGATCTGGGCCCCCGATCCGCCGCCCCTGCCCGAGGCCCTGCGCCCGCCCGGCTCGGTCGCCCCCCAGCGGGCGGGCGCGCAGGTCTACGTCGCGCGCGGCGACACCGGCGGCGTGGCGTGGACGCTGACCGCCTCGGCCTGCGACTACGGCGACGTGCGCGCGGTCGGCGTCTTCCTCACGGTTCCGGGCGGCGGGGGAGGGGCGCGCTGCGACGTCGCCACCCGGCTGCCGGGCGCCGGCGTGAGCCCGCGCGCGCTCGCCCGGCGCCTGGTTCAGACCTACTTCGATCCGGTGTCGGGCCGCACCTGGGCATTCGGCGCCCTGCCCGCCCGCGCGCGAACGGTGGACGTCAGCGCCACCGGGGCGCGCGCGACCGTCGCCGCCGAGCCCGCCGACCCGGACGCCGTCGCCAAGGGCGGCCTGCCGGCAGGCATGCGCGTGTTCGTCGCGGTGCTCGACGGCTCGCGCGACGTGCCCCTCGTCACCGTCCGCGACGACGCCGGCGCGGTGCTGCTCGTGTGCCGCGAGGGGCGCTGCGCCGTACCAACGAAGAAGGGAAGGCCATGAGCCGTACGCGCCTGCGCCACCTCGCCGCGCTCGTCCTCGTCGCGCTCGCCGCCGGGACGATCGCCGCGCGCGCCGACGACTCCGACCGCCGGCCGGCGCCGCGCGTCGTCGCGCGCCCGCCTGCCGCCGTCGCGGTCGCGCGACCGCAGCGCCTGCTTTCGTCGAAGTTCCCGTGCGCCGTGCGGGACAAGTCGCAGCCGAGCAGCGCGCCGCCGTCGCAAGCGCTGCTCGACGCGTTCGCGATCCTGCGCCGCGAGCGCCGGCCGGAGGACGCGCTGTCCGCGGAGGCCCTCAAGGCGCTGCAGCGGTTCCACCTGCAGCCCGTGGCGCCCGAGTCGGCGCGGCTGCTGCGCCAGACGCCGAGCGGCGGGCGCGCGTGGATCGTCCCGGTCCCCGACGTCGGCTCGGGCCTGCCGTTCCTCTGCCGCCCGGCCGCCAAGCGCGCGGCACGCGAGGGCGTCGTCGTGGTGGCGGTCGGCGACGCGGCCGAAGGGGGCGGGGGAGCGCTCGACGACCTCGTCCGCGGCCGCGCGCCGGTGTCGGTCGGTCAGTGTGCAGGCGAGAACGACGACCTGCTGAGCGTGTCAGGGATCGTGCCCAACGGTGTCGCCGCCGTCTTCCTGACCGCCCCCGACGGGACCGCCGTGCGCGCCGACGTCAAGGACAACGCCTACGAGTTCGTCGTCGCGCACCCGCGCGCGCCGCAGCAGCGCTACGTCGTATGGACCGGGGGCGACGGCACGCCGCACGTGCAGCCCGTCCTCGCGACGCCCGCGCCGCCGAAGCGCGTCTGCGAGATGGCGTCCGTCCTCGCCGCCAGGCAGCCGCGCGTCTCGGTCGGCTCGTTCGGCGCGCCCTGCGCCGTGCTCGCGCCGCGCCCCGTGCTCGTGCGGCCCAAGCCGACGAAGGGGCGACGGTCGCCGCTGCCGCCACCGATATTCCTCAGCGGCTGCGCGCCGAGCGCGGTCTTCGCGGTGCCGCCGGCGGCGCCGGTGCCGGTTCCCGTCCGTCCCAAGTAGGCGCTCAGCCTGGACGGGTAGCCTCGCGTGGATGGCAGCTCCCCGTCCCCTCGTCGTGATCACCCTCATGTCCATCACGGTCGCCGCGATCTCGGTCGCGATCCTGGCGTGGCTGGCGATCGGCACCAGCCGCCACCTCGACCGCGTCGTCGACAAGGCCGACCGCGTCGCCGACGACGCCTCGCGCTCCGTGCGCCGCCTGGACCGCACCACGAAGGACCTCGACCCGGCCATCCGCTCCCTGCAACGAGCGGCCGACGCCCTGCGCGAAACGAGCGCTGCCACGCCCTGACCGGCCCACCGCGCCATCAGGCCCGTCGCTACACTGTCCGCCTCCCAGGGCGATTAGCTCAGCTGGGAGAGCGCCGCCTCGACAAGGCGGAGGTCACTGGTTCGAGCCCAGTATCGCCCACCTCCGAGACCCTCGCGACAGCGGGGGTTTCGTCTTTCCAGGGCGGTCCCGCGCTACCAATGGGGTATCAATCGGCGGGCCTACCGGCGCTGGGCGAATCGGTGCAGCGATTCCTGGCATCGGGGGAGGTGCTCGACCATGGCGATGACCCACCAGGCCTCCTTGACCGTCAGGGGGTGGTGTCTCGACGAGCAGTCGGCCGATCCAGCGCACAGTAGTGGATGGGGCAGCCACGACTCAGCGATACGCCGACTACGCGCCGCGTGGCCATGAGGCGGCGCTGGCGGCCGCCGCATTCGGCCCGTCCGATGGTGCATACCACAAAGGCCCCGGAAACGGGGCCTTTGGCGCGTGGCGTGTGACCAATTGGCGTGACCAAACGCCGCTGGGCGGACCGGGCCGATGGGCGAGTTCGTGATCGCGGCGGTTCCGTGAGAACGACCGGACGGAGGCTCGACATCCGTCCGCATTGCGTCCCGGATGCCGCCGTTCGCGAACGTGCTGGCGGATGGACGGTCCGCGGGGCGGGGCAGAGGCGCGTGTTCGTCGGCGTTCCTAACGTTTGTCGTGCTGTCGGCAGGCTGGATGCATCTCTCCCCGTACGGCCATGCGAACGCTCGGATGAGGCTCGGGGCAGATGGGTACGCGGACGGATCACGCAGCGACGGTTGCGATCCTGCGGCCACGCCCGGTACTGCTAGGCATTTCGCGGTCCGCACCGAGCACAGGGCCGTCGGCCGTACATCGGGACCGCATCGGGTCTGGATCACGATCGTGTCGTCCGATCGAGTGCCTATGGTGCGGCACCCGGTCAATACCGGCCGGACTGATGCCTAGGGAGGCATTTGCCATGACAGCCGATGTGGCTGAGTTGCAGCGCAGGACCGTCGGAGGCTTGCTCGCCTACTGCGAGTACCTGATGACGAAGGGGTATGCGAGCTCCGCCCAGATCAGTCCATGGCGGACCGCGATCCAGAAGGTGTTCGAGGCGGTCGAGGGTGAGCGGTTTGTCTCGCTCGACTTGTCCTCCATCGACATCGACGAGTACATGCAGCGCTTCCAGACCCTGGCGGGCGGCATGTACAAGTCGGAGAGCATCACGGCGTACAAGCGCCGGGTGCAGAACGCGATCGAGGCGCACGAGCACTACCTGTCCACGGGCCGCCCGCCGACCTTCCGTCAGGGAGGGAAGCGCATGCCTAAGGACGACGCGGCCAAGAACCAGGCCGCGACGCCAGAGCCGACCGTGCCAGCGGCCCACAGTGCGTCGACGGACACCAACGGGCTCATCGACTACCCGTTCATCCTCAAGGACGGTCGCATGGTCGTCCTCCGGATGCCGCCGCGTCTGACCAGTGATGACGTCAACCGCCTGAGCGGGTTCCTCCGCATGCTCCAGGACGATCCCCAGGAGCAGCGCCAGCTCCCGAGCAGGACTTCCGACCAGTCGGAGGCGGCATAGCTAGGGCGGCCACAACAGGGCCGCCCTAGGCACTACGAGGTCGCCGCGAATCGCTTAGCCACGTGACGCGGCGGCCTCGGCCACTTCTTCACCAAGACGCCCTGCTCGCGTGCTGCCCCGGCGCGGCGTCGTTCTTGGAATTTCCGAGGATCGGGCAGCAGTCGGGGCCTATCCGCGCCGCCGATCGGCCGATCGGTCGATGCCGGATCGTCTGCGACGCCGGCCGATCGGCCGATGGTCAACCGCCGCGCCGGGACGTACGGTCGAGGCATGCCCGACGCGCGATGTCCCCAATGCGGAGATTGGTCCAAGCGAGAGAGATGGACCGACGCGCCCGGTCAGGCGTTCCCGTTTCGCATCGTCTGCCCCGGCTGCGGCACGGGATCGGACGTGGCGACGGTCGACTACCGACTCGGCGCGCCCGCACGATGGTGCGACCGGTGCGGGGCCAGCGTGCCGCCGGCCGATGATCCGGCCCGCGACGCGTGGACGCTCGTGGTCACCGAGTCAGTGGGCGCTGAAGTTGTCTGCCCGCGCTGCGTGCACCTGACCGAGAACGCCGCGCGAGCGGGGGTGGCACGACGGCTCGCATAAGGCCGCTAGCGGTCGAGCTGCGCGAGGATCGCCGCAGGAGCTTTCCTAGATCTTCGCCACGTCGGTGGCGCTGGCCGCTGCGACCACCGCTAGATTAGAGCGCGCCGCCGCGACGCAGCAGCTCAGACGGCTGGTTCCCACGCGGCGGGCCTCAGCGTCGAGCGCATCGGCGACCTCGTCCGGCAGTCGCACGGTGGTCACCTTCACGGCAGGGAACCTAACTTCGCCGCCGGGCCAGCCCGACGACAGTGCCGCCCACTTCAAGCTGCCGCTTCTGCCTCGAAGCAGCACTGCTCCACGACGGTGCGCCATGCAACGCGCGTCTTCCAGCGGAGAGGTGCGTGCTTCAGACCGATCTAGCCGAGGGGCGACGCCAAATGCACTTGGACGGCTCGCCGAGTTTCGCACAGGTCGTTCTCTGGTTAGCCCGCATCCTCCGGCAGCTCGTAAGCTTGAAACCGTCGGTTCAAAATGTCGAATCTACCCTCAAGACTGCCTTGATCGTTGATGCTCCGACTCAGGCGATCGTACTCTGTGAGCTCCGGGTCAGCTTCCGTCGCGCGCTCAGGATCCGTCACGAGATCTCGGTTCCGGCGCCGTGCGTCCTCGAACTCAATCAAGAACGGTCGAATCTCATGGCGATAGTTACTCTTAGTGGCACGCACAAGCCAGTAGTAGACAGGAAACGAGCCTTGTGTCGCCAACAGCGGATCCCGCGGCACGAAGACCGTTGCCATCATGTCAAACACCGATTCCACCCGCGCGGCGGCGCGTTCGAAGTCTTCTAGACCTGCGTCGGCCTGCCGGCCTTCGTCAACGAAACGATCAAGCGTCACTCGCTTTGTGTCTACGATGCGTCCGCGAAACTCCAACACTAGGCTCTTCGCCGCGGCGTCGAGGTCTTGACCGCGGTGCGTCCGAAAACTCACGCATTCGGTCAGCACGGGGTGTGCGGCCAGACGTCGGAAGAGCTCGGGCACGAGACCTTCCATCGCATTTCGGATCTCGGGGCCGGTGAGCGTCTTGTTGCGGTTCAATCGGACGAAGAGCTCGTTGATCTTGCCTTCTTCGTCCGTGATGACGCTCATGACCGTCAGATTGAAATTGTCGAACTGGCTGGCGACCCTTGGGTAGTTGGCGCGCAAGTCGCGGTAGCTAAGCCCGCCCAGGCGCAACGAAGGATCGCGCACATAGGCGAAGTCTCGGGCTAGTACGAGCTGACCGTCGAAAAAGTCGAATATGGATTCGAAGCGCTGCTTCCCGTCAATGACGGCGTACCGCGTGTTCTTCTCATTGAACGGTGCTGGACCAAAGGTAAAGTCGGCGATATACATTTTCGGAATATCGAACTCGTTGAGCACCGAGTCGATAAGAAACGCCTTGTCGCTCGGGCTCCACAGACCTCCACGCCTCTGGTATGGCGGATCGAAATCGATGACCTCGCGCTGCTCAGACCACCAGCTAAGTGTCCGAGCCTCGAATTGGCGAACAGTAAACATCAGACGCGGAACCCGAAATGGCGCTTCACGTCAAGAGCTAGGCCTGCGAGGTCGGGATAGACAACTGAGTCAGTGATCCCGATCGCAAATAGCGCCTTCATGAGGTCATGGACCGCGTCTTGGGGCACACTTGCCTTGACGAGGGTGTCAGGCGCGTACGCGCCAGTTGTGTATATGTCATCAAAGCCATCGGTCGCCTGGCCAAAGATAGTAAATACCCCCCGTTGAGCGACAATTCTCGCGCTATTGTGTAGACCGTACAGAGCAACAGGCGAGTTGCGCATGTACGTCATGTCTCCACGCGACTCGAAGGATTCCAGCGCCTGATCGGGAACGCTCAGTATCTCGGGTGGGAAGGAGATGTCCGCGAGTGACGTGGAGTTCCAAGGTCCAGGGTTCAGAACCCAGATACATGCCGCTTCAGTCGCCTGTAGTGTCGCCGGATCGATTTCGGCCGCGGTAACAGCGAAATACAACCCGATATACGGGTTCTCCGTCCAATCCAACAATCGCGTAGGAACTCCGTAGTGCTGCATGAGGAAGAGGTACTCCCACACCTCATCCCGAAGGAATGGCCGCTCCTCGTACGGAATGCTCCGCTCCCGGAACCGCTGCAGCAGCTTGCGTTCTAGAGCTAGGAGCTGAGCGGTTTCGGTAATCGTCGGATGCCGATAGAGGCTCGGTTTGAGTTGATAACTAGCCTTGCCCACCCCGCGGTACCAGAGCTGCGTGTCCCCAGCCATCAGGTCGGCGACCAACTCCGTGTAGTCCTGAAGGGTGCGGATCTCTTCCACGCGCAACGGCGGCATGCGCTGACTGTACCTAGGCGGAGCGACAGGAGCAGTCGCGGTCTTCGGACGCCCGCAGCGCTCCTATCTATGGCGAGGCGGCGTCTGCCGGCCGCTCCTATTCGTCCAACCCAGCAGCGGGAGCGATGGCGCTTGGCGGTACTGCTCTTGCCTCGCTGCGACAGGCCGACGATCGCTCGTGTTCGTATGTGATTCGGCCGCACAGCGCGGGGCTGGTTCAGTTCGCCGCGAACGCATGGCTCGAACGCGCAACGGCTGTTTGGGGGGCGGTTACAGTTCGCGCCATGCACAGGCTCCTCGTTCTCTATCCCCCGCCGTCGGACCCGGAGCATTTCCGAAGCTACTACGAGGACACGCACCTGCCATTGGCGGCGAAGCTCCCCGGCCTGCGCGGCTACCGCTACAGCTTCGACGTCGCCGCCGGCGAGAGCGAGTCGCCGTATTACTGCGTGTTCGAGGCGGACTTCGACGATGCGGCGGCCCTGAGTGCAGCGCGCGCATCCCCCGAGGGTCAGGCAGTGCGCGCGGACGTCCCGAACTACGCCACCGGCGGCGCCGTCGTGCTGAACTACGAACTCCGCGCCGACTGAGCCACGGCTCCGAGGCAATCGCCCGTGTCCGTGCGCGCCGGCCCGCGCCGATCGACCGGGCGACCAACGCGACGACTCACTTTCGCATCCGCCTGTGACCACAACTCGATCCGCGGGAAGGGCGCGAGGCTGCCTCCCATGCGTCTGGGCGCTGCGGACGACCGAGATGCGGGCGGTTTGCCAAAGCGCAGTTCATCGTCTGCGCCGATGCGGTGTGTGCGACGCCCGCCCGTCGCAAGGCTGACGACGCCAGCGGGCAGAGACTGGCGTTGCGTACGCAACTACCTGCTCCAAGCGTGAGGCGGCCGCGGCTAGACGATCCGTCGCACGAACCACCGTCGTCATCGCCTTCGAGGCGACAACCCCGCGACCTCAGTCAGATCCCACTGGAGCTGGCGAACGCGCGCGTCTGCGCACTCGACTGTCACGCGCGGCGGCGGGAGCTTCACGTTGCTCGTCAAGGACGCGGTCGTCAGCCACAGCCCGAATCGCAAAGACAGCATCGAGCGATCCGGTCTCCGCAACGGACGCGGCGGCCTCGACCGTCGCCTTGGCGTCTGAGGACGTGGCCCGTAGGCCGATCTGGTTGGAAGCCCCTACGGGCAGCGGACGCGGCAGGTTGTCGCGCTCGTTTGGGCCAACGACGGCGAGACCGAGCGTCGGACTCAAACGATGACCCCGACTGCGCGCTCGGCGTGCTCAAGCGCCTTTAGTGCCCGCGCGTGGAAGTCGCCGGCCTCGCGCGCTGCACGCTCGTCCTCATAGCGCCTGCGTCGAGCGTCGGCAGTCGCTTGACGGTCCATGCGCGCGGCGTCCAAGATCATCTGGCCGACGTCCTCGTAGATCGGGCCTTGGTCAGGGTCGATCGATCGTCGCGTCGGTGCCTCGACCATGGGCGGCACCACGGAGGCTTCGCGACGAGCGAGCTTCTGCGCCGCGCGCTGGCGGCGGTTCTTGGCCGCTGCTTTGTGTCCGCGGCTGCAGTAGATCGCCTCTTCCTTGAGGCCAAGCGCGTCAAGGTCAGCCCCGCAGCCGTCCAGCGCACAGACACGCGCCGCGGACGTCACGCGATCCTCAAGATCGAGGAACCGCCGCGTCGAGGAGGGTCGCGGCGGTTCCCATGGCCGACCAGCGGCCAAGCTGGGGGCCATCGCCGGCAGGGAAGAGCCGGTACCTGCGGGCGATGGCCCGGACGACGCTGATTACCCCCGATGGGCAGAGCGTCGTCGTTCCCGTGGGCGCGCGAGATCCGGCGAGCAGGTCCGGATCTTGCGACGCGTCAGTACGGGAAGGGGTGGCGGGGGCAACGTAATCGTGGTTCCCGCGGGCAATGGCCTCTTGTTCGGCGATGGCGTCAGAGGCGTGGTCGGCCGCAACCTGGGTCTGTAGGTCACGCGCTGCGCTGGCGAGCTCATCGCCGATTGCCCTCTGCGAGCGGCCGAGATTTTGGTTGCCGGCAGCGGTGCTGCCCGGCTGAGACGGCGTGTCGGCTGCCCGCGCGGCCTTCGATTCGGTGGCCCAATCGCTGAGCGCGTCGCCAAGGCCGTCCTCCCATGCCCTGGGATCGGCGGACGGCCGTCTGTAGCTGTTGGCCTTCGCCTTCTCGGCCATTTTCGCTCTCCAACCCACGAGCGCGTCACCGGCCAGGTTGAAGGCGTCGCGAGCGGCATCGTGCCGGCCTCGATCGCCTCAATCGAGCGGTCGAGCAGCGGCACGAGATCCTCAGCATCGGCCGAGCTGAAACCTCGCTCGTCCATCATGTCGTTGATGAGGTCAAGGCTCGTGGGCTCGGCGGGGGTGAGGGCTTGCTCAGCCTTCGCCGCCCAGGCGACCATCTCGTCGGCCGCGGCCTCCATTGCGCTGTCGGGCGCGGTGTCGGGATCGTCATAGCCGCGCATGGACAGGAAGCTGTTGAACAGGGCCTCGTTGGGGTCGGCGGGTGCGGCCGGCGGGGCGTTGGGTTCGACCGGGACGGCGTAGATCTGGCCGTCGTCGTGTTCGGTGAGCAGATAGAGGAGGCCATCTTCGCCCTGCACGACGACCTCG
>CAVXTB010000004.1:0-71513 GCA_963764585.1 uncultured Actinomycetes bacterium
GCGCGCTGCCCACGGGCATGCCGGTACGTGAGGCGAGTGCACGCCTGTTGTCCGCGTGCGTTCACCCGCCGGTCGTTGTCTCGTGACCGCCAGCAGGGGCGGCAGCAGTGCCCCACGACTGTGAATGTCAGCTGCCGTCGATGAGGTCTGTCAGTCGACTCTGCGAACTGTCGCGGCCCTGCCGTACGACGAGTGCGCCTCCGCTCACCGAGATCCATCGCGACGAGAGACTGGCCGCGTCGCGGACCAGGCCGGGTTGATTGCAATCAGCCCGTAGGCTCGATCGGAACCAGGCGACAGCGCGCCAAACCGTCAAACTGACACCCAACTGATAGATCGTGCTTGGCGTCAGGGGCATCAGTTAGACTCTCGAAGATGTCCCCTCTCGATGACGCGCTTCGCCTCGTTGGGTCCGCAGGGCCTGCCGCGTCATTCGAGTCGCAAGACCTGGAGTTCAAGAGCGCTGGCCGCGATCTCCGACACACGCTGGAGCTGCTCTCTGACGCGGCCGTCTGCTTCGCGAACGCGCATGGAGGCACGGTTGTTCTTGGCGTCGATGACAAGGCCACGACACGCGCCGAAGCGCTCGTCGGCGTCGAGCCCGCATTGTCCTTGGACGCCATCCGAAAAGGCATCTTCGAGCGGACGCGGCCAAACCTGACCGTCTCTGCAAGGGAGCATCTCGAGGATGGCGTGCGGCTGGTCATCATCTCGGTCATCGAAGGCATCGAGCTCTACGCGAACGCGAAGGGGCTCGCGACCCGTCGCCTTGGGACGGAATGCCTTCCATTCCCGCCCGAGCAGCAAGTCGAGGTTAGGCGCGCCCGAGGGCAGATCGATTGGTCAGCCGAAGAGGCGCCCGTCGCAATCGAGGACCTGTCGCAAGCCGAGTTTGAGCGGGTCCGACGGCTGCTGACGAGATCGGGCCGAGAAGAGCTTGCCAGTCTTCGAGACCGAGCGCTTCTCGAGGCGATGCGGCTCGTTACTCCCCGCGGCGCAGTCACCAACGCCGCGGTTTTGCTTTTCGGAGGAGAGGAGCTCCTGCGCCGTGTCATCCCGTCCCACGGCTACTCGTACCAGTACCGCCCCTCGCCCGGCAGCGAGGCGACGCACTCCGCCCGTGGGAACCGCGCGATCCCAGCCGCTGTCGAGACGCTGCTCGAGCTTGTCGAGGCGAGGGTTGAAACGCGCCCGCTGAATCTCGCCGGTGGCATCCAGCTCTCCTTGACCGACTACCCGCTCAACGCGGTGCGCGAGGTCGTGGTCAACGCATTGGTTCACCGAGACCTGCCAACAACAGGAACCGTTGACATCGAGCACGCTCCCGAGCGGCTCACCGTGCAGAGTCCTGGAGGTCTGGTCGCCGGCATTACGCCGGAGAACATCCTGACCCATCCCTCCACTCCACGGCACCGTGCGCTGGGCGAAGCGGTCGCCCTGCTGCGATTGGCAGAGCGCACCGGGCAGGGCATCGATCGCGTATACCGTGAGATGCTCCAGTTGGGCAAGGAGCCGCCAGGCATCATCGATGACGGGCTCAGTGTTCGCGCGACCCTCCCGGGCGGCATTGGGAACGACGCATTCGTGCGATTCGTCCGTGATCTGGCCGACTCTCTGAGCGGCGACGTCGAGGTGCTGATCACGCTCGCAATGCTCCGGACGGCCTCGACAGTAGAGGCCGTGCGCTTGGCGCAAGCGATTCAGAGGACGCCGACCGAAGCACAGGAGGTCCTGACACGGATGTCCTCCGACGACACCGGCCTCCTTGAGCCCACGCGCCGGACGCTACGAAAGCCATTCCCGGCCTATCGGTTGCGGAACGAGCCATTGGCAGCGCTCGCCCGCGCGGTCACGTATCGTCGCAGGACGATCGACCAGATCGACGAGAAGGTCATTGAGCACGTGCAGGAGTACGGATTCATCACGAATCGGACGCTCCAGCGTCTCTTCGATCGAGACCTCTATGCGGCGAGGAACCTCCTAAACGATCTGCGCGACCGGGGACTTCTGGAGAAGATGGGCACCGCGCGCGGCGGGCCTGGAGTCAAGTACGGCCCAGGGCCGAAGTTCCCCAAGGCCAAGCACCCAACTGATCAACGCAACGTCGTTGACGCAGTATCAGTCCTTGATCAGTTGCGTCTGCCGGAGGAGCACTAGCCGCCAGACGAGCGCCCCCGAATGCTGTCGCTTCGCGCGCGATGCATTCGTCGCTGCGACGTGGAGAACACCAGCGCACCGTTGGCTCGCCAAGGCGGAGTCAGGCCACGGGGGCGCCACACGGCAGCGCAGAGCACGGACGCGTGAGCCCGGCGCAGGAGCTGCGGCCGAAAGGCAGTAAAGCCGCGGAGGCCGTGGCGACCGCGCCCGGCGAAGCAAAGACGCCGATCGGGCGGGTGGCGTCGGACACGGCCTCAGCCGCCGCTTGCCGGCGGATGAGGAGCGTTGTCCGACGACAGGACCCGACCGCCGCAAGCGCCGCGGCCCGAAGACGCAGACAGACCGAGGGCCCGCACGCTGGCGGGCCCTCGGTAAACCTACGAGCGACGGGCGCGGACTACGAGTCCGACGACTCCTCCGAGTCCGGCACGTCGAGCTCGGCGAGCTCGTCCGCGAACCCGGTGTCGCCGGCGCCGGCGCCGATCTCCTCGAGCGAGGCGAGGTCCTCGTCGAAGGCCGAGCCGAAGCCGCCCAGGCCGTCGCCGTCGCCGAGGCCGAGCTCGGCGGCGATCTCGTCGGAGTCCAGCAGGCCGACCTCGTCCATCGCGCGGGGAAGCGGCTCGGCGGGCTCGATCTCGATCCGCCGGTAGCGCTTCAGCCCGGTGGCGGCCGGGATCAGCTTGCCGATGATCACGTTCTCCTTCAGGCCGTTGAGGGTGTCCTTCTTGCCCTCGAGCGCGGCGTCCGTGAGGACCTTGGTGGTCTCCTGGAACGACGCGGCCGACAGGAAGGAGTCCGTGTTCAGCGAGGCCTTCGTGATGCCGAGGATGATCTCCTCGAACTGCGCGGTCTCGCCGCCGTCGTCCTTGATCCGCTGGTTCTCCCGAGCGAAGTCGTAGCGGTCGACGAACTGGCCCGGCAGGTAGGTCGTGTCGCCCTTCTGGTCGACGCGAACCTTCTTGAGCATCTGGCGAACGATCAGCTCGATGTGCTTGTCGTTGATGTCGACGCCCTGGGACTTGTAGACCTCCTGCACCTCCTTGACGAGGTAGCGCTCGGTCTCGGTCCGGCCGCGGAGCTTGAGCAGGTCGTGCGGGTACAGCGAGCCCTCGTTGAGCTGCCGCCCGGCCTCGACCTTCTCGCCCTCGGACACGAACAGGCGGGTGCGCCGCGGGAACGTGTGGCGGTGCTCCTCGCCCGAGCCGTCGGTGATGACGACGGTCAGCGCCTTGTCGGTCTCCTCGATCGACACGACGCCGTCGTGCTCGGTGATCTGCGCCAGGCCCTTGGGCTTGCGCGCCTCGAAGAGCTCCACGACACGCGGCAGGCCGTGCGTGATGTCCGCGCCGGCGACGCCGCCGGTGTGGAAGGTCCGCATGGTCAGCTGCGTGCCCGGCTCGCCGATCGACTGCGCGGCGATGATGCCGACCGCGTCGCCGATCTGGGCGGTCTGCCCGGAGGCCATCGAGCGCCCGTAGCAGGCCTGGCACACGCCGGTGACGGCCTCGCACTTCATGACGGAGCGCACCGGCACCCACGCGTCCTCGTCGAGCGACTCGTAGATGTCGGCCAGCTCGGCCCGGTCGATCTCCGCGCCCTTCTCGACGATCACGCGATTGCGCTTCGTGGCGATCTCGCCGGCCGCGATGCGCCCGACGAGGTTGCCGTTGGGCTCGCCCTGGTCGTCGCGGACCTTGAGCTCGATGAACTCCTTGGTCCCGCAATCGGGCTCGCGGATGATCACGTCCTGCGCGACGTCGACCAGACGCCGGGTCAGGTAGCCCGAGTCGGCGGTGCGCAGGGCGGTGTCGGCCAGGCCCTTGCGGGCACCGTGCGTGGAGATGAAGTACTCCAGGACGGTCAGGCCCTCCATGAAGTTGGCCCGGATCGGCCGCTCGATGATCTCGCCCTTCGGGTTGGCCATGAGGCCACGCATGCCCGCCAGCTGGCGGATCTGCTTGATCGTCCCGCGGGCCCCGGAGTTGGCCATCATGAAGATGGGGTTCAGGCGATCGAAGTGCTTCTCCATCGCGTTCGCCACCTCCTCGGTCGCCGCCGTCCAGCGGTCGACGACGGCCTCGTGGCGCTCCTCCTGGGTGATCAGGCCCATGTCGTACTGGTCCTGGATCTCGGCGACCTCCGCCTCGACCTTGGCCAGGATCTCGCCCTTGTCGGGTGGGATGACCACGTCGTTCTTGGAGATCGTGATGCCGGCCTGCGTCGCGTACTTGAACCCGAGGTCCTTGAACGCGTCGAGGACGAGCGCGACGATCGAGGCGCCGTGCAGCTGCACGAGCGCGTCGATGACCGTGACCGTGTCCTTCTTGCGCATCGACTGGTTGATGTAGTCGTACGACGACGGGTCGAACTCGTCGCCGAGCGCCTCCTTCAGCGCGCGCTCGATGCGGTCGTTGTAGATGATGCGCCCGACCGTGGTGAGCACGTGCCCGCCCTGCTCGGAGCTGCGGCGGTACTCGGCCACGTCGTGCAGCTTCACGCCGCCGAGCTCGTAGCTCAGCTCGGCCTCCTGGGCCGTGCGGAAGCGGTGCACCTTGGGCGTGTGCGTCGCCGGGTCGATCTGGGCCAGCTCGTCGGCCTCGGGGCCGTAGGTCAGGTAGTAGGCGCCCAGCACCATGTCCTGCGACGGCGTCGCCAGCGGCGCCCCGTGCGCGGGGGACAGGATGTTGTTCGACGACAGCATCAGGATGCGGGCCTCCGCCTGCGCCTCAGCCGAGAGCGGGAGGTGGACCGCCATCTGGTCGCCGTCGAAGTCGGCGTTGAACGCGTGGCAGACCAGCGGGTGGACCTGGATGGCCTTGCCCTCCACCAGCACCGGCTCGAACGCCTGGATGCCCAGGCGGTGCAGCGTCGGCGCGCGGTTGAGCAGCACCGGGTGCTCGCGGATGACCTGCTCGAGCACGTCCCACACCTGCGGGATCATCGAGTCGACCATCTTCTTGGCCGCCTTGATGTTCTGCGCCTCCTTGCGCTCGACGAGCTGAGCCATGATGAACGGCTTGAACAGCTCGAGCGCCATGAGCTTGGGCAGCCCGCACTGGTGCAGGCGCAGCGACGGGCCAGACACGATGACCGAGCGGCCCGAGTAGTCCACGCGCTTGCCCAGCAGGTTCTGGCGGAAGCGCCCCTGCTTGCCCTTGAGCATGTCGCTCAGCGACTTCAGCGGGCGGTTGCCCGGGCCCGTGACGGGCCGGCCGCGGCGGCCGTTGTCGAAGAGCGCGTCGACGGCCTCCTGCAGCATGCGCTTCTCGTTGTTGACGATGATCTCCGGCGCGCCGAGGTCGAGCAGGCGCTTCAACCGGTTGTTGCGGTTGATGACGCGGCGGTAGAGGTCGTTGAGGTCGGAGGTCGCGAAGCGGCCACCGTCGAGCTGGACCATCGGGCGCAGCTCCGGCGGGATGACCGGCACGGCCTCGAGGACCATCATCTCGGGCTTGTTGTCCGAGTGCAGGAAGGCGCTGAGCACCTTCAGGCGCTTGACCGCGCGGGCCTGCTTCTGGCCCTTGCCGTTCTTGACCTGGTCCTCGAGGTCCTCGCGCTCGTGGTCTAGGCAGATGCCCGCCGCGTCCCACGGGGCGAGGTTCTCGCCCGCCGCGCGGTCGGCGTCGACGTCGCGCTCCTCCTTGGCGCGGTCCCAGCCCTCCTTCTCGCGCAGCAGCTCGCGGACGTGCTCGGCGCCCATGCCGCCGCCGAAGTACTCGCCGAAGCCGAACGGCGAGCCGAAGCGGTGCTTGAGCTCACGGAAGAAGGTCTCGTCGGGGATGATCAGCTTGGGACGGAACTCGTCCTTGTCGATCGGCTTCTCCGTGTAGGCGGACAGCGGCCAGTCCTCGCCCTCGGCGGGCGGGTCCTCGGACGGCTCCTCCTTGTTGGCGAAGAGCTTCCAGACGTCCTTCAGGCGCTGGCGGGCGTCCTCGTAGTAGGCCTCGGTGTCGTCGATGTCGGCGTTGAACGAGCGCTGCACGTCCTTGACGAGCTTCTCGCGCTCCTCGTCGGAGAGCTTCTTGACGTTGACGTCGAGCGACTCGGCCCACAGGTGGTCCTCGTCGCCGAAGCCCGACTGCGTGCCGGACTGCAGGAACTCGACGCGGGCCTCGAGCGACTTGCGCAGCTCGTCGACGCGCTCGCGCTCCTCCTCGGCCAGGCGGTCGAGCTCGGACTGCATCTCGCCCTCGAGCGTCGGCAGGTCGCGCCAGCGCGCCTCCTGGTCGACCCAGGTGATGATCGACGCCGCGAAGTACAGGATCTTCTCGAGCTCCTTGGGCGCCATGTCGAGCAGGTAGCCGATACGGCTGGGGACGCCCTTGAAGAACCAGATGTGCGAGACCGGCGCGGCCAGGTCGATGTGGCCCATGCGCTCACGGCGCACCTTGGACCGCGTCACCTCGACGCCGCAGCGCTCGCAGACGATGCCCTTGTAGCGGACGCGCTTGTACTTGCCGCAGTAGCACTCCCAGTCCTTGGTCGGACCGAAGATGCGCTCGCAGAAGAGGCCGTCCTTCTCGGGCTTCAGGGTTCGGTAGTTGATGGTCTCGGGCTTCGTGACCTCGCCGGAGCTCCAGGCACGGATCTGCTTGGAGGAGGCGAGGCCGATCTCGATCGCATCGAAGTTGTTGATATCGAGCAAAGCGTTCCTTGTCTCTTCGTTGGGGGTCGGGGCGTAAGCGCGCGGCCTACGCCTCGGCCTCCTCCGTCTCGTCTTCGGGGATGTCCAGGTCCCCCATGTCGATCTCGGCGTCGGCGTCGATGTCGACGTCCTCGGGCTCGGCGTCGGGCTCGGCGTCCTCCGAGCCCCCGGCCTCGTCCTCGTCCTCGTCGACCTCGGCGGTCGCCTCGTCGTCGCTCTCTGCGTCGGCGCCGCCGGCGCGGACGCCGGACAGGTCGATGCCCAGCTCCTCGGCGGCGCGCAGGAGATCGTCGTCCTCGTCGCGCATCTCGGCGCGCTGGCCCTCCTCGGAGACGACGTTGACGTCGAGCGCCAGCGACTGCATCTCCTTGAGCAGGACCTTGAAGGACTCGGGGATCGACGGCTCGGCGATGTTCTCGCCCTTGACGATCGCCTCGTAGGCCTTCACGCGCCCGACGGTGTCGTCGGACTTGATCGTGAGCATCTCCTGCAGCGTGTACGCGGCGCCGTAGGCCTCCAGCGCCCACACCTCCATCTCGCCGAAGCGCTGGCCGCCGAACTGCGCCTTGCCGCCCAGCGGCTGCTGGGTGACGAGCGAGTAGGGGCCGGTCGAGCGAGCGTGGATCTTGTCGTCCACGAGGTGCAGGAGCTTCAGGATGTACATGTAGCCGACGGTCACCTGCTCCTCGAACGGCTCGCCGGTGCGGCCGTTGAAGAGGGTGAACTTGCCGGAGGCGCGGCGGCCGGCCGGGCGGCGCTTGTCCAGCTCCATCCGGATGCGGCCCTTGTGCCCGTCCTGCCACGCCACGAGCGCGTCGTCGACGTCCTCGACCGACGCGCCGTCGAACACCGGCGTGGCCACGTAGACCTTCTCGCCGTTGCCCTGCGCGTCCTTGTAGGCGACCGAGCCGTCGTCGTACCAGCCCTGCGCGGCGACCCACCCGAGGTGGGTCTCGAGGATCTGGCCGACGTTCATGCGGCTCGGCACGCCGAGCGGGTTGAGGATGACGTCGACGGGCGTGCCGTCCTCCAGGAACGGCATGTCCTGCTCGTCGACGATCTTCGAGATGACGCCCTTGTTGCCGTGGCGGCCCGCGAGCTTGTCGCCCTCGGAGATCTTGCGCTTCTTGGCCACGAACACGCGCACCAGGTCGTTGACGCCCGGCGGCAGGTCGTCGCCGCTCTCGCGCGAGAAGGTCTTGACGTCGATGACGACGCCGCCCTCGCCGTGGGGCACCTTCAGCGAGGTGTCGCGGACCTCGCGCGCCTTCTCCTTGAAGATCGCGCGGATCAGCTTCTCCTCGGCCGTCAGCTCGGTCTCGCCCTTCGGCGTGACCTTGCCGACGAGCAGGTCCCCGGAGCCGACCTCGGCGCCGATGCGCACGATGCCGCGGTCGTCGAGGTTGCGCAGCGACTCCTCCGAGCGGTTCGGGATGTCGCGCGTGATCTCCTCGTCGCCCAGCTTGGTCGTGCGGGCGTCGATCTCGTACTCCTCGATGTGGATCGAGGTGAGCTCGTCGTCCTTGACCAGGCGGCGGCTGAGGATGATCGCGTCCTCGAAGTTGTAGCCCTCCCAGGACATGAAGGCGACCATCAGGTTCTTGCCCAGCGCCATCTCGCCGTCGTCGGTGGCCGACCCGTCGGCGAGGACGTCGCCCGCCTTCACCGTCTGGCCGGTGGCCACGCGCGGCTTGTGGTGGATGAGCGTGCCCTGGTTGGAGCGCATGAACTTCTGCAGCTCGTACTCGTCCTTGCCGCCGTCCTTGGTCTCGACGGTCATCGAATCGGCGTCGACGTAGCTGACGGTGCCGGGGTTCCTCGCCAGCAGGACGTCGCCGCTGTCGAGCGCCGCGCGGCGCTCCATGCCGGTGCCGATGATCGGCGCGTCGGTCCGCAGCAGCGGCACCGCCTGGGCCTGCATGTTCGAGCCCATGAGCGCGCGGTTGGCGTCGTCGTGCTCGAGGAACGGGATCATCGCCGTCGTCACCGACCAGATCTGCTCGGGCGAGACGTCCATGAGGTCGACGTCCTTGGGCGCGACCGTGATGTACTGGCCGGCCAGCGTGCGGCACACCACGTCGGGGCCGCGGAGCTTGCCGGTCTTCTCGTCGATCGGGTGGTTGGCCTGCGCGATGAGGCGCTCCTCCTCCTGGGTGGCGTCCAGGTGGATGACCTTGTCGGTCACGAGGCCGTCCTCGACCAGGCGGTAGGGCGTGGTGACGAAGCCGTGCTCGGAGACCTCCGCGTAGCTCGACAGCGAGCCGATGAGGCCGATGTTCGGACCCTCCGGCGTCTCGAT
This sequence comes from uncultured Actinomycetes bacterium, assembly GCA_963764585.1. Lineage (GTDB taxonomy): Bacteria > Actinomycetota > Thermoleophilia > Solirubrobacterales > Solirubrobacteraceae > JAOPZW01. Next base: position 9,102 of record CAVXTB010000004.1, read on the forward strand.
CGGGCACATGCGGCCGTAGTGGGTCGGGTGCACGTCGCGCACCTCGATCGGCGCGCGCTCGCGCGTGAGGCCGCCGGCGCCGAGGGCGCTGAGGCGGCGGCGGTGCCGCAGGCCGGACAGCGAGTTCGTCTGGTCCATGAACTGGCTGAGCTGGCTGGAGCCGAAGAACTCCTTCAGCGCCGCGACGACCGGGCGGATGTTGACGATCGTCTGCGGAGTGATCGTGTCCTCGTCCTCGGTGGTCAGGCGCTCGCGGACGACACGCTCCATCCGGTACAGGCCGATGCGGAACGCCTCCTGGATGAGCTCGCCGACCGTACGCAGGCGGCGGTTGCCGAAGTGCTCGTACTCGTCGAGGTGCTCGGCGACCGGCTCGCGCGGCATCGGGATCGCCTCGGCCGCGTAGTCCTTGATCTCGACCTCGCCGTCCTCGGGGATCCCGAGGATCTTGGGCAGGCTCACGAGCTCGCGCACGAGCGCATGGATGTCGTCGTGCGTGAGGGTGCGCGTGTCGAGGTCGATGTTGAGGTCGAGGCGCGAGTTGAGCTTGTAGCGCCCCACGCGCGTGAGGTCGTAGCGCTTGGGATCGAAGAAGAGCTGCTGCAGCAGCGCGTACGCGGCGTCGACGCTGGGCGGCTCGCCCGGGCGCTGCTTCTTGAACAGCTCGATGAGCGCGCCCTTCTTGGTCTTCGTGTTGTCGGGGTCACTCTCGATCGTGTTGCGCAGGTACAGCGAGCCGTCGAAGAGGTCGGCCAGCTCCTGGTCGAGGCGCTCGGTGTCCTCGACGCTCTCCTCGACCGAGCCGTCGGTCTCGGGGTTGTAGGTCATCGCGCGCAGCAGGACGGTGACCGGCAGCTTGCGCTTGCGGTCGATGCGGACGAAGACCTTGCCCTTCTTGTCGATCTCGAGCTCGAGCCACGAGCCGCGCGCCGGCATGAGGTTGGCCGTGAAGACCTGCTTCTCGCGATCCTTGGGCTCCATCAGGTAGGCGCCCGGCGAGCGCACGAGCTGCGTGACGACGACGCGCTCGGTGCCGTTGATGATGAACGTGCCCCGCTCGGTCATCCACGGGAAGTCGCCCATGAAGACCGACTGCTCGCGGATCTCGCCGGTCTCGTGGTTGATGAAGGCGACGGTGACGGTCAGCGGGCGCGAGTAGGTGAGGTCCTTCTCGCGACACTCGTCGATCGACGCGGCGGGCTCGTCGAAGTGGAACTCGCCGAAGTTCACGGCGAGGTGACCCGTGTAGTCCTCGATCGGCGAGATGTCGTCGATCGTCTCGCGCAGACCGCCGTTCTCGGGGTCGACGAGCCAGTCGAACGACTTGCGCTGGATATCGATGAGGTTGGGGACGTCGAGGACCTTGTTCAGGCGCGCGAAGCTACGGCGCGTCCTGGGAGCGTCAACTCGGGGCAAGACAGCGACTCCTCGGGGGGTCGAAAGCGGGCAAAGCGGCGGAGGGCGCTCAGCAGAGAGAGCGCGACCGTCCAAGATAGCACAGCAAGATGATGCCTCCGCAGGGCGAAGCTGAACCCGTCTGCGGGGCGGTCGACGCTCACGGACCCCGCCCGCGGCTGCCGCGTATGTGGCGCGGCGCCGTGTCGGTGGGCGGCTACGACTATTGGTCGACGGCGGAAGGGTAGCGCCCGGGGGCGTGTGGCGCCACCCCGGCGGTTACTACCCCACGCTGACGCGCGTCCGGCGGCTGTAGCCGAGCACGTACGGATACGAGCGCTCGAAGCGCACGCGGGCGCGGAAGGCGAACGTCCGCGGGCCTCCGCGCGCGAAGCGGTAGCGATAGCGGAAGCCGCCGTGGCGGTCCGAGCGCACGAGCGCGAAGGTGCGCCAGCGCCCGCGGTCGGTGGCCTGCAGCTCGACGAGCTTGCCGCGCGGCGGGACGTAGCCGCCGCGCAGCCGCCCGCGGAAGGTGACCTTGCCGCCGCTGGGGACGAACCTGCGGCTGGCGCGCAGCGTCGCGCTGGCGCGCACGCGCTGCAGGACGTCGAGCGTCGCGGTGAACGCGATGTCGTTGACGTGCGAGCGGTAGCCGAAGCGCAGCGTGCGCGACGCGCCGGGCGGCGCCTTGAAGCTGAAGCCGCCGCGCCGGTTCGTGCGGAAGGCGCCGACGCCGCGGAACGGCGAGCCCGAGCGGTGAAGCTGGGAGACCACCTCGATGCGCGCGCCGGCGATCGGCTTGCCGTCGGGGCCGACGAGGCGGCCGCGCACGCGCAGGCGGCGGTGGCGGAAGGACGTCGTGACGGTGCGCTGCCGACGGCCTGCGAAGCGCGCCTGATCGCTGGCCGGCACGCCGTTGGCCGCGCCGCGGTCGGCGGGCGGCGCGACGATCGTCTTGGGCACCGGCCCGTAGATCACCGCGCGGTTGCCGGCGGCGTCCTCGAGCACGAGCGACACCGCGTGCGCGCCGAAGGGCAGCCTCGCGGTGTCGACGCTCAGCTGGGGCGCGGTCGAGGTGCGGCACGGCTGCGGCCACAGGAACTCGTGCGGATCGGAGTTGGTGGCGTCGGCGTCGGCGCAGCGGCCGTCGTTGGGGTCGACGACGACGCCGAGCGCGTCCTGACCGTCGACGTTGACGATCAGCCGGTAGACGCCCGAGCCGCTGTCGCTGGCCTGGAAGGCGATCGGCATCGCGCCCTGCCACGTCGGGTTGGCGATGAGGTCGCCGCTGAGGTTGCTGGCCGCCGGGACCGTGGCGTCGCGCAGCGTCATCGCCGTCTCGGCGATGCGATAGGAGGCGATGTCGGGCCCGGCCGGGCAGGGGTTCTGGAACGAGCAGGCGACGAGCACGAGCAGGTAGCTGAGGTCGACGTTGCTCTCGACGACCCGCTCGGTCGGGAAGTTGTTGCCGTAGCGGCGCTCGTAGATCGGGTCGGCCTGGTCGGAGCGGCTGATCGTCGACTCGCCGCCGTTGGTCGCCGTGCCGCTCCACGTGAGGTCGAAGGCGGCGATCGAGGTGTTGGGCGGGGGCCGGAAGGTCCACTGGGCGCCGGCCCCGAGCGGCTGGGCGGACTGACTGCCGGAGAGCCGCGCGTTGATCCCGTGCCCACCGCCGCAGTCGTCGGTCAGGAACGCGAAGCTCGTGCCCGGGCGCAGGCTCGGCTGCCAGCCGTAGCTGCTGTCGCCGACCGGCGCCGGCCCGCCGTCCGGCCCGACGCACGAGTAGACGCGATAGGTCCCCGCCGCGGCCACCCCCACGTGGCCGATCAGCACCGCCGCAAGGGCGGCGAGCAACATCCTCCACACGCGCCGATGGTAGCCGCGCGCCGGCCGCGCTAAACCGCGGTTCGCTGCGACGGCTGGATCCGCGGGCCGAGGCGGCTCTCGGCCTCCCGCATCCGCTCGCGGTTGAGCACGCGCGACTTGGCCTGCTCGCGGACGAACAAGAGCAGCAGGAACGCGCACGCGATTCATGTCAGATGTGATGCAGCACCGCGTCGATCAGCTCGGCGCCGTCGAGCAGCGCGCGGTCGTTGTGGTCGGCGCCTTCGATCTCGATCAGGCGGACGGGGCCGGCCGCCGCGGAGGCGACCGCGCGGCTGAGCTCGGCGGGGACGATCGCGTCGTCGGTGCCGTAGACGATCGTCGTCGGGACTCGCACGCCGGCCAGCTGCTCCGCCAGCGGGTAGCGGTCCCTGAGCAGCAGGCGCACCGGCAGGAAGGGGTAGTGCACTCGCCCGACCGACGCCAGATCGGTGAACGGCGAGCGCAGGACGAGGGCGAGCGGCGGATGCTCGGTCGCCAGCTCGGTGACGACCGCCGAGCCGAGGCTCTCGCCGTAGTACAGGATCCGATCCGGCGGCACGGCGGCGTCGTCGGTCAGGAACCTGCGCGCGGCACGCACGTCCCGCGCGAGCCCGCCCTGCGTCGGGCGGCCGCGATTGCCGCCGAAGCCGCGGTAGTCGAACAGCAGGACCGCGAGGCCGCGGCGCGCGAGGGCGGCCGCGAGCGGCGCCCGTAGCGAGCGGTTGCCGGCGTTGCCGGGCGCGACGAGCACCGCTGCACCGCGCGCCGGCTCCGCGGCCGGCACGAGCCACGCGCCGAGCTCGAGACCGTCGTCGGTGCGAAGCGTCACCTCGCGCGCGCCCGGCAACACCGTCGCGGCCGGCGGCACGTCGGCTGGGAACGGCAGGTAGACCAGGCGCCGCTGGAGCGCCCACAGCAGCGCGAGCAGCAGCAGCGCCGCCGCGAGCACGAAGACGGCGGCAGCGAGCATCGGCGCGGATGCTACGCGCGGAACGCGCGAGGGGCGCCCGCTCGGGCGCCCCTCGGTACGGCGTGATGTCGCGGTCGGGAGCTACTTGAGCTCGACGCTCGCGCCGGCCTCCTTGAGCTCGGCCACGAGCTTCTCGGCCTCGTCGCGCTCGATGCCCTCCTTGACGGGCTTGGGGGCCTCGTCGACGAGGGCCTTGGCCTCCTTCAGGCCCAGGCCGGTCGCCGCGCGGACGACCTTGATGACCTGGATCTTCTTGTCGCCCGCGCCGGTGAGCACGACGTCGACCGTGGTCGACTCCTCCTCGGCGGCGGCGCCGTCGCCCGCGGCGGCGCCCGGGGCGGGAGCGGCGGGGGCGACGGCCGTCGCCGAGACGCCGAACTCCTCCTCGAGCGCCTTGATGCGCTCGCTCAGCTCGAGCACGGAGATGCCCTTGAGCTCTTCGATCCAATCAGCGGTGCTGGTAGCCATGGTTACTCCGAATCCTCCGGGGTGTCAGTGGTCTCAGTGGGTGTTGTGTCGTCGGCGGCCTCGGCGGCCGGCTCGTCTGCGGCCTCCTCGGCCGGCTCCTCGGCTGCGGCCTCCTCGACGGGGGCCTCGGCCTCCTCGGCCGCGGGCGCCTCCGCCTCGGCTTCGGGCGCCTCGGCCTCGGCAGCCGGCGCCTCCGCCTCGGCCACCATCCCGGCCGGCGGCTCGCCCGCCGGGATCTCGCCGCTCGCCTTCTTCTCCGCGATCTGGCCGAGCTGGAGCGCCAGCCCGGAGATCAGCGCGTTGAGCCCGCGGACCAGGCCCGTGATGGGCGAGGCCGTGAGGCCGACGAGCTGGCCGTAGAGCACGTCGCGCGCGGGGAGCCGGGCGATCGCGAGGATCTGCTCGGAGTCGACCACCTCGCTGCCGAGCAGGCCGCCCTTGAACTCGAGCCGGTCGGTCTCGCGCCGGAAGGTCTGCAGGGCCTTGGCCGCCAGCGCGGCGTCACCTTGCACGAAGGTCAGCGCCGTCGGCCCCTCGAGCAGGGCCTTCAACGATTCCGCGCCGGCCTGCTCGGCCGCGCGCTCGGTGAGCGAGTTCTTGACGACGCGGAAGACCGCGTCGGCCTCGCGCAGGCGCGTGCGCAGCTCGGCCGCCTGCGGCACGGAGATGCCGCGGAAGTCGACGGCGAAGACGGCCTCGGCGCCCTTGATGGAGTCGGCGATCTCGGCGACCACCGCGGCTTTCTGTTCTCGGTTCATGGGCCTCCTAGCCCGGGCTTGCGCGCCGCGTCAGGCGGCGCCGCCGGGGGTCTTTGGTGGCTCGAAGGAGTCTGCGTCAGGCCGCGGCCGTCGCAGCCTCCTCGAGGATGTCGCGGGTACGGCTGGGGTCGACCTTCACGCCCGGGCCCATGGTCGACGCCATGGTGATCGAGCGGATGTAGCGACCCTTGGCGGCCGAGGGCTTGGCGCGGATGAGCTCCTCGATGACCGCCGCGTAGTTCTCCAGCAGCTGACGCTCGTCGAACGACGTCTTGCCGATCGTCAGGTGGACGATCGCCGTGCGGTCGGTGCGGTACTCGACCTTGCCGGCCTTGGACTCCTCGACGGCCTTGGCCACGTCCATGGTGACGGTGCCGACCTTCGGGTTGGGCATCTTGCCCTGCGGGCCGAGGATGCGGCCGAGCCGGCCGACGACGGGCATGAGGTCGGGCGTCGCGATCGCGACGTCGAAGTCGGTGAAGCCGCCCTCGATGCGCTCGGCGAGGTCCTCGGCGCCGACGACGTCGGCCCCGGCCTCCTCGGCCTCGCGCGCCTTGTCGCCCTTGGCGAAGACGGCGACCGTCACGCTCTTGCCCAGGCCGTTGGGCAGCGCGATCGTGCCGCGCAGCTGCTCGTCGGCGTGGCGGACGTTCAGGCCGGTGCGCACGTGGATCTCGACGGACTCGTCGAACTTCGCGCGCTTGAGCTCCTTGACGAGCTTGACCGCCTCGGCGGGCTGGTGCTCGTGCTCGCGATCGACCTTGCCGCGAGCCTCGAGGAACGTTCGACCGTGCTTGGCCATCGTCACACCACCTCCACGCCCATCGAGCGGGCGGTGCCCGCGATGATCTTCGCCGCCTGGTCGACGTCGTGCGCGTTGAGGTCGGGCAGCTTCTTCTCGGCGATCTCGCGCAGCTGGGCCTGGGTGATGCGCCCGACCTTCTCGCGGTGCGGCTCGCCCGAGCCCTTCTCGAGGTTCGCGGCCTGCTTGATGAGCACGGCGGCCGGCGGCGTCTTGGTGATGAAGGTGAACGAGCGGTCCTCGTAGACCGTGATCACGACCGGGATCACCGTGCCGGCGTCATTCTGCGTCTGCGCGTTGAACGCCTTGCAGAACTCCATGATGTTGATGCCGTGCTGGCCCAGGGCAGGGCCGACCGGCGGGGCCGGCGACGCCTGGCCGCCGACGGCCTGCAGCTTGATCGTTGTGAGGACTTTCTTGGCCATGGATTCCTAGATCTTCTTCACCTGGTCGAAGCCGACCTCGACCGGAGTCTCGCGGCCGAAGATTGACACAAGCACCTTGAGCTTCTGCGCGTCCTGGTTGATCTCCGAGATCTCGCCTGAGAAATCCGAGAGCGGCCCGGACACCACCTTGACCGACTCGCCGATCGAGAACTGCGCCTTGGTGGCGACCTTCTGCGCGACCTCGCGGTGCAGCAGGCGATCGACCTCGGGCTGGGTCAGCGGCACCGGCTCGTTGGAGGCGCCGACGAAGCCGGTGACCCCGGGCGTGCCCTTGACGAGCTGCCACGAGTCGTCGTTGAGCTCCATGTTCACCAGCACGTAGCCGGGCATCGTGCGCTTCTCGACGGGCACCTTCTGGTTGTCCTTCATCTCGGTCACCGTCTCGGTGGGGACGACGACCTGGCGCACGGCGCGCTTCTGGTTCAGCGAGACCACGCGGTGCTCGAGGTTCTGCTTGACCTTGTTCTCGTGCCCGGAGTAGGTGTTGACGACGTACCAGCGATACATGGATTCAGGGAAGTCTTCTTCTCAGATGATGGCGTTGACGATCTGCTTGGCGACCCAGTCGGCGACGCCCAGGTACAGGCCGGCGATGATGACGAAGCCGATGACCACGCCGGTCGCCTGGGCGACCTGACGGCGGTCGGGCCACTGCACGCGCTGCAGCTCGGCCCATGAGGCGCGCAGGAAGCCGATGAAGCGTCCCGCGCCCTTGCGCGTCGGCGCGCCGGGAGTGGCGGCGTGGCGGCGGGCGGGAGGCCCAGCCCCGGCGGCCTCCTCCTCCAGGGTAGCGTCATCGACCTCGTCCTCGAGCTCGTCGAACTCCTCGTCGTCGAGCTCCTCCGGCGAGGCCTCGGCCTCGCCGAACGCGCGGCGCGCCGCGTCGGGGTCCTCGTCCTCGCCGAAGGCGTCGGCCGGCTCACCCTCCGCGCCGGCAACCAGCGCGGCCTCGAACTCGTCGACCTCGCCCGAGGCGTGCTCGAGCTCGCCCGGGAGGTCGGAGCGATCGAGCTTGGAGCGCGCGGGACCGGGGTTCTGCGCGCGCCGCGCCTTGCGCTGCTTGGCTCGCTGTCGGTCACGGGCCACGGCAGATCGTCCGCGCTAGCGGGTCTCCCGGTGGCTTGTGTGGCAACGGCACCACCTGCAGTACTTGCGCAGGGTGATGCGATCGGGATTGTTGCGCTTGGATTTGTTCGTCTGGTAGTTGCGCCGCTTGCACTCCTCGCAAGCGAGGGTGACAGCGATGCGCACGTCTCCGCGGGCCATCTGGCAGCTCCGTGGTAGAGGAGGTTGGTCGGCCGACGCGGCCCGGGACAAAGGAAAGACCCGCCCCGGGCGAGTCAGCAAGCGAGTGTAGCGCGAAGCGGGCGTGCGCGCCGCCGCGGTGTGGCGCGAAGCGACGTCCTCCGGGGCCCCACCCCCGGAGGACGTCTGTTCCCAACGAACCCCCCTGATCACTGCTTGCGTCCGTGCTGAGGTCAGCCTGCCGTGTGGGCGGGCGCGCCACTAGGCACCCAAGGGCTGGTTCGGCTGACCCTGCAGGTCCGCCGCGCTGACCAGGCCGGCCTGCAGCGCCAGCTCGGCGAGCCGCAGGCGCTTCTCGTTCTGGCCGAGGTCCTCCAGGCCGAAGCGCCCGAACAGGGCGCGCAGGTGGGTCTTGACGGCCTGGACGGTCAGGAACAGCTCGGCGGCGATCTGCTTGTTGGTCGCCGGGCGCGCCCACGGGTCGCCGTCGGCGAACGGGCGGCACAGGGCGACGAGGACGCGCCGCTGGGCGTCGGACACCGTCACGAGCGCCGCGACGCCGTGCGAGACGCGCGTCGTCGTGGCCGCGCGACCGCGACTGGGGGCGCGGAAGACCAGGCGCGTGCCGCCCAGGCGCAGCTCGTCTGCGTCCTCCAGGCGCCGGCGGCCGCGCAGGCGCTTGCCGTTGACGAACGAGCCGTTGCGCGACAGGCCGTCGTCGACGAGCGCCCAGCTGTCGCCGACGCGCTCGAGCTCGGCGTGCAGGCGCGAGACGCGATCGTCCCAGTCCAGCGCCAGGTCGACGCCCTCGCCGCGCCCGATGGTCAGGCGATCGCCCGCCGCCGCCAGGCGCACGAGCCGCTGCGTGCCCGCGCCGTCGCGCAGCAGCAGGAACGGCGTGCCGTCGCGCTCGGCGCGGATGCGCTCCTGCAGCTCGGCCGGTGAGGCGGGATGGGGGTTGAGCGGCGAGCTCCTCGGCACGGTCGGACCGACCGTACACCGGCTCAGGCGCGCGCGCTCATCCGCCAGCGCGGCGCGCGAGACGTGGTCGATTGGTGTTGCAGGACAACACCCAACGACCACTCCTGGGAGCGACGCACGCGCCAGCTCCCACTCACCCTCAATGCCATACGCCGCGCGGCACCGCCAGCGCGAGCCAGCTCCCACTCACCCTCAATGCCATACGCCGCGCGGCACCGCCAGCGCGAGCGGATGACCGCCTATGCGCGCGCGCTGGCCTGCGGGTCGAGCCGCGTCATCGTCACCGACGCGTCGAGCTCGGCGGCCGCCGCGCCCCGAAAGACGCCCTTGATCGGCGGCACGTCGGCGTACGTGCGCCCGTGGCCGATCTTGACGTGCGTCTCGCCGGCCATCCGGCGGTTGGTGGGGTCGACGCCGACCCACACCGGCTCGCCGCGCTTGCCGCCGCCGGGCAGCAGCGCCTCCAGCCACGCATGGGTGTCGACCTCGACGGAGTCGTCGCCGCCGGCCTCCGGCGCGGCCCACAGGTAGCCCGAGACGTAGCGCGCGGCGATCCCGCGCCGGCGCAGGAGCAGCAGGCCGAGGTGCACGAAGTCCTGGCAGACGCCGGCCCCGGCGTCGAGCAGGTCCTGGATCGACGAGCCGACGTAGGTCGCGCCCTGGCGGTACTCGAAGCGATCGGGGATCAGCTCGCTGAGCAGCCGCACGCAGGCCAGCGGGCTGCGGGCGCGCGAGGCCTCGAACAGCTCGTCGACCGCGCCGTTCTCGGGCTCGTCGTCGCCCGGGAGCAGGAACTCGCCGCCGGCCGACTCGTAGCCGGAGCCCTCGATCGCCTCCCAGCCGTCGTCGGGCGGCTCGGGCGGCTCGGCGGTGACGACGTGGGCGCGCACGTCGATGGACAGGTGGTCGTGCGGCTGGGCGACGCCGAACTCGATCACCTCGGTGCCGAAGTAGTCCAGATGGCGCTGCAGGCGCGCCTCGGGGTCGACGCGCACGTGGAAGTCGTCGACGCGCTGGGTCGAGGTCGTCGCCGGGCGCACGCGCAGCGCGTTGAGGTTGTCGGTGACCTGACCGTCGTAGCGGTACTCGGTCAGGTAGCGGATGGCGAAGTTCATGTAAGGAGAGTGCTCCGCGGGGCATCGGGCCCCGCGTTCTTACCCAGTTTGCCGGCCTCCGGCCGTCATTAACGATCCCAACGCCCCGGCGAAGTATCTGTCGGCGATGTCACGGTCGACGCGGACCAGCTCCTCCTGGACCGACGCGCAGATGGCATGCAGGTCGGCGCCGTCGGCCTCGGCGCGCCCGCGGAACTCGAGGTCCGCGCTCAGGCGCTGCAGGCGCAGGACGGGCTCGGAGTTGCGCGGGTTGGCGTCGGCGCGGTGCAGGGCGTTGTGCACGGCGTCGACCGACGCGGCCACCGAATCGGGGTAGCTGCGCTCGAAGAGCAGGAAGCGCGCGACGGGCAGCGCATTGGGCGGCGCGGGCACCGCGCGGCGGTAGGCCTGGAAGCCGCCGACCGCCTGCAGCAGCGCGAGCGCCTGGCCGCGCTCGGCCGTGCTCGCCGCCCTGGGCACGACCGGCGGCAGCGCGACGCGCAGCATGCGCAGGACCATGTCGCCGGACTCGATGCGCCCGCCGGCCGACAGGAAGGCCGAGGCCTCGTCGCGCAGCATCGTGCGCGAGGTCAGCCCCCAGAACAGCGCGCAGCGCTCCTTGACGTAGCCGTAGACCGAGTAGGGCCCCGAGCGCAGGCGCGCGCTGAGGTCGCGCTCCATCAGCTCGAGGTTGGTCGTGTTGACCGCCTCCCACATCTCCGCCGAGATCACGTCGCGCACCGTGCGCGCGCCCTCTCGCGCGCGCGTGATGCACGCCATCACCGAGGTCGGGTTGTCGGGCTCGAGCGTCAGCGCGCGCAGGACCTCGTCGCGGCGCGCCGGACCGTCCTCCGGAGGCGCGCCCATGATCGCCAGCAGCGACGACCAGTCGAGCGTGACGCCGGCGGGGTCGTCGGGGCGCCCCTGCAGCGAGGCCTGGAAGACGCCGTCGAGCATGCGCGCGGTGTGCTCCGCGCGCGCGAGGCTGCGCCCCAGCCAGAACAGCTCGTGAGCTATCCGAGCGAGCACTGCTGCTGCTGTTGCTGCTGCCCGACCCAGTGCCCGGCATAGCGCAGGTCGGGCATCGTCGGCGGCACCGCGAGCATGCCCTCCGCGTCGGCGCGGTCTGAGTCCTGGCCGTCCTCGAGCACCCACGTGTCCTTCGAGCCGCCGCCGCGCGAGGAGTTGACGATCATCGAGCCCTCGATCAGCGCCACGCGGGTCAGGCCGCCGGGGACGATCTTGATGTCCTCGCCGAAGACGGCGAACGGCCGCAGGTCGACGTGGCGCGGCGCCAGGCGCCCGTCGATGCCGGCCGTGGGCACCGTCGAGAGCTTGACGAGCTCCTGCGCGATCCAGCGCTCGGGATGGGCGCGGATGACGTCGGCCAGGCCCGTGAGCTCGTCGGGCGGCGTCGTCGGGCCGATGAAGACGCCCTTGCCGCCCGACTCGCCGGTCGGCTTGACGACGAGCTCGTCGAGGTGGGCGAGCACGTGCTCGCGCTGGTCGCGGTCCTCGAGCAGGTACGTCGTGACGTTCGAGAGGATCGGCTCCTCGCCCAGATAGAAGCGGATCATCTCCGGCACGTAGTGGTAGACGGCCTTGTCGTCGGCCACGCCCGTGCCGAAGGCGTTGGCGACGGCGACCGTCCCCGCGCGATACGCGCGCACGAGCCCCGGCACGCCGAGCATCGAGTCGGGCCGGAACTCCAGCGGGTCGACGAAGTCGTCGTCGAGGCGGCGGTAGACCGCGTGCACGCGCTCCAGGCCATCGGTCGTGCGCATGTAGAGCACGTCGTCGCGGACGACGAGGTCGGATGCCTCGACGAGCTCGACGCCCATCTGGCGGGCCAGGAAGGCGTGCTCGAAGTAGGCAGAGTTGAACGGGCCCGGCGTCCACACGACCACGGTCGCCTCGGCGTCGGCGCTCGGCGCGACCGCGCGCAGCGCCGCGAGCAGAAGCTGCGGGTAGTGGTCCACCGGGCGCACGCGGTACTGCGCGAACAGCTCGGGGACCAGGCGCGTCATCGCCACGCGGTTCTCGAGCACGTAGGAGATCCCCGACGGCGTGCGGACGTTGTCCTCGAGGACCTTCCAGGTCCCGTCGGCGTCGCGCACGAGGTCGCAGCCGGCGACGTGCGTGTAGACGCCGCCCGGCGGGCGGATGCCGTGGACCGCGCGCGCGAAGTGGCTGCGCGACACCACCAGCCGCCACGGCACGATCCCCGCCCGCACGATCTCGCGCGCGTGGTAGACGTCGTCGACGAACGCGTTGAGCGCGCGGATGCGCTGGGCCAGGCCGCGCTTGATCGGGATCCACTCCGCGGCCGGGATGATCCGCGGCACGAGGTCCAGCGGGAACGGCCGGTCCTTCGGCCCGTCCTCGCCGGTGAGCTCGAACGTGATCCCCTGCTGGAGGAAGATCGCGTCGCGCCGGCGGCCGGCCGCGGCGAGGTGCTCGGGCCCCATCTCCTCGAGCGCGGCCACGAGGTCTGCCGCGTAGGCGGCCGCGGCGCCGTCGGTGCCCGAGAAGACCTCGTCGAGGAACCCGTCGCGGGAGCGGTAGTCGAGCGGAGCGATGATGGGCTCGGAGGCCATCGCGCGTGTGATCCTTGCACCGTTGACGCGCGGAAGGCACCAGCCGCGCGGGCCAGATCGGCGCTCCACGCGGTCGAGTCGGCGACGCCTACGGCAGGCGCCCGGCCCAGCGCATCGAGGCAAGGCCCGCGCCGAGCAGCAGGATGAGCCCACCGATCGCGTAGCTCGACGTGACTTCCTTGAGCTTCTTCTTGGTCCCCAGCTGCGAGCCGAGCGCGTTGTAGATCGAGCTCAGGCGGTCGGAGTCCTCGGCCGTGTAGGCCTTGCCGCCGGAGACCCGCGAGATCGCGCGCAGCGTCTCGGGATCGGGGCCCACGACGAGCGGCGAGCCGAACGGGTTGGGGTTGGGCACCGTGGCGTCGCGGGAGCCCAGCGCGACCGTGTAGATCGGGATCTTCTGCTGGCCGGCGATCCGCGCGATCGGCACCGGGTCCGGGCCGGTCGTCGTCTTGCCGTCGGAGAGCAGGACGATCGCCGACGGCGGGCGCTTGCCGTTCTGGCGGTCGTTGCGCAGCGCGTCGATGGCGACCTGCAGCGCATCGCCGGTGGCGGTCGCGCCGTCGGCGATCTGGCCGTCGATGATGCGGCGCGCGTCGTCGTGGTCGTTGCTCGGCGCCTGCACGGCGTCGGGCGCGTCGGAGTAGGCGACCGCGCCGACGCGGACCGGCCCGGGCAGCTTGTCCAGGAACGCGCGGGCCGCACGCTGAGCCGCCGCCAGTCGGTTGGGCTCGACGTCGGTGGCCGACATCGAGCGCGAGTGGTCGGTGACGAGCATGATCGTCGCGCGCTCGATCGGCACGGCGACGGTCTTCTGCGGCTTGGCCATCGCGAGCACGAGCGCGGCGAGCGACGCCAGCGCGAGCGCCGCGGGCAGGTGGCGCCGCCAAGCCGGCGTCGTGCCGGCCGCGGCCTTGAGCGCCGGCACCGCGGTGAAGCGCACGGCGTACTTCTTGGCGCGCTGGCGACTGGCGACGTAGGCGGCCGCGGCCAGCGGCACGAGAGCCAGCGCCCACAGCCACGCCGGTGACGCGAAGTTCATCGCAGCCGCCGCCCCAGGTCCAGGAGCCAGTCGCGGTCGGTCGACAGCGTGACGTGCTCGACGTGCAGCCGGCGCAGCTCGCGCGCGATCTCCTCGCGGCGCTCGCGCTCGAGCTCGGCGAAGCGCTCGCGCACGCGCCGGCGCGATGTGTCGACCTCGATGCGCTCGCCGGTCTCGGGATCGACGAGCGCCAGGCGCCCGACGGCGGGCAGCTCGCCCTCGCGCGGGTCGGAGACCTCGACGGCGAGCACCGAGTGGCGGGCGGCGAGCGCGCCGAGCGGGCGCGTCCAGCCGTCGTGCTCGCGGAAGTCGGAGATGACGGCGACGAAGCCGGGCTGGTTGGCGACCTTGCCGACGCGGCCGAGCGCGTGCGCGAGCGCCTGGGGCTCGTTGTGGCCGTCGGGGGCAACCCCCTCGTCGAGGACGCGCCGCAGCGCGACGAAGCCAGGCTTGGAGCCGCGCGGCGGGATGAGGCGCGGCTTGCCGGCGCCGAAGGTCAGCAGCGCCACGCGCCCGGCGCGGCGCACGGCGAGGCGCCCGAGGACCTGGGCGACGCCCTCGGCGACGTCCGCCTTCAGGCGCTGCGTCGTGCCGAAGGCCATCGACGGCGAGACGTCGAGGACGATCCATGTCGTCAGCGTGCGCTCGGGGACCTGCAGGCGCACGTGCGGCTCGCCCGTGCGCGCGGTCGCCGACGCGTCGATCTGGCGCACGTCGTCGCCGACCACGTACGGGCGCAGCTGCGCGAGCTCGGTGCCCGCGCCCATGCCCGCCGCCCGGCGATCGCCGGGCAGCGCGCCCGCCGCGTGGCGCGCGACGACGAGATCGAGCGCGTCGACCAGCGGCGCCGGCATGCGGCCCGGGCCCTGGCGGGCGGCGGGGGGCTTGAGGACCCCGTCACTCACGCCGCCGAGACCCTCCGCTGCTGCTGCTGGCGCTTGACGTGGTCGGCCTCGGGCTCGACGACCTCCGCCATCACGCGCTCGAGCAGGTCGTCGGCGCTCACGCCGTCGCTCAGCGCGTCGTAGGACAGCACGAGCCGGTGGCGCAGCACGTCGGCGGCGAGGTCGCGCACGTCGCCGGCGGTCGCGTGGCCGCGGCCGCGCAGCAGCGCGAGCGCGCGCGCCGCCTGCACCATGCCGATCGGCCCGCGCGGGCTGGCGCCGTACTCGATGTAGGGCGCGATGTCGTCGAGGCCGTAGTCGCGCGGGTTGCGCGTGGCATCGGCCAGCGAGACCGCGTAGCCGATCACGTCGCGATCGACGAGCACGGCGCGGCAGCCTTGGGCGAAGCGCTCGAGGTGGTCGAGCGTCAGGCGCTCGCGGACGATCGCCTCCTCGCCGAGGCTGCGCCCGACGACCGCCGCCTCCTCGCCGAACGACGGGTAGTCGACGACGATCTTCATCAGGAAGCGGTCGAGCTGGGCCTCGGGCAGCGGGTAGGTGCCCTCGTGCTCGATCGGGTTCTGGGTCGCCATGACCAGGAACGGGAGCGGCACCGGGTAGGCCGTGCCGCCGATCGTCACCTGGCGCTCCTGCATGACCTCGAGCAGCGCCGACTGCACCTTCGCGGGCGCGCGGTTGATCTCGTCGGCGAGCAGGAAGTTGCCGAACACCGGGCCGAGCTCGGTGTCGAAGCGGCCGGTGTCGGGGCGGTAGACGCGCGTGCCGACGAGGTCGGCGGGCACGAGGTCGGGGGTGAACTGGATGCGGCTGAAGGTGCCCCCGAGCACGCGCGCCAGCGTGCGCACGGTCAGCGTCTTGGCCAGGCCGGGGACGCCCTCGAGCAGCACGTGGCCGCCGGCGAGGAGGCTGACGAGCAGGCGCTCGAGCATCGCGTCCTGGCCGACGATGACGCGCTTGATCTCGTAGAGCGCCTCCTCGAGCGCGGCGCGCGGCTCCTCGCGGGGCTGGATGTCGTCGGTGTGGTCGGTCATGCGTTCCTTGGTGTTGGGGTGGGGGGCGGGATCAGATCAGGCGGCCGAACCAGCGCAGCGACATCGCCGCGCCGAGCAGCAGCAGGGCGAGCCCGCCGCCGGCAAAGCCCGCGGTGATCTCGCGCTTCTCGTTCTTGGTGCCCAGCAGCGAGCCCAGGCGCTTGTAGACGTCGCTGAGCTTGTCCGCGTCGGCGGCCGTGTAGGCCTTGCCGCCCGATGCGCGGGCGACCTCGGCCATGCCCTGCGGATCAGGCGGCACCTGGCGCGTCTCGGTGCCGCCCTGGCCGCCGGGCCGGGGCACGGTGATCGTGCCCTGGGCGGTGCCGAGGGCGACGGTGTAGATCGGGATGTGGAGCTTGCGCGCGGCCTGCGCGGCGCCGACGGGATCGGCCTTGCCGGTCGCGGCGCCGTCGGAGATCAGCACGATCGCCGAGGGCGGGCGCTTGCCGCGCACGCCGGGGGCGCGGCGCAGGATGTTGGTGGCCGCCTGGATCGCCTCGCCGGTGCCGGTGCCGCCGCGCGCGGTGAGCTGGTCGAGCGCGGCGTTGACCGCCAGGCGGTCGTTCGTCGGCGACGCGAGCACGCGCGGCTTGCTGCTCAGCGCCATCACGCCGACATTGACGCTCTTGGGCACGCTCGCCACGAAGCGCTTGGCGGCCGCGCGGGCCGCGGCCAGCCGCGTGGGCTTGACGTCGGTGGCCTCCATCGAGCCGCTGACGTCGGTGACGAGCATGATCGACGCGCGCTCGACCGGCACCGCCACCGTCTTCTCGGGGCGCGCGGCCGCGAGGATGAGGATCGCCAGCGCGAGCAGGAAGGCGAGCATCGGCACGTGACGGCGCCAGCGCGGGCGGTTGGGCGCCACCGACGGCGCGAGCGCCGGCGCGGCGAACGCCTCGGCGGCGCGCCGGCGATCGCGCTGGTGCGTGCCGTACAGGAACACCAGGGCCGGGATGGCCACGAGGGCGACGAGGACGAGGGGCGCTGCGAAGCTCACGGCGTGCGCGCGGGGCGGTTCTGCAGCTTGACCGTCAGAGGGAGGTCCTGGCCCGAGCGGTCGACGTGGAGCTCGAGGGTGTCGCCGGGCTCCTTGCCGTTGACGATGCGCGAGACGTCGTCGGCGCTGTTGACGGCCTGGCCGTCGACCTCGGTGATGACGTCGCCCTGGTCGACGCCGCCGCCGTCGGCGGGGCCGCCGGGGATCACGGAGGTCACCTCGGCGCCGGACGGCGCGTTGGGATCGGTCGGGTCGCTGGTCTCGACGCCGAGCCATGGGCGCGCGATGCGGTCGCCGCGCTCCAGGCGCGGCACGACCTCGCGCACCGTGTTCGACGGGACGGCAAAGCCGATGCCGACGTTGCCCTGTGAGTTGCCGGCCGTCGCGATCTGCGAGTTGACCCCGATGACGCGCCCGGTGTCGTCGAGCAGCGGGCCGCCGGAGTTGCCGGGGTTGATCGGCGCGTCGGTCTGGATGACCTCGTCGATCGAGAAGCCGTTGGGCGCCTTGATCTCGCGCCCGATGCCCGACACGATGCCCTCGGTCGCCGTGCGGTCAAGGCCGAACGGGTTGCCGATGGCGATGGCGGTGTCGCCGACCTGCACCTGGCGCGAGTCGGCGAACTGCAGCGGCTTGGCGCCGCGCGGCGCGCCGCTCGGGTCGATGTGCACGACCGCGAGGTCGCTCGACGGGTCGGTGCCCTTCACCTCGCCGTCGAGGCTGCGCCCGTCGGGGCCGAACTTGACGACGACGCGGTCTGCGCCGCCCACGACGTGCGCGTTGGTGACGAGCGTGCCGTTGCCGTCGACGAGGAAGCCGGTGCCCGAGCCGACGTCGGTGCGGATCGAGACGACGGCAGGGCTGGCCTGCGCGTAGATCTTGCCGGCCGGCGTCTTGCCGCGGCCGGGCTGCACGGGCTTGCCGGACACCGCCGGCAGCGGCTGGGCCTTGTTGTCGCCGCCGTTGAGGATCGCTCCGGCCGCGAAGGCGCCGCCGGCGACCGCCGCGGCGGCCAGCGCGACCGCGGCGGCGGTCGACAGCCGGATGCTGCGTGGCGGCGCGCCGGTGGGGCCGGCCGCGGCGCGCTCGCGCTCGGCGGCGGCGCGCGCGGCGCGCCGGCGCGCCGCCTCCTCCTCCGCAGCCTCGCGGGCCTGCTCGGACTCCAGGCGCCACTCGCCGGTCCAGAGGTGTCGTGGGAACTTCATCTTCATGGAGCGTAGGTGCCCGCTCGTCAGCTGTCGGTAAAGCGCGAGTGTCCGGCGACTAGCCTTGCGCGCCGGTGGCCCGCTCGCCCCATCCTCCCTCACAGCGCCAACTCGTGCTGCTGCTCGGCGCGCTGTCCACGTTCGGGCCGCTGTCGATGGACCTCTACCTGCCCGGGCTGCCGTCGATGGCGCGCGACCTGTCCGCGCCGGCGTGGGCCGTGCAGCTCACGATCACCACGAGCATGCTCGGCCTCGCCGCCGGGCAGCTCGTCGCCGGCCCGATCAGCGACGCGCGCGGGCGCCGCGGGCCGCTGCTGGCCGGCCTGGCCGCCTACATGGTCACGTCGCTGCTGTGCGCGCTGGCGCCGACGATCTGGGTCCTGCTCGCGCTGCGCCTGGGCCAGGGGATCGCCGGGGCGGCAGGCATCGTGATCGCCCGGGCGATCGTGCGCGACCTGCACAGCGGCATCGCGGCGGCGCGCTTCTTCGCGATGCTCATGCTCGTCGCCGGCCTCGCGCCGATCCTCGCGCCGCTCGTTGGCGGCCAGCTGCTGCACGTCACCGACTGGCGCGGGATCTTCGTCGTGCTGGCCGGCATCGGCGCCGCGCTGCTGCTCGCCACGTGGTGGACGCTGCCCGACACGCTCGCGCCGGAGGCACGCCACCGCGGCGGGCTGGCGGCGACGCTGCACGTCTTCGGCGGCCTCGTGCGCGACCGGCCGTTCATGGGCTACACGCTGGCGATGGGCCTGT
Organism: uncultured Actinomycetes bacterium; assembly: GCA_963764585.1. Taxonomy (GTDB): domain Bacteria; phylum Actinomycetota; class Thermoleophilia; order Solirubrobacterales; family Solirubrobacteraceae; genus JAOPZW01. The sequence goes on from CAVXTB010000004.1 coordinate 27,654, forward strand.
CGTTCGGCGCGATGGCGACCTACATCTCGGGCTCGCCGTTCGTGCTCGAGGACATCCACGGCGTCTCGCCGCAGCTCTTCAGCGTGCTGTTCGCGCTCAACGCGGCCGGGCTGGTCGCCGCCAGCCAGATCAGCCGCGCGACGGTCGCGCGGGCGGGCCCGCGGCGGCTGCTCATCGTCGGCACGGCGGCCAGCGCGATCGGCGGCGTGGGCGTGCTGGCGGCCGTCGTGCTCGACCTCGGCCTCGCCGGCCTGCTCCCGAGCTTCTTCCTCGTCGTCGCGAGCCTCGGCCTGGTGCTGCCCAACTCGGCGGCGCTGGCGCTCGCCGATCACCCGCGCACGGCGGGCAGCGCGTCGGCCCTGCTCGGCCTCGCGCAGTTCTCGATCGGCGCCGCCGCGGCGCCGCTGGCAGGCGTCGGCGGCTCGCACACCGCGCTGCCGCTCGCCGTCGTCGCGGCGACGCTGTCGGTCGCCGGGCTGATCTGCCTGCTCGTGCTGACGCGCGGCGCGGGCCGGCCGGCCCTCGACGCCCACCACGGGCTGGGTGCGCCAGAATCGTCGATATGACCTACGTCCCGGCTGAAGATCGATACGACGAGAAGATGCCCTACCGCCGCTGCGGGCGGAGCGGGCTGAAGCTGCCCGCCATCTCGCTCGGCCTGTGGCAGAACTTCGGCTCAGACCACCCGCTCGAGAACAGCCGGGCGATCCTGCGCCGCGCCTTCGACCTCGGGATCACCCACTTCGACCTGGCCAACAACTACGGCCCGCCCTATGGCTCGGCCGAGGAGAACTTCGGGCGGCTGCTGGCGCAGGACCTGCGGCCGTGGCGCGACGAGCTCGTCATCTCGACCAAGGCCGGCTACGACATGTGGCCGGGGCCGTACGGCGAGTGGGGCTCGCGCAAGTACATGCTGGCCAGCCTCGACCAGAGCCTGAAGCGCATGGGCCTGGAGTACGTCGACATCTTCTACTCGCACCGCCTGGACCCCGACACGCCCCTGGAGGAGACGCTCGGCGCGGTCGACACCGCCGTGCGCCAGGGCAAGGCGCTCTACGCCGGGATCTCGTCGTACTCGGCGCAGCGCACCGAGGAGGCGGTCGAGATCCTGCGCAGCCTCGGCACGCCCCTGCTCATCCATCAGCCCTCCTACTCGCTGCTCAACCGCTGGATCGAGCCCGAGCTGCTCGATGTCCTCGGCCGCGAGGGCGTCGGCTGCATCGTCTTCTCGCCGCTCGCCCAGGGGATGCTCACGGGGCGCTACCTCAACGGCATCCCCGAGGACTCGCGCGCGGCGCGCGACGAGTCGCTGTCGCGGTCGATGCTCACCGACGAGAACCTCGAGCGCATCCGCGCGCTCAACGAGATCGCCCAGCGGCGCGGGCAGTCGCTCGCCCAGCTCGCCCTGGCGTGGACGCTGCGCGACCCGCGGGTGACGTCGACGCTGATCGGCGCCAGCAGCGTCGCGCAGCTCGAGGACAACGTCGGCGCGCTCGGGCGCCTGGACTTCGACGACGACGAGCTCGCCGAGATCGATCGCCACGCCGAGGAGTCGGGCATCAACATCTGGGAGCGATCGAGCAGCGCATAAACGGTGGAATAGAACGCCGACTGCGCCCGTCGTAGGTCTCGGGAACGAACGATCATGGAGGCGGACGTCACGTGGTCCGGGCGCGGCCCGTTCCGCACGAAGGTCTTCTCCAGGACGTGGAGGCCGACGGCCACTGCGTCCTGGCCTATGTGTGGGGCGACGGTGCGAGCCGCCTCGTCGGCGAGCGGGCCTGCCGGAGCCGCGACGTGAAGGGGTTCCGGTACACGTTCCGGCATCGCGTGTGGCGGGCGCTCGTCAGGGTGTGCCTCGTCGCCCCGGGCGAGGGCAACCGCTACTGCAGCGCCTGGAGCTAGCCGCGGGCGGCCGGCGCTACGGCGCGTGGCCGGGCGCGATGTCGTTGGCGCGGCGGGAGGTGAGCTCGCCGTGCGCGCCGCAGTGGGCGGCCACGGGCTCGAGCAGATAGGCGTCGTGGTCGCCCGCGCCGATCCGCCGCAGCACGCGCCCGACGAACCAGTTCTCGCACGCGTCGAGGATCGGCACGCCGCCGTGCCCCTCGTGCCAGGCGGTGCGAGCGAACTTGTCGACCTCGTCGCCGGTCTGGCCGCCGAACAGCTCGGCCAGCTCGTCCGCGCCCTCGGGCACGCAGTGCACGCCGAGCAGCTCGGCGTCGCGTGCGCGCCGATAGGTGCGGTTGGCATGCGACAGGCACACGAGGAACCGCTGCGGGTCGATGCTCGCCTGGGAGGCGAAGCCGACCAGGCAGCCCAGCGGCTCGTCGCCGGCGCGCGCGGTGACGATGAACATCGGGTAGTCGAGGCCGCCGACGATCGCGTCGAACGTGTCACGCAGGTCCACGCCGGCGGCCTACCCGGACACGAGGTTGCGACTCGCCGCCTTCGCGGTCACCAGCGTGACCGGCAGCCCGAGCTGCTCGACGCGCGCTGGCAGGTCGCGGTGCAGCCAGCGCGACACGCGCGCGGGCAGCGTCGACACGATCGCCTCGTCGAAGGGCCCGGCGGCGAGCGCGTCGCGCACGGCCGCGAGCGGATCGTGGTCGCCGACGAGGCCGTCGACGTGGCCGCCGACCGCCTCCTCGAGCAGCGGTATCGCCAATTCGAGCGTCAGCGCCGCCTCGTCGGTGTCGGGATCCCAGTACGGGCGTGGGACGAGCAGCGCGAAGCTGCACGGGCCGCGAGCGGCGCGCTCGCGGACGGCTTCGATCAGGGCGGGGGTCGCCGCCGTGCGGTGCGCGACGATGAGCACGCGCGTGGTGTCCGCCTGCGGGCTCACACCTGCCCAGTGTGGTCCGCCCGGCCGCGGGTCGCAACCCCGGCCCGCGGCCCGCGGACGCCGGCCTACGCTGCGGCGGGCAGCGCCGGCGCCGGGACGCGGCGGTCGGCGTAGGCGAACGGGTGGTCGAACACGTTCTTCGCGCTCTCGCCCTCGCGCACCTCGACGGTGAAGGACTCGCCCGTCTTGGCGTCGTTGACCGCCACGAGCACGCGGCCGTCACGCTCGCACCAGAGGAGGCGCACGTCGATGCCATCGCTCGTGCGGTGGTCGAGCTCGCGCATCAGCTGTGTCGTGGTGGCGGTCATCGGTGGGCTCCTGGTGGTGAAGTCTCGTGCGGAGTAGTCGGCGTTACGGTCAGTGTGCTTGAGCCCGGTTGCGTCGAACACGGGGTTGGCCTCCATAACAACGGTGCGGCCGCCCGTACCGTTGCGTTCGGGAGCGCGACTTGCCAGGCGGCGGTAGAGTCGGTCGGAGGGCGCATGAGCACTGCTGATCTGCTCGCGGAGCACGGTTCGCCGCTATGGCTGGCGAACCTCGACGTCGTGCGCGATCGCTGCCGGGCCTTCGCCGCCGCGTGGCGCGCCGAGTGGCCCGACGTCGAGATCGCCTACTCGCACAAGGCCAACCGGCTGCCGGCGATCCTGCGGGCGCTCGCCGAGAAGGGCATCGGCCATCAGGTCGCCTGCGAGGCGGAGTACCGGATGGCGTGCTCGGTCGCCAAGGCCGAGGGCCGCTCGATCGTGGTGCAGGGCCCGGCCAAGCCGCCCGCGCTGCTCGAGCGCGCCGCCGCCGACGGCGCGCTGGTCATCGTCGACAGCCTGGCCGAGCTGCGCCGCGTGGCCGCCGCCGGCGTCTCGCGCGTGGGCGTGCGCGTGTGCCTGCCCGGCGTCGGGCACGGCACGAGCCACTTCGGCGTGCCGATGTCCGAGGTCCAGCTCGCGCCGCGCCATGCCGCGGGGCTCGGCCTGCGCATCGAGGCGCTCGCGGTGCACCTCGTCTCGGCCGGGTTCGATCGCCCGCTGGCCGAGATCGATCGGCTGGCGAGCGCGCTCGTGGTCAAGTGGCCACAGCCGCCGGAGCGCTTCGCCACCGCCGCGCGCATGCTCGCCGGGCTGGCCCAGCGCATGGGCGCCCCGGTCATCGACGTCGGCGGCGGCTTCCCGCCCGCCCCCCAGGAGGCGATGTACGCGCGGGCGGTCGCTGGGGCGATCGGCGGGGCGGGCTTCGAGGGGCGCGTGCTCGTCGAGCCCGGGCGCGCGCTCGTCGCCGAGGCCGTCGATCTGGCCTGCACGGTGACCGCGATCAAGCGCCTGCCCGACCGCCGCCGCTGCGTGATCCTCGACGCGGGGACCAACCTGCTCCCGGGGACGCTGTTCGCCTGGCCGCACATCGAGGCGCCCGGATACGTCGACGCGCCGCCGGCCGAGCCCGCGCTCGTGACCGGGCCGCTGTGCACGAACGTCGACGTGCTGCACCCGGCGGCCGAGCTGCCCGCGCTGTCGGAGGGCGACGCGGTGATCATCCGCGGCGTCGGCGCCTACCAGCAGTCGCAGTCGACGCAGTTCGGCGACCTGCGCCCGGCCGTCGTGGTCCGCGACGACGGCCACTGGCGCCTGTGCAGCCGGCGCGAGCTGCTCGACGACCTGGTGGCCACCGACCTCGGGGCCGACGTCGCACCGGAGGCCGTCGTCCGGTAGTGGCGCGCCGCAGCGCCGGCATCCTGCTGTACCGCAACGCGCTCGAGGTGCTGCTCGTGCATCCCGGTGGGCCGTTCTTCGCCAGGAAGGACGCCGGCGTGTGGTCGATCCCCAAGGGCGAGTACGAGGACGGCGACGATCCGCTGGCCTGCGCGCTGCGCGAGTTCGAGGAGGAGCTCGGCACGCCGCTCGAGGCCGACGCGCCCATCGAGCTGGGGACGATCGTGCAGCGCGGCGGCAAGCGGGTGACCGCGTGGGCGGTGGAGGGCGACCTCGACCCGAGCACCGCGCACAGCAACACCTTCACGATGGAGTGGCCGCCGCGGTCGGGCAGGCAGCAGGAGTTCCCCGAGGTCGACCGCGCCGAGTGGTTCTCGGTCCAGGACGCGCGCGAGAAGCTGGTGCCGGCGCAGGTGGAGCTGCTCGAGCGGCTGGTGGAGCGCGTCAGCACCTGATCTCGCCCGCGCGTGCAAGTCGCGCCAGCTGCCGCGCCCGCCGCAACGGCTCGGGCGTGCGGTGGGTGCCCGCGGCGTCGCGGACGACCGCGACCGCGACGTCGATCGACGTCCGCCAGGCCGGGTGGACCGCGAGCGGCCGCGCGCCGGCGCGGCGGCGCAGCCACGCGCCGACCTCCTCGCCGTCGAGCAGCAGCGCCGATGTTGCGCCCTTCTCGTCCGCGGGCCAGTCGCCGACCGCCAGCAGCGGCCGGTGGGTGACGCCGACCGTCGGCACGTCGAGCATCGCGCCGAGCTGGAGCGCGAGGCCGGCGCGGCGCGGGTGATCGCGCCCGGTCGCGTCGACGAGCAGCACGTCGGGTGCCGCGTCGAGGGCGCGGACCGCGGCCTCGAGCAGCGCGCCCTCGCGCAGGACGAGCAGGCCGGGCTCGTAGGGCGCGCCGGCGACGCCGCTCACCACCGCCTCGGCGACGACGCGCCGGCCGCGCATCACGACCGCCCCGGCCCAGCCCGGATCGCCGGGCGCTCCCGGGCCCGCGACGCCGCGCGCGAAGCAGATCGCTACCGCGCCGATCGCCGCGCGGCGAGCGTCGCCGGACCACGGCGCGGGTCGTTGCGCGGCGAGCACGGACTGCACGCGGACAACCTCGACCTCTGGCTGGCCCCCGACGAACTGTGGGACCGATAGAGAGCGGCCCATGACCAGATTCTTGCGTTCCCTCATGGTTGTGGCCGCGCTTGCGGTTGCCGTCCCCGCGGTCGCCGCGGCCCAGACGCCGCCACCGGACAGCTTCGCCCCCGCGCCGTCGCCGATCCTCATCCATGTCGGCAGGACCCCCGTCTTCGAGCTCTACGACGGCGGAGGCGGCCTGCCCTACCTCGGCTCGACGACGTCGTACAACGCCGGTGACTGGGAGAACACCCTGCGGGCCTTCCACGACTCGGGCGTCTACGACGACGAGATCGCCCAGATCGACAAGATCGCCGACGCCACCGTCCTGCACCGCGTCCACCAGGGCCACTTCCGCGCGCGCAAGGGTCACAACCGCGCGCGTGTCGCGACCTTCCACGGCAAGAAGCTCGCGATCGTGCTCGACATCGACGAGACCTCGCTGTCGAACTACTCGGCGATCAACGCCGACAACTTCACCTTCGGGCCCAACTCGCAGGCCGAGGCGACCAACGAGATCGGCACGGCGATCCAGCCGACGCTCGACCTGTACAAGCTCGCCCAGAGCAAGGGCGTGGCGGTGTTCTTCATCACCGGCCGCCGCGAGAACGCGCGGGCCCACACCGAGAGCAACCTCACGCGCGAGGGCTTCTTGAACTGGACCCAGGTGATCCTCAAGCCCGACACCTCGACGCAGACGACCGTCCAGTACAAGAGCGGCGCCCGCGCGGCCATCGAGCAGCAGGGCTACGACATCATCGCCAACGTCGGCGACCAGTACTCCGACCTCGCCGGCGGCCACGAGGACGTCGGCTTCAAGCTGACAAACCCGTTCTACTTCCTGCCGTAGACGGCCTTCGCCACCGGTCCGGGCGGCACGTTCGCGCCGAGCGCTCTCACCGTCACGGTGAGGGCGCCGGTCGCGGGCGTGCCGGCGACGGTCACCTTGCGCTTGCGGGTCAGCAGGCGCTGCAGCAGCGTCGGGCCGTTGCGGACCTCGACGAGGTAGCTGCTCGCTCCGGCGACCGGCTTCCACGACAGCGTCAGCGAGGACTTCGCGCGCTTGGCCGTCAGCTTGGGCTTGACGAGCTTGGGGCGCGCAGGCGCGCTGAAGCGCGCGACGGTCAGGTCGGCCCGCGGTAGGCCGTTCTGGACGACCTCGGCGACGATCGTGCGCCGCCGGTTGGCGGTGACGATGGCGTTGAAGCGGATGCGCCCGCGGCGCCCGCGCGCGCGGCCGAGCTCGTGGGCGACGCCCGCGCCGCGCTCGGTGAAGCGCACCTGCTGGCCGGGCAGCGGCGCGACGGAGTAGATGAGCACGCGCCTTGCGCCCTTGCCGCTCACGCGCGCCGTGATGCGCGGCTTGGCCAGGCCGCGCGCGACGGCGACGCTCGTCAGCGGCGACGCGCTGCTGATCCGCCAGGTCCCCGCGCGCGGGCGCTTGATGAAGACGTAGGTCGTCGCGTTCGCTGCGTCGGGCACGACGACCACGGTCGCCGAGCGGCGCGCACGATCGCCGGTCACGACCTCGACACCCCCCGGACCGCTGACCCGCACGCGCGGCGCGCCGCCCGGCGAGCGGATCGCAAAGCCCGCCAGCGGCAGGCCGCCCGGCACCCGGACGCTGCGCGCCCCGCCGGCCGCGGCCGCGCGCGCCGTCGCCGTCACACGGAACGGCGACAGGTCGCACCCGCCGAACGTCGCCGGCGCGCGATCGCCCCAGCGATAGCCGAAGCCGCCGTCGAAGAACCCGACGTTCGTGCACGCCGCGATACCGCGCGTGGAGAGGATCGCCTGGCCGTTGAGCTCGGGCAGCGCGGGCAGGCGCAGCAGCACGCCGCCCTCCAGGTTCGCCCCGTGCGTCGACACGAACCCGGTCTGCGTGCCCTTGTAGGCCACCGCGTTGTCGAGGAAGTCGATCGCCACGCTGGCGGTGACCTCTATCGCCGGATCGTCGCTGACGTAGATGCAGCTGGTCCCCGACATGCTGGCCTTGGCCAGCCCGGCGTTGGTGAGCGACTTCAGCGGGTTGAGCTCGCTCTCGAACGACAGCTGCGATGGGTCGTTGCCGGACGTGCAGCCGCTCGCCAGCGCACCGGTCTTCATCGCGCCGTCGATCGTCTGCAGCGCCGCCCCGTTGATCCGCGGCCCGAACGTCGCCCCCACCCCGACGTTGATGGAGATGTCCGGCGCGAAGAGCAGGTCGCCCTCGACCTTCTGGAGCACGATCGGCGTCCCGCCGATCGGCTTGTTGATCCCGTCGACCGACAGGCCGCCACCGGCGAGCGAGCCGTCGAACACGAACACGCGCCCCGTCACGTCCAGCTCGCCGCGCGTCAGCGGCAGCGCGATCCCGGCCTGCCCCGTCCACAGCGGCTTGCCGTTCTTGGTCTCCAGCCGCAACAGTAGGTTGCGCAGCCCCAGTGTCCGCGGCACGCGCAGCTTCGCTGGGACGACGTCGATCTTGTCGATCTTGACCTCGACCGAGCTGAGGACCGCGCCCTGCCCGTTGACCAGCTTGCCGCTGAACTTGCCGCCGACGTCGTTGACGTTCTCGCCGGGGCGCAGCGCCACGAGGTGGCCGATCGCGGCGGTCAGCGATTCGACGTCGACCTTCGCGTCGAGGCTCGCCGACGTCCCGCCATCAGCCCACGCGACGTTGAGCTCTCCCTTGACCGGGAGGTCGAGCAGGATCTTCGACAGCGTCCCGGCCTGCCCGAGCGAGATCGTGCCCGCCGCCACCCCGACGGGCAGCAGCGACACGGGCACCGGCACCTTGAAGCCCGCGAAGACCATGTCGACGCCGGCGCCCTCCTCGCGGATGCCGGGAGCGTGGGTGTCGACGACGAGCGTCCCGCCGGGCCGCGGCTCGATCTGGAAGCCGCCGACCCACGCCTTCTGGTCGGTCGTGAAGACGCCCGAGCCCGGCGCGGTCTCCTTGAAGCACCCGTGCGCGACCGCATGGCCGACGGGAACGTCGGGGCACTCCCCCACGGCGAGCGTCAGCCTCGTGTTCCACGTGTCCGAAATCGAGGCGGCGTGGACACCGCCCGAGCTGACAGCCGCCTGGGCCGAGCCGAAATCGAGGTAGAGGTACTTACCGGGTGCAAGCGTCCCGCTCGGCGGGCCGTTGACCTGCCCGGTCTGGCCCATGGTGAAGACCGGGGTCAGGGTCCCGTCGTCGTGCGCGAGCATCGCGGGATTGAGGTTGACCCCGCTGACGCTGGCACTCCCAGCGAACTGGTAGGCCACCGGAGCGTCGACCGTGAACCTGACCTGGGTCTGGGCGTTGGCCGTGCCCTGCGCGAAGTTCTGGTGGAAGTTCGCGTCGACCGTCACGCCCGCCGAGGCGCTGAGCGTCCCCGCGGTCGTGATCACCAGATCGGCGGCGCCGCCGCCGGCGAGCGAGGCGCTGTAGTGGCCGCTCGCGTCCGCGTGCGCCTCGTCGCCCCCGGCCGACGCAGCAACGTGCGGTTGGGTGATGGCGTGGTCGAAAGTGAACGGCCCAGTGCCCGGGTCGGTCGAGATGGCCGGGTCGAGATGCTGGTCGCAGACGGCCTGTGAGTTGACACACGCCTGGTCGGTGACATGGAGCGTCGAGGAGCGCGACGTGAGCGTGATCGACGCGGACGCGGGGGCGGCCATCGCCAGGGCGCCGAGCGCGACGGCGAACACGGAGCGGAGCGGATGCATGGGCCGACGCTACGTCGGGGCGCTCACGCAACGCTCACGCGGCTGCCTAGACTCCGCCCATGGCCGGCGACGAGTACCTGCTCGACACCCCGGTCGTGCGGGACTTCGTCGCCGGCGTGCGCGCCGTCATCGCCGCGGCCGAGTCGCCGCACGAGGCCTGCGACGCGATCCGCCCGGCGTTCGCCACGCTGCTCGCCGACCCCGCCTGGCTGCCCGAGCGCTACCAGGAGGGCGATCCCGAACAGCGGCATGGGCGGCGGCATCGGGCAGTGGCTGCTCTTCCGCGCGGAGGACCGCTCGCTGTCGCTGTTCTCGCTGGTCGTCCCGTCGGAGTCGCAGACGCCGGTGCACGACCACCTCGCGTGGGGGCTCGTCGGGCTCTACCGCGGCACGCAGGACGAGGAGATCTACGCCGAGCGCGAGGGCGGCCTCGAGCTCGTCGAGAGCCGCGCGCTCGGGCCCGGCGACTTCTACGCGCTGATCCCGCCGACCGACGACATCCACCGCGTGCGCACGACCTCGCCGCAGACGTCGGTGTCGATCCACCTGCTCACCAACGACACCGGCTGCGTCTGGCGCCACGCCTACGACGCGCAGTCCGGCGAGCGCACGCCGTTTCGCTCGGGCTACGTCAACGTGGCGTGCGAGGACGAGGGCCCATGACGAGCTGAAGCGCGCTGCGCATGCCAGCGGCGACGTCGTCGGGGTCGAACGCGGGCACGCGCGGCCGGCGGTTGCGCCGCGACGGGGTCAGTGCTCGGCGGGCGCCTTGCCGGCGGGCTCGCCGTTCTTCGACGACGCGGGGCGGTGCTCGTGGATCGTCTGGCCGAGCTGGCCCCGCAGCTGCGCGAGCTCGTCGAGGACCCCCTCGCGGTGCGCCTCGAGCGCATGGATCTCGTCGTCGATCTGCCCGCGGCGGCGCAGGCCCTCTTCGATCGTCTCCGAGGCCTCGGCCGTTGCCGTCTCGCGGGTGCGACGAGCATCGTCGTCGGCCCTCGAGCGGACCTCGCGGGCGTAGGTGTCGGCCTCGTCGCGGACCTCCTGCGCGTCGGCCTCGGCCTGGGCGCGCAGCTCGCCGCAGTCGGCCTCGGTCTGACGCTTGAGCTCCTGCGACTCCTGCTCGGTGGTGAGCAGGATGTGGGCCGTCGACTTGCCGACGAGCTCGAGCTTGCGCGTCACGGCGACCTGCCCGATGTCGTTGGCCGCGTCGGTCTCCAGCCAGTCGACCAGCTGCTCGAGGAACTTGTCGACTTCGTGCTTGTCGTAGCCGCGGCGCGCGAGCGTGAAGCCCGGAGACCGCAGCCTTGCGATGTCTTGCCAGTCCACGGTGCCTGCAGCCTAACCAACCAGCGGCCGTCCCGCCACGTACGCTGTTGGCAATGGACGCCTACCTCGCCGTGGTCAGCAAGCGCGAGGTGCGCCGGTACGACGACCGGCCGCTCCCCGAGGACGCCGTGCGGCGCGTGCTGGAGGCGGGCCGCATCGCCGGCAGCTCGCGCAACCGGCAGGCGCGCCGCTTCGTCGTGCTGCGCGATCGCGAGGCCGTCGCCGCGACCGTCCACATGCCGGGCAACGTGCTCGGCGCGGCCTTGGTGGTGGCGATCGTCACCGGCCGCAAGGGCCCGGCCGGGTTCGATGCCGGGCGCGCGGCCCAGAACATGATGCTCGCCGCCTGGAACGAGGGCATCGGCTCGTGCCCCAACGGGATCGCCGACGCGGACGCGCTGGCGTCGCTCGTGGGCGCATCCGACGACGAGCAGATCGCGATCGTCCTGACCTTCGGCTATCCGGCGCGGCCGGTCGATCCGCAGTCGCGCACGCCCGAGGAGTGGATCGCGCGCGCCGACCGCCTGCCGTTCGACGAGGCCGTCGACGTTCGCTAGCTGGTGTGCAGCAGGCTCTCGACGCGCTCGACGCCGTCGACCGCCTTCGCCGCACTGACGAGCTTGTCGATCTCCGCATCGCTGTCGAGGCGCCCGCGCAGGAAGATCGTGCCGCCCTCGGCGTTGACGCTGACGTGGGCCTTCGACACGTGCGCGTGGCGGAACGCCTCGCTCTCGACCTTCTGCGCCAGCGTCAGGTCGTCGGCGGGCTCGCGGTGCGAGTTCGTGCCGGGAACCGCGTGAGCGGCCTTGTGCGCCACACCCTCGGCGACGCCCTCGAGGTAGCGGGCGCGCTTGGCGGTCTCGCGCGCGCGGCGCCGCAGCTTGGCGACGTTGCGCTCGCGCGCCATGTGCCGGCGGCGCCTGGCGTTCTGGCGATCGAAGATGAACCGGTCGGCGAGCGCGCCGATGATGAACGCGACGAGGATGACGCCCACGCTCGGCGCCATGTCGCGCGCCCGGTCGGCAGCCGTCGGCTGCTTGCGCCCCGGTCGGGGCAGCCTGTCGGTGACGTTGACCATTTCGAGTTCTTCCTCCTCTGGTCTTTGTCCCGCAAGCTACCCCTGATCGGGGTCGATGTCACCGCTCGCGCTCGAGCAGCAGCGCGAGCGTCGGGCACGCCGCCGCGGCGCGCCGCGCGTGGGCGAGCAGCTCGTCGGGGACGTCGGGATCCTCGATGAGCGGATAGCCCCAGTCGTCGAGCGCGATGCGCTCGGGCAGCAGCTCCGCACACAGGCCGTGCGCCGTGCACGCGATGGGGTTGACGCGCAGCCTGTGGCTCATGCGGCGATCGCCCTCGGTCGCGGGGTGGCCAGCAGCGCGGGCCGCGCGCACGCGTCGCACGGGCCGTGGCGCTCGTGGTCGCGCAGCTCGGCATCGAGCGTGCGCAGCGCGCTCGACAGCAGGCGCACCGCTCCGTCGGGATGGCGGCAGGCGCCGCGGTTGCGCACCAGACCGGCCCAGCGCAGCACCTGCGCGCGCGCCCCCTGCTCGGCGCGCCCGGCAGCCATCCGCTCGAGCGCCCGGGCGATGGCGGGCAGGCCGTTGGCGCACGGGCCGCACTGCCCGGAGGACTGCGCCGCCAGCCACGTCATGACGCGCGTCAGCTCGGCGACGCCGCAGGCCGAGGCGGGCACCGCGGCCACCACGCCGGCGCCGACCGCCGCGCCGTGGCGCGCCAGCTCGCGCTCGTCGAGCTCCAGCGCGAGCGCATCGGGAATGCGCAGCCAGGCGCCGAAGTAGCCGCCCACGACGACCGACGCCAGCTCCTCCGTGGGACCCCCGCCGAGCGCGAGCGCGTCGGCCAGCCGCGTGCCGCCGGCGACCTCGACGACCCCGGGTCCACGCACCGCACCGGAGAGCGTGACGAGCATCGTGCCCGGCGAGCTCGCGGCGCCGACCTCGCGGAACCATCGCGGTCCGTGGCGCGCGACGAGCGCGAGGTGCGCGAGCGTCTCGACGTTCTGCACGAGCGTCGGGCGGCGCCCGACGCCGCGCTCGAACGGGCGTGGCGGCGTGAAGGTGGGCTTGAGCGGGCCGCCGTCGAGATGGCGCACGAGCGCGGTCTCCTCGCCCGCGAGGTAGTGCGATGGCACGTCGGCGACGCGGACGCGCAGCCGGCCCCACCCACGCCGCTCGCGCACCGCGTGGTCGACCGCCGCCCGCACGGCGGCGGCTCCGGCGGGGACGCAGACGATCGCATCGCGGGCGCCGACGGCCGTCGCGGCCGCTGCCACGCCGTCGAGCACCAGGTGCGGCGTGCGGCTGAGCAGCACTGCGTCCTTGGCGCTCATCGGCTCGGCCTCGACGCCGTTGGCCACCACGACCTTCGCGCCACGGCGCCCGGCCACGGCCGCCAGCTTGCGGCCCATCGGGAAGCCGGCGCCGCCGCGCCCCAGGATGCCGGCGCGCTCGGCGGCTTCGACGATCGCGCGCCCGTCGAGCGCCGCGGCAGGGCCATGGACGGCGACGTGCTCGTCGAGCGTGAGCGGCCGCCCGGAGGCGATCCCCGCGAGCAGGCGCACGGCGGTCATCGAGCACGCTCCCGCCGCGCGCTGATCGTCGCCGAGACCGGGCCGCCCTGGATGTTGCCGCCGAGGTCGAGCAGCGCGTGGACGCGCAGGGCGCGCCCGGACGCGGGGCGCACGCGGGCGTCAAGCGTCGTGCCGTCGAGCGTGAGCAGCCGTCCGATGTAGCGCGCGGGATCGCCGGGCGGCCCGAGGGTGACCTGGCTGCGCGCGACGCGCAGCCCGCCGCCGTCGAGCGGCACCCCTTGCAGCCGCACGTCCAGCGCCGCGCGCGATCCATCGGTCATGCGCAGCGCGATGTCGACGAGCGCCGTGCCGTCGCGCGTGACACCGCTGCGCAGCGTCCCGCGCGCGGCGCCGCTGAAGGGCAGGTGCAGCGACCGCGACGCGGTCGTCTTCGTGGCGCCGGTCGAGGCCACGGCCGTGGACGGCCGCAGCAGCGACACCGGCGTCCCGGCCCGCCGTGCCCAGTCATGACTCAACGGCCCGCGCGGCAGCCACAGCGCGAGCGCGACGGCGCCCACGGCCGTCGCCGCCAGCGCCACGACGCGGACCGCCGCCGCGCCCGGCTCGCGGGCGGCCATGATCCGCGCGCCGACGGCGATGACGACAACCGCGACGCAGGCCAGCGACAGCGCGAGCATCCACCCGCGCCGCACGTCGCTGCCGGTGCCGAGCGTGTGCACCAGCGCCGGCGGCCAGCAGGCATAGGCGGTCCAGTGCACGGCGCGCCACGCGCGCGCTCCGATGCGGCGCCGCAGCAGGCTCGTCACCACGAGGACGAGCAGCAGGTCGAACGAGACGGCGCCGAGCCCCAGCCACAGCGGGCGGTACTGGCCGGCGAACGGGATCACCGCGTCGGTCAGCCGCAGCGGCGCGAACGGGTCGAGCACGCTCGTCACGACGTGGGCGCCGACGAGCAGCACGGCCGCCAGCGACAGCGTCCCGTGCAGCGCGTCGACGACGAACCGCGGCCAGCGCGGCGAGCTCCACCTCGCGACGTCGGCGACGCCGATCGCCAAGCTGGCCGTCAGGAGCAGCAGCGCGACGGCGCCGGTCCCGCGCGACAGGTACCACAGCGCCGTCGAGTTCGCGCCCGCGGCGGCGAGCGTCATGCGACGGCGGCCTCCTGCGCGGGGACGGGCCAGCCGGCGACGCGGACGATCGCGCCGTCGGGCCGGCACAGGCGAGCGGGAAGGCCGAGGCGCTCGAGCCACGCCACCGCGCGGTCGCCGCGCACGATGGCGGCGGTGCTCGCGGTGTTGGCATCCACGCACGTGGCGGCGGCGACGGAGACCGTGCGCCACGTCTCCGCCGCCGACGCGCCGGTGGCGGGATCGAGGATGTGGTGGACCGTCTCGCCGCCGCGCCGCCAGCGGCGCACGGCCGTGCTCGACGTCGCCAGCGCGCCGGTGGCGACGTGCACGATCTCCCCCGGCGCGTCGGGGGGCGCGGCGTGGTCGTGGGTCACGCGCACCGGCCAACCTCCCGGTGGCGACGGGCCCGTCGTCGCGAGATCGCCACCGATGTTGACGAGCACGCCGCACCCGGCGGCCTCGGCCGCCGCGCGCGCGGCGCGATCGACGGCGAGCGCCTTGGCGGTGGCCCCGAGGTCGAGCATGACGCCGGCGGGCACGCGGACCGTGCCGGCGTCGCGGTCCACCTCGACGACGCGCCACCCGGGAGCGCGCACGGCGCGAACCGCCGGCGCCGACACGCGGATCTCGCCGAAGTCCCGGTCGTAGCCGGCCAGCACGAGCGCATGGCCGACCGTCGGGTCGACGTCGCCCTCGGTCAGGCGGGCGGCGCGCAGCGCGCCGAGCACCGCCTCGAGCAGCAGCGGGCCGACCGCCATGGGCCGCCCGCCCGCCGCGTTGACGCGCGCCAGCTCGCTGTCGTCGCGGAATCGGCTGCAGGCGCGGTCGATCGCGTCGAGCTCGCACTCCACCGCCGCGCGGGCGCGCTCAAGCGCCGCAGGACGTTCGACGAGCACGACCGCCGTCGTCCCCAGCGCGCGCCACGTGGCGCTCGCGATCACGATCCCCCCGAGGTGGCCGGCGGCGGCTGCGGGTCGGGCTGGGCAGGAGCCGGCTGCGGCGCCTGCTGGGGCGCCTGCAGTCCGGGGTCGCCCTGCGCCGACGGCGGCAGCGGGATCGCATCGGGCCCGGATGGCGCCGGGCGCGGCGCCTTGCTCGTCGCTTCCGGCGCCGCCGCCGCCGTCCCGCTCGCGCGCGCGGCGTGGTGCCCGCGGAAGCTCGCCGCGGCGGCAGCCGACGCGGCGCCGGTCAGCCCGACGGCCGCGACGGCGATCCACGTCCGCGCACGACGAAGCCGGAGCAGCCCGGCATCACGATCCGCGGGATCGAACAACCGCATGGACGAAGCGTGGCAGTCGGGTTGCCAAGAGCAGGTAAAGATCGGAAAGTCGTCGGCGGCTCCCCTTCAGCGGCTGGACGCTCGCCATGCTGGCTGGCCAGCTGCGCCGACGCGGCGTGCCGGCCGTCCATCCGCTGGCGCTTGCCACAGCGTTCTAGTGGCTCGGCTCACGCCCAGCGCGTAGACGCTGAGCGCCACCACGCAGCCCTCGACGAACAGCGACGCGAGGCCAAGCGGCTCGGTCCAGTTGCCGATGTCGTCCTTGGCGTTGGGCAGGCCGATCGTGCGGCTGAGGACGTAGCCCGCGATCGCACTGGCGGCGAGCGCACCGGCGGCCGACCACGCTTGCCGGCTGTGGTGGGTCAGGACCACGCCGGCCGTCACCACGCTGCCGACCATGAGCGCGATGTACAGCCAGAAGACGTACCGCGTCTCGTGGTACTTGCCGATCGAGTCGAGCAGATGGATCAGGGCGATGCCGGCGAGCCCGACGGCGCCGGCCGCCCGCATCGCGAGGTCGCGCGCGAGGTGGCGCAGTGGCTCTTGCACGGCGGCGTTGGCAGGGTTCGTGTCGGTTGAGGTCATTCCCGCACTCTTCCCGCCGCGCCTCAGGATTCGGTCAGAGGCAGGCAAAGGTTGGGCAAAGGATCAGCCGGCCGGGAGGGTGATCTCGAAGCGGGCGGGCTGCGGCGTGGCGAGGCGCAGCGTGCCGCCGTCGGTCTCGACCAGGGCGCGCGCGACGGCGAGCCCCAGCCCGCTGCCACCGCCGAGCGACACGTGGCGTTCGAAGATCTCCTCGCGCGCATCGACCGGCACGCCGGCTCCCTCGTCGGACACGGCGAGCACGATCGCTCCGTTGCGAGCGATCGCCTCCACGCGCGCCCGGCCGCCGCCGTGCTGGAGCGCGTTCTCCAGCAGGACGTCCACCGCCTGTCCGATCGCGCCGGCCGTCGCGCGCACCCGCAGGCCCGGCTCCACGCGGCAGGACAGGGCGCCCCCCGCTCGCGCGAACACCGGCCGCCACACGTGCGCGTGCTCGGTCGCGAGCGCGCCGAGGTCGAGCGGGCCGCTCGCAGCGCGGCGCTCGTCGCGCGCCATCGCCAGCAGGTCGGCGATCGTCCGCTCGATCCGCTCGGCCTGCGCCTGCGCGGCGGCGACCTCGCTGCGCGCCGCGTCGAGATCGCGCGCGTCCTCGATGGCGTCGAGGCGCAGCTGCAGCGCGGTCAGCGGCGTCCGCAGCTGGTGCGAGACGTTGGCCGAGAACGCGCGCTCCTGAGCGACGAGCCGTGCGATCCGCGCGGCCGAGACGTCCTGTGCCTCGGCGACGGCGTCGACCTCGGGTACGCCGAAGCGCCCAGCGCGCGCGGAGAAGTCGCCCGCGCCCAACCGGGCCGCTGTGCTGGCCAGCCGCCGCAGCGGGCCCATGACGCGCCGGCTCTGCTCGAGGGCGAGCGCGACGGCGACCGCGACGCCGACGATCCCCAGGCCGGCGATGAGCAGCCACACCTCGCGCTGGCGGCGGTCGACGTCGTCCGCTGCGGCCACCACGGTCACCGACGGACCGGCGGAGGCGCCGGAGCGGACCCGAAGCGACCGCCCGCGCACCTCGGGCCCGACGCTGAAGCGCGGCCGCCCCGGAACGTCGACGACGATGCGGTCGCCGTGCTTGACGAGCGCGAGCAGGTCGTCGCGATCGAGCGGGCGGTGCTGCGCGCCCTGGCGCTGGATGTCCGCGGCGACCGCGTCGGCTTCGCGCTCCAGGCGCGAGGTGGCGTCGGTGCGCACGAGCCGAGCGCCCACGATGCCCAGCGGGATCCCGAGCACCAGGATCGCGGCCAACGCGATCAGCGTGGTCGACGCGAGGAGCCGGCGACGCACGGGCTACTCCCGCTCGAAGCGAAAGCCGACGCCGCGAACGGTCGCCAGCCGCCGCGGATCGGCCGCGTCGTCGCCCAGCTTGCGACGCAGCCACGAGACGTGCATGTCCAGCGTCTTCGTCGAGCCGAACCAGTTCTCGTCCCACACCGCGGACATGATCTGCTCGCGGGTCAGCACGCGCCCCGCCTCCGCGCTGAGGAGCGCGAGCAGGTCGAACTCCTTCGGGCCGAGCTCGAGCTCGCGACCGTCGGCCCACGCCCGCCGCGAGGCGCGGTCCACGCGGACGCCGTTGACCTCGATCACGTCGCCCGCGGGCGGGTCGGCGGCGCGGCGCAGCAGCGCGCGCACGCGCGCCAGCAGCTCCCCCACCCGCATCGGCTTGGCCACGTAGTCGTCGGCGCCGGCGTCGAGGCCGACGATGGCGTCGACCTCCTCGGTTCGCGCGGTCAGCATGAGCACGGGCACCCGCGGCCGCGCAGCCCGGATGCGCCGGCAGACCTCGACGCCGTCGAGACCGGGGAGGCCGAGATCAAGCAGCACGAGATCATGCTCGCCCTCGGCGCCCCGGCGCGCCGCGATGGTCCCGTCGGCGACGGCCTCGACCTCGTAGCCCTCGCGACGCAGGGCCTCGGCCAGCGGCTCGGCGATGGCGGCGTCGTCCTCGACGAGCAGCAGCGACACCACGTCGCGAAGCGTATCGTCACCGCTCGTCGCGTCAGGCATGCCCCGCGGCCGCTCAGTCGCCCCCGCCGCGCGACGGGACGAGCGTCTTCAACCAGGCGTCGATGGCCGCGAAGTCCTTGTCGCTGACCACCGACGACGGGAACAGGCCGTGCCCGTGGACGCTGCGGAACTCTCGGAGGTCGACGCCGCCCGCCAGCCGCGGCCCGCGCAGCCCCTGAGCCCGATCGCCGTGACAGCTCGCGCATCCCAGCGCGTCCTGCGAGAACGCCTCTCCCCCGGCCGCGGCCGGCTCCGCCCCGCCCTCCAGGGCCAGCTCGAGCCGCGTGGTGCCGGCGGCGGTCTGCGCGAACTGACCGCCCGCGTCCACGCCGACGCCCTGGTGATAGGTCATGCGGCCTCCGAGATAGCCCTGGGCGAGCACAGCCACCAACGCGACCACCCCGCCGACGACGAGCTCGCGCCCGTGGGTGTGGTGGTTGGCGATGACCTTGCGCGTACGCCAGCCCGCGACCGCCAGCACGACCGCGGTCAGGGCGATGCCCAGCCAGAAGTGGACGGTGCCGACGCGAAAGCTCGTGCCGCGCAGCGTCGTCTGCGCCTGCCCCCACACGAGCAGCCCCGTCACGCCGGCGGCGATGGTGCCGAGCACCGCGCACCCCACGACCCAGTGCTCGACCTGGGCGAGCGTCGGGCCGCCGAGGTCGGCGCGACGGCACAGCAGCACGACCAGGTAGACGGGCACCGCGACGACCGCGAGATGCGTCGCCGCGCCGTGCAGCTCGGAGAGGTGCGGCATGGTCGGATCGTGCCGCCGCCCAAGTAAAGGAGCGGCAAAGTCCGCTCAGCGCCAGTCGAAGTACTCGCGGTGGATGCGCTTGGCCGGCACGCCGCCCAAGCGCAGCTGCGTCTGGAAGCTGCGCAGCATCTCGCGCGGACCGCACATGAAGACCGACAACCGGCTGCGGTCGCCATCGGCAACGGCGAGGACGCGCTCGGCCGTGAGGCGGCCCTGCACGGCCGTGTCGATGAGATGCGCATGCAGCGACTCGTGGCGGTCGGCGATCGCGCGGATCTCCGCGGCGAAGGGCGCCTCTCCGGCGGCGGAGTAGAAGAAGTCCACCCTGTGCGGCAGCCGGCCGTCGAGCGCGCGCAGCCAGCTGAGGAACGGCGCGACGCCGACGCCGCCGGCGATCCACACCTGACGGTCGGTTCCCTTCCAATGGTTGAAGCGCCCGTGGGGGCCGCTGATGACCGCCGGCATGCCTGGCTCGATGAGCTCGCTCAGGCGCGAGGTGTAGTCGCCGAGCGCCTTGACCGTGACGCGGACGACGTCTTCGCGCGGCGCACTGGAGATCGTGAAGGGATGGCGGTGCCAGCCGTCCTTGGCTTCGAGGTAGACCATCGCGAACTGGCCGGGCACGAAGTCGACTGGCCGGCCGATCGGGCGCAACGCGACCTCGAGGAGATCCGTATCGATCTCGCGAACCGCGTCCACCTCGTAGTCGTGCAGCGACAGGAAGAAGCGCGCCAGCAGCTCGCGGTAGACGTAGAAGCCCACGCCGATGCCGCCGACCGCCACGTAGCTCCAGCGCAGAGCCGGAGCGTCGTGAAAGGGCGTCCCGTCGAGCACGCCGTGGAGGAAGCCCGCGGCGACGAACAGCCCGGTGGTGCGATGCAGCGCGCGCCAGCGCTCATAGCCGCCGAAGACGCGGCGAACGTCGCGTACGAGCGGCGCATCGCGCGCAGC
This sequence comes from uncultured Actinomycetes bacterium, assembly GCA_963764585.1. GTDB lineage: Bacteria > Actinomycetota > Thermoleophilia > Solirubrobacterales > Solirubrobacteraceae > JAOPZW01. The sequence goes on from CAVXTB010000004.1 coordinate 47,609, forward strand.
GACCACCAGACCCCGCAGCGGCGCCGGCACCACCGACCGCCACCTGGGGAGGATCGCCCAGGCCGCGAGCGCCGCCATGCCGAGAGCCCCGATGACACCGAGTGGCCCCCCGAGCGTGGTGCCGTTCGGGTTGGTCGAGAGCAGGACGTGGGGAGCCAGGAGGACCAGTCCGGTGATCGCCACGCGGCGATGCCAGATCGCTGCCCGGTCGATCCCGTCGAACCACTCCTCCACCCACGGCAGCGTGCTGATGAGCACCAGTCCGATCGACAGCAGCAGGATCGCCTCGGCGCCGAGCAGCTGGCCGACATAGCTGCCGGTGGGCTGTCCGGCCGGCCGCGCGACGGTCCACAGCACGGCCAGCGCGAGCACGAGAACGACGATCGTCGTCGGCCCTACCTCTCGAGCGACGAACCTCGCGCGCGGTGCGTGCACGACTCAACCGTAACGCGGGTCGATGCCCCCTACGCCGCCGCGGCGATCTCCGCGAGATCCTCGGAGGTGAGCTCGAGGTTCCCCGCCGAGACGAGCGGGTCGACCTGCTCGGGGCGGCGGAAGCCGACGATGGCGCCGTCGACCGCCGGGTTCTGGAGCGTCCAGGCGATCGCGACCGCGCCGGGCGTCGTGTCGTGGCGGTCGGCCACGGCCCGCAGGCGCTCGACGGTCGCCAGGTGCTCCGACAGCGCGGGCTCCTGGAAGCGCGCGTCGCGCTTGCGCCAGTCGTCGTCGGGCAGCCTGGCGATCCGCTCGCGCGTCATCGCTCCGGTCAGCAGGCCGGAGCCCATCGGGGCGTAGACGATCACGCCGATGCCCTCGGACCGCGCGAAGGGCAGGATCTCCCGCTCCGCGGCCGGCGCGACGAGCGAATAGGGCGGCTGCAGCGTCTCCACCGCGGCGATGGCCTGCGCGCGGCGCAGCTGGGCGACGTCGAAGTTCGACACCCCGATGTGGCGGACGAGCCCTTCCGCCTTGAGCTCGACGAACGTCGACCAGCCCTCCTCGAGGTCCTCGTCGGGGCTCGGCCAGTGAACCTGGTAGAGGTCGATCGCGTCCACGCCCAACCGCGTGAGGCTCGCGTCGATCTCCCGGCGGATCGAGTCGCGCTTGAGGTTGCTCACGACCTGGCCGTCGCCGCCGTCCACGCGCGATGCCTTGGTGAACACGTACGGTCGCGGCTGCACGCCCTCGAGCGCGCGGCGGACGACCTCCTCGGCGTGCCCGAAACCGTAGGCCGCGGCGGTGTCGATCCAGTTGACGCCGAGCTCCAGCGCGCGATGGATCGCCGCGATCGACTCGTCATCGTCCTGAGCGCCCCAGCCGAACTGCCAGTCGGCGCCCCCGATCGCCCACGACCCGAGCCCGACGCGTGTGATCTCCATGCCGGTGGCGCCGAGCTGCGTCGTCGTCAGTGCGGTCTCTTCCATGCGTGCGAACCTAGCTCACGAGCGGCCCCACAGCCGCCAGCGCAGGCCCGACGCCCGCGCCACCGGGCGCGCGACCGCCGCGCGGATCGCCTCCTCGGTCGCGGCGAGGATCAGCTGCCGGCGTGCCCGCGTGACCGCCGTGTACAGCAGCTCCCGCGTGAGGATCCGCGAGGTCGGGTCGGGCATCAGCACCGCCGCGGTGTCGAACTGCGAACCCTGGGCCTTGTGGACGGTCATCGCGTAGACGGTGTCGATCGCCGCAAGCCGGGAGGGGCTGATCTCGACGATCTCTCCGCGCCGCTCGAAGGCTGCGCCCACGCGGCCCGGCGCGGCCGCGATGACCACGCCGGTGTCGCCGTTGTACAGGCGCAGGCCGTAGTCGTTCTCGGTGACGAGCAGCGGGCGGCCGACGTACCAGCGGCCCTCCGCGCCGAAGGCCTGTATCTCGGCGGCGAGCCAGCGCTCGATGCGGTCGGTCCAGGTCGCCACGCCGTACGGCCCGCGGCGGTGCGCGCACAGCACGCGGAAGCTCCCGAGCGCGGCGAGCGCCTGGCGCGCGTCGCCGTCGCCCGCGGCCGCGGTCACGGCACGGGCCGCGGCGACGGCGCCGTCGCGGACCGGGCCCAGGGCGGCGCCGGCATCGGCGTCGACGGGCAGCCATGTCACCTCGCCGGCCGCGTCGGAAAGCGCCTCGATCGTGGCGTCGCCATCACCGCGGCGGATCGCGTCGGCCACAGATCCGATGGCGCCCCCGAAGCGGTGGACGCGGCGCAGCACGACGATGCCGGCGTCCGCGTCGTCGTCGGCCGGCCCGACGATGTCGCCGAGGACGGCGCCCGCCTCGATCGAGGTCAGCTGCCCGGGGTCGCCGACGAGGACGAGGCGTGCCTGCGGGCGCACCGCCTCCAGGAGCCTCGCCATCTGCGAGAGCGAGACCATCGACGTCTCGTCGACGATGACGACGTCGTGGGGCAGCCGGTTGCCGCGGTGGTGGCGGAAGCGGCTGCTGGCTGTCCGGGAAGCGCCAGCCGAGCAGGCGATGCAGGGTCACGGCGCTCGCCGCGAGCAGCTGGGCGCGGACGGCGTCGCTGACGTCGAGCCCCGCCGCGGCGTCGTGCACGGCCTCCTCCAGGCGCGCGGCGGCGACCGCCGTCGGAGCCGCAAGGGCCACGAGCGGCTCGGGCGCGCCGGCCGCCGCGGCCTGCTCGGCCAGCAGCGCGACGATGCGGGCGACCGTCGTGGTCTTGCCCGTCCCGGGGCCACCGGCGACGACCGCGAAGCGATGGCGCACGGCCGCCGCGGTGGCCATCCGCTGGCGCTCGTCGGCCTCGCCCGGGAAGAGCCGCGCCAGCCCTTCGGCGAGCACGTCCTCGCGCACGTCATGCGACGGCGCCGATCCTGAGCGCCTGCAGGTCGGCGGCGACCTGGCGCTCCTCGCGCCAGTAGCGATCGAGGTAAAGCGACGTCCCGATCAGGCGCAGCGGCCGGTCGGCGCCGCCCTGCTCGCCCACGGCGACGAGATCGCTGCGCTCGATCCGCTCGATCCACGCGGCGACGGGCGGCCAGGCCAGCGCCGAGAGGTCGACCGCCTCCTCGGCGTCGACGGTCGCGGTCTCGCGGATCGTGGCGAGGTCGACGTAGACGTGGCCGAGGCGGGGCCCGCGGACCGCGAGCGCCGCGGCCAGCGCGACCTGCTCGTCGTCCTCGCCCGCGAGCGCCGCCAGGCGCGTGCGACGTGGACGTCGGCGGCGTCGAGCACGCCGGCGTCGTTGAACTCGCGCAGCAGACCCGTGGCGTTGGTCGCGCGGCGGACGTCGAAGAGATCGCTTTCCGCGACGCTCACGGGCCGTCTCCCCGGTCGAGGACGTCGCTGAGCGCGACGACGAGCGCGCCGGCGGGCGCCAGGCGAAGACGCCGCACGGGGTCCCGTCGATCGCCGGCGTGTCGGCCCCCACCATCCCGCGCAGGAAGAGGTAGAGGATGCCGGCGAGGTTGCGCTCGGGGTCGTAGCCGGGCAGGCGCCAGCGCAGGTAGCGGTGCAGCGCCACGGTGTAGAGCAGCGCCTGCAGCGCGTAGTGCGCGTGCTGCATCTCGGTGGCGAGGGCGGCGGGGCGGTGGTGCCACGCGGTCAGCTCCTCGCCCGGGGCGCCGAGCCAGTTCGTCTTGTAGTCGACGATCGCGAATCGCTCGCCGGCGCGCACGACCAGGTCGATGCTGCCCGTGAGGTAGCCGCGCACGCTCTGGCGCAGGTTCGCGTCGTCGAGGTGCTCGGCGTAGCCGGCGAGCGGGTCGGTCGCGGGCAGGTGGTCGCGCAGCACGGCGCCGATCGCGGCGAGCGTGAGCCGGCCGGTCGGCGCGTCGCCGCCGACGAGCGGCATCTCGAAGATCAGCTCGTCGAGGCGGTCGGGGCGCGCGACGTCGCTCAGCGCGCGGCCGTCGAGCAGCGGCCCGAGCGGGGTCTCGATCGCGGCGCGCAGCCCGGCCACCACCGCTTCCGGGTCGCCGACGTCGACGCTCCTGCGCGCCCGGGCCGCGGCGACGTGCGCGGCCAGCTCGGCATCGAGGTCGGGGGCGGCGAAGTCGGTCGCCTCGAGGACGCGGTGCACGAAGGTGCCGACCTGCACGCCGACGGGCATGCCGGCCAGCAGCGAGGGCACGGCGCGCAGGGCGGCCTCGTCGGCGTCGTCGTCGGCCGGCGGGGCGGGCGGCGGCGCGGCGAGCGGCTCCTCGTCGTCGACGACGCTCTCCTCGGGCTCGCTCGCGACCCGCGCCTCGTAGGCGCCGGCGGTGATGTCGCTGTAGGAGGTGCGCCGCCAGCGCCAGTCGAGGTTGCGGTCGAAGCGGGCCGCCTCGAGGTCCGCGGGTGCCGTCGCCTCCCCCGCCCATGTAGCGGCCGATCCGAGCCTCGCCTTCTCGACGCTGATGCACCCCGGCGCCTCGGCGGCGAGCGCCTCGAAGCGGGCCGTGGCCGCCTCGTCGGTCGGCGTCGAGGTGCCGGCCGGCGGCACGTTGCCCTCGGGGTCGCGCGCGAAGAGCAGGCGGCCGAGGGCCGAGTTGCGGCTGTCCCAGGAGCCGGCCCACCACACGACGGCCTGGTGCTGGGCGCGGGTCAGCGCGACGTAGGCGAGCCGCAGGTCCTCGCCGCGCTGCTCGGCCTCGTGCTGGCGGCGGTGGCCCGGGAAGTCGGGGCCGTCCATCCCGACGTCGATGACGCGCTCGTCGCCGGCCTGCGGGTCGTGGAAGAAGACGGGCTGAGGGTCGTTGGGGATCCACCCGGGCTCCCACAGGTACGGGTAGTAGACGATCGGGAACTCGACGCCCTTGCTGCGGTGGATGGTGAGGACCTGCACCGCCTCGGCGTCTGACTCCAGGCGGCGGCTGCGCTCCTCGTCGCTGGTGTCCTCGCCGGCGGCGGCGATCTGCTGGCGCAGCCACGAGGTCAGCGCGGCGGCGCCCATCTGCTCGGTCGTCGCCGCGGCGTGCAGGAGCTGGCCGACGTGGCGCAGGTCGGTGAGCTGTCGCTCGCCGTCTTGCGTTTTCAGCACGCGCTCGGGCAGGCCCTCGACCAGCGTGACGGTCTCGGTCAGCGACGCGACGCCCTTGACGCGCAGCACGCGCGCCCACTGGTGCAGGCGCCGGTGAAGCTCCTCGCGGTCCTCGTCGGTGGCCGACGCGACCCGCTCCGTGCGTCCAGCCCAGGAACGGCGTCAGCGCGGCCGAGGCTGCGCGCGCGGGCGACGACGGCCGTTCGATCGCCTCGAGCAGGCGCAGCCAGTCGCGGGCCGGCGCGGTGCCGAAGACGCTGCCCGCGCCGTTGATGACCGCGGGGATGTCGACCTCGTCGAGGGCGTCGCGGATCAGCGCGGCGTTGCGGTGGGTTCTCACGAGCACCGCGACGTGGCCGGGGCGGATGCGCTCGCGGCGTTGCGCCGTGCCGTCCTGCGCGCGGATCTCGATCTGCGCGTCCGAGGACAGCAGCGTCGCGAGGTCGGCCGCCAGGTCCTTGCGCGACGTACTCGCGCGCGGTGGCGTTGCTCGCGAGGCCGCCGCGCGTGAGCTTGATCGTCGGCTCGCCGCGGTCGACCACGCGGATGCGCAGCGGCGCGGGAACCGGCGCCTTGCTGAGTCGCGGCGTCCGGTTCGCGTCCGCCGCCCTGACCGTGCGATAGACGATGCCCTCGTGGCCGAGCTTCGCGCCGCCGAGCAGCGCGTCGTAGGCGTCGATGAGGCCCTGGTCGCTGCGCCAGTTGACCTCGAGCGTCGCGCGCTTGTCGGCCCGGTTGGCGGCTTCGAGGTAGGCGTAGACGTCGGCGCCGCGGAAGGCGTAGATCGCCTGCTTGGGGTCGCCGATGAGGACGAGCGTCACGCCGCCGTCGCCGAACGCGCGGCGCATGATGTCCCACTGGACCGGGTCGGTGTCCTGGAACTCGTCGACGAGCACGACGCGGTAGCGCTCGCGCAGGCGCTGCGGCCGCGGCCTCGCCACCGGGGCCGTTGAGCGTGTCGTCCAGGCGCGTGAGGAGGTCGTCGTAGGTCATCACCGCCATCTGGCGCTTGCGGCGCTCGAGCTCGTCGCGCGCGGCGAGCGCCAGCCGCCGGCGCATCGCTCCGACCGTTTCCTCCGGAGCGTGCTCGGGCTCCACGCGCACGGCCGGGTTCGCGACCGCGACCCGAGCGATCCGCAGCGCCTGCGCGCGATCGAACTGCGGGACGTCGCGGCCGTGCCAGCGCCGCACGTAGAGGTCGTCGACGACGTCCTGCGAGCACGTCGCCGACGTCCTCGACGAAGGTGGCGTCGGGATCGACGTCGCCGGCGACGCCGAGGCCGCCGAGCACCTCCTGGCAGAAGCCGTGCGTCGTGGCGATCGTCGCGGCGTCGAAGTCGGCGAGCGCTCTGGTGAGGTTCTCGCGCCGTTGCGCTGACCTCGTGCGGTCGAGCCCTTCGCGAGCAGCGCGACGACCTCGTCGGTCGGCGGCGCGCCGGCCAGCGCGCGGTCGAGCCCCTGCTCGGCGCTGACCAGCCGCTCGCGGACGCGCTCGCGCAGCTCGCCGGTCGCCATGCGCGTGAAGGTCACGAGCAGCAGCTGCTCGAGCGGCGTCCCCTCGGCGACGTAGCGCGCGGCCAGGGCGGCGATCGTGAACGTCTTGCCGGTGCCGGCGCTCGCCTCGAGGACCGTCACCCCGGTCGGCAGCGGGCCGCAGACGTCGAAGGGCCGGATGTCGGTCAGCGTGCTCACCGCTCGAAGACCGCCTCGGTTCTGAGGAGCGCGTCCCACAGCCGGACCGCGTAGCGGCCGAAGCGGGTCGTCTCGGTGTCGTCCCAGCCGTCGCCGCTGCTCGTCCGCGCGCGGCGGCTCGCCCGCTCGCTCGTCGAAGCTCAGGACGCCCCCGAGGACGAGCTGGTGCTCGAGCTCGGCGTCCTCCTTCGGGAAGTTCCAGCCCGACTCCCACTCGTTGCGCGCGGCCTTGTCGGCGTCGGCGCCCTCGCGGACGGCTCTGGCGTAGGCCGCCGAGGTCATGCAGGCGAGCGGGAGCGGCTCGCGCATGCCGCGGTCGTAGAGGTCGACGAGCGTCGCGAGCTGCGCCCGCGCCTGTGTCCGCCCGCGCGCCCGCTTCCTCGGCGAGCGGCGGGATCCGGGCGATCGTGATCGTCGCGCTGTCCGACGCTCCCCGCCGCGCCTGCCCGATCGTCGCCGCCGCGAACGGGCGCTCGGGGTGCGCGGCCGTCAGCGCCAGCCAGCGCACGTAGGCCGTGAGGCGGTGGCGGGCGTTGACCCGCGAGTAGGTGACGGTTCTGAGCACGTCGCCGTGGACGCCGGGCACCGTCCCGCTGAGCGTGCGCCCGTCCGCGAGCGCGACCTTGACGTCGACCGACGCCGGCTCGGCGCCCTCGTCGAGCTCGGCCTGCGCGGCGGCCGCGATGTGCGCGACGACGGGGCTGACGCGTGCGATCACGGGCTTGGCGAGCTGGCCGGGCGGCAGCATCCCGCGGGCGATCTCGGCGGCGATGCAGGCCTCGATGCTCGCGCCGGCGAGGACGCCGTCGAGCAGCCGCTGGCCGACGCCCCAGCGCTCGAGCGCGTCGAGCTCGACCGGCAGCGCGTCGGCGACCTCGTCGGCGTAGTCGCCGACGCTGATGCCGAGCCGCTGGCGCAGGAACGCGCGGACGGGATGGCCGGCGAAGCGCACGAGGTCCTCGAGCTCGACGAGGGTCGCGGTGGCGGCCGGCAGCGGCCCCGCGAGGAACGGCGCGGCCGGCGCGCGCTCGGTGGTCAGCGCTCTGGCCCCGTGGAGCGTGACCGGATCGAAGCTCCAGGCGTGCGCCGGCATGAGCTCGCCCGGGGTGAAGTTCTTCGGGTCGAAGGGCTGGAGCGGGTGCCTGGTCTCGACGCGATCGCGCGCCCGGCCTTCGTCCGTCCGGACGGTGCGATCGACGACGTCGAGCAGCTCGCCGATCGGCACCGCCGGCGGACGCACGAGGTTCGTGCGCTCGTCGTTGCCGGTGTAGGTGACGATCAGCTGGTCGGTCGCGGCGAGGAGCGCGTCGAGCAGCAGCTGGCGGTCCTCGGTGCGAGCGTCGCGGTCGCCGACGTGCGGGTCGGCGAGCATGAGGTCGTCGCCGTCGCGCGGCGACTTGCGCGGGAAGACGCCGTCGTCCATGCCCAGCAGGCAGACGACCCGGTGCGGCACCGAGCGCATCGGCATGAGCGTGCAGATGGTCAGGTGGCCGGTGCGGAAGTTCGCGCGCGTCGGGCGTCCCTTGAGGCGCTCGGCCAGGAGCGCTCGGATCTCCGCGGGCACGAGGCTCGTCGCGCTGCCGTTCTCGGCTTCGGCGACGACATCGCCGAGGAGCCGATCGAGCTCCGCGCGCTGCCACGCGTCGCGCTCGGTCGTCGCCGTCAGGGCGTCCGCCGCGTCGGCGATCGCCGCCGCCCAGGCGTCGATCGTCTTGGGCGCGCTGAGCGCGTCGACCGCGTTCTGCACCCGATCGACGAGCTCGGCGAACCGCCCCGCGACCTCGATCGCCCCACTGTCGACGTCGTCGAGCGGGAGCACGTCGTTGAACAGCCGCTGCTCGTCCTCGGTCATCGTCACGCCGACGAGGAGCCGGTCGACGCCCGCGCGCCACGTGCCCGCGTCGAGCGCTTCGAGCTTGAACGGCGCACGGTGCGCGGCGTCGAGCCCCCACCGGATCCCGCTCGCGGCAACCCAGTCCTCGATCCGCGCGAGGTCGTCGTCGTCGAGCCCGAACCGCCGCCGCACGGGCTCCCGATCGGCGAGGTCGAGCACCTGCGAGGCGGTCAGCCGCTCGTCGACGAGGTCGAGCAGCCGCGCGACGACGCCGAGCACGGGGTTGGTCTGCCTCAGCGAGCGGTCGGCGAGCCTGACTCTGAGGTCCGGCGGTCGGACGTCAGCCGGCAGCGCCTCCAGCTCGTCGTCGTCCTCGAAGACGTCGCCCGCCCCGAACGTCGCCTGGATGAGCGGCGCGAACGTCTCGATGTCCGGGCACATGACGATCACGTCGCGCGGCTCGAGCGTCGCGTCCTCGTCGAGGAGATGGAGGATCGCGTCTCTGAGGACCTCGACCTGCCGCGCGCGGCCGTGGCACGCGTGGACCTGCACGCTGCGATCGCTCGCGTCCAGCACCGGCCGCGCGTCGCTGTCGCCCGCAATCGCGGGCCAGCGATCGGCGCGCACGTCGGCCTGCAGGCGCGCGAGCAGCGTGCCGGTCGCGTGCTCGACCTCGTGGTGATGGTCGACGTGCTCGCTCGCCGCCGAGCACCAGCTGCATCTCGCGCGAGTCCTGCCCCCAGGACGCGAGCAACCGGTTCGCCGGCAGCGCCGCGGTCGGGTCCTCCCGCCGCCTGACCACGCGCGCGTCCCGCTCCGCCACGCGCTCCCACAGCGCCGGCGACGGATGCAGCATGAAGACGTGGACGTCGCGGTGGACCGCCAGCGCGCGCAGCACGTTGAGATGCCCCGCCGGCAGCCGCGTCAGCCCGAAGAGCGACAGCCGCGCCGGCAGGTCGACCAGCTCGGGCTCCTCGCGCAGCCGCGCGCACGCACCCTCGACCCGCTCCGCCGGATCCGGCACCCCGATCCGCTCCCGCAGCCGCCGCCACAGCTCGGCCTGCCACTCCCCGAGCGCGTCCTCCCCGCGCGCCCACGCCCGAACCATCTCCGGCCGGTGCAGCGCATACCGATCGAACAGCTCGGCGAGATGCCGAACCGCGCGTGAAGCGCCGAGCCCGCCGCGCCGGATCCACCTCCTCGCCCGCGCCGCCGAGATGCGCCGCCAGGCTCGCCAACCACGGCTCCCCAAGACACTCGTCAACGACCTCGAGCAGCGCCCAGACCGCCCGCTCCGGCAGCCACGGATCGCGCATCCGCCTCGATCCCCGACGCCGTCGCCACCGCGTCCCCGACGAGCCGCCGCGGCGACGGGAACTCGACGTTCGCGCACACCCCACCGCGACCTCCTCCCACCACGCCGAGCCGATCCGACATCCGCTGCGCGAGCCAGCGCTCCATGCCACGCGTCGGCACGGCGACGACCTCGGGCGCGAACGGATCGGGCAACGGGTCGGCCAGCAGCGCGCGGAGCGCCTCGACCAGGCCGTCGGCCCGCTCAGCTCGATGGACGTGGAGCACGTCGGAGAGTCTGCCTGGCGCGCCGCTTGGATCGATCCGAGGCAGTAGTCAGGACTTACTCGTAATGATGGGGTCGGGGGTTCGAGTCCCCTCGTCGGCTTCACCCTCGTCGGCTTCGGAAGTCCCAGCTGTTGGTTAGCCGCTCTGCGCATCCCTGGTCCGTTCGAACCGGCGGCCAACAGGCTTAGGCGACTCGCCTTCGCGGCCGATACCAATCTGGTTGGCCGTTCCCCACGAGAGGAAACTCCGAGCATGAAGCGCCGTCTGGTGGCCCTGGGGGCCGCCACATCCCTGTTTGTCGCTGCGCCCGCCGTCGCGCCCGTCGTCCACGGCTCCCCCGTGACACCGCCGGCCGCTCTCGCGAAGACGTGTTCCGGTGGCTTCAAGCACGCCGTCATTAACGGCGCCGAGAAGTGCCTGCGCCGCGGCCAGTTCTGCGCCCGCGCGGCCGATGGCCAGTACCGCCGCTACGGCTTTCGCGGCACGCGGCGCGACGCCGGTGGCCGCTACCGGCTGAGCTGAGATGCGCGTGCCCTTTGCAGCCGCCTCGGCGGCGATCCTGGCTCTCACGGCGGGCGCGCTCGGCGCGTGCGGGAGTACCCAAGCGACGAAGACGGTCACCGTCACAACCGCGACGCCGCCCGAGCCAACCGCGACGACCAACGCTCCGCCCGCTCAGAAGAAGTCGGCCAAGACGTGGCGCAAGCTACACGCGGCGTCGCCGATGCGATCCTGCGACGCCAACATCGCGATCAAGAGGGCCACGACGAGCTGCGCGTTTGCGGAGAACGTCTTCTACGGCTACTGGAACGCACAGGACCAGGGCGACGACGCCTTCACGGCCTATAGCGCCGCGACCAAGCAGAGCTACCCCATGTCGTGCACGAGCGGGACAACCGTCGTGTGCCGCGCGGGGGACGGCGCCGAGGTGCGCTTCCCAATGGCCGCTATTCGCGCCTACACCGCCGAGAACGCCGCCCACTACGCGGCGACGCACGACACCGGTCCCTCGAACCCCGCGGACGGAGGTTCGGCGAGCGCTAGTGACGACGGCGGTTCCGAAGGCGGAAGCGACTGCGACCCGAATTACGAGGGGCAGTGTCTCGATCCCAACTCGCCCGACTACGACTGCGAGGGCGGAAGCGGCGACGGCCCTGAGTACACCGGCCCCGTCACCGTCGTCGGCGACGACCACTTCGGGCTCGACCGAGATGGTGACGGTTCCGCCTGCGAGTCGTAACGCCTCTCCCCTCCACCGACGTCCAACCCTCCGCGCTTGACGAAGAACCTTTCCTCGCGACGATGGACGATCCGCCAGCTGGCGCGTCGGCGGGCGCTGCCTCAGCCCGCGGCGTCCAGCAGGCGTTGCCAAGTGCTCGCGAATGGGGCACCACGCATCGGACCGGCCAATGGCGCGACACCCAACTGCAGCAAGGCGAGCCACTCGGGCTCGTCTTCCCGCCTCTCCACCGGACAACATAGGTACACGCGCCCGCGTGGGTTCGGGTATCCGAGCGCGGTCATCTCGTGTTGGGATTGGACGAACCACGCGCCGGCGCGGGCCCATAGCGTCGGGCGCATCCGCGGGCCGTACAAGACGAGATCGAGCGCCTGGAGTACGTCCGCGTCTGCCCCGACGGCCCCACGCCGGTCGCCGGCCCGCACGTTGTACAGGCCGCACTCCTCTATCCAGCGACGGTGAGCAGTGCTGCGGACGTATCCGCACATGACGGGGGTGTCGGATGGTGGTCGCTCCAGAGCCGGTAAGCGGCGGTCGAGACTGCCCTGCGATGGGGGCACACGGTGGATGACCGATCGCCAGTAGCGGCTCCGTTCATGGTGTGTCGCCCGATCGGCGACGTGGTCGAGGACTTCCGTGAGGAACTGCTCGAGCGCGTCGGTGCCGACCGTCTCGCCGTCTCTCGGTCGTAGGACGAACGCGCCGAGACCGGGGAGGACCTCGTGGTGCTCCACGAACGGCTGCTGATGGTGCTGGCCCGGATAGAGCACGTACGCGCCTGCAGATCGCCGGATAGCGTCGCGGTAAGCATGCATCTTGAGCAGGTCCTCGCGCTTGCTGCGCGTGAGCCTCTCGGTCATCTCGGCGTCAGCGGCGAGCTCACCGTCGTCCGCGTGGGGTCTTGAGAACTGCTGCTCGGCGTACTCGACACGGTACTTGGCGTCGAAATGCAGCCAGATCGAGAGATCGTCGGCTGAGACGTCCCTCGAGAGACCCTCGGGTCGTACGCGCAATGAGCAGTCAGGTCGCATTGCGCGGGTCCAGGACGCGTCTGGAAGGGTTGAGGCGAGGAACTCGCGGTTGAAGTACAGCTCGACCGAGATTGACCGGCCGCGTGCGGTCGTCGTCCATCGCAGCCGGCTTGCCCTCCCGCGGCTGAACGCCATGCTGAGACCGTCGTTGGCGAGCTCGAGCACGCGCGCAGAGAGGTCCTCACCGCAGGCCCGTCCAACGCTCCTGGCGAGCTGCAGAAACGCCCAGTACTCGTACAGCGTGGCGATGTTCCGCTGGCTCGCAGCGAACACGTCGCCTAGATCCCAGTCAAGAGCGAGCCGGGCCCCCGTCTCGGTCAAGACAAACGTGCGGAGGAGCTCTCGGTACCCGGCACGTTTCTGCAGAACCTGATTGCCCGTCGGGAACGAAGTGAGGCGACTGACCTCGCGGAACATCTGAGCGGCTAGCGCCTGATCCAACAGCGCGATGACCTCCTCGGCGGCGTCGATGCCGCGAGACACTGGCCCGGATCGCTTGGGCTGGGCCGTGAGGAGATCAAGTATCTCGCGAGCAAGTTCACGCCAGCGCTTGAGAGCAAATGCGACGAAGCGGTTCGGCTCTGTGTCCAGTGTCTCCTCACTGCGAGTGACGCGGAGTCGTCTCGGCAGACTCGGCAGGACGAAGCCCGATGGAGCAGGGACTCGGGCGCCGGCTCGAGTGAGCGCTCTCAGCTGACGGGACCCTCCTCGGAGCGGCGATCCGGGGAGGCGATGCTCCTCCTGATCGAGCCACGCCCGGTGTGGGCGGTTCAGGACCATCGCCAGGTGGTGCTCGCCGCCGCCGAGGAGTCTCGCGTGGAGAAACGCAAACTGCTGGTACAGAAGCTCCGGTCTGGTGGTCGGGTCGTGTGTCAGTGCGGCGGCGGCGGGAGCGAAGCCTTGGAGAATCGCCTCAGTGGCAATGTCGGCGATGTCGTCGAGCATTTGCCTGTACTCGGTCTCCTCGTCGAGCTTCCTGGGGCGAACGCTGAGGACGACGAAGCCTTCGTTGTTCGCATCCCGGACGGCCACGCGGATACGTCCCACGTGCTGGCGAGGTTGGAGTCGCCCTCGCGACCGAGAGGTGTCATCGAAGCTGAACAGCTCCTCGCCGGGATCGACGACGAGATCGGCAGACGGATCACCGCAGTCGATCGTGAAGACGTACGCGCCCTCCTCTTCGAGGATGACCTGCTCGTCCGCGAGCTCGAGACGGTCACTCCGTCCAGGCAGACGGCCCACGGTCAGCGTGGCGATGGCCTTGCCCGTCTCGGTCCGGATGGGCGCAGAGACCAGCGACACGATCACTCTGTGAAGCTGACGAACTGCGCCTCGATGAGAACCGCGAGCATCCGATCCAGCTTGCGGACCGTGAGCGGCATCCGTGGCGGCCCATCCGGTTCCGCATCGCCGACTGCGAAGTCACGGAGCGCGCGGAGTGGCGTCTCAACCCGGGCGCGTGTGCCGTGCATTTTGGGCAGCAGTTTAGTAAGCACTACGCGATCAAGGACGGCCCAGCGGTCCTCGATGCCCATTGCCTGGAGCAGGGCGGCGTAGCGCAGCGATTCGTAGAGCACGCGGTGACCGAAATCGTGACCCGACGGACTCAGCTCACGGTGGAGCGATCTCAGATCCTCGGCGAGCGCATCAGCTGCCGAATGCGGATTCGCGTGCTGCCATTCATCGTCCAGCAGCGCCTGCACGAGCGCGTGGCGGTGAGATTCGTCCGCCGGCGCGATCGACGTTGGTCGTCTGAGGGTCAGGTCAAGATCGTCGGCGCCCGTTCGGAACTCGAAGGTGAACGCGCGATCGAGCACCTTGGGCGAGAACAGGTACGTTGTCTCGTCGACGTTGACGGTGCCGACCACCAGCAGGTTGCGCGGGAGGGGGAGGCGCTGGGAGTTCCCCACCGCGACCCATTCACCGTCGCGTCGCTTGAGCTCGGGCAGGATGGGATGCCGCGATTCGATGCCTGACAGAAAGTCCGCGAAGTAGCGCTCGACGTGCGCCAGGTTCATCTCGTCGAGCACCAAGAGGTACGGCTCGCGGGGCTCGTTCTGAGCGCGCAGCATGAACTCGAGTGCGTCCGGCACCGCCCAGAGCTCGCTGCAAGCGGAGGACCTCAGAGCGTCCGGATAGCCGAAGAGGTACTCCGGCCCGGTCCAGTCCGGCCTCACGGCAACGACGAGACAGCGCGGCTGACCATGGCGGTCGGAGCCCAACCAGTCGCCGAGCCTCATGGCGACCTGGGTCTTTCCTGACCCCGACTGGCCGGTCAGGATCGCGAATGGCTTCGTTGCCACCGCCGCGAGGAATGCGACGGCATCGTTGGAAGCGAGGCGGAGGCCGCTCCCCTCTATGGCCGAGTGGAAAGCGTCGGATGCCGCTCTCAGCGCCTCCGGTGTGGCCTCGCCTGGAGCGTCTGCTTCGGTCACGAAGTTCTCCAATAGGGGTGAGCCCGAGACTGGGACGAGGTGACCAACGCCACGGTTGATCGCGCTGCGACGCAATGCCTCGCTCGCTATCTCGCTGAGCCGGGTGCCGGGTGCGAGCGACACCTGCGCCTCCGAGCCGAGGATCTCGAACCGAAGCTTCCACGGATAAGCGGCGGTTCCGGCGAGCTCGTCCGGCATCACGAGCCGGTCGGTGCGCTCAGGCGGTTCCGTCACCCGGCCGACGACAACTTCGCGGAGGTCGTGCGTCTGCCAGGCACTTGGGTCGACGCGTGGTGAACCACCATTGTAGCCGCGTCCGAACGCAACGAGATGTCCGGGACGCAACGCCTCCAGTCCGCTGGGCGCCTGCTTCCAGCCCCACCAGCCGGCTCGACCACCCGACTCGAAGTTCGCGTCTGCCGATTGGCCGACATAGATCATCAGGGCTTGGGTTGCCATCTGCTCGTGTTCCGACTTCACGAGCCGTTTCAGCGTGCCGGAGTCCAGCAGTCGCCCATAGGCCTCGAGCAGTGAGGCCGTGGCGTCCGAAACGTCCGACTCGGAGATGGAGGCGTGCTCATAGCGTCGGTGGACCACGGTCGAGGCCGCGTAGTCCCGTGCAAGCTGAGACGGGCCAAGCTCGAGGTCCGCGTCGAGATGGAAGCCGAGACTTCGGAGATTCTCGAGGTCTCGCCGAAGAGCTGTCGCTCGCCGATCGAGCTCGTGGACGGCCTCGCGTCGGCCCAGCGACTTCTTCAGGTCTGTGACGCCCTGAGCGATCGTAACCTCGACCGCGGCAAGATCCTCACGGAAAAGGAGGACCGGATAGACGCCGTGTTGAGTAGTCGTTGTTACATCGGGATGGAGAACTGCGACCCACGGGACCGCCGCCCAGTTCCCTTGTCCGACCGATGGCCGTACGACTGCGCCCGACAGCGATTGTGGAACGAGTGCCTCGATACCCGACGCACAGGCTCGCAGGGCTTCAACCGCAGGATGGTCGTGGCCGAACCTCGCGGTGCGCGCCTCGCGAAACAGCTCCATGAAGCGCCCGAGGCTGAGACCAAGATCGTCGCGCGCAGCATCCGTCTCGACAACGGTGAAGCCGAGCGCTCGAGCCTTTTCCGTCGTTTCCCGACCTCCGCTGAACTCCGACGGGCGGAGAGGGCCCAGCTGTGGGAACTGGATCCCGTGCGCCGCGGCAAGGATCGCTTTAGAGGCGTACCGCCGTCCGTCGTGCTCGATCAGGTATCGACGAGAGGCCTCGAAGCCATACTTGCGCAGGAACCCGAGTTCACCGAGTTCGTCTGCTTCGGCGATCGCGGCCAGTACGGCCGAGCGGTCGGTCAGGTCGCGAAGCGCCATCGGGCTTGAATCTATGCCTCAGCGCGCCGGGCGGCCAAGTCAGTGGTGCTCGAGCGGACCTCGCTGCTAGGGCTTTGCAGGATGCTCTTGCTCGCATGGCCGGGCGGGCGCGTACCGGGGCGGCGTCCGCAAACCGCGACAACCGTGTCGCGGACGTCGTCGACGGCGTTGCCCTCGCCAGGCACGCGACCTCCGATTGGCAGGCGCACGGCCGTGCCGGGGCGCGACTTCGTCGCGTCCGATCGGTTGTCACCGAAGATGCAGCACGGACGCACTGTCGCGATCGCGACGCTGCTGATTGCAGCGCTCGCGCCCACGGTGGCCCAGGCACGCACTCGGCCGCCAAAGCTCACGGGGCTGCGCTGCGTGCCCGCGACGCGCGCCGTCTGCCACCCGCGCCCGCAGGTCATGATCGGCAAGCAGGTCCAGCTTCGAGGCACGGGCTTCAAGGTCGGGATGCGCGTGAGCTTTCGGTGGTCGAAGGGGGCGCTTGCGACCAAGCTCAGGCGCTCGCCAACCGGGTGGGTGGCCCGTGTCCCGCCTGGGACCAAGGCCGGAACGATCTCGGTCCGCGTGACCGACCGCGCCGGGCGCCGGTCGCGCGTGATCCGGCTCGTGGTGCTGCCGGTGCCCGTCACGCGCCGTGCGCCCGGCGGCCCCCTCGCGGCGCCGTTCGCAGGCAACGGGATGTGGATCTGGGAGCTGCCGAAGAGCGAGGGCGGCGACGTCAACGCCATCGCGGCGCGGGCGCGGGCCGCTGGCATCGCAGCGGTGTTCGTCAAGAGCTCGGACGGCCCCGACGATACGTGGGCGCAGTTCAACCCGACGCTGGTCCAGGCTCTGCACGCGTATGGCCTCCGTGTGTGCGCGTGGCAGTTCGTCTACGGCGCCGATCCGCTCGGCGAGGCGGCGCAGGGTGCGAACGCCGTGGCGGCGGGAGCCGACTGCCTCGTCATCGACGCCGAGAGCCGGTACCAGGGTCGCTACGCGCAGGCGCAGCAGTACGTCGCCGCCCTGCGGGCCGCGGTCGGACCGGCGTATCCGATCGGGCTGACGTCGTTCCCCTACGTCGACTACCACCCGGGCTTCCCCTACTCGGTCTTCCTGGCGCCGGGCGCCGCCCAGGTCAACCTGCCGCAGGTCTACTGGAAGGACATCGGCGGGTCGGTCGATGCCGTCAGCGCGCGGACGTTGGCGCACAACCGCATCTTCGGCGTCCCGATCGTCCCGCTGGGCCAGACCTATCAGTCGCCGGCGCCGGCGGAGATCCAGCGCTTCCGGCAGGTGTGGGCGGCGTACGGCGCCGGCGGGCTGTCGTGGTGGAGCTGGCAGGCGACCGGCGCGTCGACGTGGGCGACGCTGGCCCAGGCGCCCGGTGTCGCGGAGCCGCTGCCGGATCCCGGCTGGCCGGCGCTCGACAAGGGGTCCAAGGGCGACGAGGTCGTCTGGCTGCAGGAGCACCTGGTCGTCCTTCTCGCCCGACGTCCCCGTCGACGGCGTGTTCGGCACGTCGACGCAGCAGGCGCTGATGGGCCTGCAGACCTCGCGCGGCCTGCCGGCGAGCGGCGAGACGGATCCCGCGACCTGGCAGGCGGTGCTCGCCCTGCCGGTGCAGCCGGCGGACTGGGTGTCGCGGGGCTCGGGCGCGCGGGCGGCGGCGGCCGCGGGCGGGCGCGCTCCCGCGTCCGCGCGCCTGCCCGCCCGGCGCGACGAGATCCCGCCCGCGGCGCAGCGGCGCTGAGGGGAGAGTCTCGACCGCCGGCGCCCTAGTCTCGGTGTGATGGCAACAGTGACCCTCGAGTCCCGCGCCGCCGCGCTCCTCGCCGACCTCGCCGGCCCCGACGCCACCTTCCGCCCCCACCAGCTCGAGGCCGTGCGCGATCTCGTCGAGGACCGCGCGCGCGTGCTGTGCGTCCAGCGGACGGGCTGGGGCAAGTCGGCCGTCTACTTCATCGCGACCGCGCTGTTGCGCGAGCGCGGGGCGGGGCCGGCGCTGATCGTCTCGCCGCTGCTGGCGCTGATGCGCAACCAGATCGCTGCGGCCGAGCGGCTTGGGATTCGTGCCCACACGATCAACTCGACCAACCGGGACGCGTGGGAGGAGGTGCAGCGGCTCCTCGCCGAGGACTCGGTCGATCTGCTCCTGATCAGCCCGGAGCGGCTCAACAACCCGCAGTTCCGCGACACGATGCTGCCGCTGTTCGTCGAGCGGGTCGGGCTGCTCGTGGTCGACGAGGCGCACTGCATCTCGGATTGGGGGCATGACTTCCGGCCGGACTACCGGCGGTTGGCGGAGATGCTCGAGCGGCTGCCCGCGGGCGTCGCGGTGCTGTGCACGACCGCGACGGCCAACGATCGGGTCGTGGCGGACGTCGCGGACCAGCTCCGAGTTGGCCACGCGGGCGAGCTCAACACGTACCGCGGGCCGCTCGGGCGGTCGAGCCTGCGGTTGGAGGTCGTCGACCTGCCCGGGGCGCGCGGACCGGCTCGCGTGGCTGGCGACCTGGCTGCCGCAGCTCGACGGCTCGGGGATCGTCTACACGCTGACCAAGCGCGACGCCGAGCTCGTGGCGGAGTGGCTCTCCGCGCACGGCATCGCGGCGGAGGCGTACAGCGGCGAGGTGGAGTCCGAACGGCGCGTGGCGACGGAGGAGCGGCTGCTCGCCAACGACCTCAAGGCGGTCGTCGCCACGAGCGCGCTCGGGATGGGCTACGACAAGCCCGACCTCGGCTTCGTCGTGCACTACCAGGCGCCGGGATCGGTCATCTCCTACTACCAGCAGGTCGGCCGCGCCGGGCGCGCGGTGCAGCACGCCGACGTGGTCCTGCTGCGCGGGCAGGAGGACAAGCGGATCCAGGACTTCTTCATCGAGCAGGCCTTCCCGCCGCGCGAGGTGGTCGAGCGGGTGCTGGGGGCGCTCGACCAGGAGGGCGGCGTCGCTGCCGGCGATCCTCGCGCAGGTCAACCTCGGGCGCGGGCGGATCGAGGCGCTGCTCAAGGTGCTGGACGTCGAGGGTGCGGTCGAGCGGCGCGGCACCGCCTGGACAAGGCGAAGCGACTCCGACTGGACCTACGACGCCGAGCGCTACGCCGAGGTCACCGCGCTCAGGCGCTCCGAGCAACAGGCGATGGCCGCCTTCGGCGCCGACGGGCGCTGCCTCATGCGCGCGCTGCAGGAGGAGCTCGACGACCCCGACCCGCAGGACTGTGGGCGCTGCGCCGTCTGCGCAGGCCCGCGCTTCGCCGACCCGCCGGACCCTGCGCTGACGCGCGCCGCCACGCTGCACCTGCGCTCCAAGCCGCTGGTGCTCGAGGTCAAGAAGATGGCCCCGGACGAGGACGGCGCGATGCGCAAGCTCGCCGACGACGTGCGCGCCGAGGAGGGCCGCGCGCTCGCGCGGCTCGGCGACGGCGGCTGGGACCCCGCCGTGCAGGCGGGCCGGCGCGCGGGGCGCTTCGACGACGAGCTCGTCGAGGCGGCGGCCGAGCTGCTGCGCGGGTGGTCGGATGCGGCGTGGGTCACCGCGGTTCCGTCGGATCGCAGCGGCTCGCTCGTGCCGGACTTCGCGCGACGGCTCGCGGACGCCGCCGGCCTCCCCTACGCCGATGCGGTGCGAGCGGGCGCAGGAGCGCCCGCCGCAGCGCGAGATGGCCAACTCCGCACAGCAGGTGGCCAACGTGCGCGGGGCGTTCGCCGTCAAGGATCCGCTCCCGGCGGGCGCGTGCCTGCTCGTCGACGACCTGCGCTTCAGCGGCTGGACGCTCGCGATGCTCGCCGGCCAGCTGCGCCGCCACGGCGTCCCGGCGGTCTACCCGCTGGCGCTCGCCACGGCCTTCTGAGGTCAGCCCGGGCTGTAGACGTCGTGCACGCGCAGGCTGGTCGCCGCGTTGCCGAGAGGCACGAGGTCGACCGCGCCGACGCCGGCAGTGTCGGCGTCGTCTGACCACACCGCGAGCGCGATGGTGTTGGTCCCCTGGTAGCGCAGGATCCCCTGCGGCAGGACGAACACGTGCTGCGGCCCGACGTCGTTGATGTACTGCCCGACGTTCCAACCGTTGACGAAGATGAGCACGCGGTAGTGGCGCGCCGGGTCGTCGGTGAAGCGCAGTCCGACGGGCACGTCCTGATCGCGCGGCAGGTCGAGCCTGACCCGGGTGCGATACCACGACACGCCGGGCGCGGACTCGCGATGAGGCAGCGACACGCTCTCCCAAGACGAGTCGTCGAAGCCGGGTAGCGACCAGCCGGAGCGCTCGCCGTACAGGCCGCCGTTGTTCTGCGGGCCGCGCACCGGATCGGCGAGGGCCTCGCCCCCGCGGACGCCCTGGATGCGCCAGCTCACCGGCGCGTCCGAGCCGACCAGCGAAGCGGACAGCAGCCCGCGCGGCGCCTTCTGGGCGTCGTTCTTGCCGCCGTCCTCGTTGTGGCCCATGTTGCGCACGAGCACCGAGATCACGTTGTCCTGGCCCGCCGAAAGCAGGCCCGCCGGCAGCGCCAACGTCGCGCTCGAGTTCTGGTTGCCGCTGGCGGTGCCCGTGCGCACCGTCCCGAGATGCGTCCCGTTGACCCACACCTGCCAGGCGCCCGCCCGCCCGGTGCCGGCGGTAAGTGCCAGCGCCGTCTCGGCGCCGGTGGCCATGAAGTGCCCGCGGTACCAGACGTCGCCGTAGTGGAAACCGTAGTCGTCGGTGTAGAGGACCGGCAGCGTCGCGGGCTTCGTGGGGTTGTTGGTCGTGGTGTGGTCGGCCACCGTCCAGGCGGAGTCGTCGAAGTCCGGCCGGGCCTCGGGCGCCTCGACCGAGTACCTCCACGCAGAGAGCGCCGGCAGCTGCACCGGGCGGGGCCCGCCCACGCTCCCGAGCAGCGACCCGGACGCTGTCCGCCGCGCGTGCAGCGGCCGGTCGTCCCAGGACACCGACCGCGCCCGCCCGTCGAAGACCTCGACCGGACCCGAGCTCTCCGTGTCGCCCTTCAGCGCGAGCGCCGAGCCGTGCCACGAGGCGCTGCGCACGAGATACGCGCCGCGCACGAGCACCGGGCCGCGCGTCGTCGCGACGCGCCAGAACGTCGACGCCGTGTCGCTGTCGGCGAGCAACAGCGTCAGGCGCGGCCGGCCGCCTCCGCTGATCGACACGCGCGCCAGCCCGTCGTGCACGTAGCTCAGGCGCAGGTCGCCGCGCGCGCCGTCCCAGGCGACGCCGACGTCGCTGGCGAGCACCTTGACGTGCGGGCGGCTGCCGTAGCGCAGCACGGTCTCCCCGCTCTCGCCGCGCCGCCCGTGCAGCAGCGCCACGTCCGACGACCCCGCGCGCATGTGCGTGTAGATCTCCGACGTCGAGTAGACGAGCCGCTGGCGCTCGAGGTCGTAGCCGGCGGGGAGGATCTTGAAGTCGCGGCCGTTGACCCGCACCGTCGCGGTGTACGTCCCGTCGGGCACCGAGACGGTGAACGTCGTCGTGTCGTCGGTGGCAGCCGTCCCGTTTCCGGCATGGCGCACGAAGTAGAACCGCGACCCGGTGTCGGGGTTCTCCTTGGCCCAGACCCGAATCGCCGGGTTCGAGCTCGCCAGCTCGCCCAGGTCGTCGGTCTTCGCCAGGTCGCGCACCGTCGCGACCATGTAGCCCAGCTGCTTGAGGACCGGGACCTTCTCGGTCAGCTGGCGCTGCTCGTTGAACGCCGCCCCGTAGTCATAGGAGGTGTAGACGACGTTCGGGTCGGCCTGCCAGCCCCAGTTCGTCCCGCCGTAGGTCATGTAGAAGTTCTGCGCGGTGAACTGGTTCTCGATGTTGTTGGCGTAGAACATCCGCTCGAACGTCGGCCCGGTGAGCGCGCGGCAGCGGTCGTATCCGGGTCCGCCCCACGGGTCGAAGGCGCCGCCCTGGAACTCGGCGAAGAAGAACGGGCGGTTGCCGACACCCGGCCGCGGCGGGTTGAACGAGGTGCCGTCGCGCAGGAAGCGGTAGTCGGTCAGGCCGGGGAACGACGTGCGGTTGCAGTCGAAGCCGGCCGGATAGGTGTCGGTCGCGTAGATCTCCGGCGCGCCCGGACCGGCCGACCACAGCAGGTTGCGGCCCTTGTCGTTGTGGAGCAGCGGCACGGTGATCCCGTCGCGGCGCGCCGCGGCCTTGAGCTCCTCCATGTAGACGGCGTCGCTGCCGTCGTACTCGTTCTCGATCTGGTAGAGGATCACCGGGCCGCGGCCGTCGGTGAACTGGTGGCGGGCGATGATGCGGTTGACCGCCGAGAACCACTGCTCCCACGCCGCCTGGTAGTCGTCGGCGTTGGTACGCGCTCGGCCGGCCTGCGTCGTCAGCCACGCCGGGAAGCCGCCCGAGTCGAGCTCGGCGTTGACGTACGGGCCGGGGCGGGCGATGACGTAGAGGCCGACCTGCTGCAGCGATGTCGAGCAGCCGATCGAGGTCGCGCACGCCGGAGAAGTCGAAGACCCTGGCGCGGGCGAGTGGTAGGCCCAGCTGAAGTACAGCGACACCGTGTTGAAGCCCGCCGCCTTGAGCTTCTCGAGCTGGTCGCGCCACAGGTCCGGGTTGGGCAGGCGGAAGTAGTGGAACTCGGCCGACCACAGCCACACCCGCTGGCCGTCGAGGCTGAACGAGTAGCGGTCGTAGCGATGGTGTGCGTGCGGTGGGCCGAGGCGTGCGCCGGTGCGGCGAGCACTCCGGCGATCAGCGCGGCCGCTGCCAGCGATCGGAATGCGCGCCTCATGCATGAAGCTGCATTCCCCCGGCGTTGTGAGCGCTAACACGCGCCTGTTCGGATTCAGCGCGTCGCGTACGATCCGCCGATGTCCGTGGCCGGCAAGACCGCGATCGTCACCGGCGCGGCCACGGGGATCGGCCGCGCGACCGCGCAGCTGCTCGCGCAGCGCGGGGCTCGGGTCGTGGCCGCCGGCCTGCAGCCCGACAGGCTGCGCGAGACGGTGGAGGCGATCACGGGCGCCGGCGGCGAGGCGATCGCGGTCGACGCCGACATGTCCGACCCGGACGCGATCGACCGGGTGGCGGCCCGCGCGCAGGAGGCCTTCGGCGGCACCGACATCCTCGTCAACAACGCGGCGGTCTACCCGCTCGGCCCGTGGCACGAGATGGACGCCGCGCAGTGGGACGCGGTCTTCGCGACGAACACGCGCGGCTACTACCTCATGACGCGGGCCGTGCGCCCGCAGATGCTCGCCCGCGGCGGCGGCTCGGTCGTCAACGTCGCGTCGGTCACCTTCTTCACGGGCAACGCGCTGCTGGCCGCCTACATCGCATCCAAGGGGGCGGTCATCGGCTTCACGCGCGCGCTCGCGCGCGAGGCCGGGCCGGATGGCATCCGCGCCAACGCCGTCGCGCCGGGCGCCTTCCCCACGGCGGCCACCGCGATCCATGCCGATCAGGAGAAGCTCTGGCGCGACGGCTGGAAGCGCAGTCGATCAAGCGCCGCGGCGAGGTCGAGGACGTCCGCGCGCGATCGCGTTCTTCGCGAGCGACGACTCGAGCTTCGTCACCGGCCAGACGCTGCTGGTGGACGGCGGCTGGGTGTACAGCTGAGCTGCGATGTGCCGGCTGTTCGGCATGAGCGGCGGCAGCGAGACCGTGCGGGCGACGTTCTGGCTGCTCGAGGCGCCCGACAGCCTCGCCGAGCAGAGCCGCAGCGAGCCCGACGGCACGGGCATCGGATGGTTCGACGCCGACGGCCATCCACACGTCGCCAAGCAACCCCTGGCCGCCTACGAGGACGACAGCTTCGCGCGCGA
>CAVXTB010000005.1:0-45284 GCA_963764585.1 uncultured Actinomycetes bacterium
GTCGTCGGTTCGAGTCCGACAGAGGGCTCTCACAGCTCGCCGGCGCGAGCGCGGGCGGCCTGACGGACCAGGTGGTCGCGCTCGGCGACGTGCGTCGCGCGCTGGGCGGCCTCGACGTACGCCGCGGCGGCAGCGGGCAGGTCGCCGTCGAGCTCGTGCAGGTGGCCGCGGACGGCATGCCACCGGTGGCGGTCGCCGAGTACCTCGCGCAGCCGATCGGTCTCGAGCAGCCCCGCGGCGGGACCGACGACGTGGCCGACCGCGACTGCGCGGCCGAGCACGGCGGCGGGGTCCTGGGACACCGGGTCGTCGGTGAGGGCGACGAGGTCGTCGTACCAGGCGAGGATCTGCTGCCAGTCGGTCTCCTCGGCGCCGGCCGCGTCGTCGTGCAGGGCGGCGATGGCGGCCTCGATCTGGTAGCGGCCGGGGCGCTGAACGGCCAGCGCCGATTGCAGGACGCGCACGCCCTCGGCGATCTCGCGGGTGTCCCACAGGCCACGGTCCTGCCGGTCGAGCGTGACGATGCGACCCTCTGTGTCGAATCGCGCCGGGAGGCGGGCGTGGCTGAGGAGCATGAGCGCGAGCAGCCCGCGCGCCTCCGGTTCCTCGGTGGCGAGGGTGAGCTGGCGGGCGAGCCGGATCGCCTCGCGCGCCAGGTCAATTCGGTCCCCCGTATGCCCGGCCGTGTAGATCAGGTAGAGCACGCGCAGCACGACGGCGAGGTCACCGGGCTGGTCCAGGCGGGGGGCGGGCGGGCCGGCCAGAGCGCGCTTGGCCCGGCTGATCCGCTGCGCCATCGTCGCCTCCGGCACGTAGAAGGCGTCGGCAATCTCCCGGGTGGTGAGGCCGCCGACGGCGCGCAGGGTCAGCGCCACCTGGGAGGCGGGCGTGAGGTCGGGGTGGCAGCAGCAGAAGAGCAGGAAGAGCGTGTCGTCGCCCTCGTCGTCGGAGGCGCCAGGCCGCGGCTCGGCGTGCATCACCTCCTCGCGGCGGTGGCGGGCGGCCTCGCTGCGGCGGGCGTCGACGACCCGCCGGGTCGCGACCGTCGCCAGCCACGCGCCGGGGTCGCGCGGCGGGTGCTCGGGCCACACCCGCAGCGCCTCCAGCAGCGCCTCCTGCAGCGCGTCCTCGGCGGCATCGAAGTCCTCGCCCCGCCGGACCATGCCCGCGAGCACCCGCGGGACGAGGACGCGCAGCGCGCCCTCGTCCAGCCGTGGCGTCGGCTCGTCGACCACGCCGGGTCAGTGGTGCGAGGACGACCCGGACATGACCTCCCGGACGTCGATCCACTCGTACAGCGGCCCCCCGCCCGGACCGGGCTCGGAGGAGATGTAGGCCGCGAGCTCGACCGCGCGCTCGTGCGACTCGACGTCCACCATGTACCAGCCCGCCACGAGAATCGCTCGTCTCGGGCAGCGGGCCGTCGGTGGTGACCGGCGCGGCGTCCGGGCCGCCGTAGCGCACCCAGGTCTGCGCCGGCGTGAGCGCCTGCCCGTCGACGTACTCGCCGTTCTCCCTGAGCAGCTCGCCGACGTTCCTGAGGAAGGCGAAGTGCGCCTCCACGTCCTCGGGCGCCCACTGGTCCATCGGGGGGAAGGGATGGTGCGGCTCCGGGCCGCCGCGGTAGTGCTTGAGGAGCAGGTACTTCGGCATCGTGGTCTCCTGGTGTCGTGGGCCGCACCTGTGGTGGCCCTTCACGTGGTGAGCGGAGCCGGTCAGAGCTTCTCGACATGGAATCACTCATTCAGCTCCCAGATCGTCGCGTAAGACCCCGCCCGATGAACTGAGAACGTCGGTCGGCGGATCACCCCCGGGATCACCCCCAAGGGTGATGACCGTCCGTCACCGCGTGGGGTACGGTCGCCTCGGGTCAAGCTTCTGGCCCTGCCGCGTCACGTCCCCCGGAGGTGGTCCGTGCGCGATTCCGGCAGTTCTCCCCGTCCTGCCCCGCGGCGTACAGCGATCGTGGGGTTGCTTGCGGCGTTCGCGAGCTTCGCTCTGCTTGCGCCCGGCGTCGCGGTGGCGGCCACCCACACATCGGACTTCGAGGGCTTAACGCCAGGGTCCGTGAACGGACAGGATGGCTGGACGACCGGTCCTCACTTCGACCAAGCGGTGGTTCCCAGCAACGGGATCCCCACGTTCGGAAACCAGTCGTTGCGTATGTCGAACCTGGCTCCGTCGCTGGCGTTCACCGATACTCAGACCTGGTCCACGAAGGTAGCTCCACCAGCTGGAGAGACTCTGGCGAATACGGTGTTCATCGCCAGGTTCTCGTTCTTCGACCCGAAGTTTCAGCCCGGACTCCTGGTGACCGTCAGCCCGGACTCCGGCGAGGGCTCGCGCATGGCCTGGGTGGGTCTGGAGGACATGGAGGACGGTGTCCACGTCACGGCCTCCGACAGCTCCGGGGCCAACGGGGGCTTCAGGGATACGCCCCTTGGCGTGCTGGAGCATGGTCAGCGACACACGATCGAGTTCCGGATCAAGCTCATCCCGGGCAAGGTCAACGACCGGGTGCGGATCCTCATCGACGGTCAGGACTTCGGCCAGTGCTTCACGACTTGGGAGACCTATTACCGGACCAGTCCGGAGCAGGCACCGGCGCCGAACTTCCAGCAGCCACCGGACATCAACAGCCTGCAGTTCCGCGCCTCGCAAGACACGTTCCACGGCGTGGACGGCGGCTACGTGTTCGACAACGTCACTGTCACGACCGGTACCGGCCCTACTCCACCCGGGTGCGACGTGACGATTGACAAGCAGGCCGACGCGAGCACGGTGAGTGCCGGCGGCCTCGTGGACTATCGGATCACCGCTCAAAACCGTGGCCGTGCCGTGGCCCGCAACATCCAGGTCTGCGATCACATTCCGCGGCACACGACGTTCGTGCGCGCCGACCGCGAGCTGAGTCGCGTCGGCCGCCAGCGCTGCCTCGCGATCCCGAGTCTGCAGCCCGGCCAACACGAAAGCGTCAACGTGGTGGTCCGCGTCGATGCGTCCGCGCCCTCTGGCACGTTGACAAACATCGCCGACGTCACGCCCGGCGTGCCAAGCGTGCTCCCGCCCGCGGCGCTGCTCGCGGACCTGCCGGCCGCGGCCGCGGCGCAGGGAGCGCGGGTGCAGCGAAGGAGGGCTAGGGCCGTCGTGAGGGTCCTGGCGAGGCGGGCACGCGCGCCGAGCTTCACCGGGTAGCGACGCAGCGCCGAGGAGAGCGACGGGTCCCCGTGGGATGAGCGGCTCTGTTCGCTTTGCTCACATGACACGCACGTTCGCGCATAGCATCAATAGACTCCGGTCGCCATGGTCAAGATCGCGTTCGTCGGGGCGGGGAGCGTCGTCTTCACGCGGGAGCTGCTGGGAGACCTGCTGAGCTTCGAGGAGCTCGCCGACACGCACGTCGCGCTGCACGACATCGACGGCGAGCGGCTGGAGACGGCGGCCGCGATGGCGCGCTGGATCGACGGGGAGCTCGGGGGTCGGGCCACGGTGACGACGCACCTCGAGCGCCGCGCGGCACTCGACGGGGCGGACTTCGTCATCAACATGGTCCAGGTCGGGATGCACGCGGCGACCCTTGCCGACTTCGAGATCCCGGCGCGGTACGGGCTGAGACAGACGATCGGCGACACGCTCGGGATCGGGGGGATCTTCCGTGCGCTGCGCACGATCCCGGTGCTGCTCGGCATCGGCGAGGAGATGGCGCAGCTGTGCCCGCGGGCATGGCTGCTCAACTACACCAACCCGATGGCGATCCTCTGCCAGGCCTACGCGGAGGGCTCGCCGCACAAGCAGATCGTGGGACTGTGCCACTCGGTGCAGCACACGTCGCGGCACCTGGCGCAGCTGGCCGGGGTGCCCTTCGAGGAGGTCGCCTTCCTCGGCGCCGGCGTCAACCACCAGGCCTTCATCCTGCGCCTCGAGCGCGACGGCGAGGACCTCTACCCGCGTGTCGACGCGGCCCTCGAGGCCGACCCCGACCAGCTGCGCCGCGTGCGCGTGCAGATGTACCGCCGGCTCGGCTACTTCCCGACCGAGTCCAGCGAGCACGGAGCCGAGTACCTGCCGTGGTACCTGCGCGACGAGCAGGCGGTCGCTCGCTACCGGCTGCTCATCGGCGACTACATCCAGCGCAGCGAGGACAACCTCGCCGAGTACGAGCGGGTCCGGCGGGGGCTGCGCGAGGGCGATCGCTTCGCGATCGAGCGCAGCCTCGAGTACGCGTCGCTCATCGTGCACGCGATGACGACCGGGCGCGAGCAGGTGATCTACGGCAGCGTGCGCAACGACGGGCTGCTGGCCGACCTGCCCGCGCGCTCGGCGGTCGAGGTCCCGTGCGTCGTGGACCGCACCGGCGTGCGGCCGACGCCGGTGCGCGCCTATCCGCCGCAGCTCGCGGCGCTGAACCGCACCTTCCTCAACGTCGCGGACCTCACGGTGCGCGCCGCCCTCGAGGGCGACCGGCGCCACGTGCACCACGCCGCGCTGCTGGATCCGAACACGGCCGCATCGCTCTCGCCCGACGCGATCGAGGCGCTCGTCGACGAGCTGCTCGACGCCCACGCCGACCGGCTGCCCGCGGGCCTGCGCGAGTGACGGCCGCGACGCAGGGCGCCGGCCTCGACGTCCTCGCGGTCGGCGACCTCAACCCCGACCTGCTGGTGACCGGCGACGTCATCCCGCGCTTCGGACAGGCCGAGCAGGACGTCGCCGCGCGGCTGACGCTCGGCGGGTCGGCGGCGATCTTCGCCGCCGGCACGGCGCGCCTGGGGCTGCGCACGGCGATCGCCGCCGCCATCGGCGACGACGCGCTCGGCCGCGCGGCGCTCGAGCTGCTCGCCGCGCGCGGCGTCGACACGAGCCTCGCGCGCGTCCTCCCGACGCCGGCGACCGGGCTCTCGATCCACCTCCAGCGCGGCGAGGACCGGGCGATCCTCACCGACCGCGGCGCCATCGCCGCCCTGGAGATCGAGCCGCGCGTCGAGCGGGCGGCCGGCGCGGCACGCCACGTCCACCTCGCCTCGCTCTTCCTGGTCCCGGGCCTCGCACAGCGCGGCGGGGCGCTCGTCGAGGCGGCGCGTCGCGGAGGGGCAACCGTGTCCGTCGACACGAACTTCGACCCCGAGCAGCGCTTCGACGCGCCGCCGTGGCTGACCGGCGCCGACGTCCTCATGCCCAACGAGACCGAGGCGCTCGCGCTCGCTCGGCGCGACGACGGCGACGTCCTGGCGGCGGCGCGCGCGCTCGCGCGCGGGGGCGCGCTGGTCGCCGTCAAGCGCGGCCCCGATGGCGCGCTCGCGGTGTGCGGTGACGAGGTCGTCCATGTGCCCGCAGCGGCGCTCGGCGGCGAGGCGGTCGACGCGGTCGGCGCGGGCGACAGCTTCGACGCCGGCCTCGTGCGCGGCCTGCTCGACGGCCTCGGCCTCGAGGAGGCGCTGCGGCTGGCGTGCGCGTGCGGCACGCTCTCGCTGCGCGCCGCCGGCGGGATCGACGCCCAGCCGACGCTCGCGGAGGCCAAGGCGGCGGGGCACCTGTCGTGAGCCGCCGGGCCCGGGCGCGGGTGGACGGCGCGGGCGCCTCCGAAAGCTCCGATAGCCTGCGCGCGATGAACCGCGCGGAGCGGCTCGGAGCCATCCTCGAACGGCTGTCTGAGGGCGGCAGCGTCGACGTCGAGGACCTCACGCGCGACCTCGGCGTGTCGCCGGCCACCGTCCGCCGTGACCTGCAGGCGCTGCACGAGCAGCGCCTGCTCGACCGCACCCACGGCGGCGCCGTGGCCATCGGCGGCCTGTACGAGCTGCCGGTCCGCTACCGCGGCTCGATGCAGCGCGACCAGAAGCTGCGCATCGCCCGCGCGGCGCTCGCCCACGTCGCCGACGGGTCGAGCGTCGGGCTCACCGGCGGCACCACCACGACCGAGGTCGGGCGCATGCTGGTGCACCGCGACGAGCTCACCGTGGTCACCAACGCGATCAACATCGCCGCCGAGCTCGCCGTGCGCCCGGGCATCCGCCTGATCGTCAGCGGCGGGGTCGCGCGCTCGGCCTCCTACGAGCTCGTCGGCCCGCTCGCCGACGGCGTGCTCGAGCAGCTCCACGTCGAGGTCGCCTTCGTCGGGGTCGACGGCATCAGCGCCCGCACCGGCCTGACCACGCACCGCGAGGTCGAGGCCCACACCAACCGCGTGCTGGTCCAGCGCGCCGCGCGCGTGATCGTGGTCGCCGACGGCACGAAGGTCGGGGCCACGACCCTCGCCCGCATCGCAGACTGCGACGCCGTCGACGTCCTCATCACCACCGACGACGCGGACCCCGACGAGCTGCGGGCGATCCGCGCGCGCGACGTGACCGTCGAGGTCGTCTAGATGTAAGACCCGAGCAGGTTGTTCGGCGTCCCCGCCACGCCGGCGTGGGCGCGAACAGCTCACCGAGGGAGACCAGCCCGCCGCGCCGCCGGCCCCCGGGGGGCGCCGCGGGCCGCCAGGGGGCGCCGAACGTCGGTCTTGCCCCGTCCACACGGGGTAGAACCGACGTTCGACCCCCGGGCACGGACCCGTTCCTCGGTGAGCTGTACGCAGCGCAACGGGCCTCACAGCGATCCCGCACCCCGAACAACGTCCTCAGGAACTACATCTAGACGCTCGCCGCGACCCGCGCCGCGGGCGCGAGCGCCTCGCCCGTCTCGACGTCGAAGAAGTGCAGTTGCGTGTGGTCGACGCGCAGCGTCACACGGCTGCCGGCGGGGACGTGCTCGCGGCCGTCGACGCTCGCGACGAAGCGCGCGCGCTCGTCGTCGGCGAGCAGGAAGTCGTCGTGCTCGTGCGCGTCGGCGGCGGCCGCCGCGGCGACCGACTCGCCCGCCACGCGCGGCGCGTCGATCGCGAAGGCCACGTGCGCCTCCTCGCCCAGGTGCTCGACGAGGTCGACGCCGACGGTCATCGCCGGCCACGCGGGGTCGGCGCGCGGGCCGTCGAGCGCGAAGGCGCCGGGCCGGATCCCGAGGATGACGCGGCGGGTCGCGTCGCGCAGCGGCGAGCCGGGCGCGAGCGCGAGCGCATGGCCGGCGAAGCGCACCTCGCCATCGGCGACCTGCGCCTCGACGAGGTTCATGGCCGGCGAGCCGATGAAGGCCGCGACGAACAGGTTGCGCGGGCTGCGGAAGAGGACCTGCGGGTGGTCGCACTGCTGGATGACGCCGTCGCGCAGGACGGCCACGCGCTCGCCGAGGGTCATCGCCTCGATCTGGTCGTGGGTGACGTAGACCGTCGTGACGCGCAGGCGCTCGTGCAGGCGCGCCAGCTCGGAGCGCATCGCCGTGCGCAGCTTGGCGTCGAGGTTGGAGAGCGGCTCGTCGAGGAGGAAGGCGCGCGGCTCGCGCACGAGCGCGCGGCCGATCGCGACCCGCTGGCGCTGGCCGCCCGAGAGCGCCGCGGGCTTGCGCGCCATGAGCTCGTGGAGGCCGAGCATGCGCGCGATCTCCGCGACGCGGCGGTCGATCTCCTCGCGCGCGACGCGCCGCTGGCGCAGCCCGAACGCGAGGTTCTGGCGCACCGTCATGTGCGGGTAGAGCGCGTAGCTCTGGAACACCATCGCGATGTCGCGGTCGGGCGGGTCGACCGCGGTGACGTCGTCGCCGCCGATGCGCACGGTGCCCGCGCTCACGCGCTCGAGCCCGGCGATCACGCGCAGCAGGGTCGACTTCCCGCAGCCCGACGGCCCCACGAGGACCATGAACTCGCCGTCGCGCACCTCGAGCGAGACGTCGTCGACCGCGACGACGCCGCCCTCGTAGACCTTCGTCACGCGCTCCAGGGCGATCCCGCCGCGCGTGCTCATCCCTTCACCGCCGAGGAGGTGAGCGAGCGCACGAAGGTCCGCTGCGCGGCGAGGAAGGCAAGGACGACCGGCAGCGTGGCGATGACGTTGGCGGC
Source organism: uncultured Actinomycetes bacterium (assembly GCA_963764585.1). Taxonomy (GTDB): domain Bacteria; phylum Actinomycetota; class Thermoleophilia; order Solirubrobacterales; family Solirubrobacteraceae; genus JAOPZW01. The sequence goes on from CAVXTB010000005.1 coordinate 7,931, forward strand.
CATGATCGCCGACTGGTTGGTCTGCGCGCGGCTCTTGAAGCTCGCGATGCCCAGCGGGAGCGTGTTGTGCGCCTCGCTGGAGATCGCGATCGCCGGCCACGACACGTCGTTCCAGGTCAGCAGGAAGGTGATGACCGCGACGGTCGAGAGCGCCGGGCGCGCCAGCGGCAGCACGATGGTCCACAGGATCTTCCAGCGCGAGCAGCCGTCGATCCACGCGGCCTCCTCGAGCTCGCGCGGGAGCGAGAGGAAGAACTGGCGCAGCAGGAAGACCCCGAAGGGCAGGACGAGCGAGGGCACGATGAGCGCCGACAGCGTGTCGATCATCCCCAGGTGCTCGAGGATGATGAAGGTCGGGATCAGGGTGAGCTGGAAGGGGACGATGAGCGTGGCGAGCATGAGCACGAACATCACGCCCGACCCGCGGAAGCGCAGCCGCGCGAAGGCGTAGCCGGCCGTCGAGCAGAAGACGACGTTGGAGACGACGGTGACGGCGCTGACGATCGTCGAGTTGACGAACCACGTCGGCAGCGAGGCGTTCTCGAAGAGGTAGCGATAGCCGTCGAGGTGCAGCGACGTGGGGATGATCGTGGGCGGGAAGCGGTTGAGCTGCGCCTGGTCCATGAAGGAGCTGACGAGCATCCACAGCAGCGGGAGCCCGAGCAGCACCGCGACCGGCGCCAGGAGCAGGTGCCACGGGTCGAAGGGCAGGCGGCGGGTCGTCCTCACGCGCGGCGTTCCCGGAGGCGGTGGACGGCGATCGCGGTGAGGCTGACGGCGAGCAGCGCGCCGGCCACGGCGTAGGAGGCGGCCGCGCCGGTCCCATAGGCCGAGTCGCGGATCGAGCGGTAGACGTAGTAGACGACCACGACCGTCGCCTGCCCCGGACCGCCCGACGTGCTCCCGTAGACGAGGTCGAAGAGCTGGATGCCCTGGACGGTCTGCCAGAGCACGAGGAAGATCGTCACCGGCGCCAGCGCCGGGGCGACGACGTGGCGGAAGACGCCCATCCGCCGCGCTCCGTCGATCGACGCCGCCTCCATCAGCTCCGGCGCGATGTCCTGCAGGGCGGCGAGGTAGATGATCGCGCAGAAGCTCGCGCAGCTCGTCCCCGCCCACAGCCCGGCCAGGACGAGCAGCAGCAGCGCCTGGCTGCCGTCGGCGAAGAAGGGCTGCGGGCCCAGGCCGGCCTCGTGCAGCAGCGCGTTGGCGACGCCGAACTGGTCGTCGAAGATGAACGAGAAGAGGACGCCTTGCACGGTGGCCGAGATCACCACGGGCACGAAGGCGAGCGTGCGATAGAAGCCGATGAAGCGCACGCGGCGGTTGAGCAGCAGCGCGAGCGCGAGCCCGCCGCCGATGCTCAGCGGGACGAACAGGGCGGTGTAGATGAGCGTGTGGCGGACAGCGCCCGTGAAGGCCGGGTCGGCGAAGATGTCGCGGTAGTTGCGCAGCCCGACGTAGCGCGTCGTCTCGGCGATCGGGTCCTTGTCCTGCACCGAGAGCAGCAGCGACCAGAACACGGGCACGATCGCCAGCCCGATGATGATCACGACCGCGGGCAGGATGTAGAGCCAGCCGCTCGGCGTCTCGCCGAAGATCCGCTCGCGCAGGGAGGGGCGCGAGGGCGCAGCGGCCACGCCGGCGCGCGGCGCCTGCGCGAAGATCGTGCTCACCCGGCGAGCCTCACTGCTCGCTGAGCGCCTTGTTCCCGCCCTCGACCGCCCGCTGGAGCGCCGCCGGCGGCGCCTGCTGGCCCAGCAGCGTCGCGGCGATCGACTGCCCGAGGGCCTCGGAGATCTTCGGATAGGCCTTGATGACGGGGCGCACGCGCGCGACGTCGAGGGCCTGCACGAAGGTGTCGAGCCCGTTGACCTTCTCGACCTGGCGCTTCCACACCGGCTGGGCCGCGGTCGAGTGGCGCAGCGGCAGGCTGCCCGCCTCGACGTCCCAGCGCGCATCCTGGGCGGGCTGGGTCAGCCACTGCACGAACTCCTGCGCGCCGCGCGCGCGGTCCTTGCCGTTGTCGAAGAGCATCCAGGTGTCCGGGCCCGAGATCGTCACCGCCTTGCCGTCGAAGGTCGGCATCGGCGCCACGCCATAGTTCACCTTGGACCGGATGATGTCGGGCAGCTCCCACGGCCCGGTCGGCACCATGCCCATGCGGTTGTTGGCGAAGACGCGGTACATCTGCTCGCTGCCGGCGGTCTTGTCGATGTACACCGACTTGTCCTGCGTGGCCATCTGGCTCACGAGGTTCAGCGACTGCAGGCCGCTCTGACCGCCGTAGCCGACCTGCTTGCCGCCCGGCGCGAGGACGTCGCCGCCGAGGTTCCAGATCATCGGCCACAGCCGCCAGACCGTGTCCTCGTCGCCGACGCCGGGCCAGCCGGTGCCGAAGGTGCCCTTGCCCTTGTCGGTCAGCCGGCGCGCGATGTCGCGGTACTGCTGCCAGGTCCAGCCCGCCTTGGGCGCGGCGATGCCGGCCTTGCGGAAGAGGTCCTTGTTGTAGACCACGGCCAGCGAGTCGATGAGCGCCGGGATCGCCCGCACGCGGCCGTCGATCGTGACCGCCTCGCGGGCGGCCGGGAAGAAGTCGTTCCAGTTCCAGGCCGGCGTCTTGACCGCGTCGGTGAGGTCGAGCGCCTTGGGGCTGCGGGCGAGGTTGGCCACGTTGGGGCCGAACTGGTAGACGACGTCCGGGTACTTGCCGCCCGCCAGCGCGGCGGTCGTCTTGGAAAGCAGGTTGTCGGCCGGGGCGCCGATCTGCGAGTCGACCTTGACGTCGGGATGGGTGCGGTTGAACTCGTCGACGAGGCCGTTGATGACCTTCGCCGCCGACTGGTTCTGGCCATGCCAGAGCGTGATCGTCACCTTCTGCTTGGGCGCGCCGGCGGGCGCGCTCGACGCGCCTGCGCCTCCGCCGCCCCCGCCCCCTCCGCACGCGCTCGCCACGAGCGCGAGCAGGACCACGATCGCGACGACCGCGTGCTTGCGATGTTCTCTGCTCACGACAGCACCTCGAGGTCGGGGTCGGCCAGGATCACGGAGCGCGCCAGGTTGCGCGGCCGGTCGGGATCGAGCCCGCGGGCCTGCGCCAGCGCGACCGCCGTGCGCTGGACGACGACGAGCGAGGCGAGCGGGTCGAGCTCGTCGGCGACGGCGATGGCGCCGATCCGCTCGAGCTCGACGGCGAGCGAGCGCTCCGCGGGACCCAGCGTCCAGACGACGCGGCCGGGCGCCGCGATGCTGATCGGCCCATGGCGGTACTCGAAGAGCGGGTAGGCCTCCGTCCAGGCCTGGGCGGACTCGCGCAGCTTCAGGGCCGCCTCGTGGGCCAGGCCGACGGTCCACCCGCGGCCGAGGAACGTCCACTGCTCGACGCCCGCGGGGTCGACGGGGAGCGGGTCGGCAAGCGCCGTGCGCGCGTCGGCGGCGGCGAGACCCGCGGCGCCTGGCTCGACCGGCTCGCGCAGGAGCGCGAGGGCGGTCGTCGCGAAGCGCGTCTGCACCACCGAGCGTTCGTCGGCGAAGCCCAGGAGGACCACGTCGTCGGCGGCCGCCGCGACCGGCGCGTCGGCGTCGGTCGTGATCGCGACGGTGCGCGCGGCCGCTCCGCGGCCGAGGGCGTGGACCACCTCGCTCGTGGTGCCCGAGCGCGAGATCGCGAGCAGGACGTCGTAGCGACGGCCCTCGGGCAGCTCGGACGCCGGGTACGCGTCGGTCTCGCCCAGGCCTGCGCGCTCGCGCAGCGCCGCGAAGGCCTGGGCCACGAAGAGCGACGTCCCGCAGCCGGTCACGCAGACGCGGGCGCCCGGCTCGGGCAGCACGCCGGCGACGTCCTCCGCGAGCCGCCCCGCGTGCTCCCAGAGCTCTGGCTGGCTGGCGATCTCGCCGAGGGTGATGCTCATTCTTGATGTTTATACGCCGCTTCGCTCAAAAGCAAGCAGCATCGGGCGTGCGTGTCGCTCGATCAGGTCCCGCTGCCGATCCCGAGCAGGCGGCGCGCGTTGCCGGAGTAGACCGCCGCGAGCGTCGCCCCATCCAGGCCCAGCGCGGAGACGCTCCAGCGGCCCTGCGGCCAGGGATCGTCGGGGTCGGCGCCGTAGGCGAAGCACTCGTCGCGCGTCTCGAGGAAGCGGAAGTGCAGCTCATAGCTCGCTCGCGAGGGCGGGAAGGCGTCGGTCCCGAAGAGCACGCGGTCGCGGTGGCGCTCGATGAGCGCCCGCGCCGCGCGCGGCCGGCGCCCGAGCTCGCCGATGCGGGCCGAGACGTCGAGGTGCAGGTTGGGGTGGGCGTGGAGCATGCGCTCGACGCGCCCGAGGTCCTCGGCGCTGGAGCACACGTGCGCGGCCACGAAGGTCGTGGCGCGATGGGCCTCGACGACGTGCTCGAGCGCCTCCAGCAGGCGCTCCCAGCTCGGGAAGCCGCCGCCGCCGAACCACCAGTCCGGATGGCGGGCCAGCTCCTCGATCCGCTCGTTCTCGCCGTCGAGCGGCTGCCAGAAGGCGACGGGGTCCGCGGTGTGGATGAGGACGGGCAGGCCGAGCTCGCCCGCCGCGGCCCAGAGGTCGAAGAGCCGCGGGTCGTCGGGCAGGACGAGCTCGCCGCGCTCGTCGCGCACCCCGAGGCCGAGGTCCTTCCAGACCTTCAGGCCGCGCGCGCCGGCGTCGCGCGAGACCTGCAGCGAGGCGGCGAGCGCCGCGCCGCCGCCGTCGTCCAGGCGCGCGAGGTCGACGTGGCAGAAGGTCGCGAAGCGGCCCGGGTGGGCGCGGTCGTAGCGGTCGAGGTTCGCCTCGAGCTCGGCGCCCCAACGGCCGTCGAGGTTCACGATCGCCGTGACGCCGACGTCGTCCATGAGGGCCAGCAGCGCCGGCACGTCGGCCACCGTCCACTCCCCGGGGCGACCGGCCAACGCGCTGAGCCAGCGCCCGAGGTGGTTGTGGGCGTCGACCACCGGCGTGCAGGCCCGCGCCACCCGCGTGGCCTCCGTGCGCAGCGCCGGCCGCGGCCGGAACGCCGAGAGCGCGCCGACGAGCGCGCGCGTGCTTGCATCGAACTCATTCATCGCTCTATTGTGAGCGAATGCACACGAAGCGCTCAAGCTCGCGCATCTGCGCGATCGTGCTGGCCGCGGCGGCGCTCGCCGCCGCGTGGGCCGCACCGGCCACTGCGAGCTCCGGCCGCAGCTACTTCGTCGCCACCAATGGCAGCGACGCCAACCCGGGCACGCTCGCCCGGCCGTGGCGCACGATCCAGAAGGCCGCGAGCACCGTGCCCGCCGGGAGCACCGTCGAGATCCGGGGCGGCACGTACCACGAGCGCGTCGTCGTGCGCGTCTCCGGCGCGCCGGGCGCCTGGATCACCTTCCGCAACCACGACGCCGAGCACGTGCGCATCGACGGCGGCGGCCTCGGGCCCTTCGACGGGATCGCCGGCCTCATCGCCATCGACAGCCGCAGCTACATCGCCGTGCAGGGCCTCGAGCTCGCCCACTTCCACGACTTCGCTGACAGCTTCGTCCCGGCCGGCGTGTTCGTCACCGGCACCGCGCACCACATCGCGCTGCGCGACCTCGACGTGCACGACATCCAGACCAAGAGCGCCGACGCCCACGGCATCGCCGTGTACGGGACGTCGGGCGACGCGCCCATCCACGACGTCCTCATCGACGGCAACGCGGTCCACGACAACCGCCTCGGCTCGAGCGAGTCGGTCGTCGTCAACGGCAACGTCCGCGACTGGGCGATCACCCACAACCACGTCTACCGCAACGACAACATCGGGATCGACGCGATCGGCTTCGAGGGCAAGGCGCCGCGCGACGACCAGGCGCGCTACGGAGTCATCGCCGACAACCTCGTCACCGACATCGACACGATCGGCAACCCCGCCTACGAGGAGGAGGACGGCAACTGCCGCTGCGCCGACGCGATCTACATCGACGGCGGGCGCAACATCCTCATCGAGCGCAACGTCCTGCTGCGCTCGAACATCGCCCTGGAGATCGCCAGCGAGCACAGCTTCGGCTCGGCCTCGCACGTGCTCGCGCGCGACAACGTGCTGGCCGACAGCACCACGATCGGCCTCGCCATGGGCGGCTACGACCGCGAGCGCGGGAGCACGATCGATGCCCGCGTCGTCAACAACACGCTCGTGGACAACGACACGCTGCACACGGGCTCGGGCGAGATCCTCCTGCAGTTCCAGGTCTACGACTCGCAGATCCTCAACAACGTCGTCGTCGCCAACGACCAGGCGATCCTGATCGCCAACCCGTACACCGAGAACGCGGGCAACGTCGTCGACGGCAACGACTGGTGGGTGAGCGGCGCGCCCGCGGCGGCCGCCCGGTGGGAGTGGAAGACCGTGACCTACCCGACCTTCGCGGCCTACCGCAGCGCCACCGGCAACGACGCGCACGGGCGCTTCGCCGACCCGCGGCTCGGCCCCGGCTGGCGCCTGCGGGCGGGCTCGCCCGCCATCGACGCCGGGATCGAGACGCCGCTCGCCGGCGCCACCGACCTCTACGGGGCGCCGCGCCGCCAGGGGCGGGCGATCGACGCCGGGGCGGTCGAGACGCCGCGCTGAGCGCCCCCGGCGTCAGCTCACATCGCGCCGGGCGACGAGCGGGTGCCTCGGTCCGCTCGCCGGGTAGGCCCGAGACATGACCGATCCCCGCCGCCCCGCCACCACGACGGACGCCGGCATCCCGGCCGCCAGCGACGAGCACTCGCTGACCGTCGGCCCCGCCGGTCCGATCGCCCTGCACGACCACTACCTCGTGCAGAAGATGCAGCACTTCAACCGCGAGCGTGTCCCCGAGCGCGTCGTGCACGCCAAGGGAGGGGGCGCGCACGGCTTCTTCGAGGTCACGAGCGACGTCACCCAGTTCACGCGCGCCGGCTTCCTCTCGCAGGTCGGCAAGCGCACCGACGTGTTCGCGCGCTTCTCGACCGTCGCCGGCGAGCAGGGCTTCCCGGACACGGTCCGCGACCCCCGCGGGTTCGCGCTGAAGTTCTACACCGAGGACGGCAACTTCGACATGGTCGGCAACAACACGCCGGTCTTCTTCGTGCGCGACCCGTCGAAGTTCCAGGACTTCATCCACTCCCAGAAGCGCCTGCCCGACACAGGGCTGCGCTCCAACGACATGCAGTGGGACTTCTGGACGCTCTCGCCCGAGAGCGCCCACCAGGTGACGATCCTCATGTCCGACCGCGGCATCCCGGCGAGCTGGCGCCACATGGACGGCTTCTCGAGCCATACCTACTCGTGGGTCAACGCCGGCGGCGAGCGCTTCTGGGTCAAGTACCACGTCAAGACCCGCCAGGGCATCCGCAACCTCAGGGGCGACGACGCCGCGCGCCTGGCGGGCGAGGACGGCGACCACCACCGGCGCGACCTGCACGACGCCATCGCCGCCGGCGATGCGCCCGAGTGGACGTTCCACGTCCAGGTCATGCCGTTCGCCGACGCGGCCGACTACCGCTTCAACCCCTTCGACCTGACCAAGGTGTGGCCGAAGGGCGACTACCCCCTGATCGAGGTCGGCCGCCTGGTCCTGGACCGCAACCCGGCCAACTTCTTCGCCGAGGTCGAGCAGGCGAGCTTCAACCCCTCCAACCTCGTGCCCGGGACCGGCCTGTCGCCCGACCGGATGCTGATGGCGCGCATCTTCAGCTACCACGACACCCACCTGCATCGGATCGGCCCGAACTACGAGCAGTTGCCGATCAACCGCCCGCAGTGCCCGGTGCACTCCTACAACAAGGACGGGCACATGACCTACCACCACGCGGGCGACCAGCCGGTCTACGCCCCCAACTCCCACGGCGGGCCGGCCGCCGACCCGGCCAGAGGCGTGGAGGTCGGCTGGGACGTCGACGGGGCCGAGCTGGCGCGCACCGTCTATGAGCGCCATGCCGACGACGACGACTTCTCCCAGCCCGGCACGCTCGTGCGCGAGGTCATGGACGACGGCGGGCGCCAGACGCTCGTCGACAACATCGTCGAGCACGCCTCCGACCGCGTGTCGAGCGAGATGCAGCTGCGCGTCATCGCCTACTGGATGCGCGTCGACGAGGGCATCGGGGCACGCGTCGCCGCCGGTCTGGGCCACGGCAACGGCGCCTCGGCCTCGAGCGAGCTGCAGGCGGCGAAGGAGCTGATCGACGGACGCGCGGGTACCGCCTGAGGGCGGCATCCGCGCGACCCCCGGAGGTCGAGGCCGCATACAGTCCGCCGGTGAGCTTCGGCGTCGCCGCGGAGGCGTATGACCGCTACATGGGCAGGTACTCGGTGCTGCTCTCGCCGCAGTTCGCCGACCTTGCCGCGGTGCGCGACGGGCAGCGGGTCCTCGACGTCGGGTGCGGGCCAGGAGCCCTGACGGCCGAATTGGTCCAGCGGGTCGGGCCCGCGGCCGTGGCGGCCGTCGATCCCTCCGAGCCGTTCGTGGCGGCGGCTCGCGAGCGTCATCCGGGCGTCGACGTCGAGCGGGCGTCCGCCGAGCGCCTGCCGTTCCCCGACGACGCGTTCGACGCCGCCCTGGCACAGCTCGTCGTCCACTTCATGTCGGACCCGGGCGCCGGAGTGGCGGAGATGAGACGCGTCACGCGTCGGGACGGCGTCGTCGCCGCCTGCGTCTGGGATCACGCCGGCGGCCAGGGCCCGCTCAGCGCGTTCTGGGACGTCGCCACGCAGATCGACCCCGAGGTCGTGGACGAGTCTGGACTCGTGGGCTCGCGCGAGGGCGACTTGACGGCGCGGTTCGAGGCGGCCGGGCTGCGCGACGTCGAGGAGACGGCGCTCTCCGTGAGCCTCGTGCACCCGAGCTTCGAGGAGTGGTGGGAGCCGTTCACCTTCGGCGTCGGCCCCGCCGGCGCTTACGTGGCGGCGCTGGACCCGGAGCGGCAAGCCGGCCTGCGCGAGCGCTGTCGCGAGGCGCTCCCGGAGCCACCGTTCGTCCTCCCGGCGCGGGCCTGGGCTGCTCGCGGCCTCGCCTGATGCGGGCCCAGGGCCGTCCGCTTCATGGCCTACGGTGTCGCACCCGTGCCGGTCACCGGAGCCTCCGAAATCGCCGCCGAATGTGCGCGGACCGCTGCGCCGCCGCCGCGCCCCTTCGTCAAGTGGGCGGGCGGCAAGACGCGCCTGCTCCCAAGGCTGCTTCCTCACGTCCCGGCGGCCTTTCGGCGCTACCACGAGCCGTTCGTGGGGGGCGGGGCGATGCTGTTCGCCGCCCACGGACGCGGTCGGCTGCCCGCGCGGGTGGCCGATCTCAACGAGGAGCTGATGTCGGCGTGGCGCACGGTGCTCTCCGACCCCGAGGCCTTGCACGAAAGGCTGCGCGGCTACGCGCGGCGCGACTCGAAGGCCTTCTACTACGAGGTCCGCGGAGCCCGCTTCGGCTCTGACCTGGATCGCGCCGCCCACTTCATCTACCTCAACCGCACGGCGTGGAACGGCCTGTACCGGGTCAACCGCTGGGGAGAGTTCAACGTCCCGTGGGGCGCCCGCGCGTTCGCCCCACCGAGGCTCGAGGCCCTCGAGGCGGTGGCGGATGAGCTCGCGGGGGTCCGCGTCTCGTGCTGCGACTTCCGCGAGGCGCTCGCCGCCGTCGAGGAGGACGACTTCGTCTATCTGGACCCGCCCTACCTCAAGGTGTCCGACACCTCGAAGTTCAACGGCTACACCCAGCAGCGCTTCCGCCTGGCGGATCTCCACGACCTGGCGCTCCGCCTTCACGAGCTGACCGCCCGGGGCGCGCGCTGGCTGCTCTCCAACCGGGACTCGGTCGAGATTCGCGGGCTGTTCCCGGCCCACGAGTTCATCGGCCTCGCGGTGCGTCGCTCGGTGGCCGCCCAGAACCGCCGCGAGGTGGAGCCGTCGGCGTCGCCGGAAGTCATCATCTCCAACGCGCCGTGCCTGGCCGGCTGAACGTCGCCGTCGGCTGGTCGCAGCTGCGAGCCGAGATGATCGACGTGGTCGCGGGCATGGTTCCCGGCGGCCGTCAGTCCGTCCGCGTGGCCGACCTCCTCACCGCCAACGCGGTGGCCGAGCGGCTCGGCCTCGTCCCGCGCGTCGATCTCGGCGACGGCGCCGCGCGAGCGACAGCGGCTCGGGTTCCTGGGTCAGCTGGAGCTTCCCGAGCTCGGTGGCGAGGCGTCGGCCTGGCGTGACGCGCAGACCCTGGCGGACCGCCTCGCGGAGCGGACCGCCGTGTCGAGCTTTCCGGAATGGAGCGCCAGCTCGCAGGGACTGGATCCCGGCCGGAAGGGGCGGGGCGCCTTCTCGACGCCGCGCGAGCTCGCAGAGGTGATGGCGCAGCTCGCGCTGACGCAAGCGGGCGAGCTCCCGCGCGTCCTGGACCCCAGCGTGGGACACGGCGCCCTGTTGCTCGCGGTCTTCGCCGCCCTGCGCGAGCGTGGGGCCACGCCGGCCGGCGCCATGGCGTCGCTGCACGGCGTCGAGCTCGATCCGCAGGCGCGCGAGCTGTGCTGCCTGATGCTGTGGCTGGCCGCCGCCGACCCGGGGGTGACCCTCGCGGACATCGGCGCTCGGATCGTGCTCGGCAACGCGCTCACCGGATCGTGGTCGGCGGCCGCGGCCGCGGATCAGCCGGCGCTGTTCGCGACCGAGGACCCGGCTGCCGCGGGCCTGCGCTGGGACGGCGCCTTCGCGCGAGCGTTCGGCGACGGCGGCTTCGACGTCGTCGTCTCCAATCCGCCGTGGGAGTCCCTGCGTCAGCAGGACGTCGAGGGGCTCGACGGCGATCGCAGTCGCGCCGCCACGCACGAGCGTCTCTCCGAGGCGCGGCCGGGGCGGCCCGGCCTCCCGCCGCTGTACTCGCATCAGGGGCGCGGAGACCGCAACCTCTACAAGGGGTTCGTCGAGCTCTTCCCCCACCTGCTCCGCGAAGGGGGGCGCCTGGTGGCGCTGCTGCCGGGGGCCTTCGCCTCCGACCTCGGCATGCAGCCGGCGCGGGCCCTCTACCTGCAGCACATGACGCTCGAGCAGTGGACGGGGTTCGAGAACCTCCACGGCTACTTCCCGATCGACAGCCGCTACAAGTTCGGCATCGCCGTCGCGGTCCGGGTCCCCGGCGGCGAGGGCGCGGGCAACGTGCGCGTGCGCTTCATGGCGCGCGAGGCGTCGCAGGCGCGCGAGCGTCGGGGTCACGTGACCCTTTCGCGGCGCCAGCTCATCACGCTCGGGGGGCCGAGCCTCATGCTCCCGGAGGTCTCCGACGCCGAGGAGCTCGGCGTCCTCGCGACCGCGGCCAAGAACGGCTCTGCGTTCTTCGACGAGGCCGGCAGCTTCGGCCGCATCGACTATCGCCGTGAGCTCGACCTCACGATGGACCGCAAGGCCGGGCGCTTCATGCACGTGACCGAGGCCCGCGAGCGCGGGTTCTGCAAGCAGGAGGGCGGCGTGTGGTCCGACGGCGCCGCGGCGCTGGTCCCGCTCGTCGAGGGCCGGATGGTGGGCGCCTTCGAGTTCTTCGAGAAGAGCTGGAGCGCGGGCGCGGGCCGCTCCGCCAAATGGTCGCCGAACGCGGGCCGGCCGCTCGAGGAATGCCAGTCGCAGTTCCTCGTGCCGAGGACGGGCGCGGGGCGTGCGAGGCTGGCGATCTGCGACGTCACCTCGGCCACGAACACCCGGACGATGCTCGCGACCTACGTCCCGCGGACCTGGACGTGCGGCAACACGGCGCCCGTCCTCGAGCTCGGCGACGAGACCTCGATGTTGGCGCTCCTGGCCGTGCTCAACTCGATGACCTTCGACTGGATCCTGCGTCGGATCGCCGCCGGCCTGCACCTGAACCGGTTCTACCTGGAGGCCACGCCGCTGCCTGCGGTCTCGGCGGCCGACAGGGAGGCCCTCGCGGCGTTCGCGTCGCACGCGACGACCTCGGCGCGGTACACGTCCCTGTCGGAGGGCGATCGGCTCGAGGCCGGGCGGCGAGAGTGCGCCGCGCCGGAGACGGCCGACGTCGAGGCCGTGATCGCGCGGGGCTACGGCCTGACCGCGCGTCACATGCAGCGCGTCATGAGCGACGACCGGCGTGACCGCAAGGGGCTGTGGCGGTTCTTCGACGCGACCCCCGCCGCGGCGGAGGCCGCACGCCGCACGGTCCGGCTCCTGAGGGCCGCCTAGCTGTAAGACCTGAGCAGGTTGTTCGGCGTCCCCGCCGCGCCGGCGTGGGCGCGAACAGCTCACCGAGGGAGACCAGCCCGCCGCGCCGCCGGCCCCCGGGGGACGCCGCCGGCCCCCGGGGGGCGCCGAACGTCGGTCTTCCCCCGTCCACACGGGGTAGAACCGACGTTCGACCCCCCCGGGGCACGGACCCGTTCCTCGGTGAGCTGTTCGCACCGCAACGGGCGTCACAGCGACCCGGCACCCCGAACAACGTGCTCAGGAACTACACCTAGCCGGCTGATGGCGACGCGCATTGGGCTCGACAGCTAGATCAATCCCATTTGATGTATTGTCCGCGCCACGATGGCTCGTCGTCGCGCGACGCTTCCGCCGCTCCTCGATCTGGCCGGGCAGCCGATCCGCTGGGCCATCCTGCGCGAGCTCGCTCACAGCGACCTCCGGGTGCGCGAGCTCACGGCGGCGCTCGACGAGCGCCAGAGCCTCGTCTCCTACCACCTGAGCCGCCTGCGCTCCGACGGGCTCGTGGCTACCCGGCGCAGCTCCTTCGACGGCCGCGACACCTACTACCGCGCGGACCTCGCGCGCTGCGAGGCGCTGTTGTCGCAGACCGGCGCGGAGCTGCACCCGGCCCTGCGGCTCGTCGCGCGACCCGCGCCCGAGACGGCCGCGAGCGCCCGGGTGCTCTTCCTGTGCACCGGCAACAGCGGGCGCTCGCAGATCGCCGAGGCGCTCCTGCGCGACATGGCGCCGGAGCGCGCCGAGGCGTTCAGCGCCGGCAGCGCTCCGAAGCCGGTGCACCCCGACGCGATCCGGACGATGAGCGCGCGCGGCATCGACATCAGCGCGGCGCAGAGCAAGCACCTGTCCGTGTTCGCGGGCGACCGCTTCGACCACGTCGTCAGCCTCTGCGACCGCGTCCGCGAGGTCTGCCCCGAGTTCCCCGGACGCCCGGACACCGCCCACTGGAGCGTGCCCGACCCCGCGGGCGCGCCCGACGGCGCGGCGGCCTTCACCCGCGTCGCCGACGAGCTGACCGAGCGGATCGGCTTCTTCCTGCACGTCCTCGCCCTGCGACCCCCGACCCTGGAGGGCAACTGATGGCCGAAGAGCTCGCCGGCGTTCGCTACATCGTCTCCGACGTGGAGCAGGCGATCGCCTTCTACACGACCCATCTCGGGTTCACCGAGCGCATGAGCGCGCTGCCCGCGTTCGCCGATGTCGGCCGCGGACCGCTGCGGCTGCTGCTCAGCGGCCCCAAGAGCTCCGGTGGGCGGACCCTGCCCGACGGGCGTACGCCGCAGCCGGGCGGATGGAACCGCATCCACCTGATCGTCGACGACCTCGCCGCCGAGGTCGAGCGCCTGCGCGCCGCCGGCGTGGAGTTCCGCAGCGACATCATCACCGGCCCCGGCGGCTCGCAGATCGTGCTCGACGACCCGTCGGGCAACCCCGTCGAGCTCTTCCAGCCCGCCTCCTGAGCGCGCGCGCCACACGGCGGCCCGGGCTGGGCACCGTGGTCCGCGAATGGGGGCGGATCGGCGTGACCGGCTTCGGCGGGCCGCCGGCCCACATCTCGCTCCTGCGCGAGCTCTGCGTCCAGCGCCGGCACTGGCTGGACCCGGAGGAGTTCGAGCGCGCGATCGCCGCCACGGGCCTGCTGCCCGGCCCCAGCTCGACCCAGATGGCGATCTACTGCGCGTGGCGGCTGCGCGGCACCGTCGGAGCGCTGGTCGGCGGCGCGTGCTTCGTCCTGCCCGCCGTGCTCATCATGCTGCCGCTGTCGGCCGCGTTCCTCGGGTCGGCGCCGCCCACGTGGCTGCGCGGCGCCGGCGCGGGCGCGGGGGCGGCCGTCGCCGCGGTGGCGGTGCGCGCGGGCACGGACCTCGCCGGGCCGATCTGGCGCCGCACGCCACGTGCCTCGCCGCGGACGCGTCGTGGCGTACGGCGTGGCCGGCGCCGCCGCCGCGGCGGTCACCGGACCGTGGCTCGTGCTCGTGCTCCTCGCGTGCGGCGCGGTGGAGCTCGTCGCCCGCCGCGGCCTGCACATGACCATGGCCGCGTCGCCCTGGGGTGCGCCGATCCTCGCCGCGGCGACGACCGGCGGCCTGGGCGCCCTCGCCTGGACGGCGCTGAAGGTCGGCGCGCTCTCCTACGGCGGCGGGTTCGTGATCGTCCCGCTCATGCAGTCCGACGCCGTCGACGCCTATCACTGGATGACCAACGCGCAGTTCGTCAATGCGGTCGCGCTCGGCCAGGTCACCCCGGGGCCGGTCGTCGCCACGATCACCGCGGTCGGCTACGCCGCGCACGGGGTCACCGGCGCCCTGCTGGCGTCGGCCGTCGCCTTCGCGCCCTCGTTCGCGTTCATCCTCGTCGGCGCCGAGCGCTTCGAGCGGCTCATCGCGAGCCCCGTCGCCGAGGCGTTCCTCGGAGGCGCCGCGCCCGCCGCCGTCGGCGCGATCGTCGGGGCCGCGATCCCGCTGGCCGAGGCGATCGGCGAGCCGTGGCAGTTCGCGGTGCTCGCCGCCGCTGCCGTGGTCCTGCTCCTGCTGCGCCGCGGCGTCGTCGTCACCCTGCTGGGGGCGGGCGTGACCGGCGCGGTCGTGGCGCTGGCCGGGGGCCCGCTCCCCACCTGAGAACGAGAAAGGCCCGCTCGCGCGGGCCTTTCCGTTGCTTCTGAACCGCTGGACCCGTCAGGTCCCCGAGGAGCCGCCCGGCTGGGTGACCCCGTTGACCTTCAGGGTGTACGGCGCGTACTGCTGCACCTGCTCGGTCGGCTCGTCGTAGGCCACGATGGCCACGACCTTGTCGAACGGCGAGGCCAGCGCGAGCTGGCCGCGGCTCAGCGAGATGCTGCTCTTGCCGTCGAAGGAGACCTGCAGGACCGCCGGCACCTTGCCCTCGTCGATGCCCACCAGGCGGACGTTCCAGTTGTGGACGTCGATCGGGTGGATCTGCGTGGGCGACTTGAACGGCGCGAGGCTCGAGCCGTCGCTGATCTGCGTGGCGCCGACGGAGATGTCGTCGACGAGCAGGCCGCCCTCGTTGACGCCGCCGTCACTGACGTAGCGGATGGCGACGAGGATGCTCTTGCCGGCGTAGGCCGACAGGTCGTACTCCTCCTGCTCGAAGCCCTCGGTCGTGCCGTTGAGGCCCGGGCCGAGCGGCGCGTCCCCGGTGTTGTTGCCGGGGATCGTCGTGTACGTGGCACCGCCGTCGGTGGACACCTGCACGTAGCCGTAGTCGAAGCCGAACTCCGCGCCGTACTTGGCGAGGAAGCGCAGCGTCGGGTCGGTCGTGGGCACGGTCACCGGGGTGACCGCCGAGGCGTCGGTGTTGCTGGCGTTGCCCGACCACAGCACCGGGTTGCCCGGCCGGTCGGGGTCGTCGGACACGATCGTCCACGCGAGCGGGAGCGGCGGCAGCTGCTTGGCGCCCGAGAACGTCAGCGAGCGCAGGTCACGCCCGCGCAGCACCTTGCCGTTGGCGTCCTGCAGCGGGACGTAGTCCGCGCCGTTGGGCGCCGCGCCCGGCGTCGCGTTGGCCGCCGGGTTGGCGAGGTTCACCGACGCGCGCAGGCTCGCCGAGGTCACCCTGCTCTTGGAGACGCCGAGCACGATCGAGTGCTTCGCGTCGCCCAGGAGCTTGTCGAGCAGGTTCATCGACTGGAAGTCGTGGAGGACCCCGTAGGTGCCTCCACGCGCGTGCTCGGCCTTCAGCGCGGCCTCCAGGCTCGGCAGCCCCTGCAGGTCGCCGTCGCGGTGCAGCCGGCTGATGATGTCCGTGCCGAAGTGGTCGTACAGGTACAGCATCAGCGAGTACGCGTTGCCGTAGTCGGCCAGGACCGCGTTCGGGTTGCTCTCGCCCCACAGGTTCAGCGAGTTCTCGGGCCCGCCGCAGTCACGCGGGTTGGGGTTGAACGGCGTCTGGACGATGCCGTAGCCCTGGAAGCAGTAGATGTGGCTGTCGGCGCCGCGATCGAACACGGTCGCGGTGGCGTCGACGTACTTCGTCAGGGTCTGGGCGAAGTCCGAGAGGCCCTCGTTCATCCAGGTCGTCTCGAACGGGTCGGTGTAGTAGTGCAGCAGGTGCTGCCACTCGTGCGCGAACGTCCCCTCGTAGAGGTTCGGGCGCGCCGGGCGGCTCGTGCACAGGTCCGCGGTCGGCTCGTCGGGCGGGTTCGCCGTCGTGCGATGCGCCCAGTCGAACGCGTCGACCGTCATGACGTTGCGGTCGAGCAGCTCGTTGAACTGCGACGAGAAGAAGCCGGCGATGTAGGTCGGCGCCGCCGGGAACGTGTAGAAGTTGTCGTCCCGGACGTTGTCGATCAGCGCGACGGTGTTGTCGCCGTCGCCCGTGTAGTCGCCGCCGTTGCCGTTCGCGTCGGGCCCGATCTGGGCGTTGGTGCCGTCCCGGTCCGGAGGCGTGCTGAAGGTGCTCGTCTCCTTCGGGTACATGTTGGTGTCGAACTCGCTGATCAGACGGTCGACCTGGGCCTGGGTGATCGTGGTCGAGTTGGCGATCTGCGCCCGGCAGTCGCCCGCCGGGAAGTTCAGGTCGTTGGCGACCCAGACCTCGATCTTCTGGCCGACGCCCCTCAGGGTGTAGTCCTTGCGGTACAGCCGCCCCTGGAAGTCGTCGAGCGCGATCCACTGGCGCACGGTCCCGACCGGCGGGGTCGTCGCCGCCGGAGCGGCGAGCGCGCGGGCGCGCGCGGACTGCTGGCGAACGGCGCCGAGCGAGCTGGTCGAATAGCGCTTGCCGGGCGGTACCTCGCGAATGCCCAAGCGCGACGACGTCGTCGCCAGGGTGGCCTTCGGTGCGGCGGCTGCAACGGTGGCGACCAGGCCTGTGAGACCTATCGCGGCCATCAGCGCAGCAACGCCCGCAGCGAGACGCGGTCCTCTCATGAATCCCCTCCTGAATGTCCGGTCACGGCCCGCCCTCCTCCCAGAGGTTGCGGGCCGTGCGAGTTGGGCGGGGTCCTATCTGATGTCGGGGCTCTCCCACAAGTTGTCGTGAGCGGCGACGCGCCAGGTGGTCGGCTGCGCCGGTCGAACGGTCGGCTGCCGGACCTCAGGCGTCGGCCAGGTGCGCCCGCACCGACGCCGCGAGCTCGTGCGTGAAGGCCGGGAAGGGGCCGAGCGCCGCGTCGACCGCCTGGGTCAGCGGCCAGAGCTCCGTGATCCCGGCCGAGACGCCCGCGCGGACCGCGTCGCGCATCGCGTCGACGAAGGCCAGCGAGCGGTCGAGGAACGCGCGCGCCGCGTCGCGCTCCATGACCTCGTAGTGGGCCGTGAGCAGCAGCGAGGGATCGAGTGCGCGCAGGCGGCGGATGGTGGCCTCGTAGTCGCGGGCCGAGTAGTAGCGGGGCGCGATCAGGCGGTTGCCGGCGCGGTCGTAGACGCCGTCGGACAGTGCGGCGTCGATGACGATCGCGGCGCCGCTGCGCGGGTCCCAGAGGCCGAGGTGCCCGGGCGTGTGGCCCGGGAGGGCCATGACCTCGACGCGCCACGACGGCCCGAGGCGCAGCGTCTCGCCGCCGCACAGGCCGACGTCGATCGGCGCGTCGCCGCCCAGCTCGCGCTCGAGGAAGGCGACGTCGTCGGCCGAGGGGCCGAAGCCGTAGGGCTCGTACCAGCGGTAGTTGCCCGCGAGCATCGCCGCGTTGGACTCGATCCACGCGCGGTCGGCCTCGCCGCACAGCAGGCGGGCGCGCGGCGCCGCGGCGCGCAGGGCGCGGTTGCCGCCGCAGTGGTCGACGTCGGCGTGCGAGACGAGCACGTCGTCGAGGTCGGCGAGCGAGCGTCCGAGCGACTCGAGATAGGGCGCGATGACCTGCGCGGGCATGTCGCGCAGGCCGGTGTCGACGAGCAGCGTGCGCTCCTCGCCGACGAGCAGGTACTGGCAGACGTAGCGCTCGCCGAGGTCGCCCTCGATGCGGTGGATGCCGGGCGCGACCTCCATGACGGCGCCGATCCTACGCGTGCGATGATCGGGGCGAGTGGCCCGCGCATCGCTGTCCGACCTGCTGATCGTCGACGCCGACGTGCACGTCCACGAGAGCCCGGGCGCGCTGGCCGACTACTGCGACGGGCCCTGGGACGTCGCGCTGCGCAACGTCGCCGACGTCCCCGAGCGCTACCTCGACATCCCGGGCTTCTCGCCGGGCGGCGACGGGACGCTGACGGCGCGCTTCCCGACCGCGCACGAGGCGACGCGCATGGTCCACACGCCCGAGCAGATGGTCGCCGAGCTGCAGGCCATCCACGTCGACCTCGCGGTGCTCTTCCCCGACCACCTGCTCAAGCTGGCGGTGCTGCCGCAGGCCGACTACGCGGCCGCCCTGGCGCGCGCGTACAACGCCTGGCTCGTGGAGCGGTGGACCTCGCGCCACGACGCGCTGCTCGGCGCGGTCGTCGCCTGTCCGCAGGACCCCGACGATGCCGCGCGCGAGATCGAGCGCTACGCCGACGAGCCCTCGATGGTCGCGGTCTACCTGCCGTGCGCGGGCCTCGACCCGCTCTGGGGCCACCGCCGCTACGACCCGATCTTCGACGCCGCCCAGAACGCGCGCCTGCCGGTGCTGCTGCACGCCGTGACGGTCACCTCGCCGGCCTTCCCCTTCAACAACCACGGCTTCGACACCGAGTTCGCCCGTCACTCGACGAGCCACACCTTCTCGATCATCGCCAACCTGATCTCGATGGTGTCCACCGGCGTCGTCGTGCGCTTCCCGGAGCTCAGGATCGGTGTGACCGAGGCGGGCATCTCGTGGATGCCCTTCGTCTGCAACCGCCTGGACAAGGAGTACCTCGAGCGCCGGCGCGAGGTCCCGTTCCTCGCCGAGCGCCCGAGCCACTACCTCAAGCGCGTGTACGTGGCCACGCAGCCGATCGAGGAGCCCGAGCGCCTGCGCGACCTGGTCACGCTGATGGAGCTCTACGACGGCGAGGACACGACGGTCTACGCGTCCGACTGGCCCCACCACGACTTCGACCACCCGATGAAGCTCAACCAGGTCCCGTTCAGCGAGGAGCAGCGGCGCAAGGTCTTCGGCGAGAACGCGCTCGAGCTCTTCGGGATCGATCGCGCGGGGCGCCGGCGGTGACCGAGGTCGTCGTGGGCCGGGCGGCAGACTTCCCCGCGGGGACGCACCGCGTCGTCGAGGCCGCGGGCCGCCGGATCGGCGTCTTCAACATCGGCGGCAGGTTCTACGGGCTTCCCAATCGCTGTCCGCACCAGAGCGGGCCGCTCTGCGAGGGCCGCGCCGCGACGGGCACGCTCGTGGTCGACCGCGACGGCGACTGGAAGCCGCGCTGGGTGATGGAGGACGAGGTGATCGCGTGCCCGTGGCACGGCCTCGAGTACCACGTGCCGACGGGGCGCTGCCTCGCCTACCCGGAGATCACCCTGCGCCGCTATCGCGTCGAGGTGCGCGGCGACGAGGTCGTCGTGACCGTCTGAGGCGGCTCAGTCGAAGATCCAGCCGCCGTCCACCAGCAGCGTCTGGCCGTTGATGAAGCTGGAGTCGTCGCTCGCGAAGAAGGCGATCGCGCGCGCGACGTCCTCGACCTCGCCGCGGCGCTTGATCGACTGAGCCTCGATCACCTCGCGCCAGAGCTTCTCCTGGTCGGCGTGGATCTCGGTCGCGGCGGTCGGGAAGGCGCCGGGCGCGACGGCGTTGGCGCGGATGCCGTCGGGCCCCGCCTCGCGTGCCAGGGCGCGCGTGAAGCCGATGACCGCCCCCTTCGACGCGACGTACGCGAGCAGCAGCGCGTTGCCGGTCCAGAAGGTGACCGACGCGACGTTGACGACTGCGCCGCCGCCGCGCGCGAGCATCTGCTCGCGCACCGCGCGCGTCATCAGGTAGTAGCCGCGGACGTTGGTGGCGAAGAGCGCGTCCCACTCCGCCGCGTCCATCTCGTGCCACGGGCCGAGCGGATAGGCGGCCGCGTTGTTGACGAGCACGTCGGTACCGCCGAAGGCCTCCTGCGCTTGCGCCGCGACGTGTTCGATGGCGTCCGGGTCGGAGACGTCGGCGTGGGCGGCGATCGCCTCGCCGCCGGCTTGCGTGATCGCGTCGACCGTCGCTTGGAGCTTGTCGGGCTGCAGTCCAGCAGCCACCACGCGCGCCCCGCGCTCGGCGAGCAGCAGCGCGGTGGCGCGGCCGATCCCGGTGGCCGCGCCCGTGACGATGGCGGTCTTGCCGGCGAGCGACATGGGCCGATCCTAGAGCGCGACGCCGAGCGCCCGAGGTTGCGTGGGATAGGGTCGACCGGTGGACAACGTCGCCTCGATGGAGTCGATCCTCGAGTGCGTCGCCCAGCCGGTCTGGGTCGTCGACCACGGCGGGCTCGTCGTCTTCGTGAACCCGGCCGGTCTCGCGGCCCTCGGGTACGACGACCTGTCCGAGCTGCAGGGTCGCTTCGGCCACGACGCCATCCACTAGTCGAGAGCGCGCCCGGCGACGGGACGCTGCTGCGCGCGCGGATCCCGCTGGGCTGGCTGTAGTTCCTGAGCACGTTGTTCGGGGTGCCGGGTCGTTGTGACGCCCGTTGCGGTGCGAACAGCTCACCGAGGAACGGGTCCGTCCCCGGGGGTCGAACGTCGGTCTTCCCCCGTCCACACGGGGGAAGACCGACGTTCGGCGCCCCCCGGGGCCGGCGGCGCGGCAGGCTGGTCTCCCTCGGTGAGCTGTTCGCGCCCACGCCGGCGTGGCGGGGACGCGGAACAACCTGCTCGGGACTTAGCTAGCTCAGGCGCCGGCCGCGATCGTCACCAGCGCCGCGGTGCCTGCCGGCACGATCAGCCGGAACGCGCCGAAGCGCCGTCCGAGACGCTCGCTCAGCGGCTTGCCGCGCAGCTTGCCGTCGAAGGTGGCGTCGCCGTACCCGAGGCCTCCCAGGGTCACGTTGCGCGTCGAGGTCACCGACGGCCCGGCCAGGCGCTCGACGCGCGCGCGGTCCCCGCTGCCTGGGACGCGCAGGAGGACCGTGTGGGTGTGGCGCGTGTCCTTGTTGATGACGACGACGCGTCGCGTGCCGACCGGATCGATCGTCGCCCACGTCTTCAGCTTGGCGGTCTGCGGGTTCGGGCCCGTAGGCAGCAGCCGCGAGCCGTGCGGGTTCGCGCGGGCGAAGAGCAGCATGCCGTAGAAGAGCGGGTGGACCTCCGCGGCGAAGTGGCCCCTGCGCACCCCGAAGTCGACCGGGGCGTAGAGCGCCCCGTTGAACGTGTGGAAGTTCACGTTGCGCACGCCGGCATTGGCAAGCGCGAAGAGCATGTCGACCCCCCAGAGCGCGGAGGCGACGCTGTTGCTCGCGCCCCGGACACCGCCGCAGTTGGCCGAGTTCGTCTCCGACACCCGGAAGGTCGCGCCGTGGGCGGAGGCGACCGCGGCGAGCTGCGCCATACGCGCCACCGGCGGTGCGAACGCGCTCGAGCCCAGCAGCGACCGCGCGTAGGAGAGCGCCGTCCGCGCCCGCCGCCGGTCGCAGGTGTGCAGCGCGTAGGTGTGGGCGCTGAAGCCCATCGACCCGGGTCCCGGTTCGGAGAGCAGGTCGTCCTCGCCGTCCTCCCACGCCGACGTCGCGAAGCCGCCACCTGCCATCGGGACGCCGGGCGCAGCGGCCGCGAGCGCGGCGCGGAACGTCTGCAGCTCGCTGCGGTAGTCGGCCGGGCCGTACGCGGCGGGGCGCCGCAGTCCGCGGACGATGCGCCGCGAGCCCACCGCGAACTCGCGCGGACGGGTGTAGAGGTCAGGCTCGTTGCCGATCTCGAGGGCCGAGAGGGTCCCGGGTGGCAGCGTCTGCGCGGCCGCCTGGGCGTAGGCGGCGGCGTTGGCGCTGTCGCCGCTGGCGAGGTTCACGCCGAGGATGATCGGCGTGCGCGTGCCGGCCGCCCATTGGCCGAGGACGCCGAGCCATTGGGGCGTGACGTCGGTCGCCACGCCCGCCGGACGTGGCGCGGCGACCGGGTTCCACCACGATTCGTCCGTCGAGTTGCCGCCGATGCGGATCGCCGGTGCGCCGTTGCCGCCCGCGGCCAGCGTCTGGACGAGCTGGGCGAAGATCGGGTTGGGCCGCTTGCCGCCGACGTAGCTCTGGGCCGACCAGTACTCCATCGAGAAGCCCGCAAACGAGCGCGGGATCGGTGCGCCGGGCGTCTCGCCGACCGTCCTCGTCTCGACCGGGGCGTCCTCGTCGCCGCCGTCGGCGGCGTCCTCCTCGGCGCCCTGGCCGGGCGGGACAGCGATCATCGCCGCGCTCGCGGTGCCGTCGTCGGCGATTGCGCGGTACGTCGCGAACGCGACGGCCGGCGTGGAGACCTGCCAGGCCCCGTCGTCTCCCGTCGGGACCGTGGCGATCGACTCCCAGGCCGTCGCGCCGCCCGCAAGGCGGCGCTGGACCAGGACCTGGTGGGCAGCCCCGGGGCGGACCTGGCCCCACAGGATGTTGGTGCGGAAGTCGAGCCAGATCGGGCTGTCGAAGTGGGCCAGCGCCGGCTTCGGGTCGCCATCGGCGTCGTGCAGGCCCGATTGCCAGCCGGTGTACTTGCGCCCGCCCGCGACCGGCTCGTCCTGCCAGAGGTACTGGGCCAGGAGCACGACGCGCGGGTCGCGCCAGGCGATGTACGCGGCCTGCTGCAGATACCGGTCCTGGGCGCCCGGCGAGACGCCGCGCAGGCGATCGGGCGGGTTGGTCTGGTAGCCGTACTCGTCCAGCCACAGGCCGAGCGGAGTCGACGCGCCCCGCAGGCGCCCCAGCCGCTGCAGGCGGTCGATCAGGCGCTCGACCTTCTTGAGGCTCCCGAGGTCCGCGTTGTCGGGATGCGCGTACGGCTGGCTCGGCGCGTGGCGCGTGCTGTGCGGGTGGTAGGAGATGCCGTCGGCGATGGCGGGCTGGAACCCGCGGCAGGCGCCCGTGCGGACGGCATGCAGGTCGCCGTCGACGCAACCGAGCCCTCGGAGGAACTCCAGCGGGCGCATGTTGGCGTTCTTGGTCCTGAGGTCGCCGCCGGCCGGGGCGAGCGCGCCGATGAGGACGGTCGCGACGGGGTCGACCGCGTGGATCGCCGGGTAGGCGGCGAGGACCATCGCCCGATACACGTTCGGCGAGACGGGCGTGCACCGATGCACGCCGCAGTCGGCCTGCGGCTGCATCCAGACCGGCAGGTTGGGCTCGTTCCACAGGATGTACTGGTCGACCGCGGCGCCGAAGTGCCCGGCGACCGCCGTGGCGAAGTTCGCGAACGCCGGCGCGCTCGGTCGGTAGCGCGGATTGCCGCGCTGCGGGTTGCCCGACCCCCACAGCGGCGGCGGGCCGTCGAGCATGAGCATCGGCTTGATCCCCGCCGTGACGAGGCGGTCCACCGCGGCGTCGATCGCGCCCCAGTTGTAGAGCGGGTCGTTCGGATCGGCCGCCTGGAAGCCGACCGGGGGCGTCGTGGCGCGCGGATCCGGCGCCACGCGCGCCCACGAGACCTGGATGCGGACCGTGTCGATCCCGACGGCCTGCCAGGCTGCGACCGCCTCGTCCGCTCGAGCCCCGCCGTTGAGCAGGACCGCGTCGTCGGCGATGCCCGTCTGCAGGTACCGCGCGGACGCGGGCTCGGACGCCGCGAGGGCGGCGGCGAGGACGAGGGCGAGCAGCGCGAGGGACCGGGGCACGGGCACATCAACGCACGGAAGGCCCCGGAGTCGCGCCGGCCGAGTGCCGGATGTACGCCGGCGCGTATCCGATCGCGGGCAGCCGGGACGTCGGTTGCAAGCACCTTCCCAGGCCGGGCGGACGGTGGCGAAGCGTGCGAGTCTGCTTGGAAGTCCTACGACGCCAGGGAGGCGACCCATGTCCCGCACCCCGCGAACGCTCGGCCTGTTCGCTGTGACGGCCGCCAGCGCGCTGGCCCTGCCCGGCGCCGCCTCGGCCGCCGAGGCGTTCTACGGCGTGACCCAGGACAACCGGCTCGTCACGTTCCAGTCCGACAACGTCACGAACGTCGAGCCCTCGCACGCGATCACCGGCCTGCCCGGCGGCGAGAGCATCGTCGGGCTCGACGTGCGACCGCTCAACGGGCAGCTGTACGCCCTTGGGAAGACGAGCCGGATCTACGTCGTCAATCCGCGGACCGGCGCTGCGCGCCAGGTGGGCGCGACGCCGTTCATCCCCGCCCTCGCGGGAGCGAGCTTCGGCTTCGACTTCAACCCGACGATCGATCGCATCCGCGTCACCAGCGACGCCGAGCAGAACCTGCGGCTCAACCCGGACACCGGGGCCGTCGCGGCGGTGGACACGAACCTCGCCTACGCAGCCGGCGACCCGGGTGCCGGTACCAACCCGAGTGTCGCCGGCTCGGGCTACACGAACAGCTTCGCCGGAGCGACGGCCACCACGCTCTAAGACGGCGCGGGCAACCGCAGCCGCCAGACGCGCGTGCTGCGCTCGCAGACGCTCGGACAGCGTCGCGGCTGACGCGCTACCCGATCCGCTCGTCGATGCGGACGCGCACGGTGTCGCCCGCCTCCTTGCCGATCGCCTTGCGGATCTTCGCCTTGACGGGCAGTCGGTGCGTGCCGTCGCCCTGCGCCATGAGCGCGCCGTCGAACGGCTCGCCGTCGATGGCGCCCCGGATCTTCACCAACCCGCGCGTGCCGAAGAGCTCCGCCGCATCGCCCATCACCACGCACGTCCACGCACCTGGGTTGTCGCCCTTCTGAAGCTGAGCGTCGAACTCTCTCAACATGGTGCTTGAGACTCTCGCATCCGGCCGAATTCATCGCCTCGATTTGGCTGTTCCACGACGGGATACTCGCGGTCAAGGAGTCTGGTGGATGTACCCGTTCAGTTCTTTCAGTCGGTGATCGCGATCGAGCTTGCGGTCACTGGCGCGTTGCTGTGGGAGATCCGTTTCTTCGAGTCGGGAGATAGGGCGCAAGCCGGCTCAGTCGAACTGACGCTCGGTTAGAACGCGGTCGCGAGCGCCAGCGGGTAGACCGCCGGAACGCCGTTGCGGCGCAGCTGGCCGGCGAGCATGGCGAGCGTCCAGCCGCTGAAGCGCAGGTCGTCGACGAGCAGGCAGGGGCCGGTAGGGAGCGAGCTCTTGATCGCGAAGGCCCCACGCACGTTGGCGACCTGCTGCTGCGAGTTGGCCATCTCGCGCTGGGGCGGGCGCTCGCCGGTCCGCTCCACGGCGTCCACGTAGGGCAGCCCGACGGCCTCGGCGAGCCTCGCGGCGAAGTCCGGCACGAGCGGACCGCTTCGATCCGAAGGCACCGCGCACACCCATGCCGCGCTTCTCGCCTCCGTCCACCCACGCAGCAGCTCGGCCGCGGCCTCTACGAGCTCGTCGTCGAAGCGGCCCTTGCGACGGCCCGCCTGCACCGCGGGGTCCCAGCCGCCGTCGCCCAGCCGCGCGAGCGCGCGTCCCTCCTCGGCGCGCACGTCGTCGGCGAGCTTGCGCATCGCGCCGTCCTCGTCGGGAGCCATCTTCTTGACCTCGAGGACGAGCGGCTTGGAGCGCAGGTGCAGCGCGGCGGCTCGTTGTCAGCGCCGGATCCGGCGGCTCGGCGAAGCGCCGCCCGGCGCAGACGGCGCAGCGTCCGCAGTCCTGCGGGTCGGGGTCGTCGAGCTCCTCCTGCAGGGCGCGCATGAGGCAGCGCCCGTCGGCGCCGAAGGCGGCCATGGCCTGCTGCTCCTGGCGCCTGAGCGCGGTGACCTCGGCGTAGCGCTCGGCGTCGTACGTCCAGTCGGAGTCGCTTCGCCTCACCCACGTCGTGCCGTGCCGCTCGACGGCACCCTCGACGTCGAGCACCTTCAGCAGCGCCTCGATCCGCCCGCGCCCGAGGTTGACGTGCGCGAGGATCGCCGGCAGCGTCGCTCCCTCGTTGTCGTCGAGCGCCTCGAGCACCTTGTCGACGGTCTCGCGCGCCGGGAAGGCCTGCTCGATGAAGAAGTCCTGGATGCGCTTGTCCTCCTGGCCGCGCAGCAGGACCACGTCGGCGTGCTCGCACCGCGCGCCCGGCGCGGCCGACCTGCTGGTAGTAGGAGATGACCGAGCCCGGCGCCTGGTAGTGCACGACGAAGCCGAGGTCGGGCTTGTCGTAGCCCATCCCGAGCGCGCTGGTGGCGACGACGGCCTTGAGGTCGTTGTTGAGCAGCCGCTCCTCGGTCGCGACCCGCGTGTCGGAGTCGACCTCGCCGCTGTACGCCTCCGCCTTGACGTCGTGGGCGGTCAGCCACTCGGCGACGAGCTCGGCGTCGCGCTTGGTCAGCGTGTAGACGATCCCCGAGCCGTCGAGCTGCGGGAGCCACGTCGCGAGCCACGCGAGCCGATCGGCGCGACCCGGCAGGTCGACGACCTCGAGGCGCAGGCTCGACCGCCCGAGCGGCCCTCGATAGGTCCTGAGCTCGCCCGCATGGCTCCCAGCTGCAGCTGGTCCGCGACGTCCGCCACGACGCGATCGTTGGCCGTCGCCGTCGTGCACAGCACCGCAACCCCCGCCGGCAGCCGCTCGATCACCTCTGCGAGGCGCCGGTAGTCCGGCCGGAAGTCATGCCCCCAGTCCGAGATGCAGTGCGCCTCGTCGACCACGAGCAGCCCGACCCGCTCGACGAACAGCGGCAACATGGTGTCGCGGAACTGCGGGTTGTTGAGCCGCTCCGGGCTGATGAGGAGCAGATCGACCGCGTCGCTTGCGAGCAGGTCCTGGACCTCCTCCCACGCATCGCGGTTGGTCGAGTTGATCGTGTGCGCCCGGATCCCAAGTCGCTCCGCCGCGGCGATCTGGTTGCGCATCAGCGCCAGCAGCGGCGAGACGATCAGCGCCGGCCCGGCGCCGCGCTCGCGCAGCAGCGCGGTGGCGATGAAGTAGACCGCCGACTTCCCCCAGCCGGTGCGCTGGACGCAGAGCACGCGCGCGCGGTCGTCGACGAGGTCGCGGATCGCCTCGAGCTGGTGGGGGCGGAAGGTGGCGTCGGGGCCGGCGAGGTCGGCGAGGAGTGCGGCCGCGCGGCTTTCGAGGGTCACCGTTGCCATCACACCGAGACTAGGCCACCGGCCGGCGAAGCTCTCCCCTCAGCGCGCGAAACGCGGATGAACGTGACCGAGGTGGGGGAGTCTAGACGAAGCGGCTGCCGAGCGGGCTGTCTCGTACGGCGCGACTTCGTGGCGCGGCGAACGAGTTCACGTCGCTCAGAGCACCGCGCAGGGTCGTCACGGAGCCCCGTGCTGGCCCAGTGGCGTCGCGCCCGAGGTCGATCTGCGTCCTGATCGAGTGCGACCGCGTGTTGACCACCTTGACGACGACGTCGCCGTTGCGCTCGCGCGTCACGACCTGGTAGAGCGGATCGCCGAGCGGCTGAACCACGATCGGTGCGTCGCGCCCGTTGCCCGACGAGTCCACGGCGGTCGGGCCGCCGTCCTCGTCGAAGCGGTAGGAGGAGACGTTGCCGGCGCCGGGAGACGTCGTCAGCGACTGCACCTCCGTGGCGCTCAGGCACGGTCGTAGACCTGGAAGCGTCCACGGTCCCGTTGAGCAGGGGATAGGCGCCGTACTGCGACCGTCCGATCCAGGTGTTCGCCGTGGCCCGAGGCTCGACGGGCTCAGCGTCATGTTCGGGTTCGTCGCCACCGCCACGCCGTTGACGTAGAGCGTGCCGGTCGTGCCGGAGAGGGTGACGGCGAGATGCGACCACTGGTTCGCCGGCAGCGGAGCGGGCGCGCTCAGCTGCTGCTCGTTGCCGTTGCCGTTGGTAGTGATGGCGAACCGAGGCGGGCCGCCGCCGGCGCTGACCGTGAGGAACATGTTCGAGTCGGTGCTCGAGCCGAAGTCGAAGAGTCGCGCCCAGCGTCGACCGTCCGGGGCTTGACCCACGCCGCGATGGTGAAGTAGTGCAGGCCGCTCGCGAGCGCGGTCGGCAGCTGCACGTAGCGATTGAGGCCGTTGAGGTCGAGCGCGTTGCCGAACTGCCCGGCGACGCGGTCGATCTGCTCGGGCGGCTCGGGCTGGACGCTCACGGTGCTCGGGACCACGGTGTCGCCCCGGTTGGTCGAGAACATCTGCTGGACCCAATAACTCGGCGTCCCGTACGCGCGGTGGTTGTCGAACCAGATGAGGTCCGGCGACCAGTGGACGTAGTCGACGTTGGCGAGCAGCGGTGCGTACGACGCCAGTCTCGACGACGTCGGCGTTGCGCTGCAGGCCGGTGATGTAGGCCGCCTCGGAGAGCGCGCTGAAGAAGTTCTTGTACTGGCTCGAGGCCGCCCGGGAGGCGTACTCGCCGAGGAAGACGTGTGGCCCGTTGCGGTCGTAGCTGTCGTAGCGGTGGGTGTTGTTCAGCAGGAACGGCTGGGCTGACGTAGTAGTGCTCGTCGACGAGGTCGGCGTGCTGGTCGCGGCACGATCTGCCAGTTGCGTGTCGAAGACCGTGCCGTCCGGACGCCGGGCCGGCTGTTGCAGATGATCCTGATGCCCGGGTACTCGCGCCTCGGATCGCCGCGCGAGAACTGCGGGTAGTTGACGAGGAACTGTAGGGTCGGCTCTCCTCGTTGCCGACGGCGAGTGAACTTCAGCCCGAACGGCCTCGGGTGGCCGAGCGCGGCGCGCACAGCGCCCCATCGCGTCGCGGTGCTTCCGTTGGCGAACTCGATCAGATCGAGCGTGTCCTGGATGTAGGGCGCTTGAGCAGCGCGGGCGTCGTCGAGTGGCCGCGAGACTGGCCGCAGCCGTTGACGCGCGACCTGGCACGACGGGCAGGGGCATCGCGCATGAAGGTCCTCGGCGAACTGCAAGTACTCGTAGTAGCCGATGCCGTAGCTCTGGTTGTAGCCCCAGAAGTTGGTGTTGGTCGGCGCGCTGCTCGACCGCTCCGATGGTCTCCTTCCAGTGGTAGATCCGGCGCTGCAGCTCGGGGACACGCGTAGCCGTCATGGTGCCGACGTTCGACCAGGCAGCCGCCGGGGAAGCGCAGGAACGACGGGTGCAGGGCGGCGATCTTCTCGGCGAGGTCCTTGCGCATGCCGTGGCCCTTCCACGTGTCCTGCGGCAGCAGCGAGACCATGTCGAAGTCGACGTGAGTGTCGGGCGCCGGCGAGCCGCTGACGATCACGCGAGGCGGCCCGCGGTCGTGGTGCCGGTCGCTTTGAGGACACCGCGGTATCGCGTCCACGCATCGGAGCGGACCGTCGTGTCGGCCGCCGCGTAGGTGGTCGTGCCGGCGGCGTCCTCGACCGCGACGGTGAACCGGCAGGTCGACCGTGCCGTCGCGCCTGGCCCAGAACGAGAAGTCGTAGCGCTGGCCCGCCTCGACGTGGAGGCCGGTGTTGAAGCCGGAGTTGCGGATGGCAAGCCCGGCGCCGGAGAGTGGCGCTCGGAGCCCCGGTGGTCAGGCGCAGGTAGTTGAGGTTGCGCTCGTTGAGCGGGAAGTCGGTGGCGACGGCGATGTCCCCGGACGCGCCGCCGCGACGGTCGAGCGACCACGCCGTGAGCCCGGTGTAGGAGGTGTTGTCGACGGTGTTGAACTCGAACGAGCGGTTCTGGACGAGCTCGGGGTAGAGGCCGCCGTCGGCGGCGTGGTTGATGTCCTCGAAGAAGATCCCGAACTCGCGCGCAGCCGACCGGCGTGCCACGAGCGCCGGCGTCGGCGGTGATGCTCGCCGCGGTCGGCGACTGGGCCGCGTGCGCGGCCTGCGCTGCGGTCGAGGCGGACAGGAAGGCGACGGTGGCGGCGAGGCCGGCCACGACTGTGTGAGCGCTGGGACCCGTGCGCGAAGCTCCTCCCACTCGCCGGATTCGCGCGGCCGCAGGGGGTGCGGCGGTGCGGCATGTTAGCGCTCACAATTTGGACGGCAAGTCGTCGTGTCAGCGGTGATCATCAGCGTCGCTGGCCTGGCGGCGGGATCTCGTTGCGCCGCGCGGGCAGCCGCGCGGAGGCCGGCGCGCGCCGACCCGCGGCCGCCGCCGCCCGCGGGCCCGAGCCGCGCGACACCCAGTCGGCCGGCTGCACCGGCAGGGCGAGCACCGCCTGCCAGGTCGCGGGGTCCGTCTCGCCGCTCGCGGGCAGGCCGCGCGAGGTCTGCAGTCCCATCAGCGCCTGCTGCGTCGACGCGCCGAACACGCCGTCGACGGGGACGTCGGGCGAGAAGGCGACCAGGTGCTCCTGCAGCCAGACGACCTCGTCGCCCTTGGACCCCTTGTCGAGCGCCGGCCAGCCGGGGTCGGCCAGGGGCTCGGCGGCTCCGGGAGCCTGGGCGAGCGCCGCCCACGTCGACGCGCCGGTCGCCTGCCAGCTCCACCACGACAGGCCGCCTGCGCCGTACGCCGCCCACACCTGGCGGAAGCGCTGGATCTCCTCCGGCGACGGCGACTGGTAGGTCTGGCCGAGCGGCGCGATCGGGACGCCGAAGATGCGGTTGTGCGCCCACGTGCGCGCGCTGACCGCATCGACCGATCCGCCGATGTCCTTCCAGTAGACCTGCGGCAGGTTGACCTGGGCGGCGCCCGGCGCCAGGAAGACCGAGTAGGGCAGCCCCGGGTGGTAGTCGACGTAGGGGAACGACGTCAGCCCGATCGGATACGCCGGTCCGACGGCGGCCCGCAGCGCGGCGACGTACTGCTGTGCCTGCGCGTAGCGGCCCTGATACCGGCTCTCGGCGTCGATGACGAGGCAGTCGGCGCCCGCCGCCACGGCGTTCGCGCCCTGCGCCGCCTCGCCGAGCGGATCGGCGCCGTAGACGAACTGCCACGCGCACACACGGAGGCCATACGCGTGCAGGGCCTGGACCAGCGTCGGGTTGAACTGCGCCCACGCGTCGTCCGGGCCGTCCGAGCTCTTGACGAAGACGGTTGAGATGCCGGCAGCCCGCGCCCGCGCGGCGATGGCGTTGACGTCGCCGCCCTCGCTCTTCGGCAGCTCCCAGATCCACATCCCGTTGCCGGCGAACGGCGCCGGAAGCGGGCCGCCGGGGGCCCGGCGCTGTGCGGGCACCGGCAGCACGATGAGCCGGATCACGCGCGAGCGGCGCCCGGCGCGGTCGGTGACGCGCACCGAGATGGTTCCGGCCTTGGTCCCGGGCGGGACCCGCGCCACCCACCCGGTCGCCGAGCGCCTGAGCTTGGTCGCCAGCGCCCCCTTCGACCAGCGAAAGCTCACGCGCATCCCCGCCTTGAGCCCCGTGCCGCGAAGCTGGACCTGCTTGCCGATCATGACCTGCGGGCGCGGGTGGCAGACGGCACGCGTCGCGGGCACGCACCGCAGCCCGGTCAGCTTGGGCGGGGGCGTGCGTGCCTGGGCGGCCGTCGGGCGCGAGCGCCGCGGCGAGCAGGGCCGCGATCGCGAGGGTGCGTCCGTGCGGCATCTTCGGTCACAACCGATCGGACGTGGCGAAGTCGCGCCGACCGGGCTGTGACGTAGTCAAGTCCCGGGACGTGGTGTAGAAGTGCGGCGCTCATCTCGTCGGTGAGTGCGTTGGCGGTTCAGGCCGCGATGAGCTCGCTGACCTCCTTGTCTTGTTCTGTCTTGGGAGTGAGAGCGGACCGGTTCTCGTAGAGAGTCGTCATGGAGCCGCGGCTGATGTAGCTGCGCCCGACGAGCCATTCGTCGTTGGCTTCGATGGCGAGCATCGAGACCAGGCGGATGACCGAGGCGTCGTCGGGGAAGATGCCGACGACGTCGGTGCGTCGGGCGATCTCGCGGTTGAAGCGTTCCAACGGGTTGGTGGATCGCAGCTTGGGCCAGTGCTCAGCGGGGAACGCGTAGAAGGCCAGGATGTCGTCCTCGGCCTGCTCGAGCAGCGCGGCGATCTTCGCCAGCCGCGGCTCGAGCTGCGCGACGGCGTCGCCGAGTCGCGAGCGGGCTTCCTCGCCGCTGCTGGCGGTGAAGATCTGGCGGATGACGGCGCCCAGCGCGTCGTGTTGGTCCTTTCGGGCGTGGCCGCGAAGGTCGCGCAGGAAGTGCACGGTGCAGCGCTGCCACGGCGCGCCGAGCACCGTCGCCAGCGCGGCCTTCAGGCCGGGGTGCGCGTCGCTGATGGCCAACTGCACGCCGAGCAGACCGCGCGCCACGAGTGAGCGCAGGAACTCGGTCCAGAACGCCTCGGTCTCCGCTTCGCCGATGGCCAGGCCGATAATCTCGCGCCGGCCGGTCTCGTGAACGGCGTGCGCGACCACGACGGCCTTGCGCTGCACGCGCCCGCCGTCGCGGACCTTCTCGATCTTCGCGTCGACGAACAGATAGGGGTAGCGGCCCTCCAAGGGGCGCTCCCGGAACGCCCGGACCTGCTCGTCAAGCAGGCCGGCGATCCGGCTCACTTCTGACTTGCTGATCCGCAAGCCGAGGCTCTCGACGAGCTGATCGACGCGGCGGGTCGAGACCCCGCAGACATAGGCCTGCTGGACCACGCTGACCAACGCCTGCTCGGAGCGCTTGCGCGGCTGCAAGAACGACGGGAAGTAGCTGCCCTGACGGATCTTGGGGATCTGCAGCTCAATCTCCCCAGCGCGGGTGTCCCAGCGCCGCGGGCGATAGCCGTTGCGATGCGTCGCGCGGTCCTCGGTGCGCTCGCCGTGCTCGGCGCCGATCAGCTCAGACACTTCGGCCTGCATCAGCTCCTGCGCGACCGCTCGCACCGACTCGCGAATCACGTCTGCGTGCTCATCGCGCAGCACCCGCCTGACGACCTCCTCGATCGTCATCCTGTCCCGACCGGCCATCGCCGGCCTCCTTTCGTCGAAGCCTTGAGAACTCCGACGATCATGAGCGCCGCGGTGGCCGGACTACGTTCGATCCGTCCGACGCGCTCCTACACCAACACTAGGGACGTGACCCTGGACGTCCGCCGAGTTCCCGAGGTTCGCACGTACGGACGAGCCGCCGTGCCACCGGAGGCACGCGCGACGCGGTTATCGGGGTGTCGTTTGTCAACCTAATCCGGCTCGCTCCCGCCAAGCTACCGCGTCGATCGATGTACTCCCAGGATCCGGTGCGCACAGTCGGCGAGGCCGATGACCGGGTTCACATCGCCGCGGACCTGATCGGGAAGGTTCACGCGCGCGTACAAGGACTCGGCCACGATGAAAGGTCGTGCACGCAAGTCGTCGGTGGTGAGGAGCCGGATCGCCTCGTCCGCGATGTCGTAACCACGCGCAAAGCGGAGCCGAAACCGACGACCGAACCGAGCAGTTTCGGCCATCGTCGTGTGGTCGTATCCCAACGTTCTCGGGGAGCCATAGTCGGCGATCCGAGCAACGAGATCGTCGATGAACGCGCCGGCTGCGACCCCAAGCGCTTCTGTGGTACGCGCGACGAGCCCCTCAACGAGTTCAGGCAGGCTCGTTGTGTTTGCCCCCTCAGTCCATTCGAGCCCAAGACTGGCCAACACATAGCTCGTCTCCTCGACACGGTCGACGCCGTGCCCGATCTCGAGCTGGTGCACGCCGCGAAAGACGTGGGACGATGTCGAGGAAGTAGTCGTCTTCACCTCAACGCCTACTTGCCCGAGCTGGAAGTCCCGCGCGACTTCGCGATATCCCGTCCAGGAATCGATGATGTCCCCGACGTGATGATCGGGCGCCGCTCGCAGCAGCGCGTGAAAAATGAGCATCTCACCGCAGAGCCCGAGGAAAGCCTCATCGGCGATCATCAGGTCGTCGATTGCGAGATCGATGAGCGGTTCCGTGCGGGTGAAGGCACCAGGGAGATCGTCGGTAGCGCCGTTTCGTAGCAGCTCGGTGCTAAGGAAGGCCGCGACCTGCTCGAAGTGCCCTGCCGAGGGCAGGAGGATCCGGTTGGCCAGGAGTTCGCTGCCACCCGCTCGGAACCATCGCGTGTACTCGAGCGCCTCGCGCACTCTCCGGAAGCGGGCGTCGAGCTGAGGCCCCGGCAGGAAGATCTCGATGCGGCCCTTCGGCGTTAACGCGAACCCGATCACGCCGTCCGGTCTACTCCAGTCTATGTTGCGCTCGTCTTCGGTCCTGGACCGGCGCAGGCCTTGGACAAGCGCGAGCTGCTGCTCATACGAGCTGCTCATGCGCGGCCTCCTGGGGTCATCGCCTTCCTTGCCGCGAACTGGTCCGGCCCCCCGAGAGGAAGCGCCACGCCCACCGCGACCGTTGGGAATGACCTGTCCGGCTGCTCGATCACGTGGAAGAGGATCAGACCTGGGGCGCCGACCGGCCGCCAAGGCGCCTCGCCCGGTCCGGCAGACGGGGGCGGCTCGCTGTGGAGGTGATAGTCGAAGAGTTCGTCACCTAGGTACTGACCAGGTCCCGAGACAGGGTTGCGGGTACCCCACCCTCCTGCTAGCTCACCCGCGGCGACGGACCGCATCATCGCCCGAATGGTGAACCCGAGGTTGCCTAACGGTCCGCCCTCGATCTCCGACCCGGATCCGTAGCGGATTCCCACGTAGAAGCACCGGCTGCTCTCTGGACTTCTGAACCAGATCGAGCATCGACCAGGGCACCCGCGGGTCATCGGTGGCAACCAAGCCGCGAGCGTGGCGGGTGAGGCAGGCCTTCCAGAGGCGCAGGTATGCACTGATCGCGTACGGCCCTCCTCGCGAATACGGCGTCGCCTCCTCAGCGGCGACCGCAGGCGGTCTGAAGAACGGCAGCAGCCCGTCGATGTCCGTCGCGGAATCTATCCCGACCTTTGCCTCCAGGTCTCTCCACCGTGTGCCCTCCCAGCCATCTGCCGTCGGCCGGTAGTGCTCGTAGCGGAGTTCGTCGAGGAGCGTTGCGGCGTCGGTCAGCGACAGCGGCACATCGAGGATGCGGCCGCGAACGCGCCCCTTGATGACGATATCCTGCGACGGCGCAGACGCGAACGCGCGAGCGATGACGTCTACATTCGGGTCGGCTTCTTCGCCGCTGTTCACCAGCCGGATGAACGGTGTCGCGCCAGGACATAGCGGCACGTTCGCCACGTTTGTGAGCTTGCCTGTGGCTGAGAAGTCCGGACCTTGAAGCACGAATGGCGATGGGGCATCGTCGACGGGCTCGTTCATGACTGCCAGGACGGTGCGTCGAAGCGCTTCATCCGCGTCGTGGTAGCGCGGAACAGTTCGAGCTGGCGATCTGGCAGAAACATGCGACAAAGCTCGAGGTATGCGCCGCGGAAGCCAAACCAGCGCTGCATCTGCATCTGTGTGTCCGCGTACGGATCGTCGGACTCCGCAGGAAGAGCGTGGTCGTAAGGCCTTCAAGCGTCAGCCCTCGCGACATGACGTTCCCGGAGACGAAGATCGTGCATAGGTCGGGCGGTGCGCGCCAGCGCCAGGCTCCTCCTCCACCGGCTCAAACTGAGGTCGGTCATCGGCGCGCGGATCGCTGTTCACGACCTTGATCTGTGTCGTGGGGACGACTTCGTCGAGAACGAGCGCACGGATGTCAGCCCAATGGGAGGCGTCTGGGATCCGACGGGGCCGCGGCAGGTCGAAGGCAGCCTCGAGGGACATCGCTGACGCTTGGAAGCGTCAAGCCACCGCCTCCATGCGGGTTCATCGGTGAGAGATCATCTGCTCGATCCGGCAGTGGCAGCCGGCGGTTTCCGCTTTCGATGTGCTGTCTGCTTGTCGCCGATCCATCCCACACGCGACTTCCAGGATGGTCGCGGCCGCCTCGAATTGGTCTGAGATCGCCGCCGACGGGTGGAACAGCATCGAGTGCGGCTCCGGTGAGCGCCCCGCCGCTTCGGCGCGACTACCGAAGCGGGCGTCGCGGGCCTGTGCCGGGAGAAGTCCGTCGTCGTCTCGCCAGAGACGTATTGCCCCAGCAATCAGGAAGGCCCTCAGCGCGTCGGCGAGATCGTCGGCCGGGGCGGGTGAGGTCGGCTGACATAACCCGCGTCGCGCAGCCTCCCGTAGTACGCCTCGCCGCCCGTGTAGAAGGCGTCGAGTCCGAGTGGCTCGCGGTAGCTCGTCGAGCGCGGAGACACTTCGCCCCGATCGAAGGGCGTGCGTAGCGCGATCGCGAAGTCCTCTGGAGCGAGCGGGTTGTGGTCTGACTGAAGGAAGTTCGCCTGAGGCGTCGCCGTGTAGCCGATGTACGTCGCGAAAAGGTGCGGCGAGGCGGTCTGGCCGATATGTGGACGGGTCGCCCAGAGGTCGACGATCGCCCGCGGGATCTGCTTGAGCGCGTCGACCGCAGGATCGAGCGCCTGCTCGATCCGGGCGTCGAGGATCGAGCCGTCATCCGCCTCGTCGTCGAGCACGAGCAGATGGAACGGACGCCCGAACCGCTCGACAGCTGGCAGGAGACGCTCATGCATGACGCTCATGAACGCCCTTAAGTGGTGGACGTTCTTCAGGACCAGCGCAATCACCGGTCGTTGCGCGGCGACCGCTCTCCTCAAGGTGGCACCGTTGATCGCGTAGAGCCGCGCCGGCGAGTGGCTCTCATCATCGTTCATCGCCAATAGCGGATCCGGTACGAGGATCCGCCGCCGGGCACGCTCAGGAGATGAGGATTCATCGGCCCGATCGAGCTGCTGAAGCAGACGATCTCAGCGACTGGCGCCAGAGCGAGACGCGAGTGCCGGCGAGGACCACGATCATGTCGATGCCCGCGTCGAGACTGAGCGCCGCCACACCGAGCATTGATGCGGTCTTGCCTGACTGGACGGCACCCATAACGATGCCTCGCCGGACCCGCCCAACGGGCCATCGTTCGTCACCGGGCCCGCCGGCGCCGAGCACTCCACGCTCGACTACGTAGCGGCTGTCGGCTTCGATCACGGCACGCGAGACGGGCGAGATGGAGGCATCTACCAGGCTCTCCGCGTAACGCTGCCACCACGAGGAGGCACGGTCGGGCCGGCTCTGGCGGATACCGAGTCACGTGCTCGGGCATGCCGTCCCTGACAGCTACTCGGCCTCGGTGATGACGGACTTGTACAGTGTCGGCACGCAGCTGTAGCCAAACCTCTCCTCCAGGACGTCCGACGCTAGCTCAGGGTCAACGCCCATCGCCTCCACTACCCAGATGGCGATCCTCGAGATGAAGCTCCACTGTGACGCCGTCTGTGTCTTCGCGGGGCGTTGCCATTCACGGGTGCCCGTCTTCTCGTACAGATCAGACGCGACAGACGCCAGGCGATCCTCGGTCTCGTCACCGAGCGACGCCGCGGCAATCGTCACGCCGAGCACGCTGGCGACGAGCTGCAGCTCTTGCCACTTTGCACCGCTCTTGGTGTCGCAG
>CAVXTB010000006.1:0-760434 GCA_963764585.1 uncultured Actinomycetes bacterium
CGCTACCAGGGCAGGCTCGAGCTCACCCAGTGCGTGAGGCCCTTGAGGTCCTCGGGCCTGTGGACGTGGCGGGGCGGCGTCTGGAAGGTGGCGTACGGTCGCAGGCGCAGGACGACGCGGTGCTCGCGGCGGCACATCTCGTGGACGTCGGGCCGCGCGGAGGCGGGCATCGGCTCGCCGGCCATGATCCCCGAGATCTCCATCATGAGGTCGACGGCGGCTTCGATGTCGTCGTCGACGCGGGCGTCGCAGTAGAGCTGCAGGTAGCTCATCGGCCACTGCTCGTCGAGGATGCAGAGCGTCACCTTGGCGTTGCGGCGGACGGCCTTGGTCTTCGAGCGGTCGCGCATGCTGGAGACCAGGAGCTCGTCGTCGCCCGCCACGACGTAGTAGACGATCGACATAGACGGCCCGTGCTCCTGGCGCGGGTAGCCGAAGACCGCGGTGCGGTGCTCGCGAACGAACGCGCGGCGCTGCGCGCGGACGGCGTCGGTGTCTTCGGTTCGATCCACGCGCACCCGAGTATCGCGCGTACGCGCGTGAGCGTAGGCCAGATGCCGTCGCCTGGCCGACGAAATCGGGCGCGGCCGTTGCCAGCATGTGCGACATGCAAACGCTGGCTACAACCATCCTCGCCGACACCTGGCACCACGACGGGCCCGGCTGGTGGATCGTCTTCCCGCTGCTCTGGTTCGCCCTGATCGCAGGCGGCCTCGTGCTGCTCTTCCGATCCCGGGGCGGGTGGGGCCCGCCGCGCGCCGCCGTCCATCGCGAGAGCGCCCTCGATGTGCTCGACGCTCGCTACGCGCGCGGCGAGATCGACCTCGACGAGTACCGCGAGCGGCGATCGGTGCTCACCGGAGAGCAGGCGGGGCCCGGCGACTGAGCCTTGTCAGGATGTCGCCGTGGCTACCTATCACCTCAACCCGCAGGCCGTGGCGCGCGCCGAGGAGCTGATCGACGCGCGCCAGTACGTGCTTCAGAGCGAGTGGTCGCAGGTGCAGCCGCGCGCCGAGCAGCAGAACGCGTTCCTGGCCTCGCACTCCTGGGAGCAATACGCCGCCTGGCACCTCGGCCTCACCGAGGGCGCCGCCGACGAGACGAAGGCCCGGTACGCGTTCGTCTACGGCGACTTCAGGCGCGTGCATCGGATGGGGCTGATCGCCTGCCACTACCGCGCCGCCGAGTGGCGTCACAAGGAGATCGAGCTCGCCGCGCACGAGCTGCTGCAGCGCCTGGATGCGGTCAGCTCCTGACAGGTACGGTGCGCCTCCATGTCACTGCTCGGATTCGGTCAGCCGCAGACCGGCGTCTTCCAGATGGCCTACGTCGTCGACGACATCGACGCGAGCATGCGGCGGTGGGTCGACCAGCTCGACGTCGGGCCGTGGTTCCTGCTGGAGCACTTCACCGGCGAGCGCGCGACCTATCGGGGCGAGCCCACCGAGGCCGACGTCGCCCTGGCGATGGCGTTCGCCGGGCACATGCTCGTCGAGCTGATCCAGCTCAACGACGACAAGCCGTCCGTCTGGCGCGAGGGGATCGAGCAGCGTGGCTACGGCTTCCACCACTTCGGCGTCGGCACGCTCGACTACGACGGCGAGCTGGCCCGCCACCTCGAGCAGGGCCATGCGCTGGCGTTCGAGGCGTGCGTCCCGACCGGCGGCCGGGTCGGCTACGTCGACACGACGGCGGAGCTGCCCGGCTACCTCGAGCTCATCGAGATGGACGAGGCCACCGACGCGGCCTTCACGCGCTTCTACGCCGAATCGCTGGCGTGGGACGGCGGCGAGCCGGTCAGGCCGTTCGCGTAGTCGGCCGCGACGCGCTTGGGGACCACCATCCGCCAGGCGTCCACGACGAGCTCGCGCATCTCGTCGAGGTCGAGCGCCGCGAGGCGGACCTCGACCCAGTTCCAGCGCATGTCGCCGGCGGAGGGCATGAGGAACTTCTCCGGGTCCGACCCGACGAGCACCTCGCGCCACTCCTTGGGGAACGCGAAGCCCATGACGGTCGGGTCGCGCGAGAACGCCAGGTAGACGATCCGCCCGACGCGGAACTTCACCCGGTCGTGGACCAGGACCTCGTAGCTGCGCGGGAGGCTCAGCGCCAGCGGCCGGACGTCGGCGATCGTGACCACCCGATCATGATGCACCGATGCCGCCGTCCGCGAAGGTCAGCGACCAGCTCGAAGGCTGGCTGGAGGGCGACGGCGACAAGACGCTCTCGAGCCTCGTCGAGCTCTTCCAGGAGAAGAGCTTCGCGATCCTCTTCGTCGTGCTGCTCGGCGTGCCCGCGCTGCCGGTGCCGACCGGGGGCGCGACGCACGTCTTCGAGATCATCGCGGTGCTGCTCGCCGCGCAGCTCATCGCCGGCCGCGACGTCATCTGGCTTCCCCAGCGCTGGTGCAAGCTCGAGCTGGCCGGCCCGAACCAGCAGCGCTTCATCGCCGGGCTGATGCGGCTGATCCGCCGGCTCGAGCGGATCTCCAGGCCGCGCCTGCGCTTCCTCTTCGACCACCGCTTGAGCAACATCGTCTTCGGCATGCTGGTCATCGCCGGCTGCGCGGGCGCCTTCTTCGCGCCACCGTTCACCGGGCTCGACACGCTGCCCGCGCTCGGGGTCGTGCTGCTGTCGCTCGGGGTGCTGCTCGAGGACTTCGCCGTCGTGATCGCGGCGATCGTCGTCGGCGTGGCGGGCGTCGTGCTCGAGATCGCGCTGGGCAAGGCCGCGATCAACGGCATCGAGTCGATCTTCTAGCCATCTGTGACGAGGTGCACGAAAGCGCCCTGCGGGCGCGCGCGTCGAACCCGACATGTCCCCACTGTCCGCGTTCGCCTCTGAAGCCGACCGGCTCGTCGACGACCCGCACGCGATCGGCGCGCGCCTGCGACGGCTGCTGTCGCAGGACGGCTGGCTGGCGCCCTCGCATCGCGTGCCCGACCTGCACCACTACCGCCAGCACCTCCTGCACGTCTCGCCGTGCCGGCGGCTCTCGGTCGTGGCGCTCGTGTGGCTGCCCGGTCAACGCACGCCGATCCACGACCACGTGTCGTGGTGCGTCGTCGGCGTCTACGAGGGCCGCGAGCGCGAGACGCGCTATCGCGCCGTCGAGGCGGGCGGCGAGCGCTACCTGGAGGCGGTCGACACCATCGAGGCGCGCCCCGGGCACGTCGAGGTGATCGTGCCGTCGGTGCAGGACATCCACGCGGTCACCGCGGTCGGCGAGGGCCCGACGATCTCGATCCACGTCTACGGCGCCGACATCGAGCGCCTGGGGTCGAGCATCTACCGGCGCTTCGACGACTGGCCGGCGCGCGACGCGGGCCTGCGCACCGCCGCGTGACAAACTGGTAAATCGCGGTCGCAGCGGGCGCCCAGCGGGTACGCCAACCAGGCCTACAAGGGCTACGCGATCCTCGAGGCGGGCGCGGGCCAGCTCGCCGTCCAGTACCGCGCCGTCGACGAGCACCGCGACCCCAACTCGACGGTCTTCGCGCTGCGCCGCTTCCGGGTCGACGCCGGCCAGCCCGTCGTGATCGACGAGGGCGGCCCGCCGTCGGTGTGAGCCGTCATCAACGCCCGCCGTCG
The DNA here is from genome assembly GCA_963764585.1 of uncultured Actinomycetes bacterium. GTDB lineage: Bacteria > Actinomycetota > Thermoleophilia > Solirubrobacterales > Solirubrobacteraceae > JAOPZW01. The sequence continues at coordinate 3,592 of CAVXTB010000006.1, forward strand.
ATCGCCGCGGCCCACGCGAGCAGCTCGTCGACGTGCGCGGCGGTGAGCCCGGTCGGTGGGTCGGTGGAGACGAGCAGGGTGGGCGCGGCCCGGGCCGCGGCCCATGCTCGGCAGGCGTCGTCGTGGGCGTCGTCGACCCAGGCCAGCGGCCGATCGCCCGCGTGCTCCTCGATCGACGGCAGCTTCCAATGTGGCGCGCCTGGTCGCTCGCCGAAGGTGAGGAACGGAAGCGGATCGGGAAGCATCAGGGCGACCAGAAGGTGCTCGTTGGCCTTCTCCTCCCAACCGCTGCACCAGACCAGCTCGTAGGTCGCGGCCAGGCGGTGCAGGTGCTCGGACGCTGTGCCCGAAATGAGGTGGACGATGCCGTCAACGTTTAGCCACTGGCCTCCTGGACGCCTGTCGGACTGAAAGCCGAACAGCGACAGAACGCCGTCGATGTCCATGAAAAGCAGGGGTTTTGGGGCCTTACGCATTCTTCAGGGTCGTTCGCTAGCCTGTCGCGCTCGCCGGGTGGTCAAGGAGGGAAGCGGTGGTGCCGATGAGGGAGTCATCGGTCGGTACCACTGGTTTGATCGTCCCGGTCCGATGAACTCTGCATGACCCTTCATCTCGGCATCCTGCTGGCGCTTCTGTGCGCCTTCGCATCGAACCTCGGGTTCTTCTTCAAGCACCGCGGTGCTTGCGAGGCCCCTGCGATCGACGTGCGCCACCCGCTGCGGTCGGCGAAGGGCCTGTGGTGCTCGAAGTGGTTCGCGATCGGCATGGCCGTCGGTAGCGGCGCGTGGGCGCTGCACGTCGCGGCGATCTCGCTGGCCCCGCTGTCGGTCGTCCAGGTCGTCCTCTCCGGCGGCGTGGTCCTGATCGCGGTCATGGCGGATCGCATCTTCGGCTACGAGGTCGGCAAGCGGCAGTGGATGGGGCTGGCCTTCACGGCGATCGGGCTCGTGCTCCTCGGTGTGACGATGCCCCAACCTCACGGCGCGCACTCGGCCTTCTCGCTGGTCGCCATGGTCGGCTTCGAGGGCGCCCTGTTCGGCATCGGCGGTCTGCTGATCCTCGGCCCGCGTGCGGGCGCTCCCGCCGAGCACCACGGCGTCATGCTCGCCGCCGCGTCCGGGATCCTCTTCGGCGTCTGCAACGTCGCCGTCAAGGCGCTGACCGGCCTGGTCGGGCACGAGGGGATCCTCGGCCTCGCCAGCCCGTGGCTGCTCGTCGCCGCCGCCGGCTCGGCCACCGCCTTCTACGCGTCGGCCAAGAGCCTGCAGGACGGCGAGGCCGTCGAGGTCATCGCCATCACCGGCACCGCGGCCAACATCTCCTGCATCGCCGGCGGCATCATCGTCTTCGGCGACCCGATGCCCGGCACCGCGCTCGGCATCGTCGTGCAGGGCATCGCCTTCGTGCTCGTCGTCACCGCCTCGGCGCTGACGCCGGCGCCGGTCCGCTCGGCCGAGCGCAGCGCTGCGGCCCCGGCCCCGGCCGCGGCTTAGCGCGACGCCGCCAGCATCACCGCCGCGATGCCCTCCGGGTCGTCGTGGAACGGCACGTGCCCGCAGCCGGGCAGGGCGACGTGGCGCGCCCACGGCATCATCCGCTGGGCGCGGCGCGCCTGGCGCGCGATGAGCAGCGCGTCGCGGGTGCCCCACGCGACGGTCACCGGGATGCTGCGGGCATCGTCGGCCCCGCGGAACGTGTAGTCCGCCAAGGCTGCCATCGCGGCGTCGAACGACGGGGCGGCGAGGAATGCGTCGATCGTCGCGACCGCTTCGGCGGGCGACATGCGCCACGGCCGCCCGTAGATCTGGGCGAAGAGCGCCGTGCGGCCGGCGGCGCTGCTCGTGATCGCCGGCACGGTCCCGTGGATGCGTCTGGCGAGCGCGCGCGAGGCCTTGAGCGAGTTGCGCGCGTACGTGCGCTCGCGCGGGCTCCAGAAGCCGACCGGCGAGATGGCGGTGGCCGAGGCGATGTTCCCGCGCCGCGCGAGCTCCAGCGCGATCGCGCCGCCCATCGAGTTGCCCGCGACGTGCGGGCGCTCGAGACCCTGCTCCGCGAACCAGCGCTCGAGGCGCGCGGCGAAGCCGGCGGGCGTCGGCTCGCCGCCGTCGGGCGGGGAGTCGCCGAAGCCCGGGATGTCGAGCGCGATCACGCGGTGCTCGCGCGCGAGCGTCCCCACGACGGGGTCCCACACGGCGCGCCGGCTGCCGATCCCGTGCAGGAGCACGAGCGGCGGGCCGGACCCGCTGTCGTCGAAGGCGATCGCCATGAGCGCGGCAGCTTATGCGGCGGCTACCCGCGCGTGGGGCAGCGTCCGTACAGGCGCCAGTGCGCCGACGCCGCCGCGAGCGGCAGGCCGCTGGGCCGTGGCGCGCGCGCGACCAGCAGGTAGTCGCGCGCGACGCGCTGATCGGCCGGCGCGAGCACGAGGCCATGGCGTGGCGCCCGGCCGCGGGCGACCGCGAACTGCGTCGCCGGGCGATCGAGGGCGAGCGCGAGCAGCGGCACGGGCCGCCCGCCCTCCAGCGTCAGCCGATCGCAGCCCGCGGCCTGGGCGGTCGCGCGGGCGTCGCCGGCCACCGCCGACTCGAACGCGACGCGATCGTGGGCGCCACGCAGGCGATCGAGCTCGTGCGGCGCGGTGCCGACCAGCAGGGCCGCCACCGCGACGGCGACGACCTGCCACACGACCCGGCCGCGATGGCCGCGCGGCAGCTGGGTCCAGCCGCCGAGCGCCAGCGCGCACAGCAGCAGGCACAGCACGCCGGGCAGCAGCAGGTAGCGCGCGTTGAGCGGCGTGCCGGCCGCCACGGCGGCGGCCGTCCCAGCGCCGCTCACCGCGAACGTCGCGACGAGCAGCGCGGCGCGCCGGCGCATGAAGGCCAGCGCCAGCGCCAGGCCGGCGAGCGCGCCGGCGGCCGCCGCCGGGCGCACGACCTGCCCGAGCGCCCGCGGCAGCTCCTTGACGGCCGCGACCGGGCCGCGCGCGCGATCGAGCGTCTCGGCCGCGTGCTGCGTGTAGGTCAGCGAGAACAGCGGGTCGCCCGCGAGCACGAGGTCGAAGGCCAGCCACAGCGCCGGCGCGGCCACGGCCCACGCGACGACGACGGCGCGCTCGCGCACCCCCGTCATCCCACGCATCAGGTACAGCGCGTACGCGCCGGAGAGCACCCACGCCTCCGGTCGCCACAGCCCGGCCACGGCCAGCAGCGCGAGCACCGGCGCGCCGGCGCGCGGCCGGCGGGCCTCGACGAGCAGCGCGGCGAGGACGAGCGCGGCGAAGACGACGTCGAAGTAGGCGAGGGTGCCGTAGAAGAGCGTCGTGTCGCGGGTGAGCACGAGCACGGCCGCCGCCACGCCCGCGCCCGCTCCCGCCAGCCGGCGGCCGGTGGCGAAGGCCAGCCAGCCGAGCGCGCCGAGCCCGAGGAAGGCGAGGACGAGCAGGCCGCCGTCGGCGTGCGTGCCCAGCGGGGCCAGCAGCGCGCCGGTCAGGGTGGAGAGCGGGTGCGGCGTCGGCGGCAGCACGCCGGCCGCGTAGTCGGGCGCGTGGCCGTGGGCGAGCTCGCGGCCCCAGACGAGGGCGTACAGCGAGTCGTAGTTGACCTGGCCGGAGCCGAGCGCCACGCGCAGCGCTGCGGCCAGCCCGGCGCTCCCCGCGACCGCGAGCAGCGCGGCCCGGGGAAGCGGACTGTCCCGCACGGCCCCCCGTGCCTGGACCGCGGACATGCGCGCGCACTCAAGCAAAGCGCCGCGCAGTGCCGGCGCGTCAACCGCCCGTCGCCGTCGAGCACCCGCTCGCCGTCCCCATGCGCCGACTTGGACAACCCGCGCGCCCAAACGGGGCTTGCCGCCGCCTGTCTCCGCCAGCTACGTTGTCCAATCCGCTCACGACTTTGACGGATTGGAGAAGAGAGGCATGGCGACGACCGAAGCGGCGACCCGGACGCGGTTGCAGGAGCTCGCCCAGCGCCACCTGTGGCTGCACTTCGCCCGGATGGGCGCCTACGGCGAGGAGCACGAGATCCCCATCATCGCCCGTGGCGAGGGCTGCTACGTCTGGGACGAGCACGGCAACAAGTACCTCGACGCGCTCAGCGCGCTGTTCTGCGTCAACATCGGGCACGGCCGCGCGGCGGTCGCCCAGGCGGGCGCCGACCAGGCGCGCGAGCTCGGCTTCTTCACCAACTGGTCCTACGCGCATCCGCCCGCGATCGAGCTTGCGGCACGCATCGCGTCGCTCGCCCCCGGCGACCTCAACCGCGTCTTCTTCACCAGCGGCGGCTCGGAGGCCGTCGAGGCGGCGCTCAAGCTCGCCCGCCAGTACCACAAGCTCAAGGGGGCGCCGAACAAGACGAAGGTCATCGCGCGCGAGACCGCCTACCACGGCGCCACGCTCGGCGCGCTGAGCGCGACCGGCATCACGCCGATGCGCACGCCGTTCGAGCCGTTCACGCCGGGCGGCTGCCACGTGCCCAACACCAACCTCTACCGGCTGGCGCCCGGCTATGGCGTCGAGAACCTCGCCGAGTCCATCGCCCAGCGCATCGAGTTCGAGGGGCCCGAGACGGTGTCGGCGGTCATCCTCGAGCCCGTCCAGAACGCCGGCGGCTGCTTCACGCCACCCGACGGCTACTTCGATCGCGTGCGCGCGATCTGCGACGAGTACGACGTGCTGCTGATCTCCGACGAGGTCATCTGCTCATGGGGCCGGCTGGGCTACTACTTCGGCGCCGAGCGCTACGGCTACCAGCCGGACATCATCACGACGGCCAAGGGCATCACGTCGGCCTACGCGCCGATGGGCGCCGTGATCGCCTCCGACCGCGTCTTCGAGCCGTTCGCGCAGGGCAAGACCTCGTTCCTGCACGGCATCACCTTCGGCGGCCACCCGGTCGCCGCAGCGGTGGCGATGGCCAACCTCGACGTGTTCGAGAACGAGGGCCTGCTCGAGCACGTCCGCGAGAACGAGGGTCACCTCCGCGCGATGCTCGAGTCGCTGCGCGACATCGAGATCGTCGGCGACGTACGCGGCGCCGGCTACTTCCACGCGATCGAGCTGGTGCCCGACCGCGACACCAAGCACCACTTCACGCACGAGCAGAGCGAGGCGCTGATCCGCGGCTACCTCTCCGAGGAGATGTTCCGCCGCGGCCTCATCTGCCGCGCCGACGATCGCGGCGACCCCGTGATCCAGTTCTCGCCCCCGCTCATCGCCGGGCCCGAGCAGTTCGAGGAGATCGAGGCCGTGCTGCGTCCGGTGCTCGAGGAGGCGACGCGGCGCATGTGCCACGCGACATGAGCCCATGCTGACCGTCCGGGAGGTCCTCGCCGACGTCGACATCGCCCTGCTGGCGGGCGAGGGCCAGCTCGACATGCCGGTGCGCTGGGTGCACATCTCAGAGCTCGTCGACCCCACGCCGTGGCTGTCGGGGGGCGAGCTGCTGTTGACCACCGGCCTGGCCCTCGACAGCCCCAAGTGCCAGCGCGAGTACATCGCCACGCTCGCCGACCACGGGCTGGCGGGCCTCGGCCTGGGGACCGGCTTCACGCACGAGAAGGTCCCCAAGCCGCTGCTCGAAGCCGCGCGCGAGCGCGACTTCCCGCTGTTCGAGGTTCCCTACGAGCTGCCGTTCATCGCGCTGACCGAGCATGCGTTCACGCGTCTGGTCAACGAGCAGTACGCGCTGCTGCAGCGTTCGATCGCCGCCCAGGAGCGCCTGCAGCGGATCGTGCTCTCCGAGCGCGGCCTGGACGCGATCGTCGGCGCGCTGGCGACACTGATCGGCGGGCCGGCGCTCGTCTTCGACGGGCGCGGCGAGCTGCAGGCGATGCGCACCTTCCGGCGCGAGCTCGACCCCGAGATCGTGGCTGCGTTGGGCGACGAGCTGCGCGAGCGCGCGCGCCGCGGCGACGGCCACGGCTTCGTCCCCGGCCACCCGGACCTGGCCACGCGCGCCCTCGCGCTGCCCGTCGGCGGCGGCGACCAGCCCGAGCGCGCGCTGCCGCAGGCGTGGCTCGTCGCGGCCAAGGACGCCGACGGCCTGGCCGAGATCGACCGCCTGATCCTGCACCAGGCGGTGACCGTCGTGGCGCTGGAGCTGCTGCGCCGCCGCGTCGCCGACTCGACCGAGCGGCGGCTCGCGGGCGACGTGCTGTCGGCGGTGATCGCCGGCGAGCTCGCCGGCACCGAGCTGGCACGCCGGCTGGAGCCGTTCGGCCTCGGCGGGCGGGTCACCGCGCTGGTCGTCGGCCCGGCGGAGCGTACGACGCCCGAGGCCTGCGAGGCCGCGCTGACCGAGGCGCTCCGAGCGGACGCGGTGAGCGGGCTCGTCGCCGCGTCCGGACGCTACGTCGTCGCCTTGCTGCCCGGCTTCCTCGACGACGAGCTCTTCGAGCTGTCCGAGCGCGCCGTCGCCGCCGCCGGCGAGGCGATCGGAGCCCGGCCGCTCGCCGGCGCGGGCCGCGCCGTGCCCGCCGGCCGTGCGCGCGAGGCCTACCACGAGGCGCGCTGCGCGCTGGAGGCGCGCGAGCTCGGCGCCCCCAACGGCAACGGCGCGGCCCCGGCGTCGGTGGCGACCTACCGCGACCTCGGCTCCTTCCAGCTGCTGCTGTCGCTGCAGGACTCCGATGCGCTGCGGCTGTTCTGCGAATCGCTGCTCGGGCCGATCGAGCACGGCGAGGGCCACTACGGCGGCGAGCTGATGCGCTCGCTCGAGGCGTTCATCGAGTGCAACGGCCAGTGGGAGGCGGCTGCGCGACGTCTGTATTGCCACCGCCATACGCTGCGCTACCGGATCCGCAAGATCGAGGAGCTCACGGGGCGCGACCTGAGCTCGGCACGCGACCGCATCGAGTTCTGGTTGGCGCTGCGCGGGCGCGAGATCGTCACCCGTCCATCGACGCACAGCGAGGTGCACCAGTGAAGGTTGGCGTCCCCACCGAGATCAAGGCCGACGAGTACCGGGTCGCGCTGACGCCGTCGGGCGTGCGCGAGCTGAGCGATCGCGGCCACGAGGTGGTCGTGCAGGCCGGTGCGGGGGAGGGCTCGGCCATCTCCGACGCCGACTACGCCGCCCAGGGCGCGCGGATCCTGCCCGACGCGGACGCCGTGTTCGGCGAGGCCGAGCTGATCGTCAAGGTCAAGGAGCCGCAGCCGGTCGAGGTCGCGCAGTTGGGGGCCCGCCACACGCTCTTCACCTACCTGCACCTGGCGCCCGATCCCGAGCAGACGCAGGGCCTGCTCGCCTCCGGCGCGACGGCGATCGCCTACGAGACGGTCGAGGACGCGCGCGGGCGCCTGCCGCTGCTGGCGCCGATGAGCGAGGTCGCGGGCAAGATCGCCACGCAGGCGGGCGCGTTCATGCTCGAGAAGCCGCTCGGCGGCCGCGGGCTGCTGCTCGGCGGCGTGCCCGGGGTCGCGGCGGGCAAGGTGATGGTCATCGGCGGCGGCGTGGTCGGCCAGAACGCGGCCGAGATCTCCGTCGGGCTCGGCGGCGAGACCTACGTCTACGACCGCTCGATCGATCGCCTGCGCGAGCTCGAGGTGCTGCTCAACGGCCGCGTCTCGACCTGCTTCGCCTCGACCCTGGAGATCGAGTCGCGGCTGCCGGAGATGGACCTGGTCATCGGCGCGGTGCTCGTGCACGGCGCCAAGGCGCCGCGGGTGATCACGCGTGCGCAGCTGGGGCTGATGAAGCGCAACGCGGTGCTCGTCGACGTCTCGATCGACCAGGGCGGCTGCTTCGAGACCTCGCGCCCCACGACGCACTCCGACCCGACGTACGAGGTCGACGGGATCACGCACTACTGCGTGGCCAACATGCCGGGCGCGGTGCCGATCACGTCGACGTGGGCGCTGACCAACGCGACGATGCCCTACCTGCTCAAGCTCGCCGACCAGGGCGTGCACCGCGCGCTGGGGTCGGACCCGGGGTTCATGAAGGGCCTCAACGTGGCCGCGGGCAAGCTCACCTACGAGCCGGTCGCGCGCGACCAGGGGCTCGAGTTCACGCCGCCCGAGGACGCGCTGGCCGCTGTACCCGCCGCCTGAGTGGCGGCGGCGTTCAGACGGCGTCGAGGACGTCGGCCATGCGCCGCAGCACCTGCGCGGCCTGGCCGAGCTGCTCGGCCGGGATGTCGGCCAGGGCCTCGCGCCAGCGCTCCTCGATCTGCGCGCGCTTGCGCTCGAAGCGCTCGCGGCCCGTCGCGGTGAGGCGGTTGAGCACCACGCGCCGGTCGGTGTCGCTGCGCACGCGCTCGACCCAGCCCTGCTCGGCCAGGTGGTCGAGCATCTGCGTGGCCGACGCGGGGGTGAGGTCGGCCCCGGCGGCGAGCTTGCCCGCGGGCAGCTCGTCGGCCTCGGCGAGCTGGCGCAGGAGGTGCCACTGGGCGATGCTGAGGCCGCCGGTCCTGCTGTCGCGGCTGCGCAGGCGCCGCTGGGCCGCCGAGAAGGCCTGCACGGCCTCGCGCAGCTCGGCGGCCGCCTCGGCGCGCGTCGCGGTGGCGGGCATGGCCGCCATCCTAGGCGGCCGCCTCGGCGGCTGCCGCAATCGAGGTGGTGGTCGCCTTGCGCTCGCCGCGCTCGGCGCGCGCCAGGACGTAGGCGGGGATCGCCGCGATCACCGTCATGCCGAGCACCCACAGGTAGGTGTGGCCGAAGGCGCTGGCCGCGGCGTCGGGGCTGTGCGCGCCGCCGAGCCCGTGCTGGAGCACGACGGTCAGCAGCGCGATGCCGATCGAGCCGCCGACGCGCTGCAGCACGTTGAGCTGCGGCGTCGCATGGGCGATGTCCGACGGCTCCAGGCGTGAGTAGGCGGCGGTCATCGCCGGCATCATCGTCAGCCCGATGCCGAAGCCGCGGCCGAGCATGACCGCGCCGATCAGCAGGTACGACGTGCTCGCGCCCAGCGCGGTGAAGGGGATCGTGGTCAGCAGCGTCACCGCCAGCCCGGCCAGCGCGAGCCGCCCGCCGCCGAGGCGATCGCTCAGGCGGCCGGCCAGCGGCATGGCCAGCGCGGCGCCCACGCCCTGCGGGATGAGCAGCAGGCCGGTCGTCACGGCGTCCTCGCCGCGCACGAGCTGGAAGTACAGGGGCATGACGATCATCGCGCCGAAGAGCCCGGCGCCGAGGATGAACGTCGTGACGGCAGCGGCCCCGAAGGACGGCTCGCGGAACAGGCGGATGTCGAGCAGCGGCTCGGCGGCGCGCAGCGCGTGGGCGACGAAGGCGATGAGCGCAGCGGCGCCGACGAGCAGCGGCACGTAGGCCTGGGCGGAGGAGATGCTGCCGTGCTGGCCGATCTCGGCCAGGCCGTAGACCAGCAGCGGGAGGCCGGCGGTCAGCAGCGCCAGGCCGATGCGGTCAAGGCGCGTGCGCTGCACGCCCTCCTCGCTGCTGGGCAGCATCCGCATGCCCATCGCCAGGCCGACGATGCCGACCGGGACGTTGACGTAGAAGATCCAGCGCCAGTCGAGGTTGTCGATCATCAGGCCGCCGATGGTCGGGCCGAAGATCGGGGCCAGGATCATCGCCAGGCCGACGACGCTCATGACGCGGCCCAGGCGCGCGGGACCGGCGGCGCGGGTGAGCACCATCTGGCCGACGGGCATGATCATGCCGCCGCCGATGCCCTGCAGCACGCGGAAGGCGATCAGCGACCCGGTCGACCAGGCGACGCCGCACAGCGCCGAGCCGAGCGTGAAGAGCACGACCGAGGCGAGCCACAGCCGCTTGGCGCCGAAGCGCCCGGCGGCCCAGCCGGAGACGGGGATCACGGCGGCCAGCGCGAGCAGGTAGCCGGTCGCCACCCACTGGATGTCGGCCAGCGAGGAGTGCAGGTCGCGGCCGAGGGTGTCGAGGGCGACGTTGACGATCGTCGTGTCGAGGATCGACATGATCGCGCCGACGACGACGACGGCGGCGATGCGCCAGACGTGTGGCTCGATGCGGTCGTGGCTCATGTGCGGTGTTCCAAGCTTTCTACGGTTCAAAATAATTAGGTAATGAAAGATTAGCACCCTATGTATCGGCAGGCAAGCGGCGGACTTGAGCGCACAGGTCCGCGCGGCCCGTCCGCGGGCGGCCCGCTCCGCCCCCGGCGCGGCCCGTCCGCGCGCGGCCCGCTGCTACCATGCGCGACCGCATGCCGACCACGAGCCAGCTCGTCCGCAAGGGCCGGACGCCCAAGAGCAAGAAGCTGTCCACCCCGGGCCTCAAGTCCGGGAAGGGCCGCAAGAAGAAGGTCGCCGCGCCCCAGCGCCGCGGCGTCTGCACGCGCGTCTACACGACCACGCCCAAGAAGCCGAACTCGGCTCTGCGCAAGGTCGCCCGCGTGCGCATCTCGGGCGGCATCGAGGTCACGGCCTACATCCCCGGCGAGGGCCACAACCTGCAGGAGCACTCGGTCGTGCTCGTGCGCGGTGGCCGCGTCAAGGACCTGCCGGGCGTGCGCTACAAGGTCGTGCGCGGCACGCTCGACGCCGCCGGCGTCAGCGACCGCAAGAAGGCCCGCTCGCAGTACGGCGTGAAGAGGAAGTAGCCATGCCCCGTCGCGCCGCCGCCGCCGTCCGGCCCATCGAGCCGGACTCCCTGCACCGCTCGCGCCTGGTCCAGCAGGTCATCAACAAGGTGATGCTGGACGGCAAGAAGTCGACCGCCGAGCGCATCGTCTACGACGCGCTGGCGATCCTCGGCGAGCGCTCGGGCAAGGAGCCCGTCGAGTCGCTCGAGCAGTCGCTCAAGGCGCTCACCCCCGTCCTCGAGGTCCGCTCCCGCCGCGTCGGCGGCGCGACCTACCAGGTGCCCGTCGAGGTCCCCGCGCGCCGCGCGCGCACCCTCGCCGTCCGCTGGCTGGTCGAGTTCGCCCGCCACCGCCGCGAGAAGACCATGGCCCAGCGCCTGGCCAACGAGCTCCTCGACGCCCAGCAGCAGCAGGGCGGCGCATACAAGCGCAAGGACGACATCTACCGCATGGCGCAGGCCAACAAGGCCTTCGCGCACTACCGCTGGTAGGGGCGGCGGGCCGGGGTCGTCGCCCACGCTGGCGGCTCTTCCCGGCACCGAAGGGGGGCGAACTCGCGAGCGTGCTGCCTAGTGTGGCCAGTGGCCACACAATGCAGCACGGTAGAGACGGTGGTCGCCAGGTTGGCGGCTCGGTCGCACGGCGTCGTCACGCGGGCGCAGTTGCTCGCGGCGGGGATCACGCGCGACGAGATCGCGCATCGGGTGCGCGCGGGAGCGTTGCTGCGTGAGCACCCGGGCGTCTATCGCGTCGGGCACCGCGCGCCGAGCGTGGAAGCCGGTTACCTCGCCGCCGTCCTGGCCTGCGGCGAACGCGCCGTGCTCAGCGGGCGCGCCGCGGCGTACGCCTGGGGCCTGCTCAAGGGCGGAGCGCCACCGCCGGAGGTGACCGCTCCGACCTACCGGCGTGTCCAGGGCGTGACCACCCACCGCGCGCGAAGCATCGAGGCGACCACGCACCGCGGCATCCCGATCACCACCGTCCCCCGCACCCTCGTCGACCTCGCGGCTCACCTCCCCCTCGATGCCCTGGCCCGTGCCTGCCACGAGGCCGGGGTTCGATACGGCACGACGCCGGCGCAGGTCGAGGCCGTGACACCGCGGGCGACCAAGGGCGCGGAGAAGCTCCGGGCGGTCCTGCGCGGTGACGCGCGCGTGACCCTCAGTGCCCTGGAGCGGCGCTTCCTCGAGCTGCTGAGCGAGCACGGCCTCCCGCTCCCGGTCACCAACCGCCCCGCCAAGGGCCGCCGCGTCGACTGCCGCTGGCCCGACCACCGCCTGACCGTCGAGCTCGACAGCTATACCTACCACCACTCAAGACACGCCTGGGAACAGGACCGCCGCCGCGAGCGCGAGGCCCACGCGCGGGGCGACGACTTCCGCCGCTACACCCACGGCGACGTCGTCGAGCACCCCGGCCCGATGCTCGCCGAGCTCAAGACGCTGCTGCGATACCGTCGCCAGGCGTGATCGCCGGCGACCTCATCGACGAAGCGGCGCGACGGATCGCGGCGGCCGCGCCCGGCGCGCGCGTGATCCTCTTCGGCTCGCACGCGCGCGGCGAGGCGACGCCCGACAGCGACGTCGACCTGCTCGTCATCGAGCCGCAGCTGAACGACCGCTTCGGCGAGATCGTCCGGCTGCAGCGCGTGCTCGCGCCGCTGCGCCTGCCGGCCGACATCGTCGTGGTCTCCGAACGGCACGCCAGCGAATGGGGCGACGTGCCGAGCACGATGCTCTACGACGCCCTGCGCGAGGGCCGGGTCCTTGCCCAAGCGTGACGGGCGCGACCTCGCGCGCGTGATCGCGACGAACGCCGAGCGCGACGCGGTCGCCGTCGAGCGCCTGGCCCCCGACGCCGAGCTGGCCGACGAGATCGTCGGGCTGCACGCTCAGCAGGCGGCCGAGAAGTACCTCAAGGCGGTCCTGGCCCACAAGGGGATCACGTACCGGCGCGTGCACAGCATCACCTACCTGCTCGGCCTGCTGGCCGACCACGACGTCGCCCCACCGCCGCGCGCCGGCGAGCTCGAGGCCTTCACCCCGTGGGCGCCCCAGGCCCGCTACGACCAGGACGTCGGCGACGCCACGCTCGATCGCGAGGCCGCCACCGAGCTGATCCGCGGCGTGCGCGAGTGGGCGCAGGCCGAGCTCAGCGCCTAAGCCCGTAGTCGGCCAGGCCGCGCTCGATCTGGTCGTAGGCGCGGCGGGCCTGCTTGCGCAGGTCGGCGGCCACCTCACGGTGGTCCTCGCCCGCGAGCAGGCGCGTGAAGGCCGCGCGGAAGACGAGCCGGTGCGTCCACGCCAGCGTGCGCGCGACCACGGCGGGCACGAGGTCGCCGTCGGGCGCGCCGGCCTCCTCGGCGATCAGCGGGGAGAGCGTGGCCGCCTCCTCCTCCCAGCCGAGGAACAGCCGATCGCGCAGCGACCTGCTGCGGGCCACGAGCCGCGGCACCGCGACGATCCCGTCGATCGGGCCGCGCTCGACCGCGTCGATGAAGTCCGTCGTCGCGTTGCGGAACGGCTTGACCAGCGAGGTGCCCGGCTTGCGGGTGCGGATCGCCTCGATCAGCGCCGCGCGGCGCTCCTGGCCCCCGTGCAGGACGAGGTCCTCCTTGGTGGGGAAGTAGTTGAAGACCGTCTTCTGCGAGACGTCGGCGGCGCGCGCGACGTCGGCGACCGTCACCGCGTCGAAGCCGTGCTCGACGAACAGCTTCATCGCCGCGTCGGCGATCGCGGCGCGCGTCTGGCGCTTCTTGCGCTCGCGCAGGCCTTCGGTCTCGGTCGTCGCCGCCATGGGCCGCAACTCTATCGTACATTTGCTATAAAGTTGCCGTGACTGAAATCAGCGCGATCGAGGTTGACGACCTCGGCAAGTCCTTCGGCGACATCGAGGCCGTGCGCGGCGTGAGCTTCGACGTCGCCGCCGGCGAGGTCTTCGGCTTCCTCGGGCCCAACGGCGCCGGCAAGACGACGACGATCAACATGCTCTGCACGCTGGCCAAGCCGACCAGCGGGAGCGCGCGCGTCGCCGGCCACGACGTCGTCACCGAGCGCGACGACGTGCGCCGCCACATCGGGCTCGTCTTCCAGGACCAGACCCTCGACGGCTACCTCACCGCCGCACAGAACCTGCGCCTGCACGCCGAGCTCTACGGCATCGACGGCGCGCTCGTGCCCGCGCGCATGCGCCAGGTGCTCGAGATGGTGGGCCTGTGGGAGCGCAAGGACTCGCCGGTGCTGACCTTCTCGGGCGGCATGCGCCGCCGGCTGGAGATCGCGCGGGGCTTCATGCACTCGCCGCGCGTGCTGTTCCTCGACGAGCCGACGATCGGCCTGGACCCGCAGACGCGCAGCTCCATCTGGCGCTACATCCGCGAGCTGAAGGAGGCCGAGGACATCACGATCTTCATGACGACGCACTACATGGACGAGGCCGAGTTCTGCGACCGCATCGCGATCATGGATCAGGGCAAGATCGTCGCGCTCGACACGCCGGCGGCCCTCAAGGCCGGCGTCGGCGCCGACCGGGTGCGGATCCAGACCGAGGACGACGAGGCGGCGATCGCCGCCCTGGCCGACCGCTTCGGCATCGAGGCGCGCACGTCGGAGGGCGCGGTGGCGTTCTTCGTCGAGGGCGGCGAGGAGTTCGTGCCGCGGCTGTTCGCCGAGCTGGGCGTCCCGATCACCGCGGTGAGCGTGTCGCGCCCGACGCTCGACGACGTCTTCATGTCGCACACCGGCACGACGATCCGCGACGCCGAGGAGGACGTGGCCAAGAACCGCAACCGCATGGTCATGCAAGCCATGACGGGGGCCCGGCGATGAGCGCCGCCGACGCCACCATCACCGCACCCGTCCGGGTCCGCGTCCCGGAGCGCAGCTTCCGCAGTGAGCTGCGAGCGATGAAGATCGTCTGGCAGCGCGACCTCATCCGCTTCAGAACGGACCGCATCCGGATCGTCACCTCGCTGGTGCAGCCGCTGCTGTTCCTCTTCGTGCTCGGCTCCGGCCTGCAGCAGCTGTCGAGCGCGAGCACGCACGGGGTCGACCTCAAGACGTTCATCTACCCCGGCATCTTCTCCCTGGCCGTCATGTTCACCGCGATGTTCTCGGCGGCGTCGATCGTGTGGGACCGCGAGTTCGGCTTCATGCGCGAGATGCTCGTGGCGCCGGTGAGCCGCTCCTCGATCGTGATCGGCAAGTGCCTCGGCGGCGCGACGGTCGCGAGCTTCCAGGGCGTGATCCTGCTCGCCCTGGCCGGCGCGGTCGACGTTCCCTACGACCCGGCGCTGATCCTCGGCCTGTTCGGGCTGATGCTCCTGCTCGCGTTCAGCATCACCGCGTTCGGCGTGATGGTCGCCGCGCGCATCAAGCAGATGCAGGCGTTCATGGGCGTCATGCAGATGATCGTCATGCCGATGTTCTTCCTGGCCGGCGCGCTGTTCCCGGTCACCAACCTCCCCGGCTGGCTTGCGGTGCTCAACCGCATCGACCCGCTGACCTACGCCGTCGACCCGATGCGCCGCCTGGTGTTCAACCACCTCGACGTCAGCAGTGCGGCGCGCGACGCGCTCGCGCCCGGCATCACCTGGTTCGGCTGGCACGTGCCCGTGCTGCTCGAGGTCTTCGTCGTGCTCGCCCTCGGCCTGCTCATGCTGGCGATCGCCATCTGGGAGTTCCAGGGCGACGAGTAGCGTCCCCGCGCCCGCCTGGCGTCGGCATCGGTCACTACTCCTTGACCTCGTAAGACCTGCGGGCGTATTGGGTCTGACCATGTCCGCTTCCCGCCCCCGCGCTTGGCTGCTGATCGCCGGCGCCCTCAGTGTCCTGCTCATCGCCGGCGCCCTCGCCGGCCCGTCCTTTGCCCACCGCGATAGCCATCGCGGCGCCGGTCATCACCCCTCGGGTCATCGCGTGCTCATCATCGGTCACCGCGGCTCAGCCGGATACCGCCCCGAGCACACGCTCGCCGCCTACGAGCTCGGCGCGCGCATGGGCGCCGACTACGTCGAGCCCGACCTGGTCACGACGAAGGACCACGTCCTCGTCGCGCGCCACGAGCCGAACATCACCGACACGACCGACGTGGCCGACCACCCGGAGTTCGCCGGTCGCAAGACGACCAAGACGATCGATGGCGTCACCCAGACCGGCTGGTTCACCGACGACTTCACGCTCGCCGAGCTCAAGACGCTGCGCGCCAAGGAGCGCCTCCCCGCCGTGCGCCAGCGCAACACGATCTACGACGGTCGCTACCAGGTCCCGACGTTCCAGGAGGTCATCGACCTGGTCAAGCGCCTTTCGCGCGAGCTGCACCGCGACATCGGCATCTACCCGGAGACCAAGCACCCGACGTACTTCCGCAGCGAGGGCCTGCCGCTCGAGGAGCTCCTCGTGCAGACGCTCAACCGCAACGGCCTGAACCGGCCGGGCGCGAAGGTCTTCGTCCAGTCCTTCGAGATCTCCAACCTCAAGGCGCTCAACAAGGTCCTGCGCGTGCCGATCGTGCAGCTGCTCGACTCGCCCGACGTCAAGCCGGGCGACGTGCTCGCCGCCGGCGGCACGACGACCTACGCCGATCTGGCCACAGCCCAGGGCCTCAAGGACGTCGCCAAGTACGCCGACGGCGTCGGCCCGTTCAAGGACTACATCATCCCGCGCGATGCGTCCGGGCACTCGCTGGCACCGACCAGCTTCGTGCACGACGCGCACGCTGCGGGCCTGGTCGTGCACCCGTACACGTTCCGCAACGAGAACCAGTTCCTGCCGCTCGAGGACCGCTCGAACGGTGGAGCCGATCCGAACGCGTACGGCAACGCGTTCGCCGAGGACCAGCGGTTCTTCGCGGCCGGAGTCGACGGGATCTTCACCGACAACCCCGATACCGGGGTGGCCGCGCGCAACGAGGGCGGCTTCTAGCCGGGTCCCCGCGCTACGTAGCTGCGGCCGGGCGCTCCCGCGCGGGGCGCTCGGCCGCGGGCGCGGCGAGCATCAGCCCGCCGCCGGCCAGCAGCAGCACCGCGCCGAGCGTCTCCAGGTAGAAGCCGGCCTTGGGCCCCGCCGCCGCGTCCTCGTAGACCTCGCCGATGAAGCCGGTCTCGTTGAGGTCGGGCACGTCGCCGACGACCGCGATGAGCAGCGCGACCACGCCGAGGACCACGAGGGCGATCATGGCCGGGCGCGCGCCGCGCAGGGCGCCGGCGACCATGACGATCGCGAACAGCGCGATGATCAGCAGCGCGGGGCCGTGGCGGTCCCAGCCGCTCAAGTGGGTGTCGTGGTCGGGGACCCTCGTCGTGGTCCCGACCTTGATCTCGATGATCGTCGCGAAGGTCGCCAGGAGCAGGCAGATCGCGCCGGCGGAAGCGATCGCGGCGAGGCCCAAACGTAGGCCGTTCGTGCTCGGTGAGGGTGGGCGGAAGCGCGCCATACCTCTGCTATAGTCGACCGCCGCTCGTCTGGCGTGCGCCGGTTCTTTGTGCGCAGCCGGATGAGTATCTGCGTCCGAATGGAGACCCCGAGCACATAGCGCGCCCCTCAGGCATCAGACCGGTTGTGCGCGCGGGCCCGAGGGGCCCGTTCTTTTTGCCCACTCCCCCCGATCTCCGAGCTGATCCATGCCCCGCAAGTTCCCCCTCGATAAGACCCGCAACATCGGGATCATGGCCCACATCGACGCGGGCAAGACGACGACGACCGAGCGCATCCTCTACTACACCGGTCGCACCTACAAGATCGGCGAGGTGCACGAGGGCGCCGCGACGATGGACTGGATGGAGCAGGAGCAGGAGCGCGGCATCACGATCACCTCGGCCGCGACGACCTGCGAGTGGCGCGACCACCGCATCAACATCATCGACACGCCCGGCCACGTCGACTTCACCGTCGAGGTCGAGCGCTCGCTGCGCGTGCTCGACGGCGCCATCGCCCTCTTCGACTCGGTCGCCGGCGTCGAGCCGCAGTCCGAGACCGTCTGGCGCCAGGCCGACAAGTACCACGTCCCGCGCATCGCGTTCATCAACAAGATGGACCGCATCGGCGCGGACTTCGACATGTCGATCCGCACCATGATCGACCGCCTGGGCGCCCATCCCGTGCCCGTCCAGCTGCCGATCGGTGCCGAGGCCGACTTCCGCGGGATCGTCGACCTGATCGGGATGAAGGCGATCATCTACAAGGACGAGCTCGGCAAGGAGTTCGACGTCGTCGACATCCCCGACGACCATCTCGAGGTCGCCCAGGCCGCGCGCGAGCACCTGCTCGAGGAGGTCTCCCACTACGACGACGAGCTCGTCGAGCTCATCCTCGAGGAGGCCGAGATCCCGGTCGACAAGCTCAAGACCGCGATCCGCAAGGCGACGCTCGACATCAAGCTCACGCCGGTCTTCTGCGGCTCGGCGTTCAAGAACAAGGGCGTCCAGCCGCTGCTCGACGCGGTCCTCGACTACCTGCCCAGCCCGCTCGAGGTCCCGGCCGTCCACGGGCTCGAGGACGTCCGCGGCCAGGACGAGCCGCGCGAGGCGACCCGGCCGGCCGACGACTCGGCGCCGTTCGCCGCGCTCGCGTTCAAGATCATGGCCGACCCCTTCGTCGGCAAGCTCACCTACTTCCGCGTGTACTCCGGCAAGCTCGCCGCGGGGTCGCGCATCCTCAACGTCTCGACCGGCCGCACGGAGCGCATCGGGCGCATCCTCATGATGCACGCCAACGATCGCGAGGAGGTCGCGGAGGTCTACGCGGGCGACATCGCCGCCGGCGTCGGCATCAAGCAGGTCGTCACCGGCGACACGCTGGCCGCGCCCGACGCGCCGATCAAGCTCGAGACCATCGACTTCCCCGACCCGGTCATCAAGGTCGCCGTCGAGCCCAAGACGAAGGCCGACCAGGAGAAGATGTCGGTCGCCCTCGGCCGGCTCGCCGAGGAGGACCCGACCTTCCAGGTCGCCACCAACGAGGAGACCGGCCAGACCGAGATCTCCGGCATGGGCGAGCTGCACCTCGAGATCCTCGTCGACCGCATGAAGCGCGAGTTCAACGTCGAGGCCAACGTCGGCAGGCCGCAGGTCTCCTACCGCGAGACCATCCGCGGCACCGCGCAGAAGGTCGAGGGCCGCTTCGTGCGCCAAACGGGCGGCTCGGGCCAGTACGGCATCGTCTACATCGACATCGAGCCGGCGCCCGGCGAGGGCTTCGACTTCGTGTCGGCGATCAAGGGCGGCTCCGTGCCCACCGAGTTCATCCCCGCAGTCGAGAAGGGCGTCGAGGAGGCGCTGGACTCGGGCGTCAAGGCCGGCTACCCGATGGTCGACATCCGCGTGACGCTCGTCGACGGCAAGTACCACGACACCGACTCCTCGGAGATCGCCTTCAAGGTGGCCGGGTCACTGGCCTTCAAGGAGGCGGCCAAGCGCGCCAAGCCCGTCCTGCTCGAGCCGGTGTTCAAGGTCGAGGTCGTGACCCCCGAGGAGTTCCTCGGCGACGTCATCGGCGACCTCAGCCGCCGGCGCGGGCGCCTGGAGGGCCAGGAGCGCCGCGGCAACGCGCTGGCCGTGACCGCCTATGTTCCACTGAGCGAGATGTTCGGGTACGTCACCGACCTGCGCTCCAACACGCAGGGCCGTGCGACCTCGACGATGCAGTTCGAGCGCTACGACGAGGTGCCCCCCAACATCGCCGAGCAGATCGTCGGCGAGCGAGCCGGCGAGCCGGTGCCCGCCTGACCAGATTCGATAGTTTTCGCAAGTTGTCAAAGAGGAGCTAGAAGAACGTGGCTAAGGAGAAGTTCGAGCGAGACAAGCCGCACGTCAACGTCGGCACCATCGGTCACATCGACCATGGCAAGACGACGCTGACCGCGGCCATCACCAAGGTGCTGTCCGAGACCTACGGTGGCCAGGCCCGTTCGTTCGACGAGATCGACAACGCTCCCGAGGAGCGCGAGCGCGGCATCACGATCGCGACCTCGCACGTGGAGTACGAGACCAACAACCGCCACTACGCCCACGTGGACTGTCCGGGCCACGCGGACTACGTCAAGAACATGATCACGGGCGCCGCGCAGATGGACGGCGCGATCCTGGTCGTGTCGGCGGCCGACGGCCCGATGCCCCAGACGCGCGAGCACATCCTGCTCGCCCGCCAGGTCGGCGTGCCGTACATGGTGGTCTTCCTCAACAAGGCGGACATGGTCGACGACGAGGAGCTGCTCGAGCTCGTCGAGGTCGAGGTCCGCGACCTGCTGTCCGAGTACGACTTCCCGGGCGACGACATCCCGTTCATCACGGGCTCGGCGCTGAAGGCGCTCGAGGGCGACGCGGAGTACACGGCGAAGATCATCGAGCTCGCAGAGCAGCTCGACGCCTACATCCCGCAGCCCGAGCGTCCGCTCGACAGGCCGTTCCTGATGCCGGTCGAGGACGTCTTCTCGATCACCGGCCGCGGCACCGTCGCGACCGGCCGTATCGAGCAGGGCGTCGTCAACACCGGCGACACGGTGGAGATCGTCGGCATCAAGGACACGACCAGCACGGTCGTGACCGGTGTCGAGATGTTCCGCAAGATCCTCGACCAGGGGCAGGCGGGCGACAACGTCGGCTGCCTGCTGCGCGGCACCAAGCGCGAGGAGATCGAGCGCGGCCAGGTTCTCTGCAAGCCCGGCTCGATCACCCCCCACACGCAGTTCAAGGCCGAGGTGTACGTCCTCAAGAAGGAGGAGGGCGGGCGCCACACGCCGTTCTTCACGGGCTACCGCCCGCAGTTCTACTTCCGCACCACCGACGTGACCGGTGTGGCCAAGCTCCCCGAAGGGGTGGAGATGGTCATGCCCGGTGACAACGTCCAGATGGAGATCGAGCTCATCCAGCCCATCGCCATGGACCAGGGCCTGCGGTTCGCCATCCGCGAGGGTGGCCGAACGGTCGGCTCGGGCGTGGTCTCCGAGATCGTCAAGTAGCACCTGCGAGGAGGCGGGCCACCGGCCCGCCTTCCGCACGTAACCGACGGATACGACGTTTGAGCAGTTCAGCGGCCTCGCCCCGCGGGGCCGCTTTCGACGCACGAGGACAGGACACACGAGAGCCGACATGGCCACCGCCACACAGAACAAGATCCGCATACGCCTCAAGGCCTACGACCACTCGGCCATCGAGACCGCGGCCAAGGAGATCGTCGAGACGGCGACTCGCACCGGCGCGACCGTGTCCGGCCCGGTTCCGCTGCCCACCGAGAAGAACGTCTACTGCGTGATCCGCTCGCCGTTCAAGGACAAGGACTCGCGCGAGCACTTCGAGATCCGCACGCACAAGCGCCTGATCGACATCCACCAGCCGACGCCCAAGACGGTCGACTCGCTGCAGCGCCTCGACCACCTGCCCGCCGGCGTCGACATCGAGATCCGCCTGGCAGGCTGACGATGCCAGCGATCCTCGCCAAGAAGCTCGGCATGACCCAGCTCTTCCTGGAGGACGGGCGCGTGGAGCGCGTCACCGTCCTCGAGGCCGGGCCGTGCCCGGTGACCGGCATCCGCACGCTGGAGCGCGACGGCTACGAGGCCGTGCAGCTCGCGTTCGGCGCCGTCAAGGAGAAGCACATCACCAAGGCCGAGCTGGGCCACCTCAAGAAGGCCGACGCGCCGCCGCTCAAGCACGTCGTCGAGTTCCGCGACGAGGCGGGCGAGCTGACGGTCGGCGAGACGGTCAAGGCCGACGCGTTCGCCGAGGGCGATCGGGTCAAGATCTCGGGCGTCTCGAAGGGCAAGGGCTTCCAGGGCACGATCAAGCGCCACGGCTTCTCGGCCGGGCCGAAGTCCCACGGCTCGCACAACGTGCGCGCCCCGGGCTCGATCGGTGCCGCCGCGTATCCCGCGCGCGTGTTCAAGGGCATCCGTGGCCCCGGCCAGATGGGCAACAAGCGCGTCACCCAGAAGGGCCTGCAGGTCGTGCGCGTCGACGTCGATCGCAACCTGCTGCTGGTGCGCGGCTCCGTGCCCGGCGCCCGCAACGGCGTCGTGGAGGTGCGCACCGATGGCTAAGGACGCTCCGATCCTCGGCGCTGCCAAGCCGAAGAAGGTCAAGCTCGACGACGCCGCCTTCGGCGCGCGCTTCAACGGGCCGCTGGTGCACGAGTCGGTCCGCGCGGAGCTCAACGCGCGCCGGCGGGGCACCGCGGCGACCAAGACGCGCGGCGAGGTCCGCGGCGGCGGCGCCAAGCCGTGGCGCCAGAAGGGCACCGGCCGCGCCCGCGCCGGCTCGTCGCGCTCGCCGATCTGGACCGGCGGCGGCATTACCTTCGGCCCCAAGCCGCGCAACTACACCTTCAAGGTCAACCGCAAGGAGCGCCGCGCGGCGCTGCGCTCGGCGCTGAGCGTGCACGCCGACCGCGGCACGATCGCGATCCTCGACCCGTCGCCGTTCGGCGAGCCGTCGACCAAGCAGGCCCATGAGCTCATCGCCGAGTGGGCCGGCGGCGGCTCGGTGCTCGTCGTGCTCAGCGAGGAGCAGGCCGACGTCGCGCTGTCGTTCCGCAACCTCGCGCGCGTCGGCGTCCTGCCGGCCGAGGGCGTCGGCGTGGCCGACCTGGTCGGCGCGGCGTCGCTGCTGGTCACCGAGGACGCGCTCGCCGAGCTCACGCGCAGGGCCAAGGGCGAGAAGGATGCCGTCACGGAGGAGGCCTCGGCGTAATGGACCACTCGCAGGTCATCATCCGCCCGGTCGTCAGCGAGAAGAGCTACGTGCTCGCCGCCAACGACAAGTACACGTTCCGCGTCCACCCGAAGGCGCACAAGACCCAGATCCGCCAGGCCGTGGAGGCGCTCTTCGACGTCAAGGTCGTCGAGGTTCGCACCGCCTCGGTCAAGTCCAAGCCCAAGCGCCGCGGCCTGACCGCGGGCCGCTCGCGCTCGTGGAAGAAGGCGATAGTGCAGGTGCGCCCGGGCGACACCATCCCGATCTTCCAGGGCCTCCAGGGGCTGGAGGGCTGACCCATGCCGATCCGCAAGCCCAAGCCCACGAGCCCCGGCCGGCGCTTCGTCACCTATCCGGACTTCGCCGAGATCACGCGCGACGAGCCCGAGAAGTCACTCGTCGAGGGCCTCACCAAGAGCGGCGGGCGCAACTCGCGCGGGCGCAAGACGTCGCGCCACCGCGGTGGCGGCGCCAAGCGCCTGTACCGCAAGATCGACTTCAAGCGCCGCAAGGACGGCGTGCCGGCGAAGGTCGCCGCGATCGAGTACGACCCCAACCGCTCGGCGTACATCGCGCTGCTGCACTACGTCGACGGCGCCAAGGCCTACATCCTCGCGCCCAACCGCCTGTCGGTCGGCATGACCGTGCAGTCGGGCCCGGGCTCGGAGATCTCGGTCGGCAACGCGCTGCCGCTGCGCAACATGCCGGTCGGCACCGTCGTGCACAACGTCGAGCTGCAGCCGGGCCGCGGCGGCCAGCTGGCGCGCTCGGCCGGATCGGGCGTGCAGCTCATGGCCAAGGAGGGCGACTACGCCACGCTGCGCCTGCCCTCCGGCGAGATGCGCATGGTCCGTGCGGACTGCCGCGCGACGGTGGGCACGATCGGCAACTCCGATCACCAGAACGTCAAGGTCGGCAAGGCCGGGCGCAAGCGCCACATGGGCGTGCGCCCGCAGACGCGCGGCACGGCCATGAACCCGGTCGACCACCCGCACGGCGGCGGCGAGGGCTCCACGACGGCCGGCCGCCATCCGGTCACGCCGTGGGGCGTGCCGACCCTGGGCTACCGCACGCGCAAGAAGAACAAGGGCTCCGACCGCTACATCGTGCGCGGTCGGCGCCGTGGGAAGGGCAAGCGTTAGACACAGATGAGTCGTTCCAGCAAGAAGGGGCCGTGGGTCGAGGAGCGCCTGATGGCGCGCATCGAGGCCATGAACACCGCCAACCAGCGCCAGATGGTCAAGACCTGGTCGCGCACCTCGACGATCTTCCCCGAGATGGTCGGGCACACGATCGCCGTGCACGACGGGCGCAAGCACGTGCCGGTGTTCGTGAGCGAGTCGATGGTCGGCCACAAGCTCGGCGAGTTCGCGCCGACGCGCACCTACCGCGGCCACGCAGACACCGGGAAGCGCCGATGACGGACGAGACACCCAAGGACGAAGAGATCGCGGAGACGCCCGAGGCGGAGCTCGACCCCACGGCGGCCGACGAGGCCGCCGTGGACGCGGCTGCCGAGGAGGAGCAGGACGACGTCCTCGACGAGGAGCCCGAGGCGGAGGCGGACGAGGAGCCCGAGGCGGAGGCGGACGAGGAGCCCGAGGCCGAAGAGGAGCCCGTCGCGAAGGAGGAGCCCGTCGCGGAGGAGCAGCCCAAGCCGCGCCGCCGCCGCTCGCGCAGGGCCGCCGAGCCCGCCGAGGAGCCCGCTCCCAAGGCGGCCCGCAAGCCGCTGGCGCCGGGCGAGCGCGTCCTCGTGCGCGCCCAGGCCAAGTACGTTCGGACCTCCGCGCGCAAGGCGCGGCTGGTCTGCGATCACATCCGCGGCAAGTCGGTGCAGGACGCGCGCGCGATCCTCGCCCACACGCCGCGCGCCGTCGCGCGCGACTGGAGCAAGCTGCTCGAGTCCGCCGTCGCCAATGCCGAGCACAACCACGAGCTTCTCGGCGACGACCTGCGCATCGCCGCGGTCACCGCCGACGAGGGGCCGACGCTCAAGCGCTACCGCCCGCGCGCCATGGGCCGTGCGACGCGCATCCGCAAGCGCACGAGCCACCTCACGATCATGCTCACGCCGAAGGAGTCCTGATGGGACAGAAGGTTCATCCCGAGTCGATGCGCGTGGGCTACATCCACGACTGGAAGTCCAACTGGTTCACCGAGCGCGACTTCGGCGACTACCTCGCCGAGGACGTCGCGATCCGCAACCACATCGTCGGCAAGCTCTCCCACGCGGGCCTGTCCGACATCACGATCCGCAAGGACGCCAACGAGGTGGAGGTCAACATCCACACCGCGCGCCCGGGCATCGTGATCGGCAAGTCCGGCACCGAGGTCGACGCCCTGCGCAAGGACCTGCACCGGATGACGCGCAAGCAGATCAAGGTCAACATCCTCGAGATCAAGCGCCCGGAGCTGGACGCCAACCTCGTGGCGCAGTCGATCGCCGAGCAGCTGCGCAACCGCGTCGCCTTCCGCCGCGCGATGAAGCGCGCGCTCACCAGCGCGATGCGCTCGGGCGCCAAGGGCTGCAAGGTCCAGGTCTCCGGCCGCCTGGGCGGCGCGGAGATGGCGCGCACCGAGAGCTACTCCGACGGCCGCGTGCCGCTGCACACGATGCGCGCCGACATCGACTACGGCTTCTATGAGGCCATCACGACGTTCGGCCGCATCGGCGTCAAGTGCTGGATCAACAAGGGCGAGATCATGCCCGAGGGCTACACCGGCGCCGACCTCACCGAGATGGAGGCCCCGCAGCAGGCCCGCGACGGCGGCGGCGGCGACGACCGCGGCCGTGGCCGCGGCCGTGGCGATCGCGGCGACCGCGACGGCGGTGGCCGTGGGCGCGGCGGCGGTCGGGGCCGCGGGCCGGGTGGCCCCGGCGGGCCTGGCGGCGGCCGCGGCGGTGGCTTCGGTGGCGGTCGCGGCGGCGGCGGTGGCCGTGGCGGCGGCGGTGGCCGTGGCGGTGGCGGTGGCGGTGGCGGTGGCGGTGGCGGTGGCCGGGGCCCGCAGGGAGGTGGGCGCTAAGTGCTCGCTCCCAAGCGCGTCAAGCACCGCAAGGTCCACCGCGGGCGCCGCGCCGGGCTCTCGCGCGGCCAGACGACCGTGCAGTTCGGCGAGTACGGGCTCAAGGCGCTCGAGGCCGGTTGGCTGACCAACCGCCAGATCGAGGCCGCCCGTATCGCGATGACCCGCAAGATCAAGCGTGGCGGGAAGGTGTGGATCAACGTCTTCCCCGACAAGAGCTACACCAAGAAGCCCGCCGAGACCCGTATGGGCTCCGGCAAGGGCTCGCCCGAGGGCTGGGTCTGCGTCGTCAAGCCGGGCCGCGTCATGTTCGAGCTGGCCGGCGTGCCCGAGCCGCTCGCGCGCGAGGCCATCCGCCTGGCCGGCCGCAAGCTGCCGCTGAAGTCGAAGTTCGTCCTGCGCGAGGAGGCGTGATGGACGCCAAGGAGCTGCGCGACCTGCGCGACGACGAGCTCGAGGAGCACATCAAGACCGCCCGCCGCGAGGTCTTCGGCCTGCGCTTCCAGCTCGCCACCGGCGAGCTCGAGAACACCGCCGGCGTCGGCACCGCCAAGCGCGACCTTGCGCGCGCCCTCACCGTCGCCCGCGAGCGCGGCCTGAACACCCACGAGATCCGATAGACGCCATGGCTGATCAAGAGAACCCCGAGACCGAGGCCGAGGAGACCCCCGAGGCGACTCCCGAGGAGGCGGCCCCCGAGGCCGCTGCCCAGGAGGCTGCGCCGGAGGCCGCCGCCGCGGAGCCTGCCGCCGCGGAGCCCGCTGCGGAGGAGCCCACGGCCGAGGCCGCAGAGCCTGCTGCCGCCGCCGCGGAGCCCCCCGCCCCGCCGGCGCCGGGCCCCCCACCCGCCACGCCCAAGGAGCGCAAGGTCGCCGCCCGCGCGCGCCGCGGCACCCGCCGCCCGGCGACGCCGGAGGAGCGCGCGGAGCTGCGCCGCCAGAAGGCCGCCGCCCGCACCCGCCGCCGCGCCAGCGAGAAGGCCAAGCGCGCCGCCGCCGCCAAGGGCGAGGGCACGCCGGCGCCAGAGCACGGCCCCGGATCGCCGAAGGTCCGCCTCGGCAAGGTCGTCTCCGACAAGGCCGACAAGACGATCACCGTGCGCATCGACGTCGCGCATCGTCATCGCCGCTATCAGAAGATCATCCGCACCTCGAGCACCCTGCACGCCCACGACGAGGCCAACGACGCTCATGAGGGCGACCTCGTGCGCGTCGTCGAGTCGCGTCCGATGAGCCGGACGAAGCGCTGGCGGCTGGTCGAGATCCTGGAGCGTGCGAAGTGATCCAGAACGAGACCCGGCTGAAGGTCGCCGACAACACGGGCGCGCGCGAGATCCTCTGCATCCGCATCCAGGGCGGCTCGCGCCGGCGCTACGCCGGCATCGGCGACGTGATCACCGCCACCGTCAAGCAGGCCAACCCGCAGGGCACGGTCAAGAAGGGCGAGGTCGTCAAGGCCGTCGTCGTACGCACGAAGAAGGAGTTCGGGCGCGAGGACGGCACCTACATCGCGTTCGACGAGAACGCCGCGGTGATCATCGACGCCCAGAACAACCCGCGCGGCACGCGCATCTTCGGCCCGGTCGCGCGCGAGCTGCGCGATCGCAACTTCATGAAGATCGTCTCGCTCGCGCCGGAGGTGTTGTAGCTACCATGGCTCTCAAGATCCGTCGCGACGACGAGGTCGTCGTCATCAGCGGCAAGGACCGCGGCAAGACCGGCCGGGTCCTGCGCGTGGACCCGAAGAAGTCCAAGGTCTTCGTCGAGGGTCTGAACATCGTCAAGCGCCACCAGCGCCCCCAGCAGGTCTCCGGCGCCCAGCGGGCCGAGACCGTGGGCGGCGTGATCGAGAAGGAAGGCCCGATCCACATCTCCAACGTCATGCTCATCGACCCCAAGGACAAGAAGCCCACGCGCGTCGGCGTCGAGCGCGAGGGTGGGGGACGCATGCGCGTGACGCGGCGATCGAACACGAAGATCGACTGATGGCACGCCTCAAGGACCACTACAACGACGAGATTCGCCAGCAGCTCATCGAGCGCTTCGGCTACTCGAGCGCGATGCAGGCGCCGCGGATCCAGAAGATCACGCTGAACATGGGCGTCGGCGACGCCAAGCAGGACACCAAGGTCCTCGAGGCGGCCACCGAGCAGCTCGCGACGATCGCCGGCCAGAAGCCCAGCGTGCGCCGCGCGCGCAAGTCGATCGCGCAGTTCAAGGTGCGCGAGGGCATGCCCGTCGGCGTGTCGGTGACGCTGCGCCGCGAGCGCGCCTACGAGTTCCTCGATCGCCTGATGACGATCGCCATCCCGCGCATCCGCGACTTCCGCGGCCTGAAGCCCACGGCCTTCGACGGCCGCGGCAACTACTCGATGGGCGTGCGCGAGCAGATCATCTTCCCCGAGATCGACTACGACGCCGTCGACGCGATCCGCGGCCTCGACGTGACCATCACCACGAGCGCCAAGAGCGACGAGGAGGCCTACGCGCTCCTCGAGGCCTTCGGCATGCCCTTCAGCCGCGAGGGCAACCCCTACGTGCAAGAGCAGTCCGAGAACGGAGAGAGCGCCTGATGGCGAAGACTTCGCAGCGCGTTCGCCAGGCGCGCGGTTCCAAGTACAAGACCCGGGAGTACACCCGCTGCCGGCGCTGTGGCCGCGCGCGCTCGGTGTACAAGAAGTTCGAGGTGTGCCGTATCTGCCTGCGCGAGCTCGCGCACAACGGCTACATCCCCGGGATGACGAAGAGCTCCTGGTAGTCCGCATGTCCATGACCGACCCCATCGCCGATTTCCTCACCCGCGTGCGCAACGGCATCACGGCCGCGCACGAGGAGGTCGAGATCCCGTCGAGCAAGCTCAAGCGCGAGATGGCCCGCATCCTCAAGGAGCAGGGCTACATCCGCGACTTCGCGATCGAGGCGCCCACGGCCGACCACCCGGGCGAGCTCATCCGCGTGACGCTCAAGTACACCGACGAGCGCCGCTCGGCGATCACCGGCCTGAAGCGCGTGTCGCGCCCCGGCCAGCGCACCTACGTCGGCCACACGGAGATCCCCAAGGTGCTCGGCGGCATGGGGACGGCGATCGTGTCCACGTCGAGAGGCGTGATGACCGGCCACGAGGCCCGCGACGCGGGCGTCGGCGGCGAGGTCGTCGCGCACGTGTGGTGATCCGCGCATGAGTCGAATCGGCAAGAAGCCCATTTCCGTCCCCTCGGGCGTGACCGTCTCGATCGAGACCGAGCTCGTGCGCGTCAACGGTCCCAAGGGCGAGCTGACCGAGCGCATCCCGCGCGCCATCGCCGTCGAGCAGGAGGGCGAGGAGGTCCTCGTCAAGCGCCCGACCGATCGCCCCGAGCACCGCGCCCTGCACGGCCTCACGCGCTCGCTGGTCTTCAACATGGTCGAGGGCGTCACCAACGGCTTCGAGAAGCGCCTCGAGATCCAGGGCGTCGGCTATCGCGCGCAGCTCAAGGGCAAGGACCTCGAGCTCGCGCTGGGCTACTCGCATCCGGTGCCGATCAAGGCGCCGGACGGCATCGAGTTCGAGGTGCCCCAGCCCACGCGCGTCGTCGTCAGAGGGATCTCCAAGCAGCAGGTCGGCGAGATCGCCGCGTTCATCCGCAAGCAGCGCCCGCCGGAGCCCTACAAGGGCAAGGGCATCCGCTACGAGGGCGAGTACGTGGCCCGAAAGGTCGGTAAGCGGGCATGACCGTCGTCACCAAGCCCCAGGCGCGGCTCAAGCGCCGCCACCGCGTCCGCGCGAAGGTCGTCGGCACGGCCGAGCGCCCACGCATCTCGGTGTTCCGCTCCAACCGCGGCATCCACGCGCAGCTCGTCGACGACGTGGCCGGGCGCACCCTTGCCGCCGTCACCTGGACGGAGACCGACCTGCGCGGCCTCAAGCCGCTCGAGCAGGCCGGCAAGGCGGGCGAGCGGCTGGCCGAGCGCGCGAAGGCCGCCGGCGTCGAGGCCGCGGTGTTCGACCGCGGCGGCTACCGCTACCACGGAAGGGTCAAGGCGTTCGCCGAGGGCGTGCGCGAAGGAGGCTTGAAGGTATGAACGGCGTCGACCGTTCCGTCAGCCCGGCTGGGCTCGACCTGCAGGAGCGGGTCGTGGAGATCAACCGCGTGGCCAAGGTCGTCAAGGGCGGCCGGCGCTTCTCGTTCACGGCGCTCGTCGTCGTCGGCGACGAGAAGGAGGTCGTCGGCGTCGGCTACGGCAAGGCCAACGAGGTCCCGCTGGCCATCCAGAAGGGCGTCGAGCGGGCGAAGAAGAACCTCTTCCGCGTGCCCAAGCACGGCTCGACCATCACGCACACGACTACGGGCATCTTCGGAGCCGGGCGCGTCTTCCTCAAGCCCGCCTCGCCCGGTACCGGCGTCATCGCCGGCGGCGGCGTGCGCGCGGTGCTCGAGCTCGCGGGGATCCACGACATCCTGAGCAAGTCGCTGGGCTCGCAGAACCCGATCAACCTCGTCAAGGCGACGGTCGCCGGCCTGCAGGGCCTGCGTACCCCCGACGAGGTCGCCGAGCTGCGCGGGCTGTCGATCAACACGGTCCTCGGCCTGGGCGGCGAGAAGCAGGCCGCCGAGACGCTCGAGGGCAGCCACAATGGCGTCGCTCCGCAGGAGGGGGCACCGCCCGCGGAGCGGGTGGTCGGTACGACCGAGGCGGCGGAGGAGGCCGAGTCGGCATGAAGGTGACGCAGGTCAAGAGCCGCAACGGCGCCGACCGCCGGCAGATCGACACGCTGCGCTCGCTCGGGCTGCGACGGATCGGCCACACGGTCGAGGTGAAGGACACCCCGCAGGCGCGCGGCATGGTGTATCGCGTGCGACACCTGGTGAAGATCGATGACTGACTTCGGACTGCACACGCTCAAGCCGGCCCCCGGCAGCCGCAAGGCGCGCAAGCGCGTCGGGCGCGGCGAGGGCTCGGGCACGGGCAAGACGGCCGGTCGCGGCGAGAAGGGCTACGGCGCGCGCTCGGGCGCCAAGGACCGCGCCCGCTTCGAGGGCGGCCAGATGCCCATCCACATGCGGATGCGCAAGCTGCGCGGCCCGAACAAGAAGATGTCGATGCCCTTCGAGCCGTTCCGCACGCACACGCAGGCGGTCAACCTCAAGGACCTCGACGACCGCTTCGACTCCGGCGTCGAGGTGACGCTCGAGGCCCTGCGCGAGCACGGGCTGGGCAAGCGCAAGGGCATCCCCGTGAAGGTGCTGGCGAAGGGCGAGATCTCCAAGCCGCTGACGGTCCACGCGCACGCCTTCAGCGCCGCCGCGCGCGCGGCCATCGAGGCCGCCGGCGGGACCTGCACGCTGGTCGAGTAACCTCAGTCGGCCGATGCTGTCGACGATCCTCAGCGCCTTCACGGTCGCCGATATCCGCAAGAAGCTCGCCTTCACGGCGGCGCTTCTGGCGCTCTATCGGCTGGGCTCGCACATCCCGGTGCCGGGGATCGACACGCAGGCCGTGGCGGACGCCCAGAGCCAGTTCGGCGGCGGCGGGATCCTCAACCTGCTGAACACGTTCAGCGGCGGCGGGCTGTCGCGGATCGCGCTGTTCGCGCTGGGGATCATGCCGTACATCACGGCGTCGATCATCCTGCAGCTGCTGACGGTCGTCGTGCCGTCGCTGGAGAAGCTGCAGAAGGAGGGCGAGGTCGGCCAGGCGCGCATCACGCAGTACACGCGCTATCTCACCGTCGGCCTGGCCTTCGCGCAGTCGATCGGCTACGTCTTCCTGTTCAGGAGCTTCGCCACGGGCAGCCAGCCGATCATCCCGGACTTCGACACGCCGCACGTCTTCCTCATCGTCATCTCGCTGACGGCGGGCACGGTCCTGCTGATGTGGATGGGCGAGCTGATCACGCAGCGCGGCATCGGCAACGGCATCTCGCTGATGATCTTCGCGTCGATCGTCGCGCGCTTCCCGCAGGGCATCCACGCGTGGTGGACGAACTCCGACCAGGTCTTCAAGGTCATGATGCCGTTCGTGGCCCTCGCCGTGGTCGCGGCGGTCGTCTTCATCCAGGAGGGCCAGCGGCGCATCCCGATCCAGTACGCCAAGCGCGTCATCGGGCGGCGCATGAGCGGCGGCGGCCAGACCTACCTGCCGCTGCGCGTCAACATGGCCGGCGTCATCCCGGTCATCTTCGCCGCCTCGATCATGGCCTTCCCGCCGACGGTCGGCCAGCTCATCCAGCAGCCGTGGGCCCAGGACGTCTCGACCTTCTTCAGCCCGTCGAAGGCGCCCTACCTCATCGGCGAGACGATCTTCATCGTCCTCTTCACCTACTTCTACACGGCGGTCACCTTCAACCCGGTCGACCAGGCCGACAACCTCAAGAAGTACGGTGGCTTCATCCCCGGGGTGAGGCCAGGCCGTCCCACGGCCGAGTTCCTGGACCGGATCCTGGCGCGGCTGACCTTCCCGGGCGCCCTCTACCTGGCGGCGGTCGCGGCCCTTCCGACCCTGCTCATCAACCAGACGAGTGCAAACTTCTACTTCGGCGGCACCTCGCTGCTCATCGTCGTCGGCGTTGCGCTGGATACGATGAAGCAGTTGGAGGCGCAGCTGATGATGCGCAACTACGAGGGCTTCTTGAAGTAGGGTTCCCGCCTTCCGATGCCCGGCTCACGCTTCCTGCGCCGTTCGGAAGTCCACACGAACTCGCCCGTCTCGACCGTGTCCGAGCTCAACCTCATCTTTCTGGGCCCCCCCGGTGCGGGGAAGGGCACGCAGGCCGAGCGCCTGCGCGAGGACTTCGATCTGGCCTACATCGCCACCGGCGACATCCTGCGCAAGGCGGTCAAGGAGGGCACCGACCTGGGCCGCAAGGCCAAGGAGTACATGGACAACGGCGACCTCGTGCCCGACGAGGTCATCATCGGGGTGATCCTCGAGGAGGTCGAGGGCGAGTCCGCGCAGGACGGCTTCCTGCTCGACGGCTTCCCGCGCAGCGTCGGCCAGGCCGAGGCCCTCGAGGAGGCGCTCGCCGGGCTGGACCGTCGGCTCACCGCCGTCCTATGCATCGAGGCCCCCGACGACGAGGTGGTCCGCCGCCTCTCCGGCCGGCGGATCTGCGTCAAGGCGGAGCACGTCTACAACGTCTACACCGACCCGCCGAAGCACGACGAGGTCTGCGACCAGGATGGGTCGCGGCTCGTCCAGCGCGACGACGACCGCGAGGCGACCGTCCGCAAGCGCCTCAAGGTCTTCCACGCCCAGACCGAGCCGCTCGTCGAGTACTACGAGGAACGCGGCCTCTTGCGGCGCTTTGACGGAACGCGCAGTCCGACCGAGGTCCACGACCACATCCGGGCCACGATCGCCACGCTGCGTCTAGAAGACGAGCTGTGATCATCAAGAAGTCCCCCGAGGAGATCGACCGCATGGCGGCGGCCGGTGCGATCCTCGTCCGCACCCTGCGCCTGCTGGAGGGCAAGGTGCGCGAGGGCGTCACGACAGCCGACCTCGACGACGCCGCCGAGAAGTTCATCCGCTCGCAGGGCGCTGAGCCGGCGTTCAAGGGCTACCGGGGCTTCCCGGGCTCGATCTGCGCCTCGCCCAACTCGATGGTCGTGCACGGCATCCCCGGCCCGTACCGGCTCGAGCGCGGCGACATCATCTCGATCGACGTCGGCGTGGTGCTGGACGGCTGGGTGGCCGATGCGGCGCGCACCTTCGCGGTCGGCCCGGTCACGCCGGTGGCCCACAAGCTCCTGGACACCACGAAGGCCTCGCTGTTCGACGCGGTCGAGCAGTGCGTCGCGGGCAACCGGCTGGGCGACGTCTCGCACGCCGTCCAGGCGCGGGTCGAGGGCGACGGCCTGAGCGTCGTGCGCTCGCTGGTCGGCCACGGCATCGGGCGCTCGATGCACGAGGACCCGCAGATCCCCAACTACGGCGATCCCGGCCGCGGCCCGCTGCTCGAGGAGGGCATGGTCCTGGCGGTCGAGCCGATGGTCAACGCCGGGCGCCACGCGGTGCGCATGGGCGACGACGGCTGGGCGATCTTCTCCCAGGACGGCTCACTGGCCGCGCATTTCGAGTTCACGGTCGCCATCACCGCCGCCGGGCCACGGATCCTCACGCCGTGGCACGTCGAGAACGGCTCCTGACCTCGGGCTGGCCGACCGGCAGTCGGAAGCGGCGGCGGTACTCGCCGGCCGTCAGGCCGGTCAGGCGCTTGAAGAGCCGGCGGAACGAGGCGGGGTCCTCGTAGCCCGCGGCCCAGCTGATCTCCTCGATGGAGTCCGTCGTCTGCTCGAGGCGGCGCTTGGCGCGCTCGACGCGGGTGCGCTGGACGTAGGCGATCGGCGTCTCGCCGGTGGCGGCGGTGAAGCGCCGCTTGAACGT
Organism: uncultured Actinomycetes bacterium; assembly: GCA_963764585.1. Classification (GTDB taxonomy): domain Bacteria; phylum Actinomycetota; class Thermoleophilia; order Solirubrobacterales; family Solirubrobacteraceae; genus JAOPZW01. Next base: position 37,182 of record CAVXTB010000006.1, read on the forward strand.
CCGCGCGGTCAGGCCCGACTGCTCGACCATCTGCTCCACCGGGCTGGCGACCGCGAGGTTGTCGGCGATCCAGCGCTGCGCCGCGGCGATCGCGGCGTCGCCGTGGTCCATCGGCGGATCGAAGACATGGAAGGCGGCTTGGCCGTCGCGGTGCCACTGCAGGAGCTGGAAGCGGGCGAGCGCGGCCGCGGTCGCCGGCCCGACGTAGCGGGCGACGAGGTACAGGACGAGGTCGTGCCAGGCGGTCGACGCGCCGGAGGTGACCAGGCGACCGCCGTCGCCCGAGACGACGAGCGCCTCGTCGAGGCGCAGCCGGACCGCCGGGTGGCGCCGGCGCAGCGCGGCCTCGGAGACCCAGTGCGCGGTCGCCTCGTGCCCGTCGAGCAGGCCCGTCTCGGCGGTCAGCATCGAGCCCGAGCAGGCCGAGCAGATCGTGGCGCCGCCGGCGTGCATGGTCCGGATCCAGGCGACGATCCGCGGATAGCGGCCGGGGATCCAGTCGCCCTTGCCGTGCATCTCCAGCGAGGGCACGATCACGACGTCGGTCTGCGCGACCTCCTCGACCGACCGGTGCGCGGTGATCGGCAGCCCGCTTGCGCTGGGCATCGGGCCGGCCGAGGGGCCGACGATCTCGACGGCGAACGGAGCGGTGTCCGACGGCGCGCCCTCCTCCGCGACCACCATCGGGCCGACCGCCATCAGGGTCTCGAACAGCCCGCTCACCGGCGAGACCATCGCGTCGGGCGTGGCCACGATGCTGACGCGGACGGGCGCGTTGCGGCTCAATGTGGCCCGAACGGACCGGTCATGGACCGAATCACCCTCGCGCGAGCGCGGATGCGAAGCGACCCTCAGGGCACCAGATCCTACAACCTGAAGGAGCCTTCCGATGTCCCACACAGCACAGCTCGACGAAGCGAAGCTCGAAGCGTTCATGGCCCAGGCGTTCGGCGACCTGGCCGCGTGCTACGGCGGCGTGATGGTCAGCCTGGGCGACAAACTCGGCCTCTACGACTGCCTGAACGACGCCGGGCCGCTGAGCTCCGCCGACGTCGCCGAGCGGGCGGGGTGCGCCGAGCGCTACGTGCGCGAGTGGCTCAACAGCCAGGTCGCGGCCGGCTACCTCGAGTACGACGCCGAGGCGGCGACCTACGAGCTGCCGCCCGAGCACGCGGCCGTCCTCGCCGATCGGCAGAGCGCGACCCTCCTGACCCCGGCGTTCAACGTCCCCGCCTCGATGTGGCACGACGAGGAGCAGGCGATCCGGGCGTTCCGGACGGGCGAGGGCGTGCCGTGGGGCGCCCACCACGAGCGCCTGTTCTGCGGCGTGGGCGCCTTCTACCGCAACGCCTACGCCGCGACGCTGGTGCCGCAGTGGCTGCCGGCCCTCGACGGCGTCATCGAGCGCCTGCAGGCGGGCGCCAAGGTCGCCGACGTCGGCTGCGGGCACGGGCACTCGACCGTGCTCATGGCCCAGGCCTTCCCCAACTCGACCTTCCACGGCTTCGACACGCACGAGGCGTCGATCGCCGCGGCGCGCGAGAACGCCGTCGCGGCCGGCGTGGCGGACCGGGTCACGTTCGCCACAGCGACCGCCACCGACTACGCGCAGCGCGGCTTCGACCTGATCTGCTTCTTCGACTGCCTGCACGACATGGGCGATCCGGTCGGGGCCGCGGCGCACGCGCGCGCCGCGCTCGCCGAGGGCGGCACCGTGATGCTCGTCGAGCCCTACGCGGCCGATGCCGTGGAGGAGAACGTCGGCCCGATCGGCCGGCTGTACTACTCGGCGTCGACGACGCTGTGCTGCGCCCACGCGATCTCGGAGGACGGCGGCCACGCGCTCGGCGCCCAGGCCGGCGAGGCGCGCCTGGCCGAGGTGTTCGCGCAGGCCGGCTTCGGCCACTGGCGGCGGGCGGCCGAGACGCCCTTCAACCTGGTCCTGGAGGCGCGGGCCTGAGCCCGGCGGTCGTCAGAGCTTCGGCGTCGGACGGGTCGGGAGCCTCGCGCGCTGCCGGCCCGTCAGCCGGCAGCGCGCTCCGGCCAGCGAGGATGACACCGTCATCTGCCGAAAACCGAACGCCTCGTCGGCCAGGAGCGTGGCCTCGAAGATCACGTTGGCGAGCGCGCGCTGCCACAGCAGCTCGGTCCAATCGCGGAGGCGGTCGCGCGCGACGACGGCGAGCGACGCCTGGGAGAGGCCGACGGCCCCCAGCAGGGCGATGACGCTCTGGGCGGTCGACGCGGCGTGGACGACGCCGGACACCAGCGCCGCGATCGCCGCGATCGCAGCCAGCCCGGCGAGGATCGGCAGCGGACGCAGGACGCTGCTCCACACCAGGTGCTTGAACTCGCGCTGGACGTCGCTGCGGTGCTTGTCCTTGAGGAACGCCTCGGGCCGCTTGGCCTCCGTCAGCGGCTGTCGCCAGACGAGCGTCTGCTTGCGCACGAGCTCGGTGCACGCCTTCGGCGGCACGGCCTTCCCGTCCTCGACGTGCAGCCTGACCGCGTCGCGTCAGAAGTCGAGGTGGGCCTTGACCACGGTCACGGCGGGGTGCGGCAGCTGGGTCTGCAGCTCGTTGAGCAGTGCCTTGATGCGCTTGACCCGGCGGCTGCCGAAGACGGCCCGCCATTCGTCGCGCGCGTGCGCCGGTCCCGCCCTGTAGGCCAGGCGCACGCGATTCCAGCTGTCGAAGATCGACGTGCCGAGCTCGTAGGCCTTGCCCTGCGCCTCGTGCTTGAACCACAGCTCCTTGACGAGGTCGTTGTGGCAGTCGCGCAGGCGCGCACGGACCGCGCGCGCCTCGCCCCGCGATCCGCGCGTGGCATGGACGTCCCTCGCGAGGGCGAGGAGCGCATCGCCATGCGTGCCGGCCTTCAAGTGGAAGGCGAGGCTCGCGGCCGCCCGGACCTGGACCTCGAGCCGATCGCCCCTCGGCATCTTCTCCACGGCGGGCAGGCAGGCGCGGACGGCTTTGACCTCGCCGAACGCGGGCAGCGGATGGTCGAGGTCCGCATAGAGCGAGGCGAGCCGCCAGCCCAGCTCCAGTGCGAGTGCGACCGGGCTGGTGTCGCGCGCCTCGGGCTCCTCGGCGGGCTGCCGCACGAGGATTTCGTGGTCGGGAGGATCGGGGTCGGGCAGTGGGCGCAAGTCCGTGGCCATACGAGGACAGACCGCGCACGGCCGGTCCCTGATACCGCCGCTCAGCGCCGCAACTGCCCGCGCACGCGGGCGACGAGCCGGCCGAACGCGGCCAGGGCCTTCTCGGCGATCGGCACGCGCGCGACCGCGCCCGCCGGGTTGATCTCGGTCAGGACGGACGCCGATGGGATCGGCGGCGTGCCCGCGGTCGTGCTCGTGTAGATGTCGTAGTGCTTGGCCGGGTCCAGCGGGATCGTCGTGTTGAGCGTGCCACGGCGGGTCTCGATCACGCCGAAGGTGTAGGTGCGCGGCGGGACGCCGGGCTCGTCGCGCGAGTTGACCGTGACCTGCAGGGCGGTCGCGGGCGGGCCTTCCTGGCGCGAGAAGTCGAAGTCGATGCGCAGGCCCCCCTGGTCGCGCGCGATGCCCACCGCGGGCGGCGTGATCGCGTCCTTGCGCGTGGGCTGCCAGGCGGTGGCCAGGATGCTGTCGGGGTGGGTCCACTGGCCGTGAGCGGAGGGTCCGCGCGGGCTCGGCTGGTCGATGCCGCCGACGCGGGCGGGCGTGTCGCCCCAGACCCCCGGCCAGGCGATCCACGCCGGCGCGGCGTCGTCGACGATCTCCAGCGCGCAGCGCGGCGAGTTGCGCTTGCCGTCGGCGAGGTCGTACCAGGCCTCGGTCTCGTGGAAGCCGGGCTCGAAGTAGGAGGCGTGCGAGCCGCGGGCGACGTAGACCATCGGGCGGTTGGCGTCGCCGGGCACCTTCTGGACCTGCGCCCACGCGCGCTGCTCGGCCTGGCGGTGCTGGGCGTAGAGGGCGAGGTCGGGCGCGCCGTCGTGGATGCGCAGCTGGACCATCTCCCAGTCGCCCTCGTGCAGGCCGATGCCCAGCGCGAGGTTGTAGTCGTTGTAGAAGTAGAAGAACCAGTACTGCAGCCACAGGCGGCCGTTGGACTCGACCGCGTGGCCGTACATGCGGTTGCGCAGGTCCGCGCGCTTGGCGCGCAGCGCGACGTACTGCTCGCGGTAGTTGCGCTTGGGATCGCCGATGCGATCGTCGTTGCGCACCTCGGTGCCGTCCGCGTAGTGCGTGGCGCCCAGGAAGGCGAGGTTCAGCTTCGATCCGCTGGCGAGCACGTCGCCCGGCCCGTGCGGCCCGTCGGCGCGGCGCAGCTCGTTGCCGGGGTTGTCGGTCCACTCGGCGGGGCTGTCGCAGAAGTACTGCTCCATCGAGTCGTAGCGCAGGCCGGGCTGGTGGCGGCGCAGGAGGTCGTCGTGCTCGCCCATGTCGCGGGATAGCCTATGCGCCAGCGCGAGGCGGCAGCGGGGCCTTTGCTATCTTTGAGTGTCTCCGCGCAAGCGCCCCCGGCGTGCGCGCGCGTCCGCGACCGGTAGCGGCGGCCTCCACGGCAGCCAGAGCTGGTTCGCGGGTCACCGAGCCGAAAGGGATCATGAAGGTACGACCGTCGGTCAAGCCGATGTGCGAGAAGTGCAAGATCATCCGCCGCCACGGCGCGGTCCTCGTGATCTGCCAGAACCCGCGTCACAAGCAGCGTCAGGGGTAGTTCGCAGATGGCACGCATCTCTGGGATCAACATCCCCCTCAACAAGCGCGTCGAGGTCGGTCTCACCTACATCTACGGCATCGGTCGGTCGACGGCCAACAAGCTGCTCGCCGAGGCCGGCATCTCGCCCGACACCTACGTGCGCGAGCTCACCGACGACGAGGTCACCAAGCTGCGCGACCTGATCGACCGCGATATCACGGTCGAGGGTGACCTGCGCCGCGAGCGCTCCCAGAACATCAAGCGCCTGATGGAGATCGGCTGCTACCGGGGCCTGCGCCACCGCCGCGGCCTGCCCGTTCGCGGCCAGAACACGAAGACGAACGCTCGCACGCGCAAGGGTCCCAAGCGCATGCAGGTCGCGGGCAAGAAGAAGGCCACGAAGAAGTAAAGGACTGAATGCCCGCTCCCAAGCGCCCCCGCAGTGGCCGCCGCCGGCCGAAGAAGAACATCCCCATCGGCCAGGCTCACATCAAGACCAGCTTCAACAACACGATCGTCTCCCTCACCGACCGCGAGGGCAACGTGATCGCGTGGGAGTCCGCCGGCGGCGCCGGCTTCAAGGGCTCCCGCAAGTCGACGCCCTTCGCCGCGCAGGTCACCGCCGACGCCGCTGCCCGCAAGGGCATCGAGCAGGGGCTGCAGAAGGTCGAGGTCTTCGTCAAGGGCCCGGGCTCCGGTCGCGAGACCGCGATCCGCTCCCTGCAGGCCGCCGGCCTGGAGGTCACGGGCGTCAAGGACGTCACCCCGCAGGCCCACAACGGCTGCCGCCCCCGCAAGCGGCGCCGCGTCTGAGGTAGGACGAGATGGCAAGAGACCACGGTGCCCAGTGCAAGCAGTGCCGCCGCGAGGGGCAGAAGCTCTTCCTCAAGGGCGAGCGCTGCCTCACCGACAAGTGCGGCGTCGAGCGCCGCTCCTACCCGCCGGGCGATCACGGCCGCGGCCGCCAGAAGCAGTCGGAGTACCGCGTGCAGCTGCGCGAGAAGCAGAAGGCCAAGCGCTACTACGGCGTGCTCGAGAAGCAGTTCGCGCGCTACTACGACCGCGCCTCCCGCCAGGAGGGCATCACGGGCGAGAACCTGCTCGCGCTGCTCGAGCGCCGCTTCGACAACGTGCTCGTGCGCCTGGGCTTCGCCGCCTCGCGCCGCCAGGCACGCCAGCTCATCCGCCACGGCCACTGGACCATCAACGGCCGCCGGGTGGACATCCCCAGCTATCAGGTCCGCGACGGCGACATCATCGCCGTGAAGGCGGGCACCGGCGCCGACGCGGTCATCCGCGACGCGACGGAGCTCACCGCCCAGGTTCCCGCCTGGCTGCAGGCCGACCATGACGCGCTCACCGCCAAGGTGCTGCGCAAGCCGGACCGTCGTGAGATCACGACGCCGGTGCAGGAACAGCTCATCGTCGAGCTGTACTCGAAGTAAGAACACACTCCGAACGCGCCGCCCGCTCTCTCGACGTCGCGCGGCGCAGATGAAACGACAGTCAGGACCTCTCCGATGCTCGACTTCCAGATCCCCCGCATCACCTCCGAACACGTGGAGGAGAACCGCGGCTCGTTTGCCATCGAGCCGCTGGACCGGGGCTTCGGCTACACGTTCGGCAACTCGCTGCGCCGCGTGCTGCTCAGCTCGCTCGCCGGCGCGGCGGTGACGAGCGTGCGCATCGAGGGCGTTGCCCACGAGTTCTCCACCATCAAGGGCGTCACCGAGGACGTCACCGACATCGTTCTCAACCTCAAGGGCATCGTGTGCCGCATGCACTCCGATGCGACCGAGGTCGAGGCGCCGCTCGTGGTCACCGGCCCGGGCGAGATCACCGCGCAGGACATCGACCTGCCCGCCGGTGTGGAGATCCTCAACCCCGACGTCCACATCGCCACGCTCGAGAAGAAGACCAAGCTCGAGCTGTACCTCACCATCGGCCGCGGCCGCGGCTACCGGCCGGCCGAGGAGAACAAGTCGCCCGACCAGCCGATCGGCGTCATCCCGATCGACTCGATCTTCTCGCCGGTGCGGCGCGTCGCCTACGCCGTCGAGCAGGCGCGCGTCGGGCAGCGCACCGACTACGACAAGCTCACGCTCGACATCGAGACCGACGGGTCGATCGATCCGCAGGCCGCGCTGCGCGAGGCCGCCGAGATCCTCATCTCGCAGCTGGCGATCTTCACCGACGCCGACCGCATCGAGGAGCTGCGCGCCGGCCCGGCCGGCCAGCTCGAGGGCGACGGCGCGGGCGCGCTGAACGGCGGCGGTGGCCCGGCCGGCCCGATGCACGACATCCTCATCGAGGAGCTCGAGCTCGGGGTGCGCTCGTACAACTGCCTCAAGCGCGCGGGCATCCAGACCGTGGGCGACCTCATCTCGAAGTCCGAGGGCGAGCTCAACGCGATCCCGAACTTCGGCAAGAAGTCGATCGACGAGGTCATCGAGACCCTGCACGCGCGCGGATTGAATCTGCGCGAGGATTAGGACCCGATGCGCCACCAGAAGACGCGCCACAAGCTCAGCCGCAGCGCCTCGCACCGCAAGGCGCTGCTGGCCAACCTCTGCAAGGAGGTCATCGAGCACGAGCGCATCAAGACCACCGAGGCCAAGGCCAAGGCGGTCAAGCCCGAGGTCGAGCAGCTCATCACGCTCGCCAAGCGCGGCGACCTGCACGCCCGCCGCCAGGCGCTCAGCGCGCTGGGGCAGGACAAGTTCGCCGTGCACAAGCTCTTCGAGGAGGTCGCGCCGCGCTACGCGGAGCGGCCCGGTGGCTACACGCGCATCCTCAAGCTCGGTCCGCGCCGGTCGGACGCGACCGAGATGGTCTTCCTCGAACTGGTCTGACGCCCGTCAGACCAGTTCCTGGTCTGACGCCCGGTCGCGGCCGCTCAGCGGTTGCGGCGGCGGATGCGGTCGTCTGTGGCGGCTACGGCAGCCACGTAGGCGACGTGCGTACCCACGCTCGTCGCCATGACGTCGGCCGGCCAGCGCCACGGCACGGGCGTGTGTCCGAGGAGCGGGAAGAGCGACAGCGTGGCGCTCATCAACGTGCCACCGAACGCCGCGCTGGCCCACGGTTCGGGCAGCTTGCGGTGCAGCGCGCCGTGCAGCAGCCCGAACGCCGAGCCGTAGCTCCAGCGCAACAGCAACCCGAGGTCGCGCTCGTCGCGGGCGGTCACGTGGGGCAGGTGCATCACGCTGGCCACGATCTGCCCGGGGACGAGCGAGTCGTCGTAGTCGAGCGGCGTCCGGCGGCGCCGCCAGCGGCGCTCGGCAGCGTAGGCGAGCGTCAGCGCCGCCGTCCCGGCGGCGCCGGCGCACACGCTGCGGACCGGCCAGAAGGACGTCATCGCAGCCCACGATCCTCGCCCGCTGGGGTGGCCGCATCATGCGTTTCGGGTGACAACGCGCCGGCGGGTCTTCCGTAGGCTCGACCCATCCAGCCTCCTGCCTCGCCCGCAGCGTCCCCCGATCCGCTCGCGCTGCTGAGGACTCGCAGCTACCTAAAGCTCCTGTTCCTGGCGGCGCTGCTCGGCGCCCCGGTGTCGGCGGCCGCATATTGGTTCCTCGAGCTGGTCTCCGCGCTCCAGACCCTGTTCTTCACCGATCTTCCGAAGGACGTCGGATTCGATTCGGCGCCGACGTGGTGGCCGCTTCCGCTGCTGGCGATCGCCGGTCTGCTCGTTGCGCTCTCGATTCGCTACCTCCCCGGGACCGGCGGCCACTCGCCCGCGGACGGGTTCAAGCCTTCCGGGGCGCTCCCGCCGATCGAGCTGCCCGGCGTGTTCCTGGCGGCGCTCGCCACGCTCGCGTTCGGTGTGGTGCTCGGTCCCGAGGCTCCGCTGATCGCCCTGGGCAGCGGGCTGGGCGTTCTGGCGGTACGCCTCGCCGCCCGCGATGCCCCGCAGACGGCGCAGGCCGTGATCGCGGCCGCCGGCAGCTTCGCCGCGGTCAGCACGCTGCTGGGGTCTCCGCTGCTGGGCGCATTCCTGTTGCTCGAGGCCTCCGGGCTCGGGGGACCCATGCTCGGGATCGTCCTGGTGCCGGGTCTGCTGGCCGCCGGCATCGGCACCCTCATCTTCATCGGCCTCGATTCGCTGACCGGGTACGGGACGTTCTCGCTCGCGATCCCCGGCCTGCCACCGTTCGATCGTCCGACCGGCGCCATGTTCGGCTGGGCCATCGTCTTCGGACTGGTGGCGCCGTTCCTGGGCCGCGGGATTCAACTGCTGGCGCTGGCGGTCCGGCCGCACGTCGAGCGGCGCATGGTGGTGCTCATGCCGGTACTCGGCCTCGTCATCGCGGGCCTGGCCATCGGATTCGGAGAGGCGACCGGGAAGAGCTCCAGCCTGGTCCTGTTCTCCGGACAGGACGCGATGGGCACGCTGGTCAGCCAGACGGTCGGCTGGTCCGTCGGCACGGTTGTGCTGCTGATCGTCTGCAAGGGGCTCGCGTACGGGGTCTCCCTCAGCAGCTTCCGCGGCGGACCGGTCTTCCCGGCCTTGTTCATCGGGGCGGCGGCCGGCATCGCGGCGTCGGATCTCCCCGGCCTGTCGCTCGTACCGGCGGTCGCGATGGGCATCGGCGCGATGTGCACCGTCATGCTGACGCTCCCGCTCACCTCGACGCTGCTGGCCACGCTGCTGCTCGCGGACGACGGTCTGGCCGCCATGCCCCTCGTGATCGTCGCGGTCGTCGTGGCCTACGTCGTCACCGCGAGGCTCACCCCGATGCCTGCACCGGCCACGACTACGCCACGGGCAAGGTGAGGACGAAGACGGTGCCTCCGACCAGCAGCGCGAGCGCCATGCCGAGGATCGCGACTCGCAGCGGCCACCAGTCAAGGCGCAGCGAGATGCCCGCGAAGAACAGCACGGCGGCGAAGAACACCGTCGCGAGGACGTAGCGGTCGTCGTTGGTCTTGGCCTGCGTCCCCTGCTCGTAGAGCTCGTCGGCAGCGGCGTCGAGCCTCGCGCTGCGCACGAGATCGGCCGACCGGTACTGCGGCACGTAGAGGGGCCCCGGGATCGCCCGCGGGCTCGTGAAGGGCCGTTGGGCGAGCCAGGCGCGGAAGGCGGGCACGAACTCGGGGCGGAACCGGCGGCGGTAGATCGCCTCCAGCCGCCTGTCCCCGGTCAGGCGTGCGTCGAGCCAGCCGTTGAAGTACAGGAGGTCGTCGATCCGCAGCTGCCCTGCTCGCGTGCCTGCCTGCTGGGCCTTGATGCGGGTGGCCGACGCGCGCGCGAAATGCTGAGACTGCTCGCCGGACCAGCGGGTCGCCTGATAGCCGCACCATGCCGTAGCCAGCGTCGTGAGTGCGAGCAGGAGCACGGCGGCAAGCTCGAGCCGGCGCTCCGCGCGCGCAGGCCGTGCCGACCGCTGCTGCGGAGGCTCCGTCAGTGCGTGCGGTGCGTGCCCACCGTGACTCACGGGCCGAGTGTCGAGGACCGGCGGGCGCGCGGCGTCCTCCCAAAGAGGTGATGATCCCGACGCGCCGGCCACCGATCATCGTCGGGTGGCGCTCCGACACCGCGCGCTGGGATGAACGTCTTCGTGGCGCTCCTCGTCGTCGCCGGCTCGGCCGCGCTCGCGATCACCGCCCTCCTGCTCGTCCGCCGGCGCGCCCCGGAAGGCAGCTACTTCAACGACGGCGACCGTGCCGCGGGCGTCTTCGGCGTCCTGGCCACCGGCTTTGCGGTCCTGCTCGGTCTCGTCGTCGTGCTCGCCTTCACCAGCTACGACGATTCCCGCAGCGGCGCGGAGACCGAGGCGATCACCCTCGCGGAGCAGTACGAGGTGGCGCACCTGCTTCCACCAGCCGCCGGGCGCCGCCTCGCCTCGGAGCTCATCTGCTACGGCCGCTCGGTCGTGCATCAGGAGTGGCCGCGGATGCGGGACGGGACCCAGACCGACGCCATGAACCCATGGGGCGTCGCGCTGTTTCGCACGCTGCGGGGCGTCGAGCCGCGAACCGCCGCCCAGCAGGCCGCCTACTCGAAGTGGCTCGACCAGCGCCTCGACCGCGAAACCGCTCGCAGCGCGAGGATCCACGGCGCCGCCGGCGTCATCCCCACGCCGCTCTGGCTCGTCCTGTTCGTGATCGCCGCGCTGATCGTCGGCTTCATGCTGTTCTTCGCCGACAGCGGCGAGCGGGCGATCGTCCAGGCCACGCTGATCGGCACGGTCGTCGCGGTCATGGCCGCGACCCTCCTCGTGATCGGCTTCCTCAACAACCCCTACCGGCCCGGCCTCGGCAGCCTTCAGCCGACGGCCATGGAACGCACGCTGCGGATCCTCGAGCAGGAACGCCGCATCGTCGGCGACGCTACGCCGCCACCGTGCGACGAGCGCGGCGCAGCTACGTGAGCGTCACGACCTCGTCGACGAGGTCGAGGCCCTCGCCGCGGTGGGTGATCAGGAGGACCGAGCGCTCGCCGGCGGCCGCGAAGACGTCCTCGATGAGCGCGGCGGCCGTGTACGGATCGAGGTGCGCGGTCGGCTCGTCGAGCACGAGCACGGGGGCGCCGGCGACCAGCGCCCGCGCGAGCGCGATCCGCTGGCGCTGCCCGCCCGACAGCTCACGCCCGTCCTCCCCGACCTGCGTGTCCCAGCCGTCCGGTAGCCGCTCGACCCACGCCCAGATGCGCGCGCGGCGCAGCGCCTCCTCGATGTCGGCGTCGCCCGCGCCGGGCCGCGCGAGGCGCACGTTCTCGCGGATGCTCGCCGAGAACAGATGCGAGTCCTGGCCGGCGACGGCGATCGCGCACCGCACGTCCTCCTGGCGGTACTCGCGCAGGTCGCGGCCGGCGAGCATCACCCGCCCGGCCTCGGGGTCGAGGAAGCGCAGCAGCAGGTTGACCACCGTCGACTTCCCGGCGCCGCTGGCCCCGACGAGCGCGATCCGCCGCCCTGGCTCGAGACGCAGGCTGACGCCGTCGAGCGCGAGCTGCTCGCCCGGCGCATAGCGGGCGCTGACGCCCTCGAGCGCGACGGTGAAGGGCTCCCGCGGCGCGGGCGCGGGGTCGTCGGGATCGACGACCGCGGGCCGGCGGTCGATCAGCTCGAGGATTCGCGTGCCGGCGGCGACGGTCGCCGACAGCTCGCGCGCGGCCGCCGCCAGCGGCTGCACCGCCTCGAAGGCGGCGAGCGCCAGCAAGGCCAGCATCGCGATCAGCACCCGATCGAGGCTTCCGGCGGCCGACGCCTGCGCAGCCACCGCGAGCACCGCTGCGACCGTCGCGCCGGTGACGGCGAGCCCGAGGCCGTCGGCCGCCCCGCCGACCAGCGCGTCGCGGTGGCCGAGGCGCACCAGCGCTCCGTCGGCTGCGCGCACGCGCGCCAGCGCGGCCTCGCCGGCGCCGCTGACGACGAGCTCGGGCGCGGCCGTGAGCAGCTCGACGAGCTCGGCGGACAGCTCGCCACGCGCGGCGGCCTGTCGCCCGCCGCCGCGCCGGCCCAGTGCGCCGGCGAGGGCCGGCACCGCCACGCCCCCGGCGATCAGCCCCACCGCGAGGACGAGGCCGGCGGCCGGCAGGAAGGCGGCCGCGGCCCCGACGGTCAGCGCGCCGGCCAGCAGCGCGACGAGCGGCGGCCCGACTGCGCGCAGGTGCAGGCCCTGCAGCGCGTCGACGTCGGCGACCATGCGCGCGAGCAGGTCCCCGTGCCGGTAGCCCTCGAGCTGTGCGGGCGCCAGCGGCTCGATCCGCCGATACACGCGGACGCGAACCCGCGCGAGCACGCGCAGCGCCAGATCGTGCGAGGCCAGGCGCTCGCAGTACCGCGCGATCGGCCGCGCGAGGCCGAAGAAGCGCACGCCGACGATCGCCACCGTGAGCGAAAGGATCGCCGGGCGCTCGGCCGCGCGCGAGATGAGGTAGCCGGCCGTCGCCATGAGCCCGGCCCCGAAAGCGACGGTCAGCGCTCCCAGGACGACCGCCAGCGTCACGCGCGCGCGCGACGCGCCGGCGAGCGCGAGGAGCCGTCGCAGCGTCGCGGTCATGCGGCCTGCCTCGCGGGCTCGGCGACCGTCGCGCCGGCTTCGATCCGGACGACGCGATCGGCCCGCGCCACCAGCTCGGCGCGGTGCGCGATCAGGAGCACCGTGCGGTCAGCCGCCAGCCGCCGCACCGCGCGAGCGACGAGCTCGACGCTCGCCGGATCGAGGTCGGCCGTCGGCTCGTCGAGGATGACCAGCGGCGCGTGACGCACGAACGCGCGCGCCAGCGCGATGCGGCGCCGCTCACCCGGCGACAGCGCGCGTCCACCATCGCCCACGATCGTGTCGTAACCGGCGGGAAGCGCGTGCACGAAGCGGTCGGCACCGGCGAGCACGGCCGCCTCGCGCACCTCGTCGTCGGACGCCGACGCCGCGCCGAGGCGGATGTTGTCCGCCACCGTCGCCCGCAGCAGCGCCGGACGCTGCGGCACCCACGCGACCGCGCGATGCCACGCGGCCATGTCGCACGCGGCGAGGTCGACGCCGCCGACGCTCACGCGGCCCGCCGCCGGTGCGATCAGGCCGAGCAGCAGCGCCGCCGCCGTGCTCTTCCCTGCGCCGCTCTCGCCGACGACTGCGACCGTCTCGCCCGGCGCGAGCTCCAGGTCGAACGCGCGCAGCACGAAGCCCGGGCGCGCCGGGTACGAGAACGACACGCCCTCGAAGCGAACGGGGAACACAGCCGGGCTCGGTGGCTCCCGCCGGCCCCCCGCGACCGCGGCGGCCGGCGCGTCGAGCAGGGTGAGCATCCGCTCGGCGACCGCGAGCCCGTCGGCGCTCGCGTGGTACTCGGCGCCGAGCCGGCGCAGCGGCAGGTAGAGCTCCGGTGCGAGCACGAGCACCGTGAGCGCCGGTTGCAGCCCGAGCGCGCCGGCGGTCAGCCGAACGCCCACGGTGACCGCCACGAGCGCCACGCCGAGCGTCGCGGCAAGCTCGAGGACCGAGCCCGACAGGAAGCTGATGCGCAGCGTGCCCATGGTCGCGCGGCGGTAGCGCTCGCCGACGTCCGCCAGCCGCGGTGCCTGGGCCTGGCCGCGGTTGAACGCCCGCAGCGTCGGCAGGCCGCGGACGACGTCGAGGAAGTCCGTCGAGAGGCTGCGCAGCGCGTGCCAGCGCTCGCTCGTGCGCTGCTCGGTGGCGCGGCCGATGAGCCACATGAACACCGGCACGAGCGGCAGCGTGAGCATCATCACCAGTGCCGAGTCGAGGTCGATGACGGCGACCCACGCGACGACCGCCAGGGGAGCCGTGCAGGCCAGCACGAGCTGGGGCAGGTAGCGGGCGAAGTAGGCCTCGAGCGCCGGCAACCCGTGGACCGCCGCCGCGGCGATCTCGCCCGCCTCGGTGCCGTCGCCGGCGGTCGGCTGGGTGGACAGGCGGCGCTCCACCAAGGCCAGGCGCAGCTCCGAGAGCACGCTCGCGGCGGCCCGCCGCCCGGCGACCTCCATCGCCCACGCCAGCGCACCGCGGAACGCGAACGCGAGCGCCAGCACGACGAGCTCTGAGCGCAGCGCGGCGAGCGGTGCGCCGTCGAACGCGCGCGCCACGATCCGGGCCAGCAGCGTCGCCTGCACGAGGACCACCGCGACCGTCGCGACGCCGAGCGCCGTGTCGATCGCGAGCAGCGGCCGCACGGACCGCGTGCGGCGGACCAGGCGCGGGTCGAGCGCGCGCATCGGGCGTCAGGCTTCCTCGCCGCCCAACCGAGCGCGGAAGACGTGGTACGTCCAGCCCTGGTAGATCAGCACGACAGGGGTGAAGATCGCCGCCACCACGGTGATCACGCTGAGCGCGTAGTGCCCGGACGCGGCGTTGGAGACCGTCAGGCTGTTGTCGAAGCTCGGGTGCGAGACGAGCACGCGCGGATACAGGCCGGTGAAGATCGTCGCGACGCAGGCCAGCGCCGCCACGGCGGTCATGACGAAGGCCCAGCCGCTCCTGCGGGCGAGCACGAACACGACGGCGGCGACGATCGCGACGATCCCGAGCGCGGCGGGGACGGCCGGGCCGATGACGCCGCGCTCGTTGCGGTCCACGGCGACGGCGACCGTCCAGACGAGGAGCGCCGCGACCACGACCGCCACCGGCACGCAGAGCCGCCGCGCCGTGGCGGCGGCACGCTCGCACAGCGCCCCGCTCGTGCGCAGGGTCAGGAACGTCGCACCGTGCAGCGCGAAGAGCGCGACCACCGCGATCCCCGCCAGCACCGTGTACGCGCTGAAGAGGTCGAGGAAGTCGCCGGTGAAGTCGCCATCGCTGTTCAGCGGGACGCCGTGGACGAGGTTGGCCAGCGCGACGCCCCACACGAACGCGGCGCCCACGCTTCCCACCGTGTTCGCCCATTGCCAGACCGCTCGCCAGCGCGGGTTCTCGCTCTTCTCGCGCCATTCGAACGAGACGACGCGGACAATCAGCAGGACGAGGACGAGCAGCAGGGCCAGGTAGAAGCCCGAGAACATCGTCGCGTACCACGCGGGGAACGCCGCGAACGTCGCGCCGCCCGCGACGACGAGCCACACCTCGTTGCCGTCCCAGACCGGGCCGATGGTCTCGAACATCGTGCTGCGCTCGCGCTCGCCGCGCGGCAGGAAGCTCAGCAGCATGCCCACGCCGAAGTCGAAGCCCTCAAGGACGAAGTAGCCGCCCCAGAGGACCGCGATCAGGACGAACCAGAAGTCCTCGAGGCCCATGTCAATAGCTCGGCGCCGGCACCGGCGGCGCGGCCTCCTCGCGCAGCGGCGGCGGATCGGTGCGGGCGTAGCGCCGCATGAGGACGAAGTCGACGACGCCGAGGGCGAGGTACAGCGCGACGAACACCCCGAGGCTCACGCCGATCGTGGTCGAGCTGACGCTGGGCGAGTTGGCCTGCGAGGTCTTGAGCAGGTCCTGCACGATCCACGGCTGGCGCCCCATCTCGGTGAGGATCCAGCCAAAGGTCGCCGCGAGGTATGGGAACGCCATTGCGACGATCGCCGTCCACAGGTACCAGCGCGCCTTCTCGAGCCTCCGCTTGCGATAGAGCCAGGCCCCGATCGCAGCGATCAGGAAGACCAGGACGCCGAGATACGCCATCGCCCGCATCGACCAGTACATGAGCTCGACGTTCGGCATGTAGTTGTCCTTGCCGAACTGCTTCTGCTCCTGCGCCTGGAGCTGGTTGAGGCCCTGGACCTGGCCGCTGAACGAGCCGGTGGCCATGTACGACAGGAGCCTCGGGACCGTGATCGAGACGGTCGGATTCGGGTCCTGCGAGGAGAACCCGCCTATCTGGAACAGCGAGAACCCGCACGGGTCGCACGTGTTCCACTGCGCCTCGGACGCGGCGATCTTCATGCCCTGCGCGCTCGTGACGGTCTCGCCGAAGCGGTTGCCCACGATCAGCTGCAGGAACGAGGCCGGCACCGCGACGATCAGCGCAAGCGCCGCAGCCCGCCGGAACAGGTCGGCGTTGCGGCCGCGCAGCAGGTGCCAGCAGCTGACGCCGAGCACCACGATCGACCCGAAGATCAGGCCGGCGAGGAGCACGTGGACGTACGCGCGCAGCGCGAACTCGTTGGAGAGCAGCGCCCAGACGTCGGTGAGCTGCGCCTCGCCGTCGACGATCTTGTAGCCGACCGGATGCTGCATCCACGAGTTGGCGACGAGGATGAAGTAGGCCGACAGCCAGGTGCCCAGCGCGGCGAGCCAGATCGTCGACAGGTGCACGCGGGGCGAGAGCCGATCCCAGCCGAAGATCCACAGCCCGAGGAACGTCGCCTCCAGGAAGAACGCGGCGAGCCCCTCGATAGCCAGCGGCGCGCCGAAGACGCCGCCGACGTAGTTCGAGTACACCGACCAGTTCATCCCGAACTGGAACTCCTGGACCAGTCCGGTCGCCACGCCGATGGCGAAGTTGATGAGCAGCAGCGTTCCGAAGAAGCGCGTCAGCCGCAGCCACGCGTCGACGCCGGTGCGGTACCAGATCGTCTGCATGATGGCGACGAGCGGCGCCAGGCCGAGCGTCAGGGGGACGAACAGGAAGTGGTAGATCGAGGTGGTCGCGAACTGTGCGCGCGCCAGGTCGACCGTGCTGGCGGCGAGTGGCGTCACGGCGCCGCGGTGACGGGCTCCGGCACCGTGTCCTCGCCCCAGTCGATGCGCGCGGCGTCGGAGCGGTCGAGCACCTGCGGGCCCCGCTCCTTGGAGAAGTAGTCCCAGCCCCAGGAGACGAACGCGTCGATCCGGTTGCGCACGCCGGTCATGAGCATGGCATGGACGCCGAGCCATGCCGAGAACGCGATCGTCCCGTGCAGCTCGTGGCGGTGCGCCCCGACCTCCGCGATCGCCGCGCCACGGCCGATCATCGCCATGATGCCCTTGTCGTGGTAGTGGAAGGGCTTGCGCGGCTTGTCGCTGAAGTCGGCCAGGAGGTTGTCCGCCGCCCACGCGCCGCTCTGCAACGCCACCGAGCCGAGTTGCGGATGGGTCATGCCGTCGGGGCTGGGGATGTTGGCGACGTCGCCGATCGCGTAGACGCCGGGCGCGCCGTCGACGGTGAGGTCGGGCAGCACGTCGATGCGTCCTCCGCGGCCCTGCGCGACGCCGGCCGCGCCGGCCACCGCCGGCGCCTTGATGCCGCCGCCCCAGACGACGCAGCGCGTCTTGATGATCGTGCCGTCGGCGAGCGTGACGTGGCCGGGCCCGATCTCGGTGACCGCTACGCCGAGATGCAGCTGCACGCCCTTGCGGCCCAGGACCTTCGCCACGTAGTCGTGCGCCTCGTCGGAGAACGCTCCGAGCAGCGTGTGGCCGAGGTCGACGATGTGGATCTGCGCGGCCGTCACGGCGAGCTCGTGGTACTCGGCGGCCATGGTCTGCTGGATCAGGTCCGCGAGGGCTCCCGCGAACTCCACGCCGGTCGGCCCGCCGCCGATCACGACGAAGTTCAGCGCGCCCTGGTCGAGCACCGACGGATCGCGGTCGGCCTCCTCGAAGACGGCGAGGATGCGCGAGCGCAGCCGCTGGGCGTGGTCGAGGCAGTAGAGCGGGAAGGCGTGCTCGTCGGCGCCGGCCGTGCGGAAGAAGTTCGGCTGCGATCCGGCCGCGAGGACGACCGCGTCGCCGGCGAAGTGGTCGCCGTCGGCGGTCGTGACGGTGTGCGTCGCCGGATCGACCGAAGCGGCCTCCGCGAGCTTGACGTCGACGTTGAGATCGTCGTTGAACAGCTTGCGCAGCGAGTACGCGATGTCGCTGGAGGCCAGCTGCGACGTCGCGACCTGGTAGAGCAGCGGCTGGAACTGGTGGTAGTTGTTGCGGTCGATCAGCGTGACGCGCACGTCGTCGTGGGGCGCGAGGCGCCGGGCGCAGCCGACCCCGGCGAAGCCCCCGCCGACGACGACGACATGGTGCTCAGCCGACATGTGCGTGCTCCACTTCGGTTCGCGGCGCGCCCATGCGCTCGAGCAGGTGGTCCCCGACGCGCACCGCGTTGGCCATCGCGGTCAGCGCCGGGTTCACCGCGCCGATGCTGGGGAAGAAGCTCGTGTCGACGACGTAGAGGTTGTCGACCTCGTGCGCGCGGCAGTCGGTGTTCAGGACCGACATGGCGGGGTCCGCGCCGAACCGGCAGGTGCCGGCCTGATGCGCGCAGCCGGCGACCGGGATGTCGTTCTTGAGGTAGGCATGGCGCGGGAGCAGGTGGTCGTGCTGCATCCCGAGGTCCTTGAGCATCAGCTTGAGCTCGTGCAGCAGCCGCTTCTTGGGCACGTCGTTCGTCGCCTCGTACGCCAGCGCGATGTTGCCGTCGTCGCGCAGCGTCACGCGGTTCTCGGGCAGTGGGAGATCCTCGACCGAGAGCCAGAAGTCGACGGCGTGGCGCGCCACCTTCTCGAGCGTCCACTCGGGCGCGAGCTTCGTCTGCAGCGGCTTCTCGCCGCGGTACATCTCGGCCTGGGACTTGCCGACCATCTGGATGTTGCCCAGCGGGTAGTCGACGTCGTCGGTGCCGAAGTAGAAGTCGTTGACGCCGAGCGTCTTCTGGAACACCGTGGGATTGGGCTCCCTGGAGAGCGCCAGCACGGCGACGCAGTTGTGGAACATGTAGTTGCGCCCGACCTGGTCGGACCCGTTGGCCAGCCCGCGCGGATGGGCGTCGCTGGCCGACGCGAGCAGGAGCTTGGCGCTGTTCGCCGCGCCGCACGACACCACGACGAGGTCGCCGGTATGCGTGTCTCGCGCGCCGTCGTGGTCGACGACGACGCCGGTGACGGCGGTGCCGGCGTCGTTGGTCTCGAGCCGCACGACCTCGGCGTTCGTCATCAGCGTGACGTTCGGGTGCTCGAGCGCCGGGCGCACGCCGAGCACCTCCGCGTCGGACTTCGCGTGCACGAGGCACGGGAAGCCGTCGCACGTCGAGCAGCGCACGCACGCGCTGTACGGCATGTTCGCCTCGTCGAGCATGACGCCGCACGGCGCATGGAACGGGCGGTGCCCGGCCGCCGCGAGGTCGTCGGACAGCTGCTGGATGCGCGGCTCGTGGCTGACCGCCGGGAACGGGTACGGCGCGCTGGCGGGCGGCTCGGTCGGGTCCTCGCCGCGCGCGCCGTGCACGTGGTAGAGCTGCTCGGCCTTCGTGTAGTACGGCTCCATCTCGTCGTAGGAGATGGGCCAGGCCGGCGAGATGCCGTCGTGGTGGCGCAGCTCGCCGAAGTCCTCGGCGCGCAGGCGATACAGGGCGGCGCCGTACAGCTTCGTGGCGCCGCCGACGCAGTAGTGCACCTGGGGCTGGAAGGGCTTGCCCTTGCCGTCGTACCACGTGTCCTCGGAGACGTAGCGGTTGTCGACGAAGACGTCCCGCGCGAGCCAGTTCTGCGGCTCGCGCGGGAGCCAGTCGCCGCGTTCGAGCAGGAGGATGCGCTTGCCCGACGGGGCGAGGCGCCGGACCAGGGTCCCTCCGCCGGCACCGGATCCGATCACGATCACGTCGTAGTCACTCATCAGCTGAACTCCTCCAGCCGCTCGGGGCGGCCTCGAGCTTCCTCGTTGACGGCACTCACGAGGCCACCCACGGCTCGTGCCAGCGGCCCTCACCGGCAAGGAGCCGGTCCGCCTCCGCAGGTCCCCACGAACCCTTCGCGTATGGGTTCACCGGCGGCGGCGCGTCGAGCAATGGCTGCATGATCCGCCAGGTCTCCTCGACGCCGTCCTGCCGCGTGAAGCGGGTCTGGTCGCCGCGTAACGCGGCCGACAGCAGCACCTCGTACGGGGTCGGGCCCTCGCCGCCCTCGTCGGCGAACTCCATGTCGAGGCTGATCTGCTCGGGGTCGATGGAGTCGCCCCGCTGGGCCTCGACGAGCAGCCGGACGCCCGTCGCCGGGTCGAGCTTCACCACGAGCTGCATCGGCTCGGGCTCGCGTGCTCGCGCGATGTGGAAGCCCATCCGCGGCGGGCGCTGGAAGACCAGACGCAGCTCGGTCTGCGTGATCGGCATGTGCTTGCCGGTGCGGATGAAGATCGGCACGCCCGACCAGCGCCAGTTGTCGATGTTCAGCTGCAGCGCTGCGTAGGTCTCGGTCGTCGAGTCTGCGGCGACCCCATCGATGTCGCGGTAGCCGTCGTATTGGCCGCGGACGTATTGGGCCGGATCGGCCGGCGGGATCGCGCGGAACAGGGTGTGGAGCGCGTCCTTGAGCGTCTCCGCCTCCCGGCCGGACGGCACCTCCATCGTGGCGGCCCCGACCACCTGCATGAGGTGGTTGACGACGACGTCGCGCAACGCGCCGACCGGGTCGTAGAAGTGCCCACGGTCCTCGACGCCGAAGGCCTCGGCCATCGTGATCTGCACCGAGGCGACGTGGTGGCGGTTCCAGATCGGCTCGAGCGCCGCGTTCGCGAAGCGCAGGTAGAGGACCTCCGCCACGCCCATCTTCCCGAGGAAGTGGTCGATCCGGTACAGCTGCGACTCGTCGAGGTATTGGTGGACCTCGTCGTTGAGCGCGCGCGCCGATTCGAGGTCATGGCCGAACGGCTTCTCGACGACCACTCGCGCCCCCGCGGTCAGGCCGGCGCCGGCGAGGCCCTTGATGACGTTGCCGAAGAGGAACGGCGGGATCTCGAGGTAGAAGACCGGAGTCCGGACGTCGCCGATCGCCGCAGCGAGGCGCTCGAACGTCTCGCCGTCGGCGAAGTCACCCGACAGGTAGGACAGCCTTCCCGCGAGGCGCTGGAACACCGCCTCGTCCAGCGTCTCGCCGGTGCCCTCGATCGACGTGCGTGCGCGCTCGCGCAGGTCGTCGACCGTCCAGTCGTCGACCGCCACGCCTACGATCGGGCAGCTCAAGAGGCCGCGCCGCTCGAGGCGGTACAGCGATCTGAAGGTCATCACCTTGGCCAGGTCGCCGGTGATCCCGAACACCACGAAGACATCGGCCGGCCGTGGTTCGCCGGTCGCCGTCGGTGCGGTGCGCGCTTGGGGAGTGACTGCGGTAGTCATGCTCCGCCCTTTCGGCCGGTTATCGCGCCGCACATGCTGTCCCCGGGCGGGCCCGAGGTCATCACCCGATGCGCATGAAAGACTCGCGCGTTCGTGACGGCGCGCCTGGACCTCGAATACGACGGGACCGCGTTCGCCGGCTGGGCCAGGCAGCCAGGGCTGCGCACGATCCAGGGTGAGCTCGAGCAGGCGCTCGCGACGCTGCTGCACCGCGAGGTGGCGCTGACCGTCGCCGGGCGCACCGACCGCGGGGTGCACGCGTGGGGGCAGGTCGCCTCCTACGAGGGCGAGCCCGCCGACGCCGGTGCGCTGAACGCGCTGACCGGCCCGGATGTCGGCGTGCTCGCCTGCACGGCGGCGGACGACGGCTTCGACGCGCGCCGCCACGCGCGCTCGCGCACCTACTGCTACCGCGTGCTCGCGCGCCGCACGCCGTCGCCCTTCGAGCGCCGCCGCGCGCTGTGGTGGCCGCATCGCGTGGACGCCGAGGCGCTGCGCGCGTGCGCCGCGGCGCTCGTCGGCACGCACGACTTCACCGCCTTCACGCCCACCCAGACCGACCACGTGCGCTTCCGGCGCGACGTCCTCGACGCGCGCTGGGAGGCCATCGGCGACGTGCTCGAGCTCTGGATCACCGCCGACACGTTCATGCGCCACATGAACCGCGTGCTGGTCGGGACGATGCTCGAGGTCGCCGGCGGCCGGCGCTCGCTTGACTCCTTCGCGACGCTGCTGACCGGGCGCCCGCGCGCCGAGGCGGGGGAGACGGCGCCCGCCCACGGGCTGTACCTCGCGGCCGTCGCTTACTAGCCGGCGATCGTCGCGAGGTCGTCGTCGGAGAGCTCGACGTTGCCCGCGGCGAGCAGCGGATCGATCTGGTCGGGCTTGCGGAAGCCGACGATCGAGCCGTGGATCGCGGGGTGGTGCAGCGTCCAGGCGACCGCGATGGCACCGGGCGTCGTGTCGTGGCGGTCGGCCACCGCGCGGAGGCGCTCGACGAGGGCGAGGTTGCGCGAGAGCTCGGGCTCCTGGAAGCGCGGGTCGTGCTTGCGCCAGTCGTTGTCGGGCAGCGCGGCGATCCGCTGCGCGGTCATCGCGCCGCTCAGCAGGCCCGAGGCCATCGGCGAGTAGGTCACCACGCCGATGCCCTCCTCCTGCACGAACGGGAGGATCTCGTCCTCGACGGCGCGCTCGAGCAGCGAGTACGGCGGCTGCAGCGTCTCGACCGGCGCGATCGCCTGCGCGCGGCGCAGCTGCGCGACGTCGAAGTTCGAGACGCCGATGTGGCGCACGAGCCCCTCGGACTTCAGCTCGGCGAAGGTCGTCCACGCCTCCTCGACGTCCTCGTCGGGATCGGGCCAGTGGATCTGGTAGACGTCGATGGCGTCGAGCTGCAGGCGCGACAGGCTCGCCTCGACCTCGCGCCGGATGGAGTCGCGCTTGAGGCTGTGCGCGACGCCGCCGTCCTTCTCGTACAGCGACGCCTTCGTGAAGACGTACGGCCGCTCCTCGAGGCCCTGCAGCGCGCGGCCGATGACCTCCTCGGAGTGCCCGAGCCCGTAGATGGGGGCGGTGTCGACCCAGTTGATGCCGAGGTCGACGGCGTGGCGGATCGCCGCGATCGACTCCTCGTCGTCCTGGGCGCCCCAGGCGTGCCACCAGCCCGTGCCGCCGATCGCCCACGCGCCGAAGCCGACCCGGCTGATCACCATGCCGGTTGCGCCCAGCTCGACTGTTCTGATTGTCGTGCGTTCCACGGATGTGAACGCTAACACGGTCAGTCGTGGCCGATGACGGGATGCGGCAGATACGGCTCCTCGAGGCGCGCGACGACGTCGTGGGAGAGGGTCAGCTCGGCCGCCGCGAGCGCGTCCTCGAGGTGCTCGAGCTTCGTCGCGCCGACGATCGGCGCGGTGACGCCGGGCTTGTGCAGCAGCCAGGCCAGCGCCAGCCGTGCGGGCGCGACGCCCTCGTCGCCGGCGACGGTGCCGAGGTTGTCGATGACGTCGAAGTCCTCGGGGCGCCCGTAGAGCACGTCCTGGAACCCGTCGGTCTCGGCGCGGGTCGTGCGGCGCTCGCCCTCGCGGGTGCGCGTCCCGGTCAGGAAGCCGCGGGCCAGCGGGCTCCACGGGATGACCCCGATGCCGTCGTTGATGCAGAGCGGGATCATCTCGCGCTCCTCCTCGCGGTAGAGGAGGTTGTAGTGGTTCTGCATCGAGACGAAGCGCGTCCAGCCGTTGCGCTCGGCGACGTGCTGGGCGCGGGCGAACTGCCACGCGTACATGCTGCTGGCGCCGATGTAGCGCGCCTTGCCGGCCCGCACCACGTCGTGCAGCGCCTCCATCGTCTCCTCGATCGGCGTCTCCCTGTCCCAGCGGTGGATCTGGTAGAGGTCGACGTAGTCCATGCCCAGCCGCTGCAGCGAGGCGTCGATGGCGGCGAGGATGTGCTTGCGCGACAGCCCGCGGCCGTTGGGACCGGGCGTCATCGGGCCGTTGACCTTGGTCGCGATGACGACCTCGTCGCGCGCGAGGAGCTTGCCGACCAGCCGCCCGGTCGCAATCTCGCTGGCGCCGCCCGAGTAGACGTCGGCGGTGTCGAAGAAGGTGACGCCGCCCTCGACCGCGCGGCGGACGATCGGCTCGGCCGCCGCCTCGTCGAGCACCCACGGGCGATCGGAGTCGTTGCCGTAGCTCATCATGCCCAGGCACACGCGCGAGACGTGCAGGCCGGTGGCGCCGAGTCTGACCTGGTCCATCAGAAGAGCTCCCTCCACGTGAAGTCCGGCGAGTAGCCGAGCATCGCCCTCGCCTTGTCGATGCCCAGCAGCGTGCCGTGCTCGGCCACGCCGTCTGCGACGGGGACGCTTGGGAAGACCTCGGCCATCAGGTCGCGGCTCGGGCGCTTCATGACGGTGTCGGCCGCGGCGATGATGAACGCCTCGGCGCCGGCGACGTCGGCCTCCAGCGCGCGGCGCACGCTCTGGCCGACGTGGCTCTCGTCGACGTAGCCCCACAGGTTCCACTTGCGCAGCAGCGGGTCGTCCCAGAACGACGGGAAGCGCTCGTAGTCGGCGCGCTCCATGACGTTGGAGAAGCGCAGGCCGACGAACGGGATCCCGCTCCAGCGGTGGAACTGGCGCGCCATCTCCTCGCCGAGGACCTTCGAGAGCGCGTAGGAGGACTCGGGGCGCAGCTCGTGGCGCTCGTCGATCGGCGCGTAGTCGGGCGGCTGGTCGAAGGGAAGGCCGAGCGTCGTCTCGCTCGACGCCCAGACCACGCGCTTCAGGCCCAGGCGCGCAGCCGCCGCGAACACCGTGTGCGTGCTGGTGATGTTCGTGCGGAACACGCGGTCGGGCGTGGCGTGGACGGGCGAGGGGATCGCGGCCAGGTGCACGACGGCCTCGATCCCGGGCAGCCGCTCGCCGCCGCTGAGCGCCTCGAGCGTCTGCCCGAAGTCGGTCAGGTCGGCGAGCAGCAACGGCGCGGGGGAGTCGGGCGAGCACGAGTCCGCCGACGCCACGACGTCGACGTTGAGCACCTCGTGGCCGTGCTCGAGCAGGTCTCTGACGACGGCGCGGCCGGCCTTGCCGCTGCCGCCGGTGACGGCGATCTTGGTCATGGCCGGATCCTTTCATCCGGGCCGCGCCACAGCGGTGCCGGTGCTGTCCGGGCGGCCGCAGCCGCTCCGCGCGGCCAGGGCACCGAGGGGACGGGCCCAGCCGCCCGCGCCCGCGCTCGCGGGGGTCGCTATGCGTGGTGTCCGCGAAAAAGAGCGCACCGCGGTGGTGCTGGGCGCGCGTGTTCCGCAACACCCTCCGAGGCCGCTCGAGGAACTGTCCTGCCTAGAGGGTGCAGTGGCCACCCTAGGCAGGATGGTTCGCTCTGCGCCCTGTCAGAGGTGTTGCGTAACACGCGCGGCCGCGCCGCCGCGACGAGGCACGACGCCGCGGCCGCGCCACCACAGCGGCTTCTCCCTCTCAGTGCCCTGGCCACGAACCGCCGCGACACGCGGCGCGGACGACCGCCTACCGCCGCGCCACGATCACGAGCCGCGTGTCCATCGCGAACGGCGAGCCGTCGAAGTCGCCGTAGCACTTGGACTCCTCGAAGCCGGCGCGCGCCAGCATCGCGACGAGCTCGGTCGCGGTGTAGACGCGCACCGAGAAGGGGCGCGAGTCGCGCTCGCCCGTGCGATCGATCAGCGTCTGCGTCGTCTGCACGAGGCCCGCCGCCGCGTCGAAGGTGCGGTGCTCGAGCAGCAGCCGGCCCTCGCCGAGCAGGTGCCAGTTGCTCTCCGAGAAGCGCCGCACCGCGAGGTCGCGGTGCATCGTCTCGATCACCAGGCGCGCGCCGGGGCGCAGGACGCGCCGGATCTGGCCGAGCACCTCGACGTCGGCCTCGTCGCCGAGGTAGCCCAGCGAGCTGTAGAGGTTGATGGCGGCGTCGAAGCTCTCGTCGGCGAAGGGCAGCTCGCGGTAGTCGGCCTGCACGAGCTCGGGCCAGCGCTCGTCGCCCGCCCGCCGGCGCCCCTCGGCGAGCAGGGTCTGCGAGCGATCGACGCCGACGACGCGGTAGCCCGCGCGCGCCAGCGGCACCGCGTGGCGGCCGAAGCCGCACGGCACGTCGAGCAGGTCGCCGCCCTCGGGGCAGGCCGCGAGGCGCGCCGCCGCCAGCGCCTGGGCCTCCTCCTGCGCGCGGTGCTCGTCGTCGGCGTACGCGCGCAGGTAGAAGTCGCCGAAGAACGCGTCCCACGTCTCGGGCGGGCTGGGGGTGCTCACGCCTAGCCCCGGCGCGCCAGCACGACGACGGCGAAGATGAAGCTGACGCCGAAGATCGCGCAGGCGATCGACAGCACCTCGTTGGGGTCGCCCTGCGCGATCGTCACCAGCCACCAGATCGGCAGCACGAACGACATCACCGTGCCGGCGAAGGCGACCGCGCGCGTGTAGAGCAGCTTGCCGCGCTCGTCGCCGATGCCACTCATGACGTCGAGCGTGTCGCTGCGGCGCCGGCCGAAGTACACGAGGAGCAGGAAGCCCAGCACGAGCGCTGCGCCGATGGCGCCGTTGCCGGGGTCGTCGCCGATCGTGAAGGCGACGAACACCCCGACCACGAGCAGCATGCCGAGGCTGAGCTGGCCGGTGGGCGACATCCAGAAGGCCTTCATGCGGGAACCTCCCCGTCGGGGTGGAAGAGCTCCTCGACCGTCGTGTCGAAGAAGCGGGCGAGGCCGAATGCGAGCGGGAGCGACGGCAGGTAGCGCCCCGTTTCGATGGCGTTGATCGTCTGGCGCGAGACGCCGAGCGCCTCGCCGAGGGCGCCCTGCGACAGGTCGCGGGCGGTGCGGAGGAGGCGGACGTCGTTGCGCACTGTCAAGCAAGCTTTACATGCGCAATCACCCGATGTCAAGTCTCCTTGACAGGATAGGATTTCCGGTGGGATGCGGGTCCTCCTCACCAACGACGACGGCATCGAGGCAGACGGGCTGCAGGCGATGCGCCGCGCGCTGCTCGCGCTCGACGGCGTCGAGCTCGCGGTCGTCGCGCCCGACGGCAACCGCTCGGCCTTCGCGCGGATGATCACCACCCGCCGGCCGCTGTGGGTGCAGGAGGTGCCGTTCGACGACGGCACGCGCGGCTTCGCCACCGACGGCACGCCGGTCGACTGCGTGCGCCTGGCCACGCTCGGCCTGATCGACGGCTTCCAGCCCGACCTCGTCGTGTCGGGCATCAACCACGGCTCGAACCTCGGCGACGACATCACCTATTCGGGCACGGTCGCGGCCGCGCTCGAGGCGCTCGTGCTCGGCATCCCCGGCATCGCCGTCTCCCAGCAGTCCGACGCGCGCGAGATGGACTTCCGCCTGGGCAGCCGCTTCGCCTTCGAGCGCGCCGCCGACTTCACCGCGCGCGTCATCGCCGAGCTCGACCGGGTGCCGCTGCCCGGCGGGACGCTGCTGAACATCAACGTCCCCGCCGGCGAGCCGAACGGCGTCGACGTCACCCGCCTGGGCAAGCGCATCTACCGCGACGAGCTCAAGCTCGACGCCGAGGACGAGGACCGCGGCCGGCGCTACTGGATCTACGGCGCCGACCCGGGCTTCCACGACGAGCCGGGCACCGACCTTGCCTCCGTCCACGCCGGGCGGATCGCCGTGACGCCGGTGCACTTCGACCTCACCGACGTCTCGGGGCTCGACGTCCTGACCAAGTACGACCTGGCGCGGCTGCTCGCCCCGGCCGCGCGCGAGGTGCAGTGACCGCACCGAAGAACGTGGTCCAGCGCGCGGCGCAGCTGCGCGAGGAGCTCACCGAGCACGGCCGGCGCTATTACGTGCTCGACGACCCGGTCATCACCGACGACCAGTACGACGCGCTGCTCGACGAGCTGCGCGCGATCGAGGCCGAGCACCCCGAGCTGCTGACGCCCGACTCGCCGACGCAGCGCATCGGCGGCGAGCCGGTCTCCTCGCTGACGAAGGTCACCCACCGCCAGCCGATGCTGTCGCTGGCCAACGCGCGCAGCGAGGAGGAGCTGCGCGCATGGATCGAGCGGATGCGCAACCACCTCGCCCGCGAGGGGATCGAGGACCCCGAGTTCCAGTACGTCGCCGAGCCGAAGATCGACGGGCTGGCGATCTCGCTCGTCTACCGCGACGGCGTGCTCGAGACCGGCGCCACGCGCGGCAACGGCGAGGTCGGCGAGGACGTCACGCACAATCTGCGCACGATCCCGACGATCCCCCTGCGCATGGACGGCGACGACGTGCCCGCGCTGCTCGAGGTGCGCGGCGAGGTCTACATGTCGCTGGCCGACTTCGCCGCCCTGAACGAGCGCCGCGCCGAGCAGGGGCTGTCGACCTTCATGAACCCGCGCAACTCGGCCGCGGGGACGATCCGCCAGCTCGACCCCAAGCTCGCCCGCGATCGCCCGCTGTCGATGTGGTGCTACGGCGTCGGCGTCACCGACGGGATCTCGTTCTCCAGCCACTGGGACGCGCTGCAGTGGCTGAAGGCCCACGGCTTCCGCGTCAACGACGACGTCGCGCGCCTGACCACCGAGGACGAGGTCGTGGCGCGCTGCCTGGCCTGGGAGCAGCGCCGCGGCCAGCTCGACTTCGAGATCGACGGCGTCGTCGTCAAGGTCGACGACGTCGAGCTGCAGCGCCGGCTGGGCGTCGTCGGGCGCGATCCGCGCTGGGCGATCGCCTGGAAGTTCCCGCCGACCACCGCGATCACGCGCCTGAAGGGCGTCCAGTGGAACGTCGGCAAGTTCGGCGACATGCACCCGTTCGCCGAGCTCGAGCCCGTGCACGTCGGCGGCGTCACCGTGAAGCTCGCGACGCTCCACAACGAGGAGGACATCGTCCGCAAGGACATCCGCCCGGGCGAGGACGTCATCGTCCTGCGCGCCGGCGACGTCATCCCGCAGGTCCTCTCGCCGGCGCCGCACGTCGTCGACAACAAGAAGCGCCCGCCGGTCGCGCGGCCGCCCAAGCGCTGCCCGTTCTGCGACACCGAGACGGTCAAGGTCGAGGGCGAGGTCTTCACGAAGTGTCCGAACCGGCAGTGCCCCGAACGCCGCTGGCAGCTGCTCAAGCACTTCGTCTCGCGCGGGGCGATGGACATCGACGGCCTCGGCGAGAAGCAGGTCGCCCAGCTGCAGCAGGCGGGGCTGGTCAGGACGGCCGGCGACTACTACCGGCTCAATCCCGAGCAGCTGACCGAGCTCGAGGGCTGGGGCCAGATCAGCGCCGACCGCGCGGTGGCCAACATCGCCGCGTCCAAGGACCGCGGCTTCGGGCGCGTGCTCTTCGCCGTCGGCCTGGAGGAGGTCGGGTACGTCACCGGGCGCAACCTCGCCCAGCAGTTCCGCACCGTCGACGCGCTGCTGGCCGCCACGCCCGAGCAGATCGAGGCGACGCCGGGCGTCGGCCCGAAGATGGCCGAGAGGATCCACGAGCAGCTCGCCGATCCGCAGATGCGCGAGCTCCTCGAGGACCTGCGCAAGGAGGGCGTCACGCTCGAGCTCGAAGGCCCGCCGCCCGGCGAGGGCCCGCTGGCCGGCAAGACGTTCGTGCTCACCGGCACGCTGCCCGACCTCACCCGCGAGCAGGCCAGCGAGCGGATCGTGGCCGCCGGCGGGCGGGTGACGGCGAGCGTCTCCAAGAAGACCGATTACGTCGTGGCCGGCGAGAACGCCGGCTCGAAGCTCACCAAGGCGGAGTCCCTGGGCGTCCCCGTGCTCGACGAGCCCGGGCTCCTGGGGCTGCTCGATGGCGCGACGCGCTGACCTGCGCGCCGTCGGGCGCGATCCGGACCCGCGCTTCACGCTGGCCAACGAGCGCACCTTCCTGGCCTGGAACCGCACCGCGCTGGCGCTCATCGGCGGCGGCCTCGCCGCCGGCCAGCTGCTGGACTTCGACTCGCGCCTGGCGCGGCTGGTGGTCGCGCTGCCGCCGATCGCCCTCGGCCTCACGCTCGCGCTGGTCAGCTACCGCCGTTGGGAGGCCAACGAGCGCGCGCTGCGCCTCGACGAGCCGCTGCCCGGCGTCGGGCCGCCGTGGCTGCTGTCGGCGGGCATCGTGCTGGTCGGGCTGATCGTCACCGTCGTGCTCGTGGTCGATGCCCTCTCCTGACCCCGAGCGCGGCCTGGCCCGCGAGCGCACCGGGCTCGCCTGGGAGCGCTCGGCCGGCTCCTTCGCCGCGCTGGCCGCCCTGGTGCTCGGCGTGGCGGCGCACCACGACGCGCCGGGCCTGATCGCGCTGAGCGCGGTGCTCGTGACCGTCGCCGCGGCCGTGTGGCGCCATGGCCGGCGCGCCTACGAGCGCCCAGACGTGGGCCCGCATTCGCGCGCGCTCGCGCTGATGTCGGTCGCGGCCGCGCTCACCGCGGTGGCGGCGGCGATCGTCGTGATCGTCAGGCTCTAGCGGGAAGCTGCCGCGGAAGCCCGAAGCGCGGGAGGACGTCGGGCCCGATGAACGCGGTGACCTCGGCGATCCGGTCGCCGCGCAGGGTCAGGACGTCGAGCACGTAGCCCTCGTAGGTGCCGCTGTCCTCGTCCAGCAGGTAGCAGCCGACCGCGAGCTGGCCGTTCGCACGCGCGGGCAGGTGCCGCCAGCCCACCTTGAACGGCCCGTTGCGCAGGAAGGTCGCGAGCGCCTCGTGGCCGCGGTACCAGGTCGACATGGGCGGCATCGACCAGGCGGCGTCCTCGGTGAGCAGCGCGAGGACCGCGTCGAGGTCGGCGCGCTCGAGCGCGTCCATGTAGCCCTCCACGAGCCCGCGCATGCGCTTGTCACCCAGCTCGCGCAGCGTGGACTGCTGGCTGCGATCGGGCAGGCGCTCGTCGAGCGTGCGGCGCGCGCGCTGCAGGGCGCTGTTGACCGACGGCACCGTCGTGTCGAGCGTCTCCGCGGCCTCCTGGGCCGAGAAGCCCAGCACCTCGCGCAGGATCAACACCGCCCGCTGGCGCGCCGGGAGGTGCTGCAGCGCGGCGATGAACGCGAGCTCGACGCCCTCGCGCTGCTCGTAGCGTGCGTCGGGAACGGCGCGGCCGTCGGCGATCTGCTCGTCGGGGTAGGGCTCGACCCACGCCGACTCGACGAGCGGCTCGCCCGGCTCGACGTCGCCGTCGGAGGCGGGGCGGTGGTCGGCGGGGAGGACCCGCTTGGGTCGCCGTTCGATCATCCGCAGCGACGTGTTGGTCGCGATCCTGTACAGCCAGGAGCGCGTCGAGCTGCGGCCCTCGAAGCGCGCCAGCCCGCGCCAGGCGCGCAGCAGCGCCTCCTGCAGGGCGTCCTCGGCGTCGTGGACGGAGCCGAGCATGCGATAGCAATGGGCGTGGAGCTCGGCCCGATGTGGCTCGACGAGCTTGCGGTACGCGTCGTGGTCGCCGCCGCGGGCGGCGTCGAGCAGGGCGTCGGTTGCATGCATCTACGGTCTAGGACCCGCGCGATGTCGCGAACTCATCGCTCGCCGCGCGCTGCAGCGCCTCGTGCAGCGGCGCGGTGCGGGGATAGAGCTCGCGGTAGACCGCGAACAGCTCGTCGTAGCGCGCGGCCGCCGACGCGTCGGGCGTGTGGCGGGCGCCGACGCCCGACATGCTCTGCGCGGTCTCCAACAACGAGCCGTGCCAGCCGCACGCGGCGGCCGCCTGCATGCCCGCGCCGAGGCTCGTCGTCTCCGTCTCGCGGCAGGCGACGACGGTCTTCCCCGTGACGTCGGCGACGATCTGGCGCCAGAGCGCGCTGCGCGAGCCGCCTCCCGTCGTGAGCAGCACTTCGATCTGGTCGTCGAGCTCCGGCTCCATCGCCTCGAAGGCGAGACGCTGCTCGAAGGCGATGCCCTCCAGGATCGCCCGGAAGAGGTGCTGGCGGCCATGATGTGCGGCCAGGCCGAAGAGCATGCCGCGCGCCGCGGGATCCCAGTACGGCGTCTGCGCGCTGGCCAGGTAGGGCACCAGAAGCAGCCCTTCGGCTCCGGGTGCCAGCCGCGCCGCCGCCGTCTCGAGCACGTCGACATCGCGCAAGCCCAGCCCGAGGCCCGACACGCCGAGCACCGCGATGCGCTCCAGGAACCAGTTGAGGGTGTAGGTACCGCCCTGCAGCAGCGTCTCCATCGCGAACGTCCCCGGCACCGCGCCGGTAAGCGTCCGAAAGCCGCGATGCCAGGCGTAGCGCGTGCTCGTCGTGCCGGCGACGACCGCCGTGCCGAGGTTCAGATACGCCTCGCCGGGATGTGTCGCGTTGGCGCCCAGGCCGGCGCACTGCCCGTCGCCGGCCCCGCCGATCACCGGCACGCCGGCGCGCAGCCCCAGCGCCTCGGCGGCCGCTGCGCCGACCTCGCCGATGATCTCGCCGGGCGCGTGCAACGTCGGGACGCGATCGCGACTCAAGCCGGCGGTCGCGAGCAGCTCGTCCGACCAGTCGCCCCGCTCCATGTCGATCAGGCCCAGCGGATCGGCGCACGCGGTCGTCGTCCGCCACTCCCCGGTCAGCCGGTGGACGAGAAACGCGTGCACGTCGACCATCCGCCTGGTCCGCGCCAGGGTCTCGGGCTCGTGCGTGCGCAGCCACAAGAGCTTGTAGAGGGCGGGCGTGGTGTCGGGCGGCTTGCCGGTGAGCCGATGGATGGCATCGGAGCCGACGTCGGCGACCTCGCGCGTGGCCCGCACGTCCATCCAGACGATCGCCGGCCGCACCGGCCTGCCCTCCTCGTCGACGCAGGCGAAGGTCTCGCGCTGATGCGTGACGCAGATCGCCTCGATCTCCTCGGCATCGACCGCCTCGAGCGCCTGCCGGACGGCCGTCGTGCACGATCGCCACCAGTCCTCGGCGTCCTGCTCGTGCCAGCCCGGCCGCGGCATGGCAAGCGCGAACGCACCGCGGCCCTCGGCCACGGCGCGGCCGTCGGGGTCCCACACCACCGCCTTGGTCGCGGTGGTCGACGAGTCGATGCCGATGACGTAGGCCATCGCCGCGCTAGGTCGACCGCGCGGCCGGGCGCGCGGGCTCGCCGCCGAGGAAGCGATGCCACGGCATGTCCAGCCGGTGCTCCAGGGCGACGACCTCATAGAGGTGGCGCATGAGCGGGAACTCGTCCTCGCCGACGACGCCGCGTTCGGTGAGCGGGCCGAGCGCGTCCCCGAAGACCCTGATCGCCGCGGCGCCCTCGAGCGTGGGATGCCCGAGGCGCCCGGCGGCCTCGGTGAAGCTCAGGCCTCGGCCGAGGAGATGGCCGACCCGCACGTTGCGCCCCCCCGTGCTCGTGACGTACAGGTCTCCGACACCGGGGAGCCACGACGCGGTGTCGGGGTCGCCGCCGCAGAGCACCGCCCACCGGCGGATCTCGACGGCGCTCTGCGCGAAGAGCGCCGCCTCGTAGTTGTGGGCGCGATCCGGGCTGTCCCCCTCGCCGCGCGCCTCGAGCTCGCCCTCGGCGAGCCCGATCCCCAGCGCGTAGCAGTTCTTGGCGGCGGCGCAGATCTCGCAGCCCACGAAGTCCGGCGAGGTCCAGACGTGGTACCAGTCGGTGCGGAACGCCTCGGCGAGGCGATCGACCACGGCCTCGTCTCGCCCGCTGAAGACGACGCACGACGTGCGCCGCGCCGCCACCTCTCCTGCGATCGAGGGGCCGACGATCGCGGCCCACCCGACACGCTCGCGCAGGTCGGCCGCGACCGCGCCGGCCAGCACCTCGGGGAGGATCCGCAGGTCGCCGTCGTCCTCGGCACGCACGCCCTTGGCGATCGCGATGACCAGCTGGCCCGGTCGCAGCAGTGAGGCGAGGCGCTCGCCCGCCCATTCGACGCCCACCGAGTTCACGGCGCTGACGACGATCTCGGCCCCCGCGAACGCGGCGTCGGCCTCCTCGAGCTGGTGGGCGCGCACCCCCGCCGGGAGTGCGCGGCCGAGCCCCGGATGCACACCCGTCGCGCGGATCGCGTCGACGATCTCGCGGTCCAGGTGCGTGCCGACCAAGCGGACTTCATGGCCGTTGTCGGCCAGGGGCGCCGCCAGCGCCGAGCCCATGACCCCCGACCCGAGAATGACGACGATGCTCAAACCGTCGAGCCAGGGCTGTCCACGGCCGCCGTCGCCGGTGCGGCGCCGGGGTCCAGCGTGGCGCTTGTCGACACGATCCGCGAGCCGTCCTCGGCGAAGACGTGGGTCGTGCCGGTGATCTGAAGGCCGACGTCGTCGCCGGCCTGACCGTCGAACGGCGGGAACATCTTCGACACGAGCGGGACCGTCTGGCCCTGGTGCTCGATGGCGACATGGACGAAGACCTCGGACCCGAGGTCCTCGGTCGTCCGGATCCGCGCGCGCAGCGGTCCGTCGCCGACCTGCAGCGCCTCCGGGCGGAAGCCGACCGTCACAGCGCCGGCCGCGTCCGCGAGCGCGGCCTCGCCGGCGTCGCTGAGCGCGACCGTCACCTCGCCGAGCCGCAGCGGGCGCTCGTCGATCGCCACGAGGTTCATCGCGGGCGAGCCGATGAAGCCGGCGACGAAGAGGTTGGTCGGCTCGTGGTAGAGCGTGCGCGGCGTCTCGCACTGCTGCAGGACGCCGTCCTTGAGCACCGCGACGCGATGGCCCATCGTCATCGCCTCGACCTGGTCGTGGGTGACGTACACCGTGGTCACGCCCAGGCGGGCCTGCAGCTCGACGACCTCGGTGCGCGTCTGCACGCGCAGCTTCGCGTCGAGGTTCGAGAGCGGCTCGTCCATGAGATAGACCGCGGGCTGGCGCACGATGGCGCGCCCCATCGCCACGCGTTGGCGCTGGCCGCCGGACAGGTGCTTGGGCTTGCGGTCGAGGTAGGGCTCGAGGTCGAGGATCCGCGCCGTCTCGCGCACGCGGGCGATGCGCTCCTCCTTCTTGACGCCCTGCTGCTTGAGCGCGAAGCCCATGTTCTCGGCGACGCTCAGCTGCGGATACAGCGCGTAGTTCTGGAAGACCATGGCGATGTCGCGGTCGCGCGGGCGCACGTTGCTGACGTCGCGCTCGCCGATGCGGATCGAGCCGGCATCGAGCGGCTCGAGGCCGGCCAGCATGCGCAGGGCCGTCGACTTGCCCGAGCCCGACGGCCCGACGAGCACGAGCAGCTCGCCGTCGCCGATGTCGAGGTCGAGGCTGTCGACCGCGGCGATCTCCGTCCCCTCGTAGATGCGCGTGGCGTGGTCGTATCTGACCGAGGTCATCCGGGGCTCCTCACTTGATCGCGCCCATGGCCAGGCCGCGGATCATGCGCTTCTGGGCGACCCATCCCGCGAGCACCACCGGGATGCACGCGAGCACCGACGCGGCCGAGAGCTTGGCCAGGAAGTCGCCGCGCGTGCTGATGTTCGTGGTCACCCAGATGGGCACCGTCGACCCCTGCACCGGGTTGAGCTGGACCGCGTAGAAGAACTCGTTCCACGCGAAGATCACGCACAGCAGGGCCGTTGCCGCGATGCCCGGCGCCGCGATCGGCAGGATGATCGATCGCAGCTGCCCCCAGAGGCTCGCGCCGTCGATCTCCGCGGCCTCGATCAGCTCGCGCGGGACCTCCTGGAAGAACGATCGCAGCATCCAGACCGCCAGCGGCAGGTTGATGCCCGTGTAGAGGATGATCAGCGACTGCCGCGTGTTGAGCAGGTCCAGGTTCTTGGCCAGGATCCAGATGGGCAGGATCGACGCCACGACGGGCAGGAACTTCGTCGAGATGAAGAAGAACAGCACGTCGCGCCACTTGTGGACGGGGCGGACGGCGAGCGCGTAGGCGGCGGGGATCGCCAGCGCCATGACGATCGCCGTCGACAGCAGGACGACGACGGCGGAGTTGGCGAACGCCTCGCCGAACGACAGCAGGCCCACGGCGCTCTTCGTGACGTCGCGGTAGCGATCGAGCGTCGGGTGGAAGAAGAGCTTGGGGCTGGTGTTGGCGTCCTGCTCGCTCTTGAACGAGTTCAGGACCATCCAGAAGACCGGGAAGAAGAAGACCAGGCCGACGATCCAGGCCAGCACGCCGAACGCGCTGTTGACGATCCGGCGCTCGCCCACGGTCGCGACCGGCGCCTCGCCGCTCATGCGATCTCCTCGCCCTTGAGCAGGTTGGACAGGACGCGCAGCGCGACCGTCGCGATCACGATCGAGGCGAGCACGACGACGATGCTGTACGACGACGCCCGCCCGAACTCCCAGCCACCGCCGATCGAGCGCTGGAAGACGAAGTAGGGGACGTTGGTGGACCCCGGCCCCCCGCCGGTCATCACCGCGACCTGGTCGTAGACCTGGATGAGGTAGATGGTGCCGAGCAGGATCCCGAGCTCCATGTACGGCCGCAGGTGGCTGAGCGTGAGCTGGCGGAAGATGCCGAACGGCGTCGCGCCGTCGACCTTCGCCGCCTCGATGACGTCGCTCGGCATGCTCTGCAGCCCGGCGAGCAGGATCAGCATCATGAACGGCGTCCATTGCCAGATCAGGACCACGGCGATCGACCACGTGGGATAGCGCGAGACCCACTCCACCGGCGTGAACCCGAGCTTGTCGATCACCCAGTTGAGGACGCCGTAGAGCGTGTCGAACATCTGGTTCTTCCAGATGAGGCCGACGACGACGGGCATGAGCAGGAACGGCGTGATCAGCAGCGTGCGTATCAGCCCCCGCCCGAAGAACCGGCGATCGAGCAGGAGCGCGAACGCGGCGCCCAGCGCGATCGAGCCGAGGACCGGCACGACGGTCAGCTTGAGGCTGGTCCATACCGCCTGTCCGAAGAAGTGGTCGTGGAGCAGCTTGCTGTAGTTGTCCAGCCCCACGAACTCGCGCGGCCCCGGCGGCACCACGTGCCAGTCGGTGAGGCTGTAGTAGATGCTCATCACGAACGGCACCTGGGTCAGCACGATCGTGAAGAGCAGCGCCGGCAGCAGGGGGAGCCGCCGGCGCCATGACTCACTGAGCGGAATGCGGAGGGTCGGTTTCCGCAGTGTTGTCGTGGTCATGGCGCCGGCAGATGGGTCGTTACTGCGAGACCTGCGATGCGATGTCCTGGCAGTTCTTCAGGGCGGCGTCGATCTGCGACCGCCCGGCGATGACCGCCGAGAACTGCTGGGTGCACTGGTTGCCGACGTCCTGGAACTGGGGGATGCCGACGTACTGCACGCCCGGCAGACCAGGCCGCTTCGTCGTGCCCGGGTTGTTGATGGGCGCGGCGGCGATCGACTCGAGCGTCGGCGTGGCGAACGCCTTCGCCGCCTTCTTGTACTCCGGGATCTCGTAGGTCGACTTGCGCGTGCCCGGAGGCAGCGCCGCCCAACCGCCGGAGATCTGCGTCCCGGCCTCCTTGAGGTAGTCCGGGCCGGTGGCGAAGGCGACGTACTTCCAGGCGAGGTCCTCCTTGCTCGTCGTCTTGGGGATCGCCAGGGCCCACGACCACAGCCAGCCGGACGCCGGCGTCTTCTCGACGGGGGCCGGCGCGTAGCCGTTCTTGCCCTTCACCGGGCTGTCGCTGGCCTCGAGCAGACCGGCCGCGACCGTGGCGTCGTACCACATGGCGACCTTGCCGTCCTTGTACTGCGACAGGCACTCGTTGAAGCTGTCGTTCGCGGCGTTCTTCTCGCCGGCGGCCTTGATCAGGTCCACGTAGAACTGCAGCGCCTGCCTGAAGGCCGGCGTGTTGACCTGGGCCTTGTCGACCGAGCCGTCGGGCTTGGCCGACCACCACGTGCCGCCGAAGGTGTTGAGCACGGTGGTGAACGAGGCGCCGAGGTCGCCCCAGCCGGGCTTGCCGCGCAGGCAGATGCCGGCCATGCTCGACGAGTTGACCTTCTTGGCGATGTCCGCGACCTGCGTCCACGTCGGATGGGCGGGCATCGTGACGCCGGCCTTCTTGAGGACGTCCTTGCGGTACATCAGGAACGACGACTCGCCGTAGAAGGGCGAGGCGTACAGCTTGCCGTCGGCTGACAGCGCGCTGCGGACTGCCGGGATGAGGTCGTTGATGTTGTACGACGTGTCGGCGCTCGCCTGGGGCGTGAGATCGACGAGGCTGCCGCTCTTGCCGAACTGCGGTGCCTCGTACGGGCCGATCATCGCCACGTCGAACTGGCGACCGCCGGCGGCGACGTCACGGGTCGTGACCTGGCGCAGGGTGCCCTCGTCGAGCACCGTGTAGTTGACCTTGATGCCGGTCTTGGCGGTGAACAGCTTGGGCGTCAGCGCCGCGATGTCCTTCATCTGCGGGTTGTCGACGATGGCGACGTTGATCGAGCCGCCCTTCCCGCTGGTGCCCGACGCCGGGGATCCGCCAGCGGACGAACTTCCGCCTGAGCTCGAGCTGTCCGAGCCTCCGCCGCCGCAGCCAGACGCGATGGCGCAGACGACGGCGAACAGGGTTGCAGCCGACCAAAGGCGCAGGCTACCTCTCATCTGTTCCTCTCCTCCTGCTTCGACGCGGAGGTCGGGATCCCTCCGCAACCGAGGCACTTATAACGTGGGTTTGTGTGGGATGTCAAGCTAAGTTTGCGGTATTTCGCAGATGTACCAAGGCTTGCCGCGTTGGTCTGCTTGTGTTTAGATTGCCGCCGTGGCTGGGTCAACGATCATCAGCCTCGGCCAGGGTCAGCTCGCCGAGATCGCCCGCCGCGGGGTTCCGGTGCCCACCTACGACCGCGGCCGGCTCGTCCCTCGCATCGTCCACGTGGGGGTGGGGGGCTTCCATCGAGCGCACCTCGCGCTCTACGCACACGAGCTGGCGACCGCTGGCGGCGACTGGGGCATCGCCGGCCTGGGGCTGCTGGACAAGGACGCCGAGATGGCCGCCGCGCTGCGCGCGCAGGACCACCTGTACACGCTGATCGAGAAGGGCAACGGAGCGCCGTGCGCGGCGGTGATCGGCTCGATCGTCGACTACGTGCACGCGCCCGACGGCAACGACGGCGCGGTCGCCGACCTCATCGCGGCGCCGTCGACGGCGATCCTGTCGATGACGGTCACCGAGGCCGGGTACGCCGAGCCGACCGCCGAGCAGCGCGCGTCCGGCGCGGGCGCGACGTTCGATCGCCTCGCGGCCGCCCTGGCCGTCCGCCGCGAGCGCGCCGGCGGCCCGCTGACGATCCTCAGCTGCGACAACCTGCCGGGCAACGGCGACGCCGCGCGCCGCGCGGTGCTGGCCGCCGCCGAGCGCGCCGGCGCCGCGCTGCCAAGCTGGATCGAGGAGAACTGCACGTTCCCGAACTCGATGGTCGATCGCATCACGCCGGTGACCGCCGACGCCGACCGCGCGTGGCTGCGCGACACCAACGGCATCGAGGACCGCTGGCCCGTCGTCGCCGAGCCCTTCCGGCAGTGGGTCATGGAGGACGACTTCGCGGGCGGGCGGCCGGCATGGGACGAGGTCGGCGCGCTCTTCACCGACCGCATCCACGATTGGGAGCTCTACAAGCTGCGCCTGCTCAACGCCGGGCACTCGTGCATCGCGTACCTTTCAGCGCTGGCCGGCATCGAGTACGTCCACGAAGCGATGGCGACGGCAGCGGTGCGGTCGTTCCTGGAAGACTTCCTGCACCGCGAGGCCATGCCCACGCTCGTCGAGATCCCAGGCCATCCCAGGGAGCACTACATCGCCTCCGTCCTGGAGCGCTTCGCGAACACGGGCGTGAAGGACCAGATCGCGCGCGTGTGCGTCGACGGGAGCGCGAAGCTCCGGACCTTCTTGATGCCGACGGTCGGGCGGCAGCTCGAGCTCGACGGGCCGGTCGAGCGCGCCGCCACGGCGCTGGCGGCGTGGGCGCGGTACCTCGCCGTCGTCGACCCGGCCGACCAGGCCTTCGACTCGAGCGCGGACCTGGCTCGGCGCCACGCCGCGGACGCGGTCGCCGAACCCGTCGCGTTCCTCGAGCTCGGGACCGTCTTCCCGCCCGAGGTGCGGGCGTCCTATCGGTTCCGCTCGGAGTTCGCGGCGGCCTACCGGCGGATCGCCGAGGACGGCCCGATCGCGGCGATGGAGCTCGATCAGGACCGAAGGCACGCCGGGCGCTGATGGCCGCGCGGGGCAACGGCACGCGGCTCCAGCACGATCGCCAGCGGGCGATCTACATGCTCGCCCTGCGCCAGGGCTCGGTCGACGTCGCCGACCTGGCCCAGCGCTACGGCGTCACGACCGAGACCATCCGCCGCGACCTCTCCGACATGCAGAGCCGGCAGCTGCTTCGCCGCGTCCACGGCGGGGCGATTCCCCTCGAGCGGATGAACCACGAGCCGATGGTCGAGGCCCGTGACATGGTCAACGCCGAGGAGAAGCTGCGGATCGCGACGATGGCGGTGGCCGAGGTGCCCGAGCGCGGCTCGGTCATCATCGACTCGGGCTCGACCGGTCAGCGCCTGGCCGAGGTCTTCCCGGTCGATCGCGACGTCCACGTCGTCACCAACTCGCTGATCACGGCGCTCACCCTCAGCCGTCGCGGGCTGCGCGAGCTGACCGTCCTGGGCGGATCGGTGCGCACCAAGCGCCACGCGATGGTCGACGACACCACCCGCGAGGAGCTCCAGCACATGGCCATCGACGTGCTGTTCATGAGCTGCGACGGGCTGTCCTTCCAGCACGGGCTGACGACCCCGTACCGCGAGGAGCGCACGATCAAGCGCGCGATGATCGAGAGCGCGCGCCGCGTGGTCGCGCTGGTCGACCACTCGAAGTTCGGCAACGTGCAGATGTTCAGCTTCGCGAGCTTCGACGAGATCGACGTCCTCGTGACCGACACGCGGGCCGATCCCGAGGCCGTCGACTTCCTGACGGGCCACGAGATCGCCGTCCACCGTGCCTGACAGCGCGCCGCCGCCGGCACCCGCCGAGCTCGAGCGCCTCGCCGCGGCCGCCGCGCGCACCGCGGCCGCGCACGTCACCGACACGTACGGGCGGCCCGACCCGGTCGGCCAGAAGTCCTCGCCGACCGACGTCGTCACGCAGACCGACCTGCACGCCGAGCGCCTCATCCGCCGCCTGATCCAGGAGACGACCCCCGCCGCCGGCGTGCTCGGCGAGGAGGGCGAGACGACCGCGCCCGGCGCGCGCCTGCAGTGGGTGATCGATCCGCTCGACGGGACGATCAACTTCCTCTACGGCGTTCCGCTCTTCGCGGTGAGCATCGCCGCGGCGGTCGACGGCGAGGTCGTGGCCGGCGCGGTCATCGACGTCCTGCGCGACGAGCTGTTCTCCGCGCACCTGGGCGGCGGGGCGCGGCGCGACGGCGAGCCGATCGGGGTGTCGGACTGCGCCGAGCTGCCCAACGCGCTCGTGGCCACGGGCTTCTCGTACAAGGCCGCGCTGCGCGACCTCCAGGGCGAGGTGGCGCATCGGATCCTCTCGCGCACGCGCGACCTGCGCTGCTTCGGCTCGGCCGCGCTGGAGCTGTGCTGGGTGGCGTGCGCGCGCGTCGACGCGTACTTCCAGCGCGACACCGAGATCTGGGACCGCGCCGCGGGCGCGCTCATCGCCGCGGAGGCCGGCGCGTGGACCGAGCTTCCGTGCCCCGAGAACGGGGACCTCGTCATCGCGTCGGCCCCCGGTGTGTTCGACGACCTGTGGACCCTCGTTCAGTTCGCCCCGGCCTGAACCCCGGGCGCCCAGTCGAACCGCTTCCAAACCTCGAGCAGCGCGCCGCTCGGCACCCCCTCCGCGATGCGCGCGACGGCGCTGACCGCCTGCCAGCGCGCGAGC
Organism: uncultured Actinomycetes bacterium; assembly: GCA_963764585.1. Classification (GTDB taxonomy): domain Bacteria; phylum Actinomycetota; class Thermoleophilia; order Solirubrobacterales; family Solirubrobacteraceae; genus JAOPZW01. Next base: position 78,542 of record CAVXTB010000006.1, read on the forward strand.
AGCTCGGGATCGATCTCGAGGTGGTCGCCCAGGCGGGCGAGGTAGGCATCGGTCAGCGTGCGCAGCGCCGCGCTGTCGGCTCCGGGGAGGTGGGGCGGCGGGTCGGCGCCGTCGCTGAGCAGGGTCAGCGACGAGCGCGCGACGTCCGCGACGGGATCGCCGCGCGAGGCGTCGAACCAGTCGACGATCGTCGGCCCGTCGCTGCCGAGGATGACGTTGCTGGGATGCAGGTCGCCATGGCACAGGCGCAGCGGGCGCACCTCGGCGGGCAGGAGCTCGAGCGCGCGTCCGAGCGACGCATCGACCGTCGCCGCCGTCCGGCGGATCTTGCTGACGATCCGGTCGCGCTGGCGCGGGAGCGTCACGGGCGGGACGAGCTCGAAGAGGTCCTGCTGGATGTCGGCGAGCGCTCGCCCCAGCGCGGCGCTGCGGTCGGGCCGATCGACCACCTGCTGCCACATCGACGTCCCTTCGGCGCGCTCCCAGACGCTGGCGATGCGGCCCTCGATCTGCTCGAGGCCAAGGAGCCGCGGTGCCGGCGCCCCGGCGCCGCGCGCCGCGTCGGCGTACAGGGCCTCGAAGTGGATCCAGTCGTCCGGCGTCGACGGCACGGGCACCTTGGCGACCGCGCCGCGGCCGTAGGCGTGCACCAGCGAGCGCGTGCCGCGGGCCACGACCTCGCCGAGCCGGGGCTTCATCGGCGAAGCGCCGCCAGTGGCAGCACGGCGCGGACGAGCGTGCCCTCGCCGGGCGGGCTGGTGACGCTCAGGGCGCCGTCGCAGGCGCCCACGCGGTCGGCCAGGCCGCTGAGCCCCGACCCGGTGCTCGCCTGCGCGCCGCCGACGCCGTCGTCGCGGATCTCGACGACGAGCGCGCCCTCCTCGGTGGCCAGCCGCACGCTCGCATGGGTCGCCTGGGCGTACTTGGCGACGTTGGTCAGCGCCTCGGACACGGTGAAGTACGCCGTGGTCTCGGCCGCGCTGGGCAGCCGATCGGCCGGCAGCTCGACGATGTCGACCGGCACCGGTGCGCGATCGGCGAGCGCGGTGATCGCCGGGCCCAGCCCGCGCTCGGTCAGCACCGCGGGGTGGATGCCGCGCGCCAGCTCGCGCAGCTCGGCCGACGCCTCGGCGAGCTCCGCGCCCAGCCGCTCGAGGAAGTCCGCGGCGCACTCGGGGTCGCGCTCGACGCGCGCGCGTGCGAGACGGACGTCGAGCGCGAGCGCGACCAGGCGCTGCTGGGCGCCGTCGTGCAGGTCGCGCTCGATCTTGCGGCGCGCCGCGTCGGCGGCCTGGACGATCCGCACGCGCGAGGCGCGGAGCTCCTCGGTGCGCGCCTCCTCGATCTCCTGGCGGCGCAGCGCCTCCTCGGTCGCGCGGCGCTCGGTGATGTCGAAGATCGCGCCGTCCATCCACAGCCGCCCACCGTGGCCGGGCACGAGCTGGCCGCGGTCGAGCACCCAGCGCACGCCGCCGTCGGGGCGGACGATCCGGTACTCGAGGACGAAGGGCTGCCCGTCGTCGCTGGCCGTGGCGACCGCCTGCTTGACCGCCTCGCAATCGTCGGGATGGATGATGCTCAGCAGGGTGCGCTTCTCGCTGGCGATGAAGTTGGCCGGCGGGTAGCCGGAGATCCGCTCGATCTCGTCGCTGATGAGCTCGAGCCGGTGGCCGTCGTGCCAGGCCGAGCGGTAGATCGCGCCGGGCACGTTGACCATGAGGGCGCGCACGAGGCGGTCGTCGGAGCGCTGCTGCGCGGCCCGCAGGCCGGCGCGCGCCCGCGCCAGCAGCTCGCCGCGCGTGAACGGGCGGTGCAGGTAATCGTCGGCGCCGGCCGCCAGCGCCGCATCGGCCATCCGGCCCTTCGCGGTGATGGCCAGCAGCCACGACTCGTCGAAGCCGGGCTCCCCATGCAGCGCCCCGCACACGCCGGCGACGTCGCGGCCGCCGGCCTCGCGGTCGACGATCACGAGGTCGGCCGGCGCCTCGGCCATGGCCACGACCGCGGCCGCCGCGTCGGGAACCGCGCGCGTCGCCTGGCCCGCCGCGCGCAGCCACGGCTGGACCTCGCGCTCGGTGGCGCCGACGACCAGCACGTCGGCCTGACGCCGCCGGACGGTTCCGGAATCGGGCACGAACCGATTATCCACGCCGCGCGGCGCGGTGCGGTCACGCCCCGTCGTAGCGGGCGATCGCGGCCGCGACGCGGTCCTGCACCCCGTGGGCGCGGGCGAGGCTCGCGCGCGTCATCAGCATCGCGAAGGCGATCGTGTGCCCGCCGGTGGCCTGGCAGACGCCGGCCAGCGAGCTGACGCCGATCAGCGTGCCGGTCTTGGCGTGGCAGCGGTCCTGCGCGGCGGTGCCGCGCATCCGCTTGCGGATCGTGCCGGTGCGCCCGGCGACGGCGAGCGAGCCCTCGAAGGCGCCGGCCACCTGCTGCTCGTGCATGATCGACAGCAGGCGGACCACCTGGCGGGGCGTCGTGCGGTCGGCCCGCGAGAGCCCCGAGCCGTCGAAGATCGCCGGGTGCAGCCCGAAGCTCGCGAGCTGCGCGCGCACCACGCCGACGCCGGTCGCGGTCGTGCCCGACTCGGCGAACGTCGCGCCGAGGTCCTTGACGAGCGTCTCGGCCAGGAAGTTGTCGGAGGGGACGTTGGTCAGGCGGATGAGGTCGCGGATCGGCGGCGAGTCGATCGACCCCAGCTCGCTGACGCCGTCGGGCGTGGTGCCCGCGCCGCTGGGCCCGTCGACGCGGATGCCCTTGGAGCGCAGGGTCTTGGCGAACTGGCGGGCGGCCTGTGCGGCCGGCTTGCCGTCCTTGGAGAAGCCGCGGTTGAGGGTCAGCGCGCTGAGCACGCCGCCGATGTCGGAGTCGTAGGCGCCGCCGGTGTCGAACGAGCCGCGCAGCGCGTCGAAGCGCGACTCGTCGCCGAGCACCGAGCCGTCGACGCGGATGATCCCGTTGGCCCCGAGCTGGTCGGCCAGGCCGTCGAGGTCGGCCTTGTCGAGCGTCGGGTCGCCGCCGCCGCGCAGGTAGACGTCGCCGCGCCAGACGCCGTCGGGATCGAGGAAGCCGCTGCCGGCGACGCTCGTCGGGAAGGTCGCGTCGGGCCCGAAGCGCAGGAGCGCCGTCGAGGTCGTGTAGAGCTTCTCGACCGACGCCGGCGGGCGCGGCGCGTCGGGCTTGGCCATGAACAGCGTGCGCTTCGTGTCGAGGTCGCGCACGTAGGCGCCCGCGAAGGGGCCGGCGTGGCGCATCTCGCGCCCGAGCTTGGCCTGCAGCGTGGGTGCCGAGATCGCCTGGGCGGCGCCTGGCAGCGCGAGCAGGGCGCCGAGTGCGAGGACGAGGGACCGAGAACGCATGCAGCGGGACCGTAGAACACCACATGGAACGCGAAGTCGCGCCGCCGTATGCTGAATCCGGAGATGGGCAAGGTCGTCGACCTGGAGGAGGGCAAGCAGCGCCGCGGCGGCTCGCGAGCGCGCAAGCAACGGTCCAAGACCGCCCTCGTCCTCGGCGGCGGCGGCTTCACCGGCGGCGTCTACGAGATCGGCGCGCTGCGCGCGCTGGACCTCCTGTCGGTCAATCGCACCGTCAACCAGTTCGACGTCTACGTCGGGACGAGCGCGGGCGCGTTCATCGCCGCGATGGCGGCCAACGGCATCACGCCCGAGGAGATGATGCGGGTCGTCAATCGCCAGGTGCCGACGCCGTTCCGCGACATCGACGTCGGCACGCTGCTGCGCCCCAACCTCGCCGAGTTCGCGCGCAAGGGCGTCACGCTGCCGTTCAAGCTCGCGCGCGTCGCCCGGGACCTCGCGGGCCAGCTCGGGGCGATCTCGGCGATGGACGTCGTGCTCGGCCTCGCCGAGGCGCTGCCCAGCGGCATGTACTCGGGCGCGGGCATCGAGCAGTACGTCCGCGCCGTGCTCAGCGATCCCGACCGTACCGACGACTTCCGCCTGGTCGAGCCCGAGCTCTACCTCGCCGCGACCGATCTCGACACCTGCGAGCGGATCGTGTTCGGCGCCAACGACTGGGACGACGTGCCGATCTCGACCGCCGTCCGCGCGTCGACCGCGCTGCCGATGGTCTACCAGCCGGTCAGGGTCAGGGACCGCGAGCTCGTCGACGGCGGCATCGTCTCGACGACGAACCTCGACATCGCCGTCGAGGCCGGCGCGAAGTTCATCGTGGTCGTCAACCCGCTGGTGCCCTACGTCAACGACTTCACCAAGACGGTCGCGGGGCTGTTCGGCTCGCGCGTGCGGCACGTCAGCGACGGCGGCTTCCCGCACATCGGATACCAGGCGTTCAAGCTGCTTGCCTACCAGCGCCTGCACGAGATGGCGCGCCAGTGGGAGCAGCGCTATCCCGGTGTCGACATCGTGCTCATCGAGCCCGAGCCCAACGACGAGCTGATGTTCCAGACGTCGATGATGAACTTCACGAGCCGCGTCGAGATCGCGCGGCACGGCTTCGAGTCGGTCACGCTCAAGCTCGCCGAGGACTACGGCAAGCTGCGCCGCGTCTGCCAGCGCCACGGCATCGAGATCGAGGTCACGCGCGTGCGCAAGGTCCTCAAGCACTTCGCCGCCGAGAAGGAGCCGACGCGCGCCTGGCGCAAGATCCTCGAGCAGACGACCGGCACCCTGCTGCGCCAGTCGGCCGGCGACTAGCGGATCAGATCTTGGCGCGCCCGCGGCGCCCGGCCGACGCGCTCTTGCGCGTCGCCTTGTTGGCGCTGTCGAACGGCTTGCGCAGCCAGCGTCCGAGCGGGCCGGGCGCCTTGCCGGCCGCTCGCCCGCCGGCGCCGTACGTGCGCTCGACGCCGCGCTCGGGGTAGCGCGAGAAGCGCGGCAGCAGGAAGGCGAGGATGGCGAGCACGATGCAGATGGCGATGACGGCCGCGATGAGCATGGTGACGTGCTACCCGCAGCGCAACTTGAGCGCACGCCCAGTGTCTTGCAGGGCGATGCGCGTCGCGGCTGCCCTCGCCCTGGCCCTGCTCGTGCCCGCGGTCGCGGTGGCCGCCGGGCCGCCGGTGACGACGGGGTCCGCCGCCAACGTGGCGGAGACGACGGCCACCATCGCCGGAACGGTGGACACGCAGGGCATCGAGACGACGTACCACTTCGAGTACGGCACCTCGACGAGCTACGGCGTGAACACCGACGCGCAGGGCCTCGGTGCCGGCGCCGGGACGGTCGCGGTCCATGCCGACCTGACGCGGCTGACGAACGACACGACGTATCACTACCGCCTCGTGGCCACCAACGCGAACGGCACCGTGGCCGGCGACGACCAGAAGTTCCAGACCGCCCAGGCGCCGGGTCCGCCGGGCGCCAGCACGGGCTCGGCGCGCAACGTGACGCCGACTGGCGCCCGGCTGACCGGCACGGTCGATCCCAACGGCCGCGCGACGACCTATCGCTTCGAGTACGGCACCACGACCGGCTACGGCAAGCACACCGCCGACGCGAGCGCGGGCAGCGGCCAGAGCGGTCGGTCGGTGAGCGCGACGATCGGCGGCCTGCAGTCCAACCACCGCTATCACTACCGCGTCGTGGCGACGAACGCGGCCGGCGTCACGCGCGGGCGCGACCGCTCGTTCACCACGCAGCGCAACCCGCAGGGCATCACGGCATCGGCGTCGCCCAACCCGGCGCCGTGGAGCGGCTCGACCACGATCAGCGGGCGGATCACCGGCCAGGGCGTCGGCGGCACGACGGTCGCGCTGGAGCGCCAGGACTTCCCCTTCGCCGCGCCGTACCGCCTCGTCGCGACCAAGCGCGCGTCGAGCAACGGCTCGTACTCGTTCTCGGTCGGCCCGCTGTGGGCGCTCGCCCGCCTGCGGGTCACGACGCGAACGACGGTCGTCGCCGCCAGCCCGGTCATCGAGGTGCGCAATGCATTGCGCGTCGGCCTGCGGGTCAGCCGGACCTCCGGCGGGCGCGTGCGCCTGCGGGGCTCGGTCAGCCCGGCCGTGCCGCGCGGCCTCGCCTCGCTGCAGAAGCGCTCGCCGAGCGGGCGCTGGGTCACCGTGCGCCGCGCCGGCGTCAAGCCGCTGCGCGGCGCTCGCTCGCGCTATGCGTTCACCGTGCGCCGGCGCGGCACGTACCGCGTCGTCGTCCTGCCGCGCGACGCGTTCGCACACGTGCGCGGCACGAGCCGCGAGCGGCAGATCCGCCGCTGACGAGCGTGATCCTGCGCCACGACCGGCCCGACGCGGATTGCCTCGTCGCCGACGGCGACTGGCCGGCGATCGTGACCTTGTTCGGCGGCGACGGCGCGGGGACGCTAGTCGCCGAGCGCTGGCTGCTGACGGCGTCGCACACCGCCGCGAACATCCCGCCCGAGCACCGGGTCCCGATCGGGGGCAGCGACGTCCGCATCGCGCGCGTGGTCGCGCATCCGGACCGGGTCGACCTGGCGCTCGTCGAGCTCGAGTGCGCGCCCGCCGCCGTGACGCCGATCGCCCTCTACGAAGGCGACGACGAGCTCGGCAGCGAGGTCCTGCTGCTCGGGCGCGGCGACTTCGGCAACGGGCGCGACGGCGTGCTCGGCGTCGATCACCGGCTTCGCCGCGTCACGAACCGCGTCTCCGGCGTGTCCGAGCACTGGCTGCAGATGCGCTTCGATGCGCCGTCGGAGTGCACCGCGCTCGAGGGCGTCTGCGGCGAGGGCGACAGCGGCGGTCCGGCGCTCGTCCGGGCAGGTGCCGGCCTCGCGATCGCCGGCGTGTCGTCGTGGCAGGACCACGACGGCCCGCTGGGAACCTACGGGTGCGTCGAGCACTACGCGCGCGTGTCCAGCCAGATCGGCTGGATCCGCGCGGTCTGCGCCTAGAAGGCGACGGCGAGCGTCGGCGCGTGTGCGTCGCGCCGCGGGCGGCGGTTGGACGAGCGGCGGTGGCGCTTGATGCGGCGAAGGATCTTGCTCATGGAGTCGAAGGTACGTCGCCACGTGCCTACGCACAGCACGGGCATCCCCCGAATCGGGGGTGCGGTTGACCCGACGTTCAGGCGCGCAGCGCGAGCTCGAGCGCGCGCAGCAGGCGGTCGCCCGCCTCGGGGCGGTGGACGGCCACGCGCACGCGCGCACCGTCGCCCAGCGGCGCGCCGGGCGCGACGATGACGCCGTGGCGCTCGAGGCGATGGGCGAGGTCCGCGCCTTCGACGCCGTCGGCGCGCAGCCACAGCACGTTGGCCTGGCTCGGGGCGACGTCGACGTCGAGCTCGCGCAGCGCGTCGACCAGGCGCGCGCGCTGCGCGGCGACCATCGCGGCGCGGCCGGCCACGACGCCCGACGCGTGGCGCAGGGCCTCGAGCGCGCCCGCCTGCGCGAGCTCGTTGAGGCCGAGCTCTGGCTCGAGCTGCTCGAGCAGCGGCTCGGCGCCGGGGCCGCCGACGGCGTAGCCGACGCGCAGGCCGGCCAGGCCCCAGGCCTTGGAGAAGGTGCGGAAGACGAGCAGGCGCGGGAACTCGTCGAGGAGCGCGAGGGCAGCGTCGCGCGGCTCTGCGTCGACGAAGTCGCGCAGCGCCTCGTCGAGCAGCACGACGACGCGCTCGGGCAGCGCGGCAAGCAGCGAGCGCAGCTCGTCGACGCCGATGAGCTGGCCGGTCGGGTCGTTGGGGTTGCACAGCGCGACGAGGCGCGTGCGCTCGTTGACCGCGCGCAGGACGGCCTGCGCGCCGAAGCCGTCGACCGGGACGGCGTGGCCGCGGGCGCGGCGGGCGATGATCGGGTACAGGCCGTAGGACGGCCACGGCGTGACGAGCTCGTCGAGGGGCTCGAGCAGCGCCTGCGCCGCGGCCCCGAGCAGCTGCGCGGCGCCGTCGCCCACGACGAGGCGCTCGCGATCGACCGCGAGCGCGTGGGCGAGCTCCGAGCGCAGCGCGGTCGCGTGGCGATCCAGGTAGCGATGCAGCCCGCGCCGGGCCGCGTAGGTGATCGCGTTGACGACCGTCGAGGGCGGGTACTCGGGCCAGGTCGTGGCGCTGAGGTCGATCGGCTCCACGCGCGCCAGCGCGCGGCGCTTGCGCTCGGCCGACTGCGCGCGCAGCTCCTCGGAGACCTCGCGCTCGGTCATGCCCTCGAACTGCCGGTAGTGGCGGAACATCGATCAGCGCGGCGCCAGCGACGAGCCGAGGCCGCCGATGAACACCAGCCAGAACGTGAAGCCGATCGCGCCGATGACCGCGGTCGTGGCGAAGACGCGGCCGATGGCGCCCTGGCGCTGGTCGTGCCCCGCCGCGCGCCGCGCGAGGATCCAGAAGCGATCCAGCTGCTTGATCACGGCCAGGCCGCCGAAGAGCAGGACCAGCATGAAGGCGAAGCCGACGAGGATGCCCAGCGACACCGAGTCGGTCTGGTACTGCACCTGCGAGGCGACCCACAGCGCGAGCGCCGGGAACGGGCCCCAGAACAGCAGGTTGAGCACGACCATCAGCACGAGCACGGCGTGCGCGACGAGGCCGTCGACGCGCCGGCGCCGCGCGCTGCCGCGCTCCGGCGGCGTGCGATAGCGCGTCGGGGCGGTGCCGGGGCGCCGCCCGACGAAGAGGCCGCCGGTGTCGGTCGGATCGGTACGCACGTGTTCAGATTACGGCCCCGCGCGAAAGGTATGGCCAGTGGGGTTTTCCACACCTACGGAGGGGAGTCATCCCGTTGGGCGCCCTGGTGCGTACCCGTCAGCATCACCGACTCCAACACGAACCTCATGGGGGCTTGAGGCATGTACAGCACCACCACGACCGCGCTGGACTTCAGCCAGCTGCGACAGAAGCTCATGGGCGCGGTCACGATCCCGGGCGACGAGTCCTGGGACACCGCGCGCCAGGCATGGAACCTCGCCGTCGACCAGCGGCCGGTCGCCGTCGCCGAGCCCGAGACGGTCGCCGACGTCGTCGCCGTCGTCGACTTCGCACGCGAGCGCGGCCTGCGCGTCGCCGCCCAGGGCACCGGCCACGCGGCCGCGCCGATGTCCTCGCTGCACGACACGATCCTCGTCAAGACGCATCGCATGCGCGTCGTCGAGATCGACACCGATCGCTGCCGCGCCCGCGCCCAGGCGGGTGCGCTGTGGGCCGACGTCGCCGTGCCCGCGTCCGAGCATGGGCTGGCCGCGCTGGCCGGCTCGTCGCACGACGTCGGCGTCGTCGGCTACGCGCTGGGCGGCGGCCTGAGCTGGCTGGCCCGCAAGCACGGCCTCGCCGCCAACAGCGTCACCGCCATCCAGCTCGTCACCGCCGAGGGGCGCGTCATCGTCGTCGACGCCCACCACGAGCCCGACCTGTTCTGGGCGCTGCGCGGTGGCGGCGGCAACTTCGGCGTCGTCACGGCGATCGAGCTCGAGCTCCACCCCGTCGAAGAGGTCTACGCCGGCATGCTCGCGTTCCCGTGGGAGCGCTCCCGCGAGGTGCTGCGCGCCTGGCGCGAGTGGACTCGCGAGGCGCCCGAGGAGATCACCACGGCGGCGCGGATCATGCAGATCCCGCCGTTCCCGGAGATCCCCGAGCCGGTTCGCGGCCGCGGCCTGGTCGTCATCGACGGCGCCTATCTCGGCGACGAGGCCGACGGCGCCGAGGTGCTCGCGCCGCTGCGCGCCCTCGGGCCCGAGATCGACACGTTCGCGATGATCCCGCCCGCCGAGCTGCTCGGCATCCACATGGACCCGCCGGGGCCGGTGCCGGCCACCGGCGACGGGACGCTGCTGGACGTCGTCCCCGGCGAGGCGATCGACTCGCTCGTCGCGGCCGCCGGCCCGGGCTCGGGGTCGCCGCTGCTCATGGTCGAGCTGCGCCACCTCGGCGGCGCGCTGGCGCGCTCAGCCGAAGGCCACGGCGCGGCGGCCACGCTGGAGGGCGATTTCGCCTTCTTCGCGCTCGGCATCGCGCCCGACCCCGACGCGGCCGCGGCGGTCGACGCGCACGTCGACGTCGTCAAGCAGGCGCTGTGCGAGTGGGACGCCGGGCGGCGCTACCTGAACTTCTCGGAGCGCCCCATCGACACGCGTCGCGCCTACTCGACCACGGCGTACCGCCGCCTGCAGGCGGTCAAGACGCTGGTCGACCCGGACGACATGTTCCGGGCCAACCACCCGATCGCCCCGATCGACTGACTTGGGGGGCTAAGCCCTCGAACGGCGGTGGCGCCGGCTTCCCTCAGCCGGTGCCGCCGCCGTACAGGGCGTCGAAGCTCTCGGCGTACTTGTCGTAGACGACGTTGCGCTTGACCTTCAGGGTCGGCGTGAGCTCGCCGGTCTCCTGGGAGAGGTCGTGGTCGAGGATGAAGAACTTCTTGACCTGCTCGACCTGCGCGTAACGGGCGTTGGCCTTGTCGAGCTCGCCCTGGACGAGCGCCCGCACGCGCTCGTCGCGGGCCAAGGCGCCGATCGAGGTGTCCTCGATGCCCTCGGCCTTGGCCCACGGGACGACCTCGTCCTCGTCGAGCGTGACGAGCATGACCGGGTATGGCCGCCGGTCGCCGTGCATCACCGCCTGCGAGATCCAGCGCGACTGCTTCATCTCGTTCTCGAGGTTGGCGGGCGTCAGGTTCTTGCCGCCGGCGGTGATGATGATGTCCTTCTTGCGGCCGGTGATGAAGACGTAGCCGTCCTCGTCGATCGACCCGAGGTCGCCGGTGTGCAGCCAGCCGTCGACGATCGCGCCGAAGCTCGCGTCGGCGTTGTTGTAGTAGCCCTGGAAGATGTTGGCGCCCTTGAGCAGCAGCTCGCCGTCGTCGGCGATGCGGCCCTCGACGCCGGGCAGCAGGCGCCCGACGGAGCCGAAGCGGTGGTGCTCGACGGTCGAGTAGGTCGCGACGGTCGCGGTCTCGGTCATGCCGTAGCCCTCGAGGACCGGCACGCCGCAGCCGTAGAAGAACTCGAGGATCTCCTTCGCGATCGGCGCCGCGCCGCTGACGGCCTGGCGCACGCGCCCGCCGAAGATCGCGCGGACGTTCTTGAAGAGCTGCTCGTCGGCGGCGTTGAACTGCTCGATCAGCGCGGCGGGGACCTCCTGGCCGTGGGCCTGCAGGTCGCGGACCTTGACGCCGAGCCTGGCGGCGGCCTGCATCTGCTCCTGCACCTCGGGCGGCTGCGAGCTGAGCGCGAGCGTGTAGATCTTCTCGAAGATGCGCGGCACGCTCGGCAGGTACGTCGGGTGGACCTCGTTGAGCTCGGTGACGATCTGGGTCGTGTCGCCGCCGTAGTAGGCGATGGTCGTGCCGAGGTCGAAGTTGACGAGCTGGATGAGCAGCGCGTAGGCGTGCGCGAGCGGGAGGAAGAGGTAGGTGACCTCCTCGTCCTCGATGGCGCCGGCGGACTCGAGCATCGTCACGACGTCGCGGTAGTTGCCGTGCGTCAGGACGCAGCCCTTGGGCGGGCCGGTCGTGCCCGAGGTGTAGATGAAGGTGAACGGATCGTCGGGGCCGACGGCCGCCGTGCGCGCCTCGAGCTCGGCCACGTCGCGGCTGCGGCCGCGCTCGCGGACCTCGTCGAGCGCGATCGCGTCGGCGGTGTCGCCCGCCGGGTCGATCACGACGATCGTGCGCAGGGCAGGGAGGCTGTCGCGGACGGCAGCGACCTTGGCGAGCTGGGAGGCGTCCTCGCAGACGATCGCGACCGACTCCGAGTTGCCGGCCACCCACTCGCACTCCTCGGGCGAGTTGGTCGGGTAGATCGGGACGACCACCGCGCCGACGCTCGTCAGCGCGAAGTCGCAGTAGGTCCACTCCGGGCGTGTGTTGCACAGCAGCGAGACGCGCTCGCCGGGCGCGATGCCCAGGTCGATCAGCCCGAGGCCGATCTCGCGCACGATCTCGCCGACCTCGGCGAACGTGACGTCACGCCACGCGCCATCGACCTTGTGGCGCAACGCGACGCGATCGGCGAACTGCTCGGCCGCGCGGGCCATTAGGTCGGCGATCGTCTTCGAACCCGTCGAATGGGCTGCGGCGGTGCCGGCCTCCATCGCTCCTCCTCCTAAGACGGACCTACTGTGCGGAGGGCGATTCTATGCGGTGTCGCGCGCTCGGCGCGACAGGATGTCAAACGGGGTGCGCTACGCGGTGGCGCTGACGGCCCGCGGCGACCTTGTCGCCTCACCGAGGCTCGCCATGAAGAGAGTCTTGTCGATCCTGCCCTGGAAGATCGGGACGCCCATCTCCATGCACTTCGAGATCACGTCTCTGCGCTCGAGACCGACCTCGCGTGCCAGTTCGGTGGGCGTCAGGTGAATGGCCATCGGAGACTGCTACCTCCTGTAGGTTTGCGACGTCCAGAACGTATAGCGCTCGTTTCGGACAACCTCAACTTAATGTGCCTAAACGGCCGCTCAGAGCGGACTGGCGAGGGCATTCCGCGTTCGGATGCCTACGCGAGGGCCGGCCGTCCGCCGCGCGGGGCGGTGGCGCGCGGCCAGGGCACCGAGGGAAGCGGGCGCGACCGCCCGCGACCGGGCCCGCGAGCTCCGCGACACGCGAGTGTCGACTCCGTCGCGATATGCGCGACGCAGTCGACGCTCGGCGGTGGCGAGCCCCGCGGGCGGGCGAGCCCGCCCGCCCTCGATGCCCTGAAACCGCGGCGCCGCAGGCGCGAGCGGACGACTTCAGATCGGGTTCGGCACGTCGACGAAGACGTGGCGGATGCCGAACCGCTCGGCCAGGCGCTCGCCCAGCGCGCGCACGCCGAAGGTCTCGGTCGCGTAGTGGCCCGCGGCGAGGAAGTGCAGGCCCGCCTCGCGGGCGCGGGCCATCGAGCGCTCGGCCGGCTCGCCGGTGACGAAGGCGTCGAGGCCGTCGGCGATCGCGTCCTCGAGGTAGTCGGCGCCCGCACCCGAGACGATCGCGATCGTCTGCACGGGATCCGGGCCGTCGAGGAAGGCCAGCGGCTCGCGGTCGGTCACGGCGTGGACGCGGGCGACGAGGTCGGCCGCCGCGATGCCGCGGTCGGCAAAGCGCGCCCGAACGCCGAGGGTGGCGCGCTTGTGCGCGCCGAAGGGCTCGACGTCGCCCGCTCCCAGGGCGGCGGCGAGCAGCGCGTTGTTGCCCACCTCGAGGTGGCCGTCGAGCGGCAGGTGGTAGGCCGCCAGCGCGAGATCGGCGTCGAAGAGCAGCTTCAGGCGGCGCTTGGACGGCGGGTCGAGCGCCCGCGGCGGGCCGGCCCAGAACAGGCCGTGGTGGACGAGCACGAGGTCGCCGCCCTCTTCGCGCGCGCGCGTGAAGAGATCCGCGTTCGCGCTGACTCCCGTAACCACCGTCTGGATCTCGTCCCGACCGGGTACCTGTAGGCCGTTGGGGCCGTAGTCATCGTAGGAATCGGGATCCAGGAGGGCATCGAGGTAGCCAATGATGTCGGCGCAGGCTGCCATCGCACATCCGTCGGTTCGAGGTTGTCAAGCGTTCACATGAACGCTAGTGTTCGTAGAAGGCGCCCTCACCGGGAGGGTGAGTGCGCGCCGCATTTCAAGGAGTAGGGGACCATAGCCACGCTAGCCGCTGCACCCTCCGCGATCGCGCGGACCGGAGCAGACCCCGAGGACCAGACGCTGGTCGCGGCCGTCCGCGCCGGAGACGACGGTGCCTTCGAGCAGCTCTACCACCGCTACCAGCGGCGGATCGGGGCCTACATCTACGGCATGGTGCACGACCACGGTCGTGCCGAGGACATCACGCAGGACGTCTTCATGTCGGCGCTGCGCCGCATGCGCGCGACCGACACGTCGATCGTGTTCAAGCCGTGGATCTACGAGATCGCCAAGAACGCCTGCATCGACGCCTTCCGGCGCTCGCGGCGCGCGGAGGAGGTCTCCTACGACGCCGACGACGGCACCGAGCGCCTGCACCTCGTCAGCAACGGGCCGACGCCCGACGCCGCGGTCGACACGCGCATGTCGCTCGACCACCTGCGCGGCGCCTTCGGCGGCCTCTCGGAGGCCCACCACCAGATCCTCGTCATGCGCGAGCTCGAGGGGCTCAGCTATCGCCAGATCGGCGAGAAGCTGGGCATGAGCCGCCCATCTGTCGAGTCGACCCTCTTCCGCGCCCGCCGGCGCCTCTCCGAGGAGTACGAGGAGCTCATCTCCGGCGAGCGCTGCCGGCGCATCCAGACGATCATCGCCGGGGCGACCGAAGGCCGCGTCGGCGTGCGCGACGAGCGCAAGATGGCGCGCCACGTCTCCTACTGCCAGCCCTGCCGGCGCGCCGCCCTCGCGGCCGGCTTCGATCCGGCGACGCTGCAGCCCAAGCGCACCGTGCGCGAGAAGATCGCCTCCCTGCTGCCGCTCCCGGGCTTCGCGAAGCGCTGGATCGCCGGTGGCGATCACGGGCTGTGGTCGGCCGCGCAGTACGCCGAGCCCGCGACGAGCGCGTGGATCAAGGCCGCGGCCGCCGCCGCCGCCGTGCTGATCGCCGGCGTGGGCGCCGACGCGGTCCGCCCGCACGGCAACGGCTCGTCCTCGACGCCGCCCGCCGCGGTCTCGCCCGCGCCCGCCGCAAAGACCACGACGATCTCCGCGCCGCCGACCACGACGACGACCGGTCACAGTGGCGGGGCCACCGGCGCCCACGGTGGGCAGAGCAAGGGCCACGGCTCCTCGTCCGGCAAGACGTCCGGCTCCGGCGGGTCGTCCACGTCGGGCCAGAGCGGCAGCTCGGGGTCATCGCCCTCGTCCTCGACGGGCAAGAGCGCGTCGTCGGGCGGTGGCGGTGACGATCCGGTCAAGCGGGCCACGAAGACCGTGACCGACAAGCTCCCGAGCACGTCCGGCACGGGCGTGTCGGCGCCGCAGGTGCCCGACGTGCAGGTGCCCGACGTGCAGGTGCCCGACGTCCAGGTGCCGACGATTCCCGGCGCGCCGCCGGCGGTCAACGGGGCCATCGACACCGTCAACGGCGCGGCCTCGGACGCGACGGGCACCGTCAACGGCGCGGTCTCGGACGCGACGGGCACGGTCAACGGCGCGGTCTCGGACGCGACGGGCACGGTCAACAACACGACGCAGACCGCGACCGGTACGGTGAACACCGTGACCGGCGGCATCCTGGGCGGCGGTTGAACCCGCTCGCGCCCGACGACGGCGCGTTCCTCGAGGCGCTGACCGATTCGAGCCTGTACTCGATCGGCGCCTACTTCTGCGACCGCAACCCCGACCTCGTCGACGACGTCCTCGTCGAGAGCGAGGACATCGAGCGCATGGGCCTTGCCCGCTGGGCCGAACGCGAGGGCACGGCGGTCGACGCGGCCTTCCAGACCCTGATCACCGGCCTGGCCGTGCGCTACTACAAGGCCGTGGCCGGGGCGCCAAGCTAGACTGAAGCCCACTTCGGGGCGTGGCGCAGCCTGGTAGCGCGCACCGTTCGGGTCGGTGAGGTCCCCGGTTCAAATCCGGGCGCCCCGATTTCCATCCGCGCGGGTCTCGACCCAGCCCGCGCACGTACCGTGTCCCGCCCGCCCCGGTGAGGTCCCCGGTTCAAATCCGGGCGCCCCGATTTCCATCCGCGCGGGTCTCGACCCAGCCCGCGCACGTACCGTGTCCCGCCCGCCCCGGTGAGGTCCCCGGTTCAAATCCGGGCGCCCCGATTGGACTTTCGGACGCGAAATGTGAGAGCCGTCAATGGGACCGGGCAGATTGCAGGGCTTTTACGGCGCGGCCTGGTCACCAGGTTCACGTTCTCCGTGACCTTCGGGTTCACGCGTCGAAAGCTCGCAAATTGCGGCTTTCTAGCGCTGTTTCGGCCCCGTGTGCGGCCGTTTCCGCGGTCGCGCGATCGCAGATCGATTGCAGCGCGGGGCCGAATCCGTTGCAGGTCCGTTGCAGCGGATAGCGTGCGATCCTCGGCCGTGCTGGCGTCCGTCTCACCGTTCCCGGCAGCGCGATCTGTGACGCTCACGCGCTCCCCTGAGCCGATAGCGACCGCGCTCCTAGACTTACCGGCGCATGACCCACTCGGGCCGCGACCGCCTTGCCGTCCTCGTCGCCGGGGCGACCGAGCCCGAGGCGTTCAGCGCGGCACGGACCGCCCCGACGGCCGACCTGCACCTCGAGGTGCGCGGTGTGGGGCCGATCAAGCTTCCTGTCTCCCAGGCACAGGCGAGGCAGCTGTGCCTGCTGGGTCGACCGGCTCGGTACGGGCGAGGCGAGCAGACCCTTCTGGACCGGGGGATCCGAGACACGTGGGAGATCCCCAAGAGTCGGGTGAAGATCGATCGGCGCCGTTGGGACCGGACGCTCCTGGGTGTCCTCGATCGCCTCGGCCACGACCTCGGCCTTCCGTCTGGCGGCACGCTCAGGGCGGAGCTGTACTCGATGCTGGTCTACGCGCGTGGGCAGTTCTTTGTCGAGCACCAGGACTCCGAAAAGGACGACGCGATGGTCGGGTCGCTCGTGGTGGGTCTGCCCTCGAATTTCAAGGGCGGTGCGCTCGAGGTCCGGCATGGCGGCCAGACCGCAACGTATCGGGGGTCGAAGAAGGCTCTGTCTTTCGTAGCCTTCTACGGCGACTGCCGTCACCAGGTCAAGCCGGTCACGTCCGGGTACCGGGTTGTGCTCACCTACAACCTGCTGCTCCGCGGCGAGCCAGCCAGGTCGGGGGTCGACCTCGATCCCGAGCTCGTCGGCCAGCTGGCCAGTTGCCTTGACGAGCACTTCTCCGGCGGCCCGGACCGCCTGGTCTACTTGCTCGACCACGAGTACACGCGCCGAGGTCTGGACTGGTCGCGCCTGAAGGGCGCCGACGCTCGGCGGGCGATGCTCCTGCGCGAGGCGGCGGACCATGCCGGCTGCGACGTCGTGGTTGCACTGTCGGATGTCCACGAGAGCTGGACCGCCTACGAGGCCGACGAGCGCTCCTACCGAGGGTGGGGCTACGGCCGCTACGACGATTGGGACGCCGACGAGGACGACTTCGACGGGGATGCGGCCGGCGACTATGACCTCGAGGATCTGATCGAGTCCGAGGTCACGCTTGACAGCTGGGTCGACCCCCGAGGCGGTCGGCTGGAGACCGTCGGGCTCTCCGTCGGCGACGACGAGCTTTGTGCGAGCACGCCGTCGGGAGATCTGGAGCCCTACCGGTCGGAGTACGAGGGATACATGGGCAACTGGGGCAACACCCTGGACCGCTGGTACCACCGTGGGGCGGTGGTGATATGGCCGTCGACCCGGGCCTTCGCCGTGCAGGCGGAGGCGTCTCCGTCCCTTGCGCTCGACGAACTGGCAGCCCGCACGCGGAGAGGCGACCTGATCGGTGCCCGGGAGGCAGCCGCCGATCTGGCGCCGTTCTGGCAACGGGTCGCGGCTCGGGTGCAGGCGAAAGGCTTCCTTGCCAAAGCGTTGCGCACGGCGCGCCTGGTTGACGAGCGTGCGCTGGCGGCGATGCTGCTGCGGCCGTTCCGGGCGGAGATGCTGACCCCAAGCCACGCCAAGGCGCTGAGCGCGCTGGTCGACGCCTACGGCGAGCGGTGGGCGGCGGAGCTCGTGGCGGCATGGTCCGCCAACCGGCGCCTCTACCCCTTTCAGGGCACGAGCCCGGAGGCGTGGGTGGACTCGTTGCCGCGGCTCTGCCTCGCTTTGCGGGAGGCCGGAGACGCCGGTGCGTCGGCGGCTGGGATGTTGCTGCAGGAGTCCTGGAGGTGGATCAGCGAGGCCATCGACCGGGGCCTTGAGCTGCCGTCACCGAGCCGTCGTGCGCAGGCCCTGTGCGAATTGGGGCGTCCGTTCGGGGCGCTCCTGGAAGGCGCCGCAATGGTTGGCGCGACCGACGTGCGCGACGAGGCGGTCGGGGTCCTGTGCCGCGACGATGGCCTCGTTGGTTGCGCGATCGCGGTCCTCCAAACGACACCGGTCTCGCAATGGCGCGCGGCAGGGCTCGACGTCGTCGCGAGCCACTGCTCCGCAACGCTGGAGGCCCGCCTCGCCCGCCCGGCGCGCGCCGACGACGACTGGTCCATCGAGCTTCCAGACGGATGTGGCTGCGAGTTGTGCGGTGAGCTGCGTGCCTTCCTGCGGCACCGGACCCAGACGAGGTTCGAGTGGCCGCTGGCCAAGGACCGCCGGGCGCACGTGCATGGCCGGATCGACACCGCCGAGCTCCCCGTGAGTCACCAGACCAGACGGGTCGGACGGCCGTACACCCTTGTGCTCGCCAAGACCGACGCGCTCTTCCAGCGCGAAAAGCAACAGCGGCGCCGCGATGAGAAGGACCTGGCATGGCTCCGAGCAAACCGCGCCGATCGCCTCGGACGCCGGATGGGGTTGAGATAGGGCAGGCCGTCCGATCTCCTCGGGCATTCTCGACTTCGGGAGGCGGCACGCGGATGCGTGCGCGTAGCGAGGCTTCTACGTGCCCGGGCCCCACCACGATGGCGTGGCGGTGATGGACAGGTTGGCGGCCGCGACGGCTTTGCGGTGGCCGCCCGACTGAGCACCGACCGGCCTAGATGTGCTATAAGTAGCACTATGCGCGCGATCGGTATCCGCGAGCTTCGCCAGCAGGCCAGCAAGTATCTGCGTGACGTCGAGGCCGGCGAGACGATCGAAGTAACCGATCGGGGCCGTCCGGTCGCGCTGATCGTGCCGCTTCCACGGACCGGCCGCCTTCAGCGACTCGCCACGGCCGGGCGACTCGACGAGGCCCGGGGCGATGCGCTCGAACTCGGGGATCCACTGGAGCCCGCCACGGGTGCGCCCTTGCCGAGCGAGACCCTCGCGGCACTGCGAGCGGATGAGCGCTGAAGCAGTCGTCTACCTCGACTCGTCTGCCTTGGTCAAGCTGGTGATCCGCGAACCGGAGTCCGGAGCGCTCGCGGGCCACCTGCGCGGAAGGCCGGTCCGCCTGTCTTGCGCCCTGGCGCGCGTCGAGGTGCTGCGCGCGGTACGGCCGCATGGACCACCGAGCACCACCCGAGCCCGACGTCTGCTCGAGCGCATCGGCTTGCTCCGCATGGACGACGACCTGCTCGACGCGGCCGGAGCGATCGAAGGACCAACGCTTCGCAGCCTCGATGCGATCCATCTGGCTGCCGCGGCCACGCTAGGCGACACGCTCGCGGAGGTGATCACATACGACGTACGGATGTTGCAGGCAGCCACCCATCTCGGCCTTCCTGTAGCCGCTCCCAGCTGAGGGCCTCGACAGCCACTCCGTCCGCACCCCGAGCACCGTCAACGCCCTACCCGGGGGCCGGGCCACATTGCCGACAATCGCCCCAGACCCCGACTGAGCCGGCTTCGTTCATCAGCAGCTCGACGTACGCGTGTTCGCTATGGCATACGCCGGGCGTGAGCGCCATGAGAGTTGGGCCCGATCTCGGATCGCCCGTTGCAATCCCGTTGCAGGCGCCCGCGATCGCCGTAGTCATCGGGAATTGAACCGTTCGCCCCGATTGGACTTTCGGACGCGAAGCGTCCAACCGTGATTGCGACCTGTTGATTTGCAGGGCTTTTGCGGGTTCGGCCGGGTCACCGGTTCACGTTCTGCGCGAGCTCGGGATTCAGTCGCCGAAGCCCGCGAACTGCGAACTTTCTGGCGCGATCTCGGTCGCGCGTGTGGCTGCTGTGCGGTCGCGGGCTGCAGAACGATTGCAGCGGGGCACGAATCCGTCGCAGATCCGTTGCAGCGGACGAGGGTGCCGGGTTCGCGCGACGGCTAGCCGAGCCAGCGGCGGTATGCCTGGATCCACTCCGCTCCCGCGGGGGCCGGCGTCGGCAGCGGAAGATCGAGGATCGGTATCGGCTGTCGCAGATTGTCGCGGCGACACATCGCATGGATCTGGTTGTCGTCGGTCAGCTCCACGCTCGTGACCGTGACGCTCACGCCGAGCACCGATGTCTCGAAGGGGACCGCGACGGTGTCCTCCATCATCGTGAACAGGCCGGTGACCTGCTCTTCCTCGTTGTAGCAGTCGACGGTTGCTTGCTCGATCATCGCGTCGAGCTGGGCCGCGCTGATCGCCGGTGGCTCCGAGCTGGTCACGTTGCGAGCAGGGTCGGCGTCCGGTCGAGGCCGCTTGTGCGTGGCTGCCACTTCCGCACCGCGGCATTTGGGTCGGTTTGGGCTCTTCGGCGGGCGTTCTCGGGGCCGTCGATTTCGCACATGCGGTCGAGCGCGGTGCGACGCACGCTGGCTTGAGCGGTCCGCAGACCGCGCCGGATGAGCCGGCGCGTGCGGTCCCGTTTGAGCACGTTGGCGGCGTCGAGCAGCCCATGGATGATCGCGTCACGGTGGCGCGGCTCAAACAAATCGGCGGCGCGGAGCAGGTCCTCCAACCGGGTCGGGTCTGAGCGCAACGCCCGTCTGGCCGTCCAGCGGTGCGGCGGCGGCTCGAAGGAGGGACCGTGCTCGGCGAGGGTGTGTTCGCTCGCCGCCCATTGCGGGGAGGCCCCGGCAAGCGGGTAGGAGATCGCGTGCTCGTGGCTGAGGAACGAGTCGGCCAGCTCATCGAGCTCGGCATCATCAAGCAGCGCGCTGTTCTCGATTGCGGAGATCAGCTTGGCGGTCACCCGATCCCAGCGCCGACAAGTGCACGGCATCAGCGCCACGAACGACGTCGGGAGCTCGCTGCTGCCGTGGACGTTGGCGAGCCCTCGACCGCTTCCGTGTGCCGGGTGCTCGACCCCCAGCCCCAGTGCGAGGCCAGCAGCCGCCGGCACAGCTCCTCGGCAAGGTCGATCGCGAGCAGCTCCTCCAACCGCTCATCGTCGTCCCACAGCACGAGCCGGAGCGTAGAGCCGCTCGCAGACATCACAGGGCGCCCGCGTCAGCTGTCAGGCGGCGAGCGCGTCCGGGCGAGGCGAGGTGAGCTCGCCCAGGTTCATCTCGAGATGCAGGGCGAGCTCTTGCAACATGTCAGGGTCGGCGCTGACGAGCGTCATGTCGCGCTCGTCGACGATCAGCCTGGCGATCTCGATCTCGCCAGAGCGCTCTTGCCAGCCGCCGAGGTCCACACCGCGGTCGCCCTTCTGCTCGGGCCACGCGAAGGCCCAGCCGGACGGGATCGACCGCCCGAGGCTCTCCCACAGGTCCTCCTCTTCGATCGCGTCGATCACCGCCTCGTCATCGTCGATCGACCAGCTATGGCTGTGCAACGCCATTCCCTGGGGGAGCGGCTCGGCCGCATCGTCGGGATGGAAGCTGAGAATCTCAAGCGCCGCAGCGGCTGGATCGCTCGGCAGCGATGCCAGCCGCGCCCGCCAGCGCCGCTCGCTTGTACCGGGGAAGCGCTCTCCCAGGCCCCACACCGTCGGCAACGCGGTGGCATCAACGACACGACCGACGAGGATCTCCCCGCCGCGCAGCTGCCCGAGCCCGTCGCGCCACGCGATGCGCACCGAGGCCCCGCCCGTGAGCGGCTGGAGCTCCCGCCACAGCCCGTGCACCGCCGGACCGACCCGGTACACGGCAAGGCGCGCATCCGCCAAGCTCCGCGCGATTGCCCGCGCGGGCGGGCGCAGCTCGGGACGCTGCGCGTAGCGCTCCATCAGCGGCGCGCCGCCGTCGTCCGGCCGGTAGTCGTTGAGCGCCCAGATGAGACACATGTTTCGCCCGATGGACCCGCGCAGAAACGGGAGCAGGCCCGTCTTCACCCTCGCGCTGTGCACGGTCTCCTCGTGCTCTACGCGCAGCCACGCGATCACGTCTTCCATCAGCTCGTCGCGCTGTCGCAACTGGCGGCCGACCTCCTCCAGTCGCTCGAGACAGCAGCGCTTGAACTTGCTGCCGCTGCCGCAAGGGCAAGGATCGTTGCGCGAAGCCATAGGACGACGCTATAACGGCCGCCGGACGCCGCTGCGGTATTCACGCCTCCGTTCGGCCCTCGATGATCCACGCTGCCAGGAGCGGGTCGGCGAGTCGGTAGCCGGTGCGGGCCGAAGGTTCGGGTGTGATCTCGCCGCGATCCCCGAGAACGCCGATCGCGGAGCGCACAGCCCCCCCGCGTGAGCCGCCGTGGCCGCGGCCGGTGGCATAAAGCGGGTTCGTGTTCTCGGCAACCGTGGTCAGCACTCGGCGGTGGCTGGTCGGCAGCGCCGTCCAGATCGCGCGCAACTCGTCGCGCACCTGCGTCATCGCGCTCTGGTAGGCGGCCTGCCACGTCTCCTCGCTCGCGCGCCCGCGAGATGGGGTGAGCTCCCAGACCGCATGTGCGAGCAACATGGTGCGCTGCGGGTGGCCCTGGGCGAGCGCCAGCAGTGGCTCCAGGACGTGACCGATGTCCCGCCCGGTCTGCTCAAACCGTGTAGCGATGTAGGTGGCGACGTCGTCGGGAGGCAGAGGTGGAAGCGCGACCGGCGCGGCTTGCCCGTAAAACGCGCGGCGCCGGTCGGCGAACAGCTCGCGCATCATGCCGACATGCGAGCCGGCGAAGACGTAGCTGGCCGCGTCACCGTGATGTTGGATCTCCGAGCGGATCACAGCGTCGACCCGGTCCGTGGCGGAGAGCACGTCCTGGAACTCATCGAAGACCACGAGCGTGCGCGTGCCGTGGCGTTCATGCAGCCGCCGCGGCAGCGCTAGGCGATCGAGCAGCGGCGGCTCCGACTGCGCGTCGACCGCGATCTCAACGCCAGCCGGCAACGGGCCGCCACCGGCGCGGAACGTGGGCCGCAACAGCCGGCGCGCGCCAGCGAACCACGACGCAAGCCTCCCCCGGAGCTGATCGGCATAGGCGCGCTCGATCCGCTGGGCGATGTCGGCGAGAGTGAGCACGCCGAAGAAGTCGACATACACCGTCGCCCACCCCGCCTGATCAGCGTCATGGATTACGCGCCGCAGCAACGAGGTCTTGCCGAAGCGTCGCGGCGCGACAAGACGGCTGTTGTTGCCTTCGTCGGCACGGCGGAGCAGCTCGTCCGCCTCGGCGTCGCGGTCGATCAGATCCTCGACGGGGACGGGCTCGCTGTAGCGGAACGGATTCACGCTCGCAATACTAGAGCAAATTCGCTCGCAAATTACGAGCATCCTGGCTCGTGCCGCATGGCGAGGCACTCGAGGATCAGGGCAACGAGGTGGCGCTCAGCGCGGCAAGCGTGGGAGATCGCCATCAAGCGGTCGCTGGGAAAGCTGACAATCGCCGACGCCTGGGGCGCGACGCTCGCGCGCCTGGGGTTCGATCCGATGCCCGTGACCGCCATTCACACCCAGGCGGTCCAGGACCTGCCGTGGCACCACCGCGATCCTTTCGATCGATTGCTCGTGGCTCGGGCGTCGGTCGAGCGCTGCACACTGGTCAGCTCGGATCGAAGCCTGAGTGCCTACGGCGTGGACTCTCTGGTGAGGCGACGGCGGCGTGAGGCATCGGTGCGCTGCAGCGACGATCGCTCGCAGGGGGCATACCTCAGCGATCCGGCCACGTCAGACGAGTGTCTCCAGCAGATCGCCGGCCACCAGTTCCTCTTCGATCCGCCGGCCGGCGTCGCACATGGCCTCGGCGAGTCCGGAGTCCCAGCTGGCCGAGGTGGGGGACCCGGTCAACGGCGCGGCATGCGGGTGCGTGGCGACGGCGCGTAGATAGGCGTCACGGTCGAACTGCCATGGCTCGACGGGCAGCCGCCGGTGCAGGAGGTTGCCGATCGTGAGCCCGCCCCAGTCGAAGTCGCCGTGATGGCGCAGCCGGACGCCGGCGGCGACGAGCGAGCGCAGCAGCACCATCGCCGCAGCGCGCGGTTGACCGTTGGTGCAGACGATCGGCGGACAGCGTGCACCGAGCGCCTCGGCGGCGAGCGAGACCAATGACGGGTTCTCGACCACGAGCGCCGTGTCGATGCCGTGCCACTGTGGCGGGGCGCGCACGAGCTGGCGGAGCGTGAGCCACACGGGCTCGCTGCTCACAGCGGCGGCGGCGAGCACCCGGCCCGTCGCGGATGCGTCGCCGGGCAGCGCGAGCGTCAGCACGGTGCTCGACAGCTCGTCGCAGAGCACGCCAACGGCCGCCCACGCCTCGCGCCGTGCCTCGGCGGCGGGCTCGTCGGGGCCCGGCGGCTCGAGGCTGGCGAGCGCGCGGGCGGCGCCGAGCGCGAGCGTCCCGAGCGGTACGCCGTCGTCGAGCGCGTGGGCGCGGCCGGTGACGCGGGCGGCGAACGCGCTCAGCGACTCGCCGCCGGACGTCGGAAGCGCCCCGACCACCGACGCGAGTGCGTCGAGCAGCTCGCGCCCGGTGGCGGGCGAGCCGCCGGCCATTCGCTTCACGACTCCGCTGGCGCGGATGCGGTCGATCCAGGCGGCAAGCTCGGCGCTTCTGGCGCCGGCGCCCTCGATCCGCG
Organism: uncultured Actinomycetes bacterium; assembly: GCA_963764585.1. Taxonomy (GTDB): domain Bacteria; phylum Actinomycetota; class Thermoleophilia; order Solirubrobacterales; family Solirubrobacteraceae; genus JAOPZW01. The sequence goes on from CAVXTB010000006.1 coordinate 102,802, forward strand.
TGAACGCGTCGGCCCACGCGCGTTCCTCGTTGGCGGCCCGGTCGGCGCGGACCGTGACCGGGCCCGTGAGCGTCACGACGGCCTCCGCGAGCCCGCCCTCGTGGACCCCGGAGCGGCGCAGGAGTGCGTCGAGCTCGTCGAGCGAGACGCTGAGGCTGCGGGCCGTGCGCGGCGGGCGGCCGAGCAGCCGCGCGACGGCGTCGCGCTCCGCTGGCGTGGCGGGGCGCCGGGCGATCGTGCCGTGGGCCGGCTGGCCGAGCTCGATCCGCCGCCGGATGCGGTCGAGCACCCAGGTGAGTTCGGGGTCGCCCAGCAGGCGGGTCAGCCGCTCGCGGTCGACGCGTCCCATATCTGCGGCCCGTCGGGCGCAGTGGCGGCGATCACATGAGGCGACTCGGGTGCGGGCTCCACGCGGGTGCGCGCGGCACCGTCCCACTCCCAGCGCGTGACGAGCACCGCGGCGACCCCGTCGATTCGCGAGAGCTGCGCGATCGCCAGCCCGGGAACCTCCGCGTAGCAGCCCCATTCGCGCTCGCTGGTCATCACGACGTCGAGGTCGAACGCGGCGAGAAGTCCCAGGCACTTCGCGCGTGCCCGGTCGTCGACGCCGGCGAACGCCTCGTCGAGCATCACGAGCCGCGGGGCGTGCGGGTTGGCCGCCGAGCTGTAGTACGACGATGCCGCGGCGAACAGCGGCACGCTCGCAGCCAGGACGCGCTCGCCGCCGGACGACGGACCAGAGGCGGAGTGCCAGGCATCGCCCTGTCGGCGCTCGACGATGAAGCGGTGCCATTGGCGGTAGTCGAGCGCGCGCGTGAGATGGTCGAGCCAGGTGCCCGTCGCGTCCTGCGCGCGGACGGCCTTGATCTGGTTCTGCAGGAAGCCGCCGACCGCCGCGCGGTCCGCCTCCGACCAGGCGTCGGCGGTCTGGCGCAGCAGGCGGGCACGTGCATCGGCGAGCCCGTCAGGCCCGTCGGGGTCGGCCGTCCAGCGCAGCCGCAGCCGCATGCCGGTGCCCGTCGGGCGCTCCGCGAGCTCGCGGTTCGTGTCGGCGACGCGCTTCTCCGCCGCAGTGATGAGCTCCTGCAGCGTGCTCGCCACCTCACCGACAAGATGGTTCTCCAGGATCTCGCGCTCGCGCGAATCGAGCAGGCGCTGGCGCTCGTCAACCTCCTCGGCGAGCGCGGCGGCCAGCGCGGGCAGGCTCGTCGTGTGCGCACGGAACGTGACCTCGACGACGATCCCCTCCTCGCGGAACGACGCCGCGGCATTGTTGCCGTGGCTCCGCAGCGCGTCGGCGAGCGCGCCGAGCTGATCGGTCACCTGCCGCTGCAGGCGCTGCCAGCGTGCGTCCTCGTCGCCGTCGGCCGACAGCGCCTGCTCGATCTCGCGCGCCAGGCGCAGCGCCTGGGTGACGTTCCACTCCTCGCTGGGGTCGAGGACCTCGAGCTCTGGAAGTGCGACGGCGACGAGACCGGTCGTGGCGAACCGGCGCAGGCCCTCGACGGCGGTCAGTCGGGAATCGGTCGCGGCGTCGAGCTGCTGGCGGAGCTCCCCGCGCAGGGCGTCGGCGGCGCCGTCGGCGCGCTGCGCCTCCCCGAGCCGCTCCTCGGTGCCGTGCTGCGCCGCCGCGTTGCTGGCGAGCGCGCCGGCCACATCGCCGAGCCGGCGCTCGAGCTCGGCGATCGCAGCGCCCGCCGTCGCCTTCAGCGTGTCGCGGCGCTCGACCGCCGCCTCGAGCTCCTGCTCGGCTTCCGTCAGCCGCTGCGCCGTCTCGCGGTGCTCGGATTCCGCCGCGCGCGCGTCCTCGATCGCACGCGTGCGGGCGTGGCCCGCACGCGCGCGCCGGGAGAGCGCCGGCCACACCGCCGCGAGCGATTCCCGGAGGAAGCGGAGCGCCGCTTCGACCTCGGCCAGCTCCTCGTCGCTGGGCGGCAAGCCGAGATCGGCGGCGTCGGCGCGCAGCGTGCCATCGGCCTCGTGGTCGGCAGCCTGCGCCTGCTGTTCGCGCGACCGGGCGCCGTCGAGCCGCTGTGCAAGCGCCGCGAGCTCTGCCTCGACGGCGCAGAGCGAGCTCTCCGCTTCGCGGACCTCCGTATCCGCCGGCAGCTCCGTCAGCTCGCGTTCCAGCTGCGCCTGGCGTCGGGTGAGCTCCCGGAGCTGCTGCTCGATGGCGGCGAGCTCGGCGCGGGCGCTGGCGATGTCGTGGTGCAGCTCGGCGAGCCGCGCGTGCCGAGCGGCCTCGCGCGCCGAGTGGCCGATGTACGCCGCCGCCGGCTTGTGCCAGGCGCCGCGCAGGACGCCGTTGCGGAAGCGGCCTCCACCGCTCACCCACACCGGCGCGTCGCTCTCGCCCAGTCCGATCGCGGCGAGGAGCCCGCGCACGTCCGCCTCGGACACGCCGGAGGCGTCGCCGATCGCCGGCACGAGCGCATCCGTGAGCCGACCCCGCCCACCCGCGTGCGGTCGAATGGTGGCGGCGAGCAGCACGTCCTCGGTATCGGGGTCGAGCAGCTCACCGGACGGAGTGACCCAGCCGTCGAGGATCCCGGCCGCCTCGAGCGCCGCCTCGATCCCGGCACGATCGTCGGGCGCGACGTCGTCTCGGAAGTCGACGAGCTGCCACAGCGGCGCGCCGGCGCGCTGCTCACGGTCATCCGCTCCCCGGGTGTAGGGGGCGGGCGGTGTGGGGTCGACGCCGGACTCCAGCTCCACGATCTCGCGCTGCAGCGCGGCGATCGTTGCGCGGGTCTCGTCGGCGCTCGCGCTGGCCTCTACGTGCGCTCGCTCGATCCGCCGGGCCGCGTCGCGGCCGGCAGCGGACACCGCCAGCTCCAACGGATTGGCACCGCTCACCGTCGGAAGCCACGCGTCCAGGGCAGCGAACGCGGCCGCGGGGTCAGGGAGCGCCAGCTCGGTCGCGGCGGTGAGGTGGGCGCGGGCTGCGCGTGCGTAGCCGGCGCCGTTGTCGCGCACGTGGGCGATCGCGTCATCGCGCCGCGCGGTCGTGCTGGCGTGCTCGCTGACGAGCTGCTCGGTGCTCGCCCGCGCCGTGGCGAGCGCGTCGCGCGCCTGCTCGCGTCGCAGCAGGAGCGTGCGCACGCGATCGATCGCCGTTTGCTGGCGTGCGGTGAGCGTCTCGGCGCGCCGGCGCAGCTCGGTGGGGTCGGCATCGGCGAGCGCCTCCGCCCACGAGGCTGCGATGTGCGCGCTCTCGGCGTGGTCGGCGGCCTTGCTCTGGATGGCCGCGAGGTCGGACGCCGCCTCCGCGTCCTCGGACGTGGCCTCGGTGAGCCGGTTGCCAAGCTCAGCGACCCGCCGCTCCAGACGCTGAATCGCGTCCCGCGCGTCCACACACCGCTGGCGCGCCCGATCGGCGTCCTCAGCGGCTCGGCGCAGCTCCCGCGCGCTGCGCGCCGCGGGGTCGTCCTGGACCGCCTGCTGCCGGGCCTTCATGCGGGACTCTTCGGCACGGAGCTCCTGGAGCGTCTCCCGCGCGTGCGTCAGCTCGGCCTGCGCGCGGGTGTGCTGCTGGTCGGCGTCGGCGAGATCCCGGCTCACGCGGTCGAAGACTGTTTGCGCCTGCCGGACGGGGGCGGCCCGGCGGCGGGTCGCCATGCGCGCGTACGCGCCGTACGTCGTCAGGTACCGCTCGGACGCATCGCGCGCCTCGATCATCGCGCCGAGCTGCTCGGCGTCCTCCTCCAGCGCACGGAACGCCTCGGCGACGTCGGCGATCAGGGCCTGGTCGAGCGGCGGCAGCGCGCCGGTGAGGGCAGCGGAGAGGCCGCGCTCGTCGGGGCGCTTGGAGAGCTGCGGCGCGCGGATCTTGATCAGCAGGTCGATCAGCGCGCCGTAGCGCAGATCACCGAGCCCGAACAGCCGCTCGTCGACCGCGCGGCGGTGGTCCCGCGCCCGCCGGTGGACGCCGCCGCGCGAGCCGATCGCGTCCTCGAGGCGGTCCGCCGTGAGCGCGACCCCGGTGGCGTCGACGAGCGCGAGGTCCTCACCGATGCGCTGGTCGGTGAGGAAGAACCAGTGCGCGGCGATCCCGCGGCCCTTGACGGCCTTGATGCCGCAGCCGATCGTGCAGAACGCGGTGCCGTCCTCCCCGAGACGACCGAGCTCAAGCCACGCGTAGCCGATCCGTTCGTCGTTGGGGTGCTCGCCGCCGAGCAGCAGGTTCCACTCCATGCGCTTGTTCGGGTCGGCATCCGGCTCGACGCGGTGTGCGGAGAGATCGCCATCGAGCAGGAACGGGAGCGTCAGCGCGATCACCTTCGACTTGCCTGTCCCGTTGTTGCCGCGTAGAAGCAACCGGCCGTCGCGGAACGCGAACTCCTCCTGGTCGTAGTAGAAGAGATCGACGAGTCCCAGGCGCAGCGGCTGCCAGCGCCCGCGTGCCGGTGTGGGCAGGCGGCTCACCCGAGCGGCTCCGTCTCCGGCGGCAGCGTAGGCGCCGCCAGCCCGAACCGCGCAAGCGCTGGGAGGGGGTGGATGGCGTCGCCGGCGCGGCGGATGAGGCGCAGCGCTAGGAGCCGCTCGAGCGCGTGACCCACGAGTCCGGCCTCGGCACCCGGATCGCGTGTGCTACGCCGCCAGTACGCCTGGTGCTCGTTCGCCAGCCGGCGCACAAGTGCGTGCAGCTCGCTCGTCGGGCAGCCGGCCCGGTCGTCGCCCGCGCGGGCGGCCAGGTACTCGGTGATGAGCAGTGCAACGTGACCGTCGGTGCCGACCTCGGGCATCCGCACGTCGGTCAGGTCGTCGCGCGGGTCGACCATCGCAATCCCCTCCGCGCGGACCTCGGCGACGAGGCCGGTCCGCTCGGCGATCCGCTTGGTCAGCGCCGAGCGTTGCGAGGTGAGGTACGCGAGCTCGGCCTCGGACAGCTCGTCGTAGTAGACGACCGGGTCGTCGAGCAGCCGCCGGGTGAGCCGGTGGCGGATCGCGCGGGTGCGCAGATCCTCGGAGACCGGTTCGGGCTCGTCGGTGAGCTCGTGCAGGCGCGTGGCGAAGTCGTGCGCTGCGATGGTCGAGGGGCCACGGGGCGCGGAGATCAGCACTGCCAGCACACGCCGTTGCACGTCGTAGAGGACGTCGCCGGCCTCGCGGACGAACGCGTCCTCGTCGCCAGCCACGCGCGCCAGCGCCCCGAGCTCCAGCAGGAGGCGCACGATGGCCACGAGGTCGCCGCGCTCCTCGCGCCCGGTCAGCTCGAAGGTGACGCCCGCGGCGGTGAGGCGCTCGTCCCCGGCGGCGACGATGATCCCCTCGGCGAGTCGGCCGAGCGTGATCTGCGCGTCGGCGCGCTCCAAGACCGAGAGCGCCAGGCACAGGAGCACGTAACGGCGGCGGCCGAAGGGCAGGTGCGAACGCGGCTCGCGCGCGGGATGAGTGCCGTCTGCGTCCGGCTCGGCGTGCTTGAACAGCCGCGCGACCTCGGTGTCGACGTGCAGGCGCCAGCCGCTGTTCTGATCGAACCAACTGCGCAGCTCGGTCGCGTGCCGGCGCACGAGCCGGAAGGAGTCCGGGTCGACGCCGTGGCGCAGGAGCGGGCGGCGCAGCAGCGCACGGGTGACGCGCGCCAGGTCGCGGTCGCGGGCCTCCTGGAGCGTCGCTTCGAGCGTCGCGCTCACGCCACGAGCCACCGCGCGCTCGCGGTGAGATCGATGATCTCGACGACGTGGTCGGTTCCGCGGAAGACGCCCGCGTCGGTCCGGACCTCCACCGGCCTACCGTCGGGGATGGGGGCGAGCAGGATCTCGAGCGACCCGTCGCCGGTCGTCGTGCGGGTCTCGCGCTCCTCCGGGTGGCGCGCCGACAGCGCCTCGCCGAGGAGCGCCAGGAAAAGCGAGAACGCGTCGGGATCGAGATGGCCGAGGTCGCCCAGGCGGATCGGGTGCTCGGTGACGAGCCGGGCGCGGGCCGCGGCCGTCTGCTGCGCCTCGGCGGCGGCGCGCTCGGCGAGCAGCCGCCGCTCCCGGCGACGGTCGATCACGCGGTTCGGTTTCCCGCGCCGCTCGTAGCTGCCGGTGCGCCGCAGTCGCGGGCTGATCATCAGCGGCGGCGCCTCACGCCACGGGGTGGAGGGCGAGACCGGGTCCTTCGCGCGCGCCTGCGCGGTGTCGGCGTCGAGCGTGAGGTGGCGGGAGCTGTGCAGCCCGAACGTCGCCTGCCACAGCCGGTGCATGGCGGCCTCGTCAGGTGCCTGCGCGAACCACACCGCCAGCTCTCGGAAGTCGGCGGTGCGGTCGGAGCGGCCCGCGCGGCGCTCGTTCAGCAGCGCGACGACTGCCAGCAGATCCGGGATCGCCTTGCGTGCGCGGGCGCGCAGCAGCTTCGCCTGGCCCGGGTGCTCGGGCGAGGAGCTGAACCACTGCTGCAGCCCGAGCCACCGCTCGTGCCAGGAGGCCAGCTCTGCGGCGAACGCCGCCGAGCGAAAGTCCCCGTCCGCGCCGGGCCCGGGCGCCGCGTCCTCGGCATCGCGGCGCGCGACAAGCGTCAGCAGTAGCTCCACGCCGACGGGGTCGAGGCGGCCAAGCAGCTCTGCGATCTCGCCGCCGATCCCGGTGAGGTCCTTGATGAACCGCTCAAGGTACTCGATCAGCCGGTCCTTGTAGGCGCGGAACGCGTCGGTATCCAGGTCATAGAGGTCGATCGTCCGCTGCAGCGATCCCATGAACGCCTGCGCGTTCTCGGCCAGGTCGGCGCAGCGCCCCACGAGGTCGCGCAGCAGCAGCCCGGTCCGCCCGACGTCCGGCTCTGCCTCCTGTGTGAGCTCGTGGAGCGCGCGCAGCCCGGTGGCGATGTCCGCCAGCGCGACCGCCTGCAGCGCTCCGCGCCTGCCGAGCTGCTCGTCGAACACCGCGAGCGATCGCTCCGCCGCCTCGCCGGCGTGCGTCAGCTGGTACAGGAACCGTGCGCGGTGGAAGTCCTCGACGGTCGTCACCCGGCTCGTGTCCGGATCTGCCCGCAGGTTGCCCCACTCGACGAGCTGAGCGAGCGCGTCGGCGACCGCCTTCGGATCGGCCGGACCGTCGGCAGCGAGCTCCGCCAGGACGTCCTCGTTGCGCAGGTGCACGACGAACCGACGCTTGGCCGCGACGAACGCCAGCATCACCCGCCGGTAGAGCCCGGCGTTCTGCGTCGCCAGGTAGGCGAACGGCTTGAACCGTCCGGGATCGAGCTCGGGCGCTGCGAGTGCCATCGTCGTGCGCACGGTGCCAGGCGGGCCGGACGGAACGTCGACGGTCTGTCGACGACGCGGCGCGTTCCGTCCACGGCGGCGTCTATGTTCCGTCGCGTCGTGGCCGCCGAACCTCCCTCCCTCCGGATCCGCACCGACGAGCTCCGCACCGTCCGCGAGGCGATGCGCGACCTCGGCTCGCTGCTCACCGAGCTCGAGGAGGGCGAGGTCGAGAAGCTTGTGCTCACCCAGCGCAATCGGATGCGCGCGGTCGTGGTCTCGGTCGAGCGCTGGAGCGAGCTGGAGCAGGCGCTCGCTGGAGCTCCCGGAGCCTCGGGTGTGCCCGCCCAGCCGGATGACGAGCCTGCGCTTTCTGACGGCCGCGGCCGCCTGCCGTATCGTTGAATCCCGGCGCCTCGTCCGTAAGCCGCGTGGCTGGTCGTCGTCGACGCTACCAACGAGCCCGCCGCGAGGCTCTACGAGCATCACGGCTTCCGGCGCATACCGAGGACTCCGCGACTCGTCCGGGAAGCCTCCGACATCGCGGCCGGCCGGGCTGAATCCGGCGAGAGCCCGCCATTCTACGAACCGGTACCCGGTCGCGGATCTGTGTTCATAACCCGCCGCCGCTACGAACTCGCGACTGCCCCGGGGCCCGTCCAGCCGAACCTGAGCTTCGGTTCGTCGCGAGGGTCGATCGCCGAATGCCGTACACGCGCGTTCGCTATGGCATACACCGGGCATTGGCGCGATCGGTGCTCGGCTCGGCCCTTGTGTGCCCATTGCAAACAGGTTGCAGGCGGCCGGAATCGCCGTTGCCATGCGGAATTGAACCGTTCGCCCCGATGTTGGTCGGACAGCTCGTCGCGGCTGGCGGCGACGAGCTGCGTGCCAAACATCCGGGCCTCCTTCGGCGCCCTTACGACCGACTGGCGCGGCGCCCGCGAGGCGCCTAACGTGGGCGCATGCCCGAGAGCTATCCCATCCAGGTCGACGTCGAATACCCGGATCGGCCGCTCAACCGGCTGACCACGGGCTTGCGCGTCTTCACGATCATCCCCATCGCCATCCTGCTCGCCTCGGTGTCCGGCGAGACGTGGAGCTGGTACGGCGACGGCACAACGCACACGACGAGGACCGTGGCGGTCGGCGCCGGGGGCATGCTGTTCCTCGGCCCGCTGCTGATGATCCTGTTCCGCCAGAAGTACCCGCGCTGGTGGTTCGACTGGAACCTCGAGCTGACGCGCTTCTCGTCACGGGTCGCGCTGTATGGGGCGCTGCTCGACGACCGCTATCCGTCGACCGACGACCAGCAGTCGCTGCGCCTGGACGTGCCCTACCCCGACGCGCGGACCGATCTGAACCGCTGGCTGCCGCTCGTGAAGTGGTTCCTGGCCATCCCGCATTACATCGTCCTGGTGTTCCTCGGGATCGCGGCGTTCGTCTGCATCGTCATCGCGTGGTTCGCGATCCTCTTCACCGGCCGGTACCCGCGCGAGCTGTTCGACTTCGTCCTCGGCGTGGGGCGCTGGGGCGTGCGCGTCGAGGCCTACGCGTTCCTCCTGGTCACCGACCGCTATCCGCCGTTTTCGCTGCGGCCCTAGGCCGCACGCCGGCGGACATCGACTGCGGGTCAGGTCACCGGCGACCAACTGTCGGCGTGCCCTCGTACACGACGTACTCCTAGCGCTGGGATCGTACAAGAGATTGACGTGAACTTTTAGAATGTGTATATAGATCGCTAACTTGCCGCTACATCGTCGAGGTCCGGGCGGCGATGTCTCGATCTAGGAGGAGACTCGATATGCACACGCGGCCAATACGCGCTGACGGACGTCGCGCCTGGACCGCACCTGGGGCCCTGCTTCTCGTCTTGCTCGCGGGTGGGGTGGCGGCGTGCGGATCGAGCGGCTCGTCGGATTCCACGTCGTCGTCGCCGCCGGCAACATCCACTGCCGCAGCCACGGCGGCCGCGCCCAAGTGCGGCGACGGCTCCGGCAAGGCCGCCACCGGAACGCCGATCTCGGTCGGCGGGATGACCACCGCCTCGGGCGGGGTGAGTGCCGTGCAGGGCGCGAAGACGGTGAAGGCGTACTTCGACTGCCTGAACGCCAACGGCGGGATCAACGGTCGCCCCGTCGAGTACACGTCCGTCGACGACGGGCTCAACCCGGCGACCGCGGCGCGCGGCGCCGCGACCCTCGTCAACGACAAGAAGGTCGTCGGCATCGTCGGTGGGTCCTACCTCGAGTGCCCTGTGGCGGGCCCGATCTATGCCAAGGCGGGCGTGTACGAGATCGACGGCGTCGGCGCCTCCGCGCAGTGCTTCACGTCGAAGAACATCGCATCGGTGAGCATGGGCGCGCCGCTTGCGGGCTCCTCGATCACCGACGCGCTGATCGCCGGCGGCGCCAAGAAGATCGCGCTGCTGCTGCCGAACATCCCCGGCCTGGGCGATGCGCTGAAGCAGGCGGCCGAGCGCACGGCGAAGGCCAACGGCGCGACGATCGTCAAGTCGACGCTGTACAAGCCGGGCGTCAAGGACGCCGCGTCGCTGGTCCTCGCGGCCGCGTCGGCCAACCCGGACGCCATCGGGCTCGCCGGCATCAAGTCCGATCTGGTGACGATCCTCAAGAGCGCCGAGGCGCAGAAGCTGAAGGACCGCTTCAAGTTCGCCTCGGTCAACCAGCTCTACGCGCCCGAGGTGCCCAAGGCGCTCACCGACTACTGGGCCGGCGGCGCCCTGAAGGTGCAGCACCAGTACGGGCCGATCGAGGCCTCCACGCCCGACGTCAGCCTGTGGAAGGCCGTGGTCAAGCGCTACGCGCCCGACGCGCCGACCGACGAGGTGTCCGAGGGCATGTTCCTGGCGGCGAAGATGTTCGGCGACACGCTGGCCGCCATCAAGGGCCCGATCACCGCCGCCAGCGTCGCCACGGCGATCCAGGGCATCAGCAACTACCAGACGGACATGCTCTGCGCCCCGTTCTCGTGGGGCAAGCTGCCGTTCCGCGTCGGCAACATCCAGACGCGCGTGGCCAGCGTCGACGGCGACCAGTGGAAGGACGACGGCGGCTGCAAGCAGATCTCCGACCCGATCCTCAAGGGTGGCTAGGCCCAGATGCCCGATCTCAAGCCGTTCATCGCCAGCGGGCTCGCGCTCGGCGGCGTGTACGCGCTCTCCGGCGTCGGGCTGGTGCTGCTGTATCGCACGACGGCGGTCGTGAACTTCGCCTACGGGGCCCTCGGGGCGCTGTCGGCGCTGCTGGCTTGGCAGATCATGGACAGCGGCGGCGCGGAGGTCGGCGGCTTCGCCGGCGGGATCGCGGCGGCGGTCGTCGTCGCCGTCGCGTACGGGAGGCTGATCAATCCCTACCTCGCGCGCCGTGGCCAGGCGATCGCGGCTGCAGGGTCGCTTGGCGCTGCGCTCATCCTGCTCGGGGTCTGCACGCTCATCTGGGGCGACGACGTCCGCACGCTCGAGCTGTCGTCGAGCGACGTGAGCTTCGCCGTCAGCACCGCCCAGGTGAACCTCACGCAGATCCTGGCGATTGTGCTCGCGATCGTGGTGGTCGTCGTCGCGTCGGCCTTCCTGCGCCGCTCGCTGACCGGCACGACCATGCGCGCGCTGGCCGACGACCGCGAGCTCAGCGCCGTCCTCGGGGTCCGCGTGCGGCGGGTCGAGACGCTGACCTGGGCGGTCATCGGCATCTTGGCCGGCGTCAGCGGCATTCTCTTCGCAAACCTCGTCACGCTCCAGGCCGCGCCGCTGACCTTCCTGGTCATCGCGTCGCTCGCCGCGGCGGTCATCGGTCGGTTCCGCTCGTTGTGGATGGCGTTCGCCGGCGGCACGGCGATCGGGCTCGTGCAGGCGCTGGCGACGCCTTTCGCGTCGGTCACGAGCTATCGCGATGCGACGCCGTTCGTCGTCGCGATCGTCGCGCTCCTGGTCCTCGACCTGAGCCGCCAGGCTCCCGCCCGCGGCGCATGAGGCGCGCGCGGTACCCGCTGCTCGCGGCCGCTGCGACCGTCATCGCCGCGGTCGCGGTGCCCGCGTTGGCCGACGCCTATTGGCTGACCGTCGCGATCTCGGCGGCGATCTTCGTCCTGCCCGTCGCGGGCTGCGGGCTGCTCTACGGCCGCCTCGGCATCCTCGCCCTCTTCCAAATCGCGGTGCTGGGGATCGGCACGTGGGTAGCGCTGCGCCTGAGCTTCGCGACGGGCCTGCCGTTCCCGATCATCGTCGTCGTCTCGGGTGCCGTCGCCGCGGCGATCGGCCTGATCGTCAGCCTGCCCGCGCTGCGGCTGAGCATGCTGCACTTCGCGCTGCTCAGCCTCATGGCGGCGGGCGCCGCTGAGATCGTCTTCACCGTCAAGGGGTTCCCCAACGGCGGGCCGGGGTTCTTCGGCGTCCGCGAAGCCCTCGAGGCGCCGAGGGAGATGCCGCGACCGCGCATCGCGGTCTCCGACGAGGCGTACTTCCGCTACGTGCTCGCGGTCGTCTTCGCGATGGGCGCGCTGCTGTGGGTGAACATGATCGGCCGCGCGGGGCGGGCCTGGGCCATGATCCGCCAAGGGGCCCCGTGCGCCCAGTCCGTCGGGATCAGCGTCTCGCGCTACACGCTGTGGGCGGTCGCGCTCAGCTGCTTCGTGACCGGCGCCGGCGGAGCCTTGTTCGCCGCCCAGATCGGCAGCGCGAGCTCCGAGTCCTTCCGTGCGGCCGATTCGGTCACCGTCTTCGCGGTCGCCCTGCTCGGCGGGGCGTACTCGATTCCCGGATTCGTGCTCGGCGGCTGCGCGGCGCAGATCATCCCCGGGCTGATCGAGAAGCTCGGGGCCAACGGCACGGTTGCGCTCGTCATCTTCGGAGCCGGTCTGCTGGCGACCCTGCTGACCGCTCCGCATGGCCTGGCCGGGCAGCTGCACGACCTGGGACGCGTGGTCGGCGGGCTTCGACACCGCCCGGCGGATGCTTGACGTGTCGGGCCTGACGGTGCGCTTCGGCGGCGTGACGCCGCTCGACGACGCGACGATCCACTTCGAGGAGGGCAGCTGCGGCCTGATCGGGCCGAACGGTGCCGGCAAGACGACCCTGCTGAACGTGCTGAGCGGGTTTGCCTCGCCTGCCGCGGGCTCGGTGCGCTTCGGCGACGTCGACCTGCTCGCGATGACCCCGCACCGCCGGGCGCGGTGGGGCCTGCGTCGCACGTTCCAGAAGGAGCAGGTCGTCGGCGAGCTGACCGTCGCCGACAACGTTGCCGTCGCGCTCGAGCACGCCGCGCACGCCGACGGCTTCGGCGTCGACGAGACGCTCGAGCTGGTCGGGCTGAGGGCGCGCGGCCACGAGCCTGCGGCGCTGCTGTCGACGATGGAGCGCAGGCTGCTCGAGATCGCGCGCGCCACCGTCGGCAGCCCCCGGATCGTCCTGCTCGACGAGCCCGGCGCGGGGCTCAGCGACGCGGACACGGCCCGGCTCGTGGAGATCCTGAAGGTCATCGAGGCGCGGACGGCGGCGCTCGTCATCCTGGTCGATCACGACATGGACCTGGTCCGCGCGACGTGCCGGACCGTGGCGGTCCTGGACTTCGGAAGGGTCATCGGTCAGGGCCCCACCGACGACGTGCTGGCCGAGCAGGCGGTCCGCCGCGCCTACCTGGGCACGCAGGACGTCGCATGAGCGCCGGGCTCGTCCTCTCGGACCTGAGCGTGAGCCACCAGGGCCGGCCTGCCGTGACGAGCGTCACCGTCGAGGTCGACGCGGGCGCGGTCACGGCGCTGCTCGGCCCCAACGGCGCGGGCAAGAGCTCGCTGGTCCAGGCGCTGGCCGGCGTCGTGCCCGCCCATGGGCAGCTGACCGTCGACGGCGAGAGGGTCCGGCTCGGGCGCCCGGAGGCGGTGCGTCGCACCGGCGTGGCCGTGGTCCCCGAAGGTCACCGCGTCCTCACCGAGCTGTCCGTCGCCGACAACCTGCGCGTCGCCAGCGCACCCGTGCCAAGGGGCCACCGCGAGGCGGCGATCGCCGAGGCGCTCGAGGTCTTCCCGGAGCTCGGACGATTGCGGGGACGCGACGCGCGGCTGCTGTCCGGCGGCGAGCAGCAGATGCTTGCCCTGGCCCAGGCGCTCGTCGTGCGCCCGCGCTACCTCGTGGTGGACGAGTTGTCCCTCGGGCTCGCGCCCGTCATCGTCCGGCGCCTCGCCGGCGCGCTCGCGGAGATCGCGCAGCGCGGCGCCGGCGTCCTGCTCATCGAGCAGTTCACCGCACTGGCGCTCAGCCTGGCGCGGCGCGCGTACGTCCTGAACCGCGGGCGGCTCGTGTTCGCCGGCGAGGCCGCCGAGCTGCAGTCGCGCCCGGAGCTCCTCGACTCCGCCTACCTCGCCGACGCGACGCGTGCCTGACCGAGGATCTGTATCCAGTCCTTGCCGTTTGCGGTGAGATCTATCCTTGTGGGCAGATGGAAGCTTCTGCACAAACCCGGGGAACGCGTGACGGTCAGCACGTCGCGCTCGTGCACGACCGCCTGCGGGCCGCGATCCTGCGCGGCGACCTCGAGGCGGGGCAGACGACCTCGCAGGTGACGCTCGCGCGCGACCTCGACGTGGGGCGCACGCCGTTGCGCGAGGCGCTGCGCATGTTGCAGCGCGAGGGGCTCGTCGTCTCGGAGCCCAATCGTCGCGTGCGCATCGCCGAGCTGTCGAGCGCGGATGCCGAGGAGCTGTACGTCATGCGCATCGCCCTCGAGGCGGTCGCCGTCAGGATCACGGTGCCGACGCTGGGCTCCAGCGACTTCGCCGAGCTGGAGGGCCTGATGGCCCAGATGGATCACTACAACCGCATGGGCGACTGGCGCGGCTTCCGCGTGCCCCACCGCGCGTTCCACGATCGCTTCGTGCGCGCGGCCGGCGAACGGGTGACGACCACGATCGGCCAGCTCTTCGACCACGCCGAGCGCTACCGCCTGGCCTTCGGCGCCGCGACGCCGGAGCGCTGGGAGCAGCGAAAGGCCGAGCACCGCGTGATCCTCGACGCCGCTGCGACCGGCGACGCGGACCTGACGGCGCAGCGCCTCGTCGAGCACTACGCGCAGACGGCGGCGCTCATCTTCGGGGCGCTGGACCCCGACCACGATCTCGCGAGGCTGCGCACCACGATCCTCACCGTCGCGCCTGGCGCCGAGCACGCGCTGACCCTCGCCTGACGCTCCCCGCTACTTCAGCGCGATGGGGACGGCCGGGGCGCCGACGGCCCCGGTGACCGGCAGCGGCGCGGCGACGAGCAGGAACTCGTAGACGCCGTCGCGCGCGCAGTCGTCGGCGAGCGCCTCCAGGTCGAACATCTCGCCGACCGTCAGCCCCATGTGCGGGATCACGACCTGGTGCCAGGGCTGAAAGGCGTCCGGGAACTCGTTGGGGCGCACCTCGACGCCCCAGGTGTCCGAGGCCACCGCCGCGATCTCGGTGCGATGAAGCCAGCCGAGCGTGCCGAACGAGAGCCCCGGCGCGTCGCCACCCGCATACGTCCCCCAGCCGTCGCGCCGGCAGCGCGCGAGCTGCCCGGTCCGTAGCAGGACGGCGTCGCCGCGTCCCACGACGGCGGTCGGCCCCTGCGCGGCGATCGTGGCCTCGAGGTGCGCCTCGGTGATCGCGAGGCCGTCGGCGAGATCGCCGCCGCCGATCGCGCGCGCGACGTCGAGCAGGACGCCGCGCGTGACGATCCTGCCGGCGACCCGCTCGATCCCGGTCACGCCATCGCCCGCGCTCGTGACGACGTCGCTGGCGCGGCGCCCGTTCCACGCCGTGCCGTGATCGAAGATGTGGCCGAGGCCGTCCCAGTGCGTGCTGCACTGCAGCGGCATGAACACGGTGTCGTCCGCGCCGCCGATGCCGTGCGGGAACGGGCTGCGCCCCGCGACCGCGTCGTCGCCCGTCGAGAGCATCGTGTGCACCGGGTTGACGCGGTTGCGCCAGCCGCGCTGCGGCCCGTTGGCGTCGAAGCTGCTCGCCAGCGAGAAGGCCGCGCCGCGACGGACGAGCGACGCGGCATGCAGGCGCTTAGCGTCGTCGACGAAGTTCAGGGTCCCGAGCGCGTCGTCGTCGCCCCACCGGCCCCAGTTGCTCACGCGGGCGGAGGCGGCCGCGACGGCCGCCTCCGCGCTCTCGCCGATCATGCGCTCATCGAGGGCGACGGCGCCTCCAGGAGCGCCGCCGTCTCGCGCATCTGATCGAACGCCTCTTCGTCGGAGTCCCGTCGCCCGAGCCCGCAGGCGGCCGCGACGTCGACCTCGCGGCCGGTCAGGCGCTCGATCCGCGCCAGGAGCTCGCGGTGGGCGTCGGTGTCGAGCGACTCGTGCAGGAAGCCCGCGACGAAGCGCGTGTCGTCGGCGAGCGCCAGGTCCGACAGCGGCTCGTAGAACGACTCCGCCGGGATCGGCGGCTCGGCCGCCGCGGCGAACGGCGCGTGCACGTACTCCAGCACGCGCCCCTCGGGCCATTGGGCGGCGACCGCGTTGGCCAGCAGCACGAGCGGGCGGACGTCGCGCATCTTGCCGTAGGCCTTGTGGTGGAAGTCGCCGAGGCACAGGTGCGCTCCGAACCGCGCTCCCTCCGGGGCGCGCGCCGCGACGTCGATCAGCGTATGCGCCATCTGGTCGGCGACCTGCGGCTGCGCGTCGTCGTTGGCCTGGGCGACGGCGACGAGCGCGACGACGGTCTCGATCTGGAAGACGACCTCGTCGCCGCCGTGCGCGAAGATCTTGTCGACCTCGCGGACCGTCGCGGTCGTGCACGCCTCGAGGATCGTCGGGTCGGCGAACGCGGCGTCACCGAAGGAGTACAGCGCGAGGTCGATCGGCGCGGGGAGGCCGACCTGGAAGCGCAGATCCGGCCGGCCGAAGCGCTCGCGCAGGACCTTGAACGACGGGAAGCTGTTCTCGAAGGCCAGCGCGTAGTGCAGGCGGATGTTGTCGGGGTTCAGCTTGACGCCGTCGCGCACGCGCCATGTCGCGACGTTGTCGTAGTCGCTCCAGTCGCCGTCGCGGACGATCTCGACGTCCGGGTTGGCGCGGAACTTCTCCATCGCCGGCGTGACCCACAGATGGCGGTCGCCGGTCTCGCCGTCGCTCAGGCGATCGAGATGGGGCCCGAGGCGCTCGAGCGCCTGCTCCATCGCGTGCTCGGGCCCGCGTCCGGGCCAGGCTCCCACCAGGTGCGTCCTGCGTGACATCGTTGATCCTCTCCTCTCTCAGAACGGCGCGGCGAGCGCCGCCCAGCTCGCGTTGGAAAGACCGGCCGGATCGGCGTCCGGGTCGTCCGGGCGCTTCTCCCACTCGCCGAGCTGCAGCGAGTTCTCGACAACCAGGCGACAGCGCTCGAAGCGGCGCGCCATGAACTCCTCGAGCGCCGGGTCGAGCCGATCGCGGGACTCGAGCACCTCGGCCAGGACGACCGCGTCCTCGATCGCGATCCCCGCGCCCATCGCCAGATGCGGCGTCGTCGAATGGGCCGCGTCGCCGATGAGCAGCACGCGGCCGCGGTGCCAGGGAGCTGCGACGAGGATCGCGTGCAGCGGGCGGCGGTCGATCCGGGCCGGATCGGTCATCCGCTCGCGCGCCCAGCCGATGAGGCCGCCGTACTCGGTCAGCTGAGCCTGGATCAGGTCGGGCCACTGCTCGCGTGGCGGCCGCGTCAGCTCCGGCGTGTTCTCGACGACGAAGACGTACATCTCGTCCGCCGACACGGGATTGGCGCCGGCCTTGTTGCGCGGTCCGTAGTACATGCCCATGTCGCTGCTCAGGCCGGTGGGTCGCGGCACGACCGCGCGCCAGACGGTCTGGCCGGTGAAGAAGGGCTCGGCGGCGTCGGGGAAGGCGAGCTCGCGGACCTTGGAGTGCAGGCCGTCGGCGCCGACGACGAGGTCCCACGTCCCGCGCGTGCCGTCGGTCAGCTCGACGTCCACGCCGTCGTCGTGCTGCTCGATCGCCGCCACGGTGGTCGACAGCCGGATGCGCGTGCCCGCCTGCTCGGCCATGTCAGCCAGCAGCCCCCAGAAGATCGGACGCATGATCCCGAAGCCGCCGGGATAGTCGGGCCCGGCCGGCTGGGGCAGGGTCAGGCGCTCGACGATCTCGCCGTCGGCGTTGCCGAAGCCGAGCACGTGGTGACCGGCGCCGTTGCGCACGCACCGCTCGAGCACGCCGCTGTCGACCATCTGCAGCGCGCGCAGCGTCGGCCCGAGCATCGTCAGGCCCGAGCCCAGGGGCTGCAGATCCGGGTTGATCTCGACGATCTCGGCATCGATCCCGCGCGCGTTCAGCAGCGTCGCGGCGGACAGCCCCGCGGCGCCACCGCCGACGATGAGGGCGTTGCGGACCGCCGTCATGTCAGCGCTCTCCCGCCGACTCGACTCGGCCGCGCGGCTGCGGTCGCCATCCGTCGGACGGGGGCGTGCCGAGCCGGTTGCGCAGCACCCCGAGCCCTTCGATCTCCAGCTCGACGACGTCGCCCGGCGCCAGCGTGCGCCCGAGCTCCAGGCCGCAGCCGCCGCCGACGGTGCCCGACCCCAGCAGCGTGCCCGCGGCCAGCGGCTCGCCGGTCGAGGCCCAGGCGACCATCTCGTCGATCGACCACAGCAGGGTGCTCGTGGAGCCCTGCGACCAGGTCTCGCCGTTGACGCGGGCGGTCATCGCCAGGTCTGCGGCGTCGAGGGCGTCGAGCGTCGCGATCCACGGGCCGACGGCCGAGCCGAAGTGCTTGCCCTTCGACGGACCCAGGCCGCCCGTCATCTCCTGGGCCTGGATGTCGCGCGCGCTGAAGTCGTTGAAGTTGACGAGCCCGAGCACGTGATCGAGCGCGTCGTCGGGCGTGAGGTCGCGGCCCGCCCGGCCGACCACGATCCCGAGCTCGAGCTCGTAGTCCATGGCGCGCGTGTAGTGCGGCCACGGGATCTCGTCCTCGGGCCCGACGATCGCGTGCGGGTTGCCGAAGTACGAGACCGGCATCTCGTAGAGCACGTCGGCGGGCTCGCGGCCGAGCCTGCGCGACGCGTTGACGAAGTGCTCCTCGAAGGCCATGAAGTCGCGGTAGGCGGGAGGATCGATCGGGCGCAGCAGCCGCGCGTGCGGGGCGGCGAGCGCGTCGGGGTCGGCCTCGGCGGCTGCGAGCTCGGCGGCCGCGCGGAACGCCGGGCCCGCCTCCAGGGCGGCGGTCAGGCTGCCCGGCGCCAGCGCGGCGGCCAGGCGCCGCGCCGCGTCCGCCGACGCCCCGGCGCGCTCGAGGCGCAGACGCTCGGCGGCGCGCAGGTCGACCCAGCGCTCCGCGCCGGGCGCGGAGACGACGATCCGCGGCTCCACGCCGTCGGGGCCCTCGGAGGCGATGCGGGCGAAGCGCACGCCGCTCATCGCGACACCCGCTCGCGGGCGAGCCGCGGGACCAGCGCCGCGATGTTGTCGGAGTCGACGCGCGCGCGATCCGCCGCACTGAGCGCGGCGAGGCCGGGCGCCGGGTCGCCGGCAGCGGGCAGGTCGGCGTACGGCCAGTCGGTGCCGAAGACGACCTGGCCGATGTCCGTGACCTGCAGCGTGGCCGCAAGCGCGGCTGCGTTGTTCGACAGCCCGGTGTCGTAGTACAGGCGGCGCAGGTGGGCGAGCGCGCCGGCCGGCGCGCTCGCCGCGCGCTCGGGCTCGCGCGCCGCCAGCGACGCGAGACGGTGCGCGAGGAACGGAGCCGTGCCGCCGAGATGCGCTACCTGCAGGCGGACGCCGGGGCAGCGCTCGAGCGTGCCCGAGTAGACGAGGTTCACCACCGCGCGCGTGGTGTCGAACGGGAACTCGTACAGCCACACCGGATGCTGTGGAAGCGAAAGCCCGTGCGGGGGCATCGTCGGGTGCAGGAAGACGTAGGTCCCGCGCCGGTGGAGCTCGTCGAAGAGCGGGTCCCAGGTCGGATCGCCGAGGTACGTCCCGCCGACGTTGGACAGCAGCGCGATGCCGTCGAGCCCGAGGACGTCGAGGGCGTGACCCAGCTCGGCGAGCGCGGCGTCGACGTCGGGCAGCGGCAGCACGGCCAGTCCGGCGAAGCGCTCGGGCGCCGAGGCGACGAGCTCGGCGGTGCGCTCGTTGACCAGGCGGGCGAGCTCGTTGGCCAGCCCCTGGTCGCCGAAGAAGACGCCGGGCGGCGACAGCGACATGACCGCGGCGTCGATGTCGTGGCGCTCCATGAGCTCGTAGGTGGCCTCGGCGGACCACGGCGGGAGTCCGACCGGGCCGAGCAGCGAGCGTCGCTCGAGCTCGGCGCGATAGTCGGGCGGGAGGATGTGGACGTGGGCGTCGATGCGAGCCATGCCGGACGCGCGGTCAGGCCGGCTGGTTGAGGAAGGCGTCGACCTGCTCGAACTGGCCCGGCAGCTCCTCGCGCATGTGCGCGAGCGCGACGTCGATGTTCTCGGGCGTGATGTGCATCTCGGCGTCGAGGATCCCGCGGGAGACGTCCTGGACGAACTTGGCGCGCGGATAGCGGCGCGTCGAGAAGGCGGCCAGCCCCTCGTCGAGCGGACGGTCGGTCGCGAGCTCGTCGGCCAGCACGACGGCGTCCTCGAGCGCCATCGCCGCGCCCTGCGTGATGTGCGGGCAGCACGCGTGCGCCGCGTCGCCGCAGACCACGATGCGTCCGCGCGACCACGGGCTTGGCAGCATGACCTCGTTGAGCGGGCTGAACACGACGTCGTCGCCGTCCTCGAGGTTGTCGCGGATGTCGCCCACCGGCCCCTCGAAGGACTGCAGGCGCTCGCGCAGCAGCTCGACGAACCGGCCCGTGTCGTACCGGACGTGGTGCGGCTCGGGCGTGACGAGGAACAAGTACATCGTCTCGGGGCCGAGCGGGATGTGCCCGGCCTTGGCGTCGATCGACTGGTAGACCGCGCCGTAGTCGATCTCCGGCGGGCGCGGGATGGTGACGCGCCACACGGCGTAGCCCGTGTAGACGGGTTCGTAGTCGGCCCCGAAGGCGCGCCGGCGCAGCGGGGAGCCGATGCCGTCGAACGCAACAACGAGGTCGTACTCCTGCTCGCGGCCATCCGAGAGCGTCACCTGGACCGAGCCGTTCTCCTCGATCTCGGACACCGTGGTCGCGTAGTGGATCGGCGCGCCGGCGCGTTCGGCGGCACCGATGAGGATGTTGTGCAGGTCGCGGCGCGACAGCCCGCTGTTGGCCGGGATGCCGTCGCCGCCGAGGCGCGACGGCACGTCGACGACGACCTCGCCGCGACGGTCGTGGAACGTCCAGTGGTCGAACTGGAACCCGATCGAGCAGACCTCGTCGAGTACGCCGATGGCCTGCAGCGCCCGCAGCGAGTTCGCCGGCTGGTTGATTCCGACGCCGTAGACGTTGGGCTCGGGCTTGATCTCGACGATCTCGGCCTCGATGCCGCGCTGCGCGAGTGCCGCGCCCGCGCCCAGGCCGCCGATGCCGGCGCCGACGATGAGGACCTTCTCGACCCGCGCCATCGTGAGGACCTCAGTGGACGCGCTCGAGCGACCACGGATTGGCCGCGTCCATGTTGGCGTCCTGCGCCAGCTCAGCGGGCGGGAACGCCTCCATCATCGAGTCGGGCATCGAGAGGTTGCGATAGAAGATGTTCGAGCCCTGCTCGGGCTTCCACTTCTTCGTCTCCCAGTCCGGGACGTAGAGGCGGTAGCCGCCGGAGTTCACCTCCAAGCGAACGCCACCCGGCTCGCGGAAGTAGAGGTAGTCCTGCTCGCCCATCCCATGACGGCCGGGGCCGAACTCGATCGCCGTGTCGGCGTTGAGCAGGATGTCGGCGGCGCGCAGCACCTCCTCGCGCGAGTCCACCCACCAGGCGAGGTGGTGGATGCGCCCGGGGACCCCGGTCTGGTCGAGGATCAGGCCCAGGTCGTGGGACTTCTCGTTGTTGGTGACCATCGCGAAGACGGGGATGTCCGCGTGGTCGAGCACCGTGTACTCGGTGAACGTGGAGCCCAGCGTGTCGCGGTACCACTCGGCGTCGCGCACGGGGTCCGACGTCATGACCGTGACGTGGTCGACCTGGCGGGGGGCGATGCCGCGCGGCGCGTAGCGCTGCGGGCGGTCGGGGACCGGCGACTGCATCTCCGGCGGGGCGATGTAGGCCTCGTTCTCCCAGAAGAGCTCGTGCACCTGACCGCCGGGCCCGCGGTAGCGGTAGGCGGGCCCGTGACCGACCGAGCCCTCGAACCAGCCTTGGCCGGCGCCGGCGGCGTCGACGCGCTCGATCGCGGTCTGCAGGTCCTCCGGGCTCCAGGTACGCCAGCCGATGTGACCGAGCCCGGGCTGCGGGGCCTCCGTCAGCTGCAGGCTGTGGTGCGACCATTCGCCCCAGCCGCGCAGGTAGGCCGAGCTGCCGGCCTGACCGGACTCCTCGAGGCCGAGCACCTCCTTGTAGAAGCGCAGCGATTCCTCCGGCTTGGGGGTCAGGACCTCCACGTGGGCCAGGTGTGCGATGAGACGCTTGGACATGTCTCCTCCGGATCTGCGGGACGCAGTTCACCCTCCCGCATGACGATGCCCGAACGGTATCCACCTTCAGTATCTACGTCAAGCAAGTCAATGTCTATAGCCATCTTGACGGCATTCAAATGATCTGGATACACTTCGCCATTCGCATGGGACCAACGTCGAGGACGACCCGATGACCCCCACTCGCTTCGCGCTCGGGACCTTCGCCGCGCCCGACGGACGGGCGTTCGCCGGCATGGTCCTGGGCGAGCGGGTCAGCGAGCTCGCGGCGCACCTCGGCGACGGGGTCACCGTGCGCGGGCTCCTCGACGACTGGCCGCGGACGGTCGAGCGCCTCCAGGACCTCGCCGACCGCCTGGCATCCGCGGCCGGCGACCACGACCTCGACGCGCTGCGGCCGCTGCCGCCCGTGCAGCCCGCGGGGCAGGTCTTCCAGGCGGGCGCCAACTACCGCCAGCACGTGCTCGACCTGATGGCGGGTGCGGCGCGGCGCGACGACAGCTCCGACGGGCTGACCGCCGCCGACCGCGAGCGCGCGCGCGAGGAGCTCGACCAGCGGGCGCGCTCGGGGCGGCCCTTCGTGTTCCTGGGCTCCGGGCACGCCATGGTCGGCGCGCGCGACGACGTCGTCCTTCCCGGCGACTCCAACCAGCACGACTGGGAGCTCGAGCTGGCCGCGGTCATCGGCCGCCCGGCGCGACGGGTTCCCCGCGACGAGGCGCTCGGCGTCGTCGCCGGCTACACGATCTGCAACGACCTCACGACACGCGACGCGCTCATCCGCCCCGACGCGCGCGAGCTCGGGCTCGACTGGCTCGCGGGCAAGAACGCGCCGACCTTCCTGCCAACCGGGCCGCTCCTGGTCCCGTCCGCGCACGTCGGCGATCCGATGGACCTGCGCATCACGTTGCGCGTCAACGGCCGCACGATGCAGGACGAGAGCACCGCCGACATGCTCTTCGACGTCGCCGAGCTGATCGAGCACATCTCGACCGTCGCGCAGCTGCGCCCCGGCGACATGGTCCTCACGGGATCGCCCGCCGGGAACGGCGCCTCGCACGGCATCTTCCTGCGGCCCGGCGACGTGATGGAAGGCGAGGTCACCGGGCTGGGCGCGCAGCGCAACCGCTGCGTCGCCGAGGGCGTGCGGGCCGCTGCGCCCGCGAGCGAGGCGGGGGCCGCGGCGTGACCACCGACGCGCGCCTGCAGCGGCTGCTCGACGAGGCCGAGATCCGCGATCTTCTGCTGGGCTTCGCGCGCGCGCTCGACAGCAAGGACTGGGACGGCTACGCGAACACGTTCACCGAGGACGGCGTGTTCGAGATCCTCGGCCAGCGCCGCGTCGGCCGCGCCGAGATCGCCGCGGGCCCGGCGCGCGACCTGACGCGCTTCGACCGCACGCAGCACTTCTCGACGAACCACGTGATCGCGATCGACGGCGACGTCGCCGCGGCGCAGTCCTACGTCCTCGGCGTGCACCTCCCCGACGCCGGGCAGCCCGCGCTGCACGCCGACGTCGGCGGGACGTATCGCTGCGAGTGCCGCCGCACCGACGAGGGCTGGAGGTTCAGCCACGTGGCGCTCGAGGTGTGGTGGAGCGCGGGCGCCGCGTTCGGCATCGAGGACGCGCCCGCGCCCGCGGGGCGATGAGCGAGGAGACGCCGTTTCCCGGCGTGCGCCGGCGGACGCTGCACTCCGAGCAGGCCACCGTCGCCGAGTACGCCTTCGATCCGGGCGCGCGCTTTCCGCTGCACCACCACCCGCAGGAGCAGATCACGCTCGTGCAGGAGGGCAGCGTGGAGTTCATCGCCGGCGGGCGTACGCAACGGCTCGCGGCGGGCGAGTGGTCCGTCATCGCCGGCGGCGTCGAGCACGGGATCCGCGCCGGCGAGCAGGGCGCGCGCTTCCTCGCCGTGCTCGTCCCGCGGCGAGGGCCGGGCGAGACCTACACGATCACAGACCGGGAGCCCCAACCATGACGTCCGAGGCCTTCGCGTTCGGTGGCCGCGGCGTGCGGGTCATCGACCTCAGCCAGCGCCTGAGCAACGCGACGAGCGGCTTCGAGCCGATGCCGCACACGATCGAGTACTCCGACCATCGCGACACGATCGCGGTCACCGAGCAGTGGTTGGGCGTGGGCGCCGAGCACTGGCGCGACGGGCTCGTGTGGGCCTCGGAGCGGGTGACGCTGACGACCCATTCGGGAACACACGTCGACGCGCCCTACCACTACCACCCGACCTCCGGCGGCCGGCCGGCGCGCACGATCGACGAGGTGCCGTTCCGGTGGCTCATGGGCGACGGGGTCGTGCTCGACCTGCACCACTGCGATCGCGTGGCGGGCATCCGCGAGGCAGACGTGCGCGGCGAGCTGGACCGCATCGGCCACCGGCTCAAGCCCTACGACATCGTGCTCGTGCGCACCGACGTCAGCCGGCACTTCGACGAGCCCGGCTACGACCTGAGCCATCCCGGCCTGCGACGCGACGCGACGGCGTGGCTCGTTGCGCAGGGCGTCAAGCTGATCGGGATCGACGCGTGGGGCATCGATCGCCCGTTCGACCTCATGGCGGCGGAGGCGCTCGCCGGCGACGACGCGCAGCTCTGGGAGTCGCATAAGTTCGGCGCCGAGCACGAGTACTGCCAGATCGAGAAGCTCTGCAACCTCGACGCGCTGCCCGTGCCGTTCGGCTTCCAGGTCCTGGCTCTCCCGATTCGCCTGGAGCGCGCGAGCGCCGCGTGGGCTCGCGTCGTCGCGCTCGTCAGCGATGACGCTTCAAGCCCGCGCAACCCTCTCCAGCGCTGAGTGGCGGGGCGCGGGGGAGACGCCTAACGTGGGCGCATGGCCTCCGACAAAAGCGCGATGGGCGAACGAGTGGTGACGCGCCTGCACGCCGCCATGAACGCCCACGACCTCGAGGCGTTCGTCGCCTGCTTCGAAGAGGACTACGACAGCGTGCAGCCCGCCCACCCCGACCGGGCGTTTCGCGGGCGCGAGCAGGTCCGCGCGAACTGGTCGGCGGTGTTCAGCGGGGTTCCCGACTTCCACGCCGAGCTCATCCGCGTCGACGCGGTGGGCGACATGGCCTGGACCGAGTGGCGCTGGGAGGGAACGCAGACCGATGGCGGGCGGCTCGACATGGCGGGCGTGATCGTGTTCGGCGTGCGCGATGACCGTGTCGCGTGGGCGCGTCTCTACGTCGAGCCGGTCGAGGAAGCCGGCGCAGGCATCGACGCCGCGGTGCGTGACATGACCGCTGAGCAGTGATCGATCGTGCCTGTGATCAGCAGCTCACGAGCCCTCGCGGGCGGCGCGTCGTGCGCGGCGCACGGCGCG
Organism: uncultured Actinomycetes bacterium; assembly: GCA_963764585.1. Taxonomy (GTDB): domain Bacteria; phylum Actinomycetota; class Thermoleophilia; order Solirubrobacterales; family Solirubrobacteraceae; genus JAOPZW01. The sequence continues at coordinate 127,830 of CAVXTB010000006.1, forward strand.
ATAGCGCGCGCCGATCCCGAAGTAGCGGGCGAGCTCGCGGCCGTTGGTGAGGTACACGGCCCAGCCATGGGGGATGGGGGCGATCACGATGCCGAGGCCGGCGGTCATGCCGGGGCTCCCTGGAGGGCGGGTGCGGTGAGACGGGTGCGCACGCGCCCGGCGGCGAAGCCCGCGCCCGTGACGAGCAGGCCGGCGATCACGTCGAAGACGTAGTGGTTGCCGGTGGCGAGGACCGCGAGCGTCACCAGCGGACCCCACAGCAGCGCGAGGGCCTTCGCCCATGGCGCGCGCAGCGCCGCCGCCGCGGCGACGCCGATGGCGAACGCGAAGCCCACGTGCAGGCTCGGCACGGCGGCGAACGGGTTGTAGAAGAGCGTCGAGCGGCCGGTCAGGCCGACGCCGGCCTGGCGGCTGACCGTGTCGACGATGCCGATCCCCGCCAGGCGCGGCGGGGCGACCGGGAACAGGGCGAAGATCGGCACCGCGATCAGCCAGGTGGCGATGACGGTGTCGCGCAGCCGGCGATAGACGGGTCGCGAACGGCGGTAGAGCCAAACGAGCGTGGCGGGTAGGACGACGAGCTGGGCGGCGAGGTAGACGTTGCTGAGCACCCAGCTCACGGTCGCGGCGTCGAAGGCGCGCTGGACCGACGCCTCGATCCCGACGTGGGCCGAGCGCTCGAGGTCGATCACCCAGTCGGCGTGCGCGCGTGCGTTGTCCAGGTCGCCGGAGAAGATCCAGCGTGCAGCGTCGTAGACGAGGTAGGCGGCGAGGAAGACGAGGAGCTGCGCCCGAGCGCCGCGGCGGAGGGAGGGGAGGTGCGACATGGCGGTAAGCGGAGGTGTGGGCTCAAAGTGGAGGGCGGATCTCAAGTTCTATGAGGCCAGGGTAGCACGGAACTGGAGATCGATCCTCCATTTGCGCTATCGTCACGCGCCATGAGCACTGCTGCCGTCCGGCCGCTGCGCCGCGACGCCGAGCGCAACCGCCACCGCATCCTCGAAGCGGCAGCCCAGGCGTTCGCCGAGCGCGGGCTCGGCATCACGATGGACGACATCGCCGAGTACGCCGACGTCGGCGTGGGCACGGTCTACCGGCGCTTCCCGAACAAGCAGGCGCTCATCGAGGCGCTCTTCGAGGAGCGGATGACCGAGCTCGTCGAGCTGGCCGAGAGCGCAGTGGCGCAGGACGACCCGTGGGAGGCGCTCGTCGGCTTCATCGAGCGCGCGCAGGCGCTGCAGGCCGAGAACCGCGCGCTCAAGGAGCTCGTGCTCGGCGCGGGGCAGGGGTGCGAGCGCGTCGTCTGCGCGCGCGAGCGGCTCGCGCCGCTGGCCAGTGCGCTCGTCAGGCGCGCGCGGGCGGCAGGTCAGCTGCGGCCGGACGTCGAGGGCTCGGACCTGCAGCTCATCCAGATCATGCTCGGCGCCGTCGTCGACCACACCGACGACGGCGACGACGAGACGTGGCGGCGCATGCTGGCGATCGTCGTCGACGGCCTGCGGGCGCGCTGAGCGCGCTCAGATCGGCGACGACGGCCGCGCGAGCCCCTCGGCGAGGTCGCCGAACCCGGGCGCGACGATCGCCCCGGGCTGGGCGATGAGCTCCTCGGCGACGACCGCTTCGGTGGTCAGCATCAGCGCCGCCACCGACGCGGCGTGCTCGAGGCTCAGCCGGGTGACGCGGACCGGATCGATGACCCCCTTGGCGAAGAGGTCGCCGAAGTCGCCGGTGAGCGCGTCGAGGCCGTGGCCGTCGGGCATCGCGCGGACCTGGTCGATCGCGGCCTGGCCGTCGTAGCCGGCGTTGGAGGCGATCCAGTACAGCGGCTCGGAGAGGACGCTGCGAACGACGTCGACGCCGCGCCCGTACTCGCCCTCCTGGCGCAGCGCGTCGAGCGCCGGGGCGCTGCGCAGCAGCGCGGTGCCGCCGCCGGCGACGACGCCCTCGGCGACGGCCGCCTGCGTGGCCGCGAGCGCCCCCTGCGTCCGTCGCATGCGCTCGTTGAGCACGACCTCGGTAGGTGCCCCCACGCGGATGACGGCAAGCCGCAGCGCCAGGCGCGCCAGGCGCTCCTGGAGCACCTCGACGTCGCGCTCCTGCGAGGCGCGCGCGAGCTCGGCGCGGATCTCCGACAGGCGCGCCTCGACCGCCTCGCGGGTGCCGGCGCCCTCGATGAACGTCGTCGAGTCGGCGGTGACGATCACCCTGCGGGCGCGCCCGAACGACTCGGCACGCACATAGGCGAGGGTCAGCCCGGCCTCCTCGGCGATCACCTGGCCGCCGGTGAAGGCGGCGAGGTCGCCGAGGTGATGGATGCGCCGGTGGCCGAAGCCCGGCGCGCGGATCGCGACGGCCTCGATCGTGCGGTGCTGGTTGTTGGCGACCAGCATCCCCAGCGCGGACCCGTCGACCTTCTCGGCCAGGATGACCAGCGGGCGCGGCGCCTTCATCACCTGGTCGAGCGCGGGCAGCAGGTCGTTGGGGTGCGAGACGGGCTTGTTCGTCATGAGGATGTAGGGGTCCTCGAAGACGGTCTCCATGCGCTCGCGGTCGCGCACCATGTAGGGCGAGACCCAGCCGTTCTCGACGTGCATGCCCTCGACGAAGTCCACGGCGATGCCGGGGGCGTCGGACTCCTCGATCGAGACGACGCCCTCGGCGCCGACGCGCTGCAGGGCGTCGGCCACGGCGTTGCCGATGACCTCGTCCTCCTTGGCCGCGATCGTCGCGATGTGGGCGAGCTGCGCGCGCCCGGCTACGGGCCGCGACACGCGCTGCAGCTCGGCGACGAGGCAGGCGGTCGCCTCCTCGATGCCGCGCCGCAGGAGCATCGGGTTGGCGCCCTCGTCGAGCGCGCGCATGCCTTCGCGCACGATGGCCTGGGCGAGCAGCGTGGCGGTCGTCGTGCCGTCGCCCGTCATGTCCGAGGTCTTGTTGGCGACCTCGCGGACGAGCTGCGCGCCCATGTTCTTGAACTGGTCTGAGAGCTCGATCTCGCGGGCGATCGAGACGCCGTCGTTGGTGATGGTCGGCGCGCCCGTCAGGCGCTCGAGCACGACGTTGCGCCCCTTCGGGCCAAGCGTCACCTTCACCGTGTTGGCCAGCTCGTCGACGCCGGCCTGCAGGAGCCGGCGGGCCTCGTGGTTGAAGTGCAGTCGCTTGCCCATCTGAGCTCCTCCTAGACGTTCGCCGTCACGCCGGCGGGCACGAGGATGCCGCGCCCCTGCAGCCGGCCGCCGTCGAGGTCGGCCATCGCGTCGTTGATCGCGTCGAGCGGGTAGGTGCTCGTGTGCAGCGTGACCTTGCCCTGCGCGGTCAGCGTCATCAGGTCCTGCAGGTCGACGTACGTTCCGACGAGGTTGCCGATGAACGAGATCTCGCGCGAGATGACGTCGATCGTCGGGATGTCGATGTTCTGGCCGTAGCCGATGACGTAGTAGAAGCCGCCGTCCTGGATCATCGCCACGCCGTCCTCGACGGCGCCCTTCTCGCCGACGAAGTCGATGATCGCCTGCGCGCCGACGCCGTCGGTGAGCTCCATCACCGTGTCGACGTGCGACGAGCCCTCGACCTTCACGGTGTGGTCGGCGCCCAGCTCGCGCGCGAGGTCGAGCGCCGGCTCGGACGGGTCGACGACGATGATCTCGGTCGGCGTGTAGGCCTTCAGGCACTGGATGCCGATGTGGCCCAGCCCGCCGGCGCCGATGACGACGACCTTCGTGCCGGCGCCGAGCACTCCGATCGCCTTCTTGACCGCGTGGATCGCGGTGAGCCCCGCGTCGGCCAGCGCGGCGATCTCCGCCGGCTGCAGCGACGGGTCGAGCTTGACGACCGACCGCGCGCTCGTCAGCAGGAAGTCCGCGAAGCCGCCGTCGCGGTTGATGCCGGGGAACGAGCCGTTCTCGCAGTGCATGTCGTCGCCCGCGCGGCACGCGCGGCACAGCCCGCAGGTGATGAAGGGGTGCACGATGACCGTGTCGCCGACCTCGACGTTGGTGACCGCCGAGCCGACCTCGTGGACCCAGCCGGCGTTCTCGTGCCCGGGCGTGTAGGGCAGCGTGACCTGGGACTTCTCGGCCCACTGCCCCTCCTGGATGTGCAGGTCGGTGCGGCACAGGCCGGCCGCGCCGATGCGCACGACGACGTCGAGCGGGCCGCTGACCTTCGGCTCGTCGACCTGGTCCAGCTTCAGCGGCTCGTGGTATGCGTGCAGACGAGCGGCCCTCATGCCGCCACCTCCTCGTGATCGGGACAGCCGTAGCGGACGCGCAGCAGCGAGCGGCACAGCCCGCCGTTGCTCTCGAGGCTCAGGCTTACCAGCCGGGCGCGGCGCAGCCAAGTGGGAAGCTCGGCGGCGGTCAGCCGCGTGCCGTCGCCGGCGACCAGCGCCGGGTCGCCTGGGCCGCACGGCAGCCCGAGATCGGCGCGCAGCTCGCGGCAGCGGGTCGCGTCGACGCCCGCCGGCAGGTCGGCGAGCACCACCTTCACCACCGCCTCGGGCGCAAGGCCCGAGCGCAGCAGCGCCTGGCAGACGCGCGCCTGGCGGGCCACGAGCGCCTTGCGCCGGAACAGCTCGCGCAGCGCGTCGAGCCCGCCGGTCGTCTCGCCGGGGAACGCGTCGGCGAAGCCGCCGCCGCACGCGAGCGCGGCGTTGATCTCGTCGCCCGTGTAGTGGTCCTCGAGCACGACGCTCGCGCGCTCGACCCCGGCCACCGAGATGACGGCCGCGCGCGCGTCGGCTGCCATCAGGTAGGCGAAGTTGGGCGCGCACTGCGGGGTGGGAAGGCGCAGGCGGACGGCGACCTCGCCGCCGCCCGAGACGGTGCACGCCCCGACGAACCCGAGCGCCGTGATCGGCTCGTCGAGCTCGGGGTCGTACACCGTGCCCAGCGCGGCGAGGACTCGGTCCGCGAGGGTCACGTAGCGCCCTCGACCAGCTGGGCGTCCTCGCGCGCCGCCGGGGTGCCCTCGTCGGGGGCGAGCCGTAGCTCCGCGGGCACCTCGACGCCATAGAGCTTGGCCGCGTTGAGGCCGAGCACCTTCTTCTTGGCGGTCGTCGTCCAGCGCGGGTAGTCGGAGTACTCGTCGCCCGCTGGGTAGTCCCAGTCGACGAGGCCTTCGACCTGCCACTTGGGCTCCCAGATGGCGTAGTCCGAGCCGAACAGCATCTTGTCCTCGCCGACCCAGAACAGCAGCTCGCCCATGACCTTGGCGAAGAAGCGCGGGCGAGCGTGCATGAGGCCGCCGACGACGACGGCGAGCCCTGCGTAGACGTTGGGCTCCTGCGTCGCCATGAAGCAGAAGTCCTCGATGCGCGGCAGGCCGACGTGCTCCACGATGAAGTTCAGGTTCGGGAAGTCGGTCGCCACGTGGTCGACGTCGGAGACGTCGAAGGCGTCCTTGTCCAGCGGCCAGATCGTCGGCCCCTTGTGGACGTGGAGGTTGCGGATCCCGAGCTCGTCGCACTTCTCGAGGAACGGGACGGCCTCCGGGTCGGTGAGCTTCCAGCCGCGCGAGGCGCCCTTCCACTCGGCCGTGTAGAGCTTGCAGCCCTGGATGCCGTACTTGGCGTGGTCGGCCTCGAGCTGCGCGACCCCGGCCTCGCCGTCACGCGGGTCCCAGCGGCCGTTGACGCGCAGCTTGCCCGGGAACGCATCCAGCAGCGCCGCGTTGTGCTCGATGTCGTTGAACCCGGTCGTGTACCAGTCCTTCAGGTACGTGGACTGGAACACCGCCTGGTCGACGTGGCCGTTCTCGAACACGTCGCGCCCGAAGTCGTCCACCGAGTACTTCTGGAAGTGCTCGAGCGTCCAGTGCGTCTCCGCAGGGGCAAGCCCCATGTAGGCGTGGAAGCACTCGATCCAGCCCTTGGCGTACTTCTCCTGGCCGGGCACCCAGTTGGCCGGGCTCGCGTCCCAGAAGTGCAGGTGGCTGTCGAAGACGAAGTACTGCTCGCCGTCCTTCTCGTACATGCGATCCCTCCTACTGCACCGGCTGCAGGTCGAACCCGATGTACTCGGCGGCATCCTCGGGATTGGCGAACAGCACCACGCGATCGTCGAGGACGACCATGCGCCCGTAGTGGGTCGACATGATCTCCTCGAAGTCGTCGTTGCCGAAGTCGTCCCAGCCGAGCGCCTCCGCGAGCTCCTGGTAGTCGAACTCGACCTGGCCGTCTCCGTCGACGCGAATCATCGACGGCAGCTCGGTGACGTCGACGCCGTCCTTGCCGCGCATCACCTCCGCCACCACGTAGCCGACCTGGTTGTTCATCAGCGTGACGCCAGCGCGGTTGGACGAGCTGCGGTCTGCAGCGAACCGGGTCATGGCTTGACCTCCTTTGGGGTCTCGAGTCCGATGTCGCCGACCACGCTCTCGAGGCGCCCGCGCGAGCGCTCGAGGGAGTCCTCGAAGCGGACGACCTTCTCGGAGATCTGCGACCAGATGGGCTGCAGCTGCCGGGCGGCCGCCATCGCGGCCTCCGACCAGCTCGCGAGCCAGCCCTGCATGAGCTTGAGGTTCTCGGCCCCGTGCGCCTCGTCGTCGGCCAGCATGCGGTACAGGGCACGCGCGCCGCGCTGATCGCGAGCCGCATCGGATTCGCCGGCGCCCATGATCGTGGGGGTGACGAAGTCACCGTGCAGCGCCGCCACCTGCATGACGAACCCTGAGCGGAACAGCTCGCCCAAGAGCGGCTCGAACACGATCGAGGTGACGAACCACTGCTCCCCCCAATCGCGGGAACCGGTCAGGCGCTCGACGAACTCGCGCGTCGGCTGCCAGATCGGGTCCTGCTGCCACGTCTCACGGTGCAGGGAGCCCTTGAAGCCGTCGACCTCGTCGGAGAGCGTGAGGTTGTAGAGGATGAGGTCTTGCGCGAAGCGCAGCTTGTGCGCTGCGCCGACCGCCATCGCGTTGTTGATCATGTTCGTCGGCGCGTCCGCTGGGCCGGCGTGTAGACGTGCATGCCGATGCCGTGCTCGGCGTGGGCCCACGCGAACACGTGGCGCTCGAGGACCTTGACCCAGGCGGGATCCAGCGACGCGAAGACGTGCGCCGTGCGCCCGTGCTCGATGTTCTGCTGGATCTGACGGACGACGGCCGCGTTGTTGCGGTAGATCGTCTGCTCCCATTCCTCGTTCGGGTCGAGGAACTCGTGCCAGTTGGAGGACTTGAGCGTCCGTCCACTTCTCCGGGTAGCCCGAGTCGCCGTTGGCGAACGCGTAGACCCAGCCCTGCGTCAGGTGGCGCGCGGGGTCGGGCTGGACGTCGACGGTGACGTCCTCGTAGACCGTTGCCCGGCGCTTGCGGGGCGTGAAGTAGTTGTAGCTGCGGCTGGTCGACGACGGGAACTCCTTCGCTCCGGCCTCCGCGTCGGTGAACACGGGCTTCGGGACGCTGCGTTCCTTAACCGGGGTGTCCGTGGCCATGAACGCTCCTCTCTCACTGCGCGGTGGTGGTGAACTTGTCGTAGTAGATGTGCTCTTCGGGGATGCCCCGGGCCTCGAGCATCGCGATCGCGGCGTCGACCATCGGGGGCGGTCCGCAGAGATAGGCGTCGACGTCGGCGAGGTCGCCCTCGAGGCGCTCGACGACCTCCGTGATCAGGCCCGGTCTCCCCGGCCCAGTCGTCGCCGTCGGCTGCCTCGGAGAGGGCCGGGACGAAGGTCAGGCCGGGGAGTCGGGAGCGGAGATCCTCGAGCTCCTCGAGGTGGAACAGGTCGCTCGGCGTGCGGGCGCCGTAGTAGTAGGTCGCGGGCCGCTCGATGCCCTGCGTCGGCCATCGAGCGCAGCAGGCACAGGATCGGCGCCATGCCGGCGCCGCCGCCGATGAAGACGAGCCGCCGGGGCGAGCTGGACCGCAGCGTGAACATCCCGTAGGGGCCGGTCACGTCGAGCTCCTCGCCGACCTGCACGCCGCCCTCGGCGAGCAGCCCGGAGAAGCGCCCGCCGGGATAGAGCTTGATCATGAACTCGAGCTCGCCGGGCCCGCCGTTGCAGACGTTGGCCATCGAGAACGAGCGGTGCTCGTCCTCGTGGCCCGGGATGCGGATGTCGACGTACTGGCCCGGGCGGTAGGTGAACGGCTCGCCGTCGGCCACCGCCAGGCGCAGCATGCGGATGTCGTGCGTGAGCTCCGCCACCGCCGTCACGCGCGTGGTCACCGTGCGCGGCGGGTTGCCGGAGTGCAGCACCTCCTCGTCGTAGTGGACGAGCTCGATCTCGAGGTCGGAGTAGGCGTGCGCCCGGCACAGCAGCGTCCAGCCCTCCTGCTCCTCGAACTCGGGCAGCGCGAAGGTCGAGTAGCTGTCGAGGTCGACCTCGCCGTCAAGCAGGAACGACTTGCACGACGAGCACTGGCCCTCCTTGCATCCGTGCATGAGCATCAGGCCCTGGCGGAAGGCGGCGTTGAGGATCGTCTCGTCCTCGTCGGCCTCCATCTCGATGCCGAGCGGCTCGAAGCGGACCGTGTGCATCTTGCCCATGGCGCCTGTGGTGGCCGGGGACGCCGCGGGCGCCCCCGGCCAGCTCCATTCAGGCCGACGCGCCCTCGCGGGCCGGGCGTCCGGCGGGACCCCCCGCCTTGTAGGCCGCGATGTGCTTCTCGCGGTCCTCGGGGGACATCTCGTTGAGCAGGACGTTGGGGCTGTAGAGCGTGATGCCCTTGACCTCGTCCAGCGTCCACATCTTCTTGGGATCGAGATGCAGGTGCGGTTGCGGGACGAGCGTGTGGCCGTCGTCGCGGATGTAGCCCGAGGTCCTGCATGATCTCGGCGAGGTCCTTGCCGTGGTGCAGGGTCTCCCACTCGCGCTGGCCGGAGAGCCGGCCCATGGACGGCGTCGGGCGCCCCTCGTACTCGGGGCGGAACGCCACCTTGTCGGTCCAGTGGCAGGTCTCCGAGCAGTACGTGCGGACCTGGCCGTCGACCTCGTCGACGACCGTGTCCTCACGGATCAGGCACGGGACCATGCAGGTCCAGCAGCGGTGCGGGTACTCGTAGTCGGCGTCGGCCTCGAACGCGATCGGCTTGTGGCCGTTCTTGACGGCCAGCTCCGAGTAGCGCTCCCACCACGTGCCGTACTTGTCGTACCAGCCCGGGTACTTGTGCTCGAACCACTCGAAGTCCGTCGTCGGTCATCGCCGTCGATCCGCCAGTAGTTGGCGAACCAGCCGGTGGCGAAGAACTGCGCGACCTCGTGGATGTAGCCCTTGTTCCAGATCCGGTTCCAGGCCTCCTCGACGAGGTCGTGCGGGATCGTCAGGCCGTACTTCTCCAGCGGGACGAGGTAGGAGCGGTAGTAGTCGTCGTAGATCCACCGCCGCCACATCTCGGCGTAGCTCTCGCGGTCCTTGCGGCGGTCCTTGGTGCCGTACTCGATGAACGTGCCGATCGCGGCGTCGACGACCGCGTGGTTGTTCCACCAGGCGTAGCGCAGGTCGCGCTCCAGCAGCTGGCGGTTGCGCTCGTCGGCAAGCGCCATGAGGATGATCGAGTAGCCGTTGGAGATGTGGCGGCGACTCGTCGGACTGCACCGAGTGGAACACCGTCGGAAGCAGGTAGTCGCCGTTGGCCGCCGCCTCGCCCGGCATCGCGACGAAGAGGACGTTGGTGAACGCCGTCTCGGCGACGATGGTCAGGTAGACATTGGCCGCGGTGATCGCGTCACCGGTGATGAATCCCTCGCCGAACTGGCGGCCGATCGTGCCGGCGTAGCAGTTGGCGAATCCCTTCTCGGTGAGATCGAACCCGGCGGGATCGATGTAGTGGTTCATGTACAGCCGCTTGAGGTTCATCTGGATCGTCGAGTGGCGAACCTCGTCGATCATCTGGATGGCCAACCCGTTGTGGACCTCGGGGTTGGGCACCGCGTTGATGGCCAGCGGCATGGCGCGGGCGGCGGAGATCTCCGGGAACGGGATGATGCTCAGGAAGAGCTTCTGCCACTCCATCCACCGCTCCTGGACCTGGCGGAACATGTTGCCGCGGATGGCGCCATCCATCGCGCCGAACACGCGGTTGTCCTTCTCCTCCTCCATCGGGAAGTAGGAGCGCAGGACCTGCTTGAGCGGGTCCTTCTTCGGGGCCTTCTCGAACGTGTAATCGGTCGGGTACTTGTCGACCGGCTCGACGAACGTCGGCTCCCAGGAGAGCTCCTGGATCTTCTGGTGGGCCTTCGTGATGCTGGCTCGGCTCAAGGCCGGCACCTCCTTTCGGGCGCGCTGAGACTCACGGCACCGTGCTTGCGTTCGCCGACGCTAGGCCGGCCGGTTCGCGCGGATCAAGAACGCCGCGCGTTTCGGCAGATGCCTGGAATTCCCCGCTCGGAGCGGCAATCCGGGCCACTTCGGCGACCGTCGCCGCGAGCGCGTCGCGCTCGTCGTCGAAGGCCCGCCGGGTCATCGAGATGCCGATCACCGCGCGCGATCGCCCCGCCGGATCGCGGACGGGCGCGGCGATGCAGCAGAAGTCCTCATCGAACTCCTCGCGGTCGACGGCGATGCCGTCCGCGCGGATGGCCTGCAGCTCGGCGCGCAGCACGTCGGGGTCGGTGATCGTGTGCGCGGTGAAGCGGCGCAGCCCGGCCTGCAGGTAGCGCTCGACGACCTCGGGGCGCGCCAGCGAGAGTGCGACCTTGCCCAGCGCGAGCGCGTGGGCGTTGTCGCGGATGACCGGATCCAGGCCGGGCAGCTTGGGCATGCCCTGCAGCCCGCGCTCGTAGCCGATGCGCAGCTCGCCGCCGCGCACGATCCCGACGTAGGCGCGCTTGTGGGTGCGCGCGAGGAGCTCGCGGACGAGCGCGGCGAGGTCGTGGAACTCGGCGGGCGGAGCGGCGGCGCCCGTGCCGACCAGCTCGCGGAACGCTGGGGCGAGCCGGTAGACGCCGCCCGCGTGGTGGGCGGCCACGCCCTCGTCGCAGAGGCTCGCGAGCAGGTTGTAGGCGGTCGAGACGCTCTTGCCCAGCGCACGCGCGACCTCGTCGGCGCGCACGCCCTCGGGACGGGCGGCCAGCAGCCACTCGACCTGCAGCGCCGCTCGCGCGGTGCTCAGCCCGCGCCGGCTGCTCCTCGACTGCATCGGGCCAGTTCACCAGCGGCCCGTTACAACAGCGCTGCACGCGCCGGGCCTGCGGTCAGCTCAGCTCGCGGCGCAGCTCCCCGAGCCGCGAGGCGCACAGGCTGCGCCGCGGATCGCGGAACTCCAGGCGCGTGATCAGGCGCTTCCAGGCCGCCATGTCGTCGCGGCCGCTGGGCGAGTGCACCCATGCCCAGAGGGCATCGGCGTCGCCGGAGGTCATGACCGCCTGGCGCAGCCACGCGTCGAGGTGCTCGCGCGCGCTGACGACGCCGGGGGCCTCGGAGTCGGGCAGCAGCGGCCCCGGGTAGGCCTCCGCGGCCTCGCGCACGGCGCCGGCGCGCAGCAGGCCCTCCACGCGGCGCACGTCGGTCTCGACGTCGCAGGTCAGCCGGTAGCGCTCGGTGTCGATCCACGGTCCCAGCAGCTTGCGCAGGCGCGAGACCTCGACGCGGACGCTGCTGGGGCTGCCCTCGTCGCCGTGCAGGTCGGCGCACAGCGTGGCGGCGCTCATGCCCTCCGGGCGCGCGCAGAGCAGGGCGAGGATCTCGGCCAGGCGGGGGCGCAGGGTCGTCGGGCGCCCGTCGACCTCGAGCACCGCGCGATCGCTGCCCAGCAGGCGCAGCCGCGCGAGCGGGCGGGTGGCCCTGCGCGACGGGCGGTCCGCGCTGCGCACGACGAAGGCCTCCTCCGCCGGCCCGACGGACTCGGCGATCGCAAGATCGCCGGAGGGCAGCGTCAGCCGCCCGCCGCCTGCCGGGATCGCCAGCCGACCCTTCGCGCCCCAGCTGGCCGGGACGGCGGTGATCGGGCGCCCGGTCGGCGTCACCAGCGCGCGCGACTCCGGCGCCTCGGCGATGCGGTCGCCGTAGCGCGCGCACAGCCGCTGGTCGTGCTCCTGCATCTCCATGCGCAGCATCGTCTCGACCGCCTGCGCGGTGGCGGTCGCCACGGCCAGGCTGTGGGGGTGCACGTCGGAGAAGTCGCCGGTCAGGTCGATGACGCCGAGCAGCGCGCCGCTGTCGGGATCGTGGATCGGCGCGGCCGAGCACGTCCAGCGCTGGACCACCTCGCTGAAGTGCTCGGGCCCGAAGACCTGCACGGCGTGGTTGGCGGCGATCGCGGTGCCGATCGCGTTGGTGCCCGCGCCGGGCTCGCTCCACAGCGTCCCCTCGGCGAAGTTCATGTGGTCGGCGGCGCGCCGGCGCAGCCGCGCGCTGCCCTCGACGCTCAGCAGGACGCCGCCGGCGTCGGTGACGACGACGAGGTGATCGGTCTCGTCGGCGATCGCCTCCAGGCACTCGTGGATGAGCGGCGCCGCGCGGGCCAGCGGGTGCTCGCGCCACAGCGCCTGCGTCTCGTCCTCGTCGGCGACGACCGGTGCCATCTGGTTGCCCGTCGGGTCGACGCCGGCCGCGTAGGACCGCCGCCACGAGTCGACGATCGGCTCGCGGACGTCGTCGGGATCGTCGCCGTGATCGCCCACGCCGTCGAGCCCGGCCACGAACCGCTCCCAGGCGAAGCGCAGCTCCTGGGCTCGCAGCGGGGCAGAGGGCCAGGGTGGAGGGGTAGGGGTGGAGGAGGGAGCGGTGGGGCGGGAGGCGGTGGTTGAGCGCGACGGCGGCGGCGAGCGCGGCGAAGCGGCAGGGAGGGAGCGGGGGTGCAGTTGCGGGGCGGTGGGTGGGGAGGATGTTGGGGTGAAGAAGATCGACTCGAGGTTGGCGGATGGGCGCCAGGTGCGGTCGCGGCCTTCTCGTCTGCGGGGGATGGATCGTGGCGTCGAGCGCGCGAGGTGATGAATCGGCGCCCGAAGCTGTCCCGACGTCGATCGCCAGCCACGACTTGGAGCTCGAGCGGGAAGCTGCAGGCAGACGGTCTTCTCGTCGATCTTCGGGGAGGTCAGCGCGAGCGCGCGTGGGGTGCCGTCCAGCGCGAACAGCGCGTGCAGCCGAAAGCCCCAGAAGAAGCGGCTGTGGCTGGCGCAGTAGCCATAGTCGGCGGCATCGCCAAGCCGGCTGCGCCGCGTCGTCTGGACCGAGCGGGCGCACTCGACCGGGGTGCTGTCGACGAGCACGAGGTCGTCATGAAGCCGGGGCTGTGGCGGGCGAACTCGGGATCAGTCCTCCATCAACCGGGCTACGCGTCGTCGCGGACATCGCGGCGCTGGGGACCCGCCCCGGGAGGCTGAGCGCCTACCGGGCCGCACTCGCGAGGAACTGAACGTCAGAGCGGCGATCGAGCTCGCCTGAGCGATACACAGCGTGATGACCTCCGCATCGGTGATCCTTCGCCTGGCGTTGGCGGCCTGACAGGCAGGAGATCGTCGACGGTGCAGTAAACAGCGATCAGCAGCAGATCGAGGTCGGCGTCCATCGTGGCCCTCCCGAGGGTCGACGGTTGGCACTACGGAGCACCGCCGACTTCGATCTGCCTGCTTATGACCGCTTCCCAATGATGACACCTAATCGGGCTACGTTAAGGGAAATCCCCCTAGCGGCTGCGTGACCGGGACGCCTACCGTCGTCGTGATGCACACGACGCGAACGCTCATCGTGTCGCTGCTGGCCGGGCTCGCTCTGGCTCCCGCGGCACGCGCCGGCGACGAACCCGTCAAGACGAAGGCCAAGGAGGTCACGTTCTCCGGGCGACTCGGCTACGCGCGAACGTTCACGGCGCCGCAGGAGCTCTCGGCGCGCGAGCGGCAGCTCTTCGAGGAGGAGGGGGAGGGAGAGGGGGAGAGCGAGGGCGACGATCAGCGTCAGGCGCCGGCGCCGGCCGGCCCGAACGAGCCGCCCACGCCCGAGCCGCTGGACGTCGGGCTCGCGGCGCGCGCCGCCGCGACCGGCGACGAGTACACCCTGTTTCGCAGCACCGCCGTCCAGTCGGGCTCGCCCGCGACCGCGACCGGCGAGCCGACGGTGGCCAACGACCGCAACTCGCTGCTCTACACGGGCAACGCCCACGCCGCCGTGTCCAGCGACAACGGCATGACGTGGCTGGCGCTGCATCCCGGCGACAAGACCTACTACCCGCAGTACGACAAGGGCTTCTGCTGCGACCAGGTGGCCTACGCGGTGGATCGCGGGCCGAACTCCCTCGTGTTCTGGTTGCGCCAGTTCCGGTTCGACGGCACGGCCGGCCACCTCTCCCTGATCGTCTTCCAGGGCCGCAAGGAGCTGACCGAGCCCGAGCTCACCAGCCAGCAGGACTACTGCGAGTACCACTTCAAGCCTGCGGACTTCGGCGTCGCGAACGGCTGGTTCGACTTCAACCAGGTCTCGAACACGAAGAAGTACCTCTACATCTCCTCGAAGGCCGAGCAGGGCAGCTCGTTCGTCGACGGCATCGTCTGGCGGATGGCGCTCGACGATCTCGACGACGACAACTGCGGCTCCATCAAGGCCCACTACTGGATGGGGGTCGGGACGGGGTTCAACTCATCGCTCGTGCAGGGCGCCGGGAACGAGCGCGTCATGCACTGGGCCTTCCCCGGCGGCAGCACCGGCAAGATCAGCTTCACCCGGGCCACGGACAACAGCAAGACCGCTCGCGTGTTCACCCGCTCGATCACCCCGTACCTCGACACGGAGCGCCCGACCGCGACGTCGTCCACGCGGGCGGCGACCTGCGTGCTACCGGATGGGACGGATCCCTGCCGGCGCGTCAACGACAAGATCAACACCGGCTACCGGGCGCCCGGCGAGGTCGGCTGGTTCTGGAACGTGCGGCAGGGCACGGGGCGGCCGTTCCCGCACATCCGCGGCGTGCGCTTCACTCCGGGCCCCCACCCGACGCTCATCTCCGAGCCCGACATCTGGAACCCGAACTTCGCCTGGATCTATCCCAGCGTCGGGGTCGACGCGCGCGGGCACGTCGGCGTGCTCGCCTACGACGTGGGCGGCGGGCACTTCCCGAAGCCGACGGCCTCCCTCGTCGACGACGTAGCGCCCGACACCGACTGGGACTCGCTCACCTTCCACAGCTTCCGCACGTCGACCAAGGGAGCGAACACGTGGGGCGACTACGAGGCGGTACGCGGGTACGGCGACTGCCCGAACACGTTCGCCGGCGCGGCGCAATCGATGCAGGCGGCGGGTGCCGAGCATCGCTTCGTCTGGTTCGGCCGCGCGCGCGATGCGTGCCCGGATCTCACGACGACGGCCGTGTCGCTGCAGACGACATCGGTCGACGAGGGCGGCATCGTCGGCGTCAACCACGACATCCGCAACACCGGATCGGCGCTCACGCCGGACTCGGACACGCGCTTCTACTGGTCGCAGGACGCATTCAAGTCCGACGACGACCTGCTCACCGCCAACGAGGTGCGCGCGAGCGGCGTGGCGCCCGGGGCCACGCTGACCATGCCCCTCGCGGGCGTCGTCGCGCCGACGACGGCCGGGACGTACTACCTGCTCGCCTGCGCCGACGGCAACCTGGCCTTCGACGAGATCAGCGACACGAACAACTGCCTCGCGGCGCCGGACACCGTGGTCGTTGGCACGTCGGCGCGCGCTCGCGTCAGCAGCGTCGCCTTCAGCAGTCCGCTCCCGCACGTGATCGCCGGCGCACGCCTGCGCGTTGACGTGGGCGTGCAGCAGCCCGCCCGGGCCAAGGCGTTGCGCGTGACGGTGTACCTCACGGCGCGGACCGCCGTGGGCCGCACCATGACCCGGCTCGGCTCGATACGGGCGCGCGGCAACGCCGGCGGGGCGCTCGGCCGCGTCGCCGCAACGGCGCTCCTGCGGCTGCCGCGCCGCGCGGCGGCCACGCGCCGCCGGTTCCTCGTCGCGTGCGTGGGCAAGCCGCGCGTGGATCGCTGCGTCGTCGCGCGGCGGCCGCTCTTCGTCACCTCCAAGCGTTGAGTCGGCGGCGGTACGCTTCCGGGCACGTGAGCCCGCTCGGAGCAGCGCCTTACGCGGAGAAGCGGTTCGCCGAGGTCAACGGCCGGCGCATGGCTTACATCGACGAGGGCGAGGGCGACCCGATCGTCTTCCAGCACGGCAACCCGACCTCGTCGTACCTGTGGCGCAACGTCATGCCGCACCTCGAAGGGCTTGGGCGGCTCATCGCCTGCGACCTCATCGGCATGGGCGACTCCGACAAGCTCGAGCCCTCGGGTCCCGATCGCTACACCTACGCCGAGCACCGCGACCACCTCTTCGCGCTGTGGCAGCAGCTCGGCATCGACGGTGACGTCGTCCTGGTCGTTCACGACTGGGGCTCGGCGCTCGGCTTCGACTGGGCCAATCGCAACCGCGACAAGGTCCAGGGGATCGCCTACATGGAGGCGATCGTCATGCCCGTGACCTGGGACGACTGGCCCGACGATGCGCGCCGCGTCTTCCAGGGCTTCCGCTCGCCCGCCGGCGAGGAGATGGTCCTGGAGAAGAACCTGTTCGTGGAGGGCGTGCTGCCCGCCGCGTCGCTGCGCCGGCTCAGCGACGAGGAGATGGCGGTCTACCGCCGGCCGTACGAGCAGCCGGGCGAGAGCCGGCGCCCGACGCTCACGTGGCCGCGCCAGATCCCGATCGACGGCGAGCCCGCCGACGTCGTGGCGGTCGTCGAGGACTACGCCGCGTGGCTGGGCGAGGCCGACGTGCCGAAGCTGTTCGTCAACGGCGAGCCCGGCTCGATCCTCACCGGGCGCGCGCGCGAGCTGTGCCGCTCGTGGCCCAACCAGACCGAGGTCACGGTGAAGGGCACGCACTTCGTGCAGGAGGACAGCCCCGACGACATCGGTGCGGCGCTGGCGGGCTTCGTTCGCGGCCTGCGGGCGTAGCGTGATGGCAGAGATCGTCCGGTCGATGTCCTTGCGGCCATAACCGCGCGGCGGCATCATCGCCGCCATGCGCCGCGTCGTCATCCTCGCCGTCCCGGGCATGCAGACGCTCGACGTCAGCGGGCCGGCCGAGGCGTTCTCGATCGCGACGCGCTGGCACGGCGGCGAGTACGACGTGCGCGTCGTCACGCCCGACGGCGAGCCGGCGCGCGGGACGAGCGGGCTGACGCTCGTGCCCGACGGGTCGATCGCCACCGTCCGCGGCGCGATCGACACGCTCGTGGTCGCCGGCGGCGAGGGCGTCTTCGCCGCCGCCGAGGACCGCGACCTGATCGCGTGGCTGCGCGGTGCCTCCAAGCGCGCGCGGCGGACCGCCTCGGTCTGCACCGGCGCGCACCTGCTCGCCGAGGCCCGGCTGCTCGACGGCCGCCGCGCGACCACGCACTGGGCCTACTGCGACCGCCTCGCCGAGCGCTATCCGCAGATCGCGGTCGAGCGCGATCCGATCTTCGTGCGCGACGGCGACGTCGCGACGAGCGCCGGCGTCACGGCGGGCATGGACCTGGCGCTCGCGCTGATCGAGGAGGACCACGGCGCGCCGACCGCGCTGGCCACCGCGCGCAGCCTCGTGCTCTACATGCGCCGGCCCGGCGGCCAGTCGCAGTTCAGCGCCGCGCTCGCCGGCCAGCCCGCGCGCCGCGAGCCGCTGCGCGAGCTGCAGGCGTGGGTCATCGAGCACCTCGACTCAGAGCTCACCGTGCCGGCGCTCGCCGCGCGCGTGCACATGAGCGAGCGCAACTTCGCGCGCGCCTTCCGCGCCGAGACCGGGCTGACGCCGGCCGCCTACGTCGAAGCCGCGCGCGTCGAGCGCGCCCGGCGCGAGCTCGAGACCACCGACCTGGCCGTCGAGGCCGTCGCCGCGCGCTGCGGCTTCGGCACCGTCGAGACCATGCGCCGCGCGTTCCACCGGCGCTTGGGCGTCAACCCCGCCGCCTACCGCGCCCGGTTCGCGGCCTGAACTGCACAGGAGCCCATCCCCATGGACATCGCCATCCCGCTGTTCGACCGCTTCACGGCCCTCGACGCCGTCGGCCCCTACGAGGTCCTCAGCCGCCTGCCCGGCTACCGCGTCACCTTCGTCGCCGAGGACCCCGGCGTGCGGATGACCGACAACGGCATGCTCGGGCTCGTCGCCGAGAAGGCGCTCGCCGACCTGCCGCACCCCGAGATCGTCGTCGTGCCCGGCGGGATCGGCACGCGGGCGATGATGCACGACGCGGTCCTCGTCGACTGGGTGCGCGGCGCCCACGCGACCAGCCAGTTCACCTGCTCGGTCTGCACCGGATCGCTGGTCCTCGGCGCCGCGGGGATCCTCGACGGTCTCGAGGCGACGACGCACTGGGCGGCGATGGGGCTGCTGGGGAGCACCGGCGCGATCCCGACGTCGCGACGGGTCGTGGAGCAGGGCAAGGTCATCACCGCCGCCGGTGTGTCGGCGGGCATCGACATGGCGCTGACGCTCGCCGCCCGCGTTGCCGGCGACGCCGTCGCGCGGGCCATCCAGCTCGGCATCGAGTACGACCCGCAGCCGCCCTTCGACTCCGGATCGCTCGCGAAGGCGCCTCAGGAGGCGATCGACCTCTGCCGGCGCGTCGAGCGCGCGGTCGACGCGGGCGAGGCCGTTCGCCTCTAGCGCACGATCACGTCGCGGTGCAGGTCGGTCTGCACCGGCAGGCCACCGGAGTGCGGCAACTGGCCGGCGACCGCGTCGTCGTCGAGGGCAGCCAGCCACGGCGCCAGCCAGCGGCCGGCGACCTTGCCCGGCGGCCACCAGAGCGTGTGCGTCGTGGCCTCGCCCTCGCCGCCGCCACCGGCCGCGTCGTAGCGCAGGTAGCGCGGGCCGCGGCTCGTGAGCAGGCGCCCGCGCAGGACCGGACGGAAGGGCTTGCGCTCGACCATCGCGCCGGCCTCGGCGGCGATGTCGGCGGCCGCAGCGTCGGCCTGCTCGGCGGCCAGGCCGCCGAACTTGACCGGGAAGGCGATGCCGTCGCCGGCCGCCCACACCGCCTCGGCGCCGACGACGCGCCCGTGCGCATCGACGGTGACGAAGCCGTCCGGGTCGGCGGGGATGCCCTTGGGTGCGCGACCGCGCAGGCGCGGCAGCGCGAGCACCCGCTCGACCTCCAGGCGCCGGCCAGAGGGGCGCAGGACGAGGGTGCGGTGAAGCCCGGCCTCGAGCGTCGCGTAGGCGCCGAGCTCCAGGCGCACGCCGGCGCGCTCGAGCTCGTCGCGGACGACCTCGACGGCGCGCGATCCGAAGATCGCGAGCGGCGCCTGCTCTGGCGTGACCAGCGTGATCTCGGGATCCATGCCCATCCCGCGGGCCTGGCCGGCGATCAGCAGCGCGAGCTCGTAGGCGGGAAGCGGCCAGCCGGGCCCGGGCGGGACGACGATCGCCAGGCGCTGGCTATAGCCCTCCTCGAGGTCGCGCAGCAGGCCGCCGAGGACGTCGACGTCCGAGCGGTCGTCCCACGTCACGACGCCGTCGGCGAAGGCGGGCACGGCCGCCGCACCGGTGGCCAGCAGCAGCGAGTCGTACGGCAGCTCCTGGCCGTCGCCGAGGCGCACGATGTGCTCCGAGACGTCGACGCCGATCAGCGGCGCCTGCACGAACTCGGCGTCGGCCGCGCGCGCCGCGTCGGCAAGCGGCGTGCGACGCGGGCTGCCGAGCGCGAACGGCTCGGCGACCGCCAGCGGGCGGTAGACGAAGTCCCCGGTGGGCGCGACGAGCGTGAGTGCGACGCGGTGCGCCGCGAGCGCGTGGAGGGCCAGCAGGCCCTCGATGCCGGCGATCCCGCCGCCGGCGATGACAACGCGATGTGGTGAAGCGGTCATGGCTCGATGGTGGCTCGGGCCCGCCGAGCGAGCATCGGGGTCGCCCCGCCGACGCACTGCGGACGATTACGGACGCCCGGGCGCGTCGCCCATCGCACGGCTGATCCCTCCGGTCTGAAGCTTGCGCGCCGGCGGCAGCGGTCGCGCCTCGAGCTCGCGCGAAGCCAGCCACGGCGTCAGCCAGCGGGCCGCGACCTTGCTGGGAGGCCACCACAGGCATTGGTCGGACACCTCGGCCGAGTCTGCTCCGCCGGGAGGCTCTGCACGCATGTACCGGGGTCCGTGCACGGTGCGCAACAGCGCACGCATGACGGGGCGGTACGGTCGCGGTGGGTGCTCGGCGCCAGCGCGCCAGGCGATCTGCTCGGCAACGGCATCGGCTTGGAGGGCCGCCAATCCACCCTGCTTGTGGGCGCCGGTCGTGCCGTCGCCTACGGCGAAGACGCTGTCGGCGTCGCGGGCGGCGAACGCACCGTCGATGCAGATGAAGCCG
The DNA here is from genome assembly GCA_963764585.1 of uncultured Actinomycetes bacterium. Classification (GTDB taxonomy): domain Bacteria; phylum Actinomycetota; class Thermoleophilia; order Solirubrobacterales; family Solirubrobacteraceae; genus JAOPZW01. The sequence continues at coordinate 148,072 of CAVXTB010000006.1, forward strand.
GCGTCGTCGCAGAGCAGGCCTGGGGTCCTCGGACCGGCCAGCAGCGGCAGGTGGACGACGCGATCGCAGGTCAGGCGCGCGTCGCCGGAGAGCTGCACGACGGTGGGATACGGGACGCTGGCCGAGACGTCGGTGAGCAGGTCGACGCCGGCGGCGGCGAGCTCGCTGCGCGCGAGCGCGCCTCCCGGCGGCCCGAAGGCACTCAGCGGCTCGTGCTCTGGCGTCACGAGCGTGACCTTCGCCGTCTCGACGAACGCGGCGATCAGCAGCGCGAGCTCGTAGGCGGGAAGCGTCCACGTCGCGCCGGGCGGCACGACGATCGCGACCCGCTCGGCGAGCTCGTCGCGCAGGTCGGCCAGGACATCGTCGAAGCCCTCGCCGTCGGCGCCGCGGGCGAACGAGGTGCCGTGCTCGAACGCCGGGTAAGGGTACGCACCGACCGCGAGCACGAGCGCGTCGAATCCCAGCTCGGCCCCGGACGCCAGGCGCACGGTGCGCTGGTCGCGCTCGACGCGCGCCACGGCATCGTGAAGGAGGACGGCGTCGAGGTCGACCGCCACGTCGGCGAGGGGGTAGCGGTGTGGTTGGCCGAGCCCGAAGGGCTCGAACACCTCGAGCGCCCGGAGGGTGAAGTCGTCGTCGGGCGCGACGAGCGTCAGCGCGACCCGGTGCCCCGCGAGGCCGCGCAGCGCGACGAGCGTCTCCAAGCCGGCGATCCCCGCACCCGCGACGACGACGCGGAGCGGCTCGTGATCGCCGTTGACCCGGCCGGTCATCGGGCGGACACCGTGGCCGACGGCTCGTCGGCCTCGTCGTGCTCGTGCACCGCGGTGCGGGTCAACACGAGCACCGGGCAGGGCGCCTCGTGGACGAGCTTGGACGACGTGCTGCCCAGCACCAGCCGGCGCAAGGGGCCGTAGCCGCGCGAGCCGGTGACGAGCAGGTCGAGGTGATTGCCCTCGAAGGCCAGCTCGCGCGCGGGCTCGCCGAACGCGATGTCGCCGGTAGCGATATCGCCGAGCTCGGCGAGAACCGCCGCCAGGCGCTCCTCGGCCTCCTCGCGGCGGATGCGGGCGTGCTCCGGCCAGTCGGGACGGTATGCGGGGAAGGGCCCGCCGGGCTCGGGCGGCACGACGACGTCGATGACCCGCAGCTGGGCGCCGGAAGCCTTCGCGATCTCGTGCGCCAGAGCGAGCGCTGCGTCGGCCTCGGGCGAGCCGTCGTAGCCGACTCCGATCGTCTGCAGCTCCCCGCCGTGGTCGGCGTAGCCGCGTGGAGCGACGAGGACCGGGCACGGCGCACCGTGCAGCGTGCCGGCGGTCACGTCGCCCGCCAGGACACGTCCGAGACGGCCGCGGTGCGACGAGCCGACGACGATGAGCTCGCCACCCCGGCGTGCGGCCGTGCGGTGCAGCGCACGAGCCGGCGAGTCGTCGGGCATGACGACGGTCGTTGCCGTGACGCCCGCGCGCTCGAGCTCGTCGTCGAGCGTCTCGTGCGCGGCGTGCTCCATGACGGCTTCGAAGTCGCTGTTGGCGCCGCGGCTGACGTAGTAGTCGTAGGGGTAGGCGTGGACGGCGATCAGGGCGCCGTCGAAGCTCCGTGCGAGGCGATCGGCCAAAGCGAGGGCGTCGCGGCCACCATCGCGAGCATCAACGCCGACGACGATGGTGCTGAACATGGTGCCTTCCTTTCCAGACGTGGTGGACGTGGTGCTCACGTGCTCGGATCGTCGCGAGCGCGCGCGCCTGCGCCATCCGTCGCAAACCCGTGAGCGGCTGCGGCAAACCACGCATGCCGAAGCCCCCGTCAACACGGGGGCTTCGGTCGGCGTGCGCCGCGGAGCGGCCGGACGAGTGGCTAGCTCGTGGCAGCCACCGCGCTGGGCGCAGCGACGGGCTCGGTCTTCGGCTCGACGACCAGCTTGCGCAGGACGAGGAGCGTGAGGACGAGGAACCCGCCCCCGGTGATGAGCAGAGCGAAGCCCATGACGATCGCGAACGTCGCCACGCTCTCGGCGAAGTAGGACGAGTGCAGTGCGGTGGTCAGCGCGGTCTCGGTGACCCAGAGGTTGCGCGCCGCGTTGTCGACCGGCTTGCCGCTGTTGGGATCGACGGCCGCTGCCTTCTCATCGTTGGTGGGCTTGCCGTTCTTGCCCATGTAGCGCGGCATCTGAGCGTAGGTCTGGCCGCCGCTCGCCTCGAGCGCGTGCTTGCGCATCACCTTGGCGAACGCCTCGGCCTTGCTGCCGTTGTCGACGAGCTGATTGGGGATGCTCGAGTCGGGTGTACCGACGATCTGCTCGCGGGCGAGGTCGTTGTGGACGCGGTCGCGGCCGTTGAACCCGACCACGATCGAGCCGACGCCGAAGGCGATCAGCACAACGCTGGCGACGATCCCTCCGTACTGAAACAGCCTGCTCATCTCATGCTTCCTTTCTGCAATTCGGTGACGCGGCGAGTGTGCTGTCGCGGTGCCTGGGCGCCATCCGTGCATCTCCGCACCGCCGCGTGGCTGGCCACGGATCGGCCGGCCGGGTGAAGTGCGTACCGTCCCGGGCATGACCGAGACGCAGAGTGCGACTTCGCCCGGACCGCTGGCTCCCGACGAGGTGCGCCGCATCGACGCCTGGTGGCGCGCGGCCAACTACCTGTCCGTCGGCCAGATCTACCTGCTCGACAACCCGCTGCTGCGCGAGCCGCTGACGATCGACCACGTCAAGCCGCGATTGCTCGGCCACTGGGGCACGACGCCCGGCCTGAACTTCGCCTACGCCCACCTCAACCGCGTCATCCGTGCCCACGACCTCGACGCGATCTTCATCACCGGCCCCGGGCATGGAGGGCCTGGCCTCGTCGCGAGCACGTACCTGGAGGGAAGCTACGGCGAGGTCTACCCGAGCATCACCGCCGACGAGGAGGGCCTGCGCCGGCTCTTCCGGCAGTTCTCCTTCCCGGGCGGGATCCCGAGCCACGTCGCGCCCGAGACGCCCGGGTCGATCCACGAGGGCGGCGAGCTGGGCTACGCGCTCGTGCACGCCTACGGCGCGGCGTTCGACAACCCCGACCTGCTCGTGTGCTGCGTCGTCGGCGACGGCGAGGCCGAGACCGGGCCGCTTGCCGCGAGCTGGCACTCCAACAAGTTCGTCAACCCCGCGCGCGACGGCGCCGTGCTGCCGATCCTGCACCTCAACGGCTACAAGATCGCCAACCCGACCGTGCTGGCGCGGATCTCGCACGACGAGCTGCGCTCCCTGCTCGAGGGCTATGGCCACGAGCCGTACTTCGTCGAGGGCGACGACCCGGCGACGATGCACGAGCTCATGGCCGAGACGCTCGACCAGGTCGTCGGCGACCTGCGTGCGATCCAGGCCGCCGCCCGCGACGGCGCGGCGGTCGAGCGCCCGCGCTGGCCGATGATCGTGCTGCGCACTCCCAAGGGCTGGACGGGGCCCAAGGAGGTCGACGGCAAGCCGACCGAGGGCAGCTTCCGCTCCCATCAGGTTCCCCTCGCGCAGCTCGCCGAGCGCCCCGAGCACCTCGCCGCGCTCGAGACGTGGATGCGCTCGTATCGACCCGAGGAGCTCTTCGACGAGCGCGGCACCGTCGTATCGGAGATCACCGCGCTGGCGCCGCAGGGGGATCGCCGCATGGGCGCCAACCCGCACGCGAACGGCGGCCTGCTGCTGCGCGACCTGCGCCTGCCCGACTTCCGCGACTACGCGGTGGCCGTCGACGCACCGGGCACGACGACGAGCGAGGCCACGCGCGTGGTCGGCGGCTGGCTGCGCGACGTCATGCGCGCCAACGCCGACGCGAGCAACTTCCGCGTCTTCGGGCCTGACGAGACGGCGTCGAACCGGCTGGGCGCGCTCCTCGAGACGACCGACCGCGCCTGGATGGCAGAGCGCCGCGCCGGCGACGACCACCTGGCGCCAGACGGCCGGGTCATGGAGGTGCTCAGCGAGCACCTCTGCCAGGGCTGGCTGGAGGGCTACCTGCTCACCGGCCGCCACGGCCTCTTCAACTGCTACGAGGCCTTCATCCACATCATCGACTCGATGTTCAACCAGCACGCCAAGTGGCTGAAGGTCACGCGTGGGATCCCGTGGCGGCGGCCGATCTCCTCGCTGAACTACCTGCTCTCCTCGCACGTCTGGCGCCAGGACCACAACGGCTTCTCCCACCAGGACCCGGGCTTCATCGACCACGTGGTCAACAAGAAGGCCGAGATCATCCGCGTCTACCTGCCGCCCGACGCCAACACGCTGCTGTCGGTCATGGACCACTGCCTGCGCAGTCGCGACTACGTCAACGTCGTCGTCGCGGGCAAGCAGCCGGCACTCGACTGGCTGTCGATGGACGAGGCGATCGCCCACTGCACGCGCGGCATCGGCACGTGGGACTGGGCGAGCAACGACGACGGCGACGAGCCCGACGTCGTGCTCGGCTGCGCCGGCGACGTGCCGACGCTCGAGGTCCTGGCGGCCACCGCGCTGCTGCGCGAGCACCTGCCGGACCTGCGCGTGCGCGTCGTCAACGTCGTCGACCTCATGCGCCTGCAGCCGCAGAGCGAGCACCCGCACGGCCTCTCCGACCACGAGTTCGACGCGCTGTTCACGACGACTCGGCCGGTGATCTTCGCCTACCACGGCTACCCCTGGCTCATCCACCGCCTGACCTACCGGCGCGCCAACCACCACAACCTGCACGTGCGCGGCTACAAGGAGGAGGGCACGACCACGACGCCGTTCGACATGGTCATGCTCAACGACATGGACCGCTTCCACCTGGTCATCGACGTGATCGACCGGGTGCCGGGCCTCGGCCCGCGCGCAGCGCACCTGCGCCAGGCGATGGTCGACGAGCGCCTGCGCCACCGCGCCTACACGCGCGACACCGGCGACGACACGCGCGAGGTGAAGGACTGGACCTGGCCGGGCGACGCCGGCTAGTGCGCGTCCTCGTCGTCAACGCGGGCTCGAGCAGCCTGAAGCTGCGGCTGCTCGGGCCCGACGACGCGACCGAGGCGGCGCCCGACGTGCCGCCGGACGACACGGGCGCGCTGCGGGACGCGATCGCTGCGATGCCGGCGCCCGACGCCGTCGGCCACCGCGTCGTGCACGGCGGCGAGCGCTTTCGCGAGGCGGTCGTCGTCGATGACGAGGTCTTCGCCGCGCTGGACGAGCTCACCGACCTCGCGCCGCTGCACCAGCCGCTCGCGCTGGCCGGCATCGCGGCGGTCGGCCGCGCGCTGCCGGGCGTGCCGGCGGTGGCCTGCTTCGACACGGCCTTCCACGCGACGCTGCCGGCGGCCGCCGCGACCTACGCGCTGCCGCGCGAATGGCGCGAGCGCTACGGCCTGCGCCGCTACGGCTTCCACGGGCTCTCGCACGCCTACGCATCGCGGCGGGCCGGCGCGGCGCGGGTCGTCACCTGTCACTTGGGCGCCGGCGCCTCGCTGGCCGCCGTGCGCGACGGCGTCTGCGTCGACACCACGATGGGCTTCACGCCGATGGAGGGGCTGGTCATGGCCACGCGCGCCGGCAGCGTCGACCCGGGGCTCGTGCTGTGGCTGGCGCGCCACGGCGTCGACGTCGACGCGCTCGAGCGCGGCCTGGACCGCGAGGGCGGCCTGCGCGGCCTGGGCGGCGACGCCGACATGCGCGCGCTGCTCGAGCGCGACGACGCCGACGCGCGGCTGGCCATCGACGTCTACGTCCACCGGCTGCGGGCCGCGATCGCCGCGATGGTCGCCGCGCTGGGCGGGCTCGACGCCCTCGTCTTCACCGGCGGCGTCGGCGAGCACGCCCCGCGCGTGCGCGCGGCGGCCGCCGCGGGCCTGGGCTTCCTGGGCGTCGAGCTCGACGCCGACGCCAACGCGCGCGCCAGCGCGGACGCCGAGATCGGCGCGGCCGGCGCGGCCGTGGGCGCGCTCGTCATCACCGCCCGCGAGGACCTCGAGGTCGCCGGGCAGGTGCGCACCCTCCTGGGCCGAACGTATCCGTAGAAATCCGCAGGGTCTCCGTGGCGCGCCCGCGATGGCGCGGCCGCGAGCGATTGGAACGGTGCCGGAGTCATGGACTCGCTCGAGCTCGCCCGCTGGCAATTCGGGATCACGACGCTCTACCACTTCATCTTCGTGCCGGTCACGATCGGCCTCGCGCTCGTCTGCGCGTTCTGCCAGACGTGCTGGTACCGCAGCGGGAGCGAGCACTGGCTGCGGGCGACGCGCTTCTGGGGCAAGCTGCTGCTGATCTCGTTCGCCCTCGGGGTGGCGACGGGGATCGTGCAGGAGTTCCAGTTCGGGATGAACTGGTCGGACTACTCGCGCTTCGTCGGCGACATCTTCGGCGCGCCGCTGGCGATGGAGGGGCTCGCGGCGTTCTTCGTGGAGTCGACGTTCCTGGGGCTCTGGATCTTCGGCTGGGGCAGGCTCTCCAAGGGCGTGCACCTCGCCTGCGCGTGGGCCGTGGCCGGCTCGACCGCGCTGTCGGCCTACTTCATCCTGGCCGCCAACTCGTGGATGCAGCACCCGGTGGGCTACGACATGCACAACGGCCGGGCGCGGCTGACGAACATCTTCGACGTCCTCTTCAACAACACTGCGGTCTACGCGTTCATCCACACGATGCTCGCGGCGCTGCTGACCGCGGGGATGCTCGTCATCGGGATCTCCGCGTGGCACCTGCGGCGCGGGACCGAGGGCGCGGGCGTGTTCGGCAGCTCGATGCGCGTGGCGCTGCCGATGGTCGCGGTCGCCGCCTTCCTGCAGTTCTTCGTGGGGCACTTCGACGGCATCCTCATGAGCCATCAGCAGCCGATGAAGATGGCCGCGGCGGACGCCGTCTTCGACACCAGGGAGGGCGCAGGGCTGTCGCTCTTCGCGACGGGCGACTTCAAGTCCAACCCCGAGGGCCTGAACCGCAACGTCCAGATCCCCAACCTGCTGTCGTGGATCTCGACGGGCTATCCGCGCGGCGAGATCCAGGGCATCAACGACCTCAACCGCGAGTACCAGGCGAAGTACGGCCCCGGGGAGTACGCCCCGGTCGTGGGCGTCGCGTACTGGACGTGGCGCGCGATGATTGGCTGCGCCGTCCTCATGTTCGTGCTCGCGCTGTGGGGCTGGTGGCGGCTGCGCCAGGGTCGGCTCGAGCAGTCGCGGCGCTTCCTGGCGTGGTCGGTTCCCGCCGTCGCGCTGCCGTTCATCGCCAGCCTGACCGGCTGGACGTTCACCGAGATGGGCCGCCAGCCGTGGGTCGTCTTCGGCCTGCTGAAGACCCACGACGCCGGCTCGCCCAGCGTCAGCACGGCCGAGGTCCTGATCTCGCTGGTGGGCTTCACGCTGCTGTACGGCGTGCTGGCGGCGATCGCCGGGCGGATCTTCCTCATCGCCGCACGCAAGGGGCCCGTGGAGGCGGGCAAGGCCGAGGAGCCCGGGCAGGAGCTCTCCCTGGCCTACTGACGTCATGAAGGACTACACGACACTCCAGGCGATCTGGTTCCTGCTGATCTCGGTCCTGTGGCTGGGCTACTTCGTGCTCGAGGGCTTCGACTTCGGCGTCGGGATGCTGATACGGACGGTCGGGCGTACGCAGGCTGAGCGCCGCGCCGTGCTGCACTCGATCGGGCCGGTGTGGGACGGCAACGAGGTCTGGCTGCTCGTCGCCGGCGGCGCCACCTTCGCGGCCTTCCCGCAGTGGTACGCGACGCTGTTCTCCGGCTTCTACCTGGCGCTCTTCCTGATCCTCGTGGCGCTCATCGTGCGCAACGTCGCCTTCGAGTTCTGGGGCAAGGGGGACAGCGAGCAGTGGCGCACGCGCTGGGAGTGGGCGATGATCTTCGGCAGCTTCCTGCCCGCGCTGCTGTGGGGCGTCGCCTGGGCGAACATCGTCCACGGCGTGCCGATCGACAGCCACGGCGAGTACACCGGGACGCTGTTCACGCTGCTCAAGCCGTACGCGCTCGTCGGCGGCCTGGCCACGCTGGCGCTGTTCCTGACCCACGGGGCGATCTTCCTGAGCCTGCGCACCACGGGCGCGGTCGAGCAGCGCGCGCGGGCCGTCGCGGCGCGCGTGGCGCCGGTGGCCGCCGTCATCGTCATCGCGTTCCTGGTGTGGACGCTGGCCAACCAGGACGGCGTCGAGGTCGCGTCGGCGATCTTCGCGGTCGTCGCGGCGATCCTCGTCGTCGCGGCCGCGGCGATGGTCGGGCAGCCGGCGCGCGCGTTCGGGGCCACCTGCGGCGCGATCGTCGCGCTCTTCGTCGCGCTGTTCTGCGACCTCTTCCCGCACGCGATGGTCTCGACGACGAACGCCGCCTACAGCCTCACCCTCAACGAGGCCGCCTCGTCGCACTACACGCTCTCGGTGATGACCGTCGTGGCGGTCGTGCTCGTGCCCTTCGTGCTGCTGTACCAGGGCTGGACGTACTGGGTGTTCCGCCAGCGCGTCTCGGCGCAGGAGCCGCCGGGTGGCCAGCCCGCCGCGTCCTGACCGGCGCGCGACGCGCCGGCGGCTCGCAAGCGCCAGCTGGGCGGCGCGGCTGCACCTGGTCGCGACCGTCGCGCTCGGGCTCGTCAGCACGGCGCTCGTCGTCGCGCAGGCCACGCTGCTCGCGCACGTGGTCGCGCGCGTCTTCATCGACGGCGCCGCGCTGGCCGACGTCGCCGCGTCGCTGTGGTGGCTGGCCGCCGTCAGCGTCGGGCGCGGCCTGGTCGCCGCCGGCTTCGAGGCGGCGGGGCGCTACGGCGCGGCGAGGGTCATGGCCGGCCTGCGCGAGCGGCTCGTGCGCCATCTGCTGCTCGTGCGCCCCGGCGGCCTGCACGACGAGCGCGCCGGCGAGCTGGCGGCGACGGCGGTGCAGGGCGTCGATTCGCTGGAGGCCTACTTCGCGCGCTACCTGCCACAAGCGGTGCTGTCGGCGCTCGCGCCGCCGCTGATCCTCGTCTGGGTGGCGCCGCGCAACTGGGAGTCGGCGGCGATCCTCGCGGTGACGCTGCCGATCATCCCGCTGTTCATGGTGCTGATCGGCAAGCTCGCCGAGCACCGCACGCGCGAGCGCTGGCGCACGCTGTCGGTGCTCAGCGCGCGCTTCCTGGACCTCGTGTCCGGCCTGGAGACGCTGCGCGCGTTCGGCCGCGCGGGCGCCGGCGCGCGGTCGATCGGCGAGGCCGGCGAGCGCTATCGCCGCGAGACGATGGCGACGCTGCGCGTCGGCTTCCTCTCGGCGCTCGTGCTCGAGCTGCTGGCGACGCTGGGGACGGCGCTCGTCGCGGTCACCATCGGCGTGCAGCTCGCCGCGGGCGCGCTCGGGCTCGAGGCCGGCCTGGCCGTGCTCATCCTCGCCCCGGAGCTGTACGCGCCGCTGCGCGAGCTGGGCGCCCAGTACCACGCCGGCGCCGACGGCCTCGCCGCCGCCGAGCGGATCCTCGAGGTGCTCGATGCCCCGGGCGCGCTCGAGGTCCGCGAGCCGCTGCTCGACGCGCCGGACCCGGCACGGACCGCGCTGCGCCTCGACGACGTCCGCTTCGCCTACCCCGACCGCGGCCAGCCGGTGCTCCAAGGGGTGACCCTCACGCTCGCGCCCGGTGAGGCGACGGCGCTCGTCGGCCCCAGTGGCGCGGGCAAGACGACGATCGCGAAGCTCGTCGCGCGGCTCGCCGACCCGTCGGCGGGAACGGTGTCGTGTGGCGGCGTCGACCTGCGCCGCGTCGATCCGGCGGCGTGGCGCGCCCGCGTGGCGTGGGTGCCGCAGCGCTGCACGCTGTTCGCCGGCACGGTCGACGACAACGTGCGCCTGGCGCGGCCCGACGCCTCGGCGCGCGAGGTGCGCGACGCGCTGCGCGCTGCGGGCGCTGACCAGCTCGTCGCCGCGCTGCCCGACGGGCTGGGCACGCGCGTGGGCGACGGCGGGCGCCGGCTCTCGGCGGGCCAGACCCGCCGCATCGCGCTCGCGCGCGCGTTCCTCGACGACGCGCCGCTCGTCGTGCTCGACGAGCCGACCGCGCACCTGGACCCGGACTCGGCCGCCGCGATCGAGGACGCGATCGCGCGCCTGGCGCGCGGGCGGACCGTGCTGCTCGTCACCCACCGCGCCGAGCTGGCGGCCCGCTGCGATCGCGTGGTCGAGCTGCGCGAGGGCCGCATCGTCGCGCGCGCCGAGGAGCTCTCCGAGGTGGCGGCATGAGCGCCGCCGCGATCGGGCGGATGACCGCGGCGACGCGCTCGCGCTGGAGGCTGCTGGCCGCCTCGGTGGCCCTCGGCGCGGGCGCGGTGCTCGCCGGCGTCGGATTGCTGGCGACCTCGGGGTACCTCATCAGCCGTGCCGCCCAGCGCCCCGAGATCCTCGCGCTCGGCGTCGCGATCGCCGCCGTCCGCGCGCTGGCGATCGCGCGCGCGGCACTGCGCTACGGCGAGCGGCTCGTCTCGCACGACCTCGCCTTCCACACGCTCGCCGACCTGCGTGCGCGCTTCTTCGATCGGCTCGTCCCGCTCGTGCCGGGTGGGCTGCCGGGCCTCGGCCGCGGCGACCTGCTCAGCCGCTTCGTCGCCGACGTCGATCGCCAGCAGGACCTGTACCTGCGCGCGCTCGGGCCGGTCGCGGTGGCGGTCGTCGCCGGCGCGGCCAGCGTGCTCATCGCGCTGCTCATGGCGCCCGCCGCCGCCGCGGTCCTCGCGGTCGGCCTGCTCGCCGGCGGCGTGCTCGTGCCGCTGCTGACCCGCGCCGCTGCGCGGACCGCCGGGCGCCGCCAGGCCGCCGCGCGGGCGGCGCTGACGACGACGATCGTCGAGGTCGCCGGCGGCGCCGCCGAGCTCGCGATGGCCGGGCGCGAGCGCGAGTGGATCGCGCGCGCCGACCGCCAGGGCGCCGCTCTGGCGCGCATCCAGCGCCGCGACGCGCTGGCGGGCGGCCTGGCCGGCGGCCTGACCACGGCGGTGACCGGGCTGACCGCCGCCGGCGTGGCGCTCGTGGCGATCCCGGCCGTGCGCGCCGACCAGCTGGCCGGCGTGCTGCTCGCCGCCGTGGTGCTGCTCGCGATCGCCGCCTTCGAGGCGGTGCGCCCGCTCGCGGCCGCCGCGGCGAGCATCGACGCCTGCGCGGCGGCGGCGACGCGGATCGAGGGCGTGCTCGATGCGCCGCCCGCCGTGGCGGACCCGCCCGCGCCCGCAGCGCCGCCCGACGCCGGCCCGCTGGAGCTGCGCGGCGTGCGCTTTCGCTACGCGCCCGACGGCCCGTGGCTGCTCGACGGCGCCGACCTGCGTCTCGAGCCGGGGCGCGCGGTCGCGCTGCTCGGCCCGAGCGGCTGCGGCAAGACCACGCTCGCCGAGCTGCTCGTGCGCTTCCGCGACCCGGCGGCCGGGACGGTCACGCTCGGCGGCGTCGGGCTCCGCGCGCTCGCGCAGGACGACCTGCGCGCCGCGGTCTGCCTCGGCTCGCAGGAGGCGTACCTGTTCGCGGGCACGCTCGCCGAGAACCTCGCGATCGCGCGCCCCGGCGCGACGGACGCCGACCTCGAGCGCGCACTGGCGCGCGCCGGCCTCGGGCCATGGCTCGCGTCGCTGCCCGAGGGCCTGCGTACGGCGGTCGGCGAGCACGGGGCGAAGGTCTCCGGCGGCCAGCGCCGGCGCATCGCCGCCGCCCGCCTGCTGCTCTCGCCGGCGCGCTTCCTGATCGCCGACGAGCCCGCGGCGCACCTCGATCCCGAGGGCGGCGCCGCGCTGATGGCCGAGCTCGCCGCCGAGGCCCGCGCGGGCCGCGGCGTGCTGGTCATCGCCCACGAGCCGTACGGCCTGGAGGCGTTCGACGACGTACTGGTGCTGGACCGCGGCCGGCTGGGATGATGCGACACCAGGACGAGCGATGGACGGCCCTGAACGGCGGCAGCTCCTGGTGTCGAAAGGCTGGATCCAGGCCGTGTGCCTGGTGGTCCTCTGCGGCTTCTTCATCCTCGGGCTGCTGGCGTACCGCACCTACCAGGCCCATCCGCCGGTGCCCGCGCGCGCGGTGGACCCGCAGGGCCGCGTCGTCTACACCGGGACCGACATCCACGAGGGCCAGAAGGTCTTCCTGCACAACGGCCTGATGGAGTACGGCTCGGCGTTCGGGCACGGCGCCTACCTCGGCCCCGACTTCACGGCCGACTACCTGCGCCGCTCCTCGGACCTCGTCGGGCGCGCGTACGGCGGGCCGGCGTCCGACTCGGCGGCGCGCAGGACGGTCGCGGACCTGCGCACGAACCGCTACGACGAGCGCACGGGGACGCTGCGTCTCACCGCGGCGCAGGCCGCCGCGTTCCGCGCGCTGGTCGCGCACTACAGCGCCTTCTTCTCGGACCCGAAGACCGAGCACGGCCTGCGGCCCGACGCGATCACCAACCCTCGGCAGCTGCGCCAGCTGACGTCGTTCTTCGCCTGGACGGCGTGGGCGGCGTCGACCAACCGGCCCGGCCACGACTACTCCTACACCAACAACTGGCCGTCCGAGCCGCGCGTCGACAACCAGCCGACCGCGAACGTGCTCGTGTGGTCGGTGCTGTCGCTGATCGCGCTGCTCGGCGGCATCGGGGTGCTCTTCGGCGCGTTCGGACGCTGGGGCCGGCGCCTGGGCTGGCACGGCCGCGAGCAGGCCACGCTGTCGTTCCGATCGCCCGGCGACATCGCGCTCACGCCCGCCCAGCGCGCCTGCGCGTGGTTCTTCTTCGTGATGGCCGCGCTGTTCCTGATCCAGACGTTCGCCGGCGCGGCCTCGCAGCACTACCGCGCCGACATCGAGAGCTTCTTCGGCGTCGATCTCGCCCAGGTCTTCCCGTACAACCTGCTGCGCACCTGGCACGTGCAGCTGGCGATCTTCTGGGTGGCGACGTCGTTCGTGGCGGCCGGCATCTTCCTGGCGCCGATGATCGCCCGGCGCGAGCCCCGCCACCAGGGCGCGCTCGCGTTCGCGCTGCTCGGGGCGCTGGCCGTCGTCGTCTTCGGCACGCTGATCGGCTCCTACCTCGGCGTCCACGGCGTGCTGAAGGACGCCGCGTCGAACTGGTTCGGGCTGCAGGGCTTCGAGTACCTCGACCTCGCACGGCTCTGGCAGGTGCTGCTGACCATCGGGCTCGTGGTCTGGGTGTTCATGCTCTGGCGCGTCCTGCGCCGGCGCCTGGCCTCCGAGCACCCGGGCAACATGCCGTGGCTGTTCTTCCTGGCGGCGTGCGCGATCCCCGCCTTCTACGCCGTCGGCCTGATCGCGCGCACGGGCGACAACTTCACGACCACCGAGTTCTGGCGCTTCTGGGTCGTGCACCTGTGGGTCGAGGACTTCCTCGAGCTCTTCACGACCGTGATGGTCGCCTACATGTTCGTGCTGCTCGGCGTCGTGCGCGAGCGCATCGCGCTGACGGTCGTCTTCCTCGACATCGTCCTGTACTCGCTCGGCGGCGTCGTGGGGACGATGCACCACCTCTACTTCTCCGGCGAGCCGGCCGAGCACATGGCCCTCGGCGCGTTCTTCTCGGCCGCCGAGGTGATCCCGCTGACCTTCCTGACCGTCGAGGCGTGGTCGTTCCTGCAGCTCGGCGCCGCGCAGCAGTCGCGATCGCAGACGCCGTTCCCGCACCGCTGGGCGGTGATGTTCCTCGTCGCCGTCGGCTTCTGGAACTTCCTCGGCGCCGGCGTCTTCGGCTTCCTGATCAACCTGCCGATCGTCTCGTACTACGAGATCGGCACGGCGCTGACGGCCAACCACGGGCACGCCGCGATGATGGGGGTGTACGGCATGCTCGCGCTGGGGCTGGCGATGTTCTGCCTGCGCTACCTCATCCCCGCCGAGCGCTGGCCGGAGCGGTGGGCGAAGGTCTCGTTCTGGTCGACGAACATCGGCCTGGCGTGGATGTGCTTCGCCACGCTGCTGCCGCTGGGGATCCTGCAGCTCTACAAGTCGGTCGGCGACGGCTACTTCGAGGCGCGCGAGCTGAAGTTCCTCACCAACGACACCAACGCGACGATCGAGTGGCTGCGCCTGCCGGGCGACAGCCTCTTCATCGTCGGCGGCGCGCTCCCGACCCTCTACATCGCCTACCTGGGCATCCGTCACACGGTCAAGCGCGTGACGCTCGAGGAGCCCGAGGACATCCTCTTCACCGAGATCTCCGAGCCCGCCGGGGTCCCGGCGGTCGGCGGCGACGAGGCGACCGCGGCGAGGATCACGTGACCGCCGAGGTCGTGCTCGCGGCCGGCTACGCGGCGCTGCTGATCGCCGGGGCGTTCGTCCTGGAGTGGTTGTCTGCCCACACGCACCGCCGCTCGCTGCGCTACCGCACGGCCGGCTTCACCTACGACGAGACGCTCGACCACTGGAAGTGCCCGGAGGACCAGCACCTGTGGCCGCACGAGTTCGACGAGGAGCGCCGGCTCGTGCGCTACCGGGCGAGAGCGCATGTCTGCAACGCCTGCCATCGCAAGCACGCGTGCACCGATTCCGACGAGGGCCGCGAGATCGTCAGGCCGCTCGATCCGTGGCCGCACTCCGAGGCGGGGCGCTTCCACCGCACGATCGCGCTGGTCATGGTCGCGCTGGCGGTGCTGATCGTCGCCGTCGAGCTGGTGCGCAACCACCGCCCGCAGGAGGCGCTGCTGCTGGCGGCGGCGCTCGCCGGCGGCGTGGCCGCCGCGCGCTGGCTGGCGCGCGACCTGCGCGCCCATCCCTCGAACTTCCCCGAGCCGACGCCGTCGCAAGGCCTCAGGATGCACCCATGAAGCGCTCGGAAGCGCTCGCCGCGCTGTCGCGCGACCACCATCACGCGCTCGACGCGGCCCGCCGCCTGCGCCGCGCGGACGCCGGTGCGGTCGACGCGGCGGTCGCGCACTTCCAGGAGTTCTGGCAGCACGACGGGCGCCGCCACTTCGAGATCGAGGAGGAGCTCATCCTCCCGGCCCTGCCCGCGGACGATGCGGACTGGCGGGCGGCGACGACGCGCGTGCTCGACGAGCACCGCCGGATCCGCGCCGGCGCGAGCGAGGTCGCCGACCTCGAGGACGCCCACGCGCTCGGAGAGCTGCTGCACGACCACGTGCGCTTCGAGGAGCGCCAGCTGTTCGCCCTGCTCGAGGCGCGCCTGCCCGCGGACGAGCTGGCGGCGCTCGGCGACGCCGTCGCGCGCGCTCACGGCTAGCGCAGCCAGATCCTGATGTGCTCGCGGATGCGCTCGACGAGCTCGCGCGCCTCGCCCGTGAGCTCGCCGTAGGCCGGCGTGACGAGCACGTAGCTGCGCGGGAAGGCGAGGCCCTCGATCTCCACGGGGGTGAAGTCGGTCTGGGCGATGATGTGGCGGCTGAGCAGCACCGGCGCGCGACGGGTGCGCGCCTCGGCGAGCGCCGCCCGCGGCGTGGCGGCCTCGAGCAGCGGCGCCGCGGCCTGCAGCTCCTCGGCGGCGAGGACCGCGTCGACCGTCCACCGCGCGTTGGACGACGGGTCGCGCACGACCGTCGGCGTGGCAAGGAAGCGATCCCTGGTCGCGCGGCCGCGCGCCGCCCACGGGTGGCCGGGCGGCACCGCGCAGACGATCGCGTCGTCGATGAGCTCCGTCTCGCGGACGCCGGGATTCGGCGTGGGGTTCGGGCGCGAGGCGGCCACGCCGACGTCCGCGCGGCCGTCGGCGACCATCGCGCGCACGACCTGGGAGTTGGCCGTCACCAGCTCGACGGCGAGCTGCTGGCGCGTGTTGAGGCCGGTGAGGAGCGCGGCCACGAATGCCTCGGTCGCCGAGTGGCTGGCGGCGAGGCGCACGACCGCGCCCTCGTCCTTGATGCCGACCATGACCTCGGCGACCTGGTCGGCGGCCTCCAGCAGCGGGCGCGCGTGCTGGTAGAGCCGGCGGCCGGCGGGCGTCAGCGCGACGCCGCGCGCCGAGCGCTCGAGGAGGCGCGCGCCGACCTTCGCCTCGAGCGACGCCAGGCGCTTCGAGAGCGAGGGCTGCGAGACGTGCAGGCGCACGGCGGCGCGGCCGAGCGTACCCAGATCCGCCGCCACGCAGAAGCCGCGAAGCTCGTTGAGGTCGGGTGGCGGGGCATTCTCGCCGCGCATGACAAGGCGACTGTAGCTCGGCAGCTGGATGGCTTGCAGTGGGGAACTACGGATGGGTCCTCGTGGTTTGCCTCATTCCTGGATGGCATACCCCTGAGCCCCGCGAGGCATGGCTTTTCCGCGCGAAATGCCCAACGGGCGCGCGCTCCGGCCGATCCTCGAAGCAGAGCACGAGATCACGCTGAGGAGGCGTTCAGAATGGCAATCGAGACCACCCCACAACCACCCGTCGAGGGCATCGACTACGACAAGGCCGAGGGCTTCGACACCCTTGATGCTGCGCCAGACGAGTCCAGGACGTGGCGCGAGTGGATGATGGTCGCCACCGGGCTCGCGGCGCTCGTGGGGATCCTGGCCATCGTGGTCTCGGTCTTCGCGTTCGCCTCGTCCGGCGACTCCGGCCAGACGACCACGGTCGTCAAGCGCACGGCCGCCGCGACCCCCGCCGCCCCGGCCAAGGCGCCGACCCTCGCCGACTCCAAGGGCGTCGCGTTCGAGAAGTTCGCCAAGGTCGACCCGACGCTGCCGGCCGTGCCGGCCGGCGCCGTGAAGAAGTTCACGGTCGACGTCTTCCAGCACGTCACCCAGGTCGACCCGAACCTCGCGCCCACCGAGGCGTGGAGCTACGCGGTCAACGGCAAGGCCTACCGCGGCACGGCCGCCAGCCCGCCGATCGTCGTCAACCAGGGCGACAAGGTGCAGATCACCTTCGTCAACGGCGGCTCGAAGAAGATGGCCGTCAACATGGCGCACTCGATCGACTTCCACTCCGCCGAGGTCGCGCCGAACAAGAACTACATCGACGTCGCGCCCGGCAAGAAGCTGACCATCAGCTTCGTCGCCAAGCACCCCGGCGTCTTCATGTACCACTGCGCCACCCAGCCGGTGCTCATGCACACGAGCGCGGGGATGATGGGCATGATGGTCGTCAAGCCGCGCAACCTGCCGAAGGTCGACAAGGAGCTGTGGCTGACCCAGGAGGAGTTCTACCTCGGCGCCCCCGGCAAGCCGGCCGACATGGCCAAGATGAGCGCCGAGAGGCCTGACGTCATGGCCTTCAACGGCTACGCCAACCAGTACAAGGCCAACCCGATCACGGTGCGCCGCGGCGAGAAGATCCGCATGTACGTCCTCGACGCGGGCCCGAGCAAGTGGAGCGCCTTCCACGTCATCGGCACGGTCTTCGACACGACGCACGTCGAGGGCGTCGTCGGCCACGACTCCCAGACGGTCTCCTTCGCCCCGTCGCAGGGCGGCTGGGTCGAGTTCACGCTCGACCAGGAGGGCAACTACCCGTTCGTCACCCACGCGTTCGGCGACATGGTCAAGGGCGCCGCGGGCATCCTGCACACCACCGGCGCGCCGAAGGTCAAGCCGCCCGCGCCCGCGCCGGCCGCGACGACGGGCGACGCGGCCACCTCGGACGCCGACGTGAACGCCACGCTCGGCGAGATGTGGGTCAAGGCCGACAAGACGACGCTGAAGGCCGGGCACGTGCACATCGCCGTCAAGAACACCGGTGCCACCACCCACGGCCTGGCGATCGTTGCCGACCCCGCCAAGGCGCCGGGCGGCATGCTCGACGAGTCGAGCTTCCTGGCCAAGGGCAAGGAGCTCGAGCCCGGCGCCAGCGAGACGGTCATGGCGGAGCTCAAGCCCGGCAAGTACGAGTTCG
Source organism: uncultured Actinomycetes bacterium (assembly GCA_963764585.1). Taxonomy (GTDB): domain Bacteria; phylum Actinomycetota; class Thermoleophilia; order Solirubrobacterales; family Solirubrobacteraceae; genus JAOPZW01. The sequence goes on from CAVXTB010000006.1 coordinate 165,820, forward strand.
TCTGCTTCATGCCCGGCCACTTCGCGGCTGGCCAGAAGCTCCCGTTCGAGGTCAAGTAGCCGCGCCGCCGTTCCCCGCCGCGAGGGCGCCCTCCGGGGCGCCCTCGCTCAGGTGGGGTAGCGGCGCGCGAGATCGAACAGGTACTGCGCCTCGTGGTCGCGCATCGCGCTGACCGGGCGGCGCACGGTGATGCCGCCCTCGGGCGGCTTCTCGCTCGCCGGCGTCGCGACGCCGTGCTCGGCCAGCCAGCGCGGCAGGTACTCGCCCGCGACCTTGCCCTGCGGCCACCACAGCGGCGCGCCCTCGGCGTCGCCGCGGCCGCGCAGCCGACGGGCGCGGTGGCCGACCAGCAGCTGGCCGTGCAGGACGGGCTCGCCCGGATCGGGGACGTCGTAGACGCCGCCCAGGCGGGCGATCGCCGCGATGGCGCGCCGCGCCTGGTGGGTGGCCAGGCCGCCGAACTTCAGCGGCGAGACGATGCCGTCGCCGGCTGCCCAGATCCGCTCGCAGCCCTCGACGAGGCCGTCGTCGTCGGTGCGCATGAAGCCCTCCTCGTCGGTGGGCACGCCCTCGAGGCCCGGGCCGAGGATGCGCGGCACAGCGAGCACGCGCTGGACCTCGAGGCGCTCGCCGCCCGGCTCGAGCACGAGGCCGCCGCCGTCTGGGCGCGCGACGACGCCGGTCCTGACGTCGACGCCCGCCCAGCGCAGCTCCTCGGCCACCGCCTCCCCGGCCTCCTCGCCGAACAGCGACAGCGGCGTGTGCTCGGGGGTGACCACGGTGACCACGACGTCGCTGTGGCCCATCTCGCGTGCCTCGCCGGCGGTCATGAGCGCCAGCTCGTAGGCGGGCAGCGGCCACACCGCGCCCGGCGGCACGACGATCGCGAGGCGCTTCGTGTAGCCCTCGTCGACGTCGCGCAGCAGCCCGCCGTAGCTTTCGGGGTCGCCGCCCGGCCACCACGTCGTGGCGCCCTCGACGCCGGCCACCGGCTGGCCGCCGGGAGCGAGCAGCAGCGCCTCGAAGGCCTGCGTGCCGCCGTCGCGCAGGCGGACCTCGCGGGCGGCGTCGTCGGCGCCCACGACCGCGTCGACGACGAGCTCCGCGCCGGTTTCCTCGGCGAAGCGCGATAGGGGAACGCGATGAGCGTGGCCGAGCGCGAACGGCTCGGCGACCGCCAGGGGTCGATAGCTGAAATCGGGGTCGGGTGCGATGAGCCGCAGGCTGACGCGGTCACCCGCGATCGCGTGCAGCCCGAGCAGGGCCTCGAGCCCGGCGACACCGCCGCCGGCGATGACGACGTCCATGGCTCAGACCATACGCCACGGCCGCGCGCCTGACCTATGGCCTCCGTGTTTCTCGCGCGCGCGGTCCGTGCGGACTGCGGATGGCGCCGCCGCCCGCGCCGTCTACGGTCGCGCCATGACGACCATCGCTCGGAACGCTGCCCTGTCGACCATCGAGGCTGGCGCCGTGATGGCGCCGGGCCTCGTGACCTGCCCGCCGTGCGCGGCGCTGACCGAGGTGGCCGCCCTCATGAGCGTCCATCAGGTCCACGCCGTGGTCGTCGACCCGGGCGCCCCGCGCCTGATCACCGCGCGCGACGTGGTGCGCGGGACCCTTGCCGGCGCGACCAGCGCCGAGGAGGCGATCGCGGGTCAGCCGCCGTCGGCGGCGCCCGAGGACAGCCTGCAGACGGTCGCCGAGCGCATGGTCGCCGCCCAGGACGGCCACGTCGTGGTCCGCGAGCACGGCGACGGCCAGGCGCGCGGCATGGTGTCGAGCTTCGACGTCGTCGCGGTCCTCGCCGGGCACGCGCCGCGCCTGGCGCGGATCGTCCGCCCGGCGCCCGCCCGCCCGGCGATCAGCGGTGGGCTCGCGGCGCACACCGTCCGCGACGTCATGCACCGCGGCATCATCGGCTGCGCGGCGAGCGCGCCGCTCGCGGAGGTCGCGGCGATCCTCGTCGAGCGCCGCACGCACAGCGCGATGGTCTCCGACGAAGCCGGCTCGGCATTCGTCACCGACATGGACCTCGTCGCCGCCGCGCTGCGCGGCGACCCGGCGCAGACGGCCGGCGAGATGGCGAGCCCGGGGCTCGCCAGCGTCCCCACGAGCGCGACGCTCCAGCTCGCCGCCTCGCTCGTCGCCATGAGCCCCGGCGGTCACCTCGTGGCGATCGACGAGCAGGGCTTCCCGGCCGGCGTGGTCTCGACCCTGGATGTCGTCGGGGCGATCGCGACGGGATGAGGCCGGCCGCATGCCGCACCGGCCCCCAGCATCCGTGAGAACTCCCGATGCGCCATCGTGGTCATGCCGGATGGCACACACGTCGCAGATTGCGAGGTTCCGCCCATGAGAGTCCGAGACGTGATGACGCGCGACGTCGCAACCGTCGCGCCCGACACCTCCCTCAAGGACGTCGCGCGCGAGCTCGTCGCGCGCGGCATCTCCGGCGTCCCCGTCGTCGACGAAGACGGCCGCGTCGTCGGCGTCGTCTCCGAGGCCGACGTGCTGGCCAAGGAGCGCCGGGAGCCCGAGGACAACGGCGGCGGGCTGGCCCGGTTCGTCCACCGCCAGGACCCCAACGCCCGGAGCAAGCTCGACGCGCGCCTGGCGCGCGAGGCGATGACCTCGCCCGCGATCACCATCGAGCCGTTCTGGACGATCCCCTCGGCCGCGCAGATCATGCTCGACCGCGCGATCAACCGGCTGCCGGTGGTCCACGACGGGCGCCTGGTCGGCATCGTCACCCGCGCCGACCTCGTCCGCGCGTTCGCGCGCTCCGACGAGGAGATCGCCCTCGAGATCCGCGAGCAGGTCGCGCTGCAGGAGGCGCTGTGGCTCGAGGACGGGAAGATCGACGTGGTGGTGCAGGCCGGCGAGACGACGCTGACGGGCAGCGTTCGCCGCCGCGCCGACGCCGAGGTCCTCCCGCAGATCGTGGCGAAGGTCCCCGGCGTCGTCAGCGTCCATTCCAACCTCACCTGGTCCGAAGACGTGTAGTGTCGGCAGTCCGATGAACGCTCCCGCGATCATCGAGCGAGAGGATCTCGACGGACTCATCGAGGCGCTGCGACAGCGCGGGTACACGGTGATCGGCCCGACCGTCCGGTCGCAGTCGCTCGTCTACGACGAGCTCGGCCGCGCCGCCGACCTGCCGGCCGGCTGGGTCGACGTCCAGGAGGGCGGCACGTTCCGCCTGCAGCGCAACGGCGACGAGGCGCTGTTCGCGCACACCGTCGGCCACGACTCGCTCAAGCGCTTCCTGTTCCCGCCGCAGCTGGCCATCTGGCGCGCGCGACGGGGCGCCGACGGCGGGCTCGACGTCGACGCGCCGGAGCCGCCCCCGCGCTACGCGTTCCTCGGCGTGCGCTCCTGCGACCTGCACGCGGTGGCGATCCAGGATCGCGTCTTCATCGGCGATCGCTACATCGACGCCGACTACGAGGCGCGCCGGCGCGACGCGTTCTTCGTCGCCGTCAACTGCGGCCGCGCCGGCGGGACGTGCTTCTGCGTCTCCATGGACACCGGGCCGCGCGTCACCGCCGGCTTCGACCTCGCGCTGACCGAGCTGCTCGACGACGGCGGGCATCGCTTCGTCGTCGAGGTCGGCAGCGAGCGCGGCGCCGAGGTGCTCGCGGCGCTGGACCACCGCGCCGCCGAGGGCGACGAGCTGCGCGCGCCCGACGAAGCCGCCGCCCGAGCGACCGCGACGATGGGGCGCACCCTCGACGTCACCGACATCCGCGACCTGCTCCAGGCCAACGCCGAGCACCCGCGTTGGGACGAGGTCGCCGATCGCTGCCTGAGCTGCGGCAACTGCACGATGGTCTGCCCGACCTGCTTCTGCAGCACGGTCGAGGACACGACCGACCTTGCCGGCGGCGAGACGGAGCACACCCGGCTGTGGGACTCGTGCTTCACCCTCGGGCACTCCTACGCGAACGGCGGCAGCGTGCGCCAGTCCGGGCGCTCGCGCTACCGGCAGTGGATGACGCACAAGCTCTCGACCTGGATCGACCAGTTCGGCACATCCGGTTGCGTCGGCTGCGGGCGCTGCATCACCTGGTGCCCTGTCGCCATCGACATCACCGAGGAGACGGCGGCGATCCGCGCCAGCGACCTGCGAGAGGCCCGCGATGCAGACGATTGAGGAGCTCGTGCGTGAGCTGCCGGCGCTGCAGCCGCTCGCGCCGGCGCACCGCGACGAGGTCGCGCGCTGTGCGCGCAACCGCGTCTTCCACGCCGACCAGTGGATCATGCGCGAGGGGGAGCACGCCAACGCCTTCTACGTCATCCGTGACGGGACCGCGGCGCTGGAGACCGCCGTCCCGGGGCGGGGAGCGGTGGTCGTCCACACCGTGCACGACGGAGAGCTGCTCGGCTGGTCATGGCTGGTTCCGCCGTACCGGACCGCCTTCGACGCCCGCTCGCTCGGCGAGACCCATGCCATCGAGTTCGACGGAGCCTGCCTGCGCGGCAAGTGCGAGGCCGACGCGGCCCTGGGCTACGACCTCATGAAGCTGATCTCGGCGGTCTTCGTCGAGCGCCTCCAGGACACGCGGCTGCGCCTGCTCGACCTCTATGGAAGAGTCGGCAATGTCTGAGCCGCCGGCCGCCTTCCACGTCGCCGACAAGCAGCGCGAGACGGGCGACACGTGGACGCTGCGGCTCCATCCGGCCGACGCCGCTGCGGCCGCGATGCGCTTCGCCCCCGGCCAGTTCGCGATGCTCTATGCGTTCGGCGTCGGCGAGGCGCCGATCTCGGTGAGCGGCATGGGCGACGACGGTGCGGTCATACAGACCGTGCGCGCGTGCGGGGCGGTGACGACCGCGGCCTGCGCCGCCAAGCCCGGCGACGTGCTCGGGCTTCGCGGGCCGTTCGGGACCGTCTGGCCGCTGGCCGACGCCGAGGGCCGCGACGTGGTGCTCATCGCCGGCGGCATCGGTCTCGCGCCGCTGCGCCCCGTCGTGCACGAGCTGCTCGCGCACCGCGACCGCTACGGGAGCGTGTCGGTCCTCTACGGCGGGCGCTCACCCGAGAACCTGCTGTACGTGAGCGAGCTGGAGGCCTGGGGCGGGCGCTTCGACGTCGACGTCGACGTGACCGTGGACGTCGCCGACGCCGACTGGCGCGGTCGCGTGGGGTTGGTCACGCGTCTGATCCCGCGCGCGATCTTCGACGCGGAGAGTGCGGTTGCGATGGTCTGCGGCCCTGAGGTGATGATGCGCTTCACGGCGCTGGCCCTGCAGGATCGCGGAGTGAGCGACGATCGCATCTGGCTGTCGATGGAACGCAGCATGACCTGCGCCACCGGGCACTGCGGCCACTGCCAGCTGGGCCCGCTGTTCATCTGCAAGGACGGCCCGGTGCTGCGCCGCGACGTCGTCGGACCGCTCATGCGGGTGGCGGAGCTGTGAGCGCCAAGCGCAGCCTCGCGGTGTGGAAGTTCTCCTCCTGTGACGGCTGCCAGCTGACGCTCCTCGACTGCGAGGACGAGCTGCTCGCCCTCGCCGACGCGCTCGACATCACCTATTTCACCGAGGCCGGTGTCGAGCGGGTCGCGAGGGAGTACGACCTGTCGATCGTCGAGGGGTCGATCACCACCCCCGAGGAGGCCGAGCGCATCCGCGAGATCCGCTCGCGCTCGCGCCGGCTGATCTCCATCGGCGCCTGTGCCACGGCCGGCGGCATCCAGGCGCTGCGGAACTTCGCCGACGTCGACGAGTTCGTGGCGGCCGTCTACGCCAGCCCGCAGTACATCTCCACGCTGCGGTACTCGACGCCCGCCATCGAGCACGTCGCCGTCGACTTCGAGCTCAACGGCTGCCCGCCCGACAAGGGCCAGCTGCTCGAGGTGATCAGCGCGTACCTCAACGAGCGCAAGCCGCAGATCAGCGCTCAGAGCGTGTGCATCGAGTGCAAGCGTCGCGGCAACGTCTGCGTCATGGTCGCCCACGGCACGCCGTGCCTGGGCCCGGTGACGCACGCGGGGTGCGGGGCGCTGTGCCCGAGCTACCACCGCGGCTGCTACGGCTGCTTCGGGCCGATGGAGCAGCCCAACGCGGGCTCGCTCGGCGGCTGGCTGGCGCGTCACGGCCTGCCCGAGCACGACGTCGTGCGCCTGTACCGCACCTTCTACGCCGGCGCGCCGGCGTTCCGCGCCGAGAGCGAGGCACGCCATGGCTGAGCGCGAGATCCTCACCGAGATGCTCGCCCGCGTGGAGGGCGAGGGCGCGATGGAGGTGCGCGTCCGCGACGGCCGGGTGCACGACGTCAAGCTGCGCATCTACGAGCCGCCACGCTTCTTCGAGGCCTTCTTGCGCGGCCGCCGGTTCACGGAGGTTCCGGACATCACGGCCCGCATCTGCGGCATCTGCCCGGTCGCCTACCAGATGAGCTCGATCGCGGCGATGGAGCAGGTCTGCGGGGTCGAGGTGGCCGACCAGGTGCGGGCGCTGCGGCGGATGCTCTACTGCGGCGAGTGGGTGGAGAGCCACGCGCTGCACGTGTTCATGCTGCACGCGCCCGACTTCCTCGGGTACGCGAACGCCTTCGAGATGGCGCGCGATCACGGCGAGATCGTCGAGCAGGCGCTGCGGCTGAAGAAGGCCGGCAACACGCTCATGCGCATCATCGGCGGGCGCGAGATCCACCCGATCAACGTCCGCGTCGGCGGCTTCTACCGCGCGCCGACGCGGGCCGAGCTCGCGCCGGCGGTGGAGGAGCTCGAGCGCGCCCTTGAGTTCGCGATCGAGGCCGTGAGCTTCACCGCGTCGCTGCCGTGCCCGGACTTCGAGGAGGACTTCGTCTTCCTCGCGCTGCGCGATCCCGAGGTCTACGCGATCGAGGGCGGGCGCCTGGTGTCCAACACCGGGCTCGATATCGCGCCGGCGCAGTACGACGAGCACATCGTCGAGAAGCACGTCGAGCACTCGACCGCGCTGCATTCGGCGCTGCTCGACGGCACGCGCTACCTCGTCGGCCCGCTGGCCCGCTATGCGCTCAACCGCGACAAGCTGTCGCCGGCCGCGCGCGAGGCCGCCGACGCGGCGGGCCTCGAGCCGGTGTGCCGCAATCCGTTTCGCAGCATCGTCGTGCGGGCGGTCGAGATCGTCTACGCGCTCGACGAGGCGCTGCGCCTGCTCGACGCCTACGAGCCGCCGGACCCGCCGGCGGCGGAGGTGGTCCCGCGCGCGGGCGTCGGATTCGGCTGGACCGAGGCGCCGCGCGGCCTGCTGTGGCACCGCTACGCGATCGACGACGACGGGAACGTCGTCGAGGCCCGGATCGTGCCGCCGACGTCGCAGAACCAGGGGCGCATCGAGCAGAGCCTCTACGGCTTCGTGCAGCGTCACATCGAGCTGCCCGACGACGAGCTGCACCTGCGCTGCGAGCAGGCGGTGCGCAGCTACGACCCGTGCATCTCCTGTGCGACGCACTTCCTACGCCTGGAGATCGACCGCGGGTGATGGTCATCGGCGTCGGCAACGCCTGGCGCGGTGACGACGGCGCCGGCCTCGCGGTCGCTCGCCGCCTGCGCGAGCTGCGTCTCGAGGACTTCGAGGTACGCGAGGTCGAGGGCGACGCGAGCGCGTTGATGGAGGCCTGGGCGGGCGCCGACCGCGTGGTGGTGGTCGACGCCGCCGAGTCGGGCGCGCCACCCGGCACGGTCCGGCGATTCGACGCCCGCACGCCGCTGCCTGCGCGCGGCCTGTGCTCCTCGACGCATGGCTTCGGCGTGCCCGACGCGATCGAGCTGGCCCGCGCGCTCGGGCGCCTGCCCGGCCGGCTCGAGGTCTACGCGATCGAGGGCGCGAGCTTCGCGGCGGGAGATCGTCTGACCCCATCCGTCGAGCGCGCCGCCGAGAAGCTGGCAGCGGCGCTCGCCGCGCGTCGGTGATCCCGCCGCGGGGTGTGCACGTTTCCACGGACCCGAATGGGTGGTCCATGCGGTGTGCAGCCCGTCCCTGCGCGTCGAGACTGGTGCCTCACATCCGGAGGAGGTCACGATGCAGACCACCGTCGACAGGCCGAAGACCGCCGACCACGACACCAACTGGTTCGCCGGCATGGCGGAGGACGTTGCCTTCATCGTGATGCTGTTCTCCGGCGTCGTGATCGTCGCTGCGATCATCGCGCTGCTGATCGCGCTCTGAGGGCTTCACCGTAAAGTCGCGCGATGCACGCGGGCTTCGGCCTCGCCATCGCGCTGGCCTTCGCCTTCGCCCTCACCAACGGGTTTCACGACGCGTCGAACGCGATCGCGGCGCTCGTCGCGACGCGGGCGGCGCGTCCGCTGCAAGCTCTTGTCCTCGCGGCGGTGTTCAACCTGCTCGGGCCGCTCGTGGTCGGCGCGGCGGTGGCCGACACCATCGGCGGGATCGTCACGCTCGGGCAGCAGGAGGCGATCGAGGTCATCGGCGCGGGCCTGCTGGCGGCGGTCGTGTGGAACGTGCTGACCTGGTGGCTCGGGCTGCCGTCGAGCTCGGGGCACGCGCTCGTCGGCGGGCTCGTCGGCGCCGGATTGCTGCAGGGCGGTGTCGACGCGATCCAGTGGGGAGGGCTCGATGGCATCCATCCGGTCGGCGTGGTGGGCACGCTCATCGCGCTCGCCGTGTCGCCGCTGCTCGGCGCGCTCGCGGCGCTGGTCGTGATCCGCGCCGTGCGAGCGGCGGGTCGGCGCGCGACGCGGCGCTGGCGGGCGCCGGTACGAGCGGGGCAGTGGGGAACGGCGGCCGCTCTTGCCCTGAGCCACGGCGCCAACGACGCCCAGAAGTCGGCCGGCGTCGTCGCCGCGCTGCTCGTCGCCGACGGGCGCATCGGGCACCTGGCGCCGCCCACGTGGGTCGAGCTCGGGTGCGCCGCCGCGCTCACAGCCGGCACGGCGCTCGGCGGCTGGCGAATCGTGCGCACGGTCGGCCGGCGCCTCTACCGCATCCGGCCCGTCGATGGCCTTGCCGCCAGCGGCGCGGCCGCCGGCGTGATCCTCGGCGCGTCGCTCGTGGGCGGCCCGGTGTCGACCACACAGGTCGTCGCGTCATCGGTTGTCGGGGTGGGCGGCGGTCGCCGGCGCTGGCATCACGTTCACTGGGCGATCGTCCGCCACATCGGGCTCGCGTGGCTCATTACGATGCCTGCGACCGCCGCGCTGGCAGCGGTGGCGCTCGTCGTATGGAGGTGGGCGGCGTGAAGCGGCAGCGATGGTTCTTGCCTGAGAGCCCCGACGTGCTCGGGCTGCTGGAGCAACAGGTTGCCCTGACGGTGGAGGGGATCGACGCGTTCGCGGCGTGGGCCGCGGGCGATGCCGCCGCGGCCGACACCGTCCGGGCGTGCGAGCACCGGGCGGACAAGGTCAAGCGCGAGCTCCTCGACGCCCTTCGTGCAGCGTTCGTGACGCCGCTCGAGCCCGAGGACGTGTTCGCCATGTCGCGCGGGGTGGATTGGATGCTCAACCACGCGAAGGACACGATCAACGAGGCCGACGTCATGGCGTGCCCTCCCGACGCCGCGCTCGCGGACATGACCGCGCTGCTCGCCGAGGCGCTGCGCCATCTCGAGCAGGCGATCGGCGCGCTGAAGCCCGCGGATGGCGACCCGATGGGACCCGCCGAAGCCGCGATCAAGGCCGAGCGCAACCACGAGCGCGCTTATCGCGCCGGCATGGCGGCGCTCCTGGAGACCGACGACCTGCGCGAGGTCACCGCGCGCCGCGAGCTCTATCGCCGCTGCGCGCGGATCGGCGAGGGCGCCGTCGACGTCGCCGAGCGTGTCATCTACGCGGTCGTCAAGGAGAGCTGAGCAGGCTGCGGCTTTTCCGCGGCGGCGATGCGCAGTGATCGCGGATGGCGGCCGGTCGTGCCGCGCATACGGTCGGTGGCGTCTTCCTTCGAGTGACAGGAGCCTCTATGCCAACCCGCGTCGCCATCAACGGCTTCGGCCGCATCGGCCGCAGCTTCGTGCGCTCCGCCTACGAGCGCGGGGCCGACCTGGAGATCGTCGCCGTCAACGACGTCGCCGACCCGGAAACGCTCACCAACCTCCTCATGTACGACTCGGTGTTCGGGCGCTTCCCCGCCAAGGTCACCCGCGACGGCGACACGATCGCCTTCGACGGCTCCGAGATCCGCCTGCTGAGCGAGCGCGACCCGAGCGCGCTGCCGTGGGCCGAGCTCGGCGTCGAGGTCGTCATCGAGTCGACGGGCAGGTTCCGCACGCGGGCCGAGGCCGCGCGCCACCTCGAGGCCGGCGCGCGCAAGGTCATCCTCTCGGCCCCGAGCAAGGGCTCGGAGCCCGTCGACGCCAACGTCGTGCTCGGCGTCAACTTCCACGAGGTCTACGACCCCGACCTCCACCACATCATCACCAACGCCTCGTGCACGACCAACTGCCTGGCGCCAGTCGCCAAGGTGCTGCACGAGACGGTGGGCATCCGCCACGGCCAGATGACCACCGTCCACGCCTACACCGCCGACCAGAACCTGCTCGACGGCCCGCACAAGGACGCCCGCCGCGCCCGCGCGGCCGCGATCAACCTCGTGCCGACGAGCACCGGCGCGGCCAAGGCGCTGGGGCTGGTCATCCCCGAGCTCGAGGGCCGCCTCAACGGCATCGCGGTGCGCGTGCCGACGCCCACCGGATCGCTCGTCGACCTCACCATCGAGGCCGAGCGCGCGACGAGCACGGAGGAGATCAACGACGCCTTCCGCGCCCGCGCGGACCGCGGCCCGCTGACGGGCATCCTCGAGTACAACGAGGACCCGATCGTCTCCTCGGACATCGTCAAGTCGTCGTACTCGTCGATCTTCGACGCGCCGCTGACCAGCGTCATGAACGCGACCCAGGTCAAGGTCGTCGCCTGGTACGACAACGAGTGGGGCTACGCGACCCGCATGGTCGAGCTCGCGGAGCAGGTCCTCGAGCCCACCCACCGTGCGCCGCTGAGCGCGCAGGGCGCGACCGTCGTCAGCTGAGGCCGCCATGTCCGTCCTCGTCGCGTACGCAAGCAAGCACTCCTCGACAGAGGAGATCGCCGAGCGGATCGCCGCGACGATGCGCGAGGCCGGCTGCACCGTCGACGTGCGGCCGGCCTCCGAGGTCCGCGACCTGTCCGGCTACGACGCCGTCGCGCTGGGCAGCGCGGTCTACGCCAGCCGCTGGCGGCCCGCCGCCCGCAGCTTCGCCCGGCGGCATGCCGGCGCGCTGCGAGAGATGCCGGTGTGGCTGTTCAGCAGCGGCCCGCTGGGGGCGGTCGAGGAGCATCCGACGGCGCCGACACCGCCGTTCGCCGAGAAGCTGGTGGCGCGGCTCGATGCCCGCGAGCACGTCATGTTCGGCGGCCGCGTGCCCGCCGATCCCCGCAACTTCGTCGAGCGGGCGATGGCGAAGAACACCCCGCCCGAGCGCTCCGACGCCCGCGACTGGCCCGCCATCGAGGCCTGGGCGCGCGGCGTGGCCACGCAGCTCGCCACCGAGGATCCGGCGCCGTCGGGCGGCCGCGCGGCGTCCATCGCCGCGCGCCGCTGACGCGCCATTCCCGCCAGTCCGCTGCGGGAAACCACGGACCAGGTGTGCCGCCCGGGCCGGATGTCAAGCGCGCGGGCGCCCTGCGAGGGTGACGTCATGTCCGCGACCGAGGCCCTGTCCCCACTCGATGCCACGTTCCTCGAGCTGGAGGACGCCGATCCCACGGCCCACATGCACATCGGGGGAGTGCTGGTCTTCGACGCGCTGCCCGGCGGGGGAACCCCCACGCTCACGCGCGTGCGCCGCCATCTCGAGCGGCGCCTCGAAGCGCTCCCGCGCTACCGGCAGCGGCTCTCGCGCCGGACTACCGGCGGGCTGCGCTGGCCCGAGTGGGAGCCCGACGATCGCTTCGACATCGCCGCGCACGTGACGCGCGCCGCGCTGCCCAGGCCCGGCGGCGAGCGCGAGCTGCTGGCGTGGGCCGCCGACTTCTGGTCGCACCGCCTCGACCGCGCGCGGCCGCTGTGGCGCGTCGTGCTGCTCGAGGGCCTCGCCGGCGGGCGCTGGGCGCTCGTCACGAAGACCCACCACTGCCTCGTGGATGGCATCGGCTCGATCGACGCCGGCGCGGTGCTGCTCGACGCCGAGCCGAATCCCGGGCCGTGGAAGCCGCCGACCCGCACGCATCCCGAGCAGGCGGGCGGCAGCGCGAGCGCGCTGCGCCGCCTGGCCGGCGTGCCGGTGGCGGCGGCGGAGGCGACCGCGGGCGCGGTTCGCCATCCGCGACGCGCCGCCGAGGCACTCGACGCCGCGCGCGCAATGGTCGAGCTGCTGATTCGAGACGAGCTCGTCGCCGCGCCACGGACGAGCGTCAATGTCCAGCTCAGCGAGCATCGCCGGCTGGCCGTCACCGAGTTGCCGCTCGAGGAGATCAAGGCGATCAAGCGGGCGCTCGGCGGGACGGTCAACGACGTCGTCCTGTCGCTTGTCACCGCAGGGCTGCGCGAGCTGCTCGTGCAGCGCGGCGAGGTCCCGCCCGCCGCGGGCCTGCGCGCGATGGTGCCGGTCAACGTCCGTGCAGCGGCCGAGCACCTCGAGCTCGGGAACCGCGTCACCTCGCTCTTCGTCCATCTCCCGGTCGCGGTGGGCGAGCCGCGCGCCCGCTACCGGCAGGTGCGTGCGCAGACCATGAAGCTCAAGGCCAGCCACCAGGCCGTCGGCGGGAAGCTGCTCGTCGATCTCGCGGGGCTCGCGCCGCCCGCGCTGCACAGCGTGGTCGCGCAGTCGCTCTTCGCGACGCGGCTGTTCAACGTGACGGTGACGAACGTCCCGGGCTCCCCGACGACGCTCTACGCGTTCGGCGCCCCCATGCGCAGGGTCATCCCGCTCGTGCCGCTGGCTGCCGAGCATGCCGTCGCGGTGGCCGCGCTGTCCTATGACGGCACGGTCTTCTTCTGCGTCCACGCCGACCGTGACGCGACGCCCGATGCACATCGCGTCGTCGAGGGCATCCAGGCCGAGCTCGACGCGCTGGGCATGGTTGCCGAGAGGGCCGCAGCGGTGGCGGCGCGCGAGGCCGCCCTCGCGCGCCAACCGGCGCACGGTTGATCGACTGGTCAGCGGCGATGTGGTGTGAAGGCCCATGACGCCGGCCCCGCCGGTCCTTCAGGCGCTGGCAGAGCGCTATGACAGCGCGGTCTTCGAGCCGTCTGGCGCACGCTGCCGTGTCCGCTTGACCGTCAGCGAAGACGCGTCGTGGGATGCCTTGCTCGCCGACGGCTCCGCGCAGCTCGTCCCTGCCGCGGGGAATGCGGATGCGACGCTCACCGCCGACGCGCGGACCTGGAGCACGATCTCCGAGGACGTCCGCGCCGGCATGCGCGCCTATCTCTCCGGCCGGCTGCAGATCCGTCGCAACCTCCACGTGGGTGTCGGCTTCCTGGCCGCGACGAGCGGGCACGAGGATCCGGCGCGGTTGCGCTTCGGCACGGTCGCGACCCCCCGGGCGCGGCTCTCGACGCTGGAGGCGGGAAGCGGCCCTCCGGTCGTGGCGGTGCACGGGCTCGGCGGGACGAAGGGCTCGTTCCTGCCGACCGTGGCGGCGCTGGCGGGCGGGTTTCGCGTCATCGCTCCGGACCTGCCGGGATTCGGCGACTCCGACAAGCCGGTCGGGGCGGCGTATGACGCCCGGTACTTCGCCGCGGTCGTCGTCGACCTGCTCGACGCGCTCGACATCGAGCGCGCGCACCTCATCGGCAACAGCCTCGGGGGCCGCGTGGCGCTCGAGGTCGCGATGCGCCATCCGGACCGCGCCGGCCGGTTGGCGCTCCTGGCGCCCTCGTTGGCGTGGAAGCGCCAGCGCACGCTGGCGCCGCTGCTGCGGATCGTCCGGCCCGAGCTCGGCCTGATCCAGCTCGCGCCACGTCCGATCGTCCAGACGATCGTGCACGGGCTGATCCCCGGGGCCGACGACGGCTGGACCGCGGCGGGCGTCGACGAGTTCCTGCGCGCCTTCGCCACCCCTGCCGGCAAGGCCGCGTTCTACGCGGCGGCACGTCACATCTATCTCGAGGCGCCCAATGGCAGCAACGGCTTTTGGACGAGGCTGCCGGAGCTGCCCGCCGATGCGCTGTTCATCTGGGGACGCCGTGACCGGCTCGTGCCGATCGCCTTCGCGCGGCATGTCGCAGAGGCGCTGCCGACCGCCCGCCATCTCGAGCTCGACTGCGGGCACGTCCCGCAGGTCGAGCGCCCGCGTGAGACGCATGCCGCGATCCGCGCGTTCCTGCGGTCATGAGCGAGCAATCGGGCACGCGCGGTCCACGCTAGGCTCCCACCAAGAGACTCGATTCGAGGAGGAGAGATGGCCGAGACTCGAAGCGACTCCGGACCCCCTCCGCGGCGCTCGGCCGCAGCCGAGGCCGCGGCAATCCGGTGGAGCGAGACGCATCCCGACGATGATGTGTCCCACCCGCCGCCCACTGCCCCGCCCGTCCCCGAGGACGGCGTGCCGAACCGCCACTCGGCCAGTGCAGAGGCGGCAGCCGAGCGTCTGCGCGAGAGCGCCGACGACGAGGGCTGACGCCGCGCGCGACCAATCGGCCGTGCGGCGTGCGTAGTTCGCCGCACCGCTTGTGTGGCCGTTGGCGGATGAGCGAGGTACGGCACCGCCCGCAGACTGAACGGATGAGCCACGCCATCTGTCCGGTCCACTCTGGGACCGCGCCGAGGAGGATCCATGTCTGAAGCGGTCATTGTCGATGCAATCCGGACCCCCATCGGCCGGGCGATAAGAGGAACGCTCCGCGACCTCCGCGCCGACGACCTCGCAGCGATCCCGCTGCGCGCGCTCGTCGAGCGCAACCCGGAGGTCGATTTCCGCGAGACGGACGACGTGATGATGGGCTGTGGCTTCCCGGACCACGAGCAGGGCTACAACGTGGGCCGCAACGCGGCGCTGCTGGCTGGACTCGACCACCATATCCCGGCGGTCACGGTGAATCGCTTCTGCGCATCGTCCCTGCAGACGATCCGCATGGCGTTCCACGCGATCAAGGCGGGCGAAGGCGACCAGTACGTCGCGGCGGGCGTGGAATGCTCGTCACGCGGCGCCGGCATGACGCTGCCGGTGATGAACCCGCTGCTCGACGGGTCGAACGGCAACGGCTACAACGTCTACATCCCGATGGGCCTGACGGCCGAGAACGTGGCCGAGCGCTGCAAGGTCTCCCGCGAGGCCCAGGACGAGTGGGCGGCGCTGTCCCAGCAACGCGCGGTCGCGGCACGCGAAGGCGGCCACTTCGACAGCGAGATCGTCGGCGTCGACATACCCGAGACGCACGACGCCGGTGGCGACGTGATCGCGGCGCACACGGTCACGCGGGACGACGGGCCGCGCGCGGGCACGACCGTGGAGACGCTCGCGAAGCTCAAGCCGGCCTTCAAGCCGGATGGCACCGTGACCGCGGGCAACGCCTGCCCGCTCAACGACGGCGCCGCCGCCGTGCTGGTGATGTCGGAGGAGAAGGCGCGCGAGCGCGGCCTCAAGCCCCGGGCGCGGATTGTCGCGTCCGCAGTGGCGGCGGTCCGTCCCGAGATCATGGGCCTCGCGCCGATCCCGGCGGTCAGGAAGGTGTTGGAGATAGCGGGCATGACGATCGACGACATCGACTTGGTGGAGATCAACGAGGCGTTCGCGGCCCAGGTGCTGCCGTGCCGCGACGAGCTGGGCATCGACCCGGAGAAGCTCAACATCAACGGCGGCGCGATCGCGCTGGGTCATCCGTTCGGCATGACCGGCGCGCGGATCATGACCACCCTGCTCCACAACCTCGACTCGGTGGACGGCAGGTACGGCCTCGAGACGATGTGCGTCGCCGGGGGGAACGGCCAGGCGATGATCGTCGAGCGGCTCTCCTAGAAACGGAAGGGACAGCACCATGGCAACAACAAGTTCTCAGTCTCAGCCTGCAGCGAAAGATCGCGATCTGACCGGACGCGTCGCGCTGGTCACGGGAGGTACCCGTGGGATCGGCGCGGCGATCTGCCACGCGCTCGCTGCCGACGGCGCGGTGGTCGCGGCCGGCTTCTCCTCGAATCAGGCGCGCGCCGATGAGCTGCGCCAGGCGGTCGAGGCGGCCGGAGGCACCCTGTCGCTGCATCAGGGCAACATCGGTGACGCGGAGGACTGCGAGCGCGTCGTCAGCGAGGTGATCGAGAAGCACGGCCGGCTGGACATCCTCGTCAACAACGCGGGCATCACGGTCGACAAGCCGGTTTGGAAGCTGTCTGCGGCCGATTGGGACAAGGTGCTGAAGGTCGACCTGTCGGGAGCCTTCTACATGTCCAAGCCCGCGATCCAGCACATGATCGGACGAGGCTCTGGGCGGATCATCAACATCTCCTCGGTGACCGGCGAGATGGGCAACGTCGGCCAGGCGAACTACGCGGCCTCGAAGTCCGGCCTGTTCGGGCTCACGAAGACGCTTGCTCGCGAGGCGGCTCTCGCACTGCGCATGGCCGGCAAGCTCGAGAAGGGGACCGGGGTCACGGTCAACTGCGTGACTCCCGGCCTGATCGAGACCGACATGGTCGTCACGATCCCGCCCTTCATGGTGGCGGACTTCTTGGAGCGGATCCCGGTGCACCGGATGGGCCAGCCCGAGGAGATCGCTCGCGTCGTGTGCTTCTTGGCCCAGGACGCCTCGGGTTACATCACGGGGCAGATCTGGGATGTCGACGGCGGAATCAACATGTGATCGAGATGGCTACGAACGTTTCAGAGAAAGAAGCCCGCGACGTCGTCGAAGCGGCGCGCGAGGCGGAGTGGAAGCTGCCGAGCTTCGGCAAGCAGCTGTTCATGGGCGATTTTCGGCTCGACCTGATCCATCCGCAGCCGAAGCTGAATCCGGACCAGATCGAAAAGGGGGAGCGCTTCCTCAGCCAGCTTCGGGAGGTGTTGTCGGAGGCCGACCCGCTCGAGATCGAACGGGAGGCGAAGATCCCCGACAACGTGATCGACGCGCTGAAGCGGATCGGCGCGCTCGGGATGAAGGTCCCGCCGGAGTACGGCGGCCTGGGGCTGTCGCAGGTGTACTACAGCAAGGCGCTGGCCATCTCCGCCAACTGCCACTCGGCGATCTGCACGCTGCTCAGCGCGCACCAGTCCATCGGTGTCGCGGAGCCGCTGCGGATGTTCGGCAGCGAGGAGCAGCGGCAGAAGTGGCTGCCGCTGGTGGCCAAGGACCACATCAGCGCGTTCCTGCTCACCGAGCCCGGCGTCGGCTCCGATCCGGCGCGCATGGCGTCGACCGCCACGCCGGTCGAGCTGGCGCCGGTCGACGACGACATCACCGCCACGCCGGTTGAGGGCGGCTACCGGATCACCGGCCGCAAGCTGTGGGCGACCAACGGAACGATCGCGGACATCGTCGTGGTGATGGCGAAGGTCCCCAAGAGCGACGGTCACCGCGGTGGCATCAGCGCTTTCGTGCTGCCGTACGACAGCGAGGGGATCACGGTCGTGCACCGCAACGCGTTCATGGGTCTGCGCGGGATCGAGAACTCCGTGACGGTCCTGAAGGACGTGTTCGTCCCCGAGGAGAACCGGATCGCCCGCGAGGGCGACGGCCTGCGGATCGCGCTCAGCACGCTGAACACGGGGCGGCTGGCGCTGATGGCGATCGCCGTCGGGGCTTCGAAGTGGGCGACGAAGGTCGCCCGCGAATGGGCCAACGAGCGGGTGCAGTGGGGTCGCCCGATCGGCAAGCACGATGCCGTTGCGCAGAAGCTGGCCTTCATCGCCGGCAGCGCGTTCGGCCTCGAGGCGATGCTCGACGTCGCGGCCCGCCTGGCCGACGACAAGCGCAACGACCTCCGGATAGAGGCCGCCCTGTGCAAGGTGTACGGCTCGGAGCTCTCGTGGAAGGTGATCGACGAGCTGATGCAGGTTCGGGGCGGTCGCGGATACGAGACCGCGGAGTCGCTCAAGGCACGAGGCGAGAAGCCCGTGCCCGTCGAGCAGGCGATGCGCGACATGCGGGTGAACCGCATCTTCGAGGGCTCGAGCGAGATCATGCACCTGCTGATCGCGCGCGAGGCGGTGGACACCCACCTCCAAGCCGCGGGCGGACTGCTCATGGGGGACGGCGACGCCAAGGCGAAGGCGGACGCAGCGATGAAGGCCGGGCTGTTCTACGGCAAGTGGCTGCCGCAGCTCGCCATCGGCAAGGGTCAGAACCCTCGCTCCTACGAGGAGTTCGGGCCGCTGGCGGGCGACCTGCGCTACGTCGAGCGTGCCTCGCGCAAGCTCGCGCGCTCGACCTTCTACGGCATGGCGCGCTGGCAGGCCAAGCTCGAGAACAAGCAGACCTTCCTCGGGCGCATCGTGGACATCGGCGCCGAGCTGTTCGCGATCTCCTCGACCATCGTCTACGCCGACACCGTCGGACGCGAGCAGCCTGAGCGCAAGGAGGAGGCGATCGAGCTCGCGCAGCTGTTCTGCTCGATGGCCAGGCGCAGGGCCGACACGCTGTTCCACGAGCTGTGGGCCAACGACGACGACAGCCGTTACAGCGCGGCGCAGAAGGTGCTGGAGGGCCGCTACAGCTGGCTCGAGGAAGGCATCCTCGACCCCGCCGGCGACGGCCCGATGATGCCGCCGCTCGAGTAGGACGGAGGGACCACCATGGCCACGGCAATCGAAACCCCGGCGGCCGCGGGGGACGCCGCGTGGGCCGCACGGCTGGACGGCTTCGTCGAGCGCGCGCAGACGGCCTCGACGGCGCTGCGCAAGCTCGATCAGGAGGCGGTCGACCGGATCGTCTGGGCGATGACAGTCGCCGGGCTCGAGCACGCCGTCGAGCTGGCGGAGCTGGCGATGGAGGAGACCCAGTTCGGCGTGCTCGAGGACAAGGTGATCAAGAACTACATCGCCACCGAGTTCCTCTACGACTACCTGAAGGACAAGAAGTCGGTCGGCGTGATCGACGAGGACCGCGAGCGGGCTCTTCAATACGTCGCGGAGCCGATCGGGGTGGTGCTGGCGCTGCTGCCGATCACCAATCCGACGTCGACCGCGCTGTTCAAGTCGATCGTCTGCGCGAAGACGCGCAACGCGCTGGTCATGCGTCCGTCTCCGCGCGCGGTGCGCTGCGCGCGCCGCGCCGCGGAGGTCCTTCAGGAGGCGGGGGAGGCGGTTGGACTGCCGCCCAACGCGCTCCAGGTGATCCCCGATCCGTCGCTCGAGGTGTCGCAGTACCTCTTCCACCATCCGGGCGTCGATTTCATCTGGACCACAGGCGGGCCCAAGGCGGTGGCGGCCGCGAACGCCGCCGGCAAGCCCTGCCTCAGCGTCGGACCCGGGAACGCGCCGGTGTACGTGCATCGCAGCGCGGACATCCGCATGGCCGTCGTGGACATCCTGATCTCGAAGACGTTCGACTCCTCGGTCATCTGCCCGTCGGAGCAGACGTGCGTGATCGACGAGGCGATCTACGATCAGATGATCGAGGAGTTCCAGCGGATGGGCGCCCGGCTGCTCACGGACGCGCAGACGGAAGCGCTGGCGGCGCGCTCGTTCACCGACGAGGGCAAGGTGCAGCTCGACGTGCTCGGGCAGTCGTGCGTCAACCTTGCGGGCCTGGCGGGCTTCGACGCCTCCGACGAGGACAAGGTGCTGCTCGCCCCGCTCCCGACGGACCTCGACGCCTTCGAGGCGCATCCGTTCATCGCCGAGAAGCTGATGCCGATCCTGGGCGTGGTGCGCTCGCCCTCGGTGGAGCACGGGATCCGGGCCTGCGAGCTGGTGACCGAGCACGGCGGCCTCGGCCACACCTCGGCCGTGTATGCGAGCGATGACAAGGTGATCGAGCGGTTCGCGCTCACCATCCGCACGGGGCGGATCCTGGTCAACGCGCCGACCGCGGTCGGAGCCCTCGGCGGGATCTACAACTCGATGACCCCGACCTTCTCGCTCGGCTGCGGCACCTGGGGAGGCTCGAACACCACCGACAACGTCAACTACCGAAATCTGCTGAACGTCAAGACGGTGTCGCGGCGCCAGACGCCGCCCCAATGGTTCCGGGTTCCCGCGGACACGTACTTCAACCCCGGCGCGCTGGACAACCTGCGCCAGCTGGGCGCCTCGCGACCGATGATCGTCACCGACGGTCCGACCGTGGCCCGTGGGGTGGCCGAGGAGGTGCGTCGCTACCTCGCCGTCGACGCAGTGCACGTGTTCTCCGGAGTGCAGCCGGAACCGACCGAGGCGCAGATCCGTGCCGGCGTGGAGGCGCTCGAGAGCGTCGACGCCGACGCCATCATCGCGCTGGGCGGCGGCTCGGTGATGGATGCCGCGAAGGCGATGCGCCTGTTCCACGAGAGCCCGCAGCTGAGCATCCGCGAGCTGTCGCTGCCGTTCCTCGACGCGCGCAAGCGCATCTCCGACTTCCCGCAGCTCGACCACAAGGTGCGGCTGGTCGCGATTCCGACGACGTCCGGCACCGGCTCGGAGGTCTCCCCGGCCGCGGTGATCAGCGTGGGGGACCGCAAGGTGACGCTGGTCGACTACTCGCTCGTGCCCGACATGGCGATCGTCGACCCGGTGCTGACGCTGACCATGCCGCGGGAGATCACCGCCGACACCGGTATCGATGCGCTGACCCACGCGCTCGAGGCGGCGGTCTCGATCTTCGCCTCTCCGTATACCGACGCGTTCTGCGTGCAGGCCGTCAACCTGATCTTCGCGTCGCTGCCCCGCGCCTACCGGGAGGGCTCCGACCTCGAGGCCCGCACCGCGATGGCCAACGCCGCGACCATCGCGGGGCTCGCGTTCTCGAACGCGTTCGTCGGGCTCAACCACGCGCTCGCGCACCCCGTGGGCGCGCGGTTCGGGATCGCGCACGGTCGCGCGAACGCGATCTTCCTGCCGCATGTGCTGCGCTACAACGCGTCGCTGCCGAGCAAGTTCATGCCGGCGCCGGGCTACTCCGCCTACGTCGCGCCCGAGAAGTACGCGCAGATCGGGTGGATCCTCGGCTTGGGCGGCAAGACCGAGCGCGATCGATGCGAGCGGCTGTTCGCGCGCGTCGACGAGCTCTTGGCCGAGGTCGAGGAGCCGCGGACGCTGGCCGAATGCGGCGTGGATCGCAAGGAGTTCGAGGAGGCGCTGCCCGAGCTCGCCAAGGCGGCGTTCGCGGACCCGAGCATCCGCACCAATCCGCGCATCCCGATGATCCGCGAGGTCATCGAGCTGCTCCAGGCCGGTTACGGCAAGGCGACCTGAGGGAGAACCGAGCCCCAGCCACCCGACCGCCGCTCACGGCCCACCGGCTCGACCGCGCCGTCATCGTGCACGAGCACCCCGCCGTGCCGGCCCTGCAGGAGCCGTCGCCCCGCGGCGGGGCCTGACAGCAAGGCGGCCTTCGCGAGCGCCTCGGCCTCCACTGCGGTCGGGGCGAGCGCGGTGGCCGCCACCAGCCCCGTCCACGCGGGCATTCCTGTGGCGGGGTCGATCAGGTGGTGGGCGAAGTCGCCCTCCGGACGCTCCCACAGCCGCGCGTCGATGCCGGAGGTCGCCACGCCGCCGGCGCTGACCGGCAGCGTGTGCGCGATCGCGCCGGTCAGCGGATGGCGAACGCGCACCTCCCACGGCGCCCCGCTCCCGGCCTCCACGCGCAGGTCGCCGCCGCAGTCGACGGCGCAGCGCCCGTGGCGCGCGAGCCGCACAGCGACAAGGTCGGCCGCCCACCCCTTGACCGAGCCCCCGAGGTCGAGCTCCAGGCCCGGCGGCCGGCGGATCGCGCCCGCGCCGTCGTCGACCTCGACCGCGCGCCACTCGGCGGCCGGGTTGGGGCGAGCCGGGCGCCGTGGCGGCGCTGCGCCAAGCCCCCGCGCCAGCGATGACGGCTGGACGTGCGCGCGAGACTCGCCATAGCCGGCGCGACGCAGCGCCCCCAGCAGGGTCGGGTCGACGAGGCCGCCGGTCAGCGACGCTGCGCGCAGCGCGGCCGCGACCGCGGCCCGCAGCAGCGGCCCGGCGGGGACGCACGGGCGCGGATCGGCGTTCAGGCGCGACAGATCGCTGCCGGGGTCAAAGCGCGACAGCCGGCGGTCGATCTCGGCGAACAGCGACCGCACGTCGAGCCCGCCGTCGGCGTCCCGCACGACCCGCGCGACCGTGCCCATCGTCGGGAAGCTGTCGTCGAGCACGCGCGCCCCCGTGCCGCGCCCGTCAGCCGTCCGCCGTGGCCTCGCCCGGCGCAGGCGCGGACGGGGGAGCCATCTCGGCGCCGTACGCCTGCTGCAGGTCCGCGATCTGTCCCGGGCTGGACTGTGTCGTCATCGGCGGCGGGGGCGTGGGCGCGTTGCGCGACGACCGTCGACGGCGAACCAGTTCGCCGACACCGCCGGCCGCCGCGGCCGCGACCAGCGTCCAATGCGCCCGTGCCATCACCATCGCCACGCTAGACGTCCAGAGCTCGGTCGCGCAGGGGGAAAACTACGTACGGGCCTGGGCAGCCGCCACGGTTATCGACGGTGCTCTCGACGCAGACACTATGACCTCGTCGAGCGTCCCTGGGAGCAGAGACATGACCACGCAAGTAGCGACCCCTAGCGTCGAGGATTCTGCGGCCGGAACCCAGAAGTGGGTGTACGACTTCGCCGAGGGCTCGCGCGAGATGCGCGACCTCCTGGGCGGCAAGGGCTCGGGTGTGGCCGAGATGACGCGCATCCTCGGCCCGGACATGGTCCCGGCCGGATTCACGATCACGACCGCGGCCTGCGTGGCCTACATGCGTGGCGGGGCGTGGCCTGCGGGCCTGCAGGACCAGGTGGGCGCGGCGCTGTCGGCGCTCGAGAAGCGAGCCGGGAAGCGCCTGGGCGACGCGGAAGATCCGCTGCTCGTCTCGGTGCGCTCGGGCGCGCGCGAGTCGATGCCGGGGATGATGGACACGGTGCTCAACCTGGGCCTGAACGACGAGTCGGCCGCCGGCCTGGCGGCGCGCACCGGGGACGAGCGCTTCGCCTGGGACTGCTACCGCCGGCTGGTGCAGATGTTCGGCAACGTCGTGCGCGGGATCCCGGGCGAGCGCTTCGAGGACGAGATCGCACGCGTCAAGAAGGAGCACGGCGTGACCCTCGACACGGACCTCGACGCCGCCGCGCTGCGCGAGCTGACCGACAGCTTCAAGTCCTACTACGACTTCCCGACCGATCCGCGCCAGCAGCTGACCGAGGCGATCCAAGCCGTGTTCGACTCGTGGATGGGCGAGCGGGCCGTCCAGTACCGCCGCATCAATCGGCTCCCGGACGACTGGGGGACCGCCGTCAACGTGCAGCAGATGGTGTACGGCAACAAGGGCGAGTCGTCGTGCTCCGGGGTGGCCTTCAGCCGCGACGAGGTCACCGGTGCGCCTACGCCGTCGGGCGACTTCCTCCCGCGTGCCCAGGGCGAGGACGTCGTCTCCGGCGTCCGCACGCCGCGAGACATCTCCGAGCTGCGCGATTGGCTGCCAGAGGCCGCCGATCAGCTGACGGAGATCCTGCGCAAGCTCGAGGCGCACTACAAGGACCTGCAGGACACCGAGTTCACCGTCGAGGAGGGGCGCCTGTTCATGCTGCAGACGCGCAGCGCCAAGCGCCCCGCGCAGGCGGGCGTGCGGTTCGCGGTCGACGCCTTCGAGGAGCGGCTGCTGACGAAGGCCGAGGCCGTCGCGACGATCGACGCCGGAGCGCTCGACGCGCTCTTGCACCCCTCGTTCGACACCACCGCGCGCTACACGGTGCTCGCGCGCGGGGTCGCGGCCTCGCCGGGCGCGGCGAAGGGCGCGATCGTGTTCACCGCGCCGGACGCCGTCGAGCAGGCCGCCGATGGAAAGGCGGTGATCCTCGTGCGGCCGTTCACCGAGGCCGACGACGTCGCCGGGTTCCATGCCGCGGTCGGGATCCTGACCTCGGAGGGCGGCAAGGCCTCGCACGCGGCGCTGGTGGCACGCGGCATGGGCCGTCCGGCGGTCACCGGTGCCGCCGCACTGGACATCGATCTCAAGACGGGCGAGGTGCGGATCGGCGATCTCGTCCTGCACGAAGGCGACTTCATCGCGATCGACGGCACCAACGGCGCGATCACGACCGACGACGTCCCGCTCGTCGAGGCCCATATCGACGCCCGGTTCGAGACGGTCCTGCGCTGGGCCGACGAGCTGCGCCAGCTCGGCATACGGGCGAACGCGGACACGCCCGAGGACGCCGCCCGCGCGCACCTCTTCGGCGCGGAGGGGATCGGGCTGTGCCGGACCGAGCACATGTTCATGGCGGCGGATCGCCAGCCGAAGATGCGGGCGATGATCATGGCCGAGGACGAGGCGGGCCGGCGCGCCGCGCTGGATGAGCTGCTGCCGCTGCAGCAGAGCGACTTCGAGGGCCTGTTCGAGGCGATGCCGGGCTGGCCGGTGACGATTCGCCTGCTCGACCCGCCCCTGCACGAGTTCCTGCCGGATCGCTTCGAGCTGCACGAGGAGATCGTGCGCGCACGGATCGACCGCAGCCCCCGTCTCGCCGGGCTCGAGAGTCAGTTCGATCGGGTGCGGTCGCTCGAGGAGGTCAACCCGATGCTGGGAACGCGCGGCGTGCGGCTGGGCGTGATGGAGCCGGAGGTGTACGAGATGCAGGTGCGAGCGATCGCTCGCGCCGCGGTTGCGGTGCGTGAGCGAACGGGCCGCGGGCCGCACCTCGAGATCATGATCCCGCTGGTGGCCTACGAGCGTGAGCTCGAGCTCGTCAGAGGCCGCGTGGTGTCGGTTGCCGAAGAGGAGGGTCTCAGCTACGGGACCGACTTCGGCGTCGGGACGATGATCGAGCTCCCGCGCGCGTGCTTCGTCGCCGACCAGATCGCGCGCCACGCCGACTTCTTCTCGTTCGGCACGAACGACCTCACGCAGTGCGGGATCGGCTTCTCCCGCGATGACATCGAGGGTCGGATCATCCCCCGCTATGTCGACGAGAAGATCGTCGACGGCTCGCCGTTTGCGACGATCGACCAGCCGGGCGTCGGGGAGCTGGTGCGGATCGCCGCGGAGAAGGGGCGCCGTGAGCGGCCCGACCTCGAGCTCGGCGTCTGCGGTGAGCACGGCGGAGACCCGGAGTCGATCCGCTTCTTCCACGACGCCGGACTCGACTACGTGAGCTGCTCCCCGTTCCGGCTGCCGATCGCGCGCGTCGCGGCCGCGCAGGCGGCGATCGCGGCTCCGAGGTAGACACGGATAGGGTCTGCAGATCATGGCTCCCCAAACGCGGCCGCTCCAGCGATCAGAGCGCAGGCCATCGCCGGGAGACGCTCGCTCGGGCACGGACATCACGCCCGTGCCGGATCTGGAGCACGGCCGCTCCCGCACGGGACCCGTGCGGCACGCGCGACCGGTGTACGTCGACCTGCTCCCGCCATGCAATGCCGGCTGCCCGGCGGGCGAGAACATCCAGGAGTGGATGGCGCACGTCAAGGTCGGCGACCACGAGCGGGCATGGCGCGTGCTGACGACCGACAACCCGTTCCCCGCGATCCACGGGCGAGTCTGCTACCACCCGTGCGAAAGCGTCTGCAACCGCGCCGACCTCGACAGTGCCCTCTCGATTCACGCCGTCGAGCGGTTCTTGGGCGATCTGGCGCTGGAGCGGGGTTGGTCGTTCGCGCCCCCTCCGGAGCGCAGCGGCAAGCGCGTGCTGGTGATCGGCGCCGGGCCGAGCGGCCTGTCGGCGGCCTACCATCTGGCGCGCCTCGGCCATGAGGTCGAGGTTCGCGACGCCGGTCCGGAGCCGGGCGGGATGATGCACTACGGGATTCCCGCCTACCGGCTTCCCCGGGACGTCATGGGGGCCGAGATCGACAGGATCGCGGCGCTCGGGGTCCGCATCACGAGCAACCATCGGGTCGAGGACCTCGAGGCGGAGCGCCGCGAGGGCGCCTTCGACGCGGTGTTCGTGGCGGTCGGCGCGCACCTCTCCAAGCGGGTCGACATCCCCGCGGCGGACGCCGGGCGGATCCTGGACGCGGTGTCGTTCCTGCGCGACGTCGCGACCGGCGAGCGGCCGGTGATCGGACGTCGCGTCGCGGTCTACGGTGGCGGCAACACGGCGATGGATGCCGCGCGCACCGCGCGACGGATGGGAGCGGAGGAGGCGCTGATCGTCTATCGGCGGACCCGCAAGCAGATGCCTGCCCACGAGGAGGAGGCGCAGGACGCCGAGCAGGAGGGAGTGCGGATCAACTGGCTGCGGACGATCAAGGCGCTCGAGGGCTCCGAGCTCCAGGTCGAGGCCATGGAGCTCGACGAGTCCGGCTACCCGCAGCCGACCGGCCGTTTCGAGACGCTGGAGGCGGACACCGTGATCCTCGCGCTCGGCCAGGAGAGCGACACCGCCTTCCTGCGCAGCGTGCCGGGAGTGGAGTTCGACCGTGACGGAACGGTCCGCGTGTCCCGCTCGCTGATGACCGGCTGCCCGGGCGTGTTCGCCGGGGGCGACATGGTTCCCTCGGAGCGCACCGTCACCGTCGGCGTCGGCCACGGCAAGCGCGCCGCGCGCGAGATCGACGCCTGGCTGCGCGACTCGCGATACGAGCCTGCGACCAAGCATCCATCCGCGGACTTCGAGCTCCTGAACCTGTGGTACTTCGGTGATCATCCCAGTCGCCGGCAGCCCGCGCTGGCGCCGGAGGACCGCCTCGGTGGCTTCGAGGAGATCGTCGGCGGTCTCAGCCCGGACGAGGCGGTGTTCGAGGCGAGGCGGTGCCTGTCGTGCGGGAACTGCATCGAGTGCGACGGCTGCCTGGGCGCCTGTCCCGAAGACGCCGTGATCAAGCTCGGCGAGGGACTGCGCTACAGGTTCGACTACGACCGTTGCACCGGCTGCCGCGCATGCTTCGAGCAGTGCCCGGTTCACTCGATCGAGATGGTGCCGGAGGAGGCGCCCGATCCCGATTACGCCTTCGTGGCGCCGCTGGATCCGACGGTGGAGCCGGGGTGATGCGCGCCACTGTCGACGGCAACGAAGCGGCGGTGTCGGTCGGGTTCCGGTGCAGCGAGGTGTGCTGCATCTTCCCGATCACGCCGTCCTCGCCGATGGCCGAGCTGGCGGACGAGTGGTCCAGCAAGGGGCGCACGAACCTCTGGGGCACGGTCCCCGCGGTCGTGGAGATGCAGAGCGAGGGCGGTGCCGCAGGGGCCCTGCACGGCGCGCTCCAGGGCGGGGCGCTCGGGACGACGTTCACCGCGTCCCAGGGCCTGCTGTTGATGATCCCGAACATGTACAAGATCGCCGGCGAGCTCACGTCGGCGGTGATGTACGTGGCTGCGCGGTCGCTCGCGGCACAGGCGCTGTCGATCTTCGGCGACCACTCGGATGTGATGGCGGTCCGTCAGACCGGCTTCGCGCTGCTGTCCGCGGCGTCCGTGCAGGAGGCGCACGACCTCGCGCTCGTGGCGCATGCCGCAACGCTCGAGACACGCGTCCCGTTCGTGCACTTCTTCGACGGCTTTCGCACCTCGCACGAGCTGCAGACGATCGAGATGCTCGACGAAGAGGACGTGCGCGCGCTGATCTCGGACGAGCTGGTTCGGGCGCATCGCGCGCGGGCGCTGTCGCCGGCGCGGCCGTTCATCCGAGGCACCGCACAGAACCCCGACATCTACTTCCAGGCGCGCGAGACCGTCAACCCGTTCTACGCGCGTGTCCCCGGGGTGGTGCAGAGTGCGATGGACCGGCTGGGGGAGCGAACCGGCCGCCACTACCGGCTGGTGGACTACTTCGGCGACCCGGAGGCCGAGCGGGTCCTGGTCGTGATGGGGTCCGGCGGGGAGACCGCGCGCGAGACGGTCGCCTTCCTGCAAGCTCGGGGCGAACGGGTGGGCGTGGCGCAGGTCAGGCTCTACCGGCCCTTCCCCGCGGCCGAGCTGGCGGCCGCGCTGCCCCAGAGCGTGCGGCGGGTCGCCGTGCTGGACCGGACCAAGGAGCCGGGCTCTCTCGGCGAGCCGCTCTTCCTGGACGTGCTCGCGGCGTTGAGCGAAGCGCACGGCACCGGGGAGCGCGAGGCGATGCCGATCGTGATCGGCGGTCGCTACGGCCTGTCCTCGAAGGAGTTCACCCCGGCGATGGTCGCCGGCGTGTTCGAGGAGCTCGCACGCGAGCAGCCGAAGCGGCGGTTCACGATCGGGATCAACGACGACGTCTCGGGAACGAGCCTCGCCTACGACGCGTCGCTGGACATCGAACCCGAGGAGACCGTTCGCGCCGTGTTCTTCGGCCTCGGGTCCGACGGGACGGTCGGCGCGAACAAGAACACGATCAAGATCCTCGGCGACGCGGCGAACCTGCACGCGCAGGGCTACTTCGTCTACGACTCCAAGAAGTCGGGCTCGCAGACCGTCTCGCACCTGCGGTTCGGGCCGCGATCGATTCGCGCCCCCTACCTCGTGTCGGCGGCGAGCTTCGTCGGCTGCCATCAGTTCGGGCTGATCGAGCGCTCCGAGGTGCTGGATCGCGCTGCCGACGGCGCGACGCTGCTGCTCAACTGCAGCGAGGAACCGGACCAGGTCTGGGACGCGCTCTCACGCCCGGTGCAGGAGAAGATCCTCGCCAAGGACATCAAGCTGTATGCGATCGATGCTGGGAAGATCGCGCGCGAGGCGGGCCTGGGCCGCCGCACGAACACGGTGCTACAGACGTGCTTCTTCGCGATCTCGGGCGTGCTCGAGCGCGACCAGGCGATCGAGGCGATCAAGGCCTCGATCCAGAAGACCTACGGCAAGCGCGGCGCCGAGGTCGTCAAGCGCAACATCGAGGCGGTCGATCGCTCGCTCGCCGCCCTGCACCAGGTTCAGGTCCCCGACCAGGTCTCGTCTCGGCGCGAGGCGCGCGAGCTCGTGCCCGCCGACGCTCCCGAGTTCGTGCGCACCGTGACGGCGGCGATGATGGCCGGCGACGGCGATCAGCTGCCCGTGAGCGCGCTCCCGGTCGACGGCACCTATCCGAGTGGGACGACCAAGTACGAGAAGCGCAACATCTCGGACTTCGTGGCGGTCTGGGATTCGGAGCTCTGCATCCAGTGCGGCAACTGCAGCTTCGTCTGCCCGCACAGCGTGATCCGCTCGCGCTACTACGGCCCTGACCGCCTCCAGGACGCTCCCGACGGCTTCCGGTCCGCTGAGCTGAACGGGGCCGGCCTCCCGGACGCCCGGTACACGCTTCAGGTGTACGTCGAGGACTGCACCGGATGCGGATTGTGCGTCGAGGCCTGTCCGGTATCCGCGGCCAACGAGCCGGGCCACAAGGCGATCAACCTCGACGCCCGGGAGCCGCTGGTTGAAAGCGAGCGCGAGAACATCGCCTTCTTCGAGCAGCTGCCGGCGAACGATCGCACCCGGGTCGACTTCGGCACCGTGCGCGGGACTCAGTTCCTCGATCCGCTGTTCGAGTTCTCCGGCGCCTGCGCCGGGTGCGGCGAGACGCCGTACCTGAAGCTGCTCTCGCAGCTGTTCGGCGACCGGCTGACGGTTGCCAACGCAACCGGCTGCTCGTCGATCTACGGCGGAAACCAGCCGACGACGCCCTGGACGGTGAATGCGGCCGGGCACGGTCCGGCGTGGTCGAACTCGCTGTTCGAGGACAACGCCGAGTTCGGGCTGGGGCTTCGACTCGCGGCCGACCGCCACACCGAGCTCGCCCGCCGCCGACTGCAGGAGCTGCGCGACGTCGTGGGGGCCGAGCTGGTGGACGAGATCCTGTCCGCCCCGCAGGTGCGGGAGTCCGAGCTGCGTGCCCAGCGCGAGCGGCTCGCGCCGCTCGAGCGGCGGCTCGACGAGCTCGACGGTCCCGTCGTCGAGGACCTGCGGAGCGTCCTCGACCACCTGATCCGCCGCAGCGTGTGGATCGTCGGCGGCGACGGGTGGGCGTACGACATCGGTGCGGGCGGGCTCGACCACGTGCTGGCGAGCGGCATGAACGTCAACGTGCTGGTGATGGACACCGAGGTGTACTCCAACACCGGCGGGCAGATGTCGAAGGCGACGCCGCTGGGGGCGGTCGCGAAGTTCGCGGCCGCGGGCAAGACCATCCCGACCAAGGACCTTGCCCTCCAGGCGATCGCGTATGCCGACGTGTACGTGGCGCGGGTGGCCTTCGGCGCCGATCCCCAGCAGACTCTGCGCGCCTTCCGTGAGGCCGAGGCCTACGAAGGGCCGTCGCTGATCATCGCCTACAGCCACTGCGTCGCACACGGATACGACATGCGCGACGGGCTGAGCCAGCAGTACGGCGCGGTGGCAAGCGGTCACTGGCCGCTGATCCGCTATGACCCGGTGGTGCGGGCGGCCGGCGAGAACCCCTTCCTGCTCGACTCGTCGAGGCCGCGGATGTCGCTGGCGGACTACCGCAAGGGCGAGCTGCGCTTTCGCGCCCTCGCGGCCGCCGAGCCGACCGAGGCCGAGCGCCTGGGCGGCCTTGCCCAGCAGGTCGCCGACCAGCGCTGGCGGCTGTACGAGGAGATGGCGACGCGCGGCGCGAGCGAGTTCCCATCCGACCCACGCGGGCGAAGCTGATGGATCTCTCGACCAACTACATGGGTCTCGCCCTGCGCAATCCGCTGGTCGCATCCCCATCGCCGCTGTCGTACACCCTCGACGGCATCAAGCGGCTGGCGGACGGCGGCGTCGGGGCGATCGTCTTGTTCTCGCTGTTCGAGGAACAGCTGCGAGAGGACGCGGCGCGAGCCATCCGGCTGGTCGAGGAGACAGCCGAGAGCTTTCCCGAGGCGCTGGACTACTTCCCCGCCGTGGTCGAAGAGGACGGCGGCCCCCGTAATTACCTGGTCCTGCTGGAGCGCGCCGTCGCGTCTGTCGACGTTCCCGTGATCGCGAGCCTCAACGGCGTCACCCCGGAAGGGTGGACGGAATATGCACGCGCGATGCAGGATGCCGGCGCCGCAGCGATCGAGCTGAACATCTACTACCTCCCCGGTGATCCCGAGATCTCCGGCCGCGAGGTCGAACAGCGTCACATCGATGTCCTGGAGCACGTCAAGTCCGCCGTCAGCCTCCCGGTCGCGGTCAAGCTGAGTCCCTTCTTCAGCTCTCCCGGTGAGATGGCGCTGCGCCTCGACGAGGCCGGGGCGGACGCGCTGGTGCTCTTCAATCGCTTCCTGCAACCCGAGATCGATCCCGAGCAGCTCGCGGTCCTGCCGAGAGTTAACCTCTCGAGCCCCGCGGACGCCCGGCTGGCCCGCACATGGATCGCGCTGTTGCGCGGCAGGGCAACGGCCTCGCTCGCCGCGACGTCGGGCGTGGAAGTCCCCGCCGACCTCGCCAGGTACCTGCTCGCCGGCGCAGACGTCGTGATGACGACGTCCGCCCTGCTGCGCCACGGACCCAAGTACGCGACCGAGCTGCTCGGCGGCCTCACCAGCTGGATGGCGCGCAAGGGCTTCGACTCGGTCGACGACGTGCGGGGCATGCTGTCCGTGCCCGCGATCGCCGACAAGGCGGCGTACGAGCGCGCCGGGTACGTGACCGCGATGCGCGCTGCCAACGCAGGTGCTTACAACCCTTGGTGAGTGACCATGACCGCATCCAACAGCCCGATGTCCAGCCATGTCGTCATCGTCGGCGGCAGCGTCGCCGGCCTGGAAGCGCTGCTGGCGCTGCAGGCGCTTGCCGGCGACCGAGTCGACCTGACGCTTGTCTCGCAGGACGATTGGTTCGTCGATCGGCCCGTGACGGTCGCCGAGCCGTTCGGCTTGGCATCGGCGGCGCGCCATTCGGTCCCGGATATCGTCTCCCAGCGCGGCGCGAGGTTCGTCGGCGCAAGCGTCGTGGCGGTGCAGGCCGACGCGCATCGAGTCAGCTGCGCCGACGGAACTGAGCTGCCCTTCGACACGCTGATCCTTGCCCCGGGGGCGCGGCTGAGCGCGCCGGTCGCCGATGCGATCGCGTTCGGGCTCGAAGGTTCGGGCCAGGCGATCCGGGAGATGCTCGACCGGCTGCGCAGCGGCGAGGCGCGCAGCGTGGCGTTCGTCGCGCCCAGCACGACAGGGTGGCTCCTGCCGCTGTACGAGCTTGCGCTGATGACCGCACGCGAGCTCGCCCGAAGCAACGTCGAGGGAGTCGAGCTGCGGCTCCTCAGCCCGGAGGAGCGGCCGCTGGCGCTGTTCGGCGACCAGGGCAGCCAGAGCACCGGTCGCTTGCTGGCCGCGGCGGGCATCGAGTTCGTCGGCGCGACCGACGTCACCGCGCAATCGGCGACTGCCGACGAGGTCGTCACGCTCCCGCTCCTGCGCGGCCCGGAGCTGGCCGGCGTACCGACCACCCCGCCCGATGGCTTCATTCCGGTCGACGAGTTCGGCCAGGTGACAGGCGTCGCCGATGTCTACGCCGCGGGCGACGCCGTCAACTTCCCGGTGAAGCAGGGTGGGCTCGCGGCGCAGCAGGCGGATGCCGTGGCCGCGCACATCGCGGCCAGATATGGCGCGCCCGTCGACCCCGCGCCGTTTCGCCCCGTGCTGAGAGGAATGCTCTTCACAGGCGAACACCCGCTTTTCATGCGCTCCGACGTGCCCGGCGCGGACCCGGACATCGGCGGCGCCTGGTATCCGCTCTGGTGGCCGCCGACGAAGATCGCCGGCCGCCACCTCGCGCCTTACCTGTTCGAACGCGACGAAGACGAGTTCCTGGGCAAGCCGCCCGCCGGCTTTGTCGACGTCGACATCCCGCTCGCCGCGATCACGCTGCCGGGCTGATCATGGAAAGGAGAAGCGCCATGACGGAGAGCGGCGCCTTGCCGAGCCATGGCAGCTATCTGCTGCCGCATTTCGAGCACGCGACCGTAGCCGATGCCATGCATCCGGGGATTCTGTCGTGCGGCGCCGAGGCGACGCTCACCGAGGTCGCCCGGATCATGAGCACGCACCATGTTCACTGCATCGTGGTGAGGGGCAGCGCGGAGGATGGGGCGGACGAATCGCCCGTGTGGGGGATCGTCTCCGACTTCGACGTGGTCAGGGCGGGCCTCCGTCCGGACGCCCCGGAGACCGCCGCGGCGCTCGCGCAGCGGCCGGTCATCAGGGTGGAGACCACGGCCGCGTTGCGCGACGCCGCGGAGCTGATGATGACCAAGGGCACCGGTCACATCGTGGCGGTGAATCCTCAGACCGGCCATCCCGTCGGGATCCTGTCGACGCTGGACGTCGCGGGCGTGCTCGCATGGGGAGAGATGTGAGGGGCTGCATATGACCGAGATCGTGATCAGCTCAGCCGCCCGGACCGCGGTCGGCTCCTTCGGGCGCAGCCTGCGTGACGTCCCGCCGAGCGAGCTCGGAGCAACTGCCGCCCGCGCGGCAGTCGAGCGCGCGGGGCTGGACCCCGCACAGGTGGAGCAGGTCGTGTTCGGCAACGTCATCCACACCGCGCCCGAGGACCACTATCTGGCGCGGGTCGTGGGGATCAACGCCGGGATACCGAAGGAGTCGCCTGCGCTGACGCTCAACCGGTTGTGTGGCAGCGGCCTGCAGGCGATCGTGTCGGCTGCCCAGATGATCCAGACGGGCGACGCGGAGGTGGCGCTCGCCGGCGGTGCCGAGTCGATGAGCAGGGGCGCCTACTGGATGGAGAGCGCGCGCTGGGGTGCGCGGCTGGGCGAGGCGACGCTCGTCGACTCGGTCGTCGGCGCGCTCACGGACCCGTTCAGCAAGGTTCACATGGGCGTCACGGCCGAGAACCTGGCGAAGTCCCACGGCATCTCCCGCGAGGCGCAGGACGAGTTCGCGGTCGAGTCTCATCGTCGCGCAGTCGCGGCGATAGAGGCGGGCCGGTTCGAGAGCGAGATCGTGCCGGTCGAGGTCAAGCAACGCAAGGGAACCGTTGCGTTCGAGGTCGACGAGCACGCGCGGCCCGATGTCTCGCTCGAGGGGTTGGCGAAGCTCAAGCCGGCGTTCGACGAGGGCGGGACGGTGACGGCCGGCAATGCCTCCGGGATCAACGACGCTGCGGCGGCGGTGGTGGTCATGTCAGCAGAACGGGCCGAGCAATTGGGCGCGCCTGTCAGGGGCAGGATCGTTTCGTACGCCGTGTGCGGAGTCGAGCCCAAGACCATGGGCATCGGCCCCGTTCCCGCAGTGCGCAAGGCACTGCAGCGAGCAGGCAGGACGCTCGACGAGGTCGACGTGGTCGAGCTCAACGAGGCGTTCGCGGCGCAGGCGCTGGCGGTCCTACAGGACCTCGAGCTGGACACCGCGCGGGTGAACCCGAACGGCGGCGCGATCGGCCTCGGACACCCGGTGGGGGCAACGGGCGCGATTCTCGTGACCAAGATCCTCAGCGAGATGGAACGCGAGGACCACAAGCTGGGGCTCGTCAGCCTCTGCATCGGCGGAGGCCAGGGAATCGCAATGCTCATCGAGCGCGACTAGGTGAGCGGCTTCAGCCCCGATCCGCTGCAGGAGAGGCATGTCTGCACTTCACCATGAGCCAGTGCATGCGATGGCCCCGGAGCGGTTCGCCTCGGTGCTTTCGCCGGGTGAGTACGAGGCGTTGCTCGGCCTCGTCGAGCAAGCCGCACGCGAGCTGCACGGACGCGTGATCTGGAATGTGAACTCGACCGCGAAGGGCGGTGGTGTGGTCGAGATGTTGCGCCCGTTGCTGGGGTACTGTCGCGGCGCGGGTGTCGACGCACGCTGGGCGGTGATCTCAGGGGAGCCGGAGTTCTTCGCCATCACGAAGCGGATCCACAACCGCCTGCACGGCTTTGCCGGTGACGGCGGCCCGTTGGGCGACGCCGAGCGCGACGTCTACGAGCGGACGTTGGCCGGGAGCGCGCAGGAGCTGATGGAGCTCGTGCATCCGACGGACTTCGTGATCTTGCACGATCCGCAGACGGCTGGGTTGGCGGCGGCGGTGCGCAAGACGGGGGCGACGGTGATGTGGCGCTGTCACGTCGGTCTCGACGTCGCCAACGAGCATGCTCGTGACGCGTGGGATTTCCTGCGTGGCTATGTCTCGGATGCGCACGCCTTCATCTTCTCCCGAGGAGGATTCGCGTGGGAGGGATTGCCGCGCGATCGGATAGCGGTCATCCGCCCCTCGATCGACGCCTTCGCGCCGAAGAACGCGGAGCAGGGTCCCGAGCAGTCGCTCGCCATCTTGGCCGCCGCCGGGGTGCTGGCGGATGACGTGGACGCCTACCCGGCGTTCACGCGCTCCGACGGGACGCCTGGACGCGTTCAGCGACGGGCGGAGATGCTGGAGGAGGAGGCGCTGGCCGCCGACGTCCCGGTGGTGATGCAGGTTTCGCGGTGGGATCAGCTCAAGGATCCGCTCGGCGTGCTGGGCGCGTTCGCGGGGCACGTCGCGAGCCGAGGCGACGCGCACCTGCTGCTGGTCGGTCCGTCGACCGCGGCGGTGGCAGACGACCCGGAGGGCGCGCAGGTCCTGGACGCGGTCCGCGAAGCGTGGCATGAGCTGCCGGGGCCGGTCCGCCGGCGTGCGCATCTGTGCTCGTTGCCGATGGACGACGTCGAGGAGAACGCGGCGATCGTCAATGCGCTGCAGCGACACGCCGACGTGGTCGTGCAGAAGAGCCTCGCGGAGGGATTCGGCTTGACCGTCGCCGAGGCGATGTGGAAGCAGCGGCCGGTGGTGGCCAGCCGGATCGGTGGCATCCGAGATCAGATCGAGGACGGCCGCTCGGGTGTGCTGCTCCCCGAGCCGCGCAACCTGGAGCAGGTTGGTACGGCGATCAGCGCGCTGCTGGCCGACGGCGAGCGCCGCCGCCAGATGGGGATCGCGGCACAGCGCCGCGTCCAGCAGCAGTTCCTCGGCCCGCAACACCTTGGACGCTACTTCGAGGTGATGAACAGAGTCGTGTCGCAGCGCCAGCACAGGGCGCCTACCGGCTGAGCCCTTACGCCGCCCTGGCCCGGCAGGAAGGCGAAAGCGTCACGAAGTGGGCATCTGAAAGCCCGAGCGAGAAGCCCTCCGGAGCGCCGCTCGCCACGTCGAGCACGAACTCGGGCTCGCTCCACCTCTCGTACTGCTCGGCGTCGATGTAGAACGGAACGCCGGCGATCTCCCCGAGCGTCAGGTCACCTGGACCCGGTGCCAGATCGTCCGCGAGCAGGCACAGCGGGAGCGAGCCGTCGCAGCATCCCCCCGACTGGAACAGCGCCAGCGGACCATGCCTCAGGACGAGCCGCCGGAGCATGTCCGTCGCCCGCGGCGTCGCGGTGATCGAGGTCGTCTCGTCGTTCGTGAGCATGTGGCGAGCGTAGGTCCCCGTCGCGGCTCCGGCTTCCGCAGTGGTCCGAGCGATCGAGGGGGCAAGCGCGGCCCGGCGATGGGGGCTTTTCCGCACTGGGCAACGGGGTTTCCCCGATGTGGCCGGAGTCGCACCGGCGGAGCCTGCGCACAGGACCTACTTCCACTCCCAAAGGAGGGACGAGACCATGTCAACGGTCGAGTCAACCGCGTACGCGGCGCCCGGCGAGCACGGCAGTCCGGTCGAGCTGAACGAGCGCTACGACAACTTCATCGGCGGCGACTGGGTCGCGCCGACGACCGGCGAGTATCGGGAGAACCCGACGCCGTCGACGGGCGAGGCGTTCTGCGAGGTGGCGTATTCCGGTGCGGCGGACATCGAGCTCGCCCTGGACGCAGCGCACGCGGCCAAGGGTGCCTGGGGCCGGCGCTCGCCAGCCGAGCGCGCCGAGGTGCTCAACGCGGTCGCGGACGCGATCGACGAGAACCTCGAGATGCTCGCGGTGGCCGAGAGCTACGAGAACGGCAAGCCCGTCCGCGAGACCCTGGCCGCCGACATCCCTCTTTCGGCCGACCACTTCCGCTACTTCGCCGGCGCGATTCGCGCCGAGGAAGGGCGGATCTCCGAGATCGACGAGAAGACCTACGCCTACCACTTCCACGAGCCGCTCGGTGTCGTCGGGCAGATCATCCCCTTCAACTTTCCGCTGCTGATGGCGGCGTGGAAGATGGCCCCCGCACTGGCGGCCGGGAACTGCACGGTGCTCAAGCCGGCCAGCCCCACCCCGTGGTCGATCCTGAAGCTGATGGAAGTGATCGGGGACATCGTTCCGCCGGGCGTCTTGAACGTGGTGAACGGTCCCGGCGCGGAGATCGGAAAGGCGCTGGCGTCCAACAAGCGGATCGCCAAGATCGGGTTCACGGGCGAGACCGTCACCGGTCGGCTGATCATGTCCTACGCGGCGCAGAACCTCATCCCGTCCACGACGGAGCTCGGTGGCAAGTCCCCGAACGTCTTCTTCGAGGACGTCATGGCGGCCGACGATGCGTTCCTCGACAAGGCGATCGAGGGTCTCGTGCTGTACGCGTTCAACAAGGGCGAGGTGTGCACCTGCCCCTCGCGGGCGCTGATCCAGGAGTCGATCTACGACGAGTTCATGCCGCGCGTCCTGGAGCGCATCGGCAGGATCAAGCAGGGTGACCCGCTCGATCGCGAGACGATGATCGGCCCTCAGGTGTCGACGAGTCAGCTCGAGAAGATCGCCGGCTACGTCCAGATCGGGCGCGACGAGGGTGCCGAGGTGCTGATCGGCGGGGAGCGCCCCTCGCTCGAGGGGCGGCTCGCCGGGGGCTACTACTTCGAGCCAACGGTCCTCAAGGGTCACAACAAGATGCGGGTCTTCCAAGAGGAGATCTTCGGGCCCGTGGTCGCGGTGACCACCTTCCGGGACGAGGCCGAGGCGCTCGAGATCGCCAACGACACCCTGTACGGCCTCGGGGCCGGCGTGTGGACCCGTGACGGCAGCCGGGCGTTCCGGATGGGGCGGGCGATCCAGGCCGGGCGCGTGTGGACCAACTGCTACCACCAGTATCCGGCGCACGCCGCCTTCGGCGGCTACAAGGCCTCCGGCGTGGGTCGCGAGAACCATCGGATGATGCTCGACCACTACACCCAGACGAAGTGCCTGCTGGTCAGCTACGACCCCGAGCCGCTCGGGTTCTTCTAGGAATGTCCCGTCACGGCTCCGAGACGGACGCCACGGTGACGGCAAGCCCCGCGGCGCTCGAGGTGATCCACCGCCTCGGCGCCGCGCACGGGGCGCTCATGTTCTTCCTGTCGGGGGGCTGCTGTGACGGCAGCTCCCCGATGTGCCTCGAGCGTGGCGAGCTCCCACTCAGCCCGCAGGACGTGTGCCTGGGCGAGATCGCCGGCGCGCCCTTCTACATCGACGGTGACCAGTATGAGCGTTGGGGCGAGCCACGGCTGACGGTCGACGTCTCACAAGGGGCGGCGGACGGCTTCTCGCTCGAAGGCCTCGAGGGAGTTCACTTCGTAACGCGAACCGTGCCGCGGCCGTGAGCCAAGGACGGGCCGCGCAGGGGGCCCGCCGCCGGGCGGTACCGCTCGCCGACCGCAGCAGGGTCAGCTCATCCGGCAACCGGCTGCTCAGCCGCTCCGTCGTCACCTGCCGGCTCGTCCTCGCCGATCGCCGTCCGCGTCAGCACGAGCACAGGGCAGGGCGCCCGATGCACGAGCTTGCTCGAGGTGCTGCCGAGCATCACGCGCCGGAACGGCCCATAGTCGCGCGAGCCGGTGACGAGCAGGTCGAACTGGTTGGCGGCGTAGGACAGCTCGTTGGCGGGCTCGCCGACCACGACCTCGCCGCTGGCGATCTCGCCGAGCTCCGCGAGCAGCTCGTCGAGCCGACGCTGTGCTTCCTCGCGGATGGCGTCGGCGTTCTCGGCCCAGTTCGGGTCGTAGGTCAGCATGCCGCCACCAGGCGTGGGCGGCTCGAGAACCCAGACCACGCGCAGCCGTGCGCCGGCCGCAACTGCCAGGTCGCGTGCGAGCCGGGCGGCCGCGTGCGCCTCCGGGGATCCGTCATAGCCGACGCCGATCGTCTCGAGCTCCTTGGCCTGCTCGGCATAGCGGCGCGGGGCCACGACGACCGGGCACATGGCGCCATGCAAGGTGCCGAGCGTGACGTCGCCGGCCAGCACGCGACCGATCGGACCGTGTTGGTCCGAACCGACGACGATGACATCGCTGTCGTGCCACTTGGCCGCCTTGTGCAACGCGCGTGCCGGCGAGCCGTCGGGCAGGGCCACGGCTTGCGCCTTGACGCCCATGCGCTCCAACTCCCCCGCGACCATGTCGTTCGCGTTGGCATGAATCACGGACTCGACGTCCGCGGTGGTGCCGCGGCTGACGAAGAAGTCGTATCGATAGGCGTTGACGGCGATCAGGTCGCCGCCGAAGATTGCGCGCAAACGCTCGCCGAGCACGAGCGCGTCGCGCCCGCCCTCGCGACCGTCCACGCCCACGACGATGGTGTTGAACAAGACGTGCTCCTTTCCTGGAAGGCTCTCGGCCCATCGTCGTTCTCCGCGACGCGCCCGCCATCAGCAATGCGGCGCGCGGGCGCTACGGGAAATCCGCAGGGGCTCGCCCGCATCGAGCCGCTGCCGGCGGTGGCGCCGGACGGTGCCCATTGACCCGCTCCGGGCGCCTGGCGGTCTTCGCGCCGCACCCACTGCTGACCATCGCGATCGAGCGGCGGGGCGACGAGGACGACGTCCACGTCCACGCCGGCGGCCAGGGCGTGTGGTCAAGCAGAGTGGCCGGCCGTCTCGACGCCTGGCCTGTCCTGTGCGGCTTCGCCGGCGGCGAAACGGGCGCGGTGGTCAGGGGCCTGCTGGCGCGGATGCCCGGCGAGCGCCGGCTCGTGTCCACCGAGGCGGCGACCGGCTGTTACGTCACCGACCGCCGCAGTGGTGAGCGGCGGCTCCTGGCGACCCGGCTCAGCGGCGCTCCTTCGCGCCACGAGCTCGACGACCTCGTGTCGGTCGCCTGCGCCGCGGCGCTGGATAGCGAGGCCCTCCTCGTCTGCAACCCGTTCCCGCCGCAGACAGTGCCGCCGGAGGCGTACGCGACGCTCGTCGGCGACGTCGCCGCCGAAGGGACGCGAATCTTCGTCGACCTCTCCACGCCTCGGCTCGACGCCGTGCTCGATGCTCGTCCCGACGTGGTGAAGCTCAACGACTGGGAGCTGGCCGAGTACGTGGGCGGGCCGGTCGACGGGACGCGGCTGCGCACCTCGGCCGAGCGGCTGCTCGAGGGCGGCGCTCGCGCGGTGATCGTTACGCGTGGGCCCGAGCCGGCGCTCGTCCTCACGGCGGACCGAGCATGGGAGCTCGTGCCGCCGCGGTTCGAGCGCGGGTCGCGCGAGGGCTGCGGCGACGCCATGATGGGCGGCCTGGCGGCCGCGCTCGTCACCGGGCGCTCGTGGGAGGAGGCGCTCGTGTTGGGAGCCGCCGCCGGTGCGGCGAACTTCCTGCGCCACGGGCTCGGCAGCGTGGCCGCGGACGTCGTCGCGCAGCTCGCCGCGCGCGTCGAGCTGCGGCCGCTGCACTAGAACGGCGGCACGACATCGTCGCCCGCGACGATCGCGCGCGGCGCCGTCTGCGCGATCCAGTCGAGGTGCGGCGCCACCCGCTCGACCTCGGCGAGGCGGGCCAGCGCGCCCGACAGCCGCACCGGCCGTCCGCCGTGCGAGGAGTGGGCGTCGCTGGCGACCACATGGATCACGCCGTGGCGCGCGAGATCGAGCATCCCCTCGACTGTGGGTCCGGTCTCGACGTGGGCGGCGGTGGCCTGCACCAGCGCGCCGCGCTCGACGAGCGCCGCGAGGCGGCGGACGAGGTCGGGCGCGAGGTGACGCTCGGGGTGGGCGACGAGGCAGCGCAGCCCTCGCGCGGCGAGGTGGTCCACGGTTGCCGGCAGGGAGTCCGACAGCGGCCCCGGCCGGGGCTCGAGCAGGATCCAGCGGCCGCCCCCGCCCAGCGTCACGGCCCGAAGCTCGGCGTCGTCGAGGTGCTCGACGATCGTCTCGGCGACCTCGCCGCCTGGGAGCACGCGCGCGCTCGCGCCCGCCTCCTCCAGCGCCGCGTTCAGCTCGGCGACGCGATCGACGAGCTCGGCGATCCGGACGTCGTGGTCGTGGCGGATGTGAGGGGTCGCGCACACGAGTGCGACAGCGTCACGATCGGCCTGACGGCCCATCGCGACGCTGTCGGCGAGATCGAGCGCGCCATCGTCGATCCCGGAGAGGATGTGGCAATGCAGGTCGATCACATCAGGACCGGTGCATGCCGGCCGTCTTACATCTCGAAGACGATGCGCGCGGCGACGCGGCCGGCCTCGACGTCCGCGATCGACTCGTTGACCTGCTCGAGCGAGCGGACCTCGCGGATCACCTTCGTCTTGCCGGCGGCGTGCAGCTCGAAGACCTCGCGCAGGTCGCTGCGGGTTCCGACGATCGAGCCGACGACGGTGATCCCGTTGAGGACGGTCTCGAAGATCGGGAGCTTGACCTCGTTGTCGGCCGGCAGGGCGACGAAGACCAGCGTGCCGCCGCGGCGAAGCGAGCCGTAGGCCTGCTCGAACGCGCGCGGCGAGACGGCCAACGCGATCGCCTGGTCGGCGCCCCCGAGACCCTGGATCGCCTCCGCCGGGTCTTCCTTCGTCGCGTTGATCGTGAACTCCGCGCCGAGCTCGCGGGCGAGCTCGAGCTTCTCGTCGATGAGGTCGACCGCGACGACCCGCCCGCCGGCGATCGCCGCGTACTGGATCGCCAGGTGGCCGAGCCCGCCCACGCCGAACACGGCGACGAGGTCGGACGAGCGCGTGCCCGCGACCTTGACGGCCTTGTAGGTCGTGACGCCTGCGCAGGTGAGCGGCGCGGCGTCGAACGGGTCGAGCCCGTCGGGGACCTTGACCACGTAGCGACCGTAGGCCACGGCGTACTCGCCGAACCCGCCGTCGATCGAGTAGCCCATGTTCTTCTGCTCGAGGCAGAGCGTCTCCCACCCGGAGACGCAGTAGTCGCACGTGCCGCACGCGTAGCCCAGCCACGGCATCGCGACCCGGTCGCCGACGGCGACCTCGGTCACGCCCGGGCCGAGCTCGGTGACGATCCCGACGCCCTCGTGCCCGGGGACGAACGGGGGAGACGGCTTCACGGGCCAGTCGCCGTGGGCGGCGTGGATGTCGGTGTGGCACAGGCCCGAAGCCTCCACCTTGACGCGCACCTGGCCGAGCTCAAGCTCGCGCGGCGCCACCTGCTCGACCGTCAGCGGGCTGTGGAAGTC
Organism: uncultured Actinomycetes bacterium; assembly: GCA_963764585.1. GTDB lineage: Bacteria > Actinomycetota > Thermoleophilia > Solirubrobacterales > Solirubrobacteraceae > JAOPZW01. The sequence goes on from CAVXTB010000006.1 coordinate 207,955, forward strand.
ATGGACGACAGCCGCACGATAGGTCGTCGTAGGAGTCTGCGTTGCCTCGGATTGCGGGACGGTGGTCGGCATGCTGGTGGTTCCTCCTGGGGCGTCGGTCGCTGGCCATGATCGATAAGTGGACTGTGACCTACAGTCGGGGATCGGCGCAGAGGCGCAGCGGGGAACTACGGAGCCGCGATCGAGCGCGGGGCGCGCGTCACCGCGCGACGCGCTCCAGCGCGTCGGCGAGCACGTCGGGGAGCAGCTCGTCCGCACGCTCCTTGGGCACCCACGCCATGGCGCCGAGCTGCCGGGCTCGCACGGCGAAGCCGGGATCGTCATCGAGACCGACGACGACAACGGGAAGCCCGGCGTCGTGGAGATCGATGCGCGCGCCGGAAAGCAGGCGGTCGTCGATGACGAGGATGTTCGCGGCGCTTCGAAGCAGTGCGCGTCCGACATCCTCGCTCGCACCGACCTCGGTCACGCCCGCGACGCTCGGAAGCGCGCGCAGGACCCCGGCAACCGCCCGGCGGCCGGCGCCCGGCACGTCGGCGAGAAGCACGTGTACCGGTCGGTCAACAGGAGGGGAGGCCATGGCTCGACACATCGCTCAGCGCGAATGCATCCGGCCTCGGAACCTCACCGAGGCCGGATGCTCTGGTGCGCTTCAGGGCGTCCTCCGGATGCGCGCTCGAGCGTGTCCTCCCATTGAAAAGGCCTCCGTGCTGGTTGCGCCGACGTGGGGCCGGTCGTCGCACTGTGCACCGTTGGCGCGCGTCGGCCATCCGGACAGGACGCGGTACGGTGCTCGTAGTTCTCACGGATGCGCCATGCGCCATGCGCCCGCGGTGCGTACGAACTACCCGCCTGCTGCGGGTCTTCCGCACGAGACCGGGGTGTCTCACCGATGTCACGGTGCCCCGAATGGGGAATCCTCGGACTCCTCGAACAGGAGGAGGGTCTTCATGGCAGCCACCTCGGTACCACCGCCCCGGCAAGGGGCTCCGCTCGACCGTGCGCCACGAGGCGCAACTCCTGCCCAGGGCGCCGAGCGCCAATCCAAAGGGGGCATCGAAGGCCTCATCGGCAGGCGTGTCGCCTCCGCTACCGAACACGCCCTCGAGGGCCCCAACCAGATGCTGATGCAGGCTCAGAAGCCTGTCTGGGACGCCCTGTGCAAGTACTACTTCCGGCTTGAGACGTCCGGTTGGGAGCGACTGCCCGAGGAGACCTCGCTGCTGATCGGAAATCACTCGGGAGGGTCGCTGACGATGGACGCGTGGACGTTCGTGTTCGCCTGGTGGCGTCGATTCGGCACCGAGCGCGTGCTTCACGCGACCGCTCACGATGTCCTGATGGCGACGCCCGGCCTCGGCGATTACTTCCGCCTCGCCGGCGTGATCCCGGCCTCGCGCCAAGGCGTCGGCGCAGCGCTCAGCGCAGGGTGCGACGTTGTCATCTGGCCCGGGGGGGAGGTCGACGCGATGCGCAACTGGCGCAGGCGCGATGAGGCTGTCCTCGGCGGGCGCATGGGCTTCGTACGCACCGCGATCCGCTCAGGCGTGCCGATCGTTCCCGTGGCCACCGTCGGTGGGCACGACACCGCATTCGTCCTCTCCGAGGGCCGCTGGATCGCGAACGGACTCGACCGCGTCAGCGGGCTGAAGAAGAAGCTTCGCGGCTCGCGCCTGCCGATCGTGCTCGGCTTCCCCTTCGGCCTGACGATCGAGACGATTCCGACGCACCTTCCGCTGCCAGCGAAGATCCGCACCGAGCTGCTGGACCCGATTCACGTCGACCACGACCCGGACCGGGTCAACGATCGCGAGTACGTCACCTCGATCTATCGCGAAGTGGAATCCGCGATCCAGGGCGGAATGGATCGACTCGCCACGCAGCGGCGCTTCCCGATCTTCGCCTAACAGCCGTCAGCGCGCGATGCGCACCTGGTCCGGAGCTGCTTCGCCCCGGCGGCGCACGGGCAACGAGGCCTGGATCGTCGTTCCGGTTCCGTTACCGGAATCCACGCGGAGCGTGCCGCCGATGAGCTCGATCCGCTCGCGGATGCCGATGAGGCCGAAGCCCTCGTGCCGAGCGTCCGGATCGAAGCCGGGGCCCTCATCCCGCACGCGGACCGTCACCTCGTCCTCGTCGGCGATCGACACGTGGATGTCGGCACCACCGGCGTGCTTGACGGCGTTCGTGAGCCCCTCCTGGACGATGCGGTAGATCGTCACCTCGAGCTCGGGAACGTGGCGCGCCGCCTCGCGGCCGGCCTCGTAGGCCAGGTCGACCTCGGCCGTGATGGTCAGGCCCGACACGCGACGCGTACGCTCGATGAGCGCGTCCAGTGCCGGCCCGGCGCCGAGCTCGTCGAGCGATGCCGGACGCATGTCGGTGATGAGGTTGCGCATGGACTCGATCGCGACCGTGGACCGCTCGATCGCCTCCTCGGCGGCCCGCTCGAGCGCCGTTCCGTCGCCGCTGCGGCGCGCGCCCGATAGCGCGATCCGCAGCGCCGCCAGCTCCTGCAGGGTGCCGTCGTGCAGCTCGCGCGCCCAGCGCATGCGTTCGCGCTCGGAGGCGTCGACGCTGCGTTTGAGCCCCTCGGTGGCGACGTTCTGCGCCATCATCACCGCCGTTGCGGCCGTGGCGGCGAACGCCTGGATCAGCCGCTGGTCCTCGGCGGTGAACTCCGGCCCGGCGACGGTCCGATCGAAGGCGGCCAGCACGCCGACCGCCTCGCTGCGGAACACGAGCGGGACGATCAGCCCGGTTGCCGCGCCGACCTGCTCGGCCAGGACGAACCGCAGCCGGGAGGGCGCGTCGGCCAGGCGCTCGGGCTGCTGAGTGCGCATCACGTCGCCTGCCACCGAGCCCTCGACCGCGATGTGGCGCCCGACGACGTGTGCCGGCACTTCTCCGGCGCCCGCCTGCACCACGAGGTCGTCGCCCTCGCGCAGCGCCACGAGCATGGCCCGCGCCTCGACCAGCGCGCGACCGCGCTTGACGAGCAGCTCGAGAATCCGGTCGAGGTCGGTCTCGCCGCCGATCGCTCGGGCGATCGACGACGTCGTCTCGAGGGCCGACACGGCGCGCTCGAGCTCGTCGCGCCGCGCCGCGACCCCGCGGTACAGTCGCGCGTTCTCGATCGCGATCGCCGCCCAGTCCGCCAGGACGATGAGCGCCTCCTCGTCGGCCTCGTCGAACTCGCCGCCGGCCTTCTCGGTCAGGTACAGGTTCCCGTAGGCCTGCCCGCGCACGGTGATCGGGACGCCCAGGAAGCTGTGCATCGCCGGGTGGCCCAGCGGAAAGCCGTAGGAGCGTGGGTGCTCGCCGACATCCGGGAGACGCAGGGGGCGCGGGTCGTTGATGAGGACGCCGAGGATCCCATGGCCGCGGGGCAGGTCGCCGATCGCGCGGTGTGTGGTCTCGTCGATTCCCAGTGTCAGAAAGCGCTCGAGCTCCTGGCGACGCTCGTCAAGGATCCCCAGCGCCGCGTAGCGCGCCGCCGTGAGCTCGCTGGCCACCTCGAGCACGCGGTTGAGCACAACGTCGAGGTCGAGCTCGGAGACGAGCGAACGACCGACGTCAAGAAGTCGTCTCAAGCGCTGCGCGTCGAGATGGTCGTCGGGCATGCCGGCTCGGCCCCTCGGGCCAGCATACGCCCCTCCACGGGGATGCTGCCGTACCCGCCGCGGCTGCGGCAAGTCCACCGGAGCGCTACGGCAGGTCACCGATGGCGGGCGCATCGGCGCGCGCGATCCTCGGTGTGGATGACCAGGAAGGAGATAGCGATGTCCGTTCTGACCTCGTACGCCGAGATCGTGTTCACCGAAGAGGGAGACCGAACCCGCGCCGAGGCGGTGCTCGACCTGGGTGGGAAGCACTTCTTTGGCCTCGGTGAGGCGACGCGCGCCCCCGGAGACCCCGACGTCCCGATCGTGGGCGAGGAGCTCTCGGCCTCCCGCGCGCTGTTCGATCTCTCGAGAAAGCTGCTCGATGCGGCCGCGACTCGCACCGCGACGTTCGGCGACTGATCGGCTGTGACCCGCGCCTCTAGCCGCAGAGCTCAGCGGCCGACCGCGGGGTAGGGCGGGCGGCGCGCGGGACGCTCGACGCGTACTCGCGCGTCGACGATCGTCGCGCCGGTCGGCGCGACGATCACCGGATTGAGGTCGAGCTCGGCGATCTCGGGATGGTTGGCGGCCAGCCAGCCGATGCGCACGACGATGTCCTCCAGGGCCGCGACGTCGGCACGGGGAGCGCCGCGGAAGCCGTCGAGCAGCGGGAACGTGCGCAGGCCGTGAATCATGGCGGTCGCCTCGATCGGCGCCACCGGCGCCAGGCGAACCTGCACGTCTCGCAGCAGCTCGACCGCGGTGCCGCCCGCGCCGCAGGCCACGACGGGGCCGAGCTGGGGATCGGTGACGACGCCGACGAGCATCTCCACGCCCCGCGGGGCCATGACCTGGACGATGAAGCCGTCGACGGCCTTGCCGTCCGCCTCCAGCGACGCGCGCAGCTCGCGCGCGGCGCGCGCGACGGCGCTGGCGCCGCGCAGGCCCAGGCGAATGGCGCCGGCCTCGCTCTTGTGCAGGACGCCGGGCACGATCGCCTTGAGTGCGACGTCGTCTCCTGCGGCGGCCGCCCAGCGGCCGGCGGCGTGCGCAGAGCCGGCGACGTGGAGGCGCGCGGCCGGCACGCCGTAGGCCCGGAGCAGCCTCATCGTCTCGTCGACGCCGAGCCAGCCGCCGCCCGCACCCAGCGCCTCCGCGATGAGCACGGCCGCTGCGTCGGAGTCGATACCCCGTGGTGGTGCGACGTCCGGCGCGCGGCGGCGCCGGTTCCTGGCGTGGCGCGCGGCGTGCCCGAGCGCGCGTGCGGCGTGCTCGGGTGTGGCATAGACCGGGACGTCGTCCTCGACGTCGCCGACGGCGCTCGCCGGCTGCGCGGTCATGAGGGCCGCCAGGACCGGGACGTCGGTCCGGCGAGCGGCGGCACGGATGGCGCGCAGCACCATGTCGGCGCCGCGCCCGGGGAGCGCCTGGAGGAAGATCGCGATGATCGCGTCCACCCCCGGGTCGGCCGCCACCGTCTCGATCGTCCGGCGGAAGTCCGCGCTCGTGGCCGCGGCGAGCATGTCGACCGGGTTCGTCACCGCCGCTGCGGGCGGCAGGTGATCGGCGAGCCCCCGGCGGGTGTCCTCCGCGAGCGGCTCGACCTGCAGGCCGGCCGCCATGGCGGCATCGACGCAGGAGATCGCCGGTCCGCCGGCGTTGGTGACGATCGCCACGCGGTCGCCCTGCGGCAGCGGCTGGTGCGCGAGCAGCTCGGCAACGTCGAGTTGCTCGTCCAGGGTCTCCACACGGATCACGCCCGCGTGATCGAAGAGCGCGTCGACCGCCGCCTCCGAGGCCTGCAGCAGAGCGCCGGTATGCGACAACGCGGCGCGCCGCCCCGCGGCGCTGCGCCCGCTCTTGACGACGATCACCGGCTTGGAGGCGGTCAGCCTCCGGCAGATCTGGCCGAAGCGCGTCGGGTTCCCGAGCGACTCGAGGTACAGGAGCACGGCGTCGGTTCCGGGATCCTGCTCCCAGAAGCGCAGGAAGTCGTTGCCCGACAGGTCGGCCTTGTTGCCCATCGAGACGAATGCCGACAGCCCAAGGCCCCTGCGCTCGGCATGGTCGAGCGCGGCGATGCCGTAGGCGCCGCTCTGAGAGGCGAACGCGATGCGGCCCGCCGGCGGACGACCCGGCGCGAACGTGGCGTCCATCTGCACCGCAGGGGCCGTGTTGAGCACGCCGAGGCAGTTGGGCCCGACGAGCCGCATGCCCGTCTCCCGGCAGATGCCCAGCAGCTCCGCCTGCCGCGCGTCGCCCTCCGGGCCGACTTCGCCGAAGCCGCTCGAGAGCACCACGAGCACGCGGACACCCTTCGCCTCGCATGCCCGCGCGGCCTCCGCCACACGCGGCGCGGAGACGGCGATGACGGCCAGATCCACGGGTCCGGGGACGTCCGCGATGGATGCGTAGGCTCGCCGGCCGGCGATGGTCTTCGCGTGCGGGTTGATCGGATAGATCGGCCCGGTGAACGCGCCGGCCACGAGATTGCGGACGACCGTCCCGCCGACGCTCACGCGCCGCCGCGAGGCGCCGATCACCGCGATCGAGGAAGGCTCGAGGACGTGGCGCACCGCGGCCACGGCGCCGATCCGGTCGCGCTCCTCGAAGTTGTCGATCGCCTCCGGCCCCAGCTGTGACGGCAGCTCGATCTTGAGTACGCCCGGCTCGGAGCGCACCTTGACGGGGAAGCCCGAGTCGCGGAACACCTGAAGCATCCGGTGGTTGGTGGGGTGCACCCACGCCTCGAAGGTCACGATGCCACTCGCCTCGGCGAGCTGAGCGAGATGCGCCAGCAGCAGGGTGGCGACGCCCTGGCCCTGCCAGTCGTCCGCGACCGCGAAGGCCAGCTCGGCGCGATCGTGCGTCTCGGGGATGAAGCTCGCGTGCGCGACGACCGTCTCCTCCGGGCCCGCGACCGCCACCAGGCCGGTGCCGCGGTCGACGAGCTCGCGCGCCACGCGGTCCGCTCGCAGGCCCGACCCGAGGAAGCGAAACCACCTCGCGTCCGGCGACAGGCCGCGAATGAAGGCGGCGACGCCCTCCACGTCTCCGGGGCCGGTCGGGCGCAGGTGGACGGTGGAGCCGTCACGCAGGACGACATCGCTGCCGTCGACGGTTGCGGCTGACGCGGTGCCCCGCGGCGGTTCAGTGACCGTGGAGAGCATCTCGTGGAGGAAAGCCTACGTCCGGATCGGTTCTCGGCACATCCGTGAAGAGCCGCATCCGACCGGCGGGGCCTCCCCGATGGACGGAGGCGGGGCCCGTCCTACGCTGACACGAGCGACCAAGGAGGCCCGCATGTTCCGCACGATCGTCGCCGGATGCAACGGCCGGGAGCGCGGCCGCGGTGCGGTATCGCTCGCGCACGCCATCGCCACGGCCACCGGGGCCAAGCTGCTGCTCGTCGGCGTCCACCACCATCCGCCGCTGCCGTTTCCCGGCAGCTACGCCGATCAGCGCCACGAGCTCGAGCACAACCTGCGCGCCGTGCGCGACGAGCTTGCGCCGGAGGCGATCATCCAGATCCACGCCCACATGTCGCCCGCGCACGCCCTGCGCCACGTCGCCAGGTACGAGGGCGCGGATCTCCTCGTCGTGGGGTCGCGGCACCGCCGCCGCCTGCAGCACATCGCCGAGAGCGATAACGCGATGCAGGTGCTGCACGGGGCGCGCTGCGCCGTCGCGATCGCGCCCGACCCGCTGGCGGTGCCGCCGCAGCTCCGCCGGATCGGCGTGGGCATCGATGCCACGCCCGAGTCGGCCGTGGCTCTGGAGATGGCGTGCGACCTTGCGCGGCGAAACGGCGCCCGGCTGCGGCTGGTGGCGGTCGCCGACGACGGGGTCGCCCCGTGGTGGGGCGACATGCCCAGCCCGCTGGATGAGAAGACCCTCCACGAGGTCGCCGAGCAGCGGGAGAGCGCGGCGCGCACGCTGGTCGACGAGTGCCTCGCCCGCTGCGAGGGCGTGGATGCCGGGGGCGACGTCGTGATGGGCAATCCCGCCGGCGAGCTGATCCTCGCCAGCGAGGACCTGGACCTGCTCGTGCTCGGATCGCGCCGCTGGGGCCCCGTCAAGCGCCTGGCGCTCGGCAGCACGTCCGAGCGCGTCATCCGGCACACCGCGTGCCCGGTGCTCGTCCCGCCGCGCGGCGCCGAGTCCGAGCATGACGAGCGCGACGCCACCCTCGACCAGGTCGCCGTCGCATGAGCGTGTTCGACGGCACCGCGCCGTGAACGAGCGGGCCACTCGCGCGCTGCCGCCGCTCGTCGCGCTGTCGATCGTCGCCGGTGCGGTCGCGCACCTGGCCGGCGCGCCGGTGGCGGGCGATGCCGTGTGGGCGGTGGCGCTGGTCGCCGTACTAGTGCCGCTCAGCGTCGGCGTCGCCCGCTCCGTGCGTGCCGGGGACGTCGGCGTCGACGCGATCGCGCTGCTGGCGATCGCCGCGGCGCTGGCGCTGGGGCAGTTCCTGGCCGGGGCGGTCGTCGCGCTCATGCTCAGCGGCGGCAACGCGCTCGAAGCGGCGGCCGCCCGGCGCGCACGCCGCGAGCTGACGACGCTCCTCGAACGGGCGCCGCGCATCGCCCACCGGCGGACCGTCTCCGGCGTCGAGGAAGTCGGGGTAGAGGCGGTGGTTCCCGGCGACCTGGTGCTCGTACGCGCCGGGGAGGTCGTGCCGGTCGACGGGGTCGTCGCCGAAGGGCAGGCCGTCCTCGACGAGTCCGCGCTGACCGGCGAGCCGCTGCCCGTCCGTCGCGCGGCCGGCGGGCCCGTGCGCAGCGGCACCACGAACGCGGGCGAGGTGTTCGACCTGCGCGCCACGCGCCCGGCCTCCGAGAGCGCCTATGCGGCGATCGTGCGCCTCGTGCGCGCCGCAGAGGCCCAGCGCGCGCCGTTCGTGCGGATGGCCGACCGCTACGCCGCGTTCCTGCTGCCGGTCACCGTCGTGACCGCGGGCCTTGCGTGGGCGCTGAGCGGAGATCCTGTCCGGGCGCTGGCGGTGCTCGTCGTCGCCACGCCCTGCCCGCTGATCCTCGCCGCGCCGATCGCCCTCGTGTGCGGCGTGTCGCGCGCGGCGCGCGCGGGCGTCGTGGTCAAGGGTCCGGCCGCGATCGAGCAGCTCGGCCGCGCGCGCAGCGTGCTGCTCGACAAGACCGGCACGCTCACGCTGGGCGCGCCCGCGGTCGAGCGGATCATCACCCTCGACGGCACCGATGCCGACGAGCTGCTGCGCCTTGCGGCGTCGGTCGATCAGCTCTCGGCGCACGTGGTCGCCGAGGCGCTCGTGCATGACGCCGAGGGCCGGGGACTGACGCTCTCCGAGGCCCGTGCCGTGCACGAGCAGCCCGGCGACGGCATCGAGGGAGCCGTCGACGGGCGGCACGTGACGGTCGGCTCGGCTGCGTTCCTCCGCGCGCACGGGATCGCTGCGCCGTCCAACCACGCTGCCGGCCGCGCGGTCGTGCACGTCGCCATCGACGGCGCCCCCGCGGGCATGGTCGTCCTGGCAGATCGGCCGCGTCCCGATGCCGCCGCGGCCGTCGCCGCCATCCGGGCCGCCGGCGCGCAGCGCGTCGCCATGGTCACCGGGGACGACCGCGAGACCGCCGAGGCCGTGGCCGCAGGCGTGGGCGTGGACGAGGTCTATGCCGACCAGGGGCCGGGCGACAAGCTCGCCATCCTGCAGAAGGTCCGAGCCGACCCGTCGTCGCGGCCCGTGGTGATGGTCGGCGACGGCGTCAACGACGCGCCCGCGCTGGCCGCCGCCGACGTCGGGGTCGCGATGGCCGCAGCCGGCGCGACGGTCTCGACCGAAGCCGCGGACGTGGTGATCACCGTCGACCGGATCGATCGCGTCGCGCTGGCGCTCGAGGTCGGCCGGCGCTCGCTCGCGATCGCCCGCCAGAGCGTCCTGGTGGGCATGGGGCTGAGCCTCGTCGCGATGGCCGCCGCGGCCCTCGGCTATATCGCGCCAGTCGCGGGCGCGCTCCTGCAGGAGGGCATCGACGTCGCCGTCATCCTCAACGCGTTGCGCGCACTGCGAGCCTGATCAGGCCCGCGACCCACCGGTCTTTACCGAAGTTTTGCTCGGGGCTTACACGGCCTTGGCCGGGCGCTCAGCACGCTCGTCCCCATGCATCCATTCACAGCCACCACTGCCGCAGTCGGCCTGCTGGTCGCCGGCGGTGCCGCGGGCGTGGCGCTGTTCGAGCGCCCCGAACGCGCCGGCGTCGCCCCGGCCGCCGCGGCCCGTCCTGCGCCGGTCGAGGTCCGCACCGAGGTCATCCACCGGACGGTTCACGTCGTCCGTCACATCCGGCGCAAGCACCGGATCGCCCCGCCGGCGGCGCCGGTTGCCGTGCAGGCGCCCGCGGCGCCCCCGCAGCGCACGGCGGTGACGGCGGCGCCGCCCGCGCCCCGCGCGACGCGGCCCCTGCGGACGCACTCGAGCGCCACGGGCGCATCGCACGGCGATGACGACGAGAACGAGGGCGGCGGCGATGACTGATGCACGCCGCGTCCGGCGCACCACCCTGCGCTCCGTCGGCGCTGCTTCGCTGCTGGCGTTCGTCGTCGTGCTCGCCCTGCTTGCGGCGCAGATGCGCTTCGGACGCGATCCCGTTCTCGGTGCCCGGCGCCTGACGGCGGCCGTTGCGCCCGCGCCCCGGCAGGTGCTCGTCCGCCGCATCATCGTCAAGCGGATCGTCGTGGACGAGATCGACGACGGCGAGCAGGGCGGCGCCACGGCGCCTGCGCGTGCGGTCGTCGTCAGGCCCGCGCCGTCCGCGGCACCGACGCCGGCGGCATCGGCGCCCGCCCCGGCGCCCGCGCCCGCCCCGGCTCCCGCCCCGCTCGTGACGAAGTCCTCATGAGCGAGCGCGAGCAGACCTTCGCGTGCATGGGCACCGACGTGCGCCTGGTGTGCGCCGACCACTGTCGCATCGACGACGCGCGCGCATGGCTGGCGGCGTTCGACGCCCGCCTGTCGCGCTTCCGTCCCGACAGCGAGCTGTGCGCGCTCAACTCCGACCCGCGGCCCGCGGTCCCGGCTTCGGCGCTCCTGCGCGCCGCCGTCGGTGCGGGCCTGTGGGCCGCCGAGCGGACAGGCGGCCTTGTCGATCCGACGGTGCTGCCCGCACTGCAGCGAGCTGGGTACACGCGGTCGCTGGCGGGCGTCGCTCCCGCGAGCCTTTCGGCGGCGCTCGCCGCGGCGCCGCCCCGCCGTCCCGCGCGCGCCCGTTCGCGCGGCGCTTGGCGCGCGATCCGCGTCGACGACGGCACCGCGCTCATACACCGCCCGCCGGGCGTGGAGATCGACACCGGCGCGACCGGCAAGGGCCTGGCGGCCGACGCCCTTGCTCATCGCTTGGCCGGCCGCGAGCGGTTCGCCGTCGACTGCGGCGGCGACGTGCGCGTCGGCGGCGACGATGCCGAACGCCACCCGTTCGAGGTCGAGGTCGCGCATCCCTTCACCGGCGAGACCGCACACCGACTGTGGCTCGGCCCGGGCGCGATCGCCACGTCGGGAATCGACGCGCGGCTGTGGCGCAGGCCCGACGCAACCTACGCCCACCATCTCATCGACCCGGCCCGGGGCGAGCCGGCCTGGACCGGGCTCGTCAGCGTCACTGCGCTCGCTCCCACCGCGCTCGAGGCGGAGACCCTGGCCAAGGCCGCGCTGCTCAGCGGCCCCGGTGCCGGCCGCCGCCTGATCGCCCGGGGCGGCGGGCTGCTGGTCCACGACGACGGTGCGATCGAGCTCGCCGGGTCGCTTGCGCGCCTGCGCTGCGCGGCATGATCGCCCCGGATCCGCTGCACTACGGATGGTGGCTCGCGGCGCGGGCGTCGGGCATCGTGGCGCTCGCGCTGGTGACGCTGTCGGTGGGCGTCGGGCTGGCCATGGCCGGCCGCGTCGCCCGCCGTCCGGGGTTGTCGCGCACGCTCAGGGCGCTGCACGAGCACGCCGCGCTCGCCGGTCTCGTAGCGATCGCCGTGCACGGCGTCAGCCTGCTGGCCGACCCGTGGCTGCATCCCGGCGTTGCGGGCGTGACCGTTCCGTTCGCCATGCGCTACCGCCCTGCGTTCACCGGGCTGGGCATCCTCGCCGGGTACCTGGCGGCACTGCTCGGGCTGTCGTTCTACGCACGCCGGCGCATCGGTGCGCGCCTCTGGCGGCGCGCGCACCGCGCCACCGTGCTCGTCTACGCGCTCGGCGTCGTCCACGCGCTCGGCGCGGGCAGCGACGCGTCGGCGCCGTGGCTGCGGATGTTCGTGCTCGTCACCGGCGCGCCGATCCTCGTGCTCTTCCTGCGCCGCGTGACCGCGCGCCGGCCAGCGCGCCGCGCGGTGCAGGCGGTGGAACCCATGACGCGTAGTTCTCCGCAAGACATGCGCGGGAGGGAGCCGATGAGCGATCGGCCGGCAAGCGTGAACGTGCTGTGAACACCCACCCGAGAGAGAGGTTCACGGGCCGTGCGCGCGACCGTCCCGACGGGGTTCGACCTCGAGACTCTGCAGTACACGCTCGAATCGATCGGCGGCTGATCCGTGCAGCGCCCGTTCTCGCGCCTGGCGATCGTCAACCGCGGCGAACCCGCGATGCGCGCCATCCACGCCGTGCGCGAGCTCAACGCGCAACACGCCGATCCGCAACACGCCGATCCGATACGGATCATCGCCCTCTACACGGAGCCCGAGCGCGACGCGATGTTCGTCCGCCGCGCGGACGAGGCGGTCGCGGTCGACGGCGGCTACCTCAACCACGAGGCGCTGGAGCGCGCTCTGCGCGAGGCGCGGGCCGATGCGGTCTGGGTCGGGTGGGGCTTCGTCGCCGAGCAGGCCGAGTTCGCCGAGCTGTGCGAGCGGCTCGGCATCGTCTTCGTCGGTCCCGACGCGGCGATCATGCGTCTGGTCGGCGACAAGATCGCCGCCAGGCGGCTCGCCGAAGAAGTCGGCGTGCCTGTCGCGCCCTGGAGCGGCGGTCCCGTGGAGACCGCCGACGAGGCGCTCCGACACGCCGCGCGCATCGGGTTCCCAGTCATGATCAAGGCGACGGCCGGCGGCGGCGGGCGTGGGATCTGCCGCGTCGACGATCCCGACGCGCTGCCCGCCGCCTTCGCCGGCGCCCAGGCGGAAGCGCTCCAGGACTTCGGCGAGGGCACGGTCCTGCTCGAGAAGCTCGTGGCGCCGGCGCGCCACGTCGAGGTGCAGGTCATCGCCGACGGCGAGGGGGGCGCCTGGGCAGTCGGCCTGCGCGACTGCTCCTACCAGCGCTGCAACCAGAAGGTCATCGAGGAGTCCGCGAGCCCGGCCCTGACCCCCGACCAGGAGCGCGAGATCCTCGACGCGGCGCGGCGTCTGGCGCTGCGGGCCGGCTACCGCAACGCGGGCACGGTCGAGTTCCTCTACGAGCCGGCCAGCCAGAGCTTCTCGTTCATGGAGTTCCACGCGCGGCTGCAGGTCGAGCACCCCGTCACCGAGGCGGTCACCGGGCTGGACCTCGTGAAGCTGCAGCTCCACGTCGCCGCAGGTGGGCGCCTCGTCGGCGAGCCGCCGGCGCCCACCGGCCACGCGGTCGAGGCGCGCCTCAACGCCGAGGACCCGGCGCGGGGCTTCATCCCCGCGCCCGGCCGGATCACGCTGCTGCGCCTCCCGAGCGGCCCCGGCGTGCGCGTCGACACCGGCGTCGCCGAGGGCGACCTGATCCCCGCCGAGTTCGACTCGATGATCGCCAAGGTCATCGCGTGGGGCCACGATCGCGACGAGGCGCTCGCGCGCCTGCGGCGCGCGCTCGCCGAGACGATGGTCGTCGTCGACGGCGGCACGACGAACCAGGGCTTCCTGCTCGAGCTGCTCGACCGTCCCGAGGTCCGCAGCGGCGACGTCGACACGACCTGGCTCGACCGATTGCACCTCAGCGGCGAGATCGTCCCTGTGCGCCACGCCGACGTCGCGCTCTTGCAGGCGGCGATCGCCCTCGCCGACGCGGAGACGGCCTCGGACCGCGCACGCTTCTACGCGTTCGCGCGGCGCGGGCGCCCGCAGGCCGGGGCCGGGCTCACCCGGGCCGTCGAGCTGTGCCACCGCGGCCAGTCCTACCGGCTGGCCGTCTCGCAGACGGCGCCAGACCGCCATCGCGTCGCCGTCGACGGCGAGACGATCGAGGTCGTGGTCAAGCGGCTCGGGCGCCACGAGGACCGACTCGAGGTCGGCGGCCGGACCTATCGCACGCTGACCTCGATCCAGGACGCCGACCTGCTCGTCGAGGTCAACGGCGTGCCGCACCGGGTCACGCGCGATGACCGCGGTCTCGTGCGCAGCCTCGCGCCCGCCGTCGTCGTCGCGATCCCGGTCGCCGTCGGCGACGAGGTCAACGAGGGCGACGTCGTCGCCGTCGTCGAGGCGATGAAGATGGAGACGTCGCTGACCGCGCCGTTCCACGGCCGCGTGCGCCAGGTGCTGGCGGGCACGAACGTGCATGTCACGGCGCAGCAGCCGCTGGTCGCGCTCGAGCCGATCGACGGCCGGCCGCCTGCGGCCGCCGCCGAGCGCATCTCGTTCGCCTCGCCTTCGCTGGCGTCCGCCGCCCGCGGACCGCTGCAGCGCCTCGAGTGGCTGGTGCTCGGCTACGACTTCGACGCCCGCGACGTCGAGCGGATCATCGGCGACCTCCACGCCGATCCGGCGCTCATCGCCGGCGAGCACCGCGTCCTGCGGATGTTCGCCGACATCCGGGCGCTCTCGCGCCCGCGCCACGACGAGGCCGACCTCGAGACGTCATGGCTGCGCAGCCCGCAGGAGCACCTCCACGCCTGGCTGGGCTCGCTCGACGCCGAGGCGGCAGGCCTGCCCGAGCCGTTCCTCGAGCTGCTGCGCGCGGCGCTCGCCCATTACGGGATCACCGATCTCGACCGCACGCCCGCGCTGGAGGAGGCCTGCTATCGCCTCTACCTCGCCGAGGAGCGCGCGGCGTCAGCCCGTGCGGCGATCGTGGCGATCCTCGAGCGCCGGCTCGACCAGGTCGCTGCGCTGGCAGGAGCAGCGGGCGAGGACTTCAGGGAGGCGCTGGACCACCTCATCCTGGCGATGGAGGGCCGCGATCAGGTCGTCGCGGACCTCGCGCGCGAGGTGCGATACCACTACTTCGACGAGCCTGTCATCGTCGCCGGGCGCGAGCGCGTCTACACCGAGATGGAGGCGCACATCGCCGCGCTCGCGGACGATCCGGAGCGGTCCGATCGCGGCGAGCGCATCGCGGTACTCGTCGATTGCCCACAGCCACTCGCGTCGCTCCTCAGCGCGGGTATGCGCGACGCCACACCGCCGTTGCGGCGCGTCCTCGTCGAGGCAATGGCGCGCCGCTACTACCGGGTGCGCTCGCTCGGGGCCTTCGCGCCCGCGTGCATCGGCCACCACGAGGTGCTGATCTCGCACTATCCGTTCGAGGGCCGCCGCCGCCACCTCGCGGTCGCCTACGTCGAGCTCGACGAGGTCGGGCCCGTCGCTGACGCCTTCGCCCGCCACGCCGCCACGCTCCCGTGCGACGACCTCGCGGTGCTCGATCTCTACACCGAGCTCCCCGGCGAGGCGCCGTCGCACGAGCAGCTCGCCGCCACCGTGCGCGACGCCCTGGCGACCGTCCCGTTGCCCGACGCGCTGCACCGGATCGTCGTCGCGGTCGCGCAGCCCGGGCGCGGGCGCGGCATGGCCGCGATCGACACGCTCACGTTCCGGCACACCTCCGATGGGCTCGTCGAGGACGAGGTCCTCCGCCCGCTGCATCCCATGATGGGGTACCGGCTGCAACTGTGGCGGCTGCAGAACTTCGGCCTCGAGCGGCTGCCGTCGCCGGAGGACGTCTACGCGTTCCGTGGCATCGCGCACGCGAACGCGAACGACGAGCGCCTGTTCGCGCTCGCCGAGGTGCGCGACCTCACGCCGGTGCGCGACCAGCAGGGGCGGGTCGCCGCGCTGCCCGAGCTCGAGCGCATCCTCGGCGAGGCCGTCGAGACGATTCGCGGCTTCCAGGCTCGCCGACCGCCGAGCACGCGGCTGCTGTGGAACCGCATCCAGCTGTACGTCTGGCCGGTGATCGAGCTCTCCCCGGAGGAGATCAACGCGGTGATGCGGCGCCTGGCGCCGAGCACGCTCGGCCTCGGCATCGAGCACGTCCTCGTCCGCGGTCGGATACGCGACCAGGACGGCACGGTGCACGACCGCGTGCTGCGCTTCTTCACGCTCGTGGGCGAGGGCGTCGTCGTCGAGGTCGGCGAGCCGTCGACGGAGCCGCTGCTGCCGCTCGACGAGGCCGCGCGCCGAATCGTCGCGGCCCGGCGCCGCGGCATCCTGCATCCCGCCGAGATCGTGCGCCTGCTGGCGCCGCGGCGCGCCACCCCGGGTCATCCGGCCGGCGAGTTCGTCGAGCACGACCTCGACGACGACGGCATGCTCGTGCCCGTCGATCGCCCCGCGGCCACCAATCCCGCGGGCATCATCGTCGGCACCATCCGCAACGTCACCGAGCGCTACCCCGAGGGCATGCTCCGCGTGATCCTCCTCGGCGATCCCACGCGCGCGCTCGGATCGCTCGCCGAGCCCGAGTGCCGGCGCATCATCGCCGCCATCGACCTCGCGGAGGACCTCGGCGCTCCCCTCGAGTGGTTCGCCCTCTCAGCGGGCGCGAAGATCGCCATGGACAGCGGGACCGAGAACATGGACTGGATCGCCGCGGTCCTGCGCCGGATCGTGCTCTTCACCCAGGCCGGCGGCGAGATCAACATCGTCGTGACCGGGATCAACGTCGGCGCCCAGCCGTACTGCAACGCCGAGGCGACGATGCTCATGCACACGCGCGGGACGCTGATCATGACCCCCGAGAGTGCGATGGTCCTCACCGGCAAGCAGGCGCTCGACTACTCAGGAGGGGTGTCGGCCGAGGACAACCTCGGCATCGGTGGCTACGAGCGCATCATGGGCCCGAACGGCCAGGCGCAGTACTGGGCACCGGACCTCGCGAGCGCCTGCAGGCTGCTGCTCACCTATTACGAGCACAGCTACGTCGCGCCGGGCGAGCGCTTCCCGCGCCGCGCGCAGACCTCTGACCCCGCCGAGCGCGACGTCAGCCTCGCCGAGCACCATGCCCCCGGCTCGGACCTGCTGCGCGTCGGCGACATCTTCTCCGACGAGCGCAACCCCGAGCGCAAGAAGCCGTTCGACATCCGTTGCCTGATGCGCGCGGCGATCGACGCCGACCACCCGCCGCTGGAGCGCTGGGCCGGCATGCGCGAGGCCGAGATCGCCGTTGTCTGGGACGCCCACCTCGGCGGCTGGGCGGTGTCGCTGATCGGCATCGAGTCCCGGCCGCTGCCGCGCCACGGCGCGATCCCAGCCGACGGGCCCGAGCAGTGGACGTCCGGCACCCTGTTCCCGCGCGCCGCGAAGAAGATCGCCCGCGCGATCAACGCCGCCAGCGGCCGGCGCCCGCTCGTCGTCCTGGCCAACCTCGCCGGCTTCGACGGCTCTCCGGAGTCGATGCGCAACTGGGAGCTCGAGTTCGGCGCCGAGATCGGCCGCGCCGTCGTGAACTTCGACGGCCCGATCGTGTTCTGCGTCGTGTCGCGCTACCACGGCGGCGCGTTCGTCGTCTTCTCGCAGAAGCTCAACCCGGGCCTCGAGGCGGTCGCGGTGGAGGGCGCTCATGCGTCGGTCATCGGCGGCGCGCCGGCTGCCGCAGTGGTCTTCGCGCGCGACGTCGAGCACGCGGCAGGCGACGACGAGCGCATCGCGGCGCTCGACGAGCTGATCGCCGGTGCCGAGGGCGCCGAGCGCCAGCGCCTGCGCGCGCGGCGCGGTGCGCTGTGGGACGACGTCCTCGCTGAGAAGCGCGGCGAGTTCGCCGCCCGGTTCGACGCGGTGCACAGCGTCGAGCGCGCCGTGCGTGTGGGGTCGATGAGCGGCATCGTGGCGCCCGCATCCCTGCGGGCGTACCTCATCGACGCGGTCGAGCGCGGCATGCGCCGCACCCTTGACGGCTCGGCGACCGACGGCCAGGCCCGGGTGGCTGATCCGCTCGTCCGCTAACTCCCGCCCGGGGACGGCTGGCTGACCGCGGGCGAGCGCCGCAGCGGGTGCTGGTCCCCGCTTAGTCGCCCAGCACGTGGCGCTCGAGCCACGCGTTGCGAAACGCGCCGCGCGGGTCCAGGCGCTCGGCCAGCGCGCGGAAGTCGGGCAGCCGCGGGTACAGGCGTGCGATCTCGTCGGCGCCCGCGAGGAAGAGCTTGCCCCAGTGCGGGCGCGCCGCGAAGGGCGCGAGCACGGCTTCGACGTCGGCGAGGACGCGCCGCACGGCGCCGGCGTCGCGCTCCCAGGTGAAGTGGAAGGCGACGGTGTCCTGCTCGTACTGCGGGCTCATCCACAGGCGGTCGGCGGCGATCGTCCGCAGCTCGGTGACCTGCAGGACCGGGCGCATCGTGTTCGCGAGCGTGCGCAGCGCCGCGATGGCCGCGCCGGCGTGGCGGCGCGGCAGGTGGTACTCGGACTGGATCTCCTCCCCGGCGCTCGGTGTGAAGCCCATCCGGAAGTGCGGCAGGCGGTCGGACCACGCGCCCGGCACGCCGAGCTGCGGCGTGCAGTGGACCGGGTCCAGGCCGAGGATCGGGTGGCGTTCGACGGTGGCAGCGGCCGCGCCGAACAGCTCGGCGCGCGCCTCCTCGGGAGCGCCGGTGACGCGGCTCTTGACCCACACCTGGTCGACGGTCTCGTTCCAGCGCGTGAACACGCTGACGCTGTAGCCGCTCTGCGCGATCGCGTCGAAGTGCTCGTCGAGCGCCGGCCAGCTCAGGCCCTCGAAGACGCGCTGGCGCACGTCGTAGGCGGGCTCGACGTCGAGCGTTACCCGCGTCACCGCCCCAAGCGCCCCGAGCCCGACGACGAGGCCGTCGAAGTCGGCGTCACCGCGCCGCGCCTCGACGACCTCGCCGCTCGACGCCACGAGCTCCAGGCCCGCCACGGCCGTGGCGAGGTTGCCGTTGCCGACGCCCGATCCGTGCGTCGCCGTCGCGATCGCGCCCGCGACGGAGATGTGCGGCAGTGATGCCAGGTTGTGCAGCGCGAGGCCCTCGGCCTTCAGCGCCTCGGCCAGCTCGCCGTACCGCGTCGCGCCGCTCACCGACGCGGTGCCCGCCGCGCGATCGACCGCGATCGCAGAGGGCAGGCCCTCGAGGCTCACCAGCTCAGCCGAGTCGGCGATGTCGGTGAACGAGTGCCGCGAGCCGAGGACGCGCACCCGCGGCGTGCCGGCGACGATCGCGCGCACCTCCTCGACGCTCACCGGCCGGTGCAGGCGCTCCGCATCGTAGGTGTGGCTGCCCGCCCAATTGGCTTCGCGCACCCGCGCAGACTAGGCCTGTGCCGCCGCCTGCGCCCGCGATCTTCTGGGGCGGCTCACAGTGGTGGGCGTGGGGGACGCTCACGGCCTAGCCCTGCGCTGTCGCCGCGCCGCGGCCACGTGCGCGATCAGCACGTGTGCGGGACGGGGATTGCCGGCTCGCGCTCGCCGGGCGCGACGAGGTACGAAGCGGCCGCTGCGGCGGCCATCGATCCGGCGAGCGCAAAGCCAGCCCAGGCGGGCCGCAGCACGCGACCCGCGAGGCCCTTGGAGATGGTCATGACCTTCACGGTCACGTGCCGATTCTCCGCGCGCGGAGTCGGAGCGCCATCGTGGGAGACCGCGCGATCGCCATGTGGAGGACTACGGACGCGCGTAGCTTCTACTGCTCCTGACCAAGAAATCACCATGGCGGAGAGGTTGGTAACTAACGTGCAGTAGATGCCAGAGCGCGACCGGCTGGACACCGAGCGCATGCGCAGGCTCATCGAGGTCGGCGAGGCCCTGCTCTCAGAGCTCGATCCCGAGGCGCTGCTCCAGCGCGTGCTCGAGACGGCGACCGACGTGACGGGGGCGCGGTACGCCGCGGTCGGCGTCCTTGACCAGGGCCGCGCCGAGCTCGAGCGCTTCATCACGCGCGGCATCGACGCCGAGACGCACCGCGCCATCGGCAGCCTGCCGCGCGGCCGCGGCGTCCTCGGCGTGCTCATCGAGGAGCCGCGGCCGCTGCGCCTCGCCGCGGTCGGGCGCCATCCGCGCAGCTTCGGCTTCCCCACGGGCCATCCGCCGATGACGACGTTCCTCGGCGTCCCGATCCTCATCCGCGGCGAGGCGTGGGGCAACCTGTACCTCGCGGACAAGCACGACGGCGAGTTCGACGAGGCCGACGAGGAGGCCGCCGTCGTGCTGGCGCAATGGGCCGCCATCGCGATCGAGAACGCACGGCTCTATCAGCGCAGCGAGCAGCGCCGCGCCGAGCTCGAGAAGGCGCTGCGCGGGCTGGAGGCGGCGCGCGACATCACGATCGCGATCGGCCAGGAGCCGCGGCTGGAGCAGGTGCTCGAGCTGATCGTCAAGCGGGGGCGGGCGCTGGTGGACGCGCGCAGCGTCGTCATCCTCCTGCGCGAGGGCGAGGAGCTGGCGGTCGCCGCGCACGCAGGCCATGCCGCCAATGCGGACGGCGTGCGCCTGCCGATCGAGGAGTCGACCACCGGGCAGGTCATGCAGCGCCGGCGCGCGGAGCGGATCGGCGACGTCGCAAGCCGCGTCGGGCTCGCACCGCGCGAGCTCGGGGTCGCCGATGCGCGCTCGGCGCTGCTCGTGCCACTCGTATTCCGCGACCAGTCGCTCGGGGTGCTCGCGGCGTTCGATCGCGGCGAGGCGGGCCACGCGTTCACCGAGGACGACGAGCAGGTGCTGCGCGCGTTCGCCGCGGGCGCGGCGACAGCGGTGGCGACCGCGAGGATCCTCAACGAGCTGCGCCCGGACGCGCCCGCCGTCCCCGCTCAGATGGCAAAGAGCCCGCGCCGCAGCGCGTAGCGCACGAGCTGCGCGCGCGTCGTCAGGCCCAGCTTGCGATGGATGCGCGAGCGGTGGGTCTCGACGGTCCGCGCGGACAGATGGAGCTTCTCGGCCATCTCGGCGCTCGTGTGCCCCAGCGCGATGAGGCGGGCGATCTCGACCTCGCGCGGGGTCAGGTCGTCCTCGCGCCCGGTCGCGCGCATGGCCGTGAGCACGGCGCTGACGCGGCCGCTCACGAAGCGCTCGCCGCGCGCCGCGCTGCGCACGGCAATGGGCAGGTCGTCACCGGCGACGTCCTTGAGGACGTAGCCGATCGCGCCGGCGTCGAGCGCCTGCTGCGCGAAGGCGGGATCGTCCTCCAACGCCAGCACGACGATCTCGGTCTCGGGGGCCTGCCGGCGCAGGCGCGCGATCGCCTCGAGGCTCGATCCGTCGGGAAGCGTCAAGTCGAGGATCAGCACGTGCGGGCGATGCCCGTGCACCTGACCGATGGTGCTCGCGATGCTGCTGGCTTCGGCGACGATCTCGAAGCCGGTCTCCCGCTCCAGGAGCAGCCGCAGCCCGCGGCGCACGAGGTTGTGGTCGTCGCCTACGACGACGCGGATCGCGGGCACGGGCTGCGAGCCGGGCTCGGTGGGAGCGGTCGCGAGGCGGAGATAGCCGTTAGCGGTCATGGCCGGTCGCCGATCCCGGTGGCCACTGCGAGGTAGGGCGCCAGGTGCTGCGCCGCCACCTTCGATGGCGGCCACCAGATGCCCGGGTCGGAGGTCTCGCCGAGGTCCTCCTGCAGGAAGCGCGCGCCGCGCGGGTCGAGCAGCAGGCCGCGCAGCGCGGGCCGGAACGGCTCCGGGACGACGTCGGCCCCGAGGTGCGCGGCTATCGACGAAGCGGCCGTGTCGGCCTGCTGGGCGGCCAGGCCGCCCTGCTTGATCGGGAATGCGGTCCCGTCGCCGGCGGCCCAGACTGCCGGGGCGCCCGGGACCGCCATGAAGCGATCGGTGCGGATGAACCCCTGGCCGTCGAGCGCCAGGCCGTCGATCCACGGGCCGCCCAGGCGCGGCAGCGCGACGACGCGCTCCACCTCGATCGTCCCGGCGCCGGCACGCGCCAGGCCGCGCGCCCCGAGTCCCGTGACGACCGACTCGGTGAACAGCCCGATGCCGCGCTCGGACAGGAGCGCGCGCATGCGCGTCGCGACGCGGACGCCGAAGATGTCGAGCGGATCGCGCTCGGGCGTGACGAACACGAGCCGGGCATCGACGCCGGCCGCGTGCAGCCGCTCCGCGGTCATCAGGACCAGCTCGTAGAGCGGCAGCGCCCAGGTCACGCCCGGTGGCACCGCGAAGGCCACCGCCCGCACGCGGCGGGCCACGAGATCGTCGAGCAGCTTGCGCAGCGCGCCGACGTCGCGCGGCCCGGTGAAGGTGAGCGCGCCGGGCACGGCCACGTCGGCGCGGGCGCCGACGGCGACGAGCAGCGCGTCGTAGCCGATGAACTCGCCGCGCACGGTGCGCAGCTCGCCTGCGGGCGCATCGACCGACGCCAGGCGGTCGGCGCGCAGTCCGGCGCCGTGGTCGGCGACGATCTGCGCGAGGTCGAAGCGCCGTGGCGTCACCGGCCCGAACGGGGCGGCCACCGACATCGGCCGCTCGACCAGCTCGGCGTTGGCCTCCAGCAGCTCGATCGTCGGCTCCGGGCCCAGGTGGCGGCGCAGCGCGACCAGCGCTTCGAGCCCGGCGATGCCGCCTCCGGCGATGACGATCCTCGACATATGAGCGAGGCTAGGACGACCGCTGCCCGGCGCCATCCGTAACTTGCCGAGCGGCGCCTGCGGTCATCACGCGAGCGAGGTACGGCGTCAGCCGGCGGGCGGCGATCTTCGTCGGCGGCCACTCCGAGCTGGTCTCGTCGTCGGTGAAGAGCACCGCCTCGAGCACCGGATCCAGCGGCCGCGCCACGATCGGTTCGCCCAGCTCGGCGAGCATCGCGTCGGCGGCCACGTCCGCCTGCTGGGCGGCGAACCCGCCGTGCTTGAACGGCAGGTTGGTGACGTCGCCCGCCGCGTACACGTGCGGCAGCTCGGTCACGCGGCAGTGCGCGTCGACGACGACGAAGTCGTCCGCGTCGCGCGGGACGCCCTCGATCCGCCGCCCGAGCACGCGCGGCAGCGCGACGACACGCTCGGCCGGGATGTGGCGCCCGTCGCGCAGCTCAAGCCCGCCGTCGCGGACGGCGACGGGGTCGGCGCCGGTGACGAGGGCGATCGCGTGACGCGCGAGCTCGCGGCCGATGAACTCGTTCGCGCGCGCCCCGAACAGCGCCAGGGGCGCGGTCTCGGGCGTGACCACGGTCAGCGCGGTGGTCGCACCGCGCTCACGAAGCTCGGCGCCGACCAGGCAGGCCAGCTCGTAGAGCGGCAGCGGCCAGCTCGCGCCGGCCGGGGCGGCGAAGACGATGCTGGCCGGCGGGTCGTCGAGCATCGCGCGGAGGAGCTGGCCCTCGGCGGGGCCGCGGAAGGTCAGCGCGCCGTGGATCGCATCGGCCGCGTGGCCGCCGGTGGCGATGAGCAGCAGGTCGTACGCGAGCTCGGCGCCTGACCCGCTGACGGCAATACGCGCGCGCGGCCCGACGGCGCCAAGCGCGTCGTTGACGAGCTCGACCTGCTGGTCGGTCGCGAAGCGATCGAGCGCGAGGCTCCAGCGCGAGATGCCCGCGAAGGGCTCGAGCACGGCGAGCGGGCGGTACTCGAAGCGCGTGGCCGGCGTCAGCAGCGTGATGTCGAGCGCTTCGGCGTCCAGGTGCTCGCGCAGGGTCAGGCAGGCTTCGAGAGCGGCGACTCCGCCCCCGGCGATGACGATGCGGGGCATGCATGCATGGTCGACAGCCGCCAGGCGCCCGCCATCGGTGGTCGGGCGCGGGATCGCTGCGGCTTTGCCACAGTCGCATCGACACGTCGGCACGGATGGCGGTCGAGCGGCACGGCCCTACCTTCGTGAGATGTTCGCCAGTGTGCTCGTTGCCATCGACAGTCGGTCAGGTCGTCGCGACGCGCTCGTGCTCGGTGCTCAGCTGGTCGATGCCCGCGGCACGCTCGTCGTCGCCGATCTCCTGCCGACGACGTCGACGCTGCTCGCAGGCGACACGGCCGGCGGCGCGCGCCGCGGCGACCGCCTGCGTGACGCCGGCGACGAGGTGTACGCCACGCTCGGGCCCGATCCGCGGGTGCACTACCTGCCCGTGTCCGGCCTGCCGCTGGTCGAAGCGGTCGTCGCGATCGCCGGCCGCGAACGGGCCGAGGCGATCGTCGTCGGCGAGCACGTCGGCCGCGGACCCGACGGCCACATGCTCATCAAGCGCGCGCCGTGCGCCGTGGTCATCGCTCCGTACGGGCATCGCTTCGTGCGCGAGTTCGCCCCGGCGCGGGACCTGCTGGTCGTCGGCGCGAGCCCCGGGGGCGAGGCGCTGTGCCAGGCGACGGGCCCGGTGCTCGTCGTCGGCGCGGCCGCGACTGCGCTCAATGCGCAAGCCGCTCAGCGCTAGGCTGCGCCCGCTCAGCGCTAGGCTGCGCCTCAGCGATGTCGTTCACCGACAGCCTGGACCAGCATCGGCTGGCGCGCCTCATCGACGTCGGCCGCAACCTGCTCTCGGAGCTCGATCTCGACGTCGTGCTCGATCGCGTGCTGGAGACCGCCGCCGACCTGACCGGGGCACGCTACGCGGCGTTGGGGATCCTCGACGACCGCCGTCGCGAGCTGGCGCGCTTCCTGACCCGCGGCGTCGACGATGTCACCCATCGCGCTATTGGCGACCTGCCGCGCGGCCGGGGGATCCTCGGCGTGCTCATCGACGATCCGCGGCCGCTGCGCCTGGACGACGTGGGCGACCATCCGCGCTCCTACGGCTTTCCGCCGGGGCACCCGCCGATGCGGAGCTTCCTCGGCGTGCCGATCCTCATCCGCGGGCGGGCCTGGGGCAACCTGTACCTGACCGAGAAGGCCGGCGGCGGCGCGTTCACCACGGAGGACGAGGAGGCGACGATCGTCCTGGCCGACTGGGCGGCCATCGCGATCGAGAACGCCCGCCTGTACCGCGACGTGGCCGCGCGCCGCGACGAGCTCGAGCGCGCGGTGCGCGGGCTGCAAGCCACCGCCGCGATCGCGCGCGCGATCGGCGGTGAGACCGAGCTCGAGCGTGTCCTCGAGCTCGTCGTCAAGCGCGGCCGCGCGCTCGTCGAGGCCCATGACGTCCTCATCCTCCTGCGCCAGGGCGACGAGCTCGTCGTCGCCGCCGGTGCCGGTCACGTCAACATCACCGAGGACGTCCGCGTCCCCGTCGCCGCTTCGACCGCCGGCGAGGTGCTCGCGTCCGGCTACTCGCGGCGGATCGCCGACGTCTCCGAGCTGCGCGTCCCCCCGGAGAAGCTCGGGGTCGAGGAGGCCGCATCCGCCCTGCTCGTTCCGCTCGTCTACCGCGGGACAGGCCTCGGCGTGCTCGCCGCCTTCGACCGCCTCGACGGCGACGGCGCGTTCACGCGCGACGACGAGCAGCTGCTCGAGGCGTTCGCCGCGCAGGCGGCAACCGCGGTGGCCACCGCCAAGACCGTCGAGGCTGACCGGTTGCGCCGCTCGCTGGAGGCAGCCGAGGCCGAGCGCCGGCGCTGGGCGCGCGAGCTCCACGACGAGACGCTGCAGGCGATGGGCGGTGTGAAGGTGCTGCTGTCCAGCGCCGGCCGGCTCGACGACCTGCAGGCCGTGCGCGAAGTCATGCGCGACGCGGTCGAGCACCTCACCGGCGACATCGAGGCGCTGCGCGGCCTCATCGCCGAGCTGCGGCCCGCCGCCCTGGACCATCTCGGCCTGGAGCCCGCGCTGGCCTCGCTCGTGCAGCGCACGGCGACCACCACCGGCCTGGAGATCGACGCGGAGATCGACATCGCCAGCGACGAGCGCCTGGCGCCCGAGCTCGAGACGACGGTCTATCGGATCGTCCAGGAGGCCCTGACGAACATCGGCAAGCACGCGCGCGCCCACAGCGTCTCGCTCAGCGTGCGCTGCGTGGACCACGAGCTGCGGCTCTCGGTCATCGACGACGGCACCGGCTTCGACCCGCAGGCATCGACGGGCGGCTTCGGGCTGACGGGCATGCGCGAGCGCGTCGAGCTTGCCGGCGGCGAGCTGCGCGTCGAGCCGCGGGAGAGCGAGGGCACGGTCGTCTCGGCCCGGCTGCCCGTGCGCTAGCCGCGCTACTCGGGGCCGACGAGCCCGTGGTCGAGCGCGTAGCGGACGAGCTCGGCGCGCGTCGAGCGCCCGAGCTTCTGCTGGATGTGTGCGCGATGGGACTCGACGGTGCGCACGGACAGGTAGAGCTCCTGGGCGATCTCGGCGTTGGTGTGGCCGAGCGCGATCAGTCGCAGCACCTCGACCTCGCGCTCGGTGAGATCGTCGGGCGGGCCGGACGGCTCGGGCGGCGCGGCGGCCAGCATCGCGCCGAGCCGCGGGTTGAGGTAGGTGGCGCCTTCGGCCACACGGCGCACGGCGTCGACGAGCTCGTCGTCGGCGGCCTCCTTGAGCACGTACCCCGCTGCGCCTGCGCGCAGGGCGCGGCGCGCGAACTCCGGGTCCTCCTGCATCGTGAGGACGACCACGCGCGTTGCCGGCGACACCTCCTGCACCCGCGGGATCGCCTCGAGCGAAGTGAGCTCGCCAGGCATGTTCAGGTCGAGGACGAGCACGGTCGGCTTGTGGCCGAGGACCGTCCGCAGCGCGCTGTCGGCGTCGCCGGCCTCCGAGACGACCTCGAAGCCGCCCTCGCGTTCGAGCACCATGCGCAGTCCCGAGCGCACGACCGCGTGATCGTCGGCCAGGACGATCGTGATCGGCTTGGCGCCGTCATCCGCCATGGACGGCACCTTCTCATATCGGATCAGCCAGGTGGCACGTCACCCGTCAGGGCGCTGGCCACCGCGCGAACGTCGATGCTCACCGGCACCACGCCGACCTCGGGGCGGACCTCGGGAGCCCGCGGCGCTCCGGCGCGGACGGCCAGGTAGGGCGCGAGGTGGCGGCCGGCGATCTTGCTCGGCGGCCACCACATCGACCAGCTGCGCGGCGCCCCGCCCCCGGAGCGCAGGTAGGTCGGCTCGTGGTCGGTGTAGAGCACGCCGCGCAGGATCCCTTCGAAGGGCCGCGCCACGATCGGGATGCCGATGCCGGCGAGCATCGCCTCGGCCGCGGCGTCGGCCTGCTGGGTGGCCACGCCGCCCTGCTTGACCGGGAAGGTCGTCATGTCGCCCGCCGCGTAGACGTCGTCGAGCCCGTCGACGCGGCCGTGCTCGTCGACGGCGACGAAGCCCTGTGCGTCCTGCGGCAGGCCGGTGACCGGTCGCCCGCGCAGGGCGGGCAGGGCGATCACCGCGTCGGTCCGGATGCGCTCGCCGTCGTCGAGCTCGAGCTCTCCTGCGTCGGCGGCGATTGGGCGCACGCCGCCGCGGAACTCGACGCCGTGGGCGTCCAGGAGGTCGCTCACGGCGGCGCTGGCGCGCGGGCCGAAGGCGTGCAGCGGCGCGGGCTCGGGGACGGCGAGCACGACGCGCGCGTTTGCCGTGTGCTCGCGCAGCCGCGCAGCGCCGAGGATCGCGAGCTCGTACAGCGGCAGCGTCCAGAACGCGCCGAGCGGCGCCGCGAAGGCGATCGTGGCGTGCTCGCCCGGCCCGACGGCCGCCAGCGCTGCGCGGACCGCGTCGGCGTCGCGCCCGCCGCGGAAGGTGATCGCACCCGGGATGGCGCGGACGGGGCGCGCGCCGACGCAGACCAGCACGGCGTCGTAGCCGAGCAGCTCGCCGGACAGCGGCACCGCCACGCGCCGCGCGGGATCGATGGCACGCAGGCTGTCGTGGATCAGGCGGACGCCCTGGTCGGCCGCGAAGGCATCGAGCTCCATGCTCCATGCCGGCTCGCCGTCGAACGGCTCGAGCACGGCCAGTGGGCGGTACTCGAAGCGCCGCTCGGGACACAGCAGGTCGATGGCGAGCTGGTCCTCGTCGAGGAACGAGCGCAGTGCCAGGCACGCTTCCAGTCCGGCGACGCCGCCGCCGGCGATGACGATGCGGGCCCTGTCCTTAGGCATGCTCCGATGGTCCGCCTCGGCGTGGCGCGCTGCATCGGGGGTTTTCCGTATCGCTCAGGCGTCGAGGTACAGCGCGAACTCCCACGGGTGCGGCCGCAGCCGCACCTCGTCGACCTCTCCGCGCTTGTGCTCGAGGTAGGCCTCGATGAGGTCGGGCGTGAAGACGTCGCCGGCGAGCAGGAACTCGTGATCCTCCTCGAGGGCTTCGAGGACGCGGTCCAGCGACGTCGGGACCTGGGTGATCTGCGCCTGGCGATCGGCGGGCAGCTCGTAGAGGTTCTCGTCGACCGGGTCGGGCGGCTCCAGGCCGCGCTGGACGCCGTCGAGCCCCGCCATGAGCAGCGCCGCGAAGGCCAGGTAGGGGTTGGCGCTGGGGTCCGGCGAGCGGAACTCGACGCGCTTTGCCTTCGGGCTCGTGAAGTAGACCGGGACGCGCACGGCGGCCGAGCGGTTGCGCTTGGAGTACAGGAGGCTCACCGGCGCCTCGTAGCCGGGGACCAGGCGCTTGTAGGAGTTCGTCGTCGGCGCGCAGAAGGCCAGCAGCGCCGGTGCGTGGGCGAGCAGGCCGCCGACGTAGTGGCGCGCGGTGTCCGACAGCAGCGCGTAGCCGTCGGGGTCGAACATGATCGTCTCGCCGCCCTTCCACAGCGACATGTGCGTGTGCATGCCCGAGCCGTTCTCCTCGAAGATCGGCTTGGGCATGAAGGTCGCGACCTTGCCGGCCTGGCGGGCGACGTTGCGCGCGACGTACTTGTACATCTGCATCGTGTCGGCCATGCGCAGCAGCGGCTGGAACTTCAGGTCGATCTCGGCCTGGCCGGGGCCGCCGACCTCGTGGTGGTGGACCTCGACCTCGACGCCCAGGCGCTCGAGCGTCAGCGCCATGCGCCCGCGCAGGTCGGCCAGCGTATCCAGCGGCGGGGCCGGGAAGTAGCCCTGCTGGGAGCGGTTGGTGTAGCCGAGGTTGGGCAGCTGGCCCTCGCCGTTGCGCCCGAAGCCCAGGCCCGCGTTCCAGAAGCCCTCGGGCGAGTCGACCTCGTAGAAGCCGCGGTTGGCCGCCTGGCCGTAGGCGACGTGCTCGAAGATGTAGAACTCGGCCTCGGGGCCGAAGTAGGCGGTGTCGGCGATGCCGGTCGACGCCAGGTACGCCTCGGCCTTGCGGGCCACGTAGCGCGGGTCGCGGCTGTAGGACTCGCCCGTGATCGGGTCGCGCACGTCGCAGACGAGCGACAGCGTCGGGAACTCGTGGAACGGGTCGATGAGCGCGGTGGCCGGGTCGGGCAACAGGAGCATGTCGGACTCGTTGATCTCCTGGAAGCCGCGGATCGAGGAGCCGTCGAAGCCCGCGCCCTCGGTCAGCAGGCCCTCGCTCAGCTCGCGCGCGGCGACCGCGAAGTGCTGCCAGGTCCCCGGAACGTCGGTGAACTTCAGGTCCACGAGGGCGACGTCGTGCTCGCGGGCGAACTCGACGACGCTCTCCGGCGTGGGCGCCGCATCGGCGGACACGGGCATCGCGAGCGGTGGGCCGAGCAACGTCGGTCGCGGCTCGTTGATCAGGGACACCTTCGGCTCCTCTCCTTGCGCGCGTTACCGGCGAAGCTATGCGCGGGGCCGGCGACGTTTCTTTGGCCCAACGGTCCAAGCGCAGTCGCCATGCGGTCCAGATCGGCCCCAGGGCGAGCACAGGCCGTTCTCAGGTGGCTCCCAGCTTACGCTCCGATACTGTGGCCATGAGCGGCGCCGCCAACGGACATCGCGTGCTCGTCGTCGACGACGAGCCGAACATCGTCGACGTGGTGACGATGGCCCTGAAGTTCCAGGGCTTCTCGGTGGAGTCGGCGGGCACGGGAGCCGAGGCGATCGCCGCCGTCGGGGCGTTCGCACCCGACATCATCGTGCTCGACGTGATGCTGCCCGACATGGAGGGCTTCGACGTCGCCCAGCGGCTCGGCGCCCAGCACGCGCGCGTGCCGATCATCTACCTGACCGCGCGCGACGCCACCGAGGACAAGATCCGCGGGCTCACGCTCGGCGGCGACGACTACGTCACCAAGCCCTTCAGCCTCGAGGAGCTCGTCGCGCGGATCCGCTCGATCCTGCGCCGCCGGGGCCTGGCCGAGCCGGAGTCCAGCCGCCTGGTCTTCGAGGACCTCGAGCTCGACGAGGACGCCCACGAGGTCCGCCGCGCGAACGAGATCGTCGACCTGACGGCGACCGAGTACCGCCTGCTGCGCTACCTCATGCTCAACCCGCGCCGCGTGCTGACGCGCGCCCAGCTGCTCGAGCACGTCTGGGAGTACGACTTCGGCGGCGACGCGCGCGTCCTGGAGACCTACATCAGCTACCTGCGCAAGAAGCTCGACGCCCACGGCCCGCCGCTGATCCACACGGTGCGCGGCGTGGGCTACGCGCTGCGCCAGCCACGCGCATGATGGCATCGCTGCGAGCGCGGCTGCTGGTGGCGGTGCTCGCGCTCGCCGCCGGCGGCCTGCTGCTCGTCGGCGCGGTCACCTACGTCGAGCAGCGGTCGTTCCTCTACGACAAGATCGACCAGCAGCTGCGCGACGGCATCGTGCCCGCCGGCCGCTCGCTCGAGGACCCGGGCGGCGGCGAGAACGATGACGGCCCCGGGTATCGCAAGCCGCCGCCGGGCGCGTTCGGCCTGCCGCCGGGGAGCTACATCCAGAAGCGCTACCCCGACGGCCGCGTCAAGGGCGAGCCGATCGAGACGCTCGGGCAGACCGTCACCGCCAAGCCTGCGCTGCCGGCCGACATGCCCCTCGGGCGCGTCATCACCGTCGACGGTCAGACGGGTGCGGGAACGCGCTATCGCGCGCTCGCGCAGCACGATCCCAACGACGCGAGCATCAACGTGGCCGCGATCCCGCTGCGTGCGACCGACGACAACCTCGAACGGCTGCTCATCGTCGAGGCGCTCGTGATCGGCGCCGTCCTGGCGCTCCTGGGCATCGTCTCCTGGATCGTCGTGCGCGTCGGGCTGCTGCCGCTGGACCGCATGGGCCACACCGCGGGCGCGATCGCCGCCGGCGACCTGTCGCACCGCGTGGAGGACACCGATCCGCGCTCGGAGGTCGGCCGCCTTGGCATCGCCCTGAACGCGATGCTCGACCGCCTCGAGCAGGCCTTCGGCGAGCGCGAGGCCAGCGAGGATCGCCTGCGGCGCTTCATCGCCGACGCCTCGCACGAGCTGCGCACGCCGCTGGCCTCGATCCGCGGCTACGCCGAGCTGTTCCGCATGGGCGCAGCGCGCGAGCCGGCCGACGTCGAGAAGGCGATGCGCCGCATCGAGGACGAGGCCGCGCGGATGGGCGTGCTCGTCGAGGACCTGCTCATGCTCGCGCGCCTGGACGAGGTGGCCGACGCTCCGTACGCCGAGGTCGACCTCTCCGCCGTCGTGCGCGACGCGGTCGACGACGGCCGCGCGACGGCGCCCAGCCGCAAGATCACGACGCGCGTCGACGGCCGCGCCAAGGTCGTCGGCGACGGCGACCAGCTGCGCCAGGTGCTCGGCAACCTGCTGCGCAACGCGTTCGTCCACACGCCCGACGGCACGCCGATCGAGGTGACGCTCGACCGCGTCGACGGCGAGGCGCGCCTGGAGATCCGCGACCACGGCCCAGGCCTGCCGACCGGCGATCACGAGGCGCTGTTCGAGCGCTTCTGGCGCTCGGAGGGCGGGCGCGTGCGCGGCAAGGGCGGCGCCGGCCTGGGGCTGGCGATCGTCGCCGCCATCGTCGACGCCCACGGCGGGCGGGTGCGCGCGAGCAACGCCCCCGGCGGCGGCGCGAGCTTCGTCGTCACGCTCCCAGCGGTCTCTCAGGGTCCTCTCACCGCTCCTTGACCGCGTGGGTCGATGCTCGGCTCATGACCGAGCAGACGCTCCTGGAGCGGGCACATCGCAACGGACGTGCGACGTCGGGGGCGCCGACCGTCGAGGTCGTCGTCCCCGTCTACAACGAGCAGGGCGGGCTGGAGCGCAGCATCCGCAGCCTGCACCGCTACCTCGGCGCCGAGTTCCCGTTCAGCTGGCGGATCGTCGTCGTCGACAACGCCAGCACGGACGCGACGCCCGCGATCGCCGCGGCGCTCGCCGGCGAGCTGGCCGGCGTCGAGGTCCTGCGCCTGGAGCGCAAGGGCCGCGGCCGCGCGCTGCGCGAGGCGTGGCTGCGCAGCGACGCGCGGGTCGTCTGCTACATGGACGTCGACCTGTCGACCGACCTGCGCGGACTGCTGCCGCTCGTCGCGCCGCTGCTGTCGGGCCACAGCGACGTGGCCATCGGCAGCCGCCTGGCGCGCGGCGCGCGCGTCGTGCGCGGGCCCAAGCGCGAGCTCATATCGCGCTCCTACAACCGCCTCCTGCACACGGTCCTGCGCGCCCGCTTCAGCGATGCGCAGTGCGGCTTCAAGGCGATGACGAGCGCCGCCGCCAAGCGCCTGCTGCACGACGTGCGCGACGACGGCTGGTTCTTCGACACCGAGCTGCTCGTGCTCGCCCAGCGCCGCGGGCTGCGCATCCACGAGGTCCCCGTCGACTGGATCGACGACCCCGACTCGCGCGTGGACATCGTGCGCACGGCGATCGACGACCTGCGCGGCGTGGCGCGCCTGGCGATGGCCGGGCCCGTGCTGCGCTTCATGGCCGTCGGCGTGCTGAGCACGATCGCCTACGCGCTGCTGTACCTGGCGCTGCACGGGCCGCTGGGGGCGGCCGGCGCCAACGCCGCCGCGCTGGCGATCACCGCCGTGGCCAACACCGCCGCGAACCGCAGGCTGACCTTCGGCGTGCGCGGGCGCGCCGGCCTGGCGCGCCACCACGCCCGCGGCGCGCTCGTCTACGCTCTCACCCTCGGGCTGACGAGCCTCGCGCTGGCGACGCTGCACGGCGTCGATGCCTCCCCGCCGCGCGCGGTGGAGCTCGCGGTCCTGCTCGTCGCGAGCGCGGCGGCCACGGTCACGCGCTACGTCGCGCTGCGCACCTGGGTCTTCGCGGCGGCGCGCCGCGCCCGCCGGGAGCCGCTGAGCGCCCGTCCTGCTAACACGGGGGCGTGACAGGAGCACTCGAGGGGAAGGTCGCGCTCGTCTCTGGCGCGACGCGCGGCGCCGGGCGCGGCATCGCGGTGGCGCTCGGCGAAGCCGGGGCGACGGTGTACACGACCGGGCGCAGCGTGCGCGGGCAGCGCTCGGAGGTCGACCGGCCGGAGACGATCGAGGAGACCGCCGCGCTGGTCGACGCCGCCGGCGGCCGCGGCATCGCGGTCCAGGTGGATCACCTCGATCCGGCGCAGGTGCGCGCCCTCGTGGAGCGGATCAGGGCCGAGCAGGGGCGGCTCGACGTGCTCGTCAACGACATCTGGGGCGCCGAGCACCTCTTCGAGTGGGACGCGACGGTCTGGGAGCACGACCTCGACCGCGGGCTGCGGCTGCTGCGCCTGGCGATCGACACGCACCTGATCACGAGCCACCACGCGCTGCCGCTGCTGCTCGAGCGCCCGGGCGGCCTGCTCGTCGAGATGACGGACGGGACCGCCGAGTACAACGCCACGCGCTACCGCGTGTCGACGTTCTACGACCTGGCCAAGGCGGCGGTCATCCGCATGGCGTGGGCGCAGGCGCAGGAGCTGGGGCCGCGTGGCGCGACTGCGGTCGCCCTGACGCCGGGGTGGCTGCGCTCGGAGGGGATGCTCGACGCGTTCGGCGTCACCGAGGCGACATGGCGCGAGGCGACGGAGCGGATCCCGCACTTCTGCATCTCGGAGTCGCCGCGCTACGTGGGACGCGCGGTGGCGGCGCTTGCCGCCGACCCCGACGTCGCGCGCTGGAACGGGCAGTCGCTGTCGAGCGGCCAGCTCGCCCAGGTCTACGGCTTCACCGACCTCGACGGCACGCGGCCCGACGCGTGGCGCTACATCGTGGAGGTGCGCGAGGCGGGGCTGCCCGCCGACGACAGCGGCTATCGCTGAGTCTCGACCGACAGCAATCGCTGTCTTGACAAATAATCTTTTCGGTGGCATCCTCGCCGCCATGCTCGACGTGGCAGTGATCGAGGATGCGGCCGCCGCCGAGGCGTCGCTCGACCCGGTGCGGGCGCGGCTGCTGTCCGCGCTCGCCGAGCCGGGCTCGGCGACCACGCTGGCCGCGCGCGCCGGCCTCTCGCGCCAGCAGGCCAACTACCACCTGCGCGCGCTCGAGCGCCACGGGCTGGTCGAGCTCGTCGAGGAGCGCAGGAAGGGCAACTGCACCGAGCGCGTGCTGCGGGCGACCGCCGCGTCGTTCGTGATCTCGCCGGCCGCGCTGGCCGACGTCGCGCCCGATCCCGGGCGCGCGCCCGATCAGCTGTCCGCGCGCTGGCTGCTGGCGCTCGCCGCCAGGCTGGTGCGCGAGGTGGGCGAGCTCATCACGCGCGCGACCGCGGCCCGCAAGCCGCTGGCCACCTTCGCCATCGACAGCGAGGTCCGCTTCGCGTCGGCCGCCGACCGGGCCGCCTTCGCGGCGGAGCTCGCCGACGCGGTCACCGGCCTGGTCGGCAAGTACCACGACGAGACGGCCAAGGGCGGGCGCAAGCACCGCCTGATCGTCGCCGTCCACCCGAGCATCACCCGCCGGACCGACGACGAACCAACGACAAAGGAGCAGTGACGATGTCCCGCGAGTTCGAGATCCGCCGCGAGGTGGAGCTGC
Organism: uncultured Actinomycetes bacterium; assembly: GCA_963764585.1. GTDB lineage: Bacteria > Actinomycetota > Thermoleophilia > Solirubrobacterales > Solirubrobacteraceae > JAOPZW01. The sequence goes on from CAVXTB010000006.1 coordinate 242,293, forward strand.
CGGCAACCCCCGACGAGGTCTGGGACGCGGTCGCAACCGGCGCCGGCACGGCCGCGTGGCTGTTCCCGTCGGGCGGCGATCCCGAGCCCCGCGTCGGCGGCAAGGCCCCCGACGGCTCGACCGTCACGGCCTGGGACCCGCCGAACCACTTCGCCGTGCGCTACGAGGGCAAGGACGGCTTCTTCAACGCCCTGGAGTTCGTCATCGAGGGGCGCCAGGGCGCCACGACGGTCCTGCGCTACGCGCACAGCGGGATCATCACCGACGACTGGGACAACCAGTACGACGCCGCCAACCAGCACACCGACTTCTACCTGCACACGCTCGGGCAGTACCTCGAGCACTTCAAGGGCCGCGCCGCGACGTACGTCGGCGAGGTGCCCGGCGGCATCAACGCGCCGGCCTCATCGGCGCAGCCCGGCGCGTTCGAGGCGCTGCGCGCCGCGCTCGGGCTCGGCGACGGCGTCGCCGCGGGCGACGCCGTGCGGCTGGAGCCCCAGGGCGTCGAGGCGCTCGACGGCGTGGTCGACTACGTACACCCCAACTTCCTCGGGATCCGCACGGCCGACTCGCTGTACCGCTTCTACGGGCGCAACGCGTTCGGCATGCCGGTCGGCATGCAGATCCACGCCTTCGCCGACGGCGTCGACAAGGACGCGACGCAGGCGGCGTGGCAGGCGTGGCTGAACGGCGTGTACGCCTAGCCGCGCCCGACGCGGCGTGTCACCCAGGCTCGGGCGAAGGACTGGCGGCCGCCTCGGCGGCTGCGGGCTGCTCGAGCGCCCGGTAGACGGACCACCCGACGGCGACCATCGGAACGGCCAGGAACGCCCCAACGATGCCCAGCAGCTGGCTCCCGACGATGACCGACGTGAGCGTCACGATCGGGTGCAGGCTAACCGTCTGTTGGTAGACGAGCGGCGTGACGAACATGCTGTCGAGCTGCTGGGCGACGAGGATGACCGCGGCCATCGCGATCGCCGCGCCGCTTCCATGGGCGGCGAGCGTCACGAGGACGATGACGGTTCCCGAGACCCACGCGCCGAGGATCGGGATGAAGAGACAGACGAACGACAGCAGTGCCAGCGTCCCGAGGTGCGGCGTCCCGATCACCGCCATGCCGAGGCTGATCACCACGGTGTCGATGAACGCCACGAGCGCGATTCCGCGGATGTAGCCGCTCGCCGTGTTCCACGCCGCGATCCCCACGGCGTCCACCCGGTCGCGCCGGTCGGGACGGAAGCGCGCGGTGATCCACCGCCAGACCGCGTCGCCGCCGGTCAGCAGGTAGAGCAGGAAGGTCAGCATCAGCAGCAGCCCACTGACCAGCTGGGCGGCGAACGACAGGCCGCCGAGCACACCGGTCAGCACGCCGCCGGCGGCCTCCTTGGCCGCGGGCAGGATCCCCTTGAGGAAGCTGCGAATGGCGTCCTCGTGCTGCTCGACCCAGTCGTCGTTGTCGCGCAGCCACGTCACGATCTTGTCCGCGCCCTTGCCGACGTCCTGGCCGACGCCGCCGAGGTTGCCGAACAGTGCGTCGGAGAAGACCCAGGCCAGGCCTGCGACGACGGCGAGCACGCCGATGAGGCTCGCCGCGATCGCCAGGCCGCGCCTGACACCGCGCGACGTGGCCCAGGCCACCAGCGGCAGCAGCTGGGTGCTCACCAGGCCCGCGACGATGAGCGGGACGGTCGCAGCGCGCGCGTACCAAATGGCGCCACCGACCAGGAGCACCCCGGCGGCGATCACCAGCGCCTTGGCACTCCACTGAGCGATGGCGGTGCCGGCATCGGGACGCGCCGGGGCCTCGGCCGACATGCGCCTGAGTTCGACGGCGGGTGTGCGCGTCCTGCCCGTCGAGCCCGGTGGTCGTGGTCGCTCGACCCGCTCGTGCGCGTGGGCATCCTTGCGCTCGCGCGCCTGCGCGGCGAGGCTCGGGGTTCTGCGACGCCCTCACGACCATGGCTCCGCCCCCAACCGCCGCGCCGCGCCCCGGACGTGGGCCGACCGCGGGCGCATCTTCCGCACGCTGACGTTCTGGCTGCGGCCGGTCTTCGCGCTGCGCGTGGTGACCCGTTTCCAGAAGATCGCCGGGTTCGATCGCGCGGTCGCGCTGGCGTCCAGCGCACTGACGGCCATCGTGCCGCTGGCGATCGTGACCGGCGCGATCTTCACGCGCCTGGGCGGCAAGGACGTCGCGGACCGGATCATCGACCGCTACGAGCTGTCCGGCGCCGGCGCTGACGCGGTGCACGCGATCTTCTCGCCTGCCGAAGGACAGAGCACGAGCGTCGGGATCCTCGGCACCCTGCTGCTGCTCATCACCGTGCTGAGCTTCACGCGCGCGATGCAGCGCCTCTTCGAGCAGACCTGGGAGCTGCCGCCGCTCAGCGTGCGCAACACGCTCAACGGGCTGCGCTTCATCGCCGCTGTCATTGTCTTCCTGGGCCTCACGGGCGTCGTGCATGCGCTCCTCGGGCGCGGGAAGCTCGAGCTCGTCGCCGCGCTCGTCGTGGCGCCGATCAGCGCCGCCTTCTACGTCTGGAGCGGCGTGACGCTGAGCGCGGAGCGGATCGCCTGGCGCGACCTGGTGCCCTTCGGTGTCGTCGGCGCGGTCCTCGGAACGATCTACTCGGTGGGCGCGACCGTCTACGTGCCGCACCTCTTCAGCTCCTACGCCGACCGCTACGGCGCGATCGGCGCCGTCTTCGCGATGATCTCGACGCTGTTCTGCGCCATGGTGATCCTCGTCGCCGCGGCTGCCCTGGGGCGCGAGGTCTCCGACGAGCTGAGCCGCGTGCGCAGCGGCGAGCGCCCCAAGGACGACGAGATCCGTCGCGAGTGGGACGAGGCGGTCGCCTTGGTGCGGGCGCGCTTCGACGCCGTGCGCGGGCGTGTCGACGACGCCGGCGAGCCGCAGGACGGGGCCGGGCCGACCGCGGACTGACGAGCGACGGCGCATCAGCCCAGCGCGGCCAGCGCGTCGGCCTTCCCGCTGAGGTCGTAGAGCGTGATCGTCGACGACCCGGCCGACACGGTCACCTTCTTGCCGACCTGCTCCACCGCGGCCATGACCTTCGAGCTGCCGACGCGCCCGTCGTTGCCGCCGAAGCCGCCGCTGTCGCTGGCCAGCACCCAGCGGATGCGCCCGCTGCGGACCATCTCGGCCAGCCACTTGGCGTCGACCTCGCTCTCGCGGCCGGAGAAGCCGCCGATGCCGGCGACGTCGGACCCCGACGCGATGATCGTGGCGGACGCGCCCTGCTGGCTGGACACGGCGATCGTGCCGCCGCCGTGCTGGCGCACGTAGGCGAGCGCCGCGGTCAGGCCGGCGTTGTCGCCGCCGAACGGGCCGCCGCCGCCCATGCCGCCGGCGGCGGTGCCGCCCGGGGCGCCCGTCGGCGGGGCGCCGAGCTGGCCGCCGCCGCCCGCGGCGCCGGGGCCGAAGCCGCCGCCCCCGGGGCCGCCGCGACCGCCCGGGCCGCCGTCCATGCCGGCCGACGCCGGCCCGCCGGCCGGGAACGTGCCGTTGGTGGAGTGGCCGAGGGTCTGGACGGCCCAGCTCGCGGGCGCGAGCAGCAGCAGCCCGAGGGCGGCCGCGACGACGGCCGCGCGCACCTTCGGCGATCGCACCGCGACGAGCGCCACGGCCGCCACGGCGCCCAAGCCGACGAGCACCGCGGGCAGCCACGCGAGCTGGCCGGGGTTGTCGTGCAGGACGACGAGCTCGGTCACCACGCCGGCGACCACCGCGGCCGCGGCGAGGATCCCCGCGCTGCGGCGGCTCGTGAGGAACCAGGCCGTCCCGGCGCCGACGAGCGCGGCGGTGAACGGCGCGAGCTGCGCGACGTAGTAGGGATGGAAGATCCCCTTGGCCTCGCTGAACGCGGCCGCGGTGACCAGGAAGGTGCCGCCGGTGGCGATCAGCCAGCCGGTGCGCGGGTCGCTGCGGCGCAGCCGCGTGGCGATCGCCAGCGCGACGAGCGAGACCACGGCGAAGCCCAGCAGCCAGCCGGCCTGGCCGCCGAGCGCCTCGTTGAGCAGGCGCAGCGGGCCGCTGGCCCCGCCGAACAGGCCGCCACCACCCCCGCCACCCGGCCCGCCCGGCCCGCCGCCGTTGCCGCCGCCCATGATCTGGGGGCCGCCAAGCTGGCCGTCGAGGCGCCCGAGGCCGTTGTAGTCGAGGATCAGGCTGAGGATGCTGTTGTCGGTGGTGCCCGAGATCCACGGGCGGCTCGAGGCCGGCGTGAGCGCCATCAGCAGCGGCCACGCGCCGCCGGCGACGACCATCGCCGCGCCGCCGGCCAGCAGCTGGCGCAGCGCGGCGACGCGCCCGCGGGGGGCGAACCACAGCCACGCCGCCGCGAGCGCGGGGACGACGAGCAGGGCGGCGCCCATCTTCGTCTCGAAGCCCAGGCCGGCGCAGACGCCCGTCAGCACGAGCCAGCGCGTGCGCCCGTCCTGCAGCGCGCGCACGAGGCACCACAGGGCGCCCGCGCAGCACAGGGCCAGCAGCGCGTCAGGGTTGTTGTGGCGCGAGATGGCGACCGTGATCGGCGTCAGCGCGAGCACGAGCCCGGCGACGAAGCCGGCCGGCCGTCCCCACAGGCGGCGGGTGAGGTCGTAGACCAGGGCGACCGTCGCGGCGCCCATGAGCGCCTGCGGGACGAGGATGCTCAGCGAATGGAAGCCGAAGACCTTGACCGACAGCGCCTGCACCCACAGGGCCAGCGGCGGCTTGTCGACGGTCATGACGCCGCTGGGGTCGAACGACCCGTAGAGGAAGTTGTGCCAGCTCGAGCTCATCGAGCGGACGGCGGCGCTGTAGTAGGTGTTCGCCCAGCCGTTGCGGTCGAGCGCCCACAGGTTCAGCACGCCGGCGAGCACGAGCAGGGCGCCGAGCTCGGGAAACGGTAGGGCCAGCCGGCGGGTGCGCGCGCTGGCGCGGGGCGGATCGAACGCCGCGGGACGGCGGGATCGGGCGGGGGCGGCGGGTGCCGCCGCGGAATTGGTCGTCGTCATGGTCCGAACAGGCTCGGCACGCGCGCTTGGAGCAGTGCGAGCCGAGCCTGGGAATCGCCTGAGCTAGGACGTCGTCGTGGCGCTCGCGCTCGGCGGCGCGCCGGGCTGGCTCGAGCCCGACGGCGGGCCGAGGGACTGCATCGCCGCACGGACCTTGGCCTCGGAGATGCCGAGCGCCTTGGCCAGCGCGGCGGTGGGGTCCTGGCGGGTCGACGACGACTGGCTCGAGGGCCGCGTCGACTGCATGGCCTTCTCGAGCGCGCTCGTCGAGACGCCGAGCTTGCTCGCCAGGGCGCTGAGGTCGGGGCGCTGGCCGGCGGCCGGCGCCTGGCTGTTCGCGTTGCTCGTGTTGCTCGCGTTGTTGCTGCTCGCGGCGCCACAGCCGGCCGCGGCGCCGACCAGCGCCGTTGCGCCGACGATCACCGCGAGCCTGCGGATGCGGGGCTTCATCGTGATGCTCCTTGTCGTTTGGTTTGACGAGGAGCGTCGGTCGCGAGGCTGCGAGAAGGCTGAGGCGGCGCTGGGACTTGCCCGGGCTCGCGCCGAGATAGGCTGCGGCAAATGTCGGACGAGATGACAGTCGGGTTCGTCGGGCTGGGGGCGATGGGGGCGCACATGACGTCGCGGCTGCTCGACGCCGGGCACGCGCCTGCGGTCTTCGACACGCGCCCCGAGGCGATGGCGCCGCACGCGGAGCGCGGGGCGCGCGCCTGCGAGTCGGCCGCCGCGGTGGCCGACGTCGCCGCGACGGTGCTCGTCAGCCTGCCGACGCCCGACGTCGTGCGCTCCGTCGCGCACGAACTGCGCGGCGGCGCGGCCATCGACACCTACGTCGACCTCTCGACGACCGGCCCGGTGGTCGCGGCCGCGGTCGGCGAACTGCTCGGCGAGGCCGGCATCGCGTGCCTGGACGCGCCGGTCAGCGGCGGCGTCGCCGGCGCCGAGGCAGGGACGCTGACGATCATGGCGGCCGGCGAGACGGAGGTCTTCGACCGTGTCGGGCCGTTGCTGCACGCGCTGGGGCGCAACGTCGTGCTCGTCGGGGCCGAGCCCGGCCAGGGCCAGCTCGCCAAGGTGCTCAACAACCTGCTGTCGGCCAGCGCGATCGCGATCACCGCCGAGGCGCTGGCGCTCGGCGTGCGCGGCGGCCTGTCGGCGCGCACGCTGCTCGACGTCCTCAACACGAGCAGCGGGCGCAACACGGCCAGCGCGGACAAGTTCCCCAGGCACGTGCTGCCGCGCACCTTCGGCGCCGGCTTTCGCATGGAGCTCATGAACAAGGACGTGCAGCTGTGCCTGGCCGAGGCGCAACGCCAGGGCGTGCCGATGGTCCTCGGCGGTGCGGTCGGGCAGCTGTGGGCGCTGGCGGCCGCCACATCGCGCGACGGCGCCGACTGCACCGAGATCGTCAAGCTCATCGAGGACTGGGCCGGCGTGGTGGTCGCCGACGATGCCTGAGGACTGGACGGTCATCGCCGCGCGCTATGGCACGCTCGAGACGACGCTCGCCGACGCCTACTACCGCTGGCCGGCCTACGGCGACCCCGACGGCCCCGCGCGCCTGGACTACTACTTCTGGATCGTGCGCAGCGGCGCGGAGACGATCCTCGTCGACACCGGCTTCGACCCGGCCGTCGGCGCGCGACGCGGGCGCACCTGCCTCATCGAGCCGGCCGAGGCGATGGAGCGCCTCGGCGTCACCCCGGACACGGTCTCGCGCGTGATGCTCACGCACCTGCACTACGACCACACGGGCAACCTCGACCGCTTCCCCGACGCAGAGCTGCTCGTCCCGGCCGTCGAGCTCGACTTCTGGCTTGGCCCGATGGGGCGGCGCGGCCAGTTCGCCGACCACGTCGAGGAGGCCGACCTCGACCTGCTCCGCGCGGCGGTCGACGACGGCCGCGTGCGGCGCCTCGTCGGCGGCGAGGAGATCGCCGACGGGGTGCACGCGATGCACCTCGGCGGCCATTCGCCCGGGCAGATGGCGCTCGCCGTGTTCGGCACCGGCGCCGGCGTGGTCCTCGCCTCCGACGCCGTCCACTTCTACGACGAGCTCGAGCGCGAGCGGCCGTTCGCGGTCATCGCCAACCTGGCCGAGATGTACGAGGCGTACGACGAGCTGCGGGAGGTGGCCGGTGGCGGCCACATCGTCCCCGGCCACGATCCCGCGGTCATGGACCGCTATCCCCGCGTCGAGGACTTCGCGGTGGAGATCCGCTGATGGACGACCGCCGCCGCGAGCTGCGCGAGGCGTTCATCGAGGCGCGCGGCTTCTGGACGCCGCTGTGGGAGGGCGTGCTCGAGCTCGACCCGGACTTCTTCGAGGCGTACGTCGGCTTCTCGTCGGTGCCGTGGCGCAAGGGCACGCTCGAGCCCAAGGTCAAGGAGCTCGTCTACATCGCCATGGACGCCGCGGCCACGCACCTCTTCGTGCCCGGCATCCGCCAGCACGTCCGCAACGCGCTCGAGCACGGCGCGACGCGCGAGGAGATCATGGAGGTGCTCGAGCTGACGAGCACGCTGGGCATCCACGCGTGCAACATCGGGGTCCCGATCCTCGTCGAGGAGCTCGAGGCCGCCGGCCAGCCGCTCGATCGCGAGCTCAGCGACCGCCAGCGCGAGCTGCAGGCCGAGTTCACGGCCAAGCGCGGCTACTGGCACCCGTTCTGGGACGCCGTCCTTGCGCTCGACCCCGACTTCTTCGAGGCCTACACGCAGTTCTCGTCGGTCCCGTGGACGAGCGGCGTCCTCGAGCCGAAGGTCAAGGAGCTGATCTACACGGCGTTCGACGTGTCGGCCACCCATCTCTACGAGCCGGGGCTGCGCCAGCACATCCGCAACGCGCTCGACCTCGGCGCCACCAAGGAGGAGATCATGGAGGTCATCGAGCTCGTCAGCGTGATCGGCATCCACTCCTGCGCGGTCGGCGTGCCGATCCTGCTCGAGGAGCTCGGGTCGTGAAGGTCGGCGTCGTCGGGCTGGGCAACATGGGCGGGCGGATGGCGCGCCGGCTCGTCGACGGCGGCGAGGCCGTCACGGGCTACGACGCCGACCCCGGGCGCGCCGCCGCTGCGGGCGTGACGCCCGCGGCGTCGTTGCCCGCGCTCGCCGCGGAGGCCGACGTCGTGCTGATGTCGCTGCCCGACAGCCGCGTGATCGAGGCGGTGATGGACGAGCTCGAGCCCCACCTGCGCGCCGGGCAGATCGTCGTCGACCTCAGCACGGCCGCGCCGGACTCGACCGTGACGATCGGCGAGCGGCTGGCTTCGCTCGACGTCGCCTATCTCGACGCGGGGATCTCCGGCGGCGCGGCGGGCGCCGAGGCCGGCACGCTGACGATCATGGTCGGCGGGCCGCCCGAGGCGCTGGCCACGGTGCGTCCGCTGCTCGACCACGTCGCGGCCGACGTCCACCACATGGGTCCCAGCGGCGCCGGTCACGTGACCAAGCTGCTGAACAACTTCCTCAACGGCATCGCGCTGGCGGCGACGAGCGAGGTCATGGTCGCCGCGCGCAAGGCCGGGCTCGACCTGCGCCAGCTGCTCGAGGTCCTCAACACGAGCACCGGCGTGAACTTCGCCACGCTGAAGCGCTTCCCGCACATCGTCGAGGGCGACTACCTCGAGGGCGGCCTGACCTCGAACCTGATGGCCAAGGACCTCGTGCTGTACCTCGACCTCGTGCGCCAGCTCGGCGTGACGAGCCTCAACGGGCCGCCGTGCCTGGCCGCGTTCCATCTCGCCGCGGCGCTGGGCTACGGCGACCAGATCTCCAACCGCGTCGTCGACGCGCTCGGCGACATCGCCGGCGGCGTGCGCATCCACGACCACCACCGGGAGGCATCATGAAGATCGTTCGCGGGCGCGAGGGCAAGCCCTCCGAGCACCGCACCGAGACGTTCACCGGCGAGGTGTGGGGAGACGTGGTCCTCATCGACGACGGCCTGATGGTCAACAGCGTGTTCTTCGGCCCCGCGGGGCGCACGCACTGGCACCGCCACGGCGTCGCGCAGGTCCTGCACGTCACCCACGGGCGCGGGCTGCTGTGGTCCGACGAGGGCCACGGCGCGGTGCTCGAGCCCGGCGACGTCGCCCATATCCCGGCGGGCGAGCGCCACTGGCACGGCGGCGCGCCCGACTCCTTCCTGCTGCACCTGGCGATCTCCGTCGGACCGACCGACTGGCTGGAGCCGGTCTCCGACGACGACTACGAGGAGGCGGTTCGTGCCCTCATTTGAGCCGTTCGGCGAGCCGGTCACGTCACGGCGCGGGTTCTTCTGGGTCGGCGCCGAACGCGTCGACGGGCCGTTCGGGACCGTCGTGCGCGCGCCCATGTACGTCGAATGGGAGGCGCCGCCCGAGGTGACGCAGCCCTACCCGATCGTCCTCATACACGGCGGCGGCGGGCAGGGCCTGGACTGGATGGGCACCCACGACGGCAGGCCCGGCTGGTCGCGCCTGCTCGTCGATCGCGGCTACGCGGTCTACGTCGTCGACCGCCCGTGCCACGGGCGCTCGTCGTATCACCCCGACGTCGTCGGGCCGATGGGCGCGCCGTTCCCGTTCCAGGCCGGCGAGCAGATCTTCCGCCCGACTGTGCACTCCCAATGGCCTGGGAGCGGCGACCCCGTCGACGACCCGGCGCTCGCGGCGATCGTGACCTCGAGCGGGCCGATGCCCGCCGACCTCGGGCTGTCGCAGGAGCTCGACCAGTCGCGCGGCGCCGAGCTGCTCGATCGCATCGGGCCGGCGGTCCTGTTCTCGCACTCGCTCGGCGGACCCGCGGCGTGGCTTATCGCCGACGCGCGGCCCGATCTGGTCAAGGCGCTGGTTGCGATCGAGGCGATCGGGCCGCCGTTCGCGCAGATGCCGCCGCTGGGTCTCGATCTCAAGTGGGGGCTCACACAGGCGCCGATCACCTACGACCCGCCCGCATCGAGCCCCGAGGAGCTTGGCGGCCAGCCCAGGCGGCTGCCCAACCTCGCGGGGTTCCCGATCGCCTACGTCTCGGCGCCCGCGTCCCCCTTGGCCGCGTACCACGACGCCATGGTCGACTTCCTGCGCGCGTGCGGCTGCGACGTCGAGAGCATCAAGCTCGACGAGGCCGGCGTCGAGGGCAACGGCCACGCGATGATGCTCGAGACCAACAACGTCGAGGCGCTCGAGCCGATCGCGCGCTGGGTGGAGGCCAAGGTCGGCGGATGAACGGCAAGGTCGCGGTCGTCACCGGCGGGGCGGGCGGCATCGGGTCGGCGACCGCGCGGCGGCTGAGCGCCGCGGGCGCCCGCGTCGTCGTGGTGGACGTCGACGGCGCCCGCGCCGCGGACGTCGCCGGCGCTCTGCCCGGCGAGGCGCTCGCGGTCGAGGCCGACGTCGCCGTGGAGGCGGACGTCGACCGCTACGTCGCGGCCGCGGTGGAGCGCTTCGGGCGGCTGGACCTGCACCACCTCAACGCCGGGATCGCCGGCACGCTGGCGCCGCTGCCCGAGGTCGCCACGGAGGACTTCGCCCGCGTGATGGCGGTCAACGTGCACGGCACGTTCTTCGGGCTGCGCGCGGCGTTCCGGCAGTTCGCGCGCCAGGGCGGCGGCGGCGCGATCGTCGTCACCGGCTCGATCGCGAGCCTGCGCGGCAGCGCGGACCTGCTCGCCTACCACACGTCCAAGCACGCGGTGCTCGGGCTGACGCGCTGCGCGGCCGTGTATGGCGGGCCTCTCGGCGTACGCGTCAACGCCGTCGCGCCGGGGATCGTGCCGACGGAGCTCTTCGCGGGCGCGGGCGACGCGGCCGGCGGCGGCAGCGACATGGTCAAGCGCGCGTCGACGACGCCGCTGCGCCGCGCGGGGACACCCGACGAGGTCGCCGCCCTGGTCGCCTTCCTGCTCAGCGACGACGCGGCCTACATGACCGGCGAGGTCGTCTCGGTCGACGGCGGCGCGACGACGACCAACACGCTGCGGCCGTCCGGCGGGGCGGGGGCTTGGGATCCGGCTTCCATGTGACGTCGGCGGCGCCAGAGACTCACCCGAGCCGCACGACCGTGCGCCCCACCGCCTCCCCGGCGACCAGCGCGTCGAGCACCGGCTCGATGCCGTCGAGGTCGACCTCGCGCACCAGCGCGCCGCCAAGGCCGCGCGGGCGCAGGTCGCCGGCCAGGCGCGCCCACACCGTGCGGCGCAGCTCGGCGCCGGCCGCGACCGAGTCGATCCCCAGCAGGCTCACGCCGCGCAGGATGAACGGCAGCACGGTGGTGTTCAGGCCGGTGCCCGCGGTGAGCCCGCAGACGGCGACCGCGCCGCCGTAGATCGTCGTTCGCAGGGCATAGGCGGTGGCGGCGCCGCCGATCGGATCGACCGTGCCCGCCCAGCGCTGCGTCTCGAGCGGGCGCTCGGGCTCGGCGGTCACCTCGTCGCGGCCGACGATCTCGCTCGCGCCGAGGCCGCGCAGGAAGTCGTGCTCGCCGGCCTTCCCGGTCGCCGCCCAGACCTCGTAGCCCGCGTTGGCCAGCGCGCCGACGGCGGTGCTCCCGACGCCGCCACTTGCGCCGAGCACGAGCACCGGCCCGTTCGCGGGCTTCAGCCCGTGCCCCTCGAGCGCGTGGATGCACAGGCCGGCCGTGAGCCCCGCGGTCCCGAGCGCCATCGCCTCCCGCGCCGAGAGGCCCTCGGCCAGCGGGACGACCCACGCGGCGGGGACGCGTGCGTACTGCGCCCAGCCGCCGTGGTGGGCGACGCCGAGGTCGTAGCCGGTCACGATCACCTCGCTGCCGACCGCGACCGCGTCGTCCCCGGAGGCGACGACCTCGCCTGCGAGGTCGATCCCCGGCACGAGCGGCGAGATCCGCGCCACCTGGCCCTTGGCGATCGTCGCCAGCGCGTCCTTGTAGTTGATGCTCGACCAGCGCACGCGGATCGTCACCTCGCCGTCGGGGAGGTCGCCGGCCGCGAGCGTCGACGGGCCGCGCCGCACGGCGTCGTCCTCGCGGGTGGCGAGGAAGGCGGGGAAGCTCTCGGGAACGGTCATCGGCGGCAGGGTATGCCCGATCGCCGCGGAATGGAGCGCCATGACACGCCTGCTGGCGGTCCTCGCGACGTTCGGTGTCGGTGCGCTGATCGCGCTGCAGCCGCCGATCAACTCCGAGCTGGGCAAGCGCACGACGGTCGTCGCGGCCGCCTTCATCGGGACCACCATCGCGGCGCTCGCGCTCGGCGCGCTCGCCCTGGTCCTCGGCGAGGCCGGGCAGGTGCGCCGGGTGCCCCACATCCCGGTCCTCTACCTGACCGGCGGCTTGATGGGCGCCCTCCTCGTCTCGGTGTCGCTGGTGACCGTGCGCACGCTCGGCGCCGGCGGGGTCGTGGCGGCGACCCTGTCCGGGCAGCTCGTCGTCTCGGCGATCCTCGACAACTACGGCTTCCTCGGCCTCGACCGCATCGGCCTCACGCCCGCTCGTCTCATCGGGTTCGCGCTGCTGCTCACCGGCACGGCGCTGGTGACGGCGCGCTGAACTGCCACAGTGGGCGCGTGGCCGCGCTGCGCCTGCCGTTCCGCCCCCCGCTCCAGGCCGATGCGCTGCTGAGCTGGCTCGCCGCGCGCGCGGTCCCCGGCGTCGAGGAGGTCGACGGCGCGCTCTACCGCCGCAGCCTGCGGCTGCCGCACGGCCCCGGGGTGGTCGAGCTGCGCTTCGAGCGCGCGCACGCGGCGTGCCGGCTGTGGCTCGCCGACGCGCGCGACGAGCCGGCCGCGGTGGAGCGCTGCCGGCGACTGGCCGACCTCGACGTCGATCCGGCCGCGGTGACCGAGCACCTGCGGGGCGATCCGCTCATCGGCCCGCTGGTCGACGCCGCGCCAGGGCTGCGCGTGCCCGGCGCGGTCGACGGGGCGGAGCTGGCGGTGCGCGCCGTCCTGGGTCAGCAGATCTCGGTGCCGGCGGCGCGGACGGCGGCGGGCCGGCTGGTGGCCGAGCACGGGGAGCGCCTGGACCAGCCCGTGGGCGCGGTGACCGCGCTGTTCCCGGCTGCGGCGACGCTCGCCGCGCTCGACCCGGCGCGCCTGGCGATGCCGCGAGCGCGCGCCCGCGCGCTCGTCGGCCTGTGCGGCGCCCTCGCGGCGGGCAAGGTTCGTCTCGACGGCGCCGACGCACGGCGCGCGCTGCTCGCGCTGCCCGGCATCGGCCCGTGGACGGCGGGCTACGTCGCGATGCGCGCGCTCGGCGATCCCGACGTCTTCCTCGTCGAGGACCTCGGCGTGCGCCACGCGCTGCGCCGCCTCGGCGGCCCGGACGACGCGCGCGCGGCCCGCGCGCTGGCTGCCGCGTGGTCGCCGTGGCGCTCGTACGCCACCCAGTACCTGTGGCAGGCCGCCGCGATGGCATGATCCGCGGCCGTGACCGGCTTCGGGCCCGAGCACCTGCCCTATGGGGTCTTCCGGCGCGCGGGCGAGGAGCCGCGCGTCGGCGCGCGCCTGGGCGATCGCGTGCTCGATCTCGCCGAGATGGCGGCGGACGGGCCGCTCGACGAGGACCCGCTGCTCTTCTTCCAGCCCTCGCTGAACGCCTTCATGGCCGCGGGGCGCGAGACGTGGCGGCGCGTGCGCGAGGGGCTGCACGCGCTCGTCTCCGGGCCCGATGCCGAGCCGGCCGCCGTCGCGCTGAACGAGGTCGAGCTGCTGCTGCCCTTCGCGGTCGGCGACTACGTCGACTTCTACTCGTCGCTGGACCACGCCGTGAACGTCGGGCGGATCTTCCGTCCCGACGCCGAGCCGCTGCAGCCCAACTGGCGCCGCATGCCCATCGGCTACCACGGCCGTAGCGGCACGATCGTGGTCAGCGACACGCCGATCCGCCGGCCGTGCGGGCAGCGCCGCGAGCCCGGCGACGACGCGCCCGTCTTCGGCCCGAGCGTGCGCCTGGACATCGAGCTCGAGCTGGGCTTCGTCGTGGGGAGGCCGAGCGCCCACGGCCAGCCGGTCGCGGTCGACCGGGCGCTCGACCACGTCTTCGGCGTCGTGCTGGTCAACGACTGGAGCGCGCGCGACCTGCAGGCGTGGGAGTACCGGCCGCTGGGGCCGTTCCTGGCGAAGTCCTTCGCGACGTCGGTGGCCGCGTGGGTGACGCCGCTGGACGCGATCCGCGACCGCCGCGTGCCCGCGCCGGCGCAGGAGCCCGCGCCGCTTCACTACCTGCACGAGGAGCCGTGGGCGTTCGACCTCGACCTCGAGATCGAGCTCGCGGGGACCGTCGTCTCGCGAACGAACGCGCGCCACCTGTACTGGTCGCCCGCGCAGCAGCTCGCGCACATGACCGTCAACGGCGCGTCGCTGCGCACCGGCGACCTGTTCGCCTCGGGAACGATCTCGGGTCCGCAGCCCGATCAGCGCGGCTGCCTGCTCGAGCTGTCGTGGAACGGCGCCGAGCCGATCCTGCTCGACGACGGCTCGACGCGCGCCTTCCTTCAGGACGGAGACGAGGTCGTGCTGCGCGGCCGCGGCGGCGACGTCGCGCTCGGCGAGGTCCGCGGACGGATCGAGCCCGCGCGCTGATGGCGCTGCCCAAGGCCATCCGGCGCCTGGCGCCCGATCGCCTGCGCGACGACGTGCGCCTGCGCTCGCTGCTCGTCGGCTCGGGCCTGATCCCGCCACGCACGATGCACTCCGAGGACGACGCGGCGGTGCTGCGCGCCGTCGCGCAGGGTCGCCGCCGCGTGGTCGAGATCGGCGTCTACGAAGGCTCGTCGGCCGTCGTGCTGTGCGAGGTCCTCGACCCGGGCGCCGAGCTTCACCTGATCGATCCGTTCGGCCACCACGGCTGGGCGCTGCCGGCCGGCTGGGGCGCGACCGAGGGCGCCAGCCGGCGCGTCGTCGCGCGCGCCCGGCGCCGCGCTTCGGGCCCGCTTGTGGCGTGGCACGTCGACTACAGCGCCGCGGTCGCCGCGCGCTGGGAGGGCGCGGTCGACCTCGTCTTCGTCGACGGCGACCACAGCGAGGAGGGCGCGCGCGCCGACTGGGAGGGCTGGCACGGCTTCGTCGAGCCCGGCGGCGCGGTGCTGTTCCACGACGCGCGGCTCGGTCAGGACGGCGGCCGCGGGCTGCCAGGACCGACGGCGGTGGTGGACTCGCTGTTCCGAGGCCCTGCGGCTGTCGCGGGGTGGCGGATCTTGCGTGAGGCGGATCGGATGGTCGCGGTCGTCCGCTCTGAGTAGGCGGCGCCTCGCGGCGATGGCAGCAAGGCGCCGCACGCAAAGCACGGACGCCCATCAGAGCCCGTACTCCTCCAGCAGCTTCAGCCACAGCTCCGAGCGCGTCGGGAAGCACGGCACCGCGTGCCACAGGTCGTCGAGCGAGACCTCGCCGACGATTGCGATCGTCGCGGCGTGCAGCGCCTCGGCCAGCTCGGCGCCGGTGAAGGTGGCGCCGACGAGCACCCGGCGGTCCTCGTCGACGACGATGCGGCACGTGCCGGGCGCGCCGCGGCCGACGAACGAGCCGCCCGCGTTGCCCTCGGTCGAGACGTCGACCGCGCGGGCGTTGATGCCGGCCTCCTGGGCGCTTGCGAGCGTGTGCCCGACTGCGCAGACCTGCGGGTCGGTGAACGTCACGCGCGGGCTCAGCGCGCCGTCGCTGCGCAGCGGCACGTCGCGCCCGAGGATGCGGTCGGCGGCGATCCGCCCCTGGTACTTGCCCATGTGCGTGAGCAGGGCGCGGCCGTTGGCGTCGCCGATGACGTAGAGCCAGTCGTGGTCGGGCACGCGCAGGGTGTCGTCGACCTCGACGGGGTGGCCGGGCTCGACGCCCAGGTCGTCGAGGCCGAGGTCGGCGGAGAGGGTCCGGCGGCCGACGGCCACGAGGATCTCGTGGCCCGAGACGCTCGTGCCGTCGTCGAGCTCGACGATCACGCGCCCGTTGCTGCGCTGCACCGCGGTGGCGCGCGTGTCGGCGCGCACGAGGACGCCCGCGTCGGCGAGCGCCGCGCAGACCTCCTCGCCGGCGAACGGCTCCTCGCGGGCGAGCACGCGCGGCCCGGCCTCGATGACGGTCACGCTCGCGCCGAACGACGCGTACGCGCTCGCGAGCTCCACGCCGACGGTGCCGCCGCCGAGGACGACGAGGCTGGGCGGCACCTCCTTGGCGGTCACCGCCTGGCGGTTCGTCCACGGGCGCGCCTCGCGCAGCCCGGGGATCGGCGGAACCAGCGCCTCGGTGCCGGTGGCGATCACGACCGCACGCCGGGCGACGAGCGTCTCGTCGCCCACCTGCACCGTGCTCTCGCCGGTGATCCGGCCACGGCCGCGCACGAGCGCGATCCCCCTGTCCTCGAGCCACGGGAGCTGCACGTCGTCGTGCAGGTCGTGGATGACCTCGTCGCGGCGGTCGAGCACGGCCTGCACGTCGAGCTTGCCGTCGACCGCCTCGGCGGCGCCCGGGATGCGGCGCGCCTCGGCGACGACCTGGCCCGGGCGCAGCAGCGCCTTGGACGGCATGCAGCCGTAGAACGAGCATTCGCCGCCGACGAGGTGCTCCTCGACGATGGCGACGTCCAGCCCGCCGTCGGCGAGGCGCCCCGCGCACACCTCCCCTGCCGGCCCTGCACCGATGACCACCACGTCGAAGCTCCGCTCGCTCATGGCGCCGCAGTCAACCCGTGTGCCATCGGCGTTACAAGAGGGCAGCCCGTGCCATCCTCCCGCGATGCTCCGCTCAGCCCTCGCGCCGCTCGCCGTCGTCGCCGCCCTCGTCGCGTGCGGCTCCGACCCAGCCGCCCCCCAGGCCACGACGCGGACCTCCGCGACGGCGAGCACCAACGACGGCACGGGGACGGGCAGCGGCGCCGCGGGGCGCACGGCCGCGAGCCGCGGCGTGCGCCTGATCAAGATCGGCGACTTCGAGAGCCCGCTCTACGTGACCGCGCCGCCGGGCGACCGCCGCCGCGTCTTCGTCGTCGAGCAGGGGGGGCGGATCATGGTCGTGCGCGGGGGCAAGCAGCTGCCGACGCCGTTCCTCGACATCCGCTCCAAGGTCACGGCCGGCGGCGAGCAGGGCCTGCTGTCGATGGCCTTCGCCCCCGACTATGCGCAGTCGGGGCTCTTCTACGTCTACTACACCGAGAAGAGCGGCACCGAGAGCATCTGGGAGTACCACCGCGCAAGCGACGACGCGGCCGACCCCAACAGTGCGCGGCTCGTCCTGCGCATGGACGACCCCGAGCCCAACCACAACGGCGGGCTGATGATCTTCGGCACCGACAAGCTCATGTACGTCGGCACGGGCGACGGCGGGGGCGGCAACGACCAGCACGGCGCGCGCGGCAACGCGCAGTCGCTGAGCTCGCTGCTGGGCAAGATCCTGCGGATCGACCCGCGCCGCTCGGGCGGTCGCCCGTACAGCGTCCCGTCGTCGAACCCGTTCGTCGGGCGCGCCGGCGCGCGCGGCGAGATCTACTCCTACGGCCTGCGCAACCCGTGGCGCTTCTCGTTCGACCGGACGACGGGCGACCTGTCGATCGGCGACGTCGGCCAGGACGAGGTCGAGGAGATCGACTTCGTGCGCAAGGGCCGCGCGCGCGGCGCGAACTTCGGCTGGCGGCCGTGGGAGGGGCGCCGGCGCAACTTCGACGAGCCGGCTCCCGGCGCGGTCTTCCCGGTCATCACGCACACCCATCAGGCGGGCTTCTGCTCGATCACCGGCGGCTACGTCGTGCGCGACCGCGGGGTCCCCGGGCTGTACGGGCGCTACGTCTACGGCGACTACTGCAACAGCCGCCTGCGCGTGGCGACGCTGCGCGCCGGGCGGCGCGTCGCCAGCCGGACGCTGTCGGGCGTCCCCACGATCTCCGGCGTGTCGTCGTTCGGCGAGGACGCGACCGGCCGCGTCTACGTCACGTCGCTCAACGGCCCGGTCTACCGGTTCGCGGCGCGCTGACGGCGCGAGCGCGCGCGGGCGCGCCACGGCGTGTCGTGCGGCGGGCGGCGCGGGACGACGCGCAGCGCGTCGAAGGCGCCCTCGACGTCGCGCGCGATCTGGTCGGCGTCGGGCACGACGTCCGCGTCGGCGTAGACGCCGCAGTGCAGGCGCCCGCGGTAAGAGAGCGCACCGATCGACAGCGCGTGGCCGCGGATGAACGGGACCGCCGGGTAGATCGCGGTGACGCGGCGACCGAGGATGTCGAGCTCGACCGTCGGGCCCGGCACGTTGGAGACGACCGCGTTGAACGACGCCGCCCGCGCCGCGGTGCGCGCGACGAGTCGCCGCGCGCTGCCGGGCAGCAGCTCGGCGACCTCGGAGACCATCTCCAGCGGCGCGGCCGCGCTGCCCGCCTTGCGGGCGCGCATCTGCTCGCGCACGTGGCGCACGACCTCGATGGGGTCGGTCATCGCGACCGGCAGCCCGACCGTCACGAACGAGATGCGGTTGCCCATGGCGCCGTTCTCGCCGCGCGCGCGCACGTTGACCGGCACGAGCACCTTGACCGCCGGCGGGCGCTCGCCGCGGCGACGCAGCGCGCGGCCCAGCCCGATCGTCGCCGCCGTGAGCAGGACGTCGTTGATCGTCGCCCCGTGACGGTGGCCGGCCTCGCGGGCGCTCTCCAGCGACGTGACCCCGAAGCCGACCGCGCGCCGGTGCGTGGCCGAGCGGTTCAGCGCCGTGGCCGGCGCGGGCGCTGCGAGCTGGCGCACGGCCGTGGGCACGTCGCCGCCGTGGCTGACGGTCGCCGCGGCCGAGCGGGCGGCGCGCGCGGCGCCGACCATGCGGCTGCGCGCGAACGAGACGGCGGCGGCCGGCGCCGACGGCGGCGCCTGCGGCTCCCAGCGCGCGGGCGTGGCGCGCAGCGGCGCGTGGCCCGCCGCGTCGAAGAGCAGCATCGCGACCTCGACGGCGGCGATGCCGTCGACCAGCGCGTGGTGGGCCTGGCCGATGACCGCCCAGCCGCCCCCGCCCACGCCGGTGACGAGGTACATCCGCCACAGCGGATGGCACTCGTCGAGCGGGCGCGACAGCAGCGCCCCCGCCAGGTCGCGCAGCTCGCCCGGCCCGCCGGGCGCGGTCAGCGCGACCGCGTGAACGTGGCGCGCGATGTCGAAGCTCGCGTCGTCGGCCCAGTGCGCGTCGCCGAGCCCGAGGCGCGGGCGCAGGACCCGCCGGCGGAAGCGGGGGACGTGCTCGAGGCGGCTCTCGACGTGGCGGCGCAGCGCGGACAGCGACGGCGCGCGGCCATCGACGCGAATCGTCCAGCCCACGTGCAGTGGGGCCGTGTCGCTGTCGAGGTCGAGGAAAGCTGCGTCGAGCGCGCTGAGGCGATCGATCGGCGGCACGCTGGCATCATGGCACGGTGCCCCTTGCCCCAAGTGACCAGAATGTGGCCCGTTGGTCCTCAATCGACCGGACCTCGGGTCCAGGCGCGGCGCGCTCGCCGCGGCGGCGGCGCTGATGGACGACGTCGGGCTCGTCACCGCCGACAACCCCGGACCCTTCACGCTGCAGGGCACGAACACGTGGCTCGTGGGCCGCGACCCGTGCTTCGTCGTCGATCCCGGGCCGCTCATGGAGGCCCACGTCGAGCGCGTGCTGATCGACGCGCGCGACCGCGGCGGCATCGGCGGCATCGCGCTGACCCACGACCACCTCGACCACACCGAGGCCGTCGCGGCGCTGCGCGACCGGGCGGGCGCCGTGCCGGTCGCCGCCGCGAGCTACGAGGGCGCCGACGTGCGCCTCGGCGACGGCGACGACTTCGGCCCGCTGCGCGCGGTGGCGACGCCGGGCCATGCGGCCGATCACCTCGCCTTCGTCGCCGGCGGCGTCTGCTTCACGGGCGACGCGGTGCTCGGCGAAGGGTCGGTCTTCGTATGGCCCGATCCGGGCGCGCTGCGGGGCTACCTGGAGGCGCTCGAGCGCCTGCGCGCGATGGACCTGCGCGTCATCTGCCCGGGCCACGGGCCGGTCGTGCTCGACCCGGCGGCCAAGCTCGACGAGTACATCGCGCATCGCCTCGATCGCGAGCGCCGTCTGGTCGCGGCGCTGGCCGACGGGCGGCGCACGGCCGACGAGCTGATCGACCGGGTGTGGAGCGACGCGCCCGCCGCACTGCGCCCCGCGGCCATCGTCACGCTGACCGCGCACCTCGACAAGCTCGACGAGGAGGGACGGCTGCCCGAGGGCGTGGAGCGCCCGCAGCTGTCGCTGTACGAGCCGTAGCGTCTCTCAGCAGGCTTTCGGGGGATCCTTCGCAAGCTCTTAGGTGCGGCGCCGACGATGTCACCATGACCCGGCCTGCCCTCCGCCCGATCACCATGGCCACCGCGGCCCTGGTGACGGGCGCGGCCGGGGTCGTCCCCGCCACCGCCGCCGGCGCGCCTCTGGCGCTTCCGACCGCGGAGCACTCGCGTGCCCCGCATCCTCGTCCGGCGCTGGTATCTCCCGCGGCGTTGCCGGCGGAGGTCGGCGCGACCGTGGCGCGCGGGCCCGGTGCCCAACCGGCCGGGCTCGCGGCGAGCAGTGTCACGGTCGCCGGGGGCGGCTACGCGCGTTGGGAGCGCGGCATCGACCCTGCCGCTGGCAGGCCATGGGTCGGTGTCGTGCGCGCGCGCGGCCCACCGGCGTAGGCACCGGCGTTTGCCGGCCGGTGCGACGTGGCAGAATGTTGCTCGTGCAACCGATCACCGTCCTCCACTTCTCGGATCCCGGCTGTCCGTGGGCCTACTCGGCCTCGCCGGCGTTCGGCACGCTGCGCTGGCGCTATGGCGCCCAGCTGGACTGGCGCCTCGTGCTGATCGGCCTCACGGAGTCGGCCAAGCAGTACGCCGATCGCGGCTACACCCCCGAGCGCCAGGCTCGCGGCTATCGCAACTTCCGCATCTGGGGGATGCCGTTCGCGACCGAGCCCAAGCGCCGCGTCGCCGCGACCTCGCGCGCGTGCCGCGCGATCGTCGCCGCACGGATGGAGGACCCGGCGCTCGGCGACGCGGCCTTCCGCGCGCTGCAGCTCATGCAGTTCACGACGTCCAACGTGCTCGACGACGACGGCGACCTCGCCGCCGGCCTGCGGCGGGTGCCCGGGCTCGACGCCGCCGCGATCGTGGCGCGCATCGACGACCGCGACGTCGTGCGCGCCTACGAGGCCGATCGCGCCCTGGCCCGCACCGCCGAGGGCTCGCCGACGGCCTTCCAGGGCAAGGCCGCGCAGACCGACGGGCCCGTGCGCTACACGGCACCGTCGCTCATCTTCGAGCGCGGCGAGCAGCGCCTGGAGGCCGGCGGCTTCCACCCGATCGAGGTCTACGACGCGCTGATCGCCAACATCGACCCGACGCTCCAGCGGCGCCCGGCACCCGAGGACCCGCTCGAGGCGCTCGACGAGGCGCCGATGGGGCTCGTGACCGCGGAGGTCGCGGAGATCATGCGTCCGGGCAACTTCCCGGCCGATCGCGGGGCCGCCGAGGACGCGCTCATCCACGCCGCCGCCCGCGGCGAGGCGGTGCGCGTCGCCGTCGGCGACGACGCGGTCTGGCTGGCGGCCCGCTACGCGCGCGTCGCGGACAGGTTCGTCCGCGCGAGCTCGAGCGCGGCCGACAGCGGCGTCACGCCGCCCGCCGTCGCGTCGTAGATCGCGCGCAGCGTGTCGCCGATGCCGCGCACGCGCTGGCGCGCCACGCGCGGGTCGTAGCCACCCTCGTCGAACTCGACCGAGATGTTGATGATCCCGCCGGCGTTGGCGACGAAGTCCGGCGCCCACAGCACGCCGCGGCGCTGCAGCAGGTCGGCCACCGACTCGTCGGCGAGCTGGTTGTTCGCCGCGCCCGCGACGACGGGCGCCTGGAGCTCGGGCACCGACTCGTCGTCGAGCACGCCGCCCAGCGCGCACGGCGCCAGGACGTCGACCGGCGCGCTCATCGCCTTGCGGGGCGTCAGCCAGCGGGCGCCGAGGCGCGCGGCCTCGTCGCGCTTGCGCGCGTCGATATCGGCCACGAGGAGCTTGGCGCCGCGCTTGGCCAGCAGCTTCGCGACGCGCAGGCCGACGTGGCCCAGCCCGACGACCGCGACCGACCGGCGCTTGAGCGATGCGCCGCCGAGCGCCCGCTCGACCGACGCAATGACGGCGGTCTCGACGCCGAGCGCCGTGTAGGGGCTCGGATCGCCGGACCCGCCGCGAGCGCGCGCGAGCCCGGAGACGTGACCAGTGCCCCGCGCGATGACCGTCATGTCGCGCGCCGACGTCCCGACGTCCTCGGCCGTGATGTAGCGCCCGTCGAGGGCGCGCACCGTGTCGGCGAAGTCGAGCAGCACCGCCTTGCGCGCGCGTCCCTGCAGCGGGCCGTCGGGCAGCATGATCACGCCCTTGCCGCCGCCGAGCGGCAGCCCGGCGACCGCGGACTTGTAGGTCATCGCGCGCGACAGCCGCAGCGCGTCGACCACGCCGGCTCGGCTGTCTCGGTAGCGCCACATCCGGCACCCGCCGAGCGCGGGTCCGCGCACGGTCGAGTGCACCGCGACGACGCAGTACACCCCCGATCGCGTGCCGCGTCGCACGAGCAGCTCCTCGTGCTCGAGGCTCGTCAGGTGGCGCTCCATGACGGGGCGCGACGATAGCGGTCGGGGTCGTATCCGCGTTGCGCGTGCGGCGCCGCGCGGTCAGGGCACCGAGGGGGAGAGACCGCTGCCGCCCGCTCAGCCCGTCGAGGGCGCGCCGCCGGCCGGATCCGTGGGCGCGACCGCGGCGGGCGTGACCGGGGCCGGTGTGACCGGGCTCGGCGGCGCCGGCATCCCGGTGGCCGCCGGATCCGTCGCGTCCGGCGCTCCGTTGCCGCCCGTGCCGCCGGCGTCGGGGAGCGAGTCCTCGTCCGGTGCCATCGTGCCGCCGGACTGGACCTCCTCGGGCGTGGCCGCGGCCGTCGTGTTCGTCGTGACCGGGTCGGTCGGTGCGACCGGATCGGTGCGGTGCGTCGTAGGAGCGGCCGCGGCGTGGTGCTTGGCCGAGCGCTTGGGCACGGCGGGCGCCTCGTGGCCGCGCAGCGGATCGGTCACCCGGCCCGCGGGCGCGGTGAGCCGCACGGTGCGAGGCGGAGCGGCGGGCGCTGCCTTCGCCACGCGCGGGTGGACCGCGGTGCGGTGCGAAGGCTCGACCGCGGTGACGTGCTGGCGGACCTCGACCGCGCCGCCGCCGACGACCGCCGCGCAGCAGACGATCGCCGCGACCTTGTCGCCGTCGCCGTCGCCGCCGTCGCTCCGCCGACGACGACCGCCGACCCGCCGGCACGGCGCCGGCGCCGGCGCCGGCCGCGGCGCCCGACGAGGCGCCCCCGATGCCCAGCAGCTTGGCCAGCGTCGCCAGCGGGCCGCCGCCGAGCGCGGCGAAGCCCCGGTGCGTGCCGCGCAGCGCGCGGCGGTACTCGCGGCAGCCCGAGCAGTCGCGCATGTGCTTGCGCGAGCGGCCGCTGGCGCGCACGCCGCGGCCATGAGCCAGGGCCATCTCCACGCGGATCTCGGCGCACGCCGCATCGCGCGCCTCGCCGGCCTCGACGAGGCCGATGCGCGCGCGGACGAGCAGCGACTTGATCGCCGGCACCGAGGTGCGCAGCGCGTCGGCGAGCTCGGCGTACGACAACCCATCCAACTCGCGCATGAGCAGCGCCGAGCGCTGCTGCTCGGGCAGGCGCTGGACGTCCTTGACGAGATCGCGGAGGTCCTCGCGGCGCTCGGTCTCGCCCGGCGGGTCGTGCTGGGGCGTGCGCGAGAGCTCGTAGACCTCGGCGGCCGGTGGCACGGGCCGGCGCAGATGGTCGATGCAGCGGTTGTGCGCCACGCGGTACAGCCACGCGCGCAGCGTCACCGGGCGATCGTCGTTGCGCAGGGCGCCGTAGGCGCGCAGGAAGACGTCCTGCAGGACGTCCTCGGCGTCCGAGCGCGCGCCGCCCAGCATCTGGCGCGTGTAAGCGAAGAGGCGCTGGCGGTAGCGGTCGTGGATCGCGCGGAACGCCTCGTCGTAGCCCATCCGGAACAGCGCCACCAGCTGGTCGTCGGAGCGGAGGCGCAGCAGCGGGCCGTGTGTTACGCGACCGAGGCCCGACGGCGCATGGAGTGCTGAGGCTTCCAGAGCAATCCCTCCAGCCGACTCTAACGCCCCCGGCCGGCGGAAGTTCCGCTGCGCAGCGATTCGAGGACATGTCCGAAGACGTCCTCGTCAGCATTCCGACCGAAGAAGAGGTCCAGGTGCGTGTAGCCAGGCACCACGACGAGCGCGTGGCGGCCCGGCTCGATCGCGTCCAGCCAGGCGAACGATCGCTCCTGCGAGCTGGGCAGGAAGCAGCGGTTGGCGCCGCCGGCCAGGAACGTCCAGCGGGGGCGGTTGCGCGGTGGGACGGCGACGACGTCGTCGGGGATCTCGTCGAAGCCGCTCACCGCGACGAGGTGCCCGACCCGCGTGCAGCGCGCCATCTGGCGGAAGAACGACGTCGGCACCCAGCCGAACTCGCGCGCGATCCAGCGATGCGTCGGGGGGTCGATGTTCGCGTGGTCCCACAGCACGTTGCCGCCCACGCCGTACGTGAACTGCGCCATCTGGCAGACGGGCTCGCGGCATTCGCGGCGTACCGCCCGCGCGATCGTCGCCACCAGCCGCGCGCGCAGCGCCGTCGGCCGCAGCGTCCACTGCGGATCGAAGCCGGGGAAGCCCAGCTGCATGCCGGGCAGCAGCAGCTGCATCTTGAGCTTCGACAGCCGCGGCACCTCCGGATGGAACGAGACCGCGTTGGACACCACATCGGTGACCTCGGGCACGAGGCCGCCCGCGCACGCCAGCGCGAACGACGTCGACCCCTGGCAGTGGACGATCGCCTTCAGCGTCGAGGCGCCGGTCTCGCGCAGCACGGTGGCGATCAGCGCCGGGTGGTCGTAGCGCGCGACCTCGTCCAGCGTGTAGGAGCACTCCGGCAGGTCGATCGAGCCGCGCCAGTTGCCCACCCAGACGTCGAAGCCGGCATCGACCAGCGCGTCGACGACCGACCGCTCGATCGGCGCGCCGTAGAAGAGCTCGGCGCGCACGCCCGTCCCGTGCACGAGCAGCACCGGGCCCTCGGTCGGCTCGGCCGCGCCGCGGATGTGGTGGACGGTGAGGTCGCGGCCGTCCTCGCTGCGCAGCCCGACGATCCGCCGCCGCAGCCCCGGGCGCCCCGGGCAGTCGTGCCAGTCGCGCGGGCCGGCGCGCAGGTCCGGCCAGTCGGTCGGCACGGTGACCGATCGCGGCCCGACGTAGACCTGCAGCAGCGAGCGCGTGAAGAACGACCCGTAGCGCAGCCGATCGCGCAGGCGCCCGCGCATCCCCGCCATCAGGCGCAGGAACCCGCCGAGGGAGACGTGCAGGACGCCGGTGGCCAGCGGCGTCGCGCCGGCCTCCTCCTCGCGCGACACCCACCCCGGGTACAGGCGTGCGAAGAGCGTCGTCGTGTCGACCCACGTGTCGCGAAACCAGCCGTCCTCGACGTTCTTGAAGCCCGCCAGCGTCACCTCGCGCCCGGCGCGGTCGCGCGCGAACAGCCGGTAGCGCATCTCGCGCCGCCGCGGCCCTCCGCCCGCGACGAGCAGGTTGAACGTGCCGTGCTCGATCGGCATCCGCTCGCCGAGGCCGTCGCAGTCGACGAAGCCCGTGCACGTCGCCTCGTGCGCGTCGTCGGCGAAGAAGCGCTCGACGTCGTCGACGCGCACGTCGATGGCGAACGAGCAGGGCGTGCCCTGCCACCAGCCCTCGTTGTAGTCGACCGCGTCGAACGACACCCGCCCGCGCATCGACTCCGACCACTCAAGCGTGCCCAAGAGCCATCCCCTCCGCGATCCGCTCGGCCAGCGCGGCGATCGTCATGCTCGGGTTGACGCCCACCGGCCCCGGGAGGATCGAGCCGTCGGCGACGTAGAGCCCGTCGCAGCCGAACACGCGCCCGTGCGAGTCGACGACGCCGTCCTCGGCGCTGCGCCCCATCGCGCAGCCGCCGAGCGGGTGGACGCTGACCAGCCGCGCCAGCGGGCCGCCGAGCCGGAACACGCGCCCGCCGAGCGCGTCGCCGAGTCGCCGGGCGGTTGCCTCCAATCCCTCGAAGTACGCACGCGACGCCGTGCCGCGCCACGTCAGCACGAGCTTGTCGCCGCGCAGCTCCATGCGCCCGCCCGGCACGTCGCGCCCCATCCCCAGCAGCGGCATCATCGCCGCCGACGCGCGTGCGGTCCCGAACGCCTCGGCCGGCGCGCGCCGGCGCAGCGCGCGCCACAGGTCGCCCGGCAGCTCCATGCCCTGCCACAGCCACTCCGAGAACGCGGGGGCGCCGGCGTCCTGCACGAGGAAGCCGCGCCCGCTGGGCGACTCGGCGTCGGGCACCGACACCGAGGCCGTGATCACCGGCCCGGTGGCCGGATCGAGATAGCGGTCGGCGCGACGCAGGAACATCAGCAGGTCGCCGTTGCCCGAGAAGCCGCGCCCCAGCCGCCGGCTCAACCCCGGCAGCCCGGCGCGGTTGCGCAGCAGCAGCCCGGTGGAGCCGAACGTCCCCGCCGCCACGACGACGCGATCGGCGCGGACCTCGCGCTCGGGCTCTGCGACCGGGTCGAGCAGGTGCTCGGGGTGGCCGTCGCGCGCCGCGACGTGCTGGCGGTAGCGCACGCGCCAGCCACCGCCCCCGTCGCGGTCGAGCGTGTGCGCCTCACAGCAGCTGCGCACACGCGCGCCGGCGGCGACCGCGGCGGACAGGTAGGTGAAGTCGACGGTGTGCTTGGCCCCGTACTGGCAGCCGACGTCGCACGCGCCGCACAGCCGGCAGGTCTCGCGCGGCGCGTCGTGGAGGTTGTCGTCCTCGAAGGGCTCGCCCGGGCGCTCGCCGAACGCGACGGCCAGCGGGGGGCGCTCGGCGCGCAGGCCGGCCAGCCGCGCAGCGTCCAGCAGCGCGCGCGTCTTCGGCGTGCGGTCGGCCCACGGGTAGCGCTCGGCGCGCTGCATCTCCTCGACGGTGTCGTAATGGGCGTCGAGCTCGCCGGGCTCAAGCGGCAGGCCGTCGGCGGCGAACGTCGCCGGGTCCTTGCGCAGCATGACGTTGGCGTAGATGAGCGAGCCGCCGCCGATCCCGCTGGCGGTCAGGGCGTCGAGGCCCTTGAAGTGGTGGTACTCGAAGAGCCCGTGGCTGCCCTGCTGCGGCGCCCACAGCGCGCCGCGCCACTGGCGCGGGGTGCGCGGGAAGGAGCCTGGCGGCCATGGCTGGCCGCGTTCGAGCACGAGCACCGAAGCGCCGGCCTGCGCCAGCCGGCACGCGACGACCGAGCCCCCGAACCCCGACCCGACGACGACGACGTCGAAGCGCTCAGCCGGCATCCACCTGCCACTCGACGGGCCGGCGCGGATCGGGCTCGTAGGCGCAGAACGTGCCGGTGCGCACCGTCGTCTCGAGCTCGCGCCCGAGGCGCGCGTCCTCCTCGGCGATGCGCCGGATCTCGCGGCGCAGCGCGCGCGTGACGTTGACGCGCGCGCGCTCGGCCGCCGACGAGGTCGGCCGGTCGCGCCCGCCGAGGCCGACGGCTGCCGAGAGCTCCTGGGCGATGAACTCCATCTCCTCGCGTGCCCGCGCCGCGCGCTCGGGGTCGTTGAAGGACTCGGCCTCCTCGATCTCGGCGCGCAGGTCCTCCAGGCGCGAGCGGTACTCGGACTTCGCCTGCGAGTCGAGGGCAGGACCGGCGTCGCCGGTGCCGGCGCGCACGGTGAGGCCCTCGACGTCGGATGACGACCCACCCACCCGCCCCCCACCAGCCGCGGCCCCGCCCTCGGCCGCGGTGGCGACTTCGACGGCATGGAACTCGACGCCCGGGCTGGCCAGCAGCAGGGCGAGGTGGCGCATGCCCTTGGCGTCGCGCACGCGCAGGACGCGCCCCTCGAAGTCAAGCCGCCAGACGTCGCCCTCGCGCGCGAGCACGGCCGCCGTCGCGCCCTCGGCGGGAGCGGGCGGCGGCGCGGCCTCGGCCTCCGGGGGCTGCAGCAGGGCCGCGGCGCGCGCCAGGCGCTCGTCCATGCGCGGCACGCCGACCTCCTCGGCGCGCGCGAGCCCGCGCTGCAGCAGCTCGCGCGCCTTGTCGACGTCGCCGGGGTTGTTGCGGCGCGCGAGGATGCGCGCCTCGTCCACGTCGAGGACGGCGAGCATCGGCTTGTAGTCCATCCGCTCGCAGGCCTCGCGCGCCGGCCCCAGGCGCTCGAGCGCGAGGTCGTTGTCGCCGCGCGCCGCGGCGGTCAGGGCGAGGTAGCGCATCACCGGCCCGGCGAAGATCCCGGTGGGTGTGACGACGTTGCGATTCCCGAGCGGCTTCAGGAAGCCCTCGAGCAGGAGCGCGCGCTCGCCGTCGCGGAACGTCTCCGACAGCTCCGCGAGCAGCGCGATCGCCACCGACCACACGTTGTCGTGCGGGATCGCGGCGAAGTCGCCCTCGGCGAGACGGTCGTACTCGCGCCGCGCCTGCGCGGGACGGCCCGTGTGCAGGTAGACGGTGGCGAGCGCCACCCGCCAGGCGGGCATCGCCGGAAGCTGATCGGCGAACTGGCGCACGGCGTCCTCGAGCTCGCGCAGGCGCCCCTGGCCCATCCGCAGCCAGAACAGCTGCGCGCCGGCGAGGATCGGCACCGTCGAGTCCTGCAGGCTCCAGCCCAGCGCGATGCCCTCGTGGATGAGCTGCTCGGTGTCGTCCAGGCGCCCGGAGATCATCGCGCGGCGCGCGCGGTGCAGCGGGATGTAGGCGCGGGCGCGCGGGTCGCGCGAGTCGGTGGCGATGCGGTCGAGCGCCTCGATCGCCATGTCGGCGCCGGGCAGGTCGTCGAGCTCGAGCAGCAGGTCGATCTGCCAGGAGTGCGCGCGCACCGCGAGCTCGGCATCGCCGACCTCGTCGGCCAGCGCGAACAGCTCGTGCGCCCACGCCAGGCCGCGCTCGGTCGTGTACGGGCCGCTGGTGGCGATGTGGCCCTGGTCGAGGACGTAGGCGAGCGTCGGCGGGTCGTCGAGGCTGCGGGCGATGCCGAGCGCCTCCTGGACGAGGTCCTCGCGACGCTGGACGGCGTCGGAGTAGTAGAGCGCGACGGCCAGGCGCACGAGCAGCCGCGCGCGCAGCGCGCCGCCGTCGGGGCTGATGCCCTCCAGCGCCTCCTCGAGCACGGCCACGAGGACGTCGTCGACCATCCCGGGCGAGAGGCCGAAGCCGCCGAGGCTCAGGGCGGCGCGGGCGAGAAGGTCGGCATCGCCGACGCGCCGCGCGAGGTCGATCGCGGCCATGAGCGTCGCGCGCGCCGTGTCGCCGCCGGCCTGCATCTGCGCCTGGCCGCGCAGCAGCAGCAGCTCGCCGCGGCGGCGGTCGTCGGGCGCGCCGAGCATGTCGAGCGCGGCAAGGGCCGCGTCGAACAGGTCGGCCGCACGCTCGTAGGCGAGGGCGACGAGCGCCTCGTGCCCGGCGCGCTCGGCGTGGTCGAGCGCCTTGCCGGGATCGCCGACCGCTGCCGCCTCGACGAAGTGGTGGGCGAGCTCGGCCTCGCTGGCCGTGGGCTCGAGCGCGTCGCCGACGGCCGCGTGCAGGCGCGCGCGGCGCGTGGCCGTCAGGTCGCCGTAGAGCGTCTCGCGGATGAGGCCGTGGGCGAAGCGGAACGAGCCAGCGGGCCCGGGCGCGTCCTCGACGAGCTGCACGGCCAGCGCGTCGTCGAGGCGCTCGAGCAGCTCGGGCCGCGCGATGCCGGCCGCGCGCTCCAGGGTGGTGATGTCGAAGTCGCGGCCCTGGACCGACGCGACCTCGAGCGCCTCCAGCACCTCGGGTCGCAGGGGCAGCAGCCGCCGTCGGATCGCGTCGCGCACCGAGTCGGGCAGCAGCCGCACGCGGTCGCCCAGCGGCCGGTCGAGCTGTCCCTGGGCGACGAGCAGGCGCACGAGCTCGTCGGAGTAGAACGGGTTGCCCTCGGTCAGCGAACGCAGCGAGTGCACGAGCTCCTCGGAGGGGTCGGCGCCGCTGCGGTGGATGACGAGCGCGCGCAGGTCGTCGTCCTCCAGGCCGGTGAGGTCGATGCGCCGGCCGAAGCGCGTCAGCTCGCCGAAGACGCCCTCGACCTCGGCGCCGCGGCGCGGGCCCGCGTCGTGGTGGGTCGTCACCGCCAGCACGCGCGTCTCGCCGAGCGTTCGCGCCAGGAAGGCGAGCAGCAGCAGCGACGACAGGTCGGCGGTGTGGAGGTCGTCGAGCAGGACGACGAGCGGCTCGCGCACCGCGGCGTTGCGCAGGAAGACCGTGACCGCGTCGAAGAGCGCGAAGCGCGCCTGCTCGGACTCGAGGTCGCCGGCCTCGGGCAGGTCGAGGCGCTCACGCAGCTCGGGCGCGAGCTGGGCGACCCAGCGCGCACCGGCGCCGAGCTCGCTGCGCAGCTCGTCGTCGTTGCGATCGGCCGCGACCGCCCGCACGATCTGCACCCACGGCCAGAACGCCGGCGCGCCGCCGCCGTCCCACCCGCGCGCCCACGCGACGCGATGGCCCTCGACGACGGCGAGCTCGCCGAGCGCCGTCGCCAGGCGCGTCTTGCCGATCCCGGGCTCGCCGGTGAGCAGGACGAGCTCTCCGCGTCCTGCGGCGGACTCCTTCAGCGCGGCGTGCATATCCGCCAGCTCCCGGGCGCGCCCGAGCAGCGGCAGTTCGCCCGTCGCGCCTACCGTCTCCGACGAGCTGTGGGTGGTCGCATCCCTCACGTCTGTTTCCTTCGGGCACTCTACGCGCGCCAACCTGTCGCGCCTAGGCACCCTGGTAGCTTCGACGCCCATGCGCGCGACGCCGCTGACGGTGCTCAGTCCGATCCCGTGGTGGTGGGCGCTGTGGATCCGCGTGACCTGGCCGGCCGCCCGGATCGGGAACTTCGTCGTCGGACCGCTGCGACGCCTGTCGTTCATCCACTTCGCGCGCTGGGCGGTCGTCGCGCGCTGGCCGGCCGACCGCCAGACGCGCCGCGATCGCGCGGCGCCGCGCTCGCTGCTGTTCCTCACGAGCTTCGACGGCTCGGACATCCAGTACATCGAGGCCTTCGTGCGCGTCGTGCCATGGCGTATCCGCGGCCTGTACTTCGGCGCCAAGGGCTTTCCCGACGCGCGCCGCTTCGGCCCCGTCGCGCGGTACATCAGCGACCACAGCCACCCCGTCGACCACTTCTGGATGGCCTATCCCGAGGCGTCGACGACGATGGTCACGCAGGCGCTGGCCCTGCGCGAGGCCTACGACGTGGCAGGGCTCGACGCCGGCGATGCGGCGCGCTTCGGCCAGCGGTGGCGGCGCTTCCTGACCGAGGTGCAGCACCTGCTGTCCCCGTCCCCACCTGAGCCGGGCGCGGAGCCGTCAGGAGGGGAGACCCCGTGGGCCTGACCGCACCGATCGTCGTACTGGCGCCGCTGCGCGCCCGCGAGCAAGACGCCGCGCGCGCCGCCATCGCCGCCCTCGACGAGCCGTTCGCGCGCGTGCCCGGCACGCACCTGGCCCGGCTTCAGGTCCTCCGGCCGCCGCCGCGGCGCTTTCGCGGGCGCACGCGGCACTACCTGCTGCTGGCCGCCGACCACGACGGCCCCGTGGAGCCGTGGCTCGCGGCCGCCGCGCGCGAGCTCGAGCCGGTGCTCGCCCATTGCGCCTTCTGGCCGGGCGCGGCCGATGCCGCGGAAGTCGTGCGCTGGGCACGGGCGCGCGAGGTGAGCGTCGGCTTCTCGGTGGTCGGCTCGCCGCGCGCGACGGTGGAGCAGGTGGGGGAGGCGCTTGCGTTGCGCGAGCGCCTGGCGCGCTTCGCGGCCGACACCTCGGGCCTCGACGACGCCGCGCTGCACGCGGCGTGGCTGGCGCGATGATCGACGTCGCCGACCTGCAGGGCGGGATCGTCCGCGGCTACGGGCAGCGCTTCGGCTTCGCCCGCCACCTGTTCGCGCGCGTGACCGAGCCGGCGCCGGCGCGCATGTTCCTCGCCGCGATGGCCAACCCGGTGACGACCGAGGAGGAGTGGGCCGGGCATCCGGAGACGACCCTCAACGTCGCCCTGTCGTTCCGCGCGCTCGAGGCGCTCGGCCTGCCGGCCGCGATCCTCGACGGCTTCCCGCCCGAGTTCCGCTGCGGCATGGCGCACCGCTCCGAGCGCCTGGGCGACGACCCGCGCACGTGGGAGGACGACCTGCGCGACCTCGACGTGCTGCTCGTCGTCCACGCCCAGAGCGCCGACGCGCTGGCGCAGGAGTGCGAGGGCTGGGAGCGCGCGCTGGATCGCGGCGACCACGGCCTGGCGCTCGCGCACGTGCAGGAGGCCGGCCTGCTCGGCCAGCAGCGCGAGCACTTCGGCTTCACCGACGGCTTCTCCCAGCCGGCGATCGAAGGCGTCGCCCGCGAGGACGTGCGCGGGCAGGGGATCCCGTACAAGCGGCCGCCGTGGCCGCTGGTCCCGACGCGCTGGCGCGCGGTCAAGCCAGGCGAGTTCGTGCTCGGCTACGAGGACGAGGACCGCGCCCTGGCGCCCGCACCGCCGCCGCCCTTCGACCGCAACGCGACGTTCATGGTCTGGCGCAAGCTCCACCAGGACGTGGCGCGCTTCCGCGCCCAGATCGCCGAGCAGGCGCGGCGGCTGGGGCTCGACGAGGAGCTGGTGGCGGCCAAGCTCGTCGGCCGCTGGCGCGACGGCAGCCCGCTGGCGCTGCGTCCGGACGCGCCCGACCCGGCGCTCGGCAACGACAAGGTGCGCGCCAACGACTTCCGCTACGCCAACGACCCGCTCGGGCTGCGCTGCCCGCGCGGCGCCCACGTGCGCCGCACCAACCCCCGCGACGGGCTGGGCTGGCAGGGCCGCCTGACCGCGCGCCACCGGATCCTGCGCCGCGGCATGCCCTACGGCCCGCCGCTGCCCGAGGGCGCCGGCGACGACGGCGTGGCGCGCGGACTGCTCTTCGTCTGCATGCAGGCCTCGATCGCCCGCCAGTTCGAGATCGTCCAGACGCAGTGGTGCAACGACGGCAACGCCTTCGGCCTCGGCGCCCAGGCCGACCCGATCACCGGCCCGGCCGGCGTCGAGGTCGCGCACATGATCGAAGGCGCCCCGCCGCGCGTCGTCTCGCCGCTGCGCAGCTGCGTGGAGTGCCGCGGCGGCGAGTACTTCTTCGTGCCGGGGATCGCTGCGCTGCGGGCGCTGCCTTCGTTGTAGCGCGCGGTCTCCGCTCGTCGTCTGCGTCTTCGTGCGGCCAGGGCATCGAGGGGAGGGCGTCCGCCCGGCGCCGCGAGGGCGCCCGTCCGAGCGAGTGTCGACTTTGTCGGGCATAGAGGGTGTTGCGTAAGGGTCGGGCTGTGTGGCGGCGGTGGGCTTGGGGCGCGACCGTTTGGTGTCGGGGGGTTGGGCGGCGGTGAGCTGGTCGGACGCGGTGCTGCGACCGCCGGAGAGCGGGTTGCTCGCGCGGCGGGGTGTTTAGGCGGTCTGTGGCTGGTAGCGGAAGAGCTTGAGGAGGTTGTGGGTGGTGGCGATCAGCCGCCATTCGGCGCGCACCGCTGTGTGTCCTCGGCGGCTGAAGCGACCGATTCGGCGGGTGTGTTTGGTGTGCGCGAAGACCGGCTCGACGAGCTCGGCGCGGCGGCGGTAGAGACGCTTGCCGGCACGGGTGGCGAGGATCTTGTTGATGCGGTCGGCCTCGGGGCCCTGGCGGGGCTGCTGCTTGCGCTGCTTGTTGTGCGGGTCGCTGGTCGGGATCACCACGACCGCGCTTTGGCGGGCGGTGGCGATGTCATCGTGGTTCCAGTAGCCGCCGTCGGCGAGCACGCACTTGACCTTCGCCTCGTGGCCGACCGCCTGCAGGTTCTCGCGGGTCGCCCGGAGCATCGCCAGCAGTTGGTGGCTGTCATTGGGGCTGGTGGTGACGTCGGCGGCGAGAATCACCCTGCCCTCCCCGACGACCGCCTGGGCGTTGTAGGCCTGCACGTGCGCGCCGCGGTCGCGCATGATCCGGCTATCGGGGTCGGTGATGTTGCGCTTGGCGTCGGCGGGCGGCTCGGGACCCGGCCCGTCGCCCGGTGGGCGCCCCCTCGGGTTGCGGCCGGTCCGCTCGCGGTGCTCGGCGCGGCGGGCGAGCATCGCCTCATGCTCGGCCACGCGCGCGGCCTGCTCGGCCTCAAGCTCGCGCTTGGCGCACTCCAGCCGCTCGCGGCGCGTGACCGGATCCGTCAGTTCCTGCGGGACTTCGTCGCCGCGCGCCTGGCCGAACCGGGCGTCCTCCTCGGCGTCGGTCTCGTCGGCCTCGGCCAGGATCCGGTCGACCTCCTGGCGGATCTTCTCGTAGGTCCGGTTGGCCGAGATGCCGGCGTTGGCGGCGATCTTGGTGCCGTCCACAGCGACCGTCCCGACCTTGACCATCCCGGCCTTCTGGCACAACGCCAGCACCTGCACGAACAGCTCCGCCAGCGGCTCGGCAAACCGCTTGCGAAAGCGGCTGATCGTGGTGTGATCCGGAGCGCGGTTGGCCGCGATCACCCGGAAAGCGACGTCCTCCAAGCAGCGCCGCTCGATCCGCCGCGACGAGCGCTCACCCACGCAGTAGGCGTAAAGCAACAGCGCGACCATCATCGCCGGATCGTGCGCCGGGCGACCACTGCCGTCCTCGCGGTATTGGCCGTAGACCGCGCCCAGATCCAGCCGCGCAACGACTTCCAGCAACCACCAGGCCAGATGCTCGGCCGGCAGCCACTCCCGCACGCTCGGCGCCAACAAGAAGTCCTGCTCGCGATCGCACGACAAGAAGTTCTGCGCCATCGCAGAACCCTCTTAAACCAGTCGGACAGACCCGCGACTTACGCAACAGCCTCATAGCCAGACAAAGTCGACGCTCGACGCCGATCGAGCGCGAACGCGCCACGCCCGCGCGCCCGGCGCGGCAAGCGAACCGTTCCCCTCGGTGCCCTGGCCGCGCGGCGCCGCCAGCGCGAGCGGAGCCCTGAGGGCCGCCGCCCCGCCGAAGGAACACCGTTCAACGCCAAGTCACGCCCTCGGCTCAGACCCACCTTGGAGCCGATGCCGATGACGAGTCGTGAACATGCCCGCCGCCTGATGCTCATTCTCCTCGCCAGCGAGGGGACGGCCCTTCGCAAGGCCGCCGACGACCGGATGCTTCTCCGGCGGGACCGAATCGGAGCGACTCGACACGGCAACGGTCTCCAGGCAGGTACGGAGGTTTCAGGGGAGGCGCGTGAGCGCGGGGTGGAGGAGTGGCGGATGTGGGCCGCTCCGACCACACTTGGGACCGCGCACCGCGCGCCGTGAACGTGCTCTGACTCGCAGCCAGGCTGCATCGCTCCGGGGGCCTGCGCCCCCTGGTCCAGCGGAGTGGTGAGCGAAGGCGACCAGAGCCGCCGGGGGGCAACTCGGCGGGCGCGGGCCGGGCTATCCGGGGGGACGGCCCGGCCCTCTCGCCAACAAGCCAGCCACGTAGCTCCGGCCCTCAGTCGCATCCCTCCCGAGGGCCGGAGCCGTGGCCGGCACACGCAGGACAAACTCGATGTCACGACGTCCCACGAACAAGACCAGGCTCGGAACGCTCGTCGTCACGGCGGTGCCGGTGACGGCGCTCGCCCTGGCCACCGGCGCGGGCGCGGGCGCGCCGCTGCCGGTCTGCGCGCTGATCGGCCTCGTGGTCGGCGTCGCGCTCGGGGCGATGCTGGCCAAGTCGGTCCCGTCGACGACCGAGCCCGCCGCCGAGCCGCGCGGGCAACGCACGTTCGGCGTGCGCGCGCTGCTCTCGCGCGCCGCGCACGAGGCGCGGCCGGCGCTGTCGGAGGTCGCCGTCCGCGTCGACGTCGCGCCCTCGCGGCTGCGGACCGTCGGCGACCCGGAGTGCCTGCACCGCGCGGTCGCCGACCTGATCGCGCAGGCCGCACGGCGCTCGCCACCCGGCGGCGTCGTGACGCTGGCCGCGCGCTCGGCGCCCTCCGGCGTGCGCCTGGAGGTCGTCGACGAGGGCAAGGGCGACTGCGGGATGGGCCTCGCCGACGTGCGTCGGATCGTCGACCGTCACGGCGGCGAGCTGCGCGCCGAGCCGGCGCTGCCGCGCGGCTGCCGCGTCGTCGTAGAGCTTCCAGGGGGATAGGGGAAGAGGCGGTGGTGGCGTCGCTCAGGAGAGCGACGCCATCACGTGCTTGACCTGCGTGTAGTCCTCGAGCGCGTACATCGACAGGTCCTTGCCGTAGCCGGACTGCCCGTACCCGCCGTGGGGCATCTCGCTGGCGAGCGGGATGTGGTCGTTGATCCAGACGCAGCCGAAGCGCAGCGCGTTGGAGACGCGCAGGGCGCGGCCGACGTCGCGCGTCCAGACCGACGCGGCCAGGCCGTACGGCGTGCCGTTGGCCCACTTGACCGCCTGCTCCTCGTCGGAGAACGGCTGGACGGTGATGACCGGCCCGAAGATCTCGCGCTGGATCATCTCGTCGTCCTGCTGCAGGCCGCTGACGACCGTCGGCTGCAGGAAGAAGCCGGGCAGGTCGGGCTCCTTCCCGCCGGTCACGATCTCGGCGTGGCTGGGCCTGCGCTCGAGGAAGCCCTCGACGCGCTCGCGCTGGCGCGCGGAGTTCAAGGGGCCGAGGGTCGTGTCGGCCGAGCGCATGTCGCCCATGACGTAGCCCGAGGCCTCCTTGGCCAGCCCGTTGACGACGTCGTCGAGCACGTCGCCGGAGGCGAGCACGCGCGTGGCCGCGGTGCAGTCCTGGCCCGCGTTGTAGAACCCGGTCCCCGCGATCGTCTCGAGCACCGTGTCGAGGTCGACGTCGTCGAAGACGACGACGGGCGCCTTGCCCCCCAGCTCGAGGTGCACGCGCTTGAGCGTCTTGGCGGCGTGCTCGGCGATCCACCTGCCGGTCTCGACCGAGCCGGTGAGCGACACCATGTCGACGTCCTCGTGCTCGACGAGCGCCGCGCCGGGGTCGTTGCCGCCCGCGATCACGTTGAGCACGCCGTTGGGCAGGAACTCGGCAGCGAGCTCGGCGAGCTTCAGCGTGCTCAGCGGCGTGGTCGGAGCGGGCTTGAGGACGATCGTGTTGCCGGTCGCCAGCGCCGGGCCGATCTTCCACACCGCCATCATGATCGGGTAGTT
The DNA here is from genome assembly GCA_963764585.1 of uncultured Actinomycetes bacterium. GTDB lineage: Bacteria > Actinomycetota > Thermoleophilia > Solirubrobacterales > Solirubrobacteraceae > JAOPZW01. Next base: position 279,425 of record CAVXTB010000006.1, read on the forward strand.
CCACGGCGCGATCTGGCCAATGACGCCGACGGGCTCGCGCCGGATGATCGAGGTGTAGCCCTCGAGGTACTCGCCGGCCGCCTTGCCCTCCATGCAGCGCGCGGCGCCGGCGAAGAAGCGCAGGTTGTCGACCATCGCCGGGACCTCGTCGTCCTTGAAGGTCTGCAGCGGCTTGCCGGCGTTGGCCGACTCGAGCTCGGCGATCTCGTCGGCGTGCTCCTCGACCGCGTCGGCGAGGTGCAGCAGCGCCAGCGAGCGCTCGGCGGGGGTCGTCGTGCCCCAGCCGCCCTCGAACGCGGCGCGCGCGGCCTTCACCGCGCGGTCGACGTCCTCGGTGGTGGAGCTCGGTGCCTGGGCGATCTCCTCGCCCGTCGACGGGTTGATGACGGCGTCGGTGCGCCCCTCGGCGGCGTCGACCCACTCGCCGTCGATGAAGTTCTTGAACGTCTGCGTGGCAGTGGCCATGCGCGGAACCTAGCACCGGCCAGCACGCCGTTCGGGCGCATCTCGGGCGCCCGCCTGTGCCGCAGCGGCGAGCCCTACTGCAGGTAGCGCTCGACCGTGTCCTCGTCGCGCAGCGATGCGTCGTCGGGGTCCAGCCCGGCGCGCTCGCGGGCGCGGCGCTGGCGCAGCAGGTCCCAGTACTTGTCGAGCTCGACCTTGATGCGCTCGAGGCGCGCGTGCTCCTCGGGGCCGAGGCCGTCGCCCTCGGAGTGCGCCTGCAGCAGCCGGTGCTCCTCGGCGACGAGTTGCTCGATGTGGTTCGTCACGCGCGAGTCGTCCATGCGCGCAGGCTACAGCTACACGAAGTTCGGATAGAGCGTCATCCCGCCGTCGACGAAGATCGTCGTCCCGACGACGTAGTCGGCCTGGTCGGACGCCGCCCACGCGACCGCCCGCGCGACGTCAGCCACCTCGCCCCAGCGGCCGAGCGGGATCTCGTCCTGCACCGTGCGCCGCTCCTGCGGATCGGCGGCGACCTCCTCGTTGATCGGCGTCGCGATCGCCCCGGGCGCGATCGACACCACGCGGATCCCGTGCGGCGCCAGCTCGTGCGCGACCGACTGCGCGAAGAGCTTCAGGCCGCCCTTCGACGCGCAGTAGTGGCTGTACTTCCTCCACGGGATGACCTCGTGGACGCTCGAGATCATCACGATCGCCCCGCGCGCGTCCGCGGCGCGCATGATCCGCGCCGCCTCGCGCGTGCAGAGGAAGACGCCGGTGAGGTTGACCGTGATGACCCTCTCCCACTCGGCCAGCGGCATGTCGACGACCTCGAAGGGCGCCTCCACGCCCGCGTTGTTGACGACGAGGTCGAGGCCGCCGAGGGCGTCGCGGGCCTCGGCGAAGCCGCGCGCGACGTCGTCCTCGACGGTGACGTCCATCGCCACCGGCACCGCGCGGCCGCCGGCCGCCGCGATCGCCTCGACCATCGCGCGCGCTTCGTCGACCTTGCCGCGGTGGTTGATCGCGACCGCGGCGCCGTGGGCGGCCAGCTCGAACGCGGTCCCCTGTCCGATGCCGGAGGCGGCGCCGGTGACGAGCGCGCACCGGCCCTCGAGCAGGCGCGCGGCGGGCGGGTGGAGGTGGAGCTCAGGATCGGGCACGGCTGTGGGCCTACCCCTCTAAGCTGCCCGGCGATGCCCTACTTCAAGGACGCCGAGGACGTCTACTCCAACCTCGGCAAGCTCTTCGAGGACGCCGTCGCCGACGACGAGCTGGGGCCGCAGCTGCGCAGCACCGACACCGTGGTGCAGTACCGCATGCGCCGGCCCGACTCGCAGCTGACGCTGCAGGTGCTGGAGGAGGGCGAGCCGCGCGTCGACTTCGGCGTCACCGAGCTCAAGCCCGAGGTCGTGCTCGCCATGGACGCCGACACGGCCCACAAGTTCTGGCTGGGCAAGGTCAACGTCACCACGGCACTCGCCCGCGGGCAGATCAGCGCGCGCGGGCCCGTGGCGAAGATCCTCAAGCTCGTCCCGCTGGTCAAGCCGGTCCGCACGCGCTACGAGTCCCAGCTGCAGGCCGCCGGCCGCGAGGACCTGGCCAAGGTGTAAGGCGCGCGACGACGGGGGTAAGCCGATCGTCGTGAAGCTGCTCGTCCTCGCCACCGATCCCGTCTCTGCCGACGATGTGCGCGAGGCGCTCCCCGAGGACGAACTCGAGGGCGCCGAGGTGCTCGTCGTCTCGCCCGCCGTCAACGAGTCGCCGGTCGCGTTCTGGGTCTCGGACTCCGACGAGGCGATCGCCGACGCCGAATCGACCGCCGAGCAGACGGCCGAGGCGCTGCGCGAGCGCGGCGTCAAGGCGCGCGCGACCACGGGCGACAGCGAGCCGCTGATGGCGCTGCAGGACGCGCTGGCCACCTACCAGGCCGACCGCGTGCTCGTCTTCGCGCGCGCCGACGAGGGCGCCCGCTACCGCGAGGACGACGTCCTCGGCGAGGCCCGGCGGCGCTTCGGCGTGCCCGTCACCGAGGTCGCCCGCTGACCGTCAGGCGCAGGGTCTCGCGCGCGTCGTAGCGCGGGCGCCAGCGCAGCAGCCGGCGGGCCTTCGAGACGTCCATCAGCACCGGGCGGCGCAGGGCCTCGACCCACGAGGCCTCCTCGGGCAGGAACGGCAGCCGCGCGACGAGCTCGGCCGTGGCTTCGAGCGCGAGCTTGGGCATCGGCACGGTGCGCAGGCCGAGCGCCGCGGCGAGGTCGCGCATCGTGATCTCGCCGTCGGCCGCGAGGTTGTAGGCGCCGGGCTCACCGCGGCCGAGCACCCCGGCGCGCAGCGCGGTCGCGACGTCGTCGTGGTGCACGAGCTGGAACCTCACGCCCGGGTCGGGCAGCACGCCGATCGCGCCGGCCAGCGTCGCCAGCGGGCCGGGCAGGCGATCGGGCCAGCGGGCCTGCTCGATGAGCGCGGGCGCGTCGGGCCCGGCCACGATGCACGGCCGGAACACCCAGGGGTCGGTCTCGCCGCCGGCGAGCGCGTCGGCGAGGACGCCCTCGACCTCGGCCTTGTGGGCCGAATAGGGATGGCGGGCGTGGCCGAGCGCGGGCATGTCCTCGGTCAGCAGGCGGTCGGCGTTGTCGGGAAAGCCGTAGGCGGCGACCGAGCTCGAGTAGACGAGCCGCTTGACGCCGGCGGCCACGGTCGCCTCGAAGACGTTGCGCGAGCCCTCGACGTTGACGTGGCGGGTCTCGCTGCTCGCCTTGATCACGACGAACGCGAGGTGCACGACGACGTCGGCGCCGGCGACGAGGTCCTCGACCGAGCCGCGATCGAGCACGTCGCCGCGGCGGTACTCGGTGCGCTTCCAGCCGTGGGCCGCGGGGTCGAACGGCCGGCGCGCCATCCCGACGATGCGCCCGACCTCGCGCGAGCGCTCGAGCGCGCGGACGAACGCCCGGCCGATCTCTCCCGTCGGGCCGGTGACCGCGACGGTGAGGCCGGCCATCAGCCGGCCTGCTCGGCGGCGCTTGCGACCCGGTGGGGGCGCAGCACCCAGCGCCCGTGCTCTTCGTCGAGGTCGCCGAGCGCGCGGAACCCCCCGTCGTGAGCGCAGAGGCAGGCCAGGCCGGGCTCGATCGGCGCACCGACCGGGTCGGCCTCGATCCAGACGACGCCCGCGTCGCCGTCGGCCTGGACCGGGACCCGGACCCCGAACGGGAAGCCGTCGGGTCCGACGAAGGCCAGGACGCCATCGCCGAGCTCCTCGAGCCGCCCGTCCCACTCGGCCTGGCCGCCCTCGGGGGCCGCGTGGCCGACCTCCGGCTCCGCGTTGTGCGCCGCGCGCACCTCCTCGACGTTCGCGTCGTACAGCTCGGGCTCCGCGTCGAGGTCCGCGTCGGGCCAGACGTAGATGCGCTGCGGCCGCACGCGGATGGCGTCGGCGCTGACGTGCGCGGTGCCCTGCACGAGCACCATCGGCGGCGACTCGAGTCCCGAGGGATCGCAGAACAGCAGCGCGACATGCGGGTTGCCGCTGCTGTGAGCGGCCTGGCCCGGCTCGTGCGCGACGTCGATGCACGTCTCGCCCGTGCGGTAGGTCGGCGCCACCGGCCACACGACCGGCTGGCCGCGGTCGTCGATCGTCACATAGTCGGCGGTGACCGACCGCTCGAACACCTCGAGAAGCTGTCCGGGCAGCGAGGTCGTCATGGGGCGCCGATCCTAGCTCGTACGGCTATCGTCCGCCCCTCGACCGGTCCGGGAAGGAGGTCCAGCATGCTCAGGCGCAGTGCCGTCGGGATCGCGGCCGTGGCCGCGGTCCTGCTGTGCGCCGCCGCGGCGGCCGCCGCCGCGCCGACCGAGCGCCTCGTCTACTCGCCGTTCGCCACCGACGGCTCGCTGCTGCAGAGCCTGAAGGTGAGCACGCACGACGGCGGCCACTGCGACACGGGCTCCTACGTGGTCGCCCGTCACGGCGTGCATCGCTGCTTCGACGGCAACGTCATCCGCGACCCGTGCTACAGCGACGCACGCGCATCGACCGCGTCCGGCGAGCCCGTCGTCGTCTGCGTGGAGGCGCCGTGGTCGACGCACGCCGTCAGCCTGCACCTCGACGGCGAGCCGAGCAGCGACTCCCAGGTCAGGCCGGGCGGGCCGCCGTGGGCGCTGCAGCTGACGAGCGGGCCGCGCTGCGTGTTCGCCGAGGGCGCGTCGAACGTCGTCCACGGCCTGCGGCTGAACTACTTCTGCGCGGGCAACCGCTACCTGTTCGGCACGCCGCGCACGTCGCAGCCGACGTGGCGGATCCGGTTGGCGCACAGAACGAGCGGGCGCGGATGGCGCCTGGTTGCGATCACGCGCGCCTGGCGGTAGATGAGGGAGTCGTGAGCGAGGTCCCGCTCCTGCCCGGTCCGCTGTACGGCCTGCGCACCTGGAGGGTCGTGGTCCAGGACGGCCGCGAGCGGCTGACCGCGCCGCAGCGCGGCACCGTCTGGGACTCGGGAGCGTGGGTGCAGGCGACCTGCGGCGCGGGCCACGCCGCGCCCGCCGCGGACTGCCGCTGCGGCATCCACGCCTGGCACCCGCGCCCGGCCGCGGCGCGCCGCGTGCTCGCAAGCCGCTTCGACCTGCCCGGCATCGTCGAGGTCGACGGTGCCGTCGAGGTCCACGACGACGGCTTCCGGGCCGCGCGGGCGCGGCCGTACGCGTTCATCCGCCTCCCCGGCCGCAATCCGTTCCTGATCGAGCGCCTGGGCGCGATCTACGGCGCCGAGGTGCTGGACCTGCGCCGGCCCGAGGAGCTCCTGGCGATCTGCCGCGAGCGCGGGCTCGGCCTTCCCGAGCCGGTCGTCGTCGACCTGATCGGCGCCGAGGCCTTCGAGGAGCGCCGGCGCGAGCGCGCCCGGATGCGGCGCGAGGCGATCGTGCGCGTCGTCGTCGTGGTGGCGATGCTCGTGGCGCTGTGCGTGCTGGGGGTGATCGTCGACCATGCCACCTGACGGCTGGCAGGAGCGGGTGGACGACCTGTGGGCGTCCCTCGACGACCACGCCGAGGACGAGTTCCTGGCGAGGATGGAGCAGCTCTGCGCCGAGCTGCCCGACGACGACCCGGTCGCGGCGTTCGAGCGCGGGGGCGCATTCGACTCGACCGGGCATTCCGATCTTGCCGTGCCGCTCTATCGTCGGGCGCTCGAGCTCGGCCTCGACGGTTCGCTTCGCCGGCGGGCCGTCATCCAGATGGCCAGCTCGCTGCGCAACCTCGGCCAGGCGTCGGAGAGCGTCGCCCTGCTGACGGCCGAGCGCGATCGCGCGTCCGACGAGCTCGACGACGCGGTCAGCGCCTTCCTGGCCCTCGCGCTGGTCGACAGCGGCCGCGAGCGCGAGGCCGTCGGGGTTGCGCTCGCGGCGCTGGCGGCGCATCTGCCGCGCTATCAGCGCTCGCTGGGCAACTACGCGGGCGAGCTTGGGGGGTAGTGGCGCCTAGTGCCGGTGCTGCTCCGCTCCGCGTTCTCCGCGGGACCGTCTCGGCGCTGTGCGGCGAGGGCGCTGAGGGGGAGGAAGCCGTTGTGGTCGCGCCGGCGTGGCGTCGTGCCTCGTCGCGGGCTGCTCTTCGGCACGGCCGCTCGCACCCGAGCGGCGTGCGTGTTTCACAACACTTTCGGCCCCGCCCGCGCACGCGCCCTCGCGAACTGTGCGGGTTGAGCCGCGGAAACCGCGGCTAATCCGACCCAGTTCGCGACCGCACGCCGCACCGTCTCCGCAAGATGTTGCAGAACAACAACGCGCCGCGCAACAACGCGCGCGCCCTTGCGTAGACACAACGCACGGGGACCACGGCGGGCGCCCGCGCGGCGGTTGGGCCTGTTCCCCTCGGTGCCCGGGCCGCACAGCGCCGCTGCGGCTGGCGGACGAAGCGGCCCGCGGATGAAGCGGCCGGCTGAAAGCGGTGACGCAGCCGCGACGTCGACGCGCTAGTCCCGGCGCCGCTCGCCGCCCGCGAGCGCCGCGACCGCCGCGAGCCCGAGGTAGATGCAGCCGGTGACGTGGCGCTGGACGCGCGTGAAGGCCGGGCGTGAGCGCAGCCAGCCGCCCAGCGCGCCGGCGGCCAGGGCGTACACGACGTCACTCGTGGTCGCGATGACGAACACGACGAGGCCGAGCACGAGGATCTGGGTCGACGCGGGCCGCGACTGGTCGACGAACTGGGGCAGGAAGGCGAGGAAGAAGAGGGCGACCTTCGGGTTGAGGACGTTGACGAGGATGCCGTCGAGGTAGGCGCGGCGCAGCGACGGGCGCTCGGCCGCGGGGCCTTCGACGTCGAGGCGCTCGTCGCGCAGGAGCGCGCGGATGCCGAGGTAGGCGAGGTAGGCGGCTCCGGCGTAGCGCAGCGTGTCGAAGGCCATCGCCGACGACGCGATCAGCGCCGAGAGGCCGATGGTCGCCGCGCTGATGTGCACGAGCGTCCCGGTCTCCACGCCGAAGGCCGAGGCGAGGCCGACCGTACGGCCCTGCGCGATGCTGCGCGTGACGATGTAGATGTGGTTGGGCCCGGGGATCGCCACGAGCACCCCGGCGGCCAGGGCGAAGACGAGCAGGGTCGCGGGCGCGGGCATCAGTCGTCGTAGCCGGGCTCGCCGGGCAGGACGATGCGCCCGCGGCCGCCCTCGGTGACGACGCGCGGCTGCACGGGGCCGACCTCGCGTCCGCGCGCGTGGTCGAGCAAGGCGTCGGCGCTCGCGAACGGCGCGAGCTGCTCGAGGTGCTTGATCGTCGGGAAGACGAGCGCGAGGTCGCCGCGCTCGTGGGCGGCGAGCGCGTCGGCCGGCGTGAACCAGCCCTGGTCGACGATCTCCGAGCCGTCGACGCTCGGCTCCTGGCCGGGCGGCAGCGCGGCCAGGAAGAAGTGCGTGTCGAAGCGCACGACGACCTCGGCGGGCGTGATCCAGCGCGAGAACTTGACCAGCGACGCGGGGTCGGCGACCACGATGCCGGCCTCCTCCTCGAGCTCGCGCACCGCGGCCACGCGGTGGGCGGCGTCGCCTTCGCCCTCGCCTGCGTCGACCGCGCCGCCGGGGAAGACCCAGACCCCGCCCATGAAGCGCGCCTGCGGCGTGCGCCTGACCAGCAGGACCTCGAGCGTCTCGGCGCAGCCGCGCAGCACGATGACCGTCGCCGCCTGGCGCGGCGGAGTCTCCTCGCCGGTGAGGTTGAGCTCCTCGCCCGGCGGGGGACGGTCGAACTCCATGGGCTGAAAGGTACCTTTCGGCCCATGACCGAGACGACGACCGCGCAGAAGTGGATCTGCGAGTCCTGCGGGTTCATCTACGACCCGGCCGACGGCGACCCCGACGGCGGCATCCCGCCCGGGACCGCGTTCGACGACATCCCGGACACGTGGTTCTGTCCGGTATGCGGGGCGCGCAAGCGCGACTTCAGCCCCTACGAGGACTAGGCTCGACGTCATGGCAAAGGGGGGCGCCACCACGGTCGATCGGACGCTCGCCACACGCAAGCTGCTCGCCGCCGCCCGCGGCGCGCGGCTGTGCTACGGCGAGCCGGTGCATGTCGAGGGGCGCACGGTGATCCCGGTCGCGCGCGTGCGCGCCGCGGGCGGGCTCGGCCAGCGCGGCGGGGGCGGGCGCCTCGACGCCGTGCCCGTGGGCTTCATCGAGGTCTCGGCGAGCGGAGCGCGCTTCGAGCCGTTCGACCGCGGCGGCAACGGCGCCCGCGCGCTGGCGGCCGGCGGCGCCGCGGTGACCGGGCTCGTCGCTGCCGCGTTGCTCAGGCGGCCGCGGCGAGGTCTCCCGCGCCCGCCGCGGCGGCGATCGCTGCCGCGGTGATCTCGACCAGCCGGCGCAGCTCGGCGTCCTGGATCGACAGCGGGGGCATCAGCACCACCGTGTCGCCCAATGGTCGGATGATCGCGCCGCGGGCGCGCGCCTCGACGGTGACGCGATGGCCGATGCGCGCCTCGACCGGGAAGCCCTGCAGCTCGATGCCGACCATGAAGCCGCGGTGGCGGACCTCGCGCACCGCCGCGAGGCGCTCGACGTGCTCGGCCAGCAGCTCGCCGAAGAGCGCGATCTTCGGCTGCAGGCGCTCGAGCGTTCGCTCCTGATCGAAGACCCGCAGGGTCGCGAGCGCCGCCGCGCACGCCAGCGGGTTGCCGGTGTAGGTGTGGCCGTGGAAGAAGGTGCGGAACTGCTCGTGGCGCCCGAGGAAGCCGTCGTAGACGCGCTCGGTGGTGAGCGTCGCGGCCAGCGGCAGGTAGCCGCCGGTCAGGCCCTTCGCCACGCACATGAGGTCCGGCGTGACGCCCTCCTGCTCGCAGGCGAACATCGTGCCGGTGCGCCCGAAGCCCGTGGCGACCTCGTCGCAGACCAGCAGCACGCCGAACTCGTCGCACAGCTCGCGCACCGCCGCCAGGTAGCCGTCGGGCATGACGTGGATGCCCGCGGCGCCCTGCACGAGCGGCTCGACGATGACCGCCGAGCAGCGCTCGGCGTGCTCGGCCAGCAGCGAGCGCATGTGATCGGCGTCGCCGGGCTCGGCCTGCCAGACGTCGAACAGCAGCGGCCGGTAGAGCGAGTGGAACAGCTCGATCCCGCCGACCGACACCGATCCGAGCGTGTCGCCGTGGTAGCTGTTGCGCAGGCAGACGAAGCCCGAGCGCCACCACTCGCCGCGCTGGTGGTGCCACTGGTAGGCCATCTTCAGCGCGATCTCGCACGCCGTGGAGCCGTTGTCGGAGAAGAAGACGCGCTGCAGCCCCGGTGGCGCGAGCTCGACCAGGCGCTTGGCGAGCTTGACCGCCGGCGCGTGCGAGAGGCCGAGCATCGTCGTGTGCGCGACGCGATCGAGCTGGTCCTTGATCGCGATGTCGATCGCCGGATGACGGTGGCCGTGGACGTTGCACCACAGCGACGACACCCCGTCGATGAACGCATTGCCCTCGGTGTCGTAGAGCGTCGTGTCGTCGGCCGAGGCGATGATCGGGAAGTCCTCCTGCGCCCAGCTCTCCTGCTGGGTGAAGGGGTGCCAGAGGTGCTGGCGGTCGAGTTCGGCGAGCTCGGTGGCGGACATCGGCATCGTGCCCCGCAAGCTAGCCCCGGTCGCGGACGAACCGCCTAGTGTGTGTCACGTGCCGGGGCGGCGCATCGAAGTCCTCGCGTTCGTCGTCGGGTCAGCCTCGCTGGGCGCCGAGATCGCCGCCGCGCGGCTGCTGGCCCCGTGGTTCGGCGCCTCGACGATCGTGTGGGCGAACACGATCGCCACCGTGCTCGTCGCGCTCAGCGCCGGCTACTGGGTCGGCGGGCGGATGGCCGACCGCGACCCGACGCTGCAGGGCCTGAGCCGGATCGTCCTCGGCGCCGCCGCGCTGCTCGCGCTCGTGCCGTTCGTCGCCGGCCCGTTCCTGCGGATCTCGGTCGAGGCGCTGGACCGCGTCGAGGCCGGGGCGTTCGTCGGGTCGCTGATCGGCGTGCTCGTGCTCGTCGCCGTGCCGGTGCTGCTGCTCGGCGCGGTGGCGCCCTACGCGGTGCGCCTCAGCGTGCGCACCGTCGAGGAGGCCGGGCGCATCGCCGGCCGGCTCTACGCGATCTCCACGCTCGGCTCGCTCGCCGGCACCTTCCTCAGCGCGCTCGTGCTGATCCCGCTCGTCGGTACGCGCCGCACGTTCCTGGCCTTCGCCCTCGCGCTGGCGATCGCCGCCGTCCCCGCCATGCGCCGGCGCTTCGTGCTGGCGCCGATCGGGGTTGCGCTGCTGCTGGCGATCCCGGTCGGCACCGTCAAGGCGACCGGCGACGCCCGCGTGATCTGGGAGCGCGAGACCGAGTACCAGTACGCGCGGGTGACCGAGCGCCCCAACGGCGAGCGGCGCCTGGAGCTCAACGAGGGGCAGGCCGTGCACTCGCGCTACATCCCGGGCGAGTGGCTCACCCACGACTACTGGGACGAGATGCTCGTGCTGCCGTTCGCCGGCCGCGGCAGGCCGCGCTCGGTGGCGATCCTCGGCAACGCGGCGGGGACCACCGCGCGCGCGTACGGCCACTACTTCCCGGCCGCGCGCGTCGACGGCGTTGAGATCGACCCCGCCCTGACCGAGGTCGGGCGCGACCTGTTCGACATGCGCGGGCCCAACCTCCACATCCACACGGCCGACGCGCGGCCCTTCCTGCGCAACGCGACGCGGCGCTGGGACGTCATCGTCGTCGACGCCTACCGCCAGCCCTACATCCCGTTCTACCTGGCCACGCGCGAGTTCTTCGACGAGGTGCGCGACCACCTGGCGCCGGGCGGCGTCGTGCTCGTCAACGTCGGCCACCCGAGCGACTCCGACAGCCTGGAGAAGGTCCTCAGCGCGACCATGGGCGCGGCGCTCGGCACCGTCATGCGCGACCCGGTCACGCCGACGAACACCGTCCTCGCCGGCAGCAGCGGCGACATCTCGGCGCGCGCGCTGCGCGCCGCGACGCGCTCGCTGCCCCCCGACCTCGCCGCCGTCGCCGCGGCGGCCGCGGACAGGCTGGCCCCCGCGCTGCGCGGCGGCGCGATCTACACCGACGACCGCGCGCCGGTCGAGTGGCTCATCGACGCGTCGATCGTGCGGCTGGCTGCCGAAGGCGAGCGATAGCCGCGACGGCGTCGACGAGCGCGTCGACCTCGTCCTCGGAGTTGTAGTAGTGCACCGAGGCGCGCACGAGGTCGGGCAGGCCGCGCGCCTGCATGTCGAACAGCGTGTAGTGCCCCGGGTTGACCGAGACGTTGATCGCGCGCTCGGCCAGCGCGTGCTTGACCGCCGCGGAGGTGAGGCCGTCGACGGTCAGCGACACGATCCCGCACTTGCGCAGCCCGAGGTCGTGCACGTGCGCGCCCTCGACGCCGGCCAGCCCCTCGCGCAGGCGCGCGGCCAGCGCGCCGACCCGCGCCGCGATCGGCTCGAGGCCCCATTCGCGGGCGTAGCGCGCGGCGGCGCCGAGGCCGAGCTTGCCGGCGACGTAGTACTCCCAGTTCTCGAAGCGCCGGGCGTCGGGGCGGATCTCGTAGCGATCGTCGGCCACCCACCTGGCGGCGTGCAGGTCGAGCAGCGGCGGCTCGAGGTCGGCGATCAGCTCGCGGCGCACGTAGAGCAGCCCGGTCGCCCGCGGCCCGCGCAGGTACTTGCGCCCGGTCGCCGAGAACATGTCGCAGCCGATCTCCTCGACGTCGATCGGAAGCTGGCCGAGCGCCTGGCAGCCGTCGACGAGGTAGGTGATGCCCGCGGCGCGCGCGATCGCGCCGATCTCCTCGACCGGGTTGACCAGCCCGCCGTTGCTGGGCACGTGGGTGACGGCGACGAGCTTGACGCGCTCGTCGATCGCGTCGCGCAGGGCGTCGAGCGAGAGCTGGCCGTGCTCGTCGTTGGGTACGTACTCGACGGTCGCGCCGGTGCGCCGGGCGACCTGCAGGAAGGCGATGACGTTGCTCTCGTACTCGGCCCGCGCGCACAGGATCCGGTCGCCCGGGCCGAAGCGCAGGGCGTAGAAGGCCATGTCCCAGGCGCGCGTGGCGTTCTCGACGACGGCGACCTCGTCGGCGTCGCAGCCCAGCAGCGCGGCGAGCTCGTCGTAGACCGCGTCGAGCCGGTCCTGCGCCTCGGCCTCGGCCTCGTAGCCGCCGATTCGCGCCTCGCGCTCGAGATGGCCGATGACCGCGTCGATGACCGGCTGCGGCGGCAGCGCGGCGCCGGCGTTGTTGAAGTGCGAGACCTCCGCGCAGCCCGGGGTCTCCGCCCGCGCGCGGGCGAGGTCGAAGCCGCTCACGACGCGGCAGCGTACGAGATGAACTCCAGCAGCGAGCCGTCCGGGTCGCGGAAGTAGACGCTCGTGCCGGGCCCGCGGCCGCCGTTGCGCGCGACCGGGCCGTCCTCGACCTCGACGCCGTGCGCGCGCACGTGCGCGGCCGCCTCCTCGATCGGCCCCGGCCACACCAGGCACAGGTCGGCGCTGCCCGGCCCGCCCGGCCGCCGCGCGACCGGCGTTGGCTCCATGCCCGGGCCGTGGACGTTGAGCACCTGGTCGCCGAAGCGGTAGCGCCAGCGCATCGGCGGATCGAGCTGCACGAGCTCGGCGCCGCAGACGTCGCGGTAGAAGGCGTTGGCCCGCTCCCAGTCGCTGACCGCGATGACGACGTGGTCGATGCGGATGTCGGTCATGCGTGCAATGGTGACCGGGTGGCCCGTGCGCGCGCGTGTGCGCTCCTGCTGGCCGCGCTCGCGCTCGCGTCGTGCGGCGGCGGATCGCCGCAGCGCCAGCAGCCCGCGCCGCAGGTGACCGAGCAGCGGATCGCCCCGCGGATCGTCGACCTCACCATCCGCTCGCGCGCGCTCGGGACGACGGCCGAGGTCCGCCTGCTCACGCCCGACGGCTGGGCGGCGCGCAGGACGGGCCGGCACTGGCCCGTGCTCTATCTCCTGCACGGCTGCTGCGACACCTACGACAGCTGGACGCGCTCGACCGACGTCGAGGACCTGCCGGCGCTGCGCCATGCGCTCGTCGTCATGCCCGAAGGCGGCGCGGTCGGCTTCTACTCCGACTGGCGCGACGGGCCGGCGTGGGAGACGTTCCACCTCGTCGAGCTGCGCCGGATCCTCGAGCGCGACTATGGCGCGGGCACGCCCCGCGCGATCGCCGGCCTGTCGATGGGCGGCCTCGGCGCGATGGACTACGCCGCGCGCCACCCCGGGCTCTTCGCCGCCGCCGCGTCGTACTCGGGCGTCCTGCATCCGCTCGAGCACCCGCGCTGGTGGCTGGGCCTCTTCTCCGCCAACACGAGCGACCCGCGCGCAGTGTGGGGCGATCCGGTCGCCGACCGGAGCACCTGGGCCGCACACGACCCGACCGCGCTGGCGGCCCGCCTGCGCGGCACGCGGCTGTTCGTCGCCTCGGGCAACGGCGAGCACGGCGGCAAGCGCGACCCGATCGAGGCGACCGTCTACGCCGAGTCGCGCGCGTTCGTGGCGCGCCTGCGCCGCCTGCACATCGGAGTCCGGGCCGACTTCTACGGGCCCGGCACGCACGACTGGCCCTACTGGCAGCGCGACCTCAGGCGCTCGCTGCCGCTGCTCCTGGGGCCTGCGACGGCGCGGCCGTGAGCGCGTCGAGCACGGCGGCGATCGTCGGCCGCCGTTCGCTGCCGCGGCGGGTGGCCGCGAAGACGCGGCGCGCGGGCGGCTTGCCGCGCAGCGCGACGACCGCGGCGCCTTCGGGCACCTCGCCCTGCGCCAGGCGCGGGACGAGCGTCACGCCGAGGCCGGCGGCGACAAAGGTCATGAGCGCGAGGAAGTCGTTGGTGCGGTGCACGAGCCGCGGCGTGAAGCCGGCCCCCGCGCACGCGGCCATCGTGACCTCGTGGCAGGACGTGCCCGGGCTCGGCCCGACCCAGGTGTCGTCGGCGAGCGCCTCGAGGGCGATGGCGTCGCGGCCGGCGAGCGCGTGGTCGGCCGGCAGGACGGCATCGAGCGGGTCGTCGAGCAGCGGCCGTCGCGCGTAGCGCGGATCGTTGGGCGCCGGGGCGCTGGCCGACTCCATCGAGATCGCGACGTCGATGCTCTCCTCAGCCAGGGCGGCGAAGCAGTGCGGGCTCTCGACGTCGAGCAGCTCGAGGCGCAGGCGCGGGTGCGCGTCGGCGAGCGCCCGCGCGGCGGGCGCGGCGATCGACTTCAGCGCGGTCGGGAAGGCGCCGACGACGACGGTCCCGAGCTCGCCGCGGCCGTGCGCGGCGACGTCGGCCTCGGCGCGCTCGAGCTGGGCGAACAGCTCGTGGGCGTGCTCGAGCAGGACGTCGGCCGCGCCGGTCAGCACCAGCCCGCGCCCGCGGCGCTCGACGACCGGCTGGCCGACCTCGCGCTCGAGCGCGGCGAGCTGCTGCGAGACGGCCGATGGCGTGAGGTGCAGCGCCTTCGCCGCCGCGGCGACCGTGCCGCGGTCGGCGAGCGCGCGCAGCACGCGCAGGCGGCGGACGTCGATCATGTAGCCAGTCTTACGGATGCAGTCAACGAAGTTGCGCTGGACTGAATGGTCGCGTGCCGCCACACTGGCTCGCCGATGCCCGCGCGCCACACCGCTCTCGCCGTCGTCATCGCCGCGGGCGACCGAGCGCGTCCCCGTCGTCATCCACGCCGGCCTGCAGCACTTCCCACCGCTGCTGTTCTCGGCGCTGCGCTTCACGTTCGTCGCACTGCCGGCGGTCTTCTTCGTCGGCCGCCCGCGCGTGCGCTGGTACTGGGTCGTCGCCGTCGGCGGCTCGCTCGGCGTGCTGAGCTTCGGGCTGCTCTTCGTCGGCATCGACCAGGGGATGCCGGCCGGGCTGTCGTCGCTCGTGCTGCAGTCGCAGGTGATCTTCACCGTCGCGTTCGCCGCCCTGGCGCTGGGCGAGCGGCCGCGGCGCGACCAGGTGGCCGGGGGCGCGATCGCCCTCGCCGGCCTCGCCGTCATCGCGACCGACCGCGCGAGCGCCGCCCGCTGCTGCCGTTGGCGCTCGTCGTCGGCGCCGCCGCCGCGTGGGGGCGTGGCCAACGCCTGCACGCGCGTGGCCCAGCCGCCCGACGGGCTCGCGCTGATGGTGTGGGCCAGCCTCGTCGCGCCGCTGCCGCTGCTCGGGTTGTCGCTGGCGTTCGACGGCCCGCACGCGGTCGGCGCCGCGCTGCGCGGCGTCGACGTCGGCGGGATCGCCGCGCTGGCATACATCGTCGGCCCCTCGACGCTCTTCGGCTTCGCGGCGTGGACCGGCCTGCTGCGCCGCTAGCCCGCGGCGACGGTGGCGCCGTTCACGCTGCTGGTGCCGATCTTCGGGATCGCCGCCGCGGCGCTCACGCTCGGCGAGCGCCCGTCGGCGGCCGAGCTTGTCGGCGCCGTCGTCGTCGTCGCCGGCCTGCTCTACGGCTTGCGGCCTCACAGCCAGCGCGCGTACGGCAGGGTCGCGCCGGCGCGCGCGAGCCGATCGACCTCGATGCCGACGGCGCCCAGCGTCGCGACCTCGACGCCGCCCAGGCGCGCGATCGCCTCGACGTTCGAGCGCTGCATGACGCTGGGAGCGTCGGGCCACGGCGTCACGACGACCGCCCGCACGTCGAGGCCGCCCGCCCGCGCGGCTTCGACGGTGAGCAGCGAGTGGTTGATGGTGCCGAGGCCCGGGCGCGCCGCGACGACGACCGGCCAGCCGAGGTCGATGGCCAGGTCGCGGACCGTGTAGCCGAGCGTGAGCGGCACGAGCAGGCCGCCGACGCCCTCGGCGATCACGACGTCCGCCCGCAGCGCGCCCGCGGCCGCGACGAGCGCCGCCGGCTCGAGCGCCGTGCCCGCGAGCTCGGCCGCGAGATGCGGCGACACCGGCGGCCCGAAGCGGTGGGGCGTGACCTCGGCGGGATCGCGCCCGGCCGCGGCGGCGAGCAGCTCGTGGTCGGCCGGCCGCTCTGGCTCGGGCTCGTCGATGCCCGTGACGACGGGCTTGAACGCCGCGACGTCGACGCCGGCGGCGCGCAGCGCGGCGGCCAGCGCCGCCGCGACCACGGTCTTGCCGACGCCGGTGTCGGTGCCGGTGACGAAGAGGCCGCGCAGCTACGCGGCCTGCTTCTCGATGTCGAAGGGGCGCCCGGCCTTCGCCGTGGCCTCCTCGCGCGCGGCGACGACCGGCACGCCGTCGGTCGGCCGCCAGCCGGCCTGCAGCGCCGCGCGGCCCAGGACCTGCGCGGCCTCGCGCAGCTCGGCCTTGCTGTGCGAGGCCATCACGGCCAGGCGCAGGCGCGAGGTGCCGTCGGGCACGGTCGGTGGCCGGATCGCCTGGGCGAAGACGCCGCGCTCGATCGCCAGCTCGCAGATGTGCATCGCCTGGTGCGCGTCGCCGATGACCAGCGGCACGACCTGCGTCGTGGAGCCCGAGACCTCGAAGCGCTCGCGCGCCAGCTCCTCGCGCAGCACGTCGGCGTTGGCCTGCAGCTTCTCGACGCGCTGGGGCTGCTCGGTCAGCAGCTCGAGCGCGGCCAGCGCGCCGGCCACCGCCGGCGGCGGCGGCGCCGTGGAGAAGATGAACGGCCGGGCGCTGTTGACCAGCAGCTGCGCCATCGCCTGGTCGCAAGCGACGAACGCGCCGTAGGCGCCCAGCGCCTTGCTGAGCGTGCCGACGACGACGTCGACCTCGTCGTCGACGCCGGCCTCGGCCACGGCGCCACGGCCGCCCGGGCCCAGGCAGCCGGTCCCGTGCGCCTCGTCGACGGCGACGCGCACGCGGTGGCGCTGCGCGAGCTCGACGATCTCGGCCAGCGGCGCGACGTCGCCGTCCATCGAGAAGACCGAGTCGGTGACGATCAGCGCGCCGCGGCCTTCGGCCTGGCGCATGCCCCAGGCGAGGTGCTCGACGTCGGCGTGGCGGTAGACGAACGTCTCGGCCCGCGCCAGGCGGCAGCCGTCGATGATCGAGGCGTGGTTGAGCTCGTCGGAGAAGACGACCTCGCCGCTGCCCGCCAGCGCCGTGACCACGCCGATGTTCGCCAGGTAGCCCGATCCGAAGAGCAGCGCCGCGCCCGTGTGCTTGAAGTCGGCCAGGCGCTCCTCCAGCCGGCGGTGCACGGTCATGGTGCCCGAGACCAGGCGCGACGCCCCGGCCCCGACGCCCCAGCGCATCGCGGCGTCGGCGGCCGCCTCGCGCACACGGGGATGGTCCGCCAGCCCGAGGTAGTTGTTCGAGCACAGCAGCAGCACGGGCTTGCCGTCGAGCACGACGCGCGGGCCCTGGGGCCCGCTGATCATGCGCATGCGGCGATAGAGCCCGAGCTCCCTGAGCTCTTGCAGGCGCTCGTGGATCTCGGTCAAGGTGGGGGCCCCCTCCTCAGGCGGCTTGGCTCGGCCAGGCGTTCGGCGCGCCGTCGGGTCTGACGGGCACCGAGGTCTTGCGCTTGAAGCGAAGCTGCGACGACGGATCCCACATGCGGATGTGGAGATCGAGCGGCGTCTCCGGCTCGTGCTCGGGCGTATCGCCGTCGAGCCAGCCCGAGCGGTTGTCGGGCCGTGGTCGCGCTCCGTTGTCGGGCTGGCGCGCGACGTTGAGGCCCAGTTCGGTGAACATCGCGCGGTCCTCGTCGGGCGTCGAGCCGAGCGTCGTGAGGAAGTTGCCCATCATCACGCCGTTGAGCCCGGCCTTGACCGCCAGCGGCTGCAGGTCGCCGAGGTTCTCGACGCGGCCGCCGCACAGGCGGAACAGCGCGCCGGGGAGGATGAGCCGGAAGATGGCGATCCACTTGACCGCCTCCCACGGGTCCATGTAGTCGCGGTCGCCGAACTTCGTGCCCGGCCGCGGGTTGAGCAGGTTGATCGGGACGCTCGTCGGATCGATCTTCGCGAGCTCGAACGCCATCTCGACCCGCTGATCGCGCGACTCGCCGAGGTTGAGGATGCCGCCGACGCACGTCTCCAGGCCCGCCTCGCGGACCGCGTCGATCGTGCGCAGCCGCGCCTCGTAGCGCACGGTGCTCGTGACCTCGCCGTAGTAGGACTCGGCCGTCTCGACGTTGTGGTGGACGCGCTGGATGCCCGCCTCGCGCAGCGCCTTGGCGCGGGCGGCGCTCATGTGCCCGATCGACGCGCAGCGCTTGAGGTTCGTGTGCTGCGCGACGAGCCGCGCGCCCTCGAGGACCTTCTCGAAGTCGCGCTTGGACAGCCCCTGGCCCTGCGTGACCATGCAGAAGCGGTGCGCGCCCGCCGCCTCGGCGGCGCGCGCGTGCTCGAGCATCTGCCCGGGCTCCATCATCGCGTGCATCGGGGTCTCGGCCTCGGCGAAGCGCGACTGTGCGCAGAAGCCGCAGTCCTCGGCGCAGCCGCCGGACTTGGCGTTGACCAGCGAGCACATGTCGGTGCTGTCGCCGAAGCGCTCCTGGCGGGCCTGCCACGCGCGCTCGACGAGGGCCTCGATCGCGGCGCGGTCCTCGAGCTCGCCCAGCTCGAGGGCCTCCTCGCGGGTGATGAGCGGCGGCATGCCCGGGAAACGTAGGCATCGCGCCGGACGGCTACCCTGCGCGCCGGTGGCGTCGATCCGGGTCCTGGTGTGCGACGACGTTGAGGCCTTCCGGGCGCTCATGCGCTACACGCTGCCCGAGGACCCCGCCATCGAGATCGTCGGCGAGGCGGCCGACGGCGTCGCCGCGATCGAGTCCGCCGCCGCGCTGCAGCCCGACGTCGTCCTGCTCGACCTCACCATGCCGCGCCTGGACGGCATCGACGCGATCCCCGCGGTCCTCGAGCGCGCGCCCAACACGCGCGTGGTCGCGCTCAGCGGCTGGGGAGCCGATCGCATGGCCGACGCCGCGCTGGAGCGCGGCGCGGTCGCGTACCTCGAGAAGAGCGAGGATGTGCAGGCGATTCGCGACGCGGTGCGGGCGGCGGTGGGCGCCTGAGCCTCCGCGGCGTGAGCTACCGCGGACTGTGCTGGATTGCTGTTGCAGGACAACAGCTGGTTGCCACGCTTCGAGGATCGGGCCGCCACCGGCCGGCGGGCCACCCTCCCTCGATGCCCTGGAACCTCGGCGCCGCGGGCGGTGTACGACCGACACGATGCGCCTCCTCGTCCTCTCGGCGCTGCTGTGCGCGGTCCTGGCCGCTCCGGCCGGAGCCAAGGTCTGGTTCCAGGACATGGGCCGCCAGAACGTGCACTGGGACCAGCGCGTGACGACGGCGATCGCCGGCTGCGCGGACGCCCCGGGCTGCGGCGCCGTCGTCGGCCGCCATCGCGTGTGGATGCGCCGGGTGCACGGCCACGGGCGCTGGCTGCTCGCCCGCATCGACGACAGCGGGCGCCTGCGCTTCCGCGTGCCGCACGCGCCGCGCGGGCGCTACCGGCTCATCGTGCGCGAGGGCGGCGCCGTGCGCGCGGCGTCGACCTGGTTCCGGGTCAGCGGCCCTTCCAGCGCGCGGGCCGCTTCTGGCTGAACGCGCGGATGCCCTCGCGCATGTCCTCGGAGTGGAAGCTCGCCTCGCGCAGCTCGATGAGCTCGCGCTCGATGCTCTCCTCGAGCGGCCCCTCGGCGGCCAGCAGCTCGCGGATGACGCGCTTGTTGCCGCGCACGCACAGCGGCGCGTTGGCCGCGAGGTCGGCGGCGAGGTCGAGCGCCGCGCCCTCGAGCTCGGCCGCGCCCACGACCGTGTTGACGAGGCCCCAGGTCAGCGCGGTGCGCGCGTCGACGTTGCGCCCGGTGAGGAACAGCTCCCTGGTGCGCGGCGCGCCGATCGCCTGCAGGAAGCGCCGCAGGCCGGTGTGCGAGTAGACGAGCCCGAGCTTGGCCGGCGGCATGCCGAGCACGATCCCGTCGGCCGCGATGCGCAGGTCGCAGGCCAGCGCGATCTCCAGGCCGCCGCCGATCGTGTGGCCGGGCAGCGCCGCGACGGTCGGGACCGGGCATTCGTCCAGCGCGGCGAGCGCCTCGGCGAACGGGTGGGCGACGAGCCTTTCGGCCTCCTCGGCGAAGACGTCGTCGGGGATGTCGCCGATGTCGTAGCCCGACGAGAACATCCCGTCGGCGCCGGTGAGCACGACCGCGCGCGTGTCGCCGAGGTCGCCGAGCACGACGGCGATCGCGTCGAGGATCGCGTGGTCGAGCGCGTTGCGCTTCGCCGGGTTGGAGATCGTGAGCCGGAGGACGCCATCTGCCGGCCGATCGAGAAGCAGCTCGCCCGCCATGGACGGGCGAGAGGCTAGTGCAGGCGCCTAGTCGAGGATCACGAGGGTGTCGCCCTCGTTCACGGCCTGCCCTTCCTCGCAGAGGATCTCCTTGACGGTGCCCGCGTCCTCGGCCTCGACGGGCATCTCCATCTTCATCGACTCGAGGATCACGACGGTGTCGCCCTCCTCGATGTCGTCGCCGACCTCGCACTCGATCTTCCAGACCGTGCCCGTGATGTGGGCCTCGACCTCGGCCACCGCGTCCTCCTGTGGTGCTGGGAGCAACCGGAACGCGCGGCACGATAGCCAGCGTCGCAGACGTAGCAGATCGCGGCTCGACCGCCGGTCGGAACCGCTTCCGACCGCGAGTCCGTGGGAGGCGCGGCGCGCGGGGCGTACCTTGCTGAGGCGTGGAAGACATCGCTCAGGGAAGAGGGCCTTACCAGCCCACCGTCTCCTCCTGCGACGAACGCCCGGAGCGCAGACCACGCATCCACCCGTGGCGGTCCTGACCCAACCGCCGCGGGAACATTCGATCGGGCCGGGGTCCAGGGGACATCTGCGCCGGCGAGGGGACAGCGCCGACGCGGGTATGGACCCCGGCCCGATCGCTTACTTCGTCGCGACGACCTCGCCGAGGATCGACGCGACGGTGCGCTCGACGTAGTCCGAAGGCGACCAGCCGGCCTCGACGACGAGGTGCTGCCAGGTCGAGATGTGGTTGCGCGCCGAGATCCAGTCGGCCGCCGTGGCGACGGTCCAGCCCGGCGCAAGGCGGCCCTCGTCGGCGACGCGCTCGACGGCGAGGCGGAATGCCGCATCGATGTCGGCCATGCGGTCGCGCCACGCGGCGCCGCCTTCGTCGCCGGTGATCACCGCGGCCTCGAGCGCCCGGGCCACGGGCAGGATGTCGGGGATGTAGTCGCACCACAGCCGCAGGAGCGCCTCGAGCGCCTCGACGGGTGGCAGCGAGCGCGCATCGGCGACGCGCCGGCGGAAGCCGACCGCGGCGTCGTGGTGGCGCGCCATCGCGACGAGCAGGCCGGCGCGGCTGTCGAAATGGTGGTAGACGAGCTGGCGCGACACGCCGCTGGCGGCGGCGATGTCCGCGACGGTCACGGTGTGGACGCCGCGCTCGCGAGTCAGCGCCCAAGCCGTGTCGAGGATGCGGTCTCGTGTATTTGACACGTGTAAAACGACGATCTACTTTACACGTGTCAAACGGTACGCCACGAGGGGGAGCGAATGGTGTGGACGAGCCCGTACGAGCCGGTCGAGACGACCGGAACGCTGCTGGACCTGATCGCGACGACGAGCGACCGGCCGGCGCTCGTCGACGGATCGTCGGGGGCCACGGTGTCCTACGCCACGCTCGGGGCGCGGATCGACCGCGTCGCCGCGGGGCTGGCCGCCCGCGGCGTGCGGCCGGGGGACGTGGTCGCGCTGTGGGCCCCGAACGGCCCGCAGTGGGTGGGCGTCGCGCTCGGCGCGATGGCCGCCGGCGCCGCGGTCACCGGGATCAGCCCCGCGGCAGCCGAGCGCGAGGCGCACGCCCAGCTGCTCGACTCGGGGGCGTCGATCCTCGTCACGCTCCCGTCGCACGTGCCGGCCGCCCCGCGTGCCCGCGACGTCGTCACGCCCGACGACCTGATCGCGGCCGGCGACGCGGCGCCGGCGGTCGTGCCCGACCCGGCCGCGGTCGCGCTGCTGCCGTACTCGAGCGGCACCACCGGACTGCCCAAGGGCGTCATGCTCACGCACCGCAACATCGCCGTCGCCGTGCGCCAGATCACGGACGCGCTGAAGCTGACGCCGCGGGACACGCTGATCGCCGTCGCGCCCTTCGCGCACGTCATGGGCTTCGTCGTCAACGCGGCGGCCGGCCTGGCCGCGGGCGCGACCGTCGTGACGATGCCGCGCTTCGCGCTCGAGCCCTACCTCGACCTCGTCGAGCGCCACCGCGCGACGGTGCTGGTCGTCCCGCCGCCGATCATGAACGCGCTCGCGCGCCATCCCGCGGTCGCCCAGCGCGACCTGTCGAGCGTCGAGCTCGTCGTGTGCGGCGGCGCGCCGCTGGGAGCGCAGGTGCAGCGCGCCGTCGCCGAGCGCCTGCCCGGAGTCGTCACGCGCCAGGGCTGGGGCCTGACCGAGACGGCCGCGATCGCGACGGCGCCCGATCGCACCGGCTCGATCGCCCCGGGCTCGGTCGGGCGCCCCATGCCCAACACCGAGCTGCGCGTCGTCGACCCCGACAGCGGCGCCGACCTCGGTGCCGGCGCGCGCGGCGAGCTGTGGCTGCGCGGGCCGCAGATCATGGCCGGCTACCTGCACCGCCCCGACGCCACTGCCGCGATGGTCGACGCCGACGGCTGGCTGCGCACCGGCGACCTCGGCCTCGTCGACGACGACGGCCAGGTCTTCGTCGTCGACCGCCTCAAGGAGCTCATCAAGGTCAGCGCCAACCAGGTGCCGCCCGCCGAGCTGGAGGCGCTGATCGCGACCCACCCGGCGGTCGCCGACGTCGCGGTCGTCCCGCGCCCCGATCCCGACCACGGCGAGATCCCCGTCGCCGTGGTGGTCGCGCGCGGCGAGCTCGACGCCGCGGCGCTCATGGCGTGGGTCGCCGAGCGCGTCGCGCCGTACAAGCGCATCCGCGCCGTGCGCTTCGCCGACGAGCTGCCGCGCACGCCGGCGGGCAAGCTGCTGCGGCGCCTACTCCTCGCGGCAGACCGCGCGGTGGCAGTAGGAGGGCCCGCCTCCGATGACGACCGCCTTGTAATAGAGATGGGCGGCGGCGCGGCACGACGCGCGCGTGACGCCGGAGCGCACGCCACCCGATGACGACCCGACGTGCTCGCACTCGGCGAGCATGTCGTTGAGGAAGGCGGTGTCGCACGCCGACTTGCCGCGATGGGCGGCGTAGCAGGCGTCGTGGCCCGCGCACGCGCTCGTGAACCACAGCTCGGGAGCGTTGAACCAGCCCGATCCGCAGTAGTCGCCGGGCGCCTGCGTCGTGGGAGCCGGTGCCGGGGGCTCCTCGGTGGTCGCCGCCTGCGCGTCGCACGCGCCGCCCCCGACCTGGCAGATCACCGCGCGCATCGTGGCGGTGACGCTCGACGCGACCCCGGGCGTGAACGTCGCGACGGCGGCGGCGAGCGACACGACCCCGGCCATGACGGCCAGCCACTCGACGGACGCCTGCCCGCGCTCCCGCATGACCCGGCACCCTGGCACCGCGAGCCGCAGTCGACCATGGGTCGGAGGGCTCATCTTCGCGCGTGGGCCGACCCAGGCGGCGCGGTACGTTTCGCAGGTGACCGACGTTCAGGAGGACGAGGGCCTCGCTCCGATCAAGGCGCAGGTCTACAAGGACCCGCGCCCGCCGGAGGCCTTCGACCGCTTCCACGAGCGGACGCGCACGCGCCGCCCGGACATCGTGTACGAGATCGTCCGCGTGGCGACGACGCTCTTCTCGTGGGTGCTCTTCCGCGTGCGCGCCATCGATCCCGAGAACGTGCCGCCGAGCGGCCCCGTGATCCTCGCGCCCAACCACGCGTCGTTCATGGACCACTTCCTGCTCGGCGCGGCGATCAGGCGCAAGGTCCAGTTCATGGCCAAGTCGCAGCTGTTCAAGCCGCCGATGCAGTTCATCTACACGCACGGCGGCGTCTTCCCGGTGCGCCGCGGCCATCGCGACGAGGAGACGTTCGTCACGGCAGCGACCGTCCTCGGCCGCGGGGGCTGCATCGCCATGTACTGCGAGGGCGGGCGCTCGCGCACCGGCCGCGTCGGCGATCGCGCCCGCCCGGGGATCGGGCGCCTCGCGCTCGAGTCGGGCGCGACGATCGTCCCGGTCGCGATCCACGGCTCGGTCCGCGTGCGCAACTGGCGGCGCCTGCAGTTCCCCGGGGTGACCGTCCAGTACGGCGAGCCCTTGCGATACGCGCGCGTGCAGGAGCCGACGCGCGACCAGCAGCAGGCGGTCGCCGACGCGATCCTCGTCGAGATCCGCACGCTCTACGACGACCTCGACGCGCTCGGCCGGACCGAGGCGCTGGCGCGGGCGCGCGCCCAACGGCGGGCGCGGCGCGCCAAGCGGACCGCCGCTGTCTGACGCGCGTGCCCGGCCGGCGCGGTGGGAATGATTGCCGCCGTGCGCCGCGCCCTTCTCCTGGCGATCGTCGTGCTCGCGCTCGCTCCGGCGGCGGCGCCCGCCGCCACGGTCACGCTGGCCAAGGTCGGCGACTTCTCCTCGCCGGTGTACGTGACCGCGCCGCTGGGCGACACGAGCCGCGTGTTCGTCGTCGAGCGCGGCGGCACGGTCAAGCTCGTCAAGAACGGGACGATCTCGACGTTCGCCGACCTCACCGACCGGGTGCTCTCCGGCGACGAGCGCGGCCTGCTGTCGATGGCCTTCTCGCCCGACTACCTGACCAACGGGCTGTTCTACGTCTACTACACGGCGCGCAGCCCGACGGGCCAGGTGACCGTCGAGGAGCACCGCGCCGACCCGGCCAACCCCGACAAGGCGGACCCCGGCTACGCCCGCCCCCTGCTGACGATCCCGCACGACCAGCAGGCCAACCACAACGGCGGCCAGCTCCAGTTCGGACCCGACGGCGCGCTGTACGCCGGCACGGGCGACGGCGGCAGCGGCGGGGATCCGAGCGGCAACGCGCAGACCACGACGCCCGGGCCGCCGTCGGTGGTCGGGACATCGCCCAACGCGGTCAACCACGACTACCGGCTGGGCAAGCTGCTGCGCCTCGATCCGGCGAGCGGCGCGATGTCGATCTTCGCCTACGGCCTGCGCAACCCGTGGCGCTACTCGTTCGACCGCAACACCGGCGACCTCATCGTCGGCGACGTCGGCCAGGGCGCCTACGAGGAGGTCGACTTCGCGGCCGCGCCCGGCGACGGCGCCGGCGCGAACTACGGCTGGAACACCTACGAGGGCGCCCACACCTACCCGGGCGGCATGGCGGTCGCCAGCGCGCCCGGCACGGTCCTGCCGGTCGTCGAGTACCCGCACAACCCGGCCTGCTCGATCACCGGCGGCTACGTCGTGCGCGATCCGGCGCTCCCGGAGCTCGCCGGCACCTATCTCTACGGCGACTACTGCACCGGCGACATCTCGGGCGCGGCGCTGCCAGCGGGCAGCCCGCATGCGACGGGCTTCAACGTCCCGGGCCTGTCGGGCTTCGGCGAGGACGGCTGCGCGCGCGTGTACGCGACGTCGCTGAACGGCCCGGTCTACCGCTTCGCCAGCAGCGGCGCCTGCGCCGGGCCGGCGCCGTTCGTGGGCCGGCTGCCGGCCGGGGCGGCGTCGGCGCCGCCAGCGAGCGCCGCGCCGGATCGCCGGGCGCCGGCGATCACCCTGCTCCGCGCCGCGGCGCGCCAGCACGCGCTGCGCAAGGGCTTCGTGACCGTGCGCGTGCGCTGCGACGAGCTGTGCACGATCCACGCGAGCGGCCGCGTGCTGCTCGCGCGGCGCCGGGCGCGGGCCGCCGCGGCGCCGGTGCTGCGCACGCGCACGGCGCGGACGTCGCTGGTCGCCGGGGCGCGCACGACGCTGCGCCTGAGGCTCTCGAAGGCCACCCGCCGCACGATCCGGCGCGCCCTCGCGCGCCGCGGCCGGCGCGCGACGGTGCGCATCGGCGTGCGGGCCACGGACCGGGCCGGGAACGCGCGCACGGGCGTGCGCCGCGTGCTGATCGTGCGCTGAGCGCAACTTCCGGGCGCGCCATGTCGTCTCATCGTCGATGCGATCGCGCACCGACGATGCCCTCCTGCGCGCGGCGGCCCGCGGCGACGAGGCGGCCTTCGCCGCGCTCGTGGCGCGCCACCGCCCGCGGCTCGTGCGCTACGCGGCCTCGCGCTGCGGGCGCGACGCCGCTCTGGCCGAGGACGCCGTGCAGGACGCGCTCGTCCGCGCGCACCGCGCGATCGCCGCCGGCAAGGTGCCCGTCGACGTCGAGGCGTGGCTCTACGCGATCGTGCGCAACCGCTGCCACGACTACTTCCGCGCGGCGCGGCCGACCGCGCCGCTGCCCACGGAGCTGCCGGGCGGCGCGCCTTCGGCCTTCGAGGTCGTGGAGCGCGGCGAGCGCCTGGCGGGCGCGCTCGACGCCGTCGAGGCGCTGCCCAGCGCGCAGCGCGCGGCGCTCGTGGGCCGCGAGCTCGAGGGCCGCAGCTACGAGGAGATCGCGCTGCGCCAGGCGACCACCGTCTCGGCGGTCAAGTCGCTGCTGCACCGTGCGCGGGCGACGCTCGCCCACACCGCGTCGCTGCCCGCGCTCGGCGCGCCGCTGCTCGCCCGCCTGCCGCGCCCGCGCATCGGCCAGCTGCTCGGCGGCCTGATCGCCGAGCAGGCCGGCGGCGCGGCGGCGGTCGCGACGATCGCCCTGGCGGGCACGAGCGCGCTGGGGTCGCTGCACGTCCCGGCGCCGCCAGCCGCCCCGACGGCGGCGCAGTCGCGCTCGGCCCTAGTCACGGCGGCGCAGCAGCCGCGCCAGCAACCGCGCGCGCCGCGCGTCGAGCACCAGCCGCGCGACACGCAGCAGCTCGAGTACGGCACCCAGGCGGACGACGCCGGCGAGTACGGGCCGTAGGCGCCCTCTGAGCGCGGGTCGATGCGGCGTCAGCCGCGCGGCCCGGGCGAAGCAGCCGGTCCGCGTCCCGATGCCTCGGCGCGATCGGCGTTGTGGTCGGGCGGTGCGGCGTCGGGGTGGTCGGGCGGTGCGGCGTCGGCGTGGGAGGGCGGTGCGGCGTCGGGGTGGGAGGGCGGTGCGGCGTCGTTGTGGTCGGGCGGCGCGGCGTCGGGGTGGGAGGGCGGCGCGGCGTCGTTGTGGGAGGGTGGCGCGGCGTCGGGGTGGGAGGGCGGCGCCGCGTCGTTGTGGGAGGGCTCGGGGCTGGGGGGCGCGGCGGGATGGGGCGGTGCGTCTTGGCTCGGCGGTGCCGCGGGATTCGCCGGGGCGCCGGAGTCCGGCGGCCCACCGCGACCGTCCGGCTTCGGCGGGCTGGCTTGGGGGCGGGCACGTGCCGCCTCGGGTGGCGTGCCTGCGGCCGGTGGTTGGGCCGAGGCGGCCCCGCCGCGGTTTGTTGCCTCGGGTGCTCTGCTCGGCGCGGTCGGCTGCTGCGGCCCGATCGCGGCGTTGGCGTGGAAGGGCTCGGGCTTGCGGGAAGCGGGGGTGCTGGGCGGTCCGCCGGCGTCGGGCGGCGCACCACGGCCATCCGGCTTCTGCGGGCTGGCCTCGGGGCGAGTGCTCGCCGCCTCGCGTGGCGTTGCCGCCGCCGGTGGTTGGGACGACGCAGCCTGACCGCGGGCTGGCGCCTCGGGTGCTCCGCTCGGTGGGATGCGCTGCTGCGGCCCCGTCGTCGCGCTCGCCTGCGGCGGGTTGGCTTGCCCGGTCGGCGTCGATCGGCTCGACGGCGCGGCGGGCAACGGCGGATCGGGTTGCGCGGCCGCCGCCGGCGGGCTCTTCAGCGTGGGCGAAGCCGGCGGCATCGTCGTCGCCGCTTGACTCACCCCGTCCGCCAGCTGGGTCGGCGCGTCGCCCTGCGTCCGGTCGGCGTCCGCCGGCGAACCAACGGTCTCGTGCGCAGGCCCATCGCTGGCGCTCCCGGCTGCGTCCGCCTGCCCAGGGCTCCCGCCGGTCTCCCCAGGCTCCCGCGCGGGGAGAGTCGCGCTCGCCGCCTTCCGGGAGACCCGATCGTGGCTGCGGGTCGGTGCCGGCACGGCCATCACCGCGGCCAGGTTGCCGGCCGTCCGCGGCGCCATCCAGCCCGATTGCTCGATCACCGGCGCAGCGGCGTTCCGGGGTGGCGTCACCGCGGCAGCGCCGCCGCCGGCGTGGATGGCCGCCGTCGCGAGCGCCACGGCTGCCAGCCCGCTGGTGCCCAGCGCGCCAACGGTCAGCGCCGCGCTCCCCTCACCGCCGCCGCCGAACAGCGCGCCGACGACGGCTCGCTTGACGCCGAGCGTCGGCGTCGCGGGCAGCAGCACGCGCGCCAGGCGCCGCCGGCTGCTCACCTCGTCGTGGAACGCCTGGCACGCCGCGCAGTCGCGCAGGTGCCGGCGCAGCGCGCTGCGCCGCAGCGCCCCTCCGCGAAGCGTCGCGAGCTGCTCGCGGATCTCGGCGCAAGGCGTGTCGCGGGCGACGCGGCTGGCGACAAGCGAGGCCCGCGCCTGGAAGACGAGCGCCTTGACCTTCTGCCGTCGGCATCCAAGGACCTGGGCGATCTCCTCGTGGGGGAGGCCGCCCAGCTCCGCGAGGACGAGGGCGGCGCGTTGATCGTCGGGCAGCTCCGCCATGTCCGCGAGGATCGCCCGCAGGTCCTCACGCGCGAGGACCTCGGAGCCGACGTGGTCGGCGAGCGGCTCGGCAATGGTCTGGGCGGAGCGCTGGCGGCGCAGGCGCAGGGCCGAGATGCAGCGATGGCGAGCGATGCCGAACAGCCAGGGCCGCAGCGCCCGGGGTTGTGCTGCATCGACCAGATCGCGATAGGCCGCCATGAACGTGAGCTGAACCGCGTCCTCGGCCTCCTCTCGCGAGTCGAGCATGTGCCGGCAGAAGGCGAGCACCGACCGGTGATGGCGATCGAAGAGCGCTTCGAACGCGCGGTCCGAGCCTGCGCGAACCTGCTCGACCAGGCGCTGATCGGAGGCCGCCCGCGGCAGCGCGACCGGGACGAGCTCCCGGCGACGCAGGGCGGCTTGGGTCGGCATGACAGGTGCAGCATCGACCATCACGGGCCCTCGCGTCCACCCCCACGTGGAGGTGCCCCACCGAAAAGTGGGTGTCGCCGCGACGGATCTCCGCGATGATCCATCTCGCCGGGCTCGCGTGGGCTGGGGGCCTACGTTCCAGTACACCCTGG
Source organism: uncultured Actinomycetes bacterium (assembly GCA_963764585.1). Classification (GTDB taxonomy): domain Bacteria; phylum Actinomycetota; class Thermoleophilia; order Solirubrobacterales; family Solirubrobacteraceae; genus JAOPZW01. The sequence continues at coordinate 308,432 of CAVXTB010000006.1, forward strand.
TCCACGTCGAGCCCGGCGCTGCTTTAAAGGGCGCGGTCCGCGGTCGCAGGTTGGGAAGTAACGAAGGGGGAGGCGTTCGGCCTCCCCCTTCTTCATGGCTGGAGGTGTCGATCGATCAGTCCGCGCTCAGCTCACGGATCGACGACGACCGTGCACGTGTACGTGCCCGGCTCCAGGTTGTCCAGCACCCTGGGCGTGCCCTCGGGCAGCGCGCTGGGCGAGCCGTCGCCGGTGCACTGGATCGTCGCCGACGTCGGGTCGCCGGGTGCCAGCGACTCGAACGCGACGGTGATCCGCGACAGCGGCGTGTCACTGAACGAGATGGTCTCCTCGTTCCCGCTGCCGCACGTCGCGTCGTTGTCGACGGTGACGGTGTGGGCGGTCGAGTCGTCGATCTTGTAGCCGGTCGGAGCGTCGGTCTCCTTGACCGTGTAGTCGCCGAACCGCAGATTGTCGACGCAGGCCGTGCCGTCGTCGCCGGTGGTCACCTGCGCCACCAGGCTGTTGTCCGACGCGTCCCTGACGTCGAACTTCCCCCCGGCGAGCGTGCTGTCGTCCTTGCTGCTCGTCTTGGTGATCTTGATGGCGCCCAGGTGGAGCGTGTTCGTGTAGGTGCAGTCCACCGTGTCGAGCGCCTTGAGGTTGAACGAGACCGTCCGCGTCGCGGTGTCGGTCGTGATCGTCGTACCGTGGGTGATGCTCGACGCCGAGCAATCGAGGCCCGTCAACGAGAAGTTGGGACCCGGGTCGGACTCCGTGACGCTGTAGCCGCCGGCGAACACGTTGGGCCCGTAGTCCTGCTTCTGCCCGTCCTTGAGTCCGAACGTCGACGGGCTCAGGCCACCGGTGGTCGTGTAGTTGAACGTCGTGTCGGTGGGGTCAGGGCTCGGGTCGGTCTTCTTGCGGATGATGACGCTGCCGCAGTTCTGGATGTTCAGGTTGCCCGGCCCGACCAGGTCCTTCATCTGCGCCTGGGCCGAGTTGCCGGAGCTGCGGCTGACCGCATAGCCCTTGCCGAACGCCAGGCAGGTGTTCTGCGTGAAGACGCCGGCGTTGGTCAGGTCGATGCCCGCCTCGCCGAACTCGCTGTCACCGAGGCTGTCCGGCGGCGACGGGGCGATCTCGTCCTGGACGGTCACCCCGGTGTTGACCTTCGCCTCGGCGGTGCCCACGGGGAGGGTCGCGGCGACGCCCCAGCAGGGCGGGGAGTCGCTCGAGACCTCGCACGCCCCCGAGGCGACCCACCGCTCCAGCTTGATCGTCGGAGTGGCGGCGCCGCCCTCGAAGTCGTACACGATCAGCATGTCGCCGCCATTGGCGGTCGAGCGTTCGACCAGCCCGTCCGAGCCGGCGCCGCATGCCGTCGTGCCCTGGTTGAACTCGAAGGCGACGTGCGCCGACGCCGACGTCGTGTTCTGCGGGATGCGGGCCCAGGCGAGCATCAGGTAGACGTGTCCGTTCGCCCCGGTCGTGTTGGCGAAGTAGACGCGCTTGAGGTCATCCTTCGGGGTCGCCTTCTGGGTGCCCACGGCCGGACACTGGTCGTCCTGCTTGGTGCCGCCCGCGAAGCCGCTGTCGGTTCCGGTGGCCTGGGCATCCTCGAGCCCGTTGAACGTCCATCCGCTGAACACCTTGGTCGACGTCCGGTTCGGCGCGGCGCCCGTCCAGGTGGTCGGAGCGAAGCTGTTCCAGTCGAAGTTGAGGCCCAGCGGATCGGGAGCGAGATTGCCATCGTCGTCCTCGAACCCCGCCGCCGTGCCGACAGGCCCGGTTGCGGCGGAGGCCGTAGGAGCGATGATCAACACGGCTGATGCGACTGCCAGGGCAGTCAGAAGCAGTCGGCCCGCCCGCAGATGGGCCCAAAATGAACGCAACATTCCCTTCTCCTTCGGGAGGAGTCCTTGGCTGCGCCGTTACCCCGGGCGCAGCGCTTTGCGCGCCTGTCGCGCGCGCGTTGAAGTCATCCGCGAGACGCCGCGACAGGCCGTCGATGTAGCTCGGCGTGCATAGACCGCCACGACCCAACTCGCGGCGGGCTGCGAGCGCGGCGTCGGCCCGTGGCCCGGCGGCCGCTGAGCGGCCGCCGGGCGCGCGAGCCTTCAGGGGGACCGAGCGCCAAGGCTCTGCGACGACCTAGACGGCGAACAAGATCCGCGAAGCGTCGGGGACGCTCGTCGTCACGCCGTTGGTGGTGTCGGTGAGCACGATGTTCGTGTACGAGACGCTGGCGAGCACGAGCCGTTGGCCCGGTGGGCAGGTGAACCCGCCCGCCGAAGGCGGCCCGGCCGTCAGGCTCGCGACCACGCGGCCGTTCTTGGGCTCGAACGAGCCGGCCGCACTGACCTCCGCGTTGACGGTCTCCTTGTTGGCCGCCTGCGGGTGGTTGCCGCCACCGTTGATGCACGCGTAGACGGCCGAAGCGTCGGCGGTCAGCGTGTAGTCGATGTTGTCGTTGCCGAGGCCGCGCTCGTCGAAGCTGACGACGAGGGCCCCGGCGTTGTTGACCGCCGACGTGGCCGAATGGAACTTCGGCGCGTCGGCAAGGGCGCTGCCCGAAAGCACGAGCGCCGCGACGGCGAACGCCGCCACGAGTAGACTCAGCCGCAGGGGAAGACGCATTGGTGCTCCTTTTCTCGTGATTCGACCGCGCCTCGCTGAGGCGTCGGTCCTGAGGGATGGCGCCGACGCGAGCCCCAGACTCCGCTCCGCCATGCGACCAAGCCGGTCGGGGCGGGGTCTGCGCTCACGCGACAGGTGAGGAGGGAGGAGCTCTACCGAGGCAGCATCGCCTCGCGGCTCCGCCCGGATTTAGGGCCATTGGACCGCTCCTGGTTCAAGGCCGATCCCAGGACCCCCCCGGGGTACCCCGAGCAGGCGATCGGGGCGAAAGGCCTTCCTACGTTCCGCTGCCGACCATCCCACCACGGCGAGGGCCATGTCAAGTCCCTGCACGGCAGCACGCCGGCGGCCCTCCGCCCGTCACGCGGCGACGGACCGGCTTGCCATCAGCCTCGGTGGGCTACGTTGTCAGGACGCCTGATGGACCTCGTCCAGGCGCACCTGCACCTCGCTCGGCGCGATCTCCGAGATCTCGACGACCACCGTCGGATGCCCGCGGTGGAGCTCGTCGATGACGCGGTCGGCCGTGTCCGCGCGGACGTGCCAGCCTCGCAGCGTCCGCTGTAGCTCGTCGATTGCTGGAGCTGCGCACGGGCTTGCGCCGCTTCCTGCGCTGGAGCGAGGAGCAGGCTCGGGCGGCCGGCCTGACACCCGCACACCACCAGCTCCTGTTGGCCATTCGCGGGCACCCCGACCGGCGCGGGCCGACGGTCGGCGACGTCGCCGGTTACCTGCTGCTGCGCCACCACAGCGCGGTCGGGCTCGTCGATCGCGCGGCCGCGGCAGGCCTGATCGCCCGCAGCCAGGACGCCGACAACGCGAGCGCGGTCCGCCTGCGGCTGACCGCCGACGGCTCACGTCAGCTCGAAGCGCTCAGCGAGCTTCACCTCGAGGAGCTCGCGCATCTCGCGCCGACGATGCACGCGCTGTGGGACGCGCTCGACGGCCACCCCGAGCACCCGGCGGGGCGGGCGGCTACCGCCTGACGTCCTCGCAGTTGGCGTTGACCTCGTCGCCGACGTCGGCGAAGACCACGTCGGCGCCGTCGCCGCAGCTGACCCGGTCGTGGCCGCCGCCGACGGCGTTGATGCGGTCGTTGCCGGCGCCGCCCTCGATCGTGTCGTCGTCGAGGTTGCCGTCGATGACGTCGTCGCCGTCCTCGCCGTTGATGACGTCGTTGCCGCGGTCGCCGGTGATGCGGTCGTTGCCGGGGCCGCCGAGGATGAGGTCGTTGCCGTTGCGGCCGTGGATCTCGTCGTCGCCGTTGCCGCCGCGCAGCGTGTCGTCGCCGTTGACGCCGTCGACGTAGTCGTTGCCGTCCTCGCCGAACAGCGAGTCGTTGCCGTCCTGGCCGAACAGCGAGTCGTCGGCCGGCGTGCCGACGAGCACGTCGTCGCCCGGCGTGCCGGTGATGTTGCTCGCCGTCGACGGCGCGTCGGTGGCCGGCTCGGGCGGCACGCGGATGACGGTCTCGCACGAGGTCAGGTCGTCGCGGTCGGGCGCGGTGTCCTCGACGTACACGGTGTCCTTGCCCGGCCCGCAGTCGACGTGGTCGGAGCTGTCGTCCGCGGCGCGGATCTGGTCGTTGCCGGTGCCGCCGAGGATCTCGTCCTCGCCCGGCCCGCCGATGACCTCGTCGGCGCCGAAGGACCCCGACAGGTAGTCCTCGCCCGAGCCGCCGTCGAGCGAGTCGTTGCCGTAGGAGCCGTAGATCGTGTCGCGGCCCGCGTCGCCCTTGAGGGTGTCGTTGCCGTTGCGCCCGAACAGCCGGTCGCCGCCCGTGCCGCCGTCGATCGAGTCGTCGCCCTCGCCGCCGTCGACCATCTCGGAGCCCGAGCCGCCGAAGAGCGTGTCGTTGCCCTCGTCGCCCTTGATCGTGTCCGAGCCGCGGTTGCCGTCGACGTAGTCGTTGCCGGGCCCGCCGTCGAGCAGGAAGTCGTTGCCCAGGCCGAGCTCCTTGATGCGGTCGTCGCCGGGGCCGCCGAGCACGATGTCGTCGCCGTCGCCGCCGTCGAGCGAGTCGTTGCCGTCGGCGCCGTCGACCTTGTCGTTGCCGGTGCCGCCGTTGCCGTAGTCGTTGCCCGGCCCGCCGAGGACCTGGTCGTTGCCGGTGGAGGCGAACATGCGGTCGTCGCCGTCGCCGCCGTCGAGGACGTCGTCGCGCGGGCCGCCCGACAACGAGTCGTTGCCCGGGCCGCCGAGCAGGACGTCGTCGTCGCGCCCGCCGCTGAGCTGGTCGTCGCCGGCGAGGGCGTCGATGCGATCCATCCCGCGCGTCCCGCGCAGGACGTCGTTGCCGGCGGTGCCGGTGATGAGCGCGACGCCCGGCTGCACCGCCACGCCCACCGGGTGCTTGCCCGCGCCGATGCGCTGGGTGGTCAGGCGCTTGAACGACAGCGCGCTCAGCACCGACACCGTGCCCGAGCCGGCGTCGGCGACGTACACGCGCGTGCCGTCGGGCGAGGTGGCCGGGGCGCCCGGCCCGCGGCCGGTGTGCACGCGCAGCACCTTGCCGCCGGCGAGCGTCACCACGGCGGTGACCGCCGCGCCGCGTGCCGCGCCGATCACGGCGTGGCGCCCGTCGTTGGTCAGCGCGACGCCGCCGCCGAGCCCCTTGCCCAGCTTGATCGTGCGCGTCACCCGGCCGGTCGACGCGTCGAGCCGCGCCAGGCGCGAGCCGCTGCGCGTGCTCGTCGCCACGTAGGCCAGCGGCCCGGTGGGCCCGAACGCCGCCCCGGTCGCGCCCGCGAGCTTGACCCGCCGCGAGAGGCGGAAGCGGACGAGGTCGACGATGCCCACGCGCTTGGAGTCGAGCACGACGACGGCGCGCGTGGCGTCCGAGGACAGCGCGAGCGCGGCGCCGCTGGCGTTGGCGCCCAGGGCGATCGACGCGATGACGGTCATCGTCTGGGTGTCGACGACGTCGATGGCGCCGCGCCGCGCGGCGTACAGGCGCTGGCCGTCGTCGGAGGCGGCGATCGCCGTGACGGTGCCCCCGGCGTTCGCGGCGGCGGCGATCGTCCGGCTGGCGAGGTCGATCGCCACCACGCGGGCTCCGGCGGCCACGTAGCCGCGGCTGCCGTCGGGCGCCACGGCGGCGGCGCGCGTGCGGCCGCCGACCGCCACGCGAGCGGCGACCTTGTTCGTCGTGACGTCGGTCAGGGTCGCCGCTCCGTCGCCGGAGGCCACCACGACGACGCGGGCGTCGGCGGCGGGCGCCACGGCGAGGGCGGCGAGGACGATCGGGAGCAGCGTGAATCGGCGCATCGAGGCTCCCAACCCGTGTCGGGCCCAAGAGGTTGCGCTGGAGGTCACTCGTAGGACTCGCGCACCTCCGGCCACGACTCGGCGTCGTGGCCGCAGATCACCAGCGCGCTGGGCGTCAGCTCCAGATAGCGCCGGATCTCGCGCAGCGAGCGCAGGTAGCGATGGACGTCGTCGAGGAAGAGCGGCACGAGCTCCTCGTCGATCGAGCGCCGCGCGAAGGCGGCGTCGGCGGTCAGCAGCAGCTCGCGCCCCGAGCGCAGGCGCAGCAGCACGCTCATGTGGCCCTTGGTGTGCCCGGGCGTCGAGAGCAGGCGCACCGATCCGTCGCCGAACAGGTCGATCGCGCGGCCGAAGGACGCGAACGAGTCGACCTGCGGCGCGCGGAAGTCCAGCGTGCGCCACTCGTAGCCGAAGTCGTAGAGCTGGCGCCGGTAGCCCTGCAGGAACCCGCCGTCGACCGCGGCCTGCCATTCGGTCCCGTCGACGACGAAGGTCGAGCGCGGCAGCTGGGCCACCGCCCCGACGTGGTCGTAGTGCATGTGGGTCATGACCACGAGGTCGATGCTGAGCGGGTCGATCCCGCGCGCGACGAGGCGATCGGTGACCGCCCAGCCCTCCTCCATGCGGACCTTGTAGGCGATCGCGCCGCGGCGCCCGAGGGCCTGCGCGACGTTGTGGGCGGCGGCCGGGGGCAGCCCGGTGTCGATGAGGAACGGCCCGACCTCGGGGTGCTCGACGAGGAAGCACGGGATCGGCAGCCACACCCAGCGGCTGCGCGGTGTGAGCAGGCCGAGGCCGCGCAGCTGCGACAGCGGGCCGGAGGGGCGCTGGAAGAAGCGCGGTGGCGACAGGATCTCGGCCGTCCGCATCGGCGTCACCGTGACGCCGGCGCCCTCGCGGCCGCCCGGCAGCGGCAGCGTCGCTCGCTTGGGGTGGGTGCGCACGGCCATCTCCGCGGCAGGCTACTGTCCGGCCGATGCTGCGCGCCGGCCTGCTCGAGGGGACCGTGGTGGCGACCGCCGGCGGCGCGGGGCACGCCGACGCGGCGTGCGCGGCGCTCGGGGCCACGACGGTGGCGATCGACGCCGATCCGCGCGATGAGGAGGCGCTCGCCGCCGCGGCCGCCGCGCTCGGGCCGGTCGGCACGCTCGTGTGCGACGCGGGGGCGCCGTTCGTCGCCGCGGGCGGCGGCATCGACGGCCTGCGCGCGGGCCTGGACCAGACGTGGAACCTCACGCGTGCGGTGACCAACGCGATCTGGCGTCCCGGCGACGGCGGCAAGCTCGTGCTGCTCGCGCCGCGCCCGCGCGACGGCGCCCATGCGGGCGCACTGGCCGCGGCGCTCGAGAACACCGCGCGGACGCTGTCGATCGAATGGGCGCGCTACGCGATCCGCAGCACCGCGGTGCTGCCCGGCGATGCGACGACCGACGACGACGTCGCCGGGCTGATCGCCTACCTGGCCTCGCCGGCGGGCGACTACTTCAGCGGCTGCGCGTTCACGCTCGGCGCGGCCGCCGGATAGCCTTCGCGCCCAACCACCCGAGGAGGCGCAGTGGCTGGCGGACGGTTCGGAGCGACGGTCGTGATCGATCGGCCGATCGAGGAGGTCTTCGCGTTCCTCGCCAACGGCGAGAACGACACGAAGTTCAGCGCGAGGGTCCTTGAGATCAAGCAGACGACCGACGGGCCGCCGGGCGTCGGGACCGTCTACGCGAGCACGGTCAAGGACGGCGGCGTCAAGTTCAAGCGCGAGTTCACGCTGACCGAGTTCGAGCCGTCGACGAAGATCCGCTGGTCGGAGACCTCCACCGGGCCGGTCATCACGCCCGAGGGCGGATACGACCTCGCTCCCGCGGGCGAGGGCAAGACGGAGCTGTCCTTCTACAACGTGCTCGAGCCGCATACGTTCATCGGCAAGCTCGTCGTCGGGCCCGCGCTGCGCTCGGCGCGCAAGGGCGCCGACGACTTCGCGCAGTCGATCAAGGCGGTTGTGGAAGCCGAGACCTAGCGCGGGCAGGGCAGGTCGCGCACGATCGCGTCGAGCTCGGCGCGCGTGAGCTGCCGGCTGGGCAGCGGGTGGGCGCCGTCAGCGCGCAGCCCATCGATGACGACGGCCAGGTGGCGCTCCCACGCGGCACCGGGCCCGGCGACGCGCGACAGGCCGACCCCGGCGAGCAGCATCGGGACGTCCTCGGCGACGACGTCGGCGCGCATGACCCCGGCGGCCTGGGCGCGATCGATCAGGCGCTGGAAGGCATCGAGCGTGCGGCCGCGCGCCTCGCGGACCTCGGGCAGCTCGAGCGCGGCGCGCATGCACTGGTGAAAGCCGCGGTCCTTGACGTGGAGCGCGGCGCCCTTCCAGATGACGTCGGTGAACGCCGCCCACGGGTCGCCGGCCTCGGTGGCCGCCTCGATCTCGCCGGCCAGCCAGCGCAGGCGCTCGGCCATCACGGCGCCGAGCAGGTGGTCCTTGTCGGGGAAGGCGCGATAGACGGTGCCGACGCCGACTCCCGCGCGCTCGGCCAGCTCCGGCATCGAGGCGTCGAGGCCGCGCTCGGCGAACAGCTCGCTCGCGGCGGCCAGGATGCGGGCGCGGTTGCGCTCGGCGTCGGCGCGGCGGGGGCGGGCTGTGGTCGTGGTGGCCATTCGAGCGGCGAGGGTACCCGGCGTCGCAGAGCGGATGCGCCGACCCAACCGGAATCGTCTTTCCGTATACTACCCGGAATCCTCTTTCCGGTTACGAGACGACGGGAGCCAGCCATGGCCGCGACGACGACCTATCTCTCGCTCGGCGCCTTCTACGCCGCCGACAAGCGCCGCGACATCTCGCGCGAGCACGACGTGGGGCTCTGGTGGCTGGGCGACGACTGGCACGCCCCGCGCTTCCGCGCGGCCTGGGTCGCCCAGACCGGCGAGCTGTACCTCATGCAGCACGAAGGCACAGCCGGCGGCGGCCGCGTCGACGTGGTCGCCACCGCCTCCTCGCTCGAGGAGATCGAGGAGCGCCTTGACGGCTGGCGCGACGTCGTGGGGGAGTGGGGGTCGGTGCACTGGCTGCGCGAGCGGCTCGGGCTGCCCGCGGCCGAGGACGCGCCGCGGTTCACCCACCCGGTCGCCGCCGACGTGGCCTAGAGCTGGCCCTCCTCGGCCCACGGCACCTCGACGGAGTCCTCGGTCGGCGAGTCGCGCGCGACGACGTAGTCGGCCGGCTCGTCGTCTGAGAGGTTGACCACGACGTGGGTCTCGCGCGGGGGCACGTAGAGGAGGTCGCCGGGCTCGACCTCGAGCGTCTGCTCGAGGTGCTCGCCCCAGTGGATCGCGATGCGCCCGGAGAGCATGTAGAGCGCGCTCTCGCAGTTGGCGTGGTAGTGCGGCCGTGAGCGCGCGCCCGCGGGCACGCGGAACCTGGCCATGTAGATGTTGGTGGCGCCGGTCGTGGCCTGGGACAGCTCCGAGCCACCGAGGATCCCGCGGGGGACGTCGCGGTCCGGGCCGGGCTTGACGATCTTCACTGCGCTCCTCCCTGATCGACCGGAAGATCGTAATCGAGCCACTGCGAGCGCCGGCCGCCGACGCGCTCGTAGACGGCCTGGGCGCGATGGTTGTCGAGCGCCGTCTGCCAGGCCAGCAGGGCCGCGCCGTGCGTGCGGCAACGGTCGACGCACGCGGCGATGAGCGCGTCGGCCGCGCCGCTGCCGCGCCCGCCGGGAGCGACGAACAGGTCGTTCATGACGCCGATGCGCGCCGCGCGCGTCGTCGACCACGTCCAGAAGATCGTGGCGAAGCCGATCGCATGCCCGGCCTCGTCGCGGGCGATGAGCTGCATGCCCTCGCGCGCGGGGTCGGCGATGAGGGCACGGCTCATGGCCAGGAGGTCCTCGTCGCTCGGCGCGACCTCGTAGAAGTCGCAGTAGCCGCGCATGAGCGTGAGCAGCTCGGGCAGGTCGGCTTCGCCGACGATCGCGATCCCGGTCATTGGGGGAAGCTATCGCGCACGTGGATGCGCGCCGGGGCGACCGCCGCGGCCACAGCAGCCGCCCCGCTGCCGGACGCGCTAGGTCGTCATCCCGGTGAACTGACCGCCGGTGATGTTGAGCACCTGGCCGTGGACGAAGTTGCTCCACGGCGAGCACAGGAAGAAGACGCCGCCGGCGGCCTCCTGCGGCGTGCCGGGCCGGCCGAGCGGGATCAGCATCGACGCCATCCCGCGCATCTGGTCGGGGATGCCGAGCTGGACCTTCTCGCCGCCGATCTCGGCGACGTTCGAGTCGTCCTTGGACGCCGTGAGGCGCGTCTCGATGTAGCCGAAGGCGACGGCGTTGACGTTGACCTTGAACTGGCCCCACTCCTTGGCCATGGTCTTGGTCAGGCCGACGACGCCGGCCTTGCCGGCCGAGTAGTTGGCCTGGCCGGCGTTGCCCATCGTGCCGCTGATCGACGAGACGTTGACGATCTTGCGAAAGACCTCGCGGCCCTCCTCGCGCTCGACCTTGGCCGGCTCGCGCAGGTGCGGCGCCGCGGCGCGGATGACCCGGAAGGGCACGACGAGGTGGATGTCGAGCATCCTCTGGAACCAGTCGTCGCTCATCTTGTGGATGGGCGCGTCCAGCGTGTAGCCCGCGTTGTTGACGATGATGTCGATCCTGCCCCAGGCGTCGAGCGCCGTCTGCACGAGCGCCTCGGGCGCCCCCTCGGCGGTCAGGTCGCCCCCGTAGACCGCGGTCTCGCCCGCGATCGCATCGGCCGTCTCCTTGGCCACGTCGCCGTCGAGGTCGTTGACGACGACTTTGGCGCCCTGCTCGGACAGCAGCTCCGCGGTCGCCTTTCCGATCCCGCGCGCGCTGCCGGTGACGATCGCCACCTTGTCGTCGAGGACTCCCATGCACGTCTCCTTGTCGGCTCTGTCAGGAAGCCGGAGATCCTATTGACCGACCAGCCAATCAGCGCGGCTCGCCTAGTCGTCGCGCAGCGGGCGCATGGCGGGGATCGACAGCAGGATCGCCGCCGCGCACACGAGCCACACCCAGCGGTAGTCCTCGCCGGCCGCCTCGACCGCCACGCCGGCGAGCAGCGGCCCGAGCGCGACGCCGAGGCCGCGGCTCAGCGAGTACAGGCCGGTCACGGCGCCGTGCGCGCCGGCGGGCATCATCGGCATCAGCAGGGCGTAGGGCAGCGCCATCGTCACGCCTCCGCCGAAGGCCACGAGTGGCACGTCGAGCGCGACCACCCACGGGACCGTGGTGACGAACGGGACCAGCAGGCCGAGGCCGTAGACCAGCAGCGACACGCGCATGACGCGCGCGCGGCCAATGCGATCGCCGAGCGTGCCGCTGACCAGCGCGCCCGCCAGCACGACGACCGCCGCCGCCCCGATCACCAGCGACGACTCGGCCAGCGACAGGCCCATCGTCTGCGTCACGTAGAGCACGACGAAGGTCTTCAAGGCGCTCAGCGCGAGCTCCCAGAGCCCATTGGCCAGGAGGAAGGCCTGCAGGTCGTGCTTGCCGCGCACGAGGTGGGCGATGTGGCGGCAGACGTCGGCGATCGGCTCGTCGTCGAAGGCGCGCTCGCGACGGCGGCGGCGCACGCCGACCCAGGCGAACACGCCGAGGCTCGCGGCCACCACGGTGGCCGCTGCCAGGAACGGCAGCGGCTGGGAGATCGAGATCAGCAGCCCGCCGCCGGCGAGCGCCAGGAACGTCCCCAGGCCCCGGAAGATCGCCTGGCTTGCCTGCGCCCGGCCGGCGATCTGGCTGTCGACGAGATCGGGATACAGGGCGCGGTAGGGCTCGTAGGCGATGAAGTAGCCCGCGAAGAAGACCCCGACGACGATGGCCGCGGCGGCGATCGAGTGCACGAAGCCCAGCAGGGCGAGCGCCGCCACGAGCGGGGGCGTCGCGCCGATGATGAAGGGCAGGCGGCTGCCGATCGGCGTGCGCAGGGAGTCCGACCACGAGCCGACGACGAGCGGCAGCCATAGCGCCATGAGCCCCTCGCCGCCGATGAGCAGGCCGACGACGATCGACGAGTCCGAGAAGTCCTCGGCGACGACCGGCAGGTAGGTCGACACCGTCGTGATGCCGAGCGCGAGGGCGAAGGTCGGGACGCCGAGGATGGCGAGCGTCCGCAACTCGCTTCGCTGCAGCGCGCGCTCGACCGTCGCCATCCAGGCAACGGTACCGAAGCGAGTTGGCGCGTCTGCGCTCAGACGGTGCGGCGCCGGCGCTGCACGACGAGCGTCGTCGCCGCCAGCGCCACGATCAGCACCGCGATGCCTCCGGCGAGCCCGACGTCCGGGAAGCCGCCGCCCGACGCCGGGCTCGAGACCCGGGCCGGTGGGCTCTCGACCGGCGCGGGCGACGGCTCGCTCAGCGGGCCGAGCTTCGCGGCCGGATACGGCCGCAGCCCGCGGGCGGCGCGGCGCAGCGCGCGGGCAGTGGTGCCCGCGGGGCGCGTCCAGACGATGTCGCCGAGGTCGCTCCCGGCGCGCAGGAGGTTCGCCGCGCGCAGGTACTGGACCGTGAACTGGCCGGCGAGCTCGCCGTCGTGGGTCATTCGCACGTTGACCTTGAAGAAGGGGCCGGCGCGGTCGGGCGCGATCGTCTCGTAGCCGCCGCGCGTGAAGTCGCGCAGCGCGGCGCGGTCCTTGATCGTGTGGCAACCGCCGGGGGCGCAGACGGCGATCGACGAGACCTCCTTGCCGGCGGCGGCGGTCGGCAGCGCAAGCGCGGCGAGGACGGCGAGAGCGGGGGCCTGGCGCAGCATGGGGCTGGTACACCCGCGCACGCGGAGCGGTTCCCGCCTACGCGCGGCGCAGCTCGTCCAGCGCGCCGCGGAAGTCGGCGATGAAGAACGGGCACGCCTGGATGACCGCCTTGACGCCGATGTCGAGGGCGTTGCGCGGACCGAGCTGGTGGCTCGTGGCCACGATCGTGAGCCCGTCGGCGATCCGTCCGCCGAAGGCGCCGGACGTCCTGAAGACGGCGCAGGCCTGGGCGTTGAGCTCGCCCTCGCGCAGAGCGGTCGAGGTCGCGCTGCGCATGCCGTTGCGAGCGAGCTCGACGAGCACCACGCTCTGCAGCTGCAGGTACTGGCCCGGGTTGAGCGGGCAGCGGTCGTCGATCAGCGCGACGACCTGGTCGAGCACGCTGGCCGCGCCGACGCCCGTCTGCGGCAGGCCGTCGCGGATGAACGAGCGAAGGGGATCGCCGGTTCCCTTCGCGCACGTCGCGCGCACGGCGGCGTCGACGTCGGCCGCGCCGACCTGGGTGCCGGGGAAGGCCTTGGTGAGCGCCCGCGCGATGGCCTGCGGCTTGGGGCCCGCGGTGGTGACCTGCAGGTCGGCCATGAGCTCGTGCAGCAGGTCCGTGGCGGGGTCGGCGGGCGGGCGCTCCTGGGGCGACACCGGCGGCGCGGGCAGCGCGCGCAGCGGGGCGGTCGAGATCGTCTTCGTGCCCCCGCCGCCGCCGCAGCCGGCCGCGCAGAGCACGACGACCAGCAGCGATGCGAAGCGACCGGAGATGACGGTGGAACCTACAGGCCCATCACCTTGCCGAGGATCTCCTTCATGACCTCGTCGGTGCCGCCGCCGATCGGGCCCAGGCGGGCGTCGCGCGCCATGCGCTCGATCTCGTACTCGCGCATGTAGCCGGCGCCGCCGTGGAGCTGCAGGCAGGCGTCGATGACGTCGAACGCGGCGCGCTGCGTGGTGAGCTTGGCCATCGTCACCTCGCGCACTGCGTCCTCGCCGTCGGCGAAGCGCCGCAGCGCGTCGTAGGTCACGCACCGGCAGGCGTGGGCGGTCGTCGCGAGCTCGGCGAGGCGGTGGCGGACCGCCTGGTGCCTGGTCAGCGGGCGGCCGAACGCCTGGCGCTCCTTCGTGTAGGCGATCGTGCGCTCGAGCGCGACGTCCATCGCCGTCGTCGCTCCGAGGGCCATGAGCAGCCGCTCCCACTGGAAGTTGGCCATGATCAGCTTGAAGCCCTCGTCCTCGCCGCCCAGCAGGTTCTCCTCGGGCACGAACGTGTCCTGGAAGGCGACGGTGGCGGTGTCCGACGCGTGCCATCCGAGCTTGTCGAGCTTCGACGCCGTGACGTCTTCGCCGGCGTCGACGATGAGGAAGCTCAGGCCGTGATGGCCGCCCTCCGCGCTCGTCTTGACGGCGGTGACGTAGAAGCCCGCCCGCACGCCGTTGGTGATGTAGGTCTTCTCGCCGTTGACGACGAAGCCGCCGTCGACGCGCTGCGCGCGCGTGGCGATCGACGCCACGTCGGAGCCGGCGCCGGGCTCGGTGATCGCCAGCGCGGCGATCTTCTCGCCCTTGATCGCGGGGGCGAGGTAGCGGCGCTTCTGCTCGTCGGTGCCGAACTTCCACACCGGCGGCGTGGCGATCCCGACGTGCGCCCCGATCCCCGCCGCCAGCCCACCCGACCCGCAGCGCGCCATCTCCTCGGCGAAGACCGCGTCGTGGAGGTAGTCGCCGCCCTGACCGCCGTACTCCTCGGGGTACTTGAGCCCGAGGAACCCGACCTTCGCCAGCTTCGCGAAGACCTCGTCGGGGAACCAGCGGTCCTGCTCCCACTCCGCGGCGTGCGGCCGCAGCTCCGCGGCCACGAACCGCCGGATCGAGTCTCGCAGCGCCTCGTGCTCCTCTCTGAAGGGTGGGGTCGGGGGCATGTCGCGCGTGACGCTAGTGGAGGAGGGCGCGGAGCCGTCTGACGATCGTGGCGTCGGGCGTGCGCCAGGTGAACCTCACGACTCTCAGACCGGCCGCTTGCAGCGCCGCATCGCGGGCGCGGTCGCTCTCGAACGCCGCGCGGTGGCCGTGGGCGCGCCAGCTGTCGGTCTCGACGATCAGCCGCTGGCCGTGGTCCCAAGCGTCCCAGCCAACCCGCCACACGGGACGCCGCGAACGCAACAACTCTGCGCAGACTCACACCCATCACTGCCGACCGCGCGGAGCGGCAGGCGCGCGCGGACGACGAGCGCGCAGCACGCCGGCGCCGGCGGCCACAGCCGCGAGCGCCAGCACCGCGGCGCCCACCCAGGGCCACTCGAGCGGCGGCGATCCGCCGGCGTCGGCCGCGGCGGGCCGGGGTGCCGACGCCGGCGGTGGGACGACCTCGACCACGCGCGCGACGGGGTCGTGGCGCACGAAGCGGCGCGCCGGGCGCGCCGCGTGGCCGCGCGCCGCGCGGCTCAGGACGCGCTCGAGCGGCGCGTCGACGCGGGTGAAGAGCAGTCCGCCCCCGCCCCCGCGCGACGCGATCACGCCGGCGTCCGGAAGCCAGCTGCTGGTCCATCCGTCGACGTGGTCGCTGCCCGGCTCGCTCATGCGCACGCGCAAGAGGTAGGAGCGCTGCGGGGAATTCGGCGCCTCCTCGGCGAAGCCGCCGGAGCGCATGAACGCGTCGAGCGAGGCGTGGTCGGTCAGGCGGGTGCAGGCGTGCGCGCCGCAGACCGTGACCCCCGTGACCTCCTTGGCCGCGGCGGCGGAGGGGAGCGCGAGGGCGGCGACGAGGGCGAGGGCAAGGGCGGGAACGCGCATGGTGGCTCGTGTACACCGCGCCGTCTCGCGGAGTTCCCAGCTACAGCCCGTACGACCGCCCGATCACGTCGAGCATGATCTCGTCGGTGCCGGCGCCGATCCGGTTCAAGCGCATGTCGCGCCACACGCGCTCGACGCCGTACTCCTTCATGTAACCCGCGCCGCCGTGGATCTGGATGCACTCGTCGGCCACCTCGACCGCGACGCGTGCGGCGTAGAGCTTGGCCATCGAGATCTCGCGCACCGGGTACTCGCCGTTCTGGAAGCGCCACGCAGTGGTGTAGACGAGCTGGCGCGCCGCCTCGATCTTCGTCGCCATCTCGGCGAACTTGTGGCGGTTGACCTGGAACTTGCCGATCTGGCGGCCGAAGGCGGTGCGCTCGGTCGCGTACTGCAGCGTCTGCTCGAAGACGCGCTGGGCGCCGGCCACGCAGCCCGCGGCGCCGATCAGGCGCTCGCCCTGGAGCTCCCACATGATGTGGTAGAAGCCCTTGCCGACCTGGCCGAGGACCGCCGTGTCGGGCACGCGCACGTCCTGGAAGGCGAGCAGCGCCGTGTCGGAGGCGTGCATGCCGAGCTTCTCGAGCTTCTTCTCGCGGATGACGCCCGGCGCGTCCATCGGCACGAGGAACAGCGTGAAGCCGTCGTAGCCCGCCTCGGGGTCGGTCTTCGTCACGAGCACGATCACGTGCGCGCGGTGGCCGTTGGTGATGTAGGTCTTCGAGCCGTTGATGACGTACTCGTCGCCGTCGCGCACCGCGCGCGTCTTGATGCCGGCGACGTCCGAGCCGGCGTCGGGCTCGGTGATCCCCAGGCAGAGGATCGCCTCGCCGCGGATCGCCGGCACGAGCCACTGCTGCTTCTGCTCCTCGGTCCCGAACGCGAGGATCGGCGGCATCGCCATGTCGGTCTGCACGGCCAGTCCCATCGCGAGGCCGCCGGAGTGAGCGTGCACGATCTCCTCGGCCAGCACGAGCGAGGTGTAGTAGTCGCCGCCCTGCCCGCCGTACTGCTCGGGCTTGTCGAGCCCGAGGAACCCGAGCTCGCCCATGCGCGTGAAGACCCAGTCGGGGAAGGTCGTCTCCTCCCACTCCTCGGCGTGCGGCTGCAGCTCGCGGACCACGAAGCTGCGGATCGACTCGCGCAGCGCCTCGTGCTCGTCGGTGAAGATGAAGTGCTTGCGCCTGGCGGCGAAGTCGGGCTTGCGAACGGTCTCGGCGGCGCTCATGAAGTGGACAGTAGGACTTCCCACTTCCTACGGCAAGGCGGTGCCCAACCAGAACCGGGTAGTGCGGTCGTCCACACCGCGATTCGGGGGTCCGCACGCTTCAAGCGCGCGCGTGCGATGCCGATCATCTCGCCCATGAACGCGCCGCGCCCCACCACCGCCTCCAAGTCGCAGGCCCTGGGCGCCGTCCTCGCCCTGCGCGACCGCCACGACCGCCAGCGCGAGCTCGTCCGCGCGAGCCTCATCGCCCGGCCCGCGGTCAAGGGCACCACGCACCGCCGCGCCGCCTAGCGCAACGACGAAGGGCCGCCCGAAGGCGGCCCCTCGCCACGATCGTCTGGCGCCTACAGCGCGCCGAGGTACTGCATTGCGGAACGCATGACCGCGGTCCGCTGATCGCTGCTGGTGATGCCCTCGAAGCCGAACCCCCAGTAGAGGGTGTCGGGCGTCGCGACGCCGGCGCCGACGACGTAGCCGACGGACTTCGAGCGCTCCCACTGGGTGTCGTTCTCGGAGCCCTCGGGCGCCGGACCGGCTTCGAACCCGCCGAGGTCGTCCTCGAACGACGTCGCCTCTGCGGGCTGACCGTCCTTCGTCACCTGGACCTGGTCGACGAACACCCCGAGGCCCGAGACCGCGAAGTCCTGGGCGTATGTGATCGCGACCTCGACCTGCTTGCCCTTGTAGGCGCTCAGGTCGATCTTCCAGTCCTTGAAGCCGCCGGAGTTGCCGGTGGCCGCGTTCCACGAGCCGGTGGTCCCGGTGTTCGTGCAGTCCGCGTCCGCCGGATCCTGCGACTTGTTGGTGTTGGTCTGGTAGTGGGCCAGGAACGGGTGCAGCGTGTCCCAGTTGATGTCACACGACTGGCCGACATCGTTGCTGGTGTTGCCGTTCGCGTCGGGCAGCGTGGTCCAGTCGTCCTGCCCGACGGTATGGGCCTCCACGAACACGTAGTCGAAGTCCAGCTCCGTGTCGTGGGAGAGCTTGAACGACATGTCCGCGCTCGACGTCACGTTCGTGAGGTCGATCGTCCGGCGCAGGCGCTGGTAGGCCGCGTCGTTGCTCTTGGCCACGGCGTAGTACTGGCCGTCGGGCGGGTCGAACGCCGGCGGCTGGTCGATATGGACCGCCTCGTCTGAGGCGAACAGCGGGTACTCGCTCTTGGGCAGGATGCTCGACGTGGTCACCATCGAGTACGTGTGCCCCTGGTTGTCGGCGGAGTCTCCGCCGTTGAGCGTGAACTGCGCGGTGCCGAACGGGCCGCCGGCGAGGCGCAGGGGCAAAGCGCTCGCCTGATCCTTCGAGGCGGCCGAGTCGAGATGCACGTACGCCCCCAGGTAGTACTGGAGGAAGTCGTTGCTCAGCGCAACGCAGTTGGTCACGGTTCCGGCCGAGGTGGCCGACGCCTTGCAGTACGGCGGCTGGCCGGCCGGGTTGAACGCAAAGCCGGTGAGCTGTCCGAACGCGGCGTTCTGGCCCGTGTACAGCAGCTTGCCGCCCTCGTTCAGGTAGGCGCGGACGTTGATGATCTCGTCGTCAGCGAGCTTCGAGGTACCGGTCGCTCCCGGCGCGCCAGGCTCGCGGATGAAGAGATCGTTGCCCGTGTACCAGACGACCGCCTTGTAGTGGCTGAGCACGCCGAGCCGATCGGGCGCCGTCCGGCCCATGGCGTCCACGTCGTAGACGTCGAACGGCACGTTGTTGGCCGCCAGCGCGGCCTTGTACTGGTCGACGTAGAACGGCCCGCTCGTGCTCGGATACGCCGGGGCGTTCTGCTGGCCGGTGTAGTCCTCGGCCGACAGCACGAGCACGCGGTTGCCGGTGTCGGACTTGAGCGCGTAGGTGAACGATGCTGACCGCTTGCCGGCCTTCAGCGACTCGAACCAGACCTTGACGTTGTCACCGGGCTTGGCGCCGGAAACCTGGCCGCGGAGGCGATGGAAGTACACGCCCTCGCCGCCGAAGCGCTCGCCGCCCGTCCACTCGGACGTGTCGGCGGACTTCACCGCGCCACCGTTGATCTGGTAACGCACGCGCACCTTGCCGAGCTCGCGCTTGGCGTCGACCTCGACCGTCTGCGGATCGCCGTAGGAGACCGCGAACGTCGCCGGCACGAAGTCCGGCACGTGGATGCCCAGGCGCTCGACCGGGTTGGCCGGATCCTGGGCGGACTTGGCCACGTCGAGGGCGAAGGGCAGGTTCTTGTCGAAGGCGTCCTGAAGATCGGCCGCCGAGTCCTGGAACTCGAAGACGGACTCGCCGCCGCCGCGAGCGGGGTCGGAGACGTCCATCTCGGGCGTCCAGCCCAGTGTCTTGTAGCGGCTGTAGACGTGGTCGATCGTCTCGCCGTTGGTGGTGTACAGCTCGGCCGACAAGTCGGGGTCGTAGTCGTCGGGGGCGCCGGTGCCCTCCTGGCCGTTGATGGCCGGGTTGTCGTCGGTGCCCGACATCGCCACGAAGATCGGGTCGTCAGCTGACGGCGTCTCGACCTGGAAGCCGTAGGGGTACAGCAGCAGCTCGGCTGCCGAGTGGTAGTTGACCTGGAACTTGAACTTCAGGCGCTTCTGCAGCCCGTCCATCGCCTGCGTCTCGGGCTCCGATCCCGGGCCGGTGCCGCGATAGGTCTCAGAGGCCAGGTCCGACGATGAGCCCTCGTTGTCGTAGTTCCACTTCTCGGGGAAGTTGCGGTTTGGGTCGACGCCATCGCCGGTCGTGATCTGGCCGTCGCCGTCGTTGTCGCGCAGGTTCTTGCGCCACAACCGGTTGCCCGGCGTGAACGTGAAGTCGTAGCCGTCAGGGTTGGCCACCACGACGAACCACAGCTCCGTGCTCTTGACCAGCGGCGTGACCGTCTTGCCTGCCGCGCTGTTCTTGCCGTAGTTGTCGACGAAGTAGTGGGCGAGGCGGCGGTTCTGCTCGGGCGTGATCCACTCGCGCGCGTGCTGCGTCGACGAGTACAGAACGGCCGGGCGCGCGCCGTCGCGCAGGTCGCGCGCCTTGCGCGTGACCTTCAGCGCCAGGATCGGCACGTCGTTGACGCTGCGGCCGATGATCTCGGCCTTGACGATGTCGGGGTGGTCACGGGCGAGCTGGCGCAGCTCCTGGTAGAGCGTCTGGCGCTTGCGCCCGCTGGCGTCACGCCCGACGTAGGTGTCGTCCCAATACGGGCGGTAGTTCTCGTAGCTGCCGTCGTCCTGCTGGATACGCGCATCGAACTGCTGGGCGGTCTCGCCGCGCTTGTTGCGCTTGAGCGTGACCGCGAAGCCCTTGCGTTGCAGCTTGGCCGCCTGGGCGGCGGTGGCGGCGACCTCGATCGTGTCGCCCACACGCGCCTCGGTGACGTCGTAGCCCGCCTTGGCGAGCTCCTGCAGCTGACCGTCCTTCAGCTTGATCTTGTAGGCCTCGAGGCCGGTGTTGCCGGCCGAGGCCGACGCGGGCGCGAGCGCGACGAGGCCCACGACGGCGAGCGCCGTGATGGCGCGCCTTCCTACTCTCATTGCGTTTCCTCCCTGGGGAACGAGCCCCGCTGGACTCTGCGAACGTGCCTCCCCTCTCTCCCAATCGGAGGCGACGCGCGCGGCAGTATATGTATCCACCGACGCGCTGTTGGACAAACCTGCTCGCGGACTGTTGGCCAGCACGACGAGCGGCGCCGTGGCGTCGCCGGACGGGCGGGCCGGGGCCGATGACGGCGCATTCCCGGGGCGCAGCGCCGCTTGCGGGCGCGCCGAAGGTCCGGCAGAGTGGCGCGCCTTGCCCTACGCGACCGTGCGCTACGAGGTGGCCGACCGCGTCGCCACCATCGCCATGGACCAGCCCGACACGCGCAACGCGCTGTCGGACGAGCTGCTCTGCGATCTGATCGCGGCCTTCGAGGCGGCCCGCGACGACGACGCCGTGCGCTGCGTCGTGCTCGGGTCCACGCACGAGACGACGTTCAGCTCCGGCGGCAACCTCGCCGGCTTCGCCGCCGACGTCCCGCTCGTGCACAAGCACGCGGCCACCGCGCGCTTCCCGCGCCTCTTCACGCTCATCGGCGAGCTCGGCAAGCCCGTCATCTGCGCCGCCAGCGGCCACTGCCTGGCCGGCGCGCTCGGCCTCGCGCTCGCCTGCGACCTGGTCATCGCCTCCGAGAAGGCGACGTTCGGCACGCCCGAGATCAACGTCGGCGTCTTCCCGTTCATGATCCTCGCGCTGATCGTGCGCAACGTCCCGCGCAAGAAGGCGGTGGAGATGCTGCTGCTCGGCGAGCGCCTCGACGCGCACGAGGCCGAGCGGCTGGGCATCGTCAACCGCGTCGTCGCGCAGCACGACTTCGACAACGTTGTCGACGACTGGGCCACGAAGCTCGCCGCCAAGTCGCCGCTGCTCATGAAGCTCGGCAAGGACGCGCTGTGGCGCCAGAAGGACATGACCCTCGAGGACGCGTGGGACTACCTGCGCGCGCAGCTGACGATCGCCTTCTCGACCGAGGACATCCAGGAGGGCGTGCAGGCGTTCTTCGAGAAGCGGGAGCCGCAGTGGAAGGGGCGGTGACCGCCCTGCTGTGCCGGACGTCGGACCGCATCGCCTCGACCGCCGAGGGCGCCCGCGCCCTGGCCGAGGCGATCGCCGCCCGCATAGGAGCCGAGGCGCGCATGGTCGGCACGCCCGGCGAGCCCGCCAACACGAACTACGCCGATGACCTGCGCGACGCGCACGGCTGCCTGCTCGAGGCCGGCGGTCAGGTCGAGGACGCGCTGCGCGCCGGGCGCTTCCCGGTGATCACCTCGTCGGACTGCTCGATCTGCGTCACCACGCTGCCGGCCGTCGCCCGCGTGCGCCCGGACGCCTGGGTGCTGTGGCTCGACGCCCACCCCGACTTCAACGATCCGGAGACGACGCAGTCGGGCTTCCTCGGCGGCATGTGCCTGGCCGCCGCCTGCGGGGCGTGGGACGCGGGCTTCGACGGCGGCCACCTCGATCCCGCGCGCGTGATCATGTGCGGCATCCGCGACGTCGACGCCGGCGAGCGCGTGCTCGTCGAGACCCACGGGGTCGGCCTCGTCGAGCGCCCGTCGCGCCTGGGCGAGCTGCTCGAGGATCGCGAGCTGTTCGTCCATCTCGACCTCGACGTCCTCGACCCGCGCGTGATGCCCGGCCTGCACTGGCCCGTCGACGGCGGCTTCAGCGACGGCGGCCTGCGCACGCTGCTGGCCGAGGTGGCCGAAGCGGCCGACGTCATCGGCGTCGAGATCACCGACTTCCCCGCGCCGGCGCTCGCGCGCCGCGTGGCCACGATCGTCGAGCCGCTGCTGCCGGCCGGCTGACCGGGCCGCATTACGCTGTCAGGCATGCGACCCGCCTTCGACGTCGACACCGAGGCGCCGTGCGGCACGTCCGTGGCCGAGGCCCGCGAGGCGCTGGCCTTCTGGCGCGCGCGCCTGCGGCGATTGCCCTGGTACCGCCGCGCCGCCCGTGCCGAGGCGCGCGAGATGATCGTGCGCTGGCAGCGGCGGCTGCTGCAGGCCCACCTCGAGCGCCGCCGGCTGGCCACGCTGTCGGGCCCGCTGCTCGCGCTTGCCGAGTGGTGGGGGCCGACCCGAGCCGCCGCGTTGCGCGGCGCGAGCGGTCGCGCGTGGCGCGCCTCGCCGATCGCGCGGATGGTGGTCGTGGCCGCCGCGACGGTCACGGTGACCTCGCTGACCGTGCTGGCGCTGTGCGCGGTCGCGCTCGCCCAGCTCCTATAGCGTGCGCCGCGCGTGAGCACCGACGCCCCGCCTTCGATCCTGCGGCCGCTGGTCGACGACCTCCGCGAACGCCGCGCCAAGGCCAAGCTCGGCGGCGGCGAGGACAAGATCGCCAAGCAGCACGAGGCCGGCAAGCTGACCGCGCGCGAGCGCCTGGACCTGCTCGTCGACCCCGGCACGTTCACCGAGCTGGGCATCCACGCCGGCATCCACTACTCCGTGCGCGGGCTGGAGGACAGGGAGGCGCCGGCCGACGGCGTCATCACCGGCTACGGCAAGGTCGACGGGCGGCTCGTCGCGATCGCCGCCTACGACTTCACCGTCATGGCCGGCTCGATGGGGATGACCGGCGAGACGAAGGTCGCGCGCCTGCGCGACCTCGCACTGACCAAGCGCCTGCCGTTCGTGTGGCTGCTCGACAGCGCCGGCGCGCGCATCCAGGAAGCGGTCGGCTCGCTGTTCGCCGGCAGCGGGCACCTCTTCCGCGAAGAGGTCGTCATGAGCGGCGTGATCCCGCAGGTCGCCGCGCTCATGGGCCCGTGCGCGGCGGGCACCGCCTACATCCCCGGCCTCGCGGACTTCGTGCCGATGGTCAAGGGCCGCGGGTCGATGGCGCTGGCCGGGCCGCACCTCGTGCGCGCGGCGGTCGGCGAGGACGTCACCCAGGAGGAGCTCGGCGGCTCGCGCGTGCACTGCCGCAAGTCGGGCGTCGGCGACCTCGAGGTCGCCGACGACGAGGAGTGCATCGCGCGCATCAAGCAGTACCTGTCCTACATGCCCTCCCACAACGGCGAGGCGCCGCCGCGGCGCGCGACCGCCGACCCGATCGAGCGCATGGACGACGAGCTGCTCGACGTGCTGCCCGAGTCCAACCGCAAGCCCTACGACATGTACGACGTCATCCGCCGCATCGTCGACGACGGCGACTGGCTGGATCTCAAGCCGCAATGGGCCAGGACGATCATCACCTGCTTCGCGCGCTTCGGCGGGCGCCCGGTCGGCATCGTCGCCAACCAGCCGCGCCAGCTCGGCGGCATCCTCGACAACGACTCCGCCGACAAGGCCGCGCGCTTCGTCAACCTCTGCAACGCCTTCGGGCTGCCGCTCGTCTTCCTGCAGGACGTGCCCGGGTTCATGGTCGGCACGAAGGTCGAGGAGGCGGGGATCATCCGGCACGGCGCCAAGATGCTGCACGCGGTGGCCAACGCGGCGGTGCCGAAGATCACCGTCGTGCTGCGCAAGGCCTACGGCGCCGGCTACTACGTGATGAACGGCCGCGCCTACGAGCCCGACCTGATCGTCGCGTGGCCGAGCGCGGAGATCAGCGTCATGGGGGCCGAGGGCGCGGTCGAGATCGTCATGCGCCGCCAGGTCGAGGAGGCCGACGACCCGGTCGCGAAGAAGGCCGAGCTGATCGACGCCTACCGCCAGATCATCGACGTCTACATCGCCGCCCGCAACGGCATGATCGACGACGTCATCGACCCGCGCGAGACGCGGCCGGTGATCTGCCGCGCGCTGGAGATGGCCGAGGGCAAGGTCGTCCAGCGCCCGTGGAAGCGCAACGGCGTCGTGCCGGTGTGACCGCGCTCGTGCCCCGCCCCGTCCTGCTCGACTGCGACCCCGGCCACGACGACGCGATCGCGATCCTGCTCGCCGCCGGCCGCCGCGACGCCGTCGACCTGCGCGCGGTCACGACCGTCGCCGGCAACGCCGAGCTCGACAAGGTCACCGTCAACGCCCGCCGCGTGATGACGCTGGCCGGGCTGGTCGACGTCCCCGTCGCCGCGGGGGCGGCGGGGCCGCTGCGCGGCGAGCTCGTCACGGCGCCAGACATCCATGGCGAGACCGGCCTCGACGGCGCCGAGCTGCCGGAGCCCACCGTGGCGCTCGACGGGCGCGACGCCGTCGAGCTGATGGCGGCGAGCGGTCCGAGCACCGTGGTGGCGACCGGTCCGCTCACCAACGTCGCGGCGCTGCTCGAGCGCGCGCCCGGCATCGCGACCGAGATCGTGTGGATGGGCGGCTCGACGACCCGCGGCAACACGCGCCCTTACGCCGAGTTCAATGCGTTCGTCGATCCCGAGGCGGCCGAGATCGTCTTCGCCAGCGGCGTGCCGCTGACGATGGTCGGGCTCAACCTCACGCACCAGGCGCTGGCGACGCCCGACGTGATCGCCCGCCTGCGCGCGATCGGCAGCCCCGCCGCCGACGCGGCCGTCGGCTGGCTGGGCTTCTTCGCCGAGGCCTACCACACGGTCTTCGGCTTCGCCGGGCCGCCGGTGCACGACCCGTGCGCGCTGGCGCTGCTCATCGACCCGTCGCTCGTGCGCTGCGTCGACGCGTTCGTGGCGATCGAGACCGAGGCGCGCTGGACGCGCGGCGCCACCGTCGTCGACCTGCACGGCAGCCTGCAGCGCACGCCCAACGCGCGCGTGGCCATGGAGCTCGACGTCGCGCGCTTCTGGGACCTCGTGGTGGAGGCGATCGCGGCGCTGTGATCGCCGTCGTCGGATCGATCAATCTCGACCTCATCGTGAGCGTCGAGCGCCACCCGGCGCCGGGCGAGACGGTCATCGGCGGCGACTGCCGGCAGCTGCCCGGCGGCAAGGGCGCCAACCAGGCGGTGGCCGCGGCGCGGCTCGGTAGCGCGGTGGCGATGGTCGGGCGCGTGGGCGACGACGCGCAGGGCGCCTGGCTGCGAGGCGCGCTCGCGGGGGACAGGGTGGACGTCACGCAGGTGCGCGTCGATCGCGACGCGCCGACCGGCATGGCCCTGATCGCCGTCGACGCGACGGGCGAGAACACGATCGTCGTGAGCCCGGGCGCGAACGCGCGCGTCAGCGCCCGCGACGTCGCCAAGGCCGGCGAGCTGGTCAGCGGGGCCGACGTCGTGCTGCTCCAGCACGAGGTGCCCAGCGAAGCGGTCGCCGCGGCGATCGCCGCGGCGGGCGGGCTGGTCGTGCTCAACCCCGCGCCCGCGCGCGGGCTCGCCGGGCACGTCGACGTGCTCGTGCCCAACCGCGGCGAGCTCGAGGCGCTCGCGGGCGGCAGCGGCGATCCGCTGATGCTCGCGCGCTCGGTCACGGGCGCGCGGGCCGTCGTCGTCACGCTCGGCGCCGAGGGTGCCGTCGTGGTCGAGGGCGAGCACGCCGAGCGCGTGCCCGCGCCGCGGGTCAAGGTCGTCGACACCACCGGCGCCGGCGACGCGTTCTGCGGCGCGCTCGCCCAGGCGCTCGCCGAGGGCGCCCAGCTCGTCGAGGCCGCACGCTGGGCCGTGCGCGTCGCGGCCGTCAGCGTCACGCGCCACGGCGCGCAGGGCGGGCTGCCCTGGCGCGAGGACCTCTGAGTTACCCTCGACGGCATGTCCGTCGACTCACCTGAGGAGCTCGAAGGCCTGCGCCGCGCGGGCGCGCTCGCCGCGCGCGTGCTGGGCGCGGCGCGCGAGGCCGTGGCGCCGGGCGTCAGCACCTCCGAGCTCGACGCGATCGCCGCAGACATCATGCGCGCCGCCGGCGGGCGATCGGCGCCGATCGTCACCTACGACTTCCCCGGCGCGATCTGCATCAGCGTCGGCCATGAGGTCGTGCACGGCATCCCCGGGCCGCGGCGGCTGTGCGCCGGCGACCTGGTCAAGCTCGACGTCGCGGTCGAGCTCGACGGCTTCTTCGGCGACACCGCGACGACCGTCGCTGTGTCGCCGGTGCGCGGCGCCGACGAGCGCCTGTGCGCGACCGCCCGCGCCGCGCTGGCGCGCGGGATGCGGACCGCGACGGCGGGCGCCACCGTCCGCGACATCGGCGCCGCGGTCGAGCGCATCACCGAGGCGCGCGGGTTCTCCGTGCTGCGCGCGCTCACCGGCCACGGCATCGGCCGCGGCCTGCACGAGCCGCCGACCGTGCCGAACTTCGCCGACCCCGCGCTGGGCGATCGCCTCCACGAAGGGCTCGTGCTCACCGTCGAGCCGATGATCGCCGGCGGCACGCGCGACGTGCATGGCACGGGCGATGGCTGGACCGTCGTGACCGCCAACGGCGCGCCGGCCGCGCACGAGGAGCACACGATCGTGGTCACGGCGGGTGAGCCGATCGTGCTCACCGCCGCGGCGTGATCGAGCGGCTGGCGAACCTCGACGCGGTCTGCTCGGCGACCGCGTCGCGGACCGACGGCGGTTGGCGGGCGCTCGACCTGCGCGCGTGGGGCGGCGTCGACGCGCGCCTGCTGCCCGATCGCGGCCTGGACTGCTTCGGCGCGTGGTTTCGCGGCGTGCCGCTGGCGTGGGTGTCCGCGGTCGGCGAGCGCGGCCCGATCGCGGCGCCGCTGCGCGACGACGACTGGCTGCGCGGCTTCGGCGGCGGGCTGGTGGCGACCTGCGGCCTGCGCAACGTCGGCGCGCCGAGCGAGGGGCACGGCCTGCACGGCGAGATCTCGCACCAGCCGGCGCGCGAGGTCCGCGTCGCCCGCTGGGTCGATGGGGACCAGGTGCTGCTGAGCGCGTCGGCGAGGGTCGCCGAGCTCAGCGCGCTGGGCCACCACCTCGAGCTCGAGCGCACGTGGACCGTCCGCACCGGCGAGGGGCTGCTGGAGCTCGTCGACATCACGCGCAACCTCGGCGCCGAGCCCGAGCCGGCGCCGCTGCTCTACCACGTCAACCTCGGCGCGCCGCTGTGGTCGCCGGGGGCGACGCTCGCGCTCGACGCGCGCGCCACGACGCCGCGCGACGCCGACGCGGTCGAGCCGTGGGACCGCGCGCTCGAGCCCGTGGCCGGCGCGCGCGAGCGCGTCTTCGAGCACGAGGTCGCTCCCGGCTCCGACGGCTGGTGCTCGGCCACGGTCGACTCGCCGCCGACGGGGCTTCGTCTGATCCTGCGCTGGCACGGCCTGCCGCGCTTTCACCAGTGGGTCCACCCGGCGCCCGGCATCGCCGTGCTGGGGCTCGAGCCGGCCAACTGCTCGGTGCTCGGCCGCGCCGCCGACCGCGCGGCGGGGAGGCTGCCGGTGCTCGAGCCGGGCCACGAGCGCGTGACGCGCCTGGAGGTCCGCGTGGCGCCACGGGGTTGACGCTCCCGGCGCCCGCCGTCAGAGTGAGAAGTGGCACGTCTCACTTCCCACGACGGGAGCGCGTCCTCGTGAGCCTCGACGACCCGGTCATCATCACCTGCTCGATCTCGGGCTCGCTCGCCAACCGCGAGCAGTGCCCGGCGATCCCCTACACGCCCGCCGAGTACGCCGCCGAGGCGCGCCGGGCCGTCGACGAGGGGGCGGCGATGATCCATATCCACGCGCGCCACCCCGACGGCTCTCCGAGCTACGAGATCGAGGACTTCCAGGCCATCGCCGAGGCGATCGTCGGCGAGGTCGACGACGTCGTCGTGAACTTCTCGACCGGGGCGATCGGCGTGCCGATCGACAAGCGCGTCGCCTACCTGCGCGCGTGCCGGCCCGACGTCGCGGCGCTGAACATGGGCTCGATGAACTACGCCAAGTACTCGGCCAAGCGCAAGGACTTCGTCTTCAAGGCCGTCTTCGCCAACCCGTTCGACGAGATCATCGAGCTGCTGGAGGCGATGAACGAGCTGTCGATCAAGCCCGAGCACGAGTGCTTCGACGTCGGCCACGTCGGCTCGCTCGCGCCGCTCGTCGACATGGGCGTGCTGCGCCCGCCGCTGCACGTCTCGTGCGTGATGGGCGTGACCGGCGGCATCCCGCCGACCGCGCGCAACCTCGCGCTCATGGCCGACAACGTCCCGGCCGGCTCGCACTGGGGCGTGATCGGCATCAGCCGCGCGCAGTGGATGCTCGTGGCGGCGGCGCTCACGCTCGGCGGCTCGGTCCGCGTCGGCCTCGAGGACAACTTCTACCTGCCCGACGGGACCATGGCGCGCTCCAACGGCGACCTCATCGCCAAGGCGCGCCAGCTGACCCAGGACATCGGCCGGCGGCCCGCGACGGTGGCGCAGGCGCGCGAGATCCTCGGCGTGCCGCGCAGGGTGGCGGCGCCCCCGACAACAGTGGCCGGCGGCGCGAGGCCGCGCGACGGGGGGACCCCGTGGGCCTGAGCCTGCCGCTCGACGGGGATCCGCGTCCTCGACCTCAGCCGCCTGCTGCCCGGCGGCTTCTGCTCGCTGCTGCTCGCCGACTTCGGCGCCGACGTCGTCAAGGTCGAGGACACCGGAATGGGCGACTACGTGCGCTGGGCCCCTCCCTACTACGAGGGCGCCGACGACTCGGCGAAGTCCGCGCTCTTCCTCGCGCTGAACCGCGGCAAGCGCTCGATCCGGCTGAACCTCAAGACCGACGGCGGGCGCGAGGCGCTGCTGCGCGCGGTCGCCGAGGCCGACGTCGTGCTCGAGTCCTTCCGCCCGGGCGTGCTCGATCGCCTCGGCGTCGGCTACGAGGCGATGCGCGCGGTCAACCCGGCGATCGTCTACTGCGCGATCACCGGCTACGGCCAGGACGGCCCGCTGCGCGACCGCTCCGGGCACGACATGAACTACCTCGGGCTCGTCGGGCTGCTCGGCCTGAGCGGCGAGGTCGACGGCCCGCCGGTGCAGCCGGCGGGGCAGATCGCCGACCTCGGCGGGGGCGCGCTGATGGCCGCCTTCGGGATCCTCGCCGCGTTGCGCGAGCGCGACCGCTCGGGCGAGGGCCAGCTCGTCGACGTGTCGATGGCCGATGGCGCGCTGTCGTGGCTGGCGATGGTGGCCGCGCGGTATCTCGCCGATGGCGTCGTGCCAGGGCGCGGCCGGCTCGAGCTCGCGGGCGGGCTCGTCTGCTACCGGCCCTACGCGTGCGCCGACGGCTGGGTCACGCTCGGCGCGCTCGAGCCGAAGTTCTGGCAGGCGTGGTGTCGCGGCGTCGGCCGCGAGGACCTCGTCGAGCACCAGTTCGACGCGCCGGGCTCGCCGGCGCACGTCGAGGTCGAGGCGATCTTCGCCGCGCGCACGCGCGAGCAGTGGCGCGCCTTCGCCTCCGAGCACGACTGCTGCCTGGAGCCCGTGCTCGAGCTCGACGAGGCGCTCGGCTCCGAGCTCGCGCGCGCGCGTGAGATGGTGGTCGAGCTCGACCAGCCGGGCGCGCAGCGGCCGGTCCGCCTGGTCGGCGTCCCGGTCAAGATGAGCCGCACGCCGGGCGATCCGAGCCGCGCACCCGGGCCGGCGCTCGGGGAGCACACGCGCGAGTTCCTGGCCGCGCTCGGCTATGACGAGGAGCAGATCGCCGCGCTCCTGGAGTCCGGCGCGGCGGCCGGGCCGGTCTCCGGAGCGCACGGATCGTTCCTGTCGTGAGCGTCCCCGGGCTCCTGAAGATGAGCGAGCTGGCCGAGCGGTCGGGCGTCAGCACGGGGACGATCAAGCACTACCTGCGCGAGGGGCTGCTCGGCGAGGGCGACGACATCGTGCGCACCTCGCGCAACATGGCCTACTACCCGCCCGAGTACGTCGAGCGCATCAAGCTCATCAAGCGCCTGCAGGAGGACCGCTTCATGCCCCTGCGCGTGATCAAGGACCAGATCATCGAGCGCGCCGTCGAGCAGCGCGAGGGCGAGCGCACCTCGGCGGCGGCGGCGCGCCGCCGCTATGACGTGCCGCGCAACGTCCTCGACCGCCTGGCCGAGCTCGGCGTCCTCACCCCGAACGCGCGCGGCTACGACGCCGACGACGTCAAGATCATCGAGGCGATCGCGCGCTTCCGGGCGGGCGGCTATGACGAGCAGCTCGGCTTCACGGTCTTCGACACGCTGCGCTACCGCGACGCGCTCGGGCCGCTCGTGGAGGAGGAGGTCCGCACGCTGCTGGACCGCCTGGCGGAGGTCGACGTGGACCGCGCCGTCGAGATCATCGCCGCCGGCGCCGAGCCGCTCCGCGACCTGATCGGCGCGATGCACTCCAAGCTGCTGCTCGCCGAGCTGCGCCGTCAGCGTGACGCGCGCTGAGCGGTGTCGGATATCGGATGGGCGGGGCTGTCTGCGCGCCAACAGGAGTGTTGGAAAGCAACATCCGAGGTAAGGGGGGCCTTGGAGTGAGCTTCACCGCCGGTGACCTGCCGCCGGCGGCAGCGCCAGGCGACGCGGCTGCTTTGGGGCATGCGCGAGCCGCGTCGCTGGCGCGGCTCCCTCGCTTCATTAGGGTGAGCGGGGGATGGCGCTGCAGAACAGGGTCACGCCGTTTGGCGAGCTGGTCGCCGAGCCCGGCCGGGGCCTCGTCTACGGCAACCGCGGCTGCCTCCACGACGACGCGGGGCGCATCCGCCGCCACCACAACGGCCGGCGCTGGATCGCCTGCCGGCTGCGGTTCCGCGGCTGGCATCGCCACCCGCTGTTGCAGCCCGGGCGCTTCACCGAGCTGTTCTTCCTCGACGAGGCGGCCGCCTTCGCCGCCGGGCACCGCCCGTGCGCGCTGTGCCGTCGCGAGGACTACGACCGCTTCGGGGCGATGTGGCGCGAGCTGCATCCCGGCCAGCGCGGCGCCGATGCGATCGACGCGCAGCTGCACGGCGAGCGCCTGGAGGGTCGCGCCCAGCGCCATCACGAGGCGCGCTTCGAGGACCTGCCCGACGGGGCGTTCGTCGTCCACGACGGCGAGGCGTGCCTGCTGGCCGGCGGCAGGCTGCTGGGCTGGAGCGCCGCCGGCTACCTCGCGCGCGTGCGCGCGCCCGCGCGCGAGCGCGCGCGAGTCATCACGCCGCCATCGCTGGTCGCGGTCCTGCGCGCGGGTTGGGAGCCGGTCGTGCCGCTGCTTCACCCGTCCGCGTTGACAGCCTGATCACAGGTGCGCCGTTGGTGGCGCAATAGCGTCGCGCCGCTCATTCAACTTCGAAGGGGGCTGGGGCGTGCGCAATCGTCGTCTGCGGGGTGTCGTGATCGGGCTGGTTGCTGCCGCCTGCGTTGCCGTGCCGGCGACCGTGCTGGCGTTCGGCGGGCCGGCTCCGGGGCAGGCGACGCTGGACAAGAAGCTGCGCGTCGGCGTCGACAACGACGGGCGGCCCTGGTACCTGGGTGGCTTCAGCGCGCTCTTCCCGCTCGACGCGTCGGGCCGCAGCTTCGTCACGGTCACCGACCGCGGCCCCAACGATGACATCACCTGCAACGGCGTCGCGGGCAAGGTCATCTTCGTGCCGGCGTTCACACCGCGGCTCGTCTACTTCAGCGTCAGGAACGGCAAGATCGCCATCGATCGCGTCAAGCCGATGCGCGTCGGCAACGAGCTCGCGTCGGGCATCGCCAACCTGCCCAGCGACGAGAACTCGTTCAGCTCGTCGTGCAAGCCGCTCCCCAACGATCCGTTCGGCGTCGACACCGAGGGCATCTCGCTCGACCCGCGCGCGAGCCTGCGCTCGCACGATCGCCACAAGGGCGTGTTCTGGGTCTCCGACGAGTACCGGCCGAGCGTCCTGCTGATGACCGCGCGCGGCGAGCTGCTGGCGCGCATCGTGCCCAAGAGCGCGACCGGCGACGCCTACGCCGCCGCGGTCGCCCAGGCCGCGGCCGACAGCGGCGACAGCCTCGAGGTGATCGAGGGCTTCCCCGCGATCGTCGGCGACCGCTTCCGCAAGAACCGCGGCTTCGAGGACGTCGCGACGCAGCGCTTCGACAGTCGGACGTACGTCTACACCTCGCTGCAGAGCCCGATGGAGAACCCGAACACGACGACGCGCAACTCGCTCGCCATCCGCGTCTTCCGCATCGACGTCACGAACGTCGCGCACCCGGTCGTCGATCGCGAGTGGGCGGCCCTGCTCGACGTCAAGCCGGGCAAGAAGTCGCCGCTCTCCGACAAGGTCTCGGCGCTGTGGCCGGCGGGCCCCGACAAGCTGCTGATCGAGGAGCGCGACGACACGATCTCCAGCGACCCGGCGGCGTCGACCAGGATCTACAAGGTCGACTTCACGCACGCGACGAACCTCCTCGGCGGGGTCTACGACCAGCCGGCGACGAGCCCGACGCTCGAGCAGCAGTACATCCCGACGACCGACGGCGTCGTGCCGCCCAACCCGGCGGGCGTCACGCCGGGGCAGAAGTCGCTGTGCATCGACGTCAACGCCGCGCTCACTGCCAACGGGCTCGTCAACACCAAGCTCGAGGGCGTCTCGGTCATCGGCACGGGAGCGCACGCGACGCTCGCGGCGGTCAACGACAACGACTTCGATCTCGCGCACATCACCAGCCCCGCTGCCAACCCGAGCTCGAACCCGACGAGCATGGACTTCGTGCCGCTGCCGGCGGCCTGCTCGTAGGTCGTCGGCGGCGCTCAAGCGGCCCGCCGCTCGGCGCTCCAGCGGGCCGCCGCTCGGGGCTCCAGCGGTCCGCCGCTCGGCGCTCCAGCGGTCCGCCGCTCGGCGCTCGCCGACGTCCCACGATGCCGCCGAGCGGTCGAAATGGTCGCCAAACGGCGTTGACACCCCGTCGAACGGCCTGTTCGTTCGCAGACGAACGGGTTTGAACTGGGCCTCAGATGTAAACGCCTCGCGTACACGATCGCGATTTGCACGGGGGACATTGGTTGACCAGGCGAGGCCAGCAGCTTCGCAGCCTCACACCGGACCGCAGCGCAGGGCCTCACCGGCCCGGCCGCGTGCGGCTCGGCACCGCGCTCATCGCCCTCGCCTTCCTCGTCCTGACGTGCACGTTCGCCGCCTCGGCCGCGGTCGCCGACCTTCCCGTCGCAGGCGCCACCCCGGCGCCCGTCGGCGAAGCAGCGGCGGCCGTCCAGGGCGCGGTCTCGGGCGCCACCTCGGCGCCGGCCGCGCCTGCGCCGGCACCCGCCGGTTCCCCCGCGCCGGCCGCGCCCGCGCCGGCGGCCGCCGCCCCCGCCCCGACGAGCACGCCGTCGATCCCGGCCCCGGCCGCGCCCGCGCCGGCCGCGCCCGCGCCCAAGCCTGCGGCCCCCGCGCCGGCCCCGGCCGCGCCCGCGCCCGCGCCGAAGCCGGCGGCCCCCGCTCCGGCACCCGCCGCTCCCAAGCCCGCCGCCCCGGTCACGCAGGCGGCGGCGCCGGTCACGCAGGCTGCTGCTCCGGCGAGCGAGGTCGTGCAGTCGGCGGCCGCGCCGGTGACGCAGGCGGCGGCGCCGGTCACGCAGGCTGCTGCTCCGGCGAGCGAGGTCGTGCAGTCGGCGGCCGCGCCGGTGACGCAGGCGGCGGCGCCGGTCACGCAGGCTGCTGCTCCGGCGAGCGAGGTCGTGCAGTCGGCGGCCGCGCCGGTCACGCAGGCCGCGGCTCCGGTGACCAAGGTCGTGCAGTCGGCGACCGCCCCCGTGACGCAGGCCGCGGCTCCGGTCGTGTCGTCGGTGCAGGCAGTGGCCGCGCCGGTGCCGCAGGTGGTCGGTCCGGTCGTGTCGTCGGTGCAGTCGGTGGCGGCGCCGGTGCCGCAGGTGGTCGGTCCGGTCGTGTCGTCGGTGCAGTCGGTGGCGGCGCCGGTGACGCAGGTGGTCGCTCCGGTGGTCTCCACCGTGCAGGCAGTGGCCGCGCCGGTGACGCAGGTGGTCGCTCCGGTGGTCTCCACCGTGCAGGCAGTGGCCGCGCCGGTGACGCAGGCCGTCGCTCCGGTCGTGTCGACGGTGCAGGCGCTGGCGGCGCCCGTGACGCAGGTGGTCGCTCCGGTGGTCTCCACCGTGCAGGCAGTGACCGCGCCGGTGACGCAGGCTGTCGGCTCCGGTCGTGTCGGCGGTGCAGGGTCTCACCGCTCCGCTCGCTCGGGTCGTGCAGCCGGTGACGTCGCCCGTCGCTCCGGCGCCCGTCAGCTTCGCTCCGGCCGCTCAGACTCGCGCGCCGGCCTCGGGTCGCGTCGCGCAGCCTGTGGTGCCGGCGAGTGGGTCCGGCTCTTCCGTGGCGCCGCACCCCGTCGCGGCCGCTCCAGCCGACGAGCCCGCGGCCGCGAGCACGCCCAGCTCAGCGCGCTCGACCGACACCCCGCCCGCGCTCACCCGCGCGCCGGTCTGGACTTCGCCGGCCCTCATCGGTCCCGACGCCGCGGCGCGCTTCGAGGCGCTCGCGGCCGCGGTCCCCCTCAGCGCGGACGAGAGCCCCGCGCAGGCCCCCGCCGCGACGAGCGGGCCGAAGACGCCGACCGCGCCTCTCGCGCCCGCGGCACCCTGCAACGCGGGCTCCGGCGCAACCGGTGGCTCGGCCGGCCCGGCGGGTGGCTGGGTCGCCGTGCCGGCCATGCGGATCGCCTGCCGGCGTGCGAACCCGCTTCGACGTCTGCAGCTGCCCGCCGCCCTCTGGCGGCCGGCGGCGTTCGTCTCCCTCCAGGAACGGCCTGGCTAGCCCTTCGGGCTGCTCGCGCACCGCGCCGCGTCGCCTGACGACCCGGCGGTGCGTGGACCCGCGCCGCGCCGTCATCGGCGCGCCGGCGCGTCCATGAGTCGTTTCGAAGGGAGGCTTCATGCTTACCGGGCTGGTCGCGATCAGCGACCGGATACGAATCAAGCCAGCGCTGGTGGCGCTGGGCGCGCTCGTGGTCGTGATGACCGTGGTCGTTCCCGCGTCGGCCAGCGCGGCGACCAGGCCCGCGCCGGTGCTCGCCCAGGGCGCCGGGATGGGGAGCACGCCGAGCGCTGCAGTCCGCAGCGTCCAGCGGCTGCTGCACAAGCGCGGGTACGACCTCGGGCGCCCGGGCGTCGACGGGCGGTTCGGCCCGTTGACCGCCACGGCCGTCCGGCACCTGCAGGCCGACTACGGGCTCGCCGCCGACGGCATCGTCGGCGCGAAGACGCGCAAGCTCGTGCGGCTGCTCGAGCGACGGTCCGAGCGGACGTCCAGCGCCCGCCCGCAGACCACGCCGAGCCAGCGGCCCGCGCCCGCCCCGGCGAGGCCCGCTCCGCAGCAGGTGAAGACCGTGACGAAGGACCAGGGCAGCGACACCGGATGGATCGTCGCCATCGCCGCCTGCGCGGCGCTCGCGGCGTTCGCCCTCGCGCTGCTGCCGATAGCCGTGTCGTGGGCGCGCCGCCGTCGCTACGCGGTCCCCGCCTTCACGCCGATCGCGCGCGAGCTGTACCTCGAAGGCCGCAGCGCCGACCCCAAGGTGGGCGAGTTCCGCGGCCACGCGCTCGCGGCGACGATCTCCGAGCGGCCGGGCAAGGACCCGACCCCCGAGCGCACGAGCTACCTCGTCGACGACACCCGCAAGACGGCCCCCGTCTGGGTCCGCGGCGAGGACATCGAGCGCTCGACGTCGCGGCTGTCGTCAGGCGCGGCCGTCATCGGCTACGTGACGGTGTCCGCGGACGGCCCGCGCACCGAGGCCGACGGCCCCGCCCACGCCATCGAAGAGGCGTGCGAGCGCAGCGACTGGGAGCTCGTCGAGGTGGTGACCGACCGCGAGAACGGCGGGAGCCTCGACCGCCCCGGCCTGTCCTACGCGCTCGAGCGGATTGCCGAGGGCAAGGCCCGCGGCCTCGTCGTCGGCGACCTGCGACGCCTGAGCCGCTCGATCGTCGACCTCGGGGCGCTGATGGAGTGGTTCCGTGATGCCCAGGCCGCGCTGATCGCGCTCGACCTCGGCGTCGACACGTCCACACCGGCCGGGCACGAGCTCGCCGCGACCCTGATTACGCTCGGCGACTGGGAGCGCGAGCGCATCGCCAAGCGCACGCGCCGCGGCCTCGCCGCGGTCCGCGCGAGCGGCCGGCCGACCGGCCGTCCGGCGGTCAGCGACCGACCCCAGCTGTTCGAGCGGATCACCGCGATGCGAGCGGCGAAGATGACGCTGCAGGCGATCGCCGACCAGCTCAACGCCGAGGGCGTGCCGACGCTGCGCGGCGGCGCGATGTGGCGGCCGTCGAGCGTCCAGGCGGCCCTGGGCTACCGGCGCCCGGGCACGCGGACCCCGCGCGACCAGCTCCCGCCCCTGGAGGATCGAGGCTAGGCGGGTCACGTACGCAAAGGAGTCCTGTGGAAGATCTGGATTTGCAGGTGGATCCGCCGATCTGGCTCGAGCGCCGCGACGGGTCCTGGAAGGCGGTCGCGCCGGCACCGACGAGCAGCAGCGCGCGGCGGCCGCTGGCCGACGCGTCGTGCACGACGCGGCCCGTCGCCTTCGCGACGCGCATGCGCTCGGCCTGGAAGCGCTGCGCGCTCGCCGCGCCGGCCGGCGCGCAGCCGGCGAGCGCCGCGACCAGGACCGCGACCGCCCCCGGGCCCGCGCGCTGCGGGGCGCGCGTCCTCATGGCCCAACGTTAGGCGTTCCGTCACGGCGTCGGCGGCGGTTCGTCGAGCTCGGCGCGCTCGCGCGCCCCCTCCGCCAGGCGTGCGCGCACCTCGTCGGCGAGGACGCTCGCGCCGTCGTGGGGCCCCGTGACCTCGGCGGCGTAGTCCGGGCGCGCGCGCCAGAAGCGATCGGAGGCGTCGAGCACCGCCGGCTCGACCGCGATCGGCGCGCCGCTCAGCAGCGCGAGGGTCAGCGCGTCGCTCGGCCGCGCGTCGACCTCGGTGCCGTCGCCGAGCACGGCCGTCGCGAAGAAGGTGTGCTCGGCCAGCCGGCTGATGCGCACCTCGCGCAGCTCCCCGCCGGCCGCGCGCAGCAGGGCGTGCGCGAAGAGGTGCGCGCCCGGGCGCGGCAGCTCGACGTCCTCGAGGGTGGCGACCATCCACTCGGCCTCGGCCGCGCCGATCCAGATCGGCAGCCGGCGATCGGCATCGAGCGCCTCGAGGACGACGATGCGCCGATCGGGCCGGTCGGCGGGGCGACGCACGTCGGCGACGCGGACGGGAACGGGTGCTGACATCGGGAACTCCTCTCGGTGGACGTCGGCGAGCTCGCGCCGCAGGGCCGCGCGGGCCTTGTGCAGGCGCGTCTTGACCGCGCCGGGCCTCGTGCCGAGGTGGCCGGCGACCTCGGCGTGGCCCAGCCCGCCGAGGTGGAAGAGCGCGACCGCCGCGCGCTGCCCCGGCGGCAGCGCGGCGATCGCCGCGCGGACGCGCTCCGCGATCCGGGCGGCCTCGGCCGCCTCCGCGGGCCCGGGGTCTGCCGCGGCCGGCTCGGGCCCGTCGGCGCCGTGCCAGCGCGCGCGCTCGCGCAACGCGCGGCGGCAGAGGTTGATGCCGATGCCGACCAGCCACGCGGCGAAGCGGTCGTCGCGGCGCAGCTGCTCGAGCCCGAGCAGCGCCGCGACGACGGCCTCCTGGGCGGCGTCGGCGCCCATCTCGGCATCGCCGGTCACCCGCCGGCAGGTCGCCAGCAGCATCGCGTAGTGGCGCTCGACCAGGGCGGCGAACGCGGCGCGATCGCCGCTACGGGCCGCCGCCACGAGGGCGACGTCGGCGTCGGGCGTGCGCGCCGCGAGGGCGCGATCGGGCTGGGTCGGAGCCATCGTCTGGATAGTGCATCCGGCGGGCGTCCAGGTCACCCTGACCCTGACGCTCACGTTATGCGCGCGCTCGTACCGTCGAGCGCGATGGACGATCTGCGCTATCGCCGCGTGCACGTCGCCGGAGCGGGCGGGCTCCTGGGTGCCGCGGTGGTCGCCGAGCTCGAGGCGGCGGGCCACGAGCTGCGCCACGCCACGGCGCCGGTCGACGCGATCGTCCACTGTCCCGCGCCCGAGCCGGCCGGGCGCCTGACGCACCGCCGCCTGGCCGCGTACCGCCGCGCCGAGGCGGCGCGGGCGCGCGCCCTGGCGGACGACGCGATCGTCGCCGGCGCCCGCCTGGTGCACGTGGGCAGCGCGTTCGCCTGGGGCGATCACGGGACGACCTGGATCGACGAGGGCACGCCACAGCGGCCCACGCCGCTCGGCGCCGGCGACGCCGACGTCGCGCGCCGGCTGCTGGCGCTGCACGCCGAGGAGGGGCTCGACGTCGTGCTCGTGGCGCTGGGCGTCGTCTACGGGCCCGGCGGCCTGTTCGAGCGCGCCCTGCTCGATCGCCGCGCCCGGGTCGTCGGGTGGGGCGGCAACTACCTCAGCTGCGTGCACGTCGACGACGCCGCCCGCGCGGTGGCCGCCGCGGTCGAGCGCGGCGCCGGCGGCACGACCTATCTCGCCGTCGACGACGAGCCGATGACCCAGCGCGCCCTGGCCGACGCGATCGCCGACGCCGCCGGGCGCCCCCGGCCGGGCACGGCGTCGCTCGGCGTCGCCGGCGCGCGCGTCGGCTTCCCGCTCGCGCGCTCGCTCGCCGCCTCGCAGCGCGTGCGCAACGCGCGCGCGAAGGCCGAGCTCGGCTGGGCCCCGCGCTTCCCGACGGTGCGCGACGGGGTCTACGCACCGCGCGTGCGCTGATCGTTCCTCGCGCGACCGCCCGCCCGGGCGCGTAGGTCACCACCGCGCGCGGTGGCGCTCCATCACCCCGTACCCGCGCGCGAGCTCCGTGCCGTCGGGCAGCGTCCCTGCGAAGGTCCCGAACGGCTGGCGATAGTCGCTGGCGACGAGGAGCAGGTCGTCGCGGCGCACCCGCTCGGCCTCCGGCGTGAACCGCAGCTCGCCGACGGCGTCGAGGCCCTCGGCGAACACCACGGGCTCGACCTCGGACGCGACGCCGTCGATCCACACCGTGCGCTCGCTGCCGAGCGGCGCGTCGTGCACGCCCGCGACGAGGTTCCAGACGACGTGCTCGCCGCCGGCGCCCGTCCCGGCGCCCGCGCTCCACTCCCACGCCGTGCGCCGGGCGTGGTAGCCGGCCGAGTCGTCGAGCAGGCCCGGCGCGTCGATCGCCAGCGTGCGGCCCTCCAGGGTGATCAGGCCCGTCGCGCGCAGCGGCACCTTGCGCGTCCAGATGTAGGAGTCGCCATGGCGGCTGACGACCTCGACGGGATCGCCGTCGGCCTCCACCACGAGGTCGACCGAGACCTCGCGGTCGGCGACGCGCGCGGCGCCGTCGGGCAGGTCGACGCGCCCGCGGCGCAGCGTGGTGCGCTCCCACAGGCGCGAGCGGTCCCACACCGCCCAGAACGACTGCGGCACGCCGGCGATGCGCGCCGCGCCCGCGCACAGCATCACATCGGGTCCGTAGACGCCGACGTAGCGCCACCGCTTGAGCGGCCGGCGCCCCTGGCGGCGCGGCATCGGCGCGGGCGGCAGGGCGAGGCCCGCGGGCCGGTCGCTCCCGTCGCCCCGGTGGGGCAGCCCGTCGAGCATCGGGGCTATGCTCTCCGCGATTGACTCATCAGTCAATTCGGGAGGAGAAGACGTCACGCCCACGCTTCGCGCAGCCGCGATCCAGCTCACCGCGACCCCGGACAAGGCCCGCAACCTGCAGACGGCCGACCGCCTCGTGCGCCGGGCGGCTGCCGATGGCGCTCGCCTGGTCGTCCTGCCGGAGAAGTGGAGCGTCCTCGGCCGCGGCGCCGACCTGCGCGCGGGCGCCGAGCCGCTCGACGGCCCCGCGGTCACGTGGGCGCGCGACGCCGCGCGCGAGCTGGGCATCGACCTCGTCGCCGGCTCGGTCTCCGAGCGCGTCGACGGCGAGGACAAGCTACGCAACACGTCGCTGCACATCGGGCCCGACGGCGAGGTCAAGGCCGTCTATCGCAAGGTCCACATGTTCGACGTCGAGGTCGAGGGGACGGTCTATCGCGAGTCCGAGCACGAGGAGCCGGGCGACGACGTGGCGCTGAGCGCGACCGCCGACGGCATCGCCCTGGGCCTGACCGTCTGCTACGACGTCCGCTTCCCGGAGCTGTACCGCATCCTCGCCATCCGCGGCGCGCGCATCGTCACGATCCCTGCCGCCTTCACGGTCCCGACGACGCGCGACCACTGGGAGGTGCTCGTGCGCGCCCGTGCGATCGAGGATCAGTGCTTCGTCATCGGCGCCAACCAGGTCGGCGAGCACGTCGAGGGGCTTCGGTCCGGCGGGCGCTCGATGATCGTCGATCCGTGGGGCCTGATCCTCGCCCAGGCCGCCGACTCAGAGACCGTGATCACCGCCGACCTCGACCTCGACGCGCAGGACGCCATCCGCACGCGGCTGCCGTCGCTCGCCAACCGCCGCCCGGTCGCCTACCGCTGGCCCGAAAGCTGATGGCCGCGCGCAACGAGAAGCTCGCCGCCGAGAAGCGGCGCCTCATCCTCGACGCGGCCGTGCGCGTCTTCGCCCAGCAGGGCTTCAACCGCTGCCGCGTGAGCGACATCGCCGACGAGGCGGGCGTCGCCTATGGCCTCGTCTACCACTACTTCCGCTCCAAGGACGAGGTCCTCGACACGCTGTTCCTCGAGCGCTGGAACGTGATGCTCGACGTCATCCGCGACCTCGACGGCCAGGACCTCGCCGCGCGCGAGAAGCTCTACGCGATCGCCTCCTTCATCGTCGACTCCTACCGCCACGACCCCGAGCTGATGAAGGTGATCATCGTCGAGGTCACGCGAGCGGCGAACTCGTTCGGCCAGACGCACATCGAGAA
Source organism: uncultured Actinomycetes bacterium (assembly GCA_963764585.1). Lineage (GTDB taxonomy): Bacteria > Actinomycetota > Thermoleophilia > Solirubrobacterales > Solirubrobacteraceae > JAOPZW01. The sequence continues at coordinate 349,162 of CAVXTB010000006.1, forward strand.
GATCACCGAGGCCTACGAGCTGATCGCCGGCATCGTCGAGCGCGCGCAGCTCGACGGCGCGTTCAAGGACACCGTCACGCCGCGCTTCGCGGCCCTCGCGTTCTACGGCGCGATCGAGCAGGTGCTCTCGGGCTGGATCTTCGAGACGCTCCCGAGCGGCGACGCGGAGTTCGAGCAGGCCAAGCGCCTCGTCATCGAGACGATCTGCGGCGGCCTGGACGCCGTGCCGGCGACCGCGTGAGATAGGGTCCGGCCGATGGACAACGAGATGGTCAAGCGGCTGGTGTGGTCGGCCCTGCTCGCCGGCCTGGGCGCGCTGGCCTCGGTCATCACGACCCGCGTGGCGGCGACGATTTGGCGCCGCGCGTTCGGGGAAGATCCGCCCGAGTGAGCGACGATCTGCACAGCCCGACGACGGCTGGGCCCGAGCCGACGCCGGTCGTCGGAGCCGCCGAGGCGACCACCGAGCGCCCGGCGGGCACCGCGGCCAACGGCATCGCGCTGCCGGGCCCGCTCGCCAACCTGCCCGTCGAGGAGCACCCGGAGATCCTCGTCGGCGCGGCGTTCGCCGGTGGCGTCATCGCCGCCTTCATCCTCAAGCGCTTCGGCCGATGACCGACCAGCAGACCTCCCAGAACAACACCCAGAACATCGCGGACGCGATCCAGGAGGTGTCCGACCGCGCGCAGCTGCTCGTGCGCGAGGAGATCGAGCTGGCGAAGGCCGAGGTGACCGCCAAGCTCACCAAGCTGATCAAGGGCGCCGTCGTGGCGCTCGCGGCCAGCGTCTTCGTGATCTCCGGGCTGACGCTCGTCCTGCACGGCCTGTCGTGGCTTGCGTGGTACGAGCTCTTCCCCGCCGGCCAGTACTTCTGGGGCTTCTTCGTCGTCGCCGCCGCGCTCTTCCTGCTCGGTGCGCTCGCCGGCTTCATCGCGGCGCGCGCGTTCAAGTCGGGTGCCCCGCCGACGCCTGCCATGGCCATCGACGAGGCCAAGCGCATCCGCGAGACCGTCCAGTCCCCCCAGCCGGAGCAGACGATCTAGTGGCAACCCGCACCCCCGAGGAGATCCGCGCCTCGATCGAGGCCAACCGCATGGAGCTCGCGCACTCGCTGACGCGGCTGCGCGGCGAGGTGGCCGTGATCACCGACTGGCGCCGGCAGATCACCGAGCACCGCAAGCAGGTGCTGATCGGCGCCGGCGTGGCCGGCTTCGTCCTCGGCGGCGGCATCGCCGCGGTCGGCGGGCTGTTCCGCCGCCGGCGTAGATGACTGATTCCGCGACCCCCGCACCCGCCTGCACGCGTTCCGCGGCGCCGGATCGCCACCCGCCGAAGGGGGCCGTGCAACCAGCACGACTCCCCTTCGCCGTGCGGCGCCCGGCATCCACGGCACGCGCACATGCGGGCACGGTGGCCACGGAATCAATCATCTAGTGCTCTCGCCGGAGGTCGCCGAGGCGCTCGAGCGCGGGGGCGCGGTCGTCGCGCTGGAGTCGACGATCATCGCCCACGGGCTGCCGCGCCCGCGCAACCTGGATGTCGCGCGCTCCCTGGAGGCCGAGGTGCGCGCGGCCGGCGCGGTGCCGGCGACGATCGCCGTGCTCGAAGGCGAGGTGCGCATCGGCCTCGACGACGAGGGCATCGAGCGCATCGCCAACGCCGACATGGCGAAGCTCAGCGTCCGCGACCTGCCGCTGGCCACCGCACGCGGCATCGACGGCGCCACGACGGTGGCCTCGACGGCGCACCTGGCCGCGCGCGCGGGCATCCGCGTCTTCGCCACCGGCGGCCTCGGTGGCGTGCACCGCGACGCGCGCGACACGTGGGACGAGTCGGCCGACCTGCTGACGCTCGCCCGCACGCCGATCACGGTGGTGGCCGCGGGCGTGAAGTCGATCCTCGACGTCGGCGCCACGGTCGAGCGGCTGGAGACGCTCGGGGTGGCCGTCGCCGGCTGGCGGACGAATCGCTTCCCGGGCTTCTACGTCACCGACGCGGGCGTCGAGCTCGACTGGCGCGTCGACGGCGCCGAGGAGGTCGCGACCGCGATGGCGCAGGCCGACGCGCTGGGCATCGCCGCCGCGCTGCTCGTCGCCAACCCGATCGGCGAGGCCGAGCAGCTCGACCCGCTCGAGCACGAGCGCGTCCTCGCCGCCGGCCTCGAGCGCGCGCGGGCTGCCGGCGTGACCGGCAAGGCCGTGACGCCGTTCCTGCTCGACCACCTGCACCGGGCCACGGACGGGCGCACACTCGAGATCAACGTCGCGATCGCCAACAACAACGCCGCGATCGCCGGCGCGATCGCCGCCGCCTGGGCGGCGCGCCGATGATCCTCGTCGTCGGCGACGTCATGGACGACCTCGTCGTCGCGCCGCTGGGGCCGCTCGTGGCGCGCAGCGACACGGCGTCGCGGATGGAGCGCCACCCCGGCGGCTCGGGCGCGAACACCGCGGCGTGGCTGGGCGCGCTCGGGGCGCCGGTGCGCTTCGCCGGGCGCGTCGGGCTGGCCGACGTGCGCCGCCACGCCCGCGCCCTGGAGCGCTGCGGCGTCGACGCGCGCCTGGCCGGCGACGCGCAGCGGCCCACCGGCACGGTCGTCATCCTCACGCACGATCGCTCGATGTTCACCGATCGCGGCGCCGGCGCCGCGCTCGGCCCCGAGGATCTGTCCGACGAGCTGCTCGGCGGTGTCAGCCACATCCACGTCTCGGGCTACGCGCTCTTCGAGGAGCGCCCGCGCTCGGCGGTCCTCGACCTCGTCGGGCGCGCCGGCCTGCCGTGGTCGATCGACCCCGGCTCGTCGGCCTTCATGGCCGGCACGCCCTTCCTGGAGTGGAGCGCGGGCGCGGCGATCTGCTTCCCCAACGAGGACGAGGCACAGGTGCTCGGCGACGCGATGACCGACGCCTACGAGGTGCTCGTGCTCAAGCGCGGCGCGCAGGGCGCGCGCGTGCTGCGCCGCGGCGCCGCCCCGATCGACGTCCCGGCCGAGCCCGCCGAAGCGGTCGATCCCACCGGCGCCGGCGACGCCTTCGCCGCCGGCTACCTCGCGGCGCTGCTGAGCGGCGAGGACGACGAGGCCTGCGCGCGCAGCGCGCTGCGCGCCGCCGCGCGGGCGGTCGGCCGTCCGGGCGCGCGCCCGGGGTAGCGCGATCGGACACCTTGGTGGCTCCGGGCACCGGCACGCGCCGGGCATGCTCACGCCATGAAGATCAAGATCCTGTCGATCGCCGCGCTGATCGCGGCGCTCGGCGCCACCGCCGTCCCCGCCATCGCCAAGGACCTGCGCAGCCGCTCGCTGCGGCCGCCCGCCAGCGCCGTCCAGGGGCTGCCCGGCGTCACCGCCCAGCCCTCCGCCACCCTGATCTTCCCGACGGACTGGCGCGTGAGCAGCCTGAACAAGGGCGTGCTGGTCATGCGCGAGGGGTCGCGCTCATGCACGTACACGGTCCGCGCGTCGCTCGCCGTCGCCACCGGCGACGACGCCAACGCGACCGCTCGGGCGGCCGCGCTCGCCCCGGCGACCGGCGCGCGCCTGCTCGAGTCGGGCACGCGCAACCGCGCGGCCTGGCGCGTGACCCGGCCCGCGGCGCAGCGCCAGATTCGCCTCGTTGCGGTGCGCGTCGATCCGCTGCGCAGCCAGTCGGGCGCCAAGCTGTGGCTGCAGACCACCGTGACGGCGGTCTCCGACGTGGGCGACGAGTGCCACGCGGGCACCTACCGCGACACGGCCGGGCCGGCGATCGGCGACGCGCTGGCGACGGCGCGCACGCGCGCCTTCGTCAACCCGCGCTGAGCAGCGCCCGCGGCAGGCCGCCGACGCCGACCAGGCCCGGGCCGACGTGGGCGCCGATGACCGGGCCGACCTCGGAGACGAAGACGGGCTCGCAGCCGAACAGCTCGCGCCCGCTCGTCACGAGGCGCTCGGCGACGTCGGGCGCCTGGATGTGCTGGACGACCCACCCGTCGGCGCCGTCGTCGTGGCGCGAGCGCAGGTAGTCGACCATCCGCTCGAACGACCGCCGCGAGGTGCGCACGCGCTCGATCGGGGTGATCTCGCCGTCGAGGGTGAGGATCGGCTTGATCTTCAGCGCGCCGCCGAGCCACGCCTGGGCGGCGCCGATGCGCCCGCCACGGTGCAGGTACTCGAGCGTGTCCACCGCGAACCACAGCCGCGTGGCCGCGATCGCCTCGGTTGCGCGGGCGGCGACCGCGTCGGCGTCGCCGCCGGCGCGCGCCGTCGCGGCGGCCGCGAGCACGACGAGGCCGAGCGCGCCGCAGCCCATGGTCGAGTCGATGACCTCGATCCGCGCGTCCGCGACGCGCTGCGCGAGCTCGGCGGCCGCCTGGCGCGCGGCCTCGACCGTGCCCGAGATCCCGCCCGAGATGTGGATCGAGACGACGTCGCGCCCGGCCTGCGCGAGCGGCTCGTAGACGGCGAGGAAGTCGCCGATCGACGGCTGCGAGGTGGTCGGCAGCGACGCAGCGGTGCGCAGGCCGTCGTAGAACGCGGTGAGGTCCTCGATGTCGGCCTCGCGCTCGTGGCGGTCGCCGTCGTTGACGTACAGGCTGACCTCGGCGATGCCCTGCTCGGCGACGAGTGCGCGCGGCAGGTAATGCGTGGTGTCGGTGACGACTGCGACGTCGGGCACCCGGCCACCCTAGATAATCCATGCGATGACGACTCTCGTCACGGGCGCGACGGGCCTCGTCGGCTCGCACGTCACGCGCCTGCTCGTCGAGCGCGGCGATCGCGTGCGCGCGCTCGTGCGACCCGGCGCGCGGGTCGACGACCTCGAAGGCGTCGAGCTCGCACCCGGCGACGTGCTCGATCGCGCCTCGGTCCGCCGGGCGCTGCGCGGCGTGGAGCGCGTCTTCCACGTCGCCGGCCTGACGTCGCTGCGCGCGAGCGCCGACAGGCTGTTCGCCGTCAACGTCGACGGCACGCGGATAGTGCTCGAGGAGGCGCTGCGGGCCGGCGTGGCGCGCGCGGTGCACACGTCGTCGGTGGCCGCGGTCGGCCCCGCGCCGCGCGGCTCGACGGCCGACGAGCGCCAGGTCTTCCGCGCGGGCCGTTACGGGCTGCCGTACGTCAACGCCAAGCGCGAGGCCGAGATGGTGGCCATGGAGCTGGCCGCGCACGGCCTGCCGGTGGTCATCGTCAACCCGGCGCATGTCTTCGGTGCGGGCGACCACCACCGCTCGTCGACCGAGCTCGTGCGCCGCTTCCTGCGCGGCGAGATCCCGGCCTACGTCGACGGCGCACTCAACGTCGTCGACGCCGACGACGTCGCCAGCGGCCACCTGCTCGCCGACGAGCGCGGGACGGTCGGCGAGCGCTACATCCTCGGCAATCGCAACTTCACCCTCGACCGCCTGTTCGCGGACCTCGGGCGCCTGTCGGGCGTCGAGCCGCCGGCGCTGAAGCTCCCGCTCCGCGCCGCGCTGGCCTTGGCGCGCGCCGCCGAGATGGTCCCCGGCCGCCCGCCGGTCACCGTCGTCGAGGTCCGCGCGGCGTCGCTGTGGTGGGCGTTCCGCTCGACGAAGGCCAAGCGCGAGCTGGGCTGGAGCCCGGCCCACCACGAGGACACCCTGCAGACGACGATCGACTGGTACCGCGAGCGGGACGGCGAACGCCTGAAGCCGCCGGGCGCGCGCCAGCCGCTCGCGTTGCGGGTCGCGGGGCTCGGGGTGCGCACGGCGAGCGGGGTGGCGGGGCGGCTGGTGTCTTGAGGCGGGTGGGCGCGGCGAGCGGGCGCGGCAGGCGCCCAGCGGTGGCGCAAGCGCCGCCGCACGCGCGATTTGATGTGCGCAGTGACTGAGGCGACCCTCCACCGTTGCCGCACCCCCACCGACTGGCTGTGCCCGTGCGGCCGCGTCGCGCGCGAGCTGCGGCGGCGAGGCATCGAGTACGACGAGCTGCGCGTGGCGCTGCGCCAGCGCGACCGCGACGAGGTCGAGGCGCTCAGCGGTCAGCGGCGCGTGCCGCTGCTCGTCATCGACGAGGACGCGATCTGCGACTCGCCGCGGATCATCGAGCACCTGGAGTGGCGAGCAGGGCGTTCGTGAGCAGGCGCTCGGCGCCTTCGGTCGACGCGCGGAAGACGGGGTCGAAGGCGAACAGGACGGCGTGGCCCGCGCCGACGCGGTCGTCGAGGATCGCCGGGCGCCCGGAGGGCGAGCCCCGCGTCCAGCCACTGAGCACGAAGCCGTAGCGCGCCACCACGTTGCCGCCGGCGATCACCGGATCGTTGTTGTCGAGCGCGACGGCGGTGTCGCCGACGCGCACCGCGGCGCCGGGTACGAGGACCTGCGACGGGGTGGGATCGATCGTCGCCGTGGTCAGCGCCGCCGCCCCGGCGACCTGAATCCCGCGCGCGCGCCAGCCGACGTAGGTCCCGCCGGCGGCGACGAACGTGCCGATCGCCTGCAGCGCCGCGGGCGACAGCACCGTCGCGGTGCCGTCGGCGACCACCAGCGCGCCGTGGCCGGCCAGCGCGCCGGCCGCCAGCGCCGCGTCGTCGACCACGTCGACCTGCGCGCCGAGGCGGTGCGCCAGCACCCACCGCGCCCACGACGTGCCCGCGCTGGGCTGATCGACCCCCGGCGCCACCGGCACCGTGGCGCCGGGGTCGGCCAGCAACGCCACGCGGCGCCCGGCCAGCGGCTGCGCCGCGGCGACCGCGAGCGCGGGCGCAGGCGCCGCGGGCGTCGGCGGCACGCGCGAGTTGAGCGTCCCGCCGGTCAGGCCCATGAGCAGCGGGCGCGACCACGCGCCGACGTCGGACGGCGAGGGCATGTCGGCCCGCGCGTCGGGGCCCAGCAGCGCCTCGACCCAATGCTTGAGCGGCTGCGCCGACGCGACGACGTACGTGCCCGCGGGCAGCGTGGTGAGCAGGCCGGTGCCCACCGCGCCGTAGGGGCTCTCGCGCACCCTGCGCGGGTGCGCCAGCCGCCGCACGTCCACGCCCTCGGCGATCAGCCGCGCGACCAGGGGCTCGGACCCCGGCCCGAGCCAGTAGCCGAAGACGGGCAACCGCGGGCGGCGATGCTGCAGCTCGCCGCGCGCGCCCTGGCGCGCGGCCTGCGCAAACGATCGCGCCCACGCGCGCAGCAGCGCGGCGCGGTGCGCAGCGACCGCCGCGATCACCGCGCGCGCGGCGGCGAGGTGCTCGGCGACGCGCCGCTCGTAAGGAATGCCCGCGCCGGCCTCGAGCGTCATCCCGGCCGCCCCGAAGAGCAGCGCCGTCGCGCTGTCGCCGTAGCCGGGGTAGAGCAGGTCGAAGTCGCCGCCGCTCGTCGACGCGTAGCCCTCGCGATCGAAGGCGCGGCGGATCGCCGGCGCGATCACGTCGCGCTCGGCGGCCAGGGCGGCGTCGGGCAGCTCGTGGAACAGCGGCGCCTCGTAGGGCGGGAAGAAGAACAGGCCGCCGCCCTGCTCGTGCTGGTCGGCGTAGGCGAGCGGCGGCATAGCCAGCAGGGCGTGCAGGCGCGCCTGCGTCTCGGGCTGGGTCATCGCCAGCCAGTCGCGGTTGAGGTCGAACCCGTTGGCGTTCACGCGCGTGCCGACCTCGTGGCCGTCGGGGTTCTGCACGGGGTCGACCACGACCGCCACGCGCCGCAGCAGCGGGTCGTGGCAGCGCTGGGCGAGGTCGTGCAGCAGGCGCAGGTCGGCGTCGGCGCCGCTGGGCTCGTTGCCGTGCACCGATCCGGCCACCCACACCACCGCGGGCGCGTCGCCCGGACTGCGCGCGCGGCCGGCGCGCACCGCGCGCAGGCGCGCCAAGCCCGCGCGCAGGCGCTTGGCCGGCAGCGACGAGACGACCGCGTAGCGCAGCGGGCGCCCCTGCACGCTGAACCCCGCCACCGCGGTCGTCACGACCGCAGACGTGCGCGCCACGGCGCGCACGTAGTCGTCGATCTGCGCGGCGCTCGCCGGGGCGGCGGACGACGGCGGGTTGGGGCCGGCCGGGCACACCGCGGCGCTCGCGGGGGCCGCCCACGCCAGGCAGCACAGCGCGAGCGCCGGCGCCCGCCTCATCGCCCCGGGTGGACGACGAGCTTGCGCGCCTCGCCGGCCGCGGGGGCTCGCAGGGCAGCGGCGAGGTCGTCGAGCCCGACGACGTCGCCGGCCAGCGCGCGCCAGTCGACGTCGCCGCGCGCCAGCAGCGAAAGCGCCCGGTCGACCTCCGCGCGCGTGTGATGGAAGGCGCCGCGCACGTCGAGCTCGTCGTAGTGCAGCGGGCCCGTGTCGAGCGTCACCGTCGTCCCCGACGGGCAGCCGCCGACGAGCACCACGGTCGCGCCCGGGCGCGCCGCCGCCACCGCCTGCTCCCACGCCTCGACGCGGCCGACGGCCTCGAAGATCAGATCGTGCTCGCCCAGCGCGGCGGAGGCGCGCGCGCCGAGCGCCTCGGCCTGCGCGCGGCGCTCGGGGTGGCGATCGCACACGAGCACGTCGCGACGCTCGAGCACGAGGAGGCGAGCGAGCATCAGCCCGATCGTCCCGCCGCCGAGCACCGCGACGTCGGCGGCGTCGCCCCCGCGCCCCACGGCGTGCACGCAGGCGGCGAGCGGCTCGGCCATCGCAGCGCCGGCGAAGTCCAGGCCGTCGGGGATCGCGTGCAGCGCAGCCGCGGGCGCCGCGATCCGCTCGGCGAAGCCGCCGAGCACCCACGTCGGCGCGCGGCAGATCGCGGCGCGCCCGGTCAGGCACGGGCGGCACTCGCCGCACGCGACCGAGTCGCCGACGAGCACGCGCTCGCCGGTGTCGGCGCGCACGCCGGCGGTCTCGTGGCCGAAGCGCGCCGGGTAGCCGCCGAGGATGCGGTGGCCGTGGCGCAGCATCTTGCGATCGGTCCCGCACGCGGTCGCGGCGCGGACCTCGACGATCACCTCGTCCGCCGGATCCTCGACCTCCTCCACGCGCAGGTCGTCGGGGCCGTGCAGGACGGCGGCGCGCATCAGGGCGCCACCAGCACCTTGATCGCCGCGCCGCTGCGCGCGAGCTCGAGCGCCCGCCCCGTCTCGTCGAGGCCGAGCCGATGGGTCACGAGCGGCAGCGGGTCGACGCGACCGCCCGTCAGCAGGGCGAGCGCCGCGCGCATGTCCGCCGGCCCGGCGGAGTACGACGCGCAGACGTCGATCTCGCCGACGTACAGCGCATGGCCGTCGAGGCCGAGCGCCGCGCCCGGGTCCGGCGGCGCGTACAGGCACAGCGCGCCGCCGGGGGCGACCGCGGCAAAGCCGGCGGCGATCGCGTCGGGCTTGGGCGTGCAGACCACGACGACGTCGACGAGCTCGTTGCCGTGGCGCTCGGCGCCCAGGGCGAGCGCACGCTCCAGGCGCTCGGGGCGCGGCTCGCGCGCCCACACCGCCTCGACCGCCCGCGCGTGCGCCGCGGCGATCGCCAGCAGCCCGCTCGTGCCGCAGCCGACCACGAGCAGGCTGTCGCCCGCCTGCAGCCCGCAGCGGTCCAGGGCGCGCAGGACGCAGGCCAGCGGCTCGACGAACGTCGCGCGCTCGGCGTCGAGGCCGTCGAGCACGATCAGCTCGTCGACGAGCTCGGATGGCACGCGCACCCGCTCGGCGAAGCCGCCCGGGTCCAGGGCCGTCGTGCGGAAGCGCTCGCACAGCGTCTCGTGGCCGCGCCGGCAGCGCCGGCACTCGCCGCACGGCGCGTGGTGGTGCACGACGACCCGATCGCCGACCCCGATGCCCGCGACCTCGTCGCCGACCGCGACGACCTCGCCGGCCAGCTCGTGGCCGAGCACGGTGGGAACCTTGCGCGCGACCCACGTGTCGAGCACGTCGGAGCCGCACACGCCGCAGGCCAGCACGCGGCAGACGACGTCGCCGCTGCCGGGCTGCGGGTCGGGCGCCTCCTCGACGCGGACCTCGCGGGTGGAGACCGAGCGCGCGACCCTCATGCCAGCAGCGCGGCGATCGCGGCGGCGTCGGGCGGGCGCGCGACGCCGCGCTCGGTGACCAGGGCGGTGACGAGCGCCGCCGGGGTGACGTCGAAGGCGGGGTTGCGCACGTCGGTGCCCGCGATCGTGGTCTGCGCCGAGCCGAACGCGCGCACCTCGCCGGCGTCGCGCTCCTCGATCTCGATGCCGTCGCCGTCGGGCAGCGCCGGGTCGATCGTCGACGTCGGCCCGGCGACCACGAACGGGATGCCGGCGGCCTGCGCGGCCAGGGCGAGCGGATAGGTCCCGACCTTGTTGGCGGTGTCGCCGTTGGCGGCCACGCGATCGCAGCCGACCACCACCGCGTCGACCTCGCCGCGGCGGATCAGCCCGGCCATCGCGCCGTCGACGACGAGCGCGTGCGGCACGCCGGCGCGCGCCAGCTCCCAGACGGTCAGCCGCGCGCCCTGCAGCAGTGGCCGCGTCTCGCCGGCCAGCACGTCGACCCCGCCGCGATCGTGCAGCTCGAGGATCACCGCGAGCGCCGAGCCGCGCCCGCCGGCGGCCAGCGCGCCGGTGTTGCAGTGCGTGGCGATGCGCCGGGCGCCGGCCAGCAGGTCGGCGCCGTACGACGCGATCGCGGCCGAGGCGGCGTCCTCCTCGGCGTGGATGCGCTGCGCCTCGGCGCGCGCGGCGGCCGCCATGACCTCGTCCCCACCCGGCCCGGCGGCGAGCGCGGCGGCGCGCACGCGGTCCACGGCGTGGGCGAGGTTCACGGCCGTCGGGCGCGCCGCGCGCAGCACCTCCCACCCGCGCTCGAGCGATCCGAGGCCGGGCTCGCGCGCGACCTCCATGGCCAGCCCGTAGGCGGCGGCGACCCCGATCAGCGGCGCCCCGCGCACCGCCAGGCGCCTGATCGCGTCGGCGGTGTCCTGCGCGCCGCTCGAGCGCGAGCCACTCCTCGGCGGCCGGCAGCAGCGTCTGGTCGAGGATCGCCAGGCGCCGCCCGTCCCAGCGCAGGGCTGCGTGCGGCTGCGTGGCGACCGGCATGGGCGCAGCGTATCCGCCGCGCCCCAGGGTCAGCTCGTCGTCGCCGCGGCCGAGCTGGCGTCGCGCTCGATCGCCTCGTTGTCGGCCTCGAGCTGCTTGCGCTCGAGCTTCGCCGCGCGCTTCATGGCCTCCTCGACCTTCGCGCCCATGTCCGAGACGGCGACGACCACGAGGCCGGCCGTGCCGGAGTCGAGCTGCTCGCCGAGCTCCTTGAGGTCGTGGCGGCTCATCCCGGCCGCTGCGTGACCGGCGACCGCCCCCAGGATCGAGCCTCCCGCGGTGGTCCCGACCAGGAGCCCGCCTCCGACCGCCGCGAACGGGAACAGCGCCACGACCAGCCCGGTCGCCAGCCCGACCCCGCCGCCGAGCACGCCGCCGACCCGCGTCGGCGTCTCGTGCTTCTTGACGATCTTGGTCTTGCCGTCCTCGCGACGCTCGACGACGGCTGCGTCGTAGGCGTCGATCAGGTCCGCCTCCGTATGGAGGTCCTTCACGAGCTGATAATCGGCCTCGGCATCCGCGACGTCGTCATAGACGCCGACGAACACCATGAGCGTGTCGATTGCCATCGCTTGCTCTCCCGTCGTCGTGGTCGGCAGCGATGGTCCGCCGGCCACGGGTGATCGCGCTTCACCCTCGGAGGGTGAAGGCGGGCGCTACGACAGGCGGTTCTCGATGCCCATCGGCCGCGGGCCGACGGCGGGCGCCTCGGGCTCCTCGTCGGGCTGCTCGACGCCGAGCGTCTGCGCGAGCTCGCCGTTCTCGAACATCTCGGTGACGATGTCGCAGCCGCCGACGAGCTCGCCGTTGACGAAGAGCTGGGGGATCGTCGGCCAGTTCGAGAGCGCCGAGAGCTCCTGGCGGATGCGCGGGTCGGGCAGGATGTCGACGGCGGCGAAGGGAGCGCCGAGCGCCTGCAGCGCGCCGACCGTGCGCGCGGAGAAGCCGCACATCGGCTGCTCGGGCGTGCCCTTCATGAAGAGGATCACCGGGTTCTCGTCGATGGCCTGGGCGATCGCGTCGCGGATCGGATTGGAAGCCTGCTCGGTCATGGGGTCTCCGTCCTGAGTTGCAAGGCGTGGATGTCGCCGCCGAGCTCGCCGCCCTCGAAGGCCGCGTAGACGAGGCGGTGCTGCTCGATCCGGCTCAGCCCGGCGAAGGCCTCGGCGACGACGCGCGCGCTGAAGTGCACGTTGTCGGCCGACTCCACGTCGGCCCTCGCCCCAGGGATCTTCGCCTCGATACGGGCTTTGACGTCCTCGGTGGTGGGCATCCTCAAGATGGAAGGGTAGCGCTCGCTATATTTACTGAAGCATGAGCACTCAGGTCACCTACCACGCCAAGGGCGTCGCGCTCACCGACAAGGGCGCCGAGAAGGTCCGCGAGTTCCTCGACTCGCAGGGACTGGACCTCGCCAGTGCCGGCCTGCGCGTCGGCGTGCGCGGCGGCGGCTGCTCGGGCTTCCAGTACCAGCTCGCCTTCGACGAGCAGCGCGACGGCGACGCGATCTTCGAGCACAGCGGCCTGCGCCTGCTCGTCGACAACCAGAGCCTGCCCTACGTCGACGGGTCGACCATCGACTACGTCGACTCGCTGCAGGGCGCGGGGTTCCAGGTCAACAACCCGAACGTCGTCGCGGCCTGCGGTTGCGGCTCGTCGTTCCGGGTCGCCGAGGACGAAGAGGTCTCGGCCGTCTGACGTGCGCTTCGCGATAACGGCGGCCGTGCTGGCCGCCGTCGTCGCTCTGGGGGCCTGCGGCGGCAACGACCACAAGTCGTCGACCACCGCGACGTCCAAGCCGTCGCCGCCACCGGCCAAGCAGCCGCCGGCCGAGATCGCGCCCGGCGGCGGGCTGGCGGTGGGGATGACCGAGATCAACCCCGACCTCTTCTGGCACGGCAAGGACGTCGGCGCCTTCGGGCCCTGGCGCGACCGCCTCGAGGCGATCAAGGCTCCGCTCTACCGCCTGGCCGTCGACTGGGCCGCGCTGCAGCCCTCGGCCGACGGGCCGATCGACTGGGCGCGGCGCTCGGACGGCTGCATGCGCGGCCTGCCGCCATGCCGCCCGTACGACGGCATCCGCGACACGCTGCGCGCGATCCGCTCCCAGCAGCAGGCCGGCAACGGCTTCGCCACGATGGTCGTCGTCTACGGCGTCCCGGAGTGGGCGGCGATGCCGCCCAGCGGCTGCGAGCGCGACGACATCGGCCCGCGCTCGCGCCCGATCAGCGCCAAGGGTCTCGAGGCATACAAGCGCCTCGTGCGCTCGCTCCAGGACCTCATCAGGCAGGAGGGCGTGGCGATCCGCTGGTGGAGCCCGTGGAACGAGCCCAACGGCCCGTTCTTCATCAGCCCCCAGCGCGAGCAGTGCAAGGGCTCGTCGAAGTCGCTGGCGCCGGCGGTCTACGCCAAGCTCGCGCGGGCGATGCAGTCCCAGCTGCGGCCCGGCCAGGAGCTCGTCGTCGGCGAGCTGGCCGGCCTGACCAACGCCCGCAAGTACGGCACCTCGATCTCCGAGTTCTTCGATGGCCTGCCCGACGACGTGGTGTGCAAGGCCGGCGTGTTCGCCCAGCACGCCTACTCCAAGCGCGGCGACAAGGCGGACGATCCCGGCGCGGTGGGCGCCCTGGAGGACGTCCTCGACCGCCGCCCGTGCGCCCGCAAGACGCCGATCTGGGTCACCGAGAGCGGCGTCGGTGGCCCGCACGTCGGCGACGAGCGCTCGCCCAAGGACGAGAGCATCCGCGCCGACTGCCAGGCGCTCGACGTCGCGCTGCGCCGCTGGAACGAGGACCCGCGCGTGCGCGCCGTCTTCCAGTACACCTTCCGCGACGACCCGATCTTCCCCGTGGGGCTGGCCGACGCGAAGCTGACCAAGGCGTGGCCCGCGTACGACCTGTTCAAGGCGTGGGGCGGCGACCGCAGGCCCGACGGGCCGGCGCCGGCGCTGCCGCCCGCGTGCAACGCCTGAGAGGATCGCGCGGTGTACGACGACCGCCCGTGGCTGGCGCGCTACGGGCCCGGGCAGCCCGCCGACATCGAGCCCGAGCACGCCAGCGCGCTGGCGATGTTCGCCGCCACCGCGCGCCGCTCGCCGGGAGCGGTGGCCATCCACTACCGCGACGAGACGCTGACCCACTCAGAGCTCGACGAGCGCTCGAGCGCCCTGGGCGCCGCCTTCGCCGCGCGTGGCGTCGTCCGCGGGGACCGCGTCGCGCTGTGCACGCAGAACGTCCCCGAGCTCGTCGTCGGCGTGCTCGCCGCGTGGAAGGCGGGCGCGATCGCCGTGCCGGTCAACCCGATGCTCAAGGAGCGCGAGGTCCGCACGATCCTCGACGACTGCGAGCCCGTGGGGCTCTTCGCCGAGCCCGAGCTCGCCCGGCTCGCCCGCGCGCACGCCGGCCAGGCACCGCCGGACCCGGGTCTGCAGGCCGGCGACGTCGCCTTCCTGACCTACACCTCCGGCACCACCGGCCCGCCGAAGGGCGCCATGAACACGCACGCCAACGTCGTCTTCAGCTCGCAGACCTATCGCGACTGGATCGGCCTCGGCGGCGACGACGTGATCCTCGGCGCGGCGCCGCTGTTCCACATCACGGGGCTCATCGCCCACATCGGCGTGACCCTGCTGACCGGCGCCGCGCTCGTGCTGTTCCACCGCTTCGACGCCGAGACGGCGCTCGACCTGATCGAGCGCCACGGCGTCACCTTCACGACGGGCGCGATCACGGTCTTCATCGCCCTGATGAGCGCGGCCGGCGAGCGCGACACCTCGACGCTGCGCGCGATCGTCAGCGGCGGGGCCCCGATCCCGCCGGCGACCGTCGCGGCGTTCGAGGAGCGCTTCGGGATCTACATCCACAACATCTACGGGCTGACCGAGACGACGTCGCCCTCGCACTGCGTGCCGATCGGCGCGCGCGCGCCGGTCGATCCCGCCTCGGGCGCGCTCTCGGTCGGCGTCCCGGTCTACGGGACGGTCGTGCGCGTCGTCGACGACGAGGGCCGCGACGTCCCCGCCGGCGAGATCGGCGAGCTCGTGACCGCGGGCCCGCAGGTCGTGCCCGGCTACTGGGGCCGCCCGCAGGAGAGCGAGCGCGCGATCCCGGGCGGGCGGCTGCATACCGGCGACGTCGGCTTCATGGACGCCGACGGCTGGTTCTACGTCGTCGACCGCAAGAAGGACCAGATCAACGCCGCGGGCTTCAAGGTCTGGCCGCGCGAGGTCGAGGACGTCCTCTACGGCCATCCCGCGGTGCGCGAGGTCGCGGTCGTCGGGGTCCCGGACGACTACCGCGGCGAGACGGTCAAGGCGTTCGTCAGCCTGCGGGCCGGTGAGCACGCCGACGCCGACGAGCTCATCGCGTACTGCCGCGAGCGCATGGCCGCCTACAAGTACCCGCGCCTCGTCGAGCTCGTCGACGAGCTGCCCAGGACGGCCAGCGGTAAGGTGCTGCGCCGGGTGCTGCGCGAACACCACCAGGGGGGGTTGTGACCGACGATGTCCACGCGGGGCGCTTGAGCGCCTACGCCCGCCTGCTCGTCCGCGCCGGCGTCAACCTCGACAAGGGCCAGGACCTGCTGGTCGACGGCCAGCTCGAGCATGCGCCGCTGGCGCGCGCGATCGCCGAGGAGGCCTACGCGGCCGGCGCGCGCTACGTGGACGTCTCCTACGGCGATCGCCGCGTGCACCGCGCGTTCGTGGCCGCCGCCGACGACGAGCTGCTGGGATGGACGCCGCCGTGGAAGCTCGCGCGCCTGCAGCAGGCGATCGACTCCGGCGCGGCGGTGATCGGCATATCGGCCGACTCGGGCGCCGACGTCTTCGCGGGCATCGACGAGGGCCGCCTCGCGCGGTCGCGCTTCCGCGACCTCGACCGGATGTGGCTGGATGCGGTGATGGGGCGCAGGCTCTCGTGGACGCTCGTCGCCTACCCGACCGAGGGCTGGGCGCGCGAGGCGCTCGGCGAGCCGGACGTCGACGCGCTCTGGGATGCCGTCGCACACGCCTTGCGCCTCGACGAGCCCGATCCGGCCGCGGCGTGGCAGCAGCGCCTCACCGAGCTCGAGGAGCGCGCGCAGGCGCTCACCGAGCGCGGCTTCACCGCGCTGCGCTACCGCGGCCCCGGCACCGACCTCGAGGTCGGGCTGATCGAGGGCGCGCACTGGCTGGCCGGGCGCGAGCGCACGCTGAATGGCCAGGTGCACGCCCCCAACCTCCCGACCGAGGAGGTCTTCACGACACCGCACCGGCTGCGGGCCGAGGGCACCGTGCGCAGCACGATGCCGCTGGCGCTGCACGGCACGCTCGTCGAGGGCCTCGAGCTGCGCCTGGCCGGCGGCGAGATCGTCGAGGTCCGCGCGCGCAGCGGCGAGGCGGCGGTCCAGGCCGACCTCGCGCTCGACGACGGCGCCAGGCGCCTGGGCGAGGTCGCGCTCGTCGACGCCTCCTCGCGCGTCGGCGACGCCGGGGTGATCTTCCGCAACACGCTGTACGACGAGAACGCCGCCGCGCACATCGCGTGGGGGAGCGCGATCCCGTGGGCGCTCGACCACCTGCCGCCCGAGCAGCACGTCGACGCGGGCCTCAACGAGTCGGCCACGCACGTCGACTTCATGGTCGGGGCGCCCGAGGTGGAGATCGACGGCGTCGAGCCCGGCGGGGCCGCCGTGCCACTCCTGCGCGACGGTGCCTGGCAGCTCGCCTGAGCCGGCCTGGCCGAAGGACGCCTGGTCGGCGTCGCTGACCCTGCGCGGCGCGGGCGGCGAGCCCGTCGACCTGCGGCGCACGGTCGTCTCGCACGGCCTGACCGAGCTGCCGCCGATGCGCGTGCATCCCGACGAGTCCGGGTTCGACGTGGTCCTGCGGATGCCGCGCGGACGCCCGCTGCGCGTCCGCGTGCGCCCGGCCGGGCGCACCCGCGCGCGGGTGAGCGCCCGGCCGCGCCCGGCGACCGCCGCGCAGGAGCGCGCGATCCTCGACGGCGTGCGCCACCTGCTGCGCCTGGACCAGGACCTCTCCGGCCTCTACGCGCTGCTGGCCGCCGACGAGCAGCTGTCGTGGGCGGCGGCGGGCGCCGGCCGGCTGATGCGCGGCCAGACCGTCTTCGAGGACGTCGTCAAGACGATCTGCACGACGAACTGTGCGTGGTCGGCCACCGTGCGCATGGTCGGCGCGCTGGTCGGCCACCTGGGCGAGCCGGCGCGCGGCGAGCGGCCGGACACCGAGCAGCGCGCGTTCCCGACGCCGGCAGCGATGGCCGCGGCCGACGACGGGTTCTACACCGACGTCGTGCGCGCCGGCTACCGCGGCCCGTACCTGCGCACGCTGGCCGCCGCGGTCGCCGACGGCGCGCTCGACCTCGAGGCGCTGGCCACGAAGACCGACGCCGAGCTGTCCGACGACGAGCTCGAGGCGCTGCTGCTGGCGCTCGCCGGCGTCGGCCCGTACGCGGCCGCGCACATCATGATGCTGCTGGGCCGCCACTCGCGGCTGGTCCTGGACTCGTGGACGCGCCCGAAGTACGCGCGCCTCGCCGGCCGCAAGGCCAAGGACGCGGCGATCGCGCGCCGCTTCAAGCGCTACGGCCCGTGGGCGGGCCTGGCCTTCTGGCTGATGCTCACGCGCGACTGGGTCGACGACTAGCGAAGCTCGTCGGCGTGGATGCGCGCCCACTGCTCGAAGGTGCGCGGCGGCCTGCCCGTCACGTCCTCGACGGTGGGCAGGACCTCGGACTCGTCGATCGTGCCGTCGACGAAGAAGCTGAGGAACGCGTCGACGTACTCGGCCGGCATGCTCGCGCTCATCTCGGCGCGCGCCTCCTCGTCGGACTGCGCCTCGAAGCGCAGGTCTCGGTCCAGCACGCGCGCGAGGATCGCGACGCGGTCGGCGGGCAGCAGCGACTCGGGGCCGCTGAGGCGGTAGATGCGCCCCTCGTGTGCGTCGCTCGTGAGCGCCGCCGCCGCGACGGCGGCGATGTCGTAGGGGTCGATCGCCGCCACGCGCACGCTTGCGAACGGCGCGCGGATCGTGTCGCCCGCGCGCAGCTGCGCCACCCACTCCAGCGTGTTCGACATGAAGCTGTCGGGCTGCAGGAACGTCCACGCCAGGCCGGACTCGCGGACGGCCTGCTCGGAGAGGATGTGGTAGCGCGAGACGGCGTTGCTCAGGTCGCCGGTCAGCACCGAGCTGCCCGACTGCAGCACGACGCGCCGCACGCCGGCGTCGCGCGCGGCGGCCAGCAGCCCCGCCATGCCGGCGTAGCCGGCGAGCAGGTGCATGGCCTCGACGCCTTCCAGCGCCGGCCCCAGCGTCGCGGCGTCGTTGAGGTCGCCGACGACGCCCAGGGCGCCCTCGGCGAGCCGGGCCTGATCGGCCTCGCGACGGATCAGCGCGCGCACCGGCACGCCGGCGGCGACGAGCGCGCGCACCAGCTCGTCGCCGACGTTGCCGGTGGCTCCGGTCACCAGGATCATGCGCGCAGATCTTCCAGGCTCCGCTTGCCGCGAACAACGGCGACCGGCGAACCGCAGCGATTAGCCTTGGTGATCGAATGTGGGAGCACGTCGAGCTCCGCGAGATCCGGGTCTTCCTCGCGCTCTGCGACGAGCTGCACTTCGGCCGCACGGCGCAGCGGCTGCAGATCTCGCAGACGCGCGTCAGCCAGACGGTCCGGGAGCTCGAGCGCAAGCTCGGCACGCGGCTGTTCGATCGTACGAGCCGCCGCGTCGGCCTGACGGCGGCCGGGAGCCGGCTGCGCGACGAGCTCGCGCCCGCGCACGGGCGGCTCGCCGAGGTCCTGCGGCGCGCCTACACCGCCAACGGGGCGATCGGCGGCGTGCTGCGCCTCGGCGTCTTCTCGACCGCGGGCGGGCCGCGCCTCGTCGAGATGGTGCGGGCCTTCGAGGCCGACCATGCGCAGTGCGAGGTGGAGGTCAGCGAGGTGCCGTGGGAGGACGCGCTCGGGCCGCTCGAGCGCGGGGACGTCGACCTGCTCGCGATGCGCCTGCCGATAGAGCGCCCCGACCTCGTCGTCGGCCCGATCCTCGTCAGCCAGCCGCGCGTGCTCGCGGTCGCGTGCGACCATCCGCTCGCGCGGCGCTCGTCGGTGACCCTCGAGGACGTCGCCGATCACCGCGTGGCCCGGGTCGACGCGTTGCCCGCCGAGCTCGTCGCCGAGCTCGTTCCCGCCCGCGCGCCCAGCGGCCGGCCGATCCGGCGGCTGCGCCAGCCGATCCGCCGCCAGGCCGACCTCACCGCGCTCATCGCGCTCGGCAAGATCGTGCACCCGACGGGGACGACGTTCGCCGATCGCTTCGGGCACCCGGACATCGTCTACGTGCCGCTCGCCGGCCTGCCGCCGTGCCGCAGCGCGCTGCTGTGGCGGCGCGGGACCGGCGACGCGCGCATCGAGGCGTTCGCCCGGATCGCGGCCGATACCAGGCCGCCGTCGCCACGTCCGGGCGCACGATCCTGATCGTGTGGTCGCCGCCCGGGGCGAGGATGGTCGCCTTCAGCCGTACGGGGTGAGCTACGCCGGCGCGTTGGCCAGCGAGTGCCAGAGCAGCACGCACGCCGCTGTGCGATAGGGCCGCCACGGCTCGGCCAGCGCGGTCAGCTCCGCGGCGCTGGGCAGCGCGGGCAGCTCGTAGGCGCGCTGCACGGCGCGGCGAATGCCGAGGTCGCCGACGGCCAGGACGTCCGGCCGGCCGAGGGTGAACATCAGGAAGATGTGCGCGCTCCACGCGCCGATGCCCTTGACCGCGACGAGCTCGGCCATCACGTCGTCGTCGGAGAGCTGCTCGAGGCGGTCGAGCTCGAGCTCGCCCGAGACCACGTGCTCGGCCAGCGAGCGCAGGTAGCGCACCTTGGCATGCGAGAGCCCGGCGGCGACGCGCAGCGCGTCGGGGTCGTCGTCGAGGATCTGCTGGGGCGTGGGCGGGTGGCCGTCGAAGCGCGCCAGCAGCCGGTCGTAGATCGCCCGCGCCGCGTGCACCGAGAGCTGCTGGCCGACGATCGCGCGCACGAGGGCCGCGTAGACGTCGGTGCGCGGCGGGCGCGGCTCGGGCACGCCGTTCGCGTCGAGCAGCCGCGCGAGGACCGGATCGGCAGCGCGCAGGTGGGCGTACCCGGCGTCTACGGCTGTCCCTCGACGGCGCCCGGCACGCCGGTGTTCGTCGAGTACTTGGGCTGGATCTTCATCTCGGGCCGGATGTGGTGCACGGCCTGCGAGACGGCGATCGCGGCCTCGGCGTAGCCGGTCGCGATCAGCTTGAGCTTGCCGTCGAAGGTCGTGATGTCGCCGCACGCCCACACGCGGTCGAGCGACGTGCGAAACAGCCCGTCGACCTTGATGGCGCCCTTCTCGATGTCGAAGCCCCACTCCTTCAGCGGGCCGAGCGCGGTCTTGAACCCGAGCTGCAGCAGGATTGCGTCGCACGGGATGTCGACGACCTGCGTCTCGTCCTCGGAGTGGAAGACCTGCACGCTCTCGACAATGCCGTTGCCGACGACGTCCTTGACCTGGTAGGGCACGTGCAGGTCGATGCGCCCGTCGGCGTGGGCGTCCATGACCTCCTTGACCGTCGCCTCGTGGGCGCGGAAGCCCTCCCGGCGGTGCACGAGCGCGACGCGCTCGGCGGTGTCGAGCAGGTTGACGACCCAGTCGCACGCGCTGTCGCCGCCGCCGATGATGACGACGCGCTTGCCCTCGAACTCGCTCTTGGAGCCGACGAGGTAGTGCGCGCCGCGGCCCTCCCACGCGCTCATGTCGTAGTCGGGCAGCTTCTTGGGCTCGAACGCGCCGTGGCCGCCGGCGACGATCACCGTGCGCGAGCGCAGCTCGCCGCGGGTGGTGTGCAGCACGACGACGTCGTCCTCCCACGAGATCGACTCGGCGGTCGTCTCGAGGTGGACCGGCACGTCGAACTGCTCGAGCGTCTGCTGGCGGTGGAGCTCGACGAGGTCCTTGGCCAGCACCTTGGGATGGCCGGGGACGTCGAAGATCCACTTCTCCGGATACAACGTGGTCAGCTGGCCGCCGAGCTCGGGCAGCGAGTCGATGATCCGCGAGCTGGCCTCGCGCATGCCCGCCCAGAAGGCGGCGGACAGCCCGACCGGGCCGGCCCCGATGACCGTGATGTCGCGAACCTCGTCGAAGTCGGGGTGGCTCACGGGTTGAGCGCTTCCAGCGCGGGGACCGGCTCGCCGTCGAGCGCGTTGAGCGCGCGCTCCAGCGATGTGGCGATGCAGGTGAAGCTCGGCGTGTCGCGCTTGGTGAACGACGACGCCTCGGTCGTGCGCAGCCGCTGGACGAGGTCGAGGAAGGCCCCGGCGTCGTCGGTGTCGAAGGCCACGACGAACTCCTGGTCGTCGAGTCCGAAGGAGTAGGTGGTGTGGTTGTCGACCTGCGGGTACTCGCGCCCGACCGCGATGTGCTCCTGCATGATGCGCCAGCGCTCGTCGGACGGCAGCGCGTACCACGCGCGCGTCTTGACGAACGGATAGACGAAGAGGTACTTGCCGCGGAACGCGCGCGGCATCAGCCGCAGGTCGTCGGAGTACTCCGAGCCCTTGCGCATCCCGAGGAACGAGTAGGGCTGCGAGCACCACTTCGTCAGCCCCGCCTGGCTCAGGACAACGTGGAACTCGTGGATGCGATCGAGGTTCTCGGCCTCGATGACGAGCATCAGCTCGGCGTCGCCGCGCGTGCCGACGAGGCTGAACGCCTGCAGCAGGTGATCGGTGGCGAAGTCCTCGCACGCGGCCAGGAACTCCTGCTTGTCGCGCCCGCGCTCGTCGGCCGGCAGGCGGCGCCAAGCGGGATCGACCTTGAGGAAGGTGTACTTGACGAAATGGCGCTCTGGCACGCCTACAGAGGATAGAGGCGGACATCATGGCGGGTTTGCCGCACTGTGACCGGCGGGCATGGCCGATACCATGAGGTCGATGAGGATCGCCCTCGTGTCCCCGTATTCGTGGACGTACCCGGGGGGCGTCACCCGCCACATCGAGGCGCTCGCAGGGCAGTTCTTCGCTCGCGGACACGATGTGCGCGTGTTCGCTCCGTACGACCCGCCGGACCGCCTGTCCGCGCGGCTGCATCGCGGTGCCCGGCCTGAGGCGCGCGAGCTGCCCGAGTGGGTCGTGCCGCTGGGGCGCACCATCGGCATCAAGGCCAACGGGGCGGTCTCGAACCTGTCGGCCTTCCCCGGCGCGATCACCACGCTGCGCCGCGAGCTGCGCGCGGGCGACTTCGACGTCATCCACATCCACGAGCCGCACACGCCGGTCGTCGGCTACGACGCGCTGGACGCCACGAGCGCGCCGCTCGTCGGCACCTTCCACTGCTATTCGGAGAACGGGGTCTCCAACGGGCTGGCCAACGTCGTGGCGGGCGCCAAGCGCAAGCTCAACCGCCTGCACGTCCGCATCGCCGTCTCCGAGGCCGCCGCCTGGACCGGCCGGCGCTTCTACGGCGGCAGCTACCGGATCGTCCCCAACGGGGTCGACGTTCCCGCCGACGTCGAGCTGCGCGAGCCCGAGCCCGGCGCGCCGCTGCGCCTTGCCTTCGTCGGCCAGACGGTCGAGCGCAAGGGCCTGCCCGTGCTGCTGCGCGCCTTCGAGGCGCTGCGCGAGCACGTCCCCGTCGAGCTCGTGCTCGTCGGCGCCGAGCCCGACGAGGTGGCGCCGCTGATGCTCGACGGCGACCGCGGCGTGACCGTGCTGGGCAAGGTCTCCGACGCCGAGAAGGCCGCCGCCCTGGCGTCGTCGGACCTGCTCGTGGCGCCCTCGCTGGGCGGCGAGAGCTTCGGCATGGTCCTGACCGAGGCGTTCGCCGCCGGCACGCCCGTCGTGGCCTCCGACATCCCCGGCTATCGCGACGTCGTGCGCGACGGCGTCGACGGCGCCCTCTTCCCGCGCGGCGACGCGACCGCGCTCGCCGAGACGCTGCGCGACCTCGCCGTCGATCCCGCCCGCCGCACGGCCATGGCCGCCGCGGCCCGCGAGCACGCGCCGCGCTACGCCTGGCCGACCGTCGCCGGCGAGGTCCTCGCCGCCTACCGCGACGCGGCCGCGATGCCGCGCGCGGCCACGGCCCGCGAGCGCGCCGGCGTCTTCCTCGGCGCCGTGCCCGCCGACCTCGGGCCGCGCCGGCCCGCCGAGCGCCGCCTGCCGACCCTCGACACCGCCAAGCGCGAGGGGCGCGATCGCCGCCGCGCGCTGGCCCGCAAGGCCGGCATCGGCCTGGCCGGGATCGCCGCCTCCCTGCTGGCGCTGGAGGCGCTGCAGCGCATCGGGCTGGACAAGATCGGCGCGAGCCTGCTGCGCGCCACCCCGACGTGGGTCCTCGTCGGCCTCGGGCTGATGTGCGCCTCGATGGTCGTGCGCGGCGTCGCCTGGCACGCGATCCTGCGCGCCGCCCTGCCCGGCGCGCGGCTGCGGGCGTTCGACGCCCTGCAGGGCACCTTCATCGGCGTGCTCATGTCCGCCACGCTGCCCGCGCGCCTCGGCGAGCCCTCGCGCGCGCTGATCGTCGCCCGCCGCACGGGGCGCCCACGCGACAACCTTCCCACCGTCGTCGGGACGATCGTCTCGCAGGCGCTGCTCAACGTCGTGGCGCTGATCGGCCTGGGGATCGTCATGTTCTCGACGGTCGACCTCTTCAGCGAGCGCCAGCGCGCGCTCGTCGCCTTCGCGATGGCGCCGGTGGCGATCCTCATCGCCGTCCTGTGCCTGCCCGCGCTGCTGCATGGCGGCCTGCCATCGCGCTCGCGCCGCGTGCAGGCCGGGGTCGCGAAGGTCCGCGCCGCGCTCGCGCAGGTGCGCGCCGGGCTGCGGGTCTTCCGCGCCCCGCGCCTCGGCGTGGAGGCCACGGCGCTGCAGCTCCTCGCCTGGGTCATCCAGTGGCTGTCGTGCTACGTGCTGCTCGTCGCCCTCGGCCTCGACGACCGCGCCGGGATCGGCGCTGCCGCCGCAGTGCTGTTCGCAGTCAACGTGACCTCGGTCCTGCCGGTCACGCCGTCGAACCTCGGCGTCTTCCAGTTCGCGTGCGCGACGGTCCTGCACGGCGCCTACCACGTCGGCTGGAACGACGCCCTGGCCTACGGGATCATCCTGCAGGCCGTCGAGATCGCCACCGCGGTCGTCATGGGCGCCCCCGCGCTCGTCAAGGAGGGCATGAGTTGGCGCGACGTGCGCCTGCGCGCCCTGCACGCGAGCCCGGTGCAGCTCGACCCGCTGCCCGCGTCGCGGAACGCCGAGGCCACGGTCGAGGCGTAGGGATCGGGTCGCGCGCGGCGAAGCCCTCGCCGGTGGCCGACGCCTGGGTCTACCTGCTGCGCTGCGCCGACGGCTCGCTCTACACGGGGTGGACGACCGACCTCGACGCGCGCCTGCGCCGCCACGCCGCCGGGAAGGCGAGCTCGTACACCCGCAGCCGCCTGCCCGTCGAGCTGGCCCTCGCGATGCCGATGGCCGACCGCAGCGAGGCCCGGCGCGAGGAGGCGCGGATCAAGGCGCTGGATCGCGCCGGGAAGCTCGCCCTGATCGCCGCAGCCGACATTCGGTAGGTATCCGGCTTCCGAAGACGGTCGGCCGATGGTGGTAGCGTAGAACCACCCGATGGCAACGACGGAGTTCCCTGCGGTCGAGGAGGCCGCACCGGCCAGGAATGGCGGGGTGAAGGTCGAGCGACGCGAACGCGTCATCGTCCGCTTCGCGGGCGACTCGGGCGATGGCATGCAGCTCGCGGGCGGCCGCTTCACCGACGCCACCGCGGTCTTCGGCAACGACCTCGCCACGCTGCCGAGCTTCCCGGCCGAGATCCGCGCCCCCGCCGGCAGCCTCGCGGGCGTCTCGAGCTTCCAGATCCACTTCGCGGCGCGCGACATCGCGACGCCGGGCGACTCGCCCAACGTCCTCGTGGCCATGAACCCGGCGGCGCTCAAGGCCAACCTCGGCCAGCTCGAGCGTGGCGCGACGATCATCGTCAACGAGGACGCGTTCTCGACGCGCAACCTGCAGAAGGCGGGCTACGACGAGAGCCCGCTCGACGGCGACTCGCTCGATGCCTTCCAGGTCAAGCGCGTGCCGATGACCACGCTCGTGACGCGCGCGATCGAGGGCCTCGAGGGCGCGACCTCGCGCGACGCCCAGCGCGCGCGCAACCTGTTCGCCCTCGGCGTCGTCTCCTGGCTCTACGAGCGGCCCACCGACGTCACCGAGCGCTGGATCGAGAAGAAGTTCGCCAAGCAGCCGCACGTCTGCGAGGTCAACATCGCCGCCTTCCGCGCGGGCTGGAACTTCGGCGAGACCTCCGAGCTCATCGACGTGCGCTACGAGGTCGCGCCCGCGACCGACGTGCCGCCCGGCGTCTACCGCAACGTCAACGGCACGGCGACGACCGCGCTCGGGCTCGTCGCGGCCAGCGTGCGCAGCGGCCTGCCGCTCGTCCTCGCCGCCTATCCGATCACGCCGGCTTCCGACCTGCTGCACGACCTGTCGACGCGCCGGTCCGCCGGCGTGCGCACGATCCAGGCTGAGGACGAGATCGCCGCGGCGGGCATCGCGCTGGGCTCGGCGTTCGGCGGCGCGCTCGGCGTCACCGCCACGAGCGGGCCCGGCCTCGACCTCAAGACCGAGACGATCGGGCTGGCTGTCGCGCTCGAACTGCCCCTCGTGATCGTCGACGTCCAGCGCGCCGGGCCGTCGACCGGCATGCCGACGAAGACCGAGCAGTCCGACCTGCTCGCCGCGCTCTACGGCCGCCACGGCGAGTCGCCGGTGCCGGTGATCGCCGCCTCGACGCCGGGGCAGTGCTTCGACGCCGCCTACGAGGCGGTTCGCATCGCCGTGCGCTACCGCACGCCGGTGATCCTGCTGACCGACCTCTTCCTGGCCAACAGCTCGGAGCCGTGGCGGATCCCGGAGGCGTCGTCGCTGCCGCCGATCGATCCGGCCTTCGCCCCCGAGCCCAGCAACGGCGCGCCGTTCATGCCCTACGCGCGCAACGCCGACGGCGCGCGGCCCTGGGCGATCCCCGGCACGCCCGGGCTGGCCCACCGGATCGGCGGCCTGGAGAAGCAGGACGCCACCGGCGAGATCAGCTACGACCCCGACAACCACGCGCGCATGACGCAGCTGCGCGAGGCGAAGGTCGCCGGCATCGAGGTGCCCGACGTCGTCGTCGACCACGAGGACGGCGCCGAGCTGCTCGTCATCGGCTGGGGCTCGAGCGCGGGCGCGCTGCGCGCCGGCGTCCGCCGCGTGCGCAACGGCGGGCGCAAGGTCGCGCGCGCCCACCTGCACCACCTCAACCCGCTGCCGGCCAACCTCGGCGACGTCCTGCGCGCCTATCCCAAGGTGCTGCTGCCCGAGATGAACAGCGGCCAGCTCGCGCGCGTCCTGCGCGCCGAGTACCTCGTCGACGTACACAGCTACACGCGCGTCGAGGGCCGTCCGCTGCTGGCGGGCGAGATCGAGCGGGCGATCCTGGAGCTGCTGCCGTGAGCACCGCGCCGCTGCAGCTGACCAAGGCCGACTTCCAGTCCGACCAGGAGACGCGCTGGTGCCCGGGCTGCGGCGACTACTCGGTGCTCGCGTCCATGCAGGGCTTCATGCCCGAGCTCGGCATCGCGCCCGAGAAGATCGTCTTCGTCACCGGCATCGGCTGCGCGGGGCGCTTCGCCTACTACATGAACACGTACGGGATGCACGCCATCCACGGGCGCGCGCCGACGATCGCGACCGGCCTGGCCGCCGCGCGCGACGACCTGTCGGTCTGGATCGTCTCCGGCGACGGCGACGCGCTGTCGATCGGCGCCAACCACCTCGTGCACGCGCTGCGCCGCAACATCCCGGTCAAGATCCTGCTCTTCAACAACCGCATCTACGGGCTGACGAAGGGCCAGGCGTCGCCGACCAGCGAGGTCGGCAAGGTCACGAAGTCGACTCCCACCGGTTCGATCGACCCGCCGCTCGACGCGCTGTCGCTGGCGCTCGGCGCCGGCGCGACGTTCGTCGCGCGCGCGGTCGACCGCGACAAGCAGGGCCTGCTCGAGGTCCTGCGCGCCGCCGCCGAGCACCGCGGCGCGGCGTTCGTCGAGGTGCTGCAGGACTGCCCGGTGTTCAACGACGGCGCCTTCGACCATCTCACCGACCGCGAGCAGGCCGACGCCAACCGCATCCCGCTCGTCGACGGCGAGACGATCCGCTTCGGCATGGATCGCCAGCTCGGCGTCGTGCGCGACGACGACGGGACGCTGGCCATCGCGCCGGTCGCCCGCGTCGGCGCCGACCGCCTGATCGTCCACGACGTCGCCTGCGAGGACCCCTCGCAGGCCTTCGCGCTGGCGCGCCTCGGGGTCCTCGGCGCGGGCCCGCTGCCGCTCGGCATCTTCCGCGCGGTCGACGCCCCGCCGTGGGGCGAGGGCCTGGTGGCCGAGCTGCGCGAGGCCCGCGAGCAGCTCGACGACTCAGACCTCGACGCGCTGCTGCACGCCGGCGACACCTGGACGATCGGCGCGGCCTAGTCGCGCGCGGGTGCGGGGACCCGGTCCTCGACCGCCAGGAGCGCAAGCTCACCGGGGATGCCGGCGAGCACCTGGCTGCCGCGGTCTGAGAACTCGATGTCCGAGCCCGCCACGAGGTCCCGGACCGTCCGCGACACGAGCACCTCGCCCGGGGCGGCCGCGGCCGCGACCCGGGCCGCGACGTCGACGGCGATCCCGCTGATCGTGGTGCCGGACAGCTCCACCTCGCCGGTGTGCACGCCGGCGCGCAGCTCGAGCCCGAGCCGTTGGGCCGACTGGACGACGGCGCACGCGCAGCGGATCGCCCGTGCCGGCCCGTCGAAGACGGCCAGCATGGCGTCGGCGGCGGCGTCGACCTCGCGGCCCCGGTACCGCGCGAGCTCGGCGCCGACGAGATCGTCGAGGCGCCCGGCGAGATCGCGCCAGCCCGGCTCGCCGAGGTGGGCGGCCATGCCGGTCGCGTCGACGACGTCGACCGCGAGCAGCGTGGCGAGGACGCGGTCGTCGACGGACGGCGCGGGGGACGCGCCGCAGTCGGCGAGGAACGGCTCGACGACGTCGAGGATCTGGTCGGGGTCGACTGCCACGAAGTGGTCGGCTCCCGGCAGCTCGACGAAGCGCGCTCCCGGGATCCGCGCAGCGACGTAGCGCCCCTCCTCGACCTTGACGTCGAAGTCGGTTCCCCGGTGGAGGACGAGCGTGGGCACGCGGATCGAGTCCAGCAGGGCACGCACGTCGATGAGGGAGTTCATCTCCATGAGCGCGCGCACGGCGCCGGGGCTCGCCGCGGCGCGGGAGCGTTCGCCCCACCAGCGCGCCATGGCGGCATCGGCCGACGGGCACATGATCTTCATGTCGGTCTCGAAGGCCCAATCGCGCGCGAGCCCCTCGATGTACGCGCTCCGAGCCTCGCGGGTGGGCGCCCACGGGTAGTCGGCGTCGGGGTCCAGCCGCTTGGCGTAGGAGCCGTACAGCACGAGCGCGCGCACGCGGTCGGGATAGGTCGCGGCGAAGAGGATCGACATGGGGCAGCCCTCGGAGTAGCCCAGCAGGACCGCGCGCTCGCTCCCCGCCGCATCCATCACCGCCCGCACGTCGTCCATCCGGGTCTCGAGGTCGGGCACCCCACCGGGCCGGTCGGAGAGGCCGGTGCCGCGCTTGTCGAACCGGATCAGGCGGGTGATCGACCCGAGGCGCTCGAGGAAGTGGGCGTGGCGCGGGTCGTCCCAGTCCTTCTCGAGGTGCGAGATGAAGCCCGAGATGAGGACGAGGTCCACCGGGCCCTCGCCGCTGACCTGGTAGGCAACGCTGAGGTCACCGCTGCGCGCGTAGCGCACGGGCGGCCGGCGGCTGCCGGCGGCGGGCGGCTCCAGGAGTGGATCGCGGCGCAGGATGCGAAGCTGGAGCCGGCAGAGCTCTTGCGAGGGCTGGATCCCCACCTCGTCGGAGAGGACGCGCTGGTGCTCGCGGAAGGCGGCCAGCGCGTCGGCATGCCTGCCCGTGCGGTACAGCGCGACCATGAGCGCCGCGAGCAGGCGCTCGCGCATGGGATGGCGCGCGACGAGCGCTTCGAGCTCAGGGACGAGCTCGGCGTGGCGTCGCAGCTCGAGGTCGGCATCGACGCGCTCCTCCAGCGCCGCGAGGCGCAGCTCCTCGAGCCGAGCGCCTTCCAGCCGGGCGAACGGCTCGTGCTCGAACTCCACGAGCGCCGCGCCGCGCCAGAGAGCGAGCGCGTCGCGCAGCAGCCGCGCCGCGTCTGCGCCGCGTCCCCGCTGGAGGGCGAGCTCTGCTTCGGCGCGCAGCCGCTCGAAGCGGTAGAGGTCGACGCTCTCGGGCTCCACGTCGAGCCGGTAGCCCGCTCCGCGCGTCTGCAGGATCCCGTCGGGCAGCAGCTTGCGCAGGTGCGAGACGTAGACCTGGATCGCCTTGCGCGCGCTCGCCGGAGCATCGTCACCCCACAGCTCGTCGACGATCCGGGTGGCCGGCACCGTGCGGCCCGGGTTGAGCAACAGCAGCGCGAGCAGCGCCTTCTGCTTGGTGGGGCCGAGCGCGACGACCTCGCCGTCGCCGGCCGCCTCCAGCGGGCCGAGGATCCGAAACTCCATCGTCTGGGTCGACTCTAGTCCGGCGGCGCCGCGAGCATCTCCTCGGTCGGCATCTCGTCGCCGGTCTGCACCGCGCCGGCGATGACCTCGGCGGCGCGCATCACGTCGACGGCGGTCGAGCGGACCTGGCCGATGATCTCGGTGAGCGCGAGGTCGGGCTCCTGCTCGAAGGTCTCGCGCGCCCGCGCCGCCGCGATGCGCGCGTGGTCGCGCGCCTCCGTCGAGCGCGCGGGGTCGTCGTAGGCGCCCGCCAGTGCCCACACCGCCTGTGCGAGCTCGCGCAGCGCGGCGACGAGCCCGTCGGGCGCGACGAGGCGGCTGCGCGTGTAGCGCAGCGCGTGCCGCGCCAGCACCTCGGCGTTGCGCACCGCGAACTCCACGTGCGGCAGCGTGTTCGCGTGTCGCTCGAGCACGCTGCGGGCCCCGCGGCGCGGCGGTGCGAAGCGCACCATCTCGCGCGCGGTGGCGACCGCTTCCTCGAGGGCCGCCAGATTGACGTCGATCCCGCGCGCGGTCCGCAGCGCGTCCTCGGCGCGCTCGGAGTCGGCCGCCTCGAGCGCGCTCGCCACGCGCTCGAGCGTCTCTCCGAGGTCGGCGAACACCGCCTGTGCCGCGCGCCCGACGATCAGGCCCGGGTCGGGCGGGAAGAAGACCGACGCGACGGCCATGGCGACGACGCCGCCGATGACCGCCTCGAGGAAGCGGTCGGGCGAGTAACCCGAGCTTGTGCGCTCGAGCGAGGCGAGCAGCAGCGCCGAGACCGCGGCCTCGCTCACCAGCAGCTCGCCGCCGCCGAGGATGACCGCCGCGCTCATCGCGATGACGATCATCAGCCCGATCTGCAGCGGGCCCGTGCCGATCGCGTGGATGATGAGGTCGGCGACGGTCAGGCCGACGACGACGCCGGCGACGAGCTCGGCCGCGCGGCGCCCGCGCTGGTGGTAGCTCGCGCCGATCGAGATGACCGCGGCGATCGACGCGAAGACCGGCTTGTTGTCGTCGAGGGGCAGCAGCAGCGCCAGGTAGTAGGCCGCCACCGCCGCCGCCGCGGTCTGCGCGATCGCCAGCAGTCGCGGCCTCAGCCGCCGCGCCGCCCAGCCGGGGGTGGAGAGCAGCCTGCGCAATCGCGTCGTGTCTACAGCTTGGTCGCGCGCACGGCCGTGCCGTAGGCGCAGATCTCCGTCCAGGTCGTGCCCAGCTCGGAGGTGTCGAAGCGGAACGCGATGACCGCGTTGGCGCCCTTGCCCTCGGCCTCCTCGACGAGCCGATCCTGGGCGTGGCGCCGGCCCTCGGCCAGCATCTTCGTCATGCCCTTCAGCTCGCCGCCGACGAGCGACTTCAGCGACGCGCCGATCTGCGAGCCGACGTTGCGCGAGCGCACGGTCAGGCCGAAGACCTCGCCCATGACCTCCTCGATCTGGTAGCCGGGCAGGTCGTTCATGGTGGAGATGATCATGGGGCCGAGGGTACGCCAGCGCTCGCCGACCTTCGAGCGCCCTGCGTCAGGAGTGCCCGAGGACCGCGTGCGGCCGGTACGGCGCTTCGAGGCGGGCGGCCTCGTCGTCGGTGAGCGCGACGTCGAGCGCCGCGACCGCGTCGTCGACGTGGCGCTCCTTGGTCGCACCGACGATCGTCGCGGTCACCGCGGGCCGGCTCAGCAGCCAGGCCAGCGCGACCTGCGCCGGCGCGACGCCGCGCTCGCCCGCGACCGCGCGCACCGCGTCGACGACGTCGTAGTCGCCGTCGTCGTAGTGCAGGTCGGCGACCGGGTCGCTCCCGCCCCGTGCGGTGGGCCGCTCGCCGCCCCGCTCGCGGTTGCCCGCGAGCAGGCCGCGCGCCAGCGGGCTGTAGGCGAGCACGCCGACGCCCTGGTCGAGGCAGAGCGGGATCATCTCGCGCTCCTCCTCGCGGTAGACGAGGTTGTAGTGGTTCTGCATCGACGCGAATCGCGTCCAGCCCGCCGACCGGGCCGTGTACTGCGCCTTGGCGAACTGCCACGCGTACATCGCCGAGGCGCCGATGTAGCGCGCCTTGCCGGCGCGCACCACGTCGTCGAGCGCGGCCATCGTCTCCTCGATCGGCGTCTCGTCGTCCCAGCGGTGCACCTGGTAGAGGTCGACGTGGTCGGTGCCGAGGCGCTTCAGCGACGCGTCGATGCTCGCCATGACGTGCTTGCGCGACAGCCCGCGGTCGTTCGAGCCGGGGCCTGTGGGGTAGTAGACCTTCGTCGCGAGGACGTAGTCGTCGCGACGCCCGAACAGCCGGCCCAGCAGGCGCCCGGTGATCTCCTCGCTCCTGCCGTCGGAGTACATGTCGGCCGTGTCGAAGAACGTCACGCCCGCCTGCGCCGCGCGGCGCACGATCGGCTCGGCGGCCTCCTCCTCGAGGAACCACGCGCGCGATGCGGGATCGCCGTAGCTCATCATCCCCAGGCAGATCCGGGACGTCTTCAGGCCCGACGTGCCCAGGCGCGCGTGCTCCACGGTCCGCATCGTCGAAGACGTACGCGCATCGAGGAAGGGCGGATCGAAGGTGATCCGCCCGCTCGGCCTTCGAATCGCTACCGCGAGCCGACCGGCTCGCCGCGCGCCGCCGGATCGCTCTCGGGCAGCGCGGCGTCGAGGCTCGCCGGATCGCGATCGGTCCCGGCGATGACCTCGTCGCGCGCCTGGCGGTCGGTCTTGGGCAGGAAGCCGGACTTCATGCCGAAGTACACGGCCTGCGGGTGGTGGGCGACGATCGCCACGGTCGACTGCTCGGGGACGACGGCGTAGCCGCCGCTCAGGCGCAGGCCGATCGACTCGGCGTCGAGCAGGCGGAAGACCTTCTCGTGCTCTGACTGCTCGGGGCACGCGGGGTAGCCCCACGAGTAGCGCCGGCCCTGGTCGCGCTCGATGCCCAGGTCGCTGCGCACGCGCGAGTGCAGCCACTCGGCCAGGCCCTCGGCCGTCTGCACGCCGAGGCCGTGGACGAAGAGCTGCTCGGCGAACTCGCCGTCGGCCTCCAGCTTGGCCATCAGCTCGGTGACCTCGTCGCCGGCGGTGACGGCCTGCAGGGCGACGACGTCGAGCTCACCGCTGTCCTTCGGGCGGTAGAAGTCGGCCAGGCAGATGCGGTCGTGCTTGGGCTGGCGCGGGAAGACGAGGCGCTCGAGCACGGTCTCGCGGTCGTCGGGGTCGAGCACGACGACCTCGTTGCCCTCGCTGTAGCAGGGGAAGTAGCCGAGCTTGGTCCGCGGGTGCAGGTAGCTCGCCTCGCGCCACATGCGCTCGAGGCGCGGGCGGAAGTCCTCGTCGACGAGCTTGCGCCACGCCTCGCCCTTCACCCCGCGCCCGCCCCAGTGCAGCTTGAACAGCACGTGGGTGTCGAGGTGGTGGTAGACGGCGTCCATGTCGGCCTGCACCTCGCGCACGCCCCACCACGGCGGCGTGGGGACCGGCGCGTCGGTGGCCGCCTCGGAGCGCACCGAGGCGTCGGTGGTGTCGCCGAGCTCGGGCTCCGGGCCCTTCTCGCGCAGGCGCTGCGCGGCGTCGCGGGTCTTGGCGATGAGCGCCTCGCGCGCCTGCCCGTCGACGAGCTGGTCCATCTTGGCCAGCCCCTCGAAGGCGTCCTTGCAGTAGAAGAGCCCCGGCTCGTAGATCTCGTCGGAGTCGCGGCCGTTGGGGTACAGCGCGCGCAGCGCGAAGTCGCGGTTGATCGCGGCGCCGCCGACCAGCACGGGGAACTCGAGGCCCTCGCTGTGCAGCTCCTGGATGCACAGCGGCATCTGCTTGGAGGTCGAGACGAGCAGCGCGCTGAGGCCGATGGCCGTCGCGTCGTGCTCCTTGGCGGCCTCGATGATCGTGCCGATCGGGACCTGCTTGCCGAGGTCGACCACCGTGTAGCCGTTGTTGGTGAGGATCGTGTTGACCAGCGACTTGCCGATGTCGTGCACGTCGCCGAAGACGGTGGCGATGACGACGGTGCCCTTCGTGTAGCCCTCGAGCTTGTCGAGGTACTTCTCGAGCTGGGCGACGGCCCGCTTCATGACCTCGGCGCTCTGCAGCACGAACGGGAGGATCAGCTCGCCGGCGCCGAACTTGTCGCCGACCTCCTTCATCGCCGGCAGCAGGACGTCGTTGAGCGTCGGGACCGCGCCGATCTTGTCCACCGAGCGGTCGATCTGGGCCTCTACGCCGTCCTTCTTGCGCCGCAGGATGTGCCAGTGCAGGGCCTCCTCGGGCTCCATGTCGGCGGTCGGGTCGGCGGCCTCGTCTGCCGCCTCCTCGCCCTTGGCCTCGAAGTGGGCGATGAAGCGCTCGAGAGCGTCGTCGCGGCGGTTGAAGACCAGGTCGTCGGCCAGCTCGCGCTCGGCGCCGGAGATCTCGCCGTAGGGCGTGATGTGGTTGGGGTTGACCATCGCGAGGTCGAGCCCCGCCTCCACGCAGTGGTGCAGGAAGACCGAGTTGAGCACCGCGCGCGCGGCCGGCGAGACGCCGAAGGAGACGTTCGAGACGCCCAGCGACGTCTTGACCTGCGGCAGCGCCTCCTTGATGGCGCGGATGCCGTCGATCGTGGCGACCGCCGACGGCCTCCACTCCTCGTCGCCGGTCGTCAGGGTGAAGGTCAGCGCGTCGAAGATCAGCAGCTCGGGGTCGAGGCCGTGCTCGTCGCAGGCCAGCTCCTTGATGCGCTGGGCGATCTCGAGCTTGCGCTCGGCCGTCTTGGCCATGCCGACCTCGTCGATGGTCAGCGCGATCACGGCGGCGCCGTGCTCGATGGCCAGCGGGACGACCGTATCGAGCTTGTCGCGGCCGGCCTCGAGGTTGATCGAGTTGACGATCGCGCGGCCCGGGATCTGGTCGAGCGCGGCCTGCAGCACGTCGGGCTCGGTCGAGTCGACCTGGATCGGCGACGGCTGGGAGAGCGAGACGCGCTTGACGACCTGGCGCATCTGCTCGTCCTCGTCCTGGCGCTCGGTGAGCGCGACGCAGATGTCGAGCACGTGCGCGCCGCCCTCGACCTGGTCCTCGGCGACCTGGACGAGGCCGTCGTAGTCGTCGGCCAGCAGCAGCTCCTTGGCCTTGCGCGAGCCCTGCGAGTTGACGCGCTCGCCGACCAGCGTCGGGCGCGGGTCCTGGACCAGCGGCGCGGCGGCGATCATCGAGCTGACGTGGGGCGGGCGCGGCGCGGGGCGCTCGCCGATGCGGTGCCCGGCACAGCGCTCGTGGATCGCCGCGATGTGCTCGGTCGTCGTGCCGCAGCAGCCGCCGACGATCGTCACGCCGAAGCGCTCGACGAACTCGCCGAGGATGTCGGCCAGCGGCTCGGGCTCCTCGGGGAAGATCGTCTCGCCGTTGGGCCCCTGCAGCGGCAGGCCGGCGTTGGGGATGCAGTGCACCGGCACGGGGCTGAGCTCGCCGAGGAAGCGGATCGCGTCGCGCATGTCCTCGGGCCCGGTCGAGCAGTTGAGGCCGAGCGCGTCGACCTTCAGCGCATCGAGCGTGGTCAGCACGGCGCTGATGTCGGTGCCCAGGAGCATCTTGCCGCCGTTGGGCAATAGCGAGACGCTCGTCTGGATCGGCACCGCGCGGCCGAGCGCCTTGAACGCCTCGCGCGCGCCGAAGATCGCGGCCTTGACCTCGAGGATGTCCTGCGCGGTCTCGATGATGAGCAGATCGGCGCCGCCCTGCACCAGGCCGCGGGCCTGCTCCTCGAAGACGGTGACGAGCTCGCGGAAGGTGATCCTGCCCAGCGTGGGGTCGTCGGAGGCCGGCAGGTGGCCGGTCGGCCCGATCGATCCCGCGACGAAGCGGCCCTCGCCGACCGCCTTGCGCGCGATCTCGGCCGACTTGCGGTTGATCTCCAGCGTGTGCTCGCCCAGGCCCCACTCGTCGAGCTTCAGGCGCGAGGCCTGGAAGCTGTCGGTCTGCACGACCTCGGCGCCCACCTGGGCCATCGACTCGTGCAGCGCCTCGATGACGTCGGGGCGGTGCAGGACGAGCGCCTCGTGGCACTTGCCCTGCAGGCCGCCGTAGTCGGCCTGCGTGAGGTCGTACTGCTCGAGCGTCGCGCCCATCGAGCCGTCGAAGACGACGACGCGCTCGCGGATGGCGGCCAGGTAGTCGCGCATCGCGGGGATGCTACCAGAACCTTGACACAACCTTGTCAATGTTCGGCCGCCTGAGAATCGGACATCTGGTCCCTACGCGCGATCTCGCGCATCCGCTATGCCATGGGCGATGACCGCGACGCTGACGATCGTCGACGCCGGCGAGGAGCACCTTGCTGCGATCGCCGAGATCTACGCCGCCGCCGCGCGCGACAGCGCCGCCACCTTCGACTTCGAGGGCCGGCCGGTGGCGTGGTGGCGGGCGGTGCGCGACGCGGTCGATCCCGTGGCCGGCAACTTCCTGCTCACCGCGATCGACGCCGACGGCGCGGTCGCCGGCTACGCCAAGAGCGGCCGCTTCCGCGACAAGCCCGCCTACGACAGCACGCGCGAGGTATCGGTCTACGTGGCCGAGTCCGCGCGCGGGCAGGGGGTGGGCAAGGCGCTCTACGCGTCGCTGCTCGCTCGCCTCGAGGCGTGCGGCATCCGCCTGGCCGTCGGCGGGGTGACCGAGCCCAACCCGGCGAGCACGCGCCTGCACCTGGCGTGTGGCTTCGCGCGCGTCGGGACGTTCGCCGGCGTGGGGACGAAGTTCGGGCGGCTGTGGGACGTGACGTGGTACCAGCGGGCGCTCGGCCCGCGTTGACGCCCCGCCGCCGGTCCTGTAGACCCCGACTGTTTCCATGGCGGCCTTCGACTACTTCCTGAAGATCGACGGCATCACCGGCGAGAGCACCGACTCCAAGCACAAGGGGGAGATCGAGGTCCTCAGCTGGTCGTGGGGCGAGTCGCATCCGACGCCCCCGGGCGGCGGGGGCGGCGGCGGTGCCGGCAAGGTCGAGATGACCGACTTCCACGTGAGCGCGGACTTCACGAAGGCCAGCCCGCAGCTCCTGCTCGCGTGCGCGTCGGGCAAGCACTTCAAGAACGCGGTCCTCGCCGGTCGCCGCGGCGGCGCCAAGGGCCAGGGCGACTTCCTGACCTTCTCGCTCACCGACGTCCTCGTCAGCTCCTTCCAGACCGGCGGCACGACGGCGGAGTCACCGCTCGACTCGGTGTCGCTGAACTTCGCCAAGATCGAGGTCACCTACAAGGAGCAGACGGCCAAGGGCGGCGCGGGCACCGCGGTGCGCGTGGGCTGGGACCGCAAGAGCAACAAGGCGTTCTGACCTCCTCGCTCTACGACGCGGTCCCCTACCCGGGTCACCCGTTCGCCCAGACCCACCCCGACCGCCTCGCGACCATCGCGACGCTCTTCGGGCTGCGACCCGCGCCGATCGACCGCTGCCGTGTCCTCGAGCTCGGCTGCGGCGACGGCGGCAACCTCGTGCCGATGGCCGTCGCGCTGCCCGGGGCGACCTTCGTCGGCGTCGACGCCGCGCCGGGCGCGATCGCGCGCGCCAGCCGGCTCGTGGCGACGCTCGGCCTGGCCAACGTGACGCTCGAGGCGATCGCGATCGAGGACTTCGCGCCGACGCCGGCGAGCTTCGACTACGTGATCGCCCACGGCGTGTACTCGTGGGTGGCGCCGGCGGCGCGCGACCGCCTCCTCGATCTGTGCCGGATCGCGCTGCACGGCGACGGCGTGGCCTACGTCAGCTACAACGCCCTGCCCGGCGGGCGCGCGCGCCAGGCGCTGCGCGACATGCTGCGCTTCCACACGGCCGCGCTCACCGATCCGCGCGAGCGCATCGCGGAGGGCCGCGCGCTGCTGGCCTTCCTCGTCGAGGGCGCGCCGGCGCAGTCCGAGCTGCGCGTGCACGCCGGCGAGCTGCTCGATCGCAGCGACGCGAGCCTGCTGCACGACGACCTCGCCGAGGTCAACGAGCCGGTCTACTTCCACGAGCTCGTCGCGCACGCGGGCCGCCACAGCATGGCGTACCTCGCGGAGGCTGACTTCTTCGAGATGCAGATCGGCGCCGCCTCGGAGCCGGCGGCCGACGCGCTGCTCGGCGTCGAGGACCCCGTCCGCCGCGAGCAGTACCTGGACTTCCTCAAGGGCCGGATGTTCCGCCAGACGCTGCTGTGCCATGCCGGGCGCACGGTCGACCGCACGCCGCGGCCGGCGGTCGTCGCGGACCTCGCCGTGTCCACCCAGGCCGAGCGGCACGGGGAGGCCTTCGAAGGCCCGAGCGGCTCGACGCTGACCACCGACAACCCGGTCGTCGTCGCGGCGCTCGAGCGCGCGGCGGCCGCCTGGCCGGCCGCGTTGTGGGTGCGCGACCTGATCGCTCCCGGCGTCGACGGCGGCGCCGTGTGCGACGCGCTCCTGCGCGCCTACGCGGCCAACCTCGTGATGCTCCACGTTCATCCGCCGGCGCTCACCACGACGCCGGGGGAGAGGCCGTGCACCAGCGCGCTCGCGCGCCAGCAGGCCGGCGCCGGCGAGCTCGTCACCAACCTGCGCCACGTGAGCGTGCGCATCGAGGACGACCTCGGGCGCCGGCTGCTGGCGCTGCTCGACGGCACGCGGGACCGCGCTGCGCTGGCGGCCGAGCTGCGCGCGTTCCTGGCCGAGCGTGGCGAGCAGCTCAGCGACGCGGAGCTGCGAGACGGCCTGGAGCGAAGCCTGCAGGGTCTCGCGCGGCTCGCCCTGCTGCAGGGCTGAGCAGCGCGAGCCCCAGGGCGACGGCGGTCACCGCGGCCAGGCTCGCCCGCAGCGTCGTCGCCTCCGCGACCAGGCCGACCACCGCCGGCCCCACGAGGAAGCCGAGGTAGGCGATCGTCGTCACGATCGACACGGCGGCGCCGCGGACCGCCTCGTCCGCGCCGCGGCCCGCGAGCGAGAACAGGATCGGCGCGCAGATCGAGACGCCCCCGCCGGCCAGGACGACGCCCGCGAGCGCGAGCCCCGCGACCGGCGCCAGGGCGGCGAGCAGCGTCCCC
Organism: uncultured Actinomycetes bacterium; assembly: GCA_963764585.1. GTDB lineage: Bacteria > Actinomycetota > Thermoleophilia > Solirubrobacterales > Solirubrobacteraceae > JAOPZW01. Next base: position 387,735 of record CAVXTB010000006.1, read on the forward strand.
GCGGCGCCGACGAGCGCGCCCGTGCGCAGCAAGGTCACCTCGCTGACGCGGCCCGCGAAGCCGTGGCTGCCGAAGCGCGCCGCGGCGGCCGAGCCGGCGAACAGGGCGGGCGCGAGCGCGCCGAGGGCGGGGGAGGCGTCGAGGTCGCTCTCGAGATGCACCGCGCCCCAGCTCTGCCACGCGTTCTCGACGAAGAAGGCCAGCGCGCACAGCGCGCCGAGCACGACGAGCGCGCGCGGGATGTGGCGCAGCGACGCGTCCGGGCGCGCGATCCCGCCGCCGGCCGCGGGCGCGCGCAGCAGCACGAGCGCGACCAGCGCGACGACGGCACCGACGAGCACGAGCACGAGCTCGGCACCCGCGCCGGCCGCGCGCAGCCCGCCGGTGGCCAGGCTGCCGACCACCACGCAGGCCGAGAAGGTGCCGTGGGCGAGGCTCAGGACCGGCCGGTCGGCGGCCGCCTCGCTGCGCACGCCCTCGGCGTTGATCGCGACGTCGACCGCGCCGGACGTCGCGCCGAGGACGAGCAGCGCCGCGCTCAGCGCGACCGGCGAGGTCGCGAGCCCCGGCAGCGCCGCTGCCGCCGCGAAGGCCGCGAGCGCCGCGGGCAGCGCCGGCGCGCCCCAGCGGTCCAGCGCGCTGCCCGCCACGCGCATCGTCAGCAGCGCGCCGGCGCCGATGCACAGCAGCGCGATGCCGAGCTGCCCGTCGCTCACGCCGGCGTGCGCCTGCAAGGCCGGCAGCGCGGCGCCCCAGCTTCCCCAGAACGCGCCGAAGGCGGCGAAGCCCCCCAGCACGCGCAGCCGTCCCGCCGCCGTCGCCATCCCCGCACTGTGTCAGCGCGGGGCCAGCGAGCGTCCGGCGCCCTTGATGGCGTCGCGCACGACCGTCAGCGCCGGGCGGCCGAGCGCGTCGCGGCGGGCGGCGAGGAAGACCTCGCGGCGCAGCTCGGCGTCCGCGATGGGCCGCAGCGCGACCGCGTCGCCGCCGCGCGCGGCGAGCAGCTCGGGCAGGAAGGTCAGCGCGTGGCCCGCCGCCACCAGCGCGCGCAGGACGAGCAGGTCGTCGGACTGGTGGCGGACGTCGGGCTGGAAGCCGCCGAGCAGGTTGCACGCGCGCACGACGAGCGCCGCGTGCCCGCCGACGTTGCCCGCGCCCCACGTCTCGCCCGCGAGATCGGCGAGCCGCACGGCGCGCGCGCCGGCCGCGCGCGGATGGTCGGGCGGCAGGGCGAGCAGGAGCCGTTCGTCGAGGAGCGGCTCGCGCTCGATGCCGGGGTCGCGCGGCTCGGGGACGTGGTCGTACTCGATGCCGATGACGAGGTCGACCTGGCCCAGCGCCAGCGAGCGCAGCGCCGGCCCGGTCTCGGCCTGGACGACCTCGACGCGCAGCCCCGGATGCTCGGCGGCGACGGCGGTCAGCGCGGCGGGGAGCAGGTTGACCGCGCCGGTCTGGAACGACGTCACCCGGACGGTGCCGACCACCGCGCCGGCGCTGGCCGCGAGATCGGCCTCGGCCTGCTCCATGCGCGCCAGCAGCGCCTCGGCGTGCTCGACGAGGACGTTCCCGGCGTCGGTGAGCCGGACCCCGCGCCCGACGCGCTCGAGCAGCGCCACGCCGGCCTCGCGCTCGAGCTCGGAGAGCTGCTGGGAGACCGACGAGGGGCTGTAGGAGAGCGCGTCGGCGACCGCCGCGAGCGTGCCGCGAACCTGCAGCTCGCGCAGCAGGCGCAGGCGCCGGAGGTCAAGCATGCTTCGGCAAATCCGAACGATAACCGTCGACAATCATCGCTGGACGCGAACGATAGCCACGGCGCACGATGGAGGCACGGACCCCCTGCTCCTCCTCAAGCTCGGGCTCGCCCCGCTGCTGATCGCCGCCGCCAGCGTCGTCGCCGGCCGCGCGGGCCCGCGCGCCGGCGGCTGGGTCGTCGGCCTGCCGCTGACGACCGGGCCGGTCGCGCTCGTCCTCGCCGTGCAGGAGGGGCCGAGCTTCGCCGAGCGCCTCGCCGTCGGCTCGCTGGCGGGCGTCGTCGCGCAGGCCGCCTTCGCCACCGCCTACGGGCGCCGCTGCGAGCTGAGCGGCTGGCGGCCCGCGCTCGCCGTCGCCAGCGGCGCCTTCGCGGCGACGGGCGCCGTCCTGCTCGCCTGCCGGCTCTCGACGCCCGCGCTCGCCGCATGCGCCCTGGCGAGCCTGCCGCTCGCGCTGCGCGCGGCACCGCGGGCCGATGCGCCACCCGTCCGGCGCGGCTGCGCCGACCTGCCGCTGCGCATGGCTCTCGCCGCCACGCTCGTGCTGGCGATCACCAGCGTCGCCCCGCTCACCGGGCCGCGCGCCGGCGGCGTCATCACGTGCTTCCCGCTCATGGGCGCGCTGCTGACGGTCTTCGCCCACCGCGAGCACGGCCCGACGGCGGCGATCGCCGTCTGCCGCGGCATGCTCGTCGGCCTGTTCTCGTTCCTCGCGTTCGCGCTCGCGCTGCCGGCGCTGCTGCGCGGCTAACGATGCTGGCCACGGGCCCGCGGTGCCTGGTCTCAGAGCTGACACGGCCTCACGTCCCCGCTCCTCGCGGCCGATACGCAAATTGGCTGTCCATTCGTAGACCGCAGGGAGGAAGGTCCGAACATGAAGCGCCGTCTCGCGGCCCTCGCGGCCGCCGTAGCCGCGTTCGCCGCCGCACCCGCAGCACCCATCTTCGACGCCTCGCCCGTCGCGCCCGCCGCCGCCGTCGCCAAGACCTGCTCGACCGGCTTCAAGCACGCCGTGATCAACGGCGCCGAGAAGTGCCTGCGCCGCGGCCAGTTCTGCGCCCGCGCGGCCGACGGCCAGTACCGCCGGTACGGCTACCGCTGCACGAAGCGCGACGCGCGCGGCAACTACCACCTCACCTGAGGATGAACGAGTGTGGCCCCGCCGAGCGGGGCCACACCCTGCGACGCGCTGGGGGGCGATGCGCGTCTACTTGATGAAGAGCATCTCCGAGTACTTGGGCAGCGGCCACAGGTCGTCGGCCACGATGCGCTCCAGCTTGTCGGCCACGGCGCGCGTGGCGTCCATCGCCGGGATGACGGTGTCGCGCATGTACTTGGCGAGCTCCAGGCCCTCCTCGGCCGGGTGGTGGGCGTTGGCCTTCTCGAGGGCGACGATCGCCGTGTAGAGCTCGCCCAGGAGCGCCTGGCTCTCGGCGATGAGGTCGTCGTTGCCGGCCGCCTTCAGGTCGCCCACGTGGCGGACGGCCGCCGGGAGCAGCATCGTGCGCGCGATCGACGCCGCGGTCTCGGCCTCGATGTTCGCGTGGGTGATGTACTGCTCGACGGAGACCTCGAAGCGCGACTCGAGCTCGCGCTCGGAGAGCACGTTGTAGCGCTCGAGGGTCGCGATCGTCTGCTTCTCGACCAGCCACGGGAGGGCGTCGACGGTCGTACGCAGGTTGGCGAGCCCGCGCTCCTCGGCCTCCTTGTGCCAGGACTCGGAGTAGTTGTCGCCGTCGAAGCACACCTGCTTGTTGGCCGCGTAGGTCTCGCGCACGATCTCGACGACGGCGGAGTCCACGTCCGCGCCGCCGCTGACCTTGGCCTCGAGCTTGTCGGAGAGCTGGTCGATCCCCTCGCCGACGATCGTGTTGAGCACCGTGTTGGGCAGCGCCAGCGACTGGCTGGAGCCCAGCGCGCGGAACTCGAACTTGTTGCCGGTGAAGGCGAACGGCGAGGTCCGGTTGCGGTCGCCGCCGTGCATCGGCAGGTGGGGCAGCACGGGCGTGCCCAGCCCGAGGAACGAGCCCGGCGTCGCCGGATCGCCCTCGCCGGCCTCGATCGTCTCGAAGATCTTGCGCAGCTCGGCGCCGAGGAAGATCGAGATGATGGCCGGCGGCGCCTCGTTGGCGCCGAGGCGGTGGTCCTGGCCGATCCCCGCCACGCTTGCGCGCAGCAGGGCCTGGTGCTTGTTGACCGCCGCGATGACCGCCGCGCAGAAGAACAGGAACGAGATGTTCTCGTGCGGCGTGTCACCGGGCTCGAGCAGGTTCAGGCCCGTGTCGGTGCCCATCGACCAGTTGTTGTGCTTGCCCGAGCCGTTGACGCCGGCGTAGGGCTTCTCGTGCAGCAGGCAGACCAGCCCGTAGCGGCGGGCCACGTTCTGCATGATCTGCATCGTCAGCTGCTGGTGATCGGCGCCGACGTTGGAGTTCTCGAAGATCGGCGCGATCTCGTACTGGTTGGGCGCGACCTCGTTGTGGCGCGTCTTGGTCGGCACGCCGAGCTTGGCCAGCTCGCGCTCGGTCTCGAGCATGCAGGCCAGGATCCGCTCGGGGATCGAGCCGAAGTAGTGGTCGTCGAGCTCGTGGCCCTTGGGCGGCTTGGCCCCGAAGAGCGTGCGGCCGGTCGTGTAGAGGTCCGGGCGCTCGAAGTAGTACTGCTCGTCGATGAGGAAGTACTCCTGCTCGGGCCCGACCGTCGTGAAGACGCGCCGCGCCTCGCCGTCGCCCAGCAGCTTCAGCGCGCGGATGGCCGACGTCGACAGCGCGTCCATCGAGCGCAGCAGCGGGATCTTGTGGTCCAGGGCCTCGCCGGTCCACGACGCGAACGCCGTCGGGATGCACAGCAGCGCGCCGTTGGGGTTCTCGATGATGAAGGCCGGCGACGTCGGGTCCCACGCGGTGTAGCCGCGCGCCTCGAACGTGGCGCGCACGCCGCCGGTCGGGAACGAGGAGGCGTCGGGCTCGCCCTGGATGAGCTCCTTGCCGGAGAACCCGGCGAGCGCGGTGCCGTCGCCCGCGGGCTCGTAGAACGAGTCGTGCTTCTCGGCCGTCGAGTTGGTCAGCGGCTGGAACCAGTGCGTGAAGTGCGTCGCCCCACGCTCCATGGCCCACTCGCGCATCTCCTTGGCCACGGCATCGGCCAGCGACGGATCGAGCGCCTCGCCGCGCTGCAGCGTCGCCTGGAGCTGCTTGAAGACCTCCTTGGGCAGGCGCTCCTTCTGGACGGCGACCGAGAAGACGTTCGCTCCGAAGGGGTAGCTGCCGGGCTCGGTGAGGTCGGGCGCGCCGAGGGCTGCGCCGTTGGCGCTCCACTGCGCCGCGGTGACGTTCGTCTGGCGGGTACGTGCCATGGGCCTGTCGGGTCCTCCTGATGTGGGCTCTTGATCGCGCACGTAAGTACGCAGGATCAGCCTAGGTGTGTGGCGGCAGCTGCACCTTATCCACGCGTAGAAGAATCGGCGCGCGCGGTTCGCCCTACTGGACGGGGCGCCCAGGGGCGTTCGACCGGATGGAGAAAGTGGTCCGCGGATCTTTCGACATCGGGCGAAAGACGCCCTTGCGGTCGCGGCGCAGACTGCGGGGCGCACTCAACCCAGGAGGACCGATGAGACGTACCTCGATGACCCGTGCCGTGATCTTGGGCCTGTTGGCCCTGCTGGTCTTGCCGGCGACGGGTCTGGCAGACACCTTCGATGCGGCCGGCAACGGCGTCCTGCCCGACTCCGTCGGCATCAACTCGATCTGGGTGGTCGTCGCCGCCTGCCTGGTGATGTTCATGCAGGCGGGATTCGCCTTCCTGGAGATCGGCTTCTCGCGCGGCAAGAACGCCGGCACCGTCGTCGCCAAGATCCTGACGAACTTCTCGATCGCGGCCATCATGTACTGGGCCGTCGGGTTCGCGTTCGCCTTCGGCGGCGACCTCGGCCACGTCATCGGGTCGCATGGGTTCTTCCTGCGCGACTTCGGCGATCCGGCCAAGGCCTTCCCGATCATGGGCCTGTCCGATGCCACGGTCGAGGCGAAGTGGTGGTTCCAGTTCGTCTTCTGCGCGGTGTCGCTGGCGATCGTGTGGGGCACGACGCTCGAGCGCATCAAGTTCGGCGTCTACATCCTGTACTCGATCGTCTTCGCGGCGCTCATCTTCCCGATCGCCTCGGGCTGGGTGTACGGCGGCGGCTGGCTGCAGGTCAACGTCGGCATGCAGGACTTCGCCGGCTCGACCGCGGTGCACCTGATCGGCGCGGTCGGCGCGCTGGCGGCGGTGCTGCTGCTCGGCGCACGCAAGGGCAAGTACGACGCCAAGGGCAAGCCGCGGGCCATCCCCGGGCACAACATGCCGCTGTTCGGCCTGGGTGTGCTGATCCTGTGGCTCGGCTGGTTCGGATTCAACCCGGGTTCGACGCTCAACGCGCTCGACGGCCGCTTCACCGAGGTCCTCCTCGTCACCCAGATGGCCGCGTGCGCGGGCGTGCTCGGCGCGATCGCCACGAACTACTGGAAGTCCAAGACCATCGACATCGGCATGGCCGGCAACGGCGCCATCGCCGCGCTCGTCGCCATCACCGCTCCGTCGGGCTACGTCGAGCCGTGGGCCGCTGTGGTCATCGGCTTCGTCGCCGGCGTGATCGTCGTATTCGGCGTGTACGCAATCGACAAGGTGATCGACGATCCGGTCGGCGCGCTCTCCGCGCACGGCCTCGCCGGCATCTGGGGCACGCTCGCCTGCGGCATCTTCACCGATCCGAAGCTCGCCGCCTTCAACGCGGTGGGCAAGGGCGGCCTCGTATACAACGGCTCCTTCGAGCAGCTCGGCCGGCAGGCCCTCGGAGTCGTGACGGTGTTCGCCTTCGTCTTCGCGTGCAGCTACGCGACGTTCTGGGTCATCAAGAAGACCTACGGGCTGCGCGTGACCGAGGAAGAGGAAGACGCCGGCCTGGACATCTCCGAGCACGGCATGTACGGGTATCCGGAGCAGTTCATCCCGATCCCCGAGCTGGTGGGCTACGGTGCGGCTCCGCACGTGGCCGTGCCAGCGGCCACGCCTGCGATGGCGACCAGTCAGGAGGTGCCGGCGTGAAAAAGGTCGAGGCATTCATCCGCCACGAGGCGTTCGAGCCGATCCGCATGGAGCTGCTCAGCCTGGGCTTCCCTTCGCTGAGCATCAGCGAGGTGAAGGGGTCCGGCAGGCAGAAGGGGATCACCGAGCGCTACCGCGGGGCGGAGCTGACCAACTACCTGCGGCCGAAGGTCAAGCTCGAGTGCGTCGTCGCCGACCGCGACGTGCAGACGATCGTGGACACGATCCTCAAGCACGCGCGGACCGGCGCCGTCGGCGACGGCAAGGTGTTCGTGCTCCCGGTGGAGGAGAGCTACCGCGTCAGGACCGGTGAGTCCGGCGAGGAGGTCCTCCAGGCCCACCCGGACGCTGCCGCCGCCACGACCTAGGGAGACAGTGAGTCGCGTGCCAGGGGCGGCGGGATCCGAGAGAGACCCCGCCGTCCCGCGCGGCGGAGGGCTCGTCGAGCGGCTGCGCGCCGTGCACCTGGAGATGGTCGACGCCGTCCTGGGCGGCGACGGCCTGGACCGGGTGGCGGCGCTGGCCGCGGACGCGGCCGGCGCGGCGGTCGCGATCGTGATCCCGCGCCTGGGTGCCGTCGCGGTGGCGCCGGAGGTCTCCGAGGAGGAGCTCGGGGTCCTGCGGCGCTACGTCGCCGACCGCGTCAAGGACCGCCCGGCGCAGGTGCCGCCGGCGATCGCGGCCGAGGTGCCGATCATGTCCGGCGACGACATCGTCGGCGCGGTCCTCATGCTGACCGGCCCCACCCAGCCCGTGCCCGAGGCGGGCGAGTTCCTGCACCTGGCGGCCGTCGCCTCGCTGACCGAGGTGGCCGTCGAGGAGGCCAAGGAGGAGGTCGAGCAGAACCTCCGCGGCTCGTTCCTGGAGGACCTGCGCTCGCGGCCCGAGCTCGAGCCGCGCGACATCGTGCGCCGCGCCGGCCGGCTGGGCTGCGACCTCTCGCGCGGCGCCGTGGTGCTCTGCGCCGAGCTGACGACCGATCGGCCACGCCACGTCGTGGCGACGATCGCCGAGGACCATCCGGGCGCGCTGGCCCAGCACATGGACGGCCGCGTCTACGCGCTGCTGCCCGCGGTCGGCGGCGACGACGCGCCCGAGCGCACGCTCGAGCGCGCGCGGCGGCTGGCCGAACGGCTGCGCCAGCACGGAACCGTCGGGCTGTCGAGCTTCTACGCCGACCCGGCCGAGTTCGGCCGGGCGATCCAGGAGGCCGAGCTCGTGCTCGACGTCCTGCGCCAATCCGACGCGCCGATCGCCCAGGACATCGGGACCGGTACCTACCGCCTGCTCTTCCGCGTGCTCGCCTCCCACCCCGAGGAGGTGCGCTCGTTCTACGAGGACACCGTGGCGCCGATCGTCCGCTACGACGACCAGTACCGCACCGACCTCGTCGGCACGCTCGAGGCCTACCTCGAGCAGAACTGCAACATGAACGCGACCGCGGCGGCGATCTACGCCCACCGCCACACCGTCGCGTACCGCCTGGAGCGCGTGAAGGAGCTCACGAGCCTCGACCCGATGCTCTCCGAGGACCGCGAGCGCCTGGGCCTCGGCCTGAAGGCCTACCGCATCATCGCGCCGCGGCTGCCGAAGTAGCTACGAACGGTAGGCCGCGTAACGATGCTGCGCGATGCCACCCGGCGTCCGCGGTGCGCTTGCTGCGCCGCGCGGCGAGGGGCAGTGAGGGTGCGTGCGTTCGGAGGTTGCGTCTGCTGGGCCGGGAGAGTCCGCGGGCGCGGGCCGACTTGCAACGAACGACGAGAAATGCCCGCCATGCGGGCAGAACTCGTCGTTCGTTCTCCCGCGGCGCCCAAGCGTTGCGAGACGCGCGCGGTTTGCGCAGCACCGCGCAGGCAGGCGCCCACCCACCCTCACTGCCTCAGGCCGCGAGGCGCCGTCGAGGCCGCGCGGCAGGCTTCGGGAGCCCTAGAACGGCTTGAGCACGAGCAGCAGCGCCACGATCACGACGCTCAGCGCGGCGAAGGCCAGCACGCGCGTGACCCACGCCTCCATCGCGCTGCGGTGCGTCTGCCCGGCCTCGATGTGGCGCGCGCCGATCGCCGCCGTGCCGGGCGCCGGCTCGGCGGGCTTGCCCTCGCCGGTGCGGCGCGGGCGGCGCGCGCCGATGACGCGCACCGACTCGCCGGGATCGGGCTCGGGCGGCGCGGGCGGATCGAAGGCCTCGGTCTGCTCGGCCGGCTCGAGCGTGGCGATGTCGGTGATCTCCTCGCTGCGCGGCACCGCCACCTCGGTCGGGGCGGCGGCAGCCGCGGCGACCTCCTCGTCGGCGTCGATGCGCGTCGTCGGCCGGTCGTCGAGCGGCTCGCCCTCGACGGGCTCGCCGTCGAGCTCGGTCACGCGGCCGCGGGGGAGGGCCGCCTCGGCGGCCTCGGCGCGCTCGCGCTCGCGCTCGAGGTCGCGCTGCATCGACTCGGCGTCGGCGCGGGCGTTGCGAAGGGCGCGCCGCGCCTCGGCGATCTCGGCCTCGAGGACCAGCGCGCGCTCCTCGGCGGCCTGCGCGGCCTCGGCGTCGCGCCCGGCGAGTGCGGCCTCGCGCTCCTCGTCGCGGCGGACCAGCTCGGCGGCGTGATCGCGCCGCAGCTGGGCCAGGTCCTCGTCGAGCGAGGCCGCGCGGCGGGCGTGGTCGTCGCGGGCCATGCGCGCCTCGGCCATCTCGGCCTCGGCCGCCTCGCGCGCCTGGCGCTCGGTGCCGGCGGAGGCCAGCGCGGCGGCGGCCGCCGCGCGCGCCTCGTCGGCGGTACGCCGCAGGGCGTTGGCCTCGCGGGCCAGGCGGACCTCGCGATCGTCCGAGCCGTCGCCGAGATCGGGCGCGGGCAGCCCGACGAGCAGCTCGCGCCCGACGGCGAGCGAGAAGTCGCCGTCCTCGAGCAGGCTGAGCGCGACCGCGTAGCTCGCGCGCCATTCGATGCCGTCGGGCGCGGCGACGGCCTCGTCGGCGGCCGCCGGCGCGAGCTCGCGCGAGCGCTCGGCCTGCTCGACGACCAGGCGCGGGACGCCGAGCCGCCGCCGCGGATCGGCGCGGAAGCGGCCCTCGACCTCGAGCAGGACGACCTCGGCGCTCACCGGCGCTGCCGCGAAGCGCAGCACCTCGAAGCTCAAGCCGCTGGCGACCGCGCTCACGGCTCCGGATCGACGGGGTCGAGGGCCTGGGTGCGCTCGGGATCGTCGGCGGCCTGCTCCACGACGGGCTCACGCGGCTCGAGCAGGGACTCCTCGCGGCGCGCGAAGCGCCGGCCGGGTCGCGCCGGCTCGTCGTCGACCGGGGCCTCCGCCGCCTCGGCGGCGCCCTCGCGGGCGTCGATCGCGGCGGTGCGCCGGCGCCGCTCGCGGCCGCGCACGTCGACGGTGACCGAGATGCTCGCGGCGCCGAGCAGCGCGCCGCCGGCCATGATCGCCGTCGCGGCCAGCGCCAGCCAGCCGCCGGTGGCGATGTCGGCCTCGCGCGCGGCGGGCGGCGGGTCGAGCAACTGGACGATGACCGTCGCGAGCGCCGCGGCGGTGATCAGCGGCAGGGCGCGGCCGAGGCCGCCCGTGCCGAACCGCGGCGCGACCGCCATCAGCCCGCAGATCGCGGCGGCCGCGAGCGCGAGGTCGAGCGTCTCGAAGACCGCCCAGGCGTCGCCACCCGGCTTGTACCAGTCGATGAACAGGCTCACCAGCAGCAGCACGGCACCGATGGCGACGAGCCCGGTACCCGCGTCGAAGCGCTCGCGCAAAGGGATCCCTCCGGTTCTAGGGGTCGTTTGCAGTGAAGCAGACTGTCGCCCGAGTGGGGGCGGTGGATGGCGCGCTTGCAGGCGTTATTCGCCGTCGCGCACGACTTTCCCGGTCTCCGGGTCGACGTGTGACTGCGACGGCTTGGCCGAGACGTCGACGGTGAACGAGCCCGCGGGGGCGCGGTTGTCGGCCAGCGTCGCCTTGGCCTTGCCGTTCAGGCCCGCCGCGACCTGCCATTTGACGGTGTGCGTGCCGGGCTGCACGGCGGTCACGCGCCAGACGAAGCGGCGCGTCTGGCCGGGCGCCAGGCGGCCGAGCGCCCACGTGTTCGTGTAGGCGGTGTCGCCACCGCGCGGGCCGTCGTCGATGATCCAGACGGCGCGGTCGGCGTCCGCGAGGCCGGCCTGCTCGGAGCGCGAGGCGAACGAGCTGACGGTCACGGCGAGGTTGGGCACCGCCTTCGCGCCGCTGTTGCGCACGGCGATCACGAAGCGCTCGGGCTTGGCCAGGCGTTGCTTGGTGGGGAACGAGGCGCGCACGACGTCGACGCGGAAGCTGCCCGACGGCTCGTTCGCATCCTGGCGCTCGCCGCCGCCGCAGCCGGCGACAGCCATCGCCGCGACCATCGCGCAGGGCAGGACGAAACGGCACGCAGGCTTGCTGTACCCCACCACGGCGGCCGGAACGTACCACAGGGTTCTCGGCGCCCACGCCGCTTCACTGAACGCGACGGTTCCGGTTTGTCAGCGATCCAGTCCTTTGCTTAGAGTGCCCGAGTGCGGCGCCCGGAGGAGGTGCGTCGCCTGTGGGTTCCTACAAGAAGGTTGACGATGGTCCGAAGCGTCGCCGACCGAGCATTTCTTCCTACGAAGAACCTGCTCGAAGAGGTCGGGGACATGATGATCCTGACCGGGAAGACGATCGTGTCTGCCCTGAGACCGCCGTACCCCTACGGCGGTGAGTTCGTCAGCCAGTTCCTCTTCGCGCTGCGGCTGTGCTGGTTCCCGCTGCTGGTGTCGACCGTCGCGTTCGGCTACGGCGCGCCGGGGCTGCAGGCCGCGAACTTCCTGGTCCTGTTCGGCGCCATCGACCGGCTCGGCGGCTTCTTCGTGCTCGCCTCGATCCGCGAGTTCGCCCCGTTCGTGGACGCGATCGTGCTCGCGGGTGTCGCCGGCACGGCGATCACCGCGGACCTCGGCGCGCGCAAGATCCGCGAGGAGCTCGACGCGCTGCAGGTGCTCGGCGTCGACCCGGTGAAGAACCTCGTCGTGCCGCGCTTCCTGGCCCTGATGCTGGTGACCGGGCTCTTCGACGTGTACGCCCTGCTCTTCGGCATCTTCGGCGGCGTCATCGCCACGCTGGTCAACGGCGCGCCGCTGGGCCCGTTCTGGGCGACCTTCTTCACGAACGCGAGCGTGACGGACCTCTGGGGGTCGGTCCTGAAGTGCACCCTGTTCGGCGCGATCATCGCGATCGTCTGCTGCTACAAGGGCATGACCGCGTCCGGTGGCGCCGAAGGCGTGGGCAGAGCCGTCAACCAGGCGGTGGTCATCGCCTTCCTCGGCGTCTTCGCGTTCAACTACGTCTTCACCCAGACGCTGCTGGCGACGCACCCGGAGATCACCGTCATCCGCTGATGCCCGGCTGGTTCGCCATCCCGCGCGACTGGATCGCCAACTTCGGCGAGATCTCGAAGTTCTGCCTGCGCGTGCTCGGCCAGGTCTACGGCCTGCGCGTGTTCCGCTTCTTCGGCGAGGCGCTGCGCCAGGCGGGCATCCTGATCCTCTCGTCGACGCTCGTCATCTGGGGCCTGGTCTTCATCATCGGCCTGCAGTGCGGGATCGAGGGCGCCTACTTCAACCGCTCGGTCGGCGCCCCCGCCTACGCGGGCGTCTTCAGCGCGTGGTGCGACCTGCGCGAGCTCGTCCCCTACGCCTTCGGCTACATGATGGCCGCGAAGGTGGGGACCGGCATCGTGGCCGAGCTCGGCTCGATGCGGATCTCCGACGAGATCGACGCGCTCGAGGTCATGGGCATCGACTCGCTGCTGTTCCTCTGCGCCACGCGCCTGCTGGCCGCGTGGATGGTGCTGCCGTTCATGTACATCGCCGCCGTCGGCGCCGGCTTCTTCGCCAGCTACCTGGCAGTCGTGCAGCAGATCGGCGAGGTGTCCAGCGGCGGCTTCTTCCTGATCTTCTGGATGTTCCAGAACCCGCCCGACCTCTTATTCAGCGTGCTGAAGGGCATGTTCATGGCCACGGCCATCGTGCTCGTCGGGTGCTACTACGGCTACACCGCAAGCGGCGGCCCCGTCGGGGTGGGCACGGCGACCGCGAAGTCGATGGTGCTGAACATCGTGCTCGTGCACCTCATCGGGATGCTCGGCACGCAGCTGTTCTGGGGCGCCAACCCGAGGGCCCCGATCGGAGGATGAGCATGGAAGACGAGCGACGGAGCGCCGAAGACCACCCCGAGGAGCCGCTGCACGAGGATGACCTCGCGCGCGACGAGCAGGAGCGCCGCGCCACCGCCGAGACCGGCCGCGTGTCGGTGGTCAACGAGCCCCAGCGCTCGGACGACGAGTTCCGCTGGCACACCGGCCTGAACCGCCCGACCGGCGTCCCCGACGCCGTCGAGTTCGTCGACGTCCACAAGGCCTTCGGGCGCAACAAGATCCTGCGCGGCCTGAACATGGGGATCCCCGAGGGGAAGATCTCGATGATCCTCGGGCCCTCGGGCACCGGCAAGTCGGTGTGCATCAAGCACATGGTCGGCCTGCTGTACCCCGACGAGGGCGACGTCCTCGTCCACGGCGAGTCGGTCCCGAACATGACCGACGACGAGCTGTTCGAGATGCGCAAGAAGTTCGGGGTGCTGTTCCAGGACGGCGCGCTGTTCGGCTCGATGAACCTGCTCGACAACGTCGCCTTCCCGCTGCGCCAGCACACCGACAAGGGCGAGGACGAGATCCTCGACATCGTCCACCGGCGCCTGACCGAGGTCGGCCTGGCCGACTCCGGCGACAAGATGCCCAACGAGCTGTCGGGCGGGATGCGCAAGCGCGCCGGCTTCGCCCGCGCGCTCGTCCTCGACCCCGACATCGTGCTCTTCGACGAGCCCGACTCGGGCCTGGACCCCGTCCGCACCGCGCTGCTGTGCGAGCTCATCCAGGAGATCCACGAGGAGAACGGCGGCGCCTACGTCGTCATCACGCACGACATCATGAGCGCGCGCCGCGTCGCCGAGCACATCTCGGTGCTGTGGAAGGGGCGCATCGTGGAGTCCGGGCCGGCGGAGGAGCTGTTCAACTCCGACAACGCCTTCGTACGCCAGTTCCTGTCGGGCGAGTCACAGGGGCCGCTGGGCATGGAGTAGCTCTCAACACGCCGCTAACACGGCGTAGGCAGGATGCCTGCGCCTAAAGCACCGGAAACCCACCCACTCACCTCTCATCGCCCGACCCGACGCCATCGTGATCCGGAAGGCCAGCGCGTGAACGCGACGCGTGGCGTCGCGCTCGGCGCGCTCGCCGTCGCGATCGTCGTCGTCGCCGTGATCCTGCTGCGCGGCGACGGCGGCACCACCTACAAGCTTCGCTTCCAGAACGCGGGCCAGCTCGTCAAGGACGACGACGTGCAGGTCGGCGGCCGGCGCATCGGCTCGGTGCGCAAGATCACCCTGACCGACGACAACCAGGCCGAGATCACGATCGAGGTCTCCGACGGCTACGCGCCGTTGCACGAGGGCACGACGGCCATCGTCCGCGCGACCTCGCTGTCGGGCATCGCCAACCGCTACATCGCGCTCGCCCCGGGCCCGAACTCGAACGCCAAGCTGCCCGACGGCGCGACGCTGCAGGCCGACAAGACGACCTCGATCGTCGACCTCGACCAGCTCTTCAACACGCTCGACCCCAAGACGCGCGCGTCGCTGCAGCAGGTCATCCAGGGCAGCGCGGCGTGGTACGACGGGCGCGGCATCGAGGCCAACGCCGCGACCAGGTACTTCAACCCGGCGATCAGCGCCTCGCGGCGGCTCGTCAACGAGCTGGTCTCGAACCAGCAGACGCTCAACGCCTTCCTGCGCAACGCGTCGCGGACGGTCGGCGCGCTGGCCCAGCGGCGCGGGGACCTGGCCAACCTCGTCTCCAACGCCAACACGACGGCCGCCGCGATCGGCGACGAGAACGTCTCGCTCAACCAGGCGCTGGGGCTGCTGCCCGGGACGCTGCGCAAGGCGAACACGACGTTCGTCAACCTGCGCGCCACGCTCGACGACCTCGACGTCCTCGTCGCCGCGTCCAAGCCGGCGACGAAGGACCTGGCGCGCTTCCTGCGCGAGCTGCGCCCGCTCGTCCACGACGCCCGCCCGACGATCGCCGACCTGCGCACGCTGGTCAACCGCTCGGGCAAGGGCAACGACCTCACCGACCTGCTGAAGCAGGCGCCGGCGCTCGAGCGCGCCGCCAAGCCGTCGTTCGCGCACTCGATCGAGGCCCTGCAGAAGGCCACGCCGGTCATCAAGTTCATCCGGCCCTACACGCCGGACTTCATCGGCTGGCTGCGCGACTTCGGCGCGGGCTCGGCCAACTACGACGCCAACGGCCACTTCGCGCGGATCCAGCCGATCTTCAACGCCTACCAGTTCACCGACAACCCGGCCGGCGCCCTGCTGACGCCGATCCCGCCCAGCCAGCGCCTGGCCGGGCTGCAGAGCGGCGCCATCAGGCGCTGCCCGGGCACCGCCTCGCAGGTACCGCCCGACAACTCCGCGCCGTTCCGCGACTCCGACGGCTCCCTGGACTGCGACCCGAGCCTCGTGCTCCCCGGCCCGTGAAGCGCGTCCTCGCCATCGCCTGCGTGCTCGTCGCCGCCTGCGCGCTGGTCGTCTTCGGCACGGGCGCGGGCGACGGCGGCGCCTACCGGGTGCGCGCGATCTTCATGAACGCCTTCTCGGTCATCCCGGGCGAGGACGTCAAGATCGCCGGCGTCAAGGTCGGCAAGGTCGAGTCGCTCGACGTCACGCCCGACCACAAGGCGGCGGTCGTGCTGCGCATCGATCGCGCGGGCTTCGACGACTTCCGCGCGGACGCCGAGTGCACGATCCGCCCGCAGTCGCTGATCGGCGAGAAGTTCGTCGAGTGCACGCCGACCCAGCCGCGGCCCGAGAACGCGCAGAAGCCGCCGGCGCTGCCGGAGATCAAGAGCGGGCCGGGCAAGGGCCAGCACCTGCTGCCCGTCACGCGCACCTCCAAGCCCGTCGACCTCGACCTGCTCAACAACACGCTGCGCCTGCCCTACCGCGAGCGGCTGGCGATCATCCTCAACGAGCTCGGCACCGGGCTGGCCGGGCGCGGCCGCGACCTGCGCCAGGCGATCACCAACGCCGACCCGGCGCTGAAGGAGACCGACAAGGTCCTCGCGATCCTGGCCGTGCAGAACCGCACGCTCGCCAACCTGGCGCGCGACAGCGACACGATCCTCGCGCCGCTGGCGCGCAGCCGCGCTCAGGTCGCCGACTTCGTCACCCAGGCCAACACCGTCTCGCAGGCGACGGCCGAGCGCTCCTCCGCCCTGGAGGAGAACATCGCCAAGCTGCCGGCGTTCCTGCGCGAGCTCAAGCCGACCGCGCAGCGCCTCGGCGGCCTTGCCGACCAGATGACGCCGGTGCTGACCGACCTCGGCAGGCAGGCGCCGGCGATCAATCGCTTCATCAAGGAGCTCGGCCCGTTCTCGCAGGCCGGCATCCCGGCCTTCCAGTCGCTGGGCGACGCCGCCGACGTCGGGCGCCCCGCTCTGGTCAAGAGCCAGCCGATCATCGCCGACACCGGCAAGCTCGCGGCGAGCGCCAAGCCGGTGTCGCAGAACCTCGACGCGCTGCTGACCTCGCTGAAGGACACCGGCGGGATCGAGCGGCTGATGGACTACCTCTTCTACCAGGTGTCCGCGATCAACGGCTACGACTCGTTCGGCCACTACCTGCGCGCCGGCTTGATCCTCAACGCCTGCTCGCAGTACGCGATCTCGCCGCTGCCCGACTGCCTGTCGAAGTTCTCCAGCGGCGACGCCAGCTCGCGGGCCGCGAGCACGCGCGCCGCGACCACGCCGGCCTACGCCGACACCCGCCGCTCGGACTCGCTGCGCGAGCTCGACGCGTTCTTCCACGGCAAGAAGCTCGACCTCGGCGCCGAGCAGGCGAGCACGTCCGCGCCGGTCGCACAGCAACAGCCCGCGCAGCAGCAGAGCCAGCCGCAGCAGCCGGCGCAGAGCGACACGCAGCGCAGCGACGCGCAGCAGTCCCTGCTCGACTACCTCCTCGGGAGCGACGGCTGATGCGCCGCCGCGGCTCGGCCTCGATCGCCGCCAACCCCGTGCTCATCGGCGCGGCGACCACGCTCGTGGTCATCGTCGCCGTCTTCCTGGCCTACAACGCCAACTCGGGCCTGCCGTTCGTGCCGACCTACCAGCTCAAGACCGAGATCCCCAACGCGGCCCAGCTCGTCAAGGGCAACGACGTGCGCATCGGCGGCACGCGCGTCGGCGCGGTCACCGACATCGTGCCCAAGCAGCACGCCAACGGCGCGGTCACCGCGGTCCTCACGCTGAAGCTCGAGACCACCGTCAAGCCGCTGCCCGTCGACTCGACCGTGATCATCCGCCCGCGCTCGGCGCTCGGCCTGAAGTACGTCCAGATCACGAAGGGCACCTCGAGCGACGGCTTCGAGGACGGCGCGACGATCCCGCTGCGCAACGCGCGCCCCGAGCCGGTCGAGATCGACGAGGTGCTCAACACCTTCGACGACAAGACACGGGCGGCGTCGCAGAGCAACCTCATCGAGTTCGGCAACGGCCTCGCCGGCCGCGGCGAGGACCTCAACCGCGCCGTCGAGGAGCTCAACCCGCTGCTGGTCACCCTCACGCCGGTCATGCAGAACCTGTCCGACCCGCGGACGCGGGCCGCGCGCTTCATCCGGGCGCTTGGGCGCACCGCGCGCATCGTCGCGCCGTCGGCGGTCACACAGGCCGAGCTGTTCGGCAACCTCGACACGACGTTCCGCGCGCTGGCCAACGTGTCGCGGCCGTTCCTGCAGGACTCGATCACCGGCGGGCCGCCGGCGCTCGACGAGGCGATCAAGGACTTCCCGCAGCAGCGGCCGTTCCTGGCCAACAGCGAGGCGCTGTTCCGCGAGCTGCGGCCGGGCGTGCACGCGCTGTCGACCGCGGCGGTGCCGCTGGCCGACGCGCTGACGATCGGCACGCCGACACTGGAGCGCTCGGTCGCCTTCAACAAGCGCCTCGAGCCGGCCTTCGCCGCGCTGCAGCGCTTCGCCGAGGACCCGCTGGTCACGCTCGGCGTGCGCGACCTGCAGAGCACGACGTCGATCCTCTCGCCGATCCTCGCGCAGCTGACGCCCGTCCAGACGGTCTGCAACTACGCGACGCTGTGGTTCCGCAACGTTGGAAGCCTGCTGAGCGTCGGCGACGCCAACGGGACCAACCAGCGGTTCATGATCATCGCCACGCCGGAGGGGCCCAACAACGAGGGCGGCCCGTCGTCGGCGCCTGCCAACGGCGGCGTGCCCGGCAAGCAGGACAACTACCTGCACTCGAACCCCTATCCCAACACCGCCTCGCCGGGCCAGACCAAGGAGTGCGAGGCGGGCAACGAGGACTTCCTGGTCGGCAGGCAGGTCATCGGCAACGTGCCCGGCAACCAGGGCACCAAGACCGAGAAGACGAAGCCGGGGTCGTGATGCTCGGTCGCCGCTCGAACACCGATCCCGCCGAGCGCGTCCCGCGCAAGGACCGCACGGGCGCCAGCCCGTTCAAGGTCGGGGCGGTCACGCTGCTCGTGTTCGTCGCCGTCGGCTTCTTCGGCTTCACCAAGCACGTGCCGTTCACCCACGGCTTCCGGGTCAAGGCGGTCTTCGAGTCGGCCACCTCGATCCGCACGAACTCGCCGGTGCGGATCGCCGGTGTGAACGTCGGCAAGGTCACCAAGATCGAGGGCAAGGCCGGGACCGACGCTGCCGTCGTGACGATGGAGATCGACAAGAAGGGCCTGCCGATCCACAAGGACGCCACGATGAAGATCCGCCCGCGGATCTTCCTGGAAGGCAACTTCTTCGTCGACGTCCAGCCCGGCACGCCCAGCGCGCCGACGATCGACGACAGCGACACGATCCCGATGACCCAGACGGCGACGCCGGTGCAGCTCGACCAGGTGCTCACCGCGCTGCAGAGCGACACGCGCGACAGCCTGCGCAAGACGCTCGACGGCCTCGGCCAGGGGCTGACCTACAAGCCGAGCAAGGCGCAGGACCGCGACGCCGACCCGAGCGCGCGCGGCGAGAGCGCCGGCGAGTCGCTCAACGACGCGATCCGCTACGGCGAGCGCTCGCTGAAGGGCACGGCGATCGTGTCCGATGCGCTGCTGGGCGTGCAGAAGCACGACCTCTCGGGCCTCATCGACGGGCTCAACCGCACCACCGAGGGGCTCGGCCGCAACGAGGACCAGCTCAAGGACCTCGTGACGAACTTCAACACCACGGTGGCCGCCACCGCCTCGGAGGCCACCAACCTGCGCGCGTCGATCCGCGAGCTCGGGCCGACGCTGCAGAACGCCGACGC
This sequence comes from uncultured Actinomycetes bacterium, assembly GCA_963764585.1. Classification (GTDB taxonomy): domain Bacteria; phylum Actinomycetota; class Thermoleophilia; order Solirubrobacterales; family Solirubrobacteraceae; genus JAOPZW01. The sequence continues at coordinate 406,936 of CAVXTB010000006.1, forward strand.
CGCGCTCGACTCGCTCAACGCCTCGTTCCCCAACACGCGCGCGTTCGCGCGCGAGATCCTGCCCGGAGTCCGCGAGACGCCCGCGACCATCGACGCGTCGTTCCCGTGGATCGCCCAGACGCGCAAGCTGCTCGGCCCCGACGAGCTTCGGGGCGTCGCGCGCGAGCTGAGCCCGGCTACGCGCGACCTGGCGAAGGTCATCGACGCGAGCCTCGACCTGCTGCCGCAGGCCGACCTGGCCTCCAAGTGCGCGACGCGCGTCGTGCTGCCGACCGGCGACGTCAAGATCGACGACGGCCTGTTCACGACCGGCGTCGAGAACTACAAGGAGTTCTGGTACACGATGGTCGGACTGGCCGGCGAGGGCCAGAACTTCGACGGCAACGGCATGTACGTGCGCTTCCAGCCGGGGGGCGGCGACCAGACGGTCTCGCTGGCCGGCCCCGGCGGCGCCGCCGACAAGGCCTTCGCCAACGCCGTCGCCAAGCCGCTGGGCACGCGCCCCGCCTTCCCCGGAAAGCGCCCGCCCTACAGGCCCGACGTCCCCTGCTACACCAACACGCTGCCCAACCTCAACGGGGCGGCGGTCGGGCCCCCTGACGGGAGCGGCGGATGACGACCGCGATCCGCAAGCACCTGCGGGACTTCGCGTTCGTCATAGGCCTCGTGCTGGTCGCGCTGCTCGTCGGCGGCTACATCCTCTCCAACCAGCGCTTCTACCTGCCCAAGTGGGTCCCGGTCGTGGGCTCGGACTTCGTCGACTACAAGGCGCAGTTCTCCACGGCGCAGTCGGTGACGCCGGGCCAGGGGCAGACCGTCCAGGTGGCGGGCGTCGACGTCGGCGACATCACGAACGTCGACCTGAAGGACGGCCGCGCCGTCGTCACGATGAAGATCCGGCGCAAGTACACGCCGATCTACCGCAACGCGACCGCGCTGCTGCGCCCGAAGACCGGCCTCAACGACATGGTCATCGAGCTCGACCCGGGCACGCAGACCGCCGGCGAGGCGCCGCACGGCTGGACGGTCCCGATCAACCAGACGCTGCCCAACGTCAACTTCGACGAGATCCTCTCGTCGCTGGACGCCGACACGCGCGACTACCTGCAGCTGCTGCTCGGCGCGGCGGGCGAGGGCCTCGACGGGCAGGGCAAGGCGCTGTCGGCCGACCTCAAGCGCTTCGAGCCCACCGGCCGCTACCTGGCCCGCGTCAACGGCGCGCTCGCGCAGCGCGAGCGCAACATCCGCCGCTCGATCCACAACTTCCGCCTGCTCTCGCAGGCGCTGGGCGACAAGGACGACGACCTGGCCGCGCTGGTCGACTCCTCCAACCGCGTGTTCCGCGCGTTCGCGAACCAGGACGTGCGGCTGCGCGAGACGCTGCAGGAGCTGCCCGGCGCGCTGCAGGCGACCAACACGGCGCTGGCCAAGGTCGACAAGCTGGGCAAGGTGCTCGGGCCGACGCTCGGCGCGCTGCGACCCGGCGCCCGCGCGCTCGGGCCCTCGCTCGTGCAGACGCGCCCGTTCCTGGACCAGACGACGCCGATCATCCAGAACCACCTGCGGCCGTTCGCGCGCGACGCGCTGCCGGTGGTCAAGACCCTGCGCCCGGCGGCGCGCGACCTCGCGGTCGTCACGCCGCACCTGACGAGCTCGTTCAAGGTCCTCAACCGCCTGCTCAACGAGCTGGCCTACAACCCGCCGGGCAAGGAGGAGGGCTACCTGTTCTGGGCGTCGTGGGCCAGCCACGCGGGCGCCACCGTCTTCTCCACGCAGGACGCGCACGGCCCGATCCGCCACGGCCTCGTGCTCGCCTCGTGCTCGACGCTCGCCGTGCTCGAGCAGCTCCGCACCGCGGTCCCGCAGCTCGGCACCCTCGGCCAGCTGCTCAACGAGCCGCCGCAGAGCAGCGTGTGCCCGACGAGCAGCCAGGCGGGCGCCGCGCCGACGCAGCAGCCGAGCACGGTGGCGCCGGCGGTGCGCGCCGACGGGAGGGGCCGCTAGTGCAGAAGCAGGCTCCGAGCCTCGGGCGCATCCTGGTCATGGTCGGCTTCGCCCTGTCGTGCTTCGGCCTGCTGCTGTTCCTGTGGCTGGCCTTCGGCGGCCCGATCCCGCTCCAGCCCAAGGGCTATCGCTTCGAGGTCTCCTTCAAGGAGGCCGGCCAGCTCTCGCAGGAGGCCGACGTGCGTATCTCTGGCGTGTCGGTCGGCAAGGTCAAGGAGATCCAGACCGACCAGGGGACCGGCTCGTCTGACGCGACGATCGAGCTCGAGTCGCAGTACGCGCCGATCCCGAAGGACACGAAGGCGATCCTGCGCCAGAAGACGCTGCTGGGCGAGACCTACGTCGAGCTGACGCCGGGCTCGAAGAGCACCGGAGGCGTCCCCGAGGGGGGCAGGCTGCCCGCCTCCGCCGTCTCGCCGACCGTCGAGCTCGACGAGATCTTCCGCGCCTTCGACGCCAAGACGCGCGAGTCGTTCCGCATCTGGATGCAGCAGCTCGCGCTGGCCTCGCAGGGGCGCGGGCGCGACATCTCCGACGCGATCGGCAACCTCGCGCCCTTCGAAGAGGACACGACGACGCTGCTGAAGATCCTCAACGCCCAGCACGGCGACGTGCAGTCCGTCGTGCGCGACACCGGCGAGGTCTTCGACGCGCTCAGCGAGCGCGACGACCAGCTGCGCTCGCTGATCGACAACTCCAACCGCGTCTTCGCCACGACCGCGGCGCGCAACCGCGAGCTCGAGGAGACCTTCCGCGCGCTGCCGACGTTCGAGTCCGAGTCGAAGACGACCGTCGCGCGCCTGACGACGTTCGCGCACGACACCAACCCGCTCGTCACCCAGCTGCGCCCGGCCGCGCGCGAGCTGTCGCCGACGCTGATCGAGCTCTCCAAGCTCGCCCCCGACCTCAAGGGGCTCTTCCAGGACCTCAACCCGCTCTTCGACGCCTCGAAGAAGGGCCTGCCGGCGACCGAGGACTTCCTCGACGAGCTGCACCCGCTGCTGGCCAACGTCGACGCGCCGCTGCGCCAGCTCAACCCGCCGCTCGTGGGGCTGTCCAACTACAAGGACGAGCTCGGCGCGTTCTTCGCCAACGTGGTGGCGGCCACCCAGGCCACGACGCAGGTCGGCAACACGAACGTGCACTACCTGCGCACGAGCAACCCGGCCAACCCGGAGAACCTGGCCGTCTATCCGCGCCGCATCGCCACCAACCGGCCCAACCCGTACTTCTTCCCCGACGCGTTCAAGGACCTCGCGGCCGGGCTGCTGTCCTACGAGACGCGCCACTGCGCGTCGGGCCCGGTGCCGACGCTCGTCACCCAGCCGCAGCCCGGCCTGCCGATCGACCCGACCACGCTGATCCCGCCCGCGCTGGCCACCAACATCCAGAAGTTCTTCTTCGGCACGACGAGCAACGGCGCCGTGGCCGCGCCGGCGTGCAAGCAGCAGGGCAAGTTCCCGTTCAGCGGCGAGGTCACGCAGTACCCGCACGTCAACGCGTCGACGGGGCCGACGGCGCGGGCGCTGGCGCGGACCGCTACGGCGAAGACGCGGTAGGCCCCAGGTCCTAGGGCCAATTGCCCGTGGTGGCCGGACCGCGGCGGACGTAGCGTGGGTGGCGATGCGCGCCATCCGCCTGCACGCCTTCGGCCCGGCCGAGAACCTGCGCTACGAGGAGGTCGACGACCCCGTGCCCGGCCCCGGCCAGGTGCGGATCGCCGTCGCCGCCGCGGGCCTGCACGTCATCGACACGGTCATCCGCTCGGGGCGCCCGCAGGGCGCGCTGCCGCTGCCCGCGCTGCCGGCGATCCCCGGCCGCGAGGTGGCGGGGGTCGTCGACGCGCTGGGGCCAGGCGTCGACGAGGGCCTGCTCGGGCGGCGCGTGGTCGCCCACCTCGGGGCGGCCAGCGGCGGGTACGCCGAGCTGGCCGTCCGCGAGGCCGATGCGCTGCACGCGATCCCCGATGGCCTGGCCGACGACGCCGCGGTTGCGATGATCGGGACCGGGCGCACGGCGATGGCGATCCTCGAGGTCGCGCAGCTTCAGGCCGGCGACGTCGTGCTCGTCACTGCGGCGGCCGGCGGCCTGGGCAGCCTGCTCGTCCAGGCCGGGCGCAACGCGGGCGCGACGGTGGTCGGCGCCGCGGGCGGCGAGGCGAAGGTCGCGCGCGTCCGCGACCTGGGCGCCGACGTCGCGATCGACTACGCGCAGGCGGACTGGAGCGAGCGCGTGCGCGAGGCCCTCGACGGGCGCGACGTCACGGTCGCGCTCGACGGCGTCGGCGGCCGGCTCGGGCGCGACGCCCTGGAGCTGCTCGGCCCGGGCGGCCGGCTGGTCCTCTTCGGCTTCGCGTCGGGCGAGCCCACGCCGCTGACGGTAGGCGATCTCTTCGCACGCGGTCTGACCGTCTCGGCCGCGATCGGCCCGCGTATCCTGCGGCGGCCCGGCGGCATGCGTCAGCTCGAGGAGCGGGCGCTCGCCGCGGCGGCGCGTGGTCAGCTCACACCGCTCGTGGGCCAGCGCTTCGGGCTCGCGCAGGCCGCCGCGGCGCACGTCGCGATCGAGACGCGGGCGACCGTCGGCAAGACCGTGCTGGTGCCGTGACCTCGGCACGCGCACTCGGGGGCGTGCGGGTGGGCGAGAGTACGGGTGGCCCTACTGGACCCGCGCGGACCGTCCCGCATGATGGGTGAGGCGATGCCTACGTATCCCTCACTCGGAGCCTTCTACCTCGCCGACCGCCGCCGGGCCACGTCGCGCGAGCGCGACGTCGGACTGTGGTGGCGCGGCGACGGCCCGCTCGCGCCCACCTTCCGCGCCGCCTACGTCGAGGCGACGGGCGAGCTGTACCTGATGCAGCACGAGGGCACCGCCGGCGGCGGGCACATCGAGGTGCTCGGCCGCTTCCGCTCGTTCGCCGAGCTGCACCGGCGCGTGCGCGGGTGGGAGGAGGTCTGCGGCGAGTCGGGCTCGATCGACTGGCTGCTCGCACGGGTCCCGCGAGCGATGGCGGACGTCGCCTGAGATGGCCGGCCGGTCGCAGCCACCGCTGGCGCGCACGATCTTCACCTTCGCGCTGGGCATCGTCTTCGTGGCGACCGGCGCGAGCAAGCTCATCGACCACCACCAGGCGGTCCTCGACTTCGAGCGCTGGGGCCTGCCGGCGGCCGGCGTGCTGACGATCGTCGTCGCGATCTTCGAGCTGTGCGCGGCCGCGCTGCTGATGGCCGGCATCGCCGTGCGCCGCGTCGCGGTGGCGCTCGCGATCGAGATGGTCGTCGCGCTCGCGGTCGCCGGGCCGGTCGACGGCGGCGGCCAGCTCGTCGTCCCGCCGGCGCTCGCGGCGCTGTGCCTCGGCCTCGCGTGGCTGTCGCAGCCGCGCGAGCGCGTCGCGGCGCGCTGACACGCTCTCCGTCCACCGCAGCCGCTGCGCGTGGCGAGGGCACCGAGGGGGCGAAGCCGCTGTGGTGGTGCCACCGCGGCGTCGTGCCTCGTCGCGCGCGTCGCGTCCGCGGGCGGCCCAATCGCCGGAGGGTCCACGAGCGGCGCGGGCCGTGCGGTTTCGTGACACTTTCGGCCGGGCCGACGCGGCCGTCCTCGCGAACTGTGCTGAGTTGGTGGGGCGCGTGCACAGATACCGCGCACCGGGACCGCTCCGCGAGCGCAGGCGCCACCGGATAGGCCCACCCGCTCAGTGCCCTGGCCATGCGGAGCGGGAGCGGCGGGCGGAGAGTGGCCGCCTAGCGCCCGATCGCCAGGCCGCGCAGCTTCTCGCGGTCGAGGATCAGGTCGATCGCGAGGATCCTGCCGCTCGCGACGGTGAAGCCGACCACGGCGCGCGGCCAGCGATCCGGCCCGACGATCACGCCGGCGGCGCCGTTGACGATGCCCGGCCGGCCGAGCGGGGCGAAGCGCGAGCCGCGTTCGAGGACCTGACGCGCCACGGCGACCGCGCCACTGACCGGCGGCCGCGCGAGGGGGCTGTCGCCGGCGTCGACCCGGAAGACCACCTCCGGATCGAGGACGGCGAGCAGCGCCTCGAAGTCCCCGGAGCGCGAGGCGGCGAGGAACGCGGCGACGACCTCGCGCTGGCGATCGAGGTCGGGCTCCGGGGTCGGGGCCGCGCCGCGCACGCGCCGCCGGGCGCGGCTCGCGAGCTGGCGGGCGGCGGCCGGCGAGCGCTCGACGATCGGGGCGACCTCGTCGAAGGGCACGCCGAACATGTCGTGCAGGACGAAGGCCAGGCGCTCGGCCGGAGTGAGGGTCTCGAGCACGACGAGCAGCGCGAGCCCGACCGAGTCGGCGAGCAGGGCCTGCTGCTCGGGATCGCCGCCGTCGTCGGCGCTGACGATCGGCTCGGGCAGCCAGGTGCCGACGTAGTCCTCGCGCCGGGCCCGGCGCGTGCGCAGCATGTCCAGGCAGACGCGGCCGACGACCGTGGTCAGCCAGCCGCCGAGGTTGGTGACGGCGGCCGTGTCCGAGCGGTTGAGGCGTAGCCAGGCCTCCTGGAGCGCGTCGTCGGCCTCGCTCAGCGAGCCGAGCATGCGGTAGGCGACCGCGCGCAGGTGCGCTCGATGCTGCTCGAACTGCTCTTCCTGCCATCCGGCCTCGGTCACGGTCACATCCTCTCGTCGGGGTCCGTCATAGCAGTGACGAACGGGCCGCGGCCGATGTGACCGCCGCTCGACCGAAGAGACGAAGGAGCAGCGATGAACGCGATCGAGGTGGACCGCCTCACCAAGACCTACTCGGGCGGCGTCGAGGCGGTGAAGGCCGTCGACTTCGAGGTCGCGCCGGGAGAGGTCTTCGGCCTGCTCGGGCCCAACGGCGCGGGCAAGTCGACGACCGTCGGCATGCTGACCACGACCATCGCCCCGACCGGCGGGAGCGCGCGCCTGGCCGGCTTCGACGTCGCCGGCGAGGCGCTGGCCGCCCGGCGCGTGAGCAGCGTGGTCTTCCAGGAGCCGGTCGTCGACCGCGCGCTGACCGGCCGCGCCAGCCTCGACCTGCACGCGCGCCTGTGGGGCGTCGCGCGCACCGAAGCGCAGGCGCGCGGCGCCGAGCTGATCGACGTGCTCGGCCTCGGCGAGCTGGTCGATCGCCCGGTCGGCAGCTACAGCGGCGGCGAGCGCCGGCGCCTGGAGATCGCCCGCGCGCTGATCTCGGCGCCGCGCGTGCTCTTCCTCGACGAGCCGACGGTCGGCCTGGACCCGCGGATCCGCCACGAGCTGCTCGACGTCATCGCGGGCCTGCGCGCCCGCTACGACATGACGGTCCTGCTCACGACCCACTACCTCGACGAGGCCCAGCGGCTGTGCGACCGAGTCGCGATCATGCACCACGGCGAGATCGCCGCGCTCGACGCCCCCGGCGCCCTGCTCGCCGGCCTCGGCGACGAGATCCTCGAGATGCGCGTCGACGGCGACGCGGCCGCGGCGGTCGCATCGCTGCGCGCCCACGGCATCGCCGACGGCGACAGCTTCACCGTCGGATCGACCGTCACGGTGCCGCTGCACGACCGCAGCGCAGCGCAGGCGATCGCCGCGATCGGCGAAGCCGACCTGCGCGCCTCCGGGATCACGACCCGCACGCCGACCCTCGACGACGTCTACCTGCGCCTCACCGGCAACCGCCTGGCCGACGCCGCCTGAAACCACCGATCCGAAAGGACCTCTCCCATGGCCACCTCCGCTGCGGAGCCCGCTCCGCTCACACTCCGTGCGCGCCCCCGGGCGCGCACGGCCGGCGCGCTGATCACGCTCGCCCGCCGGCGCATCGCCCTGACCGCGCGCAACCCGCGCCAGATCGCCGTCCCGATGCTCACGCCGATCCTCTTCGCGGTCGTCATCGCGCCGGCGCTGAAGACCGCGCTCGGCGGCCTGCGCCAGTTCGACTACACCGCGTTCGTCGCCGTCGGCACGGTCGGCCTGCTCGTGCCGCTGACCGCCGCCTTCGCGGGGCTGAGCGTCATCGTCGATCGCGACAGCGGCGCCCAGCGCGAGCTGCTCGCCGCGCCGGTCCCGCGCGCGCTGCTCGTCCTGGGCAACCTGACGGTGGCCGTTGGCCTGTGCACCCTGCAGGTCGCCGTGCTCGTCGGCGTCGCCGCGCTGCGCGGCGCGGACTTCCACGTCAGCGCCGCGGGCGTGGCGTGGTTCGTCGCCGCGGCGCTCGCCTTCGCGGTGCTGATGTACGGCGTCGCCGAGACGCTCGCCAGCCGCATCCCCAACCAGGAGGAGTACATCGGCGCAACGCCGGTGGTGGCGATCCTTCCCTGGTTCTTCGGCGGGGCGCTGTTCCCGATCGCCGCGCTGCCGGGCGCGCTGACGGCCTTCGCGAAGGTCCTGCCTCTGACCCACGCCCTGGCGCTGATGCGCTACGGCCTCGTCGATCCGCGCGGAACCGGCCTGCACGACATCTGGGGCTCGGGCAGCACGACGGCGCACGCCTGGCTGAGCCTCGCGATCGTCGTCGCCTTCGCCGCGGCCTTCGTCCTGATCGCGGTGCGCTCCTTCACCCGCTCGGCGCTGCGCTGACGAGCCGTCTTTGCGCGGATTTGGTGAGCAATCGCCCACCCAAATCTCCCGCATGGTTGACCGACGGTGCGTCGGGCGCAGAGGCTCGCGGGCGTGAGCCAGCTTCGGCGACACCGCGAGCACGGCCAAGTCGTCGGACTCGAACCGGCTCACGGTGACCGTCCCCGCCGGCGTCGAGGGCGACGACGTCGAGGTCAGGGTCATGAACGCCGACGGGCTCATCAGCGACGCGCACCACGCGAAGATCTCGAAGGGGACGTAGCCAACCAGCACGGCTGATCCTGGTTCGCGGGTACCCTCCGACTCGCGATGAGGCTGTCGGGTCTGCTGCGGGCGGTCATGGGGGCCGCCGCTCGGCGGCCGCTGGTCGTCGGGCTGGTCGTCGGGCTGCTGGCGCTCGCCGGCGGCGCGCTGGCGCTGCGGCTGGAGCCGACGGCGGCGACCGACACGCTGGTCGGGCGCGGCAGCGCGAGCTTCGCCGCGACCGAGCGGCTGCACCAGCGCTTCGGCGACGAGGCGGTCTACGTCCTCGTGCGCGAGCCGGTGACGCAGCTGACGCTGACCTCCGACGTCCTGCGCGTCCAGGGCCTCGAGGGCTGCATCTCGGGCAACCTGCCCAAGGGCCAGGCGCCGCCCGGCGGCGCGAACGGGCCGTGCGCGCAGCTGGCGCGCAGCAAGCCGGCCAAGGTCGTCTTCGGGCCCGGCACGTTCCTCAACGAGGCCGTCGGCCAGATCCAGGACCAGTTCAGCGCCGAGTCGACGGCGCGCGCCGCGCAGGCCGAGCGGGCGGCGAAAGCCGCGCGCGCGCTCGCCCGCGCCCAGCACAAGAGCCCGGCGCAGGTCAAGCGGCTCGGCGAGCAGGCCAAGCAGCTGGTCTACGCGGAGTTCGCCAAGAACGTGATCGCGCTGGCGCTCAAGTACGGCATCTCGTCGGCGCCGCAGCTCAACGACCCGCAGTTCGTCTCGCAGATCGTCTTCGACGACACCAAGGGCCCGGGCGTCCCCAAGCAGCGCTTCGCCTACATCTTCCCCAACAAGAACAGCGCGCTCATCCAGGTGCGCTTTCGCCCCGACCTCAGCGAGCGCGAGCGCGACCGGGGCATCGACCTCGTCCGCCGGGCCGTCGCGATGCCCGAGTGGAGGTTGCCCAACGGCAAGGGCACGTACGTCGTCACCGGGGCGCCGGTCGTGGTCAGCGACCTCACGAAGTCGATCAGCCACTCGCTGATCGTGCTGCTCGTCGTCGCGCTGGCGGTCATGGCGCTGACGCTCGCGCTCGTCTTCCGCGCGCGCCTGCGGCTGCTGCCGCTCGTCGTGGCGCTGGCGGCGGCGGGCCTGACCTTCGGGCTGCTGTCGCTCGTCGGGGCGTCGCTGACGATGGCGTCGATCGCCGTGCTGCCCGTGCTCATCGGCCTGGCCGTCGACTACGCCATCCAGCTGCAGTCGCGCGTCCAGGAGGCGCAGGCGGCCGGCGCGGACGTCCAGACGGCGGTCGCGCGCACGGCGGCCAGCGGCGCCCCGACCGTCGCCACCGCGGCGGCCGCGACCGCGGCCGGCTTCGTCGTGCTCGCACTGTCGCCCGTGCCGATGGTCCGCGGCTTCGGGCTGCTGCTCGTCGCCGGGATCGCGCTGGCGCTGGGCTGCGCGCTGACCCTCGGCGTCGCGGTGCTCGCCGGCGTTGCCCGCAGGCCGTTGAGGATCGCGGCGTCCGAGCGCGTCGCGCCCGCCTTCCGCGGCGCGGGCGAGCTGCTCTTCGCCAACCGCGCGGCGATGGCCGCGCGCCGGCGCGGCAGCGCCGCCGGCCGCGGGGCGCTGCGCCTGGCCACCGAGCACCCGGGCCGCGTGCTGCTGACCGCGCTGGTGATCGCCGTCGCCGGCTGGGCGCTGGAGACGCAGACGCGCGTGGAGTCCGACCTCACCAAGCTCGTGCCCCAGAACGGCGCGATCCGCGACCTGCAGGCGCTGCAGCGCTCGACAGACGTCGGCGGCGAGATCGACGTCGTCGTGTCGGGCGCGCGGGTGACCGATCCGGCCGTCGTCAAGTGGATGACCGGCTACCAGTCGGCGGTGCTCAAGCGCTTCGGCTACTCCTCCAAGCGCGGCTGCGGCAAGGCCGAGCTGTGCCCGGCCTTCTCGCTGCCCGACCTCTTCCGCGGCGGGCAGAGCGCCTCGCGCCAGCAGATCGACGCCCTGCTCGACGCGGTGCCGGCCTACTTCTCGCAGGGCGTCATCACGAGCGACCGGCGCACCGCCACGCTCGCGTTCGGCATCCGCCTGATGCCGCTGGATCGCCAGGAGCAGGTCATCGACGCGATGCGCGCGCGCCTGCACCCGCCGGCCGGCATCGACGCCGAGCTGGCCGGGCTGCCGGTGCTCGCGGCCGAGGCCAACGCCGCGGTCTCGTCGCCGTGGCGGCGCCTGGCCACGCTGGTGGCCGGCCTGGCCGCGGTGGCGCTCGTCCTGCTCTCGGCGTTCCGGGCGTGGCAGCGCGCGCTCGTGCCGCTGTTGCCGATCGCGCTGGCGACCGGCTGGTCGGCGCTCGTGCTCTTCGCGGTGCGCATCCCGCTGAACCCGATGTCGGTCGTCCTCGGCGCGCTGGTCATCGCGATCTCGACGGAGTTCAGCGTCCTGCTGGCCGAGCGCTACCGCGCCGAGCGCGGCGCCGGGCACGACCCGGCAGAGGCGCTGCAGCGCACCTACCGCTCCACCGGCGCGGCCGTGCTCGCGTCGGGCACGACGGCGATCGCCGGCTTCGCGGTGCTCATCGCCTCCGACATCAAGATGCTGCGCGACTTCGGCTTCGTCACCGTCGTCGACCTCACCGTCGCGCTGCTGGGCGTCATGGTCGTGCTGCCCGCCGTGCTCGTGCTCGCCGAGCAGCGCCGCCTGCGCGTGCGGCTGGCGCGCCCGCGGCTGCGCGCGCAGCGCGCGTCGACAGGGTGAGCGTGGGGCGCCGCTACGGGTGGTTCCTGGCGCTCGCGGCGGCCGCGCTGATCGTCTACGTGTCGCTGAACACGCTGCGCAGCCAGCACGTCGGGTCGGCGGGCCTCAAGGCGGGCACCAGGGTGCCGCCGTTCGCCGCGCCCCTGGCGCTGGGGCCGCTCGACGCCCCGGTCAACGTTGCGCGCAAGCCCAACCAGGGCGACCTCGTGGGCAACACGCCGGCCTGCAAGGTGCGCGGCCCCGGGATCCTCAACTCGTGCCAGCTGGGCGAGCGCGGGCCGTTCGTGCTCGCGTTCCTGGCCACGCGCGGCGCGCAATGCACGCGCGAGCTCGACGCGCTGCAGCGCGTGGTCGGGCGCCACCAGGACCTGCAGGTCGCGGCGATCTCGATCCGCGGCAAGCGCGACGACCTGCGCAGGCTGGTGCGCGAGCACGGGTGGCGCTTCCCGGTGGCCTGGGACCTCGACGGCCGCCTGGCGAACCTCTTCGGCGTCGCCGTCTGCCCGCAGCTGACCTACGTGCTCCCGGGCGGGATCGTCCACGACACGACCATCGGCGAGCTCGACGCGCGCACGCTCGACGCGCGGCTGACGGGGCTCGAGCGCGCGGCCCGCGCCAAGGGCTGGCGGCCATGAGCACGGACCCGGCGCTCGAGGAGGGCTGGATCGCGCGCGAGCTGGCCGAGGAGCACCCGGACCTGCGCGTCGTCTCGACCACGGCGCCGGCCCCGGGGTCGCGCAGCTCGCGTGCGCTGCGCGACCGCCTGGCGCTGCTCGCCGATCGCTTCCACGGCGCGCGCGCCCTGACCATGCGCCGCGAGCCGGTGCCGGCCGCCTACCGCGTGTTCTTCCGCCACGTCGGCCTGGACCCCGACGTCCAGCGAACGCCGATCGAGGCGGCGGCGCTCGACCGGCTCCTGCAGGGCGGCTTCACCTCGCGCGGGATGCTCGACGACGCGCTCCTGATCGCGGTGGTGGAGACCGGCGTGCCGGTCTGGGCGCTCGACGCCGACCGCGTCGACGGGCCGCTGGGGGTGCGCGGGGCGCAGGCGGGCGAGCGCCTGGGGGAGGGCGAGTACGCGCCCGACCTCCCGCCCGGGCGCCTCGTGGTGGCCGACGCGAGCGCGCCGGTCGCGGTGCTCTTCGGCGACGTCGCGCCGAGCCGCCAGCCGGGCCGCGACACGAAGCTGCTGCGGCTGTTCACCGTGGCGGTCGCCGGGGTACCCGACCTGCACGTCGAGGAGGCGCTTCTCGGCTGTGCCGACGCGCTATCGGAGTAGACTCGCAGCCATGCTGGAGGTCCGAGCGGTCGTCACCGTCGACGAGCGCGCCGCGCGGGTGCAGCTGCGCGGTCAGATCGCTGCGCTCGAGGCCCAGCTCTCCGACGCCGTCATCAGCTCGTTCCCGCGCGGCGGCGTGCAGACCGCGGTGCCGGCGCCGAGCGGCCCGCGCGTGCTGACGCTCGGCGAGCTGGAGGCCGTCCGCGACGCGCTCGCGGTGCGCCTGGCCGAGGCGCGCGCCGTGCTCGAGGAGCGCGGCGAGCGCGAGGAAGCCAGCCGCGCGCTGCTCGAGCGCATGCTGCTCGAGCCCGGCCGCTACAAGTTCGTCCGCGTGGCCAACCGCGACCTCGGCGAAGGCGGCTGCGGGGTCTGGCAGGTCCGCCCGCGCCTCGGGCTCATCGGGATGCTGATGGGCTGGTGGCAGGTCAAGCTGTCGTCTGGCTGCCCGTTAGCCTCCTGACATGGGTCGCCGTTCCCGAAAGCGCGGCGTCGTCGCGCCCGCGCCCGAAACGCTGCGACCGCGGCCGGTCCCGGCGACCCCGCGACCGCGTGCGCGAATGGAGGAGGCGCCCAAGGCGCCGTGGTCGCCGTTCCCGCTCGTCGAGCTCGTCGTGCTCGTCGCGCTCGTGCTGATCGTCGCGGGCTTCGTCACCGACGGGCCGCGGCGCGCGGCGCTGCTCGGGTGCGGGTTCGTCCTCGTCACGCTTGCGGGACTCGAGCTCGCGCTGCGCGAGCACTTCGCGGGCTACCGCTCGCACTCGACGCTGCTGGCCGGCGCCAGCGCGATCGCCGTCGACGCGCCGCTGTACCTGTGGACCGACATCCCGCAGGCGGTGCTGCTCGGCTTGGGGGCGAGCGTCTTCGGCCTCGTGCTCGTGCTCGCGCGCAGCGCCTTTCGCCGGCGATCGGGCGGGCTGGGGCTCCGGGCATGACCGACCTGCCGGCCGGCCAGCCCCGCCGCATGCGCCTGCTCGGGCTGCACCACGTCACGCTGATCTGCGCCGACCTCCAGCGCACGACGGCCTTCTACCGCGACGTGCTCGGCCTCGCCCTGGTGCGCGAGGGCGTCAACGACGACGATCCCGACGCGCGCCACTTCTGGTTCGGCGACGCCCACGCCACGGCGGGCACGCTGCTGTCGTTCATGGAGTACCCGCAGATGGAGCCGGGCAAGGTCGGCGTCGGCTCGGTGCATCACGTCGCCCTCGCCGTCGCCTCGACCGAGGAGCTCGAGGCGTGGCGCGACTACCTGCGGTCGCGCGGCGTGGACTGCACGGACGTCTTCGATCGCGGCGGGCTGCGATCGATCTACCTGCGTGACCCCGACGACAACATCGTCGAGATCGCCACGGCGACGGGCTGACCGGTGCGTGCGGGCGCGCTCCGGTCAGCCCGCGGCCGTGGAGTCCTGGTCAGGCCATCCCGGCGAAGACCGGCGTCAGCCCATCCGCGCGTTCATGCGCGGCACGTGACGTTCCGCCTGCTGCCAGCATCTGCGCGAGCGCATGACGCTGGCGGTCGGTCATTGAGCCGACCGTCTTGTTCTCCGACATCGGGACGCAATGAAGGAACTTGCGGCAGCGCGTGTGACCCCATCGACGCTGGCTGGTGAGAAGGTCGGAGATCGTCATGCTCTCCGCCTCCCAGGGCGCGTCGAGGATCACATCGGCCACGCAGATCTCCCCAATAGCCACGCGGCGCTTGAGCTCCGCGCGCGCCAAGCGGACGGCGTTCGCCCGCTGGAGGGCCTGCATGTGCTGCGGCCCAGGGGACATCCTCGCTTCAGCGGTCGTCATCGATCCTCCCTGCTCCCCTCCCTCAAGGGGAACGCTCCTTGGATGTGTACGTGCATGTGCAGCGCAACGGCTGCGGGGCCCTCGTGTGAGGTTCAGACCGGCTGGGCCCGACGCTCCCGATGGCCTGTCGGACCCGGTCTGAAGCCTCTCCCCGCGGCGTGTCGCCGACAGCGCCGGAAGCTACGCCACGATGCGCGAAGGCGTCAACGCGCGTGTCCGCGGAACCTTCGCAAAGAGCATCGTTTTTCTTGGCTCCTCAATTTGTGAAAAAACGGACAAGCAGGCGGGGTGTCGGAGGGCGCAGCTCAGGCCGCTGCGGGCGCCGGCAGCGGTCCGTGCTCGGCCTCGAAGCCGGCCTTGACCGTGGCGAAGATGTCCAGCGCGCGGTCGAGCGTCGCGGTGTCGTGCGTGGCCATCACGCTCGTGCGCAGCAGCGCGCCGCCGGGCGGGACCGCGGGGTGCAGCGCCGTGTTGACGAACACGCCGGCGTCGTAGAGCGCCTTCCACAGAAGGCCCGCCTTCCAGTCGTCCTCGACCAGCACGGGGACGATCGGCGTGACGAGATCGCCGTGGCGCACGACCTTCAGGCCGCGCTCGACGAGGCCGTCGCTCCAGTAGCGCGCGTTGCTCAGCACGCGGGCCATGAGCTCGCGGCCCTCGTCGCTGCGGACGATGCGCAGGGCGGCGTGCGCGGCGCCGACGGCCGCTGGAACCGCTGAAGCGGTGAAGAGAAATGCGCGGCTCTGGATGCGCAGGAACTCGATGACGTCGGCGGGGCCGGCCAGGAAGCCGCCGCAGCTGGCAAGCGACTTCGAGAAGGTCCCCATGCGCAGGTCGACGCGGTCCTCGACGCCGAAGTGCTCGCTTGCTCCGGCCCCGCGGGCGCCAAGGACGCCGGCGCCGTGCGCCTCGTCGACCATGAGCCGCGCGCCGAAGCGCTCGCACAGGTCGCAGATCTCCGGCAGCGGCGGGACGTCGCCCTCCATCGAGAAGACGCCGTCGACCACGACCAGCACGCCGCCGCCGTCGGTCGCCGCGCGCTCGAGCATCTTCTCGAGCTTGTCCATGCGGTTGTGGCGGAACGGCCGCAGCTTGGCCCGGCTGAGCAGGCAGCCGTCGATGATCGAGGCGTGGTCGCCGGAGTCGGCGATGACCGTGTCGCTGGGGCCGAGGATCGTGCCCAGCGTGCCGACGTTCGTCTGGTGGCCGGTCGTGAAGACGATCGCGTCCTCGGTGCCCTGCCAGTCGGCGATCTGCTCCTCGAGCTCGAGGTGCAGCGCGGTGGTGCCGTTGAGCAGGCGCGAGCCGGTCAGGCCGGTGCCGTACCGCTCGAGGGCGTCGCGCGCTCCCTGGATGACGCGCTCGTCGCCGGTGAGCCCCAGGTAGTTGTTGGAGCCCAGCATGATCCGCGGGGCGCCCTCCATCTCGACGACGGGCCGCGCCGGGCCCTCGACGGTGCGGAAGTAGGGGACGATGTCGGCCTCTCGCGCGGCTCTGAGGAGCGCGACGCGCTCGTTGTCGCGGGCCTTGGCGAAGACGTCGATCGAGGTCTCGGGCATGTAGGGTGCGCCGCCGTGTCCGTGGACGTGAGGCCCGTGACGGGCCGCAGGGAGCTGCGGGAGTTCATCGAGCTCCCGTTCCGGCTTCACTCTACCTCGCCGTACTGGTGCCCCCCGCTGCGGCTGGAGCGGCGACTGTTCCTCAGCCGCAGGCAGAACGCGTTCTTCAAGCACGGCGACGCGCAGCTGTTCTGCGCGTGGCGCGACGGGCGCGTGGTCGGGCGCATCAGCGCGCAGGTCGACCACGCGTTCAACGACTACCACGGGTCGAACACCGGCATGTTCGGCTTCCTCGAGTTCGAGGACGACGTCGAGGTGCTGCGGGGGCTGATCGACGCGGCCTTCGGGTGGCTGCGGTCGCGCGACCTGACGCTCGCGCTCGGGCCGATGGACTTCGGCATGAACGACGAGAACGGGGTCCTCGTCGAGGGCTTCGATCGCGAGCCGATGATCAAGCAGCCCTGGCACCCGCCGTACTACGCGGCGCGCTGCGAGGAGGCCGGCCTGGAGAAGGCGATGGACCTCTGGATGTGGGAGCTCGACATCTCCGACCGCAGCAAGATCATCCCGATCATCTTCGAGCTCGCCGAGCAGGCCGAGCCCAAGCACGGCGTGCACCTGCGCAAGATGAGCCGGCGCTCGCTGCGTCGCGACATGGACCGCTTCGCCGAGGTCTACAACTCGGCGTGGGCGGACAACTGGGGCTTCTCGCCGTACTCCAAGGAGGACCTCGACTACTACACCTCCGAGCTGCAGCTCGTCTTCGACAAGCCGTGGTTCATGGTGGCCGAGAAGGACGAGGAGACCGTCGCGGTGGCGATCACCGTGCCGGACATCAACCAGGTCCTGCGCAAGATGAACGGGCGCATCCTGCCCTTCGGCTGGTGGCACTTCCTGCGCCGCAAGCGGATCATCACCCGCTGCCGCGTCGGGTTCCTGGGGGTCAAGCCCGAGTACCAGCACACCGGCGTCGCCGCCGCCCTGTACGTCGAGCACTTCGAGCAGGCGGCTCGCACGCGCGTGAAGTGGGGCGAGATGGGCTGGATCCTCGAGACCAACCGCGCCATGAACCGCGGCATGGAGGCCATGAACGGGCGCAAGGTCAAGGTCTACCGCGTGTTCCAGCAGACGCTCGCCTAGCCGTTGCGGACCGCCCCGTCGTGCGGCGCGGCTATGATCGGCCCGCATGGAGGCAGAGCGTGAACCCGAGGGCTTCGAGGAGGTCGACGCGGTCCCCGTGCTGGCCGAAGACGGGGGCTCGCTCGCGCCGCGTGTGAGCGGCTCCGCGGCCGGCATCGTGGTGGCCAAGCAGGCCGCCGCCGTCGCAGCGACGTCGTTCGCCGCCGGCGTGGCGACCGTCGCCGTCGTCCGCGGCGCCCGCGCCGTCCGAGCCCGCCGCCGCGCGCGCGGCCGCAGCAAAGCCCAGCAGCTCGCGCCGGTGCTCGCCACGCGCTCGTTCCTGATCGACGTGCACCTGCTGGGGTCGCGGGACTAGGTTTGTCTGCCGCTCGCGCTCGCGGCGCCGCGCGGCCAGGGCAGTGGGGGAGGGTGGGCCGGGCGGCTGGCGGTCGGCCGCCGGCGCGCGCCGCGGCGCGCGAGCCCGCGGGCCCGCCGCAGACCGCGCGTGTTCCGCAACACCTCCGCTGACCGCGCGAGGGGGGCACCCTCCCTCGATGCCCCGGCAGCACGACACCGCCAACGCACGGCGGCAGACCTAGGCGCCCGGCGCCCCCGTCGACTCGCGCACCAGCAGCTCCGCGGGCAGCACCACCCGGCGCCGCGTCTGCCGGCCGCTCATCCGCGCCTCGAGCAGCTCGAACGCACTCGCGCCCAGCAGCTCGGCGTCCAGCGCCACCGTCGTCAGCGGTGGCGCGAGCACGCGGGCGAAGTCCATGTCGTCGAAGCCGACGACCGACAGGTCGCCGGGGATGCGCAGGCCGCGCTCGCGGGCGGCGAGGTAGAGGCCGGCGGCGATGAGGTCGTCGTCGCAGAAGATCGCGGTGGCACGATCGTCGAGCAGGGGGCCGGCCGCGTCGCGGGCGTCGTCGATGCCGATCGCGGTCATCGCGCGCGGCTGGGTGTCGGGATCGAGGCCGGCTTGCGCCAGCACGCGCCGGCGTGCCGCCTCGCGCAGGTGGAAGGTCGGCGCGTCGAAGTGGGCCGCGAGGTGGCCGACGCGGCGATGGCCCAGCGCGAGGAGGTGCTCGAACGCGGCCGCCGCGCCGCCCTCGGCGTCGAAGCGCACCGACGAGCGGTGCGGGGCCTCGGTCTCCACGAGCACGACGTTCTCGTCCGGCCCGAGCGCGTCCGGGGCGGCGACCTCGAAGAGCAGGTAGCCGTCGACCGGGCCGGCTCGCAGCGCCTCGAAGGATTGCTCCTCCCAGCGGCGGTCGCTGGCCGTGTCGACGAGCGCCACCGTGTAGCCGGCGGCCTGGGCGGCGCGCTGGGCGCCGCGCAGGACGCGGCTGAAGAACGGGTTGGTGATGTCGGGGACCAGCAGCGCGACCGCCCGCGAGCTGCCCAGCCGCAGCGCCTGGGCCGCAACGTTGGGGCGGTAGCCGAGCTCGCGCGCGCAGCGGCGCACCAGCTCCTGGGTCGCCTCGGACACGCGGCCCTGGCCCTTGCCGGAGAACACGAGCGAGACCGTCGACTGCGAGACGCCGGCTCGCCGGGCGACGTCGATGCTCGTCACGTTGGTGTGGGCGGAGCGGGCGATGGGTGGGAACTCAACCATGCCGCGCAGCGTCAGGAGCGCAATGACGCGCGCCGGCGGCGGTTCGCCGCGCGCGAGCCGGTACGGGCCGCGGCGCTGGCCGCTCGGCGGCAGCACGAGAAGGGTTTGACAGCTTCAGGCGTCATACGTAGTATGCTCATACGTATGACGGGACTTGGAACTCAGATCGGCGCCCTCCTCGCCGCCGGCGCTGTAGCGGTCGGAGGCCTGCTCGGAGCAGGCTCCGACCGCTCTGCGCACCGGACGGCGCTGGTGATCGACGCGGCCGACGCCCGTGACGGTCGCGACCTCGTCGACGCGCGCCTGCGCGGCGTCGACGCCGACGTTCGCCTCCCCCGGACCGCGGACGAGGCGCGCACCGACGTGCGCTACTTCGCCGCCCAGGGCCGCCACGTGATCGTCGCCGGCCGCATCGCGAACGCGGCGGCGCGTGCCGCCCGCGTCACGACGACCGGCGCGCTCGACCTCAACGGCGCGCTCGCAGCCGTCAGGCGCTGAGCGCCAGCGCGTCGCGCTCGCGCCCGACCAGCCAGGCGGTGAACTGCGCCGCCGGCAGCGCGCGCGAGAACGAGTAGCCCTGACCCTGATCGCAGCCCATCGCGGTCAGACGGGCGCGGACGTCGGGCGTCTCGACGCCCTCGGCGACCACCCGCAGCCCGAGGCTGCGCGCGAGGTCGATCGTGCAGCGCACGATGGCCGCGTCGCGCGCGTCGGTGGCCATCGGCATGACGAACGAGCGGTCGATCTTGATCTCGCGGACCGGCAGGCGCTTGAGGTAATCCATCGACGAGTAACCGGTGCCGAAGTCGTCGACGGAGATCTCGACGCCGAGCTCGTGCAGGCGCGCGAGGATCGGCAGCGCCCGCGCCGGATCGGCGACGACCATGCTCTCGGTGATCTCGAGCACGAGCCGGTTGGTGGGGACGTCCCAGCGGCGGCACGTCGTCTCGATCTGATCGGGCAGCTCGCGCTCGATCAGCGTGCGCGCCGAGAGATTGACCGCGACCCCGATGTCGAGGCCGTCGGCGCGCCACTCGCCCATCTGGCGCAGCGCGTGGTCGAGCACGTAGTGGGTCAGCGGCACGATGAGGCCCGTGTGCTCGGCGAGCGGGATGAACTCGTCGGGCGGCAGCCAGCCGTGGACGGGGTGCGCCCAGCGCAGCAGCACCTCCGCGCCCCGGACCGCGCCGGTGCGCAGGTCGATCTTGGGCTGGTAGTGAAGGATGAACTCCTCGCGGTCCAGCGCGGTGCGCAGGTCGCCGGCGAGGGCCAGGCGCTGGACGCTGTTGCCGTCGAGCTCGGGCACGTAGCGCTCGACCCCGGTGCGCCCCTCCTTGGCCTGGTACATGGCCACGTCGGCGCGCTGCATGAGCACGTCCACGTCCTGGCCGTGCTCGGGGTAGGAGGCGATCCCGACGCTGGCGCCCAGCTCGAGCCGTACGCCCGCGACGTCGAAGTGCTGGGCGATCGCCCGCCGCGCCGCGGCCGCGACAGCGACGCCCGCCGCCGGCGTCTCCACCGAGCGCAGCAGGATCGCGAACTCGTCGCCGCCCAGGCGCGCGACGGTGTCGTCCTCGCCGAGCAGCGCGCTGAGCCGCTCGCCGACCTGGCGCAGCACCTCGTCGCCGTAGTGGTGGCCGAGGGTGTCGTTGATCTCCTTGAAGCGATCGAGGTCGAGGAGCATGACCGCGACGCCGCTGTCCGAGCGCCCGGCGACCTGGATCGCGTCCTGCGTGCGCGTGCGGAACAGGACGCGGTTGGGCAGGCCGGTCAGCGCGTCGTGCAGGGCCAGGCGCTCGGCGATCGTCGCCTGGCGGCCGGCGCGCTGCACCGCGACCATCGGCAGCGCGAGCAGCGGCAGGAGCATCGGGCCCGCGTCGAGGGCCAGCACGGCCAGCGGCGCAAGGCCGAGCAGGATGCCCTCGGTCGCCGACTGGCGGATGAGCTCGGATGACATCTGGTCGCGCAGGCGCGTGCCGGTGGTCAGCGCGATCGCGCCCGCCACCAGCCACGTGTTGACGAGGAAGTAGACGAGCGCCGCGCCGAGGATCGGCAGCACGTCGACCGGCCCGAAGCCGTGGTCGTGGGGGAGCACGCCGGCGGCCACGAGCACGCCGCCCGCCGCGGCGGCGGCGAGCACGTACTGCGCCACGTTGAACGCGCTGCGCGAAGGGCGCTTGCCGTCGATCACGTCGGCGACCGTCGAGGCGAGCGCCGCGGCGATCGCGGCCGCCGCCACGCCGGAGGACAGCAGCAGCGCAAAGCTGAACGTCGTCGACGGTGCGACCTCGCCACGGCCGGGGCCGAGCTTGATCGGCACGAGCTCGCCGACGACCACCGCGGCGAGCAGGATCCACATGCCCACCCCGCCGTGGCGGGCCAGGTCCTCGCCGTGGAGCGCGAGGAAGACGAACAGGAGACCGAGCCCCGCCGTGATGACGGAGATGACGTAGAGGCGGGCTCGCACGGTCAGGGGGAGGATTGGAGGACGGAAGGGCAATCGCAATGGCGCCCCGCGCTGGGCGGGGCGCCGAAAAGCGATCTGATTGCTGCTGTTAGCTCCACTTGCGGCCGTTGCGGGTCGTGCCCGCAACGCGCCTGTGGTTACCGAGGCGCATGGGCCTAGCCCCACTTGGCGCCGGCACCGAGGGCCTCGATCAGAACGGCCAGCATGGCGACCGTCGTGGCGAGGCGGAACAGACGGAACTTCATCAGCACTCCCCTTTGCTCACGGGCCCGCGTCCATGCGTGGCCCTTGAAGCGAAGATCGGCAGGCGGGCGCAGACCTTTAACCGTTGGTTATCAACCATCCAGCGGAATTCGACAACCGTTCGAGCCCGCTCAAGGGACCCAAATCGAGGGCCGATCCCGCGGCTACATGCTGATCGGCGTCGTCCTGCTGCTGTGCCTGGCCACCGTTCCGCTCGCGGGCGGGCGGCTGGGCGCGCTCGCGGACCTGCGCTTCCGCGCCGCGTGGCTCGCGCTGCTGGGCATCGGCGCCCAGATCCTCGTCATCTCGGTGGTCCCGGAGGGCAGCACCTGGCTGCACCACGCGGTGCACCTGGTCAGCTACGGCCTCATCGCCGGCTTCGTGTGGGCCAACCGCCACGTGCCCTACGTGTGGCTGGCCGCGGTCGGCGGCGGGCTGAACCTCGCCGCGATCGTGGCCAACGGCGGCGTCATGCCCGCCGACCCCGAGGCGCTGGCCGCCGCCGGAGTCCAGCAGCAGGCCGGCGAGTTCGCCAACTCCACCGCCGTGGCGCACCCGCATCTGTCCTTCCTGGGCGACGTCTTCGCGGTGCCCTCGTCGCTGCCGGTCAGCAACGTCTACAGCGTCGGCGACGTCGTGCTCGTGGTCGCCGCCCTGCTGGCCCTGCACTGCGTGTGCGGCTCGCGGCTGGCCCTCAGGCGCTTCGCCGCGCCGATCGCGTAAGCGCCCCGCGGTCCGCGGGGCGCACGCGAGTTCCTAGCTCCACTTGCGCCCGCCGCGGGACGAGCCCGCGGCGCGGCGGCCGGTACGGGACCGCATGGTGACTAGCTCCACTTGGCGCCGTTGGTGCCCACGTGGCCGATCGTCACGACGAGCATCGCGAACGTGACGGCCAGGTGGTAGAAGCGGTACTTCATGAAGGCACTCCCTTGTCAGGGGCTGCGCGTCCGTGCGCTGCCCTGCGAGCCCTCCATCGGCAGCGGACCGAGCGACCTTTAGGCGATCGTTATCCGCCATTCGGCGCATACGGACAACCGTTGGACTGCCGTGGTCACGCGGGAGGTGCGGCCGCCGTGGCCGTACCGCCTGCCCGGCGGCGGCCCCGACGGCGTGCTGCGCCGCCGGCGCGCGGGCGGGATCGAGCGCCTGCTGCACGTCGAGGGCGCCCCGGCGGTGGTGCGCGCCGCCCAGCCGGCCCGCGACCGCGTCGTGCTCGTGGCCGGCGCCGACAGCCCCGACGTCGCCGAGGAGGCGCTGCAGCGCATGCGCTTCGCGCTGGGCGTCGACGACGACCTGCGCCCGTTCTACGACCGCTTCCGCGACGACCCGCTGATCGGGCGGTCGGTGCGCACGCGTCCGTACCTGCGCATCATCCGCCGTCCGGACCCGTTCGAGGCGCTGGCGTGGGCGATCTGCGAGCAGCTCATCGACTTCGAGCGAGCCGCGGCGATCCAGCGGCGGATCGTCTTCAAGCTGGGGCGCCGCTGCGCGCGAACGGGCCTGCGCGACCTGCCGGCGGCCGCGACGCTGGCGGCGACGGCGCCGGCGCTGCTGCAGTCGCTGGACCTCAGCGCCGGCCGCGCCGTGGCCATGCGCCGCGCCGCGCACGAGGTGGCCACGGGCCGCGCCGACCTGTCGGCACCCGATCACGAGCGCGGCTGGCGGCGCCTGCGCGCGATCCCGGGCATCGGCAGCTGGACGATCGAGATGCTCGCGCTCTACGGGCAGGGCCGCTACGACCAGATCCCCGCGGGCGATCTCGGCTACCTGCGGATCGTCGGCCGGATCACGAGCGGCAACGCGCGGGCGCGGGCGACCGAGGAGGAGGTCCGCGCCTTCTTCGTGCCGTACGAGGGCTGGGCCGGCTTGGCGGGGGCGCACCTGCTGGGCAAGGGCGTGTCGTAGCGCGTCTGGCCGATCGCCCTGAGGATGTCGGGGTGGAGGAGCATGCAGACAGCGTCGCGCGGCGCGGCGCCGTGGGCGAACGATTCGCCCACGTCCAAATGGTTCAGGCGCTGAGCGCCACCGGCACGTCCATCAGCAGCGCCACGAGCGACCGGCCGGTGTCGTTGAGGCCGTAGTAGACGCTGCGTCGCACGCGATGGCGCTCGACCAGCCCGGCGCGCGCGAGGACGTCGAGGTGCGCGGAGACGGTGCTCGGCGCGTAGGTCAGGCGGCGGGCGAGCTCGGTGGTCGTGGCGGGTTGGTCGAGCGCCCGCAGGACGGCCGCACGGCCGTGGCCGAGCAGCAGCTCGAGCCGCCCGTCGAAGGTCGCGGCATCCGGCGCCCACAGCCCTGCCGTGCCGCGCGCCTGGTAGCCGAGCGCGACGGCGTTCTGATCCTCGGACTCGCCCATGAGCACGCCGCGGGCGAACACGAGCGGGATGAGCACGAGCGGGCGCCCCGCCAGGCGCATGTCGTACTCCTTCTCCTTGTACAGCTCGATGATCGGCTGGCGCCAGCGCACGCTGGGGTGCAGCTCCTCGAGGACGGCACCGGGCCCGGAGAGCGCGAGCGCCCGGGCGCGGGCGAGCATCTCGCCCTCGAGGACGGCGCGCAGCTGCGGCCAGTCGTCGGCGATCGCCGTCTCCCAGTAGATCGCCATCGCGTCGGCGAGGCGGTCGACCATCTCGCGCGGGCGCGCGACGAAGGCGTCCCATGGCGCCGGCGGGTCGTGCGGCCAGCACTCGGCGATGTCGGCGCGCACTTCGGCGGGCTCGGTCGCGCGGACCTGCTCGATCTCCTCGGCCAGGGTGCGCAGCGGCTCCTTGGGGATCGGCGCGGCGAAGTCGGGGATCGTGTGCTGGTCTGACTTGCTCAGGTCCAGCGGGCCGAGGTCGACGCCGCGCAGCGCACTGCGCGTTCGCGCCACCCACGGCGTGTACTCCGCCGGCGGCTGCTCCTTGTAGACCATGAACAGCGACGCGAACAGCTCCCACAGCGGGCTGATCGCCAGCCGCGTGCGGGAGAGATCGTCGTCGCTGATCTCGATGCGGACCACGCGCGCGGACGGTAGCGCGCGGCGCGTGCCCAGGGCGAAGGATTCGCCCGCGGGCGAATCAGCCCCCGTCGGTGCCGGCCAGCCCCTGGCCGGGGAGGAACTCGTCGGTCAGCGCGCGCGCAGCGTTGGGCGGGCGCGTCAGGAGCTTGTTGTCGTACATCCACTGGCCGTAGCTCTGCCACTCGGCCGCGTCCATCCAGCCGAACGGCTGGCCGGAGGGCGCGGCGAACACCGGCAGCGTCGCCTTCACGCTCTCGAGCTGCAGCTTGGGATCGAGGTCCGGGTTGGCCTTCAGCAGCGGCGCGACGCCCGCCTCGGGGTCGGAGCGCAGCGCCGCGTAGCCCTGGCCCAGCGCGCGCATGAACCTGCGGACCTTCTCGCCGCCCTCGGCGAGGTCCTGCTGGCGCGCGACGATGACGAGCTCCTGGTAGGTCGGCACGCCGACGTTCTCCATGCGGATGATCTTCGGGCGCTGGTGCTGCAGGCGCAGCTGGACGCCCTCGTAGTTCCAGAACGCGCCCAGCGTCGCGTCGACCTTCTTGGTCTTCATCGCCGGCACGAGGTTGAAGCCGACGTTGACCTCCTTGACCGACGACGGGTCGACGTGCGCGCGGGTGAGGATCTGCTTGAGGTAGGCGGACTGGTAGGGGATGCCGGCGGTGCCGACGGTCTTGCCCTTCAGCTGCGCCGGGTCGCTGATGGCGTGCTTGCCGATCGACATGATCGAGGTCAGCGGCTTCTGGACGACCGCCCCGACGGCGACCAGCTTGAGGCCCTTGTCGCGCGCCAGCAGCAGCTCGGGCTCGTAGGAGATCGCGAGGTCGACGCGCCCGGCGGCCAGCAGCTTCAGCGGCGCGGCCGGGTCGCTGGGGACCTGCACGTCGACGTTCAGCCCGGCCTTGGCGAAGGCGCCGTCGTCCTTGGCCGCGTAGATCCCCGCGTGGTCGGCGTTGGGGAAGTAGTCGAGCATCAGCCGCAGCTGCTGCGCGGCCGGCGTTCCGGTGGGCTCCTTGCGCTCGCCGCACGCGGCGAGCGCTACGGCGACGACGGCGAGGGCGACGAGCGTCAGGCGGCGGGTCAACGGTCGGGTCCTTCCGGTCGGCGATTGGCCCAGGGGACGAGCCGGCGCTCGGCCAGCGCGAGGGCGCAGAAGAGCAGCACGGCGAAGGCCGCGAGCAGCACGACCGCGGCGTAGGCGCGCGCGGTCTCGAGCTGCGGGATGGCCTGCAGCATGAGGTGCCCGAGGCCCTCGCTCGATCCCGCGTACTCGGCGAACACCGCGCCGATGACCGCGATGGCGACCGCGATCTTGGCGCCGCTCAGCGCTGCCGGCAGGGCCGCGGGCGCCTCGGCCCAGCGGAAGGCCTGCCAGCGCGTGGCGTCGAGCGTGCGCATGAGCTTGAGCTGGTCGGGGTCGACGGCGCGCAGCGCGTCGAGGGTGGTGACGACGACCGGGAAGAAGCAGACGAGCGCGATGATCGCCAGCTTCGGCACGATCCCGAAGCCGAACCACACCACCAGCAGCGGCGCGATGATCACGATCGGCACCGCCTGCGAGGCGACGAGCAGCGGGTAGACGCCGCGCCGCAGCGCGCCGGAGAAGTGCAGCGCGACGGCGAGCACGAAGCCGAGCACGAGCGCGACGAGGATCCCGAGCCCGACCTCCTGCGCGGTGACGAGCAGGTTGGACCACAGCAGCGAGCGGTCGTCCCACAGCGCGGTGGCGATCTGGCTGGGGGCGGGAAGGATGAAGTCGTCGACGCCGCCGAGGTCCGCGTAGAGCTCCCAGCCGCCGAGGAGCACCGCGACGATGAGCAGGGACATCACGGTGTCAGCGCCTCCAGCGCGCGCTCACGGACGGCGAGCAGGTCCTCGGGCGTGCGCGCCGCCGGCACCTTGAGCTCGGCCACGACTCGCCCCGGGCGCCGCGACATCACGAGCACGCGGTCGGCCAGCCTCGCCGCCTCCTCGACGTCGTGGGTGACGAGCAGCACCGTGCGCGGCTCGCGCGCGAGCGCCTGCGCGAGCCACTCCTGCATCTCGCGGCGCGTCAGGGCATCGAGCGAGGCGAACGGCTCGTCGAGGCACAGCACCGGCTTGCCCGACAGCAGCGTGCGCAGGAAGGCGACGCGCTGGCGCATGCCGCCCGACAGCTCGTGCGGGCGCGCGCGCTCGAAGCCCTCCAGGCCGAACGCGGCGAACAGCGGGTGGGCGCGGGCGCGCGCCTGCGCGCGCGAGGCGCCGGCCAGCCGCGCGGCGAGCGCGGCGTTGTCGATCGCGCGCAGCCACGGCAGCAGGCCGTCGCGCTGGGGCATGAGCACGGCCGGTGCGGCCCGGATCGTCCCGGCGTCCGGGGCCTGCAGGCCGCAGACGAGCTCGAGCAGCGTCGTCTTGCCGCACCCGCTGGGGCCGACGACCGCCACCGTCTCGCCGGCGGCGACGTCGAGGTCGACGCCCTCGAGCGCGCGGACGCTGCCGAAGGCGCGGCTCACGCCGGCCAGATGGACCTCTCTAGCGCCCCCCTCAACGTTTCGAGGCTCCTGTGCGGGAGCCTCGAGCCTCGTCGTCATCGCTCCCTCCGCGGGCATTACCCCACAGGTTCGAAGGGTCAGCGCCGGATTCGTGGGCGCTATCTCAGCCGGCCTCCGCCAGCCCCCCTGTTGTGCATCAGCGCGCCTGATGCTAGCAATGGGTCGCGATGGCGGGCACCAGGGGCCAGAGCTATGTCGAGCGCCCGCCCGTCCCCGCGCTCGCGGGCCTCGTCTCGTCGGTGTGGATCCAGCAGGTCGCGCCCGGCGCGGAGCCGTACACGCAGCGCAACATCCCGAGCGGCGGGGTCGAGCTGGTCTGTCGCGCCGGCGCGGCGCCTCGTGTCGTCGGGCCGCTCTCCGGCGCGCTCGTCGAGGTGATGGCGCCGGGAACGACGATCGTCGGCGTGCGCTTCCACCCCGGCGCCGCGCCGTCGATGCTCGGCCTGCCGGCCTCCGAGCTCGTCGACCTCACGCTGGAGGCCGAGGAGCTGTGGGGGCGCTCAGCGCTGGCTCTGGGCGAGCTGGCGGACGCCGCGGCGACGCCGGAGGACGCGCTCGCCGGCGTGCAGCGCCACCTCGTCGGCCGGCTGGCCGGCGCGGCGGGTCCCGACCCGCTGATCCGCGAGGCAGTGCGCCAGCTGCGCTGGTCCACGGACG
This sequence comes from uncultured Actinomycetes bacterium, assembly GCA_963764585.1. Classification (GTDB taxonomy): domain Bacteria; phylum Actinomycetota; class Thermoleophilia; order Solirubrobacterales; family Solirubrobacteraceae; genus JAOPZW01. The sequence goes on from CAVXTB010000006.1 coordinate 434,686, forward strand.
ACGTCGGCTCGCTCACCTCGTCGCTGAACATCTCCGAGCGCCAGCTGCGTCGCCGCTGCCAGGCGGCGACCGGTATCGCCCCCAAGGCGCTGCACCGGACGCTGCGCTTCCAGCGGTTCCTCGCGCTCGCCCAGCACGCGATCGCGCAGGGCAGGGCGCCGACCGGCGACGGGCTCGCGCGGCTGGCTGCCGAGGCGGGCTATGCCGATCAACCGCACCTCAACCGCGAATGCCTGCGGCTGACCGGCACGACGCCCGGCGCCTTCCTGGGGGAGGCGGAGGAGCACTGCGGGTGCGGGCACGACCATGCCGCCTCGTTCACGCCGGTGCTGCGGTCACGCCCGTGGGCGGCCGCATAGGTCGGCCGGTCTGTTCAAGGCTCGCGCGCCGCCCGGCCCTAGCCTCGGGCCATGACCTCATTGCCTGACGACGTCCGCGCCCTCCTCGACGGCCCCAACTACGCGCACGTGGCCACGCTCATGCCCGACGGCTCGCCGCACAGCGTCCCCGTGTGGATCGGAGTGGAGGCCGGACCGCGTCGCCTTCCTCACATCGCCGAGCTCGCGCAAGGCGCGCAACCTCGACCACGACCCGCGCGTGGCCATCTCCGTCACCGCCCACGACCGGCCGTTCACGATGGCCAGCGTCCGCGGCCTGGCGACGCGGTTGGAGGGCGACCCGGCCTGGGAGGTCATCGACCGGATCTCGCACAAGTACACCGGCCAGCCGTATCCGCTGCGCACCGACCGCGTGGTCTTCCTCGTCGAGCCGGAGCACGCGTGGGCGCAGGCGTTCGGCTAGGCGACTGGAGCGCGCTGCAGGGCGCGATCGCCGGCGAGGTCCTGCTCCCGGGCTCGCCGGCCTACGACGACGCGCGCGCGCCTGCGATCGCCAACTTCGCGCACGTCCGGCCCCAGGCCGTGGTGCGCTGCGCAGACCCCGCGGACGTGGCCGAGACGCTCGCCTTCGCGCGCCGCCTCGGCGTGCACGTGGCACCGCGCAGTGGCGGCCACTGCTTCGCCGGGCGCTCGTCGACCGCGGGCATCGTCATCGACGTGACGCCGATGCGCGCGGTGTCGGTGTCCGGCGACGTCGCGACGATCGGCGCCGGCGCGCGGCTGAGCGACGTCTACGACGCGCTGGACGACCACGGCCTGACGATCCCGGCGGGCTGCGGCCCCACCGTCGGGATCGCAGGCCTCACGCTTGGCGGTGGGCTGGGGCTCCTCGGCCGCAGGCACGGCCTGACCTCCGATCGCCTGCTCGCCGCCCGGGTCGTCCTGGCCGACGGCCGCGTCGTGGACTGCGACGAGCACCATCACGAGGACCTGTTCTGGGCCCTGCGCGGCGCGGGCGGGGGCCGCTTCGGCGTCGTGACGTCGCTCGTCTTCGCCGCCCTGCCCGCGCCGGCGGCGACGGTCTTCCGCCTGACCTGGCCGCTGACCGCCGCGCCGGCGGTGCTGGCGGCGTGGCAGGACTGGGCGCCGGACGCGCCCGACGAGCTGCACGCCAGCGCGCAGCTTGCAAACGACATCGTCAGCGTCGTCGGGGCAATGCTCGCCGGCGAGGCCGAGACGCTGGCGCTGCTCGGCGAGCTCGTCGACCGGGCGGGCGCGGACCCCGAGGCAGCGTCGTACGACCACCTGCCGTATCGCGAGGTGAAGCGGTCCCTGGCGCAGGAGGACGCGGAGCCGCGCCGGCGCTTCGGCAAGTCGGAGTACTTCCGCCGGCCGCTGCCCTCAGCCGCCATCGAGGCGCTGGTGGGCGCCTTCGCCGGGCCGGGGCGGGAGGTGAGCTTCATCCCATGGGGAGGCGCCTACAACCGCGTGCCGGCCGGCGCGACCGCGTTCGCGCATCGCGAGGAGCGCTTCCTCGTCGAGCACGTCGCCGAGGCGTCGATGCAATGGCCCGCGCGGTCATGGGCGTCCGTGCACCCGTGGGGGTCCGGGCGCGTCTACCCGAACTTCCCGGATCCCGAGCTCGACGAGTGGGACGAGGCCTACTACGCGAGCAACCGCGAGCGCCTGCTGCGCGTCAAGCGGGCCTACGATCCGCAGGACGTCTTTCGGTTCCCGCCGTCGCGCTGACCGGGGTGCCGTCGTCGGTCGCCGCGGGCGCAGGGGGCAGAAGCTCGCCCGTGTCGGGGTCGACCTCCTGCGGGCCGTCGTCGGTGACCTCGACGACCCGGGCCGGGATGGTGAACTGGTGCTCCATACCCATGGCGCTACCCGGTGAGCGGACGGGCATTCGCCTGCTCACGCGCCAACCGCGTCGCGGCGGTCGAAGGCCCACGTCGCCCCGATCGTCGCCACCAGGCCGACCACGAGCAGGCCGACCGCGCCCCCTGGCTGGAACGCCTGCGCTGGCACGAGCCCGACGTGGTGGAACGGGGAGGCGTCGAGCGCCCAGTCCGGAGCCTCGACGAGGCCACCGATCGTCTCCCACAGGAACGTCGCGCCAACCAGCGAATAGGCGATCGCGACCCCCGCGCGAGGGGCGAGCGCGAGCGCGAGGGCTCCGAGGCCGAGGAACAGCACGACGGTCGGCAGGCAGTTCGCGGCGGCCTCGACCATGCGCCCCAGCGGGACGTCGGCGCCCTGGGAGACGGCGCCGGCCCACGACAGCAGCCCGGCGGCGAGCGCCAGCGCCGCGGACGTCGCGACGACGAGCGCCAGCCGTTCGACGAACCAGCGGGCCCGGCGCACGGGCAGCGCGAACAGCGTCTCGAGGCGCTGCTCGAGCTCGTCCTCGCGCATCGCGGCGAGCTGGAAGCAGGCGAAGAGGCTCAAGGCCACGATGAAGTACTGGAACGCGAAGCCGAGGTACCCGGCCGGCGTGGTGGCGGCGGTGCCGAGCTTCTCGAGCAGCTTCTGGACGTCCTCGGACAGGCCGGAGGCGACGCTGTCGGAGATGACGCCCATCATCAGCGCGAACACTCCGATGCCGACCAGCCAGGCGAGCAGCCCGCCGCGCAGCGTTCGCAACGCGAGCGCGACCGGCGAGGACAGCAGCCACAGCCGCGGCGGAGCGCTGTCGTGGGCCGTGAGCAGGCCCGCGCCGATGTCGCGCCGCTGGGCGATCCGTGCTGCGCCAACCAGCATGAGCACGGTCGCGACCGCCGGCAGCAGCAGCACGAGCGGGCGGGCGCCGGTGAACGGACGCAGCTCCTCGGCCCATCCCAGCGGGGTCGTCCAGCGCAGCCAGCCGGCCGACGAGGTGTCGGCGATCATGCGCAGCAGCAGTGCGGCGGCGAGGGTCCCGCCCCCGATGGCCGTCGCGAGGCGGCGCGTCGGCGCGGCCTGGCTGGCGAGCGCGCCGACGCCGACGAAGACCGCGACGGGCGTCATGAGCGCGAGCGCGAGGTAGGCGGAGCCCGTGACGCCCGCGCGGCTCGTCAGCAGGCCGACGAACACGGCAAGCCACAGGACCACCGCGCCGGCGGCGATGGCCGCGACGGCTGCGCGAAAGGCCGTGCCGCGACTGGCCGTGCCCGTCAAGACGAGCTCCTGGCGACCTGCATCCTCCTCGGTGCGCAGCGCGCGGACCGCGGCGAGCACGCCCCACAGCCCGGCGAAGATCGTGTAGGCGCCGAGCCGCCACGACAGGTAGCCGCCGACCGTGAGCAGGTCGTGGGGCACGCCGTAGAGCAGGCGGACCGCCTTGTTGTCGCCGAAGCTGCGCGCGAGCTGGAGGCGGTCTTCGAGCGTCGGGTAGGCGTCGCGGTACGCGGGCCCCTGGACGCCCGCGCCGAACAGGAACAGCAGCGCGAACGAGATCGTGCGCGTACGCGAGTCGCGCAGCGTCTGGCGCGCGATCGCCCTAGCCGCCTGCATGGCCATCCGGGCTGCCGTAGTGGTGCAGGAAGATCTCCTCGAGCGATGGCTCGCGGCTCGTGAGCGCGACGACGGGGTGACCGGCGATCGCGGCGATCAGCGGGCCCACGCTCCCCGTCACCTCGCAGCGCAGCGAGTTGGCGCCGGCATTCGCGACGTGCACGCCGGCCAGCTCGGGAAGCTGCGGTGCCGGACCGTCGAACGTCACCTCGACCGTCTGGGCGCTGAGGTGGCGCAGCTCGGGCAGCGTGCCCTGCTCGACCAGCCGGCCGTCGCGCAGGATGCCGACGCGGTCGCACAGCGCCTCGACCTCGCTGAGGATGTGCGAGGACAGGAACACGGTCTGGCCGCGCTCCTTGGCCTCGTGGACCGTGTCGCGGAAGGCGACCTCCATCAGCGGATCGAGGCCGCTGGTGGGCTCGTCGAGGATCAGCAGGTCGGCGCGGGTGGCGAACGCCGCGACGAGCTGCACCTTCTGGCGGTTGCCCTTCGACAGCGCGCGCACCTTCTTGTTCTGGTCCAGGGCGAAGCGCTCGACCAGCGAGTCGCGGTAGGCGACGTCGGTGCCGCCGCGCACGCTGGCGAGGAACGCGAAGGTCTCGGCGGCGGTGAGCGACGGCCACAGGTACGGCTCGCCGGCGACGTAGGCCACGCGCCGGTGCGCCGCGACGGGATCGCGCCAGGCGTCGATGCCGAACAGCTGCGACCGGCCGGCCGTCGGGCGGTGCAGCCCGAGCAGCAGGCGGATCGTCGTGGTCTTGCCGGCGCCGTTGGGGCCCAGATAGCCGTAGACCTCGCCGGGCATCACCTCGAGGTCCAGCGTGTCGAGCGCGAGCGTCTCGCCGTAGCGCTTGGTCAGCCCTTCGGTGTCGATCGCGGTTGCCATGATTCGCAGAGTACATTAGATTCACAAAATCGTGAATGTTGTGAAAGGCGGCCGAGGAGGCAAGCAGGCCGTGCGCGACGAGGCGGCGGTCGCCCGCTTCGTCGAGCGCTTCGCCGCCAACCTCGAGCAGTCCGGCGTCCCGCGGATGCCCGCGCGCGTCTTCGTCGCGCTGCTGGCCACCGACTCCGGCAGCCTCACCGCGGCCGAGCTCGCCGAGCGCCTGCAGGCCAGCCCGGCGGCGATCTCGGGCGCGGTGCGCTACCTGACTCAGGTGAGCCTCATCGCCCGTGAGCGCGACCCGGGATCGCGGCGCGACCGCTACCGCGTGTGGGACGACGCGTGGTACGAGGCGACCATCCGCCGCGAGCGGCTGCTGATGCTGTGGGAGGAGAGCGCGCGCGAGGGGGTCGAGGCGCTTGGCCCCGACACCCGCGCCGGCGCGCGCATGGCCGAGACCGTGGCCTTCTTCCAGTTCCTGCAGCGCGAGATGCCCGCCCTGCTGCAGCGCTGGCGCGACGAGCGCAGCGAGCGCGGCGATGCCTAGGCGCTATCCGTTCGGCCAGGCCTAGGCGTCAACAACTGCGCAGCTTGGCGGCGACTAGCGTCCCAAAATCTCGCCGCGGCTGCGGAGCAAGTAGGCGCGTTGGGAGCATGGGCCATGCCCAGACCACTTGGCCGCAGGACGCCCACCGACTGGCGCCACTACGAGAAGTTCCCGCTGACGGCGGCGTCGACCCCAGCCACGCCCACGCCGGTCGCGATCGGCGTGAACTGGTACACGGACTTCGACAACCCCGTCCAGAAGGGCGGGCGGTACTGGATCGGGCTCGACTCCACGAAGCTCGGCAAGGTTCGCGGCGGGCACTGCGTGTGCCTGGAGCCCGGCGACCAGCTCAACGGCAGCGGCAAGGTGACGCGCCTGATGCAGGACAGCTCGGGCTGGTGGGACTTCTACGACCAGGGCCGCGAGGGCGCGTGCGTCGGCTTCGGGTGCTCGCGGATGATGAGCCTGCTCAACCGCAGGCGCTACGACGCGCGCTGGCTGTGGGACTGGGCCAAGTCCACCGACGACTGGCCCGAGACCAACCCTGGCGACGATCAGGGCACGAGCGTGCGCGCCGCCTGCGACATCCTGCGCACGCGCGGCCACGTGACGTGGAAGGACGCCTACGCGGGGCGCGACTACCAGCAGCGCGACCAGGAGACGCCCGCCCCGGGCGAGGGCATCGCGGTCTACCGCTGGGCCAGGACCGTCGACGAGGTCCACGGCGTGCTCAAGAGCCCCGCGAACGACCGCGCGGGCGCCGTGCGGATCCTCAACTCGTGGGGTCGCGGCTACCCGCACCGCGTGTGGATGCCCGACGCCACGCTGCAGCGCCTGATCGACGAGGACGGAGAGGTCGCCCTCGTCACCGACCGCTGACCGGCCGCGTCAGCGCTTTGACGAAGTCCTCGAGCTGGCCCGTCGTCCAGCACTCGAAGGCCTCGCAGTAGCGCTCGTAGGCGGAGATGACCGAGTCGCCGTAGTTCCAGTACAGGCGCGGCTCGGGGTTCAGCCAGAACGTCCGGCCGGCCTTGGACGCGACCTGCGCGAAGACGTCGGCGCGCGGGTCGCGGCCGTTGGTGCGCGCGTCGCCGAGGACGATGACGGTCGCGCGCGGGTGCAGGTCGTCCTCGACGAGCTGCGCGAACTCGCTCCAGACGCGCCCGTAGTCGGTGTAGCCGGAGACGTCGGCGACGCCGGCGTCGCGGCCGATCGCCTCGCTGACCGCCTTGAAGTTGCGCTCGCGCTCGAAGACGTCGGTCACCTCGCTGATGCGCTCGATGAAGACGAAGGAGCGCATCTTGCGAAACGAGTCGTGCAGGGCGTGCAGGACGCTCAAGAAGAAGACGCTCGCGCTCGTCACGCTCGTCGAGACGTCGCACAGCACGTAGATCTCGGGGCGGCGCGGGCGGACCGGCTTGAAGCGCAGCACCACGGGGACGCCGCCGGTCTGCAGCGAGGCGCGCATCGTCCGGCGCACGTCGACCTGGGCGTGGCGGCGGTGGCCGCGCAGCTCGTGGCCCTGGGTCTTGAGCCGGCGCTTGAGCTGGGCGACGACGCGATGCACGGCGGCGAGGTCCTGCAGCGGCCCGCTGGGCAGGGCGCGATCGAGCTCGTTGAGCGGGCGCGCCGGCGGCAGCGACTCGGTGCGCTCGATCTGGCGGCGCTCGAGCTCCTGGCGCAGCAGCGCCTCGAAGCGGCGGATCGCGTCGCGCGGCAGGCCGCCGGCGCGCGGGTCGTCGGGCGGCAGGTCGGGCTGGGCCTCGGCGCGCAGGCCGAGCGCGCGGCGGATGCGCTGGACGTCGACGCCGATCACGCCCGAGCCCTCGCCCTGGCGGCCGAACGCGGCGATGGCCAGGCGCGCGAGGTCGCGCATCAGCGCCTCCTGCCCGTCGCGCAGCGCCTGGGCGATCTGCTGGCGCAGCGTCTCGAGGTTGAGCTCGGCGCCCGCGGCGTCCATGCCGCCGCCCTCGGTGATCCCCTCGCGCACCGCGGCCATCTCGGCGGCGCGGAAGAAGAAGCGATCGAAGACGAGGTCGAAGACGCGACGGTCCTCCTGGGACTTCGCCAGGGTCGCGGCCAGCGCCTCCTTGAAGTCGGCGGGCTCGCTCCACGGCACCTCGCGCAGGACGGCGAAGGCGTCGAGCAGCTCGCTGGTGCCCAGCGCGACGCCCTCGCCGCGCAGCTCCTCGCCGAGCTCGAGGATGCGCGCGCTCAGGCCGGGCGGCGCGTCCTTGGCGTCGCGGCCGCCGTAGAGGGCGGCTCGGCGGCTAGCCGGCGGACGCGGCACCGAGCCCGAGCTTGACCCCGACGCGCTCGGCCACCACGTCGAGGTCGGTCCGGTGCTTGACGATGATCGACATCGTCTCGGTGAAGATCCGAGCGTCGATGTCGTCGGCGCCGAGGAGCAGCAGCGCGCGCGCCCAGTCGATCGACTCCGCGATCGAGGGCGGCTTCTTGAGGTCGAGCTCGCGCACCATCGCGATGACCTCGACGAGCTTGCGGGCGACCGCGTCGCCGAGCTCGGGCGCGTGGAGCTTGACGATCTCGAGCTCGTGCTCGAGCTCGGGGTAGTCGAGCCACAGGTACAGGCAGCGGCGCTTGAGCGCCTCGGTCAGCTCGCGCGAGTTGTTCGAGGTCAGCAGCACCACCGGGCGCGACTTCGCCTCGAAGCGGCCGAGCTCGGGGATCGAGATCTGGAAGTCGCTGAGCAGCTCGAGCAGCATCGCCTCGAACTCCTGGTCGGTCTTGTCGATCTCGTCGATGAGCAGCACGACCGGCTCGTCGGCGGCGATGGCGGTCATGAGTGGGCGCTGCAGCAGGAACTCCGCGCCGAAGATGTCGTCCTGCACCTCTTGCCAGCCGGCGCCCTCCGCCTCGGCCTGGATGCGCAGCAGCTGCTTGCGGTAGTTCCACTCGTACAGCGCCTTGGCCTCGTCGAGCCCCTCGTAGCACTGCAGGCGCACGAGCGTGCGCCCGAGGTACTGGGCGAGCTTCTTGGCAAGCTCGGTCTTGCCCACGCCGGCCGGCCCCTCGACGAGGATCGGCTTGCCGAGCTTGGTGGCCAGGTAGGAGACGAGGGCCGTCGACTCGCCGGGCAGGTAGCCGACCGTGCGCAGGCCCGTGGCGACGTCGTCGACGCTGTTCGGCGCGGTCATGGACCGCGAATGATAGGAAGGCAGCGTGTGGGGCCTGCTGCAGCCGGCGTTCTTCTACGACCCGAGCCCGGAGTTCGGAACCGACCCGCGACCGTTCGTCGCCATGATGATCGCCGGCTTCGTGATCGGCGTCTTCGGTCACATCACGCGCGTCAAGTCGCTGGTGGCGCTCGGGATCGGCCTCGTGTTCCTGGCGACGTTCCTGCTGCCGTTGGCGGCGAACGTGCTGAAGTCGGGGTCGTGAGGCGTCCGCGGGGCGCTCGCGGCTCCGCGGAGCGGGGGGCACCGAGGGGGCGGGCCGACCGCCGGCGGTCGCGCTGTCCTGTCCTGAGGGCACAGGACGCCCTCTAGGCAGGACAGCGGCGCGAGCGGCCGCTCGTGCGCGCGGCGCGCACGACGGGCGCAATCGTCATACGATCCGACAATGCCCAGACCGCTGCGCAGCAACTTCGAGCCGGGCAGCGTCCGCGAGGCCGCGCGGCGCGCCCAGTGGAAGGCCCTCGGGCTCACCGACGCAGACATCGAGAAGCCGAAGATCGCGGTGGTCAACAGCTCCTCGGAGCTGGCGATCTGCTTCCGCCATCTCGACGGCGTCGCGGCGATCGTCAAGGAGGCGATCTGGGCGGCCGGCGGCCTGCCGTTCGAGATCCGCACCGCCGCGCCGAGCGACTTCATCATCAGCGCCGGCGGGTCGGGCGGCTACATCCTGCCCTCGCGCGACCTCGTCGTGAACGACATCGAGATCGCCGTCGAGGGCGCGCAGCTCGACGGGATGATCTGCCTGTCCTCGTGCGACAAGACGCCGCCGGCGCACCTGATGGCGGCGGGGCGCTTCAACGTGCCCACGATCCTCGTCATCTGCGGCTACCAGCCGTGCGGGCAGATCGACGGCGAGCACGTCGACATCGAGGACGTCTTCGTCGGCGGCGTCCAGGTCGCCTTCGGCAAGCTCGACGGCGACAGGTTGCGGCGGATGGCCGACAACGCGATCCGCGGGCCGGGCGTGTGCCAGGGGATGGCGACCGCCAACTCGATGCATGTCGCGTGCGAGGCGCTCGGGATGGCGCTGCCGGGCAGCGCCCCGGTGCGGGCCAGCAGCCCGAAGATGATCGACTGCGCGCGGCGGTCGGGGCGGCGGATCGTCGAGATGGTCCTCGAGGACCTCAAGCCGCGCGACGTCATGACGCCCGGCGCCTTCCGCAACGCCGCGGCCGCGGTCCTCAGCGTCAGCGGCTCGATCAACTGCATCAAGCACCTGCAGGCGGCGGCGATCGAGTCCGGCCTGGACCTCGACGTCTACGGGCTCTTCAACGACCTCGGCGCCGACGTCGGGGTGCTCAGCGCCGTGCGCCCCAACGGCGAGGACACGATCGAGCAGTTCGAGGACGCCGGCGGCGCGCGCGCCCTGATGAAGCAGCTCGAGCCCGTCCTCGACACCACCGCGCTGACCGTCACCGGCGCGACCGTCGCCGAGAACCTCGCCGGCGTCACCGTCGACGACGACGAGGTCATCCGCCCGCTCGATCGCCCGTTCGCCGCCGAGCCGGCGATCGTCGTCCTGCACGGCTCGCTGGCGCCCGAGAGCGCGATCCTCAAGCTCGGCGTCCGTGGGCCCGGCCGCCAGACGCGCCTCACCGGCCCGGCGCTCGTCTACGACGACGGCGCCGAGGCGATCGCCGCGATCCGCGACGGCAGCGTTGCGCCCGGCCACGTGCTCGTCGCCCGCGGCATGGGCCTCAAGGGCGGGCCGGGGATGGCCGGCCCGGCGTCGATGATCCTCTTCGCGGTCGACTCGGCCGGCCTGGCCACCGATGTGGCCTTCGTGACCGACGGCCAGCTGTCGGGGCTGTGCCTGAAGGGGCTGACGGTGGCCGAGGTGTCGCCCGAGGCGGCGGTCGGCGGCCCGCTGGCGCTCGTCGAGAACGGCGACACGATCACGATCGACGCCGACACCCGCACGCTCGACCTCGAGGTGCCCGAGGCCGAGCTGGCCGAGCGCCGCGCGCGGCTCGGCGTGCCCGAGCTGCCGCCCGCCCGCGGGTACCTGTCGATCTACCAGCGCAGCGTGCAGGCGATGTCGACCGGGGCGGTGCTGGTCGAGCGCGGCTAGGGCGTCACTTCCCGAAGTCCGCGCCGAGGAAGACGGCGATCCGCGCGCGGTCGGCCAGCGCCCGCGCGTTGGCGTTCATCGCGTGGACGTGGTCGAAGCGGATGTGCAGGCAGTCCGCGACGCCGTACGCCTCGGTGCGGTACCCGTCCTCGTAGAAGACCTCGCTGGTCTGACGCGACTGGTTGCTCATGTCGTTGGTGACGACGTCGGGCGCGTTGTAGCCCCGGCTGGCCAACTCGTCGGCGGCGGCGCGCGCGAGGCCGGTGATCGTCGTGCCGTTGAGCACCGCGACCGACCTCGGCGGCACCGGGTGCACCGGCGTGGTCTGCGGCGGCGTGGTCTGTCCGGCCGGCGGCCCTGCGCCCCGCTCGGAGCTCGGCGACGCGAGCCCGATGACGAGCGCGACGACGATCGCCGCGGCCGCGCCGGCCGCGACCAGGACGATGCCGGCCGCCACGGCGGCACGAAGCGCTCGCGACGGCCGTGGGCGTCGACGAGCTGCTGCTCGAGGATGTCGACGAAGTCGGTCATGGCTCCTGGCTCCTCATGCGGGTGCGCAGCGCGGCGAGGCCGCGCGAGACGCGCTGACGGGCGGTCGGCTCGGATACGCGGTGCGCCGCGGCGATCTCGTCGTAGTCGCGGTTGTCGAGCACGCGCGCGCGGACCGCGTCGCGCTGGTCGTCGGGGAGTGCCGCGAGCGCGACGTCGACGCGGGCGCGCTCGGCGTCGGCGATCGACTCGACGCGGTCGAGCATCTCGTCGGTGAGCTCGATGCGCGCGATTCCCATGCGCCGGCGCGCCCGGCGCTCGACGTGCCCGCGCCGGTGCAGGGTGGCGAGCTGGCGGCGCGCGATGCCGTACAGCCACGCCGCCGCCGGCCCGCGCTCGGGCGCGAACCGCCGGCGCCCCGCCAGCGCGGCGGCGAACGTCTCCGCGGTGAGGTCGGCGGCGAGCTCCGCGTCGCTGGTGCGCCGGCGGAAGTAGGCGATCACGCCGCCGACGTGGCGGCGGTAGAACTGCGCGAAGGCGTCGGGGTCGTCGGCGGCGGCGAGCAGCAGGGCATCGTCGTCGCGGTCGGGCTCCATGACTTGTTCTTACGCGCAGGCAGGCTCCGTGTGACACCGACAACTGCCGAGCGCTGGCGCCTTTGCTTTGCTGTGGTCGCGTCGGCGAAGCTGCTACCTGCGAACAAGGCCGAGCGCGGCGCGGCGCGCGTGTGGCGCGGGACCAAGAAGGGCGCGAGCAACACGGCGGCGCGAGTCACGCTGAAGACGCGCCGGAAGAACCAGGAGAACGAGAAGCGCGACAAGGCGATCGCCGCGGTCGCGCTCGTGCTCAGCGGAAATTTCCGCATCGACGAGATCGATCGCGCCCATGTCGCGGCACGCATGCTCCGCAGCGACGCTCAGGGCGGACCGCCCACGCCGCCGCCGGAACCTGGGGGCGACGCGGACGCGGAGCGCGTGACGGTCGATGGCGCCGGAACGGCTCTCGAGGAGCAGGAGGCCCGCAAAGCGACCCAGGCGATCCTCAGTCCTGCTTGGCGTCCACGTCGCTGGCGCGATCACCTGGACGAGTATCTGCGCGTGTCAGCGGACGAGGGGCTCGCCGGCGAGGATTCCTCGACCTGGAGCATGGTTGTTCCGAACGGCAACACCCGTGCGTGGGCCGTCGAGGTCGGGCTCCTCTGCGCACGCTGATCGCTTCGACGCACTCGAGCATCGCGACGGAGACGTCCCGGTCCAGGTCGCTGTCGAGACGCTGCACCACAGGCCAAAGCAATGGGTCACGCGTCCAGCAGCGCCGTGGTGCTTCTCATCGACAAGCCCTGACGGGCTCAGGCGCCGCGCCGTCGCGCAGCGCGTCGAGCAGAGCCACGACCGCCGGGTGCCCGCCGCCGCCGGCGCGCGCGGCCGCGAGCACGCGGCGCCCGAGCGGGCGCCCGGCGGGGCGCGCCAGGCACACGCCCGCGGGCGGCTCGTCGACGGCGAGGCCGGGGACGAGGGCGACGCCCTGCCCGGCTGCGACCAGCGCGAGCACGACCCGGAAGTCGTTCGAGCGCGCGACGATGCGCGGCTCGAAGCCGGCGGCGCGGGAGGCGGTGACGACGACGCGGTAGCAGGCGGTGTCGACGTAGCCGGCGATCCAACGCTCGCCGGCGAGCGCCTCGAGCGCGACCTCCGCACCTGCGGCCGGATGATCGACGGGGACGGCGACGTGGATCTCGTCCTCGATCAGCGGCGTCAGCTCGACGCTCGGGTCGTCGCCGCGCGGGCTGAAGTCGTACTCGTGGACGACGGCGAGGTCGGCCTCGCCGAGCTTGAGGGCCGGCAGCGCGTCCTCGGGCTCGAGCTCGGACAGCAGCACCTCGGCGCCCGGATGGCGTTCGGCGAAGAGCGCCATCGCGCTCGGCACGAGCGTCGCCGCGGCCGTCGGGAACGCTGCGAGGCGCACGCTGCCGCGCAGCTCGCCGTTGCCGGCGGCCAGCTCGGCCTCGGCCGCCTCGAGCTCGGCGAGCACGCGCTCGGTGCGCGCGACGAGCAGCCGCGCGGCCGGCGTCAGGGTCACGCGACGGCCCTGGCGCTCGAGCAGCGCGACACCGACCTGGCGCTCGAGCGCGGCGAGGTGCTGGGAGACGGCGGGCGGGGTGTACCCGAGCGCCTTGGCCGTCGCCGCGATCGTGCCACGCTCGGCGAGCTCGCGGAGCATGTGCAGGCGGCGGACGTCGAGCATAAGTTCAGCTTACGGTCAGGGTCGGGATTCGTAAATGGACGTAACGACGCGTCCGCGCCACCGTCCAGCGCATGAACCGCCTGGTCGCTCCAGCCGCGCTCGCCACCACCGTGGTGCTGTGGGCCTCGGCCTTCGCGGCGATCCGCGAGGCGGTCCGCGCGCTCGGCTGGGCGCACCTGTCGGTGCTGCGCCTCGGCGTCGCGGCGCTGGCGCTGGGCGCGCTCGCCGCGGTCCGCCGCGTCGGCTGGCCCGCGCGCCGCGATTTGCCGCTGCTCGCGCTCTGCGCGCTGAGCGGCATGACCGCCTACCAGGTGCTCCTCAACGCCGGCGAGATCACCGTGCCGGCGGCCACCGCGAGCCTGCTCGTCAACGTCTCGCCGATCGTCACCGCGCTCATGGCCGTCGCGCTGCTGGGCGAGCGGCTGACCGCGTGCGGCTGGTGCGGCGTCGTCCTCGGCTTCGCGGGCGCCGGCCTGATTGCCCTGGCCGCCGGAGGTGGCGTGCGGCTGTCGGGCGGAGCGCTGCTCGTGCTCGGCGCCGCGCTGGCGCAGGCAACATTCTTCGTCTCCCAGAAGGCGGCGCTGCGCCGCTACGGCAGCCTGGCGGTTACGGCGTGGGCGATGGGCCTCGGCGCCGCGATGGCGCTGCCGCTTGCGCCCGGGCTACCCGCCGACGTAACCGCCGCCCCGCCCGCCGCACTGCTCGCCGTCGGCTTCCTGGCGCTCGGCGCGTCGGCGCTGGGCTTCCTGACCTGGGCCTACGCGGTGGCGCGCATCGACGTCACCGCGGCCGCCAGCACGCTCTACGCGGTCCCGCCGGTCGCCGCGATCGTCGGCTGGGTCACGCTTGGCGAGGTGCCTTCGGCGCTGACGGCGATCGGCGGTGCCATTGCGCTGACCGGCGTGGCGATCACCGCGCGCGCTCGCGCGGCAGGGCCGCGCCACCCGGGCTTGGCCAGCATCAGCTGGCCGCAGCGGATGCGCCGCTCGCGGAAGCCCGCCTGGCAGTAGGCGAGGTACAGCGCCCACATGCGGCGGAAGCGCTCGTCGTAGCCGAGGGCGGCGACGGCGTCCTCGCGGTCGAGGAAGCGGCGGCGCCAGTGCGCAAGCGTGCGCACGTAGTGGTCGGTGATGTCCTGGTGGCCGAGTGCGCGCAGGTCGGTGTGGTCGTCCACGCAGCGCGCGATCACCGCGCTCGAGGGCAGGCACCCGCCCGGGAAGACGTACGTCCCGACGAAGCCGCGGTTGCCGCGCTCGACGCGGTAGGCGCGATTGTCGATCGTGATCGCCTGCAGCAGCATCAGCCCATCGGGCGTGAGCAGGTCGCTGCAGCGCGCGAAGAAGGTGCCGAAGTCGCGCCAGCCGACGGCCTCGACCATCTCGATGCTCGCAAGCTTGTCGTAGCGGCCCTCGAGCTCGCGATAGTCGCGCAGCAGCACCGTGACGCGGTCCTCGAGGCCGGCCGCGCGCACGCTCGCGAGCGCGCGCTCGTACTGCTCGCGCGAGATCGTCGCGGTCGTCACCCGGCAGCCGTGGTGGCGCGCCGCGTACAGCGCCAGCGCGCCCCAGCCGCCACCGATCTCCAGCAGGTGGTCGGACGGGCGCAGGTCGAGCTTGCGGCAGACGACGGCGAGCTTGTGGATCGACGCCTCCTCGAGCGTCGCGGCCAGGGTCGGGAAGATGGCCGACGAGTAGACCATCCGCTCATCGAGGAACAGCTCGAACAGCTCGTTGCCGAGGTCGTAGTGGGCGGCGATCTGGCGGCGGCTGCGCGCGATCGTGTTGCGCGCGCGCACGAGCGCGCGCGCGGGCACGGTGACCGGCAGCAGCCGGCGGCGGGGGCCGTCGAGCGCCTCGCCGTTGCGCGCGCCCAGGCGCACCAGCGCGACGGGGTCCGGGCTGTCCCACAGGCCGGCCATGTAGGCGCCGGCGAGGCCTCGGCTGCCGCGCAGCAGGTGGCGGTAGAACGCCGGCGAGTGGACGTCGACGACGGCATGCAGCGGGTCGGCCGGGTCCAGCGCCCCGAAGCGCGTCACGACGCCGCCCGGCTCGCGCAGCTCGAGCACGCCGCCGCGGACGCGCTTCAGCACGCGGTGGACGATCGCGCGCGTCACCGCGCCGGATGAGGGTGGTATGGCGCGCCCTTGAGCTTCAGGCGCAGCGCGTTGGCGTAGATGCGCGCCACCACCGCGAGCGTCGGCGCCGGCAGGCGCGCGAGCGGGCGGGCCGCGAGCGGCCGGCGCTCGAGGGCGAGCGCGGCGTCGAACTGCACCTCGCCGTCGCGGCGGCTGACGATCCGGACGTCGAGCTCGCGGCCGGGCGCCGTCAGCCACAGCTCGTACTCGTGCTCCATCGCCATGAACGGCGAGACGTGGAAGGCCTTGTCGACGCGCTCGTGGACGGTGCCGTCGCCGGCGCGCAGGACGTAGGCGTGCCGCTCGCCCCACGGCGTGTTCGTGACCTCGGCGACGACGGCCCGCAGCGTCTCGTCGCGGTCGAAGCAGTAGTAGAAGCTCACCGGGTTGAAGAGGTGGCCCAGGCAGCGCAGGTTGGTCAGCAGGCGCACGGGGCCGTTGCTGCGTTCGCCCACCAGCGCGCGCACCGCGTCGGCGCCGAGGTAGTCGGCCCGGCGGAACCGCACGAGCGCGGGATGGCGCACCGACCACAGCCAGGCGGGCCCGACGCGCTCGGGCACCGCGTCGAGGTCGAGGTAGGCCATGCACACGCGGTAGCGGAAGCTGTGCTCGACCGGCCGCAGGCGGCGGTGGCCGACCCAGCCTTCGTACAGCGCCGCGCTCACGCGAGGCCTCCGCTCGCCGTCCGGGCTCGCTCACTGGAGGCCGCGTGAGTCATCCGGCTGCCGGCACCCGCTCGCGCAGGCGCTCGACGGCGCGCTGCGCGCTGACCACGCCGTCCTCGTGAAAGCCCCAGGACCAGTACGCGCCGCAATAGTGGGTGCGCTGGGCGCCGCTGATCTCGCCGTGGCGCCGCTGGGCGGACATCGACGCGCGCGTGAAGATCGGGTGGGCGTAGGGGATCACGCGGATGATCCGCGCGGGGTCGATCGCCGCCGTGCGGTTGAGGGTCACGCAGAAGGGGCGGTCGGCGTGCAGCGCCTGCAGGAGGTTCATGTAGTAGGTGACCGCGCAGCGCCCGCGCGGCTCGCTGGGCAGGTGGTAGTTCCACGCCGACCACGCGGCCCGGCGCCGCGGCAGCAGCGAGCGGTCGGTGTGCAGGACCGCCTCGTTGGGCTGATAGGCGAACGCGCCGAGGATCTCGGCCTCGGCGGGGCTGGGGTCGGTGAGCATCGCCAAAGCGTCGTCGGCGTGCGCGGCGATCACGACCTCGTCGAACTCCTCGGGCGGCCCGCCGGCGGGCACGAGCTCGACGTGGGTGGGATGCCGGGTCACCGCGACGACCGGCGTCCGGGTCCGGATGCACCGCGCGAACGGCGCGGTGAGCGCGTCGACGTAGCGCCGCGAGCCGCCGCTGATCGTCGACCAGCGCGGGCGCCCGGTGAGCGACAGCATCCCGTGGTGGGCGAAGAACTCGGCGAGGAAGCGCGCGGGGAAGGTCCACATCTGCTCGGGGTCGGCCGACCACACCGCGGCGGCCTGCGGCACGAGCAGCCGATCGATGAACCAGCGCGAGAAGCGCTCGTCCTCGAGGAAGGCGTGCAGCGAGCGGTGGTCGCCAGGATCGGCGAGCAGGGCGCGCGCGGCGCGATTGAAGCGCACGTAGTCGGCGACCATCGCCAGGAAGCGCGGGCGCGCGAGGTTCGACGGCTGGGCGATCAGCCCCCGCAGCCCGCGCGAGGAGAACTCGAAGTCCTCGTCCTCGGCGCTGACCGAGAAGCTCATGTTCGTCGGCTGGCGGGCGACGCCGAGCTCGTCGAGCAGTGCCTCGAAGCGCGGGTAGTTGCGGTCGTTGAGGACGATGAAGCCGGTGTCGACGTGCCACGTGGCGCCGTCGGCGTCGACGCGGATCGTGTTCGTGTGCCCGCCGACGTGGTCGCCGGCCTCGAAGATCGTCAGCTCGTGGTCTGCGTGGAGCCGGTGGGCCGCCGTCAGGCCGGCGATGCCCGTCCCGACGATGGCGATCCTCACGCGCCCCCCATCGGCGGAACCTTAACGGCGGCTACCGTGCAGGCGACATGCGCACGCTCGGTGCCACCGGCCTTCCCGTCAGCCCGATCGGCCTGGGCATGGCCGCGCTCGGGCGGCCCGGCTACATCAACCTCGGGCATGCCGGCGACGTCGGCGACACCGACGTCGGCGCGATGGAGCGCCGCGCGCACGCGGTGCTCGACGCGGCCTTCGAGGGGGGCGTGCGCTACTTCGACGCGGCGCGCTCCTACGGGCGCGGCGAGGCGTTCCTGGCCTCGTGGCTCGATCGCCGCGGGCTGGGGCGCGACGACGCGACCGTCGGCTCGAAGTGGGGTTACACGTACACGGCCGACTGGCGCGTCGACGTCGCCGAGCACGAGGTCAAGGACCTCTCGGTCGACACGCTGCGCCGCCAGCTCGGCGAGACGCGCGCGCTGCTCGGCGACCGGCTCGCGCTCTACCAGATCCACTCGGCGACGCTGGAGAGCGGCGTGCTCGACGATCGCGCCGTCCGCGACGAGCTGGCCCGCCTGCGCGAGACCGGCGTCTTCGTCGGCTTCACGGCCACGGGCGCGCACCAGGCCGACACGATCGAGCACGCGCTCGAGGTCGGCGGCTTCGATGCCGTGCAGGCGACGTGGAACGTGCACGATCGCTCGGCCGGCCCCGCGCTGGCTGCGGCCCACGAGGCGGGGCTCGGCGTGATCGTCAAGGAGGCGCTGGCCAACGGCCGCCTCACCGCTCGCGGCGACGCCGGCAGCGGCCCGCTGGCCGAGGCCGCTCGCGAGCGCGCCACGACGCCCGATGCGCTCGCGCTCGCCGCTGTGCTGGCCCAGCCGTGGGCCGACGTGGTGCTCAGCGGCGCGGCGACGGTCGAGACGCTGCGCAGCAACCTCGCGGCCCTCGACGTCGCGTGGGATGCCGAGCTCGACGAGCGCGTCGCGACGCTCGCCGAGCCGGCGCAGGAGTACTGGGAGCGCCGCGCGGCGCTCGCGTGGAACTAGATGGTTGATGCCACGACCCCCGCACGCGCATGCGGGCACGGCGGCCGCGGCATCAACCATCTAGGCGACCGGCTCCAGGAAGCCCGTCACGCTGCTCAGTCGGCCGTCGTCGGCGACCACGCCGAAGTCGTGGCCGATGGCGACGACGTCGTCGGTGTCGGTCGGCTTGAGGTGCCAGGTGAAGCGCACGCGATCGTGGTGGGCGTCCGGCGCGCCGGCCAGCTCGAAGCGATGGCCGGGGAACTGCTGCTGGGCGCCCGCGATCATCGCGTCGATGCCGTCGGTGCCGGCGCCCTGCATGAGCGGGTCGACGTAGGTGCCGTCGTCGGTGAACGTCTGGGCGACCAGCGCTCGCCGGCGCTGCGGATCGGCCTCGTTCCAGGACGCGATGTACGCGTCGATGAGGGTGGTGATGTCGGTCATGGCCGCCACGGTGCCAGCGCCGCATCGGCAGGTCGATTACCTCTGAGGGAATCGACTGGCCGCGGACGTGCTGGCACCTTCGGCCCATGTCCGCCACCACCGAAGCCATCACAGCCGTTCGGGTCCTCGACGCCCGCGCGGCCGGCCTGCGCAAGTGGGCCCTGTTGCCCGTCGTCCTGGCCGGCGTCGCCATGGTCGTCCTGGACTTCTTCATCGTCAACGTCGCGATGCCCACGATGCAGTCCGACCTGCACGCGGGCCCCAACGCCATCCAGTGGGTTGTCGCCAGCTACGGCCTCGCGTTCGCCGCCGGGCTCATCACGGGCGGCCGCCTCGGCGACCAGCTCGGTCGCCGGCGCATGTTCGCCCTCGGCCTCGCGCTCTTCGTCGTGACGTCGGCCGCGTGTGGCGTCGCCCCCAGCGCGGGGACGCTCGTCGCGGCGCGCGCCGCGCAGGGACTCGCCTCCGCGCTGCTCATGCCGCAGGTGCTCGCGATCCTCGGCGTCGCCTACACCGGTGCCGACCGGCTCAAGGCGCTCACCGCCTATGCGATGACGCTCGGCATCGCGGCCGTGAGCGGCCAGCTCATCGGGGGCGCGCTCATCCAGCTCGATCCCGCCGGCCTGGACTGGCGCGCGTGCTTCCTGGTCAACGTGCCCGTCGGCCTGGCCGCGCTCGCGCTCGTCGGGCGCACCGTGCCCGAGTCGCGCGGTGAGAGCACGCGCCTGGACCTGCTCGGCGCCGACCTCGTCACGCTCGGCCTGGTCGCGATCCTGGTGCCGCTGATCGAGGGCCGCGACCACGGCTGGCCGCTGTGGACGTGGGCGTCGTTCGGGGCCGCGGGGCTGCTCCTGGGCGGGTTCGGGCTCTACCAGCGGCGCGTCGCCGCGCGCGGCGGCAGCCCGCTCGTGCACCCCGAGCTGTTCGCCGAGCGCGCGTTCACCGCCGGCCTGGCGACGATCGTCCTGTTCTACGCGACGGTCGCCTCGTTCTTCCTCGTGCTCGCGCTCGAGCTGCAGGAGGGCCGCGGCCTCGACGCACTCGACAGCGGCCTGGTCTTCGCGTTCGAGGGCCTGGGCTTCCTCGCCACGACGATGACCGCCGGCGCGCTGGTCGCACGCTTCGGGCGCCAGGTGCTCGCCGTCGGCGCGCTCATCCGCGCGGTCGCCCTGGTCGCCGTCTACCTCGCCGCCGGCCACGTCGGAGCGCACGGCTCGGTCGCCTGGCTGGCCGCCGCGCTCGTGCTCGACGGCGCGGGCATGGGCCTCGTCATGGGGCCGATGATCACCATCGTCCTGGCCGACGTCGCACCGCGCCACGCCGGCGCCGCGTCGGGCGTGCTCGCCTCGGCGCAGCAGGTCGGCAACGCGCTCGGCGTCGCGCTGATCGGCGTCGTCTTCTTCGGCGCCCTCGACGCCGGCGACGCGGTGCCCTCCGCGTTCCGCACGTCGCTGCTGTGGCTGGCCGCCGGCAGCGTCGCCGTGGCCGCGCTGATCCAGGCGCTCCCGCGCGGCGGGCGGGCCGAGGCCTAGCCACAGAACACCTGCGCACTCCCTCCGTCGGCACCCGTTTCCTGCAACGTCTTCGTGCCAATCGCGTCGCAGGGGCGGTGCGGGCGGAAGAATGCGCTATGTATGGCACGATGTATGGCGTGAGACGGACGACGGTCTATCTTCCCGATGAGCTCAAGGCCGCGCTCGCACGCACCGCGCAGGTCACCGGCCGCAGCGAGGCCGAGCTCATCCGGGAGGGTGTGAGGCGCGTCACCGAGGAGCGCAGCTCGCCCCAACCGCGCGCGCTCTTCTCGAGCGGTGACGCCGACCTCGCTGAGAACGTCGATCGCCATCTCGAGGGGTTCGGCGCGCATTGATCCTCGTCGACACGAGCGGCCTGCTCGCTGCGATCGACCAGTCCCAGCGCGCCCACGAGGAAGCGCTCGCGGCGGCACGCGCGGCTGGGGTACGCGCGCTCTCGCCGTTCGTGCTCGCCGAGCTCGACCACATGCTCGACACTCGCGTCGGCGCCGCTGCGCGCGATGCGCTGCTGGAGGAGGTCGCGTCGGGGACCTACCGGCTCGAGCCGTTCACCGCTGCCGATGTGGATCGCGCTCTTGCGGTGATCCGGCGCTTTGCCGACCTGCGGATCGGCCTGGCCGATGCCTCCGTCGTCGTGCTGGCCGAGCGCCACGGCTGCCGGGACGTGCTCACCCTCGACGAACGGCACTTTCGGGCGCTTCGCTTCGGCCGCAACCGGCGGTTCCGGCTGCTGCCGTCGGACGCCTAGCTGCGCGGCGGCGGCCGGTACTCGGCCGGCTCGTCGAAGGAGAGCTGGCCGTCGAAGGGGTCGTCGGCCGGCGGGCGGCGGCGGCGGGCGACCACCGTCGCCGTCTCGTCGGGCGGGGTTGGCTCGGGCTCGGGCTCGGGCGGCGGGCCGTCGTCGGCCTCCGGCTCGGGCACGTGGGCGGCCCGGATGCGATAGCCGGCATAGGCGAGCAGCGCGCCGAGCAGGAAGGCGATGAAGATGCCCCACTGCACGCCGACGGAGGTCTGGATGAGGCCCTCCTTGCGCCCGTTGGGCTTGTCGAGCTGGCGGTAGAAGATGAGGAACATCACCCACAGCCCGGCGCCCATGACGATCGTGCCGTCCCCGCCGGGCAGGTGGAACGCCTTGCGCTCGGCGCGCGCCCAGAGGAGCACGATGACGCCGACGACGACGACGAAGATCGCCGCCTCGACGAACGAGTAGACGCCGAAGGCGTTCTTCGTGTCGTCGATGCGGACGAGGCGGCCCTTGACGATGGCGTTGCCGGTCTCCTGGTACCAGGGCAGCAGCATCGAGAGCAGCAGGGCGAGCGCGGCGATCGCGGCCAGCCGCTGCTCGGGGCTCAGCGCGCGCCAGTTGCGTCCGATGCGCGCGAGCACGCCACTCACGCCTTCACGCTCCAGATCTGCGGCGGCGCCATCCTTGCCGGCCATTGTATGCGGCGCAGGTACGGACACCTCCCGTAATAGGGGGGAGCACTGGACAACGGCGAACCGACCCGCTTCCCTGCGGTCGTGTCCCGCTACCGCCGCGCTGGAGCCCGCGTCCTGGCCATCGGCGCGCTCGCCGTCGTCGCGGCGGCGATCGTCTTCGTGGTCCTGTGGCGCGAAAGCCGGCCGCCGGCCGCGGACGAGACGCTGCGGTCCTACGTCGCGGCCTGGGCCCGCGGCGACGACGCTGGCGCCGGCGCGCTGACCGACGACGCGCGCGCGGCCACCGCGGCGCTGCGGGCCAGCCGGCACGGCCTCGACGACGCCCGGGTGCACGCAAGCGTGGACGGCGTCGACGAGCACGGCGACGAGGCGAAGGGCACCGTGCGCGTGCGCTGGGACGTGCCCGGGATCGGCCCGTGGAGCTATGACACGACGATCACGCTGTTCCGCACCGGGGACCACTGGCAGGTCCTGTGGCGCCCCACCGCCATCCACCCGCGGCTGACGGCCGCGAACCTGCGCCTGGGCACGGTGCGCGAGAACGCCGAGCGCGCGCCGATCCTCGCCCGCGACGGCACGCCACTCATCAGCGCCCGCGACGTCGTGCGCGTCGGCATCAACCGCGCGACGGTCCGCGACATCGATGCGACCGCCACGGCCCTGGCCGCGCTCTTGCACGTCAACGGCGCGGACCTCGCGCGCGCCGCCCGGCGCGCAGGGCCCAAGCAGTTCGTCGAGGCGCTCACGCTGCGCACCGCCGACTTCGACCCGCTCGCCCAGCAGCTCTCGGCGATCCAGGGCGTGCAGACCGTCAGGACCACGGCGCAGCTCGCGCCGAGCCGCTCGTTCGCGCGGGCGCTGCTCGGCAGCGTCGCGCCGGCGACGGCCGAGCAGATCGCGGCCTCGCACGGCGCGATCGCGGTCGGCGACGACGTAGGGCAGTGGGGCCTCGAGGCGCGCTTCGAGCGCCAGCTCGCCGGTACGCCGACGCGGCGGATCGTGATCCGCCGGCGCGGAGTGCCGAGCGCGACGCTGCTCGAGCGCCGGGGAGCGAAGGGCCGTGCCGTGCGCACGACGCTCGACCGCCGCGTCCAGCGCGCCGCGGAGACCGCGCTTGGCGCAAGCAAGGGCGCGGCGGCCCTCGTCGCGCTGCAGCCGTCCTCCGGCGACGTCCTCGCGGTCGCCAACCGCCCGACCGACTCGACCTACGACCGGGCGATCGAGGGCCGCTATCCGCCGGGCTCGACGTTCAAGGTGATCACGACGACCGCGCTGCTGCGCGACGGCCTGCGCACGACCGACACGGTGCCGTGCCGCCAGACGATCACGGTCGGCGGCAAGCGGTTCCGCAACTTCGAGGGCGAGGCGGCGGGCGACGTGCCGTTCGCCCAGGACTTCGCGCAGTCGTGCAACACCGCGTTCGTCTCGCTGGCGTCGCGCCTGGCGCCCGACGAGCTGGCGACCACGGCGCGCGTCTTCGGCCTGGGCCGCACGAAGGCCAGCTCGGTGCCCCCGGGCACCGATGCGGCGGCCCGCGCGGCGACGATGATCGGCCAGGACCGCATCCTCGCCAGCCCGCTGGCGATGGCCGGCGTCGCGGCGACCGTCGCCGACGGCCGCTGGCGCGCACCGCGGCTGCTGGCGACCGATCCGCGGGCCACCGGGCCGGCGCTGCGGGCGAGCGAGCGCGACACGCTGCGGACGCTCATGCGGTTGGTCGTCACGTCGGGCACCGCCAGCGCGCTCGCCGGCCTGCCGGGCGAGATCGCCGGCAAGACCGGCACCGCCGAGTTCGGCGGGGGCTCGCCTCCACCGACCCACGCGTGGTTCATCGCCTTCCGCGGCGACCTGGCCATCGCGGTGCTGGTGGAGCGCGGCAAGTCGGGCGCCGAGGTGGCGGTGCCGATCGCGCAGCGGTTCTTCGGCGCGCTGCCGCCTGGGCAGTGAGGCGTCCGCGGCGCGCGGGCGCCGCGAGCGGGCGCCCTACTCGACCGGAATGTCCTCCACCTCGACCACCGCACCCCGCGGCGCCTCCAACCGCTCCACCCAGAAGTCGATGACCGCTCGCACCAGCAGCAGGACCTGGCGGATGACGTCGGTCACCTGCTGCTGGAGCTCCGGCGGCACGAGCTCGCGCAGCGTGCGCAGCAGCGTGACGAGGGCGTCGAGCTCGTCGGCCGCCTCGCGGCGCGGCCAGTCGCGCGCCTCGCCGGCCAGGCGCTCGGCCGCGGCCTGGGCCGCGTGGACGCGGTCGCGCAGGTCGGAGAGCGGGTCAGGCGGGGCCATCGAAGGTGACGTGCAGCACGGCGCCGTCGAACGAGGCGCCGGTCGGGCGGTAGTCGCCGAGGGCGGGCGGCAGCATCAGCGTGCGCTTGTGGCCGTCGACGCGCACGACGAGCTCGAGGCCGATCTTCTTCAGCGAGATGTCGCCCTTCTGCGCGAAGGGGAGGTCCATGCGCAGCTCGGCCGCGTCGGCGCCGACGACGAGCTCCTGCGTGAGCTGCTCGTGGAGCACGCCCGCGGGCTCGGAGCCATCGAACACGCAGGCGCCCAGCCGGTCGAGCATCGCCGCGCCGACGACCTCCTCGCCGAAGTACGGCGCCCGCAGCACCGGCACGGGGGCGAAGGCGGCCTGCACGTCGTCGAGGGCCGTGAGCTGGCGCTCGCGCCACGCGCCGAAGTACGGCCCGACCTCCTCGGGGAAGACGCGATTGACGACGACGGCGTCGGTCAGGTAGCCGTAGAGGTTCAGGTAGGTGAACGTCCGCCGCGCCTCGTCGACGACCATCCGCTCGGGCGTCATCACCAGGCGCACCGACACGCTCTCGTTGTCGCGCAGGATCTCGTTCATCGCGATCAGGTTGCGCACGAGACGCCCGACCTCGTCGAGGACCGCGTCGCCGGGCAGGGTGACGTCGAGCACCGCCCGCGCGAACGGCCGCGCCGCCGCCATGATCTGCGAGGACTGCGGGAAGACCTTCTGCAGCCACCAGCGCGCGACGTCGGGGAACGACAGCAGCCGCAGCGTCTCGCCGGTCGGCGCGCAATCGACGATCACGCAGCCGAAGCGGCCCTCCTCGTGGTGGCGCTTGATCTGCAGCAGGCTGAACAGCTCGTCCATCCCGGGCGGCACCGTGAGCTCCTCGGCGCTGATGCGATCCACGCCGCGCTCGAGCAGCAACTCGCCCAGCCAGTCCTGCACCGCGGCCCAGTTGCGCTCCATCTCGTCCTGGGCGGCGACCTGCTGGGCCCACAGGTGATCGCCGACCGCCGTCGGCTCGCCGCCGACCTCGGTCTGCAGCGAGTCGGCCAGTGAGTGCGCGGGATCGGTCGACAGTACGATCGTGTCGACGCCGCCCGCGGCAACGAGCCGCGCGGTCGCGGCGGCAACGGAGGTCTTGCCGACCCCGCCCTTGCCGGTGTAGAGGATCGTCCGGGGCGCCATGGCGCCGGGTCAGACTACTCAGCGCACACGGACCGCGATTCGCCCGGCGACCGCGCTGGCGTTGCCCGCCAGGTCGACCGCGCGCAGCCGCACGCCGAGCGCGCCCCGCAGCCGCGGGCGGAAGGCGAACGCGTGGCGCCCATAGCCGAAGCGCGCCGAGCGCGCCAGCACCGGCTTGCCCCGGCGCGTCAGCGTCAGCGACACGGTCGAGACCTTGTTGACCGTGAAGGTCACCTTCGAGGGCTTCTTCAGCTGCGCGCTCGTCGACTTCAGCGCGAGCACCGGCGGCTGGCGCAGGTAGGCGGTGAGCTTGTCGGCCTCGGTGCAGTACACGGCCGGGTCGGGGACGCGCTCGCACAGCCCGCGCAGGAAGTCGCGCAGGAGCTTGTGGTAGCCCAGGTCGCTCTCCTTGCCGGGCTGGTACAGCGACCACGCGCCGGTGTCGAACAGCGGTACCTCCAGCCGCGCCTGCGCCTCGCCGGCGGCGAACAGCGCGCGGCCGTCGGCGTCGTTGGCGAGGGCGGCGAAGTCGTACAGCCCGTTGAGCGCCTGCACGAAGCCGTTGAGGATCCGCAGCGACGGGTTGAACGAGTACTGCAGGTAGTGCGCGCCGACCGGCGTGTCGACGCGCACGCCCTCGGGCGGCGGCGTGCGGAAGATGCCCAGCGCGGACCGCGCGCCCTCGAAGTAGCGCGGCTCCTGCAGGCGCACCGCCGCACGCGACAGCGCCTGGATCGCCGTGCCCTGCGACAGCCCGCTGACCCATGGCGGGTGGCCGCCGTCGAAGTCGAACAGCGACTCCCACGCGACGCCGCCCGCGCGCGGGACGGCCAGGCCGAGGGCCTCGTCGAGCAGCGCGCGCAGCTCGGTGTCGCGCGTCTTGACCTGGAAGAGCCCGTTGGCGCGGCCGAACGTCCCGAGCCACTGGACCTGGATGCCCTGCCCCGGGTAGTACTGCCACACGAGCTGGCTGCCGGTGAACATCGCGCGCTGGCCGTAGCGCAGCAGCGGCGAGGCGGCCCACCACGCACGGTTGCGCTTGAGCGTCAGGAACACCGCCGGGGCGCGCTGCGCCGTCAGCAGGCCGCTCGCGGCGAGCGCGCGCGTGTTGGACAGGACGGCGTCGAGCTGGCGGCGGCGCGCGCCGTGCAGCTTGGTCAGCGTCCGCTTCGCGTCGTCGTAGGCCTGTGCCCACGCGTCGTGGTGGAGCTGGTCGATCGCGCCCGCGGTCAGCAGGGCGTCGAGTGCGGCGGGAACGGTCGGCCCGGCCGGCGCCGCGCGTGCAGCGGCCGGGACGCCGCGCGCCGGCGCGGGGTCGGGCGGCGGCAGGAAGCGATCCTGGCGAGCGTGGACGTGCCCGTGCCCATCGAGCACGAGGACGGTTCCGGCGGCACCCGCGACCCCGGGCTGGAGCAGGACCACGAGCACCGCCGCGAGCAGGGCAGCCGACGGCCGGCGCACCTGTCCGAGGTTAGCCGCCAGTAGTCTCAGCCGCTCCACGTGGACTCCACCGCCGCGCAGCAGCGCCGATTCCTCCTGAGCAGCCAGGGCTGGCCCTACCTGCTCGTCCCGTTCATCCCGATCGCGGTCGTGCTCGAGCTCGCGCATGCCGGTGCGGTGGTGATCTTCTTCGCCTCGGCGCTCGGAGTCATCCCAACCGCGGCGCTCATGGGCCGCGCGACCGAGGAGCTCGCGGTGCGCTCCGGACCGGGCATCGGCGGCCTGCTCAACGTCACCTTCGGCAACGCGCCCGAGCTGATCATTGCCCTGTTCGCGCTCGGCGCCGGCCTGCACGAGGTCGTCAAGGCTTCGATCATCGGCTCGATCATGGGCAACATCCTGCTCGTGCTCGGGGCGGCGATGTTCTTCGGCGGCTGGAACCGCGACCGCCAGCGCTTCGACCGCACGGCGGCCTCGGCGCAGTCCTCGATGCTGCTGCTCGCAGCCGCAGCGCTCGTCATGCCCGCGATCTATGAGCTCATCGACGGCCAGGGTCTGCCGCAGCCCGGCGCCGAGCGCGTGCACTACGACTCGACGGTCCAGGGCCTCTCGGCCGCGGTGGCCTGCGTGCTGATCTTCTCCTACGTCGCCGGGCTGTGGTTCTCGCTGAAGACCCATCGCGACCTCTTCAACCCCGCGCACGACGGCGACGAGGACCACGGCGAGCCGTGGACGGTGCGCAAGGCCGTGCTCGCGCTGGCCATCGCCGGCGTTGCGGTCGGCGTGATGTCGGAGATCCTCGTCGACTCGATCTCCGACGCGGCCTCGCAGCTCGGCCTCAGCGAGTTCTTCATCGGGGTCATCGTCGTGGCGATCGTCGGCAACGCGGCGGAGCACTGGGTAGCGGTGCTCGTGGCGGTCAAGGACAAGATGGACCTCGCGGTGAACATC
Source organism: uncultured Actinomycetes bacterium (assembly GCA_963764585.1). Taxonomy (GTDB): domain Bacteria; phylum Actinomycetota; class Thermoleophilia; order Solirubrobacterales; family Solirubrobacteraceae; genus JAOPZW01. Next base: position 462,293 of record CAVXTB010000006.1, read on the forward strand.
GCGATCGGCTCGAGCGCGCAGATCGCCCTCTTCGTGGCGCCCGTTCTCGTCCTGACGAGCTTCTTCCTGGGACCATATCCGATGGCCCTCGTCTTCAACGGCTTCGAGCTCGGCGGGATCCTGCTGGCGATCCTGATCGCCAACCACGTCACCAACGAGGGCGAGTCGACGTGGTACGAGGGGCTGCAGCTGCTCGCGGTCTACGTCGTCCTCGGGATCACGTTCCTCGTAGCCTGAGGGCATGGCTCTCGCCGCCGGCCTGATCGCGACCGTCGTAGCGCTGCTGCTCGTCGACCTGCTCTTCTTCGCGCGCGGGCGCGCGCCGAGCTTCCGCGAGAGCGTGGCCTGGAGCATCGGGTGGCTCGTGCTCGGCCTGGCCGTCGCGCTGCCGTTGTGGGCGCTCGACGGCGCCGACGGCGCCGTCAACTACGTCACCGTCTACCTCATCGAGCGCACCCTGTCGCTCGACAACCTGTTCGTCTTCCTGCTCGTCTTCGGGGCCTTCGCCGTCCCGCACGCGCAGCGCGGCCGGCTGCTGTTCTGGGGCATCGTGCTCGCGCTGGGCATGCGCGGGCTGGCGATCCTCGTCGGCGTCGAGCTCATCGAGCGCTTCCATTGGATCGTCTACGTGCTCGGCGCGACGCTGCTCGTCCTCGCCTGGCGGATCCTGCGCGGCGCCAGCGCGGAGATCGATCCCGGCCAGGGCCGCACCGCGCGCGCGGTGCGCCGCGTCCTGCCGGTGGGCGAGCACTTCCACGGCGCGCGCTTCTTCGCCCGCGAGGGCGGGCGCTGGGTCGGCACGCCGATGGTCGTGGCCCTGGCCGCCGTCGTGGCGGCCGACATCGCCTTCGCCGTCGACTCGATCCCCGCGGCGTTCGCGATCACGACCGACGCGCTGGCGATCTGGGCCGCCAACGCGTTCGCGCTCATGGGCCTGCGCGCGCTGTTCGCGCTGGTCGAGGAGCTCATCCGGCGCTTCCGCTACCTCGACGAGACGATCGCCGTCGTGCTGGGCATCGTCGGCGTCAAGCTGCTCATCGAGGACCTCTACAAGGTCGGCCCGATCGCGAGCCTCGCGGCGGTGCTCGCGGCCTTCGCGATCGGCATCGCGGCCTCGCTGCGCACCGATCGTCGCGATCCCGAAGGCGCCGCCGCTCGCCGCGGCAGAGCCACCGCCTAGCGTCCAGATCGAACGGACGCCGCCTAAGTCCCGACTGGTGAGCAGCCGATTACCGGGGGGTCGGAACCTGAGGCCCACGTGCAGAACGATCAGCTCGTCGCATTGCAGCGCGTCCAGGGGCTGCTCGACGTCACGCGCCTTGTCGGCTCGGACCGCAGCCTCGATTCGGTGCTGTCCGCGATCGCCCGCACGATCTCCGAGTCGCTGGGCTTCGAGGGCGTCGCCTTCAACCTGTACCGGCCCGCGTGGGACGACTTCGTGGTCAGCACGGTCCACGGCAGCGACGAGATGTGCGCGACGCTGCTGGGCGAGACGTACGACTGGTCGGTGTGGGACGCGCCGCTCGAGGCGCGCTTCGAGCGCCGCGGCGCCTACTTCATCCCCGACGGCTCGATCGACTGGGACAGCGGCGAGCTGGGCGCGCGCTACGTGCCCACCGGCGGCCAGCGCTCCGAGCAGGACGCCTGGGTCGCGGGCGACGAGCTGTTCGTGCCCTGCCGGCACTCCGACGGCCACCTGCTCGGCATCGTCTCGGTCGGCGAGCCCGCGTCGGGCCTGCGGCCGTCCGACCACCAGCTCGACCTGCTCGTCGCCATCGTGTCGCTGACCGCGCGCGCACTGCAGAGCGCCCAGGAGGCGGTCGAGGCGGCGCGCCACCGCGCGGCGCTCGAGCAGCTGCTGCAGATCTCCTCGCGGCTGCCCCAGCACCGCTCGATCGACGAGGTCCTGCAGGAGGTCTGCGACGGCGTCGCCGGCGCCCTGGACTTCCAGAAAGTGATGATCGAGCTCGTCGACGGCGAGTCCGGGCTGCTGCGCGCGCGGGCGGTCGCCGGCTGGCCGAGCCCGTCGATGGCGCCCGACTGGCGCATGACGGTCGACGAGATCCGCCCGCTGCTGGATCCCGCCTTCGAGATCGAGGGCTGCTTCCTGGTCCCGCAGGTCGCCGCGCTCGCGCGCACGCCGTACCGCTCGGCCTTCACGTCGACGATGAACGGGCGCGGCCCGTCGGCCTGGAACCACCACTGGCTCGTCGTGCCGCTCTACGACCAGACGGGGGAGATCGTCGGGCGCATCTGGGCCGACGATCCCGCCGATCGCCTGCTGCCGACCGCCTCGCGCCTGCAGGCCCTGCGCGTGTTCGCCAACCAGGCGATGATGGCCGTCATCGCCGCCGGCCACGTCGAGCAGCTGCGCGTGCAGGCCGATCGCGATCCGCTCACGGGCATGCTCAACCGGCGCGCCTTCGTGCGCGAGCTCGACGCCGAGATCGAGCGCTCGCACCGCTATGGCCGCCGGCTGGCCCTGGCGATCGGCGACCTCGACGGCTTCAAGGCGATCAACGACGCCGACGGCCACCCGGCCGGCGACCGCGCGCTCGAGCACGTGGCCAGGTTGCTCGACAGCGCGCTGCGCACGAGCGACACCGTCTTTCGCATCGGCGGCGACGAGTTCGCCCTGCTGCTGCCCGAGACCTCGGCGGCCGAGGCCGCCGACGTGGCGGCTCGCATCGCCGCGACGGTCGCCGGCGATCGCGAGCTGCCCCACTCGCTGGCCATCAGCTTCGGCGTCGCGCTCTTCCCCGACGACGGGGACTCGTCCAAGGAGCTCGTCTGGCGCGCCGACAAGGCGCTCTACGAGGCCAAGCGCTCCGAGGGCGACGTGCGCTTCGCGGCCTGAGCACCCATACACTCGGGGGCATGGCGGACCCCGGACACGTCGCCGTCGGCACCTGGAGCGGTGGGCGCTTCATGCGCTTCGGCGAGGCGATCGACGAGGACCGGCTGGCCGCGCTGCTGCGCCCGGGCGACGGCATCGACACGGTCCTGACCGCCGACGCCTACGGGGCGGGCGACGCCGACGTGCTCCTCGGCCGCGCGCTGGGCGGGGTGCAGCGCGACGCGTACTGCCTGATCGGCGCGGTCGGCCACGACTTCTACGAGGGCGAGCGCGAAGGCGCCAAGGGCTTCCCGCGCTTCACCGATCCGCGCCTGCGCTCGCCCGAGCAGTACGGGTCGTACCTGCGGATGGCCACCGAGCGCTCGCTGCAGCGCATCGGCGCCGACGCCTTCGACCTGCTGCTGCTGCACAACCCCGACCGCACGGGCTACACGAGCGCGGCGGTGTGGGAGGGGATGGCGGCGCTGCGCGACGCGGGCCTGACCAGGCTGCTCGGCGTGGCGCCGGGGCCGGCCAACGGCTTCACCCTCGACGTCATCGACTGCCTGGAGCGCTTCGGCGCGCTCGTCGACTGGGCGATGGTCATCCTCAACCCACTCGAGCCGTGGCCCGGCGAGCTCGTGCTGCCGGCCGCGCAGCGCTACGGGATCGACGTCATCACGCGCGTCGTCGACTACGGCGGGCTGTTCTGGGACGACGTCCTGCCCGGCCACGAGTTCGCCCGCCACGACCACCGCGCGTTCCGGCCCGAGGGCTGGGTGCAGGCCGGGCGCGAGCGCCTGGAGCGGATGCGCCCGATCGCGCAGCGCCACGGCCTCACGCCGCTGCAGCTCGCGTGCCAGTGGAACCTCGCCCACCCGCGGGTGCGCTGCGCGGCGCCCACGCTCATCGAGGAGGCCTCGGCGGCCGCGAAGCCGATCGAGGCCAAGCGCGCCGAGCTCGCCGCCGTCCCGCGCGAGGTCGTGCTCTCGGACGACGAGCTCGCCGAGATCCGCGCGATCGGCGACAACACCGGCTCCATGGAGCTCAAGGGCGCGTCGGCGCGCTTCGAGGGCGAGCCGCAGGCCGATCGCTGGCCGCTGACCGGCGAGCTGCGCGAGCTCGCTGCGCGCTGGGCGATCGAGCCCGAGCGCGACCTGGTGCCCGCGGGCGCCTGAGTCGGCGCAGACGCACGCACTGCGCCGTCTCGGGGCCCTGCTCGCCTAGTCAGTAGTCGTCGTCCTCGTCCTCGTCGGGCTCGAGCTCGTCGAGCTCCTCGGGGTCGTCCTCGCTGGCGGCGACCGCCCCGGTGGGACCGGGGTGGTGGCGTACCTCGAAGCGCTCGATGAGCTCGTCGCGGGCGCGTTCGTCGATCGGGACGTCGTCGCCGATGAGGACCCAGCCCTCGTTCTCGTCCTCCTCGAAGAGCTCGGGATCGACCTCGGGCGCGTCGTCGATGACGATGAGGACCTCGGTCTCCGGATTGAAGTAGGTCCCCGGGCGATTCAGGATGTCGTCCAGTTCGTAGCGTCGTGGTGCGGCCATGGCGGCGGAAAGACTAGTAATCCTGCGCGAGATCGCGCAGCCGCCGTGCAACCTCCGCCTCGACGTCCAGCGGCTCCTCGCCGCGGCGCGCCCGCCGCGCGTTGCGCGCCTCGACCAGCTGGCGGATCTCGGTGACCAGCGCGGGGTCGGCGACGGGGCGCGTGAGGGCAGCCAGCTCGGCCTCGACGTCGAGCGGCTCCTTGCCCTGGCGCACGCGCCGCGCGTTGCGCGCCTCGAGCATCTGGCGGATCTCGGCATCGCGCTCGCCGGCGGCCATCGCGGGCGTCGGCTCGCGGGGCGGGCGATCGGACCCGTCGCCCAGCGACAGGCCGCCGCGGCCGATCTGCTCGTAGGCGCGCCCGGAGCCGAGGAACGTCACGATCGCCACGATCGCGGCCAGGACCACGACCACGACGAGGACGATGCCGAAGGCGTCCTGCACGCCTACATTCTTGCCATGTGGCGCCGTCTTCGCCGCAGGACGTTCGCGCCCCGACGTCCCGCGATCTTCCCTGAGGAGTGGGGGCTCGTCGTCTTGACGGGCATCGTCATCGGCGCCGGCGTGGGCGCCGTGATCTGGATCCTCGTCGGATGAATGTTGACGCCCCCGTCACGTCGGGTAACCTTGGGGGATACGGCGTTGACTGACTAGTCAATCGCCCGGACAAGGGAGAATACCAGTGGTCGATTTCACCCTCACCGACGAGCAGAAGGCTTTGCGGGAGCTTGCGCACGACTTCGCCGCCAAGGAGATCCGTCCGGTCGCCTGGGAGTACGACAAGGACGGCACCTGGCCGCAGGAGATCATCGACAAGGCCCACGGTCTGGGCCTCATGAACGTCCACGTCCCGGAGGAGTACGGCGGTCTCGGCCTCACCTATCTCGACGGCTGTCTCATCGAGGAGGAGATCTCGTGGGGCTGCTCGGGCATCGGGACGTCGCTGGGGGCCAACGGGCTCGCCGGCGCGCCGGTCGCCCTCGGCGGCTCCGAGGAGGTCAAGCGGGAGTACTTCGGCGAGCTCATCGAGGCGCCGAAGCTCGCGTCGTTCTGCCTCACCGAGCCCGACGCCGGCTCCGACGTCTCGGGCATGCGCACCCGCGCCAAGAAGAACGGCGACAAGTACGTCCTCAACGGCTCGAAGTGCTTCATCACCAACGGCGGCTACGCCGACTGGTTCACGGTCTACGCCAAGACCGACCCCGATGCCGGCCATCGCGGCATCTCCGCGTTCCTCGTGCGCAAGGACGACACGGTGATCGTGGACAAGAAGGAGGACAAGATGGGTCAGCGGGCGTCCAACACCGCGACCATCACCTTCAACGACACCGAGGTCGACGCGAAGTACCTCCTCGGCGAGGAGAACCACGGCTTCAAGCTCGCGATGATGACGCTCGACCGCACGCGCCCCGGCGTGGCGGCGATGGCGACCGGCATCGCGCGCGCCGCGTTCGAGTTCGCCGTGGACTACTCCAAGGAGCGCGTCCAGTTCGGCGTGCCGATCGCCATGCACCAGGCGATCCAGTTCATGATCGCCGACATGGCCACGAAGGTGCACCTGTCGCGCCTGGCCACCTGGAACTCGGCCGTGCTGCTGGACCAGGGCAAGCGCAACACCATCGAGAGCTCGCACGCCAAGCGCTTCGCGGCGGACACCGCGATGGAGGTCGCCACCGACGCCGTGCAGGTCTACGGCGGCTACGGCTTCATCAAGGACTACCCGGTCGAGAAGCTCATGCGCGACGCGAAGATCATGCAGCTCTACGAGGGCACGTCGCAGATCCAGCGCCTCGTCATCGCGCGCGAGACGCTGCTGCCGCGGCACATCGAGGAGCCGGCGGCCGTCGCGGCTTAAGCGGTAGGGGACGGGGAGGGGGCGCGGAGGCGCCCCCTCTCATCAAGGTAGTCGCGCCACGAGCGGGTGGGCTTCCATCCGAGCATCCGCTGGGCCTTGGCGGACGAGATCCCCGACGCGTCGGGTCGCGGGAGCTCGCGCAGCGCGATGTCGTCGCCGTGGTGGCGGCGCACGAGATCGGCGAACGGCTGGCCAGCCGAGTTGTCGGGCTGGGCGGCGTAGAGCACCTCGTGGCCCGCCAGGTCGGACTCGGCTCCCAACCGCAGCGCCTCCGCGAGGTCGTAGAGGTCGACGTAGCTCCAGAAGCCGGGGCTCGGCTCGTCGCCGCCGCCGCGCACGATCGGCCCGAGGTTGCGCTCGATGTTGCCCTCCCACTGCACCCACGACGGGCGAATCGAGAGGCAGCGCACGTCGGAGCGGCGGACCGCGGCGTCCATGAGCTGCTCCCCGAAGACCTTGGCGGTGGCGTAGGGGTCCTGGGGGCGCAGCGGGTGCTCCTCGTCCACGGGCAGGTAGTCGGGCAGGAACGGACGCTCGGCGAAGAACCATCCCGGCGCGGTCTCCGAGGAGACGTTGACGAAGCGCCCCACGCCCCAGCGCACCGCCGCCTCGATCGCGTTGAACGTCGCCATCACGTTGTTGTGGAAGACCACGTGCGCCGGGTTGCGGGTCGGCTCCGGGATCGCCGCGGCATGGATCACCGCGTCGTGACCGCGGATCAGCGCGAAGGCCTGGCCGGCGTCGGTGAGGTCGGCCTGCGCGTAGGCCTCGCGCCCGGGCTCGGGGCGCTCGAAGACCGGCGCGCCGAGGTCGGTGGCCGTCACGTCGTGGCCGGCGCCCAGCAGTGCTTCGACGGTGGCCCGGCCGACCTTCCCGCGGGCGCCGGTGACGAGGATCCGCATGGCCTGCAAGCTACGGCAAATAGAACGAGCGATCGCGGAGCGCCGGGCGCAGGACGGCGCCGAGGAGGCGGTAGAACGCGATCGTGTCGGGCGTCGGCGCGAGCACCGCGACGCGCGCGCCGGCCGCCTGGGCGTCGCGCGCGCAGGCCAGCGCCAGCGCGCGGCCGACGCCGCCCAGCCGCTCGGTTGCCAGCACGCCGATGTGCTGGCCGAGCATCGTGGCGCCGCGCACGAAGAACGACGCGATGCCGACGGCGCGGCCGTCGCGCCGCGCGATCCGCAGCTGCAGCGGCGCCGCGGCGGCCAGGCCGAGGCTCGCGAGGACCGCGGCGCGGCGCTCGAGCTCCTCGGCCGGGGAGCCGAACGCCGTCGTGCCCGCGAGCGCCATCCACTCGGCGAGGGCCGCATCGTCGCGCGCGGCGTCGATCGTGACGCCTGCGGGCTCGGGGGCGTCGAGCAGCCGGTCGAGCTCGGCGCCCATGATCACCGCGGTGCGCTCCGCGCTCGCGCCTGCGGCGACGAGCCGCTCGTGCAACGCGCCGTCGGCGACCAGCCACTGCGCCGGCACGCCGCGCATCCACGCGACGACCTCCTCGACCGGGCCGTCGAGCCGGCTGCAGACGATGCCGTTCTCGGTGTTGTCGTCGATGCCGGTGATGACCGCGATGCCATCGCCGACCGGGCCGGTCTCGACGAGCGGCGAGGTCGCGAGGTACCGCAGGTAGGCCGCCTCGGCCGCCCACGCCAGCTCCGCGTACGGCGGCTCGTCGGCGCGCTCCTCGTCGACCGGCGCACGCTTGCCCGGGTCGGCGCCGCGCTGGGTCAGCAAGGCGACGACGTCCGCGTCCTCTGCCACCTCCAGCGCCGTGACGCCTGCGGGCCCGCGCGCGTCGACCGGCACGCCGAGGTCGAGCAGGATCTCGGCGGCCGCCCGGCGACCGCGCGCCGCCGCGCCCGCGAGCACGCCGGCCTCCGCGGTGCCCAACAGCCGCACCGCCTCGGGATGCTCGGCGACCAGCCGCTGCGCGCCCGCGCGATCGCCGGCCATGCAGGCGCCGACGAGCTCGTCGAGCGGCGCGGCGCGACGCTGGGCGCCGAGCGCGGCGAGCAGCTCGGCGAGGTCGCGCCGGCCGGCGCGGACGGCCCAGCCGTACGGCGTGCGACCGCTTCCGTCGAACGACGCCTCGAGGTCCGCGCCGTTGTCGACCAGGAGGCGCACCATCTCGGCGGGCGCCTCGCCGCGCATGGCCCAGACGAGCGCGTTCTCGCGCTCGCCCCACTGCTCGGGGCCGCGCTCGAGCAGCAGCTGCGCCGTGCGCAGCCGGCCGCGCTGCGCGGCGTGCGCGAGCGCCATGGCGCGGTAGAGCGGCGCGCCGGCGTCGAGCAGAAGCTCGAGCCCGGCCGGGTCGTCGGCGTCGGCCGCGACGCGCAGCGCGCGGGCGTCGTTGAGATCGGCGCCCGCGTCGACGAGCAGCGCGGTCATGCGCGGATCGCGTGCCGCGCCGTCCAGGGCGCTCATACGCTCGTGCTCCTCGTCCTCCCAGGCGGCGTTCGGGTCGGCCCCGGCCTGCAGCAGGAGGCGGGCGCACTCGAGCAGCCCGTCGCCGCGCACGTCCGAGTAGGTCACGTACAGCAGCGGCTCCCACCCGCGGCTGCCCAGCGGCCGCGTCGCCGCCATGGGATCGCGAGCGAGCGCGTCGCGCACGGCATCGGCGTCGCCGTGCACGAGCGCCTCCTCGAGCGCCTCGCGGGCAGCCGCCTCCCGCACGAGCGCCGGCCAGCTGCGGGCGCCGAGCTCGCGCGCGACGGCGAGCTGGGCGTCGGCGAGCTGCGGCGTCGGCGTGCCGATCCTCGCGAGCGCAGCGGCGTCACCGGCCCGCGCCGCGCGCAACAGCGTCTTGGCCTCGCGCCGCGCGCGGACGAGGTCGACGGGTCGGTCCATCACGATCACCTCCGGAAGTCCGGCGGTCCGCAGCCGGGGAGGTCGATCGAATGCTCTGGCACTGGGCCGCAACGGCGTCGAGGTGGGCCTGGGGCCCTTCCCGCGGACCGGGTGCGCCCTCGTGCGCGCTGCGGAAGGTACCCGGGCGGGCGCCGCCGCGCAATGCGCGATCCTAGGCGCGTGTCCCCGCGCCGCACGGATCGCGCCGTCGCCGAGGCAGCCCCTCTGGAGGCCGCCAAGGCCGCCGCCGGCGCGCGCGGCGCGGGCTCGCAGGACCCGCTCGTCGGCGAGCTGCGGCGGGCCGGGCTGCTGCGGCTGCTCGTCCTGCACTTCGTGCGCGACGCGCCGTCCTACGGCGGGCGGCTGATGGAGCGCGTCGCCGACGCCAGCGGCGGGCTGATCGCGGTCAACCCGAACACGATGTACCCGCTGCTGCGCGAGCTCGAGGCCGACGGCCTCGTGGCGGGCGAGTGGGAGCACCCCGAGCGCCGCTCGCGGCGCTTCTACCGGCTCACCGACGCCGGCGAGGCCGAGCGCGTCCGGCTGGCGGTCGAGCTGGCGCCGCGCCTCGACGCGGTCGCCGCGAGCGTCGACCTCATCCGGCGAGAGCTGCGTCTCTGATGGGCCGCGTGAGCGCGAGCATCCTCGTCCCCGGGCTGGCCAGCGAGGCCGAGGCCCTGTGGTACGACACGCGCCGCTGGCCGACCTTCGTCGACGGCCTGCACCACGTCGCGCAGGTGGAGGGCGACTGGCCGCGCGCCGGGGCACGGGTGCTGTGGGACTCCGCGCCGGGCGGGCGCGGGCGCGTGCAGGAGCGCGTGACCGCCTACACGGCGCGCGAGGGCCAGACCGTCGACGTCGAGGACGAGAAGATCCGCGGCACCCAGCGCATCAGCTTCGCGCCGGCCGGCGACGGCGTGACCGTGACCCTCGAGCTGCGCTACGAGCTCAAGCAGGCGCGGCCCGGCATGGCGCTGGTCGACCTGCTGTTCATCCGTCGCCCGCAGCGCGAATCGCTGCAGCGCACCCTGCGCCGGTTCCGCACCGAGGTGGCATCTGAACGCGAAGGTTCCTTATAGCCTGCGGACCCTATGTTCGTATTCAAGGCCGCCGTCGTGGGCGCCGGGACCATGGGCGGCCAGATCGCCCAGACGATCGCCGTCGCCGGCGTTCCCGTCGTGCTCAAGGACGTCCAGGACGAGCTCGTGCAGGCCGGGCTCGACGAGGCGCGCAACGTCACACAGGGCCAGGTGGCCAGGCTCGTGGAGAAGGGCAGGCTCACCGACGAGCAGGCCGCCGCCGAGCTCGAGGCGGTCGTCGGCCGCATCCACGGCACCACGACCTACGACGGCTTCGGCGACGTCGACTTCGTCATCGAGGCCGTGCCCGAGCGCATGCAGATCAAGCAGGCGGTCTTCGCCGAGCTCGACGCCGCCACGCCCGGCCACGCGATCCTCGCATCGAACACCTCGTCGCTGTCGATCACGGAGATCGGCGAGGCGACCAGCCGGCCCGACAAGGTCGTCGGCTTCCACTACTTCTACCCGGCCTCGATCATGCCGCTGATCGAGATCGTCGAGGGCGACGACACGTCCCAGGAAACTACTTCCGCGGCGGTCAACTTCGCCCAGGCGATCAGGAAGCAGCCCATCACCTGCGGCGAGGTCCCGGGCTTCGTCGTCAACCGCATCCTCAACTCCGGGATCTCCGAGGTCTGGCGCGAGCAGGAGGAGAAGGGGCTGTCGATCAAGAGGATCGACGAGGGCGTCGGCGCCGCGAACGTGACGCCGATGGGGCCCTACTTCCTGGTCAACCTGCTGGGGCTGGACACCGTCCGGCACGTCGCCGAGCATCTGCACGAGTCCTACGGCGACCGCTTCTACGTGCCCAAGGGCATCTCGCAGCTCGTGGCAGACGGCAAGCTCGGCGCCAAGACCGGCGGCGACGGCGTCTACACGCCGCAGGGCGAGCCGGCGCTCGACGGCGACGCCGATCCCGACGTCGACGAGCTCGTCGAGCTGCTGACGCTCAAGACCTTCGTCGAGGCGTGCCTCGTGCTCGAGGAGGGCGTGGCCACGCATCGCGACATCGACGTGGGGATGATGGCCGGCGCCGGCCTGGACCCGCGCCGCGGCCTGCTGCCGCCCTTCATGAAGGCCGACGTCGAGGGCCTCGACGTGCTGCTCGAGCGCCTCGAGGGCGCCGCCGAGCGCCACGGCGAGCGCTTCGCGCCGCCGCTCGTCCTGCGCCGGCTCGTCGCGCAGGGCCGCCTCGGCCACAAGAGCGGCCAGGGCTTCTATCCCTATCCACGGCCCGACGAGGACCAGCCCGGCGAGACGGTCAGGCTCGAGACGCGCGGCGACGTGGCGATCGCGTGGCTGGCCAACGGCCTGATGAACGCGATCGCGCCGCAGGTCATCGCCGACCTGCGCGCGGTCTGGGAGCGCGTCGAGGGCTCGGGCGTCCGCGCGCTCGTCATCGCCTCGTCGAACCCGCTCGTCTTCTCGGCCGGCGCCGACATCAAGGCGTTCACGCAGATCGAGGACGAGGCCGGCGGCCGCGCGATCGCCGACGCCGCGCACGCGCTGCTGCGCGGCTTCGAGCGCTCGGGCATCGCCACCATCGCCGCCGTCAACGGGGTCGCCTTCGGCGGCGGCTGCGAGCTGGCCATGGCCTGCGACGTGCGCATCGCCGCGCAGTCCGCCCTGTTCGGCCAGCCCGAGATCAAGCTCGGGATCATCCCGGGCTTCGGCGGCACCCAGCGGCTGCCGCGGCTCGTGGGTGCCAACAAGGGCCTCGAGATGAACCTCGTCGGCGACGCGATCGGCGCCGACGAGGCCTACGAGTTCGGCCTGGTCAACAGCGTCGTCGTCGATCACGAGCTGTTCGACACCGCCCTGCACTGGGCGCGCAAGCTGGCCGGCCAGGCGCCGCTCGCCGTCGCGCAGATCAAGGCCGTCTCCGGCAAGGCCGACCTCGACGAGGGCATCGAGGCCGAGAAGGCCGCCTTCGCCGCCGTCTTCGTCAGCGAGGACGCCCGCGAGGGCATCGGCGCGTTCCTGGGCAAGCGTCAACCGACGTGGCGGGGACGCTAGCGTCAGCCCCAGTGGCGCGGACGCTGGAGAACCCCGTCGAGACGCTGGCCGGCCTCGTGCGCGACGCCGGCTCGGTCGTCGCGCTGACCGGTGCCGGGATCTCGGTGCCGTCGGGCATCCCCGACTTCCGCTCGCCCGGGACCGGGCTGTGGGAGAACGTCGACCCGATGGAGGTCGCCCACATCGACGCGTGGCGCGCCGACCCCGAGCGCTTCTGGCACTTCTACGGCAACCGCTTCCAGACGCTCGAGGACAAGCAGCCCAATGCCGCGCACCGCGCGCTGGTCGAGCTCGAGCGCCGCGGCCACCTCGACGCCGTCGTCACCCAGAACATCGACATGCTGCACCGCAGGGCCGGCACGCGCGAGCTCGTCGAGGTCCACGGCACGATCGAGACGTCCTCGTGCCTGAGCTGCGGCGCGCGCTTCCCGCTGGCCGAGGTCCGCGCGCGCCTGGCGTCCGATCCGCTCAGCGTCCCGCACTGCGAGTGCACGGCGCCGCTGAAGCCCGACGTCGTGCTCTTCGGCGAGTGGCTGCCGGCCGACGCCCTCGATCGCGCCTACGCGCTGGCCGCGGGCGCCGACGTGCTGCTGTGCGTCGGCTCGTCGCTCGAGGTCCACCCGATCGCCCAGCTGCCCGCGATCACGCGCGGCAACGGCGGCGCCGTGGCGATCGTCACGCAGGGCCCGACGCCGTGGGACGGCCGCGCCGCCGTGAAGCTCGACGGCGACGTGGTGGCAGAGCTCGAGGCGCTCGTCGCGGCGCTCTAGTCGCGCGCCTCGCGCAGGACGAGCGCGGCGACCTCGCGCGCGCGGCGCGCGGCCGCGCGGTCGCCCTCGCCGGCCGCGACGATCGAGCCCTTCATGAGGATGTGCCACTTGTGCGCGAGGGCCTCGGGGTCCGCGACGCCCGCCTGCGCGGCGAGGTCGGTGACGAAGGCGCGGATCCTCGCCAGGTAGTCGGCGCTCGCGCGGTTGAGCTCGTGGCGGCGATCGCCGATCTCCAGCAGCACGTTGATGAACGAGCAGCCCTCGAAGTCCTCGCGCTGGAACCAGGCGTCGAAGACGTCGAAGATCGCCAGCAGCCGCTCGTCGGGCTCGCTCGCGCGCTCCTGGACCTCGCGCTGGAGCCAGTCCTTGGTCCAGCGCTCCTCGCGGCGCGCGAGGAAGGCGAGCACGAGCGCGTCCTTGGAGCCGAAGTGGCGGTACAGCGTCATCCTGGCGACGCCGGAACGCTCGATGATCGCGTCGATCCCGACCGCGCGGATGCCGTTGCGCGAGAACAGCTCGTAGGCCGCCTCGAGGATGCGCTCACGGGCGTCCGGGGTGGCGGCTGGCTGTGCGGTGCTGGGTGTCATCGGCTTGACTCGCGGCGCGAGCAACCGTAGCGTAGCCGCTTGGAGGGAGACCGATCAGTCGCAGGCCACGCACGGCCGGGTCAACGAAGGAGGAACGCGCATGGCGTACGACCCCAGGACCGACACGGGGATCCCCACCGAGCCGGTTGGCTCCCTGCCCCGGCCGGCCAAGCTCCAGGCCGCCTACGCCGCCTACGACGCCGGCGAGATCACGCGCGAGCAGCTCGAAGCCGAGCAGGACGAGGCGGTCAAGGACTCGATCGCGCGCGGCGAGGCGACCGGCGAGCCGATCGTCTCCGACGGCGAGCAGCGCTGGTCGAGCTTCGCGACCTACGCGATCACCGACACGCTCGCCGGCACCGGCCTGGCCGACAACCTCGCCGGCGAGGGCGGGCAGTTCTTCGCGATCTTCGCCGACGGCCACAAGCGCCAGCTCCCGCGCCTGACGGGTGGGCCGTTCCGCTACAAGACCTACGCGGCCGACACGCTGGCCAAGTCGATCGGCTACGCGACCAAGCCGATGAAGCAGGCGGTCATCGCGCCGTCGATGCTCGCGCTGCTCTATCCGCTCGACGACGAGGTGCCCGGCTACTCGCGCGAGGCGTTCGAGGAGGATCTCGTCGGCGAGTGCGAGAAGGACATCCGCCAGGCGTTCGCCGCCGGGGCGGCCCGCGTGTCGATCGACTTCACCGAGGGCCGGCTGGCGACGCGCGCCGATCCGCGCAACCCGTGGACCGGCGCCGGCATGCTGCCGCACTTCATCGAGCTCAACAACCGCGTGCTCGCGCGCTTCACCCCGGCGGAGCGCATCGACATCGGGATCCACACGTGCCCGGGCGGCGACCGCGACTCGGTCCACAGCGCCGACGTCCCCTACAGCGACCTGCTCCCGAGCCTGTTTGCGATGAACGCCGGCTACTTCCTCATCCAGTTCGCCAGCGAGCGCGACAAGGACCCGGTGCTCGAGCTCATCGGCGAGCACAGCCGCGAGGACGCCGACGGCGTCGCGCAGGTCTGCTACATCGGCGTGACCAACCCGCAGAACCCGCGCGTCGAGAGCGCGCAGGAGATCTGCGACACGCTCGTGCACGCCGCCGAGCTCATCCCCAAGGAGCGGCTCGGCGCGACCGATGACTGCGGCTTCTCGCCGTTCAGCATCGACGAGAAGCCGCTGCACGGCTCGCCCGACTACGCGCGCGACGTGGCGTTCCAGAAGATCGCCAACCGGGTGGAGGGCGCCCGGATGGCCGCGGACAGGCTCGGTGTCCCGGTGCCCGCCGCGGCGTAGCTACGTCACCGCCGCCGGCGCCGTCACCTCGGCCTCCAGGCGCACCTCGGCCACGCGCTCGCGCACGGACCGCCCGAGCGCGTAGCCGACGACCGCGATGGCGAAGACGACGGCCAGCGTGCCGAGCGTCAGCACCTCGAACGTCGCGCGGCTGACGCCCCACTCGTCGTGGAAGTTGTAGGAGATCCCGAACAGCTTCTCGAGGGTCCCCGGGAACACGGCCACCCAACTGCCCAGCGTGACCCAGAACGTCGTCAGCCCGGCGGCCAGCCACATGCCGGCGAGGTCGCCGGGTATGCGGTACGGCCGGTGAACGTGCGGGTGCGAGTAGCGCAGCTTGATCACTGCCGGGAAGACCCACAGGTAGGAGATCAGCGTCGTCGAGATCGCGATGTCGAGGACCACGACGAACTTCGCGTCGGTGCCGCCGTGGAAGCTCGCCACCGCGACGACCATGAAGATGCTCGCGAAGATGCCCGACATCGTGTTGACGCGGACCGGCGTGCCGAACCTGCGGTTGAAGATGCCGAAGAAGCCGGGGAACGCACCGTCGTAGGCCGCGACGGCCAGCACGCGGTCCGATCCGATCATCCACACGGCGCCCGAGGTCAGCAGCGTGCCGACGAAGCAGACCGTCATGACGCCCAGCAGGAAGCTCTGCGCCCCGCCGTACACGGTGAAGGTCTCGGTCACCGCGTCGAGGAAGCCGCCCACGCCCGTGACCTTCTCCGCCGGCAGCGCCATGAGGATCGCGAAGATCGGGATCGCGTAGAGCAGCACGCCGGTGATGCCGCTGCGGATGATCGCGAAGGGCACGTCCTTCTGCGGGTTGTCCATCTCCTCCGCGGCGCTGTTCTGCAGCTCGAAGCCCACGTAGTTGAACAGCAGCAGCGGGACGAGGGCGAAGAAGACCGCGCCCGTCGGCTTCAGGTCGCTGGCCGGGAAGCCGGCCACGCCGTTGTCGATCGCGTAGATGATCGTCGTCAACGTGAAGAAGCCCAGGACGATCACGCGCATGAGCGCACCGACGTTGGGGATCCACTTGCCGCGCCGCAGCGAGACGATCGCGACGCCGATCGACAGCCAGATGAAGATCAGCTTGAAGACGTAGTCGCCGAACGAGCCCGAGCTGATCGTGAAGATGTTGTCGCTCCACGCCTCCGTGGCGATGAACGCGAGCGAGCCGCCGACCCACAACGGGTTGGTGACCCAGTAGAGGACCGCCGCCATCGCGCCCTGGAAGCGCCCGAAGGCCATCTTCGCCCACTCGTACGGGCCGCCCTCCTGCGTGAAGGCGCTCCCGACCTCGGCCATCGCGAGCGCGTAGGGCAGCACGAAGACGACGGCCAGGAAGATGAGCCAGGTGAAGCCCTGCCCTCCGTTCGACGCCACCGTTCCCAGCGTGTCGAGCCCGACGAGGGCGCACACGGTGAAGCCCACCATGTCCAGACGCCGCAGCGACTTGACCAGCTTGCTCTTCTCCTCGAGCGCGAGCTCGGTCGTCTCCTCGACGAACTCACGCGAAGCCGTCTGGTCCATGAGATCCCTCCTTCTCACCGATTGGCCAGGCGCGCGGGAGCCTATGCGCTGCCGCGGCCGGCCCGCACCACCCGATCGTCGAAATCGATCGGCCGCGTGTGGACGGTCAGTCGAACCCGAGGGCGGTGCGAGCGCGCAGCGCCGCCTCGAGGCGCTCCAGGGCGTGGCGCAGCGCCGCGTCGGTCGCGTCGTCGATGCCGCCCTCGAGGGCCGCATGGGCCGCGGCCCGCACGCCGGGCTGCAGCTCGCGCAGCTCGGCCAGGCGCGCGGCGAGGTCGGCCCGCGACGCCCACGGCTCGAGCTCGGCCAGCGCGGCGGTCAGCGCGACGTCGAGCTGCAGCGCGGCCTCGCGGCGGCGCCCGGCGTCGACGTCCTGGCGCGCGCGCAGGACGAGCTCCTCGCTGGCCAGCGCGGCGTCGCGGCCGCCGAGCAGCGCGGCGAGGCGCTCCTGCGGGCGCAGGGCGGCCGTGCGCCGCACCGATGGCCGGCTCTTGGGGAGCTCGAGCGCCTGGCGCCAGCGGCCGTCGGCGACCTGCTCGCCCTCGCCGAAGCCGACGCGCACGACGACCGCCTGCTCGCGGTGCACCTCGCGCACGTGCGGGTCGGCGCTCGCGGCGCGGTGCAGGTGCAGCACGCGGTTGAGCACGGCGACGGCCGCGTCGGCCTCGGTCTCGCCGGCGGCACGCAGCCAGCGCGCGGCAGCGTCCTCGCCGTCGAGCGGCTGGGCGGTGACGAGCGTCACGCGGCTCGTCGTCACCGGCGCGGGCGTGGGGGAGGCGGCCTTGGGCCGGCGGCCGCGTAGCCAGCGGCGCTCCGGGGCGCCGAGCGTGGCGATGACGAGCACGTGCTCGAGCTCGCCGGCGTGCCCGCGCACGACGTAGCGTCCGTCCGGCGGGCCGAGCGCCCAGGGGAACTCGAGCTGGATGAAGCCGAACAGGGCTAGCGGGCCCCGTCGTGACGCTCAGCGCGGGCCGGCGCGAGCGGGCCCACTACTCGCCGACGTGGGCCTTGCTGGCCCGCTTGGGGACCTTGATCGCGTACTTCGACGGCTTGATCGGGACCGTCGGGTTGTCGATCTTGCCCAGGCGGTTCATGAGCCTGAGCCACTGGCCGGGCTTGAGCGCGGAGTTCAGCTGCTGGCCGAGCTTGTCGTTGGTGCCGAAGAGCGGCTGGAAGCCCACGTGGATGTGGTCGTTGTGGTCGGGCAGCGACAAGGTGTTGTCGGCCCCGTCGAAGGTCATCAGCGAGATGATCTGGTGGGGCTTCATCGTCCCCTGCAGGGTCAGCAGTCGCCTGATCGTGATGTCGGTGATCGAGCCGGCGCCCTGGTGGCCGAGGATCGGGATGCCGTTGATCTTGGCGATGTCGACGGCGTTGCCGGAGCTGTGCTCGGACACGTTGCCCGACGTCGTCAGGTAGCTGTGGCCGCAGTGCAGGGCGGTGACCGTCGGCTTCAGGCCGCTGGCCGACAGGAACTCGAGCGTGGCCAGCACGCGGCGGTCGATGCCACCGGCCTTGATGTCGCGGCGGCCGCAGTCGTAGACGTCGATGCCCGGATCGGTGAGGACGCGATGCTGCAGCGCCTCCTTGCTCATCAGCAGGATCTGGCCGATCGACGGGTTCTTGGAGTCCGGGCCCCAGAACGGGTTCTTGCCCGCGGCGCGGTAGATCGCCGTCGACTCGAGCAGCTTCCAGCCGTCGAGGATCGGCTTGGGGTCGATGCGCGGGGCGCCGCGGCCGGCCGGGCGGACCTCGAAGAGCATGTGCGGCGCCATCTTCTGCTCGGTGCGCCCGATGCGCCCGAGGATGGTGCCGGCGATGACCTTGCTGCCGGGCTTGAGCTTCTTGAGCACGACGTCGGAGCGCTTGAGGCCGTAGACGCCGGTGAAGTAGGACTTGAAGGTCGTGTAGCCCGGGATGACGCTGCCGGCGTTGAGCAGCTGCTCCTCGCCGCCGGCGCTGTAGGCGGCCGGGCGGCCCGGGTTGGCGAAGACGCGCTCCTTGGCGACCTCGGGCGTGGCGGTCTGGGCGGCGCCGGCGGCGGCCTGTGCCGTACCCGTCGCGGCCTGGACGACGCCCGCCGCGGGCGCGGCGGCCGACGCTGCGGCGGCGGCCGGCTTGGCGGCGACCTGCGTGCCGGCGCTCGCCGGCGCGGTCGGCTTCGGGTCGCGCTTGGGCTTGGCCAGGTGCAGTTCCTTGTTGACCTGCGACTTGGAGACAGTCTTCTCCTTGGGCACCGGGTAGGCGACCGACAGCTTCTTCAGGTGCGCGTACGTGTACGTGTTGCCGTAGACGTCGCGCAGCATGATGAACTTGCCCAGGCGGTCGGTGCGGCCCATGTGGACGATCTTGCCGTCCTGCACGGCGATCACGGGCGAGCCGGGCTTGGCGAAGATGTTGATGCCGCGGCGCGTGCTCGAGGCGCTGACGGGCAGCGCGGCGTTGCCGTGCTTGACGCGCTTCTTGGCGTCGGTCTCGGAGATGTCGTCGGCGTAGCGGGCCTTGGCGTAGACGGGGAAGTGGCCCTGCGTCAGGCCGGTGAGCGACCCGACGAGATCGGCGGGCAGGCCCCCGATCAGACGCGCGCGCATGAGGACCGAGTCGACGTACCAGTCGGCGTGGTTGTAGGCGAAGACCGCGCGGCGGACGTCCTGGTCGGCCTGTGCGGCCTTCAGGTAGCGCGCGGCGGCGAAGATCGCGTCGACCGGGTTGTACGGGTCCTTGCGGCCGTCGTGGTTGGCGTCGACGCCGTAGCGCTTCCACGTCGAGGGCATGAACTGCATCCAGCCGACGGCGCCGGCGGTCGAGACGTTGAGGTTGCGCCCGTAGTCGGTCTCGATCTCGTTGATCGCGGCCAGGATCTCCCAGCGCACGCCGTACTCGATGCCCGCGGCCTGGTAGATCGGCAGCAGGAACGGCGGGATGCGGAACTTGTCGATGAAGAAGTTCGGCACGCCGATCGGGGCCGGGCCGGGGAAGGCCTCGGAGAGCGTCGGGTTCGACGCGGTCGGCTGGCCGTCGGGCTGGCGCAGGCCGGCCGCGTCCTTCGCCGCGTCGACCGTGTCCTTGGCCTTCTTCTTGGCAGCCTCGACCGGAGCTTGAGCCTTGCCGAGCTTGCCCGTCGTCTGCTGCTGGACCTGCTGGCCGGCGGTGGGCTCCTGCGTGGGCGCGACGGCGGAGCCGCTGCCGGCGTTGCCGTCGGAGGGCTTGGAGCCCGGGTCCTTGGAGTCCGAGCTCGAGCTGCTGGAGCCCGAGCCCGAGTCCGAGCCGGAGCTGTCGGAGCCCGACTGCGACGGGGATTGGCCGCTGTTCGGGTTGACCTGGACCTGGACGGGCGGCTGGCTCTGCTGCGCCGGCGGCTGCTGCTGCGCCGGGGGCGTGATGTCCTGGACCGCGACGACCGGCGTGGTGACGCCGGGGATCTTGATCTGGTCGACCGGCGTGCCGGGCGGCACGTCGACGGTCACCGTGATCTGCTGGCCCCCGAGGAGCGTGACGAGCAGCGTGCGCTGCTCGGCCGATGCCGGCATGGTCGCCGCGCCGAAGCCAGCGAGGAACAGCCCCGCCGTGGCCAACCCGATGAGCAGCTTGCGCTTATGCATGCGAAGAAGCGACGCCTGTCGGGCGCCGCCGGGCGGCGTGACCCTACCATGGCGCATTCTGGCGGCGCGCCGGACGGTTTTGTCGCTTTTTGAGGGCAAGGGGAACTCGAAGGACGTGCGGTCTGACCCGGGTGATCGGCCGTACCCCCCGACCGCTTGACTGCTAAGACGCACGTCTCAGCAGAAACATGCGCGCATACATGCCCATTTCCTACCCACATTAGTCGAGCTAACCCTCGAGTAGAGGGTGAGATATGGTGAGGATCGGCGCTTTGGCGCGGTCGCAGCAGCCCGCGCAGCGGCCCTGCAGTAGGTTTCGTCCATGGCCGACGACACCGGTGGCGACGGGCTCCGCGAGCGCCTCACCCGTCAGGGCGAGGACGCCCTGGGGAGGCTCGCCCAGGACCTGCTCGAGAACCCGCTCATCAACGGCGCCATCGCCCGCGCCTTCGAGGCACGCGAGAAGGCCGCACAGGCCCAGGAGGTCGCCTTCGGGGCGCTCAACATCCCCTCGGCGGCGGACATCGAGCGCCTCACCCGCCGCGTACGCTCGCTCTCCCAGCGCCTCGAGGGCATCGAGGACGGCGTCGACCGCCTCGACGAGCGCCTGGCGAGCCTGCAGAGCACCGGCGCGCTCGAGCAGCGCCTCGACGCGATCGACGCCGGGCTCGAGGGGCTCACGAAGGAGCTCGCAGCCCTGCGCAAGGCGCTGCCGAGGCAGGCGCCGGCGAAGCGCAGCGACACACCGAAGCGGTCCTCGAGCGCGAGCTGAGCGGCCCGCCGGGCGGGCGCGCGCCGTGTCGGGGCGGGCTCGGGGGGCGCGTCCGCTGCGCGCTCGCTCGGGCGCGCAGTCAGGGCATCGAAGGGGGAGCCGTCGCGGCCCGTGCGCGGGCGGTCCGGCGCGCGCGGCGGGCGCGCGCAGATCGGGCGTGTTTCGCAACACCTCCGCCCGCGGCCGCGAGGGGGTGTGCTGCAAAGACGGCCACTATGGCGGTCAATGCAGCACACCCCCTCGGTGCGGCTCGCGACCTGTTGCAGAACACGCACGGCTTGCGCCCTCGGGCGCGCGCCGCTGCGGAGCAACGCCGCGCATGTGGCCGACGGCGGCGTCCGCGCCCACCCGCCCTCATTGCCGATCTTGAGCCCGCCGCGAGCGAGGATGCGCGAGCGCCCTCACCGGCGCACCGGCGCCAGCGCCGGCAGCGCCCCGCGCCCCAGCCGCTCGGCGATCGCGTCGGGGTCGACGGGGCCCTCGATCGCGACCAGGCATGCTGCGGCCACGCCGGCGCGGGCGGCCGCGGCCAGCACGGCCGCGCTCTCGAGGTCGAAGGCCAGCGCGTCCCAGGCCGGGTCGCCGTGCGGCACGTCGGCCGACGCCACGACGCCGGTGCGATCGGCGGTCAGCGCGCCCGCCAGCGCCGCGTCGGGCTCGAGCCGCGCGCCCGCGCCCAGCGCGCGGCTCGCGCCGTCGGCGGCCAGCACCGACGTGGCCGCGACCAGCTCGCCCGCGCGCAGCGTGCCGTCGAGCGCCCAGGCGCGGCCGATGCGCACCGCGCGGCGCAAGCCGAGCGCCTGCAGCTCGCCGACCACGATCGCCGCGCTCGGGCCGCCGATGCCCGTGCTCTGGACCGTCAAGGGCGCGCCGTCGAGCGCGATGCCGGTGTAGCCCCACAGGCCGCGGTGGTGGTTGAACATCCGCGGCGTCTCGCCGAAGAGCACGCGCGTGAGCGCGAGCGCCTGGCCGGGATCGTCGGGGAGCAGGGCGCGCTCGGCGAGCTCGGCGGTCGGGTGCAGGTGCGCCACGGCGCCGCGAGGATAGACTCGCACTACCGTGGCCAAGAAGGACAGCGCAAAGAAGAAGGGCTCCGCGAGCAAGAAGAGCCAGTCGCGCGGCGACGCCGTGCGCTCGGCGGCGGCGCAGGCCATCGAGGCCACCGCCGGCCAGGCCGGCTTCACGCGCGAGCGCGCGCAGCAGCTGGCCGACGAGCTCGTGCACGCGGCCGGCCGCTTCCGCGAGACCCTCGAGGACCTGCGACCGGCCGGCGCCGACGAGCTGCGCAGCCTGCGCGAGCGGATCGCGAGCCTCGAGGAGCGTGTCGCCAAGCTCGAGAGCGCGCCCAAGCGCGCGCCCGCGCGCCGCCGCACGACGGCCGCCAAGCCCGCCGCCGCCAAGCCCGCCGCCGCCGAGCCCGCCGCCGCCGAAGCCCGCCGCCGCCGAGCCCGCCGCCGCCGAGCCCGCCGAGCCCGCCCCAGCCGAGCCGGCGGCGCCCGCCGAGCCGCCCGCCGCGCCGCCGTCCTCCTCCTGAACACGGGCCGGCTCGCCGGCAGCCCCGTCAATCGAGAGGGAGGGTCGTGATGTCGCAGTTCAACTCGCCGAAGGAGTTCCGGGAGGTCATGGACCAGATCTTCGAGATGATGAGCTCGGACCCCGACATGGGGCCCAAGCTGCGAGACGCCGACGTGCCGCAGCGCTTCGAGTTCTCCGACGTCGACATGGTCGTCAACATCCGCGCCGCGGCCGCGGACGAGGACGGCAACCTGCACTGGGTGTGGACCGACGACGTCGACTGGGAGCCCAAGGTCAAGATGACCATGTCCTCGGAGACGGCGAACAAGTACTTCCAGGGCAAGGAGAACATCGCCATCGCGATCGCGCGCCGGCGCATCAAGGCCGGGGGCGACGTCAAGGCCGCGCTGTCGCTGATCCCGATCACCAGGCCGGTCTACGCCCGCTTCTCGAGGCTCGTTTCCGCCGAGTATCCGCACTTGAAGGTTTGAGGCGCGACGTTTGACGTTGACAGCCATCGGGGCGCGCGCTTATGACTCCCCCACCGATCAAGGCAAAAGGCCGGAGAGTGGGTGGCTCGCCACCCGCAAGGTGCCGCCCCACAGCGGACGAGCGCCATCGGCCGACGTCGCGGGACGTTAAGCCCGCGAGCGGCGGGACACTCGTCATCGAGGTCCCGCCGCTGACTTTCTGCGGAGCCGATCCGTGAGCGAGACCGTGTCGCGGAGCGAGGCGGCCCTCAGGGCCGGCGTCACGTCGCAGACGCTGCGCCGCTGGGCGCAGCAGGGCCTCGTGCCCCAGGTCAGCAACGGGCAGTGGACGCCGGCGGCCGTGGCACAGGCGCGAATCGTCGCGCGCCTGCGCGAGCGCGGGCACTCGATCGAGGAGATCCGCGAGGCCACGGAGAGCGGGCGGCTGGCCTTCGGCTTCGTCGAAGAGCTCCTGCCCGCGCACGAGGGGCGGTACACGCTCGACGAGGCCGCCACGAGGACCGGCCTGGAGCCGGCGCTGATCGAGCGCCTGTTCCTCTCAATGGGCTTCAGCGCGATCGCGCTGGACAAGCTCTCCGACGACGACCTCGAGCTGCTGCGCTACGTCGGCAGCGTGCTGGCTGCCGGCTTCCCGCTCGTGGCGCTCCTGCAGCTCGTCCGCGTCTACGGCCAGGCGCTCGCGCAGATGGCCGACGCCGAGGTGCGCCTCTTCCATCTCTACGTCCACGAGCCGCTCATGCGCGCGGGCGTGCCGGGCGTGGAGATGGGCGAGGAGATGGAGGGCCTGGCGCGCGAGCTGCTGCCGCTCGCCGCGCCGGTCATGAACCGCGTCCACGAGCGCTTCCTGGCGCACTTCGTCGAGCAGGACGTCATTGGGCACATGGAGGCCGACCTCGACGACGCCTCGCTGGACCTCGGCCGCATGCGCGTCGCGATCGCCTTCGCCGACCTCGCCGGCTACACGCGGCTGACCGAGGAGGAGGGCGAGGAGGAGGCGGTCAGCGCCGTCGAGCGCTTCATCGAGGACGTCGAGGTCACGCTGCCCGACGACGCGCGCGTCATCAAGACGATCGGCGACGAGGTGATGATCGTCGGCTCCGACGCGGCGGCGCTCGTCGACTGGGCGGTCGGCTTCCAGCGCCTGGTGGCCGACGAGCGGCCGCTGCCGCGCATCGGCATCCACCGCGGGCTGGCGCTCTACCGCGACGGCGACTACTACGGGCGCGAGGTCAACCAGGCCTCGCGCGTCGTCGCCCGCGCGGCCGGCGGGGAGGTCATCGTCACGCGCGACGTCGTCGACGTCGCCGGGCCCCACCTGGAGTTCGAGCGCATCGGCGAGGTGCGGCTGAAGGGCTTCAGCAAGGCGACCGAGCTGTTCGCCGCGCGCGCCGCCGGGGACGATGGCTGACGAGCTGCTCGAGCGCGTGCGCGCGACCGGCCTGCTCCCGGAGAACGCCGACGTCGTCGTGCTGCTGTCCGGCGGGCGCGACTCCGTGTGCCTGCTCGACGTCGCCGTCGAGCTCGGCTGCGCCGTGCGCGCGCTGCACGTCAACTACGGCCTGCGCGCCGAGGCTGACGGCGACGAGGAGCACTGCCGCGCCCTCTGCGAGCGCCTCGGCGTGCAGCTCGTCGTCCACCGTGTCACCCGCCCCGCCGACGCCACCGGCAACCTGCAGGCCTGGGCGCGCGACGTCCGCTACGGCGCGGCCGCCGAAGCGGCCGGCGACGGACTCGTGGCGGTCGCCCACACCGCCTCCGACCAGGCCGAGACCGTGCTCTACCGGCTGGCCGCCTCGCCGGGGCGCCGCGCCCTGCTGGGGATGGCGCCGCGCTCGGGCCGGCTCGTGCGGCCCCTGCTCGGCGTCACGCGCGCCGAGACGGGCGCGTGGTGCCGCGCGCGCGGGCTGGACTGGCGCGACGACGCCACCAACGCTTCCGACGCGTACGCGCGCGCGCGTGTGCGCCATGGACTGCTGCCGGCGCTCGAGGCGGTCGACCCGCGCGCGGCGGCCAACGTCGTACGCACCGCGCAGCTGCTGCGCGACGAGGCCGACGTGCTCGACGTGGTCGTCGACACCGCGCTCGCGGGGCGCGACCGCGTCGCGCTCGAGCACCTCGCGGCGCTGCCGCCGGCGCTCGCGCGGCTCGTCGTGCGCCGCCTGGCCGAGCGCGCGACCGGCGACCTGTGCGCCCGCGCGGCCGGGCGCCTGGACGACATCCTCGGCCTCGGCGAGGCCGGCGCCCTCGACGTCGGCGACGGCGCGCGGGCGGTCGTGGAGGGCGGCGTGCTGCGCTTCGAGCCCACGCCGCCGCTCCCCGCGCGCCGCGCATAGACTGCGGCGGGCGATGCGCGACCCGAAGATCGGCGAGATCCTCGTCCAGCCCGACGACCTCAAGCAGCGTGTGCGCGCGCTTGGCGAGCAGGTCACCAGCGAGTACGCCGACCGCGACCTGCTGCTCGTCGGCGTGCTGAAGGGCGCCGTCTTCTTCCTCGCCGACCTCATGCGCCACATCGAGATCCCGTGCGAGGTCGACTTCATGGCCGTCTCGTCATACGGCTCGGCGACGGACTCGAGCGGCGTGGTGCGGATCCTCAAGGACCTCGACACGGCGATCGAGGGCCGGCACGTGCTGATCGTCGAGGACATCGTCGACTCCGGCCTGACGCTGCAATATCTCTTTCGCAACCTGGGCGCGCGCAACCCCGCGTCGCTGGAGGTCTGCGCCCTGCTGACCAAGCCCGACCGCCGCAAGGTCGAGCTTCCGATCAAGTTCGTCGGCTTCGAGATCCCCGACCGATTCGCCATCGGCTACGGCCTGGACTTCGCCGAGCGCTACCGCAACCTGCCATACGTTGCGGCGTTGGTCGACGTAGAGATCTGAATGACGGGTAGGCCCGCGGGCATCCAGACATCCTGGACGCACGTACAGCCTGCAGGGCGGTTGCAAAGCCCCTGGTACCCTTGACCCCCCGGGAGAGGCCTCACCTTGGGCTTCCCCCGCGCCGATCTAACCCCCATGAGCCGGTTCTTCAAGAGCGCAGCGTTCCCGATCCTGATCGTGGTCGTCCTTGCGTTCTTCGTGCAGAAGCTCGTTTCGCCGCACACGAACGAGCCGACGCCGTCCTACGGGGACTTCATCACGCAGCTCGACGCGGGCCAGGTCAAGACGGTCGACCTGAAGACGAAGGACAACACGATCGTCGTCAAGCTGCGCAACGGCCAGCAGTACGAGCGCGGCTTCCTGCCCGACAACTCCAACCAGCTGGCGTCGCGCCTGGAGGCGTCAAAGAAGTCGGGCTCGCTGCAGGACTACAACATCGAGGGCACCAAGAGCAACGGCTGGCTGTCGCTGCTGACCTACGTGCTCCCGTTCCTGATCTTCATCGGGTTCTGGATCTTCCTCATGAACCAGGTCCAGGGCGGCGGCTCGAAGGTCATGTCCTTCGGCAAGTCCCGGGCCAAGCGCCTGAGCGTCGACTCGCCCAAGATCACCTTCCGCGACGTCGCCGGGGTCGATGAGGCTGTCGAGGAGCTCCACGAGATCAAGGAGTTCCTCGAGAACCCCAAGAAGTTCCAGGCGCTCGGCGCGCGCATTCCCAAGGGCGTGCTGCTCTACGGCCCGCCTGGCACCGGCAAGACGCTGCTGGCGCGCGCGGTCGCGGGCGAGGCCGGCGTGCCGTTCTTCTCGATCTCCGGCTCGGACTTCGTGGAGATGTTCGTCGGCGTCGGCGCCTCGCGCGTGCGCGACCTCTTCGAGCAGGCCAAGCAGAACTCGCCCTGCATCATCTTCATGGACGAGATCGACGCCGTCGGGCGCCACCGCGGCGCCGGCCTGGGCGGCGGGCACGACGAGCGCGAGCAGACGCTCAACCAGCTGCTCGTCGAGATGGACGGCTTCGAGATGAAGGACAACATCATCCTCATCGCCGCCACCAACCGCCCGGACATCCTCGATCCGGCGCTGCTGCGCCCGGGCCGCTTCGACCGCCAGATCGTCGTCGACCGCCCCGACCGCAAGGGCCGCTCCAAGATCCTCGAGGTCCACACGCGCGGCAAGCCGCTGGCCAAGGAGATCGACGTCGACGCGCTCGCCGGCCAGACGCCCGGCTTCACCGGCGCCGACCTCTCCAACCTCGTCAACGAGGCCGCCCTGCTGAGCGCGCGCAACGGCAAGCGCGAGATCACTCAGGTGGAGCTCGAAGAGGGGATCATGCGCGTGATCGCCGGCCCGGAGAAGAAGACCCGGGTCATGAGCGACAAGGAGCGCCTGATCACGGCCTACCACGAGATGGGCCACGCGATCGTCGGCCACTACCTCGAGCACTCCGATCCGGTCCACAAGATCTCGATCATCAGCCGCGGCCAGGCGCTGGGCTACACGATCTCGATGCCGCAGGAGGACAAGTTCCTCACCACGAAGGCCGAGCTCACCGACAACATGGCGATGACGCTCGGCGGCCGCGCGGCCGAGGAGATCGTCTTCGGCGAGATCACGACCGGCGCCTCCAACGACCTCGAGAAGGTCACGGCGACCGCCAAGCAGATGGTCATGCGCTTCGGGATGAGCGAGAAGCTCGGCCCCCGCGTGTTCGGCCACGACCACGGCCAGCCGTTCCTGGGCCGCGAGTTCTCCGCCGAGCCCGACTACTCCGACGAGATCGCCCGCGAGATCGACGACGAGATCCGCCGCATCGTCGAGTCCGCGCACCAGCGCGCGAAGGAGCTGCTCACCGAGCACCGCGAGTCGCTGGGCACGATCTCCGAGGTCCTCGTCAAGCGCGAGACGATCGAGAAGGAGGAGTTCGAGGCGCTCCTGGCCGGTCGCGACGAGGAAGCCGTCTTCGGTGCCGAGGCCCCGCCGCCTCCCGGCCCGCCCGTGCCCGGCGAGCCCGCTCCCGAGCGCTCGCGCGATGCCCCGCGCCCGCTGCCGCGTCCCGGCCTGGCCGGTGGCGGCGTCGAGGCGCGCGGACTCGACCTGCCCGAGAAGCCCGAGCCCGCCTAGCTGGCGAAGAAGGGCAGCGACTCGCGCGCGCGGTCGGCCCTGCCCTTCGGCTCCTCCCACTCCTCCTGGCGGCCGAGCGCGGTCAGGTCGAGCCACGCGTACGCGCCGCCCAGCCATTCCGCACCGCGGCCGAACGTCGAGTAGGTGTGGAAGATGCGGTCGCCGTTGCGCAGGAAGCAGCTGAAGCCCGGCTGCTCGATCGGCTGCTCGCCGTCGAAGTAGTAGCCGGTGCCGCGCGCCTCGTGCTCGTCCTTCGTGGCGTAGTTGTAGGCGGCCGGTGCGACCGAGTCGTCCACGGTGACGCCGAAGTCGTAGTTGAAGTCGCTGCCGTGCGACGAGTACCACGGCACGTCCCAGCCCTTCTTGGCCTTGTAGCGCTCGAGCTTGTCGAGCGGCGCTCGCGAGACGAGGGCGAACGACGTGTCGCGGACGTGCAGGTGGTCGAGCAGGCCCGGCGCGACCTCGTCGACGCCGGCGGTGCAGCCCGGGCAGCCGTCCTCCCAGCTGGGGTCGAACATGAAGTGCTGGACCATCAGCTGGAGGCGCTCGTCGAAGAGGTCGAGCAGTGTGGCCGGGCCGTCAGGCCCCTGGAACACGTATTTCTCCTCGATCTGCACCATCGGCAGGTTGCGCCGCTCGGCGCTGAGCGCGTCGCGGCGCCGGGTGAGCTCCTTCTCCTTGGTCAGCAGGTCCTTGCGGGCGGCCAGCCACTCGTCGCGAGTGGCGATCCTCGGAAGGCTCATCGTGGTCTCCTTCTCAGCTTGCTCCAGTACCGTCGCACCGCGACGCGCGCCGCCAGCCACACGGCGCAGCCGCCGTAGGCGAGCGGCACCACGAGCTCCTCGACTGGGAACGCGCCGACGTGCGCGATCGGGGTCACATCAGCTAGGACCCGGCGAGCCGCCGAAACTCATCGGTGGCGGCATGGGTCTCACGTGGCGTTGATGACCCACGGCGCGATCGCCGTCGCGGTGGCTGCCGCCGCGAGGCCGATCGTCAGCCAGCGCGGGCTGCTGCGCACGGCCAGCGAGATCGCGAAGGCCAGGGCGAGCACGAGGCTCGCAAACCCGAGCAGGCCCATGGCCGTCCACTGCCACGCGCCGGGGGTGCTGTGCCAGGAGTCACCTTCGCAGCTCTCGTCGCACTGGAAGCCGGCGATGAGGAGCCAGAAGCCCGCGTGGACTGCGGCGACGGCGGTCGTCGCCATGCCGAAGAGGATCCGTCCTGCGGCTGCGAGCCGCCTGCTCGTCGTGGCTTCCATGCCGTACGTACACCGTTGCTGACCGATGGTTAGCAACGATCTTGCGCCATCATGCCCGCGTGGCCGTCCTCGTCGACCCGCTGCGCGAGTACCCGGACGCGGGCCTGCCCCGGACCCGATGGTGCCACATGGTCAGCGACGCCGGGTACGAGGAGCTGCACGCGTTCGCCGCGCGCCTGGGCATCCCGCGGCGCCGCTTCCAGGGCGACCACTACGACCTGCACGCGGCGCTGCGCGCCCGCGCGGTGTCGCTGGGCGCCGTCGAGGTGGACACCGGCGAGCTCGTCGCGCGGATGGCTGGCCCGCGGGGCGATCGCGCGCGGGCGCGGCTCACGCGCTCGCGCGCGTAAGTGCGCAATCGTCCGCCATGCAAGCGATCCTCGTCGGAACATGGCGAGTTTCGAGGAGCGGATCTTTGGACTCGGGTCCGAGGCCCTGGCCGAACAGGAGCGGCAAGTCGCTGAGGTCCGCAGCCGTGCCTCTGGGCTGCTTGCCGGCGGGGCAATCATCGCATCGTTGTTGGCGAGTCCGGTCTTCGACGGTCGACACCCCCGAGGCGCGTCGGAGCTCATCGCGACTGCATTGGGGCTGATCGGCGCCGCGGGACTGCTGATCTTCGTTCTCCTCCTGCTCCGTCCGTACACCCTGGGCTTCAGCGTGAACGCAGGGGCCACGTACCGCGCTCTCTGGGAGCAAGGCATTCTCGAGCAGCCGATGGTGGATATCGCCCTCGCTGAAGCCTTCGAAGAGCGGCGCACGCTCAATGCTCCAGCGGTCAGGCGCTTGACCGTCTTCCTGACGCTCGCGCTCGTCGCTCTTGTCCTGGAGACTGCTGGCCTGGCGACCGCGGCCGCGCTAGCCTCATAGACGTGTCCGATCGGCGCCATGAGAGCCCCCCGCAGCCGCCCAGGCCGAGCAACGTCCCGGCGCCCGGCTCGGTGCCCAAACTGCCGCAAACCATCTTCAACCTCGAGAAGAAGGGCGGCTCCGGCTTGCCGAATAGCACGCCGCACCCTGCCCGTCGTTAGGAACGGCGTCGGGAGCGGCCGTTGAGTCGCAGGCTCACGCGGCGGGCTTGATGCCCGCGTAGCGGCTCAGTCCGAGGCGCGAGAGGCGGCGCACGAGCGTGCGCGGGCCCTCGACCTCGATCAGGCCCTCGTGCATGGCGCGGGCGAGCGAGATCTTGCCCATGTGCCACTTCGCCAGCCACTCCGAGCTGGCGGTCACGACGAGGTCCTCGTCGTAGCCGGGAGGCTTGACGCACACCTCGGAGCCCTCCTTCTGCAGCACGACCCAGAAGCGCGGCCGCGGGCCGTCGCGCAGGTCGAAGCGGATGACCGTCCGCCGCGCGGGCAGCTCGTCGGGGTCGGCCAGCCGGCACATCGACCACAGCACGACGCCCGCGTCCATGTGCGGCGGGGCCATCTCCAGCCAGCGCGCTCCCCAGGCGCCGAGGGCGTCGCAGACGCCCATCAGCTCCTCGCCCGCCGCGGTCAGCCGGTAGCGCGACCCGCGCCGGCCCGCGGCCGGGTGGCGCTCGACGATCCCGTGGTGCTCGAGCAGGCGCAGGCGCTCGCTGAGCAGCGTGCGCGGGATGCCGGGGGCGCCGTCCTGGAGCTCCGAGAACGTCTCGCAGCCGAGCAGCAGGTTGCGCACGATGATCGGGGTCCAGCGCATCGCGAGGATCTCGCTGGCCCGCGCGATCGGGCAGTACTGGCCGTAGCTGCGGACTTCCACTGGCGTCAGTGTCTCCGCGGCGGCCGCCGTTGTGAAGTCCATCTCCTGGACTAGGCGCGGCCCGCGAGCGATGCGACCGTGGCGCCATGCTGGCACCTGGCGACGCGGGCTACGACGAGGCACGGAAGGTCTGGAACGGCGCGATCGACCGCCGGCCGGCGCTGATCGCGCGGTGCCACGGCGCCGCCGACGTCGTCGCGGCGCTGCGCCACGCCCGCGAGCGCGACATGGTCGTCGCGGTGCGCGGCGGCGGGCACGGCGTGGCTGGCCTCGCGGTGTGCGACGACGGCCTCGTCGTCGACCTCTCGCCGATGCGCGGGATCGCCGTCGATCCGGCGGCGCGCACCGCCCGCGCCCAGGCCGGCGTGCTGTGGGGCGAGCTCGACGGCGCCACGCAGGAGCACGGCCTCGCGACCGTCGGCGGGATCGTGACCCACACCGGCATCGCCGGGCTGACGCTGGGCGGCGGGATCGGCTGGCTCATGCGCCGCCACGGGGCGACGGTCGACAACCTGGTCGGCGCCGAGGTCGTGACCGCCGACGGCGAGGTCCTGCGCGCGTCGGCCGACGAGCACCCCGAGCTCTTCTGGGGCCTGCGCGGCGGGGGCGGCAACTTCGGCGTCGTGACGTCGTTCGACTACCGCCTGCACGCCGTCGGGCCGACCGTGCTCGCGGGCCCGGTCTACTACGCGCTCGACGACGCGCCCGAGGTCCTGCGCTTCTACCGCGACTACATCGCCGACGCGCCCGACGAGCTGACGACGATCCTCAACCTGCGCCACGCCCCGCCGCTGGCGTTCCTGCCCGCCGCGGTCCACGGCCGGCCGGTCGTCGCGGTGGTCGTCTGCTACGCGGGCTCGCTGGAGCGCGGGGAGGAGCTGCTCGCGCCGCTGCGGCGCTTCGGCTCGCCGATCGTCGACGCGATCGCCCCGCGACCCTACGTCGAGCTGCAGGAGCTCTTCAACGCCGCCGTGCCCCACGGCTGGCACTACTACTGGAAGTCGTGGGAGCTCCCGCCGCTCCAGGACGACGCGATCGACACGCTCGTCGCGCAGGCCGAGCAGATCACCAGCGACCGCTCGTACATCATCGTCTTCCAGCTCGGGGGCGCGGTGGCGCGCGGGCAGGACACGGCGTTCGCGCAGCGCGACGCCGCGCACGACGTGAACATCAACGCGGTGTGGCTGCCCGACGACCCCGAGCCCGAGCGCCACGTCGAGTGGGCGCGATCGTGCTTCGCGGCCCTGGAGCCGTTCGCGGGGGGCCGGGCGTACGTCAACTTCCTCGCCGACGAGGGCGCCGATCGCGTTCGGGCGGCCTACGGCGAGGAGAAGTACGCGCGGCTGGTGGAGCTGAAGCGGGCGTACGACCCGTCGAACGTGTTCCGCATGAATCAGAACATCGCTCCGGGTGCGTGAAAGGGCATCGAGGGGGTGGCAGCGCCGCCGCGCGCAGTCGGCCGCCGGCTGTCCTGCCTTGGGGGCGCAGGACGCCCTCTAAGCAGGACGGCGCCCGCTCGCGAGGGCGCTCACCCACCTCGCCGCCGTTGTAAGCGTCACGCCGAGCGGCAACGCGCCAGAGTTGACCACTCAACCCCTGCCCCAGAGCCAAATTCGGCAAGTGGTTCAAGATTGGTATTGACCAATCGCAAGCGCGGGAGTAGCTTGCCGCCCGCGCTGCAGGGCTCTGGCACAGGGCTCGTGCGGCGCCGGGAGAGAGAAACCATGGCAAGTGGTGTGGACCAAAACGGCGCGATCTCGAAGCAAGAGCTCGCGCGCGACGCTCTGCTCGAGCTCGTCGGCGGCCTGGAGATCGGCGCTGCGATCCCGCCCGAGCGGCGGCTCGCGACCCAGCTCGGCGTCTCGCGGCCGACGCTGCGCATGGCGATCGACGAGCTCGTGCGCGAGGGGCTGCTGCTGCGCCGCCACGGCTCGGGCACCTACGTCGCCGAGCCGAAGATCGCGCTGCCGCTGACGATGACCTCGTTCTCGGAGGACATGCGCCAGCGCGGGATGCGCCCGGGCAGCCGCGTGCTGTCGTTCGAGGAGCAGAGCGCCGGGGCCAAGCTCGGGGCGCGCCTGCACGTGTCGCCCGCCGATCGCGTCTGGGTCATCCGCCGCCTGCGGCTGGCCGACGGCGAGACGATGGCGATCGAGGTCCTGCACGTCCCTCAGCGCATCGCGCCCGGGCTCACGCGGCGCGACCTCGAGGGACAGTCGTTCTACGACCTTCTGGCACAGCGTTACGGCACGGTCGTCACCGCGGGAACGCAGACGATCGAGCCCACCGTGACCAACGAGGAGGAGGCCGAGGTCCTGGGCGTGCCGCTGCACGCGCCGGCCTTCCTGTTCGAGCGGACCAGCACGAGCAGCGGAGGGGAGGTGGTGGAGTTCGTCCGTTCGATCTATCGCGGTGACCGTTATCGGCTCGTGACGGAGCTGCGGCCCGCGCTGGGCTCCCGTTAGCGAGCGAGGCAGTTCGAGGAAGGTCGTCGTGTCGGGGACGGCCTCACGTCAGATGCACCGTCGCCGGCCGGCGGCGGGCAGCGAGGAGGAAGAGTGAGGACTCCAAAGGTGTTGCTTGCGGCGCTGGCCGCCGTGAGCGTCGCGATCGCCGCCTGTGGCGGCAGCAGCGACAACAACGACAAGGCGAGCACGGCGTCGACCCCGGCGAAGCTGTCGGGCTCGATCGACGTGTGGATCATGGATCCGGGCTCGCCGGCGGTCCAGAGCGTCGTCAAGGGCTACGGGACGTCGTTCGAGGCCGCGCACCCCGGCACGAAGGTCAACATCGAGTTCGTCCCGTGGGCGCAGGCGCACGACAAGTTCACGACGTCGATCGCCGGCGGCAAGACGCCCGACGTGGCCGAGATGGGCACGACGTGGACGCCCGAGTTCGCCGACGAGGGCGCCTTCGAGGAGGTCGCCAAGCCGGCGCCCGGCCAGTACGTGTCGAGCCTCATCGACGCGGCGACGCTCGACGGCAAGCTCTGGGGCAAGCCCTGGTACGCCGGCTCGCGCGCGCTGATCTACCGCAAGGACGTGCTGCAGAAGGCCGGCGTGCAGCCGCCCAAGAACTGGGACGAGCTGCTCGCCGCCTCCAAGGCGATCAAGGCCAAGGTGCCGGGGATCTACCCGACCGGCTACACCGGCCTGACCGAGCACATGTACCTGCCGACCATCTGGCAGGCGGGCGGGCAGATCGCCAAGCAGGACGGAAGCTCGTGGACGTCGGAGCTGAACACGCCGCAGGCCGTGCAGGCGATCCAGTTCTACACCGACTTCTACAAGGAGGGCCTGACCCCCAAGGCCGCGATCGGGTGGGAGGAGCCCGACGCCCAGACCGCGTTCATCAACGGCGACATCGCGATGCTGATCGGCGGCGGCTGGACGTACAACTCGATCATCCAGACCAAGCCCGGGATGAAGAGCAAGATCGGCACCGAGCTCGAGCCGGCCGGGCCGAGCGGCAAGGACACCGCCTTCGCGGGCGGCAGCCACCTCGTCGTCTTCAACGGCTCGAAGGACAAGGACCTCGCGAACGCGTTCGTCGACTACATGCTGCAGCCGGCGAACCTCAACAAGTTCACGAGCGCGGTCGGGTTCCTGCCCGGGACGGTCGCCGGCATCAAGGCGTCCGGCTACCTCGACGACCCCGTCCGCAAGCCGTTCGCCGAGCAGCTGCTCGACCACTCCGCCGTCTACCCGCCGTCGCCACGGTGGGGCGCGCTGGAGGGAGCGAACATCTTCGACGGTGAGATCCAGAAGGTCATGCGCGGCAAGCAGACCCCCCAGCAGGCCGCAGAGAACCTCGCCAAGAAGATGGACGAGGAGTTCGCCGGGTGAACACCACGTCCGGCCAGGCGGTGGCCGCGGGGCGCGTGCGCGCCCCGCGGCCCAGCGCCGTCGAGCGGCTCGGCCGTGCGGCGTCGAAGCTGACGCTGCCGGTGATCCTGCTGCTGCCCGCGATGACGATCATCGTCGGCCTCGTCGGCTATCCGCTGGTCAAGACGATCTGGCTGTCGTTCACCGACACGCGGCTCGGGGACCTCATCAACGGCACGAGCACGTGGGTCGGCCTGGAGAACTACAAGGAGGTCTTCACCGACGAGCAGCTGCGCACGTCGCTGGTCAACACCGTGGTCTTCGGCAGCGCGTGCGTCATCGGCACGATGGTGCTCGGCATGGGCGTTGCGCTGCTGCTCAACCAGCGCCTGCGCTTCAACTGGTTCTTCTCGCTGGCCGTCCTGCTGCCGTGGGCGGTGCCCGCGCTGGCCGCCAGCTCGATCTTCAAGTGGCTGTTCGAC
The DNA here is from genome assembly GCA_963764585.1 of uncultured Actinomycetes bacterium. Classification (GTDB taxonomy): domain Bacteria; phylum Actinomycetota; class Thermoleophilia; order Solirubrobacterales; family Solirubrobacteraceae; genus JAOPZW01. The sequence continues at coordinate 497,338 of CAVXTB010000006.1, forward strand.
GACCGCTACGGCTTCGTCAACTGGGCGCTCGTGAACCTCGGCTTCCACCACTTCCAGGACTACGCCTGGTTCGCCGATCGCAACAGCGCGTACGTCGCGATGTTCGTCGTCGTGGTCTGGCAGTCGTTCCCGTTCATCGCGCTGAGCCTGCTCGCGGGGCTGCAGACGGTGCCGAAGGACACGCTGGACGCCGCGGCGGTCGACGGCGCGGGCTCGGTGCAGCGCTTCTGGCTGGTGACGCTGCCGCTGCTGCGCCCGATCCTCGCGGTGCTCGTGATCTTCTCGACGATCTGGGACTTCAAGATCTTCGACCAGGTGTACGTCCTGGCCCAGGGCGTCCCCGATCGCGCCGCCGACACCGCGGCCGTCACCGGCTACCGCGAGGCGTTCGCGCTCGGCCACTTCGGCACCGGCGCCGCGATCGCGGTCGTGCTCTTCTGCGTGCTGCTGGCCTTCTCGATCGCCTACGTGCGGCTGATCGGCAAGGAGGCGCGGGCATGAGGTGGGTGCTGCGCCGCGGCTGGCTCTACCTCTGCGCGGTGACGATCTCGATCTTCTCGCTCTTCCCGATCTACTACGTGGTCATCACGTCGCTGAAGCCGCGCAGCGAGATCTACACGCGCACGCCGGACCTGTGGCCCAACCATCCGCAGTGGCACCAGTACACGCGCGTCTTCGGCGAGGGCCACGTCGGCCGGGCGCTGCTGAACTCGCTGATCATCGCCGGCGCGACGACGATCATCTGCGTCGTCGTGGCCGGCATGGCCGCCTACGCGCTCGCGCGCCTGGAGATCCCCCTCAAGCGCACGCTGCTGATGCTGATCCTGACCACGCAGATGTTCCCGCTGGTCGTGCTCATCATCCCGCTGTTCGTGCTCATGCGGAACGCCGACCTGATCGGCACCTACCAGGGCCTGGTCGTCGCCTACCTGGCGTTCACCGTGCCGCTGGCGATCTGGATCATGCGCGGCTTCATCGTGACGATCCCCGAGGAGCTCGAGCACGCCGCGATGATCGACGGCGCCACGCGCGTCGGCGCGATGTTCCGCGTGATCCTGCCGATCGCCGGCCCGGGACTGGTCGCCACCGCGACGCTGTCGTTCATCGCCGCGTGGAACGAGTTCATGCTCGCCCTGACCTTCATGAACACCGAGGAGAAGAAGACGCTGCCGCTCGTGCTGCAGTCCTTCGTCGGGCGCGGCGACACCGACTGGGGCGCGGTGATGGCCACGAGCGTCATCTACACGCTGCCCGTGGTGATCTTCTTCCTGCTGCTGCGCAAGCGGCTCATGCTCGGGATGACGGCCGGGGCGGTGAAGGGATGAGCGCCGGCGTCGCGTACTTCGGCAGCCGCATCCCGCGCCACGTGGCCGCGGACATGCAGGAGCTCGCCGCGCGCGGGTTCACCGGCGTGCTGCACACCTTCAGCGAGAACGACCTCGCCTACTACCGCGAGACGATGGGGCGCATCGTCGCGGCCTCGCACGACTGCGGCCTCGAGGTCCAGGTCGCGCCGTGGGGCGTCTGCCAGATGTTCGGCGGCGAGGCCGAGAGCCGCTTCACCTCGCACCGGCGCGACGTCGGCCAGGTCCTCGACGACGAGACGCGCACGCCCAGCGGCTGCCCCAACGACCCGCGCGTGCGCGCGTTCGTGCACGAGTGGATCGACGCGGCGATCGACACCGGCGCCGACCGCATCTTCTGCGACGAGCCGCACTGGGTGCACCCCGAGCACTTCGGGCTCGCCAAGGAGCGCTGGGGCTGCCGCTGCGAGCACTGCGCCGAGCGCTTCGGGGGCGAGCTGCCACGCGAGCTGACGCCCGCGGTCCTCGCCTTCCGCGAGCAGTGCATGGTGGACTTCGTGGGCGACTTCGTCGCGTACGTCGCCGGGCAGGGCGCGCGCGCCGCGGTGTGCCTGCTGCCGCTCACCGGCGGCGTGCACGGCATCGACGACTGGTCGCGCGTCGCGGCGCTGCCGGGCCTGGACACCTTCGGCACCGATCCGTACTGGAAGGCGTTCGGCGAGGACGCCGAGGCGATGGTGGGCGAGTACGCGCGCCGCGTCGTCGACCTCGCGCGCGTGCACGACGTCGCGCCCCAGCTGTGGATCCAGGGCTTCCGCCTGGAGCCCGACGACGCAGACGACATCCGCGCGGCGGTGCGCGTCGCGCGCGAGGCGGGGATCGAGGACCTGTGGACGTGGGGCTTCGAGGCCTGCGGGCACATGAGCGCGCTGGGCGGCAGCGATCCGGCGGCGGTGTGGGACGTGCTCTGCGACGCGCTGCTGACCGAGGTGCGCGCGTGATCACCGAGGGCCACGATGCCGGCCTGGCCGACCTCGACCTGCGTGCGACCGTCGACGTCGTGCGCGCGCTCAACGACTCAAACGCGGTCGTGCTGGAAGCGCTGCGCGAGGCAGAGGCCGATCTCGCCGCGCTCGTCGACGCCGCGGCCGCGCGCGCCGGGCGCGTGATCTACGCGGGCGCGGGCTCGGCCGGCGCGATGGCCGCGGCCGACGCGGCCGAGTGGGGGCCGACCTTCTCGGTCGACGGCGTCGCCCTCGTGGCCGGCGCGGCGCTTGCGCCGGGCCCGGAGCGCGAGGCCGCCGAGGACGACGCGGAGGCCGGCGCGGCCGAGCTGCTCGCGCTCGTGCCCGGGCGCGACGACGTCGTCGTCGCGGTGTCCGCAAGCGGCAGCACGCCGTACGCGCTGGGCGCGCTGCGCGCCGCGCGCGAGGCGAGCGCGCTGACCGCCGCGATCGTCTGCGTTCCCGGTGCGCCGCTGACCGAGCTGGCCGACCACGCCGTCGTGCTCGCCGTCGGCGCCGAGGTGATCGCCGGCTCGACGCGGCTGAAGGCCGGGACCGCGCAGAAGCTCGCGCTCAACGCGTTCTCGACCGCGCTCCTGGTCCGCCGCGGGCGCACCTACGGGAACCTCATGAGCTCGATGCGCGTGGCCAACGCCAAGCTGCGCGAGCGCGCCGTGCGCATCTGCTGCCTGGGCGCGGGCTGCGACGACGCCGCCGCGCGCGCCGCGCTGGCCGCGGCCGGCGACGAGCTCGAGGTCGCGCTCGTCATGCTGCTGGCCGGCGTCGAGGCCGCCGACGCGCGCGCTCGCCTCGCGGCCGCCGGCAGCGTGCGGGAGGCGGCGCGGTGAGGCTCGGCGTCGCAGCCGCGCTGGTCGACGGAAAGCTGCTGCTCGGCGACGTCGCGGTCGAGGACGGCGTCGTGACCGCGCTGGGCGTCGGCGGCGGGCGCGGACGTGGCATCGCGGCCCCGGGCTTCGTCGACCTGCAGGTCAACGGCTTCGCCGGCGTCGACTTCCAGGTCGCCGAGACCGACGCCTACCAGCGCGCGGGCGAGGCGCTGCTGGCCAGCGGCGTCACCGCCTTCCAACCGACCTTCGTCACGGCGCCCGAGGTCGACCTCGCGGCCGCGCTGCGCGCGATGCCGCCCGAGAGCTGCGGCCCGCGCATCATCGGCGCCCACCTCGAGGGGCCGTTCCTCTCGCCGCGGCGCCTGGGCGCCCACGACGCCGAGGGCTGTCGCGCCCCCGACCTCGCGCTGCTGCGGCGCCTGCTGGAGGCCGGGCCCGTGAGCGAGATGACGCTCGCGCCCGAGCTGCACGGTGCCTTCGAGCTCATCGACGAGCTGGTCGGGCGCGGTGTGACGGTGTCGTGCGGGCACTCCGACGCAACAGCCGCCGAGGCGCACCTGGCCTTCGATCGCGGCGCGCGCACGGTGACGCACCTGTTCAACGCGATGCGCCCGAGCGTCCCGCGCGACCCGGGCATCGCGATGGCCGCGCTCGCGCGCAGGGACGTGACGGTGCAGGTGATCGTCGACGGCCACCACCTGGCCGGCGAGACCGTGCTCGTCGCCTGGCAGGCCGCTCGCGGGCGCTTCGCGCTGGTCACCGACGCCGTCGGCGCGGCCGGGATGCCCGACGGGCGCTACTTCCTCGGCGGGACCGAGGTCACGGCCGAAGGCGGCGTCGTGCGGCGCGCCGACGGCACGCTGGCCGGCAGCGCGCTGACGATGATCGAGGCGGTGCGCAACCTGCACGCGCTGGGGGCCGAGCTCGAGGAGGCGCTGGCGGCGGCGAGCACCGTGCCGGCGCGGATCGTCGGACGGCAGGACCTCGGCCGCCTGGCGGTCGGCTCGCCCGCCGACGTCGTCGTCCTCGACGACCGCCTCGAGGTCCAGCGCGCGCTGGTCGCCGGAGGAGAGCATGTCGCTCGCTAGAGCCGAGATCGCCCAGCAGCCCGAGGTGGTTGCGCGGCTGCTCGACCGTGAGCGCGCGGCCCTGCGCGCGCTGGCCGCCGAGCTGCGCCGCCGCCGCCCGCGCTACGCGGTGCTCGCCGCGCGCGGCTCGTCCGACAACGCCGCCCGCTACGCCCAGCACGTGCTCGGGCGGATGCTGCGCCTGCCGGTCGTGCTGGCGACGCCGTCGCTGCACACGCTCTACGACGCGCCGCCGCGCTTCATCGACGCGATCGTCATCGGCGTCTCGCAGTCGGGGGCGTCGCCCGACGTGGTCAGCGTCGTGGCCGAGGGCGCGCGCCAGGGCGCGATGACCGTCGCGATCACCAATGACCCGTCGTCGCCGCTGGCCGCCGCCGCGACCCACGTGCTCGATCTCGGCGCCGGCGAGGAGCGCTCGGTGGCGGCGACCAAGACCTACACCGCCTCGCTGGCGGCGATCGCTGCGCTGGCGGCCGAGGGCGACGCAACGCTGGCCGGCGACGTCGCGCGGCTGCCCGAAGCCCTGGCCGCGCAGCTCGCGCTCACCGGCGACGCCGCGGCGGCCGTCGCGGCGGCCGCCGACTGGGAGCGCCTGACCGTCGTCGGCCGCGGCGCGCACTACGCGACGGCGTTCGAGGCCGCACTGAAGGTGCGCGAGCTCGCCGGCATCGTCGCCGAGGCCTACTCGCCCGCCGACCTGCTGCACGGCCCGATCGCCACCACCGGCCCGGGCCAGCCGCTGCTCGCGATCGCACCCGCGGGCCCGACCGAGGACTCGATGCGCGAGCTGATCGCCACCGCGCGCGAGCGCGGCGCGCGGGTTGCCGCGATCGGCCACGACCCAGCGCTCGGCGACCCGTTCCTGGGGCTCGTCGACGTCCCCGAATGGCTGGGCCCGGTCGTGGCGATCGTACCGGCGCAGCTGCTCGCGGTCGGCCTCGCCGAGCGGCGGGGCGTCGACGTCGACGCACCCTTCGGCCTGTCCAAGATCACGATGACGAGGTAACGCAGATGGGCGGCATTCGCCTGACCGAACTGACCAAGGCCTACCGCCACGGCCCGCGCGCGGTCGACGACGTGACGCTCGAGATCCACGAGGGCGAGTTCATGGTCCTCGTCGGCCCGTCGGGCTGCGGCAAGTCGACGCTGCTGCGGCTCATCGCGGGCATCGAGGAGCCGACCGCAGGCAGCGTGCACATCGGCGAGCGCGACGTCACGCGCCTGGAGCCGCGCAAGCGCGACATCGCGATGGTCTTCCAGAACTACGCGCTCTACCCGCACCTCACCGTGCGCGGCAACCTCGGCTTCGGCCTGCGGCTGCGGCGCGTCGAGAAGGCCGCGCGCGAGCGCCGCGTCGCCGAGGTGGCCGACGTGCTCGGCCTGACCGAGCTGCTCGAGCGCCGGCCGGCCGCGCTGTCGGGCGGCCAGCGCCAGCGCGTGGCGATGGGCCGCGCGATCGTGCGCGAGCCCGCCGCGTTCCTCATGGACGAGCCGCTGTCGAACCTCGACGCCAAGCTGCGCGTGTCGATGCGCGCCCAGCTGACCAAGCTGCACGAGCGCCTCGGCATCACGACCGTGTACGTCACCCACGACCAGGTCGAGGCGATGACCCTCGGCACGCGCGTGGCCGTCCTGCGCGACGGCGTGCTGCAGCAGTGCGACACGCCGCAGGAGCTCTTCCACCGTCCGGCCAACCTCTTCGTCGCGGCGTTCATCGGCTCGCCGGCGATGAACCTCGTCGAGGCCGACGTCGCCGGCGACGAGGTCAGCTTCGGCGGCCACCGCGTCGCGCTGCCGGCGGGCTCGCCGCTGCGCGGCCTGGACCGACGCGTGATCCTCGGCATCAGGCCCACCGACTTCGAAGCGGCTGGCCCGGCGACCGACCCGGCGCTGCCGCGCCTGCGCGCGAAGGTCGACGTCGTCGAGAAGCTCGGCTCCGAGAGCCACCTGATCTTCGCGGTGGACGCGCCGCGGATCTCGGCCGACGCCGTGCGCGCGGCGCACGACTCCGAGGACGTCGACGATGGCGTGCTGCTGGCCGACGACGCCCGCTCGCAGTTCACCGCGCGCGTCGACGGGCGCTTCGCGGTGCGCGCCGGCGACGAGGTGACGCTGGCGCTCGACGCGGCGGCGCTGCACGCCTTCGACTGCGAGTCGGGCGTGGCGCTGCGCGAGCGGGCGGCGCCGCAGCCCGAGTTGGTCGTCGCATAGTGGCGGGGCCGGCGGCCAGGGGCGGGTCTACCCGACGGACCCGCTCCTGGCCGCCGGCTCGCGCGTATGCTGGGCGCGATGCTCGAGGGGGCTGCGCTGGGCGAGGACGAGGCCGGCCGGGCGGCGCTTGCCGCCGGCGAGTGGGAGGCGGCGCGCGCCGCGTTCCAGGCGAGCCTCGACGTGGCGCCGTCGGCTGCCGCGTTCGAGGGGCTCGGCGTCGCGTGCCGGTGGCTCGGCGAGCAGGAGGCGGCGATCCGCCACCTGCAGCGCGCCTACCGCCTGCACCGCCAGGCGGGCGACCCGCGGGCGGCGGCGCGGGTGGCGGTGCAGCTGTGCCTGGGGGAGTGCTACTTCCACGCCGACGTGGCCGTCGGGCTGGGGTGGCTGGAGCGCGCCGATCGGCTGCTCGAGGGCCTGGAGCCCGGGGCCGAGCAGGGCTGGCTGGCGTTGCTGCGCGGCCATCTCGCCCTGCAGGTCGACCGCGATCCCGGGCGCGCGCGGACGCACGCGGCGGCGGCGCGCGCGATCGGGCGCGACAGCGGCGTCGTCGACGTCGAGATGATGGCGCTCGCGCTCGAGGGGCTGTGCTTCGTCTGCGAGGGCGAGGTCGACGAGGGCATGCGGCGGCTCGACGAGGCGACGGCGGCGACGGTCGCCGGCGAGCTCGAGGACCTCGACGCGATCTCGAGCTGCTGCTGCTACCTGATCGATGCCTGCAAGCGCGTGCGCGACTTCGAGCGCGCCGCGCAGTGGTGCGATCACGTCAAGGGCTTCTGCGAGCAGTGGTCGGACAGGCTGACCTTCGCCGCCTGCCGCGCCCACTACGCCGACATCCTCATCTGGCAGGGCGACTGGGGCGCGGCCGAGGCCGAGCTGCGCGCGAACCTCGGGCCGCTGGCCGACATCCACCCCAACCGCATCGCCGACGGCATGGTGCGCCTGGCCGAGCTGCGCCGCCGCCAGGGCCTGCTCGACGAGTCGAGCCGGCTGCTCGAGGCGGCCGACGGGCACTTCCTCGCGCCGCTCGTGCGCGCGTCGCTGGCCCTCGACCGCGGGGACGCAGCGACGGCCGCCCACGAGGCCGAGCGCGCGCTGCGGCGCCTGCCCGCCGGCGGCGTCACCGATCGCACGCCCGCCCTGGAGGTCCTCGTCCGCGCGCGGCTGGCCGCGGGCGATCGCCAGGCCGCGCGGGAGGCGGCCGAGCAGCTGCGCGCGATCGCCTCCACGGCGGGGACGGGAGCGAGCGCGGCGGCCGCGTCGTTCGCGGAGGGCCTGGTCGCCGCCGCGGCCGAGGACTGGGAGGCCGCGCGTCCCGCGCTCGAGGACGCCGTCGACCTCTACGCGCGCGCCGGCGGGCGCTGGGAGGCGGCGCAGGCGCGCCGCCACCTCGCCCGCGCGCTGCGCGCCCTGGGCCACGACCAGGCCGCCGAGCGCGAGGCGCGCGCCGCCGACGAGGCGCTGCGCGCGCTGGGCGCCCACCACGCGCCCGCAGGCGAGGCGGCCGCGCCGGCCGGCCTGACCGCGCGCGAGGTCGAGGTCCTGCGCCTCGTCGCCCGCGGGCGCTCGAACCAGCAGATCGCCGACGAGCTCGTGCTCAGCGTGCGCACCGTCGAGCGCCACATCGCGAACATCTACGACAAGATCGGCGCGTCCGGGCGGGCCGCCCGCGCCGCCGCCGCGTCGTACGCGCTGGCGGCCGGCGTCGCCTAGTGGGCCTTCTGGCCCACTAGATGGGTACCGGCGGGGCCCGAAATGGGTGCCGCCACGCATGACGGCGCGACCGCGCGCCGGCACGCTCTCCCTCGGCTTACAAGCGAGGAAAGGGAGAGCCAATGCCAGCCTATTCGCAGGACCAGGTCCCGGTGGAGTTCGAGGCCGACGTCGCCACGACGCGCGCGATCGACGGCGGCGGGATGACGATCGCCTTCGAGCGCCTCAGCGCGGGCGTCGAGACCGCGCCGCTGTTCAAGGGGCTGCCCGACGACGCCTGCCAGAGCCCGCACTGGGGCTACCTCGTCAGCGGCCGCCTGCGCATCGCGTACGCGGACGGGTCGGAGGAGCCGATCGCCGCCGGCCAGGCCTACTACCTGCCGCCCGGGCACAACGTCGTCGTCGAGGACGACGCGCTGATCGTCGAGTTCTCGCCGGCCGAGGAGCGCGCCCGCACGATGGAGCACGCCGCGCAGGCCATGCAGGCGGCGGGCGCCTGAGCGATGCGCGACCGCCGCCTGCTCACGGGCGCCGTCGGCCTCTCGGCGCTGGGCGACTTCCTGGGCTTCATCCCGCTGGCGCTGTACGTCCAGGAGCGCACGGGCTCGGGGATCGCCGTCGCGGGGCTGTTCATCGCGCTGTGGGCGCCGTCGGTGGTGCTCGGCGGTGCGGCGGGGCTGCTCGCCGACCGCGTCGAGAGCCGGCGGCTGCTGCGCGACGTCTCGCTCCTGCAGGCGGCGGTCGCGGTCGTGCTCGCCTTCGCGTTCGGCGACCTGGCGGCGACGCTCGCGCTGACCGCGCTGCTCGGCACCGGGGTCGCGGTGGCCCAGCCGGCGGAGTTCGCGCTCGCGCCGGCCGTCGCCGGGCCCGACGGCGTCGCGAAGGTCAACGGCCGCATCGAGGCCGCGCGCTACCTGGGCTTCACCGTCGGCCCCGTGCTCGGCGGTCTGCTCGCGGCCGCCGGCGGCACGCGCATCGCGCTGCTCGTCAACGCCGCGAGCTTCCTGGCCGTCGCCGTCGCCGCGCAGCTCCTGCACGCGCGCCGCGAGCCGGCCCGCGCGGCCCGCGCGACCGAGCGCGCCCGCGACGGCATCGCCTTCCTCATGCGCGACGGCGTGCTCGCCCCGGTGATGGTCGCCGCGTTCGTGTCGCTGCTGTTCATGACCGCGTCGGCGACCGCCGAGGTGTTCTTCGCCAAGGACGTCCTGCACGCCGGCGACACCGGCTACGGCACGCTCATGACGCTGTGGACGGTCGGCATGGTCATCGGCTCGACGCTCGTCGCAGGGCGCGTGCCCGCGGCGGCGTACGCGACGGCCGCCCTGGCGGCGATGGCGGTGCAGGGTGCGGGGCTGGCGCTGCCGACGCTGTGGCTCGTCCTGCCGTTCGCCCTCGGCGCCTACCTCGTCGGCGGCATCGGCCACGGCACGAAGAACGTCGTCGTCCGCACGCTCATCCACACGCGCGTGCCCGACGAGCTGCGAGGCCGCGCATGGGCCGCCTACAGCGCCGGGCGCAACGGCGCCGAGCTCGTCGCCCTCGTCGGCGGTGGTCTGCTGGTGGCGGCGATCGGCGCGCGCTGGACGCTGCTCGCCGCGGGGGCGCTGCCGGTGGTCGCGGCGTGCGTCGCGCTCGCGCGCGCTCAGGCCGCGCGGCGGCGGGCCTGGGCGCCGGCCAGCCGCACGTCGGACTCGTCGCCGAAGGCGACGACGCGATCGCGGCCGGTGCGCTTGGCCTCGTACAGCGCTGCGTCCGCGGCGCGGAACAGCGACTCGTAGGAGACGTCCTCGCCGCTGGCGGCGGCCACGCCGATCGAGATCGTCACCGGCAGCTCGCCCGGCCGCCCGGCGGCCAGCGCCGCGCGGGCGCGCTCGGCCACGTCGCGGCCCTCGCCGAGGGTGGTGCCGGGCAGCACGACGAGGAACTCCTCGCCCCCGAGCCGGTAGACGAGCTCGAAGGCGCGCAGCTGCCTGCGCAGCACGAGCGCCGCGTCCTTGAGCACGGTGTCGCCGCGCTCGTGGCCGTAGCGGTCGTTGACCGCCTTGAAGCGGTCGAGATCGCAGACCAGCACGCAGACCGCGTCGCCGGTCTGCGCGGCCTGCTGGGCGATCTCCGCGAAGCGCGCCTGCAGCGACGTGCGGTTCAGCAGCCCGGTGAGCGGGTCGAGGATCGACGCCGAGCGCTGCTGCATCTCGGTGTTCATGAGGAACTGGGAGAAGATCGTCAGGCCCGTGGCCGCGCACAGCCCGGCGTTGACGAACGTCGGGTCGTCGGCGTAGGCGGCCGGGTCGAGCGCCACGCCGGCGACGAGCAGGACGACGACGGTCAGGCCGAAGCCGCTCCACACGCCGCGCCCCGAGAAGCGTACGGGCAGCGTGATCAGCGGCAGCAGCAGCAGCGTGATCGCGGGGCTGTGCGGCCCGCCGCTCAGGGCGATCCCGGCGCCCAGCAGCACCTGCGAGCAGACGACCGTTGCGAAGACGAGGTACTCCGGCCGGCGGCTCGACGCGACCCGTGGGCGCAGGACGCCCGACACGATGATCTGCAGGACGAGCGGGGCCGCGGTCCACCAGCCGATCCAGGGCATCACGCTCGCGAAGGCGACCCCGACGGCGGCGTACATCAGCGCGCGCGGGCGCGCGATGCGCGCCTCCATGTCGAGGAGACGCGCTCGATCCTGCTCGGTGGGGCAGAGCCATGTGCCGTTCGGGGCCATCACCGACGTCATCGGCGCGGCGCACGGCCGGTTGAAACGTCGTGGACATACGATCAACGCCCGATGGAGCCGCGGATCATGGGCATCCTCAACGTCACGCCGGACTCGTTCTCCGACGGCGGCGAGTGGTTCGCCTTCGACGAGGCGGTCGAGCGCGGGCGCGCGCTCGTGGCCGAGGGCGCCGACATCCTCGACGTCGGCGGGGAGTCCACGCGCCCTGGCGCGGAGCCTGTTCCCGTGGAGGAGGAGCTGCGCCGCGTCGTCCCCGTCGTGCGCGCGGCGGGCGACACGGGCGCTCAGATCAGCGTCGACACCATGAAGCTGGTGGTCGCGCAGGCCGCCGTCGACGCCGGCGCGACCTACGTCAACGACGTCACCGCCTTCCGCCACGAGCCCGAGCTGGCCGCGTTCGTCGCCGACCGCGGCTGCGACTGCTGCCTCATGCACATGCTGGGCGAGCCGCGCACGATGCAGGACGACCCGCGCTACGACGACGTCGTCGACGACGTTCGCGCGTTCCTGGAGGAGCGGGCGGCGTTCGCCGTCGGCCAGGGCGTGCCCGAGGAGCGGATCATGATCGACCCGGGCATCGGCTTCGGCAAGACACTCGCCCACAACCTCGAGCTGCTGCGGCGCCTGGACGAGATCGTCGCCGTCGGCTTCCCCGTCGTCATCGGGACCTCGCGCAAGTCGTTCCTGGGCCGCCTGACCGGCCGGGAGGACCCGCACGATCGCGTCGCGGCCACGCTGGCCACCACCGTGCTGGCGCTCGAGCGCGGCGCCGCCGTCTTTCGTGTACACGACGTCGCGCCCACGCGGGACGCCCTTGCCGTGGCGACTGCTACGTTGCGGCGCGATGGCCCCTGAGGACGACGAGGACCTCGACGACGAGCTCGAGGACGACGACTACGACGACGAGGATGGCGGAGCGCCGCAGACCGAGGTGACGATCGAGGTCACGGGGCTGTCGCTCTACACGCACCACGGCGTCACCGCCGCCGAGCAGGAGGTCGGCCAGCGACTCGTGCTCGATCTGCGCATGGAGGTCGGCGAGGCCGACGCGACGGTCACCGACATGGTCGACGACACGATCGACTACGCGAAGGTCTGCGAGCGCGTCGCGCTCGTCGCCCAGCAGCGCTCGTACAAGACGCTCGAGCGCCTGTGCTCGGCGATCGCCGACCGCCTGCTCTCCGACTTCGGCGCCGAGGAGGTCTGGGTCAAGGCGACGAAGCCCGAGCCCCCGATCCCGCTGCCGGTGGAGTCGGTGTCGGTCGAGGTCTGGCGGCAGGCAGGGGAGTAAACGCTTGACAGGTGAGTGATCACTCACTCACCATGCCTGAATGGCCGTCGCGCGTGCGCGGATGTCGGCGCAGGAGCGTCGCGAGCAGGTGCTCGAGGCGGCGCTCGCCGCCTTCGCGGCCACTGGCTATCACGGCACGAAGACCGAGGCGATCGCGCGTGCCGCGGGCATCTCGCACGCCTACCTCTTCCGCCTGTTCGCGACGAAGAAGGAGCTCTTCCTCGCGTGCGGGCAGCGCTGCCAGCAGGCGACCCTCGAGACGTTCCGCGCCGCCGCCGCCGAGGCGGGCGGTGGCTTCGACGCGCTGGTGGCCATGGGCGCCGCGTACCGCGGCATGCTCAGCGATCGGCGGCTGCTGCAGATGCAGATGCAGCTGTGGGCCGCGTGCTCGGACGACGAGATCCGCGCGTGCGCGAGCGCTCACTACGAGGAGGTCGTGCGCGAGATCGAGCGGCTGTCCGGCGCCGAGCCCGACGCGGTGAGGACGTTCATCGCCCACGGGATGCTGCTCAACGTCGCGGCCGCCCTCGACCTCGAGTCGCAGCGGCGCAAGGGCTGGGTCCGCCGGCTGCTCGGCGCGGAGGCGAAGCGATGACGCGCCTGGCGGCGCTGCTGCACCGTCGCCGGCGGCGCGTCCTCGGCGCAGCCGCCGCGCTCTTCGTCGTTGCCGCGGTCCTCGGCGCGCCGGTGGCCGGCGAGCTGCACGGCGCCGGCCTCAGCGATCCGGGATCCCAGAGCTCCAGGGCCGACGCCGAGCTGGACCGGGCGACGGGCGGGCGCGACGTCCTCGGGCTGACCGCGCTCGTGCCGCGCGCCCGCCTGCGCGCCGTGCAGCGGACGATCGCCGCCGACCCCGGCATCACCGTGACGCGCAGCTGGCTCGACGGCCACGACGCGAGCCTGCTCTCGCGCGACGGTCGCCTGGCGATCGTCGCCGCCGCGTTCGCTCGGCACGCCGACGAGCTCGACGTCGCCCACCGCCTGCGCGCGCGGCTCGCAGGCCAAGGCGTGAGCATCGGCGGCAGCGGCCTCGCCGAGCCCGAGATCGGCGATCGGGTCTCGCGCGACCTCGGCCGCGCCGAGCTGCTCGCGTTCCCGCTGCTCTTCGCGCTGAGCCTGTGGATCTTCCGCGGCATGATCGCGGCGCTGATGCCGCCGCTCGTCGGCGCGCTGAGCATCGTCTTCACCTTCATGCTGCTGCGCGCCGTCAACGCGCACGTCACGTCGCTGTCGGTCTACGCGCTGAACCTCGTGACCGGCGTCTGCCTCGGGCTGGCTATCGACTACAGCCTGTTCATCCTCTCGCGCTACCGCGAGGAGGCGGCGCGCGCGGGCTACGGGCGCGAGGCGCTGCAGCGCACGCTGGCCACCGCAGGGCGGACGGTGCTCTTCAGCGCGCTCACCGTGGCGGCGGCGATGGCGGCGCTGCTCGTCTTCCCGCTGCGCTTCCTGTACTCGATGGGCATCGGCGGCATGCTCGGGTCGCTCACCGCGGCCGCCGTCGCGCTGACGATCCTGCCGGCGCTGCTGGCCACGCTCGGGCCGCGCGTCAACGCGCTGTCGCTGGCGCGCTGGCGCCGCGCCGCCGACGCGACCTCGCGCCCGGCGGCGGCCGGCCCCTGGTATCGCCTGGCGCAGTGGGTCATGCGCCGCGCGCCGGCCGTCGCCCTCGTCACCGCGGCGCTGCTCGTGATCCTCGGCCTGCCCTTCCTGCGGGCCACGTTCGTGTCCGCCGACTGGCACATGGCTCCGCCCGGCTCCGAGCTGCGGCTGGTCGCCGAGACGGTCGAGCGTGACTTCCCCGCCGCGACGACCGACCCGATCCGCGTCGCGGCCACCACCGGCGACGACGCCGCCGCGCGCGCGTACGCCCGCCGCCTCGCCGCTCTGCCGGGCGCCCGTGTGGCGCCGCCGCGCCGCCTCGCGCCGGCGACGGTCGAGATCGACGTCATCGCGCCGGGCGATCCGCGCTCGGCCGCCGCGCGCGACCTCGTGCGCGCGATCCGCGCGCTGCCCGCGCCGTTTCCCATCGGCGTGACCGGCGACGCGGCGTTCTTCGTCGACCAGCAGGCGGCCCTCACGCGCTGGCTGCCGCTCACCCTGAGCCTGCTCGCGGTGACGACCTTCGCCATCCTCTTCCTCATGACGGGCTCGGTCGTGCTGCCGATCAAGGCGCTCGCGATGAACGTGCTGACGCTGAGCGCGACCTTCGGGATCCTCGTGCTCGTCTTCCAGGACGGGCGCTTGGAGGGGGTGCTCGACTACGTCAGCCCCGGAGGCCTGGAGGCCACCCAGCCGGTGCTGCTGGCCGTGGTCGCCTTCGGCCTGGCCACCGACTACGGCGTGTTCCTGCTCTCGCGGATCAAGGAGGCCTACGACACCGGCGTGGGCAACCGCGAGGCGGTGGCCTTCGGTGTCGAGCGCACCGGACGGATCATCACCGCCGCCGCGCTGCTGTTCTGCGTCGCGATCGGCGCGTTCGCGACGTCGTCGATCGTCTTCGTCAAGCTCCTCGGGGTGGGGACCGCCCTGGCCGTTGCCATCGACGCGACGATCGTCCGCGCGCTGCTCGTGCCGGCGCTGATGGCGCTGCTGGGCCGCTGGAACTGGTGGGCGCCCGCGCCGCTGCGCCGCCTGCACGCCCGCTTCGGCCTGAACGAGGCGACGGTGTGAGCGCGTTTGCGCGGGCCACGGCGGTCGTGCCGCTCGGCGATGGTGCCTGGCGCGCGACCTGCGACGGCGGCTGGTCGACGGAGCTGGGGCCCAACGGCGGCTACCTGGCGGCGATCGTCCTGCGGGCGATGAGCGCCGAGCTGGCGGATCCCGCGCGCCACGCGCGGTCGCTGACCTGCCACTACCTGCGCTCGCCGCAGGAGGGCGAGCTGCGCGTCGAGGTGACCGTCGAGCGCAGCGGGCGCACGCTGAGCACGCTGACCGCCCGCCTGAGCCAGGACGACCGCCTCTGCATCGTCGCCGTGGGCGCGTTCGCGATCGCTCTGGACGGCGTGCTCGACTACAACGCCAGCCCGCCCGCCGCGACGGACCCCGACTCGACGCCGCGCCTTCCGCCGACGCCGCACGTCCCGATGACCGAGCACTTCGAGATGCGCCCGGTGCTCGGCGCGCCGCTCTACGCGGGCGCCGACGAGGCCCTCAGCGGCGGCTGGCTGCGCTTCGACGACGACGCCGCGCCACTCGACGCGCCCGCGCTCGCGATGCTGGTCGACGCCTGGTGGCCGTCGCCGCTGCCGCGGCTCACGCGGCCGGCCTCGCTGCCGACCGTCGATCTCACGGTCCACTTCCGCTCGCCGCCCACCGCCGACGGGCCGGTGCTGGCCGTGTTCCGCTCCTCGACGGCGGCCGGCGGCTTCTTCGAGGAGGACGGCGAGCTGTGGAGCCGCGACGGCGTGCTGCTCGCCCACTCGCGCCAGCTGGCGCTGCTGGTCGCGCCATGACGATCGACGACCTGCTGCCGGCGTGGGACTGGCGCAGCGCGCACGCCACGCGCGTGGCGGCGCCGCCCGACCGTGCCGCGGCCGCCGCGCGGACGGTGTCCGGCCGCGACCTGCCGGTGACCGGCGCGCTGATGCGCATCCGCATGTTGGGCCGCCACCGCTCAGACCCGCGGCCGCTGCTGCAGTCGCTGCGGGGCATCGGCCTGGTCGTCCTCGCCGACGAGGGTGACGACGTGCTGATCGGCGGCGTGCTCGCGCCGTGGCGCCTGCGCGGCGGCCACCACGCGATCGGCTCGGCGGCCGAGCTTCGGGCGTTCGCGGCGCCGGGGTGGGTGCGCGTGGCGATGGCCTTCACGGTGGCGCCCGACGGCGCGGGCAGCCGGGTGGCCACCGAGACGCGGATCGTGGCCACCGACGCGGTCGCGCGCCGGCGCTTCGGACGCTACTGGCGCGTCATCGGGCCGTTCAGCGGCATCACGCGCCGCGAGATGCTCGCCGCGATCCGGCGCAGGGCCGAGCCATGAGGGGCTACCTCGGCCTGGGCTCGAACGTCGGCGACCGCCGCGCGAACCTGCAGGCGGCCGTCGACGCGCTGCCGCGACAGGGCGCGATCGTCCTGGCCTGCTCGTCGACCTACGACACCGATCCGGTCGGCGAGGTGCTCGACCAGCCGTCGTTCCTCAACGCGTGCGCGCGCATCGAGACCGCCCTGGCGCCCGAGGAGCTGCTCGACGCGTGCAAGGCGATCGAGCGCACGCTCGGGCGCGACGTCGAGGGCGGGGTGCGCCACGGGCCGCGGCCGATCGACGTCGACGTGCTGCTGCTCGGCGACGAGTCCTACGCGTCCGAGCGCCTGACGATCCCGCACGCCCAGGTCACGAGCCGGCGCTTCGTCCTCATCCCGCTGCTCGAGCTCGACTTCGACCTGCGCACGCCCGACGGCACGCGCCTGAGCGACTGCCTGGCCGCGATGCCGCTCGACGAGGGCGTGCGGCGGGAGGGGCCGCCGCTGCGCCTGTCATCGAAGCCCGGCTAGGAGCCGGTCCAGCACCGCGTCGACCTCGGCGCGCGCCCTCGCCTGGTCCGCGGCCGTCGCGACGTAGAGGGCGGCCTCGTCGACGGCGCCGATGAGCACGTGCGCCAGCGGCGGCACCGGCTGGGGCGCGAGCTGCCCGGCGTCGATGGCGGCCTGTAGGACGGTCTCGACGAGTCCGAAGCCGTAGTGCATGGCGATCTGGCGCCAGCGCTCCCAGCCGAGGACGGCGGGCCCGTCGAGCAGGACGATGCGCTGGGTCTCGGGCTCGGTGCTCGCGTCGAGCCACGCGGCCGTGCCGACCCGCAGCGCCGCGATCGGATCGGCGACGCCGGAGGCGATGGCGGCGGCGCCGATGCGCTCGGACACCTCGGCCTCGAGCTGCTCGAAGACGGCGGCGAACAGCTCGGTCTTGTCCTGGAACTGGTGGTAGAGCGCGCCCCGGGTCACGCCCGCGGCGCGGACGATCTCCTCGGTGCCGACGCCGGCGAACCCGCGCTCGGCGAAGAGCGGGCGCGCGGCCGCGACGAGGGCGGCGCGGGTGTTCTCCGAGCGCTCGGCGTGCTTGGTTCGCTTGACATTCATACTGTCTGTATCTATTTTACGTACAGTCTGTACGCAAAGCTAGTCGATCGTGAGGACGACATGCCCGAGATCACGCTCCCGCAGGGGACCATCCACTACCGCGACAGCGGCGACGGTCCGCCGATCGTCTTCGTCCACGGCCTGCTCGTCGACGGCGCGCTGTGGCGCAAGGTCACGCCACTGCTCGAGGGCGACGCGCGCACCATCGTCCCCGACCTGCCGCTCGGCTCGCACCGCAGCGCCATGAACGCCGACGCCGAGCTCTCGCCGGCGAGTGTGGCGCGGCTGGTCGGCGACTTCCTCGCGGCGCTCGACCTCGAGGACGTCACGCTGGTCGGCAACGACACCGGCGGCGCGATCAGCCAGCTCGTCGCGCTCGACCACGGCGAGCGCCTCGGGCGGCTCGTGCTGACCAACTGCGACTGCTTCGAGGTCTTCCCGCCCAAGGAGTTCGTGCCGATGGTCAAGGCCGCGCGCGTGCCCGGCGCGCTCTACGCCGCCGTCCAGCCGATGCGCGCCGCCGCGGCCCGGCGCTCGCCGCTGGCCTACGGCTGGCTCGCGCACGAGATCCCCGACGAGGTCACCGGCGCCTGGATCCAGCCCTTCCTCGACGACGCCGACATCCGCCGCGACGCCGCGACGTTCATGAAGGCGATGGACAAGGCCACGACGCTCGACGCGGCGGCGCGCCTGCCGTCGCTGAAGATCCCGTCGCTCGTCGTCTGGGGCCAGGAGGACCGGTTCTTCTCGGCCGAGCTGGGCCGCCGCCTCGCTGCGACGCTGCCCAGCGCGCGCCTGGAGCCGATCGCGGGAGCGCGCACCTTCGTCGCCGAGGACGCGCCCGAGGCGCTGGCCGACGCCATCCGCGGGTTCGTGCGCGATGGGGCGACGCAGGCGGCGTGAATCTAGGCGGGCAGCCACTCCGGCGGGAACACGCCCGCCGGAGCCGAGCCGGGCCACTCGGGGAACAGCTCGCGCGCGTGCTGCTCCGCCGGCCGGCCCGCGAAGAGCGCCTGCATGTCGCCGAAGGTCAGCATCAGCCGCGACGAGGAGGCGATCTGGAGGTCCGCGGCGTTGACGACGTCGCCGCCGAGCACCCCGGACGCGAGCCAGCCGTCGATCCGATCGAGGTGCCCCGGGAGCGCCACGAGGTCGGCGCGGACCGAGGCGGCGTCGGCGTTGTTGAGCCGGCGCTCGACCGCGCCGACGACCGGCGCCACCGCCCGCACCGCCGGCGCCGGGAGGCGCGGCAGCCGCGTGCCGTCCTGATAGCTGGGCATGACCTGCGGGGCACGGGCGAACGACCCCCAGGTCACCCGCCGCGCGATCTGCTGCCAGACCTCGTCGCCCCAGGCCTCCGCCCGCTCGACCTCCTCGCGTGCGGACGCGTCGGCCGGGAACAGCGGCGGCTCCGGTGCGAGCTCCTCCAGGCGCCGCATGATCGCCCGCGACCCCGAGATCTTCTCGCCCGATTCGAGCGTCAGGCCGGGCACCGTCCGCGCCCCGAAGCGCATGCGCTGCAACGGCGCGTGCAGCGGCGGGAGCAGCTCGACGACCTTGTAGGGAACGGACTTCATGTCCATCGCGCGCGCCACCGCGGCGCACGGGTGCGACCCGTGGACGATGTAGAGCTTCGCCGGCATGGGACGATCCTATGCCGTGCTCCTCGTCGTCGACGTCGGCAACACCCAGACCCACTTCGGGACCTATCGCGACGGCCAGCTCGTCGAGCACTGGCGCTTCGCGACCGTGCGCGAATCGACGGCCGACGAGCTGGGCGCCGTCCTGCGCAACCTGCTCGAGCTGCGCGGCATCGGCCTCGCCGATCTCGACGCCTCGATCGTGTCGAGCACCGTGCCGCAGCTGCGCCCCGAGTGGGAGGCGATGGCCCAGCGCTACCTCGACCACGAGATGCTCGTCGTGGGGCCCGGGATCAAGACCGGCATGGCGCTGCGCTACGACAACCCGCGCGAGATCGGGCCCGACCGCCTCGTCAACGCGGTCGCCGCCTACGACAAGGTCCACGGTGCGTGCGTGGTCGTCGACTTCGGCACGGCGCTGACCTTCGACCCCGTCTCGGCCGACGGCGAGTACCTCGGCGGCATCATCGCGCCCGGGGTGGAGATCTCGATGGAGGCGCTGACCAACCGCGCCGCGGCGCTGCCGAAGATCGACCTCGGCACGCCGCGCTCGCTGATCGGCAAGTCGACGGTCGACGCGATCCGCAGCGGCGTCGTCTACGGCTTCGCGGGGCAGGTCGACGGCATCCTGCGCCGCCTGCGGGCCGAGATGGGCGCCGATATCGAGACGATCGCCACCGGCGGGCTCGCCGAGCACATCGTCCCGTTCACCGAGGAGATCGACGAGACGGACGACCTCCTGACGCTGACCGGCCTACGCTTGTTGCATGAGCGCAACGCCTGAGCTCACCACGCCCTGGTGCATCGGGACCGTCGAGATCCCCAACCGGGTCGTGCTCGCGCCCCTCGCCGGGATCGGCAACTGGTTCGTGCGCCTGCAGGCCAAGCGCTACGGGGCTGGGCTCGCCGTGTCCGAGATGGTCTCGAGCTTCGCCATCCACCACCGCAACGACAAGACCATGCGCGAGCTGCTGCGCATCCACCCGGCCGAGCGCGAGGCGGGGGTGGGCGGGCCCGTCTCCATCCAGCTCTTCGGCCAGGACCCCGATGTCATGCGCTCGGCGGCGGCGACGGTGGCCGAGCGCGGCGCCGACCTCATCGACCTCAACATGGGCTGCCCGGTGCCCAAGGTCTGCAAGACGGGCGCGGGCGCGGCGCTCATCAAGGACCCCGACACCGCGGTGGCGGTGGCCCGCGCCGCTCGCGAGGGCTCGGGGCTGCCGGTCACCGTCAAGCTGCGCTCCGGCCAGCGCCCGGGTGAGACCGACGGCTACGAGCTGGCCCACCGGCTCGTGCACGACGCGGGCGTCAGCGCGATCGCCTTCCACCCGCGCAGCGCGGCGGTGCACCACAAGGGCACGCCGGACTACGACCTCGCGGCGCGCCTGGTCGAGACGCTCGAGGCGCCCGTGATCCTCACGGGAGGCCTGAGCAGCGCCGCGGCGGTGCGCGCCGGCCACGAGCGCACGGGCGCCGCGGCAGTGATGCTCGCGCGCGGCGCGCTGGGCAATCCGTGGCTGTTCGAGCAGGTGCTGGGCGTGCGCGCGAGCGACCCGACGCGCGAGGAGGTCCTCGCCGAGCTCGATTGGGTGATGGACCGCGCGGTCGAGCACCTCGGCGGCGATCGCGCCGGGCGCTACCTGCGCAAGTTCTACCCCTGGTATCTGGAGCGTTTGCACGCCTCCAAGGACCTGCAGCACGCGATGCAGGCGACCGCGACGGTGGCTGATGCCCGGACGGTCCTCGCGGGGCTGACCACGCTCGCGGCCGCGGCTTAACACGGCGCTATACTGCGCCGCTCGTCCAGCCAGGTCGCCCCTGAACATCCCCGCCGCTGAGCGGGGTTTCGTGTCTCGGGCGCTCCCCACCCTCCACCCACACGCCCATGCCCAAGGACGTCATCCTCACTCCCGAAGGCCTCGAGCGGCTGCAGCGCGAGCTCGACGACCTGCAGACCAACCGGCGGCGCGAGGTCGCCGAGCGCATCAAGGAGGCACGCGAGTTCGGCGACATCTCGGAGAACTCCGAGTACGACGACGCCAAGAACGAGCAGATGATGCTCGAGCAGAAGATCGCGCAGCTCGAGGAGCGCCTGCGCTCGGCGCAGGTCGTCAACCCGTCCGAGCTGTCAACCGACCTCGTCCGCGTGGGCGTGACCGTCAACGTCAAGGACGAGAAGACGGGCGAGAGCGACAAGTACACGATCGTCGGCTCGGCCGAGGCCAGCCCGTCGCAGAAGAAGCTCTCCAACGAGTCGCCGGTCGGCAAGGCGCTGCTGGGGCACAAGCGCGGCGATACCGTCGACGTCTCGCTGCCCAACGGCAAGAAGCGCAAGCTCAAGATCACGAAGATCGACGTCACGTAGGGTTCGGACGGTGGCCGAGGAAGCCGCCTCCGATCTCCTCGCGACGCGCCGCGCGAAGCTCGAGCGCCTGCGCGCCGACGGCGTCGAGCCGTTCCCGCACGCCTATCCGGGCGTGCAGCCGATCAGCGCGGTCCACGCCGCGCACGCCGACCTGCCCGCCGGCGAGGACTCCGACGCGCGCTACCGCGTGGCCGGGCGCCTGCACGCGCGCCGCGGCCAGGGCAAGATGGCGTTCCTGGACCTCGACGACCGCTCGGGCCGCATCCAGCTGCAGGCCAAGGTCGACGTCCTCGGCGAGGAGGCGATGGCGCGCCTGCTCGACCTCGACCTCGGCGACATCGTCGGCGTCGACGGGCTGGCCTTCCGCTCCAAGCGCGGCGAGCTGTCGCTGCGCGTCGAGGGCTTCGAGGTGCTGGCCAAGAGCCTGCGCCCGCCGCCGGACAAGTTCCACGGCCTGCACGACGTCGAGACGCGCTTTCGCCACCGCGAGCTCGACCTCATCGCCAGCGAGGAGGCGCGCGCGCTCTTCGTCACGCGCGCGAAGGTCATCGGCGCCATCCGCGCCTACCTCGACGAGGCCGGCTTCGTCGAGGTCGAGACGCCGATCCTGCAGCCGCTCTACGGCGGCGCGATGGCGCGCCCGTTCGTCACCCACCACAACGCGCTGGACCGCAATCTCTTCCTGCGCATCGCGACCGAGCTGTACCTCAAGCGCCTGATCGTCGGCGGCCTGGAGCGCGTCTACGAGCTGGGCAAGGACTTCCGCAACGAGGGCATCTCCTACAAGCACAACCCCGAGTTCACGATGGTCGAGTGGTACGAGGCCTACGCGGACTACGAGGACGTGATGCGCCGCGTCGAGGAGCTGCTGCCGCGCGTGGCCGCGGCGGCCGGCTACGCCGGCGAGGTGGACTTCACCCCGCCCTACCGCCGCATCGGGCTGACCGACGCGATCGAGGAGGCGACGGGGATCGACGTCATGGCGCTGCACGAGCCCGGCGCGCTGGCCGCAGCGATCGCGGCCTCCGACGTCGACATCCCGACCGAGGGCCTGACGTGGCCCGAGCTCGTCGACGACCTCTTCTCGAAGGTCGTCGAGCCGACGCTCGTGCAGCCGACGTTCGTGATCGACTTCCCCAAGGAGATCTCGCCGCTGGCCAAGGACCACCGCTCCAAGCCCGGCCTCGTCGAGCGCTTCGAGGCCTTCGCCGGCGGCATGGAGCTCGCCAACGCCTTCACCGAGCTCAACGATCCCGACGAGCAGCGCGCCCGCTTCGAGGCCCAGCGCCGCTTCGCCGACGAGGGCCATGAGGAGGCGATGCCCTTCGACGAGGCCTACCTGGCGGCCCTCGAGCACGGCATGCCGCCGACCGGTGGCATCGGGATCGGCATCGACCGGCTGGTCATGCTGCTGACGGGCCGCGGCTCGATCCGCGAGGTCGTGCTCTTCCCGGCGATGCGCGACTAGATGGTTGATGCCACGACCCCCGCACCCGCCTGCACGGCGGCCGCGGCATCAACCATCTAATCGTGCGCCGGCTCGCCGTCATCGCCCTGGCGTGTGCGCTGGGCGCGTGCGGCGGCGGGAGCGGCTCGGACTCGACGACGACGCGTGCGACGACCACGGCCGCCACGGCGCGCGCGCCGGTGCCCGCGCCGCGCCTGGAGCGCTCGCGCCCGTGCCCGCACGCGCCGGGCTTCACCTGCTCGTCGCTGGCCGTGCCGCTCGACCACTCCGGCCGCACGCCGGGCCAGCTGCGCCTCGCCGTGGCGGCCGCCGGCAACGCCGGCGCGGCGCGCGGCGTCCTCGTCGTGCTCACCGGCGGGCCGGGCCAGGGCGGCGTCGACTTCGTGCCGCGCGTACGCGCGCGCATGCGCCCCGTGCTGCGCCAGTACCGCCTGGTCATGCTCGACCAGCGCGGCACCGGCGCGGCGGCGCTGCGCTGCCCGGCGCTGCAGCGCGCGGTCGGCACGTCAGACCTGACGGTGCCGCCGCGCGACGCCGTGGAGGCGTGCGCGCGCAGGCTCGGGCCGCGGCGCCGCTTCTACTCGACCGCCGACACGGTGGCCGACCTCGAGGCGCTGCGCACGGCGCTCGGGGTAGGGAAGCTGACGCTCGACGGCACGTCCTACGGGACCTTCGTCGCCGAGCGCTACGCGATCGCCCACCCCGACCGCGTCGCGCGGCTGGTGCTCGACTCGGTGGTCCCGGCGGCGGGCCTCGACGGCCTGGAGGACGACGGCATGCGCGAGACCGCGCGCGTGCTGCGGGCCGTCTGCCGCGCGCAGCACTGCCCGGGCGACCCGGCCGCCGACCTCGCCGCGGTCGTCCGCGCTCGCCACGACGGGGTGGGTGGGCCCGAAATCGACGACACGCTGGTGGCCATGAGCGTCGGCGCACCCAGCTTCCCCGGGGTGCTGGCCGCGCTGCGCGAGGCGCGCGCTGGCCATCCGCAGCACCTGGAGCGGATCGTGCGCGTCGTGCGCCGCGCGCAGCGCGCGCCCGCGAGCGTCCTCAGCCAGGGCCTGCACGCGGCGACGGCGTGCGCGGACCTGCGGACGCCGTGGGGCGGCCCGGCGGCGCCGCTCGCCGGCCGCGAGGCAGCGCTGCGCGCGGCCGCCGCGAAGGTCGATCCCGGCCCGTACGACCGCGCGACCGTCGTCGGCAACGGGCTCATCCAGACGTGCCTGCGCTGGCCGCCGACGCACGCGCCCGCCGCGTCCGCGGGCGACCTGCCGCCGGTTCCGACGCTGCTGCTCGCCGGCGACCGCGATCTCTCGACGCCGCTGCCATGGGCGCGCGAGCAGGCCGCCCACACGCCCAACGGCAGGCTGCTCGTGGTCAAGGGCTCGGGACACTCCGTGCAGTCGCGCGCGCCCGGCGGCGAGGGCCGCCGAGCGGTGCAGCGGTTCCTGCTGGGGTAGATGGTCGTCCGCTTGGCGCTCGCCGCTGTGCGTGGCCGGGCAATGAGGGGGAGAAGCCGTTGTGGTCGCGCCACCGTGGCGTCGTGCCTCGTCGCGGGCGGCTGCGCAAAGAGGCGCGCTTGTTGGTGCAGCGCGCGTGTGTTCTCCAACACCTGTCGGAGCGCTCTTTCGAAGCGTGGTCGATAGGTGTTGTATGGAGGCTGTTGCACAAGGGGTCCGAAAAGCTTCGGAACCTAACGGGTGGGAGACGGATCGCGATCTATCGCTCTGACGGCGTTCTCGTCCCACTTGTCGGCCATATTCGGCCGCCCTGAGCATGGGTCGTCCCATCACAGTTCGACGCACCGGATCTGTGGGTGGGTTGTGCAACAGCCTCATGGCAACACCAATCGACCACGGTTCGCGAGGGCGCCCGCGGCGGCCCGGCGAAAGTGTTGCGAAACACGCACGGGCTCCGCTCGCGCAGCGGGCGTCCGGCCCGTTGCGCAGCGGGCGTCCGGCCCGTGCGGAAGAGACGCCCACGACGAGGAACGACGCCACGGTGGCGCCACCACAACGCCTTGTCCCCCTCATTGCCCTGGCCGCGCAGAGCGGCAGGGGCCGCACGGAAAGCGAAGGCCGCCACACCCCACCGCACGGCATCGACGAGGCCATCGTCCCGCGATGCTCTCGTGGCCGGCTGACGCGGCAGGCGGCGTAGATCGCGCACTGTGCGGGAAGCCTCCGCGCATGGCGCAGAGGGCTCGGAGCACGTTGGTAGACTGGCCTATGCCCTGCCAGCGACACCCGGTTCGCTCATCCAAATCGCCTCACCGGCCGAAAAGATGAGCAGTCGGGCGTTTTGGCGTCCCACCAGACCACCGCCACAAGGACCAAGAATCGACCGAGGCTGAGGCTTCACCCCGCACAGCAGGAAGGACCAGGAAGCACAAATGTTCGAGCGATTCACGGAACGGGCCCGCCAGGTCGTCGTTCTCGCGCAGGAGGAAGCGCGCACGCTCAAGCACAACTACATCGGCACCGAGCACATCCTGCTCGGGCTGCTGCGCGAGGAGGAGGGGCTCGCGGCACGTGTGCTCGAGTCCCTTGACATCACGGTCGAGCGAGTGCGCGCGCAGGTCGTGCGCATCGTCGGGTCTGGCGAGGAGGTCACCTCCGGCCAGATCCCCTTCACCCCCCGCGCCAAGAAGGTCCTCGAGCTCGCGCTGCGCGAGGCACTGAGCCTGGGCCACAACTACATCGGCACCGAGCACATCCTGCTCGGCCTCGTGCGCGAGAACGAGGGCGTCGCTGCTCGCATCCTCCTCGACTTCGACGCCGACTCCGAGAAGATCCGCAACGAGGTCATCCGCATGCTCTCCGGGCCCGGCGGCCGCCGCCAGACCGGCCAGGGCGCCGGCGCCGCCGCATCCGGCGCGTCGGGCGAGGGCAAGAAGTCCTCCAAGCTGCTCGACCAGTTCGGGCGCAACCTGACCAAGCTCGCCTCCGAGGGCAAGCTCGACCCCGTCGTCGGCCGCGAGACCGAGATCGAGCGGATCATGCAGATCCTCTCGCGCCGCACGAAGAACAACCCGGTGCTCATCGGCGAGCCGGGCGTGGGCAAGACCGCCGTGGTCGAGGGCCTCGCCCAGCGCATCACCAACGCCGACGTGCCCGAGCTGCTCAAGGGCAAGCAGATCTACACGCTGGACCTCGCGGCCCTCGTCGCCGGCTCGAAGTACCGCGGCGAGTTCGAGGAGCGCCTGAAGAAGGTGATGAAGGAGATCACCCAGCGCGGCGACATCATCCTGTTCATCGACGAGCTCCACAACCTCGTCGGGGCGGGCGCCGCCGAGGGCGCGATCGATGCCGCTTCGATCCTCAAGCCGGCCCTCGCGCGCGGCGAGCTGCAGACGATCGGCGCCACGACGCTCGACGAGTACCGCAAGTACCTCGAGCGCGACAGCGCCCTGGAGCGCCGCTTCCAGCAGATCCGCGTCGACCAGCCCACCACCGAGGAGACCGTCCAGATCCTCAAGGGCCTGCGCGACCGCTACGAGAGCCACCACAAGGTCGAGATCACCGACGAGGCCCTCGAGGCCGCCGCCGAGCTGGCCGACCGCTACATCTCCGACCGCCAGCTGCCCGACAAGGCCATCGACCTCATCGACGAGGCCGCGTCGCGCATGCGCATCAAGTCGATGACCTCCCCGCCGGTCTACCGCGAGCTCGAAGAGGAGATCGAGGAGACCCGGCGCGCCAAGGAGGCCGCGATCGAGTCCCAGGAGTTCGAGAAGGCCGCCAACCTGCGCGACCAGGAGCGCAAGCTCACGCAGAAGAAGCGCGAGCTCGAGGAGCAGTGGGAGCGCGGCGAGGGCGAGCACGAGCGGCCCGCCATCGGCGAGGAGGAGATCGCCGACATCGTCTCGATGTGGACCGGCATCCCGGTGTTCAAGCTCACCGAGGCCGAGACGCAGAAGCTCATGCGCATGGAGGACGAGCTGCACAAGCGCGTCATCGGGCAGTCGCAGGCGGTCGAGGTCATCTCGAAGGCCATCCGCCGCTCGCGCGCCGGCCTGAAGGACCCCAAGCGCCCGACCGGCTCGTTCGTCTTCCTCGGCCCATCGGGCGTCGGCAAGACCGAGCTGGCCCGCACGCTCGCCGAGTTCCTCTTCGGCGACGAGGACGCGATGGTGCGCATCGACATGTCCGAGTACATGGAGAAGCACGCCGTCAGCCGTCTGGTCGGCTCGCCTCCGGGCTACATCGGCTACGACGAGGGCGGCCAGCTCACCGAGGCCGTGCGGCGCAAGCCGTACTGCGTGCTCCTGCTCGACGAGATCGAGAAGGCGCACCCGGACGTCTTCAACATCCTGCTGCAGATCCTCGAGGACGGCCGGCTGACCGACTCGCAGGGGCGGACGGTCGACTTCCGTCACGCGATCGTGATCATGACCTCGAACATCGGGGCCCAGGAGATCGCACGCAACACGCCGCTGGGCTTCGCGGTGTCGGACGACGAGACCGGCATCACCTACGAGGACATGAAGAACCGGATCATGGGCGAGCTGAAGAAGGTCTTCCGCCCCGAGTTCCTCAACCGCATCGACGAGGTCGTCGTCTTCCACAAGCTCACCAAGGAAGAGATCAAGACGATCGTCGAGCTGCTCCTGCGCCGCATCCGCGAGTCCCTGGCCGAGCGCGAGCTGCAGCTCGAGCTGGCCGAGGACGCCAAGGACCTGCTGGTCGAGAAGGGCTGGGACCCGTCGATGGGCGCCCGCCCGCTGCGCCGTGCGATCCAGCGCTACATCGAGGACCCGCTGGCCGACTTCGTCCTGAAGGCCGAGCTGATCCCGGGCGCGACCGTCATGGTCGAGCGCGGCGAGGAGGGCACCGAGCAGGAGGTGAAGCTCACCGTCGTCGAGCCCAAGAAGGTCCCCGCCGCCGTCGGCGGTGGCGGCGCGACCGAGGAGGGCAACGACCCCGAGCCGCAGGACGAGCCGGCTCCGCCGCCCCCGGCGGCCGAGACCGAGCCGTCCTGAGCGGCGCACGCCGCACAACCGTGAATGAGGGCCGCCGCGAGGCGGCCCTCATTCGTTGTGCGCGACCATGCGCTCGGTGGAGATCGAGCTACCCGAGCGCCTGACGGATGGCGTGGTCGCGCTGCGGCCCCCGCGGGCTGACGACGCCGGGCCATACGCCGCGGCGTTCCGTGACGACCGCGACCTCGGGCGCCTGGTGGGCATCGAGCGCGATCCCGACGAGGCGGAGGTCCTCGAGGGGATCGAGCGCAATCGCGAGCACGCCGCGCAGGGCACCGGCGCGTTGCTCTCCATCGCCGACGCGTCGAGCGACGAGTTCCTCGGCTTGGTGATCCTCCACTCGTTCGCCTGGCAGCACCGGCGCTGCGAGGTCGGCTTCTGGCTGATCGCGCGGGCGCGCCGCCGCGGCCTGGGCGCTCGCGGCGTCGCGCTGGCCGTCTCCTGGGCCTTCGGCGCGCTCGACCTGCTGCGCGTCGAGATGACGACCACGCCGGACAACGCGGCGGTGGCCGCGCTCGCGGCGCACCTCGGCTTCACGCGCGAGGGCCTGATGCGTCAGCGCAACGTCGAGCGCGGGCAGCGCGTGGACGTCGTGTGGTTCGGCGTGCTGCGCGAGGAATGGCTGGCGCGGCCAGCCGGCAGTGCGCGTCCGGGGTAGGTGCGCCGCCGTCGGGCGTTGGCGCCACGACCGGCTGTTAGTCTCTCGCGGCCGTGGACCCCGCGCGCCTGAAGAAGATCCCGGTCTTCGCGGACCTCACCGAGGAGGAGCTCGGCCACATCGCGGCGCTCGCGGCCGAGGTCTCGGTCCCCAGCGACAAGGAGCTCGTGCGCGAGGGCGACTACTCCTACGACGTGCTCGCCATCGAGGAGGGCACCGCGCGTGTCGAGCGCAATGGCGAGCGCCTCGCGGACCTCGGGCCGGGCGACGTCGTGGGGGAGATGGGCGTGCTCGAGCGCTCGCAGCGCAACGCCACCGTCGTCGCCACCTCGCCGATGCTCCTCGTCACGCTGACCAGCTGGGACATCCGCCGCCTGACGAAGACCGCGCCGAAGGCGGTCGAGCACCTTCGCGAGGTCGTGGCCCAGCGCCGCGACCAGGCGTGACCGAGCGCGCCGGCGACTCGACCCGCGCCGCGCACGCCGGGCTGCCCGCTCCCGCCGACGGCGAGCCCTTCCTGCCCGGGCCGACGTTCGCCGCGCCCTACCACCTCGCCGGCCCGGCCGACGCGTCGCGCTTCAACTACGGGCGCTACGACAACCCGAGCTGGGCGCGCCTGGAGGACGCGCTCTCAGAGCTCGAGGGCGCGCACGCGGTCGCCTTCGCCTCGGGCATGGCGGCGGTCACCGCCGTCGTCGTGCCGGCGCTGCACGGCGGCGACGTGCTCGTGGCGCCGTCAGACGCCTACCCGGGCATCCGCACCATCGCGCACGACGTCCTTCAGCCCAACGGCGTCGAGGTGCGCCTCGTGCCCACCGACGACGCCGCCTTCCGCGAGGCGCTGCCGGGCGCCACGCTCGTCTGGATGGAGTCGCCGTCGAACCCGTGCCTGGACGTGCTCGACCTGCGCTCGCTGGCCGCGGAGGCGCGGGCGCATGGGGCGCTCGTCGCCGTCGACAACACACTCGCCGGCCCGCTGCGCCAGCGCCCGCTCGAGCTCGGCGCCGACTTCTCGATGCTGAGCGCGACGAAGAACCTCGCCGGCCACAGCGACCTCGTGATGGGCGTCGTCGCGGTTGCCGACCCCGAGCGCGCGGCCGCGCTGCGTGCGTGGCGAACCGCCACCGGCTCGATCCCCGGGCCGTTCGAGGCGTGGCTCGTGCACCGCTCGCTGGCCACGCTGGCGCTGCGGCTCGAGCGCCAGGAGGCCAACGCGCGCGCCCTGGCCGAGCTGCTGCGCGCGCGCGACGACGTCACGGGCGTGCGCTGGCCGGGCTTCGGCTCGGTCGTCTCGTTCGACCTCGGATCCGAGGACCGCGCGCAGGCCTTCCTGGCCGCCTGCGAGCTGGTGGCCGAGGCCACGAGCTTCGGCGGGCTTCACTCCAACGCCGAGCGCCGCGCGCGGTGGGGCACCGACGCGGTCGGCGAGGGCTTCATCCGCCTCAACGCGGGCATCGAGGACGCGCCCGACCTGCTCGCCGACGTCGAGCGCGCGCTCAGCCGACCCTGAACGCGGTGCCCCAGATCAGGCACGCCGCCTGCGGGCCCGGCCCGTTGTCGGTGCGCGCCGCGCCGGTGATGAGGACCGAACGGCCCCTGGCCTCCATGATGACCTCGAACAGCCCGTCGGCGCTGGCGAGGATCGAGACCGGCTGGGCCTTCTCGGCGTTGAAGACCGCCGGCCGCTGGCCCGCGCCGACGTCGCGGCCGAGCAGGCGCGAGACGTGCACGCCGGTCGACACCGACGCGGTGAAGTTGATCGAGGTGCGCGTGGTCTGCGTGCCCGCGGTCGGGTCGACGTCGTCGCACTGGGCGTCGAAGCGCCCGATGCCCGGGACGATCAGCAGCGGCGTCGGCCGGCCGGCCTGGTTGTCGAGCGTGCGCAGGTACTTGGAGAGCGTCTGCGTCCCGCCGCGCATGACGCCGTCGAGGAAGCGCGCCGGGATCTGGCCCTTGCCGTCGCCGCCGGTCTGCGTGGCCACGAGCTTGCCGGCCGCCGAGCGCAGCGAGGCCTTGGCGCCGACCGCGCTCTTGCCGTCGACCGCGCCGGCGTTGCGGGCGAAGTCGACCGCCGCGACTGCTGTGCCCGAAAGCGCGACGACGAGCGCGATCACGGCGACGACCATGGCGGGGGACGGCAGGCGGAGCTTCACTTGACTGTGCCTCCTTCGGCGTGGGAGCGCGGGACCCTACTTGCGGCCAACCCATCGGACCGCCGGTAGGTGCGGCCTCCCGCACCGCCCACCGGTCGTAGGGCGCACCCCCGAACACAGGGAGCCCCGTTGGGCGCGCGGGCCGCGCGCTGGGAAGCTGACTCCCATGCAGCCCTCCCTCCTCCACATCCACTTCGGCAAGGCGCGCCGGCGCTAACCGGTATACGGTGGCCCTCGATGGAGGGCCACCTGCTGTTGGAGGGGCATCGCACCTGGTATCGCGTCGTCGGCGACCTCGATCAGGATGCCCGTCAGGCCCCGGTGATCCTGTGCCACGGGGGCCCGGGCGCGACGCACGACTACCTCGAGTCGCTCGCCGCGCTGCAGCGCTCCGGCCGCGCGTGCGTCCTCTACGACCAGCTCGGCAACGGCAACTCGGACCACCTGCCCGACGCCGACCCGTCGTTCTGGACGCCGGCGCTCTTCGAGCGCGAGCTCGAGCGCGCTTGCCGCGCACCTGAAGATCGACGGGCGCTACCACGTGCTCGGCCAGTCGTGGGGCGGCATGCTCGCGCTGCTGCACGGGATCGAGCGCCCGCCGGGCCTGCTCAGCCTGGTCGTCGCCGATTCGCCGGGCTCGATCGCCGACTTCGTCGCCGGGGCCGACGAGCTCCTCGAGCAGCTCGACCCGGCCGTGGTCGAGACGATCCGCGCGGGCGAGCGCAGCGGCGAGACCTCGACGCCGGAGTTCGAGGCCGCGGTCATGGAGTTCTACAAGCGCCATCTCTGCCGCCTGGACCCGTGGCCCGAGGAGGTCATGCGCGCCTTCGAGAAGCTCGAGGCGGACCCGACGGTGTACGGAGCGATGAACGGGCCGACCGAGTTCACGGTCGTCGGGACGATCAAGGACTTCGACATCTACGACCGCCTCGGGGAGATCGAGGTGCCGGTGCTGCTGATCTCCGGCGAGCACGACGAGGTCCGCCCGGCCGTCGTCGCCAAGGTCCACGGGCGCCTGCGCGACAGCGAGTGGGAGCTGTTCGAGGACTCCAGCCACATGCCCCACGTCGAGGAGCCCGAGCGCTTCCTGCGGGTCGTCGAGGCCTTCCTGGAGCGCGTCGAGGCCTAGCGGGTGCGCTTTCCGGACGGCTTCGCCTGGGGCGTGGCTACCGCCAGCTACCAGATCGAGGGCGCGGTGCACGAGGGCGGGCGCTCGCCGTCGATCTGGGACACCTTCTCGCACACGCCGGGCGCCGTCTTCGACGGCCACACCGGCGACGTCGCCGACGACCACTACCACCGCTACCGCGAGGATGTCGGCCTGCTGGCCGACCTCGGGGTCAGCCACTACCGCTTCTCGCTGGCCTGGCCGCGCCTGCAGCGCGACGGGCGCGGCCCGCTCAACGCCGCGGGCCTGGAGTTCTACGAGCGCCTGCTCGACGCGCTGGGCGAGCACGGGATCGAGCCGTGGGTGACGCTCTATCACTGGGACCTGCCGCAGGCGCTGCAGGACGCCGGGGGCTGGCCGGCGCGCGACACCGCGCAGCGCTTCGCCGAGTACGCCGCCGCGGTCCACGAGCGCCTGCACGACCGCATCGCGCTGTGGACGACGCTCAACGAGCCATGGGTCGTCGCCTACACCGGCCACGCCGAGGGCCGCCACGCACCCGGGATCCGCGACCCCGAGGCCGCGCACGCCGCCGCGCGCCACCTGCTCCTCGGCCACGAGCTCGCGATCGAGGCGATGCGCGCGCACGGCGATCCCGCCAGCCGCTTCGGCATCACCCTGAACCTCTCGCCGGTCGACCCGGCCAGCGAGGCGCCCGGCGACGTCGACGCCGCGCGGCGCATCGACGCGCTGCTGAACCGCCAGTTCCTCGACCCGCTGCTCGCCGCGGACTCGCAGCCGCTGGACTTCCTGGGCGTCAACTACTACATGCGCTACGTCGTGCGCGCCGGCGAGCCGAGCGGAGGGCCATCGCCGTGGGCGGGCAGCGAGGACGTCGAGTTCGTGTCGCGCGGGCTGCCGCAGACCGACATGGGCTGGGAGATCGACCCCGACGGCCTGTACGACGTGCTGACGCGCATCCACCGCGACTACCCGCCGCTGCCGCTCTACGTCACCGAGAACGGCGCGGCGTTCGGCGGCGTCGCCGATCGCCCGCGCATCGCCTACCTCGACGCCCACTTGCGCGCGGCGCACCGGGCGATCGCCGACGGCGTCGACCTACGCGGGTACTTCGTGTGGACGCTGATGGACAACTTCGAGTGGGCCTGGGGCTACAGCAAGCGCTTCGGCCTCGTCCACGTCGACTACGAGACGCTCGAGCGCACCCCGAAGGACAGCGCGCGCTGGTTCGCGCAGGTGACGCGCCGCAACGGCCTGGGCTAGAACGGCTGCAGGCCGATGGCGGCCAGCAGCGCGAGCGAGTCTGCGTCGGCGGAGCCCGCCGGGGCGGTGTAGACGATCACGTTCAGGTCGCTGCCCTGGACGGTGAGCGCGTCGCAGTCGAGCGTGATCGCGCCGACCTCGGGATGCGCGAACGTCTTGCGCTTGGCGACGGTCCGCGCCACGGGGCGCTGCTCCCAGAGCTCGGCGAAGCGCGGGCTGACGGCGCGGAGATCCGCGATCAAGGCGGCCACGTGCTCGTCGGCGGGATAGCGGCCGAGCGCGTCGCGCAGCTCCGCCACCAGTCCCTCCTCGGCCTCCGCGTCCTCCTCGGGCGTGCGGACGATGCGCGAGGGCATGCCGGTGAAGTGGCGCCAGGCGATCGTGCGCTCGCGCCGCGAGGCGCCCGAGAAGTCGCCGATCAGCGCGGTGGCCAGCGGGTTGGCCGCGACGATCTCGCCGGCGGCGTCGACCACCATCACCGGCGTGTCGGACAGCCGATCGAGCAGGCGCTGCAGGCTCGGTGTGACATGCCGGTCGATCGTGCCCGGGCCCGGCTCGGCGTGTCCCGCGAGGCGGAAGAGGTGCGAGCGCTCCGCGGCGGTCAGGCGCAGGGCGCGGGCGAGCGCCGCGAGCACGGACGGCGACGGGCGCTGCGCGCGCCCCTGCTCGAGGCGCGCGAGGTAGTCGACCGAGACGCCGGCGAGCTGCGCGACCTCCTCGCGGCGCAGCCCCTGCACGCGCCGTTGGCTGCCGGCGGGGAGCCCGGCCTCGGCCGGCGTGACGCGCTCGCGCCACGAGCGCAGGCAGCCGGCGAGCTCTGCCTGCTCGACGGACATCGTCCCCGGATGATCGCGCACCGCGGCGCGGCCAACCTCGCCCTGCGAGTCCTAGGCAGGCCCGTCCCCTTGTGGGCGGCGCGCATGGGTCTGACGATCGAAGCATGACGACGACGTTGATCACCGGAGCGAACAAGGGCCTCGGGCGCGAGGTCGCGCGGCGGCTGCTCGCCGACGGCCACCAGGTGTGGCTCGCTGCCCGCGACCCCGAGCGCGGGCGCGCGGCGGCCGAGGAGCTGGGCGGGCGCTTCGTCCGCCTCGACGTCACCGACGACGACAGCGTCGTGGAGGCGGCGCGCCAGGTGGCGGCCGAGGGCGGCGGGCTGGACGTGCTCGTCAACAACGCGGGCATCGTCGGTCAGCGCAAGCCGCCGCCGGACGTCACCGCCACCGACGTCCGCGAGGTCTTCGAGACCAACGTCTTCGGGATCGTGCGGGTCACGAGCGCCTTCCTGCCGCTCCTCGAGCGCTCGGCCAACCCGGTGATCGTCAACGTCTCGAGCGGCATGGGATCGCTGGGCGTGACCACCGATCCCTCGCGCCTGGAGTCGACCCTCGTCGGGCTCGCGTATCCGGCCTCGAAGACGGCGGTGAACATGCTGACCTCGCAGTACGCCAAGGCGCTGCCGCGCATCCGGATCAATGCCGTCGACCCCGGGTACACCGCGACGGACCTCAACGGCCACAGCGGGACCAAGCCGGTCGAGCAGGGGGCCGAGGTGATCGTCGCGATGGCGAAGCTCGACGGCTCGGGTCCGACCGGCGCGTTCGTCGACGAGCACGGCGCCGTGCCGTGGTGACGGCGCGCGCGCCCGCCACGAGCGGCCGGCGCCCGCGCTCGCCGCGCGCGAGGCCGGGGCGGATTCGACCGGCCCGGGCCCTAGGCTCCGCAGGTGCCCAAGCCGACCTCCGTGTTCTCGTGCTCCGCGTGCGGTTCCCAGACGCCCAAGTGGCACGGCCAGTGCCCGTCGTGCGGCGAGTGGAACACGCTGGTCGAGGAGCGCGCCCCGACCGGCCGGGTGGCGCGCAGCTCCGGCCCGGCGCCGCGGCCGGTGCCGCTGCGCGAGGTCACGGTGCAGCGCACGCCACGGCTGCACACGGCGATCGGCGAGCTCGATCGCGTCCTCGGCGGCGGCCTCGTGCCCGGCTCGCTCGTGCTGCTCGGCGGCTCGCCGGGCATCGGCAAGTCGACGCTGACGAACATGGCCCTCGGGCACCTCGCCGGCGCCGGGCGGCGCACGCTCTACGTCTCGGGCGAGGAGTCCGCCGCCCAGATCCGCCTGCGCGCCGAGCGCCTGGGCGCCGACGCCCTCGAGGTCCCGGTGCTGGCCGAGACCGACCTCGATGCGGTGCTCGCCGCGCTGGAGGCCGAGCGGCCCGACGCCTGCGTGATCGACTCCGTGCAGACGCTGCATTCCGGCGCGCTCGAGTCCGCGCCGGGGACCGTCGGGCAGGTGCGCGAGGTCGCGACGCGCGTCGCGGCCGTGGCCAAGCGCCAGGGCACCGCCGTGCTGCTCGTCGGCCACGTGACCAAGGAGGGCGCGCTCGCGGGCCCGCGCGTCCTGGAGCACCTCGTCGACTGCGTGCTGCAGTTCGAGGGCGAGCGCGAGCGCACCTACCGCACGCTGCGCGCCCTGAAGAACCGCTTCGGCTCGACCAACGAGGTCGGCGTCTTCGAGATGCGCGAGGGCGGGCTCGTCGAGGTGCTCGACGCCAGCGCGCGGTTCGTGGGGGAGGCGACGAAGGCGCCTGGCTCGGTGGTGCTCGCGGCGATGGAGGGCTCGCGGCCGCTGCTCGTCGAGGTCCAGGCGCTCGTGTCGCAGAGCGAGCTCGTGCCGCCGCGGCGGGTCTGCAACGGGATCGATCGCAATCGCCTGGCGCTCGTGCTCGCCGTCCTCGGCCGCCACGCCGGCGTCGGCCTGGGGACCAGCGACGTCTTCGTCAACGTCGTCGGCGGCGTGCGCATCGACGAGCCGGGCGCCGACCTCGCCGTCGCGCTGGCGGTGGCCAGCGCCGCGCGGGGCGTCGCGACCGCCCCCTCGCCGCTCGCGTGCTTCGGGGAGGTCGGCCTCACGGGCGAGCTGCGCTCGGTCGCGCACCCGGATCGGCGGGCCCAGGAGGCCGCGAAGTTCGGCCTGCCCGCGGTGGTGTCGCCGGCACACGCGGCGACCCTGCGCGAGGCGGTGCGCAGCGCCCTCGGCGCCGCTCAGCGCACCGCTCGTGCCGCTTGACACGGGGTTGACGAGCCTAAGGTCAGACTAAAAACGCTGCTAGAATCGGCCTTGATGGCGCAGCGTTCCGGGGATGAGCTCACCGAGCTCGAAGGTCGCCAAGAGCCCCGGCTCGTCAAGGCGTTGGAGATGGTCGCGCCCGGCACGGCGCTGCGCGAAGGGATCGACAACATCCTCCATGGACGCACCGGCGGGCTCATCACCATCGGCGATCCTGAAGAGCTGAGCTTTCTGTTCTCTGGTGGCATCAAGCTGGACATCGACTACACGCCGGCCCTGCTCTACCAGGTCGCGAAGATGGACGGCGCGATCGTCCTCAACGGCAACGCCACGCGGATCACGATCGCCAACGTCCAGCTCATGCCGGACCCGACGATCCTGTCCCTGGAGACCGGCACGCGCCATCGCACGGCCGAGCGTGTCTCCAAGCAGACGGATGCGCTCGTGATCGCCGTCTCGCAGCGCCGCGAGGTCGTGTCGCTGTACGTCGACGGCGCGAAGTACATCCTGGAGGACATCCCCGTCGTGCTGGCCAAGGCCAACCAGGCGCTGGCCACGCTCGACAAGTACCGCACGCGCCTGGACCAGGTCTCGACCCGCCTCACCGCCCTCGAGTTCGAGGGCGGTGCCACGCTGCACGACGTGCTGACCGTGATGCAGCGGTCAGAGCTCGTGACGCGGATGGCGGTCGAGATCGAGCGCTACATCGTCGAGCTGGGCACCGAAGGGCGCCTCATCGAGATGCAGCTGGAGGAGACGATGGTCGGCACGGCGGCCGACAAGGCCGCGCTCGTGCACGACTACCTGGCCCAGGACACCGACGAAGACTTCGCCGCGGCGCTCGACCAGATCGGGCGCCTCCCGCACCAGGACCTGCTCGACTTCGGTCGCCTCGCCGAGCTGCTCGGCTACGACCGCAAGCTCAACACCCTGGACTATCCGGTGTCGCCACGCGGCTACCGGATCCTCGGCCGCATCCCGCGGCTCCCCAAGCTGGTGGTCCAGCAGATAGTGAAGGAGTTCGGCGGGCTCGACGAGATGCTCGCCGCGACGGATGCCGAGCTCGAGACGGTCGAGGGCGTCGGCGAGATCCGTGCCAAGGACATCCGCGAGGGCCTGCGCAGGCTGCAGGAGATCAACCTCGTGGATCGCTACCTGCAGACTTGAACCCGCATGTACCGACCCCCCGAAGGAGGATGACCATTCCCGAAGTTAGTGACGTACAGCTCGTGGAGGACCTCGAAGCCGCAGAGCTCGAGCACATCGAGTTCGAGTGCGGTGACAACGTCGTCTATCCGCATCATGGAGCGGGCAAGGTCCTGAAGAAGGAAGTCCGCAAGATGTTCGGGGAGGAGCGCGAGTACCTCACCATCAAGATCCTTCATAACGACATGACCGTGATGGTCCCGTGTGAGAACGCGGCCCTTGCAGGCCTGCGCCGGGTCATCGACGAGGAGACGGTCAAGAAGGTGCTCGCCGTCCTGGAGGACGACGTCTCGGAGATGCCCAAGAACTGGAATCGCCGGTTCAAGCACAACCGCGACAAGATCAAGACGGGCGACATCTACGAGCTGGCAGAGGTGGTTCGCAACCTGGCGATCCGCGAGCATCAAAAGGGCCTCTCGACGGGCGAGAAGCAGATGTTCACCCGCGCGAAGAAGATCCTCGCCTCCGAGCTCATGTACGCGCTCGACAAGGACGAGGACGAGGCGGAGGATCACCTCGACAACCTGCTGGCCGAGTCGGCGGGCGCGAAGGTCACCGCTTAAGACGGTCCGATGGCGGTCGCGCTCGTCGTGGCCGCAGGTCGTGGCGAACGCCTTGGGACGCCTGTGCCCAAGGCGTTCGTCATGTTGGCGGGGCGGCCGATGGTCGAGTGGTCGATCGCCGCGCTCCGAGAGGTCGCGGCGATCGAGCAGATCGTCGTAGCGCTCCCGCCCGGCGCCGACGCCCCGCCCGGCACGCTCGGCGTGCCCGGCGGTTTGCAGCGGTCGCACTCGGTGCGCGCGGCGCTGGCGGCCGCGCCCGCGGGCTCGGACGTCGTGGTCCACGACGCGGCGCGGCCGCTCGTCAGCGCGTCGCTGATCGTCGCGTGCCTCGACGCGCTGGCCGACGCCGACGCGGCGATCGCGGCGGCCCCGGTGACCGACACGATCAAGCAGTGCGCCGACGGCCGCGTCGAGCGCACCCTCGACCGCTCGCGGCTGTGGGCGGTGCAGACGCCGCAGGCGTTCCGCCGGGACGCGCTGGAGCGGGCGCTGGCGCTTCCGGATGCGGTGGTCGGCGCGGCCACGGACGACGCGGCGCTGGTGGAGGGGCTGGGCGGCGTCGTGCGCGTGGTGGAGGCGCCGCGCGAGAATTTTAAGGTCACGACGCCACTGGACGTGCGGGTCGCGGAGCTGCTGCTGCGCGAGCGGTCTGCCGCCGGCGCGGGCGGCGATGCGCTGCCAGGGCACTGAGGGCGGGTGGGCCCCGGCGCCGGCGGCGGCGACCGTGGTCACCAGCTGTTGTCCTGCAACAGCAATCGACCACGGTGCTGACGCCCTCATTGCCTGTCCTGCCGCCGCGTTGCGCCTCGCCCCCGATTGCGCGGATGCTCCGCCGCCGCGCGCTCGTTCCCGCGCTTGTAGTTCCCCGTCCACCGCGCCATCACGAGCTGTGGGTCGCCGCCGGCGACCTCGTCCAGGAACGCCGCCGCGCGGCTGCCGCGCAACGTCGACGCGTGCCGGCCCTCGTGCGTGATGATCACGGTGCCGTTGTCGCGCTGCACGAACCGAAAGCCGGCGGGCCGGGCCATGGGTCGCACTGTAGGACCGTGCCCCTCGAGGGCGAACCTCACCCACGTGCGGCGCGCCGCGATCACCGGCCTGCTCGTCGCCGCCTTCGGGGCGGCGCCCGCCCACGCGCGCGTCGCGCTGCTGGCCACCGGCACCAACGACGTCGCGCTCCTCGACGTCACCACCAACCAGGTCGTCGCGCGGCCTGCGCTGCCCGGCCCGTCGCGGGCGGTGGCGATCACGCGCGACGGCCGGCGGGCGTTCGCCGCGGCGGGCAACGCCGTCGGCGCCTTCGACTTCGGCATGGTCCCCGCGGCCCCGCTGCCCGGCACCCTGCCGTACACCGTCGCGACGCGCGACCTCGGCGCGCCCGCCGTCGGCATCGCCGTGTCGCCCGGCGGGGCGAGCGTCTACGCCGCCGCGGGCGGGCGGCTGTTCGTCCTCGACGCGCGCACGCTGGCCATCCGCCACCGCGTCGGCCTGCACGGCAAGGCCGCGGCGCTCGCGCTGTCGCAGCAGGGCACGCTCGCCGCCGTCGTCCTGAACAAGGGCCGCGTGGCGATGATCGCTCCCGGCGCGCCGAAGCTGCTGCGCCGCGTGAAGGTCAGGGGCGCGGCCGGCGTCGCGTTCGACGCGGCCGGGCGGGCGTGGGTGAGCGCGCGCGGGCGCCTGTACGCCGTGAGCCCGGGCAAGCGCAAGCCCGAGAAGCACCCGCTGTCACTCGGCAAGGGCGTCGGCGGCGCGATCGCCGCCTCGCCTGACGGCTCGACGCTGGCCGTGGGCGCCGCGCGGGGCGGCGACAAGGCGGCGCTGGTCGACGTCGCGGGGCGCCACGTGCGCCGCTTCCGCTCGGGCCGCGGCCCCGGCGCGCCGGGCTGGTCGCCCGACGCCGTGCGCGTCTACGTGGCCGATGGCGGCGGCGCGAGCCTCTCGCTCGTCAGCCCGTTCCGCCACCGCCGCCTGGGCTCGATCGCGCTGCCCGGCACGACGCCGCTCGGCGTCGCCGTCCAGCCCGGCCTCGCGCGCGTGCAGGGCAGCGCCGGCAACGACGCGATCACCGGCACGCGGCTGCGCGACCTCATCGCCGGCCTGGCGGGGGACGACACGCTCAAGGGCGGCCGCGAGAACGACATCCTCGAGGGCGGCGACGGCAACGACACCCTCGCGGGCGGCTCCTACGACGACCACCTGTTCGGCGATCTCGGCGACGACGTCCTCAACGGCGGCTCGGGCAACGACCACCTCTCCGGCGCCGACGGCAACGACCGCGGCGACGGCGGCACCGGCGACGACTCGATCCATGGCGGCCCCGGCAACGACTACCTCGACGGCGGCCCCGGCGACGACCACGTGTTCGGCGAGGCCGGCGACGACGAGATCGTCGACTCGACCTTCGGCAACGATCGCCGGCTCTACGGCGGGCCCGGCAACGACCTCATCAAGGGCGGGCGCGGCTCGGACCTCATCAAGGGCGGCGACGGCAACGACCAGCTCTACGGCGAGTCGGGCACCGAGAACGTGACCGGCGGCGACGGCGACGACCTCATCGACGGCGGCGCCGCGCGCGACATCCTCGCCGGCAACAACGGCTCGGACGTCATCCACGGCGACTCGGGCGACGACACGCTCGAGGGCGGCAACGGCGCCGACCAGATCGACGGCGGCTCGGGCCCCGACGAGCTCTTCGGCGACGACGGCGACGACCTCGTCGTCGGCGGCCCCGATCCCGACGTCGTCGACGGTGGCGCCGGCGACGACACGATCCGCGCCGCCGACGACAGCCGCGACGAGATCGACTGCGGCGAGGGCAACGACACCGTCTACGTCGAGGCCGACGCGCCCACCCGCGACGCGCTGCTCAACTGCGAGACGGTCATCGCCGTCCCGCCCGAGGGCGCCAACGACTCCGACGCCGCCTCGGTCATCTCCGGCACCCAGAACCGCGACGTCCTGCACGGCACGCCCGGCGACGACTCGCTGTTCGGCAAGGGCGGGCCCGACGCGCTGTTCGGCGCGGGCGGCGACGACTACGTCGACGGCGAGTACGGCAACGACGAGCTGCACGGCGGCCCCGGCAACGACACCATCGCGGGCCGCTCGGGCGACGACCGCATCTTCGGCGACGCGGGCGACGACCACATCACCGGCGACCGTGGCTTCGACCACATCGCCGGCGGCTCGGGCGACGACGAGATCTTCGGCAACCTCGACCCCGACACGATCTCCGGCGGCCCCGGCAACGATCGCATCAACGTCGTCCGCGGCGACCTCGACGCCGTCAAGTGCGGCCCCGGCCACGACGTCGTCTTCGCGGACCCCGGCGACAAGGTCGCCGGGGACTGCGAGGACGTGCGGCGCTAGAGCGACCGCTGATAGGTCCCGAACGCGCGCGTCGCGAACCACGCGCACAGGACGACGAGGGCGGCGAGCAGGCCGATGCGGCTGGCGACGAGGCCCCAGTCGATCTTCTGCATCGCGGCCGAGCGGCCGGCCTCGACGGCCCAGTTGACCGGGTTGAGCTTGGACACGGTGCGGATCCAGCCGGGGACGAGGCTCTGCTGCATCAGCGCCGAGGACAGGAAGGTCAGCGGCAGCAGGACCAGGCTCACTGCGCCGATCAGCGACTCGCGCTGGCGCGCGAGCACGCCGACGCCGTTCGACAGCGACGCGAACGCGGCCCCGAGCAGCGCGGCGACGAGGATCAGGATCAGCACGCCGCCCACGCCGCCGGCGTAGTCGGCCCCGAGCGCCAGCGCGAGCAGCACGATCACCACGGTCTGCACGACGATGGCGACCATCGCGTAGACGACGCTCCCCAGGTTCAGCGCGCCGCGCCACACCGGCGAGGCCAGGACGCGGTCCATGACGCCGCCGTTGATGTCCTCGATGAACGCCATGCCGGTCCAGCCGGCCGACGACACGGCGAGCATCACGACGATGCCCGGCGTGAGGAAGTCGATGTACGAGCCGTCGTCGAAGCCGGGGATCTGCGTGACCGCCTTGAAGAGCGCCCCGAAGAGCAGCAGCCAGATGATCGGCTGGGTCAGGGTGATGCCCAGGTAGGCGGGCTGGCGCACGAACACACGCAGGTGGCGCAGGCTCACCTGCCAGGTCTGGCGCAGCGCGGTCGTCATGCCGCCACCTCCTGGTGATCGAAGGCGCGCCCGGCATGGCGCAGGTAGACGTCGTCCAGCGACGGCCTGGCCAGCGTGACCGAGGCGGCCTTCACGCCGTAGGCGTCGAGCGCCGTCAGGACGGCCGGGATCGCGACGGCGCCGTTGCCGGCTCGGGCGCGCAGGGTCCTGCCGTCGACCGACGCTTGGCCAACCCCGGCGACGTCCTCGAGCGCGCGCCGCGCAGCGGCGTGGTCGGGATCGACGAGCTCGATCTGGATCGTGTCGCCCTCGAGCTCGGACTTCAGCTCGTCGGGCGTGCCCTCGGCGACGATCCGCCCGCGATCGACGATCGCCAGTTGCGAGGCCAGCCGATCGGCCTCCTCGAGGTAGTGGGTGGTGAGCAGGATCGTCATCTGCTCCTCGCGCGCCAGGCGCTCGATCTCGCCCCACATGTCGGCGCGCGCCTCGGGGTCGAGGCCCGTCGTGGGCTCGTCGAGGAACAGCACCTGGGGGCGGTGGATGAGGCCCATGGCGACGTCGAGGCGGCGCTGCATCCCGCCCGAGTAGGTCTTGGCCTGGCGGTCGGCCGCGTCGGCGAGCCCGAAGCGCTCGAGCGCCTCGCCGGCGCGCCTGCGCAGCTCGCGGCCGGTGATGCCGTACAGCTCGCCCTGGAGCACGAGGTTCTCGCGCCCGGTCGCCTCGGGATCCAGCCCGTGCTTCTGGCCGACCACGCCGATCGCGTGGCGCACGCGCACCGGCTCGGCGAGCACGTCGATCCCCGCGACGCGCGCGCTGCCGCCGTCGGGTCGCGATAGCGTCGTCAGGATCCGCACGGTGGTCGACTTGCCCGCGCCGTTGGGGCCGAGCAGCCCGAAGATGGTGCCCGACCGCACGGCTAGGCTCAGGCCGTCGAGCGCCCGGACGTCGGGCGGGTAGGTCTTCGTCAGCTCGTCTGCTTGGATGGCGAATGTCATCGGGTCTCCTGTGAAATCTCTCACGAGCAAAGTATCTTAATCATCAAGAGGTCAGATTGGCAAGCCGAAAACGACAGATCTTCGACGAGCTCATCTACGAGGTGCGCCGCTCGCAGAACGCCACGGACCGCTTCGACCAGGCGGTGGCCGACGCGATCGGGCTCAACCGGACCGACATGCGCTGCCTGGACGTGATCCAGCGCGAAGGGCCCGTCCCCGCGGGGCGGCTCGCCGAGGAGACCGGCCTCACGACGGGGGCGATCACGACGGTCCTCGACCGCCTGGAGCGCGGCGGCTTCGCCCGCCGCGTGCGCGATCCCGGCGATCGCCGGCGCGTGCTCGTGGAGGTCACGCCCGAGGCGTTCCACGGCGCCGCCGACTACTACGGCGAGCACATGGCGCTCTCCGAGCGCCTCTACCGCCGCTACACCGAGGAGCAGCTTCAGATGTTCCTCGAGTGGGTCCGCGAGGGCCGCGAGCTCAACGAGCGCGAGGCGGCCAAGCTCGAGACGCGCACGCGCAAGGAGCGCGGCGGCTAGGCGATGGGAGAATCCGCCGCCCGTGCTCACCGACTACCACGTCCACCTGCGCCCCGACGACGTCGACGAGACGCCCGCCGAGCGCTACCTGACCGCCGCCAACGCCGAGCGCTACCGCGCGGTCGCGACCGAGCGCGGGATCGAGGAGCTCGGCGTGGCCGAGCACGTCTACCGCTTCACGCAGGCCCTCGACGTCTGGCAGCACGAGCTGTGGCGCCACTCCGCGCGCGACGACCTCGATGCCTACTGCGCCTTCGTGCGCGAGGAGACCGACCTTCGGCTGGGCATCGAGGCCGACTTCATCCCGGGCCGCGAGGATCGGATGGCCGAACTGCTGGCCGCCCGCGAGTTCGACTACGTCGTCGGCTCGATCCACTTCGTCGGCGACGGCGCGCTCGACTACGACCGCTACGACGTCTGGGCGACCACCGGCTCGCCCGAGCGCGTGTGGCGCACGTACTTCGAGTGGCTGGCGCAGGCCGCGATGAGCGGCATGTTCGACATCCTCGCCCACCCGGACCTCGTCAAGTACTGGGGCCGCGAGCGCCCGTGGCCCGATCGCGACCTGCGCTACTTCTACGAGGTCGCGATGGAGGGGATCGCCGAGTCGGGGATCGCGGTCGAGGTGTCGACCGCCGGGCTGCGCAAGCCCGTCGGCGAGCTGTACCCGGCGCGCGCCTTCCTGGAGATGGTCGTCGACGCCGGCAACCCGATCGCGCTGTCGAGCGACGCCCACACGCCCGACGACCTCGGGCGCGACTACGAGCAGGCGCTCGAGCTGCTCGACGACCTCGGCGTGCGCGAGCTGGCCGTCTTCGAGGGGCGTGAGCGCCGGCTGGAGCCGATCGGATGACGACCGCCGGCATCGGGTGGGACTCGCACCGGCTCGTGGCCGGGCGGCCGCTGATCCTCGGCGGCGTGACGATCCCGCACGACCGCGGGCTCGACGGCCACTCCGACGCGGACGTCCTCGCCCACGCGGTCATGGACGCGCTGCTCGGCGCCGCCGGCCTGGGCGACATCGGCCAGCACTTCCCCGACAGCGACGAGCGCTATCGCGACGCCGACTCGATGGCTCTACTGCGCGAGGTCGTCGCGCTGCTGGGCGGGCGCGGCCTGCGCGTCGCGC
This sequence comes from uncultured Actinomycetes bacterium, assembly GCA_963764585.1. Classification (GTDB taxonomy): domain Bacteria; phylum Actinomycetota; class Thermoleophilia; order Solirubrobacterales; family Solirubrobacteraceae; genus JAOPZW01. The sequence goes on from CAVXTB010000006.1 coordinate 541,851, forward strand.
ACGTCGACACGACGGTGCTCATGGAGCGCCCGAAGCTGGGCGAGCGCCGCGAGGCGATCCGCGCGTCGCTCGCCGAGAGCCTCGGCGTCGCCGCCGCGCACGTCAACGTCAAGGCGTCGACGGGCGAGGGGATGGGCTTCGTCGGGCGCGAGGAGGGCGTCGCCGCGCTCGCGGTGGCCACGCTGCAAAGCGCGCAGGCTGATCGAGCGCCCTAGCCCCGCGGCGCCGCCTGCGCGAACGTCTGCACCGCAGCGATGCCGCCGGGCGGGTGCGAGCCCGCGGGGCGGTTCGTCCAGACGATCGTCGGCAGCGGCGCGAGGATCGCGCGGCCCGTGCGAGCCTCCTGCGCAGCCGAGACGGCCTCGGCGGCGCCGAACGCGGCGCCTGGGGCCGCGACCGCGGCGAAGACCTGGTTGGCGTCGAAGCTGCCGTTGTCCCAGACGACCAGGCGCGTCCCGCCCGCGGCCGCGATGTCGGATACCACCCCGTCGCGGCCTGCGGGCGAGACGTCCTGTGGCGCGCCGAAGCGCGCGCTCGGGTCGGTCGAAGCCACGCGGGCGCGCGCGTTGGCGCCGTCGAAGCCCGTCCATGCGACCGTCGCGTCGCGGCCGTCGACGGCGAGCGCGATCGGCTCCTGGCTGCGGGTCTCGGCGTCGCGCTCGAGCAGCTGCGCGGCGCGGAAGCGGTGGCCGGACGGGCGCACGGCGACCTCGTTGAAGACGGGCCCGCGCGAGCCGCCTTCGCTGAGGAACTGCGCGCTCCACGCGAGGTAGCAGCGCCCACCGTCGGTGACGGCCGCGTGGATCTGGGCGAAGTACGTCGGATCCGACGAGATCGTCTCGATCGGCTGGAATCCCGTCGCGCCCGGCGAGCGGTAGCGCGCGCGGATCGTGCCGCGGGCGTCCCAGGCCACGAGGATGTCGCCACCTGGGCCGACGGCGACGGCGACCGAGCGGATGCGCCCGTGGCCGACCTGGAAGGGCGCGCCGAAGCTGCCGCCTGCGCGGCGCACGCTCACGAGGACGCGATCGTCGTCGACGCCGCGGTCCTGGAAGTAGGCGATCGCCGCGTCGCCGCGCGCGTTGACCGCGAGCACGGGGCGGTCGAGCCGCGGGCCGTCGGCGATCGTGTGGCGCGTGCCGAACGCGCCGGCCGCCGTGGTCCCGAAGGCGACCTGCAGGCGCGTGCGCCCGACGCTGGGCGAGCCGATCGCGCGGTCGGTCAGGACGATGGCGCGCGTCTGGCCGTATCCGGCGATCGCGACGGTGCCGGACGGGGCGGCGCGTTCGCTTCCGAACGTCGCCGAGCTGGCCGCGCGCGAGGCGAGGCTCGAGCCCGTCCGAGCGTTCGCGCCGATCCCGTCCTGCCACGACCACCACGCAAGCGCCGTCCCGTCGCCCGAAGCCGTGACGTCGACGGGATCGACGAACAGGTGCGGCGAGGACACGTTCTGCGACGCCGACCACGGCGGAGCGGCCGCCGCGACGGCGGGAAGGACGAGCGCGAGGAGCGCTGCGAAGACGGCGAGACGACGACCCATGCTGCTTGAACGGGCGTTTCCCGGTAACGGTTGCGGGTTAGCGGACGCTTGCAGCGTCTTAACGGCGGGCAACATGCGGTTCGCCACAATCGCGACGCCGCTCCATGCCTACCGCGCACGAGCTGACAGCTGCAGCCAGTCCCCGGGTGCCGGCACTCACGGTGCCGCGCGTCGTCGTGCGCCATCGCGTGGCGCTGGCGGTCCTCGCGCTCACCGCGCTGACCTTCCTCGTGCCTTCGGCGCCCACCTACGACCCGTGGGCCTGGATCATCTGGGGCCGCGAGGTCCTGCATCTCGACCTCTCGACCGTCGACGGACCGTCGTGGAAGCCGCTGCCGGTGCTCCTGACGACGCCGTTCGCGCTGTTCGGCGGCCTCGCGCCCGACCTGTGGCTGTTCGTCGCCCGCGCGGGGGCGATCGCCGGCGTGGTGATGGCGTTCCGCGTGGCCCGGCGGCTCGGCGGCGTGCCCGCAGGCGCCGCCGCGGCCGCCGCCTATGCGATCGCGCCGTGGACGCTGCGCAACGCCGCGCTGGGCAACTCCGAGGGGTTGCTCGTCGCCCTCGCGCTCGCGGCGGTGGACCGCCACCTCGCCGGGCGGCCCAAGCACGCGTTCCTCTTCGGCCTCGGCGCCGCGCTGCTGCGCCCCGAGGCGTGGCCGTTCCTCGGCCTCTACGGGCTGTGGCTGCTGTGGCGCGAGCCTGCCGTGCGCAAGCTCGTGATCGCCGGCTTCGTCTCGCTGCCGCTGCTGTGGCTGCTGCCCGAGCTGTGGGGCTCGGGCGACCTGCTGCGCGCCGCGCACCGCGCGCACACGCCGCGCGCCAACAGCGCCGCGTTCGCCGAAGACCCGGTCCGCGAGGTGGTGCGCCAGTTCGGCACCATGCTCACCCCGGCCCTGTGGGTCGGGCTGGGCGCGCTGGCCCTCACGCTGGTGCTGCGACGCGGATCGACCTCGCGCGAGCGCCGGGCGGCGATCGCGCTGGCGCTCGCCGGCGCCGCGTGGGTCGGGGAGGTCGCCGTGATGACGAACGACGGCTTCAGCGGCAACGCGCGCTACCTCATCCTGCCCGCCGCGATCGCCTGCGTGCTGGCCGGCGTCGGCATCGGCTGGCTCGTGCGCGCGCTGCCGAGGCGCGTGGCCGGGGGCGCGCTCGCCGTCGCGATCCTGGCCGTCGTCGCCGCGGCCGGCTTTGCCGCACCGAGCGTGCAGCGCCTCGACGCCGTGCGCACGTCGGTCTACTACCAGGCCCGGCTCGCCGACGGCCTGCGCGATGCGGTTGCGCACGCGGGCGGCCGCGACCGCCTGCTGGCCTGCGGGACGGCCTACACCGGCGCGTTCCAGGTCCCCGCGGTGGCGTGGCTGCTGCACCAGCACACGACGAAGGTCCACTCGGCCAGCGCCCCCGGCGATGCGCCGCCGCAGACGCCGGCCATCGTCTTCCGCTCGAAGACGACGAGCCACAGCCATCCCGTCCCACCGATCGACAGCATCGGTGGCGAGGCGGCCGTGGACACCTTCGCGATCGCCGGCGGCTGGCGGATCGTCGGGCGGTGCTCGTGAACGCCACCGGCGCGATGCTGGCGCGTCCGCGGGCGCGCCTGGCCCGGCTGGGCACCGCGCGGCTGGCGGTCAGCCTGCCCAAGTCGATCATGGCGCTCGCGTTCCTCGTGGGCGTCTCGCTGGCGCTGCGCAGCCAGGCCATCCACGCGCGTTTCTGGATCGACGAGGGCCTGTCGGTCGGCATCTCCTCGCACTCGCTGCTCGACATACCGGGCGTCCTGCGCCAGGACGGCTCGCCGCCGCTGTACTACATGCTGCTCAGCGTCTGGATGGACGTCTTCGGCAGCGGCGAGGCGCGCACCCACGCGATGTCGATCGTCTTCGCCCTGGCGACCGTCCCGGTCGCGTGGCTGGGGGCGCGCGCGCTGTTCGGCGACCGCGCGGCGTGGATCGCGGCGCTGCTCGCGGCGATCAACCCGTTCCTGACCTACTACGCGGAGGAGACGAGGATGTACACGCTCGTCGCCCTCCTGTCGCTGATCGTCGTGTCGACGTTCGTCGTCGCCTTCCTGCAGCGCCGTCGCGCGTGGCTGCCGGTCTTCGGCGTGTCCCTGGCGCTGCTGGCCTACGCCCACAACTGGGGCCTGTTCCTGGCCCTGGCGACGGTCGCCGCGCTCGTCCCGCTCTGGCGCGAGAGCGCCGACCGCCGCGCGCTGCTGCGCGACGCGGCGATCGGCTACGGGATCGCGGCGGTGCTCTACCTGCCGTGGATCCCGACGCTCCTGTCGCAGGCCAAGCACACCGGCGCGCCGTGGGCCGCGGCGCCGCGCTTCCAGGACATCCTCAACGGGCTGTCGACGCTGTTCGGCGGGGCCGCGCCGGCGATGGCCCTCCTGCTCGGCGGCGGCTTCGGCCTCAGCACCCTGCTCGCCGCGCCGCGGCGCTCGCCGCGTGCGCGCGCAGCCCTTGCCGTCGGGATCATCGGTGTGACCGCGCTCGCGCTCGCGTTCCTGTCGTCGCAGATCTCGCCGGCGTGGTCGAACCGCTACTTCGCCGTCTTCGTCGGGCCGCTGCTGCTGCTCGGCGCCGCCGGCCTGGCGCGCGGCGGACGCCTGGGCCTGGTCGTCATCGCGATCCTGTTCTTGTTCTGGTTCAACCCGCGGACGGGGGCGCTCAACACCAAGAGCAACGCCCACACCGTGGCGGTGCTCGTCCGCGATCGCCTCGAGCCGGGCGACATGGTCGTCGCCGCCCACCCCGAGCAGGGGCCGGTCATGCACTACTACCTGCCGAAGGACATCGGCCTGCGGTGGGCCAACATCATGGGCCCGGTCAAGGACCCGGAGGTCTTCGACTGGCGCAACGCCCTCGATCGCCTGAGGGCGGCCAAGCCGACGCCGACCGCAGACCGCCTGATCCGGATGCTCGAGCCAGGGCAGAAGATCCTGCTCATCCAGCCGATCATCCGCACCGCGAGGTGGGGCGCGCCGTGGACGAGCGAGGTCCGCAAGCGCGCTGCACAGTGGGAGCGCGTGCTCGACGACGACAAGCGCCTGTCGCGCACGCTCGCCGCGCCGGTGCTCGAGGGCAAGCCGCTGCCGAAGGGCGTGCGGGCCGTGCTCTACGAGCGTCGTTAAGCATCGTTAGGGACGATTAGCGAGGCGACTGACTTCGCCTCGCCAGCGGGGAAGGTTCCCGGCATGACTCTCCTCGAGATCGATGCCCCGCGCCCTGGCGACGGCGGCGAGGACCGTCCGTATGTCGTCATCGGCGGCGGCCCGGCCGGGCTGACCGCGGGGTACCTGCTGGCCAAGGCCGGCCGGCGGGTGATCGTGCTCGAGGCCGACGAGCAGGTCGGCGGCCTGGCCAAGACCGTCGTCGACCCCGACGGCTACCGCTTCGACCTCGGCGGGCACCGCTTCTTCACCAAGAGCGAGGAGGTCAACGACCTCTGGCTCGAGATCATGGGCGACGAGTTCCTGATGCGCCCGCGCATGTCGCGCATCTACTGGCGCGGCCGCTACCTCGACTACCCGCTCAAGGGCACCGACGTCATCAAGAAGCTCGGCCCGATCGAGCTGATCCGCTGCACGCTGAGCTACGCGTGGGCCGCGATCAAGCCCAAGGGCCGCGAGGAGGACCTCGAGACCTGGGTCTCCAACCGCTTCGGCAAGCGCCTGTACACCCACTTCTTCAAGAGCTACACCGAGAAGGTGTGGGGCGTGCCGGCCACCGAGGTGCGCTCCGAGTGGGCCGCCCAGCGCATCAAGGGCCTGAGCTTCTTCAGCGCCGCCAAGGCCGCCTTCCTCGGCAACAAGGGCAACAAGATCAAGACGCTGATCGACAAGTTCCAGTACCCCCGCTACGGCCCCGGCCAGATGTGGGAGACGATGACCGAGCGCATCGAGGAGAAGGGCGGCGAGGTGCGCCTGCAGACGCCGGCCACGCGCCTGGAGTTCGAGGACGGCGAGTGCGTCGCGGTCCACACGCCCGACGAGGTCATCGAGCCCGCCGCCGTCATCTCGTCGCTGCCCCTGCGCGCCACGGTCGGCATCGCCGATCCGCAGCCGCCGCAGGCCGTCGTCGAGGCCGCGCGCGGCCTGCGCTACCGCGACTTCCTGACCGTCGCGCTCGTGCTCGACGGCGAGGACCTCTTCCCGGACAACTGGATCTACATCCACGAGCCCGACGTCCACGTCGGCCGCATCCAGAACTACCGCTCGTGGAGCCCGTGGATGGTCCCGGACCCCGACACCGCGTGCGTCGGCCTGGAGTACTTCGCCTTCAAGGGCGACGACCTCTGGACCATGGACGACGACGCCCTCGTCGCGCTGGCCACCGAGGAGCTCGCCAAGCTCGGCCTCGCCAGGCCCGAGCAGGTCCGCCGCGGCTACGTCGTGCGCGTCCCGCTCGCCTACCCGATGTACGACGAGGACTACGCCGAGCGCGTGGCGACGATCCGCGGCTGGCTCGATCCGCTGGGCACGAACTTCCAGCAGGTCGGCCGCAACGGGCTGCACCGCTACAACAACTCCGACCACTCGATGCTCAGCGCGATGCGCGCGGTCGACAACGTCGTCCTCCGGGCCGAGCACGACATCTGGGCGGTCAACGTCGAGAGCTCCTACCACGAGGAGCAGTCCGACGCCGACGTCCAGCAGCCCTACAAGCGGGTGCCGGTGACCCCTGCGATGAGCGAGGCGCTGGCCCCCGAGCGGGTGTAGGTGACCGCCCGCCGCCCAGCCCTCCTGCTCCCGGCCGCGGTCTCCGTCGCGGCCCTGGTGGCGGTCGTCTGGTGGGCCTCGCGCCAGCAGATGCCGGATCTGCCGGCGGCGTCGGTCGCGCTGCCGCGGCTGGCCGCCGCGCTCGGCCTCTACGCCCTCGCCACCGCCCTGCGGGGCGAGCGCTGGCTGCGGCTGTGGCGCCGTTGCGGCGCGCGCCTCTCGCGCACCGATGCCTACGCGATCACGACGGTCGGCTACATGGGCAACAACGCGCTGCCCGCGCGCGCCGGCGACATCCTCAAGTCGGTCCTCAGCTCGCGCCAGTCCGGCACGCCCACGGCCGACGGCTTCGGCACGCTGGTGGCCGAGCGCGTCCTCGACGCGGTCGCGCTCGTGCTCGTCTTCGCCGTGCTCGTCACGACGCTGCGGCTGCCGCTCGGCGTCGAGGGCTGGATGCTGGCCGTCGTCGTCGGCGGGCTGCTCGTCGCCTGTGCCGCCGCCGCGTTCCTCGGGCGCGACACCGGTGCCGGGCAGCGCGTGCGCGAGCTCGCGACGCGCCTGCTCGGCCCGACGCGGCGGCTGTGGTCGCCCGCCGGCGCCGGGCTGCTGGCGCTGTCGCTCGTGCTGTGGCTCGTCGAGGGCTCGGTCTACGCGGTCCTCGGCGCGGTCGCCGGCCTGCACCTCTCGCTGCTCGACGGCCTCTACGTCATGGCGCTGGCCAACCTCGTCGCGCTGGTCCCGGCGGCGCCGGGGTATGTCGGCACCTTCGACGCCGCCGTGATCCTCGCCATCGGTCTCGTCGCCGGCGGAACCCACGCCGCCGCGCTGGCCTACGCCGTTGTCGTGCGCTTCGTGCTCTTCGTGCCGATCACCGTCGTCGGGCTGGCGGCGCTCGTGGTGCGCTACGGCGGCCTGCGGCGGCTCAGCATCGCGCTGCGCCGACCGGAGCCGGTGCCGGCACGCTAGGCGGGCGATGGCAGGCCGGCTCCTCGTCGCGCTCGTCATCGTGAGCGTCGGCGTGGGAGCCTTCTTCGTCGGGCGTGGCTCCGTGGACCGCGAGCAGGCGCCGGTCGCGCACGGGTCGTTCGCCGACGGGTATCGCAGCGGCCGCGAGGACGCGTTCTCGGGCTTCGACGGCGGTTGGGGCTTCGATACGCCCTACATCGTCACGCTGCGCCACGCGGGTGGAGGCATCACGTACCGCTTCGCGCGCCGCTGGCCCATGCAGCCCGGAGTCGCGTACCGCGCGTGCGGCGCAAGCGTGTGCGCCAGCCGGCCATGACGGACGGTAATGGCTGCCCCCAGAAGCCTGACTTCGACTTCTCGGTTGTGCGCTGGGAGGATTGACGGCATGGAGCTTCGTCACTTGCGCACGATCGCCGCCGTGGCACGCCACGGCTCGTTGACGAAGGCGGGTGAGGAGCTCTATCTCTCCCAGTCGGCGATATCGCAGCAGATCCGCCGGCTCGAGCTCGAGCTCGGCTTCGAGGTCTTCCGGCGCACGAGCCGCAGCGTCGAGCTGACCGCCGAGGGCCGGGTGATCCTGGGCTGCGCGCAGCGCGTGCTCGCCGAGGTCGACGGCCTGCACAACGAGCTCGAGGAGCTCACGGGGCTGCTGCGCGGCCGGCTGCGCATCGGCGGCGTCTACCCGACCGGGCCCTACGACCTCTTCGGGATGCTCGCGGACTTCCGCGCCGCCCACCCCGAGGTCGCCGTACACATGATCGAGGACACGCAGGAGGACGTCCTCGACGCGCTGCGCGCCGACGAGCTCGACTGCGCATTCACCGCGCTCGATCCCGACGCCCTCGGCGACGAGTTCGCGGCGACCCTGCTGTGGGAGGAGGAGTTCGTGGTCGCGCTGCCCGTCGGCCACGCACTGTGCGCGCGCCCGCGCGTGACGTTCGAGGAGCTCGCGGCCGAGGACCTGATCGCCTACCGCGACAACTCAGCGCTGCGCAGGCGCCTGGAGCGCACGATGGCCGGGCGCGGCCTGGAGCCCCGCAACGCCTTCATCTGCACCGAGATGGCGGCCGTCCGGACACTGGCGAGCAAGGGCCTGGGCATCGCGGTCATCCCCCGCACGATCGCCGAGGAGCCCGGCCCGCCGATCGAGCTGCGCCCGATCGGCCCCGAGCGCCTGACCTGGCCGATCGCGCTCATCTGGCGCGCCGAGCGCCGCCAGACGCCCGCCGGGAAGGCGTTCCTGAAGGTCGCGCTGGCGCACGCGGAGCGCACGGAGCGCCCGACGCTGCGCGTCGCCTAGGGCTTCTGCGGCGCCCGCCGCACGCGGATCCACGTCGTGTCGGCCTGGCCCGGCCTCGGCGGGCAGCTGGGCCGGTCGAGCCGCGCGCTGGCGGCGATGCACACCGACCGCACGCGCGCCGGCAGCGGCACCTCGAGCTGCTTGTCGAGCTTCCCGGAGGCGTCCGGCGCGAGCACGAGCCGCGCGAGCTCGTGCTTCTTGCCGGTGCGGGCCATGACGCGCACGCGGATCGTCTGGCGGGTGTTGTCGGTCGCCGCGATGCCGACGACCACCGCGCGGCGATCCGCGCTCAGCGACGCCGTGAGCTGCGGGCGCTCGGGCAGGCGTGCGACTCGCAGCACGACGCATCCTGTCTTGCCCTTGGGATGCGTGCAGCTCGGGGGCTGGTCGTCGTTGATCCACGCGCGCAGATTGACCGCGATGTAGCGCCCCGGAGGCAGCGGGAGCTGCGTCTTGACGGTCGCCTTGCCGTCGCTCGACGGCCCGACGCGCGCCGCGTAGACCGCGCGCCGCGCCACGTAATCGCCCTTGACGAGGTCGAGCGGCTCGACGAGGACCGAGAGATGGTCGTTGAAGGACAGCCCGTCGACGTCGATGCTGACGTCGAGCACCGGCTTGCCGTCCACCTGGACGACGTGCGCGTCGATGCGCGGCCGCTCGTCGTCGCCCCAGACGAGCGTCGCTCCGATCGCGGCGCACACGAGGCTCGCGGTGAGGAGCACGAGCCCGGCGATGAAGAAGCCGCCCTCGACCGTCGCGCTCACGTATCCGCCGACCACCCCGGACATGACCGCGAGGACGGCGCATACGCCGGCGGCGCCGAACGCGAGCGGGTGGTCGCGGGCCATCTCGCCGAGGACGTTGGTGACGCCGAGCGTGGTGTAGACGGCACCGAGCGTCGTCAGGCCGGCGAGCAGCGCGGCCGCCACGCCGTTGTTCTCCGTGCTGGCGACCTTGGGCCGGAGTGAGAGGCTGCGCGCCACGACCGCGCCACCCTACGCCCGTGCCATCCGGATGTGGAGATTTTGCTCAGACATGCTCAGCGGGATATGGTTGGCCGGGTGCCATGAACCAGCTCGTACAGCTCCTGCGCGACGCTCCGAATCTCGTCGACGACCTGGTGGAGGGCCGCGATGACGACGTTTCGTTCGGGCGCATTGTCGATCGTCTCGAGAATGTCGGGCCGCCTCGCTGGCTGAGCGCCGACGTAGCAGCGCGCGCGACGGCCGACCCGGTCGTCGGTAACTACGTGGCCGAAGGCTTTCTCGGTGCGCTCGACATCGAGATCTGGGAGGTGCGCCTGGCCGAAGCGCGCCCACCTCGACCCGGCTTGCCGAACGAATGGGTCACCTTCATACCCGGAGCCCGGTCCGGACGCGGCTTGACTCTGCCCGAGGACAGCTCCCCTGAGGGCCGGGTCGCGCTCTTCACGATGGTGTCGGACGTGGTGCGGCGGATCAGCATCGACCGAGCGGGCGCCCCGGACGCGAGCGTGTCGCTGGCGCTGGAGCCAAAGTGTCCGCTGCCAACGTGGGCGGGGTGCGCTGCCGGACAGTGTGGCTGTGTGGCGCGGAGAGTCGTCGCGCCCAACGGGGTCGTCTGCGAATGTGGTGACGGCACGGCTGCGTGACCATCCTGGCGTCGACGCTGACAGACTGGATCGGCGCCATCTCCGCGGCGGTCATCGGCCTGCTCGGATTCGGTTTCGCTGTCTGGCAGTGGCGGGCCAGCGGCTTCAGGCCGGCCATGTCGGCGACCGTCGACAGCGACCGGCGCACAATCCAGGTGGACATCGACAACCGCGGGCGCGCGGCGGGCGCGATCTGGCAGGTGACGCCGGTCCGGCTGAGAAATGAGCTCAACGACCCTGTCGACTTCGACCTCGACGGGTTCCCGAACGGCTATGAGGCCAAGGACCTGCAAGGGTTCGCGACGATGAGGCTCGTCCTCAGGGGGAAGATGCCCCCCGGTGCAGCGGAGCCCGCGCAGTTCGCCGAGGACGTCGAAGTCCTCGTCGAGTGGGGAAGCGGGAAGGAGACGTACCTCGAACCCGAGCACGTCCCGAACATGTCGTTCTGGACGAACACCACCAGGCTGCCCCCATCGACGACATAGCCCCCGGACGGCGAGCGTGCCGAGCCGCAGGCGCGGTGGCTGGTTGCAGGAGCATGTTGAACGAGCGGGCCTCCGCCCAAGGGCCTAGGACGAATTGCCTCTGGGATCCGAGGGCGCACGGGCGGACACTCGAGGCATGACGCAGACACCGAGCCAGCTGATCACCGAAGAGGTCACCTCGTGGCCGGGCGTCGCCGCCGGCCCCGGGCGCCGCGGCGAGTTCGCCTTCAGGGTCGGGCGCCGCGAGATCGGCCACCTGCACGGCGACTACGCCGCGCACTTCGCGTTCCCCAAGCCCGTCTGGGCCGAGCTCCACGCTGCCGGCCGCGTGGTCGACCATCCGGTCTTCCCCGGCAAGGCTGGCCCGGCGGCGCGCCGGATCGATGGCGAGGACGACGTGCGCGACGTGATCGCGCTGATGCGCCTCAACTACGACCGCATCGCCACGCGCTAGCCGACGCCCGCGTCGCGCTGCAACGCGGCGAGCTCCTCGACGAGGCGCTCGTCGACGGGCATCTCGATCGGGTCGGGGCCGACGCTGTTGTGGAACCGGGGGAAGTTGCGCTGGCCCCAGCCCCTGACTTCGCTGTCGATGCGATGGAACGTGCCGTCGGGAGTCAGCACGAGCCCCGGCTCGTAGTTGCGCAGGTCCTCGAGCTCGTCGTCCGCGTCGCGGTGCACCGGGCGCACGACCCAGCCACTCACTGTCGGCGGGCGCCAGAAGCCCGACTTCCCGGTGACCGGCATCTCGGTCGTCGCCGGATCGCCGGCGGCGTGCATCGCGGCGAGGAACGCCGCGGTCGCCTCGGCGCAGCGGGCGGCGAGCGGGCGGTCGTCCGCGGGCGCTGCGTCGGCCGGCGCGGAGGCCTGCCACTGCGCGCGCGTCGGCAGCTGCTCGACCGCGACGAGGTTGCGCCCGCACGCGGCGCAGAAGACGCCGGCGCCGGGAGCCTCGCCGCAGAACGGGCAGACGCGCTCGTCCATCACGGGCAGACGCGCTCCTCCATCGGCTCAGCGGGCGCGATGGGCGACGCGGATCTCGACGCGCGCCGGGCGGGCCGGGTGCGCGAGCGAGAGGAAGTCGCGCACGGCGGCTGCGTGGCCGCAGAACGGGCAGTCGAGCGGGTCGTGCGCGGCGACAGCGCCGGCCGGAAGGACGGGCGCGTCGCACGCCGGGCACGCCAGCGTGCCGGTACCGAGGCGCCCGCGCACCTCGCGACGGTGCTCGAAGGCTCCGGGGACTGGCTGCGGGCGCTCCAGGCTCACCCGCAGCAGTCTAAGCGCCGCGCCGCCCCGGCTGGCAGGGCGGCGCGGCGAAAGGGCGGTCAGGCGGTGGCGGCGACCTCGCGGACCTCCGTCAGGCGGATGTGGTTGCCCGACGGGTCGCGGAACCCCGAGTCGATCCCGTACGGGCGCTCCTCGGGTGCCTCGACGAACTCGACGCCGCGGCCCTTGAGCTCCTCGTAGGACGCCTGGCAGTCCTCGGTGGTGAGGAAGACCGTGCCCCCGGCGCCCTTGGCCATGACCGCGCGGACCTGCTCGGTGGTCTCGGGATCGAACACCGGTGGGCCCGGGATGGGCATCAGCGTGATGGCGATGTCGGGCTGCCCCGCCGGCCCGACCGTGAGCCAGCGAAAGTTGCCCATCTCGGGCAGGGTGACGTCCGAACGCACCTCGAAGCCCAGCTTCTTGGTCCAGAACTCGAGCGCCTCGTCCTGGTCGTTGACCCACAGCTGCATGTTGGCGATCCTGATCATCGTGGCCTCCGCGGTTGGCTGAACTCGACGTCCACGAAGCTACTTGCGCGCTGCTGCGGTGTCTTCTCGAAACGTGCGGTGTTGGGGACGCCCGTAGACGCGCAGCACGCACATGGGGACCATCGCGTGATCGGCGGCCGGCGGGAACGTCGCACGGTAGGCGGTGGGGGACATGCCGTAGGTGCGCGTGAAGGTCGTGGTGAACGAGCCGACGCTCTGAAAGCCGACCGAGAGGCAGACGTCGGCGACGGAGCGATCGGTGGTGCGCAGCAGCGCGGCGGCGCGCTCCATGCGGCGCGTCAGCAGGTACTGGTGCGGCGCCTCGCCGAAGGCGCGCCGGAACTCGCGGCTGAAGTGCGCGGGCGACAGCCGCGCCGCGGCGGCGAGCGCCGGGACGTCGAGGGCCTCGAAGTAGCGCTCGTCGGCGAGGTCCTTCGCGCGCAGCAGATGCCGGGCCGGATGGACGGGCGTCATGTGACCGAAGTATCGCGCGTGGCAGGAGCCGCCTCGGCGTCCGGATGCGAGCCCGACGGCAGCTCGATCGGCAGCTCGAGGACGAAGCGCGCGCCCGGGCGGGCGGGATCGGATCCCTCGTCGAGGCGCAACTCGCCACCCATCCGCCGCGCAAGCTCGCGGCCGATGGCCAGGCCGAGGCCGAAACCGCCCTCGCCCGACTGCGCGCTGCCGCGCTCGAAGCGCTCGAAGATCCGCTCGCGGTCCTCGACCGCAACGCCCGGGCCCTCGTCGGTGACGGCGATCGTCGCGCTGTCGCCGTGGTAGCCGGGCACGACGTGGATCGTCGACGACTCGGGCGTGTGGCGCAGCGCGTTGTCGAGCAGGATGCGCACCGCGCGCGCGACCGCGTCCGGATCGCCGCGCCCCCAGCACGGGCCGGGCGGCGTCGTGATGTCGAGCTCGACGGCGCGCTCGCCGGCGCGCAGCTCGAACTCGGCGGCCACCGCACGGCACAGCTCCGCCAGCTCGACGGGCTCCTCGCGCAGCGGCACGGCGGCGTCGAGCCGGCTGAGGTCCAGCAGCTCGGTGGCCAGGCGCGCGAGGCGGCGCAGCTCGCGCCGCGCGCTCGCGACCTGCCGCTGCGCGTCGGCCTGGTCAAGCGCGCCGTCGCGCAGGTCGTCCTCGAGCAGCTCGATCGTTCCCTGCAGCGAGGTCAGCGGCGTGCGCAGCTCGTGCGAGGCCGTCGCAACGAACGAGCGCCGCGCCGCCTCCTGGCGGCGCAGCTCGCGCTGCATGCTCGCCAGCGCGCGAGCCAGATCGCCGACCTCGTCGAGCCCGTCGTCGCGCGGGGTGGGGGCATCGGTGCCCTCCTGGGCGACGCGCACGGCGGCGGCGCGCAGGCGCGCGAGGCGCCGGCCGATGGTGGTGGCCAGGAGGATGCCGAGGACGATGGCGACTGCGAGCCCGACCGCGGCAGCGGCGAGGAAGGCATTGCGGATCTGGTGAACCGCCTTGGTGACGTCGGCGAGCTGCTTGACGGTGACGAGGACGAACGTGTCGTCCGGCTGCTCCTTGGACACCTTCGCGGGGACGATCGTGCGGGTGACGATGACCTGATCTCCGGAACGGACGGTGCGTCCGACGCCGTGAACGAGGGCACGCAGGACCTCGCGCTCGGGAACGGGACTGCCCGCAAAGTCCGTGTCCGTGATCGGCGGGTCACCAGGGACCGAGTCGACCACGATCACACGAGCGTCCGTGCGCTCGCGCAGTGTCGACGCACGCGAGTAGAGGTTGAGGGACTCCAGCCATTGACCGCGAGTGGTGGCGCGCAGCTTCGCCAGCGACCGGAAATCGCGGTTGATCTGCTGGTCGAAGAAGCGCACGTCCGTCGAGGTTGCGTTCTCGAGGTCGCGCGACGCCTGATCGGTGAGCCGCTGCTGCAGCGGCGGCAGCAGCGCCAGCGCCGCCACCCCGAGCGTCACGGCCGCCGTGAACACCAGCGCGGCCAGCAGCCGCGGGCGCAGCCCATACGCCCGGCGCCTGGTCACTGCTCCCGGAAGCGGTAGCCGGCGCCGCGCACCGTGAGGATCAGGCTGGGCTCCTCGGGGCGCTCCTCGAGCTTCTCGCGCAGGTGCCGGATGTGGACGTCGATGGCGCGCGGGTCGCGGTAGGCGCTGTCGCCCCAGATCGCGCGCAGCAGCTCCTGGCGCGTGAAGAGCTTGCCGGGGCGCTCCATGAGGCAGGCCAGCAGCTCGTACTCGCTGAAGGTCAGGCGCACCGGGGCGCCGCCGACGGTGACCTGGCGCTCGCGCTGGTCGATCGTCACCGGGCCGACCGCGCGGACGCCGTCGACGACGCGGCCGTGGGCGCGGCGCAGCACGGCGCGGATGCGGCTGCGCAGCTCGGCCAGGCCGAACGGCTTGGTCACGTAGTCGTCGGCGCCGGCCTCGAGGCCCTGCACGACGTCGGCCTCGCTGTCCAGCGCGGTGAGCATGATGATCGGGACGACCGCGCGGCGCTGGCGCAGGGCGCGGGCGACGTCATGGCCGGCCGGTCCCGGGCCGAGGGCGACATCGAGCAGCACGACGTCGAAGTCGTGCTCGGTCGCCTGCGTGATCGCCGCTTCGCCGTCGGCGACGGCCGTCACCCGATGGCCCTCGCGCTCGAAGGACCGCGTGAGCATTGCGCGCAGCGGTTCGTCGTCGTCGACAACTAGGATGTCCAGCGCTGAAGAGGCCTGCACGCCTCCGAACGGTAGCGGCCCCCACGCCAGCGAGACGTGCCTCAGACATTCGTCCACCCGCTCGGATACTCGTCCAACGAGCAAGCTCAGAACCGTTTACCGCGTACTGTGCCGTAGGACTCTCCGCAGGAAGGACCCTCACGCGATGCTCCCCCGTCTGGCCAGGATGGCTACCGCCGCCGCACTCGTGCTCGCGGTCGCGGCGCCGCTGGCGCATGCCGCTCCTCCGGCGGCCTACGTCTACGCGACGGACTTCAACCCGAAGGTGGTCCAGTACTCGGCCGACGAGGCAGGCCTGCTGAGCCCGCTGGCGCCGGCGCTTGCGCCCGGCGTGGCGACCTCGGCCGGCGTCGCCGCGAGCCCGGACGGGCACACGCTCTACGTCGTGGACCAGTCGGCCGGCGACGTGTCGCAGTACGCGATCGCCGACGACGGCACCCTGTCGCCCAAGTCGCCGGCCACCGTGGCCACGGGCGCTTCGCCGTTCGGCATCGCGGTCGCTCCCGACGGCCGCCACGTCTACGTGGCCAACCAGGGCGCGGGCACGATCTCGGTCTTCGACGTGGGCAGCGACGGCGGCCTCGTCGCCCACCAGACCGCCGTGACGTCCGCAACCGGGACCGTGGGCATTGCGATCTCGCCGGACGGGACCAGCGCGTACGCCACCAACGTGAGCGCCGGCACGATCTCCCAGTACGACGTCGACCCCACCGCCGGCACGCTGACCCCGAAGGGCCCGCCGACCGTCGCCGCCGGGACCGCGCCCTTCGCGATCACGGTCAGCACCGACGGCCAGAGCGTCTACGCCACGAACCGCACGGCGACCGGGCTCGTACGGCAGTACTCGGTCGGCGCGGGCGGCGAGCTGAGCGCCATGGCCGTCCCCACGCTGACCGTCGGCGTGCGCCCCGCCGGCATCGTCGCGGGGGCGGACGGCGTCTACGTCAGCAGCTTCTCCTCCGACGTGGTGTCGCAGTTCTCCGCCGACGCCGGCGGCGCGCTGACGCCCGGCGCGCCCGACGTCGCCGCGCCTCACAACCCGTTCGGCATGACGCTCTCGCCCGACGGGCACAGCCTCTACGTCGCCGGCTTCGGCGACGGCAAGGTCGGCCAGTACGACGTCGGCGACGACGGCGCGCTGGCGGCCAAGAGCCCCGCGTCCGTCGACGCGGACGTCCGGCCGGTCGCGGTCGCCGCCGTACGCGCGCCCGACAAGCAGGCGCCGACCGTCGACCTGCGCACGCCCGCCGACGGCGCGCACTACGCGCAGGGCGCCGAGGTCACCGCCGACTACTCGTGCGCCGACGCGGGCGGCTCGGGCGTGGCGTCGTGCGAGGGCGACGTGGCCAGCGGCGACCCGATCGACACCTCGACGCCGGGCACGTTCGACTTCACCGTCGTCGCCGACGACGGCGCCGGCAACGAGACGACCGTGACGCACGGCTACACGGTCGACGAGCCGCCGCCGCCGGGCGGCTTCGAGGGCTTCGTCGGGCCGATCCACGACGGCAGCGTGGTCCGGGCGGGCAGCGTCGTCCCGATCGCGTTCTCGCTGGGCGGCTTCCACGGTCTCGACGTGCTCGCCGACGGCTCGCCGACCAGCGCGCCCGTCGACTGCAACGATCCGGGCGAGCCGGTCGGCGACGACGAGCCGGCCGCGTCCGCCGACGGGCTGCTCTTCGACGACGCGACCGGCACCTACACCTTCGCGTGGCAGACCGACCGCTCCTGGGCGCGGACCTGCCGCGCGTTCGCCGTGAAGCTGCGCGACGGCAGCGTCCACCAGCTGGTGGTCAGGTTCTGTCCGCCGCGCTGGCACCACTGGCGCCGGCACCGGTGACGCCGCGCTCGGAGCGGCGCGCCGCAGCCTGGCGGCGCAGCTGCTCGTGCTCGACCTGGCGCTTGAGCTGCTGCAGCGAGCGGCGCAGGTGGCCGCGGACGGTCGGCGCGGCGACCTGCTCTGCCACCCAGCCCAGGATGCCCGACCCGGCGACGCCGTAGGCGATCCGCAGCTCGACGTGCGTGCGGTCGTCGGGCTGCGCGCGCAGGCGCCAGCGCCCGCGCTGGTCGACGCCGGTGACCGAGCTCCACGCCAGGTCGCATTCCTCGTCCCACTCGACCACCTCGACGAGGCCGCCGACCTCCGCCGAGCCCACGCGCATGAGCGTGCGGTAGCGCGCGCCGAGGCCGGTCGCGCGCTCGCCGGCGACCTCCCAGCGCGTGATGCCGGCCATGAAGTGCAGGTAGCGGGTCGGGTCGACGATGAACTCCCACACCGTGGCCGCCGGGGCGGCGATGTCGATGTCGGCCTGGACCCTCATCCGAGCAAGGGCAGGCGGCGCTCGGCGGCGAGCGCGTCGAGGGTCTCCTGCATGAGGCGCAGGACGTAGTCGTAGGCCTCGTCGACGTCGAGGTCGTCGCCGAACTCCTCGTGCAGGCGGATCGGCGGCAGCGCCTCGACGGTGATCTTGGCCGGCAGCGGGACGTGGCCGAGGAAGTCGCCGACGTTCAGTCCCCACGGCGCCGAGAGCGAGATCGGCAGGACCTTCAGGCGCAGCAGCTTGTCGATGCCCAGCAGCCGCGCGAGCCCCTCGCCGCGGCTGAGGAACAGCGCGGTCTCCTGCCCGCCGATCGACACGATCGGGACGATCGGGACGTCGTGCTCGAGCGCGAGGCGCACGAAGCCGCGGCGGCCGCCGAAGTCGACGCGGTTGCGCTGCCAGCTCGGGCGGTGGACCTCGTGGTCGCCGCCGGGGTAGACGAGCACGGCGGCGCCGGAGCGCAGCGCCTTCTCGGCGTTGGCCGGCGATGCGGCGACCGTGCCGAACTTGCGCAGGAAGCCGAGGCCCGGCATCGAGAGCACGAGGTTGTGGGCCAGCTGGTAGAAGGGCCGCTCGACGCCGAAGTAGGCGCTGAAGGCGAGCGTGAAGACCGTGGTGTCGGGCGTCAGGTTGCCGCCCGAGTGGTTGCCCACGAGCAGGACGGGGCCGTGCTCGGGGATGTTGCCCAGCCCGCGGACCTCGCCGCGGAAGTACAGGCTGGACAGCAGCCACAGGCGCGGCAGCGACTCGCGGATGTAGTCGGGATCACGCTCGTCGAGGTCGGCCGGCGGGATGCGCTTGGTGACCTGGCCGGCAAGCGCCCGCGCCAGGCGCACGGGCAGCGGCCCGGGCCCGGGCTCCTCCTCGCCGTGGTGAAGGCGCCCGTCGCCGACGGGGTTGGTGCTGTGGCCGTTGCGCGTGGCGGTGGCGCTCATGGCCGCGCCGATGATAGTCAGCAGGGCGTGACGGCAGGCCCAGCCACGACCTCGAAGGCATCGCCGGGGATCGGGTGGCGCTGGTTGATGTCCTCGATCGTCTGCGTCCAGCGGCGATCGGTCGTGCCGGTGATGAACATCGACGACCCCTGGTCGGCGAACATCAGCCCGTAGCGCTTGAGGGCCCGCACGATGGCCAGCGCGGGGCCGCGGTACGGCGACTCGTCGAACGACGCCTTCAGCCGCCAGCGCGAGCCGTAGGGGGGCGCCGAGGCGTCGGTCGTGGTGCCGCAGTGACCGGCGGGCGCCTGCCAGCCGCGCCGCGCGCGCGGCAGCGTGAAGCGCAGCGCGTGGCGGATCGTGCCTGACGCGGCCTCGTCGTAGCGCAGGAGCCCCGGGAAGATCGGCAGGCCGGCGGCGTCGGCGGAGGTCCAGCCCGCTGGGCGCCGGCCGTTGCGCGTGAGGTCCCAGCGTGCCGAGGAAGATACTTCCCAGGAAGCGCCGCCGTTGGTGCGCACGGCGTTGTAGAGCTCGTAGTCCACGCAGCGCCCGCGCTGGATGACGATGACGTGGCGATCGCCGGAGTCGGGGTTCGGCTGCCCGGCGGGCGCGCCCTCGATCGGCGCGGTCGGCGGGATCGGGAACGGCCCGTGGTCGCTCTCGTCGCCGTAGTCGGCGCCGTCGGTGCCGTAGGTGACCGGCACGCGGCGCTGCGTCGGGCCGACGATGGCGTAGGGGATCCCGTACTCCGACTGCGTGTCGCCGAAGTCCAGGTGGACGTCGTGGCCGGCCGCCTGGGCGCCGACCAGCGTCGCCGAATCCGCGGCCAGCGGCGCCTTGCTGACGTCGGTGTTCCACGGGCTGCTGGCCGGGAAGACCGGGCAGCCGGCGAGGATCGGGCCGTTGGTGACGACGAACGGGGCGCTGGTGCACGACGGCCCGCGACAGGCGCGCAGCCGGTGGCGGCCCTCGGCGAAGCGATCGCGCACGCTGACGCGCGTGGTCTTGTGGTGCGCGGTCGCCACGCGGCGTCCGTCGATCGACAGGGTCTGGGGCAGCCGGCCGGTGACCGCGACGGTGAGCGTTGCGTGCGGGCGCACGCCGACGGGGGCGATGCGCACCGCCGCCTGCGCCGGCGCGGGCGCGAGCAGCGCGAGGACGAGCACGGCGCGGCGCATGGCCCTAGGCGGCACGGGCGCGCGGCGCGGCAAGTGCGTCGACGCGCGCGAAGAACCGGCACAGCAGCCCGATCGTCTGCTCCGAGCGCTCGACCTGCGGCACGTGGCCGCACTCCTCGAGCACGATCTGCTCGGCCCCGGGCAGCCACTTGGCCACGTGGCGCTGGAAGCCCGGCGGGATCAGGCGATCGCAGGCGCCCCAGACGAAGAGCGCGGGCGCCTCGAGCTCGGACAGGCGCGGGTAGAACCCGCCGCGCCCGAACGGGCGATCGAGGTAGATGTTGCGCGCGGCGGTCAGGAAGGCCAGCCGGGCGCCGGCGCTCGAGTAGATGCGCTGGAACTCGTCGACGACGACGTCGGCGACGCTCGGATCGACCTGGTCGGGGTCGGCGAACAGGCTCCAGAACTGGCGCGCGACCCGGGCGCGGCCGAAGCTGTGGGGCAGCAGCCCGAGCTCGGGGCGGAGCAGGCGGACGATCGGATGCCAGTCGCGCTTGACGAAGGCCACGGCGGGCGACAGCAGGGCCATGCCGGCCACGCGGTCGGGCGCTCGCAGGCCCATCTCGATCGCCACGCGCCCGCCCATCGAGTTGCCGACCAGGTGCGCGCGCTCGACGCCGAGCGTGTCCATGACCTCGACGACCGTCTCGGCGAACCAGCGCGCCGAGTAGGGCCCGGCGATCGGCTTGGACGAGCCGCCGAAGCCGGGCAGGTCGAGCGCGTGGACGCGGTAGCCGGCGCGCGTGAGGGCCGCGGCGGTGTCGAAGAACGAGGCCTTGGTGGCGCCGAGACCGTGGACGCAGAGGACGTCGGGGCCCTCGCCCATCGTCAGGGTCGACACGCGGCGGCCCGGCAGCCTGACCTCGTGCACGCGCAGCAGCGGTGGGCGCCCGTTGGGCAGCCGGAACAGGCCCTCGAAGCCGATCGCGAGGTCGACGTCGCCGCGCGCGTAGAGCGTGCGCTGCGAGAACGCCTCGACGCCGGACAGCTCGCCCTCGCGCAGGGCCAGCCACGTCGCGGCATCGGTGCCGATGACGACGTCGGGCTCGCGGCGCGTCGAGCCCTTGCGCACCCGGGCGCCGTGCGACGTGCAGCGCACTTCCCACGTGTGCCCCACGTCGCCCAAGCGGACGTGATAGGTCGCGTCGAAGCCCTCCGGCGCGCCGAGATAGCGCTCGGGGAGGGTGCGAAACGCCTCCTCGAGCAAGGCAAGCCTCCGGGAGTGGGGCAGCTCGCCGGGCATGGTAGGGGACCTTATACCCGGCCCCGGGCGGCGCCGGACTGTCCATCCGCATCGTCTCCGCACCTTGCGTAGATTGCGCTACGTGGCGCGCGAGATCCGCCTGCACGACACCCGGACGGGCAAGAAGGCCCTGCTCGAGCCCCGCGACCCCGGCCGCGTGGGCATCTACTCGTGCGGGCCGACGGTCTACAACCGCATCCACATCGGCAACGCGCGGCCCTACGTCATCCCCTCGCTGCTCAAGCGCTTCCTCGAGCACGAGGGCTACGCGGTGACGCTCGTGGCCAACGTCACCGACATCAACGACAAGATCTACGACGCGGCGCGGCCGCTCGGCGTCCCCAGCGCACAGCTCGCGCGCGAGATGACCGACCACTACTTCGCCGACACCGAGGGCCTCGGCCTCGGGCGGCCCGACCGCGAGCCGCTGGCCTCCGAGACGATCGAGCCGATCATCGAGCTCATCCAGGCGCTGCTCGACAACGGCTCGGCCTACGCGGTGCAGGGCGACGTGTACTTCCGCGTGCGCTCCGATCCCCAATACGGGTCGATCAGCCACCGGTCCGTCGACGACATGGACCAGGGGGAGGGGGTCGAGGGCGCCGACCTCAAGGAGGACCCGCTCGACTTCGCGCTCTGGAAGGCCCAGAAGCCCGGCGAGGACACCGCGTGGGACGCGCCGTGGGGCCGCGGGCGCCCCGGCTGGCACATCGAGTGCTCGGCGATGGCCGAGCAGGTGCTGGGCGTCGGCTTCGAGATCCACACCGGCGGCAACGACCTCACGTTCCCCCACCACGAGAACGAGGCCGCGCAGACGCGCCGCGCCCGCGGGACCGAGCTGTCGCGGATCTGGATGCACAACGGGATGCTCCAGATGGGCGCCGACAAGATGTCCAAGAGCATCGGCAACATCACGTCGCTCGCCGATGCGCTCGCCGAGCACGGCCGCGACGCCGTGATCATGTTCTTCGTCGCCGGCCACTACCGCCAGCCGATCCAGTTCGACGAGACGACGATGGGGCAGGCGGCGGCCAACGTGCGCCGCGTGCGCGAGGCCGCACGGCGCCTGGCGCCCGGGCCCTCGCCGCCCGAGCTCGCGCCGCTCAAGGAGCGCTTCTTCGACGCGCTGGCCGACGACTTCAACACCCCGATCGCGCTGGCCGCGGTGTTCGAGTGGATCAGGGAGGCCAATCGCCGCGATCCCGGCACCGGCGACGCCGACCTGCGCGAGATGCTGACGATCCTCGGCCTGGAGAACCTGTTCGACGTGGCCGCCGGCGACGGCGAGCCCGATCCCGACGCGCTCGCGCTGCTCGAGCGCCGCGAGACGGCCCGCGCCGCGCGCGACTTCGCCGAGGCCGATCGCCTGCGCGACGAGCTCGCCGCCCACGGCTGGCAGGTGCGCGACTCGGCCGACGGGCCGCAGCTCGTGCCGATCGAGCGGTGATCCTCTACGGGCGCAACCCGATCCGCGAGGCCCTGCGCGCCGGCCGGCGGCCCGTGCTCCGCGTCTGGGCGACGCGTGGCGCCTCGGCCGAGCCGTGGCTGCGCGAGGTCGAGGTCCTCGAGGCGCGGCCGGAGGAGATCGCCGCGCGGGCGGGCAGCGAGGCCCATCAGGGGCTGTGCGCCGAGGTCGGCCCCTACCCGTACGCCGACGATGCCGAGCTGCTGGCGCGTCCGGACCCGCTGATCGTCGCGCTCGACGAGCTGCAGGACCCCCAGAACCTCGGGGCGATCTGCCGGACGGCCGAGTGCGTCGGCGCCGACGGCGTCGTGATCCCCGAGCGCCGCTCGGCCGAGGTCACGCCGGCGGTCTGCAAGGCCTCGGCGGGGGCGGTGGAGCATCTCGCGGTGGCACGCGTGCGCAACCTCGCCGACTTCCTGGCCGACGCGAAGGACGCGGGCTGCTGGTGCTACGGCGCGGCCGCGGAGGAGGGCGAGTCGTATCTGGAGCCCGACTATCGCGGCGGCTGCGTGCTCGTCATCGGCGCCGAGGGGCGCGGCCTGCGCCCGCGGGTCGCCGCGGCGTGCGATCAGCTCGTCGCGCTGCCGCTGCGCGGCCACGTGCAGTCGCTGAACGCCAGCGCCGCGGCGGCGGCCCTGTTGTACGGGATCTTGCAGCGCCGACACGTTGCTTGACAGCGATCCATAAGTCTGGAAACCTCGCCTTTGCTGAGGCTCGACCTGAGGTTGAGTTCGGCTGAGACTTCGATACAGATGGCGCTCCGGGGAGGATTGCGCCACTGAGCACAATTCCGATCCCGTCGGCACGGCTGCCGACGGGTCCGAAAGGAACGCTCGTGGCCCGTCTTTCCCCAAATGCTCAGTCTCAAGTTCAGGTTGAGGATGGGTATCTGATAGCGCTTGCCAAGCAGGGCGACCCGACCTCCTACGACCGTCTCGTGCGGCGCTACTACGGGTTCGTGCGCCTGAAGGCGTCGTCGTACTTCCTGGCCGGTGGTGACGGGGACGACCTCATCCAGGAGGGCCTCGTCGGCCTGTACAAGGCGATCCGCGACTACCGCTCGGACCGCGAGTCGAGCTTCCGCAACTTCGCCGAGCTGTGCATCACGCGCCAGATCATCACGGCGGTCAAGACCGCGACGCGCAACAAGCACACGCCGCTGAACCAGTACGTCTCGTTCTCGAGCACGCCGGCCAGCGCGTCCGACGGCGAGCCGACGCTCGACGAGGTCATCCCGGGCCCCTCGGTCCACGACCCGGTCAACCAGGTCATCTCCTCCGAGGAGCTGCGCTCGCTGGTGGCCTGCCTGTCCACCGCGCTGTCGGACCTCGAGTCGCGCGTGCTCGCGCTCTACCTCGACGGCTACTCCTACGAGCAGGTCGGCGAGCGCATCGGCTGCGACTGCAAGACGGTCGACAACGCGCTGCAGCGCGTCAAGCGCAAGGTCGGGGCGCACCTCGCGGCGCGCAACGTGCTGCTGTAATCCCGCGTCGTGAGCACGCTCGCGATCATCATCATCGTCTTCGTGGTGGTCGTCCTCCTACTGATCGTGGGAGGACTCGTCGCCAGCGGCAGGCTGTTTCGCCACGAGGACGCCCACCTGCGCGCCATCGCCCAGGAGGCCGACCGCGCGCTTGCGGCGGCCCGGGCCGTCGATCGCGGCTGGGACCGCCCCGCACTCGAGGCATCGGCGCGGGCGGCGTTCGCGGCCCGCTCGCCGGCCGAGGTCCGCGAGCTGCTCCTCATCCAGGTCGTCGACCGGCCCGGGACCGAGGAGGACCAGGCGCTGTTCCGCGTGGTCACCGACGCGGGGTCGGAGGAGATCCTGCTCATGCGCGACGGCGACGCCTGGGTTGCCGCGGGGCCGGTGGCGTAGCGCCAGGGCCCACGCTGCCCTCGCGACCGCCGCCTATCATCGCCGGAGGTCAAGCGGCTGGGACTCGTTCTGCGACCGAGGAGCTTCGCAATGGCTGAGAGGAAAGCTGCAAAGAAGGCCGCGCGGCAGTCCACCAGGAGCACCACCGGCCAGGCGTCCAAGCGGTTCACGGACGAGGAACGAGCCGCGATGAGGGAGCGCGCCCGAGAGCTGAAGGCGGGCAAGGCCGACGGGGAAAGCGACGTGCTCGCGAAGATCGCCGAGATGCCGGAGCCGGATCGCACCATGGCCGAGCGGCTCCATGCCCTCATCAAAGTCAGCGCGCCAGCCCTCTCGGCGAGAACCTGGTACGGGATGCCCGCCTATGCCAAGGACGGCGATGTCGTCTGCTTCTTCCAGAGCGCGCAGAAGTTCAAAGCGAGGTACGCGACGCTCGGCTTCAGCGACAAGGCGAACCTCGACGAAGGGACCATGTGGCCGACGGCCTTCGCACTGAAGGAGTTGACCGCCGCCGAAGAGGCAAGGATCGGCGCGCTCGTGAAGAAAGCGGTGAGCTGAGGACCGTGTTCGCGCAGGTCACGACGCCGGTGCGAACACCGGCAGGCTCGTGACGACCCATGCCTTCACCGGCGAGGCGCGCACGCAAGCGAGCACGGTGTCGCCGGTCGTGCCCGTCGGAAGGTTCGCGACCCAGGTCATCGTGCTGTGTGGCGGTGTCAGGCCGCCGGCGTCCTCGGTAAACCACGATGGCGCGTGAGATCGCGGGGTCACGGTGCGTGCGAAGCGCCGGAGGTCGGCGATGGTGTGGCTCCCGTCGAGCCGGCCGGCGGTGTACTGCATGTCCGTGCCGGTGCGGTTGACGGTGTCCAGGACGACCCGCCCGGCGGTGAGGCGGCGAGCCCCGCGGTAGCTGCAGCCGACGGCGTCGAGGGTCAGCGTGCCATGCACGCGATGTGGCGGGATCGCGAACGGCGCGCCACCGAGCAGCGTCGCCACGAGGTCTCGCTCGAAGCGCGGGCGATCGACCGTCGACGCGACTTGGACCGGCAGCGCCGATCGCGTGCCTGGCACGAGACGGCCGGCCTGCGCGCCCTTCGTGACGATGTCGAGGCGCCGGGGTGTGGTGCCGACGATCCCCGCCCGGACGGTCGCGGCGGCCGCGAGCGGGTCCCAGAAGTACGAGCCGCCGTTGGCCATCCCGGTCGCCGCCATGATCTCGGAGGCCAGCGTCGCGGCCGGCGTCGGGTAGTGGTAGCGCCCCAACGCCTGGGCGACGAACGTCGTCGCCGGCACGCGGTTGGTGGCGTCGAGCGGCACGAGCGTCACCGGCGCGCCGCTGCGCAGGACGATCCGCGCGGCGACCGGGTCGACCCAGGCGTTCGTCTCGGCGGCGGGATGATCGGGCGCGTTGCCGGGGACCGTCAGCGCTCCGGCCATCGCCACGATCCGCCGCACATGACGTGCCATCCCCGGCTCACTGCGCAGCGCCGAGCCGAGGTTCGTCATCGGGGCGAGCTCAAGGATGGTGGCCTTGCCGCCCGCTGTTGCGACGGCGCGGCGCAGCAGCGTCACGGCATCGCGTTCGGGACGGCCGCGCGCCGGCGGGAGCGTCAGCCCAAAGAGACCGTCGGCAGCCCCGCGCCACCCGGCCGGCACCTCGTTGAAGCCGCTCAGCGGGAGGTCGGGCCCGCAGGCCACGGGCACATCCGGGCGGTGGGCCACCGCCAGCAGGTCCTGCGCGATCCGCGCCCCGCCGGGGCAGTGCACGAGCCCGGTACCCGACACGGTCACGGCGCGCAGGTCGACGCCCGGGTCCTGCGCCAGATACAGCAGTGCCAGGACATCGTCGGAGCTGAGGTCGGTGTCGACGACGAGCGACATACGGGACGTGCCACCGGTCCCGCACCCCGCCGTCACCAGCGCCACCACGAGGGCGGCAAGCGTAAGTCCGCACCGCAGCCTCTGCATGGCCAGAGGCTCCCAGGCCCCTCGCCGCCCGGCATCCGTGCATGCTGGCGGTCCGATCAGTAGTCCGCCACCAGCGGGCGCTCACCCAGGTGATCGCTCAGCGTCGTTCGGTCGCGGCCGCTTGAGCAGCACGATCGGGTGCACGAAACGCCACCCGACGCCCCAGGATGAAACCATCGCGACGGCTTCCCAGCCCTCCTGGCCCAGCCGATTGAGCTCCTCGATCTCGCTCTTCCGTTTCACGAGATCAAAGGTCATGTATTCCCAGCGCTGCATGTCGCTCGTGTAGCGCATCTGCTGCTGCGCTTCAACTCCGGACCGGTGAGCTAAGCGAGCGCGTCGCGCGCCGCGCGCGGCAGGCTCGCCACGACGAGGTCGTAGCTGTCCTCGATCATGTCGCGGACCATCCGGTCGGGCAGCGAGCCGTCGAGGACGACGGTGTTCCAGTGGCGTTTGTTGAGGTGGTAGCCGGGGGTGATCGCCGGGTAGTCGGCGCGCAGCTGCTCGGCCAGGCCGGGCTCGCACTTCAGCGAGACGCTCAGCGGCCGCGACCCGAGGGTGCTGATGGCGAAGATCTTGCCGCCGACCTTGAACACCGACGTCTCGGGGTTGAAGGGGAACTCCTCGATCGCGCCGGGCATCCGCAGGCACTCGCGGCGCAGGGCTGCCGGCGTCATGGCGCGGTGAGGATCGCCAGGAGGCGCTCGATCACCGGGCGCACGCGCTGCTCGAAGTCGGCGCGCGGGGCGGTGACCTCGTCGAGGCGCATGCCGTCGATGGCGCTCGCGAGGATCGTCGCGTCGGTGCGCGGGCGCGGCGAGCCGGCGGCGCGCAGCACGCGCTCGGCCAGGTCCTGCACGGCCTGGCCCCAGGCGACGTGGATCGCGCGCAGCTCCGGGCGTCGGGCCGCCTCGAGTTGCAGGTGGTAGCCGGCGCGTACGCGCAGCAGCCCCTCGCCCTCGACCTGCTCGGTCAGCCACGCCGCCAGGGCGCGGGCGATCGACGGCACGTCGGGAGGGCCGTCGGCCAGGCGCTCGGCGTCGCGGGCGATGCGCTCGATCTCGATCGCCGCGACGCGCCGCAGCGCCTCGGACACGATCTCGTCCTTCGAGGCGAAGTGGTAGGTCGTGGAGGACAGCGAGACGCCGGCCTCGCGGGCGACCGCGCGGTGCGTGACGCCGTCGACGCCGTCGCTGCCGATGAGCCGCACCGTCGCCTCGATGATCGCTGCGCGGATGGCCTCGGGGGGCGGTCGGCGGGCGACGGTCGCCATGTGACCGTCACAGTACAGTTGTACTGCGGCTCGTGGGAGGCTTAGGATCCCGCGCCGTTGACCTCGCCTCCCGAGCCACGCAACGGCCTGCCCCGCCGCGGTTTCCTCGCCGTGGGCGCCGGCGCGTTCCTGTGCACGATCGGCGGCGAGCGCGTGCTGCTCAGCAAGCCCGGCGATGCCGCCAAGGCCGATGCCGCCGCGCGCCGGGTGCCACGCCCGCGTGCGTTCACCGCGGCCGCCGCCAAGCCGCCGCAGGGCGCCTCGCCCGTCGACCAGCTGACCTTCGCGACGCCCCAGCCGCAGCCGGGCGGCGCCGCGCGCGAGTACTGGGTGCAGGCGCGCGAGGCGCTGTGGGACATCGTGCCCACGCGCCCGCGGCGCGACCAGTGGCACGGGCGCGCCGTCGCCGGCCCGTCGGTCTACCGCGCCTTCGTCTACCAGCAGATGACCGAGGGCTTCGCCGAGCCGGTCGCGCCGCCGGCGATCCCGGGGCCGACGCTGCACGCCGAGGTCGGCGACACCGTGGTGGTGCACTTCCGCAACGGGCTGTCGGAGAAGAGCGGCCAAGCGCTGACGATGCACCCGCACGGCGTC
Organism: uncultured Actinomycetes bacterium; assembly: GCA_963764585.1. Lineage (GTDB taxonomy): Bacteria > Actinomycetota > Thermoleophilia > Solirubrobacterales > Solirubrobacteraceae > JAOPZW01. Next base: position 569,806 of record CAVXTB010000006.1, read on the forward strand.
AAGTACAACCCGGAGTACGACGGCGTCTACCTCGGGGACTTCACGCGCGCGGGCGGCTTCATCGAGCCCGGCGCCGAGTTCACCTACACGTGGGAGGCGACGCCCGACGCGGCCGGCGTCTGGCCCTACCACGACCACGGCCCCAACCACACGCTCAACACCTTCCGCGGGCTGTTCGGCGCGCTCGTCGTGCGCGAGAAGGGCGCGAAGGTCCCCGACCTCGAGACCGTGCTCTTCTTCCACGCGCTCGCGCCGCCTGTGACCGGCCTCGAGCGCCAGTTCCAGTGCGTCAACGGGCGCGCGTTCGCCGGCAACACGCCAACCATCCAGGCCAAGGTCGGCCAGGACGTCGCCATCCACGTCATGGGGATGGACTCCAACTTCCATGACTTCCACATCCACGGGCACCGCTGGAAGGACCCGAGCGGCACGTTCGTCGACACCCCCGCCGTGGGGCCTAACGAGACGATCACCGCCCGCTTCACCGAGGACAACCCGGGCCGCTGGCTGTACCACTGCCACGTCTTTACCCATCAGGACGGTGGGATGGCGGGCTGGTACCTGGTCGAGCCCTAGGAATCGCAGGAGGAGACGCTTCATGCCGCACATCCGCATCGCCGGCCTCGCCCTCGTGGCGGCGCTCGCCATCCCAGGCGCCGCGCTGGCCGACCAGTACCCGCCGCCGTCCAAGCCGACCGTCCAGAAGCCGCCGAAGGGGCCGTTCCACACGCTCACCGTGTGCAAGAAGGGCTGCAAGTACTCGACGATCCAGTCGGCCGTGAACAAGGCGAAGGCCGGCGACACGGTCAAGGTCAGGAGCGGCACCTACCGCGAGGCGGTGCAGATCACCGGTCCCTCCAAGCGCTACCTCAAGCTGCGCGGCAACCCGGCCGACCCGTCGAAGGTCGTCCTCGACGGCTCGCGCGGCAAGGCCGTGCCGCGCCAGAACGGCGTCTGGGTCAACGGGGCCAACCAGGTCACCGTCGACGGCTTCACCGCCAAGCACTACAACGGCAACGGCTTCTACGTCGTCAACGTCGACGGCTACGAGCTCAACCACCTCAACGCGACGCTCGTCGGCGTCTACGGCGTCTACGCCTTCAACTCGCTGGGCGGCGTCATGGAGAACTCCGAGGCCTCCTACAACAGCGACTCGGGCTTCTACATCGGCCAGACCCCGCCGCAGACCAAGCCCAAGCGCTCGATCGTCCGCAACGTCAAGGCGTTCGGCAACGTCCTGGGCTTCTCGGGCACCAACATGCGCTACGTGACGATCACGAAGTCGCAGTGGTTCAACAACGGCACGGGCATCGTGCCCAACGCGCTGGACTCCGAGAAGTACGCGCCGCCGGAGGACAACGTCATCACCGACAACGATGTCTTCTGGAACAACTTCAACTACTACGTGGGCGCGCCGTTCAAGCTGCGCAAGCAGGCGACGGCGACGCCCTACCCGGTCGGCGTCGGCATCCTGCTGTTCGGCGGGCGGCGCAACCAGGTGACCAACAACCGCGTCTACGGCAACTACCTCGTCGGCGTCGGCGCGCTGAAGCAGATCCTGCTCAAGCAGACCGACGCGGCCGATCTGATCGGCAACCAGGTCCACGACAACCAGTTCGGGCTCGGCGGCGCCGACCTCAACGGCCGCGAGCTGTTCTACGACGGCAGCGGGAGCAACAACTGCTTCGGCCCCAACGTCGGCGTGCAGAACACGACGCCGGCCAACGGCTCGACGTTCGCGCCGTGCCCGTTCACCGGCGCCAACGCCTTCGACGGCGCCGCGCAGACCGAGGCGATCAACTGGAGCCTCGACTCGACGCACGAGGCGAACTGGATCAAGCATCCGCACGCCCCCAAGGCCCGCCTGACGCCGCTGGAGCACTTCACGAAGTGACCCGCGTCGTCGCCATCGTCCTCGCCGGCGCCGTGGCTCTCGCCGCGGCGCCGGCCGTGGCGGGCTCGCCTTCCGCGGCCCGCAAGCCGCAGAAGAAGAAGATCGAGGTCGCCGACAACTTCTACAGCCCCAAGAAGCTGACCGTGAACCTCAAGTCGCGGATCACGTGGGTGTGGACCGACGAGTCCGCCGACGTCCACGACGTCAAGCTCGTCTCCGGGCCGTCGGGCTTCAAGAAGTTCCAGACCGAGCCCGCATCGGCCGGCTACTCGTACTCCAAGACGCTGACCAAGCCCGGCACCTACAGGTTCATCTGCACGCTGCACGAGGAGGACAACATGCGGATGACGATCGTCGTTCGGCATTAGCGCTCTTCGCGGCGACCCCCGGCGTGGCGGCGGATGAACGCCGCCACCTCGGCTGCCAGCGGCGACCACGTCGTCCCGACCCCGAACAGCAGGTCCCAGCCGTGCCCGGCGATCGCCGGGAGCACGATCAGGCGCTTGGTCGCCGATCGCACGCGTCGCGCCACCGCGCGCATGTCGGCCACGGGGACGTAGCGATCGCCGCGCGCGACGGCGAAGAGCGCCGGTGCGGTGACGCCGTGCGCGGCGGCGCCGGCATCTGCGTCGATCCCGGGCGTCAGCCCCGTCGTGTCGCGCTCGCCCGACAGGTCGACGACCGCCGCCGGGTGCAGCCGCGCGGCGGCGACGACCGCGATCGCGCCGCCCATCGATGCGCCGACCAGCGCCACCCGGCGTGCTCCGCGGCGGTGCAGCTCCGCCATCGCGGCGGCGACGTCGATGATCGCGTGGCCACGGCCGCTCGGGCACGGCGAGCGTCCGAAGCAGCGCAGGTCGAAGAGCAGCGCCCGCACGCCGTGGCGCGAGAGGTAGCCGGAGTAGGGCAACCAGCCGCAGTAGTCCCGCGGGTACTCGTGGATCAGCACCGCGCCGACCGGGCCCGATCCGACGACCACGCCCGACAGCATGACGCCGTCGCTCGTGCGAAACCGGATCGCCTGCGCGCGGACGCCGGGCTCGCTACAGCGGCGGCCCGGGGCGCTCGCCGGCGCGGCGGCACCGGTGGACGTGGCCCCGGTACTCGTGGACGTGCTCTTCTTGCGGGTGCTCGAATGCGAGTCGCCGCCGCACCCGGCGACGGCGACGAGCACCGCTGCGAGCAGACCGAGCCGGCGCCTCATGGCTCGCCGCCGACGGTAGCGCAGGCACGGTCACGAGCGTTGCGCTGCGGTCCGGGCCGTTCGATCACCCGCGACGGCTCACGCGGCGACTCCATCAGCAGGCGCCACGGCGGTACACGGCGCGGTACGTCGCGTCGTCGCCCTTGAAGACGAGGGTCCCGCGGCCGCGGCCGATCTTGTCGCTGCCGATGAAGTCGTCCGGATCGGGCGAGTCGGCCTCCCACGCCTGGACGACGTCGCCGACGTGCACGGTGCGGAAGACCGTCAGCCAGCGGCCCTCACGGACGCTGTTCATCTCCCAGAACTTGGTGTTGACCCTCAGGTAGGGGGAGTCGCCACCGATGAGGTCCTCCTGCCTGTCCACGATGAGCCTGTCGATGCACGCCGGCGGCTTCCTCGCGCTGGCAGTCGTCGCCAGGCCCGATCCGAGGCAGGCCGCCAGGAGCACTGCGATCCCTGCGATCCGCACCGGCCTCAGCATGCGCCTCGCCTCCAGGCGCCCCGATACCTGGCATGGCCGCTCTCCCACACCAGCGTCCCGCCGAGCAGGCTCGGCTCGATCACGTCGCTGCCGATCAGGTCGTCGGGGTCGGGCGAGTCCTCGTCGTAGGCCCTGACCTTGTCGCCGAGGTGCACGGTACGGTCGACCGTGGCCCTGGAGCCGTCGTCCATCGAGCCCGGGGCGTGCCAGAAGTTCGTGCGGATCCTGAGGTAGGGCTCGTCGCCGTCGGCGCTGACGTCCTCACTGCTGTCGACGTAGAAGCGCGTGATGCAGGCCTTCGGGCGCGACGCCGCGCCCGCAGACGCGACCACAGCCGATGCGGTGATGGACGCGACGAGCGCCGTCAGGGCGATCCTCCGCGCCCATGAGTGCTCAGCGATCACAAGGCACCACCTTTCTCTCGTTTCACCTGTACGAGGAGAGAGGGCCGTCGTCGCCGAGATATTCCGTGCGCTCGGCAATTCGGCTGGACGTCGCGCAGGCCGAGAGCCATCCACCACACCGGTAGGCGCCTTTGCGGCGCTAACCTGCGGCGCATGGCTGCTTCGCTGACCCGCAAGCTGGTGGTCAAGCCGGGGCACAAGGTGCTCGTCGTCAACGCGCCGGACGGCTACGGCGATGCCCTGCAGGACGCCGTCGTGGTCACGCGCGGCGACCCGGCCAAGGCCGACGCCGTCCACGTCTTCGTCCGCGACACGCGCGAGCTCGCTCGCTTCGGCCCGAAGGCCGTGGCCGGCGCCCAGGCCGGCGCGACTGTCTGGATCGCCTACCCGAAGAAGACGTCGGGCGTGCAGACCGACATGACCCGCGACAAGGGCTGGGCCACGGTCACCGACCAGATTGACGCCGTTACGCAGGTCGCGATCGACGACACCTGGAGTGCCCTGCGCTTCAAGCCCATCGCCGAGGTCCCGCGGCGGGGCGAGCGCCGCTGACGCTCGCCCCTTGCCAACGTTCCCGCCCGGCTAGCCGCCGAGCGATGCGCCGCGCGCGACGGCCCCGCGGAACACCACCCGCCGGGTGATCTCGAACTTGTGGATCTCGAAGCCGCCGGCGACGGTCGTGTTGCCCTTGTACTTGAAGCGGATCCGGTACTTGCCCAGCTTTCTCAGCCGGAAGCGCTTGGAGAACCGGTGCTTGCGGATCTTCGCCGTCCCCAGCGAGCGGTATTTGCCCTTCGACCCGCGCCCGATCGCGATGTTGACGCGACCCGTCGCCCCCGTCGCCCGGATCACCGCCGAGAACCGATAGCTCGGCCCCCGCGAGTCCGTCCACGAGAACTTCTGCAGGTCGAACGGCGCGAACGCGCGGATCTGCGCCGGGGTCGCCCACGGCCCGAACGACTGCGGGTTCATCGTCCCCGTGTAGCCCTTCGCATGAGCCGCGACGTAGTAGATCCCCGGTCCCTGGTCGAGCCGCACCTGGACCGTCTTGGTCGTCGTGTCCGGGAAGATCTGCACCGGCGCGCCGGGCAGCGACCCATCCGGATTCGGCGGCACGTTGCGCTCCACGAACGCATCCGTACTGAGCGCCCCCGGGTTGAGGTCGATCGGCAACGTGACCGTGTTGACGATCGTCGTGCCCGGCTGGCGCGTGAGCTGCGGGATGGCGGGCGGGGTGATCGCGGTGGAGGCGGTGATGGTGAAGGGGAGGGATTGGGTGGCGGGTCCGGCGGATGCAGTTGGTGTCCGTGGGAACGTCGTGACGGTGACCGTGTACGCGCCGTTTCCGACGTAGTCGAGCGGCATTGGGAGCGGCGAGGAGGTCGCACCGTTGAAGCAGCTGAGGTCCCGCGGCGACGTTCGTTCCGGTCGGCCCGCCTACCGAGACCGTGAAGTGGTCGGCCATTGCGCTCGACGAGACCCCGAGCTGGGGGTTCATGTTGCGGATGTTGAGCGTGCCGCCGAGCGCGACGGGGGTCCCATCGTCTCCCGTGACCGTGACGCTCACTGCTGCGCTGGACGCGGCCGGAGCGAGGGCAGCCGCGAACGCGACCGCAGAGATTGCGAGCAGGGCCCCGCGGCCCCTCCGATGAGTCTTCAACCGTTGCCTCCCTACCTAGACTGCTTGCCGGACCTGTGAACACGACATCGTGACGCAAGTTGCCCCGGCCGCAAGCCGGCGCACGCGAGCGGGGGCGAGGATTCGGCCGAGCCGGCTATGGACATCAGGATGGTGGTCTTCAAAAGGAGCCGAGGGTGAGGACACCGCTGGCGCTGGCATCGGTCGCGGCCGGGGCTCTGCTGGCTGTCTGCGGGACGGCGCCGGGTAACGAGTTCAGCGTCTACACGTGCACCGATTCCGCCCTGCGAGCGCTGGGTCCGACGCTCGCCGATCCAAACCACTCCAGCGGATGGGATCTCTCCTCGACCGGACCTCTGGGCGTGAACGTCGATGATCGCTGTGTCATCGGGGATCGCGTCTTCGTCGTGGTCCGGAACGGCAATCGCATGTCGGCGGGACAGAGCATCGCGGCGCAATGGACGGCGGCTCCTGGAACAGAAGTCGTCGGCGTGTCATCGACGTGGGACGCGCAAGTGAACTTCAGCGCCAGCAACGGAACAGGCACCGCTCAGCTGCTCGTCGGGACGGATCAGGAGACGCTGTTTTCACAGAACAGCCCGTTGTCGGTGGTCTACGGATACCTGGGGACTCCGATCTTCCATGCCACTCTGCGTCCCGCGCAGCGGTTTGAGATCCGGTTCACGTGTCTCGACGAATGCTTGACCGCGGGTGATCCTGAGCTCTACCTGCAGGTGCTGACTGCGCGTTTCGACGTCCGAGACGAGTCTCCACCGGCGGGCGGGCTCCTTGGTAGCGGCACGGATGCCCAGACGTGGTCCGGGGTCATGCGGTTCAACGTGAACGCCGCCGATGTTGGAGGCGGAGTCTTCGACGCGGTCGTTGAGGCGGATGGCGCTGATGCGGCGTCGTTTCCGCTCGCCGATCCCAGCGGAAGCTGCCGCGATATCGGCCCGCGATCCGAAGTGAACGAGTTCGCCGCCGCGGAGCCCTGCCCGCTCCGGATCGACAACGGTTCGCTCGACATCGACACGGCCAAGCTCCCCCAAGGCCAGCACACCATGCGGGTGCTGCTGGAGGATGCGGCGGGTAATCGCACGCCGATCTTCGGTCCTGTAGTACGGACGATTGCGGCGAGTCGGGCCATCGGGCCTGGCTCGGATCCTGCCCTGCGTGGGACCGCCAACGGAGATGGCGCGAGCGATCGGGCGACCCTGAACGCACACTGGGGGAAACGCGGCCATCGCACGTGGCTCGTGAGCCGGTTCGGGCGAACGCACGTCGTCCGTGGCCGGTTGCGGACTCAGGACGGTGCGCCGATCGCCAACGCCGCGATCGACGTCGTCAGCAAGACGACCGCGAACAACGCGCACGAGCTCGGCAAGCGGGGTGGGCCGCGGACGCGGAACGATGGGTCGTGGTACCTCGTGCTGCCGAGGCGGGTGTCGTCGCGGGACGTGACGTTCCGGTACCGCAGCCACGTCAACGACACGATCCCAACGGCGACCGCAACGGTGCGGCTGCGAGTGCGGGCCGGTCTCAGGCTGACGATCCATCCCCGCGCGGCGCGGCGTGGGCAGCTGATCCGCTTCAACGGCCGGCTGCTCGGCGCGCCGTTGCCGCGCGGTGGCAAGCAGATCGTGCTCATGGCACGCGCGAGTCGCGGCTCCTGGGTCCGCTTCAACGTCGTGCGCAGCGGCCGAAAGGGACGCTTTCACGCGACCTACCGCTTCCAACAGCCCGGTACCGCGCGCTACCGCTTCCGCGCGCTGAGTCTCGCGGAGGCCGCGTATCCGTACTTGGCCGGCGGGTCGAACGTCGTCTTCGTGCGCAAGCGGTAGGTGTAGCTCCTGGGACGTTGTTCGTGGTGAGGTTTCGCGCACTGGGGCGGGCCGCGGCGTGCACTGAGAAGGACCCGGCCAGGCGCCCGCGTCGGGCGCGTCGGCGCCGTCCTGGGCTGGGGGCGCAGGACATCCCCTGGGCAGGACAGCGCGCACTAAGCGCCAGTCGCCCACGGCCACACCGCCCGCGCGCGGCCGCGAATCGCGCGCGTTTGGCAACACTCCGACTGCGGGCGCCGGCCAACGACGACTGCTGCCCGCATGCCGTGCATGTTCTCGTCGTTCGTCGTGCGCACGCCTCGGGCGCGCGCCCGGCGATGCAAGGGCGCGCTCGTCCTGGCACAAACCGCGCGTCGCTCGCACACGCACGCCGGCGCCCACCCACCCTCATCGCCCTGGCCGCGCGGCACCGCACGCAAGCGCGGACGACTTAGGTGGGCATACTGCGGGTTGCCCCGACCGCCAACGGCCAGGCGAGGCGGATACGCTGGGCGAGCGACTACGAGTTGCCGGAGTAGCTCAGTTGGCAGAGCGGCCCCCTTGTAAGGGGCAGGCCGTCGGTTCGAATCCGACCTCCGGCTTTCGGCGCGGCCTCCAGAATCGAGCGTCGACGCAGCGTCAGCAAGTGCGCGGGCGGGCGCGCTCCCGCCGTACCGCCCTACGACTCCGACGCCCCCACCGCGTGCTCGATGTCGCCGTGCCCGTTGGACGACACCACGTGCTCGTACGGCGGCACGCGGATGTCGGCCTGGGCGTTGAAGCGGCGCTCGAGCTCGCCCATCACGACGCCGAACAGGAGGTGGCGCCAGGTGGCCTGGGCGAAGGCGCGGGTGCTGCCCCACAGCGCCGGGAGCTCGTCGCGCGCGGGGTGGACGCGGTCGACGGCGACGGTCATCGGCCAGGTCGAGAGGTGCTCGACCATCGCGACCGCCGGGCCGCGGGCCCAGGAGGGCAGGGGCAGGCGGGGAGCGAGGTTCGCGTACGCCGCACCGAACGATGCACCGTAAAGCAGGTGCAGGCCGACGCCGACCAGGGGCCACGCCGGGCCGCGGGTCACCGCCTTGCCCAGCAGCGCCTCGTCCGAGTAGGCGGACCCGAATGCCCGCATGTCGAGGGGCGACTGGGCCGACCAGGTCCCTGCGGCGATGGCCCCGGCGAGGGCGCCGCGTGCGGTCCGTGCGCGATCGATCGGCATCGGCGAACTGTAACCGTGCCCACCGGATGGGCGTATCGATCGCATGGATCGCGAGGCCCTGCTGGACCGTGCGCGCGGTCGCGGCGTGAACCCGATCGTGTACTGGCTGTTGCGCGCGATCGTGCAGCCGTCGGCGCACATCTACTTCCGCCTGAGCCGCATCGGACGCGAGCACATCCCCGAGCAGGGCGGCTTCATCATCGCGTCCAACCACCGCTCGTTCCTGGACCCGTTCGTGATCGCGCTCATGGCGCGCAGGCCGATCTACTTCATGACGAAGAAGGAGGCCTTCATCAACCGCCCGGTGGCCTGGCTCCTGAGCGCGCTGGGCGCCTACCCGATCGATCGCGGCGCCTCCGACCAGGATGCGATGGCCACCACGAAGGCGATCCTCCAGCGCGGCCACGGCGTCCTGATCTTCCCCGAGGGCACCCGCACCCGCCCGGGCGCGCTGGGGCGGCCCAAGCGCGGCGTCGGGCGCCTGGCGCTCGAAACCGGCGTGCCGGTCGTGCCCGTCGCGGTGATCGGCACCGAGGCGGTGCGCAACGGCTGGCGCTTCCGGCCCCACAAGGTCCGCATCCGCGCCGGCGCGCCGCTGACCTTCCCGCAGGTCGACAAGCCGAGTGGGGCCCTCGCGGGCGCCGTCACCGATCGCATCTGGCCGTGCGTCGAGCTTCAGTGGGAGTGGCTGGGCGGCACGCCGCGCGTGCGCCGCGCCGCCGTCATCGGCGCGGGCGCCTGGGGCACGACGCTCGCCATCGCCCTGGCACGTGCGGGCCTCGAGGTCGACCTCGGCACCCGCACCGCCAAGCAGGCAAGCGCCCTCGCGCAGACGCGCGTCAACGACCGCTACCTGCCCGGCGTCGAGCTGCCCGACAAGGTCGCCGTGCAGGGCGCTGCCGACCTCGAGCTCGCCCACCACGACCTCGTCTGCCTGGCCGTCCACGCTCGCGACCTGCCGGGCCTCGTCGCCGCGCACGGGCCGACGATCCCCGCGCGCGCCGGCGTGCTCGTGCTCTCCAAGGGGCTCGTGCCGCCGCTCGGCACGCTTCCCACCGCATACGTCGCCGAGCGCACCGAGGCGCACGCCGTGGCCTGCCTCGGCGGCCCCGGCGACGCGGCCGACGCGCTCGCCCACGGCGCGTCGCTCGTCGTCGCCTCGACCGACCCGGCCTTCCTCGCCCAGCTCGGCGACGCCCTGACCGCCGCGCGCTTCGACATCCAGCGCAGCACCGACGTGACCGGGGTCGAGCTCGCCGGCGCCGCGCGGCACGCCGCGATCGTCGCGGCCAGCGCGGCCGCCGCGTCGGGGCCGAACGCTGCCGGCGCCGCCGCCGGCAAGGTCCTTGCCGAGGTCGACGCCTACGCGCGCCGCCACGGCGGGCACGCCGGGACGTTCGCCGGCCTCGCCGGCGCCGGCGACGTCGTCGCCTCGGTCTTCGCCGACGGTCCCGCCGAGCGCGTCACCGCCGAGGCGCTCGACGCGCTGCCGCTGCTCGCCGCCGCCATGCGCGAGGACGGCGCCGAGGCGCCCGCGGTGACGGGCCTGGCCGACGTCGTCGCCGGACTCGTCGAGCCCGAGCGCTGGGCCGCGACCGTGATGAAGCCGACCCGCACGCGAGCCGCCTGAGTACGCTGCCGTGCGTGGACAAGGCCCAGCTCGACCAGGAGTTCTCGGACCTCTATCGGGCCCACTTGCGCGACGTCTACTCCTACTCGTACTACCGGGTGGGCAACCACCACGACGCCGAGGACCTGACCGAGCAGACCTTCCTGCAGGCCTACCGGCACTACGAGCGAGCGCTGCGCGAGTCGGATGGCCGGCCGCTGCGCCCGTGGCTGATCCGCATCGCCCACAACCTGGCGGCGAACCTGTACCGCGATCGCGCCCGCAAGCCGCAGACGCCGATCGAGGACACGGGCACGCTGAGCGCGATGCACACGACCGAGGACCTGGTCGAGGGGCGCGACGAGCTTGCGCGGATCCTCGACGGCGTCAGGGAGCTGCCGGACGATCGCCGCGAGGCGCTCATCATGCGCTTCGCGCTTGGGATGGACAATCGCGAGATCGCGCGGGCAATGGGGCGTACCGATGGCGCGACCAAGGTACTCATCCACCGTGCGATCAAGCAGTTGGAGGAGATCGTCGCCGCACGGGGAGGTGTGAGCTGACATGAGCGATCCGATCACCGCTGACATCGAGGGGCTGCTGAGGCAGGCCTTCCGGCCGGTGGAGCCCCCGGAGAGCCTGTCGGTCCGCCTCGAGAGCACCCTGCAGGAGCTCACCGACCTCGCCGCCGAGGAGCTCGATTCGTGGGAGCTCAGCGCGATGCGCGACCCGCGCAACTGGGTGCGCCCGGTGGCCGCCGCGGCGATCGGAACCGCCGCGGGCGCCGGCCTGGTCATCCTGCGCGTCCGCACCCAGCACCGCAAGCAGCGCAAGCACGTACAGGGCCTCGAGCTGGCCGAGCGGACCGTCAAGGCCGCCGCCGACGAGGTCAAGCGCCTCGTCGATCGATTCTGATCCGAATTCTGCGCCGCTGCGTACGCCGTCCTTAGGATGGCGCTGATGCACCTCGCCGACGAGGACCTGATGCAGCTCGTGCGTCGCGGCGACGCGCAGGCCTTCGAGACCGTCTACGAGCGTCACGCCACCGCCGCCTTCTCGCTGGCCTATCGCATGACCGGAAAGCGCAACACCGCCGAGGACGTCGTCCAGGAGGCCTTCCTCAGCCTCTGGCGCTCGGGCGCGCGCTACGACCGCAACCGCGGATCGGTGCGGACGTGGGTGCTCGGCATCGTCCACAACCGCGCGATCGACGCGCTGCGCCGCTCGATGGTCCACGACCGCCGGCGCGCCAGCGACGAGGGCATCGAGGAGCGCTTCGAAGCGCGCGAGCGCACCGAGGTCGAGGCGGCCCGCCGCGACGAGGCGCGCGACGTCCGCGAGGCCCTCGGGACGCTGCCGCCCGAGCAGTGCAAGGTCATCGAGCTGGCCTACTTCGGCGGCTTCACGCACTCCGAGATAGCCGAGATGCTCGAGACGCCGATCGGTACCGTGAAGGGCCGGATGCGGCTGGGCCTCGAGAAGCTGCGCGGCCAGCTCGGCGGCCTCGCGGAGGCGGTCTCATGACCGGGTGCGCGCACCGCGACAACGTCGGCTCCTACGTCCTGCACGCTCTGCCCGACGACGAGTACGAGCGCTTCACCTCGCACCTGAGCGCATGCACCGACTGCCAGCGCGAGATCGACGAGCTGCAGAGCGCCGTCGACACCCTGCCGCTGGCGACCGACCAGATCGCGCCGCCGCTCGAGCTGAAGGACCGCATCATGGCCGTGGTCCGCGCCGAGGCCGAGCTGCTCAACGCCGCCGGCGCGCGGGCCGACCAGCCGGAGCCTGCGCAAGCGCCGGCGCCGCGCCGCGAGCGCAGGCGCTGGCTGCTCTCGCTGCGCCCGCTGCCCGCCGCGGGCCTCGCGACGGCGGTGCTGGCCGTCGGCGTCGCGGGCGGCGCGCTGCTCACCGCCGGCGGCGACGACACGCGCACGGTGCCGGCCAAGGTGACGCTCGCCTCCGCGCCCACCGCCCGGGCGTCGCTCGACGTCACCGGCGACGACGGCCGCCTGAAGGTCAGCGGCTTCCCGCCCGCGGGCGGCGATCGCGTCTACCAGGTGTGGCTCGTGCGGGGCAAGAGCGCCCCGCAGTCCGCCGGGCTCTTCAGGGTGCCGGGGAACGGCAGCGCGACCTTCGCCATCCCCGAGTCGATGAAGGACGTCGACCAGGTGATGGTCAGCGTCGAGCCCGGCGGCGGGTCCGACCAGCCGACGAGCGCCCCGATCGCCGCCGCGGCGATGGCCTGACCGGAACCCGACGTACCTGTTGATAGCGTCCGGCGCCCAGCATGGCGACCTGCTACCGCCACCCGTCGCGCGAGACGGGCGTGTCCTGCTCCTCGTGCGGCAGGCCGATCTGCCCGGACTGCATGACGCCAACGCCGGTCGGGATGCGCTGCCCCGAGTGCGCCAGGCAGCGCACGAAGGTCCAGACGCTGAGCTCGACGCGCAGCGAGCCGCGGGTCACCGTCGCGATCATCATCGCCTGCGCCGTCGTCTTCCTGGGGACCAACGGCTTCAGCGGCGGGTCGGGCAAGCTGTGGAACGACCTGCTGCTGTTCGGCCCGGCGATCCACTTCGGCCACGACTACTGGCGGCTGGTCACCTCCGGCTTCCTGCACGCCGGGCCGATCCACATCCTCTTCAACATGTACCTGCTGTGGATCCTCGGGAACATGCTCGAGCCCACGCTGGGGTCGGGACGCTTCGCAGCGCTCTACTTCACGGCCCTGCTGTGCGGGTCGTTCGGCGCGCTCCTCGTCGATCCCAACGCGCCGACCGTCGGCGCCTCGGGTGCCGTGTTCGGGCTGATGGGGGCCGCCGCCGTCGAGCTGCGATCGCGCGGGATCAACCCGTTCAAGACCGACATCGGCCTGCTGATCGTCTTCAACCTGGTCCTGTCGTTCGTGATCAGCCACGTCTCCGTCGGCGGGCACATCGGCGGTCTCATCGGTGGCGTGCTCGTCGGCGCTGCGTTCGACGTCGCCGATCGCCAGCGGATGCCGTGGCTGGCCTACGTCGCGTGCCTGCTGCTGTCGCTCATCGCCGTGCTCGGGGCTCTGTCGGCGGCCGGCTAGACGCTCGACGAGTCCGCGCGCTCAGACCTCGACCTCGAGCACCGCGCCAGGGGCTTCGGGCACGAGGTCGGGATGCAGGATGTGGGCCATCAGCTCGAGGCCGTCCACGAGCCGCGGGCCCGGACGCGAGAAGTACGCGGCGGCGTCGACGGCGACGACGCGCTCGGCGCCCAGGCCGCGCAGCGCATCGAGGTGCGCGAAGGCCTCGGCGAGCGAGCGCTCGGCGTCGTAGCCGCACGGCATGCACACCACGACGCGCGGCCCCGCGGCGGCGACGGTCTCCCACGTGGTCTGCTCGGAGTGCTCGCCGGCGAAGCCGAGCACGTCGATGCCGCCCGCCAGCTCGACGATCTGCGGCGTCCAGTGCCCGGCGACGAAGACGGGGTCCAGCCACTCGATCGCCGCCACGGGGACGCGCTCGGCGCCGCGGACGGCCACGCGCACGGCGTCGACGCGGGCGCGCTGGCGGGCGATGAGCTCGAGCGCCGCGTCGCGCGTGTCGGTGAGCTGGGCGATCGTGCGCACGTCGCCGAACGACTCGCCCAGCGTGTGCGGGTCCAGCGCGACGACGTGCGGCTGCGTGGCGATCGTGCTGGCCACCGCGCGGACGTCGTCGTAGCTGACCGCGCACACCGGGCACAGCGCCTGGGTGACGATGAGGTCGGGCTCGAGATCGGACAGGCGCTCGGCGTCGAGCTCGTAGATCGCCTCGCCGCGCTCGGTGTACTCGCGCACCGCCGCGTCGATCTCGTCCGCGGACAGGCCGGCCGGCAGCCGGTCGCGCGTGATGTGGGGTAGCGAGCGCGCCGCTTCGGGAAAGTCGCACTCGTGCGTCACCCCGACGACGTCGTCGCCGAGGCCGAGCGCGAACAGCAACTCGGTAGCGTGGGGCACGAGGCTGACGATCCGCATACGGAGGAACAGCATGGCACCCCCGGGCTCGCTGCTAGCCTCCGCAGGCAGATCCGGCTCGTGCCCGACGACCTCCCTCGAAGTAGCGGCTTACACGCCGCCCCGCGATGACGGCGCTGCTGCTGGTCGCACTGCTGCTGTTGGTGCTCCTCAACGGCTTCTTCGTGGCGGGCGAGTTCGCGCTCGTGCGCTCGCGCCGCGCGCGCCTGGTCGAGCTGGCTCGCGAGGACACCCGCTATCGCCGCGTCCTCAAGCAGGTCGACGACCTGAGCGAGTACCTCTCGGCCTGCCAGTTCGGCATCACGCTGGCCTCGCTGGGCATCGGCTTCCTGGGCGAGCCGGCGCTCGCCGAGCTCATCGAGCCAATCTTCGGCGGGCTGTCGCACGGCGTGGCGGCGGCGCTCTCGATCGCGATCGCCTACGCGATCGCGACGTCGCTGCACATCACCGCCGGCGAGCAGGTGCCGAAGATCTACGCGATCGTCCACCCCGAGCGCATCGCGGTGCGCGTCGCGCGCCCGCTCGACTGGTTCAACAGCCTGATGCGCCCGTTCATCGCGGCGCTCAACGGCGCGTCGAACTGGATCCTGCGGCGGCTGCGCATCGATCCCGAGGCCGAGTTCGAGGAGGGCCAGAGCCCGAGCGAGCTGCGCTTTCTGATCGCGCGGGCGCAGACCGGCGGGCACCTCGACCCCGGCGAGGCGGGGATGCTGCAAGGCGTCTTCCACCTGCACGAGCAGGAGGCGCGCCAGGTGATGACGCCGACCCCGGCCGTCGTGACCGTCGACATCTCCGAGGACGTCGAGACCGCGCTGCGGCGCTGCATCTCCTCGGGCCACACGCGCCTGCTCGTCACCGAGGACGAGAACCAGGATCGCGTGCGCGGGACCGTGCACGTCAGCTCCCTCGCGCGCCAGCTCATGGCCGAGGGACCGAACGCGTCGATCCAGGGCCTTGTCAAGGACGCGCTCATCGTGCCCGAGACCAAGCCGCTCGACGACCTGCTCGCCGACCTTCAGCGCGCCCGCTCCTCGCTGGCCGTCGTCATCGACGAATACGGCCGCGTCGCGGGCATCGTCAGCGTCGAGGACATCGTCGAGGAGGTCGTCGGCGAGATCGACGACGAGACCGATCCGGCCGGCGGCGAGATCCGCCGCCTGGCCAACGGCGACTGGTTCGTGCGCGGCCACGTCGCGGTGACCGACCTGCTCGACTACGGGCTGCAGCTGCCGGTCGACACGGACGCCTACAACTCGGTCGGCGGCTTCGTCTTCGCCGAGCTCGGGCGCCTGCCCAAGCGCGGCGACACCGTCACCGCCGACGGCTACTCGATCCGCGTCGAGTCGGTTCGCGAGAACCGCATCGAGGCCGTTCGCATCCGCGATCGGCGCTCGACAACACCCGCGCAGTAAACGCCGCAAGTTCTTCGCGGCGGCTGCGTTGAATGCTGCTGACGCCGCGGGAGGCGTCAACAATCAGGTCAGCCCCTCTCGTGGGACGGAGGGGCTGGCCGGCAAAAGGTGGATCAGGGTGGGTCCACCCGCACGCATACAACGAACGGCCCGCGCTTTCGCGTGGGCCGTTCGTCGTTCTGCGGATCGCCGTCTGTCCACAGACAACGAGCGGCCCGCTTACGCGGGCCGCTCGTCTGCTTCTGGGAGGAGGTGCACTTGCGAGGTACGTTCGCACCGGCAGTATCGGCACGGTTCCTCAACGTGCCCTAAAGGTGGGTAAAGGATTGCTTCAAGCGCGCGGCAGCGCGTCGACGCGGTGCACCCAGGCCTCGAGCGCCGGGAACGCGCCCTTGATCGGCAGGTGCTCGGCGAGCACGTGGTGGAACGGGTCGGTGTCGTCCGGCCGCAGGTCCAGGACCCCGTACTTCAGGAACGGGAAGGCGCAGATGTCGCCGGCGCCGAAGGCCTCGCCCATCAGCCAGTCGCGGCCGTCGAGCATGTCCTCGAACAGGTGCAGCCAGCCGCGCAGCTCGTCGCTGAGGTCGTCCAGCAGGTGCTCGTCGGGCTGGTCCTCGGCGAGCTCGGCCGCCATCGCATTCGGCGGGACCTTCCAGACGCGGTTGAACCACTCGATGAAGATGTCGACCTCCGCGTGGCGTCCCCGATGGGCCGGCCATAGCGGCGGATCGGGCCGGCGCTTCTCCAGCCAGGCGACGATCCGCATCGAGTCGGCGACCACCTCGCCGTGATCGGCCTCGAGCACCGGGACGAGATCCTGGCCGGACAGCTCGACGACCGGCGAGCGGTCGTCGGGGTCGACGTCGACCCAGTCGACCGGGATCGACTTGTGGGCGAGGGCGAGGGCGACCCGCTCCACGTTGGTGGAGTACGGGATGCGATAGACCTTCATTAGGCGTGGTTGTACAGACCGCGGCCGCTCTTGCGCCCCAAGGCCCCTTCCGCGACGAGCTCGCGCAGGCGCGGCGGGACGTCGGCGCCGATGGCATCGCCGATCGCCACCGAGACGTCGAGGCCGACGTAATCCAGCAGCGCGAGCGGCCCCATCGGGTGCGCGGCGCCGAGCGTCATGCACAGGTCGATGTCCTCGGCGCTCATCCCGGTCTCGTCCTGCAGGGCGACGGCGCTGAAGAGGAAGGGGAACAGCAGGCGGTTGACCACGAAGCCGGGCACGTCGGGCACCTCGACGGCGGTCTTGCCCAGCGCCTTGCACAGCGCGCGGGCGCGCTCGCGCGTGCTCTCGCTCGCCGCGCGCGGGAAGACGAGCTCGACGAGCTTCATCTTCGGGACCGGGTTGAAGACGTGCAGGCCGACGAAGCGCTCCGACGCGCCCGAGGCGCGCGCGAGGCGCTCGATCGACAGCGACGAGGTGGTGCTCGCCAGCAGCGCGTCGCCGCCGGCGATCTCGCCGAGGTCGGCGAGCACGCCGGCCTTGACGTCCTCGTCCTCGCTGACGGCCTCGACGACCGCGGTCGCCTCGGCGAGCGCGGCCAGATCGGTCTCCACGCGCACGTGGCCGGCGTGGATCTCGCCGCTGAAATTGCCGCAGATCTTCTCCACCCTGCCGCGCGCGCGGCGCGCAGAGCCATCCGATCGCGCCCACAGGATGACCTCGCCGTGGCGTGCCGCCGAGGCCGCCAACCCGCAGGCGATCGCGCCGCTTCCGGCTATCCCGAGTCGTTCACGCACCGTGAGATCGCTCCCTGGCTGACTGGACAGTCAATGACAAGTAATGTACGGCACTGCGGGTACGTTGCGCCAACCGAAAGGCACATGCACCGATGAGTGGTCAGCAAGGTCGTGAAGTGGTGATCGTCGAGGCCGTCCGCACCCCGGTCGGGCGCGGGCACGTGGAGAAGGGCTACTACAAGGACACTCACCCCGCCGACCTGCTCGGCAAGTGCTACACCGAGGTCCTCGACCGCGCGGGCGTCGACCCCGCCGAGGTCGAGGACGTCATCGCCGGCTGCGTGCAGCAGTTCGGCGAGCAGGCGTTCAACGTCGCGCGCAACGCTTGGCTGCAGGAGGGCCTGCCAATCGAGGCCGCCGCCACGACGGTCGATCGCCAGTGCGGCTCGGCCCAGCAGGCCGTGAACTTCGGTGCGGCCTTGATCGCCGCGGGCATCCACGACGTCGTCGTCGGCTCGGGGGTCGAGCACATGGGCCACCTGCCCTTCGCGGCGGGGATGAAGACGCAGCAGGAGTTCGGCGGCGCCTTCACGGCCAAGCTGATGGAGAAGCACGACATCGTCGGGCAGGGCCTCGGGGCCGAGATGATCGCCGAGCAGTGGGAGATCCCGCGCTCCGAGCTCGACGAGCTCGCGCTGCGCTCCCACCAGCTCGCCGCCAAGGCGACCGACGAGGGCAAGTTCGAGCGCGAGATCGTGGCCTTCCAGGTCAACGGCGACACGTTCGTCAGCGACCAGGGCATCCGGCCCGACACCTCGCTGGAGGCGCTGGCCTCGCTGAAGCCGGTCTTCAAGGAGGACGGGCGGATCACGGCCGGCAACTCGTCGCAGATCTCCGACGGCGCCGCCGCGATCCTGCTCATGTCGCGCGAGAAGGCCGACGCGCTCGGCCTGCGCGCGCGGGCGCGGATCGTCGACCAGACGACGGTCGGCTGCGACCCGGTCAAGATGCTCGAGGGCCCGATCCCGGCCACCGAGAAGATCCTGCGCCGCAACGCGATGACGATCGGCGACATCGACTTCATCGAGATCAACGAGGCCTTCGCGCCGGTCGTGGCCGCGTGGGCGCGCGAGCACGGCCCCGACATGGACCGCGTGAACCCGCGCGGCGGCGCGATGGCGATCGGGCACCCGCTCGGCTCGACCGGCGCGCGGCTGCTGACGACGCTGCTGCACGAGCTCGAGGACGAGGACAAGGAGATCGGCCTCGTGACGATGTGCTGCGGCGGTGGCCTGGGCACCGCGACGCTGATCCAGCGGGTCTGACGCAGCTTTCGCTCGACGAGGCGCGCCGGCTGGCGCTGCGCGCGCAGGGCCTCCTCGGCGCCGACGGCCGGCGAGGCGGCCCCGCGGCGATGCTGCGCCGGCTCGGGGCGGTGCAGCTCGACACGATCTCGGTCCTCGCGCGCTCGCACGAGCTGGTCGCCTACGCGCGCCTCGGGACGGTCGCGCGCGAGCGCGTCGAGCGCGCCTACTGGAACGGCGCCGCGTTCGAGTACTGGTCGCACGCCGCCTGCGTGCTCCCGGTCGAGGAGTGGCCGATGTTCGCGTTCAGGCGCCGGGCGTTCCGCGCCCGCGGCCAGCGCTGGCACAAGGTCGGCCAGGAGGCGTGCGATCGCGTGCTCGAGGCGCTGCGCGCCAACGGGCCGATGACCGTCAGCGACCTCGGCGGCGGCCGCCGCGGCGCCGACTGGTGGGACTGGTCGGACGCCAAGATCGCGGTCGAATGGCTGCTCGACATCGGGGAGGTCATCTGCACGCGCCGGCGCGCCTGGAAGCGCGTGTACGACCTGCCCGAGCGCGCGCTCGCGCCCGAGCTGCTCGCCGACGACCCCGACGACGAGACCTGCCTGCGGCGGCTCGTCGGCCAGGCCGGGCGCGCGCTCGGGGTGGGCACGGTCAAGGACCTCGCCGACTACCACCGGCTCAGGACCGACCAGGTCGCGGGCGTGGTGCGCGACACCGGGCTCGTCGAGGTCGCCGTTCCCGGCTGGCGCGGGCCGGTGTGGGCCGACCCCGAGGCGCTGGTGGCGCTCGGCGCCCGCGGGCGGCACCGCACGACGTTGCTGTCGCCGTTCGACTCGCTCGTGTGGGACCGCGCGCGCACGCAGCGGGTGTTCGGCTTCCAGCACCGCCTCGAGGCCTACGTGCCGGCGCCCAAGCGCGTCCACGGCTACTTCGCGATGCCGCTGCTCGCCGGTGGGCGGCTGCGCGGACGCGTCGATCCCGGGCGCGACGGCTCGACGCTCGTCGCCAAGCGCCTGTCCTGCGAGCCCGGGGCGGTCGGCGCGATGGCCGAGGCGCTGCGCGAGGCCGCCGAGTGGGTCGGCTGCGACGCGGTCGCGCTGGAGGTCGTCGACCCGCCCGAGCTGGCCGACCCGCTGCTGGCCGCGCTGGCGTAGGTGGCCGCGGCCGCGGCCTGAGCCTCAGTCGTCGCCGCCGCCGCGGCCCTTGCCGGAGTTGCCGTCGCCCCCGCCGCCGCGGCCGGAGTGGTCGTCGCCGCCCGACGTGGTGGTCGGAGGCGTCGTGATCGTCGGCGTGCTCGTGGTCGGCGTGCTCGTCGTGGGCGTCTTGCGCGCGGGGCGCTTGGCCTTCGGCTTGGGCTTCGGCGTCGCCGTCGAGGTCGTCTTGGCCGGCGCGAGCGGCACGCGCGAGCCCGCCGGGGTGGGCGCCAGGCCGATCGAGTCGCGCGAGATGGCGTTGGCGGCGAGGCCGACGGCGACCGCGAGGGCGAGCCCGACGATGCCCAGGGCGACGGTCCGCAGCGTCATCGCGCCACCGTCGGCGTCGGGGCGGGCGCGGGCACGGCCGGGAAGCGCAGCTCGGCGCGCGCGCCGCCCTCGGGGCGGTTGGTCAGGGTGGCCTGCGCTCCCCAGCGGCGCGCGAGCGCCTCGACGATGGCCAGGCCCAGGCCGGTGCCGGGGACGCCGCCGTCGGCGCCGCGGCTCGCGCTGCCGCGATAGAAGCGATCGAAGATCCGCTCGGCCTCGTCGTCGTCGATGCCGCGGCCGTGGTCGAGGACCGCGATGAACGCCTGGTCGGCGTCGACGCCCCACTCGATCCGGATCGCGGTGTCCGCGGCGCTGTAGTTGAGCGCGTTCTCGACGAGGTTGTCGACGATCGTGTCGAGATCGCCCGTCGAGGCGTGTACGTGCGGCGTGCCCTCGCCGCCCAGCTCGATCGCGTGGCCGTCGCGCTCGGCCTGGTCGCGCCAGCGCTCGGCCGCGCGCTCGGCCACCCCGGCGAGCGCGATCGACGTCGCGGTCGACGGCGGCTGGCCCTCCTGGGCCAGGCGCAGCAGGTTGGACAGGAGCTTGGCCAGGCGCTCGGTCTCGAGCTCGCCCGCCACGAGGTCGCGGCGCAGGTCGGGGTCCTCTGCGCGCAGGCTGGCGGACTCCAGGCGCAGGCGCAGCCCCGTCAGCGGCGTGCGCAGCTGGTGCGACGCGTTGGCGACGAAGTCGCGCTGGGCGTCGAGGGCGCGCACGAGCCGCTCGGTCATGTCGTTGAAGGCGTTGGCGACCTCGACCTGCTCGGTCGAGCCGGTCGGCGTGGCGCGTGCGTGCAGGTCGCCGGCCGCGATGCGCCGGGCGGTGCGGGCGAGGCCGCGCAGCGGGCGCGAGAGCGAGCCGGCGATCGCCCAGGCCAGGCCCAGGCCGAGCGCGAGCACGGCGGCGCCGAGGGCGAGCAGCGCGAGCACGTCGCGGCGCACCTCGTCGTGGACCGCCTTGACGCTCTGCGTCAGGCGCACGGCGCCGGTCGCGCGGCCGGAGTCGACGACGGGAACGGCGGTGTAGAGCAGGTCGGCGTTGAGGGAGTCGCTGTGGCGCGTGCCCTGCGCGGGGACGCCGCGCAGCGCTCGCGCGATCTCGGGCCGGCTGGCGTAGGGCGAGCCGGGCGCCGCCGCGCTGTCGGAGTCGACGAGCACGCGGCCGCGGGCGTCGACGACGATCACGCGCCCGCCGAGGCGCCGGCCCTGTTCGCGCGCGAGCGCTGTGAGCGTCGGGCGGTCGTTCAGCTGTCCCGAGGCCGCCGCCGCGACGCCCTGGGCGCCGGCGCTCGCCTCGGCCTTGATCTCGCTGTCGACGCGCCGCGAGAAGTTCAGGGTCAGCGGGACCTCGAGCGCGATGATCGCAAACAGGAGCACGTAGCCGAAGGCGAAGACGAGGCGCAGCCGCAGGCTCATGTCGCATCGGATCCCGCGAACCGGAACCCCACGCCGCGCACGGTGTGCAGGTAGCGCGGGGCGGCCGGGTCGTCGCCGAGCTTCTTGCGCAGCCCGCTCACGTGCACGTCGAGCGTCTTGGTCGAGCCGAACCAGTTGACGTCCCAGACCTCGTCGATCAGGCGCTCGCGGCTGACGACGGTGCCGGCCTGGCTCATGAGCAGCGCCAGCAGGTCGAACTCCTTGCGCGTGAGCTCGAGCGGCTCGCCATCGAGCCTCGCCGTGCGCGCCGCGGCGTCGAGGTCGACGCCGCCGATCTGCAGGCGCCCGGGGGAGGCCGGGGCGGCGACCGCGCTGGTCCGGCGCAGGACGGCGCGGATCCTCGCGACGAGCTCGCGGGCGCTGAAGGGCTTGACGACGTAGTCGTCGGCGCCCAGCTCGAGGCCGAGGACGCGATCGGGCTCGTCGCCGCGCGCGGTGAGCATGATCACCGGCGTGCGCCCGTCGGCGCGCAGCTCGCGCAGCAGCTCGAACCCCGAGCCGTCGGGCAGCATGACGTCGAGCAGCACGATGTCGGGGCGACTGCCGCGCGCCGCCTGCAGCCCCTCGGCGAGCGAGCCGGCGATCGCAGCACGGAAGCCCTCGCGTTCGAGGGCCTCCGTGAGCGGGGCCGTGATCGCCTCCTCGTCCTCGACGAGCAGGACGAGCCGGGGCTGGACGTCCATGCCCTCATCGTAGGAGGGCGCTGCGCGATGAGGATCAGTCGTCCTCGGGGTGGTCGCGGCCATGGCCGCCGTGGTCGCCGCCCCCGGGGCCGCTGTTGCCGCCGTGGGCGCCGCCGGCGTCGCGGCCACCGTGGTGGCGCTCGCCGCGGCGATCGTCGCCGCGACGCTCGCCGGCGCGGTGCTCGCGGCGGCGCTCATCGGCACGATCCTCGCGGCGGGTCGTGGTGGTCGTGTCGTCGGTCGTGCTGGTGGTTGTGGCGGGCGCGACTGCCGGCGACGCCGACGTGGTCGAGGTCGCGAGGGCCAGCGAGTGGTCGCTGATGGCCAGCGCCGCGACCGCGCCCCCTGCGAGGACGGCGGTCGCGGCGGCGGCGAGGAACAGGACGCGCACGCTAGTGGTGGCCGGCCGGGTCGTCGTTGCCGCCGCCGTGGCGGCCGCCGGCGTCGTGGTTGCGGCCGACGGCGCTGCCGCGCTCGACCTTGGTGGCGTTCCAGGCGCCGGCGACGCGCTTGGCGCGGACGTCGACGATCTGGCCCGTGCGCAGCGACGTGAACGAGACGCGCTCGAACTTCGTGCTGCGGGTGACCTTGACGGTCAGCGTCCCGCGCTGCGCGTCGCGGACGGTGAAGGTGCGCGCCGAGCGGTTGATCGCGGTGACGCGGCCCTCGACGTGGCGCGTGGCCGCGGCCTTCGCGGGTGCGTGGACGGGTGCGGCGGCCCCGGCGCCGGCGGTCACGCCTCCGGCGAGGGCGGCTGTTGCAGCTGCGATGGTGATTGCGGTTCTCATGCCGAGCACCATCCCAAGCAACCACCCAGCCAACTCCCAGGTTCGGGCAAGGCCGGGCCCACGAGATGGTTCGGTGTTGGCAAAGCGGCCGCAGCGGGAGCGCGGCGAGGCGCTCCTCGAAGAGGCTCACTGCTCGAGCCGCGCCACGAGCTCCTCGAGGCGCAGCTCCTCCAGGCCCTTGCCGACCGCCTCCAGCTCGCCCGCGCAGAACTCGACGAGGCCGCGGCCCTCGCGGACGAGGTCGAGGGTCTCGCGCAGGCCGGCCTCGCCGGAGTCCAGGCGCTTGATGATCGCCTCCAGGCGCGCGGTGGCCGCCTCGTAGGACTGCGGCTGCTGGTCGTCAGCCATCGTCCTCGATCGTCGCATCCACGGCGGCGTCGGCGAAGAACAGGCGCACCGCGCGCGCCCGGCGCGCGGCCTCGGCGGTGGTGAGGACGTTGCCCTGGCGGTCGTCGACGACCGCGTAGCCGCGCTCGACGACGCGCTCGGGGTCGTGCGCGGCCAGCGCCAGCGTGAAGCCGTCCAGCGCGGTGCGCCGCGCCGCGAGCTCGGGGCCCGCGGCCGCCGTCGCGCGCCGCGCGAGCGCGCGGGCGCGGGTCGCGGTCGCGATGCGCTCGTCGCGAAGGCGCCGGGTGGCGCTGGCCCGCACCTCGCGCAGCTTCTGGTGGAGGCGGGTGCGCTCGCGCGCGACGTGCTCGCCGGGCGCCCGCGAGAGGTGGGCCAGGTGGCGGGCGCGATCGAGCACCGCGCGCCGCGCGTGGACCGACAGGCGATCGGCGCCGCTGCGCAGCGCCGCGCGCGCCTCGCCGCAGTGCAGCGGCACAGCGGTCTCGGCGGCGTGCGTCGGGGTCGAGCAGCTCACGGCCGCGACGTCGTCGATCAGCGTGCGATCGGAGTGGTGGCCGACCGAGGCGATGACCGGCACGCGCAGCAGCGCGACCGTCCGGCACAGCGTCTCGTCGCAGAAGGCGAAGAGGTCGGCCAGCGAGCCGCCGCCGCGGGCGACGACGACCACCTCGACCTCCTGCACCGCGGCGAGATCCTGCAGCGCGCGGGTGATCGCCGGCGCGGCGTGGCGGTCCTGCACCGGCGCGAAGCCCCAGACCAGGCGGCCCGCCCAGCCGCGGCGGCGCAGCCCGGCGAGCACGTCGTCGCGGGCCTTGCCGCCCTCGCCGGTCACCACGCCGATGCAGCGCGGCAGGACCGGCCGGCGCAGGCGCTTCTGCGGCTCGAACAGGCCCTCGGCGGCGAGCGTCTTGCGCAGCACCTCGAGCTGAGCGAGCAGATCGCCCTCGCCGGCGAGGCGCAAGCCGCTGACGCCGAACGAGAACGCCGGCGATGCGGTGCGCGAGCCGGGGTAGTAGTCGGGCCCGCCGGCGACCACGACCTGCGCGCCGTCGGACAGCGCCCCGGCCGGCAGGCCGAGCTCCTCGAACGCGTCGCGCCACATCGCGCACGGGACCGCGCCCTCGGCGTCGCGCAGCTCGAACCAGACCCGCGCCCGCCCGGCGCGCAGGCCGAAGACCTCGCCGAACAGCTGCACGCGCGCGCGTTTACGCAGCTCGTCACGGAGCTTCGCCGCGTAGGCGCCCACGGGAAAGGGCCCGGCGTGCGGGGAACCTGCGATGCCTTCGGGGCGTGCGGGCTGGTCGGCCAACGGACACAACGCTAGCGACCCTCCGAGATGCGTTGAACGGTGGTTCAGGCCAGACAGGTGGCGGCCGATCACAACAGGCGATGGTTCCAGCGGATCACCGCGTCGACGACGTCGCGCGGCTCACAGGCCTGCTCGAGGTCACCCGGCTCGTTCGCAGCGAGCAGGAGCTCGAGGCGCTGCTGCCTGCCATCGCCGCGGAGGTCAGCGAGGCGATGGGCTATCGCACCGTCGTCATCTCGGTCTACCGCGCGGCGTGGGACGACTTCCGCGTCGAGACCGTGCACGGCTCCGAGGAGGGCCGCCAGACACTGCTCGGCGCGGAGCGCACCTGGGAAGAGTGGGCGCCGCTCTTCAACCCCACCTTCGAGCGCCACGGCTGCTACTTCCTGCCATGGGACGAGTTCGACTGGTCGGCGGACACCACGCTCTCGTTCATCCCCGACCTCGAGGTGCTCGACGCGCCCGACGCCTGGCATCCCGAGGACGCGCTCTTCGTCCCCCTGCGTCACAACGACGGCCACCTGCTCGGGATCATGTCCGTCGACGAGCCCCTCTCGGGCCGGCGCCCGTCCGACGACGACCTCGCCGTGCTGGCGGCGCTGGCCGCGCACGCCGCCCAGGCGGTGCAGGACGCGCAGGCCACGGCCGACGCCGCGCGCCATCGCACGGCGCTCGAGCACCTGCTGCGCGTGTCGGCGCGCCTCACCGAGACGCTCTCGATCGACGCGATCATGCAGGAGGTCTGCGACGGCATCCGCGCGGCGCTGGGCTTCCACAACGTCTCGGTCGAGCTCATCGACCGCGACGCCGCGCGGGCGGTGCCGCGCGCGGTGGTGGGGTGGACGCTCGAGGAGGTGCAGGCGGCGCAGAGCGCGGAGGTCGCGCTCCTGCGGCGCCTGCTCGATCCGCGGTTCGACGTCGAGGGCTGCTTCCTGGTGCCGGGCGACGAGGCTCGCGCGCGCCTGGAGATCGACCGTCCCGCCTTCGAGTCGGCGCGAAACGGCCGCGGCGCGCACGCCTGGAACCACCACTGGCTCGTCATCCCGCTGCACGACCGCGGCGGCGAGCTTGTCGGCGTCATCTGGGCCGACGAGCCCGAGGACCGGCTGCTGCCCGCGACCGAGCGCCTGCAGGCGCTGCGCATGTTCGCCAACCAGGCGGCGACCGCCGTGGCCTCGGTGGCGGCCTTCGAGGAGATGGAGTTCCTCGCCAACCACGACCCGCTGACGCGCGTGGGCAACCGCCGCGCCTTCACGCGCAGGCTCGCCGAGGAGGTCCACCGCGCGGCGCGATACGGGCAGCGCTTCGCGCTCGTGGTCCTCGACGTCGACGGCTTCAAGGGCCTCAACGACCGCCACGGCCATCTCGCGGGCGACGTCGCCCTGGAGGCGATCGGCGAGGTGCTGCGCACGACGCTGCGCCGCTCGGACTGCGCGTTTCGCCTCGGCGGCGACGAGTTCGCGCTGATCCTCGAGGAGGCCGGCGTGGCCGAGGCGACCCACGTGGTCGAGCGCATCGGCGAGGGCATCGCCGCCGTCGACGCCGGTGAGGACCACCACCTGTGCGCTTCCTTCGGCGTGGCGATCGGCGACGGGACGCCCGACCCCGAGGCGCTCCTGCGCGCGGCCGACGCCGCGATGTACGAGGCCAAGCGCGCCGGTGAAGGCGTGCGCTTCGCCTCGCTCTCGACGGGTTGACAGGGTGTTAGGGTCCGCGGCCTGCCGTGGACCTGACGCTGTCCCCCTCCGAAGAGGCCTTCCGCGACGAGCTCCGCGCGTGGCTGAAGGACAACCATCCCGGCCGCGAGCCCGAGGGCGACATGGCGGGCTTCGAGTTCCGCCGCGCGTGGCAGCGCCAGCTCCACGACGCCGGCTGGGCGGGCGTGTCGTGGCCGCAGGAGTACGGCGGGCGCGGCGCGACGCTCGTCGAGCAGGCGATCTACAACGAGGAGTTCGTCCGCGCCCAGGCGCCGAGCACCGCCAACGTGCTCGGCCTGGCGATGGGCGGCCCGACGGTGATCGCCCACGGCAGCGAGGAGCAGAAGCGCCGCTACCTGGAGCCGATCCTGTCGGCCGAGGAGATCTGGTGCCAGGGCTTCTCGGAGCCGGGCTCGGGCTCGGACCTCGCGTCGGTCAAGACGCGCGGCGTCCGCGACGGCGACGACTGGGTCGTGACCGGCCAGAAGGTGTGGACGACGCTGGCCCACCACGCCAAGTGGTGCATGCTCGTGGCGCGCACCGATCCCGACGCGCCCAAGCACCAGGGCCTGAGCTACTTCCTGATGGACATGGAGCAGGACGCGGTGCAGGTGCGCCCGCTGCGCCAGATCACTGGCGAGGCCGAGTTCAACGAGCTGTTCATCGAGGAGGCGCGCATCCCCGACGACAACATCGTCGGCGGGGAGGGCAACGGCTGGGCGGTCGCGATCACGACGCTCATGCACGAGCGCGCCACGCTGGCCTTCGGGCTGCAGATCGCGGTCAAGCTCGCGCTGCGCGAGCTGATCGACGAGACCCGCGAGAGCGGCGCCGCCGCCGACCCGCAGGTCCGCGACCGCCTCGCTCAGCTCTACATCGAGGCCGAGGTGCTGCGCCTGAACGCCTACCGCGGGCTGACCGCGATCATGCGCGACGGCGTGCCGGGGCCCGAGGGCTCGCTGGGCAAGTGGCAGTGGGCCGAGGTCAACCAGGCGCTCACCGAGCTGGCCATGGACCTGCGCGGCCCGCGCGCGGTGCTCTACGACGAGACCTGGACCTTCCGCTTCCTGCGCGCCCGCGCCAACTCGATCGAGGGCGGCACGACCGAGATCCTCAAGAACATCGTCGCCGAGCGCGTGCTCGGGCTCCCGCGCATGCGCTGATGAACTTCGAGCTGACCGACGACCAGCGCGCGATCCAGCGCACCGCCCGCGACTTCCTCGCGGGCGCCTACAAGCCCGAGGAGGTGCGGCGGCTGGCCTACGAGACGCCGCGGGGCTTCGAGGACGAGGGCTGGGCGCGGATCTGCGAGCTCGGCTGGCCGGCGCTGCTCGTGGCCGAGGAGCACGGCGGGCTGGGCCTGGGGGTCGTCGAGCTGGCGGTCGTCCAGGAGGAGCTCGGCGCCGCGCTGGCGCCCTCGCCGTTCCTGTCGACGGTCGCCGCCGCCGCGCTGATCGGCGAGGCGGGCAACGACGAGCAGCGCGCGCGCTGGCTGCCGGCGCTCGCGGCGGGCGAGGCGCGCGGCGCCGTGGCCACGCTGCCCGAGGACGGCGGCTGGACCGCCGTGCCCGACGCCGACGGCGCCGACGTCGTCGTCGTGCGCGACGGCGACGGCTGGGCGCTGGCCGAGGGCGTGAGCGCCGAGCCCGTCGAGGCGCTCGACCCGACGCGGCGGCTGTGGCGCATCACGGCTGCCGGCGAGCCCGAGCAGCTGCCCGGCCGCGCTGCGGACGCCTCGCGCGACGCGATCGCGGTCGCCCTGGCCGCCGAGTCGGTCGGCGTCGCGCGGCGCGCGATGGACATGGCCGTCGAGTACGCCAAGGAGCGCGAGCAGTTCGGGCGCCCGATCGGCGCCTACCAGGCCGTCTCGCACGCCTGCGCGCAGATGCTGCTCGAGGTCGAGGGCGCGCGCTCGACCGTCCTGTACGCCGCGTGGGCGCTGGACCACGAGCCCGAGACCGGCCCGCTGGCGGCGGCGATGGCCAAGGCGTACGCCTCCGACGCCGGCTGGCGCGTGCCCGCCGCGTCGCTGCAGGTCCACGGCGGCATCGGCTTCACCTGGGAGCACGACCTGCACCTGTGGCTCAAGCGCGGCAAGGCCAACGCCTACCTGTGGGGCGACGCGCGCGAGCACCGCGCGCGGGTGGCCGACCTGATCGGGCTCTAGACGAACGGCGGTAGCGGCCGCGGGCCGCGCGCGCCACGCTGCGCACGCCATGAGAGGCATCCTGGCGGGCATGGTCGCCTGTCTGATCGCCGCCGCGCCGGCGGGCGCGACGCTGCAGGCGAGCATCGACGCGAGCGGGCTGACGCTCACCGACGTCGCCGGCACGGCCGACCAGCTCGTCCTGCAGCCCAACGGCAACGGCCTGTTCGTCAAGGTCGGCGACAAGGCCAACAGCCTCGCGCCGGTCTGCGGGCTGATCAGCCAGCGCCTGCACGGCTTCGACTGCACGCCGCTGCCCGCGGTCGTCCACGTCGCCGCGGGCGCCGGCAACGACGAGATCGACGCCTCGCGCATCTCGACGCCGGTGCAGGCCGATCTCGGGCCGGGGTCGGACATCCTTATCGGCGGTGCCGGCAACGACGCGGTCGCGTCCCTGGCCGACGGCGTGCGCGACGTGGTCGACTGCGGCGGCGGCCAGGACACGGTCGCGGGCGTCGCCGACCCCAACGACGACATCGCCGCCGACTGCGAGTCGGCCCAGCGCAGCTTCGCCGGGAGCATGCTGCCCAAGGCGGTGACCGTGGCGGCGCCGTCGACGGTCACGCTGCCGATCGGGCGCGCGAACGTGCCGCTGCGCTTCGTCGCCACGCTCACGACCGCGCCGCCCAAGCACGGCAAGCAGAAGCCGCGCACGCTCACGCACGCGAGCCTGCCGGCGACGACCGGGCCGGTGACGCTCGTCTTCAAGCTGCCGAAGGTCAGCAAGGGCCTCCTCAGCCGGCGCCCGAGCATCCGCGTGCAGGCCAACGTCACCGCGATCGCGGCCGACGGCAGGCGCTACCCGCTGAGCCTGCACGCGCAGGCGCCGGGCGCTCACCCGCAGCTCACGACGCTTTTCGACAACCAGTTCGGGCTGAAGATCCCGGCGAAGCTGCGCCACCCGCGATGAGTTTCGCCGCCGCCGGCGGTCTTGGTGTTCGAGATGAGCGAGAGCACCGAGATCACCACGGCGGCCCGGCGCCTTCGGCGCACCATCCGCGGCGACCTGCGCCGGCTCGACGAGCGGATCGTCGTCGGCGCCTCGACGGCGGCCGACGTCCGCAGCGCGGTCCTCGTCGCGCGCCAGCACGACCTGCCGATCACCGTCGAGGCGACCGGCCACGGCACGCACCTCTCGCTCGACCGCGGGATCGTCGTCGACACCGCCGCGCTCGCGCCGGTCCTCGTCGACCCCGACCGACGCATCGCCCGCGTCGGCCCGGGCGCGCGCTGGGGCGCGGTCATCGACGCGGCCGCGCCGTTCGGTTTGGCCCCGTTGGCCGGCTCGTCGCGAACGGTCGGCGTGACCGGCTACACGCTCGGCGGCGGCGTCGGGTGGCTCGCGCGCAAGCACGGCTTCGCCGCCGACAGCCTCGTGCGCGCGGAGGTCGTGACCGCCGAGGGCGCAATCGTGACCGCGAGCGCCCACGAGCACGCCGACCTCTTCTGGGCCCTGCGCGGCGGCGGCGGCAACTTCGGCATCGCGACCGCGTTGGAGGTGCGCCTGCACCCGGTCGCCCGCGTCTACGCCGGCACGGCGTTCTTCGCGATCGACCGCGCGGCCGAGACGCTCGCGCACTACCGCGACTGGATCGCGCGGGCGCCCGACGAGCTGAGCACTGCGATCCTCCTGACCCAGCTGCCCGACGGTCGGCGCGCGCTCGCGATCCGCGCGATGTACCTCGGCCACGCGGCGCAGGCCGAGCGCCTGCTCGCGCCGCTGCGCGAGGTCGCCGGCCCGGCGCTGGTCGACCAGCTGCGGCCGACGACGTTCGCGGCCGCCGCGATGGGCGGCACCGCGCCCGTCCACCTCGACCTGTTCCGCGACCTGCCCGACGCGGTCATCGAGACGCTCGTGGGCGTCGAGGACGCGACGGTGGAGGTCCGCCACTGGGGCGGCGCCATGGCGCGGCCGGCGGCGGGCGCCGGTCCGGTGGGCCATCGCGACGTGCCGCTGTCGGTGATCGTCGACGAGGAGCTCCCGGATGTCGCCGCGGCGCTCGCGCCGCACGCGACCGGCGGCTCGTTCCTGAACTTCCTGCGCGACACGTCGCAGACGCGGCGGGCCTACACGGCGGCCGACTACGCCGCGCTGCGCGCGGTCAAGGCCGGCTATGACCCCGACAACGTCTTCGGCCTGAACCACAACATCGCGCCGGCCGTGGCGATGGCCGAGCAGCGCGTGACACGCGCCGGCTGAGGCGGGGTTGAACCGGCCGGCCGCGGGCGCGAGGATCGGCGCGTGGCCCGGCGCGTTTCGAGCCCGCAGATCGTCGGCCGCGCCGACGCGCTCGCGGCGATCACTGCGGCACTCGACCGGGCCGCCGAGGGCGAGCCGGCGGTCGTGCTCGTCAGCGGCGAGGCGGGCGTCGGGAAGACCCGCGTCGTTCGCGAGGCCGCCCGGGCCGGCGAGGAGCGTGGCGCGCAGCTGCTGTGGGGGGAGTGCGTGGCCACCGGCAATGGCGAGCTGCCGTACGCCCCGCTGGTCGGCGCGCTTCGTCCGCTGGTCGCAGACCTGCGCGGCGCCGACCGCGCCGCAGTGCTCGGCGATGCCCGCGACGAGCTGGCCCGCCTGCTCCCCGCGCTGGGCCCGGGCGACGACCGGGCTCCGGCCACCGAGGCGTCGCCGCAGCGCCTGTTCGAGCTACTGCTCGGCGTCCTCGGGCGCCTGGGTGAGCGCGCGCCCGTGATGCTCGTCATCGAGGATGTCCACTGGGCCGACGTCGCGACCGAGCATCTCCTCGCTTTCCTCGCGCGCAACCTGCGCTCGCAGCAGCTGCTGGTGCTCGTCACCTGGCGGACCGATGAGCCCAGACCGCGCGACTCCCTGCAACGCCTCCTGGCGGAGCTGATCCGCGATGCGCGCGTCCAGCGGGTCGAGCTGGAGTCGCTGGCGCGCGAGGAGACCGTGCTGCAGGTCAGGGGCATCGTGGGCACCGATGCGGGCGCCCTTGGCGACTGGGCGCACGCGAGGGGCGGCGGCAACCCGTACTTCACCGAGGAGCTCGTCGCAACGCGTGAGGCCGGCCTCGACGGCGTGCTGCCGGATTCGCTGCGCGCCGTCCTGCTCACGCGCATGGCCGGCGTGTCGGCGGCGGCAACGCGGGTCCTGCGCGTCGTGGCCACGGCCGGCGATCGGGTCGAGCACGACGTCGTGGAGCGGGCGGCCGGCCTCGACGACGCGGCCACGGCAGCCGCCGTCCACGAGTTGCTCGACGCCCACGTGCTCGCTCGCGAGCGCGACAGCTCGCGCTACGGCTTTCGTCACGCGCTCGCCCGCGAGGCGCTGTACGGAGAGCTGCTGGCGTCCGAGCGCCAGGCACTGCATGCGAGCGTGGCCAGCGCGCTCGAGGCGGCGGTCGGAGCCCCCGAGCGCGGCGCGGCGGAGTGGGCGGCGCTCGCCCATCATTGGCACGCCGCCGGCGACCCGCGCCGAGCGCTGGGCGCGGCCATCGCGGCGGCCGAGGCGGCGACGGCGGTCTACGCCTATGCGGATGCCCGGCACCAGCTGGAACGGGCTCGCACGCTCTGGACGCAGCTTGCGCCCGCCGACCGGCCCGACGGCATCGACGAGGCCGAGCTCCTGCGGCGCCTCGCCGACGCCGCACGGCTGGGCGGTCGATGGGACGAGGCGCTCCCGATTGCCGACGCGGCCCTCGCCGCGCTGCCCGCGAGCGCCGATCCCCGGCGCGCCGCCCGTCTGGAGCTGCTGATCAGCACCCTTCATCGCGACACCCGGGTTGCGGTCGCGCATGCGCGGCGGGCGCTCGAGCTGCTGCCGCCGGGCCCGTCCGCCGAGCGGTCGGCGGCCGCGCTGAGGACTGCGAGCGCCTACGTGTACGGCGAGCTTCCGAGCGACCAGCGAGCGCTCGCGCTCGAGGCGCTGGAGGCCGCCCGGGCCGCGGGCGCGACGGCCGACGAAGGGGCGGCCTACCGGCTCATCGGCTCCGCGCTGGCCTGGGGCGGGCAGGTCGAAGGCGGGCTCACTTACCTGCGCAAGGCGCGGGACGCGGCGCTGGCGCACGAGTCCCACGAGGACTACGTCCGTGCGATCGACTACCTGGGCGCGGCGCTCCTCATGCTCGGGCGCACCGACGAGGCGCTCGCCACCTACGAGGGTGCCATGGAGCAGGTCCGGCGCTTCGGCCTCGTCCTGTCGCATGGGATCTGGATCGACGCCAACGCCGCCGAATGCGAGATTCGCCTCGGCCGCTGGCCCGCGGCGCGGGCGCGCATCACGCGGCTGCTCGCCGCTCGCACCGAGCACGCGGACACGCGGCTGTTCACGCTCGGGGTCGCACTGCTGCTCGCCGCGCGCCAGGGAGAAGACGCCGACGCTCCCGAGCACGAGCGCGAGGCGTTGGCCCTCCTCCACGCCAACGTCTCACCCGGCGCCGTGGCCTTCGCGTACCTGGCCCTCACGGAGCTTGCGCTCGCGCGCGGCGATCGGCAGCGGGCCCGCACGCTGGTCGCCGACGCGAGGGCACGGATTCGCTTCGGCGACCTGCAGCTCTGGCCGGCGCTGCTGAACCTGGGCCTGCGCGCCGAGGCCGACCTCGCCGAGCGGGTTCGGGATCGTGGCGAGCCCACCGCCGACGCGCAGGCGCGGCGCGCGACGGCGGACGAGCTCGCCGAGGCGGTCTGGTGGTACGGGTTCGAGATCCCGACCGTGGAGCGCGCGCCGCCGGAGACGTTCGCCCACTGGGACATCGCGCACGCGGAGCTGGCGCGGATCGACGGCATCCCGCAGCCGGACCTCTGGAGGCAGATCGCCGGCCGCTGGGATGCGCTCGCGCAGCCCTACCAAGGCATCTACGCACGCCTGCGCGAAGCGGAGGCGCATCTGCAAACGGGCGAGCGCCGCGCGGCGGCCCAGGCGCTGCGGGGCGCGCACGCCACCGCGGTGGCGCTGGGTGCGCTGCCCCTGCGCGGCGACACCGAGGCGCTTGCCAAACGCGCCCGCATCGCGTTGCCCGAGGTCACCGGTGACGCGGCGGACGCGGGACCCCCGCTCGACCTCACCCGGCGCGAGCTCACCGTCCTCGAGCTCATCGCGGCCGGGCGGACGAACCGGCAGATCGCCGAGGAGCTGTACCTCAGTCCGCGCACCGTCGACGTCCACGTCCGCCACATCCTCGCCAAGCTTCATGCCTCCAATCGCGTGGAGGCGGCCGGCATCGCTCACGGCCTCGGCATCGGCCTGCCGGCCTAAATACGCCGCCGCCGACGTCGCGAAATACGCGATCTCGCAGATGTGCGCCGGCCAGGGCGAGCGTACGGTCGCCCGCATGGACCTCTGGATGCATCAGATCATCGCTCTGGAGCGCCGCGATCGCTGGCTGAGCGCCGCCGCCGCGCCCCGTCAGGGCGGCAACCTGCGCTCGTCGCGCAGGCGAAGGCGCATCGCGCGATCTCGCCGCTGGGCCGGCGGCCGGCACATCACCCGCCCCGCGACCCCGAGGATCGCGCGATGAGCGAGCGCCGGACCGAGCACGCGTCAGCGCGAACGCGGCTCGCCGAGCGCTTCGCCGAGCGCCGCGCTACCTGGGCCGATCGGCGCGCCCGTCGCAACGCCAAGATCGGCCTCAACCCGCAGGACGCGGCCGACATCGCGAGCGCCGCGCAGGTGCGCGGCGGGTTCTTCACGACCGACCCGGGTCCGCGCCCCTAGCGCGACGAAGCTCGCCGCCAGCAGCGCCGCCGCGGCCGGCGCTGCGAGGTAGGGCCCCGAGAGCGCGAGCACGGCGAGCACGAGCGCGAGCGACAGCGCCGCCGCCGCGCGCAGGCGGCCGGCCAGCAGGCGCGTGCCGGCCGCGGTGGCGGCGACGTAGACGGCGAC
The DNA here is from genome assembly GCA_963764585.1 of uncultured Actinomycetes bacterium. Taxonomy (GTDB): domain Bacteria; phylum Actinomycetota; class Thermoleophilia; order Solirubrobacterales; family Solirubrobacteraceae; genus JAOPZW01. Next base: position 604,298 of record CAVXTB010000006.1, read on the forward strand.
GAAGCACGTCGAGCTGATGCGGATCAGCGGCTCGACATCGAGCACGCCGGCGGCCAGCAGCGCGAGCAGCGCGGCGCCGGTGGCGCCGAAGACGGCCAGCGGGCCGATGCGGCGCGCCATCCACGGCGGCATCGCGCCGTCGTCGGCAAGCGCGCCGGCCAGGCGCCCCGCGCCGGCGACGTAGGCGTTCATCGCGCCGGTCGTCAGCAGGACGGCGATCGCCGCGGTGGCCGCCCGGCCGGGGGCGCCGAGCCCGCGCTGCACGAGGTCGGCGAGCGGCACGTTCGAGCCTTCGGCGCCGCCGAGGACGGCGACCGTCGTGATGGCGAGGCCGAGGTAGAGGACGGTCACGAGCGCGAAGGCGGCGAGCATCGCGCGCGGCAGGTCGCGCTGCGGATCGGCGAAGTCGCCGGCCAGGTGCGCGACGGCCTCCCAGCCCACGAACGAGAGCATGAGCAGGTTGGCGGCGGTTCCGATCGCCAGCCAGCCGTGCGGCGCGAACGGCGTCCAGTTGCTCGCGTGAGCCGAGGGCAGAGCGCCGACGATCGCCACGAGCAGGAGCGCCGCGAGCGTGGCGGCGAGGCCGAGCTGCATCGTCGCGCTGACATGCAGGCCGCCGGCATTGGCGCCCAGCACAGCAGCCATCATCGCCACGCCGGTCGCCACCTCGACCGCGAGGCCGCCGCCGACGAGATGCTCGACGTAGAAGCCACCGATCAGCGCCACGGTCGGAGCGCCGGTGACGACGCCGGCGAAGAAGCACCAGCCGGTCGCCGCGGCGGGCGCGCGCCCGAAGGCCTCGCGCACGTAGGCGGCTGCGCCGCCGGCGACCGGAAGGCGGACGCCGAGCGCGGCGAAGGTCGCCGCGAGCGCGAGCGAGACGGCCAGGAGGCCGACCCAGGCCAGGACCGAGGCGGGGCCGGCGGCCTGCGCGGCGAGCGCGGGGAGGAGCAGCACGCCAGGGCCGAGGACCGCGCCGACGTAGAGGGCGGCGCTGCGCGCGACGCCGAGGCCGGGGGATGTGCTCGCGCGCGCCATTCGCGACATGATCGGCCACGAACACGGGCATGTGGTAGCAAATCTGCCATGCTAGAGCCTGTTCTGAGCAACGATCTTCGCCACTGGGCCGCTGAGGAGAACGACATGTCGCTCGATCGCGTCGACCGCCGCCTGCTCGAGGTGCTGCAGAGCGAGGGCCGCCTCTCGAACGCCGCGCTCGCGGAGCGCGTGCATCTCTCGCCATCGCCGTGCCTGCGCCGGGTCAAGGCGCTCGAGCGCTCGGGCGTGATCGACGGCTACCGCGCGATGCTCGACCGCGAGGCGATCGGGCTCGGCCTGACCGTGTTCGTCGAGATCAAGGTCGAGGGCCATTCGGAGGAGACCGCGCTCGCGATCGAGGCGGCGGTCGCCACGATGCCCGAGGTCATCTGCGCCCACATCGTGTCCGGCGAGGCGGACTTCCTGCTCGAAGTCGTCGTGCCCGACCTGCGCGCCTACGAGCGCCTGCTGCTGGGCACGCTGCTGAAGCTCCCGGCGATCAGCGACGTGCGCTCGAACTTCGCCATCCGCACGGTCAAGCCGCCGGCTCCGCTGCCGCTCGGGCACCTCGCCTGAGCTAGGACGGCTGCTCGGGGAGCCCGAAGGCCGGGAAGACCGCGGGCGTGATGAAGCACGTGACGTCGGCCACCGCCGCGTCGCGCAGCGTGAGCACGTGGATCGCGTTGGCGACGAAGCGTCGCTCGGCGGCGACCCAGCGGTAGGTGCCGAAAGCGGGCTGTGCGTTGGCGCGCGCCGGCAGGAAGCGCCGGCGCATCGCCATCGGCCCGCGCGGGAGGAAGGCCGCGATCGCCTCGCGCCCGCGGAACCACTCGGCCTGCGGCGGCATCGAGAACGTCGCGTCCTGCGCGAGCATCGCGACGACCGCGTCGACGTCGCCGCGCTCCCAGGCCTCGACGTAGCGCTCGACGAGCTCGCGCACGCGATCGTCGCCGAGCGAGCGCAGGGTCGCCTGCTGGCTGCGCTGCGGCGTGCGGTCCTCGACCGCCGCCCGCGCGCGCTGCAGCGCGCTGTTGACCGACGCCGTCGTCGTGTCGAGCACCTCGGCGACCTCTCGCGCCGAGAAGCCCAGGACCTCGCGCAGGATCAGGACCGCGCGCTGCGTCGCCGGCAGGTGCTGCAGGGCCGCGATGAAGGCCAGCTCGACGCTCTCGCGCACGTCGTAGCGCGCCTCGGGCGCGGCGAGGTCCTCGAGCCCCTCGTCGGGATAGGGCTCGACCCACACGGTCTCCACCGGCGGCGGGCCGATCTCGCTCGCCGGATCCACCGCCGGGCCGTGGTCGATCGGCAGCACGCGCTTGGGGCGGCGCTCGATCGCGGTCAGGCACGCGTTGGTGGCGATGCGGTACAGCCACGAGCGCAGCGAGCTGCGGCCCTCGAACTTCGGCAGCCCGCGCCAGGCACGCAGCAGCGCCTCCTGCAGGGCGTCCTCGGCGTCCTGCACCGAGCCGAGCATCCGGTAGCAGTGCGCGTGCAGCTCGCGACGATGCGCCTCGACCAGCCGGAGATAGGCGGCTTCGTCGACGGTGGCACTCATGCACCCCCAGGGTACGTCACTGCGTCTGCTCGATCACGTCTTCCGGCGTGAGTTGCAGCGCGCCCTCCGCGGCTCGGGCGCGCGACCGCCGGCGGCGGCTCGGGCGGCCGGCGCTGGTGCCAGTCGCTGATCGCCTGGTAGGCGCCGACGACCGCCAGCAGGCGGTCCTCCGCGTACGGCGGCGCCCCGAGGATCGCCCCGACCGGCACCGACGCGCCGGCGGCGCCGCCCTGCTCGGTGCTGAAGCCGACCGGGAAGGCGATCTCCGGCAGGCCGATGATGTCGAAGGGCTGGTTGGACGACAGCGTCACGACGTCGCACTTGCTGAAGATCTGGTCGAACGTGCGCTGCAGCAGCAGGTACTTCATGCGCTGGCCCTTGAGGAAGGTGTCGCCGGTGAGGAACAGCCCCTGCACCCAGCTGCTCAGCGACACGCCGAACTGGCGCACGTCGCTGCGCAGCGTGTCGAGGAACGGCTCGGAGCGCTCGGGCAGGCGGACGTTGTTGAACTGCCCGCCCACGAGGTCGGCCCAGTCCTCGGGGAACGGGAGCTGCACGACGCGCACGCCGGTGCCGGCGATCGCGTCGAGGAAGCCCTGGCGCAGCGCGCGCGCGGTCGCCGTGCCGCCGGTCAGGAAGTCCGGCAGGACCCCGAGCGTCGTGCGGTAGCGCACGCACGGCTTGCCGCGGCTGCGCCCCGGCGTGGCGGCCTTGACGTAGTCCACCGGCCGCGGCAGGCCGCGGGTGCGCGGATCGTGCGGGTCGGGCCCGGCGAGCGCGGCGAGCATGATGGCGGCGTCGAGCGCGTCGCGGGCCAGCGGCCCGCAGTGGTCGCGCGTGTAGCTCAGCGGGATCACGCCGTACAGCGACGTGCGCCCGACGGTCGGCTTCAGGCCGGTCAGCCCCTGCTGGTTCGAGGGGTTGACGATCGAGCCGCCGGTCTGCGTGCCGATCGACGACGTCGCCTGGCGGCTGGCGACCGAGCACGCCGGCCCGGTCGACGAGCCACCCGGGTCGTAGCCCGCGTTCGCCGGCGTCCAGGCGTTGACCGTCGTCACCACGCCCGCCGGCGTCGTCGCCCGCGTCGTGGCCAGCGGCCCCATCTGGCCCTTGCCGAGCACGATCCCGCCCGCCGCGATCAGCCGCGCGACGCAGGTGGCGTCGTAGGCGGGCACGAAGTCCTGGTAGACCAGCGAGTTGGCCGTCGTGGGGATGCCGCGCGTGTAGTAGTTGTCCTTGATGCACAGCGGGATGCCGTGCAGCGCGCATCGCGCGCGCTCGGCCACGTTGTCGAAACCTGGTTCGACTACGTGTAGATCTGCTGCACGTAGTCGCGCAGCATCCGCGCCGCGGAGAACTGCGGGCCATTGGTGCGCAGCGAGGCCTTCACGCGCGCCAGCCACGCGCGCGGCAGGCCGTCGGCGTCGCGGTCGTAGAAGGCCGGCACGACCTCCTCGAAGAGCAGGCGCACCAGCTCGTCGGCGTCGCGCGCGTCCTGGGCGTCGTGGTCCTCGTCGACCTCGCCCGACAGCGCCCAGCCATTGCTGCCGTCGTAGGCCTCGGCCCACCAGCCGTCGAGCACGCTGAGCTGCAGGCCGCCGTTGACCGCCGACTTCATCCCGCTCGTGCCGCTGGCCTCCAGCGGCGGGCGGGGGAGGTTGACCCAGACGTCGCAGCCGCGCACGAGGCGGGCGGCGATGCTGAGGTCGTAGTCGTCGAGGTAGGCGACGCGGTGGGCGATCTCGGGCATGTCCTTGGCCGAGAACAGCGCCTGCAGGCTGCGCTTGCCGTCGTCGTCGCGCGGGTGCGCCTTGCCGGCGAGCAGGATCTGCACCGAGCGCTCGCCGCGCAGCAGGTCGGCGATCCGCTCGGCGCCGCGCAGCAGCAGGTGCAGGCGCTTGTAGGTCGCCAGCCGGCGGGCGAAGCCGATCGTCAGCACGTCGGGATCGAAGTCCGGTGCCTCCACGTACTCGCGCGAGTCCTCGCGGCCAAGGCGATCGGCCATGCTGCGCTCGCGCGCCCAGGCGACGAGCTCGGCGCGCTGCTCGCGGCGCACGCCCCACAGGTCGGCGTCGTCGATGGCGTCGACCGGCTCCCACGTGGAGGCGTCGGCGCCGCGATCGAGCCAGCCCTCGCCGAGGTGGCGGTCGAGCAGGCCGCGCATCGGGTCGCCCAGCCACGTCGGCAGGTGCACGCCGTTGGTGACGTGGCCGATCGGCACCTCGTCGAGCGCGCGGTCGGGCCACAGCGCCGCCCACATCTCGCGGGCGACCTCGCCGTGGCGGCGGCTGACGCCGTTGGCCGCGCGGCTCGTGCGCAGGGCGAACTGGGTCACGCCGAAGGGCTCGGCCGCGTCGTCGGGGCGCGAGCGCCCGAGACGGATGGCCTTGTCGAGGTCGAGCCCGACCTCGCCGGCGAAGGCGCCGAACGACTCGGCCACCTGCTCGGCCTCGTAGGTGTCGTTGCCGGCGGGGACCGGCGTGTGGGTGGTGAAGACGGTGCGGGCGCGCGCCGCGGCCAGCGCGTCGTCGAGCGCCGCACCGGTGGCGACCTCGCCGCGCGCGAGCTCGAGCGACGCGAACGCGGCGTGCCCCTCGTTGAGGTGCACGACCGACGGGTCGATCCCCATCGCGCGCAGCGCGCGCATGCCGCCGACGCCGAGCAGCGCGTACTGGGCCAGGCGCATGTCGCGCGTGCCGGTGTACAGCCGCGAGCTGATCCAGCGCGCCACGCTGCCGTTCTCGAGCCGGTCGGCATCGAGCAGGAACAGCGGCACGCGGCCGACCTCGACGCGCCACACCTGCGCGAGGACGTCCTCGTCGCCGACGGGCACCGTCACCTCGAGCGGCTCGCCGTCGTCGCCGCGCACGAGAGCGGCGGGCTGGCGCTCGGGATCGGTGGGCACCCACGACTCGTGCTGCCAGCCGGAGCCGTCGATGCGCTGGCGGAAGTAGCCCTGGTGGTAGAGCAGGCCGACGGCGACGAGCGGCAGCGCGCGGTCCGAGGCCTCCTTGAGGATGTCGCCCGCGAGCGCGCCCAGGCCGCCGGAGTAGATCGGCAGCGACGCGTGGATGCCGTACTCGGCGCAGAAGAAGGCGACCGGGCGCTCCGGCGTCACCCGCCCCGCGGGGACCGCGGGCCGCGCGAGGTCGGCGGCGATCGCCTGCTCGATCGCCTCGCCGCGCGCGACGAGCTCGGCGTCGGCGGCGGCGCGCTCCAGCGCCTGTGTGGGAGCCTCGGTCAGCAGGCGGATCGGGTTCTCGCCGCACAGGTCCCAGCGCCGCGGATCGATCGCGCGGAACGTCTGCGCGGCGCCCGGCGTCCATGACCAGCGCAGGTTGTACGCCGCTCGCGCGAGCGGCCGCAGTGGATCGGGCACGCGCGCGGCGAGCGCCTCGGCGGCTCCGTCGATGTCCTGGACTCCGAGCGGCACGGGCGCGCATGATGGCACCACGCGCCGCGATCCGGTCGCGCGGGGGCCGGCGCTACGCGGCGCCGTCGCTCAGCGAGGGCAGCGGCGGGATGCCGTCCTCGTGCGGCTGGCCGCGGAACTCGCCGGCCAGGGCCAGGCGCTCCAGGCGCGCGATCTCGCGCTCGCCCTCGATGCGCGCCGGGTGGTCCTCGGGCAGGCCGTGGATCAGCCGCGCGATGCGCCCGCGGATCTGCAGGGCGAAGTGCGGCGTCGAGGCGCCCATGAGCACGCGCACGTCCTCGACGGTGACCGCGTGGTCGGGCGCTCTGCGGATCGGAGACTCGGCTTCGCTCATGGGGACTGCTGCGTGTTCTGGGCCTTCTTGATCTCGAGGAGCGAGTCGATGCGGGCCTGCGTCGGCACGGAGATGGCGCGATCGTCCCCGATGATCCAGCCGTGATTGTAGACGCCGCGCACCGGATCCCTCGTGTAGCCGGGCTGGATGTCGAGCAGGTACTGGCCGACCGCGCCGTCGAGGCCGGTGGGCGTGGCGAGCAGGAGCAGCGGGCCGTATGAGCCGCTGACCGACAGCGGCGCGGCGGCCGCCGCGTCGAGCGGGCGGTTGTCACGGGCGAAGACGAGCCCGTGGCCGGGATCGACGACGCCCCAGCCGAAGCTGGGGTCGATGTAGCGCGCGAAGGCGATCGCGCTGTCGATCGGGTTGTCGGCTCCCACCCGCTTGACCGTGCCGAGCTTGCGCAGCGCGGTGATCACCGGGGCGGTGACGGTTGCCGGCGAGCCGAGGACGTAGATCCGCGGCTGGTCGTGGGCCAGCAGCGCCGCCTTGGTCTCGGCCGGGACGCTGTCGCGGTGCACGAAGAGGACGGGGTCGCCGGCCTTCGCGGCCCACGCGGCGGCGGGCATCGCGAAGGCGGGGTCGTCGACCGAGACCACGACGACGCGATCGCTCGTGCTGCCGCGCGCGGCGGTCTGGAAGGCGTCGAGCGCGCGCGCCAGCGCAAACGGGTCGCGGCCGTTGATGTCGGTCGTGCGCAGGCCGGGCGGGCGCGCGACGTTGCCCACGCGCACGAGCTGCGCGCCGCCGGCGGCCTTGGCGCCGGTCGGCTGCAGGGCCGCGAGCGCGGTGCGCGCGGCGTCGGGCAGCTCGGGGCCGTTGGAGAGCAGGATGGCCGCGCGGACCGGCGTCGAGGCCAGCACCGCGCCGGCGATCCCGGCGCGCCAGTCGTGCGCGTCGATGAGCGCGACCGCCTGGGGCCGCGTCTCCGGGCTCGTGGCGGGGAACACGGCGCGCGCGACGCCGGCGGCGTTGGCGATCGGGTCGGCGCCGCCGATGCGCGTCGTGTTCTTCGTCGCGAAGGACGGGAACCCGAGGTCGGCCGCGGCCTCGGGCTCCGAGCCCTTCGCGCCGAGGCCGGGGGTGTCGTTGGACTGAAGCCCGGCCTTCGGCTCCTTGCGCCCGCAGCCGGTCGCGGCGAGCGCGACGAGCAGGCAGGCGAGGGCAACGGCTGGGCGGCGCATGGACGACGAACGGTACGAGAGGCACCCGACGCGTGCACGGGTCCGGGCTCCGGCGGCGCACCGCGCACACCTGTGCGCATGGCGACCGATCTTTCGTGTAGGGTGCCGCCGATCAACGCCGAATCCCTGGACGAACAGGGAACGGGGGACCCCAGAAGTTGGGGCGAATCTCACGGTGAGGGCCGTGGGAAGCGCAGGCTCTTTCAGCGCTAGCCCGTCAGCTAACCCCGCAGGCCGACGAAAGAGGGAGATACGTGCGGGGCAAGGCCCTGTGGTCGATCGTGATGGTGGTGCTCGTATGGGCCATCGCCGTCGACTCGGCTCTTGCGCAGGACCCAGCCCCACCGGCACCGGCCCCGACGCCTGCACCCGCTCCCGCTCCCGCTCCTGCCACCGGCGGCGCCGCCTACGGCGTGGTCTTCCAGCCGACGGTGCCCGGCGCCGTCGCGCAGATCGTCAACGGCGTCGCCTACGCGCCCGACCAGGCGCCCGACCCGGTCAAGCAGGCGATCTGGGCGGCCAACCAGATCGTCGGCATGCCCTACCGGCTCGGCGGCGGGCACAAGCTCGGCTTCAACGACCACGCCTACGACTGCTCGGGCACGGTGTCGTTCGCGCTGCACGGCGGCAACCTGCTGAAGCGCCCGCGCGACTCGTCGTCGTTCCTGCGCTACGGGCTGGCGGGCGCGGGCACGTGGATCACGATCTACACGAACCGGGGTCACGCCTTCGCCGTGATCGCCGGGCTGCGGCTGGACACGAGCGCCGCCGGCGATCCCAGCCGGCTCTCCGGCCCGCGCTGGCGCCCGAACCTGCGCTCGACGCGCGGCTACCGCGCGCGCCATCCTGTCGGGCTCTGAGCGCGCTCTGGCTCTTCCTCGCCGTCCTCGGGGCGCCGCTCCTGCACGCTCCCGTCCTGCGCTACGACCTGCTGCAGGGGCTCAAGCGCCCCCTCGACGGCGGGCGCACGTTCCGCGGCCGCCGGCTGCTGGGCGACAACAAGACCTGGCGCGGGGCGCTGTGCATGACGACGGGCGTCGTCATCGCCACGGTGGCGCTGTGGCAGTGGGACTGGTGGCGCGACCAGCTCCCGGGCGCGGTGCGCGCGTCGTCGCCGCTGCTCGTGGGGCTGCTCGTCGGGCTGGGCACGGTGCTCGGCGAGCTGCCCAACTCGTTCCTCAAGCGCCGGCTGGACATCGCGCCGGGCACGCGGCAGCGGTCGCCGGGCGGCGTCGCGCTCGCGGTCCTCGACCAGGGCGACCTCGTCCTCGGGATCTGGGTCTGCCTGGCGCCGGTGTGGGTCATGCCCGTGTGGCTGGCCGCTGTCGCGTTCGTGGTGATCGCGGCGATCCACGCGGTGATGAACGTCGTCGGCTACGCGATCGGCGCGCGCGCGGCGCCGGTGTAAGGTCCGCGGCGTGGGCAGGGTGTACGTCAGCGTCCCGGAGAGCGGCCCGCAGGGGCAGGCCGGCCGCGAGGTGCTGCGCGGCGCCGAGCTCGCGCTCGAGCGCGCCGGCGGCGCGGAGCTCGTGGTCCTCGACGCCTCGGCGAGGATCGCGACGCGACGGCGATGGCCGGCGCGCAGCGCGCCGCCGCAGACGGCGAGGCGTTGGCCTACCTCGGCGACTTCCACTCCTCGCAGGTGCAGTGCACCGCGCCGATCCTCGCCGAGGCGGGCCTGCTGCAGGTGGCGCCGGTCGCGACCTACGCCGGCCTGGCGGGCGACACGTCATCGGCCGCTACTCGATCGATGCCGACGGGCACACGACGAGCACCGCCTACGGGCGGCTCGCCGTCGTCGGCGGCGATCTGGTCTGGGACAACGCGCCGTGATGCAGGGCCGCGTAGACGCGGTCGCGCAGCGCGTTGGCCTCGGCCTTGGCCAGCGATCGGGTGGGGTGGCGCAGCACGACGCGCACGAGCAGGTTCTCCTGGCCTGACGCGATCCCGAGGCGCTCGCGCGCGGCCGCCGGCAGCTGCGCGGCCGGCGTGCGCGACATCACCGCGATCTCCTCGACCCACTCCGCCGCGGCGTCGCCGAGCGCGGCGCGCACGCGGTCGCCCAGGTCCTCGTCGGTGAGGCCGGGCGGGCACGCGACGGAGACGTCGCGGCGCGCCGGCGGCTGCGACGACACCGGCTGGTAGGGCGCGAGGTCGTGCATCTGCGCGCGCACCCGTGGATCGGGCGAGCGCAGCAGGCGGATGTCGCCGATGCCCTTGCGCAGCATGACCGCGCGGTCCAGGCCGATGCCCATCGCCAGGCCGTGGTGGCCGCGCAGGCCGGCGGCCGCGAGCACCTCGGGATGGGCCAGGCCGCACTCCAGCAGCTCGACCCACTCGCCGCCGGCGAGCACCTCCACCTCGCGGCCGGCGACGGTGTAGGGATGGGTGGCGGGGCGGACGCGCCACGGCGTGTCCGGCAGCAGGGCCGCCACGACCACGGCGATCATGGCGTCGAGGTCGGCCTCGCTCGTCGGCCGGCGCGTGATCCGCCACAGGTCGAGCTGGTGGGGCTCGCCGACGTGCAGGCGATCGATGACGTCGCGGCGGTAGACGAGCCCGGGTACGCAGACGAGCACGTCCTGCGGTGCCGCGCTCGCCAGCGATCGCAGCGCCGAGGGGATCGCCGCCGACGTGTGCGCGCGCAGCATCCGCGCCGCGTCGACGTAGCGCGTGTAGCGGCGGTCGCGAGCGGCCGCGTCGGCGCCGTAGCCGAGCGCGTCGTAGTTGTCGGCGATCGCCACCACGCGGCTCGCCCGGTGCACCAGCGCGCCGCAGCTCCAGCCCGCGGTCAGCTTCGCCGCGGCGCCGGCGACGAGCTGCTGCATGCAGTGCACGCCGTAGCCGGGGTCGGTGAGATCGGGCAGCGTCAGCGCCCGGGTCAACTGCTCATCGGTGATGTAGGACATCGAGGTCGCTCCTCGTGACAGGGGTGTGCGCCCCAGCTGTCACGAGAGCGGTTCAGCGCACGCGCGCGTCGCCCCGCCGTGACGGCCGGGGCGAGGCGAAGTGGATGCGTGCGTCGCAGTCCATGGGGTCACGGTAGCGGTCGGTGGCCGCGTGCGCCAGCGGCGCCGCGCGCCCGAGAGCAGTGAGGGAGGGTGGGTCCAGCCGTTCGCGGTCGGCCCGCCGGGCGCGTCCCGCGCCGCCGTGCGTGCTTCGCAACGCCTTCGCTCACGGCGCGATGGGGGTGGGCTCCATTGACCGTGATAGTCATGGTCAAGAGAGCCCACCCCCTGCGGCCGGTCTGCCACGTGTTGCAGAACGCGCGCGGCGTGATCCCGGAGACGCGCGTCAGAGCGCAGCAAGCGCGCGCGCCGACCACCGCACGCGACCACGGCGACCGCACCAGCGCGCGGCACCGCGAACCCCTTCTCCTCACTGCCTGGCCGCGCCCCGCCGCACGCGCGGCAGAAACGCGAAGCGCCGCCGGCTTAGTACTCCACCCGATCCGGCTTCGCCGCCCACGCCACGAACGGCGCGCCCGCCTCGGGGTGCACGACCCGGCGCATCGGCAGCGTGCGCGCGCCCGGCGGCAGCACCAGCTCGTCGTAGACGAAGGCGTCGTCGAAGCCGGCCTCGGCGGCGTCGTCGCGCGTGGCCGAGAAGAACACCGCGCGCGGGCGGGCCCAGTAGATCGCTCCCAGGCACATCGGGCACGGCTCGCAGCTGGCGTAGAGGTCGCAGCCGTCGAGCTGGAACGAGCCCAGCGCCGCGCACGCGGCGCGGATGGCGCCGATCTCGGCGTGCGCCGTCGGGTCGTTGGTCGCGATGACCTGGTTGTGGGCCGTGGCCAGCACCTCGCCGTCGCGGACGATCACCGCGCCGAACGGGCCGCCGGCGCCGGCCTCGATGCCCTGAAGCGCGACCTCGAAGGCCAGCAGCAGGAACTCCTCACGCGGCTCGGTCACGCCTCGCGCTCCACCTCGAGCTGGCGATGGGCGAGGATCTGCTCGCGCTCGACCAGCCGGTTCGTGCGCCGCAACTGGGCCTCGGCTTGGCGGCGCAGCTCGTCCGGGGACTCGGCGCGCAGCTCGGGCACGGCGGTCGGCCGGCCCTCGTCGTCGACGGCGACCATCGTCAGGTACGCGCTGTTGGTGTGGCGCACCTCGCCGGTCCGCGGGTTCTCGGCCTCGACGCGCACGCCGACCTCCATCGAGCTCGTCCATGCGGCGTTCACCGAGGCGCGCAGGGTGACGAGCTCGCCGACGTGGATCGGCAGCAGGAAGGTCAGCCGATCGGCCCCCGCGGTCACCACCCGGCAGTGGCTGTGGCGCACCGACGCGACGCCGGCGGCCTCGTCGACGAGCTTCATGACGACTCCGCCGTGCACGAAGCCGGCCGAGTTGGCGTCCGTCGGCCCCATCCAGTGCACGAGCACGCTGCGCGACTCCTCGACTGTGCGGGCTTCCACGCTGCACTACGCTAGACGAAACCTGCACTCGTCCAGCGATTCGAGGAGTCCGTATGCCCGGCATGGGCGGACGCATGTCCACCGTCATCAAGGCCAAGATCTCGAGACTGCTCGACCGGGCAGAGGACCCGGGCGAGACGCTCGACTACAGCTACCAGAAGCAGCTCGAATCGCTGCAGAACGTCAAGAAGGGCATCGCGGACGTCGTCACGGCGAAGAAGCGTCTGCAGATGCAGTCCCAGAAGCTCGAGCAGTCCGTGGTCAAGCTCGACACGCAGGCGCGCCAGGCGCTTTCGGCCGGCAACGAGGAGCTCGCGCGCGTCGCGCTCGAGCGCAAGAACGTCGCCCAGACCGAGCTGCAGTCGCTCGACCAGCAGGTCACCGAGCTCGAGTCCCAGCAGGAGAAGCTCACCGACTCCGAGCAGAAGCTGCGCACGAAGATCGAGGCCTTCCGGACCAAGAAGGAGGTCATGAAGGCGCAGTACTCCGCGGCCGAGGCGCAGGTGCGCATCTCCGAGGCCGCCACCGGCGTCGGCGAGCAGATGGCCGACGTCGGCCTGGCGATGCAGCGCGCCGCCGACAAGACCGAGCAGATGCGCGCGCGGGCCGACGCGGTCGCCGAGCTCGAGGCCGCGGGCACCTTCGACGATCTCACGACGCTCGGCACGGGCCAGGACGACATCGACCGCCAGCTCTCGGAGCTGTCGAGCTCAACCCAGGTCGACGACGAGCTCGCCAAGATGAAGGCCGAGCTCGGCCAGGATGCCATCCCACCCGCCCGCGGCGAGTCCAAGCAGCTCGAGGAGGGCCAGGGCTCGTGATCGTCCGGATCTCCAACGAGGCGCAGTTCCGGCTCGACGACGGCCTCCACGGTCGCCTCAACGAACTCGACGACGCCGCGGTTGCTGCCGTCGAGGCCGACGACGAGGACGCCTTCCACGCCGCGTTCGAGGAGCTGCTGCACGTCGTGCGCACCGAGGGCGTCGAGCTCGCCGACGACGAGCTCGACGCGTCGGACGTCATCCTCCCGCCGGCCGACCTGAGCTTCGTCGAGGCCGGCGTGGAGTTCACCGGCGACGGGCTCATCCCCGAACCCGCCGAGAGCACCAGCTAGGCCGCCGGCAGCTCCGCGCGCACCGTCGTCCCGGCGCCGACCGGGCTGCTGACCGACAGCTTGCCGCCGAGCGCCTCGACGCGGTCGACGAGCCCGCGCAGGCCCGACCCCCCGCGCTCGTCGGCGCCGCCGACGCCGTCGTCGACGACCTCGACGACCGCCCGCGCGCCGGTGTGGCTCACGCGCACCTGCGCCTGGGAGGCCTGCGCGTACTTGGCGACGTTCGTCAGCGCCTCGGCGACGACGTAGTACGCGGCGGCCTCGACGGGCTTGGGCAGGCGGTTGTCGAGCGCGACCGCGACGTCGACGGGCAGCGGCGCGCGCTGCGCGAGCGCGTCGACCGCGGCCGGCAGCCCGTGATCGCTGAGGATCGCGGGATGCAGGCCGCGCGCGAGCTCGCGCAGCTCCTCCAGGGCGAGCGCGAGCTCGTCGCCCGCGCCCTCCAGCAGCGTTCGCAGCTCCGAGTCGCCGGCGCGGCGCGCCGCGAGGCGGACGTTCAGCGACGTGGCGATCAGCCGCTGCTGGGCGCCGTCGTGCAGGTTGCGCTCCAGGCGCCGGCGCTCGGCGTCACCCGCCGCCACGATGCGCGCGCGCGAGGCCGCGAGCTGCTCGCGGGCCTGCGCATTGGCGAGCGCCTGGGCGGCGAGGTCGGCGAAGTTGGCCACGTGCTGCTCGGCGCCGCGCGGGAACGGCGTCCCGGTGCTCGAGATGATCACCGCGCCCCACAGCGTGCCCGCGAGCATCACCGGCGCGCCGACGGCGGCGTGGATCCCGCGGTCGCGCAGCGCGTCGGCCAGCTCGCCGCTCATGCCGTCGAGCGAGTCGTAGCGGGCCGGCCGGCCGGTGCGCCAGATCCGGGGGGCGATCGTCTCGCCGTCGAGCGGGACCGTCGTGCCGACCGGCAGCGTGTCGAGGCCGTCGCTCCACGCCGCCATCGTCAGCGCGGTGCCGTCGCCGTTGAAGCGGATGATGTTCGCGATCCGCCCGTGCAGGGCGCGCCCGACCTCCTCGGCGACCAGGTCGAAGAGGCGCTCGGGCTCGACCTCGGCGGCGACGGCCGTGGCGACGCGTCGCAGCGCGGCCTGCTCGTCGGCCATCCGCTGCAGCGAGCGCTCGCTCTCCTTGCTTTCGGTGACGTCGCGCAGGTAGCCGCAGAACAGCGGCGCCCCCGGCAGGTCGGGGCGCGTGACGGCCAGCTCGACGGGGAACACGCTGCCGTCCGCGCGCATCGCGGTCAGGTCGACCGGGTGGCCGACGATGCGCGACGCGCCCGTCTCCATGTAGCGGCGCAGGCCGCGGCGGTGCTCGTCGCGGATGTCCGGCGGGATCATCAGCTCGGCCAGCTCCTTGCCGATCATGTCCTCGGCCGTATAGCCGAACGTCGCCTCGGTGGCGTCGTTGACCTCGACGATGAGCCCCTCGCCGTCCATCGTGATGATGCAGTCGAACGACGCGTTGAGGATCGCGCTCTTGCGCGCATCGCTCTCGGCCAGCGCGTGCGTCGCGCGGCAGCGTTCGACGAACTGCCCGATCTGCGACCCGAGGCTCGTCATCGTCGCCAGCAGCTCGTCGTCGGGCGCGCGCTCGGCAGCGGCGAAGAACTCCATGACGGCCAGCAGGTCGCCGCTGCCGCGGATCGGGAACGCGAAGGCCGAGAGCAGGCCCGCCTTCGCCGCGGCGTCGGCGCGCGGGAGCTGCCGTGGGTGCTGCTTGGCGTCGGCGATCCACGCGGAGCGCCCGGTCTGCCACACCTCGCCCGGGAGCCCCTGCCCGGGCGCCAGCCTCGTGGCGCGGCTGGCCTGCACGAACGCGTCGTCGGGCACCGACACCGCCTGCCAGGTCAGCTCGCAGCGCAGGACCGAGCCCTCCTCGTCGGCGGGCGCCCACAGGGCGCCGAAGTCCCACGCCAGCGCGGTGCCGATCGCCTCCAGCAGCTGCGGGTGCGCGTCGTGCTCGTTGGCCATCGACGCGAGGACGCGAGCGACCGCGTGCTCGGTGCGCAGGAGCACGGCGACGTCGGACGGCTGAGCGACGGTGGGCATCGGGGAAGCTTGAAGGACCGCGAGCCTCCCACATCAGGGGGTCGATCGCACGCCGCGAGCGCTTGACACCACGGAATCGGTAAGCGTAGGCTAACGGTAAGCCATGACGAACGTAGCCGCCGCCATGACCGCGCTGGGCGATCCGACTCGACAGGCGATCCTCGAGCGCCTGGCCGGCGGACCGCTCGCCGTGGGCGAGCTGGCCGCCGAGCTGCCGGTGACCCGCCCCGCCGTCTCGCAGCACCTCAAGGTGCTCAAGGAGGCCGGGCTGGTCGTCGACCGCAAGGTCGGCACGCGGCGCCTGTACCAGGTCGATCCGCAGGCGCTCGCCGACCTGCGGGCCTACTTCGACTCCTTCTGGGACCAGGCGCTCGCCGCATTCAGGACGGCGGCCGAGAGCCAGGAGGACCGAGCCGATGACTGATCAGATGAGCGCCGCCGGACCGAGTGGCGCGAGCGCCAACGCCGTGCGCCGCAGCCTGAGCGTGCAGGGCCCGCCCGACCACGCGTTCGCCGTGTTCACCGACGCGATGTCGGCGTGGTGGCCGCTGCAGACCCATACGATCGGCGCGCAGCCGGCCGCGGCCGCGATCATCGAGCCGCGCACCGGCGGGCGCTGGTTCGAGCGCGCCGCGGACGGCAGCGAGACCGACTGGGGGCGGGTGCTCGTGTGGGAGCCGCCGCATCGTCTCGTGCTGTCGTGGGAGATCACGCCCGACTGGCGCCACGACCCGGCGATCGCCACCGAGGTCGAGGTCTCCTTCCGGGCGCAGGACGGCGATCGCACACGCGTCGAGCTCGAGCACCGCGGCCTGCAGACCTACGGCGACCAGGCCGAGCAGATGCGCGCGACGTTCGCCGCGTCCGAGGGCGGATGGGGCCATCTGCTCGGGCTCTACACGGCCGCCACCGAGCGCTGATGTTCGTAGCGATCGCCGTCCACCACGCCAGCCCCGAGCACGTCGAGGACTTCGTCGCCTTCATGCGGCGCGTGATCGCGACGGTCGGCGAGCCGCCCGGTCTCGTCGACTTCCACGGCTATCGCGACGCGCAATCCAGCCGCCTCGTCGGCGTGTCGCACTGGGAGTCCGCCGAGGCCTTCCAGGCCGCGCTCCCGCTGATCGGCAGCCTGGCCCACGAGCGCCGCGACGAGTGGTCCGAGCGGCCCGACGACGTGCTGATGCTCACCCGCATCTGACAGCGCGGGCGGCCTGACGCCGGCTAGAGCGACGCGGGCTCGGACCCGGCCGGGTCCGGGGCCACGCAGGTGCGGTTGCGCCCGCCGCGCTTGGCGGCGTACAGCGCGGCGTCGGCCTCGCCGATCAGCTTCTCGGTCGGGCTCGAGCCGTCCCACTGGCTCACGCCTGCGGAGAACGTCAGCCCGTTGAGCGGCAGGCGGTGCAGGCGGTGCACGAGGTCGGCGGCGCTGGCCGCATCGCAGCCGGGGAGCAGCAGGCCGAACTCCTCGCCGCCCCAGCGCGCCAGGACGTCGGTCTCGCGCAGGTTCTCGCGCCACAGGTTGGCGGCCAGCGCCAGCAGCCGGTCGCCGCCCTGATGGCCGTAATGGTCGTTGTAGGCCTTGAAGTGGTCGAGGTCGAGCATGACGACCGAGAGCGGCTGCCCGGTGCGCCGTGCGACGCGGCGCTCGTGATCGAGCAGCTCCTGCCAGGCGCGCCGGTTGGGCAGCCCGGTCAGCTCGTCGGTGCGCGACAGCTCGGCGAGGCGCTTGAGCAGGTCGGCGCGCTCCATCGCGGTCGCGGCCTCGCCGGCGAAGACCTCGAGGACGGGCTCGATCTCGGCGGGGAGCGCCGGGATGGCAGGCGCCCAGCGCAGGACGAGCACGCCGCGGACCTGCCCGGCATGCCCGATCGGCCCGAAGTACAGCGACGCGCTCTGCGCCTCGTCCCCGCCTGCTCGCAGGATGGCCTGGTTGACGTGCGGACTTCCGGCCCCCTGCGCGACGAACAGCGGCCGCCCGGTGCTCCAGGCGACGCGCGACCCGTCCTGGGGCTGGTCATGACCGACCGGGATCGGGATGGGCGCGAGGTCGCTGCGGATCGTGTTGTGCAGCACGCCCTGGATGTCGGCCTCCCAGATCGCCGCGGTGGTGGCGCCGGTGACCTCGACCGCGACGTCGCAGATCGTGCGCCGCGCGTCGTCGGGGTCGGAGTGACCCATCGCGCGCGTCACGGACGCGATCGCGGCGAGCTCGTCGGCCCGCCGGCGCATGGCGTCCTCGTGCGCGCGGCGCTCGGTGATGTCGCGGATCGTGTTGACGAAGGCCACGCTGCCGTCGCCGAGGTCGGCGGCCGCGCAGTTGATCGCCGCCGGGAAGCGCTCGCCGTCGGCGCGCATGAGCACGATCTCGAACTCGCTGCCGCCGGCGGCGACGACCTCCTGGCGGATGTCCTCGGACTCGTCGAGCAGCTCGGGCGGCCAGAAGGGGAACGGCGGCCGCGCGCCGAGGAGCTGCTCGCGGGCGAAGCCGGTGATCCGTGTCAGGGCCGGGTTGACCGCGATGATCTCCCCGTCGCGCGTGAGCGCGAACCCTTCCGTCATCGCGCCGAGGATCGCCGAGGCGTGCGCATTGCTGGCGCCCAAGCGCTCGACGAGCCGCAGGACGGCCACGCCGACGACGATCGCCACGAGCACGATGAGAGCGCCGGCGCGCCAGCCGATCACGGGGTAGTCGGGGGGTCCGATCAGCAGCTGCGGGACCAGGAAGGCCAGCGCTGCGCCGACGATCGCCGCCACGAGCTCCTTGCGGCGGCCGTTCAGAGCGGCCCAGATGACCGGCAGCAGCACGAGCGGGCCGTATCCGGTGCCCGCGCCGTCGCGCAGGAGCGCCACCGAAGCCAGGAACAGCAGGATGCAGGCGATCGCGGGCAGGCCCGGCGCGCGGCGCAGGCGCGCGTCGAACACGAGCGCCAGCGCGATGACCGCCTGCAACGCCAGCGCGACGGCGACCTCGCCGACGTCGATCGATCCCGCCACGGGCAGCACGGCGACCAGCAGCGCGACGCACGCCAGGTGCGGCGCAAGGAGGCTGCGACGGGCGTCAACGCGGGTGGGCACGGGTGATCCACCGGATAGTCGCCCGGCGGGCCGGGGGCTTGAGCCGCGCTGTCAGCGCGTGTCGAGGTCCTTGACCTTCTCGCGCAGCGACTGGCGGGCGATGCGCCCGCTCTCGGGGTCGCCGTGCAGCAGCGCGCGCGCGAAGCCCCGCGCGTGCTCCATCCGGATGTGCGGCGGCAGCGGCGGCACCTCCGGATCGGTGACCACGTCGATGAGCACCGGCCGATCGGCGGCCAGCGCCCGATCCCAGGCCGGCCCGACGCCGTCGGGCGCCTCGACGCGTATGCCCTCCAGCCCGAGCTGGCGCGCGTACGCGGCGAAGTCGAACGGCGGCAGGTCCTGGGTCGTCTGCATCTTGGCGTCGCCGGCGAGCACGCGCTCGGCGAGCAGCCGCCACCAGCGCTCGACGCCCTCCTCGATCTCCCGGCGCCAGGCGCGGTCCTCCTTGCGCTGCAGCATGGGCAGGAGCGCGCGCAGCGTCTCGGCGGCGTCGCCCATCATCGCCACCTCGACCGGGTAGCGGATCCCGAGCTTGCGCGCGTCGACGTCGATCTGCAGGCCCCGCGCCTGCCCGGGCTTCGGCAGCCACTCCGAGTAGGGGAACGACGTGCCGACCATGAGCAGCGTGTCGCAGCCGTCCATCATGTCGGCGGACGGCTTGGTGCAGGGCGCCGTGCGCGCGCGGCGGCTCCGCGTGGTCCATCTCCTGGACGTCGGAGGGCACGATCACGGCCGTGACGGTGCGCTGCGAGCGCGCGATGCGCACCGCGCGGTCGATCAGGTGCTCCGACTGCCGCGGGTCGTTGCACTCGCCGACGTACTCGCCGGCGACGTCGCCGAACAGCGAGCGCAGGTCGACCTCCTGCTGGAAGTCGCCGCCGAGCGACATCCGCTTCTGCTGGCCGACGATGGCGACGACCGGCGCGTTGTCGAGCTTGGCGTCGTACAGGCCGTTGAGCAGGTGGATCGCGCCCGGGCCGGACGTCGCCATGCAGACGCCGACCTCGCCGGTGAGCTTGGCGTGCGCGCACGCCGCGAAGGCGGCCAGCTCCTCGTGGCGGACCTGGAGGAACTCGACGTCGTCGCCGACCTCGTGGAAGGCGAGGTTCAGGCCGTTGCTGCCGTCGCCCGGATACCCGTAGATGCGCCGGACCCCCAGGCGTGAAGGCGGCGCAGCATGAAGACCGAGACGTTGGGCGTGCTCATGCTCGGGCTCTACCCTCAACCGGGAGTGTGCTGATCGCGGGGGTCGGGCACGACCGGGGCATGAACGTGCCGTGCGCGCGCTGGACAGCGCCTGCGAAGGCCGACGAGGTCGGCCGCATGCGCCGCGCGGCCGCAGCGGTGGCCGCGGAGCATGGGCTGGCCGGGGTCGCGCTCGAGCACTTCGAGCTCGCCGTCTCCGAGGCGCTGACCAACGTCGTCCAGCACGCCTACCCGAGCACATCGGGGCCGATGAGCGTCGAGATCGAGTCCGACGAGGACGAGATCCGCGTCACGGTCGCCGACCAGGGGGACGGCATCGCCGCGCAGGCCGACCATCGTGGGCTCGGCCTCGGCCTGGGCATCCTCGCGGGGTCCGCGGACTCCTGCGCGATCCGCTCCCGACGGGGTGTCGGAGTGCAAGTGACGCTCGGTTTCGGGCTTCACTGAGCCAAACGTCCCGTGTTCGAAGCCAACGCGGGCGCGAAAACGCCCGTGTGCGACGCCTTCGAGCGGGAAGGCAGGGAGATATGTCCGACCTCGCCACGGGGGGGCGAGTCCAGAAGACCGACGAGTGCCGGCTGCGCGAGGATCGCGAGCTGTTCGAGCGCTACGTCGACGAACGCGACCCGGTGGACCGCGATCTGCTCGTCGAGCGCTTCCTGCCGCTGGCGCGCAGCCTCGCCTCGCGCTACGTGCGCCAGGGCGAGACCTTCGACGACATCTTCCAGGTCGCGTGCCTGGGCCTGGTCAAGGCGATCGACGGCTACGAGGTGACGCGCGGGCGCGCCTTCTCCTCCTATGCGGTGCCGACCATCGTCGGCGAGATCAAGCGCTACTACCGCGACCGCACGTGGACGGTCCACGTCCCGCGCGACCTGCAGGAGCTGACCCTGGCCGTCGAGCGCGCCGCGGTGACGCTCGAGCGCGAGCTGTCGCGCAAGCCGACCGTCGACGACCTGGCGCGCGAGCTCGGCGTCAGCGACGAGGACGTGCTCGAGGCGCTGCAGGCCAGGCACGCTCGCCGCACCGGCTCGCTGAACGCACCGCGCCGTGAGGACGACGAGGCGGGCGCCACGGTGGGCGACGCGATCGGCGTGACCGAGGAGGGCTTCGAGCAGGCCGAGGAGCGTGCGCTGCTGCGCTCGCTGATGACCGGGCTCTCGCCGCGCGATCGCCTGGTCCTGCGCCTGCGCTTCGAAGGCGACCTGACCCAGCAGCAGATCGGCAAGCACGTCGGCATCAGCCAGATGCAGGTCTCGCGCATCCTGCGCCGCTGCATCGCACGGCTGCGCGAACGCGCGCGCGCACGGGACTCGGCGGGTGCCGAGACCGAGCTCGTCGCGTGAATGCCACCGCCCAACCGCTCATCGCGAGCGGCCGGCAACCCCGGCGTGGTACAAGTGAGGGATGGGGGAGGGCCTTGACGGCACCGTCGTTCGCTGGGAACGGCTGCTCGACCTCGACAGCGATCTCGCCGAGGCGCTCGGCGCTGAGGCGACGGCGCGCGCCCGCGACCGCGTCGGCGTCGCCACCGTCAGGCTCGGCCCGGGCCTGTGGCGGCCCGAGACGGTCAGTCCCGATGTCCGCCGCGCGTTCGGCCTGATCGTCTGCGACGGCCTCATCGTCCGCGAGCTCGACCTCGCGGGCACGCTCACCGCCGATCTCCTCGGCCCGGGCGACATCGTCGCGCTCGGCCACGCCAGCGAGCCGCTGCTGGCGACCGGCGAGCACTGGCACGTCAGCGGCAGCGCGACCGTCGCGATCCTCGACGACCGCGTGCTGCCGGCCCTGCACGCGTGGCCGGCGCTGAGCTCGCGCCTGATCGCGCGCGCGGCGCGCCAGGCCGCCCGCGCGGCCGAGCAGCGCGCGATCTCGCAGCTGCCGCGCGTCGAGCTGCGCATCCGCGCGCTGCTGTGGCACCTCGCCGAGCGGTGGGGGCGCATGGGATCCAGCGGAGTGGTCCTGCCGCTCGAGCTCACGCACGGCGCGCTCGGCCACCTCGTCGGCGCCCGGCGCCCGACGGTCACCCTCGCGCTCGGCGACCTGGCGCGCGATGGCGCCGTCATCCGCCGTGAGGACGGCGCGTGGATGCTGCACCCCAGCTCCAACCCTTCGGGCCCCGCCGTCGACGGCAACGGCAACGGCAAGCCGGGGGTGGCGGCGGTGCGGACGCTCGGCGCCATGCGGGGCGTGGAGATCGTCGTCACGCCGCCCGATGCGGCGTTCCTGGCCGAGCGCATCGAGCGCGTGCGCGTCGCGAGCGCCCAGCAGCGCGCGCGCAGCCTGGCCCTGCTCGCGCGCTGCGAGGCCACGCGCGCTCGCATACAGGCGCGCCCGCCGGGCCTCAGGTCGCGGCCTTCCGGCTGACCTCCTCCATCAGGAGGATGGCGCCCGAGACCTCCTGTCCGTCGACGGTGAGTGGCAGCGCGATGACCCGGCACGCGATCGCGCGGCCGCGGCGGTTGGTCGCGTCGAGCACCAGCTCGACGCGTGAGCCGCCGTTGCGAAGGACCTCGCGCAGCGGTGCCGCCAGCTGGTCCACCGGGAGCCCGAGGTCGAGGCCGAGCAGGCCCTCGCCCTCCGCCTCCTCGGCGCGCAGGCCCCACAGCTCGGCCGACTGGGCGTTCCAGACCTGGACGGTGAGGTTGCGATCGAGCACCACGACCGCGATGCCCATGCTGGTGAGGATGGTCTCCAGGAAGGCGTTGACGTCGTTGAGCTCGAGCGTGCGCTGGCTCAGCTCGTCGTTGATGGTCTGCAGCTCCGCGTTGGTCGACTGGAGCTCCTCGTTCATCGTCTCGAGCTCCTCGTTGGTCGACTGGAGCTCCTCGTTGGTGGTCTCGAGCTCCTCGTTGGTCGACTGGAGCTCCTCGTTGGTGGTCTCGAGCTCCTCGACGGTCGTCTGCAGCTCTTCGTAGGCGTTCTCGAGCTCGCGCTTGGAGCCCTCGAGCTCGTTGCGCAGCCGCCGCTGGGTGGTGACGTCGTGGTAGGTGACCGTCGTGCCCAGCGTGCGCTCGCCGGAGTACAGCGGCGTGATCTGCACCTCGAGCTCGCGCACCTCGCCGCCGGCCGCGGTCATCGGGACGTGCGCGAGGAGCACCGAGCGGCGCTCGGCATGGGCGATCTCGACGTTGGCGCGCAGCTCGACCGGGCGATAGGAGATCTCGAGGTCCTTGAGCGGGCGTCCGACGTCGCCCACGCCGAGCCCGAAGAGCGCGCGCGCCTGGTGGTTGATCACGACCACCGTCGCCGCGGCGTCGAGCGTGATCTGCGCAACAGGCGCGGTGTCGGCAGCGAGCTCGCGCACCGCGGCGTCGCCCGCGGCGCCGGGGTTCTCCACGGGCTCGGGGCGGGCGGCCGAGAGGAGGCGCTCGCGCAAGCTGTGGCGGGCGACCTTGGAGAAGACGCGCCGCTTGAGGTCGACCGGCTTGAAGAGGTTGGAGTGCGTGATGAGCATCTCCGACTTGCCGAGGTACAGATAGCCCCAGTCGTTCAGCGCGAAGTGAAAGCGGTTGAGGATGCTCTCCTGCATGTCCGCGTTGAAGTACATGAGCGTGTTGCGACACGCCAGCAGGTCGATCCGCGAGATCGGCGCGTCCTGCATGAGGTCGTTGCGCCCGAAGATGACGGCGCGCCGCAGGTGCTTGCGGAAGGCGTAGCGCTGCTCGACGCGCTCGAAGTACCGCTCGCGCAGCGCCGTCGGCACCGCCTCGACCGTCTTCGCCGCGTAGGTGGCGTGGCGCGCTTCGTTGAGCGCCTCCTCGTCGATGTCCGTGGCGTAGATCTTCACGCGATCCAGGTACTCCTGCTCGCCGAGCGCCTCGGCCAGGACCATCGCGATGGTGTAGGTCTCCTCGCCCGACGCGCAGCCCGCACACCACACCCGGATCGGGCCGGTGTCGCCGATGGTCTTGCGCAGCTTGGGGACGATCTCGTCGCCGAGGAACTCCCATGTCGCGGGGTCCCTGAAGAAGCCGGTGACGTTGATGAGGATCGTGTTGAACAGGAAGACGAACTCGTCCGGGTGGACCTCCAGGTAATCGAGGTACGCCGTGTGCGAGTCGACGCTCACCTCCTGCATGCGCTTGGTGATGCGGCGCTCGAGGCTCGCGCGCTTGTATCCGGCGAAGTCGAAGCCACGGGTGCGCTTGAGGTAGTCCAGGAGGATGTCGACGGTGCCGTCGTGGGCCATATCGGGCGGGCTCTCGGTCACGTCAGGAAGCCGCCTCGGCCTGGCCGGGCACCGCGACCGGCGCGTGCGCGTGCTCGATGGCGTCGCGGACCAGGCCCGAGCGCCGCTCGGCGTCGTCGGCCTGGGCGGCGAAGGTCTGCGCCGAGTGCGGCTGGCCGTCGCGCCGGCAGCGGGCGCTGAGCTGGCGCAGCAGCTCGGCGCGGTCCTCCAGGGCGCGGACCGCGGTCCACAGCGCGCCTTCGAGCTGGTGCGCCTGCCCGGCCGCCAGGCTCTCGATCGAGAAGACGTGCCCGACGCTGCAGCGAAACCGCGTGAGCCCGCCGTCGTCCTGCTCGAACAGCACCCCGCCGCAGTCGGGGCAGGTGTAGCGCATGCCTGGCGCGTCGTCGCTCGGCGGGTCGGTGGTCGACGGCATCTGGGGATCGGTCATCGCGCGGACGCCTCCTGATGGTCGCGGGCCGCCTGGTCGATGCCGGGCAAGCCAGCCCGCCATCTGCGCGAGCGGCAGGACCGCGTCGACGTCGGCATGGGCGATCGCGCTGGTCGGCATCCCCGGGTAGAGCGCTTCGTCGGGATCCTGGACCACCGCGGCGCCCCCTCCGCGCTTGATGGCGATGAGCCCGGCGGTGCCGTCGTCGCGCGCGCCGGAGAGCACCACGCCCACGACGTTGCCGTCGTAGGCGGCGGCGGCGCTTCGCATCGTGGCATCGATGGCGGGGCGATGGCCGTTCTCGCGCGGCGCCTGCGTCAGCCGCACGCGCCCGGGCTCGATCTCGAGATGATGGTCGGGCGGCGCGACATAGATGTGCCCGGCGAGCAGCGGGTCGCCGTCGGCCGGGCCGTGGACGGGCATGCGCGCGGCGCGGCCCAGGATGTGGGGCATCGCGGTCGTGCCGGCAGGCGAGATGTGCAGCACCACGCAGACCGCCGCCCGCGTGTCGGCGGGCAGCGTGCCGACGAACGCCACGAGCGCCTCGACACCCCCCGCAGACGCACCGACCACCACGACGCCGTCCGCCACGGGGGCAAGGGCATGCTCCGGCGAGGGAGCGACAGGCTCCACGATGCAGGTCTATCGCATCGGGCCGTTGTCTACCAGCGTGAGGCGCCGATCGAGGCCGGTCAGGTGCAGGAGGTCGAGGACGGGCCCCGGGCCGGCGACAGCGACGAGCCGTCCGCCGGTCGTCTGCATCCGGGCCTCGGCGGCGACCAGCCATGCGAGCGTCGTCGAGTCCGCGAAGACGACGCGCGTGAGATCGACCACGACGGTCTCGACCGGGCCCGGCTCGACCGCGGTCTCGATCGCCGCCTCGAGCGTCGGCCGGGCGGCGAGATCGAGCTCGCCCTCGAGCTCGATGGCCGACGTCGCGCCACGCCGATGGACCGTGCAGCCGAACGGTGCGTCGGTCAAGGCACGAATCCGATCATGCTCCATGGTCACGGAGCGAGTCTAGGAAGGCTGGCGAACGCCCGGCGCACCCTTGTTGGAAAGCAACTTCACATAGGGTCCGGCCCCATGGACCAGCGCCTGCTCGACGACCTCCTGGATTGGCTGCGCATCCCCTCGATCTCGACCGGCGGGGGCGATCCCGCCGAGATCGAGCGCGCCGCGGCGTGGGTGGTGGCGCGGGTGACGGCGGCCGGCGGCGAGGCGCGCGTGGTGCCGACCGCCGGCAATCCGCTCGCGGTCGGCGAGCTGCGCGCCGCCCGCCCGGACGCGCCGACCGTGCTCGTCTACGGCCACTACGACGTCCAGGCGATCGGCGATGCCGCCGCGTGGGCGACGCCGCCCTTCGAGCCGACGATCAGCGACGGGCGCGTGTACGCGCGCGGAGCCGCCGACGACAAGGGCAACTTCCTGCCGCTGCTGCACGTCGCCTGCGCGCTGGCGGCCGCCGGCGAGCTGCCGGTCAACGTCCGCGTGCTCGTCGAGGGCGAGGAGGAGACCGGGGGAGAGTCGGTCGGCGACTGGGTGCGCGCCGACGAGCGCGGCGCCGACTGCGCGCTCGTCTTCGACTCGGGGATGATCGACGAGCGCACGCCGGCCATCACCGTGGGCCTGCGCGGCCTCATCCAGATCGACCTCGAGGTGCGGACCGCGGCGCGCGACCTGCACTCCGGCGTCTACGGCGGCAGCGTGCTCAACTCGCTGCACGCGCTGCACGCCATGCTCGCCGCCGTGCTGCCCGGGCCCGACGGGCGCCTGCGCGAGGAGCTTCGCGCCGGGATCGTGCCGCCCTCGCAGGCCGAGCGCGACTCGTGGGCCAAGCTGCCCAGCGGCGACGACGTGCTCGCCGAGGTCGGCGGGCGCCCGCTGTATCCGGGGGCGGGCGCCGAGTACTACGAGCGCAACGGCTCCGACGCCTGCCTGGACGTCAACGCGATCCACGCCGGCGAGCCGCGCACCGTCGTCCCGGCCGTCGCGCGGGCCACGGTGTCGCAGCGGCTCGCGCCCGGCCAGCGCACCGAGGAGATCCTCCCGGTGCTCGAGGGCCTGCTGCGCGACGCCGCGCCCGAGGGCGCGGAGGTGCAGATGGCGATCCAGCGCGGCGAGCCGGCCCTGTTCCCGCCGGACACGCCGGCGGTGGCGCTCGCGGCGCAGGCGCTCGAGCGCGCGTGCGGCGTGGCGCCCGTGCTCGTGCGCGGCGGCGGCTCGATCCCTGTCGTCGCCGACTTCGCGGCGCGCGGGATCCCGACCGTGGTCAGCGGCTTCAGCGTCGAGGAGGACGCCTACCACGCGCCCAACGAGTCCTTCCGCCTGGCGGGCCTGGAGCAGGGCGAGGCGTCGGCGCGCGAGCTGTATCAGGCGCTGGCCGCGCTCACGTAGCGCGCACCGCGGGCAAGGTCACGAACCGGTGCCCGCGCACATGGCGCACCTCGGTGTCGCCGAAGCGCTCGACCGGCAGCGGCGGGTAGGTGTGCCCGTGCAGCAGCATCGCCGGGTGCTCGCGCTCGACGTAGTCGCGCAGGCCGACGAGGCCGACGTGCGCCGGATCGTCGGGCTCGTCGTTGATCCCGAACGGCGGGCTGTGGCTGAGCAGGACGTCGACGTGCCCGAGCTTGCTCAGCAGCTTGCTGGCCTGCTTCTGGCTCCACGTGTAGCGCGGGTCGCGGTGGTACTCGTGGCTGCCGGAGAAGCCGCCGAACCACAGCCCGCCCACCTCGACGCGGCGCCGGTGCACGCTCTCGATGCCCAGCCCGGTGAACTCGCCGCCGTCGTCGTGGTTGCCGTGGACGCCGAGCTTGGGCAGGCGTGCGCTGCCGAGCGGCTCGAGGTCCTGGCGGCTGAGGTCGCCGAGGCACAGCACGATGTCGACCTCTTGCTCGAGCAGGCGCTCGAGCGGCACGTACGGCGGCTCGTCGGCGAGGACCAGCGCCCTCAGATCGGGATCCCCCACAAGGGGAACCACCGTTCGAGCTCGGGCTCGAAGGGGAGATCCGGCCCGGTGGCCGCCTTGATCTGCAGCTCGCGCTCGGTGTTGCGCTGCTTGTCGCCGCCCGCCGGCACGAACGGGTACCAGTAGCCGCGCTTGTAGTTGTAGATGAAGTACAGCGGCTTGCCGTTCGCGTCGTCGAAGGCGAAGACCGCGCACAGCACGCGCTCGTTGTAGCCGCCGACGGCGAGCGCGTCGTTGACCGCGTTGACGCCGACGACGAGGTCCTCGATGTCGGGGTCGCGCACGATCATCCACTGATAGCCGAACTCGTCGTCGCGCGTCTCGACCGACGAGCCCATCTCCGAGCCGGTCCCGGCCAGGATCTCCTGCATGTCGGCGACGATCTGGCGGAAGTCGCCGGTGGCCAGCGGCTGGAAGACGATGCCGGCCATGCCGCGCGTCTTGATGCCCTGCCGGGCCTCGAGGTCGACGTAGGCGGTCGACAGCGCGAACAGCCGGTCGGTCGCCGGCCCCTTGAGCTTGCGCCGCCCGAGGAGCGCGTCGAGGAAGCCCATGCCCGCAGCTTAGGCGGTGCCCTGCAGCTGCGCCTCGAGACGCTCGAGCGCGGCGATGCGCTTCTCGATCGGCGGGTGCGTCGAGAACAGGTTGTAGATCGAGTTCTTCGCGCTCGCCGGGAAGATGTAGAAGGCGTTCATCTCGGCGTGCGCGCGCAGATCGGTCTGCGGGATGCGCTGCATCGTG
The DNA here is from genome assembly GCA_963764585.1 of uncultured Actinomycetes bacterium. Lineage (GTDB taxonomy): Bacteria > Actinomycetota > Thermoleophilia > Solirubrobacterales > Solirubrobacteraceae > JAOPZW01. The sequence continues at coordinate 632,024 of CAVXTB010000006.1, forward strand.
CCGCTGATCTTCAGCAGCGCCGAGGACAGCGCGCTCGGCCGGCCGGTGATGACCGCCGCCCCGCGGTCGGCCGCGAACTCGCGGTAGCGCGAGAGCGCCTGCATCAGGAAGAACGAGACGACGTAGACGGCCAGCGACACGAGGATGATCACCATGATGCTCGGCCCGTCGTCGTCATCGTCGGTGCCACCGAAGAAGAAGCCGAACTGCACGATCATCGATGCCAGCGAGGCGAAGAAGCTCGCGAGCGTCATCACCATCACGTCGCGGTTGATGATGTGCGTCAGCTCATGGGCCATGACGCCCTCGAGCTCGGCCGGCGAGAGCAGCTCGAGGATCCCCGTCGTCGCGCAGACGGCCGCCGCCTTGCGTGAGCGCCCCATCGCGAACGCGTTGGGCATCGACGTGTTCATGAGGTAGATGCGCGGCTTGGGCAGGTCGGCCTGCACGCACAGGCGCTCGATCAGCGCGTGCAGCTGCGGCGCCTCCTGCGGCGAGACCTCGTGCGCGCCCATCGCGCGCAGCGCGAGCTTGTCCGACGTGAAGAACTGCAGGCCCAGCAAGCCGACGGCGACCACGAGGATCGTGATGCCGCTCGCACCGGCGGCGAAGAGCACGCCGACGAGCAGCGCGTAGACGGCGCCGAGCAGGAACAGCGTGACGACCATCCGGACCTGCAGGCCCGTGTCGCGACCGAAGGAGGTGGGGCGGGGCATGGAGTAGATCTTAGCCGCACCCCAACCGGTCCCTACGTTGTGTGGGAGTTGAGCGCCGGGCGCTTGCACCGCCGCTCGCGCTCCGCGCGGGGTGATAGGCTCGCGCGCGCCGAATCCCCTGCACAACGGGTGCAGAGGAGCGGGGGACCCAAGAGACCCACGGGGCGAATCCCGGCCACAGCGCCTGGTAGCGCACTGCGCGAGCCCGACAGCTAACCCCGCAGGCACGGGACATAACTGTGGACCTCAGGTTGACCCTTGTCCGATCGCGCTCGTAGGATCCGGCGTCGCATGCGCCTACGCCTCCTGCTCGCGGGCGCGCTGCTGCCGCTCGTGCTCTGGGCGATCCTGCCGGTGCTGTCCCAGGGCTCGTCACCAGGCAGCCGCCTCCACGAGCTGCAGCGAAAGATCCAGACCACGCAGGGCAAGATCGGCCGCCGCAAGGGGACCGAGCGCTTGCTGACGACCCAGATCAGCGCGTACACCCGGCGCATCACGCGCCTGCAGGGGCGGATCGGCAAGCTGCAGAGCCAGCAGGCCAACGCTCAGGCTGACCTTGACGCCAAGCGCGCCGAGCTGTTCCACATCCAGGGCGAGCTGCGCGCCGAGCGCCGGCGCCTCGTGCGCCTGCGCGCGCGCCTGGCGGTGGCCCGCAAGGCGCTGGCGCAGCGCCTTGTCGAGCTGTATCAGGCCGACAAGCCCGACATCGTCACCGTGATCCTCTCCTCCAAGGGCTTCGCCGACCTGCTCGAGCGCGGCGAGTTCATGCAGCGCGTCTCCGAGCAGGACCAGCGCATCATCAAGCTCGTGCGCGACGCGAAGGCCGACGCGACGGCCACCGCGCAGCGCCTCGATCGCCTCGAGCGCCGCCAGGCGCAGGTCACCCGCATCGTCCAGCAGCGCCGCGACGAGATCGCCGGCGCCAAGCAGGGGCTCATCGACACGCGGGTCGGCCTCGACGGCACGCGCGCCGACAAGGCGCACGCGCTGGCCACGGTGCGCACCGAGCGCCGCCAGCTCGAGGGCAACCTCTCGGGCCTCAAGCAGGAGCAGGCCAAGATCGAGGCCACGCTGCAGCAGGCGCAGGGCAACCCGCCCGCCGGCCCGATCCGCCACGGCAACGGCAGCCTCATCTGGCCCGTCAACGGCCCGATCACCTCGCAGTTCTGCGAGCGCCGCGCGTGGGAGGCCTGCCACCCGGGCATCGACATCGGCGTGCCGTCCGGCACCCCGATCCGCGCCGCGGCGGCGGGCCGCGTCGCCCTGCTGCAGTCCGCCGGCGCGTCGGGCGGCTACGGCAACTTCACCTGCATCCAGCACACCGGCGTGATGTCGACCTGCTACGCGCACCAGTCGCGCTTCGCGGTGTCGATGGGCCAGGACGTCAGCCAGGGTCAGGTCATCGGCTACAGCGGCTGCACCGGCCTGTGCTTCGGTCCGCACCTGCATTTCGAGGTGCGCATCAACGGCGCGGTCACCAATCCGTTGAATTACCTGTGAGACCGCGTTTGGCGGGGTAACCTGCCGGTCCCGAGGCAAGGCACGGATGCCAGCACAACGGACACCCAGGCGGGAGGCGCTCGCGGGCGCCGGCACGACGGCGTCGCTGCTCGCGGCGACCATCGGCGGCGCGCTCGTCGTCGCCGGCCTGCTCGGCGCGGGTGCGTTCCCCGGCGGGCCCGACGAGGGCTCGGCGACCCCGCTGCGCGTCGCGGCGCCGCCGGCGCGCGAGCGCGCGGTGTCGATCGTGCTGCCGCGCGCCCCGGCTCCGCGCGCGCACCGGCGCGCGCAGCGCCCGCGCCACGCCCCGCGGCCGGCGCCATCGCGGCCGCCCGCGACGCACGGCCGCGCGCCTGTGCCCGCGCCTGCCCCGAAGGCCGCCGCGGCGACCCCCACCATCACGAAGGCCACGCCGCAGAGCGCCTCGGCGCCCCCCGCGACGGCGCCGCCCGGCGCCCCCGCGCCGGGCGGCCCGCTCGCGCCGGCCGCCGATGCGACGCGCCAGGCCGCCGCGACCGCAGCGGGCGCCCTGCAGCCCGCGAGCCCGCCGATCGCGGCCACGGTCGGCGCCGCGGGAGACGTCGCGGCGAAGGCCGTCGAGGATGCCGGCGACGGTGTCGCTACCCTGACAGGCCCGGGCCGGTAACCGGGTTTGCACAACCGCCGGCCCGGTTAGACGGATCCTTAGGGGGGCTCCGCGGTGCGCTCGACCAGTGGTCCAGCGCGCGCACCACGAGTCCGTGCACGTTGCCCATGGCCTGAGGCCAGGCGGCTCGCCACCCTGGGACGCCCGAACGCGAGACGAGGAGCTTTGAGACCCGTGCCCGCCACCGACCGTCCGATCCTGTTGACCGGAGCCACCGGCTTCGTCGGCATGGCCGTGCTCGCACGCCTGCTGGCGGCCGGCCACGAGGTCCACTGCCTTGTGCGCGCCGACGATGACGACGACGCGCAGGCGCGGCTGCGCGCCGTCCTGAACCGCGTCCAGGCGCCGTCCACGGGCCGTACCGTGGCGGTCGCCGGAGACCTCACCGCCCCCCGGTTGGGCCTCGGCGATCGCCACGACGAGCTCGCCGCCCGCGTCGGCAGCGTCATCCACAGCGCGGCCTCGGTCGCCTTCGACCTGCCGCTCGACGAGGCCCGCGCCATCAACGTCGAAGGCACGCGGCGCGTGCTGGACTTCGCCGCCGCCGTGCCCGACCTCGAGCGCGTGACCTGCATCTCGACCGCGTACGTCGCGGGCGACCGCCGCGGGACCGCGTACGAGGACGACCATGGCCCGGCGCGCTTCCGCAACTCCTACGAGCAGTCCAAGCACGAGGCCGAGGCGCTCGTGCGCCAGAGCGACCTGCCGTGGACGATCGTGCGCCCGAGCATCGTCGTGGGCGAGAGCACGACCGGCTGGACCGCGTCGTTCAACGTCCTCTACGGGCCGCTGCGGGCGTTCTCGGCCGGCGCCTATCGCGTCATCCCGGCGCGCCGCCGGTCGCCCGTCGACGTCGTGTCGGTGGACTACGTGGCCGACGCCGTCGCCGCGCTCGCCGCCCACCCGGAGGCGAGCGGTGGCACGTTCCACCTGACGGCCGGCGACCGCGCGTCGAGCGTCGGGGAGATCATGGAGCTCGCGACGGGGCGCATCGATCGCCGGCCGCCGCGGCTGGTGCCGCCGCGGGCATATCGCCGGCTCGTGCATCCGATCCTCCTGCGCCGGGTGGCGCCGTCGACGCGGCGGGTGCTCGAGCGCAGCGAGATCTACTTCCCGTACTTCGCGATGCGCGTGCGCTTCGACGACGCCCGCGCCCGCGCGCTGCTCGAGCCGATGGGGATCGAGCCCGCGCCGCTCGGCGCCTACTTCGAGCGGATCCTCGAGTTCGCCAACGCCGCGCGCTGGGGCCGGCGCCCGCTGCACCGTGGGGAGGCCGCGGAGCTGGCCGGGACGTCGGCCGACGTGCGCGTGCCGGTCGTGCTCAGCCCGGCGCGGGGCCGGGCCGCAGTGCCCGCGTGAGGAAGCGCACGACGACCGCGGTCAGCTCGGCGTCGTGCTGGATCGAGCGGTGATGGCCGCCCGGCACCGCCACCAGGCGGCTGCCGGGCGCCGCCGCGTGCAGCTCGCGTGAGATCGCGATCGGCACCTGCTCGTCGCCCTCGGCGTGCATCAGCAGCAGGCGCTCGCCGAGCGCGGCGGCCGCGGCCGCCTCGTCGGCGCCGCCGAGCAGCGCGACCAAGCCGTCGCGGTCGGCGCGAAAGGAGAAGCGCCCGGACCGCAGCCCGCGCTCCAGCAGCGCGCCCGTCGCCGGGCAGATCGCCACGACCGCGGCGACGTCCATCCGCGTGCTGGCCATCAACGCCATGAAGCCACCCATGCTCGATCCGCGCAGCGCCACCGGCCCCGGCGGCAGCAGCTCGGCGATGGTGGCGACGTCGTCGAGCGCGCCCGCGCCCAGCGCGCCGTCGCTCTCGCCGTGCCCGCGCTGGTCGAAGCAGACCGCGGCCACGCCTCCGGCGCGCAGCATCCGCGCGATGTCGAACTGGTTCTCCTTCTGCGATCCGGCACCGTGCAGCATCACCACCCCGCCGGCGCTCCCACCCTCGGGCAGGAAGCGGGCGTAGGCCAGCCCGTCGCGGATTCCCAGCTCGGTGGGCGGCTCGACGTGGACGGCGCGCATGGCATGGGATCATGCCGCGGCTCATGGTGGGCACGCATCTCAGCCACGTCTACCCCCTCGGCAGCCGGGTCACCGATGCCGGGCACCTCGAGCTCGGCGGCTGCGACGCCGTCGAGCTCGCGCGTGAGTTCGGCACGCCCGCCTACGTCGTCGTCGAGGACGACATCCGCACCCGGGCGCGCGCGTTCGTCGGCGCCTACGACGCCCGCTGCGACGACTTCGAGGTGCACTTCGCCTCCAAGGCGTTCCCGTGCACCGCGGTGCTGGCGATCCTGCGCGACGAGGGGCTGGCGTGCGACGTCGCCTCGGGCGGCGAGCTCGCGATCGCGCTGAAGGCCGGCTTCGACCCGGCGCGCATCCACCTGCACGGCAATGCCAAGTCCGAGGCCGAGCTCGCAGAGGCGGTCGCGGCCGGCGTAGGCCACGTGGTCGTCGACAACCACACCGACATCGACGGGCTCGAGCGCGTCGTGCCCGATGGCACCGTGCAGCGCGTGCAGCTGCGCGTCGCGCCGGGCATCAGCCCCGACACCCATCCGTCGATCTCCACCGGCGGCCCGAACACGAAGTTCGGCTTCGGCCTGCAGTCGGCTCCGGCCGCGATCGAGCGCCTCGACGCGAGCGACCGCCTCGAGCTCGAGGGCCTGCACCTGCACATCGGCTCGCAGATCTACGACGTCGAGAGCTTCCGAACCGCCCTCGAGGCGATGGCCGGCCTGGCCACGCACGGGATGGTCAACCTCGGCGGCGGGCTGGGGGTGGCCTACGTCAGCGCCGAGCATCCGCCGACGATCGAGGAGTACGTCGCCGCGAAGGTCGACGCGGTGCGCGACGTCATGGGCGACGGCGTGCGCATCCTCGACGAGCCCGGCCGCGCGCTCGTCGCCAACTCGACCGTCACGCTCTACACCGTGCAGTCGATCAAGCGCAACGTCGACCTCTACGTCGCCGTCGACGGCGGCATGTCCGACAACCTGCGCCCGATGCTCTACGGCGCGCGCTACGAGGCGCAGATCGCGTCGCGCTTCGGCGGCGGGACGTACTGCCACCTGGTCGGCAAGCACTGCGAGTCGGGCGACCTCATCGTCCGCGACGCCGAGCTGGCCGAGCCGCAGCCGGGTGACATCGTCGTCACCCCGGCGACGGGCGCGTACGGCTACGCCATGGCGAACACCTACAACGGCGTGCCGCGCGCGCCGGTCGTCATGGTCAAGGACGGCGACGCGCGGCTGGTCGTGCGCCGCGAGACCTACGAGGAGCTGACCGCCCGGGATGTCTGAGCGCTTCGGGATCGGCCTGCTCGGCCACGGCACCGTCGGCTCCGCGTTCGCGGAGCTGCTGGAGGCGCGCGCTGCGGAGATCGAGGCGATCACCGGCCTGCGGCCCGAGCTGCGCGGGGTCCTGACGCGCTCGCGCGGCGACTTCGAGGAGATCGTCGCGTCGAGCGACCTCGTCGTCGAGGTGATGGGCGGCCTCGATCCCGCGCGCGACTACGTGCTGCGCGCGATGGCCGCCGGCAAGCACGTCGTGACCGCCAACAAGCAGCTGCTCTCCCAGCACGGCGAGGAGCTGTGGGCGGCCGCGCGCGAGCACGGGGTGCAGCTGCGCTTCGAGGCGGCCGTAGCCGGCGTCGTGCCGGTCATCCGCGTGCTGCAGGAGTCGCTGGCCGCGGCGCACGTCGATCGCCTGCACGGGATCGTCAACGGGACGACGAACTTCATCCTCACGCGCATGGCCGAGACCGGCGCGTCGTACGAGGACGCGCTGGCCGAGGCCCAGCGCCTTGGCTACGCCGAGGCCGATCCGACCGAGGACGTCAACGGCAAGGACGCCGCGGCCAAGATGGCGATCCTCGCGCGGCTGGCCTTCAACACGCCCGTGCACCTCGACCAGGTCCTCTACGAGGGCATCGAGCAGATCACCGCCGACGACATGGAGTACGCGCGCGAGCTGGGGCTGGGCCTCAAGCTCATCGGCACGGCCGAGCGCGTCGACGGCGGGCTGAGCGTGCGCGTGCACCCGGCGTTCCTCTACGGCGGCCACCCGCTGGCGAGCGTCAACGGGCCCTTCAACGCGGTGACGATCGAGTCGCAGGCGATCACCGAGATCACGCTGAGCGGACCGGGCGCCGGCGGCCCGCAGACCGCGAGCGCCGTGCTCGGCGACGTGATCAGCGCGATGATCCCGCCCGCCTCGACGCCCGAGACGACCGATCGGCTGGAGATCGTCAGCGATGTCGAGTCGGCCTTCTACCTGCACCTCGAGGTCGCCGACCGCCCGGGCGTGCTCGCGCAGGTCGCCCAGCTGCTCGGGCTGCAGGGCGCGTCGATCCGCTCGGTCGTGCAGAAGGGGCTGGGGGAGAACGCGCGCCTGGTGATGGTCACCCACCCGATCCTCGAGTCGCGCTTCTACGCGGCCCTGGAGCTCATCGGCGCCCTGGACTTCATGCGCTCGCGGCCGCGCGCGATCCGCGTCATCGACGAGGAGTTCGTCTGATGACCGCGCTCATCGAGCGCTACCGCGATCGCCTGCCCTTCGCCGAGGGCGACCCGGTCGTCACGCTGCAGGAGGGCTCGACGCCGCTCGTGCACGCCCCGCGCGTGAGCGAGCAGGCGGGGGTCGACGTGTGGCTGAAGCTCGAGGGCGCCAACCCCACAGGCTCGTTCAAGGATCGCGGGATGACCTGCGCGGTGAGCGACGCCGTGCGCTCGGGGGCGGAGGCGGTGATCTGCGCGTCGACCGGCAACACCGCCGCATCGCTGGCCGCCTACGCGGCGCGCGCGGGCATCGGCGGCGCGGTGATCGTGCCCGAGGGCAAGATCGCCGCCGGCAAGCTCGCGCAGGCGCTGATGCACGGCGCGCGCGTCGTCGCGCTGCGCGGCAACTTCGACGAGGCGCTCGCGCTTGTGCGCGAGCTGACGCAGCGCCACCCGATCGCGCTGGTCAACAGCGTCAACCCGTTGCGCCTGGAAGGGCAGAAGACCGCCGCGTTCGAGGTCGTCGAGGAGCTCGGCGAGATCGACGCGCTCTGCATCCCGGTCGGCAACGCCGGCAACATCACGGCGTACTGGAAGGGCTTTCGCGAGGCCGGCCACGAGCCGCGGATGCTCGGCTATCAGGCCGCCGGCGCGGCGCCGCTCGTGCACGGCGCGCCGGTCGAGCGCCCGGAGACCGTCGCCAGCGCGATCCGCATCGGCAACCCGGCGCGCTGGGAGGAGGCGATGGCCGCCGTGACCGAGTCGCGCGGCGCGATCGAGGCGGTCACCGACGCGGAGATCCTGGCGGCCTACCGCCTGCTTGCCGCGAGCGAGGGCGTCTTCTGCGAGCCGGCGAGCGCGGCGTCGGTCGCCGGCCTGCTCAAGCACGGCGCCGCCGGCGCCTCGCGCGTCGTCTGTGTCCTCACCGGCCACGGCCTGAAGGACCCGCAGACGGCGCTCGAGCAGTCCGGCTCGGTCGTGCCGTGCGAGCCCGAGCTCGAGGCGGTCGAGCGCGCGGTTCTCAGCTAGTAGCCGGCCGGCGCCGCGATCACGCCGGCGGTGTCGCTCCACGCGACGAGCCCGGCGCTGCGCGCGCCGACGTCGCCGACCCACGCGGGGACCGTCGGCGGCGGGGCGAGGCGGTGCTTCGAGCGCGCCGCGCACGCGACGAGCGCGTACTGGCCGATGTAGGTGTGGGAGGTGCCCACGTCGGTCGTGAAGCCGGCGGTCTGGCGGTACGAGAGCAGCTTTCGGCACCAACCGCGCGCGTCGCGCGACACGATCGCGGGAGCGTCGGGCTTGCTGCGCGAGTAGCTCACACTGCCGCGCTCGACCGCGCGCAGCCCGACGGTCGGGCCCGCTTGCGCCTGCTCGGGCGAGCTGTAGCCGGCCTGCGGGTCGCCCGCACACGTGAGGTAGCCACACAGGAGCGCGCCGGGTGCGCGCCATCTCACGACGCCGTCGGCGATCCGGAACCCGACGCTCATGCTCCGCGTGCGCTCGAAGATCACGCGCCCGTGGCGGTTCGTGGGCGTGGTGCCGACGCTGCCGACGAACAAGCCGATCCGATCGATGCGGTCGAAATCCCAGCCATAGTCGGTCGTCGCACCGCGCATCGGGAAGATCCGGGCCAGCGGCCTGCTCCACGCCACCTTCGCGCCGCGCGTCGCCATGAGCTTCTCCGGATGGCGTACGCCGGTGTCGTACAGGCCAACGGCGAGCTCCCGCGGCCCGGGGCCCGTGACCTGCGCGGCGGGCAGTCGCCGTCCCGTGGCGATGTCGAAGCGCAGCGCCGCCTCGTCGCCGGTGTCGGAGGCAAGCACGCCGCTGAGGCACACGGCCGACGTGTCGTCGCTGCAGACGGTGGGCATGCCGGTGAACGTCCCCGGGCCGGTGGTCCACAGCGGCTTGCCGGTCTGCGCGTCGGCCGCAACGACTGCGGCCGAGCTGCCGTCGGCGCGCTCGCGGCCAGCACCGCCGCGACCGCCACGACCCCTGCTCTCGCGCCCCGTCCCGGATGCATCGGAGCGCTCATCATTCGGCAGCGCCTCGCCGTGGTCCAACGGCGGGCTGAACGCGCTCAGTCGTCGGCGTACAGCTGCGTGTAGGCGTCCTCGGCCGCTTCCAGCTGCTTGCGCGCCTGCACCACGACCCACCGCCGCGTCTCGCGGTCGACGGCCAGGACGGTCCACCCCTTGCCGTCCTCGTCGCTGAGGTGCACGAGCAGGGTGTGGTCGTTGTGCTCGACGCGCAGCCGGTGGGGAGGGTTGCCCTCCTCGTGCAGCGTCCGTGGCCTCGGCTCGTCGGCATCGGCGACGAACGAAGTCCAGCGCGAGCGCGGCGGCGTGCGGGTACGGTCATCCACGGTGCAAACGGTACGCCAAACGTGGCGCGTTCGCACTCGTGTGAGCACGTGTTCGCGGCGGGGCCGCGCCGGGTGGTCGCTTGACATGTGACCAGATGGTCACGTATTCTCCTGGCGAATGGACGATGTGTTCAGAGCCCTCGCCGACCCGACGCGCCGCAGCCTGCTCGACGAGCTGTACGAACAGGACGGGCAGACGCTCAGCGCGCTCGAGCAGCGGCTGCCGATGACGCGCTTCGGCGTCATGAAGCACCTGCGCGTGCTCGAGGAGGCCGGGCTCGTGGTCACACGGCGCCGCGGCCGCGAGAAGCTGCACTTCCTGAACGCCGTCCCGATCCGGCTCGTCCACGACCGCTGGGTGAGCAAGTACTCGGAGCCCTGGGCCGCAGCGCTCAGCGGGCTCAAGAAGACGATCGAGGAGAACGTGATGGAGAAGGTGTTCGAGATCTACATCAAGACGACGCCCGAGCAGCTGTGGCGGGCGATCACCGACAGCGAGATGCGCAAGCTCTACACCTTCGGTGTGGGCATCGATTCGGACTGGTCGGCGGGCTCGCGCTACCAGGCCGTGCATCCCAACGGCCCGACGCCGATCAGCGAGGGCGAGAACCTCGAGGTCGACCCGCCGCGCCGGCTGGTGCAGAGCTTCACCGCGCTGTGGAGCGACGACGTCAAGGCGGCGGGCACCTCCCGCGTGACCTGGGACATCGAGCCGATCGGCGACTCGTGCCGGCTGACCGTGACCCATGACCAGCTGCCCGAGGGCGTCAACGACCAGATCTACGGCGGCTGGCCGCAGATCCTCTCCGGTCTGAAGACGCTGCTGGAGACCGGCGACTCGCTCACGACGCCCGGCTCGCTGATGTACGCCACGCCGGGGCCGGCCGCCTGAGCGAGCGCGCCCGAGGCGCCGCCGCCGCGCGCGGCGGCGCCCAGCCCGGCGGGCGGGGTCGACGCGCGTCCCCGGATGCGGTAGGACGGGCACATGACCGCCCGCTCGCACCAGACCGTCCGCCTCGCCCGTGGCCGGCACGCCTCGCGGCACGCCGGCGTGTGCGTGATGGAGCTCGCCTCCATGCTCGCGCACGAGCCGTTCAGCGACCGCGCGCGCTGCATCTCGCCGACCATCGGCGCCTTCCTGCGCACCTACAACGACGGGCTCGACGACGAACGCCGCCAGGACCTCTATCCCGTCGCGGCCGCGATCGTCGGCACCGCGGCCCGCCGCTCGGTCGAGCGCGAGCGCGTCAGCCACTGCCTGACCTTCGCCCGCGAGCACGGCGGCCCGCTGCCCGGCCGCCGCGCCGCCCTCGGCCTGGCCACGCCCGGCGCCGCCGGCGCCTTGGCGGCCCGCACCGCGCTCGACGCCGGCGCGCATGAAGCAGCCCTCGCGCTCGTCGACGACCTGGTTGCCCTCAGCAACACCCCCTCGCGCTGGCCCCGCGCCTTCGATCCGGCCAGGGTCCTGAGCGAGCACACGGGCGAGCACACGCACGCGTAAGGGCCCGGCGGCAAGAAATGAGGGGCGCGCGTGGGCAAAGGCGCGTGGGTGTCCGATGCGCGGATGCGGCCCTCAGCCGCACACTCGGCTGCCATGAACGCAGCCCGCTCGAATCCCCGCTTTCGCCGCCTGCTCGCCGGCCTCGCCGTCTCGCAGGCGGGCGATTGGCTCTACAACCTGGCGCTCCTCGCCTTCGTCTACGAGCGCACGCACTCCTCGGCCTGGGTCGGCGTCACCACCGCCGCCCGTCTGCTGCCGATCGTCGTCTGCGGCCCGCTCGGCGGCGTCGTCGCCGACCGCTACGACCGCCGCCGAGTCATGCTCGCCTCCGACGCGATCCGCATGGCGCTCATGCTCGCGCTGGCGCTCGTCGCGGCGGCCGGCCTGCCGGTCGTGCTCGCCCCGGTGATCGCCGCACTCGCCACGGCCGCCTCGAGCGCGTACCCGCCCGCGATGGCGGCGACGACGCCGCGGCTGGTCGACGACGCCGACCTCCCCGCCGCCAACGCCGCACGCTCGGTGATCCAGCAAGCGTGCATCGTCGCCGGCCCCGGCTTCGGCGCGCTGCTGTTGCTGATCGGGCCGCCGAGCCTCGCGTTCGGCCTGAACGCCGCGACCTTCGCGCTGTCGGCCCTCGCGGTCGCCTCGATTCCGTCCGGCCCGGCCTTCGCGCCCGCCGGCGCGCCGGCCGCACGGCCGAGCGTCGTGCATGAGCTGCGCGCGGGCGCGCGGGCCCTCCTCGGCCAGCGCGGCGCGCTGCGCATCTTCGGCGCCGACGTCATGTGCAGCGTCGTCTACGGCGCCGAGACCGTGCTCCTGCTCCTCCTCAGCCGCGACCTCGGCCTCGGCGACCATGGCTACGGCTGGCTGCTGGCCGGGTGCGGGCTCGGCGGCGTGCTCGGCGCCGGCGTCGCCGCGCGGGCGAGCGACAGCAGCCGTGGGCGGCTCGTGCTCGTCGGCTCGCTCGCCGCCGTCGCCGCGTCCACGATGCTGCTCGCCGATCCGTTCGGCGTCGGCGGCGCGCTCGCCCTCGCGGTCGTGACCGGCGCCGGCTGCATCGTGGTCGAGGTCCTCGCCGACACCGGCCTGCAGCGCGCCCTCGCGCCCGACATCCTCGCGCGCGCCTACGGCTTCGCCTTCCCGGCAGCGATCGCCGGGATCGTCGTCGGGTCGCTGATCGCCGCGCCGCTGGTCGCTGTCCTCGGCCTGCATGGGGCCTTCGTCGCGATCGGCGCGCTCGTCGCGGCCTACGCGCTCAGCCTCGTCCGCATGCCGGCGCCGGTCCCGGCGCCCGCGGCCGCCTGAGCCGGTGCTACGCCTCGGCCTCCTCGAGGAGGCCGAGGCGATGCGCCAGACCCGCCGCCTCCACGCGTCCGCCGGCGTCGAGCTTGGCGAGGATCCGCGAGATGTGGACGCTGACGGTCTTCTCGCTGATGTAGAGGGTCTGGCCGATGGCGCGGTTCGTCTGGCCGGCGGCGACGAGCCGCAGCACCTCGAGCTCGCGGGCGGTCAACCCGACGCGCGCGGCGGCGCCGTCGCCGTCGGCGGGCGCTCCCGCCGCGGGCTCGTCGGCGCCCAGCGCCACGCGCGCGCGGCGCGCCAGCGCCTCGAGCTCGCCCGCCAGCGGCCGCGCCCGCAGGCGCACCGCGACCGTGTGGGCTTCGACGATCGCCGCCCGCGCGTCGCTGCGCGATCCGCCGGCGGCGAGGAGCGCCTCGGCGTAGCGCCACTGCGCGTAGGCCGCCGAGTACGGCGCGCTGAACGCGCGCCAGCGCTCGGCGACGTCGTGCCACGCGTCGATCTCGCCGGCGCCCCGCGCGCGCGCCAGCTCGGCGGCGGCCGTCGCCGCGTTCAGCGCGGCCTCCGGCGGGCCCGTGCCGCGCGGGAACGCCGCGGGCGAGGTGAGCCCGTTCGCGCGCTCGACGAGCGCTTCGCCGAACGCGATCGCAGCGGCCTCGCCGTGGGCGTCGCCGGTCGCGCGCGCCGCCACCGCGAGGTCCGCTGCCGCGCGGGCGCCCACGTTCATCACCGGCGTCAGGTAGAAGGGATCGGCGTCGTTGGGATCGAGGTTGGCGACGACGCGGTCGATGATGTCGCGCGCCTGCGCGGGGTCGCTGCGCCACAGCGCGAGCTCCGCGCGGGTCGCCGCGGTGGGACCCGTCCACATCGAGCCGACCGTGTGCCCCTGCGCGCGCTCGGCCTCGTCCATCCGCTCGGCCGCCTCGTCGAACTGCCCGCGCAGCAGGTCGAGCAGCGCGCGGTCGGCAAGCGTCGCGCTGCCGGTGACGCCGACGGGGGCCACGTCGAGCCCGGCGGACAGCGCGGCGTCGGCCTCGTCCCAGCGCCCCAGCCGCAGCAGGCGCATGGCGCGGTCCGTCGCGAGCAGCCCGGCGATGGCGCTCATGCCCAGGTCGAGCACCCGGGCCATGCCGATGCGCGCCGTCTCGGCCCCCTCCTCGAGGTTGCCCCAATAGTCGAGCGTCTCGCCGACGTTGACGTAGGCGCGCGCGATCTCGCCGACGTCGCCGAGCTCCTCGGCGATCCGCAGGGCCTCGCGCCCGTGCTCGATGCCCGCCTCGGGATCGCCCGCGATCGCCACGGCGGCGCACATGGTCGCCAGGATGCTGCCCTCCTCACGGCGGGCGCCGGCCGCGCGCGCCAGCGCGAGCGCCGGCTCGGCGCGCTCGAGCGCGTCGACGCCGCGGCTGAGCAGCATCAGCAGGTGGGCGTGGGCGCCGAGCACGCGGGCGCGGCTGGCGGGATCGGCGTCGTCGGGCATCAGGGCGACGGCCGCGCGGCAGTGCTCGAGCGCGTCGAGCGAGTTGCCGCCGAGCCAGAGGTAGCGCCCGAGCCGCTCCTCGATGAGCGCGGCGGTCATCGGATCGGCCTGCGCGTCGACGAGCGTCAGCGCGCGCCGGGCGAGCGCCGCGGCGCGCTCGTACTCGCCGGCCAGCTGGGCGGTCTCGGCGGCGGCGCGGATGAGGTCGACGAGGCTCGGGGCCGCGGCGCGCGCCTCCGCGGGCACGCCGTCCCACAGCTCGATCGCGCGCTCGTAGTGGGCGTTGGCCTCGGCGAACGCGGCGAGGCGCCGGGCCTCGTCGCCGGCCTGCGCGGAGGCCGTGAACGCCGCCGGCAGGTTGTGCGCCGCGTACCAGTGGTAGGCCAGCTCGGCGGCGACGCCGGCCGGGGAGGCCGACAGCTCGGGCTCGGCCTCGAGCGCCCGCGCCAGCGCGGCGTGCAGCGGGCCGCGCTCGCCCGGCAGCAGGTCATCGACGAGCGCCTCGCGCATGAGCGCATGACGGAAGCCGTACGTGCCGGTGTCGGGATCCGTGACCACGACGTTGTGCGCCACCGCCTCGCGCAGGCCCGCGACGAGCTCGTCGGCGCTGATGTCCGCCGCGCGCTCCAGCAGGCCGTGGCTGACGCGCGGGCCGGCGACCGCGGCGATGCGCAGCGCCGCCTGCGCGGGCGCGGTCAGCGCCTCCACCCGCAGCATCAGCGCGTCGACGAGGTTCGCCGGCAGCCGCTCGCCCGCGGGCGCGGCGGCCAGCTCCTCGGTGAAGAACGCGTTGCCCTCGGCGCGGGCGAAGAGGTCGTCGACCACGCGCGGGTCGGGCCGATGGCCGAAGATCCCCGTCAGCTGGGCGACGATCTCCTCGCGCGTGAAGCGCTCGAGCGCGAGCCGCTCGACGATCGGCGCGCGCTCGGCCTCGGCCAGCAGCGCGCGCAGGGGATGGCGGCGGTGCAGCTCGTCGGTGCGGTACGTCGCGACGAGCAGCACGCGCTGGCGGCCGGCGTTACGCACGAAGAAGGCCAGGAAGTCGCGCGACGAGCGATCGGCCCAGTGGACGTCCTCGAACACGAGCACGAGCGGCGCGTCGTCGGCCAGGCGGCCCAGGAGCGTGAGCAGCAGCTCGAAGACGCGGCCCTGCGACAGCGCGCTGTCGCCGTCGCCCTCCGAGCGCTCGAGCTGGGGCAGCAGCGGCGCCAGCCCGGTGGCCGCGCCGCCGAGCGCGTCGGAAAGCGCGTCGGCGTCGACGCCGCGCAGGGCCCCGACGATCGGCGCGTAGGCCATCTCGCCGTCGCCGAGGGCGACGCACTCGCCGGTCAGCACGCGCGCGCCCCGCCCGCGCGATTGGCCCGCGAGCTCGGCGACGAGGCGGGTCTTGCCGACCCCCGACTCGCCCGCGACGAGGGCGACGGCCGGGCGTCCGTCGGCGGCGCGGTCGAGCCCCGCGACGAGGCTGGCCAGCTCTCGCTCGCGCCCGACGAACTCCGGGCTCGTCATCCGCTGCGTCAACCGGCCCGCCCCCGCGCCATCAGCGCGAGTCTACGGGCCGAGCCCGGGCACCTCCAGCACTACCGTGTCGCTGAAGCTCTCGAGGGCGACGTCGGGCGAGCAGGACCCCAGCGAGCCGGGGTGGGCGGAGGCGGGCGCCGCGAGGGCCAGCACCAGGCCGGCGGCGGCGAGCAGGGAGCGGGCGGGCATGGCGCGGATCCAATCCGGTGCGCGCACGGCCCGATGTAGCGATCCGGTGAGCGGACCCCGATCTGGCGATCCGGTGAGCGGACCCCGATCTGGCGATCCGGTGAGCGGACCCCCTAGGGTGCGCGCTTGCGATGAACCGCCGCCGCCTCGTCCGCGTGCCGGCCTCGAGCGCCAACCTCGGGCCCGGCTTCGACGCGTTCGCGTGCGCGGTCGCGATGCACATGGAGCTCGAGGTGGAGGAGACCGGGCGCTTCGCGGTGCAGACCGACCTCAAGATCGCGCGCGACCGACGCAACCTCGCGGTCCGCGGCTTCGCGCGCCTCGCCGACCCGGGGGCGTTCAGCTTCCGCGTCACCTCGCAGATCCCGCTGAGCGGCGGCCTCGGGTCGAGCGCCGCCGCCTACGTCGCGGGGCTGCTGGCCGCCGATCACCTCTTCGAGCTGGATGCCGACGTCCTCGCGCTCGCCACCGAGCTCGAGGGCCACCCCGACAACGCCGCCGCCGCGCTGCACGGCGGCTTCGTCATCTGCGCCGACGGCCAGGCGACGCGCTTCGACCCGCCCGCCGGCCTCGAGGCCGTCGTCGTGGTACCCGACGCGGCGGTGCGCACGAAGGCCGCGCGTGCCGCCCTGCCGCCCGAGGTCCCGATCGCCGACGCGGTCTTCAACACCGCCCACGCCGGGCTGCTCGTGCTCGGCCTGGCACGCGGCGACTGGGACCTCGTCGCCCGCGGCCTCGACGATCGCCTGCACCAGCCCCGCCGCGAGCGCCTCTACCCCCGGTCGATGAAGCTCGTCCGCCGGGCGCGCTCGCTCGGCGCGCTGGGCGCGACGATCTCGGGCGCCGGGCCGACCGTGCTCGTCTGGTGCCACTACGAGACGACGGCCGCCGTCGTCGAGGCCCTGCGCCGCGAGGCGGATGGCTGGGCGCAGGTGATGCGAGCGCCGTTCGAGCCGCAGGGGGCGGACGTGCGGGAGCTGTAGGTGCTCCGGTGCGGTCGCCGCCGCGCGTCGGCGGCGGCTCGCGGGCAAGGCATCGAGGGAGGGTGGGCCTTGCGTTTGCGGGCCCCGCGCGGGCGGGGGGCGGCGCGGTTTGTCCGCACTTCGCGCGCGATTCGCAACACGAAGGGCACGCCGCGGAGGGGGTGGGCTCTCTAACCCATGACTATCACGGTCAAGAGAGCCCACCCCTCGGGCTGGCCCTCCAACGTGTTGTGAAACACGCGCGATTCGCCCCCGCGCCGCGCATCGCGACCGCGACCGCCCGCGGCGGCGGCGAGCGGTGGCGCCGCGGCAGACTCCTTCCCCTCACTGCCGCGGCCGCGCAGAGCAGCCGACGCTACGCGGCAGACCCCGACGCGCCCCCGTTGAACTCGCCCGCCAGCCGCCGCTGCTCCGCCGCCAGCCCCAGCCGGCCGAGGACCTCGTCGGCGAGGCGTATGTAGTCGGAGCCCAGGTCGGGGCGGTGGTCGAGGATCGAGACGGCGCGCTCGGCGGACTCGGCGTACGCGATCGACTGGCGCACGACGGTGTCCAGCAGCTTGTCGCCGACGTGCTCGCGCAGGGAGTCGTAGGCCTCGCGCGAGTGGACGGTGCGCATGTCGGCGATGTTGAAGACGACCCCGAGCCACTGCAGGTCGGGGTTGAGGCCGTCGCGCGCGAGCTCGATGACCTCGAGCGCCTGCTCGACGCCCTGCAGCGCGAAGTACTGGGCCTCGGCGCTGAGCAGCGCGAAGTCGGCCGCGACGAGCGCGTTGACGGTCAGCAGGCCGAGCGCCGGCGGGCAGTCGATGAGGATCACGTCGTGCTCGGCGTCGACGTCGGCGAGGGCCTTGCGCAGGATCAGCTCGCGTCCCATCTTGCCGGCCATCGCCAGCTCGGCCTCGGCCAGCGCGAGGTTGGCAGGGATGATCCCGTCGTGGACCGCGGCGGCCGCGTTCGCGCGGCCGGACAGGACGTCGCCGACCGTCGGCGTGGCCTCGGGATCGACGTCGAAGTAGTCCGACAGGTTGCCCTGCGGATCGAGGTCGACGGCCAGGACGTCGAGGTCGATGCGCCGGAAGACGTCGGTGAGCGTGCGTACCGCGGTCGTCTTCCCGGTGCCGCCCTTCTGGGAGAGGACCGCGATCTTCTTGGCCACGGTCGCGACTCTAGCGAGCGGGTGCCGAACGGGAGGTCAGCGGCTCGCGCGAGGCGCCTGCGCGCGCCTGAGCGCACGGGCGGGAAGGGCCCGGATCCCGCGAACCGGGCCCCTCCGTCCCTCTCCTCCGCGGGCCAGCGCGGCCCGAAGGCTGACTCAGCCGGTCGACTCCAACCGCGTCACGGCGGCGGGCTCGCGGCCCGCCATCGCCTCGAGGAAATGCAGGCGGTAGCGGCCGACGACGATCTCGTCGCCGTCGCGCAGCACCCGCCACTCGACGCGCTCGCCGTTGACGAACACACCGTTGAGACTGCGGTCGTCCAGCACGCGCACTCCATCCGCCTGGCGGACGATCAGCGCGTGACGGCGCGACACGGTGGGGTCGTCGAAACGCACGTCGGCCGCAAGGCTCCGACCTACGCGCGTCCACTCGCGATCGAGGCCGACGATCCGGATCTGATCGCCGTCCGCCCACGCGAGGTACTGCCCGGGGCCCTCGAGGCGCTCGCGCGCCTCAGTCAGGAGCGCTTCGCGCTCCTGTGCCGTCGGGGCGTCGCCGGCTTTGCGCTGGAAGCGCCCCCCGGCGAAGAGCGAGGCGCGCGTGAACCGTGAGCCGCCACAGCCTGGGCAATCAGGCAGCTCGTCGGCTGCGGCCAGATTGACCACATAGCCGCACTCCTCGCATCGGAACGACCCGGTACCGGCCAGGGTGCCCGACATCATTGACTCCATCTCCGCTCCCTCCGTCCGCAGAAGGCCGGGGTCTCGGCCACCTGCTTGTGACGATCATAACGACGATGTCAATCGGCCCGACGGCAGAATTTGGCTTGGTAATCGGGCCTTTTGCCCCCTCTGGACCGCATCGCCACTGCTCGCCGTACCCGGGATACAGCACGCAAAAACGAGCGTCAACGGGTGTGCGACGAGCGGCTGGCGGCAGGAGGCAGGCGGCCGGCGGCGAACGCTACCCCGCATGCTTAGACCCCTCCTGGGCATCTCCGAAGGCGACCTCGAGCGCGAGCTGCTGCGCAAGAGCGTCGGGGCCCTGGAGGCCGACCGCACGAGCTGCGATGACTGCGGCCGCACCCCGCTCGTCGGCGAGCGCGTGCACCGCTTCGGCGACGGCGCGCTCGTGTGCGAGCTGTGCCGGCCCGGGCACTCCGGGCAGCCCGAGCGCAGCGAGATGGTGGCGCATTCCGAGCGCGGTCAGACAGTCAAGCGCCGCGCGGCATAGCCCGCCCGCTGCGTAGACTCCCGCGCCCGTGGATCCGATCACCGTCGAGGTCGTCATCGCACGCCCGCGCGAGGAGGTCTTCGAGTACCTCGCGGACGTCGCCAACCATGCCGAGTTCAACGACCACTTCCTGGTCGATTGGCGCCTGACGCGCGAGGACACCTACGGCTACGGCGCCGGCGCGCGCTACCGGATCAAGGCGCCGCTGAACCGCTTCTCGTGGGCCGACAGCACGCTCATCGAGTTCGAGCGCCCGCGCAAGATCGTCGAGGCCGGGCGCACCGGCAAGTTCAACCGGATCCGGACACTTGGCGTGTACGAGCTCGAGCCGGCGGCCGCCGGCGCCACGCGCGTGCGCTTCACGCTCGTGATCGAGCCCAAGACGCCCACCGACAAGCTCCTCGAGTCGTTCGGCGCGCGCGGCTGGACGAAGCGCAAGCTCGGCAAGGCGATGCGCCGCCTGCGCGACATCCTCGAGGAGGACCACGGCCGCGGCACGCGCCCGACGCTCGCGGGCGGTCCCCGCAAGCCGGCGACTGGCTCGCCGTTTCATCGTTAGCATCCGACCGGCCGATGCGCGCGCGCCCGCTCACCCTGCTGCTCGTCGTCCTCGCCGCCCTCGCGGTGGGCGCCTGCGGCGACAAGGAGGAGCGGACGCTGCACGGTGCCACCGAGGGGCCGTACATCGACGTCGGCGGCCTGAAGTACCAGGTGCAGATCTCGCGCCTGCTCAACCCGACCGATCGCGAGGACGAGGGCTACCTCATCGACCTGCCCGCCGACCAGACGCTCGGCGCGACCGACCAGTGGTTCGCCGTCTTCATGCGCGTGGAGAACGACTCCGATCAGGCCGAGCGCGCGGCGACGACCTACGACATCCGCGACACGCAGAACAACGTGTACCGGCCGGTCGAGATGGGGCCGAAGAACGTCTTCGCCTACCGCAGCGCCGTCCTGCAGCCCAAGGACATCCTTCCGCTGCCCAGCAGCGCGGCAGCCGAGAGCACGATCCAGGGCTCGATGCTGCTCTTCAAGATCCCGGTGGCCAACTTCCAGAACCGCCCGCTCGTGCTGGAGATCCACTCGCCGTCCGGCGAGCAGGAGACCGGCACCGTGGACCTCGACGTCTAGCTCGTCGCCTTCAGGCCGGCGACGAGGACCTCGTGCGCGACCGGCGCGGCCGTGTCGCCGCCGGCGCCCTGCGAGACGAGCAGCACGCCGACCGCGACGTGCGGCCGGCCCTTGCCCGCCGGCGCGTAGGCCGCGAACCACGCGTCGGTGTCCTTTGGGTCGTTGGCCTGCTGGTCGGGCGGGCAGCTCTCGGGGTTCTCGGGATCGGGCTCGCAGCGCTTGGTCGTCTTGAGCTCGGCCGTGCCGGTCTTGCCGGCCACCTCGACGCCCGGGATCGCGGCGCGCGTGCCGGTCCCGCCGCGCACGACGGCGAGCATCAGGCGCTCCATCGTGCGCGCGACCCGCGGGGTCGTGGCGCGCTCGGTCGCGGCGGCGTGGCCGTGGGCGGCGTCGAAGTCGAGCGTCAGATGCGGCCGGCGCCCGCGCAGCCCGATGGCGGCCGCCACGGTCGCCATCTGCAGCGCGGTCGCCTGCACGCGCCCCTGGCCGATCGCCGACGAGCCGACGGCGAGGTCGTCGCCGATCTGGCTGGCCTCGGGGATCGTGCTCTGCGCCGCACCGGCGATGTCGGGCGGCTGGTTGAACCCGTAGCGCTCGGCGACGCCGACCAGGCGCTTGGCGCCGAGCTGCGCGCCCAGCGGCGCGAAGACCGAGTTGCACGACTTCGCGAAGGACACGATCAGCGTCCCGCCGCAGTACTCGCCGTTGGCGTTCTCGAGATCGACGCCCTCGAGCACCGCCTTCTGCTGCACGGGATAGACCTTCGACGGGTTGGTGATCCCGGCCTCGAGCGCCCCGGTCGCCGTGATCATCTTGAACGTCGAGCCCGGCGGCTGCAGGCCGGAGAACGCGATGCCGGCGAACGCGAGCACCTCACCGGTGCGCGGCTTCACCGCGACGACGCCTCCAAGCCGCCCGCCCAGCGCGGTCACCGCCGCCTGCTCGACCGGCAGCGAGATCGTCGTGCGCACGGCGGGCGCCTGCTGTGGGCGCGAGCGCCGCAGCACGCGCGTGCCGGCGAGCAGCTCGCCGCCCGGGCGCCCGAGCAGCCGCTCGTCGAAGATGCGCTCCAGGCCGGAGACGCCGACCTCGGCGTCGGACGGCACGCCCAGCCGCGCCAGCTCGGCGCGGCGCTCGGGCGGGATCGGGCCGAGCTCGCCGACGACCTGCGGAGCGACGAGCGCCGACGAAGCGCGGTCGTCGCCCTTGGCCAGCACCGCGCGATCGCGCGCCAGCAGGGTCGCGCGCGGCGGCATCTGCGTCACCCGGCGCAGCTGCTCGCCGGCGGCCAGGCCGGGGAAGACGAGCGCCCGCGACCAGTCGATGCCGTCGCCGGTGGTGGGCAGCGTCACCTCGCCGTCGATGGTGCCGAACGCGCGCGTGACGATGTGGACCGGCACGCGGTACGCCTCGCCGTCCTTGCGCGGCTCGCCGGTGGCGAGCTTCGTCGCGGTCGCCGTGCGCATCGCGTCCTCGTAGACGCGGGCAAAGCGCAGGCGCGAGACGCGCCCACGCTCGGCCGGAGTCAGCTGCGCGTACATCGTGGCGTAGTCCCCGCGCGCCCAAGCGTCGGCGAAGCGCCGCGCGTGCGACTCGCCGGCCGGCGTGTGGCGCGCGCCGACGACGACGCCGACCACGAACGCGACGCCGCAGATGACGAGCAGGACGCTCGCGCGCTGGGAGCGGCTGCGCCGGCGCGGCGGCGTACGCCGCCCGGGGGGCGTGCGCCGCACGGGCGGCGAGGGTCGGCGGCCCCCAGGTGACCTCTCCCGCGTGCTCAAGCTCTCCCGGAGGGTAGCCTGCGCGGCCCTCGGTGACCGTCCTCGATTGGATCATTGTCGCGCTGACGCTTGCCACCGCCGTGGCGGGCTTCTCTCAGGGGTTCGTCGTCGGCGCGGCGACGCTGGCCGGCTTCGCCGGCGGCCTGTTCGTCGGCGCGCGCATCGGGCAGGCGCTGGTGGCCGCGGGGTCGCACTCGCCCTACGCGCCGCTGTTCGGCCTCATCGGCGCGCTCGTCGGCGGCGTGCTCTTCGGATCGATCCTCGAGGCCGTCGGCCACGGCGTGCGCCGGCGGATGACGGTGGTGCCATCGCTCAGCGTCGTCGACGGGCTGGCCGGCGCGGTGCTCAGCGCGGCGGTCGCGCTGGGCGCGGTGTGGCTCGCCGGCGCCGTCGCGCTGCAGAGCCCGCAGACCCGCGGTCTGCGCGACGACATCCAGCGCTCGGCGATCCTGCGCGCGCTCAACAGCGCGCTGCCGCCCTCGGGGCCGATCCTCAACGCGCTCGCGCGCTTCGACCCGTTCCCCACGATCAACGGGCCGCCGGTCAACCTGCCCGCGCCGCGCGCCGCCATCGCCCGCGACCCCGACGTGCGCGCGGCCGCGCAGGGCGTCGTCAAGGTCCAGGGGACCGCGTGCGGCCTGGGCGTCGAGGGCTCGGGCTGGATCGCGCGCGACAACGTTGTCGTCACCAACGCCCACGTCGTCGCCGGCCAGCGCGACACGACCGTGCAGCTCGGCGGCACGGGGCCGATGCTCGCCGCGCACGCCCTGGTCTTCGACCCGGGCGACGACATCGCGATCCTGCGCGTCGACGGCCTCGGCGGGCGCACGCTGCAGATCGCGTCCGACCCGCAGCCGGGGCGCTCGGCGGCGATCCTCGGCTTCCCCGAGAACGGGCCCTTCGACGTGCGCGCCGGGCGCCTGGGGGAGACGCGCACGGTCATCACGCAGGACGCCTACGGGCGCGGGCCGGTGCGGCGATCGATCACGACGCTGCGCGGGACGGTGCGTCCGGGCAACTCGGGCGGCCCGATGGTCGACGCGCGCGGGCGCGTGGTGACGACGGTCTTCGCCGCCGCGCGCAGCGGCCCGGCCGGTGGCTACGGCGTGCCGAACGGCGTCGTCGAGCGCGACCTCGGGCGCGCCGGGAACGGATCCGTATCGACCGGGCCGTGCGCCCGCTGAGCTACCCTCCCGCGTTCCATGGCCAAGACGCTCGTCATCGCCGAGAAGCCGTCCGTCGGGCAGGACCTCGCCCGGGTGCTGCCCGGACCGTTCGAGAAGCGCACTGGCGCCGGGGAGAAGACGGCGCGCTCGCTCGAGGGCCCCGACCACGTCATCACCTGGGCCGTCGGCCACCTCGTCCAGCTCGCCGAGCCCGACGAGTACGACGACAAGTTCAAGAAGTGGCGGATGGCCGACCTGCCGATCGTCCCGCGCCACTTCAAGCTCGTCGTGCGCGACGAGCGCTCCGAGAAGCAGATGAAGGTCGTGCGCGACCTGCTCAAGCGCGACGACGTCGACCACGTCATCAACGCCTGCGACGCCGGCCGCGAGGGCGAGCTGATCTTCACCTACCTCTACGAGTACGTGAAGTCCGACAAGCCCGTGCAGCGTCTGTGGCTGAACTCGATGACCAACGACGCGATGCGCGAGGCGTTCGGCCACCTGCGCGACGGCGCCGACCTCGACGCGCTGCGCGACGCGGCCAAGTCGCGCTCGGAGGCCGACTGGATCGTCGGCATGAACGCCACGCGCGCGGCGACCATCCGCCTGCGCTCGTCGTTCGACGGCGCGGTGTCGCTCGGGCGCGTGCAGACGCCGACGCTCGCCATCCTCGCGCGCCGCGAGGAGGAGATCCGCGCCTTCAAGCCCGAGAAGTACTGGCTCGTCGACGCCAAGTTCGCGGCCGACGGCGATCGTCGCTACGAGGGCCGCTTCCACGCCGGCGCCCAGCCGCGGCTGACGAGCGCCGAGGAGGCACAGGCGATCGTCGAGGCCGTGCGCGGCGTGCGCGGCGAGATCACCAAGCTCGAGAAGACCAAGCGCAAGGAGCGCGCGCCGCTGCTCTACGACCTCACGTCGCTGCAGCGCGAGGCCAACACCCGCTTCGGCTTCAGCGCGCGGCGCACGCTGGGCGCGGCGCAGCGCTGCTACGAGGAGCACAAGGCGCTGACCTATCCGCGCACGAGCTCGCGCTACCTGACCAGCGACATGGTCCCCGAGATCAAGCCGACCGCCGGGCACGTCGGGCGCCGCGACGAGTACCGCAAGGCCGCGCAGTACGTGCAGTCGCTGGACCTCCTGCCGCTGGCGCGCGTCGTCGACGACGCCAAGGTCGGCGACCACCACGCGATCATCCCCACCAACTCCCAGCACGACCTGGGGCGCATGAACGAGGACGACCGCAAGATCTACGACCTCGTCACGCGCCGCTTCCTGGCCGTCTTCCACCCCGAGGCCGAGTTCGAGAACACGCGCGTGGAGACCACCGTGGCCACGCACGTGTTCCGCACGCGCGGCAAGGTCCTGCTCGTCGCCGGCTGGCGCGGCGTCTACGGCGAGCTGACCGAAGGCGAGGCCGCGGGCGACGACGACGAGGGCCGCGACCAGCAGCTCCCGCGCCTGGAGCGCGGCGAGGCGGTCGACACGCGCGAGGCCGAGGCGCTCGAGAAGGAGACCAAGCCGCCGCGGCGCTACAGCGACGCGTCGCTGCTGGGCGCGATGGAGACGGCGGGCAAGCTCGTCGACGACGAGGCGATGCGCGAGGCGATGAAGGAGTCGGGGATCGGCACGCCCGCGACGCGCGCGGCGATCATCGAGCGGCTCATCGACGTCGGCTACGTCGAGCGCGACGGGCGCGCGCTCGTCGCCACCGAGAAGGGCATCAACGTCATCCGCCTGCTCGGCCAGCACCCGCTGACCTCGCCGGCGCTGACGGGCGACTGGGAGCACCGCCTGGCGGCCATCGAGGAGGGCCAGGAGAGCCGCGCGAAGTTCATGGAGGACATCGCCAAGTTCGCGGGCGAGACGGTCGGCGTCCTCGATACCACGCTCAAGGACGTGCGCATCCCGCGCGCGAACCTCGGCCCGTGCCCGGTGTGCGGGCGCGACATCGTCGAGAACCGCAAGGGCTACTCGTGCTGGTCGCGCGAGGATCCGGGATGCGGCTTCGTCATCTGGAAGTCCAAGGCGGGCAAGCAGCTGCCGGTCACGGCGGCGCGCGAGCTCATCCAGAAGGGCTTCACCGCCGCGCCGGTGACTGGGTTCAAGGGACGGTCGGGGCGATCGTTCCGCGCGCGGCTGGCCCTGCAGCAGGGCGGCGACGAGGAGGCGCGCTGGCGCGTCGAGTTCGACGAGCCGTGGGCGAAGGAGGGCGCCAAGCCGCCCGAGGCCGAAGAGGGGGCGGATGAGGGCGCGGCGGCGGCGTAGCGCGCTCGTCGCGGGCGTGCTCGTCGCGCTCGCGCTTCCGGGGACCGCGCTCGCCGACGACGCCGGCAGCGTGACCGCGTCGGGCGGCGCGGTGCAGGCCACGCTGAGCTGGGAGAAGGCCGACTACGGCGTCAAGAACCCGCGCCTGGTCGTCGTGCGCGCCGGCGCGACGCTCTACGACGGCTCGCCGGTGGGCGATCCCGACACGTGCTCGATCGGCTGCATCTTCGGTGGGACCGGCACCGCCGCGCCGCTGAAGGTCCTCGACCTCGGCGGCGACCCCGAGCCCGAGGTCATCGTCGACGCGTTCACCGGCGGCGCGCACTGCTGCGTGCTCGCCGAGGTCCTGCGCTTCACCGGCTCTGCCTACGAGCGCCTGGAGACCGATTGGGGCAGCAGCGGCTACAACCTCGAGGACCTCGACGGCGACGGGCGGCCCGAGCTCAACGGCTACGACTTCGCCTTCGAGGACGCCTTCACCTCGCACGCCGCGTCGTTCGAGCCGCCGCTGGTCCTCGACTACGACCCGACGGTCAAGAGCGGCTTCGGCGACGTCACGCGGCGCTTCCCCGCGGTCGTGCGCAAGAGCGCGAAGGACGCGCTGCACGTGCTGAAGGTGGCGCGGCGCCAGCACGCCGAGACACTGGGGATCGTCGCGGCGTACGTCGCCGACCTCTACCTGCTGGGCCGCGGGCGCGAGGTGCGCCCGTACCTGAAGCGGGCACGCGCGCGCGGCGACCTGCGCACGATCTCGGGCCGCGCCCCGCGCAGCTTCGACGCGAAGCTGCTGCGGTTCCTGCACAAGCTGGGCTACCGCTAGCGCCTGGCCCGCTTCAGGCGCGGCGCGATCGTCGCGGTCACCGTCTGCGCGGCGCGCCCGGCCGGGCCGCACACGGTTGCGCGCAGGCGCAGCGTGAGCCTGACTTGCGGGCGAGCGTGCGCTTGAGGCGCTTGGGCGCTCAGAGCCCGCCGGTGCCGTTCGGGGTCCCCCAGCCGGTCGGGCCGTCGTAGCCCGGGCCGGCCGTGCAGAGGTACCCGCACGCCTGGCTGGGCGTGAAGTTCGTGCCCTGGGTCACGTCGAAGAAGCTGACGCTGTGGCTGTAGGGGAACGATCCGTAGGTGACCTTCGCCGCGTTGCCGGCGAGCGCGTAGATGCTCGCCACGATCGGCGACGAGGCGCTCGTCCCGCCGACCACCGTCCAGCCGCCGCCGAGCGCGCCGGAGTCGTAGATCGCCACGCCGGTGACCGGGTCGGCGACCGCCGCGACGTCGGCGATCGTGCGGCCCGAGCAGCCGGCGTCCTTCTGCCACGCGGGCTTGGCCTCCCACATCGAGCAGCCGCTGCCGGTGCCCTGCGCCGCCGCCGGCAGCCCGCCGCCGGCGCTGCCCCAGACGGTCTCGTCCCAGCCGCGCGCGTTGGTCGCCTTGACCAGCGACGTGCCGCCGACCGACGTAACGAACCCCGAGGAGGCGGGCCAGATCGCGCCGTAGTCGGAGTCGCCCGCGCTCGCCGTGATCGCCACCCCCGGATGGTTGTAGTAGTGGTCCCACGCGGTGAAGTTGCTCTCCGGGCCGACCGAGCCGTAGCTGTTGGAGACCTCGGTGGCCCCGAGGTTCACTGCGGTGTCGACCGCCTCGCCGAGGTCGCTGCGCGTCGCCGGCGTGCCGGCGGCGGCCGTCTCGTCGGCCGAGTTGGCCTCGACGAGCAGGATGCGGCATTTCGGGCACGCGGCGGAGACCATGTCGAGGTCGAGCGACTCCTCGAGCTCCCAGTCGGGATTCGGCAGCGGGTAGTTGCCCTGCTCACCGTCCTGGTTGACCTTGCGGAAGCAGCCGTTGGCGGTCGTGCACGCGGGCAGGCCGTAGTAGGAGCGGTAGACGGCCAGGTCGGCCTCGGCGTTGGGGTCGTCGTAGGCGTCGACGATGGCGACGGTCTGCCCGGCTCCGCGCTTCGCCGCGGCGCTGGACAGCCTGTACGCGCTGCGCAGGTCGGCGGGCCCGTAGCCGTCGTGCGCGGCCTGGGCGGCCGGCACGGCGGGGATGTCGGTCCTGACCAGCGCCAGGCAGCGCACGGGACCGACCGTGCACGCCGGCTTGACGGAGATGGTCGCGGCATGCGCCGCACCGGCCGTCGTGAGCGCGGCGAGCGCACCAGCGCACGCCGAGACCTTCCACACCTTGAGTCCCATACCCCGCCTTCCGTCCGAGATCCGGCGGGCTGGGTACCCCTGCGCGGTCGCGGCCAAACCGGCGCCCAACACGATCGCAACGACGTCGTGAGGGGAGGATGACCGCCGGCGTGGATGGTTCGGCGCCATGAACGAGCCCACACCTTCCCCCGATCACGTCAACGGCATGGAGGCCCGGATCGCCGTGCGCAAGGCCGATCGCGAGGCCGCCACGCACGCCGAGGACCTCGCCGATCGCCTCGCCGACGTCGACATCCATCAGCGCGAGGCGCGCTACCTCCTGGAGCGAGCCGGCCTGCTGGGGCGACGACGGCGACCGTAGGCGCTGACGCGAAGCGGCCGCCCCGCGGGCGGCCGCTTCGTGAGCCGGCTGCGCGGTCAGGCAGTGGCGCAGACCGCGTAGGCGCGCACGGCCCAGTTGGCGTTCGTGCCGTCCTGGTCCTCGGCGCCCCGGACGTGCACCCGCGTCAGGTCCTCGTCGGGGAGCAGGTAGGTGATCCCGACCTGCCCGGTGCCGCCGAGGATCTCCCCGCCGGTGCCGACGACGCGCTTGCCGTCCG
Organism: uncultured Actinomycetes bacterium; assembly: GCA_963764585.1. Lineage (GTDB taxonomy): Bacteria > Actinomycetota > Thermoleophilia > Solirubrobacterales > Solirubrobacteraceae > JAOPZW01. Next base: position 660,203 of record CAVXTB010000006.1, read on the forward strand.
GGCAGCGAGCCGTGGCGTGCTTGTTGCGCGAGTTGCTCGGACCGGTCGCCACGACGCGCTCGAGCCCGGGGAGCGTCGTCGCCGAGCAGACGGCTGTGGCGCGCAGCCGCCAGGTGCTGTTCGTGCCGTCCTGGTCTTCGAACGCCCGCGCGCTCGCGCTCTCCAGGTCGGCGCTGGGGATCAGCGCGGTGAGCGCCTCCTGGCCCTCGATGCCGTCGATGATCTCCCCGGCGGCGCTGGTGAGGCGATGGTCGTTCGTGCACGGGCCGTTGTCCGCGGTCGACGTGAACTTGGGGCTCATCGAGTCGCCGTCGGGGAACGGCAGCGTCGTGCTCCTGACCTCGGCGCCAACCCCGTCGTCCGCGCAGATCGCGTACGCCTGCACGGCCCATGTGGCGCCGGTGCCGTCCTGGTCCTCGGAGGCGTGGACGGTCGCGGCGTGCGTGGACGGGGCGAGGGCGTCCAGCAGGACCTGGTTGTCCCCGTCGCTGACGTGCCCGCCGATGCCCAGCAGGTCCTCGTCCCCAGGACACTCAGCCGTGGCGGATTTGTTCTGCGAGCTGGCGCCGCTGCCCCCGACCACGAGATGCAGTCCGGGCACCGCGGCGGAAGCGGCAGTCACCGGAACGAGCAGCAGCAGCGCCGCGAGCACGGCAAGGACGCCCGCGCGCAATGCGTTGGTGGGTCGCATGTCACACCTTTCGGTTGGCCCCGGCCCCCGGCCGGAGCGGTGTTCGTGAGAGCCCCAAGACTCCGAGGGGTGCCGGTTCCTTCCCGGCTGGCGGCCGGTGCGTGCGACCGCTTACAACGCGCCGTCAGAGGCGAAAGGATCCGCTCGGCGCGGAGTCCTGGATTCCATGGCGGGGGGCTCGGCCACGGGGCTGACAGCGGTGCTCGGCGTGCGGCGCGCGGTCGAGCCCGCGCAGCTGGTCGAGCATGTCGAGCGCCTGTACCGGGCGGCGTGGGCGTTGTGCGGTTCGCCGCACGACGCGGAGGACCTGGTGCAAGAGACCTACCTGCGGGTGCTCGCGCGGCCGCGGCGGCTGCGTCGTCGCGAGGAGCTGCCCTACTTGCTGCGGGCGTTGCGCAACACCTATCTCACCGGGCTGCGCGCAGCACGTCGGCGGCCAAGGACGCTCGCCCTGCCGGACGCGGAGAGCTTAGTGCTGCGCTCGTCGCTCGCCGAGCCCGATGTCGCGATCGAGCACGGCGCGGTCCTGGAAGCGATCGCGGCATTGCCCGACCCTCTGCGCTCCGCGCTCATCGCCGTGGACGTCGTCGGTCTGAGCTACCGCGAGGCCGCGCGCGCTCTGGGTGTGCGCGAGGCGGCGATCACCAGCCGGCTGTTCCGCGCGCGCCAGCGCGTCGTGCACGCTGTCGCGCCGGGCGAGCACGCCGCCTAGGCTCGCGCGCGTTCGTACACGTAGAGGATGTCGGGGGCGCGCTCCTCGTTGTCGCGGCCATCGGTGCGGTCGACCTCGACGAAGCCGTGGCGCACGTAGAAGCGCTGGGCGCCCGTGTTCGAGGCGAACGTCCAGAGGCTGAGGCCCTGCGGCCGCTCGCGCTTGGCGACGTCGAGCAGGCTGCTGCCGATGCCGCGGCCCGTGCGCTGCGGGTCGACGTAGAGCTGGTCGACCCAGTCGCCGTCGAGCACGAGGATGCCTGCGAGGACGCCGTGCTCGTCCTCGGCCACCCACAGCTCGCACTCGCCGACGATGTGCGACGCGAAGTGGCCGCGCACGTCGTCGGCGTCGTGCACCGGGGGCGGGATCGCGCCGATCGCCGCCTTGCGGGCGCGCAGCCAGAGGTCCGCCGCGGCGCGCGCGTCGCCGGCATCGCCGCGGCGGACGGTGAAGCTCACGAGGGCGCGACCGCGACCTCGCCGGCGAGCGCGAACGGCGGCACGAGCTCGATCCGGTCGCCGCTCCAGAACCGGCCGGGGTCGTACCAGCTCGCTGGTCGCCGGCTTGGGAGCAGGCCCATGTGCTGGTAGGTCGTCGCGACGAGCTCGGCGCAGTAGATCGCCTCGCGCGAGGTCGCTCGCCGCCGGACGCGGCCGGCGACCCACTGGCCGGCCAGGCCTGCCGTCGTCGGGAACGGCTTGCCGTCGAAGCGCTCGATGACCTCCATGAGCCGGTCCTCGTGCTCGCGCTCGATCGTGCCCTCGAGCTGGCGCGTCCACGCGCGCTGCCCGTAGCGCTCGTTCCACGTCGTCACCGCATCGCGCAGCTTGTGCAGCTGCACGCCGCGCTGGCGCTCCCCGGTCCACACGTCGGGGAGCGAGCGCCCGAGCTCGGCGTGCCACAGCAGTGGCGGCAGGTCGTCGATGACGACGGCCATGCCGACGTGGTTGACCGGCGCGTTGGTCACGGTCCGGATCGCGCGATCGGCGAGCGACCGGCCCCGGAACAGCCAGACGTCACCGGTCGCTGCGGTCGCGATGGCGTCGTCGAGGCTCAGCCAGCCGGCGTCGTTCACGCGCCGTAACCTACGCGTCCATGCGCGTGCCCTGGAAGGTCCTCGGCCTGGCCGGCGTCGCAGGCGTGGCCGCAACCGGCGTCGTCGTCGCCCGCAAGCGCCGCACGCACAGCGACTACGACCCCGACGAGCTGCGCGAGCGGCTGCACGAGCGGCTGGGGGAGGTGGCGGACGAGGAGGCGGCCGCCGCTGCTTCGGAGTCGTCCGCCGCTGCTTCGGAGTCGTCCGCCGACGCCGGCGGCGAGGCGCCGCCAGGGCACTGAATGCCATGAAGGAGGGGCCTCCCTCGTTGTTGGCAAGCTCGGGCGTGTCAGCGACGAGCGAGCCGAAGGAGGCCCCCGCGAACATGTTGCACGTTGGATTGGATTTGAGCCGTCGGCGGCTGGACTATTGCCTGTTGGGCGGTGACGAGGAGAGGGTCGAGACGGGGGCGGTGGCGCCCGACGCCGACGCCTTGGCCGGGTTGGTCAGGCTCGTCGAGCTGCGCCACGGCCCGCGGCCGGTGATGGCGGTGATCGAGTCGATGAACGGCGCGCGGTTCGTGCACGACACGTTGGAGCGCTGCGGCTGGGACGTTGAGATCGCCGATGCGCAGAAGGTCAAGGGGCTGGCGCCGTTGGCGTGCAAGACCGACCGCATCGACGCGTGGGTGCTGGCCGAGCTCTCCAGGCGCGATCTGGTGCCGGCGATCTGGCTGCCTTCGTTCGGTCAGCGCCAGGAGCGCGAGCGTGCGCGCTGGCGTTTGCACCTGGTCAAGCACCGCTCGGCGCTGAAGCAGCGCGTGCACTCGGCGCTGATCGCCTTTGGGCACGCCTGCCCGGTCAGCGATCTGTTCGGTGTCCGCGGCCGGCGGCTGCTCGAGCGCCTGGACTTCCCCGAGCCATGGCGCTCGGATGTGCTGTGCGCGGTGGCGCTGATCGACGATCTCGACCGCCAGATCGACGGCATCGAGCGCGATCTGCGGCAGTTGGGCGCCGATCACCCATACGTCTCGCTGCTTGAGACCGTCCCCGGCGTGGGCTGGGTGCTGGCCTACACGATCGCCGCCGAGATTGGCGACATCGCCCGCTTCGCCAGCCCAAAGAAGCTGTGCGGCTACACGGGTCTGTGCCCGCGCGTCTACCAGTCCGGCGACACGGACCGTCGCGGCCCGCTGGCCAAGCACGGCCCCCGCTACCTGCGCTGGGCGCTGATGGTCGCCGCGACCAACGCCGCAAAGCACCCGCTCTATCGCGACCGCTACCGGCACACCAAGAAGCGCCTGGGAAAGCAGCGCGGCGCCAAGGTCGCCCAGATCCAGCTCGCACGCACGCTGACCGAGGCGATCTGGCAGATGCTGACCCGCAATCAGACCTTCGCTCCGGCAGGCGCCCCCCTTCCCCTGGCCGCCTAGACGACCCTCACTGAGTTGCGCTACCGAAGCGACGTTCCCATCGACCAGCTCTTCCCGCCCGACACGGCGAGGACGCAATAGAGAGATGAGCACCCCGCTCGCACACACGGGAACCAACCGGAGGACCAAGCACCCCGAAACCAACCCTTGACACCAAACCCCTCCTTCATAGAGAGGGAGGGTTGCGCGGCCGCTGGTGGCCGGCCCCGGTGCGCGAGCGGCTGCGCAGACGCGCGCGCGCGCCCTCGGCCACAAGTCGCGCGTGTTTCGCAACGCATCGCACGGCGCCCCCAAGGGGTGTGCTGCAAACACGGGCACTACGTCCGTCAATGCAGCACACCCCCTGCGGGGGCTGGAGGAAGGTGTCGCGAGACGCGCGCGATCTGCGCAGGCGCGCGCGCCCGAGCCGCGCGCAGCGGACGACCGCGAGCGTGGGCGCCCACCCGCCCTCAGTGCCCCGCGCGCGGCCCGGCGCCCACCACGCGCGGTAGACCCACGCAAGGCCACCGCGAACCTCCGCCGCCCCGTGAGCAACCCTATGGAGCCCCGTGCCGCTCACCCTCGTCACCGGTCCAGCCAACGCCGAGAAGGCCGGCCACGTGCTGGCCGCCTACCGTGCCGCGCTCGACGACGAGCCGCTGCTCGTGGTGCCGACGTTCGCCGACGTCGACCACTACCGGCGCGAGCTGGCGGCGGCCGGCGCGGTGTTCGGCGTGCGGGCGGTGACGTTCTCCGGCTTGATGCGCGAGATCGCGCGGCGGGCGGGGGTCGGGGGGCAGGCGCTCGGCCGGCTGGCGCGCGAGCGCGTCGCGGCGGCCGCGATCGCGGGCGCGAAGCTCGACGCGCTGGCGCACTCCGCCACGACCCCGGGCTTCGTCCAGGCGCTGCTGCGCCTCGCCGGCGAGCTGGAGGAGCGGCGCATCGACCCGGCGCGCTGGTGGGTCGCGATGCGCGCGTGGGGCGAGCGCGAGCCGCCGCGCGCGGCCTACGCCGAGGAGCTTGCCCGCCTGTACGGCGCCTATCGCGACGGGCTGGAGAAGCTCGGTCGCCGCGATCGCGTCCTGCACGACCAGGCGGCGCTCGACGAGTTGCGCCTGCAGCCGGCGCGCTGGCGCGCCACTCCGGTCTTCCTCTACGGCTTCGACGACCTCACGCCGCCCCAGCGCGACACCGTGGAGACCCTCGCGGTCCACGCCGAGGCGCCCGTGACCATCTCGCTGACCTACGAGCCCGGGCGCGTCGCCTTCGCCGGGCGCGGCGAGACCTTCCAGGAGCTGATGGCGCTCGCTCCGGGTCACGTCGAGCTCCCGGCGCGCGCCGAGCACTACGCGCGCCCCGCGCTGCACGCGCTCGAGCGCACGCTGTTCGAGCCGCCGGACGGCAGGCGCCCCGACCCGGGCGACGCCCTCGAGCTGCTCGAAGGCGGAGGCGAGCGGGCCGAGCTCGAGCTCGTCGCCGCCCACGTCGCGCGGCTGATCCGCGAAAAGGGCTTCGCGCCCGAGGACATCGCGGTCGTGCTACGCGAGCCGCGCGACCAGTCAGCGCTGATCGCCCAGGTCTTCGGCGAGCTCGAGGTCCCCTTCGCGCTCGACCGCTGGATCCGCGTCGGCCACACGGCGCTCGGGCGCGGGGTCGTGGCGCTGCTGCGCTGCGCGCTGGCCGGCGGCAGCGCCGACGACCTGCTCGCGTGGCTGCGCACGCCGGGCAAGCTCGCCCAGCCCGCGCTGGCCGATCGCCTCGAGCAGCGCGCCCGCGTCGAGGGCGCCACGAGCGCCGAGCAGGCGCGCGCGCTGTGGGAGGCCGCCCACCCCGACTTCGTCCTCTCAGAGCTCGACCGGCTCGCCGCCGCCGCCGCGGCCCAGGACCTCGCCGCGCTCATGCGCCGCCTCTCGGCCGAGACCGCGGCGCTGTTCGCCGCGCCGCACCGCGGCAAGGCCCGCGTCCTGGCCGGCGCCGAGGCGCTCGAGGCGCGCGTCGCGGCCGCGCTGCGCCAGGCGCTGGCCGAGCTCGAGCGCCTCGCCGCCGTCGACGCGAGGCTCGTCCCCGCCCCCGACGAGCTCGCGCGCGTCCTCTCCGAGCTCGAGGTCCGTGCCCACGACGACCCACGCCCCGGCGTCGTCGCCGTCACGAGCCCGCAGGCCCTCCGCGCTCGGCGCGTGCGCGCGCTGTTCCTGTGCGGCCTGCGCGAGGACGCCTTCCCGCGCCCGCCGACGCCCGAGCCGTTCCTCGGCGACGAGGAGCGCCGCGCGCTCAACGCTGCCTCGGGCATGCGGCTGCGCCTGCGCGAGGATCGCCTCGACGCCGAGCGCTACCTGCTCTACGCGGCGACGAGCCGCCCGACCGAGCTGCTGGCCCTGAGCTGGCCGGCGGCCGACGACGACGGCGAGCCGTGCGTGCGCTCGCTGTTCGTCGACGACGTGCTCGACGCCTTCGACCCGAAGGCCGCCGGCCGCGTCGAGCGCCGCCCGCTGGGAACGGCCGGGTTCGACGACCAGCTCGCGCCGACCGAGAACGAGCGGGCGCGCGCCCGCGCCGCCGCCGCGCCCGGCGCCCCCGAGCCGGAGGTCGCCTCGCTGCGCGACCCGCGCGTCCTCGGCGTGCTCGCAGCGCGCGCGACGTGGTCGGCCTCGGGCCTGGAGGCCTACGCCTCGTGCCCGGTGAAGTGGTTCGTCGAGCGCCTGCTGCGCCCCACGGCGCTCGAGCCCGACCCCGAGCCGATGCTGCGGGGCGTGCTGGCCCACCGCGTGCTGGAGGTCGCCCTGCGCGAGCTCTCGCAGGGCGGCCCGCTCACGCCCCAGCGCATCGACGAGGCCCGCGCCCAGGTCCGCGCCGCGCTCGACGAGCACGCCGACGACGCGACGATCTCGCCCAACCCCGAGCGCCGCCGCGCCGCGCTGCGCCGCCTGGAGGCCGACCTGCTGCGCTACGTCGAGCACGCCGCGCACGCGGGCTCGACCTTCGCGCCGCGCGAGTTCGAGCTGTGCTTCGGCGGCGAGGAGGACCCGCACGGTCCCGCCGAGCTGGCCGGCGGCGAGCTGCGCCTGCAGGGCCGCATCGACCGCATCGACGTCCGCGGCGACGAGGCGATCGTCTACGACTACAAGGGCAAGGGCGCGCCGCCGCAGGCCAAGTGGCTGGAGGACGCGCGCCTGCAGATCGGCCTCTACCTGCTCGCGCTGCCGCAGCTGCTCGGCCTGGACGGCGTCGGCGGCCTCTACCAGCCGCTCGGTCGCGACGACGACGGCCGCCCGCGCGGCCTTCTGCGCGACGGCGCCGACCCCGGACTGGCCAGCGTGAGCAAGGACCGCCTCGACCCCGAGGAGTTCGACGCGCGCCTGGACGAGGTGCTCGACGCCGCGCTGGAGGCCGTGCGCGGCATCCGCTCGGGCAGGCTGGTGCCCCAGCCGACCGCGTGCGCCTACGGCGGCGGCTGCGCGCACCCGTCGATCTGCCGCTGCGAGGCGGCCTCGTCGTGACGCGCGCGCTCACGCCCGAGCAGGCCGACGCCATCGCGCGCCGCGACGGCGACCTCATGCTGTCGGCCAACGCCGGCTCGGGCAAGACGTTCGTGCTCGTCGAGCGCTTCGTCGCCTCGGTGCTCGACGACGGCCTGCGCGCCGACCAGGTGCTGGCGATCACGTTCACCGACAAGGCCGCCGGGGAGCTGCGCGCGCGCGTGCGCGCCAGGCTGCTCGGGCTCGGCGCGCGCGACGCCGCGCGCGAGGCCGAGGGCGCGTGGATCACGACCTTCCACGGCTTCTGCCAGCGCATCCTGCGCGCCCACGCCGTGGCCGCCGGCCTGGACCCGGCGTTCACCGTGCTCGAGCCCGCCGAGGGCCGCGCCGCGCAGCGCGAGGCCTTCGACGTGGCGCTCGCCGGCTTCCTCGCCGAGCCGCGCGCGGCGGCGCTCGACCTCGCCGCCGGCTACACCGTCGATCGCCTGCAGCGGATGGTCGTCACCGCGCACGACGCGCTGCGCTCGCGCGGCCAGACGCGCCCCGCGCTGCCGCGCCCGGAGCCCGCCGACCTCACGCAGGCCACGGCCGCCCTCGAGCGGGCGTGCGCCGCGCTCGCCGACGAGCTGGCGCGCTGCCCCACCAACGGCGCGCGCGTCGACGCCGCGCGCGAGGCCCTGCAGACCTGCGCCGCGCTGCTTGACGCGGGCGCCGAGGTCGACGTCGACGCGGTGAAGGTCGGGCGCACCGCGTCGGCGCTCAAGACGCCGGCCGCCGACGCCTACCGCGACGCCCTCGACGCCTACGCCCACGCGCTGGCCGATCGCCGCGCGGCCCCTGCGCTGGCGCTCGTCGACGAGCTGCTCGGCCGCTATGCCGACGCCTACGCCACGGCCAAGCGCGGGCGCGCCGCCGTCGACTTCGACGACCTCGAGCTGATGGCGCGCGACCTGCTCGATCGCGAGCCCGGCATCGCCGCCGGCTACCGCGAGCGCTTCGAGCGCATCATGGTCGACGAGTTCCAGGACACCAACCCGCTGCAGCTGGCGCTGCTCGAGCTGGTCGCCCGCGACAACGCGTGCACCGTCGGCGACGAGCTGCAGGCGATCTACGGCTTCCGCCACGCCGACGTCGAGGTCTTCCGCGCCCGCCGCGCGCGCCTGCAGGCCGACGGCCGTGCGGCGACGCTGGCCACGAACTTCCGTGCGCGGCCCGAGATCCTCCGCGCGCTCAACGGCGCCTTCGGGCCGCTGCACGAGCACTGGGTCGACCTGCGACCGGGCCGCGAGGATCCGCCCGAGCCTGCGCCGCTCGTCGAGCTGCTGATCACCGATCACGACGCGTGGAGCGACGAGGCCCCCGCCGCGCTGAGCGTCGGGCTGCCCGCCGCGAACGCGGTCAAGCAGGCCGAGGCGCGCCTCGTCGCGCAGCGCATCGGCGCGCTCGTGCACGAGGAGGGCGTCGCGCCGCGCGACATCGTCGTGCTGCTGCGCGCGGCGACCGACATGGGGCTCTACGAGCGCGCGCTCGAGCTCGCCGGGCTGCCGACGCTGTCGGCCGGCGCGCGCGGCTGGTGGGCGCGCCAGCAGGTGCGCGACCTGTGCAACGTGCTCGCCGCGCTGGCCAACCCGCGCGACGAGGAGGCGCTGCTGAGCCTGCTCGCCTCGCCCATGGTCGGCCTGTCGTCCGACGCGCTGGCGCTGCTCGCGCTGACCGCGCGCGAGGGCCACACGACGATCTGGGAGGCCGTCGGCGACCCCGAGCTCGCGCACGCGCCCGACGACGCGCGCCGGATCGAGGCGTTCCGCGCCTGGTTCGCCGCCGAGCGCGAGCGCGCGCCGCGGCTGGGCCTCGACGAGGTGCTCCAGCGCGCGATCCGGCGCACGCGCTACGACCTGCACGTGCTCGCGCTGCCGCGCGGAGCGCGCCGGCTGGCCAACGTCCACAAGCTGCTGCGCCTCGCCGCCGCCTACGAGGCGCGCCGCGGCCGCGACGTGCGCGGCTTCATCGACCTGGCCACCGCCGAGCTGGACGCCGACGCCCGCGAGGTCGACGCGCCCGTCGACCTCGGCGGCCTGGACGCGGTGCGGCTCATGACGATCCACGCCGCAAAGGGGCTCGAGTTCCCGGTCGTCGTCGTGGCCGACCTCGGCCGCCGCGCCAACCTCAGCGCGCCCGACCTGCACGTCGCCGACGGCCGCGTCGGGCTGCGGCTGGTCCGGCTCGGCGGCGGTCGCGACAACGCGTTCGACTTCGACGCGATCGAGGCCGAGCGCCGCGCGGCCGACGAGGACGAGGAGCGGCGCATCATGCACGTCGCGATGACGCGCGCCGAGGAGCGGCTGATCCTCAGCGGCGCCGCGCGGCTGGGCGAGCACTGGCCGCAGCCGGGCGCGGGCGTGCCGCCGCTGAGCTGGATCGGCCCGGCGCTGGTGCCGGCAGTCGCCTGGCTCGACGCCGGCGAGCCGGTGCGCGACCACGGCCTCGTGCGCACCGTGCTCAACAGCCCGGCCAGCGGCGTGCTGCGCCTCGAGGCGCCCGCGCCGGTGGCGCCCGGCGAGCAGCTGTCGCTCGCCCTCAACGGCGGTGCGCCGGCCGCGCCGCCGCCACCGGTGCTGCCCGTGCCCGAGCCGATCCTCACCCCCGCGCCACCCGCCGCGCTCAGCTACTCGGCGCTGTCGCGCTACGCCGCGTGCCCGTACCGCTTCCACCTCGAGCGCGGTCTCGGGCTGCCCGCCCAGCCGGTGCCGCCGCACCTGCGCGACGCCGATGCGCCCGATTCGGGCCCGCCCACTCTCGACCTGCTCGTGCGCGGCACGATCGTGCACGAGCTGCTCGAAGGCCTCGACCTGCGCGGCGGCGCTCCGCCCGACGACGACGCCGTGCGCGCCGTCGGCGGCGCCCACGAGGTCGAGCTCTCCGACGAGGACGTCGCCGACCTGCAGGCGATGGTCGGCGCATTCGCCGGCAGCGAGCTGCGGGCGCGCCTGGCCGCCGCGGAGGCCGTGCACCGCGAGCACGCCTTCGCATTCGTCCTCACCGACGGGCCGCTGCTCAACGGCTTCGTCGACGTCATCGCCACCGAGCGCGACGGGACCACGCTCGTGGTCGACTACAAGTCAGATCACGTCGGCGACGCAGACCTCGAGGCGCTCGTCGAGGCGTCCTACGGCGCGCAGCGGCGGATCTACGCGCTGGCGGCGCTGCGCACCGGGGCGCCCGCCGTCGAGGTCGCCCATGTCTTCCTCGAGCGTCCGGGCGAGCCGGCGGTCGCGCGCTACGCGCAGGCCGACGCCGACGCGCTCGACGCCGAGCTGCGCGCGCACGCGGCACCGCTGCTGGCCGGCGAGTACCCGGTCGCCGCCGAGCCCCACCGATCGCTGTGCGCGACGTGCCCCGGCCGCGCCGGAATGTGCTCCTATCCGCCCGAGCTCACCGATCGGGAGCTGACCGACGCGTCCGTTCCAGCTCCGCGTTGAGCTCGCCGCCGAAGAGGAACGCGTTCGCCGAGAGGTACAGCCACAGCAGCAGCACGACGGCCGTCGCGAAGGTGCCGTAGATCGCGCCGTAGCGCGCGAAGTTGCGCACGTAGATCGAGAAGCCGACGGACAGCAGCAGCCACAGCACGATGGCAACCACCGCGCCGGCGCTGATCCAGCGGATCCTCCGCGGCTCGCGGTCGGGCGCGAGGCCGTAGACGAGGCCGTACGCGACGATCGCGGCCACCAGCGCCACCGGCCAGCGCGCGTACGACCAGATCGTGGCGACGGTGTCACCGAGGCCGATCTTGCCGAAGAGGTCGTCGGCGATCTGGCCGCCGAGGAAGATCGCGGCGAGGACGACGAGGAACAGCAGGATCACCGTGAACGCGATGAGCGCGTCGTTGAGCTTGCGGCGCACCATGCCACGGTCCTCTTCGACGCCGTACGCGACGTTCAGCGCGCGGCCGGCCGCGCCGAACGCGCCCGACGCGCCGTTGAGCGCCAGCAGCAGGGACACCACGAGCGTGGCGCCGAGCGCGCCGCTCGACGTCCTGATCATGCTGTTCAGCGTGTCGCTGACCACCTTCACGGTGGCGTCCTCGGCGCCGTGGTCGGCCAGGTAGTTGGTTGCGTCCTCGACGAGCCCCTGCTGGCCGAACAGGCCCAGCAGGGTGACGCCGAAGAGCAGCGCCGGGAACAGCGACATCATCGCGTAGTACGTGAGTGCCGCTGCCCGGTCCGTCATCTGGTGGGCGAGGTAGCTGCGCGCGGCGCGCACAGCACTACCTCGCCACGAGGAAGGCCCAGCGCTACCAGCGCCTGCCCGCACGCATGCCGTAGCCGCCTGTGCCCACCCCGCCCAGCAGGACGAGGATGGCGGCGACGATGCCGACGATGGCGGGAAGCCCAAGAGCCAGGCACAGCCAGTAGACGAGGGCTGCGACGAGGATTGCGATGAGAATGCCGATCATCTCCGGGGGCTTCCCCTTGTGAAGGGGGGCTAATCGCGTGCCTTGCGCAGCAGGGCGTGGCCCTCGGACACCGCCGCGGCGACGTCGACGACCGTGCGGTTGTTGCTGCGCGCGTGCTCGCGCAGCAGCTCGAAGGCCGCGCGGTCGCCGATGTCGTGGCGCTCCATCAGGATGCCCTTGGCGCGCTCGATCAGCGCGCGGCGCGCGAGCGCGCCCTCCAGCCGCTCGATCTGCTCGCTGAGCGCGTGCTGCTCGCGCCAGCGCCGTATCGCGACCTCGATCGCCGACTGGATCGACTCGGCCGTCTCCTGGCGTGCGTAGGCGAAGATCCCGCGCTCGGCCGCCGCGGCGACGAAGTCCGGGTCCTCCCCATCGAGCAGGGCGATGACCGGGCCGGTCGAGTAGGCGTTGATCTCCTCGATGAGGTCCAGCGCGTGCCCGTCGTCGTGCCCGTCCTCGCGGTAGACGGCCACGATCGTCAGGTCCGGCTCGTCACGGGCGATCGCCTCGGCGGCGGCCCGGAGGTCGACCGCGATCTCGGTGGGCGTGTGGCCCAGCGCGCGCACCTGCCCGGCGAGGATCCTGAGCGCCCCGGCGTCCTCATCGGCCAGGAGGACCCTCAGCGCCCTGGTTCCGTTGATGTCGCCCACCTCGATCCCCACGCGATCTCCGTTACTCACCCTACACGGGGCGGTACACTGTGGATGCGCACGGACATGGCCCAGAAGCTCGCCTCGTCCCTGCACTGCGCCCCAGCACCCCGGCGCTCGCACCGTCTTCGAGCGCCATGCCACTAGCCATCTTCGCCATCTTCGTTGGGAGCGCCCCATGCAGGCGGCTGACACCGTGAGGGACGACGTCCCGCGCGCGCCGGCGCGCACCGTCAACCGGGCGCAGGAGGACCGAGCGCTCTTCGCGCGCTACCTCGACAAGCGCGACCCGATCGATCGCGACATGCTCATCGAGCGGTTCCTGCCGCTCGCGCGCCAGCTCGCGCGCCGCTACCAGCGCCCCGAGGAGCCCTTCGACGACCTCTTCCAGGTCGCGTGCCTGGGCCTGGTCAAGGCGATCGACCGCTTCGACCTCGAGCGCGAGGTGGCGTTCAGCAGCTACGCGGTGCCGACGATCCTCGGCGAGATCAAGCGCTACTTCCGCGACCGCACGTGGTCGGTGCGCGTGCCGCGCGACCTGCAGGAGCTGGCGCTGAAGGTCGACCGTGCCGTCGCGAACCTGTCGCTGGACCTGCACCGCCAGCCCACCGTCGCGGAGATCGCGGCCAAGGTCGGCGCCGAGGAGGAGGACGTGCTCGAGGCGCTCGAGGCCTCCGGTGCCTACCGCGCGACCTCGCTGGAGGCGCCGCGCGGCGTCGAGGACGACGCCGGCGACACGCTCGGCGACACGCTGGGCACCGAGGAGGAGGGCTTCGCGCTGGCCGAGCACCGCGCGACGATCGCGCACCTCATGCGCTCGCTGAGCCCGCGCGAGCGCGAGGTGCTGCGCCTGCGCTTCGAGGAGGACCTGACGCAGGGCGAGATCGGCGAGCGCATCGGCGTCTCGCAGATGCAGGTCTCGCGCATCATCCGCCAGTCACTCGGGCGCCTGCGCTCGTTCGCCGCGGCGCAGCCCGGGCCGTCCTAGATGGCTATCTAACCGGGCGCGCCGGCCGCCTCGCGCAGCTCCTGGGCCAGGCGGTCGCGCAGCAGCGCGAAGCCCATGGCCGCCGACACCGCGGCGAGCAGGCGGCGGTTGTCGTCGTCGTGCGGCTCGACGTCCTCGAAGACGAAGACGAGCAGCCCGAGGGGCTCCCCGGCCACGATGATCGGCGTCGCCGACGCGTGCAGGTCGTCGGGCACGCCGAGCGCCGACGAGGCCGCCGCGTCGAGCCAGGTCGGCTCGGCGTCGCGCAGGCAGCGCGCGAGCTCGGGGTGCGCCGAGACGGTGATCGGGCTGGATTCGAGCAGGCCGCGGCGCGAGCTGGGCAGCACGAGCTGGCCCGAGACGTAGAAGGCGATCGCGGCGTCGACGGCGCGGGTGTGGCGGATGACCGCGTCCAGGCCGTTGTCGACGGCCGCGCGGCCGGGCTCGTGGCGGAACTCGGCGGCCAGCAGCGCGATCGCGTCCAGCCAGCGCGAGTGGCGCTCGTCGCGGCGCCGCAGGTCCTCGACCTCGCGCTGGCTCGCGGCGAGCGCGTCGCGGGCCACGCGCTCGCCCTCGCCCTGCAGGCCGATCATCGCCACGAGCGGGCGGGCCTCGGGCTCGGAGGGCAGGCGGAAGAGCGCCGAGCGGGTCGTCTGGCGCGAGCTGCCGTCCCACGTCGGGTGCTCGGTCTCCGTCGGGCCGCCCGCGGTCGCGAACAGCTGCTGCAGCGCGAGCACGCTGGGCGAGTCGTAGAAGGCGGGCAGCGCCATCGTCAGCTCCTCGCCGGGGCGCGGCGCGCCCGCCATCGCCCGCAGCGTGCCGTTGACGAACTCCACGCGCAAGGGCGCCGGGCCCGACAGCACCGCGACCGGCACGGGCGCGTGCTCGACGAGCGCGGCGAACGTGTTCGCCGCGATGTGGTCGGGCGTCTCGTCGTAATGCGTGCGCTCGATCGCGCGGGGGATCGGCACGCCGGCCTCCGCCGCGCGGCGCACGGCGACGACGCGCTGGATGTCCTCGAGGCGGTAACGGCGCGGGCCCGCGCCCTCGCGCTGGGGCACCGGGAACCCGTAGCGCCGCTCCCACGTCCGCAGCCGATCGCGGGACACGCCGGTCAGCGCGGCGAAGCGCGTCGCGGAAATCGTCTGTCCGCCTCTGTCCACCCCTGTCATCCCTCTGCAATGGTGTCATGTCGTGCCGTGACCGGGCGTGTCCACCTTGAGATTGCGCGTGGGGAGACAAGCATGCTCAACAGGCAGGTTCCAAAGATCCGTACCGGGGAGGGTGAAGGTGGATCTGGCGGGAGAGACGCGCGAGCTGCTGCGTCGATGGCACGACCAGGAAGACCACGTCGCGCGCGAAGAGCTGGTCGCGCGCATGCTGCCGCTTGCGCGCAGCCTGGCGCGGCGATACGCCAACAAGGGCGAGCCCCTCGACGACCTCGAGCAGGTCGCCTCGGTCGGCTTGTTGAAGGCCATCGACCGCTTCGACCTCGATCGCGAGGTCAAGTTCGCCACCTTCGCGGTGCCGACGATCGCCGGCGAGATCAAGCGCCACTTCCGCGACCGCGGCTGGATGCTGCGCGTGCCGCGCGAGGTCCAGGAGCTCAACGCCCGTCTGACCCGCACGCGCGAGGCGCTCACGCGCGACCTCGGCCGCTCGCCTTCCGTCGACGAGCTCGCGGCCGGCGCGAAGGCGACCGTCGACCAGGTGGTCGAGGCGCTCAGCGCCGGCGAGGCCTACCGCATGATGTCGCTCGACGAGCCCCTGGCCGACGGCGTCGGCGCGCTCGAGGCGATCGGCCAGCCCGACGAGGGCTTCGAGCGCACCGAGCAGCGCCTGATGCTGCGCCGCGGGTTCGACGAGCTGGCGCCGCGCGAGCGCGAGATCCTGCGCCTGCGCTTCTTCGAGGGCCTCACCCAACGCGAGATCGCCGACGAGGTCGGCATCTCGCAGATGCACGTCTCGCGCCTCATCCGGCGCTCGGTCGACGCGCTGCGCGACACGATCGTGTCGCCGATGGCGACAGCCGCGTGAGTTCCTAGCGGGGCGGGCATACCGGGCGGGGTGCCCGGTCCCGAGCGCAACGAGGGGGAGCAGCAGCGCCTCGACCGTCAGCTGAGCGAGCTGCTCAACGAGGTGCGCGTCGCGATGCCTGGCGTGCAGGTGCTCTTTGCCTTCCTGCTCGCCGTCCCGTTCCAGCAGCGCTTCGAGACCGTCAGCCCGTTCCAGCGCGACGTCTACTTCCTCACGCTGCTCGCGGCCGCCACCGCGACGGCGTTCTTCATCGCGCCGACGGCCTATCACCGCATCGCCTTCCAGGAGGGCGAGCGCGAGCGCATCATCCACACAGGCACGCGTCAGGTGGTCTGCGGCCTCGTCGCCCTCGCCGTCGCGATGAACGGCGCGGTGCTGCTCGTCACCGACCTCCTCTTCCGCGCGCCGACGGTGGTCGCCGTCATGGCGTGCGTCGCCTCGCTCTTCCTCTGGCTGTGGTTCGGGATCGGGCTCTGGCGTCGGGCGCGCCGATGAGCAGGCCCGCCGCGATCCTCGACGTCGACGGCACCCTCGTCGACTCCAACTACCAGCACACGCTCGCCTGGTATCGGGCGCTGCGCCAGCACGGGCACGTCGTGGCGGTCTGGCGGATCCACCGCCACATCGGGATGGGCGGCGACCAGCTCGTGGCCGCGCTGTGCGGCGACGAGGTCGAGGAGCGCGACGGCGACGACATCCGCGCCGCCGAGAAGGCGCTCTACTTCGCGATGATCGAGGAGGTCGAGCCGCTGCAGGGCGCGCGCGACCTCATCGCCGACCTCAAGCGGCTCGATCGGCGCGTCGTCCTGGCCAGCTCGGCCAAGCCCGAGGAGATCGAGCACTACCTCGACCTGCTCGACGCGCGCGGGTTGGCCGACGCGTGGACGAGCTCCGGCGACGTCGAGGCCACTAAGCCCGAGCCCGACCTCGTCCACGCCGCGCTGGACCGCGTCGGGGGCGGGCCGGCGGTCATGATCGGCGACTCGACATGGGACTGCGAGGCCGCCAAACGCGCGGGCATCGAGACGCTCGCGGTGCTCACCGGCGGGTTCTCCGAGCAGGAGCTGATCGAGGCGGGCGCGGCCGCGGTCTTCGGTTCCATCGAGGATCTGCGCCGGCGCTTGTCCGACACACCGCTGGGGTAGGCCGGATCCATGAGCATCCTCGACAAGATCAGCGGCCGCTTCAAGAAGGCGGCCGGCGACATCGCCGACGATCCCTCGCTGCGCCGAGAGGGGCGCCAGGAGGAGCGCAAGGGCGAGGCCAAGGACGAGCTGGCCGACGCCCACGAGCGCGCCGACGCGAAGGCCGAGGAGGTCGCCAACCTGGAGCGCGAGACCTCGTAGTGAGGCTCGAGGTCCCCCAGCCGAGCGAGACTCCGACGCCGGCCGTCCCCGAGCCGTCCATGGTGCCCGACCCCCAGCCTGCGCCACCGCCCGGGCCGCCCGGCGGCCCGGACCCGTCGCCCGTCGTGCCCGAGCCCGAGCCGCCGGACGCGCCCGAGCCGGCCGAGCCCCCGCCGCCGGAGCCCGACGCTCCGCGCGAGGACCCGATCGAGCCACCGGGGGCGCCGGAGACCGAGTGAGCTCTCCGCGCGGCGCCGCAAGGCGCGGGCGGCAGAACGGCCTACCGCTTCTTGTTGTCCACCGCCCGCTGCAGCTGGGCCTTGTTCATCTTCGAGCGGCCCTCGACGCCGAGCTTCCTGGCCTCGTTGTAGAGCTGCTCGCGGGTGCGGCCGCGCGGGCCGCTCGTGCCCGAGCGCTGGCCGCCGCGGCGGCCCGACGAGATGTCCCGCGTCGAGCTGCGCGAGCGGGTGCGCGACTCGCCAGAGCGGGCGCGCTCCTTGTTGACGGTGCGCGCCGCGATCTCCTCGGCGCGGCCGGTGGACGCGCCGCGCGACTTGGCGGACTGCTTGACCTTCTCGTATTGGCGGGCGCGCTTGGTGCCCTTCTCGACTCCTCTGGGTGGCATGCCCTCGGCGTACCCGGGTACGCCGACCAGGAGTCACAAGCAATCGAAGGAGCACCGACATGGGCAAGCTGGATGGCAAGCGCATCGCCTTCCTCGCAACCGACGGGGTCGAGCAGATCGAGTTGATCGAGCCCCGTAAGGCGGTCGAGGCCGAGGGCGCCGAGGTCGATCTGATCTCGCTCAAGCAGGGTGAGTTCCAGGGCTTCGAGCACCTCGACAAGGGCCAGGCGTTCACCGCCGACAAGGCCGTCGCCGACGCCAACGCCGACGACTACGACGCGATCGTGCTGCCCGGTGGGGTGGCCAACCCCGACTTCCTGCGCAGCGACAGGGACGCCGTGCGCTTCGTGCGCTCGTTCGTCGAGGCCAAGAAGCCGGTCGGCGCCATCTGTCACGGGCCGTGGACGCTCGTCGAGGCGGACGTCATCAAGGGCCGCACGTTGACCTCGTGGCCGTCGTTGCGGACCGACATCCGCAACGCTGGTGCCACGTGGGTCGACGAGGAGGTCCACGTCGACCAGGGCCTGGTCACCAGTCGCAAGCCCGACGACCTGCCGGCCTTCTGCGCCAAGATCGTCGAGGAGGTCGCCGAGGGCCGCCACGAGCGCGCGCCGCAGCCCGCCGGAACCGGCGCGAACGCATGACGCAACTCCCCATGCGCCCGGTCCGGCGGCCGGGCGCATGGGCAATACTTGATTGCATGGCGCGATCCATCTGGACCGGGGCGATCTCGTTCGGCCTGGTCACCGTCCCCGTCAAGCTCTACAGCGCGGTCAACCGCAAGACCGTGCGCTTCCACCAGCTCAACGGCAAGACCGGGGTGCGCATCGCCCAGAAGCGCGTCGACCCGTCGACCGGCGACGAGGTCGCCTACGAGGACATCGTCAAGGGCTTCGAGCTGACGCCCGACCGCTATGTCGTCATCGAGCCGGGCGAGCTCGAGGCGCTCGAGCCCAAGAAGACCAAGACCATCGAGATCGAGGACTTCGTCGAGCTCGCGGACATCGACCCCATCTTCTATGACCACCCGTACTACCTGGCGCCCGGGGCGGGCGGCGCGAAGCCCTACCGGCTGCTGCTCGAGGCGATGCGCGAGACCGGGCGCGTCGCGATCGCACGCGTGGTCATCCGCTCCAAGGAGCAGCTCGTCGCCCTGCGCCCGATGGGCGACGACGTCCTGGGCATATCGACGATGCTCTTCTCCGACGAGGTCGTCGAGCCCGACAAGATCGACGAGCTCTCGGCGGCCGCGGAGGTCGAGGCGACCAAGCGCGAGCTCGACATCGCCAAGCAGCTCGTCGAATCGCTGGCCGGACCCTTCGACCCGTCCAAGTACCACGACACCTACCGCGAGGAGGTCATCGACCTCATCGAGCGCAAGGCCAACGGCGAGGAGATCGCCGTCCAGCCGGTGTCCGAGGAGGAGGCCGAGCCGGTGCCGGACCTCATGGCTGCGCTGAAGGCGAGCCTCGACGCGGTCCGCGACAAGGACAGCGACGGCAACGGTGGCGCGGCGAAGAAGAAGGCGCCGGCGAAGGGCAAGGCGCCGGCCGCGAAGAAGAAGGCGCCGGCGAAGAGCTAACGCTGCGCGCGCGGCGGGTACGCCGCGCAGATGAGTCCCACGACGACCGCGCGCCTGCGGCGCGTGGACTGCTCGGGCCCGGGCATCCACCGCCGGCGCCACGGGCGCGGCTTCCGCTACGTCGATGCCGACGGCGAGCCCGTCGACGACGCCGAGCTCATGGCGCGCATCCACGGGCTCGTCATCCCGCCCGCGTGGGAGGACGTCTGGATCTGCCCGTACCCCGGCGGCCACATCCAGGCCACCGGCGTCGACGCGGCCGGACGCAAGCAGTACCTGTACCACCCGCGCTGGCGCGAGCGCCGCGACATGGAGAAGTTCGAGGACATGGTCGTCTTCGCGCGCAGCCTCCCGAGGCTGCGCAAGCGCGTCGACGAGGAGCTGCGCGGCCGCGGCGAGCTGACCTGCGACCGCGTCTGCGCGTGCGCCGTGCGCCTGCTGGACCGCGGCTTCTTCCGCGTCGGCGGCGAGGACTACGCGGTGCGCAACGAGAGCTACGGGCTGGCGACGATGAAGAAGCGCCACGTGCGCCTGCGCGGCGATGTGCTGCTCTTCGACTACCCCGCCAAGAGCGGCAAGCGCCGGGTGCAGGCGGTCGTCGACCCCACCGTCGCCGCGATCGTCGAGCGGCTCAAGCGGCGCCGCGGCGGCAGCGACGAGCTGCTGGCGTACAAGCGCAAGGGCCGGTGGGTCGACGTGCGCTCCGAGGACATCAACGCCTGGCTGAAGGACGCGACCGGCAAGGACGTCTCGGCCAAGGACTTCCGCACCTGGGGCGCGACCGTGCTGGCCGCCGTGGCGCTCGCCGTCTCCGACGACGCCCCGTCGACGCAGACGGGCCGCAAGCGCGCCATCACGCGCGCGATCAAGGAGGTCGCCTACTACCTCGGCAACACGCCGGCGGTCGCGCGCGCGTCCTACATCGATCCGCGCGTCCTCGACCGCTACCGCGACGGCGAGGTCATCGACTACCGGCTGGTCGCGAAGGCGAGCGACCGCAACGGTGACGCCACCGCGATCCAGGGCCCGGTCGAGACGGCGGTGCTGAAGCTGCTGACCGGCTAGGCCGCGGCTTCGTCCGCGTCCAGGGCTTCGACCGCCTCGTTGCGCGTCGGCCGGATCGTGAAGATCTGGTCCAGACCCGTGATCTCGAAGGTCTTGGCGATGTTGGCGTCGGTGTTGACGATCGTCAGGACACCGTCGCGCGAGCGCAGGCGCTTGACCGCTCCAATGAGGACTCCGAGGGCCGTCGAATCGAGGAACGTCGTCTCCGTGAGGTCGACCACGATCCGCGTATGGCCGGACTCGAGCGCCTCGCCGAGGGCTGCCTTGAGCTCCGGCGCGGTGAACAGGTCGATCTCGCCGGCGACGGCCACGACGTGGCGCGACTCGTCGATCGGCTCGCTGTTGAGTGTGAACTCTGGTGGCATCGGCTTCTCTAGGTTGACGGATCGCGCGGCGGAGCGTCGGGCTCCTGCCTCAGGTACGGAAGTTCAGACGCAGGATCAGCTCGCCGGTCTCGCCGTTGGGCGAGGTGCCGGCGTGCACGTCGTCGGCCACGCGATCGAAGACGTTGCCCACGCCCGGGAGGTCGCCGTCGGCCAGCAGCCGGCGGCCGCCGTCGGGGCGCAGCTCGCTGACGCGCAGCTCGAGGTGCTCGTCGTCGGCGGCCACCACGACGTGCACGTGCATGTTCTGCGCGTGGACCGGGGCGTGTGCGGCGACGGCGTCGGTAAGCAGAATCGCGTCGTCGAGGCGGTCGATCGGGCACTGCGCGCGGGCGGCGAGCATGCCGACGACGCGCCCCAGCACGGCGCTCACGAGCGGCCCGCTGCGCACGCGGACGACGGCCTCGTTGCTCACGGTCTGCTCGCTCACGAGCCGTCTCCTTCATCGCCGAACGGCGCGCCGAGGTCGAAGATCATGCGGACCTCGGTCTCCTCGTCGCGACCGGTGCCGAGCTCGAGCGACTCGGCGAGCGTCGCGATCAGCGGCAGGCCGAGACCCAGGCCCGGGCTGTCGGGCCGCGGGACGATGCCGCGCCCGCGATCGAGGACGACGAGGTACAGGCGGCGATCCTCGATCGAGGCGCGCAGGCCCATCGGGCCCTCGCTGCCGGGATACGCGTGGACCACGACGTTCGTGCAGGCCTCGGTGACAGCGAGCTTGATGTCGGAGAGCGTCTGGTCGTCGACGTCGAGGACCTCGCCGAGCCCGCCGACCGCGTGCCGCACCACGGCGACGTTCTCCGCGCGGGCGGGCAGGGTGATCTCGAGGTCGGGCGTCTCTATTTCCACGCGACGAGGATCGGCGATCTCGGTCATCCCGCGCACCCGCGCGGGTGTCCCGCCCGCCTCATTGCATTGTCGCTCATCTACGCCCCCTTGTACTCCACCGGCGCTCCGATGTGGCCCCCGGAGAGAATACGCCGCGAAGGGCCGTGATACCCGATCGGGCGGTCCGCATAACGACGTCGGGACGCCCGAAGGCGTCCCGACGCTGATGTGGGGGAGGTCATCGCATCGCGCCGGGGCAGGGGTCCGGCGACTATCCGTGATGCGGATATGTGGCGGGGAATCCGTCCCGCAACCGTTCGCCTTGCCCGATCGCGACGTTGTGAATCCCGGTCGGGTTGGCAACGAACACGGGTTACGGATCGTCGTTCGCGAACGCGCGCGCGATCCCATCGCGATCGAGCGCTGACCCTAGACAGGCAAGGAGCTTCATCCTCGCGGCCTGCGGCGACAGCGCTGCGGCGGGGATCGCCCCGGTCGCGCGCAGGTCGCCCTCGGCGCCCTCGAAGCCGTAGGTCGACCGCAGCAGCGCGCCGCGCTCGGGGCGCACGGCAAGGACGACCGGCATGCGCTGCGCAGCCGCGCGCAGGCGCTCGAGCGCGGCGGGGGACAGGTGGCCGCCGCCGAGGGCGGCGACGACCGCGCCGTCGGCCGGCGCGTCGAGCAGCGCGAGGTCCTCGCCGAGCGTGGCGACGACGACCGGCACGCGGAAGTCCAGCCGCGCCGGCGCCAGCGCCTGCGCGGGGCGCACCGGCCGCGCGCGCAGCGCCAGGCGCCCCTCGACGACGCGCCCGAGCGGCCCGCCGCCCGGCGAGCCGAAGGCGCTGGGCCCGGCGGAATCGACCTTGCGCGCCCCGCGGGCGGCGTGGATCTCGCCGCCGAAGACGACGACGCAGCCCAGCCCGGCGGCAGCGCCGGCGCCCGCGACGGCGACCGCGTCGAGCAGATTGGCCGGCCCGTCGGCGCCGGGAGCGCTGGCCGGGCGGATGGCGCCGGTGAACACGATGGGCGCCTCGCCGTCATGCAAGAGGTCACATAACACGGCCGTTTCCTCGAGTGTGTCGGTCCCGTGCGTGACCACGATCCCGCGACCCTCCGCCGCCTCGGCGGCGGCGGTGCGCGCGATCAGCAGCGCGTCCTCGAGGCCCACGTGAGCGCCGGGCAGGCCGAGCAGCTCGCGCGCGCGCACGCCGTCCAGGCCGACGCCCGCCAGCAGCTCGGCTGGCGTCGCGGCAGGGACCGCGCGCTCCCCGCGCATGGCGATCGTGCCGCCGGTCGCGAGGACGAGGACTTCGCGTTCCATGGTCGCCCTGCCTATCATGTTCGGCTCGCTCTCGGGTTCGCCCGCCGCGCCACGGGGACTCTCAGATGACTCACCGCATGCCGCCACAGGCCGACGGCCTCTACGACCCTAGGTACGAGCACGATGCCTGCGGCGTCGCCATGGTCGCGCGCCTGGACAACGTGCCCGGGCACGACGTGGTGGTCAAGGCGCTCGAGGCGCTCGACAACCTGGAGCATCGCGGGGCGGAGGGCGCCGACATCCGCACCGGCGACGGCGCGGGGATCCTCGTCCAGCTCCCGCACCGCTTCTTTAGGGCGGCGGTGGACTTCGAGCTGCCCGAGCCGGGGCGCTACGGCGTCTGCGTCTGCTTCCTGCCCCCCGACGAGCTGCACCGGCGCAAGATCGAGGAGCTGCTGGAGGTCAACGTCCGCATCGAGGGCCAGCGCGTGCTGGGCTGGCGCGACGTGCCGGTCGACGAGGCGCACGTCGGCGACACCGCCAACGCCTCGCGCCCGCACATCCGCCAGCTCTTCGTCGAGGCCGGGCCCGGCTTCGAGCACAACCAGGACGCCTTCGAGCGCAAGCTCTACGTCATCCGCCGGATCGTCGAGCTGGCGATCGGCCCCGACTTCTACGCGCCGTCGTTCTCGAGCCGCACCTGCGTCTACAAGGGGATGCTCAAGGCGCCCCAGCTCGTCGGCTTCTACCCGGACCTGCGCGACGAGCGCTTCGCCAGCGCGCTGGCGCTGGTGCACAGCCGCTTCTCGACCAACACCTTCCCGAGCTGGGAGCTCGCCCATCCCTACCGCGTGATCTGCCACAACGGCGAGATCAACACGCTGATGGGCAACGTCAACTGGATGCGCGCCCGCGAGTCGCAGCTGGCGTCCGAGCTGTTCGGCATCGACCTGCAGAAGGTGCTGCCGATCGTGCGCCCCGGCGGGTCGGACTCGGCGACGTTCGACAACGTCCTCGAGCTGCTCATGCTCGCCGGCCGCTCGCTGCCGCACGCGGTGATGATGATGATCCCGGAGGCCTACCAGGACCGCGACGACCTCTCCGACGAGCTCAAGGGCTTCTACGCCTTCCACTCGTGCCTGATGGAGCCGTGGGACGGGCCCGCGGCGGTGGCCTTCACCAACGGCCGCGTCGTCGGCGCGACGCTCGACCGCAACGGGCTGCGGCCCGGCCGCTGGGTCGAGACCAAGGACGGATACGTGGTGCTCGGCTCGGAGACCGGGATGCTCAGCGTGCGCCCGGAGAACGTCAAGCGCCTCGGGCGCCTGCAGCCGGGCAAGATCTTCCTCGTCGACCTCGAGCAGGGGCGGATCGTCGAGGACTCCGAGGTCAAGCGCACGATCTCGACGCAGCGCCCGTACAGCTCGTGGTTCGACGAGCACGTCGTGCACTTCAACGACCTGCCGCGCGCGATGGCCGATCACGTCGCCGAGCTGCCGCTGCGGCAGGGCCAGCTGGCCTTCGGCTACACGCAGGAGGACCTGCGCGTGCTCCACGTGCCGATGGCGCGGGCCGCCGAGGAGCCGGTCGGCTCGATGGGCAACGACGCGGCGCTCGCGGTCCTCTCCGACCAGCGCCCGCCGCTGTTCAGCTACTTCAAGCAGCTCTTCGCGCAGGTCACCAACCCGCCGATCGACCCGATCCGCGAGTCGATCGTGATGTCGCTGGGCACCGGCGTCGGCGCCGAGGGCAACCTGCTCGCCGAGACGCCGGAGCACGCCCACCAGCTGGTCATGGACCAGCCGATCCTGCGCAACCACGAGCTCGAGACGCTGCGCCACGTCACGACCGACGTGTTCCGCTCGCACACGATCGACATCACCTGGCCGATCGCCGATGGCCCCGCCGGGATGCAGAAGCGCCTGGCCAACGTCTGCGACGAGGCGACCGACCACATCGCGGCGGGCATCAACATCCTCATCCTCTCCGACCGCGCGACGGGGCCCGACCGCGCGCCGATCCCGTCGCTGCTGGCGATCAGCGCCGTCCACCACCACCTCGTCCGCGAGGGCACGCGCCTGCGCTGCGGGCTCGTGCTCGAGTCGGGCGAGCCGCGCGAGGTCCACCACTTCGCCGTGCTCATCGGTTACGGGGCGAGCGCGGTCAATCCCTATCTCATGCTCGACACGGTCGGCGAGCTCGCGCTCGACGGGCGGATCGCCGGCGTCACCGACCGCGAGCATGCGGAGCAGCGCGTGGTCAAGGCGCTCGGCAAGGGGCTGCTCAAGACGATCTCCAAGATGGGGATCTCGACGATCCAGAGCTACTGCGGCGCGCAGATCTTCGAGGCCGTCGGCCTGGAGAAGATGCTCATCGACCGCCACTTCACGGGCACCGCGTCGCGCATCGGCGGCATCGGCCTCGACGTGCTGGCGCGCGAGGCGCTCGACCGCCACAAGCGCGCCTGGCCGGGCTCGCACGAGGACCTGCTGCCGGTCGGCGGCGTCTACGCCTGGCGCCGCGACGGCGAGCACCACATGTGGAACCCCGAGACGATCGCGCTGCTGCAGCACGCGGTGCGGTCGCCGGACGGCGACGCGCAGCAGAAGTACGACGAGTACGCCGAGACGATCAACACCGACGCGGCGCGCAAGGCGACGCTGCGCGGGCTGCTCAAGTTCCGCACCGACCTCGAGCCCGTGCCGCTCGAGGAGGTGCAGGAGGCCAAGGAGATCGTCAAGCGCTTCGCGACCGGCGCGATGTCGCTGGGCTCGATCTCCACCGAGGCCCACGAGACGCTCGCGATCGCGATGAACCGCCTCGGCGGGCGCTCGAACACCGGCGAGGGCGGAGAGGACCCGCGCCGCTTCACGCCCGACGACAACGGCGACTGGCGGCGCTCGGCGATCAAGCAGGTCGCCTCGGGCCGCTTCGGGGTGACGATCCACTACCTCGTCAACGCCGACCAGCTGCAGATCAAGATGGCCCAGGGAGCCAAGCCCGGCGAAGGCGGCCAGCTCCCCGGCCACAAGGTCGACAAGTACATCGGCTGGGTGCGCCACACGACGCCGGGCGTGGGCCTCATCTCGCCGCCGCCCCACCACGACATCTACTCGATCGAGGACCTCAAGCAGCTCATCTACGACCTGCGCTGCGCCAACCCGAACGGCAGCGTGTCGGTCAAGCTCGTCTCCGAGGTCGGCGTCGGCACCGTCGCCGCGGGCGTGGCCAAGGCCAACGCCGACCACGTGCTGATCTCCGGCCACGACGGCGGCACCGGCGCCTCGCCGCTGAGCTCGATCCAGGCCGCCGGCGTGCCGTGGGAGATCGGCCTGGCCGAGACCCAGCAGACGCTGCTGAAGAACGACCTGCGCTCGCGCATCACCGTGCAGACCGACGGCCAGCTGAAGACCGGGCGCGACGTGGCGATCGCCGCGTGCCTGGGGGCCGACGAGTTCGGCTTCTCGACGGCCCCGCTGATCGCGACGGGCTGCATCATGATGCGCGCCTGTCACCTGAACACGTGCCCGGTCGGCATCGCCACCCAGGACCCGGAGCTGCGCAAGCGCTTCAAGGGCACGCCCGAGCACGTCGTCAACTTCTTCTTCTTCGTGGCCGAGGAGCTGCGCGAGCTCATGGCCTCGCTCGGCGTGCGCAGGCTCGACGACCTCATCGGCCGCACGGACCTGCTCGAGGTCGACGACGCCATCGACCACTGGAAGGCGCGCGGCGTCGACCTCACCCACATCCTGCACTTCCCCGAGCTGCCCGAGGGCGCCGTGCGCCGGCGGATCAAGCCGCCGCCGCCCGTGCTCGAGGACCACCTCGACTGGGAGCTGCTGCGCCGGGCCGACCTGGCGGTCAGCGCCAAGCAGCCCGTGCAGATCGACATCGACGTGCGCAACGTCAACCGCTGCGTGGGCGGCGTGCTGAGCTCGAAGATCGCCCAGCGCCACGGCGCCGAGGGGCTGCCGCCCGACACGATCCAGGTGCACCTGCGCGGCTCGGCGGGCCAGTCGTTCGGCGGCTGGCTGGCGCCGGGCGTGAGCTTCACCCTGCACGGCGACGCCAACGACTACACCGGCAAGGGCCTGTCGGGCGGGACGCTCGCCGTGATGCCGCCCGACGGCGCGGCCTACGTCGCCGAGGACAACGTCATCATCGGCAACACGGTGCTCTACGGCGCGACCAGCGGCCGCGCGTTCTTCCGCGGGCTGGCCGGCGAGCGCTTCGCGGTGCGCAACTCCGGCGCGCACGCCGTCGTCGAGGGCGTCGGCGACCACGGCTGCGAGTACATGACCGGCGGGCGCGTCGTGGTGCTCGGGCCGACGGGGCGCAACTTCGCCGCCGGCATGAGCGGCGGCCTGGCCTTCGTCCTCGACGAGCACGGCGAGCTCCGCGGCAAGGTCAACGCCGCGATGCTCGACCAGCTCGAGGAGCTGACCGACGAGGACGCCGCCGAGGCGCGCGCCCTGGTCGAGGAGCATCTGCGCCGCACCGGCTCGCCGGTCGCGCGCCGCGTCCTCGACGCCTGGGAGGAGCTGCTGCCGCGCTTCGTCAAGGTCTTCCCGACCGACTACAAGCGCGTACTCGCCGAGCAGGCCGCCGCAGCCGCCGCCGAGGAGATCGCCGCTTGATGGGCGAGCTGGGCGGCTTCCTGAAGATCGAGCGGGTCGGGATCCCCTACGACGACCCGACCGAGCGCGTCAGCGGCGAGCACACCTACAAGGAGTTCGTCGTCCAGCGCCCCGACGAGGAGCTGGCCGCGCAGGGCGCGCGCTGCATGGAGTGCGGCGTGCCGTTCTGCCACAACGGCTGCCCGCTGGGCAACCTCATCCCAGACTGGAACGACTTCGTCTACCGCGGGCGCTGGCAGGACGCGATCCGCCAGCTGCACGCGACCAACAACTTCCCCGAGTTCACCGGCCGCCTGTGCCCCGCGCCGTGCGAGGCGTCGTGCGTGCTGGAGATCCGCGAGGGCGACGCGGTCACGATCAAGCAGATCGAGAACGCGATCATCAACCACGCCTGGGACGCGGGCTGGGTCGCGCCGGTGCCGCCGCGGCGCGAGACCGGACGCAGCGTCGCCGTCGTCGGCGCCGGGCCCGCGGGCATGGCCGCCGCGCAGCAGCTGCGCCGCGCCGGGCACCGCGTGGCGCTCTACGAGCGCGACGAGGCCGCCGGCGGCCTCGTGCGCTTCGGCGTCCCGGACTTCAAGATCGAGAAGACGGTCGTCGAGCGCCGCGTGCAGCAGCTCGTGGCCGAGGGCGTCGAGCTGCGCCTCGGCGTCGACGTCGGCACCGACGTGTCCGCCGAGGAGCTGCGCTTGCAGCACGACGCGGTCGTGCTGGCGATCGGCTCGCGCGTGCCGCGCGACCTGCCCGTCCCCGGCCGCGAGCTCGACGGCGTGCACTTCGCCATGGACTACCTGTACGTGCGCAACCGCGCGGTGGCCAGCGCGCGCGGCGCAGCGGGGTCGATCACCGCGCGCGATCAGCGCGTGGTCGTCATCGGCGGCGGCGACACCGGCGCCGACTGCGTCGGCAACTCGATCCGCGAGGGCGCGACGTCGGTCGTGCAGCTCGAGCTGCTGCCCGAGCCGCCGGCCAAGCGGCCCGACGACCGCACGCCGTGGCCGCTGTGGCCGCTGAAGTTCCGCCTCAGCTACGCGATGGAGGAGGCGAAGGCGGCGGGCCGCGGCGAGCAGGACTTCTCGGTCGTCACGACGCAGTTCACCGGCAACGGCCGCGTGCAGCAGCTGCACTACGCGGAGGCGCAGCCGGCGCCGCCGTTCGGGCCGGTCGAGGGCACCGAGGGCGTCCTGGACGCCGACCTCGTGCTGCTGGCCATGGGCTTCCTGCACCCCGAGCACGAGGGCGCCGTCGAGCAGCTGCAGGTCGAGAAGGACCAGCGCGGCAACGTCAGGGCGCCCACGTACGAGACGAGCGTCCCGGGCGTCTTCGCCGCCGGCGACGCGCGCCGCGGCCAGTCGCTGATCGTGTGGGCGATCAACGAGGGCCGCCAGTGCGCGCGGATGGTCGACCGCTACCTCGAGGGGCTCGACGCAGAGCCCGTGCTGGTGGGCGGCGGCGACGCCGACGAGGGCCCCGAGGGCCCGCCGCAGGTGGCCGGGCCCGCGTAGCAGCCGCAGATCGCGTCCGCGACTGCGGCAGCGCGTATGGTCGGCCCATGAACGCTCGCGCGCTGGGCCTCGTCGTCGCCGTCGTGGTGAGCGCGGGGGCGGCAACGCCGGCGCACGCGGCGACGACGATCTCCGGATCGCTGGGCGGCGGCAAGCTCCCGGCCAAGGGCGCCGGCGTCGCGTCGGTCCGGGCGGTGGCGGTGGATACGGGCGTCATCGCCGCCGACGCGCGGATCCGCTCAGGGCGCTTCGTGCTGCGCGTGCCGTCCGGGGCCTACGTGCTGCTGGCCACGACCATTCCGTTGCGCGGGCCGGCCGGCGTCGACCGCAAGGTCGACGCGATCAGGGTCGCGTCGGGCAAGCCGCGCAAGCTGCGCCTCTCGCTGCGCCGGCGCGGAGGCCACATCATGCGCAAGCGCAGGGCGCGCGCCGCGGCGGGCACCAGCTTCGTGTCCGTCGGCTACCCGGCAGTCTGGGTCCAGCATTTCGACGTGTCCGGGCCCGAGGACTACTCGGTCCTGCGCAAGGGCATCGCCGACATGCTCATCAGCGACCTCGGCCGCGCGATAGCGACGAAATGCGACGGGGTCGTCGTCGAGCGCGAGCACCTCGACGTGGCCATCGCGGAGCAGAAGCTCTCCCAGAGCCACTTCGCCGATCCCTCCCAGCGCATCCCATCCGGCCACCTGATCGGCCACAACCGCGTCGTGAGCGGCACGCTGACGATCAGCGGCGCGACCGCGACGCTCACCGTCACGGTCACCAACACCGTGACCGGCGTCGAGCGGTCGGTCACGCACAGCGGAGCTGCCGGCGCCGGGATCTTCGACCTCGAGAAGTCGGTCGTCGACGATGTCGCGAAGCTCATCTGCGATCCCCCCGCGCGCTACGTCGGCCCGGTGTCCGGCTCGATCCCGGCCTTCGCCGGCGGCGTCTCGGGGACGTTCGCCTGGCGCGGCACCATCACGCTCGTGCTCGATCACCTCGGCCCCGCTCCCAACGGCAGTCCGGAGGGCCAGTACGCCTTCTTCCGGCCCGAGGGCGGCACCGTCCACCTGACGCTGGACCTGGTCGACGGGCACTGCACGGGCCATGGGGAGACCGACATCGGCGTCGATCCGAACGGCGGCATCAGCTCGGTGCAGCAGGGCGTCGAGCAGCCGTCCTACACCCTCTATGCCGCGTTCGCGGCATCGCCGGGCATCGCGTTCGCGTGGACCGGCGGGACGGACGCCGACCCGTGCTCCAACGACGGCACGCTGCCGTTCGGGGCCGGCCTGCCCGTGCTGGCCACGCCCACCCTGAGGTCGGCGTCGACCACGCTCGCCGGCAGCAGCACCGATGCCTTCCCGGGTGCCGGGAGCGTCCACCGGGAGTGGTCGCTCGTCCCGCAGGGCTGACGCGCTACGTCGGCGGTCGCGCGGTGTAGATCGTCGGGTCGCCGCTGAGCACCCAGACCTCGGGGCTCACCGCCGGCACGAACGCGCGATCGCCGCCCGGCTCGCGCGTCGTCGGGACGCTGTCGCCGGAGGGCTGGTGGATGATGTAGTTCAGCGCCGCCGCCGCGTCGGCGAGCGGGATCTCGAAGACGTCGCCGAAGTCGTCGGTACGTGTCGGGGGCCGCGGGGCGTCCCACGTGGTGCCCACGCCCTCGGCGATCGCGTCGCCCCACAGGTGCAGGCCCCAACCCGCGTAGTTGCCGTCCGCGCGGTGGTAGTGGATCGTCGCGACCCCGCCGCCGCCGCCCTGGGCGGCCACGACCGTCGTGGTGGCGCGGGCGACCGAGACGTGGCCCGCGTTGTCCTTGGCCACCGCGAGCAGTCGCAGCGAGGTGCCAGGCGCGTACGCCGAGAGGTCGGGGAAGACGCGGTACGGGGCGTTGTCGTCGGTGCCCAGCGGCGTCAGGCGCCCGCCGCTGCCGGCGTAGAAGGAGACCTGGTAGAGCGAGTCGCCGGACACGTCGGCCGCGACCTCGGGGCGCCCGCTCACCTCGGGCGCGACGTTCAGCGTGAGGTCGGGGACGCGCCGCGAGCGGTCCATGCGATGCGCGGCGCGGTAGACGACGGCCGACAGCGCCGGCACGGTCACCGCGACCGTCTTGTCGGCGGCGCTGTGCAGCGTGCGCGGGCCGTCGCCATACAGCCGCTTGAAGGGCATCCGCGCCGAGTACGTCGCGATCGTCGCCGTCTGCTCGGACTTCGCGTTGTTCAGCGCGATCAGGTACTCGACCTGCTCGCTGGCGCCGGTGCGCGAGAACGCGAAGATCCCGGGGGCCGGCGACGAGAAGCGCGTCTGCTGCGCGCCGTCGGCCAGCGCGGGGTTGGCCTGGCGCAGGCGCGCGAGCGCGTCGATCGCGCGATAGAGCGGATGCGACGGATCGAAGTTGTCGGCGGTCGGGGTGACGTCGGAGCCGATGTCGTCGTTCTTGCCGCCGTCGTTGAGGTTCTGGCCGTTGTTCGGATCGATGCCGTCGTCGTCGACGTTGTTGTACTCGGAGTCCTGGCTGGGGAACATGTCCTGCCGGGCGGCCTGGTCGTTGCCCGCGCCCGTGAAGCCCTGCTCGTCGCCGAAGTAGACGACCGGGTTGCCGCGCGAGAGGTACAGCAGCGCGTGGGCGAGCCGGTCGCGCGCAAGCAGTTCGGACTCCGGCGCGCCTGCGTTGTCGTCGCGCAGGAACATCCCGATGTGGCCCATGTCGTGGTTGCCCAGGAAGGTGGGCAGCTGGTAGGCGTTGGAGTCCGCGTCGGTGAACCAGTCGTCCTCGTCGAAGAGCGTGCGCAGCTGGTCGGTGGGGTGCGAGGCGGCGAACTCGCGCGCCTGCTGCTGGAAGGGGAAGTCGAGGACCGCCTGGCTGCGGCCCGCCGTCGTGAAGCGCGACAGGAACGGGTTTGAGACCTGGTCGGCGACCTCGCCGAAGGCGAAGAAGTCGCGCTTGCCGACCGACCGCGCGGTGGCCAGCGTGTGCGGCAGGAAGTGCTGCCAGAACTCGAGGTTGACGTGCTTCATCGTGTCGATGCGGAAGCCGTCGACGCCGTAGCCGCGCACCCACGTGTCGTAGATGCCCTCCATGCCGTGGACGACGCGGGCGTTCTCGGTGAAGAGGTCGTCGAGGCCCGCGAAGTCGCCGTAGGTCGAGTTCTCGCCCGAGAACGTCGAGTTGCCGCGGTTGTGGTACAGCGTGAGGTCGTTGAGCCAATCGGGGACCTTGACGTGCTCGTCGCCCGGATGCACGAACGGGTGGTAGGGGAAGGAGACGTCGGGATCGAGGGCCGGGAAGGTCTCCTTGCCGGCGTAGTCGCGGTCGTCGAAGACGTTGCCGGCCGCGTCGCGATAGGGGAACGTCGCCTTCGAGACGTAGTCGTAGGAGCCCTCGCGGTAGTCGATGACGTCCGCGGTGTGGTTGGTGATGATGTCGAAGAAGACCTTCATCCCCCGGCGGTGGGCGCCGGCGATGAGGTCGCGCAGGTCCTGGTTGGTTCCCAGGTGCGGATCGATCTGCGTGAAGTCGGTGATCCAGTAGCCGTGGTAGCCCGCCGACGGGTACGGCGTGCCGAGGCCCTGGACCGGCTTGTTCTTGAAGCTCGGGGTCAGCCAGATCGCGGTGGTCCCCAGGCCCTTGATGTAGTCCAGCCGGGAGATCATCCCCTTGAGGTCGCCGCCGTGGTACCAGCCCTTGCGCGTCGGGTCCAAGCCGGTGACCTCGCGCGGACCGCTGAGCCCGCCCTGGTCGTTGGCCGTGTCGCCGTTCGCGAAGCGGTCGGGCATGACGAAGTAGAAGCGCTCGCGCGTGAGCGCGGCGCGCAGCGAGTCGCGCGCCAGCGAGGAGCCGCCGTGGGCCGACGCGGCGCCGGCGAGCAGGGCGGACGCGAACGCGGCGACGAGGACGGTGAGGACAGCGCAACGCGCGTGGGACCGGGACATGGGCGTCTCCTCGGGAGTGGTGGCACCCGGGCTCCTACCCATCGTCGAAGCCGTGCGAATCAACGACGACGGGGGCCCCGAAGGGCCCCCGCGGTCACTGCGCCCATGCCCTGGGCTCAGAGGGTGACGCGTGCGGGCGTCAGAGCGAGACGCGCAGGCGCAGGCTCGAGCCGTCGCCGAGGGCGATCGTCAGCGTCGGCTTGATCTTGGCCTTGTGCAGCTTGGCCTTGAGCTTGCCGCTGAGCTTCAGGCTCAGCGTGTTGGCGCCGGGCTGCAGCGTGCGGTTGGCGCTGCTGGTCAGCGTGCGCTTCTTCAGGCCGAGCTTCTTGGCCTGGCTCGGGGTCAGCGTCAGCTTGAAGCGGTACGAGCTCGAGTCGTCCGCGGCGATCACGAAGCGCAGGCCGCCGTCGAGCAGGCGGAACAGCCTGGCCTTGAGCTTCGCCTTCTTGATCGTGCGGTCCTGGATCGTCACCGTCTCGGTGCGCGGAGCGCCGAGGGCGGCGCCCGAGGCGTTGCTCAGCGCGACGCTGAACGCCTCGTCACCCTCCTTGATGGTGTCGGCGCTGATGGCGATCTTGATCTGCTTCGTGGTCTCGCCCGGGCCGAACGTCACGGTGCCGGTCTTCTCGGTGTAGTCCTGGCCGGCCTTCGCCGTCCCGTCGGCCGTCGCGTAGGCAACGGTCGCGGTGCCGCCGTTGGCGCCCACGCGCGAGACGGTCAGCGCGGCGATGCCGGCGTCCTCGTCGACGCGCTGGTCGGCGACGTGGAAGGCGACCTGACCGGGCAGCGGCTCGGCATAGAGGAAGTCGTCCATGGCCACGGCGTCCTGGCCGGCCGGGTCGGAGGTGAGCGTCGTCGTCGTGCCGCTCGTGATGCGCACGCGCCCGATGCGCTCGCCGCCGTTGAACGTCTCACCGGCGAACGACAGGCCGCCGTTGGTCGAGGGCGGGACGACCACGGTGTCGATCAGGGCGCCGCCGGCATCGAAGTACTCGAGCTTGGTGGAGCCGGAAGCGTCGACGTCCGTGAAGACCGCGCCGAACGCGTTCGTCGTGGCCGGCGTCGAGGTGCCGGGCACGAAGAAGTGGTTGTCGGTGATGGTCGAGCCGATCGCCGAGAACAGCTTCTGCTCCGAGAACGCCTGGAACTCGGGGTTGTTGAAGCGCACAGGCGTCGCCGTCGGGTTGACCGCGTTGGCCGAGACCTTGAAGCCGGTGCCCGGCGTGGCGAACAGGATGCCGCGTCCCAGGAACGTGCCGGCTGGGAACGGATTGGGATCGGCGTTGCCGTCGGGGACGCCGTCCCAGTTGATCTCACGCCGGCCGGAGGCGGCGGCGGGGCCGACGGCGTTGTTGTTGCCGCCGATGTCGGCGCGGAAGGCGTTGACGGCAGCGGTGATGTCGGCGGGCGTCGCGCCCGAGGCGGTCCGCTTGACGCCGTCGGCCTGCGCCGCCGCTGGAACGAGGGCGGCCGCCGCCAGGACGGCCGCGAAGGACAGAGGGAGGTTTCGTCGCATATCGACCAAGGACGTGCACGGCCCGCCGTCCTTCCCACGGACTGTCGGGCTGTGCGCGACGTCACGCTCGCGCGCTTGACAAGGTGTCGAGGGGCGCCCCTGGCCGTGGTAGCGTGCCCGCGCCAATTGCCGCCCGGTCCGGGGTCGGCTCATTTCGAGGAGGGTCACCCTTGCGACGTGCGCTCGCGCTCGCCACGGTCGTGCTCGGCGTTCTTGCGCCGGCGGCCACGGCTGCCACCACCCTGAACGTCATCCCGCACGGCCAGTGGGAGCCGGGCGTGTCGTGGGGCTCGGCGCCCGGCATGCTGCCGGCGCAGACCCAGGCCCAGATGTACGACCGGCTCACGCCGCTGTTCCGCGACGTGACCGACGCCCAGCTCGTGCCCAGCACCGACGGCAGCGGCTATTACAAGTCGGCGGCGCTGCTGCCCGAGAACGACCCCTCGTTCATCTTCAGCGAGAACATCGCGGGCACCGCGCCGGGCGTCGGCGCGGTGAGCGCGCGGATCAAGCGCGACGCCTACGGCGTGCCCCACGTCTACAGCGACACCGATCCGGGCGTGCTCCTCGGCGCCGGCTACGTCGAGGCCGAGGACCGCAACCTGCTGCTCAGCCAAGCGCGCTTCAATGGCGTGGCGGGCCTCATCGACATCCCCGGCGTGCCCGCCATCCAGCTCATCCTCGGCCTGTACACCTACAAGCCGAACGCCAAGGTCGTCGCGCAGGCCACCGCGCTGCAGACGAAGTCGATCGAGGCCGCGGGCGCGCAGGGTCGCCAGCTGCTCTCGGACATCGACGTCTACCTGGCCGGCATCAACCTGTGGTTCTCGCAGAACGCGCCCACGACCCCGAAGTTCACGCGCACCGACATCTACGCGCTCAACGCGGTCAAGTCGCAGTTCCTCGGGCAGGGCGGCGGCGAGGAGGTCGCCAACGCGTCGATGCTCGATGGGCTGCGCTCCAAGCTCGGCGCAACACGCGGCAACGAGGCCTACGAGGACCTCCGCGGGCGCTACGACCCCGAGACGGCGACGACGACGACCAACAAGTTCCCCTACCAGACCTCCGTCAGCGTGGCCAAGCCACGCGGGATGGTTCGCCTCGTCAACGGCAGCTTCCGCCCGACGGCGCCCAAGCTCCCGGCCTCGACGCGCGCCGCCGCGGCGATGGGCGCGACGGTCGATCATCCCAACGGGCCGCCGCAGCTGGCCAGCAACATCCTCATCGCCAGCGGCAAGGCCTCGCAGACCGGCTCGCCGCTGTTCGTCGGCGGCCCGCAGATCGGCTTCAACTACCCCGGCCTGACGCTCGAGATGGAGCTCGAGGGGCCGAGCATCCACGTGCGCGGCGCGACCTCGGCGCCGTTCCCCGGCTACATGCTCATCGGCCGCGGGCAGGACTACGCGTGGACGCTGACCTCGGCCGACGGCGACATCATCGACACCTACGCCGAGACGCTCTGCGGCGGCTCGAAGGTCCGCTACCTCTACAAGGGCAAGTGCCGGGCGATGGAGAGCGTCGACGCCGGCACGATCTCCAAGGGCACCAAGAGCGTGCACGTCACCTTCCGGCGCACGGTCCACGGGTCGGTCATCGGCTACGCCAAGGCGCGCGGCTCGAACAAGCTCGTGGCGCTCTCGCAGCGGCGCTCGAGCTACGGGCGCGAGACCGTCGACCAGCTCTTCTTCCAGCAGATGACGTTCGGGCGCGTGCACTCGGCGGCCGACTTCATCAACGCCGCGTCCAAGACGCCGCAGACGTTCAACTCGTTCTACGCGAGCGCCAACCAGTCGGCGTTCATCACGTCGGGCCTGCTGCCGCTGCGGCCCAAGGGCGTCAACCCCGACCTGCCGGTCAACGGCGACGGCCACTACGAGTGGACCGGGTACCTGGCCGCCAGGAAGCACCCGCAGGTCGTCGACCCCGCCAGCGGCTACATCGTCAACTGGAACAACAAGCCCGCCAAGGACTTCCCGGCCTCCGACAGCCGCTGGTCCGAGCAGTCGCTGCAGCGCGACCTGATGCTCACCGGCGAGCTCGACCGCCGCCCGCAGCAGACGCTCGCCACCGTCCTGGCCTCGGCCAACGCGGCGGCGACCGAGGACGTGCGCATCGTCGAGCTGTGGCCGACGCTCCGCAAGGTGCTCGGCAAGGGCAAGGCGCCCAGCGCGCGGGCCGCGCAGCTGCGCGACCTCCTGCAGCGCTGGCACGACGCCGGCGGCAGCCGCCGCGACGCCGACCACGACGGCAAGATCGACGACCCCGGCGCGGTGATCCTCGACAGCGCCTGGAAGGGCATCACCGACGCCGCCATGTGCGATCGCCTCGGCACCGCGCTGTGCACGCAGCTCGCCGGGCGCAACCCGCGCTTCGACCAGCCGCCCGGCGGCCAGTACGCCGGCTGGCACCAGTACATGTGGAAGGACCTGCGCAGCCTGCTCGGCCAGAAGGTCGCGGGCGCGTATCACCTGCGCTATTGCGGCGACGGCAAGCTCTCGACCTGCGCGCGCGAGCTGTGGGCGGCGCTGGACACGGCGGGCAAGCGCCTGGCCGCCCAGCAGGGCGCCGACCCCAACGCGTGGCGGGCGCCGGAGGCGAGGGAGCAGATCACCTTCGCGCCGCTGCCGCTGATCACGATGCAGTACACGAACAAGCCGACCGGGATCCACCAGGTCATGCAGTTCGGCCCATAGACTCGCCGGGCCATGGCGCCTGACACCCGACGCGTCGTCGCCACCGTGCTCGTGGTGCTGACGTCGGTGCTGCTCACCGCGGCGACGCTGGCGGGCTATGCGCGGCGGGCGCTGTTCGACTCCGACCAGTTCGCCGACCGCTCGACGGCGACGCTGCGCGACTCGAGCGTGCGGACGCTGATCGGCGACGAGGTGACCGATCGCGTGGTGCTGCGCAAGGAGGCGGACCTGCTCGCGGCGCGGCCGATCATCGCGTCGGCGATCTCGGGCGTCGTCGGCGGCAGCGCGTTTCGCAGCCTGTTCCACCGCGCCGCGCTCGACGTGCACCGCGCGGTCTTCCAGCGCGACGAGAACACGATCACGCTGACGCTCGCCGACGTCGGCACCGTCGCCGGCGCCGCGCTTGCGACCCTTCGGCCCAAGCTCGCCGCGGAGGTGCAGGACAGCGGGCGGATCGTCGTCGTCAAGCGCAAGCTCGGTGGGGCGACCGGCGACCTCGCGCGCCTCGGGCGCGACGTGCGCGTCGTCGCCTGGGTGCTCGCGGCGCTGACGCTGGTCGCGGCGCTCGCGGCGCTCGCCCTGTCACCGGACCGCCGCGCCACCGCGCTTCACCTGGGGATCGGCGTGGCCGCCGCCGGCATCACGATCGCGATCGGCTACGCGATCGCCCGCGCCGTGGTCCTCGACGGCCTCCACGACCCGGACGACCGCGCCGCGGCGGCCGCCGTGTGGGACGCGTTCCTCGGCGACCTGCGGACCTTCGCGTGGGTCCTGGCCGGCTCGGGCGCGGTCGTAGGCGCCGCCGCTGCCTCGATCATCCGGCCGGTCGAGATCGAGGGAGCGCTGCGCCGCGTCGGGCGCGTCGTGGCGACCGAGCCGGTGCGGCCATGGCTGCGCGTCGGGCGCGCGCTCGCGCTGATCGCCGTCGGCGTGCTCGTGGTCGCCGAGCCGCTGGCCGCGCTGCAGGTCGTCGCGACGCTGGTCGGCGTCTTCGTGATCTACGCCGGCCTGGAGTCGCTGCTGCGGATGATCTACCGGCCACCGGACCCCGCGGTCGAGGCGGAGCGCAGGGCGAGGCTGCGCCGCCGCGGGCGTGCGGTCCTCGTCCTCGGCATCGCGGGGGCGCTCGTCGCCGGGGCCGTCGCCGCCTTCCTCGCCGGCGGCGGCGCGGTCGCGCCGGCGGCTGGGGTCGCGAGCTGCGAGGGGCACGCCGCGCTGTGCGACCGCCCGCTCGACGACGTCGTCCTGCCGGCCACCCACAACTCGATGTCGGCGCCGCTGCCTGGCTGGTTCTCATCCGAGCAGGAGCGGTCGATCGGCGCCCAGCTGCAGGACGGCATCCGCGGCCTGCTCTTCGACACCCACTACGGCGACAAGCTGGCCAACGGGAGGGTCCGCACGTTCTTCGAGAGCAAGGCGGACCTCGATCTCGTCAAGAACCAGGACGGCGTGAGCGAGGAGACCTTCGCCGCCGGGCTGCGGCTGCGCGAGCGGCTCGGCTTCCGCGGCGAGGGCAAGCGCGGGATCTACCTGTGCCACACCCTGTGCGAGCTCGGCGCCACGCCGCTGTCAGATGGGCTGAAGGACATCCACGACTTCCTCGTCACCCATCCCAGCGACGTGGTCGTCGTCATCAACCAGGACTACGTGACGCCCGCGGACTTCGTCAAGGCGATGGGCGACGCGGGCCTGACCCGGTATGCCTTCACGCCGCCCGACGACGGCGACTGGCCGACGCTGCGCCAGATGATCGACGACGACCAGCGCCTCGTCGTGCTCGCCGAGAACCACGCGGGGGCCGCGCCCTGGTACCAGCTCGCCTACACGCGCCTGACCGAGGAGACGCCGTTCACGTTCCCGAGCGCGTCGCTGCTGACGTCGCCGTCGAAGCTTCCCGCCAGCTGCGAGCCCAACCGCGGTCCCGACGGCGCGCCGCTGTTCCTCATGAACCATTGGGTCAGCACCGACCCGATCCCCAAGCCGAGCGATGCGCGCAAGGTCAACGCCTACGACGAGCTGCTCGCGCGAGCGCGCGCCTGCCAGCGGATCCGCAAGCACCTGCCCAACCTGCTCGCGGTGAACTTCTACAAGGAGGGCGACGTGTTCAGGGTGGTGGACACCCTCAATGGCGCCTGAGCGCCGAGCGCATCAGCCCGAGGCGCGCCCCGTGATCCGGACGGCGAACGTCTCGCCGGAGATCGGGCCGCTGCCCGTCACGGCCAGGCCGCGCGCCCGCAGGGTCCGGTAGGCGCCGCTGGCGGCGACGATGTCCGCGCGGCCGCGATAGATGATCGTCGTGCCGCGGAAGGTCAGCGCGACGTTGCCGCGGCCCTCGACGATCGAGGCCCGCATGCGCTCCATGAGCACCTGCGCCTGGCGCGCCCGGTCGGAGTCGCGCCACGCCCGATCGGCGATCACCAGCATCCCGGCGATCACGGCGAGCGCGCACGCGAGCAGGGACAGGACGCGTCGGGACGTGAACCGTCCCGACGCAGTGCTCGCGCCGTCACCGCGGCGTGCCTGCGCTGCGCTTACCTGCACGCCAGCGTAATCGGCCGGCGCTCAACATACCTGAGCATCGCGTTGCGGACGGGCTTTGCAGCCAAAGTTGACGCCTGCGTCATCTTCACGGTAGGGTGGCGCGATGCCGACCCTTCCCACCGCCGCGATCATCGGCGCCGGCTCGTCGGGGATCGCCGCGGCCAAGGCGCTCCACGAGCGGGGCGTGCCGTTCACGTGCTTCGAGGCGTCCGACCGGGTCGGCGGCAACTGGGTCTTCGGCAACAAGAACGGGATGTCCGCCGCCTATCGCCAGCTGTTCATCAACACCTCGCGCGACCGGATGGAGTACTCGGACTTCCCGATGCCGAAGTCCTTTCCGGACTTCCCCCACCACACCCACATCGCGGCGTACTTCGACAGCTACGTCGAGCACTTCGGCTTCCGCGACCGCATCCGCTTCGAGACGAAGGTGGCGAGCGCGCGCCGGCGCGACGGCGGCGGGTGGGAGCTGACGCTCGACGACGGCTCGGTCGAGCGCTTCGACGCACTGCTCGTGGCCAACGGCCACCACTGGGACCCGCGCTGGCCCGAGCCGATGTTCCCCGGCCACGACACCTTCGCCGGCGAGCAGCTGCACGCCCACAGCTACGTCGACAACGACCTGTTCGCCGGCAAGGACGTCGTCATCCTGGGCATGGGCAACTCGGCGATGGACATCGCGGTGGAGTCCTCGTACGTCGCGCGCGCCACGTACCTTGCCGCGCGCCGCGGGGCGTGGATCATCCCCAAGACCATGTTCGGCCGCCCGGTCGACCAGCTGCCGCAGAACCCGCGCGTGCCGTTCAAGGTGCGCCAGCGGATGATCCACACGCTGATCAAGCTCCACGTCGGCGATCCCGAGCGCTACGGCCTGCCGCGGCCCGACCACAAGTTCGGCGAGGCGCACCCGACGGTGTCGGGCCGCATCCTCGACCGCATCTCGCACGGGACGATCACGCCCAAGCCGAACATCCGCCGCCTGGACGGCGACCACGTCGAGTTCGACGACGGGTCGCGCGCGCACGTCGACGTCGTCGTCTACTGCACGGGCTACAAGATCAGCTTCCCGTTCTTCGACGAGGACCTCATCGCGGCGCCCGACAACCACATCGAGCTGTTCCGCCGCGTCTTCCATCCCGAGATCGACGACGTCTTCTTCGTCGCGCTGCTGCAGCCGCTGGGGGCGACGATGCCGCTCGCCGAGGCGCAGGGCCAGTGGATCGCCGACTACCTCAAGGGCGAGTACGCCCTGCCGCCGCGGCCGGCGCTGCTGCAGGACATCGAGGACGACATGGCCGCGATGGGCAAGCGCTACATCGCGTCCAAGCGCCACACGATCCAGGTCGACTTCGACGACTACCTCTACGGGCTGGACAAGGAGCGCCGCGCGGGCGCCGAGCGCGCGCGCAAGGAGGGCTTCCGCCTGCCGGTGCCCGCGCGCGGCGAGCGCGAGCGGGTTGCGGCGTGACAACTCCCGTCGTCACCGGCCGGCGCGAGCGCACGAAGGCGGCCAACCGCGCGGCGATCCTCGCGGCGGCGCGGCGGGTGTTCATCGACCTCGGCTACGGCGCCGCGTCGGTGCGCGACATCGTCCGTGCAACGGATCTTGCGACCGGCACCTTCTACAACTACTTCCCCGACAAGGAGTCCGTCCTGCGGGCGCTCGTCGACGAGATCGCCGACGAGGCGCGGGCGCGCGTGCGCAGCGCGCGGATGGCGGCGACGACGCTCGAGGGCTTCGTCGCCGGCGGCTTTCGCGCCTACTTCGAGTTCCTCGTCGAGGACCCCGAGACGGCCGCGCTCATGCGCCGCAACGCGGGCACGATCCGCGCGAAGTTCGACGAGCCCGCGATCGGGGCCGGCATCGAGGAGCTGCGCGCCGATCTCGAAGCGGCGGTGCGCGCGGGCGCGATCCCGCCCCACGACGCCGATCTCATGGCCGCCGCGATGGTCGGGGCGGGCGTGGAGGTGGGCCTGCGCATGCTCGAGGGCGATCCGCCAGACGTCGAACGCGCGGTTGCGTTTGTAACCAATGTGTTCGTCGGAGCGTTTGAACGGGTGGGGTAGGCGTACCGCGCCGCAACTCGGGCGCGGCTAGCCTGTTCCGGGCTCTCAGTGCCTTTGCCAACAACCCCCCTCTTCATGCGACGAACCCTTCTCCCCATCGCCGCTCTCGTTGCCGCGCTCGCCGTCCCCGCGAGCGCCGGCGCCTACACACTGGGCGTCAGCGACCAGCAGGCGCAGACGTTCACCAACCCGCTCTTCGCGCCGCTGAAGTTCAAGTCAGCGCGCTACATCACGCCTTATGACGTGATGGAGAGCCCGAACGACAAGGCCCAGTGGGACGCGT
Organism: uncultured Actinomycetes bacterium; assembly: GCA_963764585.1. GTDB lineage: Bacteria > Actinomycetota > Thermoleophilia > Solirubrobacterales > Solirubrobacteraceae > JAOPZW01. Next base: position 701,910 of record CAVXTB010000006.1, read on the forward strand.
GGTACACGGCCGCCACGGCCGCCCACCAGAAGATCCTGATCTCCTTCGAGCACTCCCATCGCAGCAACTCGCGGGCCCTCAAGGCGCCGTCCGTCGCGGCGTACACGAAGGAGCTCAAGAAGTTCAAGGCCGCCTATCCCAGGGTGAGGGACATCTCGCCCTGGAACGAGGTCAACCGCTGCCACGCGCTGCGCGACGGCAGCGTGCAGGGCCAGCCGACCAAGATCTGCAGCCTGACGACCGGTCCGAAGCTCACCGCGCAGTACTACGGCGCGGCGCGCAAGGTGTTCAAGGGATCGAAGTACCGGATCGTCGGCCTGGACATCCTCGACGAGCAGAACGTCAACAAGACGATCAAGTACCTGCAGTCGTTCCTGCGCCACGCTTCGCCGGATCCGAAGATCATCGGCTTCCACAACTACTCGGACACCAACCGCTTCTCGACCACGCGCACCAAGCGCGTGCTGCAGACCTTCCGCGGGAAGGTGTGGCTGACCGAGACCGGTGGCATCGTCAAGCTGGGCTCGAGCTTCCCGTTCAGCACGAGCCGCGCGGCCAAGGCGCTCGGGTGCATGTTCACGCTCGCGAAGACCAACTCGCGCATCTCGGCGCTGTTCGTCTACCAGTACAACGCGCCGCCGAACCCGTCGACGGCGTTCTTCGACGCCGGGCTCATCAACCCGGACGGCACGACGACGCGGCCCGGCTACGCCGTGGTCAAGAGCCGCAAGGCGCGCAGCTGCCACAAGTAACCTGAGCGGGTGGTGCCGACGTTCTGCCGCCACAACCGTCTCGAGGCAACCTGCCCGATCTGCTCGCGCAAGGCCAAGCGCGAGCAGGTCGCCACGCCGCGCCGGGCGACACCTCGCCCGGCGCGGTCCTCTTCGGGCCGCCGGCCGGCGGCGCGCGGGGGAGACCTGCGCGTGCGGCGCATGGCGCGGGCCGCCGACGACGGCTACGAGCACGAGCTGCTGCCCGGGCTGCGCAGCTCGGTCGACGCCGGGCGGCTGGCCGACGAGATCGCCTTCGCCGCGGCGCGCCTGGACCAGCTCGAGGCCGACCCGCCCGGCCTCTACGCCGACGTCGCCCAGGACAGCGACGCCGAGGAGGCCGCGTGGCTGGCCTTCCTCATCGCCTACCTCTCGCCGCTGGAGGGCGACGACCCGTGGGCGGGCATCGCGGCGGCGCGCACGAGCTGGGCGTCGGCCGAGCTGCCGAACCTCGAGGACGTCGCGCTCGGGCCGCGCACCGCGCACGACCCGGCGCGCGGCGCGGCCACGCTGCTGGCCTACCGCGCGTTCGCGCAGCGCGCCGGATCGCAGGCGGCGGCGTTCACCGGCGACGCGTCGTGGCCCGAGCAGCGCCGCTTCGATCGCGCCTTCGAGCGCCTGGCCCTGCCGGGCTTCGGGCGCGCGGCGCGCTACGAGCTGCTCCTGCTGCTCGGGCGCCTCGGCGTCTTCGCGCTGCGCCCGTGGTCGCTGCAGCTCGCCGCCGAGGCGCTCGACCCGACGGTCGTCGCCGCCAAGCGCGCGCTGGGCATCGGCGACCCGTTGTTGCTGCAGCGCCGCGCGGCCGACCTCGCCACCGGCGTCGGCGTCCCGATCGAGGCGCTCGACCTTGCGCTGACCAACTGGACACGCCCGGAGGACGAGCGCATCACCGCCGGCGCGACGGTCGGCGTCGACGCGGCGCGGCGCGAGGCGATCGGCTCGGCTCTGGGCGTCTGACCAGGTCGCCGGGTATCACGCTGGCTCGGCATGGGCTCCTCAGGTCATCAACGACCGGGAGGCACCATGTCCGACCAGGCGCAGGACAACTGCAGCGGCTGCGGGGGCCGCTGCTCGCACGACACGCCCGAGGAGTGCCGCGGGCCCAGTCCGATCCCGTGGCTGGCGTTCGACCGCTGCATGTTCTTCTACGAGGCGCGCGTCTTCGACGCCGGCCGCGCGGACCGGCGGCAGCTGCTCGTGCGCGTCACCTACGAGCACTGCCTGCGGCTGATCGGCCGCCAGCAGGGGCCGCTGCTGTACACGACCACGCTGCTGCCGGGCGAGACCGTCCAGCTCTACGAGTTCGACCGCTACCGGCGCGTGCGCTCCGAGGAGGAGCGCATGTCGGTGCACACCTCGTTCCGCCAGAGCCTCAGCGCGCTGTCGCAGTCGCGCCGCGCGACGTCGACGCAGGCGTACTTCGACACGCTGACCGACGTGCGCGCGAGGACCGACGCATCGGTGTCGGCCGGCGGCGGCCTTGCGGGCTTCCTCGGGGCGCCCCAGGTCGACGTCGAGACCTCGGTGACGGCCGAGACGACCGTGGCCAGCGGCGCGGCCGTCCAGACGGCATCCGAGCAGTTCTCGCAGTTCGCGACGACCGCCTCGCAGGCCACCGACGCCGAGCGCTCGCTGGTCATCAGCAGCTTCGAGGACGCCGAGCACAGCCAGACCACCGTGCGGTCGCTGCACAACGACAACGACTGCTATGCGGTCACGTACTTCGTGCGCCGCGTCAACGAGGTCTACCAGGCGACGACGCGCGTCGTGGCGATCGACTGGCGGCGCGACGACGGTCCGTGGCGGTCGGCCACCGACGTCGCCGGCGCGGCCGAGGTCGCCAAGCTGCTCAAGGCACTGCAGCTGCCGAAGGTCGGCGACGAGCGCACCGAGGAGGATCGGCAGATCACGCTGCCGACCGACGGCACGCTGTACGAGGCCGAGCTCGCGCATTGCTCGTCGTGCGAGCCTGCGCGCGAGGTCGAGCACGAGATCGCGCTCGAGGAGATGCGGCTGCAGGCGCGCCGGGCGTGCCTGGAGCTCGAGCTGCTTTCGCTCGAGCTCGAGCGCCGCCGGGCGCTCAGCGCGTCGGACGACGCGATCGAGCTCGACGTCGGCACGTGGCCGCTGGGCGGCGAGGCGTCGACGGCGGCGCTGCCGCCCGGCGAGGCCGAGGCGGTGGCCGAGGACGTCGGCTGACGGCGTCGCGGCGTCAGCCCGCGAGGGCGGCGAGTGCCTTCAGGCCGGGCACGAAGAGGTACTCGCCGCCGCGCGTGGTGACGAACGCGCCCTGGGGGCCCAGGAGGAACGGCCGCTCGCCCTGCACGGTCATCTTGCCCGTGCCGAGCGGGTGGCCGAGCAGGAAGTCGCTGTCGTGGCCGAGGTGCAGCGCGTTGCCGTCGTTGAGCCATTGGGCCTGGATGCCCACGAACTGGCGCGAGATGCTCGCGTTGAAGCACACGAACACCAGGCCGCGGTCGGCGCGGTCGTCGGGCGCGCCCTCGGGCAGCGGGTCGCCGTAGGGCATGCCGCGGCGGATGATGCGGTGGCGGAAGCTCAGCGCCGTCTCGAAGCCCAGGAGGTCGCGCGGGTTGGAGCGGCGGATGTGCGAGCCCACCGGGCACCGCAAGCCGCGCGGATCGCCGGCGTAGTGGAAGGCGTTGACGCTGCGGTCGCCGGAGTCGAAGCGATCGGGCTGCGCGTCGGGGTAGCTCACGAGCGGCGCGCCGTTCTGCCAGCGGCCGACGACCTTCGCCGCGAGCTTGCGCTCGTCGCCGCCGTGGTAGCGCGCGGCCGCGTCGCGCAGCGTGCTGCGGAAGAGCGCGACGTCCTGGTGCAGCTTGCGCCAGACCATGTAGGTGCCCGAGCGCCCGAGCGGGTCGCGCGGCGCGTTGGGCAGTCGCCGCTCGGGGTCCACGCGCGTGTCCTCGTCCTCGTAGCCGAGGATGAACTCCCCCGGCGCGAGCGGTCGCCAGCGGCCGTTCTCGAGCACGCCGCCGCCGTCGGCGCGGTCCTCGGCGCCTTCGACGCCGTCGATCGCCGGCTGCGCGAAGCCGTCGCCGAAGCCGAAGTGCTCGCGCACCTTCGGCAGCAGCTTCGCGGGCTGCGGGTAGGAGACCTCGACGCCTCCGGCGCGCTGCGCGCCCTTGCGCAGCCGGTCGAGCTCGTCGTTCAGCGGCCCGTCGTCGAGCGCGTTGACGGTGGCGAGCACGTGCAGCTCGGCGCTGCGCAGCTGCTCCTCCCACGCGCCGGGGTCGCTCGGGCCGCGGTCGCCGAGGACGTCGGCGCTCGCGCGCATGCCGGCGCAGAACTCCTCGGAGAAGCCAAGGTCGGCGGGCTCGCCGGCGCCCAGCGCACGCACGCCCGCGGCGCTGACCGCGATGTTGAGGTTGGCGGCGGGCTTCTTGCCCTGCGGCCACGGCTCGGCGGTCGTCACGCGCGGCAGCAGCTCGCGCAGCCACGCCCGCCCGCCCCGCGCGTCGTCGATGCGGAAGAACAGGTACGTGGTGACGTCGTAGTCGTTGCCGTAGGCGCGCAGGATGTCGCCCTGGATGTCGGTGAGGTCGAGGGCCATCGTCACGTCCCGAACCGGTCGAGGAACGCCTGCTGGCGCTCGGCGTTGGTCGCCATGCCCTGCGCCTCCTGGGCGAAGGCGATCAGCTGCTCGCGCCGCTGGAGGGCGGCCTTGACCTGGGGCACCGTCGCCTGCCCGTAGGCGGCGACGAAGAAGCCCGTCTTGATCCGGTGGGCCTTCAGGTAGTCCTTCAGCGCCGGGCCCGCGGCGGGGCTCGGTGCGCCGGCGCAGCGGCCCCAGATCTCCTGCGCCTCGGTGGCGAGCTCCGCGCCGAGCTCGTCGAGGTAGCTGTCGAGGTCGCCGTCGAAGCAGGCGGTGAAGAGCAGGTAGGGCGTGGCGAGGTGGTCGGCGTCGGGGACGGCGTCGGGCACGAAGCCCGGCACGATCACCCAGCGCCCGAAGTGAGTGCGCGGCAGGCGCGCCAGCGGCCCGGGCTCGCCACCGGCGCGCAGGCCCTCCAGGTAGCGGCTCAGCGCGTCGCGCTCACCGGCCGCGATCGGCGTGAGGACGGTCAGCGCGAACGCCTGCCCCGAGACGTCGGAGCTCACAGGTCCTCCTGCCCCTCGGCGAGGAAGTCGTTCCACGCTTCGGCGAAGGCGTCGGGGTCCATGCCGCGCGTGCGCTCGCGCAGCTCGGCCAGGCGCTGCTCGAGGCGCAGCGCGCTGAGCACCATCGTCGTCGTCGCGTCGGGATAGGCCGAGTAGAAGTAGCTGGCTGGCAGCTCGTGGGTCTGGATGTACTTCTTGAACGGCCCGGTCGGCAGCGGCTTGGGGTAGCCGTACGAGCTGCCCCAGAACAGCGTCATCCCCTTCGTGAGGATGTGCGAGAAGGCGTCGATGTACTCCTGCCAGCCGCCGTTGAAGTTGCTCTCGAAGAACAGCTGCGGGTGGCGCAGGCGCTGCTCGGGCAGGCCGGTGACGAGGCTCCAGCGCGCGAAGTGGATGAACGAGAGGTGGGCGAGCTTGCCGTGCGCGCTGGGAACCAGCCGCGCGTAGAGGAAGACGAGCGCCAGCCACAGGCGCCCCCACCACTTGACCGTGCTGAACACGGTGATGCAGATCGCCTGCCCGTCGACGTTGCGCGGATCGGTGCCGGTGGCGGTCGTCGGACCGGCGGATGGGCCTGGGGCGATCGCCACGGCCCGAACCTACGCGCGCGGGCCGCCGCTGGTCAACGCCGCAGAGCATTTTGTGCAGGACGCGGTCCGCGTGCGGTCAGCGGCGCGTCACGTCGGTGCGCGGGGCATCGCCGCGGCCGTGCAGCATGTACTGCACGAGCGCCGCGACGCGCGCGGCCTCCGCGCGGCGCGCGCGCTCCAGCTCGCGCTGCGCGGCCGCCTTCATCGTGGGCGGGATCGCGGCGCCGGCGTCCGGCCGGTCGAGCTCGACGGGAGCGAGGAGGTCTTCGTCCATGAGAGGCGTTGCGCCGGGGGGCGCGACGCGCCGGATAGTGGCAGATCATGTGCGGGTTGTCACGCACGTGCGCCGAGCGGTCGTCTGGCGGCGGCCAGTGGGGATGCGCGCCGCAAAGTCGGACCTTGCCGCGCGTGCGTCACCGCGCGCTCGCCCGCCCCTTTCGTCTAGGTCCGTGCACCACTCCGCTGCGGGACCGCGCCGGAAAACCTCCACATATTGCGCAGCTCGCGGTCGCGATCCTGTGCGAGGGCTCTAATCCCGCCATGGGGGAGCTCGACGAATCGGGCCGTTTGCAGGCCTACGTGGCGGACCTGCAATCGAGCCTCAACGCGCACCTGGTGGTGCTCGGGGCGCACGATCGCCTGGAGATCGACGGCGAGTGGGGCCCGCAGACCGACCTGGCGTTCAAGCGCGTCTGCCGCGTGCTCGGTTTGCAGCCCAAGCGCAGCGTGCGCACCTTCCGGCTCGTCGTCGGCGCGACCCAGCAGCGCACGCCCGGCGAGCTGGCGCGTGCGCAGGCCGAGGGCGCCGCGTACGCGCAGCGCCTGCGCCACCACTTCGCGCACGTCGCGCCCGTTCCGGCCGGCGATGCGCTGTCGCGCGCGATCGCCGCCCACGGGGGGCGCTACGCCAAGGAGCTCGTGCGCGAGTCGCTGCGCTCGCGCGTGCCGCTCGCGCTTGCCTGCGCGATCGTCGAGAAGGAGACCGGCTTTCAGAACGTGTTCGGCCACGACCCGGTGCGCAACCCGATCAAGAGCCCGCCCGGCGGGCTGCTGGCCGTCACGCGCGACAACTACCGCGCCTACCTCGGCCACCGGCGCAGTGGCCTGGGCAACCAGGGCGTCGGGCCGATGCAGCTCACGAGCCCCGGCCTGCAGGACCGCGCCGACGCGCTCGGCGGCTGCTGGCTGCCCGGGCCGAACATCCGCGTCGGGCTCGAGTTCCTGGCCGGCAACATCCGCCGGCTGGGGCTGCGCGCGGGCGTCGTCGCCTACAACGGATCGGGCCCCGCGGCGCAGCGCTACGCAGCGGACGTCCTGGCCCGCGCGCGCACGTGGGAGGCTCGGCTGCGCGCGGCGCAAGGGCATCAGCACCCGGTGCCGCCGCGTCCGGACCCGCCCGGGCCCGTCCCGGTACCGCGGCCGGCGCGCACGCCGCGCACCTTCCGGCTCGAGTCGCCGCTCATGCGCGGCGCCGACGTCGCGGCGTTCCAGCGGCTGCTCAACGAGCGCTTCGCGCGCTGGGGCATCGCCAAGCGCCTCGACGTCGACGGCGAGTACGGCTCGATCACGCGCCGCGCGGCGCGCCAGGTCGCCTTCGGACTGGGGATCCCGGGGACCGAGCTGGCCCACGGCATCACGCCCGCGCTGCGCACGAAGCTGCGCGCGCCGAGCCGGCGCTCGGCCGCCGAGATCGCCAGCGCCGGGCGCCGCCGCGGCTGGCGCGCCCGGCTGCGCCGCCAGCACCAGGGCCGTGGCGCGCAGGCGGCTCTGGCCTACGCGCGCCGCCACGTCGGGGTCGTCGAGCTGGCGCCGCACGTCAATCGCGGGCCGCTCATCGATCGCTGGAACCGCGCCACCGGGACGCAGCTCGGCAGTCCGTGGTGCGGCAACTTCGCCAACGCCTGCCTGATGGCCGCCGGCTTCCCGACGGAGCCGTGGATGAAGCTGTGCTCGGCGATCGAGGGCAACGCCAGGGCCGGCAAGGGCGGCTGGAGCTGGGTGACGACGCCGCGCCCGGGCGACCTCATCCTCTTCACGATCAACGGCGCGGCGAACCACGTCGGCGTCGTGGAGGCGGTCGGCGCCAACGGCGTGCAGACCATCGAGGGCAACACGCACCGCGACTACGACCCCGGCCGCTTCTGGGAGGGCTACGGCGTCTTCCGCCGCCACCACCCTGCCGGCCGGGGGCCGATCCGCGGCTACGCGCGGCCGCCGTACGGCCGCTGAGGTCAGCAACGAGGGGGACCAACGACATGTCAGCAGAGGACGAGATCCGCAACGGCGGGGCCGACCAGGCGCCCGAGGGCGAGGAGGCGTTCGTGCCGCTCGACCCCGACGAGATGCTCGCCGGCGAGGACGCCGCCGCCAGCGGGCTGATGGTGGTGCCCGGCGACGAGGACATCGGCCCGGAGTTCGTGGCGGACGCGGGCACCGCCGACATCGGCGTGCCCGACGAGACCGCCGCCGACGAGCTCGTCGGCGCGGACGCCGACCCCGCGGAGTGGGCCGCGATGGACGCCAGCGCCAACGGTCACTATCTCGGCGCGGTCGCTCCGCGCGACGAGGCCGAGTACCAGGAGCTCGAGGCGCGCCTGGAGCGCCTGGAGGCCATCCAGCGCGAGGTCGTCAGGACCGCCCGCGAGCGCGAGGCCGCGCGCGTGCGCCGCAAGGTCGTCGCGTCCACGACCGGCGCGGGCGCGGCGGGCTTCATCCCGCTGCTGCTGCAGCTCGTCGACGCCTTCCACCTGTCGCCCGAGCTCGCCGCCACGCTGTCGAGCGCGGTCGCGGCGCTGGGCGCGCTTGCCGCCGGCTACTTCACGCCCGATCGCAAGCCGGTGCTCCCGCCGGCCGCGGCATCGGTCGACACCTCACCGCTCGACGTCGCGCCGATCGTGCCGCTGCCGGGGGCGTCGGGTCACGCGTGACGCTGCGGTGACGCCCCGGCTGATACGTAGGGGCGGCCGGCCACCGAGCCTGGAGCCGCGGGATGTCGCACGCGCAGATGATCCAGCAGCAGCCCGGCGCGCGGGAGAGCAGTCAGTCGACCGGGCGGGACGTCGCCCGCGCGCATCGCGACGGCGGCAGCGGACGAGCGCCGGCGGTCGTCCACCGTGCGCTGGCGGCGCCCGGGCAGCCGCTCGACGCCACGGTGCGCGCAACGATGGAGGGCTCGCTCGGCCACGACTTCAGTGGGGTCCGGGTGCACCACGACGGCGTCGCGGCATCCGCGGCCGCCGCGATCGGCGCGCGGGCCTACACGGTCGGCCGCGACGTCGTCTTCGGATCAGGGCAGTACGCGCCCGGCACCATCGCCGGACGCGCGCTGCTCGCCCACGAGCTGGCGCACGTCACGCAGCAGCCTGCTCGTCGCGAGCGCGACGACCAGCTTCGCCTCGGCGAGCGCGGCGACGCGCACGAGCGCAACGCCGATGACTGGTCGCGCGCGTCGCTCCAGGCGCCCGCCGGCAGCAGCGCGACCGCAGCGGTGCTCCCCACCGGCGGCCAGCTCGTCCAGCGCCAGTCGCTGAGCGAGAGCGCGATCGGGTTGCTGCCCGAGTCCTACCGTCAGGCTGCGCGCGATCTGCGCGATTCGGTCACCGAGTCGCCGCAGTACTTCGTCGAGTTCTTCACCGGCGACCTCCTGAACGCGATCAAGGAGCATTGGCTGCGGATCCTCGGGGTCACGCTCGCGTTCATCGCCGCCGAGGAGCTGATCGCGATCCTCGCCGCCGCGCCGACGGGGATCTCGCAGCTGGTGGCGGCCATCCTGCAGGTCGCCGTCCTCGTCGTGCTGGGCTACTTCGCCACCGTCGAGACGATCGGAGCGGTGAAGGAGGGCATGCGCTGGGTCAACCTCGCGCGAGCGGCCAACGGGGACCGCAGCCGCATCGCCGACGCATCGCGGGCGTTCGTGCGGATGGTCTGGCACATCTTCATGGCCGTGATCGCGGTGGCCGGCGTGCGGGCCAAGATCAAGGGCCTCTCCGCACAGGCTGCAGCAGCCGCCGAGAGCACCGGCGCCGCGGGCGGGGCGGCCGGCGCCGCGGGGCGCGGCGGCGGCGAGGTGGTCGACATCGCCTCGCATCCCGGGTTCCGGCCCGCCGGACCGCCGGCCACGACGACGGGGCCTACGGCCTCGGCGTTCGAGGGCAGCGCGGCGCGCCAGCTCGCGCCTGAGCCGGTGCCCGTCAAGCCGCCGGTCGCGCCGCCCGAGCCGGTGCCCTCGGTGACGCCGAGCCCGTCCGCGCTGGCGCGTGGGGTCAAGCCGGCACGGGTCACGGCCGGGGCGACCGGGGCAGCCGCCGGGGTGGAGCTCGCGCGATCTCAGCAGGAGGAAGAGGAGCGCAAGCGCCATCCGACGATGCGCCATCAGATCCAGCGCGGCGACGATCACCTCTCCAGCGTCGCGGTGGCAGCGGCGAACCGGGACCGTGGCGTCACCGCGCGCGAGCTGCGCCAGTGCATGGCGGACAACTTCGCGCGCTACATGGCGCTCGCCGGGCAGCCGGGTCAGCCCCGACGGCCGGTGGAGTACGAACGGCCCATACGCAGCGGGATCATCTGGCAGAGCCAGCAGCTGCCGGGCATCGTCGCCGCGGGAGGCATCTCGCAGGGCGGCGACATCAACGCGCTGCGCTGGTGCTTCGGCGATCGCTCGCTGGCCGAGGTGCCGTGCGGTGGGCGCGATATCGGCGAGGAGCGCGTCCGCCTCGACGTCGAGAACAACGGCCGCAACCTGCGCTTCCTCCAGTAGCTCATGCCGGCACGGGCCGAGCTGATCGCGCGGGTCGCCGCAGGGGGAACGTCCTCCGAAGCGGCGGCCGACGCGCTCATGCGCCAGCCGCTCTGGGTGTCGGGCGCGCCGCCGCCCGCGCTGATCGATGCGCTCACCGATCCCGCCGCTGCCGCGAACCCCGCGCTTCGGCGCGTGGCGTTGGCGTGGGAGCGCGGGGCGCTGAACGCCTCCCTGCTCGACGCCGCGCGCGGCGCCACGACGACCGCCCGCGCCGAGGCGGCGGCCCAGCTGCTGAAGGACACGCTCGACGAGCGCGCCGCGCCGGCCGCGGTGGAGCTCGCACGAGCGCCGCGTACGCCGGGCCCGGTGCGGCGCTGGCTGGCCGAAGGCCTGGCGCGCCTCGCCGCCGGCCGCGTCGTCGGATGGCGGCAGCTCGGAGCGCTGGTCGAGGCGCTGGCAGCCGACGCCGATCCCGCGGCGCGCGGAGGCGCGGTGGGCCTGCTCATGGCGCTGCCGCCGACGGCGACGTCGACGGACGTCCTGCTGCGCCTCGCCGGCGACGACGACGCCGAGGTGCTCGCGGGCGCGCTCCGTGCACTTGCGGGTGACCCCGGCGCCGTGAGCAGGCTCGATCCGGCTCGGCTCCGCGCGCTGCTCGACCATCCCCACCCGCTGGTGCGCTCGCGCGCCGAGGACCTCGCGGCGCTCAGCGAGGATCCCGGGTGAGCCGGACGCGCAACGGCGACGACTCGAGGATCGTCTCCCACGACTCGACCGCCTCCCACATCCGCCGCTTCGCCCAGTCTGGATCCGGCGGCTCGTACCCGACCGACATCCGCGCCACGAGGGTCACCTCCGTTTCCACTCCGAGCCGCGGCAGCGGGTAGTCGCAGTCGATGTCGAGCGTGCCGCCGGCTCTGGCAACGCCGAACGCCAGGTCGGGCTCGATGTTCCAATCCACGTTGTCGGGCTGACCGCGCACGGTGTGGTCGAGCACCATGGGCGCGCCCTCGCGAATGCAGATCGGGCCAGCGACGAGGACGTGCAGCGCGCGGTCCGCGGAATTGGCGATGCGCCACACGACGCGCAGCCACCAGGCATCGGCGCTGCGCGGTATCAACGCGTGCTCGACGGCGGCGAGCGATGCCCCCATCGGCAACCTCAGGTCGCCGGGATCATCAGCCGGTCGCCGACGTGGATCGAGAAGGAGGGCCCCGTGACCTGCGGATTGGCCCGCTTCAACGAAGCGAGCGGGATGTTCCAGATCTTCGCGATCGAGTCCATGGTCTCGCCCGCGATGACCTCGTGCCAGTCGATCCCTTCGACCAGGAGCTCCTCGCCCGCGGCGAGCTTGTCCTTGTCCGCCGCGGTGATCTCGCTGCCGTCCGAACGCCAGATGTGGGTGAGCATGCTTGCGACGGCAATGCCGCAGCGCGTCGCGATCTTCGAAAGCGTCTCGCCCGCCGCCACGCGATAGACCGCGCCGCTGTGGTTTGCGAACGCCCCGCCGGTCTTCGCCCTGAACGCGCCTCCGCGGATGCCGAGGCTCGCCGCGATGGTGGAATGCTCGCGGCGGATCCGGTTCTCGACGTCAACGGTCGTTTGCGTCCCCTCCGGGGTGGTGGCGTGGCCGATGAAGGTCGGCGGCATGCCACCGGCCTGCAAGCGCGCGTGACCGCAGACCTCGTGGCCGAAGATCAACCATGCCGGACTTGGGATGGTCTGCGCTCGGCCAGCGCCCGCGAGCGGCGTGGTTGCCCCGGCGCCGGCGATGCCCTGCGCGCGTCCCGTGAACGCCGAGACCTTCTCGGTCGCGCTCGTATGGCTCGTGGCGGCCTCGCCCAGGGGGATGAGCGGCGTGCTCGTTCCACCGACCGTCAGGTTCTCGTCGATCTGCACCTCGACCTTCTTGGATCCTGCCGCGGTCAGGTCGCAGAGGCATCCACACGACGTCGGATGGGCGCCCGTCGTGTGGTGCGCGTGGCCCTTCGTCGGCTTCGCGCCGCAGAAGGTGGCGCGGTCCGCGGACGAGACGACGCCGGTCGTCGCATTCACATCCCAGTTGCCCTCGGGGCAGAGGGTGTCGAGCCAGCCGTCGAGCTCGAAGGCCTTGGTGGGCCAGGGACCCATCGCTCCCGGCGGGTGGACGACTTCGCCACCGGGATCGGTCAGCGTGATGTCGCGCTGGATCGTCGACCGCAAGGCCGGGCGCTCGCGCTGCTGCACGACGTGCGCGAGCTCGTGGGCGAGCAGGCGCTGACCCGCGCGCGTGGCCGGCGCGTACTCGGCCTTGCCGAACACGATGTTCGCGCCCGTCGTGAAGGCCCGCGCGCCGAGCGCTCTCGCCGATGCCGCTGCTGGGCCATCGGCGTGCACGCGCACGCCGCTCAGGTCGTGGCCGAGGCGGGGCTCGAAGAAGCGCCGCGTCGACCTCGGGAGCGGCGTCCCGCCGGTGCCCACCGACCCACCGGCCAGGCGCGTCGCCTGCGTCGGCTCGGGCGCGTGCATGACCGTGTCCGCGACGCGGGTGGCCTCGCGCTCGTCGCGGTCGCCGGGCTTGCTCACGCGCACGCCGTTCCTGCCGGCTGCGGCTCGCTCGCGCGCCAGACGCTTCGCGCGGCAGGCCGCGCATTCCCCGGTCGGCCCGGGCATCCCGCCGCAGGAGCACCTGCGGCCGGTCTGTGCGTACGTCAGGCTCATCGGCTCACGCTCACACCGGCTTCGCCGCGGCGTCGAACTCGCTGCGCAGGTCGTCGATCGAGCCGTCTTCGTTGTCGAACCGGTGGACGAGTGCCAGCGGGGCGTAGCGGTACTCGATGCCCGCCGGTGGGCGCCTCGCCGGCCGGCCGTCTTGCTGGGGCCATTCGACGTCCCCCGTCTGCGTCCGCGCCGGGATGAGCCAGAAGTCGCCCGGCGTGTAGTCGCCGCCCTCCTCGCGGAACTCGATCTGCACGCCGTCCTCGAGGTTCAGCCAGCGCGTGCCGCCCACCGGTGCCTCGACGACCTTGATCGCGTTGTCGGGACCGAGGTCGGTCCCGTCGCGGACCGCGGTCGCCTTGCTGTAGTCCCAGCGCCGCAGCAGCGGATGCAGCGCGTGGTCGTCGCCGATGCCGTCGGTCGGCGCCGCGTCGAGCGTCACGCGCCGCTCGAGCGCGTCGATCTGCGTGACCCGACGCAGCGGGCCCGGCAGGCCGGTCAGCGCCACGGCGTCGTCGACGACCTCGACCCAGTTGCCGACCTCGAGGCCCAAGCGGCTGTCGCGGCCGAGCGAGCGCACGACCACGTCCGCGCCGGCGACGGACTCGATCGCGAAGGCCACCGATCCGTTGTCGCGCGACCACTTGAACGTCGCCTCGGCGGCCGGGCCGCCGGTATGGATCTCCACGCGGTACAGCTGGTTCTCCTCGCCGCGGAAGTTGGCCGCAGGGTCGGTGATGCACGGGTCGAGGTCCTGGCCCGCCGCGCGCTCGACGCGCGCCCGCAGCAGGGGCCGCGCGCGCGCCGCGAGCTCCTGCTCCCAGGCGTGCCAGGACGAGACGACGTCGCCCTTGTTGGAGTCGCCGATCGGCGGGGCGTCGTCGTCGGGATTCAGACCTTCGGTCGCGAACACCTGCCAGACCAGCTTGCTGCGCGTCCCCGCCTCGGGGCCCTCGCTGCCCAGCGCGACCTCGCGGATCGCGGCGGCCTCGATCGAGGTCACGTAGCGCTCCCACACGCGCAGGTAGACGAGCAGGGGCGGATCGGGCAGGCGGTCGCCGGCGCGCTCGGGATCGAGCACGCGGTCCGGCTGCCCGTAGAACGTCGCCGCGATGGTGCCATCGGAGGGCAGCTCGGCTTCGCACATCAGCCCGTCGACGTAGTAGCGGCCGGCGTTGATCGCGAGGTCGGGCACGTTGGCGTCGGGCAGCGCTGTGATCTGGAAGGGATCGCTGCCCGCGGGACCGCCGTACGGTCCGATGAGATCGGCGGCGAGGGTCCGAAGGTAGTGCCGGGCGATCGCGTGCTGCTCGTTGACCGGGGCGTCCAGGAGCACCTCGCCCTGGCCCGTGAGGACCGACGAGTAGTGGTTGGCCCGCTCGAAGGTGACGCGTGAGAAGTTGCCGCGCATCGCTCCTCCCTAGGTGACGAAGATGATCCCGGCATCGGTGCCGGCTGGGGTGAACTCATCGAGGCGGGCGCGGAGGCTCGCTTCGCGCTGGGGCTCGAAGAGGTCGTGGAAGACGCCCATCTCGGACTCGTCGTCCGCGCCCTGCGTGATCTCAATCGCGCACGTCTGCGCCAGGCGGCAGTAGCCGGGCGTCCCGTAGCGCAGGCTGTCGAACTGCGGCCGCACGCGCACCTCTTCATCGTCGGCTGCCGTGCCCACCGCGGCCGCCCGGACGAGGTCCGGCTGGCACTGGTGGCGCCGTGGCGTGCGCGACGGCAGCGTCAGCGAGCAGTACCGCATGCAGCCCTCCTGGCGCCGGATCGTGCTGACGACGCCCACGAAGATCGCGTTCTCGGCGAGGCCGATGCGGTTCGTCCGGAAGCGCCCGACGACCGTGCTGCGCACGATCGTCGCGGCGGCGTGCGCATGGCGGCCGTCCGAGGCGCCGATCGCATCGAAGCCCGGCTCGGTCGCGTCGAGCACGCTGTCGCCGATCCACACGTCCAGCGGCTCGGTCTGGACCTCGTCGCGGTCCACGAGGATCGACCCGACGATGCTGTGGTCGATCACGAGCCGCTCCGTGGGACCGTCGATCTCGATGCTCGGCTCGCTGCCGTCCTCGGGCTCGCAGTCGTGCCCGAGCTCCCAACCCGGCACGAGCGTGCAGTGGCGCACGACGACCTCCCCGACCTCGCCGGTCACGCGCACGCCGCGGCCGCTGATGAGCAGCCCGTCGAGCACGAGGCGCCCGCGATGGCGGCACTCCGACACGCAGGGCCGTCCGTCGGCGTCTTCGGGCGGCTCCTCGTCGCCGATCTCCTGCGGGCCGGGCGTCGGCCCGATGACGCGCAGGCTGTCCGGGCGGTTCGCGCGGAAGTCGAGCAGGCGCACCACCGGGCGCGTGCGCTGCGCCGCGCGCAGCTCGAGGCGATCGCCGTCGTCGAGCCGGATCTCGAGCGCGTCCTCGTAGGCGTCGCTGTCGGCGATCTCGATGATGGCGTCGCGCCGGCTGGGGTCCTCGGCCTTGTCGGCCTCCCACTGGCGGATCGCCGCGGGCAGGCTGGCATACGGCGGGCCGGGCTCCGGGCTGCCCGCCGCGACGGGGTAGACGTGGCGCTCGCCGGCGGGGCGCAGCGCGCGGCGGTACTCGCCGCCGCCCATATCGGCGCTGAAGCCGTAGTGGTAGACGACCCAGACCCCGGTGTCGGGGCTGTGGCGGACGGCGAACTTGATCCGGCCGCGCACAGGGTCGACCGCAACCTGGTCGCCCTTGGGGCGGTAGGACCAGTCGGACAGGTCGGCGGCGACGATCCGCTCGCGCGCCACCCAGGCGTGGGGATCGCCGACCGCGATCGCCAGGCTCAGCTGCGGCCCGTAGTAGCGATCGAGGTTGCGCGCGAGCGCGCGCCGCGTGATCCATGCCGGAACGGTGAGCTCCGGATGACCCGCGGCCTGCGACGCGGGCACGGGGCGCGTGATCAGCGGCACGTCGTTGCCCAGGACGCTGAACGTGTAGTGGCTGCGGGCGCGGTCGATGCAGAACGCGGGCGAGCGCTTGGTCAGCGGATAGGGCTTCAGTCGCCACGCGAACAACCCGACGCTCGGGATGTTGTGGCGTGCGCGGGTGTGGCGGGAGTTGATGCGCTGGACGGCGATCGAGTGCGCGATCCGGTCGAACGGGCCCTCGAGGTTCTCCAGCGCGTCGCCGTCGCGCAGGTCGGCGACCCGCCCGCGATCGAGGTGCAGGTGGTTGATCGACTGGTGGACGGCGAGCAGGCGGTAGAGCTCGACGGCGTGGGCCGGCCAGCCCGCCGCGTCGCGCGCGATCCGTTCGAGCACCGCGAGCGTGCCCTTCGCGCGCCGGCTGAGCACCGTGTCGGCGACGTCGCGGCGCGGGGCGGCGACCTCGGGCGGCAGGCTCTGCGGCGAGCCGACCGGCGAGCCGTGGAAGCCGACGAGATCGCCGATGTAGGGCACGACCCAATCGGCGCACGTCTCGATGAACCAGTTGCGGTAGAGCTGGTCGATGTCGTCGGAGACCACCGCCACCTGCTCGGCGATCAGCCGCAGCAGCGTCGCCAGCGGCTCGCCGAGCTCCGCGTCGCGGGCGCGATGGACGACCGGCAGCAGCTCGACGAGGCGGTCGCGCGCGGGATCGGGGCGTTTCGCGCTCATCGCGGGATCTCCGTGAGGATCAGGGTGTCGGGCAGCGTCGGGACCGCTGCCGCGAGCTGCGCGGGCCGCAGGCCGCGCGCCACGACCAGCTGCGCGGGCGGCGCCGGGATCGCGGTCAGGCCGGGGTTGAGGCCGACCAGATCGCCAACGGTGATCCCGTAGCGGGCGGCGACGGTCGTCAGCGTGTCGCCGGCCTCGACGGTGTGCTTGCGCTCCACGAACCGGGCGAGCTCGACCGGGATGCGCGGGCGTGGCGGGGGCACGAGCTGCGGGCCGAGCGCGAGCAGCTCGGCGGGCGTGATCGACTCCGGCACGACGTCGAGCACGTCGACGTCGACGTAGTCCACGCCGCGAACGCCCTGGATCGTCGCGATCACCTCACCGAGGAGAACGTCCTGGCCCAGCGCACGGCGCGCGAAGCCGAAGCGGTCGAGGACCGCGCTGCGGACGGCCGGCTCGACGATCGCCCACGAGTGGTCCTCCAGCACGCTGACGCGGGCGCTGATGATGACGACCAGCAGCTCGCGCACGGCGACCTGCGCGGGCTGGAAGGGATCGCCGTTCTCGGCCAGCGAGCGACGCAGGCTGACGAACAGGTCGGAGCTGGGGTCGACCGGCACGTCGTCGGCGCCGGCGATCGTGAGGTGGACGACGGTGCGCTGTCCATCGGTGAGTCGCTGCGCGCTGGCCTTGCCGATGCCGGCGCGCAGCAGCGTGAAGCTCTCGTAGTCCGAGACCGAGACGAGCCGGTCGAGCGCCGTGAGCGCGAGCGGCACGGTGGCCCGTGCGGCGTCGCGGCTCTCGCGGTCGGCGCCGCCGGTCGCGGGCAGCGGGTTGCTCACGCCGCTCACGCCGAGCGGCCTGCTCGCCAGCTGGCTGATCTGGCCGGCGCGGACGTTGCCCGGCTTGCCGGTCTGGGTGCGGTAGACGGCCTGCACGTTCTCGACGCCGGTCGTCAGGCGCGCGCCGTTGATGCCGTCGCCCACCACGACGGTCGTCGTGTCGTCGTCGTCCGTGCGGATCGCGTACGCGTGGTCGGTCGGCCCGAGCCGGGCCAGGCTGGGCGTCTCGTGCCAGCGCACGCCGTCGACGCGGACCTCGAGCGTCGACGCGAAGCCTCGCGGCGTCGACGCGGGCCGGAAGGTCAGGGGCTTGGCGCGCAGCGCGAAGCGCTGGTTGGCGCGCGTCGCGTCGCCGCTGCCGAGGACCTCGGCCCGCGTCTCGCCGTGCGAGGCCTTGGCGACGTTGCCGTGGACGATCGCGGTGGCGCGCTTGTAGCAGTAGGCCAGCGGCTGCGCGAGCTCCAACGTCGTGTGGACGGTGTCGCCGGGCCGATCGGGGTCGGCGCGCTGCAGGACGCCGCTGATCATGAGCAGCTCGCTCGCCTGCACGCCGGTGGTGCCCGGGATGTCGGTGCGCTCGCCGCTGATGATCGCCCAGCGCCCGGCCTGCAGACCGTCATAGAGCCGGTCGAGCTCGATCGACTCGCCGCAGATGGGGTCCTCGATCTCCTCCTCGGCCAGCTCGAGCGGCTCGCTCTGGACCAGGACGGAGGCCTTGCGCACCGCGGACAGCAGCAGGTCGTCCTCGTCCAGCCATGGCAGCGCGAGCGTGAGCTGCGTGATCTTGGCGGTCTGCCCGTACCGCGCCAGCGCGACGGTGTCCACGCGCGCGATCCGCGTGATGACCCGCGCGAGGTCGTCGCTGCGGTCGGGGCGCTCGACGACGACCCACGTGTCGGGCACGATCTTGTCGTACTGCGCGTCGAGCGGGAGGACGAGCGGATCGGGCGCGACGAGGCCGTCGTCGGTGATGCTCACACGTCCCGGGACCTCGTTCTCGATCGACACCCGGCCGGTCAGCTCGACGAAGATGCGCCTCCCCGGCCGCTCGCGACGCAGCGTCTGGTTGACGCGCGGATGGAACTCGAGCTCGGCGTCGTCGTCGATCGTCACGGTCACCGCGCCGGTGTTCAGCACCTCGAAGGTGCGCGTGACGTCCTCGGCGCTGAAGGTCACGGTCACGGACGTCGCCCCGCCGTTCGGGCCTGGAAGGGTCACGTCCACGTCGGCGGAGGCGAAGCCAAGTGGGACGTCGGCCGCCGACGCGAAGTCGAGCTGCGCCGACGCGCTCTCGTCGTCGCGCGCGGCCGTGAGCACGATCGCGTCCTCGAAGTAGTCGACGATCGCGCCGAAGCTCACCTCGCCGTCGAGCGGCCACTCCTCGGTGCCGACCGCGAGGCCGCGGCTGTCGAGGATCGGCTTGAGCGGCGCGGTCGCGCCGAACGGCGCCGCCTTGACGCGCAGCGCCTGCACGCTGTGCAGCGCCGGGGGCGGCGTGACATCGGCTGCCCCCCAGGCTGCGTAGAGATCGGGCCCGAGGTCGGGGCTGAGCGCCACCAGCACCTGCGGCACGAGGTCGGAGTCCGCCGCGAACAGCTTGGTGGTGTCGCGCGGGAGGTCGCGGGCGCTGGGCGGCGGCACCGACCCGGGCACGCGCAGGCGGCCGAGCAGCGAGCCGAGCCCGAGCAGCGCCGTGCCCGCGCCGTTCTGCTCGGCGACCGCGGCCGCCACGCCGGGCTCCTCGGCCACCGAGCCCGATTGCTGGGCCGCGCGCGCGGCCGCCCGGGCGCGATCGAGCGCGGGCTCGATCACCGCGAGGACGTCCTGGGCCCAGTCCACCCACAGCGGCGTGGTCCCGCGCGCGCCGCCGCTGGCCTCGTAGACGTCCAGGCGCTCGCGCATCCCGACCACGGCCGGCTCGAGCGCCGCGGCGATCGCGGCCGGGACGGGGCTGCCCTCCAGCGCCTCGCCGAGCGGCTGCAGCACGTCCTCGTCGAGCTGGAGCGCCACGCGGCTGCGTGGCGGAACGTCCTCGCGCACGCCGAGCAGGGCCTTGCGCAGCTCGTCGAGCGCTGTGCTGAGCTGCGCGGAGACATCCAGCTGCAGGCCGACGATCGTCCGCGCCTCGTCGGGCTGCGCCGTCACCGTCTTGATGCGCGCCAGGCGCTGTTCCTGCGCGCCGCCACCGAAGACGAGCAGCAGCGGATCGCCCGGGTTCAGCAGCGTGGCGATGCCGGCCAGGTAGAGACGCCCGAGCTCGTCGACGTGGTCCAGGAGCACGAGCGTGGGTCGGCGGCGCCGCGGGAGCAGCGCGCTCCAGGCCGGGCGGGCATCGAGCGGGTCGTCGGTCTCGAAGGACTGCGGCAGCTCGCCGGGCCCCGGCATGCTCTGCGCGCGGCTGCCGCGCGGGATCGCGACGATGACGTCGCCGATCGGGGTGGGGTCGAGCGTGAAGGCGAGATAGGCGGTGGCGGACACCCCGGGGCGCAGCTCGTAGCCGACGAGCCGCGCGAGCTCGAGCACGGACAGGCGCTCGGTCGCCGTGCGCAGGTAGCCCTCGTTGGCGATCCGCTCCTGGTAGAAGGTCAGGACGTCGGCGACGGTCGCCCACGCGTCGAGGATCGCGATCGCCGGATCGTCCGGTGTCCGCGCGACCAGCGCGTTGAGCGCCGGGAAGTCGGGGCTGGACAACCGCGCGAGCATCGTGCTCAGGAAGCTCGCGTGCGTGCCCACCCGGTAGCGCAGGCGGTCCTGCCCCGGGGCGTTCGCCGTCGCGGCGGGCGTGAGCACCTCGATGCCGGCGCAGCATCCGCACGTGCAGGTCATCTCATCGCCCGCCTCGCAGCTCGAGCACGAGCCGGCCGTTCTCCGGCCGCGCGGGATCGTTGTCGAGCTCGGCGATCTCCAGCGCGCCGAGCTTCAGGATGCCGGCGTCGAGCTCGCCGGCGTCGCCCTGGAACAGCCGCTGCAGCGCGGTGACCTGCACGCTTTCGACGCCGACGACCGCCTCGGCGGCGGCGACGATGCGGCTCGCGCGGATCGCTTCGCCGAAGCTGAGGCGATCGGGATGGAACAGGCCGAGGCTCCCATCGGGCAGCGTGCCGCTTCCCAGCACGGCCAGCAGCGCCGCGCGGACCTGGCCGCGCAGCGCGTGCGGTGCCACGCAGACGAGCAGGCCGAGGAGGATCGGCACGCGCCGGGCGTCCCCGACCGTCACGTCGTGGCCGATGCGCCGGACCGGCTCGAGCGCCGCGGCGACGCGGTCGCGCAGCGCGGCGGCGATCTCGTCCGTGCCGAGCGGGTCGAGGCCCACGCTGACCTCGTGCCAGCTGCCGTTCCACCGCAGCTCGGCCGAGGCGCGCTGCAGCCCGGGGACGGCGCCGGCGAGCTGGGCGTAGTCGGCCATCGTGATCGCGCGCAGGAGCTGCTGGGTCGGACTGCCCGGCGCGAGCGCCTTGACGCGCGCGATCGGCTCGGGCTCGGTGCCGCCGGCCGCGGCCAGTGGGTTGCGCACGCTCACGATCCCCGCCGGCGGCGGCCCGCAGAAGACGATCCGCGAGATCGCCCCGGCGCCGAGGTTGCCGGCCGCGCCGTTGCCGACCCGGTAGGAGGCAAGCAGGACGCTGGCCGGCTCCACGGCGCGCCCGGCGTCGTCGTCGCCGAAGCGCAGGTGCAGCCGCCCCTCGTCGTCGAGCTCCCCGACGAAGACGCGATCGTCGGGGCCGCTCTCGAGCAGGTCGCGCCGCGGCTCCCAGGTCTCCTGCGGCGCTCCTTCGGTGACGAGCTCGACCACCGGCAGCGCGAGGTGCGGGTCCTGCGCGAGCGCGTCGCGGGCGGGGCCCGCCGGCGCCGGCCCGCGCTGGGTGACCGGCGCCTGGGAGAGCACGGGCTCGTGGACGACGGGCCGCGTGACCGGGTCGGCCGGGCGCCCGATGGCCTCGCACGCGGGCTCGCCCGGCGGCGCCTGCGGCCATTCCAGGCGCTCGGGATTGCGGCCGCAGCGCGTGAGCGTGCGCCCGTGGTCGACGAGCACGACGTTGCCGCGCGCGACGCTGACGTCGTGCAGCGGGCAGCAGTCGTCCGGGTCGAGGATCGAGAGGCACAGCGCGAACGCGAGCGCGTCCTCCGGCGCCCACGCGACCTCGAGGACGGGCTGGTCGCAGACCTCGTCCACGGTCTCGGTGACCTCGGTCAGCCGCACGGCCTGACGGTGGGCCGGGTCCGCGTCGGCGCGCGCTCCGGTGCGCCCGCCGCGCAGCTCCTCGAAGACGAGCACGTCGCCCGGTGCCAGCCGCAGCTCGCGCTGCGGTCCGTCTTCGCCCATCGTGCCGTCGACGAGCGTCGCGCGCGTCGCGCCGGCGGGCAGGCAGCACTCCTCGTCGCCCCATGTCCACAGTCGGATCTCGTTGTGGGCCGGCTCCAGTTCGATCGTGTCCTGGCCGAGCGGCTCGAACGCCTCGCCCACGGTCCATTCGACATCGGCGTCGAGCAGCGCGACCGGGCCGGTCAGCTCGCCGCGTGGCGCGAGGAACGCGACCTGGCCGGGCTCGAGCTCGACGGGGCGGCCGACCTCGACGCAGACCCACGCGCGGGCGTTGCAGCCGTCGTGCATCGCGTAGCCGATGAGGCGCACGTGGCGGCGCACGGAGATGCGCAGCCGCGCCGTCTCGAGGTAGGCCTCGGTCGCCACGGCGTCCTGGTAGTAGCTGAGGTAGTCGCCGACGTAGGCCAGCAGCTCGACGAGCGTGACCCCGAGGTCGGGCACGTGGCGCTCGGTCCATTCGGGCGTCACCAGCGACAGCCGGTCGTAGATCAGCTGGCGGAAGCTCGCGTAGTCCTTGGCCAGGTAGGAGGTGTCGGGCTCGTCGAGCACCCGCGGCGGGCATGACTCCACCGGCGCGCAATCGATCTCGCTGGGGCAGTTGACCTTGAACGAGAAAGGCAGCTGGGCCAGGCGCGGGTCGAACCCCTCCAGCGGCTCGTCGGTGGGCCGCCCCTCGCTGCTCTCGACGATCCTGAGCACGTAGGTCGAGAAGTCGCCGGGCCGGTCGACGAAGATCCGCACGCACTTGTCGAGCTCGGGGTCCTCCTCGCCACATCGCTGGACGCCGGTCACGACGATGCCGGTGACGCGGCGGCCGCCGTCGATGCGCACGTTCGCCGGCGCCAGCTCGGGCGCGGGCCCGACGAACCACACGTCGATCGAGCGCTGATCGTCGGCGACCTCGACGAAGTCCAGGCCGTCGAGCCCGGCGCGGCGCGCCGCGTCGTGGCGCAGCGGCGTGCGGCAGTCCAGGTCGGTGGTCACGACGTGCCCCCGGTGATGACGTCGCTGCGCACCGTGCCGGTCGCCTTGACGAAGTAGCGCAGCGTGACCCTCAGCGTCGCCTCCTCGCTGTCGACGGTCAGGCTCTGCACGTCGATCACGTCGCCCAGCCAGCGCTGCAGCGCGGCCTGGACCGCGACGTCGAGCGCGGCGGCGACCTCGGGCGTGTTCGGCGAGAACACGAGGTCCAGCAGCCCGCTGCCGAAGTCCGGGCGGTTGACGCGCTCGCCCGGGTTGGTGAACAGCAGCTGCTCAATCATGTCGCGGACGTGCTCGTCGTAGTCGGTGCTCGCCGTGTGGCCAGCCGCGTCCACGTGGAAGGGGAAGTCGAACTCGACGGTCATGTCGCCACCACGCGCGTCTGGCTGACGATCGTCGCCGGGCCCTGCGGGATCTGCTCGGCGCTCTGGCAGATGGCCGATCCCGGAAGGTTGACCACCGCGGCGCTGGGGCCGATGAAGACGCGCCCGGCCGGCACCGGCTTGCAGGTGATGCACGGCTGGGGCTTGGTGCCCGCGCCGACCGGCACCTGGAACGGGCAGCTGGCCACCTGGACGATGTCGGCGACGGTGAGCGCGGGCTGGCCGTTGAGGAAGACGCGCGCGTTGGACGTCTTCAGCGCGAGCTGCCCCAGCTGATGCGGGCACGTTCCCTGGGCGAGAGCCTGGATGAGTGGTCCGGGCACGGGCGATCCTCACTTCACGACGAGCGCGCCCTGGTTGACGGTCACGACGCCCTTGGACACGGTGACCATGCCCCCGGTGCCGTCGGACAGGACGATCCCGGCGGTGGGCGAGATCTGGATGAACGGCCCCGCCGGGCCCTGCGCTGTCTCCAGCCGGATGCCGTCGCCCGCGACGCTCGAGATGATGATCCGGTTCTGCGCCTGGCTCTGGATGACGACAGGCGGCGTCGCCGGCGGCGCGGCCAGGGCCATCGCCGGTACGTCGGCCGTCGACCCGCGGTAGCCGCCGGTCCAGACCGCGTCATTGGGATCCCCCTGCTGGAACTCCACCCAGACCCCGGAGCCGATCGGCGGCACCGCGTAGATGCCCATCTGGGTGCCGGCCAGCGGGCTTGCCGACTCGGCCCACAGGCACGGGTCGTCGCCGAGCGCATCGGGCACCGACACGAGCAGCCGGCCCTGGCTCATGGGGTCGACGTTGTTGACGACCGTGCCGCGGTAGCGGCCGTCCAGGCGCCGTCCGCCCGTCGCCGGCTGTCTCATGGCAGGACCCTTTCGGTGAAGGAGATGAGGCCGTCGCGAGCGAGCGTGAAGCTCTGCTTGTACTCGCCGCGCTTGATGTTGTGGGTGACGCTCTTGACGTAGTAGAGGCCGTCGTACGCCAGCCCCGCGCCGCGCACGCCGACGAGCCCGCGCGCCTTGAGCACGTGCCCGTAGCGAAGCACGTCGAGCGTGCCCTGCCCGCTGATGGCGTCGGCCGACGCCGACGTCTGCGAGAGGCCGTAGAGCGCGGCGCGAATCGGGTTCAGCGCCGACGTGTCGGGCAGCGGGGCCTCGCGCAGCGCGATCGCCGGGCGAGCGGCCAGCGGCGGCTTCAGCAGCCCGATGTCGGGTACGGGCACCGGGATCGCGATCTTCGTCGTCGGCTCGACGATGTCGATCGTGTACTGCGTGCGCGCGGTCCCGTCGAAGCTGAAGCTCAGCGTCTCGACGTTCGTCGCCGCGTCCATGTTCACCGTCAGCGCGGGCTGTGGCAGGCCGATGCGTACCTCGGGGCCCCAGTAGGCGACGTTGACGCCCGGCACCGGGCCGGGGTCGATGTAGAAGACGTAGCCCGCCTCCGCCGCGAGCGCCCTGATGTACTGCAGGTCCGAGCTGGACTGGATGGGGATCTTCGAGGCCGGGTTGGGCACGTCCACCAGCAGCGACGGCACCGTCGCCGGGACGATCCCGTAGAGGAAGTACTTCAGGCAGATGACCGCGACGCGCGCCTCGGCGGGGAGCCCCGGGTAGCAGGCGCGCTCCTCCTTGAGGTCCATGACGAGCGAGACGTCCTCGCCGGTCAGGCTCAGCGTCGAGGCGCCCGGCTCGCTGCTGGGCGTGAGCTCCTGGCGGGTCACGACGCCGTCCATCAGCACACTTGGCACGCCGTTGGGGACCGCGACGATGATCACGCGCGTCTTGGGGTCGAAGTAGCCGCTGGGCAGCAGCACGCGTTCGATCAGCGACCCCTTGCTGACCGCGAAGGACAGCTGGAACCCGCTGGCCTGGCCCGCGGTCGTCGTCACCTGGACGCTCGTGAGCGAGTCGATGACGACCTGCGGAACCGGCGCGGGCAGCGTCGGCCCGATCAGCAGGGTGAGCGTGAACGGGTTAGCCACTCGCGACCACCCCCGGCAGGCCTTCGGGGAGGGTGATGCGCAGGCGCCGGCCGACCCGCTCGACGAGCTCCTCGGGGCGCAGCGCGCCGTTGGCGTCGGCGATCCGCCAGAACTGCTCGGGGTCGCCGAGATAGCGCGCCGTGACGTTGTCCAGGCGGTCGCCCGAGACGACGACGTGGACCTGCAGCAGCGCGAAGCGGTCCGGTGACGGCACGAAGCGCCGGCGCAGGTAGACGACCTCGCTGCCGTCGGGCAGCTCGAGCGTGGCGGTCTCGATGTCGTGGTAACGGCTGGTGGCGGGGAACACGGCTCATCCCCCCGGGAGCGCGGTCAGGCCGACGTCGCTGAGGCGGGCGCTGGGGCTGAGCGTCGCCAGGCGCTCCTTCTGCTGCTGGTAGAGCAGGTAGAGCGCGCCGCCGCGGTGTGCGAAGCCGAGGTCGTCGGTGCTCAGCACGCGCAGGCCGAGGCTCACGCGCACGCGCGTCGGGTTGAGCATGGTGTCGAAGGCCTCCTCGGTGACGCTGAAGTCGGTCAGGCGAACGGGCACCACGCGCCGGCGCCCCCACACCAGCAGCGTCAGCGGCGCCTCGACCGCGGCGATCTCGATCGTTCCCAGGCTCGCGCGCTGGTCGTTGGCGATCAGGCTCGCGCTCGTGGGATAGATCAGCAGCTCGAGCGCGGCGAGCTGCGGATGCAGCCCGTTCTCGGCGACGATGGTGTTCTGGTCGGGATGCTCGAGCGCGTCGGTGGCGTCGAGCTCGGCATCGAGCTTGATCGTCTCGTGCGCGGGGCCCTTCAGCCGCAGGGCCTCCAGGCGGTCGCCCGGCTCGGCGCCGATGCCCTGCGGCTGCAGGGTGCGCGTGACCGTGTCGGGGTTGTACTGCAGCGCGATGACCCGCAGCAGGCGCCCGGTGGTCGAGTCCAGCGAGACGAGGCCCCCGCGGACGAGCTTCGGCGATCCGGGGAAGGAGGTCATTGCAGCCCCGGCACGACCTTGCCGAAGTCGAACATCAGCACGGCGCCGCCGCCCTGCCCCGTGGTGACCGCGCGCACCTTCAGGCCCGGCACCTTGGGCACGTCGACCTCGAGTCCGTCGATCGCCTTCAGCGCCGTCGAGCGCGCGCTCGGGTCCGACCAGATGCCGGCGATCGTGCCAGCGCCCAGCGTGAGCAGGGTGGTACCGCCCGCCACCTTCTCGCCCGTCGTCGTGCGCTCGAGGATCCGCTGGCCCTCGCGCTTGAGGTCCTCGACCGCGCGCTTGCCCTCCGGGAGCGCGAGCAGCGCCTTGAGTACGTCGCCGCCCGTGCCCGCTCGTGCAGGCGACGGCCCGGCCGCGGGCTGCGGCGGCGCGGGCGCCGGCGGCGTCGGCCGCGCCCACGGCGGCACGAGCACGCCCGGGCGCGGCGTCAGGTCGACACGGCCCACGCGGCTCCTCGCCTGCGGCAGCAGCCGCCCCTCGAAGCGGATCTCCACGCGGCGGTTGCGCGGCTCGCGCTCGGGGGTGTTGACGACCGGCGCCGACATGCCGGCGCTCTGGACGTCCATGTTCTGGCCGGGGACGCCGCGCTTGACGAGCGCTCCCCAGACGCTCAGGGCGCGCTCGCGTCCGAGCCTCTCGTTGCGCTTCTCCTCGCCCGTGAGGTCGGTGTGGCCGGTGAGCGTGACGCGGCCCGCGGGCAGCTCGATCAAGAGGCCGAGGAGCTGGGTCGCAACCTGGTCCAGAGCGGCGGTCGCGTCGGTGGGGACGGTCGCCTTGCCGTGCTCGAAGCCGGAGACGGTCGACAGCGTCAGCCCGAGCCCCGGCAGGCTCTCGGGCTGGCCGAGCCCGAAGCTCGCCGTCCGTCCCGGCGTCTCGGCCTGGCGCATGATCGCCACGGGCGCCCTGCCGAGGCTGCTCGGGTCGACGCGCGCTCCGGCGGCGGCTCGCCGCCCGGCGGCGTCGGCGCGCTCCTCCGCGCCACCCGAGCTCGATCCGGGCTGCCGCTGCTGGACGACGTGAGCGAGCTCGTGGGCGATCAGCGAGCGGCCCGCGGGCGTCGACGGCGCGTAGCGGCCGGAGGCGAAGGCGATGTCGGCGCCGAGGGTGTACGCGCGTGCGCCGAGCGCGCGCGCCGACGCCGCGGCCGGGGTGTCGGTGTGGACGCGCACGTGCGAGAAGTCGCGCCCGAAGGCCTTCTCCATGTGTGACCGGGTCGCGGTGTCGAGCGGGAGCCCCCGCTCGCGGAACGCGGCGCCGGACGGCCCGGGCACGACGACGCGTGCGCCGCTCATCGGCGTCCACCAGTCGTCGCGGAGGGCCCCACGAGCGCGGCGTGGACCGAGCGCGCGATGCCGGCGCCGATCGCTCCCGGATCGCCGCCGGCGGGCACGGGACCTCCGCCCCCGCGCAGGCGCGCGAGATGCGCTCCGCCGCGCAGGTGCTCGGGCACGTGCCGCGGCTCGCGCAGCAGCCGGGCCAGCTCGGCCTGCACCGCGGCCGCGATGCCGGGCCCGTCGGCCCCGGTCACGCCGATGTCGTCGAGCACGAGCCGATCGACGTGGACGTGGACGCGGTCGCTCATGCCGTCACCGCCTCGCGCCGTGCGCGGCCGCGGTCGAGCGCGGCATCGGGCAGCGGCTGGTCGAGCTTGCGGAACTCGGTGCGCGCTGCCTCGACGATCAGGTCCATCCCGACCGGAGCACCGGCCCGCGCGGCCACGAAGGCCGCGTTGAGCGCGATGTTGTGGATCGTGCCGCCCGTCGCGGGCATGGTCGCGAGGCGCTCGAAGTCCAGCGGCTCGGTGGGCGTCTCGGCGGGGAACACCTGCTGCCAGATGGCGCGGCGCTCGGGGCGGCCGGGGAACGGGAAGTCGACGACGAAGCGCAGGCGCCGCAGGAAGGCGGTGTCGAGCGCGCTCTTGGCGTTGGTGGCGAGGATCGCCAGCCCGCGATAGCCCTCCATGCGCTGCAGCAGGTAGTTGATCTCGATGTTCGCGTAGCGGTCGTGGCTGTCCTTGACCTCGCTGCGCTTGCCGAAGAGCGCGTCGGCCTCGTCGAACAGCAGGAGCGCCCCGCCCGCCTCCGCCGCATCGAACAGCCGCCGCAGGTTCTTCTCGGTCTCGCCGATGTACTTGCTCACCACCGCGGACAGGTCGATGCGGTAGAGGCTGAGCCGCAGGTCGTTGGCGATGACCTCGGCGGCCATCGTCTTGCCGGTGCCGCTCGGGCCCGCGAAGAGCACGCTGATGCCCAGGCCGCGGTTCATGCGCGCGCCGAAGCCCCAGCTCTCGTACACCGTGCTGCGCGCCGCGACCTGCGCGGCGATCTGACGCAGCAGCGACAGCTCGTTGTCGGCGAGCACGAGGTCGTCCCAGGTCGCCTTGGGCTCCAGGCGCTGCGCCAGCGCGTCCAGCCGTGGGCGCGTCGTCGCCAGGCAGGCGTCCCACAGCTCGCGCGCGAACACGTCGCCGCCGCGGCCGTCAGCCGCCCGCGCGCGTGCCGCGACCGCGGCGATCGTGCCCGCGCTGAGCTGGAACTGGGCCGAGAGCTGCTCGGGCAGATCGGCCGCGTCGTCGCCCAGCGCGGTGCGCCAGGCGTCGCGCTGCTCGGAGGCCGCGGGGGGCTGTACGTCGACGGCCATGTCGGCGCGGTGCAGTCCCGTCCAGCGCTCGCGTGCGCCGAGCAGGAAGACGCTCGGGCTGCGTCCGACGAAGCGCCGCACGGCGTTCGAGGCTGCCTCGACGCTGCTCGCGCCGTCGAGCTCCTGGGCGTCGAGGTAGAGGGCGAGCGACAGCAGGATGCTCTCGCGCTGCCATAGGCGCGCCAGCGTCTCGACGTCGTCGAGGTGGGCGGGCAGGAGGTCGGCGGGCAGGCGGTAGAGCTGCTGCGCGCCGAGGGCCGCGCTGACGTGCGCGGCGATCGCCTCCTTGCTCGCGGTGTCGACGCCGAGCAGCTGCACGAGGTCGAGCGGGGTCCCCGGCGGACGCGTGCTCCAGCGCGCGACGATCTCGTCGGCGAGCCGCTGCTGCGACGCGGGCAGCTGCCTGTCGGCCTCGTCGAGCGCGATCGGCGCCAGCAGTGGCTCGAGGCGATCGTCGAGGTGCGCCATCCCCTTGAGGTGGTTGACGATGCGCTCGTCGGCGCGCAGCCGCGTCATCGTGAGCGGCTCGCCCGGCTCGGCGACGATCTCGATCAGCCGCCAGGAGCGCAGGCCGCCCGCGGGCGAGAGCATGTCCCACGAGCGGTCCGGGAAGAGCGCGAGGGCGAGGGCGAAGGTCGGGTAGGCGCAGCGCGGGTCGCCGTGCGCGCGGGCGCAGAGCGCGCCCAGGCGCGGATCGAGCTCCATCCCCGCGCACAGCAGGAGCATGTCGCGCTCGGTGGGCGTGAGGCCGAGCACCGCGGCGAGCGAGATGAGGGCCGCAGGCGGGTCCATGCTCGCCGCCGCCTCCTGCATCGCGGCGGCGGCGTCCGCGACCTCGTCGTCGCTGATCGGCCTTGGCCTTGCGGGCGCCGCGACCGGCAGCGGCGCGCTCGCCGGCTGGGGCTCCCGGCGGCGGCGCCAGCCGCGGCGCCGGGGCGGTGGCGTGGTCGCGCCCGGCGCGGCGAGCGCGGCGACGAGGTCGTCGCGCGCGCGGTCGTCGGTCGGGCCGGCGAACCACTCCAAGCGCGTGCGCAGCCACTGCAGGGCGGCGGCCAGGTACTGGTCGTTGGCCTGCAGCCATGCCTCGTGGTCGATCATGTGATCGTCACCTTCTGCGTCTCGTCGAACACGGGCCGCTCGCCCGAGCGGTCGATGAGCAGGGAGTCGACGCCGTCGATTCGCAGCCGCAGCCGGAACGTGCCCGCCTGCGCGGCGCTCACGACGAAGCTCAGGGCGCTGGTGCGGTTCGGGAACGGCTGGGGCGCGACCTGGCGATCGCCGACGAGCAGTTGGACCTGCTGCTCGGGCAGGACCTCGGGGCGGCAGGTGAGGTTGATCGTCGCGTCGTTGCCGACGCGCGCGACGTTCATCGGCAGCGCGCTGGTGATCTGCGCGGCGATCGCGAGCGGGAGCAGGTTGGTGGTGCGCTCGGGCTCGCCGGCCGCCGCGATGACAGCGGCGACGGTGTAGAGGCCCGCCGGCAGCGCCTGGGGATCGTCGAGCACGGTCGCGACCACCTCGGCATCGGTCACGCTCACGAGCGGGGGCGGCGGCACGTCGACCGGATCGTCGAGTCGCGGCCCGGCGAGACGCACGCCGGTGACGGAGCCGAGGTCGTGGCCGGTCAGGCTGATGCGGTCGCCGAGCAGCGCGGCCGACTGACCGCCGGGCGCAGCGATCGCGGTCAGCGTCGGGAACGGCGGCACGACGCCGGCCTGCGCTACGACGCCGGCGTCGTCCGGCCCGCGCGTGAGGACGGGCAGCGGCGATCGCGCCGCGCGGTTGCTGTCGATGAGCACGACCGACGCCTCGTACGCCGCGGAGATCCGGTACTGGGTCTGGAACGCCGTCCACAGCTTCGAGATCTCCTCCACCGACAGCGAGTGCGGGGTGACCTTCACCGACTCGACCTGCTCGTAGAGGTCGTTGTCCGGCAGCGCGGCCTCGATCCGGGCGCGATCGAGCAGCGGCAGGTCGTGCAGCACGCTCATCGCCTTGCCCAGCAGCTGGTGGCTGGTCGTCTCGTCGTCGTTGGCGCCGTAGGCGGTCAGCAGGTAGGAGAGGACGAGCGGCAGCGGCGGGAAGCCGGTCTCGCCCGCCTTGGCCTGCCCAGGCAGCTCCTGGTTGCGCCAGGCGGCGTTCGGCGCGGTGTTGAACAGGAAGAGGTTGATCTGGTTGCTCGGCCCGTTGACCGTCACGCGATCCGGCGGGCGCGTCACGACGTCGGTGGGCACGTCGGCGTTGACGCCCTGGTGGAGCACCTCGCGCAGCGTCGCCGTGACCGCCGCGATCGCGCGGAAGTTGCTCATCGCCGGCCTGCCCGCGTGCGCTCGGCGAGGTACTCGTCGAGGGTGACGCGCGGCCCGGGGGCGGGGCGCCGCGCGGCGTGGGCCGGCGGCGCGGGGGCGGCGCGAACCTCGACGCGGCCGATGGTGACCTCGACGGTGAGCGGACCGGTGGTTGGGGCGAGGGTCGGGGCGGGGGCCGCCCGGGCGTCGGTGCGGCGGCCGCCGACGACCTTGGCGGGGCGGCCCGCGCGCGGCGCGGGCTCGTGCGACGGCGCGATGGCGTCCTCGTTGCGCGGCGCGTGCGCGGCGGCGCGGGCGGCGAGTGGCGCCGCCGTGCCCGCCGGCGCCGGCGATGCCGTGTCCGGCGCGGGTGGGGCCGGTGCGTTCGGGCGGCGCGCCGGCGGCGGCGCGGCGACCGCGGGCGCGGGACTCGTCGCCGTTGGCGGCTCGGCGCTCTCGTCGGCTGCGTCGCGGCGACGCGGCCGCGCCGGCGCGCGTCGCGGCGCAGCGTCCGCGCGCGGCTCCGCTGGCGCCGGCGCAGGTGTGGGCGCGGCCGCCGTGCCCTGCGCGCGAGCCCGCGGCGCCGCGGGCAGGCGATCGTCGCTCGCGTCCTCTGCGGGCGGGCGCGCGGGGGCAGGCAGCGGCCGCGGCGCCGGTGGCTGTGCGCTCACCCGCCGCGGTTCGCGCGCGGACTGCGCGGTCCCGGCGGGCGGGGCTGCGGCAGCGCGCGCCGGCGGCGCCGCCGAGGGCCGGGCGAACGCCGGGGGCTGGTCGGCGCCCAGGTCGCCGGCCGACCACGGCTCGAACGCCGACGGCACGCGCGGCCGCAGCGCCGGCGGCGTCCCGGCGCTGCGCTCGGCCAGGCGCGAGAGGAAGTCGCTCACCAGCCGACCGCCTCGAGATAGAAGCGCCGGCGGCGGGGGCTCAGCGCCAGGATCTCGTCCTCGGTCCAGCCGTGCGCGCGCGCCAGCGCGGCCACCTCGTGCAGGAGCCGCTGGGCCCAGGCCTCGACCTCGCGCCAGAAGAACGTGTCGACGTCGAACGGCAGGATCGAGGTCGTCCCGCAGTCCGGACAGGCGACGGCGAGGCGCACGTCGGCCTGCGGGTCGACCTCGGCCATCGACGCCGCAACCGCGGCGACTGCCGCCGGGGACAGCGCGCTCGCGCCGTCGCCGCCCGCGCTCATGACGCAGCGCTCGAGCAGCAGCGTCCGCGCGGCTTCGGCGCCGTCCTCGCGCTCGGCGGCGAGCAGGTCGGCGCTCGTGGGCGAGCGGAAGGCGATCCGGCGCCCGCCGATGCGAACCGCAAGCTCGTCGTTCGACGGCGGCGCCGGGCCGCTACGAACGTCCGCGGTCTCGAAGTCGAGCTCGAGCTCCGCGCCGCACCGCGGGCAGTCGGCCTCGCCGTGCAGGGCCGAGCCGAACGTCCATTCACGCAGCGTCAGGAGCGCGTCGTCGCGGTGGCCGACGCTCAGCGCCGCGGCGTCGTCGCCGCAGTCATCGAAGCCCGCCGCGGTGAGCAGGTCGACCGCGCGCTCCACACGCGAACGGTCGGCGCCGCGCTCCCACAGCTCGAGCAGCTCTTGTGCGGTGAGCCGGCGCACGCCTCACGCGCTGGGGTCCGTGAAGGTCGGCTCGCTGGGCTCGGGGACGCTGACGTCGCGGATCCAGCCCTCGTTCTCCAGCTTGAGGTGCGCGATCGCGACGGCGTTGGCGTTTGCGTCGAGGTCGGGCAGCGACTGGTACTCCGAGGGCCAGCAGCGGTAGATCAGGTAGGAGATCGCCTTCTGGCCGGCCTCGTTGAAGACGTCGATGATGATGTCCTTGCGGAAGTCCTTGAGGGAGACCTCCTGCGTGCGGTTCTCGGGGCCGGCCTGCGCGTTGGCGTAGCTCCAGACCTTGTTGGCCCACAGCTCGAACTCGGGGTCGTGGGTGACCCCGCGCTCGAGGGTGATCGCGTCGAACTCGCTGCGCCCCGGCGACTTGCGGCTCGAGCTCTCGTCACCGCCGTCGCGGTGCTTGACGACCTCGGTCGTGCGCTTCAGGACGCTGACCTTGCACACGCCCGCGACGTACTTGCCGTCCCACTTCACGCGGAACTTGAAGTTCTTGTACGGGTCGAGCCGTTGGGCGTTGACCGTGAACTGGGCCACCGTCGCCTCCTTAGACCTGGAGCTGGCCGGCCAGCTGCTCGATGTGGATCAGGACGAACTCGGCCGGCTTGAGCGGGGCGAAGCCGACGAGGATGTTGACGATGCCCCGGTCGATGTCGTTCTGGGGGTTGTTCTCGGCGTCGCACTTGACGAGGTAGGCGTCCTTGGGCGTGCGGCCCTGGAAGGCTCCCTGCCGGAAGAGGCTGTTCATGAAGGCCCCGACGTTGAGCCGGATCGCTGCCCACAGCGGCTCGTCGTTGGGCTCGAAGACGACCCATTGCGTCCCGCGGTAGAGGCTCTCCTCGATGAAGAGCGCGGTGCGCCGCACCGGGATGTACTTCCACTGGTCGGCGAGCAGGTCGGCGCCGCGCATGGTGCGAGCGCCCCACACGACGGGCCCGATGATCGGGAAGTCGCGCAGGCAATCCACTCCGATCGGGTTCAGGCGGCCCTGCTCGGCGTTGGTCAGCTTGATCTGCAGCTCGTCGACGCCGTTGAGCGACGCATCGGTGCCGGCCGGCGCCTTCCAGACTCCGCGCTGGGCATCGGTGCGCGCCCAGATGCCCGCCACCATCCCGCACGGCGGGAAGGTCGCGAGCGCCCCGTTCTTGTTGGGGTCGGCGACCTTGACGCGCGGGAAGAAGATCGCGGCGTTCTTGGCGTCGTCGCCACTGACGAGCGGGTCGGCCGCGTCGGTGACCGCGGTGTCGACCGTCGTCCAGACGACGGGCGGGTCGACGACCAGCATCGCGCGCCGCAGCGCGCACAGCCGCACCGCCGCGGTGAGCGTCGCCTTCGGGACGTCGGCGGCGCGGTCGGCGGGCAGGACGCACAGGATGTTGAAGATGTCGGTGTCGAGCAGCGCGTAGATCCCGGTCTTGGCCGCCTCCGAGCCGACGTAGTCGCTGTCCTTCACCGTCCCGTTGGCCCCGCCCGAGGCCTGCAGGAACGTCACCGGGGCGGCAGCGGCGCCGCCGTTGCCGCCGTTGCCCCCGTTCCCGCCGTTGCCGCCGTTGCCGCCGCCCCCATTCCCCCCGTTGCCCCCGTTGCCCGCCGGCGCCGCCGGCTTCGGATCGGCGAACGGGTCGTCGCCGGCCGGCGGGTCGTCCTGCGCGGCGGGGAGCTTGTCCCAGACATGCGTCTTGGACTTGACGAGCGCCGAAGCGGCGAGCATCCGATCCAGCCGCAGCGGCGAGTCGTTCGTCGCCTCGACCAGGAACCGCTCCTGCGCCCCCGTGCCGGTGTCGCGGATCGTCAGGTTGTAGAGCGCGGCGCCGCCCGGCTGGTCGTGCGTTGGGTTCGTGTCGTAGTCGACCCGCACGCGCAGCTTGTTGCCCCAATCGCCCGACGAGGTCGTCTCCAGCACGACGCCCTGGCCGAGGTCGACGGTCGCGCTCGCTGCGTCGTCCGCGGTGACCCTCACCACCTCGGCCTCGCTGCCACCGTTCTGGTAGTACTGGAAGACGGCGTAGCTCATCGCGCTGTCGACGGCCAGCCCGCCGAACGTGCGCTCGAAGTCCGACCAGCTGGTCAGGTGCCGCGCCTCGTCGGCGGGCCCGCGCGCGGCGGTCCCGACGAACGCCGTGACGCCGGTGGCCACGCCGATGATCGTGCGCACGGAGCTGGGGAGCTCATCGATGTACACGCCGGGGAAGGTGAGGGTGGGCGGCATTGCGGCTCCGCTTCGGTCGACGGCTGGTCCAGGCGGAGTCTGCGCACCGCCCGTTACCGGGCCGTCACGGTCGTGTCACCGCCTCGGGCAGGACGTCAGTTCGCCGATGCCCAGTCCGTCAGGAGGCACTCGACCGCCGCGACCACGGCCCCGGTGCCCGCTGCCGTCCGGGTCTCGTCGATGCCCGCGATCACGTCACGGGTCGAGATGATCCGCGCGCGCACGCTGTCAGCCGGGCTGCGGCCGGACGACGGCTCCAGCCACACGCTGATCACGACAAGGCCGAAAGGCCGGTACGGCGGTCGGTCCACGCAAGGAAGTGTGGGATCCGTGCGTCACCGCGACGTTGACACGTGCGCGTGCCACCTCTGAAGCTCGCTCGAAGGCTCGGCACCCAGGTGATCGGCGACGAGCTGCCGGTAGGTCTGGTACTGGCGGATCGCCTCGCTGATGTTCCCCTCGGCGAGGTGGACCTCGATCAGAGCGCGATGCGCGCTCTCGCGCAGCGGCTCGGCGGCGATCGCTGCCAGCCCGACCTCGGTGGCCTCCGAGAAGCGACGCGCGCCCCGCAGCTGCCTGCACACGGCGTCGAGTGCGTGCAGGCGCAGCTGGCGAAAGCGCTCGCGCTCGATGACGAGCCATTCGTCGTACCAGTCCGGGAGCAGGTCGCCGGCCGCGCAGAGCTGCTCGACCTCGGCCTTGGAGGGCGCCAGGCGGCAGGCGATCAGCTCCTGCGCGAGCCTGCTCGCGATCCGCACGTCGACGCGGATCTCCGGCGCCAGCCCGACGTGGCTCGCGGTGGCCGTCACGAGTCGGCAGCGCAAGCGCTGCAGCCGCCACAAGGCCGAGCGCAGGCTCGCGTTGGCGTGGTCCTCGTCGGACTCGAGCCACAGCGTGCCGGCCACGAAGACGCGCAGAAGCGGGCGCGGGTGCAGGGCCAGGAATGCCACGAGCCGCTGCGCGCTGCCCGGGACGCCGAGCACGTCGCCGTTCTGGCGCAGCTCGAAGCCGCTGATCAGACCGAGTGTCGGAACGGCGGCCGTCGAGCTGGATAGTTCCCGCCGGCGGGTTGCTGGACGATCGTGCAGGGAGCCCCCCTCGTCGCCGAGGTCCGAGACGACGGTAGGTGGATTCCCGGTGCGACGACGACACGGTGCGTGAAGCTCAGCGCTCGCGTCGCCAAAGCTGCGCAGAACCTGACCCGATCGGGGCCGCGCGCGTGACGGCGCGGTGACGGCGCGGTGACGGCGGGTGCCGGCGCCGCTGTCGTGCCCGTAACGTGTGGGTGACGGCGCCTGTGCACCATCCACGCGAGTGCCAACCGCGACGCACGCCGGTCTCACCCGTGGACTGCCCCCGCCCGTGCACGCGGTGCTGCGATCGGGCGGCAGGGCGATCGATCCGGCCACCCGGCGCCTGATGGATCTGCGCTTCGGTGAGGACTTCAGCGGCGTTCGGGTGCACGCCGACAACCGCGCCGACGCGGCTGCGTCCGCCCTGGGCGCGCGCGCCTTCACGGCCGGCGCGAACGTCGTCTTCGCCCGCGGCGCATACGCGCCGACGACCGCGAGCGGGAGGGAGCTGCTGGCACACGAGCTCGCGCACGTCCTGCAGCAGCGGCGGGCTCCCGCCTCGGTGCCCGCGCGCGTCGCGCCGCCCGACGACGCGTACGAGCGCGACGCCCGGTCGATGGCGCGCGCGGCGATCGCGGGCGCCGGCACGGGCCGCCCCGTGCGGCGTGCCCCGCACGCCATCCAGCGCCAGCCCAAGTCGCCGCCCAAGAAGCCGGGCGCGGACCTTGCGACCGAGCTGCAGGCCGTCATCGACGGCGCGACCTGGAAGGAGATCCGCAAGCGGGTCTATCCCAAGGAGTCGGCGGCAGGCGTGCAGCGCGCCAAGGAGCGCAAGGCGGGCACGCGGCCGGAGCTGACCGGCCTGGGCCGGATCACGACGCTCGAGCGCTTCGCCACGGCGGTGAAGGGCATCGTCGCGAAGTGGATGACGCTCAAGTGGAGCGAGCGGGTCAAGGCGCTGTGGGCGGCTGCCGACGTGGAGCTCGTCGCGGCGGACGTCCCGGGGTTCCTGCAGGCCGATCGCGAGACGATGGAGTTCAAGGGGTTCTTCGACAAGGGCGATTGGAAGTTCGTGCTGAGCAAGAGCCTGATCGAGGGGGCCACGCCTTCCACCGCCGATGCGGCCGACCTCGCCAACACGACGCTTCACGAGAGCCGGCACGCCGAGCAGGAGTTCCTCGCCGCGCGCTTCTCGGCCGGCGTCAACGGGCGCGATGCGGCGGCGATCGTGGCCGAGCAGAAGATCCCCAAGACCATCGCCGACGAGGCGGTGAACAAGAAGTTCGACAAGGCCACCGACGCCACGACGGCGGCCCTTGGCAAGGAGATGTACAAGGCGTCGGTGACCGAGGGCGCGAAGAACCAGGCGATCAGCGACGACGACGGGCTCGCCGACCTCAAGACGAAGCGCCAGGCGGCGCGGACCGCGCTGGCCAAGCTCAGGGCCGGTGCCAACGCCAAGACCATCGCCGACACGACTGTGGCCCGCGACGACCTGCGCAAGCAGATCGCGGTCGTCGAGCAGCTCTACACGCTCTACCGCGCCATCCCCTACGAGGCCGACGCGCACGAGGTCGGAGACGCGGAGACGCAGGCGTATCTCGGATGGCCATGACCGATCTCGTGACGGAACTCGTCGCGTTCCTGTCGCAGGACGCCCTGACGATCGAGGACGTTGCGGGATTCGTCGGCCCGGTGGCCGACGACCCTGGCGTGCCCTTGCCCGCCGAGCTCGACCCGGTGCTGCCGGGCGTGCGCGCCGCGCGGGTGGCCCGCTACCCCGATTCCGGCGCGCCGTTCGTGCTGACGATCGAGCCCGACGCCGCATCGCCGACGACGCCGCGCGCCCTGCGTCCGATCCTCGGCGACTTCGCGCGCGCGCTGACGCGACGCGAGATGCCCACCCAGGTGGTGTTCGCGCCATCGGCCGGGGCGCGCTGGGCCATCGTGGTGAGCGCCCGGCTCGCGTCGCGCGCCGGCGACCTCGACGACGTGCCGATCACGAGCATCGCCTTCCGCAGGGATCCGGTGACGCCGTGAGCCTTCCGCCCGTCGGCGACCGCGTTCGCGCCGGTCCGACGCCGGCAGCGCGGACGCGCGCGGGCCCGGCGCCCTTGCGCACCCTCGCGCGCCGAGGGCTGGCAGGGCCCGGCGTCGAGCTGCCGGGCGCGACGAGCGCCGCGTTGGGCGCCGAGCTCGGCCACGACTTCAGCCGCGTGCGCGTCCACGCCGACGAGCACGCCGCCGCATCGGCGACGGCGCTCGGCGCGGCCGCGTACACCGTCGGCCAGCACATCGCCTTCGGCCGCGGTCGCTACGAGCCCCGCCGCCCCGGTGGCCAGCGCCTGCTCCGCCACGAGCTCGTGCACACGATGCAGCAGCCGCAGGCGACGGCGGTGCCCGCGGACACGGCGATCGGCCCGGAGGACGCGGCCCTCGAGCGTCAGGCCGAGGCGCCCGGTGCCGGCCGCGACGTGGGGAGGTCGTCGGGCGCCATCGTGCAGCGCCAGCCGTCGGACAAGCCGTCGTCCGGAGCGGTCGCGGCCAACGAGGTGATGCCCTTCGCCACGGGGACGAGGCTCCGCGTCAGTCAGCTGCTGCGGCCCGTCCTGACGGCGAGCAAGAGCCTGCTCGAGCTGGCCGGGGACAAGATCAGCCCCGAGGCCTGGGAGCTCATCAACCTCCTCATCGACCCGACGGCGCCCGCTGCCGTCGACGCGACGGTCACGGCATCCACGCCCAAGCGGTTCAAGGCCACCATCGCGGTCCCCGAGATCAAGGCGACCGCGAACCGGCCGGCCGTCAAGGCCCGCACGATCGACCTGGAGCTCGCGGCGACCCAGGCCGGCTCCGAGTTCGAGCTCAATCTCGACTGGCACACGGACAGCGCGTCCTTCGCCGTCACCGCGCGGCGATCCGATGGCACGATCGTCCTGTCGACGACGTTGATAGGGGAGAGCGTCGCGATCGCGCTGAAGCCCTCCGGCGGGGGCGTCGTCGCCTCGACCGAGCACCCGCTCGCCAAGGTCCTGGCCGGCGGCGGACCGCTCGAGCTCGTGCGGGTCGACCCGCTCGCCGCGCAGGCGGGCACTGCGGCGGCGGCGAAGGAGGAGGCTGCCATCGCGAGCAAGGCCGCCGCGACGGCCACGCGGCCTCCCAGCGGCCATGAGCTCAGCGCGGGCGCCGGGGTCGCATTCCCCGCGGGCATCGCGCCGCTGCTGTCGGTCGGGTGGCGCTTCAACTACCGCTTCAAGGGCGAGTTCCTCACGCTCCCGTTCGGCGTCCAGCTCGACTACGTCCCCGGCCCGGAGGTCACGGGCAAGGTGCTCACCGGGAGCGTCGTCGGCGGCGGCCAGGTGCGGTTCCCGGTCGCGGGGGTTCCGATGACGCTCTCACTGGTCGGTGGCGTCAGGGCCGGCGCGGCCGGGCTCGGCGAGCCGTCGCCGTCGGCGGTTGCCGGTCCGGTGGGCGGGCTGCGGGGCTCGATCGACGTGACCCGGACCCTTCGCGTCTACGTCGGCGCGGAGTACTTCCGCAACGTCCTCGAGGAGGCGGCCGAGAAACGCGACTTCAAGGGCGAGCTCAGCCTCCAGGTAGGGACGACGCTGCGCCTGTGACGCACGCCTGGATCGCACGGCGCGCGGACTGCGGCCCGTCGACGACCACGGCGTAGGGGCCCTGCGTCGCGCTCGCCGCGTCGAGCCTCAGCTGCTTGGGGTCCTTCTCGGCGACCTTGACCTTGAGCTTCGCGGTGCGCAGGGTCGCGAGCTCCCAGTGGTAGGTGATCGTCGCCGCCTTGCTCGCGCTGACGGTGGCGCTCAGCGTCACGCCGTTGGCATTGCACTGCGCGCTCGCCGCGGCGACGTCGACGGTCGTGGGGGACGGCCTGAGGAACGCCCACCACGCCACGAGCACCAGAAGCACGGCCGCGACGGCGACGGTCGCCAGGGCTCCGATCGCGGGCCGGCGCTCGGGCGTCGGCGCCGTCGGCGAGGTGGTCGGTGTCCGCCGCGGTGGAGCGGGCGCGGACGGCGTCATCGCGGTCACGCCACGCAGCGCGAACGCGGGCGAGGCGTCGACGTCGAAGGCGTCCTCCTGCTCGAGGAAGCGGCGGTAGCTGCGCAGCGCGTGCGAGCGAGCCGTCACGAGGTCGCCGTCGTGCAGCGGGCCGCTCAGCCGGCCGCGAGCGACGACGCCGTAGAGGATCTCGAGCGGCCGCCCGTGCTCGTCGGTCGCGATCGCGTCCTCGTCGGGCAGGTGGCCGTTGACGTCGGCCGCGTTGACCCGCTCGATCCGGAAGCACAGCGTCATCGGGCCGACCGCCGGAGCGTCGACCTCGGCCGTCCGCGCGCGGCCTGGCTCGAGGCCGTCACCCGTGGTCGAGTCCGAGAGGACGCCCTGCAGGTTGCGCTCGGCCAGGAAGTCGGGCGCCAGCACGGTCCGGTACCCGCGGTGTCGCCCGCGCGCGACGAGGAACGGCCAGCCGCGGGCTGCGTCGGGCATCGGGCTCACCACGCCACGCTCAGCTGCGAGTTGGGCAGGACGGCTTCGAGCCTGAGCACCGTCTTGCGGAAGTCGTCCAGCACGTCCGTGCGCAGGCGCTGGAGGTCCGCCAGCTGGCGCTCCATCGTCGTGCGCGCCTGGCTCAGCGGCTCGTTCCCGCTCGACGGGCGCGCCAGCCACTCGATGAACAGGGTCGAGGCCTCCAGTCCGACGTCCTTGCCCAGCGCGCCCTGGAGGAACATGCGCAACGCCGCGCCGGCGGGACGGCCGAGGACCGACGCCGCGACGGCTCCCGCGTCCTTGCGCAGCTGGCGCCGCATGTCGGCGTTGACGCCGCTGCGCATCGACTCTTCCAGCGACGACTCGACCTGGCCGAAGAGGTCGGGAAGGACGGCGCAGAGCGGCACCTCGACGTTGGTGGGCTGCATCTCGCCGTCCGATCGCTTCACGACCTTGCCGTTGCCGTCGAGGTCGGCGAAGTTCGAGCCGACCGCGCTGACCGGGATCAGCCGGACGATCCGCTTCGCGCTCTGCGCGTAGACGAGCGCCTTGATGTGCTCGTAGCCCAGCAACGCCGTGATGACGGCGTCGAGCAGCGCCTTGTCGTCGGCGCCAGCGGGCCCGGCATCGCGCAGGAGGTCCCACTTGGTGACGATCAGGTGGATCGGGCACGAGGCGCCGTGCATGAAGCCGAGCATGGGCCGTAGCGAGCGCTGGAAGTAGTCGTGGCCGCCCGGCTCCTTGCGCAGTAGCTGGAGCACGCGCTGGCCGTCGATCATCGCGAGCAGCGCGTGCGCGTCGTTGATCTTCTCGGCCAGCTCGTCGAGCGCGGTGGACCCGGCCTCCTGCTCCTCGACCAGCAGCTCCCCGGCGTAGTCCAGGTAGCTCATGCGCAGGATCGTCTGCTTGGCGTCGTCCTTGTCGACGCCCACGCAGTCGAAGACGAACTCGCGCGTCTCGCCCGTGCGCGTGCCGGGCGGCCACGGCTGCGCCGGGTCGCTCACGCTGCTGTAGATGTTGCCCAGCGCGACCCGCTGTCGCGCGTCGGTCTCGAGGTAGTAGGACCGTCCCGGAGCCGGGAAGTTGAGGCTGTGGAACATGCTCGACAGGAAGACGGTCTTGCCGGACCTCGACGCGCCGAGCGCGACGACGCGGAAGGTCGGCGGCTCGTAGCGCGGAGGCGTGGCCCCGGGCTTCGGGCCTGACCTGTTGGCGCGCGCGCGTCGGGCCGACACCGCCCGCACGACGAGGGCCAGGACGAGCAGGACGACCACTGCCAAGACGACGATTCCCATGCGCTATGGAGCGCACAGGGGCGAGGCGAGATACGTCAC
Organism: uncultured Actinomycetes bacterium; assembly: GCA_963764585.1. Lineage (GTDB taxonomy): Bacteria > Actinomycetota > Thermoleophilia > Solirubrobacterales > Solirubrobacteraceae > JAOPZW01. The sequence continues at coordinate 743,607 of CAVXTB010000006.1, forward strand.
TCAACCTGCATGCTGCTCCTCGAGCTCGGCCGTCCGCAGGCGGCGGGGGACGGGCGGCGGCACGGATTCGGAGAGCTCGTCGTGGATCATCTGCCCGCCGCGCATGAGCGATGCCGCCGCGGCGATCAGGCACGCGACGATCGCGAACAGGAACGCGGCATGGAGGCCGTCGCGGAACGGCCCCGAGATCAGCGTCGGGAAGAACGAGCTGCCGGTGAGCGCCGCCTGGTCGTGCGCCGACAGCCCGGCGAGCACGTGGGGACCGAGCAGGTGCGCGATCGGGTTGTAGCCCAGGAACGCGGCGAAGAGGATCGAGACGGGCGGCAGCGTCGCCACGTGGTGGGCCGTCGCCGGCGCGACGCCGTGGGCCTGCAGCCCGGACTCCATCGTCGCCGGGAGCGTCGAGGCCAGCCCGATGATCATCAGCGTGAAGAAGATGCCGATCGACATGACCTGCGCGGAGTTCTGGAAGGTCTGGTTCATGGCGCCGCCGACGCCGCGGTCCTCGCGCGGCAGGCTGTTCATCACTGCCGCGCGATTGGGCGAGGCGAACATGCCCATCGCCGCCCCGATGAGCAGCAGGATCGCGCCGAACACCGGATAGGAGAAGTCGGTCGGCAGGAGCGCGAGCAACACGAAGCCGATCGCGGTCAGCACCATGCCGACGGTCGCGAACGGGCGGGCGCCGAAGCGGTCGGACAGGTAGCCGGAGGTCGGCCCGGCGCACAGCATCCCGATGGTCAGCGGCAGCATGTAGATGCCGGCCCACAGCGGCGTCTCGGTGAAGTCGTAGCCGTGCTGGGGCAGCCAGATGCCCTGCAGCCAGATGATGAGCATGAACATCAGCCCACCGCGGGCGACGGAGGACAGGAACGTCGACAGCGTGCCGAAGGTGAACGCGCGGATGCGGAAGAGCGGCAGGCGGAACATCGGGGAGGCCACGCGGCGCTCGACGATCACGAAGGCGACGAGGCTCGCAACGGCGCCGGCGAGCAGCGCGAGCACCCGCGGGCTGCCCCAGCCGACCGGATGGCCGCCGGCCGGGCGGATGCCGTAGGTGACCGCGACCATGATGAGGATCAGCCCGAGCGCGAAGGTGACGTTGCCGGCCCAGTCGATCGGCGCGCTGCGCGGCGAGTTCAGCTCGCGCAGGGCGAGGTAGGCCCAGACGGTGCCGAACAGCCCGACGGGCACCGAGATCAGGAAGACCAGGCGCCAGTCGATCGGGGCGAGGATGCCGCCGAGGACGAGGCCGATGAACATGCCGCTGACGCCGACGATGTTGTTGATCCCGAGCGCCATACCGCGCTGGCGGGCGGGGAAGGCGTCGGTGATGATCGCGGCGGCGTTGGCCAGCAGGCAGGCGCCGCCGATGCCCTGCACGATGCGAAAGACGATGAGGAAGGTGGCCCCGGCGCGGCCGTCCATCCAGTCGACCGCCAGCAGCAGCGAGGCCACCGTGTAGATGACGAAGCCGAGGTTGTAGATCCGCACGCGGCCGACCATGTCGCCCAGCCGGCCGAGGCTGACGATCAGCACGCTGGTCACCACCAGGTAGCCGAGGATCATCCACAGCAGGTAGAAGGAGTTGGCCGGGACGAGCGGATCGAGGTGGATGCCCCGGAAGATGTCGGGCATCGCGATGATCGTGATCGAGGCATCCAGCGTCGCCAGGAGGACGGCCAGCGTCGCGTTGGACAGGGCGACCCACTTGTAGCGATCGGGATGGACCGACGGCACTCGGACGAAGTCTACAGGTTGCCTGTACAGGTAGCCTGTATATGCGAGTAGAATGGCCGTCGATGCCCGCGCAGGCAACGACCACAGAGCTCGCGCACGAGCTGCGCGAGACCATCGGGCGGCTGCTGCGCCGCCTGCGCGCCGAGCCGGGCGAGCTGCCGGTCGGCCAGATCGCGGTGCTCAGCCGCCTGGATCGCGAGGGGCCCGCCAGCATCAGCGACCTCGCCGCCGCCGACCGCATGCGCCCGCAGTCGATGGCGCAGACGGTCCACGACCTCCAGCACGCCGGCCTCGTCTCGCGCCGGCCCGACCCCGCCGACGGGCGGCGCTCGTTCGTCGAGCTCACGCCGCTCGGCCTCCAGACCCTGAACGCGATGCGCGCGCATCGCGAGGACTGGCTCACGCAGGCGCTGGATCGCGAGCTCGACGCCGAGCAGCGCGAGCTGCTGCGCCGGGCCGTGGCGCTGCTGGACCGCGTCGCCGACGCCTGATCGAAAACCGCGCAAATTGCGGAGATCGCAGCGCGCGGAGGGGTGAGTTCTCGCCTATAGGCGCTAAAGAGGTTCGAGCATGGCGGCGAGTGGCTGGGAAGCGTCGGAGGTCGCCCCGCCCGAGCGGTCCAGCTGCGCCGATCGCGAGCGGGCAGAGGGCCTGGTGCTGGAGCTGGTGGGCTCCCAGGCCGACTCGCTGCTGCGCGTCGCCCGGCGCTACTCGCTGTGCACCGACGACGCCCACGACGCCTACCAGCGCGGCCTGGAGATCCTCATGCGCCACGCCGCGCGCCTGGACCCCGAGCGGGCCGCCGGCTGGTTGCACACCGTCGTCAAGCACGAGGCGCTGGCCATCAACCGCTCGCGCCGGCGCATGCTCGGCTCCGACGAGCTCGACCTCGACGCGATCGAGGCCCGCACGACGGCGTCGCCGGAGGAGCGGATGCTGGCGTCCGACCGCGTCGCGCGCTCGGCCGAGGCGCTGCACGGCCTCAAGCCACAGGAGGTCCGCGCGCTGTGGCTCAAGGCGCTCGGGCACTCCTACGAGCAGATCTGCGAGGTCACCGGCTGGTCCTACACGAAGGTCAACCGCTGCCTGGCCGAGGGCCGCAAGAGCTTCCTCGAACGCTACGCGGGCATCGAGGCCGGGGCCGAGTGCGAGCGGCTGGCGCCGATCCTGTCGGCGTTCGTCGACGGCGAGGCCGATGCGGCGCAGACCGTCGAGCTGCGCACCCACCTGCGCCAGTGCCTGTCTTGCCGCGCGGCGGTGCGGGGCCTGCACGACGCGTCGCGGCCGCTGGCGGTGGTCTTCCCGGCCGCGGGCGTCCTGGTCGCGGGCGCGGGCGTCGAGCACACCGGCAGCTTCTTCGTGCGCGTGTACGAGACGGTGAGCCTGCACCTGCACGAGCGCGCGGCGAACTCGTTCCTGCGCGCGCAGGCGGTGGTCGACACCGTCACGGCGGGCAAGATGGCCGCGGTGGCGGCGAGCGCCGCCGCGGTTGCGGGCGGCAGCTTCGCGGTCGAGGGCGCGATGACCTCGCGCGACGCGCGGCCGGCGGCGATCCTGCGCGGGGTCCAGGGGATGGCCTCGGTGCCGACCGTCCAGAAGCAGCGAGCGCAGCCGCGCACGCATTCCAAGCGCCCCTCCAAGCCGTCCAAGCCGCGCGTCCACGTCCGCCGGCGGGCGAGCGCGGCACCGGCGCGCAAGCCGGTCACCAAGGCGACGACGACCGCGGCGCCCAGCGCCGCGCGCGCCACCGTGGCCTCGACCGGCGGCTCGTCGCACGGGTCGGGCGCGGCCGCCGGGGAGTTCGGGTTCGAGGGTCCCTGAGCGGTCCCCGCAACGTGCGGGAATCCTCCTGGCCATCGGGACTTTGCCGTCCGACGGGGTGCCTACCGTGCCGGGCATGCCGCTCTGCTTCATCGAACCGCAGGACGCGATTCGGGTGATCGCCGAGTCCGTGGGACGGGAGGCTCGCCGCCAGCTTCTGGGCGAGCTGGTGCGGGCATGGGTCGACGAGATCCCGGAGGAGGAGCTCGAGTCGCACTACGTCAAGGCGGTGGCAGACCTCGACGAGCACGACCTGTCGATGCTCGCGGCGTGGCACGCGTCGCTCGAGGTGGGCCATCCGATCGCCAACCGCGAGTTCCTGGTCAACGCGTTCTCGTCACTGGGCGAGAACCGCCGCGAGGCGCTCAAGATCGCCGCGGGCTTCCGCGGCGAGGAGGCCTTCGATGCGGGCGTGGCCGAGGAGCAGGCGCTCGACACGGTGCTCCCGTTCCTCTCGCGGGAGCGCTCGTGCGAGCTCGCCGGCGAGTGCCTCGACCTGTACATGTGGGACCGGCTGGGGTGCGAGAACTGAGCTGGATGATCTAGTCCCTGCGCCGCAACACGTCGTAGCGCCCGACGCCCTCGCGGCCCTCCATCCGCCAGCGGAAGAAGGCGCAGTCCAGGCGCAGCGCGCCCAGGTCCAGCGACGTCCCGCACGCGACCTCGCCGGCGGCGCGGCGCGGGAAGCCGTCCTCGTCGACCCACAGCTCGAGGCCGGCGTGGCGCTGGCGGCCCTCGCCGTCGTAGGTCGTCGACAGGCGCGGATCCGCGACGTCGACCGCGCGCGGCTCGCCGTCCTCGCCGCGTTCGATGATCGCGGCGGCGAGCGCCTCGTCGGCGTGCTCGTGCTTGCCCGCCGGCCGGATGGCGGTCAGCGACACGGCGAGGTCGTCACCCAGCCACGCCGACAGCGAGCGCGCCAGCTCGATGCGCTCCCAGTCCGGCGCTCCCCACGAGTGGCCGCGCTGGCCGAGGCCGTCGACGGCGAGCCGCGCATCACCGACGCGAGCGCTGCCGCGGACGCGCAGCGGCTGCTCGTACCCGGTCATCCCGCCGGCGCGCGCGACCGGGTGGTCGGGCGGCAGCTCGGCCAGCGCGCCGATCGCCTCGAGCTCGAGGTCGTAGGACGCCTCGTCGCCCGCGTACTGCAGGCGCCACGCGCGCAGCGGCTCGACCGTCGTCATGTCGATGCCGGCCGCCGACACCTCGTCCCACGTCGACGGCGCCGAGATCTCGACGCCGCCCTCGGCGCCGACGGCAACGGGCTCGTCGCGCCAGAAGAGGATCGCCAGCCCGCTGGCGCCGCCGTCGGCCAGGCCGAGGCGGGCGATGCCGTAGAGCTCGGCGGCCGGATCGCCGAAGGCGACGGTCACCGCGTCGCTGAAGCCCGCGCCGTCCGGCGGGCGCGGCGGCTCGTGCTCGGGGCCGATCGTCACGGCAGCGCGCGGGGGTCAACCTCGCTCGCGGTGCCGTCGACGTCGAAGCCGGCGCCGCGGGGCGGCCGCGAGACGATGAGGCGCCCGGCGAAGCGCCCGACCAGCAGCCGGCGGATGACGGCGCGGGTCGGCGGCAGCAGGAAGGCCAGGCCGAAGATGTCGGTGACGAAGCCGGGGGTCAGCAGGAGCGCCCCGCCGAAGATGACCAGCACGCCGTCGAGCACCTCGCGCGCAGGCACGCGCCCGCGCGCGATGGCGTCGTTGAAGCGTCGCCAGGCCGCGCGGCCCTGGGCGCCCATGAGCACGGAGCCGAGGATCGAGTCGGCGACGAGCAGCGCGATCGTCCACAGCGCGCCGATGGCCTCCCCGACCTGGATGATCACGTAGATCTCGACGATCGGGACGACGATGAAGAGCAGGACGAGCGGGAGGAGCATCGTTCCTACAGGCTACGGGGTCGATCGCGCGCGGCGCCTGCTACGCGGTGGGGCGGGTGGGAGCGCCGCGCCCGCGTCGCCCAGGCGCTCGAGCGCGGCGACGAGCGCGCGCCGCTCGCTCGCGCCGAGGGACTGAAGCGCGGCGGTCAGACGCGCGGGCTCGAGCACGGAGTCGGCCGCCACGCGCGCCGCCCCGCGGCGCGTGAGGACGAGCGCCAGGCGCCGCTCATCGCGCGCATCGCGCGTGCGCGCGACGAAGCCGCGGCGGGCGAGGTCCTTGACGAGGACCGAGGCCGACGAGCTGGGCAGCGCGAGGTGGCGCGCGACGGTGCCCAGCGGCACGCCGGGGGCGCGGGCCGGGATGTGGTGCAGGAGCTGGCGCTCGATGCGTGGGCGCGCGACGGCGGCTCTTAGGCGAGCGCGGGCGCCGGGCCCTCGACGATGACGCCGGGCAGGCGGTGCAGCCCGACCATCTCGATCACGCGCCAGACCTGCGGCTGGGGGCCGCGGACCAGCAGCAGCCGCCCGGTGCGGCGCAGGCGGCGCGCGACGAACGCGACGTCGAGGACGAACGAGCTGTCGGCGAAGGTCAGCTCGCTCATGTCGACGACGACATCGCTTTTCGCAGTCGAAAGCGCACGGGAGAGGGCTGTGCGGCGCCGCCCCCGCGTCGCGATGTCCTCGTCTCCCGAGCAGCGGAGGGTGGCCGGCTGTTCGGAGAACTCGACGATGGCTGCGCAACCTATACGACGAGCGGGGCTACACTCAAGCCATGCCTACGCTCGAAGAGATCGAGGACGCGCTTTCCAACGTCATCGACCCCGAGCTCGGGCTCGACTTCGTCGAGCTGGGCCTCATCTACGGCGTGGAGATCGACGGCGGGAACGTCCACGTGACGTTCACGTTGACGACGCCCGCGTGCCCGATCGGCCCGCAGGTGACCGAGCAGATCGATGAGTTCGTCAGCGAGGTCGACGGCGTCGACGGCGTGACGTCCGCGATGGTCTTCGACCCACCGTGGACGCCCGACAAGATGAGCGACGACGCGAAGTTCGCGCTCGGGTACTGAACCTGCGCCGAGCGCTCGTCCTCGTCGCGGTCGCGCTCGTCGCTGCGCCTGCCGCCGCCCGCGCCGACGCCCCGGCGACCGGCCGCCTCCTCGTCACGTTGCGCCCCGGCGCCGAGCGCCACGTGACCGCAGCCGCGGTCGCGGCGACCGCCGGCGCACGGCCCGCGGGCTACAGCGTCCCGCAGATCCGCCTGGTCACGCTGCGCGCGCAGCCGGGCCGCAGCCTGCGCGCGCTGGCGGCGCGCCTGCGGGCCGACGGGCGCGTGGCGCGCGTCGAGGTCGAGCACCGCGCGCGCGTGCGGCTGGACCCCAACGACCCCGCGCTCACGACGCCCGAGACGGCGACCGGCACCGCGCCCGGGACGACGATCGAGTGGTGGGCGGCGCGCAGCGGCTTCCCGCAGGCGTGGAGCGTCTCGACCGGCGCGGGCGCGACCGTCGCGGTGATCGACACCGGCGCCGAGACGAGCCACCCCGAGCTCGCCGATCGCATCGCGGGCAGCGTGAGCTTCGACCCCGAGAGCGCCACGCCGACGGCCGACACGGTCGGCCACGGCACGCACGTCGCGTCGCTGGCCTGCGGCGCGGGCAACAACGGCATCGGCCTGGCCGGCGCCGGGCTGCGCTGCAGGCTGCTCGTGATCAAGTCCGACTTCTCGGACTCGAGCGTCGCGAAGGCGATCGTGTGGGCGGTCGACCACGGCGCCGACGCGATCAACATGAGCTTCGGCACCGATCCGGGGCCGCAGCCCACCCAGGCCGTGCGCGACGCCGTCGACTACGCGGTGGCGCACAACGTCGTCCTCGCGGCCGCGGCGGCCGACAGCGCGATCGCCGAGCAGGGCTATCCCGCCGACCTCCTGCAGCCCAGCGGCACCGGGCCGAACCTGTCGATCGGCAAGGGCCTCTCGGTCACCGCCGCGGATGCCTTCGACCATCGCGCGTCGTTCGCCGGCGAGGGCAGCCAGATCTCGCTGGCCGCCTACGGCACCTACGACGCCGCGGGCAACGGACCGCCGGGGATCTTCGGCGCGTTCACCGCCGGCCCGAACGAGCTCGAGACAGGGTCGGTCGGGCTGCCGCCGCGCCCGCCGTGCAACTGCCGGGCCACCTTCGCCGGCGACTCGCGCTACGCCTACGTGCAGGGCACGTCGATGGCCACGCCGATGGTGGCCGCGACCGGCGCGCTCATGCGCCACCTCAATCCCGACCTGAGCTCCGGCGAGATCGTGCAGGTCATCAAGCAGACCGCTCGCCGGCCGCCGGGCACCGGCTGGACCTCGGACCTGGGCTGGGGGATCCTCAACGCGGGCGCCGCGCTGACGCGCGCGGCCGCGCTGGACCGCCGGGCGCCGACGTCGCACGTGCGACGGCTCGCGGCGCGCACGACGTCGAAGCGAACGATCACGGTGCGCTGGACGGGAGCCGATCCGGCGCCGCCCGGCGTGCGCTCGTCGGGCATCTCGCGCTACGAGCTGTGGCGGTCGACGGCCGGCGCGAAGTTCCGGCGGCTGCTCTCGACGACGGGCACCTCGCGCCCGGTGACCCTGCGGCGCGGCGAGCGCTACCGCTTCTACACCGTGGCCATCGACCACGCGGGCAATCGCGAGGCGGCGCCGGCGGCGGCGGACGTTCGCGTCGTGCGGCGGTAGGGGTGTCGTCCGCGCAGCAAGCAGAACGCGCGCGGACGAACTACACGCGCGCCGGCTCCGCCGCCCCCGCCGTCTCCTGCGCGCGCGCCAGCACGAGCAGCTCGGCCAGCGCGCTCTGGATCCCCTCGGCGATCACGCCGATGTCCGGGAGGGCGTCGTAGTCGGCGAGCAGGCCGAAGTTCATGCCCCCGTTGTAGGAGATGATCGCGATCGCCAGCGCGTGGTTCTTCGGCAGGAAGGCGACGGGGAAGACGTCGAGCATCTCGCGCCCGCGCACGTAGAGCGGGAACTGCGGGCCGGGGACGTTGGTGACGATCAGGTTGAACAGGCGCGTGGAGAAGTTCAGGCGCGAGGCCTGGGCGAGGATCGTCGGGGGCGCGAAGTTCTGGACGCTCGCCAGCACCTCGGCGCCGACCGCCTGCTTGGACTCCTTCAGGCCGTCCATGCCCACCTTGACGGTGCGCAGGCGCTCGATCGGGTCCTCGACGTAGACCGGCAGCGGGCCGCGCATCGCGGCGATCCGGTTGCCGGTCGTGCCGCGCTCGTCATGGGCGCGGATCGACACCGGCACCAGGGCGCGCAGCTCCAACCCCTCGGTGCGGACGCCGCGCGACTGCAGCCAGCTGCGCAGCGCGCCGCTGACGACGGTGAGCACGACGTCGTTGACGGTGCCGCCGAAGGCGTTCTTGACCGCCTTGAAGTCGGCCAGCGAGCTGCGGATGACGACAAAGCGCCGGTGCGGGCCGATCTCGACGTTCAGCGGCGTCTCGGGCGCCGGGTTCATGCCCGCCCACGCGACCTCGCCCAGGCCTTCGACCGCGACGCGCGCGGAGCGCAGCGCCTCGCCGGGGCGCGTCGCCAGCGAGGCGGCAGCGCCGGCGGTGCGCAGGCCGGTCCGCACCAGCCCCAGCGCACCCGCGGCCAGGAGCTCGATCGAGGAGGGCTCGGGCGCGGGCTCCCATGCCTCGTCGGGGTGGGGGACCTCGGCCGGCACGGGGCCGAGGTCGAAGACGACCTGGGCGATGTCGACGCCCGCGATGCCGTCGATGAGGGAGTGATGGGTCTTGCTGATCAGGGCGAAGCCGCCCTCGTGCAGGCCCTCGACCATCCAGATCTCCCACAGCGGCTTCATGCGGTCGAGCTGCTGGGAGAAGACGCGCCCCGCCAGGCGCAGCAGCTGCGCCTCGGACCCGGGCTTGGGCAGCGCCGTGTGGCGCACGTGGTACTCGATGCTGAAGCTCGGATCGTCGACCCACAGCGGGCGGCCGGTACCCCCGGGCGGCACCGACAGCTTCTGGCGGTAGCGCGGCACGAGGTGCAGCCGGCCGCGCAGCGCGTCGACCAGCTCGGTGTACGGGGGCGGTGGGCCCTCGAACAGCGACAGCCCGCCGACGTGCATGTGCGACGTCGGCCCCTCCTGGTGCAGGAAGGACGCGTCGATCGCCGTCAGCCGGTCGAAGTGCTCCTGTGCCATGCCCTCATGCTCTCCCCGTTTGCGAAGAGACCTCACGCTATCGTGCCGCAGGATGGCGCGCGCGAGCTTCGCGGACGACCTGCGCGCCGGGGCGGCCGAGGTCTGGGAGGCGCAGCACGCGCACCCATTCGTGCGCGGGATCGGCGACGGCACGCTGCCCGTCGACCGCTTCGCGCATTACGTGCGCCAGGACTACCTGTTCCTCATCGAGTACGCGCGGATGCTCGCGCTGGGGGCCGCGCGCGCCCCCGACCTCGCGACGATGCGGCGGTTCGCCGACCTCGCCCAGGCGATCCTCGGCGAGGAGATGGAGTTGCACCGCGAGTTCGCGCGCGAGTTCGGGATCACCGAAGCGCAGCTCGAAGCCGAGCCGCCGGCGCCGACCACCCAGGCCTACACCGACTTCCTCGTGCGCACGGCCGCGGTCGGCGAGCTCGCCGACCTCGCCGCGGCGTTGCTGCCCTGCATGTGGGGGTACGCGGAGGTCGGCCAGCGCCTCGCGGTGGCCGGCGCGCCCACCGACGAGCGCTACGCGCGTTGGATCGCGACCTACGCCGCGCCCGATTTCGAGGAGCTAGCCGCCTGGTGCCGTGCGCTCGTCGACCGGCTCGGCGATCAGGCGAGCGAGGAAGTCCGCACCCGCATGCACCACGCCTTCCTGACCTGCAGCCGGTACGAGCTCGCCTTCTGGGAGATGGGCTGGACGGTCGAGCGCTGGCCTACCGCCCGCGGATGAACGCGTTGACCGCGGGGACCACGCGCCGTGCCTGCGCGCCGGTGAGCAGGTCCCACCCGTGGTCGTCGCCTCCGACGACGAGCAGCCGATCGGGCCGCGCGTGGCCGCGGGCCGCGCGATGCAGCTGGCGCGTCTCGGCGCCGAAGTTCGTGTAGCCGTCGCCAGTCGAGGTGACCCACAGCGTCGGCACGCGCAGGCGCCGCGCGTCGACGATGATGTCGCGCTGGCCGCCGAGGACCCGCTCGCCCGACAGGCTCACGACCGCGTCGACCTCGCCGGAGCGCGCCTTCGCCGCTGCGGTGACGACCGCCCGCCCTCCGATGGAGGCGCCGACGAGCACGACGCGGCGTGCACCCTGCGCCCGGAGCCAATCCGCCGCCGCGAGGACCTCGTCCTCGCGTTCGGCGAGCGCGTAATCGAAGAGGAGCGATCGCACACCACGGCGCGTGACGTCGCGCGCGTACGGCAGCCAGCCGCAGGCGATGTTGCCGCTCTGGTTGGCGAAGACGGCGCCGGTGGCGCCGCCGCTGCCGAGCACGACGGCGGGAAGCTGCTCGCCGGGCGCAGGCACCTTGACCATCTGCACGGTCGGGCCGGGTCGTAGGCAGTCGTCGAAGGCGGCCGGCTGGCGAGGCGCCGAGCGCGTCGACATCGTCTCGCCGCCGCCGCCGCACCCCACGACGAGCAGCGCCAGGACAAGGACGCCGGACCGAGCGATCACTCGCTCATGGTAAGCACCGCGTTGCCGCGGATCTGCCGGTCGGCGAGCGCGACGAGCACCGCGGGTGTCCCGCGCCAGTCCGCGGTCAGCCCGACCTCCGGGTGCAGGTGGCCGCCGGCGACGAGCCGCACGAGCGTCGCGAGGTCGTCGGCGTCGCTGGCGCCGGTGCGCCAGTAGCTGAAGGGCACGATCGCGGCGTAGGGCGCAGCCGAGACGGTGGCGAAGAAGTCCAGCGTGGCGGGCTCGCGGCCGGCCTGGCCGAACCACAGCAGCGTGCCGCGGTGCGCCATCCGCGCGTGTGCCGCTACGAGCGACGATCCGCCGACCGACTCGAAGGCGACGTCGAACGGCCCCTCGGCCGCCTCGGCGTCGGGCACGACCTCCGCGGCGCCGAGGGCCAGCAGCCGCTCGCCGCGCTCCGGCGACGACGAGACGGCGGTCACGAGCGCGCCCTGCCCGGCAGCCATCTCGACGACGAAGTGCCCCACCCCGCCCGACGCGCCGGTGAGCAGCACGCGCCGGCCGCCGAGCGCGCCCGCCATGCGCAGCAGCCGCAGCGCGGTCAGCCCGGCCACGCCGAGCGTCGACGCGGGCACGGAGTCGACCGCGTCGGGCAGAGCCGCGAGCCCGCGGACCGGCGCCGCCACGAGCGATGCCCAGCCACCGGCGGGGACGTGCGCAACGACGCGCGTGCCGGCCGCCGGCCCGCTGCCGTCGGCCGCCGCGCGCTCGATCCGCCCGGCGACGTCCTGGCCCGGGCGCCAGCCCTCGCGTGGCGCCTCGAGCAGGAAGGTCTCGCCGCGATTGACCGAGTAGGCCTCGACGGCGACAAGGGCCTCGTCGGGTGCCGGCTCGGGCTCGGGCGCCTGGCCGAGCACGACGCGACCGGGCGCGTCCGGCGAGGGGAGGAACGCGGGGATGCTGGCCATCGGCGCAGACTACGATGGGCGCCCAACCGCGACGCGAGGACGGGACACCATGGCATGGGACTTCTCGACGGAGCCCGAGTTCCAGGAGCAGCTCGATTGGATGCGCGCGTTCGTGCGCGAGGAGATCTGGCCGATCGAGACGATCGCCGAGGAGCTCGACCAGGCCGCGCTGGACCGCATCTACGTGCCGCTGCAGGAGGAGGTCAAGCGCCGGAAACTGTGGGCCGCGCACCTGCCGCCCGACCTCGGCGGCCAGGGCTTCGGGCAGGTCAAGCTCGGGCTCATGCACGAGATCCTCGGCAGCTCGCCGTTCGCGCCCAACGCGTTCGGCAACCAGGCCCCTGACTCGGGCAACTCGGAGATCCTCGCGCTCGCCGGCACCGACGAGCAGAAGCAGCGCTGGCTGCACCCGCTGCTGGCCGGCGACCTGAAGTCGGCGTTCTCGATGACCGAGCCAGACACCGCCGGCTCGGACCCGACCCAGCTGCAGACCCGAGCCGAGCGCGACGGCGACGGCTGGGTCATCAACGGCCTCAAGTGGTTCTCCTCCAACGCGTCGATCGCCGACTTCCTCATCGTCATGGCGGTCAGCGACCCCGACGCGCGTCCTCACCAGCGTGCGTCGATGTTCATCGTCCCGGTCGACACGCCGGGGGTGCAGATCGTGCGCGACGTGGCGACGATGGAGCACCCGGCCGAGTCCTACGGCAAGCTCGGCAACCACGCCGAGGTCCGCTACGAGGACGTGCGCGTCGGCCCCGAGGCGCTGCTCGGCGAGTCGGGCGCCGGCTTCCTCATCGCCCAGCACCGGCTCGGGCCCGGGCGCATCCACCACTGCATGCGCTGGCTGGGCGTGTCGCGGCGCGCCTTCGACATGCTCTGCGAGCGCGCGACCTACCGCTATGCGCAGGGCGGCGTGCTGGCCGAGAAGGACACCGTCCAGAACTGGATCGCCGACTCGGCCGCGCAGATGCAGGCGGCGCGGCTGATGACGCTGCACGCGGCGTGGGTCATGGACACCCAGGGCGCCTCCGCCGCGCGCAAGGAGATCTCGCTGATCAAGTTCTACGGCGCCGGCGTGCTGCACGACGTCGTCGACCGCGCGCTGCAGGTCCACGGCGCGCTGGGCTACTCGACCGACATGCCGCTCGAGGCGATGTACCGCTACGCGCGGGCCGCGCGCTTCTACGACGGTCCCGACGAGGTCCACCGCCAATCGGTCGCGCGCAAGATCCTGCGCGGCTACGAGCCGCCGCCCGACGAGGTGCCCAGCGAGCACGTGCCGACGCGGCGCGAGGCCGCGCGCCGCAAGTTCGCCGACCTGCTCGAGGCGGTGACCGCCAACGACTGAGTCCGGGCGCCAGGGCGGGCTGTCCGTCCGCGTGCTCGTCGTCGCGCTCGCCGTCCAGCTCGTCCTCGGGGTGGGGATCGTCTTCGCCGCCGTCAACGGCTTCCCGCTGATCGGCGGGGGCGGTGACGACCACGCGACGACGACCGCCGGCGCGACCCCCGAGGCGAGCACCGACCACTTCGACGCCGATCGCGCCTTCGCGCTGATCCGCCGCGAGCTGTCCTACGGCCAGCGGCCCGCGGGCTCGCCGCAGCTGCGGCGGCTGGCCGAGGTGCTGCGCCGCGAGCTGCCGAACGGGCGCTTCGAGGCGGTCACGGGCCATCCCGGACTGCGCAACGTCGTCGGCGCGCTGCCGGGCCGCGCGCCGGCGATCGTGGTCGGCGCGCACTACGACAGCGAGTACCACCCCAAGGGGTTCGTCGGCGCCAACGACAGCGCCGCGGGCACCGCGGCGGTCGTCGAGCTCGCCCGTGACCTGCAGCACGGCTCGGGCCGCGAGGTCCGCTTCGTGCTCTTCGACGGCGAGGAGGAGGGTCCCGGCTGCCCCAACTCCGCGTTCGTGCGGTGCGCGCTGCGCGGATCGCGCGCCTACGTCGCGGCCCATCGCTCCGAGGTCGGGCAGATGGTGCTGCTCGACTACATCGCCAACAAGGGCCTGCGCCTGCCGCGCGAGGGCAGCTCGGACCCGAAGCTGTGGGCGCGCGTGCGCGCGGCGGCGCGCAGCGCGGGCGTCGGCGCGGTCTTCCCGCCGACCACGCAGACCACGATCTACGACGACCACACGCCGTTCCTGCGCGCCGGCATCCCGGCGGTGGATCTCATCGACTTCTCCTACCGCTACGCCGACGGCCTGAAGGACACGATCGACAGGCTGTCGGTGGCCAGCCTCGACGCGGTCGGGGAGACCGTCTACGCGCTGGTGAGCGAGCTGCGCGCGGGCTCGTAGACTGAGGGCGATGACCGCTGTCCCCGAGAAGCTGCTGCTCGCGGCGCCGCGCGGCTACTGCGCGGGCGTCGACCGGGCCGTGCAGACGGTCGAGCACGCGCTCGACCTGCACGGGGCCCCGGTCTACGTGCGCAAGGAGATCGTCCACAACAAGCACGTCGTCGAGCAGCTGCGCGAGCGCGGGGCGATCTTCGTCGACGAGCTCGACGACTCGATCCCCGAGGGCGCGATCACCGTGTTCAGCGCCCACGGCGTCTCGCCGGCGGTGCACGAGGACGCGGAGCGCCGCGGCCTGAGCACGATCGACGCCACCTGCCCGCTGGTCACCAAGGTCCACCGCGAGGCGCTGAAGTTCGCCGAGGAGGGCTACACGATCGTCCTCATCGGCCACAGCGGCCACGAGGAGGTCGAGGGCACGATGGGCGAGGCGCCCGAGAGGATCGTCCTCGTCGAGACCGAGGCCGACGTCGACGCGCTCGACATCGACGACCCGGAGAAGCTCGCCTACGTCTCGCAGACGACGCTGTCGGTCGACGAGACGCGCGCGATCATCAACCGCCTGCGCGAGCGCTTCCCGAGCATCGTCGGTCCCCGCACCGACGACATCTGCTACGCCACGACGAACCGCCAGGCGGCGGTCAAGCAGATGGCCGCGCAGTGCGATCTCGTGCTCGTGATCGGCTCGCGCAACTCCTCGAACTCCAACCGCCTGGTCGAGGTCGCCCGCGAGCACGGCGCGGACGCGCACCTCATCGACAACGAGGACCAGGTCCGCGAGGAGTGGCTGGACGGCAAGCGCGTGGTCGGGATCACCTCGGGCGCCAGCGCGCCCGAGGAGCTCGTGCAGCGCCTCGTCGCGTTCTTCCGCGCGCGCGGCACCGAGCAGGTCGAGGAGTTCGAGGTCGTCCAGGAGGACGTGCGCTTCATGCTCCCCAAGACCATCCGCCAGGCGCTTGCGGCGCAGTAGCGCCGGCCGCGACGCTCGGCAGGATCCCCGCGCCCCCTCTCTCGAACCGCTTCGTCGCCGACAACGCGTCGTTGCGTGTCGCACGTCACTGAAGGCCGGGAGCCCGCTCGACGCCCGGGGTGCGGCTAACCGCATGGCCGCCGCGCCTATGCAAAGGCACAGTTGACAGTCCATGACTTCTCTTACGACAACGAAGCGCTGGACGCTCGCAGTGGTGTGCGCGGCGACGGCGATGCTCATGCTCGACATCGCGGTCGTCAACACGGCTCTGTCGCGGATCGCGGAGGACCTCGACACCGGCCTGAGCGGCCTGCAGTGGGTCGTGGACGCCTACACGCTCGCGCTCGCCTCGGTCGTCCTGACCGCCGGCTCGCTGGCCGATCGCTTCGGCCGCAGGCGCCTGTTCACCATCGGCCTTGCGATCTTCACCGCGGCATCGGCGGCGTGCGCGGCCTCCACCGACATCGTCTTCCTGGACACCTTCCGCGCCATCCAGGGCATCGGCGCGGCGATCATGTTCGCCGTCTCGCTGGCGATCCTCGCCAACGCCTACCCGGACATGAAGGAGCGCGCCGGGGCGCTCGCCGCCTACGGCGCGACCATCGGCGCGTCGTTCGCCATCGGCCCGCTCGTCGGCGGCGCGCTGACCAGCGGCCTGGACTGGCAGTGGATCTTCCTCATCAACATCCCGATCGGCATCGCGTGCCTGTGGATCACCCGCACGAAGGTGCAGGAGTCGTCCGATCCGGCCACCCCGCCCGTCGACGTGCCCGGCCAGATCGCGCTCACCGGCGGCCTCTTCCTCCTCGTCCTCGCGCTCCTGCGCGGCAACGACGTGGGCTGGGGCAGCACGCAGATCGTCGCCGAGTTCGCCGGCGCGGCCGCGCTGCTCGTCGCCTTCCTGGCCATCGAGGCGCGCTCGACGCACCCGATGCTCCCGCTGCGCCTGTTCCGCAACCCGTCGTTCACCGGCGCGCAGATCGCCGCGTTCGGGATCTCGGCGTCGTTCTTCGCCATCTTCCTCTACGCGACGCTCTACATGCAGCAGGTGCTCGGGCTGTCGGCGATCCAGGCCGGCCTCGTCTACCTGCCGGGCACGATCCTGAACTTCGTCGTTGCCGGCGCAAGCAGCCAGGTCGCCGAGAAGGTCTCGGCCAGGATCATGATCTCGGTCGGCCTCGGCCTCGTCGCCATCGGGATGGTCCTGTTCACGCTGGCGGATACCGACTCGTCGTGGACCGCCGTCCTTCCCGGCGAGCTCGTCGCGCTCTTCGGCGTCGGGCTGTTCAACCCGTCGGTCATCGCCGTCGCGCTCGGCTCGGTGCCGAGCGAGCAGAGCGGTCTCGCGGCCGGCGTGAACGACACCTTCCGGCAGGCGGCATCGCGGTCGGGATCGCCGGCCTCGGCGCGCTGATCCGTCGGCGGCCGGATCGGCAGCGGCTCGCCGCAGGAGTTCGTCGACGGCCTGCACAACGCGTTCTTCGCCGGCGCCGGGCTGGCGGCGGTCAGCGCGGTGGCGGCGTTCTTCCTGATCCGCAACTTCGGCCGT
>CAVXTB010000007.1:0-254076 GCA_963764585.1 uncultured Actinomycetes bacterium
CCCCCGACCCCATCATTACGAGTGATGTGCTCTACCAGCTGAGCTACGTCGGCGGGGTGGGGGGATGGTAGCGACCGGTCGGGTGCCTAGGCTGCGAGCGATGGACGTGCATCTCAAGGTGCTCGCCGACGTGTCGCTGGGTGTCGAGCGGGCGGAGACGGCTGCTGGGGAGGGCGCCTTCACGGCGGCGCGGGAGGCGCTTGACGAGGCCGCGCGTGGGCTGCAGGTGCTGCGGGAGCGGTGGCCGGAGATGGCGAGCGGTGAGCGGGCGGTGGTCGGGCGGGCGGCGGCGCCGGTGAGGCAGCGGCTGGACGCGCTCGCCGCGCGGCTCCCGCGCGTGAGCGCACTGACCGACGCCGCGCCTGAGCACGACCCCGAGCAGGAGCAGGATCCGGCGGCCGCGGCCTGAGTGCGTTACCCGGCCGGCACGACAGTCACCCGCGGCCACCGCTCCGTGATCCGCTTGCTCGCCAGCCGCTCCTCGTAGATCTCGAGCGAGGCGCGCGCCGGGTTGTGCCGGAGCACGAGGCCGAGCAGGTCGTCCAGCCCGTGCGGCGCGACGACCAAGAGCGTGTCGTCGGGCTCCAGGCGGACCCCGACGCAGACCGCGGTCTCCGGGAACGTCGCGACGGCGTCGGTGGTCGACCCCAGCGGCTCGACCGCAAACCCGAAGCGCGACTCGTACCAGAGGTGCACGGCGGCCTGGTTCTTCGCCTGCCACGGGGCGCCCGGCAACCGCGCGCGCAGCGCGTCGGTGACCGCGGTATCGCGCGCCGGCGTCAGGTCGTCCGCATCGAAGAAGCCCACGTCGACGTCCGCGAGCGGGGAGGTGGAGGCGAAGCCGTGCAACCGATCCCACACCGCGGTGCGCAGCGCGCCCGCGCACACGAGCCAGTCCGGCGGGTCGACGTCGCGGGCGGCGCGCAGCGTCTCCATCAGCCACGGCGTCCCCCGCACGATCTCCTCGAACTGCGACGCCGCCGTCATGCGGCGGCGCGGACGCGTGCCCGCACTGCCTCGCGCGACGGGATCGCGAAGCACACACCGAGCGCGACCACCGACGCGATGGCGCTCATGACGAACGCGCCCGTGAACCCCGACTCGGCCGGGTAGCGGCCGTCCGCGACGTATGACGCAGTGACGATCGCCGCTGCCACCTGCGCCCCGACTGCGCCGCCGATCTGGCGCATGATCGCGTTGATCGCGCTTGCCACACCCGTGACTTCGACGGGCACCGCCTCGACGATCAGGTTCGCCATCGCGGCGAAGGCTAGGCCGATGCCCAGGCCGAGCAAGGCGCCCGCGAGGTAGATGTCGATGCGCGCGTCGTGGGCGATCGCCAGCCAGGTGTAGCTCAGCCCGGCGGCCAGCGCGCCGAGCGCCAGGGGTACGCGCGACCCGTAGCGCGTGCCGAGCCGGCCGCCCAGCGGCCCGGAGAAGAGCATCACGAACGAGGAGGGCAGGAGGAACAACCCGGACTCGGTCACGGTCGCGTCGAACCCGTAGCCGGCGACGGCCGGCGGGGTCTGCACGAGCTGGGGGATGAGGATGAACGAGCCGAACATCGCGAAGCCGATGGCCAGCGCGGCGACGTTGGTCGTCCACACCGGCCGCGACCTCATCAAGGCGAGGTCGACGAGCGGGTCGACCGTCCGCAGCTCCCACCACGCCCACACGACGAAGAGCACGGCCGAGAGCGCGAACAGCCCGAGCACACGAAAAGAGCCCCAGCCCCACACGTTGCCCTCGCTGATCGGCAGCAGCAAAGCCAACAACGCGGCCGAAAGCAGCACGCCGCCGAGCCAGTCGATTCGCGCGCGCACGCGCACGGGGGACTCGGGCACCCACCGCCACACGGCGAAAGCGGCGATCGCGGTGGTCACCACCGACAGCCAGAAGATCCAGGAGACGTCGAAGTGGTCGACCAGCACGCCCGCCAAAACCAGCCCCGCCCCGCCGCCGATGCCGAACGTCGCCGAGATCGTCCCGATCCCGGTGGCGACCTCGTCGGGCGGGAACTCGTCGCGGATGATCCCGATCGCCAGTGGGAAGATCGCGCCGCCGGCGCCCTGGATCGCGCGGCCCAGGATCAGCACTTCCAAAGACGACCCGAGCGCCGCCACGACCGACCCGGCGCCGAACACCGCCAGCGAGATCAGCAGCCAGCGCTCCTTGCCGTGCATGTCGCCCAACCGCCCGAACAGCGGCGTGGCGACCGAGGACGTCAGGAGGAACGCGGTCAGCAGCCAGGTCGCGTCGGCGGGATCGGCCCCCAGCTCGCGCTGCAGGTCGGGCAGCGCCGGGATGACCATCGTCTGCGCAAGCGCATAGGCCAGGCCCGCCCCGGCAAGCGGCAGCAGCTTGCGGACCGTCGGGCTCACCGCGGCGCCTGTGCTTGCACACCTCGATCATTAGCACGTTAAGCATCTCAGCGCGGCTAGGGTGCCAAAGTGCCCGCCCCGGCCTTCGACCTCCAGGCGCACTCGACCGCGTCGGACGGCGCGCTACCGCCGCGGGCGGTCGTTGCGGCTGCCGCCGACGCGGGTGTGGAGCTGCTGGCGCTGACCGACCATGACACGGTGGACGGCGTCGACGAGGCGCTGCAGGCGAGCCTGGCTCGCGGCCTCCGTCTCGTCCCGGCGGTCGAGCTCTCCGCCCTGGATCGCGACGGCGACGACCTGCACATCCTCGGCTACCGGATCGACCACAGGGCGCCCGCGCTCAACGACGCGCTCGCCGCCTTCCGCGCCGATCGCGCCGCTCGCGCGGTGCGCATGGCCGAGGCGCTTCGCGCCTGCGGGCTTGCGCTGGACCTGCCTCAGCGCGCCTCGATCGGCCGTCCTCACCTCGCTCAGGCCGCCTTTGACCATCCGGCCAACAGGATGCGCCTCGAAGGCGAGCAGATCGTGAACGCCTCGCAACTTCTCGAGGCCTATTTGGTGCCAGGAGCGCCGGCATTCCGCCCCCGGACGACGCCAACAGTCGCCGAGGCGATCGCCGTCGTCCACGAGGCGGGCGGCGTCGCGGTCTGGGCGCACCCGTTCTGGGACGTCGGGCACCCCGACGCCGTGCTCGACACGATCGAGCGGTTCGTGAAGCTGGGCATCGACGGGGTCGAGGCCTTCTACCCGACGCACGACGCCGTCCGCGCGAGCCTGATCGTCGAGCGCTGCGCCGAGCGGGGCCTGCTGGCCACCGGCTCGGCCGACTTCCACGGGCCCAACCACCCGCGCTTCAACCGCTTCCGCGCCTTCGAGCTGCACGGCCTTCAGCCGAACCTCGGCCCGATTGCCGCGTAGCGCCAGCAGCGCGGCGTAGACGAGCACGGCGAGGATCGACGTCGCGCTGAGCGCGAGCCCCGCCGCGAGCGCGCCCGCTCCGCCGCTGACCACCAGCAGCGCACCCGGCGGCGCCGACGGCCCCAGCGGCAGCAGCCCGAACAAGCCCAGTGCCGCGAAGGCCGCCGCCGCGGCGGCGGGCGAGGCGTCGAGGCCCACGACAGCGAGCGCCAACCACACGCGCGCCACGCCGCAGGCGACCACGCAGCCGACCAGCGCTGCGAGCGCGGCGCGGCGCCGGGCATCGGCCAGCACGGCCAGCCCGCGCGTGGCGCGGCGTCCCGCGGCCAACCGAGCGCCGACGAGGATCGCCACGGCGGCCAAAGGCGCCCACCACGCGCCGGTCAGCGCGAGCATCGCGGCGGCGCCGGCGACCTCGAGCAGGAAGATCGGCACGTCGGCGACCGCGACGTGCGCCGGGTGCGGCGTCTCGCTCGGCGCGAGGCGGCGCAGCAGCGCGACGCGCGCGGGCATCGCCGCGTGGGCCTCGAGCGAGCCGGCGACGAACGCGCCCGCGTTGGCCGCGTGGATCGCCGCGCGCGACGGCGGGGCGCCCGCGATCGCCGCCAGCGACAGCCGCCAGGCCTCCGAGCGCGCGACGAGCGAGACGAGGTGCAGGCCGGCCAGGCCGAACAGCGCGCCCGCCGGCACGGTGGCGGCGGCCTCGGCCAGGGCGTCGCGGCGCAACAGGCACAGGACGACCAGTCCGCCCATGCCGAGAATCCCCACGATCCGCATCTCGCCGCACGTTTTCCCTGCAATGCTGGATGTTCTGGTTATCGGGCGGTGATCGGATCGTGGTGATTTCGTTACCGCGCTCGCGCGCCGGACGCCCACCCGCTACAAGTCCCGCTCGATGGCCTTCCTGAGGCGCCATGGCCGCGGCTTTCTCATCGTCGCCGCCGGCATCCTCACCAGCGCGCTGACCTATCACGCGTCTGTCTGAGTAGCCTGCGGCGTCGTCGTGGACGCCCTGCAAGCCATCGTCCTCGGGATCGTGCAGGGGCTGACCGAGTTCCTGCCGGTCTCGAGCACCGCCCACCTGCGCATCGTGCCCGCCTTCTTCGGCTGGGAGGATCCCGGCGCGGCGTTCACCGCCGTCGTGCAGCTGGGCACGATGGCGGCCGTCCTCGTCTACTTCCGCCACGAGCTGTGGAAGATCGCGTCGGCATGGGTGCGCTCGGTCCTCGCGCGCGAGCGCCAGCCGCGCGATCCCGACGCGCGCATGGGCTGGTACATCGTCCTGGGCACGATCCCGATCGCGATCCTGGGCCTGGCGTTCAAGGACACGATCGAGAACCAGTTCCGCACGCTCGAGCTCATCGGGTCGGCGCTCGTGCTGTTCTCCTTCGTGATGCTGCGCGCCGAGGCGGTCTCGCGACGCGACCGCGAGCTGACGGACCTCACCCGCCGCGACGGGCTCATCATCGGCTGCGCGCAGGCGCTGGCGCTCGTGCCCGGCGTGTCGCGCTCGGGCGCGACGATCTCGGCCGGCCTGTTCCTGGACTTCGACCGCCAGGCCGCCGCGCGCTACTCGTTCCTGCTGTCGGTGCCCGCGGTCGTGCTGTCGGGCCTCTTCGAGCTGCGCCACGTCGGCGAGGGCGGCGGCGCGCCGGCGGGCGCGACCGCGCTCGCGACGCTGCTGGCCTTCATCGTCGGGTACGCGTCGATCGCCTGGCTGCTGCGCTTCGTCGTGTACCACTCGATCGGCGTCTTCGCCGCCTACCGCATCGTGCTCGGCCTGATCGTGATCGTGCTCGCCGCGACGAACGTCATCAGCTAACCGGCGCACGCCTCCCGGACCCCGTGCAGAATAAGACACGGGGCGCTGTTTGTAACGAATCAGGCAGGAGGCGAGATGGTTGCATGCGTGCGCGCGGGAGCGCTCGCGGCGGTGATGGCGGCGGCCTGCGCGTCGAGCGCGGCAGCCGCATTCGACCCCGCGGTCGAGGCCACGAACTTCTCCAAGACCCAGGAGCGCGCGACGATCTACAGCACGCCGCAGTACCAGCTGGAGCTGCGGCGGATCGGAGCGCAGAACTCGGCCGAGGCGCTCGCCATCCAGGCTGCCGATCCCGAGCGCTCCTTCCAGGCCAACCTGTGCGCCGGCGGCCAGGACGGATGCGCGGGCGACGTCCGCCTCTACGACTGGGGCCCCAAGGGCTACGGCATCGTCGAGAAGGTGCTCTTCACCGCGCGCAACGGCGCGACGATCTCCGGCCACGTGTGGGCGACGAAGGCGGGGCCCGCGCAGCGCCCGGGCATCGTCATCACCAACGGCTCGGTGCAGGCCAACGAGCCGCTGTACTGGTTCGCGGCCCAGACGCTCGCGAAGGCCGGCTACGTCGTGCTGACCTGGGACCCGCAGGGCCAGGGCCAGTCCGACACCCGCGGCGAGGCGCCCGACGAGAACGAGGGCTTCCCCGCCCAGAGCGACGGGCGCCCGTTCTTCGACGGCACCGAGGACGCCCTGAACTTCTTCCTCTCGACGCCAGGCCAGCGCTACGAGCCGGTGCCGAGCTGCTCCACGGGCACGAGCCACGCGCCCAAGCAGGATCGCCGCGTCGCGGCGGGCCTCGATGCCGCCTACAACCCGCTGTGGCAGATGCTCGATCCCGCGCGGATCGGCATCGCGGGCCACTCCTACGGCGCCGCGGGCGTCTCCTACGTCGGGCAGGCCGATCCACGTGTCAAGGCGATCGTCGCCTGGGACAACCTCGCGAGCACCGACCCCAACGGCCCGAGCGGGAGCTTCCCGCCCGGCGAGGCCGGCTGTCCGGCCGACCCGTCGCAGCGCACCCCGGCGCCGATCACCAAGCCGGCGCTGGGAATCTCGGCCGACTACGGCCTGCCGCCGACGCCCAACACGTCACAGCCCGATCCGGGGGCGAAGTCCACGGAGTCGCACCTCTACAGCGACGCCGGCGTCGACACCGGCGAGATCATCATCCGCGGCGGCTCGCACCTGGACTTCTCGTTCATCCCCAACCACGCCTTCGGCGCCAGCCTGCGCGGCCCGGACCTGACCGCCTGGTACACGACGGCGTGGTTCGACAAGTACGTCAAGGGCGACCCGACGGCCGACCGGCGGCTGCTGACCAACCGCTGGCGCCACGACGGCGCCGAGGCCGCGATCGACCCCGGCCACGACGGCAACGCGTTCTCGTTCTACTACCCGTCGCGCCTGGACATCGCCGGCGCCGACTGCGAGGACCTGCGCGCCGGCTGCCCGGCGCTCAGCGACGACGACGGCTACCCGGGCGAGTACTCGTACGTGGCGATCGCGCGATCACCGGACACCTAGCAGCGCCGCCTCGACCGCGCGCAGGCGCTCGACGTCGCCGCGCATCCCGGCCACCGCGTCGCTGAACAGGAAGGCCTCGGCGAGCTTGACGATCGCGTAGGCGAGCGTGTCGATCTCGACAGCCGGCTCGTAGTGGCCGGCGCGGACCTCGTCGTCGATGACCTCGGCGATCAGCGCGACGATCCGCGGCTGCACGACGCCGGCGCCCGACGTGATGATGCGCAGCGCCGCGTCGCGCTCGGCCTCGACGAAGCGCCGCAGCGCCGGCGCGTCGGCGAGGCTGCGGTTGAAGCGATCGAAGGTGTCCAGCAGCGCCGGGGCGCCGCGGCCCCGCGCGTGCGCTCGGGCATCTTCGAGCAGCGGCTCGGCCGCGCGCACGAGGACCGCGCCGATGAGCCCCTCGCGCGAGCCGAACCAGCGGTAGATCGTCGCGCGCCCGAGCCCCAGCGCCGCCGCGATGGCCAGCACGTCGATGCGCTGACCGCGCAGGTAGCGCTCCATCGCCGTCGCGAGCACGTCCTCGCGACTGGCGGCCGCCGGACGGCCGCGGGGCCGCACGCTCGGGGCCGGATCCATCCGATTGACGTTAGCGGCGCACCGCTCGGCTGTTCGTCTAGGCCGCTCAAGGGCCGGCTGCAACCGCCCGATCCAACCCTTGTGCGGAAGCCTTACACGGTCCTGCTGCCTGTCCTCGCGGTCGTGGCCGCCGCGTGCGCGGCGCCGATCGCCGCTGCGGATTCCAGCGCCGACCCGCCGACGGTCGCGACGCAGGCGCCGGCCGACGTGACGCCCGCCGCGGCGCTCCTCCAGGGGAGCGTCGACGACGACGGCGGGCACACCGACACCTACTGGTTCGAGCTCGGGCCCACCACCGCGTACGGCACCACCACGGCGCAGAGAACGACGAAGAAGAGCCACCTCGACGTCCAGCAGGGCGTCGGCGGGCTGGCCAAGGCCACGACGTACCACGTCCGCTTCGCGGCCTCCAACGAGCACGGCGTGTCGTACGGCGCCGACATGACCTTCACCACCGAGGACGTGCCCGCCGCGTCGCCGATCCCGGCGGCCAAGGCCCCGGTGGACATGCCCGGCGACGACGCGAGCAGCGGCGCCGGCGACTCGGCGCTCGCGCCTCCCGCGCCGCCCGAGCTCGGCCACAGCGTCGGCGTCGCCGCCGGCCACGGCACGGTGCTCGTGCGCGTCCCGGGCGCGTCGCGCCCCGTCGCGCTGACCGCCGCGGCCTCGGTGCCCGTCGGCGCGATCCTCGACACGCGGCGCGGCAGCGTGCAGCTGAAGACCGAGCTGCCGGGCGGCACCACGCAGACCGGCACCTTCCACGGCGGCCTCTTCGAGGTGCGCCAGCCCGCCGGCGGGCGCGGGATGACCGAGCTCGTCCTGCGCGGCGCGCTGCCCACGTGCCCCGCCGCCGGTGCGCGCGTCGCGGCCGCCGCGACCAAGCGCCCGCCGCGCGCGCTGTGGGGCCGCGACGACCACGGGCGCTTCCGCACCCGTGCCAGCAACAGCGTCGCCACCGTGCGCGGCACGCAGTGGTACGTCGCCGATCGCTGCGACGGCACGCTGACGCGCGTGACGAAGGGCAGCGTCTCGGTGCGCGACCTCAAGGCCGACCGCACCGTCCTCGTGCGCGCCGGACACAGCTACCTCGCGAAGGGGCGTTAGGCCCGGTGCGCGCGCCCATCGTCGTCGCGGCGTGCGCCCTCGCCTGCCTCGCCTCCCCTGCCGCAGCGCTGGCTGCGCCATCGGCGCAGACGCAGCCCGCCACGGACGTTGCGGTGACGTCGGTGACGCTGCAGGGCCGCGTCAACCCCGACGACAAGCCGACCACCTACTGGTTCGAGCTCGGGACGACGACCGCGTACGGGACGGCGACGTCACCGACGAGCATGGCGAAGGGCAAGATGGCGGTCCCCGTGAGCGCGTCCGCTACCGGCCTGCAACCCGGCACTGCGTATCACGCGCGCGTCGTCGCGCAGGTCGACAAGTCGCTCCTCAAGGGCGCGGACGTCACGTTCACGACCGCTGCCGCAGCGGTCGAAGGCCTCGCGCCGGCGGCGCCTGGCGCCACGGAGCCGACGCCACAGATCGCCGCGCCGTCGCTGCCGCCTGCCGTGACGCCCGAGCTCGGCCACAGCGCCACCCTCGCTGCGACCAGCGGCCAGGTCGTCGTACGGATCCCGGGCGCCGCCGCCCCGGCCGCCCTGCGCGACGTCGCTTCGGTGCCGGTCGGCTCGGTCGTCGACACCCGCGATGGCACGGTGGCGCTCACGACCGAGCTTCCCGACGGCACCACGCAAACGGGCACCTTCCACGGCGGCGTGTTCGAGGTCCGCCAGCGCGCCGGCACCGGCGGCATGACCGAGCTCGTCCTGCGCGGGCGACTGCCCATGTGTCCCGCCGGCGGCGCGCGCGCGGCCGCTGCCGCGACCAAGCGCCCGCCGCGCTCGCTGTGGGGCCACGACGACCACGGCCGGTTCCGCACGCGCGCCAGCAATGCCGTCATCACCGTGCGCGGGACGACGTGGTACGTGTCCGATCGCTGCGACGGCACGCTGACGCGCGTGACCAAGGGCAGCGTCTCGGTCCGCGACCTGAAGGCCGATCGCACGGTCCTCGTGCGCGCCGGTCACAGCTACCTCGCAAAGGGGCGTTAGATGCGCGCTCGCATCCTCGTCGCAGTCCTCGTCACCGCATCGCTCGGCTCGGCGGTCGCCATCGCCGATGGCGGGCTGACCGCCACGACCGAGGCGCCCACCAACGTGACGACGGCGTCGGCCGTCCTGCACGGCACCGTCGATCCGGGCGGCGCGCAGACGACCTACTGGTTCGAGTACGGCACGACGACCGCCTACGGCATCGTCACGCAGCCCGCCAACACCGGCCAGCAGCAGGCGGCGGTGGCGGTCGCGCGCGGCATCGGCGGGCTGGCCCCGGGCACGGCCTATCACGTGCGGGTCGTCGCCTCGCAGGGCGACCAGGTCGCTCAGGGCGACGACATGACGTTCACGACGCCAGCCGCCCCTGGCGCCGCGCAGGAGAACGGCTCCGCGCCGTCGGCGCCCCAGGCGACGAGGCCGTCGCTGCCGCCCGCCGCCACGCCGGAGCTCGGCCACAGCGTCGGCGTCGCCTCGTCGGGTGGCAGCGTCACGGTCCGCCTGCCCGGCGCATCGCGCGCCATCGCGCTGCAGGCCACCGCGTCGGTCCCCGTCGGCTCGATCGTCGACACCCGCCGCGGCAGCGTCGACCTGACCACGCAGCTTCCCGACGGCTCCACGCAGACCGGCAGCTTCCACGGCGGCCTCTTCCAGGTCCGCCAGCCCGTCGGCGCGCGTGGCGTGACCGAGCTCGTGCTGCGCGGCCCGCTCCCGACCTGCCCGGCGGGCGGCGCGCGCGCCGCCGCCACGGTCGCCAAGCGCCCGCCCCGCTCGCTGTGGGGCCACGATAGCCACGGCCGGTTCCGCACGCGCGCGAGCAATGCCGTCATCACCGTGCGCGGGACGACGTGGTACGTGTCCGATCGCTGCGACGGGACGCTCACGCGCGTCACGGCGGGCAGCGTCGCCGTCCGCGACCTGCATCGCCATCGCACGGTCATCGTCCACGCCGGCCATCGGTACCTGGCCAAGGGGCGCTAGCCGATGCGCGCCCGTCTCGTCGCCGCGTTCGTCGTGGCAGTGGTCGCGATGGGCGCGGGCGGCGCCGTCGAGTTCGCGCGGCTGCTGCCCGGCCTCGAGCAGGACTCGATCTCCGCTCGCTTCCAGCACCGCGGCAAGCAGCCGGCGCCGGGCGTGCTCGTCGTGGCCATCGACGACAAGAGCTTCGACGACCTCGGCCTGCAGTGGCCGTTCCCACGTTCGCGCCACGCACAGGCCATCGACCGCCTGACGCAGGACGGCGCCAAGGCGATCGTCTACGACGTCCAGTTCACCGAGCAGACGACGCCGCGCGAGGACAACGCGCTGATCGACGCCGTCGGGCGCGCGCACAACGTGGTCCTGGCGACCGCCGAGACCGACGAGCGCGGGCGCACGAACGTGCTCGGCGGCGACGACAACCTCAAGCGCCTCGGCGCGGTCGCCGGCGCGAGCAACATGCCCTCGGGTCCCGGTGGCGTGCTGCAGCGCTTCGACCGCACCGCGGGCGGCATCGAGACGCTCGCGGTCGCCGCTGCGCGGCTCGCCGGCCACGCCCTGCCGGCGAGCGGCTTCAACGAGCACGGGTGCACGTGGATCGACTTCCGCGGCCCGCCGGGGACGATCGACACCGTCTCGTTCTCCGACCTCGTGACCGGCCGGGTGGACCCCGCGCGCGTGCGCGGGCGGATCGTCGTCGTCGGCGCGTCGGCGCCCACGCTGCAGGACGTCCATCCGACGCCGACCGCACGGGGCCGGCTGATGTCCGGTCCCGAGATCGAGGCAAACGCGATCTACACCGCCACGCACGGCCTGCCGCTGCGCGACGTGCCGTCGTGGCTGGGGCTGCTGACGGTCGCCATGCTCGGCCTGCTGCCGGCCGTCGCGAGCCTGCGGCTGCGCGCGCTGCTGGCGGCGCTCACCGCGCCCGCCGTCGCCGTCGCGTGGATCGCGATCGCGCAGTTCGCCTTCGACCACGGCCGCGTGCTGCCCGTCGCCGCTCCGCTGTTCGCGCTGGCGATCGGCACCGTCGTCACGATCGCCGCCGGGTACGCCGCCGAGCACAAGCGCCGTCGCAACCTGGCCGAGCGCAACGAGGCGCTCGACGAGGCCGTGCGCGAGCGCACCTCCGAGCTGCACGACACGCAGCTGGAGATCATCCGCCGCCTCGCCGCCGCGACCGATGCGCGCGACGAGGAGACGGGCCTGCACCTCGAGCGCATCGGCCGCCTCTGCGAGCAGCTCGGCCTCGCGCTGGGGCTGTCGGCTGACGAGGCGATCACGCTGCGCTACGCCAGCCTGCTGCACGACGTCGGCAAGATCGCCGTGCCCGACGCGATCCTGACCAAGCCCGGCAAGCTGACCGACGAGGAATGGGTCGTCATGCGCCGCCACACGACGGCCGGCGCCGACATGCTCGCGGGCTCGCGCGCCCCGATCATGCGCATGGCCGAGCAGATCGCGCTGACCCACCACGAGCGCTGGGACGGCAGCGGCTACCCGCAGGGGCTGGGCGGCGAGGCTATCCCGCTCGTCGGGCGCATCTGCGCGGTGTGCGACGTCTTCGACGCGCTGCTCTCGCGCCGGCCCTACAAGGAGCCGTGGCCGCTGGAGGATGCGCTGGAGGAGCTGCGCCGCTCGCGCGGATCGCACTTCGATCCGGAGGTCGTCGACGCGTTCCTGACGCTCGTCGACGATCTCGATCCGCTGCTGCTGGCGCCGCACGAGGCGCTTGTGAAGAGCCGGCGCACCGCCGCCGCCTGATCTCTACATTGCGCGGCCGGGATGCGCCGCGCGCTGTTGCTCGCCAGTCTGCTGCTGGGCCTCGCCGTGCCGACGGCGGCGCCGGCCGCCCTGCCGCCGGTGCGCCACGTGTTCGTGATCGTGCTGGAGAACAAGGACTTCGACGAGTCCTTCGGCCCGCACTCCGTCGCGCCGTACCTGGCGACCCAGCTGACCGCCCGCGGCGCCCTGCTGACGCAGTACTTCGGCACCTCGCACCAGAGCCTGGGCAACTACGTCTCGATGATCTCCGGGCAGGCGCCCAACCCGACGACGCAGGGCGACTGCCCGGTCTTCGTCGACGTGGTGCCGGGCACGCTCGTCGGCGACGGCCAGGCGCTCGGCCAGGGCTGCGTGTACCCCAAGGGCGTGCCCACGCTCGCCGACCAGCTCGACGTGCGCGGCCTGACGTGGCGCGGCTACATGCAGTCGATGACGACGCCATGCCGCCACCCGGCGATCGGCATGCCCGACGACACCGAGCGCGCGCGCGTCGGCGACCAGTACGCGGTGCGCCACGACCCGTTCGTGTACTTCCACTCGATCATCGACGACGGCGCGCGCTGCCAGCGCGGCGTGGTCGACCTGCGCGCGCTGCCCGGCGACCTCGCCAGCGCCGCGACGACGCCGAACCTGAGCTTCATCACGCCCGACCTGTGCGAGGACGGCCACGACGAGCCATGCGTCGACGGGCGGCCGGGCGGCCTGCGCTCGGCCGACGAGTTCCTGAAGGCGTGGGTGCCGGCGATCCTCGCCTCGCCGGCGTTCCGGGCCGACGGGCTGCTCGTCGTCACCTGGGACGAGGCCAACTTCGAGGACTCCGACGCGTGCTGCGACGAGCCGATGGGCGTCAACACGCCGGCGCCCGGCGTCACCGGACCGGGCGGCGGGCGCACCGGGACGATCGTCGTCTCGCCGTTCGTCGCGCCGGGGACGCGCAGCGAGCAGACCTACAACCACTACGCGCTGCTGCGCACGATCGAGGACCTGTTCGGCCTCGGGCACCTCGGCTACGCGGCGCAGGCGGGGCTGCGGCCGTTCGGTGGCGACGTCTTCACGCAGCCCGGCGGGACCGCGGCCAGCGCGATCGCCAGCGCGGGCGCGGCGAGCGCGTCGCGCCGCTGCCACACGCGCGTGGCGGTGCAGCGCAAGCGCGGCGGGCGCACCTATCTGCTCGTCCGATCGCCGCGTCCCGGCACCGTCCGCGGGCGCACGTTGCGCCGCTGCAGGGCCATCCACCTGCGAGTGCGCGGGCGCCACGGTGTCGTGCGCCTGCGCCTGCCGGGGGCAAGGAACGTGCGCGTCGTGCGTTACTGAGCAATGTGAACGTAGACGCCATACCGGTGGCAGGGCCGCCGGGCATCCACTAGCCTCGCCGCGACGTCCGATGGTGAGTCCGCTACGGCTCTTCGCGTTCCTCGCACCGCTCGTCGCCTGCGGACCCGCGCTCGCGACGCCGATCGCGGCTGCCCACGATCGCCCTGCTGCGGTCACGCAGGCGGCCACCGAGGTCGGCTCCGACGCCGCGACGCTCAACGGCGTCGTGACGCCCAACGGGCACGACACGCGCTACGCGTTCGTCTACGGCACGACCCGCTACGACGCCCACACGCCGATCGCCTCGGCCGGCGACGGCACCGCGCCGGTCGCGGTCAGCGCGCGCATCGAGGGGCTCACCGCGGCGACGACCTACCACGTGCGCCTGCTCGCCTTCAGCCACCACGGCTTCGCGCGCGGCGACGACGTGACCTTCACGACGCTGGCCGCGCCCATCCCGGCACCCGCGCCGCCGGCCCCCACCGCGCCGGCGCAGCAGCCGAGCACCACCTTCTCGCTGACCCCGGCCGGCCCGCCCGTGCTGGGCGAGAGCGTCAACGTCGACGTGCGCGCCGGGTCGGTCAAGGTCAAGGTCCCGGGGGCGGCCGGCTACGTGGCGGTCTCCGAGCTGTCATCGATCCCGGTCGGGTCGATCCTCGACACGCGCGACGGCAGCATCACGCTGCGCAGCGCGCTTCCGGGCGGCGGCACGCAGGCGGGCATCTTCCACGGCGGCCTGTTCGACGTACGCCAGCTCCCGAGCGGCCTGACCGAGCTCGCGCTGCGCGGCGCGCCGCCGGCGTGCCCGCGCTCGCGGGCCCATGCCGCGGCCACGAAGAAGAAGAAGAAGCGCAAGCCGCCGCGGCGCCTGTGGGGCCACGACGACCACGGCAACTTCCGCACGCGCGGCGGCAGCAGCGTGGCGACCGTGCGCGGGACGGCGTGGTTCGTCGAGGATCGCTGCGACGGCACGCTGACGCGCGTCAGCAAGGGCAGCGTGTCGGTGTACGACAAGAACCGTCGCGTGCGCGTGATCGTGCACGCCGGCCACAGCTACCTCGCGAAGGACTAGCGCGATGCGCGCCGGGCGCAGGCGCAGCCGGGCCGTCGCCGTGATCCTGGCGGGTGTGGTGGCGGCGGGCGCGGCGGGCATCGCCGACCTCGTGAGCCTGCTGCCGGGCCTGGAGCAGGGCTCGATCGTCCAGCGCTTCGAGCGCCGCGGCACGCAGCCCGCGCCCAACCTGCTCGTGGTCGCCGTCGACGACAAGACGTTCGCCGACAGCCGCCTGCACTGGCCGTTCCCGCGCCGCTACCACGCGCAGGCGATCGACCGCCTGACGCGCGACGGCGCGCGCGTGATCGTCTACGACGTCCAGTTCACCGAGCAGACCACCGCGCGCGACGACAACGCGCTGATCGATGCCATCGATCGCGCCCACGACGTCGTGCTGGCCACGGCGGAGACCGACGAGCACGGGCGCACCAACGTCCTCGGCGGGGCCGACACGCTGCGCGCGATCGGCGCGCAGGCGGGCGCGAGCAACCTGCCCGAGGGCCGCGGGAGCGTCCTTCAGCGCGTCGAGTACGAGCACGGCGGGCTGCCCACGCTGGCGACGGTCGTCGCTCGCAAGCTCGGCCGCCCGCCCGAGCGCTCGCACTTCGGCCAGCACGGCGCGTGGATCGACTTCCACGGGCCACCGGGGACGATCGACACCGTCTCGTTCTCGGACCTGATCGATGGGAAGGTCGACCCCGCGCGCGTGCGCGGGCGGATCGTCGTCGTCGGCGCCGCGTCGCCGACGCTGCAGGACGTGCATCCCACGCCGACCAGCGATCGGCTCATGTCGGGCCCCGAGATCGAGGCCAACGCGATCGACACGGTGCTGCGCGGCATGCCGCTCCACGGCACGCCGACGTGGGCCGGCCTGCTCATCGTCCTCGGGCTGGGCTTCCTGCCCGCGCTCATCTGCCTGCGCACGCGCGCGCTGGCCGCCGCGGTCATCGCGCCGCTGGTCGCCGCGGCGTTCCTGGTCCTGGCCCAGTACGTCTTCGAGCACGGGCGGATTCTGCCGGTGGCCACGCCGCTGTTCGCGCTGTCGCTGGGCACCGTCAGCACGATCTCGGCCGGCTACGTCGCCGAGCGCCGCCAGCGCTTCCGCGTGACGCGCCGCAACGTCGAGCTCGAGGAGGCGGTGCGCGAGCGCACGGCCGAGCTGCGCAGGACGCAGCTGGAGGTCATCCACCGCCTGGCGCACGCGACCGAGTCGCGCGACCAGGAGACCGGCATGCACCTGGAGCGCATCAGCCGCATGTGCGAGCGCGTGGGGCTGGCGATGGGGATGACGCCGACCGAGGCCGAGACGCTGCGCAACGCCAGCCTGCTGCATGACGTCGGCAAGATCGGCGTGCCCGACGCGGTCCTACTGCGGCCCGGGGCGCTGTCCGACGAGGATCGCGAGCTGATGCGCCGCCACACGACGGTCGGCGCCGAGATCGTCTCGGGGTCGACGTCGCCGGTCATGCGGATGGCCGAGCAGATCGCGCTGACCCACCACGAGCGCTGGGACGGCGGCGGCTACCCGCAGGGCCTGGCGGGCGAGGCGATCCCGCTGCCGGGGCGCATCTGCGCGGTGTGCGACGTCTTCGACGCGCTGCTCTCCCAGCGGCCCTACAAGGAGCCCTGGCCCTACGAGGAGGCGCTCGACGAGCTGCGCCGCGAGCGCGGCCACCACTTCGACCCGGCCGTGGTCGACGCCTTCCTGAGCATCGTCGACAAGCTCGACCCCAAGCTGCTGGCTAGCGCCGCAGCTCCCGCTCCAGGCGATACGCCAGCGCCTCCAGCAGCAGCTCCTCGGTCGGGTTGACGATCAGCATCGCGCGGGCCTGGTCGACGAGCTCGACGGCGGTGCGCAGGCGATCGGGGTCGGCTGCGGCTGCGTCGGCCTGGAGCGTGTCGAGACGGTCGACGGCGTAGACGACCTCGGGCGCCTCGTCGGCGACGGCGGCGACGTCGCGAAACCACAGGCCGGCGAGCTGCAGCGCCTGGTCCAGCGCGCCGGAGCGCGCGCGGCGGGCCGCGCGCCGGGCCGCCTCGGTGCCTTCGCGCTCGGCGCGCTTGCGGTCGCGCGCGGGGAGGTACTCGAGCTCGTCGGCGATGCGCGCCTCGACGGCGGCGTGCGCCTCGTCGCCGAGGGCCTTGGCTCGTGTCAGGACCTCGAGCCAGGGGCGCTTGGCGAGGTCGCCGTGCAGCGCGCCGCGGGCGTAGGCCTCGGCGCCGGCGCGCAGCTTGGGCCCGTCGCCGAAGGCGAGTCTCGACGCCCGCTCGGCGTCGCCGAGGCCGAGGCGTGCGCAGGCCTGGGCGGTGGTCTCGTCGATGCCTCTGAGGCGTCGCGCGATCTCGTCGGCCGAGGGCGCGTCGAAGCGCACGTGCTGGCAGCGCGAGGCGATCGTGGGGAGGATCTCGCCCGGCCGGTCGGTGAGCAGCACGAGGTGGGCGAAGGCCGCGGGCTCCTCGAGCGTCTTGAGCATGCGGTTGGCGGCCTGGTCGTTCATCGTCTCGGCGCGCTCGATGACGAACACGCGCCGGCGCGCCTCGAACGGCGTGCGAGCGGCCGCGGCGACCACCGGCTCGTCGATGTCGGAGACGAGCATCTCGGCCGCGCCGCTCGGGGTGACCCACGTCAGGTCCGGATGGACGCCGTGCTCCACGCGCTGTCTGGCCGAGTCGGGGTCGGTGGCGCCGTCGCTCAGCAGCGCGGCCGCGAAGGCACGCGCGACGGTCGCCTTGCCCGAGCCGGCGGGGCCGTGGAAGAGGTAGGCGTGGCTGGGCCGGCCGTCGGGCGGCAGCGCGCCGCCGAGGACGGCGCGGGCGTGGGGGTGGCGTTCGGTGCCGGGGAGCACACCTGGAAGGCTACGGCCATGCGCGGGCGGCTCATCACCATCGAGGGCCTCGACGGGGCGGGCAAGACGACGCTGGCCGACGGGCTGGTGGCGGCGCTGCCCGATGCGCTGCTGCTGCGCGAGCCGGGCGGCGTGGAGCTGTCCGAGCGGATCCGCGCGCTGGTCAAGGACCCGGCGCTGCACGTCGATCCCCGCGCCGAGGCGCTGCTGTACGCGGCGGCGCGCGCGCAGCTGGTCGCCGAGCGCGTCGAGCCGGCGCTGGCGGCGGGGACGTGGGTGCTGCTCGATCGCTTCGTCGACTCGTCGCTGGCCTACCAGGGCGCGGGGCGCGGGCTGGGCGTCGAGGCCGTGCGCTCCCTGAATGCGTTCGGCACGCGCGGCCTGACGCCCGATCGCACGCTGCTGCTGCGCGCCGACGCGGCGACGCGGGGGGCGCGCCGGGACGTGCGCGGCGAGGCGCCCGACCGCCTGGAGCGCGAGGACGGCGCGTTCTTCGAGGCGATCGCCGCGGCCTATGACGAGCTGGCGGCGGCGGAGCCGGGGCGGTTCCGCGTCCTCGACGCGGGTGCGCCGCCTGAGGCGGTCCTCGCCGCCGCGATCGCGGCGCTGGCCGATCTGCGATGAGTCTCGCGGCGTCGCCGGGTCGCTACGTGCAACACGATCTTGCGAAGGAGACCACATGCCATCCGTTGACCGCATCGCTTGTGCCCGCGCTTCCTACGAGGCCTTCTCCGCGGGCGACCGGCAGGCCATCGAGGAGCTGTTCGCCGACGACCTCACGTTCTCCAGCCCTCCCGACCCCCGGCTCGACCGCCCCGGTTACTTCGAGCGCTGCTGGCCGCACAGCGGCCACGGGCGGCCGTTCGAGTTCAAGCGCCTCGTCGAGATCGGCGACGACGTGCTCGTGACCTATGAAAGCGTGAACGCCGACGGCGAGCGCTTTCGCAACACCGAGATCCTCGGTTTCGAGGGCGACAAGATCCGGACGATCGAGGTCTACTTCGGCTGGACGCTGAGCGGGCCGCGCTAGCATCGCCCGCGATGCCCGGACGCAGGGGAACGATCGTCCTCGCGTGCGCGGCCGCGCTCGCGGTCGCGGCGCCCGCCGGCGCGCTCGCCCAGGAGCCGTCGACAACCGGAGCGTCGCCGCTGACCGCGCCCGCCACGCCGAGCACCGCGCCCGCCTCCCCTTCGACGACGCAGGCCCAGCCTGCCGCCGACAACGGCCGCGACGTCCCCCTCGGGCTCGTCGTCGCCGGCGCGATCCTGCTCGCTGCGCTCGCGTTGTGGGGCTTGGCGCGCTGGTGGGCGTGGGAGCCGCCGTGGCTCGCGCGCTGGCGCCACGCGACCGCCGAGGCCGGCTGGCGCGCCAGCGCCGCGTGGGCGGAGTTCACCGATTGGCTGAGGCTGGGTCGATAGACGGGCTGCGCCTGGTGCCCCTCGGCGAGGAGCACCTCGACGCGGTCGCCGCGATGCTCGACGACGCCGACTCGCTGCGCTTCACGCGCGTGCCGGAGCCCGTGACGGACGACTTCCCGCGCTGGTGGCTCGAGCGCTACGAGGAGGGCCGGCGCGACGGCACCCGCGAGGCGTTCGCGGCGGTGGACGCCGACGGGGCATTCGTGGGGCTCGCGCTCGCGCCGCAGATCGACCGCGAGGGCCGCGAGCTCGAGCTCGGCTACATCGTCGCGCCGGGCGCCCGCGGTCGCGGCGCCGCGACGCGGATCCTCGCGCTGCTCACGCGGTGGGCCTTCGACGAGGCGGGCGCGCTGCGGATCGCGCTGATCATCGACGTCGCCAACGCGGCGTCCGAGCGCGTCGCCGAGCGCTGCGGCTACGTCCGCGAGGGCGTCATGCGCTCGGTCCACCTGAAGGGCGACACGCGCATCGACGCTGCGGTGTGGTCGCGGCTGGCGTCGGACTAGGTCCGCCGCTTCTCCGCGCGGCCGTGGCGGTGCCGTGCGGCCAGGGCACTGAGGGCGACGGGCCCATCCGCCGCGCCGGCGACCGCGTGCGTCCCGTGCGCGGTGTCTACGCAGTGGCGCCCGCGTTTGGGCGCCGGGCGCCCGTGTTCGGCAACACCTCGCGGACCGCTCAAACGAACTGTCCTGGATAGAGGGCGTATGGCGCCACCAACCCAGCACAGTTCGCGAGGACGGCCGCGCCGGGCCAGCCGAAAGTGTTGTGAAACACGCACAGCGCGCCGCTCGCGAACGGCCACGACGCGGCGTCGCCGCCACGCCAGCGGCTTCTCCCCCTCGGTGCCCTGGCAGCACAGCGCCGCAAGCTACGCGCGGATGACCGCCTACCCCTCCTGCCCCGGTACGCAGCACGAGACCTTCCACGCGCCGCTCTCCTGGGCCACCTTGCCGTCGACCTTCAGGTCGCGCAGGCGGTAGACGAAGGAGCCGCCGGTCCCATCGACCTTGACGTCCTCGATCTTCGCGGTGGAGAACTGCTTGAGCTGGTCGTAGGGGATCGAGCGCAATGCCTGGGTCATGATCTGGCCGCACGTCTGGCCGCTGACCTCGGGGTTGGCGCGCACGACGGTCTCGGTGAACTGCTTCTGCAGCGCCTTGGTCATGTCCGCGCAGACGGCGTCGCCGTCGCGGGCGCCGAGGTCGTGGACGTAGGTCTCGGCGGCCTTGCGCGCGTGGTCGCTCTCGCTGTCGCCACCGCCGCAGCCGACCGCGGCGCTCAGCGCGACCAGGCACAGCAAGGCGACGGCCCGCCGGGACATGGCGCAAAGCTACCCGCGCCGCGGGCGGCAGTACCCTAGGAGGGAGCACTCCAGCCTGTTTCGCGCCGGCGTTCCGTCCGCCCGTCAGCGGATGATCCAGGGTCCGTCACAACCCCCCGAACGGACGCCGCAAACACCGGGAATCGCGCGGCAGAAGAGGAGCTTTTCGAATGGAATTCACCCCGCAGACGGCACTCGCACAGGACGTCCACGCCAATCAGGCGCTGTCGATCCGTCGTCGTTTCACGACGCCCGGGGTCCATCCGTTCGACACGGTCGAGTGGGAGCTGCGCGATGCCCACATCGGCCACGGCGACAAGGTCGCGTTCGAGCAGGCCGACGTCGAGTTCCCGAGCACGTGGTCGCAGAACGCGACGAACATCGTCGCCCAGAAGTACTTCCGCGGGCAGCTCGGCACGCCCGCCCGCGAGCGCTCGGTCAAGCAGATGATCGGCCGCGTAGCCGGCACGATCGCCGACTGGGGCCGGGCGCGCGGCTACTTCGCCACAGCCGAGGACGGCGATGCCTTCGAGGCCGAGCTCACCTTCATCCTGCTCCACCAGATGGCGGCCTTCAACAGCCCGGTCTGGTTCAACTGCGGCTGGCATCCCGAGGACAGCCCCAAGAACCAGATGTCGGCCTGCTTCATCCTCTCGGTCGACGACTCGATGGAGTCGATCCTCGACTGGAACACGAAGGAGGGCCTGATCTTCCGCGGCGGCTCGGGCTCGGGGATCAACCTCTCGAAGATCCGTGGTTCGATGGAGCCGCTGAGCAAGGGCGGCACCGCGTCCGGCCCGGTCTCCTTCATGCGCGGCGCCGACGCGTGGGCGGGCTCGATCAAGTCGGGCGGCGGCACGCGGCGCGCGGCGAAGATGGTCGTCCTCGACGTCGACCACCCGGACATCCGCGAGTTCATCTGGTGCAAGGCCAAGGAGGAGGACAAGGCCGCGGCCCTGCGCGATGCCGGCTTCGACATGTCGATCGACGGCGACGGCTTCTACTCGATCCAGTACCAGAACGCGAACAACTCGGTGCGCGTCAGCGACGAGTTCATGCGCGCGGTCGAGAACGACGAGGACTGGCACCTGATCGCCCGCACGACCGGCGAGCCGATCGGCGATCCGATCCCAGCGCGCGAGCTCATGCGCGAGATCGCCGAGGCGGCATGGCGCTGCGCCGATCCGGGCGTCCAGTACGACACGACGATCAACCAGTGGCACACGTCGCCGAACTCGGGCCGCATCAACGCCAGCAATCCGTGCAGCGAGTACATGCACGTCGACAACTCCGCGTGCAACCTCGCGTCGATCAACCTCATGAAGTTCCGCCGGGGCGACGGCACCTTCGACGTCGATGCGTTCAAGCACACGGTCGACACCGTCTTCCTGGCGCAGGAGATCATCGTCGGGCCGTCGAGCTACCCGACCGAGGAGATCGCGGTCAACGCGCGCGCGTTTCGTCAGCTCGGCCTCGGCTACGCCAACCTCGGCGCCTACCTGATGTCCAACGGCATGCCCTACGACTCCGACGCCGGCCGCGGCACGGCGGCGGCCATCACCGCGCTGATGACGGGCCGCGGGTATGCGCAGTCGGCCAAGGTCGCCGCGGCGATCGGGCCGTACGAGCGCTACGAGGAGAACCGCGAGGCGCACAACAACGTCATGCGGATGCACCGCGACGCGTCGTACGCCATCCCCGACGCCGCGTGCTCGGACACCGCGCTGCTCGAGGCCGCGCGCACGGCGTGGGAGGAGACCGTTGACCTCGGCGAGGTCCACGGCTACCGCAACGCGCAGGCGACGGTGCTCGCCCCGACGGGGACGATCTCCTTCCTCATGGACTGCGACACCACCGGCGTCGAGCCCGACTTCTCGCTCGTGAAGTTCAAGGAGCTCGTCGGCGGCGGGCAGATGACGATCGTCAACCGCACGATCCCGATGGCGCTGCGGACGCTCGGCTACTCCGACGAGCAGATCGAGCAGATCGAGGCCCACATCAACGAGCACGGCACGATCATCGGGGCGCCGGAGCTCGACCCCGAGCACCTGCCGGTCTTCGACGTGGCCGTCGGCGAGCGCGCGATCTCGCACATGGGGCACATCAAGATGATGGGCGCCGTCCAGCCCTTCCTCTCGGGCGCGATCTCCAAGACGGTGAACATGCCCCAGACCGCGACGGTCGAGGACATCGCGGACGCCTACATCGAGGCGTGGCGCTGCGGTGTCAAGGCGCTGGCCATCTACCGCGACGGCTCCAAGACCGCGCAGGCGCTGCGCACCGACGCCAAGGAGTCCAAGGCAGTCGACACCGAGGTCATCGCCGACGCCGTCGCCGAGGCTGTCGAGGGGATGTACACCCAGGAGCAGCTCGACGCCGCGGTCGCCAAGGCGGCGACCAACGCCAAGGCCGACATCGGCCCCGCCCGCCGGCGCATGCCCGTCGAGCGCCAGTCGATCACCCACAAGTTCTCGATCGGCGGTCACGAGGGCTACATCACGGCGGGCGTCTACGAGGACGGCACCGTCGGCGAGATCTTCCTCACCGACGTCGGCAAGGAGGGCTCGACCCTTCGCGGCATGATGAACTCGTTCGCGACGGCGATCTCGATCGCGCTGCAGTACGGCGTCCCGCTCGAGACCCTCGTGCAGAAGTTCAGCTACATGCGCTTCGACCCGGAGGGGATCACCCAGAACCCGGAGATCCCGTTCGCCAAGTCGATGCCCGACTACATCATGCGCTGGCTGGCCTCGCGCTTCCTGGACACCGACACCCAGGAGGAGCTCGGCATCCTCACGCCCGAGGTCCGCGCCCGCAAGATGGCCGAGGACGCGGCGATGTCGGTGACGAGCTCCGACACCGCGGCGCCGACGAACGGCGGTGCGGCCAAGCCCGCGGCGCCCGCGGCGCCCGCGGCGCCCGCGGACGGCACCACGCCCGAGGCCGCGGCCGGGACGCCCGGCGTCCCGACCGTCGCCGGCACCCAGCCCGCCACGACCCGCGCGGCCGCCGACGCCCTGACCGATACGCCACCCGTCGTCCCGGCCCGCCTCGCCGGTCTCGACCTCGGCCCGGCATGTAGCCAGTGCGGCGGCATGATGCAGCGCACCGGCTCGTGCTACACGTGCTCGAGCTGCGGCAACAACACGGGCTGCGGCTGATCCGAGCGACCTGATTGCAGGGAGAAGCCTCGGTCCGCCGGGGCTTCTCCCGCGTCGGCGAGTGACCCACGCCGAAGGGCCGCCCGCGGCGAGCGGCCCTTCGCACCCGGCGACAGCCGTGGCTTGCGACGAAGCATCCTCCGGCGCAGAGCCCGGGCAACCGGGACGTGCGGGAGATGACACGGCCGTCTCATGCTGATGCTCCTCGGCGCGTGGGCCGTCGGCGGCCTCGCGCTCGGCCTGCTCGGCGAGCGCTACGGTCCCCACGTGCGCAACGCGCCTGCCCAAGCTCTCGCGTGACGCCGGCGGAGCTCGAGATCCACCGCGGCGGCGCGGACGACGCGCCGCGGCTGCTCGCGCTGTTCGACGACGCGGTCGCGTGGCTGACGGCGCGCGGCCAGACCGGGCAGTGGGGCAGCGAGCCGTTCTCGGCCAAGGCGTCGAACGTCGCCCGGGCGCAGGCGTGGGCCGCGAGCGGCGGCCTGTGGTTCGCCGCCGGCGGGGCGCTCGCGGGCGCGGACGGCTCGCCCGTGGGCGCGATCGTCCTCGGCGAGGCGCACGACTACGTGCCGCCGGCCGACCGGCCCGAGCTCTACGTCCAGGTCCTGCTGACCGCGGCCGCGTGGCGAGGCCGTGGCGTCGGCGCGCGCCTCGTCGCGCACGCCGTCGCGCTGGGCCGCGCGCGCGGTGCCGAGCAGCTGCGCGTGGACTGCTGGGACGGCGTCGCGGCGCTGCCGGCGCAGTACGAGCGCCTCGGGTTCGAGCGCGTCGGATCGTTCCGCGTGCGCGACTGGCCGGGCGCCATCCTCGCCCGCCCGCTCTGACGCGACCGTAGCCTGTGCGGCGTGGACGAGGTCGCCCTCCGCGCGCGGGACTGGCACCACTCCGCGCACGCCGCGGTGTGCGACGTCATCGAGCCGTGGGCGCACGGGACGGTCGTGCGGGCCACGCGCTATCCGAGCTACTACGACTTCAACCTCGTGCGCGTCGAGGACGACCCGGGCATGAGCGTCGACGCGCTCGGCGCCTTCGCCGACGAGGCGCTCGCGGGGCTCGAGCACCGGCGCCTCGACTTCGACGTCGCCGCAGCCGCCGAGCCGCTGCGCGCCGAGTTCACGGCGAAGGGCTGGCGCACCATGCGCGTGCTCTTCATGCGCCACGAGGCGCCGGCGCCCGACGGCCCCGCCGTGCCGGTCGAGGAGGTCCCCTACGACGCCGTTCACGACCTGCGCGCCGTCTGGCACGGGGAGGACTTCCCCGGCCAGGACACGTCCGGCTACCACGGGTCCGCGCGCGAAGTGGCGCTGCGCCGTGGCGCGCAGGTCCTGGCCGTCCGCGAGAACGGCGTGCCGATCGCGTTCGCCCAGCTCGAGCGCGACGGCAACGCAGCCGAGATCACCCAGGTCTTCGTCCACCCCGACCACCGCGGCGGCGGGCGCGGCACGGCGATGACGCGCGCGGCGATCGAGGTGGCCGGCGACGTCCAGGATCTCTGGATCGCCGCCGACGACGAGGATCGCCCCAAGGAGCTCTACGCGCGCCTCGGGTTCCGCCCGGCGTGGACGATGCTGGAGCTCACGCGCTGGCCGTAGCCGGCTAGCGGTCCAGCTGCGGGTGAAGGACCGGCTTGACGTCCACGACCGGGGTCCCGTCGAGGGCCTCGAGGTTGCGCACGCGAAAGCGCGGGCCGTCGATCGCGGCGATCTGCACCCGGTGCAGGCCGATCGGGTTCGGGCGATCGGGCGAGCGCGTGTTGAAGACGCCCTGCACGCGGTTGGCCGGGTCGCTGCGCGGGTGCACGCGCAGCACGTCGCGGTCCGCGCGGTGCAGCCAGGTGAGCACGAGGACCTCCGAGCCCGGCTCGAGGTCGCGGAACGCCTCCGTGAACGCCTCGTCGAAGACGATCGTCGCTTCCGGCGAGCCCTCGTCGCCCTGCTTGGGAGCGGTGGCCGGGTCGACGAGCGACGACTCGACCCAGCCGATGGCCCGTAGGTTGTAGGCGTCGTCGGTCACTGGCCTCGGACGGCAGGGTAGGTGAACGAGCACAGGGCGAGGCAGCCGCCCTCGGAGCGGTAGCTGTGGGGGACGTCGGCGGCGAAGTGCAGGGCATCGCCTTCGTCGAGGCGCTCCTCGTGTCCCTCCGGGCCGACGGTGAGCGTCCCCTGCAGGCAGAGGACGAGCTCCTCGGTGCCGGGCGCATGGGCGCGACTCGGGTAGAGCCTGCCCGGCTCCAATCGGATCTCGAGGGTCTCCAGGCGCCGGTCGCGGCCGTCGACGTGGATCAGGCGGCCCTCGACGCCCGACTCGAACGAGAGCCACTCGCCGTCGCCGCGCCGGATCACCTGCGTATGGAGCGGATCGTCCTCGGCCAGCAGCGTGCCGACGGTGACGTCGAGCGCGCGGGCGATGCGCCAGAGGGTCTCCAGCGACGGGTTGCCGGTGCCCGACTCGATGGTCGCGAGGATGGTCTTCGACAGGCCCGCCCGCGCAGCGGTCGCGCTGAGCGAAAGGCCCCGCGCCTCGCGGTGTGCGCGGACCTCGCGAGCCACGCGCGTGGCAACGGCGGAGAGGTCACCGGCAGCTTCCATGTGGTAACTATATTGGACAATCGGCAAGCAAAATGACCCATCGAGCGACGACCTCGCCGCCGCGGCGCGCGCCCGCACGCGCGAGCAGGTCCGCGCGATCTTCGCCGCCACCCCGCAGGCCCCCGAGCGCGACTGCCCGCACTGCGGCGCGCGCGAGCGGACGCGTCACGAGCACTGCCCCGCCTGCGGCAGGTCGTACTTCGTCGCCCCGCCGCGCTTCTCGCGGCGGACACGGCTGGCGCTCGCGGCGGTCGGCGCTGGCCTCGCGGTGGCGGCGATCGCCGTGCTGGTCGTCTACTTCAGCGGGCAGGCGAGCGACAGCGCGTCCAGGCAGCGCTCGCGCCGCGCCGCGGCCGTTGCCGCCGAGCGCCGGCGGCTCACCCGCGAGCAGGCGCCTCATCACGCCCGCTCCGGGGTGCGCCTCCCGAGCGCGGATGCAAGTCCCGCCGAGCGGCGCGCCGCGCGCCGCCGGATGGTCGCGCGCCTCGAGGCAACGATCACGGCCGACGCGCGCGGTCGCATCGCGCGCGGCGAGCTGGCCGGCAGCGGCGTGCGCAACACCGAGTGCGGGACGCTCCTGCGGGATCAGAGCACGCCCGACGAGGACGCCCTCGATCGCTCGCTTGGTCGCTACTCGTGCCTGGCGATCAGCCAGAGCGCCCGCCGAGGCGCGATCACGTCGCGCCTCGGCATCCCGTTCGTCGCCGTCGTCGACTTCCGTCGTGGCACCTTCACCTGGTGCAAGGACAACCCGGTCAGCCCGGCCGACATCAAGTCCCAGCTGGCGTTCGTGCGGCTGGCCCGCGAGTGCACGGCTGCTCGCGGGCCAGCGTTCGGCTCGGGCTACCTCGTCGAGGCGCCCACGCCCTGAGCCGCCTCGCGCGCGGCCGAACCGCTCGGGGCGGACGCCACGACCGGCCGGGAGACCGGCGCGGCCCGCGCCGCCTCGAACTCGCGCGCGACCCTGCGGCGCCCGCCCTCGGGCAGCAGCGCGGTCGCGATCAGCGTCACGACACCGCACAGCGCGATGTAGATGCCGATCGGGGTCGAGCTGTCGAACTTGTGCAGCAGCCAGGTGGCCAGCAGCGGTGCCGGCCCGCCGGCGAACACGGACGCCAGCTGGTACCCGAGCCCGGCGCCGCTGTAGCGCCTTCGCGTCGGGAAGCTCTCGGCGATGAGCGCGGCCTGCGGCCCGTACTGCATGTCGTGCGGGATCAGCGAGATCACGATCGCCGCCACGACGAGCGCGCCCACCTTCGAATCGAGCATGAGGAAGTACGGGACGCCGATGAGCATCGTCACCGCTGCGCCCGTCATGTACATCCGCTTGCGTCCGATCTTGTCGGAGAGGTGCCCGAAGAACGGGACCGAGAACAGCGACACCGCCGCTGCAACCATCACCGCGTTGGTCAGGAAGCCCTTGCTGAAGCCGAGGTCCTCGGTGCCGTAGGCGAGCACGAACGCCGTGAAGATGTAGAACGGCGCCTGCTCGGACATGCGCAGCAGCGCGCTGAGGATGATCTCGCGCGGCTCGCGCTTGATCGTCTCGATGAGCGGCAGATCCTCGACGTTGTCGTTCTCGACCTCGCGCGCGAAGAGCGGCGACTCGAGCACGCCCAGGCGCACCCACAGGCCGATGCCGACGAGCACGATGCTGAACAGGAACGGCACGCGCCAGCCCCAGCTCTCGAACCGAGCGCCCGAGAGGTGCGTGAAGAGCGACACCGCGCCGGTCGACAGCAGCAGGCCGATCGGCACCCCGACCTGCGGCCAGCTGCCGATGAAGCCACGACGCCTCGGGTTGCCCCACTCCATGCATAGCGTCACCGAGCCGCCCCACTCGCCGCCGACGCCGAGGCCCTGGATGAGGCGCAGGACGACGAGCAGCGTCGGTGCCCAGAAGCCGAGCGTGTCGTAGCCGGGCAGGACGCCGATGAGCGTCGACGCGATGCCCATCAGCAGCAGCGTCGAGATCAGCGTCGCCTTGCGCCCGATGCGATCGCCGAAGTGGCCGAAGAACGCTGCGCCGATCGGACGGGCGGCGAAGCCCACGGCATAGGTCGCAAAGGAGGCCAGTGCGCCCGCATACGCGCTTGCCCCCGGGAAGAACAGCTTCGGGAACACGAGCGCCGCGGCCGTGCCGTAGAGG
The DNA here is from genome assembly GCA_963764585.1 of uncultured Actinomycetes bacterium. Lineage (GTDB taxonomy): Bacteria > Actinomycetota > Thermoleophilia > Solirubrobacterales > Solirubrobacteraceae > JAOPZW01. The sequence goes on from CAVXTB010000007.1 coordinate 27,930, forward strand.
AAGAAGTCGTACCACTCGATCGAGGTGCCGACCGTGCCCGCGACCATGGCGCGGCGCACCTGGCTCTTCCTCAGGCGCTCGGCCTGCTCGTCGCGCGCGGCGTCCTTCGTGAAGCGGCCGCCGTACGGTTGCGTGCTCGCCTGGTCGGGCGACATGGCGGTCTCCTCTCCTCTCGCCTCGCAGCGGCGCTACCCCCGCCCGCAGACCCGCCAAACGGGGGTGGGTTCGACTGGTGACGGCTGGTACGTTCGGCCCCGTGCTGAGCGCGTTGGCCGCCGCTTCGGTCCTCGCCACCGGCGCTGCGGCGCCTACGTCGCTGCACGCCGACCTCGACGGCGACGGCCACAGCGAGCAGGTTCGCTTCGCCGTCGTGCAGTGCGTCGGGCGCTCCGGACCGGCCCACAAACCGCCCTGTCGCAGCAGCGAGCGCGCCGATCGCGCGGTGACCATCGAGGGCCGCTGCCGCGACGGCAAGCCGGTGCGCCGCGTCGTGTCGGTGATCCTCGGCGGCCAGCTCGACGACCTGCGCATCGCCGACGCCGACGGGCGCGGCGGCACGCGCGAGGTCTTCTTCGACGTCCGCCTGACCGCCGCCGGCATCGACGCCCAGGTCGTGCGCTGGCGCGCGCGCAAGGCCAACTGCCCGCAGGAGCGCGTGCTCTTCCGCTACCCGACGCGCCCGAACACGCTGCCCGACCCGGCCGGCGCGGGCAGCCGCATCACGGCCGACGCCAGCCTGAGCGAGCGCTCGTCGAAGTACCGCGGGCTGGAGCTGCAGGTGAGGGAGACGTTCCCGCGCATGGGCGACCTGACCTTCAAGCCGGCGATCAGGCGCGACAACCTCTTCCGCTTCGATCAGCGCCGCGGCATCTACGTGCGCTACGCGACCGACGTGCGCTCGTTGAACTAGCAGCCTGCGGCCGCGGGAGCTAGCGTTGGCCGCATGAGCGACATGGTGCTGGTGGGAGGAACGGTCGTCACCGCGGAGGCGAGCTTCCGCGCCGACGTGGCCGTCGAGGACGAGAGGATCGCCGCGGTCGGCGTCGACCTGCCGACCAACGGCGCGGAGGTCGTGGACGTCTCAGGCGCGCTGCTGATGCCCGGCTTCATCGACGGCCACACGCATCTCGACATGCCCTTCGGCGGCACGGTGACCTCCGACGACTGGGACACCGGGACGGCGGCCGCCGTGGCCGGCGGGACGACGACGCTCGTCGACTTCTCGCTGCAGGACATCGACGGCACGCTGGCCGAGGCGGTCGAGACGTGGCAGGGCAAGGCCGACGGCAAGGCGCGCATCGACTACGGCCTGCACGTCGCCATCACGAACCTCACCGACGCGGTCAAGGCGGAGATCCCGTCGCTGCCGTCGCTCGGCGTCTCGACGATCAAGATCTTCATGGCCTACAAGGGCACACCGCTCTACACGGCCGACGAGGACCTCTTCGAGGCGATGCAGATCGCGCGCGAGGCCGGCGTGCTCGTGCTCGTCCACGCCGAGAACGGCGACGTCATCGCCAAGCTCCAGGCGCAGGCCCTCGAGCGCGGCGACACCGACCCGCACTGGCACGCGCTCACGCGGCCCGAGCGCGTCGAGGCCGAGGCGACGAACCGCGCGATCCGCCTGGCCGAGATCGCCGACACGCCGCTGCTCGTCGTGCACGTCTCCTGCGCCGCGGCGCTCGAGGAGGTGCGCCGCGCCCACGCGCGCGGCAGCACGATCTACGCCGAGACGTGCCCGCAGTACTTCGTCTTCGAGTACAAGGACCTCGAGCGCCCCGACTTCGAGGGCGCCAAGTACGTCTGCTCGCCGCCGATGCGCGACCCGTCCAACCGCGAGGCGCTGTGGCGCGGCCTGCAGGCGGGCGACCTGCAGATCTTCGGCTCGGACCACTGCTCGTTCAACTGGCACGGCCAGAAGGAGCTCGGCCGCGACGACTTCACGCTGATCCCCAACGGCCTGCCGGGCCTCGAGGAGCGCCCGGCGGTGCTGTGGACGGAGGGCGTGCGCGGCGGTCACATCTCCGAGCAGCTCTTCGTCGCCGTGCTGTCGACCAACCAGGCGCGCGTGCACGGCATGGCCGGGCGCAAGGGCGCGATCGCCCCGGGCAACGACGCCGACATCGTCGTCTGGGACCCCGACATGACGATCACGGCCACGCAGTCCAACCGCCACAACCGCCTCGACCACACGCCCTACGAGGGCATGACGCTGATCGGCGGGCCGAGCGAGGTCTACATCCGCGGCGCGCTGGCCTACCGCGACGGCGAGGTCGTCGCCGAGCCGGGCAGCGGGCGCTTCATGGAGCGCGCGTTCCGGCGGGCGGCGCCCGCGGCGGCCGTGCGTTAGGGGTACACCTGGCGCCCGTCGGCGTCGGTGATGACGATCGCGACCGACGGGCACGCCTGCGCGGCGGCGAGCATCAGCTCGTCGGGGCCCGTGCCGATCACGACGGCGACGTCCTCGATCGCGAAGATCTCGGGCGCGATCGCCTCGCAATCGCCGTGGGCGGCGCAGGCGGCGGTGTCGATCATGGCGGTGTAGGCCATCGGTTTCTCCTTTCAGGCGGCGAGCAGCGCTCGCGCGTGGGGAAGCTCGTGCGGGCGGCCGACGAGCAGGACCGCGACGGGCTCGCCCGCGCGGGTGAACGTCACGGTGAAGTCGCGGGCGGCGGGATCGCCGTCGACCGTCGTGCGGTCGGCGACCGGCGCGTGACCGAGGTAGTGCACGCGCGTGTCGTAGAGGTCGCTCCAGAAGCTCGCCGGGGCCTCGCGCGCGGGCTCGAGCCCGAGCATCGCGCGGGCGGCCGCGGCGCCCTGGCGCGCCGCCGACTCCCAGTGGCCGCCGCCGCTGGCGTCGCCCGCGGCGAAGACGCCCGGCGTGCGGCCGAGGACAAGGCCACTCCCTTCCAGCCACGCGACGTCGGGGTCGACGCCGATGCCGACGAGGACGTGGTCGCACGCCAGCCGGCGCCCGTCGCGCAGCGTCAGGGCCTCGACGCGCTCGCCACCGTGGGCGCCGGCGACCTCGGCGTCGAGGAGCACCTCGACGCCGTGCGAGCGGTGCAGGTCGGCGAACCAGCCGCCGACCGCGGTGCCGAGCAGTGCCTGCAGTGGCGCGGCCGCCGTCTCGACGATGGTCGTTCGCACGCCCGCGCGCGCCGCGGCCACCGCGACCTCCTGGCCGATGAAGCCGGCGCCGACGATGACGAGCCGGCCACCGGCGGCGAGCGCGGCGCGCAGCGCGCGGGCGTCGTCGAGGGTGCGCAGGGTGTGGACGTTGGCGAAGCGATCGAGCAGGGCCAGCCGGCGTGGACGGCTGCCCGTGGCGACGAGCAGCTGCTCGTAGGCCAGCACGTCCCCGCCGCCCAGCGTGACCTCGCGGCGCTCGCAGTCCAGCGCCATCGCGTGGCGGCCGAGGAGCAGCTCGACGCCGTGCTCCTCGTACCAGGCGGTCGGCCGGAACGCGAGCCCGTCCTCGGCGCCGGCGAGGACCGCCTTCGACAGCGGCGGGCGGTCGTAGGGAACGTGGGGCTCGCCGCAGATGATGCGCAGCTGGCCGTCGTAGCCGCTGCGGCGCAGCGTCTCGGCGCAGCGCTGGGCGGCGAGGCCGCCGCCGGCGATGACGATCCCGGCGCTCATCGCGGCACCGCCTGCGGCAGCGGCCGCCCCGCGCCCGCAAGGCGGGCGACGAGCAGCACGGCCGCGGGGATCGTCACCACGGCGACGGCGACGAGGAACCACGCCTGCCCGGCGTCGGTGCCCTCGCCCAGCGAGTGCCAGAGGCCGAGCAGCCACGCCAGCGCCGTGAAGCGGTGCAGCTTGCGCCAGCGCTGCTGGCCGATCCGGCCGCGCGCGTAGAACGAGAGCCCGAGGATGATCATCAACCAGCCGGCGACGATCCCCATCGAGGTCCACAGGGTCATGTAGGAGCTGACGAACGGGATCGCGATGTCGGCGATGCTGGGGTGCAGGAACTTGTCGCCGAGCAGGGTCACGCCGTGGACGACCAGCGCGACGATCGTCGCCAGCGACAGCGCCTCATGGGTCACGCGCAGGTCGGGCCCGCGGCCCTTGAGCAGCTTGCTGCCCATGGTCAGGCCCACGCTCACGGCGATGCTCGAGAAGAGCAGCGCCAGCGTGCCCGCCGCGCGGCTGGTGATCCAGAAGAGGTGGTCGCCGGTCATCACGACTGGCTCGTGGTGACGCTCGAGCCCGAGCTCTGGTTCGAGGAGGACGAGCTGGTCGAGCTCGAGCCGCTGGACGTCGCGCCGCTCGAGGACGAGCCGCTCGAGGACGTGCCGCTCGAGGACGAATCGTCCGACGAAGAGTCGTCCGACGAAGAGTCGTCCGACACCGTGGTGCCGGTCGACGCCGTCGTGGTCGTGTCGTTGCTGCTCGCCTGCTCGGACGCGGTGCTCGTCGACGTGGTGCCGAGGTACCCGGTCGCGGAGATCGTCCCGAACGCGAGCGCGAACGTCGCCAATGCGGCGGCGACGACGCGGCGGCGGATGACGCGCGCCCGGAGGGCGCGCGCCCGGAGGCGATCGCGGACGAGGTCAGAGGGGGGTTGCTGAGCCATGCTGGCAAGGTAGGTGCGGCGGTCGAGAGCAGCCTTGGCGAAAGCTGGGAGATCCCTGAGTCCATCGCGCGGGCAGGCGCTAGGTTCTCGGCATGAGCGAGGTCGATCCCGGCAGGGCGGTGTCGGAGCTGCGCGAGCTCGCGCGGCTGACCGGCGACGACGACGGCGCGCAGCGCGTCGCGTGGACCGACACCTGGAGGACGGCGCTCGACTGGTTCCGCGCCGAGCTGGCCGGCATCGACGGGGTGACCGTCGACAGCGACGAGGCCGGCAACATCTGGGCCACGGCGCCCGGCGAGTCCGATCGCTTCGTGGTCGTCGGCGGCCACCTGGACTCCGTCCCCAACGGCGGCTGGCTCGACGGCGCGCTCAACGTCGTCGCCGGCCTCGAGGTCCTGCGCGCGCTGGCGCCCGAGCCGCGCGCGCTGACGCTCAAGCTCGTCAACTGGGCCGACGAGGAAGGCGCGCGCTTCGGGCGCAGCCTGCTCGGCTCGAGCGCGACCGCGGGCAGCCTGAAGCCGGACGAGGTCCGCGGCCTGACCGACCGCGACGGGATCGCGCTGCCCGACGCCTTACGCGACCACGGCGTCGACCTCGACAGCGCGCTGCAGTCGCGCTCGCGACTGGACGACGCCGCGGCCTACCTGGAGCTGCACATCGAGCAGGGCCCGGTGCTCGAGCGCCTCGACCTGCCGCTCGGCGCGGTGCTCGGCACCTTCGGCGTCGAGCGCCACGCGGTGCGCTTCACCGGCCTGCACGCCCACGCGGGCTCGACCCCGATGGACGTGCGCCGGGACGCCTTCCTCGCGGCGGCGCGCAGCGCGCTGGCCTGGCGCGAGGACGCGCTCCAGCGCGACGACGTGCGGGCGACGACCGGCGTCGTCAAGGTCAGCCCGGGGATCGTCACCGCGTTCAACGGCAGCTGCGAGCTGTCGCTCGACCAGCGCTCGCTCGACGCCGGCGTGCTCGCCGACATGCTCGCCCGCGCGCAGGAGGTCAGCCGCGAGATCGCCGGCGAGGAGGGCTGCGAGGTCGAGTGGGAGCGCATCTGGCAGATCGAGCCGATCCCGTTCGACGCCGACCTCATCGACCTCGCCGACGCGGTCATCGCCGACGTCGCGGGCACCTCGACGCGGCTGCCGAGCGGCCCGCTGCACGACGCCGCCGAGATGGCGCGCGTCATCCCGACCGTGATGCTCTTCGTCAAGAGCCTGCGCGGCCTGAGCCACACCAAGGAGGAGGACACACCCGTGGAGGATCTCGAGCTGTCGGTCCGCGCCCTGCACGAGCTGACGCGGCGGACCCTGGACTGGGCGGGCTGAGGCATGGACTTCGGCGTCACCTTCCAGACCGACCCGCCGGCCAGCCGCGTCGTCGAGCTGACCCAGCGCGCGGAGGGCCTCGGCTTTGCGTACGCGTGGACGTTCGACTCGCACATCCTGTGGCAGGAGCCCTACGTCATCTACTCGCAGATGCTCGCCGCCACCGACCGGATCATCGTCGGGCCGTTCGTCACCAACCCCGCCACGCGCGACCCGACCGTCACCGGCTCGCTCTTCGCGACGCTCAACGACATGTTCGGCAACCGCACCGTCTGCGGCATCGGGCGCGGCGACTCCTCGCGGCGCGTGCTCGGCCGCCCGCCGACGACGCTCGCGCAGACCGAGGAGGCGATGCACATCATCAAGGAGCTCGCCGAGGGTCGCGCGATCGACACGCCCGCCGGCGAGGTGAAGATCCCATGGGTGCGCGACGGGCGCCTGGAGGTCTGGATGGCCGCCTACGGGCCCAAGGCGCTGGCCCTCTGCGGGCGCAAGGCCGACGGCTTCATCCTGCAGCTCGCCGACCCCGACATCACGCGCTGGACCGTCGAGAAGGTGCGCGAGGCGGCGGCCGAGGCGGGCCGCGACCCCGACGCGATCACCGTCTGCGTGGCGGCGCCGGCCTACGTCGGCGACGACCTCGCCCACGCGCGCGAGCAGTGCCGCTGGTTCGGCGGCATGGTCGGCAACCACGTCGCGGACATCGTCAAGCGCTACGGCGAGGGCGGCGACATCCCGCGCGCCCTGACCGACTACATCAAGGCGCGCGAGGGCTACGACTACTCCCACCACGGGCGCGTCGGCAACCCGGACACCGAGTTCGTCCCCGACGAGATCGTCGAGCGCTTCTGCGTGCTGGGCACGGTCGAGGATCACATCGCCAAGCTGCGCGAGCTCGCGGGCCTCGGCGTGGACCAGTTCAACATCTACCTGATGCACGACGCGCAGGACGCGACGCTCGAGGCCTACGGCAGCCAGGTCATCCCGGCGATGGCTCCGAGCGCCGCCTGACGAGGACGTCGAGCAGGGCGCCGACCCGCTGGTCGCGCGCGACCGCATCGGGCAGCGGCTGCTCGAGCCTGACCGTGTAGTGGTTGCGCCGTCCGCGGCGCTCGCGCGAGATGTACCCGCCGTCGGCGAGCTCGCCGACGATGCGGTGCACGGCGCGCTCGGTGACGCCGACGCGGTCGCCGATGTCGCGCAGCCGGATGCCGGGGTCGTCGGCGATGCACAGCAGCACCTGCGCGTGGCGGGTGAGGAACGTCCAGGTGGGGGCGGCGTCGCGCGGCATCAGATACATGAACGGCGTTTCTAGTATCGGAAATCATGTTATTGTCGACCGTCGTCGACGGGGAGGCTGCTGTCGGCGACCGTCGATGCGGAAGGGCCGCGATGCCCCATCTCAAGTGCGAAGCCTGCAGGGTCCGCACGCACGCCGCGGGCGATGCGACGGACCTGACGGCGCGCTGCCCCGTCTGCAAGGGCGCGCTCGAGCCCGTTGGAGCGCTGACCGAGATCGTCGGCTTCCGGGCGGTCGAGCCGCCGCCGGAGACCGCCGGGCCCGGCGCCGGGCACCAGCGCCTCGCCGCGGAGGTCGCGAAGGTCATGGCCCGGCGACGCACCGCCGCCGCGCGCGCGTGGCGCGAGGTCAATCGCGGAGCGCCGTGAGCACGCTCGCGGCGCTGCGACGGCCGTCCGCCACAACGCGCAGGCTATCGACGGCCGTCGTCACCGTGGCGGCCGTGGCCGTCCTGGCCGCGGTCCTCGCCGGCAAGAGCGACACCTTCACCACCGCGCTGCACGCGGCCCCCTGGTCGCTGCTCGTGGGCGCCGCCGCGCTGCAGCTGCTGGCGCTGCTGGCGCGCACCGAGGCCTGGCACGTCTGCGTGCGGGCCACCGGCGCGACCGTCGGGCGGCGGTGCCTGTACCGGGCGTCGAGCGTCGGGTCGGTGGCCGTGGTGATCAACGGCCAGCTCGGCCTCGCGGCCCGGATCGCCACGCTGCGACGGTCGAGCCCGGAAGGGAGCCCGCGGGTCCCCGCGCTGCTGGGCGCCGAGCTGCCCATCGTCGCCACCGAGGCGATCCTCGCCGCGCTGACGTCCTTCACGCTCGTCGGGCCGCTCGGCCTGCCCTGGTGGGTGCCGCTGGCGTGCGTCGCGACGATGGTCGCCGCCGGCGCGGGCCTGTGCGCGCTGGCGCGGGCCAAGCGCCGCGGGCTCTTCGCGGGCCTGGCGGTGCTGCGCGATCTCAACGGTCGTGGTCGCATGATCGTCCTCGTCGTCGTCGCCGTGCTCGCGCAGATCGCGCGCAACTGGCTGATGCTGCGGTCGGCGGGCGTCGCCGTCTCGATCTTCGACTCGATCGCCGTGCTCATCGCGATGGTCACGATCAGCCAGCTCCCGCTCGGCCCCAGCGTCGGCGCCGCCGCGACGGTGCTGATCCTCGGCACGCACGGCGTCGCGACGGTCGCCGCCGCGGGCGTGCTGCTGACGGCCACCGGGACCGTCGGCGCGCTCTGCTTCGCGGCGTGGGGGGCGGCCGACTGGCTCGGTGCCGGGCGGCTCGTGGCCAAGGCGAAGGCGATGGCGATGGCACGGCGCGGGAACCGCGTGCCGCGGGCGCGCGCGACGGCGCTCGCCCTGTGGGCCGCGCTCGGCGCGCTGCCGCCTCGCGATCGGCGCATCGTCGAGCTGGCCTACTTCGGAGGCCTCGATCAGATCCAGCTGGCGCGCGCGCTGCACGTCCCGCTGGCCGTGGCCGCATGAGCGTCGACCGGCCATCCGCGCCCGCGATGGTCGAGCTGCGCGCCGCGGCCGAGCACGCCCGGTGGCGCGTAGCGCGCTACCGGCGGCGCATGTACCTGGGGTACGGGGAGCCGCAGCGGCTCGACGAGCTCGAACGCGTCGCGCGTGGCGCGGCCGACCGGCTCGCGCGCGCGCAGGCCCGCGATCACCCGGGCTAGGCCTCGGTCGACTCGATGGCGACGACGTGGACCGGGTTGATCCCGATCGCCCTTCCGGTCCCTGCCTCCCTGTGCCACGAGAGCTGCATGATCGACCCACGCGAGGCCGCGATGATGGCGGCCTCGACGTCCTCGGGCGACCCCTCGATCCGGTAGCGCTCGCCCGTCACCACGACGGTCGTCGTGGCGACGAGCTGCTCGTCAGCAGGGCCCACGGCGCCCACCCTAGCGTCTGAGCACGGTCGCGGCGCTCGGCTCGGCGCGGCCGTCAGCGGGTATGTTGCCGGCAGGGTGGTGAGGCGCAGGGGCATCGGGTTCGCGGCCGGGCTCGCCATGGTGGCGTCGGCGGCCGCGTGCGCCGCACCCGCGGGCGCCGACGTCCAGATCACCCGCGACGACACGGGACGGATCGCCGCCTACGGCGGCGTGCAGGCATGGCTGCGCCGCGGCTACTCGGGGCGCACGTACTTCGTGCTGGTCGTGCGCAGCAACGGCGTCACGTCCGACGCGCCGATCCGCCGGTTCCGCAACAACATCCCTGGCATCGACCTCGGACCCGGCACGACGCCCGGATCGGTCGTCGCCGTCTACCCGCGCTGCAGCGGCGACCTCTTCAGCGAGCGCTGCTCGGTCTACGAGCTCGATCTCGCGAGCGGGCACGAGCGCCGAGTCCCGGGCCTCTTCAGCCGCCGGGCGAGCGCCGCGGCGCCGACGACCTGGGGCGGCGCGTACGCCTTCGGCCGCGATCCGGTCGGCCTCGGGCACACGCGCGGCAGCAAGCGCTTCGGCCTGTTCGCCGGCACCACGCACGCCAGGCGCCTGGGGTCGCACATCCCCGGCACCACGGACATGGACGCCAGCGTCGTGGCCTACTCGTCCGGTGGGCCCGAGAGCCGAGGGCTCGCGCGCAGCCAGATCCGGCTGCACCGGCTCGGGGGCCGCTCCGATTGCCTCATCGACCGGCGCACGGAGCGCCTGGGCCATCCGCGCAACGACAACACGGTCACGAGCCCGGTGCTCTCGGGCGGCTACGTCTACTGGGTGCTGCACGGCAGCCTCGGCACCTCGCCGGCGCGGGTCAGGCGCGTGCTGGTGCCCGGCCCGAACTGCCGGCACGCCCCGATCGAGGCCGCGGCCGTCGACCTCCCGCCCGTGACCGACGCCATCGCGGTCGACGGCACGAAGCTCTACTACGCCAACGCGCGCGGCGTGTTCGAGGCCGACCTGCCGGCGTTCGCGCCGGCGGGCTAGTCAGTATGGACGCCGAGGTTGCGGGCTGGCCCTCGGCAAGCCGGTGAGCAGCACGTTGGCCGGCTTGACGTCGCGGTGCACGACCCCGGCGCGGTGCGCCGCGTCGAGCGCCCCGGCGACCTGCACGATCACCCGCACAAGGCGCGGCGGTGCCAGCGGCCCGTGCTCGCGCACGTCGGTCGCGAGGTCGCGGCCGTCGATGAAGCGCATCGCGATGAACAGCGAGCCGTCGTGCTCGCCGGCCTCGTAGACGGGGACGACGTGCGGGTGCTCGAGCGTCGCCGCGACGCGCGCCTCGCGCTCGAAGCGCTCACGGAACTGCGGATCCGCAGCGAGCTCGGGCACGATCACCTTCAATGCGACCCGCCGGCCGAGCCGCCGGTCGGTCGCCAGGTACACGACGCCCATCCCGCCGCGCCCGACCTCGCGCTGGATGTCGTAGGAGCCGAAGCTCTCCGTCACCGTGCCTGCCACGATGAGCGCACGGTACCGGCGCTCTCGGGCGCCGTCGCGCTCGCGCGGGCCGGTGCGCGGCCACGCGCGGGCCGCTGGCCCGCCACGCGCGGTCCGGTGCCCGGCCTACCCTCCGTTCCCGGGCAGGTCGAGCTCGTTCAGGAACGGCGGGGAGGCGCCGGGGCGCGCGCAGGTGAGCGCGGCGACGATCGTCGCGAAGCGGGCCGCCTCGGCCACGAGCTCGGTGTCGGCGAGGTCATCGCGCCCGAGGCCCTGCGAGCGCCACCAGGCCAGGAAGCCGCCCCCGAACGCATCGCCCGCGCCGATCGTGTCCACGACCGCGACGGCGGGGGCGGGGATCGGCGTCTCTCCGCCGGGGGTCACCGCGAGCGCGCCGTCGGCGCCCCGCGTGAGCAGGACGACCTTCGGACCGAGCGCGAGCAGCGCGCGGGCCGCGGCGGCCGGAGTGTGCTGCGGGTCGAGCCAGGCGAGGTCCTCCTCGGACACCTTCACGACGTCGCTGTGGCCCAGGACGCGACGCAGGCGGCGGCGGTAGCCCTCGCCGTCGCCGATCACCCACGGCCGGATGTTGGGATCGACCGCCACCAGCGCCTTGCCGCTGAGCTCCTCGACCACGGCCTCGAGCGCGGTGGCCATCGGCTCGAGCGTGAGGCCGAGCGTGCCCACGTGCAGGATCCCGACGACGGGCGGCAGCGACGCCAGCGCGGCCTCGGGCGTCAGCCCGGGCGCCGACGTCGCGCGCTCGTAGAAGCGGTAGCGCGCGCTGCCGGTGTCGTCGATCTCGGCGAGCGCGAGCGTCGTCGGCTCCTCCGTGCGCACCACGGCGTCCAGGCGAACCCCGTCGGCGGCGAGCATCCGCTCGAGCGTCATGCCGAAGCGGTCGGTCGACAGCCGGCCGAGATAGGCGACAGGCTGCTGCAGGCGCCCGATCGTTCGTGCGGTGTTGAAGGCGGCGCCGCCGGGATGCCCGCGAAGGTCGTCGGACCCGTCGACCACGAGGTCGAACAGCGCCTCGCCGCCGACCAGGATCACGTTCTCGGCGACGAACGAGTTGGCGGTCGCCGCAGCGGCCGAGGTGGCGCCAGGCTCGGTGCCCGCGTCGGTCATCGCTTGCCTCCTGGGGGCAGCTCGCCCGACCCGCGCTGGATCAAGGTCGTCGGGTGAACGACGCGGCGCGAAGGCCCGTCGTAGCCGTCGAGCCTTGAGAACAGTAGCTCGGCCGCGCTGCGTCCGAGGGCGCCGGCGTCCTGGGCCACGACGGTGAGCCCGGGCTCGACGACGTCGGCCAGCGCCACGTCGTCGAAGCCCACGTGGGCGACGGTGCGCTGCATGCGCAGGTCGTGGATCGCGCGGACGGCGGCGATCGTGATGAGGTTCTGGCTCGTGAAGAGCGCGGTCGGCGGGTCCTCGGCCAGCAGCAGCTCCTCGACGAGGTCGTACGGGCGGTCGTGGGCGGAGCGGATGAGCATGACCTCCTCGCGGATGCCGTGGCGCGCCAGGGCGTCGCGATAGCCGCGCAGGCGCTCGGCGGCAGTGTGCAGCTCCGGGCGGTCGCCGAGGAAGGCGATGCGCCGGTGGCCGTGGGCGATGAGGTGCGAGACGGCGGCGTTGGCGCCGCCGGCGTTGTCGGTGAGGACGACGTCGGCATCGATGAAGCTCGCCGGCCGGTCGACGAAGACCAGCGCCACGCCGGCCGCGCGATCGCGCTGCAGGTAGCTGTGGTCGGCGGCGGCCGGCGCGATGATGAGCCCGTCGACGCGACGGGCGCTCAGCGACTCGGCGAGCTCGCGCTCGCGCTCGGGCCGCTCGTCCGAGCTGCCGGCGAGCGTGAGCACGCCGCGGGCACGTGCCACGTCCTCGACGCCGCGGTGCACGGCCGAGAAGAACGGGTTGGCGACGTCCTCGAAGATCAGGCCGATGCTGGCCGACAGCCGGTCGGCGCGGCGTAGCGAGCTGGCCGTGTGGTTGTGGCGATAGCCGAGCAGCTCGACGGCATCGTGCACGCGGGCTGCGAGGTCGGGACGCACGCTGGGCCCGCCGTTGACCACCCGCGAGACGGTGGCGAGGCTGACGCCCGCGACGGCGGCGACCTGCTTCATGGTGGGCCGCCGGCCTTCGCCGGCGCGGTTGGCCGCAGCGTCGCCGCTCGGCGAGCTGTCGTGGTCGGCCGCGGCGTCTCCGCTGGGCGAGCCGGCCCGTTCGGCCGCGGCGTCACCGCTCGGCGAGCTACCGCGGTCAAGGGCGCCAGCTTTGCCCGATTCAGAGAACGTTTCCTGCGGCGTGGTGTTGTTGTTTTCCCCGGTATTCATCGGCGGTTGGAAGTATACACACAGAAGTCAAGGAAACGTTCTCTCTTGACAGACGCGCTGCCCATGCCTACAGTGACCGCCTCGTTGTAAACGTTCTCTCGGATCTGGGGAGCTCCGGGAGTTGGGTCAGTCAAAGAGGAGAGAGGGTCGGATTCCATGAGCAAGGTCCGTCTGAAGTTCTCGTTGTCGTTGGTCGCCGTCATCGCGCTGATCGCGCTGGTGGTCGGCGTGGTCGGGGGTCGCGCCTCCGGGAACTCGTCGAGCTCGAGCGGCGGCGGCAGCGGTGGGAAGGCCGCCGGCAAGAAGGTCGACGTGATCATCAAGGCGTCGGACTCGTCGTTCTGGCAGACGATGCTCGCCGGGGCGCGCAAGGCCGGCGGCGACTACGGCCTCAAGGTCGGGCTCTTCGGGCCCACGTCGGAGACCGACATCAACCAGCAGGTCCAGCTGATCGAGAACTCGATCTCGCGCGGGGCCGACGCGATCGTCCTGGCCTCCAACTCGTCGAACGCGCTCAACAGCGCGATCAAGCGAGCGCGCAAGGCCGGCATCAAGGTGATCACGGCCGACACGGCTGTGACCACCGAGACCGAGGGCTTCATCGGGACCGACAACGTCAAGGCCGGCGAGCAGGCGGGCAGGCGCATGTGCGACCTCGCCAAGCAGGCGGGCAAGACCTCGGGCGACATCCTCATCGAGTCCTCCGTCGCCGGCATCCAGACGCTCAAGGACCGCGACGGCGGCTTCCGCGCCGGCCTGAAGGCGTGCCCCGGCCTGCGCGTCGCGACGCAGCGCTACAACAACAACGACCTCAACACCGCGGCCAGCCAGGTCAACGACGTGCTGACCGCCAACCCGGGCCTCGTCGGGGTCTTCGCCGACAACAACACGTCGGGGACCGGCGCGGCGCGCGCGATCAAGGACAACAAGGCGGCCGATCGGATCCCGGTCGTCGCCTTCGACACCGACCCCCAGGAGAACGCGGCGCTGACCGACGGCTCGATCGACGCGCTCGTCGTGCAGAACCCGTACTTCTTCGGCTACCAGGGTGTCGTCCAGGCCGGGATGTCAGCGGTCGGGAGCCAGCCGCCGCTGAACCTCGATCCGGGCGCCGTGGTGGCGGACAAGTCCAACATGGGATCGGCGGCGGTCAAGCCGCTCCTCAACCCGCCCACCGCGAAGGCCGAGTAGCCATGGGTGCCACGGTCACCCCCACGCCGGCACCGACGCTGCCAGTCCAGGCGCCGGTGGTGTCGCTGCGCGACGCCGCAAAGTCCTACGGGCCGATCAAGGCGCTGCACGGCGTTACGCTCGAGCTCCGCGCCGGCGAGGTCATGTGCCTCGCCGGCGAGAACGGAGCCGGCAAGAGCACGCTGATCAAGATCCTCACCGGCGCCATCCGGCGCGACAGCGGCGAGTACCTGATCGACGGCAAGGACGTCGGGAACCCGTCGCCCGCCCAGGCGCGCGAAGCGGGCATCGGCGTCGTCTACCAGGAGCTCAGCCTGCTGCCCGACCTGTCGGTGGCGGAGAACCTGCTCATGGGCCACCTGCCCGCCGTGCGGGGCATCACGCGCCCCGCCGAGCTGCGCCGCCAGGCGCGGGCGATGCTCGAGCGCGTCGGGCTGGACTGGCTGGACCCGGACACTGAGGTCGCCACGCTGTCGCTCGCCGTCCGCCAGCTCGTCGAGATCGCCAAGGTGCTCGGCGCCGATCCGCGCGTCCTCATCTTCGACGAGCCGACGACGGCGCTGTCGGAGAGCGAGACCAAGGCGCTGCTGGCGCGCATCCACGCGCTGCGCGACGAGGGCCACGCGATCATGTACGTCAGCCATCACCTCGAGGAGATGTTCGAGATCGGCGATCGCGTGACGATCCTGCGCGACGGCGGCCTCGTCACCTGCAAGCCGATGGCCGAGTTCGACCACGACGGCCTCATCGCGTCGATGGTCGGGCGCAAGATCGAGTCGCTTTATCCGGCGAGCAACCGCACGATCGGCGAGCAGCGGCTGCGCGTGCGCGGCCTCCTGCCGGCCGGGGCGGCGGCGCCGATCGACTTCCAGGTCCGCGCCGGCGAGATCGTCGGCATTGCCGGGCTCCTCGGCTCCGGGCGCAGCGAGCTGCTGCGGGCGATCTTCGGAGCCGACCCGGTCGCCGCGGGCCACATCGAGGTGGACGGCGAGAAGGTGCGCCCGGGCGACCCGCGGCGCGCGGTGCAGGCGGGCATGGGCCTGCTCACCGAGGACCGCAAACAGCTCGGTCTCCTGCTCGAGCTCTCGATCCGAGAAAACGCTTCCTTGGCGCACCTCGACGAGATCTCGCGCTTCTGGATCGTCGACAAGCGCCGCGAGCGCGGGATCGTCGACCAGTACCTGGGCGGCCTGCGCCTGCGCGCGGCCAGCTGGGAGCAGCCGGTCTCGTCGCTGTCGGGCGGCAACCAGCAGAAGGTGCTGCTCGCTCGCTGGCTGGCGACGAAGGCCAAGGTCCTGATGTTCGACGAGCCGACCAAGGGCGTCGACGTCGGGGCCAAGGCCGAGATCTACAAGGTCATCGGCGACCTCGCGGCCGAAGGGCTCGGCGTGGTGGTCGTGTCGTCCTACCTGCCCGAGGTGCTCGGGCTGGCCGACCGCGTGCTGGTCATGCGCGAGGGGACGGTCGCGGGCGAGCTGCCCGCCGCGGGGGCGACGGAGGAGGACGTGCTGCACCTGGCGAGCTCCGGGAGCGGCGCGGCGAGCGGTGCGCCCGACGGCGCGGCGGGCGATGCGCCCGACGGCGCGGCAAGCGATGCGCCGAACAGCGCGACGGACTGACGAGGAGAGACACACATGCCATCCCTGAAGATCCCGGGCCGCCACGCGGCCACCACCCTCGAGCCGGCGGCCGCCGGAGCGCCCGCTTCGGCGGCGGGCGGCCGCGAGGAGCGCATCCTGACCTTCGGCGACGTCTTCGGACGTGACGCCGGCGGCCTGATCGTCTTGCTCGTCCTCTTCGGAGCGCTGACGCTCGCCTCCGACGAGTTCCTGACCGGCGACAACCTCGCCAACCTCTCGCGCCAGGTGGCGGTGTTCGGCATCATCGCCGTCGGCCAGCTGCTGGTCATCCTGACCGCGGGCATCGACCTGTCGGTCGGCTCGGTGCTCGGCCTGACGGGGTGCATCTCGGCCGAGCTGCTCGTGCACGGCGCGGGCATCGTCCCGGCGATCCTCGCCGGCCTCGTGGCCGGCGCCGCGATCGGCGTCTTCAACGGCTCGCTCGTGGCCTACGGCAAGCTGCCGCCGTTCATCGTCACCCTGGGCATGCTCGGCATAGCGCGCGGCGTCGTGCTGGTGCTCACCGATGCGAGCACGGTCCAGCCGCTGCCGGACGCGTTCGGCAACATCGCCAACGGCGACTTCCTGGGGCTGCCGAACCTGCTGTGGATGTTCCTCGTGGTCGTTGCCATTGCGTCATTCGTCTTGCGCCGCACCGTGTTCGGCCGCTATGTCTACGCGGTGGGCTCGAACCCAGAGTCGGCTCGCCTCGCGGGCGTCCCGGTCACGCGCGTGCTCGTGTCGGTCTACGCGATAGCCGGCCTGCTCGCCGCGGTGGGCGGCGTGCTGTTCACCTCGCGCCTGAACGCGGGCATCCCGACCGCGGGCACCGGCTACGAGCTCAACGCGATCGCGGCGTGCGTCATCGGCGGCGCGAGCCTGTTCGGCGCCAAGGGTGGCGCGTTCGGGGCCGCGGCGGGCGCGCTCATCGTCGGCGTGCTCAACAACGGCGGCAACCTGCTGGCGATCAACTCCTTCTACCTGCAGATCATCATCGGCGCGCTGATCCTCGTCGCCGTCGCGTTCGACCAGTGGCAAGGGCGGCGGGCCCGCGGCGCATGAGCGTGAGCGCGCGCGCCGGCCGCCTGCCGGACCCCGAGACGCTCGTCGACGTCGACGCCCTGATCGGCGCCTACTACGACGAGCGTCCCGACCCGGCGCAGGCCGGCCAGCGGGTCGCGTTCGGGACCTCGGGCCACCGCGGCACGTCGACCGCGCGCACGTTCAACGAGGCGCACGTGCTGGCGGTGGCCGAGGCGGTGTGCCGCTACCGCACGGCCAACGGGATCGACGGGCCGCTGTTCCTCGGCCGCGACACGCACGCGCTGTCCGAGCCCGCGGCGCGCACGATCGTCGAGGTCCTCGCCGCGCACGAGGTGACGGTCATGGTCGACGCCGGCGACGGCTACACGCCGACGCCGGCGATCTCGCACGCGATCCTCACGCACAACCGCGGCGGCGCGGGCGCCACGGCCGACGGCATCGTCGTCACGCCCTCCCACAACCCGCCCGAGGACGGCGGCGTCAAGTACAACCCGCCGCACGGCGGCCCGGCCGACACGGACGTCACCGGCTGGATCCAGGACGAGGCCAACCGGCTGCTCGAGGGCGACCTGCGCGACGTCCGGCGCACGAGCGATCGGGGCAGCGTCCAGCGCCACGACTACATGACCGCCTACGTCGACGACCTGCCGGCGGTCGTCGACCTCGCGCTCATCCGCGACAGCGGCCTGAAGCTCGGCGTCGATCCGCTCGGCGGCGCGAGCGTCGCCTACTGGGCCGCGATCGGCGAGCGCCACGGGCTCGACCTGACCATCACCAACGCGGCCGTCGACCCGACGTTCCGCTTCGTCCCGGTCGACTGGGACGGCAAGGTGCGCATGGACTGCTCGTCCCCCTACGCGATGGCCAAGCTCACCGAGCTGGCCGATCGCTTCGACGTCGCCTTCGCCAACGACCCCGACGCCGACCGCCACGGCATCGTCACGCCGGGCGCCGGGCTGCTGAACCCCAACCATCACCTCGCCGCCTGCATCGCCTACCTGTTCGGCGGCAACCGCGAGTGGCCGGCCGGCACCGGCGTGGGCAAGACGCTGGTCTCCAGCGCGATCATCGATCGCGTCGCCGACGATCTCGGCCGGCGCCTGTACGAGGTGCCCGTCGGCTTCAAGTGGTTCGTCGCCGGGCTGCTCGACGGCTCGCTGGGCTTCGGCGGGGAGGAGAGCGCGGGCGCCTCGTTCCTGCGCCGCGACGGCTCGGCGTGGTCGACCGACAAGGACGGCCTCATCCCGTGCCTGCTGGCGGCCGAGATGACCGCGCGCACCGGCGACGATCCGGGCAAGGTCTTCGACGGGCTCGCCGAGCGCTTCGGCCGACCGTCCTACCGGCGCACCGACGTCGCGGCGACGGCCGAGCAGAAGCGGGTGCTCGCCGCGCTATCGGCCGAGCAGGTGACCGACGAGGAGCTCGCCGGCGAGCCGATCCGCGACGTGCTCACGCGCGCGCCGGGCAACGGCGCGCCGATTGGCGGCGTGAAGGTCGTCGCCGAGAGCGCGTGGTTCGCCGCGCGCCCGTCGGGGACGGAGAACGTCTACAAGGTCTACGCCGAGAGCTTCCGCGGCGACGAGCACCTCGAGCGCGTGATCGCCGAGGCCGAGCAGCTCGTGGCCCGCGCACTGGAAGGAGCCTGATGCCTGACGTCTTCGGGATCGTGCTGGCAGGCGGCGAGGGCAAGCGCCTGGCGCCGCTGACCGCCGACCGCGCCAAGCCGGCGGTGCCGTTCGGCGGCAACTACCGGCTGATCGACTTCGCGCTCTCGAACCTCGTCAACGGCGGGCTGCGGCGCATCGTGGTGCTCACGCAGTACAAGAGCCACTCGCTGGACCGTCACGTCTCCACCACCTGGTCGCTCTCGCCGCTGCTGGGCAACTACGTCACGCCGGTGCCAGCGCAGATGCGCCGCGGGCCGCGCTGGTTCGCCGGCTCGGCCGACGCGATCTACCAGAACTTCAACCTGCTCTACGACGAGCGGCCCGACTACGTGTGCGTCTTCGGCGCCGACCACATCTACCGCATGGACCCGCGCCAGATGGTCGAGCAGCACATCGAGGGCGGCGCGGCGGTGACCGTCGCGGCGCTGCGCGCGCCGCTCGACCAGGCCGACCAGTTCGGCGTCATCGAGACCGACGTCAACGGCCGCACGATCGCCGCCTTCCGCGAGAAGCCCACCGACGCGGTCGGCCTGCCCGACGCGCCCGACAAGGTCTACGCCTCGATGGGCAACTACGTCTTCACGACCGACGCGCTCATCGACGCGGTGACCGACGACGCGGCCGACGAGAGCTCCAACCACGACATGGGCGGCAACATCGTGCCGATGCTCGTCGCCCGCGGCGAGGCGCAGGTCTACGACTTCTCGGACAACGAGGTGCCCGGGGCCAGTGAGGTCGAGCGCGGCTACTGGCGCGACGTCGGGACGCTCGATGCCTACTACGACGCGCACATGGACCTCATCTCGATCGAGCCCGAGTTCAACCTCTACAACCGCGAGTGGCCGATCCTCACCTTGCCCGAGCCGCTGCCGCCGGCGAAGTTCGTCTTCGACGACGACGATCGCCGCGGGCAGGCGCTGGACTCGATGGTGTGCGCCGGCGTCGTCATCTCCGGCGGAACCGTGCGCCGCTCCGTGCTCTCGCCGGGCGCGCACATCCACTCCCACGCGCTCGTCGAGGACTCGGTGGTCATGCAGGGCGTCGACGTCGGCCGCGACGCGATCGTGCGCCGCGCCATCGTCGACAAGAACGTGCGCATCGCCGCCGGCGCGCGGATCGGCGTCGACCCCGAGGCCGATCGCGAGCGCTTCACCGTGTCGGCCGGCGGCGTGGTCGTCATCCCCAAGGGCGAGACCGTCGACGCGTGAAGGTCGCGCTCCTCACGCGCGAGTACCCGCCCGACGTCTACGGCGGCGCCGGCGTGCACCTCGAGTACCTCTCGCGCGAGCTGCGCAGGTTGATCGAGGTCGACGTGCACGCGTGGGGAGACGACCGCGAGGGCGCCATCGGCCACCGCGCCTGGGACGCGCTCGACGGACCGCAGCCGGAGCTCGCGGCGCTGCGCGCGATGTCGATCGACCTCACGATGGCGGCGCGGATCGGCGACGCCGACGTCGCCCACAGCCACACCTGGTACGCGAACCTCGGCGGCCACCTGGCCAAGCTCGTGCGCGACATCCCGCACGTGGTGACGGTGCACTCGCTCGAGCCGCTGCGCCCGTGGAAGACCGAGCAGCTCGGCGGCGGGTACGCGCTGTCGTCGTTCTGCGAGCGCACCGCGGTGGAGGCCGCCGATGCGATCGTCGCGGTGTCCGAGGGGATGCGCGCCGACCTCCTGACCGCCTACCCGGCCGTCGATCCCGCGCGCGTCGAGGTCATCTACAACGGCATCGACACGACCCAATACGCGCCCGACGCCGGCACCGAGGTCCTCGAGCGCCGCGGCATCGATTCCGCCGCGCCGACGATCGTCTTCGTCGGGCGCATCACGCGCCAGAAGGGCGTCGCGCACCTGCTCGAGGCGATGCACCACGTGGACCCGCGGGCACAGCTCGTCCTCTGCGCGGGCGCGCCGGACACGCCCGAGATCGGAGCCGACGTCGCCGCGCGCGTCGAGCGCCTGCGCCGGGAGCGTGGAAACGTTCTCTGGCTGGACGAGATGCTCCCCAAGCCCGAGGTCATCCAGATCCTCAGCCACGCGACGGTCTTCGCCTGCCCGTCGATCTACGAGCCGCTCGGGATCGTCAACCTCGAGGCGATGGCCTGCGAGACCGCGGTCGTGGCGACCGCGACCGGCGGGATCGTCGAGGTCGTCGACGACGGCACCACCGGGCTGCTCGTGCCGATCGAGCCCGGCGACGCGACCGGCGAGCCGAGCGACCCGGTCGTCTTCGCGCACGCGTTCGCCGAGCGCCTGAACGAGCTCGTGCGCGACCCTGCGCGCGCGGCCGAGATGGGCCGCGCCGGGCGCGCCCGCGCGGTCGACCGCTTCGCGTGGGCGGCGATCGCACGGGAGACCGTGGCGCTGTACACGCGCCTCGTGGGCTGAGCGCTGACGCGCCAACACGGCTCGGTAGGCTGCTTGCCCGTGCCCGTCCTGGCCCACCCGGTTCGCGACTACTGCCTCGCGCCCGATCGGCCGATCGACGCGCCGGTCGCGCCGGTCGAGGGGCGCTACGGGCGCGCGTTCCCCGACCTGCCCGCGCTCGAGGGCGACGACGCCGCGCTGCTGGCGCTCGGCGCCGCCGGCGGCCTGTGCGACGGCGCCGACGCGACCGGCGACGACGGCACTGCCGCTGCGGGCTGGCCGTTCTTCGGGCAGTTCATCGCCCACGACATCACGGCCGACCGCTCGCCCATCGGCCCGCACACCGATGTCACGACGGTCGCCAACTTCCGCTCCCCGCGGGCCAACCTCGAGTGCCTGTACGGCGCCGGGCCGGTCGGCGCGCCGTTTCTCTACGACGCCGGCGATCCGTCGAAGCTGCTGCCGGGCGATGGCGACGTCCCGCGCAACGCCCAGGGCACGGCGCTCGTCGGCGATCCGCGCAACGACGTTCACGTCTTCATCTCGCAGCTGCACCTCGGCCTGCTGCGCGCGCACAACCGCCTCGTCGCTCGCCTGCGCGAGGACGGCGTCGACGAGGCCGAGTGCTTCGACGCGGCGCGCCGCGCCGCCATGTGGCACTACCAGTGGGTCATCGTCGAGGACTTCCTCGCGACGCTCGTGGGCTCCGAGCTGCTCGATGAGCTGAAGGACCCGGCGCGCCGCTGCTACCGGCCCGACGGCCTGCCGATCATCCCCTTCGAGTTCGCCGATGCGGCCTTCCGCTACGGCCACGGCCAGATCCGCCACCGCTACCGCGTGCAGGACGGCGGCGACGAGTACTCGGTCTTCCCCGACCTCGTCGGGTTCCGGCCGGTGGCCGCCGAGCACCGCGTCGACTGGCGGCTGCTGTTCGGGCCCGACGCCCAGCCGGCGAAGCGCATGGACGGGCGGCTGGCCGCGTCGCTGATCTCGCTGCCGATGGCGATCACCGGCGACGT
This sequence comes from uncultured Actinomycetes bacterium, assembly GCA_963764585.1. Taxonomy (GTDB): domain Bacteria; phylum Actinomycetota; class Thermoleophilia; order Solirubrobacterales; family Solirubrobacteraceae; genus JAOPZW01. The sequence continues at coordinate 49,738 of CAVXTB010000007.1, forward strand.
CGACGTCGACGCCTACCACTCGCTCGCCGCGCGCGACCTGCAGCGCGGCGCCGCCATCGGCCTGCCGTCGGGGCAGGCCGTCGCGCGGGCGATGGGCGCCGAGCCGCTCACCCTCGAGGAGGCCGGGCTCGGCGCCTTCGGCTGGGACGGTGAGACGCCGCTGTGGCTCTACGTCCTGCTCGAGGCCGACGTGCGCGGCGGCGGCGACCGCCTCGGCGAGGTCGGCGGGCGCCTGGTCGCCGAGGTCCTGCTCGGGCTGCTGGACGCCGACCCGGAGTCCTATCGCGCCAACGACCCGGCGTGGCAGCCGACGCTGCCCGCCGAGGGCGAGCGCTTCACGATCCTCGACCTGCTGCTCGCGGCGTGAGTCTGTCGCTGCTTGCGCAGCTGAGCGACCCCCACATGCGCGTGGGCGCCGACGACGGCGCCTCGGCGCGGGCGCTGGCGGCGGCGGTCGACGCGGTGCTCGCGCTGCGCCCCGCGCCGCAGGCCGTGCTCGTCAGCGGCGACATCGCCGACACCGCCGACGCGCGCGAGTACGAGCGCGTGCGCGAGCTGCTCGCGCCGCTGCCGATGCCGCTCCACGTGCTCCCCGGCAACCACGACGACCGCGCCGCGCTGCGCGAGCACTTCGGATTGCCGGGCGCGCCCGACGAGCCGCTGCAGTACACCGCGCGCTGCGGCGACCTGCAGCTCGTGGTCTGCGACAGCACGCGCCCCGGCCACGACGGCGGCGAGCTGCGCCTCGAGTGGCTGGAGCAGCGGCTGGCCGCCGAGCCGGCCGCCCCGACGATCGTCGCCATGCACCACGTGCCGCTGACGATCGGCCTGCCGGTGCTCGACGAGATCGGCGTCCCGCCCGACGACACGCGCGCGCTCGGGGCGCTGCTCGAACGCTCGCCGCACGTGCGCCGCGTCGTCGCCGGCCACGTCCACCGGACGGTCGTCGGCACGCTCGGCGGCTGCGGCGTGCTCGCCTGCACGAGCACGAACCAGCAGGCCCGCCTGGAGATCGGCTCGCCCGAGCTGATCTTCACGCAGGAGCCACCCGCCTTCGCGCTGCACGCGCTGCTCGACGGCGAGCTCGTCTCGCACGTGCAGCCGATCGGGCGCTGAGACGCTGCCTCAGCGGGTTGCGGTGACGCCGGCGCTCGCCACGACGACCAGCCCGGCGCCGAGCACCTCCCGAGGAGCCAGCGTCTGGCCCAGCCACAGCGCGCCGGCGAGAAGCGCGACCGCGGGGTCGAGGCTGAGCAGGACGCTGAACGCCTTGACCGAGACGGCGGGGATCGCGAGCGGGAGCGTGAGGCACGCGGCGACGCCGACGGCGACGGCCAGCCCATCGAGCCCGGAGCTCTCGCTGGCCAGCCGACCGGCCATCAGCAGCGACAGCGCGGTCAGCGCAGCGGCGACCAACGCCAGTCCGACGCCGAGGGTCGCGGCACCGCCCGGGCCTCCTGTCAGCGCCACGACGCCGGCACCGGCGGCGGCGATCCACAGCGCGTCCAGCCGCCGGCGCATGCCAAGCACGGCGAGGCCGAGCGGGCCGAGGAACTGCAGCGTCACGACGGTGCCCAGCGACGCCCGCGCGATCGCCTCGTAGAGCACGAAGTTGAGCGCGGCGAGCATGGCGCCGAACGTCGCGGCGCCGAGCCAGAATCGCCGCGATCGGCCTCGCAGGGTCGGACGGGCGAGGAGCAGCAGGACCGGTGCCGCGAAGGCGAATCGCAACGCACCGGTGCCAGCGGCCCCGTAGACGGCGAACACCGTGGTCGCCAGGGCCGCCGACGTCTGAAGCGACGCGCTGCTGAGAACGACCAGCAGCGGTCCGCCGAAGCGATGCGTCGACCCCGCGGCCGTGCGGGCAGGGCGGAAGCGCCGCCTCGGCTCGAGCGGGCCCCAGCGAATGCTGGCGACGGCCTCCATGGCCGAGCAGGCTAGGCCTCCTCGTCGCGCGATGTGCAGTCGGTCGGCCGCCGGTGGTTGTGGTGTTCGTCCGTGCGACGTTGGCGGCGTTGTGCTGCCAGGGCAGTGAGGGGGAGAAGTCGCTGTGGTGGCGCCGCCGTGCCGTCGTGCCTCGTCGCGCGCGTCGCTTCCGCGGGCTGCGCGGCCGTGCGTGTTTCGCAACACTTCGGGCCGACCCGAGGGCCGCGCGCACATCGAGTGTCGACTTTGTAAGCCTCAGGCTGACAAAGTCGACGTTCGGTATGCGAACAGGCCAACGTGTGACGAAACACGCGCTGGCCGCGCCAACACGCGCGCGCCTCTGCACAGACACGCGCACTCGGCCGCCGCGAGCGGCGACGCCCGCGACCGGGCACGACGCCACGGCGGCGCCCCCACAACGGCTTCTCCCCCTCGATGCCCTGACAGCGCAGCGCCACGAGCGGCCGCGGACGACCGGGTCGTGAGCGCGGCGAGCCGCGCGTCCGGTGGTGCTGCGCGCGCCGATCCGCTGGTGCAAAGGGGGCTTGACACCCGACCTAGATACCCGGTATATATACCCGCTACTTAGACGATGAAGTTCCCGATCCTGGCCATGCTCGCGACGTCCCCGGCCCACGGCTACGAGCTCAAGCGTGAGCTCGAGCATCACTTCGGAGCAGCGCTGCCGCCGCTGAACACGGGCCAGATCTACACGGCGCTGGCGCGGCTGGAGCGCGACGGCCTGGTCGACGACGATCGCGTGGCGCAGGACAGCCGGCCCAACAAGCGCGTGTACCGCGTGACCGACGACGGGCGGGCCGCGCTCGAGGCGTGGGTGGCCCAGCCCACGCCCGGCACGCGGCTGCGCGACGAGTTCTTCATGAAGCTGGTGCTCGCCGGACGGGCGGGCATCGCGGACCCACGTGCGCTCATCGAGCGCCAGCGCGGCGAGTACCTCCAGTCGCTGCGCGATCTCGACCGCCTGCTGGCGGGCGCGAACGGGGATCCGACCGAGTCGCTGCTCATCGAGGGCGCGGCGCTGCACCTGGAGGCCGATCTGAAATGGCTGTCGCTCTGCGAGGAGCGGCTACTGACGGCGGAGGTCTCGCCATGGAGCAGGTCCTAGTCACCACGGGTCTCGAGAAGACCTACGACACCGACGGCGTGCCGGTGGCGGCGCTGCGCGGCGTCGACCTGGCGATCGACGAAGGCGAGTTCGTCAGCGTCATGGGGCCCTCGGGCTGCGGCAAGTCGACGCTCCTGCACCTGCTCGGCGGGCTCGATCGCCCGACGCGCGGCGAGGTCCACCTCGGCGGGCGCCGCGTCGACGACCTCAGCGAGGCCGCGTGGGCACTGCTGCGACGACGTCAGGTCGGCTTCGTCTTCCAGTTCTTCAACCTCATCGCCAACCTGACGGTGGCCGACAACGTCGAGCTGCCGGGCCTGCTCGCCGGCCAGTCGGCGCGCGAGGCCCGCGCGCGGCGGCGCGAGCTGCTGGCCGACCTGGCGATCGAGGACGTCGCCGGATCGGTCCCCAACCGCATCTCCGGCGGGCAGCAGCAGCGGGTCGCGCTGGCGCGGGCGCTCGTCAACCGCCCGGCGGTCCTGCTGGCCGACGAGCCGACGGGCAACCTCGACACGCAGAGCACGCGCGAGGTGCTCGCGCTGCTGCGCGGCTACCACGAGCGCGGCCAGACGATCGTGCTCGTCACCCACGACCCACGCGTGGCGAGCGCCGCCGACCGCGTGATCCATATGCGCGACGGGCTGATCTCCGAGGAGACGCGCCTGAGCGGCGACCGCGATCCCGCGGCGCTCGCCAGCCAGCTCGTGCGCCTGGAGGTGTGAGCGATGAGCCGCCTGCTCCTGCGCACCGCGGTCGTCAACCTGCGCAGCCGGCCGCTGCAGACGACGCTCGTGGCGATCATCATCGTGGCTGCGTCGGCGACGCTGGCGCTTGCGCTGAGCCTGCGCGCCGGCGCCGCCGACCCGTACGACCAGATCGCGCGCGCGACGAACGCCGCCGACGTCCACATCTTCGCTCCCCGCAAGGGCGGCGCGGACGTCACGCAGCTCGCGCATGCGCCCGGCGTGCGCGCCGCCGACGGACCGTTTCAGATCCTCGGCGTGCGCGTGCGCAACCGGCCCTCCAACTACGACCTCGCGCTCGTCGGCGTCGGCGCCCAGCCGCCGAGTATCGATCGCCCGAAGGTCACCGACGGCCGCTGGCTGTCCGGCGCACCCGGCGAGATCGTCGTCGACCGCAGGACCGCCCACGATCGCGGCGTCAAGGTCGGGCAGCGCCTGACCCTCCTGCTGCACGACCGCCGCACGACGCTCGCCGTCGTCGGGCTCGCGGTCTCCTCGGGGCGCGAGGGATCGTGGGTGCGCCAGCCGACGCTCGCCGCCCTCGCATCCGGCGGCGACCGCTTCGGGCAGCTGCTCGAGCTCCAGCTCGACGACCGCTCGCAGAGCACCGCGTTCGTCGACGGCGTGCGCCGCCGCTACCAGCCCGACCAGCTCGTCGCGTTCGACTGGCGCGACGACCGCCAGGACGTCACCGACCGGACCTCGACGTCGACCGTCGTCCTCGGCAGCGCGAGCCTCGCGGCGCTGCTGGCGGTCGGCTTCATCATCGCCAACGCGATCGGCGGCCGCATCCTCGCCTCGCGGCGCGACATCGGCCTGCTCAAGGCGGTGGGCTTCACGCCCGGCGGCGTGACCGCGCTCTTCGTGATCGAGAACCTGATCCTCGCGCTGGGCGCCGGCATCGCCGGCACCGCGATCGGTATCGCGCTGAGCCCGCTGCTGCTCGAGCCGACCGCGAACCTGCTCGGGACCGCGACCCCGAGCGGGCTGCGCCCGGCGACGATCGCGATCGGCGTGTTCGGCGTCGCCGGCGTGGTGTGCCTGTTCACCGCGCTGCCGGCGTGGCGCGCGGGCCGCCTCGGCGTGCTCGACGCGATCGCGCTCGGGCGCACGAGCGTCAGCACGAAGCCCTCGCGCGCTGCGCGCGCGGCCACCGCGCTGCACCTGCCGCCCGCGGTGGTCCTTGGCGTCAAGGACGCCTTCGCGAGCCGCTCGCGCGCCTCGATGACGGTCGCGAGCCTCGCGCTGACGATGGCCACCGTCGTCTTCGCGCTGGGGACCGAGGCGACGTACCGGCGGGTGATCGAGGACTCGTCGCTGCGCGCCAAGCCCTACGAGCTGCTCGTCGGCGCCAACAACGTCTCGCCGGCGCGCGCCCGCCAGCTGTTCGCCGCGCAGGGCGACAAGGTCACCGGCACGGCGACGGTCGCCGGCACGACCGCGTCGGTGCCCGGCCACCCGATCGACGTCTGGGCGCGCGCCGTCGGCGGCGACTACGCGCGCCGGCCCTACGCGGTGCGCGACGGGCGGATGTTCGCCCGCCCCGGCGAGGCGATCGTCGGGCGCGGCCTGCTCGACGACCTCGGGCTGCACGTCGGCGACCGCGTGGCGCTGATGGCCCAGGGCGCGCGCCTGAACCTGCGGATCGTCGGGCGCTACGTCGAGCCCGACAACGACGCGCGCACGGCGATCTTCGACGAGCGCTCGGTCCCGCCCGCCGCGCTCAAGCGCTTCGGGCCGACGCAGTACGAGCTGCAGCTCGCGCATCGCAACGACGCGCACGCCGTCCAGGCCGCGCTGCTGCGCGAGTCGCGCGGCGACCTCGACGTCGAGGTCACCGAGGACAGCGTGCGCCAGGAGCGCGCCGACCTGCGCCCGGTCCTCTACGGCTGCGACGCCGTGCTGCTGGCGATCGGCCTCGTCAACCTGCTGACGACGCTGCTGCTCGGCATCCGCGAGCGGGTCCGGGACTTCGCGATCTTCAAGGTCGTGGGGCTGACGCCGCGCCAGGTGCTCGCGTCGGTGACCGCGGGCGGGACGCTCGTCGCGTCGCTGGCCGTGATCGGCGGCATCGTCATCGGCGTGCCGGTCTTCCACCTGCTCGTCACGATCACCAACCCGACCGACGGGCCCGACCTCGTCACCTCGCCGACGTGGTGGTGGGTGCTGCTCATGTTCCCGGGCGCCCTGCTCTTCACCACGATCGCCAGCGTGCTGCCGGCGAGGCGCGCGGCGGCGATCCAGCCCGCTGAAGCGTTGCGCTACGAGTGAGCGAGGGCGATCACCGTCACCGTGCCGGGCGGGACCTCGGTCAGCCCGGCATCGACGACTCGCGCGACGCACTCTCCCCGCGCCGCGAGCGCCGCGAAGGTGGCTGCCCCGGGTGCGATGACGTGCCCGGGGCACCCGGCGCTCACCCAGGGCTCGAGCGCGCCGGTGTCGGCCGCCATCACGGCGGCGTGCGCGATCTGGGCAACGGTCTTGCCCGAGCTCATGACCGCCGCCGGGTTCAGCGCGTAGGTCAGCGCCCCGGGCGGCGCGGCGCCGTCCTGCGGTGGCGGCTCGAGCGCGGTGCTCATCGCCTGCAGGCGCTCGAGCAGCGGCCCGCGCTGCGAGCGCGGCCGCGGCGGTAGCGCGACGACGCCCTCGCCTCCGGCATCGCCGGCGAGGGCGTGGGGCTCGGCCAGCACCTGCTCCCACTGGCCGTTCGTGCGCGCGCGCAGGCAGACCTTCCCGGGGCGCTCGCGCCACGCCGCGATCGCCTCGGCATGCTCGGGGTCGGCCTCGAAGCTGCGCAGGCAGGCGACCGCCGCGGCGCCCGCCAGCTCGCCGGCGCGGGCGAGCGTCGCGATCGCGCCGCGGCGCAGGACGAGGTACATGCGCAGGGGGTCGCGTCGCATCGCGTTGCTATGTTGGCGCGAAAGCCGAGTCCCGCGTGCCTCCGGGCCGCGGGAGCGGGGGAACCAACCGGGCCGGTTTCGGCCGGCTCCGGGGCGAATCGCCGCCACTGGTGGCGTAGCGCGTCGGCGCGAGCCCGTCAGCTCACCTCGTAGGCGAACGAGACAGCGACACGCAAGGAAGGCGATGAAGGCGACGACGACCGCCGCGCTCGCGGCGATGGTGCTCTGCGGGGCGATCCCCGGCACGGCCGTGGGTGCCCCGGCCGATGGGGTGACCTTGGCGGCTCCCGCGCCGCCGACGGAGGCGGCGGTGACGGCCGCGCTCTCGAAGGTCGGCGCGTCCTACGCGATGGGCGCCGCGGGCCCCGACGCGTTCGACTGCTCGGGCCTGACGATGTGGGCGCTGCAGCGCGCCGGCATCGCCGCGCCGCATTCGAGCTACGCGCAGTTCGCGATGGGCCGGGGCGTCGGGCGCTCGGAGATCCGTCGCGGCGACCTCGTCTTCTTCGACAGCTTCGGGGCCGGCGCCTCGCACGTCGCCCTCGCGGTCAGCGCGACGACCGCGATCTCGGCCACGAACCACGGCGTCATGACGCACCCGATCTTCGACGCCTACTGGGGCGGGCACTTCATCGGGGCGCGGCGGCTCGCGTAGGGCGCTGCGTGCGCGCGAACCAGGCCAGGCCGGCGAGCGTCAGCACGACCGCCAGGAAGAAGTTCAGCCGCAGGCCGAGCACGTGGTGGGCCGGGTCGACGCGCAGCAGCTCCTCGAAGATGCGAAACGCCGAGTAGCCGGCGACGTAGAGCGCGAAGAGCCCGGGCGGGCGCACCCGGCCGGTGCGCCCGAGCCGCACCAGCGCGTAGGCCAGCGCCAGGTTCCACACGATCTCGTAGAGGAACGTGGGGTGGAAGGTGGGGCTCGTCGCGTAGCGGCCGGGCCGGTGCTCGGGATCGATCTGAAGGCCCCACGGCAGCGAGGTCGGCCCCCCGAAGAGCTCCTGGTTGAAGTAGTTGCCGATCCGCCCGATCGCCTGCGCGACGAGCAGCGCCGGCGCGGCGGCGTCGAGGAAGAGCGGGATGTCGGCGCGGGCGCGGTGCAGGCGCCAGATCCCGACCGCGGTGCCGAGCGCGATGCCGCCCCAGATGCCCAGCCCGCCCTGCCACACGGCGAACGGTCCCCACCAGTGGTCGGGCACCTCGTCCCAGCTCGTCGCCAGGAAGTACAGGCGCCCGCCGACGATCCCGGCCGGGAAGCCCCACAGCGCGACGTCCTGGACGAGCGCGCGTGATCCGCCCTGGGCCTCCCAGCGCCGCGTCGTGATCGCGACCGCCGCCAGGACCGCGACGACGTACATCAGGCCGTAGATGCGGAGGTCGAACGGCCCGACGTGGATCCCGTTGAACGACGGGCTGGGAATCGACCCGACGACGGGCACGACAACGATGGTGGCAGGCTGTGCGACTTGCCGCGCCCCCGCCTCATCGTCGACCTCGAGCCGCTGCGGGCGTCGCGCGACCTGCGGCGGCTGATCGTCGGCAACGTCGTGTCGGGCCTCGGCACGCAGGCCGCGCTCGTCGCCCTTCCCTACCAGCTCTACACGCAGACCGGCTCGGCCTTCCTCACCGGCCTGCTTGGCGCGGTCGAGCTCGCGCCGCTCGTCGCGATGTCGCTGCTGGGCGGCGCGCTCGCCGATCGCAGCGATCGGCGCCGCCTGCTGCTGCTCGACCAGCTCGCGCTCGCGTCGTCCGCGGGGGCGCTGGCGGCGCTCGCGTTCGCGGGCTCGCCGCCGATCGCCGCGCTGTACGTCCTCGGCGGCCTGGTCGCGGGGTTCGGCGCCGTCCAGAACGTCACGCGCTCGGCGATCCTGCCCAACCTCGTCGCGCCCGAGCGCCTGCGCTCTGCCCTGGCGCTCAGCTTCGGGCTCTACCAGCTGACGCTGGTCATCGGCCCGGCGATCGGCGGGCTGCTCATCGGCCTGCTCGGCGTCGGCTGGGCCTACGCGCTGGACGCCGCGACGTGCCTGGCGACGGTGTGGACGGTGCTCGGCATCGGGCCCCAGCCGCCGCAGACCGATCGCGCCGAGCACCCGCGCGTGCTGCAGTCGATCGCCGAGGGCCTGCGCTACGTGCGCGGCAACCAGGCGCTCGTCGGCTCGTTCGCGATCGACCTCGTCGCCATGACCTTCGGGATGCCGCGCGCGCTCTTCGCGGTGCTCGCGGTCAGCGTGTACCACGCGGGCGCCGAGGGGACGGGCCTGCTCTACGCCGCCGTCTCGGCCGGCGCCACGGTGGCCGCGCTGACCACCGGCTGGATCGAGCACGCGCGGCGGCTGGGCATGATCGTCATCTGGGCGGTGATCGTGTGGGGCGCGGCGATCGCGGCCGCCGGGCTGGTCAGCACGCTGTGGCCGGCCGCCGCGCTGCTGGCCGTCGCGGGCGCGGCCGACAGCGTCAGCGCCGTGTGCCGCAGCTCGATCAACCAGATGGTGACGCCCGACGCGATGCGCGGGCGGATGTCGTCGGTGTTCTCGCTGGTGGTGACGAGCGGGCCACGGCTGGGCGACGTCGAGTCGGGCACCGTCGCCGGCCTGACGAGCCCGCGCTTCTCGGTGACCTCGGGCGGCCTGGCCTGCATCGCCGGCGTCTTCGTCGTCGTCGCCGCCTTCCCCGCGCTGGCGCGCTTCGACGCCGAGGAGGTGCTCGCGGCGCGCGCCGCGCCTTCCCCCGCGCCCGCCGGGTGAGCGATGATGGGCCATGATCTTCCGTCAGGTCACCCAGGACGACCTGGGCTGCGCGAGCTACCTCGTCGGCGACGAGCACGCTGGGGTCGCCGCGGTCGTCGATCCACGCCTGGACATCGACGAGTACCTGCGCCTCGCGCGCTACCTCGGCGTGGTGGTCGAGCACGTGCTCGAGACCCACAACCACGCCGACCACGTGTCCGGCCACGGCCGGCTCGTCGCCTCGACCGGCGCCACCGTCCACATCCACCGCGACGCCGCGCCCGCGTACGCCCACGAGCCCTTCGACGACGGCTGGGAGCTCGCGCTGGGCTCCCTCATCGTCCGCGCTCTGCATACGCCCGGCCATCGCCCCGAGCACACGGCCTTCGCCCTCGTCGACGCCGAGCGCGGCCCCGAGCCGTGGGCGGTGCTGACCGGGGACTCGCTGTTCGTCGGCGGCATCGCGCGCCCCGACCTGGCCGTCGACAAGTCCGAGGGCGCCCACGGCATCTTCCGCTCGCTCCACGAGCGCCTGCTGACGCTGCCCGACACCTGCGAGGTGTGGCCCGGGCACCTCGGCGGCTCGCTGTGCGGCGGGCCCGGCATGAACCTCAAGGTGTGCTCGACGATCGGCTACGAGCGCGACCACCAGGAGCTGCTGCGCATCGACGACGAGGAGGAGTTCGTGCGCCGCGCGATCGCCGGCCTCGGCCCGCAGCCGCCGAACTTCCAGGCGATCGTCGCCATCAACACCGGGCCGCTGGTGCGCGGCGGCGCGCACGCCGATCCGCTGACGCCGCGCCAGGTCGAGCAGCACCAGCGCGACGGCGCGCTCGTCGTCGACGTGCGCACCGAGATGCAGTTCGACGACGCGCACATCCCCGACGCCGTCTGCATGACCGCGCTGCGCGCCGGCTTCGGGTCCAAGCTCGCGTGGATCGCCGACCACGACCAGCCGGTGGTCGTCGTCGGCCGCGACGACGAGGAGGCGCGGCGCGCGATCGGCCTCGCCGCATCGGTCGGCGTGACGAACGTCGCCGGCTACCTGGCGGGCGGCATGACGAGCTGGCGCGAGGACCAGCGGCCGGTCGCGAGGATCGCGCGCATGTCGGTGCCCGAGCTGCACGAGCGCTTGGAGAACGGCCGGACGCTGCAGATCCTCGACGTGCGCGAGCGCGACGAGTGGGAGCGCGGTCACATCGCGGGCTCCTACCACGAGCCCTACCACGACATCGTCGCCATCCCGCCGGGCCTCGATCCCGCCGCGGAGATCGCGGTGGTCTGCGCATCGGGCCAGCGCGCCGCGGTCGGCGCGAGCCTGCTGGCCCGTCACGGCGCCCGCGCCGTCATCCACGTGGCCGACGGCGGGGTGCCGACCTGGGAGCAGGCGGGCTGGCCGCTCGAGAGCTAGGGTGCCAGCCCGAGGCGGTGGGCGATCGCGGCGGCCTCGCCGCGGTTGGCCGCGTCGAGCTTGCTGAGGATGTGCGAGACGTGGACGCCCGCGGTGCGGGCGCTGATGAACAGGGCGTCGGCGATCTGGCGGTTCGTCTCGCCGAGCGCGAGGTGCTGCAGGACCTCGAGCTCGCGGTCGGTGAGGCCGAGGTCCTCGCCGGCGGCGGGCGGCTCGCTTGCCGGCGCCGGCGCCTCGGGGCTGGGCAGCTCGATCCGCGCGCGGCGCGCGAGAGCTTCGAGCTCGGCGAGCAGCGCCTGCGCGCCGAGGTCGCTTGCGGTGGCATGCGCGGCGAGCAGCGCCGCCTGCGCCTGGGCGCGATCGCGGCGCGCGAGTGCCGCCTCGGCCTGGCGCCAGCGCGCGTAGGCCGCGTGGAAGGGCGCCGGCCGCGCCTCCCAGGCGCGCGCGGCAGCGTCCCACGGCGCCGGATCGCCGTCGCCGGCGGCGCGCGCGTGCTCTGCCTCGATCGTCGCGGCCAGCGCGGCATGCGCGGCGCCGGCGGCGCGCTCGCGCGCGCCGTCGCGAAACGCGCTCGCGCGCTCGCGGGCGACGGCCTCGGCACCAGCGTCGCGATGCGCGCGGGCGAGCTCGGCGAGGTCGGCCGCGGCGCGCGCGCCGAGCGCGGCGATGAGCATCCACTGCAGCGGGTCGTCGGCCTGGAGGCGCAGGCCCGCCTCCGCCGCGTGCAGCGCGACCTCGGGGCGCCCCTCCCACAACGCGAGCTCGGCCTCGGCGTCGATGGCGTAGGACGCGGGCGGCGTCGGGCCCGGGCCGACGGCGTGGAGCTGGGCGGCGAGATGCGCCGCGGCGCCGGCGAGGTCGCCGCGCGCGCGGGCGAGCGTCCCCGCGAGGTACTGGGCGAAGGCGAGCGTCATCCCCGAGAAGTCGCGCGCGAGCATCTCGCGACTGATGCGATCGACTAGATCCCATCGACCGAGCTCGAAGGCGGCCTGCGCGGCGTTGCACTTGCACATCCGCTCAAACATCTCGAGGCCGGCGCACCGCGCGACCTCGGCGCCCTCGAGAGCGATCTCGATGGAGCGCTCCAGCTGGCCGTCGTACCGCAGCGAATCGGAAAGCAGAAGGGCCGCCTGGGACAGGACGTCCGCGCGGCCGATGTCCGTCGCGATCGCCCAACCCCGGCGCAGATGCTCCAGCCCGGCCGCCCGCTCACCGAGCGCATCGAGGTCCGCCCCCAAGCAGTTCAGCGCCACGGCTTCCTCAGCGCGGGCGCCGACCGCGCGCGCGACGGCGAGCGCCTGCTCGGCGTACGTGCGCGAACGCGCGTGCTGGCCCGAGAGCATCACGGTCACGCCAAGCCAGCCGAGGGCCTCGGCGCGCTCCACCGTGGGCAGGTCCCCGGGGAGCAGCGCGACGGCGCGCTCGAGGCCGGGCACGCTCTCGGGCGCGCGCCCGAGCTGCCACAGGAACCGCGCCCGCTGCTGGAGCAGCGCCGCGACGGGCGCGGTCTCCGCGGCCGCCTCGTGGAGCGCGATCGCGGCATCGAGCAGGTCGATGGCTTCGGCGGGGTCCCCCGTCCAGGCTGTCGCGTCCGCCGCGCGCGCGAGCAGCGCCGCGCAATCGATGCCCGCGAGCCGCTCGGCGTCGGGGACGCGGTCCCACAGCGCGAGGGCGCGCCTGTCGTGCTGTGCGGCCTCCGCGAGCGCGCCCACGCGCTCGGCCTCGGCGCCCGCGCGCACCGCGGCGGCCAGCGCGCGCGGCTCGTCGCCCGCGCGCAACCAGTGGTGGGCGATCTCGGCCGCGACGGTCGCGGCGTTGCCGCCGGCGAGGTCGGGCCGCGCCTCCAGCGCGGCGGCGAAGGCCGCATGCACCCGCGCGCGCTCTCCCGGCAGCAGCTCGCCGTAGGCCGCCTCGCTCACCAGCGCATGGCGGAAGGCGAAGGTGTTGTCGACCGCGACGAGCACGTGCTCCCGCACCGCGGTCCGCAGCGTCTCGGACAGCTCAGGCTCGGGCAGCCGAGCGGCCGTCGCCAGCAGCTCGTGGTGCACGCGGCGCCCGCCGGCGGCTGCGATGCGCGCGACCTCCTGGGCGCGCGGATCGAGCGCGTGGATCCGTGCCAGCAGCATGTCGCGCAGGGTCGCGGGCAGGCCTTCGCTGCCTTCTGCGGCGGCGGCGACGAGCTCCTCGGCGAAGAACGGGTTGCCCTCCGAGCGCGCGAAGACGGCGTCGACCAGCGCCGCCCCCGGGGGCTCGCCGAGGATGCCGGTGAGCTGCTCGCGGGTCTGGGCGCGCGTGAGGTGCTCGAGGGTCAGCCGCTGCGCGCCGGCGGCAGTCGCCAGGTCGGCGAGGAAGCGGCGCAGGCGGTCGTTGCGATCGACTTCATCGCTGCGGTACGTGGCGACGACGAGGATGCGCTCGTCGCGCATCCGGCGCGCGAGGTAGGCCAGCAACTCGAGCGTGGAGCGGTCGGCCCAGTGAAGATCCTCGATGACGAGCAGGACCGCCGCCGTCGTCGCGGCGTCGGTGAGGCGGTCGAGGACGAGCGGCGGCAGTCTCGCGGCGTGCCCGCCGCCGAGCGCCGTGCTCGCGCGCGAGGCCGCGGCGCTCAGAAGATCCAGGTCACGGTCGTCGAGCCCGCGCAACGCGTCGATCACGGGCAGCAGGGGGATCGTCGCCTCGTCGAACGCAACGCACTGTCCCAAGAGGATCCGATCGCCGTCGGCGGAGGCCCGCGCCGTCAGCTCCGCGACGAGCCGGCTCTTGCCCACGCCGGCCTCACCCCCGACGAGCACGAGCCGAGCGGTGCCCTCGCGCGCCAGCGCCATCGCGGCGACGAGCTCGCCCAGCTCGGCCGCGCGGCCGACGAAGACGGGACTCGAGACGCGCGACGCCACCCACCGAGTATCGCGCCGCCTGGCAACTACGTCGCCCTCGCAAGCGCCGAAGCTAGGGCGCCAGCCCGAGGCGGTGGGCGATCGCGGCCGCCTCGGCGCGGTTGGCCGCGTCGAGCTTGCTCAGGATGTGTGAGACGTGGACGCCCGCGGTGCGGGCGCTGATGAACAGGGCGTCGGCGATCTGGCGGTTGGTCTCGCCGAGCGCGAGGTGCTCGAGGACCTCGCGCTCGCGCGCAGTGAGGCCGAAGTCCTCGCCGGCGTCGAGCGGCTCGGGCACGGGCGGCGCGGCCGCCGCGGCCAGCTCTATGCGCGCGCGGCGCGCCAGCGCTTCGAGCTCGGATCGCAGGGCGTCCGCGCCGAGATCGCTCGCGGTGGCGTGCGCAGTGGCCAGGGCCTCGGTCGCCTGGGCGCGATCGCGGTGCGCCAGCGCCGCCTCGGCCTGGCGCCAGCGCGCGTAGGCTGCGTGGAACGGCGCTGGCCGCGCGTCCCAGGCGCGCGCGGCGGCATCCCAGAGCGCCGGGTCGCCGTCGCCGTCGGCGCGGGCATGCTCGGCCTCGATCGTCGCCACGAGGGCCGGATGAGCCGCGGCGCCGGCGCGCTCGCGCGCGCCATCACGCAACGCTCGCGCCCGGTCGCGGGCGGCGTTCTCGGCGTCGTCGTCGCGCCGTGCCCGGGCGCGCTCGGTCAGGTCGGCCGCTGCGCGCGCGCCGAGCGCCGCGATGACAAGCCAGCGCAGCTCGTCCTCGCGCTCGAGGCGCAGGCCCTCCGACGCCGCCGCCAGCGCGTCCTCGGGACGCCGGTCCCAGAGCGCGAGCTCCGCCTCGGGGGCGCCGTACGCGCTCCGGCCCTGTCCAACCGCCTCGCGGTGCGCCGCGAAATGCGCCGCGGCGCCGGCGAGGTCGCCGCGCGCGCACGCCAGCTCGCCCGCCACCTCGTGCGCGAAGGCCAGCGTCGGGCCGGTGAAGTCGCGAGCGAGCTGCTCGCGGCTGATGCGATCGACCAGGTCCCAGCGCCCGAGCTCGAAGGCGGCCTCCGCGGCGTTGAGCTTGCACATCCGCTCGCGCGCCTCCAGGCCGCCGCGTCGGGCGACCTCGGCGCCCTCGAGCGCGATCTCGATGCTCTCGTCGAGCTGCCCGTCGCGCCGCAGCGAATCGGACAGCCCGACCGCCGCCCGTGAGCGCAGGTCGGCGCGGCCCACGTCGATCGCGATCGACCACGCGCGGCGCAGGTCCTCGAGCCCGGCCGTCCGCTCGCCGAGGGCGTCGAGATCCTGGCCGAGGCAGAGCAGCGCGGCGGCCTCCTCGGCACGGGCGCCGACCGCGCGCGCGACGGCGAGCGCCTCCTCGGCGTGCACGCGCGAGCGCGCGAACTCACCGGAGAGCATCAGTATCAACCCGAGCCAGCCGAGGGCGTCCGCGCGCTCAGCGGTGGGCGGGTCGGCTGGGATCAGCGCGACGGCGCGCTCGAGGCCGGGCACGCCCTCGTGCGCGCGGCCAAGCTGATACAGCAGTTGCGCCCGCTGCTGGAGCAGCGCCGCGACCCGCTCGGGCGCGGCGGCGGCGTCGGGGAGCGCGATCGCGGCGTCGACGAGCTTGACGGCCTGCGCGGCGCCGCCCGTCCAGGCCGCCGCGTCCGCCGCGCGCGCAAGCAGCGTCGCGCGATCGATCCCCGCGAGCCGCTCGGCGTCGGGGACGCGGTCCCACAGCGCGAGCGCGCGGGCGTCGTACTCCGCGGCCTCGGCGAGCGCGCCGACGTGCCGGGCCTCGGCGCCCGCGCGGACCGCCGCGCCCAACGCGCGCGGCTCGTCGCCGGCCCGCAGCCAGTGGTAGGCGATCTCGGCCGCGACGGTCGCCGTGTTGCCGCCGGCGAGATCGGGCCTCGCCTCCAGCGCGGCGGCAAACGCGGCGTGGAGACGCGCCCGCTCGCCGGGGAGCAGCTCACCGTAGGCCGCCTCGCTGAAGAGGGCGTGGCGGAACGCGTAGCCGTCGTCGACCGCGACGAGCACGTGCTCGCGCACCGCGCCGCGCAGGGCGTCGGACAGCTCGGGCTCGGGCAGGGCGGCGGCGGTCGCGAGCAGCTCGTGATGCACGTTGCGCCCGCCCGCGGCGGCGACGCGCACGACGGCCTGCCCGTCCGGGTCGAGCGCATGGATCCGCGCGAGCAGCATCTCGCGCAGGGTGGCCGGCAGGCCCTCGCCGCCCTCCGCCGCGGCCGCGACGAGCTCCTCGGCGAAGAACGGGTTGCCCTCCGACCGTGCGAACACCGTCTCCAGCAGCGGCTCGGGCGGCGCCGCGCCGAGGATCCCCGTGAGCTGCTCGCCGATCTGGGCGCGCGTCAGGCGATCGAGGACCAGGCGGCGCGCGTGCGAAGCGGTCGCCATGTCGGCGAGGAAGCGGCGCAGCCGCGCATGGCGGTCGACCTCGTCGCTGCGGTAGGTCGCAACCACCAGGAGCCGCTCCTGGCGCATCCGGCGGGCGAGGAACGCCAGCAGCTCGAGCGTCGAGCGATCGGCCCAGTGGAGGTCCTCGACGACGAACAGGATCGGCGCGTCCGCAGCCGCCTCGGCGAGGCGATCGAGGATGAGCAGCTGCAGGCCGGCGGGCGGCCGGTCAGCGCTCGCGGGCGTGATTCCCGGGAGCTCCTGGGCGCCGTCGTCGAGCTCCCGGAGGGCATCGATCACCGGTAGCAGCGGGATCGTCGCCTCGTCGAACCCCGCGCATTGGCCGAGGAGGATCCGATCGCCGTCCGCGGCGGCGCCCGCGGTCAGCTCGCCGGCCAGCCGGCTCTTGCCCACGCCGGCCTCGCCTCCGACGAGCACGACGCTCGGCGCACCCTCACGCGCCCGCGCCATGGCGGCGACGAGCTCGCTCAGCTCGGCCGCGCGGCCGACGAAGACGGGGCTCGAGACGCGCGACGCCACCTACCGAGTATCGCGCCGCCTGGCAAATACGTCGCTCGGGCGCGACCAAATACGCCGTCCTACAGATGCTCGCCGGCGGCGGCGGACCTACCGTCGGTGCATCGGTTCTTTTCGTCCTCCGAGGGGGTTGTCATGAGGTCCTTCACCGCTTTGCTCGTCGCCGCCGCGCTGGCCTGTGTCGTCGCCGTCCCGGCATCGGCCCGACCCGCCGACAACGGCCCGGCGGTCGTCGCGCACGTGCAGCACGCGGCGCCGCCCGCGCCGGCGGGCGACGACGGCACGCCCGCCTACGTGTACGTCCTCATCGGCTGTGGCGCTGCCCTGGCGCTCGGCGCCGGTGGCTTCCTGGGCGCGCGCCGGGCCACGCGCCGCCTCAGCCCGCGTGCGGGCTGACGGCCGTGAGCACGCGGATCGCCCCGGCGGTCGCGGGTGCCGCGGGCAACGCGTCTACCGCCCACCGAGCGCGCTGCCCGCGATGAACGGTCAAACCAACGAAGGGGGGCACATGCCACTCAAGCGCCTAGCTGCCGTCCGTGCTGAGCAGGCGAAACGTCAATCCGCCGGGCCCCGCCGGCTCCGCTGGTTGAGCGAAGACCAGCGTGGCGGGGCCCCGCGGGGGCAGCAGCGCGGTGACCGCCGGGGTCCTGAGGAAGAAGTTGCTCTTCAGCGTGACGTCCGCGACCGTCTGGGCCGGCCCCGGGGCAACGGCCGGCCCGACGGCAGCCTGCACGCCGACCCGGCGCCGGCCCTCGACGAAGCTCCACCCGACCGCCACGCGCCCGCCGGATGCCGCGATCGAGGGCGAGTCGAGAACCCGCGCCCCGCGCACCGCGATCGTCCGCGGCGCCGCGAACGGCTGCCCGGCCGGCGCCGTGGCCGTCCGCACGGCACCCGCCGTGGTCGGACCGAAGCGCTGCTCGCTCCACGCCAGCGTCACGCGGCCGTGCTCGTCGGCGGCGATCGCCACGTCGGGCGTGAACGCGCGCGAGGACGCGACCGTGCGAGCGGCTCCGAAGGCGCGCCCGGCGGCGCGGCGCAGCACGCGCACGTCGTAGCGGACGCCGCGATGGTGGTCGGCCTCGTGGTGGCTCGCCCACGCGATCGTCGCGGCGCCGCCCGAGTCCGCGGCGGCCACGACGCCGCCGAGCCCCGGCGCCGCGACGAGCGCCTTCGCCTTGCCGGGGCGTCCGTCGGTGCCGATCGACACCGCGTGCATGCGGTGGCCGCGCACCCACGCGACGATCCCGCTGCCGTCCGGCGCCAGCGCGATCGCTGGCGCGCCGGCGAGCTCGCGATCGACGACCACCGGCGCGGTGAATCGCCCGCCACGGGGGCGATAGGCGACGGCGATCTGCCCGCGCATGCTGAGGTGCGCCGCGCGCGTGCCGGTGTCGTAGGCCAGCAGCGCGTCGCCGGCGGCGTCGATGGCGAGCGCGGGATGGCGGACGCCGTTCGCGTCGTCGCCGGCGATCGAGATCGGATCGGACAGCGCGCCGCCGGGGTCGCGCAGCGCGACCGCGATTCCCGAATAGCGGCGCGGCCGATCGACCCGCCACGCAATGGCGAGCGCGCCGTTGCCCGCCGCGTCGAGCACGGGCCCGGCCACACCGTGCGGGTCGCCGGGCAGCCGTGCGCCCGCCGACCACGCGCCGCCCGGCGGGCGCTCGACGAGCCGCGCGGCGCCGCCTGCACCCGCGATCACCGCGGTGGTCGTCCCCGCCGCGTCGCTGTCGGCGATCGCGCGCAGGCCGTCGCCGCCGGTGGCGAGCTGGACCGGCGGCGAGAAGCCGGCGCGCGCATCGGCGGCGCCGGCGCCGAGGACGGCGACGAGCAGCACCGCTGCGAGCTTCACCCTGCGGGGTGCGGATCGGCGCCGAACTGCTCCGGGGCGATCACTGGCCGCAGGTTGCGCTCCATCTCGCCGCCGGAGAACGCCTTGCGCAGGACGTCGCCGCCCAGCGCATTGCCGATCGCGGCCATGATCATGCCCTGATCCAGCGACAGGTAG
The DNA here is from genome assembly GCA_963764585.1 of uncultured Actinomycetes bacterium. Lineage (GTDB taxonomy): Bacteria > Actinomycetota > Thermoleophilia > Solirubrobacterales > Solirubrobacteraceae > JAOPZW01. The sequence goes on from CAVXTB010000007.1 coordinate 68,389, forward strand.
GAGCCCGAGACGGTTCCGGTGCCCACGTTGACGCTGTCGCGGAAGCCCCAGCGCGTGTACAGGCCGGGGAAGTCGCGGGCGAGCTTCTCGATGTCGGCCAGCGCCGCCTCCGGCGCGTAGCGCAGCGCCAGGAACGCGGCGTGCGGCGTCACGACGCCGTTGGTGTAGGCCGACGGCGGCGGTGCGGGCTGCGGGTCGCGCCCCGGGCAGCCCGGGAAGCCGGCGTCGATCAGCGTGCGGTCCTCGTTGGACGGGTTGCCGTTGGGGTCCATGCCGATCCCGTCGACGCCGTAGGCCGCGTAGCCGCCCTCGGGCGTGTTGGACGGCGAGAAGCCCCAGTAGCCGTAGCCGGCCTCGTGCAGCCCGTGGTAGATCTGGGCCCTGACGGTCAGCGGGTGGTTGACGCCCCAGCTGCGCGGCGCCCAGCGCTCCTCGGGCACGAACAGCGGCGGCATCAGCGCCTCGAACATGCTGCCGCCCCACGACGGCGTCACGAGCGTGCCCGCGTACGGATAGGCGCCCTCGAAGACGTTCACGCCGAGGTACGAGCGCGTCTCTCCGACCGGTCGCGTCTCCTGCCAGCTCCAGTCGCAGGTGTCGGGGAACGAGCGCCAGGTGCCGTAGTACTCCTTGGGCGGCAGCTCGCCCTTGGCGATCCCGATGTAGCTGGCGATCCGGCTCTCGCTGACGACGGTGTCGTAGCAGCACGGCGACTCGCCGTCGGAGGGCGCGTAGAAGAAGGCGATGCGGTTGACGTCGGGCCGGTAGTAGAAGCCGAAGTCCATGCTGTCGTACAGCGCCTGCGCGCGCCGCGACAGCTCGGGCACGCTGCGCGCGACGAGCCGCAGCCCGGTGGCCAGCCAGCCGTTGTCGACCGAGGACAGGATCGGCTTCAGCGGCGCGCCCGTCGGCGGCCAGACCGTCAGCTTCGCGCCCGACCGGTGGTCGTACCAGTTGTAGAACTGGCCGCTGGGCTCGTGGCGCTCCATGTGCTCGAGCGACGCGACGGTCTTCGTCAGCCGGGCGACGGTCTCGCGGTGGGAGATGATCCCCAGCCGCTGAGCGACCAGGGCGCTCCACATGTAGGCGCCGATGTTCGTCGTCGAGGTCTGCACGCTCGTCGTGCCGTCGGCCTCGAGGCTGTCGGCCGGCAGCCCCGAGCGCGCGTCGGTCATCGCGGCCATCGACGCCCACGTCGCGCGCGCGTAGCGGGCCAGCTCGTTGGAGGCCTGGGCCGGCGCCGCCGACAGCAGCGCGACGGCCAGCGCGATGAGGAGGGCACGACCGTGGGACATCCCGCGCGCTCCCACTACCCCCGTTCGCCAGTCGTCGAACCCCGGACGTTTGAGCGCGCGGTCCCAGGGGGAGGAACCGGCCCGCCTAGTCCCACAGCTGGAGGAGAAGGTCATGGGTCGGAACGCACGCAGGCTCGCGTTCGCAGCGATCGTCGTGGTGGTCAGCCTGGCCGCCGCGGGCGGGGTCATCGCCGGCACGCGCGCGAGCGACGACGACGCTCTGCAACCGACGCGTCACGCCGCCGACCGCGGCATCGAGCAGCGGGTCAACGCCCTGCTCAAGAAGATGACGCTCAACGAGAAGCTCGAGCAGCTGCAGCTGCTGTCCGACGGGCAGATCACCGACGACCAGGCGCGCAAGGGCGTCGGCATGGTGTTCAGCCTCACCGACCCGGTCAAGATCGACCACTTCCAGCACATCGCCGTCGAGGAGAGCCGGCTGCACATCCCGCTGCTCTTCGCGTTCGACACGATCCACGGCTTCCGGACGGTGTTCCCGATCCCGCTCGCGGAGGCCTCGAGCTTCGACCCGGACGTCGCCACGGCCGACGACACGATCGCGGCGCGCGAGACCGCGGCCACCGGGATCAAGCAGATCTACAGCCCGATGGTCGACATCTCGCACGAGCCGCGCTGGGGGCGCATCTCCGAGGGCGCCGGCGAGGACCCGTACCTCGGCTCGGTCATGGCCGCGGCGCGCGTGCGCGCGGCGCAGGGCGACGATTACAGCGCGGGGGACAAGGTCGTCACCAGCCCCAAGCACTTCGCGGCCTACGGTCAGCCCGAGGGCGGCCGTGACTACAACACGACCGACATGTCCGAGCAGCGGCTGTGGAACATGTACCTGCCGCCCTTCAAGGCCGCCATCGACGCCGGCGCCGACACCTCGATGTGCTCGTTCAACGCGCTCAATGGCGTGCCCGGCTGCGCCAACGGCCACCTGATGACCGACATCCTCAAGGGTCGCTGGGACTTCGACGGCTTCGTCGAGAGCGACTACACCGCCCTCGCCGAGCTGCGCGCGTGCCCGCCGAAGAACCCCGACTCCGGGCCGTGCGGCCACGGCGTCGCCGCCGACGGCCCCGACGCGGCGCAGGCCGCGTTCAACGCCGGCGTCGACTCCGAGATGGTCAGCACGAACATCGTCGACTTCGGCAAGCAGCTGCTCGCCCAGCACCGGCTCTCGATGGCGCGCATCGACGACGCCGTGCGGCGCATCCTGCGCGTGAAGTTCCGCGCCGGGCTGTTCGAGCACCCGTACGTCGACCAGACGCAGATCCCGGGCAAGACGATGACGCCCGACGACCTCGCCGCGGCGCGCAAGGCCGCCGGCCGGTCGATGGTCCTGCTGAAGAACGACAAGAGCACGCTGCCGCTGGACCCGACCAAGTCGGTCGCCGTGATCGGCCCGTTGGGCAACAACCAGCACGACATGCTCGGCCCGTGGTGGGGCGTCGGCCACGACGAGGACGCGGTCACGGTCCTCGACGGCATCAAGGCCCAGGACCCCAACACGACCTTCGCCCAGGGCTGCACGATCGTCGACAAGGACCCGCCCGATCCGCCCAACGACGAGTGCGGCTCGGACGCCGGGTTCGACGAGGCCGTCGCCGCCGCCAACGCGGCCGACCAGGTCGTGCTCGCGCTCGGCGAGACGCGCGGCGAGAGCGGCGAGGCCGAGGCGCGCAGCGACATCGACCTCCCGGGCAAGCAGCAGGAGCTCATCGATCGCATCGCGGCGACCGGCAAGCCGTTCGTCGTCGTGCTCTTCAACGGGCGCCCGCTGACGCTCGGCAAGGTCGTCGCCGGCTCCCCGGCGGTGCTCGAGGCGTGGTTCGGCGGCGTGCAGGCGGGCAACGCGGTGGCCGACGTGCTGTTCGGCAAGGTCAACCCGGGCGGCAAGCTGCCGGTCTCGTTCCCGCAGACCGTCGGCCAGGTGCCGATCTACTACAACCACGAGCCCACCGGGCGCCCGTGCGACCCGACGTTCAAGTGGAACTCGCGCTATCGCGACCTGCCGACGTGCGCGCCGCTGTTCCCGTTCGGCTACGGCCTGAGCTACACGAGCTTCTCGGTCTCCAACCTGAAGCTCAGCTCGTCGTCGATGAGCCAGCGCGGGAGCATCGTCGCGACCGTCGACGTCAAGAACACCGGCGCGCGGGCGGGTGACGACGTCGTGCAGCTCTACATCCACGACCCCGTGGCGAGCATCTCGCAGCCCGTGCGCCGCCTGCGCGGCTTCCAGCGCGTGACGCTCGACTCCGGGCAGACGAAGACCGTGTCGTTCCGACTGGACGCGAGCGACGTGGGCTTCTACGACAACAGCGGCCGCTTCGTGGTCGAGCCGGGCAGGATCGACGTCTATGCCGGCGACAGCTCGGCGGCGGACATGACCGCTTCGTTCCAGGTCGGCGGCCGCTGAGTCAGCGGCCGTCGACGGCGACGAGGCGCCCGCTGATCTGCGGCGGGCTGGTGGGCGACTCGACGGGGTCGACGTAGACCACGGTCGCCGTGCCGTCGGCGGCGAGCGTGGCGCGGATCGCCGGCACGGCGGCGACGCCGCAGGCGAGCGCGGCGGCGGCGAGCAGCGTGCGAGTCATGACGCGACAACGTACGCGCGCCGCGAAACGTTGCGCAGCAGCGCGACGAGCGCCCTCGCGTCGACCGCGTAGGCCGTGTGGGCGCGGCCGCTCGACGTCGCGAAGACGACGCCGACGACGCGCCCGCGCGCGTCGACCAGCGGCGCGCCGGAGTCGCCCGGCCCGACGTCGGCGGCGAGGTCGAGGGCGGGCCGGCGCACCGGCGGCGCCGGCTCGACGCGGACCGTCGCGGTGATCGCGCGCCGGATGCGCGCGGGCCGCGCGCGCTGGCGCAGCAGCACGCGCACGTCGCCGGCGCCCGCCGCGGTGCGTACGCGCGGCGCGCGCAGGCCCGGGGTGGCCAGCAGCGCCAGGTCGTCGCGGCGATCGACGCGCAGCACGCGCGCGCGGCGGCCGTCGACCATCACGGTGCCGCCTGCGTCGAGCACGTGGGCGACCGTGACGACGCGGTCGCGACCGGCCGCGAAGCCCGTGGCCAGCTCGCCCGCGCCCGCGGGGGAGGTGACCGTGACGACGACGACCCGCGGCGGGGCGGACGCGCGGTCGGGAGCGGCTGGCAGCAGCGCGGCGACCGCGACGCCGGCGACGCAGAGGGCGCGGCCGCCGGTCATCGAACCGGCCCCGTGGTCTTGCGCACGACGAGGGTCGGCTCGGTGTGGCGCACGACCGGGCGCTGGCGCCCGTCGGCGCGCTCGAGGAGCAGCTCGAGCGCGATCCGGCCCATCTCCGGCCGCGGCTGGTTGATCGTCGTCAGCGACACGTGGTGCAGGGCGGCGAGGAAGGTGTTGTCGTAGCCGATGATCGAGACGTCTTCGGGGATCCGCACGCCGTTGTCCTCGAGGCGGTCGATGACGCCGGTCGCCTGCAGGTCGTTGGCGCAGAAGATCGCGGTCGGCAGGTCGCCGGCCTCGAGCAGGCGCCCCGCGGCCTGGACGCCGGCCGTGTCGGTGAAGTCGCCGGGGATGACCTTGGCGAAGCGCGCCAGGCCGAGCTCGCGCATCGCGCGCCCGTAGCCGGCGCGCCGGGGCGCGGCGCCCGCGCCCGAGCCGCCGTCGATGTGGACGATGCGCTCGTGGCCCAGCTCGGCGAGGTGCTCGATCGCCAGGCGCGCGCCGAGCGCCTCGTCGACCAGCACGCAGTCGACGCCCTTGTTGCGCATCACGCGCCCGATGACGACGAGCGGGAGCGAGCCGGCGGCGATCGCGAGCTGCGCGGTGGGCATGCGCGGGCTGACCAGGATGATCCCGTCGGTGCGGTACTCGAGGAGCATCTCGAGCGTCGCGCGCTCGCGCCGGCTCTGCAGGCTGCCGGCGAGCAGGAGCACCCGATACCCGAGCTTGGACGCCAGCTCCTCGATGCCGAAGGCGATCTCGGCGAAGAACGGGTTGTGCAGGTCGTTGAGCATGACCCCGATGGTCTGGGTGCGGCGGCTGGCCAGGCTGCGCGCCATCGCGTTGGGGCGGTAGCCGAGCCGCGCCGCGGCCGCCAGCACGCGCTCGCGGCGCTCGGCCGAGACCTTCGGGCTGTCGCGCATGACCAGCGACACCAGCGCGCGCGAGACCTTCGCCTCGGCCGCGACGTCCTCCATGGTGGGGTGTGACGTGCGCCCCCGCGTCTTCGCGCCGGCGAGCGAGCGGTTGCGCTTGACAGCCATGGGCGGCTGAAGCATACTCGCCCGCGTTAGAGCGCTCCAACAAATTAGAGCGCTCTAATCCTGGAGAGAAGTATGGGTCCCCACAACCCCCTCGACGCGCGTCCCCCCACGCAGTCGACCGGCCACGAGCCGGCCGCTTCGACCGGCCACGAGCCGGCCGCTGCGACCAGCCGCGAGCCGGCCGCTGCGACCAGCCGCCGCCTGGCCGGCGCCCCCATCTCGTGGGGCGTCTGCGAGGTCCCCGGCTGGGGGCTGATGCTGCCGCCCGAGCGCGTGCTGAGCGAGATGGCCTCGCTCGGCCTGCGCGCGACCGAGCTGGGCCCGATCGGCTACCTGCCGCTCGACGCCGCCGAGCTGCGCGCGCTGCTTGACCGCCACGGCCTGCGCCTCGCCGCCGCCTTCGTCCCGCTCGTCCTGCACGAGCCCTCGGCCGACGAGGCCCGCGCGGGGGCGCAGCGCATGGCGAAGCTGCTGGCGGCCGCCGGAGCGGACGTGTTCGTCGCCGCGGTCGTGGTCGACGAGCAGTGGTCGCCGCGCATCGAGCTCGGCGACGCCGAGTGGGAGCGCGTCGTGCGCCACCTCGCCGAGGTCGAGCAGATCGCCGCCGAGCACGGCCTCACGCTCGCGCTGCACCCGCACGCCGGCACGCTGGTGGAGACGGCGGCCGACGTCGAGCGCGCGCTGGCGACGACCGACGTCGGCTGGTGCTTCGACTCCGGGCATCTCTTGATCGGCGGGACGGACCCCGTCGCCTTCGCCCGCGATCACGCCGAGCGGATCGTCCACGTCCACCTCAAGGACGTCGACGCCGCGCTCGCGGCGCGCGTGCGCGCCGGCGAGCTCTCGCTCGTCGCGGCGACGCAGGCCGGCCTGTTCCGGCCGCTCGGCCAGGGGGATTCAGGGATCGAGGAGGTCGTCCGCCTGCTCGATCGCCACGGGTACGAGCGCTGGCTCGTGCTCGAGCAGGACACCGCCATCACCGGGCAAGAGCCGCCGGCTGGTGACGGGCCGGTCCTCGATGTCAGGAGGAGCATCGAGTACCTCACGACACTGGCTCCGGAGAGAGAGGTTGCACAACCATGAGAAAACTGCGTGCCAGTCTCGGACTGATGGTGGCGGTCGCCCTGGCCGTGTTCGCGGTGGCCTGCGGGGAGGAGAAGAGCCCCACGGGTCAGAGCAAGACGTCGACGGACAACGTCGCCCTGACCCAGGGCGGCAACCTCACGTTCGCGATGGTCACCCACAGCGACGAGGGCTCGTTCTGGTCGGTGGTCAAGAAGGGCGCCGAGCAGGCCGCCAAGGACGAGGGCGTCAAGCTCATCTGGAGCCCTTCGAACAACGACCCGCAGAAGCAGGCGCAGCTGATCGATGCCGCGGTCTCCCAGAAGGTCGACGGCCTGGCCGTGTCGGTCCCCAACGCCGACGCGATCAAGGGCTCGTTGGCCAAGGCCAAGGCGGCCGGCATCCCGATCATCACGCTGAACTCGGGCGCCGACCAGTTCAAGGAGCTCGGCGCCATCACCCACGTCGGCCAGACCGAGGAGATCGCCGGTGAGGCCGCCGGCGCGAAGCTCAAGGCGGCGGGCGTCAAGAAGGTGCTCTGCGTCATCCACGAGCAGAACAACATCGGCCTCCAGCAGCGCTGCGACGGCGTCAAGAAGGGCTTCGGCGGCGACGTGACCAATCAGCAGGTCAAGGGCACCGAGGACATCGCCACCACGCAGACGGAGATCAAGTCCAAGCTGCAGGCCGACAAGTCCTTCGACGGCGTCATCGCGCTGAACCCGGACATCGCGTCGGCCGCCGTGACCGCGGTCAAGGGCGCCGGCTCGAGCGCGAAGATCGCGACGTTCGACATCACGCCGAACGTCATCAAGGACATCAAGGCGGGGACCGTGCTGTTCGCGGTCGACCAGCAGCAGTACCTGCAGGGCTACCTGCCCATCGTGTTCCTGAAGCTGTTCAAGCAGAACGCGAATACCGTCGGCGGCGGCCTGCCCGTCCTCACCGGGCCGGGCTTCGTCGACAAGACCAACGCCGCGACGGTCGAGAAGCTCGCCGCCGCCGGCACGCGATAGCAGCAACACGGGTGGCCGGCTCGCGCGTGCGAGCCGGCCATCTCCGAGGAGAGAGACGTGATCAGCAAGCACCACATGGCGTCCGGTCAGGCTCCGCCGACCGTTCCGCCGGCCGCGGCAGCGCCGCCGCCACCCCAGCCGATCGCCGACGAGCGCTTGGCTCAGATCAGCCCCATGGCCCGGTTGCTGCGCCGCCCGGAGATCGGCGCGCTGCTGGCGTCGATCGTCGTGGCGATCTTCTTCTGGACGCAGAACGGGCTGTTCCTCAAGCTCGACGGCATCTCCAACTGGACCGACGTCGCCTCGACGATCGGCATCCCGGCGGTGGTCGTCGCGCTGCTGATGATCGGCGGCGAGTTCGACCTCTCGGCCGGCGTCATGACGGGCTCCGCGGGCCTGATGATGGGCATCCTCGCCACCGAGGTGAACATGAACATCTGGCTGGCGATCGTGCTGACGCTGATCGCCGCGACCGGCGTCGGGTTCCTCAACGGCTACATGGTCATGGCGACGAAGCTGCCCAGCTTCATCGTCACGCTGGCGACGTTCTTCATCCTGCAGGGCGTCAACCTCGGCGTCACCAAGGCGATCACGAACCAGGTGTCGGTGAGCGGCATCGACACCGCGGCCGGCTATGACAGCGCCAAGAAGATCTTCGGCGGCACGTTCTGGTCGCCGCACGACTTCCAGATCACCGTGCTGTGGTGGATCGCCGTCACGGCGCTCGGCACCTGGGTGCTGGCGCGCACGCGCGTGGGCAACTGGATCTTCGGCGTCGGCGGCGACCAGAACGCGGCCCGCAACGTCGGCGTCCCGGTCTTCCGCGTCAAGGTCGGGCTGTTCATGATCACGTCGTTCGTCTGCGCGCTGACGGGCATCATGATCGCCCTGCGGCTCGCCTCGACCCAGGCCGGTCAGGGCGTGGGCGACGAGTTCCAGTACATCATCGCCGCGGTCGTCGGCGGCTGCGTGCTGACCGGCGGCTTCGGCTCGGCGATCGGCGCGGCGCTCGGCGCGACGATCATCGGCATGGCGTTCATCGGGATCCAGTTCTCGGGCTGGAACACCGACTGGCGCTTCCTGTTCCTCGGCGTGATCCTGCTCGTCGCGGTTCTCGTCAACAACTACATCCGCAAGCGCGCGGAGGGGGTCCGGCGATGAATGCCAACGGCACGCCTCTGCTCGAGGTCCGCAACGTCTCGAAGTACTTCGGCAACGTCGTCGCGCTGAAGGACGTCAGCGTGTCGGTCGGCGCCAACGAGGTCACCTGCGTCCTGGGCGACAACGGCGCCGGCAAGTCGACGTTCATCAAGATCCTCTCGGGCGTCCACCGCCACGACGAGGGCGAGCTCCTCATCGACGGCGAGGAGACGCACTTCAACTCGCCCCGGGAAGCGAAGGAGCGCGGCATCGCCACGGTCTTCCAGGACCTGGCGACGGTGCCGCTGATGTCGATCTGGCGCAACTTCTTCCTCGGCTCGGAGCCGACCAAGGGGGCCGGTCCGCTGCGCCGCGTCGACGTCAAGTTCGCCCAGAACACGATGGTCTCGGAGCTGCGCAAGATGGGGATCGACGTGCGCGACCCCGAGCAGCCGGTCGGCACGCTGTCGGGCGGCGAGCGCCAAGCCGTGGCGATCGCGCGGGCCGTCTACTTCGGCGCCAAGGTCCTGATCCTCGACGAGCCGACGTCGGCGCTCGGCGTCAAGCAGTCGGGCGTCGTGCTGCGCTACGTCGCGCAGGCGCGCGATCGCGGGCTCGGCGTGATCTTCATCACCCACAACCCGCACCACGCCTTCCCGGTCGGCGATCGCTTCGTCGTGCTCAACCGCGGCAGGCTGATGGGGTCCTGGAACAAGGGCGAGATCAGCCGCGACGAGCTGATCAAGATGATGTCCGGCGGCGCCGAGCTCGATGCCCTCGAGCACGAGCTCGGCCGCGTCCTCCAGCAGCCGGCGGCATCGTGACCACCGCTCCCGTCACGTCAGCGGCGCCGGCTTCGACCGGCGCCGCGCGCCGCCGCATCGGCATCGGGCTGATCGGCTTCGGCTGGCTGGGGCAGGCCCACAGCCGCTCGATGCTGCGCATCCCTACGCTCTTCGCGGAGCGCTCGTTCGATCCCGAGCTGGTCGTCTGCAGCGACACGGTGCCCGATCGCCTCGACGCGGCCCTGTCCTCGTTCGGCTACGCGCGGGCGGCGGCCGATTGGCGCGCGGTGATCGACGACGCGGCCGTCGACGTCATCTTCGTGACCGCGCCGAACATGCTCCACCTCGAGCTGATCGAGGCGGCGGCGCAGGCGGGAAAGCACGTGTTCTGCGAGAAGCCGGTCGGCGGGACGCCCGCGCAGACCGTCCGCGCCGAGCGCGTCGCGCGGCACGCCGGCGTCACGACGGGCGTCGGCTACAACTACCGCTGGGCGCCGCTCGTGCGCTACGCCGCGCAGCTCATCGCCGACGGCCGGCTGGGCGAGATCACCAACTATCGCGGGCGCTTCTTCTCGATGTACGGCAGCGATCCGCTCGGCCTGCTGTCGTGGCGATTCCTCGTCGAGCAGGGTGGCCACGGCGTCACGAGCGATCTCATGAGCCACTCGGTCGACCTCGCGCACATGCTGCTCGGTCCGATCACGCGCGTGGTCGGGACCACGGCGACCTTCATCGCCGAACGGCCGATCGCCGTCCCGGGCCAGGGGCATTATGGGCGCGGCGCGCCCGACGACCCGCGCGGCGCGGTGACCAACGAGGACTACGCCGGCATGCTGTGCGAGTTCGCCGGCGGCGCGCGCGGCACCTTCGAGGCGAGCCGCACGATCGTCGGCCCCGAGAGCCAGAACGCGTTCGACGTCTACGGGACGCGCGGCGCGTTGGGTTGGAACCTCGAGCAGCTCAACGAGCTGCAGCTCTACCTCGCCGAGGACGAGCTCCACACCGGCTACCGCACGGTCTTCGGCGGCGATCGCTTCCCCTACCACGGCGCGTTCGTGCCCGGCAGTGCCAACGGCATCGGCTTCGAGGACCTCGTCGCCATCGAGGACTTCGAGTTCTGCCGCGCGATCGCCGAGGATCGGCCGTTCAGCCCGGGCTTTGCCGAGGCGGTCGAGTGGGTCTCCGTCCAGGCGGCGCTCCTGCGCTCCGCGGACAGCGGGACCTGGGAGGACGTCGTCTCGCTGCGGGAGGACTGATGCAAACCACGCGGACGACGACCGTGCGCTTCGGGGTGATCGGCGTCGGGCGCATCGGGCGCATGCACGCCGAGCTGCTGGCGCGCCAGGTGCCGGGCGCGGCGCTGGCGATGGTGCACGACGCGTTCCCGCAGGCCGCCGAGGAGGTCGGCGCCGAGCTCGGCGTGCCGGTCGCCGGCGGCGTCGAGGAGCTGCTGGCGTCGTCCGACGTCGACGCCGTGGCCATCTGCGCGTCGACCGAGACGCACGCCGACCTGCTCGTGGCCGCCGCGAGGGCGGGCAAGCCGGCGTTCTGCGAGAAGCCGATCTCGCTCGACCTGCCCGAGGTCGATCGCGCGCTCGCGGCGATCGAGGAGGCCGGCGTGCCGGTGCAGATCGGCTTCAACCGCCGCTTCGATCCCGCGCACGAGTCGGTCGCCCGCGCGGTGGCCGACGGCACGATCGGCGAGGTGCGGCTGGTGCGGATCTCCAGCCGCGACCCGGCGCCGCCGCCGATGGAGTACGTCCGCGGATCGGGCGGGATCTTCCTCGACATGACCATCCACGACTTCGACATGGCGCGCTACGTGACCGGCAGCGAGGTGGTCGAGGTCTTCGCCCGTGGCGCGGTGCGCGTGGACCCGGGGTTCGCGGAGGCGGGCGACGTCGACACCGCCGTGGTGATGCTGGTCCACGAGAACGGCTGCATGACGGTCATCGACAACAGCCGCGAGGCCGCCTACGGCTACGACCAGCGCGTCGAGGCGTTCGGCGCGCTCGGCATGGCGGCCTCCGAGAACCCGCTCGCGCACACCGGCGTCGTGCGCACGGCGGCCGGCACGAGCGCGCCGGCGCTGCCGTACTTCTACCTCGAGCGCTACGTGCCGTCGTACGTGCGCGAGTGGGAGGCGTTCGTCGCGGCGCTGCGCGACGAGCACGCGCCGACGGTCGGCCCGGCCGACGGGCGCGCGCCGCTCGTCATCGGCCTGGCGGCGTGGCGGTCCCTGCGCGAGAACCGGCCGGTGACGATCGCCGAGGTCGACTCGCCCCCGTCCACACCGGACAAGGGTCCGCAGCCACCAGGAGGGGGGACCCCGTGGGCCTGACAGATCCCTTCGAGGGGCAGCGGCTCGCCGGCAAGGTGCTCGTCGTCACGGGCAGCACCCAAGGGCTCGGCGCAGCGATCGCGCGGCGCGCGGCGAGCCTCGGCGCGGCGGCGATCGTGGTGTGCGGGCGCGATCGCGAGCGCGGCGAGGCGGTGCGCGACGAGCTTGGCTGCGAGGCGCTCTTCGTCTCCGCCGATCTCGCCGACCCGGCGCAGTGCCGCGCGATCGTGCACGCCTGCGACGAGCGCTTCGGCTCGCTCGACGGCCTCGTCAACGCGGCGGGGCTGAGCACCCGCGGCACGCTCGACGACACGAGCGTCGAGCTGTGGGACCGGCTCTTCGCGGTCAACGTCCGCGCCCCGTTCGTGCTCATGCAGGAGGCCGCGCGCGTCATGCGCCGCGCGGGCGCCGGCGGCAGCATCGTCAACATCATCACGATGGCCAGCCACGGCGGCGAGCCCGCGCTCACCGGCTACTCGGCCTCGAAGGCCGCGCTGGCGACGCTCACGCGCAACGCCGGCTACCAGCTGCAGCCCGACCGCATCCGCGTCAACGGCCTGAACATCGGGTGGACCGCAACCGAGGGCGAGCACGCGGTGCAGACGGGCAGCGGCGCGCCGGCCGATTGGCGGGCCGCGGCCGACGCGAGCCGCCCGTTCGGCCGCCTGCTCGCGCCCGAGGACATCGCCCCGATGGTCACCTACCTGCTCAGCGACGCGGCGGCGATGGTCACGGGCTCGGTCATCGACTTCGACCAGACCGTGCACGGTCCGTACGGCGCGCACGTGGCGGCGGTGCCGGCATGAAGGTGTGGCTCACCGGCGCGAGCGGCTTCGTCGGCTCGAACGTCGTGCGCGTGTTCGGGCAGCGCGGGGGCGAGCTGCGCGGGCCGGCGCGCGCCGAGGTCGACGTGACCGACGCGGGCGCGGTGCTGCGCGACGTCGAGGCCTTCGCGCCCGACGCGATCGTGCACTGCGCGATCCTCAACGATCCGGCGGCGCTGGTGCGCAACCGCCGCGCGGCGTGGGACGGCTACGTCGGCGCGACGCGCAACGTCGTCGACGCGGCCAACGCCGTCGGCGCGCACGTCGTGCTCGTGTCGACCGACTGGGTCTTCGACGGCACCCAGGGCGGCGCGACCGAGGACGAGCCGCCCAACCCGATCAACGCCTACGGCTTCCTGAAGGCGGCCAGCGAGATCGTCGTCCGCGAGCGCGCGCAGCGCGGCGCGGTGGCGCGGATCGCCGGGGTCAACGGCGTGCACTGGGCGCGGGTGGGTGGGGGTGGCCTTCCGCGCGAGCAGGACGCGGGCTTCGGCTACCTCGTGCTCTCGATCGTCGAGGCGCTGCGCGCGGGGCGGCCGTTCACGGTGTGGGAGAGTCCGAAGATCAACGAGATCGCCACTCCCACGCTGGCCAGCGACGCCGCCGAGCTGATGTGGCGGCTGATCGAGCGCGGCCTGACCGGCACCTTCCACTGCTGCGGCGGCGAGTCGGTGCATCGCGTCGAGCTCGCGCGCCGCGCTGCGGCTGCGTTCGGGCTCGACGAGGCGCTGCTGCGGACCGGCCCGCCCGATCCGGCGGTGCTCGCGGGCGGGCGTGTGCCGCACGACACGAGCCTCGACGCGCGCGCGACCGCGGCGGCGCTCGACGTGGAGCTGCCGGGCGTGGATGCGATGCTCGCGCGCCTGGGCGATCAGCTGGCGGTGATGGCGTGACGCCGTTCGACCTCATCACCATGGGCCGCGTCGGCGTCGACCTCTACCCCGAGCAGATCGGCGTGCACCTCGCCGACGTGCGCACCTTCGCCAAGTCGCTGGGCGGCAGCGCCACGAACGTCGCCGTCGCGGCGGCGCGGCTCGGCGCGCGATCGGCGGTCATCACCAAGGTCGGCGACGATCCGTTCGGCCCGTACGTCCGCGACGCGCTGCGCGGCTTCGGCGTCGATCCGCGCTTCGTCGGCACGCACCCGACGCTGCGGACCCCGGTCGTGTTCTGCGAGATCTTCCCGCCCGACGACTTCCCGCTGCTCTTCTACCGCGAGCCGACGGCGCCCGACATGACGCTGACGGTCGACGAGCTCGACCTCGACGCGATCCGTGCCGCGCGCGTCTTCTGGACGACCGGCACGGGGCTGTCGGCCGAGCCGAGCCGGTCGGCAACGCTGGCGGCGCTGAGCGCGCGCGACGGCGGCGACGGCATCACCGTCCACGACCTCGACCACCGGCCGATGTTCTGGACCGACGAGTCGCAGGCCGGCGTGTGGGCGCGCGAGGCGCTGAAGCACGCGACCGTCGCGGTGGGCAACCGCGACGAGGTCGCGGTCGCGGTCGACACGCGCGAGCCGCACGCGGCGTCGGCGGCGCTGCTCGACCTCGGCGTCGAGGTCGCGATCGTCAAGCAGGGCCCCGACGGCGTGCTCGTGCGCACGGCCGACGGCGTCGTCGAGGTCCCGCCGGTCGAGGTCGAGGTCGTCAACGGCCTCGGCGCCGGCGACGCGTTCGGCGGCGCGCTCGTCTACGGCCTGCTGCAGGGCTGGGAGCCGGCGCGCGCCGTGCGCCTGGCCAACGCGGCCGGCGCCTACGTGGCGTCGAAGCTCGCGTGCGCCGACGACATGCCCACCCTCGATCAGTTGCAGGAGGTGCCCGCATGAGGCTGACCGTCGCCCAAGCCCTCGTCCGCTTCCTCGCCGCCCAGCGCGTCGAGCGCGACGGCGAGCGCCACCGCTTCTTCGCCGGCTGCTTCGGCATCTTCGGCCACGGCAACGTCGCCGGCATCGGGCAGGCGCTGCAGCAGCACGCCGACGCGCTGCCCTTCCACCAGGCCCGCAACGAGCAGGCGATGGTCCACATCGCCTCCGGCTACGCGCGCCAGCGCAACCGGCTGGCGACGTTCGCGTGCACGACCTCGGTCGGGCCGGGCGCGACGAACATGGTCACCGGCGCCGCGCTGGCGACGATCAACCGCCTGCCGGTGCTGCTGCTGCCCGGCGACACCTTCGCCACCCGCACGCCGCACCCGGTGCTCCAGCAGCTCGAGGTGCCCCACGACGCGACGGTCTCGGTCAACGACTGCCTGCGGCCGGTGTCGCGCTACTTCGAGCGGGTCGAGCGCCCCGAGCAGCTCGTGCCCGCGGCCCTGGAGGCGATGCGGGTGCTGACCGATCCGGCCGACGCCGGCGCGGTGACGCTGGCGATGCCCGAGGACGTGCAGACCGAGGCCTTCGAGGTCCCCGAGGCGTTCCTGGAGGAGCGCACGTGGACGATCTACCGCCGGCCGCCCGCGCCCGAGGCGCTCGCGCGCGCCGCCACGATGATCCGCGGCGCCGAGCGCCCGCTGATCGTCGCCGGCGGCGGCGTCATCTACAGCGAGGCGACCGCGGCGCTGCGAGCGTTCGCGCAGGACACCGGCATCCCGGTGTGCGAGACGCAGGCAGGCCGCGGCGCGCTGCCGTCCGACCACCCGCTCTCGCTCGGCGCCGTCGGCGCGACCGGCACCGCAGCCGCCAACCGGCTGGCCCGCGACGCCGACCTCGTCATCGGCATCGGCACGCGCTGGAGCGACTTCACGACCGCGTCGAAGTCGGCCTTCCAGCTGCCCCACGTGCGCTTCGTCAACGTCAACGTCGCGGCGTTCGACGCGGCCAAGCACAGCGCCCTGCCGGTGGAGGCCGACGCGCGCGCGGCGCTCGACGCGCTGCGCGAGGCGCTTGCCGGCTGGCGCGCCGACAAGGCGTGGAGCGCGCGCGCCACCGACGAGGCACGCGCGTTCGGCGAGGAGGTCGCGCGGCTCGTCGCCCCCGCCGAGGGGCTGCCCCACCAGGCCGCGGTCATCGGCGCGATCAACGACGCCGCGGGCGAGACAGGCGTGGTGGTGTGCGCCGCCGGCTCGGCGCCGGGCGACCTGCACAAGCTCTGGCGCGCCCGCGACCCCGCCGGCAAGGGCTACCACGTCGAGTACGGCTACTCGTGCATGGGCTACGAGATCCCGGGCGGGATGGGCGTCAAGCTCGCCGCGCCCGAGCGCGACGTCTTCGTCTTCGTCGGCGACGGCTCGTACCTGATGATGCCCGGCGACCTCGCCACGGCCGTGGCCGAGGACATCGGCATCGTCGTGGTCATCGTCGACAACGGCGGCTACGCCTCGATCGGCGCGCTGTCGCGGTCGGTCGGCTCGTCGGGCTTCGGCACCCATTACCGCCGCCCGGAGAACGGCGGCCCGCCGCTCGACGCGCCCGACGCGACCGGGCCGGCGGCGCCGCTGCAGGCATCGCACGTCGACCTCGCTGCCAACGCGGAAGCCTCGGCGTGCGGGTGCTGCGGGCGACGTCGATCGACGAGCTGCGCGCCGCGCTGGACGAGGCGCGCCGCGACGGCGGCCCGGTCGCCGTGTACATCGAGGTCGACCGCTACGCGGGCGTCCCCAGCTACGAGAGCTGGTGGGACGTGCCCGTCGCCGAGGTGTCGGACAGCGAGGCGGTGCGTGCCGCGCGTGCCGAGTACGAGCGCGCGCGCACGGCGCAGCGCCGGTACGTGGAGACGCCGTGAGCCACCTGCTCGTCCGGCCGCACGAGCCGGCCGCCGACGGCACGATCCTCACCGTGTCGCCCGAGTCGGCCGGCTGGGGCTACGTCGGCTTCGAGGTCCTCTCCCTCGATGCTGGCCGTACCGCGCGGCGAGGCACCGAGGGGAAGGAGCTGTGCGTCGTCGTGGTCGCCGGCACCTGCCGCGTCTCGTCGGAGCACGGCGCGTGGGAGATCGGCGGGCGGCCGGATCCCTGGAGCGGCCCGCCCGGGGCGGCGTACCTGCCGCCGGGCACGACCGTCGAGCTCAGCGGCTCCGGCGAGGTCGCCCTCTGCTGGGCGCCGGCGAACGGGGGCGCGCCCGCGCGGGTGCTCGAGCCCGGCGCCGTCGAGGTGCGCGGGCGCGACAGCTTCGAGCGCCGGATTCACAACATCCTCATGCGCGACGAGCCGGCCGACTCGCTGCTCGTCACCGAGGTGCTCACCCCCGGCGGGCACTGGTCGAGCTACCCTCCGCACAAGCACGACCGCGACGCCATGCCCGACGAGTCGTTCCTGGAGGAGACCTACTACCACCGCGTCGTCCCCGCGCACGGCTTCGGCCTGCAGCGCGTGTACACGGCCGACGGCTCGCTCGACGAGAGCGTGGCGTTCGGCGACCGCGACACCGTGCTCGTACCCCGCGGCTACCACACCGTCTCGGCGCCGCCGGGCTACGACCTCTACTACCTCAACGTCATGGCCGGGCCGACGCGCGCCTGGGCCATCTCCAACGACCCCAACCACGAATGGATGCTGCGATGAGTGCTGCCACCACCCCCTCCGTTCGCCTGCTCGACAACTACATCGGCGGCAAGTGGACGCCCGCCACGGGCACCGACGAGCTCGACGTGACGAACCCCGCGACCGGCGAGGCGCTCGCCCGCGTTCCGCTGTCGTCGACCTCCGACCTCGACGCCGCCGTCAGCGCGGCGCGCGCGGCGCTGCCCGAGTGGCGCGCGGTGAGCGTCATCGGCCGCGCGCGGCTGCTGTTCTCGCTGCGCGAGGGCCTCGAGGCGCGCAAGGACGAGCTCGCCCGCTCGGTGACCACCGAGATGGGCAAGACGCTCGTCGACGCGACCGCCGAGGTCGCGCGCATGATCGAGATGGTCGAGGCCGCCTGCGCGATCCCGACGACGATGCAGGGCCGCATCCTCGAGGACGTCTCGACGAACATCGACGCCGAGACCGTCCGCCAGCCGGTCGGCGTGTGCGCGGCGATCGTGCCGTTCAACTTCCCGGCGATGGTGCCGTTCTGGTTCCTGCCGTTCGCGATCGGCTGTGGCAACGCGTTCGTCCTCAAGCCCTCCGAGCAGGTGCCGCTCACCCAGCAGATCGCCTTCGAGGTCCTCGACGGGCTCGGGCTGCCGCCCGGCGTCGTCAACCTCGTCAACGGCTCGCGCGAGGTCGTCGAGGGCATCCTCGACCACCCGGGCATCGACGCGGTGTCGTTCGTCGGCTCGGCCCCGGTCGCGCGGATCGTCTACGAGCGCGCCGCCAAGGCCGGCAAGCGCGTGCAGGCGCTCGGCGGGGCCAAGAACCACATGGTCGTCATGCCCGACGCCGTCATGGACAAGACGGTCGACGGCCTCATCGCCTCGGGCTTCGGCGCCGCGGGACAGCGCTGCATGGCCGGCTCGGTGATCGTCACCGTCGGCGAGGCGCACGACAAGCTCATGCCGGCGCTGCGCGAGGCGACCGAGAAGCTGCACGTCGGCGACGGGCTGAAGGACGGCGTCGACGTCGGCCCGGTCATCTCCGCCACGGCGCGCGACCGCATCCGCGAGTGGATCGACCGCGGCGTCGCGGAGGGCGCGACGCTCGCCGTCGACGGCCGCGAGCCGAACGGCGACGCGATCCCCGAGGACGGCTCGTACGTCGGCCCGACGATCCTCGACGGCGTCACGCCCGACATGGACGTCGCGCAGGAGGAGATCTTCGGCCCGGTGCTGTCGGTGATCAACGTCGCCACGCTCGACGACGCGATCCAGGTGATCAACTCCAGCCGCTTCGGCAACGGCGTGTCGATCTTCACCGAGTCGGGCGCGTCGGTCCGCCGCTTCCGCCACGAGGTCGAGGTCGGGATGGTCGGCGTCAACATCGGCGTCGCCGCGCCGGTCGCGTTCTTCCCGTTCTCGGGCTGGAAGGACTCCTTCCTCGGCGACCTGCACGCCCACGGCCCCGACGCGGTCGAGTTCTACACGAAGAAGAAGACCGTCACGAGCCGCTGGTACGCGAGCGGGCAGGGGCACGGCGCGTACTTCGTCGAGAGCTGACGGCGACGCACGCTCCGACCATGGCTGACAACGAGAAGGTCGTCATCAACCTCGCCACCGGGCTCGAGGATGCCGAGCGCGTGACCGTCGCGTTCCTCGTCGGCGGCGCCGCCGCCGAGAAGGGCAAGGACGTCGTCATGTTCCTGACCAAGGAGGCCGTGCGGCTCGGCCTGCCGGGCATGGCCGACGCGGTCGCCTGTGAAGGCTGCCCGCCGCTGGCCCGGCTCTTCCAGCAGTACGCCGACGCCGGGGGGCAGCTCATGGTCTGCCCGATCTGCTTCCAGGCGCGCAAGCTCGAGGAGGGCCAGCTCGTCGGCAACGCCCGGCTCGGCGGCGCCACGCCACTGTGGGAGTGGATCGGCGAGGGAGCGACGGTCTTCAGCTACTGACCTGCTGGTCGGTCGCGAGCAGGAGCGCTCGCAGCTGGCGGCGGCGGCCGTGCAGGCCCAGGAGGGCCGCGGCCGCCGACGAACTCGCGGCCCTCGGCGAGCGCGTCGAGCGCCGGCTCGGTCGTCTGGCCGCGGCCCAGCTCGCCAACGGCGAGCCTGTTCCTCAGCCCGCGCACGGTCGACACCCACGTGCAGAACATCCGGATGAAGCTCGGCTGCCGGTCGCGGGCCGACGCCGCCCGGCGCGCGACCGAGCTCGGTCTCGTCGCGACGCCGCAGGCCGACTGAAGAAGCCGCCCGCCCCGGAGCCGCAGGGTTTCCGCAGCCTTTTGCCAGCCACCGCCCGGCAGGATCCGCGCCATGCTCGAGATACGTCGTCGCCAGCGGCGCGAATACGTCGTCCTGCAGATGTTCGCGAGTGTCCGCGCGCCTACCGTCGCTCGTATGAGGAGGATGACGCGCGCGAGCTTGGTGCTGACGATCGCGGGAGTGCTGGCGGGCTTGCCGGCGGCGGCTTGCGCACAGGTGTTCACGGCGGCGTGCTCGGACGGCCTGGGCAACCCTGACTCGCTCGTATCGGCGATCGCGGCCGCGAACGGCGCGCCCGGGCCGGACACCGTCGAGCTCGGCGCCGGCTGCGTGTACCTGTTCCAGGACAGGCAGAGCATCTGGTACGGGCCCGACGCGTTGCCGCCCGTCGCCAGCGACATCACGATCGAGGGCAACGGCGCGACGATCGCCCGCGACCGGACGGCGCGCCCGTTCCGGCTGTTCTTCGTGGGCGCCGATGCCACGAGCTCCGACACCGCGAACTACGTTTCGCCGGGCCCAGGCGTCCTCACCTTGCGCGACGTCACCCTCACCGGCGGCTTGGCCAAGGGCGGCGACTCGCGGCGCGGGGGCGGCGGTGCCGGCATGGGCGGCGCGATCTTCAACCAGGGGACCGTCGTCATCGAACGCAGCAGCCTGGTCGCCAACACCGCTCAGGGCGGATCGTCCACGAACGCGGCCGCCGACCCGAGCGGCGGCGGCATCGGCGGCGACTCGTTCAGCGGGCGGGGCGGCGGCTTCGCCGCCACGAGCTCCTTCGAAGGCGGGGCCGGCGGCAGCGGCGGCAGCCAGGGAGCCGGTGGCGGCGCGGGCTTTCGCATCGACGAGAACGGCCACGCCGGCGACAGCTCCGGTCACGGCGCCGGAGGCGGCTCGCCGACCGGACTCGGCGCGTCGGGCGGCAACGCCGCCGCCAACGGCGGCGACGGCGGTGGCGGAGGCGGCGCCGGCGGCAGCGGAGGAGGCGGCACCGGGGGTGGCTTTGGCGCCGGCGGCGTCGGCAGTGGCGTCACCAGTGGTGGCGGTGGCGGGGTCGGCAGCGGCGGCGGATCGGGCTTCGTAGCGGGCGGTGGCGGCGGATTCGGCGGCGGCGGTGGCGCGGCCACCGGCATCGGCTCGCCGGCCGGCGCGGGCGGGTTCGGCGGTGGCGGCGGCGCTGCCGACATCGTCACCGGCATCGGCGCCGGCGCTCCGGGGTTCGGCGGCGGGACGCCGTCGGGCGTCGCGGGTGGCGGCGGCGCCGGGATGGGCGGGGCGATCTTCAACATGCAGGGTCGCCTGACCATCCGCGCGTCCACGCTCAGCGGCAACGTCGCGATCGGAGGCGTCGACGACGTGCCCGATCACGCCAAGGGCATCGGCGGCGCGGTGTTCAACCTCAGCGGCTCGGTCATCGCGGACGGATCGACGTTCGCCGCGAACAGCGCGAAGTACGACGGCGCCTCGATCTACGACCTCGTGTACGACGGCCAGACGGCGCGCGTCGCGCGGACGACGCTGCGCGACACGATCGTCGCCGGCGGGATCGGCAGCACCGATGTGACGTCGATCAAGACGGCATACATCTCTCCGCCCAACCTCGGCACCGCGCTTGTCGACGTCGGCCAGTTCGACCTCGTCACCACGATGGCGGCGCGCGAGCAGGGCGCCATCACGGGCGCGCCGCTCACGGCGGATCCGCGGCTCGGCGCGCTGCGCGACAACGGCGGCCCGACCGCGACGATGGCGCCGGCAGCGGGGAGCCCGGCAATCGACGCGGGCTCGGCCTTCGGGCTGACCACCGACCAGCGGGGCGCCGCGCGGCCATACGACTTCGGCTCGTTGGCCAACGCCGGCGACGGCTCGGACATCGGTGCGTACGAGGTCCAGGCGCCCGCTGGCTCGGGTGGTGGGGTCGCGTCGGCCAGCGGTTCGCGGCCCGCGTTCGGGGCGCGCACACTCGTGACGCTGCGGCTGGGCGCGAAGCGGATCCCCGCGCGCGGCCCGCTGCCGGTAGTCGTCACCAACGCCAATCGCTTCGCGGTTTCCGGGCGGCTGTCCGCCGCGACGACGACCCGGCGGCGCGTCGCCCTCGCGGCGCGTTCGATCCGCGTTCGCGCCGGCGCCAGGGCGACCGCGAAGCTCGCGCTCCCGACGCGGCTGCGCCTGCGGTTCGCCCACACGGGCCGGCTCACCCTGCGTCTGCGCGCCGCGGTGCGCGATCCGGCCGGACACACGCGCACCGTGACCAAGACGGTCTCGGTGCCGCTGCGAAGGAGGCACCGATGAAGGCGCGGTACCAGCGCGCTGCCGTCGCGGTGACGGTCGCCTGCGTGGCGCTGGGGGCGCCGGCGCTGGCGCCGGCGGCCGTGACGATCGGCGGCGACATCGCGGCGTCGGGCCGTCCAGTCAACTGTGGCGGCGACCCCGATCACCCGGCGGCGTGCGACGTTGCGCAGACGGCGCTCGTGGGCGGCCGGGCAACGGCGCCGTTCGACGGCGTCGTGGTCCGTTGGCGCGTTGGCGGCGCAACCGGCCCGTTCGCTCTACGCGTCGTGCGTCCGACCGCCTTCACCTACACGTTCGTGTCGACGAGTGTGGTCGAGACCCCGGCGAGCACCGGCGTGGAGACGTTCGCCGCGCGCCAGCCGATCCGGGCAGGCGACGACGTGGGCGTGGAGCTGGGGCCGGGCTCGCAGATCGGGGCGATGGACCCGGCGCCCGCCGATGACATGCTCGCCGCCTGGACTCCGATGGCCGACGGTCAGTCCGCGGCACCCGTCGTGTACAGGACGGCGGTCGCCGTCGCTTACAACGCCGACGTCGAGCCCGACGTCGACCACGACGGCTACGGCGACGAGACGCAGGACGACTGCGTCTGCCCGCCGCCACCACCCGCGCCGGCTCCTGCACCAGCCGCGACGTCCGCCGCGTCCACGCCGGCTCCCGACCGCACGCCGGCGAAGCTCACCGCCTCGGCGCGCAGCGCGCGCCTGTCCAAGGGCGGGTCGATCTCGTTCCTCGTCGCCTCCAGCGAGAACGCGACCGGGGTGGCCACCGGCAGCGTCCGTGTGTCGAAGCGCCTGCGCTTCGCCCCGCGCGCCATCGCCCTGTTCACCGGCACGCGCACGAAGGTCACGCTGCGGCTGTCGAGCAGGGACGCGGCGCGCGTCCGCAGGGCCCTCGCCAGGCGCGCAAAGCTCAAGGCGGCCGTCACCCTTTCGGTCAAGGACAGCGCCGGCAACCCGTCGTCGACGACGCTGTCCCTGAAGCTCCGGAGCTGACCGGAGGCCCTACCGCCGCTCAGCGCCGGCGGCGGCGCGGGCGGCCGGCGCTTGGGCGCCGGCGCCCGGCGACCGCGGGCGAGCTGAGCTCCGTCTCGGCGAACTCGCGGTCGAGCCGCAGCTCGGCGGCGATGCGCTCGACGTCGCGGGCGTGCTCGGCCCCGACGAAGGTCACGCCGACGCCGCTGCGCCCGGCGCGGCCCGTGCGCCCGACGCGGTGGACGTAGCCGTCGCGGTCGGCCGGCGGGTCGAAGTTGATGACGTGCGAGATGCCGTCGACGTCGATGCCGCGTGCCGCGACGTCCGTCGCGACGAGCGTGTCGACCTTGAAGCTCTCGAAGCTCGCCAGCGCGCGCTCGCGCTGGCCCTGGGACTTGTCGCCGTGCATGCCGACGACGTTGACGCCCTCGCGGCTGAGGCGCTTGACGAGGCGGTCGACGCCGCGCTTGGTGCGCACGAAGACGAGCGCCAGCTCGCGCGCGTCGGCGCGCAGCTCGCCGAGCAGGGCGTCGATGCGCGCGTCGCGCTCGACGGCGACGAAGCGGTGCTCGACGGCCGCAGTGCTCGTCGCGGTCGGCACGTGCTCGTGGCGGCGGGCGTCGCGGGTGTACTGCTTGGCGATGCGGCCGGCCTCGCCGTCGAGCGTGGCCGAGAAGAACAGCGTCTGGCGCTCGCGCGGGCACTGGGCCACGACGCGGTCGACCGGCGGCCGGAAGCCCATGTCGAGCATGCGGTCGGCCTCGTCGAGGACGAGGATGCGCACGTGCTCGAGGGTCAGGTCGCCACGGCCGAGCAGGTCCTCGAGCCGGCCGGGGGTGGCGACGACGATGTGGGCGCGCGCGGCCTCCTTGGCCTGCTTGACGATCCCGACGCCGCCGTAGACGGGCGCGATCCGCAGCGCGCGGGCGTGCGCCAGCGGGCGCAGCTCGTCGACGATCTGCGTCGCCAGCTCGCGCGTGGGGGCGAGGACGAGCGCCGCCACGCGGCGGTCGGTCGCCTCGATGCGGTCGGCTATCGGGGCACCGAAGGCGATGGTCTTGCCGGACCCCGTCGGGGACTTGGCGAGGACGTCGCGCCCGGCGAGGACGTCGGCGATGACGAGCTTCTGGATGGCGAACGGCTCTGAGATGCCGCGCTCGGCGAGCGCGCCGACGACGGCGCGCGATACGCCGAGATCGGCGAAGGACTGCGATGACATTGGACTGACTCCTTGCGGCGCTTCTGGGCCGCGGCTGATTCGGGAGGCGATGGCGAACCCGAACCGCCCGTGTGGCGGGACCCAAGCAAGCTGCCTCGCGGCCGACGACGCCGACCGCTCTCCTCAGCATATCGGCATCGCGGGCGTTCTCCTCGAGCGGGTGGTGCACGACCCCGCCGCCTGGGTAACAAAGCTTTCACACCCCGTAGGAGGTCCGAACGGTGAGGGTCCCACTCTTCGCGGCAATCGCCGCCGCGCTGGCGTTCCCGAGCGCCGCGCTTGCACACCACGGCCACGGCTCCGACGGCCGCGGCGGCAACGACGTCAAGCGCATCGTCGTCATCTACGAGGAGAACCACTCCTTCGACAACCTGTATGGCGGCTGGGAGGGCGTCAACGGCCTGGCCAGAGCCGACGCCGCGCACACGACACAGGTCGACCAGGCAGGCGCGCCCTACGCGTGCCTGAAGCAGAACGACGTCAACCTCACGACGCCGCCGCTCGGCACCGCGTGCGCACCCGACAGCAACTTCCCCAACGCGCCGTTCAGGATCGACGACTTCATCGCGCCGACCGACACGACCTGCCCGGCCCCGGGGGTCTTCGCGGCCAATGGGGTGCCCAAGGGCCAGGGTCTGCCGGGTGGTTGCACCCGCGACCTCGTCCACCGGTTCTACCAGGAGCAGTACCAGCTCAACGGGGGCAAGCAGAATCGCTACGTCACCGGCAGCGACGCCATCGGCCTGACCATGGGCTACTACGACACCAAGGCGCTGCCCATCTACAAGTACCTGCACACGGCCGGCCATCCGTCCTACGCGATCGCCGACGCCTTCTTCCAGGCCGCGTTCGGCGGCTCGTTCCTCAACCACCAGTGGCTCGTCGCAGCGGCGACGCCGGTGTTCCCCGGCGCGACCGCAGCTCAACACTCGGTGCTCGACGTGAACGGGATGCCGACGAGCTACCCGCTCTACGCGACCCCGTCGACGACGCCGCTGGCCGACACGGCCGTGACCGCCGCCTGCGGCGGCACGACGCCCGCCGGCCTGGCCTGCGGCGACTTCGCCGTCAACACGATCCAGCCGCCCTACGAGCCTTTCTCGTCGACGACCGCGCTGAAGCTCCCGCCCCAGACGGCGCCGACGATCGGCGACCGCCTGAGCGGCAAGGGCGTCGATTGGGCGTGGTACTCGGGCGGCTGGTCGAACGCCAACGGCGACGTCGGCGCTCCCGGGTGGACGAACGGCACGGCGGCGCCGTGCTCGGACCCGAACGCCTCGGCGACCGCGGTGTTCCCGCACTGCGCCGACAAGCTGTTCCAGTACCACCATCAGCCGCTGAACTACTTCGCCTCCTTCGCGCCCGGCACGGCCGCGCGCACGGCGCACCTGCGCGACGAGGCCGAGTTCGAGGCGGCGGCCGCAGCCTCCAAGAAGCACTGCCAGCTCAAGCCGGTGAGCTTCGTCAAGCCGATCGGCGAGGAGAACGAGCACCCGGGCTACGCCAGCGAGCACAGCGGGAGCGGCCACCTCGTCGAGCTGCTGACGGCGATCGAGGGCAGCCGCTGCGCCAAGGACACGATGGTCATCGTCACCTACGACGAGTTCGGCGGGCAGTGGGATCACGTGTCGCCGCCGGGCCTCGGGTCGCGCGGCCCGCACGACGAGTGGGGCCCGAGCACGCGGATCCCGGCGCTCGTGCTCTCGCCGAAGCTGCACCGCGACTTCGCCGTCGACCACACCCAGTACGACACGACGTCGATCCTCGCGACGATCGAGCACCGCTTCCGGCTGAAGCCGCTGACCACGCGCGACGCGGCCGTCAACGACCTGTTCAGCGTGTTCTCCGCGACGAAATCCCGTAGTCACCACCGATAGGGGGCAGCAGGCCGGCGTACGTCAGCTGACGTACGCCGGCCGTCGCTCGCGCGCGGATGCGGGTAGAGGTGCCGACGCCTACCCTCGGTGACGTAATGCCCTGGCATCAGCGACACCGCGCGTGGGCCGACGTGCTCACGGGAGTCGTGCTGGCGGCGGTGTGCGTGACGATCACCGCGCTGGCGTTCCGCGGCGAGGACGCCGACCCGATCGCCTATCCGTGCGCCGCCGTCGCCGGCGGCGCCTTCGCGGTGCGCCGCTCCTACCCGGTGGTCACGCTCGCGCTGGCCGCGGCGGCAACCACGGTTTACGGGGCGACCAATCAGCCGGGCGGGCCGATCTACCTGACCGTCTTCCTGGCCGCCATCAACCTCGCCGCGCTGCGCCCGACCCGCACGTGGCTGCCGTGGACGGTCGCCGCGGCCGTTGCGCTCGTCGCCGGCGACTGGGCGGGCCGCGGATTCTCGTTCCACATCATCCCGGCCGGCCTGCTGCTGCTGGCGTTGCCGAAGCTCGCCGGCGACGCCGTCCGAGCGAGGCGTCTGCGCATGGAGACGCTTGAGGCGCGCGTCGGCCTGGCCGAGCAGGAGACGCTGCGGCGTGTGGCCGAGGAGCGCCTGCGCATCGCGCGCGAGGTCCACGACGTGGTCGGCCACGGGCTTGCGACGATCACGCTGCGCGCCGCCGTCGCCGATCGCGTCGCCGAGCGCGATCCCGCCGAGGTGCACGCCGCGCTGAAGGCGATCCGCGAGATCTCGCGCGAGTCGCTGTCGGAGCTGAGCGCGCTGCTCGGCGTGCTGCGCGCCGAAGGCGAGGCCGAGCGGGCGCCGGCGCCCGACCTCGAGGCGCTGCCGCGCCTCGTCGACGGCCTGCGCGAGGCGGGGATGGACGTCGCGCTCGAGATCGACGCAAACGGCGCCGTCCCGGTGCCCGAGGTGGTCGCCGCCGCGGGCTATCGCATCGTCCAGGAGGCGCTGACCAACGTCGCCCGCCACGCCGGCCCGCGCGCGCGAGCGCGGGTGAAGCTGACCCGCCGTGACGGCCTGGTCGAGGTCGAGGTGCGCGACGACGGCCGCGGCGCGCCGCCGTCCGTGCCGGCCGGCGGCGGGCTGACCGGCATGCGCGAGCGCGCCGCCGCCGTGGGCGGCCGCCTCGAGGCCGGCGGCGCGCCCGGCGGCGGCTTTCGCGTGTGGGCGTCGCTGCCGGCGGTCGGCCGGTGACGCGCGTCGCGCTCGTCGACGACCAGGGCCTGCTGCGCGCCGGCCTGCGCGCGCTGCTGGCGGCCGAGGACGGCATCGAGGTCGTCGGCGAGGCGGGCGACGGCGACGAGGCGCTCGAGCTCGCGCTCGCGCAGCGCCCCGACGTCGTGCTCATGGACATCCGCATGCCGCGGCGTCGACGGCCTCGAGGCGACGCGGCGGATCGTCGCCCACCCGGACCTCGCCGGGGTCAAGGTCGTCGTGC
This sequence comes from uncultured Actinomycetes bacterium, assembly GCA_963764585.1. Lineage (GTDB taxonomy): Bacteria > Actinomycetota > Thermoleophilia > Solirubrobacterales > Solirubrobacteraceae > JAOPZW01. The sequence goes on from CAVXTB010000007.1 coordinate 95,639, forward strand.
TGACGACCTTCGAGGTCGACGAGTACGTCTTCGAGGCCCTGCGCGCGGGCGCGGCGGGCTTCCTGCTCAAGGAGGCCGAGCCCGCGGACATCGTGCACGCGGTGCGCGTCGTGGCCGAGGGCGACGCGCTGCTGGCGCCGTCGGTGACCCGCCGCGTCGTCGAGACGTTCGCCGCCGGCGCCGCCCCGAGCGGCCCGGCCGTCGCCGGCCTCGACGAGCTGACCGAGCGCGAGGCGGAGATCGTCGCCCTGGTCGGCACCGGCCTGTCCAACGCCGAGATCGCCGAGCGCCTGGTCATCAGCCCCGCGACCGCGCGCACGCACGTGTCGCGCGCGATGCTCAAGCTCGGCGCGCGCGACCGCGCCCAGCTCGTCGTCTTCGCCTATGAGGCCGGGCTCGTCAGGCCCGGCCGCGGCGCCGCGTAGTACGCACGACGGCGTACCCGCGAAGCCGCCGCTCGGCCGACGACAGAACGCGCCGCGGCCCGCAGCATCCGGTGCATGACTACGAACGACCACGGCCGCCTCGGCCGTCTCGGGGCCTTCATCCACCGTCACCGCGGGCGCGTCGTCCTGGCGTGGATTGCGGCGCTCGTCGCCATCATCGCCATCGCCCCGCAGCTCAAGGGCACCTTCCAAGCCGACTTCGCCACCAAGGGCTCGGAGTCCGAGCGCGCCGCCACGCTGATGGCCCAGCACTTTCCAGGGCGCTCGGGCGACACCGTGCCGGTCGCCTGGAAGGCCGACAACGGCGTGAACGCGCCCGCCGTCCGCGCGCGCGTGCAGCGCTTCCTGCGGCAAGCCGAGCGCCTCGAGGGCATCGGCGGCGCCCAGCCGCCGCGCGTCTCGCGCGACGGCACGATCGCCACGACGACGCTCGAGCTCGACCGCCGCGGCTTTGACGTCCCCGACGAGACCGGCAAGCAGCTCTACGCTCTGGCCAAGGACTCCAGCGGCGACGGGCTGACGATCGCGGCGGGCGGCTTCCTCGTCCGCAGCGCGGAGGGCGGCGGAAGCCCGGAGGGCATCGGCATGCTGGCCGCCGCCGTCGTGCTGCTCATCGCGTTCGGGTCGATCGTCGCAGCAGGCCTGCCGCTTGCCGTCGCCGCCTTCGGCCTGGGCATCTCGACGATGCTCATCGGCATCCTCGCCGCCGTCGTCGACGTGCCGGACTTCGCGCCCGCGATCGCAGGCCTGCTCGGCATCGGCGTCGGGATCGACTACGCCCTGCTCGTGCTCACCCGGTTCCGCACGACGCTCCAAGGCGGCGCAGACGTCGAGGGCGCGATCGTCGAGTCGGTCGCCACCGCCGGGCGCAGCGTGCTCGTCGCCGGCACGACGGTGCTGATCTCGGTGCTCGGGCTGTTCCTCATGGGCGTCGGCTATCTGCAGGGCGTGGCGCTCAGCGCCAGCCTCGCGGTGCTCGTCGTGATGGCTGCGGCCGTGACGCTGCTGCCGGCGTTGCTGAGCTTCGCCGGCCCGCGGGTCAACCGGCTGCGCCTGCCCTTCCTGGGCCGCACGCTCGCAAGCGAGCGGCCGGCTCCCGCCGCGCGCTGGAGCCGCCTGATCCAGCGCCGCCCGTGGACCGCGGCGATCGCCGGCGCGGCGATCGTGCTCGCGCTGGCGGCGCCGGTGCTCGGCCTGCGGCTCGGCTTCCCCGACGAGGGCAACGACCCGGCCGGCAGCATGACGCGCACCGCCTACGACCTCGCCACCGAGGGCTTCGGCCCGGGCGCCAACGGGCCTCTGCTCGTCGTCGCCGAGACGCCGCGTGGCACGTCGCCGCAGGCGCTCGCGCCGCTCTCGCGCGCCATGCGCGCCGACCCCGACGTCGCTTTCGTCTCGCCAGCGCAGCGCAGCCCCGACGGGCGCGCGGCGGTGCTCGTGGTCGTGCCGCGCAGCTCGCCGCAGTCCGACGCGACGACAGGCCTCGTCAAGCGGCTGCGCGCAGACGCCGGCCCAACCGTGCACGTGGGTGGTCTGACGGCGAGCTTCGTCGACCAGAGCGACCTCGTCTCGCGGCGGCTGCCGCTGTTCATCGGCGGCGTCATCGGCCTGTCGTTCCTGCTGCTGCTGAGCGCCTTCCGCTCGCCGCTGATCGCGCTGAAGGCCGGCGTGATGAACCTGCTGTCGGTCGGGGCCGCCTACGGCGTCATGGCGCTGTTCGCGGGCGGCGGCTGGTTCGGCTCGGAGCTGCTGGGCATCGACCGGGCCACGCCGGTGGCCCCGTTCATCCCGGTGATGATGTTCGCGATCCTGTTCGGGCTATCGATGGACTACGAGGTGTTCCTGCTCTCGCGCGTGCGCGAGGAGTACCTCGGGCACCGCGACACCTCGCGGGCCGTCGCCGAGGGCCTGGCCAAGACCGCGCGCGTCATCACCGCCGCCGCGGCGATCATGGTCGTCGTCTTCCTGGCCTTCGTGACGAGCGGCACGATCTTCCTCAAGCTGCTGGGGATCGGCATGGCGACGGCGGTCCTCGTCGACGCCACCGTCGTGCGGATGGTGCTCGTGCCGGCGCTGATGCAGCTGCTGGGCCGCGCGAACTGGTGGATGCCGCGATGGCTGGATCGGGCCGTGCCACGTCTGGCCCCCGACGTTCGGTGATGGATGAGGCGCGGGCGGGTGGCTACCATCGCCTCCTGCCCGCGCTCGTGTCCTCAAGCGATCCAGCCGACCCGCCGAACGGCCGGGACCTGCTGCGAGCGGTTGCCGCGGGCACCGCAACGGCCACCGGGGACGCCTTCTTCCGCTCGCTGACGCGCCATCTGGCCGAGGCGTTCGATGCCGAGGTCGCGTTCATCTCCGAGCTGATCGGCGACGACCTGGAGCGCGCGCGCGTGATCGCGATCTCGCACACCGGCGACGACATGCGAGAGGGCTTCGAGTACACGATCGCGAACACGCCGTGCGAGCTCATCCGCGAGCGCGAGCTCGTCAGCATCCCCGAGGGCACGTGCGCACGCTTCCCGGAGGACATGTTCACCGTCCGCCACGGCCTCGATGGGTACCTGGCCATCGTCATGCGCGGCGCCGACGGCCAGCGCCTCGGTTACATCGGAGTGCAGTCGACGCGCCGCCTTGCCGCGGACGAGGACGAGCGTGCGGCGCTGCAGGTCTTCAGCCAGCGCGCTGCCGCCGAGATCGAGCGCCGCCGCCGCGAGGCGATCCTGAGCGCGCGCGAGGCGGAGGTCGCCGCCTCGCGCGTGCGCATCGTCGAGGCCGCCGACGAGGAGCGCCGGCGGATCGGGCGCAACCTTCACGACGGCGCGCAGCAGCGCCTCGTCGCCCTCGGCCATCTCCTCGCGCTTGCCGAGCGCAAGCTCGCCGACGACCCGACGGCCGCCGCGCCGCTGCTCGAGCAGGCGCGCGAGCAGGCCGGCCTCGCCGGCGACGAGCTGCGCGAGCTCGTGCGCGGGCTGCATCCGGCCGGCCTCGTCGAGCACGGCCTCGGCCACGCGCTCGCCGCGCTCGCCACGCGCTCGCCGCTGCCGCTGCACGTCGACGCTCTGCCCGAGCGCCGCCTGCCCGGCCCGATCGAGACGACCGTCTACTACCTGGTCTCCGAGGCGATCACCAACGCGCTCAAGCACGCCGGCGCCTCGGAGGTGCGCGTCGAGGTGCGCCTGCTCGGCCAGCGCCTGCTCGTCGCGGTGCGCGACGACGGCCGCGGCGGCGCGACCGCGAGCGCCGGCGGCGGCCTCGCCGGCCTGGCCGATCGCGTCACCGCGGTCGGCGGGACGCTGCGCGTCGACAGCCCGCCCGGCGAGGGGACGCGCCTGGAGGTCTCGATCACGCTCGCGCCGTGGCGCAGCGCGCGCGAGCCGTTCCTGGAGTTCGGCCACGAGCAGGACGGCGGCCTCGGCGATCGGCTGCTGCAGATGGTGCTCGACGGGCGCAAGACGGTGACCCTGGCGCTCGCGCGCGAGTGGGACCTGGAGGGCGGGCCGCCGCGGCCGGGAGCGCGCATCCCGGTGCTCGACGCGTCCGGGACCAAGCGCGCGGTCGTCGAGGTCGACCGCGTGACCGTGGTGCCGTTCGCCGACGTCGAGCACGACGCGCTCGTCGCCTCGCACGTCGGCGAGTTCCAGGACGCGGAGGAGTGGCGCGCCAGCCAGCGCGCGTTCTACGACGCCTGTCGCGAGGAGGTCGCGCTGCTGCTCGGCGAGCCAGGGTGGCGGCTGACCGACGACGAGCCGATGGTCGTCACCTGGTTCACCCGCGTGGAGTAGGTTCGGCCCTCCACGACAAGGAGAGGGTCAATGAGCCAGGCCGACGTCGTCTCGACCCGACCGCTGCCGCCGGGTCTCTCCGAAGCGCAGCTCAGGCGCGCGATCGATGCCTTCACCGCCGCGCTGGGCGCCGACAAGGTGCTCACGGGCGACGAGGACCTGCGCGAGTTCCGCGACCCCTTCCAGCACGCGACGTGGGACGAGTACACGGCGTCGGCGGTCGTCATGCCGACGACGGTCGAGGAGATCCAGGACGTCGTGCGGATCGCCAACGAGCACAGCGTCCCGCTGTGGACGCACGGCACCGGCCGCAACAACGGCTACGGCGGCCCGGCGCCGCGCGTGCGCGGCTCGGTGATCGTGAGCCTGCGCAACATGAACCGCGTCCTGGAGATCGACGAGGAGCTCGGGTACGCGGTCGTCGAGCCGGGCGTGCGCTGGTTCGACCTCTACGAGGCGATCAAGGCCGGCGGCCACCGGCTCATGCTCTCCTGCGCCGATCTGGGCTGGGGCAGCGTCGTGGGCAACACCCTCGACCACGGCGCCACGTATCTGCCCTACGGCCTGGACATGGGCATGCAGTGCGGGATGGAGGTCGTGCTCGCCAACGGCGACGTCATGCGCACCGGCATGGGCGCGATGCCCGGCAACAAGTCCTGGCACGTCTACAAGCGCGGCCTGGGGCCGACGCCCGACCAGCTGTTCATGCAGTCCAACTACGGGATCGTCACGAAGATGGGCGTCTGGCTGATGCCCTACCCCGAGGTCTACATGCCGCTGTGGCTGCGGGTGTGGAAGGACGACGACCTCGCGGCGGTCGTCGACGTCCTGCGCACGCTGATGCTCGACGGCACGATCCGGATGGTCCCCCAGATCATCAACACGGTCCTGCTCGGCTCGGTCTTCTCCAGCCGCGACCAGTGGTGGCAGGAGCCTGGGCCCATCCCCGACACGATCATCGACCGGATGGCGCGCGAGCTGGAGATCGGGCGCTGGTGCATGCGCTTCGCGCTCTACGGCGACGAGGCGGTCGTCGACCACCGCTTCGCGAAGATCAAGGAGGCCTTCGGGCGCATCGACGGCGCGGAGGTGTGGGGCGCCAAGTGCGCGCCGCAGGACATCCCGGACCTCGAGCACCCGGCCGAGCGCATCCAGGGCGGCGTGCCCAACCTCGAGTGGAACGCGATGACCGGCTGGTACGGCGGGGAGGAGGGCGGCCACATCGGCTTCTCCCCGGTGGCGCCGATGACCGGCCGCGACGGCCTCGCGCTGCGCGACCTGCTGCGCGGGATGATCGAGGAGTCCGGCCTGGACTACATGGCCGCGCTGATCCCGATCCACGCGCGCAGCTTCATCCACGTCACGATGGTCATCTTCGACACCAGGAACGAGGCGCAGGCGCGCGGCGCCTACGACGTGACCAAGCGGCTCGTGCGCGAGGCGGCCAAGCAGGGCTACGGCGAGTACCGCGCGCACCTGGACTTCATGGACCTCGCCGCCGACCAGTACAGCTGGGGCGACCACGCCTACCGGCGGTTCACCCAGACGCTCAAGGACGCGCTGGACCCCAACGGGATCCTCTCGCCGGGCAAGCAGGGGATCTGGCCGCGGCACATGCGCGACGGCGGCTAGCGCGCGTCGCTCAGGCGGCCGTCACGGGCGCGAGCAGGTCCGGGGTCTCCGCGGGCAGCTCGGCCGACGGCCGCCCCAGGCCGAAGCCCTGACCGCCGCGAACGATGGGGCCGGTGCGCAGCTCCGCCGCGCCGGTGCTCTGCAGGAACGCGAGCGTGTCGTCGTCCTCGATGCCCTCGGCGATCACGAACGAGCCGGTGTGCAGCGCGAAGCTCGCCATCGCGAGCAGCACCGCCCGCGCGCCCGGCTCGCTGGCGGCCGCGGCGACCATGCTGCGATCGAGCTTGACGAACTCCGCGCCGACGTGGCGCAGCATCTCCAGGCCCGAGTTGCCGGTGCCGACGTCGTCGATCGCAAGCTTGAAGCCCTGCTCGCGCAGCCGCCCCAGGCACTTGACGATCGCGTCGATGCGCGCGCCGAAGCGCTCGGTGACCTCGACGACGACCCGCTCTGGCGCCACGTCTGCGCGCTCGACGGCGAGCCTGAGCCAGTCGTTGCCGTCGGCGTCGAGGTCGAGCGTGTGGGGCGAGAGGTTGATGAACAGCAGCGCGGCGGCCGGGAGCCGCGGCGCGACCTCGAGCGCGCGCGTGGCGCAGAGGACGTCGAGCTCGTGCACGCGCCCGATCTGCTCGGCGATGTCGAAGGCCTCGGCGGGGCTCGCGAGACCGTAGGCGGGATCGGGCCGGCTGAGCGCCTCGATGCCCAGCAGCGTGCCCGCGTCGAGGTCCCAGATCGGCTGGTAGACGGTCGTGACGCCGTGCTCCTCGATCAGCCGGTGCACGGCGTCGCGCTTGTCGGAGGTGGTGACGACGACCTCGTCGCTGATGTCCTCGAAGTACGCCGCGCCGCCGCGGCCGTGGCGCTTGGCGTGGTAGAGCGCGGCGTCGGCCTCGGCCCGCAGCACGTCCGTCGCCTGCCCGGGCCGCAGCGTGGCCACGCCGACGCTGACCGCCGTCTCCCGGTCGGCCAGCCTGGCGACGAGCCTGCCGACGGCCGCCCGCGCGCCCTGCGCGCCGGTGCCCGAGAGGAGCACTGCGAACTCGTCGCCGCCGATGCGGTACGCGCGGTCGCTGGAGCGCGCCTCGCTCAGGACGTCGGCGACGCGGCGCAGGACCGCGTCGCCGTGCGGGTGCCCGTAGCGGTCGTTGAGGAACTTGAAGTCGTCGATGTCGAGGACGGCGAGGGTGAGCGCCAGCTCCTGGCGCTCGGCGAGGGCGACGGCGTGGGCGAGGTCGTCGTGGAAGGCGCGCTGGTTGGGCAGGTCGGTCAGCCCGTCGCGCGCCGCGCGGCGCAGCGCGAGCCGGTGGCTGCGCATCAGCGCGCGCCCGCCGGCGAGGTAGAACACGGCGCCGCCGACCACGATCGCCAGCAGCCACAGCACCAAGAGCGTGCGCCGCAGGACGCCAAGGCGGGCGTCGAAGCGGCCGTGGCCGTAGGTGACCTCGAAGGCGTAGCGCCCGTCCGGCAGGTCGACCGGCGCCACGAACTCGAAGTCGCGCCGATCGGCCGTGGGGTCGCCCTCGCGCCCGGCGTAGGGCTTGCCCCGATCCAGCGTGGCGTCGATCCGCGGGTCCGAGTCGCGCGTTCCGACCGCGGACGGGTCGGCGCCGGAGGCCCGCACGATGCGCCGGCGGTCGATCAGCAGGGCCTCGCTGGTGCCCGGCCGGCGGCCGATGGTCGCGATCACCTCGCTCACCTGGTGCAGCGCTTCGCGCTCGTTGTCGGCGGCGCGGCCCGTGGCCTCGAAGCTCGCCACGTCGGCCTGCTGGTTCGTCGCGTAGTCGTGGATCTGACGGCGCTGCAGCTGGTCGGCCATCACGAAGTAGCCGGCCGTGCCGACGACCGCGAACGCGGCGGCGACCGCGACGATCAGCCGCACGGCGAACGCGCGCGCGGGGGGAATGGACGGGAGGCCGCGGGGCACCCCCTTTTCATCGGCACGCCGACGCGCGTGTTGAACCGTAGTCAGCCGCGCCCGTGCGGCGCGCTCAGGTCCCAGTCCAGTGGGCCGCGCGGGATGATGTGCTTGGGGTTGAGCTCGTCGTGCGTCGTGTAGTAATGGACCTTGATCTCGTCGATCGAGGTCGTCTGCGCGATCCCGGGCACCTGGTAGAGCTCGCGTGTGTAGCCCCAGAGGTTCGGGTGGTCCATCACCCGGCGGCCGTTGAGGCGGAAGTGCGTGTGGTAGACGGGGTCGAAGCGCAGCAGCGTGACGAAGGCGCGCCAGTCGGCCTCGGTGATCGCGTCGCCGACGAGGTAGCGGCGCTCGGCCAGGATCGCCTCCAGGCGCGCGAGCGCCGAGAAGACGCCGTCGAACGCCTCGTCGTAGGCCCCCTGCGACCGCGCGAAGCCGGCCCTGTAGACGCCGTTGTTGAGGTCGTCGTAGACCCACGCGTTGATGGCGTCGATCTCGGCGCGCAGCGGCTCGGGGCAGAGGTCGACCGACGCGTCGCCCCACTCGTCCCACGCGCGGTTGAGCATCCGCACGATCGTCGCCGGAGTCGTTGTTGACGATCCGCCCGGTCTCGCGGTCCCACAGCACGGGCACGGTGATGCGGCCCTTGAATGCCGGGTCGCTGGCGTTGTAGGCCTCCGCCAGGAAGTCCCAGCCGTGCAGGTCGTCGACGAAGCCTTCGCCGCTGAACGCCCAGCCGCGCTCGTCGCGGTACGGGTTGGCGAAGGAGACGGCGATGGCGTCCTCCAGGCCCTTGAGGTGGCGCGTGATCAGCGTGCGCTGCGACCACGGGCAGGCCCGCGCGACGTACAGGTGGTAGCGGCCCGGCTCGGCCTTGAAGCCCGAGGAGCCGTCGGCGGTGACGACGTCGTTGAAGCGGCTCTTCTGGCGCACGAAGCGCCCGCCCCGAACCTCGCCATCGGTGCCAGACCTGCTCGTTCGTTGCATGCACAACAGGCTACCCGCCGCCCGCGACGTGCGAAGCTCTTGCGGTGAGCACGGTGCAGACGCGGCGCGGCGCGCCGGAGGTCGATCTCGACGTCCTCGATGCCGTCCAGCGCCGCGTGCTGTGGCTCGCCACGGCGATCGTCCACCACGCCAACCGCGTGCGCCCGAACCCCAGCGGCATCAAGGTCGGCGGCCACCAGGCGTCGAGCGCGTCGATGGTCTCGCTCATGACCGCGCTGTGGTTCGCGCACCTCGAGGCGCCCGATCGCGTGTCGGTCAAGCCGCACGCCTCGCCCGTCCTGCACGCGATCAACTACCTGCTCGGCCGCCTCGACGCCGCGTACCTGCCGCGCCTGCGCGACTTTGGCGGGCTGCAGTCCTACCCGAGCCGCACGAAGGACCCCGACCCGGTCGACTACTCGACCGGCAGTGTCGGGATCGGCGCGACGGCGACGATCTGGGGCGCGCTGGCCCACCGCTACGTCGCCGGCCACTTCGACGTGCCCCGCGGCGGGCGCCAGATCGCGCTGCTCGGCGATGCCGAGCTCGACGAGGGCGCGGTCTGGGAGGCGATCGCCGATCCGATGGTGGCGCGCCTGGGCGAGGTGCTGTGGGTCATCGACCTCAACCGCCAGTCGCTGGATCGCGTCGTGCCCGACATCGCGGCGGGGCGCCTGCTCTCGATGTTCGAGGCGGCCGGGTGGCACACCGAGACCGTCAAGTACGGCCGGCGCCTGCGCGCGCTGTTCGCGCGCGACGGCGGCGAGGCGCTGCGCGCGCGCATCGACGCGATGGGCAACGAGGAGTACCAGCGCCTGCTGCGCGCCGACGACGCCGACCTGCGCGAGCGCCTGCCGGGCGGCGATAGCGCGATCGCGCGGCTGATCGCCGACCTCGACGCGCGCTCGCTTCTGGCTGCGTTCCGCGACCTCGGCGGCCACGACCTGCGCGCCCTGGTCGAGGCCTACCGCGCCACCGACGCGGTCCGCGATCGCCCCTCGGTCGTCTTCGCCTACACGATCAAGGGCTGGTCGCTGCCGACCGAGGGCCACCCCTCCAACCACTCGGCGCTGCTCAACGACGAGCAGCTCGCCGACCTCGCCGCGCAGCTCGGCGCCGCGGTCGCGGACCCGTGGGCGGCCTTCGAGGACGGCACGCCCGAGGACGCGCTGTGCTCCGAGGTCGCGGCACGCCTGGCGCGCGAGCCGGCGCCGCGCCACGACCCGCCGCCGGTGCCCGCGCAGACGCAGCGCAGCCACGTCGGCGTCGCGTCGACGCAGCAGGCGCTCGGGCGGCTGTTCGTCGACCTCGCCCACGAGGCGCCCGAGGTCGCCGAGCACGTCGTCACCGTCTCGCCCGACGTCGCGTCCTCGACCAACCTCGGCGGCTGGATCAACCGGTCGGGCATCTGGAGCATCGGCGAGCGCATCGACTGGTTCGCCGACGACTCCGACACGCTCGTGCGCTGGCGCGAGTCCGACCACGGGCGCCACGTCGAGCTGGGCATCGCCGAGGTCAACCTCGTCGGGCTGCTCGGCGAGCTCGGGGCGACGTGGAGCCGCGACGGCCGCCCGCTGCTGCCGGTCGGCACGATCTACGACCCGTTCGTGACGCGCGCGCACGAGCCGTGGTCGTTCGGCATCTACGCCGGCGGGCAGTCGATCCTCGTCGGGACGCCGTCGGGCGTGACGCTCGGGCCCGAGGGCGGCGCCCACCAGTCGGTCGTCACGCCGTCGATCGGCATCGAGCAGCCCGGCTGCGTGGCGTGGGAGCCGGCCTTCACCCAGGACTTCGAGTGGTGCTTCCTGCACGCGTTGGGCGCGCTCGGGCGCGAGGGCGGCAGCTCGGCGTACTTCCGGCTGTCGACGCGGCCGGTCGACCAGGCGCTGGCCGCGGTGCCCGAGGACGGCGAGGCGCGCCGCCGCGACGTGCTGGCCGGCGGCTACCGGCTGCGCGCGAATGACGATCCCACCCACCCCACGATCGTGGCGGTCGGCGCGCTCGTGCCCGAGGCGCTGGAGGCGGCCGAGGAGCTCGACGCCGAGGTGGTGTGCCTCAGCAGCCCCGACCTCGTCTTCCGCGCGCTGCAGGCGCGCGCCGGGCTGCAGGACGGCTCGGACCACGCGATCCTCGCGCGGCTGTTCCCGGTGGCTCGCCCGCTCGTCACCGTGCTCGACGGCCACCCGCACACGCTGGCCTTCCTGGCCGGCGTGCACGGCGCGCCGATCGCGTGCCTGGGCGTCTCGCAGTTCGGCCAGTCGGGCGACATCTCGGACCTCTACCGCCACCACGGCATCGACCCCGAGACGATCGTCGGCGCGGCGCTGGACCTGCGCGGGTGAGCACGCCCGCCTATAGGCGCCTGGAGAACGACGAGCGCCGCCGGCGCCTGCTCGAGCTCGGCGCGCGCCTGTTCACCGAGCACGCCTACGACGAGATCTCGATGGCCCAGATCGCGCGGGCGGCGGGCATCTCCAAGGCGTTGCTCTACCACTACTTCCCGTCCAAGCAGGACTACTTCGTGGCGACGCTGGCGGGCGGCGCCGAGGAGCTGCGCGCCCGCGTCGAGCCCGATCCGTCGCTGCCCCCCGTCCAGGCGCTCGCCGTCGCGGTCGACGCCTACCTGGACTGGATCGAGCACAACGCCGACGCCTACGCCAAGCTCATCCGCAGCGCGGGCGCGGTGCCCGAGGTGCGCGAGCTCGTCGAGGGCGTCCGCGCTTCGACGACCGACCGCATCCTCGAGGGCCTCGGCGCGCAGTCCAACCCCCGCGCGCGCATCGCCGTCCGCGGCTGGCTGTGGTTCATGGACGGCGCCTGCCTGGACTGGATCGCACGCGGCGACGTCGCGCGCGCCGAGCTGCACGGCCTGCTGCTCGGGACGCTGGCCGGCGCCCTGCTGGCGGCGGGGGTGCAGCTGCCCGGCGCTTGATGACACGCGCGATCGACGACCGCGACATACGGGCGTAGCATCCGCGGCGTCCAGGTCGCTTTGGTCCAGCAGGAGGAACGGGGATGACTGGCCGCTCCAGCCTCGTCGGCGCCGTCGTTTGCGCCGCGTTCACCATCGCGTTTCCGGGGCTCGCCTCGGCGACGCCACTGCCTCGCGTCACGGGACCGCTGCCGGTCAGCGCAACCTCGTACCCCTTCGGTGCCGCCGACCACACGCTCGTCCCCGAGGACCTGCGCAGGCAGGGCTATGTCGAGGAGGAGTACCTCGTCAGCGGCAAGGCGAACGTCTACGACTGGCCCGCGCCGGGCCCGGCCGTCGTCCGCACGCCGGACGTGCCGTACACGACGCGGATCCTCGTGCGCCGGCCCGCCAGGCACTTCAGCGGCAACGTCGTCGTCGAGATGCTCAACCCCTCCAACCGCTTCGATCTGAACATCGGCTGGGCGATGGCCCACCGCCAGATCGTGCGCAACGGCGACGCCTGGGTCGGAATCACCGACAAGCCGATCGACGTCGTGGCCCTCAAGAAGTTCGATCCGGCGCGCTACGGCTCGCTGTCGTTCGCCAACCCGCTGCCCCTCGACGACCCGCGCAACTGCCTGAACCCGGTGACCTCGGTCGACCCGCCGCAGTTCCGCTCGCGCACCACCGAAGACGGGCTGGCCTGGGACATCTACAGCCAGGTCGGCGCCTGGCTGCGCAGCGGTGCGCACAGCAACCCGCTCGCCCATCGCGTGCGCCACGCCTATGGCTTCGGCTACTCGCAGACCGGCGGCGACCTGTACGACTACATCAACGCCATCAACCCCCTGGTCGTCGAGTCCGACGGTAGGCCGATGTACGACGGCTACATCGTCGCCGTTGCGGGCGGGCGCTTCGTCGGCATCGTGCCGATCAACCAGTGCGCGCCGCCGCCGACGGTGCCCGACCCACGCCTGCAGTTCTCGAGCGTCGGCGTCCCGATCATCCACGTCATGTCCCAGTCGGACTACCTGTTCGGGATCGACGCCCGCCGTCCCGACAGCGACGCGCCCGCCGACCGCTTCCGCCACTACGAGATGGCCGGCGCCGCCCACGCAACGCCTGACGAGCTGACGTTCTCCGCCGCGCCGGCGGACATCGTGAAGGCCGGCGTCGACGTGCCGCCGACGAGCTGCAACGAAGGCCCGCGCAGTCGCTTCCCCAGCCGCATCTTCTTCGACGCGTTGCTGCGCAACCTCGATCAGTGGGTGCGCTACGGGATCAAGCCGCCGCACGCCGACCCGATCACGGTGGAGAACGGCGCCGGCGTCGTCGACCAGTTCGGCAACGTCGTGGGCGGCCTGCGGTCGCCCTACCTCGACGTGCCGACGAGCACCTGGTTCGGCAACTCGACCGGGCCTTCGTTCTGCATCATCGCCGGCCACGAGGCGCCGTTCGACGCGACGCGGCTGCAACAGCTCTACCCGACGCACGGCGCGTACGTCCGCGCGGTGGTGCGCGACACCGTGCGGCTCGTGCGCGGGCGCTACATCACTGCCTACGACGGGCTGGCCATCATTCGCGAGGCGGCGGGGGCGGCGGTGCCGTAGGCCTGTCGCGTCGTACGCTCGCGCTTGCTGCGCCTCGCGGCGAATGGCAATGAGGGCGGGTGGGTTCGCCCGCTCGCGGTCGCGCGGCCGGGGCGCGTGTGCTTGTTTCGCGTAACACCTTCCGAGGCCGCCCGCTCGAACCGGGTCGAGTTAGCGTCGGATAGAGGGTGTTGCGTAAGGGTCGGGCTGTGTGGCGGCGGTGGGCTTGGGGCGCGACCGTTTGGTGTCGGGGGGTTGGGCGGCGGTGAGCTGGTCGGACGCGGTGCTGCGACCGCCGGAGAGCGGGTTGCTCGCGCGGCGGGGTGTTTAGGCGGTCTGTGGCTGGTAGCGGAAGAGCTTGAGGAGGTTGTGGGTGGTGGCGATCAGCCGCCATTCGGCGCGCACCGCTGTGTGTCCTCGGCGGCTGAAGCGACCGATTCGGCGGGTGTGTTTGGTGTGCGCGAAGACCGGCTCGACGAGCTCGGCGCGGCGGCGGTAGAGACGCTTGCCGGCACGGGTGGCGAGGATCTTGTTGATGCGGTCGGCCTCGGGGCCCTGGCGGGGCTGCTGCTTGCGCTGCTTGTTGTGCGGGTCGCTGGTCGGGATCACCACGACCGCGCTTTGGCGGGCGGTGGCGATGTCATCGTGGTTCCAGTAGCCGCCGTCGGCGAGCACGCACTTGACCTTCGCCTCGTGGCCGACCGCCTGCAGGTTCTCGCGGGTCGCCCGGAGCATCGCCAGCAGTTGGTGGCTGTCATTGGGGCTGGTGGTGACGTCGGCGGCGAGAATCACCCTGCCCTCCCCGACGACCGCCTGGGCGTTGTAGGCCTGCACGTGCGCGCCGCGGTCGCGCATGATCCGGCTATCGGGGTCGGTGATGTTGCGCTTGGCGTCGGCGGGCGGCGCGGGACCCGGCCCGTCGCCCGGTGGGCGCCCCCTCGGGTTGCGGCCGGTCCGCTCGCGGTGCTCGGCGCGGCGGGCGAGCATCGCCTCATGCTCGGCCACGCGCGCGGCCTGCTCGGCCTCAAGCTCGCGCTTGGCGCACTCCAGCCGCTCGCGGCGCGTGACCGGATCCGTCAGTTCCTGCGGGACTTCGTCGCCGCGCGCCTGGCCGAACCGGGCGTCCTCCTCGGCGTCGGTCTCGTCGGCCTCGGCCAGGATCCGGTCGACCTCCTGGCGGATCTTCTCGTAGGTCCGGTTGGCCGAGATGCCGGCGTTGGCGGCGATCTTGGTGCCGTCCACAGCGACCGTCCCGACCTTGACCATCCCGGCCTTCTGGCACAACGCCAGCACCTGCACGAACAGCTCCGCCAGCGGCTCGGCAAACCGCTTGCGAAAGCGGCTGATCGTGGTGTGATCCGGAGCGCGGTTGGCCGCGATCACCCGGAAAGCGACGTCCTCCCAGCAGCGCCGCTCGATCCGCCGCGACGAGCGCTCACCCACGCAGTAGGCGTAAAGCAACAGCGCGACCATCATCGCCGGATCGTGCGCCGGGCGACCACTGCCGTCCTCGCGGTATTGGCCGTAGACCGCGCCCAGATCCAGCCGCGCAACGACTTCCAGCAACCACCAGGCCAGATGCTCGGCCGGCAGCCACTCCCGCACGCTCGGCGCCAACAAGAAGTCCTGCTCGCGATCGCACGACAAGAAGTTCTGCGCCATCGCAGAACCCTCTTAAACCAGTCGGACAGACCCGCGACTTACGCAACAGCCTCATACCGACGCCAATCCGACACAGTTCGCACCCCACATCGCCCGCGGGCCGCGAGCGTGTTGAGAAACACGTGCGCTCTGCAAGCAGACGCCACCTGCCGACCCACCCTCCCTCGATGCCATGGCCGCAAACCGCCGCAAGCGCACCGCGGCAGACAACCCCTAAGCCGGCTCCCCCGGCAGCATCATCACGAACCGCGCGCCGCCGTCCTCCGGCGACTCGACCCGCACGCTGCCCCCGTGCGCCTCGGCGACCTGGCGCACGATCGCCAGGCCGAGGCCCGAGCCGGGCCGGCCGCGGGCGGTGGCGCCACGGTAGAAGCGATCGAACAGATGCGGCACGTCCTCGGCCGGCACACCCGGGCCGAAATCCCGCACGGCGACGATGCCGTCGGCCGACACGGTGACCTCGACGCGATCGGCGTGCTGGGCCGCGTTGTCGAGCAGGTTGTTGACCGCGCGGCCGATGCGGTCGGGCGCGCCGCTGACCACGCTCGGCTCGCTGCGCAGCGTGAAGCTCACCCGCGGGGCGTGGCGGCGGGCGCGGACGACGGCCTCGGCCACGAGGTCGTCGAGGCGCACGTCCTCCCTGACCGCCGGCGTCTCGCCGTCGCGCGCCAGCTCGATGAGGTCGCCGACGAGGTTGCCGAGCTCCTCGGCCTGGTCGACGACGTCGTCGAGCAGCGCGCGGCGGTCGCGGTCCTCCATCGGCGGGGCGTCGCGCAGGACCTCGACGTTGGTGCGCAGCGAGGTCACCGGCGTGCGCAGCTCGTGCGAGGCGTCGGCGATGAGCTGGCGCTGCTGGGCCTGCGAGCTCTGCAGGCGCGCGAGCATGCCGTTGAAGTGCTCGGCCATGCGCCCGACCTCGTCGTGGCCGCCGCCCTCGATGCGCCGCCCCAGGTCGCCCGTGGCTTCGATGTGCTCGGCCGCCTCGGTCAGCTCGGTCACCGGCGCGATGACCCGCCGCGAGAACAGCCGGCTGACGCCCGCCGCCAGCGCGGTGCCGACGATCACCAGCAGCACGAGCACGACGCGCAGGCGATCGAGGACGCGATCGGCGTCGCTGAGCGAGCGGGCCGCCTGCACCGCGCCGACCGGGCCCAGCGACGCGGTCAGCACGCGCAGGTGCACGCCGTCGACGTGGGTGTCCGAGAAGCCGCCGTCCGACTGGCCCGAGGCGGTGGCGAGCGCCTCCTCGGTGACCGGCAGCGCCAGCCCGCCCGGGCCCAGCTCGAAGACGTCGCCGTTGGGGCGGATGAGCTGGACGTACGCGCCGGGCCCGCCGAGGCTCGGCGGCGGCGTGTCCTCGGGCCGCCCCGGCTGCGGCGCACCGCTGAAGCGCGCGGCCACCCGCTGGTAGAAGGCGACGTTCCCGCGCAGGGCGTCGTCGACCTGGCCGACCTGCTGGTTGCGCACGGCGGCGTAGGCGACCACCGACGCGAGCACGAGCGTGACCCCGACGATCAGCGCCGACATCAGGGTGAGCCGCCCGCGCAGCGCCACGGTCAGTCCTCGCGCAGGACGTAGCCGACGCCGCGCACGGTGTGCACGAGGCGCGGCTCGCCGCCTTCCTCGGTCTTGCGCCGCAGGTAGCCGACGTAGACCCCGAGCGAGTTCGACGACGCCCCGAAGTCATATCCCCAGACCGCCTCGAAGATCTGCGAGCGCGAGAGCACCTGACGAGGATGGCGCATGAACAGCTCGAGCAGGGCGAACTCGGTGCGCGACAGGTCGATGCGCCGCTGGCCGCGCCATACCTCGTGCGCGACGGGGTCGAGCACGAGGTCGCCGTAGCGAATCGGCTCGGGCCCGCGATCGGTGCGCCGCAGCAGCGCGCGCAGGCGCGCCTGCAGCTCGCGCAGCGCGAACGGCTTGACGAGGTAGTCGTCGGCGCCGGCGTCGAGGCCCTCGACGCGATCGTCGACCGCGTCGCGCGCGGTCAGCATGAGGACCGGCGTCCGGTCGCCGGCCTGGCGCAGGCGCCGGCACACCTCGAGCCCGTCGAGGCGTGGCATCGCGACGTCGAGCACGATCGCGTCGGGCGGCGCCGCGGTCAGGCGATCGAGCGCCTCCTCGCCGTCCGCCGCCAGCTCCACGTCGTAGTGCTCGAGCGCCAACGCGCGCTCCAAAGCGGTGCGCACGGCGGGCTCGTCGTCGACTACCAAGATCTTCATTTCCTGCGCATCGTGGCATGCGTGGGTTTCCCGGCCACCAGACTCGGGGATGGAAGAGGCCAACGGTGGCATTCGTTTCCGAATCCGGCACCGCGGGCAGACGGTTCGCGCGTGGCGGGGGGCAAGGCACGGTCCAGGCCGTACGGCTTCTGGACGCCGATCGCGAGCTCGCAAGGCGCGTGGGATCAGACCTGACCGAGGCGCGCGCCGCGGCCGTGGCCGGCTGCGTGTCGATCCCCCGCGGGCGCTGGAGCCCCGACGCGGCGGCCGAACGCATCCGCGGCGGCTACGGCCTGCTCGTCCTTCGCGGGCTGCTCATGCGCGACCTCGAGAGCCCCGAGGCGCTCGGCGCGGAGCTCGTCGCCGAGGGCGACCTGCTCGGCCCCGACGACGGCACCGAGGAGCGCATCGTCGGCCTCGAGCCGCGCTGGGAGATCCTCGAGCCCGCGCGGCTGCTCGTCCTCGACGCCGCGTTCGCCCAGCGCATCGCGCGCTACCCGCAGCTCGCCGCCGCGCTCGTCGATCGCGTGCACGAGCGCGCGCGCCGCACGGCGATCGCCCTGGCGCTCAGCCACCTGCCGCGCGTCGAGGACCGCCTGCACCGCCTGCTGTGGCACCTCGCCGACCGCCGCGGCCACGTCCGCGCCGACGGCGTCGTCCTGCGCCTGCCGGTCACGCAGGAGCAGCTCGGCCGCCTCGTCGGCGCCCGCCGCCCGACCGTCTCGCTGGCCCTGCGCTCGCTGCGCGAGCGCGGCCTCGTGCGCCGCGGCGACGCCGACGAGTGGGTGCTGGCCAACGAGCCGCCGGTGCCCGAGGCCTAGGCGGAGGCGAGCCCGGCCGTCAGCACCTCGCGCACCGTCCGCGGCTCGCGGCCGGTGAGCTCGCGGACCGTGGTGCTCACCGGCTCGGCGTAGCCGCGCCGCGCCGCGATGCCGAACGTCGCGATCACCCGCGCGAGCGGCTCGGGCATGCCGGCGTGCTCGACCATCGCCGCGACCCACGCGTCGTCGTCGACGAGCGCCGGCTCGACCGGCCTGCCGCCGAGCTCCGTGTACAGCGCGGCGATCGCCCGCGCGCCGAGTGCCTCGGGGCCGGTGATGTCGTAGGCCTTGCCCTCGTGGCCGTCGGCGGTCAGGACGGCCGCGGCGGCGGCGGCGCAATCGGCGCGCGAGACGTACGCGGTGCGTCCCTCGCCGGCGTTGGTGAGCAGGGTGCCGGTCGCCAGCGCGCCCGGCGCGGCATCGACGAGCGACTCGGCGTAGATCGCGTTGCGCAGGAAGGTCCAGGCAAGCCCGCTGGCGCGCGCGTGCTCCTCGGTGGCACGGTGGTCGGCGAAGGCGGCGCCGGGGTTCGAGTCCGACGGGTTGACGCCCGACGTGTAGGCGACGCAGCGCACGCCCGCGGCCACCGCCGCGTCGATCGCGGCGCGATGCTGGTCCAAGCGTGCGCCGATGACGCTGGCGCTGATCAGCAGCATCCGCTCGCCGCCGGCGAAGGCGGCCGGGAGCCCCGCCGGGTCGTCGAAGTCGCCCGCGCGCACGTCCGCCCCGCGCGCGGCGAGGTCGGCGATCGCGTCGGGCGTGCGCGTGACGAGGATCAGCTCGGCCGCGTCGGCATGCCCGAGCAGCGCTTCGACGGTCAGGCGGGCGAGCTTGCCGGAGGCTCCGGTGACGACGATGGTCATGACCACGCATCCTCGCCGATGAAGCCGCCGTGACGGGCGCCGGGCGGGACCGCGAACACCGCGCTGCCCACGTGCTCGGTGAAGGCCGACAGCGCGTCGCGGCCGGCCAGCCGCCGCTGCACGGCAGCGAACTGGCGCCGCGGGTCCTGCTGGAACGCGAGGAACACCAGGCCGCCGTCGTAGCTGTAGCTGCGGCGCAGCATGGTCACGCCGCGGTTGGTCTCGCGCGCGGCCAGGTGCACGTGGGCGTCGGGCGCGAGCGCGTCGAGCACGAGGGGATCGAACTCGCGGCGGGCGCCGAGCGGTGCGCCGCTGTGGCGACGGCGCCCGATAACGCGCTCCTGCTCGGCGAGTGGCAGCGCCCGCCACGCGTCGAGGTCGATGCGTATGCGCCGCACGACCAGGAAGGACCCTCCGCGCATCCACGTGCGCTCGCGATCCCCGACCCACACGCAGCGGTCGAGATCGCGGCCGCGGCGTGGGTTGCTCGTGCCGCTCTTGAACCCGAGGAGGTCGCGTGGGCGGCCGCCCGGCTCGTCGTGCGGGTCGCGCGGGAGGAAGCCGTCCTGGCGCCAGCGGACGGCGACCGCGTCGGTCGCCAGCTCGTCGATCGCGGCTGCGGCGCGCGCGGCCACGTCGGCGCAGGCCTGGACGCACAGGTCGCCGCCGCACCACGCGCGATCGAGGGCGTCGCCGTCGAACGCCGGCAGATCCTCCAGCGCGACGGGCCGCGCGTGCCCGATGCCGAACCGACCGTCGAAGACCGCAGGCCCGAGGCCGAGGGTCACCGTCAGCCGGGCGTGCGAGCGCATGAGCCGCTCGGCTCGCGCCGACCAGTCGGCGAGCACGTCGCGCAGGTCGCCGCCCGCGACGTCGAACGCGGCGACGACGAGATGGTCGAGCAGCGGCGTGGCGATCCCCGGCTGGTGGGCGCCGTAGATCGACGGCGGGGCGCCGTCGGGCCTGTAGGACTGCCCAGGGCCGCGGTCGGCGATCGGAACGCGGGCGCCCCTCACGCGCCGGCCTCGCCGCCGACCTCGCCGCGCGCCGCGCCCGCCGACACCGGGTCGGCCGTGATCCGCTGGGCGATCCACACCGGGATCAGCGACAGCAGGATCGCCAGCACGGCGACGACGTTGACGATCGGCAGCTGCCGCGGGCGCGAGAGGTTGGCGAGGATCCAGATCGGCAGCGTCTCCTGCTGGCCGGCGGTGAACGTCGTCACGATCACCTCGTCGAAGCTCAGCGCGAAGGCCAGCAGCGCGCCCGCCACGAGCGCCGAGCGCATCTGCGGGAAGACGACGAAGCGGAACGTCTGCCACGCGCGCGCGCCGAGGTCGGCCGACGCCTCCTCGAACGAGCGCGACGTGCGGCGCAGCCGCGCGACGACGTTGTTGAAGACGACGACGATGCAGAAGGTCGCGTGCCCGACGATGATCGTCGCCAGCCCGAGCGACACGCCGAGGACCTGCGTGAACGATGAGTTCAGCGCCATCCCCGTGACGATGCCGGGCAGGGCGATCGGCAGGACGACGAGAAACGAGACCGCCTCGCGACCGAAGAAGCGATAGCGCGCGACGGCGATCGACGCGAGCGTGCCGAGCACGAGCGCGATCGCCGTGGCGCCCAGGCCCGCCTTCACGCTGGTCAGCAGGGCGTCGCGCACGCCGCGGTTCTCGAAGGCCCTCGAGAACCAGTGGAAGGTCAGCCCCGCCGGCGGCCACTTCTGCACGCGCGTGGTGTTGAACGCGTAGATCGCGATCACGATCAGCGGGACGTAGAGGAACACGAGCGTCACCGCCGTCCCCACCCGCAGCAGCCATTTCGACGCGCCCGAGAGCTGCATCACAGCGCCTCGAAAGCGCCCAGCCGCCGCGCGACGAGCAGGTAGACGATCATCACCACGACCGGCACCGTCGCGAACGCGGCGGCCAGCGGCAGGTTGTTGGCGACCCCGACGTTGGCGTAGACGACGTTGCCGATGAACTGCGTCGAGGAGACGAGCTGGGGCGTGATGTAGTCGCCCAGCGTCAGCGCAAAGGTGAAGATCGAGCCGGCCACCACCGCGGGGAACGCGAGCGGCAGCACCACGCGGCGGAAGGTCAGCCCCGGCCTGCCGCCGAGGTCGCCGGAGGCGTCGAGCATCGAGGCGGGGATGCGCTCGAGGCCCGCGTAGATCGGCAGGATCATGTACGGCAGCCACAGGTAGCTGAAGACCAGCCACGTGGCGACGAAGCCGAAGCCGGGGCCCTTCAGGCCGAGCGGCGCGAGCGCCCAGTTGAGGATCCCGTCCTCGGCGAGGATCTCGCGCCACGCGTAGACCTTGACCAGGTAGGACGCCCAGAGCGGCATGAGCACGCCGACGACGAGCAGCCCGCGCACGCGCGGCGTGGCGACCTTGGCCATGAAGAACGCGATCGGGAACGCGAGGATCGCGTCGGTGACGGTGACGAGCGCCGCGATCCCGATCGTGCGCAGCGCGATCGTCCGGTAGACGTCGTTCTCCCACAGCAGGCGGAAGTTGTCGAACGTCGGCTCCTTGACGATCTGGCCGCTGAAGTCGTCCAGCTGCCAGAACGCCGCGACGAACAGGACCGTCAGCGACCCGAGGTAGGCCACGACCAGCCAGCCCAGCGGCCCACTCAGGAGCAGCCCGAGCTGCAGGCGTCGGCGGGTCGTGGCCACCTTCGCTAACCCCCGGTTCCCCCCCGGCTCACCCCTTGATCTCCGTCCACGCCTGGACCCACGCGGAGTAGTCCTTGCACACGTTCCCACGCTCGTCGCCGCACTGCTTGCGCGGCGTCGTCCAGTAGGAGACCTTGCTGAAGTAGGCCTGGTCGTCGGCGTGGTAGGTCTTGCAGAAGCTCTTGTCGGCGGTCTCGGCGCAGGCCTTCGCGTTGGACGGCGCCTCGCCGAACCACTCCGCCACCTGGGCGTTGACCTTCGGCGAGATGATCCAGTCCATCCACTTGTACATGCAGTTGGGGTGCTGGGCCTTGGACGAGATCATCCAGGTGTCCGACCAGCCGGTCGCGCCCTCCTTGGGCAGCACGGTCTTGACCTTGACCTTGTCGGCGTCGAGCAGGTTGGCGATCACCTGCCACGTGGTGCCGACCGTCGAGTCGCCGCTGGTGAACGCCGCCTGCTCCTTGGTGTAGTCCGACCAGTACTCGCCGATGTTCGCGCGCTGGGCCTTGAGCAGGTCGACCGACGCCTGGAACTGCTTGTCGTCGAGCTCGTAGGGGTTGGTGATCTTCAGGTCGGGCTTGGTCGCCTTGAGGTACAGCGCCGCGTCGGCGATGTAGATCGGGTTGTCGTAGGCGGTCAGCGAGCCCTTGTACTGCGAGCCCTGGTCGAACACCGCGCTCCAGGAGTCGAGGGTGCCCGGCACCTTGTCCGAGCGCCACATGAGCAGGTTGGCCCCGCGCCCGTGCGGGATGCCGTACATCTGCCCGTTGACCGAGTTGAAGTCCTGGTTCTTGAGCTGGGCGAAGACGTCGGCGTAGTTGGGGACGAGCTCGGTGTTCACCGGCGCGACGTCGCCGCCGGCGATCAGGCGCAGCGTCGCGTCGCCCGAGGCGGACACGCCGTCGTACTGGCCGGTGCGCATCAGCGTCACCATCTCGTCGGACGTGTTGCCGATCTTGACGTTGACCTGGCAGCCGGTCTGCTTCTCGAAGGGCGTGACCCAGTCGACCTTCTTGTCGGTCGAGCCGTCCTCGGCGTAGCCGGCCCAGGCGATGATGTTCAGCTTGCCCTCGCCGGCGCCGAGCGTCTTCTGCATCGGCACGTCGGGGACCTTGAAGCCGGCGCTGGCCTTCGTGCCGCCACCACCGCCTCCGCCGCTGTCGCCGTTGTCGCTGCCGCCGCAGCCCGCCGCGGCGAACAGCGCCGCGCAGGCCGCGGCCGCCACCGTTGCTCGCTTGGTCATCCTTCGCTCTCCTCCTCGATTGCGAACGTCTGCTCCGCCCGCCACGCGACGCGTACCCGTTGGCCGCGGAGCTCCTGTGCCTCCCGCGACGACGTCTCCAGGTTCTGGCGGACGACCTGCACCTCGCCCCCGGCGTCGAGCTCGATCAGGTAGCGCGTGACCATGCCGACGTACGCGACGTCGCGCACGGTCCCGGCCTCCACGTGCAGCGCGCCGCCGTCCTCGCGCTCGCCCAGCAGCCGGACCTTCTCGGGCCTGATCGTGAACCGCCGGCCGTCGCGCTCGACGACGTTCGAGACGCCCACGAAGCCGGCCACGAACTCGTTGGCCGGGTGCTCGTAGACGTCGGCCGGGGTGCCGACCTGCTCGATGCGCCCGCCGTCGAACACGGCCAGGCGGTCGCTCATCGTCAGCGCCTCCTCCTGGTCGTGGGTGACGTAGACGAAGGTGATGCCGACCTCGCCCTGGATGCGCTTGAGCTCGACCTGCATCTCCTGGCGCAGCTTGAGGTCCAGGGCGCCGAGCGGCTCGTCGAGCAGCAGCACCTGCGGGCGGTTGACGATCGCGCGCGCCAGCGCAACGCGCTGGCGCTGGCCGCCGGACAGCTGTGCCGGCTTGCGCGAGGCGTAGCCCTCCAGGCGCACCATGGCCAGCGCCTCCTCGGCCCGCATCCGGCGCTCGGCGCGCGACACCTTGCGCACGCGCAAGCCGTACTCGACGTTGTCGCGCACGGTCAGGTGCGGGAACAGCGCGTAGTCCTGGAAGACCGTGTTGACGTCGCGCGCGTGCGGCGGCCGGGCGGTGACGTCGCTGCCCGCGAGCTCGACGCGCCCGCCGTCGGGCTGCTCGAAGCCGGCGATCAGGCGCAGGGTCGTCGTCTTGCCCGAGCCCGAGGGCCCGAGCAACGTGAAGAACTCGCCGCGCGCGATGTCCAGCGAGATCGCGTCGACCGCGGTGACCTCGCCGAAGCGCCGCGTCAGGCCGACCAGCCGGACGTCCGGGGTCGTGGCCGCGTCCGGCGCCGTCTCGTCCTCCGCGGGCCTGGCGTGTGACACAGCGTCCAACGTGGCGCCGAGCGTAGTGCATGGCGGAGCGGCAAAGCCCCGTCGAAACGGCGCAACTTCGCCTGTGACGTGGGCCACAGTGGCCATGGGAAGGAGTGGTGCCAGCCGTACGTCTGAATGGTTGTCAACCGGATTTCGCTCTGGTGCGTAACTCTCGAACATTCGGGAAGTTCTCAATAGCTGAAGGCCATGTCCGTCAAGACCGCAACAGACATCAAGCAGCACCTCGACCTCCTCGAGCACGAGAAAGTCCTCGCGCTCGACACCGCCCTGCGCCACGACCCGCGCTACATGGCGGATCTCGAAGAGGAGATCCTCGCCACGCGGCACGCCTACGTGGGCTCGGCGGTCATGGAGATCGCGAACCTGCGCGCGGACCTCGACGGGCCCAACTGGGGCTAGTGCCCGACTGCACGGTCGTCAGGGCCGGCGGCTCGTACACGGGCCTTCAGGGCCTCGACGGGCGCGCCGAGTTCGGGTACGGCGCCGCTGCACGCCCCGTGTAACGTCCGCGCGGTGAGCGCGCGCGCCTGGGTGTCCTTCGCAGCGGTCTCGACGCTGTGGGGCATCCCGTACCTGTTCATCAAGATCGCCGTCGACGACGGCGTGCCGCCCGCGTTCCTGGCCTTCGTGCGCGTCGCGCTCGGTGCTGCCGTGCTCGTCGCGCTGGCCTGGCACGCTGGGGTCCTCGCGCCGCTGCGCGGGCGCCTGCGCTGGCTGGTCGTCTACGCGCTCTTCGAAATCGCGGTGCCGTTCCCGCTCATCGCGACCGGCGAGCAGCACGTCGCCTCGTCGCTGGCGGCGATCATCATCGCGTCGGTCCCGCTCTTCGTCGCGCTGCTGGCGCTGCGCTTCGACCCCGCCGAGCGCGCGACCGGCAGGCGCCTGGTCGGCCTCTTCGTCGGCCTCGCGGGCGTCGTGGCGCTCGTGGGCATCGACGTCGCGGGGCGCGGCGACGAGCTGCTCGGCGCGGGCGCGGTCCTGATCGCAGCGGTCGGCTACGCCGCCGGGCCGATGGTCTTCAAGCTCAAGCTCGCCGACCTCGACCCGCGCGCGGGGATGGGGGCGAGCCTCGTCATCGCCGCGGTCGCGCTCGCGCCGCTGGCCGCGATCGATCCGCCGACGCAGGCACCCTCGGCGGAGGCGGTGATCGCGCTCGTCGTGCTGGGGCTCTTCTGCACCGCGGCGGCGTTCGTGTTCTTCGGCGTGCTGATCGCCGAGGTCGGCCCGGGACGCGGGCTCGTCATCACCTACGTGGCGCCGGTGGTCGCGGTCACCCTCGGCGTCACCGTGCTGGGCGAGCGCCCCGGCGCGGGCGCCGTGGCCGGCCTGCTGCTGATCCTCGCGGGCTCGTGGCTGTCGACCGACGGGCGGCTGCCTCCCGGCCTGGCCGCGGTCGTCACGCGCGTTCGGCGCCGGCGTGGAACGGACCCCGTGGAACGCCGTTCGCAGGCGATGAACGCCCCATCCACGTGGACGCGGTACTGGACAACCGCCGCAGGCTTGAGGAGCTCTTTCGCGAGCGTGCCCTGGCGCAGATGACGCCGCTCGCATCAGAGCCGGCCTACATGGCCGACCTGAACGACGAGATCCTCGCCACCGAGGCCGCCTATGTGGCCTCGGCCATCACCGAGATCGCGTCGCTGCGGGCGCGGCTCGGTGACCGCACCTGGGGGTAGCGCCCCCGGGTCGCAGCTCTCCGCGCGGGCCGCGCGGCGCCGGGTGAAGCGCGCGACGAGCCACGACGCCGCGGCGGCGCGACCACAGCGGCCTGTCCCCCTCAGTGCCCTGGCAGCACAACGCCGCAACCGTCGCGCGGAGGCCCAAGACGACCAGGGCATCGACCGCTTGGCGCCGGCCCGATCCCAGCGCTACTCTGCCAGCCGGCAGGTGCCGCTCAGGACCTTTGAGCGGTTCAGCGGCGTAGTACGTCACAGAATCGGTCCCTCGAGCGAAGAAGGGGCCGAAGGGTCCATTTCTAGGAGGTCGCATGAGCAGGTCGCATCGTCGCTGCCTGGTGGCCGTACTGACCATCGCCGTCGTGCCCGTGTCGGCAGCACGGGCCCAACAGCAGGCACCCGAGCGCAGCGTCGCGGCGCAGGGCGTGGCCTCCGTCAAGGTCAAGGCGCCGAAGGACCGCCAGCACGAGGCGCCGATCCGCGCCGCAGTCGAGGCCGCCGAGGCCAAGGCGCTGCCGCGCTCGATCGCAGACGCGCGCGAGAAGGCCGTCGAGCTGGCCAGGCTCGCCGGCCTGACGCTCGGGCCGGTCATCTCGATCTCCGACGCGCCGACCTCGATCTACGGACCGTTCTTCGGCTTCTACGGGACCTTCGGGCCCGATCGCTTCTGCGGAACGATCCGCACGTCGGTCTTCAAGCGCAACAAGGCGGGCAAGCGCGTGCGGGTCGGTACCCGCGCCCGGCACGTCTGCCGCGTCCCGCCGACCGTCACCTCGACCGTGACCGTGACGTTCGCAGCACAGTGAGGGAGAGGTGACCGAACGCGATCGCGCCGCGCGCCGCCGGCTCGTCTGGCTGCTGCTGACGCGGGGCGACGTCGGCAGCGAGGCGCTGCGCAGCGACGGCCTGCCGGCGCTGCGTCCGGCGCCGGCGCCCGAACCACGCGGACCCCGCGCGCCCGAGCGCGCAGCGGACCAGCACCTGCGCCGGCCGGGGATCTGACCCGGCCGGCGTAGCTAACCCTCGGCCCGCAGCGCCAGCGCCAGCTCGAAGCGCGCGTCGGGGTCGTCGAGGCGCTCGCCGAACAGCTCGCGCAGCTGTGCGACGCGATAGCGCACCGTCTGCGGGTGCACGTGCAGGTCGGCGGCCACGCGCGTGACCTGGCCCGGATGGTCGAGCCACGCGCGCAGCGTCGCGCGCAGGCGCGAGCGCGCGCCGGGCCGCAGGTCGGCGAGCGGGGCCAGGGCGCTGGCGGCGAGGTCGGCCGCCAGGGTGCCGTCGCCGCCGTGCAGCAGCAGGGCCGGCAGGTGCTCGTCGGCGACGACCAGCGGGCCGCCGTCGACGCGCCCGTCGAGCACGAGCGCGTGCGCCGCGCGGGCACGGGCCAGGCTGAACGGCGCGCGCTCGACGGCCACCGCCGGGCCCAGCGCGGCGGGCGCTGCGTCGAGCGCCGCCTCGAGCTGCGCGCGGCGGCCCGGGGCCTGCGGGTCGGGCACCCACGCGATCGTCAGCGCGCCCTCGGCTACGGCGATCGTGCCGCTGCCCAGGCGCGAGGCGACGCGGTCGGCGTCGGGCTCCTCGCCGCTGGCCTCGCCGACCACGAGCGCGGCGAGCGTCGCCGGGCGCGACCAGGCGGCCTGGCGCGCGAGGTCGCGGACCTCGTCGGGCGCGACGTCGTCGCGGGTCAGCAGCCGCGCGAGCGCGCGGCGGCGGCGCTGGCGCTCGCCCTCGGCGGCGGCGCGCTCCTGCGCGAAGCCCTCGACGGACTCGGCGCTGATGCCGTCGATGTAGTCGAAGATCGCGCTGGCCAGGCGGTAGAGCGTGCGCGGCTCGTGCCCGGCGGCCTCGCCCGCGGCGACGAAGTGCTCCCACGCCAGGCGCGCGCCGATGCGGTAGGCGCTCAGCAGGGCGTCGAGGCTGCGCCCGGCGCGCATCTCGCCGCGGCCGAGCGCGACGTAGATCTCGCGGGCGCCGCCGTCACCCGAGCCGGGCGACTCGATGGCGTCGACGAAGCGCGCGAGCGCGCGCTGCACGCCGATGCGCAGCGCGCGGCCGAAGGGCCCCTCGAGCGGGCGCGCGTAGTCGGGCACGTCGCGGCCGATCGCGGCGATGATCTTCTGCGCGAGCTCTGGCAGGGAGGGGCGCAGGGCGGCGGCCAGCTCGGGAGGCAGCTCGTTCGCCATGGGTTGGCACGAGGCTACAGATCCAAGGCGTTATCCAGTGTGCGAGCGTCGAGGAATCGGGGGAACCTGTGCCATACGCTCAGCCACCATGACGCGCACGGCCAAGATCGCCAACCTGCTGACCGTCGTCCTGCCGCCGCTCGTCATCGTGGCGGCGATCGTCGTGTTCTGGAACGAGGTCGTCGGAGTGCACGACCTGCTGGTGGCACTCGTCATGTACCTCGTCACGGGCTTCGGCGTGACGGTCGGCTTTCACCGCATGCTCACCCACCGCTCGTTCCGGACCTCCAAGCCGGTCGAGTACTTCTTCGCGACGATGGGCTCGATGGCCGTGCAGGGCCCGGTCATCAACTGGGTCGCCGACCACCGCAAGCACCACGCGCACACCGACGAGGAGGGCGATCCGCACTCGCCGCACGTCGGTGCCGGCAAGGGCTTCAAGGGCGCGGTGCGCGGGCTGTTGCATGCCCACGTCGGCTGGCTCATGAGCGAGCACGGCCGCGCCGAGCGCACCAGGTTCGCGCGCGACCTCGTCGAGGACCGCGGGATGCGCTTCGTCGATCGCGCGTTCGTCGGCTGGGTCCTGCTGGGGCTGGCGCTACCGGCCGCGCTGGGGTGGCTGATCACCGGCTCCTTCACGGGCGCGCTGACCGGCCTGCTGTGGGGCGGCCTCGTGCGCGTGTTCATGCTCCACCACGTCACGTGGTCGATCAACTCGGTCTGCCACTTCTTCGGGCGCCGGCGCTTCGCGACCGAGGACAAGTCGACCAACGTGTGGTGGCTGGCGCTGCCGAGCATGGGCGAGGCGTGGCATCACAACCACCACGCGTTCCCGCGCTCGGCCAGGCACGGCCTCCGCCGCTTCGAGCTCGACCCGTCGGCCGGCGTGATCTGGCTGATGGAGAAGCTGGGCCTGGTGTGGGACGTCGTGCGGATCACGCCCGAGCGCCAGACCGAGCGGCTCGCGTCATAGGCGCGCGCGGCGCGTTCCGCGCGGCGCGCCCTACTCGTTCTCGTCGCCGAAGCTGCCCTCGCGATGCTTCTCGGGGTCGTCTTCGCCGAGCTCCTCCTCGCCCTCGCTGAAGCGCCCGACGTGACCCTCGTCGCTGTGCTCCGACTCCTGGCCCTCGCTGAAGTGCCCGACGTGCTCGTCCTCGGGATGGTCCTCCGGATCGGCTTCGCCCTCGGCGAACCCGCCGTGGTGGCGTTCCTCTTCAGACATGTCGCCCCTCCTGCGACTCGTGATGGAACGAATAGCCTCGCTGATCAGTGGCCGCGGTTGCAACCGCGGAGGCTTACGGGTTGACGCTGGGCGGCTGCACGTCCTGGCCTTCGCTGAAGCGGCGCTCGACGTGCTTCTCGGGATCCTCCTCGGGCAGCTCCTCCTGGCCCTCGCTGAAGCGCCCGTGGTGGTGCTTGTCGGGCGAGTCCGGCAGCACCTCCTCGCCCTCGCTGAAGCGCCCGACGCGCTCGTCCTCGGGGAACGCCTCGCGCGCGCCCTGGCCTTCGTCGAAGCCCTCGGCCGGCTGCTCTGGCTGGGCCGGATGCTCGAACGGCTCGGGAATCGGTTCGTTGGTCATGTCCTCGTGCTACCCGCAGGTCCAGGGTCGATTCGTGCGCCTGTAACGGGTGTCACGTACGGGGGTACCTCCGGCGGTGCTGCCGTTCCGCCGAAAGCGCTCTTGGAAGCGCCGGGTCACAGACGTCGCGCGCGCCGCGCCGCAGCGCGGGCGTGACCTGCGCGCCGCCGCCGCCCAGCTCGACATGGCCTGGGCACGATCGTGGCTCGCCGGCGTGTGGCGCGAGAACTTCCTGCGCTTCGTCCTGCGTCCCGCGATGGACTACTACACCGCGCGCCGCGCGACCGGCCGCGAGAAGCTCGCCGGGCTCAAGGGCCCGGTCATCCTCGTGGCCAACCACGCAAGCCACATGGACACGCCGGTGATCCTCGCCGCGCTGCCGCGCCGGCTGCGCAAGCGCACCGCGGTGGCGGCCGCGGCTGACTACTTCTACAAGAACCGCCTCGTCGCGGCGGCCGTGTCGCTGGTCTTCAACACGGTGCCGATCGAGCGCCGCGGCGGCGGCCTGGGCAAGAACGGCGGCGGGCACCTGGACACGCTGCTGGACCAGGGCTGGAGCCTGCTCCTGTACCCGGAGGGCACGCGCACGCGCAGCGGCGGCCCCGGACGCGTGCGCCGCGGCGCCGCCGTCCTCGCCGCGGCCCACAACCTCTCGATCGTGCCGATCCGCGTGACCGGCACGCGCGAGGCGATGCCGCCCGGCCGCCTGTGGCCCAAGCGCCTGCACGGCAAGGTGCTCTCGCGCCGGCACCGCATCGAGGTCTCCTTCGGCGAGCCCATCCGGCCGTCGACCGACGCCACCGCCCTGATCGAGCGCGTGCAGCGCTTCTTCGACAGCGGCAACGGCGACGGCGGCCCGTCGACCTCGCCGTATCGCCGCCGCAAGCTGGTCGGCACGCCCGAGTAGCCGGGCGCGCGCCGCGCGGCTACGATCTCGCGCGGCGGCCGTCCGCGCCCAACCTCCGGTAGCCCAGCCCCAGCCGGGCTCGTCGGGAGGCAAAGGGAGGTCTACCTCTCGGACGGGGCTTGCATGGTCGTCGACCGCGCCTGCCTCGCCGGTCGCTGGGGGACCACAGGGGACGGCGCCGGAGACGAGCATGACCAAGCAGGCCGATTTCAAGCGTCGCGTCCGCGAGCGCATGGCCAAGACGGGCGAGTCCTACACCGCGGCGCGCGTGCGGCTCCTTGCGCGCGAGAGCGCCGGGACGCTGCACGTGACCAACGGGGACTCGACCGCGCATTCGCTGCTCCAGACCACGTTCGTCGAGCGGGTCGTCGTGTGGCGCGACGTGCTGCACGAGGGGCCGGTGCCCGACGTCGGCGACGCGCAGCTGCGCGCGCTGCGCGCCGACTTCCTCGCCGCGGCCGACCGCGAGGCCGGCATCGAGGAGGCGGGGCGCGACTTCGAGGAGCGCGACGCCGCGCTCGCGGCCGGTCGCGGCGGCGAGTACGTGCTGTGGTTCGAGGCCGACCTCTACGACCAGCTGCAGATCGCCCAGATCCTGGCCCGGCTCGCCGCGCTGGGCGTGCCCGCCGAGCGGATCACGCTCATCTGCATCGGCGAGTACCTCGGCATCGCGCACTTCGGCGGCCTGGGCGAGCTGCGTCCCGACCAGCTCGAGGAGCTGCCCGCCGCCGCCGCGACGCCCGTCAGCGACGACGCGCTGTCGCTCGCCACCCGTGCGTGGGCCGCGCTGCGCGCACCCGACCCGGGCGGGCTGGCGGCGATCGTGGCGGCGCGCTCGCCGGAGCTGCGCTTCCTGCCCGAGGCCTTCGATCGCCTGGGCCGCGAGTACCCCTCGACGCGCGACGGCCTCTCGCTCACCGAGCGCCGCCTGCTGGCCGCGGTCGCCGAGGGCGCGGCGAGCCCGGCGGAGGCGTTCGTGCGTGCGGCCGCGCGCGAGGCGCGTCCGTTCCTCGGCGACACGTGGGCGTTCGCGGCGCTCGATCGCCTCGCGCAGGGCGACGCGCCCCTGCTCGCGGCGGGCGGCGCGCTGCGCCTCACCGACGCCGGCGAGCGCTGCCTGCGCGGCGAGGCCGACCACGTCGCTCTCAACGGCGTCGATCGGTGGATCGGGGGCGTGCACCTGCTCGGGCGCGAGGTGCGGTGGCGGTGGGACGACGGGGTGGAGGCGATCGTGAGGACGTAGGCGATCTCACAGGTCGTCGTCGTCCAGCCAGTCCATCGTCATCGCGACCGCCTTGCGCCACTTCCGGTAGCCGCGCTCGCGATGGTCGCCGTCCATCGAGGGCAGCCACTCGGCGGCCTTGTGCCAGTTGGCCCGCAGCGCCTCGGTGTCCGGCCAGAAGCCGACGGCCAGACCGGCCGCGTACGCCGCGCCCAGCGACACCGTCTCCGCGACGATCGGGCGCACGACGCGGACGTCGAGGACGTCGGCGAGGAACTGCATCAGCAGGTTGTTGGCGGTCATGCCGCCGTCGACCCGCAGCGTCGCCAGCGGCATCTGCGCGTCGGCGTTCATCGCCTCGACGACCTCGCGCGTCTGCCACGCCGTCGCCTCCAGCACGGCGCGCGCGAGGTGGCCCTTCGTGATGTAGCCGGTCAGCCCGGCGATGACGCCGCGCGCGTCGGAGCGCCAGTGCGGCGCGAACAGGCCCGAGAAGGCGGGGACGAAGTAGCAGCCGCCGTTGTCCTCGACCGTCCGCGCCAGCGTCTCGATCTCCGGCGCCGAGCCGATCAGCGTGATGTTGTCGCGGAACCACTGCACGAGCGCGCCGGTGACCGCGATCGATCCCTCGAGCGCGTAGGTCGGCGGCTCCTCGCCGATCCGGCAGCCGACCGTCGTGATCAGGCCGCTGGCCGACTGCACGAGCCGGTCGCCCGTGTTGAAGAGCAGGAAGCTGCCGGTCCCGTAGGTGCACTTGGCCTCGCCGGCGGAGAAGCACGTCTGCCCGAACAGCGCCGCCTGCTGGTCGCCCAGGGCCGACGCGACCGGCACGCCCTCCAGCGCGCCGTGGGCCTCGCCGTAGACCTCCGCCGACGGCCGGATCTCCGGCAGCATCGCCCGCGGCACGCCCATCGCATCGAGCAGGACGTCGTCCCAGTCGAGGGTGTCGAGGCTCATGAGCATCGTCCGGCTGGCGTTCGTGACGTCGGTCAGGTGCCGGCCGGTGAGCTGCCAGATCAGCCAGGAGTCCATCGTCCCGAAGAGGACCTCGCCGCGCTCGGCGCGCTCCTGCAGGCCGGGGTGGGCGTCGAGCAGCCAGCGCAGCTTCGGCCCGGAGAAGTACGTCGCCAGCGGCAGGCCGGAGCGCTCGCGGAAGCGATCCTGCCCGATGTCGCCGCCGAGCTCGCGCACGAGCTGATCGGTCCGCGTGTCGGCCCAGTTGATCGCGTTGTGGACGGGCCTGCCGGTGTCGCGCTCCCACACGACGGTCGACTCGCGCTGGTTGGCGATCCCGAGCGCGACGAGGTCGGAGCGCTCGAGCTGCGCCTTGTCGAGCGCGTCCTGCACGACCTCCTGGACGTTGCGCCAGATCTCCTCGGGGTCGTGCTCGACCCATCCGGCACGCGGGAACAGCTGGTGGTGCTCCTTCTGGGAGATCGACACGATGCGCGCCGATCGATCGAAGACCAGGCAGCGCGAGGACGCAGTGCCCTGATCGATCGCTGCCACGTAGTGCTCCTTCATCACCACCTCGTTGCGTTGTCTACCAGGGGATGGCACCGAGCTCGCGAGAAACCGCGCGCGCCGCCTCGCGCACGAACGCCACCAGCTCGCCCCGCGGCTGGCGCGCGACCAGCAGCCGCTCGGGCGGGCCGGAGATGCCGACGGCCCCGACCGTCACGCCGCGGCGGTCGATGATCGGCGCCGCGCACGAGACCTGGCCGCCCACGAGCTCGCCGATGTCGGCCGCCCAGCCGCGCTCGCGGACGCGGGCGAGCTCGCGCTCGAGGCGGTCGGGGTCGGTGATCGTCAGGTCGGTGAACGCCTCCAGCCCGGTCTTGACGATCTCACCCGCCGCGTAGGGGTGGTGGGCGAGCAGGACCTTGCCCAGGGCCGTGGCGTGGGCCGGCAGCAGTGCGCCGACGTCGAGGGTCTGCAGGCTGTCGTCGGGGCGGAAGACGTGATGGACGATCAGGACCTGGCCCTCGTGCAGGGTGCCGATGCGCACGCTCTCGTTCGTGCGCGCCGCCAGCGAGTCCGACCAGTTCAGGGCGCGCGTGCGCAGCTCGTTGCCGTCGAGGTAGCTCGAGCCCATGTGCAGCAGCGCCGCGCCGAGCTGGTACTTGCCGGTCTCCTCGTCCTGCTCGACGAAGCCGACGTGCTGGAGCGTGCGCAACAGCCCGTGCACGGTGCCCTTCGGCAGCCCGAGCTCGCCGGCGAGGTCGACCACGCCGAGCCGGTGCGTGCGCCCCGAGAGCAGCCGTAGGATCGCGGCGGCGCGCTCGATCGACTGGATGGTGCGCGGAGCCACGCGCGCTACGCACTCCCGCCCGCGCGGATCCCGTAGAACCAGGTTTCGGTGTCGTGAACTCGGTTTGACATTGCCGAACTCGCCAGATTAGTGTCGCGCCTGTCCCCTGTTCGTCAAGAAGGGAGAGGCTTTGCACATCATCGGTAACGAGATCGTCGGGACGGGGCTCCTGATTCTTCTCGGCGACGGCGTGGTGGCCGCAGTGCTGCTCAACAAGTCGAAGGCCCAGAACTCGGGCTGGATCGTCATCACCTGGGGGTGGGGTATGGCGGTCATGGTCGGGGTCTACGCCATCGGCCAGTTCACGGGCGCCCACCTCAACCCCGCCGTCACGCTGGGTTTCTGGATCAACGGCAACATCGACGGCGGAGATGTCCCGAAGTACTTGATAGGTGAGTTCGCCGGCGCGTTCATCGGCGCGGCACTGGTCCTGGCCTCGTACTGGGACCACTTCAGGGAAACGGAGGACCCGGGCCTGAAGCTCGCGGTGTTCTCGACCGGGCCTGCGATCCGCAACTACCCGATGAACCTCGTCACGGAGATCATCGGCACGTTC
The DNA here is from genome assembly GCA_963764585.1 of uncultured Actinomycetes bacterium. GTDB lineage: Bacteria > Actinomycetota > Thermoleophilia > Solirubrobacterales > Solirubrobacteraceae > JAOPZW01. Next base: position 129,911 of record CAVXTB010000007.1, read on the forward strand.
GTCCTGGTCTTCGGCGTCCTCATGATCGTGGCCAACGTCGGGGGCACGACGGTGATCGCTGGTCCAGGCATCACCGCGTTGCTGGTCGGGTTGCTGGTCTTGTCCATCGGCCTCTCACTCGGTGGGCCTACCGGCTACGCGATCAACCCGGCTCGAGATCTGGGCCCGCGCATCGCGCACGCGATTCTGCCGGTTCCCGGCAAGGGCCCGTCGGATTGGGCCTACTCCTGGGTCCCGGTGGTCGGGCCGCTCCTTGGCGGCGCCCTTGGCGGCGCCCTCTTCCACTGGTGGTACCCGGTCTAGGGGGCGGGCGACGATGAAGAAGCTCATCAACTCCCCGGACGCCGTTGTCCGTGACGCCCTGCGCGGAATGGAGGCCGCGCACGGCGACAGGCTGCGCATCACATACGACCCCTACGTGGTGGTCCGCGCCGACGCGCCCGTTCAGGGCAAGGTGGGGATCATCTCCGGGGGCGGCTCGGGTCACGAGCCCATGCACGGCGGCTTCGTCGGACCGGGCATGCTCGATGCCGCCTGTCCCGGCGAGGTGTTCACCTCGCCCACGCCCGACCAGATGCTGGAGGCGACGAAGGCCGTCAATGGCGGCGCCGGCGTTCTGCACGTGGTCAAGAACTACACCGGCGACGTCATGAACTTCGACATGGCGGCCGACATGGGCAAGGGCGAGGACATCGAGGTCGAGACCGTCCTGACCAACGACGACGTCGCGGTGGAGGACTCGCTCTACACCGCGGGCCGTCGCGGCGTGGGCGTGACCGTGCTCGTCGAGAAGATCTGCGGTGGGGCGGCCGAGGACGGCCGCCCGCTCGCCGACGTGGCCGAGCTGGGGCGGCGTGTGAACGCCAACGGCCGCTCGATGGGCATGGCCCTGACCCCGTGCATCACGCCGGGCTCGGGCGAGCCGAGCTTCGAGCTCGCCGACGACGAGGTCGAGATCGGCATCGGGATCCACGGCGAGCCCGGACGGTTCCGCGAGCACATCGGTCCCGCGTCGCAGATCGCCGAGCGGCTCATGACCCCGATCGTCGAGGACCTCCCGTTCTCGTCGGGCGACAAGGTCCTGGCCTTCGTCAACGGCATGGGTGGCACGCCGCTGATCGAGCTCTACGTGGTGTACGCCGAGGTGGCCAAGCTCGCTCAGGAGCACGGACTCCAGATCGAGCGCAACCTCATCGGCAACTACATCACGTCGCTGGAGATGCAGGGCTGCTCGATCACGCTGGTCAAGCTCGACGACGAGATGACCCGGTACTGGGACGCGCCCGTGAACACCCCCGCATTGCGCTGGGGAACGTAGGGACAGTGGCAATCACCCGCGACGGCGTCGCCGATTGGATGCGCCGCTTCGCCGGCGAGATGGGCGAGCACCGACAGGAGCTCGTCCGTCTCGACACGGCGATCGGCGACGGCGACCACGGCACGAACATGGACCGCGGCATGCGCAAGGCGATGGAGAAGCTGGATTCGGCCGAGCAGGCCGATCCCGGTGCCGTGCTCAAGACCGTGGCGATGGCGCTGGTGTCCAGCGTCGGCGGCGCCGCGGGCCCGCTCTACGGCACGCTCTTCCTGCAGATGGGCACCGCGATGGCCGGCCAGGAGGAGGTCGACCTGGCCGGCTGGACGGAAGCCTGGCGCAAGGGATTGGAGGGCGTGCAGGCACGGGGCAAGGCCGTGCGCGAGGACAAGACGATGGTCGACGCGCTGATTCCCGCGATCGAGGCGTTGGAGAGCGCCCCGGATCTCGACACGGGACTGCGCGTGGCCGCCGAAGGGGCCGAGGAGGGCATGCGGGCGACGATTCCGCTCATCGCCCGCAAGGGCCGCGCCAGCTATCTCGGCGAGCGCAGCAAGGACCACCAGGACCCCGGCGCGACATCCACCTACTACCTCTTCAAGAGCGCCGTTGAGGCGCTCGCGGGCTGAAAGGAAGAAACCGGATGGCAAAGTACGCAGCAGCTCTGGACCAGGGCACCACCAGTTCGCGTGCCATGGTCTTCAACCACGACGGCACGGTGGCCGCCGTGTCCCAGAAGGAGCACGAGCAGATCTACCCGAAGCCTGGTTGGGTCGAGCACGACCCGAAGGAGATCTGGGCGCGCTCCCAGGAGGTCCTCGACGAGGCCCTCGAGCAGGCGGGCGCCACCGCTGACGACATCGCCGGGCTCGGCATCACCAACCAGCGCGAGACCACCGTCGTGTGGGATCGCAATACGGGCGAGCCCATCCACAACGCGCTGGTGTGGCAGGACACCCGCACGGACAAGCTCGTCGACGAGTTGTCGGCCGACGGCGGCCAGGACCGCTTCCGCTCCAGGGTGGGCCTGCCGCTGGCGACCTACTTCTCGGGGCCGAAGGTCGCCTGGCTCCTCGACAACGTCGAGGGCGCACGCGATCGGGCCGACGCCGGCGACCTGATGTTCGGCAACATCGACACCTGGTGCATCTGGAACCTCACCGGCGGCACCAACGGCGGCCTGCACATCACCGACGTGACGAACGCAAGTCGCACGATGCTCATGGACCTCGACACGCTGTCGTGGGACGAGGACATCGCGTCGACGATCGGCGTGCCGATGTCGATGCTGCCCGAGATCCGCGCCTCGAGCGAGGTCTACGGCGAGGTCAAGAACGGCGGGTTCACCGGCGTGCCGCTCGCCGGCGACCTCGGCGATCAGCAGGCGGCCACCTTCGGGCAGGCATGCCTGTCGCCGGGCGAGGCCAAGAACACGTACGGCACCGGCAACTTCCTCCTGCTCAACACGGGCACGGAGGCGGTGCAGTCCAAGAGCGGGATGCTCACGACCCTCGGCTACAAGATCGGCGACAACGACGCCGTCTACTGCCTGGAGGGCGCGATCGCGATCACGGGGGCGCTCGTGCAGTGGCTGCGCGACAACCTCAAGATGATCAAGGCGGCGCCCGAGGTCGAGGAGCTCGCCAGCTCGGTCGACGACAACGGCGGGCTGTACATCGTGCCTGCCTTCTCTGGTCTGTTCGCGCCGTACTGGAAGTCCAATGCCCGCGGCGTGTTCGCCGGCCTGACGCGGTACGTCAACGCCGGGCACATCGCCCGCGCGACGCTGGAGGCCACGGCCTACCAGAGCCGCGAGGTCGTCGACGCGATGAACCAGGACTCGGGCGTCGCGCTCGAGTCGCTGAAGGTCGACGGCGGCATGGTCGGCAACGACCTGCTCATGCAATTCCAGGCTGACATCCTCGGCGTGCCGGTCATCCGCCCGGCGGTGGCCGAGACGACGGCGCTCGGCGCCTCGTACGCGGCCGGCCTGGCGACCGGGTTCTGGGCCAGCGAGGACGACATCCGCAACAACTGGGCCGAGGACAAGCGCTGGGAGCCCCAGATGGACTCCGCGAAGCGCGACGAGTACTACAAGTTCTGGAAGAAGGCCGTCACGCGGACCTTCGACTGGTTCGACTGAGATTCCTGATCGCACGGTGAAGGGGAGGGGCCAAGGTCCCTCCCCAGCCGGTGCCCCGGCGAGCGTAGACTCGGCCTGATGGGCGATTCCCGCGATCTGCCCCCCGACCCGGACCGCAATCTGGCGCTCGAGCTGGTGCGTGTGACCGAGGCCGCGGCGATCGCCGCGGGGCGCTTCATGGGGCGCGGCGACAAGGAGCGCGTCGACCAGGCCGCGGTGGACGCGATGCGCCCGGTCCTCGCCTCGATCGACATGGACGGCATCGTCGTCATCGGCGAGGGCGAGAAGGACGAGGCGCCGATGCTCTACAACGGCGAGCACGTCGGCAACGGCTCGCGCCCGGCCGTCGACGTCGCCGTGGACCCCGTCGACGGCACGACGCTCACGGCCAAGAGCCTGCCCGACGCGCTGGCGGTCATCGCGCTGGCCGAGCGCGGCGCGATGTTCGATCCCGGGCCGTGCGTCTACATGGAGAAGCTCGCGGTGGCCGGTGACGTCGCCGACGTCGTCGAGCTCGACGCGCCGATCGAGGACAACCTGCGGGCCATCGCCGCCGCGCGCGGCAAGCGCCCCGAGGAGATCACCGTCGCGATCCTCGATCGCCCGCGCCACGCCGACCTCGTCCAGCGCGTCCTGGGCACCGGCGCGCGCATCAAGTTCATGCTCGACGGCGACGTGGCGGGCGCGATCATGGCCGCCGACGAGCACTCGACGGTCGACCTGCTCGTCGGCATCGGCGGCACGCCCGAGGGCGTCATCGCGGCGTGCGCGCTGAAGTGCCTGGACGGCGAGATCTTCGGTCGCCTGTACCCGCGCGACGACGAGGAGCGCCAGGCGGCGCTCGACGAGGGGTACGACCTCGAGAAGATCCTGACCACCGACGACCTCGTCGCCGGGGGCGACGTCTTCTTCGCGGCCACCGGCGTCACCGACGGCGAGCTGCTGCGCGGCGTGCGCTACGGGCCGCGCCGGGTGCTGACGCAGTCGCTGTCGATGCGCTCGAAGTCCGGCGCCGTGCGCATCATCGAGGGCCGCCACCACACCAAGCGCTCGAACCTCATCCGGATGGGATAGATGACCGCGACATTGAGCACCGACGTCCTCGTGATCGGCGGCGGCGCCACGGGCGCCGGCGTGGCCTGGGACGCCGCGCTGCGCGGCCTGGACGTCGTGCTCGTCGATCGCGCCGATCTCTGCGAGGGCACGAGCGGGCGCTTTCATGGCCTCATCCACTCCGGCGGGCGCTACGTGGTCAAGGATCCGCGCGCCGCGGAGGAGTGCATCGGCGAGAACCACATCCTGCGCGAGGTCGCGGCGGACTGCATCGAGGACACCGGCGGGTTCTTCGTCACCACGCCGTGGGACGACCCCGAGTACGCCGACCGCTTCGCCGAGGGCTGCCGCGCGACCGACGTGGACTGCGAGGAGATCGACGTCGCGCAGGCGCTGCGCGAGGAGCCGCGGCTGAACCCCGAGATCACGCGCGCCTTCCGCGTGCCCGACGCCAACATCGATGCCTGGAAGACGGTGTGGTCGATGGCCCGCGGCGCCCAGCAGCGCGGCGCACGCGTGCTGCCCTACAACGCCGCGATCGCCGTGCGCCGCAACGGCGACGAGGTCACCGGGGCGCGCGTGCGCGACGTGCGCACGGGCGAGGAGACGGACGTCGAGGCGCGCATGACGGTCAACGCGACGGGGGCGTGGGCCGGTCGCATGGCCGACCTGGCCGGGATCGAGGGCGTCCGCGTGATCCCGGGCCGGGGCATCATGATCGCCATGAACCACCGGCTGGTGAACACGGTGGTCAACCGCTGCCAGATGCCCACCGACGGCGACATCATCGTCCCGATCAGGACGGTGAGCGTCATCGGCACGACCGACGTGCACACCGACGACCCCGACGACCACACCGTCCTGCAGGACGAGGTCGACAGGATGCTCGACGACGGCGAGAAGCTCGTCCCGGGCTTCAAGCGCGCGCGGGCGCTGCGCGTGTGGACCGGCGTGCGCCCGCTGTTCGAGGACGCCAAGGCCGCCGACGTCGACACCCGCGACGTCACGCGCGCGCACGCGCTGCTCGACCACGCGCAGCGCGACGGCGTCGGGCGGTTCGTGACGATCACCGGCGGCAAGCTGACGACGTTCCGGCTGATGGCCGAGGAAACCGTCGACGCGGTGTGCCGCCAGCTCGGCGAGGACCGCCCGTGCACGACGCGCACGGAGCGCCTGCCGGGCTCCGAGGAGGGCGAGCACTACCACCTCGGCGAGCGGCTGGCGCGCAAGGAGGAGCACCTGCGCGACGACCAGCTCATCTGCGAGTGCGAGATGGTCTCGCGCCGCAAGCTCGAGGAGGCGATGCGCCGGCGCGCGACGACGAACCTCGACGACATCCGCCGGCTGCTGCGCCTGGGCATGGGCCCGTGCCAGGGCGGCTTCTGCATCTACCGCGCCACGGGCATCCTGCACGGCCTCGACGGCCTGACCGCCGAGCAGGCCAACGGCGCGCTGCTGGGCTTCCTGCAGGAGCGCTGGAAGGGCGTCTGGCCGATCCTCTACGGCGACCAGATCCGCCAGGCCCGGTTCGACGAGTGGATCTTCCAGGGCGTCCTCGACGTGGGGCACCTGCCGACATGAGGGGTGAGCTGCACTTCGACGCTGTCGTCATCGGGGCCGGAACGGCGGGCCTGACGGCGGCGACGCGGCTGGCCGAGGGCGGCGCGCGCGTGTGCGTCGTGGCCAAGGGCGTGGGCTCCACGCACCTGGCGCCGGGCACGATCGACGTGCTCGGCTACGCGCCCGAGCGCGTCGAGGACACCGAGCAGGCGCTGTCGGACCTGATCGGCGCACGCGCCGACCACCCGTATGCGCTGATCGGCGCCGAGGCGGTCGGGGCGGCGCTGCAGTGGTTCTCCGAGCAGGTCGCCGACGGGCCGCAGCGCGGCTACCGCTACGTCGGCGGCCTCGAGCGCAACCACCTGCTGCCGACCGCGGTCGGCGCGGTGCGCCCGTCGGCGCTCGCGCCCGAGACGATGTGCGAGGGCGACGTCCGCTCCGGCGAGCCGATCGCCGTGGTCGGCACGCGCGTGCTGCGCGACTTCCACGCCGCGCTGTGCGCCGCCAACCTCGACAGCGCGGGGATCGCCGCGCGGTCCGTCGAGCTCGAGCTCGAGCTCGATCGCGCCGACGCCAACGCGCTCGGCCTGTCGCGGCGCTTCGACGACGCCGAGTGGCGCGCGGCCTTCGCCGCCTCGCTGGCGCCGATGCTGCGCGCCGACGAGCGCGTCGGGCTGCCCGCGGTGCTCGGCCTGCGCGACCCGCACGGCGCGTGGGCCGACCTGCAGCGGCGCCTCGGGCGCCCGGTCTTCGAGATCCCGACGCTGCCGCCGTCGGTGCCCGGCATGCGCCTCTTCGAGGTGCTGCGCGCGGCGCTGAGGCGGGCCGGCGGGCGGCTCGTGCTCGGCTCGGAGGTCATCGGTGCCGACCGCGCGGGCGGGCGCATCGAGGCCGTGCGCGCGCACGCCGCCGGCCACGACGTGCGCTACCACGCAAGCTGGGTCGTGCTCGCCACGGGCGGCTTCACCTCGGGCGCGATCGAGCTGGGCTCGGACTGGATCGCGCGCGACACCGTGCTCGGCCTTCCGCTGCGGGGCGTGCCCGGTCGCGACGAGGCGCGCTTCGTCGGCGAGTACCTGGCCGAGCAGCCGATCGCGCGCGCGGGCATCGCCGTCGACGGCGGCCTGCGCGCCGAGGGTGCCGAGAACGTCCTCGTCGCCGGCGCCGCGCTGCCGGGCGCCGTGCCGTGGCACGAGGGCTCCGGCGAGGGGATCGCCCTGTCGAGCGGCTACCGCGTCGCGCAGCTCGTGCTCGAGGCGTCCGGAGCGAAGGCGGCGACCGCATGACCCCCATCGAGGAGCTCCTGCGCGGGTCGCTCGACCACTGCGTGAAGTGCACGATCTGCGAGACCGCCTGCCCGGTCTCCAACGTCACGCCGCTGTTCGCGGGCCCCAAGTACACCGGGCCTCAGGCCGAGCGCTACCGCGTCGCCGACGAGCCGTCCGTCGAGTCGTCGGTCGACTACTGCTCGGGCTGCGGCATCTGCACGCAGGTCTGCCCGCAGGGCGTGAAGATCGCCGAGATCAACGCCCAGGCGCGCAACAAGCTCAAGCGCCAGAAGGGCGTGCCGCTGCGCGACCGCATCATCACGCGGCCGACGCTGCTCGGCCGCCTCGGCACGCCCGTCGCCCCGCTGGCCAATCGTACGCTCTCCAGCCGGCCGCTGCGGATCGTCGGCGAGAAGCTGTTGAAGGTGCACCGCGACGGGCCCGCGCCCGATTTCGCCGGGCGGCGCTTCTCGCGCTGGGCGCGCAAGCACACGAGCCCGCCCACCGGGCGCAAGGTCGTCTACTTCCACGGCTGCGGGACGGAGTACTACGAGCCCGAAGAAGGCGAGAAGGTCGTCGCGATCCTCGAGCACAACGGCTTCGAGGTGACGGTGCCCAAGCAGGACTGCTGCGGGCTGCCGCTGCAGTCCAGCGGCCTGTTCGACGACGCGCGCAAGGTCGTGCTGCGCCTCGCGCGCAACCTGGCGCCGCACGTGCGCGGCGACGACGACACGATCATCGTCGGCAACGCTACGAGCTGCACGTTGATGCTCAAGCGCGAGGCCCGCGAGATCCTCGACCTCGAGGACGACCCGGACCTCAAGCTCGTCTCCGAGCGCACGTACGACATCTGCGAGCTGCTGCTCGAGCTGCACGACCGCGGCGAGCTGAAGACCGACTTCAAGCCCGTCGAGGACACCATCGCCTACCACGCGCCCTGCCAGCAGCAGGGTCACTCGATCGGCAAGCCGGCGCTCGAGCTGCTGGCGCTCGTGCCCGGCCTGCAGGTGACCGAGATGAACGCGCGCTGCTGCGGGATCGCCGGCACGTACGGGCTCAAGGCCGAGAAGTACGACATCGCCATGGCCGTCGGCGCCGACCTCTTCGATCAGGTCCGCGCGTCGGGCGCGGCGACGGTCGCCTGCGACAGCGAGACCTGCCGCTGGCAGATCGCCAACGCCACCGAGCGCCCGGCCGTGCACCCGATCGATCTCTTGCACCGCGCGTACGGCCTCTAGCAGTGGTCGGGATCGTCGTCGTCTCCCACAGCGAGGCGCTCGCCGATGGGGTCGTGACGCTCGCGCGCGAGATGGGCGGCCCCGACCTCGCGCTCGAGGCCGCGGGCGGCATGGACGAGCCGGGGGCGCTCGGCACCGACGCCGAGCGCGTGCGCGCGGCGATCGAGCGCGCGATGTCCGACGACGGCGTGCTCGTGCTGATGGACCTCGGCAGCGCGCTGATGAGCGCCGAGTTCGCGATCGAGATGCTCGGCGACGGCACCCGTGTCCTGCTCAGCGAGGCGCCGCTGGTGGAGGGCGCGGTTGCGGCCGCCGTCGCCGCGCGCGGCGGCGCCTCGCTGGAGGACGTCGCGGCAGAGGCGCGCGGCGCGCTGGCGATGAAGGCCACGCAGCTCGGCGCCGAGCCGCCCGCCGCGCCCGCCGACGAAGCGCCGGCCGCGCCCGCCGACGCCGAGGCCGCGCTCGCGGTCCGCAACGCGATCGGCCTGCACGCCCGGCCGGCGGCGCGCTTCGTCGAGACCGTGCGGGGCTTCGACGCCAAGGTGCGCGTGGCCAAGCAGGGCGGCGGCGCGCCGGTGCGCGCGACGAGCCTGACCAACGTCGTCGCGCTCGGCGCGCGCCTGGGCGACACGCTGCTCGTGACCGCCTCGGGGCCGCAGGCGGCCGAGGCGATCGAGGCGCTGCGCGCGCTGGCCGACGAGGGCTTCGGCGACGGCGTCACGGCCGCGCCGCCGCCCGCGCCGGCGCCCGTCGCGCACGCGGAGGCGGTGGCGCCGCCGGTCGCCGGCGACGTGCTCACCGGCGTGCCGGCATCGGCCGGCGTCGCGGTCGGCCCCGCGCGTCACCTGCGCGGGCCGGCGGGCCCGCCGCCCGAGCGAGTGGCCGACGAGCGCGAGCGCGAGCGCCTCGACGACGCGCTCGCCGCCGCGCGCGAGGCGATCGCGCGTGACCGCGACGTGGTCGCCGCCCGCGCGGGCGCGCGCGACGCCGCGATCTTCGACGCCCACCTCGCACTGCTCGACGACGAGGCGATGCTCGACCCCGCCCACGAGGCGATCGGCGCCGGCGCCACGGCCGAGCGTGCCTGGCACGACGCGGCCGAGCAGGTCGCGCAGCGCTACCGCGCCCTCGACGAGCCGCTGCTGCGCGAGCGCGCGGCCGACGTGCTCGACGTCGGCCGCCGCGTGGTCGGCGCGATCACCGGCGACGAGGCCGCCGGACCCACGGAGCCCGGCGTCATCCTCGCCGGCGAGCTGACGCCCGCGGAGGCCGCCGGCCTCGATCCGGCGCTCGTGCGCGGCATCGCCACCGCCCACGGCTCGGCGACCGCGCACGCGGCGATCCTCGCCCGCGCGCTCGGGCTGCCGGCGGCGGTCGGCCTCGGCAACGGCCTGCTGCAGATCGAGGACGGCACGCCGCTGCTGCTCGACGGCGACGCGGGGACGCTGCAGGTCGACCCGCCCGAGGCGGTCCTGCGCGAGGCCGAGGACCGCCGCGCGCGCGACGCGCAGCGCCGCGCCGCCGCGCGCGAGCGGGCGCACGAGCCCGGCGCCACGCGCGACGGCGCGCGCGTCGAGGTCTTCGCCAACCTCGGCAAGGCGGCCGAGGCGGCGAAGGCGGTCGAGCTCGGCGCCGAGGGCGTCGGCCTGCTGCGCACCGAGTTCCTCTTCCTCGACCGCCCCGAGCTGCCCGACGAGGACGAGCAGGCGCAGACGCTGCGCGACATCGCCACGGCGCTCGACGGGCGCCCGCTCGTCGTGCGCACGCTCGACGCCGGGGCCGACAAGCCGCTGCCCGCGCTGCCGATGCCACCCGAGGCCAACCCGTTCCTCGGCGTGCGCGGCATCCGCCTGGCGCTCCAGCGCCCCGACGTCCTGGCCACGCAGCTGCGGGCGATCCTGCGGGTCGCCGCCGAGTACCCGGTCAAGACGATGCTGCCGATGGTCGCGACGCTCGCCGAGGTCCGCGCGGCGCGCGAGGTCCTCGACGAGGCGCGCGCCGCGACCGGGATCGACGCGCCCATGGAGCTGGGGATCATGGTCGAGGTACCCGCCGCCGCGCTGACCGCGGCGCACCTGGCCGAGCACGTCGACTTCTTCTCGCTGGGGACCAACGACCTCACGCAGTACACGATGGCCGCCGAGCGCGGCGACGAGCGCCTCGCGGCGCTGCTGACCGGGCCCCAGCCGGCGGTCCTGCGGCTGGTGCGCGCGACCGTCGAGGCGGCGCAGGCGCACGGGCGCTGGGTCGGCGTCTGCGGCGAGCTGGCCGGCGACCCGGCAGCGGCCGTGCTGCTGGCCGGCCTGGGCGTGACCGAGCTGAGCATGGCGCCGGCGCTGATCCCCGAGGCCAAGGCCGCGCTGCGCGCCGTCGACCTGCCCGCGGCGCGCGCGGCGGCCGAGGCGGCGCTCGACGTCGAGGACGCCGATGCGGCGCGCCAGCTTGCCCTGTCGCTGCTCTGAGGTAGCCTCGCGGCCGTGGAGGCCGGCACCTTGAGCGCGTTGCGCTCGTCGCGTCTGCTCGCCGCTGGCACCGGCGTGCGGATCCTGCTCGCCCCCGTCGTGATGGCGCTCGTCCTCGCCGGCTCGGACACCGCCGGCGCGATCGTCTTCATGGTGGCGGCCGCGACCGACTGGGTCGACGGCCGCCTCGCCCGCCGCTGGGGCGTCACCACGCGCCTCGGCGCCTTCCTGGACACGACGGCCGACAAGCTGCTGGTCACCACCGCGCTGATCGCGCTGGTCGCCGTCGATCGCGCCTCGCCGTGGGTCACGCTGGTCATCGTCGGGCGCGAGTTCACGATCCTCGGCCTGCGCGCCGCGGTCGCCTCGGGCGGGCGCGTCATGGAGACCTCGATGCTCGGCAAGTGGAAGGCGACGGTGCAGTTCGCCGCCATCGCCCTCGCGATGTTGCGGCCCGACGTCACGATCGGCGGCGAGTACCTCGACGAGTGGCTCATGGTCGTCGCCGCGCTCGTCACCGCCTGGTCGGGCGTCGACTACCTGCTGAAGTTCTCCGCCACGCTGCGCGCCCCGTGAGCCGCGTCTTCGTCACGGGGGGCAGCGGCGTGATCGGCGGCGCGCTCGTCGCGCGGCTGGTCGAGCGCGGCGACGAGGTCGTCGCCCTGGCGCGCTCGGACGACGCGGCCGCGAAGCTGCAGGAGCGCGGGGCGACCGTCGCGCGCGGCGACGCGCTCGACGACGAGGCGCTCGCGCGGGGCATGGACGGCTGCGAGCTGGCCTTCCACGTCGCCGGGGTCAACGCGCTGTGCGTCGACGACCCCGAGCCGATGCGCCGCGTCAACGTCGACGGCGCGGCGGCGGCGGTGCGCGCGGCCGCGCGCGCGGGCGTGCCGCGGCTCGTGCACACCTCGTCTGCCGCGACGATCGGCGAGCCGCAGGGCACGATCGGGCGCGAGGACTCTCCCCACCGCGGCTGGTACCTGTCGACCTACGAGCGCACGAAGACCGAGGGCGAGCGCGCGGTGCTCGCCGTCGCGCGCGAGACCGGCCAGGACGTCGTGCTCGTCAACCCGTCGTCGGTGCAGGGGCCGGGTCGCGCCGGCGGCACGGGGCGCTTCCTGCTCGCCTTCCTCGACGGGCGGCTGAAGGTCTTCGTGCCGACGAACGTCAGCCTCGTCGACATCGCCGACTGCGTCGAGGGGCACCTGCTGGCGGCCGAGCGCGGCGTCGCGGGCGAGCGCTACCTGCTCAACGGCATGACGCTGCCCATCACCGAGGCACTCGCGCTCGCCTCCGACGTCGTCGGCGTCGAGCGCACCGCGCGCCTGCTGCCCCGCCGCGTGGCCTCGGTCGCGGCGACCGCGGTCGAGCGCGGGTTCAAGCTCGCCCGCCGCCACCCGCCCGTCTGCCGCGAGATGGTCCGCACCCTGCTGCACGGCCACCGCTACGACGGCTCGCGCGCCGAGCGCGAGCTCGGGCTGCGCTACACCGATCCTCGCGACACCGTGGCGCGGACGGTCGAGTGGGCGCGCTCGGCGGGCCTGCTGCGCAACATCTAGTCGCGCAGGAGTAGGTTCCGCACGAGGGGCGACATGCGTTTCGGCATCCTGGGATCGTTGGAGGTCATCGCCGATGACGGGGGTGCGGTGGCCCCGAGCGGCGCGAAGGCTCGCGCGCTGCTGGCCGTGTTGCTGTTGCATGCCAACGAGCCGGTGAGTGCGGAGCGGCTGGCCGTCAGCTTGTGGGGCGATGACGCGCCCGCGGGATCGACCAAGACGCTGCAGGTCCATGTCTCGCGCCTGCGCAAGGCGCTCGGCGACGGCGCGGTCATCGAGACGACGCCGGCGGGCTATTGCCTGCGCGTCGGCACGGGCGAGCTGGACGCGGAGCGCTTCGACCAGCTCGTCGACGACGGGCGCGGCGCGCTCGCCGATGGCAGACCGCAACGCGCGGCGGGGCTGTTGCGCGAGGCGCTGGCGCTGTGGCGCGGCCCGGCGCTGTCCGACCTCGCGCAGGAGTCGTTCGCGGTGTCGGAGATCCGGCGGCTCGAGGAGCGCCGGCTCACCGCGAACGAGCTGGCCATCGAGGGCGATCTCGCCGCCGGACGCCATCGCGAGGTCATCGGCGAGATCGAGGCGCTGGTGGCCGCCCACCCGCTGCGCGAGCGCCTTCACGGTCAGCGAATGCTGGCCTTGTATCGCTGCGGTCGCCAGGCCGAGGCGCTGGAGGCGTTTCGCGCGGCACGGAAGCTGCTGGTCGAGGACGTCGGCGTCGAGCCTGGCGCGGAGCTGCGAGCGCTGCACGAGTCGATCCTGCGCCAGGATGCCGCGCTCGACCACGTGCCATCCGAGCTGCCGCGCGAGCTCGATGCCGCCGCCAAGCAGCCCATCTTCGGGCGCGACAGCGAGCTCGCGTGGCTGCGGGCACGCTGGGAGCGGGCGCGAGCGGGAGCGGGCGAGGTGGTCGCGATCAGCGGTCCCCTCGGCATCGGCAGGACGCGCCTCGCCGCGGAGCTCGCCGCGGAAGTGCACCGCGCCGGCGCCGGCGTCGTCTACGCGGCGGGCTGGCAGCGCTCGGAGGACGTGCTCGCGGCGATCCGCCGGTCGGCCGCGGCGGAGCGCCCGACGCTGCTCGTGGTGGACGACGCGGATGCGAGCCCGGACGCGATCGCCGCGCTCGGCGCGCTGGACTTGTCGAACACGCAGGCGCTCGTCGTCGCCGACGTCCAGGACGCCGGCGACCTCATGACCGCGATCGCCCTGGTCCTCGAGCCGCTCGAGGCGGAGGCCGTGTGCCGGATCGCCCTGCTCTACGCCCCCGGTCACGCCGCCGCGGACGTGCCGGTCGACGCGCTGCTCGATGCAAGCCACGGCGTCCCTCGCCGCGTCCACGAGCTGGCCAGCGAGTGGGGGCGTCGCGAAGCCTCGCGCCGGGTCGGCGCGGTCGCTCCCCGCGCAGCCGCCGACCGCGACCGGCTGCGGTCCGCCGAGGCGGAGCTCGCCGTGGGTGTCGTCGACCTCCAGGCGGCCCGCGAGCGCTCCGATCTGCTCGCTGAGCCCGATGAGCCGACGGTGTGCCCGTTCAAGGGCCTCGCCTCGTTCGACCTCGCCGACGCGAAGTACTTCTTCGGCCGCGAACGGCTCGTGGCCGCGCTCGTGGCCCGGTCGGTGGGCGCACCGTTGCTCGGTGTCGTCGGACCGTCCGGAAGCGGCAAGTCGTCGGTCGTCCGGGCCGGGCTGCTGCCGGCGCTGGCGGGCGGCGTCCTGCCCGGCAGCGACGAGTGGCCGCAGGTGCTGATCCGGCCCGGCGAGCATCCGCTGGCCGAGCTGCGCGGCGCCACCAGCGACCTGAGCGCCGACGAGCGCATCGTCCTGGCGGTCGACCAGTTCGAGGAGGTCTTCACCGCCTGCCGTGACGAGCACGAGCGCACCGCGTTCATCGACGCTCTGGTGTCCGTCGCCGAGCGCGATGGTGGTGGCCTCGTCGTGCTCGCGGTGCGAGCCGACTTCTATGGACGCTGCGCGGCGCACCGAGCGCTGTCTGGGCTGCTCGGCGCGGGCCACGTGCTCGTCGGCCCCATGGACCGCGACGAGCTGCGACGGGCGATCGAGCTGCCGGCGATGCGCGCCGGCCTGGAGGTGGAGGCCGAGCTCGTCGAGGCGCTCGTGGCCGACCTCGACGACGAGCCCGGGGCGCTGCCGCTGCTGTCGGCGGCCCTCCTCGAGCTGTGGCAGCAGCGCGACGGGCGACTGCTGCGCCATGCGACGTACGAGCGAACCGGCGGCGTGCGCGGCGCTGTCGCGCGATTGGCCGAGCAGGCGTTCGGCGAGCTCGATCCCGAGCAGCAGCGCATCACGCGCAGCGTCCTGCTGCGGCTGGCCGGCGAGGGCCCGGACGGCACCGTCGTCCGAAGGCGCATCCCACTGGCGGAGCTCGAAGGGCACGGCGACGAGGACTTGGAGCGCGTCCTCGCGGTGCTCGCGGACCGCCGCCTGCTCACGGTGAGCGCGACGACCGTCGAGGTCGCGCACGAGGCGCTGCTGCGCGAGTGGCCGCGACTGCGCGGCTGGCTGGAGGAGGACGCCCAGGGTCGCGCCACCCAGCGCCACCTCGCCGATGCCGCGCGCCATTGGAGCGACGGCGGGCGCGACCCCGCCGACGTGTACCGAGGCGCACGATTGGCCGCGGCGCTGGAGTGGCGCGCCGGCCACGAGCGCGAGGTCAACCCGACCGAGCGGGCGTTCCTCGATGCCGGTCGCGAGATCGCGGGGCGCGCGCAGCGGAGGCTGCGACTGGTGCTCGCAGGCGTGGCGGCGCTGCTGGCCGTCGCCGTGCTCGGCGGGGTGGTCGCCCTGCATCAGCGTGGCACCGCGCGCATGCAGGCGCGCGCCGCCCAGGCGCAGAGGCTCGGCGTACAGGCGCTTACAGAGGGAGACCTCGCCCGCTCGCTCCTCCTCGCGCGGCAGGGGGTCGCGCTCGACGACTCGCTGGCCACCCGGAACAACCTTCTCGCCGCGCTGCTGCGCGCGCCCGCCGCCGTGGGCGTCATGAGCGGCGACGGGAACGCGTTGGCGGCGATCGCCGTCGCACCGGATGGCCGGACACTGGTGACCTCCGGCCCGGGTGGGAAGGGCACGACCATTCGCGAGGCGGCGACGCTGCGGCCGGTGCGCCACTGGCCCTCGGGTGGCGTGCCCGCGGCGACGAGCCCGGACGGACGATGGATGGCGTTCGGGGCGGCGGACGGCTCGGTGCGTCTGCTCGACCTGCGCGACGGCAAGCTGCGAGTGGCGGCTGGGCGCCACGACGCCGCAATCACCGCGGTGCGCTTCGTGCCCGACTCGCGCAAGCTGGTGACGGCCGCGGCCGACGGCGGCCTCATCGTGTGGGATGTCCGACGGGCCGCGCCGATCGAGACGCTCGAGCGCCAGACGGGCGGCGTCACCGCGCTCGCGATCACGAGCGACGGTCGCACCGCCTACAGCGCCGGCCAGAATGGCAGCGTCATCGCGTGGGACCTGGCCGGAACGCGGCGTCTCGGGCGCCCGTTCCGCGCGGCACCGCGGGCCGAGGCCCCGCCATTCCGGGCGCCCCCAGGAGCCGTGGTGGCGACGCCCGACGGGGCGACCTTCGCCGTGCCGGACCACGTCGGCTACGTCCACCTCTTCGACGGCCGGTCCCTGGCCCGCAGGGGACGCATCCGAATCGGGGCGGGCGCCGTGTCCGCGCTCGCGATCGAGCCGGACGGGCGGACCCTCGCGGCCGCGCTCGCGAACGGCAACGTCGCGTTCGCCGATCTGCGGACGCGCCGCGTGCTCGGACCGTCCTTCTTGGCCCACGCCGGCCAGACGTTCTCGCTGGCGCTGAGCGGCGACGGCCGCTGGCTCGCCGCGAGTGGAGAAGACCCGGGGGTGGACCTCTGGGACGCCCGCCGGCGCACGTTCGAGAACACCTTCACGTTCCAGGGCTACGTCGTGGACGTGAGCCTGAGCCCCGATGGAACAACGCTGGTGGCAACCGTGAACAACCGGCGCGGCGGCGAGCTGGATGTCGTCTCCGTCGCGCGACGGACGACGCTCGAGCGCGTGCCGGTGTCGCAGGGCCGGTGGGGCCGCTTCTCGCCCGACGGGCGCCTGTTCCTCTATGGCGACATCGCCGGGCGGGCGTGGGTGTTCGACACGCGCACCTGGAGACACGGCGCCCCGCTGGTAGGACACACGGGAGTTGTGCTCACCGTCAACCTCAGCCCCGACGGCCACACGTTGGCCACGACATCCTTCGACGGCACGACTCGCCTCTGGGACCTCGCCTCGGGCCGCGCTATCGGCACGCCACTACCCGGGATCGCAAACCACTGGGTCAGCGCGGCGTTCGTCGACGGCGGAAGGCGCCTCGTGACGGTCTACGACACGGGCCGCGGCTATCTCTGGGACGTGTCACCGCAGTCGTGGGCGCGTCGGGCCTGCGACATCGCCGGCCGCGTGCTCACGCGCGCTGAATGGGAGGACGCGCTTCCGGAGCGCAGCTACGGGCCTGAGTGCGCGCAGCGCTGATGCCGCGTGGGAGGTGCCGACGCCGGTCGGCACCTCCCACGTTGATCGCTAGCCGACCGGTCGCCGCGCCCGCCGGGTGTAGCGGATCGCGACGACGCAACCGGCGACGAGCACGACGCCGCCGAGCCCCAGGCCGATGTCCAGCCAGGGCGGGCCGCCGTCGTCGGCGGACGCCAGGACGACCGCGTGCGTGTTCGTGGGCGACTGCGGCGGTCCGGCCAGAGCGCCGGGCAGCCGGCCCTCGGCCGCGTCGATCGCATCGGGCGAGCGGGCGTCCTGCTGCCGCCACAGCTCGGGCGGCGGGACGTACACGTTGGCGGTCGCCGGGTTCCGGACGGTCGGCCCCTGGTCCATGGCCTGCGCCATCGCCGACGACAGGCCGAGGCACATGGCGACGATGATCGCCGCGACGATCAGGTACGTGGTGCGGGGCGGGTACTTGCTGCGGGTCACGGTGAGTCCCTTCTCGAGGAGTGGTCGAGCCGACGTCGGTCTCCGGAAGGTCTCGCGCCGCGGCTACATCGCGCTTGCGTGCCGGCAACACGCCGGCAACGCGCGGTTGGTG
The DNA here is from genome assembly GCA_963764585.1 of uncultured Actinomycetes bacterium. Classification (GTDB taxonomy): domain Bacteria; phylum Actinomycetota; class Thermoleophilia; order Solirubrobacterales; family Solirubrobacteraceae; genus JAOPZW01. The sequence continues at coordinate 147,568 of CAVXTB010000007.1, forward strand.
CCCGCCTAGCCGCCAACGCCGACGACGCGCCACGGCGCGTCGTCGGCGCCGTCGAGCGCGAGCACCCAGCGCTCCTCGAACGACGTCTCGCGGTCGCGCGAGCCCGCCACGATCGCCGCGGTGTCGCGATCCTCGCGATAGCGCCGGCCGCGGACGCCGACCGCGACGTGCATGCGCGCGGGCTGCGCCTGCGCGTCGAGGCGCTCGATGGTCACGCGCTCCACGCGCGGGCCGCGCACGACCAGGCGCGTGCGGCGCTGCGCGTCGCTGGCGTAGAGCAGCGCGTCGATCGCCTCCGGCGAGGCGACGCGCTCGAGCGGCGCGTCGTCGCCGTCGACGGCCTCGGCCCACGCCGCGACCGCGCGCCGCGCCGCCGCCTCGAGCACGTCGGGCGCGAAGCGCGCGTCGGCGAGCGAGAGGTCGAGCGCGGCCTCGCGGGCGGTGCCGGCGAAGTCGACGGCCGCGGCGTCGGCGGGCGCGAAGCCGTCCGGCACGCGGTCGGCGACGGCCTGCTCGACGAGCGCCTCGTCGTGCAGGCGGCTGTCGGACCACGGCGAGGCGACGATCTCGTCGTCGAGGTGATGGGCGCCCTCGGAGTCCTGCTCGATCGACACGAGCATCCAGTGGCCGTCGTGCTTGGCCAGCGTCCAGTACTCGGCGAAGGCGATCGTCGGGTCGTCGTGGCCGGTCTTGTAGATGCGCCGACCGTCGGGCGTCTCGACCCAGCTCATGAGCGGGCAGGCGAGACGCACGACGGCGCGGTCCTCCTCGTCGTCGGCGCGGTTGACGAGCCCGACGTACTCGACGGTCGGGTCGCGCACGACGCGCACGCGGCTGTGCCAGCCCTTGGCCTCGAAGTCGTCCAGGCGCCGCTCCCATTCGACGAGCAGGTCGCCGCCGATCAGCTCGCGCAGGCGCTCGCGCTCGCCGCCGTCCCACGCCGACTGGATGTGGACGAACAGCTCCTGCGCCTCGGCGGTGACGCGGTCGGCGGCGAAGGCGGGGTCGTCGTCGGCCGCCTCGGCCGCTGCGAGCACGACCCGCTGGACGCGCTCGCGGCGGCGCCTGCGCAGGCGCGCGGTCGCGACCGCCGACATGGTCGCGACGATGACGAAGATCGCGGCGATCAGCAGGAAGAGCACGAAGCCGCCGCCCCCGCCGCCACCCCCGCCGAAGCCGCCACCGCCACCGCCGCCGCCGCCACCGCCGCCGCCACCACCACCGCCTCCGCCGAAGCCGGAGGAGCCGCCGCCTGCCTGGGCGAGGATGAGGAGAACCGCGGGCGTCACGTAGATCGACAGTTTCGCGCCTTGGGGGTCGGGTACGCCGCATGCACACCCGAGAGGAGTCCCACATGAGCACCGGAGCCATCATCGCCATCGTCGTCGTCGCGGTCGTCGTCCTCGCCGTGATCGCCTTCGCGATGCCGCGCATGGGCGCCAGGCGCCGCGAGCGCCAGCTCGAGCGCCGTCGCGGCGAGGTCGCCGAGGCCCACCGCGAGCGCGCCACGAGCCGCGCGGAGCGCGCCGAGGAGGCCGAGCGGATCGCCGAGCATGAGCGCGCCGAGGCCGAGGCGCACGAGGCGCGCGCCCGCCTGCACGAGCGCGGCCTCGCCGACGACGATCTCGAGCTCGAGCACGACCGGCTGAGCGACAGCCGCTTCGACCACGAGGAGCGGGCCACCGGTCGTTGAGCAGGGCCCTGAGCGCCGGCCATACGCCGCATGGCCGGCGCTCGCATGGGGTAGGAAACCAACATGCCTACCAAGACCCAGCGCGAGCGGGAGGCCGAGCAGCGCAAGGCCAAGCTCGATCGCATTCAGGAGCAGGTCGAGGAAGGCTCCCTGGTGATTCGCCAGATGACGGACGCCGAGCGCGAGCGCTTCACGAAGAAGAAGCGGCGCCCGGAGGAGTCCGGCACGAAGCGCAATCGTCGCTCGCGGGCCTCCTCGCGCCCGCTGCCGCCCGTCCGCCGCGGCTGACCGGCCCGCCGCCGGCATGGACGAGCTGCCCGAGTGGGAGGACGGGACCGTCGCCGTGCTCTCGACCGGCGGCGGCGCGCCGCATGCCATCCCCGTCTCGACGGCGGTCAGAGCCGGCCCGCGGCGCCTGCTGATCGCGCTCGCGGCCACCCGTGAGTCGCTGGCGCGGCTGCGGCGCGAACCGCGCTGTGCCCTGACGATCGTCACGGCGGCCGACGTCGCGTGCACGGCGAACGCGCGCGCGGAGGTCCTGGACGAGGTCGTTGAGGGCGTGCTGGCGGTCGCCCTCGACGTCGACTCGATCCAGGATCACATGCAGCTGCGCTTCGCGATCGAGGCGGGCGTCGCGTGGCGGTGGACCGACGACGAGGCGCGCGAGCGCGACGTCGTCGTCCGCGCAGCGCTGTCGGCGCTGGCGCGGCGATAGCCTGCCGCGCTGATGAAGCTCGCCTCGTTTCGCTCAACCGCCGGCGACACGCTCAGCGGCGAGGTCCGCGACGGTCGCGTCGCCGCCTTCGCCGACGGCTCGACCGTCCGCGATCGCTTGGCCTCGGGCGACCGCTCGCCCGCGTCCGGCCCCGACTTCGCGCTCGAGGAGGTCGAGCTCCTCGCGCCGCATGTCCCGCGCGTGATCTTCGGGATCGGGCTGAACTACCTCGCCCACGCGCAGGAGCAGGACGCCGAGCTGCCCGAGGTGCCGATCGTCTTCATGAAGCTGCCGAGCTCGGTGGCCGCGCCGGGCGCGCCGGTGCACGCGCCCGCGGTGGTGCGGCGCCTGGACTACGAGGGCGAGCTCGCGGTCGTCATGGGCGCCGACGGCGCGGTCGCCGGCTTCGCGGTGGCCGACGACCTCACGGCGCGCGACCTGCAGCGGCGCGAGCGCCAGTGGACGCGCGCCAAGGGCTTCGACGGCTCGTGCCCGTTCGGGCCGTGGATCACCACGGCCGACGAGGTGGCCGACCCGGGTGACCTCGGGCTGCGGACGTGGGTCAACGGCGAGCTGCGCCAGGACTCGCGCACCAGCGACCTCATCTTCGGCGTCCCCGCGCTGGTCGACTTCCTGCGCGAGACGTGCACGCTCGAGCCCGGCGACCTCATCCTCACCGGCACGCCGAGCGGCGTCGGCATGTACTTCGACCCGCCGCGCTTCCTGGGCAGCGGCGACGTCGTGCGCATCGAGATCGAGGGGCTCGGCGCGATCGAGCACGAGGTCGCATGACGCGCGCGCTGCTCGGGGTCGTGCTCGCTCTGCTCGTCGCCGCGCCGGCGGCGGGCGCCGCGACGAACCCGTGGATCGAGAAGACGCCCCTGGACATCGCCCACCAGGGCGGCGAGGACGAGTTCCCGTCCAACACGATGTACGCCTTCAAGCGCTCGCTGCAGGTGGGCGCCGACATGCTCGAGCTCGACGTCGGCGTGACCAAGGACGGCCAGGTCGTCGTCATGCACGACACGACGGTCGATCGCACGACCAACGGCCACGGCACGGTCGCGTCGTTCACCTTGAAGCAGCTGCGCAAGCTCGACGCCGCCTACTGGTTCTCCGGCGGCGCGAACGCCTATGGCCACGATCGCGCGCGCTCGGCCTACCGGCTGCGCGGCGTGGCGACCGGCAAGCGGCGGCCGCCGAAGGGCTTCACCGCGGCCGACTTCCGCGTGCCAACGCTGCGCGAGGTCCTGCGCGCGTTCCCGCACACGCCGATCAACGTCGAGATCAAGGGCCGCACGAAGGCCGAGGCGCTCGACGAGTACCTCACGAACGCCGACGCGCTCGCGCGCACGCTGCGCGGCACCGCGCGCCGCGACATCATCGTCGTGTCCTTCAAGCAGGAGGCCGTCGACCGCTTCCACCAGCTCGTGCCGGCCCTGCCGGTCGCGCCCGGCATCGGCGGCGCGGCCAACTGGCTGATCGGCGGCAAGTCCCCCGGCGACGGCGTCGTCGCCTTCCAGCTGCCGATCACCTACGAGCTCAACGGCCAGACCCTGCAGATCACCACGGCCGACAACGTCGCCCGCGCCCACCGCGAGGGCTACGCCTGGCACACGTGGCTCAGCGACGACGGCGAGAGCCCAGCGATCTGGGCCAAGCTCCTCGACATGGGCGTCGACGGCGTGATGACCGCGCGGCCGAAGGCGTTCGCGGCGCTGCTCCGGCAGCGGGCGAAGGGCAAGCCGCCGCGCTGACGCTCTGCCGCGCGCGGCGGCCCGCCGCGGGCGGGCGCACTGTGCTGACTTGTGGGGCTCCTGGCCCCACAACCCAGCACGCTTCGCGCAGTGTGGGTGCCTAGCTGTTGTCCTGCAACAGCAATCGACCACACTGACCACTGGCGCCAGCGGCAGTCCGCCCGCGCACGAGCAGCCACGCACTCCTTCTCCTCAGTGCCATACGCCGCGCAACGCACAAGCGTGGCGGCAGACCTAGTGGTGCTCGATCACCTTGTCGATCAGCCCGTACTCCACTGCCTGCTCGGGGTTGAAGAACCGGTCGCGCTCCATGTCGTCGTGGACCTGCTCGACCGGCTGGCCGGTGTGCTGGGCGTAGATGTCGTCGATGCGCGCGCGCGTCTTCATGATCTCGCGTGCCTGGATCTCGATGTCGGTGGCCATGCCCTCGAAGCCGGCCGACGGCTGGTGGATGAGGATGCGGCTGTTGGGCAGCGACATGCGCTTGCCCGTCGCGCCGCCGGTCAGCAGCAGCGACCCCATCGACATGGCGATCCCGCAGCAGATCGTGGACACGTCGGGCTTGATGAACTGCATCGTGTCGTAGATCGCCAGCCCGGCGTAGATGGACCCGCCCGGGGAGTTGATGTAGATCGAGATGTCCTTGTCGGGGTCGACGGACTCCAGGTGCAGGAGCTGGGCGACCACGAGGTTGGCTATCTGGTCGTCGACCGGCTGCCCGAGGAAGACGATGCGCTCGTTGAGCAGGCGCGAGAAGATGTCGTACTCGCGCTCGCCGCGTGCGGAGCGCTCGACGACGATGGGGACGAGGGGCATGCCCGGAATCTAGCGTGGCACGCCCCTCGGCCCACCGGTGGGTCAGCGTCCGATGAGCGCCATCATCTGCTCGGCGTAGCGCGTGCCGGCCGGCTCGGGCAGCGCGCCGGCGATGTCGGACAGCTCGTCGGCGCTGAGGGCGACGTCGAGCGCGGCGACGTTCTCCTCGAGGCGCCCGCGGTGCCGCGTGCCGGGGATCGGGACGATGTCCGTTCCCTGCGCCAGCACCCACGCCAGCGCGAGCTGCGCCGCGCTCACGCCCTTCGCGGCGGCCATCTCCTCGATCCGCGCGACGAGGTCGAGGTTGCTCTGGAAGTTCTCGCCCTGGAAGCGCGGCGAGGTGCGGCGGAAGTCGTCGTCGGCGAGGTCGTCCGTCGACTTGATCGCGCCGGTCAGGAACCCGCGGCCGAGCGGCGAGTAGGCCACGAAGCCGATGCCCAGCTCGCGGCAGGCCGGCAGGATCGCGTCCTCGGGATCGCGCGACCACAGCGAGTACTCGGTCTGCAGCGCGGTGATCTGGTGGACGGCGCTGGCGCGGCGCAACGTGTCGACGCCCGCCTCGCTGAGGCCGAGGTGGCGGACCTTGCCCTCCTGTACGAGCTCGGCCATCGCGCCGACGGTCTCCTCGATCGGCGTGTCGGGATCGACGCGGTGCTGGTAGTAGAGGTCGATGTGGTCGAGGCCGAGGCGCTGCAGCGAGCCCTCGCAGGCGCGCTTGACGTACTCGGGGCTGCCGTCGACGCCGCGGCTCTGCGGATTGGCGGGGTCGCGGACGCTGCCGAACTTCGTCGCGAGCACGACCTCGTCGCGGCGATCGGCGATCGCGCGCCCGACGAGGCGCTCGTTGGTGTGCGGGCCGTAGACGTCGGCGGTGTCGAGGAAGTTGACGCCGAGCTCGAGCGCGCGGTGGATGGTGGCGATCGACTCGTCGTCGTCGTGCTCGCCATAGAACTCGGACATGCCCATGCAGCCGAGGCCGAGGGCGGAAACCGTGGGGCCGGAGCGGCCCAGGGTGCGTGTCTGCATGCTCGGCATGCTATCGCAGAAATCTGACGTTGAACGTCAAATGTTACGTTGCGGGCGGCGGCGTGACCACCGCCGTCCAGCGCAGGTGCCCGGTGTCGCAGCGGTTCTCGGTGCGCCCGCCGACCTCCTCGCGCTCGACCACGCGCAGGTAGCCCGCCGCGCCGTCGGCGCCCACGTGGCCGCCGAAGCGCACGCTCACGTCCCACGTCGCGTCGCCCGCCGGATCGACGGCGTGCTTGTCGGCCACGAACCGGCCCGTCGCGCTGAGCTTCATCGTGAAGAAGGCGAACGGGAGGTCGTCGTCGTCGCTGCTGTCGCACGGGATCGCCACGCGCCACTTCACGCGCACGAGCGACGCGCCGTCGGCCGACGTGCGCAGCAGGATCGGCGAGACCGGCGCGTGGGCGTCCTTCCCGGTCGTGGCGCCCACGAGCAGCGCGCCGCGCGCGACGGCGCCGGTCGCCGCCGGCATCGCCCCGGTGCGGTGCGCCCGCCAGTCGAGCTGCGTCGCCTTGCAGGCGATCGCGCGGCGCCGGCCGGGTTGGCGCAGGGTGCCGGTGGCGGTCAGGCTGCCCGTCGCCTCGTCGCCGAGCGTGCGGCCGAACACGGTCACCTTCGCCCGCAGCTGCCCGCCGCCCGACGTGTACGGGCGCGAGATCTGCAGCGCTCCCGTGGCGTCGCGCGTGGCCGCCGCCGTCAGGCGGACCTGGCGCAGGTGGCTGCCGCAGGCCAGCGCGGTCGTGACGGTCACCGGGACCTGGTCGCCCGCGTCGCCGCCGACGGTGACGAACGCGTCGTGGGGCGAGGCGTAGCCCTCGTTGGCGGCCGCGAGCGTGCCGCCCACGAGCACGCTGTCGGGCGCCTGCGCGCGGGCGCCGCCCGCCAGCAGCGCCAGTCCGGCGAGGCAGAGCGGGAGCGCGCGCACCGCGCAACGCTATCCGGTCAGCGACCGGCCGGCTGGGCAACCGCGGAGCGCATGCGGTCGACCGCGCCGCGCAGCTCGTCGCGGTGGGCGACCAGGCCTTCGACGCGCTCCTCGGTCTCCGCGAGCCGGCGCTCGAGCAGGGCGAGCATCTTCTTGCGCCCGCGCGCCCCGGTCTGCGCGCCGAAGTACAGCGGGATGACCTCGCTGATCTCCTCCAGCGTGAGGCCCATGCGCTTGAGCCAGTCGATCTTCTCCAGCCGCGCGAGCGCGTCGTCGTCGTACTGGCGGTGACCGCCGCCCTCGCGGCGCGACGACAGCAGGCCGAGGCCCTCGTAGTAGCGGATGGTGCGGGTCGTGACGCCCGCGCGTCGGGCGAGCTCGCCGATGCGCATGGTCCCGAGGATAAACCGGCACGGTAACGTCAAGGAGCAGATGTCCCCACCCGCCGCCCTCTCGATCAGGGGGCTCACGAAGCGCTACGACAACGGGTTCCTCGCCCTCGACCACCTCGATCTCGAGGTGCACGACGGCGCCTTCTTCGGTCTGCTGGGACCCAACGGCGCCGGCAAGACGACCCTCATCAGCGCGGTGTGCAACCTCATCCGCGTCACCGCCGGCGGGCTGTCGGTCTTCGGTGAGGACCACGACACCCACGCGGCGCGCTCGTTCATCGGCCTGGCCGAGCAGGACGTCAACCTCGATCGCTTCCTCGACGTCGAGGAGACGCTGCTCTACCACGGCGGCTACTACGGGATGGACCGCGCGCGGGCGCGCCGGCGCGCGGCCGAGATGATCGACGTCTTCGACCTGCGCGCGAAGGCGCACGTGCGCGCGCCGCACCTCTCCGGCGGCATGCGCCGGCGCCTGCTGCTCGCCCGCGCGCTCATGCACGAGCCGCGCCTGGTCATCCTCGACGAGCCGACCGCCGGCGTGGACTTCGAGCTGCGCATGGAGCTGTGGGCCTACATCCGCCGGCTGCACTGCGAGGGCACCACGATCCTCCTGACCACGCACTACCTCGAGGAGGCCGAGGAGCTGTGCGAGGAGATCGCGCTGCTGCGCGGCGGGCGGCTGCTGGCGCGCGACAGCGCCGACGGCCTGCGCAGCTCGTTCGAGGCCAACTCGCTGGCCGACGCCTACGTCAAGGCGATGGGGCTGTGAGCCGCGGCCTCGTCGCCCTCGGCACGCGCGAGATCGTGCGCGTGCTGAAGATCTGGACGATGACGATCGCGGCGCCGATCCTCAGCTCGTTCCTCTTCATCCTCGTCTTCGGGCTGTCGCTCGGCGGGCGCATCAAGCAGATCCAGGGCGTCGACTACGAGGTCTTCATCGTCCCCGGCCTGATCACGATGGCGATGATCCAGGCCGCCTACGCCAACAACTCGACGTCGGTCTTCCAGGCGCGCTTCGACCGCTACATCAACGACATCCTCGCCGCGCCGATGCGCTCGTGGGAGATCAACCTCGCGCTCTCGCTGGGCGGGGTCGTGCGCGCGCTGCTCATCGGCGTCGGGCTGCTGGCCTGCGCCCTGCCGGTCGTCGACGTGCCCATTCGCCACCCGCTCGAGCTCGTCGTGGCGGTCACGCTCGCGCTCACGCTGTTCGCGGCCTTCGGCGTGATCGCCGGCATCTACGCGCACTCGTGGGACCACACCGCGTTCGTCACGAACATCGTGATCCTGCCGCTGACCTTCCTGGGCGGCGTCTTCTACTCGGTCGATCGCCTGCCGTCCCCGTGGCACGAGATCAGCCACCTCAACCCGATCTTCTACCTGCTCAACGCGGTGCGCTACGGGTTCCTCGGCACGAGCGACGTCAGCGTGCTGCTGTCGCTCGGGGTGACGGGTGCGCTGGCGGCTGCCATGGTCGCGTGGAGCTCATGGCTGTTTCGGACCGGGCACCGGCTCAAGCCGTAACCGCGGGCGGCGTTCCGCTCGTCCTCGTCGCGATCACCTCGCTGCAGTTCGGAGCGGCGCTGGCGGGCACGATCTTCGACGACGTCGGCCCCGCCGGGACGGCGCTGCTGCGCGCGCTCTTCGCCGCGATCGTCCTGCAGGCGATCTGGCGCCCGCGCGTGCGCGACCACGCGCCGCGCGACCTGCGGCTCGTGGCGCTGTTCGGGCTGGTGCTGGGCGCGATGAACCTCTGCATCTACGAGTCGTTCGCGCGCATCCCGCTGGGCATCGCGGTGACGATCGAGTTCGCGGGGCCGCTGGGCCTCGCGGTCGCGTTGTCGCGACGGCGCCTCGATCTCGCGTGCGCGGCGCTGGCGGCGATCGGGATCGTGCTGCTCGCCGACCCGGGCGGCGGCGCGGTCGATGCGCTCGGCGTGGCGCTGGCGCTCGTGGCCGCCGCGTGCTGGGCGGCCTACATCCTCATCGCGCAGGCGGCGGGCCGTGTCTTCAGCGGCGGGCACGGCGTGGCGCTGGCGATGAGCGTCGCGGTGCTCGTCCCGCTCGTGCCGGGGATCGCGACCGCCGGCTCGGACCTGCTGCAGCCCCGGTTCCTCGCCATCGGCCTCGCGGTCGCGCTCATGAGCTCGGTGCTGCCCTACTCGCTGGAGACCGAGGCCCTGCGCCGCCTGCCCGCCAACGTCTTCGGCGTGCTCATGAGCATCGAGCCAGCGGTCGCGGCGATCGCCGGGCTCGTCGTCCTCGGGCAGGACCTGCGGGCCCGCGACGTCGTGGCGATCGCGCTCGTCGTCGTCGCGAGCGTCGGCGTCACCCGCGCCTCGCCGGTCGCCGAGGCTTAGGCTGCCCGCCGTGCCCTCGCTGAAGACCGCGCTGGCGCTCCTGACCGCGCTCGCCGCGGCGGCCGCCGCGACCGTGGCGATCGTCGTCGCCGTGCAGCGCTCGCACGACGGCGTGCCCGAGCGCGTGCGCGCGTGCGCCGAGGACCGCGGGGCGGTCGCGGTCAAGACGAGCGAGGCGCTGAGCGCCGCGCGCCCCGACGTCCTCGCCGGCCGCGAGCCGCCGCGGCGCACGTGGCGCGTGGGCCAGGACCGCGCCGTGCTGGTGCGCGGCGTCGACTACTCGGTGCTCGTCGTGCGCGCGCCGTCGAACCCGCCACTGCCCGCGCAGCTGCTGCGCGCTGTCTACCGCGACCCGAGCGTCTACGCGCTCGTCGCAGTCGAGCGCGCGCCGCTGCGCGGCGTGCTCGCGCGCTGCGCGGCGTGAGCCCCGTCAGCGAAAGCGCGCCGGGAACTGGCGGATGATCCCGGTGCTCAGCTCGTCTGCCATCGCGAGGATGTGGCGATGGATGGCCTCGTAGTCGCGGATGTCGGCCGCGTAGCGCCCCTGCAGCCGGTCCTGCGCCTCCTTGAGCGTCTGGTCGAGGTGCGTCTTCATCATCGCCCGCATCTCCTTGCGCGGCCAGTTGCGCGGGTTGGCCGTGTGGAGGAAGTCGGCGACGTCGTTGCCGTTCGCGTACCAGGCGGCGCTCGCCTTCGAGATGGCGCCGCTGTCGCCCGACTTCGCCGCCTGCAGCAGGGCCACCGCGCCGAGGATGTGCTGCCGCAGCAGCGCGGTCAGGCGATTGCCGGCCGTCCGCCCGTAGAAGGGCTTGATCGCGTTGCCGATGTCCGTTTGATTGGCGAGCAGACGAGCCTCGGTGGCCTGGAGGTCAGGAAGGCCGGAGGCGAAGCTCACGATGGCAAGCCGCGTCCACGTGATGTGGTCCTCCCATAGCTTGCGCATGTCGTCGTGGAAGGCGGCTTGGCGCGCGGTCAGCGCGCGCGCCGAGGGCGCGTGCGTGTCGTGGGCGCTCGACGTGGCGGCCGCGAGCGCGGCGGTGGTCAGGGCGACGAGGACGATCGCGGGGGTGAATCGGCGCATGTCCTCTCTGCGCGCCGACCGCCGCGCGTCTTACCCCAGCGCGCGGAGCGGATCGGCGAAGCTCACGGCGGGCAGCGCGCGTCCGGAGAAGTCGAACAGCGTGAGGTTGTCGTTGGGCGTGCCGGCCCCGGGCTGCCAGCCGATGCCGGGGATCCACTCGGGCGCCCAGTAGAAGACGCCGAGGCCGCGGCCGTCGGGCACCGCCGAGAGGATCGACAGCAGGTCGGAGGTGAAGCCCAGCTGGCCGCCCGGCGTCGCGGGGTAGCCGGGCAGCAGCAGGTCCGGCGTCCACAGGAAGTTGTTCTCGCTGTCGCCGTTGTCGAGCGTCCACCCGTACTGGGTCTCGACGACCGCGACGTCGCGGCGGTAGCGCTGCGCGAGGTCGTCGAGGTTCGCGCGCAGCTGCGACAGCGTCCCGTGCCAGAACGGGTAGTAGGACAGGCCGATCACGTCGAACGGGACGTGCTGGGCGACGATGTTGTCGTAGAACCAGCGGCTGTAGGCGTTGTCACCGCCCTGGTCGAAGTGGACGACGAGCCGTGGCGTCGGGCCCTTGGCGTCGTGGGCTCCCGCGGCTGCCGCGCGCAGCAGGGTGCCGAGCGCGTCCCACTGCGCCTGGCTGCCGTCGAGCTGCCCCGTCGGCCACAGCATGCCGTTGCGGATCTCGTTGCCGAGCTGGAGCATCTGGGCCGGCGTCCCCTGCGCGCTGAGCGCGTCGAGCACGTCGCGCGTGTAGTCGTGGACCTTCTGCGCCAGCCGCGGCAGGTCCTGGGGCCAGGACGTGGGGATCGGCTGCTTCTGCGGGTCGGCCCAGAAGTCCGAGTAGTGCGGGTCGAGCAGCAGGCGCATGCCGGCCGCCTTCGCGCGGCGCGCCATCGCCAGCAGGCTCGGCATGTCGCTGTAGCCGGCGGGCGGATCGACCCATAGGCGCAGTCGCACCCAGTTTGCGCCGTGGTCGGCGAGGATCCGCTCGGGCAGCTTCGTGCGGCCGCGATCGGTGTAGGTGGCGCCGGCTGCCGCCTCCTGGACGGCGAAGGAGAGGTCGTGGCCGACGATCATGCGCGGCCCTCGTCCCATCGCGCGCAGCTCCGCCACGCAGGCGCCAGTGACGTGGAGCCGGACCGTCCGCGCGACCACCGCGCGCGGCAGCCACGCCGGCGTGCCGACCGGCACCGTCGCGGCGACGCGCCGCCCACCCGCCTCGATCGTCACGCGCGCCGACGGCTCATCGCCGGCGAGGCTGACGCCGAAGCCCTCCACGCGCCGCGGTCCGCCGAGGTCGACGGTCACCGGGTCGGCGCAGGTCATGGTCGCGGCGTTGCCGTCGTTGACCTCGGGCGCGCTGGCGGTGCCGGTCAGCGCGAGGTTGACGACCGGGCGCTCGCTCGCGGCGGCCGGAGCGACAGCGGCGGCGAAGCAGAGCAGGGTGGCGAGGGCGAGGCGGCGCGGGGACATGCCGCCTGTATTCCCCGTGCCGGGCGATTCAGTGCCGAGCGCCGTTGTCCAGCCACTCGCGCATCGACGTGTGATGCGCGAGGTGCTCGCCCGAGCGGACCTCGTGGCGCAGCTCGCCGAGCAGGCCGAAGCGCTCGGCGACGACGTTGTGCTGGTGGATCGTCTCGAGGTTCTCCTGGCGCGCGGAGACGAACGACTCGTCGCCGAGCGTGTCGAGGCGCTCGATGACGCCGCCGACCATCTCGCGCACGCAGTCCTCGACGAAGCGCGGGCGGCGGTGGGCCTTCTCGACGACGGCGCCCTCGTCGGAGCGCTTCATCAGCTCGTAGATCTCGCTGGACATCGAGTTCTCGACGATCTCCAGCAGCACCGACGCCTCGAGCTCCTCGTCGCAGTCCTCGGGGCAGCCGATGTAGAGCGTGCCGAGGCCGCGCTGGTTGTGCGTGGCGACCGGCACCGCGTCGAAGATCCGCCCGATCTCGTCGTCTGTGAAGCCGTCGGCCGCCAGGCGCTCGCGCGAGCGCCCCGCGACGAGCTGCTGCGCGCACGGGCAGGCGGTCATGCCCTGCGCGGCGACGCCGACGAGGCGGCGCGTGCCGCGCTCGGAGGCGACCGCCGAGCCATAGAGCGTGTAGATCTCCTGCGTCGCGATGCCCGAGACGGGCGCCGGCTTGTGCTCGGGATAGCGCGCGGCGATCGTCACCTCGGCGCGCAGCGCGTCCTGGCGCTCGCGCACCAGCACGGCGATGTGCTGGGCCAGCTGCTCGGCCTTGAAGCCGCTCTCGCCGAGCACGACCTCGCCGATGACGTCGTTGACGACCTCCTCAAAGCGCGACATGTGCGCGCCCTTCTGCTTGGGGCCGAGATCGACGAAGCAGTCCAGCTTGGCGTAGTAGAGCTGCTCGCCGCCGGGCGGGCCGATGCGGATGACCTTCTCGACGTTCGTCACGCCCACGCGCGAGAGCGAGACGTGGATTGTCGGCGTCGAGGCCTGGACGTCGGCGCCCGTGGGGATCGTGATCTGCTCCATCCTTCCGTTCAGGGTAACGACACAGTTCCTAGGTACCGGCGCTACCTTGTGCTATCACTCACGACCTTGGCTGAATGTTGGTTCAGATTCAGCCGGAGCCGGCGTAGCCGAATTCCGGTCGTGAGGGGAGACAGCTAGGGAGAGTGTCGGGGGACGGCCCGTGGAGGGTGCCGTCCCGAGGGAAGACTGCGTTTCGTCGAGGATGTGGGGGCGTGAGCACCAAGACTGACGTTCTGCTCGCCGATGAGGCACCGATCTGGGAGCTGGACGACCTACGCCAGCTCATCGTGGATGGCCAGGAGCGCGGGTTCCTGACCTTCGAGCAGATCGCCTCGACCTTGGAGGAGGTCGAGGTCACCAAGGAGCAGCTGCAGGATCTGCACCAGCACCTGGAGGACCAGGGCATCGACGTCGTCGGCTCCGACGGCCGCCTGGCCACCAGCGAGGCCCAGAAGGTCGAGGCCGCCGCCGAGGCGGCGCGCAAGTCGACCGTCGAGGCGCCGAAGAAGCCGGAGATCGACCTCACGGTCGAGCCGTCCCTGGATTCGCTGCGGTTGTACCTGCGCTCGATCGGGCGCGTCCCGCTGCTCACGGCGGGCCAGGAGGTCGAGCTCGCCAAGCGCATCGAGCGCGGCGACATGGTCGCCAAGACGCACATGGTCGAGGCCAACCTGCGCCTCGTCGTCTCGATCGCCAAGGGCTACCTCGGCCGCGGGCTGACCTTCCTCGACCTCATCCAGGAGGGCTCGCTGGGGCTCATCCGCGCGGTCGAGAAGTTCGACCACCGCCGCGGCTTCAAGTTCTCCACCTACGCGACGTGGTGGATCCGCCAGGCCGTCACGCGCGCCATCGCCGACAAGGGCCGGACCATCCGCATCCCGGTCCACATGGTCGAGAAGCTCAACAAGGTCGTCCACGTCGAGCGCCAGCTCGTCCAGGCCCTCGGCCGCGAGCCCTCGCCCGAGGAGATCGCCGCCGAGCTCGAGTGCTCGACGCGCGAGGTGCGCGACATCCTGCGCATGAGCCAGCAGCCGATCTCGCTGGAGAAGCCGATCGGCGAGGAGGAGGAGTCTGAGCTCGGCGACTTCGTCGAGGACCAGGCCGCCGAGTCGCCGTTCGAGGTCGCCTCCGAGAACCTGCGCAAGGAGAACGTCCACCGCGCCCTGGCGGCCCTGCCCCAGCGCGAGCGCGAGGTCATCGAGATGCGCTTCGGCCTGACTGGCGGCCGCCCACGGACGCTCGAGGAGGTCGGCCGCGCCTTCAACGTCACCCGCGAGCGCATCCGCCAGATCGAGAACCACACGCTGAAGAAGCTCGAGTCGCTGCCGGAGGCGCAGCGGCTGCGCGACGCGCCGTAGCGGATCGCCTGCTCGCTACACTCGCCATCGCCCCGGCGGGGTTCCCGAGCGGTCAAAGGGGCTCGGCTGTAAACCGAGTGGCTACGCCTTCGAAGGTTCGAATCCTTCCCCCGCCATTTCGCCGCGGCGTCACGGCGCCAGCCCGGTCTCGTAGGCGAAGATCACCGCCTGCACGCGGTCGCGCGCGCCGAGCTTGAGGAGGATGCGCTTGACGTGCGTCTTGACCGTCGATTCCTCGATGACGAGCTCGGCGGCGATCTCGCCGTTGGAGCGCCCGCGTGCGATGAGGGCAAGCACCTCCACTTCGCGTGGCGTGAGCTCGGCGAGCCGGGCGTCGCGTGATCGGTCCGGCACGGGCTGGCGCGCCATGCGCTCGATCACGCGACTCGTCACCGAGGGCGAGAGCAGCGAATCGCCAGCCGCGATCGTGTGGATGGCCGCGATCAGCTGCTCGGGTCGCGTCCGCTTGAGCAGGAAGCCGGACGCGCCCGCCCGCAGCGCCCCGAAGATGTAGTCGTCCTGCTCGAACGTGGTGAGGATCAGTACGCGCACGCCGGGCGCCTCGGCGAGCACCCGCTCGGTGGCGGCGATGCCGTCGAGGTCGGGCATGCGGACGTCCATGAGCACGACGTCGGGCGCGTGCAGTCGCGCGCGATGGATGGCGTCGCGCCCGTCGGCGGCCTCGCCGACCACCTCGATGGCGGCGTCGCTCGAGAGCACGCCGCGCAGGCCGGTCCGCATCAGCTCGTCGTCGTCGACGACCAGGACGCGGATCACCGCGCCGTCGGCAGCCACGCCTGGACCTCGAACCGGCCGTCGACGGCGTCGGCGCGCAGGCTGCCGCCCAACAGCGTCGCGCGCTCGCGCATCCCGAGGAGCCCGTTGCCGGTGCCGTTGCCGCGTGCGGGCCCGAGCGGATTGGTCACCGCCAGCTCGAGGGCGCGGTCGCGGAACGCGACGCGGACCTGCGCGCGCCCGCCGCCGTGCCGCGCGGCGTTGGTGAGCGCTTCCTGGAGGATCCGGTAGGCGCCCTGGTCGACGGCGGGCGGAAGCGGTCGGCGCGCCCCGCTGACCGTGGCGGTGACGTCGAGCCCGGCGTCGCGATGGCGGGCGAGGAGCCCGTCGAGCGCGGCGACGCCGGGCGGCGGCTCGACGCCGTCGCCGCCATCCTCGCGCAGCACCCGCACGAGCTGGTCGATCTCGCCGACGGTGTCGCGCGCGACCTCCTCGATCGTCTCGAACGCCGCGCGCGCGCTGGCCGGGTCGCGCTCAGCGCGCAGGCGCCCGTCGCCGGCGTGGACGAGGATCACGCTGATCGCGTGGCCGGCCGAGTCGTGCAGGTCGCGCGCGATGCGCATCCGCTCCTCGGCAACGGCGAGCTGGCGCTCGCGCTCGGCGCGCTGCGCCCTCTGCTCGAGCGCGGCGATCCGGATGCGCGCTCGCTCGCCGGCGAGCCAGGCGCCACCCCAGGCCAGCACGGCAAGCGCGATCTCGCGGCTGCGCGACTCGTCGCTCGCCGCGATGGTCGCCGCCACGTACACGACGAACACGAACGCCACCACCGCGACGACGGACCGCGGGCGCCTGGGCTCTCCGGCGGCGATGGTGTAGAGGGCGACGGTCGCGCCGAGCGGCGGTCCGATGGGCGCGGCGACCACGCGCAGCACGGCGCCGGCGATGCCGGTCAGGGCGAACACCGCGAGCGGCGCGCGCCGCCGCGCGATCAGCGGCAGCGTGGCGAGCGCGGTGAGCGCCACGCCGGCCGCCGTCACCTCGCCCGCGGGCTCGCCGGCCGAGAGCAGCCCGAGCGAGAGCGCGCACACCAGCGCCGCGATCGCGGCGTCGACCACCAGGGACGTCCACCGGGCCGGCTCGTCGGCTGCCACGCCGGCGAGCGTAGCGCCCGACCAGAGCGCCGGCATCGCCCCGCGGGTGGAGCCCCGGCTACCTCCCAGGGAGGACGCGCAGACCCTCCCGCGGGAGGGCGTCGGTGCCGCCCCTCGCCCGTAGCGTTCTGACCATGCGCCTCGCGATCGAGCGGCTCTCGAAATCGTATGGGCCGGTTGCCGCGGTCCGCGAGCTGAGCTTCGCGGCCGAGCCCGGGCGCGTCTGCGGCTTCCTGGGGCCGAACGGGTCGGGCAAGACGACGACGCTGCGCTGCATGTTCGGGCTCGTGCGGCCCGACGCGGGTGGCGCGACGTTCGACGGCCGGGCCTACGTCGAGCTGCGCGACCCCATGATGCACGTCGGCGCGCTGCTCGACCCCGAGGCGCACCATCCCGACCGCACCGGCCGCGAGCACCTGCGCGTCCTGTGCGACGCGGCGGGGTTGCCGCTCTCGCGGGCCGACGAGACGCTGCGGCTCGTCGAGCTCGAGGACGCGGCGGACCGCCGCGCCGGCGGCTACTCGCTCGGGATGCGCCAGCGGCTGCATCTCGCCGCCGCGCTGCTCGGCGACCCGGCGGCGCTCGTGCTCGACGAGCCCGCGAACGGGCTCGACCCGCAGGGCATCCGCTGGCTGCGCGACCGCCTGCGCGCCCTCGCCGCCGAGGGCCGGTGCGTCCTGCTCTCCAGCCACGTGCTCGACGAGGTCCGCCAGACCGTCGACGACGTGGTGGTGATCGCCGCAGGGCGCCGCGTCGCCGCCGGCACGCTCGGCGAGGTCCTCGCCACCGACGGAGGCGCGCTCCGCGTCCGCTCGCCCGAGCCGACGGCGGTGCGCGTCCTCGCCGAGCGGCTCGGCGGCGAGGCGAGCGGCCGCGACGGGACGCTCGACGTGCGCGGGGTCGGCGTCGAGGCGTTCGCCCGCGCCGCGTTCGACGCCCGCGTCCTGCTCACCCTGCTCGAGGAGCGCGAGCCCGACCTCGAGCACCGCTACTTCGAGCTGACGGGGGACCGATCATGAGGCGGGCGCTGCGCGCGGAGTGGCGCAAGGCGCGCACGGTGCGCAGCATCGGGCTGCTCCTGGCCGGCGTGATCGTGGTGGAGATCGCGTTCAAGGGCCTGTTCGCGGCGCTCCAACCCCTCGACCACTTCGATCGCGCCGGCCAGTACCGGCTGCTCGCACCGACGCTCTTCCTCTCGCTCGCCGCCGCGCTCCTCGGTGTCCTGGTCGCCGGCCAGGAGTGGCGCTACCGGCTCGCGGTGCCCACCTACCTCGCGCTCCCGGATCGCCTGCGCGTGCTCGCGGCCAAGGCGGTCGTCGCGAGCTGGCTCGCGACGACCACCGGGCTCGCTGCGACCGCGACCGCGAACGCCCTCTGCGGCGCCGTGCTCAACGCGCGCACGGAGGCGCTCGTGCCGCTCGCTGACGGCTTCACGATCATCCTCGGCACCGCGCTCGCCTGCGGCCTGCTCGCCATCGGTGGAGTGGCGCTGGGAACGCTCGTGCGCTCCCAGGTCGCGGCGGTCGGCGTGGCGACGGTCCTGCTGCTCGTGCTCGCCCCGCTGACGCAGGTCCTGGTGCCCGAGATCGCCGCCGCGCTCCCGAATGGCGCGGGCCTCGCGCTCGCGCTCCAGGATCGCGCCGACTCCGCCTACCTCGGCCCGGCCGCGGGCGGGCTCGTCCTCGCCGCGGAGATCGCCGCGGTCACCGCGCTGGCCGCCCGGCGGCTGCGGCGCGCCGACGTCGCCTGACCGCGCAGCGCGACGTCAGATCCGCACCCAGCGCGTGCACCAGACCCGGTGCGACTTCCCGCCGCACGCGCGGACGACCGAGCGGGCGGGGTTGATCGCCGACGAGTAGTTGCGGCCGTTGTAGTCGTGGAGCGGGATCTTGTAGTAGCCGCGCGCGCTCTCCCACGTGCGCCCACCGTTGTGGCTGCGATCGATCCACATCGAGCCGCCGCCCGGCAGCTCGGAGATCAGGCGCGCCCACACGCAGCGCGGCGGCCATCCCGCGCCGCGGTCGTCGCGCGTGGCGCGCAGCTCGAAGCGGTCGCCGGATACGCCGACGTTCACGCGCGCCGCGGTGAACGCCCACGCCGCGAACCACCGCGGGTCGTTGCCGTCCTTGCAGTAGCCGGCGGCGCGCGTCACCTTGCCCTGGCCGGGCGCGGCGAGCGCGGCCGCGAGGACGACGGCGGCGATCGCGCAGCCGCACAGCCACGCACGCCGGCGCGAGATCGTGATGAGCATGAGAGCTCCCTTCTCGATGTGCTGGACCTGTTCGAGAAGAGGGACGCGGACGCTCGATGGTCTATTCCATCGCGCGCAGCGCCGCGAGCTGCTCGGCGCTGAGCGCCTCGACCACCTCCGCGGCGCGCACGTTCTCGCGCACCTGCTCGGGCGTCGTCGCGCCGAAGAGGACGCTCGCGACGCGGTCGTTGGCGAGCGCGAAGGCCATCGCGAGCGCGGCCGGCGTCGTGCCCGCCTCCGCGGCGAGCGCGCGCAGCGGCTCGACCAGAGCGAGCGCCTCCTGCGCGCGCGGCGAGTCGAGCTCGCCGCTCAGCCGCCCGGTCGCGCCGGGCGTCGCGTACTTGCCGGTGAGCGCGCCGCCGGCGAGCACGAACGACGCGACCACGCGCGCGTCGCACAGCGCGAGCGCCTCGGTCATCTCCGGCCCCTCGACCCAGTCGCGGGCGACGAGGTTGTACGGCAGCTGCGCCGCGCACGGCGCCGGCACGCCCTGCTCGCCCGCGATCCGCCCGGCGGCCGCGGCGCGCTCGGCCGGCCAGTTGACGATCGCCCATGCCCGCACCGTGCCGTCGGCCACCAGCTCGCCCACCGCCGCGACGACCTGCTCGAGCGGCAGGTCGGACGGCGGCGGGTCGGAGTAGACGACGTCGAAGTGCTCCAGCCCCGTGCGCTGCAGCGAGGCCAGCAGCTCCTCGCGCGCCGTCTGCCCCGGCCAGAACTCCCACCAGAGCTTCGTCGCGATCGTCACCTCGTCGCGCGGCCAGCCCGAGGCGCGGAAGACCTCGCCGAAGACGACCTCGGAGTAGCCGGTCGGGATCGGGGCGCGCCCGGTCTCGTCGTTGTAGCGGGCGACCTCGAGGAAGTCGATCCCGCACTCGCGCGCCGCCCGCAGGACCGCGACGCCGGCCGCGCGCGGGATCCGCTCGTACGTGCGCCACGAACCCAGCGCGAAGACGGAGACGGCGATGCCCGAAGCGCCGAGCTGGCGATGGGGCAGCGCCGCCATCAGTAGTGGATCGCGCCGCGCGCCCCGCCGCTCGCGACGACCGCATCGCCGTTGAGCGCGACGCTGCGCGGGCTCGCGAGGAAGGTCACGACCGCGGCGACCTCCTCGGCGGTGACCAGCCGCCCGATCGAGACCGCGGACTCCAGGCGGCGCTCGAGCTCCTCGACGCTCGTCCCGCGCGCCCGCGCCATCGCGGCCATCGCCTCGGGCGTGCGCTCGGTGCGCGTCATCCCCGGGTGCACGACGGTCACGTTGATCCCGTCGGAGCCGAGCTCGTCGGCGAGGTTCTTCGCCATCGCCACGACGGCGACGTTGCGCACCGTCCCGACGATCGACCCGGTCTGCCGCGCGGCCAGCCCGCTGATGTTGATGATCCGCCCCCACCCGGCCGACGCCATGTGCGGCGCGACCGCGCGAGCGCAGCGCAGATAGCCGCGCACCTTGACGTTGACCTCGCGCTCGAGGTCGTCGTCGGTGAACGGCGCGCCCGTGGCCGGCGTGGCCGCCGCGTTGACGAGGATGTCGACGCCGCCGAGCTGCGCGACGACCTCGGCGACCATCGCCTGGACCGATGCGTCGTCGCCGGTGTCCGCGGCGACCGCGATCGCGCGCCGCCCGCTCTCTGCGGCGACCTGCTCGGCCGCCCGCTGCAGCGCGTCGACGCCCCTCGCCACGAGGGCGACGTCGGCGCCCTCGGCGGCCAGCGAGCGCGCCACTGCGAGGCCGATGCCCCGGCTGCCGCCGGTCACCAGGGCACGGCGCCCGGTCAGCTCGAGATCCACGGCGCCAGCCTATCGGCCGCTACCCTCGCTGCATGGCCTCCTGCGACACCGGCGTCTGCGGCAGCGACGCGCCGCCGCTCGTCGGCTCCGTGCTCACCGGCACCGGGCTGACGATCGCCCAGGCGATCGCTGCAATCGAGCGCGGCGAGCAGCCGCCGCTGACCGCCGTCCAGCGGCGGATCGTCGAGGCCGAGGCGCTGAAGCGCAGCTAGATCAGCAGGCGGCTGCGCTCGTCGATGACGGCGTCGAAGGCGTCGACGACGCCGGCGTCGAACTGGCTGCCGGCGCCCGCGCGCAGCTCGGCCAGGGCGGCCTCGGTGCTCATGGCCGGACGCCACGGGCGGTGCGAGAGCATCGCGTCGAAGGCGTCGCAGACGGCGACGATGCGCGCCCCGAGCGGGATGTCCTCGCCGGCGAGGCCGTCGGGATGGCCGCTTCCGTCGAAGTGCTCGCGGCCGGAGCGCACGAGCGCCGCCACCGGCTCCAGGCCGCGGGCGCGCAGCAGGATGCGCTCGGCGATGACCGGGTGGTCGCGGACGTAGGAGCGCTCCTCGTCGGTCAGCTCGCCGGCCTTGGCCAGCAGCGTGTCGGGGATCGCGAGCTTGCCCAGGCCGCTGAGCTGTGCGGCCAGCCGCACGTGGGCGCGATCGAGCGCGCTCAGGCCCATGCGCTTGGCGACGGCCTCGGCCAGCTCGGCCGCGCCGAGCGCGTGGTCGCCGGTCAGCGCGAGCGCGTCGGCCAGGGCGGTGGTCGTCGAGGCCTCGCGCGGCTTGGGATCGGCGACGCGGCGCGCGACGTCGGCGCGCGCGTCGGCCAGGCGCAGCGCCTCGCCGGCGGTCGCGGCGTCGCGGGGCAGCGTGACCCGGCCGACCGACGCGGCGACGCCGAAGCCGGTGCCCTGCTCGCGCAGTGCCCCGGCGACGCGGCGCTCGAGCGCGTCGAGCGACAGCACGTCCTCGCCGGCCAGCACGCAGAAGGTGGTGCCGCTCGGGCGGTAGGCGATCGCCTCGTCGCGGACGGCGCGGCGCAGCTCGGCGGCGAGGCGGACGAGCAGCGCGTCGCCGGCCCGATGGCCGAAGGCGGCGTCGTAGGAGGCGAAGCCGTCGAGGCTCGCGAGCAGCAGCGTCGCGGTGGAGCCGCCGGCCAGTCGCGCGTCGAGGTCGGCCTGGAAGCGCGGGCGCCCCGGCAGCCCGGTCACCGGGTCGGCCTCGGCGGCGGCGCCGATGCGGGCGCGCATCGCGCGGTTGGCGCGCCACAGCAGAGCGGCGGCGGCGAGCGGCGGAAGGGCGAGGAGCGCAGCGACCATGGTCTCTCATCGGCGCATTCAGCGCCGAGCTTCAGCGCAATGTCGTCGAAGGCGCGCCGTCGAACACGATCGCCAGCAGCGCGGCGACGACGTCGGGGTCGAACTGCGTGCCCATGTGGGCGCGCAGCTCGGCGGCCGCGTGCTCGGGCGCCATCGCCCGGCGGTAGCTGCGATCGGAGGTCATCGCGTCCCAGGCGTCGCACGCCAGCACGATGCGCGCGCCGAGCGGGATCTGCTCGCCGGCGAGGCCGTCGGGGTACCCGCCGCCGTCCCAGCGCTCGTGGCTGGCGCGCACGACGCGGCCGACCGGCCGCAGCGCCTCGGCGGCGCTGACGATGCGCTCGCCGATCAGCGTGTGCTTGCGGACGAACTCCCATTCGCTCTCGTCGAGCGACCCGACCTTGTGGAGGATCTCGTCGGGGATGGCGACCTTGCCGACGTCGTGCAACTCGGCGGCGCGGACGACGACGTCGAGGTCCTCGGCGTCGAGGCCCATCCGGCGGCCGACCGCGCGCGCCAGCGAGGCGACGTCGTGCATGTGGCGCTGCAGGTCGGGCTCGCGCTCGCCCAGGACGGCGAGCAGGACCTCGCGAGCCTGACCCTGCGTGGCGCGCCGCCCGTGCTTGAGCGCGTACATCCGATGGTCGGCCAGGCGCAGCGCGTCGACTGCCGTCTTCGCGTCGCCCGGCAGCGAGACCAGGCCGTAGGAGGCGTCGACGGCGTAGGGCGTTGCGGGCTCGGCGAGCGCGTCGAGCGCGGCCTCCATGACCGGATCGTCCTCGGTGGCGTGGCGGTTCAGCAGCACGCAGAACTCGTCGCCGCCGAGCCGATAGGCGCGCCCGTGGCCGGCCACTGCGGCGTTGAGGTCGGTGCCGAGGCGGCGCAGCAGCGTGTCGCCGGCCGCGTGGCCGAACGCGTCGTTGTACTGCTTGAAGCCGTCGAGGTCGAAGAGGGCGAGCGTGCGCGGCTCCTCGGCGCTGGCGCTGGTCGCGGCCTCCTCGAGGTCGGTCATCAGCGAGCGGCGGTTGGCCAGCCCGCTGAGGCCGTCGGTCAGCGACTCGCGCCGGCTCGTGCGCAGCAGGCGCAGGTTCTCGCGGAACAGCAGCCCGCCGCGCGCGCCGGCGGTGAGCAGGGCGGCGGTCGCCAGCAGCGCGGCGGCGCTGTGGACGGGCGTGAACTGGCCGACGACGAGGACGGCCAGCGCGACGGCCGCGAAGACGGAGGTGAGCGGCACGGTGCGCCCGCCGAGCTCCTCGACGGTCGTGCGCGGCGAGCGCTGCCAGGCCGCCGCGGCGGTGAGCGTGATGCCGAGCGGCCAGAGCGTGTCGACCCACGAGCCCGGCACATAGGTGCCGACCGCCTCCTGGTAGCTGTAGAGCGAGTCGGCGACGACGTTGGCAAGCTGGCCGAGGCCCAGGAGCAGCCACGAGCGGTCGACGCGCCAGCGGTTCAGGCCGAAGGCAAGGACGATCAGCGTCAGCTGCAGGACGTCGCAGACCGGATAGGCGAGGTTGATGGCGACCTCGAGCGTGCTGCCGTCGGTCAGGCCGGCGAGGGCGGGGAAGACGAGCGCGGCGACCACCGCCGCGGCCGCGAGGCCGCCGACCATGCCGTCGAGCCACTGGGCGGGCTGGATCGGACGCACCCGCGCGCGCAGGAGCAGCAGGATCCCGGGGTAGATGCTCGCGTAGCTGCCGAGGTAGAGGGCGTCGGCGAGGTTCGGGTAGGGCGGCTCGTCGAGGTTGTTGAGCCACAGCGTCCAGACGAGGTCGCCGGCGGCCCACAGCAGCAGCCCGACCCCTATGAGCGTCCACGCGGCGCGCTCGCGGCGATGGCGCACGACGGCCGCCAGGCACACCAGCGCGCCGGCGAACTCGACGAGCGTGTACGCCCAGCTCGCGACGGCGCCGTCGACCGGCGCGGCGCCGTGGCCCGCGACGGCGTTGACCGCGTGGACCGCGATCCCGACGGCGAGCAGCGCGAAGATCGTGCGGACTGAGCTGGGGGTCATCTCCAACCCCTGTCATCGGCCGTTCGCGCGCGATCTTTCGCCGCTGATCGGGGGCGTGCGCCATCTCGGCGCGCCGGTCGGCACAATGTCGCCTTCGATGACCCACGTGAAGAAGACCCGCCTGCCCGTCCTCATCCTCGCGCTGGCCCTTGCGTTGTTCGCCGCCGGCTGCGGCGACAGCAAGGACGAGAGCCTCGCCGACAAGTCGGCGGCCAAGGCCGAGCAGGAGGCCAAGAACCAGAAGCCGATCCCCGAGCCCGCGCCGATCTCCTCGCAGACCGTCCAGCCGACCTCCGGCGAGGCGGACATCAACAAGGAGCCCACCGTCCCGAAGGGCAGCGGCTCGGCGCCGACCGCGCTGAAGGCCGAGACGCTGATCCAGGGCAACGGCCCCGCGATCAAGAGCGGCCAGCAGGCGACGGTCAACTACGTCGGCGCCCTCTACAAGAACGGCAAGGTGTTCGACGCCTCATGGGGCAAGGGCAAGCAGCCCTTCCAGTTCACGCTCGGCGGCGGCCAGGTCATCCCGGGCTGGGACCAGGGCGTCGTCGGCATGAAGGTCGGCGAGCGCCGCCGGCTGACGATCCCCGCCGAGCTCGCCTACGGCGCGCAGGGGTCGCCGCCGAAGATCGGGCCCAACGAGGCCCTGGTCTTCGACATCGACCTCAAGAAGATCGGCTGAGCGTCACTTCGACGCTGCGCTCCTCGACGCCGCGGACGACGTCGAGCGTCAGCGTGCCCTTGGCGTGCCTGAGCGCGCGGTGCAGGTCGCCGATCGTGCGGACCTCCGCGTCGGCGGCCCTCGTCACGAGGTCGCCGCGCGTGATGCCCGCCGCGTCGGCCGCGCTCTGGCGCTTGACCTTGAGCACGAGGATGCCGGGGCGGTCGGGGAGGCCGACGGCGCGGCGCATCCGTGACGCGATCGCGGCCGGCGCCAGGGCGACGCCGAGCCGCGGCGCGTCGCCGTCGTCGGGCGCGAAGAAGCCCTGCCAGGCGTTGAGGCTCTCGGCGAACGCGGCGCGGGCCTCGTCGGGCAGGCCGGCGGCGAGGCGCTTGGCGGCCTCGTCGTAGGCGGGGCGGGCCGCCTCGACCCACTCGCGCCCGCGATCGGTGAGCGTGACGGTCACGGTGCGCCGGTCCTCGGCGTCGGGCTCGCGCGTGACGAGGCCCGCACGCTCCAGGCGCGCCAGCCGGACGCTGACGGTGCCCGAGGTGCGCTTGACCTCGGACATCAGCTCGCGCTGGGTCAGCGCGTTGCCTTCGGCGTCGAGTAGCGCGCTCAGCACCTGGAAGCTCGGCCGCGTGAGCCGGTGCTCGGCGAGCGCCTCCTCGAGCTCCGGCTCGAGCTGGGCGGCGACGCTGATGACGGCGTCGACGAGAGCAGTGGGATCTGGGTCGGCTTGCTTCGCCATCTTGCTTCTCCTAAAGACTTGACTCGAAGCAATCTAGCAAAGCGGTTTCCTCGCGCTCGTGCGGCCCGCGCAGGCGCCGCTCGCCGCCCGACACGGTCCGTCCCGACGCCCTCGCTGGCGCGCCGCCCCCATCGGTGGCAACATCGCGCTCAACCGCACGAAAGGAGTTCCGCATGGAGTCCTCCTCCGCATCCCCACGCGTGTTGGTGGTCGCCCACAAGACGGCCGCGACCCCTGCGCTCCTCGACGCGGTCCGCGAGCGCGCGGCCCGCGGCCCCGCGCAGTTCACGCTGCTGGTGCCCAACATCGCCCACGGCCTGCACAAGGTCGTCGACGCCGAGGACCAGGAGACCAGCGAGGCCGATCAGGTCCTCGCGCTCGCCGTCCCCCTGCTCGAGGACGCCGCCGGCGGCCCCGTCGAAAGCATGATCGGCGACGCGTCGCCGCTCGACGCCATCCACGACGCGATCAACATCCACGGCTTCGACGAGATCATCATCTCGACGCTGCCGACGAGGGTGTCCAAGTGGCTGAAGCTCGACCTGCCCTCCAAGCTGGCCGGCCTCGGCCTTCCCGTGACGACGATCACCGCCAAGGAGCGCGAGGCCGCGCCCCTGACCTGAACGCGCCTGCCGTCAGTTCGCGCTCGGCGCGTCGTCGACGAGCAGCGTGTACACGTGCCCGTCCTCGCAGCGCACCCTGATGTGCGTCGCCGGCCCATCCGTCGACGCCAGCACGAACCGATCGACGATCTCCGACCGCTTCAGACACGACGGACACGTCGTGAGCATGGCCTTGACGGCGTAGTGGTGATAAGCGTGCATCGCGGTAGCCCCCCGGCTGTGGTTTGCGTGTCTTCCTAATGAGAGACGCGCGAAATCGCGTCTGATTCCCTCGTGTGCGCAACGTCACCCGCGACCGAGCACGGCTTCGAGCGCCGCGCGATCGCTGGGGAAGGCGAGCTCGTCCCAGGGGACCTCGTGCTGCTCGAACGCCCGGACCTCCGGCGCCTCGTCGGTCGCGCGCGGCGTCCCCTCGAGCGTCGCCTCGAAGACGATGACGACGACCCTGTCGTTCGCGCGCGAGTAGACGCCGACGAGCGCGCCGATCTCGGCCTCGACGCACATCTCCTCGCGCACCTCTCGGACGACCGCCATCTCGACGGTCTCGCCGAGGTCGACGAAGCCGCCGGGCATCGACCACCGCCCCTTGCCCGGCTCATGCCCCCGGCGCCCCAGCCACACCCGGCCCCGCTCGTCCCGCACCACCGCGCACCCGACGGGCTTCGGGTTGTAGAAGGCGACGTAGTCGCAGCGCGTGCACCGCAGCGACCGCGGGAAGTCGACCGTCGCCTGCGCCCCGCAGCGCGGGCAGAACCCGGCGTCCTCGAGCGCGGGGTTGAGGCTCACGGGTCATGAGCCTACGACCCACGCCCTCCGCACCGCGAGCATCGGCTACCCTCCGAGCCCGCGCCCTCTTAGCTCAGTTGGTAGAGCACTTCCATGGTAAGGGGGTGCGGCGTCTGGGCGCGTCGGCGCGGGAAAGGCCCAAATAGAGCCGATTTGCAGCACGTTCCTGCGTCTCGGCCGACCTTCGCGGCCAGTCGTTCGCAGTCAGTTCCGGGCCTCTTTGGGCATCGCGACCTGTATCAGACCTGTATGAGAATCAGCCCGTCGTAGGGTACGGCGACCGATGGCTGGCAACCGGCGCATGCCCCGCGAGAAGGCGACCGCCGCGCTCTCGGTTCTGCTGGAGACGGATCTGCGCGGGCGGTGCCCACGCGGACTGCGTCATCGGCGTCTATGTCTTCGGCTCCTACGCCCGCGGCGCACTCACGGTCGGCGACGTCGACGTGGACATCGAGTACGACGCTCGGCTGCATCCGGCCGTCGAGCACGAGCTGATCGACAACCTCACCGTGGGCCGCGACTGGAACACGCCGTTCCGCAAGCGCTCAAGCCGCCCCGCGCGCTTCAGGTCATGTTCAGCAAGCTCGAGATGATCGCCGAGCCGGTGGTCGTCTACGAACGCGGCGACACGTCCTTGACGTCGACGCGCCGGCCGCTGCGAAGAGGCAACTTCAGCAGCGACACGGAGACCAGGTAGCCGAACGACAAGACCATCGCACGATCCTCTCGGGGCCCTCGACGCCGACGCTGCGCGACAGATCTGGGTTTCTCGCGCTCCGGTTAGTTGGGGTAGCCGAGCGGAGTCCCGCCGGTTTGCACGGCGTAGCCGGTGTAGGTTCCAGAGCCGCCGAGGTCTGGGGCGTCGTGGGAGTAGGCGATGTGTGCCCAGCCCGATTGGTCGGTGTCGACGCCGAAGTCGTCGAGCAGTTGGCGACCGCCGGTGCAGGAGATGCCGCCCTCGCAGACATCGCCGGTGTGGACGGAGGCGATGCGGGTCGGGGCAGCCCAACCGCTGGCTGTTCCCGTGGTGTTCTGGGACATCTCGGCGTACCAGGTCATGGATGGGCCGGTGGCGTCCGGCGTGCCGTAGAAGACGAGGTCGACGCCGGCCGACGTGGCGACGAGCCACGGGAAGATGCCGTGCTTCAGCCCAGTGGCCACGTTGTCCGAACACGCCCACGTCGTGCCGTGGTCGTGGGAGACCGCGGTCTTGACGGCGGCGTCGTCGGACCACGCGTACCACAGCGTCCCGTCGGGGGCGACGGAGACGTTGGGGAAGTTGTGGTCCAGATCCTTGCCCTTGGTGTACGAGCACGGGATGGGCCGGTCGGTGAAGGTGGCGCCGCCGTCGCTGGAGACGGCCACGAAGGCCTCGTCGAGGTTTGCGTCGTTGGCGTTCTGAGGCGCTACGAACGACTGGTAGGCGTAG
Organism: uncultured Actinomycetes bacterium; assembly: GCA_963764585.1. Taxonomy (GTDB): domain Bacteria; phylum Actinomycetota; class Thermoleophilia; order Solirubrobacterales; family Solirubrobacteraceae; genus JAOPZW01. The sequence continues at coordinate 175,668 of CAVXTB010000007.1, forward strand.
AAGGCGCCTGCGGGCGCGCCCGTAGGCGGGTTGCGGTGGTCGATGACGATGTTGCCCAGCTCGTTGTTCTGGGCCTTGTAGTCGCTGTCGGGGACGGCCCGGGCGGTCTGCACGTAGCTGGCGCCGGCGTCGTCGGAGCGCAGCACGTCGATGTTGTTGGTAGTGATGTCGTGATAGGTCAGCAGTGCGGTGCTGGGGCCGTAGGCGGCCACCCATTCGCGATCGTCGACCGGCAGGCCGGCGACAACGGGAACCTGCGAGAACGTGGTGCCGCGATCCTGCGAGCGAGCGACGTTCACCGACGCGAGGTTGAGGCTGGCGACGTAGACGTTGTAGCTGCCCGCCGCATTCTGGACCGGGGCGATCGCGAGATCGATGTCGCCGCCCGAGGCGCCGGCGCCGGACACCGCGTTGGGCTGCCCGCGGTATTCGGCCTGCTTGCAGGCGTCGGCGCCCGGGCCGCCGATGCCGCCCAGCGCGCGCCAGGCATCCGAGCCGCCGCCGAGCCCGCGCTCGGAGCCGAGGAACACGTCGTTGGCCGCTGAGACGTGGATCGCGGGCTCCCCGTCGCCGTTGGTGCCGCAACCGGTGGCGCCGACGGTGTCGGCTTGCGGCTGCCCGAACGAGAACGTGTTCGCCCCCGAGGCGGTCTTGGCCCGCTTCTGCGGCGCGGCCGCGGCCGCGCCGGGGAGGACGCTGAGGAGCAGGGCGATGAGCATGGAGGGCGTGGCCCGCGCGAGCAAGGACATACAGCCGCCAACGCGCGAGCGCAACGCAACTTGCCCTCAACGCCCCGTAGGACTTCGGGGCAGCGGCGGTGAGATTGGCCGCACCGGGCCGAGGGGTAGAACTGCGCGCGCCGACGGCAGGTGCTTTCGAGCGATCCGGGTGTCGCGTGCGGCGTACATCAACCCTCTGAACAGGGGAGGTCGGGCATGGCTACAGGCTGCTGTCGACGTGGCCTCACGGAAATCGAGGTGGCTGCGTCGGTCCTCACGCTGTTGACGGCGCTGGTGCTCGGCGTCGCCCCGAGCGCGTCCGCGGCCGTGCCCGGTTTCACCGGACCGACCACGCTGCCGGGCTCCGGCGCCGGCAGCGAGCCATCGCTGGCGATCTCGACCACCGGGATCCGATACGCGTCCTGGCAGTCACCAGGAGAATTCGCGAGCTCTCCCGACGGCGTGCACTTCACGAACACCGGAATCCCCGACCCCGGCGCGCTCGGCGACGTGACCAACGCCGTCGACGCCGCCGGCGCGCTATACAACGCGCAGATCTGCGGCCCGCCGGCCGCGCTTCACTCGTGCGTCTAACGCAGCCTCGACGGCGGCAACACGTGGCCGCAGCAGACCGTCGCCGCCGACAGCAATCCCGGCGCGAGCGACCGTCCGTGGATCGACGTGTACCCCAAGGACACCGGCGGCGCATGGAACCCCGACCTCACGACGGTCTATCTGGAGTACCACACCTTCTCCCCGGAGGACCTCGCCTACGTCACCGTCTCGCATGACGGCGGCAAGACATTCTCGGCGCCGCGGCTGATCACGACCGACACCAACGCGATCAGTGGGTCGGCGTGCAACACGATCCCCAGCGGCGTCGCGGTCGACCCGCGCAGCGGCGCGGTCTACGCGCTGTGGCTGTCGGGCAACGACGTCGTCTCCAACGCCACGACCGGCTGCAACTACTCACAGATCGGCCCCTTCGACAAGGCGTGGGTGTCGACCTCGACCGACGGCGGGCTCACCTGGACCAGCCACCTCGCCTGGCAGGGACAGTTCGACCCGACGACGAAGATCGGCGACAACGCCGACAAGATCTTCGGCACGATCTCAGCCGATCGCGCCGGCCAGGTCCACGTCCTGCTGCCCGTGCGCACCAACGACGACCCGGTCGGCTTCGTCACCGGCTGCGAAACGGGCTCGACGTGCCAGGAGGCACCCCAGCCGACGAACCTCCTGCTCGTCACCTCGCCGGACCGCGGGGCGCACTGGACGGCCCCGTTCACGATCAAGCAGACCACCGGCTCACACTTCTTCCCCTGGATCGCCGCCGGCTCCAGCGGCATCGTCGACGCCATCTACTACCGCACCGAGTCGCTGCGACCCAACGACCCAGCCGACCACTGGTCCGTCGGCTTCTCCCAGATCACCGGCGCGATCGCGACGGCCACCGGCAGCGGCGTCGCCTACACGGCGACGCCCAAGGTGACCTCCAAGGCGCTCGATGCCAACCCCGTGCACAACGGCGGCATCTGCACCTTCGGCATCTTCTGCACCGCCGTCCCGAACGCCAACCGCTCGCTCGCCGATTCGATCGCCATCAACCTGGACCCCGGAGGCGGCGCCAACGCCGTCTGGACCAACGACGCAACCGCCACGCGGCGCATCGACTTCGCCTGCCAGAGCTCCGGACCAAGCGCGATCGCCACCCTCAAACCCCTACACGGCTGCTACGCCGCCGGACCGCGCTGATTCGACCAGGAGGCCTGGGGCCGCCCGCCCGCGATTCCAGCGGATCCCCGAAACGACAGAAGCCCCGCGTGTGCGGAGCTTCTCTCTTTGATGGGCCTAAGAGGGGCACTTTCGAACCCGGACGTCGAACAGAGGTTCGCCCGACTGGACGCGTTGCGGCGCGAGGTACTGGCTAGCGCGGGGACCGCCGGTCGAGCGCGAACGAGCGGATCGCGTCACGGGACTACGCACGTCGCGGTCATCCAAGTCGTGAAGCGATCCGACGGACCGATGAGCCCGCTTGAGGTCCATACAGAGGTCGAGCGGCAGCTTGGCGAATCTGTCTCGCACAGCACAATCAAGAACTGCTTGTCCGATGGCATGTGCTCCAACCCTCCGCTGTTCGCTCGAGTCGGCTACGGGAGATATCGGCTGCGGTAGGACCGGATTGTCACTCGCCGGAGTTGAGAATCAGCCGGACGCTCCGCTCGCTGCTGTCCTTGCACTCCGTGAGCAGCTCAGGCCGATCTTGGAACAAGGCACGCAAAGTACGGACGGCGATGTCGAGCGCCTCAGTGCGGTGGGCATACGCTTCCTGCGGTCTCAAAGCCGCAGCGCCGTGAACGACTCTGCTCCGAAGGCGGTAGAGGTCTCTGACCTTCTTCCTGATTTCTTCCCGCTCGTTGCTGCTTGCGCCGAGAAGCCATGCCAAGGCGGTGCTGATTCGCAGCGTCTGCTCCCCCTCGCTCGAGCCCACGAGGTTCTCCCACGCGATGACCGCATCAACTAGCGCATCGGTGGGGTCGGCTCGTTCGGCGGCGGCAAGCAGCGCGCGCCGGATCGCGATGTCGATGGATGGAATGCGGCCGTTATCGACGCGCGCGATCCATTCCCGCCAGGCATCGGCCTGCGATCGCGAAAGCTCGGTAGGCACGAACGAGGGTAGGCGTCTCGGATCGCTCCAGGACATTCCGCTGCCTCCGATCTCAAGGGGATCGAGGAAAGCGCGCCAGGTGCCAACGATCAGCGGTCGGGGCTCGCCGCCCTCCCACGCGAGAAGGAGCGCCAGGCGTAGCGTTTCGAGGTGGCGCTCGACGAGGTCAGCGCTCGTGAGCGCGATCGGCCACTCCCCGAACTCGACGGCCTTCCCAACGGCGATGGTGTACGGGACGTCGAGCTCCATGACGAGATCGCCCGCGTAATCGATCTCAATCTGATTTCCCTCGGGAGTAGTTGTCGTGAGCTTGCCAGCGAGGCCAGGCGGAATGCGTGGCTCGTCCGCAGGCGTGATGGCCCGTAGCTTGCCCCAGGGCAAGTCTAGGCTCTGGTTAGCCGCGAGCCGCAGGCCCGCGACTCCCACGACGGCAGGAATCGAGACCTCCTTGCCCTCAATTGCAGCACGAGCAAGGCCGAGAACCTCGAGCACAGCCCCCGCATGCTCGCGCATTGTCGGCTTTCCGTCGCGATAGACGGCAAACTCCCAGCCGTTCTTCAGCACGCCTTCTGCGAGCATCGTGAGCTGTACCCCGCCGCCAGATCCAGTGCTGCGGTGAACCGTTCCGTAACGCCCGCTCGTCTCGTTTTCCTCGGGAAACAGCTTCGACAGCGACGGATCGGCCATTACTGCCGCCTGAAGGCGTTCTGAGTCGGGATGGCGGAACACAGGAACGCTGATGTCGGCGCCACCAAGTCCGAACGGCTCATCGCTCCGCGGAAGAAGGAACAGCGCGTAGACGTCGCGGAGCATCGCCAACAGGCTCGCGCCCACCTCATCGGCCGGCTCCGGAACATCGACGATGCCGCCAGACTGGCGGTGAGCCCACGTCGACCAACTCGACCCAAGTCCCGTGTTGTGCTCGCCGAGGACGAACAGCGAATGCCGAAGCGAGAAGGGATCTGTCCTAGGAATCTGGCCAAGAAACTGGACGAGTTCCGCAAGAATCGTCTCGCGTTCTGTGGACAACGGAGTGCCGTTCTCCAACCGAGCAGCAACCGTCTCGGGCGATTCATTCAAGACGAACTGAAGAAAGGGCAACCCCAAACTCTCTATCAGTAGCGTCTCGGCGCCCGAAATGCCTTCCATATGAGGGTGTTGCGTAAGGGTCGGGCTGTGTGGCGGCGGTGGGCTTGGGGCGCGACCGTTTGGTGTCGGGGGGTTGGGCGGCGGTGAGCTGGTCGGACGCGGTGCTGCGACCGCCGGAGAGCGGGTTGCTCGCGCGGCGGGGTGTTTAGGCGGTCTGTGGCTGGTAGCGGAAGAGCTTGAGGAGGTTGTGGGTGGTGGCGATCAGCCGCCATTCGGCGCGCACCGCTGTGTGTCCTCGGCGGCTGAAGCGACCGATTCGGCGGGTGTGTTTGGTGTGCGCGAAGACCGGCTCGACGAGCTCGGCGCGGCGGCGGTAGAGACGCTTGCCGGCACGGGTGGCGAGGATCTTGTTGATGCGGTCGGCCTCGGGGCCCTGGCGGGGCTGCTGCTTGCGCTGCTTGTTGTGCGGGTCGCTGGTCGGGATCACCACGACCGCGCTTTGGCGGGCGGTGGCGATGTCATCGTGGTTCCAGTAGCCGCCGTCGGCGAGCACGCACTTGACCTTCGCCTCGTGGCCGACCGCCTGCAGGTTCTCGCGGGTCGCCCGGAGCATCGCCAGCAGTTGGTGGCTGTCATTGGGGCTGGTGGTGACGTCGGCGGCGAGAATCACCCTGCCCTCCCCGACGACCGCCTGGGCGTTGTAGGCCTGCACGTGCGCGCCGCGGTCGCGCATGATCCGGCTATCGGGGTCGGTGATGTTGCGCTTGGCGTCGGCGGGCGGCTCGGGACCCGGCCCGTCGCCCGGTGGGCGCCCCCTCGGGTTGCGGCCGGTCCGCTCGCGGTGCTCGGCGCGGCGGGCGAGCATCGCCTCATGCTCGGCCACGCGCGCGGCCTGCTCGGCCTCAAGCTCGCGCTTGGCGCACTCCAGCCGCTCGCGGCGCGTGACCGGATCCGTCAGTTCCTGCGGGACTTCGTCGCCGCGCGCCTGGCCGAACCGGGCGTCCTCCTCGGCGTCGGTCTCGTCGGCCTCGGCCAGGATCCGGTCGACCTCCCGGCGGATCTTCTCGTAGGTCCGGTTGGCCGAGATGCCGGCGTTGGCGGCGATCTTGGTGCCGTCCACAGCGACCGTCCCGACCTTGACCATCCCGGCCTTCTGGCACAACGCCAGCACCTGCACGAACAGCTCCGCCAGCGGCTCGGCAAACCGCTTGCGAAAGCGGCTGATCGTGGTGTGATCCGGAGCGCGGTTGGCCGCGATCACCCGGAAAGCGACGTCCTCCCAGCAGCGCCGCTCGATCCGCCGCGACGAGCGCTCACCCACGCAGTAGGCGTAAAGCAACAGCGCGACCATCATCGCCGGATCGTGCGCCGGGCGACCACTGCCGTCCTCGCGGTATTGGCCGTAGACCGCGCCCAGATCCAGCCGCGCAACGACTTCCAGCAACCACCAGGCCAGATGCTCGGCCGGCAGCCACTCCCGCACGCTCGGCGCCAACAAGAAGTCCTGCTCGCGATCGCACGACAAGAAGTTCTGCGCCATCGCAGAACCCTCTTAAACCAGTCGGACAGACCCGCGACTTACGCAACAGCCTCTATACTGTAATTATCTCACATGGGCGGCCCCCAGCAGCAGACTCAGCCGGGCGTCGCTGGCCGCCTGGTTGTCCTGGAGGTTGTCCTGCAGCCAGCCATCGGTGCACAGCACCTTTGACCACGCTGCGTCCCTTCGCGTCTTAATCACAAACAGCCGATCATTCGCATCCATATGTCGTTGCAGGTCGTCCCGCACCTGCTTCAGGGTCTGATTGGTTCGAATGACCCAAACCGACCGATGGACATTCGCGTAAGTCCCGTAGGCCTTGATCGATTCGATCAGACGTTCGTAGTCAGCCGACGTCTCGTTCGTTCCGACGAGGTCATACGAGATAAGGAGCGTGTTCACGTCGGCCCCGGAGGCGCGTTCTCAGGTGCGGAGCGCCAGAGCGACGAGCGCCGCCCCTACCGCGTGCGGCACCCCGAGCTCGCCGAGTTCGGCGTCGATGAGCTTGTGGCCCCCCGCGATGAGGCCGAGTCCAACGAGGACGAGCAGCGCACGCCGATCCTTGAAATTCATCGTCTTCTCCTTTGGCTAGCCGACCGGGCACTCGGGAAGCGCGAGCAGGTTGTCGGGCTGCTCGCCGTCCGCCTCGGTCTTGAGGTACTTGCGTCCCAGCCGCGTAGCGATGACCACCCACACGCGATGGCCAGGCGGACGCTCCACGTAGAACGCCCACTCGCCACGCTCGATCCCGGCTATGGCGTCGTCCTCGGGCAATCGCCACCGCGTGCCGTCGGAATTGACCCCGCCGATGTGGCTGATGCGCTCATGAGGATCGGTGCGGTGGGTCTTGTTGATGCAGCTGACCCGAACTGAAGAAGCCATTTGGCCTTCCTCGCATAGCGGCTGAGGACCACTCCCCAACCCGGTGCGTCTGAGGCTAGGACGCCCGGCGGACGGAAAACGTCGCAGAATGCGTCATGGCCTCCGTCAGCCGTCCTGTCTGGGCCGTATAACGACTCCGCACCTGGGACAACAACGTGAGGAGCGCGGAACCATGGGCAAGGTGGAGGTCTCGAACGATGAGCTGCGGACGGTGCGTGACGCCATGCGAGAGCTCAATCGCATGGTCGACTCCCTAGAGCGCGGCGACTCCGAGAAGTTCGTCCTCTGCCAGAACAACCGCATGCGCGCCGTCGTCGTCTCGCTCGACACGTTCGCGAAGCTGCGAAGCCCGGCGCACGCGGCGTGATGTGCCTAGACCGGGAATAGCTGATCGCTCATGCCGACGAAAATCGTGCTCGCTCCCGGTTACGAGGTCATCGCGAAGGCCGACTTCGACGAGGTCAAGGCGGCTCTTGAGGCCCGTGAGCAATTCGCTGTCGAGAGCACGCGCGGCGGGCGCGTCATCATCAATCCGGCACACGTGACCGCGATCGCGGAAGACCCCGACGCTATCCAGGGCGGTCCGTTCGGCCTCGGTACGCCGCCAGCCTAGGCGGTGGAATCCCAGCACCTGGCTTCGGCGGCGGGCTGCCCCGGCCAAAGTCAGTAACAGACCGCTGAGTCCGAACAGCGCGAGACAGGCCAAGAACAGATGGAGGAGCGAGACCCGCCGTTCGATCCCGACGAGACCTGTTGGCCTCCGGATGATCGACCCGTCTTCCGGGATACCTCCGACGCGGAGGCGTGGGAGTACCTATCGGGCAACCGCGCGTATGACGACGAGCTTCGCTACTTCGACGCGCCGCGATCTCGAGTTGGCGATCGCCATCGAAGAACAGTGGCTCGCGTCACATCCAGATGACTGGGCCGACGACGCGCGGGACGAACTCTTCGACCGCGTGGAGGCCGAACTCGGCCCAAGTCCAGCGATGCTCGACCCCGGAGTGGTGTCCGCCGTGATCGCTCTTGCGGCCGCTGGTTGCGTCACGGCGAGCAGCTGCAACGGGCACCCCGGACACCAATACTCCCGCCCGACAGTCGTCTTTTGGTCCCGCCGCGACCGTCTCACGCGGATCGCCTCTGCCGCGGAGGAAGCTGCGTGCCGTCTTGCGAACGGGGTTGACGGGAGCGTGGTCCTCTACGCCGATGACATCTCGCGCGTCCTTACGTTTGCAGCCTCGATCAAGCGATGGCTCTGAGCGCTCATCGTCGGGCTGGCTGCTTGGGTACGCGGCCCTATGGCTTCTCGGGGATAAGTCCTCCAGCGCAGCGCCGTACCAGGGTCACTCGGCCTCGATTATCGGGTCGTTCTCGCGCGACCTGTCCCGAGCGACAAAACATCATGCTCGAGGCAACCGCAGTCGACTGACGCGCAGACACGCCGCCACCCATCCGAAAGGGGGCCGGCACCACGCCGGCCCCTACGCGCGTGGCCGCTCTGCTCCGCCAGGCTCGCCGACGATCAAGAGCGAGGGCTCCTCGGCTGCGGTCGCTGCTGCGCTCTCTCGCGGTCCGCGGGCGCAAACGGGCAGAAAAGGGCAGACGCGCGGGATCAAGCCGATCTGGGGTCGCGCCAGCGCCAACTAAGAAGACCTAACTTTGCAGGCCTGCCCGGATGGCGAGACCCGGACTTGAACCGGTCCGGACGAGGTCCCCGGTCGTGGTGGCTGGATGCCCGTCACCGGTGACGATGGCGAGACCCGGACTCGACCGGGGACACCACGATTTTCAGTCGTGTGAAGCTGCTTCTGAGTCCGTCGGATTTGCAGGGGGTTTTTTCGGTCTTTGGGGTGTCTGACGGCTACGCGTTTTCCTGCACTTTGCGTTCGTCTGCCGTAGGAAAAGGCCCACGGCGGGGTCCGTGGGCCTTTTCGACGCAGCGGACTGCGTGCTTCGCTCCGTGGTCGTGGCCATTGCTCTGGTGGCGGCGACCGCCGGCGCGTCGGCTCATGGCCCCCGACGGCCTGTCCGTAAAGCAGTTCCATGTAGCTAGAGGTCGGCCTCGGACGCGATCCGCAGACACGCGTCAAGCAGCTCCGACCGCGTTGCCTCCCAGCCCGCGTCCGGGTCCCAACCCAACACGACGCTGCGGAACTTGTCAGTGAGCGCCGACAGCCCCGGGTGCTCGCCGTGTCCATCGCACAGTTCGCAGTGGGTGGGTTCGGTGGGCGGCCATCGCAGACTGCCGCCGAAGCATGCCGGGCAAACCGCGGCCGGCGCGAGGACCTCTCGGGCGAGCACGTCCGCCAGATTCCTCGTACCGCCGACACCGCCGCCCCATCCGATCGGCCCGTCGACGCCGATGCCGCCGAGTGGGTGCACAGAGCCGTCGACCTCGCGGACGCGGACATCGAAGAGGCCGCGGACGAGCGTGCCGAGGTACGTCCGGTCGGGCCAGTCGCGATCTGGGGAGAACCATGGGACGTCGGCCATCGTCGGAGGCGCGGGCCAAGTGCCCCACATCCGCTCCGGGCGGTCCCTACCCGCCGACCACCACTTCGACAGGATCTCGGTGAGCTTGGGCGCAGGGTCCGGCGCAGGGACATGCCACGGGGCGTTGCCCTCACCACCCCAGACCCGGGTCGGTGCCCATGGTGCTGCCTCCCAAGCCAAGACCGCTTGCAGATAGGCGCCGACGCGTGCACCGGCGCGGGCGCCATCAACTGACTGTCGCTGCCAGTCGTTGCTGCCGGCGTGAGCGAGTCGGCTCACCCTGTACGGGGGATCGTGGTCGAGATCGCGCAGCGCATCGCCCCACGCGCGCGCGATCGACAGGATCGCCAATCCCGGATGCGAGTTGCCCGGTGGCAGATCTAGGAGCGAGGCGAGCGAGTCATCGCGCCGGTCGCGCGAGTTGGCGGCCCCGATGATCGCCTTCCAATGCCTCAGTCGCACCCAACCTGCGTCGGCGTCGACCGCTGAGGGCAGGCCTCGCACGAAGCTTCCGAGACGCCAGATCTGCCGGGTGCGATCGGCGTCGACGAGCGCCACGGCAAGCTCGCCGCACTCCTGAGCCAGGTCGGCGAGTACCGCTGCTAGGCGGATGTCGCTGGCACGGGTCCGACGGCTCATCGGAACAAGGCGTCGTTCGAGGTCTTCGAGCGCATGAGCTAATTCGGCACAGGCACCGTCGTCAGCCGCGCGCACTGCGTGCGAGACCTGCGCGAGCAGAAGGCGTAGATCGTCGCGGGACCGCAAGTCCTCTTCGACCTCGAAGGCCGCGGCCGACAGCGCGACGAGCTCTTCGGCGCACGTGACGACTCCGGCCCTACGGGCCTGTTCGTGAGCTGTGACGTGCGTGGGGTCGGCCGCGTCTGGCAAGCTGGCGACGCGGTGATGGACAAGCTCTCGGATCCAGTTGTGCAGTTGTTGCTCGACTGTCGCGTGCGTCGGACAGCGGCCCATGGCGAACATCCGCCGCGGCAGCCGGCACAGGCGACGGACGTCAGCCACGAAATCTTGGTCTGTGGGGTTCGCCAGCAGGCGCAACGTGTCGACGGCGCGGGCATACGCGGCGTTCAACTCGGAGTACTCGCCCTCCTCGGTCACCTGCGACATGTGGCGCTCGACGATGGTTGTGGCCGAGTCGAGGGCCTGCGTGGCGAGGGCCCGCTGATCGGCCCGTCGTGCGATCGCGCCGAGCTCCATCAGCCAGTCGGCGATGCGCGGGTGCCGCGCTATGGGTGTCAGAGTCATCGGGGACTCGGTGTCGGCGGTCTCCATCAGGGTTCGCGTCGTCAGCGAGAGCCCGCGTCCGTTCTCGGGCTGCTCGCGGGCATAGCTGACAAGGGTGGTCAAAGCTCGCAGGACCGCGCCTTGCATCGCGGGCCACTGGTGCACGCCTGCGACGGCGAGGAACGTGAGGCAGCGGTGCGCGAGCGTCACGACGGCGGAGTCAGGTGCGGGCTCCTGGAAGACGATCGCTGCGAGGTCATCGAGCCCTGTGGCGTAGTCGCCCGCTCGGCCGTGGCGTGCCGCGCGCGACGCGAAGCGCTCGATCTCCTCGATCGCCCACGTGGGTCGCAGACGGTGCGTTAACCATTGCAGGAACGGAAGCAGCGAAAGGAAGATCGTGCTGGCGCTGAATACGAGGAATCGTGTCCGGGATGGCGACGGCTCGAGCGCAACCCAGAGGGGGTAGAGGATGCCGGCGACCACGAGGATGAGCGCGTAGATGATCGTCACGCGGCCTAGCACGTCGCGCCGGACGCTGCGCGTGTATCGCGACAGCACTTGCACGAGCACGAACGCGGCGGCAAGGCTGAGCGCAAGGAGCGTCGCCACCGCTTGGGCGACCGCCAGCGCCACCGCGCTGCTGCGATCAGCCGAGAACGAGAGCCCGGGCCAGACATAGACGGCGAGGGCGTTCAGACCAGCGATGGCGGTGCACACGGCAAGAAGTCGCGCGATGCCACCTCGGCGGACGGCGACGTTGAGCATCGGAACGGCCACCACGCCCGCGCCGGCGATCGCCAACCAGACACTCATCGCAGCCTGCCCACTACGACAGACGGCGGGGCTTGACGCACCCAAGGCGAATACCGCGAGATGGCGCGGCCGGCCGGCCGGCCGGCTTGGCGCGGGCTCCGACACCTAGCGCAATCGCCGCAGGCGGCGGTGCGGCGCGCTGGGCATCGCATAGCCACGCGCGCGGTCGTGACTCGAGCCGCTTGTCGAGATGGCGCAGCCGAGCTGCACGACCGATGGCGGGTGAGTGATGTCAACGCTCGGCCATCGCGTTTATGCCGCGTCCTCTTTCATGCGGACCCACGCAGCCACCGAGTCAAGAAGCGTCTCGTAGACGTCATTCTTGGTGGTCGGGCCGCGCTGGAAATCGCGAGCGTCGACCTCGGCGAGAGCATCGCGCGCGGCTAGCACGTCACCGTCCGCCATAGCGAGCGCTGCCGTGAGCAGCCAGAATCGCGCTCGATCGAACGCCGGGAAACCCGGCGAGCTTGCGATCGGTCCGACCACGCCAAGGCTTCGGCGCAGATACCGGATCGGCGCGTATCGGCGTTCGTTCGGTGCCCCGGCATGGACCGCCTTGACCGCTGCCTCGAAGGCCGAGCTCGCCCCATTAAGGATGTTGGCGATCGAGCCGCCGACCCCAAGCGGGGAGGCGGCGAGCAGTCGTGCGAACTCCTCGAGGGCCTCGTTCGCGGCATCCCAATCGCCCATCCAGCACAACGCTTCGACCAGGATTGCTTGGACCTTCAACCTGAATGTTGGAGCGAGGCGCCGCTCGTCAAGCATGCGTCGCGCGTCTGCGGCGACCGCCCGTTCGTCACCATCCAGTTCGAGATCGAGGCGATTGAGCTCGAGCATGCTCTGCACCGATAGGTCGTCTCGCCCGAGGCCTGTCCCCGTCGTGTCTGCGAGCTTGGCGGCGAGGCGAGACGCAAGACCTGGTAGGCGCGCGTCCTCGACGTCGCGGGACGCCACGCTTTGCAGCGTCACGAATAGATTCGCGATCTCATTTACCAAGCCGCGACTCCGTGTGCCGAGCGCGTCCAGCGACGCGACGCACGCCTCGACGTGGTCGATGACCTCGTTGGGCGGGGCGCCAGTATTCGACAGCGTGTTGGCGAGCGCCTGGCGGGTCTTGACGTCAATCACGGTGCCGCTGAGACCGAGGTCCGCCAGCATGTCGAGCTCTTGCTCCAGCAACTCGGAGGCGTCGTTGAGACGGCCGGCTTCGATCCGCACGTTCGCCAGGTTGCCCAGCAGGAGCGCAACGTGCGGCGACCTGACTCCGAGATCGCGCGCATGCAAGATCGCGGCCTGCGCGTGTGGCACCATCGTGTCGATGCCGTCGAATTGATCGGCGTCTCTGTAAGCGGCCAGCCAATCCTGAACGGCGTAGACGGCCGACAGCACGTACGCGGTGGGATCGGGCTCGTTGTCCGCCACCAGCGCACGCACGACATCTTGGACGACCTCGTAGGTCGAGACCGTCAGGCGCAGCCCGGTCGGCGGTCGGCCGTGGATCGGGGTCGCGTCGTGCGCCAAGTCAAGCGACGACCCGCGATCGATCGTGACAAGCGACTCGGATCGCAGCAAGCGCACGAGCTGCTCGATCGACACTGGGAAACCGTCGATCTCGACTGGTCCGCGACTCATGCGCGCCTTGTCCTCAGGCGAGAAGAGCACGCTCGCCAAGAGCAAGTCGGCTGGGATCCGCCGGGAGCCGAGATAGGACGCGACGCCGAGCATGGCGACCGCGAGCCGCACGGGATCCAGCATGTCCTCAGCGTTGGCCTGACTCTCGAGCCGCTCCAAGCACAGCGTCAGCGCGGCGACGAGCGTCCGGTTGCGGGCGTAGCTCGCCGGCACAGACAGGTTGTCGTCGAGCGCCTTTGCGCGCAGACCGTCGAGATAGCGCGGAATCGCCGCCGCCGACAGCCCGCAGCTCGTCAGGTATCCCGCCGCGATCTCGAGGGCCAGCGGCCAGCAATGGACTGCCTCGGCGAGCTGCGCAAGCGCGGGCTCATCCGGGCTCGTCTGCAGACGCAGAGCAAGCAGCGATCGCGCCTCGGCCAGGAGCATCGGCTTGGCCTCAACGCGCCTGTACTCAGTCCAGCCGGCGCTGTTCGTGGTGGTCACCAAAACATGACCGCGGCCGGCCGGAGGCACCCACCGGGCGATCACTCGCTCATCGAGGGCGCCATCGAAGACGACCAGCCAGACGCCGGGATATTCCGCCAGAAGGTGATGCACCCGCGACCGCAGACGCTCGTCGGTAATCGGCGCCGCGAGAGGCCCCGCAACGGCGTCCGCCTGCAGGCCATGCTCGCCCTCGGTCGCTGCGAGGACTTCAGAGAACGAGATGCGTATGGAGTCCGCGGTCTCGGCGTCGATCCAGAAGACGAAGTCGTAGACGTCGCTGCAGGCGAACGCGTAAGACGCCGCGAGGCTTGTCTTGCCGAGCCCCGACGGACCGTGAATCGCGGCGCGGCGCACCGTCGTCGGAAGCCGTGTCGGATCGAGCCCCGCCCTGACCTCCTCGTGCATTTCGACGCGTTCGATCTCAGGAAGCCACGGGACCTTGCCGAGCGAGGTGCCCCAACGCCGCCCGATCGCCTGGGCAAGAACCATCGGCTGCGTCATCAGCAGCGACCGGAATTCGCCGAGCGAGAGTTCGGCGGCCACAGGGTCGGCTGCGGCACCGAAAATCTGGTCGAGGAGATAGCCGGTCAGCAGCCCGGCCGCCTCGTAGCCCACGCCGTCTCGCATCTGCCCTCGATACCTCCGCAGCCGCTGTCGCAGCTGCTGGCGCAACTCCGACGGCGAGCGGCGGTCTGTCTGAACCCGCGCGCTGCGCAACCGTCGCAGCTGTTCGTCCGACAACATCGCCGCGTCGGCCTGGGCGCTGGTTCCATCGAGCACGGTCACGATCGCGGAACGAAGGTCGCGCGCAGTCCCGTCCTCGAGGATCGCGGCCAGACGCTCGGCGCCGCTCGTGAGCCGGGCGTTCGTCTGCAGTTCGTAGCTGGCGCTGTCACCGGCGCCGACCAGTCGGAGCAAGGTCGAGAACACCGCGGGAGCCGACATCGCTCGCGACGTCGCGTGGTCGTCGACCGACCTGACCTGCGCGATCTTGATGACCGCGCCGTCGCTCGTCCGGACTGCGTAGTCCACGATCTCGCCGTCCTGAGATGAATCCGGCGCAACGGGGGGACCTTCGACCTGTACGCGCGTGCCGACGTCGGAATCCTGCTCGAGCAGGTCGAGCATCTCGTCGAGCGTGCGCAGGTACTGGTACCGAAAGCCCCGGGCTGCCGCCCGGCCGCCGCCCCCCGGGACCATCGCTCAGTCCTTGCCGGTCCTGCTCGTAGCCGCCGGGTATCGGCGAAACAGCCTCACGACGCTGACGGTACACACGGGCGTGGCTTCTGAACAGTCGAGGCATTCGTCTTGCCGGCAGGTTCATCGCAGTCATGGCAACGGAGAGCGGTCGACACGAGTACGGGCGAATCGTGTCGTCGCGCCTTGCGTCTGGTCAGCAGCATTCTGCGCGGATGCTCTGATCTGAGCACCGAAGGTCATGGCGGCAGATATCGCCGGCATTGGACGCGAACGGCTCTGAGGGTGTCGGGTGCCGCCTGGGCTGGCGCGAGGCGAGCTATGGCTGGGCGCATAGGCCCGAAGAACCGCGAGCAGTAAAGCGGCGTGGTGAAGTCACGCTAGCGCCGATATCTGCGGAGCGCGACTTGCTGCGCGGAGGCTGTTCGCCGGAAACGAGGGATTCGTTCGGTGCTGTGGGCCCGGGGTCACCGCGCCCGGGGCCGCATCACCGCCGTCCGCGGGTGAGCCGCGTTCTACGGAACCGAAGGTCAGAGGTTCGAATCCTCTCGGGCGCGCTACTCGACTCGGAAGATCTTGTGCATTTGCAGGGGGTTCGTTCAGGCGCGCACGATCGGCTGTTCGTCGCTTGGAAGCTCGTGAGCGATTCAGGGCGATTTTCTGGCGCACTTTCTGGCGCACCCTAAGGCGAACTTGGTCGCTCCCGCGCTCACAATCGGACGCCTCCGCGGAAGCGGTCGGCACAGCGTGGGCCGCGTTCGGGCAGCTCTTGGCGCGTCGCGCCGGCAACGGGCGTGCCGTCGTAGGGTGACGCACTCGTGTCGGCCCGCCCAGCGCCGATCCTCCGCTGTTCCGGGCCGCTCGTCGCGCTGCGCTCGCTGGCGGCACTCTTCAGCGTCTCTGCCAGTCGCCTCGCAGCCGCGCTGCCGGGCGCCGCGGAGACCGCGCTGGCCGACACGCACGCTCCGTACCCGGCACGCCTGATCGTGCCGGCGCTCGCGGCGGACCTCGGCAGAAAGGCGGATACACCCAGCCGCATCCACTACTTCCACGGCACCCGGACGTTCGATCCGCGACAGTTCTCTCAACAGGGGCTCCTCCCGCTCACCGCGGTACTGGACGATCTGTGGGACCGTCTTCGGCGGCTCGCGCCCGAGATCGGGCCCGCGCGGTTCGCCGAGCTGCACCGGGCTATCGAGACTGGGAAGGTCGACGCCCTCAACTACAAGGCCCGGGTCGACATCGGCGCCAAGGACGACGGCCCGCACGGGGTCCTAGTGCGCGGACTGCTGCTCGACCCCGAGACCTACCACTCGTCGCCGTTTCTCCGGATCCCCGAGACCGTCGAGAACATCATCTTCGCCGCGCGCAACGAGCTGCAGATCGACCTCGAGCCCGATACGAGCGGGCAACGACATCATGCATCGTCGAGTTCGCTGCTCCGCCCGACGACATCGACCAGGCGCTCGCGGCGGCCTGCTGGTACGTCAAGGCTGCGATCCGCGGCGACGCCGTCGGCCCTGACGCGCACTGGAACTTCAGCGGCGACGGCACCGCCGTGCCGCCGCACGACATCGTCTTCGTCGACATCCTCGAGCCGGCTCACTAGCTACGAAGATCCGACGAGCACGTGCCCGTCTTGGCGTGTACAGCGACTCACCCGTGGCAAGGTGCAAAGCTTCCTTCGGAACCGGAGAACCGACTAGATGTGGGACGAGGATGACAATCGCGGTCGCATGCGCCTGTTGGAGGCAGCAGGGATGGCGGATGCATCGGAGATGGTGCTGGATGTCGCCGAACTCGCCCGAGAGTTCGACGTGCCGGAGGAGACGATCCGGATGGACCTGGAGCAGCTCGAGGCGCTCGGGCTGGTGTTGACGGGGCTTGACGACGGGCTTGCGCCGAGGCTGCTCTCCGCGGGCCGCCAGTTCTTGGCCCGTCGCGGCGATGTTGAGCAGGACGTCGTCAGCTTCTTGCCGCGGGTGATCGATGATCTCAATGCCCGCGAGGCGCTGCTTGCGGCCGGCACGATCATTGTCGACGAGTTCCGCGCCGCGCTGGTAGACGGCGATCCTGTCGACCACGCACGGGCGTTGATTCCGCCCGCATTCACGACCGCAGTTGACGAGCGGCTCGCCGTCGACCTCTTCGCCGCCACCATCGCTCTGATGGCTCGACTCTCAGATGGAGCCCCAGCTGCGTGCGTCGCCGAGGAGATCATGGCGGTCGGGCTGATCGAGGAGGCACGAGGCTGGCTTGAGCTGCGGCGGGAGACCGGGGAGCTCGACGACGACGCGGCGCGAGCGGCGAGCGAAGAGCTGGGCGGGCTGTTTGAGCTTTTTGAGGACGACGACGTCCTCAACATGTTCGACATGGTCGAGCCGGCAGACGCGGCGCTCGCAGGTCACGACCCGTTGAATCAGCAACTGGGCGTCGCCGACCAGCGGGTGGAGTCGTGGTTCGATGCATTCGCCTGGGCATCACCGACGGGGTACCTCAGAGACCGGTCACCGGCTCCCTCAGAGGACTGACCATGCGGCGTTGAGCATCGCTCGAGCCCGGCTCACCTGACGGCAATCGAATGGTGGCGAGTCGGCACTCGAACCGGGGACACCACGATTTTCAGACGAGCCCGATTGAACCCAGGCGCGCGGAAAGCCCTGCAAAGAGGCAGGTCTGACCGTGACCCCTCGATTCGTCAAATCTCGCTAATTCCGTCCTTCCCTCGCCCGTTTCGGCCACGAGGACAGCGCCGTGGCCCGGGCTGCGACCGCCACCCGATCCGGGCCGCGACGCGATCGTTGCGAGTGGCTCTCGGAGAGGCACCCGTGCAGCCGCTGCACGCGTCATGCTTAGCCAATGGCCCGCGCCGATCTACTCGTCCACCTCGTTCGCGCCGCCAAGGAGCGCGATGACGACAGCGTGCGCCGCACGGTCGAGTCGATGGTCGCCGAGGAGCGCGTCAAGCAGCACCATCTGCTCGCCGAGCGTCTTGAGGAGGCGCTGCACGCCGCGCCGGCGCTCCACGTGGCAGGCGAACCGTCGGCCGCTACGCCGGCCGGCTTCTCCGTGCTGGTTCCCCGTCGCACGCTTGGCGAGCTGGTCTTGCCCGACGTCGTCCGGCAGGCCATCGGTGAATTGGTCGAGGAGCAGCAGCGCACCGAGGTACTCCGCGCGCACGGCCTCGAGCCACGACATCGCCTACTACTGCTCGGACCTCCGGGCAACGGCAAGACCTCGCTAGCCGAGGCCGTCGCAGAAGCGCTGCTGCTTCCCATGGTTGTGCTGCGCTACGAGGAGGTAATCGGCAGCTTCCTGGGCGAGACGGCATCCCGTCTAGCCGCCGTGTTCGAGTTCGCCCGTACCCGGCGCTGCGTCCTGTTCTTCGACGAGTTCGACGCGCTGGCCAAGGAGCGTGGCGATCTGCACGAGACTGGCGAGATCAAGCGCGTCGTCAGTTCGCTGCTGCTCCAGGTCGACGCGCTGCCGAGCCACGCCGTCTTCATCGCGGCGTCCAACCACCCTGAGTTGCTTGACCGCGCCGTCCATCGGCGGTTTCAGATTCGGCTGGAGCTCCCGCTTCCGAGCCCGGTTGCCCGCATCGCCTGGTTCGAGCGCCTGCTGACCGATCTCGGCGAGCCGGCAGGCATGTCGGCCGAGACGCTTTCCAAGAGATCGGCCGGCGCCAGCTTCTCGCAGCTCCAAGACCTCACCGATGACATCCGCCGCCGGCAGGTCCTTGCGCCCGGCACTCCGCTGAAGCGCCTGCTGCCCGAGCGCCTCGCACGGTGGCGCGACGTCTGCGCGCTGGAGGCGCATGCCTGAGCTTCCGGCGCTCCCGCTGGGAGCGCCGGTTGTCGGGCGGCGCGTCACCCGCGCGTCCCCGCGCCCGCGGCTGGAAGGCCCGGGTGCCCCAACGCAGGAGGCGCGCCTCGCCCCCCGGTTACAGCGCCTCACCGACGCCTTCCTTCAGGGGCGGCTCGCGACGCCCGCCGATCCAGCGGCGCTGCCACCCGAGCAGGTCATCGTGCTCGAGATCGCCGGCGAGTTAGGGGACTTTGCAAAGGCGGTCCGTCGTATCCCCGGCCTGGAATTTCTGGCGGAAGAGGCCGAGGAGAAGCTCGACCCGGATGCGGACTTCGCTGCGGTGGGCCGCGATGGCAGGCGCCACGCGTACACCCGCCAGCTCTTTCTCGTCGCCAGCGACGCGGTCGCCTGGCAGCAGCTGCTTGAGCTTTGGGAGCGCTTCAAGCGCGGCGACCCGTTCCCGCATGGGCTCACGCCGTTCCGAGACCTCTTCGCCCGCCTGCGCGACGTCCGCAGATGGGACGACCGGGACCGGCTCGAGCGCACGGGGGCGCTCGCCGCCTGGAGCGCGGACCTGGCTGGCCTGGATGCCGAGCTGGTCGAGTTCGAAGCAGAGCTCTGGTTGCGCGGGGAACAGGCGCGGCGCGGGACCGCGATCACCGCCCTGAGGGAAGATCTCGCGCCGGTCGGGGGCAACATCATCGACCAGCAGGTCATCGAGGAGATCGACTACCACGGCGTGCTGGCCCGCGTCCCTGCCCGCCACCTGCTCGACGCGGTCGCCCGGCATGAGGTCCGCTGGCTCCGAACGGACAATGTCCGGTTCTTCCATGCGGTCGGGCAGATAGTCGCGCCCCCGCCCGGCGAGGAACAGCAGCCGTCGGACGAACGGAGCCTGCCCGATGCGCCGACCCCCACCGGCGCACCGAGGATCGCCCTGCTCGACGGCCTGCCCTTCACCGGTCATGCCGCCCTTGCCGGCCGCCTCGTCGTTGATGACCCCGACGGCTGGGACGCGACCATTCCAGTTGCACAGCGCCGCCACGGGACGGGTATGGCGTCGGTGGTCCTGCACGGCGACCTCAACGACCCGGCGACTCCGGCATCGCGGCCGCTCTACGTGCGGCCGATCTTGGCGCCAGGCCCGACCTGGGTGCACGACGTTCCCGAGGAGTTGCCGCGGGATCGCCTCCCCGTCGACGTCATCAACGGCGCGGTCGAAAGGTTGTTCGGCGGAGAGCGACCGGTCGCCCCCGACGTCAAGGTCATCGTGTTGGCCGTCGGCGACAAGGTGGAGCAATTCGACCGGTTCATCAGCCCGCTCGCGCGGTTACTGGATTGGCTCGCCTTCAAGCATCGAGCGCTCTTCATCGTCTCCGCCGGCAACCATCTCACCGTGTTCGAGATCCCTGGTGACCTCGACCTCGACGACCCGCAGGAGTTTCAGCACGAGGTCCTGTGCGAGATGCAGCGGGCCACGGGCCTGCGCCGCATCCTCTCGCCAGGCGAATCCGTAAACGCCGTCACGGTTGGAGCCGCGCATACCGACGCCTCGCCCGCCCACACGGACGACCGCCTCGAGCCGATGGTGACGGGCGATCTGCCCAACGTTGTCACTGCCAACGGCGCCGGCGTGCGGCGCAGCATCAAGCCGGACATCCTGCTGCCCGGCGGGCGCCAGCTCGTCCGCCTCGAGCCAGCGGATGGCGACGGGCGACGGGCCCTGTCGGTGCCGATCGTTCGGCGTGGGCCGGGCGTCCGCATGGCCTCGCCACCGATCCAGGGCGGCCAGACCGACGCCACCGTGCACGCGACCGGCACGAGCGTCGCCACCGCGTTTGGAGGCCGGCACGCCGGCCAACTCCTCGACGCCCTCGACGACCTGCGTGCACGACACGGCGATCAGGTTGCCGACGGCTTCGACGCCGTGCTGGTGAAGGCGGCGCTCGCACACGCGGCCCGCTGGGCGACCGCGGTGCCTTTCATCGACGAGGCGTCTGACGAGGTCCTCGGGCGCCGAACGCGCGATGCGGTGGCCCGTCTGATCGGCTACGGCCTGGCCCATCCCTCGGACGCGCTTCGCTGCGACGACCACCGCGTCACAGCGCTCGCCGCTGGCACGATCGCCACCGATCAGTCCCACACTTTCCGATTCCCGCTGCCGCCGAGCCTCGCGGCGCAGGCCGTGCGTCGCCGCCTGACGCTCACGCTGGCGTGGCTCACGCCCGTCAATCCGCAACACCGCGCGTACCGTCGTGCGGCGCTAGCGGTGTTGCCCACCGGCGTCGAACTCACCAACCAGCGTCTGGACGTCGACCTCAACGGCACGCGGCGCGGCACCCTGCAGCACAACGTGCTCGAAGGCGCACGCGCGGTGCCCTATGCCCGCGGTGCGACCATCGAGCTGGCGGTGTCGTGCCGCGCAGACGCCGGTGCCCTCGACGAGCCCGTGCCTTACGCGCTGATCGCCACGCTTGAGGTCCCCGCGGCGGTCGGCCTGCCGATCTACGAGGAGGTCCGCCAGGCTCTTCAGGTGCCCGTACAGACGCCGGTCCCGATCGCCGTCCGGACCATACCGACCGCTTCCTGAAGTCGCGGCGGCGCGACACGCGCCAACCGGATAGCGGTGCTCGAGTCGTTCTGAGCACTCGCTCTAGTTCCAGCCTGAAGACCCCCGTTAGGGCACCCGACCGCCCTCCCCGAGTGCAAGTTGCTCCCCGATCCCGGCACGCCACATGGTCAGTCTCCAGTCCTTGCCGCAACCCGCGACGCCTGCGCGTTCAGAAGCGTCAAAAGGCGCCCCACACATTTGCACCAACGGATGCGTTAGCGGTAGTTTGTAGGCGTATGAGGCTGTTAAGGCCCTCCAGCGACGCCGAGGTGCCCGCGGTATGTCGGGGCGGCGGACCCTAGGAAGGCGCGCGGCGGTGTTGTCGATCGGCAAGTTGACGGTCGAGCAGTCGCGTTACTACGAGCGCCAGGTCGCGCAGGGCCGCGATGACTACTACTCCGGCCGTGGTGAGTCGCCGGGCCGGTGGACCGGGGCCGGAGCGGAGACCCTCCGGCTCGGCGGCCGCGTGGATGACGACGGGTTCTTGGCGCTGATGGAGGGTCGTGACCCGGGCACCGGTGAGCGCCTGAAGCGCGTGGGCGGTCGTTCGAAGGTGGCGGCCTTTGACCTGACGTTCTCGGCGCCGAAGTCGGTGAGCGTGCTGTTCGCGGTCGGCGAGCCGGCGCTGGCGCGGGCGCTGGTCGACGCGCACGAATCAGCGGTCGACGCGGGGCTGGGCTATCTAGAGCGTGAGGCGTGTCGGGTACGTCGCGGCCGCGGCGGCGTGCACCGCGAGGCCGGGGTGGGATTCGTGACGGCCGCCTATCGCCACCGGATGAGCCGCGCGGAGGATCCCCAGCTGCACACGCATGTGGTGGCGGCGAACATGGCCTGCGGCGCAGATGGACGTTGGACGGCGCTTGATGCCACCCAGATCTATCAGCACGCCAAGGCGGCCGGCTTCCTCTACCAGGCCCACCTGCGGGCCGCCGTCCGTGAACGGCTCCCGTGGGTGCGGTGGGGCCCGGTGCGCAACGGGATGGCCGAGATCGAGCAGCTATCGCCGGCGGTGCTACGCGAGTTCTCTACGCGCCGGCGCCAGATCGAGGAGCGCGAGCGCGAGCTAGTGGCAGCAGGCGTCGAGGTAGGGGATGGTGGGCGTGAGGCGATCGCTCACGCTACGCGTGGTCGCAAGCGCTACGGGGTCGATACCGCGCCGTGGCGTGACGTGGTGCGCGCGCGGGCGGCCGAGCATGGCCTCGGTGCCCGTGAGCTCGACGCCTTGGCGCGTGGGCCGGCCAGGGCACCTGAGGTTCCCGATCCGCGGCGGGTGAGCGGGGAGCTGGCTGGAGCGGGTGGGCTGACCGAGCGCCAGAACACGTTCGCGAAACGTGAGGCGGTGATGGCGTGGGCGGCCGCGCACAGGCAGGGGGCCTCGGCGGAGGCGGTCGAGGGCGCTGCGGCGGAGTTCCTCTCTCGCAACGACGTGCATCGTGCCGCCGACCCTGCTGAGCGTCGGTTCACGACGAGCGACCTGCTCGCCCACGAGCAAGCGATCGTGGTCGGCGCGCGGGCACGTCGCGGCGAAGGCGCGGGAAGACTCGACTCGGCGCTGGTCGATGGGGTGCTGGCCAGCGCGGCGCACGCTCCGACAGCCGAGCAGGCTCGGGTGATCCGTGGCCTGACTTCGAGCGGTTACGGCGTGGAGACGGTCGAGGCGCTGGCGGGGACCGGCAAGACGTTCACCGCCGGCCTGCTCGCCCGGGCCTACACGGCCGGCGGCTTTCGCGTCCTCGGGGCGGCGCCGACCGGGCGAGCCGTGCGGGAGCTCACCGAACAGGCCGGCATTGGCCAGGCGTGGACGCTGACGCGTCTGGCGTTCGACCTCGACGCCGACCACCGCGGTTTCGGGTCGGATCGGGCGGTGCTGATCATCGACGAGGCTGGGATGGCGAGCACCCGCGAGACCGCCCGCGTCATGACGCACGCCCATGCCGCCAACGTGAAGGTCATCGCGATCGGCGACTCCGGGCAGCTCTCGAGCGTCCAGGCGGGCGGCTGGCTGGGATCGCTGACCCGGCGGCTGGGATCGCACGAGCTGCGCGAGGTGATGCGCCAGCGCGATCCGCGCGAGCGCCAGCTGTTGGCCCAGGTGCGCCGCGGCGACCCGACCGACTACATCACCGAGAAGAAGAGGTGCGGGCAGCTACAGGTCATCGAACGCGACGTCCAGAACGCACGCGCGGGCGAACGCGCTGCGATCGCGGCGTGGAGTTCGCGACAAGCCGAATCTCCGTGGGGGCAGGCCATCCTGGTCGTCCGTGACAACCAGCGCCGCGAGCGCCTCAACGCGCTCATCCGCGCCGAACTGAAGCACGGCGGTCGGCTTGGCGAGAGCGTCCATATCGGTGGAGACGAGTTCGCCGTCGGTGACCGCGTCGTTGCGCGTCGCAACGATCGGGAGCGGGATGTTGATAACGGTATGCGTGGCACGGTGATCGCGGTCGACCCAATCGCGAAGGACCTCGTCGTGCGCACCGACGGCGGCGCCCAACGCCACCTCGATGCCTCCTACGTGGCCGAGCATCTGCAGCACGCCTACGCGCTCACCGCGCACACCATCCAGGGAGGAACCGTGGAGTGGGCAGGCGTCGTCGGGCGCCCCGAGGACTTCACTCGCAACTGGTCCTACAGCGCCCTCTCGCGCGCGCGAGAACCAACCGAGCTGTTCATCACCGACACCGAGACAGAGCGCGAGCTCGACCGCGTCGAGATCGCCCCCGGCCACGCTCGCGGCCCGGGCGACGAGCGAACGCCACTCGAGCGCCTCGCGGCGGCCATGCGTCAACGGGACGACGAGGACCTCGCGCTGGAGCGCGTCGACGCCGAGCGCGCCCACGCCCGGCCGCCCGCCGTCACACGCCCGTCCGTGGCTGAGCTACAGGCCGAACTCGCCGACGTTCGCGAGCGCATCGGCCGCTACCCCGACCACCTCGCCGACCAGCTGTACGCCGCCCGCAGCGCCCGGGCCGAGGCACAGCGCGTCGCTGACGAAGCGCACGCACACATCACTGAGCTGGAGCAACCCGCGCGGGGTGTGCTGCGCCGGCGCGCCGCGGACTCCGCCGAACGCTCGCTGGAGCGCCAACGCCTCAAGCTCGCCGAGGAGGAGATCGCGGCGGCCGTCGAGCGTGAGCGCAACCTTGCAAGCAGCGTTCCCGACCGCGCGGCATGGGAGACCGAACGCCGCGTGCTCCGCGAGCGCGCCGCCGAGCTCAACGCCCAGCTATCGAGCCGCCGCCGCGAGGACCTCCGCGTCGCGCTCGAGCGACCAGCGCCCTACCTCACGGAAACGCTGGGCGCTCTCCCCAACCAGCCGCGCGCCCGCCGCACCTGGCAGCAAGCCGCCACACGCATCGAGGCGTACCGCTTTGACCACGCCATCACGGACACCCACCACGCACTCGGGTCAGCGCCGAGCGACCAGCGCGAGCGCGCGCACTGGCAACGCGCCCACCACGACCTGCAACGCGCTCAACGAGACCTCGGCTACCGCAACGCGCGCAAGCATGCCCACGAGATCTAGAGCGCATCCAGCGGCGGTCCGGTCGCTGCTCGGTTTCGTCGAAAGTGCCTGAACCGAGCGCTACCCGTCTGCTTGCATGCAGAAGGTCGAGGTTCGAGTCGCTTCAGCCGCTTCGAAGAACGTGCACCAGCTAGGGCTTCCCTGCCTTCCAGCTCACTCCGCGTCGGGCTGGGAGTGCATCGGGGTAACTTGTGAAACGCAAACGGCGCGCGCGTATCGTCGGGACGTGGCTCATGTTGGCGAAGTAGGAACCGAGATCGCTCCAGCGATCTCGGACGAGCCGGCGCTTGCGAGCCGCATCGACGATCTCCTTCATCGCACGTGCCACCTCGCACGCGGCGCTCACCGGTGCCGAGCAGGCGGCACTGAAGGTGGATCTCGACGGTGACGGCGAGGCCGTGCGCAAGTTCTTCAACTTGTCCGAAGGCTTATGAGCGCTGGCGCGACTACCGCGTCGATCCCCGCGGGTTCGGCTTGCACGGCGTGGCGCTGGCGCCCGGCGAAGTCGTGCGGCTGACTCAGGACGAGGTCGAGGCTCATCCGGCGTGGCGAGCCTTTCGGGACCCAGGCTGACAAACACCCGCCGTTGAGCGGCTGGCTTGCCACCCCGGTGTGCTCGGCGGACGCGCGGTCGTACGGTCTGCTTCAACTCTCCGACAAGGCCGGCGGCGCGGACTCCACCGAGGAGGATGCCAACAACATCCGCGAACTGGCCGCGTTCGCCGGGGCGACGCTCGACGCGCTTCGAGCCGCATGCGGGCGCTCTCCCGGTCCGGCCGGATAGGCCCCAGACGTCCCTGCCCAGAGCTGTCACGCCCTGGTCGGTGGCGCTGCTGACTCCGACCAGTGCTCTTGACGTCGTCGGCGGTCAGTACGCCGCCAGCTGTCGCGTCGCCTCGGCGAGGCCGAGCGCGAGGCTTGTCGTATCGACCAGCCACGGCGAGCCGTCGGCGCGCGGCTCGATGCTCAACTGAAGCTGCCCCTCGTTGAGGACCGTCACCGCCATCAGCTCGTTGCCGCACCAGAACTCGGCGTTGCCGTTGTAGGCCTCTTCGGGGCTGACGACGCTCACGTGGACCTGGGCCGTCGCGTTGCTGTCGGTCATGACGCGTCTAGGCGGGGGTGGGCTGGCTCAGCCAGTCCTCGTAGCGGGTCTCGGCAATGTGCGCATCGCCGCCGGGGAGGAGGGTCCGCTCGCCGGGCGTGATCCCGAAGTAGGCCGCGTTCGGATCGGCGATGACCTCGCGGGGATCCCCGATTGCGCTGAGGCGTCCGCGAATGAGCTCGTCGAGGCGGAACTGGTCGGGTCCCGCGATCTCGACGATGCCGTTCACCGGCGAGCCGACGGTGATCCGGCCGAGCGCACTGGCGACGTCGTCGGCCGCCATGGGCTGGATGAGCGCGGGCGGCAGCCGGGCCGCGTTGCCGTCGGTGGCGTCCGCGGCGATGCGGTCCAGGAACTCGAAGAACTGCGTCGCGTGGACAATCGAGTACGGGAGCGCGGAGTCCTCGATCAGCTTCTCCTGCGCGAGCTTCGCGCGGAAGTAGCCGCTCTGGGTCAGGCGCTCGGTTCCCACCACCGACAGCGCAACGTGATGCCCCACACCGGCGGCCGCTTCCGCCGCCAGCAGGTTGCGGGTCGACGTGTCGAAGAACTCGAGCACCGCGGCGTCCTCGAACGAGGGAGAGTTCGACACGTCGACGACTACCGACGCGCCCGCCACGGCCTCGGCCAGTCCCTCGCCGGTGAGCGTGTCGACGCCCGTGTTGGGCGACGCCGCGACCGCCTCGTGGCCGTGCTCGTCGAGCTTGGCTACGAGCTTCGATCCGATGAGGCCGGTGCCGCCGATGACGACGATCTTCATGTCGTGCCTTTCGCTTGTGTGATCCGGGTCGCGCCGTGTGGCGTGATCGGTGCTGCACCAGCGAGGACCGGGCAGAGGCGCCAGTTGTGACACACCGGTCGCCCTGCGACGGCTGGACGGGGTCCTGTCACGACGCGCGCCGCTGTCCGGTCTCTGGCTACTAGACATGGACACCATCGAAACCATCAGCAGCGAACACGTCATCGCGAGGCCGTTGCCCCACGCCGCGTTGTGGGCGCCGACGTCGCCGCTGGCGCTCGACCCGCTCAGCCCGATCACTGTGCGGCCGGCCCGGCTCGCGGCCACCCGTGCGCTGGCGCTCGACCCGCTCGGCCCGAGCATTCCCCGGCCCGCGGATCGCTGATTGCGCTAGGCGGTGCGCGCGGGCGCCATCGCGTGGGGCGCTCGCAGCTCCCACAGCGCGACGGCGGTCAGCAGCGCGGCCACGATCGCGCTGAGCATCAGCGCACTCACGTGGCCGCCGACCGGCGCCAGCAGCACGAGCACCGCTGCGACAGCGAGTCGCTTGGTGTTCGCGGTCCGGGTCATGCGCCAGCGAAACAGGCTTTCGCCGAGGAGGTACAACGCGGGACCACCGAGCACCATCGCCAGTCCGACGCCGTGCAGCGGGTGCTGGGGGTCGGCGATCAGCAGGTCGTCGCCGACGGCCGCGCCGATGATCCCGGCGATGATCGGTAGGTGCAGGTAGGTGTAGGCGTCACGGGCGAGGCGCCCCGGGTCGTCGCACGTGCGCATCACGGCGCGCGAGTGCTCCGCCGTCACGCCGAAGTACAGCCACCACAAGGCTGCGGTCTCCAGGAAGGCGACGGTGAGGGAGACGACGACGCTGGAGGTCAGCCCGGCGTCGGCCGCCGTTGCGCCGGTGACGACGATCGACTCGCCCAGGGCGATGATGATGAAGCCCTGGCAGCGCTCGGCGAAGTGGCCTCCCTCGATGTCGTAGTCCGTGGTCGCCGCGCGGCTGCGACCGGGCAGCCAGTAGCCCGCGACCGGCGCCGCGAGGTCGAACACCACCGCGGGGATCCACAGCAGCAGCCGCGCGTCGCCATCCAGCGCGGATCCGAGCAACCACAGCGCGCCCGACACGGCGCTCCACCCGACCAGCCGCTCGAAAACGTCGCGCAGTGGATGATCGCGCGCGAGCAGTGACGCCGCCGCCACGTTGCGCCCGACCTGCAGCGCGACGTAGCTCACCGCGAACAGCACACCGCGGTCGCCGAACGCCTCGGGCAGCGCGGCGGCCATGAGCAGGCTCGCGAGCATCACCCCGGTGAGCACCGTTTGCACCCCCGGCGAAGTCGGGTCGAACCAGTTGGCCATCCACGTTGTGTAGATCCACGCCCACCAGACGATGAGCAGCAGGAAGGCCGCTCGCGTCACGCCACCGACGGTGAGGTTGCCGAGGATGAGGTGGGAGAGCTGCGTTACCGCGAAGACGTAGACGAGGTCGAAGAACAGCTCGACGGTGGTGATCGGCTGCGTCGCGCCCTCGCCACGCGGGCGCAGATGACGGCTTGCGGGCCGTGGCTGCGCCATCCTGGACAGGGACTGGGGGTTCGTCGTCAGCACTTGTCGCCAGTCGGGCTGGGGTCAGTCGATGTGCAGCGCGTCGCGCAGGATGCGGATGGCCTGCGCGACGGCGGCACGGGTCGTATTCGGGATCGTGATCTGGGTCAGGCGGCCACGTGCAGCGCCGCGGCCTCGAGGATCAGGTGGGCGGTGGCGGCGGGATGCGCGACGGTGATCGCGTGCGAGGCGCCCGGGACCTCTATGGTGCGCCGCGCGCCGGCGCGCTTGGCCATGTAGTGCTGCAGGGCGGCGGGGATGATGCGGTCCTCCTCGCCGATCAGGAACCATGACGGCACGTGCTTCCACAGCGGACGCTCGCCTGACGGTTCGACGAGCGCCTCCTGGGTGGCAGGGCGCTGCGTCGCAGCCATCAGTGCGGCCTGCGGCGCGGGGACGTCCTGGCAGAAGATGTCGTTGAAGGGGTCCGGAGCGATGTAGAGGTCGGTCGTGCCGTCGCTTCGCGGGACCGGCCGCGCCGTCTCCTCACCGAGCAGGCTGCCCGGGAACATGGCCGCGAGCTGGAAGCAGTTCTCACCGGGCTCAGGCGCGAAGCCGTTGGCGTAGACGAGCCCGACGATGTCGCCGGCGTCGGCGTCGACGTTCGAGATCACGGCGCCGCCGTAGGAGTGCGCGACGAGCACGACCGGCCCGTCGATCGTGCGGACCAGGTCGCTGACGGCGGCGGCGTCGGAGGCGAGCCCCCGCAGGGGATTGGCGGCCGCGATCACGGGGTGCCCCGCGCTCTGCAGCGGGTCGATGACGCGGTCCCAGCTCGCCGACTCGGCGAACGCGCCATGGACGAGAACGATCGTGGGTGGCATGAGGAGGTCCCTTTCGGTGGTGTGATCCGAGTCGCGCCGTTGGCGCCGACCGGCTGTGCACCAGCCAAGACCGGAGAGCGGCGCGAGTCGTGACAGGCCGAGGGCCCAGCCAGCGTGCGGAGGTCGAGACTGGGGCATGGCCTGGGGTGCCTCCCTGACGCGAGGAGCGCGCGGGAGGAGCAGGCTGCTCGCACGATGCTGACCCCCAAGGTCACCCCGATTCGCCACACAGGCCCCTCGCCGTACGCGCCGCTCGTGCCCGGCTCGACGGCGCGCAAGTGACGCGTGCCGAACGCATCCGCCAAGAGGCGATCCCCGACCAGCTGGGCCGCCCGCGCGGGCGAGCTGGTCGGGCGGACACGGCGAAGTCCCGCGGCCGTCGAATTTGGCACAATCCCGCTAGGTGTGAGGCTGTGAGCACGCAGGCCCGATCCAGACCAAGCCTCGATTCTCTGAAGCGGTCGACGATGCGGCTGCTGGTCACCGGGGGAACCGGCGTGCTCGGCCGCGCGCTGGCGCCCTTCGCGGAGGGCGCGGGCCATGAGTTCGCGATGCCCGGGCACGAGGAGCTCGACCTCTTCGACCCCTCCGCGGTCGCCGACGCCGTGCGCGAAGTCGATGCCGTCCTGCACCTGGCGACCCGGATCCGCACGCTCGAGCAGGTCTCCGATCCGGACGCGTGGCGCGAGAACGATCGGCTTCGCGCAGAAGCATCGAGGATCCTCGTCGACGCGGCGATTGCGGCCGGGGTGGCGGTCTACGTCCAGCCCACCGTCACGTTCGTCTACCCGCCGAACTGCTCGGTGTCCGAGGACACGCCCGTCCGCGAGGTCCTGCCGATCCTGCGCTCCGCGCTCGTCGCCGAGCAGCAGGCTGAGCGCTTCGCCCACGCGGGCGGACGCGGTGTCGTCCTGCGACTGGGGCTGCTCGACGGCCCGGGCACCTGGTACGACGAGCCGATGGGCGACTTCGGTGCCACGCTGCACGTCTCCGATGCCGGGCGCGCGCTCCTTTCGGCGCTGTCGCTGCCCAGCGGCATCTACAACGTCTGCCGTGACGGGGGCCGTGTCTCAGCCGAGCGCTTCACCCGGGCCGCCGGGTGGCATCCGCAGCAATGAGAGCTCTCTGCCGTGCTTCCCGGAGGCGGCGTAGATTCGTGACATGACCGCCTCACAGGCAGCAGACCTCCAGAGCCAGTGCGACCTGCTGCGGGCGCTGCACCGCCCCGGCGCCCCCCTCCTGCTCCCGAACGCCTGGGACGTTGCCACGGCGAGAGCCGTGGTCGCGGCCGGGTTTCCCGTGGTCGCGACTACCAGCGCGGGCGTGGCCGCGACGCTGGGGTACGAGGACCACGAGGGTGCGCCGGGCGACGAGATGCTCGCCGCGGCGGCGCGGATCGCCAGCGGCGTCGAGGTGCCCGTGACGGTCGACGCCGAGGCCGGCTACGGGATGGAGCCCGCCGAGCTGGTCGCTGCGCTGCAGAGCGCCGGGGCCGCCGGCTGCAATCTCGAGGACACCGACCACGCCGCCGGCAGCCTCCGCGATCCCGACCGGCACGCGGACTGGCTCGGGGCGGTTCGCCAGGCCGCGTCGGCGGACGGCTACCGGCTCGTGATCAACGCCCGGGTGGACGTCTTCCTCGGTCCCTTCCTCGCCGGTGCCGGCGCCGGGACCCAGGAGGAGCTCGTTCCCGAAGCGCTGCGGCGCGCGAATGCCTACCTCGAGGCCGGCGTCGACTGCGTGTACCCGATCACCCTGTGGGAGACGGATGCGCTGCGCCGCTTCATGTCGGAGGTGCGCGGCCCGGTGAACGTCGTACGCCTGCCGCAGGCGCCGTCGCTCGCAGAGCTGGCCGGGATGGGCGTGGCCCGGGTGAGCTGGGGACATCTGCTGTACCGCAACGCTGTCGCTCGCTTCGAGGAGCAGCTCGCCTCGCTTCAGGAGTGAGCATGGGCCGCTAGCTCCTCCAACCTGGCCGGCGCGCCCGTGTGGCGGTTCGCCCATTCGAGCGCGTAGTCGGCGACCGCTTCCCAGCCGGGTGCGCCGGCCGTGAAGTGGGGGCGTCCCGCGAACTCCTTGTAGTCGACCACGGCCCTCGACTTGCCGAGGCGCGTCGCGGCCTCTTTGCTCACCGACGCCGGGATCGTGTGGTCCTGGTCGTTGCCGATCACGAGGAGCGGCGGGCGGTCGTCCTTGTGGAAGTCGACCTTGGTGACGGCGTGCGGATTGAGGTTGGCGAACGCCGCCTGGAAGACCACCCGGCCGGGGGCGGGAACGTAGTAGCGCGCATAGGCCGCCTCGGCGTCCGCGTCGTTCATGGTGTTGGTGAAGGAGTAGCGGAACTGCTTGGGCGTCAGCGGGATGGTCTTCTTTCGGTTCGCCGGGTTGCGGAGCCCCGGGAAGACGCTGCGAAGCAAGGCCGGCGGCAGGCGCAGCACGCCCTTCACCGGTGCCGGCGACAGGCCGACCCCGGCCGCACCAAGGCCGCGGTCGAGCAGGAGTTCGGTCAGCAGGCCGCCGGTGGAGTGCCCCATGATCACCGGCGGGGTGTCGAGCCCACGGATGATCCGGTCGTAGTGGTCGACGACCTCGGCGAGGCCGAGCCCGTTCATGACGGACGGGTCGCGGCGGAGGGCCCCGACCTCGCCCTCCATGCGCGGCCAGGCCGGCGTGAGGACCTCGTGTCCGCGCTCCTCGAAGCGCGCCTTCCAGCCCTCCCAGCTGCGCGGGGTGAGCCAGAGGCCGTGGATGAGGACGATGGTGGACATGCGGAACCCTTTCGGTCGGATGCGGGCAGAGGCCGAATCGGCGCGGTCGCCGGGATCGCCCGGCTGCGCGCTCGCAGCCAAGGACCGGATGGCGCCCCGATCCGTGACAACGCACGCACTCCCGACGCGGCAGGTACTCGACCGCGTCGTGCGACCTCGCCCTCTGAAGGAGGTGAGCACCACGGTCCACAATCGTCGCCGGCTCGTCAGGGGGCTGCGGCCGCGCGGCCCGCTGGCCATCGTCAGCCTCATCCTGCTCGTCCTCGTGGGCGCTGGTGCGGCGGCCGCCTACATGGACGACCAGGCCCACAGGCAGGCACGTCGTCGCCCCCGCGCGCTACGGCAAGGACCGGGGAGCGCTAGCGAGTGGTGACACCGCCGGGGTCGGGAATTCCGGCCAGCGCGCCGCTCAGCTCCTTGCGGGAGCTGATGTCGAGCTTGGTGAACACCTTGCGCAGGTGGTACTCGACGGTGCGCGGGCTGATGAACAGCTTGGCGCCGATCTCCGGGTTCGTCTGCCCGTCGCTGGCCAGCCGGGCGATCTGCGCCTCCTGGGGCGTGAGGATCGTCGCGCGTCTCGACCGTGCGCCTGCGGGCGGTCTCTCCGGTGGCCAGCAGCTCGCGGCGGGCGCGCTCGGCGAAGGCCTCGGCGCCCGATCCGGCTGAAGCGGTCGTAGGCGGCTCGGAGCTGCTCGCGCGCGTCGACGCGCCGGTTCTCGCGACGCAGCCACTCGCCGTAGAGCAGCTGGGTGCGGGCGAGGTGGACCACGCCGCGGGTGCGCGCGAGCCGCTCGACCGCTTCGCGGTAGAGGGGCTCCGCAGCTCGGCTGTCGCTCAGCAGCGCGCGTGAGCCGGCCTCGATGCCGAGCGCCCAATCGGTGCCGCTGGCCTGCGTGCGCTCGCTGAGGCGGTCGAGCGCGGCGGCGGTCGCGTCCGTCGCGGCGCTGCGCACGCCTGCCTCGATCAGCTCCACGAGGGTCCACGCGAAGAGCGCGGCATCGTCGTGTTCGCAGCCTCGCTGGGCGGCGGCGAGCGCCTCGTCGTAGCGGCCGTGGCCGTTGTACAGCAGGGCGGTGGCCCACTCGAGGATGCTCAGCCCCATACCCTCGCCCCTCGCCGTCGCCTCGCGCCTTCCAGCCTCGAGCAGCAATAGGGCCTCGGGCTCGTTGCCGCGCCACGCCGCCAGCGCAAGCGACGCCACCTTCAACGGTGCCATCTCCGTCGCCTCGATGATCGCGTCGGCCTCCTCGATCAGCGACGAAGCGGCGCCGAACTCCCCCGCATGAACGTGGAGGGACGCGCGATATGTGAGCGCGATCGGGAGCATGCGGAGCGCGCCCGTCTCGCGCGCGACGCGCAGCCCGCGCGTCGCGAGCACGTGCCAGACCTCGTCGTCCCAGAGATTCTGCGCCACGCGGCAGGCGAGCCAGAGCCAGCGCGCGTCGCGTGCCGTCAATCCCTCCACATGGCGGAACGCGTCGAGCGCCCTGCGGAGCGGCGGCACACCGGCCGGGTAGCCGTCGGTGAACCTCGTCGTCAGGCCGTCGAGGAGCAGGTCGATCGCGCGCGGCGGCTGCGGTGCCGGCGGCGCAGCCTGAGCGGCCTCGGCCGCCTCGCGGACGTCCGGCTTGTCGCCGAGGTGACCGGCGTAGATCGCCGCCGCGATCGCCTCGAGATGGGTCTCGCGAGCCAGTGCGGCGTCGAGCGGTTCGAGCCGCCGGGCGGCATCGAGCAAGAGGCCGGGAGCGTCGCTCGCCGCGCGTGCGGGCGAACGCGATCTCCGCGCGCAGCCGCTCCAACCGCGCGCGCTGAAGGTCGTCGAGCGGGGCAAGCTCGGCGGTCGCGAGCAACTCGAGCGCCGCGTCCGATGCCGCGGCATCGAACTTCGCCTGCGCGGCAGCCAGGGCCCGCTTCCCCGTCTCCGCCGGGTCGGGGGTCAGCTCGGTCGCGCGGGCCAGGAACGCCGCCGCTGCCGCCGTGCCCCCGCGGGCCTGCGCCCGATCGGCCGAGCGCTCAAGCTCACCGGCCAGCGCCTCGTCGGGCTCGGACGCCGCTTGCGCCCGATGCCAGGCGCGACGATCGGGATCGGTATCCGGATCGGTCGCCTCGGCGAGCGCTCGATGCACTTCCTGGCGGTCGCGAAAGTGCGCGGCCCGGTAGGCGGCCGACCGGACGAGCGGATGTCGGAACCGCACCCGGATGCCGAGATCGATCAACGCGGCCTCCTCGGCCGGCTTCCCCGCGTCGCCTCTGATCCCGAGCTGCTCGGCCGCGCGCCACAGCAGGCTCACGTCGCCGACCGGTTCGGCCGCCGCCACCAGCAGCAGGCGCTGGGTCTCGCGCGGGAGCGCCCCGGATGCGCTGCATGAAGGTCTCCTCGACGCGGCTGGCCAGCGGCCGCGCGTCGGGGAGGCCGAACCCGCCCGCGAGCTCCGCAGGCGTCAACCCACGCGGCAGCTCCAGCAACGCCAGCGGGTTGCCGCGCGTCTCGGCGACGATCTGATCGCGCACGCGCTCGTCCAGGCGCCCCGGCATGGCCGAGGCCAGCAACGAGCGTGCGTCGCCGTCGGCGAGCCCGCCGACGGCCATCTCCGGCAGGCCGTTGAGCTCGGTGACGTCGGTGGGCTCGCGGACGGCGAACACCATGGCGATCGGTCTCGGCCAGCAGGCGCCGGGCCACGAACGCCAGCGCCTGTGCGGACGCCCGATCGAGCCATTGCGCATCGTCGACCAGGCACACGAGCGGACGCTCCTCGGCCGCCTCGGCCAGCAGACTCAGGACCGCGAGCGCGACGAGGAAGCGATCCGGTGCCGCGCCGTCGTGCAACCCGAACGCCGCCCGCAGCGCGTCACGTTGCGGGCCTGGCAGCCCGTCGAGCTCGCCGAGCATCGGCGCGCACAGCTGATGCAGCCCGGCGAACGCGAGCTCCATCTCAGACTCAACGCCCGCGACCCGGGCGATGCGACACTCCGAGGCCCGCTCGGCGACGTACTCCAGCAGCGCCGTCTTGCCGACCCCCGCCTCGCCGCGCAGCACCTGCACCGAGCTCTGCCCCGCCCGGACGCGCTGCAGCTGGCGGTCCAGTGCCTCGCACTCGATGCGTCGCCCTCGTAGCACGGCGCGTTGAGCCTATCCGCCGCGGCGTGCGGTGCCGACTGGGCAACCGGCCGAGGCGACTAGGGACCTGACGGGGGACTTGCCCGGACGCGAGCCCGCCCGTCCGGATCAAGACTCGCACCATGCACACCACCGAGCCCACCACCCCCACCGCATCCGGGCCTCGGACCCGCGGCGACCTGCTCGCGGACGTCCTCCCGGTCTTCGACACCGTCTACGTCGCGGGGCCGCCCATCCTCGTGGCGTGGGCGGGAACCGTCCTGTTCGCACTGATGCTCGCCGGGCCGTTCGCGCTCCTCGTGACCTTCGTCGTCGTGTTCGCCGCGGCGGCGGCCCTCGTGACGCTCGCGGGCGCGATCCTGGCATCGCCGTATCTGCTCGTGCGCCATCTCGGTCTGCGCCTCGCAGAGCGACGCCGCGTCTCGGAAGTGTCGGCGCCGATCGCCACGATCGTTGCGGCGAGGGCAGCGCGATGATCGCGTCATCGCTACGTCCCGACAGCCGCACTGTGGTCGGCCGTTCCATGGATCAGACGCTCGCCGAGGGCGATCTCGGGGCCGTCGAGCAGTTCGTCGCTCGCGTGCTTCGTCGAGCGCACGAGAGTGCCGAGGCCCGCAACGCGCCGAACGAGGCGCGCGCGATCCTCGGTGTGGCGCATCTGTTCGCTGACGAGCTGACCGCCAGCCACCCGGGATTCGACCGCTTCGGCTTCGTCGCGGCGGCCACGGAGGGTCCGGCATGACACTGCAGGCCGCCCCAGTCATCGCCGTCGACCCGGCGCCGTTCGAGGCGGTGCGCCCGCGATTGTTCGGGATCGCCTATCGGACGCTCGAAAGCGCAGCGGATGCGGAGGACGTCGTGCAGGACACGTGGATCCGTTGGCAGCGCACCGACCGCAACGAGGTGCGCGACGCGGCCGCGTTTCTCGCCACGACCACGAAACGCGTCGCGCTCAACGTCGTGCAATCCGCTCGGGCACGCCGCGAGACGTCCATGGATCCGGGGCATCCCGAACCGGTCGACGCCCAGGCCGATCCCACGCTGGGCGCCGAGCGACGCGAGGCGCTCGAGCACGCGGTACGCGTGCTCTTGGAGACGCTGTCTCCCACCGAACGAGCCGCCTACGTGCTCCGCGAGGCGTTCGACTACCCCTACCGGCAGATCTCAGACCTGCTCGCGACGAGCGAGGCAAACGCCCGGCAACTCGTCACCCGCGCCCGTCTCCACCTCGCCAGCGAACGTCGCAGGCCGGCCAGCGCCGCCGAGCAGCAGCGATTCATCGACGCCTTCGTCGACGCCGCGCAGACCGGAGATCTCACAACGCTCGAACAGCTCCTCGCTGCTCAGGTCGTCACGAACTCCCCGGTCGCCATCGCGGCATAGCTCTGGCTCTATGCGTTCGAGGTTGCGGCGATTGCGCTGCCGCAGCCATTCCAGCGCGGCGCACTCGTCACGGCGGCCGCGCAGGATCCAGTCCTACGCCGGCTTGCCGGCGTCGATCCAGCGTCGGAAGACGGCGACGCGGTCGGCTGGCCACGCGCCGTCGCACGGCATCGTGCCGGCCTCGAGCCGTTCGAGGATGGTCCCGGCGTGGGTCGAGACGTCTTCGGCGGACCAGAGATCGAAGGCGAAGCGCATCGCCTTGCGGTCGCCCTCGCGGAACAGTGGCTTGACGTCCTCTTGGAAGCTCATCGGCTCCTCCTCGGTTGCGATTTCGGCTGCCTCACCCGTGGCGGTCACGAAGCGACTCGTCGCACCCCAATCCGGGAAATGCCGAGCGAGCGAGTCCGCGACCGCGGTGAGCGCGCGCTCGACCGGCCCGAGCGCGCTCGCGACGCTCTCCGGTGAGCTCTGCATGACGCTCTCGCAGTAGGTCTGCGCATCGCGCACGCGCTCCTCGAGGAGCACCCACGCGGATTCCCGATGTGGGAGGAGGTCGTCGTCCTCGTAGAAGAGCTCGAAGCTCGGCCCGGCGTTGCGCCCCGGATGCTCCGGTCCCACCGGCAGCGTCGTGATCAGGTCGCCGAGCGGGGCGAGCACCCCAGCCATCAGGGTGACCGCCGCGTTCGCGAGCGTCCTGAGCTGCGCGTCGGTCTCCTCGGTGTGCGCGAAGTACCGCTCCAGTATCTGCAGCAGGATCTCGTAGCTGACGTTGAAGAGGTCCGTGCACTGGGCCGTCACCCGATCGCCGATGAGCGGGGCCGCGTCGTCGTGCTCGCCGCGGCGCACCGTCGCGAAGATCACGGGCCGGACAGGATCGAACGCGGGATTCTCCGCGAGCTTCTGGCGGTACTCGTCGAGGATCTGCACGAACGCGCCGAAGTGCGCCGCCTCCCAATGCCCTCGCGCACCTTCGCCCTGCTCGAGAATCGTATCGAGCGCTCCCTGGGCCGAAGCGAGGTCGGTCACGGCCACAAGCTCGGGCCAACGGAAATCGTCGCTCGTCGCCTGCGCGCGTGGCGGCCCGACGAACAGGTTGCGCTCGCCGAACTTGTCAGCGAGGTGCGCCAGCCCTTCCTCGATCGAGCGATACAAGTGGCCGACGGTTGCGAAGTCCTGCAGCTGCGGCACGATGCCGCCGTCGGCCATCAGCGGGACGGCCTCGTGCAGCGGCGCGTCGATGCCGGTCGCACCGTCCAGCGCCATGCCCTCCGGACGCTCGAGGAACATGAAGTGCTGCAGGGCCGGCTCGCCAAACGGCACGAGCGTCAGGTTCACGCCGGCCGGATAGTGCCGCGCGGGTGCAGGCAGGTTCGGCCGTGTCAGATGCGGCGCCGCTCCGATCGCCGACAGCACGTTCTGAACGAGCGCGAGGTGCAGCATCTCCTCAGTCGCAACGTGAGCGATCGTGCGGCGCCACCGAGTCACGACGTCGAGGTCCTCCGGCGTGAGCCCTTCGTCCTCGCGCTGCTTGAGCGAGAACGCGGCGAACAGGTACTGGCACATGATCCCGTGCTCGAGCTCGGCCGCTTCGCACAGCATGTAGATCAGCGCCTCGCGATGCTCGATGACGAACGGCGCCTCGGGCGCCGCCCGTCCGCCCCGCATCGCCAGCACCTCGGCGAGGCGACCCCGGCCCGCGCTGCCGGTCGGATCAGTCATCCTCGTCGTGACGCGGCGGGTTGCCGAGGCTCACCGTTGAGCACATCGCGGCTGCCGAGCCTAATGGGCAGATTGGCCGCTTGGCAACCCTCCCGCGCCCCCGCGCGCGGTCTGGGAGCTGCGAGTGGCCTCTGGACGCAGCTGCGACTGCCTCGGGACCCGTCCTCGCCAGCCGGCGGATGACGCCTACGCGTGCTCGTTACTCGCCCGCGCCCTGCAGCGCGTCGGCCAACTCCGCGGCGGCCTGGGCCACTTCGGCGTAGGCGTCGACCACTTCGCTCAGGTTGTCGCCCGCGCCGGCCTCGTTGAGCCGCTGCACTGCCGCGTCGAAGCTGGCCCAGAGCTCGGCGGGGCCGCAGCGGCCGGTCCCCGGTCGCAGCTCGTAGGGAGGGCGCGCCCGTTCCGAGTCAACGACGGGCCGCCAGGCCAGGCCTGCATGGAGCGCTTGTGCGTGGGCGTCGTGCATCGCGGCTGCAGCGTTGGCGAGCGCTCGTAGTCGATCGCGAAAGCCGGGGTCGGGCGGTGCCTGCTCGTGGGCGCGCATCGCGCCGCTCCACGACGCCCGGGCTTCGTTGACCGACGTCCACGCGTGTTCCTTGGCGCCCTCGGCCGGTGCTCCGGCCCGCTCCTCTGGAAGCTCGCTCACGAGCCGGTCCTATCGCACCCGCGGACCGCCACGCGGCATGCTTCGCGGTTCAACCCGCTCGTTGCGAGTGAAACCATCCGGTCGCCAACACCCACAGACGGGCGCACACGGACGGTTGGTGTAGCGTCACGTCTCGGGACGGAGGGACCAGGATGACGCCGATGCCAGCCGCAGACGAGCCGGAGTACCTGAAGGTCGAAGAGGTCGCAGCGCGCCTGAAGCTCAAGGAGAAGACGATCCGCGATTGGATCCTGCGCGGCGAGCTGCCGGCCTACAAGCTGGGCAAGGAGTGGCGCATCCGCCGCGACGACTTCGATCAGGCGATGCAGGCGCGCCGCACCACGGCCGAGCCCGCGCGCACCGGTGGTCTCTGGGATCCCGGCGATCCTGAATAGACCTGGTTAAGCCTCTAGAGGTAGTTTGCAACCGTTGAGACACGTATGTATCCTCCAATGTTCGCCCGAGGATCTCGATCATGCGTGGCTTCTCACCTACCAGGACGAACTCTCCACCGCAGCTGGCGCGGCGGCGTCCGTGCTCATGACGCTTGAGCATCGGGACATCGAGGCCATCGCGCACCGCGTCGTCGAGCTCTTGGAGGCTCCGCCGCGCAAGCTCCTCACCGTGGCCGAGGTCGCTTGGTTGCTCGCCGTCGACCGCGACTTCGTCTATGCCCACCAAGCGGAGCTCGGTGTCGTCCGGCTGCCGGGCAAGGGACGACGGCCGGCTCTGCGCTTCGACCGCGACACGCTGCTCGAACGGCTCGACCGAAGCCACGCCACGCAGGCTCAGCCCCCGGCCCGACGAGGGCGGCGCGCCCAACGGGCCCGCGACGCAACCTCGCTGATCGAGCTGCTCCCCTATGAGCCGCGCAGCGCGATTTAGCGCGACCGCTCGCCGCACCCTGCGCGCCCGAGGTCTCCTTGATGACCCGGCCTGACTCCGAGGGCCAGGCGGGCCGCCCGCCTGCCGGGCAGATCACGACGTCCACTCTGGGGGACGGGACGCACGCGTTCCGGCTGCGCTTCCAGGCCGGCGACCGACGCGAGCGCGTGACGCTGCACGAACGACGCGACTGTCCATGCGGATGCGGCGGCGGATGGAACGAGCGCACTGCGAGGGTCGAGCTCGACAACATCCTCGCGCGCGTCCGCGCCGGCGTCTGGCCCAGCCGCCTCCGCGCCGCACGGGCCGCCGCGTCGGCCGACTCGGAGCAAGTGCCCACCTTCCACGAGTACGCCTCCTGGTGGCTGACGGCGAAGACCGAGGGTGTGATCGGCGACAAGCCGATCGACGCCAACACGCAGGCCGACTACCGCTGGCGGCTGACCGTTCACCTGCTGCCCTTCTTCGGTGACTACCGGCTGGACGAGATCGACCGTCGCGTGTGCCTGCGCTTCAAGGAGACCAAGCTGCGCGAGTCCGAGGAGCTGCGGCGCGCCATCGCCGCGGGCGCCGAGCTGCGCGACCGGCGCGGGCGACGGATCACTCCACTGGGGCTGGCGTCGATCAAGAAGCTCATCGAGACGCTCGGCAGCATTCTCGACGAGGCCATCGAGGACGAGCACATCGAGCGCAACCCGGCGCGTGGGAGTCGCATGCGCATCAAGGCGCCCAAGCCCACCCGAACGTTCCTCGAGATGGACGAGCTCGTGGCACTCATCGACGCCGCGGGCGAGCAGGACGAGCCCCTGGCTCGGCCACTCGACGCGTCCCGCGAAGGGCTCGACGGAACGCGCGCCGAAGTCGCCCGCGCCGCCGCACGGGGCACTCGCTCCAAGGACATCGCCGCCGCGCTGGGGCTCTCCAAGGCCACCGTCAGCTACCACCTGGTCCGCTTGGGCGTCGAGGCGGCGCGCGAGTATCAGGGTCGTCGCGCGATCTGCGGAACGCTGGCGCGCAGCGGCATCCGCGCCAGCGAGCTGTGCGATCTGCGCGTCGGTGAGGTCCGCCTTCACGACCCCGAAGGCGCGCGCTTCCGGATCCCCGACGCCAAGACCGAGGCGGGCGTGCGCGAGGTGCAGATGAGCCCGGAGCTCGTCGAGGAGTTCGTCTCGCACTTCGATCGCCTCCGCCGCGCCGGCCGGCGCACGGACCCCGACGCCTACGCCTTTCCCAACACCCACGGTGGCCGGATCGCGCGCCAACGCGTCGCGCGGATCGTCGGCGAGGCCGCCAAGCGGGCCTCCGAGCGCGTCAGCCAGCGCGGCCTGCCGCCGCTGCCCCACACCACGCCCCACACCCTGCGCCGCACCTACATCTCGATCGCGCTGCTCGCCAATCGCTTCGACGTCCTCTGGGTCATGGGCCAGGTCGGCCACGCCGATTCGAAGATGACGCTCGACGTCTACGCGCAGCTACAGCAGCGCGTCAAGCGCGAGCACGGACGGGCGTTCGACACCCTCGTCAGGCAGGCGCGCGAGCAGCTCTACGGCACCACCAGCGGGCTCCCAGACGCGGCGCCAGAGGCAATTTAGGCCACGAGTCGGGCCACGAGGCCACCTCGGGCGAGTCAGACGCGCGGAGGGCCGGGCCGACCGGCGAGCAGGAATCGAGCGACTTGCAGGCGGATCGCGGAATGGCGAGACCCGGACTCGAACCGGGGACACCACGATCTTCAGTCGTGCGGCCAGCGCATCTGAATTCGATCGGATTTGCAGGGGATTCCGTGGCTTCTGGCGCAGTCTCGTGGTTCCGGGGTTTGCCGGACTTTGCGGTCCTTTCCCGGCGGTTACGGCAAACGGCGGCGCCCGTCTGCCTTTTCGGCGGGCCGGCCCCCGCCGAACGCGGCCGCGGGTCCGTACAACGCGGAGTCGGCGGGACCGCGGCGCGGAAACCGCAGGATCGTCTCGACGTCACCCCGCGTGATAGGCAAGTGAACCGCCGCACCAGGACTAGTCGATGCGGTCGCCGGGGCGGACGAGGCCGCTCTGGTACATCGGACGCAACGCCATTGTCCGGCTCGTCTCCACCCGTCGCTTACACCACAAGTCACCAGTTGACTCGGGAGCGGCGCGGCGATAGCGTCCCGCTGAGTCTGGAGCGTCCCGCGTGCGTCGGCGCCGAGGGCCGCAACGGTTGAAGCAGAGAGGAACGTCGCACATGAAGCAGCCTGGAGCGCACCTCGTCGGAAGCATCAACGCCGAGAGCGCGGAGGCGGCGTTTCGCCTCGCCGCCGAGCACATGGGGCCGGTGGTGACACGGATGCCCGACGGTGAGACCGGCGACCGGGCGGTGTTCACGCTTTCGCGCGTGCGGGTCCTGTCCGAGCACCCGGACCTCGAGCCGGCAGCGTCGGCTTTCGCCGAGGGCGTCGAGCTGCCGCGGTTTCGCGTGCGCCACGGGCGCTCGAGCGCCGACGTCACCTTCGAATCGCTCGGCTACGCCGCGGAGGCGCTCGCGTCCTACGAGGTGTTTCGCGGTCTGAAGGAGGCAGGCGTCATCGAATCCCACGTGCGCTTCCTCGTTGCCTTGCCGACCCCGCCTCCGATCATCTCTCTGCTGATCGACCCGCCCGATCGGCTGGCGCTCGAGCCGGCGATCGTGGCGGCGCTGGAGCAGGAGGTTGCGGCGGTCGCGGCCGCGGTTCCGCTCGAACAGTTGGCGATCCAGTGGGACGTCGCGCTGGAGCTGCTGTGGCTGGAGACCGACGGGGACTTCCCGATGCTGGCGGTGTACTGGGAAGGGGAGGATCTGCTGGAGGGCATCGTCGAGCGGGTCGCGCGGCTGTCGGCCGCGGTGCCGGCGGACGTCGATCTCGGCTATCACCTCTGCTACGGGGACTTCGGGGGCCGCCACCCGAAGGAGCCACGGGACGCGACGCACCTGGTTGCGGTCTCCAACGGCATCAGTGAGGCCGTGTCGCGCGATATCCAGTTCCTGCAGATGCCGGTCCCGATCGAGCGCGACGACGACGCATTCTTCGCGCCGATGGCCGAGCTGCGGCTGCACCCGGAGACGGAGCTCTACCTGGGATTGCTGCATCACGAGGACAAGCACGAAGGGGCGGCTCGCCGCATCGCCACCGCGCAGAAGTACGTCAGCGGCTTCGGCGTGGCGACCGAGTGCGGTATGGGTCGCGAGCGGGCAGAGGTCATCGCCCCACTGATGGATCTGCACAATGACGTCGCGCAGTCGCTCGGAGCCATGGCAGCGCGCGCCTGAGCTGACCCGTCGGGTCTCGCCGATTCTCAGTACCCCGCGCTGGCCGCGCTCGCGTGCCACGCGTCATGGGCACGCGCCATGATCGAGGCGGCCGGCGCGCCGCATGTGAACAGCGGTATGACCGCCAGCCGGCGGATGCGCCATCCGTGCGGGGTCCGTCGCAGCTCGACGTCGTACATCCCCAGGACGTGGAACTCGTCGGTCGGCTCCAGCCCCACCCAGTGCGATCCGTACATGTGCGAGCGCACGTGCGCGCTGTCGCCGTCGACGTCGACGACGTGGCCGCTGTTGCCATGGTACGAGCCGTGTCCGGGGAGGCTGAACCCGCCGTTGCGGTC
The DNA here is from genome assembly GCA_963764585.1 of uncultured Actinomycetes bacterium. GTDB lineage: Bacteria > Actinomycetota > Thermoleophilia > Solirubrobacterales > Solirubrobacteraceae > JAOPZW01. Next base: position 218,785 of record CAVXTB010000007.1, read on the forward strand.
GATCAGTTCCTGCATGAACCTCTCACGGGAGGCGGGCGCCGGAGGGTCCTCGACGTAGGCGCCTGCCACAAGCGTGATCTCGTCGTCGACCACCGCCGCGATCGCGTCCCAATCGAAGCGGTCCATGGCAAGGAAGAACCGGGAGACAACCTGCTGGACGTCGAGGCGTTCGTCAGTCATGCCGACTGACTATGCCAATCGCACGAGCTGAGTCAAGAGGTGACCTGGTGACTGGCGGCGGTGCGGCGGCGCCTAGGTGTCGTCTTGACATATCGGGTCACCAGGTGATTTCCTAGTGCTCCGGGGTTCGCTTCGACGGACTCGAGGCTCAGGAGGAGGAGAGGTCAGTCCATGCCCGAGAAACGGCGCGCGAGCGTCTGGGCGCTGCGTGTACTGATGGTCCTCGCGATACTCGCGATCACCACCGGCTGTGGCAGCTCCGGCGACAGTTCGAGCCACACCAGTGAGGCGAGCCCGGCGAGCGCACCCGCGGCGAAGAGCGCCGGGGATGCCGGCATCGAGCAGGCCAAGGCGGCGGTGGCGCAGTACAGCAAGGAGCAGCCGCCGCTGGACATCCCGTCCCTGCCCGGCCCGGCGGGCAAGAAGACCGCCGCGTGGGTGTTCTGCACCCTGCCGACCTGCCAGGCCGACGCGGCCAAGAAGGCGTTCACTGCGCTGGGCTGGGACTTCAAGCTCGTGCCGTGGGACTTCGCCAAGGCGCCAGCGGACTTCGTCAAGGCGTTCGAGAACGCGCTGCAGATGAAGCCGGCCTTCATCGGCGTGCCGATGGTGTTTCCGCCCGAGGTCATCGCCAAGCAGATGGCCGAAGCCAAGGCCGCGGGCATCCCCGTGATCCACGTGACGTCGACGACCGGCGTCGGCGACGGCGTGATCGCGTGCATGTCGTGCGCGCCTCAGCTCAACAAGACGGCTCGCCTGCAGGTCGACATCGCGCTGGCCGACGCTGGCGGCAAGACGGGCATCGTCTACGGATATGACCCGAATCTGCTGACCTTCGTCGAGCAGTTCCTGCCCGCCGCCAAGGACGAGGTCGAGAAGCTCTCACCGGAGTCGTCGTACGACACGCTCAAGCTGAGCCTCGCGCAGCCGCCGGCCCAGAACGCGGCGGCGGTCGTCAACTACGTTCAGCGCCACCCGGACGTCAAGTACGTGCTGCTGGCGGCCTCCGAGCTGGCCGCTGGCCTCCCGCAGGCGCTGTCGGCCGCGGGTCTGAGCGACAAGGTGAAGTTCATCACGCAGGCTCCGCAGCCCACGGATCTGGAGGAGATCGCGAAGGGCCAGGAGTTCGCGTCGGTCGCGGCGGAGGACGCGTCGTCGATGTGGCGAGCGGCGGACGCGGCCGCGCGGTACGCGATCGACGGCAAGGTCCCCGACGACCTGGTCTACCCGGTCGGATGGCACCAGATCGTCACGAAGGACAACGTGCCGAAGGGTACCTCGACCTTGGTCCAGCCGACGGACTATCAGGAGACGTTCGAGAACGCCTGGAACGTCGGCGGGTGATGACGCCCGGCAGCCTGAACGCCGGGTCGGTGCTGACCCTGGAGGGCCTCTCCAAGGTCTTCCGGGGCCAGCGCGCCCTCGATCAGGTCGGTCTGGAGCTGCGCCGGGGCGAGGTGCACGCACTGCTGGGCCAGAACGGCTCGGGCAAGTCGACGCTGATCAAGATCCTTTCGGGCTACCACTCGCCCGAGCCGGGGGCCAAGGCGATGCTGCGCGGCGAGCTGCTGGAGCTGGGCTCCGCCGAGGCCGCGCATGCCGGGGGACTGCGCTTCATCCACCAGGACTCGATGTTGCTGGACGGCCTGTCGGTGGCCGAGAATCTCGCCCTGGGCGGCGAGTACACAAGCCGCTGGTGGGTCTCAGATCGCCGCGAGGCCGAGGTCGCCGCGGAGCAGCTCGCACGCTACGGCGTGGTCGTCGATCCTTCGATGCCGGCGGCCAACCTCAGTCCGGCCCAGCGCACGATGGTGGCGATCGTCCGCGCCTTGCGCGACGGCGTTGCCCAGCAGGGCGTGCTGGCACTCGACGAGCCCACCGCGACCCTGGATGGGCCCGAGGCCGCGCGTCTTTTCGACGTCATCCGCACGATCCGCGACCACGGCGGAACCGTGCTCTACGTGACGCACCGCCTACAGGAGGTCTTCGCGATTGCCGATCGGGTGAGCGTGCTGCGCGATGGACGCCGCGTGGCGACCGAGGCGGTGGGCGGCCTCGACCACGACCGCCTCGTGCGGCTGATCGTGGGGCGCTCGGTCGACAGCCTGTACCCGAGTCCGCCGCCGTTGCGCGACGATGTCGCACTCGAGGTCAAGGGCGTCGCGGGCGGCTCGGTTCAGGACCTCACGCTGACGCTGCATCGCGGCGAGATCGTCGGCCTCACCGGGCTGGTCGGTTCCGGCATCGAGCAGGCGCTGCATCTGATCTTCGGCGCGCAGGCGCCCGACCGTGGCGAGGTGACTCTCGACGGCGTGCGCCTCGGCGAAGCGTCACCGCCCGCGTCGATACGTGCCGGCCTGGCGTTCGCCCCGGCGGACAGGACGCGGCTGTCGGGCATCGCTTCGTGGACCCTGGCGGAGAACGTCACCCTGCCGCGGCTGTCCTCGCGGGGGCCGTTGCGCTGGATGGGCGTCCGGCGCGAGCGCAGCGAGACGACCAGGTGGCTGGAGCGGCTCAATGTCGTGCCCGCGGCCAGCGACGCGATGTTCTCGTCGCTCAGTGGCGGCAACCAGCAGAAGACGGTGCTGGCCCGTTGGCTGCGCTGCGGGGCGAGCGTGTACCTGCTCGAGGCGCCGACGGCCGGCGTGGACATCGGTGCCAAGGGCGCGATCTACGAGTCCCTGGCGGGCGTGGCCGAGGACGGCGCCGGCGTCCTGATCACGTCGACGGACGTCGAGGAGGTCTGTTCGATCTGCGATCGCGTCCTGGTGATGCGCGAAGGGCGCGTCGCCGCCGTTCTGCAGGGCGATGACCGCACCGAGGAGCGGGTGCTGGCCGAGAGCATGCGCACCTCCCAAACGGAGAGAGGGTGACCATGTCCGCGACTGAGCTCAGCGCCCACGCACGCGAGACCGGACCGAGCCGCCACGAACGTGGAGCCCGCGACGCGCGTGGGTCCTCGGGCGGGTCTGCCCAGCTGAGCCGCTTCAGCGGTCTGGTGATCTGGGCCGGGTTCATCCTCATCTTCGCCATCTGGATCCCGGATACGTTCCTGACCTCAACCACGCTGAAGACCATCCTGGGCGGCCAGGCGATCACCGGGATCCTCGCCCTGGCGGTGATCTTCCCACTGGCCGCCGGCAGCTTCGACCTGTCGGCGGCGCAGAACCTTGGGGTCAGCGCCCTGGTCGTCGGCGCGCTGATGACCCGTGCGCCACACCTCTCGCCGGCGCTGGCCATCGGTGCGACCCTGGGTCTTGGTGTGTTGATCGGCGTCGGCAACGGCCTCCTGGTCGCCGGCATCGGAGTCAACAGCTTCATCGCGACGTTGGGCATGAGCTCCCTGCTCTTGGCAGGCGCCGGCCTGATCGGTGGGGGCGAATATGTCGGGCCGTTCCCGCATCCCTTCACCAGCATCACCGAGCCCAGCCCGCTCGGCATCCCGATCGTCGTCATCTACCTCGCCGTGCTGGCCCTCATCGGCTGGTACATCCTCGAGCACACGCCGATCGGTCGACGGACCTACGCGTCGGGTGCGAACGCCGACGCGGCGCGCCTGGCCGGCGTGCGCACCGGGCGCTACGTCTTCGGCAGCCTGGTGGTCTGCGGACTGCTCGCCAGCGTGGCCGGTGTCCTCCTCGCCTCATCGATCAATTCGGCCAACCAGTCGCTGGGTCCCGCCTATCTGTTGCCCGCGTACGCCGCGGCGTTCCTCGGCACAACCCAGCTCAAGCCGGGTCGCTTCAACGTGTGGGGGACGATGCTGGCGATCTATCTGCTGGGCACCGGCATTCAGGGCTTGCAGTTGGCTGGGGGCGAACTGTGGGTCACCGACGCGTTCAACGGCGTGGCCCTGATCGGCGCCGTCAGCTTGGCGCTCCTCCTGCAGCGCCGGCGCGGACGGCGCGAGAAGCTGGCGGCGGCCAGTGGATGAACTCGAAGTCGACCAAACGCCTACACGCAGATGAAGGAGAACCATGCCCAAGCCATGGAGCAGCAAGGTGATGTACCGGACATTCTTGGATGAGTATTCAGAGCGGTGGTCTGAGTACTTCACCATGCGCCGGGAGGACGGAATCATCGAGGTCAAGATGCACACCGACGGTGGTCCGGCGAAGTGGGGCTTGGAGATCCACCGGGCCTTCATCCCCGCGTTCGCGGACATCGGCCACGATCCCGAGAACGAGTGCGTGATCTTCAGCGGGACCGGCGACACCTTCTTGTCGTCGATGGACCCGATCGGCTGGGAGCGCGCCGGCTTCACCGAGAAGTACACGTTCGACCTCGGCTACGACTACTGGTACTTCGACCAGGTCCACGAGCCGTTCGCGCTGCTGAACCTCGAGATCCCGGTGATCGCCGCGATCAACGGGCCGTTCTTCATCCACCAGGAGCTGGCGCTTCTCAACGACATCGTCTTGTGCTCGGCGAGCACGACGATGGCCGACGGACACTACACCGGCATGGGCATCGTCCCCGGCGACGGCGTCCAGACGATCTTCCGCGAGCTGCTGGGTGTCAACCGCGCCAAGCACTTCCTGCTCACCGGCCAGTCGATGGATGCGCAGGAGCTGCTGGCGGCCGGAGTCGTGGGCGAGGTCGTGCCCGACGATGAGCTGCTGGACAGGGCGTGGGAGATCGCACGGACGATCTTCATGGCCCGTGCGCGTTCGCACCGCCGCATGACGCGCGCGCTTCTCGTCCAGCCGTGGCGCGAGCTGCTGATCAAGGAGCTCCCGTTCGGCATGGCACAGGAGTGCTGGGCGACACATGGCCACTGGGCGATGGCCGACGACAAGGGCTACGACGTCGAGAACCTCGCCGGCTTGGAGGCGTCGTAGGTGTCCGCGCACGTCCATCACGCGAACATCCAGGTCAGCGACGCGCAGGCGTCGCTGACCTTCTACCGCAAGCTCGGCCTGGACCTGCTCGGGTGCCTGCGCCTGGATCCGGTCGTCCTCTACTACGTTGGGCGCCAGGGCGAGAGCGCGGTCTTCGAGCTCGCGGCCAATCCTGGCCTGGAGTCACGCCAGCCCGGCAGCGGCCATCTGGCGCTGCGGGTCGACGACCTCGATTCGCTGCTGCAGGACCTCGCCGGAAGCGGCATCGAGCCGGAGCGCCCGCCGTTTCGTCCCGGTGATCGCCCGGACCTGCGCGTCTGCTTCGTCGTGGACCCCGACGGCGTTCGGGTGGAGCTGATCGACGGGGTATTCGCCGTGCCGCAGGACGAGCTGCCCGACGGCGTCTCGTAGGAGAGCTCGGCATGCAGCTGGCACGCACGCGACTGGAGACGGAAGACGGACCGCAGACCCGCGTCATCGCGTCCGATGACCCCGACGACGGCTGGGTCGACGTGCGCACGCACGAGCGTCTGGCGCGCGAGCGTGCGGGCGCGACCCCGGGCGCCGCCGCGCGGATTGCTGCGGCGGTGGCGCCCGGGAGCATGTCCGAGGCGCTGGCCGGCGGTGACGCGTTCACCGACGCGGTTCGAGCGGCCATCGCCGACACCTCGGGCGACGCGCGGGTCGCCACGCCCACGCTGACCAACGCGCTGGACCCGCTGGCCTATCGCGACTTCATGTGCTTCGAGGAGCACTTCTCGTTCGGCTACCGCTGGCAGGACAAGCCGGTGCCCGAGATCATGTACGAGCTGCCGATCTCCTACTTCGGCAACCCGCGCGCTTTCATCGGCCCCGACGACGACGTTCCGTGGCCGCACTACACACGGCACATGGACTACGAGCTGGAGCTTGGGATCGTGATCGGCCGGCCGTGCACGAACGTCACGCCCGAGGAGGCGCTGGACTACGTCGCCGGCCTGACGATCCTCAACGACTTCAGCGCCCGCGACATCCAGGCCCGTGAGATGACCGGCGGCCTCGGCCCCGCGAAGGGCAAGCACTTCGCCTGCGGGGCCGGGCCCTACCTGACCACGTTGGACTCGCTGTCCTGGGAGAGCGGACTGCGGATGCAGGCGCGGGTCAACGGCGACACGTGGTGTGACGCCATCAGCTCCGAGATGATCTGGACGATCGCCGAGATCGTCGCCTGGACGTCGCAGGGCGAGCAGTTGCAGCCCGGCTGGCTGCTGGGGTCGGGGACGTGCAACGGCGGCTCCACGATCGAGATCGGCCGCGAGCTCAGCCCCGGCGACGTCGTCGAATTGGAGATCGAAGGGCTGGGCGTCCTGCGCAACCGCCTCGGCGTGCCGCAAGAGGGCGGCTGGTGGCCGCAAGCCCGCCAGCCAGCCGGGCACGCGTGAGATGGCGCTCGTCCTGCTCCCACCGCTCGGCGTTCCCGCCGGCGTCCTTGCGCCGCTGGTCGCGCCGCTGAGCTCCCGCGCACCGCTGCTTCTCCACGACCTGCCCGGCCAAGGACTGGCAGCGCCGTCAGAAGCGACGTCCCTGGAGCAGCTGGCGCAGTGGGTGGTCGACGGGCTCGAGGCGATGGACGTCGGGCGATTCGACCTCTGCGGGTTCGGCTTCGGAGGCATCGTGGCGCTGCGCCTCGCGCTGGACCATGGCGCCCGCGTTGACCGCCTGATCGTTGCGTGCGCATCCGCCGCCCCCGGCAACTCCGACGCCTATCTCGGCCGAGCGCGACTGGTCCGCGACGCGGGGCTTCAGGGGCTCGCCCAACGCACCGTCCGGGCGTGGGTCACGCCCGCCGGGCTCGCGCGCCGACCGGCGCTGGAGCATAGACTGGCCGCGCTCCTGACGAGCTGCGACGCGCCGACGTACGCCCGCCACTGCGAGATGCTGGCGGCGGTCGATCTGAGCGATTCGCTCCATCAGCTTCCTCAGCCCACGCTGGTCATTGCGGCGACGGAGGACCAGGGACTGCCACCGGCGCACTCGCGGCGGCTGGCGGCCGCGATCCCCGACGCAACGTTGCGCGAGATCGACGGCGCGGCGCACCTGCCGTGGCTGGAGCAGCCGCACAGCGTGGCGGACGCGATCGTTGCGCACCTCGCAACTGCGCTCGACGCGGTGGGCCGATCAGTTTGCGCAGGCGACCGCAAGGTCCCCGAGGCGCTGCAGCCGCTGGAAGTGCCCCAGGCCTTCCATCAGGCCGGCTGACAGGAACACGAACGTCAGCTCGCGAACCGGGTCGACCATCCACATCGTGGAGCCGCTGCCGACGGCAGCGAAGGACGAGGGCGACGCCGTGTGCCCCATACAGGTCAGGAAGTGGCCTTCGCCGCGGGAGTAGCCCCCGAACAGCATGAAGTTCGCCGGGAAGTCGGGGACGTCGCGCGCCTCCTTGCTGAAGTCCCAGAACTGGTTGGTCTTCGTCCCGGTGTGGTTGCGCACGCCGTACTCCACGATGGCCGGTGACAGGATGCGCACGCCATCACGCGTACCACCCAATCGCAGCATCTCGGCGAACTTGAAGAGGTCGCGTGTCGTGGCGAAACACCCACCGGCCGGCATCTCGGCCGTTTCGTCGATGAGGTCGTTGAACGAGTGCATGATCTCGACCTCAGCGGCGCCAGGCGCGAGGTCGGTCATGCGCACCGGCACGCGCTGGGGGTGGTCGACCTCCAGGCCGAACGATGACTCGGTCATGCCTAGCGGATGGAGGATCTCGTCGTGCAGGATGTCGCGGAAGGGTCGGCCGTCGACGCGATGAATGATCTCGCCCAGGACGGTGAAGTCCGCCCATGGGTTATAGACCACGTGCTCGCCGGGCATACCGGTCAGCGGCTGTGCGCTGACCGCGGCGGTGAGTTCGGCAGATGTTGCCGATGATCGGCCCCCATTGGTGGGGTGACGGCGGCAGGAAGCCCGACCACGTCCCGGCGGTGTGGGTGAGCAGGTGGTAGATGGTGACGCGCTGCTTGCCGCGGACCGCGAACTCGGGGATGACATCGGCGACGCGCGTGTCGAACGAGATGACGCCGCGATCGATCAGCTTGAGCACCGCGGCGGCCGTCAGCGACTTGGACGCCGACGCCAGGAAGAAGCGGTCGGCTAGCTGGGCGGGGCGACCGTTGGTGAGATCGCTGTGGCCGATCGGCTCGTGGAGGCCGATCTGGCCGCCTCGCGCGACGAGGATCACGGCGCCGTGATGCAGCCCTCGCGCGATGTCGCCGGCTACCGCAGACCGCAGGCGCTCGAGAGCGTCTGGGTCTAGACCGATCGACCGAGGATCGCTGACCGCTGTCGTTTCGAGCAACTCGCTCATGTCTCTCTCCTTTGATGCCGCGCCGGCGAGGGCTCGGTACCGGCACGGGCAATCATAGACCACAAGTCACCAGTTGACTATGTTTGGCTTGAGATGCCGCTGGGTCGGCGCCGACCACGTACGAGAGTTCGCCCGGCGCACCTACGAAGAGCACGGAGACTCAACGTACAGGAAGACCTAAGGTAACCTGGTCAATATGGCGACGCACAGTGGAGGTCAGGCAGCGAGGGACGATGCGGGGGCACCCGGCCCCTCGCCCGTGCGCGGCCGCAGCAAGGTGACCGACGAGATCATCGAATCTCTTCGCCAGGACATCGTGACCCACCGGCTGAAGGCAGGCGAGCGGCTCCCCAACGAACGCGAGCTCGCGCAGCATTTCGGCGTCAGCCAGCCGACGATCCGCGAAGCGGTCCGGGCGCTGGACGTCATGGGTCTGATCCACGTGCGTCACGGCAGCGGCGCCTACGTGCGCGGCGACAGCGCCTACCTCGCTGCGACCGCGCTACAGACGTTGCTGCAGATCGAGCAGGTCAGCATCATCGAGGCCCTCGACGTGCGGGAGCTGCTCGGACGGGAGACCGCGCGGACCGCCGCTCGCACCGCGACCAATGAGGACATCGCGGAGCTCGAGCAGCGCCTCGAGGAGCTGGGCAAGATCGACGCCCGCAGCACCATCGAAGCCCTGATCGAACGACTCGCCGGGTTTCAGCTGGCCATCTCCTCGGCGACGCACAACCCGCTGCTCTACGCGCTGGAGGCGTTCCTCGTGAACCTCTTGCTCCAGCTCCAGATCAGCGCGCTGAGCAAGCGGGGCGTCAAGTACTGGCTCGAGCGCTCGCGCGAGTTCCAGAACGACCGGCGCAAGGTTGTCGACGCCATCCGCGAGCGCGACGGTCAGCGGGCGTTCGAGGCGATGGAGAACTACCTCGAGCACCAGCGGCGGATCTTCGCCTCGGACAAGGAGCTGTTGGCCATGCGTCTGTCGGACCCCAAGGCCGTGCTCGCAGTCGCTGACATCGTGTCGGTGGCTCGCGCGGGCTGACGCTCATCACTCTGCCGACTTGAGGAACCAGCCGATTGCAGTGCCCTGCGCGATGGCGAGACCCGGACTCGAACCGGTCTGGACGGGTGTCCCCGGTCGGGGGCATGGATGCCGTGACCGCGGCGATGGCGAGACCCGGACTCGAACCGGGGACACCACGATTTTCAGTCGTGCTGTCCCGGTACCTGAATCCGGCCTATTTCCAGGGAATTTTCTCGCTCTCGCAACGTCTGCGGGGTCTGCGTTTTCCCGGACTTTGCGTCCGTTTGCCGGGCGTTACGGCAGACGGCCGGGCCCGTCTGCCTTTTCGTTGGGCCGGCGAGCTGCTCCTGCGCTCGGCCACCGCGGTGGCGATCGCTCTGCTACCACCGAGCTGCCTCGCAGGTCCGCCTACGAGCGCGTCTGCCGCTCGAACTCCTGGAGCTTCGCGAGGCCGGCGGCGAGCTCCTGCCGCCCGGGAGAGCTCGCGCTTGCGCCTGGCAGGCGCATGGCCGCTGCTGGGCTGGTCGGCTGGCATCTCGCCGCTGCGGGCCAGAAGTGATGCACGAAGCCAGCACGGCGCGCGACTCCTAACCGTCGGGGCCGGTTTCTCGACGGCCCTGGCAGGGATGGCCGCTACCTCAGCGACGAGCGCCTCAGCGAGCACGACATCGTCGAGGCGGCGCGGGCCGCTCGAGCCGAGCTACGGATCAGAGATCGCGCCGAGGCGTAGCGGGGCCGCCGATCAGACCGAGTTGTAGGCCCGGAGGGCCGTCGCGTTCAACGGATTTGGATTGTCCCCATGATCGGGGTGGCAACCGGGCCCTTGCCCACGAGGCGAGCGACGCTGAGCACATAGCGCCCGGGCCTCAGCAAAGCGCGCCGGATCCGGTTGCCGGTCGCGCACCGCAGGACTCCAAGCACCGGCGCTCGCAGAATCGACGCGCGGCCGACGGAGCTCCAGCGGTGGCCGAGTAACTCGGAACATTGCGTACGCGTCGTGGCGCGACTGAGTATCAGCCGGAAGCGCCCAGCGGCGAGTCCTCGCACGGGAAGGCTCACGGTCGAACCTCGATGGGTCGCGGGCAGCGCGCGCACCCGGAGCTTTGGAGCGGGGTTCACGCGGGCCGGGGCGATCAGGGCTGATCCGGCCAGTCCGTAGCCGCCGTTCAACCGGGCCAGAAGGATGTTCGCGATCGCATTCTGTCCGAGCGTGTTCGCGTGCCAAGCTCCGTTGCTGCTGCCCTCATGATCATTCGATTCTATGCCGGTGACAATCCACCGGCTGGCGTTGGCACAGATACCATGGCCGTCGAAGGCGCTCTGCACGCCACTGACGAACTGCCAGCCGTGCGCTGCCGCCGCGCCCGCCACGGTCGCGTTAAGCGGGGCGACAAGGGCGTCGTGGCCGTAGCGGCGGGCTCTCGACGACGGGGCGAGCGGCGGGATCCCCGGTGCGGGCTGGTCGGCTTTGCAGAATGGGGAATACGGTCCGCCCAAGGCAGGCGGAAAATCGTCACGCGTCGCGTCCCAGTACTCGGTGAGATAGACGCTGCTGGGTGCGAGCCCCATCTGCGCGAATCGGGCCGCCATCTGATCGAGCGAGCCGGCAACAGGCGTAGCCGTTGTTGAACCGGGTCCACGTATTGGGGGCGCAGACACGCGTCGCCGATCGGGTTGTATGTGGGCTTGAACAGGTTGACCACGGTGTTCGGGCGGTAGCAGAGCTTCACGAGGTCTGACCATGCCATGTCGTTGGCGCCGATCGTGATCAGCACCGCGTCTGGTTTGCGACCTGCCTCGGAGATCAGCGTTTGGAGTTGATCAGCCTGCGGCGGGATCGGCTTATGGCAGTTCGGAGGAACGCGTCCAGCTGCCTCGTCGCACATCAAGGGGGGTACACCCGGGATATTGGTCGGCTTGTTCTCGCCGTCGTATGGCGTAAGAATCCCGCCGTTACCGACGTCGTCGGCAGTCACAGTTGTGCCCGCTGGGAATCCAAGGGCCCGGCGGCTAACGGCGATGGTGTTTGCGCCCGGGCCGAGGGTAAAAACCGAGCCCACGACGAGTTTGCGGGCGCCGGCTTGAAGTTCGTACAGCCGCGACGCCGTGAAAGGGTATGGGCCGTTACTGGGCGTCAGCGTCAAGCATGCAAGGCGACCGCAGGGCCGTGGCGCGGCTGCCAGCTTGAACGTGGCCGTGTTGTCGGTGATGCTCGCCCCTGAGCAGGCGAGATGCCAGAAGGTGACTGACGTCTGTTCGTCGGGGTGATCCTGCCGGCCGTCTTGGATGCGGGTCGCGGCAACTGCAGACGCTGCTCGGGCGCTGCGATCGCATCGGGCGCCATCCCCGAAGTCGGGGTGATTCGTGTAGCCCTCGGCCCACAGCCCGTGAGCCCCGCCCCCCGCGTCGTTGGCGTTCACCTCCGGGGCTCCTTCGCCGGACGCAGCCGAGTCGCCGAGCGATGCGATCAGCAGGTCACGGAAGCGGATCGTCTTCGATGTGGACGTTGCTCGTCCTGCTTGGTTGGTGACAGTGAGCGTGACGGTCCAGGTCGTCCACGCGCCGATGAGATGGCGAGGCCACGATGTCTGGCAGGTTCCAGGCATCTTCCAGGTCGCCGTTCCGTCGCTGACCGTCCAGTCGTACGCTCGTAACGGCTGCTCGCTGCCACTGGACGACAAACAGCCGTTGAAGCTCACGGAGTCGCCGGTGTCGGTCCGCAAGGTCTCACGCGATATGCCTGGCCGCGAACCGTCGCGGGTGGGCAGTCGGGTCGGCAGACCCCACACGAACTTCGCGCGAAACGCGGCGGTGCCGGTGCCGGTGTCGTCTCTGCATCCGTGCGGCGTCCAGATCTGCCCGTCCGGGCAGGTCGGCGGCGGCAACGCGGAAGCGGGCGTGCTACTGAATCCGAAACCCAGGGCCAGCGCGGCCGCAACAGCGATCGTTTGAGCCTTCGTCAGTAGCTGCTGGGTCATGTCGATTCCTCTCGCGGTCAAACAAGATATGCGCCGCGTAGCTAGGGCTGCCAAGAGCCTTCAGGGATATTTCGTCACCTCAAACCACGGCGGGGGTCAGTACTTACAGAGACAGCCGGTGGCCGGCCGGAAACAGAAGGCGACCCGAGGTGTCGCCTTCCGCTTCATCGCTGACCGTCAGTTGTCCGGCGGCTCCAGCACCACCTTCACGGCGGCGTTGTTGCCACTGATGTCCGTGTGGGTCTGTGTGTAGCCGGCCGGGAGGTCGACTCTGAAGCCGTTGGAGCCGAAGTAGGGGTCGTCCCAGTAGACCCTCACGTCGCCCGCATCAGACCCATACAGAACCCAGCCCTCGGTTCCTGTCCCGAAGCCGTCGGACTCGCTCTGCCAAGCGGCCGTCTTGCCGGGACCGATTTCCTCGGGCGGCACGTCCTTCTCGCCGTTGCTCCACTCGCCGTGGTCGAGGTGGAGGTCCTTGCGATGCAAGTCAAGGTCGGTGAGATTGCGCAGCCTGATCGCAAACGATCTAACAGCCATGAGCGGACTCCCTTCTGGTGATAAGAGGTGGCTGCAAAGATGCTGCGCCGCATAGCTCAGGCTGCCAAGCCGCCCTAGGGTTAGCTCGTCACACCTCAACCACCAGATTGCAAGCGGCGACCGACGCAGCCCCAGTGGGTGGTTCGTTCCGTCCGCGATGCAGGCGGAGTACGATCAAAGGCGCGGGTCGCTCCGATGATCGCCAGCGCGGCGGGAGAGGGTCCGCGCGATCCTCCGCGCCGCCGCGCGGCAAGCGGGGGGCGCGCGGTCGCGGAAGGCCCGGAAGGCTGCCGTGCCGGCCGCTCACGTGGTCGATTCGGACGAAGCCATCTTACGGCTCCGGGAGCGGACGGCCCCGACCGCCTGGCCCTGTGATCGCCCGCCGAGCCCGGAGTGACCACCGCTGGTCGCCGGGGTTCGCGGGCCAAGCTCAGGCTCAGTCTGGAAGACCATTCGCAACGAGATCGATCCATTTGGCCGATGTGGGGCAGATCCCGATTGAGAGGCTGCGTGCGCGTCGGTGCAACGAGACACCCTCCGGGACTCAAGCCAAGGCGGACAAGTCATCAAGAAGACTCGCACCGCGCATAAGGCCTCTGATCTGGTGAAACTGCTCGCAAGGTATGTGGGATAAAGGCGCATGCGTACGCCTTTTTGGAGCTTGCCGTGGCCAAAGACGTAGAACCACTCGAAGGGCAAAAAGCAGGGAGGAACTCGTCGCCCGCTCGCGCGACCACGGCGCGAACATGCGCCCGCGGCGACTGGCCGCCGAGCCGCCGGCGCGACGGTCCGCCCAGGTCGAGACCGAGATCGGCGAGCCCGCAGTGGAGGCCGTCGGGCAGCTCCTCACCGACTGCATACGAGTGGTCGCGGCAACCGCGGCCTCAAACGCCATCGGCATGCGTGCCGAGGTGCTCGCGATCACCGATGCCACGTATGCCACCAGGCCAAGCTCATCCCCGGACCTGACCACGACCCCGAGCGCTTCGAGCGTGGCACACCGCCCTTCCAGCTGCTCACCGGCGTGCCCGCCGCTATCGAACTGGCTGGCGGGACCGACTGCACGCCCCGGGCGACTGGCGCACCGCCCGGTTCGCCACCTCAACGCGATCCAGCAGCGACGACTGCACCACCTCCTCGAACGGCTCCTGACCGGCTCGACGCCATCGACGCCCGTGCGGCTACTCGGGGCGCCATGCCGGCGCACCTCGATTTGTGTCCTTGCTCTCCTGGGCTGCGACCCATGATCGACACCGGCTCGCCCGCTTGCGGGCGAGCCCGCGAGCGCCTCACCCACCCAGGGCCCGCCGCCTCCGGGCGGTGAGGCCCCAGTGTCGTCCGTGGCGGGATAGCGACCCCTCTCGCTCGGAGGCCCCGAGGTGTGGAGAGTCATCCCTCGGGTGGGTTGCTCCCGGGGTGCTGAAGGTGGGAAGCTCGCGTCGGGAAAGCCATGACCGAGCTCGACGCCATCCGCGGCACTGGCGATGCCCGCACGACTGAGTCGCCGATCCCGACGCCCGTCGGATCTCAAGGCGGTCATCGAAGCCGAGCGCGCCGGGATTCCCTTCGTGCATTGGCGTGCGGGACGGCGATCAGCAGCTGAGGCTGCTCCGCGACCGAGCCCCAGCGGCTCACCGTCGGGCCGGCGGCCGGACTCCGACATCGCGCTGGGCGCCGACGCGGAAGTCTCGCGGGCGCACGCACTGCTCGAGCTGGTGGGCGGGCAGTGGACCGTCGTCGACGACGGGCTTTCGCGCAACGGGACGTTCGTCAACGGCAGTCGCGTCCACGGCCGCCAGGCGTTACACGACCGCGACCGCCTGTGCTTCGGGCAGACGCAGGTCATCTTCCGCGAGCCGCCCTGATCCGGAGCACGCGGCCTCGACAGCGCAGGTGCCGGCCAACCCGCGGCCGCGACGCTGTCGGAGACGCAGACGAAAGGTCCTCGTCGCGCTCTGCCGTCCGGTGAACGACTCGACGGCGGCGACGCCCGCGACCAATCGTCAGATCGCCGACGAAGGTGTTTCTCAGCGTCGACGCCGTCAAGGCTCATCTGCGCGTCCTGTTCGATCGCTTCGGCGCTGGGCGAGCTGCCGCAGAACGAGAAGCGCGCGCGGCTCGCGGCCGCAGGTCCTCCTCGACGGCGTGCTCAAGCCGCACGACTTCTGAGCGCCAGCGTGATCGTGGTCCAGGCGCCGACGTGGACCTCGATCGCCGTCGCGCAAGCGGGACTTCGAGATGCGGCGGGATCGGGTCGTTGTCGTCGTTGATCGTCGTCCCGTTGCTGGAGCGCTCGTCGACGATCGCCCACGCGCCGTCCGGTGCGCGGACGAGCGTTGCGTGCAGGCGCGACACCGCCGGGTCGCCGAGCTCGATCTCAGGCGCGTCCTCGCCGGGACGGGCGCCGGCGGCCGATGCGAACGCGGGCCGCGGCGAGAACCACCGTCCGTGCCGCTTCGCCGTGCGGGAAGGCCAACCCGTCGGGGGCCATCGCGCTCGAAGTACGCGCGGTCGGGCGCGACCTCCGCCGCCCATGCGGGCGGCGAAGCATCGGCGGAGGGGGACGCGCGCGTCGGAGGGCGCGGGAGCAGCGGGTTGCGCGAGATCGAAGCCGCAGGTCTCGCAGAAGCGGTCGTGGCCCGTCGCGCGGCGCCCCGCACTGCGGGCACGGCGGGCTCGCCGGAGACGCGCTCGTGACCGGCGTCGCGCTCGTGTCGGCGGGCGCCGCGTTTTCCTGCGGCGGCGATGGCGGGCGCGGCATCGATGCGCGCTCCGCACTGGTCGCAGTAGTCCGCCGTCGCCGAGTGGTGGCCGGCGGGGCACGTCGCGCTCATGGGGCTTCGCTGTGGAGCCGGACCGTCTTCGTCGAGCGCGTGTCGAGCGACATCTCGTCGACCTCCTCGACGTGGCGCTTGAGCCGCACCGTGCCGATCGCGGGATCGTCGACCTCGACGACGCGTCGCAGGAGCTTGAGCGTCCCGTCGTTGCCGCCGGCTGGCCGCCAGCTGCACGGCGCGGCCGAGCTTGAGCGTCGCCTCCGCCTCGTCGCCCGCGCGGCGCGCCTCCAGACCCTCCTGGATGACCTCGGCCAGCTCCGCCTGGCCGGTGTAGTGCGCGACCTCGCGGCTGATGCGCGTGGAGAGCGCGGTCTCGTCCGTCCAGACGGCGCGGATGAGCGCCTGCGTGACCGCCTCGCCGTCGACGACGAGGCTCACGCGCCCGGCGAGGACCTCGTCGCCCGACCTCGCGCGCGGCGACCCGGACGCTGACGTGGTAGTCGCGCGACTCGTCGCCCCAGGCCCCCGTCGGATAGTCGACGGTACGCGCGTCGACCGGGACCGCGCGGTCGGTCAGGTCCTCGATCGCCGGCGCGACCTGCTTGACGAAGGTCGACCGCCGCGCCCTGCGGCGTCCACAGCCGCAGCGCGACGTCGGCGGTGCCACGCGCCATCGCGCGCTCGATCATCGCCTGGAAGTCGGCGACCATGTCCTCGGGCTGGGCGATGATGTCGACCGAGCCCAGCAGGGCCGAGGCGATCCGGCGCAGCTCCGCGACCTCCCAGTCGGTGCCCGACGCCGCGGCAGTCGCACTGGAAGCTGGCCCTGGCACGCGGCGAGGACGCCGCTCGAGCTCCTCGGCGGTCTCGTGCTGGTTCTGGCCGTCGGTGAGCAGGATCGCGTGGCGCAGGCCGGCCGGCGTGGCCGTCGAAGAGCTGCCGCGCAAGCGTCAGCCAGGTCCCGATCGCGGTGCCCCCCGAGGGCACGATGTCGGCGACCGCCGCCTTCGCGTGCGCCCGGGTCTCGGCGGACGCGGGAGCGAGCACGCCGCTGCTCGGGAAGACCGCGCGGGCCTCCTCCGTGCCGGCGATGACGCCGAAGGGGACGCCATCGCGGATCGCGTCGATGGCCGCCGCGGTGGCCTGCTTGGCGGCCTTGAGCTTGCCGGAGGGACTGACCATCGAGCCCGACGCGTCGACGATCACGATCTCGGCCGCCGCGGCGCGCGCCGGTCCTCGCGAAGCGCTCCGCGCCGATCGCCGTGACGGTGACGATGGCGTCGACGTCGGTCGCGCCGAGCGGCGAGGAACTCGTTCTGGTAGACGTCGGCGGTGAAGCGGCTCATGGCTGCGGGCCCTCCTCGGCGATTGACGTCGATGACGGCGACGGTGACGTCGTCGCGCGCTGCCGCTGGCGATCGCCACGTCGGCGAGATGATGCGCGACTGACGCCGGGCGCCGCGTGCGGGTCGAGGCTCTCCGATGAGCTGCGCGAGGTCCGCGGCGGCGGGCACGGCATTCCACAGCCCGTCGGTGCACAGCACGAGCCGGCCGGACGCCGGGGGCGCGAGCGTGATCACCTGCGGGCGTCGGGCGGCGAGTCGGCGCCGACCCAGCGCGTGATGGCGTGGGCGCGGCGGTCGGCGAACGCCTCCTCCGCGCGACAGCAGTCCCTCGGCGACCTGCTCCGCGGCCCACGAGTCGTCGACGGTGAGCTGGCGCGGCCTCGCCCGCGCCGAGCCAGTACGCGCGGCTGTCGCCGACCCAGCCCGACCACGAGCACGCCGTCGCGACAGGCGGCGGACACGAACGTGCACGACGGCAGCGCGAGCGCCGCGTTCGCGACGTCGGCGGGCACCTGCTCCACGGCGTCCGGGCGGCGGCGACGGCAGCGGCCGGTCGCTGCCTCCAGATCGCCGGCGCCGTCCAGCGCGGCGGCGAGCACGCGCGGCGGCGGCGGTCGCGGCCGCCCGCGCCGCGGCGTCGCCCGACGCCGACGTGGAGATGCCGTCGCAGACCACCGCGACGACGCCGTTCGAGCCGACGCGCTCGAGGCGGAAGGCATCCTCGTTGCGCCGGTGCGAGCGCCCCTGCTCGCTGACCGCGGCGGCGACGTCCAGGTCGAGTTGGACCCGGCGCGCCGTCGGGCGCCCGGCCGGGGCGCTGGCGACGGCCGCGCCGCAGCCCTCGCAGAAGTTGTCGCCGGCGAGCACCGGCGCGTCGCACGCCGCACAGCGCAGGGCGAGCTCGCCGCTCATGTCCACGTCCTCGGTCGAATGTCGTTGGCGCAGTCGACGAGGCGGATGCGCTCGGCGGGGTCCTCGGTGACGGTGCGCGAGCGTCCGGTAGCCGCGCTCGAGGCCCGCGCGCAGGTCGCGCTCGGTCAGCGCCACGCCCAGCAGCGCGCTCTCCGGTCCCGGCCAGCCGTCGAGCTCGTCCACGACCGCCAGCGCTGCCAGGAGGAGCTTGATGGCAAGGCGCGCGCGCCGCTCGGGGTCGAGGGTGAGCGACTCCAGCGTCGCTCGCGGCGCGCGCGCAGGTCGGCGACGTCCGGGGCGCCCTTGAGGCGCGGGCCGGCGAGGAGATCGACCTTGGCGACCTGGGCGTCCTCGTGCGAGCTCGACGACGGCGGCACGCGGTCGTAGGCCGCCAGCGCGCCCGCACGATCGCCGGTGGCCAGGCGGCAGCGGGCCAGCCCGAACGCCGCGGTCGTGTACGCTCGGGTCGGTGACGCGCGACGATCTCGTACCAGCGGCGCGCGCGGTCCGCGGCGCACCGGCGAGCTCGTGCGCGACGCCGAGCGCCAGCTTCGCGGCCAGCTCGCCGGGGACCGCCGCGTAGACGTCGCTGAACGCCTGCACGCGCGTCGCCCGCGCGCGCCCTCGGCCAGGCAGGCGACGCCGCGGGCCCATGCGGCGCGCCACTCCCAGGGGTCCGTCGGCCTCGATCGCGGCGCAGCAGTCGTAGCGCGGCGCCGCCACTCGCCCGCCTCGGTGAGCGCGCGCACGAGCCGCAGCTCGACCTCGACCGTCTGGACCGGCGCCTGCGCGGAGCTGCTCGACGAGCTCGGCCGGCTCGGTCGCCGAGAGCGTGGCCAGGTAGCCGGCCGCCGGGTCGTCGGTCGGCGACGCGCAGGACGGGCAGGCGCCGCCAGTCGGCGCGCGCCGGGTCGGCGCGCAAGTCGCCGGTGAAGAGCGTGCTGCTGCGCCGGCGCACGGTCGTGCCGTCCTCGGCGGCGACGACCTCGCGCAGGACGCCGAAGAGCTGGTCGGCCATCTCGTCGGCCGACTGGAAGCGGTCGTCGCGGTCGGGCGCGGTGGCCTTGAGCAGGAAGCGGTACAGCGAGTCGAAGCGCTGCAGCACCGGGACCGACGTCCTGCGCCGGCAGGCGTGAACGTGAAGCTGCCCTGGTAGCCCTGGAAGTCGAAGCACAGCAGCGCGAGCGTGCGCGCGACGGTGAACAGGTCGGAGGCGACCGTCGGGCCGGCCTGCGGCGATCTCGGGCGCCTGGTAGCCGACCGTCCCGTAGATCGGGCTCGACGCGTCGCCGATCCGGTAGACCCCGCCGAGGTCGATGAGCTTCAGCGAGTGCTCGGTCTGGATGACGTTGTCGAGCTTGAAGTCGCAGAAGAGCAGCCCGCGGTCGTGCAGGTAGCCGAGGGCCGGGAGGATCTCGAGCATGTAGGCGATCGCCTGCGCCGACGGGCAGCGGCTGCGGCGTGCCGCCGTTGGCCTCGCGGCGGCCTCGAGGATGTCCTTCAGGCTCGTGCCGCCGACGTACTCCATGACGATGTAGCCCGAGCTTCCGTGCTGGACGAAGTTGTGGATCCTGACGATGTTCGGGTGCTCGACCTCGGCCAGGAAGCGGCGCTCGGCGAGCGCGGCCGCCATCGCGTCGTCGTCGCCGCGTGTTGAGCAGGCCCTTGAGCACCACCCAGCGGTCGGAGACGTTGCGGTCCCTGGCGAGGTAGACCCAGCCCATGCCGCCGTGGGCGAGGCAGCCGACGACCTCGTACTGGCCGGCGACGAGGTCGCCGGCCGCGAGCTTCGGCGCGAACGAGAAGCGCGCGCCGCAGCTGCGGCAGAAGCCCTCCGGACGCCCGGGCGCGCCGTCGCGCGAGCGGCCGACCGGCTCTCCGCAGCGCGCGCAGAAGCGGCGCGCCTCGGCGACCGCCGGGGTCCTCGAGCACCGCGGTGGCCGGGTCGCGGTACGGGCGTCGGCGGGATCTCGACGAGGCCGGCGCCGAGGCGGCGCCGCGCGCCGCGTGCGCCGCGTGCCGGAGCGGCGCGCCGCTGTGGTGCCCGGAGCGCGAGAGCTGCGTGCTCATGGCGGCGGGCGCGGAGGCGGGCGCACCGCGCCGCGGCCGGTCGCCGCGCGCGCGGCTGGCCGCCGACGCGACGGCGGCCGCCGCGGCGACCGGACGGCGGCGGGGCGCCATCCCGCAGACGTCGCAGTAGCCGTCGACGACTTGCCCGCTGCAGCCGGGCTGCTCGCAGGTCATCGCAGCGACCTCCCGGTTGGCGCGGCGGACAGGCCCTCCTGGTAGCGGCGCACGAGGCTCGGCCGCCTCGCGCGAGGTCCGTCGGCGCGGTGTGCAGCACGCGCTGCGCTCGCGCGTGCAGCGCCGCGAGCTCGGGGTCCTCGAGCAGCCGCAGGCGCCGACGCCTTGGCCGGTAGGCGTCCAGGCGCCGGCGCAGCTCGTCGCGCAGCGCGATCGGCGCGCGGTTCGCGGCCTCGACCTGCCGCGCCTCGTCGCGCGCGGCGGTGGCGCGGCGCGTGCCAGCGCTCGAGGGCGTGCGCGGCCTCGCGCCAGGCGCCCGAGCGCGCGAGGTCGGCGGCGTCGTCGAGCTCGCCCGCGAGGTCCGCCGGCAGCGGCGCCGGGACCGGGCACGCTCGGGGCCGGCGATCTTCGCGAGCGCGGCGGCGTGGGCTGCGCGCGCCTCGCCGTCGGCGCGCCGCGCGGCGGCGAGCAGGTCCGCGGCCTGCTCGAGCCGGGCTTCGGAGTCGGCCCGGAAGTCGCGCAGGCGCTCGACGCGAGCGCGGACGGCGGCGACGCTCGCCTCGAGCGCGTCGACCGGCTCGGGCGTCGCTGCGAGCGGATCGCGCGCGACGGCGTCGGTCACGCCGCGCGAGCTCGGCGCGGGCCTCGGCGAGTCGTCGGCGGGCGCCGCGCCGAGCTCCGTCGAGGAGCTCGCGCGCAGGCGCGCAGGGTCGCGTTCGCCGTGGTCAGCCGCGGGACGAGGGCGTCCCACGACCGCGGCGACGCGTCGCGACGAACCTGCGCGCGTCCTCGACGGCGGCCGCCGACGAGCTCAGCAGCTCGGCGGGCGAGCGGCGGGCGCCGGCGAGCCGGGACGCCGAGGACCCGGCCGTCGACGAGCGTCCTGGAGCTCGTGCAGCCGGTCGCGGCCGACGCTTCGCCCGGGCGCCGCGCAGGTCGCGAACGCGATGCGAGGTGGTCCTCGAGCACCGCCTGTGCCTCCCACGCCTGGAGCGAGCGGCGGCCGACGCCGACGCCCACGCTGCGGCGGTGGCGCCCGTCGAGCGTCGACTTCTCGAGCAGCTCGTCGCGTCGGGTCGAGCTCGAGCTCGAGCAGCGCCTCGGCGGTGTCCTCGACGTCGCGCCGTGAGGCTGCGGAGACGGAGGTCGAGCGCTTCGACGCGTCATGTCAGTCGCTGTAGCGGGCCGCGGGTGGGGGCGGCGTGCGTCGGGGCGAGGCCGCCGAGCCAGCGGCGATGGATCGCCTTCCACGTGCCGTCGTCGGCGCAGGCGCTCGAGCACGCCGTTGACGAAGCGCACGAACTCCGGGTGGCTGCGGCTGATCGCCATGCCGTAGGGCTCGTCGCTCAGGCGCGGGCCGACGATCTTCGTGTTCGGGTCCTGTGCCTCGAAGCCGAGCAGGATCGCGTCGTCGCTCGAGATCGCCGCGACGCGGCCCTCCTGCAGCGCGACGAGGCAGTCCGTGCGCTGGGCGACGGGGAACGGGACCGGCTTGGCCGGGTCGCGCTCGATGCGCTGCAGGCTGGTCGAGGTCGTCGTCGCGCACACCCGCCGGCCGCGCGAGGTCGGCGCAGGCCGCGGGCGCGGCGAGTCCGAGCGGGACGAGCAGGCGCTGGCCGGCGTCGTAGTAGACGGTCGAGAACGCGACCTGGCGAAGGCGCGCGCAGTTGATCGTCACCGCGTCGGCGACGATGTCGACAGCGCCGGACTGCACGGCGGGCAGCCGCTGCGCGGTCGTCAGCGGCCTTCAGCTCGACCTTGGCGTGGGTCGCCGAGGATCGCCCGGGCGATCTCGCGCACGAGGTCGACCTCGAAGCCCTCGATCCGGGCGGTCGACGGGCTCAGGTACGCCGAAGAGCAGCGTGTTCTGATCGACGCCCGCGATGAGCCGGCCCGCGACGGCGGATCCGCGCCATGAAGCTGCCGGGCGGCATGGCGCCAGGCTGTGGCAGCGCCGCGGCGGGCGCAGGCTCGCGGTCGGGTCGGCGCAGCGCCCCGGCGCGGTCGAGGGGCCCGAGTTCGACGCGGGCGCCGGCGCCGAGTGGCGTGGCCAGGGCGGAGAGCGCGGTCCGCTGCGCATCGTCCGAGGTCGATCCGCAGCCGGCCAGCGCCATCAGCGACGGTCGCGAGGACGCCCGCGGCGTAGAGCTGTCGCGGCGTCCGGTCATCGGTACTCGTTGACTCGCGTGCTGGAGGCCGACGAGCGCGAGCGCCGCGCAGAGCGACGAGCAGGAGCGGGATGCCGATGGCGAGGCCGTCGAGCGCCGACCGCGCGTCGCCGCGCGGCAGCGCTCGAAGCGCGCCTGCGCGGCGGCGATCAGCGCGTTGAAGCTCCGGTTGAGGCGATCGGCCAGCGCGGCCTCGCGAGCAGCCGGGCCCGACCGCGTGTTGGACGGCGTCGCCGAACTGCCCGTCCAGCCTCGAGCTTGGCGACGCGCGCGTGCGCGGCCGCGGATCGCGCGCCACGTCCGTCGTCAGCGCTGGACGCCGGCGACGGAGCCCGTGCGCGCGTCGAGCCGAGCCGCGTCGCCGAGCAGGCCGCTCGGCGGCTCGAGGAGTCCGTCGACGTCGGCGGCGTCGCTGAGTACTGGTCGCCGCCGCCGCGCGCGACGAGCGCGAGGCTCTCGTCGGCCTGGGCGCGCAGCGCGAGGATCCGCGCCGCCGAGAGGACCTGCACGCTGTCGGAGCCGTCGCGCTGCGCGCGGGCCAGCGTCGGCGCGCGCAGACGCCATCGCCGATCGCGGCCCACGCCGTGAGCGCCGACGAGCACCACGGTCGCGCCGACGAGCGGGACGTTGAAGCCGCGGTGCGTGCGCCGCGGCGAGGAAGACCTGGGCGCGCACGAGCACCGCGAGCGCGGCAGCGCGCAAGGCGAGCAGGACGGCGATCGACGGCCGCCGGTCGCCGTGCCCGGTGCGCTGATGGTCGGCGAGCCGCCGCGCTTCGGACGGCGTAGAGCCGTCCGGCGGCCGGCAGCATCCTGTCGCGCATGAGGTCGGAGCGCCTGACGCACGTACGCGGCGCCGACCGGGAACCCCTGCCGGTTGTTCGCGCGCGCGGTCTCCATGAGACCGCTGTACACCGGGCAGGGCGGCGCCGATGCGCGACTGACCGCAGCGGCCTCGAGCGATCCCTGGACGCGGTGGCCGAGGTCCGCGAGCTGCACGCTCGCGTTGCGCAGGTCGGCGAGGTAGCGCGCGCGCAGCGCCGGCGGGCTCGATACCGCCTCGAGGAACGTCGTCGCCGCGGTGGCGTCGGCGTCCGACAGCGATGCGTACAACCGCTCGGCTCCGACCATCAGCGGCTCGTCGCGCGTGGCGACGGCGTCGGCGGCGTTGCGGCGCACGGTCGTCAAGGCACCCGATGGCCGAGACCGGCAACGAGCACCGCGACAGGACGATCGTCGCCATCGCGAGCCGCAGCCGCCCCGGCGTGGTTGCCGCCTTCGCGCGCAACCGCCGGATGCGTGGTGCGCGTCGCGAGCCACCGGCTGAGGCTCATCTCGGTCACGACACCTTCCTCTCCACCCGCCAATCCTCTTCCTCCGGATCGCGGTTGGAAAGACCTCCAGGGCTAAAGATCCACACCTCCGGCGAGGTGTGAGATCCGACCCCTGGGGACGCTGGTCGGTGCCGGGATCACAGAGCACGCTGGCGACCATGAGCTACCACCCGCATCTGGCCGCCGCCCTCGCCGAAGCGCGGACCGCGGACCTCCATGCCGCCGCCGCCCGCGACCGACGCGATGCCCGCGAAAAGCACGCGTCCCACACGCAACAGCCGCCGAACGCGGCTTACACGTGGCTCGACGCTTACCCGAGACTCTGCGGGCTGCCCGCCACCATCGAGAGGCTCGCGGCCAACAGTGCCCGGCGAGCCGAGGCCGCCGTTGCGGACGATCGCCAGCCCGTCGTACACAACGAGAACTCCACCGCGAAGAAGCATTGGTGGCGACGGCCTCGCCCGCGCCTGAGCTGACGGCGTGAGCGGGGCTCAATATTCGCCCGAGACGCTCCTCCGGGGAGCCAGGCTCGCGCCCGCCGTCCCGATTGTCCACCAACGTCGTCTCGCCGAGCCGAGTCAGCCTCGCCCAGGGAGGCGAACTGATGCATCAGCACCATCGTCCGAGCGCGGATCTGCCGGTGACACCGCGTGCCACTCGTGGGGCGCCCTACACGACGACCGTTCGGCATAGTTGCTACACGACGGCCGGCGCCGGCGCCATCGCGCATCGCGCCCTGACCTACACGCAGGGCGTCGAACGCCAGGCCGTCGTCGAGGTCGGCCACGACGCGCCGGTCCAGCTGCGCGCCGTGGCGCCCCAAACCCCTCGGCACCGTGATCTTCGCGCTCATCGCCGCATCATCGCGCTAGCGAACCGTGAAAATGACGGATTGCGCGGATCCCTCGACTCCTGGTATCAACGCGCCACCAACCACGGGGATCCACCCATGCTCAGCAAGATCAAAGAATGGTGGCGCTATCGGCGCATGCGTCGCGCAAACCATCGCGCCAGCCGAGCTGGCCGCGGCCTTGACCCGTCCGAGATCAGCAGCCGAGCCAGTAAGCAGCGCTCGAGCTTGAGCGACTCGACAGGCCGAGGGACGAGCGACCCTGGCGGATTGGGCGGACTGTAGGGCCGGTGATGCGCCGAGGCCGGACGCAACCCACCCCTGAACTCAGGCCGTTTCCGATGGCGAGACCCGGACTCGAACCGGGGACACCACGATTTTCAGTCGTGTGGAGCTGCGTCCGAGTCTGGCCGATTTGCAGGTGTTTCCGTCAGTCCCGGGGCATCGGGCGGCGTCCGCGTTTTTCCGCACTTTGCGGTCGTTTGCCGTGCGAAAAGGCCCGTGGCGGGGTCCATGGGCCTTTTCGTCGCGCCGGGGCTACCTGCTCTCGGACGCTGTCCGTGCCAACTGCCAGTCGAGATGTACGGAAAGCGGTGGCGGCGCGTCGCCGCCGCCATCATGCAGGTCGACGGGTCTGGCGGGCCAACCGATTCGACGAGCAATTCGCGCCCGGGCCCTGCACCCTTCAGAGCGCAGCATGATCGTGGACAAGAACGTGGAGGAGCGGCGAGATGTGGGAAGAGGATGACCGGCGTCGTCGCCTGCGGCTCTTGGAGGCGGCGGGCATGGCGCAGGCGTCGCAGACTGTGCTCGATGTCGCCGGGATCGCCGGGGAGCTCGACGTCCCGGAGGACACGATCCGTATGGACTTGGAGCAACTCGACGCGCTGGGCCTGGTGCTGAACGGGCCTGACGAAGGGCTTCCGCCGATGCTGCTCACCGCCGGCCGCCAGTTCCTCGCGAACGGCGGCCACGCCGAGTACGAGGTCATCAGCTTCCTTCCCCGCGTGATCGACGATCTCAACGCGCGCGAGGCGTTGCTCGTCGCCGGCGCGACTCTCGTCGAGGAGTTCCGCGCGGCCCTCGTAGACGGCGATCCGGTCGACCACGCACGGGGGTTAGTTCCTCGGGCGTTCACCACGGCGGTTGACGACCGCCTCGCCCTTGACCTGTTCGCCGCCTCGGTAGCGCTGATGGCTCGTCTCTCGAACGGAGCACCAGCCGGATGCGTCGCCGAGGAGATCATCGCGGTCGGCCTGATCGAGGAGGCGCGAGTCTGGCTTGAGCTGCGGCGGGAGGAGGGTCGGCTCGACAAGGACCAGGAGCGCGCGGCCAGCGAGGAGCTCACGAGGCTTGTTCGAGCTCTTTGAGGACGACGACGTGCTCAACATGTTCGATATGGCCGAGCCGGCGGACGCGGCGATTGCCGGGCACGACCCGCTCAATCAGCAGCTGGGCGTCGCCGATCAGCGCGTGGAGTCATGGTTTGACGCGTTCTCCTGGGCATCGCCGACCGGGTATCTGCGAGACCGGTCATCGGGCCGGTAAGAGGATTGAATGACCACCGCCCTGGGCGCGCCGCGCAGGCCACATGAAGTCTCGATGCTCGAGCCGGAACAGGCTTCGGGGACGAGTCACAGTGAACGCGCTGGTCGCCGCGGACGTCGTCAAGGCCGGGCCTCGACGCGGATATGGCGGATCTCGTTGCTTCTGTCGCCAGGACTCGCACAAGCGTCGCCCACCCGCAGCGCAACGGACCGAAGTCGAGCGACAGTTGGGCAAGCCGACGTTCCGGCCGCGCCGACGGCGGGGCCGAGGACTCGAACCGGCGACCTCCTGGGTGCGATCCATGATGGGTACCAGCTGAATGTGAATGTGGCCGCTTTGCAGGGCTTTTAGCGCCCGGTGACCCGATTCGGCACGGCGAACTTCATCCGCAATTTGCGAGGTTTTTCACGAGTTCTGCCACGCGGCGCGCTCGACGTGGCAAAACGAACTGATCCATCTGGGCCGGATCTACTTCGCCATCGACGATGGAAACGAGCGTCTCGTCGTCTACCGCATCGGCGTCCATCTGTGATGCCGCCCGCCGTAACCTCCGCGGTCTACTGCTCGGGCTTGTCGACGGGGAACGCAGCGTTCACCAACGCCGCGTCGAGTTGCCAGCGCAGGCGCACGATTCGCTCAGCCTCCCAGGACCTGACCGCGTGAACGATCGCGCCGCGGAGTTCGTCGTCGGTCGCGGGCCGGAACCCAGGCGCGGTGTGTACGTAGATCGCTCCTGGTCCTGGCTCGAGGCTCGTAACGATCGCGAGCAGCTTCTATGGGAGCGCCTCCCTGCTGTACCGGTAAGCGGCGGCCCACTTGTCGTCGGAGTCCGGCTTGGCCGATGCCTGAAATCGGACGTGATGCCTACCGTGGATGCTGACGTGTAGCGCGTCAGTGGCGAGGACCTCGCTCGGGACTAGCCAGGCTGTGTCGATGTCCGCGCGCGAGCCGTCGATCACGACGTACAGCATGTAGAGGTCCTCCCGGGGGCGGAATGTTGCCGCGTGTACGTCTGCGCTGAAGTAGCCGTACTGGCGAAGCGCCTGACTCCCCTTCTCGTCGCAGAACCGCGACTTGATCTGGACGTCCAGCGTGCGGGTGCCGTTTCGCCGCTTGAGCGTCAGGTCCACGCCTTCATCGTCGACCAGGGCGGTGAGTGCGTTCAGTTCTCCGCCCGTCGCGAGCACGCATACCGCGGCGATCAGCTCTTCGGTGGCTTTGCCCTTCCTCAGCGATTCAGTGTGCTTGGACGGCATCGACGGCCTCCCGCTTTGGTCTGGGGCAGCAGCGACCGGCTGCTGGTCAAGCTGCTGGGTTTCGCGCCGTCCAGATTTTCGCGTGCGTGCGTGCGGGTCAGGTGGTAGCTGCCGCGCCGCTCCGGCCTCGCCGCCGGTGACCGGGGGGAGGGGCCTACCGGCCGCTGTCTAGCGTGCCGTGCTGCCAAGACGCTGCGGACCCCCCTCGGCGGACGGGCGGGAGAACGCCGGAGGCGACCGGATCGCCCGTAACAGCGGGCGATCCGTTCCGATGGCGAGACCCCGGACTCGAACCGGGGTGAGCACCTAGCGGATGCTCGCGTGAGCGTCCCCATCGTCCCCGCGGAGCAACGGTCTGGACGCATCCGACGCCACAGTCGGTACCAAGGGGGTACCACGCGGTCGCGCAAGGACATTTACCGCACACCCATCCGTCCCCCGCGGCGCACCCACGGAGAGCAGCCAGATCCAGCCGGTTCCGAACACTTGCTCAGCTGGTTGTCCGCCGTTTGACATCGGCCTACAGCGCCGCGCGCCCGTCGACCCAGCCACGCCCGTGCCTGCTCAGGCGCGCGAAAGCCGTTACGGGGTCGACCCGATTGGGGCACGCCCGAGCCATTTGGCCCGCGTTACGGTCGATCAGTTCGCGGGGGCCAGGATGTCGGCAAGGCCGAACTTCGAGGCGCGCGCGGGCAGCGTCGGCTGCCAGGCGGGATCCATGGCGCGCATCGACTCCGGGTCCGCGTCGATGATGCCCACTAGGACCTCGCCGACCAGGCGGCCGCCCACCGGGCCCAGGCGCGCGCCGGCGTGAAGCGCCTCGGCCTCCTTGAGGATGTAGAGCCACAGCGGCGTTTCGCCGGTCCAGCCCAGCTGCGCGAGCCCGAGCTGCTCGGTGCTCAGGGGCGCCACGCCGAGGCGCTCGGCGACCGCCTCGCCCGACGCCAGCCCGACGGCCTGGCCGCGTTGCAGGTCGCGGTTGGCCAGCGACGCGTAGTCGGTGCCCGGCGCGGAACCCGACACCTGCGTCGGCAACGCGATGAGCGATGCCGGCAGGCGGCCGTCGATGCGCTTGGCCCGCTGGGCGGCGGGATGGCCGGGGACGTCGATCTGCAGGGTCCAGTCGACCGTGTGCTCGGGTGCGACCCCGCGGAAGCCCATGAGGTCCGGGAACACCGGCACCGGGCCGAAGCCCGCGTTCACCTGGTAGCTGGGACGGATCTGGGCGTGGCCGTAGCGGTAGGCGGCGTCGGCGAACTCGAACGGGATGTAGGGCTCGCCGTCGACGCGGTACAGCAGCGGCCCGCGCTCGAGCAGCTCGGCGGTCAGGTCGGCGCCGATCAGCGTGGGCAGGAACTCGCGCACGATCACGTGCTGGTAGTGCCACGTGGCGGCGCGCCGCGCCTCCTCGAAGACCGCCTCCTCGGCGGTTCCGTCGTCGCGCAGGCGGTCGACCAGCCGGTTGTGCAGCCCGATGAACGCGACCGTCATCTGGCTGGTGAAGAGGTGCACGTCGTTGCGGGGATCGCCGATCAGCGCGATCCCCTCGTGGTTGCGCGGCACGTCGTTGCCGTCCGCCGACAGCAGCAGCTTGGCCGGATCGTCCCTGTCGTACAGGTAGGGCGAGCCGAGCGGCCCGGAGCCGTACAGGCCCTCCAGGTTGGCCCGCGGGATGCGGAAGTTGCGGATCCGCCCGGCGTCGGCGCGGTGGGTGATCGGCGAGCGGTCGGCGGTGATGTCATGAGCGACGAACTGGCCGAAGAACGGCCACACCGCCGCGGCAGGCGCGTCGGCGTCGCCGGCGGCGGCGCCGAGGTCGCACGGGCCGCCGGGGCGGCCCAGCGCGTGCAGCGCCGCCTCGTCGACCTCGAGTGGCGGGAGCGCCTCGAACAGCGAGCGGTAGCGCCCGCCCGAGAGCGGCGCGCCGGCGCGCTCTGGTGCCAGGCAATGGTCGCGGGCGACGTGCATCAGTACGCCGCCAACCGCTGCTTGGCATCGGCGAGCGCGCGCGCGAGGGTGACCGCGTCGGCCAGCCACGGCTCGCCGTCGGGCCGCGGGTCGATGCGCAGGTGCAGGCGCCCCTCGTGCAGGACCGTGATGGCCATCAGTTCATCCGCACACCAGAACTCGGCCTCGTTGTCGTAGGCCTCCTCCGGGCCCGTGACGACCGCGTTGACGGCGTTCATCGCGCAACCTCCTGACGGTGCGTGGCAAACCACGCGTCGAAGTCGATCGCGCCGATGCGGGCACCCTCGCCCGGCGTCAGCTCACCGCCGCGCAGCTCGGTGCCGTAGTAGAGCGCGTGCGGATCCGAGACGACCGTGCGCTCGTCACCGGTGAGCGCGAACAGGCGCCGCACCCAGTCGTCCATGCCCAGCGTCTCGGGCCCGCCGAGCTCGACCCGGCCCGCCGCCGGGGCGCCGACGGCCAGGTCGGCCACGGTCGCGGCGACATCGTCGACGGCGACGAGCGCCATAAACCCGGTCGACAGCCGGACGCTGTCGCCCTCGGCGCCGGCCTCCGCGATCTGCTCCAGGAACTCGAAGAACTGCGTCGCGCGCAGGATCGTGAACGGCACGCCACCGGACTCGA
This sequence comes from uncultured Actinomycetes bacterium, assembly GCA_963764585.1. Lineage (GTDB taxonomy): Bacteria > Actinomycetota > Thermoleophilia > Solirubrobacterales > Solirubrobacteraceae > JAOPZW01. The sequence continues at coordinate 248,717 of CAVXTB010000007.1, forward strand.
CCGCGGCCTCCTGGGCGACCTTCGCGCGCAGGTAGCCGCTGTCAGGCAGCAGATCGGCGCCGACGATCGACACCGCGACGTGGTGCCCGACACCGGCGTCGCGCTCTGCGGCCAGCAGGTTGCGCGACGACGTGGTGAAGAACTCCAGCACCGCGTCGTCGTCCCAGACCGGCGCGTTGGCGACGTCGACGACGACGTCGGCGCCATGCAGCACCTCGGCCAGCCCTTCGCCGGTGATCGTGTCGACGCCCGTCGCCGGCGAGGCCGGCACCGGGTCGTGCCCCTTGGCCTCCAGGCGGCGCACGACGTTCGAGCCGACGCGCCCGCTTCCACCGATGACCACGATTCTCATGACGTCTCCTCCTCGGTCGCCGCCGTCACGAAGCCAAGGCGACCGAAGCCCGGATCGACGGCGGTCATCTCGTCGGCGAACATCCGCGCGACGCCCAGGACCGCGCGCGCCTCGCCCGGCTCGCCCTGGTCCTCTGCCGTGTGGTGCGCCTCCTGAAGGAGGCGAGCCACGAACTCGCGGACCGCCTCGTGCGAGTAGGAGCTCATCGCGCCGCCCTCAGCGTCACCGGGGCGATCGGCGCCCAGCGCTCCGAGCGCTGGCCGCGCTCGGCGTGGCGCCGCTGCAGGTGGCGGATCACCAGGACCGGCGTCGCCAGGATCGCGCCCGCGAGCGCGACGACCGCGGCCACCGCAGCGAGCGCGACGACGAGCGTCACGATCAGCACGAACGGGCCGACGAGCAGCAGCGCGAACGCGATGGTGCCCAGCCACAGCGCGAGCACCGGCGGACCTGCGGCGAACACCGTGCTGATAAGCGGGACGATCTCGACGGCCGCGTCGCCGAGGGTCTCGGGCCCGGAGGCCGTTGGAGTGAACTGATCGGTGGTACGCATGGCGCCAGTGTCGAGCCGCAGGGGCGTACGCCGCATCCGGGTGACCGCCTCGTCATGGCCCCTAGTCCCGCAGCCGGTTTGCCCAGCGAGCCGCGGTACGCCGTGGAGCGTAGGCTCAACGTGCCGTGCTACGAGGCCGGAGCGACGAGCGAGACGAACTGGACCGCCAACTGCAGCGCGTCCGCGCGGGACACAGTTGGGTCCAGGTCCTGCGCGGCGAGGCGGGGGTCGGCAAGACGGCGCTGCTTGAGTACGTCGCCGACCGGGCCTCGGATTCCCACATCGCCCGGCTCGCGGGCGTCGAGTCGGAAATGGAGCTCGCTTTCGCCGGGCTGCATCAGCTGTGCGCGCCCATGCTCGACGGACTCGAGGCACTCCCCGGCCCGCAGCAGGACGCGCTGCGAATCGCATTCGGGATGCAGGGCGGAGCTGCCCCGGATCGCTTCCTCGTCGCCCTCGCGACCCTGAGCCTGCTGGCGGGCGCGGCCGAGGTGGACCCACTCGTGTGCCTGGTCGACGATGTGCAATGGCTCGATCTTGCATCCGCTCAGACGCTGGCGTTCGTCGCGCGGCGGCTGCTGGCGGAGCGGATCGCGATGGTGTTCGTCGTCCGCGAGCCGAATCACGTCAACGAGCTCACAGGCTTGCCGGAGCTGGTCGTCCGGGGGCTCTCCGACGGGGACGCCCGCTCGTTGCTGGCGTCGGCCATCCCGGGGCGGCTGGACGAGCGCGTGCGCGATCAGATCGTCGCCGAGACGCGCGGCAACCCGCTGGCGCTGGTGGAGCTGACGCGTGGATTCACGCCGGCGGAGCTCGCGGGCGGGTTCGGACTACCCGACACGCGACCGCTGGCCAGCCGCGTCGAGGAGACCTTCGTGCAGCGGGTCCGGTCGCTTCCGCACGAGACCCAGCGCCTGCTGCTGGTTGCGGCGGCCGAGCCCGTCGGCGATGTGAGCTTGTTGTGGCGGGCGGCCGAGAGGCTCGGGATCAGAGGCGATGCGGGGATGCCGGCTGAGCAGGCCGGGTTGATCGACCTTGGCATCCGGGTGCAGTTCCGCCATCCGCTCGTCCGCTCGGCCGCCTACCGGGCCGCTGACTTTCGCGACCGCCGGGAAGCGCATCAGGCGCTGGCCGACGTGACCGATCGCGATACCGATCCCGATCGTCGCGCCTGGCATCAGGCGCAAGCGGCGTCCGGGCCCGACGAGGCTGTGGCCGGCGAGCTGGAGCGCTCGGCCGACCGGGCGCAGGCCCGCGGGGGCACGGCTGCGGCCGCCGCGTTCTTGGCGCACGCGGCCGAGCTGACGCCAGATCCCGCCGCGAGGGGAAGGCGCGCCCTGGCTGCTGCCCAGGCGAAGTTCGACGCCGCGGCTTCGGAAGAAGCGCTCAAGTTGCTGGCGAGCGCCGAGCTTGCCCCGCTCGACGAACTTCAGCGGGCGCGGTTGGAGCGGTTCCGCGCGGAGATCGCGTTCGCCCGCACGCGCGGAAGCGACGCTCCGGCGTTGTTGCTCGCTTCCGCCCGGCGCCTCGAGCCGCTCGACCCCGCGCTGGCTCGCGAGACGCATCTCGAGGCGATTGCCGCGGCGATGTACGCCGGTCGTCTCGGTGACACGCCGGGCGTCCGCGGTGCTGCCGAGGCCGCGCAGGCTGCGCCGGCCGCCCCGCAGCCGCCACGCGCGATCGACCTCCTGCTCGACGGCCTGGCGACAAGGTTTACCGAGGGCTACTCGGGCGGTGTGCCGCCGCTCCGGAGCGCCCTCGACGCGTTCCTCCGCGTGGAGGGACTGACAGCACGCGACGAGCGTTGGCTCTGGCTGGCCTGTCGCATGGCGCAGGATCTCTGGGACGACGAGCTCTGGTACGAGCTTGCGACTCACCTGCTGCGCATCGCGCGCGAGACAGGCGCGCTCCGCGTCCTCCCGACCGCGGCCACGTATCGCGCCTCCCTGCACGTTCACTCGGGAGCGTTCGGGGTCGCTTCGTCGCTGATCGCGGAGGCCGACGCGATCATCGAGGTGACCGACATGGCACCGTTGAAGTTCGCGTCGCTGATGCTGGCCGCGTGGCGCGGCGATGAGGCCGACGGCCTCGAGCTGATCGAGGCTGGGAGGCGCGAGGCGACGGCGAGGGGCGAAGGCATGGCGCTGGGCGTCCTCGAGTGGGCCACCGCGCTGCTGTACAACGGCAGCGGCCGCTACGCCGATGCGCTCGCGGCCGCCCAGCAAGGCTGCAAACAGGACGATGTCGGGCTCTTCGCGTGGACCCTCGTGGAGCTGATAGAGGCAGGCGTCCGCAGCGGCGCGACGGACGCTGCCTCCGCGGCGCTCGATCGCCTGAGCGAGCGCACGCGCGCGACCGGCACCGATTGGGCGCTCGGCATCGAGGCCGGGTCACGCGCGCTACTGAGCGGCACATGCGACGCGGAGCCTCTCTACCGCGAGGCGGTCGAGCGGCTCGCGCGCAGCCGAGGCGTGGTCCACCTCGCCCGCGCCCAGCTCCTGTACGGCGAATGGCTGCGCCGCGAGAACCGGCGCGTCGACGCGCGCGAGCAGCTTCGGGCCGCCTACGACCGCTTCGACCAGATCGGCGCCGAGGCGTTCGCCGAGCGCGCCCGCCGCGAGCTGCTGGCTACCGGCGAGACCGCGCCGCGGCGGACCGTCGAGACCCGCGACGTCCTCACGGCCCAGGAGGCCCAGATCGCCCGGATGGCGAGCGACAGGCAGACGAACCCGGAGATCGGCGCCAAGCTGTTCATCAGCCCGCGCACCGTCGAGTACCACCTGCGCAAGGTGTTCACCAAGCTCGACATCAGCTCACGCAAGGAGCTACGCGGCGCGCTTGCCGGACTTCCCGACGCCGGCGTTGTCACAGCTCACTAGCCCTGTCCGGTCTTCGCTGCATGAGGATCGTGGTCATCGGCGGCGGGCTCGTCGGATCGAAGCTCATCGCCGACCTCGATGAGGGCGGCCACCAGACGGTCGCGGCGTCGCCCGACAATGGCGTGAACACGCTGACCGGTGAGGGACTCGCCGATGTCCTGGCGGGCGCCTCCGTGGTCATCGACGTGTCGGACGCTGCCATCGACACGCCGACGCGCATCCTGCTGGCGTCGGAGGCGGCGGCGGGGGTGGGACATCACGTCGCGCTGTACGTGACGGGAACCGCACATGAGGAGCTGATTAGGGAGTCCTCGATCCCGTACTCGATCGTCCGCGCGACCCAGTGCTCCGACGGGATCGTCGGCGTGGTCGGCCGAATCGCCGTCGGCCCGCCGCAGAACGGCGTTGTCGATGTTCACTCCTGAAGTGACGTGAGCTGCTCCTCGAAGCGCGCCATCGCCTCGCGGTACAGCAACACACCCCAGCTGACCCGGGCCACGCCCATCGCCGCCAGCTCGGCGAGCGAGGGCGCCTGCGGCAGGAGTACGACGTTCACCAGGCCGGGGACCTCCGAGGTGAAGCGGCGCAGCGAGTCGGCCTCCCACAGGGTGATCGGGAACACGCAGTCGACGCCGGCCTTAAGGTAGGCATTCGCGCGCCGAACCGCTTCTGGAATCAGCTCTCCCTGAGTCCCGGGGCCGGCGCCGGCGAGGAAGGGACGGAGGAAGACGTCGACGCGGGCGTTGATCACGAGCGGGTAGCCGTCCGCCGACGCGGCCTGGCGAACCGCCCTGAGCCACTGCCCATGCTGGTCGGGATCGCGGAGGCTGCCGGCGGCATAGTCGCTGTCCTCGAGATTGCAGCCCGCGGCACCGATGCTCCGCAGCGCAGCGACCAGCTCGGCAGGCTCCATCCCGTAGCCGGCCTCGGCGTCGACCGTCACGGGCACCTCGACGCTCCTGGCGATTCCGCGCGGCCGCGGCGAGCATCTCGTCGCCCGGCGCACCCTCGTGGTCCTCATAGCCGAGCGTCCCGGCCACGCCCCCGCTGGGTGTCGCGACCACGGGGAACCCAGCCGCGACCACGGCTCTCGCCGTCGCGACGTCCCAGGCGTTCGGAAGCAGGAGGGGGTCACCCGGCCGGTGCAGCGACTGCAGCAGGTCGCAGCGGCTCTGGAGGCTGCTGTCTGGGAGCCGGTCATGCCACGAATCTACGCCGGATGCCAACCGGTGGCCCGGGTGAAGCGCTCGTTCGAGACGCGCTCTCCGTCACGGCAGACGTTGTAGATCCCGCTGGGAAGCGACAGCGCCTCCAGGAGCGCGCTCCCTGCGTCGGAGACGTGGAGCGTGGCGCCGAAGTCGCCAAGGGCCCGTAGTCGTCGGTGCCGGGGCCGTCGAGAGCCCCAGTCGAAGGACGACGCCGCGTCCGCCGGCTCGCGCGAAGCGCTCCGCCTGCTGCTCGGCGGCGAGCGCGGAGCGCAGGATCGGCGGAACGTCGCGGAGAGGCGTGTCCTCGGCAAACGGGCCGTCCTCCGGGTCGACGAACGCGACGCTGGGCTGGACATAGACCGCCACTC
>CAVXTB010000008.1:0-290842 GCA_963764585.1 uncultured Actinomycetes bacterium
CCGCGTTCCGCCATCGCGGCGAGCTCGTGTGGGCGCTCCTGCTGTTGGCGACGGTGGGCATCGCGCGCCTAGCCGGCCGCCGCGAGGTCCGAGGCGCGCCGCGGCGGCCCCGGGCCGAGCCCGCGGCCACGCGGCCCGAAGTACCGGCAATTACTGGGAACTCGCGTCGCTAACGACGCAGTACGAGGACGCGCGTGTGGAGCGTCCGATAGGCGCGCTCCAGGCCAGGGACGTCGGCAACCGGAACGATCAGACGAGACAGTCGACTGATGTGACGACTGGCGCGGATGTACGCGCGTTCTGACCACTCGACCGAACAGAACAGGGCGCTGGCCCGGAGCTCCCATTCGGTTGCTGTGGGATAGCTGATCCCGGTCTTGGCGTACTGCGTGTTGGCGAGCGCCGTCGCAGTGACGGACAGGCCGCGCTGGAAGTTGTTGCGAATCCCAAAGCGCGCCCATATCCGCATCAGCGCGAAGCTTTGGAAGCGCCCACCGAACGGAACGAGCATGTGCGGTTCGATTGGCCGCCAACGTGGCGGGAAGATATGGATCGAAAGACCACCTGGCCGGAGCACCCGCTTGATCTCGGCAAGCGCCCCGCCGGGGTCGAGGACGTGCTCCATGACCGACGTCGAGTAGACGAAGTCGAACTCGCCGTCGGCGAACGGGAGCACGTAGTCAGGAGGATCGACGCGTCGCAGGTAGGTCGTCTCGACCGACCCCGCCTCGTGCGAACCGTGCATCTGATCGACGCCCCAAGCGTCGTATCCGGCATCGCGGAACTCAGCAACGTGCCGCCCTGCTCCGGAGCCGAAGTCCAGGACTCGCGCAGCCGGTTCCAGTGGCTGACCTGAAGCGCGCGCGATGTGCTCGAACACCTGCACCACGCGCTGTCCCGGCGGTGGCAACACTCGAACGCCTGCGGTCGTCAAATCCAACAGGTGACCCATCGTATCCGGCCCTCAACCGCCCGCGACCCACGGTCATGTGGACGAGAGGCCACTGCGGCCGAGCGTCCGCGCCCCGCGCCGGCTCAGGCGTCCGCGCGCGTCAGCCGGTCGCCGACCGCGACGTAGTGCTCGATCGTCTGGGCCAGCCCGTCGTCGAAGCCCACGCCGACCTCATACCCGAGATCCTTGCGTGCGAGCGAGATGTCGGCCATCGAATGGCGGACGTCGCCAAGGCGCGGCGGCGCGTACTCGGGCTCGATCGATCGGCCGAGGATCCGGCCGATGCTCGACACCAGGTCATTGAGGCTGATGCGGTCGCCGCAGGCGATGTTGTAGGTCCGCCCGCTGACGTCGGGAGCGTTCATCGCCAGCAGGTTCGCCTCGACGACGTTGTCGACGTAGGTGAAGTCGCGCGACTGCTCGCCGTCGCCGAAGATCGTGACGCCCTTGCCCTGCAGGGCGGCGTTGATGAAGTGCGGGATCACCGCGGAGTACTGCGAGTTGGGATCCTGGCGCGGGCCGAAGACGTTGAAGTAGCGCAGCGCGACCGTCTCCAGGCCGTAGACCTGGCTGAACGCGCGGCAGTAGCCCTCGGCGGCGAGCTTGGCCACCGCGTAGGGCGAGATCGGCACCGTCGGCAGCGTCTCGACCTTCGGCAGGTCGGGCGCGGCGCCGTAGACCGACGACGACGACGCGAACACGACGCGCCGCACGCCGGCGTCGCGCGCGGCGAGCAGCACGTTGAGCGTGCCGATCACGTTGGAGGCGTTGCTGGTCAGCGGGTCCTGGACCGAGCGCGGCACCGACGGCATCGCCGCCTGATGCAGCACGATCTCGCAGTCGCGCACCGCGGCGTGGGCGCGCTCGTAGCTCTGCAGGTCGCCCTCGACCAGCTCGACGTCGTCGAGCAGCGGCTCGAGGTTGCGGCGGTGCCCGGTCGTGAAGTTGTCGACGACGCGGACGCTGTAGCCGTCGCGCACGAGGCGCTCGACGATGTGGGATCCGATGAAGCCGCCTCCACCGGTGACCAGGACCTGCACCCTCTGACCGCCTCCTCATGGCTTGCTTGCGCGCCAGACCATACGCGGTCGGCGCCCGGCGACACGTCGCACGAACAGGGCCTGCGCGCGCGGTGCGGGTTAGTCCTCTCCGACTCTGCCGAAGACGAACTCGTTGCAGCCCAGGCCCTGGCGAGTCACGAGCCGCTCGAGTGTGAAGCCGCGTTCCCGACAGAAGTCGAAGACCGCGTCCGGCGTCGCGACCTCGAACGGATAGCCGCCCACCCAGTCGACGAGGTCGTGCCAGCGGCTCATCCCGCGTGAGCGTTTGTAGCGGGTCCAGCTCTGGAGGTACCGCCACGGCTTACCGCGCACCGTCCAGGCCGCGGCGGCACGCAGTTCGAAGGGCCCCATGACGACGACCACAAAGGGCGTGCGCAGGGCGGCCGGCAGTCCGTTGTAGGTGCGCTTCACCGCTCGCCACGCGCGGCTCTTGAGGCCTTGGTCATTGTAGATCGAGACGAACAGCCTGCCTCCGGGCGCGACCGCGCCGGCGGCGTTGCCGATCGCCTGCCACAGGTCGCCGGTGTGATGCAGGACGCCCCAGGAATAGACCAGGTCGAAGCGACCAAGGCCGGAGAGATATTCGCGATCAAGCGCGCTGCCCTGCTCGACGGTCCAGGACTTCGAGCCGCCGAAGTAGCGGCTGCGGAGCTCCTGCGCGCAGCCGACGCTGCCGGGGTCGTAATCGAAGGAGTAGACGCGCGCTGCGCCCAGCCGCATTGCGGCGAGCGAGAACAGGCCGCTGCCGCAGCCGATATCCAGGAAGCTGACGCCGCCTAGTGCCCCGGCTCCCAGCATGCCCTCCAGCGATCGTTCCGCCTCCGCGATCCGCTCGTCGTCGAGCACCGACAGGAAGCGGGCCCAGTTCTGGCCGAACTCGAAGCGCTTGCCACGCTCGACTTCGCTGCGGTGCTCTTCGCTCGTGGAGCGCTCCTCTAGGGAAGGTCTCGCGGTTCGCATCGACCGCATCCTGGCAGGCAGGTGCGGGGATCGGCGGCTCGTATCACGAACCACCCGGGCCACGGTCGGGCTCATGCGTTGCGGTACAGTGCCGCTCGCTCGGCGGCCTGTGTGTCGCATCCCGCGTCCCGAGCTGCGCGCCGGCGCCGTCGCGCCACCTGCCTCATGAACCCCGGTCTGCTCGAACTACTCGTCTGCCCCTACGACACCCGCACGCTGGCACTGGACGGCACTGCTGGCGACGGCGGGAACGAGGTGCAGGAGGGCGAGCTGAGCTGCCCCGACGGGCATCGCTTCGCGATCCGCGACGGCGTCCCGCGTCTGGTTCCGCACGAGGCAGGCCCCACCGGCGACCAGCGGGGGACCTTCGAGTCGTTCTCGGCGAAGTGGTCGCGCGTCGACGACGAGGAGGTCCGCCAACGCGTGCAGGCCCAGTACCGCTGGTACGTCGAGCGCTTCGGCTTCGACACCGAGGGCGGCCTTCAGCGCTTCCTGTCCGACAAGCAGACGGTGCTCGAGGCGGGCACCGGGCTGGGAGGAGACGCCGCCCGCTTCGCACGCCTGTCAAGCGCGACGGTCGTCGCTCTCGACCTCAGCGAGAGCATCGTCACTGCGCACCGCCGGTTCGGCGCGGCGGAGAACGTGCATTACGTCCAGGCGGACCTGCTGCGGCCACCGCTGCCGACGGGGCGCTTCGACTTCGTGTCGGCCGACCAGGTCGTCCACCACACGCCCGACGCCGCCGCGGCCGTGCGGTCGCTGGCGGGGCTGGTGAAGCCCGGCGGATCGCTCGCCTTCTACGTGTACAAACGCAAGGCGCCGATGCGCGAGTACGCCGATGACTACGTTCGCGAGCGCACGACCAAGATGAGCGTCGAGGAGTGCATGGACTTCAGTGCGTCCATGAGCGAACTGGGCCGCGAGCTGTCGGAGGTCGGGGCGACGATCACGCTCGACCGCGATATCCCGCTGCTCGGCATCGAGGCGGGCGAGCACGACGTCCAGCGCCTGATCTACTGGCACTTCCTGAAGTGCTTCTGGAACGACGACTTCTCGCCGAACCTCAACGATCTCGTGAACTTCGACTGGTACCACCCGCCGTACGCGTCGCGGCACACTGAGGACGAGGTCCGCGGCTGGTGCGACGACCTGGCCCTTGCGATCGACCACCTAGACGTGGGGGACGCGGGGATCAGCGTACGAGCGAGAAAGGCGCAGGGATGAAACGATCGATCCTCGAGCTGATCGCGTGCCCGCACGACGGACTCAGGCTGCGGGTCGATGGCGCTGACGGTACCGGCGACGTCGACGAGGGCGATCTTGTTTGCGGGGACGGGCATCGGTTCCCGATTCAAGAGGGCGTCCCGCGCCTGCTCGCCGAGCTGGCCGCCGATGAGGTCGACCAGTCCGGGACCTCGGACTCATTCGGCGCCAAGTGGGCCATGGTCCGCCCGGAGGACTGGGACAGGATCGCCGATTTCCAATACCCGTGGTACGACACGCGGTACGGCTTCGCAGACGAACTCGAGCTCGAACGCGCCCTCCGGGACTGCCGCGTGGTGCTCGACGCCGGTTCGGGGCTGGGCTACGACGCGGCGCGGTTCGCGCGACTGTGCCCCGGCGGGCAGGTCGTCGGCATGGAGCTGACCGAGCTCGTTCTCGCCGCGCACCGCAAGTTCGCCTCGATGCCGAACGTCCACTACGTCCAGGGCGACATCATGCGCCCCCCGTTTCGCAATGGCAGCGTCGACTACCTCTCTTGCGATCAGGTCATCCACCACACGCCCGACGCCCGGCGCGCGTTCGGCATCCTCGCCGCGCTCCTTCGATCCACCGGCACCTTCGCGACCTACGTCTACCGACGGAAGTCACCGCTGCGCGAGTTCGCCGACGACCACCTGCGCGAACGCACGACGGCTATGAGCGTCGAGGAGTGCGTCGAGTTCAGCGAGGCGATGGCCGAGCTGGGTCGCAAGCTCTCCGAGGTCAGGGCGACCATCACGCTCGACCGCGACATCCCCCTGCTCGGGATCCCCGCGGGTGAGCACGACGTCCAGAGGCTGGTGTACTGGCACTTCGTCAAGTGCTTCTGGAACGCTGAGCTCGGCGAACACCAGAGCATGCTGGGCAACTTCGACTGGTATCACCCGCCGTACGCGTCGCGCCACACGCGCGAGGAGCTTCTCCGCTGGGTCGCCGATGCCGAGCTGGAGGTGCTCCACGTCGACGAGTCCGACAGCGGCATCAGCGTGCGCGCCGGTGCCGTCGCCTGACAGGCTCGTTCGTCGTGGCGTGGCTCAAGCGCGGTCTCGTCTTCCGGCCCGGGGGCGAGCCGTGGGCGCGAAGCCACGCGGCCAACCCGGTCGTGCTCCCGCTCGACGACGATCACTATCGCGTCTTCTTCTCCTCCCGCAACGCCGATCATCGCTCCCATGTCGGCTTCGCCGACTTCAACGTGACGGACCCCGAGCATCCGCTACGTACGGCCGGGCCGGTGCTCGCCCCAGGCCCGCTCGGGTACTTCGACGACCGTGGCGTGTACGCGATGTCCCTCGTGCGGTCGGAGGGGCGTGTCCTGATGTACTACGTGGGCTGGAACTCGGGCGAGCGTCCCCTCTATTACACCTCGATCGGCCTGGCGATCAGCGACGACGGCGGCGACACATTCACCCGCTACTCGCGCGCGCCCATCATGGGCCGCGCCGAAGTCGATCCATGGATGGTCAGCTCGCCGTGCGTGCTCCACGATGGGGGCCGCTGGCGGATGTGGTACCTCTCGGGACTGGGCTGGCGAGAAGAGCGCGGTGGGTTGCGGTCGCGTTACCACATCAAGTACGCCGAGTCGGAGGACGGCGTCCTGTGGTCCCGTGACGGCCTCGTCGCACTCGAGCTCGGGCCCGAGGAGACCAACATCGCGCGCGCGTGTGTGAGGCGTCGGCACGACGACTACGAGGCCTGGTACAGCGTCAACTCGGGCTCGGGCTATCGGATCGGGTACGCCGAATCGGCCGACGGGCTCGTCTGGGAGCGACTCGACGAGCGCGCCGGCATCGAGCTCTCGCCCACTGGGTGGGACAGCGAGGCCCTCGCCTACCCGTGGGTGTTCGAGCACGCGGGCCGGCGCCTGATGCTCTACAACGGCAACGGCTTCGGCCGCGACGGGTTCGGGCTCGCGGAGTGGACGGATTGAGCACACACCACGAGGTCGACGCGGTCTGCCTTAGCCTCGACGTCGATTGGGCGCCGGATCCGGTGCTGGCGTACGTCGTCGATCTCATCGCCCGAGCCGGGGTCAGTGCGACCCTGTTCGCCACCCATCACACACCAGTGCTGACCGAACTCGGGCCGCCGACCTTCGAGGTCGGCTTGCATCCGAACTTCGACCGCGGAGCGGATCTGGATGCGCCGCTCCATGAGCTGAAGGCGGCCTACCCGGGAGCGCGCGGCGCCCGCTCGCACGGCCTCGCCGTCTCGTCGCGGGTGCTTCAGCGCTACATGGCGCACGGGCTGCGCTACGAGTCCAACGTCTTCCTGCCTGGCCACGAGGGCCTGCGGCCCGTCACCCGCTTCGTCGAGCTCGTGTCGATTCCCTTCTACTGGTCCGACGATAAGCACCTGGAGCGCGGCGAGCCGTTCGAGCTCGCCGCCATGCGACTAGACGTCCCCGGGTTGCGGGTCCTCAACTTCCACCCGATCCATGTCTATATGAACACCGTGAGCCTCTCGCACTACGAGAGCTTCAAGGCTCACTACCACGATCACGATGCGCTGGCCGAGCTACGGGATCCCCTCAGCCCCGGGATCGGCACGCTCTTTGATGGCGTGCTGGCGGAGCTGGGCAGGCGTTCCGACAGCCACCTGACGCTCGACCGCGTTTGCGAGCGGTACCTGAGCGGCGCGACATGAGCGCGGGGACCGTCGCCAGCCGACTGAAGCGGCTCATCGCCGAGCTCGTCGACCGCTTCGGCCTCGATCTGTCGGGCCTCACGGTGTACACCGAGGCCGCGTCGGGCCCCTATCTACCGGCGCCGATCCTCACGGCGCTCGCCGGCGCTCGCCGGGTCTACGCGGTCACGCACGACTCGCGGTACGCGCCCGCGCAAGCGGTCGTCGAAGCCACGCTTGATGCTGCCTCGCGCTGGGGCGTCGCCGATGTCGTTGAGGTGGCGGTCGGCCGTCAGCCCGCGTGGGTGGCTGAGGCCGACATCTTCACGAACTCCGGCTTCGTCCGGCCCATCGACGCCGCGATGGTCCAGGCGATGAAGTCGACGGCCGTCGTCTCGCTGATGTGGGAGACATGGGAGTTTCGAGCGGAGGAGCTCGACCTGGCTGCCTGCCGCGAGCACGGCGTGCTCGTGCTCGGCACCGACGAAGGGCGTCCCCCCTGCGACATGACGGGCTACAGCGGCTTCTTGGCAATCAAGCTCCTGTTCGAGCTCGGGCTGGAGGGCCATGGCTCGCGCATCCTGCTGTTGGGGGGTCAACCGACGCTCGCGGTCGCGATGGAGCGGGGGCTCTCGGCGCTCGGGTTGCCCGTCACGCGATTCGGAGCGTGCGGAGGCCGGCCGTACGAGATGCTCGGCGAGCACTTCCTCGAGCACGGCCACATCTACGACGCCGTCGTCGTGGCCGAGCATGAGGATCCGCGCCCGCTCCTCGGCGCGGGCGGGCTCATTGACTACGGGACCATCATGCGGCTCAACCCGGCGCTTGCGGTCGGGGTCGTCGCCGGCGCGGTCGACGCCGCGGGGCTGCGGCGCTCCGGCCTACGTCAGTTCCCCGCCGACATCCAGCCCTTCGGGCACATGTCGTATCAGCCCTACGAGCTGGGGCCGCGCCCAGTACTGGAGCTCTTCTCCGCTGGCCTCGCGGTAGGCCAGGCCATGGCGCGGGCCCGCATCGGAGGCGCCTCGCCATCCGACGCCGCACGGCACGCACTCGAAGTCGCGCCCGCGATGGACTTCGTCGGAGAATGGGCATCGACATGAACGATCGGATCCAGGCGCTGCACGACGACCTCCGGGCGCTCCATTCGCGGCTGCGCGACGAGACGCTCACCCAATACGGACGGATGAACCCGTTCGCCGAGGACCTCTTCGACTGGCACGAGCGCGGCCGTGTGTGGACACGCGACGACCGCGGCGTCACGATCTACAACTCGACGACGCTCGTAGGCGATGTGGCGATAGGCGAGCACACGTGGATCGGACCGTTCTGCTCGCTCGATGGGACCGGCGGCCTGTCGATCGGCCATCACTGCTCGATCTCGCTCGGATGCCAGCTCCTCACGCACGACACGGTGGCGTGGGCGCTCTCGGGTGGTGTGTCGCCGCCCGAGCGGGCGGCGACCACGATCGGCGACTGCTGCTTTCTGGGCACGCATGCCGTAGTCCTCAAGGGCAGCACAATCGGCGACCGCTGCCTCGTCGCCGCCGGCGCGGTGGTGACCGCCGACGTCCCCGCTGCGACGATCGTGGCGGGAGCGCCGGCCCGGCCGATCGGCACGGTAGTCGTCGGCGAAGACGGCGCCGTGCGTCTGCACTACACGTGAGCCGTCCGCGCCTCTTCTTCGCGTCGGCGCGCGCGCGGACGCTCGTGGTCCCGGTCATCGGCTCGGCGATGATCTTCGCGGTCGCGCTTGCACAGCGCCTGCCCACCGCTCTGCGCCGCCGGCGAGGACTGCGACCACGACTCGTGTGGGGTCCCATCCCACTGGTCTCGCTGTCGTATTGGTCGCGAGCGCTGCGTCAGCTCGGCTTCCAGTCCCATACCGTGGTCACGCACCACTATCCGGCTTACGACCGATCATCGTTCGATGTCTACTCCCAGGAGCTGCTGGCTGGGAGCCGGCTGGCCTGGCTCCGGGAATACCGCGTGATGGCGCGCATGCTCTGCCAGGCGGACGTGTTCATCTCCTTCTTCGACGGAGGCTTTCTCTCCGCGACGCGCTTGTGGCGTCTAGAAGCGCTGGCGATTCGGCTCGCGGGCAAGCGCCTCGTGGTGTGTCCTTATGGCGGCGACATCGCCGTCCCCGGGCATCTCGGACCGTTCGAGGAGGCCTTCGCCCTCGACTACCCCGCCACACTCGAGCGCGGCCCCGAGGTACGCCGGCGCGTCGACTGGCTCTGCAGCCGGGCGGACCTGGTGATCCGCAACCTCCAGGTCGGCTACCTCCCGCGCTTTGATGTGGTGTGGGCACAGCAGGTCGCGGTCGACACGGACCGGTGGGCCGGTGACGGAACGGCCTCTTCTGCGGACGGGCGCAACGGCGAGGTGGTCGTGGTGCACGCGCCCAACCATCGGGCGCTCAAGGCGACCTCAGCGCTCGAGGGAGCCGTGGACAAGCTGCAGGCGGAGGGCCTGCTGGTCCGCCTGCAGCTCATAGAAGGCAGACCCAACGACGAGGTGCGACAGGCCGTCCTCGCGGGAGACGTCGTCGCCGAGCAGTTCATTGGTGGGTACGCGCTTTTCGCGATCGAGGGGATGAGCGCGGGCAAGCCCGTGCTCTCCAACCTCAGCTGGATGGCCGACGAGCTGCGCGTAAGCCTCGTCGGCTGCCCGATCGTGGACGCCGATCCCGAGAGCCTGGCGCACGAGCTACGGCGTCTGGTGACCCGCCCGGAGCTCAGGGAGCAGTTGGGGCGCGAGAGTCGCACGTATGCCCTGAACCACCACTCGTATAGCGCCGTGGGCGAGACCTGGGCCGCGGTCTTCGCCCACGTCTGGCGCGGCACTCCGTTGCCGCGCACCCTCCCGATCGAGCCGGAGGGTCAGGCCGGAAGAGCCGACCCGACAACCAGCGAGCGGAGGCCCTGGGCGAGCCCGATCTGAGGCAACACTCCGAGCTCCTCACGCATGCGGGCGGTGTCGGCGACGAGGTCTCCGCGGGCCCGCGGAGCATCATGGCGTACCCGCGCGCGTCCCCCGGACACATCGGAGATCAGCGCCACCAGATCCGAGATCGTCACTCGCTCGTCACCGGCGACGTTGAAGATCCCGGACGCACCCGAGGTCAGCGCCGGCTCGAAGACGCGCGCGGCGTCCTCGACGTAGATCGGGTTGACGCAGATCCCGGGGTTTCCCTCAATGACGATCTCGTCGCCCGCCTTGACGCGCGCGGCGAGGGTCGGGACGAGCATGCGCTGCTGACCGGGGCCGTAGATGAAGAAGAATCGGAAGGTGAGCGCCCTGAGGTGCTCGGCGTACCCCTCGACGAGCGACTCGGCGATGAGCTTCGAGCGGAAGTAGAAGCTGGCCGGCCGCGGAGGGTCGGATTCCCGCAGGGGCGCCGTCGAGTGTCCGTATACGCCGCCGGTGGAGGCCAGCGCGAAGGTTCTTGCGGACGCCGCTCTGGCGTACTCGAGCAGGGCGAACGTGCTCGCGACGTTGACCGCGAACATGTCGTCGGCACCACCCGGGAACTCGCGATAGCGCGTCGACTGAGCGAGGTGCACGACCGCGTCGATGCGATCGGGCAGCGCCGCAAGATCGGGCTCGCGAAGGTCGCATGTGACCCAGCTGGCGGAGCCCTTGAGCTCAGGCTCGGGCGCCCGTCGTGACAGCGCGATGACTTCGTGGCGCGGTCCCAGGAGGCGGACGACATGCCGCCCCAGGAATCCGCCTGCTCCTGTGACCAGGATCCTCATGCCAGACGCACGGCGATCGTCCACTCGTAGAGCGGGTAGTCGTGCAGCAGCGTGACGTAGCGCGAGAGGTTCTCGCGGCAGAAGCCGAAGAAGTGCGTCGGGTCGGCGTAGAAGAGGTCCTCCTTGCGCCAGTCGACGTAGGTGGTCAGCAGGTTGAAGGCCAGGCCGCGGCGCGAACGCGCGCCGAGCTCGAGCAGGGTCTCCTCGACGTACGTGCGCCACGCCTCGTCGCTGGCGTCGAGGCGCACGTTGAACGTGCCCGAGACGAAGGTGAAGTCGGCGGCGTCGGTCACGTGCGGCGCCCTGGACCCAGCGCGCCCGCGGATCGTCGACGAACGTCCGCGCGGCGGCGAGCATGTCTGCGCTGATGTCGTAGCCGGTGTAGCCGCCGAGCCGAACGTCGCGGCGCTCGTCGAGGTAGCGGAACATCGCCCCGTAGCCGCAGCCCCAGTCGTTGACCGTGACCTCCCCCCGCGGCGCGTCGAGCTCGATCACGTAGGCGAGCTTGTCGAAGCGCAGGCGCTGGGCGTCGGCGTCGGGCCAGCCGACGCTGGCCGAGGTCGTGCCGTGCTCGGCAAGGTTGGCCGTGTACAGCGCCTCGATGCCGGCCAGCGCGTCGGAGAGCTCGCGGTCGTCCGTCATCACATCCCGATCTCGTCGCTGGGGCGGTCGTGGGGCCGCGTGCGCTGGGGAGCGTAGACCTCGCGCTCCTGCGTGGATTTCATGATCAGCGCCCCGGCCCCGATCACGTTCGCCTCGCCGATTCTGATGTCGTCGCGCAGCGTTGCGTTTACCCCGATGAAGCAGTAGGACCCGATCCTCACGTGCCCGGAGACCACCACGTGCGAGGTGATGAAGCAGTGGTCGCCGATGCGTGACGTGATGGCCGATGTGGTTGCCGCTCCACAGCACGCAGTCGTCGCCGATGGTGACGAACGGCTGGATCGTGTTGTCCTCGAAGATGAAGCAGTTCTCGCCGATCTTGGTGTCGCCCCACGTCGTGGCCTTCGAGCTGACGTAGGTGAGCAGCTCGTAGCCCAGCGCCTTGGCCTCCTCACAGATCGCGGCGCGGACGCGGTTGACCCCGGCGTAGCCGACGGCGACGAACATCTGGTGGTCGGCACTGCGGGTAGGTTTCGGGGACGTCCTCGAAAGCGACGACGGGGAGCCCCGCGAGTTCGGTCGTCTCCCCGAGGTGGTCGCGGTGCACGGTGAACGCGACGACCTCGTGCGCGCTGTCGTGCGTCAGGTAGAAGTTCACGCACTCGGCGAAGCTGCCCGTGCCGAACACGACGACCTTGGCCATCACGAGTCTCCTTGAGGTCGAAGGGCGGAGAAGGGCACCACGTAGAAGTGCCCGAAGCGCGCGCGCAACTCTTCCGGACGCGCGTCGAGCAGCGCGCGGTCGTTGAGCTGAACGAAGTAGCGGTAGCGCCCCTCGCGCGCGCCCCACTTGCGCTTGAAGCGGAAGACGCCGTCCTGGGTGACCCATGTCCCGCCCCAGTTCCAGCGCTGGCAGCCACGCCGCGCGGCGTCGGCCATCGCCTCGGCGAGCAGCAGCGCCAGCGGCTGGTCGGAGCGGTGGTCGTGGTCGACCGCCGGAGTGAAGTACTCGACCGTGGCGTTGAAGTAGAAGAGCAGCAGGCCCGCCACCACCGCGTCGTCGAGCAGGGCAACGTAGACGTCGTAGTCCGCGCCCGCTGTGAAGTGGCGCGGCACGGCCTCGAAGAACGTCTCCTCCTTGGCCAGCCCGCCGAGCGCCTCGATGTTCTGGCGGTGGATGGCGGCGACCGAGCCGAGCCTGCCGGCGTCCGCCGACGCCACCACGCCCGCGCGCTGCGCCTTGCGGACGTTGCGCCGGGCGCTCGAGTCGATCGCCTCCATGAGCGCGTGCTCGCCCGCGGCCGCCGGGGGCAGGTCGGTCACCTGGCTGATGCGCTCGTCGGTCAGGTTGTGGGCCGGCTCGGGCGGCTGACGCTCGAGGAAGGGGTTGGCCACCATCGTCGCGGCGAGCGTGTCCGGCGCGGTCGCGCGCTCGTCGTAGGCGGCGATGAGCGCCGCGGCGGCCTCGTTGCCACTCGCGAGGGCGGAGCCGTGGCTGCCGTAGAACGGCAGCGAGTTGTAGACGCGAGCGTCGTCCTCGCCCGTCCACAGCAGGGGCAGCACGCCCGCCATGCCGCCGTCGCTGCCGCGCGCCACCAGGTACTCCTGCTCGCAGCCCAGATGCCCGACGAGCAGGTCGCGATAGGCAAGCGAGTGGTAGACGAGCGCGCCCGGGGCGTCACGGACGAACGCGTCGTAGGCGGGCTCCTCGCCCGGTGCGAGCGCCGTAACCTCGATCACGGACGCGCCCCATGCAGGAACGTGCGGCACCAGTGCTCGAAGGTCAGCAGAGACCACAGCAGCAGGCGGCGGTTGGCGCGGCCCTCAAAGTGGTCGTCGACGAGCCGGCGGACGGTCGCCGCGTCGAGGTACTCGTACATGGCGGAGTCGGGGTTGAGCACCACCCGTCGCACGTAGTCGATGCTGTCCCCGCGGAACCAACTCGCGTCGGGGCCCGAGAAGCCCTGCTTGACCTGGTTGGTCACGCTCTCGGGGACGTAGCGCTGCATGACGTGGCGCAGCAGGAGCTTGCCGTCGCGCGTGCGCTCGAAGTAGCGCTCGGTCTTCGGGCTCGGCATGTTCTCGTCGAGCTCGACCACGTGTGCGAGATCGCGCAGTTTCAGGCGAACCGGCACCCTCTGCGCGAAGTCGACGAGGTCGTTGTCGAGGAACGGCACCCGGCTCTCGAGGCTGTGCGCCATGCTGAGCTTGTCCTCGACAACGAAGAGTCCCGGAAGGAACGTCTTCGCCTCCAGATACAGGGAGTGGTTGACGTAGTCCTCCGGGCTCTCGGGCACACTCGCGTCCGGGAACTGCTCGCGGAAGATGTCGATCGTCCGCAGGTCCGACACATCGCGCCAAACCGTGCGTGTGAAGAGGTCGCCCAGAGTCGCGTTGGGAACGAGGCGGTGCCAGAAGTCGTAGTACTTCTCGACGTAGTCGTCGAAGTCGTCGTTGACAACGGCGCGGTAGTAGCGCCACGGGTAGCCCGCGAACAGCTCGTCGCCGCCAGACCCCGACAACGCGACCTTGACGAACTTGCTGGCCAGGCGCGCGCCGTAGTAGTTGGGGTAGCACTGTCCGACCCTCGGATCCTCGAGATGCCAGACCAGAGCAGGAAGGCAGCGCTCCATGTCGCCTGACTTGAGGACCACCTCGTAGTGCTCGGTGCGGAACTGGTAGGACATCGCCTCTGCCTTGACGCGCTCGTCGTGCGCGACCTCCATGCCCATCCGTGACGTCATGTCGAAGCCCACCGTGAAGGTGTTGAGGTAGGGCAGAGCCTCGGCAGCCAGCGCGGTGATGCTCCCCGAATCCATGCCGCCGCTTAGGTGCGCTCCGACGGGCACGTCACTGACGAGCTGGCGCCGAACGGCCTGCCGAAAAAGCCGGTCGAGCTCGTCGCGGTACTCCTCGTCCGAGGTCTTGTCGCCGCCGTCCTCGCGGAAGTGGAAGTCCCAGTACTGGCGGGGCCGCGCTCCGTCGCGGTCGGCGCGCACGGTGAGGTGGTGCCCGGGGCGCAGCAGCCGGACGTCCTGAAAGAGCGTGCCGTCCGTGAAGATGTTCTGGAAGGTGAAGTACTCGAGCAGGTGCGGCAGGCTCAGACGCGCGCGCAGGGCGTCGTGCTCGAGCATCGACTTGATCTCCGAGCCGAAGAGGAAGACCCGCCCGAGGTCGGCGTAGTAGAGCGGCTTGACGCCAAAGCGGTCACGGGCGAGGAACAGCTCCGACCGCTCCCCGTCCCAGATCCCGAGCGCGAACATGCCGTTGAAACGCTCCACGCAGGCCGGTCCCCACGCTACGTAGGCGTTGAGCACGACCTCCGTGTCCGTCTGCGAGCGGAAGACGTGCCCAGCGGCCACAAGCTCTTTGCGAAGCGCGGCGAAGTTGTAGACCTCGCCGTTGTAGGTGATCCAGTGGCGGCCATCGGCCGAGACCATCGGCATCGCGCCTGCCGGGGTCGGGTCGATGATCGCCAGTCTGCGGTTGACCAGCCCCACCGGGCCATCGAGGTGCTGGCCCTCTCCATCAGGACCGCGGTGGGCGATCACGTCGCCCATGCGCTTGAGCAGCTCGGGTGTCACCGAGTTGCCCGATCGGTCGAGCACGCCCGCGATGCCGCACACGGCTAGACCGCCTCGAAGGCGTCCAGCAACTCGGTCACGACGAGCTCCTGCTCAGAGTCGGTCATGTTGGGGTAGAGCGGCAGCGCCAAGCTCAGTCGCTCAGCCACCATGGCCTGGGGGAAGTCGGCCTGCTCGAGTCCGTACTTGCGGGAGTACAGGCCGGTCGCGACCGGAGCGTGCGTCCCCTGCCGGGTAGCGATCCCCCGGTCCTCCATCCGCTGCATCACGCTGTTGCGCCATTCGTGCAGGCGCAGGCTCTGCGCGAACGTGGGCTCCTCCGGCGTGAAGAGGCAGCAGTAGCACTGGTAGCCGTGGACGTTTCGCGCGGGCGTCGTCGGCGTGGTCAGCCACCCGCATTCCGCGAGCATCTCGTCATAAATGCCGGCGCGCCGCCTGCGCTCGCCGAGGATCCACTCGGCGCGCTCCATCTGCACACAGCCGATCGCGCCCTGGAGATCGGTCATGCGGTAGTTGAAGCCGAGCGCGTTGAAATCCGCAAGCAGGAACGACCCCCGCGAGTCGTGGCGAGCGAGGTCCGAACGGTCGGCGCCGTGCTCGCGCAGCGTGCGAGCCATCGCGTCGAGGTCTGAGCGGGCCGTGGTTACCATTCCACCCTCCCCCGTCGTGATCGACTTGCGCGGGTGGAAAGAGAAGGCGCCGACGTCGCCGAGCGTGCCGGCGTGACGGCCGTCCTGCCAAGCGCCGAAGCCGCAGGCAGCGTCCTCGACAACCCACAGGCCGTGCCGGCGCGCGATCTCGTTGACAGCGCCCATGTCCGCGCAAAGCCCGAAGAGGTGGACGGGGATGATCCCGACCGTCCGCTCGGTGACCGCCGCCTCGAGCGCGTCGGTGGAAACGTTGTACGTGGCCAGATCGACGTCCACGAAGCGCGGCGTCGCGCCCATGTACTCGACGACGTTGGCCGTCGACACCCAGGTGAAGGCCGGGACGAGCACCTCGTCCCCCGGGCCGAGCCCGAGCGCCGCAACCGCGATGTGGAGTGCGGTCGTGCAGGACGTCGTCGCGACGCAGTGCTCTGCACCGATGTACTCGCCGAAGCGGCGCTCGAACTCCGCCACCGCCGGTCCCTGGACGACCCAGCCACTCTCGAGCGGCGCGCGGAGCGCCTCGAGCTCCTCCTCGCCGAGGACCGGCTTCGTGATCGGGACCTTCACGGCGATGGTTGAACGGCCCACTAAGCGCGCTGCTCGGCCAGCCGCGCCTGGTAGCGCAACCGCCATTCGACCACCGAGCGCAGTCCGGCCTCGTACGAGGTCTCCGCCCTGAAGCCGACGAGCTCCTCGGCCAGCTCGACGCTCCCGACGCGGTGGGTGACGAACATGTGCTCACCGGGCCGGTACTCGGGCTCGAGCTGCGACCCCGTCACCTCGAGCAGCGTGTCGACGAGCTCCTTGATCGTGGTCTTGACGCCGGTGCCGACGTTCAGGTTGACGTCCGTCGCGTCGCTCTTGAGCGACAGGATGTTGGCCCGCGCCACATCGCCGACGTGGACGAAGTCGTAGGTCTGGCTGCCGTCGCCGAAGATGACCGGCGGCTCGCCGGCGTCGATGCAATCGAGGACCTTCATCACGACGCTGACGTAGGCGCCCTCGTAGTCCATCCGCGGCCCATAGACGTTCATGTAGCGCAGGCCCACGTAGTCGAGGCCGTGCTGCTCGTGGTAGGCGCGGAAGAACTGCTCGCCGGCGATCTTCGTCGCCCCGTACATGGTGCGGTTGTTGTACGGATGCTCTTCGGTCATCGGGGTGAACACGGCGTCACCGTAGACCGATGCCGAGGACGAGTAGACGATCCGCTTGACGCTGGCGCGGTGCGCGGCGTCGAGGACGTTGAAGGTGCCGACAACGTTGACCTCCACCGCGCGGCGCGGCTCGTGGACGCACTCGTAGAGCCACAGGGCGGAGAGGAGGAAGACGTAGTCGGTGCCCGCCATCAGCTCGTCGAGCAGGGCACGGTCTTCGATCGAGCCCACGACGAGGGTTACGCGCGGGTCCTGCACGGCGTCGGCCAGGTTCAGCCGACTGCCCCGGACGAAGTTGTCCAGTACCACGATCTCGCGGACGGGCTCGTCGAGCAGCTGTTCGACGATGTGCGAGCCGATGAACCCGGCGCCGCCGAGCACGAGGATGCGCGAATCTGCAAGATCGGCCATGAGAACGGGCGACTCTAGCAACCGCATCGCCGCCCACGGCGGGCGCCGGGGAGCGCCCCGGAGGTGCCGCTAGCATGCCGCCGGCGATGAGCCACGGGGCCGATTTCGCCGAGTTCACAGAGGCCGGCTACCGCCGCCTGGTGCGCGAGGCCCGCGAGCGCTACGCGTTCGCCCGCTTCGGAGCGCCGGCCCCCGATCGCCGCGTGCTGTGGCGCCACGACCTCGACTACTCGGTGCACCGCGCGCTGGCCCTGGCCGAGATCGAGGCCGACGAGGGCGTGCGCGCGACCTACAACTTCCTGCTGCACTCGGAGCTCTACAACCTGCTCGAGCCCGCGGTCACCCAGCGCGCGCGGCGCATCCTCGACCTGGGCCACTGGCTGGGGCTGCACTTCGACGTCGGCTTCTATCGGGGGATCGCCGACGAGGACGCGCTCGCCGAGAAGGTCGCGTCCGAGCGCGACCTGCTGGAAGGGCTCTTCGAACGCGAGGTCACTGCCTTCTCGCTGCACAACACGCAGGTCTCGGACTCGGCCGGCTTCGACGCCGACGTCGTGGCCGGGCTGCCGAGCGCCAACGGGCGCACGCTGCGCGCGACGCACGGCTACGTGTCGGACGCCAACGGCTACTGGCGCTGGGACTCGCTCGGCGACGTCCTGCACTCCGGCGAGTACGAGCGCCTGCACGTGCTGACCCACCCCGAGTGGTGGACGCCCGAGCCCATGAGCCCGCGCCGGCGGATCCTGCGCTGCATCGAGGGCCGCGGCGCGCGCGCGGAGGAGAGCTACGACACGCTGCTGGCGACCCACGGCCGCGTGAACATCCGCTAGCGGTCGAGCAGCTCGGCGGTGCTCGCCGCGCCGCACCACATGAGCGCGTCGACCACCGAGAGCCCGGGCACGAACGCGTCGGCGCCCGGCTGCGGGTACGGGCGCGGCGCGAAGCCCTGCTCGACGAGGTCCAGCCCGGCGGCGGCGAAGAGCTCGTCTTGCTGATAGCCGCCGGCCCCGGCACCGGCGAGGTAGGCCGAACCACCCACCGCCCGCACGAGCGAGACGAGTCGCTCGGTCGCCCGGCCCTCGCATTCCAGGGTGGACGAGCGCACGAAGCGTCCCGCGTCGAGGCCCAGGTGCGTGGCGAGCGCGTTCAGCGCCCGCTCGTTGTAGTCGGCGAGCGCGTCGCGCGGGGCGAGCACGAGCGGCTCGAGGACGGCCATGGTCGCCTCGAAGTGCGGCGCGTCGGCGTAGGCGGCGCGCACCGTCGCGAGGAGGCGCTCGCGCCAGGGGCTCGAGACGTCGGTGCGCATCTCGCGCACCTCGCGCAGCCCGGAGTAGGACCGCACGACCGGCATCGTGACCCAGGCCGCGGCGCCGTCGACGAGGAGCTGGACGCGGTTCATGTACGTCCCGCCCTTCTTCGGGAACTGCACGTCGTCGAGGAGCACGAAGACGTCGGCGCGCGCGAGCTTGTCCCACCACCCCAGCCACGGCAGGAAGTTCGGCTGGTGGATGGCGACCAGCGGACCGTCAGCCATGCTCGGAGCGAAGCCTGGCCATTAGCACGACCTCGGTGGGCCGGCCCTCGATGAGCACCGGCTCAGGTCGCACGCCCTCGCGGCGAAAGCCGCAGCGCTCGTAGAGGCGCAGGGCGCGCTCATTGGTGGCGAAGACGTGGAGGCGGATGCGGTCGAGGCCCAGCTCCCCGAACCCGTAGCCCAGCAGGAGGCCCACCGCCTCGCGGCCCACGCCGTGCCCCCACGCGTCGCGCTGGCCGATGCGGATCTGCAGCTCGGCCTCGCCCTCGGGCGTGCCGATCGAGTGCAGCTGGCAGGTTCCCACTAGCCGGTCGCCGTCGCGCAGGCGGGTGGCGAAGATCGCGGTGTCGTCGCGGGCGCGCATGGCGTCGAACCACGCGTCATGGGCGGCGCGTTGCACCGGCGCGAACGGCGCCGAGAGGACGACGAGCTCGCGGTCGTTGATCCACCTGAAGAGCGCGTCGCTGTCACCGTCTGTGAGCGGCGTGAGCCGCACCTCGTCGCCCTCGAGCACCGGGACGTTCACGTCGCGAGCAGGCCCCGGTAGATCTCGTCCAGCCGGCGCGCCGCGACGTCGGCCGAGTGCCATTTCAAGGCGAACTCGCGGCTGCGCCGACCTATCTCGGCTCGCTTGCCCGGATCGTCGACGAGGTCGCGCACGATGTCGTAGGCGGTGTCGGGAGTGGCGCTCACGATCGGCAGCTCGTCGGCGTACGCCGGCATCTCGCGCCGAAGCGTCTGCAGCCAATGCGGTCGCACGTAGGCGACGACCGGCTTGCCGAGCATCATGGCCTCGCGCACGTTGCCGCCGAACCATCCGAAGCTGAGCATGTCGACGACGATGTCGGCCTGCGCTTGGTAGTAGCGCAGCGTCAGGTTGGGGACGTCCTTGAAGAAGATCAGCTCGACGTCGCGGCCGGCAGACTTCATCCGCTCGATCAGCGGCAGGTAGATGTGCGTCGACTTGATGTTCTTGCCGTTCGCGGCGGTGCGCGCCTCGAAGTTGCCGACCGCGTGGTAGATCTTGACCGTCGATGACCGGATCGGCAGGCGCAGGTTGGACGGGATGACCAGGTCCGGGCGCCAGATGTCGGGATCGAGGCAGTAGAACTCCGGCACGTCGCGGACGTTCGGTGCGTCGTTGAAGTCCGCGCGGTTGCTGCCGTCGCGCATGACGACGTCGGCGAGGCGGTTGCGCCTCGCCCCCCACGTGAGATTGCGCTCGTCGGAGCAGATGTCCGGCCGGTCGCGCCACGGGCAGATGTCGCAGACGACCTCGGGCCCCTCCCACCGACTAAACGAGGTCTGCGAAACTCCGTCGAGGCAGCCGTTGGTCGCGTAGGTGATCTTCTTGCCGAGGCGCTTGAGCAGCTCGACCTCGGCGCCCTCGCGCCCGAGCCGGCGCGTGAACGCGTTGATCGTGGGTCCGAAGTTCAGGTTGTGCGCGTTGGAGAAGTGGAAGATGTCGTAGTCGCGGATGGCCCGCGCAAGGTAGGCGAGCTGCCCGGCCAGGTGCCTGCGCCCGACCTGGAAGCGGTGATCGAAGCCGTGGTAGTGGTGGGCGCTGTGATCGTCGGCGTCGAAGTTCAGGACGTCCGCGCGCCAGCCGAGCTTACGCAGGGCCCGAGACACGTACCAGGTGTGGTAGTAGGACGTCCCCGCGAAGAGCACGCTTCGGCGCTGCTCACTCGCCATGTCAACGCGCCTCGACGGAGGCGTCCAGGCCAGTCAGCGTCCATTCGGTCTCCGGCCGGACATATCCGCGCACAGTGACCCACGGATGATCGTCGACGCCGTCTTCGGGCGCGTTGAGCACTGTGAAGCGCAGCGCGCGGTCGACCTGGTCGATCATGACGCCCGCGGTGTTCGTCACGCCGACGTCCAGCGTGTACTCGCCGGGTAGCAGGGTGATCGCCATCGACATGGTCACCTCGAACGGCCCCACATCAAGTGCATGCGCCGGACGGTCGGCGCCGAGGCTGTAGGTCGTCGCGATCCGCTGGCCGTCGGCGGTCGAGATCCCGACGAGGATGCACGCATCCGGAATCGGGCGAAGGCAGTCGAAGCACAAGCGCGCCCGCAGCGTGCGGCTCATACGGACGGTGTCGCTGGGTCGGCCGTCGCCGTCGTAGAGCTGGAGAGCTCGCAGGCGTGCGCGTCCGTCGCCCTCCCGAGCCGCTTCCCGCCGGATCTCGGCGACGCCACCGGCTTGCGTGGACGCGGTACGCGCGAGGTACTGGGCCACGACCTGCTCGCTCGGACCCATCGCCGCGAGGCGGCCCGACTCGATGAGGGCGGACCGAGGGCAGAGACGGCGCACCGCAGCCAGGTTGTGACTGACAAAGATGACCGTACGCCCGCCCTCTGTCACCTCCTGCATCCGCCCGAGGCACTTGCGCTGGAACTCGGCGTCGCCCACGGCGAGCACCTCGTCGACGAGCAGGATCTCGGGCTCTAGGTGGGCGGCGACCGCAAAGGCCAGCCGCACATACATCCCCGTCGAGTAGCGCTTGACCGGCGTGTCGATAAAGCGCTCGATGCCCGAGAACTCGACGATCGCGTCGTACTTGGCGCGCGATCTCGCGGCGCCGCATCCCAAGGATGGCGCCGTTGAGGTAGATGTTCTCGCGGCCCGTGAGCTCGGGATGGAAGCCGGTGCCCACCTCGAGCAGCGAGGCGACGCGGCCGCGGAGCGTGATGCGGCCCTCGCTCGGCGGAGTGATCCGCGAGAGGAGCTTCAGCAGCGTGCTCTTGCCGGCGCCGTTGTGGCCGATGAGGCCGATCGCCTCGCCGGGCTCGACCTCGAGCGATACGTCGCGCAGTGCCCAGAACTCATCCGAACCGACCGTGGTACGGGTTTCGCGCGGACGCCGGAGAGCCTGCCCAAGCCGTTCGGAGAGCAACCCGGTCGCCGAGCCTGCGGTGCCGAGCCGGTAGCGCTTGCCGACGCGCTCGACGCTGATCGCTGGGTGGGTCACGCGGCCCTCATACGTAGTCGGCGAAGGTCCGCTCCGCGCGACGGAAGAACATCGCCCCGGTCATGATCAGGACGGCGCTCACCACGACGGGGATGAGCAGGACCGCTGCCGAGGCGCTCATCTGGCCGAACAGGCACCAGCGCCACGCCTCCATCACACCGACAAGCGGATTGAGAGCGTAGATCGGCTGCAGCCGGTCGGGCACCAGGTCGAACGGATAGACGATCGGGGTCACGAACAGGCCGACCTGCAGCAGGAAGGGGACGACGTGCTGGACGTCGCGGTAACGCACCGCGAGCGAGGAGAGCCACAGCCCGAGGCCGAGCGCGGTGGCGAGGGCGAGGGCGAGAACGCCTGGCGCGGCGAGCGTGGTCAGGCCCGGAGGGTGCCCGTAGAGCACCATGGCGACGAGAAGGACGCCGAAGGCCACCACGAAGTCGGCCACCGGCACCACCACCGCAACCAGCGGGATCGCCAGCCGCGGGAAGTAGACCTTGGTCAGGATCGGTGCGGCGGCCACGGTGCTCTCCGACGACTTCATGAGCGCCTGCTGGAAGTAGAGCCACATGACCATCCCGGACAGCGCGTAGAGCGGATACGGGATGCCCGCTGAGGACGGCACCTTGGCGAGCCTGCCGAGGAATATGCTGAACACCGCCGCCAGCCCGACGGGCTGCACGACGGCCCACAGCGTCCCGACGGCGGTCTGGCGGTAGCGCACCGAGACGTCACGGCGGACGAGCAGCCACACGAGGTCGCGCGCGTCCCACAGCTCGCGCAGGCTCGGCAGCGCAAACCCGCGCTCGGGCTCGATGACGATCTCGTGCCCACCGGTCACGGGGCGGTCCGCGGCAATCGCCATGGTCAGGGCACCGCCAGCTCGCGCATGCGCTCCTCGTGTCGCAACATGCAGCTCTCGATCCAGTCCAGGTTCTCGCGCGTCCACGCGATCGTCCGCTCGAGGCCATCGGCGAGCGCGGTCCGCGCCTCGAAGCCGAGCTCCGCGCGAGCCTTGGTGGGGTCGCCGTGGCGCCGGCCGGAGCGGTCCCAGTCCCTACCGCCGGAGAGCGCAATCGGCGTCGCGTTGCCCGCCAGGTCGTTGATCAGCTCGGCCAGCTCGCGAATCGACGTCTCGACGCCGCTGGCGAGGTTGTAGACGCCCCCGGGCTCACCGCGCTCGGCGCACGCCAGCAGCCCCGCCACGATGTCGTCGACGTAGATGAAGTCGCGGGTAGCCATGCCGCCACGCTCGACAGGAAGCGCCTCGCCCTTCAGGGCCTTGTAGACGAACGTGGGGGTCACGTTGCGCCAGATTGTGTGCGGCGTGCCGCGCCAGCGTCCGGCGCCGAGCACCTCGCCCGGGCCGAAGACGTTCTGGAAGCGCGCCTTCACTGTCGGGACGCGATGGCGCAGCAGGTAGTAGTTGGCGTAGAGCTCGCCGACGATCTTCGAGATCTGGTACGGGCTGTCGTGCCAGAGCGAGACCGGCGCGTCCTCGGCGGTGGCGGCCGACTCCTCGAACGTCTTCTCGGCGACCGTGCATCCTGCGGAGGCGTAGACGATCCTCTCCAACGCGCTGAGGTCCTTCGCGCGCTCGAGCAGCTTCAACGTGGTCAGGGTGTTGTTCTCGTGGTCGGCGAGCGGGTCGGCGATCGAGCTCTGATTGCCGTGGAAGGTCGCGAGGTGGAAGATCAGCTCGGTCTCGTCGGGCAGCGCGGCGAGGACCTCGTCATCGACGATCGAGCCCTCGCGGAACTGGACACGGTCGTGGACCGGCACGCTCTCGGCCTCGGAGGACAGCAGGTTGTCCACCACGATCACGTGGGCCGCGCCTTCGCGCAGAAGGGCGCGCACCAACGTGGAGCCGACGAATCCCGCTCCACCGACGACGAGTGCGACGCGGCCGTTGACCGGGGTCATGCTCAGCGCGCCGCCTTGAGATGAGTGAACGTTTCCGTCACGCCGAACTCACGGTAGTAGTCGATCGCCCGCGCAACGCCATCGGCGAGCGGCGTCGACGCCTCCCAGTCGAAATCGCGCCGGACGCGAGACGGGTCGAGCAGGATGCTCGGAGCGTCGTCTTCCGCGCGCGGGCGCACCTCGACGGGCTCGTCGAGCTCGATACGCAGCGCGGCCACGGTGGCATCGAAGAGCTCCTTGATCGAGACGTCCGAGCCCGACGACACGTGGTAGATGCCCGTGCCGGCACCGGCGAGGCCGCGCATGACGACTTCGAGCAGATCGTCGACGAAGACGAAGTCGCGCCGCGTGTCCATCACGAAGCACGGCTTGCCCTCCGTCAAGCGCTGGTAGAAGGTCGGCAGCGGGCCGCTCACGTTGCGCGGGCCGTAGACGTTGGCCAGGCGGAAGGACAAGAAGTCCAGGCCGCTGAGCGCGATGTACTGCTCGCCCGCCGTCTTCGAGATCGCGTAACTCGAGTCCGGGCGGATCGGGTGCTCGAGGGTGATCGGCTGCTCGAGCGGTTTGGTCCCGTAGCAGAGCGCCGTCTGGAAGTAGACGAGCCGCTCGACGCCCGCGTCGCGCGCGGCGCGGACCACGTTCGCGGTACCGAGGGCGTTGGTGGAGACGTCCTCCCCCCATGCTCCGGGATCCTTGTAGGACGCGGCCGCGTGCACTACGCGGTCAGGCCCGAACGCGGCAAAGGCTCCGGTCAGCTCGTCACTTGTGATCGAGCCCTCGACGATCCGCAGCCCGTCGCGCTCGGCGAGGTTGTCGCGCCGCGCCGTGGCGTAGGTGTCGATGGTGAGGACCTCGTGGCCCTCATCCAGCAGGCGATCGGCGAGGTTCGAGCCGATGAACCCGGCTCCCCCCGTGATCAGAACCTTCATCGAGGCTTCCTTTCTCGTGCAAGAGTCGCTTGAAGTGCTGCTCGCGGTCGTGGAACGCGCGCTGCCACAGCTCCAGTGACAGCAGTCCCCAGACCTTGCGGCCGAACTGGGGCTCGCGCTCCAGACCTGCCAGCACCACGCGATTGTCGATGAGCTCGCGCCCGAGCGCTGCTTGGCTCGAGAAGACGTCCTCGACGAACTCGCGCGCCGGCCCCACCATCCATTCGGTCAGTGGCACCGGGAAGCCCATCTTATCCGTGCGCTGAGAGACGACGTCCGGCACGAGCGAACGCGTCGCGCGCTTGAACAGGTGCTTCATCGTGCCGTCCTTGAACTTCACGTTCGACGGGACCGTGGCCGCCAGCTCCACCAGCTCGTGGTCCAGCAGCGGCACTCGTGACTCGAGGCCGTGGGCCATGCTCACCCGGTCCTCGACCTGCAGCAGCGCCGGCAGCAGCGTCTTGAAGTCGAAGTGGGTCATCTTGTCGAAGTAGGACTGGTGACCCACGTTGTCGCCGTTGAAGATCTCCTGGAACGTCTCGAACGGCGAGTACGAGCCCAGCGCCTGCCAGTCGATCTCGGCGCGCAGCGTCGGCGCTCGATCGATGAGGCGGAAGTAGCGCGCGTCGAGCTCCTCGAACAGCCCGTCGCGCCAGAACTCCTGTAGCAGCGGCCGGTAGTTCCGCAGCGCGACCAGGTTCGGGATGATCGACTCGTAGGTGACGACGAAGTTGCCGTCGTGCATCGTGCCTTCGATCGCGGCCTTGATGCACTGCTCGAAGTACGCGATCAGGTAGCGGGTGTAGCCACCGAAGATCTCGTCGCCGCCCTGGCCGCCGACGATCACCTTGCCGTGGCGGCTGGCCTCGCGCGAGACCATGAACTGCGGGAACGACCCAGGGCCGGCGGTCGGGTAGTCGAGGTGGTAGATCACCCGCTCGATCTGCGCGAGGAAGTCCTCGACACCGATGTCGACCTCGTGGAGGTCGAGGGCCCGGGCCTCCGCCACGGCCCGCGCGTAGGCCGACTCGTCGTACCGTGCGTCCTCGGGGAAACGCCCCACGAACGACCGCATCGGCTCGTCCGAGTGCAGGCCTGCCAGCGAGGCGACGGCGCTCGAGTCAAGCCCGCCGCTCAGGTACGCGGCGACCGGAACGTCGCTGCGCAGGTGCAGGCGCACGGAGTCGCTGAGGAGCGCCGCGACCCGCTCCTCGAAGTACTTTGGGGTGTGGTCCAAGTCGAGGTCGTAGTAGACCTCCCAGTAGCGCCTGGTCTGAACGCCCCCGCGACCCACGCGCAGGACGTGGCCGCCCGGCAATTCGCGCACGCCCTTGAAAAGGGTCTTCCCCGCGAGGCAGAACTGGAAGACGAGGTAGTCCTTGAGCCCCTCGACGTCCGTCTCGATAGCGGGCAGGAACGGGAGCAGCGCCTTCGCCTCCGAGGCGAAGTAGAAGACGTCGTCGACGATCGCGTAGTACAGCGGCTTGATGCCGAAGCGGTCACGGGCGCAGACGAGCTCCTGTGACTGCTCGTCCCAGAGCGCGTAGGCGAACATCCCCCGCAGGCGATTGAGGCTCTGCTCGCCCCAGCGGCCGTAGCCGCGCAGGACGACCTCGGTGTCACACGAGGTCCTGAAGGCGCTCGAGCCCAGTTCGGTGCGCAGCTCCGGGTAGTTGTAGACCTCGCCGTTGTACGTGATCCAGCGGCCCGCCTCGTCGCCCATCGGCTGATGGCCGGATGCGAGGTCGATGATGCTGAGGCGCCGGTGCGCGAGGCCCACATGACCGCGGTCGTGGACCCAGACGTCGGCGTCATCCGGGCCGCGATGGGCGATCAGCCGACTCATGACCGCCAGGCGATGGGCGAGGTCCGGTACCGGCTCGCCCCGCAGATGGATGGCTCCCGCGATCCCGCACACGGCTAAGCCCGGTCCCCGGTGACCGTGGCTCCCCCCGGACTGGGGCAGGCGGATGTTGTCGGTCGGACGGCCTTCACCGGCCGGCTGAGGTTAGCCGGTGGCCGACGAGCGCCGGGTGCCCTGCACGATCCGTCGCACGCCGCCGCGGCCGATCTGCAGCGCCCGGTCGAGCACCGGGCGGTCCGGGAACGACGCGTCGCGCAGCGCCAGCTCGGCCGTGCGCGCGCGCCGCGCCGGCCACGACGGGTACAGCTCGCGGCTCACGCGCGCGAGCTCGTCCTCGGTCATCCCGCCGAGGCCGGCGGCGGCGAGGTCCTCGTCGACCTCCGCCACGAAGCGCTCGTGGCTAAGGGCGCCCGACGCGATCAGGTCGCGGTGGGCGTTCTCGGTCAGCTCCGCGCGCAGGTCGGCGTCGCGGAAGCGCGCGAGGACCTCGTCGAGGTTCGAGAAGTCCTTGCGCAGCGGGATGTAGTGGACCATCGGCTCGAGCAGCCCCGCGTAGCGGCCCTCGAAGAGGATCTGGCAGACGCGGAAGGCCGCGGCCTCGAGGTGGCGCGGGCTGATGGTGCGGTACGGGATCTCCTCCTCGCCCGTGGCGGCCGCGGCCGGGGCGGGCGCGCTCGGGAAGAGCTGGTCGCCGGCCGGCACGGCGCCCGCCAGGTCGAAGGACGACGCGCCCGACTCGGTGCCGAGCATCGCCCGGCAGTCGGCGATGAACTCGTACCAGCGCCGGCCGTAGATGCGCTTGGACTCGTCGGTCTCGATGTCGAGGACGAGGCCGGCGCCGGCCGCGCGGCGCGGGAACTCGACGCCGATGTCGTACTTCTCGCGCGCGGCGGCGCCCCAGTGGGCGGGCAGCAGCCGACCGCGGTAGCCGATGTCGACGCGCCGCTGCGCGGGCGGCTTGGAGAGGCGCGCCGCGCTCTCGACGAGCCGGTCGCTGACGTAGCCCGGGTAGTGGCTGACGATCCGCGGCACGCGGGTGTAGCGCCCGTAGACCGCGTCGAACTCCGTCGGGCGCGAGCTGGGTGTAGACCGCATCGACCGCGAAGCGGTTGCAGAACTCGAAGCGGTCGCGGGTGTAGGCCTGCTCGTCCTGGAAGAAGGCGACCTTGAACGCGTCGGGCTGGGCCTCGAGCCAGCCCAGGAACTCGGGCGTGAGCGGCTCGAAGTTCGCGTAGAAGAGCGTGTAGTGCAGCAGCACGGCGCGGAAGCGCAGCCGCGCGAGGCCGGGCGGGAAGCCTCGCCGCGTGTTGACGGCGAGCACCGGGAAGCGCGAGTGGCGGGTGAAGGCCCGCACGCCCTCGATGACGTCGGGGGACTGCGCGCGGATCGGGTGGTGGTGCAGGAGCAGCACGGCGTCCAGGCACCCGTCGCACGGCCGTGGCTGCGGCCGAGCGCTCGACGGCGGGACCACGGTCGCGGTGCGCATCGCGGCCAAGGTATCAGCGGTCCTGTCGTGGCTATCGTG
Organism: uncultured Actinomycetes bacterium; assembly: GCA_963764585.1. Classification (GTDB taxonomy): domain Bacteria; phylum Actinomycetota; class Thermoleophilia; order Solirubrobacterales; family Solirubrobacteraceae; genus JAOPZW01. The sequence goes on from CAVXTB010000008.1 coordinate 27,772, forward strand.
GGCGCCGATGCCCGTCCGCCTCCCCACCAGGCCGCGCCGTCGCGTGGCCCCGGCATGGTCCGGTCCGCCCATCCGCGGGGGCGACTCCGCGACCGCGACGACGGTCGAGAGCTACTGGAACGAGCACACGGTCAACTCCACGACCGTTCCACTCGCCGCGCGAGTCGTTGCGCTACCTCGAGCGCCGCTCGCGCCAGTACCCGCTGTTCCGCGAGCACATGGACGTGCCGGGCGCGCACGCCGGCGAGACCGTCCTCGACTACGGCTGCGGCCCGGGGGACGACCTCGTCGGCTTCTCCGTCCGGTCGGGCGCCGATCGCGTCATCGGCGTCGACGTCTCGCTGACCGCGCTGCAGCTGGCGTCGGCCCGGCTGGCCCTGCACGCCGAGGCCGACGGGCGCGTCGAGCTCGTCCACGTGCCCGACGCCGAGGTGCGCCTGCCGATCGAGGACGGCTCGATCGACTACCTGCACTCCGGCGGCGTCATCCACCACGCCAGCGATCCCGGCGCCGTGCTGACGCGAGCTGCGTCGCGTGCTGCGCCCGACGGCGCGCGGGCGGATCATGGTCTACAACCGCGACAGCGTCTGGCTGCACCTCTTCGTCGCCTATCTCCTGCAGGTCCGCGCCGGCCAGTACGTCGACCTCGACGTCGAGACGGCCTTCGCGCGGACGACCGACGGCGTGGACTGCCCGATCGCGCGCTGCTACCGGCCCGAGGCGTTCGTGTCGCTGTGCGCCGACGCCGGGCTGCACGCCGAGTTCGTGGGCGGCTACTTCCATCGCTTCGAGCTGCGCTGGATGCGCCGCGTCGGCCGCGCGCTCGCCGACGAGCGCCTCCCCGAGGAGCATCGCGCCTTCCTCGAGGGCCTCACTCGCGACGACCGCCGCCTGCCCCTCCACGCTGGCCGGCACGCCGGCATCGGCGGCTGCTACGTGGTGCGCTCGGCCTGAGCGACGCTGCCACGCATCTCAGCCCGCGCCGAGAGCCTCGGCGACCGCTGCCCAGTGCCCCTCCACCGAGCGATCCAACGAGAAGCGCTCGATCGCCTGGCGGCGGGCGGCGTCGCCCCCCCGCCGGCGCAGGTCGCCGTCCTCGATGACCTCGACCAGCGCGGCCGCGATCGCATCGGGATCGTCGGTGGGGACCAGCCGGCCGCCGTCTGGGGCCACGACGTCGGGCACACCGCCGACCGCAGTGGCGACCATTGGGCGCCCGGCCATCGCCGCCTCGATGAGCGCGTTCGGCGATCCCTCGTGATCGGAGAGCAGCACCGCGACGTGGCGATCGGCCCAGAACGCCCGCGGGTCCGACATCGTTCCCACGAAGCGCAGATGCCCGTCGAGCCCGCGCCTGTGGGCCTCGCTCTCGATCTGCGCCCGGAGCGGGCCGTCGCCGGCGAGGTCGACCCGCCAGGGCACCTCGGTCCGCACGCGCCCCAGTGCGTCGAGCAGTCGCAGGTGACCCTTCTCGGCACGAAAGCGCGCGACGTAGCCGAGCGTGACCTCGCCGTCCGGCGGCTCGGGCAGCGCCGGCTCGACCGTGTGGCCGTTGGCGACGAGCCGCACGCGATCCGCCGGCACGCCGCGCGCGACCGTGGTCTCGCCGACCGCGCGCGAGTTCACCGTCACCACCCGCGCCTGGCGCTCGGCGCCATGGATCAGGCGCACGACGACGCCACCACGCTCGGCATAGGGGCCGAACACGTTGCGCCGCGCGACGAGGAAGGGCGTGCGAGTGAGCTTCGCCACCGGAGCCGTGATCAGCGCGGCCTCTTCGAGCCAGGCGTAGACGGCGTCCGGTCGGCGCCGTCCGAGAATCACGCCAATGCGCGCGACGGACATCGCCATCCGCCACGGACGCGAGCCGGACCGCGGCCGCACGGCCAGTACCGGGACGCCGGCGCGCCGCAGGCGGGCGACCAGCTGTGGATCTGCCATGTGCCCGAGCGTGACCACCGTCGCGTCGAGTCGCGTGTCGTGGAGTCGCTCGACGATGCTGACCAGTTGCGTCTCGCTCCCGCCGCGTTCGAGCCCGCCGATCGAGAACACGACTTGCGGACGCAGGCGCTCATGCGCCACGATCGATCCATTCACGGTGCCAGAGCTCGAGCATCGCGAGGTTCCACAGCCGGTAGGTGTGCTCGGCGCGGCCCTCGACGTGCTCGCGCAGCAGGCGATCGGTCTCCGCCGCGTCGAAGTAGCCGCGGGCGAGCGTGGCGGGATCGCGCAGGATGCCCTCGATCCACGGGCGCAGCTCGCCGCGGAACCACTCGCCGATCGGGATGCCGAAGCCCTGCTTGCGGCGGTGGACGAGGTGCTCGGGCAGCCCGCGGCGGGCGGCGAGCTGCTTGAGCAGCCACTTCGTCGTGCCGCGCGCGCAGCTTGAGGTCGCCCGGCAGCGTCGCCGCGTACTCGTGGATGTGGTGGTCGAGCAGCGGCGAGCGCACCTCGAGCGCGTGGGCCATCGACATGCGGTCGACCTTCAACAGCAGGTCCCCGGGGAGGTAGGTCACCGTGTCGAGTGCGAGGTAGCGGTCGACGCCGGGCACGTCGGGCAGCGCGAGCACGTCGTCCCACGCCATCCGCGTGCCGCCGGCCTCGGCGAGGAACTCGGGGCGGCACAGGCGATCCAGGGCCGCGGGCTCGAAGTGGGCCATGATCGCCGCGTAGCGGTCGTGCGGCGAGCGCGACACCGCGGCCAGGCCGCGGGCCACGCGCGCCAGGCGGCCGTTCAGGCCGGTGGCCGACAGCGCGCGCGACAGCGGGCGCGCGGCGAGCGGGAGCGGGCCCAGGCGGTCGGCCGCCGTGGCGAGGCGGTGGCGGATGTAGCCGGCGAACGCCTCGTCGCCGCCGTCGCCCGACAGCGCGACCGTCACGCGCCGCCGCGTGACCTCCGAGAGCACCCAGGTCGGGATCGCCGACGAGTCGGCGAACGGCTCGCCGGCGGCGCGCACGGCGCTTGCGATCGTCGGGACGATCGCCGGCTCGACGAGGAACTCCTCGTGCTCGGTGCCGTAGACGCCGGCGACCTCCTTGGCGTGCGCGCCCTCGCTGTAGCGGGCGTGCGGGAAGTCGATCGAGAACGTGTGCACGCTGCTGGACTGCTCGGCCATGTAGCCGACGACGAGGCTCGAGTCGATCCCGCCTGAGAGGAAGGCGCCCACGGGAACGTCGGCGATCATGCGCAGCGCCGTCGCCTCGGCGAGCATCGCGTCGACGCGCTCGATCGCCTCCTCCTCGCTGGGCGTCGACTTGGAGCCGTGGTCCAGCGACCACCAGCGCCGGACACTCGCCTCGCCGTCCTCGTAGACGAGCAGCTCGCCCGGAGCGAGCTTGTGGATGCCGGCGAACCCCGAGCGCGGCGGCGGCACGTACTGCAGCGTCAGGTACTGGGCGATCGCCTCGGGGTCGGGGCGCGCCGCCACGAGCCCGCTGGCCAGGATCGCGCCGGGCTCGCTGCCGTAGACCAGGCCGCCGGCCACCGGCGCCCAGTACAGCGGCTTGACCCCGAGCCGGTCGCGCGCGAGCACGAGCCGCGCCCGCTCGGCGTCCCACAGCGCGATCGCGAACATCCCGCGCAGCGCCTGCAGGAAGTCCAGGCCGCGCTCCTCGTAGAGGTGGACGATCGTCTCGCAGTCGGAGTGCGTGGCGAAGCGGTGGCCCGAGGACTCGAGCTCGCGGCGCAGTGCCTGGAAGTTGTAGATCTCGCCGTTGCAGGTCGCGACGCACCGAGCCGCTCTCGCTGCGCAGCGGCTGGGCGCCGGTCTGCAGGTCGATGATCGACAGCCGGCGGAAGCCCAGGCCGACGCGCCCGAGCTCGACGTGGAAGCCGTCGTCGTCCGGGCCGCGATGGGCCAGCGCGTCGCACATCGCGCGCAGGCGACCCTCGTCGATGTCGGGCGCACCCGCCCAGCCGGCAATGCCACACATCGATCACATCCTGCCTCAGGTCGCAGCGGCACGCCGGCCGACCGCGCACCAGATACGGCTCCGACGGGGAGAGCACGACGTCCTCCAGGCCGCTCGCGCGCATCATCGCCACGACCTCCTGCGCGGTGAAGCGCTGCTCCAGCCGTGTGGAGAAGCGATCGAAGGCGTCGGTGCGCATCGTGTAGAAGCTGCGCTCGCGGTAGTAGGCCAGCGGGAAGCGCTCGACGTTCACGCCGGCCGCGGCGAGCAGCCGCGCGGTGCGGGCCAGCGGCAGGTAGACGGCGGCGGCGATCGCCGCGGTGACCGCGACCTTGACGCGCACCGGGCTGCGCGAGACGACGCGGCGCACGAGGTCGGTGGCCCGCCACAGCGCCCGGTACCAGCCCGGGCGGTTGTCGAAGGCGTAGTACAGGTAGACGAGCAACGGCGCGCCCGGCTTGAGCGCGCGCACCGCAGCCTCGAGGGCCGCCGGCGTGTTGGGCACGTGGTGCAGCACGCCGAGCGAGTAGCCGAAGTCCATCGAAGCGTCGGCGAACGGCAGCGCGTCGACGCTCGCGACGTGGAAGGCGCAGTTGTCGCGGCCGGCGAGCGCGCGGCGTGCGACGTCGAGCGCCTGCGGGCTGGCGTCGACGCAGTGCAGCATCCCCACCCGCGGCGCCACGAGCGTCGCCCAGCGCCCCGAGCCGCAGCCGAGGTCGAAGCCCACGGCGTTCTCGGGGAGCGCGTCCCACGGGAAGACCGCGAAGTACTGCTCCCAGAGGCGAGCACGTTCGTCGTCGGGCAGCGCCCGCTGGTCGAACCGGCTCCACTCCTCGCCGAATCCCTCGACGGTGGCCGGATCGAGGTTGGTCATGTGCGCGGGGAGTCTAGGCCGCGTGACTCGCCGCTACGCTTGCGCCCCATGTCCGCCTCCAGGGTCCTCGTCACCGGTGGAGCCGGGTTCATCGGCTCGCACCTCGTCGATGCGCTCGTCCGCCGGGGCGACCGCGTCGTCGTGCTCGACGACCTGACGACCGGCGTGGCCTCGAACCTCGACGGGGTCGCCGAGGAGATCGAGCTCGTCGAGGGCTCGACCACCGACGCAGAGCTCGTCGAGCGGCTCGTCGCCGACGCCGAGATGTGCTTCCACCTGGCCTCCGCGGTGGGCGTCCAGCTTGTCGTCTCCAACCCGCTGCGAGTCGCTGCTGAGCAACGTGCGCGGCGCCGACAACGTCATGGGCGCGGCGGCGCGCAACGACGCCCGCCTGCTCTTCACCTCGACCTCCGAGGTCTACGGCAAGAACTCCAGTGGCGCTCTGGACGAGGAGGCCGACCGCCTGATCGGGTCGCCGTTCAAGGCGCGCTGGTGCTACGAGACCTCGAAGGCGTTCGGCGAGTGCCTGGCCCACAGCTACTACCGCGACCGCGGCGCGGCGATGACCGTCGTGCGCCTCTTCAACACCGTCGGCCCGCGCCAGACCGGGCGCTACGGCATGGTCGTGCCGAGCTTCGTGCGCCAGGCGCTCGACGGCCAGCCGCTCACCGTCTACGGCGACGGCAGCCAGACGCGCTGCTTCGCGCACGTCCGCGACACCGTGCGGGGCATCCTCGGCCTCATCGATGCACCACGATCGGTCGGAGGGGTGTACAACATCGGCACCTCCACGGAGGTCCCGATCATCGAGCTCGCACGCCGGGTCATCGAGCACACCGAATCGGACTCCCAGATCGACTTCGTGCCCTACGAGGACGCATACGAGGACGGCTTCGAGGAGCTCGGCCGTCGCAAGCCGGACACCACGGCCATTCGCGAGCTCACCGGCTGGCGCCCCGAGCTGACGGTCGACGACGCCATCAAGGACGTCGTCGCCTTCGAGCGCCAACGCCAGGGAGGCTCTCCGCTTGCCGCCTGAGGCCCGGCTCGTCACGGGCCTGGCGGTCGCCCTCGCGGTCGTCTACGCGGCGACCCCGCTAGCCATCCGGGTCGCCGACCGCTTCGAGTTCTACGACAAGCCGATCGGCTACAAGGGCCACGCCCGGCCGACGCCGTACCTGGGCGGCGCGGCGGTCATGGCCGGCTTCCTGCTCGCGCTGCTGGCCTTCTCGACCGACGACCGCGGGCGCACGCTGCCGCTGCTGGGCGGGATGCTCGTGCTGTGGGTGGTCGGGACGCTCGACGACCGCCGCAACCTCACGGTCTGGGTCCGCGTCGTCGTCGAGGTGCTGCTCGCCGCGATGCTGTGGGCCTTCGACATGGGTTGGGACCTCGGGGCGGGCGCCGGCGTCGACCTCGTCCTGACGATGCTGTGGGTGCTCGCGGTCGTCAACGCCTTCAACCTCTTCGACAACATGGACGGCGCCGCGAGCACGATGGCGCTCGTCGTGTCGGCCGGCGTAGCGATCATGGGCGTCGTCCACGACGACGCGTGGCTGTCGGTCGCCGCGGCCGCACTGTGCGGTGCGTGCCTGGGCTTCCTGCCGCACAACCTCACCTCGCCGGCGCGGATCTTCCTCGGCGACGGCGGCAGCATGCCGATCGGCTTCGCCGTCGCGGCCCTCGTCATGGTCGGGGCCGCTGAGGCCGTCCCCGCGTCCCAGGCGCTGATCGTCGGGCTGCTGCTCGTCGGCGTGCCGGCGCTCGACACGGGGCTGGTCATGATCTCCCGGCGCCGGCGCGGCGTCTCGATCCTCAGCGGCGGGCGCGACCACCTCACGCACCGCACGCGGCGCTGGCTGCCCACGGCGCGGGCGGTGGCGATGGGCCTCGGCGCGATCCAGGCGCTCGTGTCCGCCATGGCGCTGTTCGCCATCGGCGGCGGCGGCGAGGCGGTCCTGCTCGTCGTGGTCCTCTACCTCGTCGCTGCGGCGACGGCCATCGCGCTGCTCGAGGCCACGCAGCGCGAGGACGCGGTCGTCACGGTCACCGCCCCCGACGGCACCGCCGCGCCGGGGCCGCCGCGGCGCCGCATCCCGCGCCTGGCGCCAGCCGTCGTGCCCGTCGTCCTGCTCGGCGTCTTCGTCGCGATCAGCCCGTTCTTCGGCGGCTTCTACGACGAGGGCAAGTGGCTGCCGATCGGCCTCGTGCTGCTCACCGTGACAACCGCCGCCGCGATCGCGCGCCCGCCGCGGCTGACGCTCCCGGCGCTGCTGTGCCTGGGCGGGCTGACCGGCCTGGCCGTGCTGTCGCTCGTGTCCTCGGCGTGGGCGCCCTCGATCGTGCAGGCGACGACCGAGGGCAACCGCGTCTTCGTCCTCGCGGGGATCCTCGCCACGGCGCTCGTCCTCGTGCGCACCGACCTCCTCGGCGCGTGGCTGGCCGGAGCGCTGGCGGCCGGGATCGGCGCCGTCGCCGTCTACGTGCTCGTCGACCTGTTCGGCAGCTCGCCCAACCATCTCTTCGTCGAGGGCCGCCTGAACCTGCCGCTGGGCTACATCAACGCCGAGGCGACCGTGTTCATCATGGGCTTCTGGCTGTGCTTCTCGGTGGTCGAGCGGCGTGCGGCGTGGCTGGCGGGCGCGGGCGCCGGCACGGCGACGCTCATGGCCTGCCTGGCCCTGCTGACCCAGTCGCGCGGCGCCGTGCTGGCGATGGTCGGGTCGATCGTGGTCGTCGTGGCGCTCGTGCCGGGCAACCGCCTGCGCCGGGTGTTCGCGCTGTTGGCCTGCGCCGTCGGCGTCGCCGCCGCCGGCGGGCCGCTGACCGGCGTCTACGACGCCGGCACGACGATCGGCAGCGTGCCCGCCGATGTCGGGCACCGCGCGGCGCTCGCCACCGTGATCGTGTCGATCGGCGTCGGGCTCGGCTGGGCCGGCGCGATGATCGCGCTGCGGCGCGTGGCGGAGCTGCGGCCCGAGTTGCCGGCGCGGCTCGCGCGCGCCGGCGTAGCCGTGATCGCGGTCGGTGCGCTCCTCGTCGCCGGCGTCGCCGTCGCCTCCGCCGGGCGCATCGAGGACAAGGTGTCGACGCAGTGGACGGCGTTCACCAGCAACGGCGCCGACGTCGGCTCGGCGCAGGCGAGCGCGACGACCGACCGGCTCGTGTCGGGCTCCGGCGCGCGTTACGACTACTGGCGCGTCGCCGTCGACGCGTTCGCCGAGAAGCCGCTGCTGGGCGTCGGCGCGGGCAACTACGACCGTCCCTACTACGAGAAGCGCACGACGACCGAGGACGTCCACCAGCCGCACTCGATCGAGCTGCAGGCGCTGTCGGAGCTCGGCATCGTCGGCGGCGGGCTGCTGGCGTGCTTCCTGGCCGGCCTGGGCATCGCGGCGGTGCGCATGCGGCCCGCGGCGGCCGCGTCGCCGCTGACGGCCTCGCTGATGGTGGCGGGCGTGGGCGTCGTCACCACCTGGCTCGTGCACACGAGCGTCGACTGGATCCACCTCATGCCCGGGATCACCGGGATCGCGCTGGTCATGGTCGCGGTGCTCGCGATGAACCGACGGCCGGCCGAGGCCGTGGTCCGGGCGCCGGCGCGCAGCGCGCCCTTCGGCCTGCGCCCGGTCGCGCTGGCGGGCGCCGGCCTGGCCGGCCTGGCCATCGTGGTCGGCGCGGCCAGCCTCAGCCGCCAAGGCCTCGCCGACGTCTTCCGCAACCGCGCCGAGGACGCGCTCGCGGCGCGGCCCGCAGACGCGATCACGGAGGCCAACCGCTCGCTGCGCCTGGACGCCGAGAACCCGCGGACCTACTACGTGAAGGCCGCCGCGCTGGCCCGCTTCAACCAGGCCGAGGCCGCCCGCCAGACGCTCCTGCGCGCCGCCTCCAAGGAGCCCGACAACTTCGTGACGTGGACGCTGCTGGGCGATCTGGCGGTCCGCCGCGGGCGCTTCGACGAGGCTAAACGCAACTATGAGCGCGCGTTCGCGTTGAACCGGGAAGACGCCTCGTTGAAGGCGTTGGCAGCTGACCCGCGCACGGCGGCGGGCGACCACAATCCATGACGACGTCTACCCTGGCACCCATGCGACGTCCTCTACGACTCCTGACAATCGCAGTCGTGGCGCTCGGACTGCTCGCGCCGGCGGCGCTCGCCCAGAGCAGCCCCGAACCCGGCGTCACCGTCGATCCGAGCTCACCCTCGGCGAAGGAATACGCGCTGCCCGTGGACAAGGCGCGCAAGGACGCCCAGGGCAAGAAGTCCAGCAAGAAGAAGGACGACAGCCAGCTCTTCGGCGCCGGCGTGAAGCCCAGCGGCGGCAGCGGCACGTCGACGCCGGCACCCGCGACGGCGACCCCGGCGCCCGCCGCGACGACCGCCAAGCCGCCCGCGAGCTCGTCGAAGACCTCGAAGTCCAAGGCCGCCGCCAAGCGAGAGAAGGCCAGGAAGGCCGCCGCGGCCAAGCGCAAGAAGCAGCGCGAGCGAGCGATCGCCGCGGCTGCGCAGAAGCAGACGACGAAGACCAACGATGACCAGGCCGCCGCGATCCCGGTCAGCAGCGCCTCCGCGTCGCCGGCCGGCCTCGGCCCGGCGCTCGTCATCGCCGTCGGCGGACTTGGCGTGCTGCTGCTCGGCGGGCTCACCGGCCTCGTGCTCAAGCGGCGCATGAGCCCCGACTCCTAGGGCTACACTGCACGCCCGCGGCCGCGCTCCCTCGCGCGCCCCAACGCTTCTTTCGAGGCCGTCGGCCGTTCCCTGTCTGCCGTGAGTGACTTCCTGCTCAGCTGGTTGCTGGTCCCCGCGCTGCTCTGCGTCCTGTCGCTGGGCTGCGGCCTGCTGGTCGCGTGGCTGGCGTCGCGGGGGCGAGCCGCGGCGCGCGCCGGCGGCGAGCCGTTCCCCGGCGTGCTCGTGCTGCCGATCGGCTTCGCCGCGGTCGTCGTCGTCGCGGCGCTGCTGACGACGTGGAAGGCGACCGCGCCGTTGGCCGGCGTCGGCCCGGCGGTCGTCGCGTTCGCCGGCCTCGTCGTCGGGCGGGGCCGGATCGTCGCGTGGTGGGGGGCGAAGCGCGAAGCGCTCGCGCCGTTCGTGGCCGCCGGCCTTCCATGGGCCGCGGTGGCGCTGCCGGTGGTGCTGACCGGCAAGGCCGGCTTCACGGGCTTCGCGAAGATCACCGACCTCGCGCACCAGATCTCGTTCATCGAGTGGCTGCGCACCGAGGGGCGCACCCAGATCGGCGCCGGCAACTCGTCCTATCAGGAGATCGTCGACAAGCTCGTGTCGTCGAGCTACCCGGGTGGCGTCCAGTCCGTCGTCGCCTCGATGGGGGACCTCGGGCACGTCGACGTCATGTGGGCCTACCAGCCGGTGCTCGCGTTCGTGGCGGCGATGCTCGGGCCTCGCCTTGTACGCGGTGCTGCGCCGCGCGATCCCCAACCGCCTGCTGCGCGGCCGTCGCCGCCGGCGTCGCGGCGCAGCCGACGATCCTCTACTCCTACACCCTGGCCGCCGGCATCAAGGAGGTCTCCGGCGCGGCCGGCATCGTGCTCGTCGCCGCGCTGTTCGCGCAGCGCCGGCCCCAGGGCTGGTCGGTCGTCGTCCCGGCGGCGGTCGCCATCGCCTCGGTCTACTCGATCTTCAGCCTGACCATGGCGCCGTGGCTCGGCGTGATCCTCGCGGCGGTCGTCGTGGCCGAGCTCGTGCAGGAGCGCGACCGCGGCGCCGTCGTTCGGCGCTGGGTCGGCATCGCCGGGCTGACGCTGCTGCTCGCAGCGCCGGCGGTAGCCAGCGGCCTGACCCTGCTGCGCGCCAGCGGCGGCGCCAACGGCCCCGAGGGCCTGGGCAACCTCGCCGCGCCGGTGCCGGGCTGGTCGTCGTTCGGCCCGTGGATCACCTCCGACCATCGCTTCCCGCTGTCGCGCTACGGCGAGCCGACGCCGACCTACTCCTCATCGCCGTCGCGATCGCGCTGATCGTCGTGGGCTTCTACGCCGCGGTCCGCGCCCGCGACCGCGGGCTCGTGCGTCCTCGGCCTGTCGGGGCTGATCGCGGTGCCGTTCTTCCTCAAGGACTCGGGCGTCTGGCTGCAGCTGAAGGCCTTCTGCATGACCGCGCCGATCTCGCTCGCGCTGGCCTTCGCCGGCGCCGCATGGCTGGCGAAGCGAATACGCCCGCTGCAGCTTGCCGGCCTGGCCGCCGCGCGTGGCGGTCGGCGCTCGGCGTGCTCTACGGCAACGCGCTGCAGTACCACCACACCACGCTGGCCGACTACGGCCGCCTGATGGACCTCAAGCGCATCGACGCGCGCTTCGCCGGGCAAGGTCCCGCGCTGTTCCCGAACTTCGACGAGTACGCCGAGTACATCCTGCGTGACGCGCGCGGCAGCGGACTGGTCAACCCGTGGCGCAGCATCATGACCTACAACCGCACCGCGATCCCCGGCCTGCAGACCATCCGCGACACCGACGAGTACGACCAGCACTTCCTGCAGGAGTTCCGCCTGATCATCCGCCGCCGCGACCCGCGCGCCAGCCGACCGCCCAGCAACTGGCGCCTGGTCGGCCTGACGCGCGAGTACGAGATCTGGAAGCGCGCCGGCGACCCGTCGCGGATCGCGGCGCACTACCCCCTGCAGCCGACGGCCGACCAGCACAACCGCCGCTTCTGCGCGCGCGTGCAGGCGTCGGTCGACAAGGCCGGACCCGGAGCGCGGATCGCGCTACGCCGTGCCCAAGAAGGACCTCGTCACCGTCGCCCCCGACCCGCGCGCCGTTCCCGTCTACTGGGGCCGCCAGGGCGACGACCTGCACGCGGGCACCCCGGGCACGCTGGCACCAGACGTTCACCGTCCGCGGCCGACGGGACCTACAACGTCGTTCTTCCGCGCATCGATCGGGCGCCGCGTCAGGGTCTACGTCGACGGCCGCCAGATCGCCGCGCCGCGCTGGCGCGAGAGCTATCCCGGGCAGTCGATGCTGCTGGCCACGCTGCGCCTCACGCGCGGGACCCATCAGCTCGAGGTCGTCCGCGGCGGCGGCGGCCTGCTGCCCGGCACCGGCAACGACGCGGCGGGAACGACCACGTCGATCGGCTCGATCGTCTTCGATCCCACCGCCGAGCGCGAGGTCGTCCGCTCGGTCCCCGCGTCGCAGCTGGACGATCTCTGCGCCTCGCACGAGGGCCTCGACTGGATCGAGGTCTGGCGCCCGAACCGCAGGTCGTCCTGAGCGACGTTCAGGTGCGGCGCATCCAGAACGCCCCGCCGGGCCAGTCGAGCGCGGCGGGCGCCAGCACGTCAGCCATGTCGTCGCGACGGTCGCGCTGCAGGGCGTGTAGCGCGACGAGCACCTCGTAGCCGGAGTTGAGCGCGAGGAAGGCCTGCAGCAGGTACTGCTCGGTCCAGTAGAGCCCGTAGTCCTCGAGCCACTTCTTCGGGTACTCGTAGGGCAGGAAGATGTCGTGGATGTGCACGATCACGCCCTCGGCCAGGCGCGGGAGCACCTCGAGCACGATGAAGTTGACGTCGCCGCCGACCTTGACCGTGTGGGTTGTGTCCACGAACAGGACGTCGCCGGCCTGCAGGCGCTCGAACGCCGCCAGCGGCACGTCCTGGGCCAGGGCGCGCTCCAGGCGCCCGAGCCCAGGCAGGGCCTCGCCGACGACGCTCGGGAACGGGTCGTAGACCTCGAGCTCGAGGGGATCGCCGTCGGATGAGTTGGCGCGCGCCGCCTGCGCGGTGACCAGCGTCGAGTGGCCGGAGCCAAGCTCGAGCACTCGGCGCGGGCGCAGCGAGCGCAGCATCCCGTACAGCAGTGTGGCGTCGGCCAGTGTGTAGGACTCGTTGGTGGCGTACTGCCAGCGGTCGCCGTTCGCGCTGGCGGGCGGGCGGAATTCGCGCATCCCGGTGCCGAGCTGCTCGTGGACGAAGCGCAGCTGGGCGTCGAGATCCCAATCGATGCCAGGCAGCCCCGAGACGCGCTCGAACGTCCCGGTGGGCAGCGCGTCGAGGTCGGGAATCGGCGAGTAGAAGGTCTTCGCAACCACCTGCACGCCCGCCTTGGACAGCACGCGACGAACGCCGCGGTAGGCCGAGACGGCGGCACGGCTCTGGTAGAAGCTCCGCTCGCGGAACAGTCCTCCTAGGCTCATCCCGGAGGACCATAGCGGCGGATGAAGGCGCCCGGCGGGCGAGAACCGCGCCGTAGTCGAAGTCCCCGCGCATCCCGCGGGCGGACGCGGAGCACGAGCCGTGCGCCCAGCGCGAGCCGACGGTTGTCAGCCCGCGGTAGTGCGGCTGCGCTGCGCCGGGGCGAAGCGCGCCTCGGTACGGCGAGCGCCCCGGCGGGTGACGCCGCGCAGGTCGAGCACGAGCGGCGCGCGCTCGACGATCGCGTCGTGGTCGACCGTCGGGTGCGCGGTGATGATCACCGCCGCGTCGGCGCCCGCCAGCGCGTCGTCGAACGACGTGCCGCGCAGGCCGAGCTCGGGCAGCTCGGCGACGTGCGGGTCGTGGTAGACGACCTCGGCGCCCAGCCCGCGCAGGACGCGGACGATCTTCAGCGCGGGCGACTCGCGCAGGTCGCCCACGCCGGCCTTGTAGCTGACGCCGAACAGCGCGATCTTGCTGCCGCGCACCGGCTTGGCCGCGTCGTTGAGCATGCGCTCGATGCGCGCGACGCACTCGTAGGGCATGTTCTGGTTGACCTTGCCGGCGAGCTCGATGAACTCGGCGGTCATGTCGAACTCGCGGGCGCGCCAGGACAGGTAGAACGGGTCGACCGGGAGGCAGTGGCCGCCCATGCCGGGCCCCGGGTCGAAGCGCATGAACCCGAACGGCTTGGTCGCCGCGGCGTCGACGACCTCCCAGATGTCGATCCCCATGCGGTCGGCGAGGATTCCCATCTCGTTGACCAAGGCGATGTTCACCGAGCGGAAGATGTTCTCCAGCAGCTTGGACAGCTCGGCCGCCTCGGGCGTGGAGACGCGCACGATCGTGTCGCAGACGAGCTCGTAGAGCGCGGCGGCGCGATCGGCGCACGCCTCCGTGAGCCCGCCGACGACCTTCGGGGTCGTGCGCAGCGTGTAGTCGGTGCGGCCGGGATCGACACGCTCGGGCGAGAACGCAAGGAAGAAGTCGCCCCCGGCAAGGAGCCCCGACTCCTCGAGGATCGGCGCCACCCGCTCGCGCGTGGTGCCGGGGTACGTCGTGGACTCGACGACGACGAGCTGGCCCGTCTGCAGCACGCCGGCCAGCGTGCGCGACGCCGACACGAGCGGCCCGAGATCGGGCTCGCGGTTGGCGGTCAGCGGCGTGGGCACGCAGATGAGCACGGCCTCGCAGCGGGCGAGCGGCTGCGCATGCGTCGTGGCCTGGATGCGGTGGGCGATCGCGGCGAGGCGCTCGGACGGGATGTCCTCGATGTAGCTGCGCCCGGCGCGCAGCGCCTCGATCTTGCTCGCGTCGATGTCGAGGGCGACGACGTCGTGGCCCTCCTCGGCGAAGGCGACCGCCAGCGGCAGGCCGACGTATCCCAGGCCCATGATCCCGATCGTCATACGGCCGCCAGTGTAAGCGGCGAACCGGCAATCCGCCGGCCGGCGCAACCGCTCGACCGATCGCTCGGCTACCCTGCACGGTGCGTCAAGGGGGGCCAACGGGCGCCCAGCGAGACTTTCGGCGCCCAGCAGACGTTGTAGCGACCACCCCACCAACGCCGCTCATGTCCACCCAGATCGACCTCACTGCGACTCGCGATGCCCACGCGCGCCTGGGGCTGCCCAAGATGCCGCGCGCCGAGGTCCTCGGGATCGAGCTGGCGCTCACCGACTACGAGGGCACGATGGACTGGATGGACGCGGTCATCCGCGACCGCCACCACGTGTGCCTCACCGCGGCCGCGGTGCACCTCGTCATGGTCGCCCGGGAGGACCCCGACACCGCGCAGGCCGTCCGGCGCGCGCTGGCGGTGCCCGACGGCGTCCCGCTCGTCTGGGCGCTGCGCGCGCTCGGCCACAAGCAGGCCACGCGCGTCTACGGGCCCGACCTCATGGCGCTCTACTGCGAGCGCGCCGCCCGCAACGGCACGACGATGTTCCTCTACGGCGGGCGCTCCGAGGAGGCGCTGGACCAGCTCGTCACGTCCCTGTGCGAGCGCTACCCCGGCCTGCGGATCGTCGGCGCGTGGTCGCCGCCCTTCCGCGAGCTGACCGACGCCGAGCGCGACGAGGTCGGCCGACGCATCAACGCCTCGGGCGCCGACGTCGTCTGGGTCGGCACCGGCCAGCCCAAGCAGGAGAAGTGGATGGCCGAGATGCGCGCCCGCCTCGACGCGCCGATCCTCGCCGCGGTCGGCGCCGCCTTCGACTTCCACGCCGGGCTCGTGCCCCAGGCGCCGGACTGGATGCAACGCGTCGGCCTGGAGTGGTGCTACCGCCTCGCGCGCGAGCCGCGGCGCCTGTGGCGACGCTACGCGCGCTACAACCCGCGCTTCGTCGCTGCCTTTGCGCGCCAGTACTTCGCGCATCGCGCCGGGCGCTAGTGGTCTCGTGACGTTTGGCTGTAAAGGGCGCGCAGCGGCGGCGCCAGGCAAGGACGCAGACTCGCAGGAGTAGCCGTGCCGGACGTCGAGCACCCGCCTGTCGCGGACGCGCCCGAGCTGCTGTCCTCGCCGGAAGCGGGCGGGATGGTCATTCGCGGCGGGACCGTGCGCGGTATCGGCTACGGGGTGGGGTGGCTGGTGGGCGGCGGAACCGCCGTGCTTCTGCTGCGCTACCTCGGTGTCCAGGAATTCGGGCGCTGGGTCACGGTGGCCTCGCTGATGGGCATCGTCAGCGGCGTCACCGACGCCGGGCTGAGCGCCGTGGGCTCGCGCGAGATGGCCCTCCGGACGCCCGGTGAGGAGCGCGACCGCTTGCTGGGCAACCTCGTGACGCTGCGGCTGCTGACCACCGTCGCCGGCGTCCTGCTGGCCACGCTGTTCACGATCGTCGCCGGCTACGACCGCGTCCTCGTCTACGGCTCGCTGCTCGCCGGGCTCGGCGTGCTGCTGGTGAGCTACCAGGTCACGCTTATGACCCCGCTCACCGTCGAGCTGCGCCAGACGGCTATCACCGCGGTGGAGATCTGGAAGCAGGCGGTGCTGCTGATCGCCACCGCTGTGCTGGTCCTCGTTGGAGCGTCCCTGCTGCCCTTCTTCACGGTCCAGATCGCCGTCGGGCTCGCGGCGCTGGCGGTCACGCCGTGGCTGGTAGGCGGGCTTCGCCACCTGCGACCACGCCTGGAATGGGCAACGGGTCGCGCGCTGCTGCGCGAGGCCCTGCCGGTGGCGGTCGCGATCGCCATGAACACGATCTACTTCCGCGTGCTCGTGATCCTCATGTCGCTGCTGGCGACGGAGACGGAGACGGGCCTGTTCGGGACCTCGTTTCGGATCTTCGAGGTCCTGTACACGCTACCTACGCTCGTGCTGTCGGTCGCATTGCCCGTGCTGGCGGTCGCCGGCCGCGACGATCACGACCGGCTGCGCTACGCCACGCAACGCCTCGCGGACGTCGGCCTGATCGTCGCCACGCTCGTCGTCCTGACCGTGGTGTTCCTGGCGGGCCCGATCATCGCGATCCTCGCCGGCCCCGACTATCGCGACGCGGTGCCCGTGCTGCAGATCCAGGTGATCTCGCTGATCCCGATGTTCCTAGGACAGACATGCCAGCTCGCCCTCGTCGCGCTGCGCCGCCAGCGAGCGCTCGCCGTGGCCAACACGATCGCGCTGGCCGCGGTGTTCGTCCTCGGCTTGGTGACGATCCCGGAGTTCGGCGAGATCGGCGCCGCCGTCGTAGCCGCGGTGGCCGAGTGCCTGCTTGGCGGCATGCTGCTGCTGTCGCTTCATCGATCCGCGCCCGACGTTGCGCCGAGCCTCGGCGTCGCCTGGCGGATCGCGCCCGGGGCGGCTGCCGGCGCCCTGCTGCTCCTCCTGCCCGGGGTGCCCGACGCGTTGCTGACGCCCATCGCGGTCGGGCTGTTCGCGCTGGGGGTCGTCGCGAGCGGTGCGCTACCGCCCGAGCTGCTGGTCGCCTTCCGGTCGCGGCTGCGCCATCGGCCGTTGTCCTGACCCGATCACGCCGCGGCGGGCGACCAGTGCTCGACGTTGGCGGCGAGGATCTCGCGCAGCACCGTCTCGATCCCGTAGGTGAGCCGGAACTCCGGGTAGTCGCGCCGGAACTCCGACAGGTCGCTGATCCACCAGCGATGATCGCCGATCGCGCGCCTCGTCGGAGAGCTCCAGTCGAGCTCGCGCCCGGCGATCTGCTGGCAGAGCGTCGATCGCCTCGAGCATCGAGACAGTTGCTCTCGCGCCCGCCGCCGAGGTTGTAGACGGCGGCCGGCGCGCGGGGCGCGGTGGAAGGCGTCGAAGGCGCGCACGAGGTCGGCGGAGTGGATGTTGTCGCGCACCTGCTTGCCGCCGTAGCCGAAGACCGTGTAGCGGCTCGCCGGTGACCGTGCAGCGCATCAGGTAGGCGAGGAAGCCGTGCAGCTGGGTGCCCGGCGTGCTGGGGCCGGTCAGGCAGCCGCCGCGGAAGCACACGGTGGGCATGTCGAAGTAGCGCCCGTACTCCTGCACCAGCAGGTCGGCCGCCGCCTTCGACGACGCCGAACAGCGAGTGCATGCAGCGGTCGATCGCATCATCGACGTCGGGATGCCGCCGTAGTATCGTGGTCCTCGGGCAGCTCGAGGCGCGTCGGGCGTCTCGACCAGCGGGAGGAAGTTCGGCCGGTCGCCGTAGACCTTGTTCGTCGAGGTGAAGACGAAGGTCGCGTCGGGCGTGTGCGTGCGCGTCGCCTCGAGCAGGTTCAGCGTGCCGTTGGCGTTGACGGCGAAGTCGGTCGTGCGGGTCGACGCGCGGCCCAGTCGTGCGACGGCTGCGCGGCGGTGTGGACGACGAGCTCGAGAGCGCGGCGTGCTCGCGGAAGACGCGGTCGACGCGCGTCGGCGTCGCGGATGTCGACGTCGAGCGAGCGGAAGGCGTCATACGCACGCGACGAGGCGCTCGGTCGTGCGCGCCGTCGAGGCCTCGGGGCCGAAGAAGCGCGCGCGCATGTCGTTCTCGAGCCCGATGACGTCGAAGCCCTGCTCGACGAAGTGGCGGACGGACTCCGAGCCGATGAGGCCGCCGGAGCCGGTGACGATGGCTACTGGGCATGGTTTCATGAGATGGCGTGTCGGACCGCGCGCTCGTTGGCGGGGATCCAGGTGAAGGTGTCGTCGAGTATCTCCCGACGGCCGCGCTGCGGGCGCCAGTCGCCGAAGCGGCGCAGGCGGGTGCAGTCGGAGATGTAGACGGGCACGTCGCCGGCACGCTCGCCGCCGTCGGAGTCGATGTCGACGCGCGTTGCCGGTGATCTCCGCGCACAGCGCCGTCGTCTCGCGCAGCGAGAGGCTGCACTCGCGCCCGCCGCCGACGTTGACGGTCACGCCGTCCCAGCGCTCGGGATCGCTCGAGCTGGTGGTCGACCAGGTCGACGAGGTCGTCGACGTGGAGCAGGTCGCGCACCTGCTTGCCGTCCCGCCGAAGCCGATGTAGCGGAGCGGACGGCGGAAGTAGTGGGCGAGCATCCAGTAGGTGAAGACGCCCTGGTCGACCTTGCCCATCTGCCACGGCCCGGCGATCACTCCGCAGCGGTTGACGACCGTTCGAGCCCGTAGGTCTCGGCGTACTCGGCGATCAGCAGCTCGGCGGCGAGCTTGGTGGCGCCGTAGAGCGTGCGCGCACCCTCGAGCGGGAAGCGCCTCGGCGATCCCGGCCGGCGAGGCGCCGGGCAGCGGCTGCTCGTCGGCGAGCTCGAAGCGCGTCTCGCCCTCCTCGTAGGCGAGCACGTCGAGCAGCGCGCGCACCGGATAGACGCGGCTCGTCGAGAGGAAGATCACCTGGGCGCCGTCGCGGCGGGCGAGCTCGAGGCAGTGGTAGGCGCCGAGCAGATTCGTCCGGACGACGTAGTCCGGCGATCCGTCGAAGCCGGCGAGCACGGACGGCTCGGCGGAGCACTCGACGAGCGCCTCGATCGGCCCGAGCGCGAGGAGGTCCGCCGAGCTCGCGCACGTCGCCGTGCACGAAGTGCACGCCGGCCTCGCGCAGGCGCGGCAGGTTCAGCTCGACGCCGCGGCGGTTGAGGTTGTCGAAGCGCGATGATCTCGCAGCCGGGTGGCGGTCGGCGAGCGCCGACGGCGAGGTTGGCGCCGACGAAGCCTGCTCCGCCGGTGACCAGCACCGCCCCCATGCGCTTAGCGGCGCAGGTCCGCCGCGACCGCGCGCACGCGGCGGCCAATCTCGGTGAAGTCGCCGGCTCGCAGCAGGCCCGCCGCCATCCGCGCGCGGCCGAGCGTAGCCGGCTGCGTGTGCCGCCAGACGTAGGGCTGGTCAGCCCAGTCGGCGCCGCCGTCGAACTCGGCAACCTTGCGGAACGCGACTGTGCGGCCGGCCCAGCGCTCGGTGAGCTCCCACGCTGGCTCGGCGCGCAGGAAGTCGCGCAGCACGCGGCCGGTCCAGATGTGGACGTCGTCGACGATCAGCGTGCCGCCGACCTTGAGCGCGGACTGCGTGTAGAACCAGTCGACGAACACATGCGGAAACGAGTGCGAGCCGTCGATCAGGACGAGGTCCAGCGGCTCGAGGTCGAGAGTCGGCAGCACGCGCTCGGAGAAGCCGACCTGGAAGCGCAACCCGCTGGTGTCGATGCCGTGCTGCTCGCAGTAGTCGCGGATGCGCTCGGTCTCGCCGCCGTCTGGCACTACGCAGGTGTGCTGGGCACCGCACAGCGCGAAGGTGATCGTGCTGAGCCCCGAGCCGGTCTCGAGCGTGCGGTGGCCGGCGGCCACGGCGGCCTCCAGGTACCCCAGCGCCTCCGGGAGCAGCCCATGCGTCATCAGCCCCTCGACGCTCATCCATTCGTGCACGAGCGGCGGGTCGGCGAGCAGGTCGCGGACCGAGCGCACGGGCGTGGTGGCGGTGTGCGCCTCCGTCATGCGCGGGAGCTTAGGAGATCGAAGACGGCCGCAGGCACGCGGCCGGGCCGCTACGGCCGTCCGTAGACTGAGCGCCCGATGAGCGTCGCCGCCGAGCCGCGCACGCCCATGCCCGCCGAGGCGGCGCCGATCGCCGCCTGGTGCAGGTACTTGCGCCCGCGGTCCGGACCTGCGGTCGTCGGCGTCGCGCTGCTCTTCCTGTCCTGGACCACGCTTCCGCGCCGGCCGACCGCCGGAACTGATCCGTCGTGGCAGGGGGCGTTGCACATGGCCGCTGGCAGCGGCCTGACCTGGGGTCGGGACCTCATCTACACCTACGGTCCGCTTGGCTTCCTCGAGGTTCCCGGATACTGGACCACGGCGACGGGCATGCTCGCCGTGCTCTACCACGCCGCGACCGCGTTCTCGCTCGTGCTCGCGCTCTGGCTGATCGGACGTCGGAGCTTCGGCGCCGTCGGCGCGGCGCTGATCGTGCTCGTCGTCGTGCCCTTCATCTCCTACCAGTTGCTCGCAGTGACGTTCGTGTGGACCGTGTGGGTGCTGACCGAGCAGCGCAGCGAACGCGCGATCTGGGCGTACGTGGTGGGAATGGGCGCGCTCGGCGGGCTCGATCTGCTGGGCAAGATCAGCACCGGTGCCTCGATCGTCGCGGTCGGCTTCGTCGCGATTCTCCTGCTTGGCGGGATCGGCCGCCGGTTGGTCGTCTGGGCTGCGATCGTGGTCGTCAGCCTGCTCGTCGGATGGCTCGCGACAGGCCAGCCGCTTGGCGCGCTGCCCGACTACCTCGTCAACTCCGGCCGGGTGGTCTCCGGCTACTCGGAGGCCATGGGGCTCGACATCACGGTGCTCGCCTGGCAGTACACCGCGGCGCTCGCGGTGCTGCTGATCGGTCTGTGGGCGATCTTGAGCTCGGAGGCGCTCGCGTCATGGTCGCGGCGGGCCGGCCTAGGCGCCATGTGGATCCTGTTCGCCCTGCTGACCTTCAAGTCTGCGTTCGTCCGCCACGACGACCACGCGCGGCTTTACTTCGACGGCCTGCTCGCCGTCCTCGTTGTTCTGCCGTGGACCGCGGCGCGCAGGGGGTTCGGCTTGGCGGCGGTCCTGCTGCCGATCTTCGCCCTGATGGCGGCGCAGAATCGCACGCTGACCGACATCGTCTCGCCCGTCAAGAACGTGCAGGCGGCATGGACGGACCTGACCTCGGTCGCGCGCCACGGGCTGCAGGCCCAGTTCGAGCGGGAGGGACGCATTCGGGTTCAGCAGGCCGAGGCGATGGAGCCGCAGATTCTCGCCGCGCTGCGCGGCCGGACCGTGCACGTCGCTCCGGACGAGGTGGCGGCGGCATGGGCGTATGGCCTCAAGTGGCGCCCGCTGCCGCTCTTCCAGGCGTACGAGGCCTACACGAGCAAGCTCGATCAGCTCAACGCGGACAGGCTCGCCGGGAAGGACGCGCCCGAAAGGATCCTGCTGCGCAACCAGCTCGCCGCCGATGGGCGCAACTCCGCGTGGGAGTCGCCCGCGGCGGTGCGCGAGATGCTGTGCCGCTACGTGCCCGTAGCGCGGCAGGCGCGGCGGTGGATCGTCCTCGCGCGCGGCCGGACCCGCTGCGGCGCGCCGCGGCTGATCGGGTCGGCGCAGACCGGCTGGGATGGCGCGGTGCGCGTTCCGCAGCCGCAGCAGGGCGGCATGGTCTACATGCGGATCTCGGGCGCGCAGGTATCCGGCTTCGAGCGCCTGCGCACCACGTTCTTCAAGGCCAGGCAGCGCTTGATCGTGCTCGATGGCAGGAAGGTGTATCGGCTCGTGCCGGGGACCGCCGGGGACGGGCTGGTTCTTCGGATTCCCGCCAGCTTGGGCGGGTTCGCGCCGTTCGTGCAGTCACCGAACCCCCAGACCGTCGCCGTCGCGAAAGAAGCGGCGAAGCCTGGCAGCGGCCATCTGCGATTCGACTTCTACGAAGCCCCGGTCAGGCCGTAGCCACAGGCGTGAGCATCACAGCGATTAGAGGGCATGGCACGTGGGCGACGACCGGCGACCTCGGTCACCCCCCGCAGCGACTCGATCGTTACGCCCCGGTTGCGCTCGCCCTGGCGATGGCGTGCTCGGCGGTCACGCTCATGTATGCCGCGCGCAGCACCACGTTCGCGTACGACGATTGGAACTTCGTCCTGCAGCGTCAGGGATGGGGACTGCGCACGCTGCTTACACCGCACAACGAGCATCTGAGCCTCGTCCCGCTCCTCGTCTACAAGCTCACCTTCGAGACGCTGGGCCTGCACCATTACGGCTCACTCCGTGCGGTCCTTGTGGCGCTCGATCTCCTCAACGGCCTGCTGCTGTTCGCCTATGCGCGACCGAGAATCGGCGCGTGGCCAGCCATGGCCATCACCGCTCCGCTCATGGTCATGGGACCCGCTTACTGGGATCTGATCTGGGCCTTTCAGATCGGCTTCCTGAGCGCACTCGCGGCGGGCCTCGGCGCGCTGCTGGCCATGGATCGCCGGAGCCGCCGAGGCGACGTCGTCGCAAGCGCGCTCCTTTGCGTCTCGTTGGCGAGCTCAGGCATAGGCCTGCCGATCGTGGCCGGCGCCGCCGTGGAGGTCCTGCTGCGGCCGGACCGCAGGCGGCGCGCCTGGGTCGTGGGCATTCCGATCGTGCTCTACGCGCTCTGGTACGTCGGCTACGGGCGCGACACCGCGAAGCTGTCGAACGTGCCAGCGATTCCGGCGTGGATCATCGACGCAGCCGGGCCCGCGGCGGGCGCGATCACCGGCGTGGGCAGCGACTACGGCATCCTCCTGGCCGCCGCGCTCGCCGCTTTCGCCGTCCACGCCCTGCTGCGCCCCGGCCCGCTCGATCCGCGGCTCACAGGCCTGCTGGTGATGCCGCTCGTGCTGTGGGCGACGACGGCGCTCGCGCGCGCCGACACCGACGTCAGCCCGGGCGAGACCCGCTACCTGTACCCGGGCGGGCTGCTCGTCGTCCTCTTGGCGGTCGAGCTCGCGCGTGGACGGTTCGTCCGCGGTCGCGCCTGTGCGCTGCTCGTCGTCGCCATCGGCGCCGGCGCGCTTGCCAACCTGCACACGTTCAGCGGGCCGGCCGCGTCCGTGCGGTCCCTGTCGACCTCGACGAAGGGAGTGCTGAGCGCGATCGAGGTCGCCGGCAGCAGCGCCAACCCCGACCTGGCTCCGGCCTCCGGCCAGCCCCAGATCACCGTGGGGCCGTACCTCGCGGCCGTACGCCACTACGGCTCCTCGCCGGCGTACTCGCCCGCGCAGATCGCGCAGGCCCCGCGCGACGTGCGGGCGATCGCCGACGCCGTCCTGCTGCAACTGCGAGGCGCCGTCCTGACACCGGTCGGCGCAACCTTGCCGCAGACCGCGCACAGCGCTCCGACGGCATCGGTCACGGCGGGCGTGCTCAGCCAGGCGCGCGG
Source organism: uncultured Actinomycetes bacterium (assembly GCA_963764585.1). GTDB lineage: Bacteria > Actinomycetota > Thermoleophilia > Solirubrobacterales > Solirubrobacteraceae > JAOPZW01. The sequence continues at coordinate 51,012 of CAVXTB010000008.1, forward strand.
GTGTCTGCGCTTCACCCCTCAACAACCCGACGCGCAAGTCGTGGCGCGCGTGCCAACGAGCGGCTTGCTGATCCGAGCCTCACGGCAGACCGGGATCGAGGTCCGCTTCCGGCGCTTTGCCGACACGCTCGGCCGCCCGCTGCAGATCGGCGTGCAGCCCGGAGCCGCCGACACCGTGAGGCTGCCCGTCGACCGCTCGCCTCGGCCTTGGCGCATAGGCTTGCGCGGCAGTGCGCCGTTCACGGTCTGCAGCTTGCGATGAAGCTAGCCTCAACGACAGGAGAGAGATGAAGCTGTCCGTCGTCATTCCTGCCCGCGACGAGGAGGGCTCGATCCAGTCCACGGTCCGCGAGATCGTGGCGCGGCTCGAGGCCGACGGCGTCGACTTCGAGGTCGTCGTGGTCGACGACGCGTCCACCGACCGCACGGCGAAGATCGTCGCGCGCATGGCGGAGGCCGACGATCGCCTGGTGTACCTGCGCTCGCCGTACCGCAACGGCTTCGGCTTCGCGGTGCGGGCGGGGCTCGAGCGCTTCTGCGGTGACGCTGTCGCGATCATGATGGCCGACGGGTCCGACGACCCCGACGACCTCGTCGCCTACCACCGGCTGCTGGAGGCGGGCTATGACTGCGCGTTCGGGTCGCGCTTCGTGCGCGGCGGCAGCGCGGCCGGCTACCCGAAGCTGAAGCTCGTCATCAACCGCATCGTCAACCTCGGGATCCGGCTGCTGTTCGGGCACGGCTACAACGACACGACGAACGCGTTCAAGGCTTATCGGCGCGAGGTCATAGAGAACGTCGGGCCGCTGCTGTCACACCACTTCAACCTCACGGTCGAGATCCCGCTCAAGGCGATCGTGCGCGGACATTCCTACGCCGTGGTGCCGATCAGCTGGCGCAACCGCGCGAGCGGGACGTCGAAGCTCAGCCTGCAGGAGATGGGCAGCCGCTACCTGTTCATCGTCCTGTACGTGTTCTTCGAGCATCACCTGAGCCGTGGGGACTATCGCCGGCCGGGGCTCGAGCCCCAGCCGCTTCGCCGGCGGCGCTGGCACGCCGGCGCGCCCGCCGCGCGAGTCCACGAGGACCCATCGCTTCGCACGCGTCGCGAAGCGTTGCGATGAACTACCAGCGGCTGTACGAATACCGCTTTCGCGGGATTCCCCAGGAGACGCGCTCGGCGACCTGGGTGGAGATCGCCGCGCACGTCTACGAGGCGCTCGGCCGGCCGCGGCGGGTGCTCGACCCGGCGGCGGGGCGCGGCGAGTTCATCAACGCCGTCCCCGCGCAGGAGCGCTGGGCCGTCGACGCCGTGGCTTATGAGGAGGGCCAGCACGCCCCGGGGACCAAGGCCATCGTCGCCGACATCTTCGACGCCGACCTGCCCACCGAGCACTTCGACGCGGTCTGGGTCTCGAACTTCCTGGAGCACCTGCTCACGCAGGAGGCCGTGGCGAGCTTCCTGGAGAAGATGCATGACGTGCTCGTCCCCGGCGGGCGGATCGCGATCATGGGTCCCAATTTCCGGTACTGCGCCGACGAGTACTTCGACTGCGCTGACCACACGCTGATCTTCACCCACGTGGCGATCGCCGAGCACCTCTACGCGGCCGGGTTCGAGCCGACGCGCGTCGTTCCGCGCTATCTGCCGTACTCGTTTCGTGGGCACCGGCCGGCGTCGCAATGGATGGTGCGCCGCTACCTGCAGACGCCGGTGGCGTGGCGGGTGCTCGGCAAGCAGTTCCTCGTCATCGGGCAGCGCTGAGCCAAGCTCACCGCAGGAGCACGCGCACGAGCCGCCAGTAGCCGCGCTGCGCCCGCGCGAGCGCCGGCGGCAGGTCGGGCAGGTAAGGCGAGTCGACCGCGTCGGTGAGCACCGCCGCGAACTGCGCGTCCGACAGCCGCCGGCGCGACTGGATCGCCCGTCGGCGCTCGAGCAGCGCTGGCAGCGCACCCAGCACCGCGCGCAGCGCGCGCAGCTTCGCGCGCAGCCATCCTCCGCGCCACGCGGCGATCAGCAGCGCCAGCTCGAATGCGCCGAGCGCGGGCGCGAGGAGCAGCAACAGGCGCCCCGGATAGGCGCCGAGGACCGTCCACCAGCGGTTGCGCTCGAGGTAGAACCACTTGTAGTCGCCCTTGACGAACTCGTAATCGTGGGTGACCCGCGCCTGCGGCGCCAACCCGATCTCCCATCCCGCCAGCCGCAGGCGCAGCGACAGGTCCACGTCCTCGCCGTACATGAAGTAGCGCGCGTCGAAGCCTCCTGTGGCCTCCCACGCCTCGCGGCGCACGACCGCGCCGCCCCCGACGCCGACGCGACCTCGCGCGGGCGCGGATCGAGTCCCGTGGCGAGCTCATCGTGGCCGCCTGCCCACGCAAAGCCCAGGAAGTGGACGGGGTTGCCGGCCGTGTTGATGCGGGCGTCGCCCGGGAGCGTGACGAGCGCCTGCCACGCTCCCCACGCCGGCCGCTGGGCGGCCGTCGCGCGCAGCGCTTCGACACAGCCCGCGGCCGGCACGCGCGTCCGGATTCAGGAAGAACAGCAGCGGCGCCGAGCTTCTCGCGAGCGCCCCGCAGGCAGCCGCCGGCGAAGCCGAGGTTGGCGCCGGTCTCGACCAAGCGCGCGCGCCGAGCGGCCGCTCGCACGGCGTCCGCGGTGCCGTCGCCCGACGCGTTGTCGACGACGATGAGCTCGTCGTCGGGACCGAGCTGCGGCTCGAGGGCGAGCAGCGTGGCGGGAACGACGTCGGCGCTGTCGTGGCAGACGACGACGACCGCCAGGCCGAGGTCGGTGGGCGCCTCGTCGGCCCCCACTACCGCACGCGCGTCAGGCCCCGCTCGACAGCCGCGGGTACCTCGCCGTCGGCGTTCGCCTCCAGCTCGCCGAGGCGCTGTCGAGCATCCCCAGCCGCTGTGCCAGGACCTTGTTCTGGTCGACGAGCCGCGAGATGACGAGCGAGAAGTGCAGCAGCATGATCGCGATGCAGCCCAGCGCGATGGCGAACAGCGCCGACGGCGCGTAGAAGATCCCGATCGCGCTGGCCACCTGCTCGAGCAACTGCTTCCAGGCGGCGAGGCCGAGCACGACGATCGCGGAGAACAGCCACAGCAGCGCGTAGCGCTCCATCAACCGCCGCCGGCGCACGAGCTCGAACACGAGCAAGAACAGCCCCGCGGAGGCGATCACTGCGACTATCTGGACGCGCGTCTCCATGTCAGATCGTGTGCTCGGCGGCAACCGGCGGGCGGTCGCCGGGCTCGACGGCGGGACGTGCGCGCAACAGCCCGACGAACACGGCCAGCAGCACCTTGATCATGTAGTAGACAGAGCGGGTCGAGTTGATCGACGAGCGCCCGGCGCGCCGGTCGCGCATCCGAACCGGGATCTCGGCGCTCTTCAGCCGATGGGCGTGCACCATGCAGGACGGCCTCGACCTCGGGATAGTCGTGGGGATAGTCGCGGGCGAACAGCTCGATGCCGCGACGATCGGTCATGCGGAAACCCGAGGTGGGGTCGGTGACCCGCTGCCCGATGATCACCGAGAGGATCCGGCGAAGATGCGGATGCCAACACGGCGCGACGCGGATGAGCGGTAGCCCTCGCCGTCGTCGGCCAGGAAGCGCGAGCCGGTGACCATGTTGAGGTCTGGGTGGCGCTGGAGGTGCTCGAGCAGGTCTTGGATGTGACGCGCGTCGTGCTGGCCGTCGCCATCGACCTGGACCGCGATGTCGTAGTCGTGCTCTCTGGCGTACTGGTAGCCCGACTGCACCGCGCCGCCGATCCCGAGGTTGAACGGGTGGCGAAGGACGCGCGCGCCGGCCGCGCGCGCCACCGGCCCGGTGTCGTCGTCGAGCCGTCGTCGATCACGAGCACGTCGAAGTCGGGCGCATGGCGGTAGATGTCCGCGATCGTTGCGGCGACGCGACTCGGCCTCGTTGAAGGCGGGCACGATGGCGAGGAGATTGTTCATGGCGGTGGTAGCGGTGCCAAGCGGGAACGCTGCGCGCGCCCAGAAGTTGCGCGTCAGCCGTACGCGCCGGCACAGAGGCTAGCGTCAATGCGTGCGCGAGCCATCGGCGGCAAGCGCGCGCCCATAGCTCTGCCATGCCGCCTCGGCGGTGCGCGCCCAGTCGAATCGCGCCACCCGGGCGCGCCCCTTGCGCGCCAGATCCGCCGCCAGCTCGGGATCCTCGAGCAACGAGCGCACCGCGGCAACCATGGCGTCGACCGATCGCGGGTCGAACATCACAGCGGCATCGCCCGCGACTTCCGGTAGCGACGTCGCGTCGGCGCAGGCCACCGGAACGCCGCGGGCCATCGCCTCGAGCACCGGCATGCCGAAGCCCTCGTGCATCGACGGATAGACGAACGCGCTGGCGAGGCGGTACATGCCCTCGAGGTCCTCGTCGCTGATCCATCCGGTGAAGCGCACGCGCGCAGCCACCCCGAGCTCACCAGCGAGGTCGCGCAGGCGATCCATGTCGCGACCGGCGTGGCCGACGAACACGAGGATCGGATCGCCGCGCTCGAGCGCCGCGAACGCGCGCAGCAGGCGATCGAGGTTCTTGTGCGGCAGGGCGGCGGCCACCGAAAGCAGCACCGGCGCTTCGCCGAGCTGCCAGGCCGAGCGGAGGCGCTCCGCGTCGGTGAAGCGCTCGATCTGCTTCATGCCGAGGCCGAGATGCACGACGTCGACGCGCTCCGCGGGCACCCCGAGGCGCGCGACGATCTCATCCTTGCCGGCCTGCGAGTCGGCCTGGACGCGGACGGCCCGACGGGCGCCGACGGGCACGATCGCCCTGAGGGCGTAGCGCGCCGGCCACGGGAACGAGCCGGGATACAGGTCGTAGATCAGGTCGTGGACGGTGACGACGCGCCTCGGCGTGCCGTGCACGGGCGTGGTCGTTCCCATGCTGTGCAGCAGGTCGACGCCCGCACGCGTGGCGAATGCCGGCAGCAGCGCGAGCTCGGCCGCGATCCGCAGCGGCTTTACGGCACAGCGCACCGGGAGCTCCTGCACGCGGACGTTCGCCGGCCATCCGACGGCTCGGAGCACCGGTGCCGCCTCCTGGCCGCAGAACGCCGTGAAGCGGGCGTCGGGATGAGCGCGCGCGAGGGCGTCGATGAGGCGCCGCGCGTAGATCTCGGTCCCTCCGACCTGGCCTGGAACGAGGTAGAGAAGGTTGAGGCCCACATGCGTCAGCACGACCCGATTGTGCCCGCTGGGCGCCCGCCGGCAGCGCGCGCCTGTACTAGCCTGCCGGGGCCAATGCCCAGAAGACCGCGCTGATCACCGGCATCACCGGCCAGGACGGCTCCTACCTCGCCGAGCTGCTGCTCGACAAGGGCTACGACGTCCACGGCATGGTCCGCCGCGCCTCGACCGAGAAGTTCGAGCGGATCGAGCACATCCGCGAGCGGATCACGCTGCACCAGGGCGACCTGCTCGACCAGCGCTCGCTCGTCGACACCCTGCGCGCGGCCAAGCCCGACGAGATCTACAACCTCGCGGCGATGAGCTTCGTGGCCGTGTCGTGGGTCCAGCCGACGCTGACCGCGGAGTTCACCGGGTACGGGCGTAACCCGCATGCTGGAGGCGATGCGCGAGGTCTGCCCCGAGGCGCGCTTCTACCAGGCGTCGAGCTCGGAGATGTTCGGCAAGGTCCTCGAGGTCCCGCAGACCGAGGCGACGCCGTTCTATCCGCGCTCGCCGTACGGCGTGGCGAAGGCCTACGGGCACTTCATCACCGTCAACTACCGCGAGTCCTACGACCTCTTCGCGGTCAGCGGGCATCCTCTTCAACCACGAGAGCCCGCGTCGCGGCCTGGAGTTCGTGACGCGCAAGATCACCTGGCACGCGGCGGCGATCAAGCTCGGCCTGCGCGAGAAGCTCGAGCCTCGGCAACCTCGACGCGCGGCGCGACTGGGGCTACGCGAAGGACTACGTCGACGCCATGTGGCGGATGCTCCAGCAGGACGGGGCCGAGGACTTCGTCATCGCCACCAACGAGGACCACTCGGTGCGCGACTGCGTGCAGATCGCCTTCGACGAGGCCGGACTGAGCGACTGGGAGCGCTACGTCGAGATCGACCAGGCCTTCGTCCGGCCGGCCGAGGTCGACCACCTCATTGGCAACTACGCCAAGGCTGAGCGCGTGCTGGGCTGGAAGCCGCACACGAGCTTCGAGGAGCTCATCCGGCTCATGACCAGGTCGGACCTCGAGCTGCTCAGTCGCTGAGGCGGAATCGGACGAGAGCCCACACGGCCTTCAGCCCGTCGCGCCACGTGATCTTCTTGCCCTCGGCGAACGTGCGCCCGTAGTAGGAGATCGGGACCTCGTAGAGGCGGATGCCCGGGATCTTCAGGACCTTCGCCGTCACCTCCGGCTCGAAGCGGAAGTCGTCGCTGACCAGGCGAATGTCGCGGATGAGGTCCCCGCGGAAGGCCTTGTAGCCGACCTCCATGTCGCTGATCGTCGTGTTGAAGAGAACGTTGGTCATCAGCGAGAGGAGGCGGTTGCCGGCGTAGTGCCAGAAGAGATGCGCGCGCTGGGGCTCGCCTCCGCGCAGGCGCGTGCCGTAGACGACGTCTGCGCGGCCCTCGACGAGCGGTTCGAGGAGCCGCGGCAGGTCCTTCGGGTCATATTCAAGGTCGGCGTCCTGGATGACGACGATGTCGCCGCCCGTGGCGGCGATGCCGTCGCGCACGACAGCGCCCTTGCCGCGGTTCCGCGCGCAGCGAATGAGTTGCACGCCGTCGATCGCAGCCACGAGGTCGGGTGTGCCGTCGGTGGAGCCGTCGTCGACGACGATGACCTCGTGTCGGAACGGCACATTGATGACCCGGCGCAGGATCTCCTCGATCGTCGTCGCCTCGTTGTAGGCGGGCACGACGATGCTGACGAGGGGGTCGTCCATGGCGAGCGCGCCAATCTAGCGGCGCAGTGCCCCGAGGTCGGCCTCGACCATCTCGGCCACGAGCTCGTCGAACGATCGCTGTGGCTCCCAGCCAAGGCGCTCGCGGGCGCGCGCCGGATTGCCGACGGGGGCCACCCGCTCGGACGGGCGTACGAGAGCGGGGTCGACACGAACGTGCTCGCGCCAGTCGAGATCGACGCCAGCGAACGCCACGTCCGCCAGTTCGCGCACGGTCCGCCCGACGCCTGACGCGATCACGTAGTCGTCGGGCGCGTCCGCCTGAAGCGCCAGCCACGCGGCTCGCATGACGTCCTCGGCGTGGGACCAGTCGCGCACGGCATCGAGGTTGCCCAGCACCAACTCGCGCTCGAGCCCGAGCTTGATCGCCGCCACGCCGCGCGTGACCTTGCGCGGCAGGAAACGCTCGGGCCGGCGCGGCGACTCGTGGTTGTAGGTGATGCCTGAGCAGGCGAACAGCCCGAAGCGCTCGCGCATCGTGCGGACGAGGCCATGCGCGGCCAGCTTGGCCACACCGTATGGCGAGCGCGGGCGCATCGCACTGCGCTCCGACTGGGGGCTCTCGTCCGCGTCGCCGAAGATCTCGCTGGAGGTGGCCACCCAAATGCGCATGCGCGGATCGACGGCGCGCGCGGCGGCCAGCAGCGCCGCCGTCGCTCCGGCGATCGCGGCCACGGTCTGTGTCGGGTCCTCCCACGAGTCGGGTACGAAGGTGGGCGCAGCCAGGTGATAGAGCTCGTGTGGCCTGCACGTGTGCACCGCCGCCCGCAGGCTGGCCTCGTCGAGGAGGTCCGCGACGAGCAGCGTCACGCCGGCCGAGACCGAGGCGTCCCGCTGGCGGACGGTGCCGAACACCTCGTAGTCGCGGTTGAGCAGGAGCTCCGCGAGGTACGAGCCGTCCTGCCCCGTAACGCCCGTGACCAGTGCTCGGCGCACGCGCTGCACCCTATGCAACAACGCGCGCGGCGTAACACGCGCGGGACATCTGCGGTTTGCGTGTCGTACCCTCGTTGATCGCTTGATGCAGCCACGATGTCGCCATCATCGGTTGCGGCCGCGTGGGCCTCCCGCTCGCGCTGGCGTTCGCCGACCGCGGCCTGGCGCACTATCGGCATCGACACCGACGCCGAGCGCTCGGCGCGGTGCGCTGCCCGGCGGATGCCGTTCGAGGAGCCCGGAGCCGCCGAGGTCCTGCAGCGCGTCGAGATCGAATGGTCCGAGCGCGCCGCCGACGCCGCGCAGGCCGACGCGATCGTCCTGACCCTCGGAACGCCGTCGTTCTCGCACATCGAGATCGACATGCGCGACATCCGCACGGTGCTCGACGACCTGCTGCCGGTGCTGCGTCCCGGCCACCTGCTGGTGCTGCGCTCGACGATCGCGCCGGGCACGACGGAGTTCGTCGCCGGCTACCTGGAGCGCCACCTCGACCTCGAGGTGGGGCGCGACGTCTTCGTCGCCCACGTGCCCGAGCGGATCGCCGCCGGGCGCTTCTTCGAGGAGATCGGCACCCTGCCGTGCATCGTCGGCGGCGTCGGCGAGCGCTCGGCCGAGGCGGCCGCCGCGCTGTTCGAGGGCCTCGGCGCGCCGATCGTGCAGACCAGCCCGGTCGAGGCCGAGCTGGCCAAGATCTGGACCAACATCCTGCGCTACACGATGTTCGCGCTGCCCAACCGCCTGATGATGGAGTGCGAGCAGTACGGCGCGAACGTCTTCGAGGTCATCGAGCTCATCAACCGCGACTACCCGCGCGGCGGGATGCCGCAGCCGGGGTTCACCGCCGGGACGTGCCTGCGCAAGGACTTCACCTTCTCGGAGGAGCGCTCGCCGGCGCCGGGGATGCTGCTGGCCGTCTCGCGCGTCCACGAGTCGGTCCCGCTGTTCATCGTCGAGGGCCTCAAGCGCCGCCTGGGCTCGCTGCGCGGGCGCAAGGTCGCCGTGCTCGGCCTGGCCTTCAAGGCCGACACCGACGACGAGCGCGACTCGCTGTCGCACAAGCTCATCCGCCTGCTCGAGCGCGAGCTGGCCGACGTCGCCGTCCACGACCCGCACGTCGCGACGCCGACGCAGTCCTTCGAGGACGCGATCCTCGACGCCGACGCCGTCGTGATCGCCACCAACCACTCGGAGTTCCGCGGCCGCCAGGTGCTCGCCGCGATCGCCGACAGCGCCAAGGGCGACGCGGTGCTCGCCGACCCCTGGGACTGCTTCGGCACCGAGCAGGTCTTCGCGCGGCCGGCAGAGCTCGCCGCGGCGAAGGTGTAACACCCAGGTGTTACACTTGGTCGCATGCCGACCAAGCACGCCCGCATCGCGCTGACGCGCGACCCTGAGCTCGACGCGGCGCTCAAGGCCGCCGCGCGCGTGCTCGGGCCGTCAAAGCCCGCCGCGAGCCTCGCGCGCGAGCTCGTCCTGCTCGGCGCCAAGGCCCTGGCCGAGGACCCGCACGCCGAGCTCGATCGCTGGCTCGACGAGCGCGGCGGGGTGACGCGCGCGACGATGTCGACCAAGGAGGCGCTCGCGCTGTCACGCCAGCTGCGTGAGCGCATTGCGCCCGGCCGTCCCATGAGCGAGATCCTGGACGAGCTGCGCGAGGATCGCATCTGAGTGCCGCGTCTGCTCGCCTACGTCGATGCCTCGGCGTTCGTCAAGCTCATCGCGCCGGAACCCGAATCCAAGGCGCTGGCGAGGGCGATCGACGGCTGGCTGCTGACGTCGTCGGCGTTGCTCGAAGTGGAGGCGGTGATAGCCGTCCGCCGCCGCGACCCGGCCGAGGTTCGCACGGTCCGCGAACTGCTCAGGGGCGTCGGACTGATCGAGATCGATGCCGACGTGCGTCGCGCCGCCGGTGACCTCACCGACCCCGGCCTGCGCGCGCTCGACGCCATCCACCTCGCCACCGCGCTCTCCCTCGGCGAGCACTGCGGCACGGTCTTCGCCTACGACGAGCGGCTCGTGGCCGCGGCCCGCGCGCACGGCCTCAGCGTTACCGTTCCCCGCCCATGAACCGCGTCCTCGTCACCGGCGGCGCCGGCACCATCGGCGCGGCCGTCGTGCGGCGGCTGCTGCGCGACCCCGACTTCGAGGTCCGCGTGTCCGACCAGCGCGACGCGCCGACGTGGATGCGCGAGGGCTGTGAGGTCCACACCGGCGACCTGCGCCTGCTCGACGAGGCGCGGCGCGCCACGCAGGGCTGCAGCCACGTCATCCACCTCGCGGCGATCGTGGGCGGGATCGCGAACTTCCACAAGCTGCCCCACACGCTGACCGAGGTCAACAACGCGCTGTACAACGCGGTCGTCCGCGCGGCGCTCGACCACGACGTGCAGCGCTTCACCTACGTGTCGAGCTCGATGGTCTTCGAGCGCGCCACGCAGTACCCGACGACCGAGGAGCACATCTGGGAGTGCCCGATGCCGCGCTCGGCCTACGGCTTCTCCAAGCTGACCGGCGAGGTCTACGTGCGCGCCGCGTACGACGAGCACGGGCTGCCCTACACGATCTGCCGCCCGTTCAACGCCTACGGGCCGGGCGAGATGCCGACCGACGAGCCGGGGATCGCGCACATGGTCCCCGACGTGATCCGCAAGTGCCTGACGCTGCCCGAGGGCGCGCCGCTGCCGATCTTCGGCGACGGCACGCAGACGCGCACGCTGACCCACATCGACGACATCGCCGACGGGATCGTCACCGCGATGAGCTCGCCGGCCGGCCTGCACGAGGACTTCAACGTCTCGGCATCCGACGAGCGGACCGTCGCCGAGCTGGCGGCGATCATCTGGGAGGCCTGCGGCCGCGACCCGGCCGACCTGCGGCTCGAGCACCTGCCGAGCTTCGAGGTCGACGTCGTGCGCCGCTGGCCCTCGGTGGAGAAGGCCAAGCGGCTGCTCGGCTGGGAGGCGCGCATCGGCGTGCACGAGGGCGTTGCGCAGACCGTGGCGTGGCTGCGCGACCGCGTCGGAGCCGGCGCGAAGGGGTAGCGTATGGCCATGGCACGACTTCTCGTTCTTCGCAAGCGCCGCTCCAAGCGCGAGCAGGCGCTCGACGACCTGGCCCGGCGCTGGGCGAAGGCATACATGGCGGCGAAGATGGCGCCCCACGCGGCGCGCGCCGCCAAGACGTACGCGACCGCGCGCTGGTCGTCGTCGCCGAAGCGGCCGAAGGCCAGGATGCTCGTCATCCCCGTCGCGGTCGCCGGTGGCGTCGTCGTGATGCGCAAGGTGCGCAGCAGCGACAGCGGGCGCGAGGCCGACTTCGATCGCCCGCTCGGCCCGGTCGCCACCGCCGAGACCGTCTCGCCGCCGGCCGATGCCGCCGCCGAGGCGGCGAAGGCCGAGACCGCCTCCTAGGACTCGGCCGCGCGAGCCCACTCGAGCGTGGGCTTCATGCCCGCCACCAGGTCGGTGTCGGCGGTGAAGCCCAGCTCGGCACGTGCGCGCGAGACGTCCAGCCAGCTGCGCTGGAGCTCGCCGGCGCGGGCCGACGCGAACTCGGGCTCGAAGTCGCCGTCGCCGAGCCCCGCGGCGGTCCGCAGCGCCGCGACGACCTCGAGCACCGACGCCTCGGTGCCCGTGCCGATGTTGTACGCGCCGTGCGCCTCGGGGTGCGCGGCCGCGGCCAGGTTGGCCGCGACGACGTCCGCGACGTAGACGTAGTCGCGCGTCTGGCGGCCATCGCCGAAGATCTTCGGCCGCCCGCCGGTCAGGGCCGCGCCGCAGAAGATCGCGATGACGCCGGCCTCGCCGTGCGGGTCCTGGCGCGGGCCGTAGACGTTGCCGTAGCGCAGCGTCACCGCCGACAGGCCGTAGAGGCGCTCGCTCCAGCCGCAGTAGGCCTCGGCGCAGAACTTGCTCTGCCCGTAGGCGGCCATCGGGCGCGGCTGCGCGGTCTCGGGCGTCGGCATGACGTCGGCCTCGCCGTAGATGGCGCCGCCGGTGGAGGTGTTGACCAAGCGCTTGACGCCGGCGCGCCGCGCGCCCTCGAGCACGTTGATCGTGCCGCCCACGTTGATCGACGCGTCCCACGCCGGGTCGTCGAGCGACTTGCGCACGTCGATCTGCGCGGCGAGGTGGAAGACGATGTCGGGCCGCGCCCCGGCCAGCACCGCGGCGACGCGTTGCGCGTCGCGGATGTCGACCTCGTCGAAGCCGGCGCCGCGCGCCAGCGCGCTGTCGAGGTTCGGGCGCTTGCCGGTCGACAGGTCGTCGATGACCGTGACCTCGTCGCCGCGGTCCAGCAGCGCGTCGACGAGGTGCGAGCCGATGAAGCCGGCGCCGCCGGTGACCAGTGCGCGCATGGGCGGCGGATCCTACGTCAAGCCCTCCGCGCCGATGGTGGCCGACTGACGCGGATTGTTTGACCGTCCGACAAACGGGCAGGGTGTCGATTGCGCACGTATGTGCGCTTGCCGCACACATCTTTCCGGAGGGAGCATTCGATTGACGGGCAACGGCGAGGCGCACGCGGTCTCCGGCACCACGCGCGTCCTGGACGACGAGCAGCCGCGCTTCACGCCGGCGCAGCGCGCTGACGACGCCGAGATCGCGCTGCGGGGCGTCTCCAAGCGCTTCAGCGCGCGCAATCGCGACACGCTCGCCCTCGCCGACATCGACCTGGCCATCCGCAAGCAGGAGTTCGTCACGCTGCTCGGGCAGTCCGGCTGCGGGAAGACGACGATGCTGCGGATCCTCGCGGGCCTCACCCGGCCGACGGCGGGCGAGGTCACCGTCGCCGGCCGCCCCCTCTGGCGCGGCGACAACCGCGACGACGACGCGCTGCGCAAGCTCGGGCTCGTGTTCCAGGACGCCAACCTCTTCCCCTGGTACACGGTCGAGGAGAACATCGGGCTGCCACTGCAGCTGCGCAAGGTCGACAAGCGCGAGCGGCTGCGGCGGGCGCACGAGCTCGGCGAGCTCGTCGGCCTGCAGGGCTTCGAGAAGGCGCTCCCGCGCGAGCTCTCGGGCGGCATGCGCCAGCGCGTCGCCATCGCTCGGGCCCTGAGCTACAACCCGGAGATCCTGCTCATGGACGAGCCGTTCGGCGCGCTCGACGCGATGACGCGGGACAAGATGAACATGGAGCTGCAGCGGATCGCCGCGGCAGCCAACGCCACCGTCGTGTTCGTCACCCACTCGATCGCGGAGGCCGTGTTCCTGGCCGACCGCGTCGTGCTGCTCTCGGCCCGGCCCGGGCGGATCCGCTCGATCACGCACGTCGACGCGCCGCACCCGCGCGCGCTCGAGGTCACCGCCGAGCCCGGGTTCCAGGAGCGGGTCCTCGAGCTGCGCCGCCAGCTGACCGAGGACGAGGAGCGGCTTGCGCAAGGAGGAGTCGGCGAATGACCGGAAAGCTCGTGCCGTGGATCAGCACGCTCGTCTCGATCGTCGTGCTGGTCGCGATCTGGAAGCTCGTGATCGCGGTCTTCGACGTGTCGCCGTTCGTGCTGCCGCAGCCCGAGGACGTCGTGAGCGGCGTGCGCGACCTGGTGAGCTCCAACGGCTTCTGGTCCGACGTGCGGATCACGCTGGAGGAGACGCTCGTCGGGTTCGCGATCGCCCTCGTCCTGGGCGTCGGCCTGGGGACCCTGCTGGGGCGGATAGCGTGGCTCGAGCAGGCGATGCGCCCGGCGATCGTGGCCTCGCAGGTCGTGCCGAAGGTCGCGCTGATCCCGCTGTTCATCATCTGGTTCGGGTTCGGGATCACGTCGAAGATCATCATCGTCGCGCTGCTGTCGTTCTTTCCGATCCTCCTGAACACGATCCTCGGGGTCCGCTCGGTGGACACGGGGCACCGCGACGTCATGCGCAGCCTCAACGCGGGCCGCTGGCAGACCTTCCGCCGGCTGGAGTACCCGAGCACCCTGCCCTACGTCCTCGCGGGGATGGAGGTCGGCATCGTCTTCGCCGTGGTCGGCGCCGTCGTCGGCGAGTACCTCGGCGGCGACCAGGGGCTCGGCTACCGGATCGTCACCAGCCTGAACAACCTCGAGGCCGAGACGCTCTTCGCGGTGATCCTCGTGCTGACGTTCTTCGGCTTCCTGCTGTACCTCGGGGTGGTGGTGCTCAAGCGCTTCCTCATCCCCTGGCACGACTCGACGATCGACAGCACCAAAGCAAGTACCTGAAGGCAGGAGGAGAGAGAGATGGTCCAGCTGGGAGACACGCGTACGACACGGCGCGCGTTCATGGGCAAGTCGGCCGGCACGTTCGCGGCGCTCAGCGGCGCGGGCGGCCTGCTCGCGGCGTGCGGGAGCCCCGCCGCGAACAAGGGCTCGGCCGACAAGGCCGCGAGCTCGGGCACGGTGCAGGTGGTGAACATCCTTCCGCCGCAGCTGGGCTACGCGGCGGAGTACATCGCCGACATCGACGGCTTCTTCAAGAAGGAGGGGCTGACCGTCAAGGTCAACACCGCGCGCGGCTCGGCGCCGGCGATCCAGGCCATCCTCAGCGGCACCGCGCTGCTCTCGTGGGTGGGCTGGCTGGAGTCCGTGATCGACATCGCCAACAAGCAGGCCCCGATCCAGAGCGTGGCGTTCACCGGGCGCCGCTCGACGCTGGCGATCGTCTCCGACAAGAGCAAGAAGCCGCTCGGCAAGCCGCAGAGCCTCGTCGGCAATCGCATCGGGATCCCGTCGGAGGGCGGTACGAGCGAGACGACGCTCGATCTGCTGCTGGCCTCCAACAACATCCCCGAGAACAAGGTGCCGCGCCAGGTCACGGGCTTCACGCCGGGGACCTTCGAGCTCATCAAGAAGGGCCGCATCGCCGGGTTCGTGATCGGCGCCTCCCAGGAGGAGCAGTTCCGCGAGGCCCAGCCCGACTCGATGTTCCTCAACACCGCCGACTACGTCACCGACGGCCTGACCTACGTCACGTCGCAGAAGGGGCTGCAGTCCAGCCGCGACCAGATCAAGGCCTACATGCGCGGCCTCAGGGGCGCCATGGAGCAGATCCTCGAGGACAAGCCCAAGGGCTATCCCGACACGCTCAAGAAGCTGCGCTCGAAGTACGACTTCGACGAGCTCAAGAAGGACTCGGTGGCCAAGGCCTACCTCGACTTCAACGTCGGCTCGTGGGTCATCGACGGCGAGGACAAGCTCCTGAAGACCGACCCGGAGAAGTGGAAGGCGACCTACGACGCCGCGGTGAAGGTCAAGGCGGCGAAGGGCGGCGTGGACGTGACCAGGAACGTCGTGGGCGGCATCACCTAGGCCGCCGTCCGATCGCGAACAATATGCCTTGACAGGCATATGCCGTTGGGGACATACTGCGCTCCCCAATGGACACCTTCGCGGTCGTCGCCGAGCCCACTCGCCGCCGGATCCTCGACGAGCTCCGGGCCTCGGAGCGCAGCGTCGGCGAGCTGGTGGAGGCGCTGGCGATCAGTCAGCCGGCCGTCTCCAAGCACCTGAACGTCCTGCGTACGAGCGGCCTCGTCTCGTGCCGGATCGCCGCGCAGCGGCGGATCTACCGGATCGAGCCGAGGCCGTTCCAGGACCTCGACGATTGGCTCGCGCCGTACCGCGACCTGTGGAACGACAGGCTCGACGCGCTCGAGCGCCATCTCGACAGCCTGGAGGAGCGATGAACCGAGCGACGTACACGCCAAGCCCGCTCGCCGACGCGCACTGCCACCGCGATGAAGGCCGCTGGACGCTCGTCTTCGTCCGCCACTTCAGACATCCGCCGGAGCGGGTGTGGGCGGCGCTGACCGACGCAGAGCAGCTGCGCGAGTGGGCGCCCTTCGCCGCCGCCCGCGACCTCGACGCCGCCGGCGACGTGACGCTGACCATGATCTCCGGCGACGACACCGAGGACCTGCAGGCCACCGTGACGCGCGTCGAGCCGCCGCGGCGCCTGGAGTACACGTGGGGCGAGGACGTGCTGCGCTGGGACCTCGCCGCGGTGGATCCCGGCACGCGGCTGACGCTGCACCACACGGTGGCCGACCGCGGCTGGGTCCCGAAGGCGGCCGCGGGCTGGCACCTGTGCCTCGACGTCGCCGAGCACCTGCTCGACGGGCAGCCCATCGGTCCGATCCGCGGGGAAGCGGCGATGGACCACGGCTGGCAGCATCTACACGACATGTACTCCGAGGAGCTCCTGTCGTGACGATGGACGACCGCCGCCGCTGGATCGCGCTCTACGTCCTCTGCCTGGGCAGCCTGATGATCGTGCTCGACGCGACGATCGTGAACGTCGCGCTGCCGTCGATCAGGGAGGACCTCGGGTTCTCCCAGACCTCGCTGGCCTGGGTGGTCAACGCCTACCTGCTGACCTACGGCGGCCTGCTGCTGCTCGGCGGGCGCCTCGGCGACCTGTTCGGGCACCGCCGGCTGTTCATCTACGGCATCACGCTCTTCACGCTGAGCTCGCTGGCGTGCGGCCTGTCGACGTCGCAGGGCATGCTCGTCGCCGCGCGCGCCGTGCAGGGCGTCGGCGGCGCGGTCGCGTCGGCGGTGTCGCTGTCGCTGATCATGATCCTCTTCACCGAGACCGGCGAGCGCGCGAAGGCGATGGGCTTCTTCGGCTTCGTCGCGTCGGGCGGCGGGACGCTCGGGGTCCTGCTCGGCGGCATCCTCACCGACTCGCTGAGCTGGCACTGGATCTTCCTGGTCAACGTGCCGATCGGCGTCGTCGTCTGCGCGCTGTGCCTGCGGCTGCTGCCGGCCGAGCACGGCCCGCTGGCGACGGGCCGGGTCGACGTGCCGGGCGCCCTGACCGTGACCGCATCGCTGATGGTCGCCGTGTACGCGATCGTCAACGGCAACGACAACGGCTGGACGTCGTTCAAGACGCTCGGGCTGCTGGCCCTGGCGGCGGCGCTCCTGGCGCTGTTCCTCGTCATCGAGTCGCGCGTCAGCGCGCCACTCGTGCCGCTGCGCCTCTTCCGCCAGCGCAACGTCGCGACGGCGAACGTCGTGGGCGTGCTGTGGGCGGCCGCGATGTTCGCGTGGTTCTTCCTCGTCGCGCTGTACCTGCAGCTCGTGCTCGGCTACAGCCCGCTGGAGGTCGGCCTCGCCTTCCTGCCCTCGACGCTGATCATGGGCGCGTTCTCGGTCGGCCTCTCGGCAAGGCTCGTGATGCGCTTCGGCATCCGGATCCCGCTGGGGGTCGGGCTGGGACTGGCGTCGATCGGGCTGCTGCTCTTCGTGCGCGCGCCGGTCGACGGCAGCTACCTGCGCGACGTCCTGCCCAGCATGATCCTGCTCGGCTTCGGCGCAGGCATGGCGTTCAACCCGGTGCTGCTGGCCGCGATGAACGACGTCGACCCGTCCGAGGCCGGCCTCGCCTCCGGCGTCGTCAACACCGCGTTCATGATGGGCGGCGCGCTCGGCCTCGCGATCCTGGCGAGCCTGGCCGCGTCGCGGACCGACAGCCTGCAGGCCTCGGGCGACGGGGCGCTCGATGCGCTCACCGGCGGCTATCACCTGGCGTTCCTCGTCGGTGCGATCTTCGCGATCAGCGCGGCGGTGATCGGCACCACGCTGCTGCACTCGGCGTCGGTCGTGCCCGCCCACGGTGCCGAGCCCGAGCAGGCCGAGCTCGCCGGCGCCGAAGGTAGACGCGAGCGCGCCCCCGGGGGAGGAGGATCCCGGGGGCGCTGTCGCGCTGGATTCGGGGGCGGGGTCAGGTGGCGGTGCGGGCCGCTCGCCCGCCACCGCGCTTCACCTTGATGGCCTTGACCGTCGTCGCGCTGTCGCCGTCGGCGTCGGTGACCGTCAGGCGCACGTTCTTGGTGCCGGCACCGCTGAACGTGTAGCGGAAGGTCTTGCCGCTGCCGAGCGCCCAGTCCGTGCCGCCCGCGCCGTCGGTGCCGTCATCGACCCACGTGTAGGTGCACGGCGCGTCGTCGCACGCCGAGGCCGAGGCGTCGAAGCTGACCGCCTGGCCTGCCGTCGGCGCGCTCGGCGAGTAGCTGTACACCGCGGTGGGCTGATGATCGGGCGCCGGCGCGGAGCCGACCGTGATCGCCTTCATCGTGGTCGCGCTGTCGCCGTCGGCGTCGGTCACCGTCACGCGCACGCTCTTGGTCCCGCTGTCGTTGAACGTGAACGACATCGTCTTGCCGCTGCCCAGCGACCAGTCCGTGCCGCCCGGGCCGTCGGTGCCGTCGTCGACCCACGCGTACGTGCACGGCGCGTCGTCGCACACCGACGCCGAGGCGTCGAAGCTGACCGCCTGGCCGACGGCGGGCGCGCTCGGCGAGTAGCTGTAGGCGGCGGTCGGCTGGTGGTCGGCCGACGGCTGGCTCACCGTCCACGTCCACGTCGCCGGCGAGCCGTCCGTGTTGCCCGCGGCGTCGGTCGCCCGCGCGCTGAACGCGTGCGAGCCCGTGCTCACCCCGGAGTAGCTCTTGGGGCTGGTGCAGGCCGCCCACGAGCCGGCGTCCATCTTGCACTGGAACGTCGAGCCCGACTCGCTGGAGCTGAAGGCCAGCGACGCGCTCGTCGACTCGGTGGGGTTGCTCGGCCCGGAGGTGATCGTCGTGTCGGGCGGCGTGGTGTCCGGCGGCGGAGGCGGAGGCGTGCTGCTGGTGCCGCCCGGCCCGAAGGACTGGTCGGAGAGCTTCCACGTCACGCCGCGGCCGTTGACCTGGCGGTAGTCGCCGTTGGCCGGATCGACGAACGCCGGGTTGCAGTCGATCGTCACGCCCTGCGACGGGAACCCGTTGCCCGAGCAGCGCGTGTTGTTCGACGCGCTGTAGCCGTTCGTCAGGTTCGACGCGTCGGAGTTCAGGCTGTCCATGACGTTGTCCGAGAACACCGTCGGGCCCTGCCAGCCGTCGCCGCGCAGCCACTGCGAGCCGCCACCCTGACCGGGCCAGACGGTGTTGTGGCGGATCGAGACGTTCTTCAGCGGCCCGAAGATCTGGAACGGCGAGAGCTGCCAGGTCGGGCACAGCGAGGTCGGATCGCACGGCAGGTTCTGGCGCAGGATCAGGTTGTCCTCGACGACGAGCCCGTCGATCGCCGACGCCTGGTCCTTGACGAAGAAGCCCTGCCCGCCGAAGTCGTGCAGGTAGTTGTGCCGGAAGTACAGATGGTCTCCCACCCACACCGACTGCAGCACGTCGTTGTGCCCGCCGTACTCGACGTTGCCGGAGAACTCGTTGCCCTCGATGAGGATCCCGTACGGGTCCGCGTCCGGGCCGTCGTGGTAGCGGTTGAGGCGAATCGCGTCCTCGTTGAACCGGCCCTGGAACTTGTTGTTGGTGATCGTGACGTCGTTGACCTGGGTGGTCGACGTCGCCGCCGCCATCACCGCGTAGTAGTCGCCGCCGACGAACAGGTTGTGGTCGGCCGTCATCCCCGTCGAGCCGGGCCGCGGCTCGAACGTTCCGGTCATCCGGAACTGCGCGATCGTGATGTAGCTGCCGTCGAGCGTCGCGCCGGCGATCGTCGCCTGGCCCGGATGCTCGGCCTGCACCGTCACGCCGGGCGCCGCCTTCGACGCCGTCAGCGACAGCTTGCCGTACGTCCCGTCGGACAGGCAGATCACCGACCCCGGCGACGCCGACGCGACCGCCGACGACACCGCACTGACGCTCGACACCGTTGTCGTGCAGGTCGCGGCGCTCGCCCCGGCGGGCACCACGAGGGCGATGGCTGCCAGCGCCAGTGGCCCTGACAGGGCTGCGCGAACGCGGGCGCAGCGAGTCCTTCCGAACCGGATCATGCGAGAACCTCCCTGTGGGGAACGTTTCGCCTCGGCCCACGGGCAAGCGCAGGCGGCCGGACCGACAGGGAGGGCGAAGGCCCTCCCGCGCTAGCTCCGTGCGCGTGGGGAGAGGCGTGGGCGGGACCGCATCGGCCCACCCCTGCCTAATGACTTGGCGACCCGACAATCCAGTCGGTGCGCGGGCCAGGATGCCCGCGCTCGACACGGACAAACGACGATGCGACGGACGGCTATGAAGCAGCGCCGGAGCCGTTCACCGAGCGCCGCTCCGCCGCCCGTCGACGGCGGCTGCGCCCGTCAGGCGTAGATCGGGCCCAGCAGCGCCGCGACGGCGGCCGGCGACGCCAGCTCGCGGATCCGCTGCAGGCCGGCGGCGCCGGCGGCCTCGTCGCCGAAGCGCGCCCGCGCGGCCGCCGCGAGCGCGACGGCGTCGCCGGGCGCGACGAGCGCGTCGCGATCGACGAGCTCGGGCAGCGCGCCGGCCGCGGAGGCGACCACGGGCACGCCGGCGGCCATCGCCTCGGCCGCCGCCAGGCCGTACGTCTCGGCCGCGCGCGACGGCACGATCGCCAGGGCGGCGCGCTCGCGCAGGCCGGCGAGCTCCGCGCTCGACACGCGCCCGACGAAGCGCGTCTCGCCTCCTGCCGCGCGCAGCGCCCCCGCGCGCGGGCCGTCGCCGGCGACGACGAGCGGCAGGCCCGCCCGCGCGCACGCCTCGATGGCGACCTCGACGCCCTTCTCGGGAGCGAGCCGCGAGGCCACGAGCACGTGCTCGCCGGCCGCGGCGCGGGACTGCTGCGCGAACGCGCGCAGCACGTGCGGCACGACGTGGACGCGGTCGTCGCGCAGCGGCGCGCCCAGCTCGCGCAGCCGCTTGGCCGCGAAGCGCGAGGGCACCGCGACCGCATCGGCCTGCGCCGCCAGGCGCCGCTGCCACAGCGAGAGCGCGGCGCCGTAGACCGCCGCCTCCGCACCGGTGCCGCGGCAGTTCAGGCGCACGCCCGGCAGCGTGTTGGGGCCCTGGCAGCGCACGCAGTCCTCGCCGCGCGCGTTGAAGCACGTCCCCACCGCGCACACCAGGCGGTAGTTGTGCAGGTGCAGGACGACGCGGGCGCCCGCCCCGCGCGCGGCGGCCAGCGCGCGCCACCCGAAGGCCGGGTTGACGTTGTGGGCGCTGACCACCCGCGCCCCGGTCCGGCGCACCGCCGCGGCGACGTCGTCGGGCTGCAGCCCGCCGCGCAGCAGCGCGACCGCCGCCCGCGCGCGCCCGAGCGCCGCGCTGTCGCGCTCGAGCAGCTCGGCGTCCTCGCCCAGGTGCTCGCGCACCAGCCACAGGAGGTCCTCGACGGCGCGCTCCTCGCCCCCGGTCACCCGGTAGCGGTTGTGCAGGAAGAGGACCACGGGCGCAGCAAAGCTAACGTCCCGGTGCCGTGAAGGCCGCCGTCGCCATCCCGACGCACCGCCGCGCCGCGTACCTCGACGTCGCGCTGGCCTCGGTGACCGCGCAGGCGCGCGCGACCGGCGCCGAGGTGCTCGTGGTCGACGACGGGCCCGACGAGGCGACGCGCGCCGTCGCCGCGCGCCACGGCGCGCGCTACCTGGCCCACGACGCGCCGCGCGGGCTGAACGCCGCGCGCAACAGCGCGCTGCGGGCAACCGACGCGCAGCTGGTCTGCTTCGTCGACGACGACGTCGACGTGCGCGCGGGCTGGCTGGAGGCGCTGCTGCGAGCGGCGGCCGAGTGCCCCGACGAGGTCGGCGTCCTCACCGGCCCGATCCACGCGCGCTTCGAGGGCCACCGCTTTCGCACCTGCGGGCGCGAGGGGCCGCCGGTCACCTTCCTGGACCTCGGGCCGGCCGACCGCGACTGCGACCACGCGTGGGGCGCGAACATGGCCGTGCGGCGCAGCGCGATCGAGCGCGCGGGCGAGTTCGACGAGGCGCGCGAGCTGTACGGCGACGAGCAGGAGTGGCAGGCGCGCCTGAAGGCCGCCGGCGGGCGCATCCGCTACGTCGCCGCGGCCGCGCTGGACCACCGCCGCGCCGGCGACGACGCGCGCCTGCGCGCGCTGTGCCGCGCGGCCTACCGCCGCGGCCAGGCCAGCCGGCGCTTCGACGTCTTCAAGGGCAGCGCGCCCTCGCCGGCGCGCGAGCTGCGCGTCCTCGCCGGCTGCGCGCTGCACGGGCCGCTGCGCGCGTGCATGAACGGGCCCGTGCTGACCGCGCACTCGCTGGGGCGCCTGCGCGCAGCGCTGGCCGCGCCGTCCGCGGCGGCCGGCGGCCCGGACTTCCTCTCGGGGGCCAGCGGCACGGTCGGCGGCAGGCGCGGCGCGCTGCTGCGCGCGCGCGACCTGTGGCTCGACGTCCGCGCGGCGCCGCGCCGCGCGCGCGTGCGCCGCGCCGCGCGGCGCGAGCCGCCGCGCCGGCGCGTGCTCGTGCTCGGCATCGAGCGCCCGGGATCGATCATGGGCGCCGCGCGCGCCGAGCTGCTGCGCAGCCGCCACGACGTCGACGTCGTCACCGCGCCGCCGGGTGAGCGCGGCAAGTTCGAGAACCTCAACGCGCTGCTCGCGGCCCACCCGCTCGCCGGCTATGACTGGCTGCTGGTCGTCGACGACGACGTCGCGCTGCCGCGCGGCTTCCTCGACGGCTTCCTGTGGGCCGCCGAGCGCGCCGGGCTGCGGCTCGCCCAGCCCGCCCACCGGCTGCACTCCCACGCGGCCTGGGCGGTGACGCGCCGCCGGCCCGGCGCGACGGCGCGCGAGACGACCTTCGTGGAGATCGGGCCGGTGACCGCCTTCCACCGCGACACGTTCGACGTCCTGCTGCCGTTCCCCGACGGCCTGCGCATGGGCTGGGGCCTGGACGTCCACTGGGCTGCGGTCGCGCGCGAGCACGGCTGGCCGATCGGCGTCGTCGACGCCACGCCGATCGGGCACACGCAGGCCCCGGCGGGCAGCGGCTACGCGCGCGACGCGGCCGTGGCCGAGGCGCAGGCGTTCCTCGAGGGCCGGCCCTACGTGCGCCGCGACGAGGTGCGCACGCTGGCGGTGCACCGGTGAGGGTCGCTGTCGTCAGCGAGTTCTACCCGCGCGCCCACGACCCGGTCCTGGGCGTGTGGGCCCACCGCCAGGCGCTCGCGGCGCGCGACGCCGGCGCCGACGTGCGCGTCGTCGTGCTGCACCGCCCGGTGCCGCCGCGCTCGACGCGGCTGCGCGACGCGCCGCGCGCGGCGCGGACGCTCCTCGCCCAGCCGCGCCACGCGACGCTCGACGGCCTGGACGTGCACTACGTGCCGTTCGTCGCTCCGCCGCGCCCGCGCACGTACGGGTCGTGGGGCGCGTGGGCGGCGCCGGCGCTGGCCATCGCGCTGCGGCGCCTGCGCGCGCGCTTCCCCTACGACCTCGTGCACGCCCACAACGCCGTGCCGGCCGGCGACGCCGTCGTGCGCGCGCGTATCGGCGCGCCGCTCGTCGTCTCGGTCCACGGCGGCGACGTCTTCTACACGGCCCCGCGCTCCGCGTCCGGCGCGCGGGCGGTGCGCCGCGCGCTGCACGCCGCGCGGCTCGTGCTGGCCAATTCGGCCGGCATCGAGGAGGACGCCGGGCGCCTGGGGGCGCGGGCCACGCGCGTCGTGCACCTCGGCACCGACCTGCCCGAGCACGTGCCGCACCGGCGCACGATGCTGACGCTCGTCACCGTCGGCCACCTCGTCGCGCGCAAGCGCCA
Source organism: uncultured Actinomycetes bacterium (assembly GCA_963764585.1). Classification (GTDB taxonomy): domain Bacteria; phylum Actinomycetota; class Thermoleophilia; order Solirubrobacterales; family Solirubrobacteraceae; genus JAOPZW01. The sequence continues at coordinate 74,359 of CAVXTB010000008.1, forward strand.
CGCCGACGTCGTCCGCGCGCTGTGGCTGCTGCGCGATCGCCACCCGCAGCTGCGCTACCTCGTCATCGGCGACGGGCCCGAGCGCGAGCCGCTCGCGCGCCTGGCGGCCGAGCTCGGCGTGGCCGATCGCGTCGAGCTCGCGGGCCAGCTGCCCAACGCGGAGGCACTGGCGCGGGCGGCCACCGCGCACGTCTTCGTCATGCCGAGCGTCGACGAGGCGTTCGGCGTGGCCTACGTCGAGGCGATGGCCGCGTCGCTGCCCGCGATCGGCACGCGCGGCGAGCCGGGGCCACAGGAGATCGCCGCGGCCGGCGAGGGGCTGCTGCTCGTCCCGCCCGGCGACGTCGAGGCGCTCGCCGGCCTCATCGACGAGCTCCTTCGCCACCCCGGCTACCTGCAGGAGCTGGGCCAGCGCGCCCGCGCGACCGTGCAGGCGGCGTTCACGTGGGAGGCGTGCGGGCGCGCGACGGTGGCGGCCTACGAGGACGCGCTGCGGTGACGGAGGTCCTCTTCGTCACCAACCACGTCCCGCCCGACCGCGCGGGCGCCTTCGCCGCGCTGCACGAGCGGGTGGCGCTGCGGCTCGCGCTCTTCGGCGGGCGCTCGCACCACGCGACGGCCGGGCTCGACGATCCGGGCGTGCCGTACGCGCGCGTCACGCAGCGCGAGGTCCACGGGCTCGCCGCGAGCAGGCGCTTCGCGGCCGTCGTCTGCGGCACGGCGGGGCGCGTCGCGCTGCCGGCCGCGTTCCTGGGCGCGCGCCGAGCGCGGGCGCCGTTCGTGCTGTGGAGCGCGCTGTGGGGCGACCTGACCACGCCCGCGCATCTCGCCGCGCGCCCGCTGCTGCGGCGCGTGCATCGCGACGCGGCGATCGTCGTCGGCTACGGGCCGCACGTGACGGCCTACGCGCAGCGGCTCGGCGCCCGCGCGGTGGCGGTCGCGCCGCAGGCCGTCGACAACGCCTTCTGGGCCACGCCGGTGCAGGCCCCCGGCGATCGGCCGTTCACGGCGCTGTTCGTCGGCCGCGACGTGCCCGAGAAGGGGCTGCCGGTGCTGCGCGAGGCGTGGCGGCGGGCCGCGCTGCCCGGCGCGCGCCTGGAGGTCGTCGGCGGAGCGACGCCCGAGCAGGTGCGCAACTCCTACGCGGGCGCGGACGTTCTGGTCATACCGTCGATCGCCACCCGGCACTTCCTCGAGCCGTGGGGCCTCGTCGCCAACGAAGCCATGAACCAGCACCTTCCGATCATCGCCACCGACGCGGTGGGCGCCGCCGCGGGCGGCCTCGTGCGCGACGGGCGCAACGGCCTCGTCGTCCGCGCCGGCGACCCCGAGGCGCTCGCGGGCGCGCTGCGCACGCTGCACGCCGACCCCGCGCTGCGCGCGCGGCTCGGCGCCAACGGCGCGCAGGACGTCGCCGCCTACACCCACGCCGCGTGGGCCGACGCCTTCGCGCAGGCCCTGCGCAGCGCGACCGCAGGGGCGGTCCCTTGCTAGCGTGTTCGACGCGACCTGGCAGGGGAAACGCCGCTGCGCCTGCCCGTTGCCACCGCGCCATGCGCCGACTGCTGACAACGTCCCTCATCCTCTGCCTGGCCATGCCCGTGGCTGCGCGCGCCGACAGCGGCGTCGACAAGCTGCTGATCGACGCCTGCCGCGACGAGCACGTCGACGGCCACTACACGCAGGCGCAGTACAAGCAGGCGCTCGACCAGCTCCCCGCCGACGCCGACGAGTACTCCGCCTGCCGTGAGGTCATCCAGCGCGCCCGGCTGGCCGCGCTGAGCGCCGGCAAGCACAACAGCGGCTCCGGCAACAGCGGTGGCGGCGGGGGCGCCCCTACCTCCACCGGCGGCGGCGGCGGCACGAGCGGCTCCTCCGGCGCCGGCGGCTCGTCGGGCAGCACGGGCGCTTCGGCGCCCGCCGACCCGCTGGCGAGCGCCACGGCCAAGCAGCGCAAGGCGGTGGCGAAGGCCGGGCAGCAGACCGCCAAGCCGGTCGACGTCGGGGGCAAGCTCGTCGAGCCCGGTGCCCTCGGCCTGGGGACGCTGTCGGGCTCGGGGCACGGCGTGCCGACGCCCCTCATCGCGCTCATCGGTCTGCTCGCGGCCAGCGCCCTCGGCGCCGGCGGCTGGTGGCTCTGGAGTCGTGTCCTCGCACGCCGCTTCGGCTGAACCGCGCGCCCTCGCGCGGCGCCTGACGCTCCCGCGCGTCGCGGTCGAGCCGCTGGCGACGGTCGCCTTCGGCGCCGTGCTGTCCGCCATCGCCCTGCAGGGCGGCGGCGGTCTGCAGCTCGGGCCGCTGACCAAGGTCGAGCTGGCCGTCGACGTCGTCGCCGGCGGGCTCGTCGCCGCGGCGATCGTCGCGGGCGGGTACACCCGGCGCTTCTGGGGCGGGCTGACGCTGGCGCTCATGGGCGCGCTGCTGGTGGTCACGGCGCTGTCGATCACCTGGGCCGTCGAGCCGTCGGCGGCGTGGGAGGAGGCCAACCGCACCCTCGCCTACCTCGCCACGATGGCGGCGGGCGTCGCGCTCGTGCGGCTGTTCCCCCAGCGCTGGCCGGCGCTGCTCGGGGGCGTCGCGCTCGCCGGCGTGGTGGTGTGCGGCTACGCGCTGCTGACCAAGGTCTTCCCGGGTGCCCTGAACGCCGGCGAGGTCTACGCGCGGCTGCGCGAGCCGTTCGGCTACTGGAACGCGGTCGGCCTCATGGCCGCGCTTGCCGCGCCCGCGTGCCTGTGGCTCGGCGCGAGGCGCTCGGGCCATGCGGCGCTCAACGCGCTCGCCTACCCGGCGCTCGGGCTGCTCGTCGTGACGATCCTGCTGGCCTACTCGCGCGGCGCGCTGCTCGCGCTCGGGTGCGGCTGCGCGGTGTGGTTCGCGATCGTCCCGCTGCGCCTGCGCGGTGTCGCGGTGCTGGCGACGAGCGCGCTCGGAGGCGGCCTCGTCGCGCTGTGGACCTTCGCGCAGAACCCGCTGAGCAGCGACAACGTCCTGCTCGCCGACCGCATCTCCGCCGGGCGCGAGCTCGGGATCCTGCTCGTCGCGATGGTCCTCGTGCTGCTGCTCGCCGGCATGGCGATCGGCTTCGCCACCGCGCAGCGCGCCCCGTCGCCCGACACGCGCCGCCAGGCCGGCATCGTCGTGCTCACCGCGCTGGCGCTCGTGCCGGTCGTCTTCGTCGGCGCCCTCGCGCTGTCCGAGCGCGGCCTCGGCGGATCGCTGTCGAAGGGCTGGAAGGACCTCACCGACCCGCAGGCGAGCACGCCGGCCAACGCGCCCAACCGCCTCACCGCCGTGGGCAGCGTGCGCGCGCGCTACTGGAACGAGGCCCTGAAGGTGTTCCGCGCGCACGAGGCGCTCGGCGTCGGGGCCGGCGGCTACAAGACGGTGCGACCGCGCTTTCGCAACGACACGCTCGACGTGAGCCACGCCCACGGCTACGTGGTGCAGACACTGGCCGACATGGGCATCGTCGGGATGGCGGTGTCGCTCGCGCTGCTGGCCGCGTGGCTCGCCGCCGCGCAGCGCACCGTCGGGCTGCTCGGCGCCGCCCGGCGCGTGCCCTGGACGCCGGAGCGCGTCGGCATGGCCACGCTGCTGGCCATCACCGTCGTCTTCGGCGTGCACTCGTTCGTCGACTGGACGTGGTTCGTGCCCGGCAACGCGATCCTCGCGCTGCTGTGCGCGGGCTGGCTGGCAGGACGCGGGCCGACCAACGAGCCGATCGAGCGCCGCGAGCCCGCGCGGGTGAACGTGCGGGAGCCGTGGCGGATCGGGCTTGCCGCCGGCGCAGTGGCGATCGCGCTCGTCGCGGCGTGGACGTCGTGGCAGCCGCAGCGCGCGGTGGCCCAGGGCTCCGAAGCGCTGGCCACGGCCGAGGCGGGCCGCTATCAGCAGGCCCGTGCCCAGATCGCCGACGCCGAGCGGATCAACCCGCTATCGGTGGACCTGCTCTTCCAGCAGTCGGCGATCGCCAGCGCCGGCGGCGACGTCGCCGGCGCGCGCCGCGCGCTGCAGGACGCCGTGCGCAAGCAGCCGGCCAACGCGGCCACCTGGCTGGCGCTGGCCGAGTTCGAGCTCCAGCAGGGGCGCAAGCCGCAGGCGCTGTCGGCGGTGGGCTCTGCGCTGTACCTCGATCCGCGCTCGCCCGTCGCGATCAGCACCTACCTGGAGGCAAGCCGCCAGCAGTGACCGGTCGCGCGTGCTGCCTCGCCGTGCTGGCCGCGCTCGCGACATCGATCCCACCCGCCCCGGCGGCGGCGTCGGCCACGCAGGAGTCGACCTTCCAGGACGACGGGCTGCTGGTCAACGGGAGCGCGGCCGTGCAGGCGCGCACGCTCGACACGCTGAAGGCGCTCGGCGCCGACCGCGTCCGGGTGACGGTGCAGTGGCGCCTCGTCGCGCCCGCGCCCGATTCGCCGCGCAAGCCCGCGGGCTTCGACGGCAGCGCGCCGCTCGGCTACCCGGTCGGCGCATGGGATCGCTACGACCGGATCGTCCGCCTGGCCAAGGCGCGCGGCCTGGGCGTGAACCTCGACCTCACCGGGCCCGCGCCGAACTGGGCCACCGGCACGCCCCCGGGCCGCCCCGAGCTCGACCCGACCTTCGACCCCAGCGAGGCCGAGTTCGGCGCGTTCGTCCACGCCGCGGCGCTGCGCTACCCGGGTGTGCACTACTGGTCGATCTGGAGCGAGCCCAACCAGGCCGCGTCGCTGACGCCGCAATGGCTGCCCGACCCGCGCGACCCGCAGCGCTTCGTGCCGACCGCACCGCAGGTCTACCGGCGGCTGGTCGACGCCGCGTGGGGCGCGCTGCAGCCCACCGGCCACGCGCACGACACGATCCTCATCGGCGAGACCGCGCCGAAGGGCCTGCTCGACAACCGCGGGATCGACCGCTCGATCGACGCACAGCGCTTCGTCCGCGAGCTCTACTGCGTCGACGACAACCTGCAGTTCTACGTGGGGACGAGCGCCGCGGTGCACGGCTGCCCGACGGCGAACCCGTCGTTCGGCTTCGTCGCGGCGCACCCGGGGCTGTTCGCCGCCAGCGGGTGGGCGCATCACCCCTACGAGCTGACGCTGGCGCCGGACAAGCCGCCGGTCCATCCCGAGGCGTGGGTGACGATGGGCAACCTGCGCGAGCTGAGCGGGCTGCTGCGGCGCATCCACGCGCGCTACAACCAACCCAGCCCGAAGCCGGTCGGGCTGTACCTGACGCAGTTCGGCTACCAGACGCGGCCGGCCGAGCCGGGCGGTGTCGGCCCCGCGCAGCAGGCCGAGTACCTCAACCACGCCGAGTACATGGCCTGGAGCAACCACGCCGTCCGCACGCTCGCCCAGTACCTGCTCGTCGACGCGAAGCCGCCGGTCGCGACGACGTTCCAGAGCGGCCTGGAGACGGCCGCCGGTGCGCGCAAGCCCGCCTACGACGCCTACGCGCTCCCCGTGTGGCTGCCGTCGCCGTCCGTCGCCGCGGGGCGCCGGCTGCGCGTGTGGGGGCTCGTGCGCGCGGCGCGCAACGGCCGCCGCGTGCAGGTCTCGATCCAGGTGCGCGACGGTCCGGGCCACCGGTGGCAGCGCATCGCGCGGCGCGCGGCGACGGCCCCGCGCGGCTACCTGAGCACGTCGGTGCGCGTGCGCCGATCGGGTCAGCTGCGGCTGGTGTGGAACGGGCGCCACAGCCGCGCCGCGTCGTTCCACGTCCGCGCGGCGGCCTGAGATGCTGGCGTCATGCGCGAGACCGAAGCCGACCTCGAGCGTCTGCAGGCGCTGCTCGACGAGAGCATCGAGTGCGCCGGCCCGTTCCTGCGCAGCTCGTTCGAGATGCCCGAGCACTCGCTGTCGGCCGCGCAGCTCGCAGGCCATCTGCGGGGCTCGCTGACCGTCGCGCTGGCCACCACGACCGCCCGCGGCGAGCCGCGCGTCGCGCCGATCGGCGCGCTGTTCGTGCGCGCGACGTTCCACGTGCCGTCGGTGGCGCAGGCCGCCAGATCGCGCCATCTGGCCGCGCGGCCCGCGGCGAGCCTGACCTACTTCGAGGGCACCGACCTGGCGGTCATCGCCCACGGCCGCGCGACGATCCTCGACGCCGCCCACCCCCACTTCGCCGAGCTCGACGCGCTGCACGTGCAGTCCGGCGGCACCAGCCCGCGCGAGTGGTCGGGCGACGGCGTCTACCTGCGCCTCGAGGCCGAGCGCATGTTCACCTACGCCCGGGAGCCGGGCCGCTACGGCGTCTGAGCTAGACGCGCACGATGCCGACGCCGTCGAATGCCGTGAAGTCCGCATCCTGCGTCCACACATCGGCTCCGTGGACCAGAGCCGTGGCCGCGATCCAGGTGTCGTTCACCCTCGGCTTGCGCCCCGCCGCCAGCTCGGTGGCCGCGAGTCGGGCATAGGCGGACGACACACGCTCGTCGACCGCCAGCCCGGCAGCCTGCTCGCGGACGCGCGTAAGCGTGGCCAAACGGGTCGCGCGAGTTTCGGCGTCGCGCGCCAGCAGGACACCGAGCTCGAGCTCGGCGAGCGTCACGACCGACACGGCGACCTGGTCCGGAAGACGCGTGCTCAGGCCACGGCCTTGCTCGACGGCGATGAAGACCGAGGTGTCGAGGATCGCAACGCTGCTCACGGCTCTTCGACGGTTTGCTCGCGGATGACGGCGAGGTCGTCGAGCAGCCCTTGATCCGCAGGTGCCTCGCGCAAGACGCGCTCCATCGCGGCGCCGGAGGTCCATTGCGGGCGGCCGAGAGGCACGAGCTCGGCAACCGGGCGACGGTTGACGTTGATGCGAAGCCGCTCCCCCGCCTCGACGCGGCGGAGGAGATCTGCCGTGTGATTGCGGAGGTCGCGGGAGGAGACGTCAGCCATTTCATCACGACTGTAGCATAAGTGCTACGCAGCGCGCGCCTGAAGCCCGCCCCCGGCGCGGCGCACTTCGACGTTCGCGAAGCCCGCGTCGGCCAGCACGGCGCGCAGGGTGCGGGCGCTGAAGAAGCGCAGGTGGTCGGCGCGCGGGTCGAAGTGCCGGTCGGTGGCGACGACGACGCGGCCGTGCCACGGCGTGGTGACAAGCAGGCGGCCGCCCCAGCGCAGGACGCGGCGCAGCTCGGCCAGCAGGCCGACGACGTCGGCGACGTGCTCGAGCACCTCCCCGGCCCAGACCACGTCGAACGCGTCCTCGGGGAAGGGCAGCGGTGCGCCCTCGGACAGTTGCACCGCCTGCGCGTCGGGCGCGCGGGCGCGGGCACGGCGCAGCGCCTCCTGCGCGACGTCGGCCATCGTCACCATGCAGCCGGCCGCGACGAGATCGGCGGCGAACGTGCCGTCGCCGCAGCCGTAGTCCAGGACGTGTTCGCCGTCGGACACGCGGCCAAGCAGGAAGGCGCGCCGCGCGGCGTAGCGCTCGGGCTCGGCGCCCTCGGGCACCGCGCGCCACACGGCCTCGCGCCAGTCGTCCATCCGGCGGCTGAGGCTACCCGCCAAGTACGCTGCCAGGACCGTGAAGCTCCTGGCCGTGAACGCCGTCGATCACCCCGGCGGCGCTGAAGTCGGGTTGCTGCGCCTGGTCGGGAGGCTGCGCGAGCGGGGCTGGGAGGTGACCCTCACGAGCCCCCGCGAGGGGCCGATCAGCGAGGCCGGCTACCCATGGCTGCGCCTCGACGTCGGCGGCCTCGGCCACGGCGAGGGCGCCCGCGCCGTCGGCTCGTGGCCGCGCGCGCTGCGGCTGGCGCAGCGCTTCGACGTCGTCTACCTCAACTCGACGGTCTGCGGGCGGCTGCTGCCCGCGCTGCGCGGCACCCGATCGGTCCTGCACGTGCACGACATCGTCGATCGCGTGCCGCGCCACTGGTCGTCGGCCGACGTCGTGCTCGCCGACTCGCAGGCGGTCGCCGACCGGCTGGTGGGCCTCGACGCGCACGTCGTGTACTGCCCGATCGAGCTCGACCCGCCGCCGGCCGACCCGCCATGGGCGCGCGACGGCAGCGCGCCGGTCATCGGCTTCGTCGGGCGCATCGAGCCGCGCAAGGGCGTGCTCGACCTGATCGCCGCCGCGCCCAGGATCCGCGAGGCCTCGCCGGGCGCCGAGGTGGTCATCGTCGGCGACGATCCGTGGGGATGGTTCCCCGACTACCTCGCCCAGGTGCGGGCCGCCCACGACGTCATCCACGTGCCCTGGCACGAGAACGCCCCGGGCCTCATGCGCCACTTCGACGTGCTCGTCGCGCCGTCGCTGCAGGAGCCGTTCGGCACGGTCCTCAGCGAGGCGATGGCGGTCGGCACGCCGGTGGTCGCGACCCGGGTGGGCGGCCTCGCCGAGGTCGTCGACGACGGCGTGACGGGCCTGCTCGTCGAGCCCGGCGAGCCGCAGGCGCTGGCGGCGGGCGTCCTCGAGGTCCTCCAGCGCCGCGACGCGATGAGCGGCGCCGCGCGCCAGGCGGCGCGCCGCTTCGGCGCCGACGCCTACGCCGATCGCGTCGAGGCCCTTATCCGACCATAAGGACGCGGCGTTGGTGCGGCGGGCGCAGGGCGCCAGACTGCGGTCATGAGCTACGACATCAACCTCGACGTCAAGCATCCCCACGGAACGCTGATCGACCTCGCCGCCGAGGCCGCGGCCGTCGAGCCGTGGTCCAACCAGACGTTGACGCAGGTCGACGACGCCGTCGTGCGCCTCGGCGTCATCGAGGGCGACTTCCACTGGCACAAGCACGACGACCAGGACGAGTTCTTCCTCGTGCTCGAGGGCCAGCTGCTCGTCGACATCGAGGACGGCGACACGGTCACGCTCGACCCCCACCAGGGCTACACCGTCAGCAAGGGCGTCGTGCACCGCACGCGTGCCCCCGTGCGCACGGCGATTCTGATGATCGAGCGCGCGGGCGTGGTGCCGACGGGGGATTAGCGGCGCCGCGGTTTCAGGGCAATGAGGGGGCGAAGCCCTTGTGGGGGCGCCACCGTGGCGTCGTGCCTCGTCGTGCGCGGCTCTTCGCGCGGGGCCCGTCGCGCCGGCGGGCCCGCTGTGCGTGTTTCACAACACTTTCGCCCCGGCGCCGCGGGCGCGCGATCACCGAGCGTCGACTTTGTCGCGCATAGAGTCTTGCTGTTGCGTAAGTCGCGGGTCTGTCCGACTGGTTTAAGAGGGTTCTGCGATGGCGCAGAACTTCTTGTCGTGCGATCGCGAGCAGGACTTCTTGTTGGCGCCGAGCGTGCGGGAGTGGCTGCCGGCCGAGCATCTGGCCTGGTGGTTGCTGGAAGTCGTTGCGCGGCTGGATCTGGGCGCGGTCTACGGCCAATACCGCGAGGACGGCAGTGGTCGCCCGGCGCACGATCCGGCGATGATGGTCGCGCTGTTGCTTTACGCCTACTGCGTGGGTGAGCGCTCGTCGCGGCGGATCGAGCGGCGCTGCTGGGAGGACGTCGCTTTCCGGGTGATCGCGGCCAACCGCGCTCCGGATCACACCACGATCAGCCGCTTTCGCAAGCGGTTTGCCGAGCCGCTGGCGGAGCTGTTCGTGCAGGTGCTGGCGTTGTGCCAGAAGGCCGGGATGGTCAAGGTCGGGACGGTCGCTGTGGACGGCACCAAGATCGCCGCCAACGCCGGCATCTCGGCCAACCGGACCTACGAGAAGATCCGCCAGGAGGTCGACCGGATCCTGGCCGAGGCCGACGAGACCGACGCCGAGGAGGACGCCCGGTTCGGCCAGGCGCGCGGCGACGAAGTCCCGCAGGAACTGACGGATCCGGTCACGCGCCGCGAGCGGCTGGAGTGCGCCAAGCGCGAGCTTGAGGCCGAGCAGGCCGCGCGCGTGGCCGAGCATGAGGCGATGCTCGCCCGCCGCGCCGAGCACCGCGAGCGGACCGGCCGCAACCCGAGGGGGCGCCCACCGGGCGACGGGCCGGGTCCCGAGCCGCCCGCCGACGCCAAGCGCAACATCACCGACCCCGATAGCCGGATCATGCGCGACCGCGGCGCGCACGTGCAGGCCTACAACGCCCAGGCGGTCGTCGGGGAGGGCAGGGTGATTCTCGCCGCCGACGTCACCACCAGCCCCAATGACAGCCACCAACTGCTGGCGATGCTCCGGGCGACCCGCGAGAACCTGCAGGCGGTCGGCCACGAGGCGAAGGTCAAGTGCGTGCTCGCCGACGGCGGCTACTGGAACCACGATGACATCGCCACCGCCCGCCAAAGCGCGGTCGTGGTGATCCCGACCAGCGACCCGCACAACAAGCAGCGCAAGCAGCAGCCCCGCCAGGGCCCCGAGGCCGACCGCATCAACAAGATCCTCGCCACCCGTGCCGGCAAGCGTCTCTACCGCCGCCGCGCCGAGCTCGTCGAGCCGGTCTTCGCGCACACCAAACACACCCGCCGAATCGGTCGCTTCAGCCGCCGAGGACACACAGCGGTGCGCGCCGAATGGCGGCTGATCGCCACCACCCACAACCTCCTCAAGCTCTTCCGCTACCAGCCACAGACCGCCTAAACACCCCGCCGCGCGAGCAACCCGCTCTCCGGCGGTCGCAGCACCGCGTCCGACCAGCTCACCGCCGCCCAACCCCCCGACACCAAACGGTCGCGCCCCAAGCCCACCGCCGCCACACAGCCCGACCCTTACGCAACAGCCTCATATCGCGACAAAGTCGACGTTCGATATGCGAACACGCCAAGGTGTTGCGAAACACGCGCGCCCTGCACCACGACGCGCGCGGCTCTGCGCAGCCGCCCGCGACGAGGCACGACGCCACCGCGGCGCGACCGCGGCGGCTTCTCCCCCTCGGTGCCCCGGCCACGCAGCGCCGCAAGACGCCAAGCGGACCACCGCGGCTACGCCGCCCGCCGGCGCAGCGCCTCGCCGGCGCCCAGCACGGGCGCGCGCAGCCCGTAGCGCTTGCTGACCCCGTGCAGGGCGACCACGGCGCCGGCTCAGAACGCTCCGCGCCGGGTGAGCACCGCGGGGACGGTCTTGACCAGGATCGAGAGGTCCAGGAAGACCGACCAGCGCTCGAGGTAGAGGAAGTCCAGCCGGACGAGGTCGTCGAAGTCGAGGTCCGAGCGCCCGGAGACCTGCCACAGCCCGGTGATGCCGGGCAGGACGAGGTAGCGCTTCTTGTGCCAGTCGTCGAGCCTGTCGTAGTCGCGCTGGGGCAGCGGGCGCGGCCCGACGAGCGACATGTCGCCGCGCAGGACGTTGAAGAGCTGGGGCAGCTCGTCGATCGAGAAGCGCCGCAGCAGGCGCCCAACCGGCGTGACACGCGGATCGTCGCGGATCTTGAAGAGCGCGCCGGAGGCCTCGTTGCGCTCCTCGAGGGCCGACTGCTGGACGTGCGCGTCGCGATACATCGTGCGGAACTTCAGGCACGCGAACGGCGTGCCCCCGATCCCCGGGCGCATCGAGCGGTAGATGATCGGGCCTCGCGAGGTGAGCTTGATGGCCAGCGCGCAGGCCGCGAGCAGCGGGCTGAGCAGCAGCGTGATGACCAACGAGCCGACGAGGTCGAACGACCGCTTCAGGGCGTAGTCGAAGCCCTCGAAGACCGGCGGCTTGAGCTCGAAGAGCGGCACCGACTGCCCGGGCACGAACTCCGCGCGGTGCACGAGGATCTCCATCGTCGACGGCGCGATGCGCACCACGACGCCGCGCTGATGGCACTGGTCGACGAGCTCGACCGCCTCGCGCTGGGGGAAGTCGGGGTCGGCGATGATGACCTCGTCGACGCGGTGGGCCAGGACGACGTCGCCGATGTCGTCCAGCGTGCCGAGCGAGATCAGCCCGTTGTCGGGGCGCGGCGCCAGCGAGACGAAGCCGATGACGTTGATGCCCTCGTCGCCGACGGCCAGCGCGTGCGCGACGTCCTCGATGTGCTCGCCGGTGCCGACCAGCACCGCGCGGCGCTGGTAGCCCGCGGCGCGCAGCAGCTTGCCGGTCGCGGCCTCGTAGGCGTAGCGGAACGTCGCCACGTAGGCCACGGCGAAGAACAGCGAGCCGTAGAAGATGTAGTAGCTGGAGAAGTGCTGGCCGCTGACGACGGCGTACAGCGCGATCACGACCGTCACCTGGAAGAGCGCGGCGACGATGCTCGACAGCCCGGGCCGCACGGCCCGGTCGCCGTAGAGGCCGGCCTTGGCGAACAGCAGCGCGGTGACCAGGAAGGCGAACCACACGTAGTCCTTGGCCTGGTGGACGGCGACCGACAGGTCCAGGGCGTCGCGGGCGGCGGCCTTGAGCCCGAGGGCGGTGACGATCGCCAGGAAGATCGCCGCGAAGTCCAGCGCGAGCAGCGACGCGCCGCGCGCCACGCGGCGCAGCGTGTCCATCCGCAGCAGGAAGGACAGCGCGGGCGGGCGCTTGCGGCGCACGTCGCGCTCGGCGAACGGCGGCGGCGGCGCAGGGGACGTCGGCGAGGCCCGGTCCGGTGCCTCGCTCACGCCGCGCGTCGTCGCCATCTCCTGACTCCTAACGGCCAACAGGCCCGGATGTCGCGCGGAAGGTCACGGATCGGCGGGTTTCTACCGCGGTGCGCCCACGAGCATGTCAACTCCGGCCTGGTCGATGGTGCGACGCAGGCCTTCGTGCAGCGACACGACCGGCTCCCAGCCGAGCAGCTCGCGGGCGCGCGCGATGTCGGGCTGGCGCACTTTCGGATCATCGACGGGGAGCGCCTCGTAGACGATCTCGGAGCTCGACTCGGTGACCTCGAGGACCGCCTCGGCCAGCTGCAGCAGCGTGTACTCGTCGGGGTTGCCGAGGTTGACCGGGTCGTGCTCGCCGGACTCGGCCAGGGCGATGATGCCGGAGATCAGGTCGGCGACGTAGCAGAAGCTGCGCGTCTGGGAGCCGTCGCCGAAGATCGTCAGCGGGCGGTTGGTCAGCGCCTGGCGCAGGAAGGTCGGGATCGCGCGGCCGTCGTGGGCCCTCATCCGCGCGCCGTACGAGTTGAAGATCCGCACGATCCCCGTGTTGACGCCCTGCTGGCGGTGGTAGGCCATCGTCAGGGCCTCGGCGTAGCGCTTGGCCTCGTCGTAGACGCCGCGCGGCCCGATCGGGTTGACGTTGCCCCAGTAGCTCTCGGGCTGCGGGTGGATCTCCGGGTCGCCGTAGACCTCGCTGGTGGAGAACAGCAGGAAGCGCGCGCGATGGTGCTTGGCCAGCCCCAGGGTGTGGTGCGTGCCTTGCGAGCCCACCTTCAGGGTGTGCAGCGGCAGGCGCAGGTAGTCGATGGGCGACGCCGGGGACGCGGCGTGGTAGACGACGTCGATCGGCTCGTCGATGAAGTACGGCTCGATGATGTCGACGTGCTCGAAGCGGAACTCGGGTCCGCGGATGTGCTCGATGTTGGCCAGCGACCCCGTCTCGAGGTTGTCGACGCAGATGACCCGGTGGCCCCGGCGGAGGAGCTCGTCGCACAGGTGGGAGCCCAGAAAGCCGGCGCCACCGGTGACGAGACAGGTGGGCATGGGTGTGAAGGGTACGTTGTCGCGCACTCGGCTAGCGTGCCGCCCCATGCCTGCCACCGCGTTCGTCGAACGCCTCAACCAGCAGATCGCCAACGAGTTCGGCGCCCATCAGCAGTACGTGGCAGTCGCGGTGCACTACGACGCCGAGACCCTGCCGCGGCTGGCCGCCTTCTTCTACGCGCAGGCGCTCGAGGAGCGCAACCACGCGATGATGATGGTCCGGTACCTGCTCGACGCCGGCGTGGACGCGACGATCCCCGGCGTCGAGGCGCCGCGCACGAGCTTCGGCGACATCACCGAGCCCGTGGAGCTGGCCCTCGAGCAGGAGCGCCGCGTGTCCGACCAGATCGAGGACCTCGCGAAGGTCGCCCGCGAGGAGGGCGACTACCTCTCCGAGCAGTTCACGCTCTGGTTCCTCAAGGAGCAGGTCGAGGAGGTCGCGACGATGTCCGACCTGCTGCGCGTGGTCGAGCGCTCGCGCGAGAACCCGATGTTCGTCGAGGACTACCTCGCGCGCGAGCAGCCGGGCGAGGCGGGCACCGACCCGACCGCGCCGCCGGCCGCCGGAGGCGCGCTCTGACGGACTGGCCCGATCCGCTCGCGCCCGTCCTCGCCGGCCGGGTCGTGCGGCTCGAGCCGCTGACGGCCGATCACGACGACGGCCTCTGGGAGGCCGCCCGCGCCCCCGAGATCTGGGAGTGGGTCATGCCCGCCCCGCGCACGCGCGAGGAGTTCCAGGACTACCTCGACGCGGCTCGCGCGGCGACGGCCGCGTGCACCGAGCTCGCCTTCGCGACGGTCGACGCACGCGACGGCCGCCCGATCGGCATGACGCGCTACATGGCGCTGCGCCCCGCCGACCGGGGCCTGGAGATCGGCTCGACCTGGCTGGCGCCGGCCGCGTGGAAGACCGGCGCCAACGTCGAGGCCAAGCTGCTCGGGCTCGGCCACGCCTTCGAGGCGCTCGGCTGCATCCGCGTGGAGCTGAAGACCCACGCGGCCAACGCACGCTCGCGCGGAGCGATGGAGCGCATGGGCGCGACGTTCGAGGGCGTCCACCGCAAGCACCGCATCATCCCCGGGCTCGGCGTGCGCGACACCGCGTGGTACTCCGTGCTCGACGACGAGTGGCCGCGCGTGCGCGAGGGGCTGCGCGCCCGGCTCGGCCGTTGATTGCGCGACCGACCGCGTTTGGACAGGCGGTGCGTGGGTAGCGCCAAATGATGCTCACCCTCACTCCGATCGCCTCCGAGGCGATCCGCCAGCTCAGCGCCCAGACCGAGGACCCGGAGGCGACAGGTATCCGCATCGCCCCCGGGCCCGAGACGCCCGAGGGCACCGCGCTCGAGCTCTCGCTCGTCGAAGAGCCCGAGCCCGAGGACGAGAAGATCGACGACGACGGCGCCACCGTCTACCTCGAGCCGCATGTCGCGGGCTTCCTCGACGACAAGGTGCTCGACGCCCAGGTCGACGAGGGCCGCGTGACCTTCCTGGTGCGCGACGACGCCCCCGGCCCCGAGGACTACTCGCACCCCAACGGCAGCGAGCCCGGCTAGGTTTGCGTGGGCGGCCGCTCGCCGGCCACCCACTCGCCCTCTTCGCGCTTCCAGATCGGCGCGCGGCGCTTGATCTCGTCGATGATCTCCCGCGCGCCGTCGAAGGCGGCGCCGCGATGCGGTGCGCTGGCGGCCACGATGACCGACGCCTCCGAGCGCGGGACGCGCCCGATGCGGTGCTCGGCGGCCGCCGCGCACAGCCCGTGGCGCTCGATGGCCGCCGCGACGATCGCCTCGATCTGCTCGGCGGCCATCTCGGCGTAGGCCTCGTAGTCGAGGTGCTCGACCTCGCGCGTGACGCCGCTGAAGGTGACGACCGCGCCGGCACGCGGGTCGCGCACCGCGGCGGCGAGCGCGTCGAGCGACAGCGGCTCGCTGCGCACCGCGACGTGCGGGGCGGTCGCGGCGCCGCCGGAGACCGGCGGGATCAGCGCCAGCTCGTCGCCGGCCTGCAGGGCCTGATCGTCGGGGGCGTACTCGCGGTTGACCGCGAGCACGAGCGGCAGGTCGCGCGCCAGGTCGCCGACGGCGGCCAGCGCATCGGCCACGCGCGCGCCTTCGGGCAGGTCGAGCTCGAGCCGGTCGCTGCCGGCGCGCTCGCGCAATGCGGCGAAGAGGCGGACGTGAACGATCATCTGACAAGAAGGCTTGCAGATCTCGATCCGGCCACGTCAGGGACCCTGATCATGCGAGGATGTGGGTCACTTCATGTCTGACACGGTCCGTCGTGACTCGGGCCTCGTCGTTGCCGCCTTCCGGCCGGCCGACGAGGGAACCCATCCGCCACTCGCGTATCCGGACTACCGGTCGACGCGCCTGCGCGCGCCCTCGCGCCCGTTCGTGCCGATGGCGCAGATGCTCACCGAGCTGACCGCGCCGGTCTTCGGCTCCGATCGGGTCGCCGAAGGCGACGCCGACCTCACCCGCCAGCACGGCGGCGAGCCGCTGGGCGAGCGCATCATCGTCTACGGGCGCGTCCTGGAGGACGGCGGCCGGCCGGTGCCCGGCACGCTGATCGAGGTGTGGCAGGCCAACGCCGCCGGGCGCTACCGCCACGCGGGCGACCAGCATCCCGCGCCGCTCGACCCCAACTTCTCCGGCGGCGGGCGCTGCCTGACCGACGCCGAGGGGCGCTTTCGCTTCATCACGGTCAAGCCCGGCGCCTACCCGTGGGGCAACCACCACAACGCCTGGCGCCCGGCGCACATCCACTTCTCGGTCTTCGGGCGCGCGTTCGTGCAGCGCCTGGTCACCCAGATGTACTTCCCCGGCGACCCGCTCTTCTTCCAGGACCCGATCTACAACTCGGTGAGCGACCCGGCTGCGCGCGAGCGCATGATCTGCCGCTTCGATCTCGAGCGCACGGTGCCCGAGTGGGCGCTGGCCTACGAGTTCGACATCGTCCTGCGCGGCCCCGGCGCGACGCCGATGGAGCAGGAGTGAGCGTCACTCCGTCGCAGACCGTCGGCCCGTTCTTCGCGATCGAGCTGCCCTACGGCGCCGGCCCGTACATCGTGCCCGACGGGACCGCCGGCGCCATCTGGGTGCGCGGCCGCGTCATCGACGGCGACGGCGAGCCGATCCCCGACGCGCTCGTCGAAAGCTGGCAGGCCGATCCGCCGGCCGGCCCCGACTTCCGCGGCTTCGGGCGCTCGGGCACCGACGCCGAGGGACGCTGGGCGATCCTCACGCTCAAGCCCGGCCCGGTGCCCGGCCCCGACGGCGCCATGCAGGCCCCCCACCTCGACCTGATGGTCTTCGCCCGCGGCCTGCTGCACCACGTCGTCACGCGCCTGTACTTCGGCGACGAGGCCGAGGCCAACGCCGCGGACCCGGTGCTCGGCGGCCTCGACGACGATCAGCGCGCCACGCTGATCGCGGCGCCGACCGGCGACGGCTACGAGCACGCCATCCACCTCCAGGGGCCGAATGAGACCGTCTTCTTCGCCGTCTGACGACGCGCGCCACGCGGCGGGCATGGAGGTGCGCCGCGAGGTGCTCGGCGACGAGCACGTCGACCGCGCGCAGGCGCGCACGACCGACTTCACCGCCGCCTTCCAGGACTTCATCACCCGCTGCGCGTGGGGCGAGGTGTGGACGCGCCCGGGGATCGACCGGCGCATGCGCAGCGCGATCACCCTCACCGCGCTGATGACGCTGCGCGCCGAGGAGGAGCTCGGCATGCACGTGCGCGCCGCGCTGCGTAACGGCCTGACGCCCGACGAGATCGGCGAGGTGCTCCTGCACGGCGCGATCTACGCCGGGGTGCCGGCGGCCAACAGCGCGTTCGCCGTCGCCCAGCGCGTGCTCGCCGAGGCCGACGCCGGCGGCTGATGGGGCTCTTCGACGGGGTCCTCGCCCGCGGGGGCGCCCGCGCGGCGGTCGACGACGGGGCATGGCTGCAGGCGCTGCTCGACGTCGAGGCCGCGCTGGCGCGCGCGCAGGCGGCGGCCGGCGTCATCCCGGCCGAGCACGCCGACGCGATTGCCGCCGCCTGCCGAGCCGAGCGCTACGACATCGCCGCGCTCGGCGAGGCGGCCGCCGAGGTCGGCAACCCGGCCGCGCCGCTCGTCGAGGCGCTGCGCGCGCAGGTCGGCGGCGAGGCGGCGGCCGACGTGCACCGCGGGGCCACGAGCCAGGACATCGTCGATTCCGCCGCGATGCTCGTGGCACGGCGCGCGGTCGACGCCGTGCTCGAGGACCTCACCGGCGCCGCGGACGCCGCGGCGCGCCTGGCCGGCGAGCACCGCGCGACGGTGATGGCCGGACGCACGCTGCTGCAGCAGGCCGTGCCGATCACCTTCGGGCTGAAGGCGGCCGGCTGGCTCGTCGCGCTCGACGAGAGCGCCGAGCGCCTGCGCGCGGTCCGCGACGCGCGCCTGGCCGCGCAGCTCGGCGGCGCCGCGGGCACGCTGGCGGCGGTCGGCGACGCCGCGCTCGACGTGCTGGCGCGCTTCGCGAGCGAGCTCGGGCTCGCCGAGCCGGTCGTCCCGTGGCACACGGCGCGCACGCGCATCGCCGAGCTCGCCGGCGCGCTCGGCGAGGCCTGCGGCGCGGTGGCCAAGGTCGCGGGCGACGTCGTGCTGCTGTCGCAGACCGAGGTCGGCGAGGTGCGCGAGGGCGGCGATCGCGGCGGCTCGTCGACGATGCCCCACAAGCGCAACCCGGTGGCGGCGATCTCCGCGCGCGCGAGCGCGCGCCAGGCGCCCGGGCTCGTGGCCACGCTGCTGGCGGCCATGGAGCACGAGCACGAGCGCGCAGCCGGCGCGTGGCACGCCGAGTGGGCCCCGCTGCGCGGGCTGCTGATCGCGACCGGCTCGGCCGCCGCGTGGCTGCGCGACTGCCTGGCCGACCTCGAGGTCGACCCCGAGCGCATGCGCGCGAACCTCGACGACGCGCTGCTGGCCGAGCGGGTGGCCGCGGCGATCGGGCGCCCGGCGGGCGACGAGATCGTGCGCGCCGCGCTGGCCGAGGGGCGTCCGCTCGCGCTGGCGGCGCGCGAGCACCTCCCCTCCGAGGACGTCGACCGCCTGCTGGACCCGGCGACCTACCTCGGCGCCACCGACGCGCTGATCGACCGCGCCCTGGAGGCGCATGGGAGGGCGAGAGCCGGATGACTCACGCGGCCTCCAGTGAGGCGAGCCCGGATGGCGAGCGGAGGCCACGTGTGAGCGCGGTCGAGGTCCACTACGACGTCAGCGGCCCGCCGGGCGTGCCGGCGCTCGTGCTCTCCAACTCGCTGGGCAGCACGCCGGCGATGTGGTACCGCCAGCTGCCGACGCTCACCGAGCGCCTGCGCGTCGTGCGCTACGACCACCGCGGCCACGGCCGCTCGCCGGTGCCGCCCGGCCCCTACGAGCTGGACGATCTCGGCGCCGACGCGCTCGCGCTGCTCGACCGCATCGGCGCCGAGCGCGTGCACTGGTGCGGCCTGTCGCTCGGCGGGATGGTCGGCATGTGGCTGGCGATCAACGCGCCCGAGCGCATCGACCGCCTCGTGCTGTGCTGCACCTCCGCCAAGCTCGGCCCGCCGTCGATGTGGGCCGAGCGCGCCGCCACGGTTCGCGCGCACGGCGTCGAGGCGATCGCCGACGCCGGCATCGGGCGCTGGCTGACCGAGGGCTTCATGGAGCGCGAGCCGGAGATCACCGCCCAGGTGCGGGCGATGCTCGTGGCCACGCCGGCCGAGGGCTACGCCGGCTGCTGCGCGGCCATCGAGCACATGGACCTGCTCGATCGGCTAGGCGCGATCCGGGCGCCGACGCTCGTCGTCGCGGCCGCCGAGGATCCGGCCACGCCGCCCGAACACGGCGAGCGGATCGCGGCTTCGGTCCCGGGCGCGCGCTTCGCCCTGATCGAGGACGCCGCGCACCTCGCCACGGTCGAGCAGCCGCAGGCGATCACCGAGTTGATCGCCGGCCATCTGCTCGCCTAACCTCTTCCGCCGCAGGGTCCAGCATTTCGAGACAGGGGGAGTCCGTTGCGAAAGGAACTCGCGACCGTTGCGGCGGTGGGTGTCGCCGCTGCATGCACGCCAGGGATCGCGTCGGCGGCGACCGTCGCGACGAGCGACTCCGCGCCGACGCGCACGATCGTCTACACCGCAGCAGCGAACGAGACCAACCAGCCGACCTTCACGCACGAGGGTGCCAACATCGTCGTGCGCGACCCGACGGCGGCCGTGCTCACCCCCGGCGCCGGCTGCGCCGCGGTCACCGGCGACACCCACGCGGTGACCTGCGCGGACGGCGCGGCCACCTTCACGACGCTGCACGTCACCGCGACGCTCGACAACCTCGACGACGCGGCCACCGTCGACTTCGTCGTCGAAACGAACATCAGCGGCGGCCCGGGCAAGGACACGCTCACGGGCTCCGACGGCGGCAACGACGCCCTCGACGGCGCGGGCGACGAGGACACCGTCTACGGGCGCGGCGGCAACGACTCGATCGCCGACTCGATCGACGACGGCGCCCCCAACCACCTCTACGGCGGCCCCGGCGACGACGGCCTCACCGGCAGCTCGGGCAACGACGACCTGCACGGCGAGGCCGGCAACGACACCCTCGTCGGTGACTTCGGCGCGGACCTCCTCGACGGCGGCGACGGCTTCGACACCGTCTCCTACGGCGACCGCGGGGTCGCCGCGGCCAGCGGGGTCAGCGTCACCCTGTCGGGCGGCGGCGCGACCGGCGCCGGTGCGCCCGGCGAGAACGACACGCTGTCGAACGTCGAGGACCTGGCCGGCACGGCCAAGAACGACACGCTCGTCGGCGACGCCGGCGCGAACGTCATCCAGGGCCTCGACGGCGACGACGCGATCACCGGCGCCGCGGGCAGCGACATCCTCTACGGCGGGGCCGGCAACGACACGATCAGCGCGGTCGACCAGACGCTCGACCGCATCGCCTGCGGCGGGGAGGGATCGGACTCCGCGTCCGCCGACAGCATCGACCTGGTCAGCGGCTGCGCGGGCCTGTCGATCACGCAGATCCCGGTGTCGCCCGGCCCCGACCAGACGGCGCCGAAGATCGGCGTCACCTACGGCAAGACGATGAAGCTGCGGACGTTCCGCCGCCGCGGCGCGACGTTCACGGTCTTCTCGAGCGACAAGACCGTTCAGAACACGCTGACCGCGGAGCTGCTCGGGCGCGTGCGCTCGGTCAAGTCGTTCTCGAAGGCCGCGGTCGGCGATCTGCTGCTCGCGACGCGCTCGTCGCGCTTCGTCGCCAAGAAGAAGCTGACGCTCAAGCCGTCCAAGCGCTACCGCTCGCACCTGCGCCGGGGCCAGCGGATCCGCCTGCGCGTGACCGTCTACGACCAGGCGCGCAACCGCGCCGCCAAGATCGTCACGATCCGTCTGAAGTAGGCCGCTCGCTCAGGTGCTCGCCGACGTCCCAGGTCCATAGCTCGACGACGTTGCCGTCGGGGTCGTCGACGTAGACCGCGCGACCGCGGTTGGTGAACGCCTGCTCGATGACCTGCTGGCCCTCGCCGCGCAGGCGCTCGACCGCGGCGTCGTAGCGGTCGGCGGGGATGTGCATGGCGAAGTGCACGTGGATCCCGCCGCGCCCGCCGTGCAGGCCGACCTGCGGGCGCCAGAGCCCGATCCGCGTGCGGTCGCCGGCCATGACCCAGATCGCCTCGCGCTCGGGCCATCGCTCGACCACGGGCAGGCCGAGCACGCCCGCGTAGAAGCGCTCGGATGCCTCGAGGTCGACGACCTCGAGGACGAGCTCGCTGACACCGGTCACATGGACCCCCATGTCCGGAAGGATCGCGGATCCGCCGCGTCGAGAAGTCGATCCGCACCACCGTGACGATCTGCTGAGCGTCCGCGGGCGGTTGTTTGATCCGCTGCATGCGCCGTCCCACGCTCGCCGCCGCCCCCCTCCTCGCCCTGCTGCTCGCCGTCGCGGCGCCCGCGTCGGCGGCGCCGCCACCCAACGACGCGCGCGCCGCGGCAACCGCGATCGCGGCGCTGCCGAGCACGCAGAACGGCACGACGGTCGACGCGACGACCGAGGCGACCGAGCCGCGCTCGCCGTGCTTCTGCAACGGCAACTCGGTCTGGTATCGCTACGTGGCCGCCACCGACGGCCGGCTGACCGTCACCCTCACCGCCGCCGGCGACCTCGACGCCACGCTCGACGCCTACCTGCAGCAGCGCTCGCAGCTCAGCCGCGAGGACTCCGACGTGACCGACGCCAAGGGCGGGGCGTCGGTGACCGTCGCGGTGAAGGCCGGTCAGGCCTACCTCGTGCGCGTCGCCCAGCGCACGGGCTCGGTGGCCGGCACCTTCAAGCTCGTCTTCGATGCGGCCGCCCCCGAGGTGCGCCCGCCGGGCCGGCTGCTCGGCCGCCGCGGGGCCACCGACACGCTCGACCGCGTGCTCAAGCCCGCCGACGCCTTCTCGTACCGCATGCGCGCCGGCACGACGTACCGCATCAACTTCGTGCCGGCCGGCGACGACGAGGACGCCACCTGCCGCGCGCGCCTCGACGTCTACGCGCCCGGCACGCGCGACTTCGACGCCGAGCCGGTGCGCAGCTTCGGCTGCGACGCCTACACGCTGTTCACGCCGGGGCGGGGCGAGAGCGGGCGCTACCCGCTGCGCGTCGTGGCCCCGTCGTTCGCCCGCGGGCCCCAGCGCTTCCACCTGCAGCTCGCGCCGGCCGACGCCAGCGACACCGCGCCCGGCCTGCCGCTGGCCAACCACGCGCACGCCCACGGCGCGCTGCGCGGCTCGGGCGTGGACCGCGTCGACCTCTACCGCTTCACGGTCACCAAGCGCTCGCAGCTCAAGCTGGCGATCAGCGGATCGAATGAGGACCTCACGCTGCGCCTGCGCAACGACCGCGGCCACGTCGTCGACAGCTCCGACGGCGGCGAGATCGACCGGCGGGTGCGGCCGGGGCGCTACTTCGTCTCCGTGACGGCTGATGCCGGCGTCGACACGCGCTATGTCCTGCTGCGCTCGTCGCGGACGATCACCTCCACGCGCGTGTCGGTGTCCGGCGGCGGCGGCACGGTGCGCGTGGACCCGGGGGTGGCCGGGACCGCGCGGGTCACCGTCGAGCGCCTGGACCCCGAGTTCGGCTGGCAGTACGTGCGCACGGTCGACGTCCACGTGGCCGGCGGGCACGGGAGCTTCGCGCTCGGCGCGACGTCGGTCGGACGCTGGCGCGTACGCGCGGAGTACCTCGGCTCGCGCGACTCGGCACCGAGCAGGAGCGGCTTCGCGCAGGTGCTCGTGACCTAGTGGTTCCGTTCGTGAGTGCGGCGCATAACCCGGCGTTGCCCGGGTCGGGTCTGCCGGTGCACGGCAGGCGCTCGCGTGCTGGTGGCACGTGTGCGCCTGCCGGGTGCCGGCAGACACGGGCCGGGCCAGCCGGAATGCGTCGCACTCGCGGACGGGACCACTAGCCTTGGGGCCATGGCCACCGAGGAACGCCTCACCGTCGCCCCGATCGTGGGGCCCGACGACCCGCGCCGCTTCACCGACTCGGGCATCGAGGTCAAGCCGCTCTACACCGAGGACGACCTGCCGTCGGACCTGCGCCTGGGCGAGCCGGGCGCCTTCCCCTACACGCGTGGCGTGCATCCCGAGATGTACCGCAAGCAGCCGTGGACGATGCGCCAGTACGCCGGCTACGCCTCGGCCAAGGAGTCCAACGAGCGCTACCGCTACCTGCTCGCCCACGGCTCGACGGGGCTGTCGATGGCCTTCGACCTGCCCACCCAGCTCGGCCTGGACTCCGACAACCCGCGCTGCCTGGGCGAGGTCGGCCGCACCGGCGTCGCGATCGACACGATCGACGACATGCGCACGGCGTTCGACCAGATCCCGCTCGACCAGGTGTCGACGTCGATGACGATCAACGCGCCCGCCGCGGTGCTGCTGCTGCTCTACGAGCTCGTCGGCGAGGAGCAGGGCGTGCCCTCCGAGAAGCTGCGCGGCACGACGCAGAACGACGTGCTCAAGGAGTACATCGCGCGCGGCAACTACATCTACCCGCCGGGGCCGACGATGCGGCTGACGACGGACCTGTTCGCCTACTGCCGCGACAACGTGCCCAAGTGGAACACGGTCTCGATCTCGGGCTACCACTTCCGCGAGAAGGGGTGCTCGGCCGTCCAGGAGGTCGCCTTCACGCTGTGCAGCGGCATCGCCTACGTGCAGGCGGCCATCGACGCCGGCCTGGCGGTCGACGAGTTCGCGCCGCGCCTGGCCTTCTTCTTCAACTGCCACAACAACGTCTTCCAGGAGGTCGCGAAGTTCCGCGCCGCGCGGCGGATGTGGGCGACGATCATGCGCGAGCGCTTCGGCGCGAAGGACGAGCGCTCGCTGAAGCTGCGCTTCCACACGCAGACCGGCGGCGTGACCCTGACCGCCCAGCAGCCGGAGAACAACGTCGTGCGGGTCGCGCTGCAGGGCTTCGCCGCCGTCGCCGGCGGCACGCAGTCGCTGCACACCAACGGCTTCGACGAGGCGCTGGCGCTGCCCAGCGAGCGCGCGGCGAAGATCGCGCTGCGCACGCAGCAGATCCTCGCGCACGAGTCGGGCGCCACCGACACCGTCGACCCGTTCGCCGGCTCCTACTACGTCGAGGCGCTGACCGACGAGATCGAGGCGCGCGCCGGCGAGCTGATCGCCAAGGTCGACGAGCTCGGCGGATCGGTCAACGCGATCGAGTTCATCACCGGCGAGATCGACGAGTCGGCCTGGGGCTACCAGGAGCGCTACCGCATCGAGCAG
Source organism: uncultured Actinomycetes bacterium (assembly GCA_963764585.1). GTDB lineage: Bacteria > Actinomycetota > Thermoleophilia > Solirubrobacterales > Solirubrobacteraceae > JAOPZW01. The sequence continues at coordinate 98,632 of CAVXTB010000008.1, forward strand.
GACGTCGTGGTCGGCGTCAACCGCTACGTCGAGGAGAGCGAGGTCGAGGTCCCGGACCTGCTGCGCGTCGACCCCGAGTCCGAGCGCGAGCAGGTCGAGCGGCTGAAGGCGTTCAAGGCCGATCGCGACCAGGCGCTGGCCGAGCAGCGGCTCGAGGAGCTGCGCGAGGTCGCCCGCGGGACCGGCAACCTGCTGCCGGCGATCAAGGAGGCGCTGCGCGACCGCTGCTCGATGGGCGAGGTGTGCGGCGCCATGAAGGACGTGTTCGGCGCCTACACGCCGAGCTTCTAGGCGGCCGGCGATGCGCGGCTTCGTCGCGTCCTTCGTGCTGATCGCGATCGGCATCGCCGTCGCCGCGGCCGCCGGAGGGCGCGTTGCGCTCCTGGCCGCCGGGCTGTTCATCGCCGGCGTCGGCTCGGTCGTCGGCGTGTCGGCCGCGTTCTGGGTGATCGGGCGCAGCGAGGACCGCGAGCGCGAGGGCCGATCGTGAGCCTGCCGCTCACCGGCGGCTGCGGCTGTGGCGCCGTGCGCTTCGAGGTCGATGCGGCCCCGACGGGTGCCGTGTACTGCCACTGCACCCGCTGCCAGCGGCGCACGGGGACCGCGGCCGCCGCCACCGCGCGCGTGCAGCCGGGCTCGGTGCGCGTCGTGCGCGGCGAGGACCGCCTGCGCATGTGGGCGCCCGAGGGCGGCTGGCTGAAGGTCTTCTGCAGTGACTGCGGCTCGGCGCTCTTCGCCTCGGATCCCGACAGCGGCGACGTCCGCGCGGTGCGACTCGGCGCCTTCGACGGCGATCCCGGCGTGCGCCCGAGCGCGCACCAGTTCGTCGCCTACGCCGCGCCCTGGGAGCCGATCCCCGACGACGGGCTGGCGCGGTTCGCCGAGCGCGCGCCCTGAGCGGAGCGTCCGCGCGTCGCTTGCGGCGTTCTGCTGCCGGGGCACTGAGGGAGAAGCCGCTGTGGTCGCGCCGCCGTGGGTCGTGCCTGGTCGCGGGCGGCTGCGCAGAGGTGCGCGCGTGTTGGTGCAGGGCGCGCGTGTTTCGTAACACGTTGCGCGAGGCCCCTTCGAACCGCCTGCGATGACTGCCGGAAACCGGCAACAATCGCAGGCGGTTCGCGTGAGCACCCCCGGAGGAGCCGCGCACAATGGGGCACGACGCGACGTCGGCGGGACCGCAACGGCTTCTCCCCTCAGTGTCCCGGCCGCGCAGCGCCGCAAGACGCCAAGCGGACGACCTACCGCCCCAGCGTCGGCCCGTTCCAGCCGACCAGGTGCAGCACGTGGCGCACGCCGTCCTCGGCGCCGGCACAGGCCACCGCCGCGAGCGCGAAGACCGCGAGCGTGAGGGAGAGGTTCGCGCGCCGGCGTGCGAGCAGCAGCAGCCCGATCGCGGTCGCGAACTCGACGCTCAGCACTCGCTCGGCGGCGCGGCCCGACCATTGGCCGGCGAGCAGCAGCGCCTCGCCCGCGAGCGCACCGGCCAGCGCCGCGACGCTCGCCGCCCGCTCGCGTGGCGTGCCGTCGCTCCACGCTGCGCCGGCGAAGCCGAAGAGCGCTCCGGCGCCGAGCGCGACCGGCATCCACGCCCCCGCGACGGGCAGCGCGTAGTCCAGGGCCGCGCGGCCGTCGGCCACGACGGTGAGCACGTACCAGGCGGCGGTGCCGACGCCGAGGGCCGCCCCGCCGAAGATCGCGCCGCGCCTGCGCGAGCGCGTCAGCGCGCCGATCGCCCATGCGGCCGCCAGCCACGGGCCGCCGAGCGCGACCGCCGCGCGACCGGTGGGGACCAGCAGCTCGCCGTGGGGCAGCCGATCGGCGGCATGTACGGCGACGCGCCCCGCGAAGCCCAGCGCGAGCGCCGCGCCCAGCGCAACCGCCGGCACGCGGCTGGAGACCGGCGGGCTGTCGTGCTGCGGCGATCGCATCGAGCCCGTCAGCCTACGGCGGCGCGCGAGCGCGGTCGATAGGCCGGAAGGTCAGGATGCGTAGGCTTGGGCGCGAATGCCCCTGGCCGTCCAGCTCTACGACGTCGTCGTCGCCATCCATGTCATGGCGGTCATCGCCGCCTTCGGGATCTGGTTCGCCTACCCGCTGCTCGTCCCGCGCGGCGACGCCGCCGCCCATCGCGCGCAGGCGCGGGTCGCGCGGCTCGTGGTCACCCCGGCCGGCACGCTGGCGCTCCTGGCCGGCATCTACCTGGCGAGCGACCGGTCGTACTGGGACAAGTCGTGGGTCGGGATCCCGCTGCTCATCCTGATCGTGCTCCTGGGAATCACCGGCGGCTACTTCATCCCGCGCCAGCTGCGCCTGGCCGAGCTCGCCGAGGCCGGCCCGGGGCCCGAGTACGACGCGCTCGCCCGACAGGTCGCGCGCGTGGCGATGGTCGCGGCGGCGCTCGTGCTGATCGCCGTCTTCCTGATGGTCGTCAAGCCGTAGGCGGCGCGTCCGGCCACACCAGCAGCACCCGGCACGGCGCGTGGTCGACGACGAAGCGCGCGGCCGGGCCGAGGCTGTGCGGGCCAGCGCGCGAGTGGTCGCCGTCGCGCGCGAGCACGAGCAGGTCGGCGCCGGCGGCGGCAGCGACGACCTCGCGCTCGACGCGCCCGCGCCGGCTGTCGGTGCTCGCGTCGCGACCGAGCCGCGTGCGCGCCTCGGCCAGCAGCGCCGCCGCGGCCTCGTCGGAGATCTCGCGCAGCGGCGCGGGTGGCGGCGGGCCGGGCGGCGGATGGTGGCGCGCGCGCCCGAGCAGGCCGTGGCGCGCGCCGGCGGCCAGCGTCTCGACGTCGGCGGGGGCGACGTGCAGCAGCGTGACCTCGGCGTCGGCGGGCAGGAGCGCCGCCGCCTCGGCGACCGTGGCCTCCCAGGTGTCCTCGACGATCCAGACGAGCGCGCGCATGGTCAGATCAGCACCTTCGCGCTGAACCATAGGAGCACCGTCGCCGCCACGAGCCCCGCGGGCACCGTGAGCGCGCCGAGGCGGACGAACTCGCCGAGCTCGACGCTGTGGTCCTCGACGTGCAGGACGCGGCGCCACAGCAGCGTGGCCAGCGAGCCGACATAGGTCAGGTTCGGGCCGACGTTGACGCCGATGAGCACGGCGAGCACCGCGGCCGCGCCCGCCGGCGCGGCGACCGGCACGAGGATCAGCGTCGCCGGCAGGTTGTTGACGAGGTTGGCCAGGACGGCGCTCACGAGCGCGACGAGCAGCAGGTCGGGCAGCGCGGTGCCGCCGGGCAGGAGCGCCTCCGCGGCCGAGCCCAGGCCGTTGTCGCTGGCCGCGCGCACGATGACGCCCAGGCCGAGCACGAAGACCAGGAACGACGGCTCGGCGGCTAGGGCGAGCCCCCACGGCGTCGCGGCGCGGCGCGCGAGCGCCGGGGCGCTGATCGCCACCGCGCCCGCGGCCGCCACCCACACCGGCGCGATCCCCACCGCCGAGCTCACCCCGAACCCGGCGAGGGTGAGCCCCACGACGACGAGCGCGAAGCGCGGCAGCGCCGGGCGCTCGCCGGCCGGCGCAACGGCGCGCCGCGGGCGGCCGAGGTCGACGGCGAAGAAGCGCGTGAGCACCGTCCACTCGACCGCCAGCACCGCCGCGGTCGGCAGGACCATGAGCGCCGCGAAGCGCGTGAACGACAGGTCGGCGGCGTGGAAGGCGAGCAGGTTCGTGAGGTTCGAGACCGGCAGCAGCAGCGACGCCGAGTTGGCCAGGTGCGAGCACGCATAGACGTGCGGCCGCGGGCTCGTGCGCAGCCGCGCCGCCGTGGCGAAGACGACGGGCGTGAGCAGCACGACGGTGGCGTCGAGGCTGAGCACCGCCGTGACCGCGGTGGCCACCGCGAACACGAGCGCGAGCAGGCGCCGCGGGCTGCCGCGCGCGCCGGCCGCGACGAGGCCGCCCATCGCTTCGAACAGCCCCTCGCGCCGGCACCCCTCGGCGAGCACGAGCAGCGCCGCGAGGAAGCCGACGGTCGGCCCGAGGTCGCCGATGGCGTCGCGCGCGTCGGAGACGCCGAGCGCGCCGACCGCCACGAGCGCGACGGCGCAGCCGGCCGCCACGCCGGCCTCGATCGGCCAGCGGGAATGCACGACCGCGGCCGCCAGCGTGCCTGCGAGGGCGAGCAGAGCGAGGACGAGAGCCGCGGCCTCGGGCACCGCGGGATCATGCCGTGCTCAGCGCGGTCCGACGTGCAGCGTCCGGCTCGTCGCCAGCGCCGTAGCGCCGTCGGAGAGCGTGAGCAGCACGCGCGCCGGATAGCGGTGGGCGAGCTTCAGCGCGAAGCGCGCCCGCGAGTGGTGGTCGAGCTTGGCGCGCGCGACCGGCCACCAGCCGAAGTGCTGGGGGAGCTTGAGCTGGAGCACGACCGGCGCCCCCATCGAGGCCGGCGCGACGTCGGCGTCGACCGTGACGCGGCGGCCGCGGGTCGCCGCCCGCGCGGTGAGCTTGCGATCGAGCACGAGCAGCTGCACGGACTGGCTCGTCTCGTCGCCGGAGACGGCGCGGTAGGTCGCCGTCGCGCGGGGGACGATGTCGGTCGTGAATGAGCCGTCGGTCTCCACCGTCGCCGTCCCCGCCTGCTGGAAGCCGGCGCCGGAGTCGGCCTCGATCGTCACGCTCTCCCCCGCGGGCAGTGCCGCGCGCCCGCGCAGCGTGTACGGCCGGCCCGGCGCGCCGGGCTCCGTGGGCGCTGTGAGCAGGACGCGATGGACGTCCACCTCGCCGCGCATGAACGGGTGCAGGATGCAGTGGTACGTCGTCGTCCCGGGCGTGTCGAAGGTGCGGTTGAAGGCGTCGTCGACGACCAGGCGGGCGGACGACCACGCGCCGTCGTCGGCGTTGACGGTGTGCACGCGCACGCTCGTGTTGCTCCAGTGCACCGTGTCGCCGGCGAGCACGTCGACGCGCAGCGGGTCGAAGGCGCCGAAGAGGATCGAGACGTCGGCGGGCTCCGCGCTCCCCGTCGCGCCGTGCATCGGGCCGTCCATCGCCGAGGCGGCCGCGGGGACGGCGAGCGCCGCCAGCGCGGCGCCGATCGCGACCAGGCGTCTCATCGGCGCCTGACGTGGTAGGTGCCGATCATGCCGGCCATCATGTGGCTCTCGACGTGGCAGTGGTACAGCCACGTGCCGGGATCCTCCTCGCGCCAGCGGATGCGGAACGTCTCGGCCGGGCCGACCGTCTGCGTGTCGCGCGGCGTGCCCCCCTTCGTGACCCAGCGGTGCCCGTGGACGTGGAAGGTGTGGTGCTCGGAGCCCATCGCCATCACGTCCCACTGGATCGTCTGGCCGACGATCGAGGTGAAGACCGGCGTGTTGCCGACGAAGGCGCGCCCGTCGATCGTCTGGAAGTTGCCCATCGGGGCGAAGACGACCTCGAACTCGCGGTCGGGCCGGCGCTCGCCCCGCCCGATGATCGAGAGCATCCCGTACATGCCGCCGAGGATCGAGTCGTCCATCGACGGCGAGTGGTCGTGGTAGGGCCACACGCCGACCGTGTCGGAGCCGGCGGTCAGCTTGTACGTCCAGCTCTGGCCCGGCTTGACGTTCGCGTCGCGGCCCGAGACACCGGGGACGTAGGCGCCGTCCGAGCTCGGGCGGTAGTGGACGCCGTGGAAGTGCATGGAGTGCGGGCGCTTGTAGAGCGTGTCGAGGTTCTTGAAATGAACGAGCAGGCGGTCGCCAACTCGCGCGCGCAGCAGCGGGCCCGGGATCAGGTCCTGGTTGCTCGATCCCTGCGGCTGGTTGGGCACCGGGTGGCCCCAATGCGGCGTGTAGCGCCGGTAGACGACGGTCGGGAAGACCGTCTGCGACGGGCTGAGGTCGATGGCATTGATCGCGTCGCGCTCGTTGGGCGCCATGTTCCAGGTCGGCGCGGGGACGGCCGCGACCCAGAACTCGCGAACGGCTGCAGACGCGGCTGGGGCGGTGGCACTGGCCACCGCCCCAATCGCTGCGAGCACGATCGTCGCTATCGCCCCTCGTTTCACTGGACGACGATCTGGCCCTTCATCTCGGGATGCACCAGGCAGATGAAGTTGTAGGTGCCAGGTGCGGTGAAGGTGACCTTCGACGCGCGCGACAACGGCTTGTCACCGAGGAGGCCCGTGCTCACAAAGCCACCGTGCTCAGTGCCGGTAAACGTCAGCGGGCCCGGGTCGCTCGGGAAGACAATCGCCCCCGGGAAGCCGAGGACGGGCGGGCCGTTCTGGCCGGTACCCGGCAGCGGCGCGAGCAGCGCCTCGTTCAGCTGCTCCGCGTAGCCCCCCTTGGCGAGGACCGCATCGCTGCCGAAGGTGACGGTGTGGATCTCGTTGGTCACCGCCGACATGTGGAAGTCGACCGTCGTCCCGACCGGCACGGTCTTCTTGGCCGGATAGAACCCCAGCAGCGTCGACTTGCGCGTGTCGCGGCCCATCTCGACGACGTTGCCGGCAGCGTCCTTGCGCTTGAGGTTCCGCTTGAGCTCGGCGATCGCTGATGCGAGCTGCTTGGCGACGGCCTTCTTGTCGTCGGCCACACTCGGGATGTGCGACCGCTTGGGCAGCACCTTGACCCGCGCCTTCATCAGCGGGTGGATCGTGCAGTAGTACGTGTAGCTGCCGACCTTGGGGAACTTCAGCTTGTAGGTGAACTTCTCGCTCGCGGGCGCGCCCGAGCCGGTCGCCTTCGAGCCATCCTCCGCCTTGCCGCCGAGCGGGAAGACCGCTGGGGGGTTGCCGACGAGCTGGGTCTGGCCGTTGAACCAGAACGCCTGACCCGCCGGGTCGACCTCGCCGGCGTACTTGCGGGTCGGGTCGGGCACGGCGACGGGGACGTTCTTGCCGCCCGCCTTGGGGAAGTAGACCGTGTGGAACCCGAAGAACTTCCAACGAACCGTGTCGCCCGCCCGGACCGTCGTGGTTTCGCGGAAGAACTGCGGCACGTCGGCGTTGACCTTCTCGAAGCCCGCTGGTGGCTTGGTCAACGGCGGGCCGGCAGCGACCGTCTTCGTTGCGGCGCTCGCGCTCGCAGGGACTGCAAGCACGGCTACCGCGGCGGCAAACACCGCCTTGGACCGGAATGACAAGGGTGCCCCCCTTGGTCGAAGTATGTGGTTTCTGGACCGTGGCCCACCCGGTGACCTGCCGGCGAGCGCGCTTGCGGAGCAACCTAAGGGCTCCGACAGACCCTAGTCAATACTCCGAAGTGACTATGAACGGGTCATCCGCGAGGAGGACGGCGGGCGCGCCGTTGCAGGCGACGTAACCACGCGCCGGCCGGGGAGGGTGGCCCGGGGCGACGGCGAATGACCTACGCGATGCAAGAGCCAAGCGCCCAGAGGACCCTCGTCAAGAGCCCGCCCGAGCTGTGGGCCGAGCTGTCCGACGTCGAATCCCTCGCCCGCCACCTCGGCGAGTTCGGCGAGATCCGCATCACCCGCCTCGACCCCGAGACCACCGTCGCCTGGGAGGGCGACCGCGCACGCGGCACGGTGCAGCTCGAGCCGTCGGGCTGGGGTACGAAGGTGACGATCACGGCGGAGCTGGCGGATGAGGCGGAGCCCGTCGCGGTCGAGCCGGAGCCGGAGCCCGTCGCCGCCGAGCCGGAGCCGGAGCCGGAGCCCGTCGCGGTCGAGCCCGAGCCGCTCGCCGCCGAGCCGGGCGCGGAGCCGGAGCCGAGCCGGAGCCGGAGCCGGGGCCGGTCGCGGAGCCCGAGCCGCTCGCTGCCGAGCCGGACCCGCCCCCTTCGGAGCCCGAGCCGCCGGCGGCCCCGGCACCGAAGACGGGCTTGTTTGCCCGCCTGTTCGGGCGCAAGCGGAAGGTCGAGGCGGTCGCGGAGGCCAAGGCGGAGCCGGAGCCGCTCGCCGCGGAGCCGGAGCCGCCCGCCGCGGAGCCTGAGCCGGAGCCGGTCGCCGTCGCCGTCGCCGTCGCCGTCGCCGAGCCTGAGGCAGAGCCGGCCGCCATCGCCGAGCCGGAGCCCGACCCCGCGCCGCGCGAGCCCGAGCCCGAGCCTGAGCGGGAGCCCGTGGAGCCCGCGCCAGCCGCCCTCGACGACGAGCGCGCGCAGGCGATCCTCGTTGGGGTTCTCGACGACCTCGGCTCGGCGCACCACCGGCCGTTCTCGCGGAGCTGACAGCGGCACGCCCGGACCGCCGCGGGTCGTTTCGCGGGCCGCGCGGCCGTGCGTGTTTCGTAACACCTTCGGCCCCGCCCGCGCAGGCGCCCTCCCGAACTGGGCCGGATGAGCGTCGGTTTCCGACGCTTGACCCGCACAGTTCGCAACCGCCCGCCGCAGATCGCCCGCAACGTGTTGCAGAACACGCACGCCCTGCGCAGCAACACGCGCACCAATCCGCAGACACAGTGCATGGGGACCACGGCAGGCGCCCGCGCGGGCGGTTGGGCCTGTCCCCCTCAGTGCCCTGGCCGCACAGCGCCGCTGCGGCAGGCGGACGTAGCAGCCGGCGCAAGGCGGCCGGCGAACGGAGCGGGCGGCACCCAGCGCTCCACCCTCCGAAACCAGCCGTTCGCGGAGTCGAGCCGATCGGGGAGTTGACCTGCGGGCGCGGGGCACAGAGGATGCCGCCGTGCCAGCATCCGCGCCGCGCGACTCCACGCTCGCCGTCGTCGGCGACGGATTCGGGTCGCTGATCGTCTACTCGACGGCCGTCTACCTGGGCTTCAAGCCCGAGGAGATCACGATCTACGGGCCGTCGGACAACGCCGTCGGGACCTACCAGCAGTTCGCCTACAACCTCGGCCAGACCGTGCTGCGCTCGGAGTCCGAGTCGCACTTCCTGCCCGCCGACTGGCCGACCTTCGCCGAGCTCGACGCGTGGTCGCACCGCAGCCTCGCCCCGCTCGCGCGCTCCACGCGGCGCAAGTACAACCCCGGCGTCTCGGAGATCCTCACCGAGGCCGGCGTCGTGCAGAAGCGGCTGAACTGGGAGGGCTCGCGCGTGCCGGTGCGCATCGGCTGGCTGCAGCGCGAGGAGAGCCCCGCGCACTTCGTCCTCTACGACGAGGACGCGAACTTCGTCGGGCGCTCGAAGCACGTCATGCTCGCGCTCGGGCACGGGCCGCTGTCGTTCCCGGCGACGCTGGCCAAGGCCAAGGCCGAGGACCCCGAGATCGACGCGCGGATCGTGCAGGCCTACCAGGCCAAGAGCTACCACCCCGACGGCCGCTACATCGTGCTGGGCGCCGGCATCGCGTCGATCAACGAGTGGGCCAACGCGCTCGACGTCGGCGCCAAGTGCATCGCGCTGCGCCGCAGCCCGGCGCCCGACGAGCAGGACCTCAACGTGCCGCGCTGCCTGTTCGAGTCGCTGGGCATCGACGCGTTCGCCGGTCTCCCCTTCGAGGCGCGCGTGCAGTTCCTGGGCAACGTCCTGAAGGGCACGACGCCGCGCCGGCGCAGCTGGCTGGAGAAGATCGAGCGCGGCCGGGCCGAGGGGCGCTTCGAGGAGCTGCTCGGCGAGATCGACACGGTCGAGCGCGGGCCGGCGGGCCTGCGCGTCCACGTCTCCAGCCGCTTCGGCGAGGACCCGGGGTGGCTCGACGTCACCGGCGTCGTCGCCGGGACGGGCTTCAACAAGTCGGTCCTGACCCTGCCGCTCCTGCGCCGCCTGGTCGAGCACTACGACATCCCCGTCCAGGACGGGCGCATCAGGCTGCGCACGAACTGCGGCGTCCCGGGCCTGGACCGCGAGGACTCGCGGCTGTGCATGATGGGCCTGACCGCGAACAACGTGATCCCGCACGGCGACACGATCGCCGGGCTGAAGTACATCGGGCGGCGCTTCGTCGCCGACGTCGCGCGCGCCGAGAGCCTGCGCAAGCGGCCGTTCCTCGGCCGCCTGGGCATGCAGATCTCGCTCAGCCGCGAGACCGCGAAGGAGCTGCGTCAGGTGCGCAGCACGCAACAGCTGGCGTAGGAGGTCCGGAAGACCATGTGCCCAACCATCCTCGGCCGCATCGAGACGCGCACCTTCATCCTCATCGGACCCGCGATCCTCGGCGCCGTTCTGTCGATCCTGACCGGCAACGAGGGCTTCATCGTCGTCATCGGGATCTACCTGCTGCAGGGCGTCGTCCTCGACATCTTCTTCTACCCCTACGTCATCAAGTGGCAGCCGCCGTGGCTGACCTTCGTGATCGCCGTCGGCGAGTTCGTGATCGTCTACACGCTCGCCCAGATCCTCGAGGTCGGCCTCAAGCCGGTCGACGCGCTGTGGTTCTTCTGGCTGAGCTGGACGCTGGCGATCTGGACGAAGGTGGTCATCCTGCCGATCCTGTCGCTGAGCTGGATCGAGAACGCCGGCGAGTTCCGCATCACGGGCTGGTCGGTGCCGCCCGAGATCGAGCCGATGCCGATCCTCGCCGCCGAGCCGACCCGCGCCCCCGGCGACATCCGCCTCGTGCGCGAGTTCTCGTCGGTCAACCAGATCCCCGCCGAGCTGCGCAACCTGCCGGCGCCGTCGGGGGTGCACCAGGCGCCACCGCGGGTGGGCGAGCCGGCCTGATCCGCCTCGCGCTCGCCGGCGACACGATGCTGGGGCGCGGCGTCGCCCAGCACCTGCACGACGATCCGCGCGCGCCGCTGATCGCGCCGGAGGTGGCCGAGGCGGCCGCGAGCGCCGATCTCTTCGTCCTCAACCTCGAGTGCTGCATCTCCGAGCGCGGCAGGCGCTTCGACGATCCGCGCAAGCCGTTCTTCTTCCGCGCGCCGCCGGTCGCCGCGCAGCGGCTGGCCGAGCTCGGCGTCGACGCCGTCACCCTGGCCAACAACCACGCGCTCGACTACGGGCCGGTCGCGCTGCTCGACACGCTCGAGCACCTCGACGCCGCCGGGATCGCGCACGTCGGCGCCGGCGCGGACGTCGAGGCCGCCCGCGCCCCGGTGACGCTGCGCGGCGTGCGCATCGTCGCCGCCACCGACCACCCGGCCGCCTATGCCGCGGCCCCCGACCGCCCCGGCGTCGCCTTCGCCGAGCTGCGCGGCGAGGGCGTGCCCGCCTGGCTGCGCGACGCGGCACGCCCCGGCCCCGACGCCGACGTCACGCTCGTCACCCCGCACTGGGGCCCGAACATGCGCGCCGAGCCGCTGCCGGGGATCCGCGCCGCGGCGGCCGCGCTGGTCGCGGCGGGCGCGACGCTCGTCGCCGGCCACTCGGCGCACGTCTTCCAGGGCGTCGCCGGGCGCGTCCTCTACGACCTCGGCGACTTCGTCGACGACTACGCGATCGATCCCGAGCTGCGCAACGACCTGGGGCTGCTGTGGCTCGTCGACCTCGAGGGCGGCGCTGCGCCGCGCATCGAGGCGCTTCCGCTCAAGCTCGACTACTGCCACACCCGCGTGGCGACCGGCGACGACGCCGCGTGGATCGCACGCCGGCTGCGCGACCTGTGCGCGCGCCTCGGCGGCGACGACGTGACGATCAGTGCATCCCCGCCCCCACGTGCGACCACGTGAACTGCGTCACGTCCGTGCGCGGGGCCAGGGCGCCCGGGCGCAGGCCGCGGCGCACGAAGAGGATCGGCGCCGGCGCGGCGCCCGCGATCTCGCGCCGCACGGGGCCGAGACCCTCCTCGCGCCAGCGATCGGAGAGCCCGATCACGAGCAGGCCGGCACCCGCCGCCGCCCCGACGATGCCCTCGCGGCCGGGCTCGGCGAGCACCGGCTCGGCCGCGATGCCGACGAAGCGCTGCACGAGCAGCGAGGCCGTGGCGAGCAGCCGGCTTGCATCCTCGCCCTCTGCCTGCCCCTCGACGCCCAGCAGCTTCAGCGGCGCGCCGGTGGCCGTTGCGAGCCACGCGCCCAGCTCGAGCGCCGCCCAGTCGTGCTCGGCGCCGCCGAAGGGGACCACGAGCGGCCCGTCGGGCCCCGGGGCGACGGCGGCGTCCTCGCGCGCGACGAGCACCGCGACGTCGCTGGGCGCGCGGCGCAGGACCGAGCCGACGTCGCCGCGCGGCACGCCGTCGCCCAGCAGCGGCCGGCGCCCGTCGAGCAGCACGAGGTCGACGTCCTCGCGGTCGGCGAGCTTGGCCAGGTCGCGCCCCGCGTCGGCCGAGGTGAAGGCGACCGCACGGGCCGGGACGTTGCGCGCGAGCAGGTCGCCGCGGACGCGCTCGACCTCGCGCGCGGCGTCGGCGAGCAGGAAGCTCTCGGTCTGCAGCCCGCCGCGCACGGAGGCGCCGCGCGGCGGCTCGATCAGCCGGGCGACGATCAGCTCGCGCGGCGGCTCGGAGGTGGCCAGCGGCTCGGCGACCGCGAGCAGCTGGGTCAGCGCGGCCTCGGTCTGCGGGGCGACGAGGATCGACTGCTCGGGGATCGGGATCGGCGTGATCGCGGCCGTCTCGCTGCGCGCGCGCTCGAGCTCGGCCTCGACCGGCTCGCCGAAGTCGTTGTTCGGGTCCAGGACGTTGAGGACCGGGCCGGCCATGAACGTCGTGACGAGCGCCATCAGCACGAGCGCGGCGAACAGCGCCTCGGAGATGACGCCCTTCTCCAGGGCGAGGTTGAGCACGATCAGCTCGGTCAGGCCGCGCGTGTTCATCAGCGCGCCGAGCACCGACGACTCGCGCCAGCCCAGGCCGGTGACGCGCGCGGCCAGCACCGTGCCGCCGAACTTGCAGGCGATCGCCACCACCAGCAGGACGACGGTGAGCACGAGCAGCTCGATGCGATCGAGCAGCAGGACGTTGGTCTTCAGGCCCGTGTAGGCGAAGAACAGCGGCAGCAGCAGCAGGACGACGAAGTCCTCCATGCGGTGCGTCACGTCCTCGGTCAGCCCGGCGTGGCGCGGCATGATCGCGCCGGCGATGAAGCCGCCGAAGATCAGCGCGATGCCGATCTCCTCGGTGGTGAACGCGGCGAGCAGGACGCCCGCGAAGATCGCGGTGATCCACGTGACCGGCACGCGCCCGGCCTCGTCGTAGGCGCGCGACACGCGCGCCACCAGCGGGCGCACGCCGACGCCCATGACCAGGCAGAACGCGGCGGCCAGCAGGATGGTGCGCACGACCTCGAAGCCGCCTCCCGACGTGGCCACGGCGGTCGCGAGCGCGATGAGGAACCACGCGCTGACGTCGTCGATCGCCGCGCTGGCCAGCGCGAGCGCACCGACGGGCCGCTTGAGCATGCGCCGCTCGACGAGGATCCGCGCGAGCACCGGGAACGCGGTGATCGACATCGAGACGCCCATGAACAGCGCGAACGCGGTGAAGCCGCCCTTCGCGGGCGGGCCGACCAGCGTGTAGGTGGGCAGCGCGACCGCGATGCCGACGAGCATCGGGATCGCCACGCCGGTGTTGGAGATCGCGGTGGTCTGCGCCAAGCGCCCGCGCAGCTGCGACAGGTCGAGCTCGAGCCCGACCAGGAACATGTAGAAGATCAGCCCGAGGTTGGCGGCGACGCCGATGTACGGGATCACGTCGGACGGGAACAGCGCGCGCTGCAGATCGGGGAAGAGCAGGCCGAAGACGGTCGGGCCCAGCAGGATCCCCGCGAGGACCTCGCCCATCACGCGCGGCTGATGGAAGTGCGCGACGACCGCGCCCATGAGGCGCGCGAAGAGCATGACCACGACGACCGCGAGGAAGAAGGCGGCCACGGTCTCGGTGAAGTCGCGCTGCTTGGCCGCGTCGAGCTTCTCGGCCGGCGCGCCGCCGGCCGCCGGCAGCGTCAGCGTGAGGTTGCGGTTGAGCGCCTGGCCGGCGATCGGTCTGTCGCCCTTGCCCCGGCAGGTCACTCGGCCCGCGATCAGGCCGTCGCGGTAGGTCAGGCGCCCGCCGCCGCCCTTGATCGCGTAGGCGCCGTCCTCCTTCTCGAGCTCGAACCCCCCGCCGAGGCAGTCCGAGCGCGGCGCGAGCTTGTAGGTGCCGTCGATCGACGGCGGCGGGCGCGGGCGCAGCGCGCCGGCGGGCGGCGGGTCGCGCTTGAGCTCGGCGCGCAGCGGCGCGCCGCCGATCGTGCCCGCCAGCGCACCGCCGCCCGCCCGGGCGACGATCGCACGCTCCGAGCCGTCGGCGCAGTGCACGGTGCCGGTCAGCCGCCCGTCGCGGAAGCGCACCCGCGCGATGACGGTGCCGTCGGGCTGCTCCAACCCGACGAACTGGCCCGACTGGCGCACGTCCATCCGGACCCCGGTGCAGCGCGCGGCCGGCGGGGCGACGTCATAGCCCCCGGCGATCGCCGGCTGCGGCTGTTTGTCGCTCCCCGCGGCGAAGACGACGATGACGACGACGACCGCGACCGCGCCGAGGATCGCGTAGTAGACGATCAGCCTCCGTGCGGATGCCGTCACGGGCGGACTGTATCCGCCGTCGCGGCGCCGCGGAGTTGAACTTTCTTGGCTACGCGCCCGACGCCCGCGCGACGGCCGCGACGTAGCCCGCGGCGCTCGCGGGCCGGTCGACGGCCTCCTTCTCCATCGCCCGCGCGGCGGCGCGGCCGACCTCGGCGGGGAGGTCGGGGCGCAGCTCGGTCAGGTCGGGCGGCGGGTCCTGCAGGTGGGCGAACAGCACGCGCATGCTCGGGCGCCCGCCGAACGGCGGCTGGCCGGTCAGGCACTCCATGAGCACGCAGCCGAGGGCGTAGATGTCGGTGGCCGGGCTGACCTCCTCGCCGCGGATCTGCTCGGGCGCCATGTAGTCCAGCGATCCGAGCGCCTGGCCGGGGCGGGTGAGGTTCGAGGCCTGGCTGTCCTTGGCCAGGCCGAAGTCCGAGACGTAGGCCGTCTCGCCGTCGAGCAGGATGTTGGCGGGCTTGATGTCGCGATGGACGAGGCCGCCGGCGTGCAGGGCGTCGATGCCCGCGGCGGCGCCCGCGAGCAGGCCCAGCGTCGATGCCAGGCCCATTCGCCCCTCGGCGGCGATCCGCTCGGCCAGCGAGCCGCCGGGGATCAGCCGCTGCACGAGGTAGGGCAGGCCGCCCTCGTCGCCGTGCGCGAGCACCGGGACGACGTTGGCGTGCTGGATCTTCTGCGCGGCCGCGACCTCGCGCCGGAAGCGCCGCAGGAAGACCTCGTCCTGGGTCAGCTCGGTGGTGACCACCTTGACGGCGACCGGCTCCCCGCCGTCGGCGACCGCCTCGAAGACGATCCCCATGCGCCCGCGCCCGATGACCCGGGTGATCCGGTAGGGCCCGACGGAGTCGCCCGGCCGCGGCTCGAGGGCAATCTCAGGCATCCGAGCGCCGAGCATAGTCGGCCGCGCGGCGCGGGGGCGATCCGACCGGCGGTCCAACGGTGGGAACCGAACTTCCGGCGGGCACGCCTTGCACGACGCCGCCCCAGCCGGGAGACTGCCTGCGATCTCGCTATGGAGCGGCGAACACTCGGTGAGTACCGGATCGAGGGGATCGTGGGGGCAGGGCGCATGGGCGTCGTGTATCGCGCGATCGACGGCTCGGGGCGCTACGTCGCGCTGAAGGTCATGCGCGACGACGTCGCGGCGATCGACCCCGTCTACAGCGAGCGCTTCCGGCGCGAGGGCCTGCTGCTCGCGTCGCTGAACCATCCCAACGTCATCCCGATCTACGGCACCGGCGAGGTCGACGGGGAGCTGTACATCGCCACGCAGCTGACCGAGAGCACGCTCAAGGACGCCATCCAGGCCGGCCCGGTGGCCGTCGACGACGCGATCGCGATCCTCGCCGCCGTGGCCAGCGCGCTCGACGTCGCGCACGCGGCCGGCGTCGTCCATCGCGACATCAAGCCGGCCAATGTCCTCATGGACCCCGGCCCACGCGTCTACCTGACCGACTTCGGCCTCGCGCGCGACCCCAGCGGAATCGCGCTGACGATGCCCGGCCAGGTGCTGGGAACGATCGACTACATGGCCCCCGAGCTGCTGGAGGGCGTGCGCATCGGCCCCGCGACCGACATCTACGCGCTCGCGTGCCTGGCCGTCGAGACGCTGACCGGCACCGTGCCCTACCACCGCGACAACGACGCGGCGATCACCTATGCGCATGTCATGGACTCGCCGCCGAGCGTCTCCGAACGACGGCGCGAGCTGCCCGTGGCGCTCGATGACGTGATCGCCTTCGGCATGGCCAAGAAGCCCGACGAGCGCCCGGCCACCGCCGGCGCGCTGGTGGCGGACATGTTGCGCGCGCTCGGCGAGCCCGAGCCCGTGCTCGCGACCGGCTAGATGACCGGTTCCGAGCAGCCGGCCGACGCGTTCGCGGGGCAGACGCTCGGCGGGCGCTACAAGGTGATCGCCCCGATCTCCAGCGGCGCAATGGGCGCCGTCTACCACGCCGTCGACCGCGAGAGCGGCGGCGACGTCGCCGTCAAGCGCCTGCTCGACGTCCGCCACGCCGCGCGCTTCGAGATCGAGGCGCGCCTGCTGGCGAGCCTCAGCCACCCGCGCCTGGTGAAGGTGCTCGACCACGCAAGCGACGACGAGGGCGCCTACATCGTCATGGAGCTCGTCACGGGCACCGACCTCGGCGCGCTGCTCAAGCGCGACGGCGACCCGGGTGTGCCGCTGGCCGACGGGATCGAGTACGCCCGCCACGGCTGCGAGGCGCTGCAGTACGTCCACGACCAGCAGATCGTCCACCGCGACGTCAAGCCGCCGAACATGATCCTCGGCGAGGACGGCGTGGTGCTTGTCGACTTCGGCGTCGCGCGCGCGCTCGGCGGCGAGCAGGAGGAGGGCACGATCGCCGTCGGGACGCCGAAGTACATGGCGCCCGAGATCCTCGCCGGCGGCACCGTGTCGGCGGTCAGCGACGTCTACAGCCTCGCCGCCACGCTGTGGACGCTGCTCGTGGGAAGCCCGCCGCGCTACGGCGACGCCGCCAAGCTCGACCAGCTCGCGCCGACCATGGACCCCGACCTGCGCGCGGCGCTGGCCGGCGGCCTGGAGCTGCTGCCCGAGGAGCGCATCTCCTCGGCGGCCGCGTTCGCCGAGGCGATCGGCGCGCCGCTGACCGCCGGCCGCGGCGAGTCGCTGGCCCAGAGCCTCGGCCGCGCGCCGATCCGCCGCCGCGTGATGGAGGCGATCGTCCGCACGGCGGCCGGCATGTTCGACGCCGCCGCGTGCTCGATCGCGCTGACCGACCCCACCAACGGCGACCTCGTCTACGAGGCCGCCTGGGGCGCGGGCGCCGCCGAGGTGGTCGGGCTGCGGCTCGCGCCCGGCGTCGGCATGGCCGGCGCGGTCGTCGCCAGCGGCGAGGGCGTCGTCGTCCCCGAGTGCCGCAAGGACCCGCGCTTCGCCCGCCAGGTCGCGGCCAAGACCGGCTACGTGCCCTACACGATGGTCGTCACGCCGCTGGTTCGCGACGGCGAGACGATCGGCGTGCTGTCGCTGCTGGATCGCCGCGACGGCGGCCCCTATCAGCAGCGCGACCTGGGCCGCGCCGCCCTGTTCGGTGACCTGGCGGTCGTCGCGCTGGACCTCGACACCTTCCCGCTGAGCTCGACCGGTGGACGAACGTTGCTCGGCTGAGTTGCCGGGCGCCGACCCCGCGGATACGGTGCGCCCGATGACCGGTAACGGCACGGACGGCCACTACGACGCAGTCATCGTCGGCTCGGGCTTCGGGGGCTCGGTGACCGCGTACCGGCTCGCGGAGGCCGGCAAGCGCGTGCGCGTCCTCGAGCGCGGGCGGGCGTACCCGCCGGGCGGGTTCACCCGCAGCCCGTATCGGGCGCGCGAGAGCTTCTGGGACCCGCGGCACGGGCTGACCGGCATGTACCACTACTGGTCCTTCCGCGGGATCGACGCGCTGGTCTCCGCCGGCCTGGGCGGCGGCTCGCTGATCTACGCCAACGTCTTCATCCGCAAGGACGAGAAGTGGTTCGTGCAGGAGGACCTGCGCGACGGCGGCTACGAGCACTGGCCCGTCTCGCGCGCCGACCTCGATCCGCACTACGACCGCGTCGAGGCCATGATCGGCCTGCAGCGCTACCCCTTCGACCACGAGCCGTACTCGAAGACGCCGAAGACGATCGCCTTCAAGGCCGCGGCCGAGGCCAACGGCATGGAGTGGTTCCTGCCCAAGCTGGCCGTGACCTTCGCCAACGAGGGTCGCGACCCGGTGCCCGGCGAGCCGATCGAGGAGAAGCTGCCCAACCTCCACGGGCGCGCGCGCACCACCTGCCAGCTGTGCGGCGAGTGCGACGTCGGCTGCAATTACGGCGCCAAGAACACGCTGGACTACAACTACCTCACGCACGCCGCGCACCACGGCGCCGAGATCAGCACGCTGTGCGACGTGCGCAGCTTCGAGCCGCGCGAGGGCGGCGGCTACGCCGTCCACTACGCCCAGCTCAGCGAGGGCACGCCCGCCGACGACGGCCACCCGGCGGTGATGAAGACCGTCACCTGCGACCACCTGGTCCTCAGCGCGGGCACGCTGGGCACGACGAACCTGCTGCTGCGCAACCGCGCGGCCTTCCCGCGTTTGAGCCGCCGCCTGGGGACCCGCTTCTGCGGCAACGGCGACCTGCTGACCCTCGCGATCAACTGCCGCGAGATGGTCGACGGCAAGCCGACGCCGCGGATCGTCGACCCCGGCTACGGCCCGGTCATCACGAGCACCGCGCGGATGCCCGACGCGCTCGACGGCCAGGAGGGCCGCGGCTTCTACCTGCAGGACGCCGGCTATCCCCAGCAGCTCGCCTGGATCCTGCACGTCATCGCGGCGCCCAAGTCGCTGTGGGCGTGGCGCGCGGCCGGCTGGTTCCTGGTCAAGAACTGGCTGCGGGGCTCGCCGGACACCGACGTCACCGGCTACATCGCCGACCTCATGCAGTCCGCCGAGCTGTCGGCCGGCGGCCTGCCCCTGCTGGGCATGGGGCGCGACATCCCCGACGGGCGCATGTTCCTGCACAACGGGCGGCTGGACCTCGACTGGAACCGCAAGCGCTCCAACGACTACTTCGCTCGCCTGCGCACGACGTCGCGCGGCTTCGCCCACTCCCTGGGCGGCCGCTACGCCGACAACCCGCTGTGGTTCCTACGGCGCGTGATCACCGTGCACCCGCTCGGCGGCTGCCCGATGGGCCGCGACGCCACCGAGGGCGTCGTCGACCCCTACGGCAACGTCTTCGGCCATCCGGGGCTGCACATCGCCGACGGCTCGATCATGCCGGGACCCGTCGGGCCCAACCCGAGCTTTACGATCGCGGCCCTGGCAGACCGCTTCGCCGACCACATGCTCGAACCCGACCGTGCCGCAGCGGAGGCGGCCGCCGCATGACCGCAACCGTTCGCTTCACCGAGGAGATGCTCGGGCACGTCACCTTCGGCGAGTCCGACTTCGCCCGCGGCGCCGAGCCCACGCGCGACGGCGCCGGCGCGCTCATGTTCCACCTGACCATCGAGGTGCAGGACATGGCGCAGTTCGGCAACGATCCGCTGCGCCGGGCCGTCGCGACCGGCTACCTGCACTGCGACGCGCTCGGCGGGCGCCTGGCGGTCGAGCGCGGCTGGTTCAACCTTTTCGTCGACACCGAGCCGGGCGTCAAGAAGATGTTCTACCGGCTGTGGTTCCGCGACGGCGTCGGGCATCCGCTGACGCTCACGGGCTTCAAGCTCGTGCGCGACGACGCCGGCTTCGACGTCTGGCGCGACACGACGACGCTGTTCACCCAGGTCCTGCGCGGCCACGTCGAGGTCGGCGGCGACGCCGACGCCGAGCTCGTCGCCTCCGGCGTGCTGCGCATCCGCGTGCGCGACTTCGCAAAGCAGCTGACGACCTTCCGCGCCGGCGGCCCGAGCGTCGGGGCGCAGCTCGGCGCCCTGGTCAAGTTCGGCTGGATCTTCGCCGGCCAGCTCGCCCAGGCCTATCTGCGCAAGCGCCGCTGACCATGGCCCCGCGCAAGAGCAAGCGGCTGAAGGCGGCCAGCGAGGCGGGGCGCGCGCCGTCGGGGCGCACGCGCGTGCTCGGCGTCCTCGCGGGCGGAGCCGTCATCGCGGTGTTCGGCGCCGAGGCCACGCGCGTCTGGCGCCTGGGCATGCTCCCCATCAGCCGCCAGGAGCACGACGCGCACAAGCGCCCGAGCAACAAGGCGTTGCAGGCCGTCCAGGTCGTACGCGAGGGCTACAAGGTCAGCCGCACGCGCGAGAACTCGCTGTTCAACATGCTCGCCGGGTTCACGGTGACCTTCGGCATTACGCGCTGGATCACGTGGATGATCCGCACGCGCGGCGGCATCGGGCCGATCAAGAACGTCAAGGTCGGCTCGCGCCACATCCACCACTTCATCCCGGGCGGCGTGCTCAGCCTCGCCGCGGGTGGCGTCGCCATCGGCATGAAGGGCTCGGACTTCGACCGCTACCTGGCGATCCCGTTCGGCGTCGGGGTCGCCCTCGTCCTCGACGAGTCGGCGCTGCTGCTCGAGCTCGAGGACGTCTACTGGACCGAAGAGGGAGTGTTGAGCGTGCAAATCGTGTTCGCCGCGATCTCGCTGCTGGCCGCGATGGCCTACCTGATCCGGATGCTGCGCCACAGCGAGGGCAAGGACTCCGAGACCGATTGGGAGCTCGCCGCCAAGGCCTGGGACGACCTCCAGATGATCCCGGGCGGATCGAGCGGGGCCCCGGGGATCGGGCTATGAGCACACCGACGCTCACGCGCGAGGGAGCGCCGGACGCCACCGACCTGCGCTCGCGCGACAACGGCACCCGCGAGCTCGTCCGCTTCCTGTCCAACCCGCTGCGCTACCTGGAGCGCGTGCGCGAGGACGAGCGCGACGTGGTCCCGTTCAAGCTCGGCAATCTCACCGTGCACCTGGTCAAGAAGCCCGAGCTGCTCCAGCTCGCCATGCACAACGAGGACTGGCCGCCGATCTCACGCGGCCGGCTGATGGGCCTTTCGAAGTGGTACACGGAAGGGCTGTTCCTCACCTACGGACCGGAGCACCATCGCCAGCGCGACGAGCTCTGGAAGCCGCTGTTCGCAGACCCGCTCATCCCCGAGCTCGCCGTCAGCCGCACGGCGCGGCTGGCCGACTCGTGGACCGAGGGCAACCCGATCGAGCTCTACACCGAGCTGCGCTCGCTGTGCTGGGCGATCGACTGGCAGGCGCTCACCGGCGACGACCTCGACGCGCGCCCGGACCTGCTCGAGGCATTCGAGCTCGGCGTCGAGGCCCTGGCGTGGCTGGTCCTGCCGTTCGGGCCGGCGCGCTGGAACTGGCCGATCCCGCAGAGCCGCCGCACGCGCGAGGCGCGCGCCAAGCTCGACGCGACGATCGACGGGCTGCTCGCCGAGCGCCGCGCGCGGCCGCGTGCGGACCTGCTCAGCCGCATCGCCGAAGGGGCGGACGACGGCCTCGCGCAGGCCACCGTCAAGATGTGGTTCGGCGCCGACCAGCTCCACGCGCTGTTCACGTGGACGCTGCACCTGCTCGGCCAGGAGCCCGAGGTCGAGGCACGCTGGCACGCCGAGCTCGACGAGGTGCTCGGCGATCGCGCCGCGACGCCGCAGGACATCTCCCAGCTCCCGTACACGGTCAAGGTCATCAAGGAGTCGATGCGCGTCTTCCCGCCCGTCTGGGGCTTCTTCCGGCAGATGACCGCCGACTACCGCCTCGGCGACGTGCTGATCCCCAACGGCCACCTCATGGCGATGAGCCCGTGGGTCACCCACCGCGACCCGCGCGTGTGGCCGGACCCCCTGCGCTTCGATCCCGAGCGCTGGGCCGAGGGCGCCGCGCGGCCACCGGAGCTGTCGTACTTCCCGTTCTCGGCGGGGCCCTACGAGTGCCACGGCCGCGGGCTGGCGATGAAGGAGGCGGTGCTCATGCTCGCCACCATCGGCCAGCGCTGGGCCTTGCGCCCGGCGGGCAAGAGCGAGCCGCAGCCGACGGCGACCTGGGCGACCGAGCCCAAGCGCGGGCTGCGCATGAAGCCGGTGCGGCGCCAGTAGCCCACCATGCTGGCGCTCGCGCGCTTCGGCGCGGATCCCCTGCGGTTCCTGGACGGCCTGCGCGACGACGCGCGCGACGTCGTCCCGTTCACGCTGGGCAACCTGCACTGCCACCTGCTCAAGCGCCCCGAGCACGTCAGGCTCGTGCTCGAGAGCGAGGACTGGCCGCCGCTCTCGCGCGGGCGCATGATGGCCCTGGACCGGTGGTACGGCGGCGGCCTGATCCTCACCGAGGGCGCCGAGCACCACCGCCAGCGCGACGAGCTATGGAAGCCGGTGCTGGCCGATCCGGCGGCCGCGGCGGGCCGCGCCGTGGCGCGCGCCGCGCGGCGCGCGGACTCCTGGACGCAGGGCGCGCCGATCGAGCTCTTCACCGAGCTGCGCTCGCTGTGCTGGGCGATCGAATGGGAGACGTTGACCGGCGAGGACCTCGACGCGTCGCCGGAGCTGCTGAAGGCACAGGAGGCGGGGATCGCGGCGATGGCGTGGCTGCTCGGGCCGTTCGGCTCGGCGCGCTGGGGCTGGCCGACGCCCGCGAGCGCCCGCACGCGCGCCGCCCGCGACCGGCTCGACGCCGCCATCGACGCGCTGATCGCCGAGCGCCGAGCCCGGCCACGCGAGGACGTGCTCAGCAGCCTCGTCGCCGCCGAGAGCGACGACGGCCTGGTGCGGGCGACCTTCAAGCAGTGGCTCGGGGCCGATCTGCTCCACGTGCTGTTCACGTGGACGCTGCACCTGCTGGCGACCCACGGCGACGTCGAGGCGCGCTGGCACGCGGAGCTCGACGAGGTGCTCGGCAACCGCGCGGCGACCGCCGAGGACCTGGGCGCGCTGGTCTACACCCGCCGGGTGATCAAGGAGTCGCTGCGGCTCTACCCGCCGATCCCGGGCTTCTTCCGCCAGGTGACGGCCGACTACGCGATCGACGGGACGACGATCCCCGCGCGCCACGCGATCGTGATGAGCCAGTGGGTGACCCATCGCGACGCCGACCTGTGGCCGGACCCGCTGCGCTTCGACCCCGATCGTTGGGCCGACGGCGCGGCGCAGCCGCCCGCGGTCTCCTACTTCCCGTTCTCGGCGGGGCCGTACGAGTGCCACGCCCACGGGCTGGCGACCACCGAGGCGATCCTCATCCTCGCCACGCTCGGCCAACGCTGGGCCTTCCGGCCCGCGGACGAGCGCGAGCCGCGCCCGCTGGCGACAGGGACGATCGCGCCCAAGGGCGGCCTGCGGATGACGCCGATCGCTAGGTCGTAACCAGCGGCTGCTCGGCGGGCGGCTCGACCGGGGCCTCGCCGCCGCTCTCGAAGTCCAGCTCGGGCAGCCAGCGATCGAACGGGCCGGGCAGCCACCAGTTCCACTTGCCCATCAGCTCCATCGTGGCGGGCACGAGCACGAGCCGCACGAGCGTCGCGTCGAGGAAGATCGCCACGGCGAGCCCGACGCCGATCTCCTTGACCTGCGGCAGGCCGGTCAGCGCGAAGATCGCGAAGACCGCGACCATGATGATCGCCGCGCTCGAGATCGTCTTCGCGCTCGCGGCCAGCCCCTCCGCGACTGCCTGCCGGTTGTCGCCGGTCGCGTGGTAGCGCTCCTTGATGCGCGACAGCAGGAAGACCTCGTAGTCCATCGACAGGCCGAAGACGATCGCCAGCAGCAGCGGCGGCGTGAGCGCGTTGACGTAGCCGAGGTGGTCGAAGCCGATGATGCTGTCGGTCCAGCCGTACTGGAAGACCATGACGAGGACGCCGTACGCGGCCGCCACCGAGAGCAGGTTCATCATCACGGCCTTCAGCGGCAGCAGCACCGAGCGCAGCAGGAAGAAGAGCACGATGTAGCTGAAGGCCAGGACGAACACGAGGATCTTCCAAAGCGATCCGGAGATGAGGTCGCTGAAGTCGTGGTTCTGCGCAGCGGCGCCGCCGACGCTGACGCTCGCGCCCTTCAGCGCGGCTGCCGGGCCGCTCGGGGCGCGCAGGCGCTTGACCAGCGCCGCGGCCTCGTCGCTCTCCGGGCCGCTCGTCGGCGTCACCGTGATCAGGACCGCGTGCCCATCCTTCGAGGTCACGGGGTCGGCGACCGCGGCGACGCCCGGCGTCTTCTGGACCGCCTGGCGGAAGCTGTTGACCGCGGCGGCGTCGGGCTTGGCGTTGCCGGCGTCGGCGACGACGAGGACCGGTCCGAGCGAGCCCGGGCCGGCGGCCTTGGCCGCCTGCTCGAAGCCGATGCGCGTCTCGTTGTCCTTGGGCAGCTGGCCCAGCGCGGCCGTGCCCCACGCCAGCGACAGCGCCGGGATCGCGATGATCAGCAGCGTCGCGGTTGCCAGCGACGCGGACAGCACCGGCCGGCGCATGACGGTGTTCGTCCAGCGCGTCCAGAACGGCGGGCGCGCGGGGTCGGCAGCGCGCTTCGGGCGCACCTTGCGGTACTGGCGGTCGACCCACGTCATGATCGTCCCGCGCTCCGAGACGCGCTTGCCGAGCATCGCGATCAGCACGGGCAGCAGCGTGATCGCGGCGAGCACGGCGATCGCGACGACCATGATCGCCCCGATGGCCATCGACCGCATCGTCTTGGAGTCGATGAGGAACAGGCCGGCCAGCGAGATGAGCACGGTGATGCCCGACACCGTCACCGCGAGACCCGAGGTCCGCATCGCGGCCTCGCGCGCCGCGACCGCATCGAGCCCGTTGTGCAGCTCCTCGCGGTAGCGCGAGAGGATGAACAACGAGTAGTCGACGGCGACGCCGATGCCGAGCATCGAGGCGATGTTGGTCACGAAGACCGACATCTCGAGCTGCTGCGACAGGAAGAAGACGCCGGCGCCGGTGAGCACGACGGCCGCCAGGCCGAGGCTGAACGGGAGCAGCGCGGCGGCGAGCGAGCCGAAGACCGCGAGGAGGATGATGAAGACGACCGGGAAGCCGGCGAACTCGGCCTTCTCGAGGTCCTTCTTCGAGACGTCCTGCAGGGCCGCCCACAGCGCCTGCTGGCCGACGAGGTGGACCGGCAGCGCGAGGTCGCCGTCGCCCTCTTGGATGTCCAGGTTCTTGCGCAGGTCGACGGCGGCGTCGACCGCTGCGTCGGCCCCACCGTTGACGTCGAGCGCGAGCAGCACGATCTCCTGGTCGCCGGCCGCCTTCGCCGCGGCGGCCGCCTGTGACGAGATGGCGACGTTGTCGATCCCCTGGACCTCACGGCTGGCCTTGTCGACCGAGGCGCTCAGCGCGGAGGCGTCCTTCTTGCTGTTGTCGAAGACGAGGATCAGCGGCTCGGTCTGCACGCCGGGGAAGCGCTTGAGCGCCTCCGAGACGGCCAGCGACCCGGAGCCGGGGACCTCGAAGCCTCCTGCGGTCAGGTGCTTGGTCTGCTGCGCCGCGAACGGCACCGCCGCCAGGAACAGCACGATCCACACGCCCAGAACGAGTCGTCTGCGGTGCGTGACGAATCGCTCGAGCCGGTCCATGGCTGCCCGCATGCGGAAGGAATATCCCACAGCGCGCGCGCTGTGGGAATTTCTCCACACCCGTTCGGGTGGGGCGAACCGTCCGGCCCTGGCCCGCCACCGCCCGTCCCGCGCGCGCCCGCTGTGAGCGGCAACGACGCCCGATCCCTGTCCATTCGGCCTTGCTTCTGCGCCCTGCCGCGGATAGAAAGCGCTGAACCGACAGGCATGCAGGCCGTCAAGGAGGATCCGATGGAGCAAGCGACCGCCGACCGGGGGCCGGGAGGCGCTGCCACACTGCCGCGCGCCCAGATGCACGCGGTCACGACCTCCGACGGCACGGAGATCCAGCTGACGCACTACGCGCTGGGCGGCAAGGGGCCGATCGTGCTGGCGCCGGGCTACGGCAACGCGGCACGCGCGTTCGCGGTCGACACGGTCCCGCTGAACTACGTGCAGGCGCTCGGCGAGCGCGGCTACGACGTATGGCTGCTCGACTACCGCGCCAGCCCGGACCTGCCGGCGAGCCGCACGCAGTTCACCGTCGACGACATCGCGATGCGGGACTGGCCGGCGGCGATCGACGCCGTCCGCAAGCACAGCGGCGCGGACTCGGTCCAGGCGATGGGGCACTGCGTCGGCGGGCTGTCGCTGTTCATGGCGATCGGCGGCGGCCTGGAGGGCGTGCGCTCGGCGACGTTCTCGTCGCTGGCCGGCCATCCGATCGCCACGCCGGGCAACCGGCTGCGCGCCGGCGCCCACCTCGCGACGATCTTCAAGATGCTCGGGATCAAGGGCCTCAACACCGACTACGACCCCAGCTACCTGCCCGACCGGCTCGTCGACCTCGTCATGCGCGCGCTGCCGTTCCGCCACGTCTACGACAGCGCCGTCGGCCGGCGGATCTACTTCATCTACGGCGACGTCTTCGACTTCTCGAACATCAACGAGCCCACGATGGACGCCGCCGTGCCGAGCATCTTCGGCATCAGCAACATCACCTTCTTCGAGCACATCTCCCGGATGATCCGCAAGAGCCGCGCCGTGGACCGCAAGGGCAGGGACGCCTACCTCTCCAACCTCGATCGCTACCGGATCCCGATCAGCTTCCTGACCGGCGAGCACAACCGCATGTTCGTGCCGCAGGGCCTGCAGCGCAGCTACGACCTCGTCCGCGGCGCCAACGATCCGGGCCTCTACAGCCACCACGTCTTCAAGGACTACGCGCACCTCGACATGTGGCTGGGCGACAACGCCGCGCGCGACATCTTCCCGACCGCCCTCGCCGAGCTGGAACGCCAGGACTCATGAGCACGACCGCCGACGGACCAGCGCCCGACGCGGCCACGGTCGCGCACGCCGGGCTGCGCGACCTGTTCAGCTACCCGGTGATGGCCTGCCTGCAGGACCGCCGCACGCGGCGCGTCGCGCAGGGCGTGTCGCTGAAGGCCGGCGACATGAGCTACGAGAGCGCGAACGAGCCCTCGCCGCTCACGCCCCTGGAGGAGGCGATCCTGATCGCCGGGACGGGCCCCACCGGCGCGGTCATGCACGACGGGCCGCTCGACAAGCCCAGCGGCAAGCCGGAGCTCGGCACGCCGTTCCTGCACGTCACCGGCCGCGCCGCGTCGAGCGCCGACAACTGCCAGGCCACCTCGCTGTTCATGATCAACGACGAGGGCATCTGGCTGCTGCGCAGGCCGTGGGAGCGCGAGGCGATCGAGATCTTCAAGGAGATCCCGCAGCGCTGGGAGGACCGCTCCGAGGACGATTGGCTGGCCTACGCGAGCGCGGTCAAGCGCAAGGTCTACGACCAGCGCTTCGAGTTCCCGCGTGAGTGGCCGTACTACCTGGGCTGGAACGCCCAGCACTCCAACGCGCCCGGCACGACCTGCTTCCTGCCCGTCGTCGACAACACGCGCCAGTACATCAACGTGCTGCTCATCCTGCTCTCGGAGCCGAAGGGCAAGGCACCGCTGTTCATGGACGACTGGCGCCCGTTCCGGCCCAACGGCGCCGCCGACTGGGTCGCGTGGGCGGCGGCCAAGATCGGCCTCGTCGACCCGATCCCCTACCAGCCGATCGGCGGCATCAAGCGCGTGCGCGGCGGCCTGGTGACGCCGGACACGCCGGCACCCATCGGAAGCCTCGGGACGGTGCGGACCGACCACGAGGCGTACTTCCTGATGCAGAACCTGATGCTGCTCGGCGAGGCCCTGCGGCTGGGCGGCTGGGTCCACGGCGCGCCGATGATCCCCCACGTGATGCGCCGCGACCCCGCGAAGGGGCATCTCGGCCTCGGCTTCCGCGAGCACAGCACCAAGCCGGCGGCGTCGCGCTGGCGGCGCTGGCCGCCGGTGCCCGCCTCGCAGCCGAACTACGTGGGCATCGACGGCGTGCTGGAGGGCCTGTGCCCGCCGTACGTCACCGACATGGACGCGGCGGTCGACCAGGTGCTCGAGGAGAAGTTCGGGGCCGGCGGCGCCTACGCCGATCCCGAGGTCTTCGGGCAGGCCTACAGGGACACGGCGAGCGCCGAGGGCTACCTGCGGCTCGCCGAGCACCATCCGCCCGAGGCGATCGAGTACACCAAGGAGATCTGCCGCTACCTCGTCGAGACCTACGGGCGCTTCCCCGCGCACACGGACGCGTTCTACCTCCCGGGCACCTGGGTGCAGCTCTCGCACCTGGAGATCGAGTACTACGAGCGCTTCGGCAACCCGGGGCACGCCCGGCGGGCCGCCGAGGGCAGGGACATCTGGGAGCGCCGCTGAGATGAGCACGCAGGTCGAGGCGAGCGTCGAGCGCTTCGCCGGGGCGACGCCCGCCAAGCCGCCGGGCAACGCGCTCGGGCGGATGACCGCGCTGACGCTCTTCACCCCGGTCCGCCCCCAGTGGGCGCCGATCGTCAAGGCGGCGTTCTGGCTTGGCAAGTACGTGCCCATGGCCCAGAAGCACATCCTGCAGTTCGACTTCATCCACTTCGTGCGCTGGACGATCGTGCGCGAGCTGCCGGGCACGCCGCTGAACTACCCGTACCTCTTCTTCGAGAGCAACTTCGACGGGCCCTGGCAGCACTACATCGACGCCTTCGCGTACATCATCCCCAAGGACATCCGCTTCGTCTGGGGCCGCGGCATCGACTTCCCGTACCCGCCGCCGGCCGAGCCGCTGAAGGCGTGGATCGCGCGCAACAGCATGGAGGGCGGGCACTTCTACTGCGCCTATCCGCACGCGAGCACGCGGATGGTCAAGGGCGCGCTCTCGGTGCGCGACGCCTTCCAGCGCCTCCTGGCCGACGCCGAGCGCCAGACGCCCGAGGAGTTCAAGGCGGCCTACGAGCGCTTCCTCGCCGACCACCAGGCCCACCTCTGATGGGCGAGTCGCGCAACCGCGTGGGCGGCGCCTACGCGCTGACGACCTTCGCCCCGATCATCCCCGGGCACGAGGAGGAGCTGCGCGCCCACATCGAGGGGCTGCCCACGGGCGCCGAGAGCCCGCTGGCCCGCCTCGACACGCTGCACCTCTCGCGGATCCAGATCTTCGACCACCTCGTCCACCAGAGCGAGCGGCACAAGCTCGACCACCTGGAGTCCAGCTACCTCGTGTTCACCAGCAGCTTCGACGGCGACCTCGACCCCTACCTCGACGCGATCTGCGATCGCATCCCGGCCGACGCCGACGGCTGGTGGAGCCACTGCGTCGGCTACCCCGGCACCGCCGACTGCGCCGCGTTCAGGGCCTGGATCAAGGCTCACCAGGCGCACACGAACCTGTTCGCCTCGGCCTACCCCACGGGGACCGTGGCCAAGGTGGGCGACAGCCTCGAGCTGCGCGAGCGGATCGTCGACTTCGCCGTCGAGGCCCAGGGCCTCGACGCGGCGGCGCTCAAGGAGCGCTTCCTGACCACCTTCGCGCCGGCGGACCGCTGATGCAGCGCCCGCGCCAGCCGCTCGCCGACCTGCCGTTCCGCCGCCCGGGCAACCTCCCGCGCCGGCGCATCGAGGACGCCGAGATCGACCTCGCCGACATCCAGGGCAACGTCCTGCGCGGCTACACCTATCCCACCGCCGCCTACATCTTCCTGCGCATCGACGACGTCGAGCGCGCACGGGTGCTGATGAACGCGACGCTCAACGAGGTCGCGACCGCCGAGCCATGGGAGGACGGCCCGCCGCCGACCGCCACCCACGCGGCGTTCACCTACACCGGCCTGCAGACGCTCGGCGTCCCGGACGAGATCCTCGCCACCTTCCCCGCCGAGTTCCGCGAGGGCATGGCCGCGCGCGCCGAGCGCCTCGGCGACCGCGGCCCGAGCGCCCCCGAGAACTGGGAGCCGGGCCTGGGCACCGGCGAGGCGCACGTGCTCATCACCGTCTACGCGGTCGACAACGAGCGCCTCGACGAGCGCCGCGAGGTGCTTCGGCAGTTCGGCCAGACCCACGGCGCGACGACGGTGATCAACGAGACCCGCGCCGAGGCGCTGCCCGGGGGCAAGGACCACTTCGGCTTCTTCGACGGGATCGCGCAGCCGGCCCTCGCGGGCAGCGGCGTCGAGGGCCGCGCGGGCGACGGTCAGCCCGACGGCGCCGGCGGCTGGCGCGATGTCTGCACCGGCGAGTTCCTGCACGGCTACGTCGACGAGGACGGCGGCCTGCCCGACGCGCCGGCGGCGCCCTTTCACCGCAACGGGACGTTCGAGGTCTATCGCAAGCTCCAGACCGACGTCGCGGCCTTCCGCGCCTACATGGAGGAGAAGGGGCGGCTGTATCCGGGCGGCGCCGACATGCTCGCGGCCAAGATCGTCGGCCGCTGGCCCGACGGGACGCCGCTGGCGCTCTCGCCCGACGCCCCCGATCCCGAGCTCGTCGACGATCCCACGCGGATCAACGACTTCGGCTACGCCGACGACCCCCAGGGGCTGAAGTGCCCGATGGGCTCGCACATCCGCCGGGCCAACCCGCGCGACGCCGAGGGCTTCTTCAAGGGCCGGATGACGAACCGCCACCGCATCATCCGCCGCGGACGTACGTACGGGCCACCGCTGCCCGAGGACGTCGTGGAGGACGACGGCCAGGATCGCGGGCTCGTGTTCGTCTGCTTCAACGCGAGCATCTGGCGCCAGTTCGAGACCATCCAGACGCTCTGGATCGACGACGGCGACCCGTTCGGGCTCGGCGCCGACAAGGACTTCCTCATCGGCGAGCCCGACGGCAACGGCAAGATGACCATCCCGGGCCACCCGCCGTTCTTCCTGAAGCCGCATCCGCGCTTCGTGACGCTGCGCGGCGGCGAGTACCTCTACCGCCCGAGCATCGGCGCGCTGCGCTGGATGGCGGCGGCGGGCGGCGCCTAGCAGCCCCTCACTGCACGACGACCGTGCCGTGCATCTGCGGGTGCACCATGCAATAGAACTCGTAGGTCCCGGGCGCCGTGAAGGTCACCGAGTTGCTCGTCGGCTGTGGCGAGTCCTTGACGTTGTCCAGCGCGCCCGAGTTCCAGAACCCGTTGCCGTGCGATGACGGGGTCAGGGTGCCGGTCGTCCCGAAGGGATCGCTCGGGTAGATGCCCTGCGGCACGAACTGGCTGGAGAAGAACGACGCCGCGATCACGCCGAGGTAGCTCGTGGGGTTGTCGATCGGGCCGCCCGGGCCCGTCGTCGCCGTGTGGCTCTCGTAGGACAGCGGGGTGATCTGGAACTTGATCGTCGTCCCGACCGGCACCGTCGTCTTCCCGGGGAAGAAGCTGAAGTACTCGACGCCGTACTTGCCGGCCTGGCCGACGTTGATCGTGTTGGCAGGCGGCGGCTGGCTCGTCAGGGCCTTTGCGATCTTGAAGTCGCGGTCGATCTGCGCCTTCAGCGCCTTGGCGTCCGCCTTGGCCGACGGGATCTTCTTCGACTTGGGCAGGACGTTGACGGTGCCCTCCATACCGGGGTGCAGGTCGCAGTAGTACTTGACCGTCCCGGCCTTCGTGAACTTCACGATCAGCGGCTTGGGGTTGTCGCCGAACGGGATCGGCGTCGCGACGCCCTTCTTGCCCGTGTAGGTGAAGGTGCTGGCCTTCCCCTTGGCCGTCTTGAACGGGTCGTAGTTGACCGGCGGCGTGCCGGCGATGAGGTCCTTGTTGAACCCGAAGTTCGGGAAGCCGTTGAACCAGTACGGGTTGCCGGCAGCGTCGTTGGAGCCCGTCACGTTCGTCCCCGTGGGGACGAGCAGAGTCACCGGCTTCTTGCCCTTGGCCGGGATGTCGACGTTGTGGAACGCGGTGGCTGAGAACGTGATCTTGTCGCCGACGTGGATCGTCGAGACGTGCGGGAAGAAGTCGATCGCGTCGGTGTTCAACTTGGGATCGATGAACTTCTTCTGCGGCGTGGGCGGCAGGCCCTCGTACACCTGCTTGGTGATCGCCTGCGCAACGGCAGGAACGGCGAGCGACAGCACCATCACCCCTGATAGCGCCACAAGTCTCGATCGGCTGGTCATCGGGCGACCCTAACCAGGTTCCAGACCGTTGCGCAACCGCCGTTCAGGTCGCCTCGGCAGCCGCGGGCGAGGGCTCAGCCGGCACGTCCTGCTCGCGCAGCGACCACAGCTTGACCGTCGCGGCGCGGCCGCGGACCTCGAACTCGCCGACCTCGACGAGATCGTCGGGCGGATCGCTCAGGCGGCCGCGCGTCGAGTCGGCGACGTAGAGCTGGTACGGCGTGCCCTTGGTCATGCCCTCCAGGCGCGCGGCGGTGTTCGTCGTGTCGCCCAGCGCGGTGTACTCCAGGCGGCGCTCGGAGCCGACGTGGCCCGACATCACCTGGCCGCTGTTGAGGCCGATGCCCATCTTGAACCCGTCGTGCAGGCCCTCCTCGCGCAGCCAGGCGTTGAAGCCCTGCAGGCGATCGAGCATCTCGCGCGCCGCCGCGAGCGCGCGGTCGGCGTGGTCGTCCTGCTGCAGCGGCGCGCCGAAGACGGCCATGATGCCGTCGCCCATGTAGGCCACGAGCGTGCCGCCGTGGTCGAGGATCGCCTCGCTCATCGCGGTCAGGTAGCGGTTCAGCGAGTCGATCACGACGGCCGGCTCGAGCGTCTCGGCGAACGAGGTGAACCCGCGCAGGTCGCTGAACATGACCGTGCCCTCGGCCTGAACGCCGCCGAGGCGCGCGCCGTCGGCGCTGCGCAGCACCTCGTCGACGACCGCCTCGGGGACGAAGCGGGCGAAAGCGTCGCGCGCGTGCTCGCGCTCGAAGGCGACGGTGACGCCGTGGATGAGCGCGGTGGCGAGCAGCGCGAGGACACCGGCGACCGCTGGGTAGACGACGGTGATGATCACGCCCTCGCGGTTGAAGACGACCTGTGCGGCGACGAGGAAGGCCGCGAGCGCGAGGACGCCGATGGCGAGGGAGGGGATGATGCGCAGCCGCAGGGCCACCAGCGGCGTCAGGACGCCGAGCGCCACGAGGAGCAGGACGTCGAGCCACTTCGGCGCGGCGCTGATCGGGAAGCCCTCCAATGCCGTGACGACGGCGCTGGCCTGGATCTCCGGGCCCGGCATCAGGCCGCTGCCGGTGGTCGAGGTCGGGTGCAGGTCCTGCAGCGACGGGACGGTGGCGCCGACGACGACGACCTTGCCGCGGACCTGGTCGTCGCGGAACTTGCCGTTGTAGACATCGGAGAAGCTGATCCGCCGCAAGCTCGGCGTGTCGCCCTTGTAGTCGATCCATGCGGTGTTGCCCGACGGCACGTCGAGCTTGCCGCCCTGGTAGGCCCGCGCGGCGGCGAGCGGGAACGTCTCGAGCTTCTGGATGCGGAACGCGACGTGGCGGATGCGCCCGTCGGAGTCGTTCTCGTAGTTGGAGTTCGACGGGATCGCGCGGCTGTAGCGCAGGCCGAGCGCGCCACCGAAGATGCGCGTCTTGCCGCTCTCGTCGACCTCGGTGGTGGCCATGACGGTCAGCGGCTGAGCGCGGACGGCTTCGATGAGCAGGTCGTCGTCCTTCGGGTGATCGGCGTCGGGCTCGGTGAACTGGACGTCGTAGGCGATGACCTTCGCGCCGGCGCGCGTGAGGTTGCGGATCACCTGCGCGTGGTACTTGCGCCGGAACGGCCAGCGGGTGTCGAGCTCCTCGAAGGACTTGTCGTCTATGGCCACTTCGACGACGTTCGAGGGGGCCGGCTGCTGGCCGCGGATGGTGAAGCGTTCATTGACGCTCGTGTACTCCAGGCGCAGCAGCGCCTCGCCGGCGCTGAGCCCGAACGCGATCCCGACGACGACGACCGCCGCGATCAGCAGCAGCGTGGCGCGCAGGCGGCGGGCGCGCCGGTTCACGCGGCCCCCATGAGCAGCGCGACGAGCCACAGCGAGAGCACGTGGAAGGACTGGTCGACCGACGAGGCGATGCCGACGTCGAAGCCCTCGACGTGCTTGACCCGCGCCAGGTAGAAGCGAACGATCCGGCCGTCGTCGACGATGACGTGCGGCACGAAGACGAGCGCCGCGGCGACGAGCGCCCAGCCGACGTCGAGCTCGGACCCGATCCACACGAACGCGGGCACGAAGGCGAGCGTGTAGGTCGTGACGTGCTTGAGCAGCGCGGGGCGCGCGGCCGGGTCGGTCAGCCCGCCGCGCTTGTGGCGCGCCTGCCAGTCGGTCTGCAGGAGGTAGTCGCCGACCATGTGGGCGACGAGGAACCCCGCGAATACCGAGACCCAGCTCACCGCGTGGCCTTCGCGAGGTACTGGTGCCCGGCGCGGACCAGCACGGTCGTGTGCCTGGCGAAGTCACGCACCGCGACCACGCCCCGCACCACGCGCGTCAGCGTGCCGTCGCAGCGGTCGACGACCACCCACCGCGTGCCGCGCACCGTCGCGGCGCTGAAGAGCCCCGCCGTGCGGAACCGCCCCTTGCCGTCGCCCCACAGGTGGCGGGACTTGCGCTTCGCCGCCGCCCGGGCGCTCCCGCAGCTCGGCTCGGTCCCGGCGAGCGTCAGCGTCGTCACGGGGTGATCGCCCGTGGTCTGGCCCACCTTGAACGTGCCCTCGTAGAACCATGCGTGCTGCGTCGCGCCGCGGGTGTCGCTCGCAGAGGTGAGCGTGACGCGTCCGCCGGTCGTGTCGAACGTCGTCCCGAGCGGGACCTGCTGCGGATCGGTCAGGTTGACGAAGGCTCTGGCCCCCGGAACCTTGTAGCGAACCACGCCGCTGATGAGCTTCGCGTTGACGGTCTGGCCGGCGACGGGCGGCGGGACCTGGCTCACCGCGGACTCCCCGGCGGTGACTTCAAGCCCCATGGCGCAGGTCGCGACGAGCACGCCGATCCATGGCTTGCGAGAACGCCGCACGTGGCGACTATCGAGCGTGCCGCGCCGCTGGTCAAGGACGAGTCGACCCGCGTTCGACCAGGCTCAGTATCCGCCCGACGGGGAGGTGCCGGGCGCGACGATCTCGTTACCGGCCGCAGAGACGGCGAACCATGCTCCCAAGAAGCCTTCGCCAACCGTCTGTCCCGGCCGCGCGTCGCCGCTCATCGCGTAGAGCGGGTGGCCGTTGTAGACCAGTTGCCGCCGATGGTCGCGGCGCGTTGTCGTCGTGAGCTTGGCCCCCACCACTCCCGACCCGACGCGTGGCCTGCGCGACACGATCGCCGGCGGCCACACCCGGGCGCACCCGCCGTAGCACGTGCTCTTGCCGTGCCGGTCGGAGCGGAACAGGTACAGCGTGTGTCCGCGACGGTCGACGAGCACTCGACCAAGCTTCGTCGGCCCAATCCGCACGTCGGCCCGGTCGCGGACCACGCCATGGCGGGGCTTCGCGGCGGGAGACCGCTTGAGGACGATCGCGATCGTGCCCGCCGCGGCCAGCGCGAGCACCCCGGCCACGACGGTCGCCGGTCGTGTCACGCGCCCTTGTGCTCAGCCTGCGTCGCGGCGCCGAGGTCGCACAGGAAGAACGGCAGATCAGCCACCACTCTCAGCGAGGCGGTGTAGACCTGGGGCCCGCCAGGGACCCGCCCGGTCTTCGTCTTGCTCCCGGAACCGGACTGCACCCGCTCGGCGACGAGCGGACCGCAGAGCGCCGGGGCCGTCTGCTCGCCGAAGCCGCCGCCGTGCTCCTCGCTTGGGCCGAGGATCGCGTTGTAGGTCCCGTTGCGGTCGTAGTCGATGCCGTGGACGACGATGACGGCGTTGTCGGCCCGGATCGTTGCGGCCACCGCCGCGCCGACGTCGATCGTTCGGGTGTAGCGGATCCTGCCCGTCGCTGGGAAGCGCGTGAAGTCGAGGAAGCTGCTCGGGCTGAAGTCGCCCGTCTCCGTGAGCGAGATCACCGGACGGCCGTAGAAAGGCACGCCGTTGGTCGCGCTGATCGTCTTGTGCCCGGCGTGCATGTGCGCCGCCGACCCGTTCGGACAGATCCCTTTCGCGCCGGCGTGGATGTGCATGGGGTGCGCCGCATCGAGAAGGCCGTTGGTGGTGAGCGCGACGGACGCCACTGAGCCGTTGAGGTGCAGGACCGCGTTGCCCACGCCGCGGTCCACGTGGTTGAACGGCACCTGGGCAAGCTCGGCGTTCGCGGGTTGGCCGGGCGGCGTGCTCGGCGACGTGCTGTCCGACGAGTTGGACAGCACGATGATGGCGACCGGTATCGCGCAGGCCAGCACGATCAGAGCGGCGATCGCCGGCCCGCGGCGAATGCGGCGCCGCCCGGGCGTTGCCGCCGCGGGCGGGGCCGCCGCCCCAGTTGCCGACGGCGGCGCGCCTTCGAGCTCCGTGGCCCGCGCCGCCTCTTGCGCCTGCTTGAGATCCTGCTCGGCGACGGCCCGCCGGACCGCCCCTGCCAGCTCGCCGGCGGACGCGTAGCGATCGTCCGGCTCCTTGGCCGTGGCTCGCGCGACGACCTGGTCGAACGCCTCCACGAGCTCTGGGCGGTCGCTGCGGGGCAGCGGCGGCGGGTCGCTGACGTGAGCCCACAGCTTCGCCACGTCGCTGTCCTTGGGGTAGGCGACGTGGCCGGTGAGCATCTCGTACAGCACGCAGCCGAGCGAGTACACGTCGGCGCGGCAGTCGACCGTGCGCCCCCGGATCTGCTCGGGCGCGATGTAGTCGGGCGTCCCAACCCAGCTACCCCGACTGAGTCAGGTCACCGGTCGACCCCAGGCGCTTCGTCAGGCCGAAGTCGGTCAGGTAGACGTGCTCGATGATCCGAGCTCGCCCGAGACGAGGATGTTGGCCGGCTTGACGTCGCGGTGGACCAGGCCGCGCGCGTGAGCGGCGTCCAGCGCGTCGGCGACAGTCGGTGACGATCCGGCGCATGCGCGGGAAGGCAATCGGGCCACGAGTCGATCACGTCGCGCAGGTTCGTGCCCAGGCACGAAGCGCATGGCCAGGTAGAGGATCCCCTGCTCCTCGCCCCCACGGTGGATCGGCACGATGTTGGGATGCTCCAGCGAGGCCGCCAGGCGGGCCTCGGCCTTGAAGCGAGCCACTGACCGTCGGGTCCTGCGTGTGCTCCGGCGCGATGATCTTCAGGGCGACGGTGCGCTCGAGATCGACGTCCACGGCCCTGTAGACGACGCCCATCCCGCCACGGTCGATCAGCCCTTCGATCCTGTAACCGGCGAAGACCGAGCCGGCCTCCAACTTCGGGAGAGCCGGCTCGCGCGATCGTTGGCCTCGGACATGACGCCTCACCCCCCGTAATGACGGGTCCTCGGCGGCACCGTCCAGGAGGCGCACGCAGCCAATCAGGATGGCGCTGCCCGAAACCCGATGCTACTCCCGGCTCGCAACGACAGGCAAGGGTTAAAGCCGTGCAAAATCAGAGATCGCGCTCCGACACGATGCCTGACAACAGTGCGCGCTCCACGAGGCGCGCGCGCTTCTGATTCTGCGGGAAACCCTCTACACCGAATTTCTGGAACAGCAGTCGCAGATGCGTCTTGATCGCCTCGACGCTGAGCACCAGCTCAGTTGCGATCTCCTGATTGGTGGCAGGGGTGGCAAAGGGTGGTGACCCCTTGTACGGGCGGCAGAGGGCGACGAGCACGCGGCGCTGGGCCGCCGACAGGGCGTCGACCGTCGGGACGTC
Organism: uncultured Actinomycetes bacterium; assembly: GCA_963764585.1. Classification (GTDB taxonomy): domain Bacteria; phylum Actinomycetota; class Thermoleophilia; order Solirubrobacterales; family Solirubrobacteraceae; genus JAOPZW01. The sequence continues at coordinate 136,027 of CAVXTB010000008.1, forward strand.
GCCGCCGAGCGCCGTGGTCGACCCCGCCCCGGCGTCGGCGCTCTGAACAGGACATGCGTGCGGCCGAAGCGCAGCGCATCGCCGTCGGCGAGCCGGCGGCGGCCGGCGAGTCGCTCGCCGTTGACGAAGGAGCCGTTCCTCGAGAGCCCGTCGTCGGCGACCGTCCACCGACGCCCGAGGCATGCGATCTCCGCATGCATGCGCGAGACCTGCCCGTCCCAGCACAACGGGATGTCCGCGTCGGCGTCGCGCCCGACGGTCAGACGTGCGCGCCCCTCGAGCCTGACGATCCGCTGCTGCCCCTCGCCATCGCGGTAGAGCAGGAACGGCGAGCCGCCGCGTGCAGCTATGAGCTGCTCCTGCAACTCGGCGGGCGAAGATGCGTGCGGCGCGAACTCGTTCATGGTCGCTGTCCTTGACGCCAGCGTAGTGTCGCAACGAAGCGGAGCCGGCCACAAGGGCCGGCTCCGCCGTGGCGCACGGATGTGCGCTGGATGTCGTCATCCGCCAACCACGGTCGCCCCTGGCTGCGCGTTGCGGTCGTCGACGACCTCGACCTCGATGGTGAACGGCCCGATCGCGATCACGTCGCCGTGTCGCAAAGGGCGCGTGCCGTTCATGCGGACGCCGTTGAGCAGGGTCCCGTTGGTCGACTGCAGATCCTCGAGCGTCAGCTCGCCGCTCGCTCGGCGGACGATGGCATGGCGACGGGACACCAGCTGGTCGTCGAGCTCGACGTCGGCTCCGTGGCGCCCGATGACGATCTCGCGCGACACCAGGTGGCGCTGGCCGGCGTGGGGCCCGTCCTTGAGAACGATCTGCGCGATCGGCGCGGTCCCGGACAGCACGGTGGCGTCTTGCGGGCGCGCGGGGACGTGCACGGCCAGCCGCACGCCGCCGACCTGCACGACGTCGCCGTCGGCCAGACGCTGCGAGCCGTCGACGTCGACACCGTTGACCGACGTGCCGTTCGCCGAGCCGAGGTCCTCGATCTCCAGCCCGTGCCCGGAAACGCGGACGACGGCATGGCGACGCGAGACCCGCGAGTCGTTGAGCCTCACGTCCGCGCGGTGGCGTCCGATCACCGCGTCGCCGCCCACCGGGAAGCGCTGGCCGGCGGCGACGCCGTCGAGCACGACAAGCGCCGGCAGGTCGTCCTTGATCGCCTCGGCGCGGCGAGGCGGCCAGTCGCTCTCGCCCCGGCGCCGGCGCTTGCGGCGCACGACGACGAAGCCACCGCCCGTCGGCGGCACTGCGATCAGACCGAGCAGGGCACTCTCCAGCAGCGTGAGCCCGCGGCCCTTGAGCGTGCTGGCCAGTCGCAGCGAGCGGGCGCGGAAGCTTTCGGCGAGCTTGTTCTGAGGCCGAAGCTTGAGCACCAGGTCGAAGCCCGCGACCGCGGCCTGCTTGTCACCACGGAAGAACGCGTCCAGCGCGCTGCGGTACGCGCGGTTGGTGCGTCCGATCTCGTTGCGCACGCCCTCGTCGCTGAGCACCTGGCGCACCTCGGACGCGGGCGAGACGAGGCTCGCGGGCCACGACGGGTCAGCCGGCGTACGGCTGGTGACGCCGACCACCTGTCCTTCGAGGTTGACGGTCGGACCGCCAACCATCCCGGGCGCGCGCGTCGGGCTGAGCGCGAACACGTCACGCAGCCCGTCGCCGACCCTCTCGGTCGCGCTGATCGAGCCTTGGTCGACACGTGGGTCGACCGCCCGGCTCACCGGTCCGGCGAAGCCGGCCGAGGCGACGGTGGCCCCAATCTCCAGCGGTGTGGAGTCAGCCAGCTCGAGCGCCGGCAGGTCCTGCTCCTCGATCTTGACGAGGCCCACGTCACCGTTGACGAAGCTGCGGACGCGCTGCACGCGCGCGGGACGGGACCGGGCAGAGGGCGGCCCGCCGATCGATGCGCCGTAGTCGGCGCGCACGCTGCGATCCGGGTGGGCGTGGCTCGGACGCCTGGGCGACACGACGGTCCACTCGGCGCGCGCGAACCTCTCGTACGCGCGGCGGGTGCCGAACTGCCCGGTCAGCTGTCGCCTATTGAGCTTCCACTGCTGGTCCGCGACCTTGTCGACGATCTGGTCAGCTCCGACGTCGAGGTCGAGGCACTGGCCGGCCGTGACGATGAAGCCGGTCGGGTCGACGATGAACCCGCTGCAGACGACGGGGACCTTGATCGGTCGGCGCGTCACGTCGTTGCCCTGCCTGTCGCGAACGAGGCCCGTGAACTCCGTGTTCAGTGCGACGACGCTCGGCTGGACGACGTCCGAGACCTTCTCGAGTGGCGTCGCCTCCGGCGCCTGAGCTTTCGCCCGGCCCGTCATCGTCGCCAGGCTGAAGGTGGCGACCATGGCCAGGCCCACTGCGATGCGGGCCGGACCACGAGTGTGTGAGGTGGTGGACATTTCGTTTCCCCCGGTCGAGTTGCTTCAAAGGTCCCGCCGGTGGCAGGTCGCCGGTAGACGTCGCAGGTAGTGACCGCACCAAACCGCGGTGTTGTTCGCTTGAGCCTAGGGTGGCTCGATCCTGCGGTTCGCGAGCGCTACTGTCGGTGAGTGCCGCTTCCTCGTGAAGCAGCCCGCGGGTTCCGCGACATCGAGTTCGGCTTCGCCGACGCGCACAAGGAGGGAGCAGAGGCACCGGACCTGCTTCTCCACGGGTTCTTCGACGACGGCCACCTGACGGAGCAGGCGCTGGGCGGCTCGCCGTTTCTGTTCCTGGGCTACAAGGGATCCGGCAAGACCGCTATCGCCGAGCGCGCGCGACTGCTGGGAGAGCGCGATCCGGAGCTGTTCGTCACAGCGGCGGCGCTCGACGACTTCTCGTACGGGGACTTCAAGTCACTCGCCGGCGGCAGCGGCGACTTCGAGTCGCGCTACCCGACGGTCTGGGCGTGGGTGCTCCTGCTCTTCCTGGTGCAGTCCCTCGAACGCGACGAGCTCGGCCGCGCGCACGCACCGCGCTCGTACTCGCAGACCCTGGGGGGCCTCAGGAGCCTCAACCTGATGCCCCTGCCGCAGCTCAGACAGCTCGTCACGAGCTCGTCGAAGCGGGGCTTCAAGGCGGCGATCCCCAGGTTCTTCGAGTACACCGAGGAACGGGTCGCCGAAGGCCACGACCTCCAGCTGATGCAGATGGTGCGCGCGCTGCGCGACGCAGTCCTGCAGTTCCCCACCGCCAGCCGGCACGTGCTCTTCATCGACGGCCTGGACGAGATCCTCACCCGCAGCGACGTGCAGTTCCATGTCCTCGCCGCGCTGATCTCCGAGGCGTCGAGGCTCAACGACGATCTGCGGGCCGCCGACAAGCCGTTCAAGTTCGTCGTCCTGTGCCGCACCGACATCTTCGATCGGCTCCCAGGCGCGAACAAGAACAAGATCCGCCGCGACAGCGCCGAGAGCCTCGAATGGTTCGACGATCCCCGCGACCCGGATCGCACGCGCCTGGTCCAGCTGGTCAACCTGCGCGCGCGGTGCTCGCTGGAACGTGATGTGAACGTCTTCGAAGAGTTCTTCCCTGCGAGGGTCGACGGGCGGCCGATACGTCGCTTCCTCCTGCACCACACGCGACACCTGCCGCGGGACGTCCTGCAACTCATGAAGAGCCTGCAGCGATTCGCCCCGCCCTCTCCATCGGGAGCCCTCCACGAGGATCAGCTGCGCAGCGGCATCCGCCACTACTCCAACGACTACTTCCTTCCCGAGCTGCGCGACGAGCTGCATGGGTACCTCGACGCGGCCGGCATCGAAACGTCGATCAAGCTGCTGGGAAGCCTGCGGGCGTCGCGATTCACGGTGCGCGACCTCGAGCAGCAGGCACAGCGGCTGAGGCTCGCGCCGGTCGAGCTCGACGCGCTCGTGAACACGCTGTTCGAGTGCAGCGGGATCGGCATGGTAGACGCCTCCAGACCGGGCCGGCCCGTGGTCACCTTCAAGTACCGCAACCGCACGGCGATGTTGATCCCCGACGCCCGCATGCTCGTGCACCCCGGGGCGTGGAAGGCGCTGAACATCCAGGCAGGCAGGCCGGCCGCGAGTGCGGCAAGTCGAAGCCGCCGGCGCACACGGCGCGAGCGGCCGGGACACGGGACAAGCGGCAAGGCTTGACGCCCCGGCGAAGCCGAGGCGTCAAGCGCCGAGCCGATATGGCGCCAGGCACGTGCCGGCGGACGAGAGGGGACCCTCTTGGGCGCTCACCTCTCGAGCACGGTGGTCACCCTCCTCGCTCAGGGAGGGGATGCCGATGGACGGCTGCTCTTTGCAGCTGCCGCCGTGCTCGCCACGTAATGGGCGCACCGCTGGCGGATGGCGTTTCGCGTCATGTGCGGGTTGGTGCCACCTGGGATCCGGTGACTCCGCGGGGCGCACTCGCTACGAGTGCGCAGATGAGACGACACGGTGTGCTCCTTTCGGGACTGCGTTGGAAGAGCGTGCCTGGACGGTCGCATCGACACGACTGCTCGGCTAGGGCACCTTGGTATCGATCCCGCCACACCTGCGATCGCGAACCGGCAGTCGGGGGCGGTGCTCGACCAATTGCGGTGTCCGCGCGCTCTGCTTGTGGATAGTGTCGCGCCCATGCCCTTCCTGATCGTCCGATCCGGCGCGCGCTCCGGGGAGCGCATCGAGGTGATCGGCGAGCTCGTCGTCGGCCGCGAGCACGCCGACGTGACGCTCGAGGACGAGGAGGTCTCGCGCCGCCACCTCGCCGTCCGCCCCCACGACGACGGCGTCGAGCTCGAGGATCTCGGCTCGACCAACGGGACGTTCGTCGACGGCGCGCGCCTGTCGGCAGCCGTCGTGATCTCCGAGAGCGCGCGCGTGATGCTCGGCGAGACCGAGATCGAGATCGAGGTGGAGGTCCCCGAGCCCGAGCTCGACCCCGGCGCCACGCGCCTGCGCGAGCGCCCGGTCATGCCCGACGCGACCGTGGTGCGGCCGGCGCCGGTGGCGCCACCGCCGGCGCCCGCGGAGCCGCCGGCGCCTCCCACCCCGGTCCGCGCGGAGCCGCCGCCGCCCGCCGCACCGGCGCCCGCCGCGGCCGCGGCCGAGCCGTTCGGCGCCTTCACGCCCGCGGCGCCCGCGCGCCGGCGCACTGGCGCGGCGACCCGCCTCTGGGCGCCGGCGACGATCGTCGTCCTGATCATCATCGCGACCGCGGTCGCGCTCGTGGTCTACTTCGCCGCGCGTTAGTGCCCGCCGGCTACCTGGCGCAGCCCACCACGCCCGGGCGCCGCGGCGCCGTGCTGGTCGGGATGGAGATGTTCGGCGTCACCGCCTACGTCCGCGACGTCGCCGATCGGATCGCCGCGCTGGGCTACGTCGCCTACGCGCCGGACTTCTACCACCGCGTCGCGCCCGGGATCGAGCTCGAGGCCGACGACGCGGGCCGCGCGCGCGGCCTCGAGCTGGCCGGCGCGCTGACGCGTGCGGACGCGCTCGACGACCTGCGCTCGGCGATCGACCTCCTGCGCGCCCGCGACGACGCGACCGGCGCCGTCGCGATGCTCGGCATGAGCTTCGGCGGCCACATCGCCTATCTCGCGGCCACGCAGCTCGACCTCGCGACGACCGTCGTCCTCTACGGCGGCTGGCTGACGGGGACGGACATCGCGCTGAGCCGGCCCGAGCCGACGCTCGCGCTGACCCCGGGCATCGCGGCGCCGCTGCTGTTCCTCGTCGGCGACGCCGATCACGCCGTGCCGGCGGCCGACCGCGAGCGGATCGCCGCGGCGCTGGCCGCCGCCGGCGTCGAGCACGAGCTCGTCGTCTACCCCGACACGCCGCACGGCTTCTTCTGCGACGTGCGCGACACCTACCGCCCGGCCCAGGCCGCCGACGCGTGGGCGCGCACGCAGCGCGCGCTGGCCTCAGCGCTCTGAGCGCAGCTCGACGAGCAGCTCGGCGACGAGGATCGCGACGAGCAGCGCGACGAGCGCCAGCGGCGTCAGCCCGCCGCCGACCCCGGCGACGACGGCGATCAGCGCGGCGGCGCCCAGGCGCGCGCGGATGCCGGCCGGCCCCGCGCGCCGCTCGCCGGCCAGCTCGATGACGACCATCGCGACGAGGGCCAGGGCGGCGCCGCCGAGCAGGAAGCCGCGGACGGGATCGGCGAGATCCGCGCTCGACGCGTGGGCGATCGCCAGCTGCGCCCCCGCGCCGATCATCGTCAGCGCGATCACGAGCGGCAGGTGCGCGTTGAAGTAGACCTGCGTCGCCACCAGGCTGCGGCGGACCTGCGAGGCGTCGAGCAGGTCGAAGTACACCCACCACAGGCAGCCGGCAGCCGCAAACGCGCCGGCAGCCGTGAGCGCCGCGGCCAGCGTCCAGTCGATCCGCGTGCTCTCGGAGGTCGCGGTGACGACGGTCTCGCCGAGCACGATCAGCGTGAACAACCCGAAGCGCTCGGGCAGGTGCCCGGGATGCAGCGGCGTCGCCCGCAGGATCGCGCGCGGGGTCGTGATCGGCGTCCCCAGCTCGATGACCATCGCGACCGCCCACAGCACGTAGCGGGCGGTGCCGGTGAAGGCCAGCGAGGCCAGCCACACGACGAGCGCCAGCGAGAAGCCCTGCAGGTAGCGCCCGAGCAGCGGGGCCGCCTCCGGCGCGGCGAGCCGCGCGCGCTGGTAGAGGCCGAAGAGGATCAGCCGCACGGCCGCGTAGGCGAGCACGAAGCCGGCCGAGTCGCCCGCCGCCGCGTGGTGGACGTTGATCGCCAGCGCCGCCACGCCGAGCATCGCCGCGAGCATCGCCACGCGGAAGACCGCGTCGTCGGTGTCGAAGCGATCGGCGTAGACCGTGAAGCAGATCCACACCCACCACACGGGCACGAACAGCCCCGCGCAGCGCAGAGCGCCGGTCAGCGTCGGGTCGTCGTGCAGCAGCGCGCCGAGCTCGGCCACCGCCACGACGAACACGAGGTCGAAGAACAGCTCCGTCCACGTCGCGTGGCGCTCGGCGTCGGCGTCGGCGTCGGCGAGCGTGCGCAGCCGCGGAGCGACGAGGAGGCGGCCTATCGCACCAGGCCCAGGTAGATCACGACCACCAGCGCGGCGAGCACGAAGATCGCCAGCGGCGCCAGCTTCGCCTTGGACTTCACGCGTGAGTCGATGAGGCGATCGAGCTCGGGGACGCCGGCGCCCGCGCCGGCGCGCGCGGGCTCCCCGCCGCCGCCGGAGTCGACGTAGGCGGGCCGGCGCTCGGGCGTCGCGAGCGCGGGCGGGACCGCGCGGACCGCCGACGCCTGCACGCGGATCTGCTCGGGGCTGCGCAGCTGCAGGACGGTGACGCCGACGAGCAGCTCGTCGCCCGGGCGCAGCTGCACGGGGGCATGGACCTCGTCGTGGTTGACGAAGGTGCCGTTGGTGGACTCGAGGTCCTCGACGACGGCACCGCCGTTGGAGGGCGTCACGCGCGCGTGGCGGCGCGAGATCTGGCCGTCGTCGAGGACGACGTCGGCCGAGCTGTCGCGCCCGAGCACGAGCGGCCCGGTGAGCTCGATCTGGCGCCCGGCGCCGGGGCCCTCGACGATCTCGAACAGCAGCTGCATGTGCGCTCCTCCTAACCCTCGATGATCGGGCCGCCGCCGCTCCCGCCACCGCCTCCGCCGCCGCCCGAGGGCGCGCTCGGCGTGGGCGACGCGCTCGGCGTCGGCGCGGGCGCCTGGCGCGCCGGCTGCTTGGCCGCCTTGGGCTTGCGCGGCTTGGCCGGGGCGCGCGCGAGCGCGGGGACCGCGCCGGCGCTGGCCGGCACGGCGACGGTAGCCGCCGGCAGGTCCACCTGCTTGACCGCCGGCGCCGCGCTGGCCTCGCTGCTGCCGCCGCCGTGGGCGACGGCGTAGGCGATCACGAACGCCGCAGCGGCGGCGGCGACGAGTCCGAGCAGCCGCGCGGGCTTCACGTGCACTTCCTCCTCGGCGTGTGCGAGCCGGGCCGCAGGCAGCGGTCCGTGCGCTTGAAGTTGCCGCGCACGACGTCATAGCGCGTGTAGGCGCCGATCGCGCCCTTCTTGGTCACGAAGATCTCGATGCGCGCGCCGGCGCCGAGCGCGCGGCCGCGCAGCAGCGGGAACGAGACGACGCCCGCGGTGCGCGTCTGGCTGCCCGAGCAGCGTCGCCGGCAGCGGACCTCGACCTTGGCCCCCTTCGGCGCCGACACGCTGAGCTTCTTGACGACGATCCCCGCGCCCGTCGGCGTGGCCGTCAGCTTCGGCGTCGCGGTGAGCTTGGGCGGGCAGCCGCCGGCCGAGCGCACCCCCGGCTGGTCGGGGCAGTCGTCGAGCGGGTCGAAGATGTTGTCGTCGTCGCGGTCCGCGAAGAACTGGAAGCTGACCGACAGCGAGCCGCCGAGCGGGCCCGCGCCGTTGTCCAGGCCGCCGAACTGGATCGTGTAGTGCCGCTTGCCCTCGAGGCGCGGCGGGATGTAGTCCTGGGTGCCGGCCTCGGCCGAGCAGCCGATCCTGCGCACGAGCTTCGCGGTGTCGTTGCTGAACTCGTAGACGTTGATGGCGACGTCGAAGCCTCCGGTCTGGATCTCGAGGGCGCCGTCGACGTCGGGGTGGATGTCGTACCAGACCGTCTTGCCGAAGTTGCGGCCGTTGCAGTTGGTGGTCTCCGGGCCCCCGCCGCCGGTCATCGTGCCGGGGATGAAGAGGTCGGCCTGCGTGGTGGCCTCGGTCGTGTCGACGACCGCCTTGACCTCCTCGTGGGTCACCGGCGTGTTGGCGCGGTTGATCGGCTGGGACTTCAGGTAGTCGTCGTTGATCGGCACCGCGGCCAGCGCGGCTGGCGCGACCGCGAGCGCCAAGAGCGCCGCCAGCGACGCGATCACCGGGCGCGACGGCATCTCACGCACCTCCCTGGATGTCGTAGCCGAGCAGCTCGAGCTCCGCGACCGCACCGGCGAGCCGGGCCTCGCTCGTGCGCACCGCGCGGCCGGCGCGGCGGTAAGCGGCCGCGTCGTGCGCGGTCGCCGCGCTCGCGAGGTGCTCGTAGGACCGGCCGCTGCGTGCGATCGCCGCGACGACGGCGGCGTTGGCGTCGCGAGCGACGGGCGGCGCCGGCAGCGTGCGCGCGCGCCGCGCGAAGGCCGCCTGCGCGAGTGCCGCACTGCGGGCCTCGGCGGCCTGCGAGCGCGAGTTCCCGGCGCGCGCGAGGTCGCGGCGATCACCGGCGGCACGCCGTGTGCGATCGGTCAGGAGCTTCGCCAGCGCGGTCGCGTAGGGCACGCTGGGCCGGACGTCGAGCGCGCTGGCGCCGCGCAGGCGCAGGGTGGCGGCGACCGCCTCGCAGTCCGCGGCGCTCGTCCGCACGCAGGTCAGGGCCTGCACGCCGCGATCGGTCGGCACGACGAAGACGTCGGTGGCCTGCCCGGCCACGCTCAGGCCGGTGTGGTGCAGCGCGGCGGTCGAGCCGAGGGTGACGACCTCGGTCTCGCCGGCGGGCTTGGTGTCGGCGGGCAGCAGGCCCGGCCCGGGCACTGCGACCTGCCCCGCGGCGATGCGCGCGTCGCCGGCGCGCAGCGCGATCGGGTCGCGCAGCGCAAGGCCCTGCGGCTGCGCGCTGTCGGGCTTCCACTGCGCGCCGTAGCTCAGCGCGAGCGCGCCGCTGCTGGACGGCGTCGCCGCTGGCGCGGGCTTGTCCTTGCCGCCGCCCTTTCCGGCGAGCACGCCGGCGATCGCGGCCACGACCACGACCACGGCGGCGAGCGCGAGCCCGGCGCGGCGCCCGCTTGCGGGGCGGGTCGGCGCGACGGTGGGGCGCGCCGGGGCCGGCGCCGCGGGAGCGGGAGCAGCGGCGGCCGGGCCGGCGAGCGGCGGCGCGGCGAGCGGCGGGACCGTCGCGCCGACGCGCGTGGCCGGCGCGGGCCGCGCGTGCGCGCGGGTGGCGTTGACGCCGGGGGCGACCGACGGCGAGAGCGCCTCGCGGGCGGCGTCGACCATCGCGGTGCACGACGCGAAGCGCTCGGCCGGCGCCTTGGCCATCGCGCGCGCGATGACCGCGTCGAGCGCCGCCGGCAGGTCCGGTCGATCGGCGGTCACCTTGGGCGGCTCGTCCTGGAGGTGCGCCCACATCACGACGATCTCCTGGTCGCGCGGGAACGGCGGGTGACCGGTGAGGCACTCGAAGAGGACGCACGCCAGGGCGTACTGGTCGCCACGGCCGTCCGGCGCCGAGCCCTCGATCTGCTCGGGCGCGATGTAGTCGATCGTCCCGACGAAGGTGCCGGTCGCGGTCAGCTCGACCGGCGAGGAGGTGTCCTTGGTCAGGCCGAAGTCGGTCAGGTAGACGTGCTCGGGCGCTCCCACCGCGGCGCCGGGAGCGATGAGGATGTTGCCGGGCTTGACGTCGCGATGGACGAGGCCGCGCCCGTGCGCGGCGTCGAGGGCGCCGGCGACCTGCGCGGCGATGTCGATCGCCCGCTGCGGCTCGATCCGCCCCTGGCGCGTCAGCAGCGCCCGCAGGTCGGTCCCCTCGACGTAGCGCATGCTGATGAACAGCAGCCCGTCGGCCTCGCCCGCCTCGTAGAGCGGGACGATGTTGGGGTGGTCGAGCGCCGCGGCCAGGCGCGACTCGTGCTCGAAGCGCGCGCGGAAGCCCGCGTTCTCGGCCAGCTCGGGCGCCAGCAGCTTCAGCGCGACCTTGCGCCCGAGCCGGATCTGCTCGGCGCGGTAGACCACGCCCATCCCGCCGCGCCCGATCGCCGTCTCGATCCGGTAGCCGGCGAGCTCGGAGCCGATGCGCGCGTCCGTGGCCATGGTCACTTCTTCCGCGCCGCCTTCGTGCTCGCGCGGGCGGCGCGCGCCAGATAGCTGTGTCCGGCCTTCACGGACACCGTCTTCTTGCGCTTGAAGTCCCGAACGCTGACAACGCCGCGTTTCACGGTGGTCAACGTCCCATCGCAGCGATCCTGGGTCAACCAGATCGTCCCGCGGACCGTCGCGGAGCTGTACTTGCCCGTCGTGCGGAACTTGCCCTTGCCGTTGCCCCACAGCTTGCCGAGGACCGACTTGGCGCCGCGCTTCTTCTTCTTGGCCGCGGCCACGGTGGCCGCGTCCCTTCAGCGGCGCGCACTCCGACCGCGACGGCTCGCCCTTGAGCACCAGGTCGGTGATGAGCTTGACGGCCTTCTTCGGCTTCTTCTTCGGCACGGCCTGCTTGACCGCGAAGATGCCGTCGTAGAAGTCCGACGTCTGGGTCTTGACGCCGCGGGTGTCAGCCGCCGACGTCACCGCGATCCGGCCCTTGCGCGTGTCCAGCTGCGACCCGATCGGGACGTTCGCCGCGCCCTTCAGCGGCACGAACCCCTTCAGCGGCTTGACCGCCCGCGGCCCCTTGCCCGCCGGGTACTTGATGAACACGTCGCCGGAGACGACCCGCGCGTCGAAGGTCTTGCCGGGGACCGGCGGGAGCGAGCCGTCGGAGGTGTCGACGTCGTCGGGGATGCCGTCGTTGTCGCGGTCGCCGGGGGTCTGCTGCTGGCTGGACCCGCCCTGCGGCGCGGCGGCGCGGGGCTGGGCGACGGTGAAGGTGGTGGGGGCGCTGACACCGTTGAGCTGTCCGTTGGATTGCGTGGCCTGGGCGGTGTACTGGCCTGGGGCCAACGCGCCCGAGACGGCGGACCACGCATTGCCGGAGCGGGCGGCCGGAAGCGTCTGCACCGGAGCCCCCGCGGCCAGGGGTCCTGCGTAGATCCGGGCCGTCACGTCACCGGGTCCGCTCGCGGTGCCCGTGAGCGTCGGCGTCGGCGTGTCGACCGTCGCGGCGATGGTCGGGCCCGTGATCGCGGGAGCTGGGCCGAGGCCGGTCAGGCCGGTGGGGCAGGCGCTTGCCGTCGCCGGCGCGACGAGCGTCAAGTTGTCGATGAACACGGCGCTGTCGTAGGTGGGGTCGCCGTGGTCGATAAGCGACAGGAACAGCGCATGAGTCAGGGGCGTCCCGACCGGAGGCACCGGCACAAAGATCTGCGCGCGTAGCGGGGCCGTCGCAGCGCCGTATGGCGTACCGATTGCCTCCGATGGCGCGAGCGTCGCCGGGGCCGTCGACTTGATCGTCACGGGCAAGCCGTTGGGAAGCGCCGCGAAGTTGTTGGGCGCCGAGATCTCCGGGCCGACGGCCGAGGTGTTCCACGTCGAGCTATCGAGCTCGGCAATGAAGGCGTCGTTGAACGCGTTGTCCAGGCGAGCCGGGTACTCCTCCGACAGGAAGCGGAAGTCGAACGACAGACACGCCCGCCAGGGGAGCCGCCGCGCCTGGTTGGTTGAACGGGACCCGGAGAACGGTCGTGTCCAGTGCATTCGGCCGAATCCCTCGGATCGGTCTGCCACCGTCATCCAGGCTCGGAAACACGTCCGGCTGGTCCGGTTGATCGGCCTGTGCGGCGTCGCCAGTCGAGAGCACGAGGAAGGTCGTGCCAATGCGCGGGAAGGCCGGAACACTGGTCTTGGCGTCTGCGATGCCGACGGGATTCCCGTTCGGTGGGATCGTCGGGAAGGTCGGGGGAGTCTGCGGCGAGACCGTGATGCCCGGACCCGCCGCGGCGGTCCCGGCGGCAACCCCATCCCTGGTCGGCCCGACGGTCCCGCTGGCCGGCGCGGCGAAGCCCAGCAACGCCAGCGCCGCCAGCCCGGCGGTTCGTGCCCTACTCGTGCCCCTCATCGCAGGAAGAACGCCTCTGGGGCGTGCTTCTTCACAAGGTCACTGGAGAACCAGTGCATCCGTGCCACTCCTCGCCCACGGCGAGGAGTACGGTCAGCGCGCCGACCGGTTACGCGCAGAAGTGGCCACCTGCGGGCCGGGTTGGAATGAAACCGCTCACCTGACGCGCCGCTTGGCCTTGCTCGCGGCCCGCTGCGCGCGGGCCAGGTAGCTGTGGCCAGCCTTGACGGTGACGTTCTTCTTGCGCTTGAAGTCGCGCACGATGACGGTGCCGCGCGTGACCTTGGTCAGCGTGCCGTCGCACTCGTCCTGCGTGAGCCAGACGGTGCCGCGGACCGTCGCCGAGCTGTACTTGCCCGAGGTCCGGAACTTGCCCTTGCCGTTGCCCCACAGCTTTCCGAGGACCGACTTCGGGCCCTTCTTCTTGTCGACCGTGGCCGACCGCGCGCCCTTCAGCGGCGCGCACTGCGACGCCGAGGCGCCCTTGAGCACGATGTCGGTGACGAGCGCCGCCGGCTTCTTCGGCTTCTTCTTCGGGACGGCCTGCTTGACCTGGAAGATGCCCTGGTAGAAGTCCGCGGTCTGGGTCTTCGTCGCGCCGGTGTCGGCGGCCGACGTCAGCGCCACGCGGCCCTGCTCGGTGTCGAGCTGCGACCCGACCGGGATGTTGGCCGCGCCCTTGAGCGGCACGAAGCCCTTCGGCGGGCCCGTCGCCCGCGCGCTGCGCCCGCCGGCGGGGAGCTTGATGAACACCTCGCCCGAGACGACGCGGACCTGGACCGACTTGCCGGGCACCGGCGGTCGCGAGCCGTCGTTCGTGTCGACGTTGTCGGGGATGCCGTCGCCGTCGCGATCGCCCACCTGCTGAATGGGCAGGCTCGGCGCGCTTTGCGCCACGGCCACCGCCCGCGGCACCACCGTGAAGGTGATCGGACCGCTGATGCCGTTGATGCCCTGGCCGTTGGCCTGGGAGGCCTGCGCGGTGTACTGGCCGAGCGGGAGCGCACCCGTCACGACGGACCACGACGTGCCCGAGCGGGGAGCCGACAGCGTCTGGATCGGCGTGCCTGTGGCGATAGCGCCCTGGTAGATCCGCACGGTCACCGTGCTCGCGTCAGTGGCGGCACCTCCCGCCGTGCCCGACAGCGTCGGCGTCGGGGTGTCCACGGTCCCGTCGTTCGATGGCCCGGTGATCGCCAGCGCCGGACCGAGGCCCGTCGACCCGCGGGGGCAGTTCGCCGAGGCGACGAGCGACACGTTGTCGACGAAGACGGCCGTGTCGAAGATGTCGTCGCCCTGATCGAAGATCGAGAGGAAGAGCGTGTGTGGGGTCGCGCCGATCGGCACGGCGACCTGCGCGTGGAGCGGTGCGGTCGAGCCGCCGTACGGCGTGCCCGCGGCCTCCGCGGGCGACATCGATGTGGGGCCGGTCGACTTGATCGTCACCGGGTTGCCGTTGGGGTCGAGCGCGAAGTCGTTCTGGAGCCCGGTGATGACGGCGCCCGCCGCCCCCGACGTCGTCCAGCTCGTGGTGTCCAGCTCGGCGATGAAGGCGTCGTTGAAGTCGCTGTCGAGGAAGTCGGGGTACTCCTCGGACAGGAAGCGGTAGTCGAACGACAGGCAGCTCGCGGACTCGGCCAAGCCGTTGAACGTGGCCTGGAAGGTCGTGACGTCCTGCGCGCCAGGGCCGCGGGGCGGGGTCTCGACTTCGCCGCCGCCGTAGCCGACGCTGGGGAAGTCCCCGCCCTGATCCGGCTGGTCGGCCTGAAGCGCGTCGCCGGTGGACAGGACGAGGAAGGTGGTGCCGTTGCGCGGGAACGAGGGCAGCCCGCTCGCCGAGTCCGCGATGCCGGCCTGGTTCATGTTCGGCAGCTGTGTGAAGGTGGGAGCGGTGCCGGCGAAGCCCGGACCGGCCATCGCGCCGAGCGCTGGCCCACCTCCGTCCGACACGATGATCGCTGCCCCGGCCGGCGCAGCCGCCGCTAGCACGCCGATGAAGACGAGCACCGCCAGTGCCGTCGCCCTGCCTTCGCGCCTCATCCTCGGATCCTTTGTCCGCCAGCTGACAGGAAGACCATCGTGGAACCGACCGGCGGCCGTCCTAGACCGCCGGTCAGGTTTTGCGCTCCGTCTGTCGTGCCGGCGCTAGCGGCGCTTGCTCTTGCTGGCGGCGCGCGCCGCGCGCGCGAGGTAGCTGTGGCCGGCCTTCACGGTCACGGTCTTCTTGCGCAGCCGGTCGCGGACCTGGACCGTCCCGCGCGTGACCTTCGTCAACGTCCCATCGCACTCGTCCTGGGTCAGCCAGACCGTGCCGCGCACCGTGGCCGAGCTGTACTTGCCCGTCGTGCGGAACTTGCCCTTGCCATTGCCCCACAGCTTGCCGAGCACCGACTTCGGCCCCTTCTTCTTGTCGACCGCCGCCGACCGCGCACCCTTCAACGGCGCGCACTGCGAACGAGCGATCTGGCCCTTGAGGACGATGTCCGTCACCAGCGCCGTCGGCTTCTTCGGCTTCTTCTTCGGCAGGGTCTGCTTGACCTGGAAGATGCCGCTGTAGAAGTCGGACTTCTGGGTCTTCTTGCCGGCCGTGTCGGCCGCCGACGTCAGCGCCACGCGGCCCTTCTTCGTGTCCAGCTGCGAGCCCACCGGGATGTTCGCCGCGCCCGTCAGCGGGACGAACCCCTTCGCGGGCCCGGTCGCGCGGGCGCCCGCCGGCTTCTTGATGAAGACCTGCCCGGAGACGACCTGGACGACCACTGACTTGCCCGGGACGGGTGGCGGCGGGGGCGGCGCCGCCGTCCAGGTCACCGTGGCCGTGCTCTGCGGCTCGGTGTTGACGTCGCGCACGCCGTTGCCGTCGAGGTCGACGAAGGCGCTCAGAGTGTCGACCCCGGTCTTGAGGCCGGTCCAGGTGATCGCCGCAGTTCCATCCGCGGCGGTCGTGACGGCGCCGGTGCCGGGGTTGGCGCCCGCGATCGCGTAACGGACCGGCCGGCCAGCCGTCGGGCTGCCGTCGCCGTTACGGGCGGTGACGGTCACGGTCGCCGTCTTGCCCACCGTCTGCGTGGGCTGCGTGGCGACGAGCTGCAGCGGCGTGGTGCGCGCGAAGTGCCAGTTCACCGCCTCGCCGAACGACGAGGTCGAGGAGAAGCCGCTGAAGTTCCACTGCACGCCGACGGCGTTGTCGACGAGCCCCGGGTTGACCGTGTTGGCGAAGCTCGGCGGCGCGGCAGACGTGCTGTTGACGATGTTCTGGATGACCGACAGCGCATCCTCTTGGTAGGCCGTCCACGGGGTGACCTCGACCAAGCTCGCCGCGCCGTTGCCCAGTGGGTTCACGCCGCCGACCTGGCGCAGCGGCGAGGAGCTGAAGAAGCCGATGCCGTTGTCGTTGCTCGCAACGGTGAGGTCGCCGGACACGAAGGCGCGGCCTTGGAAGGCCGCGGCGCTCACACTGGTCGAGAAGGCGTAAGCGACGCTGACGTCGGTGCTCCCGTTGACGTAGACGATCTGCTCGACGACGTGTGCCAGCACCGTGTTGGGGTTGGTAGCAGCGTCGAACTGCGCCGTCAGGATGTACGGGTTCGACGGGCTGCCGTCGCCGAAGAGCGTGATCGGCTGGCCCGCGGTCGGCGTGAAGCGGAAGCCACCGCCGGTCGTGTAGCTGAAGACGTTTGCCGCATGCTCGCCCGTGCGCAGCGCGAGCGTGAGACCCGCATACGCCGGCGCGTTCGGCTGTGCGAGGAACTCGCCGCTCGGGCTACCGGTGAACGCGACCTGGATGATGCCCGGTGTCGTCGGCCGTGATCGTCAGCGGCGAGCCGTTGATCGTCGCCGTCGCCGCCCCCGCGGGCGCCGCCCCGATCCCGATCCACGCCCCCGCGACAGCGAGCCACAGGACGGTGCGCGACGAGACGGTCATCACGTGCTTCTCACTTCCGCTTGTGGCTCTTGCTCGCGGCGCGCTGGGCGCGCGCGAGGTAGCTGTGGCCGGCCTTGACCGTGACGGTCTTCTTGCGCAGCCGGTCGCGCACCTGGACCCGTCCGCGGACGACCTTCGTCAGCGTTCCATCGCAGCGATCCTGCGTCAGCCAGATCGTTCCGCGCACCGTCGCCGAGCTGTACTTGCCGGTCGTGCGGAACTTGCCCTTGCCGTTGCCCCAGAGCTTGCCGAGCGTCGACTTCGGCCCCTTCTTCTTCTTCGTGGCATCGACCGCCGCGGCGCGCGCGCCCTTGAGCGGCGCGCACTGCGAGCGCGGGATCTGGCCCTTGAGCACGATGTCGGTCGTCAGCGACGCCGGCTTGGTGGGCGTCTTCTTCGGCACGGTCTGCTTGATCTGGAAGATCCCGTCGTAGAAGTCCGACGTCTGCGTCTTCTGGCCGCCGGTGTCGGCCGCCGACGTCAGCGCCACGCGGCCCTTCTTCGTGTCGAGCTGCGTGCCGACCGGCAGGTTCGCGGCGCCCTTGAAGGGCACGAATCCCGCGGTCGGCGAGGCGGCGCGCGGCACGTACCCGGGCGGGTACTTGACGAGCACCGTCCCCGACACCACCTTCACGACCACCGACTTGCCGGGCACCGGCGGCAGCGGCGCCGACCACGTCACGGTCGCGGCCTGCTCAGGCTCGTTGGCCTCGCGGAACCCGTTGCCGTTGAGGTCGACGAAGGCGTCGAGGGTGTCGGTGCCCTGGTTGATCCCGGCCCACGCGATCGTCGCGTTTCCGTCCGCGCCCGTCGTGACCGTCCCGAAGCCGGCGTTGGCCCCGTTGATCGTGTAGCGGACGCTGCGGCCCGGATCGGGATTGCCGTCGCCGTTGCGGGCGGTGACCGTCGCCGTCGCAATCTGGCCCTGGGCCTTCGCGGCGGCCGATAGCGCGAGCGTGAAGGGCGTGAAGTGGCGGAAGCGCCAGGTGACGTCGAAGCTCGCAGTCGTTTGGCCCGGGATGTTGAGGTCTCGTTGGACCCCGACCCCGTCGTCGAGGAGCGTCGGATCGAGCGTGTCGTTGAAGCCCTGCGTCGAGAGACTGGAGCCACTGATCGCGTTGAAGACGTCGCTGTACCGGCCCTCCTGGTAGTGCGACCACGGGGTCTGCTCGACGAGGCGGCCCGAGCTTCCCTGGGCCGCGTTGATCCCGCCGACCTGGCGCGGCGGGCCCGGATCGAAGAACCCGACGCCCGGCGTCGTTGCCGGCCACGTAGAGGTCGGCCGCCTCGTACACGCGCGCCTGAATCCCGAAGGTCGGGGAATCGGCGTCGTTGAACACGTCGTAGTGGACCTGGACGTCCGTGCTGCCGTTGACGTACGAGATGCGCTCGTCGACGCGCACCGACCCGTCGCTGCTCGCCGCCGCCGGTGCGAAAGCGCGTGGTGAGAACCCACGGGTTGCCCGGGCTGCCGTTGCCGGTGACGGCGGGAGGCGTGTCCTGCATGAAGGTCGAGCCCTGGAACCCGAACACCGTGAAGTCCCCAGAGGCTGCCCATCCGGTTTGCGCGAGATTGAACCCCGCGTTCGCCGGCGCCAGCGCCGGCGGGAAGAACTCGCCGCTCGTGCTCCCGTCGAACGCCACCTGCAGCTGGCCGTTGTCGTTGGCGTAGATGTTCAGCGGCGAGCCGTCGATGACGGCGTCGGCCGCGAGCGCGGGCGCGGCTCCAAAGACCCACAACGCGATACAGGCACCGACAAGCGCCGGCCAGCGTCCGGCAGCGCGCGCCCGTTGCGTCCGTGCCGCCCCCACGGTGATCACGCTACCTCGTCACAGCGGCGCCGCGCAACAGACGGCCCGCCCTCATCTGCCTCGCTTGGCGGCCGCGCGCTGTGCCCGCGCGAGGTAGCTGTGCCGCGCCCTGACGATGACGGTCTTCTTGCGCTTGCGGTCGAAGACGCGCACTGACCCGCGGCGCACTGTGGTCAGCGTTCCGTCGCAGCGATCCCGGGTCAGCCAGATCGTCCCGCGCACGGTGGCCGAGCTGTACTTGCCGGTCGTGCGGAACTTGCCCTTGCCGTTGCCCCACAGCTTGCCGAGCGTCGACTTGGGGCCGCGCTTCTTCTTCTTCTTCGCCGACGTCGCTGCCGCGCTTGCGCCCTTCAGCGGAGCGCACTCGGAGCGTGGGACCTGGCCCTTGAGCACGATGTCGGTCGTCAGAGACGCGGGCTTCCTGGGCGTCTTCTTCGGCACGGTCTGCTTGACCTGGAAGATCCCGGCGTAGAAGTCCGACGTCTGCGTCTTCTTGCCGCCCGTGGTGGCCGCCGACGTCATCTTCAACCGGCCGTGCTTGGTGTCGAACTGGGTGCCGACCGGGAGGTTCGCCGCGCCCTTGAAGGGCACGAAGCCCTTGCCGGGCGTGACGGCGCGCGGGATGTATCCGGGCGGGTACTTGACGAAGACCGTGCCCGAGACGACGCTCGCGACCACCGACTTGCCCGGCACGGGCGGCGGCGGCGGCGTCCACAAGACCGTGACGGCCTGCTGCGGCTCGTCGCCATCGCGGATGCCGTTGGCGTTCGCGTCGACGAACGCGGTGAGGGTGTCCGTGCCGACCTTGGTCCCGGCCCACGTGATCGTCGCCTTGCCGTCGGCGCCGGTCGTCACCGCGCCCGCGCCCGGGTTGGCGCCGGCGATCGCGTAGCGCACGGCCCGACCCGGATCGGGCGCGCCGTCGCGCTGCGCGGTGACCGTCACGTTCGCGAGCTGGCCGGTCGCGCGCGTCGAGGCGACCGCGGCTAGCTGGAGCGGTGCGAAGTGCTTGAAGCGCCAAAGCATCGTGATCACCGGCGCCGTCGAGAGGTCTGGTGCGAGCATCGGGAAGTCCCACTGCGCGCCGGCGCCGTCGTCGACGAGCGTCGGGTCGACGGTGTCGGTGAAGGTCTGCGCGCTCTGGATCGCGGCGAACACGTCGCTTGCGCGTCCCTCCTGGTGATGCGACCACGCAGGCGTCTGCTCGACCAGCCGCGCCGAGCCTCCGGCCGCCTGGTTGATGGCGCCCAGTGCGCGCGGCGGCCCGGGATCGAGGAGGCCCGTCCCGCTCTCGTTGCCGGCGACGGCCAGGTTGGCGGCCGCGTAGAGGCGGACGTTCAGCGTCGCGCCGTCGGAGAAGTTGAGCACCCCGTAGACGACCTTGACGTCCGTCGTCCCGTTCACGTAGCTGACCTGCTCGGCGATCACCGTGTCGCGATTCGCGTTGGGCGTGTCCGCGCGGAAGTTCGTGTTGAGCACGAAGGGGTTGCCGGGGCTCCCGTCGCCCGTGACCGTCGGAGCCGTGGGCTGGGTGTAGGGGCTGCCGAGGAAGCCGAAGACCGTGAACGGGCTGGCGTTCACCCCGGTGCCGGCGACGGCGGCGTTGACCCCGGCGCTCGCCACCGGCGAGAACTCTCCGGTGGCGCTCCCGTCGAAGGTGACCTGCAGCTGCCCCTGGTCGTTGGCGAAGATGTTCAGCGGGGAGCCGTCGATGACCGCGTCTGCCGCGTGGGCCGACGGCGTCACCATCCACGCGCACGCGAGCGCGGCAAGAGAAGCCCCTCCTCCTCATCGCACGCGCCAACACGTCAGCGCACGGACAGTTGCGCAATCAGCTGGCCGCCAGCAGCGCCAGCCCGAAGAGCGCGACGATGTGCATCGTCTGGTCGACCGCGGCGCCGACGAGCGGGAAGGCGGCGATGTCGCAGCCCTTGACGCGGCTGACGTAGAGCGCCAGGAGGCGGCCGTCGTCCTGGACGAGGTGCGGGATCGCGATGCCGGCCGCGACGGCGACGACCGCGCCCGCCTGGAGGTCGTCCGCCAGCCAGATGAGCGCCGGCACGAAGGCGATCGTGTAGGTCACGACGTGCGAGACGAGGGCGCGGCGCGCGACCGGGTCGGGACCGAGCCCGCGGTGCTTGTGGACCGCCTGCCAGTCGGTCTGCAGGAGGTAGTCGCCGACCAGGTGTGAGACGAGGAAGACCGCGAAGACCTCGAACCACGCCATGGCGGAGTGACCCTATCCGGAGCAGCGGACCGCGACAGGGTCTGACGAGACGGCGACCGTCGTTCAGGCGAACAGGTCGGCGATGGCCGCGGCGAAGTTGGGCAGCAGGGGCGAGCCGATCGCACCGTCCCCTG
Organism: uncultured Actinomycetes bacterium; assembly: GCA_963764585.1. Classification (GTDB taxonomy): domain Bacteria; phylum Actinomycetota; class Thermoleophilia; order Solirubrobacterales; family Solirubrobacteraceae; genus JAOPZW01. The sequence continues at coordinate 156,779 of CAVXTB010000008.1, forward strand.
TCAGGCGTCGTTCGCCGGCCGCGTCGACGATCGTGACCGAGTGGTCGGCAGGGTCGACCAGCCACAGCTCGCGGACGCCCGCGTTCAGGTATTGGTGCCGCTTCGCGCCGAGATCGTTCTCTCGCGTGGAGGGAGAGAGCACCTCGACCACCAGGTCGGGGACCACGTCGAGCGCTCCTGGCTGGATCGTCGGCTCGTGCCCCGGACCCCACCATGCGGCGTCCGGCGCAAGGTAGCCCGTGCCGACGCGGACGAAGACGTCGGCCAAGACCCTTCCTCCGGTCTGCTGCTCTTCCTGCCAGGCGCGGAGCCGGTGGACGATCTCGGTCTGGGCGAATGAAGCGTCGCCGCCGGACGGTGGGATGACGACGACCTCCCCGTCGATGAGCTCCATGGGCGCCCGCCACCCAGCGCGGTCCATCGCCGCCACGAACTCCTCGGGCGACAGAACCGGGTGCGTCGGCGCTGCCATGAGGCCATGCTACCGGCGCCGACGCCTCAGGCTGCCCGCACGTCCACGAGGTCTTCGATGATCCGATAGTCCTTGACGTTGTGCGTGAGCAGCGGGACACGATGCGCGTTGGCAGTGGCCGCTATGGCCAGATCGACAGCCCGCCTCCGGGCCTTGCCGCCGCGTTTGGCCACGGCAGCAGCCAGACGTCCCCATTCCCGCGCGACCTCGGCGTCGATGGGCAGCGGGTCGAACGTCGCCTCGATGACGCCAAGGCGCCGTAGCCGTCGAGCGCGCTCCTCGTCGTCGGTCGCGAGCAGCACCCCGAAGTGCAACTCAGCCAAGGACGCGGCGCTCACCGCTCCCTCGACGTCACGAGGCCCGTCGGTGCCTACAAGCACCGAGGTGTCCAAGAGCGCCCTCACCGGGCGAAGGCATCGCCCAGGTCTACCGGGAAGGCCGCGAGGTCGTCTTCGAGCGTCTCGGGCGCCGGCGCCTCGAACACACGTTGAAGCTGCGCTCCCCCGACCCATTGACGCGGTCTAGCCGGGCCGAGCCGAGCCACCGGCCGGCCGGCGACCGTCACCGTGAACTCCTCGCCCGCCTGTGCCCGGCGCAGAACGTCCCCGACGTTGTTGCGAAGCTCCTTCTGAGGAATGGTCGCCATCACGGCGCATGGTAGCAGTTCTGCTACCGCCCCGTTAGAGCTATGCTCGGACCGTGGCGACCCGCGATCCGGGGACCGTGCTGGCGGGCCACTACCAAGTTCAGGCCCCCATCTCCAGCGGCGCCATGGGCGCGGTGCACCGGGCGCTGGACGGCGAGACCGGCCGCTTCGTGGCGGTCAAGCGCCTGCTGGACCCGACGCACATCGCGCGCTTCGAGATCGAGGCGCGGCTCCTGGCGCAGCTCGACCATCCGCGCGTCGTGCGCGTCGTCGACCACTTCCGCGACGAGGGCGATTACTACATCGTCATGGAGCTCATCGAGGGCGAGAGCCTGCACGACCGGCTCGCGAGCCGCGGGATGCCGGGGCTGCCCGTCGAGCACGTCGTCGAGTGGGGTGCGCAGGCCTGCGAGGCCCTCGACTACATCCACGATCAGCACGTCGTCCACCGCGACGTCAAGCCGCAGAACCTGATCCTCGCCGACCGCGGCGTCGTGCTCGTCGACTTCGGCGTCGCGCGCGAGCTGGGCGACTCTACCCACGGCACGGTCGCGGTCGGCACGCCGCGCTTCATGGCCCCCGAGGTCTTCAGCGGCGGCCGCATCTCCGAGCGCTCGGACGTCTTCAGCCTCGCGGTCACGCTGACCACGCTGATCGCGGGAGCGCCGCCCTCCTACACCGATCGCGGCCCGCTGGTCGGCCGCTACGCCGACATCTCCCCCGAGCTCGACGCCGCGCTGCGCACCGGCATGGAGTTCATGCCCGAGCGCCGCCTGCCCAGCGCCGCCGCGTTCGCCGAGGCGCTCGGCCGCCCGCTGACCTCGCGCCGCGGCGCCTCGCTGGTCACGAGCCTCGAGGACACCGAGCTCGCGCCGCGCTCGGTCATCGAGGGCATCGTGCGCACCGCGGCCGGCGTGTTCGACGCCGCGGCCGCGTCGATCGCGCTGGCCGACCAGACGACGGGCGGCCTCGTCTTCCACGCCGCGTGGGGCGCGGGCGCGCGCGAGATCATCGGCGTGCGCCTGGCGCCGGGCCAGGGCATCGCCGGCGCCGTGCACCAGAGCCAGGAGGCGATCGTGCTGGCCGACTGCCGCAGCGACCCGCGCTTCGCCGCCGACATCGCCCGCGGCACGAACTACGTCCCGGTCACGATGCTCATCCTGCCGCTCCTGCGCCGCGGCCAGTCGCTGGGCACGTTGACGCTGCTGGACCGCCGCGACGGTCAGCCCTACGGGCCCGAGGACGTGAGCAAGGCGCAGCTGTTCGCCGATCTCGCAGTCAGCGCGCTCTAACCGCCGCCGGACTCATCGCGAAGCGGTTCGACGATGAGCCACTGCGACTGCCGGATGCCGATCGCGGCTCGCTCCTCGCCCAGACTCGCCGCAGCCGGCGTCTTCGGGGGCGCAAGCTACGACGGCCTCGTTGCGCTGGAGGCCGACGCGCACGGGCACACGCTGCTGACGCTCGACCAGCGCGCACAGGCCGCGTATCAGCGGCTTGGGGTCCCGTTCCGCGTCATTGGCGACGTTCCCTAGGATTGCGCGGTGCCGTTCACGCTCAGGAACATCAAGGAGGATCTGGAGGACGTCGGCTCTAGGTTCGACGGCGCGCCGGACCTGGAGTTCCGCTTGGCGACCGAGGCGCTCGAGCTCGAGGAATCCGGCCTGGGCTACCAGCGCGTCCCGCCCGGCTATCGCTTTCCGTACGGCCACACGCACAAGAAGCAAGAGGAGGTGTACGTGGTCCTGCGCGGGAGCGGGCGGATGAAGGTCGACGACGAGATCGTCGAGCTCAAGGAATGGGACGCGGTGCGCGTCCCGCCCGGTACGTGGCGAGGCTACGAGGCCGGGCCGGAGGGCCTCGAGATCCTCGTCATCGGCGCGCCCAATCTCGGCGAGGCTCCGCGCGAAGACGTCGATGGCCAGCGCGACTGGTGGGGTGACTAGTCGAACGGGCGGGCGATCGTCCGGTAGTGCTGCGGTCACGTCCTCTCATCTTCTTGAACGTCGAGATCGAGCCGAGACTGTGACCGATGCGCGGATAGCATCCGCGGCCCCATGACCCACCGCGCGCACAACCCCGAGAATTTCATCGAGCGCCTGTCGCAGCTCCAGGAGCTGCGCGAGGCGGCGATCCACTCGTCGCCCGAGGCCGAGGAGAAGCAGCACGCGCGGGGCAAGTACACGGCGCGCGAGCGCATCGAGAAGCTGCTCGACCCCGGCTCCTTCCAGGAGCTCGACACGTTCGTTCGCCACCGAACGACGGAGTTCGACATGGAGCGCAACCGCCCGTGGGGCGACGCGGTGGTGACCGGGCACGGCACGATCGACGGCCGCCGGGTGTGCGTCTTCTCGCAGGACTTCACGGTCTTCGGCGGCTCGCTGGGCGAGGTCATGGCCGAGAAGATGTGCAAGATCATGGACCTGGCGGCCAAGATCGGCTGCCCGGTCATCGGGATCAACGACTCGGGCGGGGCGCGCATCCAGGAAGGGGTCGTGTCGCTGGGCGCCTACGGCGACGTCTTCACGCGCAACGTCATGTGCTCGGGCGTGATCCCGCAGATCAGCCTGGTCATGGGCCCGTGCGCGGGCGGCGCGGTCTACTCGCCGGCGATCACCGACTTCATCTTCATGGTGAAGGAGACCTCGCACATGTTCATCACGGGCCCCGACGTCATCAAGACGGTGACGGGCGAGGAGGTCGACTTCGAGTCGCTCGGCGGGGCGATGGCGCACAACTCGAAGTCCGGCGTCGCGCACCTGGCCGCCGAGGACGAGGACGCCTGCCTGCAGGACACCCGCTACCTGCTCTCGTTCCTGCCCCAGAACAACCTCGAGACGGCGCCGCGCGTCATGCCGACCGACGACCCGACGCGCATGGACTCCGAGCTCGACACCGTCGTCCCGGACAGCCCGAACAAGCCCTACGACATGCGCAACGTGATCCGGCTCGTCGTCGACGACGGCGAGTTCTTCGAGATCCACGAGCACTGGGCCAAGAACATCGTCGTCGGCTTCTCGCGCCTGAACGGCTACGCCGTCGGCGTCGTCGCCAACCAGCCCGCGCAGATGGCCGGCGTCCTCGACATCGACGCCTCGTCGAAGGCGGCGCGCTTCGTGCGCACCTGCGACGCCTTCAACATCCCGCTGCTGACCTTCACCGACGTCCCCGGCTTCCTGCCCGGCACCAACCAGGAGTGGGGCGGGATCATCCGCCACGGCGCCAAGCTGCTCTACGCGTTCACCGAGGCGACGGTGCCGAAGATCACCGTCATCACGCGCAAGGCCTACGGCGGCGCCTACGACGTCATGTCGTCCAAGCACCTGCTGGCCGACTTCAACTTCGCGTGGCCGAGCGCCGAGGTCGCCGTCATGGGGCCCGAGGGCGCCGTCAACATCATCTACCGGCGCGACATCGCGGGATCGCCGACGCCCGACACCCGCCGCCAGAAGCTCATCGACGACTACAAGGCGCGCTTCGCCAACCCCTACACCGCGGCCGAGCGCGGCTACGTCGACGACGTGATCGTCCCCCACGAGACGCGCCCGAAGGTCATCACCGCGCTCGAGACCCTGCTGACCAAGCGCCAGCCGGGCCCCAAGCGCAAGCACGGCAACATCCCGCTCTGAGGCGTCAGCCCAGCGAGATCGCGACCTCCTCCATGAGGTCCAGCGCGTCCTGCAGGCCGTCCTCCATGCCGGACTCGATGTGCGCGTCGCGATGCTCCTTGCGCGCGTGCTGCACGAGGATCGTCAGCGTGGTGCGCCCGTCGACCTCGGTGAACGTCACCGTGTCGAGCGCCTCGGCGTCGGGCATGCCCTCGTAGACCTCGGTCGAGACGATCCGCTCGTTGGGGACGATCTCGCGGAACTCGCCGTGGAAGGCCACCTCGAAGCCGTCGGGGGTGACCATGACGTAGCGCCAGCCGCCGCCGACGCGGAGGTCGATCTCGGCGACGGTCATCTCGCCGCGCTTGGCGTGCCACCAGCGCCTGACCAGCTCGGGCGTCGTGTACGCCCTGTAGACGAGGTCCTTGGGGGCGTCGAACTCGCGTGTGATGAGGATCTGCTCGTCGGTCGGGAGCGTCACGCTCGCGCTCCTACTCGTCACTGCCATCTCCTTGCTCCTTCTCCTTGAGGTCTTCCAGCACGACGTCGAGCTCGTCGAAGCGATCCGACCACAGCTGCTCGTAGGCGCTCACCCAGTCGTGGATGGGCTTGAGCGCGTGGCCGTTGAGCCGGTACAGCCGTTGGCGTCCGTCTTCGCGCACGTCGACCGCTCCCACTTCGCGGAGCACCCGCAGGTGCTTGGACACCTGCGGCTGGGCCAGGCCGAGCGCGCGCACCAGGTCGTTCACCGGGCGCTCGCCGCCCGCGAGGGCGTCGAGGATCTGGCGCCGCCGGGGCTCGGCCACCGCGTTGAACGCATCCGCCGTGGTCGCTGCTCGTGCCACGCGGAGCATCGTATACCTATATCGGCATATTTCAAGTGGAGTTGTCGATGCGACAGCGGAGCCCGTCATCGGAGGGCCTACGGCGTGTCGGCTTTGCTTCTGACTGACCGGCCAGTTAGGAATGCGCTGCCGCGGGCATAAACAAACCGCTGGTTCTGCCGCCGCCCACCGTTCTCGCTCTCATGTCCCATCGCCTCCCGCTTGCCGCTGCCCTCGTAACCCTCTGCCTCGCCGCGCCCGGCGCGGCCGTCGCCAACGTCTCGCTCGAGAACGTCGTCGCCCGCCCGGTCACGCCAGGCGCGACCTGCCAGACCGGCGTCGCCGTCGACGCTCCCGCCGCGTCGCACCGCGACCTGTGCGTGTCGTTCGACGTCCAGCAGACCGGTGGCGACGACCTGAAGGACCTGACGATCCACATGGCGCCGGGTCTGATCGGCGACCCCAGCGCGACGCCGACGTGCCCGCAGGCCACTTTCCGCACCGGGACGTGCCCGGCCAACACGCAGGTCGGCACGGTGTCGACAACGGCTGAGGGCCTCGGCCTCCCCCTGCCGACGCTGTCGGGCACCGTCTCGAACGTCCAGCCCAACCCCGACGAGCCCGCGCGGCTGGGCATCAACATCCCGGTCGTCCCGCTCCTGGTCACCATCCGCCTGGAGACGACAGTTCGCACGCGCCTGACCGACTACGGACTCGACACCGTCACGTCCGGCATCCCGGACACCGTCGCCGGGCTGCCGGTCGCGATCACGCACATGGCGCTGACCCTGTGGGGCCCCAAGAGCGCGCACTCGACGCTGACGAAGCCGTTCATCACCGTCCCGACGAGCTGCCAGCCCGCCACGGTGAGCATCGACGTCGCGGCCTACAGCGGCACCGGCACCGGCGGCAGCGACACCTTCACGCCGACCGACTGCGCGCACGTCCCCTTCACGCCGTCGCTCGTCGTCGGGCCCAAGCAGACCGAGCCCGACACGCCCGGCGAGGCGACCGCGACGCTGAAGGTCCCCGCCCCCGTCGGCGACAACCGCGTGCAGGCCAACGTCAAGCGCGTCGAGCTCAAGCTGCCGGCGGGCCTCGCGCTCTCGCCCGGCCTGGCCAACGGCCTGACGGCGTGCACGCCGGAGCAGTTCGGGCTCACGGAGGACCGCGCGCCGCAGTGCCCGGCCTCGTCGGAGATCGGCGACGTGCGCTTCGACACGCCGCTGATCGGAACGCTCACCGGCAAGGTCTACTTCGGCACGCCGACGCCGACCGCCAAGCTGCGCAACTTCGTCTCGGTCGAGGACCCGCGCCTGCGCGTCAAGCTCATCGGCGACGTCGTCGTCGACCCGACGACCGGCCAGGTCACGAACGTCTTCGCCGACTCGCCGCAGGTGCCGTTCACCGAGTTCTTCTTCCGCTACAAGGGCGGGCCGCGCGCGGTGCTGACCTCGCCGCCGGCCTGCGGGCGCTACACCGCGACCGCGACGATGACGCCCTTCAGCGGCGGGGCGGCCGCCTCGCCGACCGACTTCGGCGACGTCGTCAACTGCCCGCCGACGACCTTCACGCCGACGCTCGGCCTCTCCTCGACGAACACGGCCGCCGGCGCCGACACGGCGCTGACCGTGCACATCGAGCGCCCCGACCGCCAGGCGCGCCTGCTGCGCTCGACCGTGTCGCTGCCGCCCGGCCTGGCCGGGCGCCTTGGCTCCGTCCCGGCGTGCCCTGTCGACCAGGCGCGCGCCGCGGCGTGCGGCGAGGATTCGCGCGTCGGCTCGGCGCGCGTGGTCGTCGGCAACGGCTCGGAGCCGCTGGGGCTCGACGCGCGCGTGTACCTGACCTCGGCCTACGGCGGCGGTGTCGCCGGCCTTGCCATCGTCGTGCCGGCGAAGGTGGGCCCGATCGACCTCGGCACCGTCGTCACGCTGGCCAAGCTCACGCTGCGGCCGGACGCGGGCATCGACGTCGAGACCGAGGACCTGCCGCAGATCGTCGACGGCATCCCGACGCCGTATCGCACGATCGACCTGACGATCGACCGCCCGGGCTTCATGGTCAACCCGACCTCGTGCGCGGCGCTGCCGGCGCACGGCGCGTTCACCGGCGCGGGCGGCGAGCAGGCCGGCGCCGACGCGACCTACCAGGCGACCGGCTGCGACAAGCCAGCCCTACGCGCCGAAGCTCGCGGCGACGATCGGCGCCGCCGGGCAGACCGGCGAGGGCGCCCATCCGCCGCTGACGACCGTCGTCACGCAGGCGCCCGGCGAGGCGAACTCGCGCCACGTCGAGGTCACGCTGCCGGCCGGCCTGGGCGCCGACCCGGCGGCGCTCGCGCGCGCCTGCCCGGCCGAGCAGCTCGACGCCAACGCCTGCCCGCAGAGCGCGGTCGTCGGCTCGGTGCGCGCCGACACGCCGCTGCTGCCGGCGCCGCTGCAGGGCCCGGTGCTCATCGTCAAGCCGAGGGGCGGCCTGCTGCCCGAGCTGGCGCTCGACCTGCACGGCCCGATCAGCCTGCGCCTGCGGGCGACCGTCGGCTTCGGGCCCGGTGGGCGCCTGAAGACCGTCTTCGACGGCATCCCGGACGTCCCGCTCAGCCGCCTGGCGCTGACCTTCACCGGCGGCAAGAGCGGCATCGTCACCGCGGGCAAGAACCTGTGCGGGGCGTCGGCGCTCAAGCTCGACGCGAGCTTCGAGTCCCACGGCGGCGCCAAGCGCAGCTCGACGGTGAGCGCGAAGGTGCCGTGCACCGCGGGCTCGGCTACGGGCCTGCGCGCGACCGCGACGCTCACCGGCGTCAAGCGCCTGCGCCCCGCGCTGCGCCTGAAGGTCAGCGCGCCGTCGCGCATCCGCGAGCTGCGCGTGACGCTGCCCAAGCAGCTGCGCGGGCGCGCGGGCCTGGGCCGCGCCGCCAAGCTGCTGGCCGGCGGCAAGGGCGTGCGCAAGCCCTCGGTCCGGATGAGCGGCCGCACGCTGATCGTGAAGCTGCCGAAGGCCGGCACGCGCTCGGGCGACCTGCGCCTGGCGCGCGGGGCGCTGCGCCTCGTGGGCAAGCTGAAGGTCGGCCAGCGCGTGACGTTCAAGGTCACCGCGATCCGGACGAACGGCAAGAAGCTCTCCGCCAAGGCATCGGCCAAGGCGCGCGCCTGATCTCGGCGCGCGCGTTAGGCTCGCGCGGTTCGCAGGCACCGACAGGAGGTCACGACCGTGCAGACCCGCCGCCAGTTCGTCGTGCGCGCAGGCGCCGCAGCCGCCACCGCGATCCTCTCCCCAAGCGCGATGGCCGCCGGCCTGGGCTCCGCGCGGCCGGCAGCGCTGGCGCGCGGCGGGCGCTTCTCCGAGGGCGTCATGTCGGGCGAGCCGACGCCCAGTGCGATCACGCTGTGGACACGCCTGGCCGACGCCGAGGGCAAGGTCAGCGTCGACCTGGAGGTGGCGACCGACAAGTCGTTCCGCCACGTGGTCGCGCACAAGCGCCTGGCGACGTCGGGAGCGGTCAACCACAACGTCAAGAGCCGCATCACGGGGCTCAAGGCCCACGAGCAGTACTACTACCGCTTCGCGACGGCGACCAAGGACGGGCCGATCGGGCGCTTCCGCACGGCGCTGCCGGCCGACTCGCTGCAGCCGGTGCGCTTCGCCTTCTGGTCCTGCCAGGACTACACGCACGGCTACTACAACGCCCACGAGACGATGGCGCGCGAGGACCTCGACTTCGTCGTCTGCCTGGGCGACTACATCTACGACGAGACCTACCACACGGTCAAGGACGGCACGGGCGTGCGCGACGACAAGGTCGGCCGCGCCCAGCAGGCCTCGGGCCAGGCCGGCGTCGACTACACGCGGGCGGCCGAGACGCTCGACCAGTACCGCGACAAGTACTCGCTGTATCGCTCCGACGAGTCGCTGCGCAAGGTCCAGGCGCGCTTCCCGACGATCATGGTCTGGGACGACCACGAGGTCCAGGACAACTACGCCGGCGGCGCGCCCGACGGCGGGCTGCCGCCCAGCCACCACTACTCCAAGAAGCGCCAGGCGGCCGCCTACAAGGCGTTCTTCGAGACGATGCCCTACTCGCCGCCGGCCGGCGAGCGCACCCGCATCTACCGGCGGCTGCAGTTCGGGCGCACCGTCGACCTGCTGATCATGGACCAGCGCCAGTACCGCGCCAACCAGCCGTGCGACGACGCGACAGGCGCCCCGGCGTGCGCGGACTACGACCAGCCGCGCACCTTCCTCGGCACCCGCCAGATGAACTGGCTCAAGAGCCAGCTCAACGGCTCGAAGGCCGCCTGGAAGGTGCTGGCCAACGAGGTGACGATCATGCCGACCAGGGTGCTCGGCGGCGCCTTCTTCGGCTTCGACAGCTGGGACGGCTACCCGCAGGAGCGCGAGAACCTGCTCGCCCACATCCGCGATCGCCAGATCAAGGACGTCGTGTTCGTCACCGGCGACATCCACACGTTCATCGCCGGCGACGTGCGCACCAACGCCGGCACCGGCGATCCGGTGGCGCTCGAGTTCGTCGGGGGCTCGATCACGTCGCAGGGCCTGGGCGAGACCGACCTGCCGGCCGGCAACGGCGTGACGATCAAGGGCAACGACAAGAACCCCCACACCGACCCGACGATCATCGACACGCTGAAGGGCATCAACCCGTGGGTCGACAACGCCGACTTCGACCACCACGGCTACGGCCGCGTCGAGGCGACCAAGGACCACTTCGAGTGCGAGATGGTGCGCATGCAGACGATCAAGCGCAAGACGACCGCCAAGCTCCCGTCGACCGGCCTGCACTACCGCGTCGCCCGCGGCCAGCAGTCGATCAAGGGCACCTCGATGTAGATGGCTGCGCTGTGGGCGTTCGTCGGCGTCGCGGCCCTGGTGATCGTCACGCCGGGGCCCGACACCGCGCTGACGGTGCGCAACGTGCTGCTCGGCGGGCGCGCCTGCGGCGTGGCGACGGCGGCCGGCGTGGCGATCGGGCTGGCGGTGTGGACGCTGACCGCGAGCGCGGGCATCGCGGCGCTGCTCGTCGCCTCCGAGCCCGCCTTCGTCGCGGTCAAGCTCGCCGGCGCGGCGTACCTCGTGTTCCTCGGCGTCCAGAGCCTGTGGGGCGCGCTGCGTGGGCGCACGGCGCACGCGGCGGGCGAGGACGGCCGCGGGCCGCGCGGGCTGCGGCCGGGCAGCGCGCTGCGCCAGGGCGTGCTCAACGACCTCGGCAACCCGAAGATCGCCGTCTTCTTCACGACGCTGCTGCCGCAGTTCGCGCCCGCGCACGGGCCGGCGTTCGTCGTGCTGCTGGGCTTCGGGCTGCTCTTCTGCGCGATGACCTTCGCGTGGCTGTGCGTCTACTCGGCCGTGGTGGCGCGGGCGGGCGCGGCGCTGCGCAGGCCGCGCATCCGCCGCGCGCTCGACGCGATCATGGGCGCGGCGCTGGTGGCGCTCGGCGTGCGCGTGGCGGCCGAGCGGCGCTGACGGCTCAGAGCTCGGCGAGCCGGCGCTCGAGGAAGCGGCGCTCGGGCGCGCCGCGCGTGAGCTCCAGGGCCCGGCGGTAGGCGGCGCGCGCCTCCTCGGCGCGGCCCAGCCGGCGCAGCAGCTCGGCACGCGTGGAGTGCAGGTAGGGGTAGTCGTCGAGGGCCAGCGCGTCGGCGATCGCGAGCGCCGCGACCGGCGATCCGGCCTGCGCGACGGCGACCGCGCGGTTGAGCTCGACGACCGGCGAGCGGGTGACCAGCGCGAGCTCGCCGTACAGCGCCGCGATCTGCGGCCAGTCGATCTCGGGCTCGGCCTGCAGCGACGCGATCGCGGCCTGCAGCACGTACAGCCCGCGCCCGCGCAGCGCGAGCGCCCGATCGAGCACCGCGCGCGCCTGCGCGATCTGCGCGGCGTCCCACAGCGAGCGGTCCTGGTCCTCGAGCAGCACGAGCTCGTCGCCGGAGAAGCGCGCCGCGCGGCGGGCGTCATGGCAGAGCATCAGCGCCAGGAGCCCGTGGACCTCGGGCTCGTCGGGCATCAGCCCGCTCAGCACCCGCCCGAGGCGGATCGCCTCGGCGGCGAGGTCGACGCGCCCGCCGTAGCCCTCGTTGAAGATCAGGTAGACGACCGCGAGCGCCGCCGCAAGGCGGTCGGGCAGCACGTCGTCGGAAGGGACGGCGAACGGGATGCCCGCCTCGCGGATCTTGACCTTGGCGCGCGAGAGGCGGCGCTTCATCGTCTCGGGGGCGACGAGGAACGCGTTCGCGATCTCCTCCGTCGTCAGGCCGCCGAGCGCGCGCAGGGTCAGCGCGACCTGCGCCTCGGTGGCCAGGGCGGGATGGCAGCAGGTGAAGATGAGCTCCAGGCGCTCGTCGGGGATCGTCGTCGCGTCCACGTCGTCCTCCTCGACCGCCTCGGGCACCCCGAGCAGCCGCGTCTTGGCAGCGAGCGTGCGCGCGCGCCGCAGCCGGTCGATCGCCCTGTTGCGCGCCGTCGTCACCAGCCAGGCCCCGGGGTTGTCGGGCGTGCCGCCCTGCGGCCAGCGCTCCGCCGCGAGGACGAACGCCTCCTGGGCGGCCTCCTCGGCGAGATCGAAGTCGCCGAGGAAGCCGACCAGCGAGGCGAGCACCCGGCCCCACTCGTCGCGGAAGACCTGGTCGATCAGCGCGGCTGCTCCAGCACGGGACGGATCTCGATCGCGCCGCCGAGGCGCGCGGCCGGGATCGTTGCCGCCAGCGCGATCGCGCGGTCGAGCTCGTCGGCCTCGAGCAGGTAGTAGCCGCCGAAGACCTCTTTGGTGTCCGCGAACGGGCCGTCGGTCACGAGCGTCTCGCCGTCCTGCACGCGGACGGTCGTCGCCGTCTCCACCGGCTTGAGCCCCGCGCCGCCGACGACGCCCGGCTCGTCGCGGAGCGCCCAGTAGCGCGCGGACACGGCCTGGCGCTCCTCGTCGCTCATCGTGTCGTAGGCGCCTGGCTTCTCGTAGATCAGCAGTGCGTACTGCATGCGGTCGTCTCCTTTGGAGCGTTTGCGTTCGTCCTGGAGACGAACGAGGAGCGCGCGAGGGGACAGCCTTGCCTCAGAGCTCGACGGTCGTGGCCTGCACCCGCCCCTCCCGCCACGCGTCGTAGGCCGCCGCCGCGACGGCGAGGTCCTGGATCGCCAGGCCGGTGGAGTCGAAGAGCGTCACCGCATCCGGGCCGGGGCGGCCGGGCGCGTCGCCCGCGAGGACGGCGCCGAGGTCGGTGACCATGTCGCGCGTGACCGCGCCCTGCTCGACGGCGGCGGTCAGCTCGCCGCCGTGGCTGGCCTGCGCCCACTCGTCGCAGAACAGCGCGCAGGCCGCGACCGCCGCGACGGTGGCCTCGGCCTTGCCCGGGCCGTCGGCGCCGAGCATGTTCAGGTGAAGGCCCGGGCGCAGGTCGCCGGCATCGACGACCGGCTCGGTGCCGGGGGTCACGCAGCAGACGACGTCGCAGGCCAGCGCGGCGGCGCGGTCGCCGGCCTCCCAGCCGAGCTCGTCGGCAAGTGCGCGTGCCGCCTCGGCCCGCGGGTCCGAGCAGACGCCCGGGCCGTAGCCGGCCGCGGCCAGGCAGCGCGCGGCCCACGCCCCGTGCAGGCCGCAGCCGATCACGCCGACCGATCGTGCGTCGTCGCGCGCGAGGGCCTGCGCGGCGACCGCCGCGACCGCGCCGGTGCGCAGCGCCGTCACCGAGCGCGCGTCGAGCAGCGCGACCGGCGCGCTGGTCGCCGCGTCGCTGAGCACGACGACACCCATCACGGTCGGCAGGCCGTGGGCCGGGTTGCCCGGGAACGACGAGATCCACTTGAGCATCGCGAGGTCGCCGCCGCGCGCGGGCATCGCGCGGAAGTCGCCGTGCCCCGGGCTCTCGAGGTAGACCTTCGGCGGCATCGCCCACGCGCCCTCGTGATGGCGGACGAAGGCCGTGCGCGTGCGCTCGATCGCCTCGGCAGGCGAGACGGCAGCGAGGACGGCGTCGTGGGAGAGGACGGGGATGGCGGCCACGAGGTGGCATCATGGCGCTAGTGGTTCCGTCCGTGAGTTCGGCGCATAGCCCGGCGTTGCCCGGGTCGGGTCTGCCGGTGCACGGCAGGCGCTCGCATGCTGGTGGCACGTGTGCGCCTGCCGGGTGCCGGCAGACGCGGGCCGGGCCAGCCGGAATGCGTCGTACTCGCGGACGGGACCACTAGGTGCCCAACCGCCGCCCGCAGCTTCAGATCGTCGCGCCGGCCGCCTCGCCCGAGGAGGCGGCCGCGGTCGTCGCGGCGCTTGAGCGCTTCATGCGCGAGACCGCGCCGACGCCGGCACCGCCGCCCGAGCGCCTCGCCGGCTGGCTGCAGGCCGCGCGCCTGGAGGCCGTCGCGCGCGAGCCGACGCACGAGCCCTGGCTCTAGCCGGTCCCGGCGAAGCTCTGCGCGATGACGGCGATGCGGTCCGAGCCGGCGGCCGGCCGCGCATCGGGCGCCGTCGCCGTCGCCCGCAGGCGGAGCGTGCGCCCCGCGGCACGCGCCGCCGCGATCGCGTGCACGGTGAACGAGGCCCGCTGCCCGCGCGCGAGGCGGCCGACGTCACGGCACACGCGCCCGCGGTAGCGGAACGTCCCCGGTGCCGAGGTCATCAGCAGGCCCGCCGGCGGGCGGTGGCAGAAGCGCACGGACTCGGCGCCGTCGATCCCCGTGCCGCGCGCGACGACGCGGTACGCGACCGGGACGCCGACGCGTGTCGCCGCCGGCGCGCTCACGCCCACCGCGACGTTGCCCGGCCGCGTGACCACGAGCCCGGTGGCGGCCGCGTTGTTCGTCGTGTTGTTGTCCGGCGTCGCGGAGCTCACCACCACCACGCTCTCCAACGCGCCGGCCCGGAGCACTCGGGCCCGGACGCGGATGATCACGTCGGCGCCGACCGCCAGCGTCGCGGCGCCGCAGCGCACCGGGCGGGCGCTCGTGCACCCCGAGGTCGCCCGGATGTGCGTCGTCACCCCGAGGATCGACGTCACCTGGTCGGGGTGGCGCGGGTCGACCTGCGGGATCTCGCGCGCGATGGCCCCGGCCGCGGGGAGCGGGCCGTGGTTGCGCACGCGGACGATGACCGAGACCACGCCGCCGACCGTGATGACGCGCGGTGAGATGCGCTGGGTGATCTGCAGGTCGGCGCCGCCGGCCAGGGACGCGGCGAGGATCAGGTCGGGACCGGGGAGCGGCTGCGGTGGACCGGGCGGAATCGGCGGCTGCGGGGGCGTCGTGACGGGTGGCTCCGGCGGCTCTGGCTCCGGCGGCTCTGGCCCGGGCGCAGTGGGCTGGAAGTCGTTGCCCACGGTGACGCGCTCGGTCTGGCCGTCGGTGATCGTTACCAGCGTGCGGTCGACCGACGCGACGCCGCCGAGCGAGTCGGGCTCGGTGATCGTGTAGTCGTAGCCGCCGGCGATCTCGCCGATGGGCACCGAGCCCGTCTGGAAGCGGCCGGGCACCACGACGCTCGCCTGCGCCCCGGCGACGAGCGCCACGGTCTGCGAGAAGCGGTTGTTCCCCTTCACGACGATCATCCAGGGCCCGGCTGGCGGGACGCCGTCGCCGGTCACGACCTTGCCGACCGTGATCGTGCCGCGGCACGGGTTCGTGCCGGTCGTCTCCTCGAGCGTCGTGGAGCCGGAGGTGACCACGATGCGGTGCGCGGTGCGGCCCCCGCGGACGTCGAAGAAGGTGTCCGACTCGGCCGGGGCGTTCAGGTCGCCCTGCTGCGCGCTATCGAGGTCGCGCCAGTGCGCGTCATGGTCGCTCGCGCCCGTGTTGCGCAGGCGCAGCGTGTGACGGCGGGCCAGGATGTCCCTGCACAGTGGCTCGAGCGACAGGTCCTGCGTGGGCAGCGGCGGCAGGCACCCGCCGAACGGATGGTGGTTGAAGCCGACGCCGTCGATCGTCAGGTCGCGAGCCACGACCGAGCCGTCGAACGTGCCGTTGGTGATGCTCGCTGCCGCATCGGGCGCGAAGACCGCGCCGCTCCAGCTGTTGACCGTCACCGTGTCGGCCAGCGAGAAGTTCCACAGGAGTCGCTCGGCCGGCAGGCCGTTCAACGCGATCGTGTAAGTAGCGCTCCTGAACGACCCCGAGACGTTGACGAGCACCGTCGACGTCGCGGGGACCTGGAAGTTGACCTTGCCGATGCCCTGCAACTGCGACGCGGTGAGGGCGAAGACGTTGAGGTTGGGGTCGGTCCCCGTGAAGAGCGTCTCGTAGGTCGGGCCGGAGATCGTGCCGTTGGCGGTGAGGCCCGCCCATTGCGCGGACCGGTCGCGCAGGGTGGCGAACTGGTCGGCGAAGCTGAAGGTCGGCTGCTCCTGCGCGACGCCGCCGAGGGTCGTGAGCGTGCCGTTGTTCTGCGTGAACGTGCCGCCGTGGGTCACCTTGCCGGTGGCGACCGTGCCGCCGTTGTTGACCGTCAGGTTGTTGCCGACGACGAGGTCGGCGCGGTTGGCGTCCGGCGTGAGGGGCGGTGATGTGCCGATCGTCGGGCCGGCGAGGACGGCGTCGCCGCCCGCCGCGACGCGGCCCGGGATCGTCTCGTTCGCGGAGCTCAGCGCGCTGTGCACGAACACGTCGAACTGCCCTGGGACGCCGAGGTCGGCGCAGTCCGCCGCCATCGCGCGGCCCGGTAGCGCTCCCACCACCACGAGCACACCGAGCACCACCCAGCGCGGCATGCGGGCAGGCTACGTCGGCCGCGGGTGAGCGCTCGTCACCCGCGGCGGGTGACGGCGAGCGTTAACGCGCCAACTCCTGGCGGTAGTGTCGATCTCCCCGATCGCCGTCCGTCGTCCTGACGCACGCCGGCGACCGGCGCCGGCCCGACGAACCAGGAGGCAACCGTGCCGCAGTACATGCTGCTCATCTTCGCCGACCCGTCGAAGGGTCCCGCCGAGGGCACGCCCGAGGCCCAGGCCCACATGCAGGAGTGGTTCACGTACACCGAGGGCCTGCGGGCGGCGGGCGCGCTCGTCAGCGGCGAGGCGCTGCAGCCGCCCACGACGGCCACCACCGTGGCCGTGCGCAACGGCGACCGCGTGGTGACCGACGGCCCCTTCGCCGACACCAAGGAGTGGCTTGGCGGCTACTACGTCATCGAGGCGCCCGATCTCGACGCCGCGCTCGACCACGCCGCCAAGATGCCGAACATCGGCTTCGGGACCGTCGAGGTCCGGCCGGTGATGACGTTCAGCTGAGGTGACCGCGGGCGTCGAGCGGGCGTTCCGCGAGGAGTCCGGGCGCGTCCTGGCGACGCTGATCCGCCATCTCGGCGGCGACTTCCAGCTCGCCGAGGACGCGCTCCAGGACGCCTTCGCCGTCGCGCTGGCCACCTGGCCGCGCGACGGCGAGCCCGCCAACCCGGGCGCCTGGATCACCACCGCGGCGCGGCGCAGGGCGATCGACCGCCTGCGCCGCGAGCGCGCCCTGCAAGACCGCCTGCCCATCCTGCACCGGCTCATGGAGCTCGACCGTCACGAGGACGACGCCCGCCCCGAGGACGACAGCGCCGTCGGCGACGACCGCCTGCGCCTCGTCTTCACGTGCTGCCACCCGGCGCTGGCCATGGAGGCGCGCGTCGCCCTCACGCTGCGCACCCTCGGCGGGCTGACGACCGGCGAGATCGCGCGCGGCTTCCTCGTCCCCGAGCCGACCATGGCCCAGCGGCTCGTGCGCGCCAAGCGCAAGATCGCCGCCGCGCGCATCCCCTACCGCGTGCCCGAGGATGCCGAGCTGCCCGACCGCCTGGCCGGCGTGCTCGCGGTCATCTACCTCGTCTTCAACGAGGGCTACGCCGCGACGGCCGGCGATCGCCTCGTCCGCGAGGAGCTGTGCGCCGAGGCGATCCGCCTCGGCCGCCTGCTCGTCGAGCTGATGCCCGACGACGCCGAGGCCGCCGGCCTGCTGGCCCTCATGCTCATCCACGACGCCCGCCGCGCGGCGCGCATCGACGACGCGGGCGGCTACGTCGCGCTGCCCGACCAGGACCGCGCGCGCTGGGACGCCGCGCGCCTGGCCGAGGGCCGCGCCGAGCTCGACCGCGCGCTGCGCCTGCGCCGGGCCGGGCCCTACCAGGTCGAGGCGGCGATCGCCGCGCTGCACTGCGAGCCGCTCGTCGACTGGCCGCAGATCGCCAAGCTCTACGCCATGCTGGGCCGGCTCGCGCCCTCGCCGGTCGTCGAGGTCAACCGGGCCGTCGCCCTCGGCATGGCCGGCGACCCGCACGCCGGGCTCGAGGTCCTCGCGCCGCTCGACCTCGACCGCTACCAGCCGTTCCACGCGGCCCGCGCCGAGCTGCTGCGCCGCGCGGGCGACCGCGCCGGTGCCGACGGCGCCTACGCGCGCGCGATCGAGCTCAGCGCGAACGCCGTGGAGCGCGCCGAGCTCGAGCGCCGCCGCGCTGCTCTCGGCGGATTCTCAGCCAACGCTTAGCGCCTTCTTCACGAGCCCGCGTTGACTGAGGAGCGTCAACGACGGAAGGAGGACGACGAATGCCTCGACGTCTGTCAGGCATGATTGCGGTCCTTGCCGCGGTCGGCGCGCTTGCGGGCGCGGCGGTCGCGTACGGAGCGAGCTCGAGCTCGTCGACGCCCACCCAATCGACGCCCACCCAGTCGACGCCCACCCAGTCGACACCGAGTCAGACGGCGCCGCGCGCGCCGCACAACGGCAACTGCCCGAACATGGGCTCCGGCTCCGGCTCCGGCTCGGGCTCGGGCTCCGGCTCGAGCGGCTCGTCCGGCTCGAGCGACTCGGCCGGCGCGCCCGGCTACGGCGTCTAGCCCACGATCAGCGTGGCGTGGCCTCGCCGTCCCTCCGGGGCCCCACCACGCATCCTCCTCGCCGTCGCACTCGTCGCGGGCCTGCTCGGCGCCGCCGGCTGCGGCGCGCAACGCGCCGGCTCGGCGGAGCCCGCCGGGCTGGTCACCATCGGCGCAGGCCTGAAGGGTCGTGCCGGGCTGAAGGCGACCGTCTACGCCACGGGCCTGCCGACCGCCTCCGCGTTCGCATTCGATTCGCGTGGCCGCCTGTGGGTGGCGACGTCGGCGCCGACGGACCACAGCAGGGACGGCGTCTATCTCGTCGCGCGCGCCGGCGCGCGCCCGCAGAAGGTGATCACCGGCGTGCGCGGCCCGCTCGGCCTGACGTGGTACCGCGACCGGCTCTACGTCGCGTCGCTCGGCCGCGTCGATGCCTACAGCGGCCTGCGCGGCGCGCGCTTCGCCCGGCGCCGGACGATCCTCGCCGAGCCCGCCGGGCACGGCTGGAACAACGGCATCGTCCAGGCTCCGAACGGCCGCCTGGTGATGAGCATCTCGTCGGCGTGCGATCACTGCACGCGGACCTCGAAGTGGTCGGCGACGATCGTGTCCTTCCGCCCCGACGGCAGCGACGTCCGCGTGTACGCCAAGCGGATCAGGGCGGGCTTCGGCGTCGCGCTGTACCCGGGCACGAGCGACCTTCTGGTCAGCATGAACCAGCGCGACGACCTCGGCGCGCGGACGCCCGGCGACTGGATCGCCCGCGTCCGCGAGGGCGAGGACTGGCGCTTCCCGCGGTGCTACGGACAGGCGGGCTCGGCCTGCGCCGGGGTGCCGCGGCCGATCGCCGTGCTCGACAAGCACGCGGCGGCCGGTGGCGTCGCGGTGGTGACGGGACAGCTCGGCGCGTCGGTCGGGACCGCCGCGGTCGTCGCCGAGTGGCAGGCCTCGCGCGTGCTCGCGGTGGGGCTGACGAAGACCGGCTCCGCCGCCGCCGAGCCGTTGCTCACCGGCATCCGCAACCCGCTGGCCGTCGCCACGACCCGCGACGGAGCCCTGCTCGTCGGCGATTGGGGGACCGGGCGGATCTACCGCGTCGCGGCGGGCTGAGCGGCGGCGAGGATCGCCGCGCACGAACGGTCGACGTCGGCGATCGTGGTCGCCCAGTTGGAGACCGAGATGCGCATCGCGCGCCGGCCGCGCCACGTCGTCGGCCCCATCCAGCACGTGCCGTCGGCCTGCACGGCCGCGACGACCGCGTCGGTCGTCGCGTCGTCGTCGCCGAAGCGCACGAGCACCTGGTTGAGCACGACCTCGTTGAGGACCTCGACGCCCGGCTCGGCGCCGAGGACCGCGGCGAAGTGCCGCGCGCACGCGCAGCAGCGCTCGACGAGCTCGGCCACGCCGGCGCGCCCGAGCGACCGCAGGGCGGCGTACACGGCGAACCCGCGCGCGCGGCGCGAGAAGTCGGGGACCCACGCGCGGTTGCTGCGCTCGCCCTCGTCGCCGGGCGCAGCCAGGTACGCGGCGGTGACGTCCATCGCCGCCAGGTGCGGCGCGGGGTCGGCCACGAACGCCAGGCCGCAGTCGTAGGGGACGTTCAGCCACTTGTGCGCGTCGGTCGCCCACGAGTCGGCGCCCGCGCAGCCCGCGACGAGGTGGCGGTGGCGCGGGCTCGCGGCCGCCCACAGGCCGAAGGCGCCGTCGACGTGGACCCACGCCCCGGCGCCGTGCGCGGCGTCGATCACCGCGGCGAGCGGGTCGAAGTCGCCCGTGTTGACGTCGCCGGCCTGCGCGCACACGATCGTCAGCCCGTCGTCGCCGGCGAGCACCGCGCGCAGGTCGGCGGGATCCATGCGCCCGCGGGCGTCGACGGCGACCGGCGCGAGCGCGTCGGTCCCGAAGCCGAGCAGCCGCGCGGCGCGGTCGATGGTGATGTGGCGCTCCTCGCTGACCACGAGCCGGATCCGTGGCGCGCCCTGCAGGCCGCCCGCGTCGGCATCCCAGCCCGCCCGCGCCAGCAGCGCGTGCCGCGCCGCCGCCAGGCACGTGACGTGCGCCATCTGGCAGCCGGTCGTCAGCCCGAAGGACGCGGTCGCCGGCAGCCCCAGCAGCTCGGCCAGCCAGCCGCCCGCCACCTCCTCGGCGACGGCGGCGCCCGGCGAGACGGCGAAGCCGGCGGCGTTCTGATCCCAGGCGGCGGCTACGAAGTCGGCCGCGATCGCCGCCGGCAGCGCCCCGCCGATGACGTAGCCGAAGTAGCGCGGCGACTGGCTGCGCACGATCCCCGGCGAGGCGGCGGCGACAAGCTCGTCGAGGACGACGCGCGGGTCGACCCCGTCGTCGGTCAGCGGGACCGCGATGGCTTCGCGCAGGGCCCCGACGTCGCGCACGTCGGCGTCGACGCGGGCCTCGGGAAGGGTCTCGAGGAAGTCCGCGGCATGGTCGGCGGCGGCGGTCAGGAGCTCACGTGAGTGCACCGCCCGAGCCTAACCGGGCGGGCTCGGCTGCCCGCTCCGGGCCGCCATCCGTCGAAATAGCCTAAACCCGGTCGGCATTTTGGTACCTTGACGCGTCCCCCCCGCGCTACGCGACAAGGAGACCGACCCTTCATGGAGCCCGCTTCCCTCCCGGTGGCCAAGGGCCGGGGCTCGATCGAGGACCCCGAGGTCCTCGAGAACGTCCCCGGTCACGTCATTCCCATCCTCGAGCGCGAGTTCGACGACTTCGACACGGAATCGGCCAAGTTCCTTCGCGGCGAGACCCCGGAGAACGAGTTCATCGGCTTCCGCCTGAAGCAGGGGGTCTACGGCCAGCGCCAGCCCGACGTGCAGATGATCCGCGTGAAGCTGCCGATGGGCGGCATCACGCCCGAGCAGCTCGAGGCGTTCGCGGACGTCATCGAGAAGTACGTGCCGCTGAAGAAGGGCCACATCACCACGCGGCAGAACATCCAGATGCACCACGTGCCGCTGCCCGATGCGGCCGAGCTCATCCGCGAGCTGTCCGACGCCGGCCTGTCCAGCCGCGAGGGCTGCGGCAACACGGTGCGCAACGTCACCGGCGATCCGTGGGCCGGCGTCGCGCCCGACGAGCTCTTCGACCTGACGCCCTACGCGGGCGCCTACGTGCGCTACTTCGTGCGCCACCCGACCACGCAGCTCATGCCGCGCAAGGTCAAGACGGCCTTCGACGCCTCGCCCGCGGACCGCGCGCTGACCGGCATCCACGACATCGCCTTCATCGCGCGCGAGCGCGACGGCCAGCGCGGCGTCGAGGTCCGCGTCGGCGGCGGCACGTCGATCATGCCGCGCGTCGCCCCGACGCTCTACGACTTCGTCGGCCTCGACGACGGCGAGTACCTCGAGGTGGCCGAGGCCGTCTTCCGGATCTTCGACCGCCAGGACTGGCTGCGCGCCAACCGCGCCCGCGCCCGGATCAAGGTCATGGTCGACAAGATCGGGATCGACGAGTTCCGCCGGCTCGTCGACGAGGAGCGCCAGGGCGACTGGGTCGCCGAGCGCGAGTTCGACGTCGAGGGCCTGCGCCTGGACGTCGACGAGGCGGACCGCGCGCCCGGCGTGCCCTCGACGTACGCCTCCCCCAACGGCGACGGCACCGAGTTCGAGCGCTTCTGCGCCTCGAACGTCACCGCCCAGCGCCAGGAGGGCTTCTCGGCGGTGCAGGTGCACGTGCCGCGCGGCGACCTGAGCCCCGAGCAACTGCGCGCGCTGGCCGACCTCGCCCGCACGCACTCGGGCGGCTGGGTGCGCACGACCGTCCACCAGAACCTGCTGCTGCGCTGGGTGCGCGACGAGACCGTCTACGAGGTCTGGCAGGCGCTGCGCGAGCTGAGCCTCGGCGACGCCGGCGCCGACCAGGTCGGCGACGTCGTCTCGTGCCCGGGCACCGACTCGTGCAAGCTCGGCATCACCTCGTCGATGGGCCTCAACGCGGCGATCCGCCAGCGCCTGGACGAGATGCGGATCTCCGATCCGCTCACGCGCAAGCTGCACATCAAGATGAGCGGCTGCCCGAACGGCTGCAGCCAGCACCACATCGCCAACATCGGGTTCTACGGCGCGTCGATCAAGGCCGGCGAGCACACGATCCCCGCCTACGTCGCGCACATCGCGGGCAACTACGAGGGCGGCGAGATCGTCTACGGCCAGCGGCTGAAGGTGCGCCTGCCGGCCAAGCGCGTGCCCGAGGCCGTCGAGCGCTGGATCCGCTTCTACGAGCGCGACCGCTCCGACGGCGAGGAGTTCAACGCCTTCGCCGCGCGCGTCGGGACCAAGGCCTTCGAGGACGAGGTCCGCGAGCTGGCGCTGCCGGCGCAGTTCGGCCTGGACACGATGGAGCAGTTCATCGACTGGGGCAAGAAGGTCCCGTTCGTCGTGCAGCGGGGTGAGGGCGAGTGCGCGGTCTGACCGACACCCTGCAGCGCGCCGCGCAGCACGAGCAGCTCGTGTTCCTGTGCTCCTTCCAGAAGGAGGAGTCGGTGATCGTCGACGAGCTGCTGAGCGTCGCGCCGCACGCGCGCGTGGTGACGATCGACACCGGCGTGCTGTTCCCCGAGACGCTGCAGACGTGGCGCGCGTTCGAGGAGCGCTTCGGCGTCCAGGTCGACGTCGAGGACGCGACGGGCTCTTGGACCGGACCGGAGAACTGCTGCGGCGACGCCAAGGTCGCCGCGCTGGAGCGCGCGCTCGCCGGCGCCGACGCATGGATCACCGGTATCCGCCGCGAGCAGGCGGCCACGCGGGCCGGCGCCGAGTTCGTCGAGTGGGATGAGAAGCGCTCGATGTGGAAGTACAACCCGCTGGCCGACTGGACCGAGAAGGACCTCTGGCGGCGCATCCACGAGCGCGACCTGCCCTACCACCCGCTGCACGACCAGGGCTACGCCTCGATCGGCTGCGCGCCCTGCACCCAGCCCGGGAGCGGTCGCGACGGCCGCTGGGCCGGCACCGACAAGGTCGAGTGCGGGCTGCACGTGGCGTGATCGATCCGCTCGTCATCGTCTTCGGCCTCGGGGTCGGCGTCCTCATCGGGCTGACCGGCATCGGCGGCGGCTCGCTCATGACGCCGCTGCTCATCCTCTTCGCGGGCGTCCAGCCCGTCGTCGCGATCGGCACGGACCTCGCCTACGGCGCCATCACCAAGACTGTCGGCGGCTGGCGCCACCTGCGCTCGGGAACGGTCGACCTGGGCGTCTCGAAGTGGCTGGCCGTCGGCTCGGTTCCCGGCTCGATCGCCGGCGTGCTCATCGTCGACGCGCTCCACGACCGCCACGGCGACGGCTTCGACTCGACGCTGCTGGGGATCGTCGCCGCGGCGCTCTTCATCGTCGCCTTCACGGTGCTCGCCCGCGCGCTGTTCGGCGAGCCGCGCGAGCGCCACACCGTCCCGCTCACCGCGGGCGCCAAGGCGGGCGCGGTGGCGATCGGGCTCGTGCTCGGCGTCGTGCTGGGCATGACCTCGGTCGGCTCGGGCGCGCTCGTCGGCCTCGCGCTCATCATGGTCTTCCGCCTCACGCCGCACCGCGTCGTCGGCACCGACGTCTTCCACGCCGCGCTCATGCTGTGGGCCGCGGGGCTCGCGCACCTCTTCGTCGGCAACGTCGACCTCACGCTGATGGCCAACATCCTCATCGGCTCGCTGCCCGGGGTGTGGCTCGGGACCGCGCTGCTGCCGCGGGTCTCCGCCGCCGTGCTGCGGCCGACGCTCGGCTGCGTGCTGCTGGGCTCCGCGCTCGGCGTGGTGAGCAAGGCCGGCGTCGACATCCCGAAGTGGACGATCGTCGCCGTGCCGGCGCTCGTCGGGCTCGTCGCGTGGGCCGTCGTGCGCCTTCGGGCGCGCTCCCCGGAGGTCGTCACGGCATGAAGCTCACCCACCTGCAGACGCTCGAGGCCGAGGCGATCCACGTCATGCGCGAGGTCGCGGCCGAGCTCGAGCGCCCCGTGCTGCTGTTCAGCGGCGGCAAGGACTCGATCGTGCTGCTGCGCCTGGCCGAGAAGGCGTTCCGCCCGGCGCGCTTCCCGTTCCCGCTCATGCACGTCGACACCGGCCACAACTTCCCCGAGGTCATCGACTTCCGCGACCGCCGCGTGGCCGAGCTGGGCGAGCGGCTGATCGTGGCCAGCGTGCAGGAGTCGATCGACTCGGGGCGCGTGGTCGAGGAGACGGGGCCGCGCGCCTCGCGCAACCGCCTGCAGACCACGACGCTGCTCGACGCGATCGCCGAGCACGGCTTCGACGCCGCGTTCGGCGGCGCGCGGCGCGACGAGGAGCGGGCGCGCGCGAAGGAGCGCATCATGTCGTTCCGCGACGACTTCGGCGGCTGGGATCCCAAGGGGCAGCGCCCCGAGCTGTGGAACCTCTACAACGGGCGCATCCGCCGCGGCGAGCACGTGCGCGTGTTCCCGCTGTCGAACTGGACCGAGCTCGACGTCTGGCAGTACATCGCCACCGAGGAGCTCGAGGTGCCGTCGATCTACTTCGCCCACGAGCGCGAGGTCTTCCGCCGCGACGGGATGCTCTACGCGGTCTCGCCGCACGTGCAGCTCATCGATGGCGAGGAGGCGTTCGCCGAGAGCGTGCGCTACCGCACGGTGGGCGACATGTCGTGCACCGGCGCCGTGCGCTCCACCGCGGTCGCGCTCGACGACGTCGTCGCCGAGATCGCCGCCACGCAGATCACCGAGCGCGGCGAGACGCGCGCCGACGACAAGGTGAGCGAGGCCGCGATGGAGGACCGCAAGGTTGCTGGCTACTTCTGATCTGCTGCGGCTGGCGACCGCCGGCTCGGTCGACGACGGCAAGTCGACGCTGATCGGCCGCCTGCTGCACGACGCCAAGGCGATCCTCGCCGACCAGCTCGACGACCTGCGCGGGCGCGACGGCGAGCTCGACCTCGCGCGGCTGACCGACGGCCTGCGCGCCGAGCGCGAGCAGGGCATCACGATCGACGTCGCCTACCGCTACTTCGCCACCGCGCGGCGCACGTTCATCCTGGCCGACACCCCCGGCCACGTGCAGTACACGCGCAACATGGTCACCGGCGCGTCGACGGCCGACCTGGCGATCGTCCTCGTCGACGCCCGCACCGGCGTGGTCGAGCAGACGCGCCGCCACGCCTTCCTCGCCTCGCTGCTCGGCATCCCGCACCTCGTCGTCGCGGTCAACAAGATGGACCTCGTCGACTGGTCCGAGGACGTCTTCGACGCCGTCGTGCGCGACGTCTGCGCCTTCCGCGAGCAGCTGCCGTCGGTCCGCGACATCGCCTACGTGCCGCTGAGCGCACTGCGCGGCGACAACGTCGTCGAGCGCTCCGACGCGATGCCGTGGTACGGCGGCCTGCCGCTGCTCGAGCACCTCGAGACCGTCGCGATCGAGGCCGACCGCAACCTCGACGAGCTGCGCTTCCCCGTGCAGTACGTCATCCGCGACGGCGAGAGCGACTACCGCGGGTACGCCGGCCAGGTCGGGGGCGGCGTGCTGCGCCCGGGCGACGAGGTGCTCGTGCTCCCCTCCGAGCGCGTGACGACCGTCGCGTCGGTCGACACCTTCGATGGGCCCCTCGACGCCGCGTTCCCGCCGATGAGCGTCACCGTCCGCCTTGCCGACGAGCTCGACGTCTCGCGCGGCGACCTCATCTGCCGCCCCTCCGATCGCCCGGCCCTGGCCCGCGACCTGGTCGCCGACGTCTGCTGGATGGCCGACGCGCCGCTGCGCCCCGGCGGGCGCTACGCGATCAAGCACGCGACCCACACCGCGCGCGCGATCGTCGACGCGCTCGACGACCGCGTCGAGCTCAGCGCCCTGCAGCGCGAGCCCGCGCCCACCGAGCTCGCCCTGAACGACATCGGCCGCGTGCGCCTGCGGACCTCCAAGCCGCTGGCCTTCGACCCCTACGCGCGCAACCGCGCCACCGGCTCGTTCATCCTCATCGACGAGGCGACGAACGACACGGTGGGCGCGGGGATGATCGTCGCGGAGTAGCGGAACGGGCTCGCGTGGCCCGCGTCCCATCCGAGGTCAAGCAGCCTGGATGGTGCCGGCGGCGGCGACTGGTTCGGGGAGCGCCTGTCCGATGCTCGACATCTCCTCGACGTAAGCGTCCACGGCCTCCTTGATGCGGGATGCGGCTTCGTCGCGTGTGGTACCGAGTGCGATGACGCCGGGCAGGTCGGGCAGGTAGGCACCCCACCCACCGTCTTCCGCGCGTTCGAAGATGACCAGGTACTCGCTCAACCTAGGGCCTCCAGAGCGCTTGCTCTGCGAATGCTAGCCAGCGTGCCCGTGGGGACGGTACGGTCGGCCGCGGACGCGGAGTGGGCGCACTAGCCTCGCGCCGCCGACGCGGTGTAGGGTCGCGGGCAAGCGAAGGCGCGAGCCCCCGAATCTGGCCCGCGCCGGTACGTTCACATCATCGGAGGGAGGTAGGGACCAGCATGCGCAAGGTCCTCTGCTGCGCTGGCGCGATCGCCGGCGCGGCTCTTGCCGTGGGTGCGTCCGCGGCCATGGCCGACGACTACGTCGTCGTCTACAAGCAGGACGCCAGCACCGCGGCCGCCCATCAGGCGATCCGCGACGCCGGCGGCACGATCGTCACCGAGAACACCGACGTCGGCGTGGCGACGGTCAGCTCGAGCGATCCGGGCTTCGTCACGAAGGCCGACGGCGAGGCCGCGCTCGAGGGCGCGGCGCGCAACCAGACCATCGGGCACGTGCCCGGCGCGTCGAACAAGCCGTCGTGGCGCGACGTCGAGCGCGAGAAGGGCAACTCCCACGGCAACGGCCCGCGGCCACGCCCGGTCAAGGGCGATCCGCTGTCCGGGATGCAGTGGGACATGCAGCTCATCGGCGCGACGCCGACGGGCTCCTACGCCCACGACCAGGGCAGCCGCGCGGTCCGCGTCGGGGTCATGGACACCGGCGTCGACGGCGACCATCCGGACATCGCGCCGAACTTCGATCGGTTCCTGAGCCGCAACTTCACGCGTGACAACTCGGAGCCCGGCGTCGACGACGGGCCCTGCGAGCACTCGAACTGCATCGATCCCAACGACGAGGACGACGACGGCCACGGCACGCACGTGGCCAGCACGATCGGCTCGCCGCTCAACGGGATCGGCGTCGGCGGCGTCGCGCCGAAGGTCGACATCGTCAACATCCGCTCCGGCCAGGACAGCGGGTTCTTCTTCCTGCAGCCGACGGTCGACGCGCTGACCTACGCCGGCAAGGTCGGCATCGACGTGGTCAACATGTCCTTCTACATCGATCCGTGGCTGTTCAACTGCACGAGCAACCCGGCCGATTCGCCGGAGCAGCAGGCCCAGCAGCGGATGATCATCGAGGCCACGACGCGCGCGGTGAACTTCGCGCACCGCCACGGGGTGACGCTGATCGCCGCCGCGGGCAACGATTCGAAGGACCTCGGCAACCCGCTGTCCGACGACACGAGCCCCGACTTCCCGCCGGAAACGGCGTACGAGCGGACGATCGACAACGCCACGTGCCTGAGCATGCCGTCGGAGGCCCCGAACGTGCTCGACGTCTCGTCGGTCGGGCCGATCAACACCGCGTCGTCGCCGTACCCGCGCAAGGCGTACTACTCCAACTACGGCACGGAGCAGATCGTCGTGTCGGCGCCAGGCGGCGATCGCCGCGAGTTCTTCAACACGCCGCAGTACAACGCCCCGGAGACCCGCATCCTCGCCGCCTACCCGCTCAACGTGGCGCAGGCGTGCGGGGAGGTCGACGCCAGCGGCGTGCCCAACGGCGCGACCAACTGCAATCTCAACCCGGACGACCACGTGCGCTTCCCGCCGCTCGTGCGCGACTGCGCCCACGGCAAGTGCGGGCTGTACCAGTGGATCCAGGGCACGTCGATGGCGTCACCGCACGCGGTCGGCGTCGCGGCGCTCATCGTGTCGGAGATCGGTAGGCGCGACTTCTTCCGCGGCGGCGTGACGGCCGATCCCGACAAGGTCGAGCGCCTGCTGCGCAAGACCGCGACGGACACGCCGTGCCCGGCGCAGGAGCCGTTCCATTACCCGGACCTTCCCACGGACTTCGACGCGACCTGCACGGGCACGCCGGCGTTCAACGGGTTCTACGGCGACGGCATCGTCAACGCGTTGGCGGCGTCGAAGGTGGGTTAGCCGCTGGTAGCGAAGGGAGCGATCGTCTGCGCGGTGCTGGCCCTGGCCGGCTGCGGTGGCGGCGGCGCGAAGCACGCGCCGCCGCCGCGACCGCGCGCGGCCGTGACAGGGAGCGATCCCTGCGCGGCCGCGCCGCACGCCGGCGACCTGAGCCTGCGCGTGCTTGCCGGCACGCCCGCGGTGAACGTGCACGTCCCCGACGGGCTGCTCGCGGGCGACCGGGCGCCGCTCGTCCTCGGGCTGCACGGCGCCGGCCAGGACGCGCGCGGGTTCGAGGCCGAGAGCAACCTGTCGAACGTCGCCGACGAGCACCGCTTCGTCGTCGCCTACCCGCAGTCGTGGCGCCCGCGGGGCTTCTGGGAGTACCCCGAGCCCGACAACCCGCGCAGCGGGCTGCGCCTGCTGCGCGCGACGATCGCGGCGGTGCAGCGCCGGCTATGCGTCGACCCCGGCCGCGTGCTCGTGACCGGCATCTCCTCGGGCGGGCGGATGACCTACTCGGCGGGCTGCGAGCTGGCCGACGTCGTCCTCGCCATCGCGCCGGTCTCGGGCGGGACGCGCGAGCTGCCGCCGTGCCGTCCGGCGCGCCCGATCTCGATCCTCGACACGCACGGGACCTCCGATCAGATCGTCTCCTACCGCGGCCGCGGCCCGGGGCACGACGGCCGCGTGCGCGACGTCATGGCCGCGTGGGCGCGGCGCGAGGGCTGCGGCGCCTCGCCGCGCGCCCGCCGGATCGACCGTTTCGTCGTGCGCCTCGAGTGGCCGGGCTGCCGCGCCGGCGTGCGCGTGGCGCACGTGCGCGTCGAGGGCGGCCGCCACGCCTGGCCGCCGCTCGGCGGCCCGGCGGGCATCGGGATCGACGGCGCCGAGGAGATCTGGCGCTTCTTCGCGGCGCTCCCGAGCCGCTAGCCCTCCCTGGTCCGCGCGCGCCCGGTCAGGGACAACCCCTAGGGGCCATTCCCAATGGTGCGAAGCGGCCGTGGCGACGATCCTGATCTCACCATGACCGACGAGACCACGCCCAACGAGAACGCCCCCACTCAGGCCGGCGGCGGCCGCGAGGATCCCCACCACGAGCCGCCGCAGGCTCAGGAGCCGACCGCCGAGCAGCCGACCACCGCGCAGCCCGGCCCCCGCCGCCTCTACCGCTCGCGCGGCGACCGCGTCATCGGCGGCGTCTGCGGCGGGATCGCCAAGTACTTCGGCATCGACCCCGTGATCGTGCGCATCGTGGCCGTCGCCCTGATCTTCCTCGGCGGCACCGGCCTGATCGCCTACATCGCCGGCCTGCTGCTCATCCCCAACGAGGGCGAGGGCGGCGGCCCCGCCGAGGGCCCTCGCCGCAGCATGGTCGTCGCGGGCGCGATCCTGCTCGTGATCGCGATCGGGGTGGCGCTGCCCTTTCGCGGTGGCTGGTGGGGCGATTGGTCGCTCGTGCCACTCGGGCTCGTCGCCATTGCGGGCCTCGTCGTCTGGCG
Source organism: uncultured Actinomycetes bacterium (assembly GCA_963764585.1). GTDB lineage: Bacteria > Actinomycetota > Thermoleophilia > Solirubrobacterales > Solirubrobacteraceae > JAOPZW01. The sequence continues at coordinate 186,761 of CAVXTB010000008.1, forward strand.
GCTGGCTTCCGGTCAACGACCTGAAGGTGACGCGCGCGCGGTCCTGCGCGCGATGGGACTCGGCGTCGTGCTCCTCGTGGTCTGCCTCTGCCTCGCGCTCGGCGCGGCCTGGGCCGCCGCCGCCGGCGGCAACGGCGTCGTCGCGGGGATCGTGATCGCCTGCGGCGTGGCCCTGATCGCCGGCGCCTTCATGGGCTCGCAGGCGCGCTGGATGATCCTGCCCGCGCTCGCGGTCGCGCTGCCGGCCGGCGTCGTCTCGGCCGCAGACCTCGACGTCAAGGGCGGCTACGGGGACAAGACCTACCGCCCCGCCAGCAACGAGACCGTCCGCGACTCCTACCGCCTGGGCGCCGGCAAGCTCGTGGTCGACCTGCGCGGCGCGCACCTGACCGCGGGCGATCACCGCATCAAGCTCCGCGTCGGCGTCGGCGAGGCGGACCTGGTCGTGCCGCGTGACGTCTGCGTGTCGACCAACAGCCATCTCGGCATCGGCGGCTGGGAGATCTTCAATCGCGACGGCGGCGGCGTCGATGTCGACCGCCAGGACGACCGCAGCGCGCCCGAGGGGACGCCGCACGTGATCGTCGACGCGAACGTCGGCATGGGCGCGTTCACCGTCCATCACAACGACGACGAGGGCTTCAACGGCAGCGCGGGCAACAAGGCATGCGCATGAACCGCCGTCCCGACCTCCCCCCGTTCGTCGCCGGCTTCGGGCTCGTCGTCTTCGGCGCCGTGCTGCTGGCCGACGCGCTCGACGCGATCCACCTGAGCTTCGGCGCGCTCGTCCCGCTCGCGCTCTTCCTCGTCGGCGACGTGCTGCTGGCGCAGGGCCTCTCGCGCCGTGAGTGACGGCCGCAGCGGGCTGGCATGATCGCAGGCGACATGGGCATCGACCCGACCGCCGCAGCCCCGCCGCGCGAGCCGCTGCGCCGCGACCGCTCGCGCGGCGTGATCGCCGGCGTCTGCGCGGGGCTCGCCCGCCACCTGCGCATCGACCCGATCATCGTGCGCATCGCGTTCGTCGCGGCGGCGACCGCCGGCGGCGTCGGGCTCGTGCTCTACGTCATGGCGTGGCTGGTCATCCCCGACGAGGGCGGCGACGCCAAGCCGGCCCGGCGCCTGCGCCACGGCCGCGCCGCGGTCGAGGTCGGCCTCGGGATGGGCTGCGTGGTCCTGAGCCTGCTGCTCACCGCGCGCGCCCTCGGGTTCTGGTTCTCCGACGGCGTCGTGTGGCCGACGGCGCTCGTGGCGGCGGGCGCCGCCCTGCTCTGGCGCCAGTCGCTGGCGCCCACGCCCGCCGAGGCGCCGGCGCCCGCCGAGCCCGAGGAGGAGCGTCGCGAGCGTGCGCGCGTGCTGTCGCGCGCCGGCCTGGGCGCGGCGCTCGTCATCGCGGCCGGCATCTTCTTCCTGTACTTCACCGGCTCGCTGTCGGCTGCCCGCGACGCGGTGCTCGCGGCGCTCGTCGTCGCCGCCGTGATCGCCATCATCTTCGCCCCGCTGCTCGTGCGGCTCGTGCGCTCGCTGGCCTCCGAGCGCGAGGAGCGCATCCGCTCGCAGGCGCGCGCCGAGATGGGAGCGCACCTGCACGACTCGGTCCTGCAGACGCTCGCGCTCGTGCAGAAGCGCGCCGACGACCCGCGGGCGGTCGCCGCCCTCGCCCGCACGCAGGAGCGCGAGCTGCGCGCGTGGCTGGCCGGGCGCGAGGGCGGCCACGAGCGCCTGGCCGCCGCGCTCGAGGAGGTCGCCGGCGACGTCGAGCGCGCCCACGGCGTGCCGGTCGAGATCGTCGTCGTCGGCGATCGCGAGCTCGACGGCCGCGGCGAGGCGCTGGTCGCCGCCGCGCGCGAGGCGATGGTCAACGCCGCCAAGTTCGGCGCGGGCTCGACCGTCGACGTCTACGCCGAGGCGGGCGACGGCGAGCTGCAGGTCTACGTGCGCGACCGCGGCCCGGGCTTCGATCCCGAGGCCGTGCCGCCCGACCGCCGCGGCGTGCGCGAGTCGATCGTCGGGCGCATGCTGCGCCACGGCGGGCGCGCCGCGATCCATTCCGCGCCCGGCGCCGGCACCGAGGTCGAGCTGACGCTCCCGGAGTCGTCATGACGCGCGTGGCGATCGTCGACGACCATGGGCTGTTCCGCGCCGGCGTGCGGTCCGAGCTCGAGGGCCACGTCGAGCTGGTGGGCGAGGCCGCGAGCGTCGACGAGGCGGTCGCGCTCGTCAACGCGGCGCGCCCCGACGTCGTCCTGCTCGACGTCCACATGCCGGGCGGCGGCGGCGTGGCCGTGATCCGCGGCGCGGCCGAGCACGCGCCCGGCACGCTGTTCCTGGCGCTGTCGGCCTCCGACGCCGCCGAGGACGTCATCGCCACCATCCGCGCCGGCGCGCGCGGGTACGTGACCAAGAACATCGCCACCCACGAGCTGCTCGACGCCATCGCCCGCGTGCAGGCCGGCGACGCCGTCTTCTCGCCGCGCCTGGCCGGCTTCGTGCTCGACGCCTTCGCCGGCCCCGCGCCCGCGCCCGAGGACCCCGAGCTCGACCAGCTCACCGCCCGCGAGCGCGAGGTCCTGCGCCACATCGCGCGCGGCTACCTCTACAAGGAGGTCGCCCTGCGCCTGGGCATCTCGGCCAAGACCGTCGAGGCCCACGTCTCGGCCGTGCTGCGCAAGCTGCAGCTGTCCAACCGCCATGAGCTGTCGCGGTGGGCGGCCGAGCGGCGGCTGGACTAGACGGTGGGCTTACGCCCACAGGCCGCTATAGGGCACCGCCCACAGGCGGTCTCCGAGCGGGACTGTTTGCGCCCCCGCGTAGACGACGATCCCTGCCCTGAAGCCCACCTGGCGCGCGTCGCGGAGCTTCTCCAGCCAGCGCCAGTCGCTTCTGCTCAGCGTCGCGGCAGCCTTGACCTCGATGCCCGCGACGTAGCGGGCTCGGTTCTCGAGGACCAGGTCGACGTCCTCGCGCTCGCGCTGGTAATGGAACAGGCGCACCTCCTCCTCGGCCCAACTGGCGTGCTTGAGGAGCTCAGCCACGACGAAGGTCTCACACGCCTTGCCCTTCACCTGATCGTCGGAACGGATCCTGGCTTCGTCGGCGCCCACGAGATACGCGAACAGTCCCGGATCGCAGATGTACGCCTTGGGCTTGCTGACCTCACGCGCACCGACGCCCGGGCGCCACCCTGGCAGCCGTCTGACGAGGAACATCTGCTCGAGCAGGACGACGTACTCCTTGACCGTCTTGTCGTCCATCCCAAGCTGCTGACCGAGCTTGCGGTACGACAGGAGGTTGGCGGACTGGGCAGCGAGAAGCCGCAAGAGCTGGGCCGCATCGTCGGCTCGGCGCAGATCCGCGAGCGCATTGAGGTCGCGATCCAAGGTCCCGCTGACGTAGTCGCGATACCACCTGTTGCGAAGGCGTCCGGCCGGACGTAGCCGAGCCTCGGGGTAGCCGCCCTCGGCGATGAAGCCGCTGTAGGAGTCGGGACCGACCGGCGCGCCATCGACCTGCGGCGCACGCCCCGCGAACAGCTCGTCGACGCAGTTCAGCGTCCGCGACTCGACCTCGGCGCGGGACAACGGCCACATGTCGATCCGGTCGATCCGACCGGGCAAGGCATCGAGGATCTTTCGATTGGCCAGCACGTTCGCAGAGCCAGTGATCAGGAAGCGCCCGGGCGCCGTGTCCGAGTCGACCGCTCGCTTGAGCTCGAGGAGCAGGTCTGGCGCCCGATGGACCTCGTCGATGAACGCCGGCCCGCCGAGACCAGCGACGAAGCCGGCCGGATCGTCGAGCGCGGCCTGGCGAGTGGCTCGATCGTCGAGTGTGTAGGACCGCATTGGGACCTCACCCGCTGTGGCCGTGATGCTCTCGACCAGCGTCGTCTTGCCGACCTGGCGGGCACCTGTGACAAACAGGATCCGGGCATGCTCGATGCCCTCGACGATGAGTGGGCGTATGCGGCGGGGATAGATGGTCGTCATCGGCGCCCGCATTGCGACGCAGACCCGGGGCACGGTTGTCGTAAATGCGGAATAACTCCGGCGTAAATGCGGAGTATATGCGTCGTAGACGCGGAGCGAGCTAGACCGCCAGCGGGCAGGCGAAGCGGAAGATCGGGTGCGGCGTCAGCGTCGTCGTGCGGGCGATCGCGCGCGCCGGCGCGGTCACCGCAGGCGACGACGCGCCGCGGTCGAGCTTGAGCACGTCGATGCCGCCGGCGACGTCGAGCGCGTAGACGACCTGGTGGGTCGGGTCGCTCGGCGCGAAGTACGCGGCCCAGAACTCGCCCTGGTTGACGTAGTAGCCGACCTGCTTGATCGCGCGCGGGTCCGAGACGTCGAGGAAGCGCACGCCCTGGTCGTACCAGCCCTGGGCGATGAGCGAGCCCGAGACGTCGAACCAGTGCGCCGAGCAGTTGACCGTCGTCGGCAGGCCGAGCGGGTTGGAGCGCCCGGTGCCGTCCATCAGCTCGTTGAGCTCGGTGGTCCACAGGTCGAGCAGCTCGAGCTTGATCGTGCCGTCGGGGTTGCGCTCGTCGGTGATCCGCCACGTCTGCAGCGAGCCCTGGCCCTCGCAGCCCGGGCGCAGGTAGTCCTCCTCGGTGACCGCGAGCAGGTCGGGCCCGATGCGGCGCGAGTTGTGGTGCAGGAAGTCCAGTGGCGAGTCGTTGGCCGAGCCGGGATCGGTCGACGGGCCGCTGTTGCCCGTGTTCGTGATCGCCGGATCGCTGCGGTACACGAGCGCGGGCGCGAGCGGGTTGGCGATCGCGGTCGTGTCGTAGCCGAAGGTCCCGTCCTCGCCCGTGACCCACGCGATGCCCGTGTCGTCGACCTGCACGTCGTGGGTGAAACCGCCGCCGGGCACCTTGAACACGCCGAGGTACTGCGGCTTGGACGGGTCGGCCATGTCGAAGACGGTCAGGCCGTCCGACGAGCCGGTCGTCCACAGGTAGCGGCAGCCGGCGATGCAGTTGGCGATGTGGCCGTTGTTGGACCCCGGGGTCCCCGCGACGCCGTTCAGGGCCGGCACCTCGACCGGCGTGGCGCTGGCCAGCGCCGGCGCGCTGCGGGTCGGTGACGTCGATGACGTAGATGACGCCGACGCCCGTGAAGCTCGGGTCGTTGGTGATGATCACGTAGTCGCGCCCGCCGATGTGGCCGACGTCGACGTCCTCGTTCTCGAAGTGCGGCAGCGGCAGGCGGCTCAGGCGCTGCGGATCGTCGGGGCGCGAGATGTCGTAGATCCCCAGGCCGGTGGCGCTCGTGACGTACATCGTGTCGCCGTCGGGGCTGAAGCGCGCGCCGATGGCGCCGACGGCCTCGGGCAGCGTGCCCAGCTCGGTGACGTTGTCCGACTTGAAGAGGGCGGCGGGCGCCGGCGCGGCGAGCGCGGCGCTGAGCAGGATCGCGGCCAACGCGACGTAGGAGCGCATGCCGGCTCCGAACGCGGGCGGCGCGCGATTCTTGCGGCGACTCGGGTTTTCTCGCAAATTGCGACAATTCTGAAGCTCTACTCGAGGGTCAGGCATTGCACCCGCAAGACGCTTAGTTGACATATCGGGGGCCGGAGCGTCAGGGTTGGCGACATGGTCACTGGCACGTTCGGCGGTCGCGGAGACCGCTCACCGGCCAGGATCGTCTTGGTAACGGTCCTGAGTCTCACGTCGTTCGCCCTGTTCGCGTCGACGGCACACGCGACCCTTCGCGTCATCAACCACAACGATCCCGCCGGCGACCCGACGCGCATCACCTATCGCCTGTCGACGCCCACGCGTTCGCCGCTGATCCCCGACTTCGAGCTGCCCGACGAGCAGTGCCAGCTGCCGCAGGACGCGTCGCACTGCGGCACGAGCTTCGGCGTGGACCCGACGATCTACGGCACGACCTACATCGTGCAGGCGTTGGTTCCTCCGGGTTGGAGGACCGAGGCCATCGAGTGCATCGGCCAGGGTTTCCCCGGAGAGTTCACGAAGGACGTCGCGAACGGTCGCGTGACCCTCGTGCACCAGAGCAAGACGACCGAGCAGACCTGCGCGTTCACGAACGGCAGGGTGTCCGGATCCGGCGGGCAGGCCTCCTCGGGAGTGTCACCCTCGGTTCCGGCGTCCGAGGCGTCGAAGGTGGCCGTTCCGCGCGGGCCGGCGCTCATCGGGATCAGGGTCGGGCGCGGCTTCGCCGCAGCGACGGTTCGCATCACCCGACGGTCGGTGATCAGGTGCCAGCTGCTGTCGGGCAAGACGGTGGTCGGGACCGCGCGCGTCGTGCGCAATGCGGGGACCCGGACGGTCCGCGTGACGCTGCGCAAGAAGACCTGGCGATCCTGGCTCGCCCGCGGCCTGAAGCGAAAGACGCTCACGCTGAAGGTCACCGTCGCCGCCGGCAAGGCGACCCACGTCTTCAGGCACCGCGTCCTGGTGAGGCTGTAGCCGGCGCGCGCACGGCAAGCCCTGCGCGCACGGCGTCCACGACCTCGTCCTGCTGGGCAATCGTCATCGTCGCGAACAGCGGGAGGGTCACTGCGCGCGCCGCATAGGCCTCGGTGACCGGGAGATCGACAGCGGAGCTGTAGATCGAGAAGCGGTGCGCGGGCGGGTAGTGCACGCTCGTCTGCACCCCGCGCGCGGCGAGCGCCTCGCGGAAGCGCGCGCGATCCACGCCATCGTCGAGCACGATCGTGAACAGGTGGTGGGCCAGCTGCGCGCCGGGCACGGACGGCAGCGCGGGGGTCAGCCCATCCATCCCGGCGAGCAGCTCTCGATAGCGCGCGACGAGCTCGGCACGGCGGGCGTTGTCGGCGTCCAGCCGGGCGAGGCGTCTCCGGGCGAGGGCGGCACGCGGCTCGTCGATGCGGTAGTTGAACCCGAGGTCGACGACGTCGTAGCCGGCCGCGTGGCCGCGGTGGCGATCCCAGGTCAAGGTCGTCATGCCGTGCGACCGCAGCAGCCGCATCCGTGCGGCGAGCTGATCGTCGTCGGTCACCACCATGCCCCCCTCACCCACGGCGAGGTTCTTGTTCGCGAAGAAGCTGAACGCTCCGGCCAGGCCGAAGGTCCCCAGATGCCGGTCGCCGAGCCGCGAGCCCGCAGCGTGCGCCGCGTCCTCGAGCACGACCAGCCCGCGCTCGCGTCCGAGCGCGGCGACCTCCGCTATGCGACCGGGATGGCCGCCGTAGGCCATCGCCATGATCGCCCTCGTGCGCGCGGTCAGCACGGCCTCGACGGCGCGCGGATCGAGCCACGGCTCGGTCACGCTCACCACATCGGCGAAGACCGGTCGGGCCGCGGTGTACGCGATGGCGTTGACCGTAGCCACGAAGGTCATCGACGGCACGACCACCTCGGCGCCGGGGCCGAGCTCCGCGGCCGCGCAGATCAGGTGCAGCGCCGCCGTGCCGTTGGCGACGGCAAGGGCATGGCGCGCGCCGGCATAGGCCGCGAACTCGCGCTCGAGCGCCTCGGTCTGCGGGCCCATGCTGAGCCATCCTGAGCGGTAGACGTCCGCGACCGCCGCGATGTCCTCTTCGGTCACGACCACATCGGCCAACGGCACTGTCCACTCCGCCATGGGGCAACGGTACCGGGCGGACCGTCAGGGGATGTTCGTGTGGGCGGGCCCGAACGGGTCGGCGAACCGGCCCGCTTTGAGCCCAGCGATGATCTCGGCGACGCCATCGGCGACGGTCATCGCCGGGCGAAATCCGAGGACCCGAGCGATCTTGTCGAAGGACACCTTGTAGTCGCGCGGATCCTCACTGCGGTGCACGAAGGAGACGGTCCCGCGGTCGGTCTGCGAGCGGATCAGGTCGACGAGATCCAGCTTGCGGTAGTTCTCGCCCGAGCGGCCCACGTTGAACACCTTCCCCGCGACGTCCTCTCCCGGGGCGTCGAGCACCACCCGCAGCCCCCGCGCCGCATCGCGGACGTGGACGTACGGCCGCCAGAACTGCTCGCCGAACACCTCGAGGCGGCGGCCGGACCACAGATCGCGCGTGAACTCGTTGACGGTCAGATCGAAGCGCATGCGCGGCGCGACGCCGTAGAGCGTGGCGAAGCGCAGGCAGGCGACCTCCATCGGGTCCGGCGACCCGTTGAGCAGGGCTCGCTCGATCGCCACCTTCTGTCGCGCGTACAGCGAGACCGGCGCCAGCTCGCCGTCCTCGTCGATCGGGACCGTGGGGTCCGCGAGCCGTCCGTAGTTCGAGCACGTCGAGGCGAACACGAAGCGCCGCACGCCGGCCGCGCGGGCGTCTGCCACCAGGGCCGTCGTGCCCTCCACGTTGACATCCTCGGCGAGACCGGGGTCGCGCGCGCACGCGGGGTCGCCGACGATCGCCGCCAGATGGACGACCTGCTCGATCCCGTCGAGCGCGCGCCGGCGGACGGCCGGATCGCGGACGTCGCCGCGGATCACCTCGATCCCACGGGCCTCCAGCGCGCCGACCAGCCCGCGCTGGCCGTCGTGAAGGAGGACGTCGAGCACGCGGACCGTCCGCCCGGCAGCCGAGAGCTCGTCCACAACCGGCCCGCCGAGGTAGCCGGCCCCTCCCGTGACGAGCGTCTGTCGGCCCACTGTCCGCTGACTGTAGTGAACCCTGTTGCGCCATCGCGCATCGGTGTCGTAGCCTCGGGCCGATGTGGAGCGTGATCGAGGATGAGGACAGGTCACGCTCCGCGGATGACCGTCCGCTCGAGCTGAGCGCACGCCCCGCGCGCCGGCGCGGGACCGATGCGCTGCGCGCCGCGATCAAGCGCTCCACGGACGTGATCGTCGCCGCGGTCGCGATCGTGGTGCTCTCGCCGCTCTTCCTGGCGGTCGCGCTGCTCGTGGTGCTCGACTCGCCGGGGCCGGTGTTCTATCGCGCCGAGCGCGTGGGCTTTCGCGGCCGCCGTCTGCGGATGCTCAAGTTCCGCAAGATGCACGCGGCCGCTCGCGGTGCCGCCCTGACCGTCGCCGGCGACGCGCGCCTCACGCGCACGGGCGCGTGGCTGGCCCGCACGAAGCTCGACGAGCTGCCTCAGTTCTGGCACGTGCTCCGCGGCGAGATGAGCCTCGTCGGCCCGCGCCCGGAGTCGCCGGGCTTCGTCGCCCGCTTCCCGGCCGACTACGCCGTGATCCTCACGACCCGGCCCGGGCTGACCGGATACACCCAGCTCGCCTTCGCGCGCGAGGGATCGATCCTCGACCCGAAGGACGCGCACGGCCATTACGTCAAGGAGCTGCTGCCGCAGAAGGTCGGGCTCGACCGTCTGTACGCCAGTCATCTCTCCACGCGCCGCGATCTGCGGATCCTGATCGCAACGTTCGCGACACTCGTCCTCAGATACCCGGTTGCGGTTAACCGCACGTCGGGAGCGCTGACCCGGCGGCGCCGCTGAACCGCTCACCGCACGCCGGCGCATCGGTCCGGATGGCTGAGCGTTGATTAACAGCTGATGAGCGGTATCGAAACACCGCCTAGCGGTGTGTTCTGCGTGGGACGAGCGGCTGGCCAGGAGGCACTCTGGCGGCTAGGCTCGCTCACGGTCGTCGCTGGGTCCCCGAACTCGAATGAGGGTCGCCTCGTTGCAGGAACCGGGTCAAGCAGCGTTGCGCAGTGCTCGACGGACCCGCCGATGGGCCCTCGTCGCGACGCTCGTCGTGGTCGCGGCTGGGTGTGCAGCCACCACGGCGGCGCCGGCGGCCGAGACCGTGACGACCGGCGATCAGACCGCGACGGCCACCACCACGACGGCGACAACCGGCACCGCGACCGCAAGCGACCAGCCGACGGCTCCTGCCGGCGACACAGCTGCCGGGGCCGACACGACCGCGACGACTCCGCCGCTGACCCCCGGTCCTGCCACCGGCGATCCGGCGTCCCCCGCCGGGACGGACACGGCCACGACGCAGACGAGCACGAGCAAGAGCACCAGCAAGACCACGAGCAAGACCACGACCAACGAGACCAGCTCCGAGGCCTCGGCGTCCAAGGCCGACCACGGTTCGGACGCGACGGCCACGACGACCACCACCACCACCACGACCACCACCACGACCGCCGGTACCACGGTCACCCGGCCGGACGGCACGAGCCCCTCCGCGACCCCCGGCGCCGGCACAGCCGGTGACAGCAAACCGCAGACGACCCACACGACCGCGGAGGGCGGCGTCTCGCCGGCGCCCGCCCCGGCGGTCGCCGCAGCCGCCGCGGAGGTTTCGCCGGCGGCGCTGCCTTCGCCGGCGCTCGGCGGTCCCGCGGCTGGTGCGCCCCCACGTGCCATCCCACAACCCAGGGCGGCGCTCCGCTGGCCGCAGATGCAGCCCGTGCCGGCTCCCCAGGGCCCAGACTCTTCGGCGCCCACGGTCGTCAGCGCCGGCCCGGCGGCGGCCCTCCTCTCGTTCGCGCTCCGCTCTCCCACCCCCGCACCGGTCGCGGTGCTACCCAGCCCCGCCCCGCCCGCGCCGGGCGTGGAGACGCATAGCCGCGCGCCGAAGCCGCGGGCCGCGGCTGCGCGCGACGCGCCATCGCGTCCAAGCGGGAACGGCAGCGACGAGCGCCGGCCGGGCGCTCCCACCGGCCCTCCGGGACGCACCTTCATCGCCGCCGGCACCGCGCCACCCGCCGGCGGCACCTCATCGGCTCTCTGGTGCGCGATCCTCCTGGCGGCTCTGGCCTACGCCGCTCAGGAGCTTCGCCGCCATCGCCTGCGGTTCGTCGTCCTCGAGCCGATCGGCTTCGTCTCGCCCCAGCAACGGCCTGGCTGACCCCGCGCGCCCGGGGTTCCCGTCAGTGCTGCGCGCGTTCACGCGCCGGCACCTTGCAGAGCCGTTGATCGAAGGGGATGTCATGTCCAGCCACCCATTCCACGTTCGGAAGGGGACACCAACCAAGACAGCAGTCGCACTGATGGTCGCCGCCGCGGCCGCGATCATCGTGCCGGCCGCCGCACACGCAGCGACCAGGCATGCGACGACCGCGCTCGCCGAGGGCGTCGGTATGCGCGCCCAGCCCAGCGTCCGCGTGCGCGAGCTCCAGCGCGCGCTCGTGCGCCACGGGTACAACGTCGGCGCGGCGGGGGCCGACGGGCGCTTCGGCCCGCGAACCCGCGCCGCAGTACGCCGAGCACAGCACCGCCACCACCTGAAGGTCGACGGCGTCGTCGGCCCGCGGACGCGCGCGGCGCTGAGCGTGGGCGCTCGGCCGCATCGGGCGACCGGACAGCACCGCCGCGCGCCCACGACGCACCGCAGCGCCACGAACGTGAGGCCGGCGAGCCCGATCGCGACAGTACCGACGCCCGCCGCGAGCACGCCGGCACCGACACCCGCCGCGCCCTCGCCGACGCCGGTGCACCTGAGCATCAACCACTCGACCAGCCCGTTCCTGATCCTTGGCCCGCTGGTCGCCATCATCACCGCGCTGTTCGTGCTCGTGCACGTCCGCCAGCGCCGACGCCACCAGGCACGGATCGCCGCCTACCACCTCGGGACCTTCGTGCCACCGTCGCTCGCGCAGGACGGCCACGAGGAGCCGGTCGCCGCGGCGGCCCCCGAGGAGCGATCCCCGGCGGCCGCGCCCGGACCGCCACCGAGGTCTGCGTCCGGGTTCGGGAACGGAGCCCGGGTCATCGGATATGTCACGGAGCAATCCGCAACGGGCCGCACGCCTGAGCTCGACATCGAGCGCGCGTGCCAGCGATCGGACTGGCAGCTCGCGGAGATCGTGTGCGACCGTGAGAACGGGAGCATCCTCGCGCGACCGGGCATGACCCGCGCGCTCGACCGGATCGCCAAGGGCGACGCGCAGGGACTCATCGTCAGCGACGCACGGCTGCTCAGCCGATCGGCGGACTTCGCCGAGTTCGTGCGGTGGTTCCGCGACGCCGACGCGACGCTGATCGCGCTCGACCTCGGGCTCGACACATCGACCGCTGAGGGCCGCCGGCTCGCGAGCGCCCTGATCACGCTCAACGGCTGGGCCGGCGATTGGCTGGCCAGCCGGTGGCGCAACGGGGCCGCGGTCAGTCCCAACGGCGGAGGGCCTCGGCGTCTCGCGATCAGCGAGCGTCCGGAAGTCCTCGCCCGGATCGCGACCATGCACGACGACGACATGGCGGCGCAGGAGATCGCGGACCAGCTCAACGAGGAAGGCGTGCCCACGCTGTTCGGCACCGAGAAGTGGTGGCCGTCCACGATCCAGACCGCCCTGCGCTATTGGCGTGCAGGATCCGCGACCGGCCGCGACCGGCTGCCGTCGAACGAGAGGAGGACACGCGCGTAGGATCGCGGTGACGTGAAGCGGGGGTCACAGCTCTGACGTGGCTGGAGCGGTTGCGGCAGCGCCGGAGGTCGGCCTACGCGGCGGGCCCGCTCGACCGAGCGCTGGACGTCTGCCGGCGGCTGGCGCGGTACGGCCTGGCGTCCGTCGTCGGTTACACCGCTGGCCCGGGCGAACGTCCGCGCCACGTCGCCGACGTCCACCTGAGCGCCTTCGAGCGGCTGGCGACAGAGGGCATCGACGGCCACGTCTCGGTGAAGCTCTCGGCGCTCGAGTTCGACTCCGACCTCTTCGCCGAGCTCGACGCGGCCTCGGCACGAACGTCGCGGCCACTGCACGTCGACGCGCTGGCACCCGAGACCGTCGACGCCACGTGGCAGCTGCTGCAGAGCGCGCCACGCGCCGGGCAGGTCGGCGTGACGCTGCCGGGGCGATGGCAGCGCAGCGCCGAGGACGCGTCGCTCGCGGAGCGGCTCGGACTTCGCGTGCGGGTCGTGAAGGGCCAGTGGGCCGACGCCGGGCCGGACGCGGTCGATCCCGCGGAAGGCTTCCTCGACCTCGTCGATCGGCTGCGCGGCCACCGCGGCGGCGTCGCGGTCGCAACCCACGACGTTGCGCTCCTGGCGGAGTCGCTGCGGCGCCTGATCGCGGCGGACACCCCATGCGCGGCGGAGCTGTTCTTCGGCATGCCGTTCCGCGCGCCCGCAGCGACCGCTGGCCGCTTGGGGGTCCCCGTGCGCATCTACGTCCCGTATGGTCACGCTGGAGCGCCGTACGGCATCGCCGACGTTGCGCGGCGGCCCGTGGCGGCGTGGTGGCTCTTGCAGGATCTCGCGCTCGGAAAGGACAAGACGTGGCTGAGCATCAGACGCTCACGCCCCCGGAAGTGACCACAACGGATCGGGCCAGCCAGTCGGTGCCGTGGGTCAACTCCATCTTCGAGCAACCGTGGTGGCTGGACTGCGTTGCGCCCGGCACCTGGGACGAGGCCGTCGTGCGCCGCGGCAGCGACGTCGTCGCCCGCCTGCCCTACGCCGTCCGCCGGAAGCTCGGGCTCTCGATGATCGTGCAGCCGACGTTCACTCAGACGCTGGGCCCGTGGTTCGCCCCGCTCGAGGGCAAGTACGCCCGGCGCCTGGAGACCGAGAAACGACTGCTGCGCCAGCTGATCGACATGCTGCCGCGGTTCGACTTCTTCCGCATGTGCTTCACGCCGACGATGACGAGCTGGCTGCCCTTCTACTGGGCCGGCTTCCAGGCGACGGTTTGCTACACCTATCGCATCGAGGACCTCTCGGACCTCGACCGCGTGCGTCATGAGTTTCAGGATCACGTTCGGCGCGGTATCCGCAAGGCGCAGTGCAACGTCGAGGTCGACCACGACTTCCCGCTGGACGAGCTGCTGCGCCTCGACGCGCAGACCTACGCCCGCCAGGGCCTCAAGCTCCCTCATTCCTACGAGGTCCTGCGCCGGCTCGATGCGGTGTGCGCCGCGAATGGATCGCGACGGATCCTGGGCGCCGTCGACGCTGACGGACGCACCCACGCGGCGCTGTACCTGGTCTGGGACGAGCGGACCCTCTACGCGCTCATGAGCGCGCGCGATCCCGAGCTCCAGACGGTCGGCGCCAACACGCTGCTGTACTGGGACGCGATCCGCCTTGCCTCGCAGGTGTCGCGCGTCTTCGACTTCGAAGGATCGATGGTCGAGCCGATCGAGCACTACTTCCGTGGGTTCGGTGGCAGGCAGATCCCGTACTTCTGCATCTCGAAGGCGGGACGCAAGGGGAAGTGGGCGGTCGCCGCGTGGAACGCTCGCCCGGCGCGTCGCCAGCCCAGCCGCCGCCGTGCCTAGGTCCGTGTCACCCCTCGCAGACCATCGCCGGACCATCGCGCTCGCCACGGCCGCGGGGTGCGCGCTCGGCGTCGTCGCCGTCGGCGTGCTCGGGCTCGGGATCCAGGCGACCCATGATCGGGACGCGGCGATCATGCACGGCTTCACCGGGCTCGCCCCCGACCGCCTGTACGACCAGATCAGGGTCGTCGCGTTGATCGTCGACCCTGTGCCGTACGCGTGCGTGGGGCTGGCGTGCATCGCCCTTGCGCTCGCCCGCCGCCGCAGATGGCGGGCGCTGGCCGTCGGCGTCGTGCTGCTGGGCTCGGGCGCGACGACGCAGGTTCTCAAGCACGTGCTCGCCCAGCCGCGCTACGCGGCGTGGCTCTATGGCGGCCAGGTCGACGGCGCGAGCTGGCCGAGTGGCCACGGAACCGCCGTGATGACGGTCGCGCTCTGCGCCGTATTGGTGGCACCGCCGGCCTACCGCGCCGCCGTCGCGTTCGCCGGCTTCTGCATCGCGGTCACCCTCGCCTACGCCACCCTCGGGCTGACGTGGCATTACCCGTCCGACGTCGTGGCGGGCTTCCTCATCGCCGGGCTCTGGGTCTCGCTGGCGATCGCGTGGCTGCATGCAGTCGAGGCCGACGATCCGGAGCCCGACTGCCTGCCACCGTTCGGCTGGCTCATCGCGGCCGGCGTCGCCTGCGTGCTCGCGGCCACTGCTGCGGTCTGGGTGGCGTCGGACCGGGTGCCGATCGACTTCGCGGATCGCGCAACGGCCGCCGCCGGCGCGCTCGCGATCGCCGCCCTGTCGCTCGCGCTGGTGGTGGCAACGCTCGTCGCGGCCTCGGAGAGAAGCGCCGCCGAGCGGCTGCGCCGGCTTGCCGCGCCACGTCGCACGCCTGCGCGCGCCTAGCGGCGGGTCAGGTCGCGCTCGCTCGCGAGATCCTCCTCGGGCAGGTAGTACACCGGGAAGTCGGCGCTGGGCCGATTGATCACGATCCCGATGATCTTGGCGCGCGCATTGGTGAGCTGGCGCTTCGCGGTGAGCAGCTCGCGACGCCGTGCGCGCTCGAGGTCGACCACGAGGATCACACCGTCCGCCGCGGCGGCGACGGCCGAGGCATCGGCGACGGTCGACACTGGGACGGTGTCGACGAGCACGAAGTCGGCGTCCTCACGAAGCTGGTCGAACAGCTGCCGCAGGCGCTCGCGTGCGATCAGGCCCGACGCAAGCTCGTGCCGGCTTCCGGTGAGCACACGCAGATGTGGGGCGACGACCGTGCCACGCGTGCGCGCCGCACGGATCTTCTCGTAGAGCTCGACGTGGATGTCCTTCCAACGGCGCAGCGTGGACTCGGGGATGTCGCGCCCCGCGGCCCTGAGCGAGCGGGCGGCGCGGCGGGCGTTGCCCGAGAGCCGCGCGAGCTCGACGAGCCCCGCGGTGATGTCGTCGTCGGTGTAGACGCGCCGGCCGGACGCCTGCGACTCGCCATTCGTCGCGGTGGCCTCCGCATCTCCGTGGTTCTCGCCGTTGCCCTCGGCGAGCGCCCGCTGCTCGTGTGACTCGTGGTCGTCGGCCGCGGAGGCGAGGAGCGCGTCGAGCACGCCGCCGCCGGGCTCTCGCTGCGTGTTCAAGTAAGCATGGAGCTCGGGCTTGCGCAGGTCGAGATCGACGGCCATGACCTCGGCTCCGCTCAGGGCCAGCGAGCGGGCCAGCCAGCCCACGACGGTGCTCTTGCCGTCGGCGGCCGCGGGGCTTGTGACGGCGACGACCTGGCTGTCGCCGTCATGGGCCGTCAGCTGCAGGTTGAGCCGCAGGAACTCGAAGGACTCCAGGAAGGCCGGATCCTGGGCGGGCGTCCAGATGTGCGTCGGTCGGCGGGAGCGCCCGACCTCCGGGATCCGCGCCAGAACGGGCGCGCCCATCAGGGCGGCAAGCTCGTCCTCGTCGGGGATGCGGTCATCGAATCGTGCGAGCAGCACCGCGACGAACATCGCCAGGATCAACGCCACGAAGCCCGCGATGACCGTGTTGCGCAAGGGCTTGGGCGAGCTGCGATGGTCCGGCGGCGTTGCACGCTCGACGAGGGTGACGTTGCCGTCGGCCGACTGCTTGAGCGCCTCGAGGTTCGCGATCTTGGCGCTGAGCTCGTCCGCGAGCGCCGTCTCGGCGGGCGTCTTCGGAGCGGGGGGAACGCGCGCCGTCAAGGCGTCGATCGCTCGCTGGATGCCCGCGCGCTCCGTCTGGCGGCGCAGATTGACGATCTCGGTGGCGAAGGCGTTCGCGATGGCGGCGGCCTGCGTTGGGGAGTCCCACTCCGCCGTCACGGTCACGACGTCCGAGTCGCCCTGCGCGGCCACCGTCACGGCGTCCTTGAGATCCTGGACGGTCGCCGACCCCCTGAACCCGGCCTTGACGTTCACCGCCACCGTGTCGAGCGACGCCAGCGCGAGGTTCGTTGCCGCCGTGCGGTCCGGGATGTCGGTCGTGTCGGTGGCGCCGCCGGTGATGACGGCGTCGGCGCTGGTCGTGTGGCCGAAGAGGAGGTCGGCATCGGCCGTATAGCGGGAGGGTTGAGACAGGGACCACACGAGCGCGACGCCCGCTGCGAACACGACGATCCCCACGATCAGCCAGCGCCGAGCCCGCATGATGGCGATGAATCGAGGGAGATCCATGCCGAGGTACCCGGTCATCCAGTGGACAGCATAGGTGCCATGGCTGGTCCTCGCCGCCGACTAGCGAGGAAAGACGAGGAAGGCCTTGCCATAGACAGAGAAATGCATGTCGCCCTCGATCGATGCGCGCTCGAGGCGCAGGCGGTCGGTCCCACGAGGCGAGAAGCCCCGAATGCCCAGGGCGCAGTCGAAGAGCTCTGACTCGGCGAGCAGCCGCTCGTGTGCAGGCGAGCAGCGCCGCCCGAACGGATAGGAGAGGGGCACGCACGCGCGGCCGAGCTCGGCTTGCAGGCGTCGGGCCGGGTCGAGGATCTCGCTGCGCACGCCTGCGGCGTCGAGACGGGAGCAGTCGGGATGCGTCGCGGTGTGCAGACCGACCCCGTGGCCGTCGGCAAGCCACCGCGCGAGGCCGTCCATGCTGAAGTACGGGCGGTGCTCGTCGAGGAACTCCTCGAGCGGCGGCATGTCGCACGCGGCCCAGAGCTCATCGGCCAGTTCGTCCTTGCGCGCCATCTCCCACCCCCACGCAGCGCCGAGCAGTTGCGAGACGTCGACGATCCCCGGTAGCCCCACGCGCTCCATGAGCGCGTTGTAAGCGCGAACGCATTGCTCGGGCGACCGCAGCGCCGTTATCGCACTGAGCTTGTTGCGCCACATGAGCCCGCGGTTGCCGAGCATCGCTGTCAGGACGAACGTCGTCGCCTTGACGCCGTGGGCGCGCAGGACCTCGAACGCGCCCCCGCCGATCAGGTCGAAGCCGTCGTCGAAGGTGACCGCCAGGCGCCTCGAGGCGTCATCGGCGCCGTCGTCGTTGTCGGCCAGCACCTGCTGGAGTGGCGCGAACTCGAAGTGGCGCCCGAGTGTCGTGAGGTGGTCGTCGAGCCGCTCCGCGGTCAGCGCCGGCCCGAACGCCGCGACGTGGGGGCCCGCCCCGCCGACGTGATGGGCGTACACGATCTTCGTCCTCGCGTTCAGCGCGCGTTCGGTCCACCGCGCGAACGGGCGTGAGAGCGCGAGAATGGCGACGTGGCGCCGCAGAAGATCCGTCACCTTTCGTCGGTTCATAGCATCAGCGACCCGCGGATCTTCCACAAGCAGTGCAAGAGCCTCGCGGCGCTCGGGTACGACGTCGGCCTCATCGCCTGCCACGATCGCGCGGAGGTGATCGACGGCGTGCGGATCGTTCCCATCCCTCGTCCCGACGGCCGGCTGGACCGGATGACCCGTGTCGCCCGCAAGCTCTATCGCGCCGCGGTGCGCGAGCGCGCCGACGTCTACCACCTCCACGACCCGGAGCTGCTGTGGGTCGCAGCGCTGCTGAAGCTCCGCGGGTTCCACGTCATCTACGACGTCCACGAGGACGTGCCGAAACAGGTGATGAGCAAGCACTGGATCCCGCTGTGGGCAAGGCCGCTCGTCGCCAAGCTGGTCGGCGTCGTGGAGCGACTCGCCGCACGCTTCGTCGATGGCATCGTGGCGGCGACGCCGTCGATCGCACGCAAGTTCCCTCCCACCAAGACGGTCGTCGTGCAGAACTTCCCCGAGGCGTCGTTCCGGCGGCTCGACGGTGCCGGTCCGCCGGCGGACCATGCCGGCGCCTTCGTCTACACCGGCGGGCTGATGGAGATCCAAGGGGTGCGGGAGATGGCGCAGGCCTTCGCGCTCCTCCCCGAGGGGATGACGGGCACCGTGGCGGGGACGTTCCACCCGGCGGCGCTGGAGACGGAGATCGCCGACCTCCCGGGTTGGCGGCGCGTGCGCTTCCTGGGCCAGGTGCCCCGAGCCGCGATCGTCGAGGCGATCGACGGCGCGCGCGCCGGGCTCGTGTTGAACCACCCGACGCTCAACTACGTCGACGCGTACTCCACGAAGATGTTCGAGTACATGGCTCGCGGCCTTCCGGTCGTGTGCTCCAACTTCCCGCTGTGGGTCGAGATCGTAGGCGGGGCCGAGTGCGGCATCCCCGTCGACCCGCGCAACCCGGCTGCGATCGCCGATGCGATCCGCACGCTGAACGAGGACGCGGCGCTTGCCCGCCGGCTCGGCGAGAACGGCAAGCGCGCTATCGCGGAGCGCTACAACTGGGAGGCCGAGCTCGCCAAGCTGGACGCGCTGTATCGGAAGGTCGCGTGACCCTGCTGGTCGAGGCACCCGCCACGTACGAGCCCGAGCGGAGCTACATCCTCGAGGTCGTGATCGGCGACTGGCTGGGATTCGACTGGGAGCTTCGGACGGCCGACCGCGCCGACGTCCGCATCGGCATCGCGGGGGAGCCTGACGGGCCGTCCGTGCTCCTGCCCGACGTGCTCTTCGCCACCCGCCCGCAGGACTGGCTGACCGTCGCATCGCTGCCCTCCGTGCGGCCGACCCGCGGCTTGCCGATCCTGTACGGAGCGGCGGCAACGCAACCCGGGCCGCAGCGGCTCGAGGTGGACGTCTTCGGCAGCGCGTTCTTCATGCTCACGCGCTACGAGGAGCTGGCCGTCGACGAGCGCGACGACTTCGGGCGCTTCCCTGCCGCGGCCTCGGTTGCCGCCCGCAGCGGCTTCCTGGGCACGCCGATCGTCGACGCGTACGTCGACCTGCTCTGGGAGGCGTTGCAGCGGACGTGGCCGCGGCTGCGGCGCAGGCGGCGCGACTTCGAGGTGCTCCTCACCCACGACGTCGACGACCCGCTTGCCACCCTCGATCACGGTCCACGCGACGTCGCACGCCAGCTCGCCGGCGACCTCGCCCGCCGCCGCGACCCGCGGCTCGCCGTGCAGCGCGCGCGCTCGCTGCTCGGCGACCGCCGGCTCGATCCGCACAACACCTTCGATTTCCTCATGGACGTCAGCGAGCGCCACGGGCTGCGCAGCGCGTTCTACTTCCTGGCTCATCGCGACAGGGGCCCTCGCGACGGGGCGTACCTCTTCGAGCACCCCTGGGTACGCGCGCTCATCGGGCACATCGCGCGGCGGGGCCACGAGGTCGGGCTTCACCCGAGCTGGTGCACCTATCGCGACGCAGCCCGGACGACGGAGGAGCTCGAGCGCCTGCAGCGGGTCGCGGCGGCCGAGGGCGTGCACCAGGACGAGTGGGGCGGCCGCCAGCACTTCCTGCGCTGGGCCAACCCGGACACCTGGCGAAACTGGGAAGCCGCAGGACTGAGCTACGACAGCACGCTCGGCTACGCCGAGGCGGTGGGCTTCCGGACGGGAACGTGTCATCCCTATCGCGTCTTCGACCTGCGGGAGCGCAGGCCGCTGCGGCTGCGTGAGATGCCCTTCCAGGTCATGGACGTCACGCTGCTCACGGCCATGGCGCTCGCGCCCGATGCGGCGCAGACCGCGGTGCTGGACATCGCCGCCGAGTGCCGGCGCTACGGCGGGCGCCTCGGGCTGCTGTGGCACAACAACACGCTGCTGCGCAGCGCTCGCGAAAAGCGCTGGTATGAGGGTCTCATCGCCTCGCTGAGCGCGAGCTGAGTCAGCGCTCGCGCAGCGCGCGCAATGCCGCAATCGGCAGCGACGGACGCAGGTGACAGGAGCGCGGCGACAGCCCCACGCGGCGCAGAGCGGCGCGGCATGCGCCGATGTCGTACGGGACCGCGAAGAACCGCGCCTGCCGTGTGTCGAGGTCGAGCACGGCGAAGCGCGCGCGGACGCGCAGTTCGCGCGACTGGCCGACGGCGCCGGGATTGAGCAACACGGCCTCACCCGGCGGCAGCGCGGTTGCGCTCCGGGCCCGCAGCCGACCGGAGCTCCGTCCGTACGCAAGCGTCCTGTGTGTATGGCCCAGCACCAGCACCCCACCGCGATCGCGCTCCTCGACGCGGGCCAGCTGGGCCAGCGCCTGCCTGCCGGTCGTCGTGTACTCCTCGGGGTCGTCGAGCGATCCGTGCGCCACGTGCACGCCGCCCGCCGCCATGGCGACGCGGGGCAGCGCGGCGAGGAAGGCGCGCTCGTCGGCCCCGAGAACCTCTCGCGTCCAGCGCAAGCTGCGTTGCGCCAGCTCGATGCAGCGGCTGTCCGACAGGACCCCGAGCGCGATCAGGTCGTGGTTGCCGGCGACGCAGGTGGCCGAGAGCTCGGCCATCGCCGCGACGCACTCGTTGGGATAGGGCCCGTAGCCGACGAGATCGCCAGCCACCAGATAGCCGTCGACACCCTCGCGCGCGATGGCGGGCAGGACGGTGTTCAGGGCGTCGAGATTGCCGTGGACGTCGGCGAGCACTCCGTAGCGCATTGGCCTAGAACTCCGCACCGCGGCGCGCGAGCAGCCACTGCGCGGCGGTCCCGCGCAGCGAGCGCGCCCGCGTCGCCGAGTAGACGGGGCGGACCTCACCGCCGAAGCCGCGCTTGAAACGCGCGATGCCGGCGGTCTTCGGGCTGCGCTCGTCGACGTCGAGCCCGCCGAAGTCATAGAGGGCAAAGCCGCGCTCCCTGAAGAGGCGAATGTCGTGCCAGTGCAGGAACCGGTTCGCTCGCCCGATGAGATTGCGCGTCGCGCTGTCGCCGGCCTGCCCCAGAACCGATCCCGAGTACAGCATGAAGCCTCGACAGCGAGCCGCGACATAGGCGTGGCGGACGAGCACCTGCCGGTCCTCGCCGGTGGCGCTCGTCAGCACGAGGTTGCCGTTGCGCGCCAGCGCGTGGAGCCGCGGGCGGAACGCCCGCGACACCGATTGCGCAGCCGCGAAGCCGTCGTAGAAATCGGCGAACGCGTCGACGTCCCCCGGTTCGGGCTCCGCCGCGGCCGCTACCTCCAGCGGGTCCTTCTCCATGGCCCGCCTGATCTTCGACCGCGTGTCCTTGGACATCTGCTCGAAGAGGCGGTCGTCGTCGTCGGCCAGGTCGATCACGAGGGTGTGCCGCTGGCGCGAGCCGCGCTCGGAGGGCGGCTGGAACGCGCAGACGACGCGCAGGAGATCGACGTGCCCGGCGATCTCGGCTTCCGCCTGCGGCACGTGAAAGTAGGCCTCGCGAATCGTCAGGCCCAGCCGCCGGAAGGCGACCACGCCGTCGCAGGCGCCGGCCCGCTCAGGCCTTGGCCGGGTCACGCGCCCCCAGGCCGCCCGCGACGACCAACGAGACGATGGCCAACATTCCCCAGAAGTCGCGGTTGTCGTTGATGTTTCCCGAGACCTGCACGGCGAGCAGGTTGAAGACGAAGACGGCGAGCAGGGTGTACACGAGGTCCTGCTCGCGCCCGTGTGTGGGCAGCCGCCACGCGAGGCGGAAGAGCCCCACGAGCGCGGCGACGATCGCCGCAACGACCGCGAGGAGGGCCGCGAGGCCGAGCTCGGCCCAGAGCTCGAGCAGCAGGTTGTGCGGCCATTTCGTGGAAGGGTTCACCGTGCTGAACGCCCCGACGCCGGCGCCGCGGATCGGATGGCGGTCGATGAGCTGGAAGGCCTGCTGGACCAGGAAGTAACGGTCATCCTGGCGGAAGGCGGCAACCGGGTCCCGAGCGGCCTCGGACAGTCGCTGGCTCGACGTCGCCGGCAACGAGACGAACGGCACCACGGCGACGCTGACGGCCGCGACCGCCAGCACCGGCGCGATCTTGCGAGGCACGCGCAGCAACCACGCCGCCAGGGTCACCGCGAGCGCCAGGCCGAAGCTGAGGATCGGGCCGCGCGAGCCGACGGCGGCGGCGACAGCGATGAAGCCCGCCGCGAGCGCCGCAGCCGGAACGCGCAGGCGTGACCGCCCCAGCGCGCCGAACGCGAGGATGAGCGCGGCGGTGCAGAGCAGCCGCGAGGTGCCGATGGTGTTGTCGCCCGCCAAGCGCCCAGTGTCGGCCGAGGGGTGCGCCAGTGCCAGGAGCGCGACCGGAACCGCCACGACGACGGTCCACGTGAAGAAGCGGCGTAGGTCCTCCCACCGTTCGAATAGGAAGAACGGCGCGCCGATCGCGAGCATCGTCACGGTGAGGTAGGTCGTGACCTTCTGGCTGCCGTACGTGTGCGCCGAGGTCCAGCCGAGGCTCACCGCGAGGGTGAGCGCGACGACCGCGATGGTCAGCGCGAACCCGTAGGGAACGGTTCGGACCCTCCCGGTCACGAGGCGCACGCCGCAGACGAGCGCCAGCAGCAGACCGAGGGCGAGCGTCGCGTCCACCGGCAGCGATTTGACGAACGCCTCCTCCTTGAACAGACCGATCACGAGGTACAACGCGAACAGCGCGAGCGGCTCGCGCAAGAAGAAGAGCAGGATCAGCAGGACGGCCGGGATCGCGAGCGCGACCGGACCCGCCATCACCGCGGCGGCCGCGGCCAACCCGCCCACCGCGAGCCCGAGCAGCGCCTCGCCGCGGCCGAGGCGCGGCGTGGCGGACAGTCGCGGTGCCAGCGCCCTGGCGCTCATCTACCCCCGAGCTCGAGGGCGAACTGCAGGTCGCTGTCACGCCGGTCGTGGCCGCCCCATTGGTCCCATCCGACCCAGCCGCTGCCGTCGTTGAACTGCGCGTAGCCGCCGTTGAAGAACGTCCTGCGATCGAAGCCGAAGCCCGATCCCTTCCTGATCGGGAACGCCTCGTAGGAGTCCGCACTCGCCGCGGATGCTGTCAACGCCAGATGGGTCCCAGCGGCCAGCAAGACGGGCTTGGCGAAGCGAACGTGCACCCAACCCGCATCGCTCACCGGGACCTTGTCGGGGGCCACCGACGCCGAGGCGAGCACCGGACCGTTCGATCGCGCGAGGCGCAACACGAGCGGGTCGCTCGTGCCTCCGCGGCGCTGGACGCGCACCCAGACACCATGGACTCGGGACGAGCCGCCGACGGGTGCCTGCAGCAGCTGGCGCACCATCGTGTCGGCGCCGATCGGCTTGGGGTCCCAGACCTCCATGTAGCCGAGCCCGGAGTGCTCGCCCGCGCGGCCGCCGACGACGTCGAGGATCGGCAGGTAGTACTCGTGCTCGCTCGAGCGGCGCGGAGCCCAGCGCGCGGCACCGCCGCCTCCGTCGCTCTCGAGCACGGCCAGGCCGTCCGGGGCGCCAGGCCCGCGGCCCAGCCGCGCCTTCGAGAACAGCGCGTTGATCGACACGTAGTTGCGGGCGGGATCGCGACCGACGTTGGAGAACACGACGTGGTACAGGCGACGGGCGACGATGTGCGCCGGCTTGGCGAAGCGCACGAGCGGGAAGAAGCCCCGCTCCGCGGGCCGGAAGGTGGCCGAGGCGAGAAGGCGGCCGACCGGCACGTGCGGCTTGTGACCGGAGTCCGCCTGCATGCCGACGCGCATGGTCCCCCCGTCGCCCAGGCTATAGCCGGTCCGGCCGTTGACGTTCTTGATCACGTAGCAGCGGATCGCGACCACCGAACCGGTCCACGCCGCGCGGAAGCGAAACGTCAAGGAGCTCCGGTCTGGCCCGCCGATCACGGTGTTGCCCAGCGAGTCGGCCTGGACGAGCGCGCCCGCCCGGTAGGTACGAGCCGCCGCGGCGGTGCCGCTCACGGGGTCCGCGCGACCGCTCGCGCGGTCCGAGCCGTTGCTCGAGCAAGCCGCTGCCAGCACGATGACCGCGACCATCGGCAGCCCGGTTGCGAAGGCCCGTCGCATCACGGCGAGCCTAGCGCTCACCGCCCTCGGTCGGGCCGCCTCGGCTCTCACAGAATCCGAGCGACCGACGCCTCGAGCAGCTCCTCGACCGCTCGGCCGTCGCGTCCGTCGAGCGACACGTCGGTCGGGAGGTTGACGATCTCGTCTGCCACCCGCTCCGCCACGGGGTGCTCGCCACGGCGATAGCCCCACAGCTCGAGATCGCCGGCGATCGGATAGAGCGGCGAGTGAAACCAATCGCCGAGCAGCACGCCGCGGCGATTGGCGTCCGCCACGAAGGCGTCGCGTTCGACGACGCGCAGCGGATAGCGAAGGAAGGCGTGCTCCGTCCCGTCAGGCTCGCACGCCGGCGTGCGCCGGTGCGCGACCAGCCAGGCCGAGTAGCGCTGCGCCGCCGCCCGCCGCCCGCGGATCCTCGCGGCCAGGGTCGTCAGCCGGCGGGTGGCAAGGCGCGCCTGGAACGCGGACATCCCCGCCACGAACGACTCCGGCAGCACCGTGCCCTCGAGCTCGCCGCCGCCGGACGAGCCGGGGACCAGCCCCGCCCGGCTGATCGTGCGGTAGACGGAGCGCCCCGCTCGCAGCGTGCGCGGCGTGGCGAGCCGCTCGCGCGCGAAGAGCATGGCCCCCAGCAGCGCGCGATCGAGCGCGCGCGGCTCCGCGGCGGAGCGCTCGAGCGCGGCGAGCGCGGGGGCGAGCTCGGGATCGGTCGTGACCGCGATCCCTCCAAGCCCCGTGGAGATGGGCTTGCTCCACTGCGTCGAGTAGAACGCCGCGGCTGCCGCCGCGCCGTTGGGCCGGCCGCGGTAGGTGCCGCCGAGCCCATGCGTGCAGTCGTCGACGACGACCGCTCCATGCGGGCGCGCCGCCGCGGTCAGCGCGTCGAGGTCGGCCGACAGACCGAAGGTGTTCTGTGCCAGCACCACACGCGTCCGAGGGCTCATCGCGCTGGCCACGGCGGCCGGATCGGCGGTGTAGGTCGCCTCGTCGATGTCGACGTAGACGGGCGTCGCGCCTGCATAGATGATCGCGTTGGGCACCGCCACGCACGTGAAGGCCGGGACGATCACCTCGTCTCCGGGGCCGATTCCGAGGCCCCGCAGGATCGCGTAGAGCGCCACGCGGCCTCTCCAGAACAGCGTGACGTGCTCCGGCGGCACGCCGATGAGGTCGCCCATCGCCTTACGCAGCTCGTCGCGGGGCGTCACCGCTCGTCGCCCAGCAGGATGTCCGCGAGCCCGTCGGCGAGGCGCCCGTAGTCGTGGCGCTGCTCGACGTACGCGCGCGCGTTGGCCCCGAGCCGCTCGCGCTCGGCCGGCGAGCAGGCGGCCAGCGATCGGATGGCGTCCGCAAGCGCGGACGGGTCCTCCGGCGCGACCGTGCGCCCGCAGTCGGCTTCGCGCACCGGCTGGTTGGCGGCATCGGCCGCGAAGAGCACCGGCCGGCCGGCCGCCATGTAGTCATAGAGCTTGTTCGGCGAGACGCCGAACCGGTACAGCGAGCTGCGCCGGTAGCCCACGTAGCACGCGTCGAACAGCTCGAGCGCCGCTGCGACCTGCAGCTTCGGTATGGGTCCGACGAAGGTGAGGTTGCGCAGGCCCGCCGCGCGCGCGGCCAGCTGGTCGCGCTCGGGCCCGTGGCCCACCACGACGACCTGCGCCTCGTCGGGTGCGAGCAGGCGCGCCGCGTCGACCAGCGTCTCGAGCACGTTCGCTCGCCCGAGCGTCCCGACGAAGCCGACGGTGAACACGCCGGGGCGGATGGCGTCGCGCACCGCGCTCGGCGCGCCACCGTTCATCGAAGGTTCCGTCAGATCGATGCCGTTGGGCAGATAGTGGAACTTCCGCGGGTCCATGCCGCGGGAGACCATGTGGCCGGCTGCCGCCGGCAGGACCGAGACGACGCGGTCCGCCTTGCGATAGCCGTAGTCCTCCAGCCACTGCATGAGCGCGACGAGTGGGTGCCACGTCGGGAGGCCGCCCAGCTCGCGCAGCGTCAGCGGCCAGATGTCACGCACCTCGAAGACCAGGCGCGCGCCGAACCGGCGAGCCCAGCGCGAGGCGACCGGCAGCGGGAAGAGCGATGGCGACGACACCAGGATCGCGTCGGGCCGCGGCAGCCGGTCGACCGGAAGGCGCTCCAGGCGCAGGGCGAATGCGGCCATGTTGAGGACGCGGCCGACGCTGATGGCACGCTCGTAGCGCGGCACCGCCACCCAGCAATAGGTCACGCCGTCGATGGGCTCGAGCGTGAACGGGCGCGAGACCTGCGGCGGCGCGGTGTACAGATGCGACCGGCTCCCTGAGACGACGACGACCGTGTGGCCGCGCTGCGTGAGACCGCGCGCGAGGTGGTAATGCCGGTACTCCATGCCATGCCGAGGAGAGCCGGCGTACTGGTTGACGATCCAGACCACGGATGAACGGGCTGGATGACTGATGGCGACGACCTCCTCGCGCGGCGTGCGAAGCGAACCCCGGCTCCGAGCGGCGCCGTCATTATATGAGCGCATGGAGGGGGGGTATCCCGACCGGTTCATGGAGCTCTTGGAGAGACGGGGGGAGCCGGCCACCGTGGTCAACGGAGCGATCTTCAAGCTCTACTCGGGCATGGTGGTCCCCTTCGGCCCCGCCAACGCGGACTACTCCCTGTCGCCCGAGGAGGGATCGCGCGTCCTGCGATCGCTCGGGGGAACGGTGCTGCGAACCACGTCCGGGTTCCTGCCCGATCGAGCCGCCTCGGGCTGGTACGCGGTGATCTGCCGCGAGTTCAAGGACATCGAGAGCATTCCCTCCTCGAACATGCGCAGCAAGCTGCGGCGAGCCCTCCGGAACTGCGAGGTCCGCAGGATGTCCTGCGAGGAGCTCGCGACCTCGGGCTACGAGGTCTATCGAAGGGCCTTCGACAGGTACGTGGGACCCGAGACCCCGGTCTCGCGGTCGATCTTCGCGGCGCACACGATGGCAGGCGAGGGCTTCGACGACGTCATCCAGCATTGGGCGGTGACGTGCGACGGCGACCTCGCGGGCTACAGCTCCACCTACGTCTTCGGGAACATGGAGGCCGCGTACTCCGCGCTGAAGTTCCATCCCGACCACCTGCGCAAGTACGCGTCGTACGCCCTCTTCCACAGGATGAACGAGCACTATCTGGGCGAGCGCGGCGTGGCCTACGTCAACGACGGCTTCCGGTCGATCCTGCACGGCACCGAGCTCCAGGAGTTCCTCGAGCGCAACTTCGCCTTCGAGAAGGCCTACACCGGGCTCGCCGCCTTCTACCGCCAGCCCTACAGGACGTTCGTCCGCGTGACCTTCCCGTTTCGCAAGCTCATCGGGAAGCTCGACGAGCGCGCTCGGGCCATCTACGAGCTCGAACGCGTCGCCCGCGGCGCGCGGATGCGGGCCTAGAGGTGTCGCTCCGCCGGGTCCCCAGCGCGGAATCCGCCGGCGACGGGGTAGCGACGTTCAAGCCGCCGTCCATCGCGGCCGGTGGCCTGGAGGCGCTGCTCTTCAAGGCAGCGGAGCTCATCTCGCAGGTGCTCTTGGTCGTGCTCACCGGCCGGCTCATGGGACCCTCGGGGCGAGGTCTCTACGCCCTGGCGTCGCTCAGCGTCGGCCTCTGCCAGGTCCCATTCGGCTCCGTGTGGATCGCCAACGCGGTCGAGCTGGCGCGCAAGCGCGCCACCCCGCGCGAGGTGTTCGGAGTCTCGGTCGTCGTCGCCGCGGGCGGCGGGCTGCTCACGTGCCTCGTGGCGCTGGCGATCTCGCCGCTGCTGGGCGATCGCTGGTGGGTGCTCGCCCTGCCGTCGCTGATCACGCCGTTCGTGCTGCTGAGGGCCTACGAGGAGGGCATCTGGCAGGCACTCGGTCACGTGCGAGCCGTCAACGTCCTGCGGCTCGGCCGCGCCTCCCTGCCGTTCCTGTTCATCCTGCCGCCGCTGCTGGCCAACTCCTCCACGCGGATGACGATCGTCATCTGGGAGCTCGCGTTTGTAGTGCTGGCGGTGACCGCGTGGTTCAGGCTTCGCGCGTTCATCGGCGGCCCGCAGTTCCCGCGCAACCGCAGCGTCTACCGCCGCGTCACGCGGTACGGGCTGACGATCTCGGGCTTTCGGATCGTGGAGGTCCTCAACGAGCGCAACGGGCTGATCGCGCTGGCGATCTTCTCGACCAACGCCGCGGTGGGCGTCTACTCGATCGCGGTCGCCGCGACCGAGGTCATGCTGCTGGCCACCGAAGCGCTGGCGCTGAGCACGTTCAAGCGCATCAGCAGCGACTCGCGCGACGCATCGGTGTCGCTGAGCATCCGAACGGTGCGTCACAGCGTGCTGCTCGTGGCCGCGGCGAGCGTCGTCGCGATCCCGGCCGCGTACATCGCGATCCCGTGGGTCCTCGGCGAGGGGTACGGCGAGGTTCCCCTCCTCCTCGTCCTGCTGACCCCCAACGTGCTGTGCCTGGCCGCCGTCAGGCCGCTGTACTCGTTCTTCCAGGTGCAGACCCAGAAGCCGGCGTCGATGTACCGGATGGTGGGGACGGCACTGGTGACCAACACGGCGCTGAACGTCGCACTCGTGCCCGTGTGGGGCGCGCGCGGCGCCGCCGTCGCCGCCTCGGTGAGCGGGATCGTCGCAGTCGTCGTGGCCTTCCGTGCCTTCGCGGCGGAGTCGCACGCGCGCCTGGCAGACCTACGGCCGCGGCGTGCGGACATCGAGGCGTATGTCGAGCTCGCGTCGTCGCTGCTCGGGCGCCGTCGGCACGGGACGTGATGGCGCGCGGCGACGGGGATCCGCTCGCCGTCGTAATGGGCGACGTGGACATGGTCCGGGCGCTGGGCGTGGCGGGCATCTCGAGCGCGTTCTTCGGCTTCGCCGACGACTCGGCACGCTTCTCGCGGCACGTCCGCGTGGCACTCCCCTGGATCGACCAGTGGGAGCGCCAGGAGGAGCTGGTCGAGGCATTGCTCGCGCTCGCGCTCGCCCAGCCGCAGCCGCCGGTGCTCTTCCCCCAGACGGACGCCGCGCTGCTGCTGGCGTCGCGCCACCGCCAGCGGCTCGCGGAGGGCCTGCGGCTGATGCTCGCCGATCGCGAGCTGATCGAGGAGCTGGTCGACAAGGGCCGCTTCGAGGCGCTGGCCGCTCGCCACGACCTTCCGGTCCCGCCCACCCAGCGCCTTCGCGCCGCACCGGACGCGCCGGCGCTCGACGTGCCCTTTCCGCTGATCGTCAAGCCGCTCACGCGGACGCCCGCGTGGACCAGCATGGCGGGGGCCAGCAAGGCGCTGCACGTGCGGGGGCGGGCGGACTTCGAGGCCCTCTGGCCGCGGTTGAGCGGCACCCGGACGGAGCTCCTGGCACAGCAGCTCGTCGCGGGTCCGGAATCCCACATCGAGAGCTTCCATGTGTACGTCGACGCCTCGGGATCGATCGCCGGCGAGTTCACCGGCCGCAAGATCCGCACCTTCCCGCGCGCCTACGGGCAGAGCACCGCGGTCGAGGTCGTCCCGCTCCCGGACGTGGCCGAGCTCGGGCGCGAGATCGTTCGCCGGCTGGCTCTTCGCGGCGTGGCGAAGCTCGACTTCAAGCGCGACGACGGCGGTCGGCTGCATCTGCTCGAGATCAACCCGCGATTCAACCTCTGGCACCATCCCGGCGCTCTCGCCGGGGTGAACCTGCCGGCCATGGTCTACGCGGACCTCACCCGGCGCGAGCGCCCGCCCGCGGTGCGCGTGCACCGTCGCGTCATTTGGTGCGATCCGCTTCAGGACCTGCGGGCGATGCGCGCGGAGCGCATCTCGCCGCTCGCATGGCTGCGATGGGTGCGGGGATGCGAGGCGATCTCCGGCCTGGCGTGGGAGGACCCGCTCCCGTTCCTGCGCGGCAAGCTGTGGGCGGCGGTGTGGCGCCGGGTCTCGAGCCGGGCGATCAGGTTCGCGAGGCGATCCGGCGCATGCCGGATCGCGCCGCGAGCGCCACGCGGAACGGCGGGCTCATCCGAGTGACGCTCAGGTACGGCGTCTGCCGCCCGCCGAAGCCGCGGAAGAAGCGCTCCACGGGCTGGAGCATCGAGCCGTGGAAGTCGAAGACATCGGTGTGCTCGCGCGCACGCATGATCGCTTCCCACGCGAGCAGGCTGCTCGCGCCACTGGTCCGCAGGTGCGCGTCGGCACCCGCGAGCAGGTAGTACGCGGCGCGCCTGTCCCATACCGCCCAGGCGACGGCGTGGATCCGCCCGGCCTCGTCGCGCGCGAAGAGCATGGCGCCCGCGCCGCGCGGCGCGCAGGCGGCCTCCAGGCGCTCGAGCTCGGCGAGCGAGTGCGGCGTCGGGAGCCGCTGGCGCTCGTAGGTCCGCGACAGCACGTCGTAGAAGCGATCGACGCCGAGACCGTCCACGACCTCCAAGCGGTCGCGCGCCTTGCGGATCTCCCGGCGAACGTTGCCGCGCAGGCCCGACCACAGGGCATCGGTCGAGCTGAGGCCTTCCAGGCGGTAGGTGTAGCGCACCTCGAGCTGATAGCCGGCCCAGTAGAAGGGCAGCGCGTTGAGCATCGCCGGCGAGAACTGCTGCGAGAACGCGCACGCCGACGGGAGCCGCGCCTCGAGGTCGGCGAGCAGCTCGTGCTCGCTCGAAAGCGCGCGCGCCGGCTTCGCACTCGAGGGCTCGACCCAGGGTCCGAGCGTTTGCGTCAGGCTCGACTGGGTCAGCATCCGCATCCGCGGCCGCCCGCGCACGACATAGGGCAACCGCGCGACGACCGTCCCGGAGTGCTCGCACGTGACCTCGCCCCAGTGCCCCGGTGCGACGGCGTCGAGCCACCACGGCTGCTGGAAGATGGCGTACGCTCGCTCGGTCTCGCCCGGACCGGAACTGCGGGTGGTCGGCGCTTCGGTCACGGCCGCCATGGGACACTCCTCACGCTAGCGCGCCCAGGCCCGAAGAGGCGCCACCTGCCGGCCGCTCAGCGCCGCTCGCTCACCGCGCCGCCGCGCGCCGCCTGGCCACCTCGTCGAGTGTCTCCTCGCCCCCCACCGCCGGGATCACGTCGTGCTCGGCCGGCGGCAACGGGTCGAGGCCGTACTTCTCCGGGTAGCGCTCGACGTCGGCGGAGGCTCGCTCGTACTCGCCGACCGTGCCGATGTCGTACCAGTCGGCATCGCTCTGGAAGGCGGCTACGCGTTCGCCGGCCTCCAGCAGCCTCAGCACGAGATCGGGGAACTGGCACGCGCCGGGCGGCAGGAACTTCAGCGCGCGCTCGTCGTAGACGTAGGCGCCCATGCTGACCTCGTAGCGCAGCGATGGCTTCTCGATGTAGTTGTTCACGAGGCCGTTGTCGGACTCGATCACGCCGAGGTCGATGTTGACGCGCTTGCCGCGCATCGCGACGGTCAGCGCGGCGCCTTGCTGCTCGTGGTGCTCGAAGAGCTCCCGGTAGTCGAGCGTGGTGAGCACGTCGCCGTTGACGACGAGGAAGCTTCCCTCGAGATCGGGCACCATCGCGAGGGCGCCGGCCGTGCCGAGCGGCTCGCTCTCCCAGTGGAAGGCGAGCCGGACCTCGGGCGGGATGTCCGCGTTGGCCAGGTAGATCAGGATGAGCTCGCCGAGGTGGTTCACGCACAGGTCGATGTGGTCGACGCCAGACCGCACCAGCGAGCGGATGAGGTGCTCGAGCACCGGGCGGTCGCCGATCGGCACCAGCGGCTTCGGGATCACGGTCGTGTAGGGCCGCAACCGCGTTCCGAGTCCTCCGGCCAGGATGACCGCCCTCATCGAGGAGCCGCCCGGTCAGTCGGACACCACTGGGCGCTCCCCGGCGCTCTGCTACCGCTCATCCGCACCTTCCCCCCAATCTCTGAACCTGCGCAAAAGCTGCAGGTTGGCTCATACCCGAGCCTAGGGCCCCGCGCCCCGGCGTGGGAGAATTATGGGGTCTTCGGCAAGGGAAGCCCACAGAATGGGGAACCCAGTTCCAGAGTGATGGATGCGCCGGCCGGCCTCGCAGCTCGGTCGAGCGGCGCGGGGGCACGCCCCCCGGCGGGCTCAGCCGGGGCTCTTGATCACCGCGATCGTCGCCCCCGAGGTGACCGGGTCGCCTTCCTTGACCTCCAGCCGCTCGATCACGCCGGCCTTGTGGGCGGTGATCTCGTTCTCCATCTTCATCGCCTCGATGATGCAGACCAGCTGGCCCTCCTCGACCGTCTGTCCCTGCTCGACGAGGACCTTCCACATGTTGCCCTGCAGCGGCGAGACGAGCTCATCGGCGCCACCGCCTCCGCCGCCCGCGGCGCGCTCGGCCCGGCGCGGCTTGGGCCCCGCTGCCGCGGGCGCGCTGCCGTTGGCGCCCGCGTAGGGCGGGCCGATGACCTTGACGTCGAACTTGCGGCCTGACACCTCGACGGTGTAGCTCTGCTCGACGGTCTGCTCGCCGTCGTCCGCGGTGGCCGGCTCGGCCTTCGGGAAGGCGAGCTGCTTGAGCCAGTCCTTGTCCTCGACGAGGTCGCGGCACGTCTCGCCGTTGCGCCATTGCTCGGTTGCCAGCAGCGCGCTGTGGAACGGGATGAGCGTTCTCAGCCCACCGATCTCGTACTCGGCCAGCGCGCGCAGCATGCGCCGCGTGGCCTGCTCGCGGTCGACGTCCCACGCGATCAGCTTGGCCACCATCGGGTCGTACATCGGCGTGACTTCGCTGCCCGCCGTCACGCCGCTGTCGACGCGCACGCCCGGCCCGGCCGGCTCGCGGTAGCTCGTGATCTGACCCGGCGCCGGGGCGAACTTCTTCGAGGCGTCCTCGGCGTTGATGCGGCACTCGATCGCGTGCCCGCGCAGGACCACGTCGTCCTGGCCGACCGAGAGCGGGTCGCCGGCCGCGGCGAGGATCCCCTCGCGCACGATGTCGATGCCGGTCGTCATCTCGGTCACGCAGTGCTCGACCTGCACGCGCGTGTTCATCTCCAGGAAGAAGTACTCGCCGCCCTGGAGCAGACCCTCGATCGTGCCGGCGCCGACGTAGTCGACCGCGCGCGCCGCGTCGACGCCGATCTTGCCGATGCGCGCGCGCAGCTTCTCGTCGACCACGGGCGCGGGCGACTCCTCGATCAGCTTCTGGTGGCGGCGCTGCACCGAGCAGTCGCGCTCGCCGAGATGGATGACGTTGCCGTGGCGGTCGGCGAGCACCTGGACCTCGACGTGGCGCGGGTCGGGCAGGTAGCGCTCGAGGTAGACGGTCGCGTCCGAGAAGAACTTCTCGCCCTCGCGCGCGGCCCCCTCGAAGGCCGCCTCGAGCTCCGACTCTTCCAGCGCGACGCGAAAGCCCTTGCCACCGCCGCCGCCCGCGGCCTTGACCGCGACGGGGTAGCCGATGTCCTTGGCGATCACCTTGCGCGCGTCGTCGACCGTGGCGACCGGCTCGGTCGTCCCCGGCACGATCGGCACGCCCGCCGCATGCATCAGCTCGCGCGCGCGCGTCTTGGAGCCCATGGCCTCGATCGCGCTCGCCGGCGGGCCGATGAAGGTGATACCGGCGTCCTCGCACGCCCGAGCGAACGCCGCGTTCTCGGCCAAGAAGCCGTAGCCGGGATGCACCGCCTCGGCGCCCGCCTCACCGCAGACGCCGAGGAGCTTCTCGATGTTCAGGTAGCTCTCGGCGGCGGTGGGCCCACCCAGCAGATAGGCCTCGTCGGCGCGCGCGACGTGCAGGGCGTCGCGATCGAGCTCGGAGTACACGGCCACCGACGCGATCCCCATCTCCTCGAGCGCACGGATGACCCGAATGGCGATCTCGCCGCGGTTTGCGACCAGGACCTTTGTGAACATCAGCTTGGAAACATAGTCGCCAAGGGCGGGCGGTCGCTCGTCTCCAACGTCGGCGCGTCTCACTCGTAGACGACGAAGTCCGGCCGCGGCTGCAGCGCGAGCACCGAGCGCGGCGTCATGAGGTTCGTGTCCTCTTCGTAGAAGAGCTTGTAGCCGCGGTGGAAGTGCGTGCCGTCGTGGGTGAACTGGTGGTACTTGGCGATCTTGTTCGGGCGGTCGCCGAAGCCGTCGACGTTCATCGTCATCGCCAGCCCGGGCGGCTTCACCACGCGCTCCTTGCCGGCGATCATGTTCGGCGTGAACTGATGGACGACGAAGAGCTTCTCCGGGAGCCGGTAGGCGCGCACGATCGCGGCGACGTGGCGGGCGACGGCGTTGACGTCTTCGGCCTGCACGGAGCCGATCTGCGTCCCCGGCACCGCGCCCGGGGTATGCCACTCGGGGTCGAGCGCGAGGCCGACGTCGGGCTCGCGCAGCCAGCGGTCGAGGTGACGCGTCTCGGTGAGGAAGTCGGCGTGGCCGGGCTGGATGTCGAGCAGGAGCAGGGCCTTGGCACGGCGCGCCGCCGCCAGGTAGCGGCGGATGACCGACGCGGGCTGGCGCGTGCGGTAGAGCCCGTCGCGGCCGGGATCGTGGTTGGCGACGTCGGCCAGCAGCTCGAAGGCGAGCAGCACCGGCCGCGTCTTCTTGGCGTAGGGCTCGGCCTGCCTGGTCAGGCGCCGGGCGGCGTGATCGGGCGAGCCGATGCCGAGCGCCCCGAGCTGGTGGCTCTGCGGCGCGCCGTAGAAGGCGACTACGCGGAAGTTCGGGAAGATCCGCCGGCCTCCGAGAGGGAGCTGCGCCTGCTCGCCCTTGGGATGGGTGACGTCGGCGTTCGTCGGCGGTGCGGGCGAGTCGCCGCGGCTGCGATCGCCGGCGCCGACCGCCGCGCCCGCGATCGCGGCGACGGCCGCGAGCACGCCAAGGGCGACGAGGCGGCGACGGCGATAGACGTCGGCTGAGTGGCGCGAGTGGGCCATCTACGCTTGAACCCTCTCCCCCCGACCTGCGCACAAAACCACACATGGACCATTCCGCGCCGCCCGGCCACCCGCACATCTGGCTGGCATCGCCCGACGAAGCGGACGACGTCGCGCGCCTGCTCGTGGCCTTTCGCGACCACCTCGGCTTCGCCTGGCCTCCCGACGTGTCGTTCCGCGCCAGCGTGCAGCGCCTCATCGACGACGACGCGACCGAGTACCTGCTCGGCGCGCCGCAGCCGGGCGCGCCGGCGGGCGGCGTCGTGCAGCTGCGCTACCGCTGGGCGGTGTGGCGCGACAGCTACGACTGCCTGCTCGAGGACCTCTTCGTCGCGCCCGAGGCGCGGCGCGGCGGGCTCGGCCGCGCGCTCGTCGCCGAGACGATCGAGCGCGCCCGCGCGCGCGGCTGCCGGCGCATCGAGCTCGACACCGCGGAGACCAACACCGCGGCGCGCGCGCTGTACGAGTCGATGGGCTTCGACGACGGCGCCTACGAAGGCGGGCGCGCTCTGTTCCTGCGCCGCCTCCTGGACTGATCGGGCGCCCAGCGCTCGCCGCGCCCCACACGCTCGAAGCCGAGCCAGAGCGCGTTCATCGCGGTGGCGACGACCTGCTCGCGCGGGACGTCGGGGTGCTCGTTCCACCACAGCGCGAGGCCCTGCAGGACGGCGCGGAAGACCTCCCACGCCATGTCCATGGCCTCGGCGCCGGGGCCTGCGATGTTCTCGGCGCCGGGCTCGCGCGCCAGGAACGGCAGCGCGGCCGCGCGGCTGCGGTCCTGGACCTCGCGGTGCAGCGCCTGGACCTCGGGGTCGCCGGTCGTGTCGCGGAAGAGCAGCCGCGCCGCGTACGGATGCGTCTCGATGTAGTGAAACCAGGCGTCGAAGGCCCGGTGCATGCGCTCGGCGATCGGATCGTCGCCGGCGAGGTGCTCGCGCCATACCTCGCGCAGCTCGGCGAAGTGGCGTTCGAGCAGGCGCTGGTGCAGGTCCCCCTTGGAGGCGAAGTGGTCGTAGAGCACGGGCGCCGAGACGCCCGATCGCCGCGCGATCCCGTCCATCGACGCGCCGTGGTAGCCGCGCTCGGCGAAGACCTCCGCCGCCGCCCGCTCGATGACCTCGCGGCGCGCCTGCGCGGTCATGCGCCGGCGCGGCTGCACGCCCTTTGACAACCTAACGCTCACTAGGTAGCTTCTGGTTCTCCCTAACCGACGTTAGGTTACGAGATGCAGCAGCAGACCCGATCCCGTCCGCTGACGGTGGCGAGCATCGCCTTCGTCGCCGCCAACGTGGCCCACAGCCTCGACCACCTGCGCCAGGGCACCGGCGATCTCGCCACCGAGGTGCTCGCCGGCGGGACCGTGCTGTCGCTGCTCGCCGTCACGACGCTCGTGCTCGTCCTGCGCGGCGATCGCCGCGCGCCGCTCGTCGCCGCCGTCGTCGGCCTCTGGAGCGCACTCGGCGTGGCGGCCAGCCACATCGCGCCGCACTGGAGCGCGTTCAGCGACTCCTACTTCGACATCGACGTCGACGCGCTCTCGTGGGCCGTCATGCTCGCCGAGATCGCCGCGGCCGCCGTGCTCGGGCTCGTCGGGCTCACGGAGCTCCGCCGGCAGGCGGCAGGTCGTCCGGCAGCAGCGCGTACATGACGCAGTCGTGGCGCTCGCCGCGGGCGAGGAAGTAGGAGCGCAGCACGCCCTCGCGCCGGGCGCCGGCCTTCTCGGCGACGCGCTGGGAGCCCGGGTTGTCGACGTACGGGACGATCTCGATGCGCTGCATGCCGCAGGCGCGAAACGCGTGGTCGGCGAGCAGGCGGACCGCGCGCGACGCCGCGCCGCGGCCGCGACCCCACGGGGCGATCCAGTAGCCGATCTCGCAGCGCAGCTGATCCCACTCGACGCGCAGCAGGCTGATCGACCCGAGCGGCCAGCCGGCCTCGACGACCGCCAGGCTGAGCGTCCTGCCCGCCGCGCGGTCGGCCGCGTGGCTCGAGATCCACTCGGCGGCGTCGGACTCCTCGTAGGGCTGCGGCACGGCCGTGAAGGACGCCACGTCCGGATCGCGGCAGCCCTCGGCGACCCACGGCACGTCGTCGTCCGTGAAGGGCCGCAGCGCGATCGGGCCGTCGGCGAGCGGCGGGTCGGGCAGGAGCAGCTCAGCCACCGGGCGGGAAGGCCATGACCTCGACGAGGTGTCCGCCGGGCGCGACGACGAACGAGCGCGGGCTGCCCCAGTCCTGGGTCGATGCGCGCGTCTCGAAGCCGGCACGCCGCAGCCGCTCGATCGCCGCGTCGTAGTCGTCGGCGACCACCGCCGTGTGGCCCCGCGACGGCGCGACCGGATCGTCGGCGAAGAGGAAGTGCACCTGCGTGCCCGCGCGCTCGACCCAGACGGCGATCGCCGCGAGGCGCCCGGGTGGCTCGACGCGCTCGAAGCCGAGCAGGGCCCAGAACGCGACGGCGTCGTCGACGTCGTCGCGGTGCGTCTCGAGCGTCGCGTGATGGATCATGTCGCTCGCTCCCGGTTGAGCTCGTGGATCTCGCGCTGCGCGGCGGTGCGCCGCGCCGGCGGCAGCTCCCAGTCGGTGAGATAGCGGACATCCTCGTCGAGGACGGCGACCGCGCGGGTGCCATCGATCGGCGCGCCGTGGCCGGGGACGACCCACTGCGCCTGCTCGACGAGCGGGCGCAGGCGCTCGAGCGTCGCCAGGTAGGCGTCGCGCGAGCCGCTGGGCGAGAGCATCGGGATCTCGACCGGCGACAGGTAGTCGCCGCAGACGAGCACGCGCGCCCACGGCGCCCACAGCGCCATGCCATCGGCGGTGTGGCCGTCGGCGGGCTGGACCTCGAGCTCGTGCTCGCCGATCGCGACGAACCCCGGTGCCGGCAGCGCCTGGACCTGCCCGAGGCTCAGTGGCTTGGGGCGCTCGACGTAGTGCTCCTCGTCCCACTCGCGCAGCTCGCGCTGGACGCCGCCGGGCTCGGCCGTCAGGTACGCGGCGGTCGTCTCGGCCACGCCCAGCGCCGCGCCCGGGAAGGCAAGGCGCCCGAGCATGTGGTCCCAGTCGCCGTGCGTCGCGAGCAGGCCGCTGACCGGGAAGCCCGCCTGCTCGAGCACGGCCGGCAGCAACTCGATCTCGTCGGGGAAGATCGGCGAGTCGACGACGAAGCCCTCGTCCCCGGAGCGGATCGCGGTGCACGTCGTCTGGTAGACGCGCGAGGTGGCGACGAGGACGTCGCGATGAACGGTGACGGCGCGCACTGCGCGCGAGGCTACGCCGCGCCGAGGAGCTTGGCCGCCTCGAGGAGGGTCTTGACCTCGGCCGTCGGCTTCTTGGCGCCGGGGTCGAGCTCCTCCTTGTTGCGGTTGACCCAGATGACCGGGACCTTCTCCTTGATGCAGGGCTCGACGTCGTGGTAGTAGCTGGCCGCGACGTGGACCCAGCCCTTCTTGGTGCCGATGCGCCGCGCGCACTCCTTGAAGTGCGCCGGATCGGGCTTGTAGGAGCGCACCTGCTGGGCGGTGACGACGAGGTCGAAGTCGTGCGGGATGTGGCGGCGCGTCTGGCCCAGGAGCTTGTCGTCGATGTTCGAGATCAGCCCGGTCTGGAACTTCTTGGAGAACTTGGTCAGCTGCGCGTTGGTCTCCTTGAACGGCGCCCAGCGCTGGACCGAGTCGGGCAGGAAGCCGGCGCGCGAGGGCTCGAGCGGCCAAGCGACGTCCTTGGCGATGCGCACGGCGACGCGCCGCAGGACCTCGGCATACAGCTCGTAGGAGCCGCCCTCGATCTCGCGCTCGTACTCGTGGAAGCGGGGGATGATCTCCTGCGGATCCTCGATGGTGAAGCCGTCGCGCGAGGCCTCACGGGTGAATGCATCGAAGACGCCCTTCTCCCAATCGATGAGCGTGCCGTAGACGTCGAAAGTGACGAAGTTGACCTTGGAGGGGAGCGCCATGGGGCGGGCATTGTGCCATTTGACCGCCGGTCGACGCCGTGCGGCAGCCTCCCTATAGAGTCCGCCGCCGCTCATGGACCTCCTCGAATACCAGGGCAAGCAGCTCTTCGCCCGCCACGACATCCCGGTGCCCGAGGGGCGCCACGCGCGCACCGTCGACGAGGCCGTGGCGGCCGCCAAGGAGATCGGCTTCCCGTGCGTCGTCAAGGCGCAGGTGAAGATCGGCGGGCGCGGCAAGGCCGGCGGGATCAAGGTCGCGTCCAACGAGGACGAAGCGCGCGAGCACGCCAGCGCGATCCTCGGGATGGACATCCGCGGCTTCACCGTCCACGAGGTCTGGGTCGAGGGCGCGTCGCAGATCGAGGCCGAGTACTACGCGTCGATCATCTTCGACCGCTCGGCCAAGCGCCCGCTGGTCATGCTCTCGACGAAGGGCGGCATGGACATCGAGGCGGTCGCCGAGGAGGACCCCGAGGCGATCGCGACGCTGCACGTCGACCCGCTGCTGGGCTTCCAGGACTTCCACGGGCGCCGGCTCGCCTTCGAGGCCGCCGTCGACGGCGACCTCGTGCGCCCGATCGGCGTGTTCCTGCACCGCCTGTACGCGACGTTCGTCTCCGAGGAGGCCGTGCTCGTCGAGGTCAACCCGCTGATCGTCACGCCCGAGCGCGACGTCCGCGCGCTCGATGCCAAGGTCACGCTCGACGACAACGCGCTGATGCGCCACCCCGAGAACGCGCAGCTGCGCGACCCCTCGGCCGAGGACCCGCAGGAGCAGATGGCCAAGGAGCGCGGGCTGACCTACGTCAAGCTCGACGGCGACATCGGCATCCTCGGCAACGGCGCGGGCCTCGTGATGTCGACGCTCGACGTCGTCGCTCAGTACGGCGGCAAGCCCGCGAACTTCCTCGACGCCGGCGGCGGATCGAAGGCCGAGGCGATCACCAGCGCGGTCGAGGTCATCTTGAGCAACCCGAACGTCAAGGCGGTGCTCTTCAACATCTTCGGCGGCATCACGCGCTGCGACGAGGTCGCCAACGGGCTCGTCGAGGCGTTCGACCAGATCAAGCCGTCGGTGCCCTTCGTCGTGCGGCTGGACGGGACCAACGACGTGGAGGGGCGGCGGATCCTCGCCGAGGCGGCGCTGCCCAACGTGCACACCGCGGCCACGATGAACGAGGCCGCCGAGAAGGTCGTGGAGCTGGCCCGATGAGCGTCCTCGTCGATCGCGAGACGCGGCTGTGCGTCAGTGGCATCACCGGCCGCGAGGGCACGTTCCACGCGATGAACAACAAGCGCTACGGCACGCAGGTCGTGTCTGGCGTGACGCCGGGCAAGGGCGGCCAGGACGTCGAGGGCGTCCCGGTCTTCGACACCTTCCGCGCCGCGGTCTCCGAGACCGGCGCGAACACGGCGATGATCTTCGTGCCACCACGCTTCGCCGCCGACTCGATCCTCGAGGCCACCGACGCCGGGATCGCGACGATCATCGCCATCACCGAGGGCATCCCGGCCCACGACGAGCTGCGCGTCTACAACCACCTCGTCGAGGCGCACCCGGGCACTCGGCTCATCGGCCCGAACTGCCCGGGCGTGCTGTCGCCCGGCAAGGCGAACGTCGGGATCATCCCGGCCGCGTTCTTCAAGGAGGGCAACGTCGGCGTCGTCTCGCGCTCGGGGACGCTGACCTACCAGATCGGCAACGAGATCGCCCAGCGCGGCTTCGGCAACTCGTCGATCGTCGGCATCGGCGGCGACCCCGTGCCCGGCTCGTCGTTCATCGACGTCATCGAGCTCTTCCAGGCCGACGACGAGACCGAGCTGATCGTGATGGCGGGCGAGATCGGCGGGTCGGCCGAGGAGGAGGCCGCCGACTTCATCGCCTCGAACGTGACCAAGCCCGTCGTGGCGTACATCGCCGGCTTCACCGCGCCGCCGGGCAAGACGATGGGCCACGCCGGCGCGATCGTCAGCGGTTCGCAGGGCACGGCCGTCGCGAAGGCCGAGGCCCTGGAGGCGCGCGGCGTGCGCGTCGGCCGCACGCCGACGCAGGTCGCCGAGATCGCGGTCGAGATCCTCGGCGGATAGGCAACACCGTCCGCGCTCGGATCGCGGACAATCGGCGGCGCCATGGGCGTCGCAGGGCTCGGCGAGCAGCACCGCTCGCGGGCGTGGGGTTGCCGCCGTGCTGTGGCTGGTCGCCGCAGCGCTCGCTCGACGCGGGGACCAGACGGCCGTCACGTTCGGCGAGCGGCCGTGGACCCGGGGCGCCTGCTCTACGGCGAGCTGTTCGTCACGGCGATCGCCGCCGGGCTGCTGTGGCTGATCGCGCGGCCGTTTCGCAAGTGGGGACGGGTCGAGCCGCCCGCGGAGGCCGAGTCCGTCCGAGCCCCGGCCTAGCGTTCGCGCGCCCGGTTCCCCAATGGAATGGACTCCATGGCCGTCACTCGTCGCGTCGTGCGGCGCGTCGTTGGGCGCCTGAGCCCGCGGATGCGCATCTGCCTGCTCCTGCTCGCCGCCTACGCGGTGTGGCTGCACCTCCTGCTCTCGCTGGCCGGAGCGCTCGGCGCGAGCCTCGCGTCCGGCGGCTGAGCCGCCCGCCGCGCGCGCTACGCTCGCGCGATCATGGCGGCCGCGCCAGACGACGACGCCCGCAGGACCCTCGCCGAGCTCGAGGCGAAGCTGCGCGAGCTCGAGCGCGAGCTGCTGCGCGGGCACGAGCCGGCGGCCCCACCGCCCCCGGACGAGCCGCCGCCCGCGGAGACCTTCGCCCCCGAGCCCGACCTCGCGTCAGCGGCGGAGCCCGACCTTCACCCGGAGCCCGGCGTCACCGCACCGCGTGCGCCCGACCTCAGCGCACCGCCCGAGCCCGACCTCACCGCACCGCCCGAGCCCGAGCCACCCATCGACTTCGACGCCCTTCGTGACGCGCACGACCTGCTCGCCGGCCTGCGCGCCACGATCGACGAGCTCGGCCTCACCGCCGAGCGCGTCACGACCGAGGCGCACGCGGTCATCGACGACCACGGCCGTACGCTCGGCCGGCTCGAGCGGGCGGGCGAGGCCGCCGCGCGCGCCGAGCAGGCCGCCATCGAAGCCGGCCGGCTGGCCGCGACCGTCGTCGTCGAGGCTGGCCCGTTCGCCGATGCCGCCGCGGTCGGCGCGCTGCGCGACGCCCTCGCCGCCCAGCCCGGCGCGCGCGAGGCCTACGTGCGAGGAGTCGAGGACGGGCGGGCGGTCATCGAGGTCCATCTCGCACCGCCGCGGCCCCCGTCCAGACCCGCCACGGGCGCGGAGCCCCCAGGAGAAGGGACCCCGTGGGCCTGAGCGACGACGCGCTCGCCCTCGCCTTCCGCACCGGCCTGCCGTACGTCGGCCTGCGCGACCACGAGCACGACGTGGAGCTCGACCACCTCGTTCCACCCGACGCGGCGCGCTCGGCCCGCGTCCTCCCCCTCACCGCCGCCGACGACCACGTCCGCCTCGCGGTCGCGGACCCCGAGCCCGACCTCGCCGCGCTGACGCCCTACCTCGAGGGGAAACGAGTCGAGCTGGCGATCGCGCCGCGCGATGAGCTCGAGGAGATCCTCGGGCCACCGCCACCCGAGCCGCCGCCGTTCGAGCCGAGCGGTGTGGACGAGGTCGAGGCGCCGGCGGGCGAAGAGGCTGCGATGGAGGCCGCGGCCGAGCCGCACGACGTCGCGGAGCCGACCGAGCCCGAGGCGGCCGCAGCCGTTGAGGCCGGGCCGCCCGACGTCGCCGAGCCGGCCGAGCCCGAGGCGACCGCGCCGGTTGCGGCCGAGCCGCCCGACGTCGCGGAGGCCGGCGAGGCCGAGGCGGCCGCAGCCGTTGAGGCCGGGCCGCCCGACGTCGCCGAGCCGGCCGAGCCCGAGGAGACCGCGGCCGTTGAGGCCGAGCCGCCCGACGCCGCCGAGCCCGAGCCGCCCGACGCCGCCGAGCCCGAGCCGCCCGCTCCCGCCGAGCCCGAGCCGCCCGTCGTCGAGCACTACGCGTTCGCGCCCGCCGAGGCGCCGGGCGAGACCCCGTCATGGCTCGCGCCGCCGCCGAAGCGACGGTGGCTGCGGGCCATCGGGCGCTTCATGCTGTACGTGCTCGTCCTCGCGGCGGTGTGCGGCGCGGTCGCCGCCTACCTGCTCACGCGCTGACCTGACGTGCGCGGGCGCCGTGGCCTACCCTTGCGCCATGGCCGCCGACACCATCTCGTTCGCCCGCGGGGCGCCCTCGCTGGACATCGTCGACGTCGAGGGACTCAAGGAGGCTGCCGCTCGGGCGTTCGCCAACGATCCCGGCGGCGCGACCGCATACGGCACGGCGATCGGGTACGTGCCGCTGCGCGAGTGGATCGCGGAGCAGCACGCGGTCGAGCCGACGCAGGTCGTGGTCACCAACGGCTCGATGCAGGCCGACGCGTTCCTGTTCGACGAGCTCGTCGAGCCCAGCGACACCGTCATCGTCGAGCGGCCGACGTACGACCGCACGCTGCTCGGCCTGCGCCAGCGGCTGGCGGACATCCGGATGGTCGAGCTCGAGCCCGACGGCATCGACGTCGACGGCGTGGCGAACCTCATCGACGGCGGGATGCAGCCCAAGCTGGCGCACATCATCCCGAACTTCCAGAATCCGGCCGGCTACACGCTGAGCCGCGACAAGCGCGACGCCCTGCTGGCGCTCGCGCGCGAGCACGGCTTCACGATCTTCGAGGACGACCCGTACGTGTCGATCCGCTTCGCCGGCGATCCGCTGCCGACGATGCTCAGCCTCGACCGCGACGAGACCGTCGTCTACGCGAGCTCGTTCTCGAAGACCGTCTGCCCCGGGATCCGCGTCGGCTATCTCGTCGGGCCGGCGGAGCTGATCGCCCGCGTCGTCAAGCGGGCGACGAGCACGTACATCAGCCCGAACATGGTCTCCCAGGCGATCGTCCACGAGTTCGTGCGCAGCGGCGCGCTGCAGCGCTCGATCGAGACGGTGCGCACGAACCTCAAGGCGCGCGTCGACGCACTGGTGACGGCGCTCGAGCGCGACCTGCCCGACGCGCGCTTCGTCGCGCCCGAGGGCGGCTACTTCATGTGGGTCGAGCTGCCGGAGGGCACGGACGTCGACAAGCTCTTCGCGGCGGCAAGCGAGCGCGGGGTGGCCTTCGTCAAGGGCACCGACTTCCTGCTCGAGGGCGGACGCAACACGCTGCGCCTCGCCTACTCGGGCGTCACGCCGGAGCAGATCGACGAGGGCGTCGGGCGCCTCGCGGCGGCGTATCACAGCTTGAGCGGGACGCCGGCGGCGGCCTGATAGCCGAGGGCGGCCGCCTCCGCGAAGGCGGCTTCGAGGTCGGCGATCACCGCGGCCGGTTGCTCGCCGACCTGGCGGTCGCCGTACCGCCTTGTGACGTAGCCGTTGGCGCGCAGCCACAGGTCGCGGTCGTCGTCTTCGTCGGCTTGGCGGGGGCGGTCGTGCTGGCGGCCGTCGAGCTCGACGACCACCCGGTGCTGTGGCCAGAGGCAGTCGACGGTGTACGGGCCGAGCGGCTGGTTGCGGAGCGGCAGGTCGATGCCGTGACGGACGAGGAGGCGGCGGAAGCGGCGTTCGAGGTTGCTCTTGACGGTGCCGTGGCCGGGGGCGTGGGCTTGCAGCGCTCGCCGTAGGTTGGCGCTGCCGGAGTGGCCGCGTCTCAGCGTGCGTTGGACGTCGGCGGGGCGCAGGTCGTGGTGGAACTCGGCTTCGGCGAGGGCTCGCAGGAGCGCGCGGTGGTCGTAGCGGGTGGCGAGGTCGAGGAGAGT
This sequence comes from uncultured Actinomycetes bacterium, assembly GCA_963764585.1. GTDB lineage: Bacteria > Actinomycetota > Thermoleophilia > Solirubrobacterales > Solirubrobacteraceae > JAOPZW01. The sequence continues at coordinate 231,665 of CAVXTB010000008.1, forward strand.
GCGGGGGACGGAGGTCGTTGGGAAGCGGCCGTTCGTGGTGATGTCGGTGGGGCGGAGACGGCGGCTGCGAAGAAGCCTCACGCCGGCGAGCTGCGCGCGGTGCCTGGGCACGCACAGCTCGATGACGACCGGCGGTGCGGGGATGATCTGCCAACGCCACGCCGCCGTGCCGTGACTCAGGAGAGCTCCTTCGCCCGCGGCCATTACTGCGGCAATGAGGAGGCCGTCCTCGGTGAGCAGTTCGGGCGCAAGGGTCGAGTACACCGCAGGGTGGATCCGGTACAGCCGGCCCGAGCGGAGTGCACGGTCGATCGCCGAGTTGCTGGCGCCAGCCGTCAGGAGCTGCGCCCGAGCCACGACGCCGCGCTGCTCGCGAGCGATCGCGCGAACCGGGTCGGTTTGGCGTCGGTTTGAGGCTGTTGCACAAGGGGGTCCGAAAAGCTTCGGAACCTAACGGGTGGGAGACGGATCGCGATCTATCGCTCTGACGGCGTTCTCGTCCCACTTGTCGGCCATATTCGGCCGCCCTGAGCATGGGTCGTCCCATCACAGTTCGACGCACCGGATCTGTGGGTGGGTTGTGCAACAGCCTCTTTCCGGTGGTAATCCGACCCGGTTCGGGCATGCCGGCATCGTCGGCCGCCCGCCGCGCAGAGACAAGACGCGTTTGCATCAACTCTGCGCCAACAGCCGCGCAGGCTCGCCGCCGCGCATGACCACCACCCGCCCGGCGAGTGACTCGTCGCATGCGAGGTCGGCGACGACGTCGGCGATGTCCGACGGCTCCACGAACGGTGGCGCGGCCGCCTGCTCCTCCGGGCTCATCGCCGCGAGCTCCGCGTGCGCGCGGTCGAGGCCGATCCAGTCGGGCACGACGCAGTTGACGCGGACGTTCATGGTCTCGCGCAGGCCGGCGAGCGTCGACGTGAAGCGGATGAGCCCCGCCTTCGCCGCGCCGTACTCGGGCGAGTCGTACGGTGCGAGGCCGAGGCCCGCAGACGACGCGATGTTGACCACCGCGCCGCCGCCGCGCGCGCGCATCGGCTCGAGCGCGAGCTGCGTCGCGAGCATCGGGCCGACGAGGTTGAGGTCCACGATCGAGCGCCACTCGTCGGCGCTCGCCTCGGGGAAGCAAGCGCTGCCGACGCCGCCCGCGTTGTTGACGAGCACGTCGAGGCCGCCGAAGCGATCGCAGGCGAAGGCGATCGCGCCCTCCAGATCCGCCCCCACGCGCGCGTCCGCCCGCACGAACGCAACCTCGGACCCGACCTCCTTCGATGCCAGATCAGCCACGACGACGCGAGCCCCCGCCGCGGCGAAGTGGTCGACGACGAACGACCCCAACCCGGCCGCCCCGCCGGTCACAAGGGCGACGGCGCCGCGAAGCTCCACTCAGCGCCCGTAGCGATCGCGCGCGAGCACGAGCTGCTCGGGCAGCGCCACGCGCGGCGGCGGCGACGGATCAGCCACCACCGAGACCGTCTCGGCGACCGTCCGCAGCACGCGCACCTCGCCACCCGACGAATCGAGCACCACCTCGTCGCCGTCGTCCCCGCGCACCGTCGCCTCCAGCCCGGGCTCCAGCCCGGCGTCCTTGAGGTAGTGGAGCAGGTCCTCGGCCTCGTTCTCCAGGCGCAAGACCTTGACCGACGCGCCCTCGGCGACGTCGGCGAGCGGGACGCCCTCGATGCGCGTCCCGGCGACGATCGGGTGACCGTGCGGGCAGGTCTTCGCGTCGCCGATCGCCGCGAGCATCCGCTCCTCCAGCACCGGCGACATCGCGTGCTCCAGGCGCTCGGCCTCCTCGTGCACCTCGTCCCACGGGATCCCGAGCACGTCGGTCAGGAAGCGCTCGATCAGCCGATGCCGGCGCACGATGCCCTCGGCGTGCGAAGCGCCCTCGGACGTGAACGAGATCGTCTTGTCGCCCGCACGCGTGATGTAGCCGTCGCGCTCCAGGCGCCCGATCATCTCGTGCACCGTCGGCGGCGAGAGCTGCATCGCGCGCGCGACGTTCGCCCCCGTCATCGGCAGGCCGGCCTCCTGCAGCCAGAAGAGGACCTGCAGGTACTCCTCCTCGGCGACGGTGGCGTGCTCGGTCGTCATACAACCCATCGTAATAGGCTCCGGGCCATGGAGGTGACGCCCGGCACGCGCGCGCTGATCACCGGCGCGTCGCGCGGGATCGGGCGCTCGCTGGCGCAGGCGCTCGCCGCCCGCCAGGCCACGTTGGGCCTCGCCGCCCGGTCGACGGCCGAGCTCGAAGCGCTCGCGAGCGAGCTGCCCGGCGACCACCACGTCCTCGAATGCGACGTCGCCGACGCAAGCGCTACCGAGGCAGCAATCGACGCGTTCGTCGGCCGAGTTGGCGGGCTCGACCTCCTCATCGCCAATGCCGGCATCACCCACTATGGGCCCTTCAAGGACCAGCCGCTCGAGAAGGCCAGGCAGATGAGCGAGGTCAACTGGCACGGCACCCTGCACACCGTCCACTTCGGCCTGCCCCACCTGCTCGAACGCGGCCGCGGCCACATCGTCGTGATCTCCAGCGGCGCCGGCCTGCGCTCGTTCCCGCAGGCCGCGGTCTACGGCGCCACGAAGGCTGCGCAGCGGATGTTCGCCGAGGCGCTGCGCCACGAGCTCGCCGGCACCGGCGTGTCCGTCACCGTCGTCTACCCCGGCGAGATCGCCACCTCCCTGCACGACCACGAGAAGGACCGCATGCCGGCCTGGTACCGCGGCGGCCCCAACGCCGCGCCGCCCGGCGAGCTGGCGAGCCGCATCCTCGCCGCCGTCGAGCGCGACGAGCGCGCCGTCTACTACCCGCCGCTGGTCAGGGCGCTCGGGATCGCGCACGGCGTCAACCCGAAGGCTGGCGACGCGCTCCTGCGCTGCCTGCGCGGCGACAGCGCCGCGCCCCGCAAGGGCTAGCCGGGCGCCCGGCGCCGCGGCGGGTCGGTGCGCAGGCGCTGCGCCAGCTCGCTCAGGCGCCCCCGCGCGAGCGCGAGGAACTCGCGCGAGGCCGGCGACAGCGGCGCCCCCGCGCGCGCGATGAAGGCGAAGGTGTCGTAGATCGGCTCGTCGAACGGAACCCAGCCCAGGCGCTTGGGCACCCGGCGCCCGAGCGCGAGCAGGATCCCGCGCGCGACGATCGTGTCGCCCAGGCCGCGCGCGGCGAGCTCGATCGCGGCCTCGATGTCCTCGACGTCGATCTGCGGCTGGATCGAGACGCCGACGCGCTGGGCCAGCTCGGCGAGCTGGCGACGGGTCGGGTCCTCGTTGCCCCAGCTCGCGTCGGGCAGGATCAGCGGCGCCTGCGCGAGCGCCTCGATCGTCATCGGCCTGCGCACGTGCGACGCCTCGATCGACGCGTAGACGATCTCGTCGCGCATGATCGGCTCGACCTCGAGGCCGCGGTCGTCGATCGGCAGCGCGATCATCCCGGCCTCGAGCTCACCGCGGCGCACCGCCTCGACGACCTCGGAGGAGTTCTGGCCGACGACCCGCACACGCACGCCGGGGTGGCGGCGGCGGAACTCGGTCACCAGATCGACGCCGGGGTAGTAGCGCGCGGTGCCCCACGTGCCGAACGTGGCCGTCCCGCCGCGCAGCTCGCGAACCGCCACGACCGACTCGCGCGCGGCCTCGGCGGCGTCGAGCGTGCGCTCGGCGTGCGGCCGCAGCGCGTGACCCGCCTCGGTCGGCGTCAGCCCGCGCCCGACGCGCTGGAACAGCCGCACCCCGAGCTCGGCCTCCAGCCGGCGGACCTGCTCGGACAGCGACGGCTGGGCGAGATGCAGCTCCTCCGCGGCCGCGGAGAACGAGCCGCGGCGGAACGCTGCGAGGAAGTATTGGAGCTGTTGTAACGTCAAGGCGTAACCTTGAGGAGTCGCAGGTAATCAAGGCTAGAGGAACGGGAACATATGTCCGATCATGTAGGTATGTTCTCTCTCTTCTCCCTCCTCGCCGCCATCGGTGTGGTCGACGTCCTGGCACTTCGCTATGGCGCCGACAGCCGCCGCGACGAGCGCAACCTCTAGTACTTAACACGGGCGCGGCGTCGTCCTGTGCCTCCTTTCGGCCGTCGGCTTCGGGCTCATGGCCATCTTCGCGAAAGAGGCCTACCGCAACGGCGTCTCCGTGACCACTCTGCTGGCGCTCCTCTCCACGGCCGGCGGAGCGCTCGTGCTCATCGCCGTGATCCTGCTGGCGGCTAAGGTGCGACTACGTGCCCCTTCCGCTCAAGCCCCCGCTCCTGCCCCAGCTCGCGCGCTCGCGAGCCAGCCTGCCGGAGGGTGACGGCTGGGCCTACGAGCCCAAGTACGACGGCTTTCGCGCCGTCGCGTTCGTCGACGGCGACGAGACCTACCTGCAGTCGCGCAACGGCAAGCCGCTGAGCCGCTACTTCCCCGAGCTGCAGTTCCCGCCCGGCCGCTACGTGCTCGACGGCGAGATCGTCGCCAGCTCGTTCGACACGCTCGGCCAGCGCATCCACCCGGCGGCCTCGCGGATCGCGCGCCTCGCCGAGGAGACGCCGGCCACCTACTACGCCTTCGACCTGCTGTCGCTCGACGACGAGGTCCTCATCGAGCGCTCCTACGACGAGCGCCGCGCGGCGCTCGAGAAGCTCGTCACCGCGCCGGTGATGCTCACCGACGTGGTGCGCAAGGCCGCCGACGCCGAGCACTGGCTGCACGAGGCCGAGGGCGTGATCGCCAAGGAGGCGAGCGCGCCGTATCGCCCCGGCGAGCGCGTCGGGATGATCAAGGTCAAGCGCGTGCGCACGGTCGACGCGGTCGTGATGGGCTGGCGCCCGGGCAAGGCCGAGCGCACCGTCGGCGCGATCATCCTCGGCCTCTACGACGGCAAGCGCCTGCGCGAGGTCGGCCACTCCAGCGGCTTCACGGCCAAGGAGAAGCGCGAGCTGGTCGACAAGTTCGCCCCGTACGAGACCGGCGAGCGCGGCAGCGGCGAGCCGAGCCGCTGGACGCAGGGGCGCGAGCTCGAGTGGGTCGCCATGCGGCCCGAGCTCGTCGTGGAGATCACCTTCGACCACGTCTCCGACGGGCGCATCCGCCACGGATCGAAGGTCCAGCGCTGGCGCGACGACAAGGCCCCGGAGGCCTGCACGGTGGATCAGCTCGACCAGTAGAGTCGGGCAGTGGGGCGCGCGCAACGAAGCGTGTCGGTGACAACGGGGGACTTCGGCGAGGCATTCGACGAGTTCCCCGACGGGCTGAGCATCCTGCGCGCGCTGCGCGACGACTCGGGCACGATCGTCGACTTCGTCGCCACCTACGCCAACGCGGCGCTCGAGCGGATCAGCGGCATGCGGATCGACGAGATCGTCGACCACCGGCTGCTCGAGTTCGTCCCCGCCTTCCGCGACGGCGGCCCGTTCGACGCCTACCGCGAGGTCGTCGACACCGGCGTGCCGTGGGAGATGGAGGTCGCCTTCGACGGCGCGGTCGGCAGCGGCTACGTGCGCGGCGTCTTCGAGATGCGCGCGGTGCGGCTGGGCGACGGAGTGCTCGTGACCTACCGCGACGTCACCAGCCTGCGCCGGGCCCAGGACGCCGTGCGGCGGATGGCGGCGATCGTCGAGTCCACCGACGACGCCATCGTGGGCGCCGACCGCGCCGGGCTCATCACGCACTGGAACCCCGGCGCCGAGCGCCTGCTCGGCTACACGCAGGACGAGATCCTCGGGCGCCCCGTGCGCACGCTCGTGCTCGACGACGACTTCCGCGAGCAGAACGACCGCTTCGGCGCCGTCCTGTCCGGGCTGCGCGTCGAGCGCATCGAGACGCAGTGGGTGCGCAAGGACGGCGGGCTGGTCGACGTCGTGCTCACCGCCTCGCCGATGCTCGATCGCGGCGGCGCGGTCATCGGCGCATCGGCGGTCGTCCACGACATCACCGCGCGCAAGCGCGACGAGGCCGAGCTGCGCCGCTCGCACGCAGAGCTCGAGCGCTTCGCCGACATCGCCGCGCACGACCTGCGCGAGCCGCTGATGGCCATCACCCAGCTCACCGCGCTGCTCGAGCGCGGCGTCGAGAGCCAGCGCGCGGAGATCATCGCCAACCTGCGCGCCGCCACCGCGCATGGCTGCCGTCTGGTCGACGGCCTGCTCGACCTGGCGCGCATCGGCCGCGGCGCGGCGCCCGAGCGGCGCGTCGACCTGCGGCGCATGATCGACGACCTGCTCGACACGCTCGCGCCCCAGATCGACGCCGCCGGGGCGCGGATCGAGGTCGGCCCGCTGCCGACGGTGCTCGGCGTCGAGGGCGAGCTCGCGCGCGTCTTCCAGAACCTGCTGGTCAACGCGCTGAAGTTCCGCGGCGCCGCGCCGCCCGTCATCGAGGTCAGCGCCGCGCGCGGTCCGGGCGAGTGGACGCTGACCGTGCGCGACAACGGCCCGGGCGTCAGCGAGCGCAACCGCGAGCGCGTCTTCGACCTCTTCGCGCGCGCGCACTCCGACGATGCGGCGCCCGGCAACGGCCTCGGCCTGGCGGTCTGCCGCAAGGTCGTCGAGCTGCACGGCGGGCGCATCTGGGTCGAGCCCGCACCCGGCGGGGGCAGCGCCTTCCGCCTCGCGCTGCCCGCCTGAGTGCGGTTTCTCACAGGATCGATTCGACGGCGCGGACGCTCCTTTGGGGGATATGCGCGTCCTCTTTCTCGTTTCCGCCCACAACAGCCTCAGCCAGCGCGCCTGGATCGCGCTCACCGAGCTGGGACACGACGTGGAGGTGGCCGTCGTCGACTCCGCCGCAGCGATGGAGTCAGCGGTCGCCGAGCACCGGCCACAGCTGATCGTCTGTCCCTTCCTGAAGAAGTTCATCCCCGAGTCGATCTGGTCGCAGCACCGCTGCCTGGTCGTGCACCCGGGCCCGCGCGGCGATCGCGGCCCCTCGTCCCTGGACTGGGCCATCGAGCTCGGCATGGAGGACTGGGGCGTGACCGTGCTGGAGGCCAACGGCGACGCCGACGCGGGCGACGTCTGGGCAAGCCGGACGTTCCCCATGCGCGACGCCGGCAAGAGCAGCCTGTACCGCCACGAGGTCCGGCGCGCGGCGATCGACGCGCTGCTCGAGGCGATCGACAACGTTGTCAGCGAGCGCGCGCCCGAGGCGCAGGCGACGGGGGTGGCACGCCCGCTGATGCGCCAGGACGTGCGCGCGATCGACTGGCTCTCGGACGAGACCGACGCGGTGGTTCGCAAGATCCGCGCCGGCGAGGGCCACCCCGGCGTGCTCGACGCGATCGCCGGCATCGAGGTCCACCTCTTCGGCGCCCATCCCGAGCGCGAGCTGCGCGGCCGCCCCGGCGAGATCATCGCCCAGCGCGACGGCGCGATCTGCCGCGCGACGCGCGACGGCGCGGTCTGGATCAGCCACCTCAAGCAGCCCGACGCGTTCAAGCTCCCGGCCACGGGCGTGCTCGCGCACGCCGGCCACGAGGTCGCCGCGCCGGAGGTCCCGGTGCCGATCGACGCGCCGCCCTACGTCTACCGCGAGATCCGCTACGAGGAGCGCGCGGGGGTCGGCTACCTGCACTTCGACTTCTACAACGGCGCGATGAGCACCGGCCAGTGCCGGCGCCTGCGCGAGGCCTACGAGTACGCCCGCTCGCGGTCGCAGACCAAGGTCATCGCGCTCATGGGCGGCGAGGACTTCTTCTCCAACGGCATCCACCTGAACGTGATCGAGGCCGCGGAGGACCCCGCGATCGAGTCGTGGTGGAACCTGCTGGCGATCGACGACGTCGTGCGCGACATCGTCGAGACCGACTCGCACGTCGTGATCTCGGCGCTGGCCGGCGACGCCGCCGCCGGCGGCGTGCCGTTCGCGCTCGCCGCCGACTACGTGTTGGCGCGCGAGGACGTCGTGCTGAACCCCTACTACCAGCACATGGGCGGGCTGTACGGGTCGGAGTACTGGACCTACCTGCTGCCCCGCCGCGTGGGCGGAGAGCTGACCGCCCGGCTCACGAGCGCGCCGTTCACGGCGGTGGGCGCGAGGCAGGCCGTCGATCTCGGGCTGCTCGACGCGGCGTTCGGCGCGACCGCGGACGCCTTCCGCGCGCGGGTCGGCCGCATGGCCGAGTGGCTGGCGCGCGACAGCGACGTCGACCGCTGGCTTGCGTCCAAGCGGCGCCGCCGCGCCCGCGACGAGCAGATCAAGCCGCTCGGCGTGTATCGCAAGCAGGAGCTCGCCCGCTCGCACGAGTGCTTCTTCGGCGAGGACCGCAGCTACCACGAGGCGCGCCAGCGCTTCGTCTACAAGCTCGGCGCGCCGTGCGCGGTGACGGCCGCGCCCCGCCTGGACGTGCCGGATGCGGTGACCGCCCTCCAGCGATGAGCGACATCGCGCCGGTGTTCGGGGTGCTCGCGGCGCTCGCGGGCGTCGCCAACACGATTCCGTACGTCCGCGACATCGCCCGCGGCACGACGCGCCCGCACCGAGGGGCGTGGTTGATCTGGTCGGCGCTGGCGATCGTCGTGTACAGCTCCCAACGCGCAGACGGAGCCACGTGGAGCCTGCTCATGACGGCCGTCCAGGCGGTCCTCACGACGCTCGTCTTCGTCCTGGCGATCCGTCGTGGCGAAGGCGGGGTCAGCGCGAGCGACACGATCATGATCGGGCTGGCCGCTGCGGGCGTGGTCGGCTGGATCGTCGCCGACGAGCCGCTGCTCGCCACGACCGCGGTGGTCGCAGCAGACCTGCTCGCGGTGGTCATGATGGCGCCGAAGACGTACCGCGATCCAGGTTCCGAGACGCTCGCCACGTACGCGCTGGCCAGCCTCGCAGGCGCGCTGGCCGTCGGCGCCGTGGGCGCGCCAGACCTCTCGCTGCTGCTGTATCCGGTCTACTTCTGCGCAGTCAACGCCGCGATCGCGATCCTCATTCGCCAGCGGCGCGCGGCGCTCGCTTAGCCCGGCTGGGCTGCACCCGCCGCGGCTCGCCCTCCTGCTTGGCGAAGTGCGGCGGCCACGGCGCGTCGCCGAGGCCGCCCTCCTCGTCGCGGCGGGCGAGGTCGAGCAGCTCGTCGAGCGAGTGGTGGACGTCGTCGATCGTCTCGCTGGGATCGCCGACCTCGCGCAGGCGGGTGGGCACCGTGTCGATGCGCAGGTCCTCGGGCTCGACGTCGGCCACCTCGTCCCAGCGCAGCGGGCACGAGACCTTCGCGTCGGGCACCGCGCGCACCGAGTACTGCGAGGCGACCGTGCGGTCGCGCGCGTTCTGGTTGTAGTCCAGGAAGACGCCGACGCGCTCCTCCTTCCACCACGCCGTCGTCGCGCGGCCGGGCATGCGGCGCTCGACCTCGCGCGCGAGCGCCAGGGCGGCGCGGCGCACCTCGGTGAACGACCAGCGCGGCTCGATGCGCACGTTGACGTGGATGCCGCGCGAGCCGCTCGTCTTCGGGAAGCCGAGGATCCCGTGCTCGCGCAGCACCTCTCCCGCGCAGAGCGCGACCTCGCGCACCTCGCCCCACTCGACGCCGGGCGTCGGGTCGAGGTCGATGCGCAGCTCGTCGGGATGGTCGAGGTCGCTGCGGCGCACCGGCCACGGGTTCCAGTCGATGTTGCCGAGGTTGACCGCCCAGATCAGGTGGGCGGCGTCGTTGGGCACGAGCTCGGTCGCGCTGCGCCCGGAGGGGAAGTGGACCGTCGCGGTCTGCATCCACTCGGGTCGCTTCTCGGGGACGCGCTTCTGGAAGAAGACCTCGCCGGTGATGCCGTCCTTCCAGCGCTTGAGCACGGTCGGGCGGTCGTAGAGGCCGCGGATCGTCCCCTGCGCGCACTCCAGGTAGTAGTTGACGAGGTCGAGCTTCGTCCATCCAGCCTCGGGAAAGAAGACCTTGCCGGGGCTCGAGATGCGCAGCTCGTGGCCGCTGACCTCGAGCGTCGTGTACTCCTTCGCGGCAGCCATGGCTACCGAAAGCATGACCGACCGCCCGGTGCTGGTCGCGCCGGACGGCTTCAAGGGCACGTTCCGCGCGACCGAGGTCGCGGGAGCGATCGGGCGCGGCCTGGAGTCCGCGGGCCTGCGACCGCCCGACCTGTGCCCGGTCGCCGACGGCGGGCACGGCACGATGGAGGTCCTGCTCACCGCGCTGGGCGGCGAGACCGCGGCGGCGCGCGTGCACGACCCGCTGGGGCGCGAGATCGAGGCCGCCTTCGCGCTGATCGAGGACGGCGGCACGGCGATCGTCGAGATGGCGCGGGCCAGCGGGCTGGCGCTGCTCGATGAGCGTGAGCGCGACGCGGAGGCCGCCTCGACGCGCGGCACCGGCGAGCTGATCGTCGCGGCCGTCGAGGCGGGCGCGCAGGTCGTGCTCGTCGCCTGCGGCGGGAGCGCCACGACCGACGGCGGGCTGGGAGCGATCGAGGCGATCGAGGATGCCGGCGGCCTGCGCGGCGCGCGGATCGTCTGCGTGTGCGACGTGCGCGTCCCGTTCGAGCGCGCCGCGATCGTCTTCGGGCCGCAGAAGGGCGCGGATAGCGCGGCGGTCAAGCGGCTGACGAGGCGGCTCAATGCGCTCGCCTTGAAGCTCCCGCGCGACCCGCGCGGCGAGCCGATGACCGGCTGCGCGGGCGGCCTGAGCGGCGGCTTGTGGGCGCAGTACCGCGCGGCGCTCGAGCCGGGCGCGACGTTCGTGCTGCACGCCCTGGACTTCGACGCGCGCCTGCGCGCCGCGCGCGCGGTCATCGTCGGCGAGGGGCGCATCGACGAGCAGACGCTGCAGGGCAAGGTCCCCGGCGAGGTCGCCACGCGCGCGCGCCAGGGCGGCGTGCCGTGCTTCGCGATCGTCGGGCGCAACGATCTCGGCGCCTTCGGCGCGCGCATGCTCGACATCCAGCGCATCGTCGAGGCGCCCGACCTGGATGCGATGGCGGCCGCGGCGGCATCGCTGGCCGACGTGATCGCGCCCACCGTCCCGCCCTGAGGGCGCATCGTGCACCCTAGGCAGGACAGCGCCGAACCTCGCCCCTCGCGGGCGATTTGACCGTCGACCTACCATCAAAGCCATGGCGCGCTGGACCCGCACGGTCATCCGCCATCGGCGTCCCATCATCGCCGCCTGGCTCGTCCTCCTCGTGCTCGGCGGCGCGGCCGCCGCCAACCTCGGAGACCTGCTCTCCAACCGCTTCAGCGTCCCGGGCTCGGACTCCGAGCGAGGGCTCGACCTGCTCAAGGAGCGGATGCACGAGCGCTCCGACGGGGCCTTCACGCTGGTCGTCAAGGGCACCGCCAGCCCTGCGGCGGTCGAGGCGGCCGCGCAGCGCGGTGCGCGGGCGCTTCCGAACGGCCGGGCCGGCGCTCCGCTGCGGGCGAGCGGCGACGTCGTCTACGTCCAGATCGAGACGTCGCTCGAGAACCAGGACGCGCAGAAGAAGACGCCCGACGTCCGCAAGGCGATCGGCAGGGTGCCCGGCGCCACGACCTACCTCACGGGCTTCCCCGCGCTCAACCACGACACCCAGCCCATCTACAACGACGACCTGGCCAAGGGCGAGTCGATCGCGATCCCGGTCGCCCTGATCGTGATGCTGTTCATGTTCGGCACGCTCGGCGGCGTCGTCGTGCCGTTCCTGTTCGCCTTCGTCACCATCCCGACGACGCTCGGGCTCGTGTGGATCTTCGCCCACACGATGGACATGGCGATCTACGTGACGAACATCGTCACGCTCATCGGGTTCGCGATCGCCATCGACTACTCGATGCTCGTCGTCTTCCGCTTCCGCGAGGAGCTCCCGCTGCACGACGACCCGCACGCCGCGCTCGTCAAGACGATGCAGACCGCCGGGCGGGCGACGCTCTTCTCCGGTGCCACCGTCGCCGTCGGATTGGCGCTGCTCGTCTTCATGCCGCTGCCGTTCATGCGCTCGATGGGCGTCGGCGGGCTGCTCGTCCCGCTCGTCTCGATCGCGGCCTCCGCGACGTTCCTGCCCGCCTTCCTGTCGGTCATGGGACGGCGCGTGAACCGCCTGCGCATCATCCCGCGGCGGATCCTCGAGAAGCGCGCGGCGAAGGAGGAGACCGGCGCCTGGCACCGGCTGGCCATGGCGATCATGCGGCGTCCGCTGCTGTGGGGCGGGCTCGCCGCCGCGTTGATGGTCGGGCTCGCGCTCGCGGCGACCGACCTGCACCTGACCGGCGGCGACAACCGCGGCACCCCGATCACCACCGAGGCCGCCCGCGGCCTGAAGACCCTCGAGGACACGCTGGGGCCGGGCGCGCTCGCGCCGCAGCAGATCGTCGTCGACACCGGGCGGCCCGGCGGCGCATACGCGCCCGACGTCGTCGCGGCGCAGCGGCGGCTCGTCGCGGGGCTGCGGCGCGACCCCGAGGTCCAGCCCGGGACGATCCTGGCGCCGGCGTTCCTGCCACGCGCGCAGGCGCGGCGCGCGAACCTCGTCGATGCGGCCGGACAGGTCGTCCAGATCCGCGCCGCCGGCCGCAGCGATGCCGGCGAGCAGCCCGCGGTCGACCTCGTCCACCGCATCCGCGACACGTACATCCCGGCGGCCCGCTTCCCTGCCTCCGCCGACGTGCTGCTCACCGGCGCGCCGGCGTTCGGCGTGGACTTCATCGACAAGGCCTACGGCGCGTTCCCGTGGCTGATCCTCGCCGTCCTCGTGCTGTCGTACCTGCTGTTGCTGCGCGCGTTCCGCTCGGTCGTGCTGCCGGCCAAGGCGGTCGTGATGAACGTGCTCTCGGTCGGCGCGGCGTACGGCGTCCTCACCCTCGCGTTCCAGCACGGGTGGGGTGAGCCGTTGAGCCTGCAGAGCTCGCCCCAGATCGAGGCGTGGATCCCGATCTTCCTGTTCGCGATCTTGTTCGGGCTGTCGATGGACTACGAGGTCTTCCTGCTCTCGCGCATGCGCGAGGAGTGGGACCTGCGCCACGACAACGAGCACGCGGTCGCGTACGGGCTGGAGCACACCGGCCGGATCATCACCGCGGCCGCGATCATCATGATCGCCGCGTTCTCGGGCTTCACGTTCGGCAGCTTCGTCGGGCTCCAGGAGTTCGGCCTGGGCTTGTCGGCGGCGATCCTGCTCGACGCCACGGTCGTGCGGGCGGTGCTCGTGCCCGCGGTGATGAAGCTGCTGGGCGACTGGAACTGGTACCTGCCCGCGCGGCTGCGGCGGGTGCTGCGGGTCCCGAGCGCGCCGGCGCGGGCGACCGAGTAGGGCTGCGCTACAGCGCCAGCACCGCCGCGACATGGCGCAGGCGCAGCGAGGCCGGCAGCGGGCCGGGCGCGAGCTCGACGACGATCGCCGACCCCGCGCGGATGCGGACGTTCTGCCAGCGCGAGAGGCTGCCGTGGCGGCGGCTCAGACGCCTCAGTGGCAGGCCGGTCATCTCGGCGTAGCGACGGGCGAGCTGCGGGTGCCCGCCTTCGGGGAGGTCGACGAGCCCGAAGGGCTGGTGGTAGTAGATCGTCAGCGTGGGGCGCTCGCGCAGGATGAGCGCGCGGATCGCGCGCGTCTCGGGCTCGGACCAGGGGCGCGGTCCGGCGCCGGCCCAGTGCTCGGAGGAGTTGCGGTTGAGGTCGACGCCGTGCGCGTTCGTGCGGGTGTCGTGGGCGAAGCCGTCGGGGTTGAGGTCCTTCACGAGGAGCAGCGCGGTGTCGGGCGCCGGGGTCGAGCGGCGCAGTGCCTCGACGATCGCGCGGCCGGCGGGCTCGTTGCCGTGCACCTCGCCGACGACGATGATCTTGCGCGTCGCCTGCGGATCGCCGACGCGCGTGACGGTGATCGGGCGGCCCTGCACCGAGTGACCGATCGTCTCGGTCGCCGGTGCGGGGGCAGTCGCGAGCGCGGCCGCCGCCGCCGCGATTGCGAGCGCCGTCACCGCGCCTCCGCAAGCGTGGTGACGACCGCCTCATAGACGCCCGGGCCGTGGGCGGCCTCGGCGATGCGCGCGTTGGGGTGGCGCGCGAGCTCTCGCTGGAGGCCGGGGTCGTGCTCGATCGCGTTGGCGACGAGCCAGAGCGCGCCGACCGCCTCGGCGACCTCGAGGTCCTCGCGCGAGTCGCCGACCGCCACGCAGTCCGCGGGCGCGAGGCCGCGCGCGCGGGCGTGGGCGGCGACGGCCGCGGACTTGGAGATCGTGCGCGCGATGAGGTGGTAGGCGCGGACGCTCGGCAGCGCGTCGGCGAGCGCCTGCGAGTGGCGGTAGGACGGTCCGTTGTCGATCAGGCGCAGGTCGCCGTGCCCGTGCTCGGCGAGCAGCGTCTCGGCCTCCCCGACGTCGACCATGCCGCGCATCAGGTGCGAGGCCTCGCGTTGCTGCGGGTCGGCTTCGAGGCGGCCCGCGAAGTGCTCGGTGAGGAGGGCGAGCACGCCGGACGCTGCGATCGCCGCGTTGCCATCGGGCTCCGCGATCCAATGCGGCTCGCCGTCGAGGACGAACCCGGCGCCCGCCTCGAAGATGTAGTCCTCGATGCCGAGCAGGCGCGCGTCGCCGGCGAGCATCGCCCGCGGGCGCCCGGACATCGCCACGACGAGCACGCCCGCGCGATGGCACGCCTCCAGCGCGCGCACGCCCAGCAGCGTGAAGCGCCCGTCGCCGTCGCGCGTCACCGCCCCGCCGGCGCCGAGCAGCGTCGCGTCGAGGTCGACGTAGAGGCAGCGCACCCCGGGATTGTGGCGAGCGTCAGGCGACGGTGAAGCTGCGCCTGCCGAGCAGCTTGCCGTAGCGATGCTCGGACCGGTGCCCGTAGCCGGCCCAGATGTACCACCAGTAGGTGCCCGGCATCAGCCGATGGCGCCTGCCCCGGTACGTCCACACCTTGCGCAGCTGGTAGTGCGGCTTGGTCGGCCAGGCGCTGAGGATCTTCTTGCCCTTGCGGAAGAGCTGCACGTTGTAATAGCTCGCCCGCCGGACTTCGCGCCAGCGCAGCATCGGCGCCCGGGTGAGCTTGGCCTGGAAGCCGGGCGAGAGGAGGTGCTCGGTCGAAGCCGCGGCGTTCGGCGTGACCTCCACCGCGTCGCTCGTCGCGTTGCCCGCCGCGTCGAAGGCCTGCACGAGGTAGGTGTACCGCGTGCCGTTCGTCGAGCCCGGTGTCGGTGAACCCGGCTGCCCGTGCCGTCGTAGACGACACCGCTCTGCGCCGCGCGCGCGGTGCCCGAGCTGCGCGTGACCATGATCCGCGACGCCCCCGACGCCTGCCACGCAAGCCGCGCGCCGGCATCGTCGGCTCTGACGGTGACGTCGGTCAGCACGGGCGGCGGTCGAGTCGTAGTTGAAGACGAATGGGACGGCGGCGCTGATGTTCCCCGCGTTGTCCTTGCACGTGCCGGTGAGCGAGATGCCCGTGCCGTCTGGGCCGGCGTACGGCGTTGAGGTGCAGGAGGCGATGCCGGAGGTTGCGTCCGTGCCGGTCCATGAGACGGAGACCTGATGGTTGTAGAAGCCGCCGGCGTCGGCCGTGCGGTCGGCGTTGGCGACCGCCGAGGGGGCGGTCTTGTCGAGGCGGATGATTGGTCTCCTGAGACGCGGTCGAGACCCGACAGTGTTCGTGGCCGTGCACTTGAGGCGCGTGCTTGCGGTGTCCGCTGTCAGTGAAGTGGGGCCACAACCGACCTCTGACTGCACGCCGGACTCTGGATCGCTCGTCTCCCAGTTGACCAAGACGTTGGTGACGTACCACCCGTTGTCGCCCTCGGTGCCGAACACGCTGAGCGTGATCGCCGGCGGAGTTACGTCCACGGCGCGCGCAGGCGCAGCCATCACGCGCCAGCAGCCCGACCGCCACCACCACCACCCGCCTCACCGCGCCACCCTCCGCCGCTCGACCCGCGCCGTGAACGCCAGCAGCATCGCGCTGGCGAAGGCGAGGATCAGGAGGGACAGGGCTCCGGCTGCGAGCTTGCGGGCGCGGCCGGCGTCGGGGTCCGTGGTCGGGGCGACCAGGCGGACCGGGACGAGGCGGGGAAGCGTCGGGACGCGGGCCGCCGTCCGGTGCGAGGTCGGCGTCGCCTTCGCCTTGGCCTTCGCGGGCGCGTCGTGCTTGCGGCGCGACGCCGCGTGCTTGGCCCGGTGTGGGGCGGGCGTCGCGCGGCGCGCCGGTGCGGCGGTGGTCGTGGCGGGCGACGGGGTCGACCGCGCGGGCGTCTGCGTCGTGGCGGCCGCGGCCGGAGCGACGTAGCGCTTGACCGTCGCGGCGGGCTTGGACTTGACGGGCGCCGGGTCGGGGCGCGGGCCGCCGGACGATGCGCCCGGCGCCGCGTCGGGCCCGGAGGGCGACTGCGCGACGGCAGGGGTCGCCGCAGCGAGCCACAGTGCCGCTGCGATCGCCACCCAACGCAGGTGTGGACTCGCCCCCATCTCTGACCAGCCGGACCTCTTGGTCGAAGCCGACCGTACTCCCGGCCAGCCGGTGACGCAACCGTTGGCCCACCCGAACGGGTGGGTGGGCGGCGGTGGGCCGCTGAACGGCCCACCGAATGCCCGCTTGGGCGGTGGCCCGCCGGCCGGCCCACCCAGAACCGGCCGACGGGGCCATGCCGCGCCTTAGTCCACCTGCTTCATGTCCACAGGCTCACGCGTCTTGCGCTCGCACTTCGGGACTCCACCGGAGCCCTGCGAGGCGCGCTGGCACGTCGAGTTGCGGTTGCCCGCAGCCGACAGCGCCGTAGATGCGTTGGACTGATCGACCGAGCCACCCCCGCCCCAGCTGTACAGCCGCACGGGCGCGTTGGAGTTGCTCGGGGCGTACTGCTTGGACGTGGCGTCTGACTTCGCGCCCTGCCAGTTGTCGGCCCACTGGCCGGCAGCCTGGACGGCGATGCCATGTCCGCCGGCCGACTGATCGGCCGACTGGTCGGTGTCGTTCTTGTTGCCGGCCGCCGAGGCCGCGAACGACGAGTTGGACTGCCTGACCTTGCCGTCGTCGCCCTTGCTCTTGATGCGCACGGGCTCGTTGGTGTTGCAGGCACCGTCCTGCGTGGAGTCGGCCGAGGACTCGGCCTTCTGCCCGCTCTTCGACCACTGGCCGATGCCCTGCACGGTGGCGTCGCCGCCGCCGCACGAGCCGCAGCCCGCGTCACGAACGGCGGGGACCGAGAGGCCACCGGCGTTCTGCGAAGCGTCCTGCGTGGTCGCGTTCTTGTTGCCCGCCACCGACAGCGCGGTGGACGAGTTGGACTGCGTCACATCGCCGTCGTCGCCGTAGCTCTTGATGCGAACCGGCGAGTTGGCGTTGCTGGCACCGCTCTGCTCCGACGTGGCGTGCGAGTCCGCGCCCTGCCAGTTGTCGGCCCACTGGCCGATCGCCTGGACGGTCGGGCTGCCGCTGCCACCGGCCGACTGGTCGGCCGACTGCTCGGTGCCGTTGAGGTTCCCGGCCGCCGACTCGGCGTCCGAGCTGTTGGACTGATCAACCGAGCCGCCCCCGCCCGGCGAGCCGATGCGCACCGGAGCGTTGGAATTGCTCGCGCCCTTCTGGGTCGAATCGGCGTGCGACTCGGCCTCCTGGCCGTTGTCCGCCGACTGCTTGATCTGCTGGACGACGGGTGCGCCGTCGCCGTGGCCGCAACTGTCCTTGCAGCCGTCCTTCACCATGTCCGCACCACCGGAGCCCGCGTCCTGCCGGGCCTCCTGCGTGGTGTAGTTCGCGTTGCCCGCCGCCGACAGCGCCGTCGACGAGTTGGACTGCGTCACGTCACCGTCGTCGCCCTTGCTCTTGATGCGCACGGGTGCGTTGGTGTTGCTCGCGCAGCACTGCGTCGAGTCAGCCGACGACTTCGCCGACTGCTCGTTGTAGGCCTTCTGGTCGACGTCCTGCACGACCGGGCCACCATGACCGTCGCACTTCTCGCGGCAGCCGTCCTTCGGCTCGCCGCACTTGTCGCCGCACTCGTCCTTGACGCGCAGCATCTCCGGAGCCGACCCGGCGTCCTGCGAGGCGCCCTGGGACGTCGCGTTCAGGTTGCCGGCAGCCGACTTCGCGTCGGAGCTGTTGGACTGGTCGACGGATCCGCCACCGCCCGGCGAGCCGATGCGCACCGGGTAGTTGGCGTTGCTGGCGCCGAACTGATGCGAGGTCGCATCCGATTCGGCGTCCTGCGAGCTGCCGGCCTTCTGGCCGATGTGCTGGACAGACCCGCTCCCGGAGCCGCCCGCCGACTGCTCGGCGCCCTGCTCGGTCGCGTTCTTGTTGCCCGCCACCGAGATGGCCGACGAGCTGTTGGTCTGCGTCACATCGCCGTCGTCACCCGGGCTGTCGATGCGCACCGGGATGTTGACGTTGCTCGGATGGACCTGCTTCGACGTCGCCGACGAATCCGCCGACTGGTCGTTGTAGGCCTTCTGCTCAACGTCCTGGACGGCCGGGCCGCCATGGTCGCCACACCCGCCGCCGCAGGCATCGCGCACCGGAGACTTCTCCGCGCCGGAGCCCTGCTCCGCCTGCTGAGTCGTCTCGTTCTTGTTGCCGGCCGCCGACTTGGCGTCCGAGCTGTTGGTCTGCGTGACCGAGCCGTTGTCGCCCTTGCTCCCGATACGAACGTTGATGTTCGTGTTGGAGGGCTTGATCTGCTCGGACGTCGCGTCGGAGTGGGCGTCCTGCTTGTTGCCCGCGCTCTGATCGACGTTCTGGGTCCCGCCGGACCCGCCACCGGACTGGCCGGCGGACTGGGTGGTGCTGTTCTTGTTGCCCGCGACCGAAGCGGCCTTCGAGCTGTTGGTCTGCGTCACGGAGCCGTCGTCGCCAGGGCTCCCGATGCGGACCGAGATGTTGTTGTTGGACGGCTTGACCTGCGTCGACTCTGCCGACGAGTCAGCCGACTGCTTGTTGTACGCCGACTGGTCGGCGTTCTGCACGCCCGAGCCGCCGGCCGACTGGCCTGCCTGCTGGGTCGTGTCGTTGCTGTTGCCGGCCGCTGACAATGCGGTCGACGAGTTGTCTTGCGTCACCGCGCCGCCGTCACCCGGGCTGCCGATGCGAACACTGATGTTCGTGTTCGACGGCTGCACCTGGGTTGACGAGGCGGACGAGGTCGCCGACTGCTGGCTGCCGGCCGACTGGCCGAGAGCCTGCACCGACGGATCGTCCGCCGCCGCCGACCCGGCTGCGATAGCCGGGAGGAGGACGGCACTCGCGATGAACGCGAGGAGACGTCGTCTCATATGGGTTCGTTCCTTCGTTCGCTGACAGTGCGTGCCGGGCTTGCCGCGCCCGGCGTGCGCTGATGTCGAGGCGAAGGAACTAGCCCGGCCGATCGATCCTTCGGGCGGTCCTGTCTCGGCCACGGGTAACCGCCGCTGCGACGCGCGTGCGCAACCCGGCGGGGTCGAGCAGCGTTACGGCGGCCGCGAGGGCCATGATCAGGATGAGGACGAAGCCTGAGGAGCCTCCGGTGGACCCGGTCGCGACGAGCGGCGTCGTCGGATCCGGTCCGAACGGGGTGCGGCGATCGCCGCCGCCACCCCGCCGGCCGTGCTCGCGCACAGGCGTGGCGCGCGCGGCCGGTGGGGCGGCGTGGGCCCGGGGGGCGGGGGCCCGCGTGACGCCGGTCGGCGTCGGGGGAAGGAAGAGCGTCGCGGCCAGCGCGCGCGAGGGTGCCCCGTACTGCGGCGGCGCGATCGGCGCCCCGCCCGAGGAGCTCGAGGACCCGTGGCCGCGCGGCGCGGCGGCGGACTGCTGCTGGCCGGCGGACGGCAGCAGCGGCGGATCGGCGGCAGGCGCAGCGGGCGTGTCGGCCACGGTCGCCGGCGTGCCGGCGGTGGGGGCCTGGTCGCCGCCCGGCGTCCCCGCCGGGCCGGGCACAGCGTCGTCCGAGCACGTCCAGTTCCACACCCAGTTCCAGCCCGAGCGGGGGGAGGCGTTGGGCGCGTTCACGCACGCGCCGGTCCAGTTCCACACCCAGGTCCAGGTGTCGGGGGCGCCGGAGGCGTCGGCCGAGTCAGCGCCCGCCGCGGCGGCCGGCGTCGACGCGCCGCTGCCGTCGGCGGATGCGGCGGGCGTCGTCACGCCCTCCTGCGACGCGCTCGCGGCCGGGGTCGAGACCCGGTCGGCCGTGATGCTGACGCCCGGAGCGGTGACGCTGCCGCTGTCGACGGTCACGCCCGGAGCCGAAACGGTGTCGTCGGCCGCCTTGGCCGACGAGCTCGGTGTCTGCTGCTTGGGCGGGCTCTGCTGCTGCGTGGTCGTCGACGCCGCCGGCGTCGACGCGCCCTGCTGCGTCGCCGAGGCCGCCTGGGTCGACGCGCTCTCGCTCGTCGCCGCCGCGGCCGGAGCGGACGCTCCGCCTTCGCTGTTGCTGCTGGTGCCCGCGGCGGCGGTGCCGCCGGCGGTGTTGCTCTGGGTCACCGCGCCGTCGTTGCCGGAGCTGTTCACGCGCACCGACACGTTGACGTTGGCGGGCCCGGCCTGGGCACCGGTCGCGCTCGCGCTGACCCCACCTGCTGCGCTTGCGCCGTCGGTGCCGGTTGCGCTCACGCCACCTGCCGCGCTCGCGCCCGCGTCGTTGGCCTGCGTGACCGCCCCGTTGTCGCCCGAGCTGTCGACCCGGACGGAGACGTTCACGTTGGCCGGCTGCGCCTGCTCTGCGGTGGCCGCGCCTGTGGCTGCGGCGGCGGCTGCGGAGGGGTCGTCCGCCCACGCCGTCGGAGCCGTCACGAGCACGACGAACGCGAGCAGCGTCCCAAGCGGGAGGACGCGTCGCAGCAGGTCGTGGGCACCGGCCATCGCCTCCTTCATGCCTTCCGGCGGCGCCCGCAATCCCTGCAACCATCGATGAAACCACGGTGATACTGGACAAAAGTTCACCCAGCCGCCCCGTTATGCACGAGGTACGGTGTGCATGTGCCAGGGGGGCATCAGGAGGCGCGGGCGCGCCTCATCGAGAAGCACATGGGTCTGGTCCGGTCCGTCGCCCACCGCTACGCCCGCGGGGGCGAGCCCGTCGACGATCTCGTGCAGGTCGGCGCCATCGGCCTGATCAAGGCCGTCGACCGCTACGAGCCCACGCGCGGGCGCAGCCTGCGGGCCGTCGCGGTGCCGGCGATCGAAGGCGAGATCCGCCACCACCTGCGCGACCGCACGCACCTCGTCCGCCCGCCTCAGCCGGTGCTCGAGCTCGCCGCGCGCGTGCGCCGCGCGCAGGTCGAGCTGGGCGCTCGCGAGGGCCGCCTGCCCACCCCCGCGGAGGTCGCCGAGGCGGTCGGCGCGAGCGAGGAGGAGGTCGCCCAGGCCCTGCAGGCGCGCGCGCCCGCGGTGCCGCTCGAGCCCGAGCACGCGCCCGCGGCGCCCGACGACCTCGCCGACGAGCGCGCGCTGCTGCAGGCCGGCATGAGCGTCCTGTCCCAGCGCGAGCGGCGCATCCTCGAGCTTCGCTATTACGAGGATCGCAGCCAGGCCGAGATCGCCCGCGAGGTCGGGCTCTCGCAGGCGCAGGTCTCGCGCCTCATCCGCCGCGCCGTTGACCGCATGCGTGCGGCGGTTGTCGATGACGAGGACGCGGCGTACCCTCGCGAGGAGATGGCCACGCGCGAGGCCGAGGAACGCACGCCCCAGCAACAGCAGCAGAGCACCCACTCCGGGCGCCTGCTCGTGCGCATGCCCCAGACGCTGCACGCCGAGCTGGCGCGCGTCGCCGAGCGCGAGGGCGTCTCGCTCAACACGCTGATCACCGGCGCGCTGGCCAGCGCCGTGAGCTGGCGCGAGGGAAGCATCGAGGGCCTCGACGTCGTCGACGCCGAAGGCGGCGCCGAGCGGCCGCGGCAGCGCCCGCGCTGGACCTCGATCGCCCTGGCCGCGAACCTCGTGGTCGTCGTCCTCGCCGCGATCGTGGCAATCGTGCTGCTGATCGTCGCGCTCGGCCACGGCTGGTAGCGCCCCCTAGCATGGGGCGGGTGGCAGTCACCCGCCGCACCGAGCCCTGGAGCGCCCTCCTCGAGGCCGGGCGTTCTGACGAGCGTCTCGTGCGCGAGGCCTTCGAGGGCGCGCGCGCGGCGCGCTTCGCCGACGTCCCCGCCGACCTGCACCCCGCGCTGCGCGAGGGCCTGCGCGCCGCCGGGATCGAGCAGCTCTACACCCACCAGGCCCAGGCGCTCGAGACCGCGTGGGAGGCGACGACGATCGTCACCACCGGCACGGCGAGCGGCAAGTCGCTGTGCTTCAACCTGCCGACGCTCGAGGTCCTGTGCTCGGACGCCAAGGCGCGCGCGCTGTACCTGTACCCGACGAAGGCGCTCGCGCAGGACCAGGCGCGCGCCCTGAACGCGTTCGGGCTGCACAAGCAGGTGCGCCCCGCGATCTACGACGGCGACACCAAGCGCGAGGAGCGCCTGGCCATCCGCCGGCGCTCGAACCTCGTGCTCACCAACCCCGACATGCTCCACGTCGGGATCCTGCCCAACCACCCGGCGTGGGCGGACTTCTTCGCGAACCTCGCCGTCGTCGTGGTCGACGAGGCGCACGTCTACCGCGGCGTCTTCGGCGCCCACGTCGGCAACGTCCTGCGCCGGCTGCGGCGCGTCGCCGGCGCGTACGGGACGACGCCGCGCTTCCTGTTGGCCAGCGCCACCGTCGCCAACCCGGTCGAGCTGGCCGAGCGGCTGACCGGCTTCGACGACGTCAGGCTGGTCGACGAGGACGGGTCGCCGGGAGCGCGGCGCCAGATCGCGATGTGGAACCCGCCGGTGATCGACGAGGCGCTGCAGCTGCGCCGCAGCGCGCTGGGCGAGGCCGCCGAGCTGCTGGCCGAGCTCGTGCGCGAGGGCGCGCGCACGATCTGCTTCATCAAGTCGCGCAAGGCGGTCGAGCTCGTCGCGCGGCTGGTGCGCGAGGAGCTGGGCCCCGAGCTGGGCGAGCGGGTGGCGCCCTACCGCGCCGGCTACACGCCCCAGCAGCGCCGCGAGCTCGAGGCCAGGCTCACGCGCGGCGACCTGCTGGCCGTGGTCACCACCGACGCGCTCGAGCTGGGCATCGACATCGGCGCGCTCGACGCGGCCGTCTGCGTGACCTTCCCGGGGACCGTCGCCTCGCTGCGCCAGATGTGGGGCCGGGCCGGCCGGCGCGGGCGCGGCCTGGCGGTCTACGTCGCCGGCGAGGATGCGCTGGACCAGTTCTTCTGCCGCCACCCCGACGAGTTCCTCGAGCGCCCGGTCGAGGCGGCGATCGTCTGGCACGAGAACGAGCCGATCCACCTCGCCCACCTGCTGTGCGCCGCCCACGAGGGGCCGCTCGGCGCGGCCGACGCCGACGTCCTCGGGCCGCGCTGGCAGGCCTACGCCGACCTACTCGTCACCCAGGGCGAGCTCGTCGAGCGCGGCGGGCGCTACGTGCTGCGCCGCGCCGAGGACTACCCGGCCGCGCGCGTGTCGCTGCGCTCGGCCTCGCCGGACAACGTGGCGGTGGTCGACGTCGCCAGCGGCGAGCTGCTGGGCACGGTCGAGACGAGCCGTGCGCCGAACACGGTGCACGACGGCGCCATCTACCTGCACCTCGGGCGCTCCTACGAGGTGCGCGAGCTCGACCTCGACGGGCGCCGCGCGCTCGTCGAGCCGTTCAACGGCGACTGGTACACCCAGCCCAAGCGCGAGACCGACATGGAGATCGAGCGCCTGCTCGACCGCCGCGACGCGCTCGGCGTCACGCTGAGCTTCGGGCGCGTCGTCGTCACCGAGCAGGTCCACGCCTACCAGCGCAAGCGCCTGCCCGACCACGAGGTCATCGACCTGCAGGCGCTCGACCTGCCGTCGTACTCGTTCACCACGCAGGCGCTGTGGTACGAGCTGGGCGAGGAGCTGCTCGACGAGTTCCCGCGCGAGCACCTCCTCGGCGCCCTGCACGCGACGGAGCACACGCAGATCGCGGTGCTGCCGCTGCTGGCGATGTGCGACCGCTGGGACATCGGCGGCCTGTCGACGAACTTCCACCCGCAGACCGGACGCCCGACGATCTTCATCTACGACGGCCACCCCGGCGGCGTCGGGATCACGCTGCAGGGCTTTCGCAACTTCGACCTGCTGGTCGAGGACGCCCACCGCCTGATCAGCGAGTGCCCGTGCGAGTCGGGGTGCCCGTCGTGCGTGCAGTCGCCGAAGTGCGGCAACCTCAACGAGCCGCTGTCGAAGGCCGGGGCGGCCGAGGTGATGGCGCGGATGTTGCAGCCCTAGGGAGGTTCGCTGAAGGTTGCGCAGGTTCGAACCTGTGCATTGACGCGCAGACGGGGTCACGCGCGCGAGGGGCGCCGACCTTGAAGGCATATGCGCAGCAGGATGCTCACGCGCGTCGGCGTGCCGGCCGGGATGGCCATGGTGCTCGCCGCGCTCGCCTCACCCGCGGCCGCCCAGGGCGGCGGCACCGCCGGACCGTCCGAGGAGGGCGGCTCGCAGTACGGCGCGCCGATCACCCGCGCGCACCCGTCACGCCCGCGGGCGCGCTACTTCCGCGTCGGCCCGCGCACCGTCGTGTCGCCTGCGCTGCCGAAGCTCGCGCTGCGCATCGACGAGGCCGGCGCCAGCAGCGTCAAGGCGCGCGTCGTCTTCCTGCCGCTGACCGAGACGGGCTCGATCGTGCACCTCGACCTCGGCGAGGTCGCCGTCGGCCAGCGCTTCGTCGCCACGTGGCCGTCGGGCACGACGCTCGCTCCGGGGCGCTACCGCGTGCGCCTGCACGTGCGCGGGCTGCGCGGGACGGTGCTCGCGCGCACGGCCAGCGAGCCGGGGCTGACGACGCTCAACGTCCGCGCCCCCGCGCCCGCGCCGACGCCGCTGCCCGACCCGTCGGGCCACGTCTTCCCGGTCGGCGGGCCGCACACATTCGGCGACACGTTCGGCGCCCCGCGCAAGGGGTACAGCCATCAGGGCCAGGACATCCTCGCGTCCGAGGGGATCCCTGTCGTCGCGCCGGTCGCGGGCTCGATCTCCTTCACCGACTACCAGGCCAAGGCGGCCGGCTACTACATCGTCGAGAAGGGCTCGGACGGCTACGACTACTTCTTCGCCCACTGTCAGAAGGGCTCCACGCTCGTGGCGCCCGAGCAGATCGTCCAGGCCGGCGTGCAGCTGTGCAACGTCGGCGCGACGGGCGATGCCACGGGCCCACATCTGCACTTCGAGGTTTGGGAGGGCGGATGGCGGGTCGATGGGAGCTCGCACCCCATCGACCCGCTGCCGCTGCTGAAGAGCTGGGACGTCAGCGCAACGCCAACCGCAGCTCGCCGGTGACGCCGGTGAGCTCGGCACGGGCCCACGCGGTGACGTCGCCCAGGCGGTCGCGGACGAGTGCCGGGATCTGGGTGGCCAGGACGCTCGAACGCAGGCGCGCGGTGAGCGCGCCGGCGGCGCCCGGAGGCGTGGGCGCCGCCGGCGCGGCCGCGGCGGCCTCGAGGTTGGCCGCGGGGTCATTGGAGAGCACGAGCACGCGGCCGTAGACGGCGACGCGCGCGACGACCTCGCCGTCCTGGCTGAAGGCGTACTCGCCGTTCTTGTGGTCGATCCCGAAGCCCGCGCCGCCGACCTCGCTTGCGATGCTCCCGATCGTGTCGATCAGGCGCAGCTTGGTCGACCAGTCGCCCGGGTCGGGCGGCTCGGTGCGCAGCGTGATCCGCGAGAGGCCGAGCCCGGCGCTCGTGATCGTCCCGTTCGGACCGAGGTCGTCGAGGTTGGGGCGCACGAGGCCCGGAAGCTTGTCGAGCGTGTCGAGCACGGGCAGCAGCCCGGCGGCGCGCGCGAAGGCGAGCGTGTGCGCCGGGTCGCGGACGCCGATCGTCAGCGGCGCGTTGCCGCGGGCTTGCGGCGGCGCGGCGCCGGTTGCGATCGGCAGGTCGTCGGGCCTCAGGCCGACGGGGTCGGCGGTGATGCGAAACGGGATCCGCAGCTCGCTGGCGCTCGTCGTCAGCACCGCGGCGCCGTCGTTCAGCGAGCGCGCCCAGCGTGTGCCCGCGATCTGCGGCGCCTGCTGCCTGAGCAGCGCCTGCGGGTCGAAGGCGACGCGCGCGCTCGCCCCGCGCGGCAGGCCGGCGAAGCGCTTGTCGAAGGTCGCGCGCGCGTAGCGGGCGGCGGGCTGTCTCGCGCCCGCGAGCGATCGCCGCAGCGCCGCGGCGCTGGGAGCGATGGCGACCACTCCATCGCGCGCCGCCGCGGCCGCGCCCTGCTTCGGGCGCGGTGCGGGCTGGTCGGTCGCGAAGGCCAGCCACGACTCGCCGCCTGCGAGCGCGATGGCCGCACGCCCGCCGAGCAGCGGGTGGACCTGCTCGGCGCTGATCGCTCCGTGCGTGATCCGCGGCGCAAGGTCCTCGACCGCGAGCGCCAGCAGCGGCTCGCGGGTATCGACGTCGAAGATGACGTCGCCGCCGGCGGGGACGTAGGCGAGCGGCTCGCTGCGCGCCGGCGAGCGCGGCCTCTCGTCGCCGCCGCGCAGCGCGAGGATGAGCACAAGCGCCACCACCGCCGCGACGAGCGCGACCGCGGCGGCCAGCAGCGGGGCGTGGCGGCGGGGCACCGCCGCCACGGTAGCGTCAGCGCCGCGCTACCCTGATCCACCCTCGGCGAGATAGCTCAGTTGGTAGAGCACACGACTGAAAATCGTGGTGTCCCCGGTTCGAGTCCGGGTCTCGCCATTCGGCGAAGCACCTGCTAAGCCGACACTTTCGCGGATCTTGCAGCGGCCGTACGCGTAGCGGCTAGGTGCCAGCGCAGTCCGCGAAGTCCCAAACAGAGTCCCAAAATCCCGTCGCGCAAGGCGCGAGGTTCCCCCACGGCGCCCGGCGCGAGAGGCGGTCCTACCACCTGGGTGATTCGGAAGCGCGGCTGGCAGTTGCGTGGCACGCCTTCGCCGAGGCGGCGCCCCCCGGGTCGGCGCGCAAGGCGATCCAGAGCGGCAACCTGACCCGCGCCGGCATCCTGGCCGCCAAGCAGAACCTCGGCACCGTCGACCTGCGCGGCATCGCCCCGAACGTCAGCTACGCCCCGCAGCCCGGCCCGCCGACGCGCACGAGCCTGATCAAGCGCAGCCCTCCGTGCCCGGCTTCCTGAAGGCGGTCGCGACCGACCACGGCAGCCAGGTCGCCGACAGCCTGAAGATCGGCTGACGAAGAGCAAGCGGCGGGCCGAGCGCACCCGCGTCTCGACCCGCCGCTACGCGGGGTCGACGCTTGACACACGGAACAGCTCGATCTCGCCGACGTTCTTGACCGTGCGCCGCCCGAGTTCGGTGAGCGAGAAGGTGGCATCGGCGCGGAGGGCCTCCGCGAGGCGCCGGTCGACCACGACGGTCCCCGGCTGCGCGCCGGCGATCAACCGACTGGCGAGGTTCGCGGCCGGCCCGAAGTAGTCGCCGCGGCGCGCGAGCAGCGGTCCGAAGGCGAGGCCGGCGCGAGCGGGAGGAAGTTCGAGCAATCCGGTCGCGGCGAGGATCTCCAGCGCCGCGCGCGCCGCCCCGGCCGGTGTGGGGCAGACGAGCATCGCTTCATCGCCGATCAGCTTCACGACCCGGCCGCCCGCCTCAGTGACGAGGTCGGAGGTGAGCATCTCGAAGCGATCGAGCAGCCCTGCGAACGCATCCTCCTCCAAACCGGCGCTCGCGCGCGTGAAGGCGACGAGATCGACGAATCCCACAGCGAGGACCGGCTGCTCGCCAATCTCCGCTCCTGCCCGCCGCCGCAGCGCCTCATCGAGCCGGCGACGCAGCGCGTAAAAGATCAGCCAGCCGAGCTCGGAGCGCTCGAGCCCGCGCTCGAGCGCTTCGCTGAGAGCGCGCCGGCGCAGCCCGAGCGCCGAGAGCTCCGCGATCGCGTCGACCTCGGTCTCGGCGATCGAGGTGAGATGCGCGCTCACGACCCGCGCCTCCCCGACCAGCAGTTCGACGGCGCGCGCCCGGTCGGCACCGGTCAGCCCATCGAACCCCTCCCCGGCGATGCGCAGCGCTTGCACATCCTCCTCGGTGTAGGCGGGCTCATCCTCGGGCACGTCCGGGAACCCGAGCGCCCGCCAGAGGCGGTCCGCCAGCTCATGTTCCACGCCGGCTCGCCGACAGACCTCCGGCCAAACCAGGCTTCGCTCACCGAGTCGTGCCAGCCGCTCGGCGACCTCGACCGTCGGCTCCAACCGCTCAGGCTCCCCGTCGGCCATCGCGCCGAATCTAGCCGCCCGCATCAGGTCGCGGTTGCCGCGATCACGCGGGCGACGATCGGCAGCGCGAAGTTGTCGCCATCGGCGTAGCCGCGTACACCCTCTTACGCGGTCGAGCGGTTGAGTGCCGAAATCAGGCGCGACCCCACCTGCTCCGCAACGGCTGCCAACCACACGAGCGGCTTGGACAGCGCGCGGACGACCGCACCAAGACCCGGTCCCCGGCGCTCGGCGAGTCGCGGTCCGATCGCCTCGACGAACGCGACGACCGCGGTGAGCGGACGGGCCATCACCCAGATCTCGCGGATCTTGCCCTCCGCATCGAATCCGAGCACCGTCGTCGCCTTGATCGGCCTGCCGAGCACCCGCCCGTCGTTGACGAGGATGCGCGTGCCCTCGTCGCCAACTTCGTGCGTGTACACGACGTCCGTGACCACGTCGACGAGCATCGCGAGCACCGTTGCGACCGCGTCGCGACCCTGAAACCCCGGCTTGGCGATATCCGGCGTGTGGAAGACCACGTCATCCGCGAGCAGCGCAACCAGCCGGTCGAGATCGCGATCTGCCAACGCTTGCCCGTAGGGGTGAGGTTCCATAGACACTCCTCACACTGGAGCCGTTCCGGTGGCGCATGGAGCGTATCGCCGTCTATGGCGGCGTATCCGAGCGCGAACCGCGCTGACCCGCTCTCGTGCACGCATCGTCGGTCGCCGATGAACGCGAGCTTGTGTGGGCGGTCGGCGCCGGGGCCGCACTGGCGCTCGAGAACGAGCGGCTCGACGCGGCGTTGCGCGCCAGGGTGCAGGAACTGCGCGCCACACGCGCGCGCATCGTCGAGGGCGCTGACGCAGCCAGGCGGCGCATCGAGCGCGACCTCCACGACGGTGCCACAGCAACAGCTCGTCGCGCTGGCCGTCGCCCTGCGCACCGCGCGTCTGCGCCTCCGGCGCGACCCCGAGGCCGCGGGCGCCCTGCTCGACGCGGCCGCGGAGTACCTCGAGGTGGCGATGCGCGACCTGCGCGACCTCGCCCGGGGAATCCACCCTGCGATCCTCTCCGACCGCGGGCGCGGCGCCGCCCGGCTTCGAAACGTTCGCTGCTCGAAGAGCAGGAGTCTTGGGTCTTGGGTCACGTGCCGCGGGCTGCGGCGCTGCTCTGTCGTGTGAACGCAAGCGTGTCGCAGGGAGCGATGAGTTTGGTGACCGCCACCGGTCTCAGGTGCGGCGCCCTCTCGACACACCGCCAGCCCGACGGCGAGCACCTCGCGATCCCGCCGCCGGTCAGCGAGCTGATCTACGGAACCAAGCGGGCGCGCGGGTTCTGGTTGTACCGCTGGTTCGCCACCACCCCCAGGACCGGCTTGGTGCCGCGCTTTCGCAGACGTTCGAGCTCGTCGCCGGCGGGAGCATCGAGATCCCCGAGGGCCGGCCGCTCCCGCCCGAAGAGTTCGCCGACGCCGTGCGCCTCGCCGAGACACCGGGCCACGGGGGCAAGCCCCTGCTGTTGTTCGAGGGCTAGCGTGCGCCGACCCACGTCCTGGGAACCCCGCTCCTGTCGAAACGCCGGCCTCGGAGGAGTAGCGGGAGCGCAGGTGACGACCGCCACTCCTCGACGAACGGGGCAGCCGGCGCGTCATGCGCGCGGCTCGGCCATCGCGAAGTCGAGGAACGCGGCGAGCGCGGGCGCGGGTCGCCGTTGCGCCGACCAGGCCAGCGACGGCGTCCAGGTGGGCTCGGGGTCGAGGCGGATGACGCGGACTGGGTGCCCGGGTTCCTCGGCGATCGAGCGCGGGAGGATCGCGACGGCCAGGCCGGCGCTGGCGAGGATGCGTGCGGTGCTGTACTCGCGGGTCTGAAAGCGCATCCGTGGCGCGACGCCCGCCGTCGCAAGTGCCGAGACGATGATCCCGCGTACGGCCGATCCGGGGCCGTAGAGCGCGAGGTCGGCGCCCTCGAGCGCCGTAATGGGAAGCCGTCGGCGGTTCGGAAAAGGCCCGACCTTGGACGTCACGAGCACGAGCGGCTCGGTGCCGAGCGGATGGGTCGCCAGCCGTGCGTCGCGGAGCGGGGGAAGGGCGGCGGGGGTCGCTACGTCGAGCCTGCCGGCGTGGAGGTCGGCAAGCATCTCGTCGGTGGTCTCCTCCTGCAGATCGACGTCGACCGCCGGGTGGGCGTCGCAGAAGCCGGCGAGCATGCTGGCCAGCTGCGTCGCGACCCCGCGGGCGGTGCCCACGCGGATGCGCCCGCGGATGCCGCCGGCCCAGTCGCGCATCTCATCTTCGACCGCCGCGACGTCGGCGAGGACTCGCTCGGCGTGATCGAGCAGCGTTGCGCCGGCGGGCGTCAGCTCGACGCTGTGCCTGTCGCGCTCGAAGAGCGTCAGACCGAGCTGGCGCTCGAGCTTGCGGATGTGCTGAGAGAGCGCGGGCTGGGCGATCCGCAGCGACGCGGCGGCCCGCGTGAAATGCAGCTCGCGGGCGACCGCGCGGAAGTACTCGAGCTGCCGCGATGTGATCACGCAGGAAGGCTCGCAGATGATGATAACAATTGCGACTTACCGATAGATTGACAAGATATTGGACATCTGACGGCGGAGACGTCAGCGTGCTGACGACGAACGGCGAGACCACTGGAGGCACAAATGTCCGCTCACACGAAGGCCCCAAACCCCGCGCCGCCTCGCCACAAGATCGCGGCGGTCACCTGGCTTGGCGCGTACGGCATGATCACGCTGATCCTCGCCGTGCTCGGTCCAGCGATCGCGTCGTGGCCGCTGCCGCTGCGAACGCTGCTGCTGAGCACGCTGATGGTGTCGGCGCTCACGTGGGTCGTGCTCCCGGCGCTGACGCGGGTTCTCCGGCCGTGGCTGGGGTCGAACACAGCACGCGGCGCGGCGGTCCGGTGACCACGAGACGCGAGAGGAACGTGAGGTCCATGCCGTCCCATGATGAGTACCGAGCCGATCACGGCGCGGACGCTGTTGATCGCGGCGTTCGCGAGTACGTGGCGCTGATGGGCGTCGCGCCCGAGGAGGCGCTGGCCGAAGTAAGGCTCCGGGCTCCGCAGCTGTACGAGACGGTGATTGACGTCGCGTTCGCCGGTCCTCTGTCGCGGCCGGAGCTTGGCCGTATCCAGCGCGAACTGGCGACTATCGCGATCGTTGCGGCCTCGGGCGGGGCCGACCGCCAGCTGGCGTCGCACGTGAACGCGGCACTGCGGCTCGGGGTCGCGCCGTCTGAGCTGCTGGCGCTGTGCGAGCACGTCGCGCTGTATGCCGGCTTTCCCCGAGCGCTCAACGCGGCCGCCATCGTCGACGAGGTTGCATCGGAGGCCGGCATCGCACGGCCGCCGCAGCTGCGTCGCGTGGCGCTGCGCGATCACCAGACGGTCGTTGCCAACGTCGGCACGGCTGGCCCGCCGGTGCTGCTCGTCCATGCCCTGGGCCTGGACTGGCGGATGTGGGAGACCGTGATGGTCGCCCTCGCCCAAGGCCGGCGTGTCTTTGCCTACGACGTCCGTGGCCACGGCAGCGCCGCGAGCTCGCCGGTGCCGTTCACGATGGATGACACGGCCACCGATCTCGTGAGCGTCCTCGACGCACTGGGGCTCGACCGCGCGCACGTGGTCGGCCTCTCCTACGGCGGCGCAATCGCGCAGACCGCGGCCGTGGCCTACCCAGAGCGTTTCGCGTCGTTGGCGCTGCTGGCGACAACCGACGACCCGTTCACCACCTTCGAGGCCCGAGCGCGCTCAGGGGAGGTCGACGGTATGGCGGCACAGGTGGTGCCGTCGCTGACGCGTTGGTTCACCCCGGCGGCGTTGGCCACCGATCCGTGGGGCGTTCGCTATGCGCGCGAGCGCGTGCTGCACGGCACTGCGGTCGATTGGGCGGCGGCGTGGCGGTCGTTCAAGGGCCTCGACGTCAAGGGCAAGCTCGCCGACTTCGCGGCGCGCACGCTCGTGCTCGTTGGCGAGCTCGACGCCTCGACCACTCCCGAGATCATGACCGCCGTCCACGAGCGCATCCCCGGCTCGATGTTCGAGCAGCTCCCCGGCACACCGCACATGCAGACCCTCGAGCAGCCCGACCTCGTCGCCGCCGCGCTGGACCGCTTTCTACCGAGCGAATGACTTTCGGAAGTCCATCGCAAGCCTGACCGAGGATCACGCGGTGATCCAGCCCGCGGGCGCGACGCGGTGATCTCCGACCCCCAGGGCGCAGCATTCGCGGTCTTCGAAGGCGAAACCGACCCCTGTTGGCGAC
Organism: uncultured Actinomycetes bacterium; assembly: GCA_963764585.1. Lineage (GTDB taxonomy): Bacteria > Actinomycetota > Thermoleophilia > Solirubrobacterales > Solirubrobacteraceae > JAOPZW01. The sequence goes on from CAVXTB010000008.1 coordinate 264,025, forward strand.
GTATCCCAGCAGGGCTCGGTCCAGCGGCTTGCCTGTCAATTCTCCGCTGATCTCGCGGACGTAGCTCTCGGCGATCCGGTCATAGTCGCGTGCGATCGAGTCGCCGTCGGTCACACGCGCGATTCTGCCGGAGGTCGGTCGAGCCCGGACGCCGTCACCGACGGTCTCCCTCGCCGCGATCATCACCGCCATCGACGCGTGGCACAGCGACAACGGCAACGGCGATCTCCTCGAGCTCGTCGATCGCGCGATCGACGCGCTCGCGCCGCATGCAAGAGCTCAAGGCGTAGCCCAGTCGCCCACCGCGCCCGCGCCTGACCGCCCGTTAGCCGGGTACGTAGATGAGGATGGCCGAGCTGTCGGCGAGCTTGCGGACGTCGGTCAGGGTGAGGTCGGGCAACGAGCTGTCGAGGTCCTCGAACAGGTGCCGGCCGGTGCCAACCACGACGGGCATGATCCACAGGCGCAGCTCGTCCACGAGGTGCGCCCGCAGGAGCGTGGCGTCGAGGCGGCTGGTGCCGTACTTGATGAGATCCTTCCCTGGTTGGGCCTTCAGCCGCTCGATGGCGCCGACGATGTCTGGCCCGAGGAGGGTGGCGTTCCAAGTCAGCTCCGTGAGCGACCGGGAGGCGACGTACTTGGGCATGGCGTTGATCCGGTCGACGTAGGGATTGCCGCTGACGGGGCCCAGTTCGCCCGGAAGCGCTCCTAGGTCACGCGGCCCATGACGAAGGCTTCGTAGGTGCCCAGTTCCTCCACGGCCAGCTGCGTGGCCTCGTCATCGAGGGGCGCCCAGAGTTCCGGCGACTCGACGACCCCGCCGAGCGAGACGAGCGTGGATTCGATCAGCTTGCGCATGGCGGTGCTCACAGGCCCAGGTAGGGACGGACCCAGTCGGCGAGGCGCCGGATCGCGTCGTCGGCGTCCGGAGAGCGGCCGGCGGCCATCTGGAACGTGTGCTGGTGGCCGGGGAAGATGTCGAGGCGCACGTCGACGCCGGCCTCCCGCGCCCGCTCGGCGAACGCGCGACTGTCGTCGAGAAGGGTCTCCGCGTCCGAGACCTGGAGGTAGAGGGCCGGCAGGCCGACGAGCTCCCCATAAAGGGGGTTGACGTACGGGTCGCGCGGGTCGCCGGAGTCACCCAGGAACATGCCCGCCAGGACTCGGCCGAACTTCGCGTTCAGCAGGGCGTCGGTGCCGGCATTGGTCTCCTGCGACGCACCGGTCGCCTCGAAGTCGAACCACGGGGAGAGGGGCATGCCCGCTGCGGGCAGCGGCAGTCCGCGGTCGCGGGCCAGCAACATGGCCGTGACGACCATCCCGCCGCCGGCGGAGTCGCCCGTGAAGGCCACATGCGTCGCCTCGATCCCCTGGTCGAGCAGCCACCGGTACGCGGACACCACGTCCTCGACGGGTGCCGGATGGATGTGCTCGGGGGCCGGCGGTAATCGACCACCAGGCCGCGGGCGCCGACGGCCTTGGCCAGGTGGCCGAACAGCTTGCGGTGCGTGTACATCGAACCGGTCACGAAGCCGCCACCGTGCATCGAGAGGATGACCCGGTCCTCGGCGGCCGCCTTGGGCGTGATCCACATGGCCGGAATGCCGCCTGCCTCGACCTCGACGTAGTCGACGCCGCCGGGCTCGGCCGTGATCTGCGGCCACTCCTCGATCATGGCCCGCCACTGGTCGAGAGGCATCTCGGGCTCGGCGGCGAACGCCGCGCCCCAGCGCTCGTACAGGCTCTTTACCAGGTCCGGCGTGGTGGTCATCGTCTGTCCTCGTGTGTCGTGCGTGAGCTACGCCAGGGAGGCGAACGGGGCCTGCCGGAACCGGACGCGGCCCGATCGCCTCGTTGCGCGACAGCCTCGACGGTCACTGCTCAATCTCGAGGCCGAAGTCGGGGATCGAGGGTTCCGCTGGGGTCGGGGTGTTTCAGGCCGCAGAGCATGTCCTCCGACTCCTGGTCGCCTCGATGCCACCGATCCATGTGAACCTCGCTCGCACCGTCTGCTTGCTCCCGTGGGCCACTCTGACTGTGGCCCGCGGCACGCACTGAGGCGAGTCATTCGCCCTGGGACGAAATGGCGGCGGCAGCCGCGTTCGTCGGGGCGCTGTCGAGGCTGGCAACGTCGTTCCAGAGATCGGTGGGGTCGCCTCCTCGAGCGCCGTCAACTTGCCGCAGCCATGCCAGGAACGCTCGCGTGCTATCTCGCCGTGCGCAGGGCGCGCACGCCCGCGCTGCGCCTTCACCAAGCCAACCAGGACCCGGGGGCCGCCGTATGCGGCGGCCCCCGGGCCTGGATGCCTTCGAGTTCGAGCGATGCCGGCGGCAGGATGTCGCCGGCACGGGGCTGTTGGGTGAGCGCTCGCTTCAGGCCGTCACCGCGACCGGGCTCTGGCTCGTGCGCGCGGGCTCGGGCTCGGTGTTGCGTGCCGGCAGGTAGCGCAGCGCCAGCAGCGCGCCGAGCGCGGCGGCGACGATCGCGACGAGCAGGCCCTTGCTCGCGCCGGCGACGAACGCCTCGCGGGCGGCGTCGGCGACGTGGTTGCCCGTGGGCCCGCCCATGTGGTGGGCGACCGTCAGCGCGCCGCCGAGTGACGAGCGTGCGCTCTCGCTTGCGCCGTGCGGGAGCGAGGAGACCGCGTCGCCGATGCGATGCGCGTAGACGGAGCTGGCGACGCTGCCCATGACGGCGACGCCGAGGACCCCGCCGATCTCGCGCGTGGTGTCGTTCACGGCGGATCCGACGCCGGCCTGGGCGGCGGGCAGCGCGCCCATGATCGAGTCGGTCGCCGGCGCCATCGCGAAGCCCATGCCGGCCCCCATCAGGACGGTGGCGAAGATGTAGTGCCACCAGCCCGAGCCGGCCGTCGAGTTGGCCATGATCGCGAGGCCGGCGGCCATTAGGCCGAGGCCGGTGGCGACGGGGACCTTCGCGCTGCCGCGCTTCTTGGAGAGGATCGCGGCGATCGGCGAGGTGATCCCCACCGCGAACGCGAACGGCAGCGCTGAGGCGCCGGCCTGCAGGGGCGAGTAGTCGCGCACGAACTGCAGGATCTGCGTAAGCAGGAACAGCGCTCCGAAGAGGCTGAAGAAGACCAGCGTCACCGACGCCGAGGCGGCGGTGAAGCGGCCGTTGCGGAACACCTGCAGCGGGACCATCGGGTCCTCGCGCCGAAGCTCCCAGGCGGCGAACGCGGCGAGCAGCGTGACCGCGGCGCCGAGGATGCCGAGCGTGGCGACGGACATCCAGCCGCGCCCGGGGGCCTCGATGAGGCCGTAGGTGAGGGCCACGAGGCCGGCCAGGGAGAGGACGGCCCCCAGCGGGTCGAGTCGCGGCGTGCGGTCGGCGCGCGAGGCGGGGACGAGCGCGCGGCCGGCGATCAGGGCGCCGATCACGATCGGCACGTGGACGAGGAAGACCGAGCTCCAGTCGAAGTGCTCGAGCAGCCAGCCGCTGAGCGTGGGGCCGACGGCGACGCCGAGCCCGCTGATGCCCGACCAGATGCCGATCGCCTTGACGCGCTCGCTCGGGTTGTCGAACACGTCGGTCAGGATCGAGAGGGTGGCGGGCATGATCGCCGCCGAGCCGGCGCCCATCAGAGCCCGCATCGCGATCAGCTCAGTGGCGTTCGTGGAGAACGCCGCGAGCCCGGCGCCAAGGCCGAGGACAGAGAGGCCGCCGGCGAGCAGGCGGTGACGGCCGTAGCGGTCGCCGAGCGCGCCGCCGATCAGCAGCAGACCGGCGACGGCGAGCGTGTAGGCGTCGACGATCCACTGCAGCTGGCTCGTCCCAGCATCGAGGTCCTCGGCGAGGGTCGGCAGCGCGGTGTTGACGATCGTGTTGTCGACGACGACGAGGAACACGCTCAGGCACAGCACGACGAGCGTCCACCAGCGGCGGTCGCGGGTCTCGGCGGCGGTCTTCGTGGCAAACATCTCGTCCTCCAGCTAATTTAGTGACTACTAACTAAGCCGAGCCTAGCGTGCACTCACTAAACTGTCAAGGCCTGCTTGCGCTCCGCGACGAGCCTCAGCGGCAAGGCCGCGCACGCGCCCGCGCCAGTCGTCGGGGCCTGCCCCTGCCCGTGCACGCGCGCGTGTGGGGTGCGTAAACCCGGTCGGGCTCACGCGGCCGCGCTGTACTCGTGAATGAGTCCACCGAGTCGATCCCGGCGGCGAATCCGGAGCGGATCGGCGGGAACGGCGAGGCGGAGAGCGGGTCGCGGCTGTGGCGCCACGAGTCCCAGGCCACGATGCGGACGATGGCCGTTGTAGTGATCGACGTAGGTGTGCAGGACGCGCTCGAGCTGGCGACGGCCCGCGATCAGGATCCAGTCCAGGCACTCGCGCCGCACGATGCCGACGAAGCGCTCGGCAAATGCGTTCGCCTGCGGAGCCCGGATCGGTGTTCGGACGATCTCTATCGCCTCGCTGCGGAAGATCTCGTCGAAGGCGCCGGTGAACTTCGAGTCGCGATCGTGGATCAGGAAGCGTGGCAGTGAGGGTCGGTCGGTGAGCGACCACGACAGCTGGCGCGCCTGCTGCGCGACCCAGGCGTCGCTCGGATGCTGGGTGCAGCCCGCGACGTGGACCCTGCGGCTACCCAGCTCGATGAAGAACAGGACGTACAGCCGTGTCGCGAAGACGGTGTCGACGGTGAAGAAGTCACACGCGAGCATGCTCGCCGCCTGGGCGCGGATGAACTCGCGCCAGGAAACGCCGGCTCTCTGGCCAGCGGGTCCGAGGCCTCTTCGCGCAGGAGCTCGCGGATCGTCGTGGTCGCGACGCTGAACCCGAGCGCACGGAGCTCGCCCGCGATCCGCTGGTAGCCCCAGCGGCGGTTCTCGCGCGCGAGTCGGAGGACCAGCTCGCTGATCTCACCGCCGATCGGCGGTCGCCCCGCGCGCGGTGCCTGCATGGGCACAAGGAGCGGCGGCTCGGCGACCACGAGCAAAGCGACCCCGCTTGCGCTCAGCGCGACGAGGAGCGGTCGCGCCGGATCAACTCCCGCGCTGTCGCTATGCGCGTGGCGCACGTAGGCCGGAACGCGCCGGGATCCCACTTCCGCACGGTAGCCCACCCCGTTCCTGGTGACCGGGCCCCGATCCACGGGGATTCTTGCCGCGTCGCGGGATGCGTGGCCGGATCGGTCTTCGCGACCGCGCCGGCGCTCAGGCGGACTCGGTGGCCGTCGTCGCCTGCATCCGAGCCGCGGGCGCGCTCGCCGTGACCCCGGCGCCCAGCGTGTAGCTCAGGTGCCCGCCCAGCCAGCCGCCTGCGCCCAGCGCGGCCGAGCCGGCGAGCGAGAGCAGCTTGCCGCGCCCGCGCGCGCCCCGCCGGCGCGCGAGGTAGGAGCCGAGCATCAGCGCGGTAGCCGTCGCATTTGCGCCGGCGTGAACGAGGCCGGCACGACGCACCGCGGCGTCACGCTCCTCCACGTCGGCCCAGTCCGACCAGCCGGTGGCGACGGTCAACCCCGCGGCGAGGACGCCGGCCACGATCAGTCGATCCGAGGCGGATCGGCTGTCCTTCCCGCCCATCCAGTCCAGAAGGACCGAGCTCGTCCATGCGCCGATCGGGATATCGGTCATGATCGGGTGCACGGCGTGACCGAGCCACGCGCCGCTCAGCGCGTCCTTGGGAGCGCCATGCGGAATCAACGCTCGGACCGTGCGACCGAGCGTTCGCCCCGGACCGTCGAGCGCCTCGACCGACTCAAGCCGTGCGGCGAGGGCGTTCAGCGGCGAGATCGTCATGTCCACGGCTTACCCGGTATCGCCTGGGAGGAGCGGTCTGCGCGGCGGCGAGCGGCGTGCTGCCCTTGCCTCGTTGCGACAGCGAGCTCCGTCCCAATGGGAGTTCGCGCGCGTGCACCCGTTGCCTATGCAGCGGATCCAACGCGTCCAGCGGAGTGGCGCTTCTGCTGGTCGTCCCTAGCGCGCACGCCGTGGGCGCGGCCGCTGGCTCCTGCTCGCACAGGCGAAGCAGGTGCCGCCTCGCCGGTATGCGCGCAGACGAGGGAAGGCCTCGCGGGGCCGGCACCTGTTCGCCTCCGACGAGGAGCGTGTGGCGGGACTCGACGCCGAGGCTCGGGGCGCCCGTCGGCGTAGACTCGCCGACGCGATGAGCGTCGCCGGCAGCGTCGCCGAGATCTGGCGGTACCCGGTCAAGTCGATGGGCGGGGAACGTCTGGCACAGTCGGCGATCGCGGCGCGCGGGCTGCATGCCGACAGGATGTGGGCTGTGCGCGACGCGGAGCTCGACGCGTTCACAACCGCGCGTCGTTGGCCCGTTCTGCTGCAGTGCAGCGCCCGGTTCGCGGAGGATCCCGCGGACCGGTCGGCCGGGCCTGGGGACGTGCTCGATGTGATCGTCACCTTTCCGGACGGGAGTGAGGTCTCCAGCTCCGATCCGGCGATCCACGACCGGCTGTCAGAGCTGATCGGGAAACCGGCGCGGCTTGAGTCGCTCCCGGCGCTCTCGGAGAAGCGGCGCTACCGGACACCGCAGGCCACCAAGGCCGACATTCGCCGCCAGTTCACCATCCCCGACGGCGAGCCACTCCCCGATTTCTCGATGTTCCCGGTGCGCAAGCTCGCCGAGCTGGCCCGCTATGCCACCCCGGTCGGGGCGCTGTACGACGCCTACCCGATCCTTCTGTTGACGCGAGCGAGCCTGCGCGCGCTGGCCGAGCGCTCGCCCCGTTCGCAGTTTGACGTCCGTCGCTTCAGGCCTAACGTGCTGATCGACCGTGACGGCGCCGAGCTCGTGGAGTTCGGCTGGTGCGGGGGACGGGTCCGCGCACCGGATGTGATCTTCGACGTCGAGATTCCCGATCTGCGCTGCTCGATCCCGACGCGCCAGCAGGGCGACCTGCCAGCCGACCCCAACGTCCTGCGGACGATCAATGCTCACGCTGACCACTGCCTCGGGGTGTACGCCAACGTCGCCAAGGTCGGCACGCTGGCGGAAGGCGACCTGCTCGAGTTCGAGCCGTCCGGTGCGGCCTCGGCCCCGGCGGCGGTCGCGCGAGCGGGCACCACGGCGCTGAAGCGCGGAGCGTTGCGGGTCTTCGACGCCTTGATGCCTCGCGGCGAGTGACCGGGTCAGCCTCTAGACGCAGCGCGGCGAGTGCCAGTGGAGCGCACGAGTGGATCAGTCGCTGCGTAACGCCTGCGAACGAGCGCCACCGGCGCAGCCCGGGATGACGCGGCCGCGTGAGCCCGACCCGGTTTACGCACCCCACACCCTCACCGACCAGCCCCTCACGTTCGTGCAACGGCTCGGCCGCGACGTGATCCCCCGCGCCGCCGACCTCTCCGCCTGAACGCCTCCCAAACTCAGCGCTTACGGCATCCTGGATCACACCCAGGACGTCGCCGGTTCGAGTCCACCCGGGCCATTCCCGCGATCGCGGCCCTCATGGCGTCATGCCATGGCAGTCTGACGAAGCGCTCGCGGGCCTGGCGCGGGTGCGGTAGCCGTGGCGTTCGAGCAGCCAGCGCTCGTTGACGTCGCGCGCGAACCGGTGGATGCGGGCGCGGAGCTGTTCGAGGGTGTCGAAGCGCTCGATCCAGAGCACCTGTTCGTTGAGCGTCTGGAGGAACTTCTCGACGCAGCCGTTGGCCGCGGGCTCGCAGTGATGGGCGCGGGAGCGGGCGACCCCGAGATGCTCGATCTCGGCCTGGTAGTGGCCGGCGCGGAAGCCCGGGCCGCCGTCGTAGCGCAGGCCCCCGCTTTACACAAACAGCTCCGGCCTTTGGCGGCCGGTTAGCCGAAGAAGACCGCCGCTTCGTCGAGAAAGCCGCGACCGACGGACTTGAGCTCGGCGACGGCCTCGCCGAGCGGAACGAGATCGATGACATCACCCTTGAGGGCAACCATCGTGCCGAAGGCCTGCTCGTGCACGGCGCCGATGGCCCGCAACCCGAAGCGGGTGGCCAGCACGCGGTCATACGCGGTCGGCGTTCCGCCGCGCTGGATGTGACCCAGTACGGTCACACGCGTGTCGTAGCCCGTGCGCGCTTCGAGTGCGTCGGCCACCACCTGGCCGATGCCACCGAGTTGCGCGTGACCGAAGGCGTCGACCTTGCCGCTGGCAACGGAGAGGGTGCCTTCCTTCGCTACGGCACCCTCGGCGACGACGACGATCGACGCGTAGCGACCCTTGCTGTGACGCTGCTTGATCTTGGCCGCGACCTCGTCAATGTCGAACGGCTGCTCGGGGACGAGGATCTCGGCGGCACCGCCGGCCATACCCGCGTACATCGCGATCCAACCGGCGTGGCGGCCCATCACCTCGCAGACGAACACGCGGTCGTGCGACTCGGCCGTCGTGTGCAGACGGTCGATGGCGTCGGTCGCGATCTGCACGGCGGTGTGAAAACCGAACGTGACGTCAGTGGCCGACAAGTCGTTGTCGATCGTCTTCGGAACTCCGACGACCCGCACGCCCTCCTGGGAGAGCCTGTGCGCGACGCCCAGGGTGTCGTCGCCCCCGATGGCGATGAGAACGTCGATGTCGTTCGTCCTCAGCGTCTCTCTGACGGCCTCGCCGCCGCCTTCGATCTTGTACGGGTTGGTGCGCGACGTACCCAGAATGGTTCCGCCCCTGGGCAGGATGCCGCGACAGCGCTCAACGTCAAGCGGGCGGGTGAGGTTCTCGGTCAGGCCCTTCCAGCCGTCACGGAATCCGACGAAGGTATCGCCGTGCTCGACTTCGCCTCTGCGGACCACGGCCCTGATAACGGCATTGAGCCCCGGGCAGTCGCCACCGCCGGTCAGCACTCCGACTCGCATCAACCACTCCTAGCAATCGACGGAGCCGCAAGCTTAAGCCGTCCCCGCCCCCGCCCCGGACGTTCCTGCAGGGAGCGAGCGCTGGCGGCGAAGAGACCGCCGCTCGGATGTTCTTCAAGCGGCTGAAGATTGAAGGCATCTTCGATGTCGCGATGCAGGAGGTCGCTCCTGGCGAGATCGGGCTCTCCGACGGGCGCCGGCTGTCGTTCAAGCACGCGATGTTCGTCCCGCCGTTCGTCGGCGCCGAGTTGGTCAAGGCCTGGGGCCTCGAGAACCCGAAGGGGTTCATCGAGGGGTCACGCGGCCACTGCGAGCGGGCGTCGTGCAGATTGGGCTAGGAGAGGATCCGGTTGACGTGCGTCTTGGAGCTGCGAGCGGTCGATGTAGCCAAATCTCGTCCGGTGGCGGGTGCGGCCGACGGCCGACCCATGGGGTAGTGGCCGCTTACTTGAGCGTCGTTATGTAGGCCACGAGCGCCCGCAGCTGGTCCTCGGGGATGATCCCGCCCCAGTGCGGCATGCTCACGATCGGCGCCTTCCCGATCACGCTGCCCGAGCGGATCACCGCGATGATCTTCGCGTCTGTGTTGAACTCCTTGCGGAAGTCCTGGCCCGAGAGCGGCGGGATCGTCTTGTCGGGGGACTGCGGGTTGGGTACCCCGCCGAGCCCGTTCGGGCCGTGACAGTTGACGCAGCCGTAGCGTACGTAGAGCACCCCTCCCTCGACGGCGGCTCCCTGGCCCTGGGGGATCGCCGGCGGCTCCGCGGTCGGTACCGCGGGCAGCCCGGCACGGAGGTACGCGATCAGATCCGAGACCTGCGTCGTGGAGATGACGGCGCCCCAGACCGGCATGTACGGCTGGGTCGGGTTGCTCGACTCGCCAAGCCCGTGATCGATGATCGACCGCAACTCCGCCGGTGTCAGCGCCTTGGCGACCGAGGTGAGTGCGGGCACCGCGGGCGAGACGCCGCCGCGGCCCCGGTCGCCGTGGCACTGGGCGCAGGCGAACTGCACGAAGTCATGCGCGCCTGCAGCGACGTGGGGATCGACCGGCGCGGTCGCAACCGGAGCGGTTGTCGCGGTGACCGTCCGCGCCGTGGTCTGCGTGCCGCCGTTCGCGGCGATCCCGACCACGCCCCCCACGCCGACCAGGAGGGCCGCGACGAGGGCAAGGACGAGGCGATGACGAAGGCGCCCCGGGTCGTTCCCCATGGCTCACCGATCCTATTCCGCAGGGGACGGGGGCGCTGAGCGGTCTTGGACGTCCCCGAGCGCGATCTCGCGCACGGGGACGTCCAGCTCTCTCGCCAGGTGGCCGAGCATACGGTTGGCAAGCCAGCTCTTGCGCTCCCCAGCATGCGTGACGACGATGACCTCGTCGGCACCGAAATCACGAAGCTCGTCCTCGATCGCCAGCAGCGGATCGGCGTCCCCGACCTCCCCTTTCGCCGCGAAACCGTGCTCGGCGGCCCAGGCGAGCGACGCGTCCACTCGTTCGCGCGCTTCCTCGCGCTCACGGTCGAGGTCCGACGCCCAGTAATGAGACCGGGAGGCCACGATCGGCACGAGCACGTCGAATTCGACACTGGCTCCGCCGGCCGCCGCCAGCTCCCTGCGGAGCTCCTCACCGGCGAGCGTCACGCTTGCCACCACGAGGATGTGGCGCTTCCCGCCGCTGGCGCCATGGGGATGGGGAGCGTGCGCCGCCTCCTGCAACGCAGACCCGCGGTCTGTCTCGCGTCCCGCAAGCTCGAAGGTGATCCCGGCCGCAATGCCCGCGGCGAACACGACCACGCCGTACGCCCGCGAAGCAAGCACACCAACCAGAACCGAGGCCCCGACAAGCAACCCCAAAGCCACCGCAACCCGAAAGGCATCGGTCTCGGTCTTGAAAGGAACTCGCATGCATCACCAATCGGGGGACAACTTAGGTCGATGGCCAAGCGCTCCCCGGCCGCGTGTACTGACCGGACTGAGATCTCCGCGCGCCGCAAGCCGCCGTCGGCAACATCACAACCGCTCAGCAGGTTCATCGTACCTCGAAGAAGCGCGTTCGCCGGCGCCCGTACTCGTCCCCGTCGATCTAGACCACATGATTTCCCGTCGTGTGCTGTCCAGGCCGATTGCACAGCGACAAGGGAGCACACGCCGATGACCCACGGGCCTCAGATGCAGTCATCCACGGGGCCGCCAGCCGCGCTGCCCGCGCCGCGAGCGGTTCTCGAGCGTGGACCTGGTGCTCACCCGCGCAACCCTAGCGACCGCCGGCCGGGCGGCGGTAAGACTCCGGCTCGAGCATGCGCCAACAGAGTGAGCGACGATACGGATGTCCTACGGGCGGATCCGCATCCAGGCGCTGATCCGCAGCCGCCGGACGATCGACCCGGCAGCGCTGACCGATCCTGACACGCCACTGGAGTCGCTGGCCGGCAAGCCCACCACCGGAAGCGAGAAGCAACGAGCATGACCCCGAACTCGAACCTGCGACTGCTCCACGCCGCCGGCGTCTCGATCTGGCTGGACACGATCTCACGCGAGCTGCTCGACAGCGGCGACTTCGCCGCCCTGATCCGCGACGACAGCGTCACCGGCGCCACGTCCAATCCGACGATCTTCGCCAAGGCGATCACCGGGTCGGACCGCTACGACGACCAACTCCGGCGCCTCGCCTCCGAAGACGTGCGCGACACGCAGGAGCTGTTCTTCGCACTGGCGCTCGACGACGTCCGCGGAGCCGCTCGGGAGCTGCGCGCGGCGCATGACGACAGCGGCGGCGGAGACGGCTTCATCTCCTTCGAGTGCACTCCCGATCTGGCCGACGACACCGAGGCGACCATCGCGCAGGCGACCGACCTCTGGCACCGGCTCGACCAGCCCAACGTGATGATCAAGGTCCCCGGCACCCAGGCGGGGCTGCCCGCGATCGCAGAGCTGACGCGCCGGGGCATCAACGTCAACGTCACCCTGTTGTTCTCCATCGAGCGCTACGAGGAGGTGATCGATGCCTACCTGCGCGGCCTCAGCGCTCGCGCGCAGGCCGGCGAGTCCCTCGCGGGGATCACCTCGGTCGCATCATTCTTCCTGTCGCGCATCGACACCAAGATCGACGCGCAGCTCGGCGAGGACTCCCCGCTGCGCGGCCGCATCGCGATCGCGAGCGCCCGCGTCGCATACCAGCGGTACCGAACGCGCTTCGCCGGCCCGGAGTGGGAACGACTCCGCGATCTAGGAGCCCGTTCTCAGCGACCGCTGTGGGCCAGCACGGGCACCAAGAACCCCGACTACTCCGACACCATGTACGTCTCGGAGCTGATCGGGCCGGACGTGATCAACACGATGCCCGAGCAGACGTTGCGCGCATTCGCCGACCACGGCGAGGTCGCCCGCACGCTGGACCTCGACGTCGGCGCGGCGGAGGAGACGCGCGCGGCCGCCGGCAACGCCGGTATCGACCTCACGGCCGTCACAGCCGAGCTCGAGCGCGAGGGCGTGCGGTCGTTCTGTGACTCCTATCACGAGCTGCTGGACTGCATCCACGGCAAGCTGGGCGTGCTGGCCGCCGCCGGCGGCTGAGCACTGCACGGCGCGGCCTTCGTCCTCCTGACGAGCCATCGGTGCCTGACACGATCGGCACAAGCGCGGGAAGTGACGGTCGCGCAGGCCTCAGCCCTCCTTGGTCTGCGACCCGGTCCGCGGACCGCGCGGACCCGATGTCGCGTCGAGCGTGCCGGCCGGATGCACACCGGCGGGGACGTCGTCGCGCACGTCCCGGCCGCGCGACTTCAGCGCGGGCGGGCGGGCCGCGTGGCGGGTCGGCGCGTAGGCGCTGGCCATGTACTCGTCGCCGCGGATGACGCTCAGCAGCCTGGCGACCAGGTTCGTGACCGGGTGCCATCGCCGTGGCGCCGCCGGCCGGTCGGGGTTCCCGCAGAGGGTGCCGTCGACGACGCGGACCGCTTCCGGGATCACCCCGGGAACCGCCGAACCGCGCGGCGCAAGCGGGGATGGGGTGTAGATGCGGACTAGTTGCCGTGGTCCTCGCAATCGAGCAAGCTGCCCACGGTCGCGGGAACGCGCCTCGATCCGGCGCATGATGCGTTCGTCGGTGCCGGCTCAGCGCGACCCGCGGCGGGTCTGCCGCCGGGAGCGGATCCGCCGGCCGTGGACCCAGAGCCGGTCGCCGCCGGACCACGCCGCGAAGCACAAGCCGCCGACGGTCCCGGTGACCGTCATCAGCACCCCCGCCGCGGCGGCATCTGCCACGCCGCGGCGGCCCAGGATGAGGACGGCGGCCGCCGCGCCGACCCCTGGGCCGACCGGCAGCTGACCGAGCGTCACCACCGCGATCAGCACGGCGATCGCGTCGAAGAACGACGCGGGACGCCGACGGCGTGCAGCAGCATCCAGTTGCGCAGGATCTGCGCGAACACAGCCACCAGCACGAAGGCGATCACGCGGCCGCCGCCGCGCAGGCTGCGCAGCACCGCCAGTCCGCGCCACAGCTCGCGGCCCTTGCTCAGGGCGAGATGCCGCAGCCCCGCGCTCGCCGTCCCGACCACCGCCACGACGATGACCGGCAGCCACCACGGCAGCCCGAGCGGACCGATGAGCGTGAACGAGGTCAGCGCCGCCAGCGTGGCCTCGACGGCGAGGATCGGGAACTCGGCGGCGATCAGCGTCGGCACCTGGGGGCTGACGGTCGGCGAGGAGTGCCGCAGCGCGGTGATCCGTGCGGCGACGCCCAGCTGTCCGTTGAGGACGCCGCCCAGGACCTGCATGCCCGAGGCGCGATAGAGGATCCGCCGCGCGACGCTGCCGCCCGCCGCCTCGATCGACAGGTGCCAGGCCTCGGTGCGCGCGAGCAGGGCGACGATCTGCAACAGCGCAGCCACCGCGAGCACGGTGAGCGCCACGTTGGACAGCGCGGTCGAGAACTCGTGGCGCTGCCCTGCGAGCCCGACGACGAGCGCCGCCGCGGTGAGCACCGACCCGACGACTGTGATGGCGGCCCGCCGCCGGCGGGCGAAGCCCCGCACCCCGCCCAGAAGCGCCCCCAGCCCGCCGCGGCGGGGTGGCAACGGGTCGGCGGGGGCGACCTCAACCGTCGCCCCGTCCATCCGTGATGCGTCGTCGGCAGCCCGCACTGATCACCCGAGCTCGCGCTTGGCTTCTTCCTCCATCCGCTCGAGTCGCGTGTAGTAGTCGGGGAACTCGTTGAGGTGCGCGAGCGCGATCTTGGCGGTCATGATCGGGTCGTTGCCGGTCACGTCCGTCGACGGATCGCGGAGACCGTGCTCGAGCTCCACCTCGAGGCCCCGGCGGAACTGCTCGACGTCGAACGGCGCCGCGCCCCAGTCAATCCCGACCTGCTCGCCTATCCGGCGAGCCTCCTCGACCGTGAAGCCCTTCGCGTCCGTCATCTGCCTCTCCCTTGCCGACGGTAACCAGCGGTCTCGCGCCGCCGCAACTGCGCATGCCCGCACCGCGCGGGCCTGGGCATCCGACGGGCAGGGCCCGCCCGAACCACAGAGCCGGTGCCGGCCGTAAGAGCCGGTCCGGATCAGTTCCCCGCTCGGCCTGCTCCTGGGCGATATCGCGATCCCGCTCCGCGCGCTCCGCTCGCTCGTGAGCTTCGCCCAGCTCTCGCCGAGTCGCGTCGCTCTGTTGCGCGCGACGCTTCTGGCGACCACGCATCGACGCCGTGACGGTCAGCACCAAGAGCACCACCGCAACAGCGACGACGATCACGACGACACCGGTCCCGACCGCGAGCACGGTGACAACGGCGAAGCTCAAGCGCTCATCCCCTCGAATTGCCTGCCTCAAGGGTATCTCCAGCCGGCTCGACGCAGAGCTGCGGAAGTCGCTGCGACCGCTGGGCGGCGCTACCGGCAGCATCGATGATGCTGTCATCTCAGCAGACAGCCGTCGTGAACGTCACGCGCGTGCACGAGCTCTCGCGTCTTGTGGACGACCACCTCGCCGCTCGTGATCGCTGGCCGCTTCGGGAGCGCCCTCTTGAGCCTGGCGCGCTCGGTGACCCCGCGGCGGCCGAGCCCGCCAAGGAGACGAGGGGGCTGCCATCTCCTCAATCGCGCAGCAATATTCGAACAAGGACTCGCGGAGTCCACGGGCGCCCGCGCCCTATCCGCTCACCATGTGGCAGATCGCAGTGGCGCCGAAGTGGCCGACCAGCAGGCACTACGGCCGATGGCGAGTCACGATCCCTCGTCCTGGTCTCGCGAGTTCGACCACGCGGCGCGGGCGACCGATGACAGGCGTACCGGAGCCTTCAAGCGGCGCCTCACCACCGCCACCGCAGAAGCCGCCAGCACATGCCCGACCGCTGAATGCCGCGATTGCGACCGGAGCCGCCCCGAGCTGCATGCGCAGCCCCTGGCCTGGGGCGCCACCGGCCACCACCGGTCTGCGCCGGCTCTACGCGCCGGCGTAGAGTGCGGCCCATGCCCCCGGTGCACCACCACATGTCGCGCGACCTGCTGACCGTGGAGGCCGGGCTTTCGGTCGTCGCGGTGGCCAAGCGGATGGCGGACCGTAATGTCGGTGCAGTCCTCGTGCTAGAGGATGGGTGTCTCGCCGGGATCATGACCGAACGGGACCTGTTGCGCGCCGTCGCACGTGGCCTGCGCGACGACGCGGTCGTGGGCGAATGCATGACCGCCGACCCGGACACGATCGCGCCAGACGACACCATCGAGCACGCGGCCGTCCTGATGATCCACGGCGGCTACCGCCATCTGCCCGTGGTCGACGGCGACGACGTCGTGGGCGTCCTCTCGATCCGCGACCTGGTGCAGGTCGTCGTGGAGGACTCGGCCCCGCGCGGTGCGTGAGCGCCGGGCGGGCAGCCCCGATCGCGAAATACTCGCGCTCAACCGAGAGCTACATACCAAGCCCAAGACCTCGCCCGCAGACCGCCGGCCGACAACTGACCCACAGCTCCAACCCGGGAGCGTGCAACGCAAGACCTGAAGGCGTGGCTCATCGATGCCGAGGGGAGCACGGTGTCCGACGATCTCGGCTACCTCAACGATGGGTACTGGGCTTCTGCAGGCCGGTGAATCGACCGAGTTTGCGATTGCCGTAAGCGACGAGGCCGCAAGCCCATGAGCCGGGCGTTGAGGCCGAGGTCGACTGGGGCGAGGCGCAGGTCGTGCTGGGCGGCCGGCGCACGAAGGTGCATCTGTTTCATCTGCGGCTGTGTCATTCCGGGGCGGCGTTTGCTGCGGCGTTCCTCAACGAGACCCAGCAGGCGTTCTTGGAGGCGCATGCCGAGGCGTTCGCGTTCCTGGGCGGGGTGCCGGCGCTGGTGCGCTACGACAACCTGGGCTCGGCGGTCAAGCAGGTGCTCAAGGGCCGGCGGCGGGTGGAGACCGACCGCTTCGTCGCGCTGCGCTCGCACTTTCTGTTCGAGTCGACGTTCACGTTGGCGGGGATCGCGGGCGCGCATGAGAAGGGCGGCGTGGAGGGTGAGGTCGGTCGCTTCCGCCGCCGCCACCTGGTCCCGGTGCCCAACGTCGCGTCGCTGGCGCACCTCAACGCCCGGTTGCGCGCCGGCTGCGAGCAGGATCTGCAGCGGCGGATCACGGGTCACCGCGACACCGTCGGCGAGGGGCTTGTCCGTGAGCGCTCGTCGCTGCGGGCGCTGCCTGCCGAGCCGGCGCCAATCGCCGAGCAGGCCACGCCGCGCGTGGACGCCAAGGCGCTTGTGACGGTCCGCCAGAACCGCTACTCGGTCCCGGTCGGCCTGGTCGGTCTGCGCGTGACCGCGACGATCGGCGCGCGCGAGATCACGCTCAGCCACGACGGGCGCCCGGTCGCGCGCCACGACCGGCTGGTGGGCCGCTTCGGTGTCGCCGCTCGGCTCGATCACTACCTCGAGCTGCTTGCGCGCAAGCCGGCCGCGCTGGCCGGCTCGCTGGCGCTGGCTCAGGAGCGCGACCGCGGCGCATGGCCTGGCTGCTTCGACGAGCTGTGGACAGCGATCGCCGAGCGCTACGGACCGTCGGAGGCCGCCCGCCAGATGGTCGACGTCCTCATGCTCGCCCGCGAGCACGGGCCCGCGCAGGCCGAGCTGGCCGTTCGCGGCGCGCTGGCCGCCGGCGCCCACGACGGCCGCGCCGTCGCCGTCCTCGCCCACCGCGCGCACCGCGTGCAGGCGCCGCCGGCGCTGAGCGATCTCGACCCGCGGCTGACATGTCACGCCCGGCCGGCGCCCGACCTCACCGACTACGACCAGCTGCTTGTCAGCGGAGGCCCGCGATGACTGCCACCCCCAAGAACGCTCAGACGGCGGCGCTGGAGGCACTGATCGACGCGCACGCGATCGAGCTCAAGCTCCCCACCGTCCGCCGACGCTTCCGCGCCCTGGCCGCCGAAGCGATCCGCGAGCAGCAGACACCGGTCGCCTACCTCGGCGCGCTGCTTGAGGCCGAGATGGCCGAGCGCGCCGAACGCCGCGAGAAGCGCCGCCTGATCGACGCGCGCTTCCCGCAGATCAAGCGCCTGGAGGACTTCCGCTTCGCCGACAACCCCAAGATTCCCCGAGCAACGATCGCCGCGCTCGCGGAGGGCTCCTGGATCGACGACCGGGAGAGCATCATCTTCATCGGCGACTCGGGCACCGGCAAGACGATGCTCGCCACGGCGCTGGCCGTCTGCGCCTGCCAGCAGGGACGCCGCGTCCGCTTTACCACCCTGGCCAGCCTGGCCAACGAACTCCAGGAAGCCGAGGGCCGCCGCGAGCTGGCCCGTGTCGTCGGACGCTACGCACGCACCGAGCTCGTCGTCCTGGATGAGCTGGGCTACCTGGCGCTGCCCGACGGCGCCGCCGAGCTCGTCTTCCAGGTCCTCTCAGAACGACACGAACGCGGCAGCCTGATCGTCACCACCAACCTGCCCTTCGGCGAGTGGACCAAGGTCTTCAACGACCCGCGGCTCGCCAAGGCCGTCGTCGACCGCCTCACCCACCGCGCGACATCATCGAAGCGACGAGGCGCGTGATCGCAACCCATTGTTCCTCAAGTTCATGTGGATCGATGACCGGGATGGCGCTTGGGCCGAACACGTTTCCGGCGTCGACATCCCTACCGAGTGACAGACGATCTTGCTCACGGCGGGTCGGGATCGACGTGACGCGCTCGCGGCGTCGGGCTGCTCGGCGAACGTGATCGCGTTGCCATCCGGATCGGAGCCGCGGCTTCTGTGCGGCTCAGGCAGAGGCTCGTTTGGGACTTCGAGCGCGCCGTGGAGTCCCAAATGCGTGGGTAAGGGCTGCAGAGGAGGGCTACGGATCGCTCATCGCGCAAGCGAAGTGACAATCAGGCCCGTCACCGTAAGCTCTCGAGCCGAGCGGCCACCACGAGGCACGCGTGCCCGGATCCGCATCCCGCCTGGCTAGATCGTCGGATACGGATCCTCGGTCCGCCATCCTCGGCGTGCGCTCAACGCTCGTCTTCGGTCCGAGTGCGGGAGCAGGCGCGAGTGACCAGCTTCGCGGGGCTGTCGCGTTGCCACCGAAACCGGCGCGCCTACGGCGCCTTTCGACTCTCGCTGCTCGTCCCTTCCGAGCGTCTGCCGGCCGTGCCCGCGAGACGCTCGCAGGCAGGTGATTGCGAAAGCGGAGGCTGTGAGAGAAAGGGAGCTGCGGAACCTGCTCAGCCCGTCGGGCCCGGCATCGCGCCCTCGGCAAGCTTGATCCTGGTCCAGACATTCATGTTGACGACGACGGCGACGATCTCGAGCATCTCCTCCGGGGTGAAGTGCTCGGCGAGCGCGTCGTGGAAGCGCTGAAACGCCGCGTCCCGATCGGTGTCGGCGATGCGGGTGAGCGCCTCGGTATAGCGGAGCGCCGCCTGCTCGGCCTCGGAGTGAAGCTCGGTCTCCCACCACGCGGTCAGAGTGTCGATCTTGGCCCGGGGGATGCCCGCCTCGCGCGCCGCCTCATAGTGCAAGTTCAGGCAGTAGGTGCAGTTGTTGAGCTGCGAAACCCGCAGGCGCAGAAGCTGGGCGAGGCCGCGGTCGATCCGCAGGTCCGCGGTGTACCCGAACGCGTCCGCGCTCATCCGGGCTATGCCGATCAACGCCTCGTTCCCGCTCGCGTCGAGCCGGCGGTTCGCGACCTGAACATCTTCAGCCATCTCGGTTCCTTTCGGTGCTCATCGTTCCCCTGCCCGCGCCTCCCGGGCCCGCTCCGAGCCGCTCGCTCTTCTATCGCTTCGCCGCCGCGACAGCCATCGATGACAGGGATCGGGCCTACGCTACGCTCGACCACGCGGCTCGGGGAAGGCGCATTGAGGCGACGGTGCGCGCCGACCACGTCCTCGGCGCGCCGACGATTGCGAATCAGCGCGACGAAGCCGACCGAGCGGCGCACTGGCGCGCCCCGCACGACCCCGAGCCGGAGTAGGGAGGGATGAGCGGGCCAGTCACGCCGCAGCCCCGCTGTCGCAATGAGGCAGATCCGAGAGCGCCGCTCCTTGCGAGCGGACGCTCGCGGCGGACGAGCACCAGGCGCGCTGGACTGGCCTGCTCTGACGCCTGCTCCCCCAGGCGGAAGCAGGCGTCAGCACGGGATCGATCCGCGCTGTCGCAGGTCGTCCGGAGCGGTCGTCTGACAGTGGACTGGCGAGACGCTCGCAACCAGGCGAAAGATGGCATGAGCAGGGACCTCCTCAGCTCAAGCGCGGATAGTCCGCGCAGGTCTGTTGGACCGTGGAGCTTGAGGAGGCCCCGTGTGACGATCGTAATGGGACTTGACCAGCATCGAGGGCAGATCACTGCCGAGTGGGTCGATACCGCGACCGGCGAGGTGTCGCGGGCGCGGGTCGCGCCGGCGCATCGCGAGCAGGTGGCGCGGTTCCTGCACCGCTTCGAGGGTCTCGAGGTCGAAGTGGCGTTGGAGGCGACGACGGGCTGGCGGTTCGTGGTCGAGGAGGTGCGCGCGATCGGCGGCCGGCCGCATCTGGCCGAGCCGGCGCAGACCAGCGACCTGCGCGGCTCAAAGAAGCGCGCCAAGAGCGATCGCGCGGACGCCCGGCATCTGCGCGAGCTGTTGATGGTCGCGCGGCTGCCGGAGTCTTGGATCCCGCCCGATCACATCCTCGATCTGCGCGCGCGGGTGCGGTTGCGCCACACGCTCAGTGATCAGCGCGGGGAGTGGCAGCAGCGCATCCATGCGGTGCTCTACCACCACGGGCTGGCGGCGCGGCGCGATCTGCTCACGCGCGAGAACCGCGCGTGGGTCGAGCGGGCCGCCCTACCCGAGACCGCGCGTGAGCAGGTCACGGTCGCGTTGGCGATGATCGACGCGCTCGACGTCCAGCTCGCGCCGCTAAGTCGCGAGTTGCGCGCCTACGCGCGCCGCCAGGCCGGCTGTCGGGCGCTGATGGCCCACTACGGCATCGGCGAGCTGACCGCCGTGACGATCCTCGCCGAGCTGGGCGACTGCCGGCGTTTTTCATCCTCACGCCACGCCGTGCGCTACTCGGGCTTGGACATCACCGTGCATCAGTCCGATCAGCGCCGCGCCCCCGGACATCTCTCCCGTCAGGGGCCGCCCGCTTTGCGCTGGGCGCTGTTCGAGGCCGCCCAGGTCGCGCGGCACCCGGGCAGCCCGGACCGCGACTACTACACCCAGGCCGCCGACCGGTTGGGCGCAAACCGTGCCTGCCTGGCGATCGCGCGCAAGCTGCTCAAGCGCAGCTACCACACCCTGCGCGAGCTCGGCGAGGAGGCGCTGCAGCCCGCCTGAACCCTGGCATGCGCGCGCAGCCCCTCATCACACCGATGCACCGCGGCCGGCTCCCCGCATGCTCCTGCCGCCACCTGTCCGTGGACGGCCCTGAAAGACCGAGCGGCCGCAACGCCTTCTGCGGGATCACCCCATCAACCATCATGTCGCCGACCCGGAGCCACCCCGGGCCGTGGACCGAGATAAGGCCGGGCGCCCGCGCGCACCACACCCACACCAGCGACCGCGCGCACGCACCCCCAACCACCAACAACCTCAACCACATCAACCCGGACGCCACGCTTGCCGAGGCGTCCCTGCACAGATAAGGAGCACTCTCGCCCGGAGTGCTCCCTTGCGCGAGGCGCGGGAGCGCCGCCGGCGCGCCCACCCGCTCCTCCAGGCTGATGGCTATCACGCCCTGGCATCGGTGGCGGCGGTTCGGCGGGCCGGGGGGTGTCAGGTGCGTGCCGGAGCGTCGTCGATGTGGCGGTCGCTTCGCGGCGCTCGGCGCCGACGCGGCGAACATCATGAGGGACGTGGCATCTACGACCTGATTCGCCGCATGCGCTGTTGAAGCCCTTCTGGGAGGAGCCCTCGACCGCGTGTCAGAGCTTGACGACGAGCTTGCCGGTGTTCTGGCCGTCGAAGAGCATGTTGATGGCGACGGGCAGCTGCTCGAATCCCTCCACGACGGTCTCGGTGGCGGTGAGCTTGCGTTGGGCCATCCACTCGGCCAGCTGCGCGATGACCTGAGGTGCGCGATCGAGGTGGTCGAGGACGATGAAGCCCTCGAGGTGGACGCGCTGGATCAGGAGGTTGCCGAAGTTGCGGGGGCCGATCGAGACGGCCGGCGCGTCGTCGTTGTAGGTGGAGATCAATCCGCAGAGGGCCACGCGCGCACGGACGTTCAGGCGCGCGAAGACCGCCTCCATGACCTCGCCGCCGACGTTCTCGAAGTCGACGTCGATCCCGTCGCGGGTCGCCGCCCCCAGCCGATCGCGCCAGTCCGGCGCCTTGTAGTCGACCGCTGCGTCGAATCCCAGGACGTCGACGAGAAGCGCGCACTTCTCCCGTCCCCCGGCGATACCGACGACACGGGCGCCCTGGATCTTCGCGAGCTGGCCGGCGACCGAGCCGACGGCGCCCGCGGCCGCCGACACCACCACGGTCTCGCCCGGCTTGGGCCTGCCGATGTCGAGCATGCCGACGTGGGCGGTGAGCCCCGTCGTGCCCAATGCGCCCAGGAATTGGCTCGGAGACACACCCGGGATCTCGGCGATCGCCCGCATCGGCCCCGACGCCGAGGCGACCGCGTAGTCCTGCCAGCCCGTGCGGCCCACCACGAGCCGGCCGACCGGGTAGTCCGGCGAGTTCGACGCCACGACCTCGCCCACGCCGCTGGCGCGCATCACGTCGCCGATCGCGACCGGCGGCAGGTAGGTCGGCGTGTCGTTCAGCCAGGCGCGGTTCGCCGGGTCCAGCGAGATCCAGCGGGTGCGCACGAGCGCCTCGCCCTCGCCGATTACGGGCACCGGCTCCTCGACGAGCTCGAACGTCCGGTCGTCGATCCGCCCGGTGGGGCGCTCGCGAAGCAGGAAACGGCGGTTGACACCGGACATGGCTCGGCCTCACACGGTCAGGGACGACAGGCCGCGGAACCTACACGTGGCCGAGTACCTGTCGCCCGACCACGCGGACCACCACGACGGTCGACAGGATCGCCGCGACCGGCGCGGGCGTGGCGTTCAACGCGACCGCGCCGCCGGAGTCGTAGGGTGCGGGCAATGAGGGCGCTTGTGACGGGCGGTGGGCGCGGGATCGGTGCGGGGATCGCGCGGGCGCTGGCCGGCGATGGCTGGGACGTTGTCGTGGGCGCCCGCAGCGGCGGGCAGGTGCAGGCGGTCGCGAGTGAGACCGGCGGCGAATGGGTGCAGGTCGACGTCTGCGATCGGGGCTCGGTCGAGCGGATGACGGCCCAGGCGGGCGAGGTCGACCTGCTGGTCGCCAATGCGGGCGTCAGCGAGGGTCACGCGCAGCGGCCGTCGTGGGAGATCGACGTGGACGAGTGGTGGCGGGTCTACGAGGTCAACGTTCTCGGCGTTCACCTGTGCTGCCGCGCTGTGATCCCGGGGATGCTCGAGCGCGGCCGCGGTCGGATCGTGATCACCGGCAGCGGCGCCGCCTACCTGCCCGGCGGCCAGAACACCGCGTATGCGCCGAGCAAGGCCGCCGTCTGTCGTTACGGCGAGATGCTGGCCAACGAGCTTGCCGGCCGGATTCCCGTGTTCTTCTTCAGCCCTGGCCTGGTACGGACAGACCTCAATGCCGGCGCGTTGCCCGACGACGCGCCGTGGACGCCGCCCGAGCTCGCTCCAGAGCTCGTCCGCAGGCTCTCGACGGGCGGCTACGACGCGCTCGCCGGGCGCTACCTGCACGCCGAGCACGACGACGTCGACGACCTGCTGGGCCGAATCGATGAGATCCGCGAGCGCGACCTCAACGAGATCAGGCTCCGCCGTTAGCGAAACGCGGCCACTCCGGACGACGACCGGCAGCCCGATCCGGCGCATTCCTCCCGCGTTGCGCGATGAGCGGCGGTTGTCGAGATCGCTGGCAAAGCGGCCGCCGGTAGCGCTGCGGAGTATGTGCGAGGCTGGCGCCATGTCGCCCGAAAGGGAGACCGCCGCCGCGCTGGCCGCCGATCTGTGCGCGTGGATCGGCCGGCTGTTTCCGGACGCCGATCGCGGTGGGCGGCTGAAGGCGGCGCTCGAGGAGCGCTTCGGCGATGACGCGCGGGCGGTGACCGAGGAGTTGTGCCGCGAGGTTGAGGCGGTCGCGCACGGCTTGTCGCGGCACTTCGAACTCGAGTACGTCGCCGACGGATCGCTCGTCCGCGACAGCGAGCCGCCGGGCTGGCCGCCGCAGGATCCGCGCGAGGTCCAGCGCAGGGCGGGCTCGGTCGGCAAGGTCACGCGTGATCGAGACGGCGTGGCCTTGCTCGCGCTCGACGGCCATGACGGCGTGCACATCGCAGCGCCCTACCTGCGGGCTGCCTTCGCGCTGCTGCGAGGAGCCCGCGGTGTGTTGCTGGACCTGCGCCGCAACCGCGGGGGCGATCTGGGAACGGTGACGCTCGTGCTCGACTGGCTGCTCGGCGGCGAGCCGACCTACGTCTGCGACGTCATCTACCGCGACCGCACGCGGCAGTGGTGGACAACCGGCCGGATCGCCGGACTCGCACTGCCTCGCGAGACACCAGTGAGCGTTCTTGTCGGCGAGCGCACGTTCTCATCCGGCGAGGGGCTCGCTTACCACCTCCAGAGCCGGCGACGAGCGCGCATCGTCGGGCAGCGGACGCCCGGCGCCGCCGATCACATCACCCCGGTGAACGTCAGCGGCCATGTGCGCGCCCTCCTGCCCGAAGCGCGCGTCCGCGATGCCGTCACCGGCGCCAACTGGGAAGGCACGGGAGTCGTGCCCGACGTTCCCTGCGAGCCGGACGACACGCTCACAGTCGCCACCGAGGCGCTGAGCGCCGGCTGACCGCTGAGGCGATGCGCTCGGCTTCTGCTTTGCGCGAATCGCGGCAGCGCGACGCCCGCTCGCACCGTGTGGGGTGCGTAAACCCGATCGGGGGTCTGTCGAGGATCCCCGCGCGCCCGCAACCCCGCTCACAAATCTGACGCATCCATAGAGTGCCGCGCTTTCGCCTTCGAGACGGGAGGCCACGCGTGCTCGCTTCACTGCTCTACGTCACTCTGCAGCGACTGCTTCAGCTCGTCGCGCTTGCCTGCCGCTCCGAGGAGTCCAAGGAACTCGAGATCGTCGTACTTCGTCACGAACTCGCGATCCTCCGGCGCCAGGTCGCGCGGCCTGCGCTTCGCTGGGCCGATCGGGCGTTCCTCGCCGCTGCCAGCCGGCGCGTTCCTCGCAGGCGCTGGAGCTCGTTCTTCGTCACGCCGGACACGCTCCTGCGCTGGCATCGCCAGCTCGTCGCGCGACGCTGGACCTATCCGGCACGGCGGCCCTGGCGACCTCCGATCGGCGCTGATACCCGCGAGCTCGTCCTCCGCCTCGCGCGTGAGAATCCTCGGTGGGGCTATCAGCGGATCGCGGGCGAGCTCGCCGCGCTCGGGCTCAGCATCGCGGCGACGACGGTTCGCAAGCTGCTTCGCGAGGCAGGGCTCGGACCTGCGGGCAGGAGAGCCGGCGTCTCCTGGCGCGAGTTTATCCGCGGCCAGGCGGCGAGCATTCTCGCGTGTGACTTCTTCACCGTTGACACCGTCTTCGCCGCCCGGCTCTATGTCCTCTTCTTCATCGAGCTCGGCAGCCGCAGGGTCCACGTAGTGGGCTGCACCCGGCATCCGAGCGGCGCATGGGTCGCGCAGCAGGCCCGCCAGCTCTCGTGGTCGCTCGCCGATCGCGCCTCGCCGCCGCGCTTCCTGCTCCACGATCGCGACTCGAAGTTCAGCGGGGCCTTCGATGAGGTCTTCCGCAGCCAGGGCATCGAGATCGTCCGAACGCCGATCCAGGCGCCCCAGGCGAACGCCTACGCCGAGCGCTTTGTCGGCACCGTGCGGCGCGAGTGCCTGGACTGGATCCTGATCGCCGGCCGCCGCCAGCTCGAGCGCGTCCTCGGCGTGTACGTCGATCACTACAACGGCCATCGTCCGCATCGCGGTCTCGGGCTCGTCGCGCCGCAGCCGCGACCCGGTCTGTGCCCGGCTGGTCCTCTCCATCCGCTCCGCGTCCGCCGACGGGATCGTCTCGGTGGGCTCATTCACGAATACAGCGCGGCCGCGTGACCCCGACCGGGTTTGCGCACCCCACAGGATCAGCCGGGGGAGCCGGGCGTCCTCGCCTGTGCCAGCAGCTCGTCCGGCTCGCGGTCTCGGTCAGCTGGTCCCGCGATCGGGATCTCCACCTCGATGAGCGTCCCGCTTCCGGACGGGCTCTCGATCTGGATCCGACCTCCGAGCGCCTCGATTCGATCCCTCAGCCCGGTCAGTCCGGACCCTCGGTTGGAGTCCGCGCCGCCCACACCGTCATCGCGAATCGAAAGACGGAGCATGTCGTGGTCGACACGGAGGGAGACCCACACGCGCGTGGCGTTCGCGTGCTTAGACGCGTTGGTGAGCGCCTCCGAGACGGTGTAGTAGGCGGCTACCTCGACATGGTCCGGGAGCCGTTGCTCGAAGCCCATGTCGAGCTTGACGCGGACGGGAGAGCGGCGCCCGAGTGCTTTCAGCGCCGGTGAGAGACCGCCTTCGGTGAGGATCGATGGATGGATGCCGCGTGAGAGCTCACGGAGTTCGTCGACGGCCGTCGTCAGACCCTCCGCAACGCCGGTGAGATCGGCGCGTAGTTCGTCGGCTCCCGTGGGAAGCTTCGCATCGGCCCTGCGGAGCGCGACCGTCAGGGTGATGAGTCGCTGCTGTGCTCCGTCGTGCAGGTCGCGCTCGATGCGGCGGCGGGCGTCGTCGCCGGCTGCAATTATGCGCGCGCGTGACGCGGCGAGCTCTGCTCGGCTGTCGGCGTTTGCGATCGCGGTGCCCAGCAGCTCGGCGAACTTCTCGAGGCGCTTCTCCGCGTTGACAGGGAGGCGTTCGTTCGTGTCCGTGACCGTCACGAAGCCCCATTGCTGCCCCTCGACAACGATCGGGGCGCCAACAGATGAGACGGCGCCGATCTCCCGAAGCAGGTCAGCCATCGGGCCGGAGATGTGTTCGAAGTCGCTCCGCTCGACGCGCGCGTAGCGACCGGTCCGGTACACCCGGGTCGATGCCATATAGTCCTCGAGCTCCCAGCGCGACCCGGTCGAGACCCCGCGGATGCCGTCGCTCACGCCAACAACGACCATCGCCGATCCATCGGCTTCGAAGCGCCCGACGTACGCTTGCGAGGAGTCGAACAGGCGCCCCATTTCGTTAGTGACCGCCGAGAAGATCTCCTCAGGGCTGACGCCGCGGGCCACCAGCGTGGCCACCCGCCGCAGCGCCGCCTGCTCGTCGGCTAGCTCGCGAGCGCGCGCCTCCGACGCTGCCAGTTCGGCGCGCGCCTCGTAATTCGCAATCGCCGTGGCAACGAGCTCGATGAAGTCGTGGAGGCGATCCTCCGTTCCCGGAGGAAGTACCGCGCCTACCCGCGAGAAGACGCACATCTTGCCCCAAACGGCTCCATTGACCACGATCGGACCCGCACAACCGGAACCGAGCCGCGCCGCACGCGCAAGATCCCCGACCGTTCCCGGCAACGTCG
>CAVXTB010000009.1:0-206743 GCA_963764585.1 uncultured Actinomycetes bacterium
CCGGCGGCGCTGGGGCTGCCGCGGTACTCGGCGGCCTTGGCCAGGACCTCGGCGACGTACCACTCGGCGTGGTTGTAGGCGAACAGCGCCGCGTGGTAGTCGTCGGGCGCGCCCGACGCAGCCAGGTAGCGCGCGGCGGCCGGGATCGCGTCCTCGGGGTCATAGACCGAGGTGCGGCCGTCGTCGTTGCCGTCGACGCCGTAGCGATCCCACGTGCTCGGCGAGCCGACCACCGAGAACTGCATCGGGCCAGCGCAGCAGCCGAACGCGTTGACTCCCGAGTGCACGCCGAGCGCCGGCGAGCGGCCGTGGTCGGTCTCGACCGAGCCGATGCCCGCCAGGATCCACGGGTCGATGCCGTAGCGCCGGCCGGCCGCGACGTACAGGCGCAGGTACGGCGATGGGATCTCGGCGCGCGCGAGCTGGGACGGGTGGTAGCCGCCGGAGAACAGCGGCCGCAAGCCGAAGATCGCGCCGAGGGTGCCCATCACGATCAGGAAGAGCACACCGAGGAGCAGCGCCAGCGCGGCGAGTGCGGCCGGCGCGAGGCGGCGGCGGGCAACGGCAGGGGCGGCGAGGGAGGGGGAGGACGCCACCGGTCAGCTCCCGACAGCGGTGACCTTCCAGCCTGCGCGCCCTCGCGTGAGCTCGAGCGGCACGGTGTAGCGGCGCGCGCCGTCGCGGACGAGTGCGACGAGCTCGGCGCGCACTCGGCCGACGCCGTTGGACTGCACGAGCACGACGCGCGGGCGCCGGTGACGCTCGCGCGCCGGGACGCGCGGAGGCTGGGTGGCCAGGCGACGGCGCAGTTGGACGCTCGCCGAGGCGATGCGGCGAGCGCTTCGCCGGCCGTAGGTGTAGGGGAGGTAGCCCGCCAGGAAGCGCCTCGCCGTCCGCTTCGTGGACGGCGACGTCGGCGCGGGAGCCCTCGAGCTCCTTGCGGGGTGTGCCCTCCTCGCTGGGCGCCTCGAGCGACACCGCGTCTTCCGCCGGGACGGCGGCGGGCTGCGCCGGAGGTGGCGCATGGAGAGGGCTGCGCGCCGCGGCGCTGCGGCCGCGGGGCGGGCCCGTCGAGCAGCGCGAGCGCGCCGGCGCCCGCGAGGATCACCGCGACCGCGGCCACGAACAGCCGCCGGCGCTCGGCGTCGCGCAGCGGCCGGTTCAGGAAGACGCGCAGCCGATCGATCACGACCGGCGCGCCCCGTCGTCAGCGGCCGTGCGCTGGCGCTCACGCAGCTCGCGGGCGCGGCGCATCGCGTCCTCGTGCGAGGCTCGCGGCGAGAGCTCGTGCTCGGGCTCGGCGCTGCGGGCGCGCGCCCGAAACGCCGGCGGGTCGGCCGGATCCTGGGCGGGCGCCGAGCCGTTGCCGTTCGCCGCCGCGGACGGTCGGGCCGGCGGCGAGGCACCGGGAGTGCGTGACGGGCATGGGCCGGTGGCCGTTGCCGCTCCCGTTGCCGGCCACCACCGGCTCGGGGCGGATGTCGTGATCGTGGTGGTCGAGCCCGTCGCGCGACCGGCGCGCCGTTGCTCGTCGCGGGAGCGGGACCGCCGGCGAGCGCGCTCTCCTGGCGGCCGGTGTCGTCGCGTCCACCGCGGCCGCGCATCCCGACCAGCGCCACGAACGGCCGCGTCGCGACGTCGCCCGCGCGCTGCACCACCGTCATCCGTGGCATCCGCCCGTCGTAGCCGGCGCCCGTGGTGGCGGCGACCAGCCGGGCGGTGATCTGCTTGCGGTACAGGAAGATCGCCCAGAAGAAGATCGCCTGCAGCCCGAAGGAGAACAGGAAGCCCGAGCGACTCGGTCGAGGCCTGAAGCGCGGCGGCGACCGCGACGACGATCGCGATCACCAGCGAGTACAGCGCCTTGATGAAGACCGCGGTGGCGAGCTTGGCGAGCCAGTTGCGGAAGAAGTCGTGTCCGGCGCGCGGGAAGATCCCGATCACCAGCGCCACCGGCGCGAAGCCGAGCAGCACGAGCGCGACGACCTGGGCGAGGATCACCGCCAGCGACAGGAATCCCAGCAGCACCACGGCGCCCAGGACGCCGGCGAAGAACACGACCGCCAGCGTCAGGCGCTGGTAGGCGCCGTGCTCCTGCTGGATGTCGACGGCCGGCGAGTCGGTCTTGTCGACCGCGTAGCCGCGAAACTGCCCGTCGCGGCCTGTCGGCCGGCGATCGCGCCCTTGCGCAGCGCGTCGTACTCGGCGTTGCGTTCCTTCGAGCCCGCGCGGATAGCGCAGGAACCGCGGCGCGTAGCCGCCGTGGCCGTCGGCGCCCTGGCGCAGATGGTCGCGGCACACGTCGCGGGCGGGGTCGTGCGGCCCGACCGGCCGCGGGTAGCCGTCGTCGTCGAGGCGGTCGGTGTCGACGCAGTGGCGCAGGCCGCCGAACTCCAGGACCACCCACGGCTGGTAGACGAACGCGCCGAAGAGCTGGTCGGCGACGTGGCGCTTGGCCTGCGCGGGGTCGTCGATGGTGCCGCGGTTGGCGCCCGAGAGGAACGCCAGCGACATCGTGTTCGTCCAGCGGCTGGCCTCGCCGATCGTGCGCTCGGGCTGGTAGACGAAGAACAGCGCGATCAGCACGAACACGACGGACAGGGCCGAGCGCGCCGGCGGTCTCGGTGTAGCGGCGCTGCACCAGCGCCTTCCAGATCCCCCAGCTGCCGGCCAGGACGATCGCCACGACCATCCACGCCTCGCCGATGACGTTCTCGTAGACGCTGGTGATCGCGTCGGCCACCGGCGCCAGCGCCCCACCGCCGGCCGCGCCCGGAGCGCCGCCAAGCAGGTCCAGCGAGAACGCCCACGTGAACAGGTCGATGACCGTCTTGACCAGGAAGCTCGTCAGGCTCCAGATCTGCGCGGCCGCCCATTGCGCGATCGTCGGCGGCACCCCGTCGAGCTGGGTGATGCCGATATCGGTGTGGTAGTCCAGCGAGAACGCGCTCAGCGGGTAGCGGTCGGCCAGGCCGCCGCCGCCGAGCTGCGACTGCGGCGAGATGTTCCCCAGCACGTCGGTGCCGAGGTCCTTGCCGACCGCGGCCGGCCCGGCGAGCAGCACGAGCAGCAGCGCCCAGCCGCAGACCGCGACGAGGCGGCGCCTCATGCGGCCACCTCCCGCAGCGGCGGCCGGGCCGCCGGCGAGGTGTCCAGGATCGTCGAGCAGGTGCTCGTAGATCGGGTCGATCTGCACCTCGGCCACGCGGTCGTCGATGTCGCGCATCAGGCAGCGCCCGCGGCGGTAGCCGCGCACCCGCTCGACCAGCGCGCGATCGTCGGGATCGAGCCCGAGCAGCTCGAGCGCGCGGCGCGCCTCGGCGACGGTCTCCTGCCCGAAGATCAGCCTCGTGCCGATCAGGTTCTCGATCTCGCCGACGTCGGCGAGCTGCTGCGTCGCCAGGATCAGGGTGGCGTTCTCGGCGCGGCCCAGGCGGTTGAGCCGGTCGACCAGCCGGCGGCCGTCGCGGCTGGCCAAGCAGGAACCACGCCTCGTCGAAGAGCACCACCTTGTGCACCGACCGATCCCCGGACACCAGCCGCATCGCGTAGGCGGCGATCAGCTTCAGCGTCGCGACGCCGAGCCGTTCGGCCTGGTCGTGGTCGGCGCGCGGCACCCCGGGCGCCGGCAGGCTCAGGCCGCGGGCCTTGATCGTCGTCACCGGCCGCTGCGCATACACCCGCGCGCGGGCGCCGTCGCCGAACGCCAGCCGGCCGATGCCGGAGTCCGCCCACACCGACAGCGCCTCGCCCGCGGCCCGCGCGTCGGCGTCGCCCGAACGCGCGAGGCGCGTCGAGCACCCGCAGGCAGGAGGGCCATGGCGCTCCTCGATCGCGGCCCGCACCGCCTTGCGGATCTGGGTCTCCCACGCCGGCGGCGCCTGCGGCAGCAGGTCCATCAGATACGAGCTGGCGAGGTCCTCGCGCAGACCCTCCGGCGCGACGGCGAGCGGGTCGAGCAGGCCGCGGTAGCGCTCGTCGCCCGATAGCTCGATGACGTGCACGCGCCCGGCCAGCTCGGGCAGGCCCTCGAGGTTGTGGTCGGGCTTGGGATCGACGTCGACGACCAGGCTGCCGCGCCGCTCGGCCTGATAGGCCAGTAGCTCGGCGGCGATCGTCTTGCCCGAGCCCAGCGTGCCGGCCAGCAGCATCGACGGCGGCCGGCCCGTCCGCGAGGCCTCGGTGACGTCGAACTTCACCGGCCGCAGCCCACCGCTCACGGTGCGGCCGATGAGCACGCCGCGCTCGCTGCCCGCCAGGTGGGTGCCGATCGGCATCAGCGCGCCGAACTGCTCGATCGTCAGCACGTCGGCGTAGTCGCGCACCGCGCCGCCGTCCGCCCGCGGCAGGTGGTCGAGGAACAGCGCCGGCTGAAGCCCAAGCGGCCGGTACAGCGCGACCGTCCCGAAGCGGTTCGACAGCGCCTCGACGCGGCGCTCGAGCTCCTCGCGCGACGGCGCGCCGACCGCCAGCGAGATCGCCGTGTTCAGCAGCGGCGGGCGCTCGTGGGAACGCAGGTAGGCGTCGAGCTCGCGCGCGAGCTGGCGGTTCTCCTCGGCGTGAAAGGACAGCGGGCCGTGCGCGGAGGTCAGCTGCTCGGAGAACGCGTTGTCGGCGTCGACGATCCGCCGGCGCACCCGCGCGACCGCCTCGCGATTGCCCACCCAGCGGGCGTGCGCCACGCAGTCGACCGGGAAGTCCACGGCCTCAAGCGGCGCGAACAGCAGCTCCGCCGAGCCCGGGAACTCCGACTCCTCGGGCAACGCCCCCAGCGCGAGCATCGCCTGAAACGACCGGCCCTCCGCCGCGTCGACGACCAGCGCGCGGTCCTCCTCGAGGATCGGCGCGTTGAGATGGCGCACCAGGTCCGTCTCCAGCGGCTCATACGCCGGCCGCCCCTCCGGGCGACTCGACCATCAGCGCGCTCGGCTGCCAGTGCTCGTCAAGGACCGGCTCGCCGACCCCGCGGCACGCCGCGCGGCGCAGCAGCCATTGGACCTCGCGGGTCGTCGCCCGTCGCACCGGCAGCGTGCCCGTCGGCGCGACGAAACGCGCGCTCCTCCGCGGCGATCAACGCCTCGATCTCGGCCGCCGGGATCGGCGGCATGCCCGCCACGCCGAGCAGCTCCTCGACGCGCCGCCGCGCGCGGTCCACTCCGCGCAGCAGCCCGGCGCCCAGCTGCGACGAGCGCTCGAGCTCGAGCGAGACCGCCAGGTAGACCTCGGGCACGAACGAGCGCAGCCGGCGCAGATGCGCCTCATGCCCGGCCAGGTAGGAGCGCCACGCCTCCGGCTCCTGATGGCGCGCGTCGAGCATCGCCTCGGCCTGCTCGACGTAGCGCTCGGCCGGGTAGGCGCGATTGACCCGCCACAGCGAGAAGTCGGCCTCCACCGAGAAGGCGAACCGCGCCAGGCGGCGCAGCCACTCGCGCTTGTCCGCGCTCGCCATGAACGGGTAGGAGATGCTCGCCACCCGGAACAGCGCCGCCCGCGCATCCCCGTGGCCGACGAGGATGTTCTGGTGCACGTAACGCACCGGCAGGCCGCTCATCGCCGCACCTCGACGACCTGGCCGGCACCGATCGCCACCTCGGCGCCGCCCTCGCCCTCGGCCAGCGCGCGCGCGACGACCCGGCCCCGACGACACGACACGACCTGCACCGGCACGCCGAACGTGACCATCGCCGGCCCCGCAATCCGGCCGCGGTGCAACGACGACGCGCTCTCATCCCAGCCCGTGGCGACAACGCCGTGCCACGGCACCGGCTCGCCCTCCAGCGGCACCGTGCGGCCCGCCGAGCGCCGCCGCGAGCGCACGCGCAAGCGCAGCCAGTCCCAGGCGAAGCGATGTGCGACCCGGCCGTCCGGGCGCCGCCTGGGTTCCCAGCAGCGCGACGCCGAACGGCAGCACCACGTAGCGCAGCGGCGCCGCCAGCTCGCCGACCAGGCCGCCGATCACCGGCAGCCTGCCGGCCAGCAGCACCGCGCCCAGCGCCGCGACGAAATACGCCACGCCGCGCAACGGCACGCCGCCGGGAACCGGCAGCACCCACCGATCCACGCGATAGATGCGCCGGTCCACCTGAAACACCCGTCGGTAGGACCGCACGACCAGCCGCTCGGTCATCGCCCAGCTCACCCCGCGAGCGTGTGCCAGATGTCGCGGACCGTCGACGCGATGTCGCCCGGCGCCATGACGAACCCGCCCACCAGCACCGCGGCGACCATGAAGACCGCCAGATCGGCGAACCGCCGGTTGAGCAGGAACACCAGCGCCACCAGCCCCGCGATCCCGCCGTACAGGCTCTTCGACCAGCCGCCGAGCAGGTTGCCGAGGTTCTTGCCCACCTGCTCGCCGTCCCCGGCGGCCAGCGCCGACGTCGCCAGCGACAGCAACAGCGAGACCGCCACGACCGTGACCGACAGCGTGAACTTGCGCATGCTCACCTCTCCTTCTGCGTCGTGTTGACAGCCGCCACGTACCAGCGGTCCCGGCGCACGAGCCGGACCCGGTAACGCAGCGCATAGACCGCGCGCGACTCCGCGTCGCGCGCCCTGACCGTCGCCAGCACCGAGCGCGTGCGCTCCGCCGCTCGAGCCGATCTGCTCGACCGAATCCAGGCCGGCCAGCTCGTAGCGCTGAGCCAACGCGCCCATCCGCACCCCAGCCGGCACGAAGTACTCCAAGTCCGCCGAGCGTCCGGCCAGGAAGGCCCGGAAGAAGCGCGTCAGCACGTCCTCCACCTCCGCGCCCTCCGCGCCGGACAGCGGCTCGAGCTCGACTGGCTGCGCCCGCCCGCGCGACGGCGGCGCCGAGAACGAAGGCAGGTCGTAGACCACCAGGCCGCCGCCCGCATCGCGCGCGACTGGCACGGTCAGATACCGAGTGCTCACGTCCCGGCCCGCGACCGTCGCGGCCACGGTCACCAGCGCCCGGCCGTCGTCCGACCGAGCCGTCCGCGCGACCACCGCGTTCTGCACGACCTGGCGCGAGCCGCGCTGCGCAAACCGCGGCACGATCGAACCCGCGACCTCCGGCGAAACGAACGGCAGCACCTCGCGCGCGTACCGATCCGGGTGGCGCGGCGAGTAGCTCAGATACGCGCGCGCGAAGTCCACCGCGAACGCCCGGGCCTCGTCGTCCGGCCACGACGCCGCCGCCACACGCGCCCCCGGCGCCGGTGGTGGAGGCTGCTCACCCGCGAGCACGTCGCTCGCGCCGCGCACCAGCAGCAGCGCCAGCACGCACCACAACACCACCCGCCCGACGCTCCGAAGCATTGCTCCGGACGTGCGGATCGGAACGGCAGTCGCGCCCGCAGGCGATCCTCGCTCACGCACAGCCCGTCTCACAGCGTCACCTCCGGGTGGCCGGACCTCCCGCGCCGCAGCCCGCGCGCGAGCCCGATCAGTGAGATCGCGGCGAACGTAGGAGGGGGTGCGGACAGGAACTCGCCCCCCTCGCGTCAGCGCCCGAACACGTTCACCGGACGTTCTCACGGCTCCGCCGCCCGTCGCTCCAACAGCACCGCCCGGCGCATGGAGACGAGGCGGAGGATCGCCTCATAGGGCGTCCAGCCCCCGGCACTCGCGTCTGCCTCGCCCGCCAGCTCGGCCTCGTACGGCAGCCACGGGCCATAGAGATCACGGTCCTTGTGGTACTCGGGCTCTGGGCCGCGCTCGTAGACGCGAACCGTGATCTCCCCGAGCTGCACGCGCTGCGCCGACACGGCTCTCACGCCCTCCCCGCGGGATCGGCCGCCGCGTCCACAGCGCGTCCAAACGCCGCGAAAACGGCCTCTGCGGCAACCCCCACGACCACGACGCAAACCGCGAGATCCGGCTTGCCAAGCCGGGAAACGCCCTCCCCCGCGCTATGCCACGATCGCCCCGCCTCGCCTGTCACGCCGGAGGTCGCGGGTTCGAGTCCCGTCGCTCCCGTCCCTGGAAGCCCCGCTCCGGCGGGGTTCTTCTTGCCGGGCCGACGAGTAATTGATGGCTCCTGTGGGTAAACCGCAAGCTGGGGGCCTCCCTCGTCGCGGTTCCGGGCCTCTGGGCCATCCGGGATCGCCGCGCGCGGGGACCATCTGAGATGCGAACGGAAGCATCTACACCTTCGAGAGCGCGTCACGAGGCCGTGCCGTGCGGGTATCCGGATGCTGGGCGCGGACGTCTGAAGTGGCCCCGGTGTGGACGCTTGAAGTGGCCCCACCTCCGTCCGATCGGTCCCCGACGGTTCGATGCTCTTCGAGCTCGAGCGGACGGGGGCGGAAGGGATGGGGTCCAGGATGGAGACGTTCGAGCAGATCCGGCGCGATCGTGATCGTGAGGGGCTGTCGATCAGGGCGCTGGCGGCGCGCCATGGTGTTCATCGTCGGGCGGTGAGGCAGGCGCTGGCCTCGCCGGTGCCGCCGGCGAAGCGCTCGCCTGTGGGCAGGCCGGCGCCGAAGCTCGGTGCGCACCGGGCGGTGATCGACGAGTGGATCGAGGCGGATCGTGACGCGCCGCGCAAGCAGCGTCACACGGCGCGGCGGATCTGGCAGCGGCTGGTCGCCGAGCATGGCGCGCAGGTCTCTGAGCGCCAGGTCGCGCGCTATGTGCGTGAGCGCCGCCGTGAGCTCGGTGACGTCGGTGAGGCGTTCGTGCCGCAGGCGCACGCGCCGGGCGCGGAGGGCGAGGTCGACTGGGGCGAGGCGTGGGTGCTGCTGGGCGGGGCGCGCACGAAGGTGCATCTGCTCCACCTGCGGCTCTGTCACTCGGGCGCGGCGTTCGCGGCGGCGTTTCTCAACGAGACCCAGCAGGCGTTCCTGGAGGCCCACGCCGAGGCGTTCGAGTTCCTGGGTGGGGTGCCGGCGCTGGTGCGCTACGACAACCTGGGCTCGGCGGTCAAGCAGGTCCTGCGGGGCCGTCGGCGGGTGGAAAGCGATCGGTTCGTCGCGATGCGCTCGCACTTCCTGTTCGAGTCGAGCTTCACGCTGGTCGGGTTGCAGGGAGCGCGAGAAGGGCGGCGTCGAGGGCGAGGTCGGCCGCTTCCGCCGGCGCCATCTCGTCCCGGTTCCCGAGGTCGCGTCGTTGGCAGAGCTCAACGCGAGGCTGCGCGCCGGCTGCGAGGCCGATCTCGCTCGGCGGATCACCGGGCATCCCGACACGGTCGGCGAGGCACTGGCACGCGAGCGGCCGTTGCTGCGCGCGCTGCCCGACGAGCCCGCACGGACCGCCGAGCAGACCACGCCGCGCGTCGACGCCAAGGCGCTGGTGACGGTCCGCCAGAACCGCTACTCGGTTCCGGTCGCCCTGGTCGGGTTGCGCGTGACCGCGACGATCGGCGCCCGCGAGATCACGATCAGCCACGCGGGCCGGGCGGTCGCGCGTCACGACCGGCTGGTCGGGCGGTTCGGGACCAGCGCGCAGCTCGATCACTACCTGGAGCTGCTCGCCCGCAAGCCGGCCGCGCTGATCGGCTCGGTGGCGCTGGCCCAGCAGCGCGAGCGCGGCGCCTGGCCCGGGTGCTTCGACGAGCTGTGGGCGGCGCTGACCAAGCGCTACGGGCCCTCGGAGGCCGCCCGCCAGATGGTCGACGTTCTGATGCTCTGCCGCGAGCACGGCCCCGCGCCGGGCCGAGCTGGCGGTCCGCGGCGCGCTGGCGGCCGGCGCGCACGACGGACGCGCCGTCGCGATCCTCGCCCGCCGCGCCGAGTCGACGCAGAGCCCGCCGGCGCCGCTGAGCGGCCTGGAACCGCGTCTGGCCGCCCACGAGCGCCCGGCGCCCGATCTCGCCGACTACGACCAGCTGCTCGGAGGCACACCGATGACCGCCACCGCCAAGACCGCGGCACTGGAAGCGCTGATCGACGCGCACGCGATCGAGCTCAAGCTCCCGACGGTGCGCCGGCGCTTCCGCGCCCTGGCCGCCGAGGCGACCCGCGAACAGCAGACACCGGTCGCCTACCTCGGCGCGCTGCTGGAGGCCGAGATGGCCGAACGCGCCGAACGCCGCGAACGACGCCGACTCAACGACGCCCGCTTCCCGCAGGTCAAGCGCCTGGAGGACTTCCGCTTCACCGACAACCCGAAGGTCCCCCAGGCGACGATCGCCGCCTTGGCCGAGGGCTCGTGGATCGACGACCGCGAGAGCATCATCTTCATCGGCGACTCGGGGACCGGCAAGACGATGTTGGCGACCGCCCTGGCGGTCTGCGCCTGCCAACAAGGCCGACGCGTCAGGTTCACCACGCTCGCCGGCCTCGCCAACGAGCTCCAGGAGGCCGAGGGCCGCCGCGAGCTCGCCCGCGTCGTCGGCCGCTACGCGCGCACCGAGCTTGTCGTCCTCGACGAGCTCGGCTACCTCGCCCTGCCCGACGGCGCCGCCGAGCTCGTCTTCCAAGTTCTCTCCGAACGCCACGAACGCGGCAGCCTGATCGTCACCACCAACCTGCCGTTCGGCGAATGGACCAAGGTCTTCAACGACCCCCGCCTCGCCAAGGCCGTCGTCGACCGCCTCACCCACCGCGCGCACATCATCGACACCGGCAACGAGTCCTGGCGCTTCCGCCACGGCCTCACCCGCACCACGAAGAAGGGAGGCCGGCCCCCGCCCAGTGACGCGCCGCGCGCCCCTCGCCGCTACGCCCTCGGCCTACGGCCTCAGGCTCCGCGACGACGGGCGCACGGCACACCACCAAACATCAGGCAAGATCAACCAAGCAGATCAACCGACGCGAGGTGGAGCCACTTCAAGCGTCCACGGCGGGGCCACTGCAACTCCGGCGGGGTTCTTCTCTGCCGGGCTCGTCAACCTAGGTCTTCAATTGCACATGGCTACCACTCGTGGGTACCAAACCGCAAGCTGGGGGCCTCCCTCGTCGCGGTTCCGGGCCTCTGGGCCATCCGGGATCGCCGCGCGCGGGGACCATCTGAGATGCGAACGGCAAGCATCTACACCTTCGAGAGCGCGTCACGAGGCCGTGCCGTGCGGGTATCCGGATGCTCGGTGAGCCCGTCCTAGGCGAGCGGGCGCTGCCGGTTTCGGGGCGGTTGCGCGGGCCGTCCCGTGCGGTGGCGTCTATCCTCGGGAGGAGGAGGTGGGCGCGCGTGGCCTATGGGCTGCAGAGCCAGCGCACTCGCGCTTAGGCTCATTGATCCGCGCCCGCGGGTGTGATGCCACGACCGACCGGGGGTAGCCGGGGGAAAGACCGGTCCACGAACGCCGCGAAGCTGCCGCACGAGGACGCGGTACGCGACGCCGCGCCGGACTTCGCCGAGCTGCGCGAGCTCGTCCTGCATGGCCACCGCGTGTTCTATCGCTCGGCGGGCAGCGGTCCGGTGATCGTGCTGGTGCACGGGATCACCTCGACGTCGGGCACGTGGGCCGACGTGCTTCCGGCCCTTGCCGAGCACTTCACGGTCATCGCTCCTGATCTGCTCGGTCACGGCGAGTCAGCCAAGCCACGTGGCGACTATTCGCTGGGGGCCTACGCGAGCGGGATCCGCGATCTGCTGATTGCGTTGGGGCATGAGCGAGCGACGTTCGTCGGGCACTCCCTGGGCGGCGGCGTCGCCATGCAGCTGGCGTACCAGTTCCCCGAGCACTGTGACCGCCTCGTCCTGGTGGCCAGTGGCGGGCTTGGTCGCGAGATCACCGCGCTTCTGCGGGCGGCCAGCCTTCCGGGCTCCGAGCTCGTGCTTCCGCTGCTGGTGAACGAGCAGCTCATCGCCGCCGGCCGCGTGGCGGGACGTCTGCTCGGCCGCATCGGGCTCCGCGTGCACACGGACGTGGGCGAAGTCCTGCGCGGCCATGCGTCGCTTGCGGACGGCGAGGCACGCTCGGCGTTTCTGCACACGCTCAGGACGATCGTCGATGCCCGCGGTCAGCGCGTGGACGCGAGCGATCGTCTCTACCTCGCCCAAGCGGTCCCGTTCCTGCTCGTGTGGGGCGAGCGCGACCCGATCATCCCGGTTGAGCACGCGCGCGCGGCCCACCGGCTGGTCCCGGGAAGCCGACTCGAGATCTTCCCCAACGCGGGCCACTTCCCCCACCTCGACGATCCGTTGAGGTTCGTCCGGGTGCTGACCGAGTTCATGCAGACAACCGAGCCCGCGACCGTCGATGCCAGCCGTTGGAGCGACCTGCTGCGCAGTGGCGGCGGCGGCGAGTCCGGTCCTTCGTCGGTGTCGGCGGCGGCCGTCGGGCTCCGCCGGTCCGAAACGCGGCCGCCGCGCCGACGCTCGACGGGCTGACGGCCGCGGATGGCCGAACCGGTCGACGCGAGGGGAGCGAGCCACCGCGCGGATGCACGCGCGGTGGCTCTCGCAGAAGAGCTCGGGACCCAGCTCGGGCGGCTCAAGGGCGCCGGGCCGAAGATCAAGCAGTTGCTCTCGATGGTCCAACTCGATCGAGCGTCGGACCGCGAGGGGCCCCCTCCAGCGCTCGGGGCGCTGCCCGACGACGCGCGAGCCGCCCCGTTCGGCCGGGTGCGACGTGTCATCGAGCAGGACCTCGACGCCCGCGTCGGTCAGCTGTTCGACGACATCGACGAGGAGCCGTTCGCCGTCGCTTCGCTCGGCCAGGTCCACAAGGCGTGCACGAGCGACGGCGACATTGTCGCCGTCAAGGTGCAGCACCCGGGCGTGGCGGAGGCGATCGACGCCGACCTGCGCAACCTCGGACTGGTCCGCCCGATCATCAAGCGCCTTGCACCGGACCTCGACGCGACCGCCGTCCTGAGCGAGATCCGCGACCGGATCTCCGACGAGCTCGACTACGAGGTTGAGGCCCAGCACCAGCGCCGTCTCCAGCGAATGCTGCGAGGCCACCCGCACGTCCGGCTGCCGCATGTCCACACGCACATCTCGACGCGCCGCGTGCTCGTGACCGAGTACGTCGAAGGGCTGCGGACCGAGGACATCAAGCGCCTCGGCGAGCCCGAACGCGACCGCATCGCCGAGATCGCCTTCCGCTGCTACCTCGACCTCGCCTGGCGCGCCGGTGCCGTTGCCGGCGACCCGCACCCAGATAACTGCATCCTCTGCCCCGACGGACGGCTGTGTCTGCTCGACTTCGGTCTGGTGCGCGACCTCGACGCCGACTACCTGCAGGGCGAGCGGGCGGTCATGCGGGCAGTCGCCGACGGCGACGCACACCGGGTCCACGAGGGGCTGGCGAACCTCGGCTACCTGCCGGCGCCTCGCTCGGTCGATGCCGACCAGCTGCTGGAGCACCTCGCGGCCGGAGGCGAGTGGATGCTCGGGGACGGCTTCCTGCGAATCGACGAGGCATATGTGACCCGCATCTTCGAACTCGCGTACCCACCGCGTTCGCCGCATTTCCCGACGATGCGATGCATGACGATCCCGCCGGCCACGTTGCTGCTCCGGCGCATGGAGATCCAGCTCCTCTGGCTGCTCGGCGAATTCAATGCCGGAGCGGAGTGGGGAGCGATCACCGCCGAACACCACTCGGGCAAGCCGCCGTCGACCGCCCTCGGGCGCGCCCAGGACGCCTTCCTGCAGCGG
This sequence comes from uncultured Actinomycetes bacterium, assembly GCA_963764585.1. GTDB lineage: Bacteria > Actinomycetota > Thermoleophilia > Solirubrobacterales > Solirubrobacteraceae > JAOPZW01. The sequence continues at coordinate 13,513 of CAVXTB010000009.1, forward strand.
CACATGCGCCGCTGAGCACAGGCGACGGCGGCCGGGTTGCGGGCCGCGATCAGCAAGCCCGCGGGCGCTTTTCCTTTCGCCTGGGAACGCAACTCGGGCCGGGCCGGCTGGGGTTGCGCTTCCCATGCAAGGGGAGAGTGAGCTGACGTACCGTGTTGCGCGGCCGCGCCCGCCCTCATTGCCGGTCGGCCGCCGTCTCGCCCCACGCGCCGGTAGGTGTGGTACCTCGAGGCCTGCGTCGATGTCGGACGCGTCGCCCGAGAATGCCCGGTCGAGTCGCGCGACGTCGGTATGCCGCGGCTTGGAATGGAGGTAGCGCTCGGTCGTTGTGAGCTTCGCGTGTCCCATCCACGCCTTCAGCGTCGCGGTGTCGACCTCGCGAACGACAAGCGAGCCGAACGAGCGCAGGTCGTGAAATCGCAACGGACGCTGGCCGGCGGCGTCCTGGGCGCGGCGTGGACGGCGGCGTAGCGCCGACGAGTCGAGTTGGTCGCCGAGCGTGCTGCAGAACACGAGGTCGTCGGGTCCAGTGAACCAGCTGCGATCGGCGAGCCGCGCGAGCTCGGCGGCTGCTGGCGTCGCTGCCACGTCTACAGACCGGGACGTTCGTCCTGAGGCTGACGATCACCGATCGGGCCGGGAACCATCGCCAGATCATGCGTCACATGACCCTTCGCCGCTGACGAGCACGAACCGCGATAGCCCCACCGCGCGTGGCGGCATAGTGGACGCGTGGACCTCGCTGAAGCCAACGACTGGATCCGCGCGCACGTCGAGCCGGTGGGCCCGATCGAGGCCGCGCACGAGCGGCCCTGGGCGACGGTCCTGCGCGTCCCGCTTGCCGACGGCGTCGCATGGTTCAAGGCGTGCGCGCCGGTGCAGGCGTTCGAGCCGCGGCTCACGGCCAGGCTCTTCGCGCGCCATCCGGACCGCGTCGCCGAGGTGCTCGGCCACGATGAGCGGCGCGCATGGCTTCTGCTCGGCGATGCGGGCACGCCGATCGGCGCGTTCGGCAACCCGCCGGAGGCGTGGCTCGTCGCGTTGCCGCTGTACGCCGAGCTCCAGCGCGGCGAGGCCGCGCACGCGCACGATCACCTCGCGCACGGCGTCCCGGACCTGCGCGTCGAGACGCTGCCGGCGCGCTACGACGACCTGCTGCAGCGCGAGCTGCCGCTCGAGCGCGAGGAGATCGCTCGGCTGCGCGCGTTCGCGCCGCGGCTCGCGGAGCTGTGCGACGAGCTCGTCGCGCACGACGTCCCGGAGACGGTCCAGCACGACGACCTCCACATGGCCAACGTCTACACGCAGGGCGACCGGATGCGACTGCTCGACTGGGGCGACTCGTCGATCTCGCATCCCTTCATGTCGCTCGTCGTCACGTTCCGGTTCCTCGAGGAGGTCACCAAGCTTGCGCCCGGAGACCCGTGGTTCTCGCGGCTGCGCGACGCCTATCTCGAGCCGTGGGGCAGCGGTCTGGACGCCGTGTTCGCGCTCGCGGTGCGCGTCGGCACCGTGGCGCACGCGATCGCATGGCTGCGCCAGCGCGACCACCTCTCGGCCAGGGAACGGGCCAGGTTCGACCGCTCGTTCCCGATCGTGCTGCGGCGCGCGATCGATCAGATGCCCTGAGCCATCCGCGTATCTGCCCGCGCCCCCGTCCGCTCCTCAGGGTGGGTGGATCGGATGGCGAAGAAGCGACAGCGGGCGGGGATCTGGCTCGCCACGCTGAGTGCGGTGGTCGGCGTGGCGACCGGCATGTTCACGCTGCGCGATCAGGTCTTCCCGAGCGAGGCGGGGTCGGCGGGGGCGGTGTCGGTGCCCGTCTATCGCCAGCAGGTCGGGGGGATCTGCGAGCGGGTCAACGACGACGACCGCGACCGGGCGCAGCAGGACGTCAAGGTCCGGCATAGGCTCGAGCGGGCGAGGACGACGACCGCCCAGCGCAACGCGCTGCTCGACGGCGTGCGCCGGACGAGCGCCCGGTCGGGGCAGACGCTCGCCGCGTTCAACGGGTTCGCGCCGCCGAAGGCGCTCGCCGCCGTTCGCCGCGACGCGCAGGCGGCGTGGCATCGCAACCTCGCGCGGCTGCGCGAGTACGCGCGGCGGCTCGACGCGGTCACCAGGCGCGCGCAGCTGCTGGCGGCGGTCCGGTACCTGTCGGGCCTGCGGCCGCGGCTCGCCGAGGACGGTGTCGCGCTGCGGTCGGGCCTCGAGCGCCTCGGCGGGGCGCAGTGCGACCTGCAGGCGCCGCGTGTGCCCCCGACGTTCACGCTGCCGGCGCTGCCGCACGGGACGTCGAGCGCGGGCCCCGCCGTCGACACGCCGCACACGAGCACGGCCACGCGGCCTGTGGGTGGGCCGGGCGCGAGCGCGAACACGCCGGGGTCGAGCGCGGCCACGCCGGCCGCTGGTCAGAGCGCGGCCACGCCGGCCGCCGGTCCCAGCGCGAACACGCCGGGGTCGAGCACGAACACGCCGGGCCCGAGTGTCGCGGCGCCTTCGCCCGACGTGGGCACGCCGTATGACGACACGACCCCGGGCGACACGACAGGGGGCGACGCGACCACCGAGACCGGCGCGAGCGAGGACGGCGGCTGACCTGGGTAGGGTGCCGGCATGCGCCGGCGCCTGCTCCTCGTCGCCGCGGCCTCGCTCGCGCTGACCAGCGGCGGCGCGAGCGCCAGCGGGACGGACGCGGGGACGGCCACGGGCTGCGCGCGCACGAAGCCGAAGGCCGCCGTGGCAAAGCCGCGGTTCGTCCGGAACATCCCCACCGGCGAGACCGGCTGGTTCTCGTCGCCGGGGCTGGCGGACCTCAACGGCGACGGCAAGCTGGAGATCGTCGCGCCGGACTACTCGACCTTCGTCTTCGATGCGAACGGGCACCAGCTCGGCAAGGGGACGGCGACGAAGGGGCGGGTCTACGCGCCGGGCGTCGTCGCCGACCTCGACGGCGACAAGGTCCCGGAGGTCGTCGTCGGCGGCAACGACGGGACGGTGGCGGCGTACGACCTCGTGGGCGGGCAGCTGCGGCTCAAGCCCGGATGGCCGGCGTCGACGTGCAGCGGCGGCCAGTGTCCCGAGGCTCGCGGAATGGCCGCGGCCGACCTCGACGGCGACGGCAGGCTCGAGGTCGTGGTGACCACGACCAACACCTCCCCGACCGGGTCGCAGGTCTTCGTGTTCGACGCCGGGGGCAACCTCTACCGGCCCGCGGGCGCGCCGGCGACAGCGTGGCCCCGCTACAACGCCGGCGACGCCGGCTTCAACGGCGTGGGCAACCACGGCTACGGCGCGTACGGCGAGAACGTCGGCATCGGCAACCTCGACGACGACCCGCAGCTGGAGATCGTCGTCACCTTCGACAACCACCAGATCAACGTCTTCAACCACGACGGCACGTCGGTGCTCGCCTCGCCGTGGTACACGAACCGCGAGAACGCGCACGTCGGCGCGCGGATGGGCTGGGGGCAGTTCATCCGCTGGCTCAGCCCGAAGGTCGAGAACGACCAGTACCACCGGCACACCGGGCCGTGGCCCGACGTGCGCAAGACCGCGTGGCTGCAATGGACGGCGTCGCCGCCATCGGTCGCCGACCTCGACGGCGACGGCCACGACGAGGTCATCGGGCTGCCGAACGCCGAGATGAAGGAGCCCTACGAGACACAGGCCTACGCGTTCATGGTGCTCGACGGCGCGCAGAACGGCGGTGCGCGGTCGGCGCGCCGGCACGCGGGCTTCTCGACGCTGCCGCTCAGCCGCAAGCCGGCGGTGCGGGGCGCGAACGACTACTACCCGCCGAGCGGCATCCCCGCGCCGACGGTCGTCGATATCGCCGGCGACCGCCGTCCCGAGATCGTCGCGGCGGTCCCCGACGGCTTCGTCTACGCGATCGGCCCGACCGGCAAGCGCCTGTGGCGCTACGACTACGCCCGCGGGGCGCGGAAGACGTTCGCTTCGGAGGTCGTCGCCGCCGACCTCAACCGCGACGGCACGCCCGAGCTGGTCTTCGGCACCTACGCGGCGGCGCCCCGGTCGGGCCGCCTCGTCGTGCTCTCGGCCGCAGGCAAGCGGCTCTTCGACATCCGCCTGCGCCACCAGGGCAACGACGGCAACGGCATCGGCGTTCCGGCGGCCCCGTCGATCGCCGACCTCGACGGCGACGGGCGCCTCGAGATCGTTCTCTCGACCTTCGACCACGGGATCGACGTCTACCGCGTGCCGCGGTCGGGCACGAGCTGCCTGCCGTGGCCGACCGGCCGCGGCAACCTGCTGCGCAGCGGGGCCGGCCCGACGGCGTAGGGCCGCTAGGCGTGTCTTCGTCGTCCGCGCGTCGCTTTGCGGCGTTGTGCTGCCGGGCAGTGAGGGGGAGAGGCCGTGTGGTGGCGCCGCCGCGGCGCCGTGCGTCGTCGCGAGGGGTCTGACGGCGCGGTGTCGTGCGCGGGGCGGTGTGGCGCGCGGGGCGGTGTGGCGCGCGGGGCGCTCAGCGCGGCCGGGCGGCTGTGCGTGTTCCACAACACCTTCGGCCGGGCCGACGCGGGCGTCCTCGTGAACTGTGCTGGGTTGGTGCGGCTATACGCCCCCTATCCAGCACAGTTCGTTTGAGCGGTCGGCGAGGTGTTGCAGAACACGCGCGCTATGCGGCCAAACGGGCGCGCGATTGCGCAGCCACAGCGTACGGGCACCGCGCGGGCGCCGGCGCGGGCGGATGGGCCTGTTCCCCTCGGTGCGCTGGCCGCGCGGCGCCGCTGCGGACCGCGCGGCGCCGCTGCGCCCACGCGCAGAGCAGCGGCCGCGCGCGCGGCATCAACCGACTACTCGACCACGTCGACTTCCTGGGCGTGCGCGAGGAGCGCCTCGATCGGCACGACGTCGAGCGCGCGGGCGTGCGTGGCGGCGAGCACGACGCGCGGCGCGCAGCCCGCGTCGTAGGCCTCCAGCCAGCGCGCGGCGCACACGCACCAGCGATCGCCCGCGACGAGCCCGGGGAAGCCCCACTCCGGCCGCGGCGTCGACAGGTCATTGCCCGCGGCCGCGCTGAATCGCAGGAAGTCGTCGGTCATCAGCGCGCAGACGGTGTGGCTGCCGACGTCCTCGGCGCCGGTGGCGCAACAGCCGTCGCGGTAGAAGCCGGTCAGCGGGTCGCGCGAGCAGGACAGCAGCTCGCCGCCGACGACGTTGGTATCCGGCTCGCGGGTCATGAGCGCGTCGCCACGACGATGCTGCACAGCGCCACCAGCGCGATGCCCGCCGCGGCGAGCACGGCCACGAGCGCGTGGGGGACCTCCGTGTCGGCCACGAGCAGCGCGCCGCCCCCGAGGACCGCGACCACGCCCGCGGCGATGCGCCAGTCGTCGCCGACCACGAAGTCCCACCAGAAACGCCCGAAGGCGGCGGCGACGCGCAGCATCAGCGAGCCTCCCGCGCGCGCGGCGCCACGAGCCTGACCGTCGCCCACGCCAGCGCGCACCACGCGGCGAGCAGGACCAGCAGCGCGAGGTCGCCGCCGGGCCACTGCAGCCGCTCCTCGCCTGCGGAGAACCAGCCGAGCCCCTCGACCGCCCAGAAGGTCCCGAAGGTCGTGAGCAGCAGCCCGACCGCGAACTTGATCGTGTTCTCGGGCACGCGCGCGAGCGGGCGGTGCAGCGCGAAGCCCGCGCCCAGCACGATCGCTCCGCCCAGCGCGGCGCCGACCGTGGCGAGCGGGATCGAGCCCGCATTGAGGCCGAAGGTGATCACGATGAAGACGATCTCGAGGCCCTCGAGGAAGACGCCCTTGAAGGTGACCACGAAGGCGAACCAGTCGAGGCCGAGGCGGCGCTCGTCGCCTGCCCGCGCCGCCGCGTCGACCTCGGAGCGGAACGCCGCGTCCTCGTCGTGCAGCGCCTTCAGGCCGGCCGCGCGGAGGATCGCCTTGCGCAGCCATTGCAGGCCGAAGACGAGCAGCAGCGTGCCCACGACGAGGGCCACCAGCGCCTCGGGCAGCCACCGCTGCAACGCGTAGCCGGCGACAGCGGTGATCACCGCCAGGGCGACCAGCGCCGCGCCGACGCCAGCCCACGTGGAGCGCCACCCGCGGGTGGTCCCGATCGCCAGGACGATCGTCAACGCCTCGACGAACTCGACGCCCGACGCGAGCGAGGTCGCGACGATCAGACCAAGCGCATCTCCAGTCACGATCGTGAGAACCGTAGTCCACCGCACCCGCGTATGTGGCAGATCCCCTTGACAAGCCGCAGGTCCGTGTGGTTACACTCCGCGGGTCCCTTCCAAAAACGTTTTCGATGAACGAGGAACGAATCACCATCAGACAGCTCGCCCGCATCAGCGGGGTGTCGATCGGCACCGTCTCGCGGGCCCTGAACGGCTACGCGGACGTCAACGCGGAGACGCGCGAGCGGATCGTGCGCCTGGCGCGCGAGCTGGACTACACGCCCGCCGCCGCCGCGCGCAGCCTCGTCACCCAGCGCTCGCACCTGGTGGGCGTCTTCCTCGAGACCGGCGAGGGCCACCCCGATCCGTTCAGCAACCCGTTCTTCTACGAGGTCCTCGTCGGGCTCAAGGACGCGATCGGCGCCGCAGGCTACGACCTGCTCCTCTTCGCCAGCGAGCGGCCCGGCAACGGCTACGGCGAGCACTCCTTCCTCAAGCGCGCGCGCCACCACAACGTGGCCGGCGTCGTGCTGATGGACGTCGACCCCGACGACGCCGAGGTCCGGCGGCTCACCCGCTCGGACCTACCGTGCGTGGGTGTCGACGTCGAGCTCCTCGGCCCCGCCACCGAGTACGTGACCTCGGACAACGCGGCCGGAATCGGCATGGCCATGCGGCATCTGCACGATCTCGGGCACCGCCGGATCGCCACGATCACCGGCCTGCTCGACACGCGCCCGGGTGCCGACCGCCTGCGCGCGTACCGCTCCGAGATCCAGGCGCTCGGCCTCGCCTACCGCGACGAGTACGTCGCGTACGGAGATTTCTACGTCGAAAGCGGCCATCGCGCGATGGCCAAGCTGATCGAGCTGCCCGAGCCGCCGACCGCCATCGTGGCGGCCTCCGACCTCATGGCGCTGGGCGCGATTCGCGCCGTCGCCGAGGCCGGGCGCAGCGTGCCGGGGGACTTCTCGGTCATCGGCTTCGACGACATCCAACTTGCCGGCCACGTCCATCCGCCCCTCACCACGCTGCGGCAGGACAAGGCCGGGCTGGGGGCGGAGGCTGGGCGCGCGCTCTTGGCGCTGATCGGCGGCAAGGCGGAGACGCCCGCCGTCATGACGCTGCCCGTCGAGCTCGTCGTCCGCGGGTCCACGACGTCGCCGCCGTCAGGGGCGCAACGAGGGGGGTGATCTGGGCACCGCGAGGAACACCGACGGGAGCGACCGGACAAAAGCGTTTTCGCGCAGGAGGAGAAGCAGACATGTCGCGCAGGAAGCTCGCGACGGCCTCGTGGCTGATCGCGGTTGTGCTGGCACTGGCCGTTGCGGCTTGTGGCGGCAGCAGTAATGACAACAAGAGCTCGTCGACCGCCGCGAAGCCGGCGGCCAACGCCTTGAAGAAGGGCACGACGATCAACTTCTGGATCATGCCCAACGGCCCACAGCCGCAGCAGGACATGGAGAAGACCGTCGCGCCCTTCGAACAGCAGACCGGCGTCAAGGTCAACGTCGAGGTGGTCGGCTGGGACGTCCAGCTCGATCGCATCAAGAACGCGGCCGTCTCGGGCCAGGGCCCGGACGTGACGCAGGCGGGCACGACACAGGTCCCGTTCTTCGCCGCTCTCGGCGGGTTCGCGAACCTCAACGACCGCATCAGCCAGATCGGCGGCAAGGACGCGTACGCGCCCGGCGTGTGGCAGACGACGCAGCTGCAGGGCACCGACGGCACGTTCGCCGTGCCGTGGTTCACCGAGGCGCGGGCGATCTACTACCGCAAGGACGTCCTGAAGAAGGCCGGGATCGATCCCGCGACGGCGTTCACCGACGTCAACGCCTTCCAGCAGACGCTCCAGACCATCAAGGACAAGGTGCCGGAGATCGGCGGCAAGCCCATCTCGCCGTTCGGCATGCCCGGCAAGAAGGCCTTCGACCTCGTCCACCACGTGATGCCGTTCGTGTGGGACAACGGCGGCGCCGAGCTCAACGACGACGCCTCGAAGTCCACCATCAACAGCACGGAGGCCGAGCAGGGCGTCGACTTCGTCGCCAACCTCGTCCAGAAGGGCCTGTTCGACAAGAGCATGCTCGAGCGTGACGGCACGCAGGTCGAGAACCAGTTCAAGGGCGGTCGCCTGGCCGTGTGGATCGGCGGGCCGTGGGTGCTGTCGACCATCGGCCGCACCGACGACAAGAACTGGGTCCCGGCGGCGCGCAAGAACGTCGGCGTCGCGGCGATGCCGTCCGGCCCCGTGGGCAAGGCGTTCACGTTCGTGGGCGGCTCGAACCTGATGATGTTCAAGGCCTCCAAGAACCCGAACGAGGCCTGGGCGCTCATGAAGTACCTCTCTGGCGACTCCGTCCAGAAGAGCTACGCCGACCTGTTGAGCTTCTTCCCGGCGCGCCTGGCGCCGCAGGAGCAGGTCGGAAACTCCGACGACAACCACAAGGCGTTCTACGCGGCCATCAAGCAGGGCCGGACGTACGCGCCGATCGCCCAGTGGGGGCCGATCGAGAACGCCTACAAGGGGCGCTTCGGCAACATCCTCGACTCCGCGGCTGGGCACGGCAAGAAGCCCTTCAGCGAGGGCGAGGTCAAGTCGGAGCTCAACGCGGCGGCCAAGGAGGCCGACGCCCTCCTCGCACAGGGGAGCTAGTCCATAGCAGCACCCTCCTCCCGTGAAGGGACGCGGGGCCTCGGCCCCGCGTCCCTCGGGATGACACACGCCCATGAGCACCCCTACTCTGCAGCCACAGGTGAGCGCCGACGTCACCCAGGTGAACGTCCCGCTCGGGCCCGCGCCCAAGCGCCGGCGCCGGCGTGGCCACCGGCTGCCGTACTGGTTCATCGCCCCGGCGCTGGCCTTCATGGTGCTCGTCCACGTGCTGCCGGCCATCGGCGGCGTGGTCCTCTCCTTCAAGAAGTTCAACCTCTTCACGTTCCGCCTGCTCTTCGACGCGCCGTGGAACGGGGTCGAGAACTACCGCTCGATCCTGCTCGACACCGACAACCCGCTGCACTCGGGCTTCTGGGGCGCCGTGCAGAACACGGTGGTCTACACCTTCTGGGTGGTGACGGGAACGCTCGTCGGCGGGCTGGCGATCGCCGTGCTGCTGCACCGCAAGATGAGGGGCCAGCGCATCGTGCGCACGCTGATGCTCGTGCCGTGGATCGTGCCGAGCTACGTCGTCGCGGTCCTGTGGGCCTTCATGTGGCAGAGCGATGTCGGGATCGTCAACAAGGTCCTCGTCGACTACACGCACCTCCTGGGCCATCGCCCGGTCTGGCTGCTGGGCCCGAACACGATGTGGGCGATCGTCATCCCGAGCATCTGGCGCGGGCTGCCGCTTGCGATCCTCATCTTCCTGGCCGGGCTGCAGGCCCAGCCGCAGGAGCTCCACGAGGCGGCGGCGATCGACGGCGCGGGCCCACTGCGACGCTTTCGCTTCATCACGCTGCCGCTGCTGCGCCCGCTGATCGGCGTGCAGCTGCTGTTCGGCGTGATCTACGCCACCTACCAGTTCGCCATCCCGACGGTGATGTTCGGGACCAACCCCGGCCCCGACGCCGACCTGATGATGACCTTCATCGTCCGCCAGTCGTTCTCCAACAGCCTCTACGGCCTGGGCGCGGCGGCCTCGACGATGCTGATGATCGCGATGCTGCTGTGGGTGGCGGTCTGGTACCGCGCCTTCCGGCGTGACCTGGAGGTGACATGACCGCCCTCGCGCTCTCGCCTCGCGCCCGCAAGCGCCTGCTCAACCGCGGGCTCGACGTCCTGACCTGGCTCGTGCTCGCCGTGATGCTGGCGCCGGTCTTCTGGCTCGTGGCCTCGTCGCTGCAGAACGACGGCCAGCTCGCGCGCGGCAGCTACGACCTGCTGCACCCCACGTTCCAGGCCTTCCGCGACATGTGGAGGACGATCGACTTCGAGCGCTACCTGGTCAACAGCGCGATCATCTGCACCGTCGCGGCGCTGCTGGCCACCGCCTTCGCCAGCACGGCCGGCTACGCGCTGGCGCGCTTCCGCTTCCGGGGCGCGCGCCCCTTCGGCCTGGCGGTCATCGGAACGCAGCTCATCCCCGGGTCGATGTTCCTGCTGCCGACCTTCATCGGCTGGCTGTGGATCAAGCGGCACCTCGGGATCACGCTCTACGACACGCGCGTCGGGATGATCCTCGTCTACACCGCGTTCTTCACCCCGGTGGCGATCTACTTCATGCGGTCGTTCTTCCAGGGCATCCCGCGCGACCTGGAGGAGGCCGCGCAGGTCGACGGCTGCACGCCCTTCTGGGCGTTCGTGCGCATCGTGCTGCCCAACGCCGCGCCGGGCCTGACCGCCACCTTCGTCTACGCCTTCCTGTTCGCGTGGGACGAGCTGCTGTTCGTCGCCTCGCTCACCGAGCACAACGCCGAGACGCTGCCGCTCGGCATCCGCCTGTTCATCGGCAACTACAGCCAGTACTACGGGCAGCTCATGGCCGCCGGCGTGATCTCGACGATCCCCGTCGTGATCGCCTTCTTCGCCGCGCAGCGCTGGCTGGTCCGTGGCATCACCGCGGGGGCGGTCAAGGGATGACGACGATCGAACCGTATGCCCTGGAGCTCGGCGGCGAGCCCGACGCGACCGCCTTCCCGCCGACCCTGCGCCTCGGCGCGGCGACCGCGTCCTTCCAGATCGAGGGCGCCACGCACGCCGACGGGCGCGGCGAGTCGATCTGGGATCGCTTCTGCGCCACGCCGGGCGCGGTGGCCAACGGCGACACCGGCGACGTGGCCTGCGACCACTACCACCGCTGGGAGTCCGACCTCGACCTGATGGCCGAGCTCGGCCTGGAGTGCTACCGCTTCTCGATCGCGTGGCCGCGCGTGCAGCCCGACGGGCGCGGCCCGGCCAACGCGGCCGGGCTGGGCTTCTACCGGCGCCTCGCCGAGGGCCTGCTCGAGCGCGGCATCGAGCCGATCGCCACGCTCTACCACTGGGACCTGCCGCAGGCGCTGCAGGACGCCGGCGGCTGGGGCGAGCGCGACACCGCGGAGCGCTTCGCCGATTACGCCGCGATCGTAGCCGCCGAGCTGGGCGACGCGGTGTCGCAGTGGATCACCCACAACGAGCCGTGGGTCGTGGCCTTCCTCGGGCACGCGCAGGGGACCAAGGCCCCGGGCCTGCGCCACTGGCCCACGGCGCTGCGCGCCTCGCACCACCTGCTGCTGTCGCACGGCCTGGCGCTCGCGGCGATGCGCGCGACGCTGGGCGAGCTGGCCGAGATCGGGATCGCGCTCAACCAGTTCCCGATCCACCCGGCCGGGCCCGGCGAGGCCGACCGCGACGCCGCGCGGCGGATGGACGGCCACCTCAACCGCTGGTTCCTCGATCCGCTGCTGCGCGGCAGCTACCCGGCCGACATGGTGGCCTGCTACGAGGCGCTCTACGGGCCGCCCGAGTCGATCCGCGACGGCGACCTCGAGATCATCCGCCGGCCGATCGACTTCCTCGGGGTCAACTACTACAACCCGCAGCGGATCGCGGCCGCGCCGGCCGACCTGCCCCTGCAGGCGCGCCAGGTGCCCGCGCCGCCGCCGACGACGGCGATGGGCTGGGAGGTCGACCCCAACGGGCTGCACGACGTGCTGCTGCGCCTGCGCCGCGACTACGGGCCACTGCCGGTCTACATCACCGAGAACGGCGCCTCGTTCGACGACCCGCCCGCGACCAACGGCTCGGTGGACGACCCCGAGCGCATGGCCTACCTGCAGGGCCACCTGGCCGCGCTGGCGCGTGCGGTGGCCGACGGCGCCGACGTGCGCCGCTACTGCGTGTGGTCGCTGCTGGACAACTTCGAGTGGGAAGAGGGCTACGACAAGCGCTTCGGGATCGTCCACGTCGACTTCCAGACGCAGGTGCGCGTGCCCAAGCGCAGCGCCCTGTGGTACCGCGACTTCATCGCGCGCGTGCGCGCGGGAGGTGATCGATAGTCATGGCCGGCCTCGCCTTCGAAGGCGTCAGCAAGGTCTTCCCCGACGGCACCGAGGCGGTGCACGACTTCACCCTCGAGGTCGGCGACGGCGAGCTGATGATCCTCGTCGGCCCGTCGGGCTCGGGCAAGTCGACGGCGCTGCGGATGCTCGCGGGCCTGGAGGAGGTGACCGCGGGGACGATCCGCATCGGGTCGCGCGTGGTCAACGACCTCGCCCCCAAGGACCGCGACATCGCGATGGTCTTCCAGAGCTACGCGCTGTACCCGCACATGGACGTCGCCGGCAACCTGGGCTTCGGGCTGCGGATGCAGCGCATGCAGCGCGCGACGATCGCCGAACGCGTGGCGGCGGCCGCGCAGCGCCTCGGGCTCTCGGACCTCGTCTCACGCCGGCCGCGGGCGCTCTCAGGAGGCCAGCGCCAGCGCGTCGCGGTCGGGCGCGCGATCGTGCGCCAGCCGCAGGTGTTCCTCATGGACGAGCCGCTGTCGAACCTCGACGCCAAGCTGCGCGTCGAGATGCGGGCCTACCTCGCGCGCCTGCGCCAGGAGCTCGGGACGACGACCGTCTACGTCACGCACGACCAGATCGAGGCGATGACGATGGGCGATCGCGTCGCGGTGATGCGCGACGGGCACCTGGAGCAATGCGATCACCCGCAGGTGCTCTACGACCGCCCAGTCAACCTCTTCGTGGGCGGCTTCATCGGCTCGCCGGAGATGAACTTCGCCCGCGGCCATCTCGAGCGCGACGACCGCGGCGTGCGGCTCGTGCTCGGCGAGCAGAGCATGCCGCTGCCCTCGCACCTGCCCGACGCGGTGCTCGCGCGCGGCGGCGAGCCGGTCGTCGTGGGCATCAGGCCCGAGACGCTCTGCTGCGTCCCGCCCGGGGTCGACGCCGAGCACGTGGTCGAGGCGGACGTCGTGCTGGTCGAGTCGCTGGGCTCCGACGTGCTCGTCCATTGCGAGATCGACGCGCCCGCCGTCCTCACCGAGGACCAGCTCGAGGTGGCGCGCGAGGTCGGCGGCTATACGGAAGCCACGCAGGTCAAGGCGAAGATCACGGCGCGCCTCACGCCGGACGAGCGCCCGGCTGCCGGCGATCGCGTGCGCCTGGGCCTGGACGTCGATCACATCCACTTCTTCGACCCGGACACGACGCTCGCGCTGCGATGAGCGTCACCGTCCTCCAAACGGCGGCGGAGCCGCGGCGGCGCGCAAGACCCGGGCGCGCCGATCGCGGCGGGTGGGTGGGCCGCTCTCGTTAGCGGTCCGCCCACCACGGCCGCCCCGGGCCGCCGCCGGCTCCAATCGCTCCCGTGAGCCGTCGGCGGCCCGGACGCCGTGTAGGTTGACCGGCAGTGCCCACCTTCCCGCCCGGATTTCGCTTCGGCGCGGCGACCGCCGCGTACCAGATCGAGGGCGCCGTGCACGAGGACGGGCGCGGCGAGTCGATCTGGGACACGTTCTGCCGCGTGCCGGGCGCGGTGGCCAACGGCGACAGCGGCGACGTCGCCTGCGACCACTACCACCGCTGGGAGTCCGACCTGGAGCTGATGGCCTCGCTGGGCCTGGAGAGCTATCGCTTCTCGATCGGCTGGCCGCGGGTGCAGCCCGACGGCTCGGGCCCGCTGAACCCCGCCGGCGTGCGCTTCTACCGCCGGCTGATCGAGGGCCTGCTCGAGCGCGGGATCGAGCCCCTGGTGACGCTCTACCACTGGGACCTCCCGCAGCCGCTCCAGGATGCCGGCGGGTGGGCGAACCGCGACACGGCCGAGCGCTTCGCCGAGTACGCGGGGCACATGGCTCGCGAGCTGGGCGACCTCGTGACGGCCTGGATCACGCACAACGAGCCGTGGGTCGTGAGCTTCATCGGTCACGCGCAGGGGCGCTTCGCGCCGGGGATCCGCGACTGGGCGACCGCCGTGGCGGTCAGCCATCACGTGCTGCTCTCCCATGGCCTGGCGGTCGACGCGCTGCCCGGCAAGGTCGGGCTCACGCTCAACCTCGCGCCGGCGATCGCCGTCGAGCCCGGCGACGAGGACGCCGCGCGGATCTGGGACGGCCACATCAACCGCTGGTTCCTGGACCCGGTCCTGCGCGGCCGCTACCCCGACGACATGCTCGCGCTCTACGAGGAGCGCCTCGGGCCGCTGGACGCCATCCGCGACGGCGACCTCGAGACGATCGCGCGGCCGATCGACTTCCTCGGCGTCAACTACTACTTCCCGGCGCGGGTGCGCGCGAGCCCGGGCAGCGAGCCGCTCGGGGTCGAGCTCGTGCCGGGCCCACCGCCGCGCACCGCGATGGGCTGGGAGGTCTCACCCGATGGCTTCTACGACCTGCTCGTGCGGCTGCACCGCGACTACGCGGTGCCGATCGCCGTCACGGAGAACGGCGCGGCCTTCGACGACCCACCGGCGGCCAACGGCATCGTCGACGACCCCGATCGCACGGCCTACCTGCGGCGCCACATCGACGCGGTCGTCCGCGCGATCGCCGACGGCGTCGACGTGCGGCGCTACTTCGCCTGGTCGCTGATGGACAACTTCGAGTGGGCCGAGGGCTACGCCAAGCGCTTCGGGATCGTGCACGTGGACTACGAGACGCAGCGGCGCACGCTCAAGCGCAGCGGCGCGTGGTACCGCGATCTCATCGCGCGGACGCGTGACGTTCGCCGACCTGGGTAGCCCCGACCTCTGAGGATCTTCTAAGGCTGCCGAAAGGCGGCGGAAAGGTTCCGTTCCTAGGATGGCCGAGGTCGTGTGACCAAATGCGCCCGGCCGTGTAGCAATAGGAGCGCCTGACCGCACCTTCTGCCTCGCGGCGGCGTTTAGGGAACCGTGCCCCGGAAGGAGGTTGCGCGAGCAACCAATCCGAGGTACAATACCAACTGTAGTAATCGGATTTGAGATATGGAGGATCTTGCTCGACACGAAGAACCCCCTCCGGGACGAGGCGATGGTCCACGCCGACGCTCTCGACCAGCTTCTGCAGCGCGCCAATCAGTTCAGACTGCTTCGGCCCGCCGAGGAGCTCGAGCTCGCGCAGCGCATCGAGCGTGGCGACCTCGTCGCCAAGGAGCGGCTCATCAACTGCAATCTGCGACTGGTGGTTTCGATCGCCCGTCGCTACCAGGGCCACGGCCTGACCCTCAACGACCTGGTTCAGGAGGGAATGCTGGGCCTCATTCGCGCCGCCGAGAAGTTCGACTGGCGCAAGGGGTTCCGCTTCTCAACCTACGCCACGCTGTGGATCAGGCAGGCCATCCAGCGCGGCCTTGACAACACAGGCCGCACGATCAGGCTGCCCGCCCACGTCGCCACGAAGGCGCGCAAGGTCGGGCGTGCCCGCAACGAACTGGCCGTGAAGCTCGAGCGCGAGCCCGAGATCTTCGAGATCGCCGATGCCGTCGAGATGCCGCTGGACGAGGTCGAGGCCATCGTGGCCGTCGACCGCACTCCGTCGAGCCTCGACATGCGCCTCGGCGACGACGACGACTCGGCGACGCTCGGCGACCTGCAGGCCGGCGAGGCCCCCGCCCCCGAGGAGGAGGTCCACGAGACGCTGGTCAACGAGCGCATCGGCGAGGCGCTTCAGCGCCTGCCCGAGAACGAGCGCAAGGTCATCGAGCTGCGCTTCGGGACGACCGGCGAGCCGAGGACCCGCGCCCAGGTGCAGCGTGAGCTGCGCATCGGCGCTCGCGAGGCCGAGCGCCTCGAGTCCCAGGCTCTCAACCGGCTGGCCGACATGGACGATCTGGCCGACCTGCGCGAGGCGGCATAGCCCCCCAGCCGCTACATCCCCGGCGCGCTCCCTGCGCGCCGGGGTCTCGCGTGACGGCGATCGACGCCGCGCGCTGACGGCGATCTTTTCGCAACGAGCGGGATCGTTCCTGGCGCGCGGGCACTCGGCGTGGTTAGGCTCGCGCCGTGGGCCGCGATCCGTTCTTCTCACTGGTCGTGCGCGACAGCGATGACGGCAGCGCCGTCGTCGTCTCGGTCGCGGGTGAGCTCGACGTGGCCACCGCGCCCGAGCTGGCACGGGCGCTCGCCGGCATCGACGGCGACGTGACCGTCGACCTCAGCGGCGCGACGTTCGCCGATCCCTCAGGCCTGCGCGTGCTGCTCGCGGCGCGCGCGGGGGGCTGCCGCCTGCGCGTCGTGCGCCGCGGCGGCGGCCCCGTCGCGCGCCTGCTGACGCTGACGGGCACCGACACGCTGCTCACGACCGTCTAGAGCCCCGGCGGGTGGCGCAGCGTGAACCCGCCGGTCCCGCGCGACTGCGCGGTCCAGCGCGAGCCGCCCTGCGAGCGACCCGAGGTGTCGAAGCGCAGCCCGGCGACCGTCATCCAGGCGTGGCCGGCGTTGGCGTAGATCGTCACCCAGCGGCCGGGGCCCGGGCTGCCGAAGCGCGCCAGCGCCGTGGAGTCCATCGGGCGGTCGATGAAGCCGGCCGCCGCGAGCGCGAAGGACACCGATCCAGAGCAGTCGTAGGCGCTGTCGACGAACGTCTCGCCCGCCGTGCGCCCGTGGCCGCCGCCGTAGACGTAGGGCTTGCGCGCGACCTGGTTGGCCGCGTTGATGACGTCGGCGACGCGGGCGGGCGCCGAGGGCGGCACCGTCGCCATGCCGCCGGCGGTCAGCCCGGCCGCGTCGACGATCCGCTTGCCCTTCGTCCCGAAGGCCCGCTCGAGCTCGCGCGCGACCTGCGCGTCGGTCGGCGCGCGCGACGCCGCGCTCGTCTGCGCGGGAGCGCGCCGCGGCGCGCGTGCGGCCGGCTCGGGCGGCGGGATGTAGGGCGGCTCGGCGCGCCAGCTCGCGATCTCGCGCACGCCGTCCGAGCCGCAGCCCGCGGCGGCGAGGAGCGCGACCGAAAGGCCCAGGAGCACGCGCCGGCGCACGCCCGGCAGTATCCATGCGCGCGCGGCTCCCGGCGCCGGTGCGCCGGCGTCGGACGAGAGCGTGCGATGGCGCACAGCAACGCCGAGCAGGGGTTAGGGGGGTGGCCCGCGGGGCAGCACAGACGTGAGCAATGGCGCCGCTTGTCACCGACACCAGGGAGATGCTCCTGGCCCTGGAGCCGCGACCCGAATCCGCGCGGCTGGCTCGGCGTGCTCTGCATGCGCACGGGCTGCACGAGGACATCGAGCACACGGTGACGCTGCTGGCGACCGAGATCGTCGGCAACGCCGTCCGCCACGCGGCGCTGCGGTCCGACCAGCGGATCGTCTTCTTCGCCCGCCTGCACGACGACTTCGCCCGCATCGAGGTCGCCGACCCCGGCATCGGCTTCGACCCCGCCCACGTCCAGAGCGAGGGCTACGGCCTCAAGCTCCTGGCCAAGCTGTCCGCCCGCTGGGGCGTCGACAGCACGAAGGGCTGCCGCGTGTGGTTCGAGGTCGATCGGCGCTCGCGCCGGATCGGGCGCTTCGAGCGCACCGGCTGACGGCGCGCGAGCTGAGCGCAAGTTTCTCGCGCCTGCGCCGTTTCCATGTACAGCGCAAGCCGGCCCCCCTCCTTGCGCAAACCGGGATGGCCGCCGCCGTCCACGCCCCCCAGGACGCGGCGGTCACTCCCGGGCCCCCCTTCGCGCTCGGCCCGGCCGCCGACCTGACCTCCGCCTGACGGCTCATGCGCCACCATGGGGGCGACATGAGCACGAACCCCAGGCCAACCAAGCAAGAGCGCCGCGACGCCGCGCGGGCGGCACGCCTCGAGGCCGAGCGCGCCGACGCCGCGGCGCGGGCGCGCCGCAAGCGCCTGACGATCCTGCTGGGCGTGCTCGGCGCGGCGGCCGTCGCGGTCGTCGTCGCGATCGTCATCAGCAGCGGCGGCGGCAACGACGCCAACAGCCGGCCGCAGGCCGCCCAGAAGGCCACCGGCGCGATCCCGGGCCAGAAGGAGTCCGGCGAGATGCTCGCCGGCATCCAGCAGAAGGGCATCTACCTCGGCAACCCGAGCGCGCCCGTGCGCCTCGTCGAGTTCGCCGACCTGCAGTGCCCGTTCTGCCGCGAGTACTCGCTGCAGACGCTGCCGCAGCTCGTGCAGGACTACGTGCGCAGCGGCAAGGTGCGCATGGAGTTCCGCGACCTGGCCTTCCTCGGCAAGGACTCGATCGCTGCGGGCCGTCATGCCGCGGGTGCGGCGCAGCAGGACAAGCTGTGGAACTTCGTCGACGTCTTCTACTTCAACCAGGGCGAGGAGAACACCGGCTACGTGACGCCGAGCTTCCTGCACAGGATCGACAAGGCCGCCGGAGTCGACTCGGCCAAGGCCGACGCGTTCGCCGCCTCGGCCGCGTCGACGAAGCCGATCTTGGAGGCCAACGCGCTCGCCGACAAGGCCGGCGTCCAGGAGACCCCGACGATCCTCGTCGGCAAGCGCGGCGGCGCGCTGAAGAAGGTCGACGCGAGCCCCACCGACGTGAGCGCCTTCAAGACCGCGATCGACGGGGCGCTGGGGCAGGCGTGAGCGATCGCCGCCTGCGCCTGGCCGCGCTCGTGCTCGCGCTGGCCGGGCTGGGCGTCGCCACGTACCTCACCTACGTCCACTACAAGGGGATCAACCCCGCCTGCGGCCTGGGCGCCAACTGCGTCAAGGTCCAGACCTCGGAGTGGTCGAAGCTCGCCGGCGTGCCCGTCGCCGTCCTCGGGCTCGTCGGCTACGTGCTGATCCTCGTCTCGCTGTTCGTGCCGGGCGAGGTGGGGCTCATGATGGGCGCGCTGGTGGCGCTGACCGGCTTCGGCTTCAGCGCCTACCTGACCTATCGCGAGCTGTTCACGATCCACGCGATCTGCGAATGGTGCGTGTCGAGCGCGGTCCTGCTGACCCTGCTGGCGATCATCACGACCGTCCGGTTGCTACGCGTCGCGGACGACAGAGGTGCGATACCCTATATAGGGTGAAGAAGACGAGCCTCTATCTGGACCCCGATCTGGACGAGGCTCTCGCCCGCCGCGCCGCCGACGAGGGCCTCACGAAAGCCGAGTTCATCCGCCGCACCCTCGCGGGCGCGGTGCAGAAGCCGCGGCGGGCGAAGCCGCACGTCGGCGTCTTCCGCAGCACCGACGGCGGCGTCGCCCGCAACGTCGATCGCGCACTGCGCGAGACGGGCTTCGGTGAGGATTGACCGTCGTGCTGGACACATCGGTCGTCCTGGCGCTCTACGACGCCGGCGAGCCCGATCACGACACCGTCCGCGCCTGGCTGAGTGTGGTCGACGAGGATCTCGTCACCACGCCGCTGACGCTCACCGAGATGGACCACCTCCTCGGTGCGCGCGGTGGTGCGCCGGTGCGTGAGACGCTCTGGGCGGACCTCGACGCCGGCGCGTACGGCGTGCGTTGGTGGGCTGACGCGCTCGCCGAGACGCTTTCGATCGCGCGCCGGCACCCCTTCGCCGGGCTCGCCGACGCGTCGCTCGTGGCTCTGTCCGTACGGCTGCGCACCAATCGCATCGCCACGCTTGACCAACACTTCCGAGCTATGACACCGCCCGGTGGGGAAGGCCTCGTCGTGCTCCCCGCCGACGCCTGAAAGGACCCTGACCATGCCCGAGCACCCGAACTCGTTCGACGCCAGAGACACGCTGAAGGTCGGCGGCAAGGAGCACACGATCTTCCGCCTCGACGCGCTGCAGTCCGCCTACGACGTCGCGCGCCTGCCGTTCAGCCTCAAGGTGCTGCTGGAGAACCTGCTGCGCACCGAGGGCAACGGATCGGTCGACGCCGCCGACGTCGAGAAGCTCGCGCGGTGGGACGCCAAGGCCGAGCCCAGCGAGGAGATCGCCTTCACGCCCGCGCGCGTGGTCATGCAGGACTTCACCGGCGTGCCGGCGGTCGTCGACCTCGCCGCGATGCGCGACGCCATGGCCGACCTCGGCGGCGATCCGGCGAGGATCAACCCGCTCGTGCCGGCGGAGCTGGTCATCGACCACTCGGTCCAGGTCGACGTCTTCGGCACGCGCGACGCGTTCACGCTCAACGCCGAGCGCGAGTTCGAGCGCAACCAGGAGCGCTACGCGTTCCTGCGCTGGGGCCAGGAGGCCTTCGACAACTTCGCGGTCGTCCCGCCCGACACCGGCATCGTCCATCAGGTCAACCTCGAGTACCTGGCGCGCGTCGTGTTCGTCGACGAGAAGTCGGATGCGCCAGGCCCGCCCCTGGCCTACCCCGACACGCTCGTGGGGACCGACTCGCACACGACGATGATCAACGGCCTCGGCGTGCTCGGCTGGGGCGTCGGCGGCATCGAGGCCGAGGCGGCGATGCTCGGCCAGCCGATGTCGATGCTCATCCCGCAGGTCCTCGGCTTCAAGCTCCACGGCGAGCTGCCCGAGGGCGCGACGGCGACGGACCTCGTGCTGACGGTGACCCAGCTGCTGCGCCGCAAGGGCGTCGTGGGCAAGTTCGTCGAGTTCTACGGCCCGGGCGTCTCGAAGCTGCCGCTGGCCGACCGCGCCACGATCGGCAACATGAGCCCCGAGTTCGGGTCGACGTGCGCGATCTTCCCGATCGACTCAGAGACGCTGCGCTACCTGGCCTTCTCGGGCCGGCCGAAGGAGCTGATCGACCTCGTCGAGGCGTACTCCAAGGAGCAGGGCCTCTGGCACGACGAGGACGCCGAGGAGCCGACGTTCTCCGACACGGTCGAGCTCGACCTCGGCGAGGTCGAGCCGTCGCTGGCCGGGCCCAAGCGCCCGCAGGACCGCGTCGCGCTGCACGGCGCCAAGGACGCCTTCCGCGCGGCGCTGGCCGACCTGATCGGCCGGGACGCGGGGGAGGAGGTCGCCCACGGCCACGACGAGGCGATCGCCGAGACCTTCCCGGCCTCCGATCCGCCGGCCAACGGCGCGCCGGGGCACGAGCCCGATCCGCACGAGTCGGTGGCGGCCCCCGCGGTGGCCGCGGGCACGGTCATCGCCGAGCACTCCGAGACGGCGGTCGAGGTGAGCTTCAAGAGCGACACCTTCCCGCTCGACCACGGCCATGTGGTCATCGCCGCGATCACCTCGTGCACGAACACCTCCAACCCGTCGGTCATGCTCGGCGCCGGGCTGCTGGCGCGCAACGCCGTGGCCCGCGGGCTGAAGAGCCAGCCGTGGGTCAAGACGTCGCTGGCGCCGGGCTCGAAGGTCGTCACCGAGTACCTCGATCGCGCCGGGCTGACCGCGCCGCTCGAGGAGCTGGGCTTCAACCTCGTCGGCTACGGCTGCACGACGTGCATCGGCAACTCCGGCCCGCTGCCCGACGAGATCAGCGCGGCGGTCGGCGAGGCCGACCTCGCGGTCTGCTCGGTGCTGAGCGGCAACCGCAACTTCGAGGGGCGCATCAACCCCGACGTGAAGATGAACTACCTCGCCTCGCCGCCGCTGGTCGTCGCCTACGCGATCGCGGGCACGATGGACATCGACCTCGTCGACGACCCGCTCGGCATCGGCGCCGACGGCGAGGAGGTCTACCTCAAGGACATCTGGCCCACCGGCAAGGAGGTGGCGCAGACCGTCGAGGAGGCCGTCCAGTCCGACATGTTCCGCAAGAGCTACGGCGAGGTCTTCGACGGCGACGAGCGCTGGAACGGGCTCGACGTCCCCACCGGCGACCGCTTCGCATGGGCCGAGGACTCCACCTACGTGCGCCAGCCGCCGTACTTCGAGGGCCTGCAGCGCGAGCCGGCGCCGGTCGAGGACGTCGAGGGCGCGCGCTGCCTGGCCAAGCTCGGCGACAGCGTGACCACCGACCACATCTCGCCGGCCGGCTCGATCAAGGAGGACGGCCCGGCCGGCGCGTACCTCAAGGCGCACGGCGTCGAGAAGCGCGACTTCAACTCCTACGGCTCGCGCCGCGGCAACCACGAGGTGATGATGCGCGGCACGTTCGCCAACATCCGCCTGCGCAACCAGCTCGCGCCGGGCACCGAGGGTGGCGTGACGCGCAAGCTGCCGGAGGGCGAGGAGATGTCGATCTACGACGCCGCGATGAAGTACGCCGAGCAGGGCACGCCGCTCGTCGTGCTCGGCGGCGAGGAGTACGGCTCGGGCTCGTCGCGAGACTGGGCGGCGAAGGGGACCAACCTGCTGGGCGTCAAGGCGGTGATCGCGAGCTCCTTCGAGCGCATCCACCGCTCGAACCTGGTCGGCATGGGCGTGCTGCCTCTGCAGGCCGACACGAGCGGGCTGAGCGGCGAGGAGGAGTTCACCATCACCGGCCTGGCCGAGGCGCTGAACGCCGGCGAGCTGCCCCGCACGGTCAAGGTGCGTGCCGGCGACACCGAGTTCGAGGCGCGCGTGCGCATCGACACCCCCAAGGAGGCGGAGTACTTCCGCCACGGCGGCATCCTGCAGTACGTGCTGCGCTCGCTGCTGGGAGGTGAGCGCTGATGACGGCCGTCCTCATCTGCGGCGACACGTTGCGCTCGCCCGAGCTGCGCCACGAGGTCCCGCTCGGCATTGGTGACCCCTTCCTCTACCTCGAGAACGACGGGCGGCGCGCGGTGGTCACCAACGCGCTGGAGGTCGACCGCATCGCACAGGCGGCCCCTGAGCTCGAGCGTCTGCTCACCGACGAGCTCGGCATGGACGAGCTCATCGCCGAAGGACTGCCGCGCCCGGCGATCGAGCGCGAGCTCTACCTGCGCGCGGCGCAGCGCCTCCGGATCGCGGCGGCCGCCGTGCCGCCGGACTTCCCGCTGGCGCTGGCCGACCGCCTGCGCGCCGAGGGCATTCAGGTGACCGCCGACGACGACCTCTTCGTCGAGCGCCGCCGGCGCAAGACCGAGGCCGAGCTTGCCGGCATCCGCCGTGCGGCGCAGGCCGGCCTCGCTGGCCTCGACGAGGCGGCGCGCGCCCTGCGCGAGGCCGAGATCGACGGCGAGACGCTGCGCCTCGACGGCGAGGTCCTCACCGCCGAGCGGGTGCGCGCGCGCATCCGCGAGGTCTGCGCGCGCATGGGCGCCGCCGCGCCGGAGGACATCATCGTCGCGCCGATGCGCCCAGGCGACGCGGTCGGCCACGAGTCGGGCAGCGGTCCGCTGCCGGCGCACGCGCCGATCGCCGTCGACCTCTGGCCGCAGGACGAGGCCTCGGGCTGCTGGGCGGACATGACGCGCACCTGGGTGCGCGGTGACGTCTCCGACCCCATCGCCGAGCTGCATCGCATCGTGCTCGAGTCCCACGAGCGTGCGCTCGCGGCCACCCGCGCCGGCGTCCCCGGCCTCGACCTCTACGCCGCGGCGTGCGACGTCATCGAGGCGGCCGGCTACCCGACCCAGCGCACGAAGCAGCCAGGCGAGGTGCTGCGCCACGGCTTCTTCTTCTCGCTCGGCCACGGCGTCGGCCTGGAGGTGCACGAGGCGCCCGCGCTCGGTCGCACCGGCAAGGCCGCGCTGATCGCCGGCGACGTGATCGCCATCGAGCCGGGGATCGTCGACCCCGAGCGCGGCGGCATGCGCGTCGAGGACCTCGTCGTCGTCACCGTCGGCGGGTATGAGCTGCTCAGCGAGCGCAGCTACGATCTCGTGCCATAGCGGTTCAGCCAGAGCCCTGGGGCGCCGATCCGAAGCTCGAAGCGCTGCTCGGCGCGCGCGGCGCCGAGGGGTTCCGTGCGCTGCTCGACGGCTTCCCGGACGCGGTCGGCGTGCTGTGGGCGATCCGCGACGACGGTGGCCGGGTCGTCGACTTCTCCTTCGGATACGGCAATCCGGCGATGATGCGCCGCTTCCGGCTCGTGGCCAGCATGCCCGATCGCTACACGCTGCTGGAGGCGCTGCCGCAGATGCGCGGCAGCCACGCCTTCGACGCCTACGTCGGGGTCTGCGATCGAGGCGAGCCGTGGGTGACCGAGGTGACCTACGACACGCCGTTCGGCGACGGCTACCTGCTGGGGACCTTCGCCGAGCGCACCGCGAAGCTCGGCGACGGCGTCATCGTCTTCCTCACCGACATGACCGACCAGCGGCGCATGGAGGCCGAGCTGCGCAGCTTCGCCGACGTCGTAGCCCACGACCTGCGCGAGCCGGTCACCGGCATGGCCCATCTTGTCACGCTGCTGGAGCGCCGCGCCGGCGAGCCGCCCCCGGATGACGTGCTGCGGCTCCTGCGGGCCAGCACCGAGCGCGCGCGCGAGCTCATCGACGGCGTGCTCGCGTATGCGCAGGCCGGCGAGCTGCGGCGCGAGCGGGTCGCCCTGCAGCAGGTCGTGGCCGAGGTCGCCGAGGATCTGCGTCCTGCGCTCGACGCAGCCGGCGCGAGGCTCGACGTGGGCGTGCTGCCGGAGGTCGACGGCGACCCTCGCCAGCTGCGGCGCCTGCTGCAGAACCTCGTCGGCAACGCCGTCAAGTTCCGCGGCACCGGGCCGCCGCGCGTCGAGGTCTCCGCGCTGGCCGACACGGAGGAGTGGGTCGTCACCGTGCGCGACAACGGCGTCGGCGTCGACCCCGATCACGCCAGGCGGATCTTCGGGATGTTCGCGCGCGCCAACGGCACGACCGAGGGCACCGGCATCGGCCTGGCCGTCTGCCGCCGCGTCGTCGAGGCCCACGGGGGGCGGATCTGGGTCGAGCCGGCGCGAGGCGGCGGCAGCGCGTTTCGCTTCACGCTGCCGGCGGCCTCGTGAGCGCGGCGCAGCTCGTCGCGCGCTGCCGCGAGCTCGCCGCGGTGAGCGAGGAGGACGAGCGGCTGACCCGCCGCTTCGCGACGCCGGCGATGGCGCGCGCCAACGCGCTGGTGGGGGAGTGGATGGCCGCCGCGGGGCTCGCGGTGCGCGTCGATGCGGCCGGCAACCTCGTCGGGCACCTGGCGGGCACCGATCCGGGCGCGGGCACGCTGCTGCTCGGCTCGCACCTGGACACGGTCCGCGACGCGGGCGCCTTCGACGGGCCGCTCGGCGTGCTCGCGGCGGTCGCGTGCGTCGAGCGCCTGCGCGCCGAGGGCGCCGAGCTGCCGTTCGCGATCGACGTGCTCGGCTTCAGCGACGAGGAGGGCCTGCGCTACGGCACCGCGTACCTCGGCAGCCGCGCGGTGGCGGGCAGCTTCGATCCGGCGCTGCTGGACCTGCGCGACGGCGACGGCGTGGCGCTCGGCGAGGCGCTGCGGGCGTTCGGCGGCGCGCCCGAGGACGTCGCGCGCGCCGCGCGCGCCGGCGAGCGCCTCGTCGGCTACCTCGAGGTCCACATCGAGCAGGGGCCGGTGCTCGAGGGCCGCGACGTGCCCGTCGGCGTGGTCACCGCCATCGCGGGCGCCACGCGCGCCGAGCTCGTGTTCTCCGGCCGCGCCGGCCACGCCGGGACGGTGCCGATGGACCTGCGCCACGACGCGGCGTGCGCGGCGGCCGAATGGGTCCTTGCGGTCGAGACGGCGGGCCGGCGCGAGCCCGGCCTGGTGGCCACGGTGGGGCGCCTGGAGGCGCAGCCCGGGGCGCCCAACGTCGTGCCCGGGGCGGCCGTCGCCTCGCTGGACGCGCGCCACGCCGACGACGCCGTCCGCGCCGCGGTGGTGGCGGCGCTGCGCGACGAGGCAGAGCGCATCGGCGCCGTTCGGGGCGTCGAGGTCGCCTGGCGCGAGGTCATGAGCGCGCCCGCGGTCGCGGTCGACGCCGCGCTCAGCGAGGCGCTGGCGGCGGCGATCGGCGCCCGCGGCCTGCCCGTCGTGCGCCTCGCCAGCGGCGCCGGCCACGACGGGGTGGCGCTCAGCGCGCTGACCGGCGTCGCGATGCTCTTCGTGCGCTGCGCCGGCGGGATCAGCCACCATCCCGACGAGTCGGTCGACGAGGCCGACGTCGCGGTCGCGCTCGACGTCCTGCACGACGCCGTCCGCGGGCTGGCGCGGTGAGCGACTTCGACCTGCTGATTCGCGGCGACGACCACGACGTGGCCGCCGACGACGGTCTCGTCGTCGCCGTCGGGCCGCGGCTCGACGGCACGGCGCGGGAGGAGATCGACGCCCGCGGCCTGCTCGTGCTGCCCGGCGTCGTCGATGCCCACGTCCACCTCAACGACCCGGGGCGCGCGGACTGGGAGGGCTTTGCCACAGGCACGCGCGCGCTGGCCGCCGGCGGCACGACGTGCGCGATCGACATGCCGCTCAACGCGGTGCCGCCGACGGTCGACGGCGAAGCGTTCGACCTCAAGGTCGCCGCCGCGGAGGGCGTCGCGCACGTCGACGTGGCGCTCTGGGGCGGGCTGGTCCCCGGCGACGTCGACCGCCTCGACGAGCTCGCGGCGCGCGGGGTCGTCGGGTTCAAGGCCTTCATGTCGGCCAGCGGGGTCGACGAGTTCGAGGCCGCCGACGACGTGACGCTGCTGGAGGGGATGGAGCGCGCCGCGCGGCTGGGCCTGCCGGTTGCCGTGCACGCCGAGAGCGAGGCGATCACGAGCCGCCTCGCGCGCCGCGCGGTGGCGGCGGGACGCGTCGCGGTGCGCGACTACCTGGCCTCGCGGCCGGTGGTCGCCGAGCTCGAGGCGATCGCGCGCGCGATCGTCTTCGCGGCGGAGACCGGCTGCGCGCTGCACGTGGTGCACGTCTCGACCGGGCGCGGCGTCGCGCTCGTGGCCCAGGCTCGCGAGCGGCGCGTCGACGTGACCTGCGAGACGTGCCCGCACTACCTCGTGCTCGACGCTGACGACGCGGAGCGCCTCGGCGCGCTGGCCAAGTGCGCGCCGCCGCTGCGGCCGGCGGAGGACCGCGAGGCGCTGTGGTCGGCGCTGCTGGCGGGCGACGTCGACCTCGTGGCGACCGACCACTCGCCCTCGCCGGCGGCGCTGAAGGAGGGCGACGACCACTTCGCGGTGTGGGGCGGGATCTCGGGGGCGCAGACGCTGCTGGCGCTGATGCACGACGAGGGCGTCGCGCGGCGCGGGCTGGCGCCCGAGGCGCTGGCGACGCTGCTCGCCGTGGCGCCGGCGCGGCGGTTCGGGCTGGCGCCCGCCAAGGGCGCACTGGTCGCCGGCGCGGACGCCGACGTCGTCCTCGTCGATCCGGCCGCGACGTGGACGGTCGCGCGCGAGGACCTGCTCGACCGCCATCGCCTGAGCCCGTTCGCCGGGCGCGAGCTGCGCGGCCGCGTCGTGCGCACGATCCTGCGCGGGCGAACGATCGCGCTCGACGGCCGCGTCGTCGGCTCGCCGGCCGGGCGCGTGGTGCGCCGCGGCGCCTAGGCTTGTGCGCCGTGACGGCCCTCGACGACGCCATCGCCCAGCTCGCGCGGTTCAACGACGACCCGCAGGCCGGCGGGATCACGCGCGAGGTCTACACGCCGACCTACGCGGCGGCGCTCGAGTGGGTGGCCGAGCGGATGCGGGCGGCCGGCCTCGAGACGCGCCTGGACGCGGTCGGCAACCTCTTCGGCCGCTGGCCCGGCACCGAGCCCGGCGCGCCGGTCGTGCTGACCGGATCGCACGTCGACACGACCCTCAACGCGGGCCGCTACGACGGCGTCCTCGGGGTGCTCGGGGCGATCGAGGCCGTGCACGCGCTGCGCGAGCAGGGCGTCGTGCCCCGGCGGTCGATCGAGGTCGTGGCGTGGGCCGGCGAGGAGCCGCGCTTCGGGACCGGCTGCGTCGGCAGCCGCGCGGCGGCCGGCGAGCTTGCGCGCGCGGACCTCGACCGCCTGCGCGACCGCGCGGGCGTGAGCATGGCCGACGCGCTGCGCCAGGCGGGCTTCGACCCCGACCGGCTGGCCGAGGCGCGGATCGACCCCGCGACGGTCCGCGCGCTCGTCGAGCTGCACATCGAGCAGGGCATCGTGCTCGAGACCCATGGCGAGCAGGTCGGCGTGGTCACGGCGATCGCGGCGCCGCACGACTTCCGCCTGACCTTGCGCGGCGCGGCGACCCACGCCGGCGCGACGCCCATGGGGCTGCGCCGCGATGCGCTGGCGGGCGCCGCCGAGGCGATGCTCGTCATCGAGCGCCTCGCGCAGCAGTCGCCGAGCGCGACGACGGTGGCGACGGTCGGGGTCGTGCGCGCGCGCCCCGGCGCGATCAACGTCGTGCCCGGCGAGGTCGAGCTCGACGTCGACGTGCGCGACTCCGACCTCGCCGCGCGCGAGCAGGTGGTCGACGCGATCGTCACCGCCACGAGCGAGATCGCGCAGCGGCGCGGGCTCGAGGCCGAGGTCGCGCCGATCGTCGACGACGTGCCGGTGCAATGCGATGGGCTGGTGGTGGAGGCGGCGCAGGCGGCCTGTCGCGAGCTGGGCCTCGACTTCCGCGCGATGACGAGCGGCGCCTACCACGACGCGATGATCATGGGCCGCCGCGTGCCGGTGGGGATGCTCTTCGTCCCCAGCGCCGGCGGCGTCAGCCACCACCCCGACGAGTACACCGCGCCAGAGGACCTCGACCGGGGCGTGCGGGTGCTGGCGGGGACGCTCGCGCGGCTCGCGGGCTAGCGCGAGAGCTTCGGCCGCGCGCTGAACGTCGTGGCCGGTGCGCCGTCGCGCGCGACGGTGGCCTTGATCGCGAAGACGCGCCCGGGCGTCGCGGCGTCGAGCTTCGTCACGCGGTACAGCGTGAGCTCGGCGACCGCCGTGCCCGCGGGCAGCCCGGTCACCATCAGCCCGCGGCGCGTGCGCGTCACGGTCGGCTTGCCGGCCGCGGCGAGCAGCAGCGGCTTGCGGCCGCGCTTGGGCAGCGCGAGGTTCAGGCGCAGCGGCGTGCGGCGCCCGGCGATCGAGAGGCGCAGGAAGCCGGCGGTCCGCTGCGCGGCCGTCTGCTCGGGCAGCAGCGCGGCGGGGACGGTGAAGCTCAGGCCCTTCAGGGCCGTCCGCGAGTCGACGCGCAGGCGCAGGCCGGCGCCGGCGGTCGTCCGCCAGCGCTGCGCGGTGAAGAGCGTCTGGCAGGGCTGCGTGGTCAGCTTCAGGACGACGGACCGCGCGGCGCCGCGCCGGCCGCGCAGCGTGGTGCGCAGGGAGTGCGCGCCGACCTTGCCGAGCTGGGCCGGCGTCAGCGTCGCCGGGTGTAGCGTGCCCGCGCGGGCCGCGACGGCTCGCCCGTCGATCGTGTAGCGCACGCTGCGCGCGCGGCCGTGCTCGACCTCGGTGCTGAGGCGGACGGGCGAGGACTCGCGCGCGGGGCCGTTCGTGTAGGCCCGCACGCGGACCGTGCCGATGCCGCGGAGGGCGACGCGGCGGTACTTGGCGCCGCCGACGAGCTGCTGGCAGCTCGTGTCGGCGACGAGGTTGCCCGGCACCGTCGCGACGTCGGTGCCCGTGCTCACGACCGAGCTCGGCGCCGACACCGCGACGGTCGACCCCGCGTCGTTGGTCGCCGTGACGACGACGCGCAGCCGGCTGCCGGCGTCGTCGTCACTTGGCGTGTACGTCGCCCCCGTTGCCCCTGAGATGTCGACGCAGTTCCCACCGTCCGCGTCGCAGCGCTGCCACTGATAGCTGTACGAGGTGCCTGCGCCCGTCCACGTGCCCGTATCCGCCGTGAGCGGCTGGCCGGGGACGGCCGGCCCGCTGAGCACCGGCGCGGCCGTGTTGACCGGCGCCAGCGCGGCCACCGCGATCGGCGCGGAGGCGACCGGCGTCGACGTGCCGGCGGCGTTGGTGACGGTGACGACCACACGGACCGTCCCGCCGGCGTCGTCCGCGGTTGGCGTGTAGGTGCTGCCGGTGGCGCCGGCGATGTCGACGCAGTTCGCGCCGTTGGCGTCGCAGCGCTGCCACTGGTAGCTGTAGCTCAGCGGCCCCGTGCCGTTCCAGTTGCCCGGGTCGGCGCTCAGCGCCTGGCCGACCTGCGCCGCGCCCCCACCGGGCGGCGTGCCGACCGCCGGGCCGCCGCCGGTGCTCGTCGCCGGCCCCTCGTCGGAGACCAGGAAGAACGCGGACGGCATGAAGAACTCGCCCGCCGAGCTGAACGCCAGCGACGCCGAGCTCTGGTCGTTGGCCAGCGCGCCCGGGTTGCTCGTGTACGTGTCGAGGTCCATCCCGAGCTGGTTGACGTAGTTCGGGCTCTTGGCCGTGAAGTGCGCGCCGCCGGACTCGATCGTCGAGTTCATTGCGTTGTTCGTCGGGTTCAGCAGGTCGGTGAGCGCGTGGCCGTTGAAGCTGACCGCCTCGCCGGTCATGCCGGCGTCCCCCTCGAAGGCGAGCAGCCCGGCCTTCGTCGTCACCGTCCCGTTCGCCGGCGTGTGGAAGGGCGCGATCGTCGTCTGGAAGCTGTGCGACGTATCGACCGAGCCCAGCCCGTCGTAGACGTTCAGGCGCCGGACCGGCTGCGCGTCGGCGCGGTAGGCGACGAGCAGCGCCCAGCCGGCGAAGCGATCCGCGCCGGTCGTGGCCTGCACGTTGGCGACGGTGTAGGTGCCGCTGCCGCCCGGCGGCAGCAGCGCGGTGACGTCCGTGACGGCGCGGTAGCGGGTCGGCCACGTCGTCGAGGTCACGACGTCGGCGCCCGCCGCGGTGAGCTGCTGGTAGGCGCCGCCGTTGACCTTGAAGCTCACCTTGTTGCGGTTGGCGTCGCCCGAGTCGGCGGCCCAGTACAGGCCGGCCCACACGACGGTCGAGCCCGCGGGGAGCGAGACGGTGGCGGACGACGAGTCGAACGTGGCAGCGTCGCCGTCGTTGTCGATGTACTCCATCGCGAAGTCGTTGTCGTTGTACGCCGCACCGCCGCGCGCGGCGGCGCAGTTGGCCGCCGCGATGGGGCACGTCATCAGCGTATTGCCGACAGCCGTGATGTCGCCGCGCACCGTCGTGGCGAAGCGCGGCGCGAACGGCGCGTCGGCCGCGCGCGCGGGCGCGGCCAGCAGCGCGAGCGCCAAGGCGCTGGCGCAGAGCAGGCGAACGGCGCGTGAGATCGGTGCAGGCATGGGCATGGTCGCTCGACGTTGGTGTCAGCAGACCGGCAGCTGAGCCATCTCCAGGCTGGAGACCTCTGGCTTTGCGTCCCCGTCTCACGGCGGGTTTGCCTTTGGCGCTCTGTGTAAAGGTCTGATCGACCGGCCGAATAAGCGGGTCAAGCGGTCTGGACGATCGGACGAGCGGCGCCCTCGTCAGAAACCGTCGCGCCAGACGTCCTTGTAGAGCAGGTACTCCGAGGGCTCGTCGCCCGCGACGAACGACTGCGGGCAGTAGGGCGCCATGTAGATGAAGTCGCCGGCGGTGACCTCGTGCTCGTCCTCCTCGAGCAGGTATCTGCCGCCGCCGGCCGTCATGTACAGCCCGTGCTCCTCGTCGTGGACCTCGACCTTGTCCAGGCCGACGCCCGGATCGAAGGCCAGCAGGCTCATGTTGAAGTCGAACGCCGGGTCGGCCGGCGGCAGCAGCTCGCGCCGGCGGAACCCGGGGACGTCGGTGTCGGCGAACGGCTCGTCGTCGCGGTGGCCGGAGACGGGCCCGGGCGCGTGGAGCCCGGGGTAGGGCTCGTGGCGGCGCTTGACGATGAGCAGGCGGGCACCCTCGCCGCCGGCGGACACGCGGTAGGACCAGTTCGCGGGCAGGTAGGCGAAGCCGCCGGTGGGCAGCGGGAACGTCTCGCCGGCATCGACGGTCGCCGTCCCGTCGAGCGCATAGAGGAACGTCTCGAAGCCCGCGACGACCGGATGCGCGGTGCTCGTGCCGGGGGCGAGCGTGACGAGGTACTCGCCGATGCGCGACGGCGGCATGCGCGGCGTGACGAGCTTGACGACCGGCGCATCGCCGAAGGCGGGCAGCCTGCTCGGGTAGTGGTTGGCCGGCGTGACGAGGGTGTACGACGTCCGCCGGATCCCACGGGTGGTCTGCATCCGTGCATCATGATCATCCCCGTGGAGATCCTCGCGCCGGACACCTGGGAGGACGCGCTGGCCATGAAGGCCGCGCATCCGAGCGCCCTGGCGATCGCCGGCGGGACCGACGTGATGGTCGAGCTGAACTTCGATCGCACGCGCCCCGAGGCGATCATCGACCTCACCCGGGTAGCGGAGCTGCGCGAGTGGGGCGCCGAGGACGGGCGCCTGCGCATCGGCGCCGGCGTCTCCTACACGCGGCTCATCGACGAGCTCGGCGACCGCCTGCCGGGCCTCGCGATCGCCTCGCGCACGGTCGGCTCGCCGCAGATCCGCAACCGCGGGACGGTGGGCGGCAACCTCGGCACCGCCTCGCCGGCCGGCGACGCGCTGCCGCCGCTCTACGTCTCCGACGCGGAGGTCGAGCTGGCGAGCACGGGCGGCACGCGGCGCGTGCCGGTGACCGAGTTCATCGTCGGGCCCAAGCGCACGAGCGCGCGCGAGGACGAGCTGATCGCGGCGTTCCACCTGCCGGCCGCGGCCGGCGCCCAGCAGTTCGCCAAGATCGGCACGCGCAACGCGATGGTCATCGCCGTGTGCTCGCTGTCGCTGGCGATCTGGCCCGAGCGCCGCGCGGTCTGCGCCTGCATCGGCTCGGCCGGGCCGACGCCGATCCGCGCGACCGAGGCCGAGGCCTTCGGCGCCGGCGAGCTCGACTGGGACGGGCGCGCGGCGCTGAGCGACGCGGCCCTGCAGCGCTTCGGCGAGCTCGTGGCGGGCGCCGCCGCGCCGATCGACGACGTCCGCGGCAGCGCCGCCTACCGCCGCCACGCGCTCGGCGTGCTGGCGCGCCGAACGCTCGCGTGGGCGTGGGAGGAGCAGCGGTGCGCCTGAGGCTCACGGTCAACGGCGAGCCGCGCGAGGCCGACGGCGTCTGGGAGGGTGAGAGCCTGCTGATGGCGCTGCGCGACCACCTCGACCTGCCCGGGTCCAAGAACGCGTGCGAGCAGGGCGAGTGCGGCTCGTGCTCGGTCTACCTCGACGGCGAGCTCGTGTGCTCGTGCCTGGTGCTCGCGGGCCAGGCCGAGGGCCGCGCGGTCGTCACCGTCGAGGGGCTCGCGCAGGACGGGGAGCTGCACGCCGTCCAGCAGGCGTTCGTCGAAGCCGGGGCCGTGCAATGCGGCTTCTGCACGCCCGGCCTCGTCGTGGCCAGCCACGACCTGCTCGCGCGTACGTCGCGGCCGACCGACGCCGAGATCCGCGAGGCGCTGGCCGGCAACCTGTGCCGCTGCACGGGCTACGAGAAGATCCTCGACGCCGTGCGGATGGCCGCGGAGGCGCTCGCATGAGGACGGTGATCGAGGGCTGCGCGATCGCGACCGTCGACGCCGCGGGCACCGAGCACGCCGACGGCCACCTCGTCATCGAGGACGACCGCATCGTCGCCGTGGGCGAGGGGCCCGGGCCGGAGGGCGAGGCGCGGCGCATCGACGGCCGCGGCTGCCTGGCCACGCCCGGCCTGGTCAACTGCCACCACCACCTCTACCAGTCGGCCACGCGCGGGCTGGCCCAGCAGGCGACGCTCTTCGAATGGCTCGTCGAGCTCTATCCGGTCTGGGCGCACGTCGACGACGACGTGGAGGACGCGGCCGCGCGGGCCGGCCTGGCCGCGCTGGCGCGCTCGGGCTGCACGACGTCGACCGACCATCACTACGTCTTCCCGGCCGGCGCCGGCGACCTGCTCGAGGTCGAGATCGAGGCGGCGCGCGCGATCGGCGTGCGCTTCCACCCGTGCCGCGGCTCGATGGACCTCGGGCGCTCGGACGGCGGCCTGCCGCCCGACGAGGTCGTCGAGGACCGCGACGCGATCCTCGCGGCCAGCGAAGCGGCGATCGACCGCTTCCACGACCCCGCGCCGGGCGCCATGCTGCGCATCGCGCTCGCGCCGTGCTCGCCCTTCTCGGTCACGCGCGAGCTGATGGCCGAGACGGCGCAGCTCGCGCGCCGCCGCGGCGTGCGCCTGCACACCCACCTGGCCGAGACGGTCGAGGAGGAGGTCTTCTGCCAGGAGCGCTTCGGCGTGCGCCCAGTGCAGTACCTCGAGGACCTCGGCTGGCTGGGCGACGACGTATGGCTGGCGCACTGCGTGCACCTCGCGGACGCGGAGGTGGCGCGCTTCGGCCAGACCGGCACCGGCGTCGCGCACTGCCCGAGCTCCAACGCGCGCCTGGGCGCGGGGATCGCGCGGACGGTCGACCTCATGCGCGCGGACGCCCCGGTCGGCCTCGGCGTCGACGGCGCCGCGTCGAACGAGTCGGGCGCGCTGTCGGTCGAGCTGCGCGAGGCGCTGCTGTTCGCCCGCCTGGCCGGTGGCCCGGCGGCACTGACCGCGCGCGGCGCGCTCGCGCTGGCGACGATCGAGGGCGCGCGCTGCCTGGGCCGCGGCGACGAGCTTGGCTCGCTGGAGCCCGGCAAGCTCGCCGACGTCGCGCTCTGGCGCCTGGACGGCCTGGACCACGCCGGCATCGAGGATCCGGTCGCGGCGCTCGTGCTCGGCGCGCCCCAGCGCGTGGAGCTGCTGCTCGTCGGCGGCCGCGCGATCGTCGACGGCGGCGAGCTGCGCACCGCCGACGAGGCGACGCTGGCGGCCGACCTCGCGCGCGAGAGCAGGCGGCTTCAGCAGCGCGTGGAGGCGGCGGCGCCCCCGTCCGCACTCTCGCCGGCCACGCGGCCGCGGGGAGGGGGGACCCGGTGGGCCTGACCGTCATCCCCGACGTTCGCGAGCGCCCTGCCATCGACCGCCCCGGCCACGTCGGCACGTCGACACGTCGCGCCGACGGCGTCCCGAAGGTCATGGGCGAGTTCGAGTACGCCTCGGACATGCGCATGGAGGGGATGCTCTTCGGGGCGACGCTGCGCAGCTCGCACCCGCGCGCGGACATCTGGGGCATCGACATCGGGCCGGCGCTCGCCATCCCCGGCGTGCACGCCGTGCTCACGCACGCCGACGTGCCGGGGCGCAAGACCTACGGCATGGAGATCGCCGACCAGCCGGTGCTCGCGATCGACCACGTGCGCTACCAGGGCGAGCCGGTGGCGATCGTGGCCGCCGACCATCCCGAGACCGCGCGCCGCGCCGCCGCCGCGATCGCCGTCGAGTACGACGTGCTCGAGCCCCTGACCGACGCCGAGGCGGCGATGGCCCCCGACGCGCCGCCGCTGCACCTCAGCGGCAACGTCCTGCGCCACGTCCGCATCCACCACGGCGACCCCGACGCGCCGGCCGACGTCGTCGTCAGCGGCGAGTACGAGGTCGGCATGCAGGATCAGGCCTTCCTGGGCCCGGAGTCGGGCCTCGCCGTGCCCGACGGCGAGGGCGGCGTCGACCTCTACATCGCCACGCAGTGGCTGCACGTCGACCAGGGGCAGGTCGCCGAGTCGCTCGGCCTGGCGCCCGAGAAGGTGCGCCTGACGCTCGGCGGGGTCGGTGGCGCGTTCGGCGGCCGCGAGGACCTCTCGATGCAGATCCACGCGTGCATGCTGGCCCTGCACACCGGGCGCCCGGTGCGGATCGCCTACAACCGCGAGGAGTCCTTCTACGGCCACGTCCATCGCCACCCGTGCCGCATGAGCTACGAGCACGGGGCCACGCGCGACGGCCGGCTGGTCTTCGTGCGCGCGCGGATCGTGCTCGACGGCGGCGCCTACGCGTCGAGCTCGACCGCGGTCTGCGCGAACGCCGCGTGCTTCTCGTGCGGGCCCTACGAGGTGCCCAACGCGCGCATCGACAGCTACGTCGCCTACACGAACAACCCGCCGTGCGGCGCGATGCGCGGCTTCGGCGCCGTGCAGGTCGCCTTCGCCCACGAGGCCCAGATGGACCGGCTCGCCGCGGCACTGGGCATGGACCCGGTCGACCTGCGCATCCTCAACGCGATGGGCCCCGACAGCACGATGCCGACCGGCCAGCGCGTCGGCGAGCCCGCGCCGGTGGCCGAGCTGCTAGAGCGCGTGCGGGCGATGCCGATGCCCGACGGCGACGACGAGCTGCTGCCCGGCGGGATCGCCAACGCCACCCGCGGCGAGGGCGTGCGCCGCGGCGTCGGCTACGGCGTGGGGATCAAGAACGTCGGCTTCTCGGAGGGCTTCGACGACTACTCGACCGCGCGCGTGAGGCTGTCGATCGACGGCGGCGAGCCGCTCGTGGAGGTGCACACCGCCGCGGCCGAGGTCGGCCAGGGGATCGTCACCGTGCAGGCCCAGATCGCGCGCACCGAGCTGGGCGTCGAGCGCGTCGCCGTGCTCGACGCCGACACCAGGGTTGGCTCGGCGGGCTCGACGTCGGCGTCGCGCCAGACCTACGTCACCGGCGGAGCGGTGCGGGCCGCGTGCCGCGCGGTGCGCGAGCGCTGGGAGGCGGGCGAGGACCTGCCGATCGAGGAGACCGTCGAGTGGCGCCACGCCCCGACCCAGCCGCTCGACGAGGACGGCCAGGGCGACGCGCACGTGCAGTACGCGTTCTCCGCGCACCGCGCCGTCATCGACGTCGACACCGAGCTCGGGCTCGTCCGGGTGGTCGAGCTGGCGACCGCCCAGGAGGTCGGCAAGGCGATGAACCCGCAGGCGCTCGAGGGCCAGATCGAGGGCGGCAGCGCGCAGGGGCTCGGCCTGGCGCTGCTGGAGGAGATCCAGGTCAAGGACGGCAAGGTCCTCAACGCGTCGTTCACCGACTACCTGCTGCCGACGATCCTCGACATGCCGCCGATGCGCATCGAGGTGCTCGAGCACGCCGATCCGCAGGCGCCGTATGGCCTGAAGGGCGTCGGCGAGCCGCCCAACATCTCCACGCCGCCGGCGATCGCCGCCGCGCTGCGCGCCGCGACCGGCCGCGAGCTGCCGCGCATCCCGGTACGCCCCGAGCACCTCGTCGGGCTCGACGATGCGCAGGAGGCGTTCGTGGCGCGCTACGGCGCGATCTTCGAGGGTTCCCCGTGGGTCGCGCGCGCGGCCTTCGCGCACGGCCCGTTCGCCGGCATCGACGAGCTGCACGCCGCGATGGTCGCGGCCGTGCGCGCGGCGCCTCGCGAGCGCCAGCTCGCGCTGATCGGCGCGCACCCGGAGCTGGCGGCGCGGGTCGCGCTCAGCGATGCGTCGGAGCGCGAGCAGGCGTCGGCCGGCCTGGATCGGCTCGCCGACGACGAGGCCGAGCGCTGGGACGCGCTCAACCGGCGCTATCGCGAGCGCTTCGGCTTCCCGCTCGTGGTCTGCGTGCGCGAGCACACGCGGGCGTCGATCCTTGCGTGGGGCGAGGAGCGCCTCGGCCACGAGCCCGAGCAGGAGGTCGCGATCGCGCTCGACGAGATCGCCAAGATCGCGCGCTTGCGCCTGCAGGAGCTCGACCGATGATCACCACGCACGTGCTCGACACGGCGCACGGCAAGCCGGCCGCCGGCGTGCCGATCCTCCTCGAGCGCTTCGACGAGGACCACTGGTGGATCCTCGGCCGCGGCACCACCGACGAGGACGGGCGCCTGCGCGACCTGCTGCCCGAGGGCGCGCCGCTGGTGGCCGGGCGCTACCGCCTGACCTTCGACACCGGCGCCTACTTCCGCAGCCGCGGCCAGTCGGCGTTCTATCCCGAGGTCGCGGTCGTCTTCACGGTGGCCGCCGGCGAACATCACCACGTCCCGCTGCTGCTGAGCCCGTTCGGCTACAGCACCTATCGAGGGAGCTGACCCGCGTTGACGTTCGTCCTGGGCCGCAACAGCTACGGCAAGTCGGAGGTCCGCCTCGTCAAGGTCACGCGCGACTCGGAGCGCCACGAGCTGTGCGACGTCACCGTCGACGTCGCGCTCGAGGGCGACTTCGCCGCCGTCCACGCGACCGGCGACAACAGCGGGCTGCTCGCCACCGACACGATGCGCAACTCCGTCTACGTCCTCGCCGCCAAGCACCCGGTCCACGAGCTCGAGGTCTTCGGCCGCGCGCTCGTCGAGCACTTCGTGACGGCCGGGCCGTCGGTCCGGCGCGCGCGCGTGCGCCTCGTCGAGCACCCGTGGGCGCGGCTGGGCGACCACGATCACGCCTTCCAGCGCGCCGCCGGCGGCGAGCGCATCGCCGTCGTCGCCGGCGACGAGCACAGCGCGCACGTCGAGGCCGGCATCGAGGGCCTGGAGCTGCTGCGCACGACCGGCTCGGGCTTCGAGGGCTTCCTGCGCGAGCAGTACACGACGCTGCCCGAGACCGACGATCGCATCCTCGCCACGGCGGTCAGCGCGCGCTGGTCCTACGCCGAGGGCGGCATCGACTACGGCGCCGCGTGGCGCGCCGCGCGCGACGCGCTCCTGCACGCGTTCGCCGACCACTTCAGCCCCTCGGTGCAGTTCACGCTGCAGCGCATGGGCGAGGCGGTCCTGCGCGCGGTCGACGCGATCGAGCGCGTCCACCTCTCGCTACCGAACCGCCACCACCTGCTCTACGACCTCGGGCGCTTCGGCATCGAGAACGACAACGAGATCTTCCAGGCCACCACCGAGCCGTACGGGCTGATCGAGGGCACGGTCGAGCGCAAGCGGTAGTCCGTCGCGGACATGTAGGGTCGCGCGCCATGAAGATCCGCGCCGCCGTCCTCGAGCAGTTCGGAGCGCCGCTCGTGGTCGAGGAGGTCGACCTTGCCGGGCCGAAGGCCGGCGAGGTGCTCGTGCGCCTCGAGGCCTGCGGCGTCTGCCACACCGATCTGTACAGCGCCAGCGGAGCCGACCCGTCGGGGTACGCGCCGACCGTGCTCGGCCACGAGGGAGCGGGCATCGTCGAGGCCGTCGGCGACGGCGTCGAGAGCGTCGCGGTCGGCGATCGCGTCCTGACCCTGTTCTCACCCCAGTGCCGCCAGTGCGTCCACTGCCTGTCGGACAAGGCGAACATCTGCCTGGCGATCCGCGAGCAGCAGAACCTCGGGCACCTGCCCGACGGGACCACGCGGCTGTCGCGCGACGGCGAGCCGATCCGCCACTTCATGGGCACGAGCGCGTTCGCCGAGGCGACGGTGCTCCCCGAGATCGCGGTGGCGAAGGTCGATCCTGCGGCGCCCGCCGACATCGTCTGCACGCTGGCCTGCGGCGCGACGACCGGCATCGGCGCGGCGCTCTACATCGCCAAGGTCGAGGCGGGCTCGACGTGCGCGGTCTTCGGCGCGGGCCTCGTCGGCCTCGGGGCGGTCGCCGGCTGCCGCCTGGCCGGCGCCGAGCGCATCATCTGCGTCGACCTCTCCGAGGACCGCCTGGCGATGGCGCGCGGCCAAGGCGCGACCGACACCTTCGTCGGCGGCGACGACGCGGTGCAGCGCATCCTCGACATGACCGACGGCTTCGGCGCCGACTACACCTTCGAGGCCACCGGCAGCGTCAAGGTCATGCGCCAGGCCGTCGAGGCGGCGCGCATGGGCTGGGGCCTGTGCACGATCGCGGGCGTGGCGGGCAGGGGCGAGGTGCTCGAGGTCATCCCGCGCTTCCTGATCACCGGCCGGCGCATCGCCGGCGCGTCGTTCGGCGGCGCCAAGGGCCGCGACCGCGTGCCGGAGCTCGCCCGCGCCTACCTGGACGGCAAGCTCGACCTCGAGGCCCTGATCTCGGCCCGCCTGCCGCTGGACTCGGTCAACGACGCCTTCGCGGCGATGGAGCGCCAGGAGGGCATCCGGTCGGTGCTGACGTTCTAGGCGGCAGCGCGCTCGCCGAGCAGCGTCCGCACCCGCTCGGCGACGACCTGAACGGGCTCGTCGGGTGCCGGCGCCGCTCCGGGCGCGCCGGGCTTCTCGATCACGGCGATGAACGCCTCGACGACCTCGGGATCGAACTGCGTGCCGGCCGCGGCGCGCAGCTCCCGGCAGGCGGCCTCGTGGCCGAGGGCGGGACGGTAGGCGCGATCGGAGATCATGGCCTCGTAGGCGTCGCAGACGGCGACGATGCGCGCGCCGCGCGGGATCGCGGTGCCGCGCAGCCCGTCCGGGTACCCGCCGCCATCCCAGCGCTCGTGCGTGGAGCGCACGATCCGGGCGACCGGGCGCAACGCCGGCGCGGCGTTGAGGATCCGCTCGCCCAGCACCGTGTGCTGGTGGATGAGCTCCCACTCGGGGGCGTCGAGGGCCGCCGGCTTGTCGAGGATCGCATCGGGGATCCCCACCTTGCCGACGTCGTGAAGCTCGGCCGCGCGCGCGATCTCGTCGGTCTCCTCGGCGTCCATGCCCAGGCGCCGCGCGACGGCCGCGGCAAGCTGGGCGACGTCGCCGGAGTGCGCGCCAAGGGTCGGCTGCTTGGCCTGGATCGTGCGCATGAGCACGTCGCGGGCCTGCTCGCGCGCGCCGGAGCGACCGTGCTTGTGCGAGTACATCCGCTCGTCGGCGAGCTGCAGCGCCTGCTCGATGGTGTCGGCCTCGTGGGGCAGCAGCACGACGCCGTACGAGGCGGTGATCGACAGCTCCCCGCCGCTCTCGGTCAGCGCGTGCGCCGCCGACGCGATCACCTCCTCGAGACGCTCCTCCTCGATCGTCAGCACGGCGCAGAACTCGTCGCCGCCGAGGCGATAGGCCTCGCCGTGCGGCGCCACGGCCGCCGCGAGCCTGGCCCCGAGGTGCGCCAGGAGCGCGTCGCCCGCCGGGTGGCCGAAGGTGTCGTTGTAGCTCTTGAAGCCGTCGAGGTCGAACAGCATGAGCAGGCGCGGCGAGCGCGAGCCCGTCTGCGCGAACCACGCGCTGAGGGCGTCGCCCAGCTTGCGACGATTGCCGAGCCCGGTGAGGGGGTCGCTCACGACCTGCTCGCGCAAGGCGTGGTGGCCGAGGATGTCGTCCGCCGCGGTCCGGCCCTTGGCCACCAGCTCGCCGAGCAGCTCGATCTCGTCCTCCTGGAACGCGCGTGAGCGCCGCACCATGGCGACCGCGCCGGCGCGGCCGTCGACGCCGAACGGCACCGCGAGCGCGTGGGCGCCGCCGTGGTGGATCTGCTGGGGCAGCCCGCTGGCACCGGCCGCCTCGCCCGCTGCGAGCAGCGCGTCGCGCAGGTCGTCGGCGGCCTCCTCGGGCACGCAACGCGGCGGCACGCCGCTCAGCGCCAGCCGGCCGGCGTCGGCATCGAGCGCCTCGATCGAGCCGCGCAGCATGATGTCCACGAGGGCGTCGAGGTCGAGCTTCGCGGCGAACGCGTCACCCATGCGGCGCACGGCGGTCTGCAGGCGGCTGCGCTCGCGGATCGCCAGCTGGAGGCGGCTCTGGGCCTGCTCGATGCGCGTGCGGCGGTCGCGCGCCAGGAGCGCCAGCAGCCCGGCGAGCGGCAGCACGAGGAGCACGGTGCCCAGGGAGTTGCCGGCCGCGTGGGCCGCGAGGAAGCCGATCGGGGCCAGGCAGGCGTCGACGACCCACACCAGGGCGAGCACCTGCAGCTGAAGGTGCGGCGCGATCCCGCGGGCCGCGGCCTCGCGCAGCATCGCCGAGCCGGCATCGAAGACGAAGCAGCACAGCAGCGCGACGCCGAGCAGCGGCAGCTCGGCGACGTCGAGCCGGGGCGATCCGGCGAGCAGCAGCACGAGCGCGGGCCCGAACGCGTGCCAGGCATCGGCGATCGAGAAGAGCAGGCGCAGGGCGCTGCCGCGGCGCCGCCACCAGTCCGACAGCCGTGGAAGGACGAGCCCGCACGCGACGAGCAGGGGCACCGTCGCCGGCGGCAGCAGCACGAGCATCGGCACGAGCACGAGCTGCGAGGGAACGACGTAGCCGGCGCCGACCGGGAACTCGACCCGCGAGACGAGCACGTAGAGGCCGAGCAGCACCGCGGCCACCGTCGGGTCGAAGCCGGCCGTGGCGCCGTGCACGAGCAGCAACGCGCTCGCGGCGACCAGGAACAGCCCGCCGGCGGCCAGCTCGGTGACCAGCTCGCGAGCCGACACGCCGCGCGAGCGCGTGTCCCACGACTCCTCGAGCAGGCGCTCGGCTGCCGCCTCGCTGTGCATGTCGCTGACGGTGCTCACCTCAAGGGGTTATCGGCCGGCCACGCCCGAAGTGCGAACGGCGCCATCCGGTGGCCCGAGCAGGCTCGGGCCACCGCTGGCGGAATCAGCCGCGGACGTAGGGATCGACGTAGACGTCGTCGATCGCCCAGGCGCCCCCGTAGTCCTCGGGGTCGAGGACGATCTGGGCGTTGACGGCCTGGTCGTCGCTCCACAGGCCCAGCACCGAGCTGAGCGAGAACACCTGCGTGGGGTGCCAGCTCGTGTCGGACCCGCTGACCGAGCCCACGACGGTCTCGTTGGTCTGGCCGTTGTCGCCCTTCCAGCGCAGCTTCACGTTGAGCACGCCCCAGCTCCCGCTCGTGCGCTTGGCGAAGAAGCGGAAGCTCGGGTTGGCGGTGCTGACGCAGAACGCCGGCGAGACGACGTTGCCGGTCGGGTTGATCGCCAGCGACCGCGAGTCGGTCGCAGCGCGGACCTTGTAGGACTCGTTGCCGGACGTCACCCACGCACCGCTGAGCGACCAGCCGCCGGTGCCGGCCTCGAACGCCCCGTTGGTCAGAAGGCTGTAGTCGGATGTGTCGCCGAAGGCCTGGAAGGCCTTGGTGGTCGGCGCCGCCGGGCAGGCGGCCTGCGCGGCGGCGGGCACGGCGAGCACCGCTGCGGCGCCGAGCAGCGCGGTGAGCGTTGCTCGAAGCCCTCTCGGTCGAAGTACATAGGGCAAGTCAGGGACCTCCTTGTCCGTGTCAGCCCGCGACGCACGCGGGCGGTCATGGTCTGCCCTTCGACGGTCGCGGCGGCGAACACAAGCGGATGGCCTGTCGCTGGACGGTCGTTCGACGGCCCTGGACCGCCGCCCAATGGCTGATTTGGCGCGCTGAGCGGCGCTAGGCGGCCGCGCGCCCGCCGCGCATCGCGAGGCGCAGGGCGTCGAACAGCTGGTCGATGTCGGCGGTCTTCTCGACCACGGCGAACGCGCCGGCGGCGCTGGCCTGCTCGTCGAGCCCGGACTCGGCGCTCGCGGTGTAGAGCACGACCTCCGGCGGGGCGGGGTCCGCGCGCAGCGATCGGCACAGCGCGAGGCCGTCCTCCTCGCCCAGGCGCCAGTCGAGCAGAACGACGTCCGGGCGCGTTCGCCGCAGGCCGGCCAGGAGCTCGTGGCCATCGCTGGCCGTGCCGACGCACACGAAGCCCGGCTCCGCGCGCAGGACCGCCTCCAGGCCCGCCCTCAGGACGGGATGGTCGTCGACGACGAGGACGCGGATCATGTGCTCATGATCCTCCCAGGTGGCGCTTCGTGTCGCGGTACGGCTAGCACGTAAGACCCACTAGGGTCCCCCGGATGCCGATCCCGCCAGTGCTGCGATCGCTGCTGTCCGCCCACGGCCCGTCGGGCTACGAGACGGCTCCCGCCGCCGTGTTCCGCGACGCGGCGGGCGCGTTCGCCGAGGTGACGACCGACATCATGGGCTCGGTCTGGGCGCGCGTGCCCGGCACCGGGCAGGCCCCCACGCTCGCCGTCATCGGGCACATCGACGAGATCGGCGTCATCGTCACCCACATCGACGACCAGGGCTTCCTGCGCTTCTCGGGTGTCGGTGGCTGGGACTCGCAGATCCTCGTCGGCCAGCGGGTCAGCGTCAGCACGCGCGACGGCGCGATCCCCGGCGTCGTCGGCCGCAAGCCGATCCACCTGCTCAAGGACGACGATCGCAAGAAGGTCGCCCGCCTGGAGGAGCTGCACATCGACATCGGGGCCAAGGACGGCGACGAGGCGCGCGGGCGCGTCCGCGTCGGCGACGTCGCCGTGATCGACGGCGAGCCGGTCGAGCTGCCGAACGACCGCGCCGTCTCGCGCTCGATGGACAACCGCCTGGGCTGCTACGTCGCCTACGAGACCGTGCGCCTCCTGCACGAGGCCGGCGGCGCGCCGGGCGACGTCATCGGCGTGGCCGCCGTGCAGGAGGAGACGACCTTCGCCGGCTCGACGACGAGCGCCTACTCGCTGCGTCCCGACGTCGCGATCGTCGTCGACGTCACCCACGCCACCGACGCGCCGGGCATCGACGTCAACGAGCTCGGCGCGCACCCGTTCGGCTCGGGTCCGGTGCTCGAGCGCGGCTCGAACCTCAACCCGCGCCTGTTCGAGCTGCTCTACGAGACGGCCGAGGCCGAGAGCATCGAGGTGACGATCCAGGCCTCGGGGCGCCACACCGGCACCGACGCCGACGCGGTCCACCTGTCGCGCGGCGGCGTGCCCACCGGGTCGGTCGGCGTACCACTGCGCTACATGCACTCGCCGGTGGAGATGGTGTCGCTCGACGACGTCGCCGCCACCGCACGCCTCATCGCCGCCTTCGCCCAGCGCCTGACCGCGGAGACGAGCTTCGAGCGGTGAGGCGCTGCGCCGCCGCGCTCGTCCTCGCCGCGGCGCTCGCGGGGTGCGGCGGCAAGCACCACGCCGGCGCCGGCCAGAGCAGCGCGCAGTCGCGGGCGGCCGGGCGCCCACCGGCCCTGACCGCGGCCCAGCTCGCCGGCCAGCACGTCGTCTTCCCGTTCACCGGGCACGTGCCGCCGCGGGGGCTGCTGACGCGCATCCGCCGCGGCGAGGTGGCCGGCGTCGTCTTCCTGGGATCGAACCTCGGCACGCCGGCGCAGGTGCGCGCGCTCACGCGCACCCTGCAGCGCGTGGCGCGGACGTCGACCCCA
Source organism: uncultured Actinomycetes bacterium (assembly GCA_963764585.1). Lineage (GTDB taxonomy): Bacteria > Actinomycetota > Thermoleophilia > Solirubrobacterales > Solirubrobacteraceae > JAOPZW01. The sequence continues at coordinate 58,050 of CAVXTB010000009.1, forward strand.
CCCACCCTGCGCGCCCCGCTGCTGCTGATGGTGGACCAGGAGGGCGGCAGCGTGAAGCGCCTGTCCGGCGGGCCGGCGCGCGGCGCGCCGCAGATGGCCGCCACCGGCAGGCCCGCGGTCGCCCGCGCCGAGGGCCGCGCGGCGGCGGCGACGCTGCGCGCCGCGGGCATGAACGTCGACCTCGCGCCGGTCGTCGACGTGGTCCGCCCGGAGAGCGCCCTGCACGCCGAGGGTCGCGGCTTCGGCTTCACCGCGTCCAGCGCCGCGCGCTTCGGCGCGGCGTTCGCACGCGGGCTGCGCGAGGGCGGCGTCGCCGCGACCGCCAAGCACTTTCCCGGCTTCGGCGCCGCGCCGCGCAACACCGACCTCGGCGCGGTGCGCATCGGGGTGCCGCTGCGCGAGCTGCATGCGGTCGATCGCGTGCCGTTCGGCGCCGCGATCAGGGCCGGGACGCCGATGGTGATGCTCTCGAGCGCCGTCTACCCGGCGCTGTCGTCGCGCCCGGCCGTGCTCTCGGCGCGCGTCGTGCAGCGCGAGCTGCGCGCGGCGCTGGGCTTCGACGGCGTGACGATCTCCGACGACCTCGAGGCGCCGGCCTTCGCCGCCGAGGGCGGGCCGACGGGCGCCGGCGTGCAGGCGACCAAGGCCGGCGTCGACCTGCTGCTGTACGCGCGCACGTACGCGGCGGCGGCGCGGGCCGCCGACGCGCTGGCGGCCGCGATCCGCCGCGGCGAGGTCGATCGCGACGCGCTCGAGGCGTCGCGGCTGCGGATCGAAGCACTGCGCGCCTCGTTGTAGGAGGATCTGCGCCGTGCTCGCGCTGCTCGCAGCAGCCGTCGCCCTGCACGTCTGCGGACAGGTCGCCCGCGGCATGGCCTGGCGCGGCGTCCTCGCCGCGACGTGGCCGGCCGTGACGCGGCGGCGCGCCGTCGCATGGCACGTGTGCGGGGCGGGGTTCACCGGCGTGCTGTCCGCGCGCGGCGGCGACGCCGTGCGCATCGCGCTCGCCAAGCGCGAGCTCGACGGCGCGACCTGGCCGGCGCTGGCCGGGACGCTGTGCGCCGAGGGCTCGTTCGAGGCGCTCTGCGGCCTCGTCATCGCGCTCGTCACGGTCTGGCTGGGGATCGACACGCTCGCCGGGCCCTCGCCGGTTGTGCTCGGTGCCGCGGCGGCCGCGCTCGCCGTCGCCGGTCTGCTCGCCGTGCGCTGCGCGCGGGCGCGGCGGATCGCGCGCGAGGTCGGGCGCGGCCTCGCCGTCCTGCGCGAGCCGCGCCGCTGGGTGCGCCAGGTCCTTCCCTGGCAGGTCGGCGCGCGCCTGCTGCGCCTGGCCTCCGTGAGCTGCTTCCTGCTCGCCTTCGGCCTGCCCGCGGCGCCCGCCGTCGTCATCGCCGCGTGCGCCGCGCAGGGCTCGGGCGCGATGGTGCCGCTACCCGGCGGCGGACCCGCGACGATGGCCGGCGCGCTGCTGGTCGCGCTGCCGATCGCCGCCGGCCATTCCCTCGACACCGGCGCGGTGGCCGCGCTGGCGATCGCGTGGCCGGCGGCGCTGACGACCGTCGGGGTGACGGTGTCGCTGGCGCTGCTGACGGCGCTGACGGGGGTGCGCTCGCCGGCCGCATTGCTGCGCGCCGTGCGGGTGCTGCGCCCGCAGCCGGCGGCGGCGGGCCCGGTCTAGCCGCGCCTCGCGCAACGTGAGCTACGCCGGACCGTCCTGACTTTGGGGCGCTATGGCCCCCCTAGCCAGGACAGCTCCGCCCTTGTCCGCGGGCCGCCGGCGTGGGCGGAGGTCTGAGCCGCCGCCCACGCCGGCACGGGTCAGCCGATCTTCAGGCTGTCGGCCACCGCGCTGCCGTGATCGGTGGCCACGGCCTTCAGGAAACCGGGCACCGAGGGGTCGATGCGCGTGATCAGGCTCTTGCGCGTCGGGGGGCCGGGCTGCGGGGCGTAGCTGACGTTCGGTGCGATGCCGCGCAGGTCGACGGTGCCGAGGTTCTCCTTGGCGGCCAGGATGCCGGCACGGGTCAGGTTCCCGCTCTGGATGGCCTTGCGCAGGATCGCCGCCTGCACCTGACCCTGGGCGTAGGCCAGCGTGAAGTAGATGCTCGGCGGGAGCTTCGAGCTGTAGGCGTCGTGATCGGCGACCAGCTCCTTCATCCCGGGCGTCTGCTGGTCGCCCCACGGCGCCGCGAACGAGGTCACGAGCGCGCCCTTCAGGGCGGCCGCGACAGGCGTCGGGGGCGACTCGACGTTGCCGTCCTCGGTGATCAGCTGCTCGAGGAACGACGGCCCCTGGAGGATCCACTGGGGCTTGAAGCCGAGTGTCGCGGCGGTGCCGACGATCGGCCCGGTGGCCGACGGCAGCGCGACCACTACGACGGCGTCCGCGCCCGCGGCCTTGAGCTTCTGCACCTGCGCCGTGAACGACGTGTCGCCGGCGTTGAAGGACTGCTCGCCCGCGTCGGCGAAGCCGAGGGCCGACTTGGCGGCCTTGAACCCGCGCAGGCCGTCGGCCCCGTACTCGTCGTTCTGGTAGACGATCCCGATCTTCGGCTTCTTGGCGCCGCTCTGGGTGTAGTAGTCGAGTGCGTTGGCGATGTCGACGCTGTAGGGAGCGCCGACCGGCGCCATGACCGCGTCCGCGCCCCATAGCGAGTCGAACGAGGCGGGGAAGGTGACGATCTTCTGCTGGTCGACCTGCGGCTGGATCGCCTTCGTCGTCGGGCTGCCGAACGAGTTGAGGATCGCAACCGACGGCTGCAGCTCGTTGTAGAGCTGGACGTGCTCCTGCGGCTTGTAGCCGCTGTCCTTGACGATCAGCTTGACCTTCCAGCCGTCGATCCCGCCATGCGCGTTGAGGCCCTGGAAGAACACGCGGTGGCCAGCGGCGACCGCGCTGCCCAGCGGTGCGGCGGGGCCGCTGAGGGCGTTGATGTCGCCGATGCTGATGGTCTTGGCGGCGACGTCGACGCCGGGGCCGCCCTGGATCTTGGCGGCCTTGCCGCCCGCGCTTGAGGTGGTACTGCTGGAGTCGCCGGTTCCGCAGGCGCTGACACCAACGGCGAGCAGCGCGACGGTCAGGGCGGGAACGGCGATAGAGCGTCTCATGGGTGAGCCTCCTCGGGGGTGTTGAGAGCGATCGCTTGGGTGAAGTCGGGCACGGCGGGGCGGCGGCGCAGCGAGCGCAGGCGGTCGGCGAGGCCGACCAGGCCGCGGGGCTCGAGCACGAGGAAGGCGACGATCAGCACGCCGTAGGAGATCGACGTCAGGTCGCCGACCGAGACGCCGCCGGTCCCCTCCTCGGGCACGAAGGGCAGGCCCTTGAGCACCGAGGGCAGCGCGAAGACGACGGCCGAGCCCAGCAGCGGGCCGGCGGTCGTGCCCATCCCGCCGACGATGATCGCCGCGATGAACTGGATCGACATCGCCAGGTTGAACTGCGTGGGCTGCGCGAAGCTCAGGTACGACGCGTAGAGCGCGCCGCTGACGCCGGCGAATGCGGCCGACACGACGAACGCGGCGACCTTGGTTCGCCCGACGTCGACGCCCATCAGCGAGGCGGCCGCCTCGCGCTCGCGGACGGCGAGCATCGCGCGCCCGCCGCCGTTGCGCCGCAGGTTCCACGCGAACGCCGTGGCGGCGGCGAGCAGCGCGAGCCCGAGGTAGTAGTAGAGGCCGCTGCGGTCGATGGTCAGGCCGCCGAGCTGCAGCGTCTGCCCGGGCGAGAAGTCGAACGGCCCGATGACGACCGGCGGGAACGTGCGGCCCTGCGGCCCGCCCGAGATGCCGGGCGCGTTGAGCAGCACGTGCTGGCCGATGAAGACGATGCCGAGCGTGACGATGGCCAGGTACAGGCCGCGCACGCGCAGGGCCATGGGGCCGACCAGCGCGCCGAACAGCGCGGCCACCGCGCCCGCGGCCGGGATCCACAACGCCGCGCTGACGCCGTGGTCGGCGCCGAGGACGGCTCCGGTGTAGGCGCCGACGGCCAGGAAGAAGGCGTGGCCGAGCGAGATCTGGCCCGCGTAGCCGACGAGCACGTTCAGGCCGGTCGCGCCGATCGCGGCGATGACCACGAACGTCGCCGTCGTCAGGTTCGAGGCGCTGAGCCCGAACGGGAGCACCAGCGCGACGCCGGTGAAGGCGAGCAGGGGGAGGCGGCGCGACATCACAGGCGCTCCGCCGGCTTCACGCCCAGCAGCCCGTAGGGCCGCACCAGCAGGATCGCGATCATCGCGATGTACGGAGCGACGGCGTAGAAGTTCGTCCCCAGCCACGACGGCGCGTAGCCCGAGGTCATCACCTCCACGACCCCGATGAGCACGCCACCGGCGACCGCGCCGACCGACGAGGAGAGGCCGCCCAGCACGACGGCGGGGAAGGCGCGCAGCGCCGCGTCGCCCAGGCTGGGCGAGGGCGCGCTCGGGAACCCGGCGAGGAACAGCCCGCCGAGCGTGGCCAGCCCGCCCGCAAGCGCCCAGGTGAGCGCGTGCACGCGGCGCACGGGGACGCCGGCCGACAGCGTCGCCTCCTCGTCGGCGGCGGTCGCGCGCATGGCCAGGCCCCAGCGCGTGTAGCGGTCGAAGGCGAAGTAGACGGCCAGCCCCGCCGCCGCGACCACGATCCCGGAGAGCTTGACCCACGTGATCGTGATCGAGCCGACGTGGAAGGCCGAGGAGCCCCACGGGTCGCCGAGCAGGCGCTGGTTGTCGCCGAAGATCGCCGAGACGCCCGCCGTGACGGCGATGCCCGCGCCGATCGTGATCATCACGAGCACGAACGTCGGCTGGCCGACGACGCGGCGCAGCGCGACCCGGTGGAAGCCGGCGCCGAAGGCGCCGAGCGCGGCCATCGCCGCCAGCACGGCGAGGCCGAACGGCACTCCGACGTCGACGGCCAGCCACGAGATCAGGTAGGCGCCGAGGAGCAGCATCGCCCCCTGGGCGAAGTTGATGACGCCGCTGGCGCGGTAGATGACCACGAAGCCGAGGGCGACGAGCGCGTAGGTCGCGCCCAGGGACACGCCCTCAAACAGGAGTTGCAGGAACTGGCTCATGCCACGGCCTCCAGCTCTTCGCCGAGGTAGGCGCGGATCACGCGCGCGTCTGATTGGATCGCTGCGGGCGTGCCGATCGCGATCGGCACGCCGAAGTCGAGGACGAGGATGCGCTGGGCGACCCTCATGACCATCCCCATGTCGTGCTCGACGAGCAGGAGCGTCAGCTCGCGCTCGGCGTGCAGGCGCGCGACGAGGTCGGCGATCTCCGCGCGCTCGGCCGCGTTCATGCCGGCCACCGGCTCGTCGAGCAGCATCACGCGCGGCTCCATTGCCAGGCAGCGCGCGAGCTCGACGCGCTTCTGCAGGCCGTAGGGCAGCGTGTGCGCGGCGGCTCCGGCCAGGCTGCGGATGCCGACGTACGCGAGCGCCTCCAGGGCGGCCGCGCGGTTGCGGCGCTCCTCGCCGCGCGCCAGGCCGAGGCCGCCGCGCAGCGCGCCGGCGCGCATGAGGTGATGGCGGCCGACCATGACGTTCTCGAGCACGGTCAGCGCCGGGAAGAGGCCGAGGTTCTGGAAGCTGCGCGCGATCCCGATCCCGGCGAGCTGGCGCGGCGCCAGGCGCAGGAAGTCGCGGCCGTCGAAGCTCACCTCGCCGTCGCAGGGGTCGTAGACGCGCGACAGCGCGTTGAACAGCGAGCTCTTGCCGGCGCCGTTGGGGCCGATGACCGCGAACAGCTCGCCGCCCGCGACATCGAAGCTGACGCCGGCGAACGCGGTCACCGCGCCGAAGCGCAGCGTGAGGTCGCGGACGGTGAGCAGGGGCTGGGCGGTCATGCCGTCACCTCGTGGGCGACCTGCTCGTGACCGGCCGCGGTCCCCAGGTAGGACGCGCGCAGCGCGTCGTCGAGCACGAGCTGCTCGGTCGGCGCGTCGCTGCGCACGCGCCCGCTCTCCAGCAGGTAGGCGCGGTCGGTCGCCCGCAGCGCCAGCGTCGTGTTCTGGTCGGCGATCAGGATCGCCGTGCCGCCGGCGTTGATCCGCCGCAGCGCGTCGGCGATCTCGGCGACGACGATCGGCGCCAGGCCGAGCGAGGGCTCGTCGAGCAGCAGCAGACGCGGCTGGGCCATGATCGCCCGCGCGATGGCAAGCATCTGCTGCTGGCCGCCGCTGAGCAGGCCGGCGCGCTGGCCGAGGCGCTCGCGCAGGATCGGGAAGAGCTCGAGCAGCTCGTCGCGCACGGCGCCGGCGCGCCGCGGGCCGCGGGCGGCGAACGCGCCGACGCGCAGGTTCTCCGCGACGGTCAGCTCGGCGAAGACGCGGCGGCCCTCGAGCGCCTGCGCGATGCCGCCGGCCACCAGCGCCGACGCGTCCGCGCGGCCGGTGGGGCGCCCCTCGAACCGGATCTCCCCGCCGACGATGCAGCCGCGGTGGTAGGCCAGCAGCCCGCCGATCGCGCGCAGCACTGTCGTCTTGCCCGCGCCGTTGGCGCCCAGCAGGGCGACCGACTCGCCCGGCTCCACGACCAGCGTGACATCGTGCAACGCGCGCACGGCGCCGTAGCGGACGCCGAGCCCGCTGACCTCGAGATGGCTCACTGCTCTCCTCTCCCGGGTCGCCACCACAGCGACCGCAGTGGGGGCAATCTAGGTCTGGCAAGGGGCCGCTCCATCGGCCCGCGCTCCCCAACTTCGCGGCCTGCCGTTGTGCGGCGATGACAACGCCGCGCGGATAGACTCGGCCCGGAGCGAGAGGGTGCTCGACGAGGATCTAGCCACGCGGCGTGCGGCGCTCGACGCGATCGTCGAGGCCCTGCGAGCGCGCACCGACCAGCTCGTCGAGCGCGGCGTCGAGCGGATCTTCGCGGAGATTCCGGCCTACGTCGCGCTCGCCGGCACGCCCTTCGTCGCCGACGTGCGCCAGCACGTCGCGCTGCACCACGACGCCGTGGTCCGCAGCATGGCGGAGCGGCGTCCGCTCTCGTCGGAAGAGCTCGGCTTCATGCGCCCGCAGGTCACGCGGCGCGTCGGCCGCATCCCGCTCGCGTCCTTCATGCAGGGCTTCCGGATCTACATGGAGGTGCTGTGGGAGGCCCTCCTCGAGATCGCCGTCGACGAGCCGGGGCGCGAGGCCGCGCTCGAATCGGCGGGCGTCGTCATCCGCTACATCAACAACGCCGCCGCCGAGGCGGCCGACGTGTACGTCGAGGCCGAGCGCCTGCTGCTGGCCCAGGGCGATCGCGTGCGCCGCGACCTGCTCGAGGACCTGCTCGCCGGGCGCGTTCCGGCCGACGGGCCGAAGCTGAGCGCCGCGCGCGACGCCGGCCTGCATCCGCCGGCGCCGTGCGCGGTGATCGTCGCCGTGCCGCTCGTCCCGCCCGACGACGAGCACGCGCTGCGCGCGGTGGCCGTCGCGCTGGCCCGCGCCGTCGGCTCGGTGCTGCAGCCGCTGACGGTGACGCGCCACGAGGAGCTCGTGTTCATCGCGCGCGTGGATGGTGACGGACGCGAGCTGGTCGCAGCCCTGCAGCAGGCCCAGGAGCGCCTCGCGAGCGCCGGTACGCAGCTCGCGATCGGCGTCAGCGCCGTGCAGCACGGCCTCGACCGCGTGGCCGGCGCCTACGCCGAGGCGCAGGACGCGGTCGAGCGCGTCCGCGCGACCGGCGGGATCGTCGCGCTCCCGGCGCTGAGCGCGTTCGAGTGCCTGACGCTGTTCGGGCGCGAGACGGCGCGCCAGCGCATCCCCGAGAGCGTGCGCCGGTTCGTGACCGAGGACGTCGCCGACGGGGGCGTGCTGACCGCCACGCTGCTGCAGTACGTCGCCTCGGACTTCAACGCGAAGCTGACCGCCGAACGCCTGTACGTGCACCCGAACACCGCGCGCTACAGGCTGGGCAAGATCGAGGAGCGCACCGGCTGCGACCTGCGCCGCGTGGCCGACGTGATGGACCTGCTGATCGCGGTCAGCCTCAGCTGAAGGCGCCGATGCCGGTGATGTCGCGCCCGACGATCAGCGTCTGGATCGTCTCGGTGCCCTCGAAGGTGTGCAGCACCTCGATGTCCGACATGTGGCGGATGACATGGTTGTCGAGCAGGATCCCGTTGCCGCCGAGCAGATCGCGCGCCTCGGCGATGACCTGGCGGGCCTTGCGCGTGTTGTTCATCTTCGCCAGGCCGGCGATCGTGTCCGACAGGCGGCCGGCCTCGGCCAGCCGCGCCAGCTGCATGCAGTACAGCTGCATGGCGGTGACCTCGGCGAGCATCTTGACCAGGCGCTCCTGGACGATCTGGAAGCTACACAGCGGGCGCCTGAACTGGGTGCGCTGCCTGGTGTAGGTCAGCGCGGCGTCGTAGGCGGCGACCGCATGGCCGAGCGCGGCCCAGGCGACGGCGCCGCGCGTGGTCGTCAGCACGCGGCCGGCGTCCTTGAAGCTCACCGCCCCCGGAAGGCGGTTCTCGGCGGGCACGCGCACGCCGTCGAGGCGCACGTCGGCCTGCCACACCGCGCGCGCGGCGCCCTTGCCGGTGATGACGGACGCGTCGTAGCCGGGCGTGCCCGTCTCGACGAGGAAGGCCTTGACCTGGCCGTCCTCGTTCGAGCGCGCCCAAACGACGACGACGTCGGCGATCGTCGCGTTGCCGATCCAGCGCTTGGCGCCGTCGATGACGTAGGCGTCGCCGTCGCGGCGCGCCGTCGTCTCCAGGGCGACCGCGTCCGAGCCGTGGTCGGGCTCGGTCAGCGCGAAGGCGCCGATCCTCTCCAGGCGCGCCATCGGCGCCAGCCAGCGCTGCTTGTGCTCCTCGGAGCCGAGCATCGCGATCGCCTTCATGGCGAGGCCCGAATGAACGCCGAGGAACGTTCCGAGGCTGCCGTCGCCGCGGTGCAGCTCCATGTTGACCAGCCCGCAGGCCAGCGGGCTCATGCCCGGGCAGCCGTAGTCCTCGATGTCCTCGCCGACGAGCCCGAGCTCGCCGAGCCGCGTGATCAGCGGCCACGGCAGCTCGGCGCGCTCCCAGTAGTCGTTGATCGCCGGCAGCACCTCGTGGTCGACGAAGCGGCGCGTGCGGATGAAGTGCTCCCACTGCTCGGCGCTGAGCTGCTCGCGCACGAAGAAGTAGTCGGTGGCGAGCGCCTCGCCGAGGGGGGCCGTTGCGATCATGGGTCGAGCTCCGGTGCGGTCAGGGCCGCGGCGATCGCCGCGTAGGCCTTGCGGTTGAAGATCAGGCCGACGTGGCTGCCGGTGACCTCGACGCAGTCGGCGTAGGGGACCAGGCAGCGCTCCCAGCGCACGACGCCGTCGGCCTTGGTGTAGATGCTCGTCAGCCGCACCCGGCGGGTCGGGAACGGCGCCGCGTAGTCGCGCGTGAACGGGCAGATGCACGCCATGGTCAGGCAGTGCTCGGCGCGCGCGCGGCGCGCCGCGACGATGCCGCGCCGCGCGCCGCCGACGGCGAGGCTCGTCGGCAGGCTGACCCCGAGCATGCGCTGCAGGTCGGCGCCCATCGAGATCGCGTGCGACACCTGGCCGGGACAGCGCCGCGCAAGCGCGCGCGAGAAGTGCCCGCCGCGGCTGTGGCCGACCAGCGCGACACGCCGCCCGTAGCGGCCGTGCAGCCGGTCGACCCGGCGCTGCACCAGGTCCAGCGCGCGGTCCGAGCAGTCGACGTTGGCCAGGAAGCCGCACGTCGACGGGGTGTAGCCGATCCGCGCCAGCCAGCGGCGGAGGACGCCGAGCGTGCAGTCGCTGGCCAGGAAGCCGGGCAGCAGCAGGACCGGGCGCCCGTCGCCGTGCGGCACGCCATCGCCCCGCCACACGGGATCGACGAGCAGCCGCGCGAGCTCGAGCTGCCAGCGCGCCTCGGCGAGCGGCCGGCCGTACCAGCGCGCTGGCTCAGCGGGCATGGACGTAGCTCCCCGGCGCCTTGGCGAGCGCCTTGTGGCGACGGCTGCCGAGCTTGCGCGGCGCCGGCTTGTGCTCGCCCGAGCGGGCGTCGAGCCAGCCGACATAGTCCGGCCACCAGCTACCGTGCACGGCCTCGGCGCGATCGGCGCCCACGTGGTAGCTCGCGCGGCTCTCCGGCCCGGGCGGGTTGATGAGCGCCTGGATGTGGCCGCTGGTCGACAGCACGAAGCGCGTGTCGCCGCCGAGCAGTTCGCTGCTGCGCGAGGCGTTCTCCCATGGCACGATGTGGTCGTTGAGCCCGGCCACGACGTAGGCGTCGACGTCGACGGCGCGGAGGTCCACCGGCGTGTCCAGCACCGTGACGCTGCCGGGCTGCGCGAGCAGGTTGTCCAGTGCGATGCGGATGAAGTCGCGGTGCAGCCCCGCCGACAGGCGGACCGTGTCCTGGTTCCAGTAGAGGACGTCGAACGCCGGCGGCCGGCGGCCGAGCAGGTAGTTGTTGACCCAGTAGGTCCAGATCAGGTCGTTGGGCCGCAGCCACGCGAAGACGCCGGCCAACGCCTGGCCGTCGAGGTAGCCCTTGCGCGCGGACTCGGCGACCGCCGCCGCGGCGAGCTCGCGGCTGGTGAGGGCCGACACGGTGCCGGCCTGCGCGTTGTCCAGCGCGCAGACCAGCAGGGTCAGGCTCGCGACATCCGCCAGGCGCTGCCGGGCCGCCAGATGCGCCAGCGCGCAGGCCGTGACGATCCCACCCGAGCACGCCGCCGCGACGTGGACCGACGGCTGGCGCGCGATCTCGGCGACCGCCGCGCGCGCCTGCAGCACGGCGTCGGCGTACGTGTCGAGGTCGTAGTGACCCTGAAGGGCGTCCGGGTTGCGCCAGGAGATCATGAACACCTGCTGGCCCGCGTCGAGGAGGTGCTCGACCAGACTGCGACCCGGCGCGAGGTCCAGGACGTAGAACTTGTTGATCGTCGGCGGGACCACGAGCAGCGGAACCTCGCGCACGCGCTCGCTGCGCGGCTCGTATTGGATGAGCTCGAAGACCTCGGTGCGCAGCACGACCGAGCCCGGCGTGACCGCGAGGTTGTCGCCGACCGCGAAGGTGCTCGTGTCGACGCTCGCGGGCAGGCGGGGCGGGCGCGAGAGGTCGCGCACGAGCTGGCGCAAGCCGCGCGCCAGGCCGGCGCCGCCGTGATCGACGATGTCCTTGAGCACCGTCGGGTTCGACCACGGGAAGTTCGTGGGGGCCAGCGCGTCGAGCAAGTTGGCCGCGGCGAAGCGCGCCCGGCGCTCGGTCCGCCAGTCGGTCTCCGCGTCGGAGATGAGGCCGTCGACCGCGCCGCCCGCCGCGAGGTAGGCCTGCAGCACGCGGCGCAGCAGCCAGTTGGCCTCCCAGGCAGGGTCGGCGAAGCGCCGGTCGCCCTTGGTCGGGCGCAGCTCGCCGCGCCCCGTCGCTACGCGCGCCAGCTCGCCACCCAGGCCCGCGACGCGCCGGACCGCGCGATCGGGCCGGCGCGCCAGCCCGGCCGCGACGCCGGCGGTCGCCCCGGGGCTGACCATGCGCCGCCATGCGGGCCTCGCCGCCGCATCGGTGAGCAGCACGTCGAGCGCGGCGCCCGCGCTCGCGGCCACGCTCATCGCGGGGCGCCGGCGAGCGGCGCCTGGATCTCGCGCTTGAGGATCTTGCCCGTCGGGCCCTTCGGCAGCGCGTCGACGAACCACACGTGGCGCGGGTACTTGTAGGCCGCGACGAGCTCCTTGAGGTAGTCGCGCAGCTCGCGCTCGCTCACCTGCGCGCCGGGCACGAGCGCGACCGCCGCGCCGATCTCCTCGCCGAGCTCGGCGTGCGGGATGCCGACCACGGCGGCCTCGCCGACGGCCGGGTGCTCGTAGAGCAGCTCCTCGAGCTCGCGCGGGTAGACGTTGTAGCCGCCGCGGATGATGAGCTCCTTCTTGCGGTCGACGATGAAGTAGCAGCCGTCCTCGTCGACGCGCGCCATGTCGCCGGTGTAGAACCAGCCGTCGGCGTCGATCGCCTCGACGCTCGCGTCGGGCCGCCGCCAGTAGCCCTTCATGACGTTGTGGCCGCGGATGGCGATCTCGCCGACCTCGCCCCGGGCGACCTCGCGCCGCGCGTCGTCGACCGCCTTCATCTCGACGCCGGCGATCGGGGTGCCGATCGACCCCGCCTTGCGCTCGCGATCGGGGTGGTTGAAGCAGGCGACCGGCGAGGTCTCCGAGAGGCCGTAGCCCTCGAGGATCGCGCAGCCGAAGGCGTCCTCGAAGCCGCGCAGGACCTCGAGCGGCAGGGCGGCGCCGCCGGAGACGCACAGCCGCAGGCTCGAGACGTCGAAGCGCTCGCGCTCGGGGTGGTTGAGCAGCGCCGAGTACATCGTCGGGACGCCCTCGAAGACGGTCACCCGTTCGCGCTCGATGAGCTCGAGCGCCTCGCCGGGCGCGAACCGCGGCATCAGCGCCAGCCGCGCGCCGGCCGCGACGGCGGCGTTGAGCGCGCAGGTCTGCCCGAAGGAATGGAACAGCGGCAGCGCGCCGAGGATCACGTCGTCGCGCTCGATCGAGAACAGCTCGAGCACGGCCTCGACGTTGCGCCGCAGGTTGGCGTGCGTCAGCTCGGCGCCCTTCGGCTTGCCGGTGGTCCCCGATGTGTAGAGGATCACGGCGGTGTCGTCGCCGTCGCGCTCGGCCACCTCGTGCAGCGGCGCGGCGCCGGCCAGCAACGCCTCGAACGCGGCCGGCTCGACGAGCAGGCACTCGGCGCCGGCCTCGTCGGCACCGGCGTGCGCCTCCTCGGCGAAGCCGTGCCAGCCGAGCACCAGACGCGCCTCGGAGTCGCCGAGGTAGTAGGCGACCTCGCGCCGCTTGAGCAGCACGTTCATCGGCACGACGACGCCGCCGGCGCGCAGCACGCCGTAGTACGCGGCCGCGAACTGCGCGACGTTGGGCAGCATGATCCCGACGCGGTCGCCGGGCTCGACGCCGCGCTGGCGCAGCAAGCGCGCCACGCGCGCGCTGCGCTCGTCGAGGTCGCGCCACGCCCCCAGCTCGCGCGCCGTCGCGGTCAGGTTCAGGGCCAGGTTCTCGCTCATCGCTCGTGAAGGGTCGCGATGGGCGGGTCCGGTTCCACTGGGACGCGGGCCCGAAGTTCGGCGCCCGCGTTTGTGATCGGCGCACAGCGCCTAGAAGTCGAGCACGTGGATGCGCGTGGTGTAGTCGGTGAAGCCGATCGTGCGCTCGTCGCCCCAGACGTAGAGGATCCGGTTCGCGCCGCGCAGCGCACGCGGCGTGACGGGGCGGATGCCGTAGCCCGAGGGATCGCTCGTGAGCTGGCGTGTCGACCAGCTGCGGCCGTCGTTGGGGGTGAACCACTGCTCGGCCTGGTTCCAGCGGCCGATCGTGCGTGACAGGTAGACGATGCGCGGATCCTCGTGGTCGAGCGTCGCCCCGCCCGAGTGGAACGAGGGGCGGCCCAGTCCCGCGTCGACGATCTTGCGGCTGATCCACCTCGTGCCGTTGTGGTAGGCGTAGTAGAAGGTGTCGCGGTTGGTGACCCGGCGCGTGTAGACGACCCGCGGGCGCCCTTCGGCGTTCAGCGCGATGTCGTGCCCCCATGCCCGTCCGCCCCGGTCGGAGTAGTTGTAGATGTGGTCGAGCTCGGACGTGTGGATCGGCACGTCGGCCAGCGTCCCGATCCTGCGCCCGCTCATCGCGTACAGGCTCCCGGCCTCGTAGCGCGCGTAGTGCAGGCTGTTCTTCCAGTTCTCCGGATGGCCATCCGTGCAGATGAAGTGGATCCGGCGGTTGCCGTCGCCGACGTACTTCGCGTACGGGCGCTGCCCGTGGCCGAAGTACACCATCTCGCGGGCCGGCACCCAGTGCAGGCCGTCCTCGGTGTAGGAGAACGTCGGGTTCCACCCGCCGCCACGCCAGAAGAGCCAGAGCTTGTCCTGCAGCTGGATCGGGTTGGGGTACGTGTATCCCAGACCACCGGGAACGTTGGTCGAGACCTGGTGCACCTGCCCGAAGCCGTTGATCGAGTACGGGTTCAACGAGACCATGTAGCGCATCACGCTCGGGATGCCGGGGGGCGGCAGGTGGTGCCCGGAGTGCGGCGAGAAGAAGACCATGATGTGCCCGTCGTGGCGGAAGACGAGCGACGGGTTGTTGTGGTCGTCGCGCCCGAGGCCCTTGAAGATCACGCGCTTGGAGAGCCGTCCGCCGGCCGTGTAGCGAGCGACCCACACGTTGCCGCTGGTGGAGATCCACCCGGTGAACGTGTGGCCGTCGTGTGAGATCGCACGTGGGTCGCCGAAGTACGACCAAGAGCCCGCTCCCAGCTCGCGGTCGGCCGCCATGGGCCAAGTATTCGCCTAGTGCACGCGGGTGACAAGCAGCGGGGCGCGGCGCCGCCACAGCACGAGGGCGCCGGTGTGGGGCAGCAGCAGCGCGGAGTCCGGGTCAGCGGCCCGCCCCGGCGACCCGAGCGCGACCGCCGCGCCGAACGCCGCTGCGGGCGCCTGTCGCGTGGCGGCGACGGCCTGCTCGCGGTAGGCGCGGTCGGTCGGCACGCGCTCGGACCACGCGACGATCGCGCGCCCGTCGTCACCGGTCGCGACGGCCGGCGTCCTCGGGGCGGCCCTCGTTCCCAGCACGCCCACCTCGCGCAACGGCTCGCCCTCGGCCACGTGGATGCGCTCGCCGCTCACCCACGCGGCGAGCACGCGTCCGTCCGGCGCGACCGCCGCGGCGCCGGGCGTCACGCCGCCGCCGGGGTTGACGTGCTCCGCCGCGCCGAACGCGCCTCCCGGCGCCGCTCGGTGCAGCTGCAGCCCGTCAGCGGCGCGCAACGGGACGTGCTGGACGCTGTAGATGACGGCGGCCGTGCCGCCCGCACCGACGACCGCCCTCGGCGCGTCCGCGGCGTCGGTGCCCAGCCGCTGCGGCGGGCGGAACGTGCGCCCCACGCCGCGCACCGCCGCCCACACCGCCGGGCGCAAGGACGACGTCCACGTCGCGACCGCGTCGCCGCGCTCACCGATCGCCGCGGAGACGCTGGTGCAGCAGGGTCGGCGCACGAACGCGGAGATCGCCTGGGCCGGGCCGAACGCCTTCGATCCGGCGTCGCGCACCGCGGCCTCGAGGCGCCAGCGCGCACCGTGGTGGCGGAACCACACCACGATCGCCGCGCCGCTGCGCGCGACCGCCGATGCGGCGATGTCGGCGCGGGCGCCCCGCGGCGACAGCGTCATCGGCGCGCCGAGGCGTCCGCGCGCGTCGAACGACACTGCGCGCACGCGCCGGTGCCCCGGCGCGACGGTCTGCACGAAGATCACCCCGCTGCCGTCGGCGGCCACGCCGGCGTCCACCGCGTGCTCAGCGCGGCTGGACCGCATCAGCGTCCGCGCCGGCCCGAAGCGCGCGCCCGGAGCCGCCGAGCGCGCGCGCACCGCGGGCAGCGTGACCAGGAACGCCCTGCCCGCGTCGTTGGCCGCGACGTCGGCACCGACCGCGCGCGGCGCGATGACCTGCGCCGCCGCCGCGTCGACCGCCGGCGCAAGCGCCAGCACCAGGAGTGCGCCCCACACACCGCGTCTCACGAACGAAGAACACGTCCGCGACGGCCCGGTTGCGGGCCCGCTGAGCCGGCAGGGCCGGTTACTGCAACCGAGTCGCACCTGCGAACCCGCCGCGCGGAGTGATCTCCGCGCGGCGGTCGGGCGCTACCGGACGCATCGCCGTCCAACCCACATCAAGGAGCTCCATGCCCATCCGCAGGTTCCACCTCCTCGTCGTCGCGCTGCTGGCAGCGCTGGCAGCGGGCGTGCTCGCGGTAACGGCCGGCTCGGGATCGAGCCACCGCGAAGCACCACTGTCATCCATCGACCCCACAGGCGACGACACCGACGTCTACGCCTTCGTGGCGCCCGACGCTCAAGGGTCGCTGACCCTGATCGGCAACTGGATCCCGTTCGAGGATCCTGCGGGCGGTCCGAACTTCTACCGGTTCGACGACCGCGCCTCGTACTACCTCAACGTCGACAACACCGGCGACGGCAAGTACGACATCCGCTACCGGTTCAAGTTCAAGACCAAGGTCCGCAATCCCAACTCGTTCCTGTACGCGCTGCCCGGCGTGAGCTCGGTCAACGATCCGAAGCTCAACCTCGTGCAGACGTACTCGGTGTGGCGGGAGCGCTACGACCACGGCCATCAGGTGAGCAACAAGCTGCTGGCCAGCGGCCTGCCCACGGCGCCCAACAACGTCGGGCCCAAGACGTTCCCGAACTACGACGCGGTCGCCAACCAGGCGGTCAAGTCGCTGCCGGGCGGCGGCAAGGTCTTCGCCGGCCAGGTCGACGATCCGTTCTTCGTCGATCTCGGCTCGACCTTCGACGCCATCAACATCGACATGCCGGGCCGTCAGGGCATCGGCACGGGCAACCAGGGTGGCGGCAAGGACGACCTCGCCGGCTACAACGTCCACACGATCGCCCTGCAGGTCCCCAAGGCCGACGTGACCCGTGATCACAAGACCCCGGCCGACGCGAAGGCGTCGGACGCCGTCGTCGGCGTGTGGGCCTCGACCTACCGCCCGGTGCTCCAGGTCACCCGCCAGAGCCCGGTGGCCAGCACGGCCGCCTCGAAGGCCTCCAAGCGCGGGCAGCGCGTCTCCGACGACCACGGTGAGGGCCAGGTCAGCCGACTTGGCAACCCGCTCGTCAACGAGGTGGTCATCCCGCTGGGTCAGAAGGACAAGTTCAACGCGACCCAGCCGTCCGACGACCTGAAGAACTTCGGCAAGTACGTGCTCTCGCCGGAGCTCGCCAAGGTCATCAACATCCTGTTCCCGGGCCTCAACGTGCCCGAGAACAACCGCACGGACATCGTGCAGGCGCTCCTCACGGGCATTCCGGGCCTGACCCAGATCGCCCCCGGCGCGCCCCCGACCGACACGCTGAAGATCAACCTCGGCGTGGCGCCGAACCCGAAGCCCAGCCGTTTCGGCGTCCTCGCCGGTGACACCCAGGGCTTCCCGAACGGGCGCCGCCTGACCGACGACGTGGTCGACATCTCCGAGCGCGTCGTGGGCGGCTTCCTCAAGGGCAACAAGCTGCCCCTGGGCGACGGCGTGGACCAGAACGACAAGCCCTTCCGGGCCTCGTTCCCCTACGTCGCATCGCCGGCCGCCGGCTTCGATTCGCAGCTCAAGCGGACCGAGCCCGCGCACGCACCCGTCCCGGGCGACCCCACCGGGGCTCGCTAGCACCACGCAACGAGCGGGCGGGGGCCTCGGTCCCCGCCCGCTCCGCGCTCGACGCCACCACCCCATGCGCCGCATCCTCATCAGCTTCGTCGCGACCTTCGCCGTCGCGCTCCCCGTCGCCGTCCTCATGGCCCGCGACGGCTCGCCGCACCGGGACGCACCAGCCAGTGCGCTCCCGCCCGCCGCCTCGCCGACGGCTCCCACCGACCAGCGCATCCGCTCGCTGCAGGCCACCGTCCGCGCCGCTCCACGGCGCGCCGACGGATGGACGCTGCTCGCCGGCGCGTACCTGCAGAAGGTGCGCGAGACCGGCGACGCGGGCTTCTACACCCGCGCGCAGGGCGCCGTCGACCGCGCGCTCGCGCTGCGGCCCGGCGACGCCGGCGCGCTGACCCAGCGCAGCGCGCTGGAGCTCTCGCGCCACGACTTCCGCGCCGGCCTGGCCGACGCGCGGCTGGCGCGCGAGGTCGCGCCGACGGTCGTGCAGCCGCTCGGGGCGCAGGTCGACGCCCTCGTCGAGCTCGGCCGCTACGACCAGGCCGGGCGCGCCCTGCAGCAGATGGTCGATCGCAAGCCCAACCTCGCCGCCTACGCGCGCGTCTCGTACTTCCGCGAGCTGCACGGCGACCTGAGCGGCGCGCTCAGCGCGATGCGCGCGGCGGTGTCGGCCGGTGGCGCGGTCCCCGAGCAGGACGCCTACGTGCGCTCGTTGCTCGGCGGCCTGGAGCTGCAGACCGGGCGCGTCGACGCCGCGGCGCGCGACTACCGCGAGGCGCTCGCGGCGATGCCCGGCTACCCCGCCGCCGAGGCCGGCCTGGCCCAGGTCGACGTCGCGCGCGGGCGGCTCGCGCCTGCCATCGCCCGGCTCTCGCGCGTGGTCGAGCGCCTGCCGCTGCCGAGCTACGTCATCGCGCTCGGGGAGGCGCAGAAGGCGGCGGGTCGCCGCGCGGCCGCGCGGCAGAGCTTCGCGCTCGTGCGCGCCGAGGTCATGCTCCAGCAGCGCGCCGGCGTCAACGCCGACGTGGAGCTCGCGCTCTTCGAGGCCGATCACGGCAGCCCGCAGCGGGCCGTCGCGCTCGGCCGCCGAGCCTGGGCGGCGGCACCGAGCGTTCGCTCGGCCGACGCCCTGGGGTGGGCCCTGCACCGCGCAGGGCATGCGCGCGCCGCGCTTGGCTGGGCGCGGCGCGCGTTGGCCCTCGGCTCGCGCGACCCGGCCTTCCTCGCCCATGCCGGGCTGATCGCGCGCAGCGCCGGCCACCCGAAGCCGGCCGCCCAGTGGCTGGCGGGCGCGCGCGCCGGCCGCGCGGCGCTGGGCGCCGGGCTGCGGGAGGCGCTGCGATGAGGCGCCTCCTGCTCCTCGCGCTCGCCGCGCTCGCCGCGCTCGCGCTGGCGGCGCCCGCCGGCGCCCACCCGCTGGGCAACTTCTCCGTCAACCACATCGACGTCGTGCGCGTCGGCGCCGATCGCGTCGACGTGCGCTACATCCTCGACCAGGCCGAGATCCCGACGTTCCAGGAGCGCGGCCTGAAGCCGGCGCAGGTACTGGCGCGCAAGCGCGCGGTCGTGGCGCGCGGCGTGACCCTGACCGTCGGCGGCCGGCCGGCCGCGCTGACGCTGGCGCCGGGCGGGCGCCTCGGCTTCCCGAAGGGCCAGGGCGGCCTGCGTACGACGCGCGTCGAGCTGCTGCTGTCGGCGCGCACACGCGCGCGCGGCGCGGTGGTCCTGCGCGACGACACCTACCGCGGGCGCGTCGGCTGGCGCGCGGTCGTGGTGCGCCCGGGGCCGGGCACCGCGGTGCGCAGCGACCTGCCCTCGGTCGACCCGACGCGCGGCCTTCGCGTCTACCCGACGGCGCTGCTGAGCACGCCGGCGAACCGGACGGTCGCGCACCTGCGCGTCCGCGCCGGGGACGGCACGGTCACCGCGCCGCGCCTGGACGCGTCAGGCCTTCAGACCTCGCGCGAGCACACGTCGGGCGACGGCCTCGCCGGGATCTTCTCCGATGCCTCCAGCGGCCAGGGCGTGCTGCTCTTCCTGCTGCTGGCGGCGTTCGGATGGGGCGCCGTGCACGCGCTGTCCCCGGGCCACGGCAAGGCGATGGTCGCCGCCTACCTCGTCGGCACGCGCGGCACGGCGCGCCACGCGGTCGGCCTCGGGCTGACCGTCACCGTCACGCACACGATCGGCGTCTTCGCGCTCGGCGTGGTCACGCTCGCGCTGTCGGCCTACGTGCTGCCCGAGGACCTCTACCCCTGGCTGAACCTCGCCTCCGGGCTGCTCGTGCTCGCGGTCGGCGGCGCGGTCCTGCGCGCCCGCGTGCGGCGCGCGCGCGCTCATCACCATCACCACGACCACGATCATCATCACCACCACGAACACCACCACGCGCCCGCGCAGATCACGACGCGCGGGCTGCTGGCCATGGGCGCGTCGGCGGGACTCATCCCCTGCCCGTCGGCGCTCGTGGTCCTGCTCGGCGCGATCGCCCAGCACCAGGTCGCCCTCGGCCTGCTGCTCATCGTGGCGTTCAGCGCGGGCCTCGCGGCGACGCTGACCGCGCTCGGGATCGCGGTCGTGCACGCCGGCCGGCTGACCGCGCGGATCGCGCCCGACGGCCGCCTCGTGGCGGTCCTGCCGGCGGCCAGCGCGCTGGTGATCATGGCCGCCGGCTCCGTCCTGACGGCGCAGGCGCTGCACGGGGTCCTGGCATGAGTGATCCGATTCGCGGGCCCGCGCGCTATAGGCGGTCGAACGCGCCATCCGGGGTGGGGCGCTCGACCAAGGGGAGAGCTCGCATGACCGTTCCGCACCTGACGCCTGCGGTGCAGGCGCCAACCGTTGCTGCCGCTGTCGGCGCGTTGCGCCACCGTGGCCTGCGCCTGTCGTCCGCGCGCCGCGTGGTCCTCGAGGGCCTGTTCGCCGCCGGGCGCCCGATCACCGCCGAGGAGATCGCCGACGGGGTCGGCGGGCGCGTCCCGCCGTCGGACCTGGCCTCGGTCTACCGCAACCTGGAGGTGCTCGAGCGGCTCGGGCTCGTGCGCCATCTGCACCTCGGCCACGGCCCGAGCCTCTACGCGCCGTCCGGCGACCGCCACGACCTCGTCGCGTGCGAGCGCTGCGGCGCCTCGGCGGCGCTCCCGCCGCGCCTGGCGCACGCGCTGCGCGACGCCGTGCGCTCGGCCACCGGCTTCGAGGCGCGCTTCTCGCATCTGCCCCTGCCGGGGCTCTGCCCCCGCTGTCACACCGCGACCAACGAAGAGAGCTGAGATGTTCGGACTGGACGACGCCATCGCGGGCCTCGGCGCCGGGGAGGTCTTCCTCGTCGTCGCCGCCATCGCGGTGCTGCTCGGGCTGCGCCATGCCACCGACCCCGATCACCTGACCGCGGTGACCGCGCTGGTCGCGGGCGAGCACGCCGATGCCCGCAGCGCCGGCCGCCTCGGCCTGGCCTGGGGCATGGGCCATGCGACGACGCTCTTCGTCTTCGGCCTGCCGATCGTGCTGTACCGCAGCTACCTGCCCGAAGCGCTGCAGACCGCGGCCGAGGCGCTCGTCGGCGTCGTGATCGTCGCGCTCGCCCTGCGGTTGCTCCTGCGCTGGCGCCGCGAGCGGGCCGGCGCGCACCACCACGCGCATCCCGCGCGCTCGCCGCTTCAGGCCTACGGCATCGGTCTGGTGCACGGCATGGGCGGCTCGGCCGGCGTCGGCGTGCTGCTGCTCGCCGGCATTCCCGACCACGTCGAGGCGGTCGTCGCGCTCGGGCTGTTCGCCGCCTTCACCGCGCTGTCGATGGCGCTGGCCTCGACGTCGTTCGGCTGGGTGCTCTCGCGCGGCGCGGTGCAGCGCTCGTTCGTCGCGGTCGCGCCGGCGCTCGCCGGCCTGAGCCTCGCGTTCGGCGTGTGGTACGCGCTCGGCGCGGTGCAGGCGGTGCCGTACTTGCTCTGACATATCGTGCGGCGGCATCGTGCTGCTGCTCTTCGACATCGACGGGACGCTGCTGCTCAAGGCGACCGCCGCCCACGTGGCCGCGGTGCACGAGGCGCTGCGCGAGGTGTACGGCGTCATCGAGGCGCGCGGCGCGAAGGTCGAGGCGGCGGGGCGCACGGACATGGAGATCGCGCGCGACATCGCGCTGCTCAGCGGCGTGACGGCCGAGCGCTT
Organism: uncultured Actinomycetes bacterium; assembly: GCA_963764585.1. Lineage (GTDB taxonomy): Bacteria > Actinomycetota > Thermoleophilia > Solirubrobacterales > Solirubrobacteraceae > JAOPZW01. The sequence goes on from CAVXTB010000009.1 coordinate 79,391, forward strand.
CGACGACGGGCGCGGCGACTTCCGCGCCGCCTGCGTGGCCGCCTACGCGCGCCTGTGCCCAGACGACCTCAGCGACTACGTCGCCCCCGGCGTGCCCGGCGTCCTCGACGCGCTCGTCACCCGCGACCGCGTGCGGCTCGGGCTGCTCACCGGCAACCTCGAGCCGGTGGCGCGCCTCAAGCTCGCGCGCGCCGGCCTCGCGCACTACTTCGACCCCTGGGTCGGCGGCTTCGGGTCAGACCACGACGACCGCACCGAGCTGCCGGCGATCGCGCGCGCCCGCGCGGGCGCCTACCCGCGCGCGCACACGGTGATCATCGGAGACACACCACGCGACATCGCCTGCGCGCGCGCCGACGGCCTGCGCTGCATCGCGGTGGCGACGGGCCCGTTCAGCGCGTCTGAGCTGGGCGGCGCCGACGTCGTGCTCGACAGCGCGCACGACCTGCTCGACGTGCTCTGAACGCGGAGCGATGAGTTGCCGCGCCGGCGAGGGTCTGGAACAGCAAGTCGAACCAAGGAGGAACCCATGCTGCTCGAAGGCAAGCGCGCCGTGATCTACGGCGGCGGTGGCGCGATCGGCGGCGCGGTGGCCAGGACGTTCGCGCGCGAGGGTGCGCGCGTCTTCCTCGCCGGGCGGACGCTGGAGAAGCTCGAGCGTGTCGCCGCGGACATCCGCGCCGCCGGCGGCCAGGTCGAGGTCGCCGAGGTCGACGCGCTCGACGAGCGCGCCGTCGACGACCACGCCGATGCCGTCGCCGCTGCCGCCGGCGGTATCGACATCTCCTTCGACCTCATCGCCCACGGCGACGTGCAGGGCACCCCGATGGCCGAGATGGCGGTCGACGACTACCTGCGGCCGGTGGTCACTGCAGTGCGTACGTTCTTCCTCACTTCGCGCGCGGCGGCGCGCCACATGCGGCGCCAGCGCAGCGGGGTCATCCTCGTCTTCGGCGGCGAGGGCGACCCGCCACGGGGCTACCACCTCGGCGGGCTGCAGACGGCGTTTCACGCGATGGAGGCGATGCGCCGCCAGCTGTCGATGGAGCTCGGCGCCGACGGCGTTCGTGTCGTGACGCTGCGTACTGGCGGCATCCCGGAGACGATCCCCGAGGGCTTCGAACGACGCGACGCGATCGTCTCGGGCATCGAGGGCTCGACGCTCCTGGGGCGGGCCGCCACGCTCGCGGACGTCGGCAACGTCGCCGCGTTCGTCGCCTCCGATCGTGCCCGGACCATGACGGCCGCCACGGCGAACGTCAGCTGCGGCACGCTCTACGACTGAGCGAGCGCGTGTCCTCTAGGCGCGTTCGACCAGCGTGTAGCCGCCGCCCGCCTCCGGCACGAGCACGCCGTCGTGCATCTCGGTGACCTCGGCTAAACGGCCGAGCGCGCTCACCGCGTGCAGCGCGCCGACGACGTACGGGCACAGCGTCACGACCGGGCGGCCGTGGAAGGCCTCCTCCCACGCGCGCTCGTAGGCATCGACCGAGCGATAGAGCTCGTCGTCGGCGCCCGCCGCGAAGCGCGCGTACCACAACGCGCTGTAGCCCTCGCGCAGCGCGTCCTCCAGGCGCGCGCCCCAGTGCGCCGCCGACGCCTGCGGCGGCTCGTCGGGGTCGAACTCGACGACCTCGAGCACGCCGGCGTCCTCCAGTCCGGTGACGTCGAGCCCCGCCGCGGCGAACCGCTGGCGCGCGAGCTCGCGCTCGCCGATCCACGCGCGGTGCACGAGCAGCGCGCCGCGCTTGGCCCCGAGGGCGTAGAACGACGCGAGCACCGCCGGCAGCTCGCCCTCGTCGCGCAGCAGGACCGCCATGTGCGGGCACGAGCCGCGCTCGAGCGTCGCGGTCAGCGTGTCGTCGGCCATCGCGGCGCGAATGCTACGTGCCCGCGGCGGTCCCGCGGGAGCGGCTACCCGGCGAGCGCCGACGCGGGCAGGACGTAGTAGCGCTGCGGCGGGGCCGGCGGCGGTGCGACCCGGCGGCCCGGGCGAAGACCCCCGGCGGCCGGCGGCCGCGCGAGGCGAAGCTCGCCGCCGTTCTCGCGCACCCATGTGTCGACCGCCCGCAGGTCGGCGCCGTCGGCCTCGGCCCCGTGCGCATCCGGGCGCACCTTCCCGACGTAGCCGCGCGGCTTGCGGATGAAGCTGCCCGTGTCCGGCAGGCCGGCGACGTAGGTGCGAATGTCGGTCATGGCGAGGCTACGTCCGCGTGAGCTTCTTGTACGTGATCCGGTGGGGACGGTCGGCCTCGTCGCCCAGCAGCGCGTGGCGGTGCTCCTCGTAGGCCTCGAAGTTGCCCTCGAACCAGGTGACCTGCGAGTCGCCCTCGAAGGCGAGGACGTGGGTGGCGATGCGGTCCAGGAACCAGCGGTCGTGGGAGATGACCACCGCGCAGCCGGCGAAGCTCAGCAGCGCCTCCTCGAGGGCGCGCAGCGTGTCGACGTCGAGGTCGTTGGTCGGCTCGTCGAGCAGCAGCAGGTTGCCGCCGCTTCGCAGGAGCTTGGCCAGGTGCAGGCGGTTGCGCTCGCCGCCGGAGAGCTTGCCGACCTTCTGCTGCTGGTCTGAGCCCTTGAAGTTGAAGCCCGCGGTGTAGGCGCGCGAGTTCATCATCCGGTCGCCGACCTTGATCTGGTCCATGCCGCCGGAGATCTCCTCCCAGACGGTCTTGTCGGGATCCAGCGCGTCGCGCGACTGGTCGACGTAGGCCATCTGCACGGTCTCGCCGATGCGCAGCGTGCCCGAGTCGGGCTCGTCCTGGCCGGTGATCATGCGAAACAGCGTCGTCTTGCCCGCGCCGTTGGGGCCGATGACGCCGACGATCCCGCCCGGCGGCAGCGAGAAGGTCAGGTCCTCGATGAGCAGGTTGTCGCCGAAGCCCTTGCGCAGGCGCTCGGCCTCGACGACGACGTTGCCCAGGTGCGTCGAGGTCGGGATGTGGATCTGGACCTCGTCGAGCTTGACGTTGCGCTCCTGGGCGACGAGCGCCTCGAAGTTCTGCAGGCGCGCCTTCTGCTTGGTCTGGCGGCCCTTGGGGTTCTGGCGCACCCACTCGAGCTCGGCGGCGATCGTGCGCTGGCGCGCCTTCTCGGTCTTCTCCTCCTGGGCCATGCGCTTCTGCTTCTGCTCGAGCCAGCTGGAGTAGTTGCCCTCGTAGGGGATCCCGCGCGAGCGGTCGAGCTCGAGGATCCAGCCCGCGACGTTGTCGAGGAAGTAGCGATCGTGGGTGACGGCCACGACGGTGCCCTTGTAGTCGGCCAGGTGGCGCTCCAGCCAGGCGACCGACTCGGCGTCGAGGTGGTTGGTCGGCTCGTCGAGCAGCAGCAGGTCGGGCGCGCCGAGCAGCAGCCGGCACAGCGCGACGCGGCGGCGCTCGCCGCCGGACAGCCTGGAGACGTCGGCGTCGGCGGGCGGGAGCCTGAGCGCGTCCATCGCGTACTCGACGTTGGTGTCGAGGTTCCAGGCGTCGGCGGCGTCGATGCGCGCCTGCAGCGCCGCGAACTCGTCGGCGGTCTCGTCGGAGTAGTTGGCGGCGAGCTCGTTGAAGCGATCGAGCAGCGCGCGGGTCTCGCCGACGCCGTCCTCGACGTTGCCGCGGACGTCCTTGCTCTCGTCGAGCTGGGGCTCCTGCTCGAGCAGCCCGACGGTCGCGTCGGGCGCGAGCTGCGCGTCGCCGCGCACGTCGGTCTCGATGCCGGCCATGATCCGCAGCACCGTCGACTTGCCGGCGCCGTTGTAGCCGAGCACGCCGATCTTCGCCCCGGGCAGGAACGCGAGCGTGATGTCCTTGAGCACCGTCTTGTCGGGCGGATAGACCTTCGACAGGCGGTACATCTGGAAGATGTACTGGTGAGCCATCGCCCTGAGGGTAGCCGGGGGCACGCGAGTCAGCCCAGCAGCCGGGCGACCGCGAAGTCGTCGCCGCCCGTCTTCTGGCCGGCGACGACGATGCGCCCGTTGGGCGCCAGCGCGACGGCGTTGCCGAAGGTGGCCACGCCGAAGTCGACGGTCGCCTTGCCCGCGGTGCCGAAGGTGGCGTCCGGGGAGCCGTCGGCGTTGAGGCGCGCGACCGCGACGTCCTCGCTGGCCTGCGTGTAGCCGGCGACGACGATCTTGCCGTCGGGCTGCAGGGCCGCGCCGCCCGCGAGGTCGGCGAGCGATCCGAAGTCGATCGTCGCGGTGCCGTCGCCGTCGAACGTCGCGTCCGGCGAGCCGTTCGGCGTCAGCCGCGTGACGGTCATCATCGCGCTTCCGCCGGCGTTGCCCGCGACGAGGATCTTGCGATCGGGCTGCACGAGCACGGCGCTCGCGCTGCCGCCGCCGGGGAGCGTCACGCGCCCGTCGCCGCCGAAGGCCGGGTCGAGCGCGCCGGTCGCCAGCAGGCGCGCGACCACGGCGCCGCCGGCCGACGAGCGGCCGGCCACGAGGATGCGTCCGTTGGCCTGGCGCGCCATCGCCTCGCCGAAGTCGTCGCCGCCGAAGTCGACCGCGGCCTTGCCGGCGGTGCCGAAGCTCTTGTCGAGCAGGCCGTTGGCGTTCAGGCGCGCGACCTGGACGTTGCCGCCCTCGGGGCCCGAGAAGCCGGCGAGCAGGATCTTGCCGTTCGACACGGCGACGACCGCCGTCGCGCGGCTGAGCGCACCCCAGCTGAAGACCTTCTTGCCGTCGTTCTCGAACGACGTGTCGAGCGAGCCGTTGGGCTTCAGGCGCGCGACGGCGACGCGCAGGTCCGAGTCTCCGGCGAGCACGATCTTGCCGTCGGACTGCAGCGCCGCACCGTAGACGGACTCGACGTCGCCGCCGAAGTCGATCACGCGCTTGCCGCCCGACCCGAACGTGGTGTCGAGCGTGCCGTTGGTCCGCAGGCGCGCGACGCAGAAGGAGCTCGCGGCGGCACCGCCACCGGCGACCACGATCCGCCCGTTGGGCTGGACCAGCACGACGCGCGCCGCGTCGGTGCCGCCGAAGTTGATCGTCTTCTTCCCGCCGCTGCCGAAGGTCGTGTCGAGGCCACCAGGGTTTGCCATGGGCCGACCGTACCCTGGCATGCAGCGTGCCTGCCACCCTCGAGGATGCGCGCACGCACGATTGACCTCGCTCCCCGCCGCGCGAGAGCGTGGCGCCATGTCCGCGACCGATCCCGCCGCCCGAGCCGACGCCTCCGGCGCCCGACGATTCGACGGAGCACAAGTCCGCCGCGCACAACCCTTGGTTGTGGGCCACGGCCGCCGTCGCCGTCATCGCGATCGCCCTCGGCGTCTGGGCCCTGAACGAGCGCTCGAACGCCGACGACGCGAAGTCCGACCTCCAGGCCCAGGAGCAGAAGGCCCCTCCGTCGAGCACGACCGCGGTCACCGTCACGACGCCGACGAGCACGGGGGAGACGCAGACCGCCACGCAGGAGGAGGACAAGGGCGTCAGCGCCGGCGCCATCGCCGCTGCCGTCGCGGCGTTCGCCGCCGCCCGCAAGCAGCTGAACGAGAACGACGCCCAGGTGCAGGAGCTCGAGGCCGACGTCGACAAGGCCAACGCCGAGGCCGACAAGGCACAGAAGGACGCCGACAAGGCCAAGGACCAGGCGAGCAGCGCATCCGACGCCCAGAAGAAGGCCGAGGCCGAGGCCGCGCAGGCAGATGCCGAGAAGCGTCAGCTCCGCGCCAAGGCCGAGGCGGCAGCGAACTGCGCGAAGTCGATGCTCGAGATCGTCGGCGAGATCCCCAGCGCCGGGAGCCTCGACGAAGGGCTCCAGAAGGCCGCCGAGGACATCAAGGCGATGGCGCCGAAGTGCAAGGACTCGGTGGCGTCGGCGGGCAGCTGACGTCGCACGCCGTCGCTCGCTACGTTCAGGCGGTGCCCCAGGGCCTCGCCATCCGCCTGCGCGGCGTCGTCAAGCGCTACGGCCCCATCACCGCGGTCGACGGCCTGGACCTCGACGTGCCCGAGGGCACGTGCGTCGGCCTGCTCGGCCCCAACGGCGCCGGCAAGACGACGACGATGAAGATGCTCACCGCGCAGGCGATCGCCGACGAGGGCGAGCTCGAGGTGCTCGGCCACGTGCTGCCCAGGGACTCGAAGGCCGCGCGCGCCGAGTGCGGCGTCGTGCCGCAGCTCGACAACCTCGACGTCACGCTGACCACCGAGCAGAACCTGCTCGTCTTCGCGCACCTCTACCGGATCGGCCGCCACGAGCGGAAGGCCGCGATCGAGTGGGCGCTCGATCTCGCCAACCTGCGCGACCGGCGCGACACGCGGGTGGACAAGCTGTCGGGCGGCATGCGCCGGCGGCTGCTGATCGCTCGCGCGCTCGTGCACCGGCCGCGGCTGATCCTCCTCGACGAGCCGACCGTCGGCCTGGACCCGCAGGTGCGCCAGGAGCTGTGGGCGCTCATCGACAACCTGCGCAGCGAGGGCACGTCGATCCTCATGTCGACGCACTACATCGAGGAGGCCCAGCGCCTCGCCGACACGGTGACCATCATGTCGCACGGCAAGGCGGTCGCCGTCGGGCCGCCGGCGGCGCTGGTGGCCGAGCACGCCGGGCGCGAGGCGGTCGAGGTCTACGGGCCGCCGGCGCAGCTGGTCGAGGTCGAGGCCGCGGCGCGCGCGAACGGCGCGCGCACGCGCCGCACGGGCACCAGCGTGTCGATCCTCGGCGGCGACGGCTACGACGTCGAGGGCGAGCGACGGGCGGCCAACCTCGAGGACGTGTTCGTGCTGCTGACTGGGGAGGAGATCGAATGAGGGGCCGGCTGGAGCCCTCGGCGCTGAGCGGCGTGCTCGTGCGCGAGGTCGTCAACTTCTCGTCGTTCTGGAAGTCGACGACGTTCTCGTCGACCGTCCAGCCGACGATCTACCTGATCGCCTTCGGGTTCGGGTTCGGCTCGCTGGTGTCGACGGTGGACGGCTACGACTACGTCGAGTTCGTCGCCACCGGCACCGTGGCCACCGGCGTGCTCTTCGCGAGCGTCTTCCCGGCGATGTTCGGGACCTTCGTCAAGTACCAGTTCCAGCGCACCTACGACGCGATCCTGGCCGCGCCGGTCGACGTCGAGGAGCTCGTCACCGCCGAGACGCTGTGGATCGCTGCACGCGCCGGCACCTACGGCAGCGTCCCGCTGCTCGTCGGCATGGTCTTCGGCCTCGACCCCGCATGGGGGATGCTGACGGTGCCGTTCATCGGCTTCATCGCGGGCTTCGGCTGGGGCGCGTGCGGGATCATGATCGCCGCGATCGTGAAGTCGATCGACGGCTTCAGCTATGTCAGCGCGGCCGTGCTGACGCCGCTGTTCCTCGTCGCCGGCACGTTCTTCCCGCTCAGCCAGCTGCCCGAGTGGGCGCAGGTGCTGGGCAACTTCAATCCGTTGTACCACTGCGTCCAGCTCGTGCGCGACGCCTCCTTCGGCTGGCAGGGGTGGGCGGACGTCGGCCACCTCGCGGTGCTCGTCGGGTTCGCGATCGTGATGTGGCGGCTGGCGATCGTGCTGCTGCAGCGGCGGCTGATCGACTGAGCTGGTCGTCCGCCTTTGCCAGCTGCTCGGCGCGGCCAGGGCACTGAGGGGGAGAAGCCGCTGCGGTCGCGCCGCCGTGGCGTCATGCGGCTCCGCTCGTGCGGCCGCACGAGCGCCCTGCGCCCCAACGCACGCGCCTCTGCGCAGACACCGCACCCGGGGACCCCGCGGCCGCCGGCGACGGCGGGACGGCTCACACCCTCAATGCCCTGGCTGCGAATCGTCGCTCGCGGGGGCGGATGACCCGAGCGCGAACGCCTCCGGCTGCGAGCCGTCGACGTCGGTGAACCCGTACTCGCGCGCGAGATCGCCCGCGGTGAGCAGCGAGCCCGAGCGCGCGCGGCGGTCCGGGTCGGCCGCGAGGTGGGCGAGGGCGCGGCCGAGGTACTCGGGCGACTCGGTCACCGACAGGTCGAACGGCTGCGCGGCGTGCGCGGCCATCACCCGCTCGGTGCGCATGAAGCCCGGCGCGATGGCGACCGACGTGACGCCGCGGTCGCGCAGGTCGCGCGCCATGGCGAAGGCGAAGCGCGCGATGCACGCCTTGGCCGCGTCGTAGATCGCATTGCCCATGTACGCGTCGCGCGCCCAGGCGATCGTGCAGGCGACGAGGGCGCCGTCGGCGAGCAGCGGCGCCGCGCGGCAGCTCGTCAGCAGCGTCGGCCACACGCCCGCGCCGAACATCCCGTCCCAGCGCTGCTGCAGCGGCTGCTCCCAGAACGGCGCGTCGAAGCGCGCCTCGTCGTAGCGCTCGTAGCCGCCCCAGGCGTTGTTGACGAGCACGTCCAGGCGCCCGTGATCGCGCCTGATGCGCGCGACCAGATCGTCGACCTGCGCCGGGTCGGTGTGGTCGCAGACGACGCCGATGCCCGTGCCGCCGCGCGCGCTGACCTCCGCGGCGCTGTCCTCGACGGTGCCGGGCATGTCGTCGGTACGCGCGCCCGCGCGCGAGGAGCGCCCGGTGACGTACACGGTGGCGCCGGCCGAGCCGAGGACGGCGGCGATGGCCGCTCCGGCGCCGCGGCTGGCGCCGGTGACGAGGGCGATGCGATCGGAGAGGTCGGGCATCGATGAAATACTAAACGAAGGTTCACAAATGCCTGCCGGTCGCCCGCGCACACGCACCGACGACGAGCTGCTGGACGCCGCCTTCCGCGCGGTCGGGGCGGTCGGCCCCGCGCGCCTGACGCTGGCCGACGTCGCCCGCGAGGCGGGCGTGGCCCCGGCGACGCTCGTGCAGCGCTTCGGCTCCAAGCGCGCGCTGCTCGTCGCCGCGGCCGCGCGCGCCGCCCGGCGCGCCGCGCACGCGCTGCCGGCACCCGACGGTGCGCCGCTGACCGCTCTCACCGAAGGCCTCGTCGCCCTCACCGAGCCCGTCCGCGATCCCGCCGCGTTCGCCAATCACCTCGCGCTGCTGCAGCTCGACCTCGCCGACCCGGAGCTGCGCGCGCTGGCCGTCGCGCACGCGCGCGGGCTGCGGCGCGCGATCCGCAAGCTGCTCGACGCCGCCGTGAAAGACGGCCAGCTCGAGCCCTGCGACACGAAGGCCCTCGCCGACGCCGTACACGCGACGTTCCACGGCGCGCAGCTCGATTGGGCGGTCGATCGCCGCGGCTCGCTGGCCGCTCGCGTGCGTGGCGCGCTCGCGGTCGTGCTCGCCCCGAGGTGTCCAAGATGAGCCTCTCGGCGCTATCGTCGGTTCTTCATGCCTGGAGTGCTCGACGTCGAGCAGGCGCTGCTGCTGCTGGAGCTCGACCCGCCCTTTGATCAGCGCGACGTGCAGCTCGCGCGCCGCCGGCTGGCCAAGGTCTGGCACCCCGACCTCGCGCCGCCCGGGCGCCAGTTCGAGCACGAGCGCCATCTGAAGGCGATCAACGAGGCCGCCGACCAGCTCATCTCGCTGGCCGAGGGCTCGCGCGGCGGCCGCGTCTCGAGGAACGCCGTCAAGGTCAGCGCCGCGGCCGCGCGCAAGGCGCGCGCCGAGGAGGGCCGGCGCGCCTACGAGGCCGAGCAGCGCCGCCGCGAGCACGAGGCCGACCGGCGCAAGCACGACCCCTTCGGCTCGCGCGTGCCCGACCACTCGGTCGTGCACCGCTACGCGCGCTGCCTGAGCTACCCCGAGTGGGGCGTGGGCTCGGTGACCGGCATCTACTTCACCGGCGACGGCGACGACGTCCAGCAGTGGGCGCGCGTGAAGTTCGCGCCCGGCGTGCGAACGGTCCCGGCCGGATCGCTGCAGTTCGTCGACTTCTCCAAGCCCGATCCCGGCGCCGAGCGCGTGCAGCGCTTCATGACGGCCGCCCAGCACGCGATGGCCGAGGGCGATTACCCGCTGGCCGCCAAGCGCCTGGTCTACGCGCGCGACGCCGAGCCGACCAACGCCGCGGTGCTGCGGCTCATGACGCTCGCGTTCTGGCAGGGCGGCGACCTGCCCGCGGCCGGCCGCGCCGTGCGCGACTGGGCGCGCGTCGACGGCGACCGCCCGGCGGCCCACCGCTTCGCCGCGCGCATCTACGAGGACATGGGCGCGATCGACCTCGCCGCCGAGGCGGCCGACCGCGCCGCCGCGCGCGGGCCGCAGGACGCCGACGCGTGGGAGCGCGTCGGCCGGCTGCGCCTGCGCCTCATGGACCGCGCCGCCGCCATCGCCGCGCTCGAGCGCGCCCGGCGCATCGCGCCGAGCGTCGACGGCCTGCTCGACCTCGCGCTGGCCCATCACCTCGCCGGCGACCTCGGCGCGGAGGTCACCGCCACCGAGCAGGCCACCCATCTCGATCCCGCGTCGGCTGCCGCGTGGGCGCGCTACGCCCACGCGCTGGCGCGCACCGATCGCGTGTCCGACGCGATCGCCGCCTCCGAGCGCGCCCTCGACCTCGATCGCGACAACGGCGAGGTCGCCGATCTCCTCGAACGGCTGCGCGCCGCCCAGCCGCGCGTGCTGCCGGCCGCGTGATCGCCTGGACCTTCGATCCCGCGGCGCTCGGCCCGCCGCCGTCCGGCGTCGAGGTGGTCAGCGAGCCGGGGCCGGACGTCGAGTTCGTCGTCCCCGACTGGCTGCACCTGCCCGACCTCGAGCGGCTCCCGGCGCTGCGCGTCGTGCAGGTGCTGTCGGCCGGGGTGGACTGGATCGCCGATCACCTGCCCGCCGGTGTGACCCTGTGCAGCGCGCGCGGCGCGCGCGACCGCGCGATGGCCGAGTGGGTCGTCGGCGCGATCATCGCCGACGCCAAGCAGGCGCGCGCGTGCGCTGAGCTGCAGGCGCGCCGCGACTGGGAGCCCGTGAAGGTGCAGGACGCATCGGGTCTGCGCGTCGTCGTCCTCGGCTACGGCGCGATCGGCCGCGAGGTCGCGGCGCTGCTCGCGCCGTTCGATCCGGAGATCGTGGGCGTCGCGCGTCGCGCCCGCGATGGCGTCCATGGCATCGACGCGCTGCCCGACGTGCTGCCGACCGCCGACGTCGTCGTCAACCTGCTGCCGCTCACCGAGGCCACGCGCGGCTCGTTCGGAGCGCCCGAGCTCGCCGCCATGCGCGATGGCGCGCTCTACGTCAACGCAGGCCGCGGCGCGACGACGGACACCGCCGCGCTCGTCGCCGCGCTGCGCGAGGGCCGCGTCCGCGCGGTGCTCGACGTCGTCGATCCCGAGCCGCTGCCGGCCGACCACCCGCTGTGGAGCGCGCCGAACGTGATGATCAGCCCGCACAGCGCCGGCGACACGCCGGGCGCCGAGCGCGCCGCGTGGGCGCTCGCCGCCGAGCAGCTGCGCCGCTACGCCGCCGGCGAGCCACTGCGCAACATCGTCAGCGATGGGTACTGAGGCCGCCACCGCCACCGGCGCGCAGGTGCTCGTCGCGGCGCTGGAGGCGGCCGGCGTCGAGGTCGTCTTCGGCCTGCCCGGCGTCCACAACCTGGCGGCGTGGGAGGCCCTGCGCGAGTCGCCGATCCGCCTGGTCGGCGTGCGCCACGAGCAGGCCGCGGCCTACGCCGCCGACGGCTACGCGCGCGCGACCGGCCGGCTGGGCGTCGCGCTCGTCACCACCGGCCCGGGCGCCGCGAACACGCTGGGCGCCGTCGGCGAGGCATGGGCGGGCGGCGCGCCGGTGCTCGTCATCGCCACCGACATCCCGGCAAAGCTGCGCCGCCCCGGCGTGCACCGCGGCGTCCTGCACGAGTGCGCCGACCAGCGCGCGATGTTCGCGCCGGTGACCAAGGCGCAGTTCGCCGGCCCCGACCCGCGCGCGGCGATCGCGGCGGCGCTGGCCCACCCGCGCCGGCCGGTCTACCTGGAGATCGCGACCGATGCGCTGTCGGGTCCGGCGACGCCGCAGCCCGAGCCCGCGGCCGCCGCGCCGCCGGAGCCCCGCCACCTCGAGCGGGCGATCGAGCTGCTCGACCGCGCGAGCCGCCCGCTCGTGTGGGCCGGCGGCGGCGCCGCGCGCGACGGCGCGGGCGCCGCGGTGGCGGCGCTGGCCGAGCGCCTCGCCGCGCCGGTCTTCACGAGCTACCAGGCCGCCGGGCTGGTCGGCGACCATCCGCTTGCGGTCGGCCTGCCGACGCACCTGCCCGAGACGGGCGCGCTGTGGGACGACGCGGACCTCGTGGTGGCGGTCGGCTCGGACCTCGACGGCGTCAACACCCAGAACTGGCGCCAGCCGCAGCCGCCGGCGCTCGTCGCCGTCAACGTCGATCCGGCCGACGCGACGAAGAACTACCGCGTCGACGCCGTCGTGCACGCGGGCGCGACGGCCGGCGCGAGCGCGCTGGCGCAGCGCGCGAGCGCCCACGAGCCGTGGGCCGACGTCGCCGCGGTGCGCGCCGGCGCCCGCGCGCGCCTGGAGCGCGAGCACCCCGACGAGCTGGCCTTCCTGGCCGCCTTCGCGCGGGCCGTGCCGCCCGAGGCGGTCATCGTGTGCGACATGTGCATCCCCGGCTACTGGATCGGAGCCTTCCACCGCTTCGCGGCGCCCAACCGGCTCGTCTACCCGCTCGGCTGGGGCACCCTCGGCGCGGCCTTCCCGCAGGCGCTCGGCGCCTCGCTGTCGGGCGCCGGCCCGGTGGTCAGCGTCTCGGGCGACGGCGGCTTCCTGTTCGCCTGCGGCGAGCTGGCCACGATGGCGCAGGAGCGCCTGCCGTTCACGGCGGTCATCGTCGACGACGGCGGCTACGGGATGCTGCGCTTCGACCAGCGCCGGCACGAGCGCGAGACCTATGGCGTCGACCTGCACACGCCCGACTTCGTCGCGCTCGCGCAGGCCTTCGGCGTGCGCGCCGAGCGCGTCGACGGGCTGACCGACGCCTTCGCCGACGCGCTGGCCGGCCACCTCGCCGACCCCGAGCCGAGCGTGCTCGTGGCGAGCGCGTCGCTTCAGCCGCCGCCCACGACCTCGCCGCGCTGGTACCGGCCGGCCTGACCTGGGAGCAACGCCATGCACCTCAGCCTCACGCGCGTCACGACGGGCGACCAGCCGATGGAGAACGCGACGATCGTCGGCGAGGAGCTGGCGCGCTGGCTGCGCGACATCGACGGCTTCGAGGGGATCGTCATGCTCTCGCGGCCGGGCACGACGATCGGGCTGACGTTCTGGCGCAGCCGCGAGATCGCCGACAGCCACCGCGCCGCGCGCATGCAGTTCATCGAGCGCATGACGTCGGTCGCGCAGGTGCAGATCGAGGAGATCGTCGACTACGAGGTCATGTTCGCCGAGCTCGGCCCGCGCCTGGCGGGCGGCGATACGGCCTAGTCCTCGAGGCGGAAGTCGAGGTCCGCGTCGATCTCGGCGACGTCCATCTGGGCCTTCTGCAGCTTGCCGGCGTAGTCCCAGTTGAGCGCCTGCCAGCGGGTGAACTGGTCGAGCACCCATATGCCCGACTGGCGCGAGCCGTTGCCCGAGCGCCCGTTGCCGCCGAAGGGCAGGTGCGCCTCGGCGCCGCTCGTGGAGTTGTTGACGCTGACCATGCCGGCGCCGATGCGCTCGCGGTAGCGGAAGGCGTGCTTGGGGCTCGTCGTGTAGATCGACGCGCTCAGGCCGTAGCCGTGGCCGTTGGCCAGCGCGATCGCCTCGTCGAAGTCGCCGAACGAGGCCACGCCGACGAGCGGGCCGAACGTCTCGGTGTTGGCGAGGTCGTCGTCGGCGCGGACGCCGTCGACGATCGTCGGGTGCACGAACAGGCCCTGCTCGGGGTCGCCCCCGACGAAGCCCTCGCGCGGGTTGGCGGCGGTGATGCGCCCCGTCCCCGACGAGCCATGGACGCTGTGGTGGTCGCGCACGAGCCCGAGCCATTCGTCCTCGAAGCGGCGCAGGAAGCGCTCGTGGATCATCGGGCCGTAGAGGACGTCCTGCGAGGGGTCGCCGATCGCGGCGCCCTCGACGGCGGCCTTGAAGCGCGCCATGAACTCGTCGTGCACGCGCTCGTCGACGATCACCGTGCCCAGCGACGTGCAGCGCTGGCCCGCGGTGCCGAAGCCGCTGAAGAGCGCGCCCTCGACGGCGAGGTCGAGGTCGGCGTCGTCCATGACGACCAGCGGGTTCTTGCCGCCGAGCTCCAGGCACGGCGACTGCAGGTGACGTCCGCAGAGCGCCCCGATCTCGGCGCCGACCGCGCTCGAGCCGGTGAAGCCGACCTTGTCGACCAGCCGGCGCTCGAGCGCCTGGTCCAGGCCGGCGAAGGTCTGCGGGCCGCCGGCGAGGACGAGGTTGAAGACGCCGTCGGGCAGCCCGGCGTGTAGGAAGAGCTGGGCGAGCGCCTCGGCGGTGGCGGGCGCGTACTCGGCCGGCTTCCAGACCGCGGCGTTGCCGCACAGCAGCGCGGGCACGAGGTACCACGCCGGGACCGCGACCGGGAAGTTGCCGGCGGTCACGATCGCCGCGACGCCGACCGGCACCCTGAAGGTGAACAGCTGCTTGTCGGGCATCTCGGAGGGCACCGTCTGGCCGTAGAGCCGCCGGCCCTCGCCGAGGAAGAAGTTGCAGGTGTCGACGATCTCCTGCACCTCGCCGAGCGACTCGGCGTAGGGCTTGCCGATCTCCCGCGTGACGAGCCGCGCGAGCGCCTCCTTGTTGTCCTCGACGAGCCGCCCGACCTGCTGGATGGCGCGGCCGCGCACGGGTGCGGGGACCGCGGCCCATGCCCGCTGGGCTCCCCGCGCCGCCTCGCAGGCGGCGACGAACGTCGAGGCGTCGCCGAGCAGCACGTCGGCGACGACGTCGTCGGTGTGCGCGGGGTTGGTGGAGGCTTCGCGGCCGCCGGGGGCGTCCGTGGCCGGCTGACCGGCGATGATGGACGAGATGGTGCGGGACATGCCCCTGAACCTAGTGCACGCGTAGCGTGCGGTCGGGCTCAAGCCGCGGCGCGCACGCGCCGATGAGGCCGTGATGCGACGCCCAGCGCTGGTCCTCTCCCTCCTCGTCGGCCTCCTCCTCGTCCCCACCGCCGCTCACGCCGCACAGCCGGGGGTCAACATCTCCAACACCGGCGACCTCGCCGAGGCGGTGGCCACGGGCGCCAAGACCGTGCGCCTCTTCGTGCCGCGCAGCACCGCCCCGGGCGCCTACGGTCCCTACGCGACCATGCTCAGCGACGCGCGCGCCGCGCACGTCGGGGTCATCTTCGTGCTCAACGGCGACCACGACGGCGCCACCACGGACCCCGCGGACTTCGCGACCTTCGCCGACAACTTCGCCACCGCGATGAAGGCGGCCGGCGGCGCGCTCGCCTACGAGATCTGGAACGAGGAGGACGAGACGCTGTTCTGGGGCGCGGCGGTCGACGCGGCGCACTACTCGGCGATCCTCAAGGCGGCCTCTCCGAAGATCAAGGCGGCCGATCCCGGCGCCAAGGTCCTGCTCGGCCCGCTGACCGGCAACAACTACGCCTTCCTGCAGCAGATCTACGCCAGCGGCGCGGGCTCCGCCTTCGACGCCGTCTCCGTCCACACCGACACCGCCTGCCTCGTCGAGCCGCCCAGCTCGTTCTACCGCGAGGACGGCAAGATCGCGCGCTTCAGCTTCCTGGGCTTTCGCACCGTGCACGACGTCATGGCCGCCAACGGCGACGGCGCCAAGCCGATCTGGATGACCGAGCTCGGGTGGACCTCGACGACCTCGACGTGCGCGCGCGGCATGTGGGCCGGGCAGAAGCCCTCCGGCGTCAGCGAGGCCGCGCAGGCCGCCAACCTCAAGGAGGCCTACCACTGCCTGGCCGGCTACCCCTACGTCGAGCAGGCGCTGTGGTTCACGCTGCGCGACTCCAACGGCGCGGGCGACGAGCTCGACCACTACGGCCTCGAGCAGCTTGCCGGCGCGCACAAGCCGGCGTGGGACGCGTTCCACACCGTGACCACGCAAGGCGACACGCTGACCGGGCCGTGCGGCGACTTCGACGGGCCGTCGCTGAGCGTCAAGAGCCCGACCGCCAACGCCAAGTACGTCGCGGCGCTCACGCTCAGCGCGGTGGCCACCGACGCGACCGGCGTCGCGCGCATCACCTTCCAGGCCGACGGCGCGGAGATCCGCAACTACACCGGCGCCGACGTCGGCTCGGGCAAGCTCGTCAGCCTCGAGTGGCAGGGCTCCAAGAAGCTCGCCCTCGGCAACCACACGATCACGGTCATCGCCCTGGACCCGCAGGGCAACACGAGCCAGCAGACCGTGCAGGTCACGCGCGTCAAGACCCTCCCGGCGACGCTCAAGACGAGGATCAAGCTCGGCAAGGTCAAGGTCGGCAAGGGCCGCAAGGCCTCGATCTCGGGGCGCGTGATCAAGACGAGCACCGAGGGCATCGCCGGCAAGGTGCGCGTCTACTGGCAGCAGAAGCGCGGCAAGAAGTGGAAGACGATCCACAGCGGCCTGAAGCCGGCCAACAAGCCGTTCACCTTCAAGCAGAAGCTCAAGCGCAAGGGCGTCTGGCGCGTGCAGGTCAAGTACATCAACGTCGCGCCGTACAAGTCCTCGACCGCGCTGTCGAAGCGGTTCACCGTCAAGCACTAGATGACTGATTCCGCGGCCCCCGCACCCGCCTGCACGCGTTCCGCGGCGCCGGATCGCCACCCGCCGAAGGGGGACGTGCCACCAGCACGCCTCCCCTTCGCCGTGCGGCGCCCGGCATCCACGGCCCGCGCACATGCGGGCACGGCGGCCGCGGAATCAGTCATCTAGCCTGCGGGCCGTGAGCGGCCCGCCCTCGCTCGTCGTCGTCGGCGCCGGCGTGTTCGGCGCGTCGGTGGCGCGCCACTGCGCGCGCGCCGGCTGGGACGTCGTCCTGGTCGAGCGCGTCGCGCCCGGCCACGTGCGCGCCGGGTCGGGCGACGAGTCGCGGATCATCCGCTGCGCGCACGCGACCGACGCCTGGCACACGCGCTCGGCGCGCCGCGCCTGGGAGCTGTGGCACGAGGTCGACCCGGCGCTCGTCGTGCCGTGCGGCGTCGCCTGGCTGGCGCGCCGCGACGACGGCTGGGAGGCGGCGAGCGAGGCGCTCCTGCGCGCCGA
The DNA here is from genome assembly GCA_963764585.1 of uncultured Actinomycetes bacterium. Lineage (GTDB taxonomy): Bacteria > Actinomycetota > Thermoleophilia > Solirubrobacterales > Solirubrobacteraceae > JAOPZW01. The sequence goes on from CAVXTB010000009.1 coordinate 96,384, forward strand.
GGGGATCCCGTGCGAGCGCGTGGAGGCGACCGCGCTGTTCCCGAGCATCGCCGCCGACGACGTGCGCTTCACCCTCTTCGAGCCCGAGGCCGGCATCCTGCGCGCCCGCGACGCGGTCAAGGCGCTCGCGGCGCAGGCGGTCGCCGCCGGGGCGCAGCTCGTCCTCGCCGCCGCGCGGCCCGACGGCGCCGCGGTCGTCCTCGACGACGGCCGGCGGCTGGAGGCCGACCGCGTCGTGTGGGCGTGCGGCGCGTGGCTGCCGGCGCTGTTCGACGGGCTGCTGACGCTGCGCGTCACCCATCAGGACGTCTTCTACTTCGGCGCGCCCGCCGCCTGGCGCACGCCCGGCGTCCCCGGCTGGGTCGACTACGACGGCGCCGCCTACGGCCTCGGCGACCTCGACGGCCGCGGCGTGAAGGTCTCGCCCGACGTCGACGGGCCCGAGTGCGACGCCGAGACGCTCGAGCGCGTCGCCGTGCCCGAGCACGAGCGCCTCGCGCGCGCGTACGTCGCCCTGCGCTTCCCCGCGCTCGCCGACGCGCCGCTCGTCGGCCACCGCGCCTGCCAGTACGAGATCACCGCCGACAGCAACTTCCTCGTCGCGCCGCACCCCGACCACGACGGCCGCGTCTGGCTGATGGGCGGCGGCTCGGGCCACGGCTTCAAGCACGGCCCGGCGCTGGCCGAGCGCATGGAGCGCTGGCTCACCGGCGCCGAGCCACCCGAGCCGCGCCTGGCGCTGGGCGAGCGCACTGCCGACAGCGGCCTGCGCACGGCCGGGGCCCGAGCGGTTCGATAGCGCCAACGCGCCAACTTCACGATGAGGGCTCAAGCTCCCGCGCCCACCTGCCGATACGCGTGATGTAGGCCCCGCACGGATGTCGGGGCCTTCTTCATGTCTGGGGGCGGCCGTAAGCTGCCGCGGTCCATGCGCCTCATCGTCGCCCGCTGCGAGGTCCGCTACTCGGGCCGCCTGTCCGCCGTCCTGCCCGAGGCGCTGCGGCTGATCATGGTCAAGAGCGACGGGTCGGTCATGGTCCACGCCGACCACGGCGGCTACAAGCCGAGCAACTGGATGACCCCGCCGACGGTCATCGAGGAGCAGGCCGACCGGATCGTCGTGCGCAAGCACGCAGGCGCCAGCGAGGACCGGCTCGACATCCGCATCGCCGAGGTGCTCTCCGACGTCACCCACGACATGGGCGAGGCCGCGGCGCTCGAGAAGGACGGCGTCGAGGCCGACCTGCAGGAGGCGCTCGCCGGCGCGCCGGAGTGGTGCGGCGAGGGCTTCCGGCTCGTGCGCCGCGAGTGGCCGACCGACATCGGGCCGGTCGACCTCATGTGCCGCGACGACGATGACGGCTGGGTCGCCGTCGAGATCAAGCGCATCGGGACGATCGACGCGGTCGAGCAGCTGACGCGCTACCTCGAGCGCATCCGGCTGGATCCGGCGATGACGGGCTGCCGCGGCGTGCTCGCCGCCCAGGTCGTCAAGCCGCAGGCCCGCGTGCTGGCCGAAGCGCGCGACATCGCGTGGGTCGAGGTCGATCTCGACGTCCTGCGCGGCGAGCGCGAGCCGGATCTGACGCTCTTCGCCGCATAGCTGCGGGGATCAGCGGCGCGTACGCAAGGACCCTTGCGGAAATCCGCGCTCGTCGCACCGGCAGCCGGATTGTTCGCCATCCAACGCTCGCAAGCACTGGCGCTCCGGCGCTCTATCGATGCTGGAAGGATCGCCGCAGCAAGTCATCGGGGAGCAATCGGGGGATTGGGGGGCCTTGCCGTACGGCAAAGTCGCAGCTTGTGATTCAGGGGCGTCGCGCCAGCGCGCGGCGCTGCATCGTGGCGCGGTGCTCCGCTGCGCCCTCCTGACGCTCGCCGCCGCGCTCCTGCTCGCCACCCTCGCGTCCGTCGCGCGCGCCACGGATCCCGTGCCGGTGTCCGACCCGACGCCGGTCGTCGAAAACCCGACCCCGCCGGACCCAACGCTTGCGCCGACCGATCCGCCGCCGGCGCCCGCGGTCGATCCGGCGCTGCCGCCGGCGGCTGATCCGGCGCTGCCGCCCGCGGTCGATCCTGCGCCGCTGCCCGCGGCTGATCCGGCGCCGCCCGTGACTGAGCAGCCGCCGACCGATACAGGGTCGTCCTCGCTGCCCGTTGGCGATGTGCCGCCCACCGATCCGGGGCCGCCGCCGCCCCCGGCTGAGCAGCCGCCCGTGGCCGAGGTGCCGCCGGCCGGGGACCCGGCCCCGCCGCCTGTGGTGGAGGTGCCGCCGGTGGTGGACCCGGCCCCGCCGCCGCCCGTGGTCGAGCAGCCGCCGCCGCCCGTCGTCGACCCCACCCCACCACCGCCCGCAGCGTCTCCGCCGCCAGCCGTCGACCCCGCCCCGCCGGCGCCTGTCATCCAGACGCCGCCGCCCACGCAGCCCGTGGCGCAGAATCCCGCGACGACGCCGTCCGCCGTGGCTCCGGCCGGCGAGCAGGAGAGTCCTTCGGCGCCCGCGTCGGCTGACGGAGGCTCGACGCCGCCGACCGCGACCGCGCCCGCCTCGCTGACGAGCCCGAGCGCTGCGGCGCCCCAGTCGCTCTCGCCGCTCTCGACCCAGGCCGCGCCCGCCACGATCGCGTCGGCCACCAGCTCGGCGCCGGGAGGCGGCCTCGAGCGGGCGCCCGCCCGCGAGAGCGCTGCCGCGCCGAACGGGCCGCCACTGCCTACCATCGCAGCGATCCTCGCGAGCGGGGCGCCGGCGGCCCTCATGCCGCTCCAGCCGGGGTCTGCACCGGGGGAGTCGCGGCTTCTGACGTCGTCCTCGCCGCGGCCCGCGCTCGCCCCCAGGCAGAAGCCGGGCGCGGGGGCCAGCGCGCCGAAGCCGTCCCCGGCAGACCCCGGCGGTGGTGGCGGCGGTCAGGGCCCGGCACCTGCCGGACCCCCTGGGAGCGCCGCGTTCAGTGGCACGAGCGGGGCGCCCGGGGGTCTGTCCTCGGCGCTGTTCTGCGAGATGATCGTCGTCCTCCTGGCCCTCGCCTGTGGCGAGCTGCGGCGTCATCGGCTACGGCCGATCCTCGTGGGGCCGGCAGGCTTCACCCCCCTTCTGCAGCGGCCTGGCTGAGCACCTCCTCGAGGTGCTGACTGCCCGCGTCTGCGCGCACTGAGCGCGCCGACGCTCTCCAGAGCCGTTTCAGAAGGGAGAGTTCATGACCATCCAAGTGCTCGACCGCGCGAGTAGGGCGAGTGTCATAACCACGGTCGCGGCGGCGGTCGCGGTCGCGGCGCTGAGCATCGCCGCTCCGGCCGTCGCGGCGAGCCCGCATCCCGTGCGGCCGCTCGCGCAGGGCGCCGGCATGGGCGACAGGCCCGATGCCGAGGTGCGCCGGCTGCAGCGGGCCCTCGAGCGCCACGGCTACGACGTCGGGGCGCCGGGCGTCGACGGCCGCTTTGGACCGCTGACCGCAGCTGCCGTCCGGCGGCTGCAGGCGGCCCGCGGGCTGGCCGTCGACGGCATCGTGGGTCATCGGACGCGCACGGCGCTCGGCCTGGCGCGGACACGCTCTGGGCGTGCGCAGCGAACGTCCCGGCCCGCGCAGCGAAGCTCGCAGACCCGTCCTGCGGCAACCGCGACGCCCGCCCCGACCCGGGCGCCGACCGCGGCGGCCCGGCCGGCTAGCGCCCCGCCCAGCTCCACGACCGTGGTCAGCCACGGCACCGGCATGAGCGTCGTCGCCGTCGCCTTCTGGCTCGCCCTCGCGTCGACCGCGGCGCTCGGCATCGTCGCGGTAGGGCGACGCGTCAAGCGGCCCAGGCGAGGCGGCTATCCCGCCCGTGCCGATCACACGGCGTGCCCGTCGCCGCCTGCGTCCGCTGCCGCATCGGAGGACGCCGGTGTTCCCAGCCCGGCACAGCGCTCGCCCGAGCCGGTGATCGGCTACGTGACCCTGGCGCCCGGTGCGACGTCGGCCGAGCACGACAGCTCGTCGGCAGCCATCGTAGCGGCGTGCGAGGAGACCGACCGAGAGCTGGTCGAGATCGTGTGCGACCCGGCGCACGGACGAGCGCTCGAGCGCCCCGGACTCACGCATGCCCTCGGGCGGATCGCCGAGGGTCACGCCCGCGGGCTGGTCGTCAGCGAGCTCCAGGGCTTCAGCCGATCGGCACGTGAGCTGGCCGCGCTCATCGCGTGGTTCGCCGACGCGGGCGCCACGCTGGTCGCACTGGACCTCGGCTTCGACACGGCGACGCCGGGCGGTCGTCAGGTGGCGCGAACGCTCCTGGCGCTCGGCAGTCATGAGGCCGACGACGGGCAGGCCAAAGCCCGGGCCAACGGCCGGCCCGCGGTCAGGGATCAACCCGAGCTGCTGGAGCGCATCGCATCCATGCGCTCGGCCGGGATGAGCCTGCGGGAGATCGCCGAGCAGCTCAACGGAGAGCACGTCCCGACCCTGCGCGGCGGAGCGCGATGGCGGCCGTCGAGCATCCAGGCCGCGCTGGGCTACAGGCGCCCCGGGCCGCGGGACCGACTGCCACCGCTGGAGTCCAGAGGCTGATTTTGGGGGTACGAGCACGTCCGAGGGGCCCGAACGGAATCGGGGGCGTGCGTCACGCGGGTGCGTGGTCGCAGGGGCCGATCGCGCACCCGCCTCACCCTCTTCGTGGCGTAGCGCTCGCGCCGACGTGCTCGTCCAGCCAGCCGGTGAGCGGGCGCGCCGCGCGCCAGGTGCTCGCCACGTGCTCGCGCGCCGCCGCCGTGGCCAGCTCGGGTCCCGGGCCCAGCCGCCGCCCGGCGACGAGGTCCTTGTAGCGCAGCATCTCGACGCGCGGGTGGTCGCGCGGCATGCCGCGCGGCGCCGTCTTCAGCGCGGGCGGCGTCAGATCGAGGCCGCCGCGCCGCACCGCGGCGATCGCGCGGGCGAGCGCCGCGCCCGCCCCACCGTCGTCGTCGACGACCGCCGCGCGGTAGCGCGCGAGCTGGTCGCTCGCCATCCGCCAGTAGCCCGCCGCCGCGTACAGCCCGCGCGCGGAGATCTCGGCGTAGAACGCCGCCGCCGACCCGGGCACGGAGTGCACGACCCCGTAGGTCCGCGTCTTGTAGGGCGACTTGTCGGGCGAGAAGCGCACGTCGCGGTGCTGGCGAAAGACGGTGGCCTCGCCGCCCAGGTCGCCGCCCAGCTCGGCGAGCAGGCGCTCGAACGGCCCGCGCACCTCCTCCTCGAACGTGGCGCGGGTCGCCTGGAAATAGGCCCGCGAGTTGTCGCGCTCCAGGCCCTCGAACCACGCGACGGTACCGGCGCCGAAGGTCACGTCGTCGCCAGCCCGCCGGCGAACGCGGTCAGCGCCGCCGGATCGCGCAGCGGCGGGCCGTGGCCGAAGAGCACGAGCGCCGGCTCGAGCGCCGCCAGCCGCCGCGCGCTGTCGCGGTTGCGGGCCGGATCGGGGGTCAGGGCGCGCGGCGGCTCGCGCAGTCCGGGGGCGGTGGTCAGCACGTGCAGGTTGAAGAGCACGTCGCCGGCGACGAGCGTGCGGTCGGCCTCGCGCCAGAACGCGACGTGCCCGGCCGAGTGGCCCGGAACCTCGAGGACGACGAAGCCGTGGCCGAGCTCGTCGCCCTCGCGCAGCACGCGCGCGACCGCCACCGGCTCGTAGCGGGCGAAGCGATCCAGCAGCGGCCGTGCCCACGAGTCGGCGCGGGCCGGACGGCCGCTCTCGACGTCGGCGCGGTCGCGCTCGCCGACCCACACCGGCACGTCGAACGCATCGACCACGCGCTTGGAGCCGCCCGCGTGGTCGGCGTGCGCATGGGTCAGCGCGTGGGCGCCGACCGCGTGCCCGTGCAGCGCCTTGACGAGCCGCTTGCCGGCGCCCGACGTGCCGGCGTCGACCACGACGTCGCCGAGCAGGTAGGCGTTGACCCCGTCACGCGGCGTGAGCGCGATCTGGAAGACGTCCTCGGCGACCCGCCGCATCGGCCGGACCATACCGGCGCGGATAGGGTGCCCGGTCATGTCCGACGAGCCCGTTCTCACCGAGCGCCGCGACGGCGTCCTGATCATCACGCTCAACCGCCCCGAGGCCCGCAACGCGGTGAATCGTGCGCTGGCCGAGGGCGTCGCCGCGGCCCTCGACGCGCTCGACGCCGACGCCGACGTCGCGGTCGGCGTGCTCACCGGCGCGGGCGCCGGCTTCTCGGCGGGCATGGACCTCAAGGCGTTCGTCGCAGGCGAGAGCGCGTGGGTCGCCGACCGCGGCTTCGCCGGCATCGTCCAGCGCTCGGCGCGCAAGCCGCTGATCGCCGCGATCGAGGGCTTCGCCGTGGCCGGCGGCCTGGAGATCGCGCTGGCGTGCGACCTGATCGTGGCCGCGCGCGGCGCCAAGCTCGGCATCCCCGAGGTCAAGCGCTCGCTCGTCGCCGCCGCTGGCGCGCTGTTGCGCCTGCCGCGCCGCCTGCCCTACGGGGTCGCGATGGAGCTCGCGCTGACCGGCGACACGATCACGGCCGAGCGCGCCTACGAGCTCGGCCTGGTCAACCGGGTGACCGAGCAGGGCCAGGCGATCGACGCGGCGCTCGAGCTGGCGGCCGCCATGGCCAAGAACGGGCCGCTGGCGCTCGACGCGACCAAGGCGATCCTCCAGCAGCAGTTCGGCTGGAGCGAGGAGGAGTTCTGGCAGCGCCAGGGCGAGCTGTCGGGGCCGGTCTTCGCGTCCGAGGACGCGCGCGAGGGCGCCACCGCCTTCGCCGAGAAGCGCGACCCTGTGTGGCGCGGGTGCTGACCTACTCTTAGGAGCATGTCCGCGGCCGCCGCCGCGCTCCCGGCCCCGGCGACGCGCCCGCGCCGCGAGGTGCTGGTCGTCTTCGCCGCGCTCATGCTGGCCGTGCTGCTCGCGGCCCTGGACTCGACGATCGTCGCCACCGCGCTGCCGACGATCACCGCCGAGCTCGGTGGCGTCAACCAGCTGTCGTGGGTCGTCACCGGCTACCTGCTGGCCTCGACGATCTCGACGCCGCTGTACGGCAAGCTCGGCGACCTCTACGGGCGCAAGCGGATCTTCCAGGCGTCGATCGTCATCTTCCTGGTCGGGTCCGCGCTGTGCGGCCAGAGCCAGAGCATGGGCGAGCTGATCGCCTTCCGCACGCTGCAGGGCATCGGCGGCGGCGGCCTCATCGTTCTCGCCCAGGCGATCATCGGCGACGTCGTCTCGCCACGCGATCGCGGGCGCTACCAGGGCGTGTTCGGCGCCGTCTTCGGCATCAGCAGCGTCGCCGGCCCGCTCATCGGCGGCTTCCTGGTCGACAACGCCTCGTGGCGCTGGATCTTCTACGTGAACATCCCGATCGGCGTGGTCGCGCTGGCGGTCATCGCCGTCGCCCTGCGCGTGCCCACCGAGCGCCGCGAGGCGCGCATCGACGTCGCGGGCGCGATCCTGCTCACCCTTGCCGCGGGCGCGTTCGTGCTGCTGACGAGCCTCGGCGGCCAGACCTACGCGTGGGGCTCGTGGCAGATCGTCGGCCTCGGCGTGGTCGCCGTGATCGCGACCGCGGCGCTGATCGGAGTCGAGCGCCGCGCCCCCGAGCCGGTGCTGCCGCTGAGCCTGTTCTCCAGCCGCGTGTTCACGATCGCCAGCGCCATGGGCTTCATCGTCGGCCTGGCGCTCTTCGGAGCGACGACCTACCTGCCGCTCTTCCTGCAGATCGTCAACGGCGCGTCGGCGACCTCCTCGGGCCTGCAGCTGCTGCCGCTGATCCTCGGCCTGCTGATCACCTCGATCGGCAGCGGTCAGGTGATCGCCCGCTGGGGCCACTACAAGCCGTTCCCGATCGTGGGCACGGCGCTGCTCGTCGTCGGCTTCCTGCTGTTGTCGACGATGGATCCCGGGACCACCGCCTTGATGCGCGCGCTCTCCATGTTCGTCGTCGGCCTCGGGCTCGGGCTCGTCATGCAGGTGCTCGTGCTCGCGGTGCAGAACGACGTCGACTATCGCGACCTCGGCGTGGCCACTGCGGGTGCCACGTTCTTTCGCTCGATCGGCGGCTGCTTCGGCGTGGCGATCTGCGGCGCGATCTTCTCCAACCGCCTCGCCCACGAGCTGGCGCAGATCCCGGGGCTGCCGGCCAGCGCAGCGTCCGGGCGCGTGACCTCGGCCAGCGTCGCCCAGCTTCCGTCCGCGGTGCGGGCGACCTTCGTCAGCGCCTACGCCGACGCGCTGACGACCATCTTCCTCGTCTGCGCCCCGATCGCGGCGGTGGCCTTCGTGCTCGCGTGGCTGCTGCCCGAGAAGCCGCTGCGGCGCACCGTCGAGGCCACCGGCGTCGGCGAGGCATTCGCGGCGCCCAAGCACCACGACTCGCGCGCGGAGATCGAGCGCGCGCTGTCGACCCTCGCCCGCCGCGACAGCCGGCGGCGGATCCTCGAGCAGCTCTGCGCGCGGACCGGGCTGGACCTCACCGCGGGCCAGTGCTGGGCGCTCGCGCGGGTGGGCGAGAGCGAGCCGACCGACGCCGACGCCATCGCGCTGGACCGCGGGGTCGACCCCGCGCGCGTGGCGGCGCGCATCGACGAGCTGCGCGACCTGCGCTACGTCGAGGGCCCGCACGACGCCGCCGTGCTCACGGCCACCGGCCGCGACGCCTTCGACCGCCTCTTCGCGGCCCGCCGCGAGCGCCTCTCCGAGCTGCTCGACGGCTGGTCGCCCGAGCGCGAGGCCGACCTCGCCGAGCTGCTGACCCGGATGGCGCGCGACGTGGTCGCCGACCATCCCGATGGCGCTCCTGCCGGCCCAAGAGAGCCCGCCGCGGCGTAGGACCGGGCGTCGATCGGGCTCGGACCAGCGGGCGGAAGGCGCGCCGTCAGGTCACGCCTACCCTCCCGGCATGGAGGAGCGACTGTCCCAGATCGTCGCCTTCGGCGGAGGCGGGTTCTCCATGGACGCCGGCAACCCGCTGCTGGACGACTACGTCCTGCGCCTGACCGGCGTGCAGCGCCCGAAGGTCTGCTTCGTGCCGACCGCGTCGGGCGACGCCGACCACTACGTCGTGCGCTTCTACCGCACGTTCGCGGCCTTCGGCTGCGAGCCCAGCCACCTCTCGCTCTTCCGACGCGATCGCACGGCGGCGACGGGCGATCCCGGCGAGCACCTGCTCAAGCAGGACCTCGTCTACGTCGGCGGCGGCTCGGTCATCAGCCTGCTCGGCACCTGGCGCGCGCATGGGATCGACGTCGCGCTGGCCGAGGCGTGGCGCCGCGGCGTGGTGCTCTGCGGCCTGAGCGCGGGCTCGCTGTGCTGGTTCAGCGAGGCGGTGACCGCCTTCCACGGCGCGCCGCAGCGCGTCGAGGGCCTCGGTCTGCTGCCGCACTCCAACTGCGTGCACTACGACGGCGAGCCGGCGCGCCGCCAGGAGTACCGGCGCTTCGTCCGCGACGGGATGTGCGCCGGCTACGCGGCCGACGACGGCGCGGCGCTGCACTTCGTCGGCACCGACCTGCATCGCGTCGTGACGTCGCGGCCCAACAAGCGCGGCTGGCACGTCGCGCGCCGCGGCGACCGCGTCGTCGAGCGCAAGCTCGCGACCGTCGACCTGGGGGCGCCCGTGGCGCTGGCCGTCGCGTGAGGACGATCCTCGCGCTCGGCGGCGGCGGCTTCACCGCGCAGCCCGGCGATCCCGCGCTCGACGAGCTCGTCCTGCAGCTCGCCGGCAGCCCCGTGCCGCGGATCCTCTTCCTGCCGACCGCCAGCGGCGACCCGCAGGAGCAGATCGCGCGCTTCCACGCGGCGTTCGGCGATCGCCCGTGCGAGCCCGAGGTGCTCTCGCTCTTCCGCCTGGCCGACGTGCGCCGGCCGCTGCGCGACATCGTGCTCTCCCAGGACGTCGTGTACGTCGGCGGCGGATCGATGCGCAACCTGCTGGCGATCTGGCAGGTGCACGGCCTCGACCGCGTGCTGCGCGACGCGTGGGAGCGCGGTGTCGTGCTCGCCGGCCTCAGCGCGGGCGCGATGTGCTGGTTTCAGGGCGGGGTCACGACATCGGGCGGCGCGCCGCAGCCGACGCCCGGGCTGGGCTTCCTGCCCGGATCGCTGTCCGTCCACGCCGACGAGCAGCCGGCGCGCCGGCCGGTCTACCTGCGGGCGGTCGCCGAGGGCGCGCTGCCGCCGGGCTGGCTCGTCGACGACGGCGTGGGCCTGCTGTTCCGCGACATGGAGCTCGAGCGCGTCGTGTCGGCGCGCCCGCACGCGCGCGCAGCGCGCGTCGACCTCGTCGGCGGCCAGGCGACCGTCACGTCGATCGAGCCCGACCTGATCGCTCCGGCCCCGCGCGGGGTCTCGGCCGACGTGCGCGAGCTGCGCGCGATGCGCTACGGCTCGCCGCGCGACTGATCACGCCGCGAGCCGGGCGGGGAGCCCGAAGCGCTCCAGCAGCTCCGGCGTGCGGAAGACGGTGAGGTCCTCGATCTGGGTGCCGCGCAGCGTGAGGACGGCGACGCTTTCGGCGGCGAAGCCGGCCCCGTCCCAGCAGTAGTGGCCGAAGGCGAGCTGCCCGTTGGCGCGCGTGGGGACGATGCGCCAGCGCATCCCCTCGGCCAGCGGGCGCGCCGCCAGGAAGGTCGCGATCGCGTCGCGCCCGCGGAACCACGTCGGCTGCGGCGGCATCGTGAACGTCGCCTCCTCGGCCAGCATCGCGACGACCGCGTCGACGTCCGAGCGCTCCCACGCCTCCATGTAGCCGTCGACGATCGCGCGCAGCTGCGCGTCGCCGAGCGCGCGCACGGTCGCCTGCTGGCTGCGCTGCGGAAGGCGCGCGTCGACGGTCTTCTTCGCTCGCTGCATCGCGCTGTCGACCGCCGCCGGGTTCATGTCCAGCGCGTCGGCGGTCTCGCGGGCCGAGAAGCCCAGGACGTCGCGCAGGATCAGCACCGCGCGCTGGCGCGCGGGCAGGTGCTGCAGCGCCGCGATGAAGGCCAGCTCGACGCTCTCGCGCTGCTCGTAGTGGCCCTCCGGGGTCGGCAGGGGATCGACCCATGCCGTCTCGACGAGCGGCGCCGCGATGCGGTCGTGGGGATCGGCCGGCGGCCCGTAGTCGATCGGCAGCACGCGCTTGGGCCGGCGCTGGATCGCCTTCAGGCAGGCGTTCGTCGCGATCGTGTAGAGCCAGGAGCGCAGCGAGCTGCGTCCCTCGAAGCGCGGCAGCCCGCGCCAGGCGCCCAGCAGCGCGTCCTGCAGGACGTCCTCGGCGTCGGCGGCCGAGCCCAGCATCCGGTAGCAGTGCGCGTGCAGCTCGCGCCGGTAGGGCCCGACGAGATCGCCGAACGCCGCCTCGTCGCCGCGCCGGGCGGCCGCGAGCAGGTCGCGCTCGCTCATCGCCAGTCCTTGCGCTGCCAGAGCGCGATCTCGCCGGCGTCACGGTCCGACACGACGCTGCGCCAGCCCGCCGGGCCCTCGCGCGGCCCCAGCAGGACCGACGCGCCGAGCTCGCGAGCCCGTTCGGTCGCCGCGCCGATGCTGTCGACCTCGGCGTAGGGAAGCCAGATCGGCCGCGGGGCGCCGCACTCGACGATCCCGCCGTCGACGTCGCCGCCGAGGCCGAGCGCCGTGTACGGGCCCGATCGCGTCTCGATCCGCTCGGCGCGCCAGCCCAGCAGCCGCGCGTAGAACGCGCTGGCTGCCGGGAGGTCGGCGGTGTGCAGCTCGAGGTGGACGACGGCGCTCACGTCTCGCTCCAAGTGAAGCGGAACGAGCCGATCTCGCTCAGCGCGGTGACGACGGGGGCCTCGTCGCAGCGGTCCGCGATGCCCGCCTGGAAGCGCTGGAACGCCTCCAGGTCGGACAGCGGGTTGCGGTCGGCCTCTGTCACCGCGACGTGCATGAACGACACGCCGTCCTCGAGGCGGAACGTCGCGTAGTGCAGTCCGTCGGGCGCGACCTGCGCGAGCTCTTCGTAGACCGCGCGCACGAGCTCCTCGTTCTCGGCCACCCGCTCGGGCTTGACCGTGTAGCGAACCATGACCTGTCGCATCACATGGCCTCCTCGGTGATCGGGGTGAGCACCTGGCCGATCGGAGCATCGGCCGGCCGCCGGCCCGGCAGAGCCAGGCCGGCGATTGCGCCGGCGACGGCCAGCCCCGCGGCGACGCCGATGGCGGGGCCGAACCCGTCGACGAACGCGGCGGGCGAGGCGTAGCTGCCGGCCGCGGCGAACACGGCCACCACGATGGCGATGCCGAACACGCCGCCGAGCTCGCGCATCATGCTGTTCGCGCCCGCCGCCTTGCCGATCGCGTCCGTCCCGATCGAGCCGACGACCGAGTTCTGTGCGGCGGGGATCGCCATCGAGACGCCGACCCCCGCGACGATGAACGGCGCGAGCATGTGCGAGTACGCCAGGCCGGGCTCGGCGATCAGCGCCAGCCACGCCATCCCCACGGCCTGCAGCGAAAGCCCGCCGACCATCAGCGGCCGCTCGCCGATCCGATCGGCCAGCGCCCCGGCCAGCGGCGCGACCGTCATGAACGTGGCCGTCCAGGGCAGGAGCCGCAGCCCGGTGCCCAGCGGCCCGTAGCCCTGCGCGAACTGCAGCAGCTGCGCGTAGAAGAACACCGCTCCGAACAGCGACGCGAAGGTGAAGAAGATCGCCGCGTTGCCGGCCGAGAAGCTGCGCGAGCGGAAGAACTCGATCGGCAGCATCGGCTCGCGGGCACGCATCTCCCACGCGACGAACGCGACCAGCAGCAGCGCTCCTGCGGCAAGCGACGCGATCACCTCGGCGCTCGTCCAGCCGACCTGGTTGCCGCGCATCAGGCCCCATACGACGCCGAGGGCGCCGGTGGTGACCAGCGCGAGGCCGCGGAGGTCGAGGCCGGTGTCGGGCCCGTAGCTCTCCTTCATGCGCGTCAGCACGAGCGGGACCGCGATTAGCCCGATCGGGACGTTGATCCAGAAGATCCACTGCCAGTCGATGCCTTCGACCACGGCGCCGCCGACGAGCGGGCCGCTGGCCACGGCGAGCCCGGTGATCGCGCTGAAGATGCCGATCGCGGCTCCGCGCCGCTCGGGCGGGAACGCCGCGCTCAGCAGCGCGAGCCCCAGCGGCAGGATCAGCGCCGACCCCGCGCCCTGCACCGCGCGCGCGGCGATCAGCCAGCCGGCATCGGGCGCCAGCGCACTGGCCGCCGATGCGGCCGCGAACAGCCCCAGGCCCGCGGCGTAGAGCCGGCGGCGCCCGAAGCGATCGCCGAGGGCGGCGGCGGTGATCAGCAGCACGGCGAAGCTCAGGTTGTAGGCGTTGACCGTCCACTCCAGCTGCTCGATCGAGGCTCCGAGATCAAGCCGGATCTTGCTCAGCGCCGTCGACACGACCAGCGTGTCGAGCGCTGCCATCAGCGAGCCGATGCCCGTGAGGGCGACGACCCAGCGTGTGGTGGATTTCGAGGTCATCTGCGACTCCTCTCGCGTGGTTGTGCGAGTAGAGAGGCGCCGGCGCCCCGAGATCCATCGCTCGACGCGCTATTCGCCCGAGATCGTGGCCAGCAGCGAGCGCGCGCCGCCGCGGTCGCGGTGCTCGCACAGGTAGATGCCCTGCCAAGTCCCGAGCGCCAGGCGCCCGCCGGCGACCGGCAGCGACAGCGACGGCCCCAGCAGCGAGGCCTTGACGTGCGCGGGCATGTCGTCGGGGCCCTCGATCGTGTGCTCCCAGTCGAAGCGCTCGGGGACCGCGGCGTTGAACCACGTCTCGAAGTCGCGGCGCACGTCGGGCGAGGCGTTCTCGTTGAGCGTCAGCGACGCCGACGTGTGGCGGATGAAGAGATGGCAGAGGCCGACGTCGACCTGCCCGAGCTCGGGCAGGGCGCGCTCGACCTCGCGCGTGACCAGGTGAAAGCCACGCGCGCGCGGCTCGAGGGTGATCTCACGCTGCAGCCACATCGCGCGCTGACGGTAGCGTCTTCCCGTGGCACCCACCGTCCGGTACGCGCGCAGTGGCGAGCTGTCGATCGCCTATCAGGTCGTCGGCGACGGCCCGGTCGACCTCGTCTGGGTGCCGGGCTTCGTCTCGCACCTCGAGCTCCTCTGGGAGCTGCCGCAGTGGCGGCGGCTGATCGACCGCCTGACCGCGTTCGCGCGCGTCGTCGTCTTCGACAAGCGCGAACAGGGGCTATCGGATCGCACCGGCGCGCCGCCCACACTCGAGGACATCGCCGGCGACCTGCGCGCGGTGATGGACGCCGCCGGCAGCGAGCGTGCCGCGATCGTCGGGCTGTCGGAGGGCGGCCCGGCGGCGCTGCTGTTCGCCGCCACGTTCCCGTCGCGCGTCGTCGGCCTGGCGCTGGTCGGGACCTACGCGCGGCTCGCCGCGGGACCCGACCACCCCGACGGCGTCGACGTCGCGCAGCTGCGCGGGTTCGTCGAACGCCTGGTCGAGCACTGGGGCGGCCCCGTCGGCCTGCGCGCGTGGTTCGGCGAGCGGGCGGCCGCCGACCCGGGCCTTGCCGAGTGGTGGGCGCGGATGCTGCGCGCAGGGACGAGCCCGCGCGGCGCGCGCGACCTGCTGCGCCTCTACGAGGAGATCGACGCGCGCGCGACGCTCGACTCGATATCGGCGCCCACGCTCGTCGTGCGCGGCCGCGACGACGTGCTCGTGCCCGCGGCGCTGTCGCGCGGCCTGGCCGCCGCGATCCCGGGCGCGCGCTACCTCGAGCTGCCGGGCCCGCACGTCGTCTTCGTCGAGGACGACGGGCGCGCCTTCGCGGCGGCGGTCGAGGAGCTCGTTACCGGCCGCCACGCGGCGCCCGAGCCCGATCGGGTCCTGGCCACGGTGCTCGTGACCGACATCGTCGACTCCACCGGCCAGGCGGTGGCGCTCGGCGATCGCGCCTGGCGCGACGTGCTCCAGCGCCACGACGACGCCACGCGGCGCGAGCTCGAGCGCTTCCGCGGCAACGAGGTCAAGCAGACCGGCGACGGCTTCCTGGCCACCTTCGACGGGCCCGCGCGCGCCGTGCGCTGCGCGGCGGCGATCCGCGACGCGGTGCACGGGCTCGGGCTCTCGCTGCGAGCCGGCGTGCACACCGGCGAGTGCGAGCTGCGCGGTGGCGACGTGTCGGGGATCGCGGTCCACATCGGTGCGCGCGTGAGCGCGGTCGCGGCGCCCGGGGAGGTGCTCGTCTCGAGCACGGTGCGCGATCTCGTCGTCGGCTCGGGCCTGGAGTTCGAGGGCCGTGGCGAGCACGACCTGGGCGGTGTGCCCGGCCCCTGGCGGCTGTACGCCGCGCGCATCTAGCGCCGCCGGCGCGGCGAGGCGCGCCAGAGGGCATCGGGCTCCTCCAGCGCGTGGCCCGCGCCAACGGCCACGCAGGTCAGCGGCGAGTCGGCCAGCCGCGCGCGCATCGCCGTCTCGGCCTCGACGCGCATGTCGAAGTTGCGCAGCAGCGCGCCGCCGCCGGCGAGCAGGATGCCGTCGCGCGCGATGTCGCCCGCGAGCTCGGGCGGCGTCTCCTCGAGCGTGTCGTGGACCGCCGCGAGGATCTCGGAGAGCGGCGCGTCCAGCGCGCCGCGGATCTCGGCGCTGCCGAGCTCGATCTCGCGCGGCAGCCCGGTCAGCAGGTCGCGCCCGCGGACCGCGGTGACGAGCTCCTCTTCGAGCGCCGAGGCCGAGCCGGCGGCGAGCTTGATCGCCTCGGCGGTCTGCGAGCCGATCGCCATGACGTGCTCGCTGCGGATGTGCGCGGCGATGGCGTCGTCGAGGTCGTAGCCGCCGATGCGCACCGAGCGCGAGAGCACGATGCCGCCCATCGAGATCACCGCGACCTCGCTCGTGCCGCCGCCGACGTCGATGACCATCCGCCCGATCGGCTCGGCGATCGCCACGCCGGCGCCGATCGCCGCGGCGATCGGCTCCTCGATCAGGTGCACGCGGCGCGCGCCGGCCGACATCGCCGCCTCCTCGACCGCGCGCCGCTCGACCTCGGTGATCCCGGTCGGCGCGCAGACCACGAGCCGCGGGTGCGCGCGCCGGCGCCCGAGCACCTTTCGCATGAAATGGCGCAGCATCTCCTCGGTCACCTCGAAGTCCGCGATGACCCCGTGGCGCAGCGGGCGCGTCGCCGAGATCTGCGCGGGCGTGCGGCCGATCATGCGCTCGGCGTCCGCGCCGACGGCGACGACCTCGCCGGTGCGCTCGTCCATCGCGACGACGGATGGCTCGGACAGCACGATGCCCAGGCCGTGCACGTGGACGACCGTGTTGGCGGTGCCGAGATCGATCGCCACGTCGCGCACAGGTCGAAGCGACCCCAGGGCCATCGCCATAGGTTCCCTGACGGGGCCCTCGACCCTGCTAGATGGTTGATTTCACGACCGCGGCCCGCGCACATGCGAGCACGGCGGCCGCGAAATCAACCATCTAGCGGCACGCGCGCAATCGTCATGTCGACGCGCGCGCCGCGGAAGGGGACGCCCTCGGCCTCCAGGAGCGCCCGCTGGCGCTCGCCCTGGGCCAGCGATCCGTCGGCGCGGACGACGCGGTGCCAGGGCACGGTCGGGTCGTCGCACGCGCTGAGCACCGCGCCGGCCTGGCGCGGCGCGCCGGGCGAGAGGTCGCCGTAGGCGCGCACGAAGCCCGGCGGAATCGCGCGGACGCGGTCGAGGATGCGCCGCTCGGTCGTCATCCCGTCCGACGATAGGCTCTCGCGCCATGCTCTGGCGCGGCACCTACTCGATCGTGGCGCGGGATCCGGGCACGGGTGAGCTCGGCGTGGCGGTGCAGTCGCACTGGTTCGGCGTCGGGCAGATGGTGCCGTGGGTCCGGCCCGGCGTGGGCGCCGTGGCGACGCAGTCGATCGTCGAGGTGGCCTACGGGCCGCGGACGCTCGACCGCCTCGCGGCCGGCGAGCGCGCCGGCGCCGCGCTCGCCGCGCTGGTCGCCGACGACGAGCTCGCGCGCTTCCGCCAGGTCGCCGTCGTCGACGCCCACGGCAACGTCGCCACCCATACGGGCGAGGGCTGCATCGCGTACGCGGGCCACGCCGCGGGCCACCAGTTCGGCACGCAGGCGAACATGATGGCCTCGCCGGAGGTATGGCCGGCGATGGCGCACGCCTTCGACGCCGCCACCGGCTCGCTGGCGCGGCGGCTGCTCGCCGCGCTGCACGCGGCGGAGGCGCGCGGCGGCGACGCCCGCGGCCGCCAGTCGGCGGCGCTGGTCGTCGCGCCCGCCGAGGGCGAGCCGTGGCGGCGCACGGTCGACCTGCGCGTCGACGACGACCCCGAGCCGCTGGCGCAGATGGACCGCCTGCTCGACCTCTCCGACGCCTACGCGCTGGCAAGCGAGGGCGACCAGCTCGTCGGCCAGGGTCGCCACGAGGAGGCGGGCGAGCGCTACCGAGAGGCCAGCGAGCTGGCGCCCGGCAACCACGAGCTGCTGTTCTGGGCGGGGCTCGCGGCCGCCCAGGCCGGCGACCTGCCCACCGCCCTGGATCGCGTGCGCGGCGCGATCGCGATCCAGCCGGGGTGGCGCGCGATGCTGGATCGCCTATCGCCCGAGATCGCACCCGGCGCCCGAGCCGTGCGCGCCGCCCTGGAGCGCGACCATAACGCGTAACGATGGCCCGATAGCCAAGACAGTTGTATACGCAACAACTTCTCTGCTACGTTGTTGCACGCACAACCTGAAGTCTCCAGTCTGAGGAGGGCTGAACCCCCAATGAGCGCCACAACCCCCAACACGCTGACCGGGTCCTGGGTCGCCGACCCCATCCACTCGACGGCGTCCTTTGCCATCAAGCACATGATCGTGTCGACCTACCGCACGGTCTTCAAGCAGGTAGAGGCCACGCTTGAAGCCGACGGCGACGACATCCGCCTCACCGGCACCGTCCCGGTCGAGTCGATCGACATCGAGCAGCCGGACTTCCGCGCGCACGTGCTGTCGCCGGACTTCTTCGACGTCGAGAACAACCCGAGCATCACCTTCGTCTCGACGGGCGTGCGCCGCGGCGAGGGCGACTCGGTCGACATCGAGGGCGACCTGACCGTCAAGGGCGTCACCAAGCCCGTCACCGCCTCCGGCATCCTCGTCGGCCCGGCCGTCAACATCGCCGGCAAGGAGGTCGTCGGGGTCGAGCTGTCGACCACGGTCGACAAGAACGACTTCGGCCTGAACTGGAACTCGCCGCTGCCCAAGGGCGGCTTCGCGATCGGCGACGACGTGACGCTGACCGTCCACCTCGAGCTGGCCCGCAAGGAGGCGTAGGCCAGATGCGAATCCTGGGCATCTCCGGAAGCCTGAGGGCGGATTCGCACAACACGGCGCTCCTCCGGGCGGCGGCAGAGGTGCTGCCGCCCGGGGTGGAGCTCGAGCTCTACGAGGGGCTCCGCGACATCCCGCCCTACGACCAGGACGAGGACGACGCCGGCCACCATGACCCGGCCGTCCTCGACCTCCGACACGCGATCGATCGGGCCGACGCGGTCCTGATCGCGACGCCCGAGTACAACCACTCGATCCCCGGCGTCCTCAAGAACGCGCTGGACTGGGTCTCGCGTCCGGTCGCCACGAGCGTCCTGCGCGGCAAGCCCGCCGCCGTGGTCGGCGCGAGCACGAGCCTGTTCGGCGCCGTGTGGGCGCAGGCCGAGACGCGCAAGGTGCTGGCCGCGATCGGCGCCGACGTCGTCGACCGCGAGCTGCCGGTCATGCAGGCGCACGCGCAGTTCGACGAGTACGGCAACCTGCAGGCCGACGACCTGCGCGACCAGCTCGCCGAGCACGTCGCGGCGCTCGTCGAGGCGGCCCGCGACCGCAACGGCGCGGGAGCGGCGGTCTAGCTCAGAACACGACGGTCCGGTTCCCGTAGACGAGAACCCGGTCCTCCAGATGCAGGCCCACCGCGCGGGCGAGCACGGTGCGCTCGACGTCGCGCCCGATGCGCACGAGCGCGTCGACGCCCTCGCGGTGGGTCACGCGCACGACGTCCTGGTCGATGATCGGCCCCGCGTCGAGCTCCTCGGTGACGTAGTGGGCCGTGGCGCCGATGACCTTGACGCCACGCTCCTGCGCGCGCCGGTAGGGGTCGGCGCCGGCGAAGGCCGGCAGGAACGAGTGGTGGATGTTGATCACCGGGGCGCCGACGCCCGCGAGGAAGTCGCCGCTGAGGATCTGCATGTAGCGGGCGAGCACGACGAGGTCGAAACCGCCGTCGGCCAGCAGCTCGAGCATCCGCGCCTCGGCCGCCGGCTTCTCGCCCTTGACGACCGGCACGTGCTCGTAGCGCGCGCCGAAGCCCTCGACGTCCGTCGAGTGGTCGGGATGGTTGGAGATCACCAGCGGGATCTCGCAATGCAGCTCGCCGCGCCGCCGGCGCCAGAGCAGGTCCAGCAGGCAGTGGTCCTCGCGCGAGACGAGCACGGCGACGCGCTTGGCGCGCCCGGCGTCGTCCAGGCGCCAGTCCATCGCGAAAGGCTCGCCGACCTCGGTCCCGAACGCGCGCGCGAAGTCCTCGCCGATCGCGTCGATGGTGAACGCCATCCGCATGAAGAACGCCCCGCCCTCGGGGTCGGTCGAGTGCTGGTCGGAGGAGACGATGTTGGCCCCGCGGGCGGCGAGGAACCCCGACACCGCCGCGACGATGCCGTGCCGGTCCGGGCAGGAGATGAGCAGTCGCGCTTCCATGGCGCGCGAAGCCTACGTCATGCGTATCGCGCTCAGTGCGGCCGGCAGAGGAAGCTGACCTGCTGCGCCGGCGTGCGATACGTATGGCTCATGAACGCCGGCAGCGCCGCGATCTGCTCGGCATAGGTAGCGATGTGCGACACCGGAGCGGCGGCGTGCGGCTGAGCCGTCTGCGGTCGTCTTGCGGCCGCCAACGAACGACGAGAACCAGACGGCATACGTCCGAAACTCGTCGTTCGTCGGCAGGGCGAGCCTGCTCGCGCTGGGCGCCCACTCACCCTCACTGCCCCGGCCCCTGCGGCGCGCCGCGCGTCGGCGCCGTCCTACCCCAGCACCCGCGCGCATCCCGCCGGCTCGACGACCGTCGCGCCGGGCGGCGGCGGCGCCGCCGGCGGGAAGAGCGCGAGCACCGATCCGCCGAACCCGCCGCCGACGATGCGAGCGCCCGCGGCGCCCGCGCGCTTCAGGCGCGCGACGGTCTCCTCGACCGCGTCGACCGAGACCTCGTAGTCGTCGCGCAGGCTCGCGTGCGAGGCGTCGAGCAGCGCGCCGAGCGCCGGCAGGTCGCCGGCGCGCAGTGCCGCCACGGCGGCGTCGACGCGCGCGTTCTCGGTGAGCACGTGGCGCACCCGGCGGTCGAGCGGCGGGGGCAGGCGGTCGGGCGCGTCCGCGGGCGCGTCGCGGAGCGTCGCGATCCCCAGCGCCTCGCAGGCGGCGCGGCACTGCGCCCGGCGCTCGTTGTAGCCCGAGGCCGCGTGCACGTGCTCGTGGCCCGACGGCGCCACCGCCAGCGTCCAGCCGCGCAGGTCGAGCGCGACGGGGTCGATCGCGAGGTCGCGGCAGTCCAGGCGCAGGGCATGGCCCTCGCGGCCGAACAGCGCCGCGAGCTGGTCGAGCAGGCCGGTCTGCGCGCCGACCCAGTCGTTCTCCACGCGCGAGCACAGGCGCGCCAGCGCGCGGCGATCGCGCTCCTCCTCGCCCGCCAGCGCGATCAGCGCGAGCGCGAGCGCCGTCGACAGCGCGGCCGACGAGGACAGGCCGCTGCCGCGCGGCAGATCCCCCGCGATCCGCAGGCTCGCGCCGCCGATCGCGTGGCCGGCCGCGCCAAGCTCGCCGACGGTCCCGCGGACGAACGCGCGCCAGCCCTCGGCGTCGCGCGGCGGTGCGGCCGCGTCGAACTCGTCACGCTCGTCGAGGTCGTCCGCGAACGCCTCGATCCGCCCGCCCCCGAGTGCCGAGGCCCGCACCGTCACGCCCTGCGCGATGGCGAACGGCAGGCAGAGCCCGTCGTTGTAGTCGGTGTGCTCGCCGATCAGGTTGACCCGGCCGGGTCCGAACGCGGCGACCGGATTCACGCGAGCGCCGCGAGCGCGGCGGGCACCTCGCCGAGCCGCGTGACCTTCATCGCGCCCGCGGGCGGCTCGCGCTCGTCGTCGTCGCCCGCCACCCACACGGCGCCGCGCATCCCGGCCGCGAGCGCTCCGCGCACGTCCCAGTCGAGGTGATCGCCGACCATCACGCTCTCCTGCGGCGCGCAGCCGATGAGCGAGAGCGTGCCGGCGAAGGCCGCCGGGTCGGGCTTGGCGGCGCCGAGCTCCTCGGAGATACCGATCGCGTCGAGCTGCGCCTCGAGCCCGAGCAGCTCGACCTTGCGCCGCTGCGTCCACGACGGTCCGTTGGTCAGCAGCGCGGTGCGCACGCCCGCGTCGCGCAGCTCGCGCAGGATCTCCACCGCGTGCTCGATGAAGCGCGCCCGCTCGAGCTGGTCGTTGCGCAGCCGGTGCTGCGTGACGAGCAGCGCCTCCGACGGCTCGCCCCACGGCGCGCACGTGGCGACGAGGTGCGCTCGGCGGTAGGTGGCGATGTCCCACTCGCCCGAGAGCACGCGGCCGTAGAGGTCGTCGCGGCCGTCGCGGTAGCGCGCGAGGAAGGTCTCCTCGTCGGCGCCGGGCAGCTCCTCGCACACGGCGGCCCACAGCGCGACGAGCGTCTCGGCCTCGATGCCCGCCGTGTCGTGGAGCGTGTCGTCGAGGTCGAAGACGACCGCGCGCGGAAGCACCACTACCGGTCGCCCGGCAGCTTGGCCGGATAGAGGGTGACCGGCAGGCCGAGGTCGAGCGCGGTGCGCAGGATGCGGTTCTGCTCGCCCGTGTGCGCCGCCGGATAGCCCTCGCCCGGCGAGGCGCGCTCGGGCCGGCCGATGTAGCCGAACTTCAGGTGCTCGGGCAGGATCTGCATGAGGCGCGGCGACATGTGCGCCCGCGCGCCCATGTTGCGCGGCTCCTCCTGGACCCACACGACCTCGCGCAGGTTCGGGTAGCTCTCGACGAGCTCGAGGATCTGCGCCTCGGGGAACGGATAGAGCAGCTCGACGCGGCCGATGGCGACGGCCTCGTTGCCCTCGCGGCTGGGATGGCCGACGAGGTCGTAGTAGATCTTGCCGGTGCAGAGCACGAGGCGCTGGACCTTGTCGGGCTCCACGCGCGGCTCGCCGAGCACCGGGAAGAAGCGCGTCTCGGAGAGGTGCTCGAGCCGGTTGGTCGCCTGCGGCAGGCGCAGCAGCGACTTCGGCGTCATGACGATCAGCGGGCGCTGCTTGGCGATCCGCGCCTGGCGGCGCAGCAGGTGGAAGTACTGCGCCGGCGTCGTCAGGTTGGCGACGCGGATGTTGCCCTCGGCGGCGAGCTGCAGGAAGCGCTCCAGGCGCCCCGAGGAGTGCTCGGGCCCCGAGCCCTCGTAGCCGTGCGGCAGCAGCAGCGTCAGGCGCGTGGTCTGGCCCCACTTGGCCAGGCCGGAGACGATGAACTGGTCGACGATGACCTGGGCGGAGTTGGCGAAGTCGCCGAACTGGGCCTCCCACAGCACGAGCGTCTCGGGCGCCTCGGCCGAGTAGCCGTACTCGAAGCCGACGCAGGCGATCTCGCTCAGCGGCGAGTTGTGCAGCTCGAACGGGGCCAGCGCGCCCGGCAGCGACTGGATCGGGCAGATGCTCTGGCCGGTCTTGGCGTCGTGGAGCACCATGTGGCGCTGGGAGAAGGTCCCGCGCTCGACGTCCTGGCCGGTGAGGCGGATCGGCACGCCCTCGGTGAGCAGCGAGGCGAAGGCGAGCGCCTCGGCGTGCGCCCAGTCGATCCCGCCCTCGGCGCCGACGGCGTGGCGGCGGCGCTCGAGCTGCTTGACGAGCTTGGGGTGCACGGTGAAGCCCTCGGGCAGCGACAGCAGCTCCTCGTTGAGGATCTGCAGGCGCTCGCTGGACACCGCGGTCTGCACCTCGGGCGAGGGCGAGCGGTCGAGCTGGTACTCGCCCGTGGGCTGCTCGACGGTGCCCGCGTCCTCGGCGGCCTTGATCTGCGCCTTGAGGTCCTGGTGCAGACGCGTGAGCTCGTCCCACACCTCCTGGCGCTGGCGCTCGACGTCGTCCTGCGAGATGACACCGTCGGCGACGAGCTTCTCGGCCCACAGCTCGCTGACGCGCTTCTTGGACTTGATGTTCGCGTACATCTCGGGCTGCGTGTACGCGGGCTCGTCGGCCTCGTTGTGGCCGAAGCGCCGGTAGCCGATGAGGTCGATGACGACGTCGTGGCCGAACTCCTGGCGGAAGGCGAAGGCCAGGCGCACGCCGGCGATGCACGCCGCGACGTCGTCGGCGTTGACGTGCACGATCGGCGTGTCGTAGCCCTTGGCGATGTCCGACGCCCAGCGCGTCGAGCGCGCGTCCTCGGGGTCGGTGGTGAAGCCCACCTGGTTGTTCTGGACGAGGTGGATCGTCCCGCCGACCTTGTAGCCGTCGAGCGCCTGCAGGTTCAGCGACTCCGCGACGACGCCCTGGCCGGGCATCGCGGCGTCGCCGTGCAGGACGATCGGCACGGCGGCGTTGGTGTCGCGGTGCGCGTGGGGGCCCTGGCGCCCGGTCTGCGCGGCGCGCGTGGCGCCGACGACGACGGGATGCACGTACTCCAGGTGCGACGGGTTGGACTCGAGGTTGACGAGGATCGCGTCGCCGTTGGGGAGCTGGTAGGTGCCCTGCGCGCCGTGGTGGTACTTGACGTCGCCGGTGCCGCCCTGCGGGATCGAGGTCACGGCCTCGAGCGTCGAGGCGCCCTCGAACTCGGCGAAGATCGTCTCGTACGGGCGGCCGAGGTTGTGGGCCAGCACGTTGAGCCGGCCGCGGTGGGCCATGCCGACCACGACCTCGCGCGCGCCGTGCGCGGCGGCGAGCTGGATCGTCTCGTCGAGCATCGGGACCGTCATGTCGAGGCCCTCGATCGAGAACTGCTTCTGGCCCAGGTAGGCCTTGTGCATGAAGCGCTCGAGCGCGTCGACCTCGACGAGGCGCTGCAGCAGCGCAATCTGCTCGTCGTTGGTCAGCGGCTTGCGGAACTCGCCGGACTCGATCCTCTCGCGCAGCCACATCCGCTGGCGGTGGCTTGCGATGTGCTCGATCTCGTAGGCGATCGTGCCGCAGTAGGTCTCGCGCAGGTGCGGCAGCGCGTCGGCCAGCGTCGCGCCCGGCACGTACAGGCGCAGGATCTTGGCCGGGATCCGGGTCATGATCTCCGGCGTCAGGCCGACGGTCGTCGGCTCGAGCGCCGGATCGCCCTCGGGCTCGGTGCCCAGCGGGTCCAGGCGCGCGGCGAGGTGGCCGTGCGTGCGGTGGGCCTTCAGCAGCGAGGTGGCGGCCTGGACGGCCTGCAGCATGTCCTCGTCGACGACCGCGCCGGGCGCGGCCGGCGCCTCGCGCGCGACGGCGGCGGCGGCGGCCGGGGCCGGCGGCACCGGCGGCGGGCCGAGCTGGGCGCCGAGCGACGCGAAGACGCCGTCGTAGAAGCCGTTCTCGCCCTGCAGGTAGGCCTCGACGACCTGCAGGAAGCGCCCCGACTCCGCGCCCTGGATGACGCGGTGGTCGTAGGTCGAGGTCATCGTCATGACCTTCTCGGCGCCGATCATCTCGCCGACGGCCTGCAGGCCCGGCGGGTAGGCGATCGAGCCGGTCGCGACGATCGTGCCCTGGCCGACCATGAGGCGCGGGACCGAGGCGATGGTGCCGATCCCGCCCGGGTTGGTGAGCGAGATGTTGGCGCCGGTGAGGTCGTCGGCGGTCAGCGTGTTCGTGCGCGCCTTCTCGATGACCTCGTCGAACGCGGCCTTGAAGTCGGCGAAGTTCTTGCGGCCCGCGTCGCGGATGACCGGGACCATGAGCGTGCGGCTGCCGTCCTTCTTCTCGACGTCGACCGCGATGCCGAGGTTGACCGCGCCGTCGTCGACGCGATAGCTCTTGCCGTCGTCGGCGTCGAAGTGGTGGGTCATGACCGGCATGTCGTGCTGCGCGGCCTGGGCGATCGCGTAGGCGATCAGGTGGGTGAACGAGACCTTCTGGCCCTCGTTCTTCAGCTGCTTGCGGCGCGTGTCCATCGCGGTGACGGCGATGGTGCGGAACGAGGTCGCCGTCGGGATCGAGCGGCTCTCGTCCATGTAGCGCGCGAGCATCGCCGCGCCGCCCTTCATGAGCGTGCGGTTGCCGTCGGCGACCGCGGGCGCGGCGTCGCCGTTCTTGGCATCGAGGACGTCGGCCTTGGTGATGCGCCCGCCCGGGCCGGTGCCCGTGATGGCGGACAGGTCGATGCCCTCGGCTGCGGCGACGCGGGCGGCGACGGGGGAGACCTTCGCGTCGTCGGGGATCGGCGGAGCCTCGGGTGCGGGCGTGGCGGCGCCGTTGCCCGACGCGGCCACCGGCTTCGGCGCGCCGGCCCCGGCCTGCATCCGCGCGATGACCTGGCCGACCGTGACCGTGTCGCCCTCCTCGGCGAGGATCTCGGTGATCGTGCCGGCGGTCGGGGCGGGCAGCTCCATGTCGACCTTGTCGGTCGAGATCTCGACCACGGTCTGGCCGTCCTCGACGGCGTCGCCGACCTTGACCGCCCACTCGAGGATCGTGCCCTCGGTGACCGACTCGCCGCCGGTCGGCGTGACGATGTCGACGATCTCGCCGCTGGCCTGCGGGGGCTCGGCCTCCGTGGCCTCTGGCACGTCCGGCTCGGCGGCCGCGGGCGCGGCGCCGTTGTCGGCCACGATCTCGGCGAGCACCGCGCCGACGCTGACCGTGTCGCCCTCGGCGGCCAGGATCTTGGCGACCGTCCCGCTCGCCGGTGCCGGCACCTCGGCGTCGACCTTGTCGGTCGAGATCTCGACGAGCACCTCGTCAGCCTCGACCCGCTCCCCCTCCTGCTTGTGCCACTCCAGGACGGTGCCCTCGGTCACCGATTCCCCCATCTGCGGGAGGGTGACCTGCACTGTTGTATTGACCGCCATGTCTCTGAATTCAGACTGTAGCGCGCGCGCTGGGCGCAGGACGGACAGCTAATACGCCCTAATGGACAAGTGTCCTGCGTCCGCCAGCGCGCGCTTGCCGGGTGCGTCACGATGTGCCTGTGCCTGGGGCGACGGTCACGGTGCTGTTCGCGGACGTCGAGGGTTCGACCGCGATGCTCGAGCGCCTTGGGCAGGCGCGCTGGCTGAAGGCGCTGGCCGAGTACGAGGAGGTGCTCGGCGCGAGCATCGCCGACCATGGCGGGACGCTGATCAAGGCGATCGGCGACGGTCACCTCGCCTCCTTCCCGAGCGCCCGCGCGGCGCTGCGCTGCGCGGTCGCCGTCCAGCGCTCGCTGCCGGTGACCAGCGCGCCCGACCTGCGCGTGCGGATGGGCATGCACACCGGCGAGCCGGCGGTCCGCGAGGACGACCTGCACGGGCGCACGGTCGTGAAGGCGGCGCGCATCGCCGGCATGGCGCACGGCGGCGAGATCCTCGTCTCGGGGATCGTGCGCGAGCTCGCGCAGGCCGACGAGGACCTCGACGACGAGATCTGGTTCGACGAGGCCCGCGAGGTCGAGCTGCGCGGCCTGCGCGGTCGCCACCTGGTGCTCGCCGCGCAGTGGGACGACCTGGCGCGCGACACGCTGCGGGTCGTCATCGCCGACGACTCGGCGCTCGTGCGCGACGGCGTTGCCGCCCTCCTGCGCGAATGCGGCGTGCATGTGGCGGCGATCGCTGCGGACGCCGACTCGCTGTACCGCGAGGTCGAGCAGCACCGGCCCGACGTGGCGCTGGTCGACATCCGCATGCCGCCGACCGGCACCACCGAAGGGCTGGTCGCCGCCGAAACGATCGGCCGCACGCACCCGGAGGTCGGCGTGCTCGTGCTCTCGCAGTACCTCGAGCTCTCCTACGCGCTGCGGCTCGTCGAGGACCGCGAGGCCCGGCGCGGCTACCTGCTCAAGGACCGCGTGAGCGAGGTCGAGACGCTCCTGGACGCGGTGCGCCGCGTCGCGCACGGCGGATGCGTCGTGGACCCGGCGATCGTCGAGGGTCTCGTGGCGCGGGCCGGGGCCGAGGGGCCGCTCGCCGAGCTCAACGAGCGCGAGCGCGAAGTGCTGGGGCTGATCGCAGAGGGGCTCTCGAACGAGGCGATCGCCGCGCGCCTGGACGTGCCGTGCGAGGGCGTCGACGCCGACGTCGGCCAGATCTTCGTCAAGCTCGGGCTCCGCGACGACTGCACGGAGGACCGCCGCGTCGCCGCGGTCCTCACGTACCTGCGCGCGACGGCGCGCTGACCCGGCGGCGCTCCTCGCGCACGAACTCGTAGGACCCGACGAACGGCCCGACCGCGCCGATCACCGCGACCGCGATGCCCAGGCGCAGCGGGATCACGCGCGCGCGCACGGCGGCGAGCGTGAGGAAGCACATGGCGATCCAGCCCAGGCCGTGCGCCATGCCGAAGACGAACTCCAGCGTGTGGAGGCCGGGCACGAGCCAGACGGTCAGCAGCGTCAGGTAGATCGCCGAGTGCGTGAACGACAGGCGCTTGAGGGTGTTGAAGGAGAGCCTCACGCTCACGCTTGGCCTCCGCTCGCCATCCAGGCTCGCTCAATGGAGGCCGCGTGAGTCATCCGGCTGCCAGCAGGCCCGCCATGCGCCGCAGCGGCTCGTCGGCCTCCGCCGGCCAGTCCTCGACGCACGCCGGCCACCACGCGTAGGCGTCGTGCTCGTGGTCGGGCGTCACCGTCGCGCCCGCGGGCAGCCACGCCTGCCCGACGAACATCACGAGCTTGTGGGGCAGGCGCACGAGCGCCTCGCAGCGGACGCGCTCGGGGGCGACCGACCACTCCTCGTCGAGCTCGCGCGTGAGCGTGTCGGCCGGGTTCTCGCCGACGTCGACGGCGCCGCCCGCGCCGAGCGCCCAGCGCCCGGGCCACGACGACAGCCAGCGCGCGCGGCGGCCCGCCAGCCAGCGCCCGTCGGCGTCACGGGTGACGCACAGCGCCGCGACCGACAGCGACGCGTCGCCCTCGACGAGGCGCAGCGCCCAGCGCGCGGGCTGCAGGTGCAGGGTCAGGCGCCCGTTGCGCACCTCGTGGCTGACCAGCCGGGCGGCGAGGCCGTCGTGGCTGGGCGAGCCGCGCTCGCGCAGCGCGGCGATCGCCGCGTCGGCCTGCTCGTCGCGCGCGGGCGGTGGCGCGTAGTGGGCGTCGCTCCAGCGGGCCTCGACGTGGTCGGGGTCCCAGGGGCCGCGTGCGAGGAGGGCTGGCTCGTCATGCATGAGCGTGCTCGACCAAGCATAGGATCGGTCGGCGATGGCGCGCACACGCAACCGCTGGGGCTGGGGCTTTCAGGACGCCGCCATCGGCGCCGCCGATGCGCACGCCGCCGCGCCCGGCGTCGTCGAGATGCTCGGCTTCGGCTCCACCGACGTCGAGGAGCCGGTCGCGGAGCTCGCGCTCCCCGCGACACGCGTCGCGTGCCCGCCGGCGCTGGGGGCGATCTGCAGCACCGACGATCGTGACCGCGCGTGCCACAGCCTCGGCAAGTCCTACGTCGACACGATCCGCGGGCTGCGCGGGCGCTACGACCACGTCGTCGATCTCGTCGCGCGCCCGCGCGTGGAGGTCGAGGTCGAGGCGGTGCTGGCCTGGGCGCAGGACGCCGGCGTCGCCGTGATCCCCTACGGCGGCGGGACGAGCGTCGTCGGCGGCGTCGAGCCGCGCGTTCCCGGGACGGCGAACGGCGCGCTGTCGCTCGACCTCGGCGCGCTGGATCGCGTCCTCGAGGTCGATCCGGTGTCGCGCTCGGCGCGCATCGAAGCCGGCGCTGCCGGGCCGCGCCTGGAGGAGCAGCTCGGCGCGCACGGCCTGACCATGCGCTTCTACCCGCAGTCCTTCGAGCTCTCGACGCTCGGGGGGTGGATCGCGACCCGCGCCGGCGGGCACTTCGCCACCGGCCCGACGCACGTCGACGACCTCGTCGAGGCGATCCGCGCGATCACGCCGACGGGGGCGTGGGCGTCGCGGCGGCTGCCCGGCTCGGGCGCGGGCCCGTCGCCCGACCGGCTGCTGCTCGGCTCGGAGGGGACCCTCGGCGTGATCACCGAGGCGTGGGTGCGCGTGCAGCCGCGCCCAGCGCACCGCGCGGGGCGCACCGTGCGCTTCGCGTCGTTCCCGGCCGGGGCCGAGGCGGTGCGCGCGATCGTGCAGGCGGGCCTCGAACCGGCCAACTGCCGGCTCATCGACGCGCTCGAGGCCGCGCAGACCGGTGCGGGCGACGGCGAGCGCGCCGTGCTCGTCCTGGGCTTCGAGTCGACCGACCATCCGGTCGAGGACGCGCTCGCACGCGCCCTGGAGCTGTGCCGCGACCACGGCGGCGTCGCCGACGAGCCGTCCGCCGGCGGCGCCGGCGCCTGGCGCGAGGCGTTCCTGCGCATGCCCTACCTGCGCGACATGCTCCTGCGCCTGGGGATCGTCTCGGACACCTTCGAGAGCGCGATCACCTGGGAGCGGCTGCCAGCGTTCCACGAGGCGGTCGTCGGCGCGACGCGCGCCGCGCTCGGCGAGCCCTGCCGCGTGACCTGCCGCTTCACGCACGTCTACCGCGACGGCCCCGCGCCCTACTTCACCGTGCTCGCGCCGGCCCGCCGCGGCGACGAGCTCGAGCAGTGGCTGGAGATGAAGTCCGCGGCGTCGGACGCGATCCTCGCGGCCGGCGGGACGATCACCCACCACCACGCGGTCGGCCGCGACCATCGCCCGTGGTACGACGCCCAGCGCCCGGCCCCGTTCGCCGCCGCGCTGCGCGCGGCCAAGGCGGCGGTCGACCCGGCGGGGATCATGAACCCGGGCGTGCTGATCGACCCCGAGCCGCTGCCCTGACCAGCCCGGCGGCCGCGGGTACCCTCTTCGCATGAGCGCCGAGGGCAAGAACTTCGAGGCGATCACGAAGGCCAAGGCGGACCACAACGCCAGGTGCCCCTTCCCGCCGCACACCGTGCGCATGAACCCGTTCGAGATCGAGCGGATGCAATGGGAGGAGGGCGACGTCATCGCCGGCCTGGTGCTCGAGGGCGATCCGAAGGTCGGCACCGGCGCCTTCCGCCTGGTGTGCGACGGCATGGAGCCGCCCGAGCTCGAGATCGAGGAGGTCGAGGCGATCAGCGCCCCGGTCGAGCCGCTCGAGGTGCCGGTGGGCCCGGGCCGCCCCGGCGAGCCGACCGCCTGAGGGAGCGGCCGGCCCGGGGGGATCGGGATCCCCTGCGCGAACGCAGCCGCCCACGCGAACGTGCGCGCGCGTCAGACGGCGAGTTCGCGATCGAACGCGCGGGCGAAGAGCTCGACCTCGCGGCCGGCCGCCCAGCGCGGGACGCGGTCGTCGCCCTCGGACTGCAGCTCGAGGCGAACGGTGCCGTCGGCCACCTGGACGTGCGCGCTGCGCACGAGCTGATCGCGCGAGCGCTCGAGGTCCTCGGCGAGCCGCAGCAGGGTCGCCATGCGATCCAGGCGCTCGCCGTCGCCGTCGGTGGCCAGCCGGGCGAACGGGCCCAGCGAGGGCATGCCCTTGCGGTGATAGCGCACCGCCTGGCCGATGAGCGCGACCTCGCGCTGCTGGAAGCCGGGCAGGCCGGCGTTCAGCACGAGGTAGCGCGAGTGCTTGTGGTGGTCGTCGTAGTCGACGGTCATCCCG
The DNA here is from genome assembly GCA_963764585.1 of uncultured Actinomycetes bacterium. Lineage (GTDB taxonomy): Bacteria > Actinomycetota > Thermoleophilia > Solirubrobacterales > Solirubrobacteraceae > JAOPZW01. The sequence goes on from CAVXTB010000009.1 coordinate 127,034, forward strand.
ATGTCGTGCAGCATGCAGGCGGCCCACAGCAGCTCGCGCTCGGCGGGGTCGCCGGGGTGGACGCCCGCGGCGGCGAGCTCGTCGAACAGGCCGAGCGCCAGGCGCGCGACGTGCGCGGTGTGCGGGCTGCTGTCGGGGTCCATGCCGTACTGAGTGGCGAGGTTGATCACGCTCGCGCGGCGGACGTCGTCGAACAGCGGCGGGTCGCCGCCGAGGTGGTGCTCGAAGAAGACCCCCTCGCGCAGCCCGGCCTCGGTGACCTCGAGCCCCTCGAAGCCGCCGACCTCCATGACGGTCTGCACGACGATCGCGCCGCCGAGGATGATGTCGCCGCGTGAGGGCTTGATGCCGGGGAACTTGGCGCGCTCGGCCGGCGTGCGCGAGGCGAGCTCCTCGACGAGGCGGTCGAGCTCGTTGCGCGCGATGACGTACCCCTGGACGCCGGCCTCGGGGACGTCGAGGTCGCGCTGCGCGGCGGCCGCGAGGTTGCGGATCGTCCCGCCGATGCCGACCAGGCGCGGGCCGCAGCTGTCCAGCCACGGCGCGCGCTCGAGCTTGGCCTTGACGTAGCCGACCAGCTCGCGCATCTGCTTGGGCTTGGCCGGGCCGTCGTCCGGCAGGAAGCGCTCGGTCATGCGCACCGCGCCCAGGCGCCACGAGTCGAGGTCGGTCGCGTGCCGCCCGACGACGTGGACGAGCTGCATCGAGCCGCCCCCGATGTCGAGCATCACGCCGTCGCTCAGCGTGGTCGAGTTGACCGCCGCCAGGTAGCCGTAGCGCGCCTCCTGCTCGCCGCTGAGCACGCGTACGCGCAGGCCGCTTGCCTTCTGCGCGCGCTCGAGGAAGGCCGGGGAGTTCGTCGCGTCGCGGATCGCCGAGGTGGCGACGGCGTCGACCGCGTCGAGCGGTATGCCGCTCGCGGTGCAGAAGTGCGCGAAGACCTCCATCGTCGCCTGCGCGCGCGCCATGCCGGGCTCGCCCAGCTTGCCGGTGGCGGCGAGGCCCTCGCCGATGCGGACCGCCTCGTAGATCTCGTCGGTGCGCTTCCACCAGCCGTCGTCGGCGGTGAAGACGACGAGGCGAAACGAGTTCGATCCGAGGTCGGCGACGGCGGAGACTTCGGCCACGGCCGCAGCGTAGTGCGCGCCGGCCACCCGAGGGCGGCCGGCGCGCACGACGGTCAGGCGGCCTCGACGGCCACCTCCCGCTCGCGGCCGCGCAGCACCATCGCCGCAACCCCCAGGCCGGCGACGGCGAGCGAGACCCAGATCGCGGCCTGGAACCCGTCGAGCAGGCCCTGCGCCGACCCGTCGGAGGCGCCGTTCGCGTTGGCGACGGCGGTCACGATGGCGAGCACCAGCGCGCCGCCGAACTGGAACGAGGTGTTGACCAGGCCGCCGGCCAGGCCCTGCTCCTCGGGCGCGATCCCGTTGGTCGCCGCGATGTTCAGCGGCCCGTAGGCCAGGCCGAAGCCGAGGCCGCCGAGGATGAACGTCGGGAGCATCGCCACGACGTAGCCGGAGTCCAGCCCGATCGGCAGGAACAGGGCGTAGCCGATGGTGATCGATGTCAGGCCCGCGGCGATCACCCGCGTCACCCCGAAGCGGGCGACGAGCGGGGCAACCCGCGGCGCGAGCGTTGCCACGATGACGCCGGCGGGGAAGAGCGCCAGCCCGGTCTCGAGGGCCGACCAGCCGCGCGCCTGCTGCAGGTACAGCGTCAGCATGAACTGGAAGCCGAACCAGCTGCCGATCAGTGCCATCGCGCCGAGGTTGGCGCGCACGAGCGGGCCGGAGCGCAGGATTCCGAGGCGGACGAGCGGCGCCTTGGTCCGGCGCTCGATCGCCACGAACAGCGCCATGATCGCCGCGGCGATCGCCAGCGAGCCGAGCGTCCGGACCGAGCCCCAGCCGTGGTCGGGCGCCTCGACCACCGTGTAGACGAGCAGCAGCATCGCCGTGGTCACCGTCACGGCGCCGGCGACGTCGAAGCGGCGCGCCGCGCGCGCGACGGGCTTATCGGCGGGCACCAGCAGGAGGGCGCCGGCGAGCGTCGCCAGCGCGAACGGCGCGGGCAGGAAGAAGACCCAGCGCCAGCCGAGCTCGGTGAGCAGGCCGCTGAAGACGAGGCCGAGCGACCAGCCGGTGGCGCCGGTCGCGGTGTAGATCGAGAGCGCCTTGTTGCGCGCCGGGCCCTCGGCAAACGAGGTCGTGATGATCGACAGCCCGGCGGGTGCGGTGAACGCGGCGCTGACGCCCTTGATGAAGCGCGTCGCGATCAGCAGCGTGCCGTCGTTGGCCAGCCCGCCGAGGGCCGACGCGACGACGAACACGGCAAGGGAGATGAGGAACATCCGGCGGCGGCCGAGGAGGTCGGCGGCGCGGCCGCCGAGCAGCAGGAAGCCGCCGTAGCCGAGCACGTAGCCGCTCACGACCCACTGCAGCGAGCTCGTCGACATGCCGAGGTCGGTGCGGATCGACGGCAGTGCGACGCCGATCATCGACACGTCGAGGGCATCGAGGAAGAGAGCGCCGCACAGCACGAGCAGCGCGCCCCACGCGCGCTTGCTGAGCTGGTCGCCGGACGCGGAGAAGGAGGTGGAGGGAGAAGCCATTCCAGGAGAATACATGCTTGTGCAAGTATTGCTTGTACATGGGATGTAAACGCAAATATTGCTCGCGCCTGGTATAATGGCCGCGTAATGGGTCAGGAGAACGATCTGGCGCTAGTCGGCGCATGGCGCGACCTGGCGGACCGCCACGCGCGCGTGCTGTCGGCACTCGAGCGGTCGCTCCAGGTCCACCACGACCTCGGCGTGAGCGAGTTCGAGGTTCTCGAGCGCCTGGCGTCGTCCGAAGGCGACCAGTGCCGGATGCAGGAGCTCTCCGGCGTCACCCACCTCAGCCAGAGCGCGCTGTCGCGCCTCGTCGGCCGGCTCGAGGCCGATGGCCTCGTGACGCGCGCCATGTGCCCCGACGATCGGCGCGGGATCTTCGCCCACATCACCGACGCCGGCCGTGCCCGCTACGAGGCGGCGCGCGAGACCCATCGCGCGGTGCTGGCCGCGACCCTCTGAGGCACGTCCTCTGGATCGGCGGGCCGCCCGCCGGCGGCAAGACGACGGCGGCGCGACGGCTGGCCCGCCGGCACGGCCTGCGCCTCTACAGCGCCGACACGCGCACGTGGGCGCATCGCGACCGCGCGATCGCGGCCGGGAGCGAGGCAGCCCGGCGCTGGGAGGCCCTCACACCCGCCGCGCGCTGGGAGGGCGTCGCGCCGGACGAGCTGCTCGCCACGTCGCTGCACCGCGAGCGCGGGCCGATGGTCGTCGACGACTTGGCGGCGCTGCCGGCCGCGCCGCTGGTCGTCGCGGAGGGGTCGGTGCTCCCGGCCTCCGCGATCGATGACTGCTCGCGCGCGTTGTGGCTGATCCCGAGGCCCGCCCTCCAGCGCGCGCGGCTCGCCGCCGCTGGACGGACCGGCGGCCGCGCTCGCCTCGACGCACTCCTGCGCGACGTCATCGCGGCCGAGGCGCAGGAGCACGGCGTGCCGGTCCTGCGGGTCGACGCCGTCACCGACGTCGCCGCCGCCGTCGAGGAGCGCTTCGCCGCCGCGCTGGCCGCTGGCCCGAGCGCGCGCACGCGCGACGAGCGCCGCGCGCTGCTGCGCGAGGCCAACGAGGCGATCGTCGCCCAGGTCCGCGGCTACCACGCGCGGCCGTGGGCCGACGGCGACTCCGAGGCCGTCTTGCGCACGTTCGCGTGCGAGTGCGGCGACCCCGACTGCGAGGTCGACCTGCAGCTCACCGTCGCCGCGGTCGCGGCCGGCCCGGCGCTCGCGCCGGGCCACGGCTAGCGATCAGTCCTCGATGGCGTAGATCAGCGCGGGATAGTCGTCGTCGAGCACCGTCGCCCGCTCCGGGCGCATCCCGATGTGCTCGGCCACGCGGCGAGACGCGATGTGGTCGGGATGGATGACCGCCACGAGCCTTCCGACGCCGAACCGCCCGAACGCGAGGTCGCGCGCTGCGGTCGCCGCCTCGGTGGCCAGGCCCTGGTTCCAGAAGCGCTTGTGCATGTGCCAACCGGTCTCGATCTCCCCGCCGCCGTCGAGGTCGAGCGGCCTGATCCCGCAGTACCCGACGAAGCCCGCGCCGCGCAGAGGCTCGATCCGCCAGATCCCGAACCCGTGCTGCTCGTACAGGGCGAGGTTGCGCGCGATCCAGGCCGCCGCCTCGTCGCGCGTCTTCGGGCGCGGGTAGAAGATCATCTGGTCGGGGTCGGCGACCATCGCGGCGAGCTCGTCGAGGTCGCCGGGGGCGAACTCGCGCAGCTGCAGGCGCAGGGTTTCGGCGATCGACGTCGTCGCGTCAGTCGCGCTCGATGATCTCGATGCGGTACTGGTCGGGGTCGCGCACGAAGCAGAGGCGCGAGCCGCCCTCGCGCACGGTGTAGGGCGGCTTCTCGGGCTCGATGCCCTGCTCGGCGAGCTTGGCCAGCGTGGCGTCGAGGTCCGATGCCGTGATCGCGATGTGGTTGTAGCCGGTGCCGAGCTCGTAGGAGTCGACGCCGTGGTTGTAGGTCAGCTCCAGGCGGGCACCGTCGCCGGGCAGGCCCATGAAGACGTTGATGGCCTCGTCGCGGATCGGGTGGCGACCCATCTCCTCGAACCCCAGCGCCTCGTAGAAGGCGACCGAGCGGTCGATGTCGCCGATGCGGTAGCAGGTGTGGATGAGCTCGGGCATGTCGGGAGCATAGGCGTGGCAGGATGCGGCGCATGGTCATCGAGCGCTCCATGCATCCGCAGTTCCTCTCGAACACCTACCTCGTGGGCGAGCCCGGTGGCGCCGGCTTCTTCGTCGACGCCGGCGGCCCCGTCAGCCCGCTCGTCGCCGCCGCCGAGCGCCACGGCATGACCCCGACCCACGTGCTGCTCACCCACCACCACCACGACCACGTCGAGGAACTGGCGAGGCTCACCGATCGCTGGCCGGACCTGCAGGTCCTTGCGCACCCCGACGAGCGCGTCGACGGCGTCACCGGCGAGATGAGCCCCGACGAGACGATTCGCGTCGGCGACCTCGAGGTCCGCACGCTGCACACGCCCGGCCACACGAAGGGGATGCTCTCGCTGCTGGTCGAGGGCAACGTCTTCACCGGCGACACGCTGTTCAAGAACTCGGTCGGCGGCGTGCGCGCGCCCGGCCACACGACCTACGCCGACCTCAAGCACTCGATCATGGACGTGCTGCTGGCGCTCCCGCCCGAGACGGTCATCCGCCCGGGCCACACCGAGCCGACGACGGTCGCCGACGAGTGGGAGGGCAACGCGTTCGTGCGCGTCTGGCGCGGCCTCGATCCCGAGGGCGAGCAGCCGTGCACGGCGATGGGCGAGCCGGCCACGCTCGTGCTGCTCGGCGACGACTACGACGGCGGCCACAAGGCGTGGGTGCGCTGGGCCGACGGCTCGGACGACATCGTCCCGGGGTCGCAGGTGCAGCGCGGGTAGGCAGCCGACGGGCGCTCGCTAGCCTGCTCGGACGTGGCCCCGCGCGAGAAGAAGCCGATCCCGACCTCGCGGCTGCGGCGCTCAGCGACGGTCGGGCGACTCGCCGCGGAGCAGGCCGTCCGTCAGGTGGGTACACGAGCGATGAACGTCACACGCTCCGAAGAAGAGGCTCAGAAGGCGCTGGCCCGCCGCCAGCTCGAGACCGCCGAGCAGATCGTCGCCGCCCTGGGAACGATGAAGGGCGCCGCGATGAAGCTCGGGCAGGTGATGTCGTTCCTCGACGTCGGCCTGGTCCCCGAGGAGTTCCGCGAGCAGTTCCAGGCCAAGCTCGCCGAGCTGCGCGACGCCGCGCCGAAGGTCTCGTTCAAGGACATGAAGAAGGTCCTCGAGAAGGAGTACGACGACCCGCTCGACGAGGTCTTCGAGACCTTCGACCCGGTGCCCGTCGCCGCCGCGTCGATCGGCCAGGTCTACAAGGCGCGCCTGGACGACGGCCGCGACGTCGCGGTCAAGGTCCAGTACCCGGGCGTCAACACCGCGGTGCGCGCCGACATGCAGAACCTCGGGATGATCCTGCGGCTGATGAAGTCGGTCGCGCCCGGCCTGGACCCCCAGGCGCTGGGCGCCGAGATCCGGTCGCGCATCGAGGAGGAGCTCGACTACGAGCTCGAGGCCCAGAACCAGCGCCGGCTGTCGCGCATCTTCCGCGACCACCCCTTCATCGTCATCCCCGACGTCGTGACGAGCCTCAGCCACGAGCGCGTCGTCGTCAGCGAGTTCGTGGCCGGGCGCGGCTTCGAGGAGATGAAGCAGCTGCCCAAGGACGACCGCGACCGCATCGGCGAGATCATCTTCCGCTTCTACTTCGGGTGCATGTACCGCCACCACCAGTTCAGCGGCGATCCGCACCCCGGCAACTGCCTGCTGCTCGACGACGGGCGCATGGCCTTCCTGGACTTCGGGCTGTTCAAGCGGATCTCGGCGTCGGCGGCCGAGTTCGAGCTGACCAGCCAGCGGCTGGGGATCGAGCGCCGCGGCGCCGACCTCATCGACCACCTGCACCGCGGCGGCTGGATGGGCGACCCCAGCTATTACACCGAGGAGGGCATCCTCGAGCAGTTCGACGACTTCACGTGGTGGTACACGCGCGACGAGGAGGTCGAGCTCACGCCCGAGATCGCCACCGAGGTGATGATCCAGATGAGCGATCCGCGCTCGCGCTACTTCGGCAAGATGCGCCACGAGACGCTGCCGCCCGACCACCTCTTCGGGCGCCGGCTGGAGATGCTCACGCTCGCGGTGCTCGGCCAGCTGCGCGCGACGGCCAACTGGCATCGCATCGCGCGCGAGTGGATCTACGGCGACCCGCCGGTGACCGAGCTCGGGCACGCCGAGGCGGAGTTCTACGCACGCCGGCCGCCCGTGCCTGCGTAGCCAGAACTGGGGAGGCGGCGGCCGACAGCCGTCCACGACGGCTGCGGTGTCAGCACTCTGACTCCGAGTAGGGGACGACCGCCCTTCCGTTCCCAAGGAGTCACAACTTGTCCCGTCGCATCCCTCTTGCCGTCAAGCTCGGCGCATCCTTCGGCGTCGTGCTGCTGCTCATGCTCGTCCTCGGCCTGGTCGGCATCAGCAAGATCGGCACGGTCGCCGGTCATACGAAGACCGTCAACAACGACACCATCCCCAGCGTCGAGGCCGTCGACGACGTCACGATCGGCGCCGAGGACTACCGCAAGGACCAGTTCGCCCACGCCGCCGCCAAGACCGCCGCCGCGAAGGCCGCGATCGAGAAGGCGCTCGCCGCCGACACCAAGGACGTCGAGCAGGCCCTCGCGCACTCGACCACGCTCGTCGGCGACGACCCCGTCGAGAAGCCGCTGCTCGAGCGCGCCCGCGGCCTGTGGCAGGGCTACGTGACCAAGACGAGCGCGTGGCGCGACCTCAGCCGCAAGCTCGACGACCGCGCCGCGCTCGACGTCCTCGACGGCAGCAGCGACGACTTCGAGCAGCTCCAGAGCGACCTCGACAAGTGGGCCGCCGCCACGCACGCCAAGGGCGACGAGACGTACGCGGCCGCGAAGTCGACCGCGTCGGGCGCGCGCACGCTGGCGATCGCGCTGCTGCTGCTCGCCGTCGCCGTCGGCGCCGCCGTCGCGTTCCTGCTCAGCCGCTCGATCTCGCGCGGCGTCAGCGACGTCCTCGATCGCCTGTCGAAGCTGCGCGACAACTGCATCAGCGGCCTGCGCGGCGGCATCGCCGCGCTCGCCAACGGCGACCTCACCGTCGAGGTCGTGCCGACGACGACGCACATCGAGCGCATCAGCAACGACGAGATCGGCGACGTGGCCAACGCCGTCAACTCGATCCGCGACAACGCGGTCGCCACGATCGAGGCCTACAACGAGACGCGCGCGGCGCTGACGTCGATGATCGGCGAGGTCTCGTCGACCGCCGGCACGCTGTCGGCCGCCTCGCAGCAGATGGCGTCGACGTCCGACGAGGCCGGCCGCGCGGTCGGCGAGATCGCCCACGCGGTCAGCGAGGTCGCGGCCGGCGCCGAGCGCCAGGTGCGCAGCGTCGAGTCGGCCCGCTCGCTCGTCGAGGGCGTCGCCACCGCCACGACGCAGTCGTCGGGCTCGGCACAGGAGACCGCCGCGGCCGCCCAGGAGGCTCGCCGTGTCGCCGAGGAGGGCGCCGACGCCGTCCGCGGCGCGACCGACGCGATGACCGCCGTGCGCGAGGCCTCCGAGCAGGCCACGGGCGCGATCCGCGAGCTGGGCGCCAAGAGCGAGCAGATCGGCGGGATCGTGGACACGATCACCGGCATAGCCGAGCAGACCAACCTGCTGGCGCTCAACGCGGCCATCGAGGCCGCCCGCGCCGGCGAGCAGGGCCGCGGCTTCGCGGTCGTCGCCGAGGAGGTCCGCAAGCTGGCCGAGGAGTCGCAGGCCGCGGCGTCCTCGATCGCCGATCTCATCACCGAGATCCAGGCCGAGACGAGCCGCGCCGTGGACGTCGTCGAGAACGGCGGCAAGCAGACCGAGCAGGGCGCCGCGACGGTCGAGCAGGCCCGCGAGGCCTTCGAGCGCATCGCGGCCGCGATCGAGGACGTCAGCGTCCGCGTCAGCGAGATCGCCGTCGTCGTCGAGCAGATCGCGTCGAACTCGACGCAGGTGCAGACCGACATCGGCGAGGTCGCCGCGGTCGCCGAGCAGACCAGCGCGGCCAGCGAGGAGGTCTCCGCCTCGACCGAGGAGACCAGCGCGTCCGCACAGGAGATCGCGGCCTCCGCGCAGGAGCTCGCTCGCACCGCCGAGCAGCTCTCCGAGCTCGTCGGGCGCTTCCAGCTCGCCGCGTGACTACCAGGCACCGGCAGCTCTGAGGCGTGCGCCTCAGAGCTGCTGGACCTGGAACATGCTGGTGGTGCCCGGCTTGCCGCTGGGCAGCCCCGCGGTGACCCCGACGCGCTGGCCGGGCTTGCACCAGCCCAGCTCGACGACGCGCCGTGTCGCGTCGGCGATCAGCGCCTCGGTGACCTCGTGGCGGCGCATCGAGGCGGCCCGCACGCCCCACATCAGGCCGCAACGCCGCACGGTCTCGCGGCCCGGCGACAGCGCGTAGATGGGGACGTCGGGGCGGTGGGCGGAGACGAGGCGGGCCGAGCGGCCGCTGAGGGTGGGGATGACGAGCGCGTCGAGCTTGAGCTCGCGCGCGGCCACGCACGCTGAGTGCGCGATGGTGTAGGCCGGGTCGCGCTCGTCGCGGCGCACGCGGATGTCGTTCCACTGCTCGTAGGGCGCCTCGCGCTCGGTCGTGCGCGCGACGGCGGCCATGATCTCGATGGCCAGCGCGGGGTGGGCGCCGATCGCGGTCTCCTGGGAGAGCATCACGGCGTCGGTGCCGTCGAGGATCGCGTTGGCGACGTCGGCGACCTCGGCGCGCGTGGGCCGCGACGAGCTGACCATCGAGTCGAGCATCTGCGTCGCCGTGATCGACGGTCGCGCCATCCGCCCGGCGAGGGCGAGGAGGCGCTTCTGGATCATCGGCACCTCCTCGATCGGCATCTCGACGCCGAGGTCGCCGCGGGCGACCATCACGCAGTCGGACACCTTGAGGATCTCCTCGGCGCGCTCGACGCCCTGCGGCTTCTCGATCTTGGCGATCAGCGGGGTACGCGTGTGCTCGCGCACGAAGAGGACGTCCTCGGGGCGGCGCACGAAGCTCAGCGCCACGAGGTCGACGCCGATCTTCAAGCCGGCGCGCAGGTGCGCGAGATCCTCCTCGGGCACCGCGGGCAGGATGTCGAGTGGGCCCGGGATGTTCAGCCCCTGGCGCGAGGCGACGGTGCCGCCGACCTCGACCTCGGCGTCGATCTCGCCGTCGCCCGCGCGCACGGCGAGCGCGCGCAGGCGCACCGCGCCGTCGGCCAGGTAGAGGATCTCGCCGGGGTCGATCGCGTGCGCGAGCCCGTCCCAGGCGATCGACATGCGCCGCGCGTCGCCCGGCGGGCTGCCGTTGCCGCAGACGAAGGTCACGTGGTCGCCGACCTTCAGCTCGGCCGTCTCGTCGCGCAGCGCCCCGATGCGCAGCTTGGGCCCGGGGAGGTCCTGCAGGATGGCCACGGGCCGCCCCACGCGGCCGGCCGCGTCGCGCACCATCTGCGCGGTCTCGGCGTGCAGCTCGTGGTTGCCGTGCGAGAAGTTCAGGCGCGCCACGTCCATGCCGGCCTCGACCATGCGCACGAGCACCTCGCGGTCGCGCGAGGCAGGCCCGATCGTCGCGACGATCTTCGTGCGGCGGTCCATGGGCTGGACAGTACGGCATGGCCACGGCGACGCCGTTGCGCGCTCGACGCCGGGCCGCCGGACTGTCGAAAGCGCTTACTCCGCCCAGCGGTTGCGGCGCTGCGCGGCCGGGGCACTGAGGGGGAGAAGCCGTTGCGGTTGCGCCGCCGCCGCGTCGTGCCTCGTCGTAGGCGGTGTGCAGTGGCGGCTGCTCGCCCGGCGCGGGCCGCCCGCGAAACGCGTCAGCCGCGCATCCAGGTGAGCACGGCCAGCACGCGCCGGTGGTCGTGCTCCGACGGCGGCAATCCGAGCTTCAGGAAGATGTTCGAGACGTGCTTCTCGACCGCGCCCTCGGTGACGACGAGCGTCTCGGCGATCGCGTTGTTCGAGCGGCCCTCGGCCATCAGGGACAGGACCTCGCGCTCGCGCGGGGTCAGCTCGGCCAGCGGGCCGCTGTCGTCGCGCTGGCCCAGCAGCTGCGAGACCGCCTCGGGATCGAGCGCCGTGCCGCCCTCGGCGACGCGGCGCACGGCATCGACGAAGTCGCGCACCTCGGCCACCCGGTCCTTGAGCAGGTAGCCGACGCCGCCGCGCCCGTCGGACAGGAGCTCGGCCGCGTAGGTGCGCTCGACGTATTGGGAGAGCACGAGGATCGGCAGGTCCGCGATGCGCCGGCGCGCCTCGAGCGCGGCGCGCACGCCCTCGTCCTTGAACCCGGGCGGCAGGCGCACGTCGACGACGCAGACGTCGGGGCGGTGCTCGTCGACGGCGGCCAGGAAGGCATCGCCGTCGGCCACCGCCGCCACGACCTCGAAGCCGTTCTCGTTGAGGAGTCGCGAGATGCCCTCGCGCAGGAGGGCGAGGTCCTCTGCGATCACGACGCGCATGGGACCTCCGCGTAGAGGACGGTCGGCCCGCCGTGCGGCGAGGCGATCGCGAGCGTGCCGTCGAGCGCGGCCAGGCGCTTGTGCAGCCCGTCGAGCCCGTGGCCGGCGCCGTCGGCACCGCCGCGGCCGTCGTCGCGCACCTCGATGCGCAGGCGGCCGTTCTCACGCCACAGGCGCACCTTGGCGCTGCGCGCCTGGGCGTGCTTGACCGCGTTGGTCAGCGCCTCGGCGACGGTGAAGTAGGCGGCCAGCTCGACCGGTGCGGGCAGCCGGCCGTCGAGGTCGACCTCGACCGTCGTCGGCAGCGGCGTGCGCGCGGCGAGCGCGCCGATCGCCTCGCCGAGCCCGCGCTCGGCCAGCAGCGCGGGGCGGATGCCGCGCGCGAGGTCGCGCAGCTCGCCCATGGCGAGCCTGGCCTCGCTGCGCGCCTTCTCGACCAGCTCGCGCGCGCCCTCGGGGTCGCGGTCGAAGCGGTCCTCGGCCATGCCGAGGTCGAGGGCCAGGGCGACGAGGCGCGCCTGCGCGCCGTCGTGCAGGTCGCGCTCGATGCGCTGAAGCTCGGCGGCGGCGGCGTCGACGGCGCCCGCGCGCGTCTGCGCGAGGACCTCGACGCGCTCCTCGAGCTGGCGCCGGCTCGGGCCCAGGACGACCTGCGACAGCGACCCGCTGGCCGCCGCGGTGCCGCGCACGAGCGCCGCGGCGATCGGCACGGCGACGACCCCGATCGCCGCCGCCAGGATCGCGTGGCCCCAGGAGTCGACCTGGAAGAGGCCGAGCTCGGTCGGGTCGTTGTCGGGCAGCGCCCACCACCAGGCGGGCATCGTCAGCAGGCCCAGCGAGACGCTCCAGGCGGTGACGACGACGACGAAGTCGACGATGCTCAGCGGCAGCAACAGCAGGTGCCAGCCGAGGTCCTTCCAGGTGGAGGGATCGGAGAACAGCGCCTTGAGGCGATCGACGAAGCGCCCGGTGGCCGGCGGCTTGTAGACGCCGCGGATCGGCTCGCCGAGGACCAGCGCGGCGCGGTGGCGCTCGACCCACGCCATCCAGCGCGAGACGTAGATCGTCAGCATCGCCACCGGCAGCCCGATGAGCGTGATCAGCAGGCCGAGCGCGAGCGACCAGCCGGTGACCACGACCGTGAACGTGAGGATGCCCATCGGCAGCGCGAGCAAGAGGTACACGCTGTCCAGGCCGAGCTGGCGGAGCAGGGCGCCGGGGCGATCGAGGGAGAGCATGGGCTCATGGTCGGCTGTGGCTTGCATTTGCGCCATGGAGTCACCCGGCGTCATGGGTACTGGGGAGAACCCCACTGCTCAAGTCTGCCGCACGTGCGGCCGATCACATGAAGCGATGAGTGAGGTCGTCTCGATCCACGCCGCCCGTAGCGCTTCCGCCACGACGCGCAGCACTTCCGCTGCCGCGCCGACCAGTGGCGACGGCAAGAGCTTCTCGGCCGCGCTGTCTGATGCCAGCAAGCGGCCGAAGGGCGAGAAGACCGAGAAGGTCGAGGGTCGCCACTACGAGAAGATCGTGGCGGGACCCGACAAGGGCCACTACCTCAACCGCACCGGGAACGCTCGCGATGGCGAGGACTTCCGGATCGTCCAGCGCGGCGGGCGCGTCTTCCACGTCTACGACAGCAATCACGACCACCAGGTGTTCGAGCTTCCGCACGACCCCAAGTCGGTGACCGTGAAGGCGTCGGAGACGGGCGGAACCACGCCCGCCGCCTGAATCGACTTACTGCTTCAGCGCCACCGCGCGCGGCAGCGTGAACGTCGGGTAGAGCTTGGCGTTGTGCGTGTTCTTGCGCACCCTCGTCGCCAACCGGTAGACCGCCGCCTGCCCACTCGGCGGCGCGCCCAGCGTCACGGAGAAGCGGCCCTTGGAGTCCGGGTGCACCGTCTTGGCGACGACGTTCTTCGTGCACGAGACGCGGCGCTTGATCGTGATCGTCTGCACGGGATGGCCGAGCGGCAGGATGACACGCCCGGCGATCGTCACCTTGCCGTCCGAGCTGCTCATCTTCGTGACGAGCATGCGGCGGAAGAGCTTGAGCCGCAGCGACTTCTCCTTGCCGATCCGCGCCTGGTAGCGCGCACGGTTGCCGTGGCGCAGCGCCATCGGCGGCAGCTTGCCCTTGGCGGTGAAGGTGCCGTCGCGCTGGACGGTCGGGCGCGCGACGACCTTGCCGTCCCACGACGACACGACGTCGACGCGCTTGCCGATGAACCTGCGGTCGGCGGCGCCGTACAGGCGGGCGTAGCCCTTGCGCTCGAGCACGTCGATGAGCGCGAGCTTGCGCGTCGTGCACTGAAGCTGCGCGCCCGCGAGCGTCTGGGAACCGCACGACACGTCGCCCTGCGAGATCGTCGCCTGGCCGAGGGTCAGGTCGGTGACGGTCTGGCCGGCGATGGCGAGGAAGATCTGCAGGCCCTTCTGGGTGAGCGTGCCCCCCTGACGGGTCTGCGAGCCGGGCGTGAGCTTGACCTGCACGGGTGCCGAGAACGGCACTGCGGGCAGCGCGTCGAGCAGGGGCTGCAGCTGGCTGGCGGGGAGCTGGTTGAGCGGTGCGGGCAGGGCCGACGGGCTCAGCTGGGAGGGGTCGAGGGTGCCGACGAGGTTGACCACCTGCGTGACCGCGTCGTCGACGGGCAGCTCCTGGCCGGCGACCGTCACGCCGAGCACGCGCGAGGATCCCGTCAGCGCCGGCTGGCCGCCCGCGCAATGGCCGCTGGCGGTCGCGCTGGAGAGCTTGATGCCGGCCAGCGGGCCCGCTGCCGCGGGCAGCTGGGAGCGCAGCGCGTTGGTGATGTCGACCGCCGCGCCGCCGAGCGGGTTGGGCAGCGTCGTCGTCGGCACCGGGATCGGGGCGTCGCCGGGCACGCCGACGGTCAGGCTCGCGACCTCACCGGTCGCGCTGGGCGTCTGCTGGGCCGCCTGGCTCGCAGGCCCGTCGAGCGTCGTGCGCGCGGACATCAGGTTGGCCTGAAGCGGGATCGGCAGCGGGGGGAGGTTGCCTCCGGCGCTCACGGCCTGGCACGTGGTCGCGCCGACGTTGGCGGCGACCGGCATCCCGACCGGCTGGCCGAGCAGCGCGCTCGCCGAGCAGTTCCAGCCCGCCGCCGGCGCGGCCGCGGGCGCGGCGAGCGCGGTCGCGGCTGCGACCGCCACGGTTGTGAGAAGAAGCTTGCGCATCGGATGCCTCCCAGCGATGACCCGGATCGGTAGCCCAGAACGACGCCGGGCCTCGAATCAAGCGGTGATCCCCACCCGCGCTTGCGAATGAACGCGGGCGGACATTCGTACGAGCGGGCCGCTCAGGCCACGAAGCGCCCGTCCTGCTGCACGACCTCGCCGTCCGCGGTCAGGCGCCCGCCGGCGCGCAGGTCGCAGATGAGGTCCCAGTGCAGGGCGGACTTGTTCTTGCCGCCGGTCTCCGGATAGGAGCGGCCGAGCGCGAGGTGCACGGTGCCGCCGATCTTCTCGTCGAAGAGGATCGTGCCGGTGGGGCGGGCGATGCCGAAGTTCGTGCCGATGCCGATCTCGCCGAGGTAGCGCGCGCCGTCGTCGGTGGCCAGTGCGCGCTGCAGGTAGGCGTCGCCGACCGCGGCGTGCGCCGTGACGACCTCGCCGTCGCGCAGCTCGAGCTCGACGCCGTCGACGTCGATGCCGGCCGGCGCCGAGCGCACCGTGAAGCGCACGCGGCCGTTGGCGCTTCGCTCCAGCGGGCCGGTGAAGACCTCGCCGCTGGGCATGTTGCGCCTGCCGTCGGAGTTGACCCACGTGCGCCCGCCGACGCCGACCGTCAGGTCGGTCCCCTCGGCCTCCAGGCGCAGCTCGCGTGCGCCCGCCAGCCGCGCGATCAGGCGCTCCTGGAAGGCACGCAGGCCGCCCCACGCCGCGACCGGATCGGGCTGGTTGAGGAACAGCGCGCCGCGCACGAAGGCGGCGAAGTCCGCCGGCGTCATGCCCGCCTGCTCGGCGAGCGCGGCGGTCGGCCACAGCGTCGAGCACCAGCGCTTCTTCATCGTCGCCTCGCGGATCGGCCGCCGCGCGCGGGCGTAGCGCGCGATGCGATCGGGATCGATCCCGGCCAGCTCGCGCGTTTCGCCCGGCGCCTGGATGCCGAGCAGAGCGTCGATCTTCTTGGCCTCGGTGAGCGTGAGGTCGGGGTAGTCGTCGAGGTGCAGATCGCGCGCGTGCTCGTAGAACGCGCGCGTCTGGCCCGGCAGCTCGACGCGCAGCAGCGGCCACGCCTCGCGCTCGAGGATCGCGCGCTGGAGCTCGAGCAGCAGCGGCTCGGCGAGCGAGGTCGAGCGCACGAGCACGGCCTCGCCGGCCTGCACGTCGAGGCAGTAGCCGGCCAGGAGGTCGGCGAAGGCGGCCGGGTCGAGATCCGTCACGGCGCCTCGAGCTCGGGGAAGTGCTCGGCCACGTGCTCGCGCAGCACGTCGCGGATCCAGCGGCGCTCGTCGGGCGTGGCGACGCGGAAGCGCATGAGCAGCTCGCGCTGGCCCTCGGTCGGCACGTCGGAGACCACCCAGCGCACGGCGAGGCGCTCGAAGAGCAGCTCGGCGGCGCGCTGCCACGCGTCCTCCTGGGAGAGGACGTTGCCGTGCAGCACCTCGTGGTACTGGCGCCGCGTCTTGGGCGTCAGCGCGCCGCGCAGCACGAGCACGTCGCCCTGCGGCGAGGCGTACTCGCTCTCCGGCGCGGCGAGCTTCTCGACCCTGCCGCGCGCGCGGCCGCGCTTGCCCATCAGCCAGCCGCGGCCTCGAGCTGACCGCGCACGTCGCCGGTCAGCGGCTCGGCGTGGCCGGGCCACGCGGACGCCGGCTCCATCGCGGCGAGCTTGCGGACCGAGGCGCGCGCCTGCTCGGTGTCGTAGTTGAAGGCGTCCAGCGGCACGCGCGGCGGGCCGTGGCGGCCGGTCAGCGGGTCCAGCGTGTAGAAGCAGTCGCTCGTCAGCGCCAGGCGGTCCGACGCGCGCCACAGCCCGATGAGGCCGGGCGCGTGGCCGGACAGGTCGACGACCTCGAAGCCGGCGATCTGGTCGCCCTCGGCCACGGTGCCCGCGATGACCACCGGGCCGCCGTCCCACATCCGCAGCAGGCGCGGGTAGATGGGGCGCGCGTAGGCCGGCAGCTTGGAGAAGTCGAAGTAGTCGAAGCCGCCGCTGCCCTCGGCGTCGGCGCGGTTGTCGGGATGGCAGAGCACCGGGGCACCGAGGTAGGGCGCCACACCACGGTGGTCGACGTGGCCGTGGCCCAGGAGCACGCGCGTGATCCCGCCGAGCGTCGCGCCGGCGGCCGCCACCGCGTCGGTCATCGCCTTGATGCCGCCATCGAAGAGCATCACGCCGTCGCCGTCGCGCACGAGATAGACGTTCATCGACTTGCCCGGGAAGCCGCCGCGCACGACCCAGACGCCGTCGGCCACCGGCTCGGGGTCGCTGACGATCCGGCGCTTGATGCGGGTCTTGAGGTTGAACGCCTTCGCCATCCGCTCCTCGGTCGGCGAGCCCTGCGGCGGCAGCGCGCCGAGCTGGCGGGCGAGCTCGGCGCCGTTCATGTAGGCCTCGAGGCGGGCTATCGCGCCGTCGCGCACCCACACCAGGTCCATGCCCTCCACGTCGGCGCGCGCTCCGTTGGGCTCGAAGCCCATGAAGTTGCCGGGGCCGGCGAACGTCCCGCGGGCGCGCCAGCGCACGGCGGCGCGGTCGCCCTCGGCGACGATGTCGAGGACCTCGAAGTGCCAGTCGGGGAACGCCTGGAACAGCTCCGAGAAGAACTTGACGCTCTCCTCGGGCGCGGCCGGGCCGACGACGCCGTGGATGTGTCCGGTCCCGCCGGGCGCGTAGAAGCGCACGGGCGCGTCGCTCTCGCCGCGTCCCAGCGCCTCGAAGTACTCGCGCGCGGTCCGCGCGGTCTCGCTCGTGTGGTCGACGTCGGTCGCCATCGTCGGTCCTCCTCGCTCGGCTGCCCAGCAAACTCTATGGGGGTCTGCTCCGCGGGGCATCCGGCCCCGCGTTCTGAGAACGCGGCCCGGCATCCGGCCGGTCTACATTGCGCGTCGATGACCGCCCCCGCCCACAAGCGCGAGGTCGGCCGGGGCGAGAAGCTGCTGCCCGGCGTCTGGCGCCTGCGCCTGCCGCTGCCGTGGCCCGGGGTGCCGCACTGCAACGCGTGGGCGGTGGCGGCCGGCGACGGGATCGTCCTCTTCGACACCGGCATGCACGAGCCCGGCTCGATGGCGCACCTGGAGCGCGCGCTGGACATGGTCGGGCTGAAGGTCGAGCACGTGCGCCTGGTCGTCTGCACGCACGCGCACTCCGACCACTACGGCCAGGCGGCGACGATCGTGCGGCGCGCGGGCTGCGAGCTGTGGATGCATCCCGACCACCGGCACATGACCGGCGCCGCGCACGACCCCGACGCCGCGCTCGAGCGCCGGCTGGAGGTCGCGCGCTCGGCCGGGGTGCCCGACGAGCCGCTGCGGGAGTGGGCCCAGCGCCGCCGCGGGCAGTCCTTCGGGGTGGCCGGCATCGTCGAGCCCGATCGCGATCTTGTCGCCGGCGTGACGGTGGCGACCGACCTGGGGGAGTGGGAGGTCGTCGAGACGCCGGGTCACGCGCCGTCGCACGTCTGCCTGTGGCTGGCCCGCCAGCGGCTGCTGATCTCGGGCGATCACCTCCTCGGCCGCGTCTCGCTGTACTACGACTACGGCTACTCGCCCGACCCGGCCGGCGAGTTCCTGACCTCGCTGGACCGCGTCGAGGGGCTCGACGCCCGCCTGTGCCTGCCGGGGCACGGCCGGACGTTCAGCGACGTGCAGGGACACGTCGCGGCCAATCGCGAGCTGGTCGCGCAGCGGCTCGCCGCGCTCGAGGACGTCCTGCGCAGCGATGGCCCGCTGACCGCGTTCGAGGCGGTGCCGCGCGTCTACGGCGAGGCGCTGACGGCGCTCAACGCGAACTGGTGGCTGAGCGAGACGCTCTGCTACCTGCGCCACCTGCAGGTCGCCGGCCGCATCGCCGGCGACGGCGCCAGGCCGGAGCGCTGGAGCGCGGCCGCCTAGACCGGCGCCGGGACGTCGGCGACGGCGCGCGCGAGCAGCTCGCGCAGCGTCGCGCGCTCCTCGGGGCTCAGCGCGTCGAGCACGCCCTCCTCGAGCCCGTCGAGCGCGCGCTCGGCGCGGGTCAGCGCCTTGCGGCCGCCCGCCGTGAGCTCGACGGTGTGGCGGCGGCGATCGTCGGGGTCCCGGCGGCGCTCGACCCAGCCGGCGGCCTCGAGGTCGTTGAGCATGAGGACCGTGTTGTTGGGGTCCAGGTGCAGCGACTCGCCGAACTGGCGCTGTCCCATGCCGGGCGTGTGGGCCAGGGTGCTCAGCGCGAGGAACTGCTTGAGGCGCATGCCCAGGACGTCCTCGGTGGCGAGCCGGTAGACGAGCCGCGACAGGCGGATCGCGAGGACGAGGGATCCAGGTGATTCAGGGGACATCTGCGTTGCCGTACATCGTAGCGGTTTCGTGGATAGACACTAGCACAAGGATCAACATTGACACATGGATCATCCTTGATATAGTGACGATCCACATGGCTGTGATGAATGTCTCCCCCTCCACGCTCCTCGAAGGCGAGCGCCGCCGCTGGGCAGCGCTCGTGGCTGTGCTCCTTGCGCAGCTGATGCTCGTTCTCGATGCGACCATCGTGAACGTCGCACTCCCCGCGATCCAGACCGACCTGGACTTCTCCCAGTCGTCGCTGACCTGGGTCGTCAACGCCTACCTGATCACCTTCGGCAGCTTCCTGCTGGTCGCCGGGCGCCTCGGCGACCTGGTCGGCCGCCGCAGGGTGCTGCTCGCCGGTCTGGCGATCTTCACCGTCGCCTCGGCGCTCTGCGGCCTGGCCCAGGACAGCACGATGCTCGTCGTCGCCCGCTTCGTGCAGGGCTTCGGCGGCGCCCTCTCCTCCGCCGTCATCCTCGCGATCATCGCCACCGAGTTCCCCGACGCCTACGAGCGGACGAAGGCCATGAGCCTCTACACGTTCGTGTCGGTCGCCGGCGGCTCGGTCGGGCTGCTCGCCGGCGGCGCGCTGACCCAGGCCGTCGACTGGCACTGGATCTTCTTCGTCAACCTCCCCATCGGCGTCCTCACCGGTCTCGCCATCCGCGCGCTGGTCGAGGAGGTCCCCGGCATCGGCCTCGGCCGCGGCGTCGACGTCACCGGTGCGGTCATGGTGACCGTCGCCATGGCCCTGGGCGTCTACGCGATCGTCGGCGCCCCGCAACACGGCTGGACGTCGGGCCACACACTCGGCTTCGGCGCCGCGTCGGTGGCGCTGCTGACCGCCTTCATCGCGCTCGAGGCGCGGCTGTCGAACCCGATCCTGCCGCTGCGGCTCCTGCGCCTGCGCACGCTGGCCGGCTCGAGCGTCGTGCGCGCGATGATGGGCATGGGCATGTACGGGACGTTCTTCCTCGGTGCGCTGTACCTCGAGCGCGTCGAGGGCTACGGGACCGTCCAGACCGGCGAGGCGTTCCTGCCGTGGACGCTGGTCGTCGCGGCGCTCTCGGCCGGCCCGACCGCGCGCCTCGTGCGCCGGTACGGCGCCGGGCGGCCGCTCATGGCCGGGCTGGCGATCATGGCCGGCGGCCTGCTCGTGCTCTCCAGCGCGGGCGCCGGCGAGGCCTACTTCCCGACGGTGTTCGTCGCCTTCTTCCTCATGGGCCTGGGCGCCGGCACCGCGTTCATGCCGCTGCTGACCATCGCGCTGGCCGACGTCCCGCCCAGCGACGCGGGCGTCGCCTCGGGGCTGATCAACGTGTCGCTGTACATCTCGGCCGCGCTCGGACTCGCGGCGCTCGGCGCCATCGCGACCGACCGCACGCAGTCCCTGTCCGACCAGGGCTGGGCCGCCCAGCACGCGCTGGTCGCCGGGTATCAGCTGGCCTTCGTGATCGCCGCGGTGTGCCTGGCGGCGTGCGTGGCCGTCGCGCTGGTCGTCCTGCGCGCGGACCGCGTGCCGGCGCGGGCCTAGCTACCCCGCGTCGGCCGTCGGAGTCGCGGCGCCGGCTGAGGGCGCCGCGGCTTCGGCGGGATCCGGCATCGTCGTGGTGGTCGCCGGGGCGGGGGTCGTCTCGGTCTTCTCGGCCTTCTTGGCGGGCGTCGCCTTGGTGACGGTCGTCTTCGCCTTCTTGGTCGTCGTGACCGGCTTCTTCGCCGCGGGCGCGGGCGCGGTCGTCACCGGCGCGACCGGCGCCTGGACGACCTGGGCGGGCGGGCGCACGACGACCGTCTTCTGGCGGACGACCTTGCGCACGACGACCTTGCGCACGACCTGCACGGGGCGCGGCGCCGGCTTGGTCAGCGGGTTGCCGGCGTGGGCGAGCATCACGACCGGCAGCAGCAGGCCCGTGCAGGCCAGCAGCACGGCGCCGCTGGCCTTCGCCGGCTGGGGTGCCGCCGCGAGGCGGCCGCGCACGCGGCGGGCCTGCGCGGCAGCGCGCCGGCGCGTGATCGACCGGGTCGCGATGCTCTCGAGCGGGCAGAAGCTGAGCACGAGGATCTCGAAGGCCAGCGTCCACGCGAGCCCGCGCAGCACGAGCCACTCCACGCCGGTGGAGGGCAGGTGCGCCGGCCACCAGATGAGGAAGACGCCCGCGGCGAGGCCGGCGGCGAGCACCTTGGAGATCAAGTTGTTCAGCGACATGAGAGAGGGGAACGGCGCGGTGCACGTGCGATCGCACGTTCGCATCCGCACCCCGTGGATCGGCAGGGGCTGCACGAACTTGACCGCCCGTCGCTCGGGCTCGCAAACCTTGACACGATCGTGGTAAGGTTGGCCCGCGATGCGGATCGACGAGATCCTTGCCTCAGGCGAGTGGCCGACGTTCTCCTTCGAGTTCTTCCCTCCACGCACGCCCGAGGGGGAGGCCAACCTGTACCTCGCCCTGGCGGCGCTGCGGCCGTTGGCGCCCGACTTCGTCAGCGTCACCTACGGCGCGGGCGGCTCGACGCGCGGCAAGACCCTCGAGATCGTCTCGCGCATCCGCGACGAGATCGGCCTGGAGGCGATGGCGCACTTCACCTGCGTCGACGCGACGGTCGACGAGCTGCGCTCCACGCTCGACGAGATGGCGGCCCTGGGGTTCGAGAACGTGCTCGCGCTGCGCGGCGACCCGCCGCAGGGCCAGGAGGAGTGGACGCAGACCGAGGGCGGCCTCGAGTTCTCGCGCGAGCTCGTCGAGCTCATCAGCCGCGACTACCCGTTCACGATCGGCGCGGCGTGCTTCCCCGAGACGCACATCCACGCGACCTCGCCCGAGGACGACCTGCGCTACCTCAAGGAGAAGGTCGACGCGGGCGTCGGCTTCCTCATCACCCAGCTGTTCTTCGACAACGCCCTGTACTTCGACTTCGTCGAGCGGGCGCGCGCGATCGGCATCGACGTGCCGATCATCCCCGGCATCCTCCCGATCACGAGCCCGCAGCAGCTGACCCGGATCACCTCGATGTGCGGCGCGAGCATCCCCGACCACGTCCTCGGCGAGATCGAGGAGCGCCGCGCGAGCAAGGAGGCCGTCGCCGAGTTCGGCGTCGCCTACGCGACGATGCAGTGCGCCGACCTGCTGGCCCGCGGCGCCCCGGGCATCCACTTCTACACGCTCAACCGCTCACCGGCGACCCGCGCGATCCTCAGCTCGCTGAAGCTCTGGCGCCCGTGGGATCCGGAGCACACGGGGCTTGGCGAGCCGCGGCGGCCGCAGGCGGCTGCTTAGGACGCGGGCGGTCTCCGCGCGCGCCTCGCGCCCGGCCGATCAACCCCGCGCCATCGCTCCCGGCATCGCGAAGACGTCGTAGCTGAAGCCGTCGCCCCGGACCTTCACGGGGTCGGCGGCGATCATCTCCTGCACCGCGGCCTCGTCGGCCACGTCGACGACGCTCACGCCCCAGGCGCCCGCGGGGTCGGCGACCGGGCCGAAGGCCACGACCCCGCCCTCGTCGAGCAGGCCGCTCCAGTACGCGGCGTGCTCGCGCATCAGGGCGCGCTCGTCGTCGGTCATGTCAGCGGGGAACGAGGGGCGTGGCGGGTTCAGTCGGCAGAGGAAGAGAGCCATGGCGCGGGCATTATTCCGAGCCCTGTCAGTGCCCGGGCTGCAGCTCGATGTCCAGCTTCTCCGCCACCGCCGGCGACCCGTCGGGGCGCTCGTAGCGCACGTCGACGCTGTCGTCCTGGCGGTAGGTGCCCACGCCCCAGGCGCCCAGGAACCAGCGCCAGCCGCTGATGCGGTCCTTGCGCAGCTCGCGGTCGAAGACGAGCGCGCCCTCGTGGACGCGGTAGTCCTCGCCCAGCTCCTGGCGCACGCCGTTGACGTACACCTCGAAGGGCGAGCGGACGTCTGGGGGCAGGCGCACGACGGACCGGGCCACGGGTTGATTATCTCCGTGCGTGCTCGAAACATCCCGCACGCCGAGCCCGAGCCCGATCGTTCGCGTGCTCAACGAGCACGTCACGCGCTACCACCGCTGGTGCACGCCGTCGATCCTGCCCGAGCAGGAGCGGGTGGACGACTTCTACGCGTCGGACATCTCGATCTCGGCGGGCTTCTTCGGCACGCTCGTCGACCACACCGGCATCTTCGCCGAGGCCGAGCAGTTCGCCGCGCAGGCCCAGGGCGCCGACCGCACGATGTTCTCGGTCCACGGCTCGAGCGGATCGAACTGGATCGTGCTGCGCTCGCTGGCGCTCGAGCGGTCCGACGCGCTGATCCTCGTCGCGCGCAACATCCACCACTCGGTCATCAACGCGATCAAGGCCTTCGGGCTGGACTTCCGCTTCCTGCCCACGCCCTACGAGCCGCGCTTCGAGGCCGTGCTGCCGCCGAGCGCCGACGACGTCCTCGACGCGCTCGCGCGCTACCCCGAGGCGCTGGCGGTCCTCTACACGAGCCCGACCTACGAGGGCCTGGCCGCGAACACGAAGGCGATCGCCCGCGCGGTGCACGCGGCCTCCGACCAGGCGATGGTCATCGTCGACGAGGCGTGGGGCGGCCACCTGCACTTCCACCCCGACCTGCCCGACTCCGCCATGGCGAGTGGCGCCGACATCTGCGTCCAGTCGACCCACAAGCTGGCCGGCGGCCTTCAGCAGACCGGCCTCATCCACTGGCGCACGGGGCGCGTCGACTCCGAGCTGCTGGAGGAGTCCTACCGCGAGTACGTCACGACGTCGCCGAGCTACCACCTGCTGGCCAGCGCCGACGCCGCCGTCCGCACGCTCGCCGCCCGCGGCGAGGACGAGCTGGGCCGCGCGATCGACCGCACGCTCGAGCTCAAGGCGGCGCTGCACGCCCGCGTCCCCGACCTCGACCGCATGGACGACCCCGACTGGATCGCCAGCTATGGCGACCGCATCGGCGGCTGCGACCTCGTCAAGACGACGGTCGGCATCAGCCGCTACGACCTCAGCGGCTACGACGTCGCGCAGGCGCTCGTCGAGCGCGGGATCGTCATCGAGAAGGCCGGCGTGCACACGATCACGCTCATCACGACCTTCCAGCTCGCACCCGAGGCCGTCCAGGACACCGTCGACGCGCTGGCCGACATCCTCGCCGGCCACTGCCTGCCGGGCGACGCGCGCGAGCGGATGCCGGCCAACCCCTTCAGTGCGATCGACGACAAGCCCGTCATCCACCCCTATCACGCGCGCCGCTACGCGAAGTCGATCGGCCACGAGGTGCCGCTCAGCGGGGCCGTCGGCAAGATCGCCGCCGAGGAGGTCGAGGTCTACCCGCCGGGCATCCCGGTGATCCTCGAGGGCTTTCGCGTCAGCGCCGACGCGGTGCAGTACCTCGTCGAGGCGCGCGACGCCGGCGGCTCGATCGTCGCGCGCGACACGAGCCTGAAGACCTTGCGCGTGCTGTAACACTAATACGTATGACGGACTTCAGCGCGTTCGACAATCGCGGCTATCGAACCGTCGACGTGCGCAGCGGCTACGGCGAGTGGGTCGCGACCTACGAGCAGACCGTCGAGGACGCGATGGACATCCACCTGCTCGAGGGGCTGGGGGAGGTCCCGTGGCAGACCATCCAGCGAGCCGCCGACCTCGGCTGCGGCACCGGCCGCACCGGCGCGTGGCTGCGCGAGCGCGGCATCGCGGAGATCGACGGCGTCGACCTGACGCCCGAGATGCTCGACGTCGCCCGCGCGCGCGAGGTCTACGCGACGCTCGCCGAGGCCGACGTCTCCGCCACCGGCCTGCGGTCGGGCGCCTACGACCTCGTCGTCACCTGCCTGGTCGACGAGCACCTCGCCGACCTGCGCCCCCTGTACGTCGAGGCGCGCCGCATCGCGCGGCCCGACGGCATCTACGTGCTCGTCGGCTTCCACCCGCACTTCATCATGGCCTCGGGCATGCCGACGCACTACGACAGCGCCACCGGCGAGCCCGTCGCGATCCAGACCTACGTGCACCTGCTCAGCGATCACGTCAGCGCCGGGCTGGCGGCCGGCTGGACGCTCGTCGAGATGCGCGAGCGCCTCGTCGACGACGCATGGCTGGAGCTCAAGCCCAAGTGGGCGCCGCTGCGCGGCCAGCCGATCGCCTTCGCCGTCGCCTGGCGCGGCCCGGACGCCTGAACTCAGCCTTTCGGTCGATGACAGCGCCTGGGGTCCGGCGTACGGTCGGATGCCATGGTCCTCGACCATCTCGACGCGGTCTGGCGCGCGGCGCTGGCCGCCAGCGGCGACGAGAGCGTTGCCGAGGACGTGACCACGAAGCTCCTGACGAGCGCCGACGTCGACGCGCCCGAGGGCCAGCTCGTCCGCGGCGCCGTCCTCGCCGCGGTGCGGCGCGCGCCGGCGCCGGCCTTCGCGGCGATGGCCCCGGCCGAGCGCGACGCGGTCGCGCTGGCGCGCATCGCGGGCTGCCGCGTCGACGAGGTCGCCGCGACGCTGGGCATCGGCGACGGCGCGGCGCGGCGGCTGCTCACGGAGGGCCTGCGCTCGACGCTGCGCCGCCGCCGAGCGATCGCGCCGCGAAGGCTGCCGCCTGCGCTCGGTTGCGGAAGCGCAGCTTCTTGAGGACATTGCGCACGTGCGTCTTGACCGTCGCCTCGCTCAGGAACAGCCGCTCGGCGATCTCGCGGTTGCGCAGGCCCTCGGCGACGAGCGCCAGGATCTCGCGCTCGCGCCCGCTCAGCCGCGCGAGCGGATCGGCCGCGCCGCTCTCGTCCCCGCCCATCTCGGCGAGCATGCGCCGCGCCAGGCGCGGCGCGATGCGCGGCTCGCCGCGGCCCGCCTCGAGCACCGCCTGCACGAGCTCGGACGGCGGCATGTCCTTGAGCAGGTAGCCGGCCGCGCCGAGCCGCAGCGCGGCGTAGAGGTCGTCGTCGCGCTCGGAGACCGTGAGGATGAGCACCTCGATGTCGGGGTGGCGCTCGCGCAGCGCCGCGCACGTCTCCAGCCCCGGCAGCTCGGGCATGTCGAGGTCGAGCAGGACGACGTCGGGCGCGCGCCGCTGGGCGAGGGCCAGCGCCTCGCGGCCGTCGCGCGCCAGCCCGGCGACCTCGACCCGCGGATCGGCGCGCAGCAGCGCGGCGGTGCCCTCGCGCATGAGGCGGTGGTCGTCGACGACGAGCACCGAGACGGGCGGATCGTCCATCGCAGCGCGCAACGTACCGCGAGGCGCAGCGGTGGCCGCTGAGGCCCACCCGCCCGCGGCCGTCCAGGCACCGCTCGCGATCGCCGCGGTGGGCTCGGTGGCGCGCGCGCTCGTCGGCGCGGGGCCGCTTGGCGAGCTGGCCGAGCACGCCCTCGGCGCGATGTGCCAGGCGCTCAACCTGCGCGTCGCCGCCCTGTATCTGCCCGATGCCGACGGCGTGCCGCTGCTGCGGCGCTTCGCGGTCGCCGGCGCCGACATGGGCGCTGTCGGCCTGCTCGACGAGCTGCGCTTCGAGCAGGAGGCCTGGCGGCTGGCGTCGGCCGGCGGGCGCGCGCTGGTCTTCCACGAGCCGGCGACGTGGCTCGTCGCCAACCCGTTCCACCCGCCCGCCTCGGCGTGGATCGTGCTGCCGCTCGACAGCGGCGACGAGGTCGTCGGCGTCGTCGCCGCCGCGCAGCGCCGGCCGCTGGCGCTCGAGGAGACCGGCGCCACCGTGCTGGCGATCCTCGGCGACCTGCTCGGCGCCGGGATCGCCGCCGCGCGGCTGCGCCAGCGGATCGCGCGCGCAGAGATCGAGCGCGAGCGCGTGCGCCTGGCCGCCGAGATCCACGACGGCCTCGCGCAGGACCTGGCGCTGGCCAAGCGCGAGATCGCGCTGCTCGACTCGGAGCCGTCGGCCGAGCACGCCGTCGAGAGCCGCGCGCGCCTGCGCGAGGCGGTCGGCGCGGCGCACCGGATCGTCCGAGCACGCCTGGAGGATCTCTCGATCCGCGTCCCGCTCGGCGGGCTGCCCGAGGCGGTGCAGGCCGCCTGCGATCGCGCGCGCGAGCGCGGCCTGGCGGTGCAGCTGCGCTGCGCGGCGACCGTCGAGCCCGCGCCCGACACGAGCGCGGTCGTGCTGCGCGTGCTCGGCGAGGCGCTGGCCAACGTCGAGCGCCACGCGGGCGCGAGCAACGTCGTCGTCGCGCTGGAGAGCGACGAAAGCGCGCTGACGCTGAGCGTGCGCGACGACGGCCGCGGCCCGGGCGCGGCCGCGGACCGCGGGCCCGGCGACGGGCACTTCGGCATCGCGCTGATGCGCGAGCGCGCCGCCTCGCTCGGGGGCGAGCTCGACGTCAGCGCCGCCGACGGTGGCGGGACGCTCGTTCGCCTCGAGGTGCCGCGCGCGTGAGCTTCGCCGACGCGGTCGGGCCGCGGGTGGGCCGCAACGCCTGCCCGCACATGGCGGTCGTCCTGCGCAGCGCGGGCGAGCTGCCGGCCAGTGCTCGCCTCGTTCTATGCGCTGGGCGCCAGCCGCCATGGCTGGGTCGTCCACCACGCGTTGCCCGGCCAGTGCGACCGCGACCGCGAGCGCCTGGGCAACGGTGGCCTGGACGTCGCGAAGCTCGAGGCCGAGGGCAGCCTCGTGCTCTTCGAGTTCGATGCGAGCGAGTCGCCCGAGGAGGCCGCCGAGCGCTTCGAGCCGCTGCTCGCCGGCGCGCTGGAGCGCGGCCACAGCGCCCTGTGGTACTCGCGCTTCCCGATCGGGCCTGGCGCGAACGACTTCGCCGCCGCGACCGCCTACGACCGCGCGTGGGACGCGCGCTTTCGCGGCCGGCCGGTCGTGACGCTGTGCCCCTACGTGCTGGCCGGCGACGAGACCGACGAGCGGATCGCCCACCTCGGCGGTTGGCACGACGCCGTCCTCGACGCCCGCGGTCGCGTGATACGCAGCGCCACCCAGTCGAAGCCGACGTAGCCCAGCGCCGCGCCGAGCGTCGGGCGGCGCGCCGCTGAGCCCGCGCGCCGCGGCCCACGCGACGGTGACGCCGAGCGCGAGGACGACGAGCGCGCGCGGGCGCCGCCAGGTCGCGAGCCGCTGGCCGGCGAGGAACACGAGCCCGTGGCCGGGCGGCACGAACAGCGGGATGCCGCCGCGGCGGTAGGCGTAGAGCTGCAGGATCAGCGAGCCGAGCACCTCGCCGGCGCTCGCCACCAGCACGAGCGCGGCGACGCGCCGGCGCTCGTCGCGCGCCAGCCGCGCGCACGCGGCGAGCAGGACGATCCAGGTCAGCACGCCGAGCCCGACCTCGCCGAGCGAGCCGGCGTCGCGCTCGACCAGCAGTCCGGCACCGACGAACGCGGCGAAGGCCAGCGGCAGCGGAGAGGTGCGCACCATGCCAGCCCTCTGCGCGCGCGGCCCCGCGCGCGGACATCGTCCGAAGGGATGAGTGGCGGCCGCCCGCCGCCCTAAGCTGGCGGGTCGTGGAGCTCGCCTACACGATCCGCCGCTCGACCCGCGCGCGCCGCGTGCGGGTGGCCGTCGACGCGCACGCCGGCGTGCAGGTCACGCTGCCCGCGCGCGCGCGCGAGCGCGAGGCGGCGCTGGCGGTGGCCGAGCTGCGCCCGTGGATCGAGCGGCGGCTGGCCGAGGTGCGCGCGGCGCGCGAGCGCCTCGCCGTGCCGGCCGGGCACGTGCCCTACCTCGGCGCCCACCTGGAGCTGTCGCCCGAGACGGGCCGCCTGCGCGCGCACCGTCGCGGCGACGCGCTGATCGTCCCCGCCGACGAGCCGCGCCCGGCGATCGAGCGCTGGTACCGGCGCACCGCGCGCGCCGAGATCGCGCCGCGCCTGGACGAGGCCGTCGCTGCGCTCGGGCGCGCCTACACGAAGCTGACGATCCGCGAGCAGCGCACGCGCTGGGGCTCGTGCTCGACGACCGGCGCCATGAGCTTCAACTGGCGACTGCTGCTCGGCCCCGAGGACGTCCTGGACTACGTGATCTGGCACGAGGCCTGCCACCTGGTCGTCATGGACCACTCGCGCCGCTTCTGGTCGCTGCTGGAGCGCCACCGCCCCGGCTATCGCGGGCCGCAGCGGTGGCTGCGGGCCAACGGCACCGCGCTGGTGCTGCCGGGTTAGTCCTGCTTGGGCGTCCGCGCGTCGCTCGCGGCGCTGTGCTGCCAGGGCAGTGAGGGGGAGAGGCGTTGTGGTGGCGCGGGCGCGGCGTCGTGCCTGGTCGCGTGCGTCGGTTCGGCGCGTCTGTCCCTGGCCGGGGGCGGTTTCGTGGGTGGCGGTCCGTGCGTGTTTCGTAACACCTTCGGACGGGCCGCCGTTCGCGCAGTGGCGAACCGCCTGTAGTTACTGCCGGCTTCCGGCAGTTATCGCAGGCAGTTCGCGCGAGCGGTCCGCAAGGTGTTGCAGAACACGCGCGCCGTGCAGCACCACGCGCGCGCCACTGCGCCGACACTGCGCACGGGACCCCGCGGGCGCCCGCGCGAGCGGATGCGCCTGTCCCCCTCGGTGCCCCGGCCACGCGGAGCGGGAGCGGCTTCGCGGACAACAGCGACGCGCGCGCAGCGTCACCCGCGCAGCGCCCGGCGCAGTGCGTCGTACGCGGTCTCGCCGGGCTCGCGCGCGACGAGCACGCGGCGCCAGCGGCCGGTGAACGCCTCGGCCGAGCCGTCGCCGCGGACGTCGACGCCGCCGCGCACGCCGGGGCCGGCGATCTCGCCGCGCAGCGCGACCTGCTGGACGGGCTCGATCTCGCGCGCCAGCGCGCGCTCCGGGGCGCGCCGCGCACCGGGGGCCAGGCCGTCGAGGCGCGCCTCCAGCGCCGCGAGGGCATCGTCCAGCGAGCCGAAGCGCTCGCGGTCGGTCGCGCCGCGGCGGCGGACCGTCAGCTTGTAGGCGGCCATCGCCGCCGGAGGCTACGCGGCGAGGTCCGCGACGAGCTCGTACGTGGCGCCCTCGACGCGCGTGCGCAGGCTGTTGGAGAGGTGCCTGAGGAGCCGCAGTGCGGCCTCGTTCTCGGTCAGCGTGGTGCCGGTGAAGCGGCAGATCCCGCGGGCGCGCGCCGCGTCCTTCAGCGCCTTGCCCAGTGCGATGCCGAGCCCCTGGCGCTGGAAGCGATCGCTGACGAGCAGCGCGATCTCCGCGGCCTCGGGATCGTCGGCGTCGCGCACCCAGCGCCCGACGCCGACCAGCGGGCGCGGATCGTCGGCCTGGATGGCGACGAGCGCGTAGTGGTCGACGAAGTCGATCTCGGTCAGGTAGCGCTGCTCGGCGGACGTGAGGCGGTTCTTGGGCGCCAGGAAGCGCATCCGCGCGCTGCGCGGCGACAGGCGCTCGACCGCGGCCGCCAGCAACGCCTTGTCATCCGGCCGGATCCGCCGGATCGTCACCTCGGTGTCGTCGTGCAGGTGCAGCGTCACATCACGGACCGTACGGGCGACGGTCCGCGACCTGGGTGAGTTTCGTCACGCAATGCGCGTCAGCGCTGCTCGACCGCGACGTAGTCGCGCCCGCGCTCCCCGGTGTAGATCTGGCGCGGCCGGGCGATCTTCTGCTCGGAGTCCTGGACCATCTCCAGCCACTGCGCGATCCAGCCGCTCGTGCGGCCGATCGCGAACATGACCGGGAACATCGCGACGGGCAGGCCCATCGCCTCGTAGATGAGGCCCGAGTAGAAGTCGACGTTGGGGTAGAGCTTGCGCGAGATGAAGTAGTCGTCCTCGAGCGCGATCTTCTCGAGCTCGGTGGCGATGTGCAGCAGCGGGTTCTTGCCGGTGACCTCGAAGACGTCCTCCGTCGCCTGCTTGATGATCTTGGCCCGCGGGTCGTAGTTCTTGTACACGCGGTGGCCGAAGCCCATCAGGCGCTCGTTGCCCTCCTTCACGCCGGCGATGAAGTCGGGGATGTTGTCGGTCGTCTCGATGCGCTTGAGCATGCGCAGCACCGCCTCGTTGGCGCCACCGTGCAGCGGCCCGTAGAGCGCCGCGACGCCGGCCGCGACCGCCGAGTAGGGGTCGACCTGCGAGGAGCCGACCGAGCGCACCGCGCTCGTCGAGCAGTTCTGCTCGTGGTCGGCGTGGAGGATGAAGAGGATGTCCAGAGCGCGCTCCAGCCGTGGATCCGGCTGGTACTTCAGCTCGGTCATCTTGTACATCATGTTCAGGAAGTTGCCGCTGTAGGCCAGGTCGTTGTCCGGATAGACGTAGGGCTGGCCCATGTTGTGGCGGTAGGCGAAGGCGGCGAGCGTCGGCATCTTGGCGATCAGCCGGATCGTCTGCATGTGACGGTTCTCGGGATCCCTGATGTCGTTGGCGTCCGGATAGAACGTCGACAGCGCGCCGACCGATCCCAGGAGCATCCCCATCGGGTGGGCGTCGTGGCGGAAGCCCTGGATGAACGCCTTGACGTTCTCGTGGACGAACGTGTGGATGGTGATCTCGCCGACCCACGCCTCGAGCTGCTGGGCGGTCGGCAGCTCGCCGTGGACGAGCAGGTAGGCGACCTCGAGGTAGGTCGACTTCTCGGCCAGCTGGTCGATCGGGTAGCCGCGGTACTCGAGGACGCCGTTCTCGCCGTCGAGGTAGGTGATCGCCGACCGGCACGACGCGGTGTTCATGTACGCCGGGTCGTAGGTCATCAGCCCGAAGTCGTCGTCGGAGACCTTGATCTGGCGGAAGTCGGTGGAGCGCACCGTGCCGTCGACGATCTCGATGTCGTACGTGCGGCCCGTGCGGCTATCGGTGACGGACAGCGTCCCGCCGTCCGCGGCTACGCCGTCGGCGCCGGCCTTCGCGTCGGTCTGCGTGCTCATGGTTCTCCCTCTGCTTTCGCGGTCCGTCCAGGGGATGGTAGAGACAGAGCGCTCACAGCCATCCCTTCTCCTCGGCCGTCCGGATCGCTTCTACCCGGTTGCGCGCGCCGACCTTGCCGATCGCCGCCGAGAGGTAGTTGCGCACGGTGCCGGGCGAGAGGTGCAGCGCGCCGGCGATGTCGGCGACCGTGGCGTGCTCGCGCGCGGCGGCGAGCACGTCGTGCTCGCGCGCCGTCAGCGGGCTCGGGCCCTCGCTGAGCGCCGCGGCGGCCAGGCCTGGGTCGACGACGCGCTCGCCGGCGATCGCGCTGCGGATCGCGCGGGCGAGCTCCTCGGCGGGTGCGTCCTTGAGCAGGAAGCCGGCGGCGCCCTGCTCCATCGCGCGACGCAGGTAGCCCGGACGCCCGAAGGTGGTCAGCATGAGGACCTTGCAGTCGGGCACTTCGCGCGCGAGCTGCGCCGCCGCCTGCAGGCCGTCGGCGCCCGGCATCTCGATGTCGAGCAGCGCCACGTCGGGACGCTGCGCGAGCGCGGCGTCGAGCACCTCGTCGCCGCGCGCGACCTCGGCGACGACCTCGATGTCGGGCTCGAGCGACAGCAGCCCGGCGAGCGCGCCGCGGACCATCGCCTGGTCCTCGGCGAGCAGCACGCGGATCACTGCAGCGAGCCTATCGGGACGACGGCGCGCACGCGAAAGCCCGGTCCGTCGTCGCGCGGGCCCGCCTCCAGGCGACCGCCGGCCTGGCGCAGGCGCTCCTGCAGGCCGAGCAGGCCGCTGCCGGCACCGGCCGCGCCGTTGCTGCCCGCGCCGTCGTCGACGACCTCGACGGCGGCCTGACCGATCGCGGGCACGAGGCGGATCGTGCTGTGCCGGGCGCCGCTGTGGCGGATCACGTTGGTCGCGGCCTCCCGAACCGTCCAGGCCAGCGCCGCCTCGACGTCGGCCGGGAGGTCGACCGGCGGGCGCTCGATCGTCGTCTCGATGCCCGCCGCGTCGAGCGCGGTGCGCGCGCCGTCGAGCTCGGCGTCGAGCTTCGGGCGCCGGTAGCCGCTGACCGCCTCGCGGACCTCGCGCAGCGCCTCGCGCGTGACGTTCTCGATGTCGGCGACGTCGGCCGCGGCGGTCTGCGGGTCGTCCGGCAGGCGCCGGCGCGCGAGCTGGGCCTTCAGGGCGATGACCGACAGCGAGTGGCCGAGGAGGTCGTGCAGGTCGCGGGCGAAGCGCGCGCGCTCGTCGGCCACTGCGAGCCGGGCGAGCTCGCTGCGCGCTTCGTGCAGCTCACGGTTCGTCCGCATCAGCTCGCCCATCACGACCATCGCGGCGCCGATGCCGAGCAGGCCCAGGCCCATGCCGCCGGTCGCGCTGTGGTTGGCGCCCCCGATCACCGTCGCGGCGGCTGCGACCGCCGCGGTCACGACGACCGAGGCCACGTTCCACGGCCGTGGCAGGCGGACGCCCGCCAGCGCGACGACGTAGTAGAAGAGCAGGTCCCAGTCCGGGCGATCGGCGATGGTCAGCGCGGCCGCGATCGCCAGCAGCACCACCCACGCGCGGGCGACCACGGCCGGAGGCTTCGGCACCGAGCGGCCGCGGATCGCTCTCAGGAAGACGACGAGGAAGACGGCGACTGCCGCCGCGACGGCGATCACGCGGCCGATCGTCGGCTCGTCGCCGATCAGCCCGATGATCGCCGGGAGCGCCAGGAGCGTCGCGAAGACCCCGGCGGCGCGTGCCACCGGGGCCATGCGACGCTCGTGCAGCGGCGCGCTCAGCGCGCCGTCTCCTTCTGCCAGAAGCGCATCGCCAGGCGCACGCCGACGACGAGCCAGATCGCCAGGATCAGCAGGTCGCTGCCCGAGAACGCCGACCCGTGGTTGAGCGGGTCGAACGCCACGTGCAGGGAGTTGGCCAGGTGCTCGACGGGGAACACCTTGGCGACGTCGACCACCCACTCGGGCGCGCCGTTGATCGGATACCAGATGCCCGAGATGAACGAGAGCGGCAGGATCAGCACGTTGGCGACCACGGGCGCGGCCTCGGCGTTGGGGATCAGCGACACGGCGCCCATGCCGAGCGCCGCGAACGTCGCGGCTCCGAGAAGGACGGCGACGATCACCGCCGGGACCGCCTCGGCGCGCAGGTGCACGCCGTAGAACACGCGGCCGATGACGAGCATCACCACGGTCATGAGCACCGAGATCGTCGCGGTCGAGCCGACGCGGCCGGCCACGTAGGCCCAGCCGGGCAGCGGCGTGCCGCGCATGCGCTTCAGCAGCCCGTTGTCGCGCTGGATCGAGAGGCCCGCCGCCATGTTCATGAACTGGGTGATGATGATCCCGTAGGCCAGGATGCCCGGCAGGAAGAAGACGACGTAGGGGATGTTGCCCAGCTCCTGGATGCGCCCGCCGCTGTTGAGCGAGCCGAACAGCAGCAGGAGCATGATCGGCATGCCGAACGAGAAGAAGGCGCGCGTGCGGTTGCGCCAGAAGCCGCGCTGCTCGTAGGCGACCTGCCAGGCGGTCAGGGCGAGCTCGCCGGTGCGGCCGCCGCGGGGCGCGCGGGTCTCGGCGCGCTCGATGGCCTGGGACATGTCAGTCATCGGACGGCCTCCTCGGTCTCGGCGGCGGTCAGGCGCAGGTAGATGTCCTCGAGCGACGGCTGGCTGACCGCGAAGCCGCGCAGCTCGTGACCGCGCTCGAGCGCCCAGCCGGTGATGGCGTGGGCGGTCCGCAGGCCCTCGCTGGCGACGACCAGCGCGCGGCCGGGCGCGGGCTCCGAGACCCGCGCGCCTCCGAGGTCGGGGAGGTCGGCGAGCGCCGTGCCGGCGGGCAGCGCGAAGCTGATCTCGGTCGGCGCCACGTCGCGCCCGCCGATC
This sequence comes from uncultured Actinomycetes bacterium, assembly GCA_963764585.1. Taxonomy (GTDB): domain Bacteria; phylum Actinomycetota; class Thermoleophilia; order Solirubrobacterales; family Solirubrobacteraceae; genus JAOPZW01. The sequence continues at coordinate 161,350 of CAVXTB010000009.1, forward strand.
TGCGCGGGCGTGCCGAGCGCGACGATGCGCCCCTCGACCATGACCGCGACGCGATCGGCGAGCGCCTGCGCCTCGTCCATGAAGTGCGTCGTGAGGAAGACCGTCTTGCCCAGCGCGCAGAGGTCCTTGATCGTCGACCACGCGTGGCGCCGGGCCGACGGGTCGAAGCCGGTCGTCGGCTCGTCGAGGAAGAGCAGGTCGGGATCGCCGACGAGCGCGAGCGCGAGGTCCAGGCGGCGGCGCTGGCCGCCCGACAGCAGCTTGACGCGGTCGTCCGCGCGGCCCTGCAGTCCCACGAGCTCGAGCAGCTCGGCCGGCTGCCGGCGGCGCGCGTAGTAGCGCCCGTACATCGTCAGGACCTCGGCGACGGTCAGCTCGGCCTGGGCGGCGGCCTCCTGCAGCACGATGCCGACGCGCTCGCGCAGCGCGCGATCGCCGTGCTCGGGGTCGTGGCCGAGCACGCGCACGTCGCCCGCGCTGCGGGCGCGGTAGCCCTCGAGGATCTCGGTGGTGGTGGTCTTGCCCGCGCCGTTGGGCCCCAGGAGGCAGAAGACCTCGCCGGCGGCGACGCTGAACGAGATGCCGCGCACGGCCTCCACGTCGCCGTAGGCCTTGCGCAGGCCGTTGATTTCGATGGCGTCTTGCATAGGCAACATGGTCGGCGAGCCGCGCCGCGCGCGGTAGTGCCGCGCGTCCGGACTTCGCCATGACGGATGTCACGATTGCGGGGTGGCGGCGAGCAGGTACGCGCGAACCGAGATCGAACGCCGCTTCCTGCTGGACGGCGTGCCCGACGGCGCCGAGGTCCTCAAGAGCGTCGACATCGAGGACCGCTACATCGACGGTGCGCGGATGCGCCTGCGCCGGCAGGTGGAGCGCGACGGCCCGACCGTGTTGAAGCTCACCCAGAAGCTCCCGGCGCCGAAGGCGCACGGCGAGCAGGGCGCGCTGACGACGTTCTACCTGTCCGAGCCCGAGCACGCGACGCTCGCCGCCTTGCCGGCCGCCACCCTGCGCAAGACGCGCCTGAGCATTGCGCCGTACGGCATCGACGTCTTCGCCGCTCCGCTCGACGGGCTCTTCCTCGCCGAGATCGAGTTCGACTCGATCGACGCGGCGGCGGCGTTCCGGCCCGCCGCCTTCTGCCAGGCGGAGGTCAGCGCCGACCGGCGCTTCACCGGCGGCTCGCTGGTGCGCGCCGCGCGCGACGACGTGGCGGCCTGGGCCGCGGAGTACGGGGTCGCCCTCGGCGCTACGACGTGATCACGGCGGCGGCCATCGTGGCCACGACGAGCACCGCGCTGATCGCCATCACGCCGCGGGCGGCGCTCGCGCCGCCGGGGAACTCGGGGCTGCGCAGGCCGAGGGCGCCGAGCACGACCGCCCAGCCGGCCAGCAGCCCGCCGCAGACGTAGAACGCGGTCTTGGAGGGCTCGGCCTCCTCGGCGGCGAAGACGAGCAGCGCGTGGACCATGCGGCCGCGAGACTATCTCACCGGCGGGCGGGACCGCCCTCGTACCGGCTCTCCGTCGCGTCCACCTGGCCGTGGTAGTGCGACCCGAGGTCCGGGTGGCCGTACGGGCGCTCGGCCGGCTGGTCGAGCGCCATGAACGACAGCTGCGCGATCGGCTTGCCCGGCCACAGGATGATCGGCACCCGCGTGAGGTTGGTGATCTCCAGGGTGAGCGTCCCCTTGAAGCCGGGGTCGACGAAGCCGGCGGTGGCGTGGACGATGAGGCCGAGCCTTCCCAAACTCGACTTGCCCTCGATTCTGGCGACCACGTCGTCGGGCAGCTCGACGTGCTCCTGCGTGCGGCCGAGGACGAACTCGCCGGGATGGATGACGAACGACTCGTCGCCCTCGACCTCCACCAGCTCGGTGATGTTCTTCGGCGGGTCGGCGAGGTCGATCGCCGTGATCCGGTGGTTGTGGAAGACGCGGAACGAGCTGCCCAGGCGCAGGTCGATGCTGGCCGGCTGGACCATCGTGTCGTCGAACGGCTCGACGCGCACGCGGCCCTCCGCGATGAGGCGGCGGATCGTGCCGTCGGAGAGGACCGAGGTGGCGGCCATCGGCGAGAAGTCTGCCAGCGCGACCCGCTAGATGGTTGATGCCGCGCCACGCCGCTCTCCGCGTCGCGCCTGCCGCTCCGCGCGGCCGGGGCACCGAGGGGGAGAAGCGGCTGTGGCCGCGCCGCCGTTGCGTCGTGCCTCGTCGCGCGTGGCTCTTCGCCCGGGGCCACTGCGCAGCGGGCCCGCGTGCGTGTTTCACAACACTTCCGGCCGCCCGCCACTGGCGCGCGAACACCGAGCGTCGACTCTGTCGCGTATATCGCGACAGAGTCGACGTTCGGCTTGCGAACACGCGAACGTGTTGCGAAACACGCGCGCCTCGTACCACCACACGCGCCGCTCTGTGCAGCCGCCCGCGAAGGCTCGACGCCACACCTGCGCCGCCACACGCGGCCTGTCGGCCGCGGCGCCCCGGCGACGGACCGCCAGCAGACGTCGCGCGGACGACCACGACCCGCCACCGGCGCGGCACCCACCGCTACGCCGGACCGACGCGCTTGGCGCGCGCCACGACCGAGCGCGTGCGCGGCGGCGCGGGCAGCGCCGGATCGCCGTGTGGGCCGCGGCGCGGGCGGCGCGGGAACGGCCGGCGCGGATGCGGGGGCCGGTACTTGCTCCCGCCGTCGTCGCCGCGGGGCTGCTGCTCGGGGTCGGGCTCGGAGCGCACGGCCCACCACACGATCCACAGCAACGCGACGATCGGGATCTTCAGGGCGAACATCAACCAGAGGAAGCCCCAGGTCACGGTGGGGACTGTACCCACGCCGGCCGCTGGGTGCACGGCCGGCGTGCGTCAGTCGCGCAGGGTCAGCGGAGCGAGCTCGAAGTGCGTCATGCGCTGCAGGTCGGCGACCCGCTCGGCGACCTCGTCGGTGGTGAGCCGCGCCACGCGCTCGGTCCCGAACTCCTCGACGTTGAACGAGGCCAGCGCGGTGCCGTAGGCCATCGCGCGCGCCAGCAGGTCGTGGCTGAGCGGCTCGTCGCCCTGGGCCGCGACATAGCCGACGAAGCCGCCGGCGAAGCTGTCGCCCGCGCCGGTGGGGTCGATGACCTCGGCCAGCGGATACGCGGGCAGGGCGAAGAAGCCCTCCTTCGAGAAGAGCGCGGCGCCGTACTTGCCCTGCTTGGCCACGACGGCCTCGACTCCCCAGCTCAGCAGCTCCTCGGCGGCCGCCGGCGTGGTCGGCTTGCCCGTCAGCTGCTCGAGCTCCTCGTCGTTGAGGATCAGGCAGTCGACCGCGCGGATCGTCCGCACGAGCGCGTCGCGCGCGCTGTCGATCCAGTAGTTCATCGAGTCCATCGCCACGAAGCGCGCGCCGCCGCACTGCTCGCGCACGCCGAGCTGCAGCTCGGGCTGGATGTTGGCCAGGAAGAGCACGTCGCAGGCCTGCGCGGCGGGCGACAGCTTGGGCTGGAAGTCGGCGAAGACGTTGAGGTCGGTCGCGTGCGTGACGCGCTCGTTGAGGTTGGCGCTGTACTCGCCCGCCCAGAAGAAGGTCTTGCCCCCGGGGACGTGCTCGACGTCGTCGGTGACGATGCCGCGCGTGCGCAGCACCTCCCAGTCGTCGGGGCCGAAGTCGTCGCCGACCGGGCCGACGGGGCGGACCTCGTCGAAGAACGACGCGGCGAGGCTGAAATGGGTGGCGGCGCCCCCGAGCATGCGCTCGCGCGCCCCGAAGGGCGTCTTGACCGCATCGAAGGCGATGGAACCGACGACGGTGAGGCTCATGAGGCGCACGAGGGTAGCGGCCCATAGGATCCGGCAGCGATGCGAGCCATCCAGCAGACGGAGTTCGGCGGCCCCGAGGTGCTCGAGCTCGTCGAGCTCCCGCAGCCCGAGCCGGGCGACGGCGAGGTCCTGATCCGCGTCGCGCGCGCGGGTATGAACTTCGCCGACACCCATCAGCGCCGCAACGACTACCTCGCGGCGCAGACGCTGCCGCTCGTGCCCGGCACCGAGGTCGCCGGCGTGCGCGAGGACACCGGCGAGCGCGTCGTCGCGCTGTGCGGCACCGGCGGCTACGCCCAGTACGCGACCGCGCCCTCCGCGCTGACCTTCCCGATCCCCGACGCCGTCGACGACGGCACCGCGCTGGCGCTGATCGTGCAGGGGCTGACCGCGTGGCACCTGTACCGCACGTCCGGGCGCGTCGCGCCGGGCGAGTCGGTGGCGATCGTCGCCGCCGCCGGCGGCGTGGGCTCGCTCGCCGTGCAGCTCGGCAAGCCGATGGGTGCCGGGCGCGTGATCGCGATCGCCTCGACGCAGGCCAAGCGCGACCTGACGCTGGAGCTGGGAGCCGACGTCGCGATCGACGCCGACCCCGAGGGCCTGAAGGACCGCCTGATCGAGGCCAACGAGGGCCGCCAGGTCGACGTCGTGTTCGAGATGGCCGGCGGCGAGGTCTTCGACGCGTGCCTGGCCGCCCTGGCGCCGTTCGGGCGCCTGGTGACCTACGGCATCGCTTCGGGCACCGGCAACGAGATCCACACGCGCAAGCTCCTGGGCCGGTCGCGGGCGGTGGTCGGCTTCTGGCTCGCGCACTGCCTGGGCCGCCCGGACATGGTCGACGAGGCGCTCGCCGACCTCTACGCGCGCGCGGCGCGCGGCGAGCTGCGCGCCGTCGTCGGCGCCACCTACCCGCTCTCCGAGGCCCGCCAGGCGCAGATCGACTTGGCCGAGCGACGGACGACGGGGAAGGTTCTGCTGGACCCGCGCGCCTAGATGGTTGATGCCGCGGCCGCCGTGCCCGCATGGCCGCGGGACACGTGCAGGCGGGTGCGGGGGTCGTGGCATCAGCCATCGAGGCCCTAAGCTGCAACGCGGATGACCGCGTTCGCCGACCTCGGCCTGTCAGAGACGACCCTCCACGCCCTCCAGGACGTGGGCTACGAGCAGCCCAGCCCGATCCAGGAGCAGGCGATCCCCGTGCTGATGGAGGGTCGCGACATGATCGGCCAGGCCCAGACGGGCTCGGGCAAGACCGCGGCCTTCGGCCTGCCGATGATCGAGCACGTCGATCCCGATCACCACGACGTCCAGGCGCTCGTGCTGACGCCGACGCGCGAGCTGTGCATCCAGGTCACCCAGGCGCTGCGCGCCTACGCCCAGCGCAAGGGCGTCGACGTCGTCGCCGTCTTCGGCGGCGCGCCGATCCGCTCGCAGCAGGCCCAGCTGCGCGCGGGCGGCCACATCGTCGTCGGCACCGTGGGCCGCGTGCTCGACCTCATCCAGCGCGCCTCGCTGATCCTGCACAGCTGCCGCTTCGTCGTCCTCGACGAGGCCGACGAGATGCTCGACCTCGGCTTCCTGGAGGACGTCGAGCGGATCCTGACCATCACGCCCAACAGCCGGCAGACCGCGCTGTTCAGCGCGACGATGCCCCCGCCGATCCGCGAGCTGGCCGATCGCTACCTCTACGACCCGGTCACCGTGAAGGTCAAGAGCGCGACGATGACCGTCGACAGCGTCGAGCAGTTCTCGGTCGACGTCAAGCCGGGCGACAAGGCCGACAAGCTGATCGACGTCCTGCGCGCCGAGCGCCCCGAGCAGGCGATCGTCTTCACGCGCACGAAGATCCGCTGCGACCAGCTGTACCGCAAGCTGCGCGACCGCGGCCTCAACGTCAAGGCGCTGCACGGCGACATGTCCCAGGGCCAGCGCGACGGCGTCATGCTCGGCTTCAAGGCCGGCCGCACGCCGATCCTCGTGGCCACCGACGTCGCCGCCCGCGGCCTGGACATCTCGACGGTCACCCACGTCATCAACTTCGACGTGCCGACCAGTCCAGACGTCTACGTGCACCGCATCGGGCGCACGGGGCGCGTCGGGCGCTCGGGGCGCGCGATCACCTTCTTCGAGCCGCGTCAGCAGCGCGACCTGGCGGCCATCGAACGCCACATCGGCACCGGGATCACCCCGTGGGCCGAGGGCGCGCACACCAAGCCGGCGCCGGTGGCCGAGCGGCCGCGCCGCCACTCCAAGCCGCGGCTGTCGCGCAACGGCGACGAGCCGCAGGTCAAGCTCGTGGCCGGCGTCGGGCGCGCCGAGGGCATCGAGGTCGCCGATCTGGTGCACGCCGTGACGGCCGCGGCCGGCATCGACGGCGAGGCCGTGCGCGACGTGCGCGTGCTCGAGCGCTTCTCGTTCCTCAGCGTCCCGCGCAGCGAGGCCGAGCGCGTCGTCGACGCGGTCAACGGCACGCCGGTCAACGGCACCACGCTGCGCCTCGAGATCGCCCGCACCTGACGCCGGCGCGGCGTCGCGCGGCGCCTCTCGGCTTTGCGCGCTGGCCGCCGATTGTGCAACCCTGAGGATGTGAAGCTGCTCGAGGCAGAGGCCGTCGTCGCGCCGGAGGTCGCGCCGCAGCCCCCGCGCGAGACCCCGCCCGAGCAGGCTCCCGCGCCCGCGGAAGGCGCGCGCACGTGCGCCGCCTGCGGCGCGGCCATGGAGGCCGATCAGGACTGGTGCCTGGCCTGCGGCACGGCCGCACCCGGAAGCCTGGGCCAGCGCCCCGGCTGGCGCGCCGCGTCGACGGTCATCGCGCTCGCGCTGCTGCTCGTGCTCGGCGCCGTCGGCGCCGGCTACGCGGCCCTGAAGAACGACGGCTCGACCAAGACGGCGTCGACGCCCGCCGCGGCCGCCGCACAGCCGCCGGCGCAGGCGCAGGTCGCCCCGCCGACCACGCAGGCGCCGCAGACCACGCAGTCCACGCCCACCCAGCAGCAGACGACGACCACGCCGAAGTCGAGCACGCTGCCCAAGGTCCACTCGTCCAAGCCGGGGACGACGCAGGGCGCGCCGGTCACGCCCGTCAACCCGACGCCGACGACCTCCACGCCGACCACGTCCACTCCCAGCGGGACGAGCTCGACGCCGACGACCTCGACGCCGACGACCACGCAGCCCCAGGACACCGGCCCGCAGCCGATCGAGCTCAAGGGCGACGCCGGCAGTGCGTACGACCCCTACGGCCGCGCCAAGGCCAGTGGCCAGACCGAGCGCGCGCTCGACGGCGACACGAGCACCTCGTGGTACGTCGACCCGAACGACCCGCAGTCGATCGGCGTCGGCTACGCGGTCGACCTCGGCCAGCTGCAGGGCATCCGCGAGATCCAGCTTCAGACGACGACGCCGGGCTTCAAGATGGAGGTCTACGCGACCGACGAGCCCGAGCTGCCGCCCGACATCCTCGATACGCGGTGGAGCCACATCACCAACGTGTCCGACGTCGGCACCAAGGACGACGGCAAGCAGAAGATCGTCCTCGGCGCGGGCACCACGAAGTACCGCAACCTGCTGCTGTGGTTCACCAACCCGCCCACCGACGGCCCGCGGCTGCGCCTCGTCGAGCTCAAGGTCCTGGGCTAGGAGGCCTCCCCGCATGTCCGAAGCCGTGATGAAGACGAGCGAGGGTGACATCACCCTCGAGCTGTTCGACGAGGATGCCCCCAAGACGGTCGGCAACTTCAAGCAGCTCGCCGGCCAGGGCTTCTACGACGGGCTCATCTTCCACCGGATCATCCCCGACTTCATGATCCAGGGCGGCTGCCCGCAGGGCACCGGCACCGGCGGCCCGGGCTACACCTTCGAGGACGAGATCAACGACCACAAGGTCGTGCGCGGCGCGCTGGCGATGGCCAACGCCGGCCCGGACACCAACGGCTCGCAGTTCTTCATCGTGACCGCCGACGAGTGCCCGTGGCTCGACGGCAAGCACACCGTCTTCGGCCAGGTCACCGGCGGCCACGACGTCGTCGACCGGATCGGCTCCGCGAGCACCGACGCGCGCGACCGCCCCGTCGACGACATCAGCATCGAGTCGCTCAGCTTCGCCGGCTAGGGCTGCGGCACGAGCGAGGGCGGCAGCGGCACGCCGTAGCGGGCGGCCGCCGGCTCGAGCTCGTCGCGCTCGACGAGGTCCACACCCAGGTCGCCCGCGATCGCGTCGACCCCCGGCCGGCGGGCCAGCGCGCACACGCGCGCGTGCTGGGCGCGCAGGCCGTCGCGATGGGCCTCGATGCGCCCCCAGACCGTCACGACGCCCTCGACCCACTCGAACTCGCCGTAGTAGGCCTGCACGCCGGGGCGGAAGTACGCGTAGATGCCGCACTGGCAGTCGCGGTGCGGCGGCTCGTGCGGCGCGTCGAGCCAGCCGCGCCCGAACTGCAGCGTGCGGTTGGCCGGATAGCACTCGGCGTGCATGACGGCGCCCTCCCACCGGCACGGGATGTAGGGCGACAGCAGGCGTCCGTCGACGATGCGCCAGGCGCGGAAGGCCACGACCGGGACGATCAGGTCGGGCGCGGCGAACGGCATGCGCTCACGGTAGCGATCGCTCAGGCTGCGCCGAGGGCGGCGAGGATCGGGTCGCCGTGCAGCAGCCTGTCGAGCGGCAGCTCCACCTCGCCCTGCGCGAAGCTCTCGCGGGCGGCGCGCGGCATGCCCGCGGCGCGCATGCGCACCAGCGCGCGCCGCAGCGTCGCGTGCCGGCGCTCGGTGAGGTCCGGGGCGGCCTTCACGAAGTCCCGCATCGCTCGCATCTGCGCCGGCAGCGCGTTCTCGCCGAACGCGGAGGCTTGCCAGGCGCGCAGCGGGCCGCAGAAGTCGGCCAGCACGTCGTGCGCCGGCGGCTTGACGTCGAGCATGAGGACGAGCACCGCACGGGCGGAGCGCAGCGTCCGGTCGCGCAGGTGCATGCGCCTGACCTCGTCGATGTAGGCGTCGTCGGCGCGGACGACCGCGTCCAGCATCGGATCGGCGGCGTAGAAGTAGTGGCGCTCCCGCTACGCACCGCACCGTGGAGGCTACCCTGCCGGTAGGGTTCGACACACCGTCAAACGAGCCAGGGAGCAGGAGCAGTGGCCAGCGTCGAGGAGCAGACGGAGACGGCGAGCAGCCAGGCCGCGACGGCGGTGGCCGAGATCGCGATCGAGAACCCCGCCACCGGCGAGGTCATCGCGCACGTCCCCGACATGACCGCCGAGCAGGTCGCCGAGCTCGCGCGCGCCGCGCGCGCCGCGCAGCCGGCGTGGGAGGCCCTGGGCTTCGAGGGTCGCGGCCGCGTGCTGCGGCGCGCGCAGAAGTGGCTGGTCGACAACTCCGAGCGCGTGATCCAGACGATCGTCTCGGAGACCGGCAAGGCCTACGAGGACGCGCTGATCGCCGAGGTCATGTACGGCGCCAACGCGTTCGGGTTCTGGGCCAAGCACGCGCCGTCGTTCCTGGCCGACGAGCGCGTCAAGTCCGCGTCGCCGCTGCTGAAGGGCAAGAAGCTCATCCTGCGCTACCGGCCGGTGGGCCTCGTCGGCGTCATCGGCCCGTGGAACTACCCGCTGACGAACTCGTTCGGCGACTGCATCCCGGCGCTGGCCGCCGGCAACGCGGTGATCCTCAAGCCCAGCGAGGTCACGCCGCTGACCAGCCTGCTGCTGGCCGACGCGCTGAGCGAGTGCGGGATGCCCGAGGGCGTCTTCTCCGTCGCCACCGGGCGCGGCGAGACCGGCGCGGCGCTGATCGACGAGGTCGACCTCGTCAACTTCACCGGCTCGACGGCGACCGGGCGCAAGATCATGATGCGGGCGGCCGAGACGCTCACGCAGGTGTCGCTCGAGCTGGGCGGCAAGGACCCGATGATCGTCCTGGCCGACGCCGACCTCGAGCGCGCCGCCAACCACGCCGTCTACTACTCGATGTTCAACGGCGGGCAGACGTGCGTGAGCATCGAGCGCGTCTACGTCGAGGCGCCGGTGTACGACGAGTTCGTCGCCAAGGTCGCCGAGAAGGCCGGAGCGCTGCGCAACGACCGATCGACCGGCCCGGGGACCGCCGACGTCGGCTCGATGACCTTCCCGCCGCAGGTCGACATCGTCGAGCGCCACGTGCAGGACGCCCGCGACAAGGGCGCCGAGGTGGTCGTCGGCGGCCGGCGCGGGCACGACGGCGAGAACGGGTACTGGTACGCGCCGACGGTGCTCGTCGGCGTCGACCACACCATGGAGGTCATGCGCGAGGAGACGTTCGGGCCGACGCTGCCGATCATGAAGGTCGCCGACGCCGAGGAGGCCATCCGCCTGGCCAACGACTCCCAGTACGGCCTCGGCGCCTCGGTCTTCTCCAAGGACGCGGCGCGCGGTGAGGCCGTCGCGCGGCGCATCGAGGCCGGCGCGGTGTGCGTCAACGACGCGCTCGTCAACTACTCGGCGCTCGAGCTGCCGATGGGCGGCATCAAGGCGAGCGGCATGGGCCACCGCCACGGCGCCGGGGGGCTGCGCAAGTTCACCCACCAGCAGGCGCTGCTGATCTCGCGGCTGCACCCGCGCCGCGACCTCCACATGTACCCCTACAGCGCGAAGATGACCGCGCGCCTGGGCAAGCTCGTGCGCTTCCTCTACGGGCGCGGCAAGCGCGACTAGCGGGCGCTGGCGCCGGCACCTGCCGCGTGGCAGGATTGCCGCGATGCCAGACGGCTTCGTCCCGTTGGGTGAGGCGATCAAGGCGCTTCGCTCCGAGCTGCTGCAGGCGATGACCGACGCCGAGGACGAGGAGCTGCGCTTCGCGCTGGGCCCGGTCGAGCTCGAGTTCAAGCTGGCGACGACGACGGAGGCCAGCGCCGGAGGCGGCGTGCGCTTCTGGGTGATCAACGCCGACGCGAAGGGCGCGCGGGCGCGCGAGGACGCGCACACCCTGCGCGTGACGCTCACGCCCGTGCATGCGTCCAAGGTCAAGGACGGCGGCGCCGACGTGCTCGTGACCTCCGAGCTGCGCCCGCGCTCCGGCACCAGCGAGGACGACGCCGCCGGGCGATGATCGCCTCGCGCGTCGTGCAGGTCTTCGCGCCGGCCGGCGCCGGAGGCCTGGGACGCCACAGCTCGGGGATCGTCGTCGCTCCCGGCCTGGTCCTGACCGCCCGCCACGCGCTCGACGGACTCGACGGCGACCCCGAGGTCCGGCTGCTCGAGGGCGACCCGAGCTGGCACGCCTGCGACGTCGCGTGGGGCGGAGAGGAGCACTGCGACGCGGCGCTGCTGCGGGCGCGCGAGAGCGAGTCGCTCGGCGCGTCGCGCGCGCTGCGCGTCGGTCGCCTCGTAGGGCAGCAGCGCGTCGGCGACATCCGGGCGGTCGGGTTCCCGTGGGCCCAGGTCGTCTCGGGAGAGCGCATCGCCATCGACCTGACCGAAGCCATCCAGGCGGCCGTCGACCCGCTCTCGGGCCGCGGTCCCGACGGCCGCGAGCCGCTGCTCGTCGTCCACATCGAGGGCTCGGTCCCGAGCCCGCGCGACGACGGCGGCTCGCCGTGGCAGGGGATGTCGGGAGCCGCGCTGCTGCGCGGCGACGTCGTCCTGGGCGTGATCGTCGTCGATCCCGACCGCTTCGGTCCCGACCGGCTGCAGGCGACGGCGGCCTCCACGCTGGCCTCGATCCCGGCGTTCCGCGCAGCCCTGACCGGCGATGGTGCGCAGCCGTTGGAGCTCGTCGACGTCGAGCTGATCGACCTGCTGGAGGCGCCGTACGAGCCCGACGCGGCCCGCGACCTGGCGCCGAGCCCGGCGATCCTGCTCGACTCGCGCACCGGGATCGTCGGCTTCCGCGGGCGCGACGACGAGCTGGCGCAGCTCGAGGCGTGGTGCGCCGGCGAGGCCGCGCTCGGCGTGGCGCTCGTGTCGGGCCCAGGCGGCTTCGGCAAGACCCGCCTGGTGGCGGAGCTGTGCCGGCGCGTGCGCCGCGCCGGCATGGTCGCCGGGTTCGCTCCCGGCGGCGCGGACGCCCGCGCGATCGCCGGGGTGTCCGCGAGCGCCACGACCGTCGTCGCGATCGACGAGGCGCACCGGCGACCGAAGGAGGTCGCGGACCTGCTGCTCGCCCTTGCCGGCCGGTCGGGTGGCGGAGCCGTCCGCGTCGTCCTCGTCGCCCGCGGCGTCGGCGACTGGTGGACGCAGACCGTGGCCGACGCGCTCGCCGACAGCACGCGCGCCACCGCTGCCCACGGCACGGCGATGACGCTGGCGCTCGGGCCCGTCGACACGACGGTGCAGGACCGTCACGACGCCTTCGTGCAGGCGGCGCAGGCGTTCGCGGCCGCGCTGGCGGTCGACGTCGGCGAGCTCGAGGCGCCCGACCTGTCCGACCCCGCATTCGGATCGATCCTCTACGTCCACCTCGCGGCGCTGAGGGCGCTCCAGGACGACGAGCCGCTGTCGGGCGGGCTCGCGCGCGAGCAGCTGCTGGTCTGGGCACTGGGGCGCGAACGGCGCCATTGGCTCGGGACGGCAGCCGCCGCGCGACCCCCGCTGGAGCTCGAGGACACCGTCCTCGAGCGCGCGGTCGCCGTCGCGACGCTGGCGATCGCAGGCGACGAGGAGCAGGCCGCGGCCGCCCTGGCGACGGTCCCGGACCTCGCCGACGAGGCGAGGATGCGGCGGGCGACCGCGCGCTGGCTGCGCGCGCTCTACCCGCGACCGGAGGCGGTCGACGCCGGCTGGTTCTCGCCGCTCTCGCCCGACGAGCTGGGCGACGTGCTCGTCGCGGGGGTCGTCGGCGACTGCCCTGCGATCGTCCGAGACCTTCTCGCCGAGCAGCCTCACAACGTGCTCAGCGTGCTCGTGCGCGCCGCCCGCGAGCACACCAACGTGGCGGCGCATCTCGAGGAGCTGGTCACGGAGCACCTCCCGACGATCTGGCCGGCGGCGCTCGCCGTGGCGCAGGAGTCCGGCGGCGTCCTCGGCGCGCTGCTGGCGCGCGCCGTCGAGCGCGCGGACGACGTCGAGCTGGCCCGCGCGATGCTCAGGGCGATCCCCGACTCGACCGTCGCGCTGCGCGAGCTGGCCATGGTTGCCAGCAGGCAGGTGGTGCGGGCCGGCGGCGCGAGCGCGGTGGAGACCGATCGCGACGCCGCACTGCGGGCCGCCGAGATACAGCGCTACGCCTCCAAGCTCGCTGGGGTCGGGCGCTACGACGAGGCGCTGGCCGCGGGTGAGGCGGCGGTCGCGGTCTTCCGCGAGCTGACCGCTCACGATCCGGAGACGTTCGCGCGCTTCCTGGCCGGGGCGCTGAACGATCTCTCCAACCGCCTCAACAGCGTCAATCGATTCGAGGACGCCGTCGTCGCCGGCGAGGAGGCGCTCGCGCTGCGCCTCGGGCTCGTCGAAGAGCACCCCGAGCTCCTGCCCGATCTGGCGACGTCGCTGAACAACGTCTCGAGCGACCGCGCGAAGGTCGGGCGCTACGGGGACGCGCTCGACGCCGCCCGGCGCGCGCTCGAGCACCGCCGCGCTCTCGCGGCCGCGTCGCCGGCGGACTTCGACGTGGCCGTCGCGCAGTCGCTCGTCAACCTGTCCAACCGCCTCACCGACCTCGAGCGCTACGACGAGGCGCTGGAGGCGACCGCGGAGAGCGTGTCCATCCGCCGCCGGCTCGCCGAGCAGGCGCCGGACGCGCACCTGGCGGATCTGGCGGTCGCGCTGGGGAACTACAGCGTCGACCTCAGGGCCGCGGGGCGCCACGAGGACGCCGTCGCCGCCGCGGAGGAGTCGATCGCGCTCTATCGCCGCATGGACGCGCAGGCTCCCGGGGCGTTCGCCTCCGAGCACGCATCGGCGCTGCGCAACCTCTCCTGCGCGCTGACCGACCTCGCGCGCGATGCCGACGCGCTGCGCGCGAGCGAAGACGCGGTCGAGGTCCTGCGCGGCCCCTTCACGCGCAACCCGGGCGCGTTCGCGCCGGATCTCGTGGCCTCGCTGCTGAACCTCGCCGTCGACTTCGCCGCGCTCGGGCGCGAGGAGGAGGCCGGCGCGGCCCGCGCCGAGGCGCAGTGGATCCAGGGCGGCTGAGTCAGGCGGCCCGATCGGGTGGCGCGGAGCCCCCGAGCCAGGCCAGGACGGCGCGGCGCAGGAAGCGCCACTCGTCGCCGATCTTGCGGCCGGGCAGCTCGCCGGACTCGGCGAGGTCGCGCACGGCGCCGGCATCGACCTGCAGCAGCTCGGCGACCTCGTCGACGTCGAGCACCTCGGCGGCCTCGGTGGGGACGAAGTCGGCGCGGCCGACGACGACGTCGGCATCGGGCGGGATCGGCATCGGCATCGGCACCGGCCGCTGCCACATGATGTCGGCGTCGTCGAGGTGCTCGGCGACGAGCCGGCGGACGACGTCGCGCTTGGGGATTCGCCGCTCGAACACGAAGCGGTCGAGCTTCTCGGCCTCCTCGCGTGGGAGGCGGACGAAGAGGGCCGCCTCGTCGTCGCGGCGCTTTCGCTGCTTGGCCATGGGCGCGAGGATATCAATGTGATATCGCGATATCCACGCGGTGCGTGACGAATGTCCACCTTTTACATGGGCGTTAAGTGGGCCACACTACGTTGGCGATGGCCATGCGAGTCCTCATCGCCGAAGACGAGCCTCGGCTGGCCGAGGCGCTCGCGCGCGGCCTGCGCCGCAACGGGTTCGCCGTCGACATCGCGCTCGACGGCGATCAGGCGTTGAAGCGCACCGCGGTCGTCGACTACGACGCGGTCGTGCTCGACCGCGACCTGCCCAACGTCCACGGCGACGAGGTCTGCCGCCAGCTGGTCGAGGGCGACCGCCCGCCGCGCATCCTCATGCTCACGGCCGCGGCCGACGTCCGCGCGCGCGTCGAGGGCCTGAACCTCGGCGCCGACGACTACCTGACGAAGCCCTTCGCCTTCGCCGAGGTCGTCGCGCGCCTGCACGCGCTGCAGCGCCGCCACTCCGTGCCCCAGAAGCCGGTCCTCGAGCGCTCGGGCATCCGGCTGGACCCCGCGCGCCACGAGGTCACGCGTGACGGGCGCGCGGTGACGCTCAGCCCCAAGGAGTTCGGCGTGCTGCACGTCCTGCTGCGCGCCGAGGGCACCGTCGTCAGCCCCGAGACGCTGCTCGAGCGCGTCTGGGACGAGCACGTCGACCCGTTCACCAACACGGTCCGCGTGACGGTCATGAACCTGCGCCGCAAGCTCGGCATGCCCGCGGTGATCGAGACGGTCATCGGCACCGGCTACCGTCTGGCCTAGCAGCCGTGCGCCTGCCGCGCCCCTCCATTCGCCTGCGCCTCACGGCGTGGTACGCGACCATCTTCATCGCGATGGGGACCGTCCTGCTGGCGGTCTCCTACGCCGTGGTGCGCCACGAGTTCCGCAACGAGCAGGGCAAGGTCCACGTCGCGGTGGAGGAGTTCGCGCCGGTGAAGTCCGGCGCGCCCGCCTTCCGCCTCAAGATCGCGCCGGGTCTGCCGACCGAGAACACGAGCCAGGTGCGCACGCTGTCGCGCGACGAGCGCGACGCCTACGTCCACGCGCGCAACGCCTACGCCACCCAGGTCCACGCGGCCAACGACCGCGCGCTGCGCCGGGTGCTGCTGGCCTTCGGCGGCGCGCTGCTGCTGGTCACCCTCGCCTCGGTCGTCGCGGGCTGGATGGTCGCCGGCCGCGCGCTGCGCCCGATCAGCCGCATCACCTCGACCGCGCGCTCGATCTCCGATCGCACGCTCGACGCGCGCATCGCGCTCGACGGCCCGCGCGACGAGCTGCGCGAGCTGGCCGACACCTTCGACTCGATGCTCGAGCGGCTGGAGGCCGCGTTCGAGAGCCAGCGGCGCTTCGTGGCCAACGCGTCGCACGAGCTGCGCACCCCGCTGGCCATCGTGCGCACCGAGCTCGACGTGACGCTCGACGACCCCGAGGCCGACGCCGGCGAGCTGCGCTCGATGGCGCTCGTCGTCCGCGACGCCAACGAGCGGATGGAGCGCCTGATCGCGTCGCTGCTCGCGCTGGCCTCCAGCGAGGGCGGGATGGTGCAGGCGCGCCCGGCCGACCTCGCCGACGTCGTGGCGCCCGCGCTGCAGCGCGAGGCGTTCGCCGACGGCGCGCTGCAGCTCGAGGCGACGCTCGCGCCCGCGCCGGTCATGGGCGATCCGGTGCTGCTCGAGCGCCTGGCCGAGAACCTCGTCGAGAACGCCGTGCGCTACAACGCCGCCGTCGGCTGGGTGCGCGTGCGCACCGGCGTCGAGCGCGGCGAGGCGACGCTGCACGTCGCCAACCCCGGCGCGCGCATCGACCCGGCCGACGTGGAGGGGCTGCTCGAGCCCTTCCGCCGCCTGGAGTCCTCGCGCTCGCGATCGACGGGCGGCTACGGCCTCGGCCTGGCCGTCGTGCGGGCCGTCGCGCAGTCCCACGGAGGGCGCGTCGCGGTGCTCGCGCGTCGCGAGGGCGGCCTCGAGGTGACGGTGTCGCTGCCGCTGGCGTCGACGGCCGCCGCCGAGCAGGTCGCCAGCGCGCCCGCGCGCGTCTGACGCGCCGTTACTTCACCTTTAATCACCTCGCCTTTACTCACGCAGGTTTTACGGCTCCTCGGGCAGGGTTGCGGCCATTACCACACCCCTGAGGAGGGATCAGGTGCACATACGACGTCTTCTGCCGGCAGTGGTCGCTGCCGGCATCGCGCTGGGCGTCGCTGCCTGCGGCAGCGACTCGGGTTCCGGCAACAAGAGCTCCACCACGTCGAAGTCCGCCGGCACGCCGTTCAACGGCGCTGCGCCCGGCGAGGGCAAGAAGGGCGGCCACCTGACCGCACTGGCGGCCGGTGACGTCGACTACGTCGATCCAGGCCAGACGTACTACTCGTTCGGCTACATGATCCACTACGTGGTCAATCGGACCCTGTACTCCTATGGCCCAGGCGACATCGAGAAGCCGCGGCCCGACATCGCCACGGGCCCGCCGGAGGTCTCCTCTGACCAGAAGGCGATCACCGTCAAGCTGAAGAAGGGCATCAAGTTCGCCCCGCCGGTCAACCGCGAGATCACCTCCAAGGACATCAAGTACGGCTTCGAGCGCGCGTTCAGCACGCACGTGCCCTCGCCGTACGCGACCGTCTACTTCACCGACATCGTCGGTGCCCCGTCGAAGCCGACGAACGACATCCCCGACATCTCGGGCATCGAGACCCCCGACGACTCGACGATCGTCTTCAAGCTGAAGTCGCCGAGCGCCGCCCTGATCTCGCAGGCGTTGGCGATGCCGATCTCGACGCCGGTGCCGGAGGAGTACGCCAAGAAGTTCGACGCCAAGTCGCCGTCGAGCTACGACCAGTACGTCGCCTTCACCGGCCCGTACATGTACAAGAACGACAGCTCGGGCAAGCTCGTCGGGCGCCAGCCGGGCAAGAGCATCCAGCTCGTGCGCAACCCCAACTGGGATCCGAAGACCGACTACCGCCCGGCCTACCTGGACTCGATCACCATCGAGGAGGGCAACGACGACGCCGTCTCGTCGGCGCGGCGGGTCCTCAAGGGCCAGGGCCTCGTGCAGGGCGACGGGACCACGCCAGCCCCGGTCATCAAGCAGGCGGTCTCGCAGAACAAGGACCAGATCGCGTTCATCCCGGGCGGCGGCTACCGCTTCATCTCGATGAACTCGACGATCAAGCCGTTCGACAACCTCAACGTCCGCAAGGCCGTGGTGGCGGCCTCCGACCGCAAGGCTCTGCAGCTCACGCGCGGCGGCGACTCGGCGGGTGAGCTGGCCACGCACTACCTGCCGTTCGACTTCCCCGGCTTCGAAGAGGCCGGCGGAGCCAAGGGCCCGGCCCTCGACTTCATGGCCAACCCGGGCGGCGACACGGCGCTGGCCAAGAAGTACATGCTGGCCGCGAAGAAGGAGGACCCGAGCCTCCCGATCGACGCCAACGGGATGTGGACGGACGGGACGCCGCTGCTGATGGTCGCGTCGAACGCCGACCCCGGCAAGAAGACCGCCCAGGTCGCGCAGGCGCAGTTCGAGAAGCTCGGCTTCAAGATCAAGTTCCGCACCGTCCCGCAGGACACGCTGTACACGAAGTTCTGCAACGTGCCGGCGCAGAAGATCGCCATCTGCCCGAACGTCGGCTGGTTCAAGGACTTCAACGACCCGCAGGCGGTGCTCGACGCCGTCTTCAACGGCAAGAACATCATCCCCCAGAACAACTCCAACTGGACGCAGCTCAACGTCCCGGCCATCAACGACGCGATGGCCAAGGCGGCGGTGCTCCCGGCCGGGCCGGAGCGCACCACGGCATGGGCCAAGATCGACGACATGGTCACGGCGCAGGCGCCGGGCATCGTCTACCTCTGGGACAAGATCCCCACCGTCGAGTCGTCCAACGTCCGCGGTGTGGTCAACCAGTACTCCACGAGTTGGGACCTCGACTTCACGTCGCTGAAGTAGCGGTCCGGCGCGCGGAGCGCGTGCACTAAGCCGTAGGGCCCCGTCGCGACCCCTCCACCGCGCGGCGGGGCCCCGGGCGGCCGTGGGAGGATGGCCCGCGCATGCTCGCCGTCGCGCTCGCCCTCGCCGCCTCGAGCTGCTGGGGCGTCGCGGACTTCCTCGGCGGCCTGCAGGCCAAGCGCGTCCCCGTCGCCCTGGTGCTGTGTCTGGTCGAGGGCACGGGCCTCCTGCTCGTGCTCGTGGTCATCCTCGCCACCGGCGAGCCGCTGCCGGGAACGCGCGCGGCGGTGTTGGCGGTGGTGGCCGGGATCGCGGGAGTGATCGCGCTCGGGTGCTTCTACCGCGCGCTGGCCATCGGCACGATGAGCATCGTCGCGCCGATCAGCGCCACCGGCGTGTCGCTGCCCGTCGTGGTCGGCATCGCGACGGGCGACAGCGTCTCGACGGTCGTCGCGCTCGGCCTGGCGGTGACGGTCTGCGGCGTCGTGCTCGCCTCGCGCGAGCGCCACGAGGACGCCGAGCGCGGCGCCGCCGGCACGCTCAGCGTGGCGCTCGCGCTCGTCGCCGCGCTCGGCTTCGGCTCGTACTTCATCCTGTCCGACGCCGCCGCCGACGACTCGGTGCTGTGGCTGCTCGTGCTGTCGCGGATCGTGCCCGTGCCGATCCTCGCGGCGATCGCGTGGCAGCGGCGGATGGCGTTCCCGGCGCCGCAGATCACGCGGCTGCTCGTGCTCGCCGGGACGCTCGACTGCGGCGCGACGGCTCTCTACGCGCTGGCCAACACGAAGGGGGCGCTGAGCATCGTCGCGGTGGTCGGCTCGCTGTATCCGGTGATGACCGTCCTCCTCGCGCGCACGTTCCTGGGCGAGCGCATCCGGCGCGTGCAGCAGGCGGGGGTGGTCGCCGCGCTGGCGGGTGTGGCGATGATCGCCGCGGGCTAAGTTGCGTCCATGGAGGTCGCCCTCCAGCTCGCGCCCGCGACGGTCGCGGGCATCCTCTACGCGCTGCGCGCGCACCACCTGGCGGGCACGTCGCGCGCGGTGCCGGGCTGGCGGCGGGCCTGCTTCCTGGGCGGGCTGTGCCTGATCGTGGTGACGCTGACCTCGATGGGCTCGCTCAGCGACGAGCTCTTCTGGGCGCACATGGCCGAGCACCTGGTCATCGGCGACCTCGGCACGCTGCTGCTCGTGCTCGGGATCACCGGCCCGGTGCTGGCGCCGGTGCTGCGCATCCGCTTCTTCGATCGCCTGCGCGTGCTCGCCCACCCGTTGGTCGCCTTCCCGCTGTGGGCGGTCAACCTCTACCTCTGGCACGTGCCGTTCTTCCACGAGGCCGCGGTGCGCCACGACGTCGTGCACGCGCTGCAGCACTTCGGCTTCGTCGCCTTCGGCTTCAACATGTGGATGGCGCTCTTGGGCCCGCTGCCCAAGCCGGCCTGGTTCGGCAACCTCGCGCGGCTCTTCTACATCATCGCCGTGCGGCTGACCGGCGCCGTCCTGGGCAACGTCTTCGTGTTCGGCGGGCACGTCTTCTTCAAGGTCTACGCGGCCGGCGAGCGCGCGCACGGGATCTCGCCGGGGGCCGACCAGAACGCCGCGGGCGCGATCATGATGGTCGAGGGATCGATCCTCACGCTGCTGCTGTTCGGCTGGCTCTTCGCGCGGGCGGCCCGCGAGGGCGAGGAGCGCCAGGAGCTGCTCGACCTGGCCGCGGCGCGCGGGGTCGAGCTCAGCCCGACGCGCGCGGCGCGGGCGGTCGCCGCCGGCCGTGGGGCCGAGCTGCGGCGGCGCATAGAATCGGGCTCGTCGCCTTCCGGCTCGCCAACCTGAACGAGATCGAGCGCATCCGCGTCGGCGAGCTGACGTGGCTGCCGCTGCGGCGCGTCCTCGGCGCGACCGGCTTCAGCCTTGCGGTGTGGAGCGCGGCCGCGGCGGGCGACGAGCTGATCGAGCGCCACGACGAGACGACCTCGGGCGCCGGCGACCCGCACGAGGAGCTCTACCTGGTGCTCGAGGGGCGCGCGACGTTCACCGTCGACGGCGAGGAGCACGACGCGCCGGCTGGCACGTGCCTGCTCGTCGACGTCGGCACGATGCGCTCGGCGGTGGCGGCCGAGGCGGGCACGAGCGTGCTCGCCATCGGCGGCAAGCCGGGCGCCGCGCTGCCGGTGTCGCCGTTCGAGCACTACTACGCGGCCCAGCCGGCCTACGACGCCGGGGACTACGACGGCGCGGTGGCGATCGCCGGCGAGGGCCTGCGCGACTGGCCCGAGAACCCGATGATCCACTACCAGCTCGCCTGCTTCCACGCCCTGGCCGGGCGCCTCGACGAGGCGCGCGCGTCGCTGGACATCGCGTTCGCCGGCGACGAGCGCACGCGCGCGTGGGCGGCCGAGGACGAGGACCTCGCCGCGCTGCGCGACGCGTAACCCTCTGCACCGAGCGACCGTTGAGGGGGCATGCCCCGCCTCCGGTCCATGCTCGTCCTCGTCCTCGCCCTCGGCTTCGCGGCGCTCGCGCCGGCCGGCGCCGCCGCCGCCGGCCCGCAGCCGCCCGACTGCCCGCTCTACGCGCCGCACGGCGCCGTCGAGCACCCGCTCACGCTGCCCGACGGCTCGAAGGTGGTCGCCCGCGACCCCTACGGCGGCCTGCTCGCCCGCAACCGCCTGTTCTTCGACTTCGCCGTGGGGAAGCCCGGCCGCGGTGGCGCGCCGGCCGGCGTCGCCCAGGTGACCTGGGCGCTCGACGGCAAGGTCGTGCGCACCGATCCGAAGCCGCCCTTCGAGTGGAAGGGCGTCTCGGGCTCCGATCGCCGCATGCCCGCCGGCGATCACCAGATCACCGTCGCCGTGACGCCGGCCGGCGGCGGCGCGCCCGTCTCGACGACCTTCGCGCTGACGGCGACCGACTGCCAGCCCGCGTCGGCCAACGCCTTCGTCGACGAGACGATCCGCCGGCGCAGCGGCTCGACGCACGGCTCGGTCCTCTACGCCGCGTCGGCGTTCGAGGGCGGCGACGGCCCGGCGATGCGCTCGTTCGCGTTCCTCGGCGACGGCGTCTCGGCGCGGATCCCGGCCGCGGCGCGCGGGCTGGTGGCGGGCACGCTGCAGGCCGGCCGCACCTACACCCTGCGCGTGCCGCGCACCGGCACGACGCTGCTTGCGCGCGGCGCCCTGCGCGTGGTGCTGCACCCCGGCGCCCGCCGCTTCCTGACCGTGACCGGCCTTCCGGGCGGCCTGCGCGAGGCGACGCTGCAGCTCGTCGGCCGCGGCGGGGGCGGCCTGCTGCGCACGCACCGAATGAGCGCGCGGAGCTGCCACTACAGCACGGCGGCGGTGATCGGGGCTCCGGGTGGCGCGAGCGTGCGGGTGATGGGGGACACCGTGTCCGGTCTTTGCCCGCACTCGTGAGGCCCATCGAGCCGCGGCGAAGGTGTTGTGAAACACGCACACCCGCGGCAGGCCGCCCGCGCCCGCGCCACCACGGACTCCTTCCCGTCGGTGCCTCGTCGCGCGGCGCCGCTAGCCGACGAGCCGCTCCAGCTCCGCCAACGTCGTCGCAGCTCCGGTGTGGTGCACGACCGCCATCCCGAGCTCGCGCGCGGGATCGAGGTTGAACGCCAGGTCGTCGACGAAGACGCACTGCGCGGGCTCCATGCCGATCCGCTCGGCGCCCAGCGCGTACATCCGCGGATCGGGCTTGCGGAAGCCCTCCTCGCCGGAGATGACGATGCCGTCGAAGAGCTCGGCGAGCAGGTCGCGCGGGTAGCGGCGCGTGCCCCACGAGTTGGAGACCATCGCCGTGCGCACGCCGCGGTCGTGCAGCGCGCGGACGCCGTCGACCATCGCGTCGTCGACGAGCGAGGCGTCGAACAGGCGGTCGACCAGCCCCTCGTGCCAGCCGACGCCGAGCGCCGCCGCCAGGCGCGGCTCGAACTCAGCCTCGTCGACGCGCCCGCACTCGAAGTCGATGAGCAGTGCCCGTGCGTCGCGATCGCCGCGGAACAGCTCGCGCAGCGCGTGGGGGTCGAGACCCTCCGCCTCGCAGAACGCCGCGAACGAGCCGAACGGGCTGCTCGTCATCACGCCGCCCCAGTCGAGCAGGACGGCGCTGCGCTCACCCGCCACGCGCCAGCGCCTCCGCGCGCTGCGCGAGCTGGATGACGCCCTCGCCGAACCCCTTCAGGTACGGATCGTCGGTGCTCCCCTGGACGGCGCGCTTGTAGTTGCCCTCCATGAAGACGATCGACTTCCACAGCGCGAGCGTGCGGTACCAGCGGATGTCGGTCATCGAGCGGCCCGAGCGCTCCTCGTAGCGGGCGATGAGCTCCTCGCGCAGCGGGAAGCCGTCCTCGCGCGTGACGCCCGAGAGCTCGAACATGTTCCCGGTCGGGTCGTTGCGATCGACCCACAGCGTGCACAGGTAGCCGAGGTCGGCGAGCGGATCGCCGATCGTCGCCATCTCCCAGTCGAAGATCGCGACGAGGCGCGCCGGCGCGTCGAGGCCGAACATCGTGTTGCCGAGGCGGTAGTCGCCGTGCACGATCGTCGCCGGGCCGGATTCGGGCAGGTTGCAGCGAAGCCACTCGCCGACCGACTCGACCGCCTGGATCTCGCGCGTGCGGTTGTGCTCCCACAGCCCGAGGAAGCGCCGCAGCTGGCGCTCGAGGTAGCCCGTCGGCTTGCCGAAGCCCTCGAGGCCTGCCGCGCGCCAGTCGACCGCGTGGACCTCGACGAGCGCGTCGACGAGGTCTGAGCCCATGCGGCGGCGGTCCTCGCGCGTGTCGAGCGCGTCCGGCATCGCGCTCGTCACGACGTGGCCCTCGATCCTCTCCATGACGTAGAACGGCGCGCCGATCACCGCCGGGTCGTCGCACACGGCGAGCACCGCCGGCACGCGCGCGCGCCCGGCCAGCGCGGCGAGCACGCGCGCCTCGCGCAGCACGTCGTGCGCGCTGGGCGGCAGCGGGCCGCGCGGCGGGCGGCGCAGCACGACCTCGGTGCCGTCGCGACGCACCAGGTAGGTGACGTTCGAGTGCCCGTCGCCGAGCGGCGCGATCTCGACGTCGCCGTCGCCGAGTCCCTGCGCGTCGAGGAACGCGATCAGCGGGTCGAGGACGAGCAGCGGCTCGCGCTCGTTCGCCTCGCCCTCGGCGTGCGTGCGGACGACGTCGTCCGGTGCGACCTGCGTGCTCACGAGCGCGAAACCCTAGTGCTACGGTGTCACAAGCGCCGCGATCGCCCCCGCGCACGGACTGCGACCACAACCTTTCGGGTATTGGGGCGGTTCCTGTCCCACGGTGCTGATCCTCATGCGACGTCCCCGAACTCTCATCGCGTCAGCGTGCGCCCTGCTCGCCTTCCTCGTGCCGGCGACCGCGCACGCGTCCAAGACGCAGACGATGACCTTCGAGGCCCCACGCGACCTCAAGGACGCCGCGACGCGCGAGCAGGCCTTCAACGACATCGCCGCGCTCGGCGTGCACTCGATGCGCCTCGTCCTCTACTGGCACGACGTGGCACCGCAGCCCGACTCGCGCATCAAGCCGAGCTTCGACGAGACCTCTCCGTCGAGCTACAACTGGGGCGCCTACGACGCGGTCGTCGACGGCATCAAGGCGCGCGGCTGGAGCCTGCTGCTCACGGTCTCGGGCCCCGTTCCGCGCTGGGCCACCAACGGCGCGCGCGACACGGTGACGCGCCCCAGCCCCAACGAGTTCCGCAAGTTCGTGCAGGCGGTGGCCGCGCACTACGGCTCGAAGGTCGACACGTGGAGCATCTGGAACGAGCCCAACCAGCCGCAGTTCCTGCTGCCGCAGTACTCGCCCCACAAGACGCCGCTGTCGCCGCGCATCTACCGCAACCTCTACTTCGCGGCGCAGCGCGGCCTGCGCAACGCCGGCCACGGCGACGCGCGCGTGCTGCTCGGCGAGACCTCGCCGCGCGGGACCGGCAAGGTCGTGGCGCCGCTGACCTTCCTGCGCGGCGTGCTCTGCCTGGACTCGCACTACCACAAGGCCTCGCAGGGCTGCGCGAAGGTCACCGCGTCCGGCTACGCCCACCACGCGTACACGACCGGCGAGGGCCCGACCTTCCATCCCAAGCAGCCCAACGACGTCACCATCGGCGTGCTCTCGCGCCTGCCCGCTGCGCTCGATCGCGCGGCGCGCGCGGGCGCCGTGACCCCCAACCTGCCGATCTACCTGACCGAGTTCGGCATCGAGAGCACCCCCGACCCGATTCGCGGCGTCAGCCTGCAGCGCCAGGCCGAGTACCGCGCGATGTCCGAGCGCATCGCCTATGACAACCCGCGCGTCGTCGCCTTCTCGCAGTACCTCCTGCGCGACGACCTGCCGGTCAAGGGCGCCCCGTCGTTCGAGCGCTACTCCGGCTTCCAGACCGGGCTGTTCACGGCGGGCGGCAAGCCCAAGCCCTCCTACGACGGCTTCCGGCTGCCGCTGTCGGTCAGGCGATCGGGCACCAAGCGCGTGTCGCTGTGGGGCCTCGTGCGACCGGCCACCGGCGTGATGACGGTGACCATCGAGATCCACGGCAAGAGCGGCCCGTGGCACACGCTGACCACGGAGCAGACCGACGCGCGCGGCTACTTCACGAAGTCCGGTGCGTTCGTCAAGGATCGCGAGTGGCGCCTGGTCTGGAAGGCACCGGACGGCACGACGTTCCGCGGGTCGCCGACGCGCGCGTACACGGGCTAGCGCGCCCGAGTAGCCTGCGCGCCTGGATGACGCAGCAGCTCTGGCTCCTGCGGCACGGCGAGGCCGAGCCTCACGATGCCGCCCCCGACGAGGACCGCCAGCTCACCGATCGCGGGGGCGAGCAGAGCCGCGTGGCCGGCCGCGCCCTGGCCGCGCTCAAGCTCCAGGTCCACCTCGCCTTCACGAGCCCCAAGGTCCGCGCCCGCGAGACCGCTGTGCTGGCCTGCGAGGCGCTCGGGATCGAGCCGATCGAGCACGCTGCGCTGGCCTCGGGCTTCGACGGCGAGGCCGCGCTCGAGCTGCTCGCCGCCGCCGGCCCCGGCCAGCGCGTGCTGGTGGTCGGCCACGAGCCGGACTTCTCCCAGGTCGTCTACGACCTGACCGGAGGGGGCATCGACATGAAGAAGGGCGGCATCGCCGCGGTGCGCCTCGACGGCACGCGTGGGGAGCTGATCGTGCTGCTGCGCCCGCGCGAACTCGAGCGGATCGCGTCGTAGGGCGGAAGGAGAGCGATGTTCGCGCTCGAACCCGACGGAGTGCTCGCAAGGAGATCTGCACCGCTCGCCGGTCGTCCACTGCCGCTCATCGGCCGCTTAACGCCCCGACGCACCGGATTTGTCATCGTTTCACGGTCCATGGCAGGGCAAATGACGATGCCGGCCGATGCACCATGGATGGCGCAGGCGGTCGAGACCCTGGCGCACGAGCTTCGCGAGCACCACGCGCCGACCGCTGACCACAGCCACCGCCTCGCCGCCCATGCGCGCGTCGTGGCCGAGACGCTGCGGCTCGATCCGCTCGACGCGACCGAGGTCGAGCTCGTCGCGGTGCTCCACGACGTCGGCAAGCTCGCGGTCGAACCGGACATCCTCGACTGGCCGGGGCCGCTCGACGAGCGCCGGCGCGAGCGCATGCGCCGCCACACGATCGAGGGTGAGGAGCTGCTCGCCGGGATCGCGGGCCTCGAGCACCTGGCGCCCGCGGTGCGCGCGACGCACGAGGCCTGGGACGGCTCGGGCTACCCCGATGGCCTCGCGGGCGAGGAGATCCCGCTGACGGCGCGGATCGTGACCGTCGTCGACGCCTTTGACGCGATGACCAGCGAGCGCGCCTATCGCAAGCCGCTACCGCGCCGCGAGGCGCTGCGGCGGCTCCGTGCCGGCGCCGGGATGCAGTTCGATCCGCGCGTCGTCAACGCGCTGCTGCGCGTGGTCTGACGCCCCGTACCATGGGCAGCTGTGCCGGAGCTGCCCGAGGTCGAGATCACCGCCCGTCGTCTCGACGCGGCGCTACGCGGCGCCGTCATCGAGTCGGCCCTCGCGCCGGGCATCAACGCGCTGAAGACGTTCGACCCGCCGCTGCAGGCGATCGCGGGCGCGGCGGTCGCCGGCGTGCGCCGGCGCGGCAAGCACCTCGTGGTCGACATCGCCGGCGACCTGGCGCTGCTCGTGCACCTCATGTCGGCCGGGCGCCTGCAGCTCTTCGACAAGCGCGCCTCGCTGCGCGATCGGACGTCGCGCCTGCTCGTGCGCCTCGACGACGGGCGTGAGCTGCGCCTGCGCGAGTTCGGCACCAAGCAACGGGCGTGGGTGAAGGTCTTGCGCTCGGAGGACGTCGAGGCCGACGACGCGATCGCCGGCCTCGGGCCCGAGGCATGGCCCGATCCGCCGCCGCTGCGCGACCTCCTCGCCGGTCAGGGCGCGCGCCCGCTGCACGCGGTCCTGCGCGACCAGCACGTGATCGCCGGCATCGGACGCTCGTGGGTCGACGAGATCCTGTGGACGGCGGAGCTGTCGCCCTTCAAGCGCGCCGACGACCTCGACGACGACGAGGCCGACGCGCTGCGCGAGGCGAGCATCGACCGCCTGGACGGCGCGATCGGGCACTACGAGCGCGTCGTCGAGCTGCCGATCCCCGACAAGCTGCCGATGCCCCTCGAGGTCCACCGCCACCAGGGCGAGCCGTGCCCGCGCTGCGGCACGACGATCGAGGCCGTCCACTACGAGGACTACGTCATGTGCTACTGCCCGCACGACCAGACGGGCGGGCGCGTGCTGAAGGACCGGCGGCTGTCGCGGCTGCTGAAGTAGGGGCGCGCGGCCTGGGACGACCACGGGCCGTCTATCTCTCGGCCGGTCCCGGCGCTGTGCCGGCGTGGATCGCCTTCGTCACGTCAAGGATCTGATGCGAGAGATCAAGCAGTTCCTGGTTTTGCGTGTCCTCTTCCTTGACGGTCTGCCACTCCTGGTCGGCGATCGCCTGACGCTTCGCATCGGCCCGGTTCTGGCTGATCATCACGAAGGTCGAGAGGAAGATCGCCTCGAGCGACACGATCATCGTCAGCAGGCCGTACGGGTACTTCTCAACGCCGAATCCGATCCAGCAGCCGAACCAGATGATGTGGATGTAGACGAACCGCATCGACCCGGCGAACGCCGTGATCCGATCCGCGATTTGGTTCTGCACGCTCTGGGCGCGCAGTTGGGCGTGCCGGACGAGCGCCGGATTTGGCTCGGGTAGGCCGGCGCGGCGCACGCGCGCCGCGCCGGACTCTGCTCGCTGCATCACTCTCCTGCCGCCCCTCAGCCGTGCGTCACGGGCTTCGCCGTCGCGGGCGGCCGGACGTGATCGTCCAGCTCGACGACGACGCGCCTGAGCTCGAGCGCGAATGCGATCTGCATGGCGCCGGTCACGAGCGCGAACGCTGCGATGAGCGCCAGCAGGGCCACTGCTCCCGCGCCGGGGTGGGCGAACATGACCACGCCGAACGCGACCGAGAGCATGCCGCTCAGCACGAGCAGCAGCGACCGTCCGCCGCTGAGCGGGATGGCGAACGCGAGGGCGATCTCGAAGATGCCGACGGCGATCGCCCACGCGGCGATGGCGTAGAGCAGCCCCAGCGCCGAGAGGTCGGGCCAGACCAGGACGACGACGCCGACGGCAATGCCGAGCAGGCCTTCGAAGACGAGCCAGGCCCGCCGTTCGCGTCGGACTGGGAGGCTGAACGCACCTCCGATCGTCGTGAGACCTGAGACAAGCGCGTACGCGCCGAACAGCGCGATCAGCGCGGTCAGGCCGATGTTCGGCCAGATGAGGATGACGATGGCGAACGCGATCGCCAGCACGCCGCGCAACGCCGTGGCCTTCCAGATATGAGCGAGCGTCCGCTCGCCCTCCTGCACCTGCGTTTCCGGATTCATGTCTGTGCTCCTCTTCAGTTGAACTTCGTGGACAGTTGGTGGGCCTTCTGTGCGAGCTCGTCGCGAGCCGCGGTGACGCGTACGCGCTGCTCGTGCCCGCCGTCACCGCCGCCGTCGCATGCCTGTGCCAGGCGCTCCTCGACGGCGATGCGGCGGCTGCGGACGTCGCCGATCGCCGTCTCGGCCTGCTCGCGCGCCTTCCAGGCCTTCGAAGCGACGCTCGTCTGCAGCCGCTCGAGGTAGGTGTCCCAGCTGCGGAGCTCCTCCTCCACGGCGGCAGCGAACGTCGCCCAATCGTCGGAGAGGTCCGCGGTCAGCGCATGCTCGGCGGCGTCGAGCCTCGTTGTGAGCTGCGCGAGCTGTTCCTCGACCTCGTCGGGAGCATCGCGGGCCGCGGCGCGGACGGATGCCTCCTCCTGGTGCAGTGCGTCGAGGTGCCGCCGAATCCGCTGCTGCGCGTCGCCGGCGGCACCGGCCTGCGCGCACGCCTGCAGCCGGTCGATCCGGCGGCGGACCTCCGCAAGCTGGTCGTCGATCGTGGTGGTGCTCAATTCGAGCCTCCTGTCCGTGGGTTATCTGACCGCACGAAGGCTCGGGGACGGCGATGCCAACGCTCTGCCAGGCGCGCGGGCGCTTCTGCCAGCTCAGCTGAGCGCGAGGCCGGCGCGCCCGCGGAGATCGTCCGCCGCGGCGGTGTCGCCGCGGGCCTGCGCGATCTCGGCGAGCCCGAGCAGCGCCGCTGTGGCCGGGCTGCCGGCGAGTGCGAGGAAGAGGCTCTCGCGCGCCTGGCGCGGCCGCTGCGTCTGCGACCACTCGAGCACCTGGCGGTCCAGCCGTTCGGCGCCGTCCACGTCGCCGGCCGCCGCACCGCAGCGCGCGAGCTGGACGCGGACATGGGCCGCCACCCACGGTGCTCGGGCCGCTTCAGCCGTGGCAAGTGCCTGCCGCTGGAGCTCCTCGGCCTCGCCCAGATCTCCACGCGTGAGCACGTTCGACCCGAGTCCGGCGAGGGCGAACGCCGCGTGGTCGCCGAACCCGACGCGCCCAGCGAGCTCGAGCGCGCTCCGGTACCCCTCCACCGCGCCTGCGCCGTCCTGCCGTCGCTCGGCGACCCACGCCTCCAGCAGGAGCCCCGGAACGCGAAACGCGTCGTAGCCGATCGCGTCCGAATGATGGCCGATCGCCGCGGCCATCTCGGCGACGGTGGGGACGTCGCCGGCGCGCGCCGCACCCGTCGCGCGGATGATGCTGCTCGCCGCAACGCCCCAGTCGTCGCCCGCCGCCTCGAGCGTGGCCGACGCGCTCTGCGCCATTGCGTCGGCTCGCTCCCCGTCCCCGGATTGCGAAAGGGCGAGCGCGAGCGTCAACTGCGCGAGCCCCAGCTGTCGTGGTGCCGCGCCGGTCGCGGCAAGCGAGAGCGCGCGCTTGCCGGCTGCGAGCGCCGGGTCGAGATCGAGCTCTTCGGCCGCGAGGTAGCAAAGGCCGGCCAGCAGCTCGATCCGCAACTCGACTGGAGCGTCGTCGCGCGTCGCAGACAGCGCGAGATCGAGGAAGCGCCGTCCTTCGGAGACGCGCTCGGCCAGGCCGAAGTACCACGCCAGGGTCCCGAGCCGAATCGCGACGGCGGGGTCGGGCGCGTCGCGAGCATGCGCGAGCGCAGCCCAGAGGTTGTCGTTCTCGAGCTCCAGGCGGCGTTCCCACCGCAGCCATTCCGGCCCGCGCAGCTCGCCGCGCGCCCCCTCGGCCAGGGTCGCGAAGTACTCGGCGTGCGCGCCGCGGGTGGCGGCGAGCTCGCCGCTCTGGGCGAGACGGTCGAGGACGTACTCGCGGACGGAGTCGAGCATGTCGTACCGGGCGGCGCCGCCCGAGAACGAGGCCGACACGATCGACTTGTCGACCAGGGCGGCAATGAGATAGGCGACGGTCGCCTCGTTGATGCCGTGCCTCGCGGCCAGCGCGCCGAGTGAGGCCAGGGACGCGCCGCCGCGATGGACGGCGAGCTGCTGAAGCAGCGTCTTCTCATCCCCGTGACAGAGCTCGTAGCTCCATTCCACGAGCCCCTGCAGCGCGATGCGACCCGGGTCCGCTGCCGGGCTGTCGCGCAGCAGCGCCGCGCGGCGCTCGAGGATGGACATGATCTCCGCCAGCCCGAGCACGTTCACGCGCGCAGCGGCGAGCTCGATCGCGAGCGGCAGTCCATCCACCTGCCGCACGATCTCCGCCGCGAGGCCGACGGCCTCGGCGTCCGCTTCGAATCCGGGCCTTGCCGACCGCGCCCGCTCGAGGAAGAGCTCAACAGCCGCGGAGCGCTCGCCCTCGCTCTTCCGGCCCGGAACAACGAGCGGTGCGACGGGGACCCGCGCTTCGCTCGCGACGTGAAGCGCGGCGCGGCTGGTCGCCAGGACCCGCACGGCGGGACACTCCGCAAGGAGCGTCGCCGCGATCCGCGCTGCCTCGTCGAGCACGTGCTCGCACGCGTCGAGAACCACGAGTGCGCCGGCATCGCGAAGCCGCGACGTCACGCGTGCCAGAGGGTCGGAGCCGCGCACGTCGACGGCGTGGGCAAGGAGCCGGACGGCATCGCCCGCGCCAGCCGCGCGCGCGAAGTCGACAAGCCAGACGCCGTCCGGGAGCTCGCGCCCGAGCGAGCGCGCGGTCTCGACCGCGAGCCGGCTCTTGCCCACGCCGGGCGGCCCGGTGAGCGTCACGAGACGGTGCTCGTGCAGCAGCCCCGCGACCTGGGCCAGCTCGTCCTTGCGGCCGACGAACGACGTCGAAGGCGCGGGGAGATTGCCACGACGCCTGCGGTCGACAGGGACGGCGGCGATCGCCGCGTCGTGCGTGAGGATCGCTTCCTGAAGGCGCCTCAGCTCGAGCCCCGGCTCGAGCCCCAGCTCGTCGGCCAGCACGCCCCGCGCCTCCTGGAACGCCTCGAGCGCATCCGCCTGGCGGCCGCCGCGATACAGGGCCAGCATCAGCTGCCCCCACAGCCGCTCCCGGAACGGATTGTCCGCGAGCGCCGAGCGGAGCGCCGGGATGAGCTCCCGATGCTCTCCGAGCGCGAGCGCAACCTCGAACTGCTCCTCGAGCGCGTCGACGCGCAGCGCCTCGAGGCGGCGCGCCTCGTCGCTGAACCACGCCGTGCGAGGCACACCCTGCAGCGCGGGTCCGCGCCAGAGGGCGAGCGCCGACGCAACCGTGTTCGCCGCGGCAGGGGCGTCGCCGTCGCGCAACGCGGCGCGCGTCTCCGCCAGCAGCTGCTCGAACCGGATCGCATCGACCCGCGCGCCCTTCAGCGCGTACCCGTCGGGTGAGCCGACGATCGACTCGTCTCCCAGCGCGGCGCGAAGACGGGCGATGTGATGATGCAGCGCATTGCGGGGAGCGGCCGGGAGCTCCTCGCCCCACAGCCCGTCGACGAGCCAGTCGACGTGGCCGACGCGGCCGTGCCGCAGCGCGAGCATCGCGAGCAGGGCCTGACGCTTCGAGCCGCCCACGTCCGCGAGCGTCCCGCCCGCGAGAACCTCGAACGGGCCGAGAAGCCGGATCTCCAGCCGCTCCTGCATACGCGCGCGTTGCCTTCTCGGGCGAGTCTCTCACGCTCGAGGGCCCTTGCATGCGTGCACCGGCTCCCCGAAACGTCGAAACCCGTCGACCTTGCGGTCGGCGGGTCTCGATCACCGGCAGGGGGCTGGCGTTGTCAGGAGACGTGGAGCTTCTCCTTCAGCTTTCCCACGCGCTCGTCGACGTCGCCCCGCAGCTCGGCCTTGCGCTGCTCGCGCACCGTTCGGCGCGCTTCGCGCGCAGCGGCGTCAGCGGCCTCCTGCGCCGCCTCGAGCTCGTCCATCACCTCGGCGGCCGGGCGCCGCGTCACCTCGCCTCCGAGCATGGTCATCTCACCGTCGATCACCTCGACCACCGGCTCCTCCACGCTCGCGATCACGGCGGTCGACTCCGGGGGAATCGCCCTGCCGAGAACGGTGAGCGCCTCATCGGACGTCTCGGCGCGATCGAGGTCGAACGCCCCGCCCATCAGGGCGCCGGTGCCCCAGCCGAGAAGAAGGCCGACGGGCCCGCCGAGGACGCCGAGGAGCATCCCGATCAGCGAGCCGCTCGCCGTGCCGACGAGGCCGACGTTGTCGGCGCTCTCCGGGACGCGCAGCTCGCCGGTCGGCGTGCGCTCCACGACCGCCGCCGACTCCAGCCCGATGCGGTCGGCGGCGTCGCACTCCTTCAGCACGCTCAGCGCCTGGTAGGCCTTGCTCGGCTCGGCGAACCGAACGACCACGACGTTTTCCACAGCCATTGCCACTCCCTTGGTTGAACATCAATGCCAACCGCACCCTGTCGCGCATCGATGCCAAACCGATGCCATGCGTTGCCGCGCCGCTGCCATGGAAGGCGATAGCCGCGCCGTGACTGCTGCTTTGCACGGATGCAGGAGCGAGGTGGGAGTTGCTCCCGCGCCGCCCCGCGCTCGCTGCTCGTTCGATGCAGTGGCTGATTGGCGTCCGTCAAGGCGCTCGCTTTGCCGCGGATGCAGCTCGTCCAGTAGTGAGCGGCGCAAGGCGATGCGGCGCGCTCTGCTTCGTCGATGAGAGGTGCGCGCGGTCGCCACGGTGAGGTTCATTTGACCCAGAGCTGTTCGAGCAGCGGGCCTCGGAGGGGGTGTGCCTGGTAGTTGCCGACCCGCTCAGCGGCCAGGGCCGTGGTGTACCAGTTCTCGACCGGAACGGTCGCCGCCTCCGCTGCGAGCGCGGTCTCGACCCGGCGCCACAGCTCGATCGCCTCGGGGCCGCGTGCACGGGCGGCCTGCTCCATGAGCGCGTCGATCTCCGGTTTGCACTGGCGCGAGAAGTTGAAGGCCCCCGAGCACGAGAGCAGCGGCTGGAGGAACGTGAAGGGCGCGAGCGAGTTCGCGGCCCAGAACCAGAGCCCGATCTGCGGTCGGGGCCGCGGCTCG
This sequence comes from uncultured Actinomycetes bacterium, assembly GCA_963764585.1. Taxonomy (GTDB): domain Bacteria; phylum Actinomycetota; class Thermoleophilia; order Solirubrobacterales; family Solirubrobacteraceae; genus JAOPZW01. Next base: position 194,509 of record CAVXTB010000009.1, read on the forward strand.
CCGGCGGCGTTCTCCCCGATCAGGCCGAGATCGGAGTAGGTCCGCAGGGTGCCGCGATAGCCGATCTGGCGCAGAACCTTGCGGAAGTAGCGCCCGAAGGCATCGGACTCGCGCGAGCCCCAGAACTCGACCGTCATGCCGCGCGTCCCGGAGGCGGCGACGAGCCGGCGAGCCTTGGCCAGGTCTGGACCCGTCCAGGTTCCGGCGGGGTTCGGGTTGATGGTGAAGGGACACGATGGCGTGTATCCCTGGAATCCCGGGGGCAGCATCTGGCAGGTCGGCTTGTGCGTCTCGCTCGTGCCGACGAGTTCGGCGAGCCGGCCGCGATCGACGGCGTAGTTGAGTGCTCGCCGGGCGCGGACGTCGTCGAACGGTGGGGTGAGGACGTTGAGGAACGCGTACGCGGTCCCTGGAGCCGGGTCGGTGTGGAGCCGTGCGCCGTACTGCGCCCTGAGGCGAGCGGCGTAGCGGGTAGGGCCGTCGAACACGGCGATGTCCGCCGTGCCATCCTCGACCGCGGCGATCTGGGCCTTGGGCCGCTGGAACCGGAGGGTGATCTGGTCGGGGAAGCCGTCGGGCCGGTCGGGCGACCAGGCGCGGAAGCGCGGGTTGCGAACCAGCAGCCCACCCCGGTGCGGGTCCCAGCGCTTGATCATGTACGGGCCCGTGCCCGGCAGCGCCGGCATGTTCACCAGCTTGGCCGGGCTCCCGGCCGGTACGACGGTCAGGGAGTGGAGCTTGTGCAGAAAGTCGCTGTCCCGCCTGCTCAGATGGAAGGTGATCGTCCTCGTCGCCGCGTCGGTCTTGACCCCTTCCGAGAGGTCGCAGCGTTCGAAGCGAGCGCGCGGCCGGAGGCGGTCGTCCTTGCAACGCGCCGCTCCCGGAATGGCGCTCATGTCGTCGTACGATCCCGGATCGCCGAAGGCGAGCAGGCGCGCGAGCGACACGCGGACGTCCTCGGGCGTGACGGGCGCTCCGTTGGAGAAGCGGAGGTTCGGGCGCAACCTGAAGCGATACGTCCGGCCGTCGGGACTCGGCTGGGGCACGTCGCTGGCGAGATTGGCCACGAGTGCCGTGCCTGCCGAGCCGCCGGCCCGCCGGTAGGCGACCAGGCCGTCGTAGGCGAGGTACGCCGTCGGGCCGAAGTCCACCGGGTCGGAAGCGTAGGCGGTCCCTTCGAAAATATCGGCGATGGTGGCGCGCAAGGTGCCGCCGCGGTGCGTGGAGGGGGCCGCCAGCGCGGCGGTCCACACCGCTCCGTTGACGATGGCCAGCGCGGCGGGCCGGCTCTTGACGTCGACGGTGTTGGTCACCTGGCCCGTGCGCGGGTCGATCCGCATCACGGTTCCGTCGCCGGCGTTCGCCACCCAGACGCCGTTCCGGTCGACGGCGATCGCGCGCGGTTCGCGCCCGACCGGCACGAGGTCCGTCGCCTTGTCGGTGTCGGGGTCGATCCGGGACACGGTCCCGTCGCGCCGGTTGGCCACCCAGACCGCGTTGGTGCCGACGGCGACGCCGCTCGGTCCGTTGCCCACCGGGACGCTGGCCAGCGGCGTCCCCGATCGAGGGTCGAGCCGGATGATGCTCGCGGTCTCCTCGCTCGCGACCCAGATCGCCCCTGCCCCGGCCGCCAGCGCCGACGGTCGCCCTCCGACCTCGATTCGCTTCGAGACCTTGCCGCTGGTCAGGTCGATCCGCGCGACGGTGGCGTCGACCGCGGATGCCACCCAGACCGCTCCGGAGCCGACGGCGACGGCGACCGCGGCGTTGCCGACCTCGTACTGGTGCACGATCTTGTTCTGCTGCGGGTCGAGCTGGGTGACCTTGCGGCCCTGGCCGTCCGCGACCCACAGCGAGCCGGCGCCATAGGCGAGTCCGGTCGGCTCGCCCCCGACCGGGATCGGCACCACCTCCCGGCGGGCACGGGTGATCCGCGAGACGGTACCGTCCAGCCGGTTGGCGACCCACACCGAGCCGGCACCGGCGGCGATCGCTCCCGGGTCGCGGCCGACGCTGTACTGGGCCATGATCCCGCCGCCGGCGGCGTCGATCACACCGACCGTGTTCGCGTCGATGATGGCCAGCCCGGTGCCGTCGTCGCCTCCGAACAGCAGCGCTGCGCCCGCGGCGACCGCGAGGGCGACGAGGGCGGCGGCGGCGAGGCGGCCGCGGAGCCGCAGGCGGGCGCGCGCGGGCGCCCCGGACGAAGTCGCCCGCTGGGCGGCGGCCCGCAGCTCGGCGCCGGTCTGCCAGCGGTCGGCCCGGTCCTTGGCCAGCGCGCGTGCGACGACGTCGTCCAGCGCCTTGGGCAGATCCGGCCGCAGATCGCTCACGCGCGGGGGTTGCTCCTCGAGGTGCGCGTAGATCGCCGACGCCTCTGAGGCGCGCACGAACGGCGGCTGCCCGGTCAGGCACTCGAACAGCACGCAGCCGAGCGCGTAGATGTCGGCTCGGCCGTCGACCGGCTCGCCGCGGATGCGCTCCGGCGCGAGGTAGTCCAGCGTCCCCACCAGCTGGTCGGTGGCGGTCAGGCGCTGTTGCGACGCCGTGTCTTGCGTGATCCCGAAGTCGACCAGGTACGCGTGCTCGCCGTCGCCGTCGGTCCCGATCAGGGCGTTGCTGGGCTTGACGTCACGGTGGATCAGGCCGCGCGCGTGCGCCGCGTCCAGCGCGCTCCCCAGTTGCCCGACCAGCGTCACGGCCCGCTCGGGCGCCAGCGGCCCCTCCCGGCGCAGCAGCTCCGCCAGGTCGACGCCGTCGACGAACCGCATCGCGATGTACAGCAGCCCGTCCGTCTCGCCCGCCTCGTAGATCGGGACGATCGCCGCGTGCTCGATCGACGCCGCCAGCCGCGACTCGCGCAGGAACCGCTCGCGATAGCCGTCATCGTCGGCCAGCGACGCCCGCAGCACCTTCAGGGCGACCATGCGCCGGAGCCGCAGGTCCTCGGCGCGGTAGACGACCCCCATCCCGCCCTGCCCGAGTTCGGCGTCGACGCGGTACGAGCCTAGCGTGGAACCGACACCGGGACTGGGTTCGGTGGACATGAGAAAAGACGACACGAGGCCGCAGGTGCACCCTAAACCGCTGAGAGGCACTGAGCCAAGGGACCGCGGGGCAGGGTCGGGTCAGGCGAGCTGGTGCTGGACCTCGCTGTCGCGGCGGCGGCGCAGCACCCACCTGGCGGCGACCTCGATCAGGACCAGCGTCAGCGGGACGGCGGCGCCGATGCCGGCCGACGCGAGGTCGAACCCGCCGTCGTCGGGCGCGGACACCTCGATGATGGTCGCCGGGTTGGCCGCGTGCCACGCCTTGATGGCGCGCGCCTCGCGGCGGGCCGCGATGTCGGCCATCGTGGGTGCAGCGGCAGTGGGCTCGGCGCGGTGCGAGGCGGTCGGCGACGGGGTGAACACGAGCGGGGCGTCGGGGACCCGCGCGGAGGCGCCGGGGGCGACGACGGCGGCGAGCGCACCCGCGAGGGCGACGGTTCGCCTGATCTGGGTGGTGGCGTTGTGCATGGGCGCAGGCTCGAGGACGGCCGGGTATGTGCCGTAACGCCGGCGTAACGACCGCTGGTAGCGTCGGCGCACCGGTGGCTTCGCAGCCTTGGGTCTGGCACGACAGCCCCGCCGTCACACTCTGCGGCGCCCGCTACCGACCTCCTGCGCCCCGCAGCCGCAACGATCAGTACCACCCTCAGTGGTTCTGTTGCTCGACCAGCTGTGGGTGCGCTGATCACGGCCCCGCAGACCAGGTGAACCGCGTCAGCGCGCCCGGCGGTGCGAGGCCGCCCGGGCGCACGCCACGCCGCACGAACACCACGGGGCACCGCGCCTCGCGGACGAGCTGCGTCCTGGCCTGGCCGAGCCCCTCGCTCTGCCAACGCTCCGACAGTCCGACGACCAGCGTCGCGGCTCCCGTGGCCGCCTCGAGCACGCCGCCGGCGCCCTCGCCGGTCAGCCGCGTGTCCGCGCGAATGCCGACGCCCCGCTGCAACGCGAGCGAGGCGCTCGCCAGCAGGCGGCTGGCGTCCCGCTGGGCGCCGTCGCGGCCGCGCACACCGACCAGCGTCACGGCGCCGCCGCCCAGCCAGGCGCCGAGCTCGGCCGCCGCCCAGTCGTGAGAGTGCCCGGCGAACGGCACGAGCACCAGGCCGCGCTCGGGCGCCTCTTCGCCGGCCAGCAGCGCCACGTCGCAGGGCGCCGCCCGCAGGACTGTCACGGCCTGCGCGTCGAGCTCCGCCGGATCGGCCAGCGAGAGCAGCAGGATCGCCGCGTCCTGCTCGGCGGCCAGGCGGACAGTGTCTGCGGCCGCGTCGTCGGTCGTGAACGCGGCGACGCGCGCCGACGGTGACGTGGCGCGGAGCCGCGCCGTCGCAGCCTCGAGCCCTTCGACCGTGTGCACGAGCGCCACCGCCACGGCGTCCGCCATCGAGTCCGCCGCGAGCCGCTCGGCCATGACGGCGGGTGCGTGCGTGCCCGTGCAGACCGCGAGCACGGCGCGCGCCGGGCGTGCCGTCGGCTCACGCTGGTGAGTGAGGTCGGGATCCTGCGCGAGGATCCGCGCCTCGAGGGTCTTCAGCTCGGGCCCGGGCTCGATGCCGATCTCCTCGACGAGCCGCGCGCGGGCGGTCCGGTACGCCGCCAGCGCGTCGGCCTGACGCCCGTCGCGGTAGAGCGCCGTCATCAGCTGCGCCCACAGCCGCTCACGGAGCGGATGCTCGCTCGTGAGGCCCTGCAGCTCGGCGATGAGGCGCACGTGGTGCCCGAGTGCCAGCTCGGCCTCGATGCGCAGCTCGAGGGCCGACACGCGCAGCTCCTCCAGGCGCACCACAGCGGCCTGCGCGAACGGTGCGTAGGCGACGTCGACCAGAGGAGACCCGCGCCACTCGTTCAGCGCCTGCGAAAGCGCGTCGAGGGCACGCTGCGGGTCCGTGGCCAGCGAGCGCTCGCCCTCGTCGAGACCGCGCTCGAAGCGCCACAGGTCGAGCCCGTCTCGCGGCACCAGCAGCGCGTAGCCGGGTGGGCGCGTCACCACGACGTCGCCGCCGGCCCGCAGCGCCTTCCGGAGCTGGGAGACGCGCACCCTCAGCGCCGTGGCGCCCGCGGCCGGCTGGCTCGACCCCCACAGCTCCTCCATCAGGCGGTCGCTCGACACGACATGGCCGGCGTCGAGGAGCAGCAGCGCCAGCAGCTCGCGTTGCTTGGCGCCCGGCACCGGGATGGGCCGGCCCTCGTACCAGACTTCGAGCGGTCCGAGTATCCGGAAGTCGACCGCGCCCATCGTCGCGCCGACCGTACCACCGGCCATTACCGCGCCGTTACGGCGCCTACACGCGCCTCGTCGAGGGTCCTTCGCAGCCGCCGCCCGGCGGACCAACACGCAGGAGGAGTCCCCACATGTTCAAGCTCACCCGCAAGGCCGTCATCACCGCCGCGATCGCGTGCACCGCGCTCGCCGGCGTCGCCCAGGCGCGAGTCGATTCTCCCCTGACCGCCAACTCGCCGCAGGCGCGCGCGGCAGCCGCTCACGGCTGCGAGCCCGCCGAGATCATCGGCGTGATCTCGTTCTGCAACCCCGGCGGCCACTCGCGCGGTCCCGGCACCGGCGCCGGCCGGCTGTAGCCCCGCGCGATGCTCGGCTCCCGTTCCGCCATCCACACCGCCGCGGCCGGGCTCGTCCTGGCCGCGGCGGGATCGCCCACGATCGCCGAGGCGCGCCCAGCTGACGGCGCCGCGCCCACGCTTCAGGCGTCCCCGCAAGCACCCACCTCCGTGCCGATCGAGCAGGCTGGAGCCGACTCCGGCCCCGACTGGTCCTCCGTCGCGGTCGGCAGCCTGGGGCTCCTCGCCCTGGTGCTGCTCCTGCTCCTGATCTACGCCACCGTGGCGAAAATGCGCCGCACCCGCCGGGCGGCGGGCATTACACGCGCCAAGTCCTGATCGAGAGGCCGGGAGCCGACGTGTGGCTCGCGGTCGCAGGTGGAGGACCGCTGCTCCTCCACGAAACCGAGAGTCTCCAGCCGCCTCCTTGATCCCGCATTGAGTGCTCCCTCGGATGAGAACCAGCACTCCGGCGCGGGCTCTGGCCTGGGAGAGCGTCGTCGCGTCGTGCGTGCGTCTGTAGCTGCGCGATGATCGTGCGCGCCCGGTGGTGGCGGGTGTATCCCGCGCGCCGCCGCGTAGGATCGGGACATGATCGAATCAGGTACTCCCGCTCCCGACTTCGAGCTTCCCGACCAGGACGGCAACCCGGTCCGCCTCGCCGATTTCAAGGGTCGGCGCGTCGTTCTCTATTTTTACCCGAAGGCCGACACGCCCTCTAGCTAGTTGAAGCAGTAACGATGCGAGCCGTCTCCCACGGGGTTTGCGAGTGCGGAGCACCCGACGTCCGGCGCGCCCTCAGCGCGCCTGATCGAGCCGCGCCCCGACTGTCGCCTCGCATGGATAGGAGCGGTTCAAGTCGAGGCCACGGCGGCTGCCGTTGGCAGGCGAAAGGAGCAGCGGCCCCGACGAGCGCCGTGCTCGATGTCCGACTGCCGACCGAGTTGCATGGACGGAGCACTGACGGTTCGTTGCCGCCTTTGCACAAAAGGAGGCCCGCGAGCAATCGCCCACGAGCGGCCGTTTCAGGTGAGCAGGCTTGCCGTCCCCTTGACGACGAGGTAGACGCCGAGAACGAGCGAGCCCGACACGAGGATGGCGTGCTCGTGACGACGGACCCACGCCGTCGCGGCGTCGAGATGGCCGAGGGCCGCATCGGGGCGCACCACGACCAGGACGAGCGATGCGAGGGGGACCAGGAACCAGAGGGCGTCGTAGATTGCGACCTGCAGGGCGGCGTCCACGGGCGCAGGCCGTTCGGAGGCGATCGCGTTGAGCGCGACCAGATAGATGAGTCCGGGTAGATGCGTGCCTATCCCGGCGGCGGCGGCTACGCGGGCGGAGGGGTTGTGCACGCGCCGGCCGAACCGCGAGGACGTGGCGGCGGCCGACGGGCTCGAGCTGCGCGGACGCGTGGGTTGAACCCAGCCCTGTTGCAGCCCGGCGGCGAACCCGAGCGCCGCAGCACCGAGGGCGACGTCGAGCACGGCCGTAAAGGTCGATCCCCCGACAGCCACGTTGGCACCGTGGAAGACGCCGACCACTACGAGCCCGATCGCCCAGCTCGAGGCAAGGCCCGCGGCGGTGAAGAACAGCAAGTGCCGCTGTGGCTTGGGCGCCTTGAGCAACGTCAGGACCGCCGCGAGGCTCGTCCCGGGCCGTAGGCCGCTGAACAGCCCCAGGACGAGCGCCTCGAGATTCATCGCACCCGGATCGTATGAGGCGGGGTTGCGAACACATACGGCGCAAGCCGGCGGCCGTCGGCAGGCCGACGTCCGGCCCGCGGGCGCTGCTGGCGAGCAGCTACCGTCCGGCCATGCTGCACATCTCACATCACGAGCGTGTGGAGGGCCATCCGCACCGATGGCACGTGTTCCTTCACGGCCGCGACCAGCCGATTCCGGTCGAGCTCGACCCCGAAGAGCGACGGGGCCTCGAGCTGACGGACGAGGAGATCCACGATCGGCTGCCGACCGCGCTGGAGCGACACTACACCGAGAACCGCGACGACCTGCTTATGGTTCCGGGCGAGCAGTACAACGAGGCGAGCTGGGACGCCCCGGTGCGCCTCCTGCAGAATCACTTCGTCTGACCGGAGCGACCCCGTGGGGCCGGGAGGAGCTCGCCGCGGCACGCCAAGCGGGACTGACTCAGTGCCGAGTCGCATGGAAGGGGCACTCTCGGCGGCGCCGCGACCGAGTTCTGCTGACAGGCGAATGCACAAGCGCGAGATTCTGCGCGGCGACGCATGCCTGCGTGGCAAAGCGGTCGCGCCGCTGGCGCCGCCGCCCGCGCCTCTAGGAGCCTGGGTCAGTAAAGGTTGATGTCGTGAACGATCCGACGTCCGGAAGCCGAAGTCGCGCGGATCCTCACCCAATGCGTCTTCACGCCGGGCGCCCAGGCCTCGAGCTCGAAATCCTCGAGCCGTTCGATCTCGGCCGCGTCGGTTACTTCCTCGGCCTCGCCAACGATGATCACGCTCCACCCGGTCTGATCAACGGGATCGGTGCCGTCGATCTCAAACGCCACGGTCCCCGAGCTCAGGCCCTCGCGGAGCTTGGAGCCCAGCGCCGAGCGGAACACGACGGATTGCGTTTGATCATCGAACGCGTAGTTGACCGGACGGATCGTTGCTGGCGACACGCTGAGGCCAATGCGCCCAACGCCGCCGCTGGCTGCGGCAAGCATTCGCATGCACCCGTCCCGGTCGATCTCGAGGAAATCGATCCCTCGGTCGTGGGGTGTCGCGCCCATATCAACATCGTACCCACCCGTCGTGTCGGAGTTGCTGATCGTTATGCGCGCAGCACGGCGGCCGCGGCCGCGCGTGAAAGCTTGCCGCCGAGCGTCTGATCGTAGAGTGACGCTGGCCGGCCAGCACGCTGCCGGGATCCCGGGTTCAGGCGAAAGGACTAGCGACCCCGCGATCGTGGCTGACCGCCCCCATCACGCGATAGGGGCACTGATCGCTCGCATTCCCGCGGAGGACGTCAGCGAGAGTGGTGGATCCCGGCCAATGGGAGGTCGCCCCGGGCACGCAGGCTTGCTGACAAGTCTGGTCATGGGATGAGCGGTGCAACTACCGGCGCCGTCCGTGCTGCGCCTTGCGGCGCTGGCGCGGGCTGAGTTTGTGCGCTCGGGCGTTCCTGTCCTCGTGCGTTACTGCCTGCGCTCGAGCCGCTCGACGCGGGCAGAGTCGGTGATCTCACTCGCCGGGCTGGGGGGGCACCACGGTCACCGGGCAGTGGGCGCGGTGCAGCAGCTCGTGGGAGGTGCTGCCCAGCGCCCCGCGCAGCGGGCTGAAGCCACGTGAGCCGACGACGATCTCGTCGGCTTCGCGCACCTCTGCGACCTTGGCGATCGCCACGGCCGGATGGTCGCCGATCAGCTCGCGCTCGACCGTGACGCCTGGCAGCTCGGGGAGGCCGGCGAGTACGTCGCGCCCGACCTGCTCGTGTTGCCCGACCACGCGGTCGTAGGCGACGCCGCCCTTCATCGGGCCAGGCAGGTCGTAGGCGTAGACGATGTAGAGCGTGCCCCCTTCGGCGCGCTCGGCGGCAAGGTCGAACGCGCGGCGCGCCGTGGCCGAGCCGTCGTAGCCGACAACGACCGTTCGAGGGGCGGCGGTCACCGGACGGCTCCCGAGAGCGCGAGCGCGGGAACGCTAATAACAGTGATGCTCGGCTCGAAGTGCATGCTGCCGCCCTAGGGCCATCATCCGCATCCAGCGGCCCTCAGTCAACCGGACCGCCTCGCTCACATCCCAGCCCTGTCGAGCGCTGGTAGACCGGCGGCGTCCCGGGGGCAAGGGCCGCCCACAGCTATGCGCTTGTTTGTTTCGCTTGAGTCCACGCGCCAGTGGATCTCAGAGGCTGGTACTCGGCGTGCTCGGACGTGTCCGACTGACCCCAATGCCAGTGTCACTGCGAGGTCGCCATGCACCCGGGGCCAGTGGATCCCGGCGGTAGGCTCCCTCCGTGCCGGAGGGGCTTTCAGCGAGCGAGGTCGGGAAAGAGATCAGCGAGCACGCGAAGCACGCCGACCCGCACGAGCGGCGCGACCAGCTCATCTCCATCATCGAGGCCGTCCTGCTCTCGGTCGTGGCGCTGCTAGCGGCATGGTCGGGGTATGCGGCCGCCAAGTGGTCGACCGAGTCGCGTGTGGAACTGGCCACCGCGTCGAGCCTGCGGATCGATGCCAGCCGGGCAGATTCCGACTCGGGCGAGGTGCGCGACTTCGACTCGTCCACCTTCGAGTCCTGGTTCGTGGCCTACGCCGTGGGCAACAAGACCGCCATGCGTCTGGCGGAGCACCGGTTCCGGCCCGAGTTCAAGGTCGCCTTCGACGCCTGGCGGGCGACGAAGCCGGAGACGAACCCCGGCGCGCCGCTGGGACCCACGTACATGCCGCAGTACAAACGGCCCGGTGAGGTCGAGGCTCGGATCCGCGATCATCGAGCCAAAGCAGCCTTCCTCGACGGCGAGAAGGACGGCTCGACCGCCGACAAGTACATCCGGCTCACGGTCGTCCTGGCCAGCATCCTCTTCCTGGTCGGCATCTCGACCCACTTCCCGTACCGGGGCGTCCGCTACGGCCTGATCGGCCTGGGCGTCGCCCTGCTCGTGCTGTCGCTCGTGCAGCTGTCAGGGCTGCCGCTGCCTCCGTCCTGAGTACACCTGCACGAGTGGACCGTCGCTAGAGAGGCAGTCGGGGACAAACAGCTCGGGCAGGAGCTGCGTCGATTCGCTTCGCTCTCAGCGTGACCGCCGAGCGACATGCCGAATCTCGAGCGCCCACCCCTCCCGGTGACGGGACGCCAGAGACGGGACACGTTGACCAACTCGCGCGGTTGGCGGATCTGCACGAGCGAGCAATGCTCACGGACACCGAGTTCGCTGCAGCAAAGGCGAAGCTGCTCGGTCTGTAGGCGATAAGCGTCGAGCGGTCACCGCCCTTATCGCTCGGCCCGCCAAGATCGGATCGCCTGCCCCTGAGGCGGCGTGGGGTGCGCGGACACTCTCGCTTCGCGCGACCAGCGAAACCCCGGCGACGGGCCGGTCGGGCGCGTCGCGCTGTCGCAACGAGGCAGACGCAGCGCTCGGCCATCCCGCGGGCAGGCCGCTCCTGCCAGGCGAACGCGATAGTCCCGCACTCGGTGTAGTCGCGCCGGTCCAAGCATCCGAGAGGGGCAGCGTTGGGAAGAGCTTCTGGCGGCTGGCCATCGCTCGGCTCAGCTCGGAATCCCGAAGAGTGCGATCACGGCCATCGCCAACGCGATGCTGGCGAAGAAGGCGACCCAGGCCCATCTCTCGGCCCGCCAGGCGAGCCGCCCGGCGATCAACGCCTGCGACAGGTAGTAGACGGCGAAGACCCGGGAGGCCAGCGCTACTACCGAGCCGACGTCGGTGAGCAGCACGACAAGGATCGCCGGGACCAAGAACAGCGGGAAGGTCCACTGCCTGGGCAATCGATCGCCGACCTGCCCGGCCAGCATCTCGGTCCGGGTCTCGGTGTCGTTCACGATCGCCGATAACTGGCTGCCGACCGCCGCGGCCATGATCAGGAAAGGCAGAAAGACGCTGACCTGCTTGGAGACTTCGAAGATCGCCGTCACGTTGTGGGGAGGCTTGACCGTGGCGAAGAGGATCAGCGAGAAGGCGACGAACAGGACGTAGGCCGCCGACGATATGTATTGAGCGGAGCGCATCGTCTTGACCCGCATGTCCGTGGAGAAGTAGGCGCCGATGTAACGGGAGGACTCGAACCCTTGGACGAGGACGAAGAGCCCGAGCAGCTTGCGGAACGCCTCGGTATCGTCGGACGCGTTGAAGTGCGGCCAGTCGAAGTCGCCGCCGACCAGCCGCTGGACGTTGTAGGTGGCGAAGGCGACGAGGACCGCGGCGATCGCCGACAGATTGAACGCCGTAGTCTTGTTGCCCAGGTCGTTGAGTGCCAGCAGGCCCTTTGCGAAGCCGTAGATCGTAAGGACGCCGAGCAGCACCGCGGCGGTGGCGGTGACGAGTCCCGGCGAGTAGAGGTCGCCCAACGGCAGCCACACCAGCGTCATCAGCAGCTGGGCGTAGTAGCCGACGTTCACGACCGAGGCGGCGAGCAGCGCCCAAAGCGCGACGGAGTTCCACCTGTGCAGCGGGTCGGGCTTGCCGATCAGCGGCTCGTAGTGGGTGATGTTGTAGGAGATCGCGAAGCCGGTGAGGATCGCGAGCAGGCACAGCCCAAACATCGCCCACGTGGCGTCGTAGCCGAACAGCAGGACGATGACCGGCGAGAAGACGATGAACCCGACGTCCATGATCTCGCCTAGGGGCACCACGGTCGCGATGTAGGTGCCCGACTCCTGGACCTTCGGCCGGTACAGGAGCCGGGCGAGTACCGCCAGCGTGACAACTGCGACGATGCTGTTGAACAGGCCGGCGCTCATCTCTCACCTCCAGCCAGGTCCGGATCAGACGGCCTAGTCGTATCACCTCCCGGCGCACGGCTCGGCTGCAGGAAGCTGGCGAAGCAGCGGACTCCCGGTTGGGCGGCGGCGTTCTGCCGCGCTGCTCCACGGCGCAAGTGGCAGCAGCGCGATGGCGGCCCGATCGTGGTGGACGGGAGTGCTCCTTCGAGGC
>CAVXTB010000010.1:0-65995 GCA_963764585.1 uncultured Actinomycetes bacterium
AGTCGGCCCGCGCGCGCCGCTCGAAGAGCGAGCGCAGCAACCTGCCGGTGGCCGGGTCCAGCGTTCCCGGGCGGACGAGGAGCTGGCCGAGCGCTGCCACCACGCCGGAGTGGCGCGAGCGCGTCTCGCCAAGCTCCGCGAGAGCGACCTCCGCCGCGTAGAACGCGGCGTAGTAGGCGCGCGAGATGGCCTGCGCCGGGAAGCTTCCCGCTTCGAGGTGGCGTGCGGCGGCGAGCTCATGGCGGGCTCGTGCCAGCCGGTCGGTGCCGTCGTTCACAGCTCGATGCCGTCCGCCAGCGCGCGGACGAGCAGCGGGCGGCGCGGCGGGTCCAGATCAGCCGCGCGAACCGGCAGCGCGGACACGACGATCCCGCTCTCCAGCGTGTGGCGCCACAGCACTTCGTCCATGTGCGCGCCTTCGTCCCAAGAGGAACGCATGTCGTCGAGCACGACGAGTAGGTCGAGGTCGGACTCGTCGTCGGCGTCCGCGCGCGCCGAGGACCCGAAAACGATCACGCGCCGTAGCCGCCCGGCGTAGAGCGCGCGCAAGCCGTCCGCCACCGCGCGCGCGAGCACGAAGCGATCACCGGCCGGCGCGGGCAGCGGCGGATCGGGCCGCGCCGCGATCTCCCGCCTCGCCGCGGCGGCGTCGACCATGCCCTCGTCGGCCAGCCATTGCAGCGCGCGGCGTTCCATGCGCGCGTCGGCCAGCGCGAACCACGCCTCGCGCAGCTCGGGCTGATCGAGCAACTCGTCCTTGAAGCGGCGGAACGCTCCGCGCCCCTCGATCGCGCGCTCGAGCCGGCGGCGGATCTCGGGGTCGGGCACGGTGGCTGCGAAGTCCGCCATGTCCTGCCACGCCTCGCTCGACTCGAGCGGCTCGATGGCGACCAGGCCGCGCTCCTCGGGGTGGTCCTCGCCGAGCTCCTCGCGCACGCAGTCACTCCACAGCTCCACGGCGCCTATCTTGGGGTCGAACCACCATGAGTGCTCGTGCGAGTGGTCCTGGAGCGCCTCTGCCAGATCGGAAAGGTCGACGCTTGCGACATCGAGCATCGTCATCTCCTCTCATCCGCTCGACGAGAGGTGATGCTAGCTCGCAGCGACTACGCGAAGCAGCAGGGCCGCGGCGAAACCGATGCGCGGGGGTTACGCGCGCCAAGCTAGCCTCCAGCGCATGTCCCGCTTCACCTCCCCACTGGCCGAGGAGATCGCCCCCGACCTCCTGGACCGGTTCCTGCGCTACGTCCGCGTCGATACCCAGTCAAAGCGCGATCGCGCCAGCTCGCCGAGCACGCCCGGGCAGCTCGAGTTGTCGCGGATGCTCGTCGGGGAGCTGAAGAAGGCCGGGCTCGAGGACGCCGAGCTCGACGACAACGGCTATGTGATGGCGACGCTGCCGGGCACGACCAACGGCGACGCCCCGGTCATCGGGCTCATCGCGCACGTCGACACGAGCCCCGACGCGTCGGGCACGGGCGTGGAGCCGATCGTCCACCGCGACTACCGCGGCGGCGTCATCGAGCTGCCGCGCAACGGGGCGGTCCTCGACCCCGCGACGATGGTCGAGCTCGCCGGCAAGGAGGGCCACGACATCGTGACCGCCAGCGGCGACACGCTGCTCGGCGCCGACGACAAGGCCGGCGTCGCCGAGATCATGGCCGCCGTCGCGCACCTCGCGGCGCACCCCGAGCTGCCGCGCCCGACGCTGCGCATCGGATTCACCCCCGACGAGGAGATCGGCGAGGGCGCGACCCTCTTCGACATCGATCGCTTCGGCGCGTTCTGCGCCTACACGATGGATGGCTCGAAGCTCGGCGAGCTGCAGGACGAGACCTTCACCGGCGCCGAGGCGACCATCACGATCCAGGGCGTCGACGTCCACCCGGGCTTCGCGACCGGCAAGCTCGTCAACGCGGCACGGCTGGCCGGGCGCATCCTCGCCGCCCTGCCCGCCGACCTCGCGCCGGAGAGCACGTCCGGGCGCGAGGGCTTCATCCACCCGTTCGAGGTCAAGGCGACGGCTGGCAAGGCCGTCATCCGCGCGATCGTCCGCGACTTCGACGACGACCTGCTCGAGCGCCACGTCGCGCTGCTGCGCGGCATCGTCGACGAGGTGGCCGCCAGCGAGCCGCGCGCCAAGCTCGAGCTCGCCATCAGGCACCAGTACCCCAACATGCGCGCGCATCTGGAGCGCCATCCCGAGGTCGTCGAGGTCGCCGAGCACGCGATCCGCGCCGAGGGGATCCAGCCGCTGCGCACGCCGATCCGCGGGGGCACCGACGGCTCGAAGCTCAGCGAGATGGGCCTGCCGACGCCGAACATCTTCACGGGCGGCCACGAGTACCACTCGGTGCGCGAATGGGCGTCGGTGCAGGAGATGGCCGCGGCGGCGGCGACGATCGTGCACCTGGCGGGGGAGTGGGCGCGCCGCTGAGCATCGTGCGCCACGACTCGCCGCTGGGGCGGTGGGAGATGGCGCGCCGCGACGCCGACCCGCGCCTGCGCGGGCACGTGCGCGGGTATGTCGGCTACCTCGAGGTCACGCCCGGCCCGCTGCGCCGCCGCGAGGTCCCGGGCGCCGACGTCACGCTGATCATCAGCCTCGGGCCCGCAATCGAGGTCTTCGACCCCGCGCGCCGCGGCGATCGCTTCACGTCGTTCGTCACCGGCCTGTGGGACGGGCCCGCGCTCACGGAGCACGCCGGCTACCAGCACGGCGTCGAGGTCAACCTGACGCCGCTCGGCGCCCACCGGCTTCTCGGCCTGGCGATGCACCACCTGGCCAACGCCGTCGTCGGGCTCGAAGACGTCCTGGGCACCGAGAGCGACCGCCTGGCAGAACGCCTCTATGAGGCGCCCGACTGGGCCGCGCGCTTCGACCTGCTCGACGTCGCGTTCGCCGCGCGCCTGACGCAGGCGCGACCGGCATCGCCCGGCGTGGCATGGGCGTGGGACCGGCTTCTCGCGACGCACGGCGCGGTCACCGTCGCGTCGCTGACGCGCGAGCTCGGGTGGAGCCGCCGCCATCTCGGCGCGCAGTTCCGCGAGCAGATCGGCCTGCCGCCCAAGCTCCTCGGGCGCATCCTGCGCTTCGATCGCGTGGTCACCCTGCTGCGCAGCCACGAT
This sequence comes from uncultured Actinomycetes bacterium, assembly GCA_963764585.1. Classification (GTDB taxonomy): domain Bacteria; phylum Actinomycetota; class Thermoleophilia; order Solirubrobacterales; family Solirubrobacteraceae; genus JAOPZW01. Next base: position 3,130 of record CAVXTB010000010.1, read on the forward strand.
CCCGAGCGCTGGGCCGAGGTCGCCCACGGATGCGGCTACTACGACCAGTCGCACTTCAACCGCGACTTCCGCCAGTTCGCCGGCGCCACGCCGAGCGAGTTCCTCGCAAGCCGGCTGCCCGACAGCGCCGGCTTCCAGGGCTAGATGGTTGATTCCACGGCCCGCGCACATGCGTGCACGGCGGCCGCAGAATCAACCATCTAGTCACATTCGTCCAAGACGGCGCCGTGCCGCGGCGCGTAGCCTCGGCGCCATGACCGTTGCCACCCAGTCCATCTTCAGCACGTTCCGCTACCGCGACGCGATGGCGGCCATCGACTTCCTCGAGCGCGCCTTCGGCTTCCAGCGCGGGGACGTCCACCAGGGTCCCGACGGCACCGTCCATCACGCCGAGCTGCACTTCGCGGGCGAGTGGATCATGCTCGGCTCGACGTCCGACGGCAGCGACGGGCGCATGGCCATCGAGACCGGGCCTGCGTCCACCTACGTCGTCGTCGACGACCCCGACGCCCACCACGAGCGCGCGCGGGCCGCGGGCGCCGAGATCATCCGCGCGCTCAACGACACCGACTACGGCTCGCGCGAGTACGGCGCCCGCGACCCGGAGGGCAACCTCTGGAGCTTCGGGACCTACCGCCCGCAGGCGCCGTAGCATCGGCGGGTGCCGTTCGTCCATCGCCTGCGCGTGCGCTTCCACGAGTGCGACCCCCAGGGCGTGGTCTTCAACGCGCACTACTTCGCCTACTTCGACGTCGCGCTGACCGAGATGTGGCGCGCGGCCTTCGGCTCGTACCAGTCGGTGGTCGACCAGGGCACCGATGTGGTCGTCGTCGAGGCCGCCGCCACCTACCGCGCGCCGGCGCGCTTCGACGAGGAGATCGACGTCGAGCTGTCGATCGCGCGGCTGGGGACGACCTCGATGACCACCGAGACCGCGGTGCGCCGCGACGGCGCGCTGCTCGTCGAGGGCCGCCTCGTGCACGTCTTCGTCGACCCGGCGACGATGGCCAAGCAGACGATCCCCGACCACGTCCGCGCGGGCTTGGAGCCTTACGCGTAGTGCACGAGGTCGAGGCGCTCGAGCGCGAGCTGCAGGCCGCGGTCGCCGCGCGCGACGTGGCGACGCTCGATCGCCTCCTGGGCCCGGAGTTCACCCTGACGACCGGCCGTCCGGGCAACGCGGTCCGCGGGCGGGCCGAGTACCTCGAGATCACCGCCACGCGCTACGCGATCGAGGACTTCCGCTTCGACGAGCTCGAGGTGGTCGAGCTGGCGCCGGGCGCGGCGCTCGTGCGCTCGCGCTACGTCCAGCGCGGCTCGATGGACGGCGCCGACCGCTCGCAGCCGTTCCTGATGACCGACGTGTGGGCGCGCAGGCCGGCCGGCTGGCAGCTCGTCACTCGTCACGTGAGCCCGCTCGCCGCGAGCGACCCCTGACCGCGAGGCCACCGAGGATCGCGCCGAGCCCGGCGCTGACGACGATCACGATGATCAGCGGCGTGCGGCTCGTCGTGACCAGCCAGTCGATCGGGACGTCGTCGCGGTTGGAGAGGCCGAAGGCGATCAGCAGGACCGCCACCGCGACCGCGGCGATCGTCTTGGAGAGGTAGTCGCGCTCCTTGCGAGGAGGCTCCTGCGTGCTCACTTCCGCGACGATAGCGCGCATGCCTCCCGCCGCGGCCCTGTTCGACAACGACGGCCTGACGCTCGACACCGAGTCGGCATGGACGCGCGCGGAGACAGCGCTGTTCGCCCGTCACGGCAGGACGTTCACGAACGCGCACAAGCACGAGCTGCTGGGCACGTCGCCCCAGGCCTCGGCCGTCAAGCTCGAGCAGTTCCTCGGGCGCCCGGGCGACGAGCTCATGGCCGAGCTGTACGCGGTCGTGCTCGAGGAAGTGGCTGCCGGCATCCAGCCGATGCCCGGCGCCGCGGCGCTGCTCGACGCGCTGCGCGCCGCCGGCGTCGCCCTCGCGCTCGTCTCGAACTCGCGCCGGCGCTTCGTCGAGCTGGCGATCGTGTCGGCCGGCCTGGCGGACACGTTCGACGCGATCGTCACCGCCGAGGAGGTTCCCAGGCCCAAGCCGGCGCCCGACGCGTACCTGGCGGCGGCGCGCGAGCTGGGCGTCGAGGCGGCGGCGTGCGTCATCCTCGAGGACTCGCCGACGGGCGTGGCCGCGGGGCGCGCCACCGGGGCGCTGACGATCGGGATCCCGTCGCTGCCCGGCATGGCGCTCGACGCCGATCTCGTCGCCGCGTCGCTCGAGGACCGCGCGGTGTGGCACGCGCTCGGACTCGAGGCGGCGGCGGCCTAAGCTAGTCCCGTGCCCCTCGCCACGCTCGGCGGAGACATCTCGAGCTTCTTCAACGCCGTCGGCAAGTTCTTCTCGAGCCTGGCCGACATCCACTTCGGGGCGCTGCTCATCGGCCTGATCGCCTTCGGGATCTACCTCAGCATCCGCGCGCGCGCCGCCTTCCACGTCCTGCGCGCCGCCTATCCCGACGAGCCGATCGAGTTCCGCAAGATCTGGGGCGCCTACGTCGCCGCCTACGGCTTCAACAACGTCATCCCCGCGCGCGGCGGCGACGTCATCCGCCTGTTCCTGACGAAGACGTCGATCCCGGAGTCCAGCTACTCGGCGGTCGCCGCGGCCTTCTTCGTGGAGATGATCTTCGACGCCACGATGGCGGTCTTCATCCTCACCTTCGCGTTCACGCAGGGCGTGTTCCCCAAGCCGCCGGACTTCTCGAAGCTGCATGCCTTCGACCTGTCCTTCTTCGCCGGCCACCCGCGCTTCCTGCTGTTCGTGATCACCGTGGTCGCGGCGGGCAGCCTGGCTGGCTTCGCGCTGCTGTCCCAGCGCGTCCGGGCGTTCTGGGCGCGCGTGCGCCAGGGCCTGACGATCCTGCGCGACCGCCGCCGCTACTTCCGCGAGGTCTGGCTGGTCCAGCTCGGCGGCTGGGTGTTCCGGTTCACCGCGTTCTGGTTTCTGCTCGACGCGTTCAACATCGGCGGATCGGTCAAGAACGTCCTGCTCGTGCTCGGCGTCAACGCGGTGGCCGCCGCGGTGCCGTTCACGCCCGGCGGCGCGGGGGTGCAGCAGGCCTTCCTCGTGAAGGTCTTCAACGGCACGGCGAAGGGCGCGACGGTCGCGGCCTACTCGGTCGGCCAGCAGATCGCGATCGCCGCCTTCAGCCTGTCGATGGGCTTCGTCGCCCTCGGGCTGATCTTCCGCTTCCGCTCGTTCAAGGACGTCATCGCGGCCGGGCGGGCCGACCGCGACGCGGGTGGCGCTACTGCAGCCCCTGACGTGCCTCACGCACGAGCGTGACGGCCTCGGGGAAGACGACCGCCATCACGCTGCGGATCTGCTCGGCCTGCTCCGCGGTCGTGCCCTGGATGTTGACGCGGTTGATCGCCGCGACGGTGAGGTCGACCGCGAGCTTGATCGCGTTGTCGGCCCACGCCAGGCGCTGCTGACCCTGCAGCTGCTCGGCGAACTCGGCCATCCGCCGCTGCAGCTCGTCGGGGTCTCCGAACATGCCGCCAAAGCCTTCCATGCCACCATCCTAGTGGTGCTTCCCGTGAGTCGTGTGACGGTTGCCGGCGATGCAGGCGGATGCCTGGCAAGGACGCAGGGCGAAGCCCTTGCTGGTAGCAAGGGCGAGTCCGAGGACGCTGCCAGGCGCCGGCTGCGCGCCGGCAAGCGGTGCAGGACTCGCGGGAGGCGCCACTGATGGCACCGAGCGTGGAGGGCGCGGGGGTCGCGCTCAACGTCGTCGAGCGCGGATCCGGCTCCGCGGTCCTGCTCGTCCACGGCCTCGCCGGCGACGCGCAGGCGCTCGCGCCGGTCGCCGAGGCGCTCGCCGCCGACGCCCGCGTGATCGCCTACGACCGCCGCGGGTACGGTGCGAGCGGTGCGCCGGATCCCTACCAGGGCACGACGGTCGAGGAGCAGGCCGAGGACGCCGCGGCGCTGCTGCGGGCCGTCGCCGCCGGCCCCGCGCTCGTCTGCGGCGACGGCTTCGGCGCGCTCGTCGCGCTCGACCTGGCCAAGCGCCACCGCGCGCTCGTGCGCGCGGCCGTCCTCTCCGACCCGCCGCTGTTCATGTTCGTCCCCGAGGCGACCGAGCGCCTGGCCGCCCAGCACGCCGAGCTCGAGGCCGCCGTGCGCGAGCGCGGGCCCGAGGCCGGCGTGGAGGCGTGGCTGGGCGGGCGGGTGGAGGGCGAGGCGCTCGCGCGAGCCCGGGCGGCGCACCGGGCGTTCTTCGCCGACTACGCGGGCCTCGCGAGCTGGCCGGCCGGCCGCCGCGAGCTGCGCGCGCTCGACGTGCCCGCCGTGGTGCTGACCGGCCCGTGGTCGCCGCCGCACATCGTCGCCGCCGCCGACGCGCTGGCCGCACTGCTGCCCGAGTCGACACGCGCCACCGACGGCGATCTCGTCGCGGCGGCCCGCTCGCTGCTCGCGTCACCCTGAGGGTCCGGCGCCCGTTGCATGGTGCGTGAAAGGACTCCGCCTGTCCGTTGCCCTGCTCGCCGCGCTGCTCGCACTGCCCGCCGCCGCGTCGGCGGAGCCGGCCGACCCGCCGTGCGCGGCCCTCGTCGCTCCGCGCCCGGCGATCGAGCTGCCGGTGCGGGTCGCGCCCGGGCTCACCGTCCGCGTTCGCGATCCGTACGGCGGGATCATCGCCCGTAACCGGCTCTTCGTCGCCTTCTCGATCCGCTACGCGCGCGCGGCCGATCGCGCGCGCGTGGCCGCGGTCACCTGGACGCTCGACGGCCAGGCGCCGCGGCGCGACGAGGGCGGGCGCGACCAGCTGCTCGCCCCGTCGAAGATGTACGCGCCCGGCGTGCACGTGATCGGCGTGAAGATCACGCCGGCGGGCGGCGCCGCGCCGGTCGAAGCCGAGCTGCAGGTCACCGCGACCGATTGCCAGCTCGCCTCGCTGTCGCCGAACCTCGCCCCGCCCGGCGCGATGACGCTCGACGTGGCCTCCGGCGGGCCGCCGCTGCGCGCGATCGAGCTGGTGCCGGCGCGCGGGCGCTTCGCGGTGCCGCGCGGCGGCCGGCTCGGCACCGCGACGATCCGCGGGCGCACGCGGCCGCTGAGCGCCCGGGCGCTCGACCGCCGCCACCGGACGCTGCGCATCGCGGGCCTGCCCGCAGGGACGACGAGCGTGCGGGTGCGCCTGGCGCGCGGCGTGGCGCCAGGGGACGCGTGCGCGATGCGCGCGACGCTCGAGGGCGGCGCCGGAGCGCCGGTCCGCGTGCTGCCGCGCTGCTAGTGCCGCGCCAGGCGACACTCCGGCTCAGCCGCCGCGATCGAAGAAGTAGAAGCCCGGCAGCGCCGCGCGCGTGACCTGCGCGGTGATCGACGCCGCGATCTCGAGGTCGCCGATGCGCACGGCGAGGTCGTCGAGCGTGACGATGCCCGTGAGCTTGTCGCCGTCGACGATCGGCAGCCGGCGCACGCCGTGGTCGACCATCAGCTTCGTCGCCTCGGTGACGTCCATGCCGGGCGCGCCGGTGACCACCGGGCTGGAGGCGTGGCCGCCCGCGGGCGCATCGCCGTCGTGGCCGTCGGCGAGCACGCTGACCGCGAGGTCGCGATCGGTGATGAAGCCGACCGGCAGCCCCGAGTCGTCGACGAGCACGACCGATCCGACGTTGCGCTCGCGCATGAGCTCGGCCACGTGGCGCACCGGCGCCTCGGGCGTGGCGGTGACGACCGATTCGGTCATGACCTCGCGAATCTCCATCGCGACGGGCACTCTACCCGCCGCGCTGCGGGCGGGCGCGGCCCATACAATCGCGCCCGTGGCGTCGCCCACACCCACGCAGCTCGCCTGGCGCGGGCGCATCGAAGCCGGCCTGCGCATCGCGGCGCCGTTCCTCGACCTGCTGCTCGCCGCCGGCGACCGGCTGTCGCGCGCCGTCGACCGCGACGAGCTCGAAGCGCCGCCTCCGCCCCGCGCGGTGACGCCGATCCCGGCCCAGCGGCGCGTCGGCCCCGGGACGGATGCATGACGCCGGAGGAAACCCTCGCCTGGGAGGCGGAGCACCGCCAGCGCGCCGGCATCGCCGCCCTGATCGCCGCGCTGTGCACCTTCCTCGGGGTCATCCTGACGACCCTCGGCCAGCCCAGCGCGCACAAGTTCGACGACAAGATCCTCACGGTCGTCGACACGATGCGCAACACGGCGGCCGGCACGCCCAACCCGCCGGGCCGGGTCTCGGCCTACACGGTCGACGTCGGCCAGAACCCGGCGGTGCCGATCACGGGCGCAATCCTCTACGGCATCGGCTCGCTGGCGATCTTCTTCGCCCTGGCCTACCTGTTCCGCGCCACCAGGGCGCGCCGCCCGGGGCTCCCGCAGCTCGCGCTCGTGCTCGCCGCGGTGGGCGCCGTCGGCTTCGGCGCCGGGCGCGCCGTGTCCGAGGTCGCGCGCTACATCGGCGCGGCGGGCTTCGTGGACGCCGTCGACAAGTCGAACTCCGCCGCGACCGACGCGCTGACCCCGACCGCGACCCTCGTCGGGCAGGTCATCTGGGAGTTCTGCGCGCTCACGCTCGGCGTCGCCTTCATCCTCATCACGCTCAACGCCATGCGCGTCGGCCTGCTCACGCGCTTCATGGGCGTGCTGGGCATCATCGTCGGCGTCACCGTCGCGCCCGTCCTGCCGCTCGACCAGCAGGGCATCATCCGCATCTTCTGGCTGGGCGCGCTCGGCTTGCTGATCCTGGGGCGCTGGCCGAACGTGCCCAAGGCGTGGACGACCGGCGAGGCCGAGCCCTGGCCGACGCAACAGCAGCTGCGCGAGCAGCGCGCGGCGGCGCGCGCCGGGCGCGAGCCGCCCGCGCCGGCCAAGGAGCCGCGCGCCGAGCGCAAGCCGCCTGCGGCGCCGCCCCCGACGCCGCCGCGCCCGCGCCGGCCGGACCCGTCGGCCGCCGGCGAGACCCACAGCTCGTCGAAGAAGAAGCGGCGCAAGCGGCGCTCCTGACCCGGCGGCCACGGCGGCGGTTCTCGCGCAGACCGAGCGCCGTTTCGCACAAGGCTGAATCGGGCACTACCAGCAGCGCTAGGTGCCTCTGGGGTCACTGTATGCCTGCCTGCGCAGGCCGAGGAGAGGAGACCTGATGGAAGCTGGAACTGTTCAGCCTCAGCCCACGCCGCGCGAGCCGACAACGGGCGAGCGGCCGGCCGCAAGCTGGACTCCCGCGGATCCCGGCCCGCTCGGATTGGCTGGGTTTGCGATGACGACGTTCGTGTTGAGCATGTTCAACGCGAAGCTGGTCAGCGCGGGCGGTGAACCCGTAGTCCTGGGGTTGGCCTTGGCCTACGGTGGCATCGCCCAGCTCCTCGCCGGGATGTGGGAGTTCCGCACCGGCAACACGTTCGGCGCGGTCGCGTTCTCGTCGTACGGCGCGTTCTGGATCTCGTTCTGGGCGCTCGTCGTCTTCTACGCCCCGAAGATTCCGGCGGCCGACGCCGGTCATGCCATTGGCCTCTACCTGTGGGCGTGGGCGATCTTCACGGCGTACATGTTCATCGCCTCGTTGCGGACGACGGGCGCGGTCGCCCTCGTCTTCCTGCTACTGACGATCACGTTCATCCTGCTGGCGATCGGTGACTCGGGCGGCCACGAGAACGTCACCAAGTGGGGCGGCTACGTCGGTCTCGCGACGGCGGCGGTCGCGTGGTACGCGTCCTTCGCCGTGGTCACGAACAGCACGTTCGGCAGAACCGTGCTGCCCGTGATGCCATTGAAGCGGTGATTCCTGCGCCGCCGCGAGCGGCGTGACAACCGAGATGTGGCGGGCCGGCGCCCCTGAATGCTCGCGCCGGCCCACCCCTCGGTTAGCTTCAAGAGATTCGGCCACGCCGAGTAGGGCGAGCAGCCCACAGGCCGCTCGATTCGCCCGTTCCGGAGGGCTCCGACGCCGACGCGGCTCAGACCTGCCGGCGGCGTCGTCGCGCAACATCGGGTAACACACGGCAATAGACCAACGAGCAGACGTTCGGGAGAGGAGAGGAATGGCACAGAGCCACAGCGCAACCCTCGAGCAGAAGCTCGGCGAGCTTCTCGACCAGGAGCGCTTCGACCCTCCGGAGCACTTCGTCCAGCAGGCGCTGATCACAGACGCCTCCGCGCACGACGCGGCGCGCCAGGATCCGCAGGGCTGGTGGGCCGAGCAGGCCAGGGCGCTGCACTGGTTCCAGGAGTGGGACACGGTCCTCGACCACTCCAACCCGCCGTTCTACAAGTGGTTCGTCGGCGGCAAGATCAACGCCTCGTACAACTGCCTGGACCGCCACGTCGAGAACGGCCTGGGCGATCGCGTCGCCTTCCATTGGCGCGGGGAGGAGGGCGAGGAGCGCGACGTGACCTACGCCGACCTGCTGCGCGACGTCAAGCGCTTCGCCAACGCGCTGAAGGACCACGGCATCGAGGCCGGCGACGTCGTCGGCATCTACCTGCCGATGATCCCCGAGGTCGTCGTCGCGATGCTCGCCTGCGCGCGCATCGGCGCGCCGCACAACGTCGTCTTCGGCGGCTTCAGCCCCGAGGCGGTCAAGGAGCGCATGGAGTTCTCCAACGCCAAGGCGCTCGTCACCGTCGACGGCGCGCGGCGCAAGGGCAACACCGCCGCCATCAAGCAGCAGGTCGACGACGTCATGGGCGACCTCGCGGACCTGCAGACGATCTTCGTCGTCAAGCACACCGACGAGGCGTGCGAGATGAAGGACGGCCGCGACGTCTGGTACCACGACGCGCTCGAGGCGGCCGACGACGAGTGCGAGGCCACGGCGCTCGACGCCGAGCACCCGCTCTACATCCTCTACTCGTCGGGCTCGACGGCCAAGCCGAAGGGGATCCTGCACACGACCGGCGGCTACTTGACGCAGGTCGCGTGGACGCACCGCCACGTCTTCGACCTCAAGCCCGACGAGGACGTCTGGTGGTGCTCGGCCGACGTCGGCTGGGTCACCGGGCACTCATACATCGTCTACGCGCCGATGATGAACGCCGCGACCTCGGTCATGTACGAGGGTGCGCCGGACTACCCCGACAAGGACATCTGGTGGGAGCTGTGCGAGCGCTACGGCGTGACGCTGTTCTACACCGCGCCGACGGCGATCCGCGCGTGCATCAAGTGGGGCGCCCGGCACCCCGAGCGCCACGACCTCTCCAAGCTGCGCCTGCTCGGGACGGTGGGCGAGCCGATCAATCCGAAGGCGTGGCTGTGGTACTGGAAGGTCATCGGCGGCGGGCGCTGCCCGATCGTCGACACGTGGTGGCAGACCGAGACCGGTGGGATCATGATCACCACGCTGCCCGGCGCCCAGTACGCCAAGCCGGGGTCGGCCGGCACGCCGCTTCCCGGCCTCGACGCCGCCGTGGTCGACAACGACGGCAACGAGATCGTCGAGGAGCAGGGCCTGCTCGTGCTGCGCCGGCCGTGGCCGGGGATGCTGCGCACGCTCTACAAGGACGACGATCGCTTCATCGAGACGTACTTCGCGCGCTTCGGCAAGGAGACCTACCTCGTCGGCGACGCCGCGCGCAAGGACTCCGACGGCTACTTCTGGATCGTCGGGCGCGTCGACGACGTCATCAACGTCTCGGGCCACCGGCTGTCGACGGCCGAGGTCGAGTCGGCGATCGTCGCCCACCCGAAGGTCGCCGAGGCGGCGGTGGTCGCCCAGAGCGACGAGGACACCGGCCAGGCGATCGTCGCCTACGTCACGCTGGAGGGCGACCTCGAGGGCGACGACGAGATGATCGTCGAGCTGCGCGAGCACGTCGCCCAGCGCATCGGCAAGCTCGCGCGGCCGCGGCGCATCATCTGGTCGGTCGACCTGCCCAAGACGCGCTCGGGCAAGATCATGCGCCGGCTGCTGCGCGACATCGCCGAGGGCCGCGAGCTGGGCGACGTCACCACGCTGCGCGACCCGGCGGTCATGGAGGAGCTCAAGCAGAAGGTGGAGGAGCGCGGCGACGAGGAGTAGAACCAGCCCGCGCTGGCCGACGCGGCGCCAGAACGCCAGCGCGCGACGACGTGGTGAGCGAGAATGGGCGCCATGAGTCGCTACGACCAGGTCCGCGCCGAGCACGAGTGGAACGTGCCCGCCCGCTACAACATCGCCGCCGATGTCTGCGACAAGCATCCGCGCGATAAGCCGGCCATGGTGTGGGAGCGCTTCGACGGCGCGCGCCGCGACCTGAGCTGGGGCGAGCTGCAGGACCTCGCCAACCAGGCGGCCAACGTCCTGCGCGACCACGGCGTGGGGCGCGGCGAGCGCGTGGCGGTCGTGCTGCCGCCGACGCCCGAGACCGCGGCCGTCTTCTTCGGCGCGTGGAAGAACGCCGGCATCCTGCTGTCGATGTCGGTGCTCTATGGCGACGAGGGCATCGCGCACCGCCTGCGCGACTCGCAGCCGGCCGTGCTGGTTACCGACAAGGCCAACGCCGCGCGCTTCGACACCTCGCTGGTCGGCGAGCTGCTGGTGGTCGACGACGGCCTGCTCGACGGTGCGTCGACAGACTTCCAGACGGCCGACACGGCGGCCGACGACCCGGCGCAGCTGTACTACACGAGCGGGACGACCGGCCTGGCCAAGGGCATCGTCCACGCCCATCGCTACGTCCTGGCCCACGAGGAGTTCGTCTACTGCCACGAGGTGCAGGACGGCGAGCGCTTCCACGGGATGGGGGAGTGGGCGTGGGCGGCCGGCATCGCGCCGCTGCTCGGCCCGTGGCGCCTGGGCGCGCTGCAGGTCGTCTACCAGCGCGCGGGCGGCTTCGACCCGCACAAGCAGCTGGACTTCCTCAGCCGCCACGAGGTCACGAACGTCTTCACGACGCCGACCGCGATGCGCGCGATGATGGCCGTCGAGGACGCCGGCAGCCACTACCCGCAGAAGTTCCGCCGCGTGTGCTCGGCCGGCGAGCCGCTGAACCCCGAGGCCATTCGCTGGTTCCGCGACCAGTACGGGCTGACCGTGCTCGACTTCTACGGGCTGACCGAGAGCTATCCGCTCGTCGCCAACTACCCGTTCATGGAGGTCCGCGAGGGCTCGATGGGCAAGCCGATGCCCGGCTGGGACGTCCAGCTGCTCGACGAGGACGAGCGGCCGGTCGCCCAGGGCGAGCGCGGGGAGATCTGCCTGCGCGCGCGCTCGAATCCCCATTACCCGCTCGGCTACTGGCGCAACGAGGAGGCCTCGAAGGAGACCTTCGGCGGCGAGTGGTTCCACTCCAAGGACGCGGCCATGCAGGACGAGGACGGCTACGTCTGGTACGCGGGCCGCGCCGACGACGTGATCATCGCCGCCGGCTATCGCATCGGCCCGTTCGAGGTCGAGTCGGCGTGCCTGGAGCACGCCGCGGTGCGCGAGGCGGCGGCGGTCGCCTCGCCCGACGAGATCAAGGGCAACGTCGTCAAGGCGTTCATCGTGCTCGCCGACGGCCACGCGCCGTCCGACGAGCTGGCCGACGACATCAAGCACTTCGTGCGCGACCGCCTGTCGGCCTACGCCTACCCGCGCCGCATCGAGTTCGTCGACGACCTGCCCAAGACGCTCACGGGCAAGATCCGCCGCATCGAGCTGCGCGAGCGCGAGCAGGCGGACCTACCTGCGAGGTAATCGACACCGCGAAGCGCGCCGCTATCGTCGCCGGCCATGACCGACATGACGGTGCGCGCCGGGGTGGGGCCGTTGCTGCGCGACTGGCGCCAGCGGCGCCGGCGCAGCCAGATGGACCTCGCGCTCGACGCGGGCGTCTCGGCGCGCCACCTGAGCTTCGTCGAGACCGGGCGCGCGAAGCCGAGCCCCGAGATGGTGCTCAACCTCGCCGAGCAGCTCGAGGTGCCGCTGCGCGACCGCAACCACCTGCTGCTGGCGGCCGGGTACGCGCCGCGCTACGGCGAGCGCAGCCTCGAGGATCCCGAGATGACGCCGGTGCGCCAGGCCATCGACCTCGTCCTTCGCGGCCACGAGCCCTACCCGGCGGCGGTGGTCGACCGCTGGTGGGAGATGGTCGCCGCCAACAGCGGGATCGCGCTGCTCACCGAGGGCGTCGCGCCGGAGCTGCTCGCGCCGCCGGTCAACGTCATGCGCGTGGCGCTGCACCCCGACGGCATGGCGCCGCGGATCGTCAACCTCGGCGAGTGGCGCGCGCACATGCTCGAGCGCCTGCGCCATCAGGCCGCGGTGACCGGCGACGGCGCGCTCACGGCGCTCTACGACGAGGTCAGCCGCTATCCGGGGCCGGCGGGCGGCCACGGGGCCGACGCGGGCATCTTCGTGCCGCTCGTGCTGCGCTCGGGCGATCGCGACCTGCGCTTCTTCAGCACGCTCGCGACGTTCGGCACCGCGGTCGACATCACCGTGGCCGAGCTCGCGATCGAGTCGTTCTTCCCCGCCGACGAGGCCACCGCCGAGGCGCTGCGCCAGCGCTAGGCCGGGCGCAGGACCGCGGCGCCGCCGCTCTGAAGGTCGGCGACCCAGCCGGGCGGCGGCGGCACGGCGCCGGCGCCGAAGCTCAACCACACGAGCCGGCGATCGTCGCCATGGGCGCGCTCGTAGGCGAGCACGTCGTCCGGCGTGTCGTCGAGCAGGCGCAGGCTGCCCAGGCGCAGCGCCGGCGAGGCGCGCCGCAGCGCGAGCGCCGCGCGCACCAGGTGCAGCATCGAGTCGGGATCGGCGCGCTGGGCCTCGACGCTGCGCGCCGCCGGGTCGGGCGGCCAGGGCAGCCACGGGTCGGCCGGCCAGCCGTGGTCGGCGGCGGTCGTCCACGGCAGCGGCGCGCGGCAGCCGTCGCGCCCGCCGGGGTCGACCACGCGGTCGGGCGGGACGTCGGCGTCCTCGAGGCCGAGCTCCTCACCGGCGTAGAGAAACGGCGTGCCGCGCAGGGTCAGCAGCATCAGGACGGCGGCGCGGGCGCGCGCGTCAGAGCCGCCGATGCGGGTGCGCATGCGCGGCTGGTCGTGGTTGGAGAAGACCCACGTCGGCCAGCGCTCGCCCATGATCGCCTCGACCTGGGCGATCCGGGCGCGCCACGCCTCTGCGTCCCACGGCACCTCGAGCGACTCGAAGTCGAAGGCCAGGTGCAGCTCGTCGTCGTCGCCGAGGTAGGGCGCGATGAGCGCGGTCTCGGTCAGGTTGACCTCGCCGACGATCATGCGGTCGGGGTACTCGTCGAGCACCGAGCGAATGCCGCGAAGCAGCGCGTGGGTGCCGGGGAAGTCGTGCGAGCCCACGATCGAGAGGTGGCCGCCGGCGGGGTTGAGCGCGGCGACATCGGGCAGCGCCGGGTCCTTGCCGATCAGGTGCACGACGTCGGCGCGGAAGCCGTCGACGCCGCGATCCATCCAGAAGCGCAGAACGTCGTGCATCGCCGCGACGACCTCGGGCTCGTCCCAGTTGAGGTCGGGCTGCTGGGGCAGGAAGGTGTGCAGGTACCACTGCTGCGTGCCCTCGTCCCACGTCCACGCCGGCCCTCCGCCGAAGGCCGCCGGCCAGTTGTTGGGCGGGATGCCATCCCGCCCACCCGAGCCGTCGCGCCAGCGGTACCACGAGCGCTTGGGCGAGTCGCGCGCCGCGCGGCTCTCCACGAACCACGGGTGCTGGTCGGAGGTGTGGTTGGGCACCCAGTCCAGCAGCACGCGGATGTCGCGGGCGTGGGCGTCGTCGACCAGCGCGTCGAACGCTGCGAGGTCGCCGAACAGCGGGTCGACGTCGCGGTAGTCGGCGACGTCGTAGCCGAAGTCGGCCATCGGCGAGCGGTAGATCGGCGACAGCCAGATCGCGTCGACGCCCAGCCACTGCAGGTACTCCAGGCGCGCGCGCAGGCCCTCGAGGTCGCCGACGCCGTCGCCCGAGGCGTCGGCGAACGAGCGGGGGTAGATCTGGTACACGACCGCCTCGCGCCACCACATGGCCGCGCATCCTTGCGCACAGCGCCGCCGCTAGGGTGCGCGCCATGGCAGAGCAGATCGCGCACATCGGCGTCGTCGGCGCCGGGTTCATGGGCTCGGGCATCGCGGAGTCGGCCGCCCGGGCCGGGGTGACGGTGCAGGTCTACGAGCCGCAGGCAGCGCCGCTGCAGCAGTCGCGCTCGCGCATCGAGTCATCGGTCGCGCGGGCCGTCAAGGGCGGCAAGCTCAGCGACCAGGAGGCGGGCGAGCTCGTGCAGCGCATCGAGTGGACGCACAACCTCGAGGCGTTCGACTCTCCTGAGCTCGTGGTCGAGGCGATCGTCGAGGACGAGGCGATCAAGTTCGAGACCTTCCGCCGCCTCGACGAGATGCTGCCGCAGGAGACGATCCTCGCCTCGAACACGTCGTCGATCCCGATCGCCGGGCTGGCCGCGGCCACCGGGCGACCCGAGCGCGTGCTCGGCCTGCACTTCTTCTCGCCGGTGCCGGTGATGAAGCTCGTCGAGGTCGTCGTCGGGCTCGACACGGCCGAGGACACCGTGGAGCGCGCGGAGGCCTTCGCCACGCAGCTCGGCAAGACGGCGATCAAGACCAAGGACCGCTCGGGCTTCATCGTCAACTTCCTGCTCGTGCCCTACCTCATGGCCGCCGTGCGCATGTACGAGGACGGCTTCGCCAGCCGCGAGGACATCGACGAGGGCATGAAGCTCGGCTGCGGGCACCCGATGGGCCCGCTGCAGCTGTGCGACTTCATCGGCCTCGACGTCCTCTACAGCGTCTGCGAGTCGCTCTACGAGGAGTTCAAGCGCGACGAGTACGCGCCGCCGCCGCTGATGAAGCGCATGGTCGTCTCGGGCCACCTGGGCCGCAAGACGGGCCGGGGCTTCTACAAGTACGCCAGCTAGCCCTCGACGCCGGTGACGTCGTGGGCGGTGCCGACCGGCTTTGACTCCGGCGACCCGCGCTGGCGCAGGTAGACCGAGAAGATCGCCATCGAGCCGACGGCGAGGAACTCCGACTGCCAGTTCTGCAGCGTGCGGTCCCAGAAGTCGCTGCTGCCCAGGTAGTGAACCCAGCTCAGGGTCGCCGCCTGGTGATCGAGCTGGTCGGCGTTGTAGGCGACGCGTCCGGCGACCGACTGCGCCAGCCAGCTCAGCAGCCAGATCGTCGTCATCACGATCAGCAGCGAGTTGCCGTACAGCGCGGTGCGCCAGCCGCCCGTGCGCGCCCAGCGTGGCGAGCGCGCGTCGGCGTGGCGGCCGATCTTCTGCTCCGCGTCTGGCTCCGGGCCGGCCTTGTGCAGGGGCTTGGACTCGGGCGAGCCGCGCTGCAGCAGCCAGACGGTCGTGAAGATGTAGAGCGTGAACTGCAGGTACTCCGACTGCCAGTTCTCGGCCACGTCGGCGGCGAACTGGGACGTCGTCAGGTAGCGCCCCAACGAGATCGCGTCGCCGTGATGCAGGATCTGGTCGTGGTTGAACTGCGCGTGGCCGGCGATCGCCTGGCCCGCCAGGCTCGCGAGGAAGATCGCCAGGAAGACGATCGACAGGCTGTTCTCGCGCACGAACCGCATCGGCTGGCTCCTAGTTCTGCACCAGGCCGATGACCAGGAAGTAGGCAAGGCCCGCGGCGATGAGCACGAGGTAGGTGACGAACATCGCCCGCATCAGGACTGCACCTCGCAGTCGGCGGGCTCTCCGCGCGCCTGCGGCCGGCAGCCGGCGGCGGAGATCCGCCAGCCCTGGGGCGTGTCCTGCAGGAAGACCGTGTCGCCGCGCGCGAGCTCGACCGCGGCGTCGACCGAGTACACGCGCACGATCTGCGCGCGGCGTCCGGACAGGTCGAGGTGCACGACCGCGCGCGCACACGGCGCCGACGCCTGCTGCTCGAGCGCCTCGCGTGTCTCGGCGCCCAGGCGCGCGCACGCGCGCGTGCCGTCGTGGTCGGCGACGGCCGCGTAGAAGCCCTCGGCGACGCTCGTGACCGTCGCGCGGTCGCCCGCTCGCCCGCAGCCGGCGAGCGCCAGGAGGCCGGCGCACAACGGCAGAACGTGGCGCGCGCGCATCATCGCTCCTGCCGTACCCGGCCCGGCCGGTGCGCTATGCCCTCGCGGCCGCGCTCAGGCGCGCGCCGCCAGCCACGCGCCGAGCTCGCTCGCCGGCAGCGGGCGGCTGAGCAGGAAGCCCTGCGCGACGTCGCACTCCAGGCTCGCGAGCACGTCGAGGACCTCGGCCGTCTCGACGCCCTCGGCCACGACGGCGAGGCCGAGGTGGCGCGCCAGGTCGATCGTCGAGCGCACGATCGCCGCGTCGCTGGCGTCGTCGGCCATGCCGATCACGAACGAGCGGTCGATCTTGACCTCGTCCAGCGGCAGGCGCTTGAGGTAGGACAGCGAGGAGTGGCCGGTGCCGAAGTCGTCGAGCGACAGGCGCACGCCGAGCGCGCGCAGGCGCTCGAGCACGTCGCCGGCGCGCCGCGGATCGCCCATGACGGTGTCCTCGGAGATCTCGCACTCCAGGCGATCGCCGGGGACGTCCCAGCGGCGCAGCGTCGCGGCGACGGCGTCGGGCAGCGTCGAGTCGACGACGTTGGCGGCGGCGAGGTTGACGGCCACCGGCAGGTCGATGCCGTCGCGCCGCCACTCGCTGCACTGGCGAACGGCGGCGTCGAGGACCCAGCGCGTGATGTCGGCGATGAGGCCGGTGCGCTCGGCGAGGCTCAGGAAGTCGCCCGGGCCGAGCAGCCCGCGCGCGGGGTGCTGCCAGCGCACGAGCGCCTCGACGCCGATCGTGTCCCCGCTCTCGAGCGCGACCTTGGGCTGGAAGTGCAGGACCAACTCGTCGTTGTCCAGCGCACGGCGCAGCTCCCCGAGCAGCGCGAGCCGCTCGGCCGAGTACGGGTCGCGTTCGCGGTCGTAGGTCTCGATGCTCGTGGCCGAGCGCTTGGCGTCGTACATCGCGACGTCGGCGTGGCGCAGCAGGGTGGAGACGTCGTCGCCGTGGTCGGGCTGCACGGCGATGCCGATCGATGCGCCGAGCTCGATCGCCACGCCGCCGATGTCGAACGGACGCGCGAGCGCGGCGTGCAGGCGCGTGGCGACCTCGCCGAGGGCGCCGCGATGGGGCAGGGCGGCCAGCACCGCGAACTCGTCGCCGCCGAGGCGGGCGAGGATGTCGCTGCTGCGCAGCAGCCCGCGCAGACGCGCCGCGACCTCGACGAGCAGGCGGTCGCCCTGCTCGTGGCCCATCGTATCGTTGACCTCCTTGAAGCGATCGAGGTCGATGAGCAGGAGCGCGGCAAGGTCGCCGTCGCGGCGGGCGCCGGCCAGCGTGCGCTCGCCGAGCTCATACAGCTCGGTGCGGTTCGACAGGCCGGTGAGCGCGTCGTGGGCGGCCTGGTGGCGCAGGCGCCGCGAGGCGCTCGCCACGGTGCGAAAGAGGGTGGCCCACAGCGCCAGCAGGCCGCCGACGAGCATCGCGATCAGGATGCGCGTGTCCGACGCGATCGCGTCGGCGGTCGGCGCGTAGTCCATGTAGCTCTCGAAGACCCCACCGCGGATCGGGACGTAGACCTCGGTGAAGCGGCCCTTGGCGCCGAGCTCCTCGGCGTCGTCCTCGACGGCCGCGTGGATCTCGCCGGCGAGCGCCTCGCGCACGTCGTTGTGGTCGAGGGCGTTGCGCCCGATGAACGCGTGGTCGTCGGACCAGGCGATGCGGCCGTCGCGGTCGTAGAGCTTGCCGCGCAGCAGCCCGCTGGACTTGAACCACTCGTCGAGCTCCGCGATGCGCTGGGCCGACAGCGGGCCGCCGTCGAGCTCGCCGGCGTGGACCTGGCCGGCCATCCCGACGCGGGCGACCGCCACGGCGAGCCGCTCGGAGTCGGCCGTCGCGCGGCGCTCGATGCGGGTGTGCAGGACCGTGCCGAGCGTGGCGCCGAGGGCCGCGATGACGAGCAGGCTGACGACGCCGAACGCCTGTAGCAGTGTGAGCCGCGGGAGACGCATGCTGAGCGTCGCCTCGGCGGCCTGCCGCGACTGCTTGAGGGCGGGCCGAACGAGCGGACGCATGTGCGGCGCGAGCGTCGGGGATGCGCTCGCACCGCACTGATGGCCCCGAGTGTAGAGCCGGCCTGCGGGGCGCGACCTAGCCGAATAGCCTGTCCGCCATGCTGCTCGACGGACGCAAGCTGCTGATCACCGGCGTGCTGACCGACCGCTCGATCGCCTACTTCGTGGCGCGCCGCGCCCAGGAGGAGGGCGCCGAGGTGGTCCTGACCGGCTTCGGCCGCGGCCTGCGCATCACCGAGCGCATGGCCAAGCGCCTGCACACCGAGGCCGACGTCCTCGAGCTCGACGTCAACGACCCCGAGCAGCTCGAGGCGGTTGCCGACGCCATCGACGAGCGCTGGGGACGCCTCGACGGCATCCTGCACGCGATCGCCTTCGTGCCCCCCGACGCGCTGGGCGGCCAGTTCCTGCAGACGCCGAGCGCTTCGGCGGTGGCGGCGTTCGAGACGAGCGCGTTCTCGCTGAAGGCGCTCGCAGCAGCGCTGCTGCCGGTGCTCGAACGCGGCGACGCGGCGAGTGTCGTCGGCCTGGACTTCGACGCCAGCAAGGCGTGGCCCGCCTACGACTGGGCGGGCGTGTCGAAGGCCGCCCTGGAGTCGATCAACCGTTACCTGGCCCGCGACCTCGGCCCGCGCGGCGTGCGCTCCAACCTCGTCGCCGCCGGCCCGCTGCAGACGGTGGCCGCGTCGAACATCGACGGCTTCGAGGTCCTCGCTGAGGTGTGGGAGCGCCAGGCTCCGCTGGGCTGGGACCTCTCGGACCCCACGCCGGTCGCCGACGCGTGCCTGTTCCTGCTGTCGCCCCTGGCCCGCGCCATCACCGGCGAGATCCTGCACGTCGACGGCGGCGTGCACGCGCTCGGCGCGGCGGTGCCGGAGCCCGCAACCGAGTAGTCGCTGGCCCAAGGTAGGAGCCGCGGCCGGCCGGCCGCGACGAGCCGCTCACTGCGCGGGTGATGACGGTCTCAGTCTCAGGTGCGGGGACCCCCGCGCGCCGTCAGGCCGTCCAGCACGACCTCGACCGGCGACCTCCGGCGGCGCGAGTCCATCCGCTCGCGCACGAGACGCATCTCGCTTGCGAACTCGCCGACCTGGCGGCCGGCCGAGCCGACCTCGCCGGCGGCCTTGATGAGGTCCTTGCCCTGGAGGCGGCACCGCCGACCTTCACTCCCTCATTGCCGTTGTTGCGCTTCGCGGCGCCGCGAAGCGCAACACGCGGACGACCTAGGCGGGCGCTGCGGCCCCCGGCCGCGAGTAGACCGCCCGCCACCACAGCTCCGACAGCGTCCGGATCGACTCCGTCGCGTCGCCGCGCTTGAGGACGACTTCGCGCGTGATGTGGTTCTCGACCATCGCGAGCAGCGCCTGCGCGGACAGGCGCGGCAGGATGTCGTCGGGCGCGATGCCGCGCTCCTGGTCGCGCTCGATGCGCGCGGCGGCGCGCTCGACGAAGCGCATGATGTACGGGGCCCACTCGTCGGGCAGGTGCTCGCCGCGGGCTCCCGAGAGCTGCGCGGCGAGCAGCAGCAGGCCGGCGTTGCCGTTGACCACCGCCATGACGCGTGCCAGCGAGGTCCGCAGCTCGCGGCGCGGCTCGCCGTCGCCGTCGAGGTACGGGCTCGCCGCCAGGTACATCTGGCTGAAGACCTGTTGGATGAGCCGATCGACGACCGCGCGCTTGTTGGGGAAGTAGAAGTAGACGGCCGTGCGCGAGACGAACGCCTTGCGCGCGATCGCGTCCATCGTCAGGGAATCGAACCCCTTCTCGGCGAGCGCCTCACGGGCCGCCTCGAGAATCGCCTCTTCGGTGGCGTTGCGCGTCTGGACCTCCCGCCGCGCGGCGGTGAGGGTAGGGGTCACCTGGCGGCCTCCAGCGCGAAGGCGATGCGCTCGCGCGTCTCGCTCGGGGCCACGACCTCGTCGATGAAGCCGCGCGACGCGGCCACCCGCACCGGAAGGTGCTCGGCGGCATACGCATCGGCCAGGGCCTGCGCGTCGGCGCCGGCCGCGATCTCACGGCGGTTGACCACTTCGACAGCCTGACGCGGTCCCATAACGCCAATCTTTGCATGCGGCCAGGCCATCGTTAGGTCCGCGCCAAGATCGCGCGAGTTCATGACGATGTGCGCGCCGCCGTAGGCGGCCCGCAGCGTCAGCGTGATCCGCGGCGTCGTGGCCACGCTGAACGCGCGCAGCAGCGACGCGCCGTGGCGGATGACGCCGGCCTGCTCCTGCGACACGCCGGGCAGGAAGCCGGGAGTGTCGACGAGCACGACGAGCGGCAGGCCGAAGCGATCGCAGAGGTCCACGAACCAGGCGCCCTTCTGCGAGGACTCGGCGTCCAGGCAGCCGCCGAGGTGCTTGGGCTGGTTGGCGATGACGCCGACGGGCATCCCCGAGATGCGGGCGAAGCCGACGACGAGGTTGCGCGCCCAGCGCGGGCCGAACTCGAGCAGCTCGCCGCCGTCGACGAGCCGCGCGGCGACGTCGCGCACGTCGTAGACCTCGCGCTCGCGCTCGGGCAGGACCTCGCCCGGGTCGCCGGCCGCCGGGTCCTCCGGCGGGTACAGCGGCAGCGAGCCGCCAGCCACCGACGGCAGGTGGGCCAGCGCGGAGCGCACCATCTCGGCCGCGTGCACGTCGTTCTCGGCGAACAGGTGCGCGACGCCGTTGCGCCCGTGGACCTTCGGCCCACCAAGCTCGAGCGCCGTGACCTGCTCGCGCGTGACGCGCTCGACGACGGCCGGGCCCGTGAGGAACATCTTCGCGTCGCTCCCGGCCATGACCGTGAGGTCGCCGAGCGCCGGCGAGTACGCCGCGCCGCCCGCGCACGGCCCGCCGATCACGCTGATCTGCGGGACCTTGGCGAGCGCCTGCGCGCGGAAGATCGCGCTGTAGGCGTGCAGCGCCGCGACGCCCTCCTGCAGGCGCGCCCCGCCGGAGTGCGGGAAGCCGACCACCGGCGCGCCGAGCTTGTCGGCGTGCGTGATCGCACGGGCGATCGTCTCGCCCCCGCGGGTGCCGAGCGAGCCGCCCTTGAACGAGCCGTCCTGCGCCCAGGCGCAGACGACGCGCCCGTTCACGCGGCCCGAGCCCGACAGCACGCCGTCGCCGACGAGCGAGCGGGTGGGCCGGAACGTCCCGGAGTCGAAGAGCAGCTCGAGCCGCGCGCGCGCGACGAGATGCTCTGGTGCGACATCGAAGACTGCGCTCATATGGTCACGCTCTCCTCACGGCCAGGCACGCGTTCTGTCCGCCGAACCCAAAGGAGTTCGACAACGCGAGCTCGAGCCCTGGCGCCTCGCGGGGCCCCTCGGGCACGTAGTCGAGATCGCACTCGGGGTCGGGCTGCTCGTAGTTGATCGTCGGGGGCAGCACGCCACGGCGCACCGCCTCGACGCACACGAGGGCCTCCACCGCGCCGGCAGCGCCGAGCAGGTGGCCGATGTGCGACTTGGTCGAGGACACGGGCGGCGGCGTCGCCGACCCGTTGAAGACCTGCTTGATCGCAACGGTCTCGATCTTGTCGTTGAACGGCGTCGAGGTGCCGTGGGCGTTGATGTAGCCCACGTCGCTCGCCGTCGCGTCCGCGTTGGCGAGCGTGTCACGCATCGCCTGCATCGCGCCGCGGCCGGTCTCGTGGGGCTGGGTGATGTGGAAGGCGTCGTTCGACGCGCCGTAGCCCGCGATGCGCGCCAGGATCTCGGCGCCGCGCGCCTTGGCGTGCTCCTCGCGCTCGAGCACGAGCACGCCCGCGCCCTCGCCCATCACGAAGCCGTCGCGCTCAGCGTCGAACGGGCGCGACACGCCCTCGCGCGAGAGGGCGCCCATCCGCTTGAAGGCGGCGATGCACAGCCCGGTCAGCGCGGCCTCGGTGCCGCCGGCGACGACGGCGTCGGCCTCGCCGCGGACGATCATCCGCGTCGCCTCGCCGATGGCGTGGCCACCGGTGGCGCAGGCGCTCGACACGCTGAAGCCCGGACCCTGCGCGCCGAGGCGCATGGCGATCCAGCCGGCTGCGGCGTTGGGCATCATCATCGGCACGAAGTGCGGCGAGACGGCGCGATCGCCGCCCTCCAGCCACGCCTGGCACTCGTTCTGCAGGGTGGTGAGTCCACCGACGCCGGTGCCCACGAGCACGCCGAGGCGCTGCGGATCGACGCCGACCAACTCGCCTTCGCCCTCCGGGCTGTCGCTCGTCGGTGCCCGCAGCCCGGCCTCCGTGGCCGCCTGCATTGCCGCCGCCACCGCGAGCTGCGTGTAGCGATCCGAGCGGCGCGCCTCCTTCGGCGACATCGCGACCTCGGGGTCGAAGTCCACGCAGGCGCCGATGCCGTCGGCGATGCCCGAGCGCTTCTTCAGCAGAGCCTCGAAGAACGCGTCAGGGCCCTCGCCGATCGACGAGACGACGCCGCGTCCTGTGATGACGACCTGCGTCACGCGGTCGCACCCGCCTTCTCGCGCGTCAGCTCCTGGACCAGCGCGGCGGCGTCGCCGACGGTGGCGATCGACTTCAGGCGCCCATCGGCGATCTGCACGTCGTAGCGATCCTCGAGCGCCTTGACGACCTCGACGAGGTCGAGCGAGTCGACGTCCAGGTCGCTCCACGTCTGGTCGGCCTCGGCGCTCTCGGCGCCCGGGACCTTGATGTTGGCGAGCTCCTCGCGGATGGCCTCGAGGGCCTCCTGATCGGTGGGGACGTTGGCCATGTCTAGGCCTCCTTGGTGTTCTCGTTCATGCGCCCAGCCCTCCATCCACGGAGAGCGTGGCGCCGTTCACGTAGGCCGCCTCCTCGGAAACGAGGAAGGCGACGGCGGCGGCGACCTCGTCGGGTCGCCCCACGCGACCAGCCGGGACGGCCTTGGCCAGGTCCTCGGGCAGGTCGGCGGTCATGTCGGTCTCGATGACGCCGGGGGTGATTGCGTTGCAGGTCACGCCCTTGCGAGCCATCTCGCGCGCGATCGTGCGCGTGAAGCCGAGCAGCCCGGCCTTCGCGGCGGCGTAGTTCGCCTGCCCCGGGTTGCCGCGCTCGGCCACGACCGACGAGACGTTGACGATGCGCCCCCAGCGCGCGCCCAGCATGTCGTCCAGGGCGCGGCGCGTGCAGAGGAAGGCACCGGTGAGATTAGTGTCGACGACGGTCTGCCACTCGTCGTCGGGCATGCGGATGGCCAGGCCGTCGTGGCGCACGCCGGCGTTGTTGACCAGCACGAGGATCGGGCCGAAGCGCTCCTTGACCTCGGTGAGGGCGGCCTTGACCTGCTCGGCGTCGCCGACGTCGGCCTGCACGTCGCCCGACGTGCGGCCCAGGCGCGCGACCTTCCAGCCGTCGGCCTCCAGGCGGTCGGCGATCGCCGCGCCGATGCCGCGCGTGCCGCCGGTCACCAGGGCGCAGCCATCGTGTCCGTTGCGCGCGGACTCAGGCACAGGGGTACTCGCGCTCCTTCCAGCCGACGACGCCCGCGCCCCACACGAAGCCGGCGCCGAAGGCGGCCAGGGCGACGGTGGCGCCGGGCTCCAGGCGGCCCTCGCGCTCGGCCTGGGCCAGCGCGAGGGGGATCGAGGCCGAGGAGGTGTTGGCCACCTGGTCGACGTTGATCATCACCTTGTCGCGCGCCACGCCGAGCTCGGTCGCGGCCGCGTCGATGATGCGGACGTTGGCCTGGTGGGCGACGAAGAGGTCGATCTCGTCGACGGTCTTGCCGGCGCGCTCGAGCGCCTCGCGGCTGGCCGCCACCACGCGCCGGACGGCGTGGCGATAGACCTCGGCGCCCTGCATGCGCAGCACGCGCTCGTCGCGCTCGGCGTAGAGGAGGTCGGCCTGCTCGCCGTCGGCGCCGAGCACGAAGCCGCCGACGCCGAGGTCGAGCTCGCCACCGGCGACGACGACGGCGCCCGCGCCGTCGCCGAACAGCACGGCCGTCGAGCGGTCGTTGTGGTCGGTGACGCGGCTGAGCGCCTCGGCGCCGCACACGAGGACGACCGACGCGCGGCCGGACTCGACGAGCGCGGCCGCCTGATCCAGCCCGTAGAGGAAGCCGGCGCACGCGGCGTTGAGGTCGACGGCCGCGGCGCGATCGGCGCCGATGACGCGCGCGACCTCCGGTGCGAGGCCCGGCGTGACGCGATCGGGCGTGAAGGTCGAGACGATGACGTGGTCGACCTCGGCGCCCGAGCGCCCGGCGTCGTCGAGGGCGAGCAGGCAGGCGCGCGCGGCCAGGTCGGCCAGCGTCTCGTTGCCCTGCAGGTGGCGGCGCTCGCGGATGCCGGTGCGGCGCACGATCCACTCGTCGCTCGTGTCGAGCCGCTGCTCGAGGTCGGCGTTGGTGATCACGTGGTCGGGCAGGGCCGCGCCGACGCCGAAGATGCCGGCGGTCATGCCGCGCCGGCGCTGCGGCGCGAGGCGCGGGGTGATGGCGGGGCTGGTGCGGTGCTCGACGGTGGCTGCCATGCTCACGCCGCCTGCAGGGTTCGCTTGACCAGGCCGGTGAGCACGGCGCCCGGGCCGAGCTCGACGAAGCGCTCGACGCGCGCGGTGCGCAGCGCCAGCAGGGTCTCGCGCCAGCGGACGGGGCGCAGGAGGTTCTCGGCCAGCTCGCGGCGCACGTCGACGAACGGCGATGCGCTGCCGTTGGAGTAGACGGGGATCTGCAGCTCGTGCACGGGCGTCGCGTCGAGCGCGGCGCGCAGGCGCTCGGCGGCCGGCTCCATGAGCTGTGAGTGGAAGGCGCCGGTGACGTCGAGGCGGCGGGCGCGCGCGCCGGCCTCGTCGCGTGCGACCTCCTCGGCCTCGGCGATCGCGTCGATCGGGCCGCTCAGGACGAGCTGGCCCGGCGCGTTGTCGTTGGCCACGACGAGCCCCAGCCGCGCAGCGAGCGCGTGGACGTCGCGCGAGTCGCCGCCGAGCATCGCGACCATGCCGCCCGCGCTGCGCTCGCCCGCGTCGGCCATCGCGGCCGCGCGCTCGTCGACCAGCCGGACGGCGTCGTCGAGCTCCAGGGCGCCGGCGGCGACCAGGGCGGCGTACTCGCCGAGCGAGTGGCCCGCGGCGGCGCGGCCCTCGTCCTCGTCGTCGACCTCGGAGCGCCATTCCTCCCACGCCGCGACGGAGCAGAGGAAGAGGGCGGGCTGCTGGTAGCGGGTGCCCTCGGCGAGGCGCTCGAAGGGGTCGTACCCGAGCAGCTCGAGACCGCGCTCGAGCAGGGGGTGACCGCGGTAGGGCTCTTCCATCCCTTCCGCGTGGCTCCCCTGGCCGGGGAAGAGCAGTGCGCTGGACGGCATCGGGCGATTTCACCCCACGGCACACGCTGGGTTGCAGTTGTTCGACACAGGGCCAAGATGTGTCAAATGGGGAAGTCCGATGGCTATGCGGTTCTTCGCCTCGATGTCGACGGATATGTGCCCGAGTGTCGAGTGCCCGGGCGGTCTCCTGCGGCCGTCGGTGCAGGCGATTTGCGCTCGCCTGGCGGGTAGGCCATGGTTGGCCCAGCGATGATCGGCGCAGCGGAACTGCTCAGGCCGGTAACGGCGCTCGTAGCCGTCGGGCTGCTCGTCGTCTTCCTGACGCAGGGGCAGGATGCGGCGCCGTCGGTGGCGGCGGTCGTCAAGCCGCGCCTGCGCGTCGACGCCACCTCCGACGCCGAGGCCCGCCAGATGCGCCGCGCCACCCACCGCCTGGCGCGCGAGCTCGGCACGGCGGCGGGCTGCGCCGCACGGCGGGCCAGCGCGTTCGACACATGCGTAGCTCCGGCGCTGCAGCACACGGGCGTCGGCGGCCGCGGCGCGGCGCTGATCCTGGGCAACGTCACGGCCACCATCCCCTCGGGGCACTGCCTGAGCTACCTCGCCGGCCTGCAGGCGGCCAACGGCGCGGCCTCCGACAACGCGCGCTGGCTCGTGGCGAACCTCTACCGGTACCGGGGCCCGACCGGCCGGCGCCGGCTCACGCGCCAGCTGCGCCTCACGCACGCGATGCTGCGCCGGGCCGCGCGCGCGGCCCCGCCCGACGTCTGCGAGCCCGGCGGCGGGCAGCCGGCCATCTAGCGCAGCGCGTCGATGCGCGCCTGCGTGCGCATCTCGCTGAGGATCCGCTCGAGGCGCGGCTCGGCCTCGGTGTCGACATGCGTCATCGTCGCCGCCACCGCAGGGTGCACCTCCGCGATGAGGCGATGCATCTCGTGCGCGACCGCGCGGTAGCTCGGGTGGCCTTCGCGGCCGGAGCGCAGCTCGATGAGCTGCATCGCCTCGCGCGCGTTGAGGTCGAGCACGTAGCGGATGCGGTAGCCCAGGCACAGCGCGTAGGGCGCCTCGCGCTCGCGGCCCTCCGCGGTCAGCCGCTCCCACTCCGCGCGTGACACCTCCAGCGCGCGGCGGTAGTCGTCGCCGCAGCCCGCGAGCTGGACCTCGTCGGGGACGCCGGCGCCGAGGTCGGGCGTCAGGCGCTGCCACTGGACGGTCAGCATGCGATGGCGCTGCAGGTCGCGGAACGCGCCGTAGTCGCTGACGATCTCGAAGCGGTAGCGCAGCGCCTCGAAGCCGCGGCCGGGGCGGTGGCGGCGGTTGGCGCGCACGCCGACCAGGTCGCCGAGCAGCTCGGCACGCTCGGCTGCCGACAGGGCGGCTAGGCGGATGCGCGTGTGCTCCTCGCCGGCGCCGGCCGCCTCGAAGAGCAGCGCGGCGAGCAGCGCGTCCTCGTCGCCGTCGACGTGCAGCAGGCGCACCGATGGTCGCGCGTCGGGCTCGCCGGGCTCGCGATCCAGGCCGAGACGCCGCACCCAGCGGTCGGCGGCGCGATCGCGGCCCTCGAGGTAGCCGACCCACTCGCCGCCGCGGTCGGGCCGTTCCACGCGCGTGACGAACGACGGCATGACCGCCTGGACGGCCTCGAGGATCATGCGGCCGTACGCGCGCGCCTCGGGCAGCGGGTGGGC
The DNA here is from genome assembly GCA_963764585.1 of uncultured Actinomycetes bacterium. Lineage (GTDB taxonomy): Bacteria > Actinomycetota > Thermoleophilia > Solirubrobacterales > Solirubrobacteraceae > JAOPZW01. The sequence continues at coordinate 30,070 of CAVXTB010000010.1, forward strand.
CAGCAGGTGCAGGATGAGCTGCTCGTAGGTCTGGCCGCTGGCGTAGATGCCCATGTGCGACAGCGACGCGGCCGGCAAGAGGCCGCGCAGGAGGTCGAGCGCCTTGGCCTGGATCGCGCGCCGGCGCGCCGGCGAGTCCTCGCCCGGGAACTCCTCGGCGGCCCACGTCGTGACGCGCGGCAGGCACCTGGCGTACGCGTCGAACAGGGCGTCCATCGCGTGCTCGTAATGCGGGCCGAGCTCGGGGTCGCGGTAGTAGCGGTAGCCGCCGCCGGGCATCTCGGCGTCGTAGGGGATGTAGCGCGTGGACTGCTCGAGGTAGGCCGCCAGGCGCGGGCGCTGCAGGACCTTGGTCAGGACGTTGGAGACCCACTCGCAGGCGACGTGGGCGCCGCCGAGCTGCGCGACGGAGTCGTCGCCGTAGCCGAGGAAGATGCGCTCGTAGAGCTCGGCGGCGCGCTTGCCCTCGTCGGCGGCTTGGGGGTGGGTGGGCCGGGCGGATCCGGCGTGGCGCGGCGCGGAGTCGGCGAACTCGTCGAGGAACAGCCGGCGCAGCGTGCCCTGGTAGCGCGAGTAGCGCGCGAAGAGCGCGCCCTTGACCGTCTCGGGCAGGTTGACGAGGGCGAACACCGGGCGATCGAGGTTCGTGACGTGGGGGGCGAGGCGCGCCCGCTCGTCGTCGGTGAAGGTCTCGACCGGATATCGCACAGGGCGGGCGATGCTAGCGCGCGCCCCGGCGGGCACCTCGCGGGCTATTCCCCGCATTGTCCACCGGTTTGATCGGGATCATGTATTGTGCCCAAACCCGACTGGCTTTAGGTCCTTTTCTTTCCGGAGGTCATCTTGCGAACCCGCCTGCTCATCGCCGTCCTCGCGCTTGCCGCCCTCATGGCGGCCGGCTGCGGCGGCGCCGACGACACGCCGGGTGGCGGCAGCGCCACCGCGTCCTCCGGGAAGGGCTCGACGAAGCTCTCGCTGGTCGCCTACTCGACGCCGCAGGTGGTCTACGACGAGGTGATCCCGGGCTTCGAGAAGACGGCGGCGGGGAAGGGCGTGTCGTTCGCGCAGTCCTACGGCGCATCGGGCGATCAGAGCCGCGCGGTCGAGGGCGGCCTGCCGGCCGACGTCGTCGCCTTCTCGCTGGAGCCCGACATGACGCGGCTGGTCAAGGCGGGGCTCGTCGCGGACGACTGGGCCAGGACGCCGACCGACGGCCTCGTGTCCAAGTCGGTCGTCTCGCTCATCGTCCGCAAGGGCAACCCGAAGGGCATCCACACGTGGGACGACCTGCTGCGGCCGGGGATCAGCGTCCTGACGCCCAACCCGTTCACCTCGGGCGCGGCGAAGTGGAACATCCTGGCCGCCTACGGGGCCAAGAGCGGCGGCGGGGAGGACCCGCAGGCGGGCCTGGCCTACCTGCGCGAGCTGATCACCAAGCACGTCAAGGTCCAGGACAAGTCGGGGCGCGAGGCGCTGCAGGACTTCACCTCGGGCAACGGCGACGTCCTCATCTCCTACGAGAACGAGGCGATCACCGCGCAGAGGAAGGGCCAGAAGGTCGACTACGTGATCCCCGACCGGACGATCCTGATCGAGAACCCGATCGCGGTCGTCTCGAAGTCCAAGCACCCCGCGCAGGCCAAGGCCTTCCTGGAGTACGCGCTCTCGGCGCCGGCGCAGCAGAAGTTCGCCGACTGGGGCTACCGGCCGGTCGACGAGGCCGTGTTCAAGCGCAACGAGGCGAAGTTCCCGACGCCCAGCGGCCTGTTCACGATCCGCGACCTGGGCGGCTGGAGCAAGGTCAACGACGCGTTCTTCGATCCCGACAAGGGCTCGGTGGCCAAGATCGAAGCCGACGCGGGGGTGTCCACTGCCAAGTGACGCGCTGACCGCGCGCGCCGCCCGCCGCGCTCCCCGTGGGATGGGGACCCACCCACCTGCGAGCGCGCTCGGCCTCGGGGCGGCGACCCTGTGGCTGAGCGTCATCGTCCTGATCCCGCTCGCGGCCCTGGTGGCGCGCTCGACCGACGGCGGCCTGGACACCTTCTGGCAGGCGGTCTCCAGCCGTCAGGCCGTGTCGGCGCTCGAGCTGTCGCTGTGGACGTCGCTGGCGGTGGCGGCGCTCAACGCCGTCGCCGGCACCGCGACGGCGTGGGTGCTCGTGCGCGACGACTTCCGCGGCAAGGGCGTCCTGAACACGCTCATCGACCTGCCCTTCGCGCTGCCGACGATCGTCGTCGGCATCATCCTGCTCGCGCTGGTCGGGCCGACCTCGCCGGTCGGCGTCCACGCGATCGCGACGACGTGGGCGATCCTGCTGGCGCTCGCCTTCGTGACGCTGCCCTTCGTCGTGCGCTCGGTCCAGCCGGTCGTGCAGGAGCTCGACCGCGAGATGGAGGAGGCCGCGGCATCGCTGGGCGCGTCGTCGGCGACGGCCTTCCGGCGCGTCGTGCTGCCCAACCTGGTGCCGGCGATCCTCTCGGGCGCGGCGATGAGCTTCGCGCGCGCGGTCGGCGAGTTCGGCTCGGTCGTGCTCGTCGCGGGCAACATCCCCTTCCACACGCAGCTGGCGTCGGTGTACATCTTCGGGCAGGTCGAGAGCGACGACCCGGTCGGCGCGGCCGCGGTGGCCGTGGTGCTGCTCGTGGTGTCGCTGCTCGTGCTGCTGGCGATCGGGGCCGTGAGCCGGTGGGGAGCGCGCCATGAGCGTTGACCGCCGCACCCGCCTCGGGCTGCGCACGCTCGTGCTCGCCTACCTCACGGTGCTGCTGCTCGTGCCGGTCGGGCTCGTCTTCTACCGCACCTTCGAGCACGGCCTGACGCCCGTCTGGCAGTCGATCACGACCCCGGCGGCCGTGCACGCCTTCTGGCTGACGCTCGAGATCGCGCTGATCGCCGTGCCGCTGAACACGATCTTCGGCGTCGTCACCGCCCTGGCGCTCGCCCGCGGGCGCTTCCGCGGCAAGGCCGCCGTCGATGCGCTGATCAGCCTGCCGTTCGCGCTGTCGCCGGTCGTGATCGGGCTGGCGCTGCTGCTCGTCTACGGCCGCGGCGGCTGGATGTCGCTGCCCTTCCGGGTCATCTTCTCGCTGCCCGGGATGGTGCTCGCGACCGTCTTCGTGTCGCTGCCGTTCGTCGTGCGCGAGGTCGTGCCGGTGCTGCGCGAGGTCGGCGACGAGCAGGAGCAGGCCGCCGCGACGCTCGGCGCGTCGCGCTGGCAGGCCTTCTGGCGGATCACGCTGCCGGCGATCCGCTGGGGCATCGCCTACGGCGTGGTCCTGACGACCGCACGGGCGATCGGCGAGTTCGGCGCCGTGAGCATCGTCTCCGGGCGCATCGCCGGCCAGACCCAGACCCTGACGCTGCTCGTCGAGCAGCGCTTCCAGAACTTCGACCTCGCCGGCGCCTACGCCGCCTCGGCGCTGCTCGGCCTGATCGCGATCACGACGCTGCTGGCCATGACGCTGCTCAAGCCCCGAAAGGACCACGCATGATCTCCGTGGAGGCCGTGACCAAGCGCTTCGGCGACTTCCGCGCGCTCGACGACGTCTCGCTCTCCGTGCCGGAGGGGTCCCTGACGGCGCTGCTCGGGCCGAGCGGCTCGGGCAAGTCGACGCTGCTGCGCGTCGTCGCCGGGCTCGAGGCGCCCGACGGCGGGCGCGTCCTCATCGACGGCGCCGACGCGACCGCGCTGCCCGTCCAGCGCCGCGGGATCGGCTTCGTCTTCCAGCACTACGCGCCCTTCAAGCACATGACCGTGCGCGACAACGTCGCCTTCGGCCTGCGCATCCGCAAGCGCCCGCGCGCCGAGGTCGCCGCGAAGGTCGACGAGCTGCTGGAGATCGTCGGGCTGCAGGGCTATCAGCAGCGCTACCCCGCGCAGCTCTCGGGCGGCCAGCGCCAGCGCATGGCGCTCGCCCGCGCGCTGGCGATCGAGCCGCGCGTGCTGTTGCTCGACGAGCCCTTCGGCGCGCTGGACGCCAAGGTCCGCTCCGACCTGCGCGCGTGGCTGCGCCGCCTGCACGACGAGGTCCACGTCACCACCGTCCTGGTCACCCACGACCAGGAGGAGGCGATGGAGGTCGCCGACGACATCGCCGTCCTCAACGAGGGCCGCATCGAGCAGGTCGGCACTCCGCGCGAGCTCTACGACCGCCCCGCCAACGGCTTCGTCATGTCGTTCCTGGGCCCCGTCGCGCGCATCGGCCAGACGCTCGTGCGCCCCCACGACCTGCACGTCACCGCCGAGCCGCGCGACGGCGCGCTGGAAGCGATGGTCGACCGCGTGATCCACCTCGGCTTCGAGGTCCGCGTCGAGCTCACGCTCGACGACGGCACGCCCCTGCCCGCGCAGCTCACCCGCGACGACGCCGTGGCGCTCGAGCTCGCGCCGGGGGACATCGTCTGGGTCGGGCAGTCGGCGGCGCCGGAGGCGGTGGCCGCCTAGCGCGTGACCCAGGCCTCCGGGTCCTCCGCCAGCTTCGACACCCGCTGCGGCAGGCGGCCGGCGGCGACGTCGGCGAGCGTGACGCGCTCGACGACGGTGCGCAGGCTCGCGCGGACCGCGATCCAGACCTGCACGAGCGGGACGGCGGCTCCCTGGTAGGCGACGTCCTCGGGCGGGCCGCCGCGGACGGAGGCGAGTGGGCCCTCGACCGCACGGATGACGTCGGCGACGGTGATCTCGGTCGCCGGCTTGGCGAGCCAGTAGCCGCCGTCGGCGCCGCGCTGGGAGCGCACGAGGCCGGCGTGGCGCAGGTCGGCGAGGATGTTCTCCAGGAACTTCAGCGGAATCGACTGGGCCTGGGCGATCGCCTCGCCCTTGGTCGGCCCTTCGCCCGCCGCGGCGAGCTCGACCGCGGCGCGCACCGCGTAATCGGCCCGGGCGGAGATGCGCATCCGCGCATCCTGCCAGGCCGGGCGCCCGGCGCGCGCGACGTCGGGCGAAGCCCTACCGCGCGCGGACGGTCGGCGCCGGGCAGCTCGCCTTCTGGCCGCGCACGCGGACGGTCAGGCGGCCGCGCTGGCGGGCGCGGACCACGATCCTGGCCGTGCCCTTCTTGTTGGTGCTGGCGCCGACGTGGACGCCCTCGCCGCGGATGACCAGGCGCACGCCGGCCACGCGCTTCTTCGAGCGCCGGACCGTCGCCACGACGAGCGCGCGGTGCCGGACGGGAACCGTGTGGCGGCTGAGCGTCACGCGCAGGCAGCCCTTCGGCGTGGTCGAGACGCCCGCGGGGGTCTTGCCCGTCGTGGTGGTCGAGCTGCTGCCGCCACCACCCGTCCCGCCGCCGACCGCCACCACCGTCGGCGTGCCGGGGACGGACGGGATGGCGGGCCCGCCCGTCGCCGCCGGTGGGATGTCGTTCCACAGGCGCACGTCGTCGATCGCGCCGAAGAAGCCCAGGTCGCAGGAGCCGCGATAGCTGCCGATGTAGACGCCCTTGCTGCCGATGCCGTAGGCGATCGCGAGGCTCGCCGCCGTGCCGTTGCCGACCTGCGACCCGTCGATCCACAGCCGCACGGAGGCGCCGTCGTAGGAGCCGATCACGTGGTGCCACGCGCCGTCCCACACGCGCGACTTGGAGACCTCGGGCGAGAGGAAGTAGTGCGTCGTGCTCGACACGTAGAAGGCCAGGCCGCCGGTCCAGCCCGAGTAGAGGCCGTACGCGCTGCGGTCGCAGCTCAGCGAGCCCTTCGAGAGCACGTAGCGCCAGTTGCCGGGCGAGCCGTCGCGGCGCACCCAGGCGTCGACGGCGACGTGCGCGGGCTCGAGCGTGGCGCTGTCGGAGACGGCGACGTACTGCGCGCCCTCGAAGTCCAGGGCGCCGCCGCCGTCGTGGCCGCCGATCCAGTCCGGATCGGCCGCGTCGGTGCCTGTCGTGGCGCCGAGGTCCCCCTGGCTCCCGAACCCGCTGGCGTCCGCGGCGATCTGGCCGCTGCCCTCGTCCAGTGGCCAGTGCGCGATCACGCCGGCATCGGCCTGCGCGGAGCTGGCGCCCAGGAGGAAGACTCCGAGCATCAGCAGATATGCGGCTTCCTTGCGCATGTTCTCCGAATGTAAACCGGTTGGGTGGTCCGCCCCCATCCCTACGGGTAGGTCCGGCGGTTGCTTTCGAACAAACGTCCGGAAAATGCGCCACGCGGCCGGCCGTGGCCGCGCGGCGCGATCGAGCGGAGTGGCTAGGCGCCGGTCGGGCGGACCCGGCCGGTGGGCATGTGCAGGTCCTCGAGCAGCCGCGGCACGAACGTGAGCGCCGCGAGGCCGAGGATGCAATAGACCACGTCGGTCACCGTCCCCGACCCGAAGATCGCGGTGACCATGTTCCAGTCGAACAGGGCGACGAACGCCCAGTTCAGGCCGGCGATGATGACGAGGACGAGCCAGAGCGGCTCGAGCCTGCGGAGGAACTCCATCGCGCTTCTCCTTTTGTCGACGCGACAGGGCTTGTGTTGTGTGGCACATGTACCCCCGCACTTTGCGGGGGTTACGCGTGCAATCCGGCAACCACCACCGCCGACGCGACGACCGCATCCTCCCACGCCATCCCCGTGCTCTTGAACAGCCGCGGCCGCCCGGGGTCCACGACCGCGTGCCCGCGCACGAGGTCGGCGAGCGCGACGAGGTCGTCCTCCGCGATCCCCGCGGCGATGACGTCGCCGGCCTCGCGCAGCGCGGACGCCCGCGATTCGACGACCACGGTCGCACGGCGCGCGAGCGCGTCGTCGACCTCGCGCGCGTCCGGCTCGTGCGACCCGATGGCCACGACCGTCGCGTGGTCGGCGACGAGCGCGCCGTCGAAGAGCGGCTCGCGCGCGGTCGTGCAGCAGCAGATCACGTCGGCGGCCGCCACGAGCGCGGCCACGTCTCCGGCGTCGCGCCCGACCATGTCGACGTGCTCGATCGGGCGCACCGCGCGCATCGCCGCCACGTGCGCGTGCGCCTGCGGCCCGCGCCCGAACACGAGCAGCCGGCGCGCGTCGGGGACCGCGAGCCGGCGCACCGCGAGCGCCGAGACGGCCGGCGTGCGCAGGTTGGTCAGGGCGATCCCGTCGAGCACGGCGACCGGCGCGAGCGTGCCGGCGTCGAAGAGCACGCAGACGCCCTGCACGCGCGGCTCGCCGCCGACGGTGACGAGCTTGACGGCCGCGTGGCGCGCGACCGCCGAGGGCATGACGAGCAGCTCGCCGCCGCCGACCGCCACGACGCTGCGCGCCAGCTCGACCTCGGGATCCAGGCCGTCGCGCAGCGCGGTCTCGAGCGCGTCGGCGGCGGCGACCACGCCGAGCCGCTGCACCGCGGCGGCCGGCACGAACGGCAGGCTCATCGCAGGACGAACCCGGTGCCGAGCGGATCGCGCGGATCGAGCGCGAAGCGATGCTCGCCGGTGCGATAGGCCATGCCCTCGACCTCGGTGAGCACGCCCGCGCCGGTCTCCCCGATCACGCGCCCCACGAACGTCGAGCCGACGATCGAGTCGTGGCGCAGCTCGAGCCCCTCGCGCAGCGCGCCGTCGGCAACCAGCAGCGCGCAGCGCGCCGACGTCCCCGAGCCGCACGGCGAGCGATCGACCTCGCCGTCGGCGAAGATCGTCACGTTGCGCTGGTGGCGGTCGCCGAGCTCCTCGTAGAGGATCGTCCCGTACACGCCGTCGGGATCGTCCACCACGCCCGCTGCCTCCAGCGCGCGCTTGACCGAGCGCCCCGCCTCGATCAGCGCAGGCAGGTCCGCGGGCACGACGCGCAGCCCGAAGCGATCCGCCGGCACCGCCGCGTAGGTCGCCCCGCCGTAGGCGACGTCGACCTCCACGCCGGCGACCGCGACGCCGCGCGCCACCACGAACGACGGCACGTTGCGAAAGGCGACCGCCTCGACGCGCCCGCCGGCGAGCCGCACGCGCGCCACCACGCGCCCCGACGGCACGTCGACGGTCACGTCGACCGCGCCGTCGTCAGGGGCTGCCACCAGGCCCGACTCCACCGCCCAGGCGCCCAGGGCGATCGTCCCGTGCCCGCACGCGGTCGAGTAGCCGTCCTTGTGCCAGAACAGCACGCCGAGGTCGGCGCCCGCGTCGTCGGGGTCGACGAGGAAGCAGCCGTACATGTCGGCGTGGCCGCGCGGCTCGTGGCAGAGCAGTCGCCGGACGCGGTCGACCTCCTCCGAGATGCCGGCCCGCCGCTCGCGGACGGTCGCCCCGGCGATCGGCGGCACGCCGGCCGTGACGATGCGGAACGGCTCGCCGGCCGTGTGGTAGTCGGTTGCCGCGACCTCCACGGCGCGACCTCAGAAGAGGCCGCTGAAGGCGTGCCCCGCGTCGACCGCCAGGTCGAAGAGCGGCGAGGGCACGATGCCGAAGAACAGCGTCGCGGCGCCGAACAGCAGCGCGACGAACCACGTCTCGGGCTGCACGCGCGGTGCGTCGGCCTCGGGCGAGCCGCCGGCGATCGCGGGGCGCCCGGTCGCAAGCGCCGTGCCGGGCACGGGCGCGTCCTGCATCCACATCGCGGCGATGACCTTCAGGTAGTAGGCCAGCGACACCATCGAGCCGATGACGATGACGACGCCCAGCCAGGTGTAGTCGCCGTCCACCGCCGCATCGATCAAATAGAACTTCCCGATGAAGCCGGCGGTCGCCGGGATGCCCGACAGGCCGAGCATCGCCAGGGTCATCGACATCGCCAGCAGCGGGCGCTGCACGCCCAGGCCCTGCACCGAGGCGATGTCGTCGCCCAGCCCGGTCTCGCGCTCGCGGATGACGATGACCGCGAAGGCGGCCAGGTTCATCATCAGGTAGACGGCCAGGTAGAAGACGGTCGCCTGCACGCCGAGCTGCGTGGCGACGACGACGCCGGCGAGCATGTAGCCCGCCTGCGCCACCGACGACCACGCCATCAGGCGCTTGAGCGAGCTCTGGCCCAGCGCGCCGACGTTGCCGACGGCGATCGTGATCGTCGCGAGCACCGCGAGCGCCGGCGCCCAGTCGGTGCTGACGTCGAGCAGCGCGACGTCGAAGAGCCGCAGGAAGGCCCCGAACGCCGCCGCCTTCGTGGCCACCGCCATGAACGCGGTCACGGGGGTCGGCGCGCCCTCGTAGACGTCGGGCGTCCACTGGTGGAAGGGGGCCACCGACGCCTTGAAGGAAAGACCGACGACGCTCAGCGCCACGCCGGTGAGCAGCAGCGGGTCGTTGGCCATGTCGCCGACGCCGTTCGCGATCCCGGCGAAGTCCGTCGAGCCGGTCGCGCCGTAGAGGAAGGCCAGCCCGTACAGCAGCGTCGCCGAGCCGACCGAGCCGATGATGAGGTACTTCAGCCCCGACTCCAGCGACGTCGCGCGGCGCATCTCGGTCGCGCACAGCACGTAGAGCGGGATCGACAGCAGCTCGAGGCCGAGGAACAGCGTCACGAGGTTCTGGGCGGCGACGAGCACCCACATGCCGGCCGTCGCGGTGAGCAGCAGCGCGAAGTACTCGCCGTGCGCGGCCTCGCGCGGCGCCACCGCGCGCCACGACAGCAGCACTGCCGCCGCGCCGCCGGTGCAGAAGACGTAGCTCAGGACGTTCGTGAGGTCGTCGAGGCGCAGCGCACCGGCGATCAGGTCCTTCTCCTCGCCGTGCTGCCAGACCCCGAGGCCGATCGCCGCCCCGAAGCCGGCGAGCGCCAGCAGCGGGACGATCGTCTCGCGCACGACGCGCGGGCGCATGAGCCCGACCATCAGCACGAGCGTCGCGGCGCCGAGCAGCGCGACGAGCGGCGACAGGCCGGCCCAGTCGATGTGGGGGCCTTTGACGGCGGCGAGGATCATCGCTGCGCCACCCGCGCTGGCGCCGTCAACGCCTTCGCGTCCCTGATCGACGCCTTCACCGCGCCCTCGCTCTTGGTCAGCGCGCCCTGCGGATAGAGCGCGAACGCGACGATCAGCGCGACGAGCGGGGCGAGCACCAAGCCGTCGGTCAGCGCGATCTCGCGCGACTCCACGTGCGGCCCGACGCGGTTGTGCATCGAGCGGATGAACAGCCGCAGCGTGTAGACGCTGGCCAGCGCGACGCCGGTGAAGGCGACCATCGCGATGACGATCTTCGCGTTGAAGACGCCGAGCAGGATGAGGAACTCGCCGACGAAGTTCGACGAGCCGGGCATCGCGAGGTTGGCGAACGCGACGATCAGGAACAGCGCGGCGAGCACGGGCGCGCGGAACGCGATGCCGCCCATGTCGCGGATGTCCTCCGAGCCGCCGGAGCGCGCGGCCAGCAGCGCGCAGATGAAGAACGCCGGCGCGACCACCAGCCCGTGGTTGACCGCCTGCAGCAGCGCGCCCTGCGCGCCGGTGTCCTGCAGCGAGAAGACGCCGAGCGTGATGAAGCCCAGCTGCGCCACCGACGAGTACCCGAGGATCAGGCGCGCGTCGGGCGTCGTGAACGCCATGACCGAGCCGTAGAGGACCGAGGCCAGCGCGATCAGCAGGATCAGCTCCTGGAAGTGCACGGCCGCGTCGGGGAACAGCGGCAGCGCGACGCGCAGGAAGCCGTAGGCCGCGACCTTCGACAGGATCCCCGAGAAGACGGCCAGCACCGGCAGCGGCATCGCCTTGTACCCGTCGGGCATCCACCCGTGCAGCGGGAAGGCGGGCATCTTCACCAGGAACGCCGCGGTGAAGAACAGGAAGATCCACTCCTGCGAGCCGGTCGGCAGCCGCCGCGCCGCCGAGCCGAGCTGCACGAGGTCGAACGTCACGGTGTCGCCCGGCGCGAGCACGCCGGTCGCCACCGCCGCCGACAGCATCAGCAGCGACCCGACGAGCGTGTAGATGAAGAGCTTGACCATGCTCGCCACCCGGTTGGGCGTCGCGCCCCAGCCGCCGCCCAGGAAGAGGAACGGCACGAGCATGAGGTCGAAGAAGATCACGAACAGCGCGAGGTCCTGGGCCATCAGCGCGCCGAGGACGCCGCTCTCCGCCAGGCCGAACCACAGGTAGAACAGGCGCGGGCGCTCCCATTCGCGCAGCGCCGACCAGGCGATGCTCGCGAAGAACAGCACGGCCGCGAGCACGATGAGGAAGAGGTTCAGCCCGTCGACGCCGAGCTTGTAGTGGATCCCCAGCTCGCTGATCCAGACCTTGTCGGTGACGAACTGCAGGCCCGGCTGGCCTCCGTCGAACTTGACGAGCAGGACGACCGCGAGCACGAGCGTCGCCGCCGATCCGAGCAGCGCGGCGAAGCGCGCCTCGCCGGCGGGCAGGATGAGCCCCGCCACGACGGCGGCGAGCGGGAGCCAGAGCAGGATCGTGAGGTTCATGAGCTCTGGATCAGGAAGTAGAGGGCGACGCCGACGATGCCGAGCACCAGCAGCGCGGCGTACGCGCGCAGGAAGCCGTTCTGCAGCGCCCGCGCCGCCGCCGAGCCGGCCTTGACGATCCCGGTCGTGCCGCCGACGAACACGCCGTTGACGACCACGCGCTCGAAGGTCTGCTGGCCGAAGCGCCCGGCCCACGCGAACGGCCGCACGATCAGCAGGTCGATGAGCTCGTCGAAGTACCACTTGTTGACGAAGAGCCGGTACAGCGGCTCCAGGCGCGTGCGGATCGCCGCGCTCGTGCCCGGCCGCGCGACCCAGACCACGTACGCGACGTAGATGCCCGCAAAGGCCAGGACGGTGCCGAGCGCCAGGCCGAAGGCGATGAGGCCATCGCTGGGCGACAGGTCCAGCTGCGAGTCCGCGAACGTCGGGTCCAGGAACTTCTCGAGCGCCGACGTGACCCACGGGATCTGCAGCACGCCGCCGATGACCGCCAGCACGGCGAGCGCGGCCATCGCGCCCTTCATCTCGCCCTCTCGCTCGGCGATGTGGTGCTCGGGCCCGGGGAAGCCGACGTCGGTGTCCTCGATCTCGCCGCTGGCCGGGTTGAACGGCTGCTCGGCGTGGTGGAGGTGGCCGTCCTCGAGCTCGCGCGCCTCCGGGCACGGGTCGCCCCAGAACGCGCGGAAGATCATCCGCCAGGTGTAGATCGCGGTCAGGATCGCGCCGACGTAGCCGGCGACGTAGAGCGCCCACCAGCCGCCGCCGCGCGCGCCGATGTCGGCCAGGATCTCGTCCTTGGAGAAGAAGCCCGAGAACGGCGGGACGCCCGACAGCGCGAGGCCGCCGACGATGAAGGCTCCGTAGGTGAACGGCATCGCGCGCTTGAAGCCGGACATCCGGTCCAGCGACTGCTCGCCCGCCATCGCCGCGATCACCGAGCCGGCCGCCATGAAGAGCAGCGCCTTGAAGAAGGCGTGCGTCATCAGGTGGAAGAGCCCGGCGACGTAGGCGCCGGCGCTCACCGCCATGATCATGTAGCCGATCTGCGACATCGTCGAGTAGGCGATGACGCGCTTGAGGTCGGTGACGGCCAGGCCGATCGTGCCGGCCACCAGCAGCGTGATGCAGCCGATCACGGCGCCGACCGTCTCGGCCGCCGGCGACAGCTCGAACAGCGGGTGCATGCGCGCGATCAGGTAGACGCCGGCGGTGACCATGGTGGCGGCGTGGATCAGCGCCGACACCGGCGTCGGGCCCTCCATGGCGTCCGGGAGCCACGTGTGCAGCGGCACCTGGGCGGACTTCGCGAAGGCGCCGACCAGCAGCAGGATCAGCCCGGCGGTCAGCGCGCCTTCGTGTCCGGCGAAGTCCCTCGAGGCCGTGTCGAAGGTGCCCAGGAAGTCCAGCGTGTGCGAGTGGCGGAAGATGAAGTAGGTCCCGAGCACCAGGCCGACGTCGCCCACCACGTTGATGACGAACGCCTTGATGCCCGCGGCGGTGGCCGTCGTGCGCCGGTACCAGAACGAGATCAGCATGTACGACGCGGCGCCGACGAACGCCCACCCGATGATGAGCAGCAGGAAGTTGCCCGCCATGACCAGCACGAGCATCGAGAAGACGAAGAAGTTCAGGTACGCGAAGAAGCGCGCGTAGCCGCGGTCGCTGGCCAGATAGGCCACGGAGTAGAGGTGGATGAGCGTCGAGACGCCGGTGACGACGAGCGCCATGAAGACGCTGAGCGGGTCGACGAGGATCGAGATCTGGCCGTCGACGCCGACCGTCTTGGCGTAGTCCCAGGCGACGTAGACGACCTGCCGGGAGTCCTCGGCGCGGTCCTGCAGCGCGATGAACGTCGCCACGGTCGCGACGAATGCCGCGGCGATCGCGGCCGTCCCGATCCAGCCGACCGCTCGCGCGGGCAGCACGCGGTAGCCGAGCGCGTTGACGATGCAGCCGGCGAGCGGGAACAGCAGGATGAGCCACGCGGAGGTCTGCATGGTCTAGCCGTGCAACTCCCGGATCTCGTCGACGTCGATCGGCAGTCGCCGGCGGTAGATCGCCACGACGAGCCCGAGCCCGATGCACACCTCGCAGGCCGCGACGACCATGACGATGATCGCGAAGATCTGCCCCTCGCTGTTGCCCCACATCCGCGCGAAGGCGATCAGCGCGATGTTGGCGGCGTTGAGCATCAGCTCCAGGCACAGCAGGATCACGAGCGGGTTGCGCCGCGTGAGCACGCCCGCCGCCCCGACCGAGAAGACGAGGGCGGAGACGACGAGGTACCAGTCGACGCTCACCAGCCGCCCTCCCCGCCGAAGCGCGCCGGGTCGCCGGCTTCGACGCCGAGCTCGAGCGGCGTCGACGTGCTCGGCCCGCCGACCGCCTCGGCCATCGTGCCGGTGCCGGGCGGCAGCGCGAAGTCGATGGCCGCCAGGCGCTCGGCCTCCTCGCCGATGCCGCCGCGCCGGCGCGCGAGCACCACCGCGCCGACCGCCGCGATCAGCAGCAGGAACGACGCGACCTCGAAGGGCAGCAGGAACCTCGTCAGCAGCAGCTCGCCGATCTGGTTCGGGCTGCCGAACGACGCCTCGACCGTCGGGCCGTCGGTGGAGAGCGCCTTCAGGCTCGAGCCGAGCACGGCGATCGCCAGCTCGGCGAAGAGCGCGAGCCCGAAAAGGACCGCGATGGTGCGCTGGCCGCGGCCGACCGGCGCGCGCAGCTGCGCGGGCTCCGACCCGCCGACGTAGGCCACGACGAAGACGTAGAGCACCATCACCGCGCCGGCGTAGACGACGACCTGCGCAGCCGCGACGAACTGCGCCTGCAGCAGCAGGAACAGCGCCGCCAGCGACAGCAGGTGGAAGACGAGCGCGAGCACCGCGTAGAACGGGTTGCGCACCATCACCACTCCGACTGCGCCGCAGACGGCGCCGATGCCCGCGATGAAGAAGAAGACCTCGGACATGCGCGGGACGGGAAGCTACTCGCCCTCGCGGCGCAGCGGCGTGCGCTCGAAGGGCTCGGCCAGCAGCATCTCCTTGGTGAAGATGAGATCGGGGCGCGTGTAGTCGGACATCTCGTAGTCGTTGCCCATCGTGATCGCGTCGAACGGGCAGGCGACCTCGCAGTAGCCGCAGAAGATGCAGCGCGCGAGGTTGATCTCGTAGACGGCCGCGTAGCGCTCGCCGGCGCTGATGCGGTGCTCGGGCGTGTTCTCGGCGGCGACCACGCGGATGCAGTCCGCTGGGCACGCAGCGGCGCACAGCGAGCAGCCCACGCACTTCTCCAAGCCCGTGTCCTCGAAGCGGTGCAGGCGATGGCGCCCGCGGAAGCGCGGGTAGACCGGCACCTTCTCCTCGGGGTACTGGAACGTCGTCACGCCCTGCACGATCCCGCGGCGGAACGTGGTCTTCAGGCCGCGCAGCGTCTCGCCGAACGCGCGGTAGGTCCCGCCGGCCGCGCTCGGCTGCGGGCTGCGGACGACCTCGATCGTCTCCTCGGGCAGGTTCCACTTCGCCGTGCTCATGCCACCACCACGATCGCGGTCACCAGTGCGTTGAGGGTCGCCAGCGGCAGCAGCACCTTCCAGCCGAAGCTCATCAGCTGGTCGTAGCGCAGGCGCGGCAGCGTCGCGCGGATCCAGATGAAGAAGATGACGACGACCCACATCTTGGCGATCACCACGAACGGGTCGACCCAGGTGGGCGGGTCGATCCCGAACGGCAGCAGCCAGCCGCCGAAGAAGACGGTCGTCACCACGCCCGAGACGACGAGCACGTTGAGGTACTCGGCGAAGTAGTAGGACGCGAAGCGCCCGCCGCCGTACTCGGTCATGTAGCCCTGCACGAGCTCGGCGTCGGCCTCGACGAGATCGAACGGCGGCCGGTTGGTCTCGGCGAAGGACGCCGTCAGGAAGATGAGGAAGCCGACGATCTGCGGGATGAAGTACCACATGCCCGCCTGCGCGTAGACGATCCCGGTGAGCGACAGCGTGCCCGCGGTCATCACCACCCCGACGAGCGCCAGGCCCTGCGAGACCTCGTAGGAGATGAGCTGCGCGGCGGCGCGCATCGAGCCCAGGAACGAGTACTTCGAGCCCGACGACCAGCCGCCGAGCATGATCCCGTAGAAGGCGACGGCGCCGAAGGCGAACAGGTACAGCGGCCCGATCGACACGTCGACGCCGTACAGCCCGGTCTTCGTGCCGAAGATGTCGACGGTGTCGCCGAACGGGATGATCGCGAAGGCCGCGACCGCGGTCATGATCGACAGCAGCGGCGCGATCGCGAACAGCCAGCCGATCGACGTGCGCGGGCGGAACTGCTCCTTGGTCAGCAGCTTGACGATGTCGGCCATCGGCTGCAGGAGCCCGAACGGCCCGACGCGGTTCGGTCCGTAGCGGTTCTGGAAGCGCCCGAGCAGCTTGCGCTCGACGATGAGCACGACGGGAACGAGCTGCAGGCCGACCGCGAAGATCACGATCGCCTTGAGGATCTGCATCCACCACGGCTCGAAGTAGCCGACCTCGGCGAGTGGCAGGCCCGTCAGACCCACGGGGTCCCCCCTCCTGGCGGCTGCGTGCCCGGCGTGGCTGCGGACGGGGGTGCGCGACGCACGTCCACCAGCGGACCAAGGAGAGCATTCGTCTCCAGGAACACGCTGCCCTCGGGCATCGCGGCGCGCAGCGCGACCGTGGCGTCGACCGTGTGGCCGTCGGCGCCGACGACGACGTGGTCGCCCTGGAAGAGCTCGAGGCGCTGCGCGTCGCCCGGCGACATCTCCAGCTGCAGCTTGGGGTGCAGGAACTTCAGCGCGGGGGAGACGCGCACCTCGGTGGCGTTCCAGATCGACCGGAAGGTGCCCAGGCGCAGGCGGCCGTTGGCTTCGGCGGCCGCGGGCGGCGCCGTGCGGTCAGCCGTGACCTCTGCGCCCGGGAACGCCGCGGCGGCCTCGCGTGCCGGCCAGCGCACGCCCTTGCCGCCGATCTCCTCGAGCGTCAGGCCCTCGTAGAACGGAACCGCCGCGAACAGCTGGGCGCTCGCCATCGCCCCGGTCAGGACGCCGAGGTCGAGGTCCAGCCGCCGCGCGAGGTCGGCGATGACCGACCACTCCGAGCGCGTGGCGCCGGGGTGGCCGATCGCCGGGCGCAGGCGCTGCACGCGGCCGTCGGGATGGGTGAGCGTGCCCTCCTTCTCGGCGTAGCTCTCCGCCGGGAAGATGATCCCGGCGTGCTCGCGGATGCCGTCGGTGAGGAAGGCGGCGTGCGCGACGACGGTGGTCGCGCGGTCCATGGCGTCGGCCCACGCGTCGCGGCCCGGGAGGTCGACCATCGGATCGGCGTGCAGCAGGTAGAGCGCCGTCAGCTCGCCGCTGTGGGCGGCCGCGGCGATGGCGGCGGCGTCGCGGCCGGGGCGCTCGACGTCCGCCAGGCCAGGCCCGGCGTTGGGCAGCACGCCCGCCTCGGCGAGGCCGCGCCCGTTCGTGCCGGCCGGCACGCACAGCAGGCCCGCGCCGTCGCGCCCGCCGAGCAGGTCCAGGCGGCCGGCCAGGTCGAGCAGCGCGTGCGCGGCCTGCGCGCCGCGCGGCCCGGAGACCAGGCGCTGGCCGTAGAGGATCACGACGTCTTCGCCGGCCTGCAGCGCGCGGCCCAGCGCGCGCACGGCGTCGGGGTCGGCGCCGGCGCTGGCCGCGAAGCGGTCGACGTCCTCGCGGCGGCCGGCCTCGAGCGATGCGGCGAGCGCCATGACGAACGCCTCGCCCGCACCGGGCGCGTAGCGGACGCTGGCCGTCGCGTTGGGGTCCAGCGACGAGGGGCGGCTCGTGGCCACCGCGAGCTTGACGCGCTGGCGGCGAACGCCCTTGCGGATGCGCAGGTCGACGATCGGCATGTCGTCGACCGGCTCGCAGTCGAGCACGAGCACGCTGTGCGCGAACTCGAGGTCGGCCACCGTCGCCTGCGCGGCCGGCGCGCCGAGCGCGCGGTGCAGCTCGAGCGGCAGCGTCCCGTCGGGCCGCGAGTCGATGTCGCCCGAGTCCAGGCCCTCGCGCACCAGCCGCTGCAGGAGGAAGCCCTCCTCGTTGGTCGTCTCGCCGCCGACGATCGCGCCGACGCGGCCCTTCGCGCGCCGCAGCGCGCTCGCCGCCTCGCTCAGCGCGCGGTCCCACGAGACGGGCCGCAGCTCGCCGCCGTCGCGGATCAGCGGCTGCGTGACGCGCTCGTCGACGTGGACCGCCTGGTAGGCGAAGCGGCCCTTGTCGCACAGCCAGCCGTCGTCGACCTCGACGTTGTCGCGCGCCATGACGCGCAGGACGCGCTCGTCGCGGACGGTGAACGACACGTTGCACTGCGACGGGCACATGTTGCAGACCGAGCCCGCCGCCTCGATGTCCCACGGGCGCGCGCGGAAGCGGTAGGGCTGCGAGGTCAGCGCGCCGACCGGGCACAGCTCGACGATGTTGCCGCTGAACGGCGCGACGTAGGGATGGCCGTCGAAGGTCGAGACGTAGGTGTGGGCGCCGCGCTCCTCGAGGACCAGCTGGTAGTCCTCGGAGACCTCCTGGCTGAAGCGCACGCAGCGGTAGCAGAGGATGCAGCGCTCGCGGTCGATGGCGACGAGCGGGCTGAGCGCGAGCGGCTTCTGGAAGTGGCGCTTGGGCTCGATGAAGCGCGAGCGCCCGCCGCCCCAGCCGAAGGAGATGTCCTGCAGCGGGCACTCCCCGCCCTTGTCGCAGACCGGGCAGTCGAGTGGGTGGTTGATGAGCAGGAACTCGACCACCGCCTCCTGGGCCTGCTTGACGCGGTCGGTCTGCGTGTGGACGACCATGCCGTCCCTGACCCCGGTCGAGCAGCCGGTCTGCAGCTTGGGGATGCCCTCGATCTCCACCAGGCACATGCGGCAGGCGCCGACGGGCGCGCCGAGCTTTGGCTCGTAGCAGAAGACCGGGATCTCGACGTCGCCGAACTTGGCCGCGTCGACCAGCATCGCGTTGTCCGGCGCGGTGACCTCGACGCCGTCGATCGAGAAGGTGACCATCCGCGGGTCGGGCCTGGGCATCAGGCGACGGCCTCCAGCGCGTCGTTGCGCGCCCGCGCGGCCTCGATGTGGGCCTCGAACTCCTCGCGGAACTTCGCGACCATCGAGCCGATCGGCATCGCCATCGAGTCGCCCAGGACGCAGAGGCAGTTGCCGATGATGTTCTCCTGGACGCCGGCCATGATGTCGAGGTCCATCGGCGTGGCCTCGCCGCTGTCGATGCGCTCGAGCATGTTCACGGTCCAGTTGGTGCCCTCGCGGCACGGCGTGCACTTGCCGCACGACTCGTGGCGGTAGAACTTCGCGACCTTCAGGGCGACGTCGACGACCGAGGTCGAGTCGTCGACGATGATGATCGAGCCCGAGCCGAGCATCGAGCCGGCCTTCGCGAGGGTGTCGAAGTCGTAGCTGAGGTCGAGCTCGTTCCTGGTCAGCACCGGCGAGCTCGAGCCGCCGGGGAACCAGAGCTTGATCTCGCGCCCCTCGGGCGGGCCGCCCGCGAGGCCGTAGATGATCTCGCGCGCGGGGATGCCGAGCTCGATCTCGTAGTTGCCCGGGCGCTGGACGTGCCCCGAGATCGAGACGACCTTGGTGCCCGTCGAGCCGGTGGTCCCGAGCTTGGCGTACTCCTCGCCGCCCAGGCGGATGATCGTCGGGGCCGTCGACAGCGTCTCGACGTTGTTGACGAGCGTCGGGCCCTGGTAGAGGCCCTGGTTGGCCGGGAACGGCGGCTTCAGGCGCGGGTTGCCGCGCTTGCCCTCCAGCGCGTCGAGCAGCGCGGTCTCCTCGCCGCAGATGTAGGCGCCGGCGCCGCGGTGCACCCACAGGGTCAGCGACAGGTCGGAGCCCAGGATCCGGTCGCCGAGATAGCCCTTCGCCTTGGCCTCCTCGACCGCCGCCTCGAGGCGCTGCGCCTGGAGCTCGTACTCGCCGCGGATGAAGATGAAGGCGCGGTTGATGCCCCCGGCGTAGGCGGCGATGATGATGCCCTCGAGGAGCTGGTGCGGGTTCTTCTGCAGCAGCTCGCGGTCCTTGAAGGCGCCGGGCTCGGACTCGTCGGCGTTGCAGACGAGGTACTTGTCCATCGCGCCCTTGGGCAGGAAGGAGATCTTCTTGCCCATCGCGAAGCCCGCGCCGCCGCGGCCGCGCAGGGCGCTGACCTCGAGCTCGTGGAGGACCTGCTCGCGCGACATCGACAGCGCCTTGCGCAGCGAGTCGTAGCCGCCGCGGCGCTCGTAGACGTCGATCGTGTGCAGGCCGGGCTCGTCGATGCCCTTGAAGAGGAGGGGCGGGCTCAGGCCCACTGGGTCCCCCCTCCTGGCGACTCCGTACCCTGCGCGGGTGTGGACGGGGGTGCCGCGTCCTCGGCCGCGTGCGGGTCGGTGGACCTGCGGCGCGACAGCTGGCGCTCGGGCAGCGGCTCCTCGCCGCGGCGCACGGCCTCGATCACGGCGGGGACCTCCTCCGGGCGGATCGGGCCGACGTAGTTGCCGTCGATCGAGGCCATGGGCGCCATGTCGCAGGCGCCCAGGCACTCGAACGCGCGCAGGTTGAAGTCGGGGTCGCCGCCGGCGTGCTCGTCGAAGGCGGCGAACAGCTCGTCTGCGCCGCACAGCGAGCACGAGATGTTCGTGCACACGTAGACGTCGTGCGTGCCGACGGGCGTCGTGAAGAACATGTCGTAGAAGGTCGCCACCGCGGACAGGTAGCCGGGCGTCAGGCGCAAGACGCACGCGGCCTGCTCCATGCCCTCCGGCGAGCACCAGCCGTAGCGCTCCTGCACGGCGTGCAGGGCGGGGATCGCGGCCGAGCGGTGATCGGGATAGCGCGCCATGTACTCCTCGATGCGCGCGCGCAGGTCCTCGGGCACCGGCGTCGTCGCTGGGTCGGGGATCGGCGCCGGGTCCTTGGTCAGGTCGGCCGCCTCGTCCCAGCCGGGGACGCGCGAGCCGTGCCCGAAGCGCGGCACGCGGGTCGGATCGATCGCCATTACCTGTCGATCCCTCCCAGGATCGGGTCCAGGCAGGCGAGCGTGGCGATGAGGTCGGCGATGTAGCAGTCCTTGACCATGGGAGCGGTGGCCTGGAGGTTCACGAACGACGGATCGCGCATGTGCACGCGCGCGGGCTTGCTGGAGCCGTCGGAGCGCACGAAGCAGGCCAGCTCGCCGCGCGGCGACTCGATCGGGTAGTAGACCTCGCCGGGCGGGACGCGGAAGCCCTCGGTGACGAGCTTGAAGTGGTGGATGAGCGCCTCCATCGAGGTCGCCAGCTCGTGGCGCGGCGGCAGCGCGACCTTGCGGTCCTCGGTGATGAACGGCCCCTCGGGCAGGCCGTCGAGCGCCTGCTCGATGATCCGCACCGACTCCTTCATCTCGAGCATGCGCACGAAGAAGCGGTCGTAGTTGTCGCCGTGGGTGCCGATCGGCACCTTGAAGTCGAAGTCCTCGTAGGAGCTGTACGGCGTCGCCTTGCGCATGTCCCACGGGTGGCCGGCGGCGCGCAGCAGCGGGCCGGTGACCCCGAGCGCCAGCAGCTCGTCGGCCGGCAGCGCGGCGACGTTGCGCAGGCGCTGCAGGACGATCTCGTTCTTGGCGAGCAGGTCCATGTAGGAGTCGACCCGCTCGGGCATGATGTTGCAGAACGCGCGCAGGCGGTCGACGAAGCCGCTCGGGATGTCCTCGATGACGCCGCCGACCTGGAAGTAGCGCGTGTGCATGCGCTGTCCGGACGACATCTCGAACAGGTCGAGGATCGTCTCGCGCTCGCGGAAGCCGTACCAGAACATCGAGATCGCGCCGAGGTCCAGCGCGCTCGTGCCCAGCCACACGAGGTGGCTCATGATCCGGTTGAGCTCGTCGTGGATGACGCGCAGGTACTGCGCGCGCTTGGGCACCTCGATCTCGAGCAGCGTCTCCACCGCGCCGCAGTACGCGTGCGCGTTGAAGTAATAGGCCAGGTAGTCCATCCGCTCGACGACGGGGATGACCTTCCAGTAGCTCTTGTCCTCGGCCGTCTTCTCGATGCCGGTGTGGACGTAGCCGATGATCGGCTTGAGGTCGCGGACGACCTCGCCCTCGAGCGTGACGAGCAGCCGCAGCACGCCGTGCGTGGCCGGGTGGTGGGGGCCGAAGTTGATCGTCAGCAGCTCGGACTCGGCCGCGGTCTCGACGGCCTGCGAGCGCGCCGAGATGTCGATCGACTCCTCCTGCCTGCGGTATTCGGAGAGCTCGGTCATGCGGTGTAGTCGCGCCCGAAGGCCTCGTCCTTGGTGAAGAGGACCGGCTCGCCCCCGATCGGGAAGTCGCGGCGCTGGGGCCAGCCCTCGTAGTCCTCGGGCATGAGGATGCGCCGCAGGTCGGGATGGCCGTCGAAGACCACGCCGAACATGTCGTAGACCTCGCGCTCCTGGTGGTCGGCGGTCGGCCAGTCGGGCGTCACCGACTCGACGTGCGCGTCGTCGACCGGCACGCGCAGCTTGACCGTGATGCGGTCGAGCTGCTCCATGCTCAGCAGCTCGTACTGCACGCCCAGGCGTGGCTCGTCGGGGTAGTAGTCCAGCCCGTGCACGCTGGCCAGGAAGGTGAAGCCCTTCTCGCGCAGGAACTGCAGGGCCGCGCGGATCGCGCCGGGCTCGACGTGCAGCGCCGCCTTGTTGCGGAAGAACTCGGTGTCGCGGACGCTGTCGGACTCGCGCTCGCGCAGCTCCTGGGCGAGGAGCTCCAACCCGGTTGCGTCAGGCACCCGCGGTGTCCCCTGGCGGGTAGACGTTGATCGCGGGGGAGTTGGTCGGCGCCGCCGGCGTGAGCTCCTCGGTGCCGACCGCGTTGTAGCGCTCGCGCCAGCCCAGGCTCGGGTCCTCCTGGATCATCGAGCGCAGCTTGAGGATGCCGTGCATGAGCGCCTCGGGTCGCGGCGGGCAGCCGGGCACGTGCACGTCGACCGGCATGAACTTGTCGGCCGGCACGATCGCGTAGTTGTTGAAGACGCCCATCGACGACGAGCAGGCGCCCATCGCGATCGCCCAGCGGGGCTCGAGCATCTGGTCGTAGATGCGGCGCACGACCGGCGCCATCTTGATCGAGATGCGCCCGGAGAGGACGAGCAGGTCGGCCTGGCGCGGCGAGGCGCGGAACGCCTCGAAGCCGAAGCGCGCGACGTCCACGCGCGCGGCGACGATCGACATCATCTCGATCGCGCAGCAGGCCAGGCCGAAGGTCGCCGGGAACATCGAGTTGCCGCGGGCCCAGTCGACCGCCTTGTCCAGCGTCGTGGTGAGGATCGAGTCGCGGACGTGCTGCTCGAGCTCGTCGCCCTCGAGCTCGCCGCGCAGGAGCTGCTGGGCCTTGAGCTGACGCACGCGGAAGTCGTCGGACTTCTCGCGCCGGACTATCTCCATTCCAGCGCTCCCCGCCGCCAGACGTAGACGAACGCGACCAGCAGCAGGGCGATGAAGACGATCGTCTCGACGAGGGCGAACGTCCCGAACGCGCGCAGCTGCACGGCCACCGGGTAGAGGAAGACGACCTCGATGTCGAAGAGGATGAAGAGCATCGCGATCAGGTAGAAGCTGATCCCGAAGCGGAACCCCCGCTGGACCTCAGACGGCAGCCCGCACTCGTACGGGTCGGCCTTGGTGCGGATCTTCGGGCCGCGCCGCGGACCGATGTAGCTGTTGATGACCGCGAACACGCCCCCGACGGTCGCGCCGAGGACGAGGAAGACGACGGCTGGCAGATAAGAGCGGAGCATCGGGGGACGGGGCTGGGTTCTACCACCATTTGTAACGTCTTGATACTTAGTGGCAGATGACGCAGGTCGTTGGCGCCAGATGACGTCCGTCGCCGAGGTCGTCGCCCTTGTCACCGCCGCGGTGAACCTGGTCGCCGGGGTGCTCGGCGCATGGCGTTGGTGGACGGTCGAGCCCTCCCAGGCCTTCTGGGTGCTGTGCCGGACGGGGCAGGCGCTGGCGGTCGTGCAGGCGGCGGTCGCGGGGCTGCTGGCCGTGCTCGGGTTCGAGCCCGACGACAAGCTGTACTGGCTCTACGCGCTACTGCCGGTCGCGGTGTCGTTCGTCGCCGAGCAGCTGCGGGTGACCGCCGCGCAGGCGGTGCTCGACGATCGCGGGCTGCAGGACGCGCAGGCGGTCGGCGAGCTCGACGAGGAGCGCCAGCGCTCGATCGTGCTGTCGATCGTGCGCCGCGAGATGGGGACGATGGCCGCGGCGGCGATCGTCGTCGCCTTCCTTGCCGCGCGCGCGTGGGGCACCGCGTGACGATGCAGGATCCGGCGCGCTGACGGCGAACCTGAGGCGGAGCCCGGCGCCGGCCCTAGACGGTCCTCTGTTCACATCGCGATCGTCTTGCAACGGCGGCAACCTGGCCGGCGCCGGGCTTCCCCCCAACGTTGCGGCTGCCGCCGCGCTCCCCATGTCCGCAGCTTCTCCGCGCGGCCAGGGCACTGAATGCGATGAAGGAGGGGCCTCCCTCGTTGTTGGCAAGCTCGGGCGTGTCAGCGACGAGCGAGCCGAAGGAGGCCCCCGCGAACATGTTGCACGTTGGATTGGATTTGAGCCGTCGGCGGCTGGACTATTGCCTGTTGGGCGGTGACGAGGAGAGGGTCGAGACGGGGGCGGTGGCGCCCGACGCCGACGCCTTGGCCGGGTTGGTCAGGCTCGTCGAGCTGCGCCACGGCCCGCGGCCGGTGATGGCGGTGATCGAGTCGATGAACGGCGCGCGGTTCGTGCACGACACGTTGGAGCGCTGCGGCTGGGACGTTGAGATCGCCGATGCGCAGAAGGTCAAGGGGCTGGCGCCGTTGGCGTGCAAGACCGACCGCATCGATGCGTGGGTGCTGGCCGAGCTCTCCAGGCGCGATCTGGTGCCGGCGATCTGGCTGCCTTCGTTCGGTCAGCGCCAGGAGCGCGAGCGTGCGCGCTGGCGTTTGCACCTGGTCAAGCACCGCTCGGCGCTGAAGCAGCGCGTGCACTCGGCGCTGATCGCCTTTGGGCACGCCTGCCCGGTCAGCGATCTGTTCGGTGTCCGCGGCCGGCGGCTGCTCGAGCGCCTGGACTTCCCCGAGCCATGGCGCTCGGATGTGCTGTGCGCGGTGGCGCTGATCGACGATCTCGACCGCCAGATCGACGGCATCGAGCGCGATCTGCGGCAGTTGGGCGCCGATCACCCATACGTCTCGCTGCTTGAGACCGTCCCCGGCGTGGGCTGGGTGCTGGCCTACACGATCGCCGCCGAGATTGGCGACATCGCCCGCTTCGCCAGCCCAAAGAAGCTGTGCGGCTACACGGGTCTGTGCCCGCGCGTCTACCAGTCCGGCGACACGGACCGTCGCGGCCCGCTGGCCAAGCACGGCCCCCGCTACCTGCGCTGGGCGCTGATGGTCGCCGCGACCAACGCCGCAAAGCACCCGCTCTATCGCGACCGCTACCGGCACACCAAGAAGCGCCTGGGAAAGCAGCGCGGCGCCAAGGTCGCCCAGATCCAGCTCGCACGCACGCTGACCGAGGCGATCTGGCAGATGCTGACCCGCAATCAGACCTTCGCTCCGGCAGGCGCCCCCCTTCCCCTGGCCGCCTAGACGACCCTCACTGAGTTGCGCTACCGAAGCGACGTTCCCATCGACCAGCTCTTCCCGCCCGACACGGCGAGGACGCAATAGAGAGATGAGCACCCCGCTCGCACACACGGGAACCAACCGGAGGACCAAGCACCCCGAAACCAACCCTTGACACCAAACCCCTCCTTCATAGAGAGGGGATGAGCTCCGCCCGCGCCGGGCGAACACACGAACCGGGTCGGATTGGCGTCAGAAACCGGTGGTAACACGGCCCGGTTCGCGACCACTCGTGTGACGCGCGCGTCCGAAAGCAACGGCGCCCACGACGCGCCGCGAACTCCTTCCCCTCAGTGCCCGCCGCAAGCCGCCACCACGGAGCGCGGACGACAAGCGCGATCAGACCTCCGCCAGGAACCTCTCCATCACCCGGTTGACATCGCCCGCCGCCTCCATGTGCGGTGAGTGGCCGCTGCCCTGCAGCACGTGGACCTCGGCTGCCTCGGGGACGTGGCGCGCGTGCTCGGGCGGGATGATCCGGTCCTGCTCGCCCCAGACGACGAGCAGCGGCACGCCGAGGTCGGCGAGGCGGTCGGCGACGAGCACGTGCTGGCGGCCTTCGCCGAAGACGTGGTCGGCGATCGAGCGCAGCGCCGTGTCGACGCCGTCGATGCGCTTGTACCTGAGCACGTCGTCGACGAGCTGGCGGGTGACCTGGCCGGAGTCGGCGAAGAGCAGCTCGAGCGCCGGCTTGAGCTCGCGCCGGCTGCCCGCCGAGATGAAGCCGTCGAGGTACTCGCCGTTGATCTCCTCGCCGAGGCCGGCGCTCGCGACGAGCGTCAGCGAGCGCGCCCGCGCCGGGTCGCGCAGCGCCGTGCTCGCCGCGACGAGGCCGCCGAGCGAGTGGCCGACGAGGTGCACACGATCGAGCTGCAGCGCGTCGAGGAACTGCACGAGCGCGTCGACGAGGAACTCGAGGTCGCCCGGGCCGACGTCCTTCGACGAGCCGCCGTGGCCGGGCAGCTCGAGCGCGTAGACCGTGTGGCCCTCGGCCAGCGCGGGCGCCGCGAACAGCCAGCTGTTGAGGTCGCCGCCGAAGCCGTGCAGGAGCACGACCGCGTCGGCGCCCTCGCCCTGGCAGAGGTAGCGCAGCGTCCCCGCCGCGACCGCCACGGTCTCGGGCTCGGCGCCCGCGTCCTCCTCGCTCTCGCCGGGGACGAACGAGGCCTGGAACTCGGCCACGAACGCATCGACGTCGGCGTCGCTCGCCTCGGCCGCGGCCACGACGCCGAGCAGGCCACCGACCGGGATCGTCTCGCCCGGCGCCGCAACGCAGCGGCGCAGCACGCCCGCCACGGGGCTCTCGACGGCGCCGTTGAGCTTGTCGGTCTCGACCTCGGCGACCTCGTCGCCGACCTGGACCTCGGCCCCCTCGTCGACCAGCCACGCCACGAGGCGACCCTCGGTCATGGACAGCCCCCACTTGGGCATGCCCAGCTTCTGCACCTCTGCGCTCATGTCCGAGCCGTCGCGCCCGCCACCTCGCGCACGGCCGCCGCGATCTGGTCGGGCGACGGGACGTAGGCGTCCTCGAGCACCGGGCTGAACGGCACCGGGCTGTGCGGCGGGGTCACCATCTTCGGGGCCGCCTGCAGCGCGCCGAAGGCGTTCTGGGTCACCTGCGCGACGATGTCGGCCGCGAAGCCGCAGCGCGGGTTGGCCTCGTCGACCACGACCAGGCGGCCGGTGTTCTCGACGCTCTCGAGGATCGACTCGAGGTCCAGCGGCGACGTCGTGCGTGGGTCGACGATCTCGCACGAGATCGCCTCGCCCTCGAGCTCGGCCGCCGCCTGCTGGGCCAGCAGCACCATCCGCCCGAGCGCGACGATCGTCACGTCGTCGCCCTCGCGCACGAAGTTGGCCTCGGCGAACGGGATCGCGTAGGGCTCCTCCGGCACGTCGCCCTCGGTTGCGTAGAGCATCTTGTGCTCGAAGAAGATCACCGGGTCGTCGTCGCGGATGGCCTGGATGAGCAGGCCCTTGGCGTCGTACGGGTTCGACGGCACCACGACCTTCAGCCCGGGGATGTGGGTGAAGATCGGGTGCAGCGACTGCGAGTGCTGCGAGGCCGCGCGGATGCCGGCGCCCCACATGGTGCGGATCACCATCGGGGTCTTGGCCTTGCCGCCGAACATGTAGCGGAACTTCGCCGCCTGGTTGAAGATCTGGTCGAAGCAGACGCCCATGAAGTCGACGAACATGAGCTCGGCGACCGGGCGCAGCCCCGAGGCGGCGGCGCCGGCGGCCGCGCCGACGTAGGCCGACTCCGTGATCGGGGTGTCGAGCACGCGGCCGGGGAAGCGCCCGTACAGCCCCTTCGTCACGCCGAGGACGCCGCCCCACGCGTCGTCCTCGCCGGCGGTGGTCATGCCGCCGGCGATGTCCTCGCCCATGATGACGACGGTCTCGTCGCGCTCCATCTCCTGGGCGAGCGCCTCGTTGATGGCCTGCTGGTAGGTGATGCGTCGTGCCATGACTGCCTCCCCTCTCAGTAGCTGACGTAGACGTCGGTCTGGACCTCGTCGGGCGTCGGCTCGGCGCCCGCCTTGGCGTCGGCGACCGCGCGGTCGATCAGCTCCGTGACCGCCTCGTCGATCGCGGTGAGGTCGTCCTCGTCGACCATGCCGGCCTCGGTGACGCGCCGCGAGAAGGTGGCCAGGCAGTCGCGCGTGCGCCGGATCTCCTCCACCTCGCCGGCGCCGCGGTAGGTCTGCTGGTCGCCCTCGAAGTGCCCGAAGTAGCGCATGCCCTTGCACTCGATCAGCGTCGCGCCGCCGCCCGACCGCGCGCGCTTGATCGCCTCGCCGGCCGCCTCGTGCACGGCGAAGAAGTCGAAGCCGTCGACGACGATGCCGGGCAGGCCGAAGCCGTCGGCGCGCTTGGCGACGTCGACGCCGCTCTGGTGATACGTCGGGGGCGTCGACTCGGCGTAGCCGTTGTTCTCGACCACGAAGACGACCGGCAGGTGCCAGGCCGCCGCGAGGTTCAGGCTCTCCAGGAAGGTGCCCTGGTTGGAGCCGCCGTCGCCGGTGAACGAGACCGCGACCTGATCGGTCCCCTTGACCTTCGCGGTCAGGCCGACGCCGCAGACGAGCGGCGGCCCGCCGCCGACGATGCCGTTGGCGCCGAGCATGCCCTTCGACAGGTCGGCGATGTGCATCGAGCCGCCCTTGCCGTGGCAGATGCCCTCGCGCTTGCCGTAGATCTCGGCCATCATCGCGGCGACGTCGCAGCCCTTGGCGATCGAGTGGCCGTGGCCGCGGTGCGTGCTGGCGACGTAGTCGTCGGCGCGCAGGTGCGCGCAGACGCCCGCGGCGATCGCCTCCTCGCCCGCGTACAGGTGTACGAAGCCGGGGATCTCGCCGGTGGCGAACTCGGTGTGCAATCGCTCCTCGAACTCGCGGATGGTGCGCATCACGCGATAGGCCTCGAGCAGCTGGTCCTTGGTGAGCTCGCCTGAGACCGGCGGGGCAACAGCCGACATGGCTCTCCTCCTGCGGGGACGGCAACCGGGTGAGAGCCGACCCTACTCCGCCGCGCGTTGCAGGCGGGCTGCATGTTCGGCCATCACCGCGTCGACGTCGATCCGCAGCGGCCCGTCGGCGAGGCGGACGGTCGCACCGGAATCGGGCCCACCCACCCACCCCCTGCCGAGCTCGATCTCGCGCTCGCCGTCGAGCGCCAGCGAGGCGCCGTTGGCGGCCAGCGGGACCGGCGCGCCGGGCTCGAGCGTGTCGAAGCCGGCGACCGCGACGGGCGTCACGAGCCCCGGCGCGAGGGCGACGTCGACCACGATCCGCGCATCGGCCGGATCGCCGGCCAGGCGCACGTGCACGCCGCGGCGCCCGGGCGCGAGCATCCCCGCCACCGACGACAGCCCGACCGCGCCGGGGTCGGCGATCGTGACGAACAGCTCGCACAGCGCGTCGTGGCGCCACAGGGCGCGGGCGCCGACGAAGCGCTCGCGGGTCACCGCGACGTCGACGAGCGCGAGGTCGGGCTCGGCGCCGCGACGCTCGACCACGAGCGCCGGGGTGCGGCGCAGCGCGCCGGCGCCGGCGCGCCCGGTCGCCACGAGGCCGGTGGCGATGCCCGCCACCGTCGTCTCGCGCATCTCGGGGAAGACGTTGTTCGTGCCGGTGGACAGCGCGCACATCGGCACGTCGCCGCAGGCCTTGGCGACGACGCGGTGCGTGCCGTCGCCGCCGAGCACGACGAGCGCGGCGACGCCCTCGGCGCACATCCGCTGCACCGCGTGCGTGGTGTCGGCGGCGGTGGCGGTCAGCGGCATGTCGAGCTCGATCAGCGCCGGGAGCCCGTCGGCCCGTCCCGCGAGCTGGCGGTGCAGCGTGGCCGACAGCCCGTCGCCCGCCGGCATCATCAGCGCGCGCTGCACGCCCGCCGACCCGAGGCCCGCGAGCAGCCGGTAGACCATGCCCGCCTTGTCGGCGTTGCCGAAGACCGAGGCGCCGGCGACGAGGCGGCGGATGTCGCGGCCCGAAGCCGGGTTGGCGACGATCCCCACGCACGTCACGGCACCACCTTGAGCTCCCCGTACTGCCCCAGGTTGTCGTGGTTGGCGATCGTGCAGACGAGGCGGTACTTGCCCGGCTCGAGCTCGACCGTCGTCGAGCGGGTCTGGCCGGGGAACAGCGTCTGCGTCGGCTTGCCGTACGTCTTCTCCTGCTCGCCGCTCTTCGGGCGCTTGAACTGCACCACCGCGAGGTTGTGGGTCAGCCGGCCGCTGTTGTGGGCGATGAGCGTGACGCGCCCCGCGGTCACCTGGACGCGCTCGGGCGTGATGCTGTACTCGTCGAGGCGGACCTCGACGCGGCGATCGGGCGCGCGCGTGTAGGCGATGTCGGTGCCGCAGCCGGCCACCGGAAGGGCGGCCAGCGCGGCGAGGAGCAGCGTGAGACGTCCGACCGTCATGGCCTTTCGTATGATGGCGCCCGTCATGGGCCGACGCCGCCTCGCCATCGCCGGTGCGCTCGTCGCGACCGCTGCCGGCGCCGTCGCCTGCGGCTCGCAGGGGATCTCGTCGGGGATCTCGTCGCAGCCGGCCAACGTCCAGCACGGCGCGCAGCTGTTCTCGCAGCGCTGCTCGGGCTGCCACACGCTCGGCGTGGTCGGCGCCCAGGGGACGACCGACAACGTCCGCCAGCGCGAGCGCGTCGACGGGCCGAACTTCAACACCCGCCAAGAGAGCGCCGACAACGTCCTCTACGCGATTCGCAACGGCGGCTTCTCCGGCGCGATCATGCCCGAGAACATCGTGGTCGGAAGGGACGCCGACGACGTGGCGGCCTTCCTCTCGAAGTACGCCGGCAAGTAGTGCTCGACATCAGGCTCATCCGTCGCGACCCCGACGCGGTGCGGGCCGCGCTGGCGCGCCGCTCGCCCGAGCTGGCGGCGCGCGTCGACGAGCTGGCCGACCTGGACGCCGCGTGGCGCGAGGCGACCGCCGCGGCCGAGCGCCTGCGCGCCGAGCAGAAGGCCGCCTCGGACGGGATCGCCGCCGCCAAGCAGGCGGGGGAGGACGCCTCCGACGTGATCGCGCGCATGAAGGACGTCTCGGCCCAGGTCAAGGCGCTGGGCGATCGCGCCCGCAGCGCCGAGGAGGCGCTGCAGGCGGTGCTCGTCGGCCTGCCCAACCTGCCCGACGAGACGGCGGCCGGCGAGGACGAGGTGGTGCGCGAGGTCGGCGAGGCGGGCGCGACCGGCGCCGACCACCTCGAGCTGGCGGGCGAGCGCATCGACATGGAGCGCGCCGCCCGGCTGTCGGGCGCGCGCTTCGCCTACCTGCGCGGCGACCTCGTCCTGCTCGAGTTCGCGCTCGTGCGCTGGGCGTTCGAGAAGCTCCTCGGCCACGGCTTCGAGCCGGTCGTGCCGCCGGTGCTCGTGCGCGAGGAGGCGCTCTACGGCACCGGCTTCCTGCCCGACACCGAGCAGCAGATCTACCACCTGCCCGAGGACGACCTCTACCTCGTCGGCACGAGCGAGGTCGCGCTGGCCTCGCTGCACGCCGACGAGATCGTCGACGCGGTGCCGCTGCGCTACGCCGGCTTCTCGTCGTGCTTCCGGCGCGAGGCCGGGGCCGCCGGCAAGGACACGCGCGGCATCTTCCGCGTGCACCAGTTCGACAAGGTCGAGATGTTCTCGTTCGTCGAGCCGGACGCCTCGCGCGACGAGCACGAGCGGCTGCTGGCGATCGAGGAGGAGATCCTGCAGGAGCTCGGGGTTCCCTATCGCGTCGTGAACATCGGCGTCGCCGAGCTCGGTGCCAGCGCGGCCAAGAAGTACGACTGCGAGGCGTGGATGCCCGGTCAGGCCCGCTACCGCGAGGTCACCTCGACGTCGAACACGACCGACTTCCAGGCGCGGCGGCTGAAGATCCGCTACCGCCCGTCCGAGGGCGCTTCGGCCGAGGTCCTGCACACGCTCAACGGGACCGCCGTCACGTGGCGGCACATGATCGCGCTGCTGGAGAACGGCCAGCGCGAGGACGGCAGCGTCGTGCTGCCCGAGGTGCTCACCGCCTACGGCGCCCCGGCTAGTCTGCCGCCGCGCGAACCGCGCTGAGCGCGTCCTCGCGGCTTCCGTGGATGTCGAAGGTCGCGTCCAGGCGCGTGATCTCGAACAGCCGCAGCACGGTCGGGTTCGTGCACACCAGCGACATGTGCCCGCGCTGGCGCGTCACCCGGCGCAGGCCGTTGAGCAGCACCGACAGCCCGGTCGAGTCGATGAACTCGACCGCGCTCAGGTCGAGGACGACCGCGGTCTTGCCGCGGCCGATGGCGCTGTCGAGCAGAACGCTGAAGCGCGGTGCCGTCGAGACGTGGATCTCGCCGGCGATCGCGATCACATGCGTGCGATCGTCGACGTCCTCTTCCGACAGCTCGAACTGTGGCTCGGCAAAGGCCACAGCGCTTGCCTACCTGACCGCGTAGGCGGAAGTCAAACGGAACGTGTCCCGCGGTGCGGCCCGGCGGCGGCCGCGGCGGTGTGCAGGAGCTCCAGGACGTCGGTGCCCAGCTCGGTCAGCACGTAGCGATGGGCAGGGCGTCCCGGGGACCCGCGCGAGTGCGGGCCGACGGTTCGCAGCAGGCCCGCGTCGGCCAGCAGCTGCAGGTGATGGCGCACCGTCGTGGCGGGGATCTCCTCGCGCTCCATGAACGCGACGTCGCCCGCGGCGAGCGGCTCGTCGCTGACCGCGAAGGCACGCAGCGCGCTGATCCGGAGCGGGTGGGCGAGTACTCGGAAGGCCCGCGCCAGCTCGGCATCCGTATGCGAGCTGTAGTTCCGGCGCTGCTGGAGGCGCACGGAGCATGATGGTGCCACTCGCCCGACCGCCGGACGCGCAACGCACGGAATGTTGCGCCGAGCGGCTGGATCAGGGCGATGAGCGGAGGGGGCGGGATTCGAACCCGCGGTCCGCGGTGAACGGACTCCGGTTTTCAAGACCGGTGCAATCGACCGCTCTGCCACCCCTCCGCGGGCCAGCGTAGCCGGCACGCGCGCCGGGCATCATCGGTGACCGATGGCGGTCGCGCGGGAGGACCACCCACATCTGCCGCCCGGGCGCGAGCCCGGGCCGCAGTCGCGCCGCGGGCGCGTTGGTCGCAGCCTCGGCGGCTGCGCGGTCCCTGCGCTGCTTCGCCGGCGGGCCGCTCTTCGCCGCGGTCGCCGCCGGCTTCGGCCTGCTCGTCGGCTCGCTGCCCGACGGCCCGCCGTCGTGGCCGTTCTTCGTCGTGGCGGCGGGGATCGTCGTCGTCTTCTGGGCCGTCGCGCGCGGGCTGTGGCGCGGCAACCACCCGCGCTACGCGCGCGGCCTGGAGGTCGCCGTCGACCGCCAGGAGCTCCGGCGCGGCGAGCGCGTCGGCGCGACCGCCTCCGGCGAGGGCGAGCTCGAGGTCGGCCTCGTGTGCACCGAGCGCTATGACGTCCTGCGCCGCGTCGGGTCGGACTCGCCGAGCCGCGTGACCGACGTGGCGCCGGTGTGGCAGGCGTGGGTGCCGGCGCAACACGCCGCGCTCGGCCAGCGCGTCGAGCTGACCGTCCCGGCCGACGGCCCGTACTCCTACGAGGGCGACTGCGTCTCGCTGTCGTGGGCGGTGGTCGTGCGCCGCGTCGGCGAGCGCCGCCTCGCGCCGCCCGTGCCGGTGTGGGTGGAGCCGTGAGGCTGCGCGTCGAGGTCGACGGCGAGCCACTCGCGCCCGGCGCCGCGGTCGGCGGGCGCGTCGTCGTCGAGGACGGCGGCAGCGCCCGTTCGCTGTCGGTGCGCCTGGCCTTCGTCGAGCGCACCGACAGCTTCCACACCGTCGCGCGCACCGCCGCCGAGCAGACCGTGGCCGAGGGCGACCTCGCCGACGGCGCCGTCGTCCCCTTCCTCCTGACCCTCCCCGCCGACGCCACGCCGGCCGTCGCGACCGCCCATTCGCGCATCGGCTGGGAGCTGCGCGCCCGCGCCGATCGCCGCGGCCCGGACGCGATCGCCGACCATCCCGTCGAGCTGCAGCGGGGCTACACTGCCGATGACCGGGAGAGGTGGCCGAGTGGCTGAAGGCACTCGCCTGCTAAGCGAGTATGGGGTTTAAACTCCATCGCGGGTTCGAATCCCGCCCTCTCCGTCCGCGCGTCCGGTCCGGTTCCCGCTCGCTAGACTCGGACGCCGCCGCCCACGCGCGGCTCTGCGCCCGTAGCTCAGCTGGATAGAGCGTCGGTCTACGGAACCGAAGGTCAGAGGTTCGAATCCTCTCGGGCGCGTCTAGGTTCTGGCCTGCACATCGGCGGTTTTCGGGCCGGGTGCGGGATTCGCACGCGTCCTGCTCTGGCCCGATAGTGGCCTGAACGTCCGAGTTTCGGTCGTCGGCTAGCCGCTCGCGCAGTAGCCGTCTGGCCGCGCGGTCGAGGATCGCGCGCACCCGGCGCTGCACGTCCTCGGGGTAGTCCTTTGATGCTCATCCCTGTTCCTCCTCGTCGGCCTCGTCCTGCGCGGCGTCGAACGCGTCGAGGCGGGCGGCGATGCCAGCGGCGGCGCCGGACAGCAAGGTCCCGTAGTGGCGTTCGATCATCTCGATGCTGGTCCCCATCACGCGGGCCAGCTCGAACACGTCGATCCCGGCCGCGATTGCGTTGCTGGCGAACGTCGAGCGCAGGTCGTAGATCCGCGCCGGCTTGCGCCACGCCTGACGCGGTGATCGCGGGCGCCCACTCGCGGCGCCGGAAGTTGTCGAGGTTGACGAGCGCCCCGCCGGCGACGGGAAGATCAGCGGCGTGTCCAGGCGCGGCGCCAGTGCGTCGAGCGCGCCGAGCGCGCGCGCACTGAGCGGGACCTGACGACGGCTCTTGTCCGTCTTCGCCAGCTCGACCACTTCGCCGCTGCTGATCGTCCGGCGCACGTTGAGCACGCCGCCGCGACGGTCGATGTCGCGCCGTTCGAGCGCGCCCCACTCCTCCGGACGCAGGCCGGTAGCGGCGGCGAAGTCGGGCAGCGACCGGTAGGCGGTGGACAGCTCGGTGGCGATGCCGTCCAGCTCAGCGCGGGTGTAGGCCCGGACGGCTCGCGGCGGCGGCTTCGGGTTCGGCCCGGCGAGCTTGGCCGGGTTGCGGGCCATGTGCTCCCAGCGCACGCCGGCATCGAGCACCTGACGCAGCGCCTGCATGATCCCGTGGCCGGCACGCGGGGGAAGCTTCGACCGCCAGCCGGCGAGTTCGTCGACCATGTGTTCCAGGTCGCTCAGCTCTCGTCGCCGAACGCCTTGATCGCGTGGCGCTCGCGCTTGCGGCGCTCGGTCGGCGACTCGTCGTCGCGCTCGTCGGCCACGCCGAGCCGGTCGCGCAGCGTGGCGACGGTGCGGTCGCGCACGCCGGTCGCCTGATGGCGATCCAGGTAGAGGTCGGCCAGCTGCGCAACGTCAGTTCCGCGCGCGGCGCCTCGCCGTTCAGCGCCGGCTCGATGACGTTGCGGTAGTGGCGCAGCGCGGCCGAGCGCGACGTGAACTTCCACGGGTCCGGCGACGCTTGCCGTCGCGGTCGACGTAGCGCAGGCCCAGCGGCGCGGCGCGAGCTGGTAGGGGTTGCCGTCGCCAGGGGCGGCATCAGGCGGCCTCGGTCCGGGCGGCGGTGGCAGACTCCTGAGTCATAGGTCCTCCTTGCAGGTCCTGGTCGGGCCGGGGGCGTTCGTAGCGCCGCCCGGCCAGCTTGTGTGCTGTCCACGGTATCGGCGCGTGTCGCCCGTCGCTCCAGCCACTCGTCGAGGTCGACCTCGCGGAACCGAATGGCGCGGCCGAGCCGGAACGCCGGCAGTTCGCCTCGACGGACCCAGCTCAGGACGGTCTCGGTCGACAGGCCGAGTTGGTCGGCGACTTGGCGGGCGGTGAGGAGCTGCCCGGTCACGATGGCCGCTCGACGCGTTTTGCACGGCTCTGGCGGCCATTGAGGTACCCGGCCATGTCCCGATACCCGTTGACGGGTTCGCCGCTCAGGATGCGAACCCAGCGGGCCGCCTCGCGCCGGCAGCCGGCGTCGCAGAACCGGGCGTCGACGCGGCGGCCGGTGAGGTCGGCGCCGCACAGCACGCACACGTGGACGGCGGCCTGGGCGGCGAGCGTGCCGGCGGTCACGGCGTCGACGCCCACTGGACCCCGGTCACGGGTTCCATCGCCCACCGCCAGAACGTCGCGCGCAACTCCTCGGGGGCACCGCGCGGCGCCAAGGGCATCAGATAGACCGCCACGTACTCGGCCCAACTCGCGTGACCGAGAGCAGTGTGCACACCCTCCCGATGGGCCTTCGCCAGCATCGCGCGCATAACGGCGATGGTCTCGGCGGCTTCGTCGGACAGCCGCTGCGCCTCGTCACGGCCCATCGCGTCGTCCGGCTTCGGCACGTCGACCTTCGGCGCGGCGAGCAGGGCGACCGCCTCACGGATCGACCCCAAATCCGCAACGGCGTTGCGGT
>CAVXTB010000011.1:0-518280 GCA_963764585.1 uncultured Actinomycetes bacterium
GGCCGAGACGAACCCGATGAAGGCCGGCACGGCCGAGCACGAGCAGAATGGCGTCGCGACGCCGAGGCCGGCCGCGGCGACGTTGCCGACTCCCTCGCGGCGCCCGCCGAGCAGCGCCCGCGTGCGCTCGAGGCTCATGAACGAGCGCAGCAGCGACACCGCGAACACGATCCCCGCCAGCAGCAGCGCGATCTTCGTCGAGTCATAGAGGAAGAAACGCACCGAGTCACCCAGCCGCGAGCGGGCATCCAGGCCCGCCAGGTCAAACACGACCCAGTCCCACAGCGGCGCGAGTGCCTTGATCGCCGCCACCCACGCGATCGTGCCGAGCGGGAGGATCAGCAGCGGCCGGCGACGCGCGAGCGCACCAGCCGACAGCGGGACGACACGGAGAGCGGCGACGAACTCGGACACAAGCGCCTTTAGATCGACAAGCGTCGGTTGAATCGATGACTGTCGAATCATCCGCCCACCGCCGTCGCGCGCCAACCGTAACCCGACACAGATCCGGGTCCGGGTTTTCCCGCGAGCACCCCTCACGCCCCCGCGATGTATTGAGCCCCGGCGGAAGTCGCGCTCGATGGAGCTCAGCCTCCCGTCCGGGCCAACGCGCGAGCCCGGCCGCCACTCACGGTTTACGACCGCGTCCGCGACACGACCCGCTCGCAGTGCTCGGTGCTCGCGGTGCTGGTCGCCTTCGCCGCCTCGTGCTCCGGCGCTGTCCGCCGCCGCCCAATGTGATGACGCGCTCGATGCGGTGCCAGTCGGGCGGCCTCGGTGCAGCGCTGCGCCAGCCTCGCGACCGACCCGCGGATCCAACGGCGCGTGATCGCGCGCAGCGTCGAACGCATCGACGGCCAGCTCCGCGGCCTTTACGCGGTTGCCGCCGGGCGGTACCACAGCCACGGCCGCTGGATCGCCTCAACCATGCACAACTGGCACGACAACTGGAACGACGACTGGGGCGACCACGGCCACATGGGCTGGTAACCGCCCGCGCGTGACCGCGCTGAACCGTTGGCGCGAGCGCTCCGGCGATGACGCACGCCAAGTGCGCGGCCGCGCCGGCCGGCTCACCGGCGCGCAGGGGCCTCACCGCGCTCATCTCGGCTCGTGTCGAGTTCCATGCGACATGGCAGCCGGCGTGGTCCGGGCTTCGCGCGTCGCCCCGAGCGTTGGCGCGGCGCGGCCCCACCGCAATCGCTTGTCGTCCGAGTAGCAGTGCACTGGGCTGCGCCGCGGATCGAGGCGTGCGGGCGAGTTCATGGAGCTGCGGGGAACCCCGGATGGCGGCGCCCGGGCCCGCTTCTAGCATCGGCGGAATGGAGACGTACGAGTTGCTCGAGGACGCTGGGACGGTGACGATAGAGGTTGCCGGGGCTCGCGACGAGCACCAGGAGCAGGAGCTGCTGCAGGCATTTGACGACTGCCGCAACGGTCGCTGCTCCTGTCCGACGGACCAGTACGACAAGCTGGCGTCGATGCAGGTCGATCGGGCCGACGACTCGATCACCCTGCGCTTGGAGCGCAAGCCGGACGCCCGGTTCGATACCACCGAGCTGCAGACCTGCCTGGAACACACAATCGGCAAGGCCAAGGGCTCCTAGTAGCCGTCACCCCGATCGAGGGCGTCGCCACGGCCGGCCGGCGCAACGTCTAACACGGGCTCGCGTAGGCTCGCCGCCGATGGGTAGCGGCCGGTTGCTCGTGCTGTTGCTCGTTCCCGTGCTGGTCGGGTGCGGGTCGGGCGCGCCAATGAAGCCGCATCCGGTCGCCGCGCCGGTGATCATGGCGGGCGAAGTCGGGACCCTCCCTGCGCCCACGCGAACCGCGGCGATACTGAAGCTGGTGCTCCCCCCGAAGGCCGTGACGGTCGCCGGCCATTACCCGCTCGGCTCCGTGGTGCGCTTCTACATCCCGTTCCGCAACGACGGCCGCAGGCCGCTGGTCATCCGCAGCATCGACCCCAGCTGAATCTGCACCCAGGTACCGGCGCGGTCGCGCCGTCTGCAACTCACCCAGCAGACCGTCCTGCAGGTGACCTACCGGACGATCGTCGACGGCCCGGGCCGCCACGGTGAACTCATGCACTTTTTCACCAACGACCGCGCCGCCACAGGCAAGGCGCGAAGGTTCCCACTCAACAGCGAGGTCGCGTTCTTCATCACCGTCGGCCGAGCTCGTGACCCATTCGCGTAGGGCTGCTCCTCTCTACATCGTCCACAGTGAACCATTCGACGGCTTGGTCTACCACGGCCACGCGGGAGCGGCCGCGGCAGCTCGCGTACGCGTTACTCGCCCGCAGCCTGCAGCGCGTCGGCCAACTCCGAGGCGGCCTGGGCTACTGCGGCATAGGCGTCGACCACGTCGCGCAGGTTGTCGCCCGCGCCGGCTTGGTTGAGCTGCTGCACTGCGGCGTCGAAGCGGGTCCAGGGCTCTGTTGGGCCGCGGCGGCCGGTGCCGGGTCGCAGCTCGTAGGGCGGACGTGCCCGTTCGGAGTCGGCGACCGGCCGCCACGCCAGTCCCGCTTGGAGCGCTCGCGCGTGAGCGTCGCGCATCGCGGCCGCGGCGTCAGCGAGCGCTCGCAGTCGATCGCGGAACCCGGGGTCGGGCGGCGCCTGCTCGTGGGCGCGCATCGCGCCGCCCGACGATGCCCGGGCTTCGTTGACCGACGTCCACGCGTGTTCCTTGGCGCCCGCGGCCGGTGTCCCGGCCCGCTCCCGCGGCAACTACTCACGAAGCGGTCCTATCGCACCCGAGCACCGTCACGCGACGCACGCCGCCCTCTAAGGCCGCTCGTTGCGAACGAAACCAGGCGGGCGCCAACACCCACACACGGTCGCACACGGACACTTGGTGTAGCGTCAGGCCTCGGGCACGAAAGGGACGACCATGACGCCGACGCCAGCCCAAGACGAGCCCGAGACCGGGCCAAAACCCCAGAATGGCGATACTGCGGACCTGGCACTCGCTTCCCTCAAACGAAGAACCCCCACTTTTGCGGGGGTTCTTCTAGTGGAGCTAGCCGGGCTCGAACCGGCGACCTCCTGCATGCCATGCAGGCGCTCTCCCAGCTGAGCTATAGCCCCGAGCCGGTAATCGGCGGCCATTGTAACGCCGGACCGCTGTTTGTTCCTCGCCGGCGACAAGCGGAGATGGACGAGACCTCGACCTCCCATGTGCTCGACCGGGACGTAGAAGGATGTGTCGAGTTGTGGGCAGTAGGCAGCGAAGCCGTCGATCTCCGAACACGTGTACGAAGATCAGGTCGTACCGGCGACCCTCGGACGTCGGCCGCGATACGACGATCCCGGCCTCGATTGCGGCCGCGCAGATCTTGGCCTCGGCGATCGCGCCCTTCTCGGAGGGTGTCAGAGCGCGCAGGGGCAGTCGCTTCTGCTCGTACCTGCGCGCGCCTCGCACCCGGCTGTGGCCCGCATGGGCCCTATCCTTGGCGCCTCGACATGGCCGAGCCCTATCGCTACGACCCAAGTGAGATCGAGCCGCGCTGGCAGCGCGTCTGGGCTGACGAGCGCACGTGGGAGGTCTCCAACGACCCCGACGGTCGCGAGCAGGCCTACGTGCTCGAGATGCTGCCGTACCCGAGCGGCGAGCCGCATCTCGGCCACCTGAAGAACTACTCGGTCGGCGACGTCGTCGCCCATTTCCGCCGGAGACAGGGCTTCCGCGTGCTGCACCCGATGGGCTATGACGCGTTCGGCCTGCCCGCGGAGAACCACGCGATCAGCACCGGCCAGCACCCGCGCGACTCCACGAACGCGGCCATCGCCTCCTTCCAGCGGCAGTTCCGCGAGTGGGGCATCTCGATCGACTGGTCGCGCGAATTCGGCACCCACGAGCCGCGCTACTACCGGTGGACGCAGTGGATCTTCCTGCAGCTCTTCGAGCGCGGCCTGGCCCACCGCAAGGAGGCCGCGGTCAAGTGGTGTCCCAACGACCAGACGGTGCTCGCCAACGAGCAGGTCATCGACGGGCGCTGCGAGCGCTGCGGCCACGAGGTCGAGGTGCGCCAGCTCGAGCAGTGGTTCTTCCGCATCACCGACTACGCCGACCGCCTGATCGACGACCTCGACACGATCGACTGGCCCGCGCACGTCAAGACGATGCAGCGCAACTGGATCGGCCGGTCCGAGGGTGCCGAGGTCACGTTCCGCTGCGACGAGCTCGGCATCGACTACCCGGTCTTCACGACGCGTCCCGACACGCTGTTCGGCGCGACGTTCTTCGTGCTGGCTCCCGAGCACCCGGACGTCTTTCACCTGGTCGCCGGCACCGAGCACGAACAGGCGGTCCACGCCTACGTCAATCGCGCGCTGAACGAGTCCGCCGAGGAGCGGGGCGCCGCCGACAAGGAGAAGACCGGCGTCTTCCTGGGCCGCTATGTGACCAACCCGGTCAACGGCGAGCAGCTGCCGATGTACGTCGCCGACTACGTGCTGATGGAGTACGGGACCGGCGCGCTCATGGCGGTGCCCGCGCACGACCAGCGCGACCACGACTTCGCCAAGAAGTTCGACCTGGCGATCAGGGAGGTCGTCACCGGTGGCGAGGACGTCCAGGTCGAGCCGTACACGGGCGCGGGCACGATCGTCAACTCCCATCCGGACTTCGACGGGCTGCCCAGCAACGAGGCGCGGGAGCGGATCGTGGCCTGGCTGGACCGCGAGGGCAAGGGCCACGCGTCGGTCAACTACCGCCTGCGCGACTGGCTGCTGTCGCGTCAGCGCTACTGGGGCTGCCCGATCCCCGTCCTTCACTGCGAGCGCTGCGGGATCGTGCCGGTGCCCGAGGACCAGCTGCCGGTCCTGCTGCCGGACATCGCCGATTACGCACCCAAGGGGCGCTCGCCGCTCGCCGCCGCCGAGGACTGGGTCAACACCACCTGCCCCTCGTGCGGCGGTCCCGCCCTGCGCGAGACCGACACGATGGACACGTTCGTCGACTCGTCCTGGTACTTCATGCGCTACTGCGACGCCAACAACGACGACGCAGCTTGGGACCCGGCGATCCTGCAGGAGTGGATGCCGGTCGACCAGTACATCGGCGGCGTCGAGCACGCGATCCTGCACCTGATGTACGCGCGCTTCTTCACGAAGGCGCTCGCCGACCTCGGCCACCTCAACTTCCAGGAGCCGTTCGCGCGGCTGTTCACCCAGGGGATGATCACCCGCGAGGGCGCGAAGATGTCCAAGTCGCGGGGCAACGTCATCTCCCCGCAGGCCTACGTCACGCGCTACGGGGCCGATACGGCCCGCTGCTACATCCTGTTCATCGGCCCGCCGGACCAGGACGCCGACTGGACCGACACGGGCGTCGAGGGCGTGCACCGCTTCCTCAGCCGGCTGTGGCGCCTCGCCGCGGACGTTGCCGACGCCAGCCCGGACCATCCGGTCCCGGACGAGCTGACCGCCGGCGATCTCGAGCTCCTGCGCAAGGCGCATTGGGCGATCGACAAGGTCACCCACGACCTCGCCGGGCGCTTCGCGTTCAACACCGCGATCGCGGCGATCATGGAGCTGACGAACACGATCTCCAAGCAGCGCGAGGAGGGCGATCCGTCGCCCGGTGCCCTGCGCTTCGCGCTGACCACCGCCGCATCGCTGCTCTTCCCGTTCGCACCGCACACGGCCGCCGACGCCTACGAGCGCCTCACCGGGCGGCGCGTGTGGGAGGAGCCTTGGCCGGCGGCCGACCAGCGCTTCCTCGAGCGCGACACCTACGAGCTCGTGTGCCAGGTCAACGGCAAGGTGCGCGACCGCGTCCAGGCGCCAGCCGGGGCGCCGCGCGAGGAGCTCGAGGCCCTGTGCCTGGGTGCCGACAACGTCCGCGCGCACATCGACGGCAAGGACGTCGTCAAGGTCGTCGTCGTGCCGGAGCGGCTCGTCAACGTCGTCGTGCGCTAGGCCGTGCGCGCCCGCCACCGTTGCGGCGGGGCCGGCGGCGAACGCCGGTGAGCCGCACGCCGTACATCGGCGTCGTCGGGCCCGGCGAGGCGTCAGCGGCGGAGCTCGCATCGGCTGAGGAGGTCGGAGCGGGGTTGGCGGAGCTGGGCGCGGTGGTCGTCACCGGCGGGCTCGGCGGCGTGATGGAGGCGGCGTGCCGCGGTGCGCGGTCGCGGCGCGGGCGGACGCTGGGCATCCTGCCCGGCGACGATCGCGATGCCGCCAACGGCTGGGTCGAGATCGCCGTGGCCACGGGCATGGGCGAGCTGCGCAACGGGCTCGTCGTGCGCGCGAGCGATGCGCTCGTGGCCGTGGGCGGCGGGCACGGGACGCTGTCCGAGGTCGCTCTCGCGCTCAAGCTGGGGCGGCGCGTGGTCGGGTTGGGGACGTGGGCCGTGCATGGCGTGGACGAGGTAACCACGCCCGCCGAGGCGATCGAACGGATCGCGCGCCTCTTGGCACAGCGTTTGCGCTGATTTGTTGCAAAGCCGGTGTCCCATGTGACGCGCCGACCCCTACCTTCGGCGCATGCCCGTCCTCACCCGCACCCAGATCGCCACCTACGCGGTCGCGGCGCTCATCGTCGTGGTTCTCGGCGTGCGCTTTATGCAGGGCCAGGCGCACAGCGCGGCGACCGCTGCGCGCGTGGGCAGCGGGGCCGACGGCGGCGCGCCGACCTCGGTCCGGGTCGAGTCGCGTGCGCCCGGAGTCGCGCTCGTGCACGTGGCCGGGGCCGTCAAGCGCCCCGGGGTCTACCGCCTTCGCGACGGCGAGCGCATCCAGGACGCCGTCCGCCGCGCGGGCGGCGCCCGACGCGGTGCGGACCTGAATGGCATCAACCTCGCGGCCAAGGTCGCCGACGGTCAGCAGGTCGTCGTCCCGCGGCGCGGAGCGGCAGCGGCGCCGCCGGGTGCGGCCTCCGGCACGACGGGGGCGGTCTCCGGCGCCGCGGATGCGCCGGCGCAGCCCGTCAGCCTCAACACCGCCACCGCCGAGCAGCTCGACACGCTCGACGGCGTCGGGCCCGCGACGGCGCAGAAGATCCTCCAATGGCGCCAGCAGCACGGCGGCTTCCGTTCGATCGACGACCTCGGCGAGGTGCCGGGGATCGGCCCGAAGAAGCTCGCGGCCCTGCGCACGCAGGTGCAGCTGTGACGCGCACGCGAACGGCAAGGTGCGCGCCGGATGGGCGTGTCGCTCTGCTCAGAGCACGGCGGTCGGGCGTGCGCGCGCCGGCACAGGAGGCACCGTGACCCGCGCGCGGGTGCTCGTCCAGCAGGCGCGCGGAAGGCCGTGGCACGTCGGGATGGCCGCGTTCGTCGCGGGGCTCGTCGCAGGGCCCCGCGCGCCCGTCGGGGTCCTCGTCGCCGCGCTCGCCGTTCCCGCGCTCGGGTCGCGCGTGGCGGTGCGTGTCGCGCTCGTGGTCACCGTCCTGGCCGGCGCGGTGCTTGCGCAGGCGCGGCTCGCGGCCGTCGACGCGACGCACCTGACGGCGCGCGTCGGGCACGCGGTCGACGGGCGGGCGGTCCTCCTCGAGACGCCGCGGCGCCGAGCGTTCGGGACGCGGGTGGCCACCGTGCGATTCGCCGGCGAGCGCGTGCTGCTTCGCGCCGGTCGAGGGGTGCGGTGGCCGACGCAGCGCGTCGGCGCGGTCCTCGCCGTTCGCGGCGGGCTCGAGCCGCTTGCCGAGCGCGAGTCGTACCTGCGCGTGCGCGGCGTGCACGCCCAGCTGCGCGCGGACTCCCTGGCGCCGACCGGCCTCGTCCGCGGCGGCGCGGCGGGCGTCGTCGACGCCGTGCGCGCCCGCGCGCAGGCCGCCCTGCACGCCGGCGTGCCGCCACCGATCGCCGCCCTGCTATGCGGCATGGCGCTAGGCGACGATGCCGCGCTCTCCGACGGCGTGCGCGACGAGTTCCGCGCGTCCGGCCTGTCGCATCTCGTGGCCGCCAGCGGCCAGAACGTGATGCTGCTCGCCGCGCTGGTCGTCGCGCTGGCCGCTGCGCTCGGGCTGGGCCTGCGGGCCCGGCTCGCGCTGGTGATCGCGGCCATCGCGCTGTACGTGCCGCTCGCAGGGGCCGGCCCGTCGATCGCGCGCGCCGGCGTCATGGCCGCCGCCGGCGTGGTGGCGGTCCTGTCGGGGCGCCCGGCCGCGCGCTGGCACGCGTTGCTGCTGTCAGCGGCCGTGACGCTCACGCTCAACCCGCACGCGATCGAGGACGTCGGGTGGCAGCTCAGCTTCGCGGCGGTCGTGGCGATCCTGCTGATCGCCGGGCGCCTGCGCCGAGGCCTCGAGGGCCGCGGCGTTCCGGGCGGTCTGTCGGAGGCGGCCGCGCTCACTGGCGCTGCGACGCTCGGGACGGCTCCGCTGATCGCGGCGCACTTCGGTCAGGCCTCGCTGGTGTCGCTTCCGGCCAATCTCGCGGTGGCCCCAGCCGTCGCTCCGATCATGTGGCTGGGAATGCTCGCCGCCACCGTCGGCCAGGTGAGCACCGTGCTGGCGACGCCGTTCGCGGCGCTT
Source organism: uncultured Actinomycetes bacterium (assembly GCA_963764585.1). GTDB lineage: Bacteria > Actinomycetota > Thermoleophilia > Solirubrobacterales > Solirubrobacteraceae > JAOPZW01. The sequence goes on from CAVXTB010000011.1 coordinate 8,482, forward strand.
GCCGGCCTGCCCGTCGCGTACGTCATGTGGGTCGCGCACGCGGCGGCCGGGCTGCCAGGCGCGCAGGCGCACATCCCGGTGGTCGTGGTCTCGGCCGCCTGCCTTGCCGCGGTGGTCGGGGTGACTGTGCGCCGGACGCGGCCGCTCGTCGTCACCGGCGCGGTCGTGACGGTCGCGCTCATGGTGATCCTGCCGCGCGTGCAGGCCGAGGCGGTCGCCGCGCCGGCCGGCCTGCGGATCACGTTCCTCGACGTCGGACAGGGCGACGCGACGCTGATCCAGCGACGGGAGGCGGCGATCCTGGTCGATACGGGGCCACCCGACGGCCCCATCCTCACGCGCCTGCGGCGGGCCGGGGTGCGGCGCCTGGATCTGCTCGTCGTCACGCACGCGCAGGCAGACCACGACGGCGCGGCCGCCGCCGTCATGAGAGCGCTCCCCGTGGCGCTCGTGCTCGACGGCCGCGACGGCGTGCGCGATGAGCCCGGTGCCCGCATGGCGACCGAGGCCGGGCGCCGCCACGTGCGCCTCGTCCCGGCGCGGGCGGGGGAGGTGCTTCGCGTCGGAGCGGTGGTCATACGCGTCCTGTGGCCCGAGCCGGCGGCCCCGCAGGCCAAGGCGGGCGCCGACCCCAACGCGCGGGCGATCGTGGCCGAGGCGCAAGCCGACGGCGTGCGGGTTCTCCTCACCGCCGACGCCGAGTCCGACGTCCTCGATCGTCTCGACCTGCGGGCCGTCGACATCCTCAAGGTCTCCCACCACGGGAGCGCCGATCCGGGCCTACCCGGCCTGCTCGAACGGCTGCACCCGCGGCTGGCGGCGATCGAGGTCGGACGCCACAACACCTACGGCCATCCGTCGCCGACCACGGTTCAGGCGCTGCGGGCCGGCGGGGTCGCCGTCTTCCGCACCGATCGCGACGGGAGCATCCGGGTCGAGCCGTCGCGGGGGGCGCTGCGCGTCGAGACGCACGTCTAGCGGGCGCGGGCGGCGCGGCGCTGGCGTGCGCGGCGCGACCGCGGGCGGCGCGGCCCTGACGTGCGCGGCGCGGCCGCGGTGCCGGCCGAGGCCGCCGCCGCGCTGGGGCGCAAGGACGCCGCCGCGCTCGCCGGGCGAGCCCGCCAGGCCCGCCACTAGACTCGCTGACGTGCCCGCCTTCAAGCCCGCCTACCTCGTCCACGGCGACGACCACGGCCGCATCGGCGAGCGCCGGGCGCGCCTGCGGGCGATCGCCGAGGCCGAGTCCGGCAGTGCCGGCGTCGAGACCTTCGAGGGCGATGCGTGCACGCCCGAGGCGGTTGCGCTGGCGCTGAACGCGATGACCTTCGCGATGGGACGGCGCTTCCTGATCGCCGACGGCGTCGAGCGCTGGAAGGACGCGGAGGTGCAGGAGACGCTGGCGCCGGTGCTCGCAGCGATGCCGCCTGACACCACGATCGCGTTCTTCGGCCGCGAGGATGGGAAGGTCAAGACGCCGGCCAAGCTCGTCGCGGCGGTCAAGAAGGCGGGCGGTGACGTCGCGGTCGAGTCCACGCTCAAGGCACGCGAGCTGCCGCGATGGGCGGTGGCGGAGGCGGCGAAGCTCGGCGTCACGCTCGACGGCGCCGCGGCGCGGGTGCTGGTCGCCCAGGTCGGCGAGCGCCAGCAGCGCCTGCTGCGCGAGATCGAGAAGCTCGCCCTCGAGCACGGCGAGGGAGCGCACATCGGCGTCGAGGAGGTCGAAGGGGCAGCTGCGCTGTCAGCCGAGCGCCAGGTCTGGGGCCTCGTCGACGCTCTCGTCGCGCGCGACGGCCCCGCCGCAACACGCGCCTTCCTCGAGCTGCGTGCTCAGGGCGAGACGCTGCCACGCCTCGTCCCGCTCATGGCCCGTCGGGTGCGCGACGTCCTTGCGATCGCGACGCGCCTGGAGGCGGGCGAATCGCCGGCGCAGGTCAAGGAGTCGCTGCGGATGGGCGCGTGGATGGCCGATCGGCGCATCAAGGAGGCGCGCGCGACCGACGCGGAGTCGCTGCGCCGCGCGCTCGAGGCCCTGTCCGAGCTCGAGCTGGCGAGCCGCGGGCAGAGCGAGCTCGGCGACGACACCGAGGCGCTGCGCGCGATCGCGACGATCGCGGCCTGAGGGCCCGGGCGGCGGACCCGCGCCCAGGCGCCCGCTAGCCGTACGACACCGGCTCGTACCCGCGGCCGGGTGTCGACCCGACGATGAGCACGCGCAGGCCGTCGGGGCCGCTGGCCAGCGTCCGCGCGGTGCCCGGCCCGACGGCGACCAGGTGCTCGTCGTCGAGCGCAAGACGCTCACCGGACTCGTCGACCACGATCCAGCCGCTGCCCGCGAGTCGGACGTAGAGCTCCTCCTGGCCGCTGCTCGACTCGTCGTGCGACTTGGTCGCGTAGTCGGCCGGCAGGTTCATGATGTTGGCCCCGAACGCACTGATGCCAAGGCCGGGGCGGACCATCCGCATGAACCCGTCCCACATGTCGGGGAGATCGTCGATCGCGCTGCCGGCCGCCGTGAGCTCGCTCATGCGGCGATGCTCTCCGCCGGAGGCGGCGAGGTCAAGCGGGCGAGGCCGGCCAGCGCGCGCCGCGCACGGGCGGGCGAGGCCGGCCAGCGCGCGCCGCGCGCGCGACGCCCTACGACGAGCGCTCGCCGCGCAGCAGCCGCGCGGCGCGGGACTTCTTGCGCGCGCCGGTGTTGCGGTGCAGCGCGCCGCGCTTGACGGCCTTGTCGATCGCCCGCACCAGCGTGCGGTGCTCCGCGGCGGCGGTCTCGTCGTCGCCGGCGGTGACCGCGGCCTCGAGGCGGCGGAAGAACGTCTTGATCGACGAGGTGTAGCGGCGGTTCTCCAGGCGCTCGCGCTCGGCCCGGAGGATGCGCTTCTTCTGAGAATGGATGTTGGCCATGAGGCGGCGACGCAGTGTAGCGGGCCGCGCGCCGAGGGCGCGGGCGCCGCGCGCCGAGGGCGCGGGTGCCAGCGCGCCGGGCGGCGCGCCGAAGCCGCGTGCGGCGGAAGCCGCGGGAGCGCCGCGTAGCATCCGCCGGACGTGTCCGTGGAGCCGACCGCGACTGCGCCCGCTCGGGCCGAGGGGCTCGCGCCGCCCGAGGGGGCGTCGCCGGCCGGCCGTGCGGCGGCGCGCAACACGGCGATCTTCTCGATCCTGACCGGCCTTTCGCGCATCGCGGGGCTGGTGCGCGAGATCGTCGCGTCGAGCTACTTCGCCACCTCGGGCGCGTTCAGCGCCTTCACGATCGCCTTCCAGGTCCCCAACGTCGTGCGCTCGCTGTTCGCCGACGCCGCCCTGGGCGCCGCGTTCGTGCCGGTGTTCACCGAGCTGCTCGAGCACGGGCGCCGCAAGGACGCGTTCAAGCTGGCGTCGACGCTGTTCTTCCTGATGCTCACCGTGCTCGGCGCGATCACGGTGCTGTTCGTGGCGTGCGCCGGGTTCATCATGCCGCTGTTCGTCGGCTCGCAGCTCGCCGGCCTGACGGATCTGACGGTCGGTCTGAGCCGCGTGCTGTTCCCGGTCGTCCTCGTGCTCGGGCTCAACGGCCTGGCCGTCGGGATCCTCAACGCCTATGACCACTTCACGATCCCCGCGCTCAGCCCGCTGGTGTGGAACGCGGTCATCCTCGTGTGCCTCGTCGGCTCGCAGCAGGTCCTCAGCGGCGACGACCAGCTCTACGGCTACGCGGTCGGCGTGCTCATCGGGACGGCGGTGCAGTTCACGATGGCGCTGCCGATGCTGCGCCGGCTCGGCTTCCGGCTGGAGGTGTCGTTCGCGTTCCGCGACGAGCGCGTGCGCAAGGTCCTGCGGCTGATGCTGCCGGTGACGATCGGGCTCGGGCTCATCAACTTCAACGTGCTGATCAACTCGACGCTCGGGTCGCTGGTCTCCGAGGGCGCGCCGCGCGCGATCGACGCGGCGTTCCGGATCTACATGCTCCCGCAGGGCATGTTCAGCGTCGCGATCGCGACCGTCCTCTTCCCGGCCCTCAGCCGCTTCGCCGCGCGCCGCGATCTCGACGGCCTGCGCGCGCTGACCGCCAACGGCATGCGCCAGATCTTCCTGCTGCTGATCCCGGCGGCCGCGGCGACGCTCGCCCTCGCGACGCCGATCACCCGGCTGATCTACCAGCACGGCCAGTTCGGCAGCGCGTCGACCGACCTCGTGTCGAGCGCGCTGTTCTGGTTCTCGTTCTCGCTGCCCTTCAGCGGGGTCAACCTGCTCCTGACGCGCACGTTCTTCAGCCTGCAGAAGCCGTGGATCACGACTGGGATCGCGGGCCTGAACCTGGCGGTCAACGTCGGCGTGTCGGTGGCGCTCTACAAGCCGCTCGGCATCCCCGGCATCGTGATCGGCACCGGCGTGTCGAGCGCGGTGATGACGCTCGCGCAGATGCACTTCCTGCGCCGCGAGCTGCACGGTCGCCTCGATACGAGGCGCACGCTGATCGTGACGGCCCAGATCACGGTCGCCGCCGCGCTGCTGGCCGGCGCGTGCTACGGCACGTGGTGGGCGCTCGACCGTGCCCTCGGCGTCGGGCTGATCGCACAGGTGATCGCGGTCGGCGCGGGGCTGGCCGTGGGCGTCGTCGTCTACGCGGCCGTCGTCCTGACGCTCCGGATACCGGAGGCGCGCCAAATCCAGCGTCTCATCGTGGGGCGGCTTCGCGGCAGCGCCGAACGGTAGATATCGCGCGCTGAGCGGTCGGCCAACCCTCAAGGTCCGCTCCAGGGCGCCGATACAGATCGTGGCATGCGGGGGACCGCGCTTCTTGGCCTGGCGCTCGACAGCGCACCGGACGCCGCGTCGGCGGCGGCGGCGGTCGTCGACCACGTGGCGACCGAGGGACGCCTGCTCCCGGCCGTCTACCTCGCTCGCGGTGGGCGCCTGCGCTGCGCCGCTCTGCGCGGCTACTGGCAGGCCCGCGACGGCATGACGTCGGGCGCCGGGATCGTCGGGCGCACCTATCGCACGGCCAGCGAGCTGGTGGTCGACGAGGTCGCCGACAGCGACGAGTACCTCGAGGCCAACCCCGGAGTGATCGTCGAGGCGTGCCTGCCGGTGAGCGCCGGCGGCCGCACGGTCGGCGTGCTCGACGTCGAGTCGCGCGAGGCGTTGCGCGAGGGCGATCTCGAGTGGCTGCGCGAGTGCGCCGAGATGCTGGGCTGTCGCATCGACGCGCTCGGCGGCCTGCCGACCGACTCGTCGATCCAGCGCCTGCTCGGGCACGTCGCCGACATGGCCGCGCTCGAGGACGCCGGGGCGATCGCCGACGCGCTCCTGCGCGCCGCGCTCGACATCGTGCCGCTCGGCTCGGCGCTGCTCGTGCGCACCACGGCCGGTGGGCTCGCGCCGTCCGGCGCGATCGGCCCGCTGGCGCCGATCCTGCGCGCCGCGCGCCACGAGCCGATCGTCGCGTGGGTCGACGACGGCACCTCGTTCTTCACGGTCGGCTCGCCGGACGCGCCGGCGGCGGCCAACCTCGCCGACCTGCGCGACGCCGGCGTCGAGGCGATGGTCGCCGTCGGGCTCTTCGCCCAGGGCGAGCTGCTCGGGGCGCTCGTCCTCGCGTCAGCCGAGCCCGTGATCGTCGACACCGACGACGTCGAGCTGCTCGAGCAGCTGGCGACGCACGCCGCGTCGTGCCTGCGCACGGTCGAGCTGCTGGGCTCGCTGCGCGAGCGCGCCGCATCGGACCCGCTCACCGGCCTCGGCCATCACGCGACCTTCCACGAGGCGCTGGCCGGCTCGCATCGCCGGCCGAGCACGGCGGTCGTCGTGTGCGACATCGACGGCTTCAAGCGCCTGAACGACACCTACGGCCACGGCCACGGCGATCGCGTGCTGTGCGGGATCGCCGAGGCGATGAGCGGCGCCCTGCGCCGCGGCGACGGGCTCTTCCGCATCGGCGGCGACGAGTTCGCCGCGCTGCTGGCCGTCGAGTCCAAGGCCGAGGCTCTCGGCGCCGCGTCGCGCCTGCGCGAGGCGGTGAACGCGGCGAACCTCGGCGTCACGATCTCGATCGGCGTCGCGGTGCCGCACACAGACGAGACCGACGCCTCGTTGCTGGCCCGCGCCGACCGCGCGCTGTACACGGTCAAGGCCGGCGGCCGCGACGGCGTCGCGCTCGCCAACGACGAGCCGCTGCCGTCGACGCCGACGATCGGCTGAGCGCGGGCCGAGCCGCGGGCGGCCGCGGCCGCGGCCAGTCGCGCGCGGGCGGACGCGGGCGCGGCCAGTCGCGCGCGGGCGGCCGCGGCCGCGCCCTATCCTGGTCGCGGAATGGCCGACCAGGCCCACATCCGCAACTTCTCGATCATCGCCCACATCGACCACGGCAAGTCGACGCTGGCCGATCGCATCCTCGAGATCACCCACACGGTCGATCCGCGGCAGATGCGCGAGCAGGTGCTGGACTCGATGGACCTCGAGCGCGAGCGCGGCATCACGATCAAGGCGCAGGCGGTCCGCGTCTTCTACACCGCGCGCGACGGCGAGACCTACCAGCTGCACCTCATCGACACGCCCGGCCACGTGGACTTCACCTACGAGGTCTCGCGCAGCCTCGCCGCGTGCGAGGGCGCGCTGCTGGTGGTCGACGCGTCGCAGGGCGTCGAGGCCCAGACGCTGGCCAACACCTACCTGGCCGTCGACGCCGGCCTCGAGCTGATCCCGTGCCTGAACAAGATCGACCTGCCGGGCGCCGAGCCCGAGCGCGTCGCCGAGGAGGTCTCCGAGCTGCTCGGCGAGCCGGCGGACACGATCCGGCGCATCTCGGGCAAGACCGGCGCGGGCGTCGAGGACGTGCTCGAGGAGCTCGTCCAGAAGGTGCCACCGCCCGCCGGCGACCCCGACGCGCCCCCGCGCGCGCTGATCTTCGATTCCGAGTTCGACCAGTACCGCGGCGTGATCGCCTACATCCGCGTCGTCGACGGCGTCTTTCGCAAGGGCGGGGCGATCCGCGCGATGGCCGCCGGGACCGAGGCCGACATCGACGACATCGGCTTCTTCACGCCGGCGATGACGAGCGCCGAGGAGCTGCATGCGGGCGAGGTCGGGTTCCTCATCACCGGCATCAAGGACGTCACGCGGTTGCGCGTCGGCGACACGCTGACCACCAAGTCGCGCGGCGCCAGCGAGGCGCTGCCCGGCTACCGCGAGATCAAGCCGGTGGTCTTCAGCGGCCTGTTCCCGATCGACTCCGACGACTACGCCGACCTGCGCGACGCGCTGGAGAAGCTCACGCTCAACGACGCCGCGCTGATCTGGGAGCCCGAGACGAGCGATGCGCTCGGCTTCGGCTTTCGCTGCGGCTTCCTCGGCCTGCTGCACATGGACATCGTGCGCGAGCGCCTGGAGCGCGAGTACGACCTCGACCTGCTGGCGACGATGCCGAGCGTCGGGTTCGAGGTGACGCTGACCAACGGCGACGAGCTCGAGGTCCATGCCCCGAGCGACATGCCCGATCCGGCGCGCATCGCCGAGATCCGCGAGCCGTACATCAAGGCCTCGATCGTCACCCCGAAGGAGTACATCGGGCAGGTCATGGAGCTCTGCCAGGAGCGCCGCGGCGATCACGCCGGCATGCACTACCTGTCTTCGGAGCGCGTGCAGCTCACCTACGACCTGCCGCTGGCCGAGATCGTCCTGGACTTCTTCGACCAGCTGAAGTCGCGCACCCGCGGCTACGCGTCGCTGGACTACGAGCTCATCGGGATGCGGCCCGGCGACCTGGTCAAGCTCGACGTCCTCCTGGCCGGCGACGTCGTCGACGCGCTCTCGATGCTCGTCCACAGAGACAAGGCCTACGCCGTCGGGCGCACGCTGACCGAGAAGCTGCGCGCCAAGATCCCGCGCCAGCAGTACGACGTGCCGATCCAGGCGGCGATCGGCTCGCACATCGTCGCCCGCGAGACCGTCAAGGCCTTCCGCAAGGACGTCATCGCCAAGTGCTACGGCGGCGACATCACGCGCAAGCGCAAGCTGCTGGAGAAGCAGAAGGAGGGCAAGCGGCGCATGAAGCAGGTCGGCCGCATCGAGGTGCCGCAGGAGGCCTTCCTCGCGGTGCTCGAGCTGGGCGACGGCTCCTAGACGGACGTTCGAGCGGCATAAAGGCGCCGTATGTGCCACCATGCCGCACCCCGTTCTCGTCGCGGGAAGGAGAGAGCTCGCGACGGCCGCGGAAGTGGAGAGCCGCGGCAGCCGGTGGGAGAGGAGTGACCCCGGCGCTTGACGGGGGAGGAGAGGGAAGGCTTCAGGCGGGCCTGATCGTGAGGATCGGGCCCGCCGGGAGCCGCCACTCGCTGCGCGCGGCCGTCAGGCCAGCTCGGCGTCGACCGTGATCTCGAGGTTGCCCTTCAGCGCACCCGACACAGGGCAGTTCTTGGCGGCGTCCTCCGCCGCGTCGACGAGGCCGTCGGCGTCGAGGCCCGGGACGGTGCCGCGGACGTTGATGTGCGACCGCGTGACCTTGGGGCCGCCGTCGAGCGAGAGCGTGACGGTGGCGGACACCTCGAGGCGCTCGGGCGGGTGGCCGGCCTCGGCCAGCCCGTGCGACAGCGCCATCGAGAAGCAGGAGGCGTGCGCGGCGGCGATGAGCTCCTCGGGACTCGTCTTGCCGTCGGAGCGCTCGGTGCGCGACGCCCAGGTGACCGGGAGGTCGCCGGTCGCGCCGCTGGTCAGGGACAGGGTGCCGCTGCCGTGGGCGAGGTCGCCCTCCCACACGGTCGTGGCGGTGCGTTCTGCGGAGGCCATGGGCGCATCCTAGAACGCTGCTTGCGCTTCGGATTCCGAAGCGTCATGATGCGGCCGATGACCGCACGACTGCAACCGCTGACGGCGCCCTACGAGCCCGAGATCGAGGAGAGCCTGCGCCGGCTCATGGGCCCGGTCGAGGCCGAGCCGCTGGCCCTCTTTCGCACCATCGCCCACCATCCCGCGCTGCTGGAGCGCTTCCGCCAGACCGGCTCGACGCTGCTGTCGTTCGGGCGCCTGCCCGATGCCGATCGCGAGACGATCATCCACCGCACGACCGCCCGCTGCGGCGCCGCGTACGAGTGGGGCGTGCACGCCGTCGCGTTCGCCGCCGCGCTGGGGCTCGACGAGCGCTGGCTGGCAGCGACGTGGAACGGCGATCCCGACGACTTCGCCGATCCCGGGCAGGCGCTGCTCGTGCGCTTCGCCGACGAGCTGCACGACACCGCGACCGTCGGCGACGCGACGTGGGCGGCGCTGCGCGAGCGCTACGACGACGCCCAGCTCGTCGAGCTCGTGTGCCTGGCCGGGTTCTACCACCTGGTCTCCTACGTGTGCCGCGCGTTCGCGGTGGCGCCGGAGCCGTGGGCGGCGGCAGTGCCGCGGGCGTCCTGACCCGCCATCCTGTCGCCATGCGGATCCTCTTCGTCTGCATGGGCAACATCTGCCGCTCGCCGACGGCCGAGGGCGTCATGCGCGCGCTGCTGCGCGACGAGGGCCTCGACGGGCGCATCGAGCTCGACAGCGCGGGCACCGGCAGCTGGCACGCGGGCGATCCGCCTGACACGCGGGCGACCGCCGCCGCCCGCGCGCGCGGCATCGCGCTGGACGGGGCCGCTCGCCAGGTCAGCGCCGCCGACTTCGACAGCTTCGACCTCCTGCTGGCGATGGACCGCGACAACGAGCGCGAGCTGCTGGCGCGCGCGCCCGACAACGCGGCGCGCGCCAAGGTCCGCCTGCTGCGCGAGTTCGACCCCGAGGCCGTGGCCGCCGGCGACCTCGACGTCCCCGACCCCTACTACGGCGGCCCGAACGGCTTCGAGCGCGTCCTCGACCTCGTCCAGGCCGCCTGCCGCGGCCTGCTCGGCGAGGTGCGCGCGGCATGACCGGCCCGCTCGAGCTGGCCGAGGCGGTGGCGCGCGCCACCGGCGGGGCCGTGGTCGGCGGCCGGCCGGCGTCCGGCGGCTCGATCAACGAGGCGTGGGCCTTCGAGCTCGAGGACGGCAGGCGCGCGTTCGTCAAGACGCGCGCCGACGCGGCGCAGGCCGAGTACGCCACCGAGGCCGCCGGCCTGCGCTGGCTCGCCGAGCCGGAGGCGGTCGAGGTTCCCGCCGTCGTCGCGGTGGGCGACGACCCGCCCTTCCTCGCCCTGGAGTGGATCGACGCGGGCAGCCTCGACGCGGCCGGCGAGGAGGCGCTCGGGCGCGGCCTGGCCGCGCTGCACGCCGCGGGCGCGCCCGCGCACGGCGCGCCGCCGCCCGGCGCGCCGGCGGCCGACGGAGCGGTCGCGCCGCTGCGCATCGGCGAGCTCGAGCTGCCCAACGACCCCGCGCCGGACTGGCCGGCGTTCTACGCCCAGCGGCGCCTGCAGCCGCTCGTGCGCCTGTCCTTCGAGCGTGGCGCGCTCAGCGCGCGCGGGCGCGACGCCGTCGAGCGCGTCTGCGAGCGCATCGGCGAGCTGGCCGGGCCGCCCGAGCCACCGGCGCGCCTGCACGGCGACCTGTGGGGCGGGAACGTCCTCGCCGGCACCGACGGCCGCGCGCGCCTCATCGATCCCGCCGCCTACGGCGGGCATCGCGAGGTCGACCTCGCGATGCTGCGGCTCTTCGGCGCGCCTTCCGCGCGCGTCTTCGCGGCCTACGACGAGGCCGCTCCGCTCGCCGAGGGCCACGAGCAGCGCGTCGAGCTCTGGCAGCTGTTCCCGCTGCTGGTGCACGCGGCGCTGTTCGGCGGGCACTACGGCGCATCGGTCGAGCGCGCCGCCCTGCGCTACGTCGGCTGAGTCACAATCCCAAGCCATGGACCTGGGGCTGGCCGGCAAGGTGTGCGTGGTGACGGGCGCGAGCCGTGGGGTGGGCCTCGAGGTCGGCCGGCGGCTGTGCGCCGAGGGGGCACGCGTGCTCTTCGTCGGGCGCAACGCCGACGCGCTCGTCGAGGCCGCCACGGGGTGCGGGGCCGAGTACCTGGCCGCCGACGTCACCGACCCCGACGTGGACGAGCGCATCGTCGCGACCTGCGCCGAGCAGATGGGCGGCATCGACGTGCTCGTCAACAACGCGGGCACGAGCTTCGCGCGCGGCCTCGACGAGCTGACCGACTCCGACTGGCAGGGCCAGTGGGAGCTGCACGTCATGGCCCCGATGCGGCTGATGCGAGCGGCCGCGCCGCGGATGGCGCAGCGCGGCGGCGGGCGGATCGTCAACGTCTGCTCGAGCGCGGGCAAGCGCCCGTCGCTGACCAACGCCGCCTATTCGGTCACGAAGGCCGCACAGCTGTCGCTGTCGCGCGTGTTCGCCGACACCTACGCGGCCGACAACGTGCTCGTCAACGCCGTCGCGCCCGGTCCGGTGTCGTCGCCGCTGTGGATGGCCGAGGGCGGTCTGGGCGAGCAGACCGCGCGCCGGCGCGGCATCTCGCGCGAGGCGGCGCTGCAGGTGCAGGCCGACAAGGTGCCGCTCGGGCGCTTCGCCGAGCCGGGCGAGGTCGCCGACGTGATCGTCTTCCTGTGCAGCGAGCGCGCGAGCACCGTCACCGGCGCGGCCTGGTCGGCCGACGGCGGCACGGTCGCGATCATCGTCTGAGGCCGGCGAAGCCGGCCGGTCTCCGGCGGCGGGACGCCGCCGGTCGTCATCAGGAATCGGACCCGCCCACCCCGGATGCCCCGCGGAGGACTCTCGCCAGGCGCTTGACGCCCTCGTCGAGCGCGTCGGGCGGCGCCGCCGCGTAGGTCAGGCGCAGGAACGGCCCCGGCGGCTCGGCCGCGAACCACGGCCGCCCGGGGAAGACGACGACGCCCTCGGCGGCCGCCGCGGTCGCGACGGCCACGTCGTCGGTGCCGTCGGGGAGCGCGACCCACAGGTGCAGGCCGCCCGCGGGCACGGCGGGCGGCGCGAGCCCGGGCAGGTGGCGGGCGAGCGCGGCGACGAGGGCGTCGCGGCGCGCGCGCAGCTCGCCCCGCAGCCGGCGGCGGTGGCGGCGCCACGCCGGCGAGGAGACGATCTCCAACGCCGCCTCCTGCAGCGGCCCCGAGACGAAGAAGTCGTCGACGATCCGGGCGGCGCGCAGGCGCGCGCCGGCTGCTCCGCGCGCGCCGATCCCGGCCACCCGCAGGCCGGGCGCGGCGGACTTCGTCAGCGAGCGCACGTAGACGACATGGCCGTCGCGGTCGTCGGCGGCCAGCGGGGGAGGAGGATCGTCGCCGGCGCTGAGGTCGCGCGCCCAGTCGTCCTCGACGAGGAAGGCGCCCGCGCGGCCGACCGCGCCGAGCACCTCGGCCCTGCGGTGGGCCGCGAGCACGGAGCCGTGCGGGTTGGCGTACAGCGGCTGGCAGTAGACGACGCGCGCGCCCGTACGCGCCAGCGCCTCCGCGAGCAGCTCGGGCCGCACGCCGTCGCTGTCGCTGGGCACGGGCACGACGCGCAGCCCGGCCGCGCGCGCGGCGACGATCGCGCCGAGGTACGTCGGGGACTCGACGAGGACCGGCTCGCCGGCGGCGGCGAGCGCGCGGAAGGCGGTGGAGAGCGCGGGCTGCCCGCCCGAGCAGACGACCACGTCGTGCGCGCGCAGCGCGCCGCCGGACTGCAGCGCGAACCACGCGCGCAGCTCCTCGCGGCCTTCGACGGGCCCGCGCTCCCACGCTCCGGCGCGCCGGGCGGCGCGCGCCAGCGCGGCGCCGACGGCGGCGATCGGCTGCAGCTCGGGCGCCAGGTAGCCGCTGGAGAGGGGGATCGCTCCGGGTGGCGGGAGGGCGAGCAGGTCCTGCAGCGTGCTGTCGTCGACCGCGCGCTCGCCAAGCGCCACCGCCTGCCAGGAGAGGTCCGGCGGCGCCTGCGCTGGCGGGCGGTCGGCGACGAACGTCCCGCGCCCGGGGCGCGGCTCGACGAGCCCTTCCGCGGCGAGCGCGGCGACCGCGCGCTGCACGGTGACCGGCGAGGCGCGATGCCGCGCCATCAGCTCGCGCACCGAGGGCAGCCGCTCGCCGGGAGGCGCGGCGAGCGCGACGGCGCGGAGGTCTTGGATGACGCGGGCGTCTGCGTTATCGTTTGGCATGAGCGGAACGGATAACGCTATCGCAGCCGAGCGAGTAACGCCAAGGGGCCGGCTGCGCGCGGCACGCGTGGCGGTGCGGCCGAGCGTGGCGGTGCGGTCGCGGCGCGCGCACGCCGCCCTGCCACCGGGCCTCGCGCTCGGCTCGCTCGCCATCCTCGGCTTCTCGTTCTCGCTGCCCGCCACGCGCCTGGCCGTCGCCGGCCTCGATCCGTGGGTGGTGGCGTTCGGCCGCGCGACCGGCGCCGCGCTGCTGGGGGCCGCCTACCTCGCGATCACGCGGGCGCCGCGGCCGAGCCGCGCGCAGGCGCGCTCGCTGGTCATCGTCGCCGCGGGCGTGGTCGTCGGCTTCCCGCTGCTGACCTCGCTCGCCCTCGAGGTGCAGACCGCGGCGCACGGCGCCGTCGTCATCGCGATCCTGCCGGCCGCGACGGCGGTGGCCGCCGTCGCGCGCGCCCACGAGCACCCCAGCCGGGCCTTCTGGCTGGCGGCTGCCGCCGGCATGGCGGCGGTGCTCGCGTTCGTGGCCACGCAGGGCCTCTCGGGCCCTCAGGTAGGCGACGCGTTCCTGCTCGCCGGGGTGATGCTGTGCGCGATCGGCTACGCCGAGGGCGGCGCGCTGAGCCGCACGCTCGGCGGGCCGACGACGATCTGCTGGGCGCTCGTGCTGTCGGCGCCTGTGACCGCGAGCGTGACGGCGCTGGCGATCGGGGTCGCGGGCGCCCACGCGGGCGCGACCGCATGGCTGGGCCTCGCGTACGTCACGACCGTCTCGATGTTCCTCGGCTTCTTCGCGTGGTACGCGGGCCTGGCGCGCGGCGGCGTGGCGCGCATCGGCCAGGTCCAGCTCGCGCAGCCGGTGCTCACGCTCGGCTGGTCGGCGGCGCTGCTGGGCGAGCACGTCGGGCTCGCCACGCTCGCCACGGCGCTGGCCGTGCTCGCCTGCGTGGCCGCCACGCAGCGCGCTCGCTGACGCACGCGACAATGTCGCCATGGCGAAGGTGGCCTCCGATCCCATCGGCCTCGGCTGGGCCGCGCTCGGCGAGCGGCGATGGGAGGCCGCGCGGGACCTCTTCGCCGGCGCCGTGGCGCAGGCCGAGCGTCCCGAGGGTCTCGAGGGCCTGAGCTGGGCGGCCTGGTGGCTCGACGACGCCGAGGCGGTGTTCGCCGCGCGCGAGCGCGCGTACCGGCTCTATGCCGAGCGCGGGGATGCGACCGCCGCGGCGCGCATGGCCACGTGGCTGGCGTGCGACCACCTGGACTTCCGTGGCGCTTCGGCGGCGGCGTCGGGCTGGCTCGCACGCGCGCACCGGCTGCTCGACGGGCGCGAGCCGGTGAGCGACCACGGCTGGCTGGCGTTCCTCGAGGGCTACATGGCGCGCGCGGGCGGGGAGACCGAGCGGGCGGCCGAGCTCGCGCGATCGTCGGCGGAGCTGGGCGTGCGCCTCGGGGTGGCCGACCTCGTGATGCTCGGCCTCGCCCTCGAGGGCTCCACGCTGGTGGCCTGCGGTCACGTGCGCGAGGGCATGAGCCGCCTCGACGAGGCCACGGCGACGGCGCTCGCCGAGGAGGCCGCCATCCCGATCGCCGGCGCGTGGGCCTGCTGCTTCCTGGTGAGCGCCTGCGTGGCCGTGTGCGACTACGACCGGGCGTTCGAGTGGTGCGACCGGATCGCCGCGTTCGCCGAGCGCTACGGGAGCCGCTACATGCTCGCGTTCTGCAGGGCGGAGTACGGCTCCGTCGACCTCTGCCGCGGCCGCTGGGCCGACGCGGAGGCCGCGCTCGAGGGCTCGATCGCCGACTTCCTGCGCGCGCGCCCCGCGATGGTGGCCGGCCCGCTGGTCGCCCTCGCGGAGCTGAGGCGCCGTCAGGGGCGGGTGGACGAGGCGACGCTGCTGCTCGAGCGCGCCGGCGCGACGTCGGCGGGCCAGCTCTGCCACGGCCGCCTGGCGCTCGATCGCGGCGACGGCGCTGTGGCGGTCGAGCTCGCCGAGCGGTTCCTGCGCCAGGTCCCGGCCGCAGCTCGAGGTCGATCGCAGGCCGGCGCTCGAGCTGCTCGTCGGCGCCCGGACGGCTCGCGGCGAGCTCGACGAGGCGCGCGCGGCGCTTGCCGCCTTGCGCGCGGTCGAGCGGCGGGCGGGGACCGGGGCGCTGCGGGCCGCGGTCGATCTGGCCGAGGGTCGGCTCGCGGCGGCTGGCGGCGATCACGATCGGGCGCGACCGCTCCTGGAGGACGCGATCGACCGCTTCGATCGCTGCGGCGCGCCGTTCGACGCCGCCCAGGCGCGCGTGGAGCTCGCGACGACGCTGCTGGGCCTCGGGCGCCGCGACGACGCGCGGCGCGAGGCCGCCGCGGCGCTGGATCGCCTCGCCGCGCTCGGCGCCGAGCCCGAGGCCGAGCGGGCGCGGCGGTTGATCGACGCGACGATCGGCTCTGATGCCGCGGACGATCCGCTGCGAGCGCTCACGCCGCGCGAGCGCGAGGTCCTGTGCCTGCTCGCCGAGGGCCTCACCAATCGCGCGATCGCCCAGCGGCTGGTGATCAGCGAGCACACCGTGCACCGGCACGTCAGCAGCATCCTGGCCAAGCTCGGGCTCCCGTCGCGAGCCGCCGCGGCCGCAATCGCGGCGCGTGCGGGCCTGCTCGCATAGCCAGATCGGGCTATAGGCGGGCGCCGATTCGGATGGCCGCTCCTGGCGAAGTCACGGCCGGTCGCCGGGGCTACCGTGACGGCCATGGAGCAGCGGACCACGCCGGGCAAGGGCCTGACGCGAGCGGCCTGGGCGCTCGGCGACTACCACCGCTTCGCGACGCAGACCGTGTGGGGCGTCGGCCCGGTGCTCGTCGAGGCGTGCGCGATCCACGCGGGCCAGCGCGTGCTCGACGTGGCCGCGGGCACGGGCAACACGGCGATCCGTGCCGCCGAGGCCGGTGCGCAGGTCGTGGCCAGCGATCTCACGCCGGAGAACTTCGAGGCGGGGCGCGGCGAAGCTCGCGCGCGCGCGGTCGAGCTCGACTGGGTCGAGGCCGACGCCGAGGCGCTCCCGTTCGACGACGACGCGTTCGACGTCGTCACCTCCTCGTTCGGGGCCATGTTCGCTCCCGACCACCGGGCCGTGGCCGACGAGATGGTGCGCGTGTGCCGTCCCGGCGGCACGATCGGCATGGTCAACTTCACGCCCGAGGGCCTCATCGCCGACTTCTTCGGGGTGTTCGCGCCGTACGCGCCGCCGCCGCCGCCCGGACCGCCGCCGTGGCTGTGGGGAAGCGAGGAGCACGTGCGCGAGCTCTTCGGCGCGCGCGTCGCCTCGCTCGAGACGACGCGCCGCGAGTACGTCGAGCGGGCCGGCAGCCCGGGGGACTACTGCACGCTCTTCAAGGAGACGTTCGGCCCCGTGGCCGCCACGTATGCCGGTCTCGCCGACCAGCCCGAGCGCCTCGCGGCGCTCGACCGCGACTTCCTGCAGTTCGCGACGCGCGCCGACACGGGCCCGCCGGACGGCCCCGCCGAGTACGTCTACGAGTACCTGCTCGTCGTCGCCCGCAAGGGCTGACTCACGGCCCGAGGAGGATCGCCAGCCCGAGCTCGCGAAACGGCGCGAGCACGTCCTCGGGCACGTCGCGCTCGGTGGCGAGGTCGGTGAGCGCCGTGGCGGGCGCGCTGGCGAACGCCGACACCGTCCCGAGCTTGTCGCGCGAGGCCAGCCCGACGACGCGGTCGGCGCGCTCGACGAGCACCCGGCGCACCTCGGCCTCCTCGTGGTAGGGGCCGGTGATGCCGGCGGCCTCGTGCAGGCTCCAGATGCCCAGGAAGCAGATGTCGGCGGTGATGCGCTCGTACGCGCGGATGGTGTCGGCGCCGACCGCGACCATCGGCCCCGGGTCGAGGGTCCCGCCGACGACCACGACGTCGCGCGGGCCCCGGCGACCGAGGGCCGCGGCCACCAGCGGGCTGTGCGTCACGAACGTGCCCCTGTGTCCCGGCGCGATGTTGTCGACGAGGTGCAGCGCCGTCGTGCCGCCGTCGACGATCGCCACCTGCCCGGGCTCGAGGAGGGCCGCCGCGGCGCGCGCGACCGCGATCTTGCCCTCGACGGACTGCTCCTCGCGCTCGGCGTAGGTCCGCGCGACGTGCGATCGCGGCACGGCGCCGCCATGCACGCGCCGCAGCAGCCCGGCCTCGGCGAGCTCCTCGAGGTCGCGGCGCACGGTGTGCCCGGACACGTCGAGCAGCGCCGGGAGCTGCGCTGCGACCACGCGGCCCTCGCCGTTGAGGACGTCGAGGATCCGGCGCTGGCGCTCCTCCTTGAGCACGCGTCGTTCGGCGCTCATGCCGGGGGCAGCGCGTCCAGGCCCACGTAGACGGCCTTGCCCTGCGCGCGGGCGAGGTCGACCATCTCGTCGGCGCCGGCCGATGGCCCGCCGATGCGCAGCACGGCGTCGCAGCGCTGCAGCAGCCGGCGCGCGACCGGGTGGAAGATCTCGTCGAACACCGGATCGCCGACCGCCGCGCTGCCCGCGACGTCGATGAGCGGGAGCGCGAGCGCCTCGCCCGTGATCGGGAGGTGGCCGCGGCGGAAGACCTCGAGCGCCGCGCCGTACATCGCGCGGACGTTGCGCTCGAGCTTGGCGGGGTCGTCGCCCGTGCCCGAGCGGTAGGGGCCGGCGACGAGGACGAGGAGAGGCTCGGTAGCGATCATGCGCAGATCTTCGCATATCTGCTCGTTCGTGCGCGAAGATGCGCATGTATGCGCGGGCGCGAGGCGCACGGCCGCGAGCTAGCATGCCGCGGCGATGGCCCCCAACACCGCCGCCGTCGGCAAGAGCTACGCGCCCACCACCTACGCGGTCGGGCGCGAGAAGATCCGCGAGTACGCCTTCGCCGTGGGCGAGACCAACCCGCTGCACCTCGAGGTCCAGGCCGCGCGCGCGGCCGGCTATCGCGACGTCGTGGCGCCCCCGATGTTCGCCGCCGTCTACAGCTCGCCGGCGATGGGTCCGGCGCTGTTCGACCCAGAGGTCGGCATCAACTTCGCGCTCATGGTCCACGGCGGGCAGGAGTTCAAGTGGGGCCCGCTCGTCATCGCCGGCGACGAGATCGAGACGACGGTCACCGTCAAGGACATCTCCGAGCGCAGCGGCACGGGCTTCTACGTCTTCGAGTCCGTGTCGACCAACCAGGACGGCGACACCGTCTGCGTCGGGACCTGGACCAACATCGTGCGAGGTGCGTGAGCGATGCAGCAAGGCGACCACATCCCCGAGCTGAAGGTCACGCCCGACAAGTACCTCACCGTGCGCTACGCGGGCGCGTCGGGCGACTTCAACCCGATCCACATCGACGAGGACTTCGCCCGGCAGGTCGGCCTGCCCGGCAAGATCCTGCACGGCCTGTGGACGATGGCCCAGGTCGCGCGGGCGCACACCGACGCCGGCGGCGGGCCGCACAGCCTGCGCCGGCTGCAGGTCCAGTTCCGCGGCATGGGGCTGCCCGAGCACGAGCTCACGGTGACCGGGACCGTCCACGAGGTGCGCGACGGCGTCGCGGTCGTCCACACGATCGCCGAGCAGGACGGCAAGGCGATCATCCGCAACGCGGAGGCCGAGATCGCGGTCGAGTAGCGCCCCTGGTGGGGGCCGCGGGGGCTCGACCTACAATCGGTGTGGTGCTCACGCCCCGTCAAGAGCAGATCCTGCGCAAGGTCGTCGAGGCGCACACGGCGACCGGACAGCCCGTGGGCTCCAAGACGCTCGCCGCCGATCCCGAGCTGGACTGCGGCTCGTCGACGATCCGCAACGAGCTGGCGATGCTCGAGGAGCAGGGCCTGCTCGCCCACCCGCACACGAGCGCGGGGCGCGTGCCGACCGACGCCGGGCACCGCTTCTACGTCGATCGCCTGCTGCCGGCGCCAACGCGCGCCCGGGGCCTCGACCTGCAGCTCATGCGCCGCGAGGTCGACGAGGCGATGCGCGTGACGACCGAGACGCTGTCGCAGGTCACCAACCTGCTGGCGATCGTGTCCGCGCCGCCGATCGACACGGCGACGATCCGCCACGTCGAGGTGCTGCTGCTGCAGCCGCAGGTGCTGATGGTCGTGGTCATCACCTCGACCGGCGGGGTGACCAAGAAGGTCGTCACCTTCGAGCGCCCGATCGATCAGGGGCTCGCCGCGTGGGCCGGCGCCTACCTCAACGAGCGGCTGGAGGGCGTGAGCCTCGGCGCGCGGATGCTGCACAGCCGCATCGCCGACACCTCGCTGGGCGCCACCGAGCGCGCCTTCCTCGAGCGCCTGGCGCCGGCGTTCACCGAGCTGGCCGACACCGCCGACCACACGCTCTACGTCGACGGCGCCGCGCGCCTGCTCTCCGAGCACCGCTTCCAGGACCTCACCGAGATCAACGAGCTGATGGGCATCCTCGAGCGCCGCGTGGCGCTGCTGGGCGTCCTGCGCGCCGCGCTCGGCCGCCGCGACGTGCTCGTGCGCATCGGACACGAGAACGAGCTGCCGGCGCTGCACTCGCTGGCGCTCGTCGCCTCGGGCTACGGGCTGCCGACGCGCGACCTCGGCACCGTCTCGCTCATCGGCCCGGTGCGCATGGACTACGCCGCCGCGATCCGCACCGTGCGCGAGGCCGCGCGCCAGCTCTCGCGCTTCATCGAGGACGTGTACGAGTAGTGGCCGGCACCCGACCGCGCGATCCCTACGAGGTCCTCGGCGTCGGCCGCGACGCCGACGAGACGGAGATCAAGAAGGCCTTCCGGCGGCTGGCGCGCGAGCTGCACCCCGACGTCAACAAGCACGATCCCGAGGCCGAGGACAAGTTCAAGGAGGCCGCCGAGGCCTACGAGATCCTCAGCGACGCCGAGCGCCGCGCGACCTACGACCGCTACGGCCACGACGGGCTGCGCTCCGGCGGCTTCGCGCCGAACTTCGAGGGCTTCGGCTCGATCTCGGACCTCTTCGACGCGTTCTTCGGCAGCGCGTTCGGCGCCACGGCCCGCGGCGGCCCGATGCAGGGCGGCGACGTCGCGGTCAGCGCCGAGGTCACGCTCGCGCAGGCCGCCAGCGACACCGAGGTCGAGCTGAGCTTCGAGGCGATCGACGCCTGCGAGCGCTGCCACGGCAACGGCGCCGAGCCGGGCACCCCGATCGTCACCTGCGAGCGCTGCGGCGGCCAGGGCGTGCTGCAGGCGGTGACGCGCTCGCCGTTCGGGCAGGTCGTGCGCCAGGTCGTCTGCGACGTGTGCGGCGGCGACGGGCGGGTGCCCGAGCAGCCGTGCCCGCGCTGCGACGGCCGCGGGCGCGAGGTGCGCCGGCGCACGCTGCGCGTCGACATCCCCGCGGGCATCGGCGACGGCCAGCGCATCCGCCTGGCGGGGCGCGGCCACGCCGGCGAGCGCGGTGGCCCGCCCGGCGATCTCTACGTGCTCGTCCACGTCGCGCCCGACGAGCGCTTCGTGCGCGACGGCGACGACCTCGTCACCGTCCTCGACGTCCCCGCGCCGGTCGCGGCGCTCGGCGCGACGCTCAGCGCGCCCTCGCTCGACGGCGACGTCGACGTCGAGGTCGCCGCCGGCACGCAGCCCGGCGCGATCCTGACCGTCGGCGGCAAGGGCATGCCGCGCCTGCGCCGGCCCGGCCGCCACGGCGACCTGCGCGTCGTCGTCAACGTCGTCGTGCCGCGCAAGCTCAGCAAGGAGCAGCGGCGCCTGGCCCAGGAGCTGGCCGACTCCATGAACGACGACAACCTGCGCGTCGACGAATCGCTGCTGGGCAAGCTCAAGCGCCTGCTCGGATGATCCGCCTCGCGGTGCGGGTCAAGCGCGAGCAGGCCGAGCTCGTGCTCGCCGAGCTGCTCGAGCTGGCGCCCGGCGGGGTGGAGGAGCGCGACGACGGCGACGTCGTCGAGTACGCGGTCTACGGCGCGCCCGGCGAGCTGCCGGCGCTGCCCGACCTGCGGGCCGCCGCCGGCGGGGCGCTCGTCGAGGTGGCCACCAGCGAGCTGCCCGACGACTGGGACGAGCGCTGGAAGGCCTTCCACCAGCCGGTGCGCGTGGGCAGGCTGCTCGTCCGCCCGCCGTGGGCGCCGCCGCAGGACGGCCTGCTCGACGTCGTCATCGACCCCGCCCAGGCCTTCGGCACCGGCGCGCACCCGACCACGCGGCTGTGCCTGGAGCTGCTGCTCGAGCTCGAGCCCGCCGGCGCGCTGGTCGACCTCGGCTGCGGCTCCGGCGTGCTCGCGATCGCGGCGGCGAAGCTCGGCTGGGCGCCCGTGCTCGGCCTCGACCACGACCCCGAGGCGGTGCGCGCCACGCTCGACAACGCCGCCGCCAACCACGCGGAGCTGCAGGCGCGCCGGCACGACCTGATGCGCGACGGCGCCGCGCCCGGTGCCCCCACCGTCGTGGCCAACCTGCTGCGCCCGCTGCTGCTGCGCGTCGCCGCCGACGGCTTCGGCGGGCGGGTCCCCGACGCGCTCGTGGCCAGCGGCCTGCTCGCCCACGAGGGCGACGAGGTGGCCGCCGCCTTCGCCGCGCACGGCCTGCGCGAGGCCGTGCGCAGGGGCGAGGGCGACTGGGTCGCATTGCTGTTGCGCCGCTGACATACCCGACCGTTGTAGTTGGTGGCGCCTTCCTCGCGCACCGCGAGCTCGCGGAGCCGCTGCTCGTCGACCCCGCAGAGGGCCGGCTGCGCGACGCGCGCACCCTGGCCGAGCCCGTCGCCTGGCAGTGCTGCCACCAGGTCGCGGCGCGCATCCTCAACCGCATCGGCGAGCGCGCCGAGCGCGTCGGGCACGTCGTCTGGGCGCTGCGCGCGGCCGAGCTGCGGCTCGCCCTGTCCTTCGACGGCCCGACGCGCGAGCGGCTGCAGCACGACCTGCGCCGCGTCCGCGCGCGGCTGAACTGACGCCGCGCGAGGCGACCGTGCATAGGCGATACTCGGCTGCGTGAGGGGCCGCGGGAGCAGCGCTCCATGACCGCCAGGGCGAAGATCCTGCCTCCACCGGCTGCCGCGACGACGCTGCCGCGGCCGCTGCTGCAGGCGCGGCTGGACGAGGCGCTGCGCCGCCGGGTCACGACGGTGATCGCCGGCGCGGGCTTCGGCAAGTCGACGCTGCTGGCCGCGTGGGCGGGGTCCCACGAGGTCGCCTGGTACACCGTCGGCGCGCAGGACGGCGCGCTGACGACGCTCGGCCGCGGCCTCGTCGACGCCCTGCGCCTGCGGGTCCCCGACCTGCCGGCCGACCTCGCGGCGACGCCCGGGATCGCCCGCGGCCCCGATGCCGGCACGGACGAGCGCGGGCGCGCCGACGCCTTCGCGGCGGCGCTCTCCGAGGCGCTGCAGGACCGCCTGCACCGGCCCGTCGCGCTCGTGCTCGACGACCTCCACGAGCTCCCGACCGACGGGGCCGCCGTGCGCGCCGTCGAGGCGCTGTGCCGGCAGGCTCCCGGCGACCTGCACGTCGTCCTGGCGTCGCGGGCCGAGCTGCCGTTCTCGATCGACCGGCTCCGCGGCCAGGGCCAGGTGCTCGAGCTCGGCGGCGCCGAGCTCGCCTTCGACGCCCGCGAGGTCCGCGCGCTGCTCGAGGCCGAGCTCGGCGGCGAGCCGGGCGACGTCGCGGCGACGCTGCACGCGGTGACCGAAGGCTGGCCCGCGGCCGTACGCCTGGCCTGCGAGGCGATCCGCGCGCTGCCCGCCGGCGAGCGCGGCGCGGCGGTCGAGCGCCTGCGCAGGCCCGGCGGCGCGCTGTTCGGCTACCTGGCGCGCGAGGTGCTCGACCGCGAGACGCCGGCCGTCCGCGAGCTCGTGCGCCACGCCGCGCCGCTCGAGCGCGTGCACCCCGACCTCTGCGCCGCGCTCGGGCTGCAGGGGTCCGCCGACGCGCTGCACTCGCTCGCGCGCCGCGGGCTGTTCTCCCAGGCGCCGCACAGCGGCTGGTTCGCGCCCGCGCCGCTCACGCGCGACGTCGCGCTCGTCTCGCTGACGCTGGCGCCCGCCGAGCGCGACGACCTGCACCGCCGCGCGGCCGCGTGGTACGCGGCCAACGGCGAGGCCGCGCTGGCGCTCGGCTCGCTGCGGGCGATCGACGACGACCCCGCGATCGCCGCGCTGCTGCTCGAGCACGGCGCGGCGCTGCTGCGCGAGGGTGCGGTGGAGGCGGTCGTCGCCGCGGGCGACGCGCTGCCCGCCGAGCATCGCGACGCCGGCGTCGAGCGGCTGCTCGGCGAGGCCCACCAGCTGCGCGGCGACTGGGACGAGGCGCTGCGCTGCCTGGGCCGCGCTGCCGGCGAGCAGGGCGCGATCGACGCCGCGCTCGCGTGGCGCATCGGCCTCATCCACCACCTGCGCGGCCATCTCGACGCGGCGCTCGAGGCGTACGGCCGCGGCCGCGAGGAGGCCGAGCCGTCGGCCGACGCGGCGCTGCTGCACGCCTGGCACGCCAGCGCGCACTGGCTACGCGGCGACGCGGAGACATGCCGGGCGCTGGCGACCCGCGCGCACGAGGTCGCGACGGCATGCGGTGACGACCGCGCGCTGGCGGCGGCGCACACGGTGCTCGCCATGCTCGCCGCGCTGGAGGGCGACCGCGCCGCCAACGACGCGCACTACCTGCAGGCGCTCGACCACGCCGAGCGGGCCGGCGACGTCCTGCAGGTCATCCGCATCCGCGTCAACCGCGGCTCGCGCAACCTCGAGGAGGGCGCCTACGAGGCCGCCATCGCCGAGCTCGACCTCGGCATCCGCCTGGCCGACCTCGGCGGCTTCGGCGCGTTCCGCGCGCTCGCGCTGACCAACCGCGGCGAGTCGCGCCTGCGCCTCGGGCGCCTGGAGGAGGCGATCGCCGACCTCGACGCCGCGCGCGCGATCTACCAGCGCCTCGGGTCCAGCGACGTCGCCTATCCGCTGGGGATCCTCGGCGACGTCTACCGCGAGCGCGGCGACGCTGCGCTGGCGCGCGCCGCCTACGAGGAGGCCGCGCGCCGCGGCGACGCGATGGGCGACCTGCAGGCGCTCGTGCCGTCGCTGGCCGGCCTGGCGCGCGTCCTGGCCGCCGACGACCCCGAGCAGGCGCAGGCCCTCGCGGCCCGGGCGGTCGGCTACGGGCCCGGGATGGGCGAGGCCGCGGCGCTGCTCGCCGTCGGCCACGTCGCGCTCGCCGCCGGCGATCGCGAGGCGGCCGCGAGCGCCGCAGCGCAGGCCGGTGCCGCCGCGCGGGCGCGCCGCGACCGCGCGCGCATGGCCGAGGCGCTGGAGCTCGAGGGCCTCGCGGCGACGACCGAGCGCGCCTGCCAGTTCGCGCTCGAGCAGGCGATCGCCATCTGGCGCGAGCTCGGCAACCCGCTCGGCGAGGCGCGCGCCCAGCTCGCGCTCGCCCACGCGGAGGGCGCCGATGCCGGCGACGCCGAGGCGCAGCTGCGCGAGCTCGGCGCGCGCCCGCAGGGCGCCGCGCGGGCGGCGCCCGCGGCGGCGGTGGCGATCGAGTCGCTCGGGCGCTTCCGCGTGCTGTGCGATGGGGCGGCGGTGCCGCGCTCGGCGTGGCGGTCGCGCAAGGCGCGCGACCTGCTGAAGATGCTCGTGGTCCGCCACGGGCGCCCGGTGGCGCGCGACGCGCTGATCGAGGCGCTGTGGCCCGGCGAGGACCCGGTGCGCTGCGCGAACCGGCTCTCGGTCGCCCTGAGCACCCTGCGCGGCGTGCTCGACCACGAGCGCCGCTACGGCCCCGATCACTTCGTGGCCTCGACCGGCGGCGCGGTCGCCCTGGACCTCGACCACGTCGCGGTCGACCTCGAGGCCTTCCTGCGCGAGGCGGCGGCCGGGCTGGCGCTGCGCGAGGAGGGCCGCGCCGGCGAGGCGCAGGCGCGGCTGATGGCCGCCGAGTCGGCGTACGCGGGCGACCTGCTCGAGGAGGACATCTACGAGGACTGGGCGGTGGCGGCGCGCGAGGAGGCGCGCGACGCCTACGTCCGCGTCGCGCGCCAGCTGGCGGCCGACGCCGCCGCGGCCGGCGACCACGACGGCGCCGGGCGCTACCTGCTGCGCGTGCTCGAGCGCGACGCCTACGACGAGGAGGCGCACCTCGCGCTCGTGGTCGCGCTGGCCGACGCGGGGCGCCACGGCGAGGCCCGGCGCGCGTATCGCGCCTACCGCGCGCGGATGGACGAGATCGGCGTCGAGCCCGCGTCCTTCCCCGTCGGGGCGGCTGCTTAAGACGATTCGAACCCCCGTTCGCCACCCTGCACGCCGATGGAGACGTTCCTCATCCGCGTGTGGCTGCCGTCGGACGGGCCCGAAGGGGCCGAGGCCGGCGCGTTGCACGGGCTTGCGGAGCACGTTCGCTCAGGAATGGCTACCGCGTTCACGGACGGCGAGCAGCTCTGCGCCTGGCTTGCGGCCACGGCGTCGGAGCAGGGGGGTGTCGCGGTGCGCGCCGCACGGATGGCCGAGGGCGGACCGTAGGGGGGCAAGAACCGAGGGGCCGGGGTCGCCACGCGACCCCGGCCCGTAGGTCAGGGCCGGCGCCCGGCGGCGGTCGTATCATCGACTGCATGCAATTGGCCGACCGGGTCAAGCAGGACCTCACGACAGCGATGAAGGCGGGCGAGAAGGATCGCGTGTCCGCGCTGCGCCTCGTGCTGTCCGAGCTGCAGAAGGACGCCAAGGAGGGCCCGGGCGACGAGGTGGCCGTGCTGCGCCGCGAGCGCAAGCGCCGCCACGAGTCCGCCGCCGCGTTCCGCGAGGGCGGGCGTCCCGAGCTGGCCGAGGCCGAGGAGGCCGAGGCGGAGGTCATCGAGACCTACCTGCCGGCCGAGCTGTCCGACGACGAGCTGCGCGCGATGGTCGCCGAGGCGGTCGCCGAGACCGGCGCCAGCTCGCCGAAGGACATGGGCCCGGTCATGAAGGCCTCGATGGCGCGCGTGCAGGGGCGCGCCGACGGCAAGCGCGTCTCCGCACTGGCCCAGGAGGCGCTGCGGGGCTGATGCGCCGCCAGCTCGAGGTCTCCAACGAGGTGGCCGCCGCGCTCAGCGGGTCCAACGACCAGATCCTGCGCGCGCTCGAGGGCCACGTCGACTGCAAGCTCTACCTGCGCGGCAACGTGATCACGCTCGACGGCGACGCCGAGGCTGTCGCCGCGGCCGCGGTCGTGGTGCGCGAGCTGTCGGACCTGATCGCGCAGGGCCACGAGATCGCCGAGGGCACGATCGCCGCGGTCACCGACGCGCTCGACCAGCACGAGTCGCCCGCCGAGGTCCTCGAGGACGTCGTCTGGCGCCACCGCTCGACGAAGGTCGCGCCCAAGACGGTCAACCAGAAGCGCTACGTCGACTCGATCCGCCGCAACACGATCACCTTCGGCATCGGCCCGGCCGGCACGGGCAAGACGTTCCTCGCCGTCGCGATGGCCGCCGCCGCGCTCAGCCGCCGCGAGGTCAACCGCATCATCCTCACGCGTCCGGCGGTCGAGGCGGGCGAGCGCCTGGGCTTCCTGCCCGGCGACCTGATGGCCAAGATCGATCCCTACCTGCGCCCCCTGTTCGACGCGCTGCACGACATGATCGATCCCGAGAAGGTCGCCACGCACCTCGAGCGCAACGTCATCGAGGTCGCGCCGCTGGCCTTCATGCGCGGTAGAACGCTGAATGACTCCTTCGTGATCCTCGACGAGGCCCAGAACACGAGCCCCGAGCAGATGAAGATGTTCCTGACCCGCCTCGGGTTCAACTCCAAGATGGTCATCACGGGCGACATCACGCAGATCGACCTGCCGCGCGACGAGAAGTCCGGCCTGGTCGTCGTCGGGGAGATCCTCGGCGACGTGGAGGGCATCGAGTTCGTGCGCTTCGGCGGCGCCGACGTCGTGCGCCACCGGCTCGTGCAGCGGATCGTCGAGGCGTACAGCGAGCACGCCGAGCGCGGCGCTCCGGAGCTGCGCCCGGCCACGCCCGACCGCAGACGCGCCTAGGCGTGCTCGAGGTCGAGGTCATCGGCAACGGCGGGCCCGAGGCGCCGTCGCAGGCCGAAGTCGAGCGCGTGGTGGGGATCGCCTTCGCGTCCGCGGGCGTCGTCGAGGGCCACGTGGCGGTCGAGTACGTCGGCGCCGACCGCATCGCCGCGCTCAACGAGGAGTTCCGCGGCCGGCGCGGCCCGACCGACGTGCTGTCCTTCCCCATCGACGAGGACGGGCCGGCGTCCGGTCCGCGCGAGCTCGGCGACATCGTGATCTGCCCGACCCACACCGAGGACGTGCGCGAGGCCGTGCTGCACGGCGCGCTGCACCTCACGGGCATGGACCACGAGACCGACGACGGCGAGATGCTCGCGCTGCAGGCGGAGCTGCTCACCTGGTGACGAGGTCCGGCTTCGTCGCGCTCGCCGGCCGCCCGAACGTCGGCAAGTCGACGCTCGTCAACGGCATCGTGGGCAGCAAGGTGGCCATCGTCTCCGACAAGCCGCAGACGACGCGGCGAGCGATCCGCGGCGTCGTCAGCTCGCCCGACGCGCAGATCGTGCTCGTCGACCTCCCCGGCGTGCAGCGCCCGCGCGACGCGCTGACCGAGCGTATGCAGCGCCGCGTCGAGGCCGAGCTGTCGGAGTCCGACGCTGCGCTGTTCGTCATCAACGGCGCGGAGGGGGTGGGGCCGGGCGATCGCTGGATCGCAGGCGCGCTGCGTGGCGCGGAGCTACCCGTCGTGCTCGCCGTCAACAAGGTCGACCGCCTCGACCGCCCGCGCACCGTCGAGGTGCTGGCCGCCGCGGGCGAGCTCGACATCGCCGAGGAGATCTTCCCGGTCAGCGCGCGCACCGGCCGCGGGGTCGCCGAGCTGCGCGAGCACCTCGCGGGCCTCATGCCCGAGGGGCCGTTCCTCTTCCCGCCCGAGGAGCGCTCCGACCAGCCGCGCGACGTGCTGCTGGCCGAGCTCGTGCGCGAGCAGGCGCTGCGGCGGACCTTCCAGGAGATCCCGCATGCCGTCGAGGTCGTCGTCGACGAGGTCGAGGAGCACGACGATGGTTTGACGGTCGTTCGTGCGTTCATCTGGGTGGAGACCGAATCGCAGAAGGGCATCCTCATCGGCGCCGGAGGGCGCATGATCAAGTCGGTGGGCAGCGCCGCGCGCCGCGAGCTCGAGCGTGAGCTCGGCACCCGCGTGCACCTGGACCTGTCGGTGCGCGTGCGCCGCGGGTGGCGGGCCGACGAGGCGCTCCTGGACCGTCTGGGCATCGAATGACCGGGGCGATCGTGGCGATGGGCGGTGGCGGGTTCTCGACCGAACCCGCGAACCCGCTGCTCGATCGGTTCGTCCTGGGCCTGGCGCGCCGCGAGCACCCGCGCGTCTGCTTCGTGTGCACCGGCAGCGGCGACAGCGAGCGCTACGTGGCCAACTTCTACCGCGCGTTCGCCGAGCACGACTGCCAGCCGACCGACCTCGCGCTGTTCGATCGCAAGGTCGCCGACCTGCGCGCGTTCGTGCTCGAGCAGGACGTCATCTACGCCGGCGGCGGCAACACGCTGTCGCTGCTCGGCGTATGGCGCGCGCATGGCCTGGACGTGATCCTCGGCGATGCGCTCGACGCGGGCGCCGTGCTGTGCGGCGTCAGCGCCGGGATGAACTGCTGGTTCGAGGCGTCGGTCACCGACTCGTTCGGCCCGAAGCTGTCGCCGCTCAACGACGGCCTGGGGTTCGTGGCCGGCAGCGCGTGCCCGCACTACGACTCCGAGGAGCAGCGCCGACCGGTCTACCACCGGCTCGTGGCCGCCGGCTTCCCCGACGGCTACGCGGCCGACGACGGCGCGGCGCTGCACTTCGCCGGCTCCGACCAGCTCGCCGAGGTGGTGGCGTCGAAGGAGGGGGCGCGCGCCTACCGCGTCGAGCGCCGCGCCGACGGCGCCGCGGTGGAGACCGCGCTGCCGACGCGCTATCTGTGGTGACGCGCTTGCCGTCCGCGTGCGCTTGCTGAGCTTCGCGGCCGAGGGCGGTGAGGAGATGGGTTCGTGGCGCGCTGGCGCTCCTCCGGAAGCCGAGTGTCGAGTTTGTCTGCCTGAGGCTGACAAAGTCGACACTCGCGTCCGCGGGACCCGGGGCGAGCGGCCGAACCCACCTCTCTCGGTGCCCTGGCAGCGAAGCGCCGCAAGGCGCTCGCGGCAGACCTCACATCAGCCGGCGCGCGAGCGAACGCACGTCCTCGAGCCCGAGCCGCGGCGCCGGGACGAGCGGCAGCGTCGTCACCGGCGCGGCGGCGTGGCGGCGCAACCGCGCGAGCTGGCTCTGCTGCGCGGCGCCCTGGCCGTGCTGGCGGCGCGCGGCGGCGACCACCGCAGCGGGCGCGGCGCCTTCGAGGCGCTCCACGTCGTGCGCGCTGAAGCGCCGTGGCAGCACGCCGTTGACGACCACGGCGTCGAGCGGGCGGCTGAGGGCGCCGGCGACGCGGTCCTCGAGGTCGAGGGTCTCGGAGACCGACAGCTCGGATGGCAGCGCGACGGCGACCACCGTGCTGCGCGCGGGGTCCTCGAGCAGGTCGACGACCTTGCGCGCCTGCGAGGCGATCGGCCCGACGCGGGCGATCTCCGCGAACGTGCGGGGCGTGCGCAGCATGCCGACGCCGTGGCCGCTGGCCGGCCCGTCGACGACGACGAGATCGTAGCCGCCGCGGCCCTTGACCCAGCGCTCGTCGCGGCCGAGCTCCCACGCCTTGGTGATCGCCACGAGCTCGCGGGCGCCGGGCGCCGCGTTGACGAACGCCGCGAACGCGTTGGAGTGCGTCAGCAGCCCGACGAGCCGGCGCGAGCCGATCTGGCGCGCCGCCCATTCCTCGAGCGCGAGCACCGGATCGACCGTCGTCGCCCAGAGGCCGTCCTCGAGCGGGCGCTCCTGCCCGGGCGCGGCGACCGCGTGGCCGTAGAGCCCGGTGGCTCGCGCCTGCCCGGCGAGCTCGCACAGCACGACGCGCCGCCCATCGCGCACCGCGGCCATGGCGACGGCCAGCGCCACGGTCGTCTTGCCGACGCCGCCCTTACCGGTGACGAAGCACAGCTCGCGGTCGTCGAGGAAGGTCATCCGTTGCTGCCGGGTACCCCGTATCGTGCTCGTGCCCATGGATCGCCGGCTGCAGGAGTCCTACCGCACGTGCCGGCGCATGCAGCGCCGCCACGACCCGACGTACTTCTGCGCCACGGGCCTGCTGCCGCGCGAGGTGCGACCGGCGGTCCACGCCCTCTACGGCTTCGTGCGCGGCGCCGACGAGATCGTCGACGGCCGCGACCGCCCGGCGCCCGGGGCCCCGCGGCGCGCCGCGCTCGACGCCTGGCAGCTCGAGCTCGAGCGTGGCCTGGCCGCCGGGCACTCCGAGCACCCGGTCATCGCGGCGCTCGTCGACGCCGGGCCGCGCCACGACATGCCGCTGCACCTGCTGCCGCGCTACATCCAGTCGATGCGCATCGACTGCGACGAGCCGGTGCGCATCTGCTCGCGCGCGCAGCTCGACGACTACATGGAGGGCAGCGCGGCGACGGTCGGGCGCGTCATGGCGCCGCTGCTCGGCGCGCCCGAGCCCGAGGCGGTCGGCCGCCTGGGCGTCGCCTTCCAGCTGACGAACTTCATCCGCGACGTGCGCGTGGACTGGCGCCTGGACCGCGTCTACCTGCCCGGCCTGCCCGAGGACGACCTGCGCGCCGGCGCGGCGACCGATCCGCTGCGCGAGCGCATCGCCCAGGAGGTCGCGCGCGCCCGCGCGCTGTTCGCCGACACCGCCGGCGTCGCCCTCGCGGTCGCGCCCGGCATGCGCCACGGCGTGCGGATCGCGCGCGCGGTCTACGCCCGCGTGCTGGACCGCGTCGAGCGCAACGGCTACGACGTGCTCGGCGCACGCGTGCGCCTGCGCCCCTGGGAGGCCGCCGGGGCGGCCCTGCACCGCTGAGTTCCGTTCGGGCCTGACACAATCGACCCGGCATGGAGATCGCCTACGACGAGCGTGGCCTCGTCCCGGTCGTCGTCCAGGATTGGCGCACTGGGGAGGTCCTGACCCTCGCCTATGCCAACGCCGAGGCGGTGGAGCGCACGCGCGCGACCGGCGAGCTGCACCTGTGGAGCCGCTCGCGCAACGAGCTGTGGCACAAGGGCGCGACGTCGGGCAATACGCAGCGCGTGCACGCGCTGCGGCTGGACTGCGACGGCGACGCGCTGCTGGCGCTCGTCGAGCCGGCCGGCCCCGCGTGCCACACCGGCGAGCGCACGTGCTTCCACAACGGCGACGTCGAGCCGCCCGCGCCGCACGAGGCGCTGCCCGCGCTGGAGCGCACGCTCGCCGACCGCGCGGCGACGCGGCCCGAGGGCTCCTACACCGTCGAGCTGCTCGACGACCCGCCGCGGATCGGCGCGAAGGTGCAAGAGGAGGCCGAGGAGGTCGCCCGCGCCGCGCGCCAGGAGGCCGACGAGCGCGTCGACGAGGAGGCCGCCGACGTCCTCTACCACCTCACCGTGCTGCTGCACTCGCGCGGGCGGGGGCTGACCGACGCGGAGGAGGTCCTCAATGGCCGTCGCCGCTGATCCGGCCGCCCTGCGCGTCGAGCCGTCGCTCGACGAGGTCCGCGCGCTGGCGCGCGAGCACAACCTCGTCGCCCTGCGCCACAGCTTCATCGACGACCTCGAGACGCCGGTCAGCGCGTTCCTGAAGCTGCGCGGGCGCGACCCGCAGTTCCCGGCCTTCCTGCTCGAGTCGGCCGAGCAGGGCCAGCGCGTCGGGCGCTTCAGCTTCATCGGCGTGCGCCCGCGCAAGGTCGTGCGCTGGTCGCTGGGCGACGGCGGCGACCCCTACGCGCTGGCCGAGCAGGAGGTCGGCGCGTTCAGCCAGGCGCCGTTCGCCGACGCGCCGCCGTTCGCGGGCGGCGCGGTCGGCTTCTTCGGCTACGACCTCGTGCGCACCGTCGAGCCGCTCGGCGAGCCCAACCCCGACGCCGTCGGGCTGCCGGACATGGCGCTGATGCTCTCCGACGTGCTGGTGATCTTCGACCACCTCAAGCACACGATCACGATCCTGGTCAACGTCTACGCCGACGACGGCGAGGTCGATGCCGCGTACGCCGACGCGCTGGCCACCATCGCCAAGGCGCGCGGGCTGCTCGCCGGCCCGGTGCCCCTGGTCGAGCCCACGCCGGCGCGCCCGCGCCCGACCTTCACCTCGAACATGCCGCGCGAGCGCTTCGAGGCGATGGTCGCGCGGATCGTCGAGTACGTGCACGCCGGCGACGCCTTCCAGGTCGTCCCGTCGCAGCGCTGGAGCGCCGAGCTCGACGCCGATCCGTTCTCGATCTACCGCGGGCTGCGGGTGGTCAACCCGAGCCCGTACATGTACTTCCTGGACTTCATGGACTTCCAGATCGCCGGCGCCTCGCCCGAGCCGCTGCTGACGGTGACCGGCCGCCACGTCTCGACGCGGCCGATCGCCGGCACGCGCCCGCGCGGCGCCGACGCCGCCGAGGACGCGGTCATCGCCGAGGGCCTGCTGGCCGACGAGAAGGAGCGCGCCGAGCACGTCATGCTCGTCGACCTCGGGCGCAACGACCTCGGCCGCGTCTGCGAGTACGGCACCGTGAGCGTCGACACCTTCATGGCCGTGGAGACCTACTCGCACGTCATGCACATCGTCTCTTCGGTGTCGGGGACGCTGCGCGACGACGTCGGCGCAATGGACGCGCTGCGCTCGGTGCTGCCCGCCGGCACGCTGTCGGGCGCGCCCAAGGTCCGCGCCATGCAGATCATCGACGAGCTCGAGCCGATCAAGCGCGGCGGGTACGGCGGCGCGATCGGCTACCTCAGCTACACCGGCGACCTCGACACGTGCATCCACATCCGCACCGTCGTCATCAAGGACGGCGTCGCGCACGTGCAGGCCGGCGGCGGCACGGTCGCCGACGCCAAGCCCGAGTACGAGTTCGCCGAGTCCGAGGCCAAGGCGAAGGCCGTGCTGCGCGCGGTCGAGATGGCGCTGGAGCAGCCCGATTGGCCATGAAGGTCCTCATGGTCGACAACTACGACTCGTTCACCTACAACCTCGTTCAGTACCTGGGCGAGCTGGGGTGCGACCTCGAGGTCGTGCGCAACGACCGCGCGACCGTCGACGAGCTGGTGGCGCGCGACTACGACCGCGTCGTCGTCTCGCCCGGTCCCTGTACCCCCAACGAGGCCGGCATCTCCGTCGAGGCCATGCGCCGCTTCCCCGAGGCCGGCGTGCGCACCCTCGGCGTCTGCCTGGGCCACCAGTCGCTCGCGCAGGCCTTCGGCGGCAAGGTCATCCGCCACCTCCCGGTCCACGGCAAGACGACGACGATCGAGCACGACGGCCGCACGATCTTCGCGGGCCTGCCGTCGCCGCTGACCGTGGGGCGCTATCACTCGCTCGTGGTCGACGGCAACGTCCCGGCGTGCTTCGAGGTGTCGGCGAGCGGCGGCGGCGTCGTCATGGCCATCCGCCATCGCGAGCTGCCGGCCGAGGGCGTCCAGTTCCACCCGGAGTCGGTGCTGACCGACGAGGGCAAGCAGTTGCTAGCGAACTTCCTTGCCTAACGAGACCCTGACCAAGGCCATCGACGCGCTGGCGTCGGGCCACGACCTCGCGCAGGAGGAGGCCTCCGCGGTGCTGGCCGAGATCATGGCCGGCGACGCCTCCGAGACGCAGATCGCCGCGTTCCTCATCGCCTTGCGCACGAAGGGCGAGACGGTCGAGGAGCTCGCCGGCCTGGCCGCGACCATGCGCGCGCTGGCGACGCCGGTGCCGTGCAACCGGGGCGACCTCGTCGACACCGCCGGCACCGGCGGCGGGCGGCCGACCTTCAACGTCTCAACGACCGCCGCGCTGATCGCCGCCGGCGCGGGCTGCGCGCTGGCCAAGCACGGCAACCGCTCGGCCACCGGCCTGTCGGGCAGCGCCGACGTCCTCGAGGCGCTCGGCGCGCGCATCGACCTCGGGCCCGAGGCGGTCGCGCGCTGCATCGACGAGGCCGGCTTCGGCTTCATGTTCGCCCCGACCCACCATCAGGCCACGCGCTTCGTCGTCCCCGTGCGCCGCGAGCTCGCGGTGCGCACGATCTTCAACTTCCTCGGTCCGCTGACCAATCCCGCGGGCGCCCGGCGCCAGCTCATCGGCGTCTCCGACCCCGCCTACCTCGACCGGATGGCGGGCGCGCTGGCGCGGCTGGGGGTCGATCGTGCGTTGGTAGTGTCCAGCGCGGATGGACTCGACGAGATGAGCACGTCGGCCCCGACACACGTCGTCGAGGTCAACGGCGACGCCATCGAGCGCTACGTCGTCGCACCGCAGGACGTCGGTCTCGACACCACGACCCCCGACGCCGTGGTCGGAGGGCCGCCGGAGGTCAACGCGCAGACCACGCGCGCGATCCTCGCGGGCGAGCCCGGCCCGCGGCGCGACCTCGCGCTGCTCAACGCGGGCGCCGCGATCTACGCCGGCGGCGTGGTCGACAGCCTCGACGAGGGCATCGCCGCGGCCCGCGAGGCCGTCGACTCCGGCGCCGCCCTGCGCACCACCGAGGCCTACCTGGATCTGTCCCGACAGCTCGCCACGGCGACCATCGCGACCGGATGATTCACGCGGCCCCGACACAGCCGAGCACGGATTGCGAGCGGGGGCCAGCGTGACCGTGCTCGAGCGGATCGTCGACGCCACGCGCGAGGACGTGGCCCGCCGCAGGCGGGCGGTCCCGCTGGCCGAGCTCGAGCAGCAGGCCGCCGGCTCGCGCGACGACCGGCCGTTCTCCGAGGCGCTGGCGCGCCCGGGCATCTCGGTGATCGCCGAGCACAAGCGCCGCTCGCCGAGCGCCGGCGAGATCCGCCAGGGGTCGAGCGTCACCGAGGTCGTCCGTGCCTACGAGCGCGGCGGCGCCGCCGCGGTGTCGATCCTGACGGAGGCGCGCCACTTCGGTGGCTCGCTGGACGACCTGCGCGACGCGCGCGCGGCGAGCGTGCTGCCGATCCTGCGCAAGGACTTCGTCGTCGACCCCTACCAGGTCTACGAGTCGGCGGTGGCGGGCGCCGACGCGCTGCTGCTGATCGTCGCCGCGCTGGACGACGACGACCTCACGGTGCTGTACCGCGAGGCGCTCGGCCTGGACCTCGACGTGCTCGTCGAGGTCCACGACGAGGACGAGCTCGAGCGCGCGCTGGAGGTGGTCGACGCCGACGTCATCGGGATCAACAACCGCGATCTCACCGACTTCTCGGTCGACGTCGAGCGCACGTACGAGCTGCTCAGCGACGTGCCGGCCGGCAAGACCGTCGTCTCGGAGTCCGGCTTCCACACCCGCGAGCAGCTCGACGACCTCGAGCGCGTCGGCGTGGACGCGGTGCTCATCGGCGAGGGCCTGATGCGCGCGCAGGACATCGAGTTTGCGTGCCGCGCGCTGACCGGCTCGGAGCCGGAGGCGCTCTAACGTCGATTTAAGAAATCTCAGTTGCCGTTCATGGAGGATTTAGCACGGGATTCGATCCTCATCCCATGCAACGCAGGCTGCTGCCAATCGCCGTCCTCTCGGCCGTCCTCGGCGGGCTCGCCGCTGTGGCCGTCGTCGAGGGGCTCGACGTCGGCAACGGCAGCACCACGACGGTCGTGCAGCAGGCACCGCTCGCCGGGACCGACACGGCGAGCGACGGCGACGGCGGCTCGCTGACGGCCGGCGACATCTACAAGCGCGACGCGCCCGGCGTCGTCTACATCCGCGCGCAGATCGTGCAGCGCACGTCGTCGCCGTTCGACTTCGGGCTGCCCCAGGTCGCGCGTGGCATCGCGACGGGCTCGGGCTTCGTCATCGACAAGGACGGCACGATCCTCACCAACGCGCACGTCGTCGCCGGCGCCACGCACGTCAGCGTGCAGTTCGCCGACAAGCAGCGCGTCGCCGCGAAGATCCTCGGCAAGGACCCGTCAACCGACCTCGCCCTGCTGAAGGTCGATCCCGGCGGCCTGAAGCTGACGCTGCTGGCGATGGGCTCGTCGAAGGACGTCCAGGTCGGCGACCCGGCGATCGCCATCGGCAACCCGTTCGGCCTGGAGCGGACGCTGACGACCGGCGTCATCTCGGCCGTCCACCGTGTCATCCAGGCGCCCAACAACTTCCAGATCGACGACGCGCTGCAGACCGACGCGCCGATCAACCCGGGCAACTCCGGCGGCCCGCTGATCGACGCCACGGGCAAGGTCATCGGGATCAACTCCCAGATCGCCACCGGCGGCAACGGCAACAACACGAGCACAGGGATCGGCTTCGCCGTGCCGATCGACACCGCCAAGGAGATCATCCCGCAGCTGAAGAAGTCCGGGCGCGTCGACCGCGGCTACCTGGGGATCCAGGCGCTGACCGTCGACAGCTCGCTGAAGGACCTCAACCTGCCGGTGAAGGCGGGCGCGCTCGTGCAGACCGTCACGCCGGGCGGCCCCGCCGACAAGGCGGGCATCGAGGCCGGCGACATCCCCGCCCAGCTCGACGGCAACGGCATCCAGCTCGGCGGCGACATCATCACCAAGGTCGACGACAGGGAGATCCACAGCGACGACGACCTCACCAATGCGGTGGCCGACGACAAGCCCGGTCAGAAGGTGAAGGTCACGCTCGTGCGCGCGGGCAAGACCAAGACGGTCGACGTGACGCTCGGCGAGCGTCCCGCACAGGCTCCGGGCCAGCCCTAGCCTACGATTGCGGGGTGGCCACGCAAGCGCCCCGCATCAAGCTCTGCGGCATCACCACGCTCGACGACGCCCTCATGGCCGTCGACGGGGGCGCCTGGGCGGTCGGCTGCATCCTGTGGCCGCAGTCGCCGCGCGTCTGCGAGCCCGCCGAGGCGGCGCGCATCGCCGCGGCGGTGCGCCGGCGCGTGCACGTCTGCGGCGTGTTCGTCAACCAGCACCTCGACGAGGTCACGGGTCTCGTCGACGGCCTCGGGCTGACGATGGTCCAGCTGCACGGCGACGAGGGCCCGGCGTTCTGCGGCGAGGTCGCGCGGCGGACCGGGGCGAAGGTCATGAAGGCCGCGCAGGTGCGCACCGCCGCCGACGTCCGCGCGCTCGAGGCCTTCCACACCGACTTCCACCTCCTCGACGCGCACGCGCCCGGGATGCGCGGCGGGACGGGGGAGACCTTCGACTGGGAGCTCGTGCGCTCGCGGCGATCGAAGGTGCCGCTCGTGCTCAGCGGCGGGCTGCGCCCCGACAACGTCGCCGAGGCGATCGCCGCCACGCGCCCGTTCGCGGTCGACACCGCCAGCGGCACCGAGGCCAGCCCCGGCATCAAGGACCCGGCGAAGGTCGCGGCGTTCGTCGAGGCGGTCAACGCGACCGCGTTGGAAGCGGCGGCGCCGTGAGCGCCGTCGAGCACCGCTTCGGTCCCTACGGCGGCCAGTACGTCCCCGAGACGCTGATGCCGGCGCTCGCCGAGCTCGAGGAGGCCTGGGTCGCGGCCCGCGACGACCCCGGCTATCGCGCCGAGCTCGACGGCCTGCTGCGCAACTACGTCGGGCGCCCGTCGCCGCTGTACCTCGCGTCGCGGCTGAGCGAGGCGGCGGGCCATCGCATCTACCTCAAGCGCGAGGACCTCAACCACACGGGCGCGCACAAGATCAACAACGCGATCGGCCAGGCGCTGCTGGCCAGGCGCATGGGCAAGCCGCGGATCATCGCCGAGACCGGCGCGGGGCAGCACGGCGTGGCGACCGCGACGGCGTGCGCGCTGCTGGACCTCGAGTGCGTCGTCTACATGGGCGTCGAGGACGTCCGCCGCCAGGCGCCCAACGTGCAGCGCATGGAGCTGCTCGGCGCCAGCGTGACGCCCGTGGACGTGGGCGCGCGCACGCTCAAGGAGGCGACGTCGGAGGCGATCCGCGACTGGGTCACCAACGTCGCGACGACGCACTACATCATCGGCTCGGCCGTCGGCCCGGCCCCGTACCCGGCGATGGTGCGCGACCTGCAGCGCGTCATCGGCGACGAGGCGCGCGCGCAGATCCTCGAGCACGAGGGGCGCCTGCCCGACCGCGTCATCGCGTGCGTCGGCGGCGGCTCGAACGCGATCGGGATCTTCGTTCCCTTCGTCGCCGACGACGGCGTCGAGCTGATCGGCGTCGAGGCCGGCGGGGAGGCGCTCGAGCCCGGCCGCCACGGCGCGCCGCTGACGATGGCCGGCCGCGCGGGCGTGCTGCACGGATCGCTGTCGGCAGTGCTGCAGGACGAGACGGGCCAGATCCTCGAGGCGCACTCGATCTCGGCCGGCCTGGACTACCCGGGCGTCGGGCCCGAGCACGCGCACCTGCGCGACAGCGGGCGGGCGCGCTACCTCGCCGTCAGCGACGCCGAGGCGCTCGAGACGTTCAAGCGCGTCACGCGCCTGGAGGGCATCATCCCGGCGCTCGAGACCGCGCACGCGCTGCACTACGCGATGCAGCCCGCCGACTCCGAGCTCGACGTCGTCTGCTGCTCGGGGCGCGGCGACAAGGATCTCGCCGAGGTCCTCGGGCAGGCATGACTGTGAGCATCACGGGCGTGGAGGCGATCGGCGCGGCCTTCCGCGGCGACGGCGGCCGCGCCGCGTTCATGCCCTACATGATGGGCGGCTTCCCCGACATGGACACGTCGCGGCGGATCGCCGAGGCCTACGCCGACGGCGGCGCCGACCTCGTCGAGCTCGGCGTCCCGTACAGCGATCCGCTGGCTGACGGCCCGGTCATCCACGCCGCGGGCACCGCCGCGCTGCGCGCGGGAGCCACGACGCACGAGGTGCTGGCACTCGGCCGCGCACTGGCCGAGCGCGTGCCGGTCGTGGCGATGATCTACGCCAACCTCGTGTTCGCGAGGGGCATCGACCGCTTCGCCGACGACCTCGTCCTCCACGGCATCTCGGGGCTGATCGTGCCCGACCTGCCGCTGGAGGAGAGCGACGCGGTGCGCGCGGCGTGCGACGCACGCGGTCTCGCGCTCGTGCCGCTCGTGGCGCCGACGACGCCCGACGAGCGCATGGCGCGGATCGGCGCCAAGGCGCGCGGCTTCGTCTACGCGGTCTCGGTCACCGGGACGACGGGCGAGCGCGCCGCCCTCGCCGCCACGTTCGCGGGGCTCGTCGGGCGCGCCAAGGCCGCGACCGACGTGCCCGTGGCGCTCGGCTTCGGGATCGGCACGCCCGAGCAGGCCCGCGAGGCGGCCGACGCGGGCGCCGACGGCGTCATCGTCGGCAGCCGCTTGGTCCGCGCCGCGGCCGAGGCCGACGACCCGGCGGCGGCCGTCCACGCGCTGATAGGGCAGTTCGCCGCAGCCCTGAGGTAGAGTCCGGCCGGCGTATGGGACTCGTCGTCGCCACCACCTTCGGCCTGGTCGTCTGGCTGGTCATGTGGGCGCTGGGCGTCAAGGCGCTCGACGCGTTCATGATCACCGTCATCGTCGTGCTGCTCGGCGCCACCGGGCGGATGCTCGCCCCCTACCTGCCGGGCAGACGCGAGAGCTGACGGTCGCGTTAACGTAAGGTCCATTGCGCTTCGTCTCCGCGCTTCGATAGATTCGCGGGCCATTCGGTATTGCTTTCCTTGAGGAGGGAAACTTGCGAGTACGTTCAGTGGCAGCGTCGAGGCTGCCTCGTGACTGCTCTTGCGCTCGGCGTCGCCGCCTGCGGTGGCAACGATGACAACAAGAGCAGTGGTGGCGGCGGAGGCGGCGGAGGCCGCACGTCGCTGACCATCTATTCCAGCCTGCCGCTCCAGGGCGACTCGCGCCCGCAGTCCGAGTCGGTCATCAACGGCGAGAAGCTCGCGCTGCAGGAGGCCGGCGGCAAGGTCGGCAACTTCACGATCAAGTACGTCAGCCTCGACGACGCGACCGCCGCGGCGGGCAAGTGGGATCCGGGGCAGACGTCGTCGGATGCTCGTAAGGCGGCCCAGGACGGCTCGACCATCGTGTATCTGGGCGAGTTCAACTCCGGTGCCTCGGCGATCTCGATCCCGATCATCAACGAGGCGGGCATCCTGCAGGTCTCGCCATCGAACACCTACGTCGGCCTGACCCGCTCCGAGGGCGCCGACAAGGGCGAGCCGGACAAGTACTACCCGTCCGGCAAGCGCACCTACGGGCGCGTCGTGCCCGCCGACCACATCCAGGCGGCGGCCCAGGTGACCTACCAGAAGGATGAGGGCTGCAAGAAGACCTACATCCTCAACGACAAGGAGGTCTACGGGAAGGGCCTCGCCGACCAGGTGGCCAACATCGGCAAGCAGCAGGGCCTTGCGATCGCCGGCAACGACGGCATCGACACCAAGGCGGCCAACTTCCGCACCCTCGCCTCGAAGATCAAGTCGAGCGGCGCGGACTGCATGTTCTTCGGCGGCATCACGCAGAACAAGGGTGTGCAGGTCTTCAAGGACGTCAACGCCGCCAACCCGAACATGAAGCTGTTCGGGCCCGACGGCGTCGCGGAGTCGGCCTTCTCGAGCAAGATCAGCCCGTGGCCGTCCAGAAGCATGACCTACATCACGAACCCGACGCTCGATCCCAAGCTCTACCCGCCGTCCGCCCAGGACTTCTTCAAGACGTACAAGGAGAAGTACGGCGCAGGACCCGTAGCCGTACGCCATCTACGGCTACGAGGCGATGAAGGTGGCCCTGCTGGCCATCCAGAACGCCGGTGACAAGGGCAACGACCGCCAGGCCGTGATCGACGCGTTCTTCAAGATCAAGGACCGCGACTCGGTCCTCGGCAAGTACTCGATCGACGAGAACGGCGACACGACGCTGTCCGACTACGGCGCGGATCGCGTCGAGGGCAGGCAAGCTCGTGTTCGACAAGGTCATCAAGGCCCAGACCGGGCTGAGCGCCCTGACCTGACGCAGGAAACCGGCTGGGCGCGCTCGAAATTCCCGAGCGCCCCAGCCGGTCCTGTATATAGGACCCATCCGAGGCGAAGAAGCGCGCCATGGAAGCCGCATCGATCCCAGAGACCCCCGCTGCCGAGCCGCGCAGGCCCTTCGGTCAGGTCCTGAGCGACAACATCCTCTGGATACTGCTCACGGCGGCCCTGGTCATCTACTTCGTCCAGGACCCCAAGCAGACGCTCGACGACGTCAAGACCGGGCTGTCCAACGGCACGATCTGGGCGCTGATCGCGCTCGGCTACACACTGGTCTACGGCATCATCGAGCTGATCAACTTCGCCCACGGCGAGGTGTTCATGATCGGCTCGTTCGTGACGGTGTCGATCTGGCAGACGCTCGGCGTCACGCCGGACAACAGCATCGTCGCGATCCTCGGGTCGATGCTCGTCGGCATCGTGCTGGCGATGCTCGCCTCGGGCTCGCTGAACGTGATGATCGAGCGGGTGGCCTACAAGCCGCTGCGCAACGCGCCCAGGCTGGCGCCGCTGATCACGGCTATCGGCATGAGCTTCATCCTGCAGAACGTCGGCCTGCTGTGGCGCCCGCAGCCCGACAGCTCGCCCGACCTGATCGGCTCGCAGAAGAACTACTTCTCGATCTTCGGCGTGGGGATCGAGCACTCGGACGTCTTCGCCGTCGTGGTGACCGTGCCGTTGCTGATCGCGCTCGTGTGGTTCGTGGCCAGCACGCGCTATGGCAAGGCGATGCGCGCCACCGCGCAGGACCCCGATGCCGCGCGGCTCATGGGCATCAACGTCGACCGCACGATCTCGCTGACCTTCCTGCTCGGCGGCCTGCTGGCGGGCGCGGCGGGCATGATCTACGCGCTCTACAACGGCACGATCCAGTTCAACCAGGGCTTCACCGCGGGGCTGATCGCCTTCACCGCGGCGGTCATGGGCGGCATCGGCAACCTCAAGGGCGCGGTCGTCGGCGGGCTGATCATCGGCGTCATCCAGTCGATCTCCGACACGCACGTCGGTCAGCAATGGACGCCCGCAGTCGTCTTCGCGATCCTGATCATGATCATGGTCTTCAAGCCGTCGGGGCTGTTCGGCGAGGAGACGCGCGAGGGATGAGCACCGCAGTCACCACCGCGCGCGCCAACGCCGCGAACGTGCGGCGACTGGTGCCCGACTGGGGATGGGCCGTCGTCTTCCTCGCCCTGGCCCTGCTCTACCCGTACATCCTCGACCAGCTCCTAGCGTCGCCGGATGACCTGCTCGACGCGTCGATCCAGACCCTGGGCTACATCATCATGGCGCTGGGCCTGAACATCGTCGTCGGCTTCGCCGGACTGCTCGATCTGGGCTACGTGGCCTTCTACGCGATCGGCGCGTTCGTGATCGGCTGGCTCGGCTCCCAGCAGTTCCCCGACGTCAACGGCGGCAAGGGCATCCACATCCTGACACCGGCCAAGTCGGCCTTCGGGTCCGACCTCCCGGGCATCCATATCAACTTCTTCTTCGTCATCTTCATCGCCGCGTGCTTCACGGCCCTCTGGGGCGTGATCCTCGGCGCGCCGACGCTGCGCTTGCGCGGCGACTACCTGGCCATCGTCACGCTCGCCTTCGGCGAGATCGTGCCGCGCGTGTTCGAGAACTCGACCAGCGGCATCTTCGGGATCGGCCACACCGATTTCTCCAACGGGCGCCAGGGGATCACTCCGATCGACAAGATCAACTTCCCGTGGACCGACACGCTGTTCAAGTACCCGTTGGAGCTCAAGCCCGTCTACTACGTCGGGCTGGCCATGGTCCTGCTCGTCATCTTCTTCAACCGCCGGCTGCGCGACTCGCGGCTCGGACGGGCGTGGATTGCGGTGCGCGAGGACGAAGTCGCGGCGGCGGCGATGGGCGTCAACCTCGTACGCACCAAGCTGTGGGCCTACGCCCTCGGTGCGGCGCTCGGCGGCTTCGCCGGCGTCTTCCTGTCCACGTACAACAACACGGTCAACGTCGACCAGTTCGAGTTCGGCTTCTCGGTGCTCATCCTGTCGATGATCATCATCGGCGGCATGGGCAACATATGGGGGGTCATCCTCGGCGCCATCGCGCTCTCCATGGTG
Source organism: uncultured Actinomycetes bacterium (assembly GCA_963764585.1). Classification (GTDB taxonomy): domain Bacteria; phylum Actinomycetota; class Thermoleophilia; order Solirubrobacterales; family Solirubrobacteraceae; genus JAOPZW01. Next base: position 51,491 of record CAVXTB010000011.1, read on the forward strand.
AACCGCTACCTCCTGAAGGAGCTCAACGGGGTGCCCGACAAGTTCGGGCTGGACTTCGACGTCACGTCGATCAGCTACGGCATCTACGGCTTCTTCATGCTCGCGATGATGGTGCTGCGCCCCGAGGGTCTCCTGCCATCGAGCAGACGCAAGCTCGAGCTGCACGGCGAGATCGACGAGTCCGACCACATCGGCGCCCAGTCCGACCACCAGCTCTACGAGGTGCGGTCCGAATGACCGAGCAGGCGCAGCGGCCCGAAGCGGCCGCTCCCACCAACGGCGGCCGGACCATCCTCGAGGCGGCCAACGTCTCAAAGGTCTTCGGCGGGCTGGTGGCGGTCAACGACATCTCGTTCTCCGTGCCCGAGCGCGCGATCGTCTCGCTCATCGGCCCCAATGGCGCGGGCAAGACGACGTTCTTCAACTGCATGACCGGGCTCTACCGGCCGACGACCGGGCGCGTGTACTTCGATGGCCACGACATCACGGCCAAGCGACCCGACCTCGTCACGAAGGCCGGGATCGCGCGGACGTTCCAGAACATCAAGCTCTTCCGCACGATGACGTCGATCGAGAACGTCCAGGTCGGGATGCACGGGCGGCTGCGCTCGCGCTTCAGCGGGATGGTGTTCCACACGCCGTTCAACCGGCGCGAGGAGAAGGACTCCTATGCCAACGCGCGCGACCTGCTGACCTTCGTCGGCCTCAAGCGTCACAACGAGCTGGCGATGAACCTGCCCTACGGCGACCAGCGCCGGCTGGAGATCGCGCGGGCGCTCGGGTCGGATCCCAAGCTGCTGCTGCTCGACGAGCCGACGGCAGGCATGAACCCGCAGGAGTCCGAGGAGCTGCGAAGGCTCATGGAGACGCTGCGCACTGAGCGCGGGATCTCCGTGCTGCTGATCGAGCACGACATGAAGGTCGTCATGAACGTCTCGGACCGCATCACGGTGCTCGACCACGGCGAGAAGATCGCCGAAGGCAGCCCGCAGGAGGTGCGGACCGACCCGCGCGTCGTCGAGGCCTACCTCGGGAGCCAGGCATGACCGTCACCAACGGCGGGCCACCGCTTCTCGAGGTCGACGAGATCCACACCTTCTACGGCTCGATCGAGGCGCTCAAGGGCATCTCGCTCACCGTTCGCGAGGGCGAGATCGTGACGCTCATCGGCGCCAACGGCGCCGGCAAGTCGACCACGCTGCGCTCGATCTCGGGGATCGTCCCGCCGCGCACGGGACGGATCGCCTTCCAGGGCGCCGAGATCCAGGGACTCGCCGGCCACGAGGTCGCCGAGATCGGCATCGCGCAGTCGCCCGAGGGGCGGCGCATCTTCCCGCGCATGACGGTGCTCGAGAACCTCGAGATGGGCGCGTTTACGCGCCGTGACCAGGCATCGATCCGCGCGGACCTCGATCGCGTCTACGACCTCTTTCCGCGGTTGAAGGAGCGCGAGCGCCAGAAGGGCGGGACGATGTCCGGAGGCGAGCAGCAGATGCTGGCGATCGGGCGGGCGCTGATGGCCCAGCCCAAGCTGCTCCTCCTCGACGAGCCGTCGCTCGGGCTGGCGCCCGTCATCGTCGACCGCATCTACGACGTGGTGCGCGAGCTCAACTCCCAGGGCGTGACGATCCTGCTCGTCGAGCAGAACGCCAACTACGCCCTCGACGTCTCCGCGCGCGGCTATGTGCTGGAGACCGGCCACGTCGCGTTGACCGATACCTCCGAGAACCTGCGCAACGACGAGCGCGTGCAGGCCGCGTACCTGGGGGCGTGATGGAGGCCGTGCTGATCATCGCGGCACAGGTGGGGGCCAAGGCCTTCTACCTGCTGATGATCTGGCTGGCGTCGGCCATCGCCGCCAGCGAGCTGTCCAAGCGCAAGGGCTACGGCGAGAAGTGGGGCCTGGGTACCGGGCTGTTCCTCAGCTTCATCGCCGTGATCATCTGGATCGTCATCCCGGCCAAGGCCGAGTCGCCGTGGCGCCAGAAGCAGGCGCGCAAGGCGGCTGCCGAAGAGGCGGCCCGTCTCGCCGAAGGCCACAGGTAGCGCGCCGTCGGCGTCGCGCGCCGTTCGTCTGCGCGCGCGACCGCTCAGCGGTTTTTTCTGGCGCGTACCCCCTCAAGTCAGCGCTCTGACCGCCGACTAGCCCGGGGGACACTCGACCCCTTCCTCGGAGTCCGTACATGCTCAACCTTCCCCGGCGCCAGGGCGCCGCTGCCCAGCCTGTCGTCGTGGACACGAGCTACGACGAGCTCAAGGGCCGTCTTCGCAGCCTCGACGAGAACTGCCTGACCAACCTGCTGGCCGGCCTTGACGCCATGGGCCAGGGCGACCTCACGGTCGAGGTGCTGCCCGTCACCGAGTCGATCGATCCCGCGACCGTCTCCGACGACGCGCGCGAGCTCGTCGAGCTGTTCAACTCGATGCTCGCCAGGGCGCAGGCGGCGCTCGCCGGCTACAACGCGGTCCGCGAGCACCTGCGCGCTGCGCTGGGCGACCACTCGTCGCTCGACCAGCTGCAGACGCGCCTGACGAGCCTGTCGGACAACTGCCTCGTCGCGCTCGGCACCGGCCTGGAGGCCGTCACCCGCGGCGACCTGACCGTGCCGGCCGAGCCGGTGACCACCGCGGTCACGGCTCCCGCGGGCAAGGCTCCCGGCGAGCTGGCCGAGGTCTTCAACGTCATGCTCACCCGCGCCCAGGGCGGCCTGGCCAGCTACAACGAGATGCGCAGCGGGCTGTCGGCGATGATCGTCGACATCACCAAGAGCGCCGCCAACGTCGCCGCCAGCTCGCAGCAGATGTCGGCTACCGCCGAGCAGACCGGCCAGGCCATCCAGGAGATCGCCCGCGCCACCTCCGACGTCGCCCACGGCGCCGAGCGCCAGGTCCACCTCGTGGAGAGCACGAAGGAGATCACGACCGAGGCCGTCGGGCTGGCCGAGAACGCCCGCAACGTCGCGGCCGAGGGCGTCGCTCTGACCGCCGAGATCGCGAGCATCGCCGACCAGACCAACCTGCTGGCGCTCAACGCCGCGATCGAGGCCGCCCGCGCCGGCGAGCAGGGCCGCGGCTTCGCGGTCGTCGCCGACGAGGTCCGCAAGCTCGCCGAGTCGGCCGCGCGCACCGTCGGCCAGACCCGCCAGGCCTTCGACGGCCTCGCGGCCAGCGTCTCCGACGTCAGCGGCTGCATCGACCGCATCGCCAACGCGACCGACGAGGTCGCCTCGGTGGCCACCGATGCCAGCGCGTCGACCGAGCAGGTCTCGGCATCGGCGGAGCAGTCGAGCGCGTCGACGCAGGAGGTCGCCGCGTCGAGCGCCCAGCTCGCCCGCACCGCCGGCGAGCTCGACGAGCTCGTCGGGCGCTTCACCGTCTAGGCACTCCGGCGCTCGGGGCGGTCTGGCGACCGCCCCGAGCATGCCGTCAGCGCGTCAGCCGTTCCCGCACGGGTTGGCGCGCAGGTCGCGGTGGAAGTCCTCCGCGAGCGAGATGGTCTTGAAGCCCACGTCGGGATAGGTCACGAAGAGCAGGTCGCCGTACTCGGCGGTCGACGTCCCGCCGAAGTCGTTGACCGTGCCCGGGATGTTCGGGCCGCCCTGCTGCAGGAAGCACGTCCCGCCGATCCGGGTCGCCGTGTACAGCGGGTAGAACTGCGCCCCCGGTGGCGGGTTGACGCAGTTGGCGCCCGTGTTCGCGTCGCATCCCGGCAGCGGGTTGCCCGGCTCGTCGCCGCGCTCGATGCGCGGCAGGTCGGTCTCGAAGGCCATCCGCTCCAGAGCCCTGCCGCCCGAGACCGGCACGGTGTAGCGCACCGGGGTCGGGTGCAGCAGCCGGTCGAGGAGCGGGTTCTTGAACGTGCCCGGCCAGTCCAGGCGATACGACGGCCCGTCGAAGTCGCCGTCGTCGAGCACGCAGCCCTTGATCGGGATGAACGCCCCGAACTCCGCGCCGTCCAGGCACGCCTGGTCGTCGGCGTCGAGCGTACCGTCGGCGCCGCCCGGGTCGGTGCAGGCCCCGGTCTGCGGGTCGATGGCGTCGCAGTACTCGAAGTGGCCGATCTCGTCGGAGAAGGCGACGTTCGAGATGTGCGCGCCCCACGTGGTGCCGCGCGGCACCGCCGAGTCGTACATCGGGTGGAACGCGTACGGCGCGACGTGGCACTGCGTCGCGTTGGGCTCGAACAGCACGTGCCCGAAGCCGTTGGCGACGCTCGCCGTCATCGACCCGTGGTCGCCGGTGCTCAGGTCGGTGATGTCGACCCGGTAGCCGGCCGGGGTGTCGTGCATGAGGATCCGCAGCGTGTCGCCCGGGTTCATCAGCAGGTCCTTGGTGAGGTCGGGGTTGAGCCCCGTGAGGTTCGGGTCGTCGGAGAGCGCCAGCGGGTTGGCGGGCGCCTGCGACCGGCCGTCGCGCGTGATGTAGGCCCAGTTGATCGGCTCCTCGCCGACCAGGAAGTGGTTGTCCAGGCAGTCGTCGTTCTGCGGGATGCCCGTGTTGTCCTGGTCGGACAGGCTGTCGATCGTCAGGTTGGCGCACCACTTCGTGGCCGAGCAGCCGAAGCCGGCGAACTGCGGCACCCATCCCGGCTCGTAGAACTGCAGCTCCATGAACGCGTTCCCCGGCGACTTGCCGATGTAGAACGGGGACTTCGGGTTCGTGCTGCGGAAGCGTGCGTTGACGTCGCTGTTCGGCGTGCACGTCTTCGTGAAGTTGGGCGACGACTCGGTGTCGCACATCGTGATGCTCAGCCAGAACGTGGCCCGCAGCTGGAAGTCCCAGGTGCCGGCGGTCCCGGCCTGGTTGGGCCGCACCGGCGGGTTGCGCGGGAGCGTCAGGGTGTAGGTCAGGTCACGGCCGCCGGTGCCGGACCGGTTGGAGATGAACAGCACCGAGGCCTCGTCGTGGCCCGTGTACGCGCCGTTCTCGCCGATCGACTTGTACTTGTCGAGGCACAGGAACGGACGCTGCTGGCACAAGCTGTCGTGGTAGTCGGCCGCCGACGCCGCGCTGGCGAAGACGGCAGTGACGAGGACCGAAACCGCCGCAACAAGGAGCGGGGCAACGCGTTTCATGGATCCTACGAAGAAGACGAGATGTCACAGCCTCGGCTCCCCCACAGGCAAAGGGGCGAGACCGACTGTTGACCACCTCAGATGACCCCGGCATCACCTCCTCGTGTCGGCGACCGGCCGGGACCCTACCGGGCCGCGCCCACTGGTGGCGGCGAGTCGGCGGCTACGCTTCGCGGGTGTCAGACGAATCGTCGTGCGCCGCGACGTCGGCGAGCAGATCAGCCTTCAAGAGCACCGCGAGGTCCGGCTCCTGCTCGAGAGCGACGGCCTGACCGTCACCTGGTCGCGCTACGGGCCCGGCGAGCGGGGGCCCGACCCGCATGTGCACCGCGAGCACACCGACGCCTTCTACGTGCTCGAGGGCGAGCTCACGTTCACGGTCGGCCCGGACGCCCGGACGATCCGGCTCGGGCCGGGCGGCTTCGCCGCCGTCCCGGCGAACGTCGTGCACTCCTTCGCCAACGAGGGCGGCACCGAGGCCCGCTGGCTGAACTTCCACACGCCTGACGCCGGCTTCGCCGCCTACCTGCGCGCGCTGCGCGACGGGACCGACGCCAGCTTCTTCGACAGCTTCGATCCGCCGGCGGACGGCGGGCTGCCGGCCTCCGCGGTGCTGGTCGTCGCGCCGGCGTGACGCTCAGGCGCGCACGGATCGCCAGCCGCCCGGCGCGTAGGACTCGCGCACGGCGCCGACGTAGGGGACCGGGCTGACGACGCCCCGGATCTCCGTCTGCACGTGGCGCTCGACGGTCGGCTTGGCGGTGCCGCCGCCCTCCTCGCCCCAGACGAACGTGACCTCGGTGCCCGGCTCGGCGTGCTCCCCGTCGACGACCGCCAGGGTCAGCAGCTTGCCCTCGTTGGCGCTGTAGCAGATCCAGGTGGAGACGCCGACGAGCTCGCCGTCGACGGTGACCTTGTCGTAGGGGTGCATCGAGTAGACCGCGTTCGGCCACTCGATGAACTTCGTCCGGTCGGTCTTCTGGAACTGCCCCGCGATGGTCCGCGCGACGTCCTCGTCGTCGAGCGCGAGCGTGACCTTGGTGCGGTGCTCGCCCTCCGCGATCCGTTCGAGCGCCTCGCGCCCGATGAAGTCGTGGTCGAACTTGACGAGGTGCCCGTAGCCGAGGTCCCACGGCGTGAAGTAGTAGTCCTCGATGTCGGGGGAGGCGAAGCTGCCGCCGACCGAGGCCGAGGCCTCGTAGCCGGTGGCGGGAAGCCACTCGCGGTAGGCCTTCAGCGCGTCGCCCGTGTACACCGCCGGCAGCGGCGAGGGGATCCAGCCCGACTCGATCGCGTTCGACCCGTAGGCGCGCCCGCCGACCAGCGTGAGCCCGAGACCTTCGCCGGCGGCCACGAGCGCCTCGTGGACCGCCTCGCCGTCCTCCCAGGGGCCGAAGAGCTCCCAGCCGGGCTGGCCGGCCATGCCGTGGCGAAGCGCGCAGACGTCGTTGCCGGCGATCCGCTCCGTCCGCATGTTGAAGAACTTCAGCTCCTCGGGAGCGTGTCCGAGGGCCTTCTCGATGACCGCCATCGCGTTCGGCCCCTGCACCTGGAAGCGGTAGTGCTTGCGCAGGCCGTCGCTGCGCAGCGCCGTGCGCTGGTCGAACTCGACCTGCACGTCGTAGTCGCCGGTCTGCGCGTGATAGGTCACCCAGTTGAGCACCGGCGCGCGGCCGACGAGGTTGAACTCGCTGTCGCCGAGCCCGAAGAGGATCACGTCGCCGATGACGTAGCCGTCGGGTGTGCACGGCACGAACTGCTTGGCCTTGCCCGGCGCGAAGGTCGCGAAGCTGTTGACGCCGAGCTTCGACAGCAGCGCCAGCGCGTCCGGGCCCGCCACCGCCAGCTCGGCCATGTGGTAGGTCTGGTTGAAGAGCACGCACGTCTCCTGCCAGGCCCGCTGCTCGTCGCGCCAGTTGCTGAACTCGGCCGGGACGCCGGGGTAGACGTTCGGTCCGGCCTGCGCGTTGCGCAGCAGCTCGACAGGGCTTTCGACGGCCCCGAGCAGCTCCTCAAGGCTTCGATGCGTCACGGTTGGATCGCCTCCCTTCTCAGGGATCCGAATCCTACTTCGCCCCGCCCCTGGCGGTGGCGAGGTCAGGCCAGCGCGGCGTCGCGCAGCCGCGCCACCACGTCGGCGGCCGGCACCGGGCGCCCGAAGTGAAAGCCCTGCGCGTAGGGGAAGCCCATCGCCGCGAGCTCGGCGGCCTGCTCGGCCGACTCGACGCCCTCGGCGACCGACGACAGGTCCAGGGCGCGGGCGAGCGCGGCCGCGGCCTCGACGATGCCGCGATCGCGGCGGCGGGTCATCCCGGCGACGAACGAGCGATCGAGCTTGAGGACGGAGATCGGCAGCGAGCGGGCGAGCTGGCCCAGCGAGGAATGGCCGACGCCGAAGTCGTCGAGGGCCAGGCGGACGCCGAGCGCGTCGAGGCTGTCGAGCGTGCGCTGCGCCATGTCGGGGTCGAGCATCATCGCTGTCTCGGTGATCTCCAGGCACAGGCGGCCGGCCGGCCGGTCCCATCCGGTGAGCGCGTCGGCGACGGTCGCGGCCAGCCGCGGATCGCCCAGCTGATGGGCCGAGACGTTGACCGACAGCTCGAAGTCGTCGCCGACGAGCCCGCGGCGGGCCCAGTCGCCGACCTCGCCCACCGCGGTGCGCAGCACCCACTCGCCGATCTCCCAGATGAGGCCGGTGTCCTCGGCGAGCGGGATGAAGTCGCCCGGCGCGACGAGCTCGCCGGTCTCCCCGCGGCGCCAGCGAACGAGCGCCTCGACGCCGTGCAGGGCGCCGTCGCCGAGGGCCACGATCGGCTGGTAGTGGACGACGAGCTCCCGGTCGTCGATCGCCTGGCGCAGCGCCAGCTCGGCGTCGAGCCGCGCGACGGCCTGCTGGTGCAGCTCGCCGTCGAAGAGCTCCACGCGGCCACGGCCGAGCGCCTTGGCGCGCGACATCGCGGCGTCGGCATCGCGCAGCAGCTCGCGGGCGCTGCGGGCGTCGTCGGTGCCACCGTGGACGGCGACGCCCATCGAGAAGCTCACCGACACGTGCCGGCCGTCGACGACGACCGGGTCGCGCAGCGCGTCCTGGATGCGCGCGACGAGGCGCAGCACGTCCGAGTCCTCGACGTCCTCGCAGAGCAGCAGGAACTCGTCGCCGCCGAAGCGGCTGACCGTGTCGACCGCGCGCACGGTGGCGTCGAGGCGGCGAGCCACGTCGCGCACGACCGCGTCGCCGGCCTCGTGCCCGAGCGAGTCGTTGATGCGCTTGAGATCGTCGACGTCCATGCAGACGACGCCGACCGACGCGTGGCGGCGCCGGGCGGCCGCGATCGCGTGCTCGGCGCGGTCCTGGAAGAGGTTGCGGTTGGGCAGCCCGGTGAGCGCGTCGTGCAGGCGCTCGTGGGCGATCTCGCGGGCCGCCTGCTCGCGCTCGGTCGCGGCGGCCAGGCGGCGCGCCCCGCGCGCGGCGGCGAAGCCGAGCGCCAGCAGCGCGCAGATCGCCGCGCTGAACGCCGCGAACAGCATCCACGCCGCGCGGCTGGGGCCGCCGTCGATCGACTCGTAGAGCATCGCGTTCGGGACGCTCAGGACGACGCGCCAGTGCGACGACGGCACCGGTGCCGAGATCACGGTCCGCTTGCCGCCCGCGGCGCGCGGCCCGGTGGCGCTCAGCGTGCGGCCCGACCCGTCGATGAGCGAGGCGCGCGAGCCGCGCACGGCGGTGGCGCTGCCGAAGAAGCCCTCGGTGAAGTTGTGCAGGATCGAGATCGGGCCCGAGCCGGCGACCACGCGCCGGCCGGCCGCGGTCTTGAACGGGACGGCGAGCTCGATGACCCACTGGTTGCGGGCGTCGCGGAACGCATCGGAGATCGCCGGCTTCCCGGCCAGCGCCGCCCGCAGGTGCCAGCTGCGCGCGAGGAGGCCCTTGTCGCGGGCCAGCCCGGGGGGCGTCGCGGCGATGACGGTCCCGCGGCGGTCGAGCACGAGCAGCCGCTGGCCGCCGCGCAGCGCGGTGCTGGCCTTGACCCGCGCGGCGACCACGCGCGGCGGGCCGCCGTACTTGGCGCCCGTGTCCTGCGGCGAGTTGCCGGCCAGGAACGCGCTCGCCATCAGCCGGGCGGTCAGCGTGGCGCGGCGCTCGAGCCCATCGCGCAGCGATCGGCGGCCCTGGGCCTCGGTGTGGACCAGGTTCCACGCAAGGCCTGCGATGAGCGCGGCCGCGACCGCGATCGCCAGGACGGTGACGCCTTTGCGCGTGCCTCCCATGAGGCGATGGATCGGACGCAAGCGGCCGTACTGAAGCGGTTTTGTCAGCGCAGGGCGTCGCGTAGCGCGGCGTCGAGATCGGTGTGGCGGAAGGCGTGCCCGCGCTCCAGGGCGCGCGCGGGGATGGCGCGTTGGCCTTCGGTGACGATCTCGGCCATGTCGCCGTAGAGCAGACGCAGCGCGAAGGCCGGCACCGGGGCGATCGCCGGGCGGCGCAGGGCGCGGCCGAGGGCGCGCGAGAAGTCGCGGTTGGTGACCGGCTCGGGCGCGCCGGCGTTGAACGCGCCCTCCCAGGAGTCGTGGTCCAGCGCGGCCAGGTACATGCCGACGATGTCGTCGGCGTGGATCCACGACAGGTACTGGCGCCCGCCGGCGACCGGCCCGCCGATGCCCAGCCGGAAGAACGGCAGCATCTTGGCCAGGGCGCCGCCGCCGGCGTCCAGCACGACGCCCGCGCGCAGGTTGACGACGCGCACGCCGAGCTCGCGCGCGGCCACCGCCTCGCGCTCCCACGCGACGCACACCCGGGCGAGGAAGTCATCGCCGGGCGGGGTGTCCTCGGGGACCGGCTCGTCGCCGCGCGGCCCGTAGTAGCCGGCGGCTGAGGCCGACACGAGCGCGCGCGGGCGCGGCTCGGCGGCGCGCAGGCCGGCCACGAGGTTGCGCGTGCCGATCTCGCGCGTGTCGCGGATCGCGCGCCGCGCCGTGTCGGTCCAGCGCTGGGCGACGGTCTCGCCCGCGAGGTGCACGACGGCGTCGCGGCCGCTCAGCGCCGCGGCGGGCGCGGGCTCGTCGAGCGCCCGCCACGCGTGCGCCTCGACGTCGCCGAGCGTCGATCGGGCGCGGTCGGGGTCGCGCGTGAGCACGGTCACCTCGTCGCCGCGCGCGCGCAGGGCGCGGACGAGCCGCGATCCGATCAGGCCTGTTGCTCCGGTTAGGGTGACGTGCATGAGTCAGCTCGCCTTCGACGACGATCTCGTCGATCAGCTTGAGAGCCTCTACCAGAAGCGTGACATCCTGCGCCGCCGCGCACTCGTCCGCGCGGCGGTCGGCGCGCAATCGGGCGAGCGGATCCTCGACGTCGGCTGCGGCCCGGGCTTCTACGTGGCCGAGCTGCTCGAGCAGGTCGGCCCCGAGGGCGCGCTCGTCGGCGCGGACCCGAGCGCGTCGATGCTCGCCGTCGCCGGCAGGCGCTGCGCGGCGCACGCGAACGTCGAGCTTCGCGAGGGCCCGGCGACCGCGCTGCCGGTCGACGACGCGAGCTTCGACGCCGCGCTGTCGGTCCAGGTCCTCGAGTACGTCGAGGACACGGAGCGCGCGCTGGCAGAGATCCGCCGCGCCCTGCGCCCGGGCGGTCGCGTGGTGCTCTGGGACGTCGACTGGGGCACGCTGTCCTGGCACTCCGCCGATCCCGAGCGGATGGCCCGCGCGCTGAAGGCCTGGGACGCGCACCTGGCCCACCCGTCGCTGCCGCGCACGCTGACCGCACAGCTGCGTGCCGCCGGCTTCGAGGACGTCCGCGTCGAAGGCCATCTGTTCGTCAACAACGACTTCGGCCCCGAGTCCTACCTCGCGGCGACGCTTCCGCTGATCGAGGACTACCTCGTCGGCTCGAGCCTCATCTCGGCCGACGAGGCGCACGCGTGGGCGGCCGAGCAGCGCGAGCTCGGCGCGCGCGGCGAGTACTTCGTCGCCGTCGCGCAGTTCTGCTTCGCGGCGAGGCGACCGGCGTAGCCGCTGCCGCGGGACCCGGTCGCTGCGCGCGCCCGCCGCTCCGCGCGGCCAGGGCAGCGAGGGTGGGTGGGCGCCGGCCGCAGCGGTCGGGCCGCGGCACGCGCGCCGAGTGTCGACTCCGTCGGCCTCAGGCTTACAAACTCGACACTCGGCTCGGGAGGAGCGCCGACGGTAGCCACCCTCAGCCCGCCCGCATCCGCTCGGCGTCGATCGCCGCGAAGCCGATCGTGTCGCCGGCGGCGTGCGCGGTCCCCTGCGCCTTGGCCTCCTCGGCCACCGCCGCCGCGACGGCGGGGGAGACGTCGCGGTTGAAGACCGACGGGATGATGTAGTCCTCGCGCAGCTCGGCGGGCGGGATGATCCGCGCGATCGCGCGCGCCGCGGCCATCTTCATGCCCTCGGTGATCGCGTCGGCGCGGACGTCGAGGGCGCCGCGGAAGATGCCCGGGAAGCAGAGGACGTTGTTGATCTGGTTGGGGTAGTCCGAGCGCCCGGTCGCCACGATCCGCGCGTAGGGCGCGGCCTCCTCGGGCGAGACCTCGGGCGTCGGGTTGGCCATCGCGAAGACCATCGCGTCGCCGTTCATCCTGCGCAGCTCCTCGGCCGGGAAGATGCGCGCGCCGGAGAGGCCGATGAAGAGGTCGCGGCCGGCGAGGGCGTCGGCCGGCGCCCCGGTGAGCCCCTCGGGGTTCGAGTTCTCGGCGTACCAGCGCTTGACGGCGTTCATGGTGCCGTCGACGTAGTCGGGGCGCCTGGTGGACACGAGGCCCTTGGAGTCGGCGCCGACGATGTCGCGCACGCCGGCCTCCATGAGGATCCGCGTCACGGCGACGCCGGCGGCGCCCAGCCCGGTGACGAGCACGCGCAGGTCGGTCAGCTCGCGGCCCGTGAGGCTGCACGCGTTCAGCAGCGCTGCGAGGGTGACGACCGCCGTGCCGTGCTGGTCGTCGTGGAACACCGGGATGTCGAGGTCGGCCTTCAGGCGGTCCTCGATCTCGAAGCAGCGCGGCGCGGAGATGTCCTCGAGGTTGATGCCGCCGAAGCCCGGCGCGATCCGCCGCACGGTCTCGACGATCTCGTCGGGGTCCTTGGTGTCCAGGCAGATCGGGAAGGCATCGACGCCGGCGAACTCCTTGAAGAGCATCGCCTTGCCCTCCATGACGGGCATCGCCGCCTCGGGGCCGATGTCGCCCAGCCCGAGCACGGCGGTGCCGTCGGACACGACGGCCACCGTGTTGCGCTTGATCGTGTACTGGAAGGCCTTGTCGCGGTCCTGGGCGATCGCATTGCACACCCGCGCGACCCCCGGCGTGTAGGCCATCGAGAGGTCGTCGCGCGTCTTGAGCGCGTGCTTGTTGCGCTGCTCGATCTTGCCCCCGACGTGCAGCAGGAAGGTGCGGTCGGTCGTGTCGACGACGCGCACGCCGTCCAGCGCGTCGAGCGCGGCGGTGATCGCGTCCCACTGCTCCTGGTCGGCGGCGTCGACGGTGATGTCGCGCAGCAGCCTGTCCTCGGTGACCTCGACGAGGTCGACGGCGCCGATCGTCCCACCCGCGCGGCCGATCGCGGTGGCGACCTGCCCGAGCATGCCGGGCCGGTGGGCGATCTCCAGGCGGATGGTGAGCGAGAACTGCGCGGACGGGGTGACGCTCATCGCGTGAGCATGCCATCGCCCGCGCCGCCTTGTAGCGTGAGGGTCGTGGCGACCGACGGGCACGACGAGCTCTTCCTGATCGACGGCAACTCCCTCGCCTACAGGGCGTTCTTCGCCCTGCCGGAGTCGATCGCCACGTCCACGGGCTTCCCGACGAACACCATCTTCGGCTTCGCGTCGATGCTCGTGAAGCTTCTGACCGAGTACGGGCCCAAGCCGACGATCGTCGTGTGGGACGCCGGCACGTCGGGGCGCAAGGAGGTCTCCGAGGACTACAAGGCCACGCGCCGCTCGCGGCCGGACCTGCTCAAGGAGCAGTGGCCGCACCTCGAGCCGCTCGTCGAGGCCTTCGGGTATCGCAACGTGCAGGTCGAGGGCTTCGAGGCCGACGACGTGATCGCCAGCATCGCCGCGCGCGCCCGCGAGGAGAGCGTGCCCGTGATGGTCGTCACCGGCGATCGCGACGCCTTCCAGATCATCGACGCCGAGTCGCGGGTGCGCGTCATGGCGACCGGCCGCGGCATCACCGACACCAAGGTCTACGACCACCAGGCCGTCATCGATCGCTACGGCATCGGCCCGGAGCTGATCCCCGACTTCTACGGCCTGAAGGGCGACACGTCGGACAACATCCCCGGCGTCCCGGGGATCGGCGACAAGACCGCCTCGGAGCTGCTGCAGCGCTTCGGCACGCTCGAGGAGGTCCTCGACCACATCGACGACATCTCCGGGGCCAAGCGCAAGGAGAACCTCTCCACGCACGCCGACAATGCGCGCCTGTCGAAGGTCCTGGCCACCATCCAGACCGACGTGCCCGTCGCGGTCGATCCGGTGGCCGAGGTCGCCAGCGAGCCCGACCGCTCCAAGCTGCGCCAGGTCTTCCGCGAGTTCGAGCTGCGCGCGCCGCTGGCGCGGCTGGAGGAGGCCTTCGGCGACGGCGACGCGGCCGCGCCGGCGCCGGTCGCGGACGTCACCGTCAAGGCCAGGGTCCGCGCGGGCGGGCTGGGCGACGTCGCCGGCTTCGAGCCCGGCAAGGAGGTCACGGTGGCGGTCGTCGCGCCCGAGACCCCCGAGGGTCAGCTCGTCCCGACCGACACCCACTGGCGCTTCGGCGTCGCCGCCGGCGAGAGCGTGCTCGTCGGCGCCTGCGACGGGCCGGAGGCGCTCGTCGCCGCGCTCGGCGACCGCCCGGTCGTCGCGCACGACGCCAAGGAGCTCGGCGTCGTGCCGCCCAACCTCACCCACGACACCGTCCTCGCCGCCTACCTGCTCGAGCCCGCGCGGCGCGGCTTCCCGTTCCGCGAGATCTGCGAAGAGCGGGGCCTGGCCTCCGACGTCGAGGACGGCGCCGGCGCCGACGCGGTCGTGCTGCAAGCGCTGGCCGCCTGGCAGCGCGAGCAGCTGGCCGAGCGCGGCCTGGAGTGGCTGATGAACGAGGTCGAGCTGCCGCTCGTGCGCGTCCTGCGCGACATGGAGCTCGCGGGCGTGCGCCTGAACCGCGACCGCCTGAGCGAGGTCGACGGCCGCGTGCGCGACGAGATCCACGGCCTGGAGCGCGAGATCTGGGACCTCGCCGGCGAGGAGTTCGTCATCGGCTCGCCCCAGCAGCTCGGCGCCGTGCTCTTCGACAAGCTCGCGCTGTCCAAGAAGCGCCGCGGCAAGACCGGCTTCTCGACCGACGCGCGCGTGCTGCAGGCCATCCGCGACGAGCACCCGATCGTGCCCAAGATCGAGCGCTGGCGCGAGCTCAACCAGATCCTCAAGACCTATCTCGACGTGCTGCCGCAGCTCACCGACACCGAGTCGCGCATCCACACGACGTTCGTGCAGGCGGCGGCGACGACGGGCCGGCTGGCCTCGACGAACCCCAACATGCAGAACGTGCCGGTGCGCACCGAGCTTGGGCGCGAGATCCGCGGCTGCTTCGAGGCGGCGCCGGGCAACGTGCTGACCTCGGCCGACTACTCGCAGGTCGAGCTGCGGATCCTCGCCCACATCGCCGGCGAGGAGGTCCTCGAGGAGATCTTCGTGCGCGGCGAGGACGTGCACACCGCCACCGGATCCGTCGTCTTCGGCAAGGACCCCAGCGAGCTGACGCCGATGGACCGCTCGAAGTCGAAGATGATCAACTACGGCATCGTCTACGGCCTTAGCGACTACGGCCTCGCCGATCGCCTGAACATCCCGCGCGAGGAGGCCAAGGCGTTCATCGACGCCTACCTCGAGCGCTTCGGCAAGGTGGCCGAGTTCATCCGCACGACGATCGAGTCGGCGCGCGAGCAGGGGCACGTGACGACGCTGTTCGGCCGCCGCCGCCAGATCCCCGAGCTGCGCGCGCGCAACTGGCAGGTCCGCTCGCTCGGCGAGCGCCTAGCCGTCAACACCGTCATCCAGGGCACCGCGGCCGACGTCATGAAGCTCGCGATGATCGGCGCCCATCGCGCCCTGGCCGAGAGCGAGCTGACCACGCGGATGATCCTCACCATCCACGACGAGCTGCTCTTCGAGGGGCCGCCCGAGGAGGCCGACGCGGTCCGCGAGCTCGTCGAGCGCGAGATGATCGCGCCGTGGGGCGAGCGCACGCCGCCGCTGGCCGTCGACGTCGGCGTGGGGCACACCTGGCTCGAGGCCAAGTAGGTCTTGCGCGCCGCGAGGCGCTCGCTACGATCCGCGCGAGCACGGTCCGAGCCGGAGGTCGCGTCCATGGCTTCCCTGCACCTGCCCCATTCGCATCCGTCGCCGCGCCCCCCCGCCGACAGCGAGGCCGGGCACGAAGCGCCTAAGAGGGGAGACCCCGTGGGCCTCAGCGCCGTCGCCGAGACGGTGCGCGAGGCCTTCTGGGTGATCGCCCTGGGGGTGATCGGCTGCTACGCCTTCTTCGTGGCGCTCGGCGCGTTCGCGCCCGGCGACGTGACGGGCGTGTCGATCGCCGTCGGCGTGCTGCTCGTGCTGTGGCTCGTCCACGCGTGGGCGCGCGGCCACGCGCGCGCCGAGGAGCGCGACCCGCGGCTGACCGCCGCCCGCGAGCGGCGCGGCTTCTAGCGGCTAGGAGACCTGGAAGCGGCCCACGAGCGCCTGCAGCTCGTCGGCCGTGCGGGCCAGCTCGTCGGCCGACGCGGCGATCTGCTGCGTGGCGGCCGTCGTCTGCTGGGTGGAGGCCGACACGCGCTCGGTCGAGGCCGACGAGCGCTCGGCGACCTCGGCCACCGCGGTCATGTCGCCGCGGACGCCGTCGCTGTCGCCGGCGACCTCGTCGATCGCCGCGGCGATCTGCACGACGCGCTCGGTCATCGCCTCGATGGCGGCCTCGATGCGCTCGAACGAGGCGTGCGCGGCCGCGACGGCGGCGACGCCCTGCTCGGAGACCTCGGTGCCGGCGGAGACGGCCTCGACGGCGCGGCGCGTCTCGGCCTGGACCTCGGCGACGAGGGCGGACACGGCTGAGGTCGCGCGGCCGGACTCCTCGGCCAGCTTGCGCACCTCGTCGGCGACGACGGCGAAGCCGCGGCCGTGCTCGCCGGCGCGGGCGGCCTCGATGGCGGCGTTGAGCGCGAGCAGGTTCGTCTGCTCGGAGAGGCCGGAGATGGTGTCGACGATCGTCTCGATCTCGGCCGACTTGGCGCCGAGCGCCTCGATCGTCTGGGTGGCGCGCTCGGAGCTGGCGCGCAGGCCCTCCATCGCCTCGGAGGCGGCGGCCACCGTGGCCGCGCCCTCGCGGGCGAGCGCGCGCGTGTCGTCGGCGCTCTGGCGGGTGGCGTTGGCCTCGTCGGCGGAGGCGCGCGACGCGCCCGCCATGGCCTCGGCCTTCGTGCGCGTGCGCTCGACGGCCGCGACCTGGTCGCGGGCGCCGGTGGCGACGTCCTCCATCGCGCTGGCGATCTCCTCGACGGCGCGGCCGGCCTCCTGCGAGGTCGAGGCCATCTGCTGCGAGGAGGAGCCCAGGCGCATCGCGGCGTCGGAGAGGTCACGGACGAGCGTGCGCAGCTGCGCGGCCATCGCGGCGAAGGCCGAGCCGAGCATGTCGCGCTCCGAGCGCGGCGCCGGCTCGACGGTCAGGTCGCCCTCGGCGATGCGCCCGGCGTCGCCGGCGGCGTCGCGCAGGTAGCCGATCATGCGCCCGAAGGCCTGGGCCAGCGAGCCGATCTCGTCGCGGCTGCGTACGTCGAGGTCCTGCTCGACGTCGCCCTCGGCGATGGCGTCGGCGCTGCGCACCAGGCGGGTGACCGAGCGCGTCATCGCGACGAACAGCGCGACGAACAGGTAGAGGGCGAGCAGGACGCCGAGGCCGACGAGGACGTAGGTGCGGTGCGCCGAGGAGCGCAGGCCGTCCAGGCGCGTGACGAGCAGCTTGTCGAGCGCCGGGGCCAGCTTGGCCTGCAGCGCGTTGGCGCGCTTGACGGCGCTCGCGCCGAGGGCGGCCGCGCTCTTGCCGTCGGGGCCGCGGTCGACCGCGCGCGACAGCTCGGCGCCGAGGCTGCCCGACGCGCCGGCCAGCGCGGCGGCAGCAGGGTCGATGGCCGGGCGCAGCGTGGCGTCGCCGGTGCTCTGGAAGGCGGTCTTGAAGCCGGCGCGCGTGGCATCGACGGTGCCGCCGAGCACGCCCTTGTCGACGGCGAGCTGGATGCGGTCGTCGAGCGAGCTCTTGCCCGCAGCCATCGCGACCTCGAGGCTCGAGACGCGGCCGGCGGTGTCGATCGCGGTCGGCACCTTGTTGACCAGCGCGTCCATGACGTAGAACGAGTCGAGGTCCGGATCGAGGATCAGGTTCGAGTCGTTGCCGGCCTGGACGATCAGGGCCAGCGTGTCGGTGCTCAGCTTGCCGTAGGCCTCGAGCGTGGCGCGCGGGTCGCGCGCCGGCGCGGCGATCGTCGAGGCGATCGCGGGCTTGAGCTTGGCCCAGAGGTCGGTGGTGCCCAGCTGCGATCCCAGCTTGCCGTCGACGCGATCGAGCGCGGCGACCGAGCGCCGGACGGCGTCGGTGGCGCCCGGGAGGGCGCCGGCCGCGTCGTGGTCGCCCGCGGCAGCGCGGACGGCCACCGAGCGCGCCTGGGCGATGTCGCCCAGCAGCTTGCCGGCGGGAACGAGCTCGGCGACGCCGACGCGCTCCTTGGCGCTGAACTGGATCTGGGTGTTCTGCTGGGAGCGGTACTGCCACACGGCGAACAGCGCGGGCGCCAGCAGGACAAGCGCGATGAGGATGAGTTTGTGCGCCAGCCGCAGGCGGTCGAGGACCGCAATCGCGGGGCTGAGGCACGTCTGCCGAATCGTGCGCATCACGCTCGATTTGTCGGATGTCAGAGCACTGACTTGAGCCGGCCCACGCATCCGCGTAGGCCGGCTCAGGCCCAAAGATGAGCCCTGCGCCCCATGGAAGGCGGTCGCGCGCCGTGGTGTCGTTGACCCGTGCTGCGTCGCGTGTGCATCCCCGCCCTTCTCGCGCTGACGATCGCGGGCTGCGGGGAGGCCGAGCGCGCGTCGCAGCAGGCGCGGCCGGCGGCGCCCTCCGGGCCGGTCGTCGACGTCATGCAGCGCTACCTGCAGGCCGCCAACGCCGGCCGCGGCGACGAGGTCTGCTCGCTCATGACGCCGGGCCTGCGCACCGCGCTGGAGCGCAAGGCGGCCGCGGGCGGCACGACGTGCACGCTGGCGATCTCGACGCGGGCGCGCACGATCGACGAGGCGTCGACGCCGCGCGACCGCGAGCGCCGCCGGCAGCTGGTGCACGACCGCCGCGCGATCACGGCCGTCGTGCGCGGGCAGCGCGCGTGGGCGACGCTGACCGTCGATCGCACCCGGCTGCGCTCGTGGGTCCAGTTCCAGCGGCTCGCCGAGGGCTGGCGGATCGCGCGCTTCGGCGCCCGGCCGCCGCGCGGCTGAGTTGCGCGGCGATGCGCCTTCGGTCCACCCGCGGGCAGGCCGTCGTCGAATGGCTGTGCGTGATGGTCGGCGTCGTGGCGCTGGCGGCTGTGCTCGCCCGCGCGATGCCCGGCGTCGCGCCGGCGGTCACCTGCCAGTTCGAGAGCATCGTCTCCGCCGTCGGTGGCGGAGGCGGCGGCTGCGGCGGGTCTGGTGGCGGTCACGGGCAGGCCGCGCGCGCTGACCGCCCCCGCGGCGCGCGCGGCGCCACCGCGCTCGCCGCCACCGCCCGCCGCCCGCCGCCGCCGGACCCCAACACCAACCGCGGCCCACGCGACAGCGACAGCGACGGCATCTCCGACGACGAGGAGCGCCGGCTCGGTACCAACCCCAATCGCTGGGACAGCGACGGCGACAACGTCTCGGACTACGACGAGACCCACGACCGCCGCAGCAACCCGTTCCTGCGCGACTCCGACCACGACGGCCTCGACGACCGCACCGAGCGCGACCTCGGGACCAACCCGCGCCGCGGCGACTCCGACCACGACGGCCTCGACGACCTCACCGAGACCGCGCTTGGCACCGATCCGCGCCGGTGGTCCAGCGACAAGGCGCCCGGCTCGCTCGACGACGGGCTCAGCGACGGCGACGAGTTGCGGCTCGGAACCGATCCGCTGTCGTGGGACACCGACGGCGACGGCGACTACGACGGCTACGAGGTCGAGAACGGCGACGACCCCAAGCACGCGGAGTTCATCAAGACCGTCGAGGACTTCTTCCTCGACGATCCCGTCTCGACGGCGCTGGGCGGCGTCGAGGCGAAGATCGCGTCGAAGGTCGCCTCGCGGCTGCTCCGGCAGCTGGCCAAGCACCCGCGCAGCCTGCTGGCGGCCAAGACCGCGATGGAGCGGGCGAACATCTTCCGCGAGCGCCTGCGGGCGATCCGCGAGGCGACCGCCAAGCGCCTGGAGCTCGCGCGCAAGCGCGCGATCCTGCGCGCCAACCACAAGTTCGGCAAGCTCACCGAGGCGCGGGTCATCGGCACCTACTACCCCGACGCCGTCCCGACCGGGATCGAGACGCCGTTCGGGTGGCGCTTCATCGACGCCCTGCGCCCCGACGGCACCGCGATCGAGATCAAGACCGGCCTGGTCCGCTACTCGCGCGTCAAGCGCCAGCTCCAGAAGGACCTGTGGCTGCGCGCGAACAACCCCGAGGTCCGCAAGCTCGTCTGGCACTTCGCCTCCAACCGCAAGGGCCAGATCGGTCCCGACCCCAAGCTCGAGCGCGTCCTGCGTGACAACGGCATCGAGATCGTCTTCGACCCGTAACGCGTAGCCTCACCGGCGATGGCGGACTACGAGCTCGACCCGACCGCGCTCGGCCCGCCGTGGCACGAGCTCGGGCAGCGCGAGCGCGAGCAGCGCTTCGAGCGGTTCGTGGCCACGCGCGCGCAGCGCATCGAGGCGCTCCGCTCGCTGGTGGCGGGCGAGGGGGTCGAGCTCGGCACCTCCGACGCGCAGCTCGACGGCCTCGAGCAGTGGTACCGCGAGAACCTCGGCGCGGGGCCGGACGGCGACCTCGCCGACCGCTGGCGCTCGCTGGCCGGTGACGTCGGCTCCTACCTCAGCGAGGTGCTGCGCGAGCGCCACCCGCAGCTTCACTGGGAGCTGTGGACCGGCCGCAGGCCCAGCCGCGGCCGCGACATCCACGAGGGCCGCCCGGTGCTGGTCGGCTTCCCCGTGCCCAACCCCCGCTACAACGTCGACCTGATCGGCGCGGCGCTGACGATGGGCCGGGCCGTGCTGAGCGGCAGCGCCCCGCGCCACGCCGAGGGCGAGCTGCGCGCGTGGCTGGCGATGCGCGAGCGCGAGGCGCGCGGCGACCCGATGGCGCTCGACGAGATCAAGCTGCCCGAGTGACGTACCCGGGCGGCGCGATGTCGAGGTAGTGGCGGAACGACCAGTCGACGAAGCGCTGGTGGTTCATCAGCTCCAGGGCGCTGGTCAGCGCGGGATACGGGTTCAGGCGCCCGACGGCGCGCTGGACCTTCAGCAGCCACGAGAACGCCCAGCGGTGCTCGTCGCAGAAGCCCGCGTAGCGGGTGAGGGCCTGCTCGCGCGTCTGGCGGCCGTCGAGCACGAGCCGCAGCTCGCGCCCGCAGGCCAGGCCGAAGTAGAACGCCGTGCGGATGCCCTCGGCGGTGGTGGGAAGGCAATGGCCGGCGCTGTCGCCCGTGAAGAAGATCCCGTCCTCGATCGGCGCGCGCATCTGGTGGGGGATCCAGTTGCCCTGGTAGCCGTCGGGGGGCAGGTCGAGGTCGCCGGCCAGCCGCACGGTCGGGTCCTTGACGCCGTCGCGCGGATCGAACGAGCCGACGCCGACGCGGACCTCGTCGTGCGCCGGGAAGCTCCACGAGTAGCCCGCGCGCACGTACTTGGGATCGAGCCACAGCTCGAGGTCCTCGCCGGTGCCGTGGGGGTGGACCTCCAGGCCGCGCGACAGCCGCGCGTTGGGCGGCTGGATCGGCTTGGGCGTGTTGGAGAGCACGCGCCGCCAGCCGAGCGCGTCGACGATCAGCGGCGCGGTCAGCTCGCCGCGGTCGGTGCGCACGGTGAAGCCCTCGCGGTCCTCGACCTTCGCCGTGTCGAACTCGACGTCGGGGGCCTGCGCGCGCAGCAGCGCGCACAGCTCGCGGTAGTCGAAGGTCGAGAACGTCCACGGCAGCCGCCAGCGGAAGCTCTTCAGCGGCGTGTGGAAGACGAGGTCGGGGAAGGTCTGGCGGATCGAGCTCTGCAGGTCGAGGGCGTCGAGCCACAGCGTGGGCGCGGCGCAGGCGCTCGTCTGCCGCTCGCCGACCTCGTAGCGGTCGATCATCAGCACGCGCGCGCCGGATCCGGACAGCTCGCGACAGACGGCCAGCCCGGCGAAGCTCGCGCCGCACACGATCACGTCCCAGTCGGGGCGTAGGGGAGTGCGCTCGGCACCGCGTTTCGTGGCTCGAACCGGCATGGGGCCGCCGATTCTAGGCCGGACCGACTGCGCTACCCTACGCCGTCACATGACCCAGACCCTCAACCCGACCCAGGAACCGAAGGTCGTCGACGGTAGCGGCGGCCTGCTCCTCGAGGTCGACGGGCAGATCGTCCCGAACTACGACGCCACTTTCGCCCCGTTCGAGGAGGGCGAGGTCGTCTCCGGCCGCGTCGTCCGCATCGACAACGACGAGGTCCTCGTCGACATCGGCTACAAGAGCGAGGGGGTCATCCCCTCCAACGAGCTCTCCATCCGCAAGAACGTCGACCCCCACGAGGAGGTCGAGCTCGGCGAGGAGGTCGACGCGCTGGTCCTGACCAAGGAGGACCAGGACGGCCGCCTCATCATGTCCAAGAAGCGCGCCCGCTTCGAGAAGGCGTGGCGGCGCATCGAGGCGGCGGCGGAGTCGGGCGATCCGGTCGAGGGCACGGTCATCGAGGTCGTCAAGGGCGGGCTCATCATCGACCTCGGGGTGCGCGGCTTCCTGCCCGCCTCGCTGGTCGACATCCGCCGGGTGCCCAACCTCGACGAGTACATGGGCACGAAGATCGAGACGAAGGTCATCGAGCTCAACCGCTCGCGCAACAACGTCGTGCTCAGCCGGCGCGCCGTGCTCGAGGAGGAGCGCAAGGAGCAGCGTCAGGAGATCCTCGACCAGCTGCAGCCGGGCATGATCGTCGAGGGCCAGATCTCCAACATCGTCGACTTCGGCGCCTTCGTCGACCTCAACGGCATCGACGGCCTCATCCACATCTCCGAGCTCTCGTGGTCGCACGTCAACCACCCGAGCGAGGTCCTCAACATCGGCGACACCGTGCAGGTCAAGGTGCTCGACATCGATCGCGACCGCCAGCGCATCTCCCTGGGCCTCAAGCAGACCCAGGAGGACCCGTGGCAGCGCGTCGTCGACACCTACAACGTCGGCGACGAGCTCGAGGGCACCGTCACGAAGGTCGTCACCTTCGGCGCGTTCGTCGAGATCCTCGACGGCGTCGAGGGCCTCGTGCACATCTCCGAGCTGGCCAACCACCACGTCGAGAACCCGCGCGAGGTCGTCCAGCCCGGCGACGACGTCAAGGTCAAGATCCTCGAGATCGACACCGAGCGCCGCCGCCTGTCGCTGTCGGTCAAGCGCGTCGAGGGCCAGATCCTGCCGTCGCGCGTCCCAGAGGGGCCACAGGCGGTGTCCGAGGGCGCCGGCGACCTCGACGACCTTCCCGAGCTGGGCCTGAGCGAGGACGTCTTCGCCGGCGCGCCGGCGGTGGCCGAGCCCGAGGCGGAGGTCGCTGCCGAGCCGGAGGCCGAGGTCGTGGCCGAGCCGGAGGCCGACACGGAGGTCGCGGAGGCCGAGGCCGAGGCGCCCGCCGCCGAGCCCGAGGCCGTGGTCGAGGCCGCAAGGCGCCCGCCGCCGAGCCCGAGGCCGTGGTCGAGCCCAAGGCGCCCGCCGCCGAGCCCGAGGCCGCGGCCGAGCCCAAGGCGCCCGCCGCCGAGCCCGAGGCCGCGGCCGAGCCCGCCGCCGACGACGACACCCCGCCGGCCGCGGCCGACGAGGAGGCCTGAGCGCGCAGTCCGCAGCGCGCGTCCCGTTCGTCGGCCTGACCGGCGGGCTGGGCGCGGGCAAGTCGACCGCGCTCGCCGCGCTCGAGCGGCTGGGCGCGGCGACGATCTCCGCCGACGCCGTGGTGCACGAGCTCTACGGCTCCGACGCGGTCCGCGACGCGGTCACCGACCGCTGGGGGCCCGACGTGGCGCCCGCCGGCATCGTGGACCGGGCCGCGGTCGCGCGCCACGCGTTCGCGGCGCCCGAAGAGCGCGCGTGGCTCGAGGGCCTGCTGTGGCCGCTGGTGGGCGAGCGCGTCGCGGCGTGGCGCGCCGAGCTGGCCCACCGCGACCCGGTGCCGCGCGCCGCGGTCGTCGAGACGCCGCTGCTCTTCGAGGCCGGCCTCGAACGCGGCTACGATGCGACGATCGCAGTCGTCGCCGACGAGGACGTGCGCGCCCAGCGCGCCGCCGCCCGCGGCCACCACGCGGTCGACGAGCGGTCCGCCCGCCAACTCAGCCAGGAGGAGAAGGCGGCCCGCGCGACGTACGTGGTCGCAAACAGCGGGACGGTCGAGCAACTGGAGCTTGCGCTGGCCGCCGTCCTTGACAAGCTGAACGCACAGCAGCCGTGAGCACGCAGACCGCAACCCGTCGCCGCAGCGCACCCGCGCGCCGCGCCGCCGCGCGCCGGCGCACGATCCTGCGCCGTCGGCTCGTCGCCATCGCGGGCGTCGCGCTGCTGACCACCTTCGGGGTGCTCGCGCTGTGGCCGCAGTTCCACCACGCCGTGCGCGAGATCACGCTCCCCCTGCGCCACGAGGACATCATCCGCCAGCAGGCGCGCGACAAGGGCCTCGATCCGTCGCTCGTCGCCGCCGTCATCTACGCCGAGTCGCGCTTCCGCGACGGGCAGACGTCGGCCGCCGGCGCGCAGGGCCTGATGCAGCTGACGCCCGCGACCGCGCGCTACATCGCGCGCAAGTCCGGCGGCACGCAGTTCGTCGTCGACGACCTCGGCACGCCGCAGGTCAACATCGCCTACGGCACGTACTACCTGCGCTACCTGCTGCGCCGCTACGACGGCAACGAGGACTTCGCGCTGGCCGCCTACAACGCCGGCGAGGGCAACGTCGATCGGTGGATCGCCGACGCGCGGGCCCACGGCCGCGCGCTGACGATCGCGGCCATCCCGTACGGAGAGACGCGCGCCTACGTCCAGCGCGTCGAGAACGTGCGCCGCGACTACCGCAGCGCGTACGCCGCGCAGCTCGGCAGCTGAGCGGCGCACCGGTTCCCGGAGAAGGAACCCGCCGCGCCGCGGCGAATCGCCGATGCGCTGGTGCGGGCGAGCGCCGCCGCGCCAGCTCTCTGGGGGACATCACGGTGGAAAGGACGGACGTACATGCAGCACTCTCGCTCGGGAGCGGCCGCGCTCGCGGCAGCCATCTTGGGCCTCGCGGCGGCGGCCTCGACGGCCGTGGCCGACAGCAACACCTACAGCGTCTTCTCGTGCCGCGGCCCCGCCGGCGCGGCGAACGCGGCCGCCGGCTGGTCGCCCTTCGCCAGCGCCATCCCCGGCGCTGCCGCTGGCAACGACTGCGCCGCCGGCGGCACGCTGTACGCGAGCCTGCCCGACGGCGCCAATGGCGGGCGCATCGCGCGCTGGCACTTCGACGCGCCCGCGGGCACGCGGATCGTGCGGGTCACCGCGACGCGCAAGACGACCGGGCTGGCCAAGAGCCAGCAGCCCAAGGACGTGGGGTACGGCCTGGTCGCCGACCCCGACCCCGGCGTGCTCGAGGCGTGCGACACCGGTGAGACCTCGCCGTGCGTCGCCGACCTCGCCGACCCGCTCGACAAGCAGGGTCTCGACAAGGCGGCCGTGCAGTTCGCGGTCACCTGCGACGGCGACGAGACGAACGTCTGCCCGCACGGCGTGCGCGCCGACTTCTCGCAGATCGTCCTCGGTCTGAGCGACGCGGCCGCGCCGGCGGTGACGAGCGTCAAGGTGCGCGACAGCGGCGACACCAGTGGCCGGCTGCGGGTGACCGCCGACGCGGCGGACGTCGGGGGCGGGCTCTACCGCTCGGTCCTGCGCGTCGACGGTGAGGACGCCCAGTTCGGGCCGCTCGGCGGCGCCGACTGCCGCGACGCCGATCCGGCGCACGGCGACGCCTTCCAGTTCCTCGTCCCGGTCCCGTGCCCGCCGTCGGCGGCGAACGTGCCGTTCGTCGCCGACGTGCACACGCTCGAGCCGGGGGCGCACACGGTCGAGCTGGCCGTCGAGGACGCGGCGGGCAACAGCACGACGGTCTACGGGCCGCTCGAGTACCCGCGGCCCAACGGCGAGCCCTCGACGAACGGGAGCAAGACGGGCACCCCGAGCGTCAGCCGGCTGCTGCACGCGCGGGTGCGCGCGTGGTTCGACAAGAGCGGGACCGCGGACTACACCAGCCCGTTCGGGACGCGCGTCGTCGTGCGCGGGCTGCTGCGCGACCGCAAGGGCCACGGCATCCAGGGCGCGCGCATCGACGTGTACCACCTGCTGGAGAACGGCAAGCGCAAGCGCATCGGCAAGACCGGCCTGAAGAGCCGCGAGCGCGGCAAGTTCACGCTGATCCTGCCGCTCAACGTGGACACCCGGCGGATCGAGTTCGCCTACCGGGCCCTGCGCCCGGGCAAGGTCACGAGCAGCAAGATCCTGCACCTGACGGTCATGCGCGGCGGCGTGCCGTTCGCGCGCCCGCGGAAGTAGCGGTTCGCGGTGGGGCGGCCTGCCTAGCGGGCCGCCCCGACCGTGTCGGCGGCGAGGACGGCGTCGAGCAGGCCGGGGAAGCGGGCGTCGAGGTCCTCGCGGCGCAGCGTGAGGAAGTGGTGGGCGCCCTCGACGCGCTTGCGCGTCACGCCGGCCTCGCGCAGGACCTTGAAGTGGTGGGAGGCCGTCGCCTTGCTGACGCCCAGCTCGAACGAGCCGCAGGCGCGCTCGCTCTCGGCCGCGAGCGTGCGCACCACCTCGAGGCGGGCCGGGTCGCTGAGCGCGTGCATGACCGCCGTGAGCTCGATCTCGTCGACCGCGGGGTGGTGGATCTCCGAAGCCATGGCGCCGATTGTAGCGGGTGTTCGACATTTCTCGAACTACTGCTACCCTTTCGTCCATGAGTTCGACGATCATCGAACGGCGGGGCGTCGGAGCGGCGGGCGGCGCGACGCTCGGCAGCGACCGCCGGGCTGTCGTGGGGCGCGATGTTCCCCATCGCCAAGCACGGCATGCGCCACGTCGACGCCCTGCACATGACCTCGATCCGCTACGTGCTGGCAAGCCTCGCCTTCCTCGCGCTGCTCGCCGCGCGCGAGGGCCGCGCCGCCGTGCGCTTCGACGGCCGCGCGCTGCGGCCGACTTCGCCGGCTGGAGCCCGCTGCGCTACACCGCGCTCAGCGCGGCGCTCGGCAGCCTGACCATCGTCGCGATCACCGAGGTCGCCACGCTCGCGGGCTGGGAGCCGACGCCGACCGGCCACGACCTCGCGGCCGCTGGGCCCGCGCTCGCCTACATCGTGGTCTTCGGCGCGGTCATCGCCGTGCTGTCGTGGAACTCGGCGGTGCGGATCCTCGGGGCGCCGACCGCGGTGCTGTTCGGCAACCTCATCCCGATCACGACGTTCGCGATCGCCATCGCGGGCGGGTACTCGCCCAACGGCTACGAGATCGGCGGCGCGCTGCTCGCCGTCGGCGCGCTCGTCGCGGTCACGACGCTCAACCGGATTCAGGCGTCGGTCGTGGTGCGCACCGGCGACGGCTTGACGCCCGAGGGATCGCGCGAGAAGCGCGGCCCGTCGTCGATGCCGACCGGGCTCTCGCCGCGGCGCAGCCGCGAGTGGCTGCGGCTGTACGCGAAGTAGACGACCAGGCCGACGACCATCCAGATCCCGAAGCGCCACCAGGTCGCGGCCTCGAGCTTGGTCATCAGGTAGATGCACAGGCCGATGCCGACGAGCGGGAACAGCGGCACGAGCGGCGTGCGGAAGCCGCGCTCGAGGTCCGGCGCGGCGCGGCGCAGGTAGATCACGCCGGCGTTGACGATCACGAAGGCGAAGAGCGTGCCGATGTTGATCAGCTCGGCCAGCTGGCTCAGCGGGATCACGGCCGCGCCGATCGCGGTGAGGATCCCGACGGGAATGGTGATGCGCGCCGGCGTCCTGCGCGCGGTGAGCTTCGTGAACCACGTCGGCACGAGGCCGTCGCGCGCCATCGAGTAGAAGATCCGCGTCTGGCCGTAGAAGAAGGTCAGGACGACCGAGCTGATCGCCACGAGCGCGCCGAGCCACAGCAGGTCGCCGGCCCAGCTGTGAGGTCGAGCGCCCCGACCGCGCGGCGAAGGCCGGACTGGTCGCGGGCCTCGGCCGCGAGCGTCTCGGTCGGCTTGCGGGCGAGCAGCCCGGCACGGGTGGCGGTCGCCATTCCTGCGGCCTCCCCGACGCCGCGCGCCGGCAAACAGCGGGCGTCGTGAGCATTGCGTGAGCGCTCCGACGTAGGGTCGGCCGATGCGTGCGCTCCTGCTCTGCGTCCTGACGTTGCTCGCCGCCGCCGTGCCCGCTGCGAGCGCCCTTGCCGCCGACGATCGCCCGATCTACCGGGTCGTCGTGTTCGGCGACTCCTACGCGGCGGGCGAGGGGGCGCCCGGGACGCCGGGCGACTACAACGCCGACGGCACGCCCAAGAACCCGCCCCACCCCGCGGTGTGGAAAGGCACCTCCGACGACGTCGTGCTCACCGGCGAGACGAGCGAGAGCAACCTCCTCACCGGCGCGCGGCGCTGCCACCGCTCGCCGCGGGCGACCGCGCCGCAGGCGGTGAAGCTGCTCATCGACCGCTTCCCGCAGATCAACTTCACCTTCCGCTCGTTCGCGTGCTCGGGGGCGCGCATCGAGGAGGGGATCACGGGGCCCTACGCGGGCGCCGAGCCGATCGACGCCGACCACAAGGTCCCCTCGCAGATCAGCCAGGCCAACACGTACCTGGGCGATCTGCCCTCCGACGAGCGCATCGACGCGCTCGTGATGAACGTCGGCGGCAACAACCTCGGCTTCGGGAAGATCATCCAGAACTGCGCCGGCGTGCCCGTCAACTTCGATCCGTGCTCGCCGCCGGAGGCCAGCAACAACGGCGAGGGCAATCGCGACACCGACAACATCCTGCGCAAGGGCATCGGCATCGACGGCGAGCCCGAGAGCAAGAGCGGCCTCGACGACCTGCCGGCGATGTTCGACTTCCTCGCCGATCGCATCGACGGCAGCGGCACCGGGTTGAGCGTCGCGCCGCGCCACGTCTTCCTGACCGGCGTGCCCAACCCGCTGGCCGGCGGCTTCGACGGCTGCGCGTCGCTGAGCGGCCAGTACGACTACGAGAACCGCCTGCGCTCCGACGAGCGCGCGTGGATCACCGGCACCGTCTTCCCGCTGCTCAACGGCGCCTTCGAGGCCGCCACGCACGACCGCTGGACGTTCGTCCCGCTCGCCTCGGCGGTGCCGAACGGGATGTGCGCGGCGTCAGGGCGGATGCTCAACCGCAACCGCGACGCGCTGGCGACGCAGGGCGCGACGGTCGCATCGGCGTTCGGCGTCGGCGTCTCGCACGGGTGGGTGCACCCCAACGCGGCGGGCTACGCGGCGATGGCGCCGCTGCTGGCCAACTCGCTGGGCGCCAAGGTGATCTCGGACTTCACGCCCGGCGTGCCGAGCTCGGCCGAGCTCGTGCCGGTCGTCGACCTGCTGCCGCGGGTCGAGCTCAACGTCGGAGGGGTCTCCGAGGACTTCGATACGCGACCCGCCGGCCGCCAGGCCGCGTCGACCGGCGGGTCGGTGGCGGGGGCGATCGGGGCCGCGCGGGTGACGGTGCCGGTCAATCCCGCGGGACCGACGACCATCCAGGCGCGGCGCTGTGGCCCGCTGCCGCTCGCCGCGGACGGCACCGGCCAGGGCTGCGGCGTGCAGCGCAACGTGGTCGCGCGGCTCGGGACGCCGTCGCCACCGACGTCGGTCACCACGACGCGCGACCCGCTCGGCGTTCGCGTCGCGTGGACGCAGGGGTCGACGGTGCCGCTGCGCCGCTTCCTGCTCGAGATGACCTCCAAGGTCACGATCGCGACCGGGACGGTCGCCTCGCCCGCGGCCGCGCTCGTCAAGGACGCCACGATTGGCGGTACCCGCGCCGCGCAGGAGCTGCAGACGCTGACGATCAAGACGTCGTACACCGCCGATCCCGACGTGCGCGAGATGGTCCTGCCTTCGCCGGCGGGCGCACGCGTGACGGTCACGGTGCGCGAGTGCACCGATCGCGGCTGCGGCGCGACGGCGCCCGAGCCCGTGTCGATCGTGACCGGGCTGCCGGCGGACGTGCCCGACTCGCTCGCGCGCCCGTTCGTGGAGCAGGAGCGCGCCGACCTGCCGCTGGGTGCCTTCACGATCCAGTCGGGGCTCCGGGCGCGGGCCGGCCGGCCGTTCGGGCTCGTCGCGTCGTGGGCGGCGTGGAAGCGCTGGCGCGACCTGCGCTCGATGCAGATCCGCCTGCGCGGGCGCGACGGCGTGCTGGCGACCGTGCGCGTCGGGCTGCAGGACGGCCGGCTCGAGCTGGCACGGCCGGGAGGGCACGCGCGCCGGGCGCGCGTCGGGCGCCGGGGAACGGTGCGGGTCGGGGCGGTCGCGCTGGGATCGCGCGGGGCTCGCATCGTCGCCGGCGGCCCGCGCAGCCGCCTGGTCGCGCTGCGCCTGCCGCTGACGCTCGCGCGCAGCCTGCGCGGCCAGCGGATCGACGTCGAGGTCGGGGCGGTCGCGCGCGGCGGGCGCGCGCAGGCGCCGCGGTGGGCGGGCTCGTTCGACGTGCGGTAGGGCGCGCCGCCCGCGCGGGCGGCGCCACGGACTCCTTCTCCTCAGTGCCTCGGGTGCGAATCGCCGCTCGCGCTCGCAGCGGCGGAAGCACTGAGCCACACCGCGATCTGCTCCCCGACGCCCGCCAGCTCCTCGACCCGCGCGTGCTCGCCGGTCTGCACGTCCTCGACGACTGCGACCCGCCCATCCTCGAAGACGGTCACGACGAAGGTATGGCGGGGGGAGGACACGCGCGCCACCCTATGTGCGCGCGCTCACGCAGCGCTCACACGTGCTCGCCGACCAGGATCCTGCGCTGCAGCGCGGTCGTCGCCTCTGACGGCTCGAGGCCGAGCCCCTCGACGAGCTGCTTGCGGCACTCGAGGAACTGGCGCAACGCGTGCGCGCGGCGGCCCGCGCGCGCGTAGGCGAGCATCGCGCGACGGTGCGCGGACTCGTCGAGCGGGTCGAGCTCGACCAGCCGCCGCGCCGCGGCCTGCGCCGCCGGGCGGTCGTCCTGCGCCTCGCAGGCGTCGGCCAGCGCCGAGAGCACGTCGGCGTAGCGGTCGATGAGCCGCTCGCGGAAGACCGCCGCCCAGTCGGAGTAGCGCTCCTCGGGCAGCGGCGCGCCGCCCCAGAGCGCGGCCGCGCTCTCCAGCGCGCCGCGGCGCCGGCCCTCGGGGGCGTTCAGCGCGCGGTCGGCGGCGGCGAGGAAGACGTCGGCGTCGACCACGTCGCGCTCGCCGAGCGCGAGGCGGTAGGCGCGCCCGCTGCCCTCCAGCACGGTCCGCTGCGCGCCCGGCGGGTCGAGCACGGCCCGCGCGCACGAGACCGCCACCTGCAGGCTGCGGCGCGCGGCGGCGGGCGCGCGATCGGGCCACAGGGCCTCGAACAGCAGGTCCTCGGGCACCGGGTCGGGCCGGTGCACGAGCAGCATCCGCACGACGCGCTGGGCGACCCGCCGCTTCCAGGCCGCGTCGTCGACGATCCAGCTGCCGCGCCGCACCGCGAAGGCGCCGAGCACGCCGAACGACAGCGGGGGAGGGTGCCTGCGCGTGGTCTCCGCCGCGCCGCGCGCCGCCGCAGCGACCTGCGCGTCGGGGTCCGCCGCGAGCTCGGCGAGCCGCGCCGCTGCCGCGGGACTGCCCGACGCCGCGACGGCCACCGCCGCAGCGGCGCGCACGCCGGCGACCGGATGGCGCGTGAGCGGCAGCGCGGCGTCGCCGCCGGGGAAGGCCCCCGTGACCGCGGCGACGACCGCTTCGGGCTCGAGCACCCCGCGCTCGAGCGCCTCCCACAGCAGCCGTTCCAGCCGCGCCCACTCGCGGCGCACGAGGTGGCGCGCCTGCTCGCCGGCGCGCGCGAGCGCCGCAGCGAGGTCCTCCCACGCGCCATCGACGTCCCCCGCACCGTGGCGCAGCCACGCGCGCAGCGCGAGCAGGCGCGCGGGCGACACGTAGTCGTCGAGCTCGGCGAGCGTGCGATCGACCAGCTCGCGCGCGCGGCCGGCGAGCCCGGCCTCGGCGAGCGGCGGGACCAGCCACGCCGCCCCGCGGGCGCGCTCGTATGCGGGCGCCGCCTCCAGCGCCGCGAGCGCGCGGTCGGCCGCCGCCACCGCGGCGGCGGGCTCGCCGCGGGCGACCGCGATGTAGGCGCGCGCCATCTCGACGTCGGCGCGCCACCACGAGCGCACGACAGCGGCCTCGGCGCGCTCGATCTCGGCCATCGACTCCCCGAGCCGGCCGTGGCGGGCCAGCAGCATCGCGCGCCGCGCGCGCACGAGGCTGACGACGAAGCCGCCGAGCGCGGTGCGCCGGACCTCGGCCTCGCAGGCCTCGGCGACGGCCATCGCCTCGTCGTCCTCGCCGCGCTCCTCGTGGACCTGGGCGCGGTAGGCGAGTGGATAGGCCAGCGACATCAGCGGGTCCTCGCGCGGGAAGTCGCGCAGGTCGTCGTCGATGGCGGCGAGCGCCTCGTCGAGCCGGCCGGCCGGCATGTGCACGAACAGCCCGCGCCATGCGCAGCGCGCCGCCCACACGCCGCCGTGGGGATGCGCGAACACGCGATCGGCCAGCGCCTGCGCGTCGTCGATGCGCCCAAGCTGGGCGAGCGCGACGGCCGCGACGAGCGCGGTCGCCGCCGCCGTCGCCAGGTCGGCGGCCGCGGGCGCGTCGAAGCCGTCGGCGAGCGCGATCACCTCCGCGGGCGAGCCCGACCAGATCAGCGCGTCGGCGAGCACGAAGCGCGCGAGCCACTCGCCGCCCGCGTCGCCCGCGCCGGCGAAGCCCGCCACCGCGGCGCGCAGCAAGGCGATCGCGCGCGCCGGCTCGGTGCCGCCCGCGTTGACCGTCGTCCCTTCCAGCAGCTGGAGCTCGGGGCGCGCCCGCTCCGTGGCCGGCAGCCGCGCGAGCCACCCGAGGACCCGCTCGGGCGCCGTGCGCGTCAGCAGGGCGCCCGCGCCGGCGATCGCGCTGGCGGCGTGGCCGGGGCGGCCGGCGGCGAACCAGTGCTCGACGGCCTCGGCGGGCCGCCCGGCCGCCTGCAGCGCGGCGGCCAGGCGCGCGTGGAGCTCGTCGCGGCCGGCGCGGTCCTCGCCGCGGCGCAGCAGCAGCGCGCGGAACAGCGGGTGGTAGCGGACGGCGTCGGGCGCGGCTCCGGCGGGGCCGAGGAACAGCCCGCGCTCGCGGACCTCGGCGACGAAGCCGTCGGGCAGCTCGACCGCGGCGCGCGTCACCGGGTCGAGCTCGATCGGGACGGCGGAGTCCTCGAGGCGGGCCACGAGGTCGGCGGGCAGGCGGTCGAGGACCTCTTCGGCCAGGTAGGCGAACGCGCGCCCGTCGGCCGCCGGGGCGCGGCCGTCGAGCCCCGCGCCGCCGGCGAGCGCGGCCGCCGCGACGCCCAGCGGCCAGCCCTCCGTCGCCTCGAGCACGGCGTCGACCTCGGCCGGCGACGGCTCGGCGCCGCGCCGCTCGCCGAGCACGCGAGCACACTCGGCCGCGTCGAAGACGAGGTCGGCCGGGCCGAACACCGCGAGGCGACCGGCGGCCTCGAGGCGCTGGGCGTGGACCGGCAGCTCGGTGCGCGTGGCGACCGCCACGCGGATCGGCCCGTCGGCGGCCAGCAGCTCGGCCAGCAGCGCGCACGCCGCGGGCGCGGGTCGCGCGTGCTCGGCGTCGTCGACGATCAGCGCCAGCGGCTCGACGAGCAGCTCGGCCAGGGCGTCGGAGACCTGCGCGGCCAGCCCACGGGGGTCGACCCGCTGGCCGGGCATGACGAGCCGCTCGCCGAGGACGTCGACGGCGCCGGGCATCGCGCGCCGCAGTGCCCCGAGCATGCGCGCCATGAGCGTGCCCGCGTCCTCGCCTTCGGCGCAGCGCACCCACGCGCTCGTGAGCCCGCTGCTCTGGACGGCGGCCTCGATCGCGGTGGTCTTCCCGAAGCCCGCGCCCGCGACGACGAGCAGCGAGCCGGCTCCGAGCGCGTCGGCCATCCTTTGCTCGAGCTCGCCCCGGGGAATCCGGGCCGCCGTTCCTGGCACGGCGGGCAGTATCTCTTCCGTCCGACACCCCGGCTACTGTCTAAAGGTTCATGCCTGAGTTTCGCCTCGATCCGATCTTCACCCCCGCCGCCGACCAGCCGAAGGCGATCGACGGCATTGCCGCGGGGGTCAACGGCGGCGACCGGTTCGTCACGCTGCTGGGGGCCACCGGCACCGGCAAGACGATGACGATGGCCGGCGTCATCGAGCGGGTGCAGAAGCCGGCGCTCGTGCTCGCGCACAACAAGACGCTGGCCGCCCAGCTGTGCAACGAGTTCCGCACCTTCTTCCCCGACAACGCGGTCGAGTACTTCGTCTCGTACTACGACTACTACCAGCCAGAGGCCTACGTCCCGTCCAAGGACCTCTACATCGAGAAGGACTCGGCGATCAACCAGGAGGTCGATCGGCTGCGCCACGCGGCCACCGCGGCGCTCTTCGCGCGGCGCGACGTGATCATCGTGGCGAGCGTGTCGGCGATCTTCGGGCTCGGCTCGCCGCAGACCTACGACGACAACCTGCAGGTCCTGCGCAAGGGCGACGACGTCGATCGCGACAAGCTGCTGCGAAAGCTCGTCTCGATCCAGTACACGCGCAACGACCAGGCGCTGGGCCGTGGGACGTTCCGCGTCCGGGGCGAGGCGCTGGAGATCTTCCCCGCCTACGCGGAGACCGCGTACCGCGCGACGCTGTTCGGCGACGAGATCGAGCGCCTGCAGCACTTCGACCCGCTCACGGGCGAGCTCATCGAGGACGACCTCGAGCACGTCGCGATCTGGCCGGCCACGCACTACAACGTGCGCGAGGGGACGATCGAGTCGGCCGTCGAGGAGATCGGGCGCGAGCTCAACGCGCGCTGCGCCGAGCTCGAGGCCGAGGGCAAGCTGCTCGAGAGCCACCGCCTGCGCCAGCGCACGCAGTACGACATGGAGATGCTGCGCGAGATGGGCTTCTGCAACGGCATCGAGAACTACTCGCGCATCCTCGATGGGCGCAACCCGGGCGACCGGCCCTACTGCCTCATCGACTACTACCCCGACGACTTCGTCTGCTTCATCGACGAGTCCCACCAGACCGTGCCGCAGATCGGCGGCATGCACGAGGGCGACCGCTCGCGCAAGCAGACGCTCGTCGACTACGGCTTCCGCCTGCCCAGCGCGCTCGACAACCGGCCACAGACCTTCGACGAGTTCCTGACGATCACGCCGCAGCTGGTCTTCGTGTCGGCCACGCCGGGCGATTACGAGCGCTCGCACTCCAAGCGCATCGTCGAGCAGATCGTGCGACCAACGGGCATCGTCGATCCGCACGTGGAGGTCCGCGAGACCCGCAACCAGATCGACGATCTCATGAACGAGGTCCGCGTGCGCGTCGACCGCGACGAGCGCGTGCTGGTGACGACGCTGACCAAGAAGATGAGCGAGGACCTCACCGACTACCTGCTGGAGATGGGCTTCAAGGTCCGCTACCTGCACTCCGAGGTCGACACGCTCGAGCGCATCCAGATCATCCGCGACCTGCGCCTGGGCGAGTACGACGTCCTCGTCGGCGTCAATCTGCTGCGCGAGGGGCTCGACCTGCCCGAGGTCTCGCTGGTGGCGATCCTCGACGCCGACAAGGAGGGCTTCCTGCGCGGCGAGACCTCGCTGATCCAGACGATCGGCCGCGCGGCGCGCAACATCGAGGGCACCGTCCTCATGTACGCCGACAAGGAGACCGCGGCGATGCGCGCGGCGATCGGCGAGACCGAGCGCCGGCGCGCGATCCAGGTCGCCTACAACGAGGAGCACGGCATCACGGCCGCGACGATCGTCAAGGGCATCAGCGACATCGCCGAGTTCCTGCAGGCCGAGGGCAAGACGCCCAAGGGCCGCCGGCGCTCGGAGCGCAAGCGGGCCAAGACCGCGGACATGTCGACGGGCGAGATCCAGAAGACGATCGTCGAGCTCGAGGAGGAGATGCTCGCCGCCGCCGACGACCTGCGCTTCGAGTACGCCGCCCGCCTGCGCGACGAGATCCGCGAGCTGCGCCGCGAGCTCGTCGCGATGCGCGAGTACGAAGCGCCGGCCTGAGGGCGATCTCCGCCTTGCATATGCCGCGCTGCGCGGCCGGCGCGGCGCGCCGCTCGCGCGGCGCGCCTCCCCCGCCGCCGTCTCAGGCGGCGATCAGCGTCGCCTGGCCCGGCTGCCAGCTGGCCGGGCACAGCTCACCGGTGCGCAGGGCCTGCAGCACGCGGAGCGTCTCGGCGGCAGAGCGGCCGACCGACCCGTCGCTGATCGTCGTGTGGCGGACGATGCCCTCGGGGTCGATGAGGAACGTCCCGCGGCGGCACGTGCCGTCCTCTTCCAGCACGCCGAAGGCACGGGCGAGCTCGTGCGCGGTGTCGGCGACGATCGGGTAGGTGACGTTGGCCAGGCCCGGCTCCTCCTCGAACCAGCGCCGGTGCGAGAACCACGAGTCGGTCGAGACGGCCAGGACCGCGGCCTCCTCGTCCATGAAGGCGGGCGCGTAGTCGGCGAGCTCGGCCAGCTCGGTCGGGCAGACGAACGTGAAGTCGCGCGGGTAGAAGACGAGGATGCACCACACGCCGTGGTAGTCGGCGGGACCCATGAGCGGGGCGTTGGTGCGCCCGCGGAAGTAGGTGGGCGCCTGGATGGCGGGGACCGTGTCGCCGATGGTGATGGGCATGTCGGAGAGGGACTCCTTGGAGGTCGATGCCCGTGACTGCGCCGGCCAAGGTAGGGGTCGGCGGCGCCCTTGTCGTCGGCCTGCGGAGGCATTAGCACCCGCCTGGCGGAGGATCTGGATGTCCTCCTCAGGGCTGACGCGTCGTGGCGAACGGCGGCGCGGCGCCCGTGGCGCCGTCGCCGCCGTCATAGGTCACCGCGAAGGCATCGCCGGCCGCGTTGAGCTCGGCAGGCGTCGCCGAGGCCGTGCCAGAGCCGTCGGTGACGAAGCCCGGGCCGCCGCGCCCGCCGCGGTCGGAGGTCAGCGTGATCCTGACGGCCGACCAGGCCACGTCGGTGATCGTGCCCATGTGCCCGGTCGCGCTGGTCGCGCGTGCGCTCGCGAAGCTCGCCGTGCCGAAGTCCGCCAGCGGCAGCGTGTCGCAGCTGCCGCCGTCGTCGCACGACGACGGGGCCTCGGCGATCCACTCGGCCGAGGTGACGTCCACCTTGCTGGCCTGAAGCGTCTTGCTGAAGACCGTGCCGCGCGTGCGGTTGGCGAGGTACAGCTTCACCGTGTGGCCGGTGACCGTGACGCTCGCGGAGACCGTGTCGCCGGGACGGACCGTCATCTTCAGCGTGACCGGGTCGGCGGGCACGAGCTCGTACCAGATCGAGTAGGTCGCCTTGCCGCCCGCGCAGTCGGCCTCGGTCCCGATCTGCTCGAGGGCGGTCGAGCTCGTGTGCAGGCCGCCGAGGCCCAGCCAGTAGGCCGAGTACCGGCGCCGGCCCGAGCTGCAGCTCGCCTTGGGCTGCACCCACGTGCCGCTTGCGCGCTTGAAGGTCACGCCCGACCTGCTGACCGCGTAGCCGGCCCAGTTGGAGCTCGTCGCGGTGCGGATGGCCGCCTCGGCGGGGGCGGCGGAGGCGACGAGTGCGACGAGCGCTGCGGCGATGACGGCGACACGGCGAGAGAGGCCCACGGGCACAGAGGATCCGCCCCCGACCCAAGAGGGACCTAAGAGGTTCCTGGGAAGTAGCCTGCCGCCGTGCTCGAGGCCCTGCTGAGCTGGTACCGGCGCGAGCGCCGCGACCTGCCGTGGCGGCGCACGCGCGACCCCTACGCGATCCTCGTGTCCGAGGTGATGCTGCAGCAGACGCAGGTCGCCCGCGTCGTCCCGCGCTACCAGGCCTGGCTCGCGCGCTGGCCGACCGCCGCCGCGCTCGCCGCCGCGCCGCTGGCCGACGTCCTGCGCGAGTGGGTGGGCCTCGGCTACAACCGCCGCGCCGTGCGGCTGTGGGAGGCCGCGGGGATCGTCGCCCGCGACGGCTGGCCCGAGCGCCTGGAGGATCTGCCCGGCGTCGGCCCGTACACCGCCGCGGCCGTCGGGTCGTTCGCGTTCGACCGCCAGGAGCTCGCGATCGACACCAACGCGCGGCGCGTGTTCGCGCGGCTGGGCGCGGTGCTTGCGCCGCCGCCGGGCCGCGCCGCCGAGCTCAACCAGGCGACGATGGAGCTCGGCGCCACGGTGTGCACCGCGCGGGCCCCGCGCTGCGACGCGTGCCCGCTGGCGGCGGGCTGCGCCGGCCCCCAGCCGGCGCCCGCCCGCCGCGGCGCGCGCGAGCGCTCGAGCGCTTCGAGGACTCGAATGCAATATTTGCACTACAGCGTGTGGAGTGCCCTCCCTCCCCGCGGCCGCTCCGGCCCGCAGCGTAGGCTGCGCGCTCGTGGGAACGGTCACCCCTCGAGGCCGGACGCGCGCGAGCCTCCGCGGCAACGGGCGTCCGGCGGCGCCGGTGCGGGTGTCGTATCGCTGCCCGGTGTGCGGCTCGCCCCATGACTCGAAGACCGAACCGGGACTGCGGACGCTGCGGGAACTCGTGCGCGACGAGCTGGTCTCGAGCGTGCGCGGGCGCGCCGACGACGAGCACATTTCCGGCGTCCTGGCTGTGCTCGACGACATCGAGGCGCGGATGAGCGGCGGCTAGCCGCGACGCGGCGGCATGACGACGGTCGGCCCGTCGTCGTCGCAGGCCTTCAGCAGGCCCTCGGCGAAGCGCCGCGCCTGCTCGATCGTCCACGTGACCACGAGCGTGCTGCCGCATTGCTCGCAGGGCAGGCGGACTGTCAGGTGGTCGCTCACGGCTTGACGATCCGTAGCGGGACCTGATCGCCGCCCATCCATCGCCACGCCTGCCGCGCGCCCGCGGTGAGGTCGACGGCGCCGACGGGCGCGGGCTGCCAGTTGCCTCCCGCGTTGGCGTTGTCCACCGTGCGGGTGACGGCGCCGGTGCCGTGGACCTCGACGTGCAACGCGCCCTCGCAGACGACCTCGGCCACGGAGGGGCCGAGGTAGACCCCGGTGCTGGCGCGGACGTTGGTCGGCGCGAAGTCGGCTGCGGACATTGTCCACCTAGCCTATCGACTTGAGTAGGATTGAGCACGAATGAGCAGCACTCCTACTGTTGGCAGGGTCGCGATCACGGAGTTCGCAAGCGTCGCCGAGGTCGCGACCCTCCTCGGCCGGGGCGAGTCGACGGTCCGCGGCTGGATTCGCACCGGCAAGCTGCGCGCGGTCCGCGATCACGGTGGCGGCGTGCTCGTCCCGCTCGCCGAGCTGCGGGCGATGCCGCCGGTGAAGGAGGGCTGACGTGCCGATCATCGATCGCACCGAAATCGGCGGATTCGCGTGGTGCGCGAGGCTCGAGCCGGACGGGCTGGGGTTCTGCGACGGCAACGAGCAGCAGCCGGTGCGGCTCATCCGCGAGGACGTGTCGTGGACGTACGCCGAGCTTGACTCGCCGCAGGCCCAGAACGGCCAGTACATCGAGCGCGCGACAGTGCATTTTCACTTCGCCGACGAGGCCGACCGGCCGTGTCCGGTGTGCGGCGAGCCGCGCTCGTGCTCAGACCAGCAGCGACCGACCTACGAGAACGTGTCAGGTCAGGCGCCGGACGAGATCTTCCGCCAACGCAAGCGCGCGGTACGAGAGGCTGCCACGCTCGCGCGTCAGGCCGACGCCGGCGAGCGGCAGGCCGTTGCGCTCGAGGCGCTTGCACAGAGTGCGGTGGACACGCAGCAGTGGCAGGCGCTCGTCCAGCAGCAGGCCGAGCAGCTGCAGCGCCAGGGCGAGCAGATCACGACGCTGCTCGAGGCGCGTAACGGCGGCGACGAGAGTGACGAGCAACCGCCGCAGCGCGCCCGCCGGAAGGCCGCCACGTGAGCGATCAGGAGGAGTTCATCGTGGCGCAGGCCGAGGACGGCGCGACGATCTACTTCGACGGCGAAACCGGTCAGCCGCTGGTCGGCTACGACGCCGATGGCGAGGCGTTCGATCCCGAGGGTTACGAGCTGGCCGACAGCGAGAGCGAGGACCCGCTCGTCGCAGCTCACTCGCGACTTGACGAGATCGAGGCGCGGCTCGAGGCACAGCAGCCGGTGGAGTTCCTGCCGATCCCCACCGAGCCGGAAATCGACCAGGACGCGATCGTCGAGAGCTGGCGTGCGGACGCGGACGACATCGAGCGCGCGTTCGGCTACCGGATGAGCGACCGCCAGAAGCGCACGCTCGCCGAACACGCCTACGACACCGGCATGCCGCTTCTCGACGCCGCGCAGGACTTGGCCGAGCGTGGGCGCGGGGTCCTTCCCGACCTCGACGACGAGAGCCTGTCGGCAAACCAACGCCGCGAGCTGCGTCAGGCGCAGATGGTCGAGCGGCTGCGCGACCGCGAGGGCGTCGAGGACCCGGTCACCGGCGCGGCGCGCCCCTCGCGGCCCGAGGGCACCGGGTACGACACGGCTCGTCATCAGGATCGCGTTGATCTTGCCGTTGATCGCCTGCGCGGCGCGGAGGTCAGCGACGGCGACGTGTACGACAGCCGCGATTGGGGACCGTGAGCGCCACCCGGGCGAAGGTCTGTCCGATCGTCGGCTGTCCGCAGCTGCAGCCATGCCCCGATCACGCGCGGCCCTCGAGCGGCTCGCGGTCGCAGCATCGTTCGGCCGGCGAGAACGCGCAGCGCCAGCGCATGAAGGCCGCCAGGCTGGCGTTCGTCGGACACGTCTGCGAGCGCTGCGGCGCGACTCACAAGCCGCTGGCGCTTCACCACGAGCGCGGCGTGCAGCTCGTCCCACGCCTCGAGCACACGCGCCTGCTGTGCGCCGAGTGTCATCGCGCCGTTGACCCCGATGCGCGATGAGGTCGGGTATCTCCCAAGATCAGCCGACCGCGCGGCGTTCGCTCCCGTGCGCGAAACCCAAACTGCCATCCGCTCCCCCGCACGTTGGCGCTGCGGGTGGGCGTGCTCCGTCGAAGCCATACCCCCGCCCCACCCCGAAGCCCAGAGTCCGCAATACACCGGAAAGGGGCGGGGAGGCCTCCCGTCGCAACCCCGGCCCCGCGCGTCGATGCACGCAGGGGCAGCCTCAGATGATCTCTGAACGCCGAAGTTCTGAATCCCGCTCGGGTAGGTGGAGAATGAGCCGATGACCGAGCCGCCGAAGGGGCTGCGCACCGCCGGGGCGAAGCTGTGGCGCGAGGTCCACGAGGGCGTCGCGCTCGGGTGGAAGCTCGACGTCAACGACCTGACGCTGTTGGAGGAGGCGTGCCGGCTGCGTGACACCGCGGAGCGCCTGCAACGACGCGTCGACCGCGAGGGCGTCCTCGTGGCCGGCAGCGAGGGCCAGCAGGTGGGCCACCCGTTGCTGCGCGAGGTGAGGATGACCAGGGCGCTCATCATCTCCACCGTGAAGAAGATCGAGACCGCCCCGCCGCGCGAGCGAACCGGCCACCTGGACAAGCGCGGGCGCGACCAGCTGCGCGACGCTCGACGCAAGCGGTGGAACAGTGGGTAGGGACGACGACCACCCGGCCATCGGCGAGGGCCGCTACTTCTACGACCACGTCTTCCACCGGCTGCGCTGGGCGGCGCTGATGCTGCCGACGCGCGGCTGGCCGGCGGCGCTGAACATCGACTTCACCAACGAGTACAAGCGCTTGGAAGCCTCGCCGTTGACCGCGGGCGAACGCTGTGAGGTGCTGCTGGCGTGGTTGCAGACTCAGACGGACGCCGCGACGGTGCAAGCGGAGCATGCGGCGGTCATCGGTGCCGTGCAGCGCCATTCGGACACCAGCCGCCCGCCGCAGCGCGTGCGTCACCTGCGGGTGGTCGCGGCCGACTGAACGCCGGTCAGTAGCGCGCTCGTCATTCATGCCCTACCGTGGGCCGCGTCCTTGCGGACTGGATCTCCCGCGCCTTGAACAAGCGCACCGAACGCCTCGGAATGAACCCCGAGGCGTTCGTCTTGACGGACGGCCATTCACGCCCTAGCGTCGTCGGCGTTCGGTTGGGCTACGGCTCAACGTCGGAGGTTCGCAAGCAAGGAGTTGGCCACGGCCGACGAGGTCCACCCGCTGTTGCAGTACGTGCTCGATCAGCACGCGCAGCGCGAGCAGGCGCTTGCGGCACGCGACGCCGAGCAGTGGGAGGCGATGCAGGCCGCGCAGGCTCGCATCCTCGCCGGTGAGGGAACCGACGCCGACGTGCAGACGATCCGCTCGGGCGGCGAGCAGCGCCAGACGATCGCCCGCGAGCGAAGGCAGGTCACGCCGGCCGCCGTGGAGTCCAGCCGCGTCGTCGTGCGCGAGATCAAGGCCGACATCCAGCGACAGCAGTACCTCCGCGCCCCGGTCGCCGCCGGCCGCGCCCCGCTCGTCGAGCGCCAGCGTGGCGCCAGCCGTGAGCGTCGGTCGTCGCGCTCATCCGCCCGCTCGGGCGACAGCGGCACCGACAGCGACAGTTCCAGTAGCGACCCACCCCCACGAGCCCGCCCGCGCGCGGGCTCGTCGTGCAGCGGGACCCCTCCGTGACGGCCGCACCCGCGGTCGACACACGAAGGGCGGGACCCGAGAGTCCCGCCCAGAGAGGGGAAGGGTCCGTGTCGAGGACCACCACCCGCAGTACGGGCATCATGACGGAGCGCGCCGCCCAGCGCGCGCTTGCGCAGTACACCGACGCGGTCGCGCTCGGCGAGGCGGTCCGCTACTGCCGCGAGCAGATCGGCGTCTCGCAGGGCGAACTCGCCACGTACGCCGGCCTGTCGCAGGCGACCGTCTCGCGGATCGAGCACGGCCGCCGCGCCATCCGCCCGCACGAGCGCGCGGCCATCTCGCGGGCGCTCGGCGTGAGCCTCGCCACCCTGACGGTGAACAGGAGCGCGGCATGACCGACGACCCCTACGAGCAGGCGAGCAGGCCGTGATGTCCGAGGCGACCAACTGGACGCCGCGTCAGGAGCCCGACCAGCCGCGCCACATCGTCGGCGCGGTGGTGAGGATCGACAAGACCGACGACGTCGGCTACGGCGAGGCGGCGCTCGTCGTGCTGCGCGAGCGCGACGGCCACGAGTGGATCGTGCGCACGTTCGGGACCGTCCTGAAGCGGGAGTGGGACGCGGCGAAGGCGCGCG
This sequence comes from uncultured Actinomycetes bacterium, assembly GCA_963764585.1. Lineage (GTDB taxonomy): Bacteria > Actinomycetota > Thermoleophilia > Solirubrobacterales > Solirubrobacteraceae > JAOPZW01. The sequence continues at coordinate 94,199 of CAVXTB010000011.1, forward strand.
TTGGCGACGTCGTCGCCATCCACTACCTCGGCGAGCGGCAGACGAAGGGCGGGACGACCTTCCACAACTGGAAGGTCTCGGCCGTGCAGACGGCGCCGGCGTTCGTCGAGCAGCTGGCCGACGAGACGGCGACCGGCGAGCGCTTCGCCACCCGCGAGGAGGAGGCGCAGATCGAGCGCGCACAGCGCTTCGCGCCCCGCCCACAGGAGGACGACGCGTACGAGGAAGAGGCGCGAATCGTCGCCCAGGAGGCCGTGCCGTTGCCGGACAACGACGACTGGCTGGCGAAGTACCAGCAGGACGAATGATGGCGACCGCGACGAAGGGGGGCGGCTCCGGCCGCCCCGCGACCGGTTGCGCTCTCTGGCTCGCCTGCCGCGCGACTTCACCTTCCGCGGGGCGACGCCGCCGGAAGCCGCCTGGCTGGCGGCCGCGCTTTTCGAGGCGTGGCCGCCGCGGCGGCGGCCGCAGGAGGTCGTGCTGCACCGCCGCCCGGACGTGACCGACGAGCGCTGGCAGGCGCTCTGGCACAAGCTCGCGCTGGCGGCGATCGCCCTGGGCGAGCTCGGCGTCCCGGTCTCGGTTGCGCACAGCGAGGCCGAGTTGCGCGCCTGGGTCACCGGGCAGGAGCCGCAAGGCACGCTCTTCGAGGGGGTGGCGGCATGAGCGCCGAGCTGGCGCACGCCCGGGCGCTTGCCCGTCACTTCGGGCTCGCCGTTCTGCCGCTGCACCGGCACCTCGCGCCCGGGGTGTGCTCGTGTCGTAACGGTGCCGGCTGTGCCACCCCTGGCAAGCACCCGCGCGTGCTCTGGAAGGATCGGCTCGCGGAGCCGCCGAGCGACGAAGAGCTCGAGCGGTGGTTCGGCCAGTGGCAGGGCAGCCGCGTCGGCATCCTGCTCGGCGATCGCCTCTGCGCTCTGGATGTCGACGAGCACGGAGAGACGCACGGGCTCGACGACCTCCGCGACCTCGAGGCGACGTTCGGCGTCCTGCGGACACCTGGCGGGCGCTGAGCCCATCCGGCGGACTGCACGTCTACTTCGCTCTGCGCGGCGAGGTCACATCGACGACGCACAAGCTCCGCGAGGGCGTGCAGTTGCGGGCGGGGCGCTACGTGATGGCATGCCCGCCGAGTGACGGGCGCGAGTGGGAGATCAGCCCGAACGAGGCAGCGCTCGCGCCGCTCCCCGCGTGGGTGCCCCAGCTCGTCCGTGAGGCCGATCCGGGGGGCCGGCGCTACCTCCCGCTGCCGGGGTGCCTGCGCCCCAACTGGCGGCACGAGAGCTACGTCGCCGGTGCGCGGTCGATGGCCCGCAACGGCTTCCCGGTCGAGGCGATCGTCGCCGCGCTCGCTGTCACTGACCGGGTGCTCGGCGATCCGCCGAAGGACGACCGCGCCGAGCTCGAGGCGATCGCCGAGTGGGCGGTCGACGCGCAGGAGGCCTCGGTATGAGATTCCCCGCACCCATGGCCGACGCCGCGTTCACCGGCCCCATCGGGAGGGCTGTCCTCGCGCTCGAGGCCAACGTCGAGGCCGTGCGCGAGGCGCTGCTCGTCGAGGCGTTGGTCTTCTACGGCAGCGCGATTGGTCGTACTGCCTACTTCCAGGTCGGCCGGACCCGCCACTACGCGAACGAGTACGCCGCGCTGGCCGGCGAGACCAGCCGGTCACGCAAGGGCTCGACGCGCGACGTCGCCGTTGACCTCGTGCGCATGACCGACCCCGCCTGGGCCGAGAACGGCATCACCGGCGGCGCCACCAGCGGCGAGGGGATCGTCGCCGCCGTCCGCGACCCGCATATCAAGCGGCGCAAGGCGAGCAAAGCGGAGAAGGCCGACCTCGACCTCACCCACGAGATCGACGACGACGGCTACATCGACGACATGGACGACGTCGGCGTCGGCGACAAGCGCCGCGTCTTCGACGAGGGCGAGCTATCGGCCGTCTTCAAGGTCGCCGGCCGCGACGGCAACACGCTCTCCGAGCGGCTGCGGACGTTCTACGACCAGGGCTGGGGCGAGGTGTCCAACAAGAACAGCCCGATGAAGGCAACCAACGCGCACATCTCGATCAACGGCCATGTCACCCGCGAGGAGCTCCGCGCTCGCCTCGACGCGCTCGACGCGTGCAACGGCTGGGGGAACAGGTTCCTGTACTGCGCCACCCGACGCGCGCGACGACTGCCACACACCGTCATCACCGACGACGAGCTCGCGCCGCACGCCTCAGAGCTCGCCGCCGGTATCGCCTGGGCGCGCGAGTGCGAACCGGCGATGTCGTGGTCAGCATCGGCCTACCGGCGCTGGCTCGTGTTCTACGCCTCCGTCTCAGACGACACGACTGGCATCGTCGGGGCGCTCACTGCTCGCGCCGAGGCGCACGTCCTGCGTCTGGCACTGATCTACGCCGTCGCCGACCGCGCCCGCGACGTCCGCCTCGAGCACCTCGAGGCCGCGCTCGCGGTGTGGGAGTACTGCGAGCGGTCGGTCGCCTGGGTCTGGGAGGGGAGGCTCGGCAACACCGACGCCGAGAAGATCCTCGAGGCGCTCTACAGCGCAGGCATGACCGGACTGAGCCGCACCGGCGTGCGCGACCTGTTCTCCCACGACAAGGACTCCGCGGCCGTCGACGAGGCACTCGGATACCTCGCCGAGCGGCGCCTGGCCGCCAGTCAGATGGTCCCGACCGGTGGCCGTCCGGCTCAGTGGTGGTGGACGACCGAACACTTCGCACAGGGTCCAGCAAACCGGGACCCAGCGGGACCGAAAGGTGATCGGGCGAAGACTTCAGTCCCGCTGGGTCCTGGTCCCCTAGCCCCTTCCGACGAAAACGCGGCGGCGACCTCCAACGACCAGGCCGACGACATCGACGCCTACGTGGAGCGCTGGCGCCGGCAGCAGGACGAGGGCGCCTGGGGGGCGACGCCCTCCAACGACAACCCCGATCGCGAGAGGAGGGATCTCGCATGACCAACCCACAGCAAAGACTCACTCACCCGAGCGTGGCGCGGCGCGTCCAACAGCTGCGCCGTCTGCAGGAACCGGAGGCGCTGCGCGAGGCGCTCGCGAGCCTCTCCTACCGCGAGCGGCACGTCCTGGAGCTGCGCTACGGGCTCAACGGCGAGCCGGTGCGCTCGCTCGACGAGATCGGGCGGACGTTCAACATCACGCGCGAGCGTGCCCGCCAGATCGAGATGCGGGCATTCGAGACGGTGGTGGCCCGCGTCGAGGATGTTGCGAAGGCCCGCGAGGCGCTGCGCTGGCTCGTCGCCGACCACGAGCGACGGCTCCGCGAGCTCGAGCGCCGGCTCGTCGCCGACCACGAGCGGCGGCTCGCAGCGCCGCGCAGAACGGAGGCGTTCCGCTCGAGGAGCTCGAGCTCGACGTGCGCTCGTACAACTGCCTCAGGCGCGCGGGCATCACCACCGTCGACAAGCTCGTCCTGCAGTCCGCGCCGCGTTGAAGGGGATCCCGAACTTCGGCGAGACGTCGCTCGGCAGAGTCACCGAGGCGCTCGAGGTGCGCGGGCTCAAGCTCGCGGAGGATCCCCCTCGTCCGGGCTTCGGGTGGTGGGAGGGATGATGCATCCGGCCAAGCGGCGCGGCCTCGAACAGGTCGCGCGCATGCTGGCCCGCCACGCCGAGCGCGAGTACGGCGGCAAGTGGACCCCCGTCGTGCTAGACGAGCCCGATCCAGCGCCGAGCGACGCCGCGGCGCCCGGGCGTGGGAACGCCGAGCTCGACGTCGTGGCCGACGACGTCGACGCGGTCGGCGAGCGGCCCGTCGCCGCTCCGGACGAAGACGGCCTGGACGGTGCCGCGTAGCGCCACGCGCTGCTCCTCGAGCGAGTACCGGCCACGGTCGCCCTCGAGGAGTGCCTCCGCGTCGCCGCCCGGGCTCGGCTTCGCGGCGTGGACGAGCGCCAGGCCCTCGGCCTCGAGCGCGTCGGCCTCGGCAAGCATCGACGCGTAGCGCTCGGCGCCGAGTCGGCGCATCGCGTCGAGCGACGCGAGCTCGTCCTTCGCGGCGTGCGCCTCGGCGATCATCGCCTCGCCCGCGGCCTTGCCGCCGTCGTCGTCGCGGCGCTTGGCCCGGACGGACCGCGCGATCTCCACGGCACGGTCCCAGACGAGCTCCTCGAGCTCGAGGTTCTCAGCGCCGGAGAGCTTCGCGGGCTCGGGGCACTCGTGCGACGCGGTGCGGCCGCCCGCGGTGCGCAGCGTGCGGCAGGCGCGCGCGTAGGAGCCGTGCGCTGGCGACTCGAGCCGAGCCCGTAGCTGCATCCGGCGCAGCGACACATGCCGACGAGCAGATCGGGACTCGAGCCGGCGCGCGGCGACGCGACCTTGGGCGCGACGCGGTTCGCGGCCGCCCAGAGGACCTCGTCGACACCCGGGATCGCGGGATGCGCACCGGGGAGCGCGCGGCCGCCGTGGAACGCCTCGCCAAGGTAGGTGCGGCGCTTGACGATGTTCGTGATCCGCTGCGCCGTCAGGAACCGGCCGTGGACGTCGCGGACGTCGCGGTCGCGGAGGTCGCGCTCGAGCTCGGCCCAACCCGTGCCGCCCGCGCGGCGCGTGAGGATCTCGAGCACGACCGGATGGCGCTCCTCGTCGAGGACGAGCCGGCCGTCGCGCTCGTCGCGCAGGTAGCCGAAGGCGGCCGGTCCCATGTGGCGGCCGTCGTCGTTGATCGTGCGGTCGTGTACGAGGCCGGCGATCTCCTTGAGCTCGTCGATGTAGTACTCGTCCTCGTTCATGTTCGCGCGGGTCTGCTTGCGGGCGCGGGCGGTGCTCAGGTCGATCGAGCCGTCCGACGCCGCGATCCAGGCGCCGCGGCCCTCGAGCTCCTTGAGCATGTTCAGCCCGCCGTGCATGTTGCGCATCCAGCGTGCGGACTTGTATACGACGAGGCCCTCGGCCTCGTGCGGCACGCGGGCGAGCGCCTCGTCGAGGCCGCGGCGCGTGACGAGGCCGCCGGAGCGGTTGCGGTCCTCGTGCTCGCCGACGATCGTCACGCCGTTGTGGTCGGCCCAACGCTGGATCGCGCGGCGCTGCATCACAGGCGACTTGATCGTCTGCTCGCGGTCGCGGTCGGAGCTCACGCGGACATAGGCGAGCGCTGTCCGCGGGGTGGAAGAGTTGGTGGCTGAGAACAGCAGTGCAGAGAAGCATCGAGGAGTCCAACCGCTGGGTGCGCGGCCGCGTCGTCGCCGCGCTGGCGGCGGGGGAGGGGCTGCCCGGCGACATCGCCGCCGAGCGCCTCGAGCCCGCTCTGCAGGGCCTCTTGCGCGACGGGCTGATCCGACGGGTGGCGGGCGAATACGCGTTAGGCTGAGCGCCACCGTGGCCCTCGATCGCCAGTCCATCGTCCGGCGCGACTTCCCGAGCCACCGCCGCGGCTACGACCCGGCGGCGGTCGACGCCCACCTCGACCAGCTCGCCACCGAGGTCGAGGCGCTGCAGCGCCGCGCGGCCGAGCCGGCGACGCTGTCCCAGCAGGCCGGCGAGCAGGTCAAGGCGATCGTGCAGGCCGCCGAGCGCGGCGCCCAGGAGATCCGCGAGTCGGCGCAGGCCGAGGCGCGCGAGCACGTCGCGCGCGTGACCGAGGCCGCCGACCGCCTGCGCGCCCGGATCGAGCAGATGGAGCGCGACGTCACGCAGGTCGGGATCGATCTGCGCGCCAACGTCCAGCGCCTGCACGACGACCTCGTGTCGCTGCAGGCGGGGACCGCGGAGCTGGCGACCGCGGCGCCGGCGGCGGAGCGGGAGGGGCCCGCCGCGCCGGAGCCCGAGCCCGCCGCGCCGGAGCCGGAGCCCGAGCCCGTGCCGCCGCCCGCGGCCACGAACGGCGACGCCGCCGCCGCGCGCATCGTCGCGCTCGACATGGCGCTCTCCGGCACGCCGCGCGACGAGACCGATCGCTACCTCGCCGAGCACTACGACCTGCCCGACCGCGAAGCGCTGCTCGACGAGGTCTACGCCGCCGCCGGCGGCTAGCGTCACGTCGCGAGATCGGCCGCGACATCCTCGATCCGCGCGCGCAGCCAGGCGTGGGCCGGGTCGGCGGTCGCCCGCGCGTGCCACCACAGCGTCTCGACGAAGGTCGGCAGGTGGACGGGCGCCTCGAGCAGGCGGATGGATCCGGTGCGGCGCAGGAAGGCCTCGGCGCGCGCGGGGACGAGCGCCACGAGGTCGGTCCCCTGCAGGAGGAACGGGGCCAGCAGGAAGCTCTCGACGCTGAACTCGATGCGCCGTGGCACGCCGAGCCGGTTGAGGGCGAGGTCCGGCAGCGCGACCGGCTGCCCGCCGCCGCCCATGGAGTAGATGATGTGCCCGAGCGACGTGAAGTCGTCGAACGTCATCCGTTCGCCGACGCGCGCGTTGGCCTCCCAGACGCAGCACACCCAGCGGTCCTCCCACAGGCGCACGCCGGGGAGGTCGGTCTTGCCCATGATCTCGGTCGGCTCGATGACGAGGTCGACGTCGGCGTCGCGCAGCGCGTGCTCGGCGTCCGCCAGGCGCGGGAGGACCTCCACCGCGACGCCGGGCGCATCGGCCGCCAAGCGGCGGACGAGCGGGCCGATGACCATGAGGACGCTGTAGTCCGAGCAGCTCACGCGGAACGACCGCCGGTCGCGCGCAGGGTCGAAGCGGGGCGCGTCCTCGACCGCGGCGCGGATGAGCGCGAGCGCCTCCCGGACCGGGCCGGCGAGGGCTTCGGCGCGTGGGGTCGGGACGAGCGCCGCACCGCGCCGGACGAGCAGCGGATCGCCGCACTGCTTGCGCAGGCGCGCGAGGGCGTTGCTCATCCCGGGCTGGCTGAGCCCGACGCGCTGGGCCGCGCGCGTGACGTTGCGCTCGCTGAGCAGGGCGTCCAGCGCCACGAGGAGGTTGAGGTCGAGTCCGCCGAGGTCCATTGCCAACGTGAATCCTGCCCATCACGAGATTCAGTTGCCACATGCTGTCGCGTCGACCTACGGTGGTCGCCGCGATGACCAACGACGAGATTCCGGTCCTCATCGTCGGCGGGAGCCTGGTGGGGCTCACGACGGCGATGCTGCTCGGCCAGCACGGCGTGCCGTCGCTGTCGGTCGAGCGCCACGCGGGCACGGCGATCCATCCGCGCGCCGGGCACTTCCAGCTCGGGACGATGGAGATGGTGCGCCAGGTCGGCCTGGAGGACACGGTCCGCGCCACGTCGCTGAAGACGTACCACCCGACCGGCGGGATCATCTCGGTCGAGTCGCTCGCCGGGCGCGAGATCGCCACCTACGTCAAGGAGCTCAACGAGGGCGTCGCCGGGTTCAGCCCGACGCTCCGCGTCTTCATCAACCAGGACGCGCTCGAGCCGATCCTGCGCGAGAAGGCGGTCGAGCTGGGCGCGACGGTGATCAACCGCGCCGAGGTCGTCGGCCTCGAGCAGGACCACGACGCCGTGACCGTCACGCTGCGCGACCTCGACGGTGGCGGCGAGCGCGCGGTCCGCGCCCGCTACGTCGTGGCCGCCGACGGCAACCGCAGCCCGACGCGGGCGCGGCTCGGGATCGGCATGGAGGGCTACGGCGAGCTGTCGCGCAGCATCACGATCTACTTCCGCGCCGACTGCGCCCCGTTGCTGCGCGACCGCAACCAGGGCGTCATCTATGTCCACAACCCGGCGCTGCGCGGCTTCTTCCGCCTCGACCGCAGCGGCGGCACCGGGTTTCTCGTCATCAACACGGTGGGGGAGGACGTCACCACGGACGAGGCGGTCAGCGTCAGCGACGGCCTCACCGAGGAGCGCGCCATGGAGCTGCTCCAGGCCGCGATCGGCACGCCCGACGTGCCGGCGGAGATCATCGACGTCGCGCACTGGCGGGCCGAATCGAACTTCGCCACCCGCATGAGCGAGGGGCGCGTCTTCCTCGCCGGCGACGCGGCGCACGTCGTCCCGCCCAACGGCGGGTTCGGCGGCAACGCCGGGGTGCTGGACGCCCGCAACCTGGCGTGGAAGCTCGCCGCCGTCATCAAGGGCGAGGCGGGCCCGGCGCTGCTCGAGACCTACGACGCCGAGCGCCGGCCGCTGTCGCGGTTGACGGTCGAGCAGGCCTACAACCGGTACGCCACGCGCGTCGTGCCCGAGCGCGGCACCGACGACGTCGAGCCGTTCGTCGCCGACCTGGAGATGGAGCTCGGGCTCGTCATGCGATCCAGCGCGGTGATCGCCGACGAAGGGCCCGACGACGGCGCGCTGCACATGGACCCGTCGCTCGTCCGCGGGCGGCCGGGATCGCGCGCGCCGCACGTCGCGCTCGGCGACGACCGGTCGACGATCGACCTCTTCGGCCGCTCGTTCGTCCTGCTGCGCGCCGCCGGCCCGGGTGCCGACGAGTGGGCGCCGCCCGGAGTGCAGGCGCACGTCATCGACGCCGACGGGTTCGCCGAGGCCTACGGCATCGCGCCCGGGGGCGCGTCCCTGGTGCGGCCGGACGGCATCGTCGGGTGGCGGTCGGCCGGCGCGTTCGAGCGCGACGCCCTGTCGCGCGCGCTCGCCTCGATCCTGGCGCGCGAAGCCGTCTACGCCTAGATGGCGGCGGTCCGTGGCCAGGGCAATGAGGGGGGAGAAGCCGTTGTGGTGGCGCCGGCCGTGGCGTCGTGCCTCGTCGTGGCGTCTCTTCCGCGCGGGCCGCACGCCGGCTACGCGGGCGGCCCGCGTGCGTCTTTCACAACACTTTCGCCCCGGCCGCCGTGGGCGCCCTTGCGAACTGTCCTGAGCAGAGGGCTCATACGCCCCCTATCCAGGACGGTTCAGAAGAGCGCTCTGACAGGTGTTCCGGAACACGCGCGCCCTGCACGAACGCGCGCGCCCCTCTGCGCAGCCGCCCGCGACGAGGCGCGACGGCACGGTGGCGCGACCACAAGCGGCTTCTCCCCCTCGGTGCCTTGGCCGCGCAGAGCAGCTACGGCCGCGCGGACGAACAAGAGACACGACACCACGCGCGAAATCGCGTACGCCTACAGGCCCAGCACCCGCTCGGCGTTGCCGTGCGCGATCAGCTCGAGGTCGCCCGGGCTCAGCGGCGCGGTGTCGAGCAGCCGGCGCCCGGCGTCGTTGGGCGCGTAGGGCCAGTCGACGGAGAACAGCACGCGCTCGACGCCGAAGACCATCAGCGCGCACAACAGCGGCGGCACGCTGAACAGCCCGCTGGTCGTGATGTGGACGTTGGCGAGCACGTACTCGGACGGCAGGCGGTCGAGGCCCGTGACCTTCGGCGGCAGGTTGTCGTCGACGCGCTGGAGCATGAACGGCAGCATCTCGCCCATGTGCCCGATCACGAGCGACAGCTCGGGATGGCGATCGAAGACGCCGCCGAGGACCATCCGCAGCACGTGCAGGCCGGTCTCGGCGTGCCAGCCGAAGGCGGCGGCGCTGAGGAACCAGCTGACGGCCGGATCGAAGCCCTCGTAGTAGGCGTCGCGCACGGCGGGCACCGGCTCGGCGGGGTGCAGGTAGAGCGGGACGCGGAGGCGCACGGCGCGTGCGAGGAGCACGTCGAAGGCGCGATCGTCGAGGAAGCGACCGTTCGTGTGGCCGTTGATCATCGCGCCCCTGAAGCCCAGCTCGGTGACCGCGCGCTCGAGCTCGTCGGCGGCGGCCTGCGGCGCGGAGGTCGGCAGGGTCGCGAAGCCCGCGAAGCGATCGGGGTGCGCCGCGACGGCAGCGGCGAGCGTGTCGTTGGCCGCGCGCGCGAGCGGGATCGCGGTGCCGGCGTCGAGGTGCTGCACGCCCGGCGTCGTGTGGCTGATCACCTGCACGTCGATGCCGGCCGCGTCCATCGCGGCCAGCCGCCGCTCGCCGAGGTCCTCGAGGTTGGCCGCCAGCGGCCCGCCTGTCTCGGTGTCGGGGTTGCGCAGGGCGCCGATCGCCTCGGCGATCGCGGGCGTCCAGAAGTGGTCCTCGAGGCTGATGACGCGCATGGCTGCGCATCTTCGCGCGACGTGACGTGTCCTGGTGGTCCGCTCGGGTTTGGCGGCGGTTCGTGGCCGGGGCAATGAGGGGGAGAAGCCGCTGTGGTGGCGCTGCCGTGGCGTCGTGCCTCGTCGCGCGCGTTGCTCCGCGGGCGGCCCGCTCGCCGGGCGCGATCCGTTCACCCCGCGCGGCGCGGCCGCTTCGCCCGACGGGGCGCGGCCGTGTGTGTTGCCTCGGCGCAGACACCGCGCGCGGCGACCCTCGCGGGCGCCAGCGCCCGCGGAGAGGCCGCACCCCTCGTTGCCCTGAAAATGCGGCGCCGCGGCGGCCGCGCGTAGAGCAGCGACGCGGCAACCGGCGGACAACGCCTAGGCTTCCCCGATGCGTCGCGCGGTGCTCATCGCCCTCGTCGCCGCGCTCTGCCTGCCGGCGGTCGCGGACGCGGGCGTACCCCGCGACTTCTTCGGCGTGATGGCCAACGGGCCGCTCGACGACCCGGCCTTCGCGCTCGACGCCGAGTCGGCCGCGATGCGCCGCGACGGCGTCGGCACCGAGCGCATGGAGGTCGCGTGGGACCTCGTCGAGCGCCAGAAGGGCCAGTACGACTTCGCGCTCACCGATCGCAAGGTGCTGGCGGCCGCGCGCGCCGGGATCGACGTGCTCGCGCTGATCGTCCGCGCGCCCGCGTGGGCCGCCGAGCAGCCCGGCAGCGTCTTCTCGCCGCCGCGCGACCCCGGCGACTACGCCGCCTTCGCCAAGGTGCTGGTCGCCCGCTACGGCCCCGGCGGGGAGCTCTGGCGAGCGCACCCGGAGGTCGCCCCGCGGCCGGTCCGCGCCTGGCAGGTCTGGAACGAGCCCAACATCGCCGTCTACTGGACCCAGCAGCCGTTCATGCGCGGCTACGCGCGGCTGCTGAGCTCCGCCTACCAGGCGATCAAGCAGGCCGACCCCAAGGCGACCGTCGTCATGGCCGGCCTTGCGAACTTCTCCTGGCGCGACCTCAGGCGGCTGTTCGAGAAGGGCGAAAGGAAGCTGCGCTTCGACGTCGCCGCCGTGCACCCGTTCAGCGGGCGGCCGTCCAACAGCGTGAAGATCGTCGCGCTCAACCGCGCGGTGCTCGACAGGCACGGCGCGCGCGGCAAGCCGATCTGGCTGACCGAGCTGACGTGGTCGTCGGCCAAGGGCAAGAAGAAGAAGCTGACCCAGAACTGGGAGACCACCGAGGCCGGGCAGGCCCGGAAGCTGCTGCAGGCCTATCGCCTGTTCGTGCGCGCCCGCCACGCCCTGCGCCTGCAGCGCATCTACTGGTACACGTGGGTCACCACCGACCGCGACTCGCCCAACTCGTTCGACTACTCGGGCCTGCGCACGCAGCGCGCCGACGGCAGCGTCGTCGACAAGCCCGCCGCCAGGGCCTTCCGCGAGGTCGTCAAGCGCTACCGCTGAGGCGGGCGCCACGGCTGGCCGGGGCGCCGCGCCGGCGGCGTCCAGCCGTGGCCCTCGGCCGTCATCCGCAGCGCGCGCATCGCGCGCTGCTTGACCTCCCACGGCACGCGCCGGTACAGCGGCACGAAGACCAGCCGCCAGAACCAGTCGCCGCGCGTGCGGTACGGCGCGGTGGTCGCCTGCGGGTGGCGCGCGCGCAGGTCCTCCATCGCGGCGACGCGCAGATGGTGCTCGGCGCGCTCGCGCAGGCGCTGCTGGGCGTCGGCGAGGGCACTCACGCGGGCACCGCCGGCGACGGGGCCTGCGCGGGCGCGGCCGGTGTCGCGGTCGCCGCCTGGCGCAGCTCGGCCAGGCCGTTCTGCGCGGCGATCGCAATCGGCTCGAACAGCGCGCCGATCGGCGGCGAGTAGATGTTCTCCATCCACGCGAGGTCCTCGAGCGTCGCGCCGCGCTTGGCCGCGAAGGCGAGGAAGTCGGAGCGCTCCTTGACGCCCTCGCCGCCGTGGATCTGGCCGCCTATCAGCCGCAGCGTGCCGGGCTCGGCGAGCAGCTTGACGTGCGTCTTGGTCGCGCCCGGGAAGTAGCGGGCGCGCGAGACGCCGACGCCCTTGGCCAGCACGTAGGGCACCCCCATCGCGCTGGCCAGCGTCTCGCCGAGCGAGAAGCCGCCGATCGTGTAGTCGCCGGCGACGAGCCCCCACGGGACCCAGACCGGGTCGTAGGTGCGGTCGTCGCCGGCCGCGTTAGCGCCGGCCGTGCGGCCCTGCGAGTAGGCGTGCGAGCCGGTCAAGCCGCGGATCGGGACCATCGTCAGCCCGTGCGGGACCTCGATCACGTCGCCCGCCGCCCACACCCGATCGGCGGTCGTGCGCATGTGGTCGTCGACGATCAGTCCGCCGGTCGTCCCGACGTGCAGCCCGGCGGCGGTCGCCAGCGCGGTGTTCGGCATCTTGTGCAGGCAGACGATCACGACGTCGCAGGCGATCTCGCCCTTCGAGGTGGCCACGGAGCGCACGCGCTCGTCGCCGACGAACGCCTCGACCGCCGTGCCGAGGTGCAGCGTCACGCCGCGCTTGGTCAGCGACTCGTGGACGGGCTCGGCGACGTCGGGGTCGAGCACCTCGTGCAGGACCCACGGCCCCTCGTCGATGAAGTGCACCTCCAGGCCGCGCTGGCCGAGGTTGCCGGCCATCTCGACGCCCAGCGGCGTGGCGCCCACGACAGCGACGGTCTTGACGGCCTCCAGGAGCTTGTCGAACTCCATCGCCTTGCGGATGTTCTTGATGTAGTGCAGGCCCTCGAGGTTGGCGCCGGGCACGTCGGGCTTCTCCCAGACGAAGCCCGTGCAGACGATGAGCTTGTCGAACCCCTCGTGCTGGTTGCGGGCAGTGATCGTGCCGCGATCGAGGTCGATCTCGGTGACGACGGTCTCCATGCGCATGTCGAGGCCGTCGGCGACGTAGCGCTCGACGGTGGAGAGGAAGAGGTCCTCGAAGCGCGGGATCTCGCCGCCCATGACGAACGGGATGCCGCACGGGGAGTAGGCGATGTCCTCGAACTCGGTGTAGAGCGAGACCCGCAGGCTCGGGTCGACGCGCTTGGCGGTGGTGGCGGCGGAGATGCCGGCGCCGGCGCCGCCGATGACGATGAGCCGTTCGCTCATGGAGATCCTTCCTCTCGGCCGCCCGGCGCCGCGGCGAGGGCCGCGTCGGTGTCGCGGGCGAGCAGGTCTTCGAGTGTCTCACGGCGCACGCACACCCGCCAGCGCCGGTGCTCGCGCGCGACGACGGCGGGCTGCAGGTCGCCGAAGCGCGTCGACTGCGCCTGCTGGTAGGCGCCCACGGCGCACACGAGCAGCGCGTCGCCAGCCGCGACCTCGGGCAGCGGCGCGGCGGGGTGCAGCACGTCGACGTTTAGGCACAGCGGGCCGCTGACGAGCGCGGGCTCGGCCGGCCCGCCGGTGAGCGCCTCGATCTCCGGCCACGCCCACAGCGTGCCCGGCAGCAGGTTGGTGCCGGCGTCGACGACGACGCAGCGCGTGCCGTCGGCCAGGCGCTTGACCGCGACGACGGTGCAGGCGAGATCGACCGCGTCGGTGACCAGCGCGCGCCCCGGCTCGAGCAGCAGGCGCCCGGCGAAGCCGGCCTCGCGCAGCGCGCGCGCCACAGCGCCGGCGTGGGCGGCGACTGCCGGCGCGGCGGGGAAGCCGCCGCCGAGGTCGACCACCTCGATCCCGAGCTCGCGCGCGAGGCGCCCGAGGCGGTCGGCCGCGCGCGCGTGCCCGCCGGGTGCCGGCGGCCAGCGCACGGTGATCGCGGCGCCCAGCCGGCGGGCGGTCGCCAGCGGGCGCTCGAAGCCGGTGGAGACGAGGTGCGCGCCGAGCGCCTCGACGTGCAGGCCGAGCGCCCGCGCGCGGCCGACCGCGGCCGGCACGTCCTCCGGCGCGATCCCGAAGCGCGTCGGCTCGACGCCGATGCCGGGCAGGGCGACGCGCAGGCCGACACGCCGCCCGCCGGCCACGGCGAGGCGCTCGAGCTCGTCGGCGCCGTCGACGATCACGAGCGCGCCGTCGGCCGCCGCGCGCCCGAGCAGCACGGCCGGCTTCGCCGGCCCGTTGACAACGATGTCAGGCCCCGCGGCGCCGACCGCGTCGCGCGCCAGCGCGTACTCGGCCTCGCAGACGACCTCGTGGCCGGCGCCCTCGTCGGCCAGCGCGCGCAGGATCGCCGGCAGGCGGTTGGTCTTGTAGGAGTAGGCGACCGTCACGTCGGGCCACGCCGCCTCCCACGCCTCGCGAAAGTCGCGCAGGCGGGCGCGCACGCGGTCGACGTCGACGAGCCACAGCGGCGAGCCGTGCTCGACGAGGAGCGCGCTCGCGTTCATCGGCGCACCCGCTGCGCCAGGCGCGCGGCGCGGGCCGTCCCCTTGCCGTCGAGCAGCTCCGCCACCGGCTCGCGCCAGCGGCCCGCGGCCGCCTCGGCCAGCGCCTCGCCGAGCACGGCGTCGAGGTGCTCCATCGCCCACGGCGGCGCCGAGAGGTTCAGCCGCAGCGTCGTCGCCGCGCGGACGTCGCCGAGGCCGTCGCCCGGGTAGACGGCGACGCGCCGCGCGAACAGCGCGACCATCAGCTCCTGCGCGGTCGGGCCGAGGTCGTCGTCGAGCTCCAGCGCGCAGGCCAGGCCGCGCAGCGGGCGGATCGCCAGCTCGGGCCCGCCGGCGCGGCGCGAGCGTCTGCTCCAGCCGGGCGAGGTTCTCGCGGATCGCCGCCTGCGCGCTCTCGCGGTAGCCGCCGTCGCGCAGCGCGGCGAGCGCACCGCGCTGGGAGACGAGGTTCGTGTTCAGCCGCGTGACCGCCGCCTTGAGCTGCAGGCAGCCGCGCATCAGCGCGGGCGGCCCGGCGAGGAAGCCCAGGCGCGCGCCGGCCATGCCGAAGCAGTGCGAGATCGAGAACGTCGCCACCGCGTGCTCGCCGGCCGGCGGCGCGACGGCGGCGCGTCGGGATCGATGGCCAGCAGCGAGTGCGTGACGTCGTGGATCAGCAGGAGCCCGTGGCGCTCGGCCAGCGCGGTGAGGGCGGCGACCTCGTCGGCGATCGCGACGGTGCCGTAGGGGTTGCTCGGGTCGACGAGGCAGATCGCGCGCGTGCGCGGCGTGATCGCCGCCGCGACGGCGTCGGGGTCCAGGCGGTAGCCGTTGGCGGGGCCGATCGGCACGGTGACGGGGACGCCGCCGGCGGCGAGCACCGCCGAGGGCAGGTGGAAGTAGCCGGGGTCGCCGAGGACGACCTCGTCGCCCGGGTCGGTGGCGGCCAGCAGCGCCAGCGTCAGGCCGGCCTGCGCGCCCTCGGTGCCGATCACCTCGAAGTCGCCGTCGCGCGCGCGGCCGAGGGCGAGCGCCGCCTCCTCGCGCAGCGGCTCGATGAGGTCGGGCGGGTAGACGTCGAGCGCGTCGGGCTGCCAGCGCGGCGCGCATCGCCTCGACGGCCGACGCGGGCGGCCCGTGGAAGCAGGTCAGCCAGCCGAGGTCGGCCCAGTCGGCGGGCAGCCGCGTCGTGCCTTCGGGATAGAGCTCGTCGGGGTCGGGGCCGACAAGCGCGATGGCGTCGCGGTAGGTGACGTAGTTCCACATCGCGTGGTGGCTGGCCTGCAGCGCCGCCAGGCGCCGCGAGCCGATCGCCGCGCGCGCCGCGGCCGGCGAGGTCCACGTCAGCACGCTGCTCATGCGGCCTCGTCCTCGCGCACGAGGCGCACGACGCGGTAGATGCCGAAGCGATCGGCCTCGACGGCGGTCGGCTCGTAGCCGGCCGCGCTGGCCCACTCGAGCAGCTGCTCGACCGGCCGCAGCCGCCACACGCAGCGCCCGCCCTCGTGGTTGACCCACACGCGCGCGATGTGCTCGATCTCCGGGTTGCGCGTCTGCACGTTGAAGACGATCTGGTGCGGGCCGACGAGCGTCGCGAGGTCGTGCAGGTGGCGCTCGATGAGCGCGTCGTCGTGGTAGATGCCGTACAGGCCGAGCTCGACGACCACGTCGGGCGAGGGGCGCAGCGCCTCGAGCGCGTCGCGGTCGAAGGCGTCGGCGCGCACGAAGGTCACGCGCTCGCCGAGGCCGAGCGCTTCGGCGGCGTGGCGCGCCTGGTCGAGCGCGTCGGGGTCGGCGTCGGCGACGATCGCGCGGGCGCGCGGGTGGCGGGTGAGCGCGGTCAGCAGGTAGGGCGCGGGGCCGGCGGCGAGGTCGGCGACGAGCGGGGTGCGCGTGCGCTCGGCTCGCAGCGCGTCGAGCACCGCGCGCTCGGCGAGCGCGCGGATGTCGCGGAAGGCGACGCACGTGCGCCGGCGCAGCAGGCGGCGGTCGATCGCGCGGCCGAGCGGCGTGCGGCCCGACGGGCGGTTGGCGTAGACGTGGGCCATGAAGGGGCCGGAGTCGAAGCCGTGGCGGTAGCCGATGCGCAGGCCGTCGCTGAGCAGCGCGCCGGCGCGCGAGCCCGCGCGCAGCGCGGCGAAGCGCCAGGCGCGCGGGGAGATCGGCGACAGCTCGCGCTGCAGGTCGGCGAAGGTCGGCAGCGCGGCCTCAGCCGGCATGCGCGTAGCGCGGGGTCTCGACGAGCTCGCGGACGCGGTAGAGCTCGTGGGCCTCGGCGGCGCGGCGCTCGCCGTCGGCGCCGGCCAGCGGGGCGAGCGCGGCGCGCATGCGGCGCACGTCGGCGGTGACGTCGTCGATCGCGGCGCGATCCTCGCCGTCGGCCGCGTCGCGGTAGACGGCGAGCAGCTCGGTGAAGTGGTCCAGCGAGCCCAGCGCGTAGCCGGCCAGCTCGTCGAGGCCGTCGAGCTCGGAGATGCGCTCGTAGATCGCCTCGCCCTCGGGCGGGCACGCGTAGGCGTCGGGGTCGACGCCGTGCGCCGCCGCGCGCTCGCGGAACAGCAGCATGTGGCGGGCGTTGTCGGCCACGAGCTGCGCCAGCAGCGCCTTGGCGTCGGGGTCCGTCACGAACGGCACGCGCGCCGAGAACAGGTCGACCCATGCGCGCATGCCGTAGGCGTGGCGAGCGAACACGCGCCCGAGGCGGGCGCGCTCGGCGAGCACCTCGCTGAGCTCGGCGACGTTCTCGAGGGCCATCTACTTTCGGAAATCCTCGTTGACGGTAGTAGCGTGAACATACTCCACGACCACGCCGCTCGCCAGGGTGTTGGAGATCCAGCAGAACGGTCGCGCACGCTCCACCAGGCGCGCGAGGAGGTCTGGCTCGACAGCCGCCTCGGTCGCGACGACGAAGTGCTCGTAGCGCAGCTCGCCCTCGACGCGCTCGGCCGTGACAGTGACGCGGAGCCCGGGAACGTCGAGGTCGCGCTTGCCGGCCGCGAAGCCCACGGCCAGGCAGAAGCAGCTCGCCAGCGCGGCACAGAAGAGCTCGGTGGGCATCATGCCGGTGTCGGTGCCGCCGGCGCTCGCGGGCTCGTCGACGCGGACCTGGTGCCCGCGCGCCTCGACGTCCGTCGCGAAGCCGCCCCTCCAGGTGGCCACGACCTCGAGCGCCATCAGCCGGCCAGGAAGCGCTCGTAGGCCGCCTCGTGGGCCGCGGCCGCGCGGTCCCAGCCGTGCCGTGCCGCCACCTCGCGCCCGCCGGCGCGCAGGCGCGCGGCCAGCTCGGCGCTCTCGGCCGCGCGGACGAGCGCCGCGGCCAGCGCGCTGTCGTCGCCGACAGGGGCCATCAGCGCGCTCTCGCCGTCGGCCAGGAACGTGCGGAACACGTCGATGTCGGAGACGACCGCGGGCAGCCCGGCGGCCAGCGCCTCGAGCACGGCGAGGCCGAAGCCCTCCTTGACCGACGGCAGCGCGAAGAGGTCGGCCGCGCGGTACAGGCTCTCGAGCTGCCCGTCGGTGACGGGCCCGAGCACGCGCACGTCGCCGTCGAGATCGAGCTCCTCGCGCAGCGCGTCGAAGCGCCCGATCTCGTCGCGATGGTCGAACAGCGTCGCGCCGCCGGCGACGAGCAGGACGGGGTGGCGCTCGGGCAGCGCGGTCCGCGCGGCGGCGAACGCGCGCAGCAGCGTCAGCGAGCCCTTGCGCGGCTCGATCCCGCCGACGGTCAGGATCGCCAGCTCGTCGCCGTCCAGGCCGGCCGCGTCGCGCGCGGCGGCGCGCTCGCCCTCGTCGCGCGCGGGGCGGAAGCGCTCGGCGTCGACCCCGTTGGCGACGAGCTCGGCCTCGACGCCGAACTCTGCGCGCAGCCGCGCGATCCACGGCTCGGAGACGCACAGGACGTGGTCGGGGCCCGCGATCGAGCGCTGCTGGCAGGCGATCAGCGACGGCGAGGTGAAGTCGTCGACGTGGTGCACGGTGCGCACGACCGCGCCGATCACGCCCTCGTCGCGCAGGTTCAGCGCTGCGTTGGCCGACAGGCAGTCCTGGGCGTGGACGACATCGAAGCCGCCGTCGCGCAGCGGGGCGCGCAGGCCGTCGGTGTAGGCGGCGATCAGCGCGCAGATGCGCTCGTCGAACGGGGCGTCGGGCGCGACGTGGGGGATCACGTGCCCCGGCACCGGCGGCTCGCGGAAGAAGCCGGCGCCCGGTGGCGCGATCGCGAACAGCTGCATGTCGTGGCCGCGCTCGGCCAGCGCGCCGGCGACCGACAGTGCGTGCACGACCCCGCCGCGCGGGCGCACCGAGTAGGTGAGCATTGCGATCCTCATCGCAGCGCCCGCGCCGCGATGCGCGCGGCGGCCGCGTTGGAGGGCGCGACGATCGCGCCGGCCTCACGCAGCGTCGCGGCCTGTCGCGCGGCGTCCTGGGGATCGGCCGGCGTGCCGCAGACGCGCACGACGACCGTCGCCTCCGCCGCCGCCCGCGCGACGGCGGGCGCGAGCTCGCGCGCCGGATCGGCGTGCGCGCCGTGGCCGCAGACGACGTCGAGCAGGACGCACGCCGTGCGCCCGTCGCCGGTCGCCGCGTCGAGCAGCTCCAGGCGCGTCATGAGGTCGACCATCGGGTGCGGGCGCCCCTGCGTGTAGCGATCGGTCCCGAGGTCGACGACGACGTGGCCGTCACCGGCGAGCGCCTCGGGCTCGGTCGCGACCGCGCCGACGAGCGGCTCGAGCACCACGCACGCCTCGTGCGCGAGCGAGCCGCCGGAGTAGAGCCCGACGATCCGCCCGCGAACGTCCGTCGCGTCGGAGCCCCGTTCGTACGTCGCGGACGTTCGCGCTGCCGAAAGGGCCGCGGCCTCCAGGGTGGGGTGCGTCTCCCAGCCCGGCAGGTCGCCGTCCCAGCCGACCAGTGCCGCGACCGCGCGCATCGCCTCCGGCGGGGCGAGCGCGTCGAGCGCCTCGGGCTCCTTGGCCACGAGCAGCAGCGTCTCGGTGCGCTCGTCCGCGGCCAGCAGCGCGATCGCCTGGCGCGCCATCGTCGCGCCGACGGCCTTCGACAGGTCGCGGCCACCGACGCCGATGATGTGCGACACGCCGCCGCCGGCGGCGTCGATCAGGCACGCCACCTCCTGCGCGCCGGTGCCCGCGGCGGCGACCACGCCCACCGGCCCGGGGCGGACGACGTTGGCGAAGCCCAGGCCGACGCCGGCGAGCATCGCGGTGCCGCACTCGGGCCCCATCACGAGCAGCCCGCGCTGCGCGCCGCGGCGCTTGAGCGCGATCTCGTCCTCGAGCGACACGTGGTCGGAGAAGAGGAAGACGTGCAGGCCGCGGGTCAGCGCGCGGTCGGCTTCGAGCGCCGCGTAGTCGCCCGGCACCGAGACGAGCGCGACGTTGCCGCCGCCGGTCGCCGCGAGCGTGCGCGGGCGTGCGGGCGCGCTCGCGCCGCCGCCGCCGTCGCCGCCACCGCCCGCGAGCAGCCGCTCGACCTCGGCCAGCACCGCGTCGCCGACGCCGTCCTGGCCGTCGACGGCGACCACGAGGTCGCCCGGCCGCGCCTCGGCGTGGGCGCCGAGCGCCGCGAGCGCGTGGAGGTTCGCCGGCGTGCCCATGACGACCTCGCAGGCCGCGACGCCGTCGTGGCCGCGCAGCGTCCGCGCGATGCCCATCAGCCGCACGCTGTCGGCATAGCGGTCGGGCAACGTGACGACCTGCCAGCTCACGCTTGGCCTCCGCTCGCAATCCGGGCTCGCTCATCGGAGGCCGCGTGAGTCATCCGGCTGCCGCCACCGGCGCCGGCGCCATCAGCGACGGCCCATCGGGATCGGGGACGATCCACGTGCCGTGGCGGCCGCGCACCGCCCCGGCGAGGTGCGACGCGTCGGTGATGACCGCGCTGCCGCCCCCGCTGACGAAGCGCGCCGCGCCCTCGATCTTCGGTCCCATGCTGCCGGCGGGGAACTCGCCGGCCTCGAGGTGGCGAAGCGCGTCGGAGACGGTCAGGCGCAGCGCCTCGCGCGCCGCCGGCGTGCCGAAGCCGATCTCCACGCGCGCCACGCCCGTGACCATCACGAGCAGGTTGGCCTCCAGCGCCACCGCCAGCTCGGCCGCGCAGCGATCCTTGTCGACGACGGCGTCGAGCCCGACGAGGTCCCCGTCGCGCCAGCACACCGGGATCCCGCCGCCGCCGGCCGCGATGACGAGCACGCCGCCCTCGGTCAGGCGGCGCACGTGGTCGACCTCGAGCACCCGCAGCGGCTGGGGGCTGGGGACCATGCGCCGCCAGCCGCGCCCCGCGTCGGGGGCGACGTGCCAGCCGCGCTCGGCGGCCAGCCGCCGCGCCTCGTCCTCGCCGAAGAAGCGCCCGATCGGCTTGGTCGGCTCCGCGTGGAGCGCCGGGTCGTCTTCGGCGACGAGCACGCGCGTGAGCACGGTCGCCGTCGGCAGCGACGGGTCGACGGCGGTGAGCGCCTGCTGGAGCAGGTAGCCGATCTCGCCCTGGGTCATCGCGTCGAGGACGTCGAGCGGCAGCGCGGGCGCGTGCGGCTCGCCGATCGCCTGCTGCAGCGACAGCGCGCCGACCTGCGGTCCGTTGCCGTGCGTGAGCACGACCTCGTCGGCGCGCCCGAGCCGCGCAATCGCGCGCGCCGCCTCCAGCGCGTGGGCGGTCTGCTCGTTCCACGTGCCGCGCTCGTCCTCGCGGATCAGGGCATTGCCCCCGAACGCGATCACCAGCCGCGCCACGGCCTGCGCCTCCGCCTACGCGCTTCGGATGGCCAGCCAGATCGCCCGCGCGGGACGGTCGGTCGGGTTGCGCCACGAGTGGGGGTGGGCCGTGCGGAAGTGGATCGAGTCGCCCTCCTGCAGCTCGTAGTCCTCGCCGTCGACCGTGAAGCCCATCTCGCCTTCGAGCAGGACGACGAGCTCCTCGCCGGGGTGGACCATCGGCTCGGGCCCGCTGTCGGCGCACGGCTCGACGAACGCCTCGGCGCCGGCCGCGAAGAACGGGCCGTAGCGGCCCGAGACGTTCTGCAGCACGAGCCCCTGCTTGGAGGTGTACAGCTGGGCGCGTTCGTCGCGGCGCACGACGGTCACGGGCCGCAGCGGATCGGCCTCCTCGATGAAGTAGCCGACGCTGCGCCCGAGCGCGGTGGCGACCTTCATGAGGCTCGTGATCGTCGGCGTCATGCCGCTCTTCTCGATCTTGTGGATCGCGGCGGGGGAGAGGCCGGCGCGCCGCGCGAGCTGCTGCAGCGACCAGCCGCGCTCGGCCCGCGCCTTGGCGACCTTGGCGCCGATGGCCGACACGGTCTGCTCGATATCGGCGGCGAAATGGGGTTCGGTCGTCGTCAAGCCCGTCAACTTTCCAAGACGAAATGTGCACTATGGGAAAGGCCAGTGCAATGCCGTGAGCGTTTCCTATCGTAGATGGACCGCCGGTCGCAATGCGCTCGACCATCGGTCAGAGCGCTCACGTTTCCCGCAATGACGGCTTGACGCGGCCCTCTCCGCCTCGATAGAACAGCATTCGCGATCCGACACGATCGGCCGGCGCGACCGCGCCGGGCATCTGCGTTCCCAATAGGGGGTGCGACTGTGGCCAAGACCGACCTCGCCGACGCACCGGCGGGTACCGAGCTCTTCGACGTCCAGGAGAAGGTCTTTCCCAGACGTCCAGGCCGAAGACGGCGAATCCGCCTTCACGTTCATGCACACCGTGCCGTACGAGGGCTCGGTGGGGCTGGTCAACCTGCTCACGACGACGCGCGTTCTGCGCAAGGGCTTCGACACGAAGCCTCGTCCTCTACGGGCCTGGCGTGCTGATGGCGTCGGGGACCCGCGGGTTCCCGAAGGTCGGGGACGAGGCCTTCCCGGGCCACATGGCGATCAACAACCAGATCCGCACGTTCCTCGACGAGGGCGGGACCGTGTACGCCTGCCGCTTCGCCTGCGGCGCGCTGTACGGCTTCCCGGAGGACTTCCTCATGGACGGCGTGACGCCGTTCCATCCCCTCGACGTCCTCGATGCGGCGCTCACGGCGTGGCGCGACCGTGCCTTCCAGCTGAACACCTGGACGGTGTAGTGCCCGCACTGCGCGAGGACGCCATCGCGGCGTGGCGGCGCGCGGAGGCCCGCGTCTACCCGACCGTGATGGTCGACGCGGCGATGTACGAGCAGTACCTGACGATGGTTCGCGCGGTGGCGGACGAGCTGTCCGACGTCGGCACCGAGGAGGAGCTCGTGACCGCGTGGGAGGAGCGGCGCGAGCTCGCGGGCGCCGTGGTCGCCGCGCACGCGCCGCCGATGCGCGCGTTCATGGACCTCGACGCAGTGCGCGACGCGGCGTTCTGCCATCGCCATCGGGAGATCACGCGCTCGCGCGGAAAGGAGATCGCGCGCGAGCGCCTGGAGCAGGCGCGCCGCGACCGGGCCGAGTGGGTCGTGCTGTTCGACGACGTCACGCCGCTGGGCTCGCACCGCCTGGAGATGCACGTGCGCTCGGGGCGGGGGCTGCACGCGTCGTGCAAGCGCGACATCGACCGCCCGGCGACCTACTCGCTGGAGGTCGTCCAGCTCGACCCGCGGACCGGCGCGTGGCTGCTCGACGAGCCGCCGCTGATGCCCGCCCAGACCTACGGCACGCCCGAGGAGTGGGAGGCGCGCATCGCCCAGGCGCACGCGACCTTCGGAAAGGACTGACCATGGTCGTCACCCATCCGCAGCGGATCATCGACGCCCACTGCCACATCGGCGAGATCCCGCCCTGGAAGTTCTACGACCTCGAGCACCCGGTCAAGCCGACCGTCTACGACTACCGCTCGACCGGCGAGTTCGTGAAGAACCACATGGACGAGTTCAAGATCGAGCGCGCGCTGACCATGTCCAACTACGGGGTGCCGGTCCACGAGATCTCCTTCGACCTCAACGACGTCGTCATGGACGCCGCGACGACCAACGACCGCATCCTCGCCGCGATCTGGGTCTCGTTCCTGCCGCGCAACGCCGAGCTGACGCGCAAGGCGCTCAAGCTGGCCGGCGAGTCGCGCGTCGTCGCGCTGAAGACGACCTTCCTGCTCGGCGGCAACCCCGATCCCGGCTCGTGGGACGAGGAGACCAAGGCGCTGGCCGACGAGTGCTTCGACGCCTGCGAGAAGCACGACCTCGTCTTCCACTTCCACACCAGCCCGGGCGGCAACTCGGACATCTCGAACTTCATCCCGCTCGTCGAGGCCTATGGCAAGCGCTGCAAGATCTACCTGGTGCACTTCGGCGGCGGCGTCTCGGGCCACATCCGCCTGGTGCCCAAGTTCCTGCAGTGGGTGCAGGACGGCTACAAGGTCTACACCGACACCTCCTGGGCGATCGGCTTCGGCGCGCGCTGGCTGCTGACCGAGATCGAGCGCACGGGCGTCGGCGGCGACCGGGTGTTCTTCGGCTCGGACGAGCCGTGGTCGGACTTCATGAGCGAGTACTGGAAGATCAACGGCATCCGCGGCATCTCCCAGGAGCTCAAGGAGCGGGTCTTCTGGCGCAACTACGAGGAGCTGTTCGCGGGCCGTGGCTGAGCACGCCACCATGGCGCTCGACGACCGCCAGCTCGTCGTCGAGCTGCAGTCGCTCGGCGTGCGCGTCGAGGACGAGACCGGCGGCGGCGTGCAGGGGCGCCGTGGCGGTGCCGGGCCGTCGGACGCGGGCTTCTTGTGGGTGCGCGGCCTGCCGCTGACCGTGCCGATGCACGCCGAGTACGCGCGGCGCTCGCCCTACACGCTGCGCATCGGCGAGCGCGGGGCGCACCTGGAGCTGGGCGGCGAGTACGTCGCGCCGGTCGTCGTGCCGCCGCGGCCGCAGATCTACGACATGCAGACCGCCGACGGCGTGCCCTACTGGAAGGTCGCGCTGCTGCACCTCGACTCGATCGCCTCGACCGTCGTCCAGAAGTGCATCTACTGGGGCACGCACGAGCAGTGCGCCTTCTGCGGGATCGAGCTGACGCGCGGCGCGCAGACGGTGCCCGTCAAGACGCCCGCGATGCTGGCCGAGGTCTGCACCGCGGCGCGCGACCTCGACGGCGCCGTCGACGTGACGCTCACCACCGGCTCGCTGAACCGCCGCGACCGCGGCGCGCTGTACATCAGCAAGTGCGCGACGGCGATCAAGGAGGCGTGCGGGCTGCCCGTGCAGGTGCAGTTCGAGCCGCCCGACGACCTGAGCGTCCTCGACGAAGTCCACGCGGCGGGCGTCGACGCGGTCGGCATGCACCTGGAGACCTTCGACCCCGACGTGCTCGCGCGCGTGGCGCCGGGCAAGGCGCAGACGGGAATCGATGGCTACTACCGCGCCTGGGAGCGCGCGGTCGAGATCTTCGGCCGCGGGCGCGTGAGCACCTACGTGATCCTCGGCATGGGCGAGGACCGCGCGCTGACCGAGGAGGGCTGCCGGCGCGCGATCGAGATGGGCGTCTACCCGTTCGTCGTGCCGCTGCGCCCGGTGCCCGGCACGCTGATGGCCGACGAGCAGCCGCCCGATCCCGACTACGTCGCGGCGATCTACCGCGCGGTGTCGGCGATGCTGGCCGGCGCCGACCTCGACCACGCCGCGGCCGGCGCCGGCTGCGCGCGCTGCCAGGCGTGCTCGGGGCTGTCGGCGTGGGAGCGGGTCTTCGAGAAGGAGCGCTGGCGTGAGCTCGCCGGTCGTCGCGCCTCGTAGGACCGCGATCCCCGTGCGGCTGTGCCGCAGCCCGCGGCAGCTCGCCGCCCACCACGCGGTGCGCCGCGCGGTCTTCGTCGACGAGCTCGAGATGTTCGCCGGCGACGATCGCGACGAGCGCGACGGCATGGCCTCGACGCTGCACGCGATCGGCGTCGCCGCGGGCCGCGTCGCCGGCGCGGTGCGCCTGTACCCGCTGCGCGGCGGCGACTGGAAGGGCGACCGTCTCGCGGTGCTGCCGCCGGCCCGTCACGGCTCGCTCGGCGCCCAGCTCGTGCGCTTCGCCGTGGCGGCGGCGGGCGTGCGCGGCGGCAGCCGGATGGTGGCGATGATCCAGCTGCCGAACGTCGCCTTCTTCGAGTCGCTCGGCTGGCGGCGCGACGGCGAGGTGATGGCCTTCCACGGCCACCCGCACCAGCCGATGGCGATTGAGCTCATCCGGGACGAGGGCGCCCGGCCCGCGTGAGCGGCTCGGCGGCCAGGTCCCACACCTCCGCCGACTCGCCGCCGCCGGCCAGCCGCAGCACGCGCGAGTCGTCGAAGGCGCCGCACGGCGCGCAGGCCAGGCCGCGGCGCGTGAACGCGGCGCAGGCTCCGTGCACCGTGTCGGGTCCCGCCGCGAGCACGAAGCCGAAGCTCGGGAAGGTGACCAGCCAGCGCTCGAGCGCGACGCCGTCGGGGCGCGGCAGGCGATCGAGGTCGAGCGTCGCGCCGCAGCCGGCGAGCTCGAGCAGCTGCAGCAGCGAGCCCGCGACGCCGGGCATCGAGACGTCGCGCGCCGCATGGCAGAGGCCCCGCTCGGCGACCTCGACGAGCGCCTCGCCGTCCTCGCGCAGCAGGGCGGGGTCGCGGTCGCGCAGCGAGGTGAAGATCGGCGGCTCGGTGTCGCGCTGCACGCCCTCCAGGCAGAAGGCGGCCAGCAGCACGTCGCCCGGCTGCGCCGCGGCCGCGCGCAGCGGCGTGGTGACCGAGCCCGCGCAGAACGCCGACAGCGCGGGCTCGCCCCCGAGCGTCAGGTGGCCCCCGACGACGGCGACGCCGAGGCGCTCGGCCGCCCACGCCAGCCCGTCGAGGACGCGGTCGGCGTGCTCGCGGTCCGGGCTGATCAGCGTGTCGACGAGCCCGAGCGGGCGCCCGCCCATCGCGCGCACGTCGGCGACGTTCGTCGCCACGGCGGCTGCCCCGGCGGCGAACGGGTCGGCCGTCAGCAGCGCCGGGGCGATCGCCTCGCCGCACAGGACGAGCTGCGCGTCGCCGTGGGCGACGACGGCGGCGTCGTCGCCGTCGACGGCGAACGGCAGGCGGTCGAGCAGGCGCAGCTCGCGCTTGGCGCGCAGGCCGGGCGCGTCGCGGACGGCGGCGGCGAGATGAGCGAGGTCGGTCACGTGGCGAGCGCCAGCGTGCTGGAGCGCGTCCACGCCGTCAACGTCGGCCTCGAGTCGTTCGCAGCGGCGGTCCGTGCGCAGGGCGCCGACGCGGTCGACGTCGACTGGCGCCCGCCGGGCGGCGGCGACCCCGAGGTCGTCGCGCTGCTGCGGCGCGCGTGGGGCGCGCACGGCGAGCGCATCGACGCGGCGAACGCGGCGGCGCTGCGCGCGATCGAGGGATGCCGGCCGTGCGCGGTGGCGGTGGCGCCGGCGGGCGAGGTCATCGCGGGGCTCGAGGGGCGCACGCTGCTGCACGCCGGCCCGCCGATCGCGTGGGAGCGCGCCTGCGAGCCGCAGCGCCGTGCCCTGGTCGCCGCGTGCGTGCTCGAGGGCTGGGCCGCGGATCGCGACGGCGCCGCCGGGCTGCTGGACGCGGGGGAGGTGGCGCTGCGCAGCGGCAACGAGCACGACCACGTCGGCCCGATGACCGGCGTCTGCTCGCCGTCGATGCCCGTCTGGGTGGTCGAGGGGGCGGGCGTGCGCGCCTACTCGACGCTCAACGAGGGGCCGGGCCGAACGCTGTGGTTCGGCGTCGGCGACGACGAGGCGCTCGCGCGGGCACGCTTCCTGTGCGACGAGGCCGGGCCGCTGCTCGCGCGCCTCGTGCAGCGCACGGGGCCGATCGACGTCTTCGACCTCGCCGCGCAGGGGCTGCAGATGGGCGACGAGCTGCACATGCGCAGCCAGGCGGCGACGAACCTGCTGTGGCGGCGACTGCTGCCGGCGTTCGCCGCCGAGGGCGGGGAGGAGGTGGCCGCCGCGCTGACGGCCAACCACCTGTTCTTCCTGAACCTCGCGATGGCCGCGGCGAAGTGCGCGTCGATGGCGGCCGCGGGCACGGAGGGCTCGACGGTCGCCACCTTGATGGCGCGCAACGGCACCGACATGGCGTTGCAGCTCGCCGGGCTGCCCGACCGCTGGTTCACCGCGCCCGCGGCGCCCGTGCAGGACGCGCTGCTGCGCGAGGGCTTCGCGCCCGAGGACGCCGCGCTCGACATCGGGGACTCGGCCGTGCTCGAGTGCGTCGGCCTGGGCGGGATGGCGGTTGCCGCGGCGCCCGCGGTCGCGGCGTTCTTCGGCGGCGGCGCGGCCGACGCCGCGGCGCGCTCGCGGCTCATGGGCGAGATCTGCGCGGGGCGCTCGGCGCGCTTCACGCTGCCGGCGCTCGACCACGCCGGCAGCCCGGTCGGCATCGACGCGCGGCTCGTCGTCGAGCTCGGCATCGCGCCGCAGATCACGACCGGCGTGCTGCACGCGGCGCGCGACGCCGGCCAGATCGGCGCCGGGATCGCGCACCAGCCGCTCGCGCCGTTTCGCGCCGCGCTCACCGCGCTGGTCGAGGAGCTCGGATGACCGCGATCGCCGCGCCGGTGATGGCGCGGCTGGGGCTGGGCGCGGCGGCGGCCCGCGACGTCGGGATGCTCGACCTCGACGGCTTCGTGGCGCTCGTCACGCCCGCGGGAACGCCGTGGCTGCCCAACGCGATCACGCTCGACCCGGGCCCGACGGTCGTCTGGGATCCCGTCCTGCCGGCGGTCGCGCCAGGCCCGCGGCTCGCCCGGCGCGGGCGGGCGGTGCTGGCGGCTCTGGGTCCGGCCGGGCCGGCGTCGGCGCTGAGCCCGCCGGTCGAGGCGCTCGCGGGCGGCGACTGGGATGGTGCACTGCTCGCGCTCCTCGGCCGTGGGCCGGGCCTGACGCCCGAGGGCGACGACCTGCTCGCCGGCGCGCTCGCCGTCGCCGCGGCGGCGGGGTCGCCGGTCGAGCTGTCGCCCGGCCTGCGCGAGCGGACGACCGCGTTGTCGGCCACGCTGCTCGAGCTCGCCGCCACCCGCGCGGTGCCGCGGCCGCTGCACGCCGTGCTCGATCTCGACGGCGAGTGCTGGCGCGGCGCGCTGCGCGAGCTCGAAGGCCTCGGGGCCTCGAGCGGGCGGGCGATCGCCCTCGGCGCGGGCACCGCGGCCGCCGTGATCGGCGCCGGCGGGTGCGCCCCGCCGCTCGCTGCGCGACACTTGGAGGCATGAGCGACCTGACACCACGCCGCGCCGGAGGGCCCTCGCGCCGAAAGCGCGAGCAGCGCGCCTACTACCTCGTGCTGGCAACCGGCGGCCTCGCGCTCGCGGCCGCCGTCGTGCTCGTGCTGTCGATCGTCGGCATCGCGAACTTCGGCCTGTTCATCCTGCTCGCGGTCCTCGCCGCCGTGGCCGGCTACCTGCTCAGGCGCACGCTGAAGCCGTAGTGGCCGCCGTCGCCTGGATCGCCTTCACGCCCGTCAAGGGCCTGCGCCTGCAGCACCTCGACGAGGCGGAGGTCACCGAGGACGGCATCCCCGGCGACCGCGCGTTCTTCCTCGTCGACGAGAACGGCAAGATGGTCAGCGTCACGCGGCTCGGGCCGCTGGCGGCGGTCGTGGCCGAGCATGACGCCGAGGCGGCGACGCTCGCGCTGCGCTTCCCCGACGGCGGCGAGGTCGCGGGGCCGGTCGAGCTCGGCGAGCCCGAAGCGGTCGGCTTCTACGGCCTCGAGCTGCAGGCGCGGCCGGTGAACGGCCGGTTCGCGGCCGCGCTCTCCGAGCAGTGCGGCGTGCCGCTGCGGCTCGTCGCCACGCCGCCGGAGCGGCCGGGGATCGACCGCGGGCGCGAGGGCGCCGTCACGCTGCTGTCGATCGCGTCGCTGGAGCGCCTGCGCGAGGAGGCCGGGGCCACCGAGCCGGTCGACGGGCGGCGCTTTCGCATGACGTTCGGCGTCGAGGGACTGCAGCCGCACGAGGAGGACGGCTGGATCGATCGCGACGTGCGCGTCGGCGAGTCGCTCGTACGGATCGCCGGCAACGTCGGGCGCTGCGCGGCGACCACCCGCCAGCCCGACACGGGCGTCGTCGACTTCAAGACGCTGCACTACCTGAAGGCCTACCGCGACGAGGTCCCGACGACCGAGCCGCTGCCGTTCGGCGTCCACGCGCGCGTGATCGAGCCGGGGCGCGTGCGCGTCGGCGACGCCGTCGCGCTGGTGTGAGCATCGGCCACCTTGGTTGGGCGGGACGCGGGCGCCCGCGCGCAACCATGGGCTCATGACCCACCTACGCAACCTCCTCCTCCCGCTCGCCGCGGCGTGCGCGCTGCTGGCCACGGCCACCGCCGCGCGGGCCGCGACGGTCCTCTCCACCGAGGCGGCCCCGACCCACGTCGCCGCGTGGAACGGCACGGTGATGTGGTCGCAGCTGGATTCGGCCACGGGCGACTACCGCCTGGTGAAGTCGGTCGACGGCGGCGCGCCGACCGCCGTGCCGGTCCCCGAGCGCTCGGGCGGCCCCTTCGACGTCGACCTGGGCACCAACCGCTCGGGCAGCGCCTACGCCGTCTACACGCGCGGCGGCGACATCTACCGCTTGAGCGTCGCCTCCGGCGCCGAGACGAAGATCACCAAGCTCAGCTCGCCGACGATGGTCGAGCGCGACCCGACCATCCAGCGTGGCGAGATCGCGTTCATCCGCCGCGACCACGGCTTCGACCAGCTGCGCATCGGCGACACCACAAGCGGGTCGACCGGCAGCCGCTTCCTGGTCAAGAAGCGCTCCATCGCCGGCACCGAGCTCGCCATCAAGCAGGTCGCCTACGTCGAGCGGTCGGGCCTGAGCCTGCTCGTCCACGTGCGCAACATCTCGACCGGCCACGACCAGGTCGTCTATCGCGCGACCTCGGGCGGCGCCAACATGGCGGGCGTGACGCGGCCGACCTACGACCCCGAGCTCAACGGCTTCATGTGGGCGCGGACGAACATCGGCTCGAACACCGGCAACCGCTTCGTGCGCTACCAGCTGCCCGGGTCGAGGCTCACCTACGCGCAGGGCTCGCCGCGCTACAACTCGACCGCGTGGGCCGGCGACCAGCTCGGCGCGGCGACGGGGTCGTCGCTGGACGCGAGCGACAGCCCGCGCGCCTGCGACGACGCCGGCGTGCACTACTGCTTCGTGACGGTGACCGGACCGCTGAGCTTCACGCTGAAGCCGTGACCCCCATCGCCCGCGCGATCTCCTCGTAGGTCATCGGGGGGACGGGGAGCGGGGTCGCGGCTTGCGGACGCAGGCCGTCGAGGATCAGCGCCAGCGAGCGGCGCCAGCCGTCGGCGCGCAGCTTCGACGACGGCGGGAGGCAGGCCACCGCCGCCTTCGTCAGGCCGAGCACGTCGAGCGTCGTGACGTCGTCGCGCAGCACGCCCGCCTCCTGGGCGCGGTCGACGAGCGGGTCGACCGCGTCGAGGATGCGGCGATGGTGGGCCAGCAGCTCGGGGTGCTCGAGGAGGACCTGCTCGGTCGCCTGAAAGAAGCCGCGGTCGCGGGCCTGCAGCTCGGCGCTCTTCTCGAGGCAGTGCACGAGCGCGTCCCACGGGTCCTCGATCTGCGCGGCCTGCTCCGTCGCCGCGATGGATTCGGCGATGCGGTCCTCGAAGATCGCGAGGACGAGCGCGTCCTTGCTGGGGAAGCGGCGGAAGACCGTCGCATTGCCCACGCCGGCGCGGCGGGCGATCTCGGCCATGCCGACGTCGTAGCCCTCCTCGGCGAACGCCAGCGCCGCCGCCTCGAGGACGAGGCGGCGGTTGCGCTCGGCGTCCGAGCGCAGCGGGCGCTGCCGGACGTCGGTCATGGGCCCAGCCTACGCTCCCACCATGACCGGTTGCGTCGCATCGATGCGCGCGAGGTCGCGGCGGCGCAGCAGCACGGCGATCAGCACGACGCCCGCGGCCATCAGGCCGGCGCTCACGGTGAAGGCGAGCTGGAAGCCCTCGACGAGCGCGGCGTTCTGGTCGACGGGCGACGGCGCGTGGCCGAGCCCGGTCAGGAACGACGTCGTGCGGTCGCTGGCCAGCGTCGAGAGGATCGCCAGGCCGAGCGCCCCGCCGACCTGCTGGGAGGTGTTGAACAGCCCCGACGCAAGGCCCGCGTCCTCGGCCTCGATGCCCGTCGTTGCGACGAGTGTCAGCGGCACGAACGTGCAGCCCATCCCGACCGCCATCGGCGCCAGGCCGAGCAGGATGCCGAGGTAGGAGCCGTCGACCTTCGTCGTCGCCGAAAGCACCGCTAGGCCGATCGCGGCCACGGTCATGCCGCCCAGGACGGTCTGCTTGACGCCGATGCGCGGGATCAGCTGCTGGGAGAGCCCGGCGCCGACGATGATCCCCAAGGTCACCGGCAGGAAGGCCAGGCCGGCCTGCAGCGGCGAGTAGCCGAGGATCCGCTGCACGTACAGCGAGGCGAAGAAGAACATCCCGAACAGCCCGCCGACGACGACGAACATCACGCCGTTGGCGGTGGCGAGGGTGCGGATGCGCAGGATGCCGAGGCGCACGAGCGGGGCGACCGAGCGCCGCTCGATGGCCACGAACGCGGCGAGCAGGGCCAGCGCGGCGCCGACCAGCCCGAGCGTGTGCAGCGAGCCCCAGCCCTTGTCCTGCGCCTTGACGATCGCGTAGACGAGGACGATGAGGCCGGCGGTGACGCTCACCGCGCCTGCGAGGTCGAAGCGCCGGTGCGTCGCTTGGCCGCGCGACTCGGGCACGTAGCGCAGCGCCGCGATGGCGGTGCCGATGCCGATCGGGACGTTGACGAGGAAGATCCACGGCCAGCTCAGCACGTCGGTGAGGATGCCGCCGAGCAGCAGGCCGAACGAGCCGCCGACGCCCGCGATCGCGCCCCAGACGCCCATCGCGCGGGTGCGCTCGCGGCCCTCGGCGAACGTCGTGGTGACGATCGACAGGGCGGCGGGGGAGACGAGCGCCGCGCCGAGGCCCTGGGCCCCGCGCGCGATGATCAGCACCTCGCCGGAGGACGCCAGGGCGTTGGCCAGCGAGGCGACGCTGAACAGCCCGAGGCCGATCAGGAACAGCCGGCGCCTGCCGAGCAGGTCGGCGGCGCGCCCGCCGAGCAGCAGGAAGCCGCCGAAGAGCAGCGTGTAGGAGTTGACGATCCACTGCAGCTGCGCGGTCGTCAGGTCGAGGTCGGTCTGGATCGAGGGCAGCGCGACGTTGACGATCGTGGCGTCGAGCACCACCATGAACTGCGCGAAGCAGACGACGACGAGCGCGAGCCAGCGGCCCCGGGCGGAGAGAGTCTCGGGCATGGAGAGGTCCTTCGAGAAGCGGATCGGAGAGTCCGCTTGAAGATAGCAAACCGGACTGGCTGATCCGGTTAGTGTGACCGAGATCACAGAGGCGCGTTCCGTCGGGTCGGGCCGCCAGCCTTCGCCGCCGATGTGGTTCGACGAGGTCATCGCGACGCGAGCGCAGCCGCTGGTCGAGGCGATCCTCGTTCTGCTGGCCAACGGTCAGCGCTGGCGCCACCGGCGCGTCGAGACCCTGACGCCCGTGAGCGCCGCGTTCGTCCGCCGCCGCATCTCGATCGACTTCACCGTCCCCGATGAGCTGCACGACGGCCTGCGCCTGGGTGACGCGCGCCAGTGGCTCGTGCCGCTCGGCTGGCTCGCGCGCCGCCAGCTGGTCAACTTCGACCTGCGCTCGCGGGCCGACGAGCCGATGCCCGTGCTGCTCGGCGGGCAGACCGCGCAGCTGACGGCGGATCTGCTCACCTTCGCCGCGGCGCGAGCCGGCCTGGACCTCGCCGACCGCGACGTGGCGGCCGAGGCGTCGGAGGTCATCGACCTGGCCGCGGCCGAGGGGCCGATCGCGGACGCCGACGACCTCGTGCATCGCGCGCGGACACTCGGGCTCGACGAGCAGTTCGCCTCGCTCGTCGCCGCCTCCGCGCGCGGGTTCCTGCTGCTCGCCGTCGTGCCCGAGATCGGCGGGCGCCAGGTGGTCAAGCTGCAGAGCGACGAGCACCATCGCGGGCCGCGCTTCACGCTCAGCCCCGAGCTGCCCGGGCTCAACGAGGCCGCGAGCACGCACGTCGAGCTCGACCTGCCCGACGTCCTTCGCGGGACGAGCTTCGAGCTGTGGGACGCGGGCCTCGACGACGCGGCGCCGGCGCGGCGCATGCCGTCCGGCGAGCGGCGCCGGATCGAGAGCCGCGAGCGCCCGCGACTGCTGCTGGCACCGGTCGCCGGTGCGCAGCGCCCCTACGTGCGCGCCAGGCTGCTCGTCAGCGCGGCGGAGTTCCTGCTGCCGGCCATCACGCTCGCGGTCCTTGCCGTCGCGATCGTCCTCCTCGGCCTCGTCACCGACATCGCCGACAACGCCTCGGCCACGCAGCGCTCCACGGCCGCGACGATCCTGCTGGCCACCTTCGCCGCGCTGTCGGGCCTCGTGCTGCGCGTCGAGGAGCATCCCCTCGTGCGCGCGATCCTCGCTCGCCCGCGGCTGGCGCTGGGCGCGACCGCGCTCGGCATGGTCGTGGCCGCGGTACCGGTCAGCCTGCAGCTGAGCCGCGCGTGGATCCTCGCCGGGTGGTGGACGGCACTGGCGCTCTGCGTCCTGTCGGTCGCGATCCTGTGGGGCACTATCATCGAGCACACCGAATGGGGCCGGCGCGCCGGGTAGCGCGTCAGCATCTCGTCCGGTCGACCGACTACAAAGACCATCGTGCTCGCCTTCGGATCACATCACGACGCAGATCGCGGCAGCGTGATCGAGTCTGCCGAGGTCCCCGGTCCCGTCTTCACCGAGCATCTCGACCTCGAGACGGTGAGGAAGGTGACCGCCTCCAGCGAGTTCAAGCAGCTGCGCGCGCTCGTCCACGAGCGCATGCGACAGCGGCCATCGGCGGCCTAGCAGGGCCGCTCGCCTCGCGGTCCGCGCAAACTGCGGGGAGGCGGTCGCTCGAACGTCTGTTCGGCTGGCTACACTCCGTTCTCGATGCCGCCGACCAACGCGATCGTCGTCTCAGGCGCCCGCGAGCACAACCTCAAGGACATCTCGGTCACGCTCCCGCGCGACTCCCTCGTGGTCATCACGGGGCTGTCGGGATCGGGCAAGTCGTCGCTGGCGTTCGACACGATCTACGCCGAGGGCCAGCGCCGGTACGTCGAGTCGCTGAGCGCGTACGCGCGGCAGTTCCTCGGGCAGATGGACAAGCCCGACGTCGACTCGATCGAGGGCCTGTCGCCGGCGATCTCGATCGACCAGAAGACCACGTCGCGCAACCCGCGATCGACGGTCGGCACCGTCACCGAGATCTACGACTACCTGCGCCTGCTGTGGGCGCGCATCGGCCATCCGCACTGCCACATCTGCGGCAAGCCGATCGCCGGCCAGTCGGCCGAGCAGATCATCGATCAGGTGATGGAGCTCGAGGAGGGCACGCGCTTCATGGTGCTCGCGCCGGTGGTGCGCGGGCGCAAGGGCGAGTACGGCAAGGCGCTGGAGGAGCTGCGGGCCGAGGGCTTCCAGCGCGCGAAGGTCGACGGCGAGCTGCGGATGCTCGAGGACGAGATCGTGCTCGACAAGAAGTACAAGCACGACATCTCGGTCGTCGTCGATCGCCTCGTCATGCGCGGCGACCTGCGCAAGCGCCTGGCCGACTCGATCGAGACGGCGGTCGCGCTGGCCGACGGGATGATCGAGATCGAGACGGTGCCACGCGAGGGCACCGGAACGGTCACGCTCTACTCGGAGAAGTTCGCCTGCCCCGACCACGGGCCGGTCATCCCCGAGCTCGAGCCGCGGATCTTCTCGTTCAACTCGCCGCACGGAGCGTGCCCGCGGTGCACCGGCCTGGGCTCGCAGATGGAGATCGATCCCGAGCTGGTCGTGCCCGATCCGTCGCTGTCGATCGGCGAGGGGGCGCTGGCGCCGTGGGCGACGTCGACCTCGCAGTACTACGAGCAGATCAGCCACGCGATCGCCGACAAGTACGGCATCGACCTCGAGGCGCCGTGGTCGTCGCTGGACGACGACGCGCGCGACCTCTTCCTGCACGGCACCAACGGCGATCGCATCGAGGTCTCCTACCGCAACCGCTACGGGCGCCGGCGCTCGTACGCGACGCGCTTCGAGGGGATCGTGCCCAACCTCGAGCGCCGCTACCGCGAGACCGACTCCGATCTCGCGCGCGAGAAGATCGAGGAGTACATGTCGCTGCGGCCGTGCCCGGCGTGCAAGGGGGCGCGGCTCAAGCCGGAGTCGCGGGCGGTGCTCGTGGGCGGCGTGGCGATCCACGAGTTCACGTCGCTGAGCGTCAAGCGGGCGCTGGAGTGGCTGGCCGACGTCCAGCTGTCGGAGACCGAGCGCCACATCGCGCGGCTGATCGTGCGCGAGATCGACGAGCGGCTGCGGTTCCTGGACAACGTCGGGATCGGCTACCTGTCGATGGACCGCGCGGCGGCGACGCTGTCGGGCGGCGAGGCGCAGCGGATCAGGCTGGCGACGCAGATCGGCTCGGCGCTTGTCGGCGTGCTCTACGTGCTCGACGAGCCGTCGATCGGCCTGCACCAGCGCGACAACTCCAAGCTGATCGCGACGCTCGAGCGCCTGCGCGGGCTCGGCAACACGGTCATCGTCGTCGAGCACGACGAGCAGACGATGCGCGCCGCCGACCACCTCGTCGACCTCGGCATCGGCGCCGGCGAGCACGGCGGGCGCGTCGTGGCGGAGGGCACGGCCGACGAGGTGGCGAAGGTCGAGGAGTCGCTGACCGGGCAGTTCCTGGCCGGCACGGCGACGATCCCGGTGCCCGAGGAGCGGCGCACGCCGAGCGGCTACATCGAGATCCGCGGGGCCAAGCAGCACAACCTCAAGTCGATCGACGTCAGCGTCCCGCTCGGCGCGATGACCTGCATCACCGGCGTGTCGGGCTCGGGCAAGTCCACGCTCGTCAACGAGGTGCTCTTCAAGGCGGTGGCCAACCGCCTGCACCGCGCGCGCCAGCGACCAGGCGCGCACACGGCGGTCCTGGGGCTCGACCAGCTCGACAAGATCATCCAGGTCGACCAGTCGCCGATCGGGCGCACGCCGCGCTCGAACCCGGCGACCTACACCGGCCTGTTCGACGTCATCCGCGACCTGTTCTCCAAGACCCAGGAGGCGCGGGCGCGCGGCTACAAGCCGGGGCGCTTCTCGTTCAACGTCAAGGGCGGGCGCTGCGAGGTCTGCCGCGGCGACGGGCAGATCAAGATCGAGATGCACTTCCTGCCCGACGTCTACGTGCCCTGCGAGCAGTGTCACGGCAAGCGCTACAACCGCGAGACGCTCGACATCCGCTTCAAGGGCAAGACGATCGCCGACGTGCTCGACATGCCGGTGGAGGAGGCCGTGCAGTTCTTCGAGCACATCCCGAAGATCCGCCGGCGCCTGGAGACGCTCAACGCGGTCGGCCTGGGCTACATCAGGCTCGGCCAGCCGGCGACGACGCTGTCGGGCGGCGAGGCCCAGCGCGTCAAGCTCGCCACCGAGCTGTCGAAGGTGGCGACCGGCAGCACGCTGTACATCCTCGACGAGCCGACCACCGGCCTGCACTTCGCCGACGTCGAGCGCCTGCTCGACGTGCTCCAGCGGCTCGTCGACCAGGGCAACTCGGTCGTCGTCATCGAGCACAACCTCGACGTGATCAAGAGCTCCGACCGGATCATCGACATGGGCCCGGAGGGCGGCGAGGACGGCGGCGAGCTGGTGGCGTTCGGCACGCCGGAGGAGGTCGCCGGCACGCCGGGCTCGTACACGGGCGAGTTCCTGGCATCCCTGGTCGCGCCGGCGGCGCCGAAGGTGCGTCGGGGGGCGGGCAAGCGCAAGCGCCGCGTGGCGGCCACCGCGTAGGGGTCGGGCCGTGGGCGCGGCGAGCTACCTGGAGCGCCCGGTGCCGTTCGGCCTGGCGACGCACGCCTGCTGCGTCTGGACCCAGGTGGCCGGGCCGGAGGGCCACGTCCAGCGCGTGCTCCCCGACGGCTGCGCGGACGTGGTCTGGATCGAAGGCGTCGGCCTCGAGCTCGCCGGCCCGGCGACGGAGCCGGTGCTGGTCGAGATCCCGCCGGGCGCGACCACGCTCGGCGTGCGCTTCGGGCCGGGTGCCGCCGGCGCCGCGCTCGGTCTCGCCGCTCACGAGCTGCGCGACCGCACCGTCGCGATCGACGCGGTGTGGGGCGCCGCCGGCAGCGAGCTCGCCGAGCGCCTGGCGGGCGCCGGCGCCCGCGAGCGCCCGGCGCTGCTCGCCGACGCCGTCGCCGGGCGCCTGCGCGACGCACGCCCGGCCGACGCGCTCGTCGCGCACGCCGCGGGGCTGCTCGCCCGCGGCCTCCCGGTGGCGGAGACGAGCCGCGAGGTCGCGCTCGGCGCCCGCCACCTGCGCCGCCGCTTCCACGACGCCGTCGGCTACGGCCCCAAGACGCTGCAGCGCATCCTGCGCCTGCGCCG
Organism: uncultured Actinomycetes bacterium; assembly: GCA_963764585.1. Taxonomy (GTDB): domain Bacteria; phylum Actinomycetota; class Thermoleophilia; order Solirubrobacterales; family Solirubrobacteraceae; genus JAOPZW01. Next base: position 131,887 of record CAVXTB010000011.1, read on the forward strand.
CTTCCTCGCCGTCGCCGAGGCGATGCCTGCGCCCGACCTCGGGCGCGCGGCGTTCGAGGCCGGCTACGCCGACCAGGCGCACCTCACCAACGAGTGCGGCGACCTCGCCGGGCTCACGCCGGCGGCGCTGCTGGCGGCACGCCGGGGCTCGGCGGCACGTACGGTCGCTCCGCTGCTGTAGCTCGGCGCCGCCTCAGGCTGCCGAGCGCTGCCACTCGAGCGTCGGCGCGCGCCGACGCTCGCGCCGCGAGCCGACGCGCGGGCGATCGGCGGCATGGGGAGCCTCGCGCGCCGTGTTCTGGATCCAGCCGCGTCCGGGAACCCAGATGCTCTCGTAGCCGTCCGCGGCCAGCTCGAAAGGCGCGTGGACGTTCTGTCCGAAGCTGAAGCGTGCGTTGGGGCGGTCGCTGGCCGTGGGATCGAAGAACTCCGGCGTGACGAAGTCGGACACGAGAACGCCGCTGCGGTCGTACCCGAGCGCGTCGGCCTCGACGGCGTCGCTGGCCTCGTATGCGACGAAGACCCCGCGCTTCGGATCTTCGGCGGTCAGGTTGAGTTCAGCGCGTCGGCCCCGTGGAGGTTTGGACGAACGGCTCCAGCAGCCCCGGCCGCACCTCCTCGGCGAAGCTCAGCGCCGCGCCGAGCTCGATGTCGCTGACGTCGTAGTGCTGGTGGCCGGCGGCGGTCGTGGCCGTCAGCGTGGCCAGCCCGGCGCGGCGCTGGAAGAACGTGCGCTCGATGTTCCAGCCGATGATCCCGGCCGGGGCGAGGATCGAACGCCGGCGCACGAGCGAGCCCGTCCGCGCGACGAGGCGCCCGCCGGCGAGCGCGTGGCCGAGGCTGCGGTAGCGGTCGGCGGCGAGCGCCAGCGCCATCGGCAGCAGCGCGATCGCCGCCTGCCACGGCCAGGCCGGCCAGCCGAAGGCCGCGCAGGCGAGGGCGACGACGGCGACGAGCAGCGCCCAGCCGGCGAGCGCGCGCGTGAGCCGGCGCCGGCGCGCGCGGGGGCCGTGCGCGGCGAGCGGGCAGGCGACCGGCGCGGGCGTCCCCACGATCGCCGTGGCCACGCGCTCGGCCTCGCCGAGCGGCGCCGGCGGCAGCAGCAGCGATCCGCCGCGCTCGGCGCCGCGGCCGACGCGCAGGCCGGTGGCGATCGCGATGCAGCGCGCGCCGCCGGCCGCGCGCAGCAGCAGCGGCTCGCTGATCTCGACGCCGTGCAGCCGGCGCTCCTCGATCGTCGTCGCGCGCGAGGTGATGAGCCCGCGCGTGACGTGCAGCGTGCCGCCCGGGTTGCGCGTGAGCCGGAAGGCCCAGAAGGCGAGCACGTAGCCGATGGTCGACGCGGCGGCGACGACGACGATCGCGGCGACGAGGCCCTCGAGGACGGCCAGCGCGACCGGCGCGTCGCGAAGCTGATCGACGACGTCGCGCAGCACGCCGTAGTCGCGGGGGTCGAGCTGGGCCTCGGAGGCGAAGTTGGCGGCGAAGCCCGCGACGACGCCGACCGCGACCACGCCCGAGAGCGTGAAGGGGCCGTAGCGCACCCAGCGGGAGTCCAGGCGGGCCAGCTCGGTCGCGGGGGCGGGGGCTCCCGCGGGCGTGGGTGTCGCCGCCTCGTGCCGGTGCAGCAGCTCGTCGCGCAGCCGCTCGGCCACGTCGAAGGTGAGGCCGTCGAGGCGCACGTCGCCGCCGCGATCGCGGTCCGAGCGCCCGGTGCCGATGGTCACGCGCGCGAGGCCGAGCAGCCGGTGCAGCGCGTGCGCGGTGACGTCGACCGTGCGCAGGCGATCGCGTGAGACGGCCAGCAGCCGGCGCCGGAACAGGCCCTGGCGGACCTCGACACGGTCGGGCGTGACCCGGTAGCGCGTCGTGAACCAGCGGATGATGCCCAGGGCGATCGTGACGGCCAGGCCGGCGAGCGCCCAGAGGCCGCCGTTGCCGTTCCTGCTGCCGGCCACGAAGACGCCGAGCAGCGCGGGCAGCGCGCGCGGGATCTCCTGCACGGGGTGGACGAGGAGCATGCGCCGGCTCAGCCGCTGCCACTCGGAGGAGGCGGGCTCGGTCACGTGGCGTGGCCCCGGGTCGCCCGCGGCCTCGCTCACGTGGCGTCGCCCCGCGTCGCCTGCGCCGCCGTGGTGAGGTCGTCGACGAGCCGCTGCGCGGTCTCGCGGTCGAGGCCGTGGATCTCCAGCGGGCCGGCCGCCGACGCCGTCGTCACGGTGACGTTGGCCAGGCCGAAGAGCTGCTCGAGCGGGCCGCGCTCGCTGTCGACGGTCTGGATGCGCGAGATCGGGGCGATCCGGGACTCCTGGTGCAGCCAGCCGGCGCGCGTGTAGACGGCCTGCGGCGCGACCTCCCAGCGGTGCACCCGGTAGCGCCACCGCGGCATGACGACGACGTGCGCGGCGCCGATGACGACGGTCGCGACGAGCGCCGCGACGTGCAGCGCGCGCGAGCCCGACGTCGAGAGGAGCCACGCGACCTGGGCGCCGGCCAGGACGAGCCAGCCCGCGGCGGCGCGCGCGGCCCAGTAGCGGATCGCGGTACGGCTGACGCGGTGACGTGGCGGCCGCAGGCTCGTGCTCAACCCGCCACCCTGCGCAGCCCGCCGACGGCCTGGTTGAGCGACTTCAGGGCGTCGTCGACGCGGTGGCGCAATGCGGCGTCGCGCTTCCAGCGGCGCTTGAGCGCGGCGGCGCCGCGCGGCGCGGCCGCACCCGGCGGCCACACCTTGGGCAGCTTGAGCTGCGTCGCGACGATCGCGCCGACCTCCGCGCTGCTCGCCGAGAAGGCGAACGCCTTGCGATCGGCAGGCGACATGTCGGTGTCGATGCGATAGACGTAGGCGCGGCCCTGCTTCTTCATCGCCTGCAGGCCCGCGAGCGCGCGCTCGTACTCGGGCAGGAAGACGCGCGCGGTCGCGCGCGCCTCCGCGGTGCGGTCGTCGGTGCCCAGGTTGCGATCGACCACGAAGTCGACGACGAGCCCGGTCAGCGCCGCCGTCACCACCGCGGTGAGCAGGATCGGCCCCGCGCCCGCCATGCGCGACGCGATGCCAGGGCCCTTCGGCTTGGCCGGCTCGGCGAGCCCTGAGTCGTCTTCCTCGTCGCGGTCGACCACCGGACTGGACGGTAGATCCTCGGCCGGACGGCCGCCGACACGCGGTGTCAGGTACGCGACACCGCCATCGCGAAGCAGCGCGAGCGATCCCAACCCAGTCCGGTAGACATTCGGGGGTGGCCATCCTGCGCAGCATCCGCGCCCGCCTCGCCGACGCCCGCGCCCGGCGGCGCCTGTCGCCCACCGCCCGCCGCGTCACCCGCGAGCGCCTGACCTACCTCTCGGCCGAGAAGCTCGCCAACCTCGAGTGGTGCGCGCGCGAGGTGCAGCGCCGCGGCGTGCCCGGCGACGTCGTCGAGGCCGGCGTCGCGCTCGGCGGGTCGGCGATCGCGCTGGCCGACCGGCTGACGCCCGAGCGCGCCTTCGACGGCTACGACGTCTTCGGCACGATCCCGCCGCCGTCGGAGCGCGACGGGGCCGACGCGCACGAGCGCTACGACGTCATCGCCTCCGGCGGGTCGACCGGCATCGGCGGCGACCCCTACTACGGCTACGTCGACGACCTCTACGAGCGTGTCGTCGCGAGCTTCCGGGCGCACGGCGTCGAGCCCGGCGAGCGCGTCCGCCTGCACCGCGGGCTCTTCGAGGACACCCTGCATCCCGGCGGCGCGCTGGCCCTCGTCCACATCGACTCCGACTGGTACGACCCGGTCCGCCTGTGCCTCGAGCGCACCTACCCGCACCTGTCGCCGGGCGGGTTCGTCGTCCTCGACGACTACCACGACTACGAGGGCTGCCGCACGGCGACCGACGAGTTCCTCGCCGAGCACGCGGACCTCGTGCCGGTGCGCGAGAGCGGCAACCTCGTCCTGCGGAGGGCGTGACGCCGGTCGGGGACGTCCGTGTCTGGCGTGCCGGCGCCGCGCTGTGCATGCGCGGCGCGACGAGCTCGTACGCGGTGGACCCAAACGGGGAGTACGTCGTCGGCGTCGTGCTGGCCGGCGGCATGGAGGTGCGCCGCGGCGGCGAGCGCCACCGCTTCGGCCCGGGCGACGTGTGCGCCTGGGACCCGTCGGCGCGCCACGCCGGGCGCCCGTGGAACGGCGAGCACTGGGAGGCGCGCCTGATCGTGCTCGAGCTGCCCGCGATCGACGCGATCGTGCGCGAGCCCGACGAAATGGGGCGCGACCTCGCGTTCCCGCGCCCGCGGGTGCGCGACGCCCGCCTGGCGCAGCGGTTCGTCGCGCTGCACGCGGGGCTCGAGCGGCCGGCGTGGGCGCTCGAGCGCGACGTGGCGCTGAGCGAGTGGCTGACCGACCTGGCCGACCGCCGGGCCGAGCCGCTCGCCGCGCGGGCCGCGCGCCGCGACCCGGCGCTCCGGCGCGCCTGCGAGCTGCTGGGCGACGACCTCGCGGCGAACCTCACGCTCGACCAGCTCGCCGCGGCCGCCGGCGTCAGCCGCCACCGCCTGACGCGCCTGTTCCGCGCCGCCTACGGGCTGCCGCCGCACCGCTTCGCGCTCGCGCAGCGCGTCCGCGCGGCGCGCCGGCTGCTCGAGCGCGGCGTCGCGGTGGCCGACGTCGCCCAGCAGACCGGCTTCTTCGACCAGAGCCACCTGCACCGCCACTTCCGGCGCACGCTCGGCATGACGCCCGCGCGCTACGCCGAGCTGGCGCGCTCAGACGTACAAGACGCGCGGGCACGCGCCGCGTAGCGTTCGCGCGGTGACGATCACCGCGCACTTCGTCGTCCCCGATGCGGCCGAAGCAGCCGACTGGTACGCCCGCGCCTTCGGCGCCGTCGAGCGCGAGCGGATCCCGCTGCCCGGCGGCACCGTGCTGATGGTCGAGCTCGAGATCGCCGGCTCGACGGTCAACGTGGCCAGCGAGTTTCCCGACGCCGGCATCGTGTCGCCGCTGACGATTGGCGGCACCGCGACCGTGCTGCAGATCGACACCGACGACGCCGACGCCCTGTGGGCGCGGGCGCTCGCCGCCGGCGCCGAGGTCCGCCAGGAGCTCGCCGACGCCTTCTGGGGCGAGCGCCACGGCCAGCTCACCGACCCCTTCGGCCACCGCTGGAACGTCGCGCAGCACATCCGCGACGTGCCGCATGAGGAGAAGGTGGCCGCGGCGGCGGCGATGTTCGGGGGCTAAGCGCTCCCGCGCGTGCGGCGTCCTGCTGCCGGGGCACTGAGGGGGAGAAGCCGCTGCGGTCGCGCCGCCGTGGCTTCTTGCCCGGCCGCCCGGGAGCGGCCCCGCGTGCGTGGTTCACAACACCTTCGCCCTGGCCGCCGTGGGCGCCCCCGCGAACTGTCCTGCCCAGGGTGGCCACTGCGCCCTCCAGGCAGGACGGTTCCGCGAGCGGTCCGCGAGGGTGTTGCGAAACACGCGCGCCCTGCACCAATACGCGCGCCGCTCTGCGCAGCCGCGCGCGACCGGGCACGACGCCACGGCGGCGCGACCCCGGCGGCGTTCCCCCTCGCGAGCGTCTCGCCGCCCGACTCGACGCAGGTCGACGTGACAAGCGCCTCCCAGTCGAACCCCGGCCGCCATGCCGGGTGCTCGACGCGCCAGATCCAGAGACCGGGTGCCACGTCGATCGTCACGAGCGCGCCCGCCAGATCGCGTCGAACGCGGCGGCGTCAAGCGGCAGCAGCCAGCACGCCGCGACGCGCTCGCCGCGCAGCCGGTAGAGCCCGACGGTCGACCAGCGCCGCTGCACGCCGCCGATCGTCGCCGTGCCGTCGGTGAGGACCGCGACGCTGTCGCCCTCGCCGACGAGCACGTCGCCGGGATGCATGCGGAACGTCCGGTCGGCGAGGTCGCGGCGCCGGGCGAAGTAGTCGAGCACGGCGTCGATGCCGCGGTACTCGCCGGCGATCGCGTTCGCACCTGGGACGACCCAGAGGATGTCGTCGGTGAGCACGTCGCGGAGCGGGTCGGCGGAGCCGCCCGCGTAGAAGCCCGCCTGCGCCTCGTGCAGGCGGGCCAGCACGCGCTGCGCTTCCGCGCGGGTCATGCGCCGCCGAGGTGCGCGAGCTTGTCGGGGTTGGCGATGATGCGGACCACCTGGACGAAGCCGTCGGCGACGTCGAGGGACAGGACGGCGACCGGGTTGCCGTCGGCGTCGCGCGCGAGGCGGCCGGGCCGGCCGTTGACCTCGACGGGGTGCAGCGTGACGCCCTCGGCGCCGCCCCCGGGGCGGGCGATGGCGACCATGAAGCGCGCGACGCGGTCGCGGCCATGCAGCGTCTTGCGCGGGGCCTGGGCCTTCCCGCCGCCGTCGGTGTAGGTGTAGGCGTCGGCGGCGAGCATCTCGACGAGCGCGTCGAGATCGCCGCTCTGCGTGGCGGCCACGAAGCGCTCGGTCAGCTCCTCCTGGGCCTGGCGGTCGGCCTCGAAGCGCGGGCGCTCGTCGTCGACGTGGCGGCGCGCGCGCGTGACGAGCTGGCGCGCGTTGTCCTCGCTGCGGTCGATGATCTCGGCGATCTCGTCGTAGGGGTAGTCGAAGACCTCGCGCAGCAGGAAGGCGGCGCGCTCGACGGGCGACAGGCGCTCGAGCAGCACGAGGAAGGCGAGCGACAGCGAGTCGGCAAGCTCGGCCTGCTCGCCGGGGTCGGGGGCGCTCTCGTCGGCCAGCAGCGGCTCGGGCAGCCACGGGCCGACGTACTCCTCACGCCGCGCGCGCGCCGATCGCAGATGGTCGATCGCCAAGCGCGTGGTGATCGAAGACAGGTACGCCTTGGGGTTCTCGACGTCCTGAGGCTGGGCGCGGTGAAAGCGCAGGAACGCCTCCTGGACGATGTCCTCGGCCTCGCTGACGCTCCCGATCATCCGGTAGGCGATCGAGAAGAGCAGCGGGCGAAGCTCTGGATGCAGGTCGGTCTCGGTCACGTCCGCTACGACGAGGCAGCGGACCCCACTGTGACACGCAACGCCCGCAGCAGCGCGTCCACGACGTCGGGATCGAACTGCGTGCCGGCGCTCTCGCGCAGCTCGGCCTCGGCGGCTGCCGGCACCAGGCCCGCGCGATAGGGGCGGTCGGCGATCATCGCCTCGTAGGCGTCGGCGACGGCGAGGATGCGCGCCTCGACCGGGATCTCCTCGCCGGCCAGCCCGTCGGGGTAGCCGCGCCCGTCGAAGCGCTCGTGGTGGCGCAGGACCCAGACGGCGATGTCGCGCAGGTGGGCGTGCTCGAGGATCCGTGCGCCGATCTCGGGGTGGCGGCGGATCTCCTCCCACTCGCCGACGTCGAGCGGGTGGGGCTTCTGCAGGACCTTGTCGGAGATGCCGAGCTTGCCGATGTCGTGCAGCACGCCGGCCGCGCGCAGGCGCTCGGCGCGGACCGTCGGCCAGTCGAGCTGGCGCGCGATCATCTCGCACAGGCGCCCGACGGTCTGGGAATGGCGGGCGGTCCCGCCGTCGCGCATGTCGAGCGTCTCGGCCAGCAGCATCGCCGCGGCGAGCTGGTCGTCCGATGCGCCGCCGGCCTCGCGCAGGTCGTCGAGCAGGCTCAAGGTCTCGGCGTGGTAGAGCACGCAGCGGTCGCGGCCCAGGCGCTTGGCGGCGTAGAGCGCGCGGTTGGCGGCGCGGAGCAGCTCGTGCGCCGTGTCCAGCTCGCAGGACGCCGCGGCGATGCCGACCGACACCGACACGGGCGTCGCGAAGTCGTGGAACTCGGCGCGCACGGCCAGGCGCAGGCGCTCGGCGACGGTCAGCGCCTCCTCGCCGGGCGTGCCGGGCAGCAGGATGGCGAACTCCTCGCCGCCCAGGCGCGTCGGCACGTCCGAGCCGCGCGTGCAGCGGCGCAGCACCTCGGCGAAGCGGCGCAGGACGTCGTCGCCGGCCTGATGGCCCAGCGAGTCGTTGACGCGCTTGAAGTTGTCGAGGTCGCAGACGAGCAGCGCGAGGCCCGCGTCGCTGGCCATGCGACGCTCGATGCGCGGCTCGAACTCTCGCCGGTTGCGCAGCCCGGTGAGCGGGTCGTGCTCGGCCAGGTGGCGCATGTGCTCCAGACGGCGGCCGGACTCGATCGCCGCGCTGGCCTGGTTGGCGAAGGCGCGCAGCGTCTGCAGGCGATCGGTCGTCGGCAGCAGGCGATCGGCGGGGTCGTCGACCCAGACGACGCCGACGATCTCGCCGTCGGGGTCGTGCAGCGGGACGAGCAGCCAGTGCGAGCGCCAGGCGAGCGGGCCGCGACCGTTGCGACTCGAGGCGTGGATGTGGTGCAGCGCGGCCGGCGCGAGCGGCAGCGCGGCGGCGCGATCGAGCAGGACGCAGCCGTTGCGCCCGCGCGCGGGGTCGAGCAGCGGCGCGAGCTCGGCGAGGGTGACCTCGGGGATCGCCGCGAGCTCGTCGCCATCCCACCCGCTGCTGGCGAGTGGAACGAGCGCGGCGCCGGGCTCGCGCGGCAGGAAGAGCAGGACCTTCTGGAAGCCGAGCGCCTCGCGGATGGCGGCGCACACGGCGTCGAGCATCTCCTCGGCGCTGCCGCGCGCGGTGATCTGCGCCGAAACGCGCAGCAGGTGCTCGACGGCGATGCGGTGGCGGTGGCTCTCGGCGCCGGCCTGCGCGTTCTCGACCGCCACCGAGGCGTGCGCGGCCACCGCGCCGAGGATCTCGAGCTGGGCCTCGGTCGGGCGCTTGCGCGACGCCGGCTCGTCGATCGAGAGGATGCCCAGCAGCGCCCCGTCGGTGCCGCGCAGCGGCACGAGCAGCGCGTCCTCGGGGTGCCAGGCGTCGGCGCCCTCGCCGGCGGGCGCGTCGGGGAGCCACACCGGTGTGCGGTCCTTGGTCCAGTCGATCTCGCCCTGGTGGATGAGGTAGGCGCCGTGGCGCTCGAAGCGCGGGGTGAGCAGGTGCGCCCAGTCGCTCCAGACGGTCGTGGTGCCCAGCAGGAAGTCGCGGACGCCCTGGTTGCCGTGGACGACGACGACCTCGAAGTCGTCGAAGGCGGGGCGGTGCAGGTTGACGGCGACGGTGGCGAACCCCAGCGAGCCTGCGATCACGCGCGCGATCGCCTCGAGCACGGGGGTGAGGCTGTCGCCCGTGCGCATGGCCTTCGCGACGTCGAGCAGACCCCGCAGCTCCCCGAGAGCGGAGGCCTCGGTCCCATGAGTTGCTGGACTCGGCGGCACCACCCCGTTAATCGGCGCGACGCGCGCGAAGCTCAACCCCCGAAGCGGGCTCTCAGCGCCAAGACGTTCGCGACGTAACGCTGGGTCTCGGGAAGCATCCCGATGCGGCGCACCGAGCCGAGGCCCTGGTAGTACGCGGCGGCCGCCATCGCCGGGTCGCCGCCGGTCTCGCGCAGCAGGTGCGCGAGGTACAGCGAGCCCGCCTTGACGTTGTCGGTCGGCGACGACGGATCCAGGCGCGCGGAGCTCAGGTTGGCCTGCACCCAGCTCCACGTGCCGGGCATGACCTGCATGACGCCGCGGGCGTTGGCGCCCGAGACCATCGCGTTGTTGAAGCCGCTCTCCTGCCACGCGATCGCGGAGGCCAGCGACGACGGCGCGCCCTGGGCGGCGGCGAGGCTCCCGACCTGTGACGCGGTCAGGCGGCCGGGCGAGGCCATCGGCGCGGCCTGCGGGACGATCGTCCGCGTGGGCGCCGGCCCGCTGGCGGTGATCGCGGCGCCGGTCGGGAGCTTGATGACCGTGCCGGCGATCAGGCCGGCGTTGGGATCGAGCCCGTTCATGTAGGCCATCGCCGCGGCGGGGACGCGCGCGGCGGCGGCGAGGCCGCTGAGCGTGTCGCCGGGGCGCACCGTGTAGGCGCCCATCGCCTCGGGTGCCGAAGGCGCCGACGCCGCCTGCGCGACCGGTGCGCTGCCCGCGGCCGGGACGCGCAGGCTCGTGCCCTCGATCACCCACGAGTCGGTCTTCATGCCGTTGGCAGCCGCGAGCGCCGACAGCGAGACGCCGTGGCGCGCGGCGATCGCGCTGAGCGAGTCGCCGGCGACGACGCGGTACCCGCCGCCGCCGGTCCCGGCCGACGGAGCCGCGTTGACGGGCGGCGTCGGCGCCTGGCCGGGCGCGGGGATTGTCAGGTTCGTGCCGGCGACGACGCGCGCCTCGGGCGAGAGCCCGTTGGCGGTCGCGACGGCGCTCGTCGGCAGGTTGTTGGCCATCGCGATGCCCCACAGCGTCTCGCCGGGGGCGACCGTGTGGACGGCTGCCGCGGAGGTGGCAGGAATCAGGGCGCAGACCGCAAGCGCGGCCACGAGGGAACGGGCGAGCATGTGCCTTGCCTACCACCGACCGCCCGCGGCCAACGCGGGCCGCGCGATGTTCCGTGAACCTGCAAGTCACGGTTCACGTGCGATCCTGCGGGCGGTGACCGCCGCGCAGGCCAAGCTGTGGCTGCAGAAGTGGCGCTGGTACGAGCGCAACAGCCTGCCCTGGAATCGGGCTCGGATCCACTGGGAGTTCGCCCGCCGCGAGGCGTTCGTGCGCTGGCCGGTGCACGGCAACGTGCTCGAGGCGCTGCGCGAGGGGCGCCTGGAGGTCGGGGCGCACACGCTCCTGGAGCCCGGCGTCTGGATCACCGCGCCCGGCAGCGCCCGGGTCCGCATCGGCGAGGGGACGTTCCTGAACCTCGGCGTGATGGTCGCGAGCGTCGAGCTCGTCGAGATCGGCTCGCACTGCATGTTCGCCAACGGCTGCTTCGTCACCGACGGCAACCACCGCTTCGACGACGCGACCAAGCCGGTCACCTGGCAGGGCTTCACGACGAAGGGGCCCACGCGCGTGGGCGACAACGTCTGGTGCGGTGCCAACGTCGTGGTCACCAGCGGCGTGACGATCGGCGATCGCTGCGTGATCGGGGCCAACTCGGTCGTGACGACCGACATCCCGTCGGGCTCGATCGCGGCCGGCGCGCCCGCCAAGGTGCTCAAGGCGATCGAGTTCGCCGATGTTTAAGGGGCTCGTCGACGTTTGCTGCCCTGCGCATCGGGCAGGGCAAGGAGCGTGCGTGTTCGACACCCGATGCTTGCCCTTGCCCTGACTGCGGTCGCCTGCCTGTCGGCCTGCTCGTCGTCCGACGGGCGCTCCAAGCCGCCCGAGCGCTTCTTCGCGCCGGGCAGCGTGTGGAACCGCGCGCTCGGTCCCAATGCCGCGCTGGCGCCCGACTCCTCGCGCCTGGTGCGCGAGCTGCAGCGCCAGGTGCGCTACGCCGGCGCGTGGATCAACACCAATCAGTACAGCGTGCCGATCGTCACCGTCAGCGCCCGCCAGCCGGCCGTTCGGGTGCGGCTCGACACCTCCTACGCGCCGCTGGCCCAGGACTTCTCGCGCGTGCCGGTGCCGCGCAACGCCAAGCCGGCGGCCGGCGGCGACCAGCACCTGGTCGTGTGGCAGCCGAGCTCGAACACGATGTGGGAGTTCTGGCTGATGCACCGCAGCCACGGCGCCTGGCACGCCCGCTGGGGCGCGAAGATCTCGCACGTCACGCGCAGCCCGGGCATCGTGCCGGCGCCCGAGGGCGCGACCGCCAGCGGCCTGCCCCTCGTCGGCGGGCTCATGACGATCGACGACCTGCGCCGCGGCAGGATCGACCACGCCCTCGCGCTCGGCATCCCCGGCGTGCGCAAGGGCGTCGTGACCTGGCCGGCCGACCGCACCGACGGGCGGATCGGCGGGAAGCGGTCGATCCCGCTGGGCACGCGCTTCCGCCTGGACCCGAAGCTCGACGTCGACAAGCTCGACCTGCCGCCGGCGACGAAGATGATCGCGCGCGCCGCGCAGCGCTACGGGATCATCGCGCGCGACACGTCGGGCACCGTGAACTTCTACGCGCAGGCGCCGCCGGGCGACCGCCCGCACGTCTACCGCCCGGTCTTCCACGGCGCCTATCCCAACCAGCTCCTGGCGAAGTTCCCCTGGGATCGCCTGCAGGTCGTGCGCGCCAAGCGGGTCCGGTGAGACGAGCGCTGGCACGGGGCCTGCTCGTCGTGCAGGCGCCCCTCGCCGGCACCTGGGCCTACCTGCTCGCGCTGCTCGCCGCCGCGCGGCCGCACCGCGGCGCGCCCGCGGGCACGCTCGCCGGGAGCGCGCCGCGCGTCGCCGTGCTCGTCCCCGCCCACGACGAGGGCGCAGGGGTGCGCGCCACGGTCGAGTCGCTGCTCGCGCTCGACTGGCCGCGCGGCGCGCTCGACGTCGTGGTCGTGGCCGACAACTGCAGCGACGACACCGCCGCGCACGCCGCGGTGGCGGGCGCGCGCGTGCTCGAGCGCCGCGACCCGCAGCGGCCCGGCAAGGGGCGCGCGCTGGCATGGGCCCTCGCGCGGCTCGGCGAGGAGGAGCGGCGGCCCGACGCGGTCGTCTTCGTGGACGCCGACTGCGCGGCGACGCCCAACCTCGTGCGCGCGTTCGCGGCGCGCTGGGGCGACGGCGCGCGGGCGGTGCAGTCGCGCTACCTGGTCGCCAACGCCGCGGCGTCGCCGCTGACGGCGGCGCGGGCCGCGGCCTTCGCGCTGGCGGCCGACGTGCGCAGCCTCGGCAAGGACCGGCTCGGCCTGTCCTGCGGGCTGCTCGGCACCGGCATGGGCTTCACCTGGGACCTGCTGAGCGAGCACCCGTGGGACGCCTACGGGCTTGCCGAGGACGTCGAGCATCACCTCGCGCTCGTGCTCGCCGGCGAGCGCGTGCGCTTCGCCGACGAGGCGGCGGTGCTGTCGGACATGCCGACGACGACCCACGGCGCAGCCGGCCAGCAGTCGCGCTGGGAGGCCGGCAAGGCCGCCCTGGTGCGTCGCTGGACACCGCGGCTCGTCGGTGCCGGCCTGCGCGCCCGCGATCCCGTGCGCGTCCACGCCGGCCTCGAGCTGCTCGTCCCGCCGCAGTCGCTGCTGGCGGGGGCCACCGTGGCCAGCGGCGGGGCGGCGCTTGCGCTCGGGCGCCCGGGCCCGCGGCGCCTGGCCGGCGCGATGGCCGCGGCGCAGGTCGTCTTCGTCGCCGGCGGCATGCGCCGCGCCGGCGCGCCGCGCGCCGCCTGGCGCGGCCTTGCCCTCGCTCCGGCGCTCGTCGTGCGCAAGGCGATCCTCTACGCGCGGATCGCCGCCGGGCGCGGCCCTCGTGCATGGGTCCGCACCGAGCGCAACGCCGTTTGACCCGTCGGACGGTCGGGCAGGCACGACGCGTGCCCTCTCTCGTTCCGCACCGCCTCAACGAGCTGCCGCGCGACGCCCAGCGCGCGCTGCGGCGCGCCCGCCCCGGGCTCGCCGCGCGCGTGACCTGGGAGGTCAAGCGCCGCCGCGGCGACTACACGCTGACGCTCGTCGAGCGCCTCGTCCACCCCGGCGACCACGCCGTCGATGCCGGCGCCAACTGGGGCCTGTTCACGGCCCGGCTGGCCGAGCTGACGGGCCCGACCGGGCGCGTCACCGCCTTCGAGCCCAATCCCGGCCACGCGCACACGCTCGGCGCGATCGCCGAGCGCCACCCGTGGGTCGAGCTCCATCACGCCGCGCTGTCCGAGCAGTCCGGGGCGGCCGAGCTCGCCGTGCCGGTCCACGAGGGGCGCGAGCTCAGCGCGCTGGCGAGCCTCGACCCCGGCGAGCAGCCCGACGACGTGCGCTTCCGCAAGCTTGGAGTGCAGGTCACGACGCTCGACGCCGTGCTCGGCGACGACGTCCCGCCGGTGCGCTTCGTCAAGTGCGACGTCGAGGGCCACGAGCTCGCGGCGCTGCGCGGCGGCGAGCGCATGCTGCGCCGCGACCGGCCCGCGATCCTGCTCGAGGCCGAGCAGCGCCATCAGCCCGCAGGCGCGAGCGTCACCGACGTCCTCGACTACCTGCGCTGGCTGGGCTACCGCGGGTGGTGCGTGCGCGGCGACCGCGTCGCGCCGATCAGCGGCTTCGACGTGCAGCGCGACCAGCTCGCGTTCCTGCGCGACGCCGGCTTCGTCGCCCACGACATGCCCGACGGCTACGTCAACAGCTTCCTCTTCCAGGCGCCCGACGCGCCGTCGTGAGGCCCGCCGACGGCTCCATCGTCACGACGCTCGTCAACGACCGCCCGCAGTGGGCGGAGCGGGTGCGCATGGTCGATCGCGACGCCCAGCCCGCTGCGAGCGTGGCCGGCCGCCCGGCACCGGTCGTCCTCGCCACGAGCCAGGTCGACCGCCACGCGCGGCTGGCGCGCAACGTCCGCGCCGGCGCGCTGTCGCACGCCGACTACGTCGACGAGCTGCGGCGCGCGCGGGTCGTCGTCGTGGCGCTGGCCGAGAACCGGTGGCGCAGCGCCGGCAAGCAGACCTACCTGAACGCCATGGCGCTGGGCAAGCCCGTCGTCGTCACCGACACGATGGGCGTGCGCGACTACGTCGAGGACGGCGTCACCGGGCTGGTCGTCGCGCCCGGCGACGCGCGCGCGATGGGCGAGGCCGTGCGCTGGACGCTCGACCCGGCCAACGGCGAGGCCGTCCGCGCCATGACGAAGCGCGCCCGCGACGCGGTCCGCGAGCGCTTCACGCTGGACCGCTACCTGGCGCGGCTGCTCGAGGTCGCGTCGGCCACCGTCGCGCGGTGCGCGGGCTGAGCGGAGCGGGCCGACACCACGCCGGCCCACGTCCACAGCACGAGCGTCGGGAAGGTCCACGGCAGCGGGGTCAGGCAGGCGACGATGACCCACTGCAGCGCCAGCGCGACGAGCGCGAAGCGCCAGGGCGCGAGCGCCGGCGGCCCGCGGCGCAGCAGGGCGGCGCCGATGGCGAGCACGAGCCCGCAGAGCCACAGCGCGGCGCCCGGCAGCCCGAGCTCGGAGGCGTGCGAGAGGAAGACGTTGTGCACGCCCTCGCCGATGCCGTTCATCGGGTAGCTCGCCGGCTGCGTGAAGTAGGGGATGCTGTCGGTCTGGAAGCGCTGCCATCCGAAGCCGTCGATCGGGCGGTCCTCGATCATGTGCAGCGCCGCGCGGTTGGTGTTCTCGCGCACCCAGACAGAGCGGTCCTCCTTCGAGCGCTCGACGACGCGCTCGTGCAGGCCGGGCACGGCCGTCAGCGCCGCCGCGACGAGCACGACGCCGCCGACGACCACCGGGATCAGCCAGCGCCGCAGCGTGGGCGCGCACAGCATCGCCGCGATCGTCGCAACGACCGACGACACCCAGATCGAGCGCGTCAGCGTGAAGAGCAGGCCGACGACGCACAGGCCGATCACCACGCGGCAGACGTTGCGCGCGCGCCGGTCGCGCCAGACCGCCAGCCCGGTGGCGGCGGCGGTCGCGCCGATGAAGAGCCCCATGCCGTTGGCCACCGCCTCGACGAACGGCCCGCGCGCGCGGCCGAAGTGGATGCCCACGGCGGGGTCGTTGATGTAGCCGGGGAAGACGAGGGCGCGCACCCCGACGCCTTCGAAGCAGGCGGTGAGGCCGAGGTAGGCGCCGACCGCCACGAGCGTGCCGAGCAGCAGCGTGCGCTCGCGCTCGCCGCCGAAGACCACGGGCGCCACGTAGTAGACGGCGAAGGCCATGATCCCGAAGCGGTCGAGCAGCCCGAAGAGGGCCGGCGCCTGCGTGAGCGTGTGGGCCTGCCAGGCCGACACGACCGCCCACGCGCTGGCCGCCAGCAGGACGCCGTGGGTGAAGGTGAGGCTCGGCAGGCGGCGGCTGCCGTGGCCGTTGTGCTCGGGATGGACCTCCGAGCGCAGGACGACGGCGAGCAGCCCGCCGGCCAGCAGCAGCCGCTCGGGCCCGATCGGCAGCCCGAGCTGGCCCGTGTTGCCGGAGAAGACCGACAGCGCGATGCCGCCGCTCAGCAGCCACGCCGGATCGGTGCGCACGGCGAGGTACGCCGCGGCGCCGGCCCCCGCCGCGAGTGCGGCGAGCAGGAACGCGCGCTCGACGTTCCCGTCGGAGGCGACCGCCACCGCCAGGGCGACGACGGCCGCCAGCCAGACGAGCGTGGCGGTGAGCTGTCGGCGGGCGAGCGTCACGCGGCGACGGTGCGGCGGGCGGTGCGGGTCGCCTCGAGCCCGGTGGCCAGCGCCACGCCGATGACGAGGCCGGCGAGCACGGCGATCGTGACGACGAGCTTCAGCTTCTTGCCGTGGTCGCTCGTCGCCGACCCGGCGGCGTTGAGCGTGCGCACCGGGATCCCCGAGCTCTCCGACTGCGCCTGCTGCAGGTAGGCGGCGCGCAGCGCGCGGGCGCGCAGGTCGAGCGTGTCGGCGCGCGTCCGCGACGTCGTCAGCGCGTGGCGCGCCGACTGCGAGTCCGGCGAGCGGTTGGCCGAGCGCTGGCGAACGCTGACCTGGCTCGCGGCGCGATCGGCCTCCGACTGGGCGGCGTGGTAGCGCTCGAGCAGGGTCTTGGCCTGATCGCCGGTGACGTCGCTGCGGCGCACGTAGGTCAGCAGCGCGTCGGTCGCGGCGTTCGTCAGCTTGATCGCGGCGTCCTGCGACGGGCCGGTGCCGCTGATCTGCAGCAGCGGGCTGTCGGGGATCGGCGTGGCGGTGAGCCGGCCGGCGACCTCGTCGGGCCGCAGCCCGGTCTCCTTGGCCACAGGCGCGACGACGTCGTGCGCGGTGATCGCGCGGCTGTAGGCCGACGCGAACTGCGTGCCCGCGTACGCCGCGCCGGGCGCGGCGTCCTGGCTGGGGCTGAAGCTCCCGATCGCCACGCGCGCCTGTGCGGTGTAGGACGGCGAGCGCGACTGGGCGACGGCGAACGCGGCGATCACGAGGATCACCACGGGCGCGATCGCCAGGAGCGGGTGGCGCAGCGCCGAGCGCAGGGGCGACAGCGGCGCCGCGTGCTGCGGGGCGGGTCGGATGCGGGTTGGTCTGTCACGGGTGAGTATCGGCATGTGTCCTCGGGGGTTCGGGGTCGGGAACAGGTCGAAGTTCGAGCCTCGCTAGCCTCGGCGGCCCTCGTGCGGATCGCCTACGTCTGCAGCCGCTACCCCGCCGTCTCGCACACGTTCATCCAGCGCGAGGTGGCGGCTCTGCGCGGCTTCGGCATGGACGTCGACACCGTCGCGATCCGGCGCGCGGCGCCCGATGAGGCGCTCTCGCGCGCCGACAAGGCCGAGGCCGAGGCGACGTACGCCATCCTGCCGGTGCGCCCGTGGCACCTCGCCAGAGCGCACGCCAACGCACTGCGCTACCCGCGTGCCTACCGCGCGACACTGCACCGTGCGTTTAGCCTCGCGCCGCGCGGGCTGCGCGGGCGGCTGTGGCAGCTCTTCTACTTCGGCGAGGCCGTCGTGCTGTGGGACCGCGCGCGCCGGCGCGGCGTCGAGCACCTGCACGCGCACTTCGCCAACGTCGGCAGCGACGTCGCGCTGCTGGCGGCGACGCTCGGCCGCGAGGCGGGCCGCGGGCCACGCTCGTGGAGCATGACCATGCACGGCTCGACGGAGTTCTACGACGTCAGCGCCTTCCGGCTGCCGGAGAAGGTGCGCGACGCGCGCTTCGTCGCGTGCGTGAGCGACTTCACGCGCAGCCAGCTCATGCTCCACACCGAGGAGGAGCACTGGCCCAAGCTCGCGCTCGTGCGCTGCGGCGTCGACCCCCTGGCGTTCGGCGCGGTCGCTCGCGACGGCGCGAGCGGGGCGCTGCGGGTGCTCGTCGTGGGGCGCCTGGTGTCGGGCAAGGGCTACTCGCTTCTGCTCGAGGCGGTCGCCGACGTCGTCGCGCGCGGCCACGACGTCACGCTTCAGATCGTGGGGGAGGGGCCGGCCGGCGAGGCGCTGCGGGCACGCGCCGCCGCGCTGGGCATCGACGAGCGCGTCCGCTGGCTGGGCGCCGTCGGCCAGGACGAGATCCGCCGCCACTACGAGCAGGCCGACGCGTTCTGCCTGCCGAGCTTCGCCGAGGGCGTCCCGGTCGTGCTCATGGAGGCGATGGCGATGCAGCTGCCGGTCGTCGCCACGCGCATCGCGGGGATCCCCGAGCTGATCGAGGACGGCGTCAGCGGCCTGCTCGTGGCGCCCGCGCGCGCCGGCGAGCTGGCCGACGCGCTGGCCCGGCTGGCGGCCTCGCCCGAGCTGCGCTCCGCGCTCGGCCGGGCCGGCCGCGAGGCGGTCGTGGCCGGCTACGACGCCGAGCGCTGGGCGCGCGCGCTGCAGGAGCTGCTCGTCGACGGTCACTCGACGTAGCCCTCCCCGTCGATGAGCGCGTCGCGCATCTGCTGACGGCGCGCGGCGCTGATGCCGCCGGTCATCGTCCAGCCCTGCCACGGGAAGCGCGGGCGCCGCGAGAGCGCCTCGCGGTGGCGCGCGATGTAGTCCTCGGTGCGCCCGATCGGCTTGGCGGGGTTGCCCGCCGCGACGCAGCCCGGCGGGATGTCGTGGCGCACGACGCTGCCCGCGCCGACGATCGCGTCGTCGCCGACCGTCGTGTTGGGCAGCACGATCGATCCCGAGCCGATGAACGCGCGGCGGCCGATGCGGATGCGCCCGATGCGCGTCCAGCCGAGGTGGCGCTTGGTGCTGGCGTCGTGGGCGAGCAGGTGGACGCCCGGCGCGAGCGTCGCCTCGTCGTCGATCGTGATCAGCCAGCAGTGCCAGGGGTCGATGATCGCCCGCGGCCCGATGTAGACGTCGTGGCCGAGCTGCAGCCCGCGCTCGACGAGCACGTCGGCGTCGACGACGCCCTGCAGGCGCAGGCGCAGGCGCTGCAGCGCGCTGAGGTGGCGGATGAGGCGGCGCTTCATCGGCGGCCTCCGACATGCGTCCGCGGGCCGGGCTGGACATCCGTCCGGCGCGCTGAACCGTGCCTAGGCAGCGCCGACGACGGCGCCCAATGGCTCGATACATCGCGCTCCTCTCCACCCTCGTCGCCCTGGCCGTCCCCGCGCTCGCGAGCGCCGACGGCGTCACGACCCCGTTCGCCGCGAGCTCCGTCTGGAACACGCCGCTCGCGCCCACCGCACCGCTCGACCCGGGCTCGAGCGGCTACGTCGCGCAGCTGCGCAGCCAGCTCGCCACCACCGTCCCGTGGATCAACACGACCAGCTACAGCGCGCCGGTGTACACCGTGCCCGCCGACCAGCCGACGGTCCACGTCAAGCTCGACGTCAATGTCCCCGACCTGCAGGCGGCCTTCAACCAGGTGCCGATCCCCGACGGCGCCAAGCCGGCCGCGGGCTACGACCATCACCTCGTGATCTGGCAGCCCGCCACGGACAAGATGTGGGAGTTCTGGCTGGCGGCCAAGAAGGACGACGGCTGGCACGCGCGCTGGGGCGGCGAGATGGACGGCACCTCGCTGAACCCCGGCTACTTCCTCGCGCCGCACTCCACGTGGGGCGCCACCGCCACGAGCCTGCCGCTCATGGGCGGCCTGATCCGCATCGGCGAGCTCCAGCAGGGTCACATCGACCACGCGCTGGCCTTCGCGCTGCCTCACGCCCGCAAGGGCGTCTGGTCGTGGCCCGCGCAGCGCACCGACGGCGACGTCGACAGCCCGACGGCGACCCCCGAGGGCGCGCGCTTCCGGCTGGACCCGACGCTGAACATCGATGCCCTCGGGCTGCCGAAGCTCACGGCCATGATCGCCAAGGCCGTGCAGCGCTACGGGATGATCCTGCGCGACAAGTCCGGCTCGCTGAGCTTCTACGCCGAGGACCCCACGCAGTACGGCACCAACCCGTACCCCGCGCTGTTCGGCGGCTACCCGGACAAGCTGCTGGCGAAGTTCCCGTGGGATCGCCTGCAGGTGCTGGCGACGGATCTGCACAGCTGACATCACGTCACCTCCCGGTGGCGGGCGACCCGCGCGCTGCGCCGGCGGACCCTGAAGCGCCACAGCAGCGCGGTGGCCACGCCGGCCAGGCGGCGCGGGTCGCCCAGGCCGCGCAGCGTCCGCGCGTCCCACGCCATCAGGCCCTCGAAGCGGCGGCGCAGCGCGACCGTGCACCACGGTCGCGCTGCGTAGCGCTCGAGCACGGCGCGGTGGGCCTCCTGCATCGCCGCGCCGTCGGCCGACACCTGGCCCTCGTGGACGTGGTAGATCGCGGTGACGTCGGGCAGGGCGAGTCCACGGCCGTGCTCGAGCATCCGCAGCCACAGGTCGAGGTCGGCGCAGCGCTCCAGGCCGGTGTCGAACGCGCCGGCGGCCAGCGCGACGTCGCGGCGCAGCAGCGCGGCGCTCGGCGGCACGCAGTTGTCGGGGTGCGCCACGCGCCGCGGGCCGCGCAGCCGCAGCGCCCGCGGCCCGGGGACGCCGTAGATGCGCCCGCCGCTGCTCACGCACGTTCCCGCGACCAGCACGTGGTCGCCGCGGTGCTCCCAGACCGTGCGCAGGTGGTCGGGCAGCCACTCGTCGTCGGAGTCCAGGAGCGCCACCCACGGCTGCGTGGCGTGCTCCAGGCCGGTGTTGCGCGCGGCGCCCTCGCCGCGATTGACCTCGTGGCGCACGACGCGCGCGCCGAGCTCGGCGGCGACGGCGCCGGTCGCGTCGGTCGAGCAGTCGTCGACGACGATCACCTCGCGCGGCGCGGCGGTCTGGGCGGCGACGCTGGCGAGCGCCCGGCGCACCATCGCGGGGCGGTTGTAGGCGGGGATGACGACCGACACCGGCAGCGTGGCGGTCGCGGCCTCGCGCAGCGCCCGCCGTTCGCGCGCGCCCGCGGCGGCCTGCTGGCCGATGCGGACGTCGAGCACGGCGGCGGCACGGCGCGCGCGGCGCGGCCCGCCGGCCCGCGCGAGGGCCGCGAGCGGCGGGCGCACCACCGCGCGCACCGCCCGATGGCGCGCGGCGCGCACGAGCGCGGCGTGGGCGGGCGGCAGCCCGGCGGCGAAGGCGTCGAGGGGCAGCGTGCCGACGAGGTCGGCGTGGCGATGGTGCACGAGCCAGCGGCCCTCGCCCGAGGTGCGCGCGTCGCGGCGCAGGTCGCGCAGCGTGCGCCGGTAGAGGTGCGTGGCGCGCAGCTCGCGGCGGAACGCGCCCGTCAGCCCGGCGCGCTCGCAGCGCAGGCCGAGGTCGCGATCCGCGTTGTAGTCGGCGTCGTAGGCGGGGTCGGCGAGGCCGACGCGCAGCGCGTCGGCGCGCCGCAGCGAGAGGTTGCCCGCCCAGCAGTTGCGCAGGATCGTCGCCGGATCGCGCTGGTAGCACGCAACCGCCGTCTCGTAGGTCAGCGCGTAAAGCTCCTCGGGGATGCCCAGGGCGCGGCGCTCGACTGGCATGTAGCCGAGGACGACGAGCCCGTCGCGGCCGGCGTGCGCGGCGGCGTGGCCGGCGACGAGCCCCTCGTGCGCGAGCACGTCGTCGTCGAGCAGGACGACGACGTCGCCGGTGGCGCGCTCGACGCCGGCTTGACGCGCGCCATTCTCGCCGACGCCGGGCGTCTGCAGGGCGACGATCCGCGGCTCGCGCGCGGCGAGGTCGAGCGCCACACGGTGCGCGGCCTCGTCGCCGTCGGCGACGACGACGATCTCGCTGGCCGCCGGATCGGCCAGCAGCGGCGCCAGCACGGTCGACAGCAGTGCGCTGCGCCCATGGGTGGGCATGACGACGGAGGCGGTGGGCACGTCAGGCAAGGGCGACCTCCCTGTGGGCACAGAGCTCCTCTGCTTCGGCGGCATCGGACGCGACGCGCAGCAGCGGGCTGTCCTCGGTCCACGCATCGACGAAGCGGCGCAACTTGCCGTAGCCGGTGTCGACGACCACGTGTGGCACGCCGAGCAGCAGGCAGAGGATGTGGGCATGCAGGCGATCGGTGACCACGACCGGCGCCGAGGCCAGCAGCGCGCACGCCTCGCGCACGCGCTCGGTGGCGAGCCCGCGGTGCAGCGCGGCGAGCGCGGAGACCGCCGCGGGCGCCAGCCACGCGCGCTTGGTCGCGCGCTGGCCGGCGTGGGCGCTCAGCGCGCGCAGCCGGCGCTCGGCGGCGCCGGGGTCGGGCCAGTCGACGACGCGGCCGTGGCCGCTGGGCGGCGCCAGGCGCGGCGAGCGGCGTTCGCGGTCGGTGCGCGCCAGCCACAGCGGCGGACCGGGCGGCGTCGCGCGGCGCAGCGCCGGGCGCAGCGCGAACGCGGCGTCGGGGCACAGCTCGACGGTCGCCCGCGGCGCGAGCGCCCGCGCGGTCTCGGCGCTCGGCCGGTCGCGGCACAGGACCGTCAGGCGCGGATGGCTCGCGAGGGCGGCGGCGGCCCGCCGGCGAGCGGCGTCGTCGCCGAACTGCAGCGACTGGGGGAGCTGCACGATCGGCAGGTCGGGCAGCTCGCGGACCGCGCGCTCGCGCAGCTCCTGGTAGCCGGGCCACTCGTCGCCGAAGTTGCCGCCGCCGTGCAGCAGCACGACGCCGTTGGGGCCGACCGCGCGGCGCACGGCGCGCGGGTCGTAGCCGTGCGTCTCGCAGACGTAGGCGATGCGCGCGCGCAGGCGGCGCAGCAGCGCGAGCTCACCCAGCCAGATCGCGTTGTCGCCGGAGTTGGGGTGGTTGGGCAGGTCGAGCACGGCGACCGGCGCGCCGTGCGCGACCGCGCCGGCGACCGTGCGCTCCAGGCGCGTGCGGAGGGCGTCGACGGTCATGCCGGCACCTCCCGCTGGAAGCGGACCTGCAGGCGCTCGCGGGCGGCCGCGACGCGCGCGCGGTCGCGCGGGTTGCGCCGGCACGTCAGCGTGATCAGCGCGCCGTAGACGAGCGTCCCGGCGAGCAGCGCGGGCAGTGGGCCGGGGGGGACCGCGCCGTCGAACGCGCGCGCCACGAAGAAGGTCACGGCGAACGCCGCGGCGAGGCCGAGCAGCTCGTGCACCGGCCACAGCGCTCGCAGCGAGCTCGTCCAGTGGCGGCGGGCGATGACGCTCGTGACCGTGAGCTTCGCGACGCCGGCCAGCACGCTGGCCAGCGCGGCACCGGTGATGCCCATGGCGCCGGTGAGCACGATGACGAGCGCGACCATCAGCGCGGTGTGGCCGGCGGCGATCGCGGTGACGATCCCCGGCCGGTCCACGGCCCACAGCTGCGTCTGCTGCACCGAGCTCATCGCTCCGAGCGCGGGGACGAGCAGCAGCAGCGCGAACGCGTCGGAGGCGCGCTCGAAGCCGGGGCCGAAGAGGCTCATGATCCCGTGCGCCGCCCCGCCGCCGACCGCCGCCGGCAGCAGCAGCGCGATCGCGGCGTAGCGCAGCGAGTCGGCCACGGCGCGGTCGAAGCCCGCGGCGTCGCTGCGCGAGCGTCGCTCGACCAGGGTGGGGAAGAGCATCTCGAGGATGCGGAAGTTGATGTCGACGAGGCGCTGGGCGACCTGGGCGGCGCGGTTGTAGGCGCCGATCGCCGCGGTCGTCGTGACGAAGCCCATCACCCACACCGCGACCTGGCTCGCGACGCCCTGAAGCGCCGTGCCCGGCGCGGTCTTCAGCCCCCAGCGCACCATGCCGGGCAGGGCCTGCGCGCCCTCGCGCAGCACCGCACGGGCGACGTGCGCGCGCATGAAGCCGCCGATGACCGCCAGGCGCACGACCAGCGCGAGCAGCGGGCCGGCCACGGTCGCCGCGACCAGGCACCACAGCGAGCGCACGAAGACGGCCGCCACGACCGCGGTCGCCAGGAAGGCCAGCGCGTGCACGAGCCGCGCCCAGAAGAGCTGGCGTCCCGCGCGGAACGCCGACAGGATCATGTCGAGGTTCCAGTTCGTGTTCTCGATCAGCACGTAGCTGGCGATGAGCACGGCGCTGGGCGCGAACAGCTCGGGATGGTGCAGCGGGCCGTGCAGCAGCAGGTAGGCGGCGGGCAGCGCGATCGCCGTCACGACGAGCGTCAGGCCCAGCGAGAAGGCGAAGACGGCGACGAACAGCCCCGTCACCCGCGGCGCGCGCGGCGCGAGCACCGACAGCTCGCGCACGAGCCCGGCCTGCTCCTGCGCCGTGGAGAGGTAGGCGAGCGCGAGCGCGGGCGCCTGGGCGAGCGCCAGCTCGCCCAGCGTCGAGGCGCCGTACAGGCGCGCGATGGCGACGCTACTGGCCAGCCCGACGACGGCGCTCAGCGCGAAGCTCGCGCCGCCGAAGGCCATGCCCTCGCTGAAGGTGGCGCGCTTGGCGGTCATCGCCCGACCCCCCGCCGGCGGGCCAGCGACCGGGCGAACAGCGCCGCGGCGAGCGGGATCCCCTCGACCAGGTAGCGCCGCCACAGGCGCGCGGGCTCCTGCGACAGCCGCCACAGCCACTCCAGGCCCGTGCGCTGCACCCACGCGGGCGCGCGCCGGATCTCGCCCGCGGCGAAGCTCAGCGAGACCCCGAGGCCCAGGAACCAGCTCGCGGGCGCCGCGCGCCGCAGGCGCGGGATCGCGGCGATCTGCTTGGCCAGGGGCAGGCCGACGTAGACGAGGTCGGGCTGCGCGGCGTGCAGGTCGCGGGCGACGGCGTCGAGCTCGTCGTCGCCGCCGTCCTCGGCCACGTGTGGTGCCGCGGTGCCGGCGACGCGCAGGCCAGGCGCGCGGCGGCGCAGCTCGTCCGCTGCGCCGTCCGCTGCACCCGGGTTGCCCCCGAGGAGGAAGACCGACGCGCCGATCCGCCCGCCGGCGTCGCTGAGCGTCCAGATGAGGTCCGACCCCGCGACGCGCTCGGGCAGCGGCGTGCGCTGCAGCCGGCTGGCCCAGACGAGCGGCATGCCGTCGGCGAGGACGAGGTCGGCGTCGGCGAAGGCGCGGCGCACGGCGTCGCTGTCGCGATGGCGGCGCAGGTGGTCGAGGTTGGGCGTGATGACCCAGCCGCCGTCGCCCTCGCGCAGCGCGTCGACGATCGCGTCGACGGCCTCGCGCTCGGTGACCGCGTCGACCGGCATGCCCATCAGGGAGATGCGCTCGTGGCGATCGGTCACTAGAGCCCCCGGCGGCTCAGGACGAAGGCGATCGTGCGCAGCATGATCTTCACGTCGAGCCACAGCGACCAGTTCGCCGCGTACAGGTAGTCGAGCTTGACCATCTCCTGCAGCGGGATCCGCGCCGAGCCGAGCACCTGCCAGCGGCCGGTCATCCCCGGCGTGAGGTGCAGGCGGCGGCGGTACCAGCCGACGACGCGCTGGTCGTCCTCGGGCACGAGCGGCCGCGGGCCGACCAGGCTCATCTCGCCGCGCAGCACGTTGAGCAGCTGCGGCAGCTCGTCGAGCGACGTGCGCCGCAGCAGCCGGCCCGCGCGCGTGATCCTGGGGTCGTCGGCGATCTTGAACAGGCCGTCGGCTTGGTTGTGGTGGCGCAGCGCGTCCTTCTGGCGGTCGGCGCCGTCGACCATCGTGCGGAACTTCGCCATCGAGAACGTGCGCCCGTCGCGCCCGACGCGCTGCTGGCGATAGAGGACCGGCCCGCGGCTGTCGAGCTTGATGGCCAGCGCGATCAGCGCGAAGAGCGGCGCGAGCACGAGGAGGCCGAGCGTCGCGCCGATCACGTCGGTGCTGCGCTTCAGCAGCCAGGCCGAGCGCGACAGCCCGAAGCGCCGGACGCCGAGCAGCGCGACGCCCTCGACGTCGTCGAAGACGACCGACGAGCCGACGACCTCGAGCATGCGCGGCAGCACGCTGACCTTCAGCCCGAGCGCCTTGGCGGCGCGGACCAGGTCCAGCAGCTCGGCCTGGTCCTCGGGGCCGGGGGCGAGCACGAGGCGATGGATGTCGCTGCGGGCGGCGATCGTCTCGAGCGCCTCGGCCGCGACGTGCTGGTCGCCGAGCTCGCTGGAGGTGATCGCGGCGACGACCTGGGCGTGCGCGCCGTGGGCCTCGCGGATCTTGCGCTCGGCGCGCGCGCACGCGCTGCGCTCGCCCACGAGCAGGCAGCGGTCGACGGGCGTGAAGCGCCGCGTGATCGCCCGTGCCGCCACGCGGCCGCCGATCAGCGCCACGGTCTGGCCCGCCCACAGCGCGAGGATCTGGTCGCGGCCGAGGAAGCCGCCGAGCACCGGCTGGCCGGCGAGCCACACGACGAGCGCCCACAGCGTGGCGAGCTGGAACAGCCGCGGCGCCTCGTCCAGCGTGGAGGGCTTGAGGGTCAGCTCGTCGCGCTCGTAGAGCCCCAGCGCCTTGGCCAGCGCCACGCAGCCGAGCGCCGCGACGGCGACGGCCCAGACCGGGAGGCGGTCCTGGATGCCGCCGAGCGCCACGACGCAGATCGCGAGGCTGGCGGCGGCCGACAGCGCGTCGGCGCCGGCCAGCAGCCGGCGCGAGAGCTGCTCGCGCCGCAGCGCCGCGCGCGGGCGCAGCGAGTCGGCGTCGGGCCGCCAGCCGGTCGGCACGTCGTCGGCCGCCGAGTGCTGGCGCGGCAGCAGCTCGTCGACCGCCACGGGCCGCCTGGGCGGACGCGGACGGAGTCGCGCACGTGTGCGCGACCGCAGCTGTGTCGGCGTGATCACTCGGCGGCCAGCGCGGCCGGGTCGTGGTCGGCATCCAGCAGCAGCGCGAGCGCCTCGGAGCGGTTCTCGACGCCGAGCTTGGCGAAGCAGGCGGAGAGGTGGCGCTTGACGGTCCCCAGCGAGACGGTCAGCCGGGTGGCGATCTCGCCGGTCGTCGAGCCCTCGGCGGCCAGCGCGAGGACCTCGCGCTCGCGCGGGGACAGGGCGGGCGGCTCGAGGCGCTCGCGCATCGCCTCGGGCACGACCACGAGGCCGGCCGAGGCGGCGCGGACAGCGAGTGCGAGGCCGGTCTCGACGTGGGTCGCCTCGACCGCGGCGCCCGCGCCGGCGCGCAGGGCGCGGCGCAGCGGGCCGCCGCTCACGCGCTCGAGAACGAGCACGGTGCGCGCGTCGGGCAGCTCGCGGCGCACGGCCTGCAGGTGGGGCAGCGCCGCGTCGGCGTCCTCTACGGCCAGCACGGCGACGGTCGGCGGCTGCCCGGCCGCGTCGATCTCCGCGGGCGTCTCGGCCTGCGCGATGACCGGGAGGCGGTCGAAGTCCAGGGCGGCCTCGATGCGGCGTCGCAGCAGGGGCGGCCCGGCGATCACGGCGACCGACGGCTCCGGCTCGACGAGGTCGACGTCCTGCAGCGGGCCGGTCAGCGCCAGAGCGGGAAGGTTCGTGCGGTCTGCCACGGACGCCTCCTCATTCGGATGTGTACGTACGTCGTTCACGGCCGGCGGCACGCTAGGGGACGCATGTCGATGCCGTTTGAGATCGGTGTTGACTGCGAATTAGGAGGTTGAGATTCGGTTTGCGCCCAGAGCGTGAATTTCTCCACCAAGACCGAACCTCGACGCCGGATCGCTGTTAAGAGACGCGAGGGGGTCGGCTCGTCGACCCCCTTCCTTGCATGCCCTACCCCTCTCCTGACAACGGCGCCCGCGCCGCGGCGCGCCTGCACGACCTTGCCCCGACGCTCCTCGCCGAGCTCCCGTTCGGCGTGCTCGTCGCTGGCCGCGACGGCGCGATGGACGCCTGGAACGGGGCTGCGCGGCGGCTGCTGGGCGACGACCGGCGGCTGGCCGACGACGCGCGGCCCGGCGGGGTGCGCTGCTGCGACCTGTTGGGCTGCAACAGCGGCGACGGGCCGCTGGCTGACGCCTGCATCACCGAGCTCGCGCGCGATGCCTCCGACGTGCTGCCGGAGGTGCGCGTCGACGTGCGCGGCGGGGCGGCGTGGGTCATCGCGTCCGCAGCGGGCGAGGAGCGGGTCGTCTTCCAGCTCCGGCCGGCCGACCCGCGCGACCGCCGCCGGCGGACCGATCCGCACTGGGCGGTGCGCCCGCACCTCTACCTCGAGGTCCTCGGGCGCACGCAGGTGCGAAGCGGCGAGACCGCGCTCGGCGGGCGCTGGCTGGCCCAGCGGCCCGGGCAGCTGCTGAAGTTCATGGTCGCCAGCCGCGGCCGGCCGGTGCACACCGAGGAGATCGCCCACGCGCTGTGGCCGGCGGCCGGCAACGAGACGCCGGGCAACGTCCGCCACCACATGCACGCGCTGCGCCGGCGCCTGGAGCCGCGGCGGCCGAACCGCGCGCCGCCGCAGTTCGTCGTCACGCGCGGCGGCGGCTATCAGCTCGACCCCGCGCGGGTCACGATCGACGCCGACGCGTTCGTCGAGCTGGCCGAGACCGGGCTCGATGCCGCCGCTGCCGGGCAGCACGAGCACGCGCGCGGCCGCCTCGCGGGGGCCGCGCGGCTGTACGGCGGCGACTTCCTCGCCGACGAGCCCTACGCCGAGTGGGCGCTCGACGAGCGCGACCGCCTGCGCGACCTCATCGCGCGGGTGCTGCACGTGCTCGCCGATCTCGATCGCGCCGCCGGCGACCTCGAGGCGTCCTACACGCACCTGCGCCGCCTGGCCGAGCTCGAGCCGCTCGACACCCACGTCCAGCGCGAGCTGCTCGAGGTCTGCCTGCGCCGCGGCCGGCGCACGGAGGCCGCCCGCCGCTACCACGCGCTGCGCGTGCGCACGATGCGCGAGCTGGGCCAGGAGCCCGGGTTCAGCCTGGCGGACCTGGCCGATCAGGTGGGTGCCGCTCGCCCTACTTCGAGACGATGACCGAGATCCCGAAGACCACGCCGCCGGCGAAGACCAGGGCGGCGACGGTGGCCAGCGCGAGGTAGGCGGTCGCCGCGCCCGCGCGGTCGGCCCGGCGGCAGTCCGTCGCGCGCGTGGCGCCGACGATGATCGTGGCGAAGCTCACGGAGACCGCGACCGCGGCGAGTGCCGACGCCCACACGAGCTCGAACAGCTGGCCCCAGTCGATCGCGGCGAAGGTCATGCGTCGGCGGTGAGGACCTGGCCGCGGGCGACGCGGCGGCCGAAGAAGGCGAGCACGACGCCGAGGGTCGACAGCGAGACGACGAGTGGCCCGAGCGCGCCCGTGCCGAAGACCGAGCTGAAGGCGTAGACGACGGCGCCCATGAACGCGGCGGCCGGCAGGGTGAGCACCCACGCGATGGCGATGTTGCCGGCGACGCCCCAGCGCACCGCCGACAGGCGCTTGGCCGCGCCGGCGCCCATGACCGCACCCGAGATCACGTGCGTCGTCGACAGCGGGTAGCCGAGGTGGGTGGCGGCGAGGACAACGGCGGCGCCCGAGCCCTGCGCGGAGAACCCCTGGGCGGGATCCATCTTGATGATCCGCGTGCCCATCGTGCGGATGATCCGCCAGCCGCCGGTGTAGGTGCCCAGCGCGATCGCCGCCGCGGAGGAGACGATCACCCACGTCGGAACGTCGAAGCTGTCGGCCGGCAGGCTGCCGTGCGCGATGAGCGCGAGCGTGATGATGCCCATCGTCTTCTGGGCGTCGTTGGTGCCGTGCGCCAGCGAGAACATCGAGCCGGTCACGAGCTGGCCGAGCCGGTAGGCGCGGTTGACCGGCCCGGGCCGCAGCCGCCCCACGATTCGGTACGTGCACAGGATCGCGACCCCCGCCGCGACGAAGGCGAGCAGCGGGGCGACGATCCCCGGCACGATGACCTTCTCGACGAGGCCGTCGCGCTGCACGGCGCCGGCGCCGTCGGCGGCGAACGCGGCGCCGACGAGGCCCCCGATGAGCGCGTGCGAGGAGCTCGACGGCAGGCCGAAGTACCACGTCGCGAGGTTCCAGGCGATCGCGCCGACGAGCCCGGCGAAGACGACCGTCGTCGTCACGGCGTCGGACTCGACGATGCCGCTGCCCACGGTGGCGGCGACCTTCAGCGAGATGAACGCGCCGGCGAAGTTCAGGACGGCCGACAGCAGGACCGCGAAGCGCGGGGACATCGCGCGCGTCGAGACCGACGTGGCGATGGCGTTGGCCGTGTCGTGGAAGCCGTTGGTGAAGTCGAACGCCAGCGCGGTGGCGACGACGATGACGAGGACCAGGTCTGAGCTCACGGCCGGCTAGGAGTTCTTGATCACGATGCCCTCGAGCGTGTTGGCCACGTACTCGCAGGCGTCGATCGCCTCTTCGAGGCGCTCGAAGATGTCCTTCCAGCGGATGACCACCAGCGGGTCGATGCCGCTCTCGAACAGCGAGGCGATCGCGTCGCGGCTGATGCGGTCGCCGTCGTTCTCGAGGCGGTTGATCTCGACGGTGTAGTGGGACATCGCGTTGAAGCTGCGCAGGCGCGGCATCGCCTCGGCGATCTGGCGCGTGGCCTGCAGCAGGACGTGCGCGAGGCGCTGCGCCTGCTCCATCGGCGCCTCGATCTTGTACAGGCCGAGGTAGTCGGCGACCTCGTCGATGAGGTCGATGATGTCGTCGAGCGCTCCGATGAGGGCAAGGACGTCCTCGCGGTCGATCGGGGTGACGAAGGTCTGGTTGAGGCGCTGGTGGACGTCGTGGGTGATCCGGTCGCCCTCCTGCTCGCAGATGACGATGTCGCGCGCGAGGTCGGCGCGCTCGGGGTAATGGGCGAGCATCTGGTCGAGCAGGTCGGCGCCGCGCAGGACGTTCGCGGCCGCCTCCTCGAAGAGGTCGAAGAAGACGCGATCCTTGCCGGTGAAGACCTGGGACAGGCGGGCCATGGGCGGGGCGCAGCGTAGCGTGTGAAAGCCGTGTGAAGCGGGCGGCGTGCCGAGATTGGTCGCCGGCGCAGCGGGTACTAGGGGCAAGTTCCGGTCTGCCCCCGCGTTGGAGAGCCCATGCGCCTGCGTTCGCTGTCGGCCGTCGTCCTCGTCGTTCTCGCCTGCGCGTCGGCCGCGCAGGCCGATCCGCCGCCGCCCGGATCGACGTGGTCGCAGGCGACGATCACCGAGCCCGACGGGACCAAGCTCCACGCCGACGTGCTGCGCCCGTCGAGCCTGCCGGCCGATGCCAAGACGCCGGTGATCGTCTCGGTCGGGCCGTACTTCAACCACTCCGGGCAGACCGGGCCGCTCGGGCCCGTCGAGGGCACGCCGTACGACCCGACGGGCACGGCCGGCCCGTCGTCGCGCTTCTACGACTTCGTCAACGGCGCCCGGCTCATGGAGCGCGGCTACACCTACGTGATGGTCGACCTGCGCGGGTTCGGCGGCTCGACGGGCTGCCTGGACTGGGGTGGGCCCGGCGAGCAGTCCGACGTCAAGGCCGCGGTGCAGTGGGCGGCGGCGCAGCCGTGGTCGACCGGGCACGTCGGGATGTACGGCAAGTCGTACGACGGTGTGACCGGGCTGATGGGCGTCGCGCTGCGGCCGGCCGGCCTCGACGCGGTCGTCTCGCAGGAGCCGGTCTACGACATGTACCGCTACCTGTACTCCAACCGCGTGCGGTTCGAGAACTCGTTCCTGACGCCGGCCCTGTACACGGCGATCGACGCCACGCCTGGCTCGATCCAGGACGACCCGGGCTACAACGTCAACGGCGCCGACAACACCGCGCGGCCGGGCTGCTACCCGCTGAACTACCTCGACCAGCAGAGCGACGACCACTCGTCCTCGTACTGGAAGGCGCGCGACCTGATCTCCGCGGCGCGGGGCTCGACCGTGCCGCTGTTCCTGACGCAGGGCTTCATCGAGGACAACACCAAGCCCGACGGCGCCTACGACTTCTTCAACGCCGTCGCCGGGCCGAAGCGGGCGTGGTTCGGGATGTGGGACCACGTGCGCGGCAACGACGTCGACTCCTCGGGCAGGCTGGCCATGGGGCGCCACGGCTGGTTCGACGAGGTGATGCGCTTCTACGACGAGCACCTGCAGGGCGTCGCGCCGACGGTCGTCGATCCTCCGGTGGCGGTCGAGTCCAGCGACGGCACGTGGCGCAGCGAGGCGTCGTGGCCGCCGGCCGATTCGTCGGGGTTGTCGACGGCGCTGCGGCCGGGCTCGTACACCGACGACGCGCAGAACAACGGCACGGCCGAGGGCGGCTCGCCCAACGGGCAGGGGATCTGGACGTTCTCGCCGGCGCTGACTCACGACGCGTGGCTGGCGGGCGTCCCGCGCGTGACCGTCAACGCCTCGATCACGCTGCCCGACGCCAACCTCGTGGCCGACGTCTACGACGTCGACTCCGCGGGCCGGGCGATCCTCGTCTCGCGCGGGACGTACCTGCTCGGCGGCAGCGGCCAGGTCGCGTTCGACCTCTACGGCGACGACTGGAAGCTCCCGGCCGGCCACCGCGTCGGCGTGCTGCTGACGTCGTCGAACGCCGAGTGGTGGCTGCACCGCCCGACGCTGCAGCCGGTCACGGTGTCGTCTGCGTCCGTGTCGCTGCCCTGGCGCGGGTGCTCCGGCGGCGCCGCCATCGAGGGCGGCCCCTCGATCAAGCTCGACTCGTACAAGGCCGACGCGCCGTTCGCGGTGCCGGCGGCGACGATCGCGTCGGGGACGGACCCAGCGTTCGCGCTGCCGCCGGCCCTGAGCGCGTGCACCTGAGGGACCGACCCTGAGTCCCCCAACACCGCCGGCGGGGGCGACTGGACCCGCCCCCGCCGGCGCAGTTTCGCGCCCGCGCCTGCGGTGATTTGTGACGTTCGCGGCGTCCCACGTCGCAAGCGGCCTGCCACGCTCGGGGGGTGGGCGCTCTTGACCCGGATAGTCCTGGTGTAGCGAGCCCACCCCCTCTGCCCGAGCTCGCGCAGCTCGCCGGACGACAGTGGGGGGTGGTTTCGCGCGGTCAGCTTCGCGGGCTTGGCATCTCGCGTGGGGCGATCGAGCATTGGCTCGCGGTCGGGCGGCTCCACGGCGTGCACCGCGGCGTCTACGCCGTCGGGCACACCGCCCTCGGTGCCAAGGCTCGGCGGCTGGCGGCGGTCCTGGCATGCGGACCCGGCGCGGTGCTGTCACACGTCAGCGCCGCCGCGCACTGGGGCCTTCTCCACACCGCTGCCGCGCGCATCGACGTCACCGCGCCGCGCGGCCGCCACG
Source organism: uncultured Actinomycetes bacterium (assembly GCA_963764585.1). Classification (GTDB taxonomy): domain Bacteria; phylum Actinomycetota; class Thermoleophilia; order Solirubrobacterales; family Solirubrobacteraceae; genus JAOPZW01. The sequence continues at coordinate 164,612 of CAVXTB010000011.1, forward strand.
GTGCTCCCGGCATCCGCCTGCACCGGTCCCGTTCCCTCGATGCCCGTGACACGGCCACGCACGACGGCATCCCGATCACGACGGTCGCGCGCACGCTGCTCGATCTCGCCGCCACGATGCCAGCCCACCGTCTCGAGCGGGCCCTCGCGCAGGCCGACCACCTGCGCGTCTACGACCACCGCGCGATCACCGAGGTGATCGACAGGGCGAACGGGCACCGAGGAACAGCCGCCCTGGCGCAAGCGACCGCCCTCGAGCCGAAGCTGACCAAGAGCGACTGGGAGGTCCGAATGCTCAAGCTCGTCCGCGATGCGGAACTGCCCGAGCCGCTCGTGAACCACGCCCTCATTGCCCCGGACTACGGCTACTGCGAGGTCGACTTCTACTGGCCGGCCCACGACCTGATCGTCGAGACCGATGGCTGGGAGACCCATGGCACGAGAACCGCGTTCGAACGCGACCGCGCCAAGGACGCCGCCCTCACGGCCGCCGGCCAGCGGGTGCTCAGATTCACTTGGCGCGCAGCCGACGCCACGATCCTGAGTCGGCTCCGCGCGACGATGCGCCGCTACAGCCCCGCCATCGCCTCCCGGAACGCCTCGAGCTCGGGCTCCTCGATCGAGTAGCCGTGCTCGGGGCCGGGATAGCGGCGCGAGCGGACGTCCTCCGCGTAGGCGGTGACGCCGTCGTTCATCTCCTGCTGCAGGTTGGCGTAGCGCTTGACGAAGCGCGGGCCGAGGCCGTCGCGGATGCCGAGCAGGTCGTGGAAGACGAGCACCTGGCCGTCGGTCGTCGGGCCGGCCCCGATGCCGATGACCGGGATCTCCATGCGCGGCATGATCTCGGCGGCGACGGCCGACGGGATCGCCTCGAAGACGATCGCGAAGCAGCCCGCCTCCTGCAGCGCGAGGGCTTCGCGCGCGATCCGCGACGCTGCGACCGCCGTGCGGCCCTGCGCCTTCCAGCCACCGAGCGAGACCGATGTCTGCGGGGTCAGGCCGACGTGGCCCATGACCGGCATGCCGGCGCCGATGATCGCCTTGGCGCGCGCCAGCGAGATCGCGCCGCCGCCCTCGAGCTTGACGCAGTCGCAGCCGGCCTCCTTGATGAAGCGCAGCGCACTGCGCACGGCCTGCTCGTCGGAGATCTCGTAGGAGCCGAACGGCAGGTCGCCGATGAGCAGCGGCCCGTTGAGCCCGCGGCGGGCGGCCCGCGCGAGCACGAGCAGCTCGTCGAGCTCGACCGGCGTCGTGCTCGTGTGGCCGAGGATCGTCGTGCCCGCCGAGTCGCCGACGAGGACGAGGTCGACGCCCGCGGCCTCCGCGGCGCGCGCGCTCGGGTAGTCGTAGGCGGTGACCATGACGATCGGCTCGCCCAGGCGCTTCTTCTCGAACAGCCGAGGGAGGGTCATCGGCAGCCGCGAGGCGTCGGCCGGGGCCTTGATGTCGGGGTGTGCGCTCATGTTCGTGTTCAGCCTCCTGGCTGTCCGTTGGACCGCAGGATCGTGTTGTCGATGAGGCGGGTGCCGCCCACGCGGGCGGCCACTGCGAGGAGCACGTCGCCGTCGACGCGCGCCACGGGATGAAGGTCGTCGGTACGTACGAGCTCGAGATACTCGGGCTCGATGCCGCGCCCCCGCATGGCCGCCAGCGCGGCGGATCGCAGGACCGACGCGTCGCGCTCGCCGGCCGCCAGCGAGGCCTCGGCGGCGCGCAGCGCGTCGTGCAGCGCCAGCGCGCGCTCGCGATCGGCGCCGCGCAGGTGGACGTTGCGGCTCGACAGCGCCAGGCCGTCGGGCTCGCGCACGGTCGGGCGCACGTCGATGCGCACCGGCAGGTCGAGGTCGCGCACGAGCCTGCCGACGACGAGCGCCTGCTGGGCGTCCTTCTGGCCGAAGAACGCCACGTCGGGCCCGACCATGTTCAGAAGCTTGGTCACGACGGTCGTCACCGCGTCGAAGTGGCGGACGCCGCGCTCGACGCCCTCCAGAGGCGCGGTCAGCCCTTCGACGTGGACCGTCGTCGCGAAGCCCGGCGGGTAGACCTCGTCGACGCTCGGCGCGAACAGCAGGTCGGCGTCCGCGTCCGCGGCCAGCTGCGCGTCGCGCGCCTCGTCGCGCGGGTAGGCGGCGAGGTCGCCTGCGTCGTTGAACTGCGACGGGTTGACGAACAGCGACACGACGACCTCGTCGCACGTCGCGCGCGCGTGGCGGATCAGCGACAGGTGGCCCTCGTGCAGCGCCCCCATCGTCGGCACCAGGCCGATGACGCGCTCGGCGCGGCGCGCGGGGCGCAGCGCCTCGCGCAGCTCGGCGACGGTGCGGACGGTCCTCATGCCGCCGCCACCTCGCGCGTCGCGTCGGCCAGGACGTCGTACAGCGCCAGCAGGTCGGGCGCGCGCTCGCCGATCGCCTCGCGATGGCGGGCGACCGTCGCCTCGTCGCCGCGCGCGATCGGGCCCGTCAGCGCGGCGGGGCCCTCGGCCGCCCAGGTCCGCACGGTGGCCTCGACGAGCGGGACGAGCAGCGCCCGATCGACCCCCGCCACGCGCTCGGCGGCGGTCTCCAGGGCGATGAGGAAGTTGGACGCCATCGCGGCCCCGGCGTGGTAGGCGGCGCGGTCGGCGTCGGCCAGCTCGAAGGGGCGCATGCCGAGCCGCTCGGCGAGCCCGCGCGCGAAAGCCAGGGCGCGCGGCGAGCTGCCGCCGATCGCCGCGCCCGCGCCGGCGAACTCGGCGCCCGCGTGCGTCACGGTCATCAGCGGGTGCAGGCCGAACCGCTCGTGGGGCGCGAGCGCGTCGAGCCCGGTGGCGCCCGAGCAGTGGCCGACGAGACGGCCGGGCGCGATCGCGGCGGCGGCCGTGGCGATCTCGCCGTCCGGCACGCACAGCAGCACCGCATCGGCGTCCGCGCCGTCATGGCCGCGGCCGAACGGGCCGGTCGCGCGCAGCGCACCGGCCAGGGCGCGACCCATGCGGCCGCACCCCACGATGGCGATCGTGTTGTTCATCTGATGTCGGATCCAGCCCACGAGGGGTGCCGGTCACGTTGTGCTTGCCCAAAGCGTACCGGTTCCCGCTAACGGAACTCCGCAGGTTGCGGCATCTCACACTGGACGCGACCGCGCGGCGTTCTACGCTCAGGACGTGCCGCGTTCGAACGAGGAGCGCCGGGAGGCGCTCAAGGCCGTCTACCACGAAGCCCGCTCGTGCACGAAGTGCCCGCAGCTCGCCGCCACCCGCACCACAGTCGTCTTCGGCTCGGGCAACGCCGACGCCGACCTGATGTTCATCGGCGAGGCGCCGGGCAAGAACGAGGACGAGCAGGGGCTGCCGTTCGTCGGGCAGGCGGGCAAGCTGCTCGATCGGCTGCTCGAGGAGATCGGGCTGCAGCGCAGCGACGTGTTCATCTGCAACACGCTGAAGTGCCGCCCGCCCGGCAACCGCGACCCGCACCCCGCCGAGATCGAGGCCTGCGAGGACTACCTGCTCAGCCAGGTCGATCTCATCCAGCCGCGCGTGATCTGCACGCTGGGCAACTTCGCCACCAAGCTGCTGCGCGGCGACCCGACCGGGATCACGCGCCTGCACGGGCGCGAGGAGGTGCGCGTCATCGGCAGCCGCGCCGTGCGCCTCTACCCGATCTTCCATCCCGCCGCCGCGCTGTACACGCCATCCAACGTCGAGGTGCTGCGCGCCGACTTCGCCCGGCTGCCCGAGCTGCTCGCGATGGCCCCGCCGCCGCAGCCCGGTGAGGAGGAGCCGGTGCCGGAGGTCGAAGAGCCCGAGATGGTCGCCGCGATCGACGACCGGCAGATGGGGCTGTTCTAGTGGCAGTCCATCGCGCGGCCGCGACCGGCTTCGCGCGGTCGGTCGAGGCCTACGAGCGCGCGCGGCCCGAGTACCCGCCCGAGGCGATCGCCTACCTCGCGCGCGAGCTGGACCTGCGGCGCGGCCGCACGGTCGTCGACCTCGCCGCCGGCAGCGGCAAGCTCTCGCGCCCGCTCGCCGCGCTGGGCTGCGAGGTCATCGCGATCGAGCCGGTGGACGAGATGCGCGCGGCGATCGGCCCGGGCATCGAAGCGCTCGACGGCACCGCCGAGGCGATGCCGCTGCCCGACGACAGCGCCGACGCGGTCACCGTCGGCCAGGCCTTCCACTGGTTCGACGGGCCCAGGGCGCTGGCCGAGATCGAGCGCGTGCTGCGGGGTGGGCGGGATCGGTCTGCGCTGGCGCTCGTCTGGAACCGCCGCCCCGTCGAGCGCTCGGAGCTGCACGCCGCGATCAGCGAGATCATGGCGCCCTACCGCGGCGACGCCCCGTCGCACGGCAGCGGCGCCTGGCGCGACACGTTCGCCGGACGCGACCTGCGCGAGCAGCGGTTCGACTTCGTCCAGCGCCTCGACGCCGACGGCCTGGCCGATCGCGTCGGCTCGACGAGCTTCATCGCCGCGCTCGACGAGCCCGAGCGCACGCGCGTGCTCGAACGCGTCCGCGCCCTCGTCGACGGCGGAGCGGTCGACGTTCCGTACGTGTGCGAGGTCCACGTGTGGCGCCCGAGCTGACCCTCCGCGTCGCCACCGCCGCCGACGCGACGGTGATGGCCGAGACGGTCGGCATCGGCTTCGACGGCTACCGCAGCTTCGCGCCGCCACGCTGGGAGCCGCCGCCCTTCACGATCGAGGTGACGACGATCCGCGAGCGCCTCGTGCGCGTCGACGCGTGGGCGCTGCTGGCCTTCGACGGCGACGAGCCCGCCGGCCAGGTCGCGCTGCTGGCCGACCTCGCGCCGGCGACCGTCTACCTCTGGCAGCTCTTCGTCCGCCCGGCGCACTGGGGGACCGGCCTGGCCGATCGCCTGCACGCCGCGTTCCTGGCCGAGGCGCGCGCCCGCGGCTACGAGCACGGCCGGCTGCGCACCCCGGCGGGCCAGGCGCGGGCACGGCGCTTCTACGAGCGCAACGGCTGGCACACCGACGGCGTGCAGACCTTGGAGGAGGGCCTCGATCTCGAGCTGCTCGACTACACCCGCGCGGGGTTGACGTGACGCTCCGCCAGGCGGAGCATCGCGTCCGATGATGCGCGCCTCCGACAGCGACCGCGACCGGGCCGTCGCGCTGCTGCAGGCACGCTGCGTCGAGGGCTACCTCAGCGTCGACACCTTCGAGCATCGCTTGGGCCTCGCGTTGGCCGCGCGCACGGCGTCGCAGCTGCGCGAGCTGGTCGCCGACATCGTCCGCGTGCGGCGCCCGCGGCTGCGCTGGCGCCGCCACGGCGAGCCGGCGGCCGGCGTCGCGCTGCCCGCCGAGGGCACGATCGTCGTCGGGCGCAGCAGCGGCTGCGACGTCGTCGTCGGCGAGGCGACGGTCTCGCGCCGGCACCTCGAGCTGCGCGCCATCGGCGGCGGCTGGCTCGCCGTCGACCTCGGCTCGACGAACGGCACCTGGCTCATGGGGCGACGCGTCGGGCGCGCTCGCGTGGTTGCGGGCGACGAGCTGACCCTGGGAGATTGCGTCGTCCTGCTCAACGAAGACGGAGGTTCGCCGTGGCCGTCGCGACCCAGACGATGACCGACGAGCAGCGCAAGTCGGTCGCGCTCGAGTACCTGAAGGCCTTCGACAACGGTGGCGTCACGTCCACCGGTGCCTCGATCCTCGACCTCTTCGCCGACGACGCTCAGGTCTACTTCGAGAAGTGGGGCCTGGCCAACGGCAAGGAGCAGATCGGCCAGCTCTTCACCGACGTCGGCGCGACGCTGAAGTCGATCCGCCACGACTACGCCAACTTCAACTGGCTCATGACGGGGACCGACACCTTCGCGTGCGAGGGGACGAGCTACGGCGAGCACCAGGACGGCGAGTGGCGCGCCGGCGTCACCCACGCGGGCCGCTGGTGCGACGTGTTCGAGGTCCGCGACTCGCTCATCCAGCGGTGCTTCATCTACCTGGACCCCGACTACGCCGGCAAGGACACCGACCGCTACCCGTGGCTGAGCGCCGACGGCCGCGACCGGTCGCAGCCGCTGGGCTGAGCGCGGCTCACCGTCCGCGCAGCAGCGCGTCGCCCATCGGCGTGCGCTCGTAGAGCACGCGCCGGCCGTCGCGCGCGGCGCGCACGAGGCCCGCGCGGCGCAGGATCCCGAGGTGCTCGTTGACGCCGGCGGGCGACGCGCCGAGGCGCTGCGCCAGGTCCGTCGTCGCCGCCGGGGCGCCCAGCGTCGCGAGGATCCCCGCGCGCCGGCGGCCGAGCAGCGCCTCGAGCGCCTCGGGGTCGCCGTCCTCGTCGGGCGCCCACAGCATCCCGATCCCGCGCGGCGTGTAGATCACGCCCGGCTGCCACGGATCGTCGATCATGGCGAAGACCTCCGGCCACGCGAACGCGGCGGGGACGAGCAGCAGCCCGCGGCCGCGCAGGTCGACGTCCTGATCGTGGCTGCGACCGACCTCGAGCGTGCCGTCGCGCCACTGGACGTCCCGATGCAGGTCGTCGAAGACCTCGATCGCGCCGCCGGCGGTGAGCCGCCGCGCGCGATGGACGATGTCGGCCTCGAGCACCGCGCGGATCTGCGACCACCACGGTGCGATCGCGCGATCGAAGTACTCGGCCATCACGCGCGTCAGCTCCTCGAGGCCGCGCTGGGGGTCGTCGAGCAGCGGGCGTGCGGCGTCCGGCACGGGCCGGCCTTCGAAGCGCCAGCCGATCTCGACCGCAACGCGCTCGGGCGGCGTCGCGCGCACGCGCGCCAGCTCGTCCTCGACCCTGGGCAGCGGGGTCGTCGGCGGCGGCGAGATGAAGTCGGGCACGTACCCCTGTCCCGAGGATGTCGCCAGCAGCTCGAGCAGCGTGTAGTCGAAGCCTTCGAGACGGCGCCGCGCGGCGCGCACCCACGGCAGGTGCAGCGAATGCGCCGCAGGGTCGCGCAGGGCATCCGTGCTCCAGGTGAGGTCGAACAGCGGCGAGATCGCAAAGCGCGTGCGGACGAGGTCCTCGTGGCCGAAGCGGAAGCGGATCACCGCCGCGATTGTCGCGTGCGCTTCGGCGGAGAGCGAATCGTCAGGCGGCCAGGCGGATCAGCTCGCGCGCCGGCCGCGGCTCGGGCCAGCGGGTGACGATCGCAACCAGCGCGTCGGCCACGTCGGGGTCGAACTGCGAGCCCGAGCAGCGCTGCAGCTCGACGATCGCGTCGGCGACCGGCATCGCCGCGCGATAGGAGCGGTTCGTCGTCATCGCGTTGTAGGCGTCGCAGGCGCAGATGATCCGCGCGGCGAGCGGGATCGCCGTGCCCGCGATGCGATCGGGGTAGCCGCCGCCGTCCCAGCGCTCGTGGTGGTGGCGCACGATCACGCCGACATCGGCCAGCACGCCGCCGACGCGCTCGAGCATCTCCTGGCCGTCGACCGGATGGCGACGGATCGCCGCCCACTCGGCATCGGTCAGCTTGCCGGGCTTGTTGATGATCTCGTCGGCGACGCGGATCTTGCCGATGTCGTGCAGCAGCGCGCCGAACTCGAGGTTGCGGCGCTCGCGGCCGCCGAGGCCCAGGGCGTCGCCGACCGCGAGCGCCAGCGCGACGACGCCATTGCTGTGCTCGCCGCCGGTGTAGGCGTCGTCGGCCTCGAGCACGTCGCTCATCAGCAGCGCGGTGCCGCGGTAGGCGTGCGACAGCGCGAGCGCGTGCTCGATGCGCTGGCGCCGCTCGCGCGCGAACACGGCGAGCAGGCCCATGAGCGGGAAGACGAGCGCGACCGCCAGCGGCTCGGTCGCGCCGGCGACGCCCGCGAGCACGCCGATGCCGGCCAGCGCGGCGTCGACGGCGAAGACCCACGCCATGAACCCGAGCATGAGCTGCGGCGGCACGCCGAAGGCGAGCCGCTCGCGAAGCATGGTGATGCCGGCGTCGCAGGCCACCTGGGACACGAGCGCCAGCACGAGGACGGGCCAGGCGCCGACGCCCGGGTGGGCCGGGGCGAGCAGGGCCATGACGGTCGCGGGGCCGACGGCGTACAGCGCGTCGGAGAGCACGAACGCCAGGCGGCTGGGGTGCATGTCGCGGCGCACGAAGCCCGGCAAGCGGCCGACCAGGCCGCCGGCCGCGATGAGCAGCGGCACGAGCGCCGGCGGGGCCAGCAGCAGCGTCGGCATGAGCACGAGCTGGGTCGGGACCGTGTAGCTGGGGCCGACCTCGAAGCGGATCTGCTGGGCGATCGCGAACGCGGCGATCAGCCCGATCGCGCCGAGCGCCGTGACGTGGCGCTCCGAAGGAGCGAGCACCGCGAGCGCCGCGACCGCGACGAGCAGCACGCCGCTCATCGCCACGTGCACGCACAGCTCGCGCGCGGGCAGGGGCGCCCGCGCGCGCTTGGATGCGTCGTCGAGCAACTGCTCGACGTAGGGGTCGTCGTCCGCGAGGGCCATGGCGCTTCCCTTTCATCGGCGCGCGAAGGGGTTCGAAGCACCTTCTTCTGGACGCATGTTGGGTGCCGCTCGGCGCAGGCTCATGGCCGTTCGGCGCTGTGCCGATGCCGCCCGTGGCCGCTGTCCGGAGGCCGTTGTCAACCACGGGGGGGAACACGTTCATGGCAGGAATGCGACTGCTGCGCCGGGGACTGCCGGGGCTGCTCGCCGTGCTTGCGCTCGGCGCCATGCCGGCGGCCGCTTCGGCCGACGGGATCAGCCTGGGCCTCGACGGCTGCCCGGCGCGCACCGTCGAGCACCCGTTCGCGCGCTGGCTCGACGGGGCCAACTACGTGCTGGTGCCCGGCGGCACCTTCGAGGGCTCGCTCGACGGGTGGAGCCTGAAGGGCGGCGCCAAGGTCGTCGCGGGCAGCGAGTCCTTCGCTGTGCACGGCGTCGGCGAGAAGCTCGCGCTGTCGCTGCCGTCCGGCAGCTCGGCGACCACGCCGCCGATCTGCGTCGCGGTGCTCGATCCGACGCTGCGCTACTTCGCGGCCAACGACGGCGGCCTGCTCTCGATCCTCCGGGTCGACGTGCTCTACCACCCGCCCGGAGGCGGCACGCTCACGCTGCCGCTGGGGGTCAACGTCGGCGGCAAGGCGTGGGCGCCTTCGCTGCCGACCATCGTCGGCGCCGACCTGCTCGGTGTCCTCACCGGCGGCCAGGCGACCGTGCAGTTCCGGTTCTCGCCCGCCGGTCTGGGCGCGAAGTGGCGGATCGACGACGTGTACGTCGATCCCTTCCAGGCGCGCTAACCGTCCGGCTGCGCCAGACGCCGCGCGGCGGGGGCAGTCCGCCGCGCGGCGCGCAGCGCTCGCAGGGCTGCGAGGTTGCGTTCGCGCTCGCGACCCACGGCGGCGCGCAGGCCGAAGGTGAGCGCCTGCGCGCCGTCGTCGATCCGCAGCGCGCGCCGGCCCAGGCGCGCCGCGATCACCTCGCGGCGGCGCCGCGCCTGCAGGTCGAACGCCTCGCCGCCGAAGGCGCGGGCGGTGCTGCGCCCGCCGAGGTGGCGCACGGCGACCTCGGGGTGGAGGATCGTCGGCGCGCCGGCGGCGCGGGCGCGCAGGCACAGGTCGAGGTCCTCGTAGAACATGAACGCCTCGGGGTCGAACGGGCCCAGACGCCGCAGCAGCGCGGTCGGCGCGGCCACGCAGGCGGCGATCGCCCAGCCGACGGGCCGCGGTCGCCGCGCCCGGTGGGGCTCGGGGAGCGCGCGGGTCGGCAGCACGGCGCGCACGAGCGCGGCCGGGCGGCCGGGAAGCGGGTGGGCGCTGCGCTGCAGCGAGCCGTCGGCGTTGAGCAGGCGGGGGACGAGGAGCGCGTCGATCCCCGCGGCGCGCTCGGCCAGCGTGGCGAGGCCGGCGTCGGGCAGCTCGCAATCGGGGTTGAGCAGGACGGTGACGGGATGGCGCGCGCGGGCGACGCCCTCGTTGTTGGCGGCGCCGAACCCCGGGTTGCCGTCGAGCACGACGACCTCGGCGCCGGCGGCGCGGGCGATCGCCGGGCCGTCGTCGCCGGAGCCCGAGTCGACGATCACGAGCTGCGTGCCCGCCGGCAGGTGTGCCTCGATCGAGCGCAGCAGCCCCGGCAGCTCGAGCGCCGAGTCGTGCAGCACGGTGACGACGGTGAACGCGCTCACGCGGCAGCCTCGGTCAGCAGCGCGTACATGGCGGTGGCCGCGCGGTCCCAGGTGTAGGCGGCGGCCCGCTCGCGCGCGGCGGCGCCCAGGCGCGCGCGCAGCTCGTCGTCGCCGGCGATGCGCAGCAGGGCGCCGGCGAGCGCGTCGGCGTCGCCGGGCGCGACGCGCAGCGCGGCGTCGCCCAGGGTCTCGGCGAAGCACGGCAGGTCGCTGACCACCGCGGGCGTGCCGTGCGCCGCGGCCTCGAGCGGCGGCAGCCCGAAGCCCTCGAGGTAGGAGGGCTGCACCACGGCCAGGGCGCCCGCGTAGAGCGCGGCCAGCTCGGCGTCGTCGACGCGGCGGTCGTCGCCGACGAGCACGAGCTCGGCGTCGAGGCCCTGCGCGCGCGCCCGCGCGTGCGCGGCGGCCAGCACGTCGAGCGCCTTGCGCGGCTCGCGCGCGCCCACGTAGAGCAGGTAGCGGCCCGGGCGCGGCTGCGCGGGGAGCGTCGCGACGCCGGGCGACACGACGGTCGCGCGCACGCCCCAGGCGGCCAGCAGCTCGGTCGCGACGGCGTGCGTGTCGGCGGTCACCGCGGCGGCGCCGCGGGCCAGCGCGCGCGGGCGCGCCAGCGCGTGCCACGCGCGCTCGTAGGCGCTGAAGTCGTGCGGGCGCCGCTCCCAGGATCGGTCGTGGACGGTCAGCACGTACGGCGCGCCCGGCGCGACGGGCGCCGGCGCCGGCAGCCAGACGACGTCCGCGCCACCGGCGAGCGCCGCTAGCGTCGGGCGCCGCGCGAGCGCCGCGGCCCCGAACAGCGCGCGGCCGCCGAGGCGGTGGCGGACGAGCGCGACGCCGGGGTGCACCGGCTCGACGGGCGCACGGCCGGGGACGAACGCCAGCCACTCGTCGGCGCCGGAGCGCTCGGCAAGCGCGGCCAGCAGCCCGCGCGTGAAGCGCGCCACGCCGCGCCCGGCGAGCAGGGCGCGCGCGTCGACAGCCACCCTCATGGCCATCGGACGGTATAGGCTCGCGCGCCTATGCAGGAGGGATCGCGAGTCGCGCTGGTGCACGACTTCCTCGTCGACGTGCGCGGCGCCGAGCGGGTCTTCCTCGCGCTCTGCGACCTCTTCGGCGACGCCGACCTCTTCACCGCGGTCTACGACGAGGAGGGCACCGAGGGCCGCTTCGCCGACCGCACGGTGCACACGTCGTTCCTGCAGCGCCTGCATCCGACCGCGCGCACCTTCCGCGCACTGCTGCCGCTGTATCCGGCCGCGATGGAGTCGCTGGACCTGCGCGGCTACGACCTTGTGATCTCGAGCTCGAGCGCGTGGGCGCACGGCGTCATCCCCGACGACGATGCCGTGCACGTCTGCTACTGCCACAACCCGTTCCGCTACGCGTGGAACGCGCGCCAGGAGACGCTCGAGGCGCGCGGCCCATTCGCGCGGGCGGCGCTCGGGGCGGTCTTCCAGCGCTGGCGCCAGTGGGACTGGATCGCCGCGCAGCGCGTCGATGCCTACGTCGCGAACTCGCAGACGACCAGGCGGCGCGTCGCTCGCTACTTCGGCCGCGAGGCGACCGTGCTGCACCCGCCGGTCGAGGTCGAGCGCTTCGCGCCCGGCACGCCCGGCGACGCCTACGTCGTGCTCTCCGAGCTGATGCCCCACAAGCGCATCGACGTGGCCGTGCGCGCCTTCAACGAGCTGCGCCTGCCGCTCGTGATCGTCGGCAACGGGCCCGACGCGCGGCGGCTGCACCGCCTCGCGGGGCCGACCGTGAGCTTCACCGGCCGCGTCAGCGACGGCGAGGCCGGCCGCCTGCTCGCCCGCGCGCGGGCGCTCGTGGTCACCGCGACCGAGGAGTTCGGGATCGCCGCCGTCGAGGCCCAGGCCGCCGGCCGGCCGGTGATCGCGCTGCACGAGGGCGGCGTGCGCGAGACCGTGATCGAAGGGGAGACCGGCGCGTTCTTCGACCGCCCCGAGCCGGCGCGGCTGGCCGCGGCGGTGCGCTCCTTCGATGCGCTGGCGGTCGACCCCGACGCGTGCGTGGCCAACGCGCGGCGCTTCGACACCGCGCACTTCCGCCGCGGCCTGCGCGCGGTCGTCGAGCTCGCGCTCGACGGCCTCGGCTCGCGCCGCGCCTCGCGCCGCCGCCCGCCCCGCCGCGCCCGCGGGCTGGCGCGGCCGGTGTGAGCCGGCGCGAGCTGGGCCTCGGCGCCGGCCTGGCCGCCGCCGCGATCGGGCTGTCCGCGTTCACCATCCTGCGCGGCTACGGCCCGCACGACGAGGGGCTCATGCTCGCCTGGGCGCGGCGGATCGCCGACGGGCAGTGGCCCTACCGCGACTTCTGGTCCAACTACGCGCCCGGCCAGCCGCTGGTCCTGGCGCTGCTCGTCAAGCTCTTCGGCCCATCGCTGCTGTGGTGGCGGATCGTGCGCGTCGCGGTCGACGCGACGGTCGCGCTGCTGGTCTTCGCGTACGTACGGCGGCGGGCGGGACTCGGGTGGGCGCTCGGCGCGTGGGTGGCGGCGGCGGGCGCGATGGCGTGGCCGAGCGGGCCCGGGCCCAACCCGCCGGCGCTCGCGCTCGCGCTGGGCGCGCTGCTCGCCGCTCCGCGCGCGCCGCTCGCCGGCGGCGCGCTGGCCGGGCTGGCGATCGTCTTCCGGCCCGAGGTCGGGGTGGCCGCGGCGATCGGCGCCGCGCTGGAGGCGGGCCGCTCGGGAGCGGCACGGGTGGCGGCGGCCGCTGGCGCCGTCGCGGTGGTGGCGCTCGCCCCGTTCGTCGTCGTCGCGGGCGGCTCGATGGCGGATCAGGTGATCGGCTTCGCGTCGCTGCAGCACCTGCAGCGCCTGCCGTTCCCGCTGGACTACGACGGCGGCTTCGACCTCAACAAGCTGCTCGAGCTCTACCTGCCGGCGATCCTCGTGGCGGGCAGCGCGCTGTGGGCGGCATGGGCGCTCGCGCGCCGCGACGGCTTCGCGCTGGCGGCGCTCGTCGCGGTCGGCCTGGCCTACCTGTTGGCACGCACCGACGAGTTCCACCTCGTGCCGCTGTCGGTGGTGCTCGCCGCGGCGCTGGCGATCGCGGCCGGGCGCGAGCCGCGGGCCCTGCCGCGCGCGGCGCTGGGCGTCGCGCTCGCCCTGATCGCGCTCCACGGGCTGGAGCGCCGCGCGGGGCAGGCGCTGCACCCGCCGGCGCTGGCCGCGATCCCCGCGCCGGCGGCCGACGGCGTGCGCACCTCGCCGGCCGACGCGGCCGCCCTGCGCGCGCTGATCCCGTACGTGCACGGGCGCGCGCCCGCCGGCGCGCCCGTGCTCGTGGCGCCGCCGCGCTACGACCGCGTCCGGGTGGGCGATCCGATGCTGAACGTCCTGCTCGACCGGCCCAACCCGACGCGCTACGACGTGGTCCAGCCCGGCGTCGTGACGACCGCGAAGGTCCAGCGCGAGATGGCGCGCGACCTGCGCGGGACGCCGGTGGTCGTCCGCTGGGAGTCCTCGCTCGCCCGCGAGGTCGAGGACAACGGCTCGGCGCGGTCGAGCGGGGTGTTCCTGCTCGACCGCGCCATCGCTAGCGGCTACCGCCGGGTCGCGCGGTTCGGCGACTACGTCGTGCTGGTGCGGCGCTAGCTCTCGGACGCTCGCGTTCGCGGCGGGTTCTGGCACCGAGGGAGGGTGCGTCGGCCGGATGCCCGGGCCGCGGGGGCCCGAGGGCCGCCGCGCGCGCTCTGCGCGAACCGCGCGTGTTTCGCAACACCCATGGGCGCGTGCGGACAACGAACGACGACTTCTGCACGCATAGCGTGCATTTCTCGTCGTTCGATATGCGAACACGAGAAGGTGTTGCGAAACACGCGCGCCCTGCGCCAGCGGGCGCGCCACTTTGCGCAATCGCTCACGACCGGGCACGACGCCACGGCGGCGCGCCCCAACGGCCTCACCCCCTCAGTGCCCGCGCGCCGAAGCGCCACGAACGGCGCGCGGACGCCCAGACGCCGGCGTGACCACATCGCAAACTGACCTGGACTCCTACACGGACCGTATGCGACCCTCGCCGCACAGTGACGACGAGCATCGAGCCGACCGCCATCCGCGGTGCCTGCCCGCACGACTGCCCCGACACCTGCGCCTGGGAGGTGACGGTCCGCGACGGCGTGGCCGAGAAGCTCGTCGGCGTCAAGGAGCATCCGTTCACGCGCGGTGGCTTGTGCGCGAAGGTCAGCCACTTCCTGGAGCGCACGTACAGCCCCGACCGGTTGCGCCACCCGCTCGTGCGCACCGGGCCCAAGGGCTCGGGCGAGTTCGCGCGCGCGTCGTGGGACGAGGCCCTCGACCGCATCGCCGAGCGGCTGCAGGCGATCGTCGCCGAGCACGGCGGCGAGGCGGTCCTGCCCTACAGCTTCGCCGGCACCCAGGGCGTCGTGCAGGGCGCCTCGATGGACCGCCGTTTCTTCGCCCACCTCGGCGCGTGCCGGCTGGAGCGCACGATCTGCGGGCAGGCCGCCGCCGCCGGCCAGCTCGAGGCCGCGGGGACGCTCGTCGGCCTGCGCCCCGAGGACCTCGTCCACAGCCGCCTCATCGTGCTGTGGGGGACGAACACGATCGTCACCAACCTGCACCAGTGGCCGATCGTCCAGGCGGCGCGCAAGGCGGGCGCGCGCGTCGTGGTCATCGACCCGCTGCGCACCCGCACCGCCGCGGCGGCCGACTGGCACGTCAGGCCGCTGCCGGGCACCGACGCCGCGCTGGCGCTCGGCCTCATGCATGTCATCGTCGCCGAGGGCCAGCTCGACGCCGACTACGTCGAGCGCCACACCGAGGGCTTCGACCGGCTCGCCGAGGAGCTGCGCGAGTGGGCGCCCGCGCGCGCGGCGGCGGTGACCGGCGTGCCGGCCGGCGAGATCGCCGCGCTGGCACGCGAGTACGCGACCACGCGCCCCGCGGCCATCCGCCGGCTGATCGGCATCGAGCACCACCTCGAGGGCGCGCGCATGGTGCGCACGATCAGCTGCCTGCCGGCGCTCGTCGGCGCGTGGCGCGACCGCGGCGGCGGGATCCTCGGGCCGACCGCGTGGGCGGCCTGGAGCCCGCTCGACCAGGACGCCCTGGCCGGCCCGCAGCCGCCGACGCGCGCGGTGAACATGATCCGCCTCGGCCACGCGCTCACCGACCTCGAGCCGCCGGTCCACGCGCTCGTGGTCTACAACTCGAACCCCGCGACGACGGCGCCCGACAGCGGCAAGGTGGCGCGCGGCCTCGCGCGCGAGGACCTCTTCACCGTCGTCCTCGAGCACTTCCTCACCGACACGGCGCGCTACGCCGACGTCGTGCTGCCGGCCACGACGCAGGTCGAGCACGTCGACCTCGTCCCGTCGTGGGGCCACACCTACATCACCTACAACCGGCCGGCGATCGCGCCGGTCGGCGAGGCGCTGCCCAACACCGAGATCTTCCGGCGCCTGGCGGCGCGGATGGGCTTCGACGCGGCAGCCTTCGCCGACAGCGACGAGGACCTCGTGCGCGCGGCGCTGGCGGGCGCGCGCTGGCCGCTGGCCGGCGTCGACTACGACGAGCTGCGCGCGGTCGGCTGGGCGCAGGCCGACCTGCCCGAGGACCACCGGCCCTTCGCCGAGGGCAACTTCGGCACGCCGTCCGGGCGCCTGCGCCTGTGGTCCGACGACCTGCCGCCCGGCTTCGACCCGCCGCCGGGCGACGACGGTCCGCTCGCGCTGATGACCGCCAAGTCCGCTCACCACTTCCTCAACTCGAGCTATGCGAACCTGCCGCGCCACCTGGCCGGCGAGGGCGAGCCGCTGCTGGACCTGCACCCCGACGACGCAGCGTCGCGCGACATTGCTTCCGGGGACCTCGTTCGCGTGTACAACGCGCGCGGCGAGGTCGCGGCGCGGGCGCGCGTCGGCGACGTCGTCGGGCCCGGCGTCGTGGCGCTGCCCTCGGGCTGGTGGGGCACGCGCAGCCCCGGCGGGACGGCGGCCAACGAGCTGACCACCGACGAGCTGACCGACCGTGGCCGCGGAGGCGCGTTCCACTCCGCACGGGTCGACGTCGAGCGGGTGGCTTCGGTCGCCACCGTGGGTAGGAAGCGCAGCGGGGATCCAGTGGAGGTGTCATGACCATCAGTCGGACGCTCAAGATCGCGCTGCCCGTGGCGGCGGCACTCGGCGCCGGAACGGCGGTCGCCATCGCGGCGATCCCGTCGGCGTCGGACGGCGTGATCCACGCCTGCTACTCGAAGACCAGCACGCCGCCGGGCGCACTGCGCGTGATCGACGTCGAAGCAAATCCGCCGGAGAACTGCACCGGGAGCGAGACGACGCTGACGTTCAACCAGACCGGCCCGACCGGCCCCACGGGGCCCGCCGGCCCGCCGGGCCTGGACGCGCTGCCGTCCAACACCGGCTCGGGCGGCGGCGGCTTCGGCGGTACTGACACCGGCACCCCGGCCCAGCCCGGCGGCCCGTCGGCCGACATCTTCCTCAAGCTCGACGGCATCCCCGGCGACAGCGTCGACGACAAGCACAAGGGCGAGATCGACGCCGAGGCCGTCGCCTACGACGTCAAGCGCGTCAACAAGACGAAGGTCGCGACCATCCGCGTCGACAAGGTCTACGACTCGTCCTCGCCGAAGCTGCTCGCCGCGTCGGTCAACGGCCATCACATCAAGAGCGCGACGATCACGTTCCGCCTGTCCGGCGCTGACCGCGACACCGCGTTCCTGACCTACAGGCTCTCCGACGTGGTCGTCTCCAGCTACGAGCAGGGGGGCGCCAACCCCGACGCCAAGGCGCTCGGCTCGCTCGAGGAGGAGGTCGGCCTGACCGCTGCCAAGCTCCAGGCCACCGAGCGCTCGATCGACAACAACGGCAAGCAGGGGCCGCCCGTCAACGTGACGGTCGACCTGCGCCACCTCAAGCGCTAGCGCACGCGTCAGAGGTCGCGCCGCCCGAACGCGAACGCGCCCACGACGGCGACGATCGCGACGTAGACGACGATCCACGGCAGCAGCAGCGGCCCGGCGTCATGCGACCCGCCGAGCGGGCCGAGCTGGACGATGGCGCCGGTGACACCGGGGATGTCCTGCACGAGCAGCCGCAGCGCGTCGCGGTAGAGCGCCTCGAACGGCAGCACCCACGAGGACGTGTTGGCGATCCTCTGCAGCGTGTGCGAGCTCAGCGCGTCGCCGATCGAGCCCAGCAACCCGGCGAGGAGCCCGGCGCCGAAGATCATCAGCACGCCGATGCCGTTGGCGGTCGCGGTCAGGAAGATCGAGCCCAGCAGCGACAGCCCGGCGACGACGACGACCGCGAGCGCCAGCCGCAGGCCGGCGCCGACCGGGTGCTCGGGCCACCAGTCGCCGGCCAGGCCGGTGATCACGACGGCGCCGGTGTAGACGATCCCAACGTAGGTGAAGGCCACAGCGGACGCGGCGAAGAAGCGCCCCGCGAGGTAGTGGTTGCGCCCGAGCGGGCGGACGATCAGCGGCTGCAGCAGCCCGGTCTCGGCGTCGCCGCGCACGGCCGCGAGCGTCAGGAAGACGGCGAGCACCGCGCCCAGGAACAGCGTGCCGAACATGGCCAGGCCGAGCAGCGTCGCGCCGGCGAGCGTGCGCGCGTCGAGCCCGAACTCGTTGCCGCCGAAGCCGCTGACGTCCTTGAACAGCTCGGTCGCGCCCCACGTGTACAGGCCTCCGAACGCCAGCGTGAGCACGACGACCACGACGAACACCCGCCGGCGCAGCGACTCGCGCAGGGCGTGGGCGGCGATGACCAGCACGTCGCTCACGCCGGCTCGTGCTCCACGACCGCCAGGTAGGCGTCCTCGAGCGTCGAGCGCACGAGCCGCACCTCGTAGATGCGCTCGCCGGCGGCGACCAGCCGCTCGACGATGGCCGGCACGTCGTCGCGCGTGGCGCCCTCGAAGCACTGCGTGCCGCCCTCGGTGTCGACCTCGACGCCGTGCGGGCGGGCCAGCTCGTCGGGGCGCCCGGAGGCGAGCAGCTCGCCGCGGTCGATGATCGCCACGCGATCGCAGACGCGCTCGACCTCGCTGAGCAGGTGCGTGTTGAGCAGCACCGCGACGCCGCGCCGCCGCAGCTCCTCGAGCAGCTCGCGCACGACGCGCCGCCCGACGGGATCGAGCGCGCTGGTCGGCTCGTCGAGCAGCAGCAGGCGCGGGCCGCCGACCAGCGCCTGCGCGATCCCCAGCCGCTGCTGCATGCCCTTGGACATCGTCTCCACCCGCCGCCCGGCGGCATCGGTGAGCCCGACGAGCGCCAGCAGCTCGGCCCGCTCGGCCGCGCCGCCGCTCGAGCCGCTCAGGCGCTGGTGCAGGTGCAGCAGCTCGTCGGCGCTCGCCCAGCCGGGGAAGCGGAACAGCTCGGCCAGGTAGCCGAGCGCGCGCCGCGCCGCCGGCGAGCCGGCCGGCGCCCCGCACACCCGTACGCTGCCGCCCGACGGCCGCACGAGCCCGCACGCGCTCTTGACGAGCGTCGACTTGCCCGCGCCGTTGGGGCCGAGGAGCCCGACGAGCTCGCCCTCGGCGACGACGAGGTCGACGCCGCGCAGCGCGGTCGTCGCGCCATAGCGCTTGGCCAGGTCCTGGACCTCGAGAGCGGGCATCACGAGCGGCGCCGCACCATAGCGGCGACTACGATCCGCGCGTGCCGCTGCGCATCGCCATCGTCGCCGTCGCCGCCGCCGCGATCGTCCTGCTCGGCTCGCGGCTGCGCGACCACGACCGCTGCCAGTCGGCCCAGACCGCGACACCGCCGCGCGTCGCGACGCTGACGGCGAGCTGCCGCGATCCCGACGTCCTCGCCGGCGCCTCAGCCGCGCTCGTGACCGCGGGCAAGCGCGAGGAGGGGGCGAAGCTGGCGCGCGAGAGCGTGCGCCGCGAGCCCGACAGCTTCATCGGCTGGGTCGCGGTGGCCTTCGCCGCGCGCGACCGCGAGTCCGCGCCGGCGCGCCAGGCCGTCGCGCGCGCGAAGGCGCTCAACCCACGCTGGCCGGGACTCCCTCGCGCTGCGGCGCAGGGGCCGTAGCCGGGGGCGGGCGCCGGCGATCCTTGAAGCGCAGGATCGGGCGCTCGACGAGGTAGTAGCTGGCCGCGGCGATCGCGATCGATACGGCGCCCAGGGTGAGCAGCAGGCTCGGGAACGGCATGCCGGGGATCAGGTCGTCGCCGCCGTGCTCGATGACCGGCGCCATCAGCGGCTGGTGCCAGAGGAAGACCCCGTAGGAGACGAGGCCGAACCACGCCAGCAGCCGATGCCCGAGGATCCGCCGCGGCAGTCCGCGCCGCGGATCGCCGAAGGCGGCGGGCAGCGCGAGCAGGAAACCGACGAGCGGGAAGATCAGGTGCTCGGCCAGCCACTGCGCGTCGCTGTAGGAGAAGAACAGGTCCTGGCCCATGCCGAGCCGCGTGCTGACCAGCCACCACAGGACGGCCGCGAGCACCCATGGGATCCACGCGTGATCGGAGATCACGCGCACGACGCGCGACTGGCGCTCGCGCCCGGCGAGGTAGACGGAGGCCAGCGCGAGGCCCATGCCGTAGGCGAACCAATCGGCGTTGCCCAGCAGCGAGATGTCGACCTGGCTCTGGCCGTTGTAGTGCGCGTACGCAAGCGTGCGCGCGCCGATCGACACGAGCGAGATGGCCAGCAGCGCGCCGACCTCGATCCGCATCATCGTCGGCGCCGGGCGCCGGCGCTGCAGCCGCGCCATCAGCAGCGCCCAGACGGGCAGCGCGACGTAGAACGCCGCTTCGATGGTCAGCGACCACGCCGCGCCGATGCCGCACAGGGTCGTGGCGCTTGCTGTTGTTCTGCAGCAGCAGGTAGTAGATCCACCAGTCGCCGGTGAAGACGCCGCACAGCCCGACGGTCGCAGCCAGGATCGTCAGCGCCACCCAGTAGGCGGGCACGATGCGCAGCACGCGCCGGCGGGCGTAGTCGCGCAGCCGCGGCCCGGGGCGGCCCGCGAAGCGCGCCGCGAGGAACGGGCGGTAGAGCAGGAACCCCGAGATCACGAAGAAGAAGGCGACGCCCATGTTCAGCCGTGCGGTGTAAGCGCCGAGCGAGTTGCCGGTGTTGAAGCCCGTGATCGCCGCCGTGTGGGTGACGAGGATCGAGCCGGCGGCGATCGCCCGCAGTCCGTCGAAGAGCGGGAAGCGGGGGTTGCCGGGTGGCGGCGCGACGGCGTCGGGGGTGGCGTGGCTGGTCACGCTGCGGGCAGCTTACGCTGGACGCCGCCGTAGGCTTGCGCGCGTGGCGCTCCCGGTCAGCTTTCGCGGGCGGCTCGCGATCGTCGCGCTGGCGGCGCTCGCGGTCCGCACCGTGGCGACGCTCCACCACCGCGACTACCCCGTCATCGGCGACGCCCTGACCTTCCACCTCGAGGGCGGGCACCTCGCCCACGGAGAGGGCTTCCGGCGCATCTTCGAGGACGTCCCGACGGCCGAGCACCCGCCGCTGTTCATCTGCCTGCTGGCCCTCTTCGACCTCTTCGGCGCCGACGGCTTCCTGGCCCAGAAGCTCCTGGTCGGGCTGGTCGGGACGGCGACGGTCGTCCTCATCGGCCTGCTCGGGCGCCGGGTGGGCGGCGATCGCGTCGGCCTCATCGCGGCGTCGCTGGCGGCCGTCTACCCGCTGCTGTGGCTGGTCGACGGATCGTTGATGAGCGAGTCGCTGTACGGCTTCTTCGTGGTGGCCGTGCTGCTGGCCGCGTACGCCTACCGCGACGCGCGCACGGCTCGGCGCGCGGCCGTGCTCGGCGCGCTCGTCGGCCTGGCCGCGCTCACGCGTGGCGAGGCGCTGCTGCTCGTGCCGCTGCTGGCGGTCGCGCTGCTCGCGCTCGGCCCGCTGCCGGCGCGCGCGCGGATCGAGCACATCGGCGCGCTCGTGGCGGCGTTCGCCGTCGTCCTCGCGCCGTGGACGATCCGCAACCTGGCGACGTTCAAGTCGCCGGTGCTGATCTCGACCAACAGCGAGGGGGTGTGGGTCGGCGCCAACTGCCACCAGACCTACTACGGGCCGATCATCGGGCTGTGGGACTTCCCGTGCTACGGCAGGCGGCCGGCGGGCGACGAGTCCCAGCAGTCCGCCGAGTACCGGCGCCGCGGCATGGACTACCTGCGCGACCACGCCGGGCGCCTGCCGCTCGTCCTGGCCGCGCGCGTCGGCCGGGTGTGGGACGTCTTCCGTCCCGCGCAGCAGCGCGCCTACGAGGCCGGCGAGGGCCGGCCCGCGCGCTCGGAGCGCCTCGGCGTCTGGGTGTACTGGCTCCTGGTGCCGTTCGCGGCCGCCGGCGCGTGGCTGCTGCGCCGGCGCGGGCAGCCGCTGGCGATCCTGCTCGTCCCGCTGGTCCTCGTCACGCTCACGGCGCTGCTGACCTACGGCACGACGCGCTTTCGCCTCGCCGCGGAGCCGGCGATCCTCGTGCTCGCGGCGGTGGCGGTCGACGCGCTGCTCCGGCGGAGGTGGGCGTGACCGATCGCTTCGATTTCGCGCGCGGCGAGCTGCGCGAGCGCGTCGTGCGCGGCACCGTCGTCAACGCGACGCTGCTGACGCTCGTCGACGCGCTCGTGCTCGTGCAGGGGCTGATCGTCACGCGCCTGCTCGGACCCGAGGCGATCGGCCTCTACGGCGTCGTCAGCGTCACCGCCGTGACGATCATCGCCCTGAAGCGCGTCGGCATCGACGAGGCGTTCGTGGCGCAGGACGCCGCCGACCAGGAGGCCGAGTTCCAGCACGCGTTCACGCTCGAGATGCTGCTGTCGGCCGGCTTCGCGCTCGTGCTGCTGGCGGCGGCGCCGATCGTCGCCGCCGTCTACGACGACCAGCGGCTGCTCGCGCTGACCGCCGCGACCGCCTACCTGCCGCTCGCCTTCGCACTGCAGTCGCCCGCCTGGATCTTCTTCCGGCGCATGGACTACGTGCGCCAGCGCTCGTTGCAGGCCGTGGTGCCGGTCGTCGGCTTCGCGGTCACCGTCCCGCTGGCCGCGGCGGGCGTCGGGGTCTGGAGCCTCGTCATCGGCCCCGCGGCCGGCAACCTCGCGGGCATCGGCGTGGCGCTCGTCGCGTCGCCCTACCGCCTGCGCCTGCGCTACGACCGCGCGGTCGCCGCGCGCTACCTGCGCTTCTCGGTGCCGGTCTTCGTGGCGCTGCTCGCCGCGCTCGTCGTCGCCCAGGGGCAGATCCTCGCCTTCGACGTCGCGCGCGGGATCGAGTGGGTCGGCTTCGTGACGCTCGCCGCGACGCTGTCGCGCTACATCGACCGCGCCGACCAGATCGTCACGAGCACGATCTACCCGGCGATCTGCGCGATCCGCGGGCGCACGCGCTCGCTCGAGGAGCTGTTCGTGCGCTCCAACCGCGCGACGCTGCTGTGGGTGCTGCCGGCGTGCGCGGCGGCGGTGCTCTTCGCCGGCGATCTCATCGAGTTCGTCGTCGGCGACGCGTGGCGGCCGGCGCGGCCGCTGATCCAGGGGCTCGCGGTGGCCACCGCGCTCGGGCAGGTGGGCTTCAACTGGTTCTCGTTCTACCGCGCCCACGAGCGCACGCGGCCGCCCGCGGTCGAGGCCGTGGTTGCGGCGGTCGCCTTCTGCGCGCTCGCCGTCCCCGGGCTGGCCGTCGCCGGAGCGACCGGCTTCGTGGTCGGGCGCTGCGGCGCGGTGGTCGTGCAGCTCGGCGTGCGCGCCCGCTACGTGCGCGCGCTGCTGCCCGGCGTGCGGGCGCGCGACCTGCTCGCCCGCGCCGTCGTGCCGACGGCGCTCGGCGTCGCCGCGGTGATGGCGGTGCGCCTGGCGTTCTGGGGCTCAGGCCGGCCTGAGGCCCAGGCGCTCGTCGAGGTCGGGATCTTCTGCCTGGTCGTCGCGGCGCTCAGCCTGCGGCTCGAGCGCGCGCTCGTCGGCGAGCTCGCGCGTGCCGTCCGCCGCGCCGGCCGTGCAGAGCAGCAGCCCGGCGAGGGCGATCGCGACGAGCGTGAGGGCGGGCATCTCCCAGTCCCAGTCAAGGCCGGCGTGCAGGGCCCAGGTCAGGGCCCCGGCGGCGGGACCCGCGGCGAGGGCCCTGTCGGCGCGTAGCGCGCCGGCGGCCGCGAGGACGACGGCCGCCAGGAACGCGGCGAGCAGCGCGAGCCCGACCATGCCCAGGTCGGCCAGCGTCTGCAGCTCGAGCGAGTGGGCGTTGCGCACGCGCTCGTCGATCGTGCGCCGGCGCAGCCATTCGACCGCGAAGGCGCCGGGGCCGGCGCCGGCGATCGGGTGGTCGGCGGCGACGTCGATCGCCACGCGCCAGTAGCTCAGGCGGTGCCCGCCGGCGTCGGAGAGGCGCGCGTTGGTCGCGCCGAAGGCGGCCTCGCTCTTCGCGCCCGCCCCTTCGGCGACGACCACGGCGACGTAGGGCACGATCGCCAGGACGGCGACGGCGGCGATCGCGGGCGCGGCGCGCAGGCCCAGCGGCGCGGCGCGATCGGGGGCGCGCGCCTGCAGCGCCGCGGCGGCGGCGGTCACCGCCACCAGCAGTGCGAGGACGATCAGCCCCTGCGCGGTCGCCTGGTCGTGCTGCAGGGCGCGCACCGCGCCGAACGGCGCCGCCGCCGCGCCCGCGAGCACGCCCGCGCCGAGCGCGATGGCGGCCGCGCGCAGCTGCGCGCGGGTGCGGTCGATCGCGACCAGCGCGGCCAGGCCGGCGACCATGCAGATGATCGCCCCGCGCGAGAAGCTCAGGTAGGTGCCCATGCCCAGCGGCGCGGCCGCGGCCGCGGCGGCGATGCGCAGCGCCCGCGGGCGGGTCGTGTCGCCGGCCAGGCGCGCGCAGAGCACGAGCCCGACGGCGGCGAGCGCGCCGGTCGCGTTCCAGTAGGTCAGCGGCTGCTCGAGGCGCCCGCCGGCGCGCTGGCTGGCCTGCAGGTGCACGATCCCCGGCAGCAGCCGCCCGCTCAGGCCGTAGCCGATGACGATCAGCGCGCCGGCGGCGAGCGCGGGCTCGACGACGCGCGCGGCGGCGCGCTCGCGCCAGGCGATCGCGCCGGCGGCGAGCGCGGGCAGGTAGATCAGGGCCAGCTCGAGCTCCTGGTCGGCGCCCGCCGGGCTCGACGACCAGCTCCCCGCGATCCACGTCCACGCCGTGAGCCCCGCGAGAGCGGCCAGCGCCACCCGCGCCGCGCGGGCCTGCGGCAGCGGCGGCCCCGGCACCGCGAGCACGGCGATCGCAAGGAGCGCCCACGCGCTGATCGCGGCGACGAGCCGCGCGCCCTCGAAGTACGCGCCGCTGAAGAACGCCAGCACGAGCGCGAGCAGCAGGAGGCCGGCGCGCACGGCCATGAGCGCGGCCCGGCGCACGGCCTACCGCCGCCCGCCGGCGGGCTCGGTGGGCTCCGTGGTCATGCCGGCAGGCTAGCCTCCCGGCCTCCGTGCGGCGGCCCCGGCGCGACACCCTGATCCCGCTCGCGCTGGGCGCGCTGGGCTTCGCTGCCGCCCTGTTGCAGCGTCCGGGGCTCGTCGTGGCCGAGACGAAGGTCGACCTGCACGTCTCGCCCGCCTCGTTCCTGCACGACGTCCTCAGCGCGTGGACGCCGACGGGCTCGCTCGGGCACGTCTTCGCCGGGCAATACGGCGGCTACCTGTGGCCGATGGGGCCGTTCTTCGCGCTCGGCGACTGGCTCGGCGTGCCGGCGTGGGCGGTCGACCGGCTGTGGATCGGCCTCGCGCTCGCGCTCAGCGCGTGGGGGATGGTGCGCCTGCTCGACGCGCTGATCGGCCGCCCGCGCGGCGCCGGCCACCTGGCCGGCGGCCTGCTGTACATGCTCAACCCCTACGTCGTCACCTACATGGGGCGCACGTCGATCACGCTGCTGGCGACGGCGGCGCTGCCGTGGCTGCTGCTCTGCGTGCACCGCGGGCTGCGCGAGCCGCGCGGCCTGTGGTGGCCGGCCGCCTTCGCGCTCGTGCTGACCTCGACCGGCGGCGGCGTCAACGTCGCGGTGACCGCGTGGCTGCTGCTCGGCCCGGCGCTGCTCGTGCTCTACGAGCTGGGATGGGGCGGCGTGGCCGCCGGTGCCGCGCGCGCGTTCGTGGTGCGGCTCGTGCCGGTGGCGGCGCTCGCGTCGCTGTGGTGGATGGCCGCCGTGCTCGTGCACGCGCACTACGGCCTGGACTTCCTGCCCTACACCGAGCAACCGGGGACGATCTGGAGCACGACGTCGATGCCCGAGTCGCTGCGGCTGCTGGGCTTCTGGACGAGCTACATCGGCGTCGGCTACACGGGCACGCTGCGCTCCTTTCAGGCCGACGCCGGCGTCTACCTCGGCCTCGCGCCCGTCGTCGTCGCCACGCTGCTGATCCCGGCCGCGTGCCTGGGGTCCTTCGCGTGGACGCGCCGGGCGCGCTACGCGCCGCTGTTCCTCGCGCTCGTCCTGCTTGGGCTGCTCGTGATGTTCGTCGGGTTCCCCGAGGGCACCCCGCTGCGCCACGCGGCGACCTTCACCTACAACCACGTGCAGGGCGTGCGCTTCCTGCGCACCACCTACAAGGCCGGCCCGCTGGTCGCGCTGGGGCTCGCCGGCCTGGCGGCGCTGGGCGTCGGAGCCCTGCGGCCGGGCCTGCGCGCCCCCGCCGTCGCGGCGGTCGCCGCGCTCGTGGCCGTCGCGTGCTGGCCGCTCGCGCGCGGCGTCGGGCTCGACCGGCAGCTCGGGCTGGCCGACGGCGTGCCGGCGGCGTGGCGCGACGCCGCGCACGACCTCGACCGCACGCTGCCCCATGGCCAGCGCGCGATGGTCCTTCCCGGCCAGCTCTTCGCGTTCTACGACTGGGGCGGCACCTACGACCCGATCCTGCCGGCGCTGACCGACCGCCCGGTGGCGGTGCGCTTCATCGTCCCGTTCGCCGACCTGCGCGCCGTCGACCTGCAGTGGACGACCGACGCCCTCGTCAGCCAGCAGCGCGCGCTGCCCGGGCAGCTGCGGCCGCTGCTCGCTCTCATGGGCGTGGGCGCGGTGCTGCAGGGCGCCGACGACGACCGCTCGCGAAGCGGCGCGCCGCCGCCGGCCGCGGCCGCCGGCGAGCTGCGCACGCTCGGCGCGCCCGTCCGCGCCTACGGCCCGCGGCGAACCGTGCCCGGCGCGGCCGGCACGCTGGGGCCCGGCGCACGGCTGCCCGAGGTGCGCCGCTGGAACGTGCCGACCGGCGGCATGGTGCGCGTCCTGCCGCGCGACGGGGCGACCGTCGTCGACGGCTCGGCGCAGGCGATCGCCGACCTCGCGGGGTTCGGCGGGCTGCGCGCCGATCGCGCGCTGCGCTACGCCGGCGACCTCGACCCGGGCGAGCTGCGGGCGCAGGCCGCGAGCGGTGCGTCGTTCGTCGTGTCGGACTCCAACCGCCATCGTGCGTTCGTAGCGGCGCGGATGCGCGGCGACACCGGCTGGACGCTGCCCGCCGGCGAGCAGCTTTCCGAGGACGCCGCGCAGCTCGATCCGTTCCCCGACCGCGGGACCGACGCCCAGACGGTGGCCGTCGTGCGCGGGATCGCGTCCGTGCGCGCGGACTTCTCGCCCGGCTTCGCGCAGTTCCCCGAGCGCCGACCGTTCGCCGCGCTCGACGGCGACCCGAGCACCGCGTGGCTGGCCGACCGCGCGCTGGCGCGCGATCGCCACCACCTCGACATCGGCTTCACCGGGCCGCGCGACGTCGATCACGTCGACCTGCTGCCCTACGTCGACAAGCAGGGGCGCGTGGACCGCGTCGCGATCAACGGCGAGAGCTTCGCGGTCCGGCCGGGGTGGAACCGGCTGCCCGTGCACCTGCGCGGCGTGCGCTCGCTGACCGTGCAGATGGCCCACCTCGTCGGGGTAGCCGCGCGCGGCGGCGGCGCCGGCGGCATCCGCGAGCTGCGCATCCCGGGGGTGCACGCGAGCGAGGCATTGCGCCCACCGGTGCTGGTCGAGCGCGCGCTGCGCGGCGCCGACCTGCGCCGCTCGGCGCTGACCTACCTCTTCGATCGCACGACCGGCGACGACCCCTACCACCCGCGCGTGGTCACCGGCGGCCGCCAGCGCGGGCTCGTCCGCGACCAGCAGGACGGCGAGAACGCCTGGGCGCGCGACGTCGCGCCGCCGGCGGCGCGGTCGTGGCGCGCGGACGCGTGGGTCAGCGTGGCGCCCGAGACGCCGGATCACTTCCTGGATCTCTGGGCGGGCGGCGCCGGAGCGAGGTTCGACGGTTCCTCGCGCTTCGAAGGGCTCGGGCGCAACCGCGCGTCGTCGGCGTTCGACGGCGATCCGCGGCGGGCCTGGATCGCGGGCTGGATCCGCTCGCAGGGCGCGTGGCTGCAGTGGCGAACGGCGACGCCGCGGACGATCCGCACGCTGCGCCTCGAGCGCCCGGCCGTGCGCGTGCGCTTCCCCACGCGCGTGCGCGTCGTTGCGGACGACCGCGCGAGCCCGCCGATGGCGGTGAGACCGGACGGAACGGTGGCGCTGCCGCGCCCGCTGCGGGGACGCACCGTGCGCATCGAGGTCCTCGACGCGGCGTTCCCGGACGGAACGCCGGGGGCGCAGCGGCAGCGCCGGGCGGTCGGCGTGGGGGAGGTGACCGGCGACGGCGTGCCGCGCGCGCGGGTGGCGCGACGCGGGCGTCTGCGGCCGGCGTGCGCCAACGGCGCCGGGCTTCGCCTCGGGGCGCGCCGGGTGCAGCTGCGCGTGACCGGGTCGATCGAGCAGCTCGACGCCGGGCGCCCACTGCGCGCGGTGGCGTGCGGTGGCGCGGTCGCCCTGCCTGCCGGTCCGCTGGCCGTGCGCGCCGACGCCACGCCGTGGCGCCTGGACCACGTGCGACTGACGTCGCCGGCGCCGGCGGGCGCCGCGCCGGCGGGCGGCGGCCGCGTGCTCGATCCCGGCAGCGACGGCCGCGGCGCGCGCGACGGCGTCCGCGTCGCGGTCGCCGGGCCGAGCTGGCTCGTGCTCGGCGAGTCCTACGATGCGGGCTGGCGCGCGCGTTGCGACGGGCGCTCGCTCGGCGCGCCGGTGCCGCTGCAGGGCTACGCCAACGCGTGGCCGGTGCAGCGCGGCTGCACGCGGGTGTCGTTCGCGTTCGCGCCCAACCGCGTGCTGCTGTGGTCGGACGCGATCTCGCTCGTCGCGTGCCTGGCGATGCTGGCGCTGCTCGTCCTGCGCCGGCCGTGCGCGGTGGCGGCGAGCCTGGCGCCGCTGCCCGACGCGCGCGTGCGTCGCTGGCCGCTCGGGCCCGCGCTCGGCGCCGGCGTCGCGGCGGCGCTCGTGCTCGGCTTCGTCTTCGCGCTGCGGGCGGGCGCCGTGCTCGGGCCGCTCGTGTTCCTCGTGCTCTGGCGGGGCGTCTCGGCGCGCACGCTCGCGCTGGCCGGCGGCGGCGTGCTGCTCGTCGTCGTGCCCGTCCTGCACCTGGCGGTCGGGCTGCCCGGCGAGGGCTTCCAGACGAACTACGCGGTGAAGCGGATCGCCGAGCACTGGGTGGTCGTGGGCGCGGTCTGCGCGCTCGGCGCAGCGCTGTGGCGGACGCTCAGCCCGGCGCGCGGAGGACCACGAGGTCCTGATAGCTGAGGCCCTCGCCGCCGCGCCAGGTCCCCTCGCGCACCGTCGCGGGCACCGGAAGGGCATCGAAGATCGCCGCGCGATCGTGGGCCACCGCGTCGGCGCCGCCGAACGCCTGGCGCGTCCGGACGGCGGCGATCGCGGCCCGCGAGCCGTCGTCGAGCAGGAAGAAGGTCAGCAGCGCCACGCCGCCGGGCGCGAGCGCCCGGCCGACCTCGCCGAGGTAGTGCTCGGTCTCGGCGCCGTCAAGGTGGGTGAACACGGAGGTCGCGACGACGAGCGTCGCCCAGTCGTCCGCCACCGGGAAGCGATAGTCGGTGGCGGCGATCGCGCCGGCGGTGTTGTAGAGGTCGTTGCGCAGGTCGGCGTGGACGAAGCGGAAGTGCTCGGGGTAGCGCGCGGCGCACCACGCGATCGCCTCGGCGACGGGGTCGAAGCCGACGTAGGCGCCGCCCGCCGCTTCGTCGAGGACGCCGGCGAGCGTGCGCGCGACGCGGCCGATGCCGCACCCGACGTCCAGGACGCGGCTGTCGGCCCGCAGGCCGCCGTGGTCGCACAGCAGCCCGCGCAGCTCCGTGCCGGTGGCGAGGAAGTCGCTGTCGCCGGTGAACCCGCGCAGCCGCCGCGGTGGCACGAGCCGGTCGGCCCGCCCGAGCGCCCGGTCGCCGAGGTCGAGCGCGCGCAGGCGCAGGGACGTGGCGGCGCGGGCGAGCACGGCTGGATCGTACGGCTGCCGCCTTCGTGTGCGGCACCGCGTGGCCAGGGCAGTGAGGGAAGGGCGTCCGCGGGCGAGCGCCGCCGGCCGCGGGGCCGAGCTGGCACGTTCGGGCTCATCGATCGGCGAGCGTCGACTTTGTCGCGTATAGAGGCTGTTGCACAACCCACCCACAGATCCGGTGCGTCGAACTGTGATGGGACGACCCATGCTCAGGGCGGCCGAATATGGCCGACAAGTGGGACGAGAACGCCGTCAGAGCGATAGATCGCGATCCGTCTCCCACCCGTTAGGTTCCGAAGCTTTTCGGACCCCCTTGTGCAACAGCCTCATATGCCGACAAAGTCGACACTCGGATTCGCGAGGAGTGGCGACGCGCCAGGCACGACCGGAGCCGCCCGGGCTCGCCGAGCGCGCCCGCGGACGCCCTTCCCTCGATGCCCTGCTCGCAGCCCGCCGCAAGACGCAACGCGGAGACGGCCTCAATACGGCCACGGCCCCCGCCGCACCCGCGCCAAGATCAGCGCCTTCACCACCAGGTTGCGCGCGAACCACCCGAGCTCGCGCAGCTGGCGCGCGGCGTTGCGCGCGAGGCGCGCGTCTTCGCGCACGAACTCCGCGAGCGACCCGTCCCGACCGGCATAGCGCCACCGCCGGGAGAGCACCGTCGTCGTCAGCAGCGCGAGCGTGACCCCGACCGACGACCACGCGTCGTGGACGAGCATGCGCCCGCCGTCGCGCACCCGGCCGCCCCAGCGCACGATGTCCGAGCGGGCCGGCCCGAAGCGATGCGCGCCGTCGACGAACAGCACGTCGACGGGCCCGTCGACCGCGCCGAGCGCGTCGTGCGAGAACGCGCGCACGTGGCGCACGCGATCGGCCACGCCCGCGCGCGCGAGATTCGACGCGAAGGCCTGCGCGTCGGCCGCGCCGCGGTCGGCGTCGGCGGCGATCTCCTGCGGCCCGCGGTCCGAGCCGGCGTGCGGGTCGATGCACACGACATCGACGCCCGCGCCCGCCAGCACGATCGCCGAACGGCCGCGAAACGACCCGATCTCGACCACGCGCCCGCCGGGCGCCGCGCTCTCGGCCGCGGCGAACAGGCGGCGCGCCTGCGCCTCGGTCAGCCACCCTTCGACGTCACGGGCATGCGCCCACGCGTCGTCGAAGGTCACGACGCCGCGGCGGCCCGCCGCCGCCGGCGCCGGGCGGTCAGCCCGAGCGCGAGCACCGACGACGCGGCCACGCACTGCACGCCGAAGACGATCGCCGCGAACGCGACGATGCCCGCGTCACCGGCCGTGAGCAGGAAGGGCTCGGCGATCGCCACGAGCCCGAGCACCCACAGGAAGCGCGTCTCGCCCAGGGCGACCATGTACTGGACCGTCAGGTACGCGACGGCGAGCAGCGTCATCGCCGCGCCGAGCAGGAGGAGCGCGTCGGCCGCATCGGTGAAGCCCGGCCCGAAGGCCAGGCGCAGCAGCAGCTCGGGCGCCGCCGCGAAGATGATCAAGGCCGGCGTGGCGACGATCGCGAGGATCGCCAGCGCGCGCAGGAGGACCGGCCGCGGGTCGAGCCCCGCGGCGGCGCGCCGCGTCGCCTCGGGCAGCAGGTGAAGGCCCACGCCGATCGCGACCCACACGACGGCCTTGGCCGCGACCGCCGCGGCCGCGTAGGAGCCGGCCGCATCGCCGCCGAGCTGGTGCTTGGCGAGGATGACGTCGATGTTCTGCAGCGAGGCGAGCAGGAACAGGCCGATGATCGGCACCCACCCGTCGCCGACCAGCGAGCGCAGCGTCCGCAGCGGCTCCGACACGACCCGCACCGGCCCGACGACACGGACCATCTCGCGCTCGAGCCACAGCGACACGAGGATGAAGGCCAGCGGCGTGCCGAGCAGCGCGCCGGTCACGCCCAGCCCAACGGCCACGAGGATCAGGCCGCAGACCAGCCGCATGCCCGCCTCGGCGACGATCGAGACGCCGACCGGGCGGTACTCGCGCAACCCCTGAAGCGCGCCGCGCTGCAGCGACAGCAGCATCCACAGCACCCCGGTGGGCGGGATCGCCGCGGCGGCCCAAGGGACGTCGTCGACGCCGATCAGCGCGGCGAGCTGCTCGCGCAGCACGATCGACGCAGCGGTCACCGCCACCAGGGCGATGAGCAGCCGCTGCGTCCACGCGCGCAGCGTGGCGCGCAGGACCTCGGGGTGGCCGAGGCGGTCGAGCGCCGCCTCGCGCGCCGCCGCGAGCTGCACCGACTGGCCCGCCACGAGCAGGATCAGGAAGGCCGAGATGAGCGCGGCGAGCGTGCCGTAGTCCGTCTGTCCGAGCAGCCGGGTGAAGACGACCGTGAAGGCGAGCTGGATGGCGTTGTTGCCGAGCGTCGCCGCCGCCAGGCCGGCCGCCTTGCCCGACTCCGAACGCGCCAGTGCCGCGCGCAGCTTGGGGCGCGCGGCCTTCGTCGCCCCTTCCATGAGGGTCAGCGTGCCCTGCGCCGTCGAATCCCATGTGAAGCCGCGCGCGCGCTCGAGGGCCGCCTGGCCCAGCGCGGCGCGGCGCTCGGGCTGCGCGACGAGCTCGGTCACGCGCTCCACGAGCTCGGCCGGCGAGTCCGCCAGCACGCCGGTCTGGCCGTCGACGATCGCCTCGCCCAGCCCGCCGACGCGCATCGCGGCGGTTGGCGTCCCGCACGCGCCGGCCTCGAGCACGGTCAGGCACCAGCCTTCGGCCGACGAGGCCGTCAGCGCGACCCACGCGCGCGCCAGCAGCGCCGCCTTGGTCTCCTCGTCGACGTGGCCGTGGAAGGTGACGCGGTCGCCCAGCCCGCGCTTGGCAACGTCGGCCTCCAAGGCGGCGCGGTGGTCGCCGTCGCCGGCGAGGTCCAGGTGCGCGCCGGGGATGGCCGCGACGACGTCGAGCAGCAGCTCGATGCGCTTGTACTGCTTCAGGCGCCCGAGGTAGACGAGCGTCGGCTCGGGAGCCTTCGGGCCGGGGGCGAGCGCCCCGCGATCCAGGCCGCAGTAGACGACGTGGATGCGCTCGCGCTGGACCCCGAGCGCGATGAGGTCCTCTCGCGAGGACTCGGAGATGGTGACGACCGGCACCCCGGGATAGAGGATGCGCAGCGGCACGTGCTCGAGCACGAAGGCCGCCGCCCGGCCGCGCAGCCCGAGCTCGGTGACGTAGTGCTCCTGGTGGACGTGGAAGACCATCAGCACCCGCGGCTTGCGCATCCAGCGCCACAGCGAGGTGAAGAAGGCGATGCCGTTGCAGACCTCGAGCACGACGTCGGCGTCGCTGCCGAGGCCGCGCCACGTCGCCCACGCGGCGCGCGGGAAGACCGTCAGCCGCGAGCCCATCCGGTGCACGGTCAGCCGCTCGTGGAGGTGCGAGACGCGCTCGGCGCCGGGGTAGTCGCCGGCGATCACGGTCACCCGATGACCCCACGCGACCCAGCGGCTGACCTGCCCGTAGAGCACCGTGCCGGTCCCACCGGCCTCGGGGTGGGTCCAGTCGCGATCCGTGAGGACGAGGATGTGCCGTGGGACGCTCACGCGGAGGGCGACGCTACCATCGCCCGGCGTGCCTGCCCCGCACCGCATCGCCGCTCTCGCCGTCAGCCTGGCCGTCGCACTGGCGCCGGCGACCGCCCACGCGCAGAACGGCGCGGGCGACGAGCAGTACCAGGACCCGTTCGCGGGCGGGTCGGAGCAGCCCGCCAAGCCGAAGCCCAAGCAGCAGGCGACGCCGGTCAAGCCCGCGCCGCACCAGCAGGTCCAGTCGAGCCAGCCCAGCGCGCAGCAGGCCGCGCCGAGCGCCCAGCAGCCGGCCACCGGCTCCGGCGGCGAGCTGCCGCGCACCGGCTTCGACGTCGCTCCCGTGGCCCTGGTGGGCGTGGTGCTCGTGGCCGCCGGGCTGCTCTTGCGCCGCCGCACCGTCCATGGCCGCGACTGAGACCGGCTCGCCGGCAGAGACCGAAGCGCTGGCCGCCGGGCTCGCCGAGCTCCTGCACCCCGGCGACGTCGTCCTGGTCTCCGGCGAGCTCGGCGCGGGCAAGACGACGTTCGTGCGCGGCGCGGCCCGCGCGCTGGGCGTGCAGGTGCCGGTGACGAGCCCCACCTTCACGATCGCGCGCCGCTACGAGGACGGCAACCTGCCGGTCAGCCACCTCGACCTCTTCCGCCTCGACGGGCTCGACGGCGAGGAGCCCGACCTGCTGGCCGACGAGCTGGCCGCCGACCGCGTGGCCTTCGTGGAGTGGCCCGAGCACGGCGGTCCGGACCTCGGCGAGGCGCACGTCGCCGCGCGCGTGCACCTCGAGCACCTCGGCGGAGATCGCCGGCGCGTCATCATCGAGACGTGATCCTCGGCCTGGACACCGCGACGCCCGCGACCGCGGTGGCGGTGCTGCCCGACGTCGGCGAGCCCGTCGAGCTGCGCCACGAGCCGGCCGCGGGCGAGCGCCCCGGCCACGCCACCCAGCTGCTGCCGCTCGCGCGGCGCGCGCTGAGCGCCGCCGGGGCGACGTTCGCCGACGTGCGCCGCATCGGCGTCGGCGTCGGCCCGGGGACGTTCACCGGCCTGCGGATCGGCGTCGCCACGGCACGCGCCCTGGCCCAGGCGACGGGCGCCGAGCTGGCGGCGGTCTCGACCCTCGCGGCGCTGGCCGAGGCGGCCGGCTCGGACCGCGCGGTCCTCGCGGTCCTCGACGCGCGCCGCGGCGAGGCGTTCGCCGCGGCCTATCACGCTGGCGAGCGGCTGGTGGCGCCTGTGGCCATCGACCCCGACGAGCTCGCCGACCTCGCCGATCCCGCGCTCGCACCGTGGCTGGCGGTGGGGGACGGGGCGGTACGATTTCGGGACCGGCTGGAGCCGGCGGCCGAGGTCCCGGCGGACCCCTCTGCGCTGCACCGCGTCAGCGCGCTGGCCGTATGCCGGCTGGCGGGGGCGGCCCGTACCGTCGACCGCGACGCGCTCCTTCCGGACTACGTGCGAGCGCCCGACGCCGTGCCCCGCCGATGACCGCAGCAGACATCCCGATGACCGCCCCGCTCGACGTTCGCCGCCTGACCTACGCCGACCTGCCGCAGGTCATCGCCATCGAGCGCCGCGCCTTCCCGACGCCGTGGTCGCTGGCGATGTTCGTGCTCGAGCTGTCGAAGCCCGGCGGCGTCTGCCTCGCCGCCCGCCGCGACGGCGCCCTCGTCGGGTACCTGATCTGCTCGCGCTATGACACGGTCTGGCACGTCATGAACGTCGCCGTCGATCCCGACCTGCGGCGCACCGGCATCGCGACGACGCTGCTGCTCGAGCTGCTCGCGCGCGTGGCCGACGACGAGGCGCGCTTCACCCTGGAGGTCCGCACCTCCAACGCGCCGGCGATCACGCTGTACGAGCGCTTCGGCTTCCGCTCCGCGGGCACGCGCCGGCGCTACTACCAGGACAACGGCGAGGACGCGCTCATCATGTGGCGCACCCCGGCGACGCTCAGCGGCTCGCTCGAGGACGTGCCCAACGCCGGGCCCGTCCGGTGATCCTGGCCATCGAGACGAGCTGCGACGACACGTGCGCAGCGGTGGTGACCGACGGCGGCGAGCTGCGGTCGAACGTCATCTCCTCGCAGGGCGTCCACGACCGCTACGGCGGCGTGGTGCCAGAGGTCGCGGCCCGCCACCACGTCGCGCTCGTCAACGACGTCGTCGACGACGCGCTGCGCACGGCCGGCGCGACGCTCGACGACATCCGCGTCGTCGCGGTCACCCAGGGGCCGGGCCTCGTCGGGGCGCTGCTGGTCGGCGTCGCCACCGCGAAGGCGATCGCCGTCGCGCGCGACCTGCCGCTGGCGCCGGTCGACCACCTGCAGGGCCACGTCGCCGCCAACTTCCTGGTCACCGACGGTGGCCCGTTCGAGCCGCCGTTCCTGTGCCTGGTGGCCTCCGGCGGGCACACCTTCCTGGCCCGCGTCGACGACCACGCCGGCTACGCGGTCCTCGGTGCGACGCTCGACGACGCCGCGGGCGAGGCCTTCGACAAGGGCGCCCGGCTGCTCGGCCTGCCCTATCCGGGTGGTCCCGCGCTCGAGCGCCTCGCGCGCGACGGCGACCCGCTCGCCTACGAGTTCCCGATCGCCGCGGGCGTCGCGGGCCTGGACTTCTCCTTCGCCGGCCTGAAGACGTCGCTTCTCTACAAGGTCCGCGACCTCGGCGCCGAAGCGCAGGCGCGGCGCGCCGACCTCGCCGCCTCCTACCAGCGCGCGATCGTCGAGGCACTGGCGCTGCGCGTCGAGCGCGGGCTGCGGGAAATCGGACCCCACCCAGCCCTGCGCCGCCTGGCCATCGGCGGCGGCGTGGCCGCCAACGGCCCGCTGCGCGAGCGCCTGGCGGCGCTCGACGTCGAGCTGCACGTGCCCGATCGCGCGCTGTGCACCGACAACGCGGCGATGATCGGCTCGGCCGCGCGCTGGGTGACGCCGCTGCGCGAGTTCGGCGACCTCGACGCCTACGCCAGCGGCGAACGGGGCTTCAGTTGACCCTCGTCCTCTACGGACGCCCCGAGTGCCACCTCTGCGACGACGCCCGCGCGGTGCTCGCGCGCATCGGCCATCCCTTCGAGGAGATCGACATCGAGGGCGACGACGAGCTGCTGGCCCGCTACCTCGAGCGGATACCGGTCGTCGCGCTGGACGGAACCGAGCTCTACGACTTCTTCGTCGACGAGTCCGACCTGCGCAGGCGGCTCGCCGCTAGAGTCCGTCAAGCATGAGCGTCGGCGACGCCATCCATCGAGCCGCGGCCGACCCAGGCGACGCCGCACCCATGCCCGAGCGACTGTCGCTCGGCGTGGCCGCGCGGCTGTCGCGCTACCTGCAGGTCCTCACGCAGGCCAAGAAGATGGGCAAGGAGACCATCTCCTCGCAGGAGCTCAGCGACTACACCCACGTCAACTCCACCCAGATCCGCCGCGACCTGTCCGGCTTCGGGAAGTTCGGCAAGCGCGGCGTCGGCTACAACGTCGACTCGCTCGTCTCGCAGATCCGCAAGATCCTGCGCACCGCCGGGCAGCACAACATCGCGCTGTTCGGCGCCGGCCACCTCGGCCGCGCGATCGCCAGCTCGGACATCTTCGCCGACCACGGCTTCCGCGTCGTGGCGATCTTCGACGTCGACCCGCGCAAGGTCGGCCACGCGATCGGCAGCATGCCGATCCGCCACGTGCGCGACGTCAAGCAGGTCGTCGAGGACGAGGACATCGTCGTCGGCGTGCTCGCGGTGCCCAACGCGGCCGCCCAGGAGCTGGCAGACCACCTGGTCGACGCCGGCGTGAAGATCATCTTCAACTACTCCGAGGCGCTGCTGCAGGTCCCGCCCGAGGTCACCGTCCACACGTCGAGCCCGGCTGTGGACCTCCTCTACGCGCTCTACTTCTACCTCACGTAGCCGGCATGCCAATCGACCTCGATCAGGCCGTCGAGGTGTTCGCGGGCTCCAGCGACTGCACCGTGGGCATCGAGGAGGAGTTCGCGGTGCTCGACGCGGCGTCGCTGGACATGGTCCCGCGCTTCGAGGAGCTGCGCGACGCCGCGGTGGCCGAGGACCCGGTGCTCGCCGAGGCGATCGCCGGCGAGCTGATCTCCAGCGAGATCGAGATCCGCTCGGGGCGCGGGGAGGACATCCACGACGCGCTGCGCCGCCAGCGCGACATGCGCGCGCGGCTGTTCGCGCTGACCGAGAGCCGCGCCATCGCGCTCGGCGCGACGGGGACGCACCCGTGGGCCGACTACCGCGAGCAGCGCAACATCGACACCGAGCACTACCGCCGCGTGGTCGACGGCCTGCGGTACGTCGCGAGGCGCAACAACACCTTCTCCCTGCACGTGCACGTCGGCGCCCGCGACCTCGACCGCGCGGTGCGCGCCTGCGACCGGCTGCGCCCGGTGCTCCCCCTGCTGCTCGCCGTCGGCGCCAACTCGCCCTATCTCGACGCCCGCGACAGCGGCCTGCACTCGGCGCGCTCGCAGGCGTTCACCAAGAGCTTCCCGCGCTGCGGCATCCCCGACGCCTACGGCTCGTGGGTCGGCTACCGCGACTACCTCGACTTCCTCATCCGCACCGAGTCGATCGTCGAGTACACGCAGGTGTGGTGGTCGATCCGCCCGCACCTGGAGTTCGGCACCGTCGAGGTGCGCATCTGCGACGCGCAGACGAGCGCGGCGGAGTCCGAGGCGCTCGCGGGCCTGATCGTGGCCTGCGTCGGCCAGGCGCTGCGCGACCTCGACGAGCGCGTGCCCTTCGCCGATCCGCCGCGCCGCCTCGTCGAGGAGAACTTCTGGCGCGCGATCCGCTACGGGCTCGACGGCACGCTCATCGACCTCGACCGCGGCGAGCAGTTCCCGGCCGCCGCCGGCGTCGACCGGCTGCTGCAGTGGACGGCGCCGGTGCGCGCCGAGATGGGGCTCGAGCCGTCGTTCCCCGCGCTCAACGGCGCCCAGCGC
The DNA here is from genome assembly GCA_963764585.1 of uncultured Actinomycetes bacterium. GTDB lineage: Bacteria > Actinomycetota > Thermoleophilia > Solirubrobacterales > Solirubrobacteraceae > JAOPZW01. Next base: position 202,477 of record CAVXTB010000011.1, read on the forward strand.
CAGCGGCGCGCGATCGACGCGGGTGCCACCATGCAGGAGGTCTTCGCCACCGCCGTGCGCGAGACCAGCCAGACCTACGTCCAGGAGGCCAAGACCGCATGAGTGAGCAGCAACCGCCCCGCCAGCCGACCGAGGACGAGCTGCGCGCCGCCTACGAGGAGCAGCTCAAGCAGATCCGGGTCGAGGACGTGCTCGTGCAGACCGTGCTGTCGCTCATCAACCTGGGCAGCCTGCGCGCGGGCCTCGTGCCCGGCAACGAGAGCGAGGCCGATGCGGCCCAGCTGCGCTCGGCGATCGAGGGCGTGCGCGCGCTGCTGCCGATCGTCGAGCCCGTGCTCGGCCCCGACGCGCGGCAGATCCGCGACGCGGTCTCCCGGCTGCAGATGGAGTACGCGCGCCTTGCGGGCGGTGGCGGCGAGCAGCCGGCGCAGCCCGCCGCCGAGGGCGAGCAGGGGCCGCCCAAGCCCGAGGGGCCCGGGCCGGCCGAGAGCACCGGGAGACTCTGGGTTCCTGGCCGTTAGGCAGGACGTCACCGCGCTCTGTCCGCCGTCCTCGATAGCATGCCCGCCCTCTGAGCCAGGCTTGGCGCCCTCGCGGGCGCCTTTTGCCGTTCGCTCACGCGTCCGCGTGCTGCAGGAGGGCCGTGACGCGCCACCGATCACACCGCTGAAGGACTTCGAACTTGAGTGACTTCCTCACCGACCACGGGGTCGTCGTCGCGCTCATCTGTGCGCTGGCCGCCGTGGCATATGGCCTGCTGACCGCACGGGCGCTGCTCGCCCTTCCGCCGGGCAACGCGGAGATGCAGCGCATCTCGCACGCCGTGCAGGAGGGCGCGCGGGCCTACCTCAACCGCCAGTACACGACGATCGCCATCGTCGGCGTCGTCCTCGCCATCGCCCTCATCTTCATCCAGGATGGCTACGTCGCCGCCGGCTTCATCATCGGCGGCGTGCTCTCGGGCTCGACGGGCTACATCGGCATGAACGTGTCGGTGCGCGCCAACGCCCGCGTGGCCGAGGCCGCGCGCGGCGGCGTGTCGCCCGCGCTCGACGCCGCCTTCCGCGGCGGCGCGATCACCGGCCTGCTCGTCGTCGGCCTCGCGCTGCTCGGCGTGGCCGGCTACTACGGCCTGCTGACGACGGTCTTCGATCGCTCCCAGAAGGAGGCGGTCGACGCGCTCATCGGCCTCGGCTTCGGCGGCTCGCTGATCTCGGTCTTCGCGCGCCTGGGCGGCGGCATCTTCACCAAGGCCGCCGACGTCGGCGCCGACCTGGTCGGCAAGGTCGAGGCGGGCATCCCCGAGGACGATCCGCGCAACCCGGCGGTCATCGCCGACAACGTCGGCGACAACGTGGGCGACTGCGCCGGCATGGCCGCCGACCTGTTCGAGACCTACGCGGTCACCGCCGTGGCCGTGATGCTGCTCGGCGTCCTGACCTTCGACCAGACGACCGCCGTCGCGCTGTACCCGCTGGTCCTCGGCGGCGTGGCGATCGTGGCGTCGATCATCGGCACGTTCGCGGTCAAGTCCGCCGCGGGCAACGTCGAGCGCGCCCTGTACCAGGGGCTCATCCTCTCCGGCGCCATCGCGGCGGCCGCCTTCTACCCGGTCACCAAGTGGCTGATGGACGGCGTCACCGGCGGCGAGAACCCGAGCGTCGGCGAGCTGTACCTGTGCTCGATCGTCGGCATCGTGGTCACCGCGTGCCTGTTCGTGCTGACCGACTACTACACCTCGACGCGCTTCAGCCCGGTCAAGAAGACCTCCGCGGCATCGCAGACCGGCCACGCGACGAACATCATCCAGGGCTTCGCCAGCGGCCTTCAGGCCACGGCGCTGCCCGCACTCGTGCTCGTGTTCGGCATCCTCGCCGCGTGGAAGCTCGGCGGGATCTACGGCATCGGCGTCGCGGTCATGGGCCAGCTGTCGCTGACCGGCCTGATCGTCGCGCTCGACGCCTTCGGCCCGATCACCGACAACGCGGGCGGCATCGCCGAGATGGCCGACCTCCCCGAGGAGGTTCGCAACGTGACCGATCCGCTCGACGCGGTCGGCAACACGACGAAGGCCGTGACCAAGGGGTACGCGATCGGCTCGGCCGTGCTCGCCGCGATCGTGCTGTTCGCCGGCTTCAAGTCCGAGCTCGCCGCCGCCGGCGAGAACGTGATCTTCGCGATCGACGACCCGCCCGTGCTGATCGGGCTGCTGCTCGGCGGCCTGATGGTCTGCCTGTTCGCGTCGCTGTCGATCGAGGCGGTCGGCCGCGCGGCGGGTGGCGTCGTCGAGGAGGTGCGCCGCCAGTTCCGCGAGAAGCCGGGGATCATGGAGGGCACCGAGCAGCCCGACTACGCGGTGGCCGTGGACATCGTCACGCGCGCGGCGCAGCGGGAGATGATCCTGCCGTCGCTGATCCCGATCGGCTTCACGCTCATCGTCGGCCTGATCGACGTCAAGGCTCTCGGCGGCCTGCTCATCGGCGTCATCGTCGTCGGCTTCTTCTTCGCGGTGCTCATGACCGCGGGTGGCGGCGCGTGGGACAACGCCAAGAAGCTCATCGAGGACGGCGCCTACGGCGGCAAGGGCTCGGAGGCCCACGCCGCGTCGGTCACCGGCGACACGGTCGGCGATCCGTTCAAGGACACCGCCGGCCCCGCGATCAACCCGATGATCAAGGTCGCCAACATCGTGGCGATCCTGATCATCCCGATCATCACCTGACGCCTGGCGTGAGCGACCTGCAGATCGCGCTCGCCGGCGCCGACCGCATCCCCGAGCTCGAGCCGATCTACAGGTCGCTCTACGCGCACCACGTCGAGGTCTCGACGTGGCGGCCGGGCCCCGAGCGGGGCGCCGACGTCGCGTGGAGCCGGCGGCGGGCGCGCTACGAGAAGACGCTCTCGTCGCCCGACGGCATCCTCCTGCTGGCCGAGCGCGACGGGCGCCTGATCGGCGCGCTCATCGGCGAGGTCGAGGACAGCCCCGAGGGCTCGGACACCTTCGCGATCCCCGATCGCGTGGCCCACCTCCACGACCTCGCGGTGCTCCCCGACACCCGCGGCGGCGGCGTCGGCCACGCGCTGATGGACCGCTTCGAGGCGGAGCTGCGGGCGCGCGGGGTCGTGTCCTACGGGCTGGACGTGATGGCGGGCAACGAGGGCGCGCGGCGGTTCTACGAGGCGCTCGGGTTCGAGCTGGCCGACATGGTGTTCGAGAAGCGGCTGTAGGCCGCGGTTGACGGGCATTGAGGGGAAGGAGTCCGCTCCGGTTCCGGCCCGAGCGGCCTGCCGCTGGCCTAGCGTGGTCGATTGCTGTTGCAGGACAACAGTTAGCGACCACGGCAGCCCGCCCGCCTACACCACCCGGGAGTCCTTCTCCTCATTGCCCAGTTGACCACGGGCGACGCAAACCGCGAGCATCAGCCCATGGCCGCCAGCGACACGATCCCCGCGCCGCCGCCCGCGCTCGCTGCCTCCACCATGTGCGAGGCGCTGTTCACCACGGCCGCGCAGCGCCGCGACGCCGTGGCCCTGCGCACCCCCGACGACGCCGTCTCGCTGACCTACGCGCAGCTGACCAGACGCCTCGCGGCCACGGCCTCGCTCCTGCACGACCTCGGGCTGCGTCGCGGCGACGCGCTCGGGCTGATGCTCGTCAACCGCCCCGAGTTCCACGTCGTCGACGCCGCCGCGATGCTGCTCGGGGCGACGCCCTTCAGCCTCTACAACACCTCGCCGCCCGAGCAGATCGCGTTCGTGATGGGCGATGCGGGCAACCGGCTCGTCGTCACCGAGCCGCGCTTCGCCGACGTCGTCGGCGCCGCCAAGGCGCACGCGCGGACGGTCCTGCTCGACGAGCTCGCCGGCGGCGACGAGGGCTTCGACCTCGAGCCCCACTGGCGCGCGGTCGCCCCCGACGACCTGCTCACGCTCATCTACACCTCGGGCACCACCGGGTCGCCGAAGGGCGTCGAGCTCACCCACGCCAACATGCTCGCCGAGCTGCGCGGGGTGCACGCCGCGGTCCCGCTCGAGGGCGGCGGGCGCTGGGTCTCCTTCTTGCCGAGCGCGCACGTCGCCGATCGCTGGGGCTCGCACTACTCGGCGCTCATGACCTACGGCCACACGGTCACCTGCGTGGCCGACCCGACGCAGCTCATGGCGGCCGTTGCCGGCGCGCGGCCGACGTCGTTCGGCGGCGTCCCGCGCGTGTGGGAGAAGCTCAAGGCGGCGCTGGAGGCGTCGGGCGCGACCGCGATGCCGGCCGACCAGCTGCGCGCGATGCTCGGCTTCGACCAGGCGCAGTGGCTCGGCGTCGGCGCCGCGCCGACGCCGGTCGAGGTCCTCGAGTTCTTCGACGGCCTCGGCATGCCGATCTGCGAGGTGTGGGGGATGAGCGAGACCTCGTGCATCGTCACCACCAACCGCCCGGGGCGCACGAAGCCCGGCTCGGTCGGCCTGCCGATCGAGGGCATGGAGCTGTGGATCGCCGACGACGGCGAGCTGCTCGTCCGCGGCCCGCTGGTCATGGCCGGCTATCGCAACCGCCCCGACCTGACCGCCGAGGCGATCGACGCCGACGGCTGGCTGCACACCGGCGACGTCGCGCGCATCGACGAGGACGGCTTCGTCTGGATCGTCGACCGCAAGAAGGAGCTGATCATCAACGCGGCCGGCAAGAACATGTCGCCCGCGAACATCGAAGCGCGACTGAAGGCCGCCGGCCCGCTCATCGGCCAGGCCTTGGTCGTCGGCGATCGCCGCCCGTACAACGTCGCGCTGCTCGTGCTCGACCCCGAGAACGGCGCGGGCCTCGACCCCGCCGACCCGGCGGTCGTCGCCCGCATCCAGGCGGAGGTCGACGCCGCCAACGCACAGCTCTCGCGCGTCGAGCAGATCAAGCGCTTCCGCCTGCTGGACGCCGAATGGCTCCCCGGCGGCGACGAGCTGACGCCGACGATGAAGCTCAAGCGCCGCCCCATCGCCGCGAAGTACGCCGCCGAGATCGACGCGATCTACGCTCGGTGGGCATGACGGCGAGGGCGCCAGCCGCTGCGCCTAGACTCTCCACGAGGAATGGCTGAACGCCGGCTGCACGGACTGCAGCGCGTCCTCGGAGTCAACGCGCTCTTCTCGACCGCCTACGGCAACGTGGGCTCGTCGATCTATTACGCGCTCGGCCTCGTCGCGTCGTACGCCCTCGGCCTGACGCCGGTCGTCTTCGTCATCACCGGCTTCTTCTTCTACATGACGGCCGCCACCTACGCCGAGGCGACGGCCATGTACCCGGAGGCGGGCGGGTCATCGTCCTTCGCCCGGCGCGCTTTCAACGAGTTCTGGTCCTTCTTCGCCGCCTGGGGCCAGATGCTCAACTACATCATCACGGTCGCCATCTCGGCGTTCTTCGTGCCGCACTATTTCGGCAGCGTGATCGGTGTCGACGCGCTGCGCCACGGTCCCGCTGACATCTTCTTCGGCATCGGCGTGATCGTGCTGCTGAGCCTGATCAACGTGGTCGGCGTCAAGGAATCGGCGGGCCTGAACGTGACGCTCGCCGTGATCGATTTCCTCACACAGCTGCTGCTGGTGCTCGTCGGCGCAGTGCTCGTGCTCTCTCCCAGCACGCTGGTCGACAACGTCCACTTCGGCGTCGCCCCGAGCTGGAAGGACTTCTTCATCGCGATCCCGATCGGCATGATCGCCTACACGGGGATCGAGACGATCTCGAACATGGCCGAGGAGGCCAAGGACGAGACCAAGACGATCCCGGCGGCGATCAGCCGCGTGCGCCTCGCCGTCTTCGCCATCTACTTCACGCTGCCGGCCGTCGCGCTGAGCGCCCTGCCGGTAACGCGCACGCCCGACGGCAGCTACCAGACGCTGCTCGGCGTCAGCGAGGAGAAGGGCGGCTTCGCCGGCGATCCGATCCTTGGCGTGGTCAAGCAGCTGGACCTCGGCCCGTTCCAGAGCGCCGGCGAGATCTACGTCGGCCTGCTGGCCGCCACGATCCTTTTCATCGCCACCAACGCGGGCATCATCGGCGTCTCGCGGCTCGTCTACTCGATGGGGCTGCACCGCCAGGTGCCCGACCGCCTGCGCCAGCTGCACCCGAAGTACGGGACGCCGTGGATCGGCATCCTCGTCTTCGGCGGGGTGGCGTGCGTGACGCTCATCCCCGGGCAGGCCGCCTTCCTGGGCAACATCTACGCGTTCGGCGCGATGCTGTCGTTCACGATCGCGCACGCGGCGGTCATCCGCCTGCGCATCACCCAGCCCGACGTCAAGCGCCCCTACCGGGGGCCGGGCGTCCTGCGCATCGCCGGCCGGCCGCTGCCGGTGTTCGCGCTGATCGGCGGCGCGGGCACGAGCCTCGCCTTCGTCGTGGTTACCGCGCTGCACGTCGACGTGGCCGTCGCCGGCGTTCTGTGGCTGGGGCTCGGCGTCGGCATCTACGTCTGGTTCCGCCACCGCCAGGGCCTCGACCTGACCTCGACGGTCAAGGTCGCGATCCCCGCGCCGGTGATCGAGCGCGAGGCCGAGTACGAGTCGATCCTCGTCGCGCTGGAGGGCAAGGAGTACCCCGAGGGCGCGATGGCAACCGCGATCAAGGTGGCGGCGCGCCGCCGGCGCGGCATCCACGTGCTCGTCACCATCACCGTGCCGGCGTCGGCGCCGATCAACGCGTCGCTGCCCGAGCAGGAGCTGGCCGCGCAGGCCATCATCGAGCAAGCCAAGCTCCAGGGGGGCCGGCGGGTCACCGGCCACTGGGAGAAGGTCCGCGCCGGCGGCGGAGGCCGCCTGATCGTCGAAGAGGCCAAGGAGATGGGGGCCAAGGCGATCGTCATCCCGCTGCCCGCGCGCAGCGGCGCCACGGTGTTCAGCAAGACCGTCGAGACCGTGCTCGCCGAGCGTCCGTGCCGGGTCATCATCCAGGCTGACCCGACCATGCGGCAGGCCCCGCGGGTTCCTGCCGGGCAGGCGGCGTAGCATCAGGTCGTGCCCACGCCACGCGACGTCCACCGCGGCGCCACCCGGGTCATGTCCTCCCTGATGGTGCTCATCGGCATCGCGCTGCTCGCGTCGACGATCGTCCGAGGCGGTGGCCCACTGGCGATCGGCGTGCTCCTGGGCGTCCTCTTCATCGCTGCCGGCGCCGGGCGCCTGTACCTGTCGCGAGGGACCCACTAGGTGTTCCGGCGCGGCCTCGGACAGCCCGCGCTGTTCGCGATCATCTACACCTCGGTCGCCAGCGCGATCTACTTCTCGCTGGGCGTCGTCGCGCAGCGCGCGCTGGGCCTGACGCCGGCCGTCTACCTCCTGGCCGGCGTCTTCTTCGTCCTGGCCTCGATGACCTACGTCGAGGGCGCCTCGCTGCACCAGGACCGCGGCGGGGCGACCGTCTTCGCCCGCTACGCGTTCAACGAGCTCATCAGCTTCGTGGCCGGTTGGATGATCCTGCTCGACTACACCATCCTCATCGCGGTCACCTCGTTCTCGGCGACGAACTACCTCGCCGCGTTCTACGAGCCGCTGGGCCGCGACACCGACGAGCTGCTGCTGTGCTTCGGGATCATCCTGTACGTCGCGGTCCGCAACATCCGCGGCTTCTCCAAGACGCGGGTCAACCGCATCGCCGCGCTCGTGATCGCCGACCTCGGCCTGCAGGTGCTCGTGATCGTGCTCGGGCTGGCCGCGTTCTTCCACCTCGACACGATCACCGACACGATCCACCTGGGCGACACGCCGACGTGGGGGGACACCGTCTTCGCGCTCGGCGTCGCCACCGTCGTCTTCACCGGCCTGGAGTCCGCGTCGGGGCTGTCGGGCGAGGTCGCGGTCGGGCGGCGCGGCCTCAAGCGGCTCGTCGGCGCCGCCGCGCTCGTCGTGATGGTCGTCTACACCGGCATCGCCGTGGTGGCGATCACCGCGCTGCCCGTCGTCGGCAACGCGACCTCGCTGGGGCGCAACTTCCTCGATGCGCCGATGATCGGGATCGCCGAGTCCTTCGACGCCGACTGGCTGGCGAACACGCTGAAGTACGTCATCGCCGCCGTCGCCGCGGTGACCCTGATCGCCGCGGCCAACTCGGCGATGATGGGCCTCTCGCGGCTGGCCTACTCGCTGTCGACGAACCGCCAGATCCCCAGCGCGGTCGGCCGGCTGCACGCGACGCGCGCCACGCCCTACATCGTGATCTCGATCGCCGCGGTCCTGGCCGGCGCGCTCACCGTGCCCCAGGACCTCGAGCTCATGGTGGGCATCTTCGCCTTCGGCGCGCTCATCGGCCTGACCATCGCCCATCTCTCGCTCGTCGTCCTGCGCTACAAGGAGCCCGACGCGCAGCGCCCGTACCGGATCCCGCTCAGCGTGCGCGTCCGCGGCGGCGACCTGCCGCTGCCGGCGGTGCTCGGAGCGGTCCTGAGCGCCGCGGCGTGGGTCGGGCTCGTCGCCACCCACGAGGGCGCCCGCTGGGTCGGCGCGGCCTGGCTGGCGGGCGGCGTGACGCTCTACCTCGTCTACCGCACGAGCGAGGGCAAGTCGATCTTCCGGCGCGTCACAGTGCCCGAGGCGGCGCTGCGGCGCGAGCGCCGCGAGGCCGAGTACGGCTCGATCCTCGTGCCGCTCATGGGCACCCCGCTGGACGACGACATCGTGCAGACCGCGGGGCGCCTCGCCGCCGAGGAAGACGCCGAGGCGTTCGAGGAGGACAAGGGCGCGACGATCGAGGCCCTGTGGGTCTTCGAGGTCCCGATGTCGCTGCCGATCGACGCCGCGCTGCCCGAGGCACAGCTCAAGCAGGCGCGCGCCGCGCTGGCACGCGCGAAGGCGGTGGGGGAGGAGTACGAGGGCGTCGAGGTCGCCACGGCGACCGTGCGCGCCAGGCGCGCCGGCCAGGCGATCGTCGACGAGGCGCGCCGCCGCGGCGTGCAGGCCGTGGTGCTGGCGGCCGAGGAGCCGTCGAAGATCCGCGGCGGCGCGCTGCTCGGCGGCCGCGGCGGCCCGCTGGACAACTTCGTGGGCGACGTCACCAAGTACGTCCTGGCCAAGGCACCGTGCCAGGTGATCCTCACCGCTCCGCCCGCCTCCGACGCGCCGCCCAAGTCCGACGGTGCGGCCCTCGCGAGGGACGGGGCGACGCCGGGCGAGGAAGGCTAGAGTCCGAAGCGTGGCGCTCATGGTGATCGTAGGAGCCGGCCGCGTCGGGTCGCAGGTGGCGCGCTCGATGCTGTCCGCGGGTCACGAGGTCTCGATCCTCGACGAGGACCCGCTGTCCCACGAGCGCCTGGACTCGGGCATGGACACGACCTGGGAGGACGCCGGCGGGCGCTTCACCGTCGGTCACGGCCTCGAGATCGACGCGCTGCGCGAGGCCGGCATCGAGGAGGCCGACGTCTTCATCGCCGCCACCGACGGCGACAACACCAACCTCACCATCGCGCAGATCGCCTCCAAGCAGTTCGGGGTACCGAAGGTGATCGTGCGCGTGATGGACCCGGCGCGCGCGGAGTGGTACGCCGAGCAGGGCATGCACACCATCTGTCCGACGCGCTACGCGATCGAGATGTTCGAGCGCGCCCTGGAGGCGTAGCCGGCATGTACGTCGTCATCGCCGGCGCCGGCAAGGTCGGGTGGAACCTCGCCCGCGAGCTGATGGCCAAGGACCACGAGGTCACCGTCATCGAGAGCGAGCGCTCGCGCTACCTGACCGTCGAGCAGGAGCTCGAGCACGCGATCCAGTACGGCGACGCGACCGAGCTGTGGGTGCTCGAGCGCGCGGGCATCAACCGCGCCGACCTGACGATCGCGGTGACCGGCGACGACGAGGACAACCTCCTCATCTGCCAGATCGCCAAGGAGAAGTACCTGTGCTCGCGGATCATCGCCCGCGTCAACAACCCGCGTAACCGGCAGTACTTCGAGCTGCTCGGCATTCAGCCGGCGGTCAGCGCCACCGACCTGATCCTGCGGCTGATCGAGCACGAGGTTCCCTCCTACGGCCTCGTCCACCTCCTGGACCTGCGCGACGAGCAGCTGGAGATCATCGAGGTCGAGGTCGGGCAGAGCGCTCCAGCGGCGGGCATGAAGGTCGCCGACGTCGACCTGCCCGACGGCTCGCTGATCATCTCGGTGCTGCGCAACGGCAGGGGCTTCGTCCCCAAGTCCGACACCGTCATCGACCCCGGCGACGAGGTGCTGCTGGTCCTCGACCCGGGGCTCGAGGACCGCATCACCGCGCAGTTCACGAACTCCGCCGTTTAGCTCACCTCCACCCGATCGCCGCTCGCCGGCGCGCTGAGCGTCAGGCGCGCGGTCGTCTGCGCGTGCGGGTTCAGGTGCACGCGCGTGAAGCCGGCCAGGCGCCTGCTGCCGTCGGAGCCGACGAGGAACGCCAGCACCGTGTGGTCTCCTGCGACCTTGCCCGTGTTGCGCACCGAGACGCTCACGTGGCTGCCCCAGACCCGCGGGCGGCCCACGTCGAAGCGCGTGTAGCTGAGGCCGTAGCCGAAGGCGTAGCGCGGGTCGTAGGGCTTACCGGCCTCGTTGTAGGCCAGCGGGAACGTGCTCGAGTCCTTCGGCCAGGAAACGGGCAGGCGCCCGCTCGGGTTGGCCTTGCCGAACAGCGTGTCGCCGATCGCGGCGCCGCCCTCGCTTCCGGGCAGGAAGGCCATCAGGCTGGCCCCGGCCTCGTCGAGCTGGTGGTCCATCTTCAGCGGCCGGCCGGCGACCACGACGACGACCACCGGCTTGCCGGTCGCCTTCAGCGCGTCGATCAGCGCGGCCTGGGCCGACGTCAGCCGCGGGTTGCGATCGTCGCCGCCGCCCTCGGCGTACGGGCTCTCGCCGACCGCGACGACCACCGCGTCGACCGTCTTGGCCGCGGCGACCGCCTCGTCGCGCTGTGCCACGGCCGTCGGGTTGCCGGCGTCGTTGAGCGGGTCGTAGGGTGGGTTGCGGTTGACGGTGGTGTCGGCCACCGGCGCGCCCTGCTTCCAGATCACCTTGCGCCACGGCCCTGCCGCCTGCTCGACGCCCTCCTTGATCGTCGTCACCTCCGGGATCGGGATGTCGGAGGGAAGGTTGAACGCGCCCTGCCAGGCGACCGACCAGCCGCCGAGCTGGTTGGTCGGGCTGTCGGACTGCGGGCCGGTGACGAGGACCGAGTGCGTCCGGCGCGAGAACGGGAGCACGCCCTTGTTGCCCAGCAGCACGAGGCTCTCCTGCGCGGCCTTGCGGGCGAGCGGCCTGTTGGCGGGATCCTCGACCGCGGCGTTGGCCTTGTCGGGATCGACGTAGGGGTGCTCGAAGAGCCCGAGGCGGAACTTCAGCGCCAGGACGTGCGAGACCGCGTCGTCGATGCGGCTCTGCGGGATGAGACCGCCGGCGACGGCGGCCTTCATGGCCGTCGTGAAGCCCGTCGCGTCGAGCGGGATCATCGACATGTCGAGGCCCGCGTTGAACGCCAGCGCGACCGCGTGCTCCATGTCGGGCGCGACGTGGTACCACGGCCACGGCGGCACCGCCGGCGAGCTCGGCCACGTCACGATCGACGAGGCCGGGCCGGTCTGCCGCTGCGGCAACCGCGGCTGCCTGGAGGCGTTCGCCGGCGCCGAGGCCGTCCTCGAGCCGCTGCGCCGCCGCCACGGCGAGCGCCTGACCCTGCGCCAGGTCGTCGTCCAGGCCCAGGCGGGAGACGTCGGCTGTCGCCGCGTGATCGCCGACGCCGGCCGCGCCCTCGGCCTCGCGGTCGCCGGCGTCTGCAACCTGCTGGCGCCCGAGCGCGTCGTCGTCGGCGGCGAGCTCGCCCAGGCCGGCGACCTGCTGCTCGATCCGCTGCGCGCCGCGGTCGGGCGCTCGGCGATCGCCGCGACGCGCGAGATCCCGATCCTCGCCGGCGTGCTCGGCGAGCGCGCCGAGGTCCTCGGCGCGGTTGCGCTCGTGCTGCGCGAGTCGCAGCGCTTCGTGGCCGAGCCGGCAGGCCTCTGAGCCCGCTCAGGTCAGCCGCTCGATCTCGTAGTGGAGGGTGAGGAAGCGCTGGCCGGCGAGCGAGAAGCTGTGGTCGGTCTTCAGCTCGCCGCCGTCGACGTAGACGTAAATGTGCTCCTGGAACGCGAGCAGCTTGACGACGGTCAGGGCGTCGCGCTCGCTGTCGACGGAGCTCAGGTAGTGGCCGGGGAACGCGAGCTCGGTCCGCGACGTGAGCACGAGGTCGTGCTCGCCCTCGTTGCACGGCAGCAGCGTGGCTGTGAAGTTGGCGCTGGGGATCGGGAAGCCGACGCTCACGTAGCCGCGGCCGTCGTGCCTGAAGGTCGTGTAGATGCCGACGTAGATCGGCTTGCCCGAGTCCGCGAACGTCCTGATCCACCCGCGGATGTCGATCTCGTCGTCGCCGTCGAGGTCGATCGTGTCGATCGTGCTGACCATCCCGCGCTGGGCCTCTTCGATGTTCGACGGGATCGCGGCCTGGCCGAGCGGCTCGGCGACGAGCCGCTTGAAGACCTCGTAGCCGGGCTTCATCCAGCGCCGCCACTCCGGGATGATCGACAGCCGAAAGCGGCTCGTGTGCTCGTAGAACTCGCGGATCAGCGGGTGCACCCTGGCCGGGTCGAACGTCGGCCCGGCCAGGCTGTCCAGCGAGGCGAGGATCCCGACGTCTGGCGGGTTGCGGCGGAAGCTGCCGCCGCGCAGCTCGGCGAGCTGCTCGACGTAGTCGGCGCCGACGTACCGCGAGCGCGCCTCGAAGGGGACGACGTAGCGCAGCTCCGATGCGGGCACCTCCTCGGCCATGATGCGCACGAGCGGCCGATCGCGATACGCGATCGCGGCGATGACGCGATAGGCGATCGTGACCAGCGCCGCGACCAGCGGCGGCTCGAGCCCGGCGTCGAGCGCTTCGAGCGCGCCGCCCACCGCCGCCCCGACGGCGAGGCCGAGGGCGACCTTCAGCGGCCGCAGGCCGAGCAGCCCGAGCAGCGCGCCGCAGACGAGCGCGGTCAGCAGGGTCGCGTCGGAGCCGAAGACGAGGCCCAGGAGCGCGCCGAACAGCGCCATGAGCAGCGCGCTGGCGAGGATCCGCTGCCAGAGCGGCTTGGGCTCGGCGGCACCCCGGGTGATGGTCGTGAACGCCTCGGCGGGCGCGCAGAACGCGGCGCCGATCAGGGCGCCCGCCCCGGCCCCGAGACCGTCGATCGCGTGGCCCAGCACGGCGCCGCCGGCCGCACCCATCAGCGCTCCCCAGATCAGCGAGTCCACGATCTGCCCGCGGCGGCTGCGCTTGCGCCGGCCGCGACTGGCCATGCCCGGGTCGTCAGCCGGCGGCATGCGCAGACCCTAGGCGTTGCGCGCGCGCCCGGCTGGCTGCCAAGGTGAGCGATGGCCCTCGAGCTGCGCCCCAACTGCGAGTACTGCGACAAGGACCTGCCACCGGCCTCGCCCGAGGCGCGCATCTGCACCTACAAGTGCACGTTCTGCGCCGACTGCGTCGAGCACGAGCTCCACGACGTCTGCCCCAACTGCGGCGGCGGCTTCGCGCCACGGCCCATCCGGCCGGTCACCGAATGGCGCCCCGGCCTCTCGCTCGCGAAGCGCCCGCCGTCGGCTACGCGCGTGCACCTGTCCTACTCGCACGCGGACGTCGCCCAGCTGTCGGCCCGGATCAGGGACATCCCGCCGGCGGACCGTTAGCGCGCGCGACCGACCTGGCCGCGTTGCGGCCCGCGAAGTTCTCGGTCTGGCTGTGGCAGTTGGGGCAGAGGAGCTCGAGGTTCTCGAGGCGGTTGTCGTCCCTGATCCCGTTGACGTGGTGCAGCGCCATGACGAGGGGACGGCCCTCCCAATCGCTGATGCCGCACCGCTCGCAGCGGTTGTCCTTCAACCCGGCCGCCAGCAGACGGTTCTTGACGTGGATTCGTGCGACGCGACAACCGCGCACGAGCCATTCGCTCAGCGGCGCCGCGGCCGGTCGCACGACGAGCGCGCCCCTGCGGCGAGCGTCCTGCCACGCGGGGATCGAGCAGCCGAAGCGCTCGCGGCATTCCGCCGGCGTGTGCCCGTCGTCGTAGTACGCCTGGATCGCCGCCCAGTCATAGCGCCGCGCGAACCGCGGATCCACCGGGGCACCGAGGCGCCGCGCGTGATAGCTCACGGTTGCCTTGCTGATGCCGAGGAGATCCGCGATCTCCTTGCGGCCCAGCCCTTGTCCAAGCAACGCATGCACACGCTCGCGTGTCACGAACACATGTTCGCATGTGTCGCGGACGGATCCTCCTGCAGGCGTGCCTATACTTCGCGAGGACCGGACCAGCACGAACGACGCTCTGTAGTTCGGTACATCAATACTCTGCGGGCTGGTGTAACGGCAGCACGCCTCGCTCTGGACGAGGTAGTTGGGGTTCGAATCCCTGGCCCGCAGCCTCTGCCACCGGCGGGCGCAGCCGCCGCCTCAGCCCGCCTCCACCACCTCGACGTCACCACCCGTCGGCGCGAACACCGCCGGGATCGTCGCGGTGAAGGTCGCTCCGCGGCCGGGCGCGCTGGTGACGCCGACCTCGCCGCCCAGCAGCGTCGCCAGGCGCTTGCAGATCGGCAGGCCCAGGCCGAAGCCGCGCAGGTCGCTGGGCCCCGCCTCGCGCCCGAGCTGGACGAAGTCCTCGAACACGCGCGCCTGGTCGGATGGGTTCAGGCCGGGGCCGGTGTCGCTGACGGCGAAGCGCACGTGCTCGCCGCCCGCCAGCGCGGTTGCGGAGACGCGAACCTCGCCGCGCTCGGTGAACTTCAGGCCGTTGACGACGTAGTTGCGCAGGATCTGGCCGAGCTTGAAGCCGTCGGTGCGCAGCGTCGGCACGCCGTTGAGGTCCTCGAAGACGACGGCCACGTCCGTCGAGCGCGGCAGGTGGGCGACGATCCCGCGCAGCGCGCTGAACAGCTCGTCGACGCGCACGTCGGAGACGCGGACGATGTCGCGGCCGGCCGCCAGGCGGGCGAGGTCGAGGTGGTCGTTGACGAGGTCGAGCGCCTCCTCCATCGCGCCGTCGATGAGCCGCACGTCCTCGCGCAGGCGCGGATTCAGCGCGTCGCCGCCCTCGCGCAGGATCGCCTCGGCCATGCCGCGCACCGCGTAGAGCGGGGTGCGCAGCTCGTGCGTCAGCGCGCTGAGGAAGCTGGCGCTGCCGGCGGCGCGCTCGCGCAGCTCCTCGGCCTGCTGGCCGAGCTCGGCGAGCAGCGCGGTGATGCCGCGGTTGGTGTCGGCCAGCTCGCGGTTGAGCGCGGTCAGCTCGCGCTCGCGGTCGCGCAGCGTCGCCAGCGCGGTCACGAGCTCGGCGTTCTGCATGCGCAGCTCGTTGACCGTCGCCTCGGACTCGCCCGACTCGTGGCGCTGCAGCGAGCCGAGGACGTGCGCGAGCTCGTCGAGGCCGGGCAGCCACGCTTCGGGCTCGAGCTCGCTGGTCAGGCGGACGAAGGCGGTGCCGTCGGCGTCGCTGGCCTCGACGCGATCGACGAGCTGGCGCAGCTTGGCGAGGTCGAGGCGGTCGAGGGCCTCGCCCGGTGTCTCGCCCGTCAAGGCGGTGTGGGCGATCCCGCGGATGGTGACCACGGCGGCCGCCGGGTCTTCGGCGACGGCGAGCTCGACCTCGCCCTCGGAGCCGTGGCGGTGCGCCAGCCGGGCCACCTCCCAAACGGCCGTGGCCAGCCGGCTCTGCGCCTCGGCACCCAGCTGCAGGAAGCCGGCGAGGTCGCGCGCGCGGCGCCGGGTCAGGAGCACATCCTCCTGCGAGCGCAGCGAAAGTCTGATGACGGGCCCCCCCATCCAAGCCGAATCTAGTCGATCAAGCGGCGGCCGTGGGCTCCATCTCATCCGATCGGATGAGTCGCCGCTCATCCGTGTTTACCCCCATCTCGGCGTTGTGTGGCCGCCGCTGGGCGACGATCCTCCCGTCCCGAGTCGGCGGAGTCAGATGAGGGGGGCGCCGTCGGCCCGTAACTCAACAGCCGCGAGCGTGACGACGACCCCCATGGCACTGACCAACTGCACCTCCGCCGGGGGGCGTAACGCAGGTGCAGCGGGGCGTCGTCGGCTCGCGGCTCTGTCTTGATGGAGGGTGTGTGGACTGGGACGGGGGACCCGAGCACGGGTCGACGGAGTCGCCTGCGGCGGGTGTGCCCATCGGCAGCGGCTCCGTCAGCGTTCTCGTCGTCGACGACAGCCCGGTGTTCCGCCGCGGCATGGGCCGCGCGGTAACGGTCCACAGCGGACTCGAGCTCGTGGGGGAGGCCGGCGGGGGCGAGGCCGCGCTCGACGCGATCGAGCGGCTGCGCCCCGACGTCGTCCTGCTGGACCTGCGCATGCCCGACCTCGACGGCTTCGCCGTCCTCGAGCGCCTGCGCGACGCCGACCCACCGGTGACGTCGCGCGTGGTCATCGTCAGCGCATCGCTCGACGAAGAGACCGAGCGCGCCGCGCTCGCCGCCGGCGCGGTCGCCTGCGTGAGCAAGGACAGCCCGCGCGCGGACATCTGCGCGGCGGCCCTGCACCTGGCCCGAGAGTAGGGTTGCGCCGCGGAGCCACCGCGGCCATGCCCGAGATGCAGCGCACGACAGTCCTCGTCGCCGACGACCATCCCCTCTATCGCGAGGCGATGGTCCGCGCCGTGCGCGCGCGGCCGGAGTTCGAGCTCGTGGCCGAGGCGGGCGACGGTCGCGAGGCGCTCGAGGCCATCCGCGCCGACCGGCCCGACGTCGCCGTGCTCGACGTCGAGATGCCCTCGCTGCGCGGGATCGACATCGTCGAGGCGCTGCGCCGCGACGGCGTGCAGACGCGCGTGATCCTGCTCAGCGCCCACCTGGAGAGCGACACCGTCTACGAGGCGGTCGCCGGCGGCGTGGCCGCGTACCTGTCCAAGGCCTCGCCCGGCGAGCGCATCTGCGACGCGATCGCGGCGGTCGCGCGCGGCGACGTCATCCTGCCGCCCGAGGTCCAGGCCGGCCTGGCCGCCGAGATCCGCCTGCGCACCGAGCCGGGGCGCCCGGCGCTGAGCCCGCGCGAGCAGGAGGTCCTGACGCTCATCGCCGACGGCCTGAGCGCGCCGGCCGTGGGGCGCGAGCTGCACCTGAGCACGGCGACGGTCAAGTCGCACCTCAAGACGCTCTACGAGAAGCTCGGCGTCAGCGATCGCGCGGCCGCGGTGGCCGAGGCGATGCGCCGCGGGCTACTCGAGTAGCTCACGGCGGTACTCGGCCATCTCGAGGCCGATGAGCTGCTCGAACGCCGCCGGGCGCGCGAGGACCCAGCCCTCGCGCTCGTAGAAGCGCCGGGCGCGTGCCTGCGCCGCCGGGGTGAACAGGCGCATGGTCCGAAAGCCGCGCGCGGTCGCCTCGGCGATCGCCGCGGCGTGGAGGCGCGCGGCCAGGCCCGTGCCCCAGTGCGCGGTACGGACGAAGAGCTGGCGGAAATGCGCGAGCGAGGAGTCGGCGACGGCGTGCAGGGCGCGATCGGCCGGCAGGAAGCCGACGTGCCCGACCAGCTCGCCGTCGTGCTCGGCGACGACGTACCAGACGTCCGGGTCTGCGAGCAGGCGCTGCAGGCGCTCGAGCTCGCCGCCGGCCGCCGGCGGCGACCACTCGGGCGGCGCGAACGCGTGGTAGGTCGCGAAGCCCTCGGCGGTCACCGCGACCATCGGCTCGGCGTCGTCGAGCTCCGCGCGGCGCAGCTCGTAGCTCATGCCGCCGCCTGCGCGGCCCAGTCGGCGTACAGGCGCGCGTACGGGCCATCGGCGACGATCAGCTCGTCGTGCGTGCCCTGCTCGACGATCCGCCCGTGGTCGAGCACGATGATGCGCCCGGACTGGCGGATCGTCGACAGGCGGTGGGCGATGACGATCGCCGTGCGGCCGGCCAGCAGGCGGCGCAGGCCGGCCTCGATCCGCCCCTCGGTGTGCAGGTCGACGTTCGAGGTCGCCTCGTCGAGGACGAGGATGCGCGGGTCGGCGATCAGCGCGCGCGCGAACGCGACGAGCTGGCGCTGGCCGGAGGAGAGCTGGACGCCGCGCTCGCCGACCTCGGTGTCCGGGCCCTGCGGCAGCGCGGCGATGAAGTCCCACGCGCCGACCGCCTGCGCGGCGGCCGCGATCTCCTCGTCGCCGGCCCCGGGCCGCCCGAAGGCGATGTTGTCGCCGATCGTGCCGCTGAACAGGAACGCCTCCTGCGGGACGATCCCCATCTGCGAGCGCAGCGAGCGCGCGGCGACGTCGCGCAGGTCGTGGCCGTCGACGAGCACGCGCCCGTCGGTCGGGTCGTAGAAGCGCGCGACGAGCTTGGCGAAGGTCGACTTGCCGGCGCCGGTGGCGCCGACGAGCGCGACCGTCTGCCCGGGCGGCACGGTCAGCGACACGTCCTCGAGCGCGAGCTTGATGTCGTCGCCCGCGCGGTAGCGGAACGAGACGTCCTCGAAGCGGATCTCGCCGCGGATGCGCGGCAGCTCGATCGCCCCGTGCCGGTCGGCCAGCTCGGGCGCCTCGTCGAGCAGCTCGAAGATCTTGTCGAGCGCGGCCATGCCCGACTGGTAGGTCGTGTAGACCTGCGAGAGCTGGCCGATGGGGTCGAAGAAGCCGTTGAGCGCGGCGATGAAGCCGACGAGCACCCCGATCTCGACGTCGCCGTTGATCGCCTGGCGCCCACCGATGATGAGGATGCCGACGGTCGCGACCGCCGAGACGAACTCGACGAGCGGGAAGTAGGCGGCGTTGAGGTTGACCGTGACGAGGTTGGCGTCGCGGTTGACGTCGTTGAGGGCCCCGAAGCGCGCGCGGTGGCGCGGCTCCTGCGCGAAGGCGCGCACGACGCGGATGCCCGAGAGCGTCTCCTGCAGGTAGGCGGTGATCGCGCCGATCGTCTCGCGCGTGCGCCGGTAGGCGTCGGCGCTTGCGATGCGGAAGGCCAGCGACCCGATCGCCATCACGGGGAAGATCAGGAAGGTGTAGAGCGCGAGCTCGGCGTCGAGGTAGAGCAGGATCCCGATCGAGCCGACGAGCGTCAGCGACGCCTGGAACAGCGTGACGACGGTGTCGGTGACCAGCGAGTCGAGGGCCTCGACGTCGTTGGTCATGCGCGAGATGAGCACCCCGGCCGGGCGGCGCTCGTAGAAGCCGACCGGCATCTCCTGCAGGTGGCGGAAGATCTGCAGGCGCAGGTCGGCCAGGGCGCGCTGGCCGACCCAGCCGACGAGGTAGGTCTGCGCGTAGCTGGCCGCCCACACGACGAGCGCGCTGATCACGAAGGCCACGACCACGCGGTCGAGCGTCGCGCGATCGCCCTTCAGGATGCCCGAGTCGATGGCCGCCTTGGCCAGCGGCGCCGGCGCCAGCGAGGCGGCCGTGCCGGCGATCAGGGCGACGAACATGAGCACCACGCGGGCCCGGTAGGGCGCCAGCAGCACGATCAGGCCGCGCAGCTTGCGCCCGCGCCCGGCCGTGCCGCGCAGGCGCCGGCGCAGGTCGTCGCGCCGCGTGGCCGCGCGTGCGGCGTCGGATCCCGTCGTCACAGGCCCGCCACCTTGCGCTCGGGCTCATTGCGCGTCAGGAACACCTGGTCGGGCAGGCCCTTCTCGACGATCTCGCGGTACAGCTCCGACTGGTCGAGCAGGTCGTCGTGGCCGCCTGCCGCCACCACCTCGCCGTCCTCGAGCACGACGATCGTGTCGGCCAGCGAGATCGTCGACAGCCGGTGGGCGATGACGAAGGTCGTGCGCCCGGCCATGACCTCGCGCAGCGCCAGCTTGATCTCCTGCTCGGTCGAGGCGTCGACCGACGAGGTGGCGTCGTCGAGGATCAGGATCCGCGGATCGGCCAGCAGGGCGCGCGCGATGGCGACGCGCTGGCGCTGGCCGCCGCTGAGCGTCAGCCCGCGCTCGCCGACGCGCGTGTCGTAGCCGTCGGGCAGCCGCGCGATGAAGTCGTGGGCCTGCGCGCGGCGGGCGGCGAGCTCGATCTCCTCGCGCGTGGCGTCGGCGCGCGCGTAGGCGATGTTCTCGGCCACGCTGGCGCTGAACAGGAACGGGGCGTCGTCGACCACGGCGATCGAGGCGCGCAGCGAGGCGACGTCGACGTCGCGCACGTCGGCACCGTCGATCAGCACCTCGCCGGCCGTGACGTCGTACAGGCGCGGCAGGAGCGCGACGAGCGTGGTCTTGCCCGAGCCGGTCGCGCCGACGAGCGCCACGGTCGTGCCGGCGGGGACGTCGAGGTCGACGTCGTGCAGCGCCGGGCGGTGGGCCCCCTCGTACTGGAGCGTCACGTCGCGCAGCTCCACGTGCCCGGAGCCGGGCGGCAGCGCCGGGGTCCCGGGCCGCGAGGCGATCCGCGGCTCGCGGTCGAGGATCTGGTAGACGCGGGCGCCGGCCGCGGTCGCGCGCTGGGCCAGCCCGAGCGAGATGCCCAGCGTGCGCATCGGCGACAGCAGCATGAGCAGGTAGGCGTAGAACGCGCTGAACTCGCCGATGGTCAGGCGCCCGTCGATGACCTGGCGCCCGCCGAAGAACAGGATCGCGGCGAGGCCGAGCTGGGGCAGGAAGCCGATGAAGGGGTTGTAGAAGGCCTGCAGCCGCGTGGAGACCATCGCCTGGTCCCACACGCGCGCGACGCTGTCGCGGAAGCGATCGAGCTGGCGATCCTCGCGCGCGAACGCCTTGACGACGCGCACGCCGCCGATGTTCTCCTCGACGTCGGCCGTCAGCTCGGCGATGCGCTGCTGGAGCTCCTGAAGCGCGGGGCGCGAGTGCCGTCCGTAGCGCGCGGCGATGCCGACGACGATCGGCACGGGGATCAGCGAGATCGCCGCCAGGCCGGGCTGCACGGCGATCATCGCGGCGGCGGCGAGCAGGATCGTCAGCGCCGACTGCAGCATGAAGACCAGGCCGTAGCCCAGGAAGAAGCGCACCGACTGCAGGTCGACGGTCGCGCGCGACATGAGCTGGCCGGTCTGCTGGCGATCGAAGAAGCCGAGCTCGAGCGCCTGCAGGTGCTGGTACATGCGGTTGCGCAGGTCGAGCTCGACGCCGAGCGACACGCGCCCGGCCACGAGCCGCCGCGCGACGGTCAGCGCCAGGCGCAGCACGCCGGCGCCGAGCACGGCGAGCCCGAGCGACGTCAGCCCCGACCGGTCACCCTCGCGAATCTGGTCGATGGCGCGGCCGCTGAGCCACGGGATCGCCACCGTCATGACCATCGCGGCAGCGGCCAGCGCTCCCGAGAGCAGGACCCCTGTGCGATATGGACGTAGCCATCCCAGCAGCCTCACGAACGTCGCCATCGACGGTCCATGCTAGTTGACGACCTCAACGATCTCCGTCGGCCTTTGGGCCTAGGACCCAGGGTCGTAGCCGCGGCACTCGGTCACCGGCACGCGCGGGTACTTCGGGAAGCTCGCGTCGGCCTTCGAGCGCTGGCACAAGGTGAAGAGCGAGCCGCGCCCGCTGCGGACGATGCGCTGGTGGCGGCAGGAGTCGCACAGCCCGAAGCGCTCGGCGCGCGCGGTGACCTCGGCCGCGCGCCTGGCCTCGACCTCGTTGGGATTGGCGTTGTAGCCCCTGTACAGGTACGACAACGGCATCGCGATGGGGTGGTGCTGCATCTGCCAGACGTGGCAGAGCTCGTGGGTGACGAGGTCGTCGCTGCACTCGGCGACGGGCCGGCGCACGAGGATGAGGTCCCACATCGTGTAGCCGTCGAAGCGCCGGAACCACGGCAGGCGGAACAGCCACGGCGCGCTGATCAGGCGCACGCGGCGCATGCGCACCGGGCGCGGGTACAGGTCCAGCGTGTCCAGGCGCGCCTTGGCCTGCGCGAGCTTGGCGCGCGCGGCCGCGCTCAACCGCCCGAGGACGCCGCCGCCTGCTTCTGCTGGGTCTTGAGGTCCTGCTGGAGCTTCTTGTCCGCGGCCGGCGTGTAGGGCTCGAGGACGAGGAAGCCGCCGTTGTTGAAGCTCGACCCGTTGAGCGTGAAGAGGTAGGGCTCGTCGGTGGCCTGGTCGACCAGCGCGGCGTCGGGGGAGAGCGTGACGCTCGAGACGGTCGGCGCCTTGGGCACCAGCGAGGAGGTCAGCGGCCGCGCGAGCTCGGCCTTGACCTCGTCGCGGCGGAAGTACAGCGCGACGGTCTGGGCCTTGCCCTTGACGGGCGGGATGAGGACGACGACCTGCTTGACGTCGCCGAGGTAGCGGAAGGTGTAGAGCGCCAGCTCGAGGCCCTCGCGGCGCAGCAGCAGCCCGCGCTCGGTCGAGGCCTTGCCGTGATCGATCGAGCAGCTCGGCCCGAGCCCGCAGAGCTGGTAGAGGACGCCCTTCTCGTCGTGGATCTGGATGTTGCCGCCCTGCTCGGGCGCGGTGCGCAGCGCGACGGTGAGCGGCACGCCCTTGAACGACAGGTCGTTGGCGTCGATGTTGACCAGCTGCTTGCCCTGGTCGCGGTACTCGGGCGCGACGTGGGTGGCGATCTCGGTGGCGCCCTGGACGCCGCTCGACGACGGCTTCCATGGCGACCACGGCGGCCCGGGGGTCGTCGTCGAAGGCCCGATGACGAGGATCGCGATGCCGGCCAGCGCGGCGATCCCCACGGCGACGAGGGCGCCCGTGAGGAACTGGAAGCGCGGGGAGTAGGTCGAGCGCTTGGCCGCCGCGACCGCGGGCGCGCCCGCGGCGGTGTGCCGCTGGGGCAGCAGATCGCCGCCGTCCTCGTCGACGGCGTCGGACTCGACGACCTCGGCCTCGGGCGGCAGCAGCGGCTCGCGCGTGTCCGGCAGCAGCGCCGCGGGATCGTGCTTGGGCTGGGTGCCCGCCGGGTCCCAGGGCCGCTTGTCGAGCCGCTTGTCGTCGCCCTCGCTCATACCTTCGGCCAGATCTCCTCGTCCAGGACGTCGATCTGCGGCGCACGTGGCGACGCGGCCTCCAGCAGCTCGACGACCTCGTCGCCGTACAGCTCCTTGCGCTCCACCAGGGCGTCGGCGACGCGCGCGACCGCCTCGCGGTTGACGCGGATGCAGCACACGGCGGTCAGGTAGGCCTGCCCGAGGATCTGCGCGGCGGCCTTGCGCTTGGCCGGATCGCCGAGGACCGAGCCCATCGGGTCGGAGTCCATCGCGCCGGTCATGCGCGCGCGGTTCATGATCAGCAGGCCGATGCGCTCGAAGCGCTCCATGAGCTCCTTCTCGACGTCGCCCAGGCGCTCCTTGGACACGCGCCCGCGCAGGTCCAGCGGCTCGGGCCCCATGCCGCTCATGCCGACCATCCGCGACGCCCGCCAGGTGGCGCTCTGGATGTCGCCGCCGACCCCGACGCCGTTCTCGCCGTAGAAGACGTGCTCGGCCGCCATGGCGCCGAGCGTCCACACGAGGCGCCCGACCTCCTCGTGGCGCCAGCTCGAGAAGCGCTCCTCCTTCTCGATGGCCTGGTGGTGGCCCAGCGAGCCACCGCGCATGCGGATCGACAGCCGGGTCGAGAGGACGTCGTTCATGTAGACGTGGCTCGTCACGGCGTGGCCGGCCTCATGGATGGCGACCGCGCGGGTCTCCTCCTCGATGTAGTTCACGCCGATCGCGGTCCCCGACTCGATCGTTGTCATCGCCTCGACGATGTCCTTGCGATCGAACTCCGAGCGTGCCTCGGAGTGCGCGTAGGTCAGCGCCATCGAGCACACCTGCTCGATCATGGCCGGGGAGTACCCGTTGGTCATGCGGGCCAACTCGTCGCGGCGCTCCTCGCTGTCGAGGCTCTCCTCGTGGCTGACGCGCCCGAGGTAGAGATCGAAGATGTCCTTGCGGTCGTCCTTGGTGGGCGTGCGGAACCAGATGTGGCGGCCCATGCGGCCCGGGCGGATGAGCGCCGGGTCGAGCGCCTCGAGCGGCACGTTGGTGGCGCCGATGAAGTAGACCTGCTCGGGCCGTGGCTTGGGCGGCTTGAAGCGCAGCCGCAGCTTGCCGATCCGCTGGGGCACGAAGTACGTAGCGTCGAGGAACGTGTTGACGCGGTTGGTGAAGAACTTGCGCATGAACGGCGGCTCGTCGACGCCGTCCATCTGCACGAGCAGCTGATTGAGCGCGAGCTGGCCGCCCATGCCGCCCATGCCCGGGAACATGACGCCCTGGATGCGGTCGCGGACGCCGCCGAGGAACGTCGGGCCGACAGGCCCGGACGGCTCGGCGCGCGACATGAACATGCGGTCGCGCCACTGGCGGTTCTCGAGGATCAGGTCGCCGGTCGAGGTCAGCGAGCCCCACGGCCCGTACATCGGCGGCTCCTCGAAGCCGCTCGCGGCCGGCCGGAAGCCAGAGCCGCCCTGCAGCGCCTGACGGCGCATCCCGACCGCGTCGATCTCGTCGATGAAGATCATGCACGTGTTGCCCCATTTGCGGGCGAGCTTGCGCGCCTTGCGGATCAGGAACATCACGATGACGACGTCCATGCCGATGAACGTCTGCGCGAAGCCCGATCCCGGCATCGTGACGATCGGGGAGTTGAACGACGTCGCGATGCCCTTGGAGAGCATGGTCTTGCCGGTGCCCGGAGCGCCGATGAAGAGCAGGCCGCGCTCGGGCTTGCCGCCGGCGCTGCGGAACTCGTCGCCCGCTGACCACAGCTCGATGACCTTCGTCACCTCGGCCTTGGGCTCGGACTGGCCGCGGACGTCCTCGAGCTTGACGCCCCAGTCGGCGTCGCCCGGCTCGTAGCCCTTCATCTGCTTGAGCCCGAAGAACAGCAGCGGCCCGAACAGGATCAGGATGTTGACCAGGAAGAAGAGCGGGATCTGCAGGCCGAAGCTCAGCAGGTAGACGAAGAGCTGCGGGATGAAGTCCAGGAGGTCGCTCAGCGTTGCGCCGAACGCGTAGAGCAGGCCGAGCGCGGTGCCGAGGATCAGCACGAGCCAGCTCAGCTGGCGGAACTTCGTGCGCCAGTACCAGACGCGGCGCTGCGAGATGATGTCGGTCTCCATCAGCTCGCGGCCCGCGCCGTACAGGCTCGCGCGCGGGATGAGCCGGTGGGCGACGACGTCGATGAACCCGCGGAAGCTGATGACGATCAAGAAGGTCGCCAGCACCGACCATCCCAGCGGCCAGTCGTTGGCGCCGTAGAGCCAGGCGAAGACCGCCGGCGACGTCAGGATGGCGACGAAGGTGGCTGCGCGCGTGAGCCGCCGCCACTCGTTCTGCAGCGCCATCTGATCGGCCGCCCGCTGCGGCCCGAACAGCGTCCTCTCCCCGTTGGCCATCGTCCTCCCAGAGTATTGCGAAAGAGCCTTATTTCCAGATCAAGAGGTACAAATCTGGTTCGCCTGTTCGTCGAGGTTGTAGCGGAGGCGCGCCGCAGCCGCGACGGTCGAGCGGTGTCCCGTGTACCGTGCCCGGTCCTTGCGCTGCTCACTCGCTGCCGCCGCTCTCGTCGTCGTGGTTGCCCTGGCGCCCGCGTCCGCGGAGGCGGCGCCCGCGCTGACGCCCTGCCGCGGGCAGATGGAGTTCGGCTGCGCGACGCTGAGCGTGCCGCTGGATCGCACGGGCGCCGCGCCCGGCACGGTGCCGCTGCACTACGCGATCCAGCGCAAGGGCCCGAAGCCCGTGCTCGTCGCGCTCTCCGGCGGTCCCGGGCAGTCGTCGGTGGCCGCCGCGTCGTCGTTCGCGATCTCGCTGCAGCCGGCGCTGAGCCGCTACCGGCTGGCGGTGCTCGACCAGCGCGGGACCGGCGAGTCCGGCGTCCTGGACTGCCCGAACCTGCAGCGCCTGCGTTCGCTGGACGCCTTCCTGCCCACCGAGCTGGCGACGTGCGCGGGGCGCATCGGCCCGTCGCGGGCCTTCTACACGACGGCCGACACCGTCCTTGACATCGACGCGCTGCGCCAGGCGCTCGGCGCGGACAAGATCGCGCTGATGGGCATCTCCTACGGCACGCACGTCGCGTTGCAGTACGCGCGCGCGTTCCCCCAGCACGTCAGCAAGCTGATCCTCGACTCGATCGTGGGGCCCGACGGCCCCGACGCGTTCCTGCTGGATACCTACCGCAACCTGCCGCGCGTGCTCGACGAGCAGTGCGCCCACGGCGCGTGCCGCTTCGCGACGCGCGACCCGGTCGACGACGTCGCCGCGCTGGTGCGGCGCATGAACGCCAGCGGGCCGCTGCGCGGCTCCTACTTCGACGATCGGGGCCAGAAGCGCACAACCCAGTACGCCAACCCCGACGAGCTGGCCTTCCTGCTCACCGCGGGGGATCTCAACCCGTTCCTGCAGGCCTCGCTGCCGGCGGCGATCAGCGCCGCGCGCCGCGGCGATCCGGCGCTGCTCATGCGCCTGCGCCGCATCGGCGAGGGCGCCCCGACCAGGCAGGCCGACCTGTCCTTCGGCCTGAACGCGGCCACCGGCTGCGAGGACGTGGCGCTGCCCTACTCGCTCGCGACCCCGCTGGCCGACCGCCCGGCGATCGCGCAGCAGGCGCTGGCCGCGATCCCGCCGACCGACTACGACCCGTTCGACGGGCAGACCGTGCTGCGCACGAGCTACGTCGACGACTGCCTGGACTGGCCCGGCGACCAGGTGCGCCAGCCGTTCAACGGCCCGCTGCCCGACGTGCCGGCCCTGCTGCTCGGCGGCCGGCTCGACACGCGCACCCCGATCGAGAACGCGTTCGCCACCCACAACGAGCTGCCGCACTCCGCGGTCGTCACCCTCAAGGGCTCGGGCCACGACACGCTCGACAGCGACATCACGGGCTGCATCGCGCAGGCGCTGCGGCGCTTCATCGTGAAGGTGCCCGTCGGGCACCCGTGCGTCGGCAAGGACAACGGCGTGACGCCGGGGCCGCTGCCGGCGCGCTCGCTGCGGGACTTCAAGTCGGCGCCCGGTGTCGGCGGCGCGCGCGGGCGCGCGCTGTTCGCGGTCCTCGACACCGCCACCGACGCGCGGCTGACCGCGCTGCAGGAGCTGTTCTCCGGGCTGGCGATCCGCGGCGGCGGGCTGCGCGGCGGCAGCTTCACCGGCGAGGCGTCGTTCGACGGGCGCCTGCGCCTGCACGCCTACGCCTACGTCCCCGGCCTGCGCGTCACCGGCTCGCTGACCTCGAGCGAGGG
The DNA here is from genome assembly GCA_963764585.1 of uncultured Actinomycetes bacterium. Taxonomy (GTDB): domain Bacteria; phylum Actinomycetota; class Thermoleophilia; order Solirubrobacterales; family Solirubrobacteraceae; genus JAOPZW01. The sequence goes on from CAVXTB010000011.1 coordinate 229,571, forward strand.
CACGCTCGCGGGGACCGTCACCGTCGACGGCACGGCGCACGGCACGCTGAAGATCGACCGCCGCGGCCGCGTCACGGGCGTGCTCGGCGGGCGCAAGGTCAGCTACCGGCCGTCGCGCCGCGGCGCCGCCAGCTCGGCGGCCGGCCTCGGCTTGCCGTCGGCGCGCGACTTCGCCGCGCGCCGGCTGCCGATCCTCGCGCGCTGACTTAGGGCAAGTTCGCATCAGACGCGCCGTTTGAGCGCGCATGCACGCACGCGCCGCCGTCCTCGCCCTCCTCGTCGCCCTGCTGGTCGCGGCGCCCGCCGCGGCATCGCCGGTGGCCACGTCCGACCAGCAGTACACGACGTTCGGGCGCGTGTTCCCCGATCCGCTCGCCGGCTGCAAGACGATCGGCTCGCCGATCTGCTCGCCCAGCGCGCAGGGGACGATCCCGGCGTCGAGCTTCATCGGGGTCGACGAGCTCGTCGAGGCGCTGAAGTACATGAACCCGCGCTGGTCGCGCTACATGGAGGTGCTCGTCCTCGACGGCAAGATCGGCGACGGCTCGCAGACCAGGGACCAGGTGCAGGCCGACCCGGCGAAGATGTTCCCCGGCGACAACCTCGCGTCGCTGGAGTTCGCGCCCAAGCCGCAGTACGTCTCGGCCGGGCTGCCGACCTCGACGCTCGAGCGCAAGAAGAGCGACCTGATCGTCGTGCGGGTCACCGACGAGACGGTGCCCGACGCGGGCAAGAAGCGCTACGCGCTGTCGCTGTCGATCCACGGCATCGAGCGCGCCGGCGCCGAGGGCGGCACGCGCGCGATGGAGGACCTCGTCACCGCCTACGACACCGGGCTGGCGAGCAAGCCGGTCGTGCCGGCGGCGGTGCAGGCCGGCGCGCCGACCTTCGCCGACGTGCTCAAGAAGACGATCGTCTACTTCACCTACCCCAACCCCGACGGCTGGCGGCGCGGCAGCGTGCAGTCGGGCGGCGTCTTCTTCCAGCGCTACAACGGCAACGGCGTCGACCCCAACCGCGACTGGCCCGACATCGGCTACTCGTTCCGGCCCTACAGCGGCGTCTCCGAGCCCGAGACCCAGGCGTTCATGGGCTTCTACGACGGCGTGCGCACCACCGGCCCGTTCACCGCGGGCGACGACCTGCACGGCCAGCCCGAGGCCGACGCCCTGAGCTACACGCTGCTGCCCCACGGGCGCCACTCGCTGGGCAAGGACGCGCGCATCCGCGAGACCGCCAAGGCGATCAACCGCTCGACCTACGACGCGGTCAAGTGGTCGCCGATCGTCAAGCCCAACGACGAGGTCGCCGACCCCGAGAGCAACCCCGATCCGTGCGTGCCCGGCGAGCTGGGCGACGTCTGCACCAAGATCTACGGCCAGACGTGGGGGTCGGTCTACGACACGATCAACTACACGACGACGGGCGCGCTCGGCGATTGGTTCGACTCCAAGCTCGGCCTGCAGGCCGACGGGATCGACAACGAGATGGCCTTCAGCCACCTCGACAAGAACATCGTCTTCGACCCGCACACCGAGCAGATGCACGTCGACGGCAACAAGGCGCTCATCTACGCCCACCTCGCGTCGATGCTCGCGCCGGTGTCGGCGCGGATGGACGCCCCGGGCGCGCAGGGCTACGTGCCGAACGCGCGCGAGCAGCGCACCGAGCAGGTCGTCCAGAGCGACGCGCCCGCCAACACGCAGCCCCAGCCCGACATCGATGGCGCCACCGCGACGCCCTCGGCCGACGGCTCGGTCTACGAGCTGCGCGTCCAGCGCCGGGCGGCCACCCGCGACGTGCCCGGCATCTACGACGGCGGCATGCGCATCGAGGCGACGCTCCCCAACGTACAGGGCGTCGCGACCGGCAGCGCCACGCTCGCGGTGCAGTGCCAGCACTGCGACGAGCACCCGGGCACGAACCCCGCCGAGGCGAGCGAGTGGACGACGGTCGCCGAGGACTTCAACCAGTCGCCGCTCTACCTGCAGGCTGGCCTGACGGCGACCGTCAACCGGCCGCAGCCGACCTACCGCGACGAGCAGGGGCGCGCCCATCAGGTGCCGTGGCGCGTCGTCGTCGCCCTGCCGGCCGGCGTCACGGCCGGCCCGGCGCGCATCGACGTCCACTTCAGCTCGGCGCCGGCGTCGATCGACGGGGACACCAACGGCGACTCGCCGCCGGTCCTCAAGGGCTACGACATCGCCAACACCGACTTCTTCTCGGACCTCAACGACTTCATCGCCGACCCGGCCGACCGCTTCCGGGCCGTCGACCCGCGCGCGGTGATCGCCGGCGAGCAGTCGCTCGACGGCCTGCGCAACCTCGTCCTCGCCGACGACCCGCTGCCCGGCTACACCGGCGGCTACGGCGGCGCGACGCGGCCGTCGGGTCCGCCGACCGACGACGTGACCTTCGCCGACACCAAGCCGACGACGCCCTCGCAGGGCACCGACTCGTGCGTGCGCAGCGACGCGTCGACCGACAGCCACGACTTCACCGTCGGCCCCGACGACGGCGACGCGTCGATGGCGGTGCGGATCACCTGGCCGGACCCGGTCGGCGACTTCGACCTGTACCTGCAGCGCAGGTCGGGCGACGCGTTCGTCGACGTGCGCAGCGCGACGACCTCCGATCCGGGCGCCGAGGAGCTGTCGCTCGACGCGCCGCCGGCCGGCGACTACCGCGTGCAGGTCGTCAACTGCACGGCGGTGGCCGACACGAGCTACAGCGGCACCGTGAGCTTCACGGCGCTGCCGGCGGCCGACGGCACCGGCGCCTTCGCGACGGCCGAGAAGGACGCGTGGATCGCCAAGCTGCGCGACTGGGTGCGCGGCGGTGGCAACCTCGTGCTCACCGACGGCGCGCTGCGCGCGCTGCCCGAGTTCGCCGACGTCCCCGCCTCGCAGGTCGGCCGCACGACGGTCTACACCGGGCAGGTCACCTTCCGGCGCTGCACCGACTACGCCGCCGACGACACGTGCACCAGCGACGTCCGCACGCTCGACGATCCGCTCGCGCGCGGCGTCAACCAGCCCGGCTCGCGGTTCAACACGGGCATGCGCCGGCAGGTGTTCGAGCCAACCCCGCTGGGCTTCGCGATCCAGGACGGCTCGGGCGCCGACGCCTCCTCGGCGCGCCAGTGGGACGTCGACGCGCTGACCTTCGAGGACGCCGGCGGCCGCGTGGCCGCGACGTCGGTCAATAGCGGCACGCGCGACGCCGGACCGGTGCTCGAGCGCGCGACGCTCGGCGAGATCGCGCTGGGCGCGGGGACCGTGCGGATTGCCGGGGCGCTGCTGCCCCAGCCATCCGAGCAGCACGATCACCCGCTCGGCCTCGAGCCCTATGCGCTGACCTACACCGGCTACATCCTCGCCTGCAACCTGCTCGACGCGACGTGCCCGGTCGTCAGCGGGCAGGGCGGGTCGGCCGCGGCCCCGGCCGCCACGAGCCCCGCCGCCGCCGCGCCTGTGCCGCTGGCGGGCCGGTCTTCGGCCACGTCGTCGATCCGGGCGGCCGTCGCAAGCTCAGGGGCCACCGGTCGCGCGCAGCGCGTGCGCCTCGTGCGCGCGTTGCGTGCCGGCCGGGCGTTCGGCGCGCGCGGGCTGACCGTGCGCTTCGCTCTGACCCGCGCCGCGGCTGTGCGGCTCGAGCTCGTGCGCGGTGGCCGGGTCATGCGCGCGGTCTCGACGGGCCGGCTCGCCGCCGGGACCCATGCCGTGCGCGTCGGCGGACGCGGGCTGCGCCGCGGCGCCTACCGGCTGCGCGTCGTCGCGGTCTCGGGCGGACGGCGCGAGGTGACCGCGCTCGCGGTGCGCCGGGCCTAGCCGCCGCCGCCCCCGTAACGTGTCGGGCCTTGGCCCGGACAACCGCCGCCACCGGCACGATCCGCGCGCCCGTGGTGGCGCTGCTCGCGCGCCCGCGCGCGATGGCGATCGCCGGAGCGCTGACCATCGCCTTCTCGGCGATCCTGGTCAAGCAGGCCGGCGCCTCGCCCTCGACCGCCGCGATCTTCCGCTGCGCGTACGCGGTGCCGGTGCTCGCGGGGCTGGCCTGGTGGGAGGACGGCCGCCTCGGCGCGCGCGGCAGGCGCGAGCACTGGCTGGCCGCGCTGGCAGGCGTCTTCTTCGCCGTCGACCTGATCTGCTGGCACCACGCGATCGAGGACGTCGGCGCGGGTCTCGCCACGGTGCTCGGCAACCTGCAGGTCGCGTTCGTGCCGCTGGTGGCGTGGCTGGCGCTTGGCGAGCGCCCGGCCGCGCGCGTCCTGGCGACGCTCCCACTCGTGCTCAGCGGCGTCGTGCTGATCTCCGGCGCGCTCGAGAAGGGCGCCTACGGCGACGACCCGGCGCAGGGCGTCGTCTTCGGCGTGGCGACCGGGCTGGCCTACACCGGCTTCATCCTGCTGCTGCGCGCGGGCAGCGGCGATCGCCAGCGCGTGGCGGGGCCGCTGTTCGACGCCACGCTCGTCGGCGCGCTGGGCGCGGTGGCGATCGGCCTCGTCGTCGGCGACGCCGACCTCGTGCCGTCGTGGCCGGCCCACGCGTGGCTCGCGATCCTCGCCATGACGTCGCAGGTCCTCGGCTGGCTGCTGATCTCCGCGTCGCTGCCGCGCCTGCCCGCGGCGCTCACGTCGCTGCTGCTCACGATCCAGCCCGTCGGCTCGGTCGTGCTGGGCGTGATCCTGTTCGCCGAGTCGCCGTCCGGCCTGCAGCTCGTCGGCGTTGCGGCGATCGTCGGCGGCCTCGTGATGGTCGCGCGGGTCCGGGCGCCGGCGAGCGAGGGGATCTAGGCGCTCAGCGCCCGCGCGCCTTCACGCGCGCCGGCACGCCCTCGGCGCGGGCGCCGGCGGGCACGTCGTGGGTGACGACGGCGCGCACGGCCACATGCGCGCCGTCGCCGACCGTCACGCCGCGCAGGACGCCGGCGGATGCGGCGACGATCGCGCCCTCGCCGATCACGACCGGCGCCGTGAGCAGGCCCTGCTGGCGCACGGGACGCTCGACGTCGCGCACGTCGTGGTCGAAGTCGACGATGGCCACCTCGTCGCCGAGGCGCGCGCGGGCGCGGACCTCGATGCGCTCGTGGGCGGCGAGCACGCAGCGCTCGCCGAGCGTGGCGTTCGCGCCGATCGCGACGGTCGCGCCGTGGCCGACGTGGAAGCGGCAGCTGTCGCCGATGCGCGCGCCGTCGCCGAGCGTGACGAGCGCGCCGGGCGCGACGTCGAAGCGCACGCGGCGCCCCAGGTGCGGGCGACCCTCGACGGTCAGGCGGCCGCGGGCGCGCAGGCGGGCGAGGGCGAGACGGAGCATGCATCCGTATCCTCGCTGACCGCCATGGGAGGGTTGACCCGCACCGAGCGGTTGGTCATCGGCGGCGTTGTCGTGGCGACCGCGATCGCGGGCATCGCGCACTACGCGGAGTGGACCCCGCTGCTGGCGTTCGCCGTCGCGACCGTCGCGCTGGCCGGGCTCGCCCACATCGTCTCGCTGGCGACCGAGCAGGTGGGGCAGCGGTTCGGGCCGGCCGTCACCGGCGTGCTGCAGTCGACGCTCGGAAACCTGCCCGAGCTCTTCGTGGTGATCTTCGCCCTGCGCGAGGGCGAGATCGTCGTGGCGCAGACCTCGATCGTCGGCTCCGTGCTGGCCAACGCGCTGCTCGTCCTCGGCCTGGTCATCGTCGTCGGCACGCGCAGCTCGCCCGACGGCGCGATGCGCTTCAGCAAGCGCCTGCCCAACGACACCGCGACGCTGCTGCTCGTGGCGAGCTTCATCATCGTCATCGTCGGGGTCGCGCACGCGACCCACGAGCCGGCCGCGCGCCACGAGGAGACGATCTCGGCCGTGGCCGCCGTGGCGCTTCTGGGGGTCTACCTGGCGTGGGTCATCCCGTATGTCCGCAGCGAGGCACCGCCCGAGCACGTCAGCGAGGGCGGCCCCCGCGTCGCCTTCGGCGTGTCGGTGGCCCTGCTGGCCGCGGGCGGCGTCGCGTCGGCGTTCGTGTCGGACTGGTTCGTGGCCGCGCTGCGCCCGAGCATCGACCGCCTCGGCGTCTCCGAGGCCTTCGCCGGCCTGGTCGTCGTCGCCATCGCGGGCAACGCCGTCGAGAACGTGGCCGGGCTCGTGCTCGCCCACAAGGGCCAGTACGACCTGGCGATCTCTGTCGTCAAGAACTCCGTGGCCCAGATCGCGGCGTTCCTGTACCCGGCGCTCGTGCTGATCTCGCTGATGTTCGCCAGCCACCTGACCTTCGCGCTCGCGCCGGTCCTGATCGCCGCCCTGCTGCTCACCGCGCTGGCCGTCTGGCAGATCACCGGCGACGGCGAGGCGGTCGCCTTCGAAGGCTGGGCCCTGGTCGCGTTGTACGTGATCCTCGCCGTGTTCACGCTGTACGAGTGATGTCGCGGCGTGTACGGCTCATCGTCCTCGGAGTGCTGGCCGCCGTCGTGCTCGCGGTCGTGGGCGGCTACGCGGTGCTTGCGCTCACCGGCGACGACGCGCCGCCGCCGCCCAGCCTGCAGGGCAAGCCGGCGGCCGGTGGCGACGCGTCGGGCGCCGGGCGCTGGCAGCCCGTGCCGAGCGCCGGCACCTTCGTCGGCTATCGCGTCAACGAGGAGTACCTGGGCGTCGGCGTGCGGACCGCCGTCGGGCGCACGAGCGCCGTGACCGGCACGGTGACGGTCGACGGTCGCCGGGTCCAGGCGGCCGACCTGCGTGCCGACATGACCAAGGTCCGCTCCGACCAGGCGCGCCGCGACGACGCCCTGCGCTACCGCGGCATCGAGACCGATCGCTATCCGATCGCGCGCTTCACGCTCGACGGGCCCTTCGCGCTGACCGCCGCCCCGCGGCGCACGACCGGCACGCTGGACCTGCACGGCCGCCGCTCGCCGATCGCCGTCACCGTGCGCGGCCAGCGGGTTGCCGGCGGCCGCCTCGAGCTCGTCGGCAGCGCCCCGATCCGCTTCGCCTCCTTCGCGATCGAGCCGCCGAGCGTCGCGGGCCTCGTGTCGGTCCGAGACCACGGCACGCTCGAGTTCCGGCTCGTGCTAGCGCAGCCGCGCGCGTAGGTCCTCGACCGTCCGCCGCCGCAGGTCGCGCGCGAGCAGCACGCCCCAGCGCGCGCGGAAGCGCGCTGCGGCCCGCCGCGAGTCGTAGACCTCGACGAGCGAGGAGGGCAGGCGCGGCGCCCCGAGCGCGCGCGCCGCGCGGTCGGCGATCTCGAGCTCGCCGACGGCGGTGGGGTGGACGGCGTCGGGCATCAGCCACGGGCGCCCGGAGAGGTCGTCGAGCGCGACGACGGCGGCGCCGAGCTCGGCGGCGACCGCGCGCACGATCGCGCTGGCCGCCTGCGGCTTGGGTGCCGCGCGCGGGCGGCCGAGGTCGGTCGGCAGCGTGCACATCAGTAGGCGCTCGCTGGCCGCCGCCAGCGCGCCGGCGATCGCCCGAATGTCGCGCTCGAACGCAGCGGCGTCCCAGTCGAGCGAGCGCGCGTCGTTGACGCCGACGTACGCGCAGCCGACGTCGTAGGGACCGGCGAGGCGGGGCACGAGGTCGGCGAGCACGTCGGCCGCCTGGGCGCCGTCGCGCGCGAGCTTGGTGAACGGCAGCTCGAGCGCCTCCGCCAGCCATTGCGCCCAGGACTGCATGGGCACGCCGAGCGCCGGCTCGCCGCGGCCGTTGGTGATCGAGTCCCCGAGGGCGACGAGGCCCCGCGTCGTCCTCATGCCAGCGCCGCGCGCGCCAGCTCCTCGACGCGCCCGTGCAGCCAGTCGACGACGTGCTCGTGCTCGGGCTTCATGAGCACGCTGCGCAGCAGGCGCGCGCCGTCGGCGTCGAGCTCGAGCCACGGGTGGTTCGCGGCGATGGCGTCGCGCCCCAGGTACAGCGTGCTGAGGAAGACGGGGTCGTCGGGGTCGTCCATGCCGGCCTGCAGCACGGCGCCGCAGGCGGCGTCGACCGCGCTCAGCGACGCGGCGCGCGGCAGGTAGGTGACGATGTCCAGCTCGGGCTCGACGTGCAGCGCGAGCACGTCGGACGCGCGCAGCCGCGCGGCCCAGTCCAGCGCGGCGCGCCGCCCGGCGGCCAGCACCGGGCCGAGCCCCTCGTCGCGCTCGAGCGGCAGCGCCTGCAGCGTCAGCCACAGCCCCGCCGCGGCCGCGCCCGCCCGCGAGCACTCCAGGCTGATCTCGCCGAGGTGCAGCTCGGCCTCGGTGAAGTACGTGAACGGCGAGTCGTGGCGGTAGACGCGCTGAACGGCGGGGTCGGCGAAGAGCACGGCGCCGCAGCCGTAGGGCTGAAGCCCGTGCTTGTGGGGGTCGACGACGACCGAGTCGCACCGCGCGATCGCCGCGTACGGCTCGGGCGCGACGAGCGGGTCGTCGCCGCGCGCCAGCAGCGTGAAGAAGCCGCCGTAGGCGCCGTCGACGTGCAGGCGCACGCCGTAGCGCTCGCGCAGCGCGAGCGCCTCGTCGACCCGGTCGATCGCGCCCAGGCCAGTCGAGCCGGTGGTGAGCACGACCGTGCCGACGTCGCCGCGCGCGCACTCGACCTCGACGGCGTCGAGGTCGATGCGGCCGTCCGCGCCGGCCGGCACCGCCGTCGCCGTGACGCCGAGCAGCTCGCACATCCGCGCGTGCGTGTAGTGCGCGGCGCCGCAGTGCACGATCCGCTTGCCGGGATGCGCCTCGCGCGCGACCCACAGCGCCTCGAGGTTGGCGATCGTGCCGCTGGAGGTCAGGTGGCCGAGGACCGGCGCCGCCAGCCCGAACATCGCGCGCAGCTGCTCGACGACCTCGACCTCCAGCGCGCTCGTTCCCGGCCCACCGTCGAGCGCATGGTTGTTGGGGTTGACGAGCATCGCCGCCAGGTAGCCGGCGACCGCGACGGGGTGCGGCGGCTTGAGCATCTGGCCGGCATAGCGCGGGTGGAAGAAGGGGTAGTGGTCGCCCATCCGCGCGCCGAAGGCCTCCCACGCGGCTTGCAGGCGCTGCACGTCGGGCTCGCTTGCCGGGTGCGCGTCGTAGGGGCCGAACCGCGCCTCCCACGCGGCGATGAGCTCGGTGGCCTTCGGGACGAGGTCGGCGAGCTGGGCTGAGCGAGAGGCGATCGTGCGCACGCCGCGCATGCTCGCACGCAGGCGGCGGACGGGCGGGCATTGAGGAGAAGGAGTCGCTTGTGGTGCGGTGCGCGGGCGGCCGCTGCTGGCGAACGTTGCTGCCTAGTGTGGCTCCTGGCCACACAATCCAGCACCGTGGTCGATCACTGTAGGCCGCCGCGGCCGCGCCGCCAGCCACTCGTCACCCTCAATGCCCGCCCAACCGCCCGGCCGCGCGAGTCGACGCCCGCAGCCGCCGCGCGTGCGCCGCCGTCAACTGCCCGGCGCGAAGCTGCCAGCGCCACTGCCCGCCGGCGCGGCCCGGCAGGTTCATCCGCGCCTCCGACCCGAGGCCGAGCACGTCCTGGGCCTGCAGCATGCACAGCCGCGCCGGCGTGGAGAAGGCCAGCTCGATCAGCGACCACCACGGCTCGCGGCCGCCGACGCCCGCCGCGCGGACCGCGGCGAGGCGATCCGCGTCGACTGACGACAGCCAGCCGCGCAGCGTGTCGTTGTCGTGCGTGCCGGTGTAGAGGACGCGGTCGGCGCGGATGTTCTCGAGGTTGTGGACGCTCCCGGGATGCTCGACGTCGAAGCCGAACTGCAGCACCGCCATCCCCGGCAGCCCGAGCGATTCGCGCAGATGCGTGACGGCAGGCGTGATCACGCCGAGGTCCTCGGCGATGAGCGGCAGGCGGCGCAGCGACGCGCGCGCGGCGTCGAACACGGCATGTCCCGGACCGCGGACCCAGCGCCCGCCGGAGGCGTCGCGCGCGCCGCGCGGCACCTCCCAGTAGGCCGCGAAGCCGCGGAAGTGGTCGATGCGCGCGAGGTCGAACAGCGAGAAGGTTCGGCGCAAACGCTCGACCCACCAGCGGTAACGGCGCCGGCGCAGCGCCGGCCAGTCGTAGATCGGGTTGCCCCACAGCTGCCCGCGCGCGGTGAACGCGTCGGGCGGGACACCGGCGACCACATCGTCGCGGAACAGCCAGGGCCAGCGGACGTGGTCGGCGCTGCCGGCCGCGACGTAGATCGGGACGTCCCCGATCAGCCGCACGCCGCGGTCGCGGGCGTAAACGCGCAGTGCAGACCACTCGCGCTCGAACCGCACCTGATCGTTCAGTGCCCGTGCACCGCCTGCGAACGCGACCCAGTCGTCGATCCAGAACGCATGACGCGAACGGAACGCCTCGCGCTGGGCCAGCGTGACCGCCGCGTCGGGCTCCGCCAAGAGCCCGCGCCAAGCGGCGAACGCCGACGCCGACTTGTACGGCGACCGCTGGCGATTGGGCGGCCCGAGCGGCAGCACCTGCCACCACGACTGGCCCGCCGCCGCGAGCCAGTCGACGAAGTCGTAGGCCGGTGCGCCAAGCTTCCCGCCCGGAAGCGAGGTGATGTGCAGTTGCACGCCGCTGGTTCGTGGAAGTCGCATGTGGGAAAGAGGGGTGGACGTGCCCGCCCGCGCCAAGGCCAAACCGGCTAGCCGCATCAGGATCGAGCACCCGGCGCCCACCGTCGACGCTGGCCGGTGGCCCGTCAAGCGCACCGTGGGCGACACGGTGCACGTCTCGGCGGACATCTTCCGCGACGGGCACGAGGTGCTGCGTGCCGTCGTGCGCTGGAAGGGGCCGGGGGAGCGCCGCTGGCGCGAGCTGCCGCTGACCGCGGTCGACGCCCACCACCAGGGCGTGCGCTGGGAGGGCGCGTTCACCGTCGAGGCCCCCGGCCGCACCCAGTGGACGATCCAGGCGTGGGTCGACCTCTTCGCCGGCTGGCGCGACGAGCTGGCGCGCAAGGTCGACTTCGGCCAGCCCGATCTCAGCGGCGAGCTCAGCGAGGGAGCGCTGCTCGTGCGCGCCGCCGCCGAGCGCGCCACGGGCGAGGCGGCCGGCGCGCTGGCGGCCGCGGCCGGCGCGATCCCCACCGATCCACAGACCGCGCTGACCCCGGAGCTGTTCGGGCTCGTCGAGGCCGCGCAGGAGCGCGCCGAGGCCACCGAGCTGCCCGAGGCGCTCGACATCGACGTCGACCGCACGCTGGCGCGCTTCGGCTCCTGGTACGAGCTGTTCCCGCGCTCGTGGGGCGGCTTCCGCGGTGTGCAGGAGCAGCTGCCCAAGCTCGCCGAGCTGGGCTTCGACGTCCTCTACATGCCGCCGATCCATCCGATAGGTCACACCAACCGCAAGGGCCGCAACAACACGCTCACCACCGAGCCCGGCGATCCCGGCAGCCCGTACGCGATCGGCGACGAGACCGGCGGCCACGACGCGATCCATCCCGACCTGGGCACCGACGACGACTTCCGGGCGCTCGTCGCGGCGGCGGCCGAGCACGGCATCGACACCTGCCTGGACCTCGCGATCAACTGCTCGCCCGACCACCCGTGGCTGAAGGAGCACCCGGAGTGGTTCTTCCGCCGCCCCGACGGCACGCTCAAGTACGCCGAGAACCCGCCCAAGAAGTACCAGGACATCTACAACGTCAACTTCGGCTGCGAGGACTGCCGCGGGCTGTGGGACGCGCTGCTGGGCGTCGTGCGCCACTGGGTCGACCGCGGCGTGAAGGTCTTCCGCGTCGACAACCCGCACACCAAGCCGTTCGCCTTCTGGGAGTGGCTGATCAAGGAGATCCGCGCCACCGACCCCGAGGTGATCTTCCTCGCCGAGGCGTTCACGCGCCGCGCAGTCATGCGCGAGCTGGCCAAGCTCGGCTTCGCCCAGAGCTACACGTACTTCACGTGGAAGAACCACCGCTGGGAGCTGACCGAGTACGTCAACGAGCTCGCCCACGGCCCGGAGCGCGAGTACTTCCGCCCCAACTTCTTCCTCACCACCCCCGACATCCTCACCGACTACCTCGCGGACGGCGGGCCGCCGGCCTTCCCGATCCGCCTCATCCTCGGCGCCACGCTCAGCCCCAGCTACGGCGTCTACTCGGGTTACGAGCACTGCGAGCACGTCCAGCGCCCGGGCAGCGAGGAGCTCATCGACAACGAGAAGTACGAGATCAAGCGGCGCGCGCTCAACGGGCCCCTGCTGCCGATGATCCAGCGCCTCAACCACGTGCGCCGCGAGAATCCCGCGCTGCAGCGCCTGGACAACGTGACTTTCCTCGATGCCGCCAACGACGCGATCATCGCCTACGCCAAGCGCGAGGGCCCGAACGTGATCGTCTGCGTGGTCAACCTCGATCCCCACCACGCACGGGAGGGCCTGGTCCGCGTGCCCTATGAGCTCGGCGTGCCGCCGGCGTTCGCCGTCGACGACCTGCTCGACGGCACGGAGTACCACTGGCGCCTGGGCGGCAACTACGTGCGGCTCGATCCGGGCGAGCGCGCCGGTCACGTCCTGCGGGTGCGCACGGCATGACGCCGCCGCCTCCGCCGTCCTCGGGCCACTGGTTCGAGTCCGATCCGCTGTGGTTCAGGAAGGCGGTCTTCTACGAGATCCACCTGCGCGGCTTCTTCGACGGCAACGCCGACGGCTCGGGCGACTTCCGCGGGCTGACCGAGAAGCTCGACTACCTGGAGTGGCTGGGCATCGACGTCATCTGGCTGCTGCCGATGTACGCCAGCCCGCTGCGCGACGGCGGCTACGACATCGCCGACTACTACGAGGTCCATCCCGACTACGGGACGATCGACGACGCCAAGACGTTCATCGAGGCCGCGCACGAGCACGGGCTGCGCGTCATCGCCGACCTCGTCATGAACCACACGTCCGCGGACCACCCGTGGTTCCAGCGCGCCCGCCAGGCGCCGGCCGGCTCGCCCGAGCGCGACTGGTACGTGTGGTCGGACACCCCGCAGCGCTACGAGGACGCGCGGATCATCTTCACCGACACCGAGACGTCGAACTGGACCTGGGACGACGTCGCCGGCGCGTATTACTGGCACCGCTTCTTCGGCCACCAGCCCGACCTCAACTACGACAACCCGGCGGTCGCCGACGCGATGCTCGACGTCCTGCGCTTCTGGCTGGACCTGGGGCTCGACGGGTTCCGCCTCGACGCCGTGCCCTACCTCTACGAGCGCGAGGGCACCAACTGCGAGAACCTCGACGAGACGCACGCCTTCCTGAGGCAGGTCCGCGCGACCGTCGACGACGAGTACCCCGATCGCGTGCTGCTCGCAGAGGCCAACCAGTGGCCCGAGGACGTCGTCGAGTACTTCGGCGACGGCGACGAGTGCCACATGGCGTTCCACTTCCCGGTCATGCCGCGCATGTTCATGGCGGCGCGCCGCGAGGAGGCCACGCCGATGTACGAGATCCTCGAGCGCACGCCGCCGATCCCCGACAACTGCCAGTGGGGCCTGTTCCTGCGCAACCACGACGAGCTGACCCTCGAGATGGTCACCGACGAGGAGCGCGACTACATGTACGCCGAGTACGCCAAGGACCCGCGGATGAAGATCAACGTCGGCATCCGCCGGCGCCTGGCTCCGCTGCTGGACAACGGGCGCGACGAGATGCAGCTCATGCACGCGATCCTCTTCTCGCTGCCGGGCTCGCCGGTCCTCTACTACGGCGACGAGATCGCCATGGGCGACAACGTCTACCTCGGCGACCGCGACGGCGTGCGCACGCCGATGCAGTGGACCGGCGACCGCAACGCGGGCTTCTCGCGCGCCGACTTCGCCCAGCTCTACGCGCCGCCGCTCATGGACCCGGTCTACGGCTACCAGGCGGTCAACATCGAGGCCCAGCTGCGCACCCCGACCTCGCTGCTGCGCTGGCTCAAGCGCTTCATCGCGCTGCGCAAGGAGCACCCGGTCTTCGGCCTGGGCGAGTACATGCCGCTGGAGCCGTCGAACCCGAAGATCTTCGCCCACATCCGCAGCTACGAGGACGACGTCGTGCTCTGCGTCCACAACGTGGCGCGCTCGGCGCAGGCGGTGGAGCTTGATCTGTCAGCCTACGAGGGGCGCTGGCCCGAGGAGATGCTGGGGCGGACGCGCTTCCCGCGCATCGGCGAGCTGCCCTACCTGCTCACACTCGCCCCGCGGGGCTGGTTCTGGTTCCTGCTGAAGGAGGACGCCGACGCCGACATGGAGCTCACCGATGGCAAGCGTTGACCTCGCCGCACTCGACGAGGCTGCGCTGACCGATTGGCTGCTCGAGCGGCGCTGGTTCGGGTCCAAGGCGCGCGACGTCGCACAGCTCAACATGCTGGACGTCGTGGCGATCCCCGGTGGGCCGCCCGCCCTGGCGTCGGCGCTCGTCGAGGCGCGCTTCCCAGGCGGCACGCACGACGTCTACCAGCTCGTGCTCGGGTTGCGGCCGGACGGCTTCGGCGAGGCGGTCGTCGGCGAGGTCGGCGGCGTCACCGTCTACGACGCGTTCGCCGACCCCGAGGCATGTGACCGGCTCGGCCGCCTGTTGCGCGAGGGCGCCGAGATCCACGGCGAGCGTGCCCGCATCGAGTTCCACTGGCTGGAGGGCGTCGAGCCGCCACGGCCCGGCGCGCGCGTGCGCCCGATCGGCGCCGAGCAGTCCAACACGTCGATCGTCTTCGACGACGCGCTCGTGCTCAAGGTGTTCCGGCGCGTCGAGGCCGGCGACAACCCCGAGCTCGAGATGCTGCGCTTCCTCAGCGCCAAGGGCTACCCCAACATCGCGCCGCTCGGCGGCTGGTACCAGTACGAGGGCGAGCTGATGGACGCCACCTTCGGCGTCGTGCAGCGCTTCATCCCCGATGCGCGCGACGGCTGGGAGCTCGCGCTCGACGAGCTGGGGACCGACCCGGAGCGCTTCGTCACGCGCCTGCGCGACCTCGGCGCGGTGATCGGGCGGATGCACACCGTCCTGGCCTCCGACGCCAGCGATCCGGCCTTCGCGCCCGAGGAGCCCTCCGACGAGTCGCTGGCGCTGCTGACCGCGACGATCGACGAGGACATCGAGCGCCAGTTCGTCGAGCTTCCCGACGTCGAGGCGGTCGCGCCGATCGCCGGCCGCGGCGCCGAGGTGCGCGACCGCCTGCAGCTGCTGTCGCACGTCGGCGCGCGCGGGCGGCTCATCCGCCACCACGGCGACCTGCACCTCGGCCAGACGATGCTGTCGGCCATCGACGGCTGGATCGTCCTGGACTTCGAGGGCGAGCCCGCGCGGCCACTGCTCGAGCGCCGGCGCAAGCGCTCGCCGCTGCGCGACGTCGCCGGCATGCTGCGCTCGTTCGCCTACGCGGCCTCGGCCAGCGACCTGCGGCGCGGGCGCCCGGCGCCCGAGGGCTGGGAGGACCGCGCGCGTGAAGCGTTCCTGGCCGGGTACCTCGAGACCGTGGACCCCGTGCTGCTCCCACCGGGCGAGGCGCCGACGCGCACGCTGCTGACGATCTTCGAGCTCGAGAAGGCCGTCTACGAGCTGCGCTACGAGCTCAACAACCGGCCGGACTGGGTGAGCATCCCCGTCGCCGGCATCGCGCGCCTGCTGGAGGAACCGCTGTGAGCGTCGAATCGGACATCGAGGCCATCGTCCATCGCGACCTGGCCGATCCGCACCGCCTGCTCGGCGCGCACGCGCAGAACAGTGGCGTCGTCGTGCGCGCGTTCCGCCCCGCCGCGGCCAAGGTCGTCGCCCGGATCGACGGCGGCGAGCCGGTCGAGCTCGTGCAGCGCCACCCGGCCGGGCTGTTCGAGGGCGAGGTCGCCGGGGCGACGCTGCCGCTGCGCTACGAGCTCGAGGTCCAGTACGGGCCGGAGGAGAGCTACACGCTGCGCGACCCGTACGCGTTCACGCCGACGCTGGGGGAGATCGACCTCTACCTCGCCGGCGAGGGGCGCCACGAGGAGCTCTACGAGAAGCTCGGCGCGCACGTGCTCGAGCTCGACGGCATCAGCGGGGTCGCCTTCGCGGTGTGGGCGCCGAGCGCGCGCTCGGTGTCGGTGGTCGGCGACTTCAACTCGTGGGACGGGCGCCTTCACCCGATGCGCTCGCTGGGCGCCTCGGGGATCTGGGAGCTGTTCGTGCCCGGCATCCCGGAGGGCTCGCGCTACAAGTTCGAGCTGCGCAGCCAGGACGGCGACCTGCTGCTGCGCGCCGACCCGTTCGCCTTCGAGGCCGAGCATCCGCCCAACACCGCGTCGGTGGTCAACCGCTCGCGCTACGAGTGGCGCGACTCGCAGTGGATGGAGCTGCGCAAGGATCGCGAGCCGCTGCGCGCGCCGATGTCGATCTACGAGGTCCACCTCGGCTCGTGGCGGCTGAACCCGCTGGAGGGCAACCGCTCGCTGACCTACCTGGAGCTGGCCGACGAGCTGGCCGCCTACGTCACCGACCTGGGCTTCACGCACGTCGAGCTGATGCCGGTGATGGCCCACCCGTTCAGCGGGTCGTGGGGCTACCAGGTGACCTCGTACTTCGCGCCGACGCCGCGCTTCGGCACGCCCGACCAGTTCCGCGCCTTCGTCGATCGCATGCACGAGCACGGCGTCGGCGTGCTCCTCGACTGGGTGCCCGCGCACTTCCCGCGCGACGAGTGGGCGCTGGCGCGCTTCGACGGCACCGCGCTGTTCGAGCACGCCGATCCGCGCCGCGGCTCGCACCCGGACTGGGGCACGCTGATCTTCAACTTCGGCCGCCACGAGGTGCGCAACTTCCTGCTGTCCAGCGCCCTGTACTGGCTGCGCGAGCACCACGCCGACGGCATCCGCGTCGACGCGGTCGCCTCGATGCTCTACCTGGACTACTCGCGCAAGGAGGGCCAGTGGGTGCCCAACGAGTTCGGCGGGCGCGAGGACCTCGACGCGGTCTCGTTCCTCAAGGAGCTCAACGAGGTCGCCTACGGCCGCGAGCCGGGGATCGTCTCCGCCGCCGAGGAGTCGACGGCGTGGCCGGGCGTCTCGCGGCCGACCTACGTCGGCGGCCTGGGCTTCGGCTTCAAGTGGAACATGGGCTGGATGCACGACACGCTGGGCTACTTCCAGCAGGACCCGGTGCACCGCCGCTTCCACCACCACGAGCTGACCTTCTCGCTCGTCTACGCCTTCAGCGAGAACTTCATCCTGCCGCTCAGCCACGACGAGGTCGTCCACGGCAAGGGCTCGCTGTACTCGAAGATGCCCGGCGACCGCTGGCAGAAGCTCGCCAACCTGCGCTGCCTCTACGCCTTCATGTGGGCGCACCCCGGCAAGAAGCTGCTGTTCATGGGCGGCGAGCTGGCGCAGGATGCCGAGTGGAGCCACGAGCGCTCGCTGGACTGGCACCTGCTCGAGAGCCCCGAGAACGCGGGCATCCAGGCGCTGGTGCGAGACCTCAACCGCGTCTACCGCGAGCGCCCGGCGCTGTGGCAGATCGACGACTCCGACCGCGGCTTCTGGTGGCTGGAGCCCAACGACGCCGAGAACAACGTCGTCGCCTTCTGCCGCGCCGGCGAGGACCCGACGACCGACGTCTCGCCGTCGCCTGCAACCTGTCGCCCGTGCCGCGGTCGTCGTATCGCCTCGGCCTGCCGCACTCGGGCCGCTGGGTCGAGGCCCTGAACACCGACTCGTCGTACTACGGTGGGTCGAACACGGGCAACCTGGGCGGCGTCGAGGCCGACGCTATGGGGTGGCACGGCCAGCCGTTCTCGGCCGAGATGACCCTGCCGCCGCTGAGCGTGGTGTGGCTGGTGCCGGAGCGCTGAGCGGCGAGCGGTTGCGCTACGGCGCCGTGATGACCTCGTCGAACCCCAGGCCGGGTGCGCGGCGCGGGCGCCCGGCGCTCTTGCGACGGCCGACCCAGAGCACGACGCCGCCGCCGCCGGTGCGCGCCATCTGCCAGGTGCGGGTGACGATCGCCCCGGTCGACGGGATCTCCTCGTCGTGGATCGCCAGCGGGCCGTCGGGCTCGAGGATCGTTCCGATCGCGCCCGAGGTCGCGACCTCGCCGCCGTCCACGCCCGTCGCCAGGCGGCCGCGGCGCAGCGACAGGCCGCCCTCGGCCGTGCGGACCGGGACGAGCGGGACGAAGTGGTCGGGGACCGGCGTGGCGAGGCGATAGCGCCAGGCGTTGCCCACCGGTCCGGGTGGCGGGACGAGCGCGGCGCGCGCCAGGGCGGCCCGATCGACGGTGCGCCCGGCGGCGCTCTCGACGCGCAGCTCGGCGGCCCAGCCGAGGTTGGCGGCCTCGTCGCGCAGCAGCGCGACCTGCTCGATCGGCCGGCTCTCGGTACGTCCGGCCACGACGGGCGCGAGGAAGAGCCACGGGCAGTGGGTGGTGGGCTCCTCCGGGCCTGGCTCCACCCCGCGCGCACCATCGCGGCGCAACAGCTCGCCGCCGGCGGAGCCATCTCCGGTCAGCTCGAAGAAGCGCCAGACCCGCGCCGGGCCGTCCAGCTCGGCGCAGGAGCGGATGACGTGCGCCTCGCCGAACGTGTCGAGGACGCTGACCTGCTTGCCGCGCACGAGGACCCCGCTGGGAAGGCGGCAGGGGACCAGGTACCAGTCGTCGCCGGCGACGGCGCCGTAGCCGGCCACCGCCGCGCGCGCGAGGTCCTCCGGTGCGGTCGTGATGTCGCCGAACCAGACGTCGCGGTTCTCGACCTGCCACCACCGCGACGCGGCCTGTCCGGCGAACCGCGCCGGGGTGGGCACGACGCGCAGCAGCGTGCTCCTCGAGCTGCCCCGATGCGCCCATCGACAGCCCGCCGGTGGCGACGTCGAAGCTGTACCAGTCCAGGCTGCCGCCGGTGTACTCCGGCGCGGCGAGCTGCACCTCGCGCTGCACTCCGACGCCCGCGGCGATCTGGAAGCTGTACTCCATCCGCTCGGGGTTCCACGCGCGCGGCCCTGGGGGTGGCTCGCTGTACAGGGCGCCGTACCACGTCGCCCAGGTCCGCAGGGCCCGGCGGACGACCGGGCTCGCGTTCGCCGGGAGCCCCGGCACGGGGCCGGCGCCCGCTTCGCTCACGGCGGCCTGCAGCGCGTCGGCGTCGACGGCGCGCCGGGCCAGCAGCTCGAGCTGGGCGCGCCCGACCGGATCGATGCCGTCGTCGGGTGCCAGCGCGAGCGGATACGCGGCGCGCAGCGCCGCTACGACGGTTGGTGGTGCCCCCGCGGCGTGCAGCAGTCGCGAGAGCTGGAGCGAGGCCTCGGCGGCGATGCGCGCGGCGGCGGGGCCGTCGCGCACCGGCTCGCGCTCGACCGCCGTCTCGAGCGGTAGCCCGGCATCCTCGCGCATGATCACCGGCCCCACGGGTCCGGGGCCGATGCGCACCCGGGTGACCGGCGCGTGCTCGACGGTCGCCTCGACGAGGATCGGGCTGGCGGCGTCCTCGCCGGTGAGCTCGCCGACCTGCCACTGCCGGCCGAGCAGCCACAGCGGATCGGCGATCCGCGCCTCCTGGCCCTCGGTGAGGCCGGTGCCGACGGTGGTCGCTTCCAGTCGCTGCCAGGTCATGACTCCACCGGCGTCGTGTCGGGGTGCAGGTAGGCGGCCGGGAGGAACTGGCCGAGCCCGTCCAGCGTCTCGGGGCCCACCGGGCGCTTGCGGGCCAGGTCGAAGGTCTGCTTGACCAGGTCGCGCACCACGTCGAAGCCGAAGCCGTCGCGCGGCGTGGCGGCGCACAGCAGGATCGCCTGCGGCGCGCGCGCCGAGGGCGCGTCGAAGTGCACGGCGAGGGCGGCGTCCTGGCCGTGCCGGGGGACGGCCTCGGTCCAGGTGCTGAGCACGATCCCGGCCACGGGGCCGCCGAACGTCGGTGGCCGGCTGCCGGTCGTCAGCAGGCACAGCCGGCCGCGCTCATCCGCGGTCGGCCGCACGAGCGCGGCCCAGCCCTCGCCCTCGTGGTCGGGGAGCTGCCCGAGGGCGAAGTCGAAGAGCACGGCGTTGCGGGCCGCCTCGGTCAGGTCGATGGCGACGCGCAGCCGCCGGGCGCCCGGGTCGACGCGGCCCGCCGCCGACAGCCAGCCCGTGGCGGCCTCGCGCCCGGCGAGGCGCGGCTGCGCGAAGCTCGCGTCCAGGGCGGCGGGATCGGCCGGCGTGAAGTGCGGCGCCACCGGCAGCGCGTGGCCGACGAGCAGATGCAGACGGCCGGTCAATGCCGCCACGCGGCCTACGTCGTCGAGCGCATCCCAACCGTCCGCTTCGTCGGCGATGCGCGCGTCGAGCGCGGCGAGGCGGTCCTGCACGGCGGCGAGCAGCGCACTGCCCTGGGCAGCCGGATCGCCGCCGTCGGACGTCGGGACCGCGCCGGGAATCTCGAAGCCGACGAAGCTCAGCATGGCCGCCCGCACGTCGCCGCGGGGCGGCGCCCCCTCCGCCTCGGGCAGCGCCGCCTCCAGCGCCCCGCGCCGCCCGTCCAGCGCGGTGCGTACCGCCTCCACCCGGATGGACAGCTCGTCGACGTCGATGCCGGCGGGCACCTCGGTCGCGCCCGGCGCGGCGAGATCGCGGCCGTCGAGATCGCGCGCCTCGGCCACCAGGCGGCGCAGCGTCCGGGCGACCACGGCGAGGTCGGTGAGCGATCCGTCGCCGGTGCCGGGGTCCACGACGGCGACCGCGTCGGCGGGAACGCCCGCCGGCCGCCGGCCTTGGGCCCACGCCGCCAGCAGCGGTTCCAAGCGCCCCAGCCCGGTCTGCTCGCCGACCGGCGCGAGGAACACGGCGTCGATGGCCGCCAGCCCGACGTCGGCGAGCGTCGCGCGCACCTCGCCCACGGCCGCCCCGCCGTCCGGGCGCGTGAAGCGGACCATGACGCCGTAGCCCGACGGGCCGCCGAGCAGGCCGGCCAGCCAGGCTTCGAGGCCGGGCGCCGCGAGCGCCCGCCCGCCGGCGTGCGCGCCCGCCCAGCCGCGCGTCGCGCCTGGGTCGACGAAGGCGAGCAGCCGGTGGGTCACGGCAAGCGCGGGCCGCGGGGTGTCGGCGACCCGCAAGTCGGGGAACGCCGCGTCGCCGGCGCCCGCCGCTGTGAGCGTCGCCGCGCTCTCGGCGACGTTGCCTTGCGCGAGCGAGAACACGCTTTGGGCCACGGCGGCGTCGGCGACGGCGTCGAGGTCGGCGGCCAGGGCGTCGAGCACCGCCTCGAGCCCCGCGCGCTCGCCGCCGGCGCCGGCGAGCAGCGCGGCGAGCGCGGCGCTGGCCGCCTGCTCGGCTTCGGACATGTCGTCGGGCGCCAGGCGCGCCCGCGCGAGCAGCAGTCCGTCGACGATCGCGGTCGGTGGCGACGCGTCGCCGACGGCGTCCAGCGCCAGGCTGCGCAGCTCGTCGGTTCGATGGTCCAGTCCGGGCGTCGCGTCGTGCAGGCCGCGCTCGAAGCGCGCGCCGAGCAGCTGCCCCAGGTCCTGACCCTGGCGGACGCCGTCGACGAGCCAGCGTGCGCGCCGCATCCGATCCGAGGAGAGGTTCACGGCCAGCGCGCCGCTCTGGCCGTGGCCGCCGAACGCCGCCCAGCCGCTGCGCAGGATCGCCGCCGTGGTGGCGTGCGTGAGTGAGGGCGCGAGGACATAGCCCTGGGACGCGCTGGCGGCGGGGCGCGGCTTGACGCGCTCGACGAAGCCGTACGCGCCGACCTGGGTGCCCTCGGGCGTCGCGCTGCGCTTGTTCTCCAGGCGCCAGGCCGCCACCGCGGTGTACCACGCGTCGAGCCGGTAGCTCATGACGCCGAGGCTCTCGCGCAACAGGCGCTCGAGCTCGCCGACGGGGTCGCTTGCGGCCTGCGCGACGGCGTGCAGCTCGTCGAGGCCGGCGAGGAACACGGCCTGATCGCCGGCGTCGGTGGCCTGCTCGATGCTCCAGCGCAGCAGCGTCCGCAGCAGCGGTCGCGCCACCGTGTAGTCGGCCTCGAGGCCGAAGCGGTCGGCGGCATCGGCGACGAGGCCGTCGAGCCAGCCCCGCAGCTCGTCGACGTCGGCCTCGGTGCGGCCGGGTGCCACCAGCGGCAGCGTCCAGTCGCGGGCGGTGCCCTCGGGATGCAGGTTGAAGAACGCGTTGGGCTCGTCCTCGTCGCCGAGCGTGCCGCTGACGGCGGAGTCGGCGTCGAGGGCGGAGAGCAGCGGGTCGGCGCGTGCGCTGTGCGCGCGCAGCAGGGCGCTCAGCTGGTCCTCGGTGAAGTCCGCCCACGTCTCGCGGTAGTCCCTCTGGGGCTGCGTGCCGCCACCCGACCACAGTCCGCTCTTGAAGTGGCTGATCGCGAGCACCTGCTCGACCGGGCTCGTGGCGGCGTCGAGCCCGCTTTCGAGCTCCTCCAGCAGCGGCCACAGCTCGCTGTCGTGGTAGTCGGGGTAGGGCTGGCCGGTCGTGCTGGGGTACATCCCGCAGGCCAGGCCGAGGAGGAAGAGCCGGAAGTCCCAGGCTGCCAGGTAGTCGGCGCGCATCGCGTCGACCTGCTGGAGGTGCAGCGTCGTCGGATGCGGGACGGACGCCATCACCTGCGATACGACGGCAGCCAGGTCGCCGGCGGGGACGCTCTCGTCCTGGGCGACGTCGGAGGCGTCGGGATCGAGCCGCGGGACGTTGCCCGACCACCACCACCCGCGCACGCGGTCGAGGAGCGTCTCCACGCGTTCGATCGTGCTCGACGGACCCGGTCCGGCGGGCCGCACCAGGCTGACCGGGAGCAGGCCGTAGGGCTGTGCGCCCACGAGCAGCGTGGGGAGCGGGCCGCCGCCGCGGGCGAAGTGCACGCTCCAGTCGCGCAGCCACGTGCGGTCGTCGTCACTGAGCACCCCGTCGAGGACATGGTCGGCGTAGTAGCCCGCCAGCGCCGGCCACAGCGCCCGGTTCATCGCCAGAGCCCGGGGCAGCTCGGCCAGCAGGGCGTTCGCGGAGAGATCCAGCGCATTGGGGCCGCCCAGGCCCAAGGCGATGCTCGCGGCGTCGGCGGCCAGCTGGCGATACAGGTCGCCGTCGGCCGACACGCGCGGGCGCCGATCCGACGGCTGGTCGTCGAGCTCGGCCGCCCGCAGCGTGGAGAGGTCGGGCGCTTCGAGGCTCATGCCGGGCCCGGACGTCTCGGTGGTGTTCGTCGGCGTGCCCTGCGGGATGAAGTCCAGGCCGTTGGTGTACCGATGGGCGTGCAGGAGGTCGCGCAGCGGCTCGACCTGATCGCCGACCCGCACGCCGAGCACGAGGAGCTCCGCGAAGCCCGCTTCGCGCTCCTGCGCCGAGAACGGGGAGAGATCGATGCGGATGCCGAGCCCGGCGTCCTCGGCTGCGACGAAGTCGTGGGTCCAGGCGAGCCCCTGAGTACCGAGCCAGGCGCGGCCGTCGACGCCGTCGCCGGTGTCCGCCGGACCGGGAGCGAGCGCGAGCTCATCGGCGATGAGACCGCCCCAGTACGGGCCGTAGGTGTCCTCGCCCGAGTAGAGCACCGCGGCGAACCGGTTGGGCAGCAGGCGCGCCCAGGTGGGTGACCCGGCGTCGAGCGTCTCCACTGCGGGGAAGTGCGGCGCGGATCCCGGGCGCTCGACGTTCGTGGGCTGCAAGGCGGTCGCCACCCACGCCGCGCGCCACGGCCCGAGCCGCTGGCACAGCCAGGCGAACGCCGCGTCGCGGGCGGCCGTGTCGTCGCCCGCGCGCCAGGTCCGGCGCCAGAACGCGCGCCCGGCCGCCTGCTCGGAGCGCATGAGCGCGCCGCGATGGCCGTCGGCGTGGATCGCGTCGGGGAAGATCCGCACCCGCAGCTCGGGCGGGTCGGCATCGAGGAAGAAGCGCGTCTCGAGCCGCACGGGCAGCAACGCCAGCGGCAGGTCCTCGTCGAGCAGGGTGAAGGCGGTGCCGGGATCGAGTGGCGGAAACGGCGGCATGGGTCCCCTCACACGAGCGTGTCGGCGTGGATGTACATACGGAACGGGCGCTGCCAGCAGGCGCGCGCGAGGTGTGCCGAGTTGCGGCCCCACGTGGCCCCTTCGAGCGGCCCCATGGCGGTCAGGCGCGGGCTGTCGGCGCGGGCGTGCGTGAGCCCGTCGAGCTCCTCCTGGCTCGTGGCCAGGTGGCCCCACGACAGGCCGTTCCAGGTCTTGGGCAGCGTGGTGAAGTCCCGTGGCCGCGCGTCGTCGAGGCCCAGGCGAGGGGCGCCGACCTGCTCCTCGATGCCGACGAAGTAGCCGGGCGCGCCGTGGGGCCGATCGCCGCGAACCACGTCGGTCTCGAGGTCGAAGCCGAAGAAGACGGTGTCGGCGCTCAGCGCGCCGAGGAAGATCGGCTCGACGGGGGCGGCGTCCTCGCGCGGGGTCGCTCCGTCGGTGCCGAGCGTGGCCTCTTGCAGGAAGTAGTGCGCGCTGGGGTAGCGGCGCACGAGGTCGCCGCGGACGACGATCACCGTCGCGGCGGGGGCGTCGGGCGCGGTGTCGCGCGCCATGTTCTCGGCGATCGACAGCGGCCGCTTCCAGCCCGCGAGCTCGGCGATGTCGTCGCGCGGCGGAGCGCCCGTGTAGTTCCAGAAGCGGTGGAAGAACGTCGCGCCGGAGGCGACGGGGTATCCCCGCCACAGCAGCTCGCGCTCCAGCTCGCGGTTGGCGCCAATGAGGAAGGCCCCGATGAAGTCGGGGTTCGCGGCGACCAGTCGCACCCGGTTGCGGGCGATCGCGTCGGCGCCCGGGAGCATCCACGCGGCGCCCAGGCGCGTCAGGTCCTCGGAGAGGGCATCCTCGAACACCGGGCTCAGCAGCAGCGTGGTGGGGACCGGCCCGTCGTCGAGGAGGCCGTCCAGCGCGGGGATGCGGACCACGAGCGCGGCGCGGACCGAGCCCATCGGATCGAGCACCCGGCGCACCGTCCCGGCGATCTCGCTGACGTCGGACCCGACCGAGCGGCTCGGCGTCTCCCGCCGCCGGGGCTTCGGGCGTCGCCTGAAGCGCGGCGGCAGCCGCTCGGCGTGCAGGTGCAGCAGCGAGGTGACCTCGTCCTGCAACGCCTGACTGGGCTCGCCGGCCAGCTCGGGATCGGTGACCCCGGTCAGCGCCGCGTCGGCGACCTGGGCGCCGACGAGCGTGCCGTAGTCGGCGAAGTGGATCGCGGCGACCCGGTCGGGGTCCGGGTGCGCTTGGGTCGCCGCCAGCGTGGTCGCCGCGTGGTCGAGGGCGAGGCGGCCGCTGTCGACGACGGCCTGCGCGCTCCAGTCGCGCGCGAGCGGGGTGCCCGGCCGGGCCTGGCGCAGGTAGGCGGCGCCGAAGAGCCCGGCGGGCACGGCGCTCGCCGCGAGGACCCGGCGGATCGTCGACGATCCGCTGCGCAGGAACTGGTGCATCGGGGCCGAGAGCTGGAGCAGGTCGGGGTCCTCCAGGCGCGCGGCCCTGCGCGTCCAGCTCGCCGCTACCTCCGCCCCGAGCCGCGCCTGGCTCAGCGCCGTCGCCGTGGCCTGCAGCGCGCCGGCCTGGTCCCAGGCGGCGGCCACGAGGGCCTCCTGGTCGCTGCGGACGACCGCCGCCCCAAGCCCCGCGGCGGCGCGCGCGACCGGATCGCCGTTGACGTCGCGCAGCCACCCGCCGTGGGGCACGGCGATCGCGCCACTCGGCCCGGAGCCGTAGAACGGCGGCGCGACCACCGGGTCGGGCGCCGACGGATCGTCCGCGGGGCGGGCCGCGGCGGTGTCGAGGAGCGCCGTGACCTCGCGCCGGAACGTGTCGCCATAGATCGGGTCCCACGGCCGCGAGACAACGCCCGGGGTCTCCAGGGCGCCCTCCATGTCGGCGACCACGCGGTGCGCCGCGGGCGAGACGAGGCCCGGATCGCCGACGTCCATCGCATGGCGACCGACGTCGGCGGCGCCGCCGTCGGGCTTCAGGCGCCGGCACAGTGCCTCGAAGTCGCCGGCCGCGCCGGTGCTGAAGCGCCACGAGTAGTAGACGGGCAGGTCGATCGCCCCCTCGCCGGGGACGGCCCAGGCCGGCTCGAGGACGGCGCCGCGCTCGACCGGCTGGCCGAGGCCGCGCAGGCGGCCGGCCGCGAACGCGGGCACGACGCACGCCAGCCAGGCGCTGTCGGGCATCAGTCGGCGCGGGCAGACCAGCCGGCCCACCACCTCGCCCGTCGCGCCGTCGAGGGCCGCGCCGATCTCGTCCACGCCGACGAGCGACTGGACGTGAGCCCACGCCCAGGATTCGGCGAGGTCGGGCAGCTCGGCGATCGGCGTGGTCAGCACCGGCAGCGCAGTGCCGGGTCGCGCGGCCAGCGTCACGCCCTCCTGCTCGCGGACCACGACGAGCACGACCCATGGGCGGACGCGGCCCTGGTCATCGGCGCGCGCCGGCGTCAGCATCCACGGCAGGTCCGGGGTGGCGACGTCGACGAACGGGAGGTAGTTCGGCT
This sequence comes from uncultured Actinomycetes bacterium, assembly GCA_963764585.1. GTDB lineage: Bacteria > Actinomycetota > Thermoleophilia > Solirubrobacterales > Solirubrobacteraceae > JAOPZW01. Next base: position 255,895 of record CAVXTB010000011.1, read on the forward strand.
CGACGTCGGTGCTGTCGGGGCGCGGCTCGGCCCGCAGGATCTGGGTGGCCGCCACCGCGGTCACCGACTCGGGCCCGAGCAGCCTGACCGGCACGTCTGCTGGCCGCTCCTGCACCTCGACCCATGCCGTCAGGCTCGGGCCGCCGGCCAGCGTTCCGCCGCGGGCGTCGTCGGTCACGGCGACCGCTTCGATGAGGCCGCGCCGCAGCGACGGCAGGAAGGTCAGCTCGTCGCTCATGCCACGCCCTCCGCGGCATGCGTCGGGGCCAGGCACTGCCCGCTGCCGGGGTCGGCCGCGCGCGCGGCGTCGAGCGCGAGCTGCGCGGCCCGGTAGCTCAGGGCCGGGCTGGTCGCCGCGCTCGTGGCCGGATCGAAGGTCTGCCACGTCGGTGCGCCGACCGCGAACGTCGGCGCCGTGACGGTGCGCGCCGGTCGCGGCCGCGCCGGGTCCAGGGCGAGCGCGACCATCGCCGCCGCGAGCGGGCCCGCAGGCGCTACGTCCAGGCGCCGCGTCTCGTCCTCGTCGATGACGCGCACCTCGAAGTCGGGCGCCACGGTCGTCGCCTCGTCCGCGTCGATCCCCAGCGCGCCGGCACCGAAGGCCACGCCGGTGGTCATCTCCTCGTACGACGGCGCCGCGAGCTTCTCGGCGCGCGTGAGGTCGTCGTACTGCGCGGGCGCGAACCAGTCGGAGATCGCGACCCACTCGTCGCCGTCGGTGACGCCCTCGATACCGGCGCCGGTCACCGTCAGCGTCGTGGGCCCGTCGATGGCGAACGCCCCGAAGTGGTCGAGGCCGCGGTCGAGCGGCGCCACGGTCTGGCGTGCTTGCAGCTCGGCGTCGGGCCGGACCCACAGCTCGGCCGTATCGGCGTCGTCGTCGGCCGCGAACACGATCACGGTGGCGTCGGCCCACGCCGGCTCGGTGGCGCGCCAGGCGGCCGGAGCGTCGAGCGCCGCGACGACGAGCCCGCACACGTCCTGGCGCGGCGGCGTCTCGGGCTCGGCGTCGCCGCCGAACTCGAAGTCGAAGCGCACGTCGATGCCGAAGAAGTCGAACCGCGCGTAGCCGCTGGTGTACCAGGGCGCCGGCCCGTCGAGCCGGGCCGAGAGCTCGACCGCGAGCAGCTCGTTGTCGCCCGCCGACACGCTGACGCTGAGCTGGAAGGCCGCCGCGAACGAGAACGGCGAGAAGACCAGGAGCACGTCGAAGCCGACGCTGCCGCGCGCCGTGTAGGTGGTCAGCAGGAACTTGGCGCTGGCCTCGAGCGTCGCCAGCGAGCCGAACTGCAGCGTGTTGGACGTGACGGCGACGTAGGCCTCCAGCGCGAAGAAGACGTCGTCGCTCATGGTCACCTCGGCCCGCATCCGGTCCAGCGCGAGCACCGACGGCGGGAGGCCGCACGGCGGATCGAAGTCCGGGTGATAGCCGCCGACGGAGAGCAGGAACGCGGGCGCGGCGCCGAGGCTGACGTAGAAGGCCATGTCGCCCGACAGGTGGATGGTGCTCAGCAGCGCCGAGTCGTACAGGCTCGCGACCACCGTGACGGTCTGGCCCGGCACGTCGATCACGCCGAGGGAGTCCATGTGCAGCTCGAGCAGCACCTCCTCCTCGGTGGGCAGGAGCATCGCCACGCTGCCCATCACCGCGATCTCGAGGTCGGGCAGGACCAGCGCGACGCCGAGCTGCCCCGTGACGATCGGCACCGGCGTGCCCCAGGTGATCTTCGCGGCCACCCCGAACACCGAGCTGCCCTGGGCCAGGGGGAACCAGGCGTCGAGCTGCGAGAGGATCAGCGGGGCGTCCTCGAGCGGGTCGTCGGGGAACAGGATCGCGTCGATCGCGCCGCTCTTCAGGCCCGAGGCCAGCGCATCGGCGTCCAGGGTGCGGTTCAGGCACACCAGGCCGCCGACGCCGGAGAGGAAGAAGCCGAAGCCCAGCGGGAGCGACGGGAAGGTCGCGAAGATGCTCGCGAACAGGGCCCAGCCGTCCGGGTCATCCGGAAGCCGCGTGTCGATGACGACGATCGCGCCGAGCCCCACCTCCAGGAGCTCCAGCTCCAGCGCGCCGGAGTAGCGGCCCAGCTCGGGGTCGTAGTCGACGAACCCTCCGCCCTGGCCCACGTCCCCGAGGTCGAGGTCGAAGCCCACTCCGGTCGGCGGCTTGAAGGCCAGCGAGAGGTCGGCGGGACCGAGGTTGCCGTCGCGGTCCGGCGGGAAGCCGACGACGACGCGCAGCCCGACGCCCTCGATCCTGGCGGCGAAGGGGCCCAGCGTGACGGTTGCCGCCGCACCGAGGGCGAGGTCCAGCTCCTCGCCGATCTGCAGCGCGACGTCGACCCAGTGCAGCGTCGCCACGGCGCCGATGTCGCGTTCGATCGCAACGCGCAGCTCGAGCCCGGCGTTGGCAGCGCTCAGACGAAGCCCCGTGCGCCTGGACCACGACAGGCCGAGGTCGAAGCCGGCGTTGAGCTCGACGTCGGGCAGGGCGCCGGCCACGAAGGAGTCGCCGTCGCCTGGCCCGACGACGAGCGCCACGCCGGTCAGCGCCAGCTCGACGGAGAGGTCGGGCTCGTCGACGAGGTCGATGCCCAATCCGATCGAGGGCACGCCGAGCTCGAGGCGCGTGCCGCCGTCGGCGCCGAGGATGACCGTGCTCTGCGGGGCGTACCCGAGGCTGGCGCTCGCCGACAGCGTGCCGCCGTCCGCGCCGACGACGGTCTCGGGGCCGGCGAAGATGGCGTCGACCGTCGACACGACGGCCAGGTCGAGCGTCCACGGGCCGCGGACCGCCGTGAGCGGGGCCAGGCCGACCGGGCGCACCTCGACGCCTGGGCCGCGCCGCCCGAGCTGGCCCTCGTCGCGCGGCGACAGCACCTCGATCGCGACGGACAGGTCGGCTGGGCTCGGCCCTCCGTCGACCGGCGAGGGCAGCGCCAGCCATGCCGTCAGCGTCCGGCCGGCCGCGTCGCGCTCGGCCTCGGGCAGCTCCTGCAGCCAGCCCCACGGCGGCCAGACCGCCACGCCGCCGCCGAGCCGCGTGACCAGTCGCCTGGCGCGCGCGCCGAGCACGAGCGCCAGCGCCTGCGCGTCGCGCGAGTCGCCCAGGCCCGAGTAGGCCACGGCCGCCTGCAGCGTCCCGATGGGATCGCTCACGAGCTCCGGGATGCCGGCGAGGCGCAGGTGCGGCCGCCGCGCGCCCGAACGCAGCACGGTGCCGTCCTGACCCGTGATGGCCGGCAGCGCCTCGTTGCGGACGATGTCCAACGCGCGCATCGCGGCCAGCGCCCGGGGGCGCCGGCGAGCCAGCCAGGTCATCAGCAGCGCGTGGGCGACGTCCTGCGCCAGTGCGTCGGCGGCGCCGGCGGGCGCGTCGAGGCGCAGCAGCCCGAGCAGCCCATCGAACGCCGTGCGCAGGTCGCGCACGGCCGCGAACGCGTTCGCGGTGGCCTCGAGCGCCTCGACGACGTCGGGCAGGCTCCCGCCGCGGACCGCGGCCGGCAGCTCGTCGATGGCGTCGATCACGGCCTCGAGATCGCCCCTCAGCGTGTCGAGGTCCACGCTGCCGATCCCGGGCAGGGTCCAGCCCGCGGTCCGCAGCAGCCGCATCAGCTCGTGTGGCGGCGAGTCGTCGGCGAGGACGCGGCGCACGGGATCGAGCAGGACCACGATCTCGGTCGCGACGAGGCTCAGCGCGTTCGTCGACGCCACGGCGGTCACCAGTCCGACGGGAAGTCGCCCGCATCGACGCGCCGGCGCATGTCCAATAGCGCCGGTGCGTACACGGTGACGCCCGTGCTGTCGGAGGGCTGGCGCACCCACGCATGCCCCGTGGGATCCCAGTCGTGGTAGCGCTGGCCGGAGTTGTAGCGGGCCCACATCTCGAGGTCGAGCTCGTCGGTCGTGAAGGCCGGCGCCTCGGGATGAGCGTGCTGGGCCTGACGCTGGTAGGCGAGCGCGTCGGCGCGGAACCCGTTCAGCCTGCCGACCGCGCCGTCGACGTTGGCGCGCCAGTGCCAGAGCTCGCGGACGGTCGGCGAGGGCGTGTCGAGCTGGCCGGCGCCGAACGAGTTGCTCGGCGAGCGCAGCACCGGCGCCGGTCCGGGCACGAACGGGCCCAGCTGGTCGGCGGAGGCGGCGAACTGGGTGAAGCTGCTCTCGCGGTGGAAGACCACCTGCACGTTCGTGCCGGCGTGTGCCTGCGTACGGATGTCGGCCTTCGCCGGATTGCGGCCGTAGATGACGTGCGAGGCGACTCCGGTGTCGCCCGTGAGCAGCACGCCGCCGAAGTCGGCCCGGGCGAAGACGCGAAGCTCCCCGCCGCAGAAGTCGGGGAACGACGGGCGCCAGGTGGTCCGGCCCGCCTCCAGCGGCAGCCACTGGGCATCCGTCGGCCCGGGGAGGTAGACGGCGTCCGTGCGGTTGCCCTCGTTGTAGGTGCACTCCAGCCGGACCTCGCGCGCCAGCGCGAGGTCCGCCGCCGCGCTGATCCCGACGCCGCGGACCTGGACCGTGATGTCGGGCATCGACGGCGCCGCCTCGGCGATGACGTGCACGCGGGCCCGCCCGGACTCGGTCTGGCCCGGGCTCGTGACGTCGATGCGCAGCCGGACCTCGGGCGTCGGCGGCGCCCCCGGCCCGCACACCCCGATCAGCGAGCCGTCGGCCGGCGTGCCGCGATCGCGCCCGGCGCAGTGGCGCGTGATGATCCAGTCGTCGCGAAACGACGCGTTGAAGGCGTCGGGCTGGATCGGGTGGACGAGCTTGTCGAAGGGGAACCAGTGCAGCTCGTGCACGACGTAGCGACCATGGGACGTCGGGCGCGTCGTGATGACCCCGATGTTGGCGTGGCCCACCGTGGTCCGGGCCGTCCGCACGACCGCCGAGCGGTCGGCCGGGCTCGCGGCCAGCCGCGCCTCGAGGCCGGGGGAGTCCGCGGCGCGGACCTCGTCGCGCCGGTCGCGCAGCACGGTCGTCACAAGCTCGGGAAGCACCCGCGGGTCGAGCTTCAACGCGTCGACCAGCGCGAGCGCGAACTCCTGCGCGAGCGGCGTCGTGTTCACGCGATCGGCGGTGAACGCGCCGGTTGGATCCTCCCAGCCGTCCGTGACGCCCTCGAGCCCGTCCGCCGTCTGGGTCGCGGTGTCCTGGATGACCACGTCCCATTGCGTGCCCCCGGTGTCGTCGAGCACGCTGTTCAGGCCGGGGATGTCCAGGTCGTCTGACCACCACTGGCCGCCCGGGTCGGTCGCGGTGTCCTCGGCGACCTCGCGCTGCGCGCCGATTGCCACCAGCACCTGCTCGCGCGACGGGATCAGGGCCTGGACCGGCGGGCTGAATCGGTCCCACTCCTCCTGCGTGGGAAGGCCGTCGATGAAGTCCATCGGCGTCGTCCACCGCGCGTCGATCCGCGCGTGCTGCTCGTCGATGAAGGCGAGCTCCTTGGGCAACGACCAGGAGTTCTTGACCGCCGATGACGTCAGCTGCAGGAAGCGGGCACGGCCGCCGTCGCCGCCCCGGTAATCGGTGACCGAGCTGAAGGCGTAGTGGACGTCGCCGGACAGCAGCACGATCGACCCGAGCGGCGCCAGCGCGTCGAGGAACCGCGCCAGGGCGGGATGGTTCCCGGACCATGGCTCGTTGTCCTGGGTCTCCTCCCCGAGGCCGCTGCGATCCTTGGCGATCGCCACGCGCTGCGCGAACTCGGCCAGGGCGTGCCCGATGACCGGCGCCGCGGAGACCACGAGGGTCAGCGATCGCCGGCTGTCCATGTCGTGGACGCGCTCGTTGACCTGGAACTCGAGCGCTTCTGCGGAGATCAGCTCCGCGGAGCGCCGCCGGTCCGGGTCGTTGACGAGCGCCCATACCGGGTCGCCCGCTGCCGTGAACTCGCCCGCGGCGTCGTGGAGGTCGGCCTGGATCGGCGCCGCGGTCAGGGCGGCCGCGTGGAGCGCATCGGCCGCGAGCCCGGCATCGGATGCGCCCCAGAGCGCGGTCGCGGAGCCGACGGCGAGGGCGCCCCAGGAGCTCACCAGCTCTTCCGCGTTGCGCGCGGCGCGCGCCCGGGCGTGGACGGCTCCCTGCAGGAACGCGGCGGCGGCCTCGAGGACCCCGGCGAGCGTCTCGACGGCGACCAGGTAGGCGAGCGTCTCGTCGTCGAGCGCGTCGTCGCCCAGCTCGGCCAGCGCCGCGGCCTGCCCCTCTCGCAGGATGAAGACGGCGTGGTTCATGGCCGTCCCCACGCGCAGGACGGACTCGACCAGGTCGCCGTCGGGCGCGTAGTCCGACGAGCCGATCGCCTCGCGTGCCTCGGCGAACCAGTCGTCCGCGGATGGCTGGCCCGCCGTGCCGGGGGCCTCGCCGACGGCGTCCATGAGCTGCATGGCGGCGTCGAGCGTGCTGCGCGCGGCGGCCAGGTGGGCCCCGGTCCGTGCGTTGCCGATTCGCGCCAGCGCCGCACAGCTCGACATCAGGTCGGCGCCCGCCTGCAGGAACGCGGCGACCGCGTGGGGCACGTCGGCGGCGGTGCCCGCCCACAGCGCGGCCGCCTCGTCGAGGCTGTCGGGGCCCCAATCGACCGTCACGACCAGGCGTTGGGCGTCGGCGTCGAGGATCTCCGCCTCCGTGACCGGGCGCGGCCCCGTCGGGTAGCCGCGCCACGTTCGCGTGTCGAGCATGATGAGCCGGAACTCGTCGAAGACGAGCTCGTAGTCCCAGCGCATGCGCGCGTTGCGGCGATCGGGGCCGACCGGGTGAAGGCCGACGTCGAGGATCTCGTCCAGGTCGCTCTCGTGGCCGGCGCGGCCGATCGTCGGCGTGCCGCTCGCGGCGTCCAGGCCCGTGAGGAGGCGCGCGCCGACGGTGCCGGGGCTGAAGTCGTCGGGGACGTTGCCCCAGTGCTGGAAGATCGCGTAGGCGGCGAGCGCGTTGCGCATCATGCGCCGTCCCAGCGGGGCGCCCCGCTGCTTGTCGCTGATGTGGGCGTTCAGGAACCAGTCGTCGGTGAAGTCGTGGTCGTCGAAGACCATGTAGGTCGCGACGTTGGCCAGCGCGCGCCGGACGAACGCGATGTGCTGGGCGTAGATCAGCGCCGGCTTCGTCGTGTCCGGCGACTCCGTCCACACGAGGGATGCCGGCGGCAGGTAGTAGAAGGCGTCCGGATCCTTGTGGGGGTCCGTGACGGCGGAGGCCCGCTGCCAGAGCTCGGGCGACCACGCGAAGACGTACATCGCGCACCACTCCGCGAAGAACAGGAGGTGGTTGGCGGCGTACTCGCTCCACGCCTTCGGATCGGAGTCGGCCGGCCGATCCTTCACGCCCTGGGCGTCCAGCAGGAAGCTCCGCGCGCCGGGAGCGAGGGCGGCCGCGTCGGTGATGAAGCCACCACCGATGTCCGGCAGCTGCTCGCCCCAGCCGAGCAGCGCCTGTCCGGCCGACGTGAGCGCGGCCAGCAGCGCCGCCGGGACGTCGTCGGAGTAGATCTGGTCCCCCGTGAGCAGCATCTGGTGCGGGCGGGTCCACGGATCCAGACGGCGCTCCTCGATGAGCCGGTCGACCAGCGGCATGACGTCGGGGTCGGTCAGCCTCTCCCACTCGCACCCGTGGGGCTTGCGGCACGACATCTGGACGATCCGCAGCGTGTCGAGGGGGCCGGGCAGCACGAAGCCGGGCAGAACGTCCGGCAGGTAGCCCAATGGCACCGGCTCCGAGAGCAGGCCCGCGCCCGCCAGGTCCGTCGTCCCGCTGGCCGTCTGCAGCCGCAGGTCGTAGCCGTAGAGGCGTCCCGGCTCGAGCACGAGCCCGGTTGCCTGAACGACGCACACGTGCAGCGCCGTGCCGAGCGTGGTCGTCTTGTGTGCGCCAGGCGTCTGGGGGTCCAGCGGCTGCCGGTCGCCGTCGACCCCGTCGTAGATCGTCAACGTGGCCATCGTCACCGGCTTGGACGTGGCGATGAAGACGGCGGCCGTGCTCCTGGTCACGCGGCGCACGATCGGCCCGCAGATGATCAGCGGCCACTCGGCCGGGGGGCGGTGCAGCTGTGAGCTATCGACCACCGTGCCCCGCTCGGACCGCGGATCGTCGTTGTCCACGGTCCCAGGCTGCAGGAGCGGTCGTCCGCGGGCTAGGGGGATTCCCCTAAACCTTCGTGCGCCGGAGCGTCGAGCTCGTCGATGCACAGGTACTTGACCTCGAGGTAGTCGTCGAGGCCGTGGCGCGAGCCCTCGCGGCCGAGGCCCGACTGCTTGACGCCGGCGCGACCGGGCCGAACATCTCCTCGGAGGCGATCCGCATGTCCGACGTCGCGCCGGTGAGCACGGTCGGCTCGTCCGCCGCCAGGACGGGCTGTTCTGAAAGGAGATCGGTGCCGCGCGCGTCCTGGTGCATTGGGGTGTGTTGCACACGTACCGCCGCGATGGTGCGTGCAGCACACCCCCGTTTCGCGTCAGCGGCGCGGCTCGATCCGGTACACCGCGCGCTCGACGTAGCTCTGCACCCACACCGCGCCGCCGCCGGCCGCCAGGCGGTAGGACCGCGGGCCGACGTGGATCTTGCCCAGCGGGCGGTTCGTGAACGCGTCGATCTGGGTGACGCTGTCCTCGGCGTTGTTGAGCACCCAGGTGAAGCGGCCGTCGGTGGCCACGAAGGTCGGGTTGGCGCCGACCTCGACGGTGGCGACGCGGCGGCCGCTGCGCGGGTCCAGCCGCGTCACGGTGTCGTCGTCCTCGTTGGCGACCCAGATGGCGTCCTCGGTGACCGCGGGGCCGGCCGGGCTCGACACGCGGATGCGCGCGGCCACGCGATTGGTGGCCGGGTCGATGCGGCTCAGCAGGCCGCGGCCGGTGACCCACACCGCCCCGCCCGCGGCCGCCACGGTGCGGATGCCGCTCGGCGGGTCGCCGACGTGGATCGTCGCGCTGACGCGGCCGCTGCGCACGTCGATGCGGGTGACGGTGTCGTCGAGGCCGTTGGCCACCCACAGCGCGCCGGCGGCGACGGCCAGCCCGGTCGGCTCGTCGCCGACGGCGACGGTCGCGACCAGGCGGCCGCGCGCGTCCAGGCGCGAGACCGTGTCGTCCTCGCTGTTGGCGATCCACACCGCGCCGGGCGTGAAGGCGATGCTCACCGGGAAGCGCCCGGTGCGCGCGGTGCGCACGATGCGATTGGTCCCCGGGTCGATGCGCGACAGGTGGCCGTCGTCGTGGGTGACCCACAGCGCGCCACGGGCGAACGCGACGCTCGTCGGCCCGCCCTTGAAGTGCACGCGCGCGGTGACGTGACCGGGACGACCGTGCGCCACCCACAGGTCGGACTGGGGGATGATCAGCGGGGCGCGGGGCGCGGGCGGCAGCGGTGGGGCTGCCGCCATCTTGGCCCCGCCGCAGGCCGCCAGCGCGACGCCGGCCGCGGCGATGGCCAGGGCGGCACCTGCGCTGCGGGCGATCCCCACCACGTCAGCGATCGTAGTGCCCGTTAACGCACGTCGCCACGTTGCATCGTGCTTTCGCCGGCGAGCGCGGCGGCGAGGATCACGACGAGCGCGGCGAGCTGTGCGACCGCCGAGACGCCGGTGCCGACGACGACCGTCGCCAGTGCGAGCAGCGCAGCGACCGCGCGATGGAACGAGCGCCCGAGGCCGAGCACGCGCCGGAACCAGACGTCGGCGGCCAGGAACAGCGCCACGCCGCCGCCCAGCGCGAGCGCCTGCCCGCTCGTGAGCTCGTCGCCCGCGTGGCCCGTGGCCTTCTTCAGGCCCACCGCGGCGAGGACGACGCCCAGCAGCAGGAAGTAGTGCGCGAAGCCGAAGCCGTAGAGGGCCATCCACGGGCGCACGGGCGCCGGCGCGCGCGTCAGCGCTGCCTCCGCCTGCTCGTCGTCGTCGGCGCCGAAGTAGGCCCACCACAGCCCGGCCGACAGCAGCAGCCCGAGGACCGCGACCAGCGCGAGCTCGGCGTCGACCGCCAGGCCGGCGGCGCCGATGCCGATCGCCACGACCGACTCGCCGATGGCGACGATGATCACGAGGCCATGGCGCTCGACGAAGTGCGCGGGCGCGATCTCGAACTCCTGCTGGCTCTCGCCGCGCCCGGCCAGCCGCGGGGTGATCCACTCGAGCACGACGGCGACCGTCCACAGCACGGTCTCGGGCGTGCCGCCCAGCGCGCCGCCCGCGATCACGAGCGTCGCCGCGAACAGGTTGAAGGGGACGATCCCGCGGATCGCCTCGGCGGAGCGATCCGACGCCAGGCGCATGTAGAGGGTCGAGTGGACGACGACCACGACGGCGTAGGCCAGCCCGAAGGCCAGCCCGCTGCCGTCGAACGCGTCGGGGATGGCGAGCGCGAGGATCAGGTAGCCGGCCATGCCGCCCAGCAGCACCGCGCGGCGCGCGACGCCGCGCGTGGAGACGGCATTGGTCAGCCACGCGTAGCCCGCGTACATCCACCAGACCAGGCCGAGGATGAGCATGACGTGGGCCAGCGCGCGCCAGCGCAGCTCATGGGTCAGCACCGCCGTGAGCTGCGTGACGGTGAAGACGAAGACGAGGTCGAAGAACAGCTCGAGCGTCGACACGCGCTCGGTCACGGGCTGCGCTGTGAGCTCGGCCGTCGGCGCCACGGCACCGAGCGTATCGAGCGGGCTCCGCGGTTCCTGCGCGGCTAGTCTGCAGGCGGTGCCGCGCCGCGAGATCCGCTCCTGGCTGATGGACATGGACGGCGTGCTCGTGCACGAGGAGCAAGCGATCCCCGGCGCAGACCGATTCCTGGGCCGCCTGCGCGAGCTCGGGCTGCCGTTCCTCGTGCTCACCAACAACTCGATCTACACCCGCCGCGACCTGTCGGCGCGCCTGCGCGCCAGCGGCCTCGAGGTCCCCGAGGAGTCGATCTACACCTCCGCGCTGGCCACCGCGAGCTTCCTGCAGGAACAGCGGCCCGGCGGGTCGGCCTTCGTCATCGGCGAGGCCGGGATCACGACGGCGCTGCACGAGGCCGGGTACACGCTCACCGAGCGCGATCCCGACTACGTCGTGCTCGGCGAGACGCGCATCTACAGCTTCGGGCGCATCACGCAGGCGATCCGCCTGATCGCCAACGGCGCGCGCTTCATCGCGACCAACCCCGACCCGAGCGGCCCGTCGCAGGACGGCCCGCTGCCCGCAACCGGCGCGGTGGCCGCGCTCATCAGTCGCGCCACCGACGTCGAGCCCTACTTCGTCGGCAAGCCCAACCCGCTGATGATGCGCTCCGCGCTGAACGCGATCGACGCGCACTCCGAGACGACCGCCATGATCGGGGATCGCATGGACACCGACGTCGTCTCCGGCCTCGAGGCCGGGCTGCACACGGTCCTCGTGCTCAGCGGCGTGACGACGCCCGAGATGGCCGATCGCTTCCCCTTCCGGCCATCGAGCATCGTGGACTCCGTGGCCGACCTGGTGGACGAGCTCAGCTGAGCGGGTACCGCACGAGCATGGTCGCCGCTCGCTCGCGGTCGTGCTCCGTCGTTCTCCGTCACGGCTGCCTGCGCCGGCAGCGCGCTCGCGTGCACCGGCAGCGACTGCGGGCGACGTGGTGGCCGTCCCCACGCCCACCGCGCAGTGGGGCAGCCACGGCGGCTGCTCGGCCGGCACCTGCGCCGACCCCGCGTTCAACGACCGCCTCAACTACCCCCAAGGCGTCGCCGTCGATCCCCGCACCGAGCACGTGCTCGTCGCCGACGACGACAACCACCGCGTCGTCGAGTACCTGCCCGACGGCGCCTACGTGCGCCAGATCGGCACCTACGGGACGGCCGACGGCCAGTTCCGCTTCCCCTACGACGTCGGCGTCGACGCGCGCGACCCGCGCCAGCTCTACGTCGCCGACAACAACAACCATCGCGTCCAGGCGTTCGACTTCGCGACGCTCGCCTTCTTGCGCACGTGGGGGCAGTTCGGCACCGAGGTCGGCGACTTCGGCTTCACCCGCGCGCTGGCGGCGGTGGCCGACGACCCTGCGGGCGGCGTCGCCGTCGCCGACACCGGCAACGACCGCGTGCAGACCTTCGATCCGTCCGGCGGGCGCACCGCGGCGTGGGGCATCGCCGGCCGTGGCCCCGGCTACGCGCTGTCCGAGCGCGGCGTCCTGACGATCGCCATAGAGCGCGCCGGCGCCGGCAACCGCTACCGCGCGCTGCCCCGCCCCATCCGGCGCGCGACGAGCGCCGGGGCGCACCGCCTGACCTTCCGCGCGCGCCTGCGCGGGCGTCCGCTCCGCGCCGGCCGCTACCGCCTCGTCCTGCGCGCCGCGGACGCCGCCGGCAACCGCTCGGCGCCCCGCCGGCTGGCCTTCACCGTCGTCACCGGGCGATAGCCGCGCCCGCGGTATGGGTACGGTCCGGCGGGTGTGCGCGCACTTCCCGTGGGAGCGCCGCTTCGGCGCGACCGTGCTCGACGACGGGCTCGTGGAGTTCCGCGCGTGGGCGCCGGCGCCCGCGCGGATCGCGGTGCACGTCGGCGGCGCCGAGCACGAGCTGACCGAGGAGGGCCACGGCGTGCGCAGCGCGCGCGTGCCGGCGGCGGCCGGCGACGACTACTGGCTCGTGCTCGACGGCCAGCGCCAGCCCGATCCGGCCTCGCGCCACCAGCCCGAGGGCCTGCGCGGGCCGTCGCGGGTCGTCGACCCGCGCGCGTTCGCGTGGACCGACCGGCGCTTCCGGCCCGCGCGGCTGCGCGACGCCGTGCTCTACGAGCTGCACGTCGGGACGTTCACCGCCGAGGGGACCTTCGCGGCGGCGGCGGCCAAGCTGCCGGCGCTGGCCGAGCTGGGTGTCACCCACGTCGAGCTCATGCCGATCGCCGAGTTCCCCGGCCACCACGGCTGGGGCTACGACGGCGTCTACCTGTCCGCCGCCCACTCGGCCTACGGCGGCCCGCTCGGCCTGCAGCGCCTCGTCGACGCCGCCCACGCGGCCGGCGTCGGCGTGATCCTCGACGTCGTCTACAACCACGTCGGCGCAAGCGGCGTCAAGGCCCTCGAGGCCTTCGGGCCGTACTTCACCGATCGTCACCAGACGCCGTGGGGCAAGGCGGTCAACTACGACGGCGAGCTGTCGGACCCCGTGCGCGAGTGGGCGCTGCAGAGCGCGACCGGCTGGATCGCCGACTTCCACCTCGACGGGCTGCGCGTCGACGCGATCCACGCGATCCACGACGAGGGCGCGCGCCACGTCCTGCGCGAGCTGGCCGATCGCGTCCACGCCGCGAGCCGCCGCGCGCTGGTCATCGCCGAGAGCGGGCTGAACGACCCGAAGGTCGTGCGCCCGGCGCGCCAGGGCGGCTACGGCCACGACGCCGCCTGGGCCGACGACTTCCACCACGCGCTGCGCGCGCTGCTCACCGGCGAGCGCGACGGCTGGTACGAGGAGTTCGGGCAGGTCGCCCAGCTCGCCAAGGCCTTTCACCGCCCGCACGTCCACGACGGCGGCTACTCGACCTTCCGCCGCCGGCGCTTCGGCGCGCGCGCCGACGACCGTCCGCCCGAGCAGTTCGTCGTCTTCTGCCAGAACCACGACCAGGTCGGCAACCGCGCGCTCGGAGATCGGCTGCCGGCCAGGGTGCGCCCGCTGGCCGCGTTCTGCACGTTGCTGGCACCCTTCACACCGATGCTCTTCATGGGCGAGGAGCACGGCGAGCGCGCGCCGTTCCAGTTCTTCTCCGATCACATCGACAAGCGCATGGCCGACGCGACCCGCGAGGGGCGCCGTCAGGAGTTCGCCGCGTTCGCGGAGTTCGCCGGCGAGGAGGTGCCCGATCCGCAGGATCCGGCGACCTTCGAGCGCTCCAAGCTCACCGGCCGCGGCAGCACGAAGCTGCGCGCGCTGTACGCGGCCCTGCTGCGCGCCCGCCGCGCGCTGCCGCCGGGCGTCGATGCCATCGAGCTCTCCGAGGACGACGGCTGGCTGCGCGTGCGCCGCGGCGCCTTCGAGCTGGCCTGCAACTTCGCCGGCGGCGCGCGCACCGTCCCGGTCGCCGGGCGCGAGCTGCGCCTGGCCACGCACAAGGCCCAGCTGGACCGTGGCGGCGTGCGCCTGCCGGCGTGCGCTGGAGCGCTGATCGCCGCATGAGCCGCGAGGCCTGGCCGGGCGCGCCGTTCCCCCTCGGCGCCAAGTGGGACGGCTCGGGGACGAACTTCTCGCTGTTCTCCGAGAACGCCGAGCGCGTCGAGCTGTGCCTGTTCGACGAGGACGGCGAGGAGGAGCGCGTCGAGGTCGTCGAGCAGACCGCGCACAACTGGCACTGCTACCTGCCGGGCGTCGGCCCCGGCCAGCGCTACGGCTACCGCGTCCACGGCCCCTACGCGCCCGACGAGGGCCATCGCTTCAACCCGGTGAAGCTCCTCATCGACCCCTACGCCAAGGCGATCGACGGCAACGTCCGCTGGGACGCCGCCAACGTCCTGCCCTACACGCCCGACGACACGCCCGACGCCGATCTCGAGCCCGACGACGAGGACGACGCCGAGGCGATCCCCAAGAGCGTCGTCGTCGACCAGGGCTTCGACTGGGAGGGCGACATCCGCCCGCGCACGCCGTGGAACGAGACGGTCATCTACGAGACCCACGTGCGCGGCTACACCAAGCGCCACCCCGCGGTGCGCGACGACCTCAAGGGCACCTACGCGGGCCTGGCCTCCGACGAGGCGCTGGCCTACCTCAGGCGCCTCGGCGTCACCGCCGTCGAGCTGCTGCCGATCCACCACATCGCCGACGAGTCGTTCCTGCACGACCGCGGGCTGACCAACTACTGGGGCTACAGCTCGATCGGCTACCTCGCGCCGCACAGCGAGTACGCCGCCACCGGCCGGCGCGGCGAGCAGCTGCGCGAGTTCAAGGGCATGGTCAAGGCGCTGCACCGCGCCGGCATCGAGGTGATCCTCGACGTCGTCTACAACCACACCGCCGAGGGCAACCACCTCGGCCCGATGCTCTCCTTCCGCGGCGTCGACAACTCGAGCTACTACCGCCTCGTGCCCGACGACGAGCGCCACTACATGGACTACACGGGTACCGGCAACACGCTCGACGCGCGCAACCCCGCGGTCCTGCGCCTGATCATGGACTCGCTGCGCTACTGGGTCAGCGAGTGCCACGTCGACGGCTTCCGCTTCGACCTCGCCAGCGCGCTGGCGCGCGAGCTCTACGACGTCGATCGCCTCAGCGCCTTCTTCGACACGATCCACCAGGACCCGATCCTGTCGCAGGTCAAGCTCATCGCCGAGCCGTGGGACGTCGGCCCCGGCGGCTACCAGGTCGGCAACTTCCCGGTGCTGTGGAGCGAGTGGAACGGCATCTACCGCGACGTCGTGCGCGACTTCTGGCGCGCGCAGGCGAGCGTGGGGGAGTTCGCGTCGCGCTTCACCGGGTCAAGCGACCTGTACGAGTCCGACGGGCGCCAGCCGTTCGCCTCGATCAACTTCGTCACCGCCCACGACGGCTTCACGCTGCGCGACCTCGTCACCTACAACGAGAAGCACAACGAGGCCAACGGCGAGGGCAACCGCGACGGCACCGACGACAACCGCTCGTGGAACTGCGGCGTGGAGGGGGAGACCGACGACCCCGAGATCGTGGCCCTGCGCTGGCGCCAGCAGCGCAACTTCCTCGCCACGCTGCTGCTGTCGCAGGGCGTGCCGATGGTCCTCGGCGGCGATGAGCTGTCGCGCAGCCAGAAAGGCAACAACAACGCCTGGTGTCAGGACAACGAGCTGTCCTGGTACGAGTGGGGCCTGCGCGAGGGGCAGGGCGAGCACCTCGAGTTCACCGAGCGCCTGATCGCGCTGCGCAAGGCCCACCCGGTCTTCCATCGCGGCAAGTTCCTGGCCGGGCGCGAGCGCGAGGGATCGGGACTGCCCGACGTCTGGTGGTTCCGTCCCGACGGGCGGCGCATGACCCAGCGCGACTGGCAGCAGTCGGGCGCCCACGTGCTCGGCGTCTTCCTCAACGGCCAGGAGATCATGGACCGCACGACGCACGGCGAGCCGATCGAGGACGACTCGTTCCTGCTGCTGTTCAACGCCCACTTCGAGGACACGACGTTCACGCTGCCGGCGCGGCGCTTCGGCGGTGAGTGGGCGCACGAGCTGAGCACCTTCGAGCCACAGCTCGAGCCGGGCTCGCAGGCGTGGCCCTCGCGCGGCGAGATCCTCGTGCACGCGCGGTCGATGCGGCTGCTGCGCCGCGTCCGATGATCGCGACGTACCGGCTGCAGCTCTCGCCCGAGCAGGACTTCGCCGCGGTTCGCGCGCTCGTGCCCTACCTGCGCGAGCTCGGCGTCTCGCACCTATACCTGTCGCCGTCGCTGCAGGCGCGTGCGGGCTCCACGCACGGCTACGACGTCGTCGACCCGACGCGCGTGTCCGACGCGCTCGGCGGCGAGGCCGCGCTGCGGGCGCTGGCCGGCGAGGGCCTGCGCATCGTGCTCGACATCGTGCCCAACCACATGGGCGTCTCCGACGAGAACCGCTGGTGGGCCGACGAGCGCGAGCGTGCGCGGGTCTTCGACTACGACCCCGCCGACGGCTGGTACCGGCGCTTCTTCGACATCGACGACCTCGCAGCCGTGCGCGTCGAGGACCCGGAGGTCTTCGAGCTCGTGCACGGCAAGGTGCTCGAGCTCGTGCGCGACGGCGTCGTCGACGGGCTGCGCGTCGACCACCCCGACGGCCTCGCCGACCCCGCCGGGTACCTGCGCAGGCTGCGCGAGGCCGGCGCCCGGCACGTCTGGGTCGAGAAGATCCTGCACCCGCACGAGGTGCTGCGCGACTGGCCCGTCGAAGGGACGGTCGGCTACGAGTTCCTCAACGACGCCGCGGCGCTCTTCGTCGATCCGGCGGGCGGCGACGCGCTGGCGCAGCTGCCGCACGCCGGCGAGCGCTTCGAGGACGTGGCGATGGCCGCGCAGGTGCAGCAGGCGACGACGACCTTCGCGCGCGAGGTCGAGCGCCTGCGCACGCTGCTCGACGTCGACGACCTCGCTGAGGCCCTGGCCGCGCTGCCGGTCTATCGCACCTACGTCGAGCCGTGGTCGGGCCGCGTCGAGCGGGCCGACCTCGAGGCGATCGCGGCGGCGGCCGGCGGCCGCCTGGCCGACGTCCTCGCGCTGCGCGAGCGCGGCCACGACGAGCTCGTCACGCGCTTCCAGCAGACCTCGCCGCCGGTCACCGCCAAGGGCGTCGAGGACACCGCCTTCTATCGCCACCTGCGGCTGCTCGCGCTCAACGAGGTCGGCGGCGACCCGGCGCGCTTCGGGCTGAGCGTCGACGAGTTCCACGCGCGCAACGAGCAGCGCGCCGAGCGCTTCCCGCGCGGCCTGCTCGTCACCCAGACGCACGACACCAAGCGCTCGGGCGACGTACGCGCGCGCATCGGCGCCCTGAGCACGATGGCCGGCGAGTGGGCCGAGCTGGCCGCGCGCTGGGTCGCGCAGGCCGACGCGCCCGACGATCACTGCGCCTACCTCGCGCTGCAGACGCTCGCCGGCTGCTGGCCGATCGAGCCCGCGCGCCTGGAGGCCTACGTCGAGAAGGCGCTGCGCGAGGCCAAGCTGCGCACGAGCTGGGCGGCGCCCGACGAGGCCTACGAGGCGCACGCCCGGCGCTTCGCGGGGGCGCTGGCGCAGCGCCCGCCGGAGGGCTTCGAGGCGCTCGCTGCGCGCGTGGCCGACGAGGGCCGCCGCGCCGCGCTCGGCCAGCTCCTGCTCAAGCTGACCTGCCCGGGCGTCCCCGACGTCTACCAGGGCGACGAGCTCGAGGCGCTCAGCCTCGTCGACCCCGACAACCGCCGGCCGGTCGACTGGGACGCGCGGCGCGCGGCGCTCGTCCACCTGTCCTCGGGCGCGCCGCCGCGCGACTACGGCGAGCGCAAGCTCGACCTCATCCGCCGCGCGCTGGCGCTGCGCGCGCGGCGGCCGGCCGCCTTCGCCGGTTCCTACGCGCCCGTCGAGGCGGGTCCCGACGTGTGCGCCTACCTGCGCGGCGACGAGGTGCTCGTCGTCGTGCCGGTGCGCGCCGGCGCGAGCACCGAGGTCCCGGTGCCCGGCCGCTGGAGCCCGGTGCTCAGCGGTTCATGGCCGGTGGCGCTGCTCGAGCGCGCGTGAGCAGCTCGCCTCCGACCGCGCGGGTGCTGCGCAGGCCGACGAAGCCGGCCACCACCACGATGATCGCCACGGCGACGGCCTGGATGACGCGCTGCTTGCCGTCGCTCGTGTACGAGGCGTGCAGGGCGCCGATCATGGCCGCCGCGAGCAGCCCGCCGGCCAGGCCGGCACACGACGCCTCCAGGCGCGATCCCGGGCGGTCGGCGGCGAACGCCCAGCCGAGGAAGGCGCCGGCGCCGATCAGCCCGATCGCCGCGCTCGACGACTTGCTCGTCTCCGCCGAGAGATAGGTCACCGAGTAGGCGCCGGCGTAGATCGCGCCCGCGAGGATCCCCGCGCCGAGCCCGAGCACGCATGACACGAGCGGCTGGCGCGAGCGCTGCGACAGCAGCCCGACGAGCAGCGCCGCGATTGCGCCGATGATGCCGAAGTAGATCGCCTTCTGGAGCACGAAGTCGCTGACCGTGGTCAGGTCGTCGCGGTTCAGCGGCGAGCGGTGGACGCTGTTGCGAGCGATGAGGTCGGCGGGGAACGCGGTCAGGAGCGCGGCCGCCGCGGCGGCCACGACCGCGAGGCCGGTGCGGTCGGGCTCCGCGGGCTGTGCGGACTGCGCCGGCGGGGGCGGCGCGACGCTCGGGTGCATCGCGCTGGTGCCCTTCAGCGCGGCGTCGAGGTAGCGGCCCAGCTCGTTGACGTCGTAGTCCCAGCGGCGGTCGGACAGCTCGAAGGCGTTGAGCCGGCGCAGCGGCGCCAGGGTGGGGGGCAGCTCCTCGCGCGGCGGCAGCCGCGCGCCGTCGACGAGCACCGGGATGACCTCGACGTCCGTGCGCGCCAGCGCGCGCTCGATCTCCAGGCGCACCCAGTCCTCGTCCTTGTCGATCCGGCGCGCGCCGTTGCTGTCGCGCGCGTCGAGCCAGCCGTTGCCGATCATCACGAGCACGACGTTGCAGTGGTCGATGAGCCCGTAGATGTGCTGGGCGAAGTCGACGCCGGGCGGGATCTCGATGTCGCGGAAGACCGCCTCGTTGGTGTAGCGACGCGAGAGGTCGCCCTGCAGGCGGCCGGCGTAGCCGCGCGAGTCCTCGCGCCGGTAGCTGATGAAGATGCGCTCCGCCATCTACTGCTCCTGGCTGCTCTTCTGCGGGTGCTGCTGCTCGGAGGCCCACGCCGCATGCTCTTGGGAGACGCGGCCCTCGATGCGCTCGGCCAGCAGCGCCGCCGGGTCCTTCGCGGTCGCGTAGGCGCCCGCGTTGGCGACGTACAGGTACTTCTCGTGCTTGAGCGCCTCGGACGTCGATCGGTAGCTCGTCCAGTTGGAGTGGAACTGGAAGAGCTGCTGGACGCTCTCGAGCACGACGACCAGCGCGCCGAGCGCGCCCGCGACCCAGACCGCCAGGTCGGCGGCGGCGATGACCGGGATGACCGCCGCGGAGACGATCTGCACGAGCTTGATGCGCATGTACCAGCGCTTGTTGGAGCGCGCGTGGGACCCGTACCACTTGATCTGGGTCTCGAGGCGATCCCAGGCGGCCGGCCGCGGCGCAGCGGCCTCGGCGGCTGGCGCGGGCGACGCTGCAAGCGCCTGCGCCGCGATCGGCGTCGTCGTCGCGCTCATCGCGAGCCCCCCGTTGCCATCTCCTCGCCCCTTTCCACCTTCGCCCCCAGCGTGATCGTCTTCCGAAAGTACGTTCGGCGGTCGAGATTGTGTCGAGACGCACGATCTTGTCCCGTTTCGGGTGGGCAAAGCGGGACAGAACCGTCATCGCACCTGCGACCGGCGTTGCACTGCGTAGGTAGGCTGCCCAGCGCGCGTGGTCCGGCGCATCCTCATCCTCTCCTGGGAGTACCCGCCGATCGTCGCGGGTGGGCTGGCGCGCCACGTGCGCAAGCTCTCCGAGGGCCTCGTCGAGCAAGGCTTCGCCGTCCACGTCCTGACCCGCGGGCGCGAACGCGACCTGCCCGAGGAGGTGCGCGCCGGGGTGCGCGTGCACCGCATGCCCGAGCCCGCCATGCCGCGCGAGCTCGACGAGTTCGTCACGTGGGTCGAGGCGATGAACGAGCACATGGTCGCGGCCGGGCGCGCGCTGACCGCCCGCTACGACTTCGACGTCGTCCACGGCCACGACTGGCTCGTCGCGCGCGCGGCGGCCGCCCTTGCGCGCGAGGCGCGGCGGCCCTACCTGACGACGATCCACGCCACCGAGTACGGCCGCCACCAGGGCTGGGTCGACAAGCCCCCGCAGAGCTTCATCCACGGCGTCGAGCGCTGGATGGCGCGCCGCGCCGAGGGCGTCGTCGTCTGCAGCCACTACATGCAGGGTCACGTGGCCGACATCTACGGCATCGACGAGGCGAAGGTCGAGGTCATCCCGAACGGGATCGACCCGCTCGACCTCGCGCCGGTCGACGGCCTCGCCGCGCTGCGCGCGCGCTTCGCCGACCCGACCGAGAAGCTCGTGCTGCTCATCGGCCGCCTCGTGTACGAGAAGGGCTTCCAGATCGCCCTGGACGCGCTGCCGCGCGTGATCGAGCGCCTCGACGGCGTGCGCTTCCTCGTCGCCGGCTCGGGCACGCACGAGGCCGAGCTCAAGGCGCAGGCGCGCCGACTCGGGCTCGAGCGCCACGGCAGCTTCATGGGCTGGATCGGCGACGACGTGCTGCGCTCGCTGTACCGGATCGCCGACCTGTGCGTGGTGCCCTCGATCTACGAGCCGTTCGGCCTCGTCGCGCTGGAGGCGATGGCGAGCGGCTGCCCGTGCATCGTCGCCGACACCGGCGGCCTGCGCGAGGTCGTCCCCAACGAGGACGTCGGCCTGCGCTTCCGCTCGCGCGACCCGCGCTCGCTGGCGCAGATGATGGAGTGGGTGCTGGCCAACCCGGCGCTGCGCTTCCGCCTGGTCACCGAGGCCTCGGCGCACGTCGCGCGCTTCGACTGGTCCGACGTCGCCCGCCGCACCGCCGAGGTCTACGAGGCGCTGGCCGCGCGCGGCGCCAAGCGCCGCCCGGCGACGCTCGGCACGCGCTGATCAGGGGATGCGCGGCGGTCGCGAGCCCGGCGGTTCCCCGGTCGCGAAGTGCAGGATGGCGAGCCGCGAGGGGCAGGAACCCTCGCCGTCGGCGCGGCCTCGAGCGCGCCGTCTGTCGCTGCGCTCCTCGATCGCCTCGGCCCGCCGGAGCAGCGCGAGCACGGCCCCGGACAACTCGCGCCAGCCGCGCCCGTCGAGGTCGAGCGGTGACCGGGCGATGTGCGCGCCGGCGGCGTCGAAGCCTCCGCGCTGACCGGCGGCGGCGGCTTCCTTGAAGACCTGACGGAACAACTGGGCCGAGACCCGACGACGCGCCGGGGCCGGGAGGAGCGCCCAGTGCTCATCGTCGAGAAAGGCGGGCGCGGCCGCCCGGTAGTAGTGCTCTATCGCACCGCGGCGCGGCTCGGTTCGCGAGAGCTCGATGTACCCGCTGTCGCGCAGCACCCGCGTGTGGTGGCTGATCGTCGCGAGCGGCTGGTCGAGCGCGCGCGACATCTCGACCGGGCTCGCCTCGCTGCGCTCGCTGATGAACGTCAGGATGCGCATGCGCAACGGATGCCCCAACGCCTTGAGCGCACTCGCGTCGACGGCATCCGAGGAAGCCACAGCCAAACGGTAGCGGGGCCGCACCTTGACGAGGGGCGACCCCGCGCGCCGGTTAGGCGCCCTTCATGATGGCCGACAGCGGCTCGATCGGCCGCTCGACCGTCTCGACGTTCATCGTCACCTCCTTCGATCGCAGCGGCGCGCCCGTGCGCGCTCGACGACCAGTGATCGAATCACAGGACGTCGTCTTCCGTCGAGACCACAATGTGTCCGCCAAGCTTCACCGTGCGGTCACAGTCGGCCCAGCGACTACCGCATCGAGGTCACAGCGCTGCATCGCGGCTTACTCGATGCCTCCTACCTGCCCGGCGCGTCGTTCGTCAGCTGGCAGGGGTCCGTCGTGCTCACGCCGCAGCAACCGACCGCGCTGCCGTGGCAGCGCTGAAGGCGCGGGACGCAGAGCCCTCAGGCCGCGGCGAGCAGCTCCGCCGGATCGCCGACGAGCTCGAACTGCTCGTCCAGCGACATCAGCGCGAAGAGCTGCTGGACGGAGCGCGATCCGCGCACGAGGACGAGCCGCCGACCCGCGCGCCGGCAGCGGCGGCGCACGGCGACCAGGCGCGAAACCCCGGCCGTGTCGAGGAAGTCCAGCTCGCGCAGGTCGAGCAGCAGTCGGCCCGGCGCCGTGCGCTCGATCCGACGCATCTCGTCGTCGAAGTCGTACGCGCGCGCAAGGTCCAGCGAGCCCTGGAGGCTGATATGGACGGTGTCGAAGTCGGGACGCTGGACCGTGAGCTGAATGGGTGGCACGGGCTTCCCTCCTGTCGTCGACGCCCGGTGCCTACCCGTTCGGCTCCCGAATAACACCGATTAGCGCACAATGCACGCGTCGTGTGCAGCCCGCGCGATCTGCAGCTCGCGGCTGACGCGGCCCGCGCGGTCGAGCACGGTCAGCGTCCCGCGCGACAGCGACGGGGTCACCACGGCCCCCGCGCCGGCCTGCACGTTGTAGGAGCCGTAGGGCACGCGCGCGACCCGCCGCACGCGCCCGTCGGCGAGGTCGTGGGCCCGAACGCTCGCGCCGTCGCCGCTGGCCACGAAGGCCACGCCGCGGCCGAAGCTGACGTGCTGGGGCGCCGCGTCGGCGCCGAGGAGCACGGCGCGCCCGGCGCCGCCGGCGGGGAGGACGGCCAGCCGGCGCTCGCGCCCCGCGGTCACCCACACGCGCCGGCCGCTGGGCGAGAAGGCGACGTCGTGGGCGAGGAACGGCGGGCGCACGCGGCGGCGCAGGCGCGGCCGCGCCGGCTCGGACACGTCGACCACGGCGATCGCCGCCGCGCTCGAGCCCAGCGCCGCCCACAGCGTGCGCCCGGCGGGGTCCAGCGTGACGTGGCGCGCACCGGCGCCGACCTCGACGCCCCCGACGATCCGCCCGCGCCGCAGGTCGATCACGACCACCTCGCCGCGCTCGCCGTCGGTCACGAACGCGTGGGCGCCGTCGGGTGCGATCGCGGTGTAGCGCGGCGCGCCGAGCCCGCGCAGCACGCGCCGCACGCGCGCCGGGCGCACGGTCAGCAGCGAGACGGCGCCGGCCGCCGGGTGGGCGACGACGACGTGCCCGCCCGCGCCGCTCTCGATGCTGCGCGGGTCCTCCGCGGTGGACAGCCGGCGCTGCACGCGGCCGCTGTCCAGCGCGACCACGACGACGTGCGCCTCGGTGTCGGCGGTCGCCAGCGCGCGCGCTCCGGGCCGCGCCGCCAATCGCATCCCCGCGAGCGCCGGCAGGCCCGCGAGGCCGAGGCCGATGAAGGCGCGACGGTCGAGCTCCACGACCGTGACTACGGCGCGGGGCGGCGCGCAGGTCCCTTCGAGCGCTCGACGATCCTGTGCAAAGCGGGCCCGATCGCGGCCGTTGGTCCGGTATGACCCGGTCCAGGCGGTCCACCTCGCGGTGCCTGCTCGTGGCGTCGGGCGGCGGCCATCTGAGCGAGCTCGCCGAGCTGTGCGCCGGCTGGCCGCCCGAGGGCCAGCAGTGGGTGACCTTCGACTCGCCGCAGGCGCGCGCGCTGCTCGCCGGCCGCCGGGTCGCCTTCGCCCACGGCCCGACGAACCGCAGCGCGAGCAACCTCGCGCGCAACGTCGTGCTGGCCTGGCGGCTCGTGCGCAGGCACCGCCCGCGGACGATCGTCACCACCGGGGCCGGGATCGCCGTGCCGTTCTGCTACGTCGGCCGGCTGCTCGGCTGCCGCGTGGTCTACGTCGAGTGCCTCTCGCGCGTCCGCGAGCCGTCGCTCACCGGGCGCCTGGTGGAGCCCGTCGCGCACGACTTCTACGTGCAGTGGCCCGAGCTCGTCGCGCGCTATCGGCGCGCACGCTACGTGGGGACGGTCTATTGATCTTCGCGACCGTCGGCACGCATCACCAGCCGTTCGAGCGCCTCGTGCGCTCCGCGATCGTCCTCGCGGCGGGCCGCGAGCTGGTCGTCCAGCACGGCCACACACCGCGCCTGCCGTCGGGGCGCTCCGTGCGCTGGCGGCGCTGGCTCGCGCCCGCCGAGATGCAGGAGCTGATGAGCGAGGCGAGCCTCGTCATCACCCACGCCGGGGTCGCGACGATCGTCGACGCCCTGCGCGCCGGCCAGCGCCCGCTGGTCATGGCGCGGCGCCGGCACCTCGGCGAGCACGTCGACGACCATCAGCTGCAGATCGTCGACGCGCTGGCCGCGATGGACCTCATCGTGCCCGCCGGCGATGGCGCTGTCGCGCCGGAGGTGACGATGGTCTGCGGCGGGCGCGCCGGCTGGCCGCCGCCCGGGCTGAAGGCGGCCGTGCGCCGCACGGCCCTCGGGGTGTGATCAGCGCCCGGCGCCGCGCGCGATGCAGCCCAGCGTGCGCACGAGCACGACCAGGTCGCGCCACGTCGAGCGCCGCGCGAGGTAGGCGCGATCGAGCGCGACGAGCTCGGCCACGGTGCGCTGCTCGGAGCGCAGCACCTGCCACGCGCCGGTGAGCCCGGGCTGCTCGTCGCGCCGCTGCGCCCACGCGCGGCTGACGATCACGTCCTCGGCGGGCACGAGCGGGCGCGGCCCGACGAGCGTCATGTCGCCGGCCAGCACGTTGAGCAGTTGGGGCAGCTCGTCGAGGTGGGTGCGCCGCAGCACGCGGCCCACGCGCGTGCAGCGCGGGTCGTCGCGGCGCTGGGCCAGCGGCGCGTCGCGGTCCACGGACTCGGCGCAGCCGCTGACCATCGTGCGGAACTTCAGGATCGAGAACAGGCGCCCGCCCCTGCCGACGCGCGCCTGCGTGAAGATCACGCCGCCGCCGCCCTCGAGCACGATCGCCACGGCGATCAGCGCGCAGACCGGGGCGAGCGCGACGAGCGCGACGGCCGCGACGCCGAGATCGACGGCGCGCCGCAGCGAACGACGCTGCGCCGACCGCACGCGCCCGCGCAGGACGGTCGGGTTCGAGCCGCTGAGCTCGCCGCTGGACATGCCGGCGATCGTCCGCTGGCGGCCGCGGCCATGCCAATCGCCTTTCGTTTAGTACCGGACAACCTCGGCACGCAACCGCTCGGCGCGGTCACGCGCATGCGGTCAGCCGGCGGAGACGCGCCGGCGCCGGAAGCGCGAGAAGCGTGCGCTCGCGGGCTTCGCGTCCGTCGGGACGCCGCGCGGCTCGAGCTGCAGGTCGCGCTCGGCGGGCAGGCCCGCGGTGAGCTCGCGCTCGCGCTCGATCTCGGCGTTGAGCTCCTGGCCGAAGAGGACGGCGAGGTTCGTGATCCACAGCCAGACGAGCAGCGAGATGGCCCCGCCGAGCGTGCCGTAGGTCTTGTTGTAGGAACCGAAGTTGGCCACGTAGAAGCCGAACGCGGCCGAGGCGAGCACCCAGATCACCAGCGCGACGATGGCGCCCGGGCTCAGCCACTGGATCCGCGGCAGCCGAGCGTTCGGGGCGACGTAGTAGAGCAGCGCGAGCAGCGCGAGCACGACGGCGGCCATGAGTGGCCACTTGGCGATCTGGTAGGCGGTCACGCCGGCCGAGCCGAGGCCGACCTTGGAGCCGACCGCCCCGGCCAGCGGGCCGGTGACCACGAGCGCGACGAGCACGAGCGCGACGAGCACGACCATCCCCAGCGTGACGACCACCTGCAGCGGGCGCAGCTTCCAGAACGGCCTGCCCTCCGGGACCTCGTAGATCGCATTCGACGCGCGCATGAACGCGCCGATGTAGCCCGACGCCGACCACACGGCGCCCGCGAGCCCGAGCCCGAGCAGCGCGCCCGCGCCGCCCTTGTTCTGCACGATGCCGTTGATCGTGTCCTGCAGCCCGGTCAATGCGCTGTCGTTGCCGGCGACCTGGCGCACGACGTCGATCAGCGCGTTGGTCGTCTGCGGGTACTGGCCGAAGATGCCGACGAGTGCGACGAGCGCCAGCAGCGCCGGGAAGAGGGCCAGCACGGTGTAGTAGGTCAGGGCCGCCGCCCAGTCGGTGAGGTTGTCGTCCTTGAACTCCGCGGCCGTCCGCTTGAGGACCGCCCACCAGCCGCGGGAGGGGATGTCGCTGGGTTGCGTCTGAGTGTCGGTGCGCATCGTGTGGCGGACCTTCCCGCTGCCCGCCGGACGAAAACGCCCGCGTTTTGGCGCGGCGGGGGACCGGGTAGCCCGCGACCCCGTCCAGATGCCCGCTCTCTTCCACGGATACGGAGCGGTCGACATCTCCTCGTGTACCGCGCTGGCGGTGGCCCAGGGGCTCACCGTCGTGCTGCCGCGGCGCCCGCAGCGAGTCGACCTGCGCTTGCCAGACAGCTGGGCCGTCGCGCTCCCGCCGGCGAGCTTCGCGGCGACCGTCGTCGCGCTCGCGCTGCACCCGTCGCTGGCCCTTGCCGTGGTGGCGGTGGCGGGCATCGTCGTGCCGCTGCTCGGCGCGTTGGCGCTCGCGGCGTTCGCCCGCGGCGGGCGCCCGACGCGCGCGCTGATCGCCGTGCCCCTGCTCGCCCTGGCCGGGTTGAACGGGGGCGTGGCCGGCGAGCTGGCCGTGCTCACGCTCGTGATGCTCAGCTGCGTCGCGCTCGGGTCGCTGCTGGCCGCCACCGCGCGCCTGCGCGGGCTGGCGATCGGCGCGCTGCTCGTCGCCGCGCTCGACCTCGCGCTGATGCACCTCGGCGGGATCCGCCTGGCGACCTCCGCGCTGCTGGACGCGCGCCCCGGGCCGCTGCCCGACTTCGCTCAGCCGGTGCTCGGCCACATGACGATCGGCTACGGCGACTTCTTCGTGGCGGCGCTGGCCGGGGCGGTCGCCGCGCGCCGACCGTCGCGCCAGACCGCCGTCGCGGTGGCGACCACAGCGTTCGCCCTGGGGCAGTACGCGATCTCGACCGACGGCGACCTGCTGCCGTCGACCGTGCCGGTCGCCATAGCGCTGCTGGCGGCGACGGCTGCCGCGCGGATCACCGCGCGGCGGGCGCGCGTCGCACCGGCGCTCCCAACTTAGTTTGCTATGCTAATTAGCAATGCGAACCAGCTCGCAAGCCGATCTCGCCGTCAGGCTGCGCCTGGCGGTCGCGCGCACCGCGCGGCGGCTGCGCCAGGAGGCGGGGGAGGAGCTCAGCCCCTCGCAGGCGGCCGCGCTGGCGACGATCGATCGCCACGGCCCGCTGACCCCGAGTGAGCTGGCCGACCGCGAGCGCATCCGGCGCCCGACCGCCACGCGCGTCATCGCGGTCCTGGAGGAGGCGGGCCTCGTCACGCGCACGCGCGATCCCGGGGACGGCCGCTCGTTCCTCGTCGCCCTGTCGCCGAGCGGGCGCGAGCTGGTCGCGCGCGTGCGCACCCGCAAGGACGCCTACCTGTCGCGCCGCCTGCGCGAGCTGTCGGCGGAGGACCGCGCGACGCTCGACCGCGCCGCCGCGATCCTCGAGCGCGTCCTCGAAGGGGATTGCGCGGCGTGACGAGCGCGCTGCGCCGCTCCGTCACCTCGCTGGCCGTCCCCAACTACCGCCGGTACTTCGCCGGCCAGATCGTCTCGGTCTCCGGCAACTGGATGCAGATGGTCGCCGAGATGTGGCTGATCGTGAAGCTCACGGGC
Organism: uncultured Actinomycetes bacterium; assembly: GCA_963764585.1. Classification (GTDB taxonomy): domain Bacteria; phylum Actinomycetota; class Thermoleophilia; order Solirubrobacterales; family Solirubrobacteraceae; genus JAOPZW01. The sequence continues at coordinate 283,686 of CAVXTB010000011.1, forward strand.
AGCGGCGTCTCGGTCGGCCTGACCGCCGGGCTGCAGTTCGTGCCGATCCTGCTCTTCGGCGCCTGGGGCGGGCTGATCGCCGATCGCCTGCCCAAGCGCCGCGTGCTGATGGTCACCCAGGCGCTCATGGCGCTCCCGGCGCTGACGCTGTTCGCGCTCTACGAGTCGGGCTCGGTGGCGCCGTGGATGGTCTACGCGCTCGTCCTCGCCCGCGGATCGGTCAACGCCGTCGACAACCCCACGCGCCAGAGCTTCGTCATCGAGCTCGTCGGGCCCGAGCGCGTCGTCAACGCGGTCTCGCTGAACTCGGTGGTCGTCCAGAGCGCGCGCATCATCGGCCCGGCCACCGCCGGCGTCGTCATCGCCCTCTCGGGCGTCGGCACCTGCTTCGCCTTCAACGCGCTGTCGTTCGTCGCGATGCTCGTCGCGCTCGCCGGCATGGACCCGGGAGCGCTGCGCGTCGCGCCGCCCGCCGAGCGCGGGCGCGGCGACCTGCGCGCCGCGCTGGCGCACGTGCGCCACGCCCCGGCGCTGTGGATCCCGCTCGGGATGATGGCGCTGGTCGGCACCCTGTCGTTCAACTTCCAGGTGCTGATGCCGCTGCTGGCCAGCCAGACGTGGCACGGCACCGCGCTGACCTACGCGCTGCTCACCGCCGCGATGGCGGCCGGCTCGGTCGCCGGCGCGCTTGCGGCGGGCGCCCGCGGGCGCGTGTCGCCGCGCCTGCTCGTCGTCGCCGCCACCGGGTTCGGCGTGCTCGAGCTCGCCGCGGCGATCGCGCCGTCGCTGCCGCTGCAGATCGCGGCGCTCGTCCCGCTCGGCGCGGTGAGCGTGACCTTCTCGGCCGGCGTCAACTCGACGATGCAGCTCGCCGTGGCGCCGGCGATGCGCGGCCGCGTCATGGCGCTGTACTCCATCGTCTTCCTGGGCTCGACGCCGTTCGGCGCGCCGCTGGTCGGCTGGCTGGCGCAGGTCGCCGGCCCGCGGGCCGGGATGGCGCTCGGCGCGGCCGCCGCGCTGACCGCCGCGGCGCTGGCCAGCGGCGCCTATGCGCGGGCGGACGGCAGACGGGTGGCTCGGGCCGTCGCGGCGGCGTAGAGTCGCCCGCGGGTGCTCGTCGACCTGCACGCCCACTACCCGATGCACGTCGTCCCGCAGGAGCGGGCCGATACGCGCGCCGCGGTGCGCGCGCGGCGCCCGGACGGGCGCTGGAAGGCGATCCTCGTCGACCTGCTCTCGCGGCTGTTCAACTACGAGGGCCCGGGCGACACCCCGAGCGTCACGGTCGAGCGCATGCGCGAGGGCGACGTCGGCGCGATCCTGTCGGTCCTCTACTCGCCGTTCGACGAGATGGACCTCGAGCTGCCCTACGGCGCGCCGCCGCGCACGCGGTACATCGACTCGGTGCTCGACCAGATCGACAGCGTCGAGAAGCACGTGGCGAGCGAGCCGCTGGGCGCGACCGTCGCGCGCGACCCGGCCGCGCTCGACGCCGCCATCGAGGCGGGGCAGAGCGCGATCGTCCACTGCATCGAGGGCGGCTTCGCGCTGGGCGCGACGCCCGCGGAGATCGACGCCAACGTCACGACGCTGGCGCAGCGCGGCGTCGCCTACGTGACGCTCGCGCACCTGTTCTGGCGCGAGATCGCGACCAACGCGCCGGCGCTGCCGTTCATGCCCGACAAGCTGTATCGCCTGGTCTTCGGCGAGCCCAAGCAGGGCCTGACCGAGCTCGGCAGGGCCGCCGCGGCGGCGATGGCCCGCGAGGGCGTGCTCGTCGACATCACGCACATGAGCGACCGCGCGGTCGACGAGACCTTCGCGACGCTGGACTCGAACGTCCCGGTGATCGCGTCGCACATGGCGTGCCGCTTCGACAGCTCCGCCGAGTACAACCTGCGCGACGAGACGATCCGCGAGATCGCGCGCCGCCGCGGCATCATGGGCGTCATCGCCTGCGAGCACTGGGCGAGCGAAGGTCCGCCCAAGCGCAAGGTCAAGACGTTCGAGGACAGCTTCGAGCTCGTCTGCGCGCACATCGACCGCATCGAGCGGCTCACCGGCTCTCACGACTTCGCCGGCATCGGCTCCGACCTCGACGGCTGGATCAAGCCCGCGCTGCCCGGCCTCGAGCACCTGGGCCGCATGCGCCAGCTCCAGGACGCGCTCGCCACTCGCTACGGCCCCGAGGTGGCGGCGAAGATCGCCGGCGGCAACGCGCTCGAGCTGCTGCGACGCGGGTGGCGCGGGGCGGTGGGCGCGGCCCCGCACGAGTGACGGACGACGTCCACGCCGCCTTCGCGCGGGCGGCGGCTGCAGACGGGATCGTGCTGGAGAGCGCGACGTTCGACTGGCTGTGCGAGCAGGGCCACGTCGGGCTGGAGCGCGTCGCCAAGGCGCGGCGCGACCCGGCGATCGTCAAGCCGGTCATCGCGGCGATCGAGCAGCTCGAGGCGATCTACGCGCGCCTGCGGGGCGACGTGTCGGTCCTGCACGCCGCGCGCGAGAACCTGCTGCTCCCCGTGGATCTCGTCCACGAGCCGACCGGGACGGTGATCGAGGTCGACGACGCGGCGCACTTCACGTCGTTCCGGCTCGCCGCGCTCGAGCTGTATCGCTCCGACGCCGCGGTCGGGTTCGACCTCGGCGAGCACGCGGCGCTGTGCCGCGAGTGGTGCGCGCGGACCGACGACCTGGACCGCGCGCTGGCCGCCAAGGGCTTCGGGTTCGGCGGGCGCCAGCGCGAGCGCGCCTACCACGACGCGCTGCGCGACCTCGCGACGCCGGCGATGGGCCTCCCGCCGGTCCTCCGCATCGCGGCGGTCGACGGCGACGGCGCGGCGGCGTACGCGCGCCACCGCGCGCGGCTGCTGGCGCTCAGCGGCGCCTGAGGCTCGGGTCGTGCACGTCGGTGGCCGAGACGTTGACCGTCTTGCAGCGCCCGCACTTGACGCGGACCTTGTAGGTCATCTGCATCTCGTGCATCGACTCGGCCAGCACGTTGCCGCACTCCACGCAGACGTAGTCGTCGGGGCCGTTGCCGCGGAACGCGGGCCGGTCGACGTCCTCCTGGACCGCGGTGCCGCCGTCGAAGGGCACCTCGCCCGGGCGGACCTTGCGCATCACCACGCGTGCCATCGGCTCAGATGTCGCCCAGCCTCGTCGTGAAGTCCTTGATCAGCGCGTCGAGCACGCCGGCCACGACGCCCTCGCCCATCGACGCCGCCTTCCCGGTGATCTGGGCGTTGGTGTGGATCGTTCCGCCGCCGTCCTGCAGCGTGAACGTCACCGTCGCGTTGGCGTGGCCCTGCCCGCCGGCCTCCCTGGACTTCACCGTCAGGACCGCGCGATGGTCGGCCTCGGCCTTCTCGGTGACCTCGACGGTGCCGGTGAACTTCATCGACATGGCGCCCATCTTGACCACGATCTCGGCCTTCACCGCGTCGTCGCTCGTCCGCTCGAGCACCGAGCCTCCCTGCACGGCCGGCACCACTCGCTCGAGGTCGGTGACCGCCGCGAAGCTCTCGTCGAGCGGCTTCGACGTCGAGAACGGGTGGTCGAGCTCTACGGCCATGGGCGATCTCCTGTGTCGGGGTGGACGATCGAGTCTATGGATGCATAGGGTCCGCGCGTGGATCTCGCAGCGGGTAGGTACAGGCTCGGCCCGGACGTCGGCACGCTGAGCGTGCACACCGGCCGCGCCGGTGCGGCGGCCAAGGCCGGGCACGACCTCGTCATCGTCGTGACGGCGTGGGAGGCAACGCTCACGGTCGCGCCGGAGAGCAGCGTGGCCCTCACCGCCGACCCCACCTCGTTGCGGGTGCGCGAGGGAAGCGGCGGGATGCAATCCCTTGGCGACGACGACATGGCGAACATCGAGCAGACGATCGACGACGAGGTGCTGCGGGGCGAGCCGATCGCGTTTCGCTCGACCGCGGTGAAGCTCGCGGCCCGCGGCTTCCAGGTCGACGGCGAGCTGACGCTCGCCGGCATCACGCGGCCGCTGTCGTTCGCGCTGGACGTCGCGGACGGCCGCCTGCGCGGCAGCGCCCTCGTCACGCAGACCGACTTCGGCATGAAGCCGTACTCGACGCTCTTCGGCGCTCTGAAGGTCGCCGACGACGTGACCGTCGAGCTCGACGCCGGGCTGCCTCAATCGCTGTAGACGGTCTGCGCGTCGAGGCCGCCCTCGACGCCCGGGGGCAGCTCGCCCGTGCCGTGCGCGTAGAGCGCGATGTCGGCCACCGTCTGGACCGCGGTCGGGTCGCTGCCGTCGCCGCTGACCCACGCGCCCGTCGTCCACGTCAGCGTCTCCGGCGCGGCCCCGAGCGCCATGCCCGCCAGCAGCTGCGCCTTGTCGCGGATCTTGCCCGTGGCACTGGCGATCGCCGCCGGCGTTCCCTCCGACGGGCTCGTGTTGAAGCCGTGGCCCTCGCCGAAGCGGTTGGTATCGGCGGGGACGACCTTGACGTCGAGCGCGGGCACGCCGAGCTCGTCGGCCACGATCTGCGCGTAGGTCGGCTCGTTGCCGTCGGCGTCGGTGGTCAGGCTGAGCACCATCTTGCCGGTCGGGTGGACGCGCAGGAAGACCGCGCGGTAGGCCTCGTTCGCCATCACTGCCCCTCCTTCTCCTCGGGGTTCGTCGCCGCGATGCGCCGGCGCTCCTGGTGGGCGGTCAGCGCGTTGTGCTCCTCCAGGTCGCAGAACGCCGGCTGCGGGCCGCCGAGCGGGTGCGGAGGCACCGCCGGGCGCTCGCAGCCCGGGTAGATGCACGTCCTGACCTCAGGCTCCGTCATCGGTCACCCATCCCGGGGTCGTGTTGCCCCGGCTCGGCCCGTGCCCGCTGGGCATCGCCACCGAGCTGCCCGGCACCGGGGTCGCGCTCGCCCACTCCTCGAGCACCTCGGCGTCGGTGGCCGGCGGCTCCGGGCGGCCCACGTCCGCGCCCGCGATCGCCTCGGCGACCTCGCCGAGCGCCTCGAAGCTGTGCCCGCTGACCAGCGCGTCGCAGTGCGGCAGCGCCGCCACCATCCCGCCGGCGCGCACCGAGAACGCGCTCGCGCCGACGCGCGGGTTGACCCACACGATCCGGTGGGCCAGGCGCGCCAGGCGCGCCATCTCGCGCCCGACGAGCATCGGGTCGCCGCGCTCCCAGCCGTCGGACAGGATCACGACGACCGCGCCGCGCGCCATGCCGCGCCGCCCGTGGCGATCGTTGAACGTCTTGAGCGCATCGCCGATCCGCGTGCCGCTCGACCAGTCCGGCGCCGCGGCGGCGGCGCGCTGGATCGCGCGCTCGGGGTGGCGGGAGGCCAGCGCGCGCGTCAGGCGCGTCAGGCGCGTGGCGAAGACGAACGCCTCGGCGTTCGGCCCGCTGCCCGCCGCGCTGGCCAGGAACTGCAGGTAGGCGCGCGCGTAGGGCTCCATCGACGCGGAGATGTCGCAGAGCATCACGAGCCGGCGGCGCACGACGCGCCGGTGGCGGCGCGCGAGGCGGATCGGATCGCCGGCGGTGCGCAGGCTGCCGCGCAGCGTGCGGCGCAGGTCGACGTGCTGGCCGTGGCGGCCCTTCTCGTAGCGGCGGGTGCGCCGCTGCGGCGTGGCCAGCTGCAGGCGCGCCATCAGGCGGTACAGCTGCGCGAGCTCGCCGGGGTCGAGCGCGTCGAAGCTCTTGGACGCCAGGCGCTCCTCGTCGCTGGCCATGGCGACGGGCACCTCGCGCTCGGCGCCCTCCTCGTCGTCGCCGGCGGTCTCGGCCGTCGCGGTCGCGCCGGGGCGCGGCGCTGCGTCGCGCGGGGCCAGGGCGGCACGCGCCTCGTCGGGATCGAAGCTGCGCTCGTCCGCGTCGCCACCGCCGAAGACGGCGAAGAAGACGCGGTCGAACGCGGGGACGTGGCTCTGGTCGGTGACGAGCGCCGAGCGCGCCGTCCAGTACAGCCGCCGGCGGCTGACCGGGCGCGTGAGCGTCAGGGCGCGGGCGAAGTCGGCCTCGCGCGCGGGCGTCAGGGGCAGCCCGGCGTCCTGCAGGCGCCGGCCGAACGCGACGGCCAGCGGCGGCAGGTCGAGGTGGATCGTCTCGACGCCGAACGCGGGCGGGGTCATGGCTCGCCCACGAGCTGCTCCAGGCCGGCCGCGCGGATCACCTCCTGGTCCTCGTCGTACTTGAGCACCGATCCGAGGGTGCGATCGATCGCCGCGGCGTCGAGCCGCTCGACGCCGAGCAGGCTCAGCGCGGCCAGCCAGTCGATCGCCTCGGCGATCCCCGGCGGCTTCTGCACGTCGGAGTCGCGCATGCGCGAGACGGCGTCGGCGACCTGGACGGCCAGCGTCTCCGAGGCGCCCTTGACGCGGCGGCGCACGATCTCGACCTCGCGCTGGGGCGTCGGGTAGGCGATCCAGTGATACAGGCAGCGGCGCTTGACCGCGTCGTGCAGGTCGCGCGTGCGGTTGGAGGTCAGGACGATGATCGGCGGGTGGGTGGCGCGGATCGTCCCGATCTCGGGGATCGTCACGCTCGCCTCGGCGAGCAGCTCGAGCAGGAACGCCTCGAAGTCGTCGTCGGCGCGGTCGATCTCGTCGATCAGCAGCAGCGCCGGCCGCGGGCCCGGGGTGCTCGAGCGCACGCAGCAGCGGCCGGCGGATGAGGTAGTCGGGGCCGAAGAGGTCCTCCTCGCGCAGCTTCTCGCCGCTGGAGTCGGCGAGCCGGATGCTCAGCAGCTGGCGGGGGTAGTTCCACTCGTACAGCGCCTCGGCGGCGTCGATGCCCTCGTAGCACTGCAGGCGCACGAGCGGCGTGTCGAGCACCGCCGCGAGCGCCTTCGCCGCCTCGGTCTTGCCGACGCCCGCCTGGCCCTCGAGCAGCAGCGGCTGCGGCAGCCGGATGCTGAGGAACATCGAGGTCGCAAGGCCCTCGTCGACGAGGTAGTCGACGGCCGCGAGGCGCTGGGCCAGCGTCTCGATGTCGGGGACGAGGTGGTCGAGCTCGCTCAGGCCCACGGGGCCCCCCCTCCTGGCGGCTTCGCAGCCGGCACGAGTGTGGACGGGGGTGTGCACTCTTCGAAGACGGCGGCGTAGTCCGCCTCCGTGTCGACGTCGAGCGGGATCGCGCCGGCGATCGCCACCTCGCGCACCTCGGCGGCGCGCTGGTCGAGCAGGCGCCAGACGCCCTTGTCGCCGTGCAGGTCGGCGAGCGCGGCAAACGTGCTGCGCGCGAAGGCGATCGGGTGCCCGCGCCCGTCGTCGTAGCGGCACACCGCCAGCGGCGCGTCGCCGCGGCCGTCGAGCAGCGCGCGCACCGTCGACGACGTCACCCCGGGCTGATCGCCGAGCATGAGCACGAGGACGTCGCCCTCCACGACGCGCAGCGCTGCCGCGATCGACGACGCGCAACCGGCACCGTACGCGTCGTTGACGACGACGTCGGCGCCGCCCAGATCGACGGTGGCGCGGACCTCGTCGGCCGCCCCGCCGATCGCCACGACGAGCTGGTCGAACCCGCAGCCGCGCGCCGTCTCGACGACGTGCCCGAGCAGTGTGCCGTCGCGGTACGGCAAGAGCTGCTTCGGTCGGCCCAGGCGCCGCGACCCGCCCGCCGCGAGGACCAGGCCGGTGATCACTGCGGCGGCTCCGCGCGGCCCTGCATCGCCGCCCACACGCGCGCCGGCGTGCAGGGCATGTCGACGTGGTCGACGCCGTGGGTCTCGTGCAGCGCGTCGATGACCGCGTTGACGATCGCCGGCGGCGAGCCGACGTTGGGCGACTCCCCGACGCCCTTGGCCCCGAGCGGGTGGTGGGGGCAGGGCGTGACGGTCTCGCCGAGCTCGAAGTCGGGGCACTCCAGCGCGGTCGGGATCAGGTAGTCCATGAACGACGAGTTCAGGCAGTTGCCCTCCTCGTCGAAGCTGATCAGCTCCATCAGCGCGATGCCGACGCCCTCCGCCAGGCCGCCGTGGATCTGGCCGTCGACGATCATCGGGTTGATGCGCACGCCGCAGTCGTCGACGGCGATGAAGCGCCGGACGGTGACCTGAGCGGTGTCGGGGTCGACGTCGACGACGGCGATGTAGGCGCCGTAGGGGTAGGTCAGGTTCGGCGGGTCGTAGATGACCTGCGCGTCCAGGCCGCCCTCCATGCCCTCGGGCATCGGCTCGCCGCTGTAGGCGCGCAGCGCGATGTCCTCGATCAGCGCGCCCTTCTCGGGGTCGCCCTTGACGTACCAGCGGCCCTTCTCCCAGGCGAGGTCCTCGGGCCTGGTCTCGAGCATCGTCGCGGCGATCAGGCGCGCCTTGTCGCGCACCTTGCGCGAGACGACGGCCACCGCGCCGCCGGAGACCGGCGTGGAGCGGCTGCCGTAGGTGCCCAGGCCGTAGGGCGACTTGTCGGTGTCGCCGTGGCGGACCTCGACGTCCTCGGGCGGGATCCCGAGCTCCTCGGCGACGATCTGGGCGAACGTCGTCTCGTGGCCCTGGCCCTGCGTCTGCGCGCTGATCGAGACCACCGCCTTGCCCGAGGGGTGCACGCGCAGGTCGGCGCCGTCGTTCATGGCCAGGCCGAGGATGTCCATGTGCTTGCGCGGGCCGGCGCCGACGCCCTCGGTGAAGAACGACACGCCGATGCCCATCAGCTCGCCGCGGGCGCGCTTCTCGGCCTGCTCGCGGCGCAGGTCCTCGTAGCCGGCGATCTCCATCGCCACGCGCATCGTCTCGGCGTAGTTGCCCGAGTCGTAGGTCCAGCCGGTGGTCGTCTCGTAGGGGAACTGCTCGGGCTTGATGAAGCTGCGCATGCGCAGCTCGATCGGGTCGGCCTTCATCTCCATGGCGAGCGCGTCGACCATCCGCTCGACGAGGTAGACGGCCTCGGTGATGCGGAACGAGCAGCGGTAGGCGACCCCGCCGGGCGCCTTGTTGGTGTAGACGGCCTTGACCTTGACGTGCGCGGCCTGCAAGTCGTACGAGCCGCAGACGATGTGGAAGAAGCCGGCGGGGAACTTCGTCGGCTGCGCGGTGGAATCGAACGCGCCGTGGTCGGCGATCACGTCGACGCGCAGGCCGGTGATCTTGCCGTCCTTGGAGCACATCTCGGCGTGCATGACGTAGTCGCGCGCGAAGCCGGTGGAGACGAGGTTGCCGGTGCGGTCCTCGACCCACTTGACCGGCACGCCGGCGACGATCGAGCCCGCGATCGCGCACACGTAGCCGGGGTAGACGGGCACCTTGTTGCCGAAGCCGCCGCCGATGTCGTTGCACTTGATGCGGATCATGTGCTCGGCCAGGCCGGCGACGTGCGCGTAGACCGTGCGGTGGGCGTGCGGCGCCTGGTTGCCGTTGTAGATGTCCAGCTGGCCGGTCTGCGGGTTGAAGTCGGCGATGATCCCGCACGTCTCCAGCGGCGCCGGATGGCAGCGCGGGTAGATGATGTCGCGCGTGACGATCGTGTCGGCCTCGGCGAACGCCTGGTCGGTCGCCGCCTCGTCGCCGGCCTCCCACGTGGGGCTGGCGAGGTTGTCGCGCTGGCCGGACTTGTCGTCGCGGATCAGCGGCGCGTCGGGGTCCAGCGCCTTGCGCGCGTTGACGACCGCAGGCAGCGGCTCGTATTCGACCTCGATGAGCGACAGCGCGTCGTTGGCGGAGTACTCGTCGGTCGCGATGACGAACGCGACCTCCTGGCCCTGGAAGCGGACCTTGTCGCCCGCGAGCACGGCCTGGGTGTCGTAGGAGATCGTCGGCATCCACGCCAGGCCGAGCGTCTCGAGGTCCTTGGCGGTGACGACGGCGGCGACGTTGGGGTGCGCGAGCGCCTTGGACGTGTCGATCGAGACGATCCGCGCGTGCGCGTACGGGCTGCGCAGCAGCGCGCCGTAGACCATCCCGGGCAGCTTGATGTCGTCGAGGTAGTTGCCCTGGCCGCGGATGAAGCGCGCGTCCTCCTTGCGCTTGAGGCGGCCGAAGCCGATCGGGCGCTCGGTCGCGGGGGTGGGGACGTTCTCGACGGTCGCCATGGTCAGCTCTCCTGTGTCGCCGGGGCCGCGTCGTGGGAGCGCGCGGCGGCTTCGTAGTCGGCCGCCCAGCGCACGGCGCTGACGATGTTCTTGTAGCCCGTGCAGCGGCAGATCGCTCCCGAGATCGCCACGCGGATCTCGTGGTCGGTCGGGTCGGGGTTCTCGTCCAGCAGCGCGCGGGTGGTCATGAGCATCCCAGGCGTGCAGAACCCGCACTGCAGCGCGTGGCGCTCGTGGAAGCCCTGCTGGATCGGGTCGAGCCGGCCGTCGACCTCGAGCGACTCGACGGTGCGGATGTCGTGCCCGTGGCACATCACGGCCAGGACGGTGCACGACTTGACCGGCTTGCCGTCCATCTGCACCACGCAGGCACCGCAGTTGGAGGTGTCGCAGCCCCAGTGCGTGCCGGTGAGGTCGAGCGTCTCGCGCAGGAAGTGCACGAGCAGCAGGCGCGGCTCGACGTCGTGGGTGACCTGCTGGCCGTTGACGGTCATCGTGACTTCCATGATCAGACCCCTTGCTCCTGTGCGCGCGCCGTCGCCCGTCGCAGGGCGCGCTGGGTGAGCACGCCGGCGAGGTGGCGCTTGTAGTCCACCGGGCCACGGCCGTCGGCCATCGGCGCGCAGTCGTCCGACGCGATCTTGCCGGCCTGCGCGAACAGCTCCTCCGACGGCGGCCTGCCCCGCAGCAGCTCCTCGGCGTGGACGACGTGGATCGTCGTCAGCCCGACGGCGCTCAGCGCGATGCCGGCGTCGACGATCGTGCCGCCGTCCAGCGTGACGACGGCCGAGGCGGCGGCGATCGCCCAGTCGCCGGCGCGGCGCTCGACCTTCTCGTGCGCGCTGCCGGTGCCCGGCTGCACCCGCAGGCGGACCTCGGTGAGGATCTCGCCCTCGCCGACCGCGGTCATGTACGGGCCGATGTGGAAGTCCGCGATGTCGACCACGCGCTCGCCGCCCGGGCCGCGGATGACGACCTTCGCCTTGGCCGCGGTGCACACGGCCGACAGGTCCTCGGCCGCGTCGGCCTGACACAGCGAGCCGCCGATCGTGCCGCGGTTGCGCACGACCGGGTCGGCGATGACCTCCTCGGCGTCGCGGAAGACCGGGTAGTGCTGGGCGAGCAGGTCGGACTCGAGCAGGTCGACGTGCCGGGTGAGCGCGCCGATCTTGATCAGGCTGCCCTCGAGGCGGATGTAGGCGAGCTCGGCGATCTCGTTGATGTCGACGAGGTGCTCGGGGTTGGCCAGGCGCAGCTTCATCATCGGCAGCAGGCTGTGGCCGCCCGCGATGACGCGCGCCTCGGAGCCGAGCCGCTGCAGGGCCGCGAGCGCGCCCTCGACGCTGGTCGCCCGCTCGTATCCGAATGGCGCCGGAGTCTGCAACACGTCCTCCTAACGTTCTCAGCGTGCGGGCATGCGCTTGCGCGGCTGCCCGATGTCCTCGCGCTGCTCGTACTGGACGGGGGCGTCGGTCCCGATGACCGGCGAGCGCGGCAGGCTCTCCGGCTTGGACTGGCGCAGCTCGGGATACAGCAGCCGCGCCGCGAGGCTCCCGCCCTCGACGTTGCGCAGCACCGGGCCCGCCGGGTTGGCCATCGCGATCGGCGCCTCGCGGCCCAGGCGCGCGAGCGTCAGCGTGCCCTTGGTGTAGACCTCGGCGATCCGCGGCGGCGTGATCGACGCGCTCTCGGGGAACTGGCGCAAGCCGGCCGCCGCGGCGCCCGGGTACAGCCCGTCGACGAGGCCGAGCGCGTCCTCCATGCCGGCCTTCTTGACGAGCAGGCCCTCGAGCAGGTCGACGCCGGCGTCGAGCTGCTCGTTGATGGCGGTGACGACGCCGTTGACCGGCGCGCTCTTCTCGACGATCTCGCCGACGCTGGCGATGACCTCGTCGAGGCCGTTGGTGATCTCGCGCAGCGCGAGGATCGTCGAGACGAGGTAGTAGACGAGCGCCAGGACGATGAGGACGACGGTGACGAGGAGGACGACGCCTGCGGCCGGCATGGCTAGGCCTCCTCGGCGTCGTCGATGATCACGTCGAGCGAGCCGCCGTAGCCGGCGACGCCCGCGACCGTCTGCTCGACCTGCTGCTGGGTCGTCAGCAGCAGCGCGGCGGCGTCGAGGTCCTTGGACCCCGCGGCCGCGACGGTGGCGATCTGCCGCACGCTGGGCACGATGCTGCGCGCGGTGGTCAGGACGCCGTTGAGCAGGTAGACGACGACGGGCACCACCACGAGCAGCAGGACGATGTCCCCGATCCACCAGAGCGTCATCGCGGCCTCCTCTCGGCGACGATCGCGGCCTTGCGGCCGATCCCCGGCAGCGCGCCGAGGATGATGTCGAACTGCGCGTTGATCGCCTTGACCGCGCCCTCGAGCGGGCGCAGGTGCTCGGCCTCGACGCCCTCGAGCGCCGATCCGAGCGTCGCGAGCCCCTCGGAGATCCGCGTCAGGCCCCTGCGCACCTCGATCAGCGCGGCCGCCAGCACGCCGACGACGACGACCGCGAGGATGACGCTGAGCAGGACGAGGACGTCGTTGGTGCTCATGACTCACCGAACCCGTCGGTCAACGCGTTCATGTAGCCGTCCTGCACCACCGCCTCCTCCACGATCAGGCCCAGCACGGGCGCGGTGGCCTCGAGCTGGGGGATGTTCGCCGTGTTGCCGGCGACGCTCGTGGCCACCACGAGCAGGCCGTCGACCGAGCTCTCGATGCTGCGGACCGCCCGGATCAGCGCGATCAGCAGCCCGGCGACGATCAGCGCCGCCGCGAGGCCGATGATCAGCGCGATCGTCCAGTAGGTGTGGTCGGAGACCGCGAGTGGGGGCGTCATTTGCCGACCGCCGCCTTTCGCAGGGCCCGGGCCGAGTGCAGGATGCGCACCCCGGAGTCGTTGATCCGGGCGATGCCGCCGAGCTCGACGGTCTGCTGGCGCACCACCTCGACGGCCTCCTCGGCGCGCTTGGCCTGGTTGGCGATCCGCATCGCCAGCACCACGATCGTGATGACGATCGCGGCGGCGACGAGGATCACGACGATGCCCAGCGCCAACCCGATCGGCCATCCCGCAGAAGCGATGGTCCCCACGTCCGTGCCTCCTCGACCTAGTTGCGACCGCAACCGACCTTACTCAAGGGCATGTGAGCGTGTCCAGGTGGCTCGGCAGCCGTCGCAGCAGAAGTACACGAGCCGGCCTTCGTGCTCGACCTGCGGCGTCTGCTCGGCCGCCGCGACCACCATCCCGCACACCGGGTCGATCGCGGTGGCCTGCTCGACCGCGGGGGCCACGACGCGCACCGACAGCTCCTGGCCGGCGCGGCGCACGGCGACGATCCGCGCGAGGATCGACAGCGCGATCTCGTTGGGCGTCCGCGCGCCGATGTCCAGGCCGGCCGGCGTCTCCAGGGCCGCCACGCGCTCGGGCGCAACGCCCTCGGCGAGCAGCTCGTCGGCTACCGCGGCGCCACGCACGCGGCTGGCGACGAGCCCGACGTAGGGGAGCCCGGCCTCCAGGCCGAGGCGCAGCGCGCGCAGCTCGTCGCGGCCATGCGCGGCGACGACGAGGGCCAGGTCGCCCTCCGCCGGCTCGGCGTCGGCGCCCGCGCCGGCCGCCATCTCGAGGTCGAGCTCGGCGCCGAGCCGCACGAGCGCGCTGGCGATCGGCGTCTCGCCGACGACGAGCACCCGCGGCGCGACGAGGACCGGCTCCAGGAAGATCTCCAGCGACCCGCCCGACAGGCACGGGTTCTGCACGGTGACGGCGCCCTCGGCGGCCGGCGCGTCGTCGTCGCCGGGGAGGATGCGCAGCAGCAGCGCCTCGCCGGTCTCGAGCACGCGCACCGCGTGCAGGCGCACGCTCTGCTCGGCGCACGAGCCGCCGACGAACCCCTCGATCGTGCCGTCGCCGAGCACGAGCGCCGCGTCGCCCGAGCGCACGCTGGTCGGGCGCTGCGCACGGACCACGGTTGCCACGACGAACGGCGTGCGCGCGGCGCGCAGCTCGTCGGCACGGCGGCTCAGTGCCGCGGCGATCATGAGCCAAGGCTACTCCGCCGGCTTGCGCGCGGTGGCGATGAAACGCAGCAGCTCGCGCGTGGCGCTCAGGCCCGACGGGTTGTGGTCGGGCAGCGGCGGGCCGGCGCCGGGCCAGCCGTGGTCGGTGCCCGAGAGGCGCAGCAGCTCGACGCGCAGCCCGTCGTCGCAGCCGCCGTACCGAAAGCGCGTCACGCGCGGGCGCGGCGTGCTCGCGCGCGGCGGCGATTCGCAGCCGGCGCGGCGCGCCCAGCGCGCGGTGAAGCGCGGCACCGAGCCCGCGCGGTCCGGGCGCTTGCCGTTGTAGGGGACGACGGTGTCGGCGGTGCCGTGGATGGCCAGGAACGAGGTGCGCGCGCCGGCCGGGCACGGATCGAGCGCGCGGTAGCCGGCGGCGACCGGCACGACCGCCGCGAAGCGCTCGGGAAGCTGGCAGCCCATCCGCGCGGCGAAGCCGGCGCCGTTCGAGACGCCGGTGATCGAGACGCGGCGCGCGTCGAAGCAGCCGCCGGTCAGCGCCCGGTCCAGCAGCGCTCCGACCGCATCGACGTCGGCATCGCCCTGGCGATGGTTGAGGGTCCAGAAGCCGTCGCTCGAGGTGGGGTAGAGGACGGCGAAGCCGGCGCGCGTCGCCGCGGCGGTCACGCCGAGGCGATCGGACCCGTCGTCCCCGCCGCCGGGGACGACGACCACGACGAGCGGGGTGACGCCGGGGCGCGCGCCGGCAGGTACGTGCAGCACGCCGCCGTCGAGCTCCGCGCGCCCGGCGGCCGGGCACGTCGCCGCGGCCGGGCGCGGATCGACGCTGCGATGCGGCGTGCCGCCACCGCCGCCGCACCCTGCTGCGGCTGCCGCCAGCGCGACGGCCGCGGCGGCGCGGCGCGCGATCACGACGCCGCGAACGACATCCGCAGCCGGGTCCCGCCGCCGTCATCGGGACGCTCGATGTTCAGCTCGGTCGTCAGGCGCCCGATGACCGACAGGCCGAGCCCGAGGCCGGGGCTGTTGGGGTGCGGGCTCATGCCGCAGCCGTAGTCGCGGACGACGACGACGAGCCGTTTGGGCTCGGCGCAGGCGACGACGCGCATCTGCCCGGGCCTGCCTTCGCGATAGGCGTGCAGCACGGCGTTCGTCACCGCCTCGCTGACCGCGAGCGCGATGTCGGGCGCGACGCCGACGCCGTGCAGCTCGGCGAAGTCGACCACGGCACGGCGCACGCCGGGGACGGCGGCGGGCGTCGCCTGCGTGCGCAGCTCGAGGCGTTCGACGTCGGGCGCGGTCTGCGGCTGCTCCATCGCTCAGATCACCGATGCGTCCGGTTGCGGGTTGCCCCTGGCATCGACGCCGTGGCTCGCGACGCCGACGAGCTGCAGCGCGAGCATGGCGCGGTCGTCGACCACGTCGCCGACCTGGAACTCGCGCAGCGCGCGCTGCACGGCGGCGATCATCCCGGCGGGCTCGGATTGGCCGGCGAGCGCTGCCAGCAGGCGCGCCTCGCCGAAGCGCTCGCTGCCGGACGGCGTGTCGGTGACGCCGTCGGTGTAGAAGAGCACCGCGTCGCCGGGCATCAGCTCGGTCACGCGCTCCTGCCAGCGCGCGCTCGACGTCATGCCGAGCAGCAGGCCGGGCGGCCCGATCGTCGTCGGCGCCTGGCCGGGCCGCACGAGCACCGGCAGCGGATGGCCGGCGCTGGTCAGGCGCATCAGCGCGCCGCTGCGCGTCGGCACGACGTGGGCGCACGCGACCGTCAGCAGCGAGATGTCCGAGCGGTCGACGAGCACGTCGTTGAGCAGCCGCACGACGGCGCTCGGGCTGGGGTCGAAGCGCGCCGCGGTGGCCAGCGTGTAGCGCGCCAGCGACGTGAGCGCCGCCGCCTCGACCCCCTTGCCTGTCACGTCGCCGACGATCGCCATGAAGCCCTCGTCGAGGGCGACGACGTCGAAGAAGTCGCCGCCGACCTCGGCGGTGGTGTCGCCGGCCGCGTACGAGGACGCGAGCTGCCAGCCCGGCAGGCTGGGCAGCCGTGCCGGCAGCAGGCTCTCCTGCAGGGTGAGCGCGGTCTGGGCGCGCTCGGTGTACAGGCGCGCGTTCTCGACCGCCGTCGCCGCGCGCCGCGCGAGGTCGCACGCGAACGCGAGGTCGTCCTCGTCGAACGCGCGCCCGCTCTCGGCTGACACCAGCGTGACCGCGCCGAGCGCGCGCCCGCCCACCGCCATCGGCACCATCATCACGGAGCGCATACCGATGGCGCGGATCTGCCCGAGCTGCTCGTGGTCGTCGATGCTCTGCTCGAGCAGCGCGTCGGGGATCTCGGGGTACAGCTCGGGCTGGCCGGAGCGCAGGACCGCGTAGATACCGGCGTCGTCGCGCGGGTCGGGCGGGTAGCGGCGGCGGTAGTCCAGCGCGAAGGCGACCTTCTCGGGATCGACGTGGGCGACGGCGACCTGGTCGAGCCGGCCGCCGGCGTCGATGACGTCGACGGCGCACCAGTCGGCCAGGACCGGCACGGCCAGCCGCGCGACGCGCTGCAGCGTCTCCTCGTAGTCCAGCGACGACGCGAGCGTCTCGCCGGCCTGCGCGAGGAAGCGCTGGCGCAGCTCGGCCTCCTTGGCCTCCGTGACGTCCTCGATGACGCTGACCGCCAGCAGCTCGCCGCTGGGCGAGCGCAGCGGCGCGGCCTTGACCAGCCGCCAGCGCTGCTCGCCGGTCTCGCGATGCACGACGCGCGTCAGCAGCGGCTCGGCCGGCAGCCCGTTGACGATCTTCCAGCTCGGGACGTCCTCGGCCGTCAGCGGGCGGCCGTCCTCGTGCGTGGAGTCCCAGCGCGCGGCGATGCTGCCCAGCGGCTGGGTCAGCAGCTCCTCGGGGCTCGGGTAGCCGAGCAGGTCGGCCGCCGCCTGGTTGGCGTAGCGCATGCGCCGCGTGGTGTCGGTCACCGTCACCGCCTCGGTGAGATTGGCGAGCATCCCGTCGAGCTGCTCGCGCGTCGCGCTGAGCTCGTCGACGAGCTCGAGCTGCGCGCGCCGCAGCCGCGCGCTCCACCACGCCAGCGCGCCGCCGGCGACGAGCGCGCCGAGGATGAACGCGATCACCGCGCTCATGCCAACACCGCCGTTGACCGGCCCTCGCCCCCAGGCATGCGCGCATTCTGGCAGCCGCGCCAACCTGCGTGAGGGGCTGGGGGTGACGCGCACGCCACCCCCAGCCCCTCCACCCCCCGGCGCGCCCCCCGGCGCCGCCTTGTGCCGTCCCTGGCTTACGCCAAGTCTCTGAGGACCGCGGCGCGCTCCATCACGTCCGCGGAGTAGTCGCCGCCCGCCGTCCTGCGGTCGGCGTCGTGGTGGTCGCGCCAGCCGATCATCGCCCCGCCCGGCCCCGCGCTGTACGCGGCGAGCGCGAAGCGCAGGCGATGGCCGTTCGGGATCCCCCACTTGATGGCCAGCGCGACGTTGGCCTCGATCGTCTCGACCATGTTCCGGCATCCGGCCGACAGGGTCGGGACGCGCCCCTTGGGCAGCGCCGACGCGAACGCGGCCACGTAGGTGCCCTGCCGGCAGCCGCGCGTGCTGTTGAGGAAGGCCTGCTGGAAGCGGTCGTCCTGCTGGAAGACGCCGCGGCCGTGCCCGTCGCCCCCGACGATGTTGCGCAGGTCGCTCTCGCGCGAGCCGATGGCCAGCACGAGCGCCGGCGAGACGTGCGGCGCCTGCATGGCGGTCAGCGTCTTGTGCAGGACGGCCACCCGCGCTGGTCCGAAGCGCGTGACCTGATGCTCGAGATCTGTGCTGGTGACGTTCATATCCACCCCTCGGCAGCGAACGTTCCCGCGTGGCGGTTGCGACGCGGTTGCGGCGGGGTTGCGGTCAGGCGAGCGCCGCCGCACGTGCGGCGAGCGGCGCCATACCCAAGCGGGTGGCCGTGGCCTCGGCGGAGCCGAGCAGCGCCGCCGCGCGCGCGGCATCGCCCGGCGCTCCGCGGGCCAGCAACACCGCGCCGTGCTCGTACTCGGTCCGCGCCAGGGCGGTGATCGCGCCGAGTGCGCGGTTGCGCTCGGCCGCGGCGGTGAAGTGGCGATCGGCCTCGTCGTTGCGCCCCGCGGCGGCGGCCAGGATGCCGAGGAAGTGAGCGGCCGAGCCAAGGCAGGCCGCCGAGCTGATCTGGACCACGCGCGACGCGTAGGGCGCCAGCTCGGCCTCGAGCAGGGCGAGCGCCGGGTGGTCGGGCAGCGCGGCGCAGCCCTCGCACAGGAACGCGACCGTCGACAGCCAGTAGATGTCGCGGGGCACGCGCGATAGGCGGTCCGCGGTCAGCTCGGTGAGCAGTTCGCGGGCGCGCGCCTCGTCGCCGGCCGCGGCGTGGGCGACCGACAGCCCCGCGGGCCACGCGGCGATCGTGCGGTAGCGGTCGGCGAGCTCCTGCATGCGATCCAGCAGCTCGGGCATGTGGCCCGTGTCGCGGGCGCGCACTAGCGCCTGCGCGCCATGCAGGCTGTCGGCGTCGGCGGCGTGCGCGCGACGCCCGAGGGCCAGCGCCTCGTCGGACAGCCGCTCGGCCTCCTCCCAGTTGCCGGCCATCTGCTCGCGCGCGGCCTGCCAGCACAGCGCCAGGCTGCGCAGCAGCGGCTGGCGCAGCTCGGCCGCCAGCGCCGACAGCCTGCCGTGCTCCTCGACCGCGGCGTCGCCGTCGCCGAGCTCGAAGAGGTCGTAGATGCGCCAGTGGCGGCCCTGGACGCCGAGCTCGAGGTTGCCCATGCGCGCGGCCAGCTCGAGCACCTCGGCGCTGACGCGCAGGCGCTCCTCGAGGTGCTCGATGTGCAGCAGCGCGACGTGGCGCCCGGTGAGCGCGACGGCCACGGCGGTCGGATCCTCCAGCCGCCGGGCGCTGGCGAGCGCCTCCTCGCTGAGCGCCAGGGCGCGCTCGGTCTGGCCGGAGAAGTGCAGGACCTCGGCCAGGCGGCCCATGACGCGCGTGCGCAGCACGCTCTCGCTCGTCCCGAGCTCCTCCAGCGCCTCCTCGAGGACCTCGGTGAGCGTGGCGTCCATCGCGTGGGCCTCCCAGTAGCGCCCGGCGAGGCCGAGGGCTGCCCACGCGAGCGGCTCGTGGGCGTGCAGCTCGCGCGCCAGGCGCGCGGCGCTGCGGAAGCTCGCCCGCGCCTCCTCGTCGCCCGACCGCCACTGCGAGCGGCCCAGCGAGAGCAGCAGCGCGCAGCGCTCCTGCACGAGCGCGTCGCCGTCGAGCTCGTCGATGACCTGCAGCGCGCGGCGGTAGTAGCCGCCGGCCTCCTCGTAGGCCAGCGACCGCGAGGCCTGCGCGGCGGCGGCGCGCAGGTGGCCGACCACCTCGGCGGGGCCGATCAGCGCGCGCGCCTCGAAGGCATGGCGCGCCAGCTCGGCCGGGTTCGCGCTGCCCGACGTGGCCAGCGCCTCGGCGACGCGCTGGTGCAGGCGCACGCGGCGGCTGCGCATCTGGCGCTCGTAGAGCGTCTGGCGGACGAGCGCGTGCGCGAAGGCGAAGCGGTCGACGACCTCGGGATCCTCGACGAGCAGGCCGCCGCGCACGCCCTCCTCGAGCGCGTCGAGGAGGTCGTCGCCGGGCTCGCCGGTCGCCGCCGCGAGCGTCGCGAGGTCGAGGTCCGAGCCGATGACCGCGGCGGCCTCGAGGGCTGACAGCGTCGGGCCGCTCAGGCGCGCCAGGCGCCGCCCGATGACCTCCTGCACGCCCGCCGGCACGGCCAGCTCCGCCAGCTCGCCGCCCGACTCGGCCAGGTCGCGCAGCAGCTCCTGGATGTAGAGCGGGTTGCCGCCGGTGCGCTCGTGCAGCTGGGCGACGAACTCGGCGCGCGGGCGCAGCGACGAGCCGGCGCTGACGATCGCCGTCGTGTCGCTGGCGCTGACGCCGGTCAGCGCGACGCGCTCGACGCGCGAGTCGCGGCGCACCTCGGTGAGCAGCTCGTCGAGCGGCGCTGCGGCGACCTCGACGTCGCGATAGGCGCCGAGGACGAGCAGCGGCGCGTCGGCCGCGCGCCGGAACAGGTGGCGCAGCAGCAGCAGCGTCGGCTTGTCGGCCCACTGGACGTCGTCGAGGACGAGCAGCAGCGGCGCCGCGTCGGCGACGCCCGCGAAGAAGCCGGTCATCGCCTCGAACAGGCGGTAGCGCTGGGTCTCGGGCTCGCCCGGCGCGGGCGCGGCGGCGTCGCCGGCGCCGCTGCGCAGCTCGGGCACGAGCCGCGCGAGCTCGGCCAGCTCGGGCTCGGACTGGCCGGGGAGCTGGGGGGGACCGCAGTGCACGACGAAGTGGCGCAGCGCCTCCATGAACGGCTGGTAGGGCAGCAGCGCGCCGTCGTCGCAGCGGCCGTAGAGGACGTTGGCGCCTTCGCCGTGGACCTCGCGGGCGAAGTGCGTCAGCAGCCTGGTCTTGCCGACCCCGGCCTCGCCCCCGACGAGCACCATGCGCGACGCGCGCGCGCCGGCCTCGCGCCAGCGCTCGCGCAGGCGCTCGAGCTCGGCCTCGCGCCCGACGAAGCGCACGCGCGGGGTCGTGTCGCCCTCCTCGCCGGGCAGCCGCGGCAGCGGCACGGACACCGCAGGCGGCGCCGCGGCCATCTCCGGCGCGCCGCGCAGCAGGCGCTCGTTGAGCGTGACGATCGGGGCCGATGGCGCGGTGCCCAGCTCGTCGCGCAGCAGCACCCGCAGCTCGTCGAAGACGCGCACCGCCTCGGCGACGTTGCCGCGCGCCTCGTGGATCTCCATGAGCACCGCGTAGCCGGACTCGCGGAACGGCTCGCGGCGCGTCAGCTCGCGGGCGGCGCGCTCGCCCTGGGCCAGCTCGTCGCCACCGATGCGCAGCGCGGCGGTCGCCTCGGCCTCGAGCAATGCGCTGGCCTGCTCCTGCAGCTCGCGGCGGCGCTCGTGCACCCAGCCGCCGTCGAACTCGGGCAGCAGCGGGCGCTCGGCGATCTGCATGGCCGCGATGGCGATCTCCATCGCGGCGTGCGGGTCGCCGCGTTCGAGCGCGGCCTCGGCGTCGGCGACGGCCTGGTCGACGACCTCGACGTCGACGATCGCGCCCTCGGGCAGCTCGAGCGAGACGTCGGCGCGCCCGGCCAGGGCGGCGCCGACCACGCGGCGCAGGCGAGCCAGCAGGACCTTCAGCGCGGCCTCGGGCGAGGCCGGCGGGTCGGACGGCCACAGCACCTCGATCAGCTCGGCGCGGCTGACCGGCCGGCGGCGGTGGGCGGCGAGATAGGCCAGCAGCAGCCGGCCCTGGCGTCCGGGAAGCTCGCCCTCCAGTCGGTGGCCGTCGATCTCCACCACCAGCGGGCCACACAGGGCGATCCTGGTGGCGCTCACGAAAGAAGCCCCCGTTCCGTCTAGGACGAGTGCTGGTAGCTGCCCGCCATCCTCTTCATTATTGGAAAGGGGGGCATCGTGAGTCAACGCGACCGTCTCAAGCTCGCGGCGCAGGAGTGGGGGAGCCGCATCGTCACCGTGCATGGCACGCGCATCTGGCCGATCGCGCGACCGTTCCTGCGGCGCACCTTCGTGCTGCGCCACGCCGACTGCCGGGAGGTCCTCGATCGCCACGACGTCTTCCGCGTGAGCTACCTGGCGCGCATGGAGCGGGTCTCGGGCCCGTTCATCCTCGGCTGGGACCCCGACGACGAGCCGTGCTACGACGTCGAGCACGCCTGGCTTCAGGCCGCGGTGCACCGCGAGGACGGCGAGCGCCTGGCCCAGAGCGCGCGGGCGGTCGCCGATGAGCGCATCGCCGCGGCTCGGGGCAGCGGCGGCCTGGACGTCGTCGCCGACCTCGCCGACCCCGTCATCGACGACGCGATCGGCTGGTGGTTCGGCGTACGCACCGAGGGGCCGACGGCGCGCGTGGATTGGGCGCGCGAGGCGTTCTACGGCGTCTTCCTGAACGCGCTGAACGTGCCGGCCGTGCTCGACCGCGCTCGCGACGGCGCCGGCAGGCTGCGCGACCAGATCGCCATGGCCGCCGAGCACCACGCGCCCGGCGACGGGGACGTCCTGGGGCGCCTGCTCGCGTCGCAGGACGCCGGGCGCGGACTGGACCGCGACGCCGCGGTGCGCAACCTCGTCGGCCTCGTGACCGCGTGGGTGCCGCAGGTGTCGCGCCTGCTGCCGACCGCCCTCGACGCGCTGCTCGATCGCGAGCGCGAGCTGGCCGAGGCGCAGGAGGCCGCGCGCGCCGGGGACGTCGCGCGCGTCGGCGCCTACCTGTGGGAGGCGGCGCGCTTTCGCTGCACCAACCCGCTGCTCCCGCGGCGCGCCGTCGTGCAGCACACGCTGCCGAGCGGGACGACGATCCCCGCCGGCGCCAACGTCATGGCCATCCTGCAGGCGGCGATGATGGATCGCGACGCGCTCGAGCATCCCAGGCGCTTCGTCGCCGGCCGCCCCGACGGCGTCTACCTGCACTTCGGCGGCGGCCTTCACCGCTGCTTCGGCGAGCACGCGGCGAAGGCCCAGCTCGGGCAGATGGCCACGGCGCTGCTGGCCTGCGACGGCCTGCGCCGCGCGGGCCGCCTGCGCTGGAAGGGCCCATTCCCGGCGGGGCTGCGGGTCGCGCTGTAGGTCGCGGGCCGCTAGCCCGCCGGCCGCTCGCGCACCACCTTGCGGGCGGGCTTGTCGTCGCGCGTGCCCAGGTAGCGCGGGTGGCGCAGCGAGCCGTCGCGCGTCCACTCGGTGAACGCCACCTGTGCCACGAGCTCCGGCTCGACCCACGTCGTCCCGCGCGCCGGCGCGTCGCCTGCGAAGGGGGAGTCGGGTCGCCGCAGCGGCGCCATCCGCTCGGCCAGGGCGTGCAGCTCGCGCTGGTCGAAGCCGGTGCCGACCTTGCCCGCGTAGCGCAGCGCGTCGCCGTCGTAGTAGCCGACGAGCAGGGCGCCGAACGACTCGCGGCTGCCCTTGGGCGCCGTGTAGCCGCCGATGACGAGCTCCTGCTCGGCCGAGCACTTCCACTTCAGCCAGTCGCCCGAGCGCTTGCCCTGGTAGGTGCTGTCAGCGCGCTTGGCGATCAGGCCCTCCCAGCCGCGCCGGCAGGCGTCGGCCAGGTGCGCCTCGCCCTGCGCGGCCCGGCGGTGAGGCGTCCACCGGATCGTGCCGCCGCCGAAGCGCAGCGCCCTGCGCAGCGCGGACTTGCGCTCCTGCAGGGGCCGGCCGCGCAGGTCGACGCCATCGAGCCACAGGACGTCGAAGACGTAGTAGGCGATGTGCACGCCGCGGTCGTGGCCGCGCTGCTGCAGCGCCTCGAAGCTCGACCTGCCGCGGACCGTCCCGACGATCTCGCCGTCGACGACGAAGCGCTTGCACGGGTCCTGCTCGAGCGCCGCGGCGACCTCGGGGTAGCGGGCGTTGAGCGAGAGGAAGTTGCGCGACTCGAGGTCGACGGAGCCGCCGTCGCGGAAGGCCAGGCAGCGGTAGCCGTCGAGCTTGCGCTCGACGATCCAGTCGGGGTCGTCGAAGACGTTGGTGCTCAAGGTCGCCTTCATCGCCTGCGGGCGCTTGGGCATCGGGTCGGCCATGGCGCTCTTCTACACCCGCGTCAGCCACTCCAGCGGGAACGGGGGCTGCGCCAGCGGCCGGACGGCGAGACGCATGAGCATGAGCGGGTTGTCGTCACCGGCGATGCGGTTGACGTGCACGGTCGAGCACGCGGTGCAGCGGTGCACGAGCGCCCACTCGCCATCGTCGTGGACCGAGACGCCGATCGGCTCCATCGATCCGGCGCAGTCCGCCGCCCGGTCGCCGGGGACGTCGTCGTCGACGTGCCGGCTCCACAGGCAGTTCGGGCAGTGGTTGCGGTGCTGGGTGCCGGGGGCCGCCATCGGGACGTCGAGGCGGCAGCGGCGGCAGCGGAAGCTGTCCGGGCCGCGGCGCCGGGCATGGGCGCGGCGATGGGTTGGAGTGCGCTCGTAGCGCGACAAGCAGGAACCTCCGATGAACGTCGGGCAAGCGGGACGGCGGGGCGATGACGCCCGGCGAGGGCCGAGGGTTCAGCCCTGGCGGTGATGAGAGGTGTGATGTCCCGTGGCGGCAATCGTCATGAATCGCTCACCTGCCCTTCGGATCTCGGAGGTCGGATCACGCAGGCCGCGCGAGGATACGCCGTGGCGACGGGCGCGACAAGCCGAGCCCGTCAGCCGCCGGGCATCGCGCCCATCTGGCGCATGAGGCCGAGGTCGTCGCGGATCGCGCGGTGAGCCGTCGCGCGACCGTCCGCGACGGTGATGAGGTGACACTGACGCCAGGCGATGGCCTTGCCCGACCCGGGTATGCCGAAGAGCTCGCCCTCGTGGGTCCCCGACATGGTCCCGACGCAGACCACCGTGTCAGCGTCCTGGGCGATGTGCTCGATGTCGAACCGCGCATCCGGGAAGGCGGTCCACAGGCGCTGCATGAGCTGTGCCTGGCCCTCGGGACCCGGTGGAGTTCCGGGAATCGTCGCGTGGTTGACGTAGTCCTCGGCGAACAGGTCGTCCAGCAGCGAGAGGTCCCGCTTGTTGAAGGCCTCCCAGAAGCGCTCCACGGTACGTCGGTGTGCGTCGTCCATCGGCCGACCCTTCCAGGTCGCGCGGAGGGGCACAAGACGAGAGGCACGCTCCGGGCACACTTCCGGCGGTGGACAACTCCCGCATCGCCGATCGGCTGGAGGCGCTCGCGTCGTTGCTCGAGCTCGCCGACGCCAACCCCTACACGGCCCGCGCCTACCGCCGCGCCGCCGAGACGATCCGCGCGGCGCCGGTCTCCGTCGCCGAGCTCGTGCGGACCGGGCGGGTGCGCGGGCTGCGCGGGATCGGGTCGGGGATCGAGGCGCGCCTGCACGAGCTCGTCGAGACGGGCGACATCGCCGAGCTGGCCGAGCTCGAGCGCGAGCTCGCACCGGGGCTCGTCGGCCTCGGGCGCTACCTCGGGCTCGGGGCCAGGCGCTCGATCGAGGTCGCGCGGGCGCTCGGCGTGCGCACGCCCGACGAGCTGCGGGCGGCGGCGGCCGCCGGCCGGCTGCGGACGGTGCCGGGCATCGGGCCCAAGACCGAGGCGCGGCTCCTCGAGGCGCTCGCCCGCGAGGCCGAGCCGCGACCACAGCGCGCGCTCACGCTCGATCGCGCCCGGGAGCTCGTCGACGGCATCGCCGACGCCCTCGACGGCGAGGCGGCCGGTGACGTGCGCAGGTGGCGCGACGCGTGCGAGGCGCTGGCCGTGGTCTGCGCCGCGCCGGACCCGTCGCCGGCGCTCGCGCGCTTCGCCGAGCTGCCGCAGATCGTCGCGGTGATCGAGCAGGAGGACCGGCGCGCGGTCGGGGTGACGGTCGAGGGCGTGCCGGTCGAGCTCGTCGTCGCCGAGCCGCGGCGCTTCGGGACCGCGCTGGTGCGCGCCACGGGCTCGCCCGCGTACGTCGCGGCGCTCGAGCCGCTGCCCGACGCACCCGACGAGGCGGCGGTCTACCGCGCGCTCGGCGTCCCCTGGTGCCCGCCCGAGCTGCGCGAGGAGCCCTTCCGGGGCGAGCCGCCCGCGCTCGTCGGCCAAGACGACATCCGCGGCGACCTGCACTGCCACACCAGGTGGTCGGACGGGAGGGCGAGCGTGGAGGAGATGGGCCGCGCCGCTCGCGAGCGCGGCTACGACTACGTCGCGATCTGCGACCACACGCCGGCGGTCGGCGCGGTCCGCGGGCTCACCGCCGACGACGTCCGCCGGCAGGGGCACGAGATCGCGGCCGCCAACGAGCTGCTGGCGCCGTTCCGCGTCCTGCGCGGCATCGAGTGCGACATCCTGCCCGACGGCCGGCTCGACCTCCCCGACGACGTCCTGGCCGAGCTCGACTGGGTGCAGGCGAGCGTGCACGGCGGCCAGCGGATGCCGCGGCGCGAGCTGACCAGGCGCGTCGAGGAGGCGTTGCGCAACCCCTACGTGCGCTGCCTGAGCCACCCGACGGGCCGGCTCATCAACCGCCGGCCCGAGAACGCCCTCGACCTCGACCGCGTGTTCGCGGTCGCGCTCGAACAACGCGTCGCGCTGGAGGTCAACGGCCTGCCGCCCCGGCTCGACCTCCGCGCCGAGCACGTCCGCGCCGCGCTGCGAGCCGGCCTGCAGATCGTCTGCTCGACCGATGCGCACTCGGTGCGCGGGCTGGCCAACATGACGCTGTCGGTCCACACGGCCCGTCGCGGCTGGGCGACGGCCGCGGACGTCGTCAACGCGCGCCCGCTCGCGAACCTGACGCGATGAGTTCGCGGTCCGGCGCCCGTCTTAGGAGAACATGACGCAGAGCATGAGCACGAGCACGGAGGCGCGCGAGCGCATCGAGGACCTCGCCGCGCGGATCGTCGCCCTGCGCGACGCCTACTACGGCGGCGAGCCGCTCGCCGCCGACGCCGACTACGACGCCCTCGAGGACGAGCTGCGCGCGCTCGTCGCCGCGCACCCCGACCTGGCGCCCGATCCCAACCCGCTGGAGACCGTGGGGGCGCCCGCGGTCCTGCACGCGCCGGTGCGCCACAGCCGGCCGATGCTGTCGCTGGAGAAGGCGAGCGCGCCCGAGCAGGTCGCCGCGTTCTTCGATCGCTTCCCGGGCCAGCCGGTCGTCGTGATGCCCAAGCTCGACGGGCTCTCGCTCGCGCTCGTGTACGAAGGCGGTCGCCTGCGGCGTGCGGTCACGCGCGGCGACGGCACGACCGGCGAGGACGTGACCGTGCTCGTGCGGGCGCTCGGCGACGGCGTGCCGCCGACGATCCCCGCCGACGGCCGGGTCGAGGTCCGCGGCGAGCTCGTGATGCTGCGCTCCACCTTCGCCGCCTACAACGCCGCGCATCCGGACAAGCCGCTGATCAACCCGCGCGGCGCCGCCGCCGGGACGATCCGCGCCAAGGACCCGGCGGTCGTCGCCGAGCGCCGGCTGCGCTTCTTCGCCTTCGACCTCGACACCGCCAACGGCGCGCATGCCGACGTCGAGGACGCGCTGCGCACGCTCGGCTTCGACGCGGCCGACATGCGCCACTGCGACAGCGCTGCGGCCGCGCAGGAGGTGATCGCCGCCATCGAGGCCGGGCGCGACGGCCTCGACTACGACCTCGACGGCGCCGTGCTGCGGCTGGCCGACCGCAACGCCTACGCCGCGGCGGGAACGCGCGCCAGCAGCCCGCGCGGCGCGCTGGCATACAAGTTCGCGGCCGAGGAGAAGACCACCGTGCTGGCGGACGTCGTGTGGGACGTCGGCAAGATCGGCAAGGTCGCGCCGACCGCCGTGCTCGAGCCGGTCTTCGTCGGCGGGACCACCGTGACGCGCGCGACGCTGGCCAACCAGGAGGTCATCCGCGCGCGCGACGTGCGCATCGGCGACACCGTGCTCGTGCGCCGCGCCGGCGACGTCATCCCGTTCGTCGCCGGAGTGTTGGACGCGTCCAAGCGCACCGGGGCCGAGCGCGAGATCGTCCCGCCTGCCGACTGCCCGTCGTGCGGACAGCCGCTGACCGAGCAGGGCAACAGCCGCGAGCTGTTCTGCACCAACGTCGCCTGCCCCGCCCAGACGGTTCGGCGCCTGATCCACTGGGGCTCGCGCGCCGCCGCCGACATCGAGGCGATCGGCCCCGTGTGGATCGAGCGCCTCAACGAGGCCGGGATGCTCGAGCGTCGGTCGGACTTCTACGCGCTTCAGCGCGACGACCTGCTCGGCTTCGAGGGCATCGCCGAGGTCTCGGCCGATCGGATGCTCGAGTCGATCGCCCGCAGCCGCGCCGTAGGCCTGCGCCGCGCGCTGGTCGGCCTGGCGATCCCGATGGCCTCCGAGGCCACGGCCGCGCGGCTGTGCCGCGCCGGCTACCGCAGCCTCGAGGAGGTCGCCGACGCCGACGAGGACGCCCTGCAGCAGGTCGAGGACATCGGGCCGAAGGTCGCCGCCAGCCTGCGGGCGCACCTCAACCGCGAGGGCGCCCGCGCGGAGCTCGCGCGCCTGCGCGAGCTGGGCGTCGACCTCGACGTCCGCGACGAGGACCTCCCGCCGCAGGTCGCCGCCGACGCGCCGCTGGCCGGCAAGACGCTCGTGATCACCGGCGCGATCGCCGACCCGCGCACCGGCGAGAAGGTGGGCCGCCCGGCGTTCCAGCGGATGTGCGAGCGCGCGGGCGCCACCACCGCGTCGTCGGTGTCGGCGAACACCGACATGCTGGTCTGCGGCGCCAACGTCGGGGCGAGCAAGACCGCCAAGGCCGAGAAGCTCGGCGTCGAGATCGTCGACCAGGGCGAGATCTGGCGCCTGCTCATCGACGCGGGCGTCGTCTGAGCGACGATCACGCGGCCTGGGGCTCGTCGAGCCTGATCTCGCGCTGCTCGGCGGCCGACCGGTAGCACGCGTCGACGACGCGCGCGAGGGCAGCGGCCGTCGAACCGTCGTGGTCGCCCCACCGCCCGGAGCGGATCTTCTCGACGAACTGCTCGACGACGGCCCTGTGCCCGCGGCCGGGCCTGGCGGTGACGCGCCGCGCCACCGGGGTGCCGTCGTCGTCGCCGAAGACCCGCAGCGAGCCGACGGGCGCGTAGTCGTCGACGATCAGCTCGGCGCCCCCGTCGGTGCCGTAGAGCGTGACGCCGAACTCGTCGCCGTCGCGGCGATGGGCGGCCCAGCTTGCCTCGACGAGCAGCGTGCCGCCGTCGGCCAGGCGCATGAAGACCGAGGCGAGATCCTCGACGTCGAAGGTCTTCTCGTCCGTCGCGCCGGTCTTGCGGGAGTCGGGGCTCGAGCCGAAGCCGGCGCTGGCCAGCAGGTCGTACGTCGCTGCGCTGACGGCCCTGACCTGCGGATTGCCGAGCAGGAACAGCGCGTAGTCGAGGACGTGTACGCCGATGTCGACGAGCGGCCCGCCGCCGGCCAGCTCGGACTGCGTGAACCAGCTGCCGAGCGTGGGGATCCCGGTGCGGCGCAGCCACCACGCCTTCGCGTAGTAGGGCGTGCCGAGCTGCCCTGCCGCGACGGCCGCCTTCAGCTTCTGGATGTCGCCGCGCTGGCGGTGGTTGAAGGCGACGTCGAGGACGCGGCCGGCGGCGCGCGCGGCCGCGACCATCGCGTCGGCCTCGGCCGCGTTGCGCGCGATCGGCTTCTCGGAGAGCACGTGGATCCCGCGCTGCAGCGCGGCGATCGCGATCGGGGCGTGCAGGAACGTCGGCACGGCGACGCTGACCGCGTCGAGCTCGACGTCGAGCACGTCCTCCCAGCGTGGCGCGCTGTGCTCGATCGCGTACTTCGCCGCGAGCTTCGCGCGGGCGGGGTCCTCCAGCCCGGCGAGGGCGACGATCTCGGTGTCGGGGTGTGCGTGGTAGGCGGCGAGGTGCTGCCGGCCGGCCCAGCCCAGGCCGACGACGCCGACGCGCAACGGCGCGGTCACGCGCGCCGGACCCCGGGACCGGGCGCCGCCCACTGCACCGCGTTGGCGATCACGCGCTGGACGTCGGGGTGGTGGTAGATCGGGTAGTCCTGGTCGCCGGGACTGAAGTAGAAGATCCGCCCGGCGCCGCGCCGGAAGCAGCAGCCGCCGCGGAAGACCTCGCCGCCGGCGAACGAGCTGATGAACACCAGCTCGTCGGGCGCCGGGATGTCGAAGTGCTCGCCGTACATCTCGTGCGCGTCGATGACGATCGGCTGCGGCACGCCCGCCGCGATCGGGTGGGCCGGGTCGACGGTCCACACCAGCTCGCGCTCGCCCTCGTTGCGCCAGCGCAGGCTGCACGAGGTGCCGAGCAGGCGCTGGAAGATCTTCGAGTAGTGCGCGGAGTGCAGGGCGAGCAGCCCCATGCCGCCGAGCACCGCCTCCTGCACGCGGTCGACGACGGCGTCTGCGACCCGGTCGTGGGCCTCGTGTCCCCACCAGGTCAGCACGTCGGTGTCGTGCAGGACCTGCTCGGTGAGGCCGTGGTCGGGCTCCTCCAGCGTCGCGGTGCGCACGCGCACGCGCTCGCCGAGCCGCGCGGCGATGCCCTGCGCGATCGCGCCGTGCATCCCGTCCGGATAGCGCTCGCGGACGGCGTCCTCCTCGCGCTCGTGGACGTTCTCGCCCCACACCGTCACCCGCACCGGGCCGTTCGCGTCGTGCTGTGCCATCCGCCTGATCCCTAGCAGAACGCGCTTGGCCGACGCCGTATGCTGGCTTCAGGCGTGAGGAACAACCGCTCCATCCCCACGGCGACGGTCGTCCCTGTGCTCATCTACCCCGACGTGCGCGCGGCGGTCGACTGGCTCTCCGCCGCCTTCGGGTTCGAGGAGCGCGTGCAGATCGGCGAGGACCACCGCTCGCAGATGCGCTTCGGCGACGGGGCGGTCATCCTCGGCGACGTGCGCCACGACCGCCACCCGCCGCGCGAGGGCGAGTCGACCCACTCGGTGCTCGTGCGCGTCGACGACGCGCGCGCCCACTGCGAGCGCGCGCGCGAGCACGGCGCGCGCATCCTGATGGAGCCGACCGACTTCGAGTACGGCGAGCGCCAGTACACCGCCGAGGACCTTGCCGGGCACCAGTGGACCTTCTCCGAGACGCTCGCCGACGTGGCGCCCGAGGAGTGGGGCGGGATCAGCCGAAGCGGCTGATCCCCCACCACGAGACGGGTGTAGCAACGGCGGCGATGAGAAGGGAGAAGAGGGCTGCGTCGATCATGGCCCGGTCTTCACGCGCGCGCCGCGAGACCCTCCCCGCCTGGACACATAACCGATGCGCGGCTCAGGCCACCGCCGCGGTTCGCGGCTCCCCGGCGCGGCGGCGCAGCGCCGGCATCACCTGCGTGGCGAAGAGCTCCATGCTCTTGACCGTGCGGTAGTGGGGCATGTCGCCGACGCCCATGAGCGCGATGACCTGGCCGAAGCCGAGCTCGTCGATGAGCGCCTCGAAGCGCTCGCCGACGGTGTCCGGGCTGCCGACGACCGCCATGCCGTTGTCGACGATCTCCTCGTAGGTGTACTCGTTGGGCGCCTTGCCGCGACCCATGAGCATCCCGCGCAGCGAGCCCAGCGAGGTGTAGCCGGGCGGCATGACGCGCTCGATGCCCTGCTTGAGCCCCTTGTGGTAGAGCCACTCGATGTGCTGGCGGCCCTCGGCGTGGGCCTGCTCGTCGGTCTCGGCGACGTAGACCGGGATCGACAGGCCGAGCTTCTCGGGGTCGGGCTCGTAGCCGAGGTCGTTGGCCGCGCTGCGGTAGCCGTCGAACCAGCGCTTGACGACCGGCGTCGGCGCGTAGACCGACATGTACGTGTAGCGCTTCTCGGCGCAGAACCTCATCGTCTCGGTGCTGCCGGCGCCCGGGATGTAGATCGGCGGGTGGGGGTCCTGGAGCGGCCGCGGCCAGACGTTGACGTAGCGGAACTCGTAGTTGGGGCTGACCCACTCGAAGACCTCGTCGCTCGTCCACGCCTTGATGATGAGGTCGTGCGCCTCGTTGAAGCGGTCGCGCGAGCGCGTCGGGCTGATCGAGTGCGCGTAGTACTCCCAGCCGATGCCGCGCACGAAGCCCGAGACGAGGCGCCCGTCGGTCAGGTGGTCGAGCATCGCGATCTCCTCGGCCACGCGCAGCGGGTGGTCGCGGATGCCGATCGCGTTGCCCAGGACCATGACCTGCGCGCGGCTCGTGCGCCGCGCGAGCGCCGCGGCCATGATGTTCGGCGACGGCATCAGGCCGTACGCGGTCTGATGGTGCTCGTTGACCGCGATGCCGTCGAACCCGAGCTTCTCGGCGTACTCGAGCTCGTCGAGGTAGCGGTGGTAGAGCTCGCGCCCGATCTTGGGGTCGAAGTGCTTGTTGGGGAAGTCCAGCGACGGCGACGCGTAGCGCTCGTCGAAGTCGTCGGGCAGGTAGGGGTACGGCATCAGGTGGAAGAAGACGAACTTCATGCCGCGGCCTCCAGGAACTCGGTCACTGCGTCGGCGAACGCGTCGGGGCGCTCGAAGTACATGGCGTGGCCGCAGTCCTCGATCACGCGCAGGGTCGCGTCGGGGATGCGTTCGGCGTAGCGGCGCCCGTGCTCGATGGGTATGACGCGGTCGTCCTCGGCCCACAGGACGAGCGTCGGCGCCGTGATGCGGTGCAGGCGGCGCTCGAGCTTGGGGTTGCTCAGGTACGGCGCCCAGCCGTAGCGCGCCAGGCCAGCCATGTCGCGGTACATCGCCAGGATGAAGTCGACGTCGGGCTCGGCGGGGAAGGCGCCCGCCGCGGCCTCCGGGTGCTTGTAGAGCGTCGCGACGACCTGGTCGGGCGTCATGAGGAACAGGTCGGTCGCCATGTGGCCGGGGATGCGCAGCCCGGCGGCGCCGAGCAGCGCGAGGCGGTCGATGCGCTCGGGCGAGTGGACGGCCAGCTCGGCGGCGATCCAGCCGCCCAGCGATCCGCCGACCACGTTGACGCGCTCGAGCTCGAGGCGATCGAGCACGTCGAGATAGTGGTAGACGAGGTCGTCGACGCCCTCGACCGCGGGCAGGTCGTCCGAGCCGCCGAAGCCGGGGTGGTCGGGCGCGACGACGTCGAAGTGGCGCGCGAGCTGGCCGTGGAACGGCAGCCACGCCCCGGCGCCGCCCGCGGCGTGCAGGAACAGCAGCGGCGGGCCGGAGCCGCCGCGCAGGAGCGCGATCGAGCCGCCCTGCACCTCCAGTCGCTCGCTTGTGCCCTCGACGGGCGTCGTGCTGGTGTCGGTCACGTGTCGTCCTCCCGCCGGTCGGTCATTCCGTCCGACAACTTATTGACAGGGCGAGTTCGCTGAGAGTACCGTGCCCTGTCTCTTTGCGCACAATTGTGCGCTATGCGAACACTCTGGAGGAGGGTCCCCATGAGGCGCGTCATGGCCGTGTCGCTGCTGGCAGCTGCAATCGCGGGGTTGGCGGCCTGCGGGGGAAGCTCGAACGACGACAACGGCTCGTCGACCGCCTCGGGCCAGGCCGCCGACGCCAACAAGCACGTCAACATCGCGCACTTCGTCGCGATCCAGGCCAACCCGGTCGAGCAGGTGATCATCAAGAGCGCCAAGGACACCGGGAAGGCCAACAACGCCACGGTCACGACGTTCGACTCCAACAACGACGTGCAGCGCGAGCTGGCCAACTGCCAGGACGCGATCGCCTCCAAGAAGTACGACGCCTTCATCCTCAAGGCGGTGTCGGGGCCGCCGCTGATCCCGTGTGCGCGCGCCGCGATGGACGCGGGGATCCCGGTCGTCGTCCAGGGCACGGCGCTCGGTCCCAAGCAGACGACCGAGCCGCAGGTCCCCGGGATCGTCGGCTCGGCGGTGACGCTGTCGACGACCAACGGCGTCGCGGTCGCCGACCTCACCAACCGCGCGTGCGAGAAGGCGGGAGCCAACCCGTGCAAGGTGATCTACCTGTTCGGGCCGGTGGCCTTCGACTACGCGTCGATCACGCGCAAGACGTTCAAGGACACCGTCAAGGCGAAGTACCCGAACCTCAAGGTGGTCGCCGAGGCCGCGGCGAACTTCGATCCGGACACGGCCGCGTCGCAGGCGCGCCAGCTGCTGCAGGTGCACCCCGACGTCAACGTCGTCGTCAACGACTGCGACCCGTGCGCGGTGGCCACCGAGAAGGTCGTCGCCGACCTGCACAAGGACAAGATCATCACCGTGGGCGCGGGCGGCAGCAAGGTCGGCGTCGACGCGATCAAGGCCGGCAAGCAGTTCGGCGACACCGTGATCCTGCCCGCCACGGAGGCCAAGGCGGCGACGCTCATGGCGATCAAGGCCGCGCGCAAGCAGGACCCCGGTGACACCACGATCGACGTGACCAAGGACCTCAGCCCGGTCGGCACGATCGTCGACTCGGAGAACGTCGACAAGTACACGCCCGAGTGGTGAGAGCCGGCGCGGCGTGCTCGGTGCGCGCCATCTACAAGCGCTACGGCGCTGCGGTGGCGCTCGCCGACGTGAGCATTGACGTCGCCGCCGGCGAGATCCACGCGCTCGTCGGGGAGAACGGCGCCGGCAAGTCGACGCTGGGCAAGGTCGTCGCCGGCGCCGTGGCGCCCGACGCGGGCGAGATCCTCGTCGACTCAGAGCCGGTCAGCTACCGCTCGCCGCGCGACGCGATCCGCTACGGCATCGGGCTCATCGAGCAGGAGTTCGCGCTCGCCCCGGACCTGTCGGTCCTCGACAACGTCTTCCTCGGCGTCGAGCTCGGCAGCCGCGGGCTCGTCGATCGCGCCCGCCAGCGCGAGCGCTTCGCCGAGCTGGCCGAGCGCATCGGCTTTCGCGAGCGCCCGTCGGTCGCCGTGCGCACGCTGCGCACCGCCGACCAGCAGAAGGTCGAGATCCTGCGCCAGCTCGTGCGCGACACCCGCCTGATCGTCATGGACGAGCCGACCGCGGCGCTGACGCGCGACGAGGCCGACCGGCTGCTGCAGATCACCCGCGAGCTGCGCGACGACGGCGTCACGGTGATCTACGTGTCGCACATCCTCGGCGACGTGCTCGCGCTGGCCGACACGGTCACCGTGCTCAAGGACGGCCGGCACGTCAGGACGGCGCCCGCGAGCGAGGAGACGACCGACAGCCTGGTGACCGCGATGCTCGGCCGCTCGCTCGACGTCGCCTTCCCGGATCGCACGCCGCCGCCCACCGACGCGCCCGTGGTCCTGTCGGTCCGCGGGCTCAGCCGGCCGCCGGCGTTCGACGACATCTCCCTCGACGTGCGCGCCGGCGAGATCGTCGGGCTGGCCGGGCTGGTGGGCAGCGGGCGCACCGAGATCGCGCGCGCGATCTTCGGCGCCGATCCCGCCAGCGGCACGATCGCGATCGCGGGGCGCGAGCTGCGGTCGCGCTCGCCGCGGTCGAGCATCCGCCACGGCCTGGCGCTGCTGCCCGAGAGCCGCAAGGACCAGGGCCTCGTGATGGTCCGCCCGCTGGCCGAGAACGTGACGATGGCCCACGTCGGCGAGGTCACGCGCCGCGGCGTGCTGCAGCGCCGCCGCGAGCACCGCGTCGTCGGCGACGCGCTGCGCAGCGTCGACGCGCGCACGACGTCGCAGTCGCTGCCGGTGTCCTCGCTGTCGGGCGGCAACCAGCAGAAGGCGGCGCTGGCAAAGTGGCTGGTCAAGACGCCGCGGCTGCTGCTGGCCGACGAGCCGACGCGGGGGATCGACGTGGGCGCCAAGCGCGCGATCTACGACCTCATCCACGGCCTTGCGGCGGGTGGCCTCGGGGTGCTGCTGATCTCCAGCGAGCTGGAGGAGGTGCTCGGGCTCGCGCACCGGGTGATCGCGCTTCGCGCCGGGCGGATCGTCGGCGAGTACGAGGCCGACGAGGCCGACGAGGCGACGGTGATGCGGGCGGTGTTCGGCAGTGGCTGACGGGCGCGTGGCGATGCTGCGCGGCCGCGTCGCGACCAGCCCGCTGGCGTCGGTCTCGAGCACGCTCGAGCTGCTGCGCGAGTACATGATCGTCGTCTGCGTCGTCGTCCTGTTCGGCGTGCTGACGTTCACGAGCGACACGTTCCTGACGTCGACCAACCTGCTCAACGTCCTGCAGCAGGTGGCCCCGGTGGGGATGGTCGCCTTCGCGCTGACCTTCCTGCTCATCGTCGGCGAGTTCGACCTCTCGAGCGGCGCGCTCTTCGTCCTCACCGGCGTGCTGGCCGCCAAGCTCCAGCCGCACCTCGGCACGTGGCCGGCCCTGATCGTGGCCGCGCTGGCCGCCTGCGCCGGCGGGCTGATCAACGGCCTGCTCGTGGCCTACGCACGCATCAACTCGTTCGTCTGCACGCTGGCCACGAGCCTCATGGTCGCCGGGCTGAGCAACGTCATCACGAAGGGCTTCCTCGTCACGGTCGCCGACGTGGGCTTCTTCGCGCTCGGCACCAACGAGCTGCTCGGCGTGAAGTACTCGATCTGGATCCTCATCGTCGCTGCGCTGGCGTGCGGGTTCGTCCTGTCGCGCACGAAGTTCGGGCGCTGGCTCTACGCCGTGGGCGGCAACCCCGAGGCGGCGCGCCTGTCGGGCATCAACACGCGCGCGATGAAGGTCGCGGCGTTCGCGTTCAGCGGGCTGGCGGCGGGGATCGGCGGCGCGATCGTCGTCTCGCGCACCGCGACCGGGCAGGCCGGCAACGGCATCGACGTCGTCTTCGGCGCGTTCGCGGCGGTCGTGGTGGGCGGCACGAGCGTGATGGGCGGCCGCGGCGCGATCTGGCGGACGGTGCTGGGGATCCTCTTCCTCGCGCTCATCACCAACGGCTTCAACCTGCTGCAGGTCGAGCCCGTCTACCAGTCGATCATCCAGGGGGCGATCATCCTGACCGCGGTGGCGATCGACTCCCTGTCGCGCCGGGCCACGTGAGCGACTACGTGGTCGTCGGCGGCGGGTCGGCCGGCTGCGTGGTCGCGCGGCGGCTGCTCGACGGCGGGGCGACGGTGGCGCTCGTCGAGGCCGGCGGCCCGGCGACGCATCCCGCGATCCACGAGCCGTCGCGGTGGCCGGAGCTGAGCCGCTCCGAGGTCGACTGGGCGCACACGACCGAGCCGCAGGAGGCGTGCTCCGGGCGGCGGCTCTTCTGGCCGCGCGGCAA
This sequence comes from uncultured Actinomycetes bacterium, assembly GCA_963764585.1. Lineage (GTDB taxonomy): Bacteria > Actinomycetota > Thermoleophilia > Solirubrobacterales > Solirubrobacteraceae > JAOPZW01. The sequence goes on from CAVXTB010000011.1 coordinate 320,273, forward strand.
GGTGCTCGGCGGCTCGGGCGCGCTGAACGGGATGGTCTACATCCGCGGGCACCGGCTCGACTACGACGGCTGGGCCTACCACGGCTGCCCCGGGTGGGGCTGGGACGAGGTCCTGCCCGCGTTCAAGACGCTGGAGGACTTCGATCGCGGTGCCGACGACCTGCACGGCGCGGGCGGGCCGCTGCGGATCATGACCCGCTACGAGCCGCACCCGATGCTCGCCGCGATGGTCGCGGCGACGGTCGAGGCGGGGATCCCCTTCAACCACGATCACAACGGGCCGTCGCTCGACGGCGTCGGGTACTCGCAGCTGACGATCCGCGACGGCGTGCGCCAGACCGCGGCGAGCGCCTTCCTCGACCCCGTGATCGACCACCCGAACCTGACCGTGCACACGGGCGCTCGCGCGCTCCGGCTGCGCCTCGAGGGCGGCCGCTGCACCGGCGTCGAGGTTCCGGGCGGCGCGATCGCGGCGGACGCCGAGGTCGTGCTGTGCGCCGGGACCATCGAGTCGCCGAAGCTGCTGCTGCTGTCGGGCATCGGCCCGGCGGCCGACCTCGCCGCGCTGGGGATCGAGCGCCGTGTCGACCTTGCCGGCGTCGGCAGGAACCTGCACGACCACCTGATCGCGCCGGTCATCTTCGCCTCGCCCAAGCCGATCCCGCCGGTGCTGCGCGGGCTCTCGCACCACCATGCCCATCTCTTCTGGCGCAGCCGGCCTGGCCTCGCGGTGCCCGACACCCAGCCGCTGTGCTTCCACATGCCGATGTACGACCCCGAGTGGATGGAGGGCCCGCCGGACGCGTACACGATCCACGGCGGGCTGATCCGGACGCTCAGCCGCGGATCGATCCGCCTGCGGTCGGCCGATCCCACAGCGTCACCGGTCATGGACCCGCGGGCGCTGACCGCCGACGGCGACCTCGAGGCGCTCGCCGCGTCGGTCGAGCTGGCCCGCGAGATCGGCCGCCAGCCGGCGCTTGCGGAGTGGACGGCCGGCGAGCTGTATCCGGGGCCGCAGGTGCGCACCCGTGCCGAGCTGCGCGAGTACGTGCGCCGTTCGGTCGCCTCGTACCACCACCAGGTTGGCACGTGCCGGATGGGCTCCGACGAGGACGCGGTCGTCGACCCCGAGCTGCGCGTGCGCGGGGTCGACGGCCTGCGGGTGGCCGACGCGTCGATCATGCCGTTCGTCACGACCGGCAACACGCACGCCCCTGCGCTCATGATCGGCGCGCGCGCAGCAGTGATGATGCTCGGCTCGAACACGCGTTGAGTGCGCCTTGCATCCCGTGGGGCTCGCGCCGACGACGAGGGTGTGAGCCATCCCGACGACACCCTCGTGCGCCGCGCCTACGCGTTCGCCGAGGCTGCCCATCGCGGGCAGCGCCGTAAGGATGGCCGGGCCTTCATCGCCCATCCGGTTCGCGTCGCGCGGCTGCTGGCCAGCCGCGGCTACGACGAGGAGGTCCTCGCCGCGGCACTGCTGCACGACGTCGTCGAGGACACGTCGGTCACGCTGGGCGACGTGCGCGCGCGCTTCGGCACACGCGTGGCAGAGCTCGTGGCGTGGGTGACCGAGAACCCCGAGCTGCCCGCCGGCGAGCGCAAGCGCGCCTACCGCGACCGGCTGCGCCGCTCGCCGCACGCCGCCCGCGCGATCTGCGCGGCCGACAAGGTATGCAACCTCGCCGACCTGCGCGAGGCCGCGGGCAACGACCAGGTCCTCGCCCGCTTCGACGGCGGGCTCGACGCCCAGGTCAGGCACCACAGCGACGCGCTGACGATGCTCGAGGAGACCGACTCCGACCGAGCGCTGCGCGACGCGCTGCGCACCGCGCTGCGAGCGCTGCGCGCGCAGGCGCGAAGCCGCGCGTGCGTGCAGCGCCAGCGCCAGGGCCGCGCGGCCTAGCCGCCGCGCGGCAGAGGGCGCCTGCGATGGTCGCCGCTACGCTGTCCCCGTGAGGATCGCGCATGGATGCGTCGTGACGCTCGCCCTCGCTGCGGTCGCCCTCGCCGCGCCCGCCCCCGCCGGCGCGGCGGATCGCTACCGGCGCGCCTTCAAGTGGTCGGGGTATCGGTGGATGGTCCGCTCGACCGAGCACCGTGCGAACCCCGGCAACAACCGTTGGGGCGACTCGCTGTGGAACGCCCGCGTGCGCAAGGACAGGACGCTGCGTGTCAACATCGCCAAGGGCAGGTCGGTCGAGGTCGTCGGCCCGCCCACCGGTTACGGCAGGTATCGCTGGGTCGTCGATACCGCGCTGGACACGGTCGATCCGTTTCGGGTGGTCGCGTTCTTCGTCCACGGCACGGGCGGCGAGCAGGACATCGAGTTCTCCCGCTGGGGCGTGTCCTCGTCGACTACTGTCGGCACGTGGGTCACCTGGCGCAGGAGCACGCGGCTGGGCTTCGACTACTTCGCCGTCACCCCGCGCGCCCCATACACGATCGTCATCGACTGGAGGGTCGGCGTGACCCGCTTCCTCGTGCGCGACGCCACCGGCAAGACGCTGCTCGACAGGACGGTCGTGTCCAGCGCGCCCGGCCATCACGTCGCGCCGCGCGTCTCGTACTGGCTCTATCCGGGGAATGCGACGTCGCGCAGCCCGTTCACGTCGAGGACCGTCCATCCGCCGGTCATCGTCCAATCGTTCAAGTACGCGCGCCGCAGGGCACGCTGACGCAGCGATCAGGGCGCGACGACGGTGAAGCGCAGGGTCTTCAGCGCGCACCCCGGGGGGCTCGTCGCCGGCTCGACGACGAGCCTGTAGGCGCCGGGCCGCAGCCGGCGGCCGGCGACCCTGCCGGTGAACCGGATCCGGCCCGCACCGGCGTGCACGGAGCGCTTCAGGCTGCCCACCGCGGCGAAGCGGCCGCGAACCCGGCGTTGCACGACGAGGCGCAGCGCCGCGTCGTCGCTCGCCGTCCAGACGAGGCTCGCCCCCGCCCGCCTGCCGGTGACGGGGAAGCGCGTGCGCGACAACCCGATCCGCAGCGTCGAGGCCGCTGCGCCGACCCCGTCGCGGTCGCCCACCGCGGCGATCGTGCACCCGCTGCGGGCCAGGCTCGCCGGCGTTGTGCCGGGGCCACTCGAGGCGCTGGTAGCGCTCGGCACGTCCTGCTCGTGCCCGGGGGCCAGCCACGTGAAGCTGGAGAGGCGCATGCTGCGCGCGGCGGCGGGCGGGGCGTTGGCGAAGCGCCAGTAGTTGACGATCGGGACCTCCGACGACGGGGTGGGCACGCCGCTCGTGACCGTCCAGCTGAACAGCGTCGCGCCGGCGGCGTCGGTGACCAGATAGGTGATGGCGCCCGGCATCCACGTGAACTGGTGGACGTACGGCGGCTTGCTCGTGTAGTCGAAGGTCTTGGACTGGTTGAGCCCGGCCGAGGCGTCCTGCCACACGGTGGCCGAGCCGGTCGGCCACGCGAGGTGTCCCCAATGCGAGGGCTCGAAGTCGATCTCGTTGTTGGACGGGCTCGTGCCCCCATAGGTGAACATCCCGAGGACCTCGTTGGCATCCAGGGCGCTCAGGTCCGATTGGACGACCCAGCGATACGTCCCGTAGCCGAGGTGCTGCTGGTTGTCGACCTCGGCGCTCGTCCAGCGGCCCGAGGAGTCCTGCACGATCGAGAGGACGAGGTCCGAGCCGTCGACGCGGACGTTGGCGTCGGAGTCCGACCACTGGTTCGGGCCGGGCTCGCCGAACCCGCCGGGACGCACGTCCCACGTGTATCCCGACCACGAGATCGACCGCGCCATGCTCGTGGCAACGGTGGGGAGGAGCGGCTGCAGGGCGACCACTAGCAGGATTATGAGAAATCGGGGGAGAATCGCTGGCGGCCGTCGTGGGGGGCAGTTGAAGCCCGCGAGAGACTATCGGCCGCTGGAGCGATGTCGATGAGCCCACGTCACGCGGGCTCATCGACTGTTGGGGTACGGGTGCGGATGAGCCCGCTCGGGGGCGCGGACTCATCCGCTGTTTGGGGCGCTAGCTGCGCGTGACGCGGAAGCGGATCGTCTTGGATGCGGTGTTGCCCTTGCGATCCGTGGCGGTGATGCGCAGGACGTAGGTCCCGGCCCGCTTCAGGTGCACCTTGGCGCCCTTCTTGACGCTGCGCGCCTTGTCGCCGACGCGGCGGATGGTCGCCTTCGAGATGGCGACGCCTGAGCTGTCGGCGAGCGAGAACCTGACCGTCAGCGTCGTTCCGACGCGGTACGTGCGCGACCTCGGGCTGGTGACGACGATACTCGGCGCCACCTTGTCGACGACCCTCGGCGAGGGCGGCGTCAGGCTCGGCGTCGTGCTCAGGGTGGGCGCCGGCACTGCTGCGCTGGGCGCAACGACGGTGACCGTGGTGGTCGCGGCCTCGCTGATCCCGCCGTGACCGTCAGTGGCGCGGACGTCGACCCGGATCGCGTCGCCGGTGTGCACCTCGGACGCCGGCAGCGCATCACCGGACTGCCCGGAGATCAGCCGCCCGTCGCGGTACCAGGAGTACGCATAGTCCAGCGCGTCGCCATCGGCGTCGCCGAACCCACTCGGGGTGGCGGTCAGCTTCGTCCCGGCGACCGGCTGGGACGGGCTGATCGCCACCGCGCCCTTCGAGGGCGCGAGGTTATCGACGATGACGCTCGCGGTCGCCTTCGCCTCGCCTTCACGGCTGTCGTCGGCGGACGCTTCGAACCTGATCACGTCACCGCGCATGGCGCCGACCTTCGAGAGGTCGAGCGTCATGCCCGTCGCTCCGGCGATCATCGTGTCGCCGCGGAACCACTGGTACGTGGTCTTCAGCGTGTCGCCTGCGTCCGGGTCGGTGAACGTCGCGGTCGCAGCCAGAGCGTCCTTGGCCGTCGGGCTCGCCGGCGAGATCGTCGCCGTGCCCGTCGGGTAGTGGTTGGTGGCGACGGTGAACGCCTGCTGCACCGTCCTCACGTTCGCGTCCAGGCCCTGCGCGTTGATGTAGGCGAGCTGGGCCTTGAACTGATTCATCCTCGTGGCGTAGGTGTCAAGGCACGGGTCCACCGTCTCCGGATCCGTGCATACGGGCGCGCCGTCCGGCACGACCTCGTGGTAGACGATGACGAGCCAGTAGTTGTGGGCCTGGGCATAATCGATCCACGACTGGAACTGCGCGATCGTCGTGGCACTGGTCATGTTCTGGACGCGGATGTCGAAGGGCTCCAGGTCGAGCTGCGAGTTGTATCCCTCTTCCACCGACCGGGCGTACTTGTACCCGGCGGTCCTCAGCGCATCGATGACGCGTGAGTCGTACGCGCCGAACGGATAGGCGAAGTCCACAACCGGCTTGCCGATGATGGACTCCAGCTGGGTCTTCGGGGCCGTCACCTCCGTCGCGAGCTGATCGGCGGGCAGGGTGGTGAGATCGGGATGCGTGACGCTGTGCGAGCCGATCTCAGTGCCCGCGGCGGAAAGCTCGGCAAGCTGAGTCGCGGTCATCATCCAGTCGTCCTGGCCAAGCTCGGCCGTCGGGATGTACTGGGTGGTCTTGTAGCCCAGGCGCGTGAGTTCTTTATAGGCCCCCGTGTAGAACGCCTCGGACCCGTCATCGAATGTCAGGCTGACCATCGAATGGCTGAAGCCCGCGGGCGCGTCGCTCGCGCGCATCGAGTAGTCGTCGGTCTGCAGGTAGCCGTTGCGCGTGATGAAGTGGACGAAGTACGCGCGCACCGCGCCCGCCGGCATGGTGAAGCCGGTGGTGTATTGCGTCCAATCGCTGGCTGCTGGGATACCGCTGAACAGGTTCGCCCAATGGCCGTGGTAGATCGTCTCACCTGCCAGCAGGTAGTAGACGCTCACCGCCGAGGTGGCATCGGACTTGTACCAGTCCGAGAACGTGTAATAGGTGTTGCCGGTGACCGGGACGCCCTCCTCTGGGTAGGGATCCACGGCCCACTTCGCGTCGCCGGGGGAGGTGTAGCCCGTGACCTCCACCCTAACCGAGCGCGTTCCGGTGTGGGCGTCGCCGTCGACGTAAGTGAACGTCGGCGTCCACGTCGCATTCGTGTCTTTCCAGAAGCCCGGGCTCCAATCCACGGGCTCGACGATCCCGGACTCGCCGGGCGCGGCCTCGCTGTTCTCGAGGCTGGCGTTGGGGATGAGCTCTGGCCCGGTGGCGGCCGACGCCGAGCTGGCGCCGGCGGCTCCGAGTGTCATCGCGAGCAAGAGTATCGCGGCGATGAGAAGTGCTATGCGTCTCATGGGGCAGTGCCCCCTTTCTTGTCACTGTCAGGGTCTATGCCGGACGAGTTCGGGCATGCCTCACCTCTCTTTGCGCGGAATCGAGCGGTGGATGGCCACTGCGGTCGTCACCACGAGGGTCACCGCGAAGATGCCCCACAGCACCGAGATGCCGACGGTGGCGACGATCGACGCGGCGAGGACGACCGTTGCGAGGAAGAGCGTCGGGGCGGTAGGAAACATCCGTGCTCCTTGTCGGTCACCAGCGACCGTCGCGTCGTGTGCAGAAGGCGAGGTAGACCGACCGCCAGAGGACCGCCTCCAGAAAGAGGGCGTAATACAGCTCTTCGACCATCAGCCCGGCGAGGAGCATGTACTTCCACCCGAGCTCTCTGACCTGGACGACCCGGATCGAGGACGCGAAGGCGAACAGCAGCAGCAGCCACGGGGAGAACGACATGTGGCCGACGGTCAAGACGGTGAAGAAGAGGGCACCGAGGAAGAGCCAGCGCGAGGCGGCGGCCCAGAGCGAGAAGACCAGCCAGCCGATGTCGCTGCGGATCCCACGCCTGAAGCCGTGCGCCCGCAGCGATTCGAACGCCCCCCGATACCAGCGCAGCCGCTGCGCCCAGAGCATCCCCACCGTCGGCATGAGGTCGGTCCGCGCCTTGCACGCCCTGGGCGCCATCGTGATGTAGCCGTTGACGCGCAGGGCGAGGCTGAGCTCGTAGTCCTCGGTTAGGACCGGCTCGAAGAGATGCCCGCGCGTGCGATAGACGGACCGCAGCGCTTGGACCGAGAACATCGTCGCGGCCCCGGCCAGCACCGGCGCGACGCCTCTGCGCGAGCGGTTGATCTTCTCGGCGCGGGCGTACTCCATCATCTGCAGCGCGCCCAGCGCCGTATCGAGCGGGAGCCCTGAGAAGTTGGCGCAGACGCCGCCGAGGCTGCAGCCGCGTGCCCGCTCGTCCTGATACTTGAGGTAGGCGGACTCGACGAAGCGGGCGTCGAGGATGGTGTCGGCATCCATCGTGACCACGTAGTCCGCGTCCCTGAGCGAGGGCTCGAGGATGGCCCACGCCTGGTTGAGCGCGCCGCCCTTCTTGCCGGTGTTGCCGACGGTCTCCCACACCTCCCACTGGGGGCGCGAGCGTGCCAGCTCCACCGTGCGGTCCGTGCTGTTGTCACTGATCACGATCCGCCGATCGGGCTGCAGGGTCTGCGCCTCGACGGACTCCATCGCGGCGGCGATGCCCTGCTCCTCGTCGTGCGCCGGGATCAGGAGGGCGATCCGCCTGCGGCGCGGGAAGCTGAGTACGTCAGCAGCGGGCGGGGAGGCGAGGCGATCAGCGGGCGCGGATGCGGCGGTCGCGCTCATGGCTTCACCGCCTTCGCGTGGAAGGCGATCCCGTTCGCACCCACGACCGCTTCGGACGTCGTGGCAACGAAGCCCGGGCACATGCCGCGCTTCTTCAGGCCGGCGACGATGCCCGGGATCGCATCGATCGTGCTCTGGACGCCGTCGTGCAGCAGTTCGATCCCTCCGGGCCGCACGCGCAGCGCGCGCTCGACGATCGCCTCGGCCGTGAGGTGCGCGTCCCGTGTGTCCAGCGTCCAGTAGACCGGCGTGAGGCCGGACGTACGGATGTCGGCGTCGGCGGCCGCGCTCGTTTCGCCGTAGGGCGGCCGGAAGAGGGTGTTGGGGTAGTCGAGGACCCGGGCCGTCGTCTGCAGCTCCTGCAGGCGGCGTGCCTGGGACACCTGCGCCATGTGCGGGTGGCTGAAGCTGTGGTTGGCCACCAGCCCGACGCTGCGCTGGAGGTCCACGAGGTCCTGGTGTGCCGCGGCTCGCTCGCCGACGTCGAAGAACGTCGCGACGGCCCTGGCCTCGTGGAGCCTGGCGACGAGCCTCGGCGTCGCGTCCGGCGACGGCCCATCATCGAAGGTCAGGGCGTAATAGCCGCGAGTCGCTGCGCAGCCCAGGCTCGCGACCGTCCTGGCCGGAGTCTGGTGGGCGCTCTTCGGCGCGAGGCCGTCGATGGTGAGCAGGTCCGACGTCCCCGTGGTGGACAGGGCAAAGGCGATCGTCACGGGGATCGAGACGGTGCACAGGCCGAGGAAGGCGAGGCCGACGAGCTTCAGCCGCTTGCCCAGGCGGTGGCGCGCGTCATCCGTCATTCGACCGTCACCGTCTTGGCGAGGTTGCGGGGTTGGTCGACGTCGAGGCCGCGCCGGCGGGCGATGTGGTAGGCCAGAAGCTGGAGCGGTACGACCGCGAGCGCGGTCTGCAGGAGGGGGTGCGCGTGGGGAACCTCCAGGACCGCGTCGGCGAGCTCGGCGATGTCGGAGTCCCCGGCCGTCGCGATGGCGATGACCTGCGCGCCGCGCGCGCGCACCTCCTGCAGATTCGAATGCAGCTTGTCGGAGACGTGCGATCGCGTCGCCACGCAGACAACGGGTGTCTCGTGGTCGAGCAGCGCGATAGGGCCGTGCTTCATCTCACCCGCGGCGTACGCCTCGGTCGGGATGTAGGCGATCTCCTTGAGCTTCAGGGCGCCCTCGAGGCACACCGGAAGGCCGGCATGGCGCCCGAGGTAGAGGAAGAACGGCTTGGCGTAGTGGCGTTCGGCGATCTCCTCGACCGTGGTCAGACCCTCCAGGCACGCGACGAGCTTTTGCGGGAGGGCTCGCACCTCGTCGACCAGCGATGAGACCTGCCCGTTGACCAGCGTCCCGCGCAGCTGCGCGATCCGCAGCGCGAGCAGGTACAGGAGCGCAAGCTGGGCCGTGAAGGTCTTCGTTGCGGCCACGCCGATCTCGATGCCGGCGTGGGTGTACAGGACCGCGTCGACCTCGCGCGTGATCTGCGAGCCCGGCGAGTTGGTGATCGCCAGGGTGCGCGCCCCGCGGCGACGCGCGAGCCTCAGGGCCCCGAGCGTGTCCGCCGTCTCGCCGGACTGCGAGATGCCGATGACGAGCGTGTGCTCGTCGACGCGCGGGTTGCGATAGCGCCATTCGCTGGCGATGTCGGTCTCGCACGGCACGCCTGCCCACTCCTCGATCGCCAGCCGTCCGACGAGTCCCGCGTGGTAGGCGGTCCCGCACGCGACGATGACGATCCGGCGGAACCTCGCGAGGTCGCGGTTGTCCACGGCGCCGAGCACGAAGGTCGGAGCCAGGTCCAGCAGGCCGGGTCGCAGGTTGCGCGTGATGGTCGCGTTGACCGCCTCGGGCTGCTCGTGGATCTCCTTGAGCATGTAGGTGTCATGGCCCTGACGCTCGGCGCACGCGTCGTCCCACGCGATCACGACCTCGTCGCCGTCGCGCTCGTCGCCGGTCGCGGCGATGATGCGCGCACTGTCGGCGGTGATCGCGACGACCTCGTCGTCCTCGACGAGCTTCACCCGCCGGGTCTCACCCAGGAAGGCGGTCATCGACGAGGCGAGGAACGTCTCGCCGTCGCCGAGGCCGATGACGAGCGGGCAGCGGCGCCGGGTGCCGACGAGGAGCCCAGGCTGCTCGCGATGCAGCACGATGAAGGCGAAGTGCCCATCGAGCTCGCCGCACGCCGTGCGGACGGCGTCGGGCAGCGACCCGCGGTAGGCGCGTCGCACGAGGTGGGCGACGACCTCGGCGTCGGTCTGCGACGCGAAGCGCTCGCCCTCGGCGACGAGCCGTCTGCGGATCGCGCCGTGGTTCTCGATGATGCCGTTGAGGACGATCGCTACGTCGTCGTGGTCGCCGGCGAGGAGGGGATGGGCGTTCTCCTCGGTCACCTGCCCATGCGTTGCCCAGCGCGTGTGGCCGATGCCGGTGGTCGATTCGACCCTGAGGCCGTCAACCGTGCGCTTGAGGTTCTCGAGCTTGCCGACCGCCTTGGCGAGCTCGAAGCCGTCCCTTGTCAGCAGGCAGATTCCCGCCGAGTCGTATCCGCGGTACTCGAGGCGCTCAAGCCCCGTGAGCAATCGCGTCGTGGCCTGTCGTTGGCCTACGTATCCGATAACGCCGCACATGTGCCTTCCTTGGTCGTGCGTCCCCCTGTGGGAGCTCTCGGAGCTGGCCCCCGCCTTGCCGGGCCGGCCTTGGAGCTCTGGTGCAACTGACGCTACGCCGGCGAACCCCCCGGCACATCGACCTGCGGGCTCATCCTCGGGAGCCTGGGCGGGCGGTTCGTGCTCGCCCGAGAGGGCTAGAACGATCGTCGAGTGCTGGCCCGCCGGCGCTCAGCCGACGATCGCGCGGGGCGCCGAGGCGCCGGACAGTACGCGCGCAGCCTCGACGCGGTTATGCACGTCGAGTGACTGATAGATCGTCCGGACGTGGGCCTTGACCGTGTTGCGCGAGATGTACAGCCGCGCAGCGATCTGGTGGTTGTCCATGCCCTCGGCCACCAAGTGCAGGACCTCCCGCTGGCGCGCGGTGAGATGGGCCAGCGGGTTGGCCGCGGCGGAGCGCTGAGCGTGGCCAAGCCAGCCGGCCGGGAAGACGACGTGCTTCGCGGCCACCTGCCTGATGGCCGTGGCCAGGCCGGCCCCGGAATCGCTGGTGAGCACGAGGCCGTCGAGGCCGCCCTCCTCGGCCGCGAGCGCGAGCTCGTCGTCGAGCGCCTCGGCGACCACCACGATCCTCGTCGTCGGCGAGGCCGCATGCACGTCCTCGAGCAGCGCCAGTGTGCCGCCGGCACGATCGAGTCGCGGGTCGAGGACGAGCGTGTCGACCACCATGTCGGGCAGGGCGTTGAGCAACGCCTCGCGGTCGCAGGTCGTGTCGAGCACGACGACGCCGAGGTCGGCGAGCAAGCGCTGCAACGCCTCGGCGACGAGCCGGTGCCGATGCGCGACGACGACGCGGACGTCGTCGTCGCCGTACCGGCCCATTGATGGCACTCTCGCGCTCACGCGGTGCATCCAAGCACCCGCGAGCGATCCACCCCACGCTCGAACACAAGCCCCCCTAGGCTCTAATTCATCCTTGACTCTTGTTCAATAACGTAGCTTAGCCAAACCTGCGCAAAATCTCTCCGCAGATCACCCGGTCGTGGTGGGCGGAAACCCGAAGCCCCACCTCGTAGAAGTTTCGGATCCGATCCCGCTCATCCGCCCTCCTCGAACGCCGGCTCCAGCGGCCGCCGCTGCTCGGGCGTCGCCGGGCGCTCGATCGCGATGCTCGGCAGCCTGCGCTCGAGCCACGCCGGCAGCGCCCACGTCCGCTCTCCGAGCAGGTGCAGCACGGCGGGCAGGAGCAGGCTGCGCACGACGAACGCGTCGAGGAACACCGCCGAGGCGAGGCTGAAGCCGAACAGCTTGATCGCGCGGTCGTCGCCGAGCACGAACGACAGGAAGACGCAGATCATGATCGTCGCCGCCGCGGTGATCACGCGCCCGGTGACGGCCAGGCCGTCGCCGACCGCCCGCGAGGCATCGCGCCTTCGCGTCCACTCCTCGTGGATGCGCGAGACGAGGAACACCTCGTAGTCCATCGACAGCCCGAAGACGATCGCGAAGAGCATCACGGGCAGCCATGGCTCGATCGGGCCCGCCTGGACGCCGAGCAGGCCGGCGAGCCAGCCCTGCTGGAACACCGCCACGGTGACGCCCAGCGAGGCGCCGATGCTCAGCAGGTTCATCAGCGCGCCCTGGACCGGGATGACCAGCGAGCGGAAGACGACGAGCAGCAGGAGCGCCGAGAGCCCGACGACGATCGCGATGAACAGCGGCAGCTTGGTCGCCAGGACGTGACTGAAGTCGATCGACGTCGCGGTCGCGCCGCCGACGAGCAGCGTCGTGTTCGTCGCCCGCTCGACGGGCGGCAGGCGGTCGTCGCGCAGGCTCTTGACGAGGTCGTTGGTCTTCGTGTCCTGGGGCGACGTGCGCGGATAGACCGTGAACGTCGCCGTCGTGCCCGCGGGGCTGACGCGCTCGGCCGCGACCGACGCGACGCCCGGCGTCGCCCGCAGGCTCGCGCCGATGCGCTGCAGAGCGCCGGTGTCGCCCTTCTGCGGCAGCTGGGCGACGACCAGCAGCGGGCCGTTGAAGCCCTTGCCGAAGCCGGTGCTCAGCAGGTCGTAGGCGCGGCGCGTGGTCCGCGAGGTCGGGTCGTTGCCCTGGTCGCCGGTGCCGAGGTGCATCGACAGCACCGGCGCGGTCAGCACGAGCATGATCGCCACGCCGGCGATCGCCGCCGGCCATGGGCGCCGCTGCACGGCGGCCGACCAGCGCCGCCACATCCCGCCGCTCTCGGAGTCGCGGCGGCGTTCGCGGCGCGGGCGCGCGAGGCGCTCGCCGAAGCGCGACAGCAGCGCCGGCAGCACGGTCAGCGACGCGAGCATCGTCAGGAGCACCGCGATCGCCGCGCCGATCGCCACGCCGTACAGGAACGAGACGCCGAGGGCGAACATGCCCAGCAGGGCGATGATCACCGTCACCCCCGCGAAGAGCACCGCGCGGCCGGCGGTGTCCATCGCCGCTACCGCGGCATCGTCCGCCGATGCGCCGGCGCGGTGCTCCTCACGGAAGCGCGTGACGATGAACAGCGCGTAGTCGATGCCCACGCCGAGGCCGATCATCGTCGCCAGCTCGGTCGAGAAGTCCGCCATGTCGATGACGTGCGAGGCCACGCCGAGCAGCGCGATGCCCGTGCCGAGGCCGAGCAGCGCGGTGATGATCGGCAGCCCCATCGCCAGCACCGAGCCGAAGGTGATCAGCAGGACGATGATCGCCGCGGCGAGGCCGACGACGGTCACGAACCCCAGCGAGACCTCCTGGGCCTGCTGGATCGCCTGGCCGCCGAGCTCGACCTGCAGCTGCGGCGAGCGCGCGGTCTCGGCGGTCGCGATGACGCGCTTGATGTCGGCCTTGTCGAGGTCGTTGGCGCGCTGGTCGAAGGTCACCGTCGCGAAGGCGATGCTGCGGTCCTTCGAGATCGCCTGCGCGCCGCCGCGCGCGTACGGGCTGGCGACGCCGGTGACGTGGGGCAGGCGTGCGACGCGCGCGAGCACGGGCTCGACGCGGGCGCGGACCGCGGGGTCGGTGACGCGCCCCTGGCGGGCGTGCAGGACGATCGTGTCCTCGTCGCCGGCCTGGGCGGGGAAGTCGCGCCTGAGCAGGTCGGTCGCGCGCTGGGAGTCGGTCCCGGCCAGCGAGAAGTTGTTGCTGTACTTGGTGCCGAGGGCGCCCGAGATGCCCAGCGTGCCGACCAGCAGCACGATCCAGCCGATGACGACCATGCGCCGGTGCTGGGTGGCCCAGCGCGCGACGCGCGCTACGGCGCCGCCTGGCTGGGTGCCCGCCTGCTGCGGGCTTTCGGTCTCTGTGGTCATTCCGGTCCCCGGTCGCGATAGAATTTGAACATCGAATAAGTTGTCTTTCAATTTGTTTGGAAGTCAACGTATCTAATTAGAGCATCCAGGGATGGCTGTCAACCGGGTTACCGCTACGTCTTCGAGCGAGCAGGACGTCTCACGCGACGACGTCCGCGAGGTCCTGCGCCTGTTCGTCAACGTGATCACGGGCCTCAAGCGCGGCCGCACGGAGGTCCCGAACACGCTGCGCGACGCGTTCGAGGGCGGCGGCCTCGGGCCGCGCCACGTGCCCGTGCTGATGGCCGTGGCCTTCGGCGATCCGCTGAGCGTCGGCGAGATCGCCGAGCGCATCGGGCTGAGCCTCGCGACGACGAGCCTCATGGTGGGCGAGCTCGATCGCCAGGGCATCGTCGTGCGCGCGGAGGACGAGCGCGATCGGCGGCGCACGATGGTGCGCCTGCACGACGATCACCGCGCGATCGTCGACGCCTGGTCGGCGGAGCGCTCGTCGCCCGTGCTGCGGGCGCTCGAGCGGATGTCGCCCGCGGTGCGCAAGCACTTCCTCGAGGGCCTGGCCGTGCTGGCCGCCGAGGCGCAGGCGGACGTCGAGGCCGGAGCGGCCGTCGCCGCCGACTGCTGACTCAGGTCGTGCGCGTCGCCGCCGGCGCCGTCGCGCCACTGACGGCCAGCGCGCCCCCGCCGGCGCCGAGCAGCGCACCGAAGACGAGGAAGACGCCGAAGACCGAGCCGCCGTCGGCGTCGCCGTGGAACAGGCCGCCGGCGAGGCTGATGAGGATCGACATGGCGATCGCCCACGCCGGCCCGGTGATGGCGCCCCACGCGGCGCCGTGGATCGGCGCCGATGCGGCGACGGCGCGCGCCGCCGCGAAGCCGGCGTAGAGCATGGCGAGGATCAGCAGCCCCATGAGCGCGACGATCGCCGGCAGCAGCACGTAGGCGGGCATCGCGTCGGAGTAGGAGAAGATGCGAAAGCCCCCGTCGCGGCCGGGGACGTCGCCGGCCTGGTCGACCGGGAACGGCAGCCCGAGGGCGCCCGACGCGTCGGGCGTGAAGCGCGCGCCGGCGCCGAGCGCGGCGAGGTGGACGCCGTGCTCGCCGGCGAACAGGGCCTCCTCGACGAGCGCCGTCGCGGTCGAGCGGCCCGAGCGGATGTCGTCGACGTCGGCGCCGACCTGCACGACCCAGCCGACGAGCCCGATGGCGGCGCACGCGATGAGCAGCGCCGCGAGCGGGCGCAGGGTGGCGGTCGCCGCGGTGCCGGCGCTGCGCACGACGGCGGGGATGCGGCGGCTCTCGGCGGGCTGGTCCAGCGGCAGCGCGGTGGCGGCGCCGAGGACCGCGCCGACGACGCCCCACAGCAGCCCGAGGCCGAACGCGCTGCCGGCCGAGGGCGAGACGTTGGTGACGTCGCTGTCGCCGCCGAGGACGGCGACGGCGAGCATGAGCAGGCCGAAGGGCAGGCCGGCGACGGCGGCCCAGGCGATCCGCGCGCTCGGCTTGGCGCCCTCGGTGCGGTGCAGCTGCCAGCGCGTGGCCAGGGCGACGGCGCCGATCGGGATCGCGACGAAGACCATCGGCGCCAGGCGGCCGGAGGCCGAGCTCAGCGGCCCGGTGTCGACGACGGGCGCCAGCAGCGTGCTGACCGCCTGGCGGAACGTCTCGGTGAGGATCCCGCCGTCGCGCCCGACGACGCCGAGGATCGACGCGTCGGGCGTGGCCACCGCGATGATCAGCCCGGCGACGAGCACCGCGGCGGTTGCCGCGAGCGCCGCCAGGCCGGCGGCGACGACGCCCGGCACGGCGAGGTGGCCCATGAGCAGCTCGGAGAGCTCGCCCGCCTGCGGATCGACGCGCCCGATGCGCTCGCGCAGCGGCTCGGCGTGGGGTGGTGGAGGGGGAGGGGGCGGCTCGGGCTCGGCCGCGACCGGGTCGGGCTCGGGCTCCGCCGCGGCCGGCTCGGGCTCGGCCGCGACCGGCTCGGGCTCGGGCTCCGCCGCGGGCGGCTCGGGCTCCGCGACGACTGGCCGCGGCTCCGCCGCCGCGGGCGGCTCGGGCTCCGCGACGACCGGCTGCGGCTCCGCCGCCGTGTCCGGCTCCGCGACCGCGAAGTCCTCCTGCCGCGCGCCGCACGACGGACAGAAGCGCGAGCGCACGCTGATGCGCTCGCCGCAGTTGGGGCAGTACCTCGTCTCCGTCCCTGCCATGGATCGCTCTCCCGTTGCGTCCGTCTGCCCAAATGGGTATCACTTCGAAACGATGGACGGCGGGGGAGGGAAGCTGCGCCTTGCCGCGGTCCTTACGGCTGCGGTGGGTCTCGCGGCCGCGCTCGCGGTGCCGGCCGGCGCGCAGACCCCCGCGGGCGGCGCGCCGAAGATCCTGCTCGCCTTCGACTCGTCGGGCTCGATGGCGGCCGACGACGGGGCCGGCACGCCGAAGATCAAGGCCGCCCAGGACGCGGCGGTCTCGCTGCTCGACTCGCTGCCGCCGTCGACCCAGCTCGGCCTGCGCGTCTTCGGGGGTACGAAGCCGTCGCGCCCGATCGGGCCCGCGTGCCGCGACTCGAGCCTGGTGCTGCCGATCGGCCCGCTCACGCGCACGCAGGCCGAGGGCCGGATCCGCTCGTTCAGGGCCAAGGGGCGGACGCCGATCGCCTACGCGCTCGAGCGCGCCGCCGAGGACCTCGGCCCATCGGGCTCGCGCACGATCATCCTCGTCTCCGACGGCAAGGACACCTGCCAGCCGCCGTCGCCGTGCCAGGTCGCCCAGCGGATCGCGCGCGGCGGCGTCGAGATGCGCATCCAGGCCATCGGCTTCAACGTCGATCCGGAGGCCAAGCGCGAGCTGCAGTGCATCGCCCGGGCCGGCGGCGGCGCGTACGCCGACGCCGACAACGCCGACGTCCTGCGCCAGCAGTTGCGCGCGCTCTCGACGCGCGCCCTGCGCCAGTACGTTCCCAAGGGCACGCCCGTGCGCTGCGGGCCGAACGCGCGCCGCGCCAAGGACCTCGTCCCCGGACGCTACGTCGACGCGATGCTCCCGGACGCCGAGTGCTGGTACGCGGTCGAGCTGCGTCGCGGCGAGACGCTCGAGGCGAGCGCGTCCTTCGTCTCGCCGAAGAAGGAGGCGGCCGACGACGGCGACCTGGCGCGGGCGACCCTCGACATCGTCACGCCGACCTTCGACATCCCCAACCGCCAGAACTCGTCGTCGCGCATCAACCCGTTCACGCGCCGCGGCTTCGTCGACGGCCTCGGCGTCGTGTCGCGGCCGATCGGGGTGGGAGGCCAGGCGTCGGCCGACGAGCCGTTCTCCCAGCCGGGCCGCTACTACCTCAAGCTCGCGCTCGAGGACACCGGCGACAAGGCGCTCTACAACGTCACCGGCGGCCAGCCCTATCCGGTCGAGATGGCGATCGCCGTCCTCGGGCGCCACGGCGGCAACCCCGCGCCGTCGAAGGGGCCCAAGCCGCCCGCGAGCGAGGGCCCGGCACCCGCCGGCGTCGCATCGCCCAACGAGCCGCCGGCCACCGCGCTGCTCGTCCTCGTCGGCGGCGGGCTGGCCGCGCTCGGCTTCGCGGGCGGGGCCACGCTGTGGGCACGGAGGCGCCCATGACCGCTTGGCGCGCGACGATCGCGCTGCTCGCCGCCGGGGCCCTGGCCCTGCCGGCGGCCGCCGCCGCACAACGCGGGACCCCGGTGGTCGGCGGCGGCTCGTTCAACACGGCACCGCTGCTGGCGCCGGGCACCTATACCGACACGGTCGCCGCCGGCGAGACCGCCTACTGGAAGGTGCGGATCGCCAAGGGCCAGGTGCTGCAGGTCAAGGCGACCGTCGACACGTCGCAGATCCAGACCAACCCGACGGCCGACGACTTCGACCCCGGCCTGGCCGACCTGCAGTACCGCCTCGACCTCTTCAGCCCGCTGCGCGAGCGGCTCAGCGACGAGGGCGGCTACGACACCGCCTCGGCCGACCTCGCGGGTTCCTCCGACGCCGGCGCCAAGGGCGGCACCGCGACGGCCCCGCGCGCGCTGGGCTTCGAGCAGCTGCTGGCCACCGACTACGACAAGGACGCGTTCCCGGCACCGGGCGAGTGGTACGTCTCGCTGAGCGCCGCGGACTCCGAGGTCGCGCCCACCGACATCCCCGCCGAGCTGCCCGTCGACCTCGACGTCCAGGTCATCGGCGCCCCCCAGCCCTCGTCGCCGGACTTCGCCCGCTCGCTGCCGGGCCCGCAGAAGCAGCAGCAGAGTCCGACCGCGCCGAGCCCGCCGTCGGACCTCTCCAACCTGCTCGCCACCGCCGACCAGCCGGCCGACCCGGCGCTGACCATCGGGCTCGTGGGCGCCATCGCGCTCGTCGGCGGCCTCCTGCTCGGAGCGCTCGCGATCCTCGTGCTCGGGCTGGGGCGGCGCCGCGGCTAGCGCACGCGTCCGGAAGTACTAGCGCACGCGCGCCGGTCGCCGCGCTCCGCGGCGCTTGTGCTGCGACTTGTCCTCGTCGCCCGCGAGCGCCGCGCTCAGGCGGATCGCCTCGAAGAGCATCATCACGAGGCCCACGTCCATCGCATCGTGGTTGGCCTGCGCGGAGCCCTTCATGCGGTCGGCCGCCTCCTCCTCGATGCGCTGGGCCTGGTCCAGGAGCTTGGCGCAGGCCTTGGCGAGCTGGTGCCAGCCCTTCTCGTCGAGCTTCATGGACCGCCGGATCAGCGCGGCGTCGGAGTGGTCGAAGCCGCCCATCGCGGCCGAGGCTCGAGCGTACTCGTCGATCATCTGCAGCGACGAGCCGACCGCGGCCTGCTTGGCGATCGGCGGCGCCTGCGCCCACGCCTCGTCGGTGACTCGCGGACGCGCGCGGGCGCGGTAGTGATGCTCCACGGCGCCGCGCACGCGGGTCTCGTCGACGAGCTCGATCAGCCCGAGGTGATGCAGCGTGCGCACGTGGTAGGAGACTGTGCCCAGGCTGGCCTCGAGGATGTCCGCGAGCTCGACCGGGCTGGCTCTGCGCTCGTCGAGCAGCGCGAGGATGCGCACCCGCAGCGGGTGGCTCATCGCCTTGACGTATCGGGGGTCTTGGATGCTGGTGATGGGTCTCATGAGAGCGCCGGACGCAGGCGGGATCGGATGCGGTGAAGGCGAACCTTAGCCGTGCCGTCGGGCATCCCGAGCAGGTCGGCCGCCTCCTCCTGGGTGAGATCCTGCCAGTAACGGGCCAAGAGCAGCCGCCGGTCGGGCTCGGACAGCCCGGCGAGGGCCCGGCGGACGTCCAGGGCGAGGTCGATGGCAGGCTCGGGCTCGGGGGCGCGCGGCTCCAGCGCGCCGTCCAGCGGCTCGCATCGAGGCGCGGCGATGGCTCGCAGCGCCTCGCGACGCGCGATGGCTGCGACCCAGGGGAGCGGATGCTCGGGGCTGCGACAGCTGGCGCGGTGGCGCCACGCCTTGATCACCGCCTCCTGCGCGACGTCCTCGGCGAGCGCGCCGGAGCCCACGATGCGCCTGGCTTCGCGCCAGCACGTCGTCCGCATCGTCTCCCAATCCCAATCCCCCGGCTCGCCTTGCACAGACGAGCGGTGAGTCATGTTGCGCCAACAATCTCATCAATGAAACGGTCTGCACGCTCGGTCGGCTCGATCGTTCATGACCGTCGCAGCGCCCGCTCCCTACGACGCGTTGGCCCCTGTGTACGACCTGCTCACTGCGGGTCATGGGCACGACCGCTGGCTGCGCGCCCTCGAGCGCCTCGCGCTCGACCACGGCCTGCGCGGCCGCCGGCTGCTCGACGTCGGCTGCGGAACCGGGAGCAGCTTCCTCGTGCTCCTGCGCGCCGGCTACCGCGTGACCGCGTGCGACCTGTCCCCGGCCATGGCGCGGCGCGCGCGAGCGCGGGCGCGCGGCCGGGCGACCGTCCACGTCGCCGACGTCCGCCGGCTGCCGCGCTGGGGCAGCTTCGACCTGGTCACCTTCCTCGACGACGGCCTCAACCACCTGACCGAGCCAGACGACGTCGTGCGCGCGCTGCGCCGCATGCGCGCCAACCTCGCCGAGCGCGGCCTGCTCGTGCTCGACGTCAACACGCACGCCGCCTACCGGACGGCGCCCGACCTCGTCGCCGCCGACGACGACCGCTTCGTCGTCTGGCGCGGGCGCCTTGCGACGCTGCCGGCCCCCGGCGGCGTGGCCGACGTCGTGGTCGAGGTCTTCGAGCGCCTACCCGGCGACGACGTCTGGCGCCGGCGCTGCCATCGCCACCCGCACCGCCACTACCCGCTCGCCCAGCTGCGCGAGCTCGTGACGCAGGCGGGGCTGCGCGTGGTCGCCGTCCGCGGCCAGCGGCCCGGCGCGGTGCTCGACGAGCACGTCGACGAGGAGGTCCACCCCAAGGCGGTCTTCCTGCTCGCCGCCGACGAAAGGAGGACACCGTGATCTGGGAGCCCTGATCGAGACCGGTCGCGCGCCGGCCCCTCACCCATTGAGCGACCGGCGCTCTGTGTCGAGGGGTCGTGCGCCGGCCGCTCAACGAGGGAGGAGATACGCAGAGGAAGGAGTCCCTCGACAGCGCGCTTCCCGCCCTGCGAGCGCGCCAATCGCGCGCGTCAGGCCGCGGACGTCGGCTCGAGGCCCTGCTCGCGCACCCACTGGCCGACGAGGCCGCGGAAGTGCGCGACGAACCGCTCGTGCTCGTGCGCGGGATACAGGGCGCGCACGGTGTCGACGAGCAGGCGGTCGAGCTCGGGCGAGGCGATCCACTCGAGCACGAGCTCGTCGACGTAGGCCAGGCGGGTCGCGCAGAACTCCGCGTAGCGCTCGGCCTCGAAGTAGTCGTCGGCGAGCCGGCGGTAGGCCGCGAGCTTGTCCTCGTAGGAGAGGTCGTCGCGATCGCCGATCTCGAAGTAGCGGCGCGTGTCGAGGTCCAGCTGCGCGCGCCGGCCGGTGACGACGCAGAACGTGCACCACTTCACCAGCGTGCGGATCGCCCACGGGAAGTAGTAGTGCAGGCTCGTCAGGCCGACGTCGGGGCACGCGTTGGCGTAGTCGATCGGGTAGACGTCGTCGCCGCGCACGAGGCACTCGCACGAGTTGAACTCCCAGCGGAAGAAGGCGTTGATCAAGCGGCTGATCGTCACCACCTCGTCGCCGACCCGCGGCGTGAGGAAGCCGTGGGAGACCGCGTAGCGATCGTGCAGCGGCTCCTCGGGGCGGAAGCGCATGACCATCGTCTCGGGGCCGATCGACAGCGAGCGCGCGAAGACGTCGTAGCCGTCGATGGCGGCCTGCAGGTGCATGAGCCGCTCGCCCGAGGCGTCGTAGGCCTGGTGCAGCTGCGCGCTGTCGGCGATGCGGCTGACGCCGACCCACTGGCCGCCGTCGTAGGGCTTCATGAACAGCGGGTAGCCGACGCGCTGCGCGATCGCCGCGAGGTCGAACGGCCGGTTGTACTTCGTCGCGGTGTAGGCCCAGCGCGCGTTGTCGGGCGGGTGCTTGAACGGCACGAGCACGGTGCGCGGCACCTTCAGCCCGCAGCGGATCATCGCGCAGTATGCCGCGTGCTTCTCCATCGACTGGAAGGTGAACGGGCTGTTGAGCAGGTACACGTCGTCCATCAGCGCGACCTTCTTCAACCACTCGCGCGGGTGGTAGTACCAGTAGGCGAGCCGATCGACGACGAGCTCGTGGCGCGGCGTGTCGCGCAGGTCGAACGGCTCGATGGTCAGCCGCTCCACCTCGATGCGGTGGCGGCTGCCGTCCTCGCCCTTGATCGCGCCCAGGCGGCCGACGATCGTCTCGAAGGCGGTGGGCCAGTCCTCCTCGGTGCCGAGCAGGAGGCCGATGCTGTGGGTGGTGTCGGGCATCAGCAGAAGCGCGGCAGATGATGGGCGAGCTGCGCGCGCCATGACGGCCAGTCGTGTGCCACGTCATACCCCCAGAGGTCGAGCTCGTGACGGATGCCCTTGCGCGCGAGCAGCTCGGCCAGCGCCTTGCTGCTCTCCAGGGCGCCGGTCGTGTCCTCCCACTGACCCTGCCCGCACACCAGCAGCAGGCTCACGCGCGAGCGCAGCCAATCGAGATGGTCGCCGCCGAGGTGCTCGACGTAGTCCATCGGGTTGGTGAAGTAGGCGGCGTCGCCGCGCTCGCCCCACGCGTGCCAGTGCGACGGGTCGTAGCTGCCCGACAGGCACAGCGCGAGCGGGAAGAGGTCGGCGCGCCGCAGCGCGAAGTTCGCCGCGTGGAAGGCGCCGAGGCTGACGCCGGCGGTCGCGATCTCCTGCGGCCCGCCGCAGTCGGCGTGGACGTAGGGCACGACGCGGTCGACGATCCACGCCTCGTAGGCAGCGTGCGCGCGGGCGCGGTCCTCGAGCGCGATCTCGCGGTTCGACCACGACGCGCCGTCGTAGGAGTCCACGCAGTAGAGCTTCACGCGCCCGGCGTCGATCAGCCCGGCGACCGCGCCGACGAGCCCGTGGTGCTCGATGTCCCAGGCGCGGCCCTGCTCGGCCGGGAAGACGACGACCGGCCGGCCCCAGTGCCCGTAGGCCAGGACGGTGCCCGAGCCGCCGATCGACGGCGCGTCGAGCTCGACGTGATCGCGCCTCATGGCAGCCACGCCGCGCGCAGCAGCGCGGTGAGGTGGGGGTCGAAGGCGTCGCGCCAGGCGGTGTAGTTGTGCAGGTCGCGGCCCTCGTGCAGGGTCGCGGGGCATCCGTGCCCGGCGAGGGCGCGCGCCATCAGGCGGTTGTTGTGGACGTTCTCCTCCAGGGCGCCGCAGGTCAGCGCGACCGGCACGGGCCGGCCCGGGCGCTCGCGCAGCATCGCTCGCACGTTGCGCGCGACCCGCCGGTAGCGCACGAAGCCCGCCTCCTGGGCGTCGAAGCGCGGCACGAAGAAGCTGCCCGACTGCAGGAAGAGGCCGGCGAAGAGCTCGGGAAAGCGGTAGTGGGCGTGCAGCAGCGCGAGCGCGCCGAGGCTCACGCCGATGCCGACCGGGCGGCGCACGGCGACCGCCCCGCCGATCGCGGGCAGCACCTGCCTGGCGAGCGTGCGCGCGTACAGCGCGCTGGCCGAGTACCACTGGTCGCGGTCGCCGGGTGCCAGCAGGGCGACGCGGTGGCGCGGCAGCCGGCCGGCCGCGATCTGGGCCGCCGCGTGGTCGGTCACGCGCGCGAGCGCGTCGAGCTCGGGCCCGTCGTGGGCGACGAGCAGATCGAGCGGCTCGCCGTCGGGCGCGTCGTCGGGCCGCCACACCGCGACCTCGACATCGGCGCCGAGCGCGCTGGACGCAACCGTCAGCACGTCGGTGCGGCCGGGAACGCGCCGCGCGTCGAGCCATGCGGGCGGCGCGTAGCCGGCCAGCTGCACGACCGACTTCTCGCCGAAGGCGCCGGGCGCGCGCAGGGGGTTGGCGTCGTCGGTGACGAAGGCGCGCTCGCCGTCCTCGAGCTCGAGCTCGAACGCGTACTCGAAGCGCGCGAGCGGCGGGACCGGGATGGTGAGCGTCCAGGCGTCGCCGTCGCGCGCGAAGCGGTCGCCGGCGATGGGGAAGCCGCGATCGGTGGCGAGCCGCACGCCGGCCAGCCGCGCGTCCGGATCGGGGACGCGGAAGCTGATGCTGCCGCGCTCGACGAGCGGCCCTGCGACGGCGGTCGGCGAAGGCACCGCGCGGCAAGCTAGTCGATGCCTCAGCCGTCGCGCACGACGGCGACCGCCGGCTTGGGCTGGCCGCCGTAGGTGAACAGGCCCTTCTGGTTGACGCCGGCGACGAGCCGCAGGGAGGGCAGGGCCTGGCGGATCGAGCCTCCGCGGAAGGTCGGGATCAGCGCGAAGTCCTGCAGCACCCAGACCAGCCAGCCGTCGAGCGCGGCGTCCGCGCGGTAGGTGGCGATGTGGCGGGCCAGCAGGCGCGCCTGGTAGTCGAAGCCGCCGGGCCCGCCGGCGGCGTTGAGCCCGCTGGCCTCGGCACCGAACTCGGTGGCCACGACGATCCGCCCGCGGAACGTCCGCTCGGCGACCTGCAGGCGCCGGCGCAGGTTGCGGGTCACCGCGGCCAGGGGCTCGGCCGGGCGCTGGTACCAGCCCTCGTACAGGGTGATGCCGATCGCGTCGACGTGGCGGTACATCAGCCCGCTGTCGTCGGCCGGCAGCGCGCTGCCCCACACGTCCAGCGCGACCGGGCGGCCGGGATCGAGTCGGTGCAGCAGGCGCGCGCTCGCGTCGACCCAGGCCGCCTGCCCGCCCGTGTGGCCGTTGTTGGCGACCTCATTGCCGAGCGTCCACGCGAGGATCGACGGGTGGATCGACGCCAGGCGCGCGCTGAGCACGACGCGCCTGCGCGCGGCGGCACGCAGCGCGGGCGTGTTCGACGTCCAGTTGCCGGGGGCGTCGATCGGGCCGATCTCCTGCCAGACGAGGATCCCGGCGGCGTCGAGGCGCTCGAGCAGCGCCGGGCTGAGCAGGTGCTGGGCGCGCGTGGCGGTGGCGTTGATCGCCTGCAGGCGCGCCACGATCGCGTCCATGTCGGCGGGCAGCAGTGCGTCGCCGCGCCCCTCGGCGTCCTCCTGCAGCGACGCCCCGCGCAGGCGCAGCGGCTGGCCGTTCAGCTGCAGCCGCCCACCTTCCCAGCGCAGCTCGCGCAGCCCGACGCGCTCGGTCCAGCCGGCTTCGCCCGGGACCTCGACGTGCAGCTCGGCGAGGCTCGGGTGGCCCGGCGCCCAGAGGTCGGGGTTGGCGATGCGCAGCTGCGCGCCGACGTCGCGCTGCTCGCCGGCGGCCAGGCGCACCGCCGCGAACGCCAGGTGCTGGCCGGCGAGCGTGCCCTGCACGCTCACGGTGCGCGGCTGCGGCGCGCGGTTGCGCACCGCCACCCGGACGTCGACGATCGCCGCCCCGTCGCGCAAGCGCGTGACGAGCCGCGGCGCGTCGAGGTCGCTGGGCCCGAGCGGCCGGATCGTCACCTCGCGGTTGATCCCGCCGAAGTTGAACCACGTGCGATGCCAGCCGGTGGCCTTCATCCGCGCCGGCGAGCGCCAGTCGGCGCGCACCACGAGCGTGTGGGCGCCCGCGGCGAGGCGGACGCCGGCCTCGAAGGGCAGGTAGACGCCGGTGTGGCGCGCGACGAGGCGCCCGTCGACCCACACCGTCGCGCGGTGGTTGACCGACTCGAAGCGCAGCGCGTAGTCGCCGTCGCGCGCGACGTCGAACGTCGTGCGATACCAGGCGATGCTGCCCTCGAAGCTGCGCCGTCCGGCCGCCCCGCGCACGCGCGTGGCGTTGGGCGAGAAGGGCACGTGCACCGCGCGGCCGTCGAAGGCGCCGCGAAACCACCCGAGAGCGGCGCCGCGCTGCGCGCGGTCGCTGCGCTCGATCCACGTGCCGTCGAGCGCGGTGCGCCCGTCGGGGCCGCCCCACGCGGCGGGCGGGTGCGCCGCGTCGACGCGCACGAGCGCCGGCGGTGGCGCCGGAGCGGGGGCGCCGCCTCGCGCCGCCGCGCCGCAGCCGCCGAGCGCCAGTCCCGCGATGGCGAGTCCGGCGGTTGCGCGCCTTGCCGTCTGCGTCGTCATGTGAGGAGGAGACGATGGGAAGACCACGCAGGTTGCGGCCGCGCACGCCGGTGGTGATGCGACGGTCGCAGGCGGCGCGCGCGGCCGTGTGACGTTCCTGCGACCGCGCCCGATGCACCTTCTTGAGCGGTTTTGTCCCGCTTCTGCCGCGGAACCGATGCGGAGGCGCCAATCCGCTCAAGGTGCGTCGGATATCTGCCGAGGCGCTCGACATGAACGGTTCGGTAACTCCGATCGCGCGCTGGCGGCTCGCCGCGCCGCAGGAGCGGTCCGACGGTACGCCGGTCGCACGCGCGCGCGTCCTGACCATCACCGACCGCTGCTGGAGCTGCCGCGGCAAGGTCCGCGGCGTGGTCGGGGTCCTCGTCGACATGTCGGCCGGCCGGCGCTTCGTCGCCTTCGCCGACATCGCCGACGAGCTGGCCGCCGCCGCCGATCCGCGCGTGCTCGCCGCCCGCGGGATCGGGCCGCTGCGCCACCGCGACAGCCCGGGGATCGTCGGCGGCTACGTCTCCAACGGCTGCCCGCAGTGCGATGCCCTGATCGGCCGGATCTTCCTCGACGACATGCTCGACGAGCACCTGCGCAACGGCGGCACCTACACCCAGCTCGACAGCGGGCTGGAGCTCGAGCTGCAGATCCCCGCCGCCGGCAGCTTCCTGCGCCGCAGCGCCTGATCGAAGCAGGCTTGAGCGGGCGGCCATCGGGGTAGCCTCGGCGGCCGATGAAGGCAGGGATGCTCGGCGGCGCTGTAGCGATCGTGGCAGGGCTGGCGCTGGCGGCGGGGCAGGCGGCCGCCCAGGTGCCCGCGCTCCCCGAGCCGCCGAATCCGGTCGACCTCGTACCGCACGCCGCGCCGGCTCCGCTGACCGCGGGCGAGTGGCCCCTCTACGGCCACGACGTCGCCAACTCGCGCGACGGCGGCAGCGCGGGCCCGTCGGCGACAGACGTGCTCGGCCTGCGCCCGGTGTGGAGCGTCAAGTCGACCGACGGGGACTTCACGGGCACGCCGGTCGAGGCCGGCGGGGTCGTCGTCGCCGTCTCCGGCGGCGGCAGCGTCGTCGCGATCGACGCCTCGACCGGCGCGCTGCGCTGGTCGCGCGATCTCGGCCAGCCGGCCAACGCCAGCGCCGCGATCGCGGACGGGCGGGTGTACGTGCCGCTCGCCACGACGTCGGCGCCGGCCGTCGCCGCCCTGTCGCTGGCCGACGGCTCGCCGCTGTGGACGGCCGTGCTCGACTCGAGCGAGGGCGCGTCGGCGTTCGGCAGCCCGGTGGTGTGGGACGGCAGCGTGTACATGGGGACCTCCGGCGAGCTCGGCGACCCCGAGCTCCCGCTGCGCGGGGCCATGGTGGCGCTCGACGCCGCGACCGGCGCGCTGCGCTGGCGGACCTACATGGTCCCGCCGGGCTTCTCCGGCGCGCCCGTGTGGAGCACGCCGACGATCGACGCGCAGACCGGCAGGCTCTACGTCGGCACCGGCAACGCCTACAACGCGCCGGCCGCCGACACGACCGATGCGATCGTGGCGCTCGACGCGACGAGCGGCGCGATCGTCGGGCACTTCCAGGCGACGGCGGGCGACGCCTTCAGCGGCTCGGACTCCGCGGCGGGCCCCGACTACGACTTCGGCGCCTCGGCGAACCTGATCACCGGGCCCGACGGGCGCAAGCTCGTGGGGGAGGGCCAGAAGGACGGGACCTACTGGGCGCTCGACCGCGAGACGATGGAGCCGGTCTGGAGCCAGAAGACCGGACCGCCCTCGCAACTGGGCGGCATCATCGGCTCCACCGCCTACGACGGCACGCGCATCTACGGCCCCGACACGCCGGCCGGCGAGCAGTGGGCGCTGACGTCCTCGGGCACCCCGGCGTGGCTGTCCGCGGACGGCGGCCCGCTGCACTTCAACCCGACGGCCGTCGCCAACGGGGTCGTCTACACCGCCGACATGAGCGGCGTGCTGACCGCCCGCGAGGCCTCGACCGGCGCCGTGCTGATCAAGCTCCCGCTCGGGGCTCCGTCCTACGGCGGCGTCGCGGTCGCCGGCGGCTACGTGTTCGCCGCCGTCGGCACGCAGGGCGACAGCGGCTACGTGGTGGGCTACCGGCCGCCGTAGAGGTCCGCCATCCGACACCGCCGCGGAGCGCGTGCGAGCTTGCCCCGCGGAGCCGCGTTCGGTGCCGGGTGGCCTCGACCCGCCTGCCCATGCTCGCGACGCTCGTCGCGTGCGCGCTCGGCTGCGCCGCGCAGCTGCACCTGCTGCCCTCGACGCCGATCGGCGACGCGCAGCGCGCAGCCGTGCAGCGCGCCCGCGTTCCAGAAGGTGTGCCACTGGCCGCGCGGCTTGAAGATCAGGTCGCCGGGACCGCCCACGACCACCTCGTCGCCCAGCAGCGCGCCGACCCGGCCCTCGAGCACGTAGCTGTACCCGTCCTCGCGGGTGTGGCGATGCAGCGGGGCCGCCAGGGCCCAGGGCCCCATCGGGTGCTCGACCAGGGCCACGCGCCTGCGCATCACCGAGAGCGCCGTCGAGCTGCACGAGCGGCTCGGCCCCGCCCGCGCGTCGATCAGCGCGATCGCCGATCGCGCCGGCGTGCGCCGCTCGACCGTCTACCGCCACTTCCCGGACGAGGAGGCGCTGTTCGCCGCGTGCACGTCGCACTGGGCCGCCTCGCACGTCCCGCCCGACCTGGAGGCCTGGGCGGCGATCGAGGAGCCGGACGAGCGCCTGCGCAAGGCGTTGCCTGCCGTGTACGGCTACTACCGCTCGACCGGGCGCATGCTCGAGCACGCGCTGCGCGATGCGGCGGTGTCGCCGCTCGTCGCAAGGATGCTGGGGCCCTACCGCGGCTACGTCGTGGCGGCCGCCGACGCGCTCATGGCGGGCCGGCGGCATCGCGGCCGCGCCCGCCGGCGCGTGCGCGCCGCGATCGGCCACGCGCTCGCGTTCGAGACCTGGCACTCGCTCGCCGTCGACCAGGGGCTGGACGACGGCGAGGCCGCGGCGCTCATGTGTCGCCTCGTCACCTGCGCGGTGAGCTGACGGGAAGGCGCGCGCGCCGCGCGCGTCTCCCACCTACATGCTCATCGAACGCCAAGCCGCCGTCCTCCCGCTCTCCCAGACCCAGGGGCCGCGCGACGTCCCGTTGCTGGAGGAGACGATCGGCGAGAACCTGCGCCGCACCGTCGAGCGCTTCGGCGACCGCGAGGCGCTCGTCGTCCTCGACCAGGGCTACCGCGCGACCTACCGCGAGCTCTGGCACGAGGTCGGCCTCGCCGCGCGCGGGCTGCTCGCCCGCGGCGTGCGCAAGGGCGACCGCGTCGGGATCTGGTCGCCGAATCGGGCCGAGTGGGTGATCGCCCAGTTCGCCACGGCGCGCATCGGCGCGATCCTCGTGACGATCAACCCGGCCTACAAGCCCGCCGAGCTCGAGTACGCGCTCACCAAGGCCGGCGTGAGCGTGCTCCTGCTCGCGCGGGGCGTCCGCCAGGCCGACTACGTCGCCATGGTCGACGAGGTCTCCGCGCGCTGCCCGGAGCTGCGCGAGGCGCTCGTGATCGACGACCGGTGGACCGAGCTGCTCGCCGACGGCGAGCGCGTCGACGAGCGCGAGCTCGCCGCGGTCGAGGCGACGCTCGATCCCGAGGACCCGATCAACGTCCAGTACACGTCGGGCACGACGGGCCTGCCGAAGGGCGCGACGCTCTCGCACCGCAACATCGTCAACAACGGCTACTTCACCGCGCGCCGCCTGCGCTACAGCGAGCACGACCGGGTGTGCGTCCCGGTGCCCTTCTACCACTGCTTCGGGATGGTCGTGGGCAACCTCGCCTGCGTCACCCACGGCGCGTGCATCGTCGCCCCGGGCGCGGCGTTCGACCCGCTCGCCACGCTGCGGGCCGTCGAGGCCGAGCGCTGCACGTCGCTCTACGGCGTGCCGACGATGTTCATCGCCGAGCTCGAGGAGCCGCGCTTCGCCGAGCTCGACCTCTCGAGCCTGCGGACCGGGATCATGGCCGGCGCGCCGTGCCCGGTCGAGGTGATGACCAAGGTCCGCACGCTCATGCACATGGACGAGGTCACGATCGCGTGCGGCATGACCGAGACCGCGCCGCTGTCGACCCAGACTGCCGTCGACGACGACATCGACAAGCAGGTCTCGACCGTCGGCCGCGTCCATCCCCACGTCGAGATCAAGGTCGTCGACCCCGCGACCGGCGAGGCCGTCCCGCGCGGCGTCGCCGGCGAGCAGTGCACGCGCGGCTACAACGTCATGCTCGGCTACTGGGACGACGAGCAGGCCACGCGCGCGGCGATCGACGCCGACGGCTGGATGCACAGCGGCGATCTCGCGGTCATGGACGACGACGGCTACCTGAAGATCGTCGGGCGCATCAAGGACATGCTCATCCGCGGCGGCGAGAACATCTACCCGCGCGAGGTCGAGGAGTTCCTGCTCACGGTCCCCGGCGTCAGCGACGCCTACGTCGTCGGCGTGCCCAGCGAGCGCTACGGCGAGGAGGTCATGGCCTGGGTCAAGCTCCGCGACGGCTACGCGCTGACGCCCGACGCGCTCGCCGACGCCTGCCGCGGGCGCATCGCCACCTACAAGATCCCGCGCTACTGGAAGCTCGTCGACGAGTTCCCGATGACGGTGACCGGCAAGGTCCAGAAGTACCGCATGCGCGAGATCGCCGTCGCGGAGCTGGAGCTCGCGGCATGAGGGCCCCGGACGACGTCACCGTCCGCGTGGCCCTGGCCGACGAGGCAGGCGGCGAGCCGATCCGCCGCCTCGCGGCGCTGCACGGCGGCCCGCCGCCCCAGGGCCTCGTCGCGATCGCCGACGTCGGCGGCGAGCCGGTGGCCGCGGTCGCCTTCGCCGACGGCCACGCGGTGGCCGACCCCGAGCGCTCGACCCCGGCCATCATCACGCTGCTGCAGATGCACCGCTGGGCGCTGCGGGCGATCGTGACGGTGTGGGGCGCCTGACCACGCGATGAGTTCGCGGCCCTCGGGGGATCAAGAGGGCATGCGAACGACCTTTCCGAACGAGACGGCGGAGTACCGGGCGGCGCGCGACGCGCTGCTCGAGCGCGAGATCGCGCTGCGGCGCGAGATGGAGGCGGTGGCCGCCGCGCGGCGCGCGCTTCCACCGGGTGGAGCGGTCCCCGAGGACTACGTCTTCCAGGGCGCCGGCGCCGGCGGCGCGCCGGCCGACGTGCGGCTGTCGGAGCTCTTCGCGCCCGGCAGGGACTCGCTCGTGATCTACAGCTTCATGTTCCCGCGCGATCCCGCCGACGAGCGCCCCGGCCCGAGCACGGGCGAGCTAGCGAGCCTGCCGCTGGCACAGGGCCCCTGCCCGTCGTGCGTGGCGCTGCTGGACCAGCTCGACGGCACCGCCGAGCACGCGGCTCCGCTGGTCAACTTCGCGGTGGTCGCCAGGGCGCCGCTGCCGCGCGTGCTCACCTTCGCCCGCGAGCGCGGCTGGCGGCGCCTGCGGCTGCTCTCGTCGGCCACCAACACCTACAACCGCGACTACCTCGCCGAGACGCCGGAGGGCGACCAGCGGCCGATGCTCAACGTCTTCTATCGCGACGGCGAGACGATCCGCCATTTCTGGGGCTCAGAGCTCTTCTACGCGCCGGCCGAGGCGGGGCAGGACCCCCGGCACGTCGGCACCCTCGAGCCGGTGTGGAACATGCTCGACCTCACCCGCGAGGGACGCCCGACCGACTGGGACGAGCAGCTGCGCTACTCGTGACCGACCGGCTGGGGCACGATCCGGATGTACGGCCGCGGCGACTCCCAGCCGTCCGGATAGGTCTCCCTGGCGGCCTCGTCGGAGACCGAGCCGGCGATGATCACGTCGTCGCCCTGCTGCCAGTTGACCGGCGTGGAGACCTTGTGGTCGGCGGTCAGCTGCAGCGAGTCGATGACGCGCAGGACCTCGTCGAAGTTGCGTCCGGTCGTCATCGGATAGACGAGGACCAGCTTGATCTTCTTGTCCGGGCCGATGACGAAGACGTTGCGCACCGTCGCGTTCTGGGCCGGCGTGCGCTCGGTCGGATCGCCGGACGTGTCGGCCGGGAGCATCCCGTAGAGCTTGGCCACGTTGAAGTCCGCGTCGCCGATCATCGGGTAGTTCGGGGCGAAGCCCTGGGTGTCCTCGATGTCGGCCGCCCACTCGGCGTGGCTCTCGACCGGGTCGACGGACAACCCGATGATCTTCACGTTGCGCTTGTCGAAGTCGGGCTTGATCTTGGCCATGTAGCCGAGCTCGGTCGTGCAGACCGGCGTGAAGGCGCGCGGATGCGAGAACAGCACCGCCCACGAGTCGCCGATCCAATCGTGGAAGCGGATGCGGCCTTCGGTGGTGTCCGCCTCGAAGTCCGGCGCGGTGTCGCCAATGGAAAGAGCCATTTTGCTATCCCCTTTTGGAGTGATCGCTGCCGGCGATCCTCTCACTCACCACCGGGTGCAGACAAGCCGCGCCGGATCTCCAGCAGGTAGGCGATGATCACGTCGGTGCCCACGATCTCGAGATGGTGGGCATCGGACATCCGCTCGACGCGGGCGACCTGCTCGGCGACGCGCCGGAAGCCGTCGGTGAACGGGTAGAAGGCGAAGTCGGCCACGCGCCCCCGCAGGCCATGGCGCTCGAGCACCTCGGCGGTCCGCTGCTGCGACAGGATCGACACCTGCTGGACGTAGGCCACGCCGTCGTCGGCCAGCGCGCGCGGCAGCAGCCCGATCAGGTGATCGACGCCGTTGCGCCCCCAGAAGTCGGCGCGGCGGCGCGAGCCGTCGCCGTCGAGCGGGTTCACCGGCGCCTGGAACAGCGACGCGACGATCACGTCGTAGCGCTTCTCGGGGACCCACTCGTACAGGTCGGCGGCTTCGGTGCTCACGCGGTCGGCCACGCCGTTGCGAAAGGCGTTGACGAGCGTCGCCTCGGCCGCGGCGGGGTCGATGTCGATGCCGTGCACGTGCTCGGCGCCGTTGAGGGCGAGCTGGATGCTCTGCAGGCCGCTGCCGCAGCCCACGTCCAGGCAGCGCCCGCCGCGGCCGACGTGCTCGTAGAAGAGATGGCGCCACACCAGGAACGAGCCCTGCGTGGGGACGAAGACGCCACCGTGCGTGAGCAGGTCGGGGAAGGCCAGCGGGTATAGCGAGCGCCCGGCGTCGTCGCGCCAGGGCTCGGGTGGCGCCGCGGCCGCGCCGTCGGGCTCGGCGGGCGCCTCGTCGCGCCGCGCGCCGGGCCGCGTGCCCGCGAGCGCCGCGCCCGCGACGGCGAGCTGCTCGGGCCCGACACCGCCGCCGCCGCCGATCACCTGCGCGCCCTCCTCGCGCCAGCGCAGCGCCGTGCTCGCGTAGTCGATGTCGCCGTGCCAGCCGCTGCTCGTGGGGTAGCCGGCGTTGGGATGCACGCCGAGCGGCAGGTCGGTGAAGTCGCGCAGGTAGCTCACCATCCCGTCGACGTGGTCGGGCGGGATGCCGCCGACCAGCAGGGCGTCGACGCCGAGCTCCTCGAAGCGTCGCGCGGCGCGAACGCCACGGCGACCTCGCCCTCGCGCCCCTGCTGCGCGATCGCCTGGCGCGCGATCCGCAGGCTGCGCCGCGCGGTGTCCATCCAGTGCACGGGCTCGCCACCGGCGTCGCGGGCCGGCGTGGAGAACAGGCCGCGTGTGTGGGTGGTGATGACGTCGCAACCGGCCTCCACGTAGCGCCGGTGCAGCCCGAGCGAGTCGCCGCGCTCGCTGGCGGCCACGCCGTCGAGGATCACGCAGCGCTGTGCGGCGAGCGCGCCGCTGATCCCGTCGTAGGCCAGCCGCCCCAGGGTCGTCTCCATCAGCATGTGATCGATCACAGCAACGGCGGCTGGGCGTCGCAATCGGGTGGGCCCCCTGAACTTTCAGCGGGAAGGTCGGGGCCGGTTCGGGCGTCCTACACGGACATGGTCCGTGCCCCCGGCCGCAGCTCGGCCCACCTGCACGTCGTCGAATCCGGGCCGGCCGCGACGGCCGGCACCCAGCCCCTGATCGAGCGCGCGCTCGAGCTCGAGGTCCTCGGCGGCGCCGTGCGCCGGCTGGCCGACGGGGACGGCGCGGTCGTCGTCCTGGAGGCCCCCGCCGGCCTGGGGAAGAGCACCCTGCTCGAGCACGTCGGGCCGCTGGCGACCGCCGCCGGCTGCCTCGTGCGCCGCGCCGCGCCCGGGCCGCTCGAGCGCCACTTCCCGTTCGGGGTCGTCCGCGCGCTGCTGGAGGCGCCGCTGCGCGACGCATCCGAGCAAGAGCGCGCGCGCCTGCTCGACGGCGCCGCGGCGTCGGCCGGCCGGCTGCTCCTGGAGGGCAGCGTCCCCGACGGCGACGCGACGGTGCTCGTCGCCCACAGCGTGCTGTGGCTGTGCTCGGCCCTCGCCGAGTGCCAGCCGCTCGTGCTCGTCGTCGACGACGCGCAGTGGGCCGACCGGCCCTCGCTGGAGGTCCTCTCCTACCTGGCGCGACGGATCGACGACCTGCCGCTGCTCATCGCCGTCGGCGCGCGCGCCGACGACCCCGATGCGCCGTCGGACCTGCTCAGCCTCCTGGGCGGGGTGCGCTCGGCGACCGTGCTGCACCCGCGGCCGCTCACCGCCGGCGGGGCCGCGCAGCTCATCCGTCGCCTGGCGCCCGACACGTCCTCGGCCGTCTGCCGCGACTGCCATCGCGCCGTCGGCGGCAACCCGTGGCTGCTCAGCGAGCTCGGCCGCCAGATCGCCGCCTTCGGGCCCGCCGCGCTCGACGAGGCCGGCGACGGCGCGCCGCCGATCACGACCATCGCGCGCAACGTCGTGCGCCGCCGGCTCGCCGCGCTGTCACCACGCGACCGCGCGGTCGTCGCCGCGCTGGCGGTGATCGGCGAGGGCGCGCCGGCGCACGTCGTCGCGGCCGTCGCCGGCGTCCCGCTCGGCGAGCTGGGCTCGGCGCGCGACGCGCTGCAGGCCGCCGGGCTGCTCGGCCCGGGCGGCGAGCGCTTCGCCCACGGGCTGATCGCGGTCGCGATCGCCGGGGACCTTCGGGGCAACGACCGCGAGCGCCTGCACAGCGAGGCGGCGCGCGCGCTGATGGCCGGCCGCGCCGACGACGACGTCGTCGCCAGCCACCTGCTGGCGTGCGGCCCGCAGGCCGACCCGGCGATGAGCGCGCTGCTGGTGCGCGCGGCCTTGGCCGCGGCGCGCCGCGGCGCGCCGCACACCGCGGCCGCCTACCTCGAGCGCGCGCTGCTCGAGCGCGCGCCCGGCGACGATCGCGGGCAGATGCTCGCGCAGCTCGCGACGCTGGCCTTCGACGCCGGCCTGCCGGGCGCGCAGCGGCGCCTGCTCGAGGCCCTGCGCGAGGTGCGCGATCGCAACGGCCGCGTCGAGGTGCTGGGGCGCCTGGCCGCGCTGAACGTCATCGACACCGGCGACGACGATCTCGCGCGCCTGTTCGAGCAGGAGCTGATGGGGGAGACCGACCAGGACGCACGGCTGGCGGTCGAGGTGGCGATGCTCGACACGCTGATGCTGATCCCCGATCGCCACGCCGAGCGCGCGCGGCGCGCGGCGGCGATCGAGCTGTCGAGCACGACCGATCCGCTGCTCACGCGCGTGGTCCTGGCGCATCGTGCGTGGATCGGGGTCGAGCTCGGCGCGCCCGACGCCAAGACCTGCGCCGCCCTGGCGCTCCAGGCGCTCGACGACTACCAGCTGCTCCACGAGGCGGGGCGGCGCTCGGCCTACCACCTCTGCCTGCGCACGCTGGTCAAGACCGATCGCGCCGAGGAGGCGCGGCGCGCGATCGCGGCGATGGAGGGCGAGGCGACGGCGCGCGGCTCGCTGCGCCTGCGCGCCGGCGCGGCCTGGTACGCGGCGGACCTCGCGATGCGCACGGGCCAGGTCGCCGAGGCCGAGAACCACGCCCGCCTTGTGCTCGACGTCGTCGACGACGACCTGAACATCTTCACGGGCGGCGCCATGATGCTGCTCGTCGCCGCGCTCGCCGAGCGCGGGGCCTTCCAGGAGGCCCGCGAGCTGCTGCGCGAGCATCGCCTCGACGGCACGCTGGGGCTGACGCGCTGGGAGATCGGCATCCGCCACGCGCGCACGCAGCTGTACCTCGCCGAGGGCGACTTCGAGCGCGCCCATGCCGAGGCCTGCGAGGTCGGCGCGCTGCGCGAGGCGCAGGGGCGCCCGAACCCGAGCTGGACGCCCTGGCGCTCGATGGCCGCGCTCGCGCTCGCGCACCTCGGGCGGCGCGAGGAGGCGGTCGTGCTGGCCGACGTCGAGCTCGCCATGGCCGAGCGCTTCGGCGCCCCGGTGCCGATCGCCGGCGCCCTGCACGCGCGCGCGGTCGCGGAGACCGACGACGTCGCGCGCGTCGCGCTCTGCCGGCGCGCCCTGCGCGTCGTCGCCGACGCGGCGGGGCTGCTCGAATCGATCCGCGCGCGGCTGGAGCTCGGTGGCACGCTGGCGCGCATGGGCCGCCGCGTCGAGGCGCGCGACGCGCTGCGTCCCGCGCTGGCCGACGCCGACGCCGTCGGCGCGCTGCTGCTGGCCGACCGCGCGCGGCGCGAGCTCGTCGCGACGGGGCTGCGCCCGCGCCAGGCCGCCATCGAGGGGGCCGCTGCGCTGACGCCGCGCCAGCGCCAGGTCTGCGAGCTGGCCGCGGCCGGCAAGGCCAACCGCGCGATCGCCCAGGAGCTGTTCCTGAGCATCAAGACGGTCGAGACGCACCTCGCCGCCGGCTACCGCAAGCTCGGCGTCAACACCCGCGCCGCGCTCGGCGCGCGGCTGGCTGGCTAGATGGTTGATGGCGCTCCGCGCCGCTCCCGCACCGCGCCGCTGCCGCACCGCTCCGCTCTCCGCGCGCGCCTGCCGCTCCGCGCGGCCGGGGCACCGAGGGGGAGAAGCCGCTGTGGCGGGCGCCACCGTGGCGTCGTGCCTCGTCGCGTGCGACTGCGCAAAGGGGCGCGCGTGTTGACGCAGGGCGCGCGTGTTTCGCAACACCTCCGCGTGTTCGCATATCGAACGTCGACTGCGTCAGCGTAGGGCTGACAAAGTCGACGCTCGGTGTTCGCGCGCCCGCGGCGGCCGGGCGGAAGTGTTGTGAAACACGCACGCGGGCCTCGATGCCCTGGCCGCGCGGACCGGCAGGCGCGGCGCGGAGAGCGGCGCGGTGCGGAGCGGCGCGACATCAACCCCGCTAGGGGCGCCCCACCCCAAATATCAGGGTCGCCGACCGATTGTCAGGGGGCCTTGCGGCCCGGATAGTCGTCGGCAGCATGATCTATCCGACCGTCACCGAACACCTTCGAGCCGGGAGCGGCAGGCGCGGCGCCGAGCCCCTGGCGTCGCGTCGCGTCGCCCTCCTGACCGGCAGCTCACGCGGGCTCGGCCGCGCCATCGCGCACCGCCTCGCGGACGACGGCCTCGCCGTCGCCATCCACGACGCCAACGACGGTGACGGGGCGCTCGAGCTCGTCAGCGCCATCCGCCGCGACGGCGGCGTCGCCGGCGCCTTCATGGAGGACGTCGGCGATGAGGAGCAGGCCGCCGAGCTCGCGCTGGCCGTCGCCGCCAGCCTCGGCTTCGTCGAGGTGCTCGTCCTCAACGCCACCGGCATGCAGGTCGAGGCGCCGCGGTCCGACGTCGGGGCGGTGCTGCGACGCGCGCTGCTTCCCGGCATGGAGGTCAAGGGCTCCGGCCGGATCGTGAAGGTCGACCCCGAGGTGGTCGAGCCGCCCGTGCACGACCGCAGTCGCGGCCTCGTGCGCGAGCTCGCGCCGCTGGGGATCACCGTCAACACCGTGGCGCCACGCTTCGCCGCGCCGTCGGCCGACGTCGCGCACGCGGTGAGCTTCGTCGCCTCCGAGGCGGCGGGCTCCATCACCGGCCAGCGCATCGTCGTCGACGGCGGACGCGGACCCGTCGGCTAGGGCCATGACCGCCGTATCCGCCGTCGTCGGCGTCATCGCCGCGGTCTCGGCCCCTGGCCTGCCCGCGACCGCCGCGTCGAGCTGCAGCTTCGACGCCGCCACCGCGACGGCGCAGGTGCAGATGCTCTCGCCG
The DNA here is from genome assembly GCA_963764585.1 of uncultured Actinomycetes bacterium. GTDB lineage: Bacteria > Actinomycetota > Thermoleophilia > Solirubrobacterales > Solirubrobacteraceae > JAOPZW01. Next base: position 357,437 of record CAVXTB010000011.1, read on the forward strand.
CGCACGGTCATCAGCCGTGGCGGCGACCGGATCCTCGTCGACGGCCAGGCGTGCGCCGCTCTGGCGAGCACTCGGCGGATCGTCGTCGCAAGCGCGTTCCCTCCCGCGACCGACACCGTCGTGGTCGACGAGAGCCACGGGCGGTTGGCGGACCGGCGCGCCGTCAACCGCCCGGAGGTCGTCGCGCTCACCGGCGCCGGGGGCGACACCATGGAGGTCGTCGGCACGCCCGGGGCCGACCGCTACGTCGCCCACGACGCGCTCGGGGCGAGCATCGACCTCGACGGCGACGCCGACCCCGACTTCGTCAGCACCGACGTCGGGCGCATCGTGCTGTTCGGCAGGGGCGGCGACGACCGCCTGCTGGCCTCTTCGGGGCCCGGAGGCCGCGTCAGCGTGCCCGTCGAGCTGCATGGCGGACCGGGCCGCGACGTCCTGCGCGGCGGGCGCTCGGGCAACGATCGACTGGACGGAGGGCAACCATGACCTACCTCGTCGTCGGCCTCGACCAGACCACGTTCGCTCCGTGGCACCAGAACGTCCAGGCTCAGGACGTCACGACCGCCAGGCAGATCGCCGTGGCCCGTGCCGACGCGCGCGGGGTCGCGCTCGTCGTCGCCGCGGTGATCGGGCCGAACTCGACCGTGCTCACCGAGCCGGCGGCCCAGCCGACCACGGTCGCGCTCGTCCCCGACGCGCCCGGTCGCAAGCGCCGTCGCGGCGACCAGGAGGCCCGCCGGCCGGACGTGGCCGTCCACGAGCTGACCGAGCGCGTTCGCCACATGCGCCACCGGCTGCGCGCCGGCGAGGACGCGTAGTCAGCCCCTGCTCTTCCCGCATCACCCGCACAGGGTGATGCCGGCTCGCCCTCGGCGCGGCGACGATCGCCGCCGTGCCGCACGACGAGCGCCTGACCTGGGTCGGCCACGCGACGGTCCTGCTCGAGCTGGGCGGCATGCGCCTGCTGACCGACCCGCTGCTGCGCATGCGGCTCGGGCACCTGCGCCGCCACGGCGCGCCGCCGCGCAGCGACGTCGTCGAGCGCATCGACGCCGTGCTGATCTCCCACGCCCACCTCGACCATCTCGACGGCCGCTCGCTGCGCCTGCTGGGGCGCGCACCGCGCGCCATCGCCCCGCGCGGCGTCGGGCGGATGCTGCGCGGGATGGGCTTCGAGCACGTCGACGAGCTCGTCGACGGGGACCAGGTGACCGTCGGCGGCGCCGTCGTCAGGGCGGTGCCTGCGCACCACGACGGGCGCAGGAGCCCGCTGTCCCGGGCCGCCGGTACGCTCGGCTACGTGATCGCCGGCGCCAACCGCGTCTACTTCGCCGGCGACACCGACCTCTACGACGGCATGGGCGCGCTGGCCGGGCAGGTCGACGTGGCGCTGCTGCCCGTCTGGGGCTGGGGACCATCGATCGGGCCCGGGCACATGGATCCGCTGCGGGCGGCGCGCGCGACGGCGCTCGTGCGCCCGCGGATCGCCGTCCCGATCCACTGGGGCACGTTCTTCCCGATCGGCCTGGAGGCGTTGCGCGGGCGCGCGCTCGTCGACCCGCCGCTGCGCTTCGCGCAGCACGTCAGGACGCTGGCGCCCGACGTCGACGTGCGCGTCCTCGCGCCGGGGGACGAGCTGGTGCTCACGAAGGTCGCGGCCTGAGCGATGGACGTGCTCGCGCGCAACGGCGGCGGCTACCGCTTTGGCGGCGTCCTGCTGCTGACCCTGGCGGTCGCCGTGTTCGCCCTGGTCGCCCCCGAGGGCGGCGCGGTGCGCGCGATAGAGCTGTTCGCCGCGGGGGCGACGCTGCTCGTCGCCGTGCTGACCTCGCGGGCGCCGGCGGCCACGCGCCGCGCCGCCGGCGGCGGTCTGGCGTTCGCGGTCCTCGCGGCTGGCACGGCCGCGGCGGTCGGGGGCACCAACATCGCTTTCACCCTGGCCATCACAGGGGCGCTGATGATCGTCACGATCGGCGTCATCCTCGCCGGCCTCGTGCGGCTGATCATGGAGCGCGGGGTCGTGCTGCAGGCGGTGCTCGCGGCGGTGGCCGTCTACGTGCTCGTCGGGTTGGCCTTCGGCTTCGTCATCGGGGCGATCGCCACCGGCGGGGACGCCCTCTACTTCGCCAGCGGCACCGATGGCATCCAGAGCCAGCGCGTCTACTACAGCTTCACCGTGCTGACGACGACCGGCTTCGGCGACTTCACCGCCGCGACACGGGGCGGCCGCGCGCTCGCCGTGCTGGAGGAGCTGCTCGGCCAGATCTACCTGGTGACGGTCATCGCACTGCTGGTGGGGAACCTGCGACGGCGGGCTCAGTGACCGCCCGCTCAGGCGGGAGTCGGCTTCACCCTCGACGGGTGACGCCGCCTCACCCGGCCCGGACCTACCGTTTGCCGCGCACCCCGACCAGAGGAGGACGGACCATGGACGATCTCGAACGCGTCGCGAAGGAGTGGTGGCTGTTCGCGATCCTCGGCGTCGTATCCATCGTGGCCGGCGTCCTCGCACTGGTCTATCCCGACATCACGCTGCTGGCGATCGGGCTGATCTTCGGCATCTACCTGCTGCTGGCGGGCATCTTCGAGATCGTCGAAGCGATCGTCGGCGATCCGGCGTCGCGCGCACTCACCGCGATCGTCGGGATCCTCGGGCTCGTCGCCGGACTCGTCTGCCTGCGGCGCCCGGGCGACAGCCTGCTCGCGCTCATCGTCGTGCTCGGGATCTACCTGATCGTCGCCGGCGTCGCCCACCTCGTGCGGGCGTTCGCCAGCGTCGAGCACCGCGGGTGGGGGGTCCTGGCCGCGATCGCCGACGTCGTGCTCGGCATCCTGATCCTCGCCGTGCCGAAGGTCAGCCTCGTGACCCTCGCCGTGCTGTTCGGGATCTCGCTGATCATCCGGGGCGCGTTCTCGTGCATCGCCGCCTATCAGCTGCGCAAGGTCCAGAAGCAGGACGCGGGGGTCGCCCCGCCGATGGGCGCCGCGCCCGCGTGACGTGAGCACCGTCGCTGCGCCGGAGGTGCGCCCCGGGGAGCCGCCGTTCCCCGACATGGCCTGGGTGCCCGCGGGAACGTTCCTGATGGGCTCGGACCACCACTACCCCGAGGAGGCGCCGGCCCACGACGTCACCGTGGCGGGCTTCTGGATGGACCGCTGCGCGGTGACCAACGCGCAGTTCGCCCGCTTCGTCAGGGCCACCAACCACGTGACGCTGGCCGAGCGCAGCCCCGACCCGCAGGCCTACCCGGACGCGCCGCGCGAGCGGCTGGTGGCGGGGTCGTCGGTCTTCGTCGCGCCGCGCCACCGCGTCGACCTGCGCGATCCGTACGCCTGGTGGACGTGGGTGCCGGGCGCGAGCTGGAAGCACCCGCAGGGTCCGGGCACGTCGACCAGGCGCCTGGCCGATCACCCGGTCGTCCACATCGCCTACGAGGACGCCGAGGCCTACGCGCGCTGGGCGGGCAAGCAGCTGCCCACCGAGGCCGAGTGGGAGCGCGCCGCGCGCGGCGGCCTGGAGGGCGCCGCCTACGCGTGGGGCGACGAGCTGACGCCCGAGGGCCGGCACATGGCCAACGTCTGGCAGGGCGAGTTCCCGGTCGTCAATCTCGAGCTCGACGGCTACGCCGCAACCGCACCGGTCGGCGCGTTCCCGCCCAACGGCTACGGCCTGTACGAGATGACCGGCAACGTCTGGGAGTGGACCTCGGACCTCTACCGCCACCACGACGAGCCCGCGCCCTCGTGCTGCACCGCCCACCGCGCCCCGCAGGACATCGCGCGCCGCGTGATGAAGGGCGGCTCGCACCTGTGCGCGGCCAACTACTGCCAGCGCTACCGGCCGGCGGCGCGCATGGCGCAGCCCGTCGACACCTCGACGTCGCACCTTGGCTTTCGCTGCGTCGTGCGGCCCGCCTGATCAGTCCCGCGCGGCGCGCAGCTGCTTGGAGAAGAACTCCAGGGCCTTGCGCGTCTTGGTCACCTGCTCGCCGGCGACGTTGATGCCGCGCTTGGCCAGGAACGCCCTGCCCTCGGCGGCCACCTGGAAGGACTCGGTCGTCGTGCACTTGGTGGAGAGCTCGAGGATCCGCGAGCCGTCCGGGTACAGCCACATCTCGCTGACCAGCCGGCGGCCGCGCTCGCCGGTGGACTTCAGCTTGAGCACGAAGATCGGGCCGAGGATCGCGAGGTCGTCGATGCCGACGCCCTCGGGCGCGTGCTGGGCGTAGAAGGCTCGCTGCTCCTTGGTGAACAGCTTGCGCAGAGGCAGCTCGCCCTTCACCGCAGCACGCACGCCGTCCTTCGGCACCACGCCCTTCAGCGTCGCGGAGCAGACGTAGCCGCCTGGCATCGCGTCGACCTCGACGACGAAGCCGGGGGACTTGCGCAGGTCATCGGGCAGCTCGTCGGGGACGACCGGCCGCAGCTTGATGACGGAGTCGTTGTCCTTGCCCTGCACGCGCCGCGCGCGCACGACGACCCCGGCGCTGTTGAGCGTCAGGTCGGGCGTGTCGAAGAAGAAGACCTGGCGGATCTGGGCCTCCAGCGGATCGAGGTCGAGCGCGTCGATCGCCCCGCGGTGGCCGGCCTGTGGCACGGTCAGCTTGAGCTCGACGCTGTCGGCGCCTTCGATGAGCCCCATGAGCTCGACGAGGCCCTCGTCGGAGAGGGTTGGGGTAGCGGTGGCAGCCATGAGCGCAGCGTCTCCAGTCAGTTGAATCGGACAGTCGTGCTCGCCATGACGTCGTGCAGGCCGCGGCGGCGCGCGTCGACGAGGATCAGCAGGTAGCCCGCGAACAACGGCAGCGCGGCGAGCAGCATCCAGACGAAGCGCCACGCCGAGCGGGCGAGGTGCGGTGGATCGCCGCGCTCGTCGAGCACCTGCTGAGCGTCCTCAGCCGGTGGGTGGTGGCGCCTCACCCGATGCGGGTGATGTGAGCCGTCATCACCCTGCGCGGGTGAGGGCCGCTCACCCGGCAGCGGCAGAGAATCGCGACGTGAGCCACACCGTCAAGCGCGCCGCAGTGGTCGTGCTGCTCGTGCTCGCCACGCTCCTGTGGACCGCCGGCGGTGTGGCGGTCTGGGCGCAGCGGCAGGTGCTCGACACCAAGAACTGGGTCGAGACCAGCGATCGCCTGCTCGAGAACGAGGAGGTCAGGACGGCGCTGTCCGACGCGCTGCTCCAGCGCGTCTACGCCAGCGCGCCGGCCGAGAACCAGCTGCGCGAGGCGCTGCCCGAGAACCTGAAGGGCCTCGCGGCGCCCGCGGCGGCCGGCATGCGCGAGCTGGCCAACCGCAACGCGCCGCGCGTGCTCGGCAGCGCGGCGTTCCTCGCGGCCTGGGAGAAGGCCAACACGGCTGCGCACAAGACGTTCGTCAAGCTCATCAAGGGCGAGCTCGCCAGCGGTGGCGAGGTGACCCTCGACCTCAAGAGCCTGCTCGCGCAGGTCGCCGCCGGGACCGGGCTGCCGGCCAACGTCGTCGACCGGCTCCCGCCGCGCCTGCAGCAGCTGCAGATCATCAAGTCCGACCAGCTCAAGGCCGCCCAGGACACCCTCGACACGCTGCGCACCCTCACCATCGTCGTGATCGTGCTTGCCGTGCTGTGCCTGGCCGGTGCCGTCGCGCTGTCGGACGATCGCAGGCGCGGCGTCATCGCCGCCGCCGGAGCCATCTTCTTCGCCGGCTTCATCATCCTCGCCGTGCGCCGGCTCGGCTCGAACGTCGCGGTCGATTCGCTCGCCGTCGCCACCAACGCGCGGCCGGCGGTGCGCGCCGTGTTCCTGATCGGCACCTCGCTGCTGACCGACGTCGCCTGGGGCTCGATCCTCTTCGCGCTGTTCCTGGTCACCGGGGCGTGGCTGGGCGGCCCCGGCCGCCGGGCGACGTGGGTCCGCAGCAAGAGCGCTCCGGCGCTGCGCGACCAGCCGTGGCTCACGCGTGCCGGCCTCGCCTTCCTGCTGCTGCTGCTCGTGATCTGGGGCCCGGTGCCGTGGACGCGGTCGCTGTGGCCGCTGCTCGTGTTCGCCGCGGCCGCGTTCGGGTGGCTGGAATGGGTGCGCCACCGCACGCTCCAGGAGTTCGGCGGGCCGAGCTCAGGCGGTGGTGCGGTACCGCCGGCGATGGGCGAAGAAGCCGGCCATCCCCAGGGGCAGGGGCAGCCAGTATGAGAACAGGCGGTAGGCGAACGTCGCGAGGACGGCGTCGCCGGCTGCGACGCCGGCGAGCTTGAGCATCGCGGTCAGCCCGGCCTCGACGAAGCCCAGGCCGCCCGGGGTGATCGGGATCTGCGCGAGGATCTGCGCGGCGCAGAACGCGAGCAGCACGAGCGCGGGCTTGGGGTGCGAGCCGACCGCGGCCAGCGCGCCCAGCAGCGTGGCGTAGTCGAAGGCCCAGCGGCCGATCGTGGCCAGCAGCGCGCGCTTCCAGCGCGGGCCGAGGGTGGCGAGGATGCGGTCGCGCTCGCGCAGCAGCCGCGACGGCAGGCCGGTCAGCGGCTCGGCATGACGGCGGCGCAGGCGGTTGCGCACGCGCTGGATCAGGCGCCCGACCCACCGCAGCGGCTCGTCGAAGACCAGGCAGACCGAGCCGACCGCGAAGAGCGCGAGGAAGACCGCCGCGCCGACGATCGTCGCCTCGACCAGGTTGCGGTCGGCCGTGCCGCGGACGATCGCGGGCACCGCGAAGACCGGCAGCGCGAGCACAGCCGCGAAGGTCAGCAGGCTCACTGCCGTCAGGCCGGCCACGACGGTGGCCTGGCGCAGCCCCGCCTGCACGAGCATCCGGTACTGCAGCGCGGCGCCGACCGCGCCGCCGCCCGGCGCGATCTTCGACAGCGCGTTGCCCGCCAGCTGCGAGGTGATGACGGGGTACCAGCTGTGCGCGCGCATCGCCAGGAACTGCAGCGCCCACAGGCACGCCAGCGTCGCGAGCTGCAGCGCCGCCATCACCGCGAGCCAGCTCCAGCTGAACCGCGACAGGTCGCGCCACGAGCCCAGCACGTCGAGGACGCTGGGGAAGACGAGGTACAGCGAGACGGCGGTGATGCCCAGCCACACCGCCCGGTGCAGCAGCTTGCGGCGTGGCGTCGGCTGCGCCTCGGCGCGCTCGATCGCGTGCTCGACGTCGGCGCGGTCCTCGATCGCGCGCTCGACGCGGTCGCCGAGACGCGCGCGCGGGGCGCCGGCTTGCGGCGGCGCTGCTCCGGGCGTGGCCGTTCCCACCGTAGGGGGCATCGTTCAGCGCCCGCAGGTGACGGCGCCTCACCCCGCGTGGGTGATTCGCCCTCACCCGAGCGCCGCCGATGATCGCGAGTGTCGATGCGCTCCGGTGGCTCCCGGGACGTGCTGGCGCGCCCGCGCCGGTGGGTGCTCGGCATCCTTCACTTCGCCCAGCGTTGCCTGGCGCGCTTCGTGTCGATGGACGGCTTCGACCGCTCGATGGCGCTGGCCGCCCAGGCGTTCACGGCGCTGTACAGGCGGTCCTCGCCGCGATCGGCGCAGTCGCGATGGAGCGCAGGCGCTGAGCGATCAGTCGAACTCCTCGCCGTGGGCGGTGACGGCCCACAGCACCAGGCCATTGGCCACCAGCGCGATCACCGACCAGACCGGATAGGCGCCGAGGGAGAAGAAGCTCACGAAGATGCCGAGGATCGCCAGCACCCCGGCCAGCCACTGGCCCGAGAACTGCCTCGCCGAGACGAGCAGGCCGGCGAGGACCTGCGCGCCGCCGACGATGATCGCGATCCAGCCCCACGTGTTGAGCGACGACCACACGAGCCCGTCTTCGTTGAAGGCCGACTTGTTGGACAGCGCGACGATCCCCCAGATGAGGTTCATCCCGCCGGCTACGAGCAGGTAGGCGCCGGCGAAGGCGATCCAGCCCGAGCTGTAGCGCTGGTGGGCGTCGCGTGCGGCGCCCCGTGCCGGTGGGGTGCCCGCTTGCTCGTGAAGCTCAGGGCCTGACGTCGCCATCGCGGTTCCTCCTCGGTCTCGTGCCGCTCGCCGAACCTAGGCACGAGGTGGGTGAACCGGCATCACCCGCCCAGGGTGATGCCGGTTCACCCAGCGGCGGCCGAGACTCGCGGCGATGCGGCGACCAGGGATACCGATTGCGCCACCGCCGGCGGCGCCCGCGCCCGCGCCGGCGGCGACCGGTGGCAAGCGTGACCCCGTGTCCAAGCTCCGGGAGCTGAAGGCCCTCAGGGACGAGGGCGTGGTGACGGAGGACGAGTTCCAGGCCGCGAAGCGCAAGCTGCTCGCCAGCTGAGCCGCTGACCGAGCGCGTTGCACCGGCGAGCGGTCAAGGGCTCAAACTGAAGAGAACCGCTTTTCAGTGCACATCTTCTGTGTGGGAAACGAGCCCTAGCGCCCACACAACCCGCAGCGCGGCGGCGCGGTTCACCCTGCCCTGTCGTTTCGGAGGCCGAACGGCGATGATGATCGCGGCATGCCTGGGCGGGCGACCACGCAGACGGTCCTGCACACGAAGTTCGCCGTGCCACGGGGCCCGAAGGCCACCGTGGTACGCGCGCGGCTGCACGATCGGCTCGACGCCGGCGTCGAGGCCCCGCTGACCCTGCTCGCGGCGCCCGCCGGCGCCGGCAAGAGCGCGCTGCTGAGCTCGTGGATCCGGGCCGGGCGCGCGCCGGGCCCGGTCGCCTGGCTCACGCTCGACGCCGACGACGCCGACCGCCGCCGCTTCTGGCGCGCCGTGCTCGCCTCGTTGGCTCAGGCCACCGGCGACGAGCGCGTCGGCTCGCTGGACGTCAGCCCGCGCGAGCCGCTGGACCTCGATCTCGTGCTGCCGGCCCTCGTCGACCCGCTGGTCACGCGCGTGGAGCCGGTCGTCCTCGTCCTCGACGACTTCCAGGAGGTCGCCGACGCGGTGCAGGACGATCTCGAGCGGCTCGTGCGCTACCTGCCGCCGGCGCTGCGGCTGGTCGTCGCCGCCCGCGCCGACCCGTCGATCGGGCTCGGGCGCCTGCGCCTGGACGGCCGGCTCACCGAGATCCGCGCGATCGACCTGGCCTTCACCCTCGACGAGGCCCACGCGCTCTTCGTCGGGCTCGGCGTGACGCTCGCGGCCGACGACGTGGCGACGCTGTGGAAGCGCACGGAGGGCTGGGCGGCGGGGCTGCGCCTGGCCGCGATGTCGGTGCAGGCGCGCGCCGAGCCGAAGAGCTTCATCGAGCACTTCGCGGGGACCGACGCGGCGGTCAGCGACTACCTCGTCCGCGAGGTGCTCGCCGCGCAGCCGCCGACGAGACGCGACTTCCTGCTGCGCACCTCGATCGTCGACATCATCTGCGCCGAGCTGGCCGATGCGCTCACGGGCAGGCGGGACGGGCAGCACATGCTCATCGAGCTCGAGCACGGTGGCGCCCTGCTGGCGCCCCTGGACGAGCACGGCGTCTGGCACCGCTACCACCCGCTGTTCGCCGAGCTGCTGCGGGCCGAGCTGCGCGCGCAGCTCGGCGACGAGGTGCAGGAGCTGCACCGGCGGGCGGCGACGTGGCTGGCCGCGCACGACGACGACGCCGGGGCGCTGCGCCACGCCGCCGCCGGAGGCGCGTGGGACCTCGCGCGCGAGCTGACGATCGAGTGCTGGGTCCACCTGCTCATCAACGGCGAGATGGGCGCGCTGCGGCCGGTCATCGACGCGATGCCGCGCGAGCTGGTCGACGCCTGCCCCGAGCTGTCGCTGGCCTTCGGCGGCGCGATGCTGGCCTTCGGCAAGCAGGCGCTCGCCGGGCCCTACCTGCGCGCCGCCGAGGAGGGCGAGGCGCGCGTGCCGGCGGACCGCCGCGCGCACTTCGCGGCCGCCACGGCCGCCGTGGCGCTCTACGAGGGGCGCTTCCGCGGCGACCCGACGGAGGCCATCGCCGCCGCGCGCAAGCTGCTGGCACGCGACGAGGTGCTCGAAAGCGATCGTGTGGAGCCGGGCATTCGTGGCATGGTCCTGACCCAGCTCGGGATCGTCGAGCTGTGGACCGGCCACCTCGACGCCGCGCTCGGGCACCTCGAGCGCGCTCATGCCGTCGCGGCCGAGGAGGGGCGCGAGTGGACGATGCTCGTCTCGGCGGCGCATCTCGGGCTCGCCGGCGTCTTCGGGGGCGAGATCGCGCGCGCGCAGCGGCGCGCCCACGAGGCGCTGGCGATCGCCGGGCGCTGCGGCTGGACCGGCTCGCAGCCGGCGGCGGTGGCCCACGAGGTGCTCGCCGCCATCCACATCCAGCGCAACGAGCTCGACGACGCCGAGCGCCACATCGAGCTCGCCAGCCCCGCGCTGACCGAGACGCGTGAGCGTCCGCTGCGCGCCGTGCATGCGCTCAACCGCGTGTTCGTGCTCGGCGATCGCGGCGAGCACGCTGCCGCGCTCGACGTCCTGCAGGCCACGCGCGAGCAGCTCGGAGACTGGCCGCTGCTCGGGACCGTGCGCGATCTCCTCGACGCCCAGGAGGGGCTGTTGCGGACCGCTATCGGCGAGCGCGAGGCGGGACGGGCGCTGCTCGAGCGCGTCGAGCGCGAGGCGGCGACCTCGCTCGCGGTCGCCAACGCGCTCGCGCGGCTGCGGCTGCTCGAGGGCGAGCCGGCGGCCGCTCGCGACGCGCTTGCGCCCCACCGCGAGCAAGCGGGGAGCGGCACGCCCCTGGCGGTGCGCGCGGAGGCGTGGCTGCTCGACGCGCTGGCGCTCGACGCGCTCGCCGAGCACGACGCCGCGGCGCGGTCGCTGGAGCGGGCGCTCGACCTCGCCGAGCCGGCAGGCCTGCGGCGGCTCATCGTCACCCACGGCAGCGCCGTGCGCCCGCTGCTGCACCGCCACGCGCGCCACGGGACGGCCCACCCGGCGATGGTCGGCGAGGCGCTCGACGCGGTGGCGCGCGGTGGGCGCAACGGCTCACGCTCGGCTCCGGCGCTGCTGGCCGAGCCGCTGAGCGAGCGCGAGCAGGCGATCCTGCGCTACCTGCCGACGATGATGTCCAACCAGGAGATCGCCGGCGAGCTGTTCGTGTCGGTCAACACGGTCAAGACGCATCTGAAGGCGATCTACCGCAAGCTCGACGCCCCGGGGCGCCGCGAGGCGGTCAGCCGCGCGCGCGAGCTCGGGCTCATGCCCTAGTCCACTGGCGCCGCGGCGGCCGGCATCGCCGCGGCGATGCGGGTGCCGGAGCCGTGCGGGCTCTCGACCGCGAAAGTGCCGCCGACGGCCTCGACGCGATGGCGCAGGCCCTCGAGGCCGCGCCCGGGGGTCTCGCCCGCGCCGCCGACGCCGTCGTCGACGATCTCGATGCGCAGCGTGTCCGCCTCCCACCTCGCGCTCACGTCGATGCGCGACGCGTGCGCATAGCGCTGCGCGTTGGTGGCGGCCTCGGCGAAGACGTAGTACGCGGTGGCCTCCGCCGTCGCGTCGAGCCGCGTGGACGGCGCGTCGAGGACCGTTATCGGGACCGACGAGCGCGCGGCGACGCTCTTGATGGCCGCGCCCAGGCCGTCGTTGAGCGCGACCGGGTGGATGCCGTGCGCGATCTGGCGCAGCTCGTCGATGGCGAGCGACACCTCGACGCCGGCGTCCTCGATGACCGGCACGCCCCTCTCGGGGACGAGCCGGACCTCATCGGCGGCGAGGCCGAGCCCGACCACGAGCGCGGTCAGGCGCTGCTGGGCGCCGTCATGCAGATCGTGGCGCAGGCGCCTGCGCTCGCTCTCGGTGGCCTCGACGAGCCGCGAGCGCGACGCCGCCAGGCGCGCGGCGAACGCCTCGCGCTCCGCCACCACGGCGGCCAGGAACAGCGTCGACAGCGCGGCCGCGGCGAGGAAGAGCTGCGTCGCCAGCACGCTGTGCGAGATCGAGCTGAAGACGAACGGACCCTCGAGGTGCGTCGTGTTCCAGACCGCGAAGCCGACCGTCGTCGCGATGGCGGCCGTCGCGCCGCGCTCGCCGAACCGCAGCGCCGCCCAGATCAGCGGCGGGAAGACGAGGTAGGCCAGGGACTCGTGGGTGCGGAACGCCAGCTCGCTCACGCCGGCCACGGCGAGGATCATCAGCGCCGCCTCGACGCCGCGAGCGCGCGGCCAGTGTCGTGGCAGCGGCCGGTACCAGGCGAGCGCGGCCGGGACGACGACGAGCGCGCCGGCGAAGTCGCCGAGCCACCAGGTGCGCCAGACGTCCGGCACGTCGTCTGCCCCGATGACGTCCCCTAGGCTCAGCGACAGCGCGCCGATGGTCGCGCTGACCGCCACGCCGGCGCCGATCGCAACCACCATGCGGCCGAGGTTGCCCACGCTCCGCAACGGGGTGCCGTCGCGGATCAGCCGCCGCATCAGCAGCGTCGCGACGAGCGCTTCCAGCACGTTGCCGCAGGTCTGGCCGACGGCGGAGCCGACCGGCAGCATGGCGTAGTCGTTGACGAGCAGGTCGCCGATCAGCACGCCGGGCCAGAGGCCGACGCCGCCGAGGTACAGGAACGAGAGCGCCACGCCGACCGGCAGCCACATGATCGCGGCGACCGGCCCTGCGAACTCGAGCTCGTAGCCGACGTGCGCGGCGACGTAGTAGGTCGCCGCGAGCCCGACGATCTGCAGCAGGTACCGGCCACGGCGCAGCGCGAGCCGCCGCACGACGTGCGCACGCGGCGAGCCCGGCAGCGCTGCTGCCTTGACAGCGGTCGTCACCACGCAAAGCATCCTCTGTTCAGCGCCCGCGCGCCAGATCCCCATGGATGTCGACAGCGAGCCCCAGGATCGCCCCATCCGCGTCGTCTACGCCGACGACTCGTTCCTGATGCGCGCGGCACTTGCGCGGGTGCTCGAGCGGCTCCCGGGTGTGGAGGTGCTGTCGGGATGCGACGACGGCGACGCGCTGCTCGCCGCGGTGGCCGAGCAGCATCCCGACGTCGTCGTGACCGACGTGCGGATGCCGCCGTCGGGCGACGACGAGGGCATCCGCGTCGCCAACCGCCTGCGCGCGCTGAACCCGGGCATCGGGGTCGTGGTCCTCACCCAGTACGCCGAGCCGCGCTACGCGCTCGAGCTGGTCGACGGGGGCGCGGAGGGGCGCGGCTACCTGCTCAAGGAGCGCGTCAAGGATCCCGGCGAGCTGCGTGTGGCGATCGAGACGGTCGCCCACGGCGGCTCGGTGTTCGATCCCGACATCGTCCGGCTGCTCGTCGCCGGCACGCCCGTGCCCGGCACGCCGCTCGCCGACCTGACGGCGCGCGAGCGTCAGGTGCTCGGCGAGATGGCGCAGGGCAAGAGCAACGCCGCCATCGCCGACAGCCTCGTCCTCACCAAGAAGGCGATCGAGCGCCACATCGGCTCGATCTTCCTCAAGCTCGGCCTGCCCGAGGAGCAGGTCGTGAGCCGGCGCGTGTCGGCCGTCCTGCTCTATCTGGCCGCCGACGAGGGATAGGCGCCCGTTCGCGGCGGGGTGGTGTGCGCTCTCCACCGGTTGGGGGGCATGCTCCATTGTGGGTCTCGCCTCGGTCTTGGCACTCTCGCACCATGCGAGGCGTGACCCGGCAGCTCGCCGCGGTGCCGCGCATGCCTGCGGCGACCGTGAGTCGTCAACGGCTGTTCGACGCCGTCGACGTCGGCGTCCAGGACTCGCTGACGCTGGTGGCCGCGCCGGCGGGCTCGGGCAAGAGCGCGCTGCTGAGCTCGTGGATCGCGGCAGGCCGCGCCCCGGGTCCTGTCGCGTGGCTGTCGTTCGACGGCGGCGACGTCGACCCCGGTCGCTTCTGGAGCGCGCTGATCGACACGCTGTCGCACGCCACCGGCGACGCCCGCCTGAGAGCCGTGGGGGCCGGCCCGGGCGAGACGATGGACACCGCCGTCGTGCTCCCGGCGCTCGTCGATGCGCTCGGCCTGCGCGTGGAGCCCATCGTGCTCGTCCTCGACGAGTTCCACGAGGCGGCCGACGCCGTGCAGGCGGACCTGGCACGGCTGGTGCGCTTCCCTCCGCCCGCGCTGCGGCTGGTGATCGTGACGCGCGCCGATCCAGAGCTCGGACTGGGCCGGCTGCGGCTCGAGGGGCGGCTGGCCGAGATTCGCGCACGCGACCTCGCGTTCACGCTGCGCGAGACGGCGGAGCTGTTCGCCGCGCACGAGGTGACCGTCGCATCCGACGACCTGGCCAGGCTCTGGCAGCGCACCGAGGGCTGGGCGGCCGGGCTGTGCCTCGCGGCGCTGTCGCTGCGCGACCATCCCGAGCCGGCGCGGTTCGTCGAGCGCTTCGCAGGCACTGACGCCGCCGTCAGCGACTACCTGGTCAGCGAGGTGCTCGCCCGCCAGCCGCCGGACCTGCGCGACTTCCTGCTGCGCACGTCGATCGCCGACCCGATCTGCGGCGAGCTCGCCGATGCCCTGACCGGCAGCTCGAACGGGCAGCAGGTGCTCGGTCGCCTCGAGCACGGCGGCGCGCTGCTGACCGCGCTCGACGAGCACGGCATCTGGTACCGCTATCACGCGCTCTTCGCCGAGCTGTTGCGGGCGGAGCTGCGCGCACGCGACGGAGACCGGGTCGACGAGCTGCACCGGCGCGCGGCCGCGTGGCTCGCCGGGCGCGGCGACGACGCCGCCGCGCTGCGGCACGTCGCCGCGGCGCACGCCTGGGATCTGGGAGCCGACCTCGTCGTCGAGCGCTGGATCGACCTGCTCATCGACGGCGAGATCGCCACCCTGCGGCCGATCATCGGCGCGATGCCGCGCGAGCGCATCGCGGCCTGCCCGGAGCTGTCGCTGGCCTTCGGGGCCGCGCTGCTGGCCCTCGGCAAGCAGGAGCAGGCCGACGCGGTCCTGCGCGGCGCCGACGGAGGCGAGGCGAGGGTGCCCGCCGAGCGCCGCTCGCACTTCGCCGCGGCGGTCGCCGCGATCCGGCTCTACGAAGGGCGCATCCGCGGCGATCCCGCGCCGGCGCTGCGCGAGGCCCAACAGCGGCTGGCGGCCCACCGCGAGCTCAGGGGAGACGAAGCCACCGCGGCGCTGCGCAGCCTGGTCCTCACGCAGCTCGGGATCGCCGAGCTGTGGACCGGCGACCTCGACGCCGCGGTCGCGGACCTCGAGCGCGCCCGGGCGGTTGCCGCCGAGGAGGGTGGCCACCGGACGGTGCTCGGCGCGACCGCATATCTCGCGCTGGCGAGCCTGATCCGCGGCGAGTTCACCCGCGCGGTCCGCCGGGCCGACGACGCGCTGGCGGTCGCCGAGCTCCACGGCTGGGCGCGATCCGAGCCGGCGGGCGCGGCGCTGTGCGTGCTCGCCGCCGTGTCGATCCAGCGCCACCAGCTCGACGATGCCGAGCGCCTGCTCGCCGAGGCGGCCGTCGCGCTGCGCGACACGCGCGATCGGCCGCTGCGATCCGTGCACGCGCTCAATCGCGTGCTCCTGCTGAGCGATCGCGGCGACAAGGACGCCGCCCTCGCCCTCCTGCAGGCCACGCGCGAGCAGCTCGGCGACTGGCCGGTGCTCGCGCCGATGCGCAACTTCGTGACCGCCCAGGAGGGCCTGCTGCGCGCGGCCAACGGCGAGGCCGAAGCGGGGCGGGCGCTGCTCGAGCGCGCCGGGCGCGCGATCCGGGGCTCGGTCACGGTCGCCAACGCGACGGCGCGGCTCGACCTGCGCGACGGCAAGCCCGCCCAGGCGCGCGCGACGCTCGGGCCGCATCTCGACGACGGCGCTTGCAACGGCAGCCCGCTGCCCGAGCGGGCCGAGGCGTGGCTGCTCGACGCGCTGGCGGCCGACGCGCTCGCCGAGCACGACGCGGCGGCGCAGTCGCTGGAGCGCGCGCTCGACCTGGCCGAGCCGGCAGGCCTGCGACGGATCCTCGTCGTTCAGGGTGCCGCGGCCGGGCCCCTGCTGCGCCGTCATGGCCGTTACGGGACGGCCCACCCGGCGATGATCGGCGAGGCGCTCGACGCGGTCGAACGTGCGGGGCGCACGGGGTCGCGCCCGGCTCCGGCGCTGCTGGCCGAGCCGCTGAGCGAGCGCGAGCAGGCGATCCTGCGCTACCTGCCGACGATGATGTCCAACCAGGAGATCGCCGGCGAGCTGTTCGTGTCGGTCAACACGGTCAAGACGCATCTGAAGGCGATCTACCGCAAGCTCGAGGCACCGGGGCGCCGCGAGGCGGTCAGCCGCGCGCGCGACCTCGGGCTCATGCCCTGACGCAGCTCAGGTCCGGTTGTGCCCGGCGGGCAGGCGGCGCACCTCGACCAGCTCGAGGCCGAGCGCCTGCAGGCGATGCAGCAGACCGTGCAGCTCGGCCTGGTCGCGGACGGGACCGTGCAGGATCGTCTCGACGTGCTCGACGTCGCTCTCGAGCGGATCGAACGTCGCAAGCACGGCGCTGCTCACGCGCCCGCGGATGCGGATCTCGTAGCGAGCCTCAGTCGAAGCCATTCGCTCGCCTCGCAGACGCAGCTGTGGACATCGCGTCAGAGCCTTGCGGCTGGCAGGGTGAGCCATCGTCACCCCTGCGGGGTGATCGCAGGGCTCACCCGTCACGGGTGAGGACAAGTCACCCGTGGCGGGCGGATCGTCGCGCGGTACGGGTCGCTCGCGAGCGGCCGTCCGCGAGCAGGAGGACGAGATGAGCAACCTGGTGGCGATCGCGTATCCCAACGAGACGACCGCCAGCGAGGTGGCGCAGACGCTCGTCGAGCTCCAGACGGAGCACTCGATCGAGTTCGACGACCTGGTCGTGGCCATCCGCAAGGACGACGGCAAGATCAAGCTCAAGCAGAGCTTCAGCCCGAGCGCCACCGGCGCGGCCGGCGGCGCCCTGTGGGGCGGCCTGATCGGCCTGATCTTCTTCATGCCGCTCGTGGGCGCGGCGATCGGCGCGGCGTCCGGCGCCGCGGCGGGCGCGCTGACCGACGTCGGCGTCGACGACAAGTTCATGAAGGAGCTCGGGGAGAAGCTGCAGCCCGGCAACGCGGCGGTCTTCGTCCTCGTGCGCCAATCGACCCCCGACAAGGTGCTGCCGCGGATCTCGCAGTACGGCGGCGAGGTCATCCACTCGTCGCTCAGCCTGGAGGCCGAGGAGACCCTGCAGGAGGCGCTGCGCGAGCAGGCGCCCGCATAGTGGCGCTTGCCGCTTGGCGATGACCGGCCTGCGGCGCGCAATCGAGGCGCACCTCGGCACCCGCCAGGTGGGCCGCGTCATCTACGGCGCCATCATCGGGATGGCCCTCATCGTCGTCCTCGAGGGCCATCCACCCAAGCCCGCGCGCGTCGTCACCGCCCTGGTCGCGACCGCGCTCGCGGTCGGCCTGGCCGAGCTCTACAGCGAGATGGTCGGGACCGAGACGCGGCTGCGCCAGCGCGTCGGGCGCGAGCACCTGCGGGTGATCCTCGAGGACGTGCTCGCCGTCTCGTTCGGGATCCTCTTCCCGGCCGTGTACTTCGTGCTGGTCATCGTTGGCGCGATCGAGCTCGACACGGCGTTCGACCTCGCGAAGTGGACCGGCGTGGCCCTGATCGCGTTCTACGGCTTCTGCGCCGCCCGGCTGGCGGGGGACGGGCTGACGGAGGCTGTGCTGCGCGGCGTCATGGCCGGCGCGATCGGCGGCGTGCTGATCGCGTTCAAGGCGGTGGTCCATTGACGGGCGCGGCGCGTCGCGCCGCCGCGCGCGGCGTCACGGTGGCGTTCGCGCTGCGCTGACCGCGCGTTGCGAGACGCGCGACCGCGCGCCAGAGTGGCGCGGATGAGCGGCGCGGCGCGCGACGAGAGCCTGGGCAGCGTCCTGGCCGCGCTCGCTGCCAACACGGCGATCGCGATCGCCAAGGGCACCGCGGCCGCGTTGACCGGCTCGCCCGCGCTGCTGGCCGAGACGCTGCACACCGTCGCCGACACCGGCAACGAGGTGCTGCTCTACATCGCCATCCGGCGCAGCCGCCGCCCCGCGGATGCGTCGCACCCGTTCGGCTATGGCCCGGAGCGCTACTACTGGGCGCTGCTGGCGGCGATCGGCATGTTCGTGGTCGGCGGCGTGGTCTCGATCTGGGATGGCATCCGGTCGCTCGTCCATCCGCGGGAGCTCGACGCGTTCTGGGTCGGCGTCGCCGTCCTCGTGATCGCGCTGTTGCTCGACGGGACCAGCCGCGCCGTGGCGCTGCGCCAGCTGCGCATGCAGGCTTCGCGCCGCGGGCTGTCGGTCCGCGGGTTCCTCGGCGAGTCGGCGGACCCGACGGTCGTGACCGTGTACTTCGAGGACACGATCGACGTGCTCGGCGCGGCGCTCGCGCTGGTGGCGATCGTCCTGCACCGCCTGACCGGGTCGGGGATCCCCGATGCGCTGGGATCGATCGTCATCGGTGGCCTGCTGTGCTACATGGCCGCGCACCTGACGCGGCGCAACCGCCAGCTGCTCACCAACCTGTCGGTGCCCGACCGCTACGTGCAGCGGCTGCGCGCGCGGCTCGAGGCGGAGGCGGCGATCAGCAGCGTGACGCGGCTCGAGGCCGTCTACCTGGGGCCGGCGGAGGTGCTGGTCGCCGCAGACGTCGAGATGTCGGACGGGTTGAGCGGCGTCGCCGTCGCCGAGGCGCTGGCGCGGGCGCGCGACGAGCTCGGGCGCGAGGTACCCGTGATCGCGCGGCTCTACCTGACGCCCGTCGCGCCGCGCGATCACGCATCGGGGTAGGCGTAGCATCCCAGTCCTCACCGCGTGGAGGCCGAAAATGAGCGTTCGGGAAGTCATCGCGACCCATCCCCGGCCGACGAGCCTCGATCGTGACGCGCTGCTGCGCTGCGTCGACGAGTGCTTCGACTGTGCCGCTACCTGCACGAGCTGCGCCGACGCCTGCCTCGGCGAGGCCGACGTCGAGGAGATGGTGCGCTGCGTTCGTCTGTGCCTGGACTGCGCCGACGCCTGCAACGCCACCGGGCGCATCGTCACCCGCCAGACGGAGCCCGACGTCGGCGTCCTGCGGGCAGAGGTCCAGGCGTGTGTCGTGGTCTGCGGCGCGTGTGCGCGGGAGTGCGACAAGCACGCCCACCACCACGAGCACTGCCGCATCTGCGCCGAGGTCTGCCGCCGTTGCGAGCAGGCGTGCAGCGACCTGCTCGCCACGATGGGCGGCTAACCCTGCGCCCGATCCTCGGGTGTCGGCAGCAGGCCGCGGTCGAGCGCATAGCGCACGAGCTCGGCACGGCTCGGGCGGCTCAGCTTGCGTTGGAGGTGCGCGCGGTGTGCCTCGACGGTGCGGACCGAGAGGTGCAGCCGCGCGCCGATCTCGGCGTTGGTGTGTCCCAGGGCGAGGAGCCGCAGCACGTCGAGCTCGCGACGCGTGAGGTCGTCGGGCGGTCGCGCGGGCTCGCGCGGCGCGGGTCCGAGCACCTCGATGGCCGCACGGCGAACAGCGTCGACGAGCTCCTCGTCGGGCGCGTCCTTCAGGATGCACGCGACCGCGCCGGCGCGCAGGGCGTGGCGGACGAACCGCTCATCCTCCGTGCTCACCAGGACGATGACGCCGTTGGCGGGGGAGCCCTGCGTCAGGGCGCGGATGGTGTCGAGCGACGAGATGTCCCCGGGCCGGTCGAGGTCGAGCACGAACACGACCGGCTCGTGGGGCGCGGCCGCCCGCAGTGCCGACTCGGGGTCGTCGGCCTCGGACACGACCTCGAGCCCCGGCGCGTCGTGCAGTAGCGAGCGCAGCTCGGAGCGGGCGACGGCGTGGCCGCCCGCGAGCACGATGGCGACACGATCGTCGTCGCCTGCCGCCGACCCCTCGATCTCGCCCACGGCGCGAACTCTGGCCGCGTCGCGGGTGACGTTTCATCACCCGCGGGGGGTGATGAAGTCGTCAGGGCCCGGCCGGCACGTTCCCGCGCACGGTCGTCCCGGCGCCGTGGGCGGACGCGATCTGCACGTCCCCTGCGACCGCCGCGACGCGGTCCTGGAGGTTCGCGAGGCCGTTGCCGTCGTGAACGGCGCCAGTGTCGAAGCCGACGCCGTCGTCGCATACATCGAAGACGACCCGCCCGGCATGTCGTCGGACGCTGACGGTCACGGTGGCTCCGGGGCCTGCGTGCTTGGCCGCGTTCTGGATCGCCTCGAGGCAGCAGAAGTAGACGGCCGCCTCGACCTCGGGTGCAAGGCGCTCTGCCAGCGCGACTGCGACGTGGAGCGGAACCGGTGACCGGGCGGCCACCGCCGCCAGCGCCGCGGAGAGACCGTGGTCGACGAGCACCGCGGGATACACCCCGTGTGCCAGGTTGCGCAGCTCGTCGAGCGTGGCCTCCGCGTCCGCGCCCAGCTCGGCGAGCGAGCGCCGCAGCTCCTCGTCGGACGTCACGCTGGCCTCTGCTTCGGCCAGTCCCATGCGCAGCGCGACGAGGCGCTGCTGGGCGCCGTCGTGAAGGTTGCGCTCGATCTCCCGCCGTCCGGCGTCGGCGGCCCGCGCCAGCCGGGTGCGCGAGGCTCGCAGGTCGGCCACGGACGCCCGCAGGTCGGCCTCCAGGCGTGCGTTCTCGAGCATCATGAGCGCCGCCCCGCCCGCCGCCGCGACGAGGCCCGGCTCGGTATCGAGCGCGGCGTCATGGACGATGATCGCGAGCGGATCGCCGTCCTGGCGCACGACCGTGGCGGACCTGCCCGGGATACCGGCCGGCGGCTGCACGGCATCGCCGCGAGCGTCGACGTACTCGCCGCGCTGCGCGCGCCAGTAGGCAATCGTCAACGACGGGTCGCCGAGCGCGTCGGCGAGGATGCGGCGGACGTCGACGTCGTCGGCTCCCCGGCTGAGCCGGCCCACGAGCCGTTCGAGCGCACCGCCGGCGAACACCCGCGCGCCGAGCATGCCGACCAGGAACGCGCAGGGGACGGTCAGGGCGGTCGCGGTGGAGAGCCAGCCCAGCCGGTCGAGGGTCGTGGGGGCTTCGTCGCCCCCGCGCGAGATAGCTGCGGCGGTGAACGTCGCGGCCACCGCCATCACCGAGGTCATGATCGGGATCGTCGTGCGGCGACTGATGCTGGTCGCCTGTCGCAGGCGGAAGGTCAGGACCACGGCGACGGCCACGAGCGCGGCCGCGGTCAGCCACCACGAGGCCGCGGCCAGCGCGTTCGTCAGTCCTTCGCTGCCCCGGACGATCCCGAACGGGTTGTGCGGGCAGTCGCTCTCGCAGTCCGCCGTCGGCGCGAACTCGGGGAGCCGGTCGGCGGTCGCGAGGAGGGCCCCCCACACGACGACCGTGACCGCCGCGGTCAGGGACACGACGGCGCGTGCCCCTCGATCCGGCAGCCGCCGCCCCGGGAACGACAGCAGCACGTAGACGGCGACCACGAGCACCGACGCCCAGGCGATCTGGCCGGCGACGTCGAGGGCCGGCGCGCTCAGCGTGTCGAGGGTCGTGGCCGAGTAGAGGCCGAGTATGAGCACGACCAGCCACACTCGTCGCTCGATGCCCCGGTGAAGCGCGATGCACCCGACAGCGGTCATCGCTGCGATCAGCGTCGCGTACGACAGGCCGTGGAGCGTCGGATGGTCCAGGTAGGGACTGTGTGCGGCTACGATCCCGGCCGCGGCGGCGAGGCCCGCCCCCGCCAACGCGGTCTGGACGACGGGAGACCCCGGCGCTCCACGCCACGATCGCGGCCGCGCGATCGGCGCCGCTGAGCGCAGCGCAACGTCGCTCGCGGGGAACGGCTGGACGTGCGTCCCGGCGGGCCGCATGTTGCTATCCAACCTCGTCGCGCCGCATCCTGTCTACGGTAGGAACTACTCGGACCGAATCTCACGCCTCATTGAGGAAGAGCAGGACTGCGCGCACGCGACGGCTGACGTCCTCTGACAGCGGCAGATCGAGCTTCGCGAACACGGAGTTGATGTGCTTCTCGACGGCCCGCTTGGTCAGGCCCAGGGATCTCGCGATGGCCGCGTTGCTCGCCCCGCCGGCCATCTCCACGAGGATCTCGCGCTCGCGAGGGGAGAGGACGTCGAGCGGTGCTCGCCCCTGCCGCGGCCGACCGTGCACCAGCCGCTCGACGACCTTGGGGTCGATGACCGAGCCGCCGTCGGCCACGGTCGCGATCGTCGCCAGCAGCTCCGCGCGGCTGCGGAGTCGATCCTTCAGGACATAGCCGCGGCCCTCGGACCCGCACTCCAGCAGCGCGAGCGCGTACGACGGATCGGAGTACGCGCTCATCACGACGACGCCGACCTCGGGATGAGTGCCGCGCAGCCGGGTCGCAAGGCGAATGCCCTCGTCGGTCATCGTCGGCGGCATGCGGATGTCGACCAGGACGACGTCGGGATGGCGGGCATCGATGACGGCCGCCAGCTCCTCGCCATCCGCGCAGACCGCGACGAGCTCGATCTCCTCGGCGTCGCCGAGCAGCCGCGCCAGCGCCTCGCGGATGAGGAAGCTGTCGTCGGCGACCGCGACGCGAACGGCCATCCCGGCAGCGTCACGCGCGAGCAGGCGCGGTCGCAAGGAGGCACGCCTGCGGGACGACGACGTGCCGGCACTCAGGCGGACGGCAGGACTACAGCTCGAGCAGCCCCAAAGCGTGCGCGCGGGAGACGGCCTCCGAGCGCGACGACGCGTCGAGCTTGCGGTAGACCGCCTGCGCCTGCGTCTTGACGGTGTTGGGAGACACGTAGAGGCGCGATCCCATCTCCCGGAAGGAGAGGTGGGTCGGCAGCAGGCCGAGGATCCTCAGCTCCGCGGTGGTCAGCGACGCCGGCGCGTCGACGGCGGAGGCAGACGAGTACGCGTCCACCTGCGCGCAGGCGTCTGACAGCCAGGCGGCGAGGACCGGCGTCGACGGTGTCGACCGCACGGCGAGCGCGGCGTCCTCGATCAGCGCGCGAGCGCCGACCACGTCGCTGAGTCGCAGTGCGGCGCGCGCAAGGGCGATCCTCACTTCCGCGACGTACCACGGGACGAAGTCGTCCATCTCCGCGAGCAGGCGTGCCGCTTCGGCGCAATCGTCCTTGGCCGCCTGGACCCGACCGCGTTGGGCCTGCGTCAGCGCGGCGACGGCAAGCACGAGGCTCATCGTCGGGTACCCGGCCAGCCGAAGGCGCTCGACCTGCGAGCGTGCCCGGGCGGCGAGCTCGATCGCCTCGGCCCAGTCGTCGCGTTCGACGGCGAGCAGGGCGAGCTGAGCGAGGCACAGCGCGCCGACGCTCGGAGCGGCGACCACGCCGCGCCGCGAGCCCTCGTGCAGCAGCGCGCTCGCGCGATCGCGTTCGCCGAGGAGGTGGCACGCCGTGCCCTCCAGAAGCCGGAACATCGCGCGCGACGGGCTGTCGTCGTCGTCCAGCGCGTAGGCGCGCGCGGCGTCGTCGCGCATGCGTCGCACGCCGTCGCGGGCGATCGCCGCCTGCATGCCCGCGACGCCGGCCTCGAGCGCCGGGGTCCGGCGCCGCGCCGGCGTGCCGCGCAATGCGCGCGCCGCCGCGGCGGTCCAGTGCTCGGCGAGGTCGCGGTTGCCATCGGCGAGATGGGCGTTGGCCGCGACGAGCGCCAGCGGGGCGTAGCTCGCCGTCTGCTCGTCGGTGAAGTGGCCGAGCCAGCGCCGGACGGTCGCGTTGTGGCCCTGGGGGATGTACCGGAAGGCGTTCGTCCACAGCAGGTCGCCCGCGAGCTGCACGTCGCCGGCGATGGTGGCATGGCGGATCGCGGCGTCGACGTCGTCGTGGTCGGCGTGCCAGCGGCTTGCGCGCCGGTGCAGCTCGCGTTCGAGCTGTGGCTCGTGACGGCGCAGCTCGGCCCGCAGCATCTGCGCGAGGAGGCCGTGGTAGCGGTACCACTCGTCGGTGCGGTCGAGCGGGACGATCAGCGCGTTGGCCCGCGCGAGACCCCTCAGGATGTCGGCCGAGCCGGAATCCAGGAGCACGGCGTCGCACAGCGGTCCCGAGAGCCGATCGAGCACCGACGTGCGCTGCAGGAAGCTGACCTCCTCGGCCCCGAGGTCCGCGAGCACCGAGTCGGCGAGGTAGTCCGAGACGACGCGGTCGTCGCCGCCGAATCGTGCGATCGCCGTGCTGGTGTCCGGCTGCTCGCGCAGCGATAGGGCGGCGAGGTAGAGCGCAGCGGGCCACCCCTCGGTCCGGCGCAGGAGCGCGTCGACGTCCGCGATGTCGAGCTCGACGCCGGCGTGCTCGAGCAGCGCGACCGCCTCGCTGCGGGTCATGACGAAGTCCCGCCCCGTCAGCTCGAGCACGTCGCGGTGCGCTCGCAGGCGCCCCAGGGGCAAGGGTGGCTGGCAGCGTGACGCCAGCGCGAGCCGTGCACCCGGCGGCGGGTGCTCGACCGTCGCGGCGAGGATGTCGAGCGCGGCGCGAGAGTGCAGCACCTGGACGTCGTCGAGCACGAGCACGAACTCGTCGCCGCGGCGCGTCAGCGGATCCGCGGCTCGGGCCAGGGAGGCCAGGAGGTGGTCGGGATCGTCGTCGGCGCGATCGAGCGCGACCCACGCGAACGGGCGCTCGTCGTTCTGGGCCCACTCCAGCAGGGTCGTCGTCTTGCCGTAGCCCGCCGGCGCGACCAGCAGGGCGAGTGCCACCTCGCGGGCCTCGATGAGTCGCCGCACCAGGCGGGCGCGCGCGACCAGCGCCTCGCCGAAGGCAGCGCGCGGGAGCGCCGCGCTCCGCGGGGCGGGGGGACGGGAGAGGGTGGTGGTGGGGGTCATCGAGCGCGCCCGGAGGGCCCTGGTCAGGATCACGGTCGGGCGGCTGGGCCCACAAGGGCGCACGCCCCCGTGTTTGGGCAGGTGGGCACCCATGGGCGCACGCGTGCCCCGACCCCGATCGGCGCACCCGCACGCGCCCGACATCGACGTGCTCACACGCTGGCGCCGGCGGGCACGCGCTGGCAGCATCGCCACGAGAGCACCGGACCGTGGCACGCCTACCGGTAGACCAGTACGAACCTCACTCACCGCCTTCCAGGAGCGTCGCGGTGCTGGTCGTCGACGACCAGCCGCTCTTCCTCGTGGCGGCACGCAGGCTGATCGACGCGACGCCCGGGTTCGAGCATGTGGGGGAGGCGACGTCGGGCGAGCGCGCCATCGCGCTCGCCGCGGCGCTGCGGCCCGATCTCGTCCTCATGGACGTGCGCATGCCGGGCATCGGCGGGCTCGCCGCGGCGCGGTGCATCACGATGGCGGGCAGCGCGTCGGCAGTCGTCCTGGTGTCCACGGACCCGCACGACCTCCCGGCTTCCGCGGTGGCGGAGTGCGGCGCGACCGCGTTGATGGGCAAGCAGCACCTGCGTCCCGCGAGCCTGACGGCGCTCTGGCAGCGCTGCGCGCCTCAGGGACCGTCCCAGACCTCGGCGACGTCCTCGACGTCGTAGTCGATCGCCAGCGCAAGCCGCGGCGCCGCGCCGACGACGCGCGCCCCGCCGACGGCCGGCGCCACGGCGATCAGCACGCCGACGATCTCGGAGTCGGTCGCACCACCCGCCCGCGCCAGCTCGACTGCCGCCCGACACGAGGATGTCGCCGCACCGATCGAGAGCAGCGCCGCGAGCCTCACGAGCGCATTGGTCTTGGCGTCGAGCTCCGCGCCGCCGCTGAGCGGCGGCGGGTTGGCCCCGACCGCGGACCGCACGACCTTCTCGTCGTTGAGCGCGAGCCTCCGAAGGAGCTCTTCTGCGTCCACGTGGCCCTCCCAGCGGGTCGGCCGCGCGGCGCGATGCAGCGCGGCCAAACGACCGTAGGGAACGCGGGAGGAGCAACGCATCCTCCGAACCGGGTGATCTTCGGTCACGCGATCACCCCGTTTGGATGACGACGCCCCGCAGCAGCGCGGAGACGATGGACCCCGTGGGCGCGACGATCGGCGAGCGCGAGGTGAACGGGCTCAGCGCGCTCACGCTGGGCACGGCAACCGCCGGCATCGAGGCGGCGTTCGTCCCCGGCGCGGGGATGGTCGGGTGCTCGCTGCGCCACCGCGGCGAGGAGCTGCTGGGGCAGCGGCGTGGACTCGGCGCCTATGTCGCCGAGCGCGCCACGATGGGCATCCCGCTGCTCTATCCATGGGCGAACCGGCTCGCGCGCCGGCGCTTCACGGTCGCCGGTCGCGACGTCGTCATCGACCCGCAGGCCACGCCGCTGCGCCTGGACGCCGCCGGCTTGCCGATGCACGGCCTGCTCACGGCGGCGAGCGGCTGGCAGGTCGAGCGTCACGAGGCGGTCGCAGATGGCGCGGCGCTCGCCGCCCGCTTCGACTTCGCCGCCCACGACGAGCTCATGACGGCGTTTCCGTTCGCGCACGAGCTGCGCTTCGAAGCGGCGCTGGTCGGGCCGACGCTGACGATCACGACGACGGTTCTGGCGTCCGGCGACGGGCCGGTGCCGATCGCGTTCGGCTACCACCCCTACCTGCGCCTTCCCGGCATCGCGCGTGCAGACTGGCTGATCGAGGTCCCGGTCCGCGAGCAGCTGCGCCTCGATGTGCAGATGCTGCCCACCGGCGAGCGCGTGGACGCGGAGGTGCATGCGGGCCGGCTTGGCGCGAGGACGTTCGACGACGCCTTCGTCGCGCCCGAGGACTCCGCGCCCTTCGTGCTCGCCGGAGGTGGCAGGCGCATCGAGCTCGCGTTCGTCGAGGGCTACCCGTACGCGCAGGTCTTCGCGCCGGCCGACGACGACGTCATCGCGTTCGAGCCGATGACCGCGCCGACCAACGCGCTGGTCGACGGCGACCCGGTCCTGCCGCTGCTCGCAGCGGGCAAGAGCCATCGCGCGACGTTCTCGATCACGGTGGTCGACAGCGGCTGAGCCCGCTGCCCGCGCTGCATCTCACCCCATCCGGATGATTCTCGGCGCGAGCGGCCGGCATACCGTTGCCGGAACATGCCTGCGCCCGACACCCGACCGGTCATCGTCGCCTATGACGCGTCCGCGGAGGCGCAGGCCGCGCTGCGCGAGGCCGTCGCGCTGTTCGGCGATCGTCCGCTGATCGTCGCGAGCGTGTGGGAGCCCGGGCTGGCCGTGATGACGATGACCCCGCCGATCGGCGAGCCCGGCATGGGCTACCTGCCCGACCCCTCGGAGGTGGCCGCGGTCGATCGCGCCGAATCCGACCATGCCAGCGGCGTGGCCGAGGCCGGCGCGCGGCTCGCGCGCCAGCTGGGCGCGACGGCGGAGGCGCTGGCGATGCCCGACTCGGTGGACGTCGCCGACACGCTCATCGCGATCGCCGAGGAGCGCGACGCCCGCGCCATCGTCGTCGGATCGCGCGGGTTGGGCGGGATCAAGGCGCGCGTGCTCGGCTCGACCTCGCGCAAGGTGCTGCACGACGCGCATCGCCCGGTGCTGGTCGTGCGCGCGCCCTGATCGCGGTCAGTCGCGCGTCGTCAGCGCGTCGATGGCGACGGTGATCGCGAGGATGAGCGGCGCGTCCTCGCCCGCCGCGACGTCGACGCCGTAGGACTCCCTCACCCGGAACCACTTCTTGGAGATCGTCGCGATCGTGTCGCCGTCGCGCTCGATCTCGTACTCGTGGTCGAGGACGTTGCCGTGCGCCTTCAGGTCGGCGCCGTGCTCGACGTCGATGGCGAAGCGATCGCGGATCCCGATCAGCGCCTTGTGGACGGTCGCGGTGTCGCCTCCGCGCTCGATGGCGATCTTGTCGCGGATGCTCAGCTTGCGCTCCTTGATCCGGGCGAGCTCGTCGCCGGAGGCGTCCTCGAGGACGAAGGTCTGGCGCAAGCGCAACGCCTTGCCGTTGACCCTGTACGCGCGCTCGCCCCGTTCGTTCTCGATCCAGAAGTCGTCGCCGATGGCCAGCAGCTTCTCGCGCATGAGGAACCGCTCGCCCTCTGGCGCATCGCGATGGCGCAGGAAACCCATCGGCCGACCGTATGACGGCTTCCCCGCCGGCGCATCGCCCGGACCGGGTGAAGCCCGGCGTCACATTCGCGGCGCTCGGTCCTCCTCGCCGTAGATGAAGACGCCGTGGACGATGTACAGGCACAGGAAGAAGAGGCCCAGCGACCACCACGGGTAGTTGCCACCGATCGACAGCAGGGCCCCGATCGCACCCAGGCTGCCGCCGATGATCCCGATGATTCGGCCGTACGCGTGTCCGGCGATCAGCGAGAAGCCTCCGGTGAGCTGGATCACTCCCAGGCCGATCAGGACCCAGCCCATGGTGTTGAGGTTGCTGAAGATGAACCTCTTGTCGTTGACGAAGATGTTGGCATCGTCCAGGGCGCCGATGCCGTAGATGATGTTGACCGTCCCTGCGATCAGCAGCAGGGCAGCTGCGAGCAGAGCTCGACCCGCGCCTCGCATCCGGAACCTCCTTGGGCTTCGTTCGCTTGTCCGGCCGGATTAGAGGCGCGCGACGGAGGAATCGCATCATCCCGATCGGGTGATGACGGGCCCCCGGCGTGGCGGACAGCATCTGTGGCCCGGCGACCACGGCTCAAGGCGGACGCATGACCACCGCAGTCAGACAGAAGGTCGAGACCGCCCCGCAGAGCGCGGCGGCGCCCTCGCCGTTCCCGCCGATCGCCCAGTACGCGTTCATCTCCGACTGCCACACCGGCGCGCTCATCGCGCCCGATGGCGGCATCGGCTGGCTGTGCGTGCCGCGCTTTGACGCCGCCAGCGTGTTCGGGGCGCTGCTCGATCGCCAGGCCGGGTACTTCCGCCTGGCCCCGTTCGGGATCAACGTGCCGTCCAGCCGGCGCTACGAGCCGGGCACGAACATCCTCGAGACGACCTGGCACACCCCGACCGGCTGGGTGGTCGTGCGCGACGCGCTGACCATGGGCCCGCGGCACCACGAGGACACGATCACCCCGCACACGCGCCCGCCGACCGACGACGACGCCGAGCACCTGCTCGTGCGCACGGTGCGCTGCATCGATGGCAACGTCGAGGTCGAGCTCGTGTGCGAGCCGGTGTTCGACTACGGCCGCGTTGCCGCCACGTGGGCGCTCGTCGGCGACGACCGCCATGTCGCCGACGCCACCGGGGCCGAGCAGACGATCAGGCTGAGCACGGACATGGCGTTGGGCATCGAGGGCAACACCGTGCGCGCGCGGCACTTGCTCACGACGGGCGACGAGCTGTACTGCTCGTTGTCATGGGCCGAGGGGCTCGCCTCTGCGGCCGACGTCGACGACGCCAACGCACGGCTCGCGCAGACGACCCGCTTCTGGCGCTCGTGGCTGGTGCGCGCGCGCCTTCCCGACCACGAGTGGATGACCGCGATCCAGCGCTCCGCGTTGGCGATCAAGGGCCTGACCTACATGCCCACTGGCGCGACGGTCGCCGCGCTGACCACTTCGCTGCCCGAGACGCCGGGCGGCGAGCGCAACTGGGACTACCGCTACACGTGGATCCGCGACTCGACCTTCACGCTGCAGGCGCTGCATTACCTCAACCTCGATTGGGAGGCCGACGAGTTCATGCAGTTCATCGCCGACCTCGAGCCAAACGAGGACGGCGGGCTGCAGATCATGTACGGGATCGACGGGCGCCGCGATCTGACCGAGTCGACGCGCGACGACCTCTCCGGCTACGCCGGCGCGCGCCCGGTCCGCGTCGGCAACGGCGCCTTCGACCAGCGCCAGAACGACGTCTTCGGCGCCGCGCTCGACTCGGTGCTGCTGCACACGCGGCGCAGCAAGCGGCTGCCCCGCCGGCTGTGGCCGATCGTGCAGGCGCAGGCCGAATGCGCGACCGCGGTCTGGCGCCAGCCCGACCAGGGCATCTGGGAGGCGCGCGGCGAGCCCCAGCACTACGTCTCGTCGAAGCTCATGGGCTGGGTCGCGCTGGATCGCGCGGCCAAGCTCGCCGAGATCGCCGGCGAACCGGACGTCAGCGCGACGTGGCGGGCGACGGCCGAGGAGATCAAGGCCGACATCCTCGAGCACGGCGTCGACGAGCGCGGCGTGCTGCGCCAGAACTACGCCACCGACGCCCTCGACGCCTCGACCCTGCTCGCCGCGCTCTTCGGCTTCCTGCCCCGCGACGACAAGCGCCTGCGCGCGAGCGTCCTGGCCATCGCCGACGAGCTGACCGAGAACGGCTTCGTCCTGCGCTACCGCACCGGCGAGACCGACGACGGCCTGTCGGGCAAGGAGGGCACCTTCCTCATCTGCTCGTTCTGGCTCGTGTCGGCGCTGGCGATCATCGGCGAGCACCAGCGCGCGCGCGACCTCATGGAGCGCCTGCTCGCGATCGCCTCGCCGCTGGGGCTGTACGCCGAGGAGTTCGACGCCGAGACCGGCCGCCACCTGGGCAACTTCCCGCAGGCGTTCTCCCACCTCGCCCTGATCGAGGCCGCCGGCCGGATCATCGCCAACGAGCGGCTGGAGGAGTTCAGGTAGTGCCGCCGGGCTGGGGCGGCTCCTCGAGGTCGCCGAGCAGTCGCCGCCGCAGGCGCCGGACGCGATCGCCCTCGATCCGCCGGGCCAGGCGGCGGAGCATGGTCGAGGGGCCGCGCAGCCCGCGCTCGAGCACGTCGGCCGGGAACGCGTCGTAGACCGTCCCCGATTCGGCGAAGCGGTACAGGACGACCGTGAGCACGGCGCGCGCGGTCTGGATCAGCAGGTAGGCAAGCGCCAGGCCCGCGACGCCCGTCGCGAACAGCGCCCCGCCGGTGATCACGGCCCCGCGGCGGATGAGCAGCACGCCGACGACGACGGCGGCGGCCGCGGGCAGGCCGAACACGACGACGGCGCGCACCCACAGGTAGACGGTGCTGTACACCGCGTCGCCCCAGCGGGTGCGCACGAGCCGCAGCGAGTGGCGCGCCGTCGCCAAGGGCGACGCGCCCGTCAGCGCGATCGTCGGGATCGCGAAGAAGCTCACGAGGCTCCATCCGAATCCGATCAGGACGACGCTCAACTGGTCCACGGTCCAGCTGCCGATGGCCCTGCTCGGCACCCCGACGGCCAGATCGATCAGCGACCAGCCGGCGATCGACCGCCGGCGGCGCGCGATCACCTGCCAGCCGGTGGCGGGCGTCACCGGACGCGAGTCGAGGCTGTCGGCCACCAGGCCGGCCACACCCACGGCGACGGCCGTGGTCATCAGGCTCAGGCAGTAGTACGCCGCCAGCCCGACGAGCGCGTAGCCGACAGGCCCGGCCTCGCGGCGCAGCGCCACGGCCGCCACGGCCACCGCGGCCGCGAGCACGAGCACGATGGCGATCGCGATCAGCACGAAGCGCCGAAGGGCGCGGTTGCCGACGACGAAGTCCAGCGCGGCACCGCCCAGCCGCCACCCGTGCTTCACGTTGTCGAGCACGGCGCATGATCGCCGCGGCGGGCGGTCAGTATCCAGTGCCGGTCTTCACGCGCTGGCGGTCGAGCTCGTGGAGCCCGCCCTTGGCGCTGAGGGTCGCGACGGCCTGCGCGACGTCGTCCGCGAGCGTCGACACGCGCGAATGGCTGAGCGTCTCCTTGACGAGCGCGCGCATGATCGTCACGTGCTGGGCGTTCGGGGGCAGCGTGTAGGCGGGCACCATCCAGCCGCGCTCCGCCGCGAGCTGCCACGCGACGTCGAACTCGTCGAAGTTGCGCTTCTCGGCGAGCTTGAAGGCAACGAGCGGCAGCTGCTCGGCGCCCGGGTCGCCGACGAGCTCGAAGTCCGGGCCCTCGACCACCTTCTCCGC
This sequence comes from uncultured Actinomycetes bacterium, assembly GCA_963764585.1. Lineage (GTDB taxonomy): Bacteria > Actinomycetota > Thermoleophilia > Solirubrobacterales > Solirubrobacteraceae > JAOPZW01. Next base: position 389,023 of record CAVXTB010000011.1, read on the forward strand.
GAGCGCGCGGGCGTTGAACTGCATCGTCTCCATGATGACGCGGTAGCCCTCGCGCCCGTAGCGGACGAAGTTGTAGTACTGCGCGAGGACCATGGCGGCGCCGGTCGAGAAGTTCAGCGTGAACGTGGCGTCGCGCTGGCCGAGGTAGTTCTCGTAGAAGACGAGGTCCTCTGGCAGGTCGCTGCGCTCGCGGAAGACGAGCCAGCCGAGCCCCGGGTACACGAGCCCGTACTTGTGACCGGACACGTTGATCGAGCGCACCCGCTCGAGGCGGAAGTCCCAGGGCGAGTCCGGGTACAGGAACGGCCACACGAAGCCGCCGCTGGCGCCGTCGATGTGCAGCGGGATGTCGAGTCCGCCCTCCTCGTGCAGGCGTACGAGGAGGTCGTTAATCCCGACGATGTCGTCGGCGTGGCCCGTGAACGTGGTGCCGAGGACCGCGGCGACGCCGATCGTGTTCTCGTCGAGATGCGGCTCGACGTCCTCGGGCCCGATCGTGAACTTGTGTGACTGCAGCGGGATGATGCGCGGCTCGACGTCGAAGTAGCGGCAGAACTTCTCCCAGACGACGTGCACGTCGCCGCCGAACACGAGGTTCGGCCGGTCCGTCGGCTTGCCGGCGGCCTCGCGTCGCGCCCGCCACTTCCACTTCAGCGACAGCGCGCCGAGCATGATCGCCTCCGACGATCCCTGCGTGCGCGTTCCGGTCGTCTCGCCCGGCGCGTGGTAGAGGTCGGCGAGCATCCGGATGCAGCGCTGCTCGATCTCGGCGGTCTGCGGATACTCGGCGTGGTCGATGTAGTTGCGGTGCAGGTTGTCCGCGATGATGCGCTGTGCTTCGGGCTCCATCCACGTCGTCACGAACGTGGCCAGATTGCGCCACGGGATGCCGTCGAGGACGAGCTCCTCCTCCAGCAGCCGCATCGCGTCGACCGCCGGCATGCCGGCGTCCGGCAGCCGGTTGTCGGGCGCGTCGCTGAGCAGGAAGGCGTTGCCATACCGGTCACCGTGGGTGTCGACGGGCTCGCGGGTCACGCTCATTGCATCGCTCCTTGCGTCTGCTTCGATGCGTCGACACTAGGGGAGCCCCTGCGGCCGGCCATCACCCGGTCTGGATGATGTGGCGGAGCGCCCGCGCTGGTTGGATCGTGGTCACACGCTCGTGAAGCAGCTGCTGCTCTACAGCTTCGGGCCAAACGCCGACTTCGAGGGCAGGCTGGTCGGTGCCTTGGAGCGCCTCGAGAGCGGCGGCACGCTGCGGATCCTCGATCTGCTGTTCGTCAGGCGCGACGCCGAGTCCGGCGACATCGACGCGGTCGATCTGCGCGGCGACGGCGGCGGCGGGGTGGTGGCGCCGCTGCTGCAGTTCCGCCTCGACGAGACCGCGCGACGTCGCGCGACCGAGCGCGCGCTGCTCGACAACACCGAGGTCGTGCGCGCCCTCGGCGCCACGCTCGAGCCGGGTTGCGCGCTGGCCGCCGTGCTCGTCGACCACGTCTGGCGCGGCGCACTCGAAGACGCCGCCGCCCGGACGGGCGGGACGCTGCTGGCGAGCGACTTCGTCGATGCCACGGCGCTCGGCGAGCTCGGCGACGAGCTGCTGGCCGCCGTCGGGCGCCCCGGTAGCTAGCCCGCCTCGGCGGCGGCCTCGCGCAGCGCGGCCATGCGCGTCCGGCGCCCTTCGGTGACCTCGCGCACGACGATCTTCACCGAGGCCGCGACGGGGACGGCGAGGATCGCGCCGACGACCCCGAGCAGCGCCCCGCCCACCATCACCACGGCGATCGTTGCGAAGCCCGACAGCTCGACGGCCTCCCGCATGACCGCGGGCTGGATGAGGTAGTTCTCGACCTGCTGGTAGACGAGGATCACGACCAGCAGGATCGCCGCCGCCCCGGGCCCGGTCGCGATCAGCGTCACGGTGACGACGATGAACGCGGCGATGGCCGAGCCGACCTGCGGGATGAGGTCGAACAGACCGACGATCAGCGCGAGCACCGCCGGCGACGGCGCATCGACGAGGACCGCAGCGATGCCGACGACCGAGCCGGCGATGATCGAGATGACGACGTTGCCGATCAGCGCGAAGGAGATCGTGCGGCTCACCTTGTCGAGCGTGCGCTCGACGCGCGTGGCGGTGGGCGGGCGCATGAGCTCGAGCGCCGACCGCGTGAGCGCCGGCTTGGCGATGATCCCGAAGAGGGTCAGGAAGGCCAGGGTCACGAGCTCGAAGACCGAGCTGACGGCGGTCGCGGCCGCGCCGAGCAGGCTCGCGGCCGCCTCCGGTATGTCTTTCGCTGCGCTCGCCAGCGCGCTCTCGAGCTTCTTGAACGCGTCGGTGCCCTTGTCGATGCTCTTGAAGGGCTCGTTGTGCTGGACCTCGTCGACGTATGCGGGCAGATTGCCGACGAACTCGCGGATGTCCGACCAGATCGGCTTGACCGCCCACACGATGATCACGAAGAGCACGAGCGCGATCGCCGCCAGGACGGCCAGCGCGGCCAGACCGCGGCTCCACCCGCGGCGCTGGAGGGCGGATACGGGCGGATCGAGCCCGAGGACCATCACGCCGGCGAGCGCGATCGACAGCAGCGCGTCCTTGACCACGACGACGAGGACGATGCCGAGCAGGATCGCCAGCCCCAATGCGACGGTGCGCATCGAGAAGACAACCTCGATCCGGGGTGCCTGCGGCCCTGGCTCCTCCGGCAGCGGGGGCGGTATGCCCTCGACAGGTGTGGCGCTCACTTCTTGGCGTACTCCTCGCGGCCCATCTGCGCGGGTGCGTCGCGCACGGTGCCCTGAAGCATCCTGCGCCACTCGGACAGCAGGCCGTGGACGGAGGCGGCGCCGACGATCGGCTCCGCGGGCAGTTGCAGCCGGGCCGGGGCGAGGATGAACGCGCGGGTCTGCGGGCCACCGAGCCCGCCGTGGAAGCAGATGAGCTCCTCGAAGGCGCAGCCCTCGTCGAGCACGGGGTCGTAGAAGCTGCCGACCATGATGTCGGCGACGTGCGCGAAGCCGTCGGTGCGCAGGAGGTGGCGCGCCGCGGTGGGTGAGAAGCGCGCGAGCGGGTCGACGCCGTCGACACGGCCCTCGTCGAGGTAGTTGACGCCGTCGGGCCCGAGGACGACCGCGCCGTGGTCGGCCGAGCGGACGAGCAGCCAGCCGATGTGCGGATGCGCGCGAAGGGCGGGGATGAGGTCGGGATGGCGCGCGTCGATCTCCTCGCGCGTGAGCCGGCGGTCGAGCTCCATCAGGTAGACGAGACCGAGGTTGCCGGAGCCGAGGACCACGACGTCGCGCCCTGCGACGTCGTTCTTCGGCCGCTTCTTCTGCTGCGTGCCCGTCGCCTCGTTGACGGCGTTGTGGACCATCGCGTTCTGCTCGTCGCCCCCCGCGAAGCCGGAGACGCGCCCGCGCGCGAGCGACCGCTCGACGAGCTCGTCGAGGCCGTATCCGTGGCGCTGCTTGAACGTCGCGCCCTGCGTCTGCCCGTGGTCGGAGAGCACGACGATCTCGTACGGGCGGGGCGCGTACGGCCGCGCCCGCTCGATGCGGCCGAACTGCTGGTCGAGCTTGCGCAGGGCCTCCATCGTGTCGGCTCGCTCGAGGCCGGAGTGATGGGCGACCTCGTCGTAGCTGGAGAAGGTTGCGTACACCGCCGGGCGGCCACGCATCATGTCCGTGAGCACTCCGAAGACGATGAGGTCGCGGACGATGACGCACATCACGCCGCGCATCAGCGGGTAGGCGCCACCGCGGTGCCCGCGCGGGCGCACGTCGCGGCGCGCCGCGCGCGCCGCCGCGGTCAGCTCGAGCACGATCTCCCAGAGGAAGAGGACGAACGCGCGCGTGACGTTGAAGCCGTTGGCCAGGAAGGCCCGATAGCCCGGGTTCGCCTTGCGCTCGGCCTCCGAGCGGCTGACCGTGAGGATCGTCTCCTCGGCCTCGCCGGAGAGCAGGTTGCCGCGGCTCGCGCCGCCGTCGACGAGCAGCCCGGCGCCGGTCGCGTGGCGGTGCTCGATCTCGGCGCAGTCCGACGGCGAGGAGCAGACCATCATGACCCCGCGCTCCTTCTCGACCCACCGGAAGGCCGGGATGTCCTCGTTGGAGCCGAGCAGGATCCCGGCCTGGCTGGCGCCGGTCTGCGACGAGAGGTCGGTCTCCCATTCGGCGAGCTGATAGCCGTCGTCGGCGATCCAGCGCGCCATCGTCGGGGCGCTGCCGTCGCGCAATGCGTCGCGCAGGACCGGAAGGGCAAGGCCGTCGATCTCCAGGAAGATGATCCCGGGGACGTCGGTGCGCTCCTGCGCGCCCTGGCGCCCGGCGATCCGCCGGGTCACCTTCAGCGAGTACTCGTCGTCGTCGTTGGTGCCCAGGACGGCCTGCAGGACGACGCTCACCGCCGCCATCACGAGCGCGGCGAGCAGCGCGTCGCCGAACGAGCCGACGTGAATGTCGTCCGGGAGCAGGTCGTGGGCGATGACGAGCAGGAACGCATCGGCGAGCAGCACGAGCAGGAAGCCGGCCACGAGCGTGAACGGCAGCCGCAGCGCCGCCAGCACCGGCGGCAGCAGGGCGTTGAGCACCGCGATCAGCGCCGCGACGACGAACGCGGCCCCAGTGCTCTCCAGGCCGACGCCGGGGATCAGCGCGGCCGCGACCCCGATCGAGGCCGCCGCGACCACCCATGAGATCAGCAGCCGCAGGGGGCGCAGTCGCGGCGTCGCGGGTTCCCAGCTCACCCGCTCCCCGTAGCGCGTCTGTGAGGTGCCGGGATCCACTGACGACTCAGCTGCAGTCGATGCGCGCGAAGCTCTGCTGGTAGGCAGTGGCGAGCTGTTGCAGGGCGCTGGTCAGCTGGGCCTTGGCGTCGCTGAGCGACGTGCTCTTGCCCAGGCTGCCGGCGATGTCCTGTAGCTGCGACGTGAAGGCCTTGTTGGCGTCCTCGACCTGCTGGCGGCGCTTGTCGGAGAGGTCGCCCTGGGCGTCCTTGATCTTGGACAGGTCGCTGTTGATCGCCTTGAGGCTGCTCTGCACCTCGTCCGTGGTCGCCGTGGAGATCGTCAGGCTCTTGAGCCTCTGGACCTGCTTGCTGATGTCCGAGCGCGCGTCGCAGACGGTCGTCTTGGCCTTGTCCTCCTTGGACTCGCCGCAGGCGCCGAGCGCGAACGCGGCGACGAGGGCGAGGAGCAGGGCTGCGATGGAGGGCTTCATGGCTGTCACCCGGGCCGGCTCAGCGCACCTCAGGCTGTCGCGTGCTCGCGCAGCGCCTCCTGCAGCGTCTCCTCGGCCTCGGCGCTGAGCGAGCTGTGCACGACCTCGCCGCCGTACTGCGAGATCCGCGGGAGGACCTTGTCGGGCGTCGACTCGCGCACGAGGACGAAGAGCGCCGCGCCACCGGGCTGGAGCTTCTCGCCCAGGTCCTTCATGAAGTTGTCGTCGACGCCGACGTCGCTCATCGCCCCGGCCGCGGCACCGCTCGCCCCGCCGATGGCCATGCCGACCAGCGGCATGAAGAAGATCAGGCCGATGAGGCCGCCCCACAGCGCGCCTCCGGCGGCACCGCTGGCGGCCGGCTTGAAGCTCTGCTTGAGCTTGATCTTGCCGTCGGGCCTGCGAATGGCGACGACGAGGTCGTCCAGCGCGATCGAGCGCTCCTTCTGGAGCTGGACGAGCGTCTGCGCCACCTCGGAGGCGGTGGCCTCGTCGGGGTATGCGATTGCGACCAGGTTGCTCATGTGCTCCTCCGGTGTCGGGTCAGGTCGAGCGCAGCTGCTTGGAGAAGAACTCCAGGGCCTTGCGCGTCTTCGTCGTCTGGGCGCCGGTCGTCTCGATGTCGCGCTCGGTCAGGAAGGCGCGGCTCTCGGCGGCGACCTGGAAGGCCTCCGACGTCGCGCACTTCGTCGAGAGCTCGAGGATGCGCGTCCCGTCGGGGTACAGCCACAGCTCGACGACCATCTTGCGTGCGTAGCCCGGCGGCGAGGCCTTGAGCTTGAGCACGAAGATCGGGCCCAGGAGTGAGAGGTCCTCGAATCCGATCCCCTCGGGCGCGTGCGCGGCGAAGAAGGCGCGCTGCTCCTTGGAGAAGAGCTTGCGCAGCGGCGCGGAGCCCGCCGCGACGTCCTGCACCGGCGTCCGCGGCTGGCCCTTCAGCGATGCTGAGCAGACGTACCCGCCCGGCATCGCGTCGACCTCGACCATGCACATCGGCGACTCGCGCACGTCGCGCGGCAGCTCTGAGGGCACGACGGGCCGCAGCTTGACCACGGAGTCGTCGCCCTTCTGCGCCACCCGGCGCGCGCGCACGACCACGCCGTTGCTCTCGAGCCCGAGGTCGGGCGTGTCGAAGAAGTACACGAGGCGGACCTGGGCGCCGAGCGGGTCCATCCCCAGCGCCATGACCGCGGAGCGCTGGCTCGATTCCGGGATCGTGAGCTTGAGCTCGACGCTGTCGGCCCCCTCGATCAGCGAGAGCATGTCGACCAGCGCCTCATCGGAGAGCGCGGGTGTGGCGACGCCAGGCATGCAACGACCCTAAGCGCGGCGGGGTGACCCAACATCACCCACTTCGGGTGACCACCCACCTCAGTCCGCGACGCCCAACCCCCAGCCGCCGTCGATCACGATCTCCTGCCCGGTGATGTAGTCCGAGGCCGGCGACGCGAGGAAGAGGGCGAGGGCCTTGATGTCGTCGGGCCGGCCGACGCGGTGCATCGGGATGTCCTTCGCGATCGCCGCCTGGACGTCGAGGTTGTGCGCGTGCCCGCCGCCGATGTTCGTGACGAAGAACCCGGGCGCGATCGCGTTGGCCGTGATGCCGTCCGCCGCGAGCTCGAGGGCGAGGCAATGCATGAGGTGCCGCGCGCCGGCCTTGGCCGCCATGTAGGCCGAGCCGATCGCGGGCTCGACCTTCGTCGCCGCCAGCGACGTCGTCACGACGATCCGCCCGAATCCGCGGGGGCGCATGTGCCGGGCCGCGGCGCGCGCCGTGGCGAAGATCCCGTTCAGGTTGATGTCGATGACGCGGCTCCAGCGCTCGTCGGCGTAGCGCTCGAGCGCGCCGTCCTCGACCCGGGGCCGCTGCCCGCCCGCCCAGGCTCCGACGAAGCCGACGCCGGGATCGATGCCGGCGTTGGCGAACGCGACGTCCAGCCGCCCGTAGGCCTGCGCCGCCTCGTCGATCGCGCGATCGAGGGCGCCGTGATCGGTCACGTCGGCCACGGCGCCGCGCACGTCGAGCCCTTCGGCCTGCAGCCGGTCGGCCTGCGCGACGACCCCGTCGGCGTCGACGTCGATCAGCGTCACCCGCGCCCCGTGCGCCGCGAGCACCTCGCCATACGCGAGCCCGAGCCCGCTGGCACCGCCGGTGACGACCACGCCGAAACCGGCCACATCGAACCGCGAGGAAACGTCCACGCCCACCTGCCTCCTGTGATCTCGTGACCGGGCGACCCTATCCGGCCCGCTCCGCCACCAGCGCGAACTTGCGCACCCGCCCCTCGTCCAGCCACTCGATCCACAGCCGGTGGGCGGCGAGCAGCTCGTCCAGCGCCCGGCGGCCGATCTGCGCGGCGATCTGATCGGCGTCCGCGGCGAACGCGCCCGCCAGCGCCTGCGCCGTCGCGCGGTGCGCGCGGCTGTGGTCCTCCCGCCACGTGACGACGAGCCCGGCCCGCTCCAGGGACGCGGCCAGCTCGTCGAGCGGGGTGAGCCAGACCGTGTCGGCGTCGGGCATCGCCGCCCGCTCGTCGTCCGTGAGCGGCGGCCCGGCCTCGAGCGTGCACGCGAACCGCCCGCCCGGCCGCAGCGCCGCGGCGATCTCGCGGACCAGCGCGTCCTTGTCCTCGAAGGCGAGCATCGTCTCGAGCAGGAGCACGACGTCGAAGGGGCCGGCTGGGAGCGGCGGGATCTGCGCGATCGCGAAGCGGCAGGGCAGGTCACCCTTGCGCTCGCGGGCGATGGCGATCGCGCTCGCGCTGGCGTCCACGCCCAGGTACGCGCAGCCCAGCTCCTGCGTGAGGAAGCGTCCGGGCCCGGCGATGCCGCAGCACAGGTCCAGCACCGTGACCCCGGGGCCGATGCCCGCGTGCACGGCCAGGGCCCGGATCTCGCCGGCGGTCATGAAGCTCTCCTGCCCGACGAACTCGCCGGGGGCGTACGCCGACACGCGCGCGCGGTGCAGTGCCCGGTGAAACGGCGCGCGGTCGTCCTGCCTCATCGCGCCCGCGATCTTGCCGCAGCCCGCGCCGGGAAGCTGCGCCGGCGCGCGAGCGTCAGTGTTAACGACAGTGCTCGACGTACTCACGAATCCGCGAGGCGCCGTGCGAGAGCGTCACGCCGGTCCGGCGATCGGACTGATCGCCCAGGTGCTGCTGCTCGCCGTCATGGCGGCGACCGTCGGGCTCAGTACGGCCGGCTGGGTCGTCGGCGTCGCCTGCGCTGTGACCATGGCAGTCGCGCTGGCGCGCGGCCTCGCGCGCAGCCCCGGCGACCGTCTGGGCCCGGCGTCATGGGTGACGGTCGCGCGGGCCACGCTCGCCGTCGGCGTCGCCGCGCTGGCCGCGGACTCGTTCACGCGCGCCACGCCGGTCGCGCTGCTTGTCACGCTCGCCGCCGTCGCGCTCGCGCTGGACCTGGCCGACGGCTGGCTGGCGCGGCGCACGGGGACGGCGTCCGCGCTCGGCGCGCGCTTCGACGGCGAGGTCGATGCGTTCCTGATCCTCGCCCTCAGCGTCTACGTCGCGCCCGCGTCCGGCGCGTGGGTGCTCGCGATTGGGGCGGCGCGCTACCTGTTCCTCGCCGGCGAGTGGCTGCTGCCGTGGATGCGCGCGCCGCTGCCGCCGCGCCGCTGGCGCAAGGTCGTCACGGCGACGCAGGGGATCGTGCTGACGGTGGCGGCCGCCGGGGTCCTCCCCCGAGGCCCGACGCAGGCCCTGCTCGTGGCTGCGCTCGCAGCGCTCGCAGCATCGTTCGGCGAGTGCGTGTGGTGGCTGTGGCGCCACCGGAAAGCCGCCGGCGATCGGGTGCCCCAGCGCGACGGCTTGGCGCTCACGGTCCTCGCCCTGCTGGTCGTCTGGGTGGCCGTCGTCGCGCCGAACCAGCCGAGCGACTTCACGCTCGGCGCGTTCGCGCGGCTCCCCCTCGAGCTCCTCGTCGTCGTCCCTCTGGCCGTCCTGCTGCCCACCACCCCGCGGCGAGTGCTGGCCGTGGTCTTGGGCGCGATGCTGGCGGTGCTCGTGGTAGTGAAGGTCCTCGACATGGGGTTCTTCGCGGCCTTCGACCGGCCGTTCGACCCCGTCTCGGACTCGAGCTACGTTGGAATCGGCATCGAGACGCTGCGCGACGCGATCGGCAGGTCGAGCGGGAACCTCGTCGTCGCCGTTGCAGTCGTACTCGGGCTCGTGCTCATCGCATTTCCGGTCGCGGCGCTGCTGCGCCTGACACGGGTCGCGGCCGGCCACCGCGACTGGGCGCTCCGCGCGGTCGCCGTGCTCAGCGTCGCCTGGGTGGTCCTCCGCGTCCTCGGCGCGCCGGTCGCCTCCACGAGCGCTGCGGCCCTCGCAGTCCGCGAGGTGCAGGCGGTACGGACGGGCCTGAGGGCTCACGAGATCCTCGCCCGCGAGATCCCCCGCGACCGCTTCCGCGCCACTCCGGGCGATCGGCTCCTGACCGGCCTGCGCGGCAAGGACGTCCTCCTCCTGTTCGTCGAGAGCTACGGGAAGGTCGCGGTCCAGGGCTCGTCCTTCTCGCCCCGTATCGACGCCGTGCTCGGCAAGGGCACTGCGCAGCTGCGGGCGGGCGGCTTCTCCTCGCGCAGCGCGTTCCTCACGTCGTCGACTTTCGGCGGGCTCAGCTGGCTGGCGCACTCCACCCTGCAGTCGGGCATTCGGATCGGCACGCAGCGGGGCTACGACCAGCTCGTCCGGAGCGACCGCCTCACCCTCAGCGTGGCGTTCAAGCGTGCAGGGTGGCGTGCGGTCGGTGTCGATCCGGCGAACAAGCGGACCTGGCCGGAAGGCTCGACCTTCTACCACTACGACAAGCTCTACGACCGCCGCAACGTCGGCTACCGCGGCCCGGGCTTCGGGGTGCCCCCGATGCCCGACCAGTACGTCCTCCTGGCCCTGCACCGCCTTGAGCTCGCCAAGCGCCACCGCCCACCGCTCTTCGCCGAGGTCGACCTCATCTCGAGCCACACGCCGTGGACGCGCATCCCCCGGTTCATCTCCTGGGACGACGTCGGCGACGGCTCGATCTTCGACCGCCTCCCGGCGGAGGAGTCCACGCGGGCCGCGCTCTTCGGCGACTCCGAGCGCGCTCGCGCCGCCTACGGCCATTCGATCGAGTACACGCTGAGCACGATCATCTCGTTCGTGCAGCGCTACGGCGACGACAAGCTCGTGGTCGTCCTCCTGGGCGACCATCAGCCGTCGACGATCGTCACGGGCCAGGGCGCCAGCCACGACGTGCCGATCTCGGTCATCGCGCACGACCCGAAGGTGATGGACCGGATCGCCGGATGGGGATGGCAGGACGGCATGTTGCCGAGCCCGCAGCGCGCCGGTGTGGCCGATGGCCGCGTTCCGCGACCGCTTCCTCACCGCGTTCGGCTCGAAGCCGGCGAGCGGCTGACCCGGCGCCGCCGTTCAGTCGTCCGCGAACCTGGGGGAGAGCGCGTAGCGCAGCAGCACCACGTCGCCGATCTGGCGCACCTCGGCGAGCGTCGCGCGCCGCCCCGCGTTCCATGGGAAGCGTCCGTCGCTCACGAAGCGCGGTGCGCTCGAGTCGCCGACGAAGAAGGGCGCCACGACGAGCTGCAGCTCGTCGACGAGGTCGTCGGCCAGGAACTGGGTGTGCACGATGCCGCCGCCCTCGACCATCAGCCGCTCCACGCCGCGGTCGGCGAGGTCCTCGCTGAGCCGGCGCATCCGCACGCGCCGGCCGCCGTCGACGACCGTCGCCACCGGCCCGAGCAGCGCGCGGGCGTCGGCCACCCGCGGGCTCGAGGTGTAGACGAGCTTCTCGACTCCGCCGGTCGTGAAGAAGTTCGAGCGCGGGTCGAGGTCCACCCGCTCGGTCACGGTGATCTTCATCGGAGACGATGCGAGCCCGCGGGCCGTGCGCCGCTCGCGGCGGGCTTGCGAGCGCACGAGCAGCCGCGGGTTGTCGGTGCGCACGGTGACCGCGCCGACCATGATCGCGTCGCAGGAGGCGCGCATCTCGTCCACCCGGTCGAAGTCGGCCTCGTTGGACAGCGCGAGGCGCGGCGTCTGATCGCCGAGGTAGCCGTCGAGCGACACGCTGCAGCTCAGCAGGGTGTACGGGCGGTCAGACATCCACGGCTCCGTCCCGGCGCACCCAGGACGCCACCAGGACGGCGGCGCCCGGAAGGCTGGCCACGAACACCATCACGCCGTATACGACCGCGGTGGCGACCCCGCGTGACGCGCCCAGGCCGGCGGCGGCGAACGCCCACGCCGTCACGCCTTCGCGCGGCCCCCAGCCGCCGACGTTCGGGAGTGCCGCGCCCAGCATCACGAGCAGCGCCAGTGGCAGCATCCGCGACGCCGGCTCGGTCACCCCCGCGGCCTGCGCGGCGACGAGGAAGGTGATCGCGTGGCCCGCGACGACCAGCGCCGACGCGAATGCGATGGCCGGCCATGCCCGCCGGGCGAGCAGCCCGTTGCGCAGGTCGCGAGCCGCGGCGCTGCGCAGCCGCGCCAGGCGCGACCTGGCGGCGGCGGGCCGCACGCGCGCCGCCAGCGCGACGCCGGCCGCCAGCACGACGAGCGCGAGCGCGACCAGCGGCATGGCCGCCCGCACCGGTGACGGTGCGACGAGCAGGACGGCGACGGTGAGCACGACCTGCACGACCTGCCCGGCGGACCGCTCCCATGCCACGGCGCGCAGCCCGTGGCTGATCCCGCGGTGGACGTCGCCGACCACGCCGCCGGGCACCGTGACGTTGAGGAAGATCGAGCGGTAGTACGCGGCCACCGCCGTGCGCAGCGGCAGCTCGACGCCGAGGCCGCGCGCCACGATCCGCCAGCGCCAGGCGCAGCAGACGGTGGTCAGCACGGCGAGGCCGGCCGCGGCCGCGAGCGCTTCGCCGTCGACGGTGCGCAGGCCGTCGAGGAACGGGCCGGTGCCCACACGCCAGACCAGGAACGCGAGCGTCGCCGCGGTGGCGGCGACACGGACCGCGGCCCTCATGGCAGCACCAGCAGGTCGGCGTGGTCGACGGTGACCGTGAGCTCCCCTGCGGCCGCCTGCGCCAGGCGCCGGTCGAGGTAGGCACCGGCGGCAAGCGCGGGCTCCTGCTCGCAGGCGGCGGCGATCCACCCCGCGAGCCACTCGGCCGCGAGGTCGGCGTGGGCCCCATCGAGGTGCCAGGGGCTCGGCCGGACGACGACCTCGGCGCCCGTCCCGCTCAGCTCCTCGACGGCGGCGGCGATCGCGTCCGGGCCGAGCAGCCGGTCGCGCCGCTGGTGGGCGTCGAACGCCGCGCCGATGCGCGCGTCCAGCGGATCCGCCGGACTCAGCGCGACGCGACCGGTGACGGTGAGGGCGAGCAGCATCGGACGCCCGGTGCAGGCGCGGAGCATGCGGACGAGCTCGTCCGCGGTGAGCATGTCGAGCAGCGCCGAAGCGGTGATCAGGCTGGCGCCGGCGAGATCGTCCGGCGTCAGCCGCGTGATGTCGGACCGTCGCGCCTCGACCGTGGCTCAGACCCGGAGCGGCGGCCACCGCAAGCTCCAGCAGGTCTGCGTCCCGGTCGTGGACCACCCAGTGCTGGCGCCCGGGCAGCCGCGGCGCGAGCCAGCGGCCCATCGCGCCGCTGCCGCCGCCGAGGTCGTGGATCACGAGGTGGCCGGCGGCCGCGAGATGCCGCCCGAGGCGGTCGGCGAGCTCGACGGAGCGCGCCGCCGCGTCGGCCGGCTCGCGCAGGGCGAGCCACTCCGGGTTGACACGGACGGCGGTTGCGCTCATCGCGCCGCTCCCGCGAGGACGCCGGCGAGGACGGACGTGGTGGCCGGCCAGCGGCGCAGCGACCCGCGTCGCTCGCGGGCGGCCCGGCGCAGGCGCCCGCGCAGCTCGGCGTCGCCGAGCCAGGCCCGCAGCGCGGCGCCGAGGGCCGCGGGGTCGCCGGGCGCGACCAGCAGCCCCGGACGGGTGCCGTCGTCCGCGCGCCCGAGGGCCTCGGTCACCCCGCCGACGTCGGCGGCGATGACGGGCAGGCCGCGGGCCAGGGCCTCGGCGACGACCATGCCGTACGTCTCGGCCTGCGAGGCGAGCACGAGCACGTCCGCGGCGGCGTATGCGCGATCGAGCTCCGGGCCGGTGCGCGGGCCGGCGAAGCGCACCCGGTCGCCCAGGCCGCCGTCCTGCGCGCGGCGGCGCACCCCGTCGGCGAACCCCGCGTCGCGGTCCAGGCTGCCGACGCACGCGCAGCGCCAGGACAGGTCCGTCGCCGTCGCGAGCGCGTCGAGCAGCACGTCGTGACCCTTGTCGGGCGTCACCGCCGCGACGCAGAGCAACGCGTCGCCGGCTGCGGTCCCCGGCGCGAGGCCGGCGGCGTCGACGCCGGGCTCGGCCACGTGCACCAGGTCGGCCGGCAGCGCGTACAGCTCCAGCAGCCGGCGCCGGGTCCATGCGCTGGTCGTGACGACGGCCGCGGCCGCCGCGAGGGCCTCGCGCTCGCGCGCCCGTACCGCGCCGGCCTCGCCGTCGGGCGGGCGGTGGCCCAGCGGCATGTGCACGAGCACGACCTGCCGCAGCCGGTGCGCCTGCGGCACGAGCGCCTGAGGGACGGCGGACGCGATCAGCCCGTCGAGCAGCACGACGGCGCCGTCCGGGATCCGCCGAAGGGCGCGCGCGAGGGCGGCGTGTCCCGCCGCACCCGGCCGCGGCCACGCGCCGGCGATCGGATGCTGGTGCACCGCCCAGCCGAGCGCGGCGAGCCCCCGGCAGACCCGGCGGTCGTAGGCGTTGCCGCCGCTCGGCCGCGCCGGGTCGTCGATGCCCTCGGGGACGACGACGTGGACCTCCGTCATAGCGGCCGCTCGTAGCTCGCCCACGCGACATGGGACTCGCGCAGCGTGACGACGAGCCCGTCGATCGTCCGCGCGCCGTCGCCGAGGTCGCCGTCCCGTGCGCCGTCGGCGAGCCGGTCGGCGACGAACTTCGCGAGCGCCTCGGTGGTGGTGTTCGTGCCGGCGAAGATCGCCTCGTCGTCGAGGTTGCGGTAGCTGAGCTCGCCCACCACCGCGTGCAGCGCCTCGGCCGCGCGGCCGATGTCGACCACGATGCCGTCGGCGTCGAGGTCCGCGCGACGGAAGGTGGCGTCGACGACGTACGTCGCGCCATGCAGGCGCTGCGCGGGCCCGAACACCTCGCCGCGCAGGCTGTGGGCGATCATCATGTGGTCGCGGACCGTCACGCTGAACACGGGCTAGGTCCCGTCGTAGGTGATCGTGTGGCAGAGCGCCGGCAGGCTCCCCGCGGCCAGGCGCGCCATGACTCCGGGCAGCTCGTCGAAGCGCGACTCGCCGGTGACGAGCACGTCGAACGCGGGGTCGCGCAGCAGGTCGAGCGCGATGGCCAGCCGGTCGGCCGTCGTGCGGCGCGCGCTCCGGGCCGGGGACACCGTCCCGACCTGGCTGGCGCGCAGCCCAAGGCGGCCCGCGTGGAACGCGCCGCCCAGCGAGAGCCGCACCTCCGCGTCGCCGTACCAGCTGAGCTCGAGCACCGTGCCCTCGGGCGCGAGCAGGTCGAGCGAGCGCTGCAGCCCGGCCGACGTCGCGCTCGTGTGCACGACCAGGTCGCACCCGCCCGTCGCGTCGTCGGGCCGCGCGAAGCCGGCCCCGAGCGCGGCCGCGACCTCGGCCCGTGACGCGTCGACGTCGACGAGCGTGACCTCGACCGCCGGGAACCGGGCGAGCAGGCGGGCGACGCAGCAGCCGACCATCCCGGCGCCGACGACCGCGACGCGGTCGCCGACGAGCGGCGCCGCGTCCCACAGGGCGTTGAGGGCGGTCTCCACCGTGCCGGCCAGCACGGCCCGCGCGGGCGGCACGCCGTCGGGCACGACGGTCACGGCGCCCGCCGGCACCACGTAGGCCGTCTGGTGCGGGTACAGGCAGAAGACCGTGCGCCCGCGCAGCTCCGGCGGGCCCTGCTCGACGGCGCCGACGTTCAGGTAGCCGTACTTGACCGGCCCCGGGAAGTCTCCTTCCTGGAACGGCGCGCGCATCGCGGCGTACTGGCTCGGCGGCACGCCGCCCCGGAACACCAGCGTCTCGGTGCCGCGGCTGACGCCGGACCGCAGCGTGCGGACCACCACGTCGCCGCACCCCGGCTCGGGCAGCGTCACCGGCCGGATCTCCCCGCGCCCGGGCGCGCGCAGCCAGTACGCCTGCGCGTCGTTCAGCACGTCCTGTGCCTCGGCTTCGTACGGCATCGTCTGTGCTGCTCCGAGCAGCCCGGGAGGTCTACCCACCCCGACGCCTACCGGCGGGGATCCTTCCCGCGGGCGAGTCTACGGCCGCCGCCGAGCACCGCAAGAAAGCGCAACCTTACGTTGCACGATCCGCTACCATGGCGCAACCGTTGGTTGCGTACCGAGGAAACGGAGAGATCGAGATGCCCACCGACCGTATCGAGCGCGAGATCCGGATCGAAGCGCCGATCGACGTCGTCTGGTCGGTCGTGACAGACCCGGAGCAGATCACGCAGTGGTTCAGCGACGGCGCCGAGCTCGAGCTGCAACGAGGGGGCGAGGGCACGCTCACGTTCCGCGGATCGCGGAAGGGGAGCCGGCCGAACGAGGCTCAGCGCGAGGCCGTCGTCAACGTGCGCGTCGAACGGGCCGAGCCACCTCGCTACTTCTCGTTTCGCTGGGACTACCCGGACGGTGCAGCGCCCGATGAGTCCAACGCGCCCCTCGTCGAGTTCACACTGACCGAGGACGGCGAAGCCACCACGCTCAAGCTCGTCGAGAGCGGGCTACGGCGGCCTGGCTGGACGGACGACCAGAACGCGCGCAACTTCGCGGATCACGAGCGCGGCTGGGACCATCACCTCGGCCTGCTGTGCGCGCACGCCAGCACCCACCTGCGGGGAGTCGCGCGGTCATGACCGAGCACGCCACGGGAACGCGTGAGGAGTGGCTCGCGGCCAGGCTCGAGCTGCTCGCCGCCGAGAAGGACCTGACACGGCGCGGCGACGAGCTCGCCCGCCAGCGACAGGCGCTGCCGTGGGTGCGGGTCGACAAGGACTACCGCTTCGAGACGGACGCGGGAGGTGCCTCGCTGGCCGACCTGTTCCGCGGGCGCTCGCAGCTGCTCGTCTACCACTTCATGTTCGGGCCCGACTACAGCGCGGGCTGTCCCGCCTGCTCGGCGATCGCGGACGGCTTCAACGGCTTCGCGATTCATCTGGCCAACCACGACGTGATGCTCTGGGCGGTGTCGCGCGCTCCGCTCGAGAAGCTGCAGGGCTACAAGCAGCGGATGGGCTGGAGCTTCCCGTGGGCCTCCTCGTTCGGGACCGACTTCAACCACGACTTCGATGCCTCCCTCACGGAGGAGCAGGGGCGTTCGGGCGCCTTCGAGTACAACTTCCGCGAGTCGTCCGTGTGGTCGCCGCCGGAGGACGTGCGCGGGCCGTTCGATGCGTGGGCCGCGACGACGGGAACGGACTGGGCGACCTACACGCGCGAGCGCCCGGGCATGAGCGCGTTCGCTCTCGAGGACGGCGTCGTCCACCACACCTATTCGGCCTATGCGCGCGGCCTCGACGGCCTCTGGGGCATGTACCAGTGGCTCGACCGGGCGCCGCGAGGGCGAAACGAGACGCGCGGCCCCGACGACCCGCTCAACTGGTTCCGGCATCACGACGCGTACGACCGGTGAGCTCGTCCCGCGTCGATGCCGTCGGGCTCGTCGCCGCCGTCACCGAGCCAACCCGACGGCAGCTTCTCGATCTGCTGCTCGAGCGCGGCGAATCGACGCCGACGTCCCTCGCCGACGGCCTGCCCGTCACCCGCCAGGCGGTCAGCAAGCACCTCGCCGTCCTCGAGCGCGCCGGCCTCGTCGCCGGCGAGCGATCAGGCCGCGAGATGCACTACCGAATCGACATCGACCGGCTCGACGACGCGACGAGGCTGCTGAGCGAGCTCGCCTCGACCTGGGATCGCCGGCTGCTGCGCATCAAGCGGCTCGCCGACGCAGCCCACGTCGAGAGCCACCGCGGGACCCGGTAGCTCAGCTCACCGCTTTCTTCACGAGCGCGACGATCTTCTTCTCTCCGGCGGCGGTCAGCTCCTTCAGCGCGAAGGCCGTCGGCCACAGGGCGCCCTTGTCGAGGTTCGCCTTGTCGCTGAAGCCGAGCGTCGCGTGCCTCGCCTTGAACTTGTGCGCGCTCCCGCATCGCGGCGCGTTCCTCGGCCGTGAATCGCTTGGACGCCTTCTCAGCCATGGGTCCACGCGGGCGTCGCCTAACGCAGCACGCTCTGACCGAACACGGCGCGGGTCAGCCCGGTCAAGGACGACTGAGGTCCCCGCCAGTGCTCGGCCAGCAGGTGCGGGCCGGCGGCGCGCAGCACGGCGCGCAGGGCGAGCGCCACGACGATGGCGTCGTCGAGCTGGCCGGCGATCGGGACGAAGTCGGGCACGAGATCGATCGGCATCGCCAGGTATCCCAGGCAGGCGCCCAGCAGGAGCTTGCTGTGTCGCGGGACGCGCGCATCGCCGATCAGGCGGCGGAAGAGCGCGACGCAGTCGGGCACGAAGCCCGCGACGGCGCGCACGTGTTGGCGCCGGCCGCTGATGATCAGGCCGACGATGAGGGCCGCGTAGCTGAGGAGCAGGACTCCGAGGGCCGTCAGCGGCCAGATCATGTCGCCGATGGTCGCACTCGCTCGACCAGATCACCAGTCGGTGCGAGCGCCGGGCGCAGCGACGTGGGCGCGATGCCTCGGTACGGGCCGGGTAACACATAGACGATCAAGGTAGGTTGAGGCCAACCACTTAGGCAAATGGCTGTAACAGTTACGCAGCTGCGCAGCTTCCTGGCCGTCGTCCGCACCGGCTCGGTGACCGCGGCGGCGGAGGAGCTCGTCGTGTCTCAGCCGTCGGTGTCTGCCGCCGTGTCCGCCCTCACGCGCGAGCTGGGGGTCGAGCTGACCGAGCGGGCGGGGCGCAACGTGCGCCCAAGCCCGGCGGGCAAGGTGTTCGCCTCCTACGCGGCGGACGTCATCGGCCTCCTCGACCAGGGCGCGCGGGCCGCGCGCGAGGCGGCGGACAGTGCGGCCACGGAGCTGCGGATCGGCGCCGTGACGACCGCCGGCGAGCACATCGCTCCGCAGCTCATGCAAGCGTTCGCCGCCCTTCATCCTGAGGTCGAGCTCAGCGTGGACGTGGGCAACCGGGAGCGCGTGTTCGAGCGGCTGCGCACGCACCGGTCGGACGTCGCGATTGGCGGCCGGCCCCCGGACGAAGGAATCGTCGGCGAGCCCTTCCTCGACAACCCGATCGTCGTCATCACAGCGGCCGACGACCCGCTTACGAGGGCGCGCCGCGTGCGCGTCGAGCAGCTCGGAGCGCGCCCGTGGCTGCTGCGCGAGGAGGGCTCCGGCACGCGCTCGATGACCGAGGAGTTCCTAGCCGGCCACGATCTGCACCCGCCGATCCGCACGCTCGGCTCCAACGGCGCGATCAAGCAGGCCGCCCGCGCGGGCCTCGGCGTGTCGCTGCAGTCGCGGCTGGCGACGCACCTCGAGGTCGAGCTGGACCTGCTCGCGACGATCAACGTCGACGTGCCGCTGCCGCGCCGACAGTGGTACGTGATCCGCCCCGCGCACGGACCTCTGCGCCCGGCGGTCGAGCACTTCCTCGGCTTCGTGCGCAGCGACGAGGCGAAGGCCGCCGTCGAGCGCGGCCTCACGACGCGAGGCGCTCGAGCTCCTCGCGGCCCAGCGCCACGGCGGCCCGGCCGGTGACGAGGTGGTACAGGATGAGCAGCTGCACGAGCGCCAGCGATTCGGAGCGGTGAAGGTCCATGCCGATCGTGTACTCGCCCAGGCGCTGGCTGCGCAGATGGGTGGCGAAGTGCAGCCGGTCCCAGATCGCCTCCTCGACTTCGGCCGCGCGGTCGGCGTCGATGGCGCCCGGGATCCGTACGCGGCGCTCCCCGCCGCGCTCGGTCATCGTGATGCCGCGCGTGCCGTTGCCGATGAAGGGGGAGAGGTCGGGGTGCGGGAGGCCGTCGCGCAGGACCAGCTCGGCGTCGAGGCGGTCGGGATCGCTGCTGTCGCCGGGCATGAACGACACGACCATGTCCGCGTAGCGCTCCTGAGGGCGGATGAAGGCGGCGGAGTCGGGTCCGCGGCGATCGAGCTCGGCCAGGACCTCGTCGGTCGTGTAGCCACGCCGGGAGCAGTCGCGCTGGACCTTCCACTTGCGCCGTACGTCCTCGGGCGGCGCGAGGAAGACGCGCACGTCGTAGCAGTCGCGCATCTTCTGCGTGTGGTAGCCGAGCAGGCCCTCGACGATCGCGAAGCCGTGGGGCTCGACGTAGACGGGCGGGGCGAACGTGCCGTCCGTGTGCCGGTAGACCGGCTTGAGGATCGCCTCGCCATTGCGCAGATGGCGCAGGTCCTGGGCCATGACGTCCAAGTAGTTGCAATCCGGGTGCAGCGGAGTGATGCCCAGCTCGCCGCGCTGCTTGCGGTCGTAGCGGTGGTAGTCGTCGGTGCAGGCGTGAGTGACCGTGTGCTCGCCCAGAACGCGCACCAGGCCCCTCGTGATGGTGGTCTTCCCGGCGGCCGAGTCGCCGACGACGCCGAGGATGATCGGTCGAGGCACGTCACCCTCCCCGAAAGATGCTGCTGGCGTAGATGTCGTCGGCCTCGATCGTCATCAGCTCGTCGCGCCCGGGTGGCGTGTCGCCGCCCACGAGGCGGTTGGCGTGACGCAGCCGGGCCCGGTCGATCGCGTTGCGAGTGCTGCGCCCGTGCGCGAAGCGCGGCATGCGCATGCGCCGCTCGAGGTACTCGCGGAACGCCTGCTCGCCCGCGGGCGAGAGGCGGTATGCCTGACGCTCGAGCATGCGCTGCGCGATGTCCATCAGCTCGTCGGGCGTGTAGTCGGGGAAGTCGACGTGGTGGGTGACCCGCGAGGCCATCCCCGGGTTGGACGCAAAGAACGCGTCCATGCGGTCCTTGTAGCCGGCGAGGATCACGACCAGCCTGTCGCGGTCGTTCTCCATGACCTGCAGGAGGATCTCGATCGCCTCCTGGCCGTAGTCGCGCTCGTTCTCGGGACGGTGCAGGTAGTAGGCCTCGTCGATGAACAGCACGCCGCCGTAGGCTCGCTTGAGGACGTCCTTCGTCTTCGGGGCCGTGTGCCCGACGTACTGGCCCACGAGGTCCTCGCGGCTGACGGACACCAGGTGCCCCGTCTCGACGTAGCCGAGACGGTGCAGGATCTCGGCCATCCGCAGGGCGACCGTGGTCTTGCCCGTGCCGGGGTTGCCGGTGAAGGACATGTGCAGCGACGGCGGCTGCGACGTCAGGCCCTCCTCGCGCCGCAGCCGGTCGATCACCAGCAGCGCCGCGATCTCGCGGATGCGGGTCTTCACGGGCTGGAGTGCCACGAGCTCGGCGTCGAGCTCGTCGAGCACGGCGTCGATCTGCGCGTTCACTCGTACCGCCGCCCCGCGGGACGCTCTGCCGCGTAGCCGTGCAGCGCGTAGCGCATCGCCCGGTCGGCCCTGTCGGTCCGCTCGAGCCTGAAGCCGGGCTCCTCCGGCGGCCTGCCGACGATGAAAGCCAGCGCGGTCGTCTGGCGCGTGTAGCGCGAGTCGTAGGCGATGACCTTGACGTAGTGGTTGGGGAAGCGCTCGCGGCAGGCCTTCACCTCGCGCATGGCGACGTCGGCCTGATCGAGCCTGAGGTCGAACAGCGGGAGGTTCCACATCTCCCAGTAGGCGTTGCGCGGGTGGGGATCGTCGGTGTACTCGACCGAGATCGCCCACCCCTTGTCCAGCGCGTAGCGGATCTGCGCCTCGATCTGCTCGTCGGTGAGATCCTGCAGGAAGGAGAATGTGCCCTGGGTGACGCGCATGCGGATCCTCCTCTCGTGTCAGGCTGCCGTCGGGGTGACGACGACGTCGGGCGTGTCCGTGGACTGGAAGTCGAAGGTGACGTCCTTCCAGACCTGCAGCGCCGCGTTGAGCTCCGGGCAGCCGCGGGCAGCGCGCTCGAGGATGTCGGGCCCTTCGTGGAAGTAGTCGCGGCCCTCGTTGCGGGCCTGGATCATCGCCTCGACCGCGACGCGATTGGCCGTGGCGCCGGCGGCGATCCCCATGGGGTGGCCGATGGTGCCGCCGCCGAACTGCAGGATCGAGTCCTCGCCGAGGTACTGCAGCAGCTGGTGCATCTGGCCGGCGTGGATGCCGCCGGACGCGACCGGCATCATGCCGGGCAGCGACGCCCAGTCCTGGTCGAAGTAGATGCCCTTGGTCGGGTCGGCGTCGAGGTGGTTCTCGCGGCAGACGTCGTAGTAGCCCCGGACGCTGCCGGGATCGCCCTCGAGCTTGCCGACCACCGTCCCGGCGTGGATGTGGTCGACGCCTATGAGCCGGCACCACTTGGCCAGCACGCGGAAGTTGACGCCGTGGCTCTTCTGCCGGGTGTAGGTCGAGTGACCCGCGCGGTGCAGGTGCAGGATGACCCCGTTGCGGCGCGCCCACCGCGACATCGACTGCATCGCGGTGAAGCCGACGGTGAGGTCCATCATCACGATGACGCTGCCGAGCTCCTTGGCGAACTCGGCGCGCTCGTACATCTCCTCCATCGTGGCGGCGGTGACGTTGAGGTAGTGCCCCTTGATCTCCGCCGTCTCGGCGATCGCGCGGTTGACCGCCTCCATCGCGTAGAGGTAGCGGTCGCGCCAGCGCATGAACGGCTGCGAGTTGATGTTCTCGTCGTCCTTGGTGAAGTCCAGGCCGCCGCGCAGCGCCTCGAACACGACGCGCCCGTAGTTCTTGGCGGACAGGCCGAGCTTGGGCTTGACCGTGGCGCCGAGCAGTGGGCGCCCGAACTTGTCGAGGTACTCGCGCTCCATGACGATGCCGTGGGGCGGGCCCTGGAAGGTCTTGACGTAGTGCGGCGGGATGCGCAGGTCCTCGAGCCGCAGCGCCTGGAGGGCCTTGAAGCCGAAGACGTTGCCGATGATCGACGAGGCCATGTTCGCGATCGAGCCCTCCTCGAACAGGTCGAGGTCGTAGGCGATCTTCGCGATGTACTCGTCCTCACGCCCGGGCACCGGCTCCACGGCGTACGCCTTGGCCTGGTACTTGGCGTGGTCGGTCAGGCGGTCGGTCCAGACGACCGTCCAGGTGGCCGTGGACGATTCGCCGGCCACCGCCGCCGCGGCCTCGACCGGGTCGACGCCCGGCTGCGGCGTGACCCGGAACGCCGCGAGGATGTCGGAGTCCTTGGGCTCGTAGTCGGGGTCGTAGTAGCCCATCTCGGCGTACGGGGTGACGCCCGCCGCCCAGCGATCTTTCTTCTCGGTCATACGATGGCCGCCGGTTCGTGGTGGCCGCGGCGCGCGGCGGCGGTGCTGCGCAAGCGGTCGTCGAAGATGGCCTGTGCCGCGTCGGCGTTGGCGTCCTGACCCGCCCACGCCTTCAGCGCCGCGGCCTGCAGCGCTCGCCCGTAGGAGAAGCTCAGCTGCCATGGCGCGTCGCCGGCGGCGTTCAGCGCGGCCAGGTGCGCGCTCGCCCGCTCGTCGCTCTGGCCGCCCGAGAGGAAGGCGACGCCCGGCACCGCCGCGGGCACCGCGCGCCGCAGGACCGCGAGCGTGCGCTGCGCGACCTCCTCGACGCTCGGCTGCCGCGAGCACCGGTAGCCGGCGAGCACCATGTTGGGCTTGAGCACGATCCCCTCGAGCGCCACGCGCTGGCGGATGAGCTCGGCGAACACGGCGCGCAGCGTGTCCTCGGTGAGCTGCGCGGAGCGGTCGATCGTGTGGTCGCCGTC
Source organism: uncultured Actinomycetes bacterium (assembly GCA_963764585.1). GTDB lineage: Bacteria > Actinomycetota > Thermoleophilia > Solirubrobacterales > Solirubrobacteraceae > JAOPZW01. The sequence goes on from CAVXTB010000011.1 coordinate 412,076, forward strand.
CATCAGCACCTCGGGCTCGACGATCGGGACGACGCCGGCCTCCTGGCAGAGCGCCGCGTAGCGGGCCAGCGCGTGCGCGTTGACCGCGATGCAGTACGGCGACGGGGTCGCGTCGCCGATGGCGAGCACGGCCCGCCACTTGGCGAAGCGCGCTCCCAGGTCGCGATACTCGGCCAGCCGGTCGCGCAGGCCGTCGAGGCCCTCGGTCACGGTCTCGCCGTCGGCGCCGGCCAGCGGCTTGGCGCCGGTGTCGACCTTGATGCCGGCGATCATCCCGAGGCGCTCGAGCATCGCCGGGAACGGCGTGCCGTCCGACGCCGACTGGCGGATGGTCTCGTCGTAGAGGATCACGCCGCTGATGGCCTTGGCGGTGCCCGCCGTGGTCACGAGCAGCTCGCGGAAGCGCAGGCGCGTCGCGGGCGTCGAGGTCGCGCCCGCGGCCTCGAGCCGCCTCGTCATGGTCCGGGTGCTCTCGTCGGCGGCCAGGATGCCCTTGCCGTCGGCGACCAGCTCGGCCGCGGTCGTCGCGAGTGCGTTCATGGGCTCGACCCTTCCTCGGGGTGCGCTTGCACGATCCGCCGCACCGACCCAGCGGCGATCACGAGCGACTCGGTGCAGAGCTCTCCGTCGCGCGGCCACGGGGCGCGCAGGAGCGCGCCGCCCGTGACGCCGGTGGCGGCGAACAGGCTCTCGCAGTCGACGAGGTCGTCGGTGTCGTAGATGCGCTCGGTGTCGAGGCCGGCGCGCGCGAGCGCGGCGGCCTCGTCGTCGCGTTGCGGCGCGAGCCGCGCCTGCATGCGCCCGCCGAGCGCCCGAGCCGCGCAGGCGGTCATGACGCCCTCGGGCGTGCCGCCGACGCCCATCAGCAGATCGGCGTCGCCGTCGGCCAGCAGTGCGCCGAGGGCGCCGGCGACATCGCCGTCGGGGGGCGAGATCACGCGCGCTCCGGCCGTGTGGAGGCGGTCGATGAGGTCCCGATGGCGGGGCTTGTCGAGGACCGCGACGCGCAGGGCGCCGACCGGCCGATCGAGCGCCGCGGCGGCGCGGCGCAGGTTCTGCTCGGGGGTGAGCCTGAGGTCCACCGCGTCGCCGGCCGATCCGGCGGCGACGAGCTTGTCCATGTAGAACGAGCAGCCGAGCCGCGCCATCGATCCGCGCGGCGCGAAGGCGATCGTCGCCAGCGCGCCCGGCAGGCCCTTGCAGCAGAGCTTCGTGCACTCCAGCGGGTCCACGGCGATGTCGAATGCATCGGCGCCGTGGCCGAGGCGCTCGCCGGCGAAGAGCATCGGCGCGTCGTCCTTGGCGCCCTCGCCGACGACGACGGTCCCGCGCCCGGGTGTGTCCGCGAGCACGGTGCGCATCGCCGCAGCGGCGGCCGCGTCGGCGGCGTGCGGGCGGCCGCGGCCGACCCAGTGCCGGCACGCGAGCGCGGCGGCGCGGGTTGCGGCCAGCGCGGTGGGCTCGAGGGTGGCCAGCGCGGATGGGCGTTGGACTGTTGGGGCAGTCGTCAGCACGAGGCGGCGAAACTAGGGCTTCAGACTTCACCAAACAAGACAAGATCGGCGCGATCTCATAGACGATCGGCTAAGCGTCCGCGATGGCTTGCGCGGGCGCGCTGCTAACCGGCGAGCGCGGCGAGTGGCACGGCGCCACGCGGCGCCGCGAGCGCCGGCGGGAAAGCGAACGGGCCTCGGTACCCTCCGCAGTCGATGGAGCGGACGCCTGTCTCGCGGATCCCGGACGTCCAGGCCTCGACGCCGACAATCCACGTCTCGCTGTCGCGCGTGGGCGTGACGAACGTCGAGAAGGTCATCCGCATCGGCCCGCCCGGCGGCGAGCAGCTCTACTACGCCAAGCTGGACTGCTTCGTCGATCTCGGCCCTGAGCAGAAGGGCGCGCACATGTCGCGCTTTGAGGAGGTCGTCAACGACGTCATCGGCGAGGTCGTGCTCGGCGAGAGCGGCTTCAAGGCCGAGCAGCTGGCCCAGCACATCGCCGTGCTGGTGCGCGAGCGCCAGGACGCGCTGCGCGCCGAGGTGACGATCGCCGCGCGCTACCCGGAGCACAAGCCGGCGCCCGTGTCGGGCATCGCGACGCAGGAGATCTACACGCTCTATGGCTCGGCGGTCGCCTCCGAGCGCGGCACGCGCCGGCTGGTGGGCGTCGCCGCGCAGGGCATGACCGCGTGCCCGTGCGCGCAGCAGCTCGTCGCGGGGCGCTCGCGCGAGCGCCTGGCGGCCGACGGCTTCACAGACGACGAGATCGGGCGGATCTTCGACGCGGTGCCGGTCGCCACGCACAACCAGCGCGGCCTCGGCACGCTGCATCTCGGGCTGCCGGAGGAGTGCCACGCCGACGTGGACGCCGCCGACCTCCTCGCGATCGTCGAGGACTCGATGTCCAGCGAGATCTACGAGCTGATGAAGCGCTCCGACGAGGGCGCCGTCGTCGAGAAGGCCCACCGCCGCCCGCGCTTCGTCGAGGACTGCGTGCGCGAGGCGATCCGAGGCGCGGTCGAGCACTTCGGCGGCCTCGGCGACGAAGCCTTCGTGTCGGCGCGCCAGGAGAACCTCGAGACGATCCACCAGCACAACGTCGTCGCCGAACGCTTCGGGCTCCTCGGCGAGCTGCGCGGCGAGCTCGACACCGGCGAGCACATCGCCCACCACACCACCATGCGCGAGTGGCTCAGCGCAGCCGGATCCGGTCGGCGCCGTGCACTCTGAGGTGGGCGAGCGCCGAGCCGCTCGCTTCGGCCACGCGCAGGCGCTCGACGAGCGCCGCGTAGCGGCCGCCCGCCAGGCCGTCGGCCAGCACCGCCGCGCCGCGGGCGGCGGCCACGCCGCTCACCGCGCGCACGGGCGCCACCGCCGCAAGCCGCTCGCCCAGCGCCTCGAGCAGGCCGGGCGCCCGCGCCAGGCGCCCCGCGACGAGGATCTCGCGCGCCGCCGGTGCGCTGACGGTCAGGGCCAGCGCGGCCTTGGCCGCGCCCTCCTCGAGCGCGAGCCAGCCCTCGCGATGGCGCGGGTCGCGTCGCAGCGCCTCCAGGCCCTCGGAGAGGTCGAGCTCGCCGCGCGGGTCGAGCGCGCCGCCGCTGAACACGGTGCGCTTCGACAGCGCGCCGCCGAGGAGGTACGCCACCTCGGCGTCGAGCGCACCGCACGCCCGCGCTCCGATCGGGCCGGCGGAGCCCCCGAGTCCGTCGACGATGCGCCCGCCGTCGACGGCCACCGCCGCGCTGAAGCCGCCGCCGAGCTCGAGCATGATCAGCGAGGTCTCGGCGACGTCGATCTGCAGCCGGCGCGCCTGGTCGGCGATGCACAGTGCGACGCTCGCGACCTTGTCGGCGGTGCCCAGGTCGATGCGGTTCCACTTGCGGTAGGCGGGAATCGTCGGCAGGTGGATCGCCCCGGGCCCGAACACCAGCGGCAGGCCCGCCGCGATGAGCGCGCGCACGATCGAGCGCATCCCCCCGACGCCGACGTGCCCGCGGGGCTCGTCCTCGCGCAGGAGCAGCATGAGCGCGAGCTCGCGCTCGCCGACCTGGTCGACGGGCACGAGCGGCAGCCCATAGCCGGCCGGGCCGAGCACGAGGTCGAACGGGCCGTGGTCCACGAGCACCTCGACCAGCGGCGCGGGGTCGGCGCCCACGTCGACGGTGCGGAAGGTGCGCTCGAGGGCGACCTCGCCGCCGTCCAGCGCGCAAACGTCGAACGAGACCGTCCCGGGGTCGATGCCGGCGACACGTGGGCCGCTCAAACGAGCTCCTTGGCCACGGCGTACACCGCTTCGGTGTCGAGCACCTGGTCGTTGCTCTCGAACAGCCGCCGGACGCAGGCCTTGTGCACCTTCATCTTCGGCCCACCGATCGCCAGCGCGCCGAGCACGAGCTTGCCGTCGTAGTCGGCGAGGTCGTCGGTCGCCTTCGTCCCTTCGAGGCCGAGCGGCTCGGCCGCGTTGTAGTCGCCCAGCAGCTCGACGGACGCCGCCGTCGCCCACGCGTCGCGCCGCAGCAGCTCGACGCCGGCCGGTCCCGCGGCCAGGGCGATCTGCACGCCGTCGAGCGTCGATTCGAGGTCGGACCGATCGGCCGGCTCGCGAATGTCGAGGCCGAGTTGCTCCGCGACGCTGAGCCCGCGCGGGCGGTGATAGGGGCGGTCGTCGCCGAACAGGTCGGGCGGCACCGACGCAACGGTGACCTCGCAGCCCTCCTGCGCCAGCAGCGTGGCCGAGCGCAGCCCGACGGCTCCGAGCCCGAGTACCACCGCGCGCTTGCCCTCGAGGCCGTAGGCCTTGGCGATCCGGGCGATGGTCGTCGCGGCGGTCGTGTTGCAGCCGTTGGAGTCGAGCATCACCGAGACCCGGAACGGCCCGAAGAACGCCTTCTGCACCTGGTCGAAGATCTGCTCGCCGGTCGCGACGTCCTTCCCGCCCACCCAGACCGCCGTGTTCTTGAGGTCGGCCGGTCCGCGGGTGAAGAACGCGTCCTGCACGAGGCCGCGCACCGCTTCGGGCCTCACGCCCCCGTGGGACAGCACGACGTCGACGTCGGCGTCGTGGGCGACGATCGCGTCGAACGGGCTGGGGTGCTCGTCGGTGTCGAGCTGGAGCAGGACTTTCTTCACGATCCCTCCTCGGTCGCGCCGTCGTCGGATGCTTGAGCACCCGCCCGCCGGCGTGCGGTGAGCCGCACGCGCTCGCGCTTGGGCTCGTCGAAGGTCAGGTAGCCCCAGTCGAGCGGGGACTCCTGCCGGTAGTTCTTGCCCAGCCCGCGGGCGATCGCCGCCTTCATGAGCTCCTTGCCCAGGTAGAAGGCGTGCGTGTGCTCCTCGACGCCGAGCTCGTCGAAGATCTTGTTGATGTCGGTGCCCTTGACGAACACGTCGGCGTTGAAGGCGTAGATCCACTCGGCGTCCGCGAAGATGCGGATGTTGGGGTCGGTGATGCTCGCCTGCAGCTCGCGCAGCTCGGCCTCCGTGTACGGGCGAACCTCCTCGTCCTTGATCGTCAGCATGCGCCCGTCGACGTGCTTGGGCGGCGTCCCCTCCTGCTGGGCGAAGTACATGAGCTTGGCCGCCAGGACGGCCTCGCGGACCGCGCCCCGCGCCCAGTCGATGACCTCCGTGGTCAGCACGTTGCGGATGCCGAGCTCCTGGCAGAAGCCGAGCAGGACCGCAGTGACCCCGGTCGTGTCGGCCTCGGTGAGCTCGGTGATGTTGCCGATCCCCATGAGCATCTCGACGTCGGGGTGTCTGCGGCGCGTCTCCAGATAGCGGCCGAGGCTCGCGGCGAACCCGGAGCCGATCGGCTCGATGATCGGGTCGACGAGGAACGGCTTGCCGAGCTCCTGCAGGTGCGCGATGGTCGCGTCGAGGCTGTCGAGGTCGTCGGGCGTGTCGGGGATGAGCACCGGCGTCGCGCGCAGCTGTTGGGCCACATGGCGGTTGTGCCCGTTGAGGCTGAGGACGTAGTCCACGCCCGCCGCGTCGGCCATGAGGATCTCGTCGGGGTCGAGCGTGTCGATGCTCAGCGTGAAGCCGCGGGCCTTGAGGTCGGCGATCACCTCGGGGCCTTCGTCGAGCCAGGTGCGGTCGAGCGAGAGCCCGAGGTCGATGACGTCGGCGCCGGCGTCGCGGTAGTAGGTCGCCGCCGCGAGGATACGCTCGCGGTCCAGGCGCGGGACGTTGTTGATCTCGGCGAACACGCGGATGTCGCGCGCGCCGTACCGCGAGCGCGCGTCGGCCTGGCCGAAGAACGCCGGCAGCCGCTTGAGGTCGGCCGGCCCCTTCTCGGCCGGGACGTCGAACTGCTCGCTGAGCACCGCGGGATCGCCCTCGCACAGGCCCGGGATCATGATCCGCGTGACGTTCGGCGGCACCTCGAGGCGCCGCGCGATCCAGGCCGGGGTCATGAGCGCCGCGACCGTGATCTTCATGACCGCGACGTCGTAGTCGAACGGCAGCTCCGCGCGCCGCAGCGTCTCGCGCAGCGCGGGCGCCGCGAGCTTGCCGGTCACGAACAGATAGCGATCGGCTATCTAGCGTCCGCCCTTGCTGAAGACGAACTTGTTCGGGCTGCCCTCGAGCGCGCTGTCCTCGTTCGGGCGCCAGAGCACGGTGTCCTCGATGCGGCGCGCGAGCTCGAAGTCCTTGTCGGTGATGCCGCCGCTGGAGTGGGTGGCGAGCTTGACCCACAGCTTGCCCCACGTGACCGACAGGTCGGCGTGGTGCCAGGCCTGCTCGCACAGGTACCCGACGGCGTTGACGGCCATGAGTGTCGTCGGCCATCCGTCGGTGTTGAACTTGCGGCGGATCCAGCCGTCCTCGTAGTACCAGTCGTCGAGGCCGTGCTCCTTGAGCTTGCCCTCGATCTCGTCGAGCTCGTAGGGCTTGAGCTTGACTCGTGTCTGCTCTGCCATGGCAGTCCTCCTTCGGTCTCCGCTCACTACAGTACGCCGCCGTTGACGTTGATCGCCTGCCCGGTGACGAAGGCGGCCTCGGGCGAGGCCAGGTAGAGCGCCGCGTCCGCGACGTCCTGCGGGCGGCCCCAGCGCCTCAGCGGCGTGCTCTCCGCCACCGAGCGGTGGAACTCGCGATCGACCTGCTCGCCGAAGCTGGTCTCGATCCATCCCGGGCACAGGACGTTGACGCGGACGTCGGGCGCCAGCCGGCGCGCGAGGCTCTTGCTGAACGCGAGGACGCCGCCCTTCGCGGCCGAGAACAGCTCCGGGTCGTCGCCGGCCATGCCGGTCGTCACGTGGTCCCAGCTCATGTTGACGATCGCCCCGCCGCGCTCCTGCGCGCGCATCACCTCGCCGATCGCGTACGAGCACGCGATCGTGCCCTTCAGGTCGACCGCGAGCAGGACGTCGAGCTTGCGCTCCCAATCCCACGCCGCCGCCTCGCCCGTGAGCACGTCGGCGCCCGCGTTGTTGACCCATACGTCGACCCGGCCGAGCAGCTTGCTCGCGTCGGCGACCAGGCGCTCGCAGCCCGCGCGCGTCGCGAGATCGGCCTGGCCGACGAACGCACGGCCGCCGCGCGCGGCGATCGCGCCCGCGACCTCGCGCGCGCGCTCGGGCGAGGCGCGGTGCGTGAGCAGCACGGACGCGCCCTCAGCGGCGTACGTCTCGGCGATCGCGCGGCCGATTCCGCTGCTCGCGCCGGTCACTACTGCGTGCAGGCCGTTCAGGCGGCCCGCGTCAGCCAATGGGTCCGACTACCCCTCCACGCCCGCCGCGAACGGATGGCGCGCCGCGGCCTCCGAGTCGAGGATCGTGCTGACGCTCGGCTCGTTGGCCAGGGCCCGCGCGATCGCCTCCTTGGTGGCCTGGTAGTTGTAGTCGAAGATCTTCTTGTCGTCCGTGGCTTCCCAGTGGATGAAGACGCCGCAGATGATGCAGAGGTCGTCGACGTCGCCCTCGCCGATGACGCCCTCGCGGACCGAGTCGACGACGGCGCGCGCGACGGCCGCCTGTGCGGGGCCGAACATCTGCACGGCCTGGGTGGCGCCCTTGATCGTCACCTTGTTGGAGATGATCGTGTCGGGCTTGCAGGGAAGGTTCGGGGCGACCACCGCGAGGAGGTTCGTGTGGCCCTCCTTCTGGTTGACGAGGGAGTTCGCGAACGCCTCGCCGACCGGCCCGCTCTTCGAGCCGATCAGGAGGTCGACGTGCGCGACCTCGTTGCCCTCGCCGACGAGCGACTCTCCAACCAGAATTCCGGCAGCCATGACCCACCCTCCATATCGTTGTCGGGGTGCCTGAGAAATCAGGGAACGGGCCGGCGACTCTAACTTCTGCCGCGGAGGAGGGTCAAGCGGCCCGCCAGCCTTCGCCCGCACGTGCCGGCGCGACGACCGTTCGTACCGCCGACACCGTCGCTGGTGCCGCCCAGCTGGCCTGCGTGCTCGAGGTGAGCGCCGAGAAGCCGGGCAACATCACGCCCAGCCACGACTTCCACGACACGTCCTACGAGGACATGCTGCGCAGCGCGATCGCTGTCGGCCCGGAGCTCGCGCGGGCGGCCGAGCGCGGCGTGGGCGACACGGTGCTCGCGGTCGTGCAGGCGTCGCGCCGAGCCACGCCGGCGAACACGAACCTCGGGATCGCGCTGCTGCTCGCGCCGCTGGCCAAGGCCGCAGTGGCCGGCGGGCCGCTGCGCGAGGCGTTGCGCGCGACGCTCGGCGGGCTCGACGTCGCCGACGCGCGCGCGGCATACCGCGCGATCCGCCTCGCCGGCGCCGGCGGCCTGCACGAGCGCGTCGAGCACGACGTCCGCTCTGAGCCGACGATCGGGCTGCGCGAGGCGATGACAGCCGCTGCGCAGCGGGACTCGATCGCCTCCGAGTACGTGACCGATTACGCGCTGACCTTCGAGACCGCGATCCCCGCGCTCGTCGCCGGACTTGGCGACGGACTCGCGGTGCGCGAGGCGATCGTCGAGCTGCACCTGCGGCTGCTCGACAAGGCGCTGGACACGCTGATCGCGCGCAAGCGCGGCGCCGACGCGGCGGCGCGGGTGTCGGAGGGCGCGCGCGAGGTGCTTTCTGCCGGCGGCGTGCGCACCGCGGCCGGGCGCCGGGCGCTGCGGAGCTTCGACGCGTCGCTTCGCGGCTCCGGCAATGCGCTGAACCCCGGGGCGACCGCCGACCTCGTGACAGCGACCCTGTTCGTCGCTGTGCTCGAGGGTATTCTCTGACGCCGTCGCACCGCGCGAGCCACTTCTCCTGATCGCCCTGAGCGCGCGCATGCTCGCCGACCTGGCGATGCGCGACGGTCACCGGGTCGCCGCGTTCGATCTGTTCGGCGACCTCGACCTGCGACGCGACGCCGAGCGCGTGGTCGCGCTACCCGGCGGGAGCCCGACCGCGCTCGTGGACGCCGCGCTGGAGGAGCCCGTGCGCGACGTCGTCTACGGGGCGAGCTTCGAGAACCACCCGGCGCTCGTCGCGCGGCTGGCCGAGCGCCACCGGCTGCTCGGCAACGCGCCACAGGCCTTGCGCAGGGTGCGCGACCCGCAGCGGCTGGCCGCGGCGCTGCGCGACGCCGGGCTCGCGTACCCGCGCACGTTCGCCGCGGCGCCCGGCGATCGCTCGCGCCGCTGGCTGCGCAAGCCGCTGCGCGGCGGCGGCGGCGCGGGCGTGCGCGCCTGGCGCGGCGGCGCGCTGCCGGCGGGCGCCGTCGTGCAGGAGCGCATCGACGGGGTCGCGTGCTCGGCGGCTGCGGTCGCCGATGGGGTGGACGCGGTCGTGCTCGGGCTCAGCGAGCAGCTCGTCGGGCTGGGCGCCTTCGGCGTCCGCGGGTACGGCTGGTGCGGGAACCTCGTCCCGCCGCGCCTGCCGACCGTTGCTCTGCTGGAGCAGGCCCGCGCGATCTGCTCCTGCCTGGCGAGCGCGTTCGCCTTGCGGGGCCTGTTCGGCGTCGACCTCATCTGGGACGGCGAGCGCGCGTGGACGATAGAGGTCAACCCGCGTCCCACCGCGTCGCTCGAGGCGATCGAGGCGGCGCACGGCGTGGGGGTGTTCGACGCGCACCTGCGGGGATGCGCGGGCGAGCTGCCGCGAGCGGAGGCCGCGCGTGGCGGCGCGGCCGGCAAGGCCGTGCTGTTCGCCACCGAGGACGTCGTCATCGGCGACAGCGAGCGCTGGCTGGAGCGTGGCGTGCGCGACGTACCGCACCCGGGCGAGCGCATCGCGGCCGGCCGGCCGATCTGCACGCTCGTCGCCGCCGATGCGACGCCCGAGGCCGTGCTCGCGCGCCTCGAGGAGCGTGCGGCAGCGGTGCGCTCCGACCTCGGCGCGGAGGTGGCGGCCGGTGGCTGACGCGACGTGCGCCGGGTGTGGGTGCGCCTGCGACGACATCGAGGCGACGGTCGCCGACGGACAGCTGAGCGTGACGCGGGCCTGCGCGCTCGGCGACGCGTGGTTCGCCGAGCGGGCCGCCGCCCCTGTTGCCAGCATCGACGGCCGCGCGACGACCGTCGACGAGGCGGCGGATGCCGCGGCCGCGATCCTGCGGCAGGCGCGGGCGCCGCTCGTCTACGGCCTGGGGCAGACGAGCTGCGAGGCGCAGCGCCGGGCGGTGGCGCTCGCCGAGGCGGCCGGCGCGATCGTCGATCCGGCGGGCGGTGGGGCCGCGGGCCTCGCCTATCAGGCGATCGGCTCGAGCACGGCCACCTTCGGCGAGATTCGCGACCGGGCCGAGCTGGTCGTCGCCTGGCGCGCGGACCCGGCGGTGACCAACCCGCGGCTCGTCGAGCGGCTGCGCCTGGCGTCGCGGCCGCTCGTCGTCGTCGACGCGCAGCGCACCGCCACCGCCGCGGCGGCCGATGCGTTCGTCGAGCTCGACGCCGCCAAGGACTTCGAGGCGCTCTGGGCGCTGCGCGCGCTCGTCACGGGGGCGCCGCTCGACCGCGACCGCGCCACGGACGTGCCGCTCGACGCGCTGGACGACCTCGCGCAGCGGACGCTCGGCGCGCGTCACGTCGCCGTGATCCATGGCGCCCTCGACGAGCTCGGCGCGCTGGCGCTGCTGTCGCTCGTGCGCGACCTCAGCCGCGAGCGCCACGCAGTCACGCTGGGGCTGCGCGGCGACGGCAATGCACGCGGCGCCGAGGACGTCCTCGCCTGGCAGACCGGCTATCCGGCGGCGGTGAGCTTCACCCGCGGCTACCCGCGCGCCAATCCCGGCGAGCTCGGTGCCGCCGGGCTGCTCGACCGCGGCGAGGTCGACGCCGCGCTCGTGATCGGCTGCGACGCGCTCGAGCAGTTGCCGGGCCTGCGCGGGTTGCCGATGGTCGTCGTCGACGCGCGGGCGACCGCCACGGCGAAGGCCGCGCGCGTGGCGTTCGCCACCGCCGCGGACGGGATCGAGGTGGCGGGCACGGTCCATCGGATGGACGGCGTGCCGGTCCCGCTGCGCGCGCCGCTCGCGGGCGAGCGTCCGAGCGCCGAGGACGTGCTGGCCGCGATCGCCGGGCGCCTGTGATGCTGCGCATCGCCGCCGGCCGCGTGTACGACCCCGCCAACGGCATCGCCGGCGAGATCCGCGACGTCTGCGTGCAGGACGGCAAGATCGTGGCCGACGTGCCCGCGGACGCCCGCAGCATCGACGCTCGGGGGATGGTCGTCATGCCTGGCGGTGTCGACATCCACGCCCACATCGCCGGGCCGGCGGTCAACGCCGCGCGCAAGCTCGCGCCCGAGGAGCATCGCGGCGACGTGCTCGAGCGCACCGCCATCGCACGATCGGGCACCGGCGGGACCGTCCCTTCGACGTTCGCCACCGGCTATCGCTACGCGCTGCTGGGCTACACGACCGTCGTCGAGGCGGCCACGCCGCCGCTCGCCGCCCGGCACACGCTCGCCGAGCTGCGCGACACGCCGGTCATCGACGCGCTCTTCCTCGTGCTCATGGGCAACAACCTGCCGCTCTTCGAGCTCATCCGCTCAGAGCCGGCGCGGGTGCGCGAGGCGATCGCCTGGTGGCTGCAGGCCACCGGCGGCTACGGCGTCAAGCTCGTCAACCCCGGCGGCGTCGAGATGTGGAAGCGCGGCAACGGCAACGTGACCTCGCTCGACGACGAGGGCCCCGGGGTCACCCCGCGGCAGGTCATCGAGACGATCGCCACCGCGGTGCACGACCTCGGACTGCCGCACCCGGTGCACGTGCACTGCAACAACCTCGGCGTGGCGGGCAACTGGCGCACGACGCTCGACACGCTGCGCACGCTCGAGGGCCGCCGCGCGCACCTCGCCCACCTGCAGTTCCACGCCTACGGCGGGCGGCCCGGCGGGCGGCCGCGCTCGCGGGCGCCGGAGCTCGCCGAGCACCTCAACGCGCACCCGGAGCTGAGCGCCGACGTCGGGCAGGTGATGTTCGGCCCGGCGATGACGATGACCGCCGACGCGCCCGTGTCCGCCGTCCTGCGCGAGATCACCCACGGCAAATGGGTCAACGCCGACACCGAGGCCGAGACCGGCTGCGGGATCGTGCCGTTCACCTACCGCGAGCGCAACTACGTGCACGCGCTGCAATGGGGCATCGGCCTGGAGCTCTTCCTGCTCAGCCGCGACCCGTGGCGGCTCGTGCTGTCGACCGATCACCCCAACGGCGGCTCGTTCCTCAGCTACCCGCGCCTGATCCGCCTACTGATGGACCGCGAGTTCCGCAACGAGCAGATCGGCCGCGTCAACAAGCAGGCGATGAAGCGCACCGTCCTGCTCGACGACCTCGACCGCGAGTACACGCTCGAGGAGATCGCGATCATCACGCGCGCCGGCCCGGCGCGCCTGCTCGGGCTGCGCGACAAGGGCCACCTCGGCGTGGGCGCCGACGCCGACATCACGATCTACGACGACCGCGACGATCGCGAGGCGATGTTCGCCGCACCGCGCTACGTGATCAAGAACGGGCACGCCGTCGTGGAGGACGGCGAGCTGCGCGAGACGGGCGCGGGCCGCCTGCTGCGGGTCGGCGCCGAGTACGACCCGAGCATCGAGCCCACGCTCGAGGCGCTGTTCGAGGACCGCTACAGCGTGCAGTTCAAGAGCTACCCCGTGCGCGAGCCGTGGCTGCTCGAGCCGTCTCGCACCGTCGCGGCGGGCGGCGCGCGATGAAGCTCCACGGCGCCGAGATCGTCGACACCTTCGCCGAGGCGTTCCCGATGTGGGGGGCGCGCGTCGTGATCACCGCGGCCACGCCCGCCTGGGCGCTGGAGGGCGGCCGTTCGATGACCGGGTTCGCCACGTCGGTCATCGGCTGCAAGTGCGAGGCGAGCATCGAGCGCGAGCTCGATCCCGGCGAAACGCCCGACGGCCGCCCCGGGGTCAGCGTGCTGCTGTTCGCAATGGATCGCGACGGCGTGGGCAAGCGGCTCGTCGAGCGCGTCGGCCAGACCGTGCTGACGTGCCCGACGACGGCCTGCTTCAACGGGCTCGACGCCGAGCACAGCGTCGACGTCGGCGGGCAGCTGCGCTTCTTCGGCGACGGCTACCAGGCCAGCAAGGTCCTCGACGGGCGGCGCTACTGGCGCGTGCCGGTGATGGAGGGCGAGTTCCTCGTCGAGGAGCGCTTCGGCGTCGTCGAGGGCGTCGCCGGTGGCAACATCATCATCCTCGGCCGCGATGCGGCGACGGCGCTGCGCGCGGCGGAGGCGGCCGCCGGGGCGATGCGCGCCGTCGAGGGCGCGATCATGCCGTTCCCGGGCGGGATCGCGCGCAGCGGCAGCAAGGTCGGCTCGCGCTACAGCGCGCTGCCCGCGTCGACGAACGACGCGCTGTGCCCGACGCTGCGCGGGCAGGTCGCTCGCACCGAGGTGCCGCCCGACGTCGAGAGCGTCTTCGAGATCGTCATCGACGGCCTGGCGCTCGAGCCGGTCCGCGAGGCGATGGCCCGCGGCCTGGCTGCCGCCGCCGAGGCGGGCGCCAGCCACGTGACCGCCGGCAACTACGGCGGCAACCTCGGGCCGCACCACATCCATCTGCGCGAGCTCGTGCCATGACCCTCACGCTCACGATGCGCGAGCAACCGGCCGTGCCGCTCGAGGCCGAGGCGCTGACGCCCGATCGCCTCGCCGGCGCGAGCCGCGAGGAGATCGAGGCCCTGCCCGTGTGGCACGGCAACGAGCGCACGCCGCTCGGCGAGTTCTTCGCGGTCTCCGGGAGCGGCGACGACGTGCGCATCGAGGGCGACCTGGGCCGCGTCAAGCTCGTCGGCGCCGGCATGACCGCGGGCCGGCTGACCGTCGCGGGCGACGTGGGGATGCACGCCGGCGCCGGCATGTGCGGCGGCGAGCTGCACGTCGAGGGCGACGCCGGCGACTGGGCCGGCGCGGGGATGCGCGGCGGGCGCCTCGTCGTGCGGGGCTCCGCGGGGCGGCAGCTCGGCGGCGTCCATGCGGGCGAGCGATCGGGCATGCGCGGCGGCGAGATCGTCGTCCACGGCGACGCGGGCGCGCAGGCCGGCGCCGGCCTGCGGCGCGGCCTGATCGCGGTGGCCGGACGCGTCGGCGACGCCGCCGGCCTGCGCATGCTGGCCGGCACGATCGTCGCGCTCGGCGGGCTCGGCGCGCGAGCGGGAGCGGGCATGCGGCGCGGCTCGATCGTCACGATGGCGCCGGCCATGCCGCTTGCGACCTTCGTGCTCTCGTGCACCTACCGCCCGCCGTTCCTCGGGCTGTACCTGCGCCACCTGCGCGCGCTCGGCCTGACCGTCTCCGACGAGCAGCTCGAGGGCCGCTACGCGCGCTGGTGCGGCGACGGCCTGGAGCTGCGCCGCGGCGAGATCCTGATCCTGGAGGGCGCATGAGCCTTTCGCTCAACGACCGGGCGCTTCAGATCGCCGACCGTCTGGCGGCCGACGCCGAGGCCGCGCGGGTGGCGGTCACCACCCTGTCGAACGGCACGCGCGTCATCGACTGCGGCGCGCAGGCGCCCGGCGGCTTCGAGGCGGGGCGGGCCTTTGCCGAGATCTGCATGGCGGGGCTCGGGTCGGTCGCCTACGCGCCGCTGACCATCGAGGGCCGCTGGCTGCCCGGGCTGACCGTGACCACCGACCGCCCGGCGGTCGCCTGTCTGGCGGCGCAGTACGCCGGCTGGCGGATCGACCGCGACGGCTACTTCGCGATGGGCAGCGGGCCCGGGCGCGCGCTGATCCGCGCCGAGGAGCTCTACGACGAGCTCGACTGGGACGAGCGGGCGAGCGCCGCGGTGCTGTGCCTGGAGACGCGCGAGCCGCCACCGGCGCAGGTCGCCGACTTCGTCGCCGAGCGCGCCGGCGTGCCGGCCTCGGCGCTGACGCTGGTGATGGCCCCGACGGCGAGCGTGGCCGGCGGCGTGCAGATCGCGGCGCGCGTCGTCGAGACCGCCCTGCACAAGCTCCACGAGCTGGACTTCGACGTGCGGCGCGTCGTCGCCGGCTTCGGCAGCTGCCCGCTGCCGCCGGTGGCTGGCGACGACATGGCGGCGATCGGGCGCACCAACGACGCCGTGCTCTACGGCGGCCAGGTCCACCTCACGATCGAGCACGACGACGACGACGCGCTGGGCGACCTCGTCGAGCGGCTGCCCTCCTCGGCGTCGTCGGACTACGGCGAGCCGTTCGGCAAGGTCCTGAAGGACGCGAACTTCGACTTCTACGAGATCGACCCGCTGCTGTTCAGTCCCGCGCAGATCAGGCTCACGAGCGTCGCGAGCGGTCGCAGCTTCGAGGCGGGCGGCGTCAACCTCGAGGTGCTGGAGCGCTCGTTGTGGGGCTGACTGTCGCGATCCTCGGGTCGAGCGGGGGCTGGCACGCGCAGCGGCTGACCGACGCGCTTCAGGCGCGCGGCCACGAGGCGCGGCTCGTGCCCGTGACGCGCATGCTCGGGCGCATCGACGGCGACGTCGCCGTGCGCAGCGGCGACCTGTGGCTCGACGGCTGCGACGCGGTGATCGTCCGCGGCATCCCGCGCGGGTCGCTCGAGCAGATCATCTTCCGCGTCGATGCCCTGCACGCGCTCCAGGCGCGCGCCGTGACGTGCGTCAACGGCCCGCGCGCGATCGAGCGCACCGTCGACAAGTTCCTCGCGTCGGCGCTGCTGGCGCGCGCGGGCGTGCCCACGCCGAGGACGATCGCCTGCGAGCGAGTCGAGGACGCGCTCGAGGCCTTCGAGGAGCTCGGCGGCGACGTCATCGTCAAGCCGCTGTTCGGCGCGATGGGGGCGGGGATGACGCGCGTGGACGACGCCGACGTCGCCTACCGCGTCTTCCACGCGCTGTCGCTCGAGCGCGCCGTCTACTACCTGCAGGAGGCGCTGCCGCACGACGGCCGCGACATGCGCGCGCTGGTCGTCGGCGGTCGGGTGCTGGCGGCGATCGAGCGCGTCGGCTCGGGGTGGCGGGCCAACCTCGCCCGCGGGGCGAAGGCGCGCGCGACCGCGTTGAGCGCCGAGCAGGACCGCCTGTGCCTGCAGGCCGCGGACGTGCTCGGCGTCGAGTACGCGGGCGTCGACGTGCTACGGGCCGCGGACGGCCGCGACTACGTGCTCGAGCTCAACGGGATCCCCGGCTGGCGCGGGCTGCAGGAGGCCACGGGCGCCGACGTGGCCGCCGCGCTCGTCGCCCACCTCGAGGCGCTGGTCAGCGAAGCTCCGCCAGCTCGCGCGCGCCGATGACCCCGCGGTGCAGGGCGGTCGCGACGAGCGCGCCGGCCGCGCCGACGGCGTGCAGCGCCCGCAGGTCGTCGACGTCGCGCACGCCGCCGCCGGCCAGCAGCTCGAGGTCGGGGAAGGCGTTGTGGATCGCGGCGATGAGCTCGACGTCGGGGCCCGCGCCGCTGCCCACGCGCGCCAGGTCGAGCACGATCGCCTCGCGCACTCGAGGCAGCCCGCTCATGGCATCGAGCGCGGGCAGTCCCGCGAGTTGCGCGTCCGGTGAGAGCACGCGGCCATCGCGGAGGTCGACGCTGAGGATGACCGCACCGGCGGGCAGCTCCGCGAGCAGGTGCTCGAGCGCGGCGGGCCCGGAAAGCGTCTCGGTCCCGACGATGACGCGGTGCGCCCCGAGGTCCAGCAGCGCCCGCGCTCGGGCCGGCTCGGCGACGCCGGCGTCGACCATGATGCTCGCCTCGCGGGCGAGGGCAGTCAGGAGAGCGGGGTTGCCGTCGCCCCCGGTGATCGCGTCGAGGTCGGCGACGTACACCTCGTCGAGCCCCAGCTCGCGAAACCCGCGCGCAAGGGCCAGCGCGTCGCCGTCGTCGCCGCCGATGACGCCGCTGACCGGGCGATAGCGTTCGCGCTCGCCGCGCACGGCGTGGACCGCCGTGCCGTCCTTGAGATCGATGACACCGACGACGCGCATGCCAGCCACGGCGGCGGCCACGCTAGCAGTGGACATCGGCGGCGCGAACACCAAGGCCGCGTGGCTCGACGGGCAGTCGCTGCGCACCGTGTCGCGCCCGTTCGAGGTGTGGCGCGACCGTGACGCGCTCACGGCGGTGCTGCGCGAGGTCGCCGCCGAAGTCGCAGCCGGTCCCGCGCACGCGGTGGCGATCACCATGACCGCCGAGCTCTCCGACGCGTTCCGGACCAAACGCGAGGGGGTGGCGTTCGTACTCGACGCGGCGCACGCCGCGCTCGGCGACCGGCCGCTGAGCGTGCTGACCACGGCCGGCGAGCTCGTCACCGTCGAGGCGGCGCGGGCACGGCCCTGGGACGTGGCGGCCGCCAACTGGGTCGCGACGGCGCTCGCGGTGGCCGACGCGCGCCGCGACGCGCTGCTCGTCGACGTCGGCAGCACGACCGCCGACATCGTCGCGATCGCGGACGGCCGCGTGGCCGCGACGGGGCACGACGACCTGGCGCGGCTGCTCGCGGGCGAGCTCGTCTACACCGGCGTGCTGCGCACCAACCTCGCGGCGATCGCGCCGCGCGTGCCCGTCCGCGGCGACCGGTGCCCGGTGGCCTCCGAGCACTTCGCGATCAGCGCGGACGTGCATCTCGTCCTCGGCCACCTGTCGCCCGACGCCTACGACTGCCCGACGCCCGACGGCCGCCCGGCGACGATCGCATTCGCGCGCGAGCGCATCGCCCGGCTGGTGTGCTCGGACGTCGAGCAGCTCGGCGCCGCCGAGATCGATGCGATCGCGGCCTTCCTGCACGGCGAGCAGCTGCGCCAGCTCGAGGACGCGGCGCGCCGGGTGGAGCGGGCGCTGCCAGGCGACGCGCCGGTCGTCGCGGTCGGCTCCGGCGCGTTCCTGGCGCGCGATGTGGCCGCGCGCCTGGGGCGAGCCGTCGCCGACGGGCCATGGAGCACGACGAACGGTGAAGTGGCGCCCGCCGCGGCACTCGCCGCGCTGCTGGCGGCGCGCCTGTGCTGACCGTCGTGAAGGTCGGCGGCGGCCTGGGCCGCGGAGCGGGCGACGACGCGCTGCGGGCGCTGTGCACCACGCTCGGCGAGCTCGGTGCGCGCCACCCGCTCCTCGTCGTTCCCGGCGGCGCGTGGTTCGCCGACGCGGTCCGCGAGGCCGACCGCCGCTTCGGCCTGCCCGCGGCGACGTCGCACCACATGGCGGTCCTCGGGATGGAGCAGCTCGGCTTGCTGCTCAGCGAGCTGATCCCGGGCGCCGACCGCTCGACCGAGCTTCACGCCAGGCCCGGCCGGACGACCGTGCTCCTGCCCGCGGCGCTGTCCCTCGAAGGGCTGCCCGCGTCGTGGCAGGTCACCTCCGACTCGATCGCCGCGTGGGTCGCCGGCGAGGCCGGCGCGGGGCGCCTCGTGCTGGTCAAGGAGGTCGACGGCCTGTTCGCGGAGTGGCCGCCACGGGGGGAGCCACTCGCTCGGTTGACGGTCGCCGAGCTCGCGGCGCTGCGGTCGGCGGGCGTCGACGCGTACCTGCCCACGGTGCTGGAACGAGCTGGCGTCGAGACGTGGGTGATCAGTGGGCGCGACCCCGCGCGCGTGGCGGAGCTGCTCGACCGCGGCACGACACTGGGCACGCGGATCGCCTGAGCGCGCTTGCTACCGTGGCGACATGGACGCGCAGCAGCGCCCGACCACCAGGGGTGCCACGCTGGCCGACCCCACGCTGCGGGACTACAAGCTCTCCGGCGGGTTGGAAACCTTCGCAAACCGCAGCTTCTGGCCCGGCTTCTTCTCCCGGGTCGCGGCCCGCAAGCAGTGGGATGCGGCGGCCATCGACTTCGCCCCCGACGCCCGCGCATGGCAGGAGCTGCCGGACGAGCGCCGCCAGCGCCTCATGACGCTCCTCGCCGGCTTCCGCGTGGGCGAGGACGCGGTCGCCCAGCAGCTCACGCCGTTCGTCGCCGCGGCAAACAGGGAGACCCTGGCCTCCCAGGAGAGCCTGATGGCCTGGACCTTCACCCTGCAGCGCCGCGACGAAGAGCGCCACGCGCGATTCTTCGACCGCATCGCCGCAGAGGTCCTCCGGCTGCCCGGCGAGACCCCCGCCGAGCGCCGCGCAGCGGCCCGCGAGTACGCCACGCCGGAGATCCTCGAGCTCTTCGAGGAGCAGCTGCCCACGGTGGCCGCTGAGCTCGCGGCGGGTGAAGCGGGACTGGGCGACGGCGTCAGCCTCTACCACATGCTCCTCGAGGGAGTCGTCTTCAACGCCGGGACCACCGCGTTGCTCGACGACCTGGCCGACGGCGCGCTGCCCGGAGTGCGCGAGGGCGTGGAGCGCGTCGAGCGCGACGAGCGCTGGCACGTCGGCTTCGGCCTGCGCTGTCTGATCGAGACCCTGCCCTCTCAAGAGCGCATCGATGACCTGGTCGCGCGCGGCGCGGCGGCCGCCGCGGCCTGGGGCGATGCCGTCCCCGCCGCCATACGCGAGTTCAGCGCACGCACGTGCGCGCACCGGCTGCACGTCTCCGGGTTCACCGAGACGCGCGCGGCGTAGCCGCGCACGCCGCGCGCAGAGCGCGGACGCGCGCCGCGTCGAGCGGCCCGGAGCGCCTGGCGTCGCTGCAGGCGGCCGAGCGCACGCCGGCGATGTCGGCGCCGGCGGCGCGGACCACCGGCAGGTCCTCGGCGCGCAGGGCGCCCGCCAGGGCAACCTGGAGCCCGAAGCCGTGGGCTTCGGCGACCAGCGAACCGAGCGCATCGGGCGTCAGCCACTCCATGAGCCCGCGGCCGTCCTTGACCGCCGTGTCGAGCAGGCAAACGCCGACGCCCGCCGCGCCGGCCACACGCGGCAGAAGCTCCGGCGCGAGCGGCGCATGGGCGACACGGCGCGCGTCCGCGTAGGCGGCGGCCACGACGACAGCGCCCGGTGCGCCGTCGCGGACCGCGCGCAGCAGCGCGATCGCCTCGGCCTCGCTCGCGACGCCCCACAGCCCGACCTTCACGAACGCGGCGCCGCTGCGCGCCGCGCCGAGGCCGGCGAGCGCCGCCGTCCCGGGGAGGTTCGGCATGTCGCCGATCGCGGCGCTGACCGGCAGCCGCGCCGGGACGGCGGCGCGGACGGCTTCGATCGTCGCCGGCGACGGGGCGCCGAGCGAGCCTTCTTCGGGGTTCTTGACGTCGACGATGTCGGCGCCGGCCGCGGCGGCCGTTCGCGCCTCCGCGGCGTCCACGACGCTCACGAGCAATTTCAGGCCCACGGGGTCCCCCCTCCCGGCGGTTCCGCGCTCGGCTCGAGTGCGGACGGGGGCGACAGCTCCACGCGGGCGCCGCGATTGTCGAACGCCACGACCTCGACGCTCCCTGCGCCGCCGACCACGTCCTCCATGTGGCGCGCCAGCTCGCGTGCGTCCGCCTCGCTGCCGGCGATCCCGTAGACCGCGGGGCCCCAGGAGCTCTGGCCCGCTCCGGCCGCGCCGTGGTGCAGGAGCGCCTCGACGAGCGTGCCCGCGCGCGGATGGAAGCGCCCGCCCTGCACGGCGGCGAACGCGTCGCCCACGAGCTCCTGGACCTGGGTCAGCGCCGCGCCGAACTCCTCGAGGTCGCGCTCGACGAGCGCCGGCAGCAGCGACGTGAGCACGAGCTGCGCGATCGTCGCCGACCGCTCGGCCGACGGCACGAGCCGCCCGAACGCCTCCTCCTCGGCGACCCCCGACAGCCCGGGCTCGGCGCTCGGAACGACGAGCACGACGCGCCACTGCTCGGGCATCGCGTAGCGCGCGAGCAGCGGCGCCGGGCGCTCCTCGCCGCGCCGGACCCCGCCCTCGACCACGAGGCCGCCGAGCGCGAACGTCCACGTGCCGACGGCCGAGCGTGCCGCGCGCCCGACGGCCTGGGCGAGCCCCGGCGCGTCGACGGTCCGTCCGTGCAGCGTCGTCATCGCCTGCGCCACCGCGAGCGCCAGCTTCGTGCCCGACCCGAGGCCGACGTGGGGCGGGATCGCCTCGACCACGCGCAGGTGCGCGCCACCCGCGAGCCCCAATGCCTCGTGGCAGCGCCGCGCGAAGGCCAGCGCGCGCTTCGCGTCGGCGCCCTCGGCGCTCAGCTCGTCCGCCGGCCGTGCCTCGATCACGGCCGCGGGGCCGGCGACCGACACCCCGAGCCCGCCGAAGCGCCGCGCGCCGTCGCCGGCCACCGCGAGCATGCCGAGGTGCAGGCGCGCGGGCGCCTCGACGCGAACCGCACTCACGGCGTTCCGACCACTGCGCGCACGTGGCGCGTGACGTACGCCATCGCGTCGCGCTCGCGCGGCCCGGCGGTCTTGTCGACCAGCACCTGCAACCGGGCCAGCTCGGCATGGATGTCGTCCGCGGCGAGCAGGCGGGCGCGCGAGGCGAGGATCGACGCCTCGAGGACCGCGTGGCGCGCGCGGTTGAGCCCGAGGAACTCGCGCCCGCTGCCACGGTCCACCACCACGGTGCTGACGCGGGCGCGGTCGGCGCTGTCGTCGATCGCCTCGACGCGAACCTCGCGCCAGGAGCAGGCATCGTCGAGCACCGCGCCGTCGACGCTGGCCGCCGGGCGCGTCGGCGGATGCGGGTCGCCCAGCGCGGCCTGGCTGAAGAGCAGGATGTCGTCGGTCACGTTCACGACGGCCGCGCCCGTCGCCCGCAGGTTGCGCAGCGTCCGCGTTCCCCGGTAGGGCTTGATGACGATCCGCTCCTCGTCCCACTCGACGCCCATCGCGCCGCAGTTGACGCTGCCGTCGGGGTTGATCGTCGTCACGACGGTCTCGACGATCACTAGTGGGTCTCCCGTGAACGTTGCGCGTGACGTTTGCGGGGGGCCCACTAGAGGGCCTCCAGATAGCGCGCCGTCTCCCAGTCGGTGACGGCGGCGGCCTGCGCCGCGAGCTCGCTGCGCCGCATCGCCACGCAGTGCTCGACGACGTCGTCGCCGAGCCAGTCGCGGGCGAGCACGCTGCGCTCGAGCAGGTCGGTCGCCTCGGCGAGCGTCGCCGGGAGCGGCGGCGCGTCGTCGTCGCCCAGCGCGTAGACGTCGCCGTCGACGGCCGGCGGGGGCTCGCAGGCGCGCTGCACTCCGTCGAGGCCGGCGGCGAGCGCCGCCGCGGCGGCCAGGTAGGGGTTCGCGTCGGCGCCGGCCTGCCGGTGCTCGACCCGCGTGCCGAGGACGCGCACCCCGGCAGAACGGTTGTCGACACTCCACGTCGCCGTCGTGGCTGCCCACGAGTGCGGGACGAAGCGCCGGTAGGAGTTCGGCGTCGGCGCCATCAGCGCGGTGAGCTCGGCCATCCCTGCGAGCAGCCCGCCGAGGAAGTGGCGCATGGTCGACGGCGTCGCCGCCGGCAGGCTCAGGTGCAGGTGGCACGAGCTGCCCGGCCAGTCGGAGCGCGGCTTGGCCATGAACGTCGCCAGGAGCCCCTGCTGCGCGGCGATCTCCTTCACCGCGCTCTTGAGGAGGGTCGCCTCGTCGGCGGCGTGCAGCGCCGGCGCCGCGCGCACGTTGACCTCGAACTGGCCGGGGCCGGACTCGGGGTTGCAGGCCTCGACCGCCAACCCGTAGCGCAGCAGCGTCTCGCGCACCGCGCCGGTGAAGGCCTCGTGCCGCGAGGCGGCGACCACGCCGTACACGCTCGGCCGCTCCTCGACCGCCTCCAGCTGCGACGGCCGCTTCGCGAGCACCGATTGCGGCGTCTCGCGCAGCACGTAGAACTCGAGCTCGACGCCGACGACCGGCTCGAAGCCCATCGACCGGGCGCGCTCGACGACCGTGCGTAGGACGGCGCGCGGCGAGACCGGCACGGCGCGGCCGTCGCGATCGACGAAGTCGCACAGCACGAGCGCGGTGCGATCGTGCCACGGGACGACCCGCGCGGTCCCGAGGTCCGGCATCGCGATCATGTCCGGGTAGCCGTCGCTTGGGAAGTAGCCGCCGTACCCGGGCGGCCGCGGGACGGGCTGCACCTCGTCGATCGGAAGGGCCCAGATGACCTCGCACAGCGCGACGCCGTGCTGCGCGGCGCGATCCAGCTCGGCGATCGGCACACGCTTGCCGCGCATGATCCCGTGTGTGTCGGCACCCGCGAGGATCACCGTCTCGACGCCGCGCCGGCGCAACAAACGCACGCACTCCTGTGCCAACGTTGGGCAGAGTGTAGATGCGGCCATGCGCACGCTCCTGATCGACAACTACGACTCGTTCACCTTCAACCTCTTCCACCTGCTGGGCGAGGTCAACGGTCACGAGCCGATCGTCGTGCACAACGACGAGCTGGCGTGGGAGGAGCTCGCCGCCCTGCCCGTGGACAACATCGTGATCTCGCCCGGCCCAGGGCGCCCCGAGCACGAGCGCGACGTCGGCATCTCGCTGCAGGTGCTCAAGCGCGCCGAGCTTCCGGTGCTCGGCGTCTGCCTCGGCCACCAGGCGCTCGCCCACGTGACCGGCGGCGCGATCGACCACGCGCCCGAGGTCATGCACGGGCGCCTGAGCGCGATCGAGCACGACGGGCGCGGCCTGTTCGCCGGGATCCCGCAGGGCTTCGCCGCCGTGCGCTACCACTCGCTGGTCGTCGGCGCGCTGCCCAGCGAGCTGCGGGTGACGGCGTGGACGCCCGACGGCGTCGTCATGGGGCTCGAGCACGCGTCGCGGCCCCTGTGGGGCGTGCAGTTCCACCCCGAGTCGATCTCCACCGAGCACGGCCGGACGCTGCTGCGCAACTTCCGCGACCTCACGCGCGAGCGCGGAGGTCGCCCGGCGCGCGCGCCGCGCCCGGCCCGCCCGCCCGCGGCCGCCACGCGCGTGCACCACCGCGCGATGCGGACGTGGTGCGATCCCGACGCCGCGTTCGTCCATCTCCACGGCGAGCGCGATCACGCCGTCTGGCTTGACAGCTCGCGCGTGGAGCGGGGACTCGCGCGCTTCTCGTTCATCGGCGCGCCCGATGGCCCGCTCGGGCAGATCGTGCGCTACGACGTCGCCGCCGGGGTGCTCACGGTCGAGCGTGTGGACGGGCGCGAGGAGCTGCGCGAGAGCGTCCTCGACTACTGCGAGCGCGAGCTCGCGCGCCTGCGCGCCGATGTCCCCGACCTGCCGTTCGACTTCACCTGCGGCTTCGCCGGCTACTTCGGCTACGAGCTCAAGGCCGAGCTCGGGGGAGAGCTCGTGCACCGCTCCCCGCTGCCCGACGCGGCGCTGCTGCTCTGCGACCGGCTCCTCGCCTTCGATCACGAGGAGCAACGCGTCCACCTGCTCGCGCTCGCCGACGGCGAAGGCGCGGCCGCGGCCGAGGCCTGGCTGGCGGCCACCGAGCGCGAGCTCGAGGCGCTCCCGCCGCCCCCGCCCCCGGCGCCGCCCGCAACGCTGGCCTTCGTCGCGCGCGAGGACCGCGAGGCCTACGTGGCCAACATCGCCGCCTGCAAGCACGAGATCTTCGAGGGCGAGAGCTACGAGATCTGCCTGACGACCGAGCTGCGCAGCGACGGCGCGATCGACCCGCTGGCGGCCTACCGCGCCCTGCGCGCCCGCAACCCGGCGCCGCACGCCGCGCTGCTGCGCCTCGGCGACGTGTCGGTGCTCAGCTCCTCGCCCGAGCGCTTCCTGCGCGTCGATCGCCAGCGGATCGTCGAGTCCAAGCCGATCAAGGGCACCGCGCCGCGCGCCGCCCACCCCGCCGAGGACGCGTATCGCGCGGCCGCGCTGCGCGCTGACGAGAAGTCCCGCGCCGAGAACCTCATGATCGTCGACCTCGTCCGCAACGACCTGGGCCGCGTCTGCGCGCTCGGGAGCGTGGACGTGCCGGCGCTCATGGCGATCGAGTCCTACGCCACCGTCCACCAGCTCGTCACGACGGTCCGCGGCCGGCTGCGCGACGACGCGACCGCGATCGACTGCATCCGCGCGGCGTTCCCGGGCGGCTCGATGACCGGCGCGCCGAAGCTGCGCACGATGGAGATCATCGATCGCCTCGAGAGCGGAGCCCGCGGCGTGTACTCGGGCGCGCTGGGGTTCCTGTCGGTCAACGGCACCGCTGACCTGAGCATCGTCATCCGCACGCTCGTCGCGTCGCGCCACGGGCTGCAGATCGGATGCGGGCGGCGCGATCGTCGCCGCGTCGGACCCGAGCGCCGAGCACGACGAGATGCTGCTGAAGGCGCGCGCCGTGCTCGCCTCGGTCGGAGGCTCGCTCGCGGCCGGCCGCGAGCTCAACGCGGCGCCCGGATGACCGCCCTGCTGGCGGCCGACTCGTGGCTCGTCGCCGACGGCCGCGTGCGCGCCGTCGAGCGCCACTGGGTGCGCTTCGCGGCGACCTGCCGCGAGCACGGCGTCGATCCCGGGGCGCTTGGGGCGTTCCGTGCCGACGTCGAGCGCGCGCTTCCCGCCGCGGGGCGCTGGTTCCCGCGCGTCGAGCTGCGCGAGGACGGCGAGCTCGTGCTCGTGCTGCGGCCGGCGCCGCCGCGCGAGCCGACCGTCGTGGCGTGGGTCGCCGACGTGCCCGACCCGCGCCGCGCGCCGCGGCGCAAGGGGCCCGACCTCGAGCGGCTGGCCGCGCTGCGCGAGCGCGCCGCGGAGCACGGGGCCGGAGAGGCGGTGCTCTGCGACGCCGACGGGCGCCTGCTCGAGGGCGCGTTCACGAGCCTGCTGTGGTGGGAGGGGGAGACGCTCTGCGCGGTGCCGGACGGCGCGCCGATCCTCCCCGGGATCACGCGGGCGCTGCTGATCGACCTCGCGCACGAACGCGATGTGCCCGTCGATCAGCGCCGCCCCCTGCCGAAGGAGCTGGCCGGCCGCGAGGCCTGGCTGGTCAGCGCCCTGCACGGGATTCGGGCCGTCGAACGCTGGGCTGACGGCGGTCCGCCCGCGGGCGACGCGCGGCGCGCAGACGCCTGGCAGAGCCTGCTCGACGGCCTCGCAACCGCTCAGGGCGACTGATCGGCCGCAACCAGCGGCATCCGATCGCGAACGAGCGGTACCCCTCTGCGCGCGAACGGCACCTCCGATCGGATTCGCTGCGGCCACCCTTGCGCGGGCATACGATCCGACCGGGTCAGAAGGGGGGTTCTTGGGATCCCTTTCGGCTGACCGGTTATCGGTAAATCGACGCGAGGGAGCTTCCGTGAGCGACACTGCCGTCGACGTATCCAGCTTGGACAAGCAGAACGGTGTCACGCTGGGTCGCATCCTTGGGCGAGGCAACGTCGGACAGGCTGAGGAGGGTTCCGACGGCGTCATGCGCGCCACCATCCGAATCCCCGAGGACGAACTCGTCTACGACCCCGGGGTCCTTATCGTGCCGCATGGGGGCACGATCGAGCTCACGCTCATCAATGACGACAAGAACACCCATTGCGCGGTCCTGCCGAGCAATGGCGACTCCCAGTTCATCTGGCTCGTGAACCATTCGAAGGGCACTGCGATCCTCGAGCTCGACGGGCCGGGGTACTACTGGTACGGCTCCACGACGGGCAACGACGAGGGTCGGGGCCTGACGGGGGCGATTGTCGTGAGCGGCGACGTGCCGTCCGAGGCGCGTCTCGATCGCCCGCCCCAACCGCAACCGTAATCGATCCCCGGCTCACCGTTGGAAAGGAGCACTAGATGGCAACCGAGTACGTAGACGCAGGAACCGCCATCCCCTACGCCGCCCTGAGCATGTCGCCCGGCAAGGCACCGCCGGCGGCCAAGGGCGTCAACTTCGAGCGGATTCTCAACGCCCGCGACGAACCGCAGAACTGGCTGACCTACTACGGCGCCTACGACGCGAACCGCTACAGCCCGCTGGACCAGATCAACGCGAGCAACGTCGGCAAGCTCAAGCCGGAATGGGTGTTCCAGGCGGGCAATCTGGGCTTGCGGTCGGGCGCAACGACGTACGCCTTTGAGGCTTCCCCGCTGGTCGTCGACGGAGTCATGTTCGTCTCCGGATGGGACGGCCAGTGCTGGGCGCTCGACGCGGCGACCGGGTCCGAGCTATGGCGCTACAGGCACGCGTCCCCGTTCGACGTGTCGCTGTGCTGCGGCAATGTCAACCGCGGGGTCGCCGTCGCCGAGGGGAAGGTCTTCATGACCACCCTCAACGCCCACATCATCGCCCTGGATGCCGAGACCGGCAAGAAGGTCTGGGATCAGGTGTACGGCGACGTCCGGGCCGGCGAGAGCGCCACGGTCGCCCCGCTGATCGTCAAGGACATGGTCATCGTCGGCAGCTCCGGCGGCGAGTTCGGCTCGCGCGGCCACACCGACGCGTTCAAGCTGGAGACCGGCGAGCGCGTGTGGCGCTGCTACATGATCCCCAAGCCGGGCGAGCCCGGCTCGGAGACCTGGCCGGACGACGGCGAGGCCTGGCAGCGCGGCGGCGCGAACTGCTGGATCACTCCCTCCTACGACCCGGACCTGAACCTCCTGTACTACGGGACCGGCAACCCCTGCCCCGACTTCGACGGCGGGGTGCGCGAGGGCGACAACCTCTTCACCGACTCAGGGGTCGCGGTTGACGCCGACACCGGGCAGATCAAGGCGCACTTCCAGTACACCCCGCACGACCTGTGGGACTACGACTCCGTGATGGAGCACCTCCTGTTCGACCTCGACGGGCAGAAGCTGGCGGCGCACTTCGACAAGAACGGGTTCCTCTACATCCTGGATCGCACCGACATGTCGGCGGTCCGCGTGGCGCCGTTCGTCGACCGCATCGACTGGGGTGAGGTCGACGAGAAGGGCAACGTGACACCGCTGCGGTTCCCGG
Organism: uncultured Actinomycetes bacterium; assembly: GCA_963764585.1. Taxonomy (GTDB): domain Bacteria; phylum Actinomycetota; class Thermoleophilia; order Solirubrobacterales; family Solirubrobacteraceae; genus JAOPZW01. The sequence goes on from CAVXTB010000011.1 coordinate 439,677, forward strand.
ACGCGGAGGGTGACCCCGTCCACTTCTGGCCGGGACCCGCCGGCGCGAAGGAATGGACGCACGCCTGCTACAGCCCGAGGACGGAGCTCCTCTACGTCCCGGTGCAGGACGTCGGCGCGACGGCCACGCGGCGGCGCAGGGAGTTCAAGGAGAGCATCCCGTACTGGGGCGCCGGCGTCGCAGTGGACGGTGAGGACCAGACCGGGTACGTGAGCGCCTACGATCCGCGCACCGCTCAGGAGCGCTGGCGCTGGACGAACGAAACGTGCATGTGCTCGTCGCTGCTGGCCACGGGCGGCGATCTCGTGTTCGGCGGGGAGCCCACCGGCGAGTTCAACGCGTGGAACGCCGAGACCGGTGACCTGCTGTGGCAGTTCCAGTGCGGCAGCGGCCACCACAGCAGCCCCTCGTCGTACAGCATCGACGGTAAGCAGTACGTCGTCGCGCCAAGCGGCTGGGGCGGCTGGGCCGAGGGCTTCCTGCCCAAGATGCTCGGGTCCTCCCACGGGAGCGCGCTGTTCGCCTTCGCGCTGCCCGACTAACAGGAAGAGTCATGAGCGATCTGCCACGTCCGAAAAGGGCGTGGTAGATCGCGAGCTGCTTTCACAGTAAGCCTATGGTCGGCAGTCTTCTCGTCCTCGGATTCACTCTCAGTCTGGACAACTTCCGGACGGCGATCGCGCTCGGGGCGCTTCAGCCCACGCGGCGGCGTTGCGTGCAGGTTGCCGCCATGTTCGGGTTCTGGGATGGCGTCGCACCGCTGGTGGGCATCATCATCGGGCATTACTCGAGCGAGGCGATCGGCTCCACCGGCGAGTACGTGGGGGCGATCGCGCTGGGCCTCTACGGTCTGTATCTCGTCATTCGGGCGTGGCGAACGCCGGCGCCGGAGATGGATCAACCGTGGGCGATCTTCGGCCTGCTCGTGCCGTTGAGCCTGGACAACGTCGTCGCCGGCGCGAGCCTGGGCCTGCTCGGGGTCACACCATGGCTCGCGCCCGCGCTCTTCGGCCTCTGCACGTTCGTGATGGCGCTGGTCGGGCTCCAGGTCGGGCGAGCGGCCGCCCACGTGATCCGCATCCGGCCCGATCTCCTGACGGGCGTGGCGCTCGTCGTGATGGCCGCCGTCCTGGGGCCACGGGCATGACGTCACTCGGCCATCCGCGTTGCGAGCTCGACGAGCATGCGCACGCCGTAGCCGGTCGCGCCGCGACCGAATGCGTCGCCGCGATCCTCGTCGAGCAGCGCGGTGCCGAGCATGTCCACGTGCGCCCACGGTCCCTCGCCGGCGAACTGCTGAAGGAACGTCGCGGCGATGATCGGGAAGCCGAAGCTCTTCCCGGCGGTGTTGCGCAGGTCGGCCACGGTCGACTCGATCAGGGAGCGATAGCGCGGGTGGAGGGGCCACGGCCAGGCGAGGTCCCCCGCGGTGTTGCCGGCCTCGACGACGGTGTCGCGCCACGCGTCGTCCGTGGCGAAGACGCCGGCGTAGACATCGCCCATCCCCGCGCGCACCGCGCCGGTCAGGGTGGCGAGGTCGACGAGGTGCGTCGCGCCGTCGCGGCGCGCCCACCAGAGCGCGTCGGCGAGGATCAAACGCCCCTCCGCATCGGGGTTCGTGACCTCGACGGTGAGCCCGGCGGCGGTCTGGATCACGTCGGTCGGCCGGATCGCGCTGCCGCTCAGCATGTTCTCGCAGGCGGGCACGACGCCGGTGACCGACAGCGGGAGCCCGAGCTCGGCGATCGCGCCCAGCGCGGCCACCACCGCCGCGCCGCCGGCCATGTCGCCCTTCTGGCGGACGATGTCGTGCTGCGGCTTGAGGAAGTAGCCGCCGGTGTCGAACGTGACGGCCTTCCCGACCAGGCCGAGCCGGGGCGCATCGGGCGCGCCGGACGGCTCGTGGCGGAGCACGATGAGCAGCGGACGGGCGGGGCTGCTGCCGCCCACGGCGGCGAGGGCGCCGAGCCCGGCCTCGACGGGGTCGACGGTCTCGACTCGCAGGCCCGGGAGCGCCGCCGCGCGCTCGGCGAGCCCGGCGGGGGAGACGATGTTGGGCGGCGCGTCGACGAGCTCGCGGGCGGCGTTGGTCCAGCGCGCGACGAGCGCGGCGCGCCCGGCCACCGGGGCCAGGTCCTCGCCGCAGCGGCAGATGACGAAGCGCTCGACGCCGCGCGGCGGCTCGCCGCTGCGCCAGCGGCGAGCGTCGTAGCCGCCGATGACGGCGCCCTCGGCGAGCGCGCCGACCTGCGCCTCGACGGGGACGGGCAGGGACGGGTCGAGCGCCCACGCGACCGTTCCGCCCCCGCGGCACGCTCGCACCGCCCGCGCCGCGGCGGTCCGCACGCCGTCGACGCCGGGCTCGAGCGCCACGACGGCGAGCGGGGCGCGATCCGTGTACACCATCGCGACCGGATCGGCGTCCGCCGCCGCGCGCTCCGGCGCACCAAGCTGCGCGGCCCCCGGCCCGACCGCGGCTGCGACGAGATCGGCCGCGATCGTGGTGGGGTCGGCCGCGGTTACCTCGACGTGCATTGTGTGACGGCCGCCATGCCGGTTCCTTCGCTAGAATTTTGTCCACTTGCACTCTAATCAGGAGGCACTGATGACGTGGGTCAAGCCGAAGTTTGAGTTCGTCGAGTTGTGCTCCGAGGTCACCTCCTACCTGCACCACCGGTAGGGGCTTGAAGCCGGGCCACGTGCGCGTTCGCGTCCTTGGCTCGGCGGCCGGCGGAGGGTTCCCGCAGTGGAACTGCCACTGCGGCACGTGCGAGGCCGCGCGTGCGGGTGTTCGAGCGCGACCCCGCACGCAGTCGTCGCTGGCGATCCGCGGGGACGAGGGGCCCTGGTTCCTCGTCAACGCCTCGCCCGACGCGCGCCAGCAGCTCGAGACGCTCACGCCGCGGCGCGGCGACGGCGTCCGGGCGCCACCGATCGCGGGCGTGCTGCTGACCGACGCGGAGATCGATCACACGGCGGGCCTGCTGCTCCTGCGCGAGTCGGCGGCGCCGGTGCGCGTCTTCGGCGAGGCGGGCGTCGAGCGCGCGTTGCGGGAGACCGTCCTGCGGATGCTCGAGCGCTTCTGCGGCGTCGAGTGGGAGACGCTGGAGCGTGGGCGCGCCACTGCGCTGCACGAGTCGAGCGTCGACGTCGAGCCGTTCGACGTCGGCGACGACGAGGCGAGCGGCCTCGTCTTCCGCGATCGCGCCGGCGGCGGCGTCGTGAGCTACGTGCCCGCGCTCGCCCGGCTCGACGATCGCGTGCTCTCCCGGCTGGCCGCAAGCGACCTCGTGCTCGTCGACGGGACGTTCTGGCGCGACGACGAGCTGGCCCGGCTCGGCATCTCGACCCGCTCCGCGCACGACATGGGCCACGTGGCGCTCTCGGGGCCCGGCGGGACGCTCGAGGCGCTTGCCGGCCTGGCGCGGCCGCGCAAGGCGCTCGTCCACATCAACAACACCAACCCGATCCTGCTCGAGGACTCTCCCGAGCGCGAGGAGGTCGTCCGCGCGGGCGTCGAAGTCGCCTACGATGGCCTCGAGGTCCACCTGTGACCACCGACGAGTTCGTCGCGCGCCTGCGCGCGCAGGGAACGCGCTACCACAATCTGCATCCCTTCCACCGGCGCATGGACGCCGGCGAGCTCAGTCGCGAGGAGCTGCAGCGCTGGGTCGCCAACCGCTTCTACTACCAGAAGTGCATTCCGCTGAAGGACGCGGCGATCCTCGCCAACTGCCCCGAGGTCGAGGTCCGGCGGGAGTGGATCCAGCGCATCGTCGACCACGACGGCACCGGGCAGGCAACGGGCGGCATCGAGTCGTGGCTGCGGCTCGGCGAGGCGCTCGACGTCGCGCGCGACGAACTGCTGTCGGAGCGGCGTGTCCTGCCCGGGGTGCGCTACGCGGTCGACGCCTATGTGAGCTTCGCGCGCTGCAAGCCGTGGATCGAGGCCGTCGCGTCGTCGCTCACCGAGCTCTTCGGGCCGGCCGCGATCCTCGTGCGGCTCGAGGCGCTCGAGCGCCATTACGCGTGGATCGACCCCGCGGGCCTTCAGTACTTCCGCACGCGGCTCGTGCAGGCGCCGCGCGACGCGCAGTACGCGCTCGACCTCACCGTGGAGCGCTGCCGGACGCGCGAGCAGCAGGACGCCGCCGTGGCGGCGCTGCGGTTCAAGACCGAGATGCTGTGGGCGCAGCTCGACGCCATCGAGCGCGGCGACACGCAGCCGCCGGAGGAGGTGGCATGACGCGCCCGCGCCTGGTCACCGGCGCGCGCCTGCGCTACGACGACGTGCGCGAGGAGCACGTGCTGCTGATCCCCGAGGGCGTCGTGCGCCTCAATCCCACCGCGGCCGAAGTGCTCGAGCTCTGCGACGGCGAGCGCTCGCTCGACGACATCGTCGGCGCGCTCTCCGGGCGCTACGGCGGCGCCGACCTCCGCGACGACATCGTGGAGCTGGTCGACGCCATGGCGCAGAGAGGACTGCTGGTCGATGCAGCTGGCTAGGCCGTCGACGCTGATCGCCGAGCTCTCCTACCAGTGCCCGCTGCACTGCCCATATTGCTCGAACCCGCTCGACATCGGCGGTGAGACGTACCGCCACGAGCTCGAGACCGAGCACTGGATCCGCGCGTTCGGCGAGGCGCGCGCGCTCGGCGTCCTGCAGCTCGCGCTCACGGGCGGCGAGCCGATGCTGCGCCGCGACCTCGTCGAGCTGTGCGCCGGCGCGCGCGACGCCGGCCTGTACTCGTCGCTCATCACCGCCGGGACGCTCTTCACGCGCGAGCGCGCGCAGGCGCTGAAGGCCGCGGGACTGGATCACGTGCAGGTCTCGATCCAGAGCCCGGACCCCGAGGACAACGACCGGATCGCCGGGAACCGGTCATTCGAGAAGAAGATCGCCGCGGCGCGGGTCGCAAAGGAGCTCGACTTCCCGCTGACGATCAACTGCGTCCTGCACCGCCAGAACCTCGACCGCATCGAGCAGCTGCTCGATCTGGCGCTCGACCTCGGTGCCCAGCGACTGGAGCTCGCCAACACGCAGTACTACGGCTGGGCGGTCCCCAACCAGGACGCGCTCATGCCGTCGTCGGAGCAGCTCCAGCGCGCCGAGGAGGCGGTCGGGCGCTTCCGCGAGCGGGTCGGGCCCAAGGTCGACGTCCTCTGGGTGCTCCCGGACTTCTACGAGGAGCTGCCCAAGCCGTGCATGGGCGGCTGGGGCCGGACGGCGATGGTCATCGCACCCAACGGCGACGTGCTGCCGTGCCAGGCCGCGTCGACGATCCCGGGGCTCGAGCTCGCCAACGTCCGCGACCATCCGCTGGAGTGGATCTGGAGCGAGTCCGACGCGTTCGCGCGCTTCCGCGGGACGGACTGGATGCAGGAGCCGTGCCGGAGGTGCCCACTCGGGCGCCAGGAGATCGACTGGGGCGGCTGTCGCTGCCAGGCGCTGCGGCTCGCGGGCGACGCCGCCGCCACCGACCCGGTCTGCAAGTTCTCGCCGCATCACCACCGCGTCGTCGCGGCGCGCGAGCCGGCGCAGACGGACGAGGTCGTCTACCGCACGATGAAGCGGCCGGCGCGCGTCTAGAGGCCGAGCGCGCGCCTGACGGCGGGCACGTTGCGGCGCGAGACGGGCACTGGCTCGCGCGCGGAGCCGTCCATGATCAACGACAGCTCGCCCCGCGCCCCGCGCTCGACCGCGCGCACGCAGCTCAGGTTGACGAGGAAGCGCCGGTGCACGCGCAGGAACTCGCTGCCGGCGAGCTCCTCCTCGAGCTTGTCGATGCCACGCACCGCGGCTTGCAGGCGCCCTTCGTCGGTGACGAGCCAGACGTCGTTGCCGTCGGCCTCCGCGAAGCGGACCTCGGGCCGGCGCAGCAGGACCATCCGCTCGCCGCTGAGCCCCACGATGCGCGCCGGCGCGGCCAGTCCGTGCCCGGGCGCCTCGTGCTCGATCGGGTCGCCGCTCTCGGCGCCGAACATCGCGAGCGTCCCGATCGGCTGGTCGGCGAGGAAGACCGGGCGCAAGGTCAGGCGGCACGGCTCGCTGGTGAGCCCGGTCACGATCTGCGTCGACCCGACCCAGTCGTGGTCTGCGCGCGCGTGCTTCGCGGCGTGACGGGCCAGCCGGCCGAGGTCGAGGGCGGGGCGCCACCGCACCGCTGGGTCGAGCGCCGGCACGCGCGCGGGGACACCGAGCAGAAGGCTGGCCTCCTCGTCGGCGATGACGACCTTGCCGCTCGCGTCCAGGGCAGCGAGCGCCGGTCCGGACCGCGCGCCCGCCTCGGTGAAGGCCGCGGCCAGCTCGGCGCCGCTGTCGTGCGCGTGCTGGCGCAGGATCGCGCGCGCGCCGCCCACCGCCTTGGACAGCCACACGGCCGCCTGCGCGGGGATGTTGGAGCGCCACGTCGAGACGTCGAGGACCGCGATCGGCTCGTCGGTCACGGGGTCGCGAACGGCCACGCCGGCGCACACCCACTCGTGGAAGCCCGTGCACCAGTGCTCGGGCCCGGTGATCAGCACCGGTCCCGGGGCCTCGAGCGCGGTGCCCATGCCGTTGGTCCCCGTCGCCCATTCCGACCAGCAGGACCACGGAGCCATGTTGCTCTCGCGCGCGCGGCGCAGCGTGTCCCTGTCGCCTTGGACGCTGAGGATGCGACCCGTGCCGTCGGTCACCGTCACGACGCCACCGACCGTGTCGGCCTCGGTCGCGATCGACGCCGCCGCGCCACCGAGCTGGGCGAACACGATCTCGTGCTCGAGCGTGTGCTCGCCCGACGGCTCGTCCTGCGCCGACGCAGGGGGCGCTATACGCAGAGTCGGATCCACGTGGTACTGCTCGCGGCAGCGATACCAAGACGTGGCCACCTCGGGTCGGATCCCCCGAACGCGGTCGTCCCCGGCGAGAAAACGCTCTCGCGCGGCGGTCACCGCTTGGTACCGCTCCGCGTCACTCATGCGGTGACGCCTGGCGGCCTGGCTCATGTGGGACGAAGTTTACGTAGCACCCGCAACGTGCGCGGTCAAGCGGGCGCGTTCGCCGCAGCCGACCCGATCTCGGAGAAAGTTCCGGTCGCTGTAAACGTTCTGTAGCTGGCACCTGAGCGCGATCAAGGAGGACCGCGTCACCGATGCCCAGCGCACATACCTTGCAATACGCAGTCCCGTTGTGCTTCGCGCCGCGCATGCTGCGCAACGGCCAGCACGGCTGGCACTTCACGTGCTACCGGCCGCTGCGCTACGAGGTGCCCGAGAACCTGTGGCGCTGCGCGGATTGCGGGAGCTCGATCGGCGGGGGCCTCGTCGCCGCGCGCCGGCATCTGTCGCAGGACGGACTGGAGCTCTCGACCCGCTGATCACGCCGCGCGCGCTCGGCCGCGTCCGGGCGCGCGACGGGCGCGGCTCTGCATCGCCTCCGCCAGGTGGGGACCGTCGAGCCCGGGCCCGACCAGCGAGGCCGACGCCTGCGAGTGCTGCCACAGGAGGCCGAGGAAGTACAGCCCGGGGATCGGCGAGAGTCCGCGGTCGTTGCGCGGGTAGCCGAGCTCGTCGAGGATCGGCGCGTCGATCCAGCCGTAGTCGAGGCCGTACCCGGTGGCCCAGATGATCGTCGAGACCCCGGCGCTCAGCAGGTTCAGCTCAGTCAGGTCCGCCGGCTGATGGACGATCGCGACGTCCTCGGCGGGCGGCGCGTCGATGCCCGCCCGCTCGATGAAGGTGTCGATCACGCCGCGGAAGCGCTCGTCGAAGAAGCGATCGGCACGGTCGAGGTTGAGGCCGAGGTCGCCGGCGAAGGTGACGAGCTCGCCGTCGGCGCCGGTCAGGCGGCCGGCGAGCGTCATGCCGTCGGCGGCGTAGCGACGGAGGTTGGTGTCGTGGCCGCCGTTGCGTCCAGTGAGCGCGGGCATCGCGCTGAACTTGCGGCGCCCGTCGAGGAGCTGCTCGGCGATCGGGAGCGTCGCGCCGTGCCGGGCGCCGTGGCGCAAGACGTCGAAGAGCCAGCCGAAGATGTCGCGACCGCGGTAGCGACGCGGAACGCGGCCCGCGGACCCGACCGCGATGAAGACGCGCCGGCCGGCCTCGAACAGCTCCTCGGCGAGCTGGAGCCCGGTCTGGCCGGAGCCGACGACGAGCACGGCTCCGTCGGGCAGCGCGCCTTCGTTGCGGTAGTCGTGCGAATGCAGCTGCGTGACGCGGTGGGAGATGCCGTCGGCCAAGGGTGGAACGCGAGGGGTGTGGTAGCTCCCGGTCGCCACCACGACCTGCCGAGCCGACAGCTCGCCCCGGCTGGTCGTGGCGCGAAACCCCCCGCGATCGAGTGGGGTCAGCCGCCGAACCTCCGTCGCCAGCGCGACCGGCGCCTTCACCGCCTCGGCATATCGGGCGACGCGCGCCGCGATCTGGTCGCGTCCCATGAAGCCGTCGGGATCCGCGCCGTCGTACGCCCATCCGGGGAACGAGGACGTCCAGTTCGGCGTGACAAGCGTGAACTCGTCCCAGCGATCCTGCCAGCCGCCGCCGAGGCGCTCGCGGCCGTCGACGACGACGTGCTCCCGGCCCGCGTCGGTCAGCATGGCGGAAATCGCCAGGCCGGCATGGCCAGCGCCGACGACCAGGACGTCGACGGCTTCGGTGAGCGAGGCGCTGCTGTCAGCCATCGAGCTCGACCTCCGGATCGCGCATGGGTCAGTCGTGGGGAGCGCTTCTGCAAACACCTTCCGATCGAACGGACGGGCGGTGCGGCGGCTCTATTCCTTCGATGCGGCGCTCTGTGACGGATGCCACACGTGACAGGGCCGGTCGAAGTGGCCCCGGGCTGGCCCAGTACTCAAGCGACCGGCCTCATCGGCGATGATCCCGTGTACACACAGCGTGAGTACAGTCGGCTAGACTCCGTTTGAAGCGCCATGCCAGCCACCAAGACATCACGACGCAACCTTCGCGTCTCGCCGTCCGACGATCACCTCTTCCGGGAGGCGGCCGCGGTCGTGGGGGAGTCGGTCTCGGAGTTCCTGGTCACGAGCGGTCGGGAGCGCGCGGAGATGATCCTCGCTGACCGCACGCAGTTCGTGCTCGATCCGAAGGCTTGGAAGGCGTTCGCTACGGCGCTCGATCGGCCGGCAGAGGTGAAGCCGGCGGTCGTGGACCTGCTGCGTCGTCCTCGCCCGGAGTAGGTGGCGCGCTTCGGCGAGCCAGAGGCGCTCGCCCCTGGCCACGACCTCGAGGAGTTCGACTGCGGCGTCGAGTCGCTGAACGTCTGGCTCACGAGGCACGCAGCGCACGCGGCTGCCGCCGGGTCGGCCAGGACGTTCGTCGTTGTCGACGCGGAGCAGCAGCGCGTCGTCGGCTACCACGCGCTAACCGCCGCCTCGATCGCGCGCGAAGAGGCGACCACTCGCGCCGCCAAGGGCATGCCGCGCCACCCCATGCCCGCGGCGCTGCTCGCGCGCCTGGCGGTCGACGTCAGCGTGCAGGGCCGAGGGATCGGCGCGTGGTTGCTGCGCGACGCGATGCTGCGAACACTGAGTGCCGCTGAGTCGGTTGGCATCCGCGTGCTGCTCGTGCATGCGCTCGATGCCGACGCCCGTGACTTCTACGAACGCCACGGGTTCGAGGCGTCGCCAACCGACCCGCTGAACCTGCAGATGCTGATGAAGGACCTCCGCGCAGCGGTCGACGAGGCCGGGCGCTAACCCGCGCTCGGTCCGGCTCAGAGCGAACAGCTCGTGCGGGCGGAGGAGCTCGGTGTCCCGTGGTGATCAGCTCTGCCATGCCGGAGGAGGGACTCGAACTCCCGACAACGCGGCACTCGGTCGGGCCGCGCGCTCTCGCATGGCACGACGAGCAAGAGAGCACACCCGAGACTGCTCGTGGGACGCACGTCGTCCGCTCTGTGCTGACAGACTCCGACGCGCAAGCGCAGCCGAGGAGGCTGAATGACTGGCAAGACCGATTTCACCGAGGAAGACTGGACGCGACTCAAGCGCGCGCCGTTTGTCGCGGGAATGGCGATCTCGCTGTCCGATCCCGGCGGCCCGATTGAGCTGGTCAAGGAGACCGCGGCCACGCTGAGGACCGTGACCGGCCCGGCCGCGCAGGGCGATCGGGGCGAGCTCGTCATGGCCCTGGCCGAGGAGGTGGCCGCGGAGGCCAAGGCGCGCAAGAACCCGTTGGGCGACTTCAAGGCCAAAGGTGCGCTGGCCGGCCAGGAGATCCTCGAAGAGCTCGCGGCGGCCAACGCCATCGTCTCCGCCAAGGCGAGTCCGGAAGACGCCGAGGCCTTCCGGGCCTGGCTCAAGGACGCCGCGCAAGAGGCCGCCAACGCGGCCAAGGAGGGCGGATTCCTCGGCTTCCACGCCGTCCGCGTGAGCGAAGGTGAGCAGCGCATGCTCGACAAACTCGCCGAAGCGCTCGCGCCGCCGGCGTAGGCCCCCGAGGTCCTCGGTGCGCGGTCGTGCTCCTGCTCCGGGAGTCCCAGCGCTCCGTGGCCGAGCCGGCCGCCGCCGCCGCCGCGGGCTGAGGCTCAGCCCAGCCCGCGCGCCGCGTTCTCGGCCGACGCGGGCGGCACCAGTCCGGCGACCAGATAGGCGACGCCGCCGCGCTCGAAGCTGACGACCGTGCCGAGCGCGGTTGCGAGCTCCTTGCCCGTGCGGCCGTCGATGTTGACCTCCGGAAGGTTGAGGTTGTCGAGGCTGGCATGCCCGTCCGCCGTGCGGTACTGGAAGACCGCGATCGTGCCTAGGCCGCTGCCGTAGATGCTCATCGCGCCCTTCGTGCCGTCGAGGTCCACGAGCTCGACCCGCTTGCGCGCCAGGCCGGCGAGCTGATCGGGGGCCGCGAGGCGGAAGTCGAGGCGGCGCTCCACCGCGGCGAAGCCGGTAACCCCGGTCGCGTGGCTCTTGGCGGCGAGGTCGTCGGGGTTGATCTCGACCGTCCTTGCCTTCGGGTGCGGCGTGGCGGCGAGGTCCGAAGCCTTGACTGGCCCGTACGCGACCTTGGTTGCGGCGATCTCGAGGACGGGATCGGAGCTGCCTTGCGCGTAGACGGCAGCGCGCAGGGGCACGCCATGCTCGGCGTCCCAAGCAAGCTCGGCGGCACCGAGGAGACCCCCATCGTCCTTCGGCGAGATGCGCACCGTGTAGGTCGGCCGCCCGGCCGTCGTGGTCGGCTTGGCGCCGGAGAGGTTCCAGAAGCGCAGCAGCGCGCCAAGGCCGTGCTGGAGGTCACCGAAGGGCAGTGTGTGATCGCGGCCGGCCTTCGCCGTCGCGGCCGGCACCGGGATCGTGTACGTGGTGTTCGAGCTCTGGTCATAGAGGCTCGCGCGCTTGCCGTCGTAGACCAACTGGACGTCGCCGGTGGTCGTGTGCAGATCGATGCGCACGCGATGGTCGCCGCTCAGCCAGAGCTGCCCATCGCCGCCCGCGGCCAGCGGTGAGGAGACGCCCTTGGGGAGCGAACCGGCGGGGAGCAGGTTGTTGGTGAGCCGGATGCTCGCGGTGACGCCCTGGACCTTCGGCGCCTGCAACGCTGTCAGCACTGCTTGCGCGAGCGGCCGGCTTGGTGGCTTGGGTCCGTTGTCGGATAGCTTCAGAGCGGCCTGGGCGATGCCGCCGCCGGCGGCGAGGACGGCCACCGCCGCGACGACCGCGTAGACGCGCTTTCGGGGGGTGCTGGGCAATCTCATGGCGCCGTTGTACGGCCGGTCCTTGAGAGATCCGTGAGGCGCGGGAGGTCGATCGTGAACCGCGCGCCGTCGACCTTCACGCCGCCGCCGTGGCGCTCGGCGATCGCCCGGACGATCGCCAATCCGAGGCCGGACCCCTCGCCACCGGCGTGCGGGCCGCGCCAGAAGCGCTCGAAGGCGTGCGCCGCCTCATCGCCCTCGAGCCCGTCGCCCTCGTCGGCGACGGTCACCGAGGCGCGCTCACGGTTCGCGTTGACGGTAATCGTGATGCGGCCGTTCGCCGGGCCATGCTTGCGCGCGTTGTGCACGAGGTTGCCGAGCGCGCGGGCGAGCGCGGGCCGCTCACCCTCGACGATGGCGGTGCCATGGCCGCCCTGCACGATCGTGTTCTCGCCCGGGTCCGCCTCGGCCGCGTCGAAGGCGACGTCGACGAGGTCGACGGGCTCGCCGCCGCGCGCCGGGGCGGCCGCATCCTCGCGCGCCAGCGCCAGCAGGTCGTCGAGGAGGCTGTTGAGGCGAGCGACGTCGGCCTCGATGTCGGCGAGGACCGCATCGTCGGCGCCGTGGCCGGTCACGTAGGCGACGTTGCCGCGCAGCGCGGTCAGCGGCGTGCGCAGTTCGTGGGACGCGTCGCCGACGAATCGCCGCTCGGCCTCGCGGGCGCGCTCGAGGGAGGCGAGCATGGCGTTCAGGGTCTCGGCGAGGGCGCCCACCTCGTCGCGCTGGCTGGGCGCGGAAAGGCGCTCCGAGGCGTCGCCCGTTCGCTCGATGGCGCGCGCGCCGGCCGACAGGCGGGCGAGTGGTCTGAGGGCGCGGCGGGCCAGCAGCGCGGCGAGCAGCGCGGCCAGGAGCGCCGCGGCGATCGCGACGAGCATGACGAAGCCGCGGGTCGTGCTCAGCGTGTCGCGGTTCTCGGCGGTGGTGCCGGCGACGATGACCGCGCCGCCTGCGGCGGCGCCCCGGCCGAGCTCGCCAAGCGGCGCGGCGTAGACGCGGATCGGCTCGGCGCCGAGCGAGTCGTCGCCGTACGCCGCGCGCCGGTCCTTCAGCGCGCTGCGCGCCACGGAATCTTGCGGCAGCACGCGGCTGCCGAGCCCGCCCGATCGCGCGACGATCCGTCCGTGGCGGTCGACGACCTGCACGAACAATGCGCTGCCGCCCAGTCGGCCCTCGAGCGCGCCGGGCTGGGTGAGGAGCGCCGGCGTCGAGGCGGAGAGCCGCGCGACCTCGACCGCGCGCTCCTTCAGCGTACGGTCAAGCGAGCCCTCGAGCTGATCGTCGAGGCGCGCAACGACCGCCACGCCGAGCACGGCGACTGCCACGACGATCGCGGCGGCGGCGGCGGCCGCGATGCGGACACGCAGCGTCTGCGGCCGCCGACGCCACACGGATCGCACGGCCCGCGACGCCGCGCTGGCGCCTGACGCCGCCGCTTCGTCGCTCGGCCGCGCCGCGATCTCGCTCGGCTCCGCCGCCGCCTCGCTCGGTCCCGCCTCGCTCACTCTCGCCCGCGCCGCCCTCTCACTCGGCCCCGCGACTCTCACGCTCCGTCGAGCCGAAAGCCCAGGCCCCGGACGGTCTGGATCAGCGGTGGCTCACCGAGCTTGCGCCGCAGGTAGGCGACGTAGCGGTCGACGACGTTGAGGCTCGCCTCGCCCGCGCCGCCCCAGACCTCCTCGAGCGCGAGCTCGCGCGTGACGACGCTGCGCGGGTTGCGCAGCAGCAGCTCGAGCAGCTCGGCCTCGCGACGGGTGAGCTCGAGGTCCCGGCCCGCCCGCACGGCCGTTCCGGTCGCTGGCTCGAGCACGACGTCGCCGTACGCGAGCTGCTCCGCCGGCGGGCGGTTGCGGCGTAACAACGCGCGCAGGCGCGCCGTGAGCTCGTGCACCTCGAACGGCTTGACGAGGTAGTCGTCGGCGCCGGCGTCGAGTCCGGCGACCCGCTCCTCGAGCGCATCACGGGCCGTGAGCAGCAGGATCGGCACGGCCAGCCCCTTGCCGCGCAGCCGGCGGGTCACCGACAGGCCGTCGAGGCCGGGCATGGCGACGTCGAGGACGATCGCGTCGGGCACCCACCGCTCGACTGCCGCCATCGCCGCGCCGCCATCGGCGACCGCGGCAATGTCGTAGCCCTCGGCTGCCAGCGTCCGCTCGAGCATCCGCCGGATCGACGCGTCGTCGTCGACGAGGAGGACTGTCATGGGCGACATCGGCCTTCGAGTCTAGGACGAGCCTTGCCTCGACGGGACCCGGCTCAGCGCCGGTCGACCGCGCTGAGCAGCACCGGCAGCCCGCCGGCCACGTGCTCGCGCACGAGCTGGGCGGCCGTGAGGTGCTCGTCGGCGGCCAGCGCGTCGACGATCGCCTCGTGCTCGTCGGCGGCGCGCGCGACCTCGTCGGGATCCGGGTTGACGCGCGCCTGCCAGCGGTAGAGCGCCTCGCGGATCGGCTCCAGCGTGGCGAGCAACCGCTCGTTCCCGCAGCGCTCCACGAGCCGGCTGTGAAAGTCGTGATCGGCGATCGCCAGCGAGCTGGCGTCCGCGCTCGACCCCCGGTAGCGCTCGCTGGCCATCCGCAGCACGGCGATCCCGACCGCATCGAACGCCGGCGCGACGCTCAGCGCCAGCGCCTCCAAGACGGCCGCGCTCGCATTCAGCTCCCGCGCCTCACCCTCATCGCGAGCCATCGACGCACCCCGCCCGCCCGCCACACCCGTGCTATCGAGCAACGTCAGCGTCGTCCACATGGCCGGCAACCTAAGCCCGGTTCTTGAGAGTTCTCTGACACAGCGACACTCACGCAACCTGTGCTCGACCACGCCCGCTTCACCGAGGCACTAGGACCGCCTGCGATGATCGGCTCATGACTGACGATGACCCGGAACGCGACAGCTTCGAGGACGTCGCGCGGGTGCTGGCCGATGAAGTGAGCCGAGCGCTCGAGCGCCTCTCCCAGATCGATGTCGACGAGATCGCGCGAGCCGCGAGCGCGGAGGCCGAGCGCGCGCGGCGATGGATCGATGAGCTGGGCGGGTGGCTGCGCGCGCAGGGCGACGCGATCGGGAATGCGCCGTTCGGGGCTGGCGAGGCGTGGGCAGACGGGCCGGCTCATGCAGACCGCCCGGCGCAGGGACGCCCGGCCGGCGAGGATCCGCTGCGAAGCGCCGGACCGTATCCGCTGGATCTTCCAACCACCGAACAAGGACTGGCGCTGGCGGCACTCGACTCCGGCCGCTGGAGGGTCGAGCCAGGAACGAGCGCGCTCGCCGCCCAAGGCGAGGGCCCTGGGCCCAGCGACGCGCTTAGGCTCGTCCGAGAGCTCCGAGTTCGCGACTGGATGACCACCGACGGCGAGCTCACGCTGGCCGGCCGCAATGCGCTGAGACGGTGGCTCGACGCAGCAGATCGAGCCTGACCACGCGACCGTCCATCGCGAGCCTCGCGATGAACCTTCGCCAAGCCGGTGCGCGTCACTCGGCGCCGCGGAACCGCTGGCGGGCCATGATCTCGCGCTGCGCGCTTCCGGTCGGGTGCGCGCCTTCGCCGTTCACGCGGTGCGTGCGGATGCGACGAGCCGCACCGCGTCGCCCTCGGCGACGACCCAGGCCGCGACGGCACGCTGTCCGGCCGCGACGACGAGTGGGTAGAGGCCGGCCGTGTCGAGTTCGGGGCTCGGATCGAACGTCGCGGCCGGCGGTCGAGCGATGACGCGCACGCGGTCGGCGGTCGCGTAGGTCTCGAGGAAGGTGCCGTCGCCCAGCGCGGCGGGCCCGCCGTGGAAGTCGCCGGCGGGGGCGACGCCGGCGACCACCTGCGCGGCGCCGAACGGCCCGCCGGGGGGTCGCGTGGCGTAGCGCAGGTCGGCCGTGTCGGGCGCGCTGGGGACCCAGGCGAGCAGCGCCTCGCCGCTGGGCGCGATGGCGAGGCGGTAGTTCCGGGTGGGCGTGGTGGAGAGGCGCTGCGAAGCGCTGAGCGTGCCGTCCGGCGCGCGGAACCTGGCGTCGAGCAGGCCGCTCTGGATCCCGTTGCCCTCGGAGTCAAGCTCGGATGCACGCCACGCGACGATCGCCGTGCGGTCGGCGGTCACGTCGATGACCGGGTTGCTCGACGGCGCCGCGGCGAGATCGCGCGGGGCATGCCACGAGCCCGACGCGCCCCGCGAGCGGGTAGCCAGCCGCACCACGGGTTTAGTGCCCGCGCTGTAGGCGGCATACGCCGTCCCGCGGCTGTCGAGCGCGACGACCTGGCCGGTCACCGTCACGCGCTCGCTCTCAGCGTCGCGGATGGTCTGCGTGGCGCCGAAGGCCTGGGAGGGCCGGCGGAAGGCCGACTGGACCGCCTCGGTGGTCCTCCCGTTGGCCAGCCTGCGGACCCCGCGCCACACGGCGATCGTCTCCCCCTGCGCGTTGGCCGCCAAGTCGATCCCCGCCTCGATGAAGTGGCCGGCCGTGCCGATCTGGCGAATCGCCCCCCAGTGGCCCGAGGCCCCGCGAGCGCGAGCGCGGACCGTCACCCCGCGCGTGATCGGCACCGAACGTCCGTTGGGGGTGCCGTCCTGTGCCCACGCCACGATCACCTCGCCGCGCCCGGTGACCGCGACGGCCGGCCGAGCGACCCCGAACCGCCCGTCTGAGACGCGCACCGGCGAGCCCCACGGCTTGCCCGGCCGCTTCACCGCGGCGCGGACCGCGCCTGCCCTCGCCCAGGTCAGCGCCGCGGTGCCGTCGGCGCCCATCGCAAGCTGGAACTGGACGTCGGCGCTGCTCGCCACCGTCATCGGCGTCGTCCACGTCGCGGCGTCCGCGGACGCTGGAAGCATGGCGGCCACCGATAGGGCGGCGACGAAGAGGCGGTGGCTGACAACGGTCACGACTCGAGAACCCCGACGGGGGCAGCGAAGTAGTGGTGCCCGCAGCATTCCGCGTGATGGCCGGGCCGCACACGCCCTGCCTATGCAAGCAGCCGCGATACGCAGTAGTGGCGCGCCGCTGAGACGCGGCAAGTGCCGCGCCCGGCTCGACCCGTTCGCGCTACCGCTCGCGGGCGACAAGGCGCGTCATCCGGGGCAGGTCCGCCTACTGATGGGGAGCCGCTGCTTGGCGCCGCGCGCGCCTGCGACGCACCGGCGTCTCGGTGTCCGGTGCGTCGACGACAACGGTGTGCGCCAGGCGGTCGTGCAGCCCACGGCGGCGGTCGTCGAAGAGCACCATGAAGTAGCCCGCCAGCAGCGGGATCGCGGCAAGGACCATGCCGAGGAGGCGCAGGAAAGCACGCCGCGGGCCGATGTGACCGCGCTTCGCACCGGGGGCGAGCACCCGGAAGCGCATGACGCGCGCGCCCGGTGTCTGGCCGGTCGTCGACCAGAACGTCACGAAGTACGCCCCGGACCACGCGATGAACAGGACGGCGCCGAGCGCCGCAAGCGCTGTGTCGATCCTCGACGGGACCTTGAAGAGGCTCAAGGCAAGCGCGACGATCGCGGCGACGATGACGGCGGCGAGGTCGATGATCACCGCGTCGATGCCGAACCCGATGGCGCGCGTCACCAGGCCGGTGTAATCCGGCGCCGCGTGTTCCGCCGCGCCGGTCCGCGCGTGGACGCGCTCGGCGGCGGCGGCCTGAGCCTGCGCCTCGGCGATCGGGTGCGCGGCGGCGGCCTGCGCCTGCGCCTCGGCGATTGCGTACGCGGCGGCGTCCTGGCTCTCCGCGCCGTTGCCCGGCGCCGTCGCGGTGGGTCTGGGCGGCAGGTAATCGCGGCGCTGTGCTTCGGCGTCTGGTCCGGTCATGGCGCGTCCACCGCCGGCGGTGGCGGCTCGACCCGCGGGCGGCGCCGCAGCAGCCGCCGGGCGACGCGCTCGGCGATCGCGTCAGCCCGCCGCGTACGCTGATTGACCTCGTCTGCGACCTCGTCGGCGAACCCGAGACTCTGCTGCGTGATCGCTTCCGTCACCGCCGGGCTCTGAGCGATCTCGTCGACGAGCAGCCAGAGCTCCTCGCTCTCGAGCAGCCGTGCCACCACCTGGTCGAGCAGCCGGCTGTCGATGACCTGGCCGACGGTGCGCTCCATCGCCGGACTCTCGACGATCCGCATGACCAGCCGCTCCACCCCAGGGCTCTCGAGGGCGTCGCCGACGAGCCGCTCGAAGCGCGGGCTGTCCAGCGCCCGCGCGACGAGCTGGTCGGCGCCCGGGCTGTCGAGGACTTGTGCGACCAGCCGTTCGGCGCCGGGGCTCTCGACCAGCCGAGTGGCAATTCGCCCGAGCTCGGGACCCTCGAGAATGCGCTCGGCGACATGCTCGACGCTCCCGCCGGTGAGAATGCGGTCCGCGAGGCGGTCGGCCACGCCGGCGCGCAGCAACTCCTCGGCGACCCGCTCGACGACCGCGTGGCCGGCCATGTCGCGCGCGGCGGCGTCGACCAGCGGCCCGCTCACCGCACGCCCGACCGCGTGCTCGGCGAGCGGGCTCTCCAGCACGCGGTCAACCGCCCGCTCGGTGTAGGGGGAGCCGACCACGGCATCGACGAGGGCCAGCGCGGCGCGGCCGGCGAGGTCGCCGGCGGCCGCCCGTGCGCGGCGCTCCAGACGCTCAGCGACCGCGACGGCCCCTGTGACCGGCCTTAGCCCCAAGCGGACCGCGCCGAACGCCAGCCGCGTGGCCGTGACCACCGGCGACGCGAAATCGCCATCGTCGCGAGGGAAATCGCCATCGTCGCGAGGGGGTGGGTGACGGGGTGCGGACACGGTCATCGCCCGCCGTCGGCGGGTCGACTCGCATCCTGCCGCCCGAGCCGAGCAGCCGCAAGGATGCCGCCCGGTGTCCGACGGGCATGCGGGCCGCCCGTCGTCACGCGACGATCCCTTGCTGGGCTTCGCCGCCGGTGTCCCGAACGTCCTTCCCGACGCGTCGCCACGACGCGTGGTGCACGTCGGGTACACGCGGAGTCCGCGGGGATCCTGCTCCTCCGTGAAGGCCAAAGCGATAGCGCGGCCGGCCATGCGGGGTGTGGAACCGCAGTGTCCAGCCACATGGGTTGCGGAGCGGGCGGCGCGAGCCGAGCGGCGGCGAGGTCGGTGACGGCGCGTGCCTATGACGCGACGAGCGTGTCGCGCAGCGCCCCCTGTTCGTCGCTATCGATGCCGAGCCCTTCCTCGAAGTAGGCCTCGATGGATCCGAACTTCTGCGTCATTTCGTCGAGGGCGGTGCGCAGGTAGTCGGCGTCCACGCCGAGCACCGGCTCCAGCAGGCGCGGGTCACCGCCGGCGGCGCGAAAGTGCTCGAACAGCGGCTTCAAGGCGGGCAGCAGATCGCGGTTGGTCAGCTCGTAGTCGTACAGCACGTCCTCCTCGGCGACCCCGAGCACCAGCAGCAACGCCGCGGCAGCCCAACCGGTGCGGTCCTTGCCCGTCGTGCAGTGAAAGAGCGCCGGCCGGTGCGCGTCCTGGCCGACCGCGGTAAAGAACGCCCGATAGGCACCCAGCGCGCTCGGCAGGCTCACGATCTCCCGATAGCCTCGCTCGAACATCTGCACCGCCTTACCCCCGCCGAGCACCTGCTCGGCGAGCGCCGGATCCGACAGCACCTTGAGAATCTGAGCGGGCGCCGCGGTCTGAGAGTCCTTGAGCACGTCGCAGACGACCTGCTCGGTGCCCTCCGGCACGACATCGGGCTCCGCCTGTCGCTCCGCGGCCGTCCGCATGTCGAACACGGCGCAGATGCCCAGCTCGGCGAACCGTTCGAGATCGTAGCCCTGCAGATGATTGAGCTCTGTCGACCGGTACAGCTGCCCGGTGCGGACACGCCCCCCAGTTGCCGTGGCATATCCCCCGATGTCGCGCAGGTTGGGAAGCGAGGGAATGTCAATCCGCTGCCCCGGCTTGAACGCCCGCTCGGTCGCGGTCACGGGACTCCTCTCCTGTGGATGGGGCGATGGCCGTGAACGGACCGAGGAGCGCCGCGCCCTGCTCGCCGCGGGAAGCTACCTCGAGGATCTCACCCCCGGCGAGCGTAAGAGTCGCGACCGCCGGGTCCTCACCCAGGCCGTGCAGCTTCTTCTGTTCCTCGGCGTCCGGCGCGCGGACCGTCGCGTGCGTTACTTGGACCAGGTCCTCGCGCCAGGCTGCTGGACTGCCGCGCCAGCCGAAGACATCCGAGACCCAAATCGCATGACTGCGAGACCACCGCTTCTTTCCCGGGCGATGCACGCGCACGGGTATGTCACCGTGCCGCTTGCGCAGCTTGCGATTCTGCACGACCACCGTCAGGATGCCGACCGCGCAGAGCCACAGCGGGACTCCGAGCAGCGCCAGGATCGCCCAAATCACCAATTCACCTCGGGCTGTGCGAGTTCCCCGATCCTCCCGGCGGCGGGCGGCGCGCGCATCGCCCCGATTGGATGAACGCGACCGGCTGTACCGCATCGAGGAAAGGCGGCAGTCCGCGGATGAGATCGTCTTTACAGCGGGCGCATGGTGGCGCGTACGCCGCGGGACATACCCGTGCAAGGCGCGCAGCGCTGCAGGCTCTGATGTCCGTTGACAGCGTTCCCGCCGACTGGCTCGACGTGAAGGTCACGCCGGCTGGGTCACCCTCAACGGTGAGGTCGAGCACCAGTCCGACAGCGACGCGGCGCTCGCGGCCTCTCGCGGGTCGCCGGCGTGGGTGGGATCACGATCGAGATCGGGGTGATCACCGCCGGTCTGGGCGGCTGCGACCGTTGGGGGTCCGTCGCCGCGGATCGAGCGTGGCGAGCTGCGCGGAGGGTGAGGCGCCGGGGTGGCGCGCGCTGATCCGCGCGCGTAGCGCGAGGGGATGGATCGTGAAGCGCATCGGCGCCGCCAGCATCGCGGCCTCGCCATCGCGCCCTGCGTGGACGTGCCCGGGCGCGGTGACTTCGACCGCGGTGGTGGCCCACGCTCGTTCGGGTGGGCGCGCGGGCGGCCGGTCGAGCACGAGGACGCCTAGGCGGCCGGTGTCGAGCCGCGGACGCGTCTCCGCGGCGACCCTGCGGTCGAACGCGTATGGGTTGTTGGAGACCATCACGACGGCGGGGTCGCGGTGCTCGGTGCCGCGGTCGTCGACGATGGCAAGTCCCGATGCCGGCGCGCGCGGTCCCAGTGCTTGCTGCGCGGTGCTCAGCAGCGTCTGCAGCCGCGCGTCGCGGTAGCCCTCTTGGCGCACCGCCTCGGCGTAGAAGCCGAGGATCACGTTGTCGACGAAGACCGATCCGTTGACCTGCCCGAGGTCGATGCGGTGCTCGAGACCGTCGGTGAAGGCCTCGAGCGCCCCGACGACGTCTGCGCGCTGCACGCCGAGATCGCGCGCGAAGTGGTTTCGGGTGCCCGCGGGAACGCACGCGAACGGCAGGTCGTGCGCGCATGCGGCCGCTGCGACGGTCGCCATCGAGCCGTCGCCGCCGGCCATGCCCAGCGCATCGGCCCCCCGGTCCACCGCGTCGGCCACGAGCGCTGCGAGATCGTGGTCGGGCTCCAGGACGATCGGCTCGATGCCGAGCTCCCGCGCGCGCTGGGGCAACGCCAGCCGAACCGCGGTGCCGGCGCCCGATCGGGGATTGACGAAGAGCACGGGTCGGCGCGGGCGCGCCACCGGCTTCCAGCCGAGCGCCGCACGCAACCGCTCGCCCGCGCTCATCGTGCACGCCCCCGTCGCAGCGGACTGCGGCGGCGCAGAGCCACCGCGACCTGCCCGAGCGCGGCGCCCGTGACCGAGCCGACGATGACATCGGCGGGATAGTGGACTCCGGTGTGCACCCGCGAGTACGCGACAACCGCCGCGGCGCCGTGAAGCGGCAAGCCAAGAGCCGGCATGGCGTAGCCGACGCCGGTCGCGAAGGCAAACGCCGATGCCGCATGCCCCGAAGGAAACGACGTGCTCGCCGGCATCGCGACCTGACGGGCGACGGGGATGGCGTAGGTGTCGCGGTTGGGCCGGCGCCGATCGCCGAGCGGCTTGAGCACGAGGTTGACCACGGCCGAGGTCAGACCGATGCAGACCACGCCGTCCGCAGCGGCGCCGCGGCCCGGGCCATCGCCGAGCGCCGCAAGCACACCGGCCGTCAGCAGCCAGATCCGTGAACGGTCCGCAGCGCCCGACACACCCCCGAAGAAGCGATCGAGCGTCGGCGTCGCAGTGGCGGCGACCGCCGCATACACCGCCAGATCGAGCCTACGCACGTCCTCACGCCAGCCCCGGCACGACCACGACGCGGCCGACTCAGGCGGGTTCATGACGCAGGGGATCACCGACACGGTTCGGGCCTTCGCGGTCCGCCTCCTCCACGACCAACCGTACCTCCACCGTACCGCTGGGCGCGATGAGCGGCGGAGCACGCCGCCTCGAGCGTGGTACTGAACTGCGGTGCTTCGACGAAGTGCCGGAGGAGGGACTCGAACCCCCGACACGCGGATCATGACTTCGCGCGACGCTAGCTTGGCCATCGGGAATCTCGCGCGAGTTGGACACGTGGTTGGGCACAACCGCTCGAGCGCCCGGCGGCGCTTTGCCTCGCTCAGCCGGGGACCGTCTGCTCGCGCAGCGCCGCGTAGGAGCGAAGTCGGGCGATCGCCTGCCTGATGATGCGCGAGACCTGCATCTGGGAGAGGCCGACGTGCTCGCCGATCTCGACCTGCGTGAGATCTTGGGTGAAGCGCAGGCGCAGAACCTCGCGCTCGCGCGCCGTGATCGCTCGCATCATCAGCGCGATCGTCGCGCGATCCTCCGCGCGTGCGAACCCGTTCTCCTCGATGCCGAGGCGGTCGCCGAGGGTGTCGTCGCCGTCGTCGTCGCTGTGCCATGGCTCGTCGAGCGAAGCGGCCTTGTGGGCCCCGAACGCCTCAAGCGCTTCGAGGATGCCTTCCTCGCTCGCGCCGACCTTTGCGACGAGCTCGGTGAGGGTCGGCTCGCGGTGCAGGCGCCCGGTGAGCTCGGTGACGGCGCGATCGACTTTCAGCGCGAGGTCCTGCAGCTCGCGGGGAACGCGCACCGACCACGTGCGATCGCGGAAGTAGCGCTTGATCTCGCCGAGGATCGTCGGCACCGCGTAGCTCGAGAAAGCGACGCCGCGTTCGAGGTCGAAGCGCTCGATTGCGTTGATCAAGCCGAGGCAGGCGACCTGGAAGAGGTCGTCGAACGGCTCGTCGGGACGCTGGTAGCGGCGCGCAAGCTGGCGTGCCAGGGGCAGGAAGCGCTCGATGAGCAGCTCGCGGTCCGTGGGGTCGCGCTCGTCGAGATAGCGCGCGAACAGCGCACGATCCTCGGCGTAGCGTCCGCTGCCGCGACGCGGGTCCTGGATCATGCGCACACGCCTCCGGCGACGATCCGGACCTCGTGAAGGTACGGCCCGAGCCCGCGCTCGTCGGCGGCCTCGCGGACCTGCTGGGCCACCGCGCGTCCGAGCGCCGGTGCCATGTGCGCGCGGACGACGAGATGCACCTCGACGACGTAGCCGCCGGCGGGAACCGCGTCGACGGTGACCGCGGTGAGCCCGCAGCGCGCGTCGCCGCTGCTGCCGACGTCCAGGGCGCTTGTTATGTGCGTGACCTCCGGAAGGCTCAGTGCCGCGGCGTGGGCCGCGCGGGCAAGACGCCTGGCGCGCGACATCTCGAAAGGCCCGGTGGGAGCCCGGAAGGTCTGGAGGATCTCGCCGAGGGGGTCACCCGCGTCGACGACGACGTGCTGATGCTGGTCGGACATGTGCTCCTCGCCTGGAGCGGCGCGCGATCGCGCCGGTGTTCGTTGTCCAGGCGAGAGGCCACCTTGCCGGCGGCATCACGACCCAACCGTGTCACTCGCGGCCCGCGGCCCCGCACGCAGCGCGTTGCCGTACGACCGATGGGCAATGATAGCGGCTGCCCGGGCGGGCGCCGCGGTCACTGGTCAGCGCTGTTCGAGACCTCGCCGGCGCGATCGGGCGGCTCGCTGAAGCGCCCGTCGCCGAGCACGAAGATGAGGAACAGCGTGTCCGGGTCGAAGACCAGCTGGGACTCCATCGCGAGAACTTGGCGCCCGAGCAGGCGGGCGACCTCGGCCGCGACGACGGGGCGGACCATCTCGCCGAAGCGGACGCGCAGCTCACGCACGAGATCGGTCTCGCCCGCCTCGACGAGCGTGCGTTCGACCGTGGTCAGGACGCCCTCCAGCGCGCAGAAGACGTACTCCTCGGCGATGAACGTGCGCGTGCGCGCGGCGCCCTTGCCGTAGAGATCGGTCATCAGCCGCACAACGGCGTTCGAGATGGCGGCGCGGGTCGCGCCGCCGGGCCCTGACGTCGGGCTCGGGTGCGAGCTCTTGGACCGGGACTCCTGCCCGCCGGGGGAGGGCAGATGGTCGGCATCGCCGACCTTGCCGGGCGGCTGGAGATGGGCCGCGTCGACGCGCGCGTCGTCCTCCTCGGCGCCGCCGCCGGCCTCGCCCTGCGTGGGATCGAGGACGAAGATCTCAAAGCAGCTCGGAGGCTCGAGCACGATCTGGCTGTGGTAGGCGACGACGGTGCGTCCGGTCAGCCTTTCCACCTCGCCGACGAAGGTTGTCGTCATGAGGTCCTCGAAGACCATCCGCACCCGCTGGACGAGCTCGCCGGCGCCGCCGTTGCGCAGCGTCATCTCGGCCGTCGTCAGCACGTCCTCGAGCACGACGAAGACGTACTCGTCGAAGAGCATCGTCCGCGAGCGAGCGGCACCCTTGCCGTAGAACTCGCGCATGATGCGGACGATCGCGTTGGACAACGCCGCCTGAAGCTCGCCCGTGCGGAGCCTGTCCTCGCCCATTCCGTACATGTACCCGGAAGGCGCGGCCTTTGCCTGCCGCGCCGTATGCGCGCCGGGTCAGGTGCGGTCCGGATACGGATCGTCCACGGAGTCACCGCCGGTCTCGGTGCTCCATGACGCATTGCCGCACGACGGGCACGGCGGCAGGTGTGTCGTCGACTGCACGTCGAGCTCGTAGCCGCACTGCGTGCACTGGTAGGTGCCGGCAGAGACGTCGCTGCCGGCGGGAACCGGATCGGCCATGGGTCGCCTCCTGAGTCAGGATGGTTCGTCGGGATCCTCGCGCGCGGCAAGCTCGAGTGAGCCGCCGAGCACGTCCTGGAAGTGGCGCTGCTGGATGGGCAGCGCCCATTCGACGAGCTGCCCGACGTCGTCGCGGCGGGCCCGCTCGTTGAGCTTGCGCAACACCGACCAATGGCCCACCTCGCCGGCCTCGGCCATCGTCAGGAACTCGAAGCCGTCGAGCCCGTCGGCGTCTTCACCGAGGTAGGTGTTCATCATGTCGCTCGCCTCGGCCTTCGTCTCGCGAGCCTTCTCGAGGATGGCGGTCTTCTTGCCGTCGATATCTCCGGCGAGCTCGGTGCAGCGCGACTCCGTCTCGTCGGCTTCCTCGTGCATGCGCTCGAGCATGGACGCCAGCTGTGGCTCGTCGGTCAACGACGACACCTTGTCGGTGGCCGCCTTGGCGGCCATCGCCAGACCGAGAACCTCGGCCAACTTCTCTTCGAGCACGGTCAGCTCAGCCATGAGCAGGCTCCTTTCGTCGTGGTCGCTGGCGCCGTACCCACCGGCGCGCATGACGCAAGCATCGATTGCGAGGCCGTCTACGCGGCGTCCGCCGTCGCGCGCGCGGGGCGCGCGCTGCGCGCCGGCTCGACCGGCTCGGGGGCGCGGTCAGAGGTGTCGCGCACGTCGTGTCCGCGCCTCGCCCGCTTGGCGATCAGCACGCCCGCGGCGACGAGGACCACGAGCATCAGCTTCCGGCCGCGGCGCTTGGGCGGAGGGGGCGGAGGCCTGCGAATCGCCAGGACCGCCGCGCGAGCGGATCCCGCCGCGGTGCGGACGTGGCCGTAGACCTTCTTGTCCTCGACGGCCTTCGCGCCGCGCTGTCCGGCAGCGCGATCGTAGGCCTTCCGCGCGGCCGCGGCCGCTTTGGCGAGGTGGTCGTGCACGCGCTCGTCCTCGAGCGCGCGGCGCAGGTAGGGCGTTGTCTTCTTGCCCTTCTTGGACTTCTTGGACATCGTCACGAGTCGATCCTTTCGATCGGGTGGTCGCCGCCCGGCTTAGTCGTCCAGCTTGCGCGTGTCGCGCGGCTCGACGAACGGCTCGGCGTCGGCGGGATGCCCGCCCTCGATGCGCCGGCCGCGTTCGAGCTCGGCGTTGAGCTCGGCCCCGAGCAGCACCGCGATGTTGGAGATCCACAGCCAGACGAGGAAGATCACGGGGCTGGCGAGCGCGCCGTAGGTCTTGTTGTAGGAGGCGAAGTTGGCGACGTAGACGGCGAACGCAGCCGACGCGACGATCCACAGCACCACCGCGAAGACACCTCCGGGCGTGATCCACCGGAAGCCCGGTTGCTTCACGTTCGGCGAGGCGTAGTAGAGGATCGCGAACATCAGGCTGACGATGAGCAGAAGCACCGGCCACTTCGCGACGTCCCACACCATCACGGCCGTGCTCCCGATGCCGATCACGTCACCCGCGTGGGTGGCCAGCGAGCCCGTGAGCACGACCGCCACGGCGCTCACGGCCAGCAGCAACACCAGCACCAGCGTCACGCCCAGACGCACGGGCACGGTCTTCCAGATCGGGCGCCCTTCGCCGATGTCGTAGATGGCGTTCGCCGCCTGCATGAACGCCGCGACGTAGCCGGAGGCCGACCACAGCGCGAGGGCGAGGCCGACGAAGAACATGACCCCGGCCGCGCCGCGGCTCCTCTGGAGGTTCTCGATGGCGCTCGTGAGGATCTGCTTGGCCGGGCCGGGCGCGATCGCCCGAGGTTGTCGAGCAGGGGTTGCGTTGCCGACGTCCCGACGAGGCCGAGGATGGAGACGAGCGCGATGATGGCCGGGAAGATCGCGAGCACGCCGTAGTAGGTCAGGGCCGCCGCCCACACCGTCACGTTGTCGCGCTTGAACTCGCGCACGGTGCGCGAGACGACGCCGCCCCAGGCGCCGGCGCGCAGGTCAGTCGGGCCGTGGGGCGTCGCGGCGGGGTGGGTCAGGTGGGGATGGCTGAGCCGGTCGGATTGCGTTCTGGATGCCATCGGCGCGTCTCCTCCAAGCGGGGTTGCGCAGGCCGTACCCCAGCCGGGTCGCCTCCCAGTCGACTGCCATGCGCCAACTTGGCGGGGCCGGGCGCGCGACGACGGCGAAGCCGACGCGTGCTTGCGCCGGCCTCCCGGGTACGGCGGTCGCATGCGCGCCATCTGCCTGAACTGCACGCTCAAGCGCTCCCCAGAGCCGTCCAACACCAAAGCGCTCGCCGAGGTCGTGCTGTCGACGCTGCGCGACGAGGGCGTCGAGATCGACGAGGTGCGCCTCGTCGATCACGTCATCGAGCCGGGCGTCGTCTCCGAGGCGGTCACCGACGCCGACGAGTGGCCCGCGCTGCGCGAGCGGCTGCTGGCCGCCGACATCCTCGTGATGGCCACGCCGACGTGGCTCGCCCAGCCGTCGAGCGTGGCCAAGCGCGCGCTCGAGCGCATGGACGCGTTGCTCTCCGAGACGCACGACGACGACGCCACGCCGATCGCCTACGGCCGGGTCGCGGGCGTCGTGGTGACCGGCAACGAGGACGGCGCGCACCACGTGATCGCCGAGATCGCGGGCGCCCTGATCGACATCGGCTACACCGTCCCCGGTCAGGCGTGGACGTATTGGAACAAGGGCCCCGGGCCCGGCGACGAGGAGTGGCTGACCACCGACGAGCGCGAGTGGTCGATCTCCACCGGCCAGGCGGCGGCCCGCAACCTGCTCGCGGTCGCGAGGGCCCTGGCGGTGACGCCGCTGCCGACGCCCAGCGGCTGAGCACGCGTCAGCCCACGCAGCAGCACCGCCGCTGGACTAAGAACCGGTTTCACAACACGGTCAGGTAGCGCCAGCAGATGGCGGCGCAGCCGAGGGTCAGGAAGGCGGTATGGATGTTGGGTCGCGTTCCCAGCGGATCCGCAGGCGCCGCAGGTTGTGCAGCCAGGCGAAGGTGCGCTCCACGACCCACCGCCAGCGGCCCAGCCCGGAGCCGTGCTCGGTCCCGCGGCGGGCGATGAGCGGCTTGACGGCGCGGGCCCAGAGCTCGCGCCGGTACTTATCGTGGTCGTAGCCGCGGTCGGCGACCACGACGTCGGGGCGCTGGCGCGGCCTGCCGGGCTTGCCGACGACCGGGCCGATCCCGTCGACGAGCGGTAGCAGTTGGGTGACGTCGTTGCGGTTGGCGCCGGTGTGGGTGGCCAGCAGCGGGATCCCGCCGCCGTCACAGATGAGGTGGTGCTTGGTGCCAGCGCGGCCACGGTCAACCGGCGAGGGCCCGGTCAGAGCCCCCTCTCAGGGCGCGGATCTGGCTGGAATCAACGATTCCTCTGGACCAGTCGAGCTTGCCGGCGGCGTTGAGCCGTCTGAGCAGCTCGCGGTGCAGGCGCTCCCACACCCCCGCGGCCTGCCAGTCGCGGAGCCTGCGCCATGCGGTCACCCCCGAGCAGCCGATCTCCTTGGGCACCATCCGCCACGGCACCCCGGTGACCAGCACGAACACGATCGCGGTGAACGCCGCCCGGTCGGAGACCCGCGGCCGTCCGGTCCGCTGCGCCGGGCGCTTGGGCAACAGCGGCTCCAGCACCTCCCAGAACCCCTCGTCGACCAATAGCGCGTGCGACATGTGGCACCTCCCGGATCGAGGTTATGTATCCCAACCCCGGGATTCGCCGGGCGCCCCAGCGCTCCTTCTGAAACCGGTTCTAAGGCCAGCCTGGCCGCGAGCAGCTCGACGACGAGGATCGCGTGCGAGGAGCTGCGCAGGACACAGGTGCGCCCCGGGCTCGGCGGGCCGGGCCGGCGCGTGCGCCGCCGCGAGGATGGCGGCTTCGACGTGCTCGGCGGCGGGCCCTAGGCCCGCTCGCCGGTGAGGTACTCGGCCGCGACGCGCAGGTCGTCGGTGAAGCCCTCGCGCTGTGCGTGGCGCGACGCGTCGTCGCGGGCGCGCAGGATCGCCGACGGGTGGATCGTCGCGGTCACGAGGGCGGCCAGCTCGGAGTCGATCGGCCGTCCGCGCGCGGGCGTGAGCTTGAAGCTCGAGCCGAGTAGCGTCTTGGCCGCGGTGGCCCCGAGCAGCACGAGCGCGTGCGGGCGGACCACGTCGAGCTCGGCGCGCAGCCACGGCAGGCACGCGTTGACCTCGGCCTTCTTCGGCCGCTGGTGGATACGCCGCTTGCCGCGCTCCTCGAACTTGAAGTGCTTGACGGCGTTGGTGATGTAGACGTCGGCGCGCGCGATGCCGACCGCCTCGAGCGCCCTGTCGAGCTCGCGGCCGGCGGGGCCGACGAAGACGCGCCCCGCCCGATCCTCGCGATCGCCCGGCATCTCGCCGACGAGCGCGAGTGTCGCCTTCTTCGGGCCGTCGGAGAAGACGGTCTGCGTTGCGCGCTCGTGCAGATGGCAGCCGCGGCACTGCGCTGCGGCTTGGCGCAGGGCCTTCAGGTTCCTGCGCTCGGGGACGAACGGCGCGGCGTCGCCGCGGTCCTCTTTGCGGCTCACGCGGCGGTGCTACCCGGATCGAGCCGGGCACGGTCCGGTGGTGACGGACGGGACGTCTGGCGCGCCCGTGTCGGGTAGCGCTCCCATCAGCGCCAGCGATTCGATCGCAGGCACAATGGCCAAGAATCACGGATCCAGCATCAAGGATGACAAGCAGTACGAGGGCCTGCGCAAGCGCGGCATGAGCAAGGAGCGCGCGGCGCGGATCGCCAACGACCCGAACTCGTCGAAGAAGGGCGGCAAGGCGTCGGGCTCGGGCAAGCGCAACACCGGCTCCAGCCAGGGCGCCACGAAGGCCCAGAAGGCGGCTGCCGGGCGCAAGGGCGGCAAGGCCGCCGCGCACAAGAGCTCATGACCGGCACGATCTCCGCCCACGTGATCGCGAGCGCATGGGACAGCGCGGTCGGCGCGGCGCTGCACGAGATCGACGTGCGCGCGTCCCGGTGATGGCGATCAGGCCGGAACACGACCTTGAGCGCCAGGCGAAGTGCCACAGGAGGGACTCGAACCCCCGACACGCGGATTATGATTCCCGCCCAACTTCGGCTTAGCCATCGGGAATTCGAGGCCTGTTGGACACGCCGTTGGACACAACCGCGCCCTTAGGCGCGCAGCATTCACGCGTCCGCAGACGTTGCGGGCAAGACCGGCGCCTATCCGATCTGGAAGCTCACGTTTGTTGTCGTGGCTTCGCTGATCCAGTCGCGAGCAGGGGCGCCGGCTCGGCAAGTCACCCAGCAAGCCCACTTGACTTTCACCCGTCGTACGATGCGGAGGTCGCCTGGCGGCGAGACCTTCGAGCCCGCTGGGTCTACGGATCCGCGGCCGGCGCGTGCAGCGCCTCTGCTGCGGGTAGCGCCACCACAATAGGAGCACTACCACCGGAGGTCGAAGTGGCTGAGCAATCGCAGGACCCAGAGAACCCCGATCATGATCCCCGCGAGGCCGGGTTGGGGCCGGGTGAGCACGGCGAATCCATCGAGGAAGGCCGGCAGGCCAAGGACGACGAGCAGGGTGACGGCGAGCAGGAGAACGCCGATGCCGAAGAGGGCTGAGAAGAACGCGGGCGTCTCGGATCCCGAACGCTCCGGTAGCGCGAGCATCTCCGCGGCGACGGGTAGGTTCCGTCGCCGCGAAAGTCGGTCATAACGGTCGTGCGGAGTCGCCATATGGCGGCTCCGCTTTCTGCAGAACCATTGACCTCGGCGAAGGTCTGGAGGATCTCGCCGAGGGGTCACCCGCGTCCACGACGACGTGCTGATGCTGGTCGGTCATGTGCTCCTTGCCTGGGGCGGCGCGCGAACGCGCCGGTGGTCGTCTTCCAGGCGAGAGACCACCTTGTCGGCGGCATCACGACCCAACCGTGTCACTCGCGGCCCGCGGCCCCGCACGCAGTGCGTTGCCGTACGACCGAACGACTGCTTGGGGCATCGGCCGTTCCTGTCGCTGGAGAAGGTGTCGGCACTACAGCCTGCCGAACCGCGATCGCGGGCGACCGCGCGCGGTTACGCGAACTCGGGCAGCACGTCACGCGCCCAGGTACCGAAGAACGCGTCCTGGTCAGGGCCGATCTGCTGAACGAACAGCTCGTCGACCCCGGCGCGCTCGTACTCGCGCAGCGACGCGAGGTGCTTCGCGAGGTCGGGGCCGACCGGCGTCACGAGCATCTCGGGCTCGACCAGCTCGCAGGCCTGCTCGAAGTGCGCCGGGGTAGGGAGGACCTGCGCCAGCTCGCCGGGCAGCGCCTCGTTGGGCCACAGCCGGTGCGCGGTCGCACGGGCTTCGTCCTCGTCGGCCATGAAGCAGACCTTGGTGCCCGCGTGGACGGGACCGATCCCGCCCGCGGAGCGATACAGGTCGATCGCCTCCTTGTCGGGCGAGGTGGTGCAGTAGCCGTCGCCGATGCGGGCGGCGAGCTCGATCGCCTTGGGTCCGAAGCCGGAGACCAGGATCGAGGGGGGCTCGTCCGGGAGGTCGTAGATGCGCGCGTTCTCGACGGTGTAGTGCGCGCCATGGTGGCTCTGCTGGCCGCCCTGCCACAGCGTGTGGATGACCTCGACGGCCTCCTCGAGCATGTCCAGGCGCACGTCGATCTCGGGCCAGCGGTCGCCGAGGATGTGCTCGTTGAGCGCCTCGCCGGTGCCGACGCCGAGGTTGATGCGCCCCTCGAGGAGCACCGCGCTCGTGGCGGCGGCCTGGGCGATGATCGCGGGATGGATGCGGACGGTCGGGCAGGTCACGCCCGTGGTCACGGGAAGCGAGGTGGCCTGTGAGAGCGCCCCGATCGTCGACCAGACAAAGCCGCTGTGGCCCTGCTCGTCGTTCCAGGGGTGGTAGTGGTCGGAGATCCATAGGCCGTGGAACCCGGCGTGTTCGGCTCGCCGCGCCTGGTCGACGAGCGCGGCGGGCGAGAACTCCTCCGAGGACAGAAAGCAGCCGATCCGCATTCGTGCGCCCTACCCGGCGTCCGGCGCCGGCACGCCGTTGATCACCTGCGCGAGGTGCAGGGCCTGGCGGCCGCCGAGCTGCTCGATCTGGGTCTTGCACGAGAAGCCGTCGGCGACGATCAGCGCGTCGGGCGGGGCGTCGCGGACCATGCCTGCCAGCCGGTTCTCGTAGATCGCCCTGGACAGCTCGTACTTCGCGGCCTCGAAACCGAACGACCCCGCCAGGCCGCAGCAGCCCGACTCGAGCTTGTGCGCATCCAGCCCCGTGGCGCGCAGGAGCTCGAGCTCGGCGTCGAAGCCCATGACCGCCGCCTGGTGGCAGTGCACGTGCAGCAGGGCGGTGCCCTCGCGGTGCGGTGGGCGCCAGTCGGGCGTCTCCTGGCGCAGGTACTCGGCCAGCGTCAGCGTCTGCAGCGACAGGCGCAGCGCGTCCTCGTCGTGGGGGAAGAGGCCGGGCAGCTCGTCGCGGAAGACTGCCACGCAGCTCGGCTCGGCGCCGACGAGGTGCACGCCGGCGCGGATCGACGGGCGCAGCTCGTCGAGCACGCGTGCCAGGAAGCGCTTGGCCGTGTCGAGCATCCCGTAGTCGTAGAGCGGGCGCCCGCAGCAGACGAAGCCGTCGGGCACGACGACCTGCCGGCCCGCGGACTCGAGCACCTCGGCGGTGGCGCGCAGTACCTCGGGGTGCAGGAAGTCGTTGAAGGTGTCGGGGAACAGGACCACCGGCGGCGCCTGGGGGTTGACGGCGCCGCGATCGCGCCACCAGCCGCGGAAGGTCTGGTGGGCGAAGCGCGGCAGCGGGCGCTGCGGGGCGATCCCCGCGGCGCGCTTGACCACGCCGACCCTGCCGACGGCATTGGCAAGGCGCGGCGCGCGCGACGCCAACCGCGCGTGGAACATGATCAGCCCCATCGAGTAGGCGGCGCGCGGGCGCAGGCGGCGCTTGTAGTGATGGGAGAGAAACTCGGCCTTGTAGGTGGCCATGTCGACGCTCACCGGGCAGTCGCCCTTGCAGCCCTTGCAGGCCAGGCACAGGTCGAGCGCCTCGTGGACGGCCTTCGAGCGCCAGCCGCCGGTGATCGTCTCGCCCCGGAGCATCTCGAAGAGCACGCGCGCGCGCCCGCGCGTCGTGTGCTCCTCGTCGAGGGTGGCCATGAAGCTCGGGCACATCGTGCCCTCGGAGGTGTCGCGGCATTTGCCGGCGCCGACGCAGCGCAGCGCCGCGTGGGCGAACGAGCCGCCGTCGAGCGGGTAGTCGAAGTGGACCTTCGGGCTCGGCGGGTTGTAGGAGGTGCCGAGCTTGAGGTGCTCGTCGATGCGGTACGGATCGACGAGCTTGCCGGGGTTCATCAGCCCGTCGGGATCCCAGATCGCCTTGAACTCGCGGAAGGCCTCGATCAGCTCGGGGCCGTAGAGCTTGTCGAGGAACATCGCCTTGGACTGGCCGTCGCCGTGCTCGCCCGAGAAGACGCCGCCATGGGCGACGACGAGCGAGCTGACCTCGTCCATGAACGAGCGGTAGTCGGCGAGCCCGCCGGGACTGCGCAGCCCGAAGTTGATGCGGCAGTGCACGAGGCCCTGCCCGAAGTGGCCGTACTTGGAGGTGTCGTAGCCGTAGCGCTCCAGCAGCTCCTGGAAGTCGCGCAGGTAGGCGCCGAGGTGCTCCGGCGCGACCGCGGCGTCCTCCCAGCCCTCGTAGTGGTCGATCGCCCCGGGCAGGTAGGCCGTGGCGCCGAGGCCGGCCTCGCGGACCTTCCACAGCCGGTCCTCGTCACCGGGGTCGTCGTACATGTGGGAGGCCGGCGCGCCGAGGCTCTCGCGCGCCGCGCAGGCCCGCTCGTCGGCCTGCTCGCGCGTGTCGGCGCCGTACTCGACGATCAGCCAGCCGTGGCCCTCGGGCAGCATCGGGATCTCGCGCGGATGCATGCCCTGGCGCTGCATGTCGTCGACGAGGACGTCGTCGATGGCCTCGCAGGCCATGCAGCCGGTGGCCATCACGTCGGGTACGTGGTCGGCCGCCTCGAAGATCGACGGGTACCCGAGGATCAGCAGCGACTTGGCCTTCGGCCAGGGGTGCAGGTGCAGCGTGGCCTCGAGGATCGCCGCGCACGTCCCCTCGCTGCCGGCCAGGGCGCGGGCCACGTGGAAGCCGTTCTCGGGCAGCAGCTCGTCGAGGTTCATGCCCGAGACGCGCCGGGGGATCTTCGGGTAGCGCTCGCGGATGAGGTCGGCGTAGCGGTCGCGCAGGTCGCGCAGCCCGCGGTAGATCCGCGCGCGGGCGTCGTCGCCGGCGCAGATGCTCTCGAGCTCGTCCTCGCTCGTGGCGCCGACGCGCATCCGCGTGCCGTCGACCAGCGCGATGTCCATCTCGGCGAGGTTGTCCGAGGTGCGTCCCGTCATCACCGAGTGCGCGCCGCACGAGTTGTTGGCGATCATGCCGCCGAACGTCGCGTAGGCGTGCGTCGAGGTGTCCGGCGGGAACGAGAGCTCGTGGCGCGCCTCGAGCGGCTTGGCGAGCTGGTCGCGCGTGACGCCCGGCTGGACGCGCGCCAGCCGGGCGTCGGGATCGACCTCGAGGATCGAGCGCATGTGGCGCGAGGTGTCGACGATGACCGCCGCGTTGGTCGTCTGGCCGGCGAGCGCCGTGCCGGCGCCGCGGAAGGTCACCGGCGCGCGGTGAGCGCTGAGGACCTCGAGCGCCGCGACGACGTCCTCGGCGTCGCGCGGGCAGACGACGCCCAGCGGCGGCTGGCGGTAGTTCGAGGAGTCGCAGGAGTAGACCGCGCGATAGGCCTCGTCGAAGCGGACCTCGCCGCGGACGCGCTCGCGCAACGCGGCCTCGACGGCAGCGGCCTGCGCGCGGCCCGATCCGTGCCTGCGCGCGCGGCGCAGCTGCTGCAGGGTCGAGCGATCTGCGGTCGTTGCCATGTCAGCGGACCTCCAGCCCCAGGCCGGGGCGGTCGGGTGGGCGAAGCACGCCGCCGTCGACCTGCGGCGCGGCGGCGAAGACCGCGTCCTCGATGCGGACGTGGTCGTGGAAGTGCTCGAGATGGGCGAGCGTGCGCATGACCGCGCCCGCGTGGACGGACGCGGCGGGGGCGCAGTGCAGCGACGTCGGCACGCCGTGCGCCCACGCGAGCGCGTCGATCATCAGCGCGCCGCTGATGCCGCCGCAGCGCGTGACGTCGAGCTGCAGGACGTCCACGGCGCCGGCCTCGAGCAGCCGGCGCGCGTCGAAGGGCGACCAGCAGTACTCGCCCGCCGCGACCGCCAGACCGGCCGGGGCGCGGCCGCGCAGCTCGCGCAGGCCCGCGAGGTCGTCGCAGCTCAGCGGCTCCTCCAGCCAGCGCACACCGGCGTCGGCGAACCGCTCGGCCCATCCGGCAGCGTCGGCGACGTTGGCATACGCACCGTTGGCGTCGACCATCAGCTCCGCGTCGCCGGCGCCGTCGCGCGCGACGCGCAGCCGCTCGGCGTCGCGCTCGGGGTCACGGCCGACCTTGATCTTCACGCGGCCGGCGCTCGCCGTCTGCGCGCACCACGCGTGCAGGCGCTCGTCGTCCCACGAGCAGAAGCCACCGCTGGCGTAGATCGGCACGGCGTCGCGCGCCGTGCCGAGGAGCCGATGGACCGCAGCGCCGAGCAGCTTCCCGCGCAGGTCGTGCAGCGCGAGGTCGACGGCCGACAGCGCCATCGCGCCGGCGCCGGCCTGGCCGGCATTGCGAAGCGCGGCGTGCATGGCCTGCCAGCACGCCGTAGTCGCCCAGGCGTCGCGCCCGACGATCGCCTCGGCGAGCTTGCCCTCGATCAGCGCGGCGGCCGACGCGTCCGCGTACGTGTAGCCGACGCCGGCGACGCCGTCCGTGCGAACGCGCGCGAGGACAATCGTCGTGGCGTCCCACTCGAGCGTCCCGTCGGACTCGGAGCCTTCCGTGGCGATCGTACGCGCCTCGGCCTCGATCCCCTCGACGCGCGTCATCGCGCTACCGCGTGACCAGGTCCT
Source organism: uncultured Actinomycetes bacterium (assembly GCA_963764585.1). Classification (GTDB taxonomy): domain Bacteria; phylum Actinomycetota; class Thermoleophilia; order Solirubrobacterales; family Solirubrobacteraceae; genus JAOPZW01. Next base: position 475,343 of record CAVXTB010000011.1, read on the forward strand.
TGACCTTCTCGCGGATGGTTTGGCGGATGATGCGGCCGCTGTCGGCGTCGCCGTGGAAGAGCGCGCGGGCGAAGCCCTGCGCGTGCTCCATGCGGATGTGCGGGGGCAGCGGCGGCACCTCCGGATCGGTGACCACATCGATGACCACCGGCCCGTCGGCGGCGAGCGCGCGATCCCAGGCGGGCCCGACGCCGTCGGGCGCCTCCACGCGGATGCCCTCGAGCCCGAGCTGGCGCGCGTAGGCGGCGAAGTCGAAGGGCGGGAGGTCCTGCGTCGTCTGCATCTTCGCGTCGCCCGCGAGCACGCGCTGCTCCCACGTGACCTGGTTGAGGTCGCCGTTGTTGAGCACGACGACGACCAGCGGGCCGGACCAGCGGTCCTTGTACCGGGCGAGGTCGATGAGGCCGTTGATGCCGATCATCTGCATCGCGCCGTCGCCGACGCTGGCGATCACCGGCCGCTGCGGGTAGGCGAGCTTGGCCGCCAGCGCGTATGGCACCGCCGGGCACATGGTCGCGAGCGTGCCGCTGAGCGCCGCGTCCATGCCGCGGCGCAGGCGCAGGTGGCGCGCCCACCAGTTCGTCGCCGACCCGGAGTCGGCGAGGACGATCGCGCGGTCTGGGAGCCGGCTCGACAGCTCGTGGAAGACGAGCTGCGGGTTGACCGGGTCCGCTTCGACGTGCGAGCGCTCGTCCAGCAGCCGCCACCAGCGCTCGACGCCGTCCTCGATCTCCTGGCGCCAGGCGCGATCCTCCTTGTGCTGCAGGTGGGGGATGAGCGCGCGCAGCGTCTCGGCCGCGTCGCCCATCATCGCCACCTCGACCGGGTAGCGGATGCCGAGCTTGCGCGCGTCGATGTCGATCTGCACGCCGCGGGCCTGGCCGGGCTCGGGCAGCCACTCCGAATAGGGGAACGACGTGCCGACCATCAGCAGCGTGTCGCAGCCGTCCATCATGTCGGCCGAGGGCTTCGTGCCCAGCAGCCCGATCGAGCCGGTGACGAAGGGCAGGTCGTCCGGCACCGCGGCGCGTCCGTTGAGCGCCTTGGCGACGCCGGCGCCGAGCAGCTCGGCGACCTCGATGACCTCGTCGGTTGCGCGACGGGCGCCCTGACCGATGAGCATCGCCACCCGCGAGCCGGCGTTGAGCACCTCGGCCGCGCGCCGCAGGTCGTCGTCGCCCGGTCGGATGACGGGGTCGTGGAAGCCGGGCTCGCCGGCGTAGATGGCGCCGTGGGCGCGAGGCGGCTCCTCGTAGTCCATCTCCTGGACGTCGGAGGGGACGATCACCGCGGTGACCGTGCGCTGCGAGCGCGCGATCCGCACGGCGCGGTCGATCAGCGTCGCGGCCTGGCGCGGGTCGTTGCACTCGCCGATGAACTCGCTCGCCACGTCCTTGTAGAGCGCGCGCAGGTCGACCTCCTGCTGGAAATCGCCGCCGAGCGACATGCGCTTCTGCTGCCCGACGATCGCCACCACACCGGCGTTGTCGAGCTTGGCGTCGTACAGGCCGTTGAGCAGATGGACCGCGCCCGGTCCCGAGGTCGCCATGCAGACGCCGACCTCGCCGGTGAGCTTGGCGTGCGCGCACGCGGCGAAGGCCGCCAGCTCCTCATGGCGGACCTGGACGAACTCGATCTGATCGCCGAGCTCGTGGAAGGCGAGGTTCAGGCCGTTGGTGCCGTCGCCCGGGTAGCCGTAGATGCGCCGGACGCCCCAGGCGTGCAGGCGCTGCAGAATGAACTCGGAGACGTTGGGGGTGCTCATGTTCCGGCGCTACCCGCATCGTGGGTGGGTGCACGCCCCACTGTGCGTGGGAGATGGTCATGACGCTGACCGCTCGAGCGCGAGCGCCGCGAGCACGTGCGAGAAGTGAGTCAGGGCCTGGGGCGTGTTGCCCACCGGCTCGCCCGCCCGCACGTCGTACTCCTCGCTGAAGAGCCCGAGGTCGTTGCGCGCCTGCAGCGCGCGCTCGAAGCGCTCGCGGGCCTCGTCGACGCGGCCCTGCTCGGCGAGGCATTCGACCAGCCAGAACGCGCACGGCAGGAAGCTCCCCTCGCGCCCGGGCTGGCCGTCGTCGGCGCCGTGGCGGCGGATGAGCCCGTCGTCGTCGAGATGCAGTGCGATCGCGTCGGCGGTGCGAACCATGCGCTCGTCGTCGGCGTCGAGGAAGCCGACCGCGTGCAGGCGCAGGAGCGCCGCGTCGAGGACGAGATCGTCGAAGGACTGCGTGAAGACGCCCTGGCGCGGGTCGTAGCCGCGGGCCTCGATCTCCGCGCGCAGGGCGTCGCGCGCCGCGCGCCAGCGCTCGAGCGGCGCGTCGCGCCCCACGTCCTCGGCCAGCCGGATCCCGCGGTCGACCGCGACCCAGCACATGACCTTGGAGTGCGTGAAGTGCCGCGGCTCGCCGCGCCACTCCCACAGCCCGCGGTCGGGCAGCCGCCAGTCGCGCACCGCGCGCTCGACGAGGTCGCAGATGAAGCGCCACAGGTCGTCGTCGGGCGAGTTGCCGCGCTCGTGCCAGTGCCAGGCGAGGTCCATGAGCTGGCCGAGGACGTCGTGCTGGCGCTGAGCGCCCGCGCCGTTGCCCACGCGCACCGGGCCGATCCCGCGCCAGCCGCGCAGCGACGTCAGCTCCATCTCGGGCATGCGCCGCTCGCCGCCGACGCCATAGGCGATCCGCAGCTCGTCGGCGTGCCCGGCCGACGAGCGCTGGACGAAGCGCCGGAACGCGTCGGCGGCGTCCTCGAAGCCGAGCGCCGCCAGCGAGCGCACGCTGAAGACCGCGTCGCGGACCCACGAGTAGCGGTAGTCCCACGTGCGCCCGTCGCCGGACTCGGGCAGCGAGGTGGTGGCCGCCGCCGCGATCGCGCCCGTGCGCGGGTTGGTCAGCGCCTTGAGGACGAGCGCCGAGCGCAGGACGCCCTCGCCGTCCGTCTCGGGCAGCGTCGCCTGCTGCGACCACTCGCGCCACCAGGCGACCGTCTCGTCGAGCCGGGCGTCGAGGGCGTCGGCGTCGCTCGGCGCAGGTCGATCGTCGGCCTCCAGCGACTCGGGCGCGACGTCGCGCAGCTCGAGGCGCACGCGCGCGCCGCGCGCGACGGTGAACCGCGCCGTGAGCTCGTGATCGCCGTGGCGCCGCGCGCGGTCGCCGCAGGCCACCAGGAGGGCGTCGTCGCCGGCCAGGGCGTAGTGGGTGCCGTCCGGGGCGTCGTACAGCCACGGCGTCGCCGCGCCGTAGTCGAAGCGCGGTGCGATGTGCGTCTCGAACTCGACCGCGCCGTCGAGGCCCTCGACGATGCGCACGAGCTGCCTACGGGACCTGTCCGGTCGCTCGCTGTCGACCGCGAGGAAGTCGATGACGCGGGCGCGCCCGCCGTCGGCCTCCCACGTCGTCGACAGCACGAGCGTCCCGTCGAGGTAGTCGCGCTCCGGCTCGCCGCGGGGCGCGGTGGGCGCGAGCGCGAAGTGGCCGCCGCGACGGTCGTCGAGCAGCCGCGCGAAGACGCTGCCGCTGTCCAGGCGCTTGGGGCAGTACCAGTCGACCGATCCCTCCCGGTGGATGAGCGCGGCGGTGTGCCCGTCGCCGACGAGCGCGTAGTCGTCGATCCGCGGCTCGCCGCTCACCGGCGGGCGAGGACGGCCGCGCCGGCTGCCGCCGCGCCCGCGGCCCCGGCTGCGGTCAGCGCGCGGCGATGCTCGGCGAGCCACAGCTGCGGGCTGCGCGCCTTGGCCTCGTCGTCGAATGGGCCGTGGCTGCCGTGATCGCCCGGCAGCGGCGCGTTGACGTAGTCGGTGTGCAGCCGCGCCGGGCCGGCGGGCTCGTCGGTCTGCTGGCTGTCGTAGCCGGTGCGGGCGAGATAGCGATCGGCGATCCACGGCGCCACGCGATTGCCGACGATCGTCAGCACCGTCGAGGCGCCGACCCAGAGCTCGCGCCGGCGCGGGTGCTGTGCCGCCCACACGATCGCCTCCGCGGCCACCTCGGGCTGGTAGACCGGCGGCACCGGACGCGGGCGGCGCGGCATGCGCAGCCGCACGAAGCCGAACTGTGTCGTGTTCAGCCCCGGCAGGTGGACGCTGATCACCCGCACGTTGCGCTTCTCGTGCATCAGCTCGGTGCGCAGCGAGTCGGTGAAGCCGCGCACGGCGTGCTTCGCGCCGCAGTATGCGGCCTGCAACGGGATGCCGCGGTACGCGAGCGCGGAGCCGACGTTGACGATCGTCCCGCGGTCGCGGGGCAGCATGTGCTCGAGGGCGGCCATCGTGCCGTGCACCTGGCCGAGGTAGGTGACCTCGGTGACGCGGCGCAGCTCGTCGGGCGCGATCTCGCGGACCGGGGCGAAGATGCTCGCCATCGCGTCGTTGACCCAGACGTCGATCGGGCCGAGCTCCGCCTCGACGCGCTCGCCGGCGGCCATGACCTCGTCGGCATGGGCGACGTCGGTGGGCAGGACGAGGGCGCGTCCGCCGAGCTCGCCGACCTCGCGGGCCGCGGCGTGCAACCCGTCCTCGCCGCGGGCGACGAGCGCGACGGTCGCCCCGCGCGACGCGAAGGCACGGGCCGCCGCGCGCCCGACGCCGGCCGAGGCGCCGGTCACGACGACGACGCTGCCGTCCATTCGTCTGCCCGACCGTCTGAAGCGCATGGCCAAGAGCCTTCCCCCGGCGCGGCGTCGGGAAGCGCGCGCTTTGGGTGTGGCCTCGATTGGGAATGCCTGACGATGGTTGCCGGGGACCAGACACGACTTCGCGCACGTGCAGGACCTGTACCTGCCGATCGCGGCTGCGGTGTTCGCGGTCATCGTCGTCGCGCTCGCCGTGATCGTCGTGCGTTTCCGCGCGCGGCCGGGGCGCGCCGCGCGGCCGACGCGCGACCGCTACGCGCTCGACGCCGGACTGGCGCTCGTGCTTGGGGCCGTCGTCGCGGTCCTCGTCGTGGTCACCCTGCGGACCAACGACACCGAGACCGCGCTCGCCAAGCCCGGCTTCCGCGTGAACGCGCTGGCCTTCCAGTGGGGCTGGCAGTTCACCTACCCATCGCTGCCGGGCGTCGTCGACCGCTCCACGCCGAACCGGCCGGCGACGCTGCACGTGCCGGCGAACACGACCGTCGAGGTGTCCCTGCGCACGCGCGACGTCGTCCACGCCTTCTGGATCCCCGACCTGCGCTTCAAGCGCGACGCGTGGCCGGGCAAGGACGCGCGCTTCGAACTGCGCTTCCCGGCGGGGATGGCGCTCGCCATCGGCCACTGCGCGCAGTTCTGCGGCCTGAAGCACTCCGACATGGTCTTCCACGTCGAGGCAATGGACAGCGGACGCTTCGCCGCCTGGTCGCGCAGCCGTGGAGGCCGCGCGTGAGCGCGACGGTCCGGCCGCCCTTCGCGCCCGTTCGCGGGCTCGTCGGGCTTGCGGTCGGCACCGACCACAAGGCCGTCGCGCTGCGCCTCGGCGCCGTCGCCTTCGGGTTCTTCATGGCCGGCGGCGTGCTGGCGCTGCTCATGCGCTCGGAGCTGGCCGAGCCCGGCATGCAGATCACCTCGCGCGGCGGCTACGACCAGCTCTTCTCGATGCACGGCTCGACGATGATCTACCTCTTCGTCACGCCGGCGGCACTCGCGCTCGGGGCGTACTTCGTGCCGCTGCAGGTCGGCGCCGCGGACATCGCGTGGCCGCGGATCAACCTGCTCGGCTTCTGGCTGCTCGTCCTCGGCGGCCTGGTCATGTGGTCGGGCTTCCTGACTCGCAACGGCGCGGGGTCGGCGGCCTGGACGGCCGAGTATCCGCAATCGGCCGCCGTGGCCACGCCGGGGACGGGGATGGACCTGTGGTGCGTCGGCGTCGGGCTCGCCGCCCTGGCCGGCATCGCGCTGGCGGCCGCCCAGCTCGCGACGATCGCGGGCCGCCGCGCGCCCGGGATGACGCTGCTGCGGATGCCGATCTTCACGTGGTCGATGCTCGTGACCTGCCTGATGACGGTCGCGAGCTTCCCGGCGCTCGTGCTGGCCATGGCGCTGCTGCTGGCCGATCGCCACGGCGCGGGCGTCTTCCATTCCGCCGGCGGCCCGGCCGCCTACCAGAACCTCTTCTGGTTCTACGGCCACCCGGTCGTCTACGTGATGTTCTTCCCGTTCCTCGGCGCCGTGATGGAGGTCGTGGCCGTCTTCTCGCGCCGGCGGGTCTTCGGCTACCGCGCGATCGTGATCTCGCTGCTCGTCTTCACGGCGCTGTCGATGAGCGTGTGGGGCCATCACATGTTCACAACCGGGCAGGTCGCCAACGGCTACTTCTCGCTGACCTCGACGATGCTCGCGGTCCCGGCGGGCCTGGAGTACCTGGCCATGATCGGGACGATGGTCGGCGGCGCGCTCGTGCTGCGCACGCCGATGCTCTTCGCGCTGGCCTTCATCGTCCAGTTCCTCGTCGGTGGGCTGAGCGGGATCTACGTCGCCTCGCCGCCGTTGGACTACCACGTCCACGACTCCTACTTCGTCGTCGCGCACTTCCACTACACGCTGCTGGCGGGCAGCGTGTTCGGGCTGTTCGCCGCGGTCTACTACTGGTGGCCGAAGGTCACGGGGCGGCTGCTGGGGGAGCGCCTGGGCCGCGTGCACTTCTGGCTGTTCGTCATCGGCACGAACACGACGTTCATCCCGCAGTTCATCCTCGGCTACGACGGGATGCCGCGGCGGATCGCCGACTACTCCGCGGCCGACGGCTGGCAGGGGCTGAACACCGTCTCGACGATCGGCGCCGGGATCGTCGCGCTCTCGGTCGTCGTCTTCCTCGTCAACGTCGCTCTGACCTCGCTGATCGGCGAGCGCGCTGGCGCCGACCCGTGGGAGGCCCACACGCTGGAGTGGGCGACGACGTCGCCGCCGCCGCGCCACAACTTCACCGCGGCGCTGCCCGCCGTGCGCTCCAACGCGCCGCTGCTCGACCTGCGCGAGGAGGCGATCCTGTGAGGCGGGCTGCGCCGATGCTGGCCTGGGCCGCGCTCCTGCTCGCGCTCGCCGTGATGCTCGCGCTGTGGACGAGCGACCTCGTGGCGGTCGCGCTGCTGCCCGCCGCCGTGGTCGTCGTCCTCGTCGTCGCCGCGGGGGCCGCCCGGGCCCGCGACCGCGAGGAGCGTGAGCTGCCCGAGGCGAGCGCGAGCGCGATCCTCGGCGCGGGGGGGCTTGCGCTGCTCGCGGTCGGCGCGGTGGCCGGATTGTGGGCGGCGCTCGTCGGCGCCGGCCTGCTGATCGTCGCGATCGTCGCGGCGGTGCGGGAGCGCTGGGGATGACCGGCGCCGCCGTCCTGCTCGCCGAGCTCCTCGCGGCCGCGCTGGCCTACCGCGCCGGCGCGCGGCGCGTGCGCGGGTGGCCGGGCTGGCGCGGGGCGTGCTTCGCCGGCGCGCTGCTCGCGCTGGCGGGCGCCCTTATCGGGCTCGACGCGCAGCGGTCGCTGACCGAGCACATGGCCCAGCACCTCATGCTCGCCTTCGTCGCGGCGCCGCTGCTGGTGCTCGCCTCGCCGCTGGCGCTGGCGCTGCGGGCGACGCGGTCGCGGCGGGCGCTGCGCGCCGCGTGGATCGCCCGTCCCGGCGTCGGTTGGGTCGCGCTGGCGGGCGTCATGGCGCTCAGCGAGGTGCCCGCCGTCTACGCGGTCACCGAGCGCCACCCGGTCCTGCACGCCGGCGAGCACGTCGCCTGGCTGGCCGCCGCGGTGCTCTTCTGGCGCGTCGTCGCCGGCGCCGACCCGGTGCCGCATCGGCCGGGGCCGACGGGGCGGATGCTCTACCTGCTGCTCTTCTCGGCGCCGATGGGGGCCACGGGCGCCTGGCTGATGTGGAGCTCGGCGCCCTGGTATGCCGGCTACTCGCTCAGCGATCAGCGCGACGCGGGCGTGCTCATGCTCGTCGGCGGGGGCCTGGCGCTGTCGGCGCTCACCGTCTGCGCAGCGTGGTCGGCGATCCTGCGCGAGCACCGTCGCCGGCTGGCCTACGAGGAGGCGCTGCGGTGAGGCGCGCGGCGACGCGCGCGCTCGTCGCGCTGGCCGTGTGCTGCGGCGCGATGGCGACATGGTCGGCCGCCGCGAGCAGCCAGGGCGGCGGCGGCCAGGTCGACGCGCGCGCGCTGATGGCCCGCGGCCGCGCGCTCTTCGCCGACGGCTGCGCGAGCTGCCACGGCGAGGATCTGCGCGGACGATCGGGCCTCGGTCCTTCGCTGCGCGGCGCCGGCGCGGCCGCCGCCGACTTCTACCTCTCGACGGGGCGCATGCCGCTGGCCGACCCGACCGACGAGCCCGAGCGCACGCAGCCCGCCTACCCGCGGTCGGACATCGAGGCGCTGGTCGTCTATGTCGGGTCCTTCGGCGGGCCGGGGATTCCGCGCGTGGACCCGGGGCACGGCGATCTGGCCAAGGGGATGGAGGCCTTCACCGAGCACTGCGCCGGCTGCCACCAGATCGTCGGGCGCGGGGGGATCGTCACCGGCGCCGCCGTCCCCGCGCTTGACGACGCCACGCCGAGGCAGGTTGGCGAGGCCGTCCGCGTCGGGCCCTACCTCATGCCCAAGTTCTCCCAGCAGCAGGTCGACCCGGCGGCGCTGAACGCGATCGCGCGCTACGTGCAGTCGATCCGCCACCCCGACGATCGCGGCGGATGGGGGATCGGGAACCTCGGCCCGATCCCCGAGGGGATGGTCGCGTGGTTCCTCGCCATGGGCGTCCTGCTCGCCGTCGCGCGGCTGATCGGGGAGCGCGCGCGATGAGCGACGAGCCGCAGATCGCCGAGCGCCGGCCTCCAGTCGACCCGCGCGCCGAGCTCGCCGTCGCCGTGCTGCTCGTCCTCGCGGGCCTGGCCGCGGCCGCGTTCGCCGTGCTCGTCGTCGTGGACCCGCAGACCCAGCTGCTCGGCGGGACGCTCGGTGGGGCGCTCGCCTGCCTCGCCGTGGCGCTGATCCTCGCCTCCAAGCGCGTCGTGGTGCAGGAGACGGCGATCGAGGATCGCCAGATCGAGCAGACGGCGCGCGCCGAGGACGACGCGGCTCTCGCGCGCGAGCTGCGCGCCGGCGGCGAGGGCATCACGCGCCGGCGGGCGCTGGGTGCGGCCGCGGGCGTCGCCGGCGCCGGGCTGGCAGGTGCGCTCGTCGTGCCCGTGACCGCGCTCGGCCCGGGGCTCGGCAACGCGCCGAACGAGACGCCGTGGCACCGCGGCCGGCGGCTCGTGACGACCGAGGGCGAGCCGCTGCGCGCCGACGCCCTCGAGATCGGCTCCTTCGCCTCGGCGTTGCCCGAAGGCGCCGACAAGCGCGAGCTCGGCTCGCCGGTCGTCGTGGTGCGCGTCGACCCGCGCAGCCTGCGCGTGCCGGCCGCTCGGCGTGCCTGGGCGCCGCAGGGGATCCTCGCCTTCTCGCAGATCTGCACGCACGCCGGCTGCGCGGTGACGCTCTTCCGCTACCCGGTCGACGAGCAGACATCGCAGGGCCCGGCGCTCGTCTGCCCCTGCCACTACTCGACCTTCGACGTGAGCCGCGCGGCCAAGCCGATCTTCGGTCCTGCCGCCCGCGCCCTGCCGCAACTGCCGCTGAGGATCGCGGCCGACGGGACGCTCGTCGCGGCCGGCCCGCTCTCGGGCTCGATCGGGCCGGCGTGGTGGAGCGTCAAGCGGTGAGCGAGCGCGATCTCGACGCGGTCGCGGCGATCGACCGGCGTCTGGGCGCCGCGCGCTTCGCGCGCAAGGCCCTGCGCTACGTCTTTCCCGACCACTGGTCGTTCCTGCTGGGCGAGATCGCTCTGTATGCGTTCGTCGTGCTCGTCGCCACCGGCGTCTACCTCGCGCTGTTCTTCTCGCCCGACGTCAGCGGCACGACGATCTACCATGGGCCGTTCGCGGCGCTGCAGGGCATGGAGGTCACGCAGGCCTACCGGTCGACGCTCGAGCTGTCGTCGACCGTGCCCGCGGGCCTGCTCATGCGCCAGACCCACCACTGGGCGGCCCTCGTCTTTGTCGCCGCGATGGTCGTCCACCTGCTGCGCGTCTTCTTCACCGCCGCCTACCGGCGTCCGCGGGAGCTGACCTGGCTGCTGGGCGTCGGGCTGCTCGCCATGGGCGTGCTGGAGGGCTTCGCCGGCTACTCGCTGCCCGACGACCTGCTCAGCGGCATGGGCCTCGCCATCGCCTACGGCGTCGCGCTCTCGGTCCCGCTGCTGGGCGGCTCGATCGGCGCGCTGGTGTGGGGCGGCGAGTTCCCCGGCCCCGGCGTCGTCGAGAGCCGCCTGTACATCCTGCACGTGTTCGTCCTGCCCGCGCTGATGGCGGCGTGCATCGCGCTGCACCTCGCGCTGATCGTGCGCCACAAGCACAGCCAGTTCTCGGGGCCCGGGCGGCGCGAGGACAACGTCGTCGGGACGCCGATGTGGCCCGGCTACGCGTTGCGGTCGCTCGGGTTGCTGCTGTCCGTGGCCGCCGTCCTGGTCCTCCTCGGCGGCCTCGTGCAGATCAACCCGATCTGGCACTGGGGCCCGTACGAGATCGACCGCGCGACCAACGGCGCCCAGCCCGACTGGTACCTGGGCTGGCTGATCGGCGGCCTGCGGCTGATGCCGCCGCTGGAGATCCGGGTCTTCGGCCACACGCTCGTGCCCAACCCGTTCTGGGGCGGCATCGCCTTCCCCGGCGTTGTCTTCACCATGCTCGCCCTGTGGCCGTTTCTCGAGCCGCGCCTGCTGCGCGACCGCGCGCGCCACGACCTGCTCGACCGTCCGCGCGAGCACCCGTGGCGCACCGCCTTCGGCGTCGCGTTCTTCACGTGGGTGGCGCTGATCTTCGTCGCCGGGGCCTCGGACCGGCTCTTCTACCAGTTCGGGATCTCGTACACGAGCCAGGTCCACCTCTTCCGGGCGCTCACCCTGTTCGCCCCGCCGGTTGTCTTCGTGCTGACCAAGATCGCCTGCGAGGAGCTGCGCAGGACACAGGTGCGGCCCGGGCTCGGCGGGCCGGGCCGGCGCGTGCGCCGCCGCGAGGATGGCGGCTTCGACGTGCTCGGCGGCGGGCCCTAGGCCCGCTCGCCGGTGAGGTACTCGGCCGCGACGCGCAGGTCGTCGGTGAAGCCCTCGCGCTGTGCGTGGCGCGACGCGTCGTCGCGGGCGCGCAGGATCGCCGACGGGTGGATCGTCGCGGTCACGAGGGCGGCCAGCTCGGAGTCGATCGGCCGTCCGCGCGCGGGCGTGAGCTTGAAGCTCGAGCCGAGCAGCGTCTTGGCCGCGGTGGCCCCGAGCAGCACGAGCGCGTGCGGGCGGACCACGTCGAGCTCGGCGCGCAGCCACGGCAGGCACGCGTCGACCTCGGCCTTCTTCGGCCGCTGGTGGATACGCCGCTTGCCGCGCTCCTCGAACTTGAAGTGCTTGACGGCGTTGGTGATGTAGACGTCGGCGCGCGCGATGCCGACCGCCTCGAGCGCCCTGTCGAGCTCGCGGCCGGCGGGGCCGACGAAGACGCGCCCCGCCCGATCCTCGCGATCGCCCGGCATCTCGCCGACGAGCGCGAGTGTCGCCTTCTTCGGGCCGTCGGAGAAGACGGTCTGCGTTGCGCGCTCGTGCAGATGGCAGCCGCGGCACTGCGCTGCGGCTTGGCGCAGGGCCTTCAGGTTCCTGCGCTCGGGGACGAACGGCGCGGCGTCGCCGCGGTCCTCTGCTTGTCCGGTGGTTGGCCCACCGAGATCGCGGCGGGCGCGACCGGCATGACGATGACGAGGGCTGCGAGGCAGGAGGATCGACGTGCGCGTGACTTGGCACTACGTCGTAGCCGCGCGCAGCGGCATGACGAACGCCACGGGTTCGAGGCGTCGCCAACCGACCCGCTGAACCTGCAGATGCTGATGAAGGACCTCCGCGCAGCGGTCGACGAGGCCGGGCGCTGACCCGAGCTCGGTCCGGCTCAGAGCGAACAGCTCGTGCGGGCGGAGGAGCTCGGTGAGCTCGGGATTGTCGAGGAGATCATCCCCATTGGGCGATGCCCGCTCCGGGGTCGACGGCGAACATCGCAGAAGGCCAGCTCACGCAAACGAAAGGAGCAGCCATGGCGATCGGACCCGTTCAGCTCATCGTGCTGGGGTTCAGCCACCCCGAGTTCCACGGCGAGATCATCGCCGAGCTCGAGCGACTGCGAGCCAGCGACACGGTGCGTGTCATCGATGCGCTCGCGGTCCACAAGGACGCAAATGGGGAGATGGAGGTTCAGCACCTGAGCAACCTCTCCAAGGAGGAGGCGGCCGAGCTCGGCAGCAAGGTCGGCGCGCTGATCGGTCTCGGCATCGAGGGCGAGGAAGGGATGGCCGCCGGCGCCGAGGCGGGTGCCGAGGCGACCGCGGACGGCGTCGCCGTCTTCTCCGACGAGGAGGCGTGGGACGTTCTCGAGGACATCCCGAACGACTCGGCCGCCGCGCTGCTCCTGATCGAGCACCACTGGGCCGTGCCGCTGCGCGACGCGGTCGCCCGCGCAGGCGGCTTCCGCCTGAGCGACGGCTTCATCAGCCCGCTCGACCTGGTCGAGATCGGGCTGCTGTCGCGCGAGGAGGCGGAGGAGCTTCACGCCGTCGAGACGAGCCACCAGCCCGCTTGAGGCCCATTCATCCAATGCCGACGACAGGAGCAGCGATGTTCGCATCCCGAAGGGTGGCCCGGCGCACGTCCAGGCGCGTCGCGCGCCGCCGCTAGATCTCCGACGTGCGACGAGGGCCCCCGCCGGTGGCTTACCGGCGGGGGCCCTCGACGTTTCAGCCGTCGGCCCCGCGAGCCGCTGCTGCGGCGGCGCTGCTCAGGCGACCACGGGCACGGACTTGGAGGGCGCCCTTGGGTGGAACGGTCGCATGTCGTCGTGGTCGCGGCCGACGATCGCGCAGGTCGCTTCTGGTACCTCGTTCCAGACGCCGGCGACGTCGCCGAGCGGCTCGGAGACGACCAGCCGCGCGTCCTCCGAGAGCTCTCGGAGCAGTTGCCTCTTCGGATAGAGCTGGCGCAGGGTGGGCACGTCGGTCGTGTAGTAGAGCGAGCGCGACTTGCCCTCGCTGGAGTACCGGACGGCCCAGGTGCTCTCACCGTTGGTGGTGGCGATGGTGCCTTGGAAGGGGTGTGGAACCCCAAGCCGGCTGCCGACCGCCTCGACCAGACCGATCGCCTGCTCGATCGCCGCCGGCGGGTCGTCCTCCAGGCCGAACGTCAGCGCAAGGAAGAACAGCACTTCGGAGTCGGTCTGGCCCTCGATCTTCGGGTACAACGACGGATCGATCGCGAGCACGAGGTCGCGCTTGATGACGGCGAACTCGTTGACGTAGCCGTTGTGCATGAAGAGCCAGCGCTCGTGGCGGAAGGGGTGGCAGTTCGTCTGCTGCACGGCGCTGCCGATCGCGGCGCGGATGTGGGTGAAGAAGTGCGACGAGCTGATGTGGTTGGCGAGCTCGTGCAGGTTGTGGTCGTTCCAGGCCGGCTCGGTGCTGTGGAAGACGCCCGGGATGGGCGTGTCGCCGTACCAGCCGACACCGAACCCGTCACCGTTCGTCGTCTCGGCGCCGAGCCGCGAGTGCAGGCTCTGGTCAACCAGGGAGTGTGCCGGGGTGTAGAGCGCTTCCTTGAGGAGGATCGGAGATCCCGAGTACGCGAGCCAGCGGCACATGAGCCGCCCCTTTCGGTTGTGTGGTTGGTCGTGTCGGCGCTGACGTAGCCGCCGCGGACGGGGGCCATTCCGGGGCCAGGAAGAGGTCCGCGAGCTCGCGGAGCAGATCGTCGACGTCGCCGGCGGCGCGGGCGCGCTGACGGTGGGCGCCGTTGGAGGTGGCGAGCAACCGGACCCGTTCGAGCTCGCTCGCGCAGCCCAACGCCAGGGCGTGCGGACGGCACCTGTCGAGCATCGCGTCGAGCGTCGCTCGCACCGGGACGAGCCTCCCGCTCGCGGGCTCGATCAGTCGCGCAGCCATGCCGTCTCTCGCGGCCAGGAACCGATTCTCGGCGAGGACCTCGGCGCTCGGAGTGGGCTGTGGCGAGTCACCCTCGAGCTCCAGACGCGAAAGCGCCTGGATCAGCGCGACGAGCGGGGTGATCTCGGCGAGCGTCGACTGGGCGTCCATCACGCGGACCTCGACGGTCCCGAGCTTGGGCTGCGGTCGCACGTCCCACCAGAAGAAGCTCGGATCGGATACCGCCCCGGCGCCGATCACGGCGTCGAGCGCGTGGACGTAGTCGGCGTAGCCGGAGAAGGGCCGCGGTGGCCCGGTGCGCGGGAACGCCTGGAAGATGACCGTGCGCATCGAGTCGAAGCCGCCGTCGCGCCCCTGCCAGAACGGAGAGTTGGCCGAGAGGGCAATCAGGATTGGCACGCTGCGGCGGAGCCCATTGACGAGCCGGATGGCGTCCTCTGCGTCCGGCACGCCCACGTGGACGTGCAACGCCATCGTCGGCGCTCGGCGAGCGAGCGAGCGCAACGACTCGCCGAGCACGCGGTAGCGGGCGGCGCCGGAGACCGCTGTCTCCTCGAGCAGGGTCAGCGGGTACGCGCCCGCCGCCGCCGCTGAGAGCCCCATCGCGCCCACTTCTCGCGCGAAGCGTTGTCTCAGGGCCGCGAGCTCGCTGATGGTTCCGTCGACGTTCGCGTGGATGCCCGTCTTGAGCTCGATGACGCCCGCGTGCGTCTCGGGTGAGGCGTGGAGCGACAACTCATCCGAGAGCCGCGCAAGGACGCGATCGCTCGACCGAGCGAGCGACAAGCTCCCGCGCTCCAGGAGCATCAGCTCCTCTTCGACGCCGAGCGTATATCGCCGTCCGAGCTCGCCGTTCCAGCGCGCCCACGGAGGGCCGCCTTCTGGCGCCACCGCAGGTTCAGCTTGGTCGCGGCCCTGCAGGGCCCGACCGGTTTCGAGCCGCGATCTCAGTTCGGCGACGCTCCGGCGCAGCTCGGCGACCTTCTGGCGCTCGTTGACCAGATCGGCTGCGAGAGCGCGCAGCGCGAAACCGAGTCGTTGCGCGCGAGATTCGCCCGCGGTCCTCCGGAGCTCGGGCTCATCCCTGTCAATCACGGGCGGCCTCGCTCGGGTGCTCGCGTATGGACGACTCGGCGCGCAAAGGTCGAGGGGCGGCGAGCTCCAGGATCTCGAGCCCGAGCCCGTATGGCGGCGACCATCCGTCAGGCCGGATCGAAGGGTGACGCACGCGGTCCATCAGGTCAGCGCGCTTGACGCTCTGGGCGACGCCGGCCCCTGGCCCCCTCGCCCGTGCGACCAGCTCGATGTGGGCCAGGTAGATCGCGCTCGACCGGCAGTCCTTGTCGCGGGTGAGGAGCCTGAGGGCGCGTAGCTCGGCCGTCGTGAGGCCTTCCATGAGCAGCGCCGCCTCCGAGATCGAGGTGTGCTCGAGCAGCTCGTGCAGCCAGGCGACGACACGGGCCTGCCGGGGAACCGTTGTCGCCACCCTCCGAACGTGCTCGATCAGCGGCGCTCCGCCCGCGTCGCGCTGGCCGCCGTGCAGCGCTTCGGCAAGCGCCTGCGCGCAATCAGCGTCGAGCAGCCCCCCGCCGCGTGGCGAACCATTCACGCGCGCGGGCCGCTGTGGTTCGCTCGGCATGCGAACTCGACCCCGGCTCAGGTACCTGGCACCCTCTCCTCGTCGCCGTAGACGACGATCCCGTAGACCACGTACACGCACAGGGTGAAGACGGCGAGAGACCACCATGGATAGGCGCCGCCGATTGACAGCAGCGCCCCGATTGCACCGAGGCTTCCGGCGATGATGCCGATCACCCGACCGTAGGTGTTGCCGGCTATGAGCGAGAAGCCTCCCGTGAGCTGGATCACTCCGAGGATGATCAGCACCCAGCCCATGGTGTTGAGGTTTGTGAGTATGAACCTCGTGTCGTTGACGAAGATGTTCGCGTCGTCCAGCGCGCCAATCCCATAGATGATGTTGATCGTGCCCACGAGCAACAGCAGGACCCCAGCGAACATGACTCGGCCAGCACCTCGCATCACGACCTCCTTTGAGTTGACCGTGTGCCAATCGTGCACGAGTGACTGTGCGTGTTCATCGCCCCGATGGCATGAGATAGCGCCTCATTCGACGTCCTCGTCGGGACTCTCGAACGCCGCGTCGACGTCGTAGCCGAGCGCGAGCGCCAGCTCGGGGGCCGCGGCCACGGCCCGTACTGAGCCGACCTCAGGAGCGATGGCCACCAGCGTCCCGACGATCTCGTCGACGGAAGCGCCGGCCGCCAGGGCCATTGCGATCTTCGGCTGGTAGGAGCTGAGCCTCGCTTCGATCGCCAGCAAGGCCCCGAGCCGGACCAGGGCGTGCGTCTTCTGGTCGAGCCCTGAGAAGTCGACGTTGGCGGGTCCCATCCCGAACAGCAACTCCACGAAGCGCTCGTCGTTCAAGGCGAGCCGTCGCAGTGTGTCCTTGCTTTCGGCTCTCACTGGGACATCTCCTCATCCGTGAAGCCGGTTATTGGGCAACAGCTGCAAGTACACACCGAGGGCGCGCCGTCGTCATCGCCCCGATGGCATGAGAGCCGCGCCGGCGCTGGTCTCGTCTAGAGAAGCCCGACCTCGCGGGCGCGCTGGACCGCGCCGGTGCGGGAGGTCACGTTGAGCTTGCGGTAGACCGCCATGGCGTGTGATTTCACCGTATGGCGCGACACGTACAGGCGCTGGCCTATCTCCGGGAACGAGAGGTGCGTGGCGAGGTAGGGGAGCAGCCGCAGCTCCGCGGCGGTCATGCTGGATGCTCCGGGGGCATCGGCGCGCATGGTCTTCAGGGACGAGCGCAGTTCCTCTACCTGGGCCGGGAGCACACCGAGATCTGGTTGCCGGCGCAACACCGTCTCGATCTCGCGCAGCACCGTCCTGGCTCCGCCCGCGTCGGCGATGGCCAGATAGGCGCGGGCGAGCTCCAGGCGGGTCTGTGCCGAGAGGTGCGGGAGCGCGTACGTCAAGCGCGGCCGCAGCGCCTGCGCTCGGGCGAGGAGCGCGGCGGCGCTCGTGGCATCCTCGCGGTGCAGTGCGACGCGCGCAGCCACCGCATAGGCGAACGCGCTGGTGGGGTGCTGGTCCATCCGCGACCGGCGGATGACCCGAAGCGCCCGGCCCGCGAACTCCTCGGCCTGAACCCACGCCCCGCGCTCGATCGCGATCGCTGCGCGCTCACCGAGCGCCACCGCGGCGGGCTCGGGCCCTCCGATATCGATGTGCTCCTCGGCGACCTCGGCGAGCAGGTCGTCAGCCCGGTCGACCTCCCCGGCCAGCCGATGTGCGATCGCGAGCAGCAGCACGGCGGTCGGGCGAAACGGGCTCGCGCGGGCAAGCGTCCGAGTCGCGACCTCCGCATCTGCGCGCATCCTCGCCGCCCCTTGACGACAACCCATGGCGCGCAGGAGGGCCAGCCACGCGGCGATCGACTCGGTGCCGTCCGACAGGGTGCCCTCGTAGCTCGCGCGTTCGGCCGCGTCGGCCAGACGCTCCGCCTCTGCCGGCCGACCCCAGATCGCAGTGACCAGCCCGGCGAGCACGGCGACCGCTGCGTTGCGTTCGAGCGCCCCACGCTCCTCCAGCCAGGCGAGCCAGCGTTCGGCGGTGGCGACACGGCCACCCTGGTAGGCGGGCATCGTGCAGCGCTCGACCAGCCGCGCCACCCGGTCGACGTCGCCGGCCGTCTGCGCGTAGCCGATGGCCATCTCGGGCAGCTCGTTCGCCTCGCACCAGCCGGCCGCACGATCAAGGAGCTCGGGCACCAGGTCGGGCTCGGCGCGGACCAGCTGCAAACGGAGGAGCTCCCGGAAGAGGTGGTGGTAGCGGTACCAGTCCCCATGGGCATCGAGCGCCACCACGAACAGGTTGGAGCGGGTCAGCGACTCCAGCATCGCCGAGGATCCGGTCTCCTGAAGGACCGCGTCGCAGAGCTCCCCGGACATCCGCTCGAGCACGGCGGTCCGCGTCAGGAAGCGAAGCTCGTCAGGGGAGAGGTGCTCCAGCACCTCCGACTCCAGGTAGTCGGAGACGAGCCGGTCGGTCCCGGAGAACGTCGCCGCGCCGTTGGCCGTGACCCCCTGCGCCCGGAGCGATAGAGCGGCCAGATAGAGGCCGGCTGACCAGCCCTCGGTCTGTTGGGTGAGCTCGGCTGCCTGGTCCTCCGCCAGGTCCACGCCGGCGGCACGTAGAAGCTCGTGAGCCTCGGCCTCGGTCATACGCAGGTCGTCTTGCCCGATCTCCAGCGTCAGCCCGTGGGCGCGAAGCGCTCCCAGCGGCAGGGCCGGCCCGGCGCGCGCGGAGAGGGTCAGCTGCGAGCCGTCCGGGACGTGTCGTCCGAGCGCGGCGACGGCGTCCCAGCCTGCCGGGTTGTCGAGCATGTGCAGGTCGTCCAGGACCAACACGAGCTGCTCGTCCATCGCTGCCAGAGCGGCGCCGAGACGCGGGACGACCGTCGCCTCGAGCGACGCGCCGGGTGACGCGAGCGCGTCGAACACGGTCCGATCGACCGGCGAGATGCGGTCGAGCGCGACCGCGACATAAGTCAGCAGGACGATCGGGTCGTTGTCCCGTTCGTCGATCGACAGCCATGCGAACGGGCGCTCCGAGACCGACGCCCACTGCGCGAGCAGCGTCGTCTTGCCCCAGCCCGGGCCTGCGGAGACGACGACGATCGGCGTCTCGTGCGCGCTTTCCACCAGATCGATGAGCTTCGCGCGGGACACGATGCCGTTGCGCTCCTGTGGAGGCCGCAGTTTCGACTCGACCAGATCGAACGCCGGAGCCGACTTGGGCGACCCGGCCGCCCGGCCTATGCGAGATGATCCGACGTCGGTTGGCAAGTTCTCCCTCCGGGCTCGAGGGAGTCGTTCCTCCGACCCTCGATCGGAGGGGAGCCAAGCGCATCATCCGAATGGGGTGATCGATGCGTCCCGCCTTGCGACGCGCGGCGGAGGACCGGATCAAGGTCCGTCAGACAGCGGACGGGTCGGGTGAGCGCGCTTCTGCGGTGACCCCGGTTCGCCCGTTGACCGAGCGGACGGCGTCGTGCACCGTCTCGAAGACGGCGTCCGCGCCGATCGCATCGATCACGCCGCCGCGCTGCCAGAGCTCGAGCACGGGCGGATGCACGGCGGCGAGCACGAGCGAGGTGCCCTGAGCATCCAGTTCCTCGGCGACCTGGCTGAGGATGTCGGCTCCATCGGTGTCGGTCAGGTAGATCGAATCGGCGTCGATGACCACGGCCTTTGGCGTCCCGTCATGCCGCGCCAGGTTCTCGAGGGTGGTCCGGAAGCGGTCGGCGTCGGCGAAGAAGAGCGGCCCGTCGACGCGCACGACGAGGACCCCGGGGACGGCCTCCAGACCGTCGTGACGCTGGGCCTCGTGATAGGTCCCCGTGGTCGGGAGGCGCCTGAGCTCTCGTACGGAGGTGCTCGACGAGCGGGCGATCAGCAGCAGCAGCGACAGGACGACGCCGATGACGATGCCCTGGATGATCCCGAAGCACAGGATCCCCAGGCCCGCACCCATGAAGAAGGCCCAATCGGCTCGATTCACCCGGTAGTAGCGCTTGAGCTCCGTGAACGTGACCAGCCCGAGCAGCGCATCGATCACGATGGCGCCGAGTGTCGCGCTCGGGAGATCCTCGAAGAGGCTGGCGAGGAACAGCATCGTGAGCAGGACGAAGCCGGCGTTGATGAGCGAGGCCATCTGCGAGCGCTGGCCTGAGGCGTCAGCGAGCGACGTCTTCGACAGGTTGCCATCCGTAGCGAACCCACCGACGAACCCGGCCGCACCGCACGCCATCCCCTGCGCGATCAGCTCCTGGTTGGCGTCGATCTCGTAGGCGTGCTTCCGCGCCATTGCGCGGCCCGCGGCGAGCGACTCGGAGTAACCGACGAACACGATCGAAAGGGCACCGAGGAGCAGCGCACCGATCTCGCTGAACCCGACGCCCGGAGCCTCGACCGAGAACAGTCCGATTGGCACGTCACCCGTCACGGCGACCCCGTGATCGGCCAGGCTGAGCGCGCTTGACGCGATGATCGCCAGCGCCACCACGATCAGCATGCGCGGCCAGCGCGGCACGAAGTGCCGCATGAGGAGCAGCAGAGCAAGGGAGCCGCCGCCGACCGCGAGCGTGGTGAGGTTCGTGTCCGGGATCTCCTTCAGCGTCCCCCAGAGCTCCTGCAGGTAGGAGCCGTCGACCGCAGGGACGCCGAGCAGCTTGTGGGACTGATCGATGATGATCCCGAGCGCGAAGCCCAGGACGAAGCCCGCCATCACCGCCTTCGAGAGGAAGGTGGAGACCCATCCCATGCGCAGCAGGCCCAGCGCGACGTAGACGGCGCCGGTGGCCAGGGCAAGGGCGGCGGTGTAGCCCACGGCCTTGCCGGTGCCAAGTGCGGAGGCACCGACGATCGGGGTGATCACGGCAGCCGAGACCGCGCAGACCGCCGCGCTGGTTCCCTGCACGAGGTGGCGCGAGGTCCCGAAGATCGGATAGGCGATGAGCGCCACGAAAGACGTGTACAGCCCGTACTGGACCGGCACCCCCGCGATGGTGGCGTAGGCGAGGCTCTGCGGAACGAGCAGCGACCACACCGACAGCCCGGCCACCGCATCCTTGGGGATCCACTTGCGGTCGTAGTGCGGTAGCCAGCCGAGGATCGGGAGGTACCGATGCAGGAGGCTCGGCGTGTCCGCCACATCCGCCGCATCGACTGCGCTCACGGTCACAGACCGGTCTCTACGGCGATCCGTCCCGACGCCGCCGCGCCCGCCAGCGCGTCGTAGTCGCGCTCGTTCTGGTCCGCGTAGGTCTCCGCGAAGGTGGCGAGCGCCTGGTCGAAGGAATCGCCGCGGCCGAGGTAGCTCGCGATTGCGACTGGATCGCCCGCCCGCGCATGCGCGCGAGCGAGCGTCCAGCCGCAGAGGTCGGCGTAGACCCTCATGGCGCGCGGCTCCATCGCCTCGACGAGCGCCGAGCCCTTGGCATCCCAGAGCTGGCGCAGGTAGAAGTCGCGCCTGACGCCGGCCGGGTCCTCGAGGCTCAGCCAGCCGAGCATGATGTCGCTCGCGGCCTGCGTCAGCCGCTGGCCCTCGACCACGCGCTGGCCGTGGTTGGCGAACGCGCTCGCGCCGAGCGCCGGCTCGAGCACCGACGCCTCGGCCTCCTTGCCTTGCAGCAACAGCGGGTCCTCGTTGTCGCGGCCGAGCAGGAGGATGATCCACGCGCGCGTCCCGACGCTTCCCACCCCGACGACCTTGCGCGCGGAATGGACGTAGCGGAAGCGCTCCAGCAGGCTCCGGCGATCGCCCGACAGGGTGCGGCGATACGAGCGAATGATCCCGTGCATGAAGGCGTCGGCCCGATCGCGCTCCCCGGCCACCACCGTGTCCTCGATCGGCACGATGAGCGGCGGGTCGCTCGCGATCCGCGGCTCGCCGTCGACCAGGTGCGTGAGCTTCCCGAGCGCGCGCAGGCTGTCCTTCGTGCGCGCCTTGGCCACGTTGCGCTCGAAGCGCCTGCGCTCCTTCCCCTTTCCCTGAGATGCCCAGCGCGCGGCGATCTCGTCGATGTCGAGCCGCGTGTACCAGAGGTCCATCGTGCGCATGCCGGCGAAGCCCGCCATCGCGTCGCGGTAGGAGCGGGTGACCGCGAGGTTGATCGCTTGGCGTTCCCTGTCGTCGAATCCGCGGTCGCGTCCCGCGACGGCGAAGCTCGCGACGAGCCGCTTCACGTCCCACTCGAACGGCCCGGGAAGCGTCTCGTCGAAGTCGTTGATGCTGAAGACCATCCGCCGGTCCGGTGCGGCGTAGACGCCGAAGTTCGAGAGGTGCGCGTCGCCGCACAGCTGCACGTCCAGCCCGGTGCGCGGCTCGTTCGCGAGATCCGCAGCCATGACGGCGGCGGCGCCTCGATAGAAAGTGAACGGCGACACGAGCATGCGGCCATAGCGGATGGGCACCAGCTCCTGGACGCGCGTCTTCGCCTGGTCCTCCAGCAGCTCGACGGGATCCGGCCGGCCCGCTGCGGGCGCCCAGTCGCCGTGAACGCCGCGTCCGACGTCCGCCCGCGCCGCCTTGCCGCGAGCGGCGCGCTCCTCGACGGAAGGATGCTCGACGGCGGGAGCGCGCGGGCGCGCACGCTTGTCGTCCACGTCGCGTCGACCCTGGGACTCCGAGGTCATGAGACTGCTCATGCCATCGTCTTCTACGGACCGCGGCCAACGGTGACATCGCCCAATCGGGATGAACGCAGCCTGCAGCGGCGCGGGCGACCAGACCCGATCAGTGCAACTCATCCCAACGGGGGGATGCCCTCGCCGCGGCCCGCGCCTAGCGTCCGTCTCCGAGACGAAGACGTGTCGCAGACGCCCGACCGTCGAGACGAGAGGACGTGGTCCCATGCCCGACGCAGGAATCGACCGCAGCAGGCTCCCGATCCGGCGACCGCCGTTCGCGGGCGCGACGGGGCGCACGCTCGCCGACTCGATGCCCGACTGGAACCAGGCGAGCCACGTCCAGCCGCCCGAGGGCGCGCCGAACGTGCTCCTCGTCCTGATCGACGACGCCGGGTTCGGCAACCCGAGCACCTTCGGCGGTTCGATCGAGACGGCGAACTACACGCGGCTCGCGGAGAACGGGCTGCGCTACAACCGCTTCCACGTCACGGCGCTCTGCTCGCCGACCAGGGCCGCGCTGCTGACGGGGCGCAACCACCACCGGGTCGGCTTCGGCATGGTGGGGGAGTTCTCCGGCCCGTTCCCCGGCTACAACGCGACCGTCCCGCGCGACTGCGCGCCGTTTCCGCGCATCCTCCAGGAGAACGGGTACCTGACGGGGGCGTTCGGGAAGTGGCATCTGACCCCCGACAACCAGCAGGGGTTCTCGGGGCCGTTCGACCGCTGGCCGACGCGGCTCGGGTTCGATTACTTCTGGGGCTTCCTCGGTGGTGAGGCGGGGCAGTACGACCCGTTGATCGCCGAGAACCAGAAGATCATCGGCGTCCCTGAGGCCAAGGACGGCGAGCAGTACTACTTCCAGGACGACCTCGGCGACAAGACGATCGACTGGCTTCACCGGATCCGCTCGGAGAAGCCGAAGACGCCGTGGTTCGCCTACGTGGCGACCGGCTGCAGCCACGCGCCGCACCACGTGCCGCGCCAATGGTCGGACAAGTACCGCGGCGCGTTCGACGATGGGTGGGACGTCATGCGCGAGGAGACCTTCGCGCGCCAGAAAGCGCTCGGGGTCGTCCCCGCCGACGCGGAACTGCCGCCGCGCAACGACGCCTTCCCGACATGGGACTCGCTCGACGAGACGCACAAGCGCCTGTACGCCCGCCAGATGGAGGTCTACGCGGGCTACTCCGAGAACGCCGACTGGAACATCGGCCGGATCATCGACGCGATCGACGACATGGGCGAGCTCGACAACACCGTCGTGATGTGGATCTGGGGCGACAACGGGGCGAGCATGGAAGGCACGCTCACCGGCACGTTCAACGAGCTGACCACGCTGAACGGCATCCCGCTCACGCCCGAGCAGCAGATGGGGCTCCTCTTCAAGCACGGCGGCCTCGAGGCCTGGGGCGACGAGCAGCTCGCCCCGCATTACTCCGCCGGGTGGGCGTGGGCCGGCAACACCCCGTTCGACTGGGGCAAGCAGGTCGCCTCGCATCTCGGCGGGACGCGGAACCCGCTGGTCGTGCACTGGCCCGACGGCATCCGCGGCACGGGCGCGGTTCGGGACCACTACACCCATGTGACCGACGTCGGCGCGACGGTCCTCGACCTCGCCGGAGTCCCGATGCCCGACGCGATCGACGGCGTCGACCAGCAGCCGTTCGACGGCGCAACCTTCGCCGACTCGTTCTCCGACGCGGCCGCGCCGGAGCGGCACACGCAGCAGTACTACGAGATCCTCGGCAACCGGGGGATGTACAAGGACGGCTGGCTGCTCAGCCAGCGGCTGCCGCGGATCCCATGGTCGCTCGACCCGGAGGCGCTCCGGCGGTTCGGTCCGGGCTGGGATCCCGACGGCGAGCCGATCGAGCTCTACTACCTGCCCGACGACTTCACGCAGTCGAAGAACATCGCGGGCGACCATCCCGAGAAGGTGCAGGAGCTCAAGGAGCTCTTCTGGGCAGAGGCCGAGCGCAACAACGTCCTGCCGCTGCTCGGAGGGCTGACGTCCTTCTTCGGCATGGTGCCGCCCATACCGGAGGAGTCGAAGTTCGTCTACCGCGGCGACATCCAGAACGTCCCGAGCGGGATGATCCCGCGGATCTACAACCACTCCTACACGATCAGCGCCGACCTGGTCATCCCGAAGGGCGGCGCGGAAGGGGTGATCGTCGCCGAGGCCGACCATCTGGGCGGCTTCGCGCTCTTCGTCCAGGACGGAAAGCTCAAGCACACCTACTCGATGCTCGGGGTGCTCGAGTACACCCAGGCGGCCGAGGAACCCCTGCCGGCCGGCGAGGTCAACGTCGAGCTCGTCTTCGCGGCCGACGCGTCGAAGCCGGCGACCGGCGGGGAGGTGACGCTGCTCGTCAACGGCGAGCGGGTCGCCAGCGGGCGGATGGAGCACACCGTCCCGGGCCGCTTCTCGGGCTACTCCGGCATGGACATCGGCCGCGACAACGGGCTCGTCGTCGACCGCAGCTACGCCGACAAGGCGCCGTTCGCCTTCACGGGCGAGATCAGGCAGGTCGCCTTCGACGTCGCCCCGCACTTGACCGACGAGGAGGCGAGCGCGCTGAACGAGCACGCGGCTCAGGTCCTGGCGGCGCACGCGGCGAGCGCGTGAGATCGAGGCACGAGAGGAGCACCATGAGTGACAACGAGCAGCTGGACGTCCTGATCGCCGTCTACCTCATCCCCGACCTGGCGCAGCAGGACTTCGACGCCTACGCCAAGCTCGCCGCCGACGGCGAGCTCGTCACCGATGGCGTCGCGCTCGTCGTCAAGGACGCCGCGGGCGAGGTCCACGTCCAGGAGACCGGCGACCATCTCGGCCACAAGGGAGCCAAGGTCGGCGCCGGCGCCGGCCTCGTCATCGGGCTCTTCGCCCCACCGCTCCTGGCGGCGACAGCGGTCGGCGCCGCCGTCGGCGGACTGGCAGGCAAGTTCGCCCGCCACCGGGCGAAGGCCGGCATCGGCGACAAGCTCGACGACGCGCTTCCTCCCGGATCGGCGGGCATCATCGCCATCTACGACCATGACGCCGCAGACACCGTCGCGAGCGCCCTTGCCAATGCGATCCGCACCTCGATCGCCCAGATCGACAAGGCCTCCGCGAACGAGCTCAAGGCCGGCCTGAAGGAGGCATCGGTCGGGCTCGCCGGGTGACGGAGCACGATGATCGAGCTGATCGAGGGTCTTCCCGACGCGGTCGTCGGGCTCGAGGCCGTCGGTGAAGTCGATTCCACCGATTACGAAGCGATCGCGGCGCCGGCCGTCAAGCACGCGCTGGAGCGCCACCCCAAGATCCGCCTCATCCACGTGCTGGACGATCGCTTCACCGGCTACACCGCCGGGGGCGCATGGCAGGACGCGATGCTCGGCCTCGCCAATCCGCGCTCCTTCGATCGCGTCGCCGTGGTCACGGACGCCGAGAGCATCCGTCGACTCGTGAGGCTTGCGGGCTGGTCGATTCCCGGCGAGCTGAGGCTGTTCCCGAACCGGGAGCGCGAGCAGGCGGAAGTGTGGGCATGCGAAGGGCTGGCCGCGACTTGACGGTAGCGGCGCTCGTCGCATCCGCCCGGCGGCATACTTTCCGCCGCATGAACGCTCATGAGTGCGACGGCTGCGGGGCCGTCGCCGAGACGGAGACCGTCCTACCCCCGGCCGGATGGGTCAGGCGGGGCGGCAGGAAGGTCGAAGGCGGCGTCGGGCGGTGGCTGCTGGTGCTCTGCCTCGACTGCGAGGAACGCGCCGGCGCGGCTGGCGTCGCCGGCGCGAACCGTCGCAACTGATCGAGCTACGCGCTCGGGGCCTGCTGCGCCCCGAGCGACGCCATGGCCTCGTCCTCGGCTTCGTCGAAGTCCGATCCCTCGAGGTGCTTGGTCACGTGGCTCAGCGAAGCGCCCGTGGCCTGCTCGATCCTGGCCGAGTCCTCGTCGATCCCCACCACGATGAGGGCGGCCTGGCCGGGCTGAAGCTGGGCAGCCATCGCCTTGGCGTCCTTGCGCGACATGCCGTGGGCGAGGTGTCCCATCCAGGCGCCGACGCCCGCGCCGATCGCGGCCGGGGCGGTGACGACGAGGAGCGGCGGGAAGAGGATGGCGGCGCCGGCTCCGGCGGCAAGGCCCGCATATGCGCCGTGCTTGACCGGCTTCTCGTCCTTGTTGACGGAGACCTTGCCGTCCATCGCCTTCGTCAGCACCGCCGCGTCATAGGACCCGATGTCCTTGTTGTCGTGGAGTCGCTTGATGGCGTCGTAGTCCTGCTCGGCCTGCGCGACCGTCTCGTACACGCCGGTGAAGAAGAACATCGGTTTGCTCATGGCAAAAGCCCTTTCGGTGGAAGGCAGTCAGATCGACATCGACCCTAGATCCGCCGGCGCCCGCCGACATCGCCCAAACAGGCTGAGATTGCGAGCCTGCAAGCGGGCGCCGCGGCGGGATCAGCGCCCGTACCGACCGCCAAGCGCCGCCCGGACGTCGTGGAGGACGGTGCCGATCTCGCGGGCTGATCCGGCGACTGCGGGGCGTAGCGAGTGCGCCAGCATCCCGCACGCGATCATCACCCCGGCGAGCGGCACGTTCCGAGACGGCGGCCCGGCGAGGCCGCGCAGGGTCGCGTTCAGGACGGACCCACCGATCGCAGCGTGAGCGCCGGATGGGCGCGGCCATAGCGGCGCAGCGAAACCCCGAATTACGGTGGCCACTGCGCCAATCAGGATCATCGTCACGAGGAACGACTGCTCGTCCCGCGGGAGCCCGAACATCCGCGTCACAACGCGCTGGCGCCCCTCGTGCATCAGGAGGGACCGCATTCTCACGTCGACGTACAACAGCCTGGCGCCGCTGACCTCATGACCGCTGACCGCCACGCCTTGCTGGTCGCGGACGCCCGTCTGCACAGTGCCGGGCGTCGCTATCGACGCCAGCGAAGCGTGGTTCGTGCCCATCTCTTTCGCCTCCGGGCTCGTTTGGTTGAGATGGCCCGAACGCTCGCAGCCGGACGGATCTCTCGCATCGGATGGATTGGATGAACCCGAACCTCCTCCCAGCGAGAGCCGCTCCGCTCCTGCCGCGCGACGGGGTACTAATCGTCGTGATCGTCGCGGACGATGCAGCGAAAGCCGATGTGCGCCGTCGAGGTGTCGATCGCTTCGCCCTGGCGGGCAGCAGGCCGGAAGCGCAGGCAGTAGTTCGGGGCGCACAGATGCGAGCCGCCCTTGATGACTCGCCGCGGGAAGCGCTCGTCAGCCGTCCACCCCGGCGCGCAGCACGCGTGCGCGGCCTCGTCGACGTCGAAGGCGTCGATGGTCCACTCCCACACATTGCCGGTCATGTCGAACAGGCCGTAGCCGTTGGGCGGATAGCTCCCGACCGGCGAGGTGCCCAGCCAGCCGTCGGTCATCAGGTTCTGCCAAGGGAACTCGCCCTGCCAGGAGTTGGCCATCATCCGCCCGCCGGGCGCGAGCTCGTCGCCCCACGCGAACACCCGCCCGTCCAAGCCGCCGCGCGCGGCGTACTCCCACTCGGCCTCGGTCGGAAGCGCCTTGCCCACCCACGCGGCGTACGCCTCGGCGTCTTCGGGTGCGACGTGCACGACCGGGTGCCGGGCGCGCGTATAGGTGTCGCTGCCCGGTCCCTCGGGCCGCCTCCAGCTGGCGCCGGGCACGTATTGCCACCAGTTGCGCGCGTCGGACAGGTCGACCGGGCCGCGCGTGGGGCGGAAGACGAGCGATCCCGGTCGCAGCAGCGAAGCATCGGCGTCCGGGTAGTCCGCGGGATCGAGCGGGCGCTCGGCGACCGTGACGTGCTCGGTCGCCTTCACGAAGCGCCGATATTCCTCAACGGTCACGGGGCGCTCGTCGATCCAGAACCCGTCGACGCTCACCTCGCACACGGGGCGCTCCTCGGGGTAGAAGCGCTCGTCGCCCATGCGAAAAGAGCCGCCCGGGACGTGCCGCATCCCCTCCTTCGCGGCTGCGTCAGTCGCCATCGGCCGCATGCTCGACGCCGTTGATCTCCGTCCGCGAAGGTGCGGATGTGGTCGTCCTCGCAGCGCTGTCACACATGTTTCGGATCAGCCCAACAGGTGGCACGCGACGGTCTCGATCGCATTCAACAAGCGTCGACGCCTGGCCGCATCATCCCGATTGGGTGATCGCCGGACCGAGACAGGGCAGGTGACTCCACGCCGTTAGCGCGTAGCTCGATGAGCCTCATCCTGACTGGATGATGTGCGGCCGTGTTCGCAACGTTACGGTCGAAGGCGCACGTTCTGAGATAGGCCCGTGAACGGAGGAAGACATGTGGTGGGGAATCGGTATCGGCGGCGGCATCTTGTACCTGACACTGCTGTTCACACTTGGTTTCATGACGATCAGAAAGGGACACGGGTGGATGTTCTTCTTCGGGATCTTCTTGCCCGTCCTCTGGCTCATTGGCGCCTTCATGCAGCCGACGAGCGCGCAGACCGCGTAAGGGGCCAAGGCCCGGCTTGAGGCGCGTGAGCAGCGCTTACGCCGAGAGGTGCGGGCCGACTCGAGGCCCAAGGGCGTCCTCAGGGCGCCGCGGAGTTCAGGCGGCGCCGCTCCTTCTCCCTCGAAGCGACAGCGCGGCGATCAATCGCTTCTGTTCCAAGAACGGATGATGAGCGTCGAGTCGAATCCGTGGATCTTGAGTCAAGCGCCGCACGCGCCCGTGCCTGAGACGGCCCCCAAGCCTACGACGCAACGATCTTCCGATGGCGGATCGCGTGGTCAGAACACAATGAGGAGATCGAACGATGGCTGAGACGTGCACGGACGTGTTGGTCGGTGGTTATCAGGACATCGACGCCGCAACCCAGGACTTCGACGCCCTCGTGGCGCTCGCAAAGGACAAGAAGGTCGAGATCGAGGGCGTGATCCTCGTCACGCACGCCGTGGACGGCACGGTCAGCGTCCAGCAGACCGGTGACCACCTGGGTCGCAAAGGCATGGGCTGGGGCGGCGGCGTGGGCTTTGCCGTCGGCCTAGCAGCGCCGCCGCTGCTCGCGGTGACCGCCGCGGGAGCGGCGGCGGGCGGCCTGGTGGGCAGGTTCGTCGATCACAGGCTCGAGACCGGGATGCACGACAAGATCGGCGAGAACCTGCCGCCGGGCTCGGCCGGGATCATCGCTGTCTTCGATGACGAGCAGCGGCTCGCCGTCGAGCAGGCGCTTCCGGGCGCTCTCGCGAAGTCGATCGTGCAGACGGACAAGAAGGGCGTCCAGGCACTGAAGGATGGCCTCGCGGAGGCGATGGGCAAGTTCGTGCCCGACCGCACCGTGCTTCCAATCCCGGATCGCAACTTCGGTGGGTCGATGGGGCGCTCGCTCGACCAGTCGGTAGGCGACTGGACGATGATTCCGGGGCCGAAGGCTCCCGAGGGTGCGCCGAACGTGCTGATCTGCTTGATCGACGACGCCGGGTTCGGCGGCCCGGACACGTTCGGGGGCGCGATCAGCACCCCGAACCTGACGCGCGTCGGGGAGATGGGTCTGTACTACAACCGGTTCCACGTGACCGCGGTGTGCTCCCCGACCCGGGCGGCCCTGCTCACCGGACGCAATCACCATCGCGTGGGCATGGGGACGATCGCCGAGCTGCCGGGCCCGTACCCAGGCTACACGGGCACACGGCCGCGGAGCTGCACCGCCTTGCCTCGCATCCTGCGCGAGAACGGCTACGTCACCGCCGGCTTCGGCAAGTGGCACCTGACGCCGGGGAGCCAGATGGGCGCGGCCGGCCCATTCGACCACTGGCCGATGTCGTGGGGGTTCGACCACTGGTACGGCTTCCTGACTGGAGCCGCCGGCCAGTACGACCCGATCATAACCGAGGACAACACGACGATCGGGGTGCCCGAGGGAAAGGACGGCGAGCTCTACTACTTCCCTGACGCCTTCACCGACAAGAGCATCGAGTGGCTGCACGCGGTCCGCGCTCAAGACGCCCAGAAGCCCTGGATGATGTACTACTCGACCGGCTGCAGTCACGCCCCGCACCACGTAGCAAAGGAGTGGGCGGACAGGTACAAGGGCAAGTTCGACCAGGGCTGGGACGCCTACCGGGAGGAGACGCTCGAGCGCCAGAAGAAGCTCGGCATCGTGCCAAAGGACACCGAGCTGTCGGAGCGGCCGGAGCTGTTCCCTGCCTGGGACTCGCTCTCGGACGCAGAGAAGAAGCTCTATGCCCGCCAGATGGAGGTCTTCGCTGGCTACTCCGAGAACGCCGACTGGAACGTCGGCCGCTTGCTGGACGCCGTCGAGGAGATGGGCGACCTGGACAACACGCTCATCTTCTACATCTGGGGCGACAATGGCGCCAGCATGGAGGGCACCCTCACGGGTTCCTTTAACGAGACGACGTTCTTCAACGGGGTCGTGCTCGAGGCCGATGAACAGCTGGAGATCATTGAGAGGTTCGGCGGCATCGAGGCCCTGGGCGGCTTCCACACCGCCCCCCACTTCGCCGCGGCTTGGGCCCACGCCAACAACACGCCGTTCCCGTGGGGCAAGCAGATGGCGAGCCACCTGGGCGGGACGCGCGATCCGATGGTCGTCGCCTGGCCCGACCGGATCAGGGCGAAGGGTGACTTGCGGGCGCAGTTCACGCATTGCATCGACATCGCCCCGACCGTGCTCGAGCTCGTCGGTATCCCCGAACCGAAGCACGTCGACGGCATCGAGCAGGAGCCGATGGACGGGACCAGCCTCGCCTACACGCTCGACGATGGCGGGGCGGAAGAGCGCCACACGGTGCAGTACTTCGAGATGCTCGGCAGCCGGGCGATCTATAAGGACGGCTGGTGGGCCTGCGCCAGGCTGGACAAGGTCCCCTGGGACTTCACGCCGGAGACCATGGCGCGGTTCGCTCCGGGTGCGTACGACCCCGACAAGGACGTCTGGGAGCTCTACTACCTGCCGGACGACTTCTCACAGGCCAAGAATCTGGCCGCGCAGAACCCCGACACGCTGGCAGAGCTCAAGGAGTTGTTCTGGCACGAGGCCGAACGGAACCGCGCTTTGCCGCTGCTCGCCGCGTTCTCGGTGTGGCTCGGCGATCTGCCGCCGCTGCCGACCGTCACCCGGTTCACCTACGCCGGCGACGTCCAGAACGTGCAGACGACGATGATCCCCCGCATTTACGGGCGCTCGTACGCGATCGAGGCGCAGCTGAACGTCCCAGACGGCGGGGCCGAGGGCGTCCTAGTGGCCTTCGCCGACTTCATCGGTGGATTCGCACTGTGGATCGACGAAAACGGCCTGCTGAATCACACCTACCAGTTCCTGGGGGTGGACACCTACAAGCAGACCTCGAACGAGCCGATCCCGACCGGTGACGTGACCGTCAAGATGCTGTTCGAGGCCGACGAGCCCAAGCCGGGCACTGGCGGCAACGTGACGCTGTGGGCGAACGACAAGCAGATCGGAGAGGGCACGATGCCCCGCACGATCTCCTTGATCTTCACGACCTACGCCGGCATGGACATCGGCCGCGACAACGGTGGGGTCGTCGACCTGGTGTACGAGGATAAGGCGCCCTACGCCTTCTCCGGCACGGTGAAGCAGGTCGTCTTCGACCTCAAGCCCGCGACGCACGAGGACGAGCACGCGCTGCACGCCGCGACGCAGCAGGCCGCCGTAGCTCACGGAGTCAGCGGCTAGGCGAAGCAGTGAACGCAACGGGGCCGCGGGCGTAACCCGCCGCCCCGGCTCGTAAGGAGGAGCCTGGGCCAGGGCAACGGCGAGGTTCTGACGTTCGCGATCGGCGTGGCCATCAGCGGCTCGACCATCGCTTGATCCTGATGCTGTTACCCAACGTGCGCGCGTGAACGGGCCCCGTGTCCTCTCGGCTGGGTGCTCACGTTGGCTGTAGTCACGGCGTCGCCTGCATCGTCTCGGACGGGCACCTTCAGGCGGATGCAGGCGCTGGCTGAGTGGACTGCGTGGAGTAGCCGATGTAGCGTCTACACTGAGGTGCATGACGCTACATCGTGGACGGCTCAAGAGTGAGGTTGGGGTGCGGGAGCTGCACGATCAGCTCAGCCGCTACATCCGTCACGTCGCCGATGGCGGCGAGATCGTCGTGACGATGCGTGGACGGCGCGTGGCGCGTCTGGCGCCGATCTCCGACGGCGACGACGCCCTCGCCGATCTCCGCGCTCGCGGTCTTGTCCAGGACCCGCAGGCAGATTGGCGGCCGCGACGGCGTGGGCGCCGTAGGCCGAGTGCGCCGGTCAGCGATCTCGTCGCCGAGCAGCGGCGCTGATCGCCTATTTCGACACCTCGGCTGTGATCAAGCTCCTCGTGGAGGAGGACGGGTCCGAGCTCGCTGATGAGTTGTGGTCGCGTGCCAGGTCGCGCATCGCCAGCCGCCTGGTGTACCCCGAGGCGCGTGCCGCGCTCGCGATGGCATCGCGCGCCCGACGCCTCGACCAGCGTTCGCATCGCGACGCGGTCACAAACCTCGATGGCGCGTGCGCCGCGATGCGGCTCATCGGTATCGACTGGGAGCTCGCGCTTACGGCGGGCGACATCGCAGAACGCCACGCGCTGCGCGGCTACGACGCCGTGCATCTCGCGACGGCGCTCAGCATCGACGACGTCGAATTGGTGCTCGTGACGTGGGACCGGGATCTGGGCCAGGCTGCTGTTAGCGCGGGACGCTCCGTGATCCCGCGGCCGGGCTGACGTACGAAGGCAGAGCAGCGGGATACATTCCGCGTTCTAACCGCAATCCGGAGCTGCGATCTGCAGGGACTTCCATGTCGGAGGAGCGACTCGAACCCCCACACGCGGATTATGATTCCGGCCGACTTTGGCTTAGCCATCGGGCATTCGGGGCGGTTGGACACGACGTTGGACACGCCTGCGCCGTGAGCGTTGAGGGCAGGGCGCGGTTCTTCGTCGTCGTCCGGCCGCTGGCGAGTGCGTGAGCGTTAGACATGCTCGGCTCTTCCTTGGCGTGGGTTCGGAGCGATCAGTGCGTAGCTCCTGCCTCTGGACGGATGTGGGAGCGGGACGGTTGCCGGTCGCGCGCGCGCGGACGCTCCTTCTCGTCCAACCCAGGAGCACGGCCGTCTCGCGGGTCGCGGTTGTGCTTCTTGTGAACGGAATCGAGGTTGGTCTTGCCGGCGTGCGGGGCGGGTGCGGCACTCGCTGCCGCTGGTCGGCTGTGTGGGCGTCGTCGTGGCTGGCCAGCGCCAGAACCGGGGTGTGGTTCTGGCGCTGGCGGTTGCTCGCGAACGGGCGCGGGCTCGGGAGGAGGTCAGGCGCGGGCGAGCCGGGTCAGGTCGGCGCGGGGAAGCGTGCGCTTCTTGCCGTCGATGGTGAGCACGGTCTTGCCCTTGACGGTGCGGGCGTGGGTCGCCAGCCACTTCTCCCCGGTGATCGTGGCCGAGGTCGTGGTGTCGGCGCCGAGGCTCTGGATGACGATGTTGTCGCCGGGTCCGCCGTCGAGTGTGTCGTTGCCGGGTCCGCCGAGGAGCACGTCGTCGCCCGCGCCGCCGCGCAGCGTGTCGTCACCGGCGCCGCCGATGAGGACGTCGTCGCGGTCGCCGCCGTCGAGGGTGAGCAGGATCGAGCCTGCGGCGACCTCGGAGGCGTCGATCACGTCGGCGCCGGCCAGGCCCTTCACGGTCAGCCGGTCGTCGGCGGCGCCGGCGCCGGACACCGAGACGTGGGCCGCGAGACCGGTGACCTGGGCGTTGGGTCCGGCGCCGGTGACGGTCACGGCGTCGTCGGCGTTGGTGGCGTTGACGACGACGTTGTCGGCCGCCGCGTCGTCGCCGCCGCCGCTGGCGGCGAGGTCGGCCCGCACGTTGGTCACGTCGGTGGCGGACAGGTCGTCGACGACGAGCTTGTCGGTGCCGCCGAGGGTCTTTGCGACGATCGCCTCGAGGTCGTTGAGGTCCATGACGATGCTGGCGACGTCGCGGGTGAACCGCACTCGCTGGCCGTTGGCGGAGACCTGCATGTTCTCGTTGGCGTTGCTGCCGTTGAACAGCATCGTGTCGGTGCCCGCCTGACCCTCGACGGTGTCGCTGGCGTCGCCGGGATCCCACTGGAAGCTGTCGTCGCCTGCCCCGAGCAGCGCGGTGTCGTTGCCCTGGTTGCCGTCGACGAAGTCGTTGCCGTCGCCGCCGATCATGACGTCGCTTCCGTTGCTGCCGAGGAGGTCGTCGTTGCCCGCGCCGCCGTCGACGGTGATCTGGATCAGCGCGGCCAGGTTGCCGGTCGCCGAGTAGTCGTCGTCGCCGCCGTTGGCGCTGAGGGCGAGCTTCTCGGACGTGCCGATGTCGATCGCGAAGGGCGCCGGGTTCAGGCGGTCGAAGCGGACGCGGGCGCCGTTGGCGGTCGTGGTGAACTGCTCGGCGCCGCCGCCGCCGTGGACCTCGACGGTGTCGGTGCCTTCACCGCCCTCGTTGAGGTCGGTGTCGTCGCCGGGGTTCCAGATCATCCGGTCGGTGCCGGACTGGCCGAAGGCCTGGTCGTCGGCGTCGCCGCCGGTGATCGTGTCGTTCTCGATGCCGCCGAACAGCAAGTCGAACCCGCCCTTGCCGAGCAGCGTGTCGTTGCCGTCCTGGCCGAAGAGCTGGTCGTTGCCGGACCCACCGGTGAGCGTGTCGTTGCCGCCGCCGCCGGAGAGGTTCGCCGCGGGCAGTGCTCCATTGGCCTCGCTCAGCGCGACCACGTCGTTGCCGCCCAAGCTCGAGACCCCGATCAGCGACGTGTTGGCGACCGTCGGCGTGCCGCCGACGACGACGATCGCGCCGCCGTTCACCAGAATCCTGCCCGCCGCGTCGCGGCTGATCACGATCGAGTTGTCGACGCTGTCACCCGACACGGTCAGCACGCCGTTGCTGAACGTCGCGGTGGTCGCCGCGCTCGCCGGCACGGCCGCACCAGCAATGACACCGACGGCGAGTGCGGTGGCAGCGAGTAGGCGCCGCACTGTGCGTCGCCAGGCATGGTCACGCGTTGCGCTTTTCATCATTCCCTCCGGGTGAGCGCTAACCGTCGATCGGGCCGGCGGTCGCCTCCTCGTGTGGTTGGTGCCTGGACTTGACGTCGCGGCCGACGCACTTCTTCCCGGGCGTCCCCGGCATGCGATGGCGTGTGGGCAGACTCACACAGCGCGACGGGAGGAGCCGGGGCTCGCCGGCGTCGTAAGGCACACGCGCAATCCGGGCCTTGTGCCCAGAGGAGAGAGGTAGTCAGGTTCGACCGAGAGCGCCAAGCACCCCGATGCCGCCCGCGTCTTCGACAGCGCGCTGGCAGCCCGCACCGCCTTCTTCGCCGAGCTTCCACGAGCCTACGACTTCACGCAGGCACACACCATCGTCGACATCGGCGGCGGCAATGGCGCGCTGCTCGCCACCGTTCTCGCCACCCACCCACACCTCACCGGCATCGTCCTCGACCTCCCGCACGTCGCCGAGGCCACCCACGACTGGCTGCGCCGGCACGGCCTCGCCGATCGCTGCCGCGTCATCGGCGGGGACTTCTTCACGTCCATTCCGGCCTACGGCCACGCGTCGCATCCCCGACCGAAACCTCAACCCGCTCACACCTCACGTCGAGCTGAAGCACCGGTCGAGGTTGGCGAGCGTGCGGCGCGCCGCGCCCTCGATCGCCCGCCGCACGAGCGTGCGGTCGAGCAAGCCGCGCCAGCCGGGCCGGGGCTCGTAGGCCACGACAATCCGGTAGCCGAGCCGGCCGCCGGCGTCCTCGAAGTGGCGCTCGTGACGCGCGTCGGGCAGGCCGCGCTGGACGCTCGTGTACTCGACGACGGCGTAGGGGACGAACCGGCGCAGCGTCATCTCCAGCTCGACCGGTCGGCCGAGCAGCTGCAGCACGAGCCGCGCGTGGTCGCCGGGCTCGCGCCAGCGCGACGCCGGATCGACCCGGACGAGGTCCGGCCAGTAGCGAGGCCAGTTGGCCGGGTCGGTGATGAAGTCGAAGCCGTCGCGGAGCGGGACGTCGAAGCGGGTCGAGACCTCGATGCGCGTCATCGCGCGTCGCGCGCGGTGCCGGTGATCGAGCGGCCGGCCTCGAGCCGCTGCTGCGCCTCGCGGTCGAGCCAGCGCCAGTCTCCGCCCGTCACTTCGGAGTTGCCCCACCAGTGGTCGCCGTCGGAGTGCGTGTTCACGACGGTCCGGATCGGCGCGTCTGCGGTCAGCGGCGCGATCGCTTCGAGCATGCGGCACGTGAGCCGCCGGTCCCACAGCGTTTCGACGAGCAGCGACACGTCGTCGCCGATCACGAGCCCGGCGTTGCTCTCCCCGAGCAGGCCGTTGGGCTGCAGTCAGCCATGGACGCGGGGGCGATCTCGGTCAGGCCGCCCGCGTAGCGCGCCGGCACCGGATGAAGGGGCGCGATCGTCACGCACGCCATCCTCGCTCATGCGCCGAGCGTCTGCACGGGCGCGGAACAGGCGGGTGGTGATCGTCGCCTCGCACGTGCCGAGCGCGTGCGCCGCCTCGCGGTAGGAGAGCCCCATGATGTCGATCGCGACGACGGCGCGGCGGCGATCGTCGGACAGCGCGGCGATCGCGACGAGCGTCTCGCGCTGCTCGAGCGCCACGTCGGGCCACGCCCGCGGTGACGGCAGCGCCTCGCTGAGCTCCGTCGCGCGCGGGCGGCGGCGGGCCGTGCGCCGGCCCGTGAGGTACGTGTTGCGGAGCGTCGGCATCAGATCCGCGAACGGGTCGTCGCACGGCACCCCGCGGCCGAGCACGCGCGCGAACGTCTCCTCGGCGTCGGCCGCCGATCCGTACAGCGCGATCGCCGCCCGCTGCAGGCGGTCGAGCTGCTCCGGCGCTCCATCAGCAACGGGCGAACGCGGCGAGCTCGGCGTTGAACCGCTCCGGGCGCTCGAGGAACGGCATGTGCCCCGTATCGTCGTACCAGGAGGCCTCCGCGGACGGGCACAGCGCGAGCACGTGCTCGGCCATCGACGGCAGCGCCATCAGGTCCTTGCAGCTGTGTGAGACCAGCACCGGCAGCGTGAAGGCGGCGAGCACGTCGTCGGCGTCGACCTCGCGCTCGACGCACGCGGCCCTGACCGCCGGTGGCACGACCATGTTCCAGCACAGCAGCCCCGAGCGCTCGGCGTCGTCGAGCGGCGCCGCGGTGAGCGCGCCCGCGCTCCGGCCCTCCGGACACGGGCTGCCGCGTGCGACGCCCACCTCCGTCGCCCGAGGATCGCGTTCGATGTCCGCCTTCGCGTGTGGCGATCCCGATCGTGCTCGGGTCATCAGCCGATGTGCTTTCGGGTCGTAGCGTGTGCCTGAGGGTGCGCCGGACGGAGAACGTGGCGCAGCACGTTGCTCCCGACACGCTCGCCCTGGCGCGCCCCCTCCCGTACGTCGGAGCGGTAGTGCACGCCGCCGTAGACGCGCGCGTCGTCGACGTCGTCTGTGATCTGCTTCCAACTCGTGTAATGGAGCGCTACGTCCGGCACCAGCGGGCTCGCCAGCGTGATCGTGTGCCCATCGGGACCGAACATGCGCTCGAGCACGCGCCGCGCGGCGGCGCCGAAGGAGGCGGCCGCGGACGGATAGCTCGGAAACGGCGGCGTGGGAACGAAGCTGGACCAGTTGGGATCTGCCTCGGTCCTGGGGTTGCCGTCGCGGTCGCCGAGTCGGATCGCGGTCACCGGGCGCCAGAAGTCGTAGTGGTACTTGCTCTCGAAGCATGCGACGGTGGCGTCGAACATCGCCATCCCAAGGAGGGCGAAGCTGCGCGCGTTCTCGGCGAGCGTCCTGCCCTGCGCCTGGCTCACCTGTCGCGCCGCCGGGAAGTAGACCTGCACCGCATCGTTGACCGCATAGAAGCGTGCGTCGTCGGCGCGGTCGGGCGGGCGGGCGGTGCTGTCGACGGCGCCGACCCGCCTGACCTCGTTGAAGTCGCGCGCATAGCGGGCGCTTCCTAGCGCGGGTGGCGGTGGGACGCGGAACTGCGCTCCGCTCTCGATCGCGAAAGTGTTCACCTGGCCGAGACCGGGCCGGAACGCCGGCAGGAAGTCGGGCGGCGTCGGCCGCCAGTCGCCCGGCTCGGTGCCGGGAGCATGCGGCGGGTTGGTGTTCGTGCCGTCGTCTGACCGGTTCGCGAGTACCGCATCGGCCGCTGCTTCTCCGACCGCGATACCGGCGTCCTTGGCGGGACCGTCCGCCACCGCCGCGAGCGCGGCGCCGCGTTGGGCGTCGAGGCCCGCGGCCTGGTCGGGGTTCAGCTCGACGAGCGCGCGGTGCGCCGCGGCGATCGCTGCCGCGCGCGGCGACGCACGCGAAGGGGCGCTCACCGTCCCCAGGTAGGGCTCGTAGTCGCCCACGATCGCGTTGACGGCCTCGAACACCGCGACCTGGCTGATCGCGGCAGTGCGCCCCTGAAGGAACGGGTCCGGCACCTGCGAAACGGTGGCCTGCATGACCGCGTTCCACTCGAGCACCGGGTCGGTGCCGGTCGGCGCGCGGGCGCCCGCGACGTCAACATGCGATGCGGCGTCGGCGCCGAGCGCCAGGCAGGCCGCGACCAGCGCGTAGGCCGGCACTCGCCTCGTCGTGCTCACCGCGTACCCCTTCCGTGCACCGGTGCGCGATCGTCGAGCACCGCGCGCACGAATGCCTGCGGCGCCTCGATGGCCGGCTCGTTGCCGGCGTCCTCGATCACCCGCAGCGGCCACCCATAGCGGGCGCTCGCGCTCTCGCCGACGGCGAGCGGAACGATCGAGTCGTGCCGCCCCCAGACAAGGCTGGTGGGAACCGCGATCCGCGCCAATGTCGCCTCCGGGATTGGGGCGAACCCGAACGGGCCCATGAGCGCCTGTATCGCCTCGGCCGCCCGTGGCGCCAGGTCGAGGTTGTAGGCCTTCATCGGCTCCCACCGGACGGCCGGTCGACGTCGGAGCGCGTCCAGGTCGAAGACGCAGTGCTCCCACAGATCGTCGTGCGAGGCCTCGCTGGGCTCGGAGAGAAAGCCTGTCAGCGCCGCGCCGAAAGCCGGCGTCGGTTCGAACGCCGCGAGACCGAACGGGACGACGAGCACCAACCGGTCGAGCTGGTCGCCGTGGTCGGCGGCGAAGCGGGCGGCGATCGCGCCACCCAGCAGCTGTCCGAGCAGAACCGGCGGCGTCGAGCAGGTCTGCTCGACCAGCTCGCCCAACCACGCCATCAGCCGGTCCACCCCCAGCTCGCCCTCCACCATGGATGAGGCGCCGTGGCCCGGAAGGTCGGGCGCGATCACGCGATGCGTGGCCGAGAGATCGGGGATTACCTGCTGCCAGATCGCGCCGTAGCCGCCGGGACCGTGCAGCAGCACCATCAGGGGGGCCTTCGCCGCCTTCGAGCACGGTTGTGGACACGCGCGCGAGTTGCAGTTCGCGCTCGTTGACCGGGACTCCGGCCAGCAGCCTCCCGCGAGCGTCTCTCGCGCCGGGAGCGCGGCGTCGCGCTCGTGCAAGTTCCGTCTTCATGGACACCTCCGCTTGGTCGCGTACCCCATCGGAAGGTGCCGTGGCACAGGGCGAGCCGCTTCGGCCAAACGACCCAACTGTTGGCCTTCACCGGCGTGGGTCATTCGACCCACGGTTGGTCAGATGAGCTCGTGCCGGTACGCGTACGCCGTCGCAGCGGCGCGCGTGGACACGCGCAACTTGGCGAAGATGTTGCTCACGTGCCGGTCGACGGTGCGCTTGCTGAGAATCAGGTCGGCGGCGATCGCCTTGTTGCTCTCACCCGCTGCAAGCAAGCGCAGCACCTGCAGCTCGCGCGCCGTCAACCCTCCGGAGTCGCGCGAG
Source organism: uncultured Actinomycetes bacterium (assembly GCA_963764585.1). GTDB lineage: Bacteria > Actinomycetota > Thermoleophilia > Solirubrobacterales > Solirubrobacteraceae > JAOPZW01. The sequence continues at coordinate 515,339 of CAVXTB010000011.1, forward strand.
ACCGCGCCGTGCCCGAGCGAGTCAACGAACGCGAGGTCAGGCGCCGCTCCCAAACGTTCGAACGCGGCGCGGGCCGCTCGAAGCTCCAGCACCGCCGTCTCCTCGTCTCCGAGCGTCCGGCACGCTCGAGCCAGGACGACGCGGGCCCGCGCGCTCTCGTACGGCGCGTCGAGCTCCTGCCACAGCTTGGTCGCGCGCCGCAGCGCCGGCAGGGCGCCACGTGCGTCGCCTCCCGCCAGCTCGACCGTTCCACGGGCGTACGCGGCCAACGCGCGCAGCATCACACTTGCGTAGCTCGCCGCGATCCCCTCGAGCGCGACGCACGCGCTTCGCGCCCGGGCGATCTCCGCGGCGGCAAGCATGATCTCGACGCAGGCCGGCAAGAGGCGCACACGCTCGATTCCCTCGGTCGTCGCGGCCATGACCTGGTCGATCGCCGCGACCGCGGCGTCGATCCGATTCTGCGCCAGAAGCAGAAGAGCGAGCCCCGGCTGCGGCTCGTATCCACAGCGGCTCGCCTCCCGATAGGCGCGCTCGGCCGCCGCCAGATCGCCCTGGAGCCGAAGAACCTCCCCCTGCCGATATGAGGCCTGGCCGGCAGCCACCTCGTTCGACCGCTGCAGGAAACGCGCGCGCGCGAGGCGTGCCTCCTCCAGCGCATCCGGCCAGTCGCCGCCGATCTGCATGAGCTCCGCGCGATGCACTAGCCACACCCCGGTGAACGGCACCAGGCTTGGCTGCCGATCGCACCACCGGGTCAGACCGCCGTCCACTCGCTGGCACGGCGCAGCTCGTGCGCCTCTCGGCAGCCGTCGATCACGCCGCAATAGACGAGCCCGGTGACGATCGGCGACAGCTCCCCTGCCGTCGCAGCGACCATCGCCTCGTCCAACTTGCCCAGACCCTCCTCCACCCGCCCGAGCCTGACCAAGTATCCGCCCTGATTCATGAGCGCAAGCGCGAGCAGATCCGCGTCGGCGAAGCGCTCGGCGACCTTCGCGGCGGCGGCTGCACAGGACGTCGAGGTTTCCCAGTCGCCCGACGCCCGGTGCTGGAGATCGGTCGCGAGCAGCAAGTACCCATGCTCGACACAGTCACGCTCCTCCTTCTCGAGCAAACGTCGTGCGCGCCCTAACCATCCCGTCATGCGCGCGATCTCTCCACGAAGCATGAGATGCACGCCAAGCCAAACGGCGCACCGCACCGCGCGCAGTCCTTCGCCGCGGTCGAGATAGCCCTGATGGACCCGCTCCAGCGTGCTCAGCTGCTCGTCGTCGCGGCCCGTCATGTACGCCGCGGTCGCCAGGAGCTCCAGGTCCCCCGGAGCCAGGGACGCCTCCCGATCGACTCGCTCCAGCGACTCGTACGCCTCAAACCAGGCCCCTTGTGCGTACAGCGTCCGGCCGCGTGCGAGCTCGTCACGCGTCATGTCGGCCATTGTTCCCGCTCCGTCTACCCGACGTGCCGGCATGGCGCCGAGACCGGCCATAGACAACGAGGACCCATGTTGACGACTTCGCCGAGACGCAGCGCAGGATCGGCGACGGCACCGGCCAGATGGTGCGCGAGCCGGCTGAGATCCGGAACGTGCGCACCGTCACTTCCTTCACCGACGCCAAGGGCAACGTCTTCGTTTCCATGGCCGCCGTCACTCGAATGCCCGCGACGACCCCGCCAACTGCTGCGACCAGGCGCCCACCGACCGATCTCTGAGGCCACCCTGAGCGCTTGCGCTGGCAGACGGATGCGAGCGCCTCCCGCCGCTCCGGCCAGGCACTCGAGTTGGACGAGCAGCGACAGCTCGAGTCCAGACTGTTGCTCCTCGAGGAAGGGATCAGCCTCGGCGCCTCGGTTCGGCGGTCGCTGATGGGTGGGTTGGACGACGGGCACGACGCGGCGCTGCCACTCGCGGGACGCGGCCGCGGCTGGAAGGCCCGTGATGCCTGGGGGGAGACTCGAACTCCCGACCTCGCCCTTATGAGGGGCGCGCTCTAACCGGCTGAGCTACCCAGGCGCGTGTGTCTTGTGGTCCGGTGCCCGCGTGCGGTCTACGTCGATTCGCGCGGCCGGCGTCGTTTGCCGATCCATGACGCGGCGCACGTTCGGAATGCCCTCGCGCGGTTCGGTCAGGTCGTGTTCGAGGACGAGGGCGCGCGGGACCGCGCGCGCAGCCGCCTGCTGAGGGCGGCCATGAGGCACGGGATCATGCCCGTCGGGTTTGTCAGCGCGCAGCTGCAACCGCAGCGCAAGCTGCCGACGGGCCACATCACGTTCCTGCTGACCGACCTCGAGGGCTCAACTGAGCTGCTCGCGCGTCTCGACGATCGATACGCGTCGCTGCTCGGCGATGTGCGCCGTCTGGTGCGCGGCGCGGTGCGGTCTGCCGGTGGTCGCGAGGCGTCCGCCCGGGGGGATGACGTCTTCGCGGTCTTCGAACGCGCCCCGGCAGCGCTCGAGGCCGCGCTGGCGATCCAGCGGGCGATGCACGCCGGCGCTTGGCCCGGCGGGTTCGACGTGCGGCTGCGGATCGGCCTGCATCGCGGGCGTCCCGCGCTCACCGACACCGGCTACGTCGGCCTCTCGGTTCATGCGGCCGCGCGGATCTGCTCCGCGGCGCACGGGCGGCAGATCATCCGTCCTCGGCCGTGCGCGCGGCGGTCATCGAGTCGCTCCCAGAGGGGGTCAGTCTCAGGAGCCTTGGCGCCTGGCGATACCGCGGCCTGCCCGAGCCGGTCGATCTCTTCCAGGTGGACGCGGCTGACCTGCCCGCCGACTTCCCGCCACCGCGATCGGCCACCCCCGCCAAGTAGCCGAACCTTGGTCGCCGTGCAACCGATCGCACCTGCGCCGCAGCACGCTTGATCGACCGGGACTGCAGGCAGGCGCTCGGGTTCCCCGAGTCCTCGGTGCGTCGCCCTTGACAGAGAACTGCCGCCGATGTA
>CAVXTB010000012.1:0-299356 GCA_963764585.1 uncultured Actinomycetes bacterium
CGGCGGCCGTAACTATAACGGTGGACATTTTTGTTTGGCTGTTACAAAATCTGGCTATATGCTGGAACGCCTGAGTATCCCGCACTACTCGTTCCGTCCGAAACGGGCGGTACAGTGACAATGTGCCGGGTGCAGGTAATCAGCAGGAAAGCCTGTCGAGCGAGGAGTGCCGGCGCTGGTTTGTTGCCGGCGTCGTCGAAGGCGAAGGGAGTTGGGGCCTGTCGGTCAAGAAGCATCCGACCCACCGGCTCGGCTACTACGTGCAACCGGAGTTCTTCGTATATCAGCACCGGTTGCGGCGCCCACTCCTCGAGATGGTCCAGGAGGTCTTCGCGTGCGGACGGATCTTCCCTAAGCCAGGGAACCCGGACGTGCTCGTGTTCGCGATCCAATCGCGTCGGCTGATCTCCGAACGCGTGCTGCCGTTCATGCGGCAGTACATGACGTTCTCGTCACGCCGGGCCGATCTCGATCTGTTCGAGACCGCGCTTGCGCTGTATGAGGAGGGCTTCCATCGCACGCCGTATGGCTTGGCGACGATCGTTGAGATCGGCTACGCCATGAACATGAACGGCAAGCAGCGGAAGCGCTCGCTCGACGAGATCCTCGACAGAATCCTCAGAGGCCATACGCCGGACGCTCCGGACCGGAGCGAAGATATGGTCCGACCTCCGCGGCGACGTGGAGAGCTGGGCGGAACCGAAACGACCCAGCCGCTCGACCGGGCGGGAAGCTTCCGATCGGTCGAGGAGTAACACAAGTGCCTAAGGTAGCGAAATTCCTTGTCGGGTAAGTTCCGACCTGCACGAATGGCGTAACGACTTGGACGCTGTCTCAACGAGGGGCTCGGTGAAATTGCAGTCTCGGTGAAGATGCCGAGTACCCGCGGCTAGACGGAAAGACCCCGTGAACCTTTACTACAACCTGGTATTGGGTTTCGGTGCATCTCGCTCAGGATAGGTGGGAGGCTTTGAAGCGCAGGCTGCGGCTTGCGTGGAGCCAACCTTGAGATACCACCCTTGGTGTATTGGAGTTCTAACACCGCGCCGTATATCCGGGCGGTGAACAGTGCCAGGCGGGTAGTTTGACTGGGGCGGTCGCCTCCCAAAATGTAACGGAGGCGCACAAAGGTTCCCTCAGTACGGTTGGAAATCGTGCGTAGAGTGTAAAGGCAGTAAGGGAGCTTGACTGCGAGACAGACGTGTCGAGCAGGTGCGAAAGCAGGTCTTAGTGATCCGGCGGTAGCAAGTGGAAGTGCCGTCGCTCAACGGATAAAAGGTACTCCGGGGATAACAGGCTTATCGGGCCCAAGAGTCCACATCGACGGCCCGGTTTGGCACCTCGATGTCGGCTCGTCGCATCCTGGGGCTGAAGTAGGTCCCAAGGGTTGGGCTGTTCGCCCATTAAAGCGGCACGCGAGCTGGGTTCAGAACGTCGTGAGACAGTTCGGTCCCTATCTGCCGTGGGCGTTGGAGAGTTGAGAGGATTTGTCCCTAGTACGAGAGGACCGGGATGAACGCACCTCTGGTGTATCTGTTGTCCTGCCAAGGGCACCGCAGGTTAGCTACGTGTGGATCGGATAACCGCTGAAGGCATCTAAGCGGGAAGCCGACCTCGAGATGAGCTCTCCCATCCCCTTGAGGGAGTAAGGACCCTGGTAGACCACCAGGTTGATAGGCCGGATCTGGAAGCACAGTGATGTGCGAAGGAGACCGGTACTAATGGTCCGAGGGCTTGACGGTTTTTGTGATGCCCTGTGGCGCTGTGCGGTTTTGAAGGGCCTCCGGGAGGGCGTGGTCTCGCCAGATTCCGGTGGTCATGGCGAGGGGGAAACACCTCTTCCCATTCCGAACAGAGCAGTTAAGCCCCTCAGCGCCGATGGTACTTGGCCCGCAAGGGCCCGGGAGAGTAGGACGCCGCCGGTTAATCCTAGAACGGGCCGCCTTCGGGCGGCCCGTTCGCGTTCGGCGGCCCGTTCGCGTTCGTGCGGCCGCGACCGGAGGAACGTGCGGCCGCGACCGGAGGAACGTGCGGCCCACGACCGGACGAACGTGCGGCCACGACCGGACGAACGCGCGGCCACGACCGGACCGCGCGGGGTGACGCGTGGTCCCCAGAGGGTGACGCGGAGAGAGCGCCCCCCACGTCGGCGGGGCGGGGGCGTGGGGACGTTCGCGGTGCAGCTGGCCAAAGCGTTCGGTGCGGAGGTGACCGCGGTCTGCAGCGGCGCGAAGACCGACCTGGTTCGATTGATCGGCGCCGACCGCGTCATCGACTTGACCAGGGAGGATCTCGCCGACGGTCGGGAGCGATACGACGTCATCCTCGACACGGCGGGCAATCGCCCGCTGTCTCTGCTTCGACGCTCGCTCGCGCCGACGGGGACGCTCGTGATCGTGGGCGCAGAGGTCAAAGGACGCTGGCTCGCCGGCGCCGATCGTCAGCTGCGAGCGGCTGCGCTGTCGCCTTTGGTCAGCCAGCGATTGCGACCGTTGATGTCGGCCGAGCGCGATACCGACCTGCGGCTGGTGCGGGAGCTCATCGAAGCCGGCAAGGTCACGCCCGTCGTCGACCGAACCTTCCCGCTGAGCGAAGTTGGCGAGGCCATCCGGTACATGCGCGAGGGCCGCGCGCGCGCGGCAAGGTCGTCATTGCCGTTCGAGGCGACTAGGGCCAGGGCGCCCGCTCGGCGGTGATGGTGCCGTCCAAGTCGGCGTAGGCCTCCCGCGGGGAGTCCGTGGGCTGCGCGACCGATGCGCCGTAGCGGGCGGCGAGAGGCTCGACCGGGTAGTGGATGCTCTTGCCGGGCGTGCGCGCGCCGACCATGAGGATGGCGCACGGCCCGTCTCCCGCGCCGACCGTGATGTGCGCCGTCCCGGGCGGGCAATGCAGGTAGTCCCACTGGCGCATGCGCCGCTCGGTGCCCTCGACGATGGCGATGCACTCACCCGCGAGGACCAGGAAGCCTTCCTGGTCGCTCTCGGCGTGATAGCGGCCATTGGCCTGACCGGGCATGAGGACGTGGATTCCAATTCCGAACTGGTTGGACCGCGCGTCCGGGGCTTCGAAGTTGCACCAAACGCCCTGCTGTGGCAAGCGGTCCCAGCTCATGTCCCCGACGTTGAGGATGAACCAGCCTTCGCCGGCGACGATCCGGCCTGTCTCGGTGTCGTTGATCGTGGCCTCGTTCATGGGCGAGAGGCTAGTCGTGAGGGCACCGGCGCGGGCGCTGTCGCCTTGCGTAGTCTGGCCCCGTGAAGACGGCGCGCCTGGAGTTACGCCCGATCGTAGAGGACGATCTGGACGATCTCGTGGAGCTCGACGGCTTCGCCGCTGTGCGCGACGCCATCGATCCGTTCCAGGAGCACATCCCGGAGGATCCGGTGCGACGGCGTGAGTACGAGCGCGGCTTCGTAGGCAACGCCGGCTTCCTCGCGGCCGTCGAACGCGAGAGCGGGCGGTTCGTCGGGTGGTTCCAGTGCCAGCTCGCCGAGGATGGCAGCGGAGAGCTCGAGCTCGGCTACCGGTTGCGCCCGGACGCGTGGGGCCAGGGGCTCGCGACCGAGGGCGCGGCGACGCTGCTCGCCGACGCCCTCGAGCGCCCTGACGTGACGCGGGTGTATGCGCATGCGCTCCTATCCAACCCGGGCTCGGTTCGCGTGATCGAGAAGATCGGGATGACGTACGCCGGGCCCTGGGAGTACAAGGGCCTGCCGGGCGCCGAGTACGAGGCGCGGCCCGCCGCGGCGCGCGGCGGCTGAGCCGGCGAGGGCTCCCGCGGGTGTGGGCCGGCCGCGGGTAGCGGCTGCGTGCCGTGGCGCGTGCGGCGGCGCGCCGGGCGCGGGCGGCTGCGGCCGTGGCGCGTGGCGGCTGCGTGCCGTGGCGCGTGGCGGCGGCGCGCGGGCGGCGGCCGACGGCGGCGCGGCGGATGGGCAACGAAGCGGGCCGCTCCCCACGGGGCGGCCCGGATCGCTGCGGTGCGGCCCTCCCAGGCCGATCAGCGCGCTGAGGGATGCGCGCTGCGGTGCCGCGATGGCCCCGTGTGGGGCGTGAGGCAGTGCTGGGCCCGCGCTGGAACCGTTCCCGGGCGCCCGGGCCGCAGCGGAGCGCGCAGAGGCGCGCGATGCGGGTGGGGCGTGGGAATGTCGATGAGGCCGTGCGGGCACGCGCTCTCGGGGGCCGGATCCTCGCGGCGCGGCCAGAGGTCGCGCGCGGTGGTGGCGCTTTCGAGCGTGGCGAAGGCGACGGTCAGGTCGACGGCGCGTCGGACGGCCGCGCGCCACGTGGGCGGGGCCGAACGGGGGTTGGAGGTGGGGGAGAACACGTGTTCGTGAAGGTAGGTGGGGGGTCGGACGGAAGCGGGGGCGTGCAAGCGATCTTGCAGCGGCCGCGCGCGCGGGCCCGGGGAGCGCTTGCGCGCGGCGGGGAGCGGCCGCGCGCGGGCCCGGGGAGCGGCGCGGCGCCCGCGCGCGGGCCCGGGGAGCGGCCGCGCGCGCCCCCGGAGCGGCGCGGCGCCCGCGGCGAGCGCCCTGCTGCGTCTGCACCGAGACGTCGAGCGCGCTCACCGCCTCGTCGGCGATCAGGACCTCGGGGCCGACCGCCAGCGCGCGCGCTACGGCGACGCGCTGGCGCTGCCCGCCCGAGAGCTCGCGCGGGCGGCGCGCAGCCGCGCTCACCGGCAGGCGCACGCGCTCGAGCAGCCCCCCGACGAACGCGGCGCGATCCTCGCTGCCGGGCCGGTGATGGACGCGGCCAGCCTCGTGCAGCGCCGCCCCGACGGTCATCCGCGGGTTCAGCGACGCGTACGGGTCCTGGAAGACCATCTGCATGCGGCGCCGCAGCTCGCGCAGCCGGCTGCGTGCGCGGCGCGCGGGACGGCGCGGCAGCGGCGGGCGGGGATGGCGGGCCGGCTAGACCGTCGTGCCCAGCGAGGACCAGACGTCGACCTTCGTGCGCACCCGCGCGACGACGTCGCTCGTGAAGCCGGACGTCGTCGCGTGGCCGCCGAGGTCGGGGGTGCGCACGCCGGCCGCGGTGGCCTCGAGGACCGACTCGTAGATCGCGCGCGACGCGCGCTCGGCGCCCGCGAACCCGCGCACGCCTGCGTAGTGCAGGACCGCGCCGCAGGCGAGGATCATCGCCATCGGGTTGGCGACGTCCTTGCCCTGCAGGGCGGGCGCGGTGCCGTGCGGCGCCTCCGCCATCGCGACCAGGGTCTGGAAGTGCTCGTCGAAGGCCAGCAGGACCGATTCGGCGCCGGCGATCGAGCCGAACATCGGCATCACCAGATCGCTGAGGCAGTCGCCGTCGCGGTTGAGCGCCGGGATCACGAGCGGGGATTCGGGCGGCGAGCTGATCAGGCCGGCGTAGGTCGCGTCGATGAGGACGGGCTCGTAGGGCACGTCGGGGTTGCGCGCCGCGGCCGCGTCGAGCTCCTCCTTGAGCATCCCCTCGTAGACGGGCGAGACCGTCCACTTCGGCCCGCCGTAGACCTTGCCGCCCATCTTGCTCGCGGTGCGGAAGGCGTACTCGGCGACGGCGCGGCAGGTCGAGCGCGTGACCTTCTCCGTGCGATAGGCGACCTCGTCCGGCGCGCCCTCGGTGCCCTCGCGCCACTGCTTGGCGCCGTAGGCGTCCTCGACTGCCATGCGCACCACGCTGATCGGGAAGTGCACGCCCGCGATCGGGGTCACGCCGGGGATCCGGCGGCCGGTGCGGATGATGACCTTGCCGTCGACCGCCTCGCGCAGGATGCGATTGGGCGAGCCGACGTCGTCCTTGCCCTCCGGCGTGACGGTCGCCGCCTTCACGCCGAAGCCGGCCTCCTTCATCGCCCGCGCCGCCTCGCTGACGACCGCGTTGGCGGTCTGGCGGCGGTTGTCGAGGGAGAGGTCGTAGGGCTCGAGGTCGAGCTCGAGCGCGATGATCTCCGGATCGAGCACCCGGCAGGCCTGCTCGAGCAGCTCCTGCCCGGTCTCGTCGCCCTCGAGGACGACGATCTTCAGGCGGTCGACCATGGCCCGCCAAGATAGCCGGAACGCCCGCCGCCGGCGGTGCGCGCGGCGCGGCGGGAAGGTCGCCGCCGGCGGGGCTAGGCTCTGCGCTCACGGATGAGCGGCGTGCAGTGCAGCTGGTGTGGAGTGCCGGTCGGCACCGACGAGGGGTTCCGCGCGGCCGAGCCCGAGGGCGAGCGCAAGGCGGCGTTCTGCCGGCTCGAGCACGTCGTGCCGTGGGCGATCCAGGGCGCGCACTGGGAGCCCGGCACCATCCTGCAGCCCGGCGAGCCCGACGACGGCCTCGGCCGCTGCGCCCATTGCGGCGGGCCGTTGGGCGACCGTCGGGTGCTGCTCGTCCGTCACCGGGGCGAGCACCGGATCGCCGACGCCTTCTGCGGGGTCGATCACCTGCTGCAGTGGGCGAAGGCGGGGGGGCGGTGGCAGGCGCCTTCGTAGCGTCTTGTCGTCCGCGTTGCGTTTTGCGGCGCTGCGCGGCCAGGGCAGTGAGGGAGGGTGGGCGCTGTTGCTCGCGGGGGCCGCGCGCGAGCGGCTGCGCCACCGCGCGCGCCTTCGGGCACGGGGCGCTTGAGTTCTGCAACACCTGCCCGGGCGCGGGCAGGGGGTGGGCCGTGTTGACCGCCATAGTGACAGTCAATCCGGCCCACCCCTCGGGGGCGCCGGCGAACGTGTTGCGAAACACGCGCGGACGGTCGCGGGCGGTCGCGCCCACCCACCCTCCAGTGCCCTGGCCGCGCGGCGCCGCGAGACGCACGCGGACGACGTGACTCAGGCCCCCACCGTCCGGCGGCCCGCAAGCGCGACGCTACCCGCGACGGCCCCCGCCGCCACCACCGCCACGAACCCCGTGCGCCAGCCCACCGACTGCGCGATCGCCCCCGCGGCCGCGCTGCCCGTCGCCGCCCCGATGGCGATCGCGGTGATCGGCCACGCGAAGGCCTCGGTCACGGCGCCGGCAGGCGCGACGTCGCCGACGAGCTGGTTGGCGGCGGCCATGTACGGCGCCAGGCACAGACCAGCGATCAGCGCCAGCGCGGTCATGACCGCGATCGAGGGCGCCGCGATCAGCGGCAGCGAGCACAGCGGGAAGGCGACCGCGATGCGCACCCAGCGCGCGCCCGGCGCCGAGCCGTGCTCGCGCGCGCCGTAGGCCAGCCCACCGACGCCGCTGCCCACCGCCCACAGCGCCAGCAGCGCGCCGGCCGCCGCGCGCGAGCCGTGATCGGTGGCGAAGGCGGTCATCGTCACCTCGGTCGCGCCCAGCGCGAAGCCGATCGGCGCGGTCGCCGCCACGATCGTCCGCACGCCCGGCGAGGTGAGCGCGCCCAGCAGGTGGCGCTCGTGCTCGCCGGCGGATGGCTGCCAGGCACGCGAGGCCGGCGACGTCACGAGCACGAGCGTTCCGACGATCACGAACCCGCACGCGACGAGCAGCGCGACCGCCGGCGAGCCGACGCTCACGATGACCGCGGTCAGCAGCGGCCCGGCGATGAAGACCAGCTCGATGGCGATGCCGTCGACGGCGTAGGCGGTGGGGAGCAGGCGCTCGTCGCTGCCCAGCAGGTGCGGCAGCAGCGGCCGCACGACCGAGCCCACCGGCGGGATGCTCGCGCCCGCCGCCAGGCCGCAGGCCACGAGCGCGGCGGTGTGCGCGCCCGAGAGCCCGAGCGTCACCAGCGCGCCCAGCGACGTCGCGTGCAGCGCGGCGAGCGGCAGCATGACGCGCGCGTGGCCGTGGCGGTCGATCAGCCGCCCCTGGATCGGGCTCGACGTGCCGCTGCCCAGGCCGAAGGCCGCCGCGACCAGGCCCGCCGAGGCGAACGATCCCGTCTCGGCGCGCACGAACAGCACCATCGCCAGGCTGTCGATCCCGATCGGCATGCGCGCGAGCACGGCGGCGCCGAGCAGGCGCGCGACATCCGGCGCCCGCAGCACGCGCGCGTAGCGGTCGACGGCTGACAACGGCCCTATCCCGCGCTCGCGGGATCAGCGTCGCGCCCGTGGAGCCCCAGCTCGTCGGCGCGCTCCTCGAGCGCGGCGATGACGAAGGCGACGTGCTCATCGAAGTCGACGCCGAGCTCCTCGGCGCCGGCGCGCACCTCGTCGCGGTTGACCGCGGCGGCGAACGAGGGCTGCTTGAGCTTCTTCTTGACCGACTTGGGCGTCAGCCCGTGGATGCCTTCCGGGCGCACGTACGCGCAGGCCAGCAGGAAGCCCGACAGCTCGTCGACCGCGTAGAGCGTCTTCTCCATGAGCGAGTCGCGCGAGACGCCGAGGAAGTCCGCGTGCGAGGCGATCGCGCGCACGACGACCGGGTCGACGTCGCGGGACTCGAGCTCGGCCAGCGTGACGCGCGGATGGCCTGTGTCGAGGTCCGGATGGCGCTCGTAATCCATGTCGTGCAGCAGGCCGACGACGCCCCACAGCTCCTCGTCCTCGCCGTTGCGGCGCGCGTAGGCGCGCATCGCGGCCTCGACGGCCTGGCAGTGGCGCCGAAGGGACTCCGATTGGACCCATTCAGCGAGAAGGTCCCAGGCCTCGTCGCGCGAAAGCTGCACGGACATGGCTGTTAGGCTAGCCGAGCCGCCGACACCGCCCCCGGGAGCGGCGCCCCCTCATCTCATGGAGAAGTTCGTTATCGACGGCGGTGTGCCGCTGTGCGGCACCGTCACCCCCGCCGGCAACAAGAACGGTGCACTGCCGATCCTGGCCGCCTGCGTGCTGACCCCCGAGGAGGTCGTGGTGCGCAACGTGCCGCGCATCCGCGACGTCGAGGCGATGCTCGAGGTGCTGCGCGGGCTCGGCGCGATGGCCGACTGGCGCGACGAGAACGAGGTCGCCATCTGCGCCGCGGGCGTCGATCGCGAGGCGACCGTCGACCGCGAGCACGCCGAGCGCATCCGCGCGTCGTTCCTGCTCGCCGGGCCGCTGCTGGCCCGCTTCGGCCACGCCGACATGCCGCCCCCCGGCGGCGACGTCATTGGCCGCCGGCGCCTGGACCCGCACATCGACGCGTTCCGCTCGCTCGGCGCCACCTACGAGCACGGCCGCGACATCCTGCTCACCGCGCCCGGCGGCGGGCTGCGCGCCGGCGAGGTCTTCATGGACGAGCCGTCGGTCATGGCGACCGAGAACGCGCTCATGGCGGCCGCGCTGACGCCCGGCACCACGATCATCGGCAACGCCGCGTGCGAGCCCCACGTGCAGGACCTTGCGCGCATGCTCGTCAAGATGGGCGCCGACATCCGCGGCATCGGCTCCAACGTGCTCATCGTCAGCGGCAAGCACGAGCTCGGCGGCTGCACGCACGACATCGGGCCAGACCACATCGAGATCGGCTCGTTCATCGCCCTGGCCGGCGTGACGGGCGGCGAGCTCGTCGTCAAGGACACCGAGCCCGAGGACCTGCGGATGATCCGCCTGGTCTTCGGCCGCCTCGGCCTGCGCACCGAGCTCGACGGCGCGGACATCGTCGTGCCCGGCGAGCAGCAGCTCATGGCCCAGCGCGACGTCGGCGAGTACAAGGCCAAGGTCCAGGACGGCCCGTGGCCCGCCTTCCCGGCCGACCTCACGTCGATCGCGATCGCGCTGGCCACGCAGTGCAGCGGCTCGGTCCTCATCCACGAGTGGATGTTCGAGAACCGCATGATCTTCACCGACAAGCTCGTGCTGATGGGCGCCGACATCACGCTCTGCGATCCGCACCGCGCGATCGTCACCGGGCCCAGCCGGCTGCGCGGCGAGCGCCTGGACTCGCCCGACATCCGCGCCGGCATGGCCATGCTCATCGCGGCGCTGTGCGCCGAGGGCCGCAGCGAGATCGGCAACGTTCGCCAGATCGACCGCGGCTACGAACGCATCGACGAGCGCCTGCGCGACCTGGGCGCGCAGATCGAGCGGGTGGCAACAGAGCCCGCCACGGTGTGATCCACCGCATCCCGAGCGGGACCCGCGACGTGCTCCCCGACGAGATGCGGGAGCTGCGCGCGATCACCGACGCCGTGCGCGACGTCTTCGAGCGCCACGGCTACGGCGAGGTCTACACGCCCGCGATCGAGTACGAGTCGGTGCTCAGCGGCGGCGCCGCCGGCGTCCAGCCCGCCTATCGCGTCGTCGACGACCACGGCGACGTGCTGGCGCTGCGAGCCGACATGACGGTCCCGATCGCACGGGTGGTGGCGACGCGCTACGCGACCGCCGATCCGCCGCTGCGCTTCTGCTACGTCGCCCACGCCTACCGCCAGGTCACGCCGCACCGCGGCCAGATGCGCGAGTTCCTGCAGGCGGGGATCGAGCTCGTCGGCGCGCCCGCGCCCGACGGGACCGCCGAGGCGCTCACCGTGCTCTGCCACGCCCTGGACGCGGTCGGCCTGAAGGGCTACCGCGTCGGCCTGGGCGACGCGTCGCTGTACCCGGCGCTGCTGGCGGGCCTGGGCGTCGACGAGGAGCACCGCGAGCGCCTCCTGCACGAGCTCGCGACCAAGGACTTCGTCGGCCTGGAGCGCGAGGTGCGCGAGCTCGGCCTGGCCGAGGCCGACGCCGACCTGCTCGTGCGCGTGCCGCAGCTGCGCGGCGGGCCCGACGTCCTCGAGGCGTTCCCGGGGCCGGTCGCCGACGTCGTTGCTGGGCTGCGCGCCATCCTCGACCTGCTCGAGCCGGCGGTGGCGCAGCGCGTCATCTTCGACCTCGGGCTGGCCCGCGGCCTGGGCTACTACACGGGCGCCGTGTTCGACGTCTACGACCCGGCGCTCGGCGAGCCGCTCGGCGGCGGCGGGCGCTACGACGACCTGCTCGCGCGCTTCGGGCGCGACCTGCCCGCGGTCGGCTTCGCGATCGGCGTCGACCGGCTGCACGGGGCGCTGGCCGGGGAGGAGCGGTGAACCGCTTCGGCCTGACCTTCGCGGTGCCGCGCGGCGCCTTGTTCGACGAGACCCTCGACGCCCTGCAGCGCATCGGCGTCGACGCCGGCGAGGTCCGCGCCAACGACCGCCGGCTGCTCTTCGAGGACGTCGGCATCGTGACCATGCGCCCGTCCGACGTGCCGACCTACGTCGAGGCCGGGGCGGCCGACCTGGGCATCACCGGCAAGGACGTGCTCATGGAGCAGCGCGGGCGCCAGGTCTTCGAGCTGCTCGACCTGCGCTATGGCGCCTGCCGGATGGTGCTGGCGACTGTGGCCGGCGAGCCCGATCCGGCGGCCGAGGCGCTGCGGCGCCTGGGCGTCATGCGCGTCGCGACGAAGTACCCGCGCATCGCCGCGCGCTGGTTCGAGGACACCGGGCGCCAGGCGGAGATCGTCGAGGTCAAGGGCTCGGTCGAGCTCGCGCCGCTCACCGGCCTCGTCGAGGCGATCGTCGACCTGACCGCGACCGGCACGACGCTGCGCGAGAACGGCCTCGTCGTGCGCGAGGAGCTCGCCGAGTCGACGGCCCGCCTGATCGCCAACCCCGTCGCGCACAAGCTCAAGGCCGCCGCCGTCGACGAGGTGGTGGAGGGTCTGCGTGGCGGTTGAGCGCTTGGCGCTGGGCGACCCGGCGCAGGTCGCCGCGCAGGTGCGCGCGCTCGCGCCGGGCGCGGCGTCGGTGACCGATGCGGTGGCGGCGATCGTCGCCGACGTGCGCGAGCGCGGCGACGCGGCGCTGCGCGAGTACGTGCGCAGGTTCGACGGCGTCGAGGGGCCGCTGCGCGTGCAGGCCGGGGGCGACCTCGACCCCGACGTGCGCGCCGGCCTGGAGGTCGCGATCGAGAACGTCCGCGCGGTCGCCCAGGCGGGGCTCGGCGGCGAGCGCGCGGTCATCCTGCCCGAGGGGCACAGCGTCACCCTGCACGAGATCCCGGTGCGCCGTGCGGCGATCTACGTCCCCGGCGGGCGGGCCCCGTACCCGTCGACGGTCGTCATGGGCGTCGTCACCGCGCGGGTCGCGGGCGTCGACGAGGTCGTCGTCTGCGCGCCGGGCGCGCATCCGCTGATCCTCGCCACGTGCGCGCTGTGCGGCGCCGACGAGGTCTACTCGATGGGCGGCGCGCACGCCGTGGCGGCGCTCGCCTACGGCACCGAGAGCGTCCCGCGGGCCGACGTCATCGCCGGCCCGGGCAACCTCTACGTGCAGGAGGCCAAGCGGCTGGTCAGCGGCGACGTGGGGATCGACGGCTTCGCCGGACCGTCCGACGTGCTCGTGCTCGCGAGCGCGGGCGCCGACCCGCGGCTCGTGGCGATCGACCTCGCCGCGCAGGCCGAGCACGGCGAGGGCACGATCGTCTGCGCCGTGAGCGACGAGCCGGCGCTGCTGGACGCGATCGAGCTCGACCCGGGCGACGCGGCCGCGGCGCTCGTCGACGCGCCCGACCTCGAGACCGCCTTGCGCTTCGCCGAGGCCTTCGCGCCCGAGCACCTCGAGCTGGTCGGCGCCGACGCCGAGGCCCTGGCGCCCCGCGTGCGCAGCGCCGGCTGCGTGTTCGTCGGGCGCGACGGGGCGACCGCGTTCGGCGACTACGTCGCGGGCTCCAACCACACGCTGCCGACCGGCGGCGCGGCGCGCTTCGCCTCGGGCCTGAACCCGTCGCACTTCCGCCGGCGGGTCAGCGAGGTGCGCATCGGCGAGGCGGCCGGCGCGCTTGCCAGGGCCGGAGCGCCGATCGCGCGGGCCGAGGGCTTCGAGCGCCACGCGGCGTCGATGGAGGTACGGGAGAATCCGGCACCGTGACGCGGACCGCCGAGATCAGCCGGGACACGAAGGAGACGCGGATAATCCTGTCGCTGGGCCTCGACGGCAGCGGCGCGGGCACGCGCGCGACCGGCGTGGGCTTCCTGGACCATATGCTCGACCTGCTCGCGCGTCACGGCCGCCTCGACCTCGACGTCGAGGCGCGCGGCGACCTCGAGACCGGGGCGCACCACACCGTCGAGGACACCGGCATCGTCTTCGGCCAGGCGCTGGACCGGGCGCTCGGCGACCGTGCCGGGATCACCCGCTACGGCAGCTCCACGGTGCCGATGGACGAGGCGCGCGCGTCGTGCGCGATCGACATCTCCGGGCGCCCCTACTGCCACTTCGCCGCCGATCTGCCGCCGGGCGGCACGGGCGGCTTCGACCACGAGCTGGCCGAGGAGTTCTTCCGCGCGGTCGCCAACGCGGCGCGCCTGACCGTCCACATCGACGTCGAGACCGGCACGAACGCCCACCACATGATCGAGGCGGCGTTCAAGGCGTTCGCGCGCGCGCTGCGTGCCGCCGTCGCGCTGGACCCGACGGAGACCGGGGTGCCGTCGACGAAGGGCACGCTGACGACGTGATCGGGATCGTCGACCACGGGCTTGGCAACCGCCGCAACGTCCAGAAGGCGTTCGAGCGCGTCGGCGTCGAGGCGACGATCAGCGCCGACCACGACGTGCTGCGCGCGGCGGATGGGCTCGTGGTCCCCGGCGTGGGCGCCTTCGCAGCCGGGATGGCCGGCCTCCGCGAGCGCGGCCTGGACGAGTTGGTCGTCGAGCGCGCGGGCGAGGGCACGCCGGTGGTGGGGCTGTGCGTCGGCATGCAGCTGCTGTTCGACTCCTCGACCGAGATGGGTGGCGACACCGGCATGGGGCTGCTCGCCGGTCCCGTCGAGCGGCTCGACGCGCCCGGCATGAAGATCCCGCACATCGGGTGGAACGTCGTGTCGTTCACGCGCCCGTCGCCGCTGACCGAAGGCCTCGGCGAGGGCGCGGCCTTCTACCACGTGCACTCGTTCGCCCCGCGCCCTGACGACGACGAGATCGTGCTGGGCCGCGGTGACTATGGCGGCCCGTTCGTCTCGATCGTCGAGCGCCATCCGGTCTACGGCGCGCAGTTCCATCCCGAGAAGTCGTCGAGCGGCGGGCTGCGACTGCTCGCGAACTTCGCGCGGATCTGCGCGTCGGTGCGGGCGTGATCCTCTACCCGGCGATCGACATCTCCGAGGGCCAGGCCGTCCGCCTCGTCCAGGGCGACTTCGCCGAGAAGACCGTGTACCGCGACTCGCCCCTGGAGGCCGCGCGCGCATGGGTCCAGGCGGGCGCGCGCTTCCTGCACGTCGTCGACCTCGACGGCGCGCGCACGGGCTCGCCGAAGTCGATCGAGCACCTCGAGCGGATCACGAGCGAGCTGCCGGTGCCCGTGCAGTACGGCGGCGGCCTGCGCTCGCTGCCCGCGGTGCGCGACGCGCTGCGCGCCGGCGCCGAGCGGGTGATCCTCGGCACGGCGGCGTACACCGACGTCGACTTCCTCGACGACGTCCTCGGCGCGTTTCGCGAGCGCGTGATCGTGTCGGTCGACACGCGCGGCGGCAACATCTCGACCTCGGGCTGGCAGCAGACCACGCAGATGCCCGGCGAATCGGTCATCGAGCGCCTGCAGAACCGCGGGGTGCGCTCGTTCGTCTACACGAACGTCGACCGCGACGGCATGCTCGCCGGGCCCGACGTCGACGAGGTGCGCCGCGTCGCCGGGGTCGTGCGCGGGCGCTTCCTGTACTCGGGCGGCATCGGCAGCGTCGAGCATCTGCGCGCGCTGCGCGACCTGCGCCAGGTCAACCTCGGCGGCGTCATCGTCGGCAAGGCGCTGTACGAGGGCAGGTTCACGGTTCCCGAGGGCCAGCAGGCGCTCGAGCCGGCCCGTGGCTGAGCAGCGCTACGTCCCGGCCGCCGGGCGGCGCGCGTTCACGCGGCTCTACGACCCGATCGTCGCGCTGACGATGCGCGAGGACAGCTTCCGCGCCCGCCTGCGCGAGCAGGTCCTCGACGGGCTGGCGCCCGGCGGGCCGGTCGTCGACGTTGGCTGCGGCACGGGCACGACGGCGATCGCGCTGGCCGCCGCCGGCGCCGAGGTCATCGGCGTCGACGGCGACCCCGAGGTGCTTGCGCTGGCGCACGCCAAGCCGGGCGCGAGCGCGGTGCAGTGGCGCAAGGGGACGGCCACGGCGCTGCCGGTCGCCGGGGAAAGCGCCGACCGCGTCGTGATGTCGCTGCTGCTGCACCACCTCGCCCCCGACGCCAAGCGCACGGCGCTGGCCGAGGCGCGGCGCGTGCTGCGGCCCGGCGGCCGCCTGCACGTGGCCGACTGGGGGCGCCCGCGCGGCGCGCTGCCGCGGGCCGGCGCGTGGCTGCTGGCGCGCGTCGACGACGCCGCGAGCCTGCGCGAGCACCTGGCGGGCGGCGTGGCGGGGGTGATCGCCTCCTGCGGGTTCGCGGACGTCGCGCTGCGCGGCCGCATGGCGACCGCGTGGGGAACGCTCGAGCTGCTGTCGGCGCGCCGTCCCTAGACGCCGAACTCGTCGCGCAGCGCGGCGGAGATGGCGCCCCCGGGCCGCGCGCGCCGCTCACCGTCGAGGAAGACGTCGACCTGCTCGTCCCAGAAGGCCACGAGGCCGGCGATCGCGGCGACGTCGGGCAGCGGCTGCTCGTAGGTCCAGCCGAGATCCTCGCGCCGGCGCCCGGCCACGTCGGCCGACCAGTACGACGACTGGCCCTTGTAGGGGCAGTAGCTGCGCCGCGCGCTGGGCTCGAGCGCGACGCGGACGTCCTCGCGCGGCAGGTAGAAGCGCAGGGGCAGCTGCGTCTCGAAGAGCAGGCGCGCGCGGGTGGTCTCGGCGACGAGCTCGCCGTCGACCTCGATGTGGACAGGTCGTGCGCTCTGGCGCACGTCGACGCGGTGGTACGGGTCGCGCGGGTGTCCGGCAATCAGCTCGTCCTCCTCGAGCCAGTCGTCGAAGGCGGCGAAGTCGAGCACCACGTAGCCGGCGAGGTCGTCGTCGGCGAGCCGGAAGCCGGCGCCGGCGCGATCGGCGATCGAGAGCGGCTCGCCGGCGGCCGTGTGCACGGCAAAGGGGATCCCGGGGTGCAGCACGCCGTCCGCATGGCCGTTCGCCGCCGGTACGTCGGACAGCTCGGCGCGGATGTCCTCGACGGGCACCGCGTAGGACGGCACGACGCGGCGCGGCTCCCAGACGAGGACCGCGCGCGTGCTGTCGACGATCGGCGCGCCGCCGAGGGTCGCCCGCACGCGCTTCTCGATCGGCTCGTGGCGCAGCTCGCCGCGGGCCTGGGCCAGCAGGTCTCGCATCCTCGTGCTCATTGCACGTGCAGACGCACGGCGGCCGGATCGCTTCCCGCTAGTCGGCGATGTCGAGCTGCGCGAGGACGTGGTCCGCGTGCAGGCGCACGAGCAACTCGCCCGGCACGGCGTTGCGCCGGCCGAACTCCTCGGCACGGTCGGCGCCCATGTAGCGCCCGCCGATCGCGGTCGCCCAGCGCAGCAGCTCGTCGGGCTCCTCGGAGATCGACACCGTGCCGGTCACGCTCACGAACGCGTATGGCGGACGCTCGTCGTCGACGCACAGCGCCGCGATGCCCGTGCGCCGCAGCGTGCGGCCCTTGATCGAGTGCGCGCCGGTGTTGAAGACGAAGTCCGTGCCGTCGAGCACGAACCAGATCGGCACGACGTGCGGGCGGCCGTCGTTGCGGGTCGTCGCGAGCTTGCCCGTGCGCGTGCCTTCGCTCACGAAGGCGCGCCACTGCGCGTCGTCCATCGTGCGGGCCATCGCGCGAGGGTACCGACAGGCAAGATGCGCCCATGAGCGGCCCGACGCCCGAGCTCTTGGCTCGCCTGCCCGAGCAGTACTTCACGCGGATCGTGGGGGCGGCGGCGGCCGCGCGCGAGCTTCCAGGCCCGCGCCTGATCGACCTCGGGCGCGGCAACCCCGACCTGCCGCCGCCGCCGGTCGCGCTCGACGCGCTGCGCGCCGGGCTCGACGAGGCGCACGGGATGCACGGCTACCCGCCCTTCCAGGGACGCGCCGAGCTGCGCGAGGCGATCGCGGCGCGCTACCTCGCCGATCACGGGATCGCGCTCGATCCCGATCGCGAGATCGCGGTCGTCCCCGGCACGAAGACCGCGATCATGCTCGCCGTCCTGGCCTGCGCCGGCCCCGGCGACGCGGTCGCGCTGCCCGATCCCGGCTATCCGGACTACCTGTCGGCCGTCGCGCTGGCAGGAGCGCGCACGGTCGCGCTGCCGCTCGACGGCGGCGCGTCGTGGCAGCCGGACTTCGGCGCGCTGGGCGGCGAACGGCCGGCGCTGGCGGTCCTGAACTACCCGTCGAACCCATGCGCCGCCTGCGAGGCGCCGGGCACGTTCGAGGCGGCCGTCGCCTGGGCGCGCGACCGCGGCGCCTGGCTGCTCAACGACCTCGCCTACGGCTTCCTCGCCTTCGACGGGCGCCGCGCGCGCAGCGTGCTCGAGGTCGACGGCGGGCGCGAGGTCGCCGTCGAGCTGTGGTCGCCGTCGAAGATCTACGGCATGGCGGGCTGGCGGGTCGGCTTCGCGGTCGGCAACGCGGAGCTCGTCGAGCGCATCCGCGAGCTTCTCGACCACGTCGCCGCGGGCGTCCCCGTGGCGCTCCAGCACGGGCTCGTGGCCGCGTTGAGCGGCGACCAGGATCACGTCCGGGCGCGGTTCGAGGTCTATCGCCGGCGCCGCGACGTTCTCGTCGCGGGGCTCGGGCTGGCGCCGCCGCAGGGCACCTTCTACGCGTGGTGGCGCCTGCCGGACGGCGTGACCGCGGAGGGGCTGCTGGCGTCGGAACGCGTGGCTGTTGCGCCGGGGGAGGGCTTCGGCGCGCGCGGCGCCGGCTACGCGCGGCTGTCGCTGGCGGTCGACGACGCCGATCTCGAGGAGGGCGTGGCGCGGCTGGCTGCCGCGATTGCTTAGCGGCGGCGCGCGGCCAGGCACCGAGGGAGGCGGGTTCGGTCGCGAGTGTCGACTCCGTAAGCCTGAGGCTGACGCAGCCGACACTCGGCGCGGACGACCGCCGCTAGCCTCTGACCACGATGCACCTCAAGCGCGTCATCCCGTGCCTCGACGTCGACGCCGGCCGGGTCGTCAAGGGCACGAACTTCGTCGACATCCGCGACGCCGGCGACCCGGTCGAGCTGGCCGAGCGCTATGACGCCGAGGGCGCCGACGAGCTGGTCTTCCTCGACATCACCGCCACGCACGAGAAGCGCGACACGATGGTCGAGCTCGCGCGGCGCACCGCGGACAACGTGTTCGTGCCGTTCACGATCGGGGGCGGGATCCGCTCGGTCGCCGACGCGCAGGCCGTGCTCGACGCCGGCGCCGACAAGGTCAGCGTCAACTCGGCCGCGGTCGCGCGGCCGGCGCTGATCGACGAGCTGGCCGAGCGTTTCGGCGCCCAGTGCGTGGTGCTGGCCATCGACGCCAAGCAGGCGGCCGAGCAGCGCTGGGAGGTGTTCGTCGCCGGCGGCCGGACCGCCACGGGCCGCGACGCGGTGGAGTGGGCGCGCGAGGGCGTCGATCGCGGCGCCGGGGAGATCCTGCTGACGAGCATGGATCGCGACGGCACCAACGACGGCTACGACCTCGCGCTGACCGGCGCGGTCGCCGAGGCCGTCTCGGTGCCGGTCATCGCGTCGGGCGGGGCGGGGACGCTCGAGCACCTCTCCGACGCGCTGCGGGCCGGGGCCGACGCCGCCCTGTGCGCGTCGATCTTCCACTACGGGCGCCACACCGTCGGCGAGGCCAAGGCGCATCTGGCCGCCGCCGGCATCGCCGTTCGGAGATAGCCGCCGGCGCGGTCGCGTCCGGACGGGTCTGCTACAACAGAAGGCAGGCTCGTCGTTGCCGTTCCCGCGCCGCGCGAGCCGCCACCGCCCGCCCGGGCGCCCGTCGCAACCGATGTCGTCGCACTACGCCAACACGCGCCCGACGTCCGCTTCGCCGCGGACCGCCCCGCCCCACAGCGGCGGGCTGCAGGTCAGCACGCTCGTCGCGGCCGCCATCGCATCGGTCGTCTCCGCCACCGTCGTGTCGAGGTTCTGGCAGGCCGGCACGATCATGGCCACCGCGATGACGCCGGTCATCGTCGCCCTCGTCAAGGAGATGGTCGAGCGGCCCGCGCGGCGCGTCAGCTCGATCGCCACCCGCGCCGGCGCGCCACCGCTCGCGCGCGCGGCGCAGCGCGTCGCCGAGCCGCCGCCCGAGGCGCAGGCGCCGCCGCCGCCGGTCGGCCCGAGCCCCGACTACAGCGAGATGCGCGTCTACGGGCGCGAGCGCGCCACCACGGGCCGGCGCTGGAAGCTCGCGATCGCCACCGGCCTGCTGGCCTGCCTCATCGCGATCGCGGCGATGACCCTGCCCGAGCTCGTCGCCGGGCGCTCGGTGGTCTCCAGCAGCCATCACACGACGATCTTCGGCGGCCACCGCACGACGTCGAAGTCCACGCTCAAGCAGCAGACGACGAGCACCGAGCAGAAGTCGGACTCGACGTCGACCGAGCAGCCGCAGGACACCACGACGACCGCCCCGGACACGACGACGACCGCGCCCGAGCAGACGACGACGCAGGCTCCGCCCGCCGGCCAGCAGCCCGCGCCGCAGACGCAGACCCAGCCGCCGGCGCAGTCGCAGCCCACGGCGCCCGCGCAGACGCAGCCGGCCACGCCGGCGCCACAGCCGACGCCCTAGGGCACGCGTCCGGAAGTTTGCCGGGTATCGCCGAACTTCCGGCCACATGCCCCAGCCCTCAGCGCTTGCGCGTCCGGCAGACCGTCGGCCCGTTGCGGTGCTTGACGCACACCAGCGGCCGGGGGATCCGGCAGACCCTGTGCCCGTGGCTCGTGAAGCAGACCTTGCGGTGCCGGCGGCGCAGCCGTGCGATGCGCCGGACCTCGGCGCGGCGGGCCGCGACGCGGCGCGCGACCTTGCGCTTGCGCACGCGCTCGCGCACCGCCCGGTTGTGCGCAGCCTTGCGCTTGGCCCGTGCGGCACCGGCGCCCGCCGCGCGCGCGAGCCGGTCGCGGGCGCGCTCGTCACGCCTGGCCTGCTGGGACGTCGAGAGCATGAAGAGGCTCGAGTAGCCCAGGAAGTACAGGCGCTTGCCGTCGGAGATGAGCGGGTTGAAGGCGCCGCGCCCGGTCGCCCATACGAGCTTGCCGGTCACCGCGCCGACCGCGGCCGACGAGCGCCGCGAGAGGTTCGAGTAGAAGACGAGGTCGCCGACGACGACCGGTGCGCCCGAGATCTTGCCGCCCGCGTTGTGGGCCCACCGGACGCTCCCCGAACGCGCGTCGAAGGCGTAGAGGCGGCCGTCGTAGGAGCCGATGTAGACGGTCGGCCCCGCGCCGGGCACCGTCGCCACGGACGGCGAGGAGTAGACGTAGCTGCCGGTCTTGTGGCGCCACGCCAGCTTGCCGCTCGACGCCGCGAACGAGTAGACGAAGCCGTCGAGCGAGCCGATGTACACGCGTCCATAGGCGACCGCCGGCGTGGAGTAGAAGCGCCCCGCCTTCAGGCCGAACGCGCTGCCCGCACTCGACGTCTGCCAGATCTGCGAGCCGTCGCGCTGGCGGATGGCGTGCACGCGCCCGCCGTAGTCGCCGAAGAACAGCCGCCCCTGATCGAGCGCCAGGCCGCCCTTGACCGCGCCGTCGGCCTTGTAGCGCCAGCGCACGGCGCCGTCGCGGGCGTTGAGCGCGTAGACGGTGCCGTCCTCGGTGCCGAAGTACACGCGCCCGCTGGCGACCATCGGCGAGGACTCCGCCCGCGAGGGCAGCTTGCGCGACCAGCGCACGCGCCCGTTCTTGGTGTCCAGCGCGATCACGCGACCACCCTTGATCCCCTTGCCGCGCGACAGCACCACCGCGTAGACGCTGCTGCCCGCGCACGCCGGCGACGACGCCGCCAGGTAGCCGATCTTGGCCTTCCAGCGCACCTTGCCGGTCAGCCGGCTGATCTTGTACAGCGCGCCGTTGTTCTTCTCCATGTACAGCGAGCGCTTGCACAGCACCGGCGGGAACTCGATGAGCTCGCGTCCGGTGACCCGCCACTGGGTCACGAACGGCGGGCGCAGGTCGACCTCGAGCGGCAGGTCGCGCGTGCGCTGCTTGTTGTAGCCGAACACCGGCCACGCGAAGCCGTCGTCCATCGGGTGCTTACCAGCCTTGGGCTCGCGCTGGGTGGTCGCCGGAGTCGAAGGCTGCGTGTCGGTGAACTCGACGTCCGGATGGGAGACGTCGCCCGGTTGCGACGTCAGCAGGAACGCGGCCGCCACCCCGGCAGCCACCACGCAGCCCACGCCCCCGAGCGCCAGCCAGCGCCACCGGCCGCGCAGGCGCGGGAACATGCCGCGAGGGTAGCGTGGTTGGATTGGGCGATGCGCAGCCCGCGGGCCGCCCTCGATGCGCTGCGCGCCGATCCGTGCGGCGCGCGTCTGCTGCGCGCCTTCGCGGCCGGCGACGGCGTGCACCTCGTCGGCGGGGCCGTGCGCGACCTGCTGCTCGAGCGCGCGCCGCGCGAGCTGGACCTCGTCGTCGAGGGCGACGTCGACGCCGCTGCGGCGCGGCTGGACGGGGACGTCAAGGCGCACGATCGCTTCGGCACCGCCCGCGTGCGCGCCGGCGGGTGCGCCTTCGATCTCGTGCGCGCCCGCGCCGAGGTCTACGCGCATCCCGGCGCGCTGCCCGACGTGCGGCCGGGCAGCCTCGACGAGGACCTGCGCCGCCGCGACGTGACCGTCAACGCCATGGCCCTGGACCTCGACGGCGAGCTGCACGCGGTGCCCGGCGCGCTCGAGGACCTCCACGCCGGCGTGCTGCGCGTGCTGCACGACCGCTCGTTCGTCGACGACCCCACGCGGGTGTGGCGGGTCGCGCGCTACGCCGCGCGCCTGCGCTTCACCGTCGACGAGGGCACGCGCGCGCTCGCCGCGCGGGCCGACCCGGCGACGGTCAGCGGCGACCGGCTCGGCGCCGAGCTGCGCCTCGCGCTGCACGAGCCCGACCCGCCGGCGGCGCTCGAAGCGGTGCGCGAGCTCAACCGGGGCTACCTGCCCGAAGGCTTCGACCCGCGGCCGAAGGCGCTCGCCGACGCGCTCGCGCTGCTGCCCGACGACGGCCGCAGGGACCTGCTGACGCTGGCCGCCTGCACCGCGGGGATGGACGCGAGCGCGCTGCTGCGCTGGCTGGACGACATGGGCTTCACCGCCGCCGACCGCGAGCTCGTCGCGGCCGCGTCGCGCTTCGTCACCGGGGCGCCGCTGCGAGCGGCGCGCACGAGCGCCGAGATCGCGCGCGCGGCCCGCGGCGCGCCGATCGAGGCGGTCGCGCTGGCCGGCGGCGAGAACGCGCGCCGCTGGATCGACGAGCTGCGCCACGTGCGCCTGGAGATCGACGGCCACGACCTGATGGCCGCCGGCATCCCCGAGGGACCCGAGGTCGGCGAGCGCCTGCAGCGCGCCCTGGATCGCAAGCTCGACGGCGAGATCGGCGGACGCGACGAGGAGCTTGCGGCTGCGCTGGCCGGATAGGGTGCTCAGGTGAACGCCAACACGCTGCGCTGGGACGGCGGCCCCGGCCACTACGAGGTCTACTACCTCTCGGCCACCGATCGCGCGAGCGGCCTGGGCCTGTGGATCCGCTACACGATGCGCGCCCCGGACGAGGGCGCCGCCGAGTGCTCGCTGTGGTTCATGGCGATGGACCGCGGCGGCTCGCGCTTCGCGCGCAAGTCCACCCATCCCATCGACGCGCTGGTCGGGCAGGCCGAGCCCTTCCACCTCACGCTGGCGGGCGCCGACCTCTCCGATCGGGGCATGGCGGGCGAGCTCGACGACGCCTCGTGGGAGCTGTCGTGGGAGCCGTCGCTGGCGGCGGCCGAGCACGTCCACCCGTTCCTGCAGCGCGCCCGCATCGCCAAGACGATCCTCGTCCTCCCGCACCCCGACCTCGCGATCACCGGCGTGGTGCGCTTCGGCGGCCACGAGTTCACGCTCGACGGCGCGCGCGGAGGCCAGGCGCACCTGTGGGGCTCCAAGCACGCCGCGCGCTGGACCTGGGCCCACGCCAACGACCTGCTGGGCCTGGACGGCGAGCCGCGCCCGGGCGCCTACCTCGACGGCGTCAGCGTCTACGTGCCGCGCTTCGGGCGGGAGCTGGGGCCGAGCACGCCGATCGTCGGGCGCTTCGGCGGCGAGGACTTCCGCGCCACGAGCCCGTTGCAGGTCGCGCGCAGCGCCAGCGCCTTCGGCCTGACCACGTGGCGCTTCGAGGCGCGCGAGGGCAACCGCAAGGTCGTCGGCGAGGTCGACGCGCCGCGCGACTCGCTCGTCGGCGTCACCTATCAGGACCCCGACGGCGACCTCGCCTACTGCTACAACAGCGAGGTGGCCTCGATGCGCCTCTTCGTCTGGGACCGCACCGCGCCCGGGCGCTTCGGCTGGATGCTGCGCGACACGCTCGTGGCCGACGGCACCGCCCACTTCGAGTACGCCCAGCGCACCCCGGTCGAGGGCGTGCAGCTGCTGGTGACGTGAGCTTCCGCGCCGCGGGCGAGCACCTGGCCATCGACCTGCCGGGCGGCACGGCGCTCTTCACGACGCGCCGCGGCGGCGTCTCGGAGGGGCCGTTCGCGTCGCTGAACCTCGGGCTGTGGACGGCGGACGAGGCGCAGCGGGTGCACGCCAACCGCGAGCGGGTCCGCGCGCAGGCGGGCGTCGAGCGCCTCGCCCAGGGTCGCCAGGTCCATGGCGCACGCGTCGTGGTCGATGCACGGGGCATCGAGGAGGCCGACGGGCAGGCGACCACGGCGCGGGGCGTGGCGGCGATCGTCCTCACCGCCGACTGCCTGGCCGTCGCGCTCGTGGGGCCCGGCGCGGTGGGCATGGTGCACGCCGGCTGGCGCGGCCTGGCGGAGGGGGTGCTGGAGGCCGGTGTGGCGGCGATCGGCGCGGTGGCCGCCGCGATCGGGCCGGGCATCGGGCCCTGTTGCTACGAGGTCGGCGACGAGGTCCGCGCGGTCTTCGGCACCAGCGAGCCCACCCTGGACCTCAAGGCGATCGCGCGCGAGCGGCTGCAGGCCGCCGGCGTCGACACGGTCCACGACTGCGCGCTGTGCACGGCCTGCGACGCCGAGCGCTTCTTCTCGCACCGCCGCGACCGCGGCGTCACCGGCCGCCAGGCGGGGCTCGCGTGGCGCAGCTGATCCGCGGGCTCGACGCGCGCCGCGTCGCCGACAACCTCGCGCGCGTGCGCGCCGAGGTCGGCGACGGCGTGCAGGTGCTCGCCGCGGTCAAGTACGTCGCCGCGGAGGAGATCGGCGTCCTCGCCGAGGCCGGCGTGACGGTGGTGGGAGAGAACCGCGCGCAGGACCTCGAGGTCAAGGCCGCCGCGCACCCGGAGCTCACGTGGGACTTCATCGGCCACCTGCAGAGCCGCAAGGTCAAGCAGGTGCTGCCATGGGTGCGCTGGATCCACTCGGTGGCAAGCGACTCCGCGCTCGACCAGCTCGGCAGGCACGGCGACGCCGAGACAGAGGTGCTCGTCGAGGTCAACGTCGCGCGCGAGGAGGGCAAGTCGGGCGTCATGCCCGAGCAGCTCGACGGCTTCCTCGAGCGCTGTCCGGCGCGCGTCGTCGGCCTCATGACGATGCCGCCGTTCACCGAGCGTCCCGAGGACAGCCGGCGCTGGTTCGCGGCGCTGGCCGAGCTGGCGGGCGCGCGCGGCCTGCGCGAGCTGTCGATGGGGACCAGCCAGGACTACGTCGTCGCGGCCCAGGAGGGCGCCACGATCGTGCGACTTGGCACGACGTTGTATACGTAGGTTGCAGGAGAATCGGGCCGGAGGGCTAACCTTCCGCCTTAGGTATGGCGTTTCGCGATTCCTGGCACCGTGCGCTCGTCTACTTCGGCCTGGCCGAGGAGCGCGACCCCTACGTCGAGGACGACGACGAGGCCTACGAGCCGGAAGCCGAGCTCGAGGATCGCTATCGCGAGCGCCCGAACGTCCGCCGCCTGGGCAGAAGCCGCCGGCGCGACGACTTCGACGACATCTTCGCCGACGACGACGTGCCCTCGCGGCCGACGACGCAGCTGCGGCCGGTTCGCGGCGGCAACGGCCGCAGCGACGTGCGCGTGCACCTCGTCATCCCCAAGAGCTTCAACGACGCCCAGCAGGTGGCCGACAAGTTCAAGGACTCCGTCCCGGTCGTCCTGAACCTGCAGGGCATCGACTCAGACCTCTCCAAGCGCCTCATCGACTTCGCCAGCGGGCTGACCTACGCGCTCGACGGCGGCATGCAGCGGATCGCCGACAAGGTGTTCATGCTCACGCCGCGCAACGTCGAGATCTCCGCGGAGGAGCGCGCGCAGCTCATCGAGAAGGGCTTCTTCAACCAGAGCTGACCGGGCGGCGTGTAAGTTCCGCCCCGTGCAGATCGGCCTCATCGGCGCTGGGAACATGGCCCGTGGGCTGGCCCTCGGCTGGGGCCGGCCCGTGCTGTGCACCGACGTGCTCGCCGATCGCGCGCAGGCGCTCGCCGCGGAGGTCGGCGGCGAGGCCCTGGCGACCGGCGCCGAGGTCGCCCAGCGCGCTGACCTCGTCGTGCTCTGCCACAAGCCGGCCCAGCTCGAGGCGGTCGCCGCCGAGCTGGCGGCGCACGCGCGCGCGGTGATGTCGATCCTGGCGGCGACGCCGCTGGGCGACGTCAAGGCGGCCTACCCGGACCGCCCGGTCTACCGCGTGCTGCCCTCCACGCCGGTGGCCGTCCGCCAGGGCGCGGTCATCCTCGCCGCCGACGCCGAGCAGGACGCGCAGCTCGACGACGCGGTGCGCGGGCTGCTGGAGGAGCTCGGCACGCTTGTCGTCCTCGACGACGCGATGGTCGACACCGCGATGGGGCTCATGTCCAACGCGCCGGCCTACTACGCGCTCGTCGTCGAGGCGCAGGTCGACGCCGGCGTGCGCCACGGCCTGACCGCCGACCAGGCGTCGCGGCTGGTCGTGCAGACGATGGCCGGGACCGCCGAGCTGCTGCGCCGCGAGGGCTACGACACGCTCGCGGTCCGCCGCGCGGTGACCTCGCCGGGCGGTTCGACCGCCCGCGGGCTCGACGCGCTCGAGCGCGGAGGCGTGCGAGCCGCGTTCTCCTCCGCCCTGGATGCCATCCTCAGACGATGAGCTTCGTGGTCGCCACCTTCCGGGACCAGGACCTGCGAGCTACGTGCAGGCGATCTTCTCGTCTACACGATCCTGATCATCGCCTACATCCTGAGCTCGCTGTTCTTCGCGTTCGGCGGGCGCCTCCCCTACGCGCGCTGGTCCAGCGCGCTGCTGGGCTTCCTGCGCGACGTGTGCGAGCCGTACCTGTCGATCTTCCGCCGCTTCATCCCACCGCTCGGCCCGCTGGACCTGAGTCCCGATCATCGGCGATCGTCCTGCTGCAACATCGTCGGGTCGGTCCTGGCCAACGTCATCCGCGGTTGATGGCGCCATGGCTGCGAGCGCTCGCGGTCACGGTCGTCGTCGTGGCCCTCGACCAGGCGACGAAGGCGATCGTGCGCTCGAGCGTCGAGATCGGCGATCGCGACGGGGTCTTCCCCGGCGTCGAGATCGTGCACGTGCGCAACGAGGGCGTCGCGTTCAGCCGCTTCTCGGGCGGCGGCACGATCGTCACGGTGATCGTGGCGGCCGCGCTCGTCGCGCTGCTGGCCTACTTCGTCACCCACCTGAACAAGCCGCT
Source organism: uncultured Actinomycetes bacterium (assembly GCA_963764585.1). Classification (GTDB taxonomy): domain Bacteria; phylum Actinomycetota; class Thermoleophilia; order Solirubrobacterales; family Solirubrobacteraceae; genus JAOPZW01. The sequence goes on from CAVXTB010000012.1 coordinate 26,564, forward strand.
CGTCTGGCTGCCCACGGGGATGCTGCTGGGCGGGGCTCTTGGCAACATCATCGACCGCGTGCGCGACGGCGCCGTCACCGACTTCATCAAGCTGCCGGCGTGGCCGGCGTTCAACGTCGCCGACGTGTCGATCACGTTCGGCGTGCTCGTGCTGCTCTACGTCACCGAGCGCCCGCGCGATGGAGCTGCGCGCGACGCCTGAGGACGAGGGCGCGCGGCTCGACGCGTTCCTCGCCGGGCCGCTGGGCTCAAGGGCGCGCGCGCAGCGGCTCATCGAGGCCGGCGCGGTGCGCGTCGACGGCCGGGCCGCGCCGAAGCGCCACCGCCTGAGCGCGGGCGAGGTCGTGACCGTCGAGGAGCCGCCGCAGCCGCCGCCGGCCGAGGCTCCGGACGCGCCCTACGAGGTGCCCTACGGCGACGAGCACCTGCTGGTCGTCGACAAGCCCGCGGGCGTCGTCGTGCATCCCGCCCGCGGCCACCACTCAGGGACGCTCGCCCAGGCGCTCGCGGGCGTCGCGGCCGGGGGAGAGGACGCTGCGCGCGCCGGGATCGTCCACCGCCTGGACCGCGACACCTCGGGGCTGCTCGTCGTCGCCCGCTCCGAGGCGGCCCACCGGGCGCTGCGCAACGCGCTGCAAGCGCGCGCCATCACGCGCGAGTACCTCGTGCTCGTCGAGGGCCGGCCGCCCGCGCGCACCGGCACGATCGACGCGCCCCTGGGCCGCGACCGCCGCGTGCGCACGCGCATGTCGACCGACACCGACGAGCCGCGCGCCGCGATCACCCACTTCGAGATCGAGCGCGCGCTGCCGCGCACGACGCTGCTGCGCGTGCGCCTGGAGACCGGGCGCACGCACCAGATCCGCGCGCACCTGCGCGCGATCGACCATCCGGTCGTCGGCGACCCCGAATACGGCACGCCCGGGCGCCTCGGCCTCGATCGCCAGTTCCTGCACGCTGCACGGCTGGCCTTCGACCACCCGGTGACCGGCGAGCGCGTCGACGTCAGCTCGCCGCTGCCGGCCGATCTGGTGGCGGCGCTCGATCGGGCAGCCGCCGAGTGATCCACAGCTCGGCGCGGTAGGGGATGGCGATCTGCTCGACGCCGTGGCGGACGAGCACGGCGTCGAGCTCGTCGAGGACCTCGGCGCGGCGATCGGGAGCCAGCGACGCGATGGCGGACATCGACAGGTAGTGCGCGAGGATGGCCTCGCGGTCGGTCCGGTGGACGAACGGCACGTCGCGCTGCTCGATCGGCGCGAAGCCGGGGTGACCGTCGATGCGGTCGGGGCGCTTGGGGCCGCCACGGGACGGATGGTCGACGGCCTCCCACAATGGCCGCATGACGGCTTGCGTCTCGCTGGCCCACGGGAGCTCGTTGTCGCCGTCGAACTGCGAGATGCAGATGACCACGCCGCCGCCCGGCCGCACGACACGGTGAAGCTCGTCGGCCGCGCGGGCGCCGTCGAACCAATGCCAGGCGTCGGCGCACACCGCGCCGTCGACGCTCGCGCCGTCGAGCGGAAGGTCCTCCGCGCGGCCCGCCAGCGCGCGCTCGGCGCCGACGTTGCGCACGAGGATCGCGCGCATGCCGTCCAGCGGCTCGACGGCGACGACGTCGTAGCCGGCCTGCACGAGCGGGCCCGAGAGCCGGCCGGTCCCGGCGCCGACGTCGAGCAGGCGCGGGCCGCCGCCGGCCGCGGCGGCGATCTGCTCGATCACGTCCGCGGTATAGCGCGGCCTGCCGTGCTCGTAGGCCTCGGCCACGCCGCCGAAGCTGCGCGCGAGCTCGCTCATCCGGACACAGGGTAGGCGGCGGGACGACCGCGTCCTTGGCCGCCCCGCTGCCTCCAGCGCGGACCGGACCACCGGAGGTAGGGGAAGGGAGGGCCGGCCCGCAATGCACCTAACGCAGGAGCATCGAATGTCTTGCGTACAATTGGGTGCTCACCGTTCTTCGACCCCGCGGCACCAGCGGGGCGGCCCTGCCCGGGTCAGCAGGCTCGGGTCCGCACACACGCCGCCGCGGGCATCTGCAACACACGTCACCAAGGGAGCACCCCATGCCCGAAGTCGGGATCAGAGAGCTGCTGGAGGCCGGCGTTCACTTCGGCCACCAGACTCGTCGCTGGAACCCCAAGATGCGCCGCTTCATCCACGGCGAGCGCGGCGGCATCTACATCATCGATCTGCTGCAGACCCAGCGCCTGCTCGAGCAGGCTCGCCAGTTCACCGCCGAGCTGGCGCGCCGCGGCGGCGTCGTCCTGTTCGTCGGCACCAAGAAGCAGGCGCGCGACGCCGTCAAGGACGTCGCCGAGGCGGCCGGCATGCCGTACGTCAACCATCGCTGGCTGGGCGGCCTGCTGACGAACTTCCAGACCATCAACCAGCGCATCAGGCGCCTGCACGACCTGGAGCGCTACGAGACCGAGGGCCAGCTCGCGCTGCTGCCCACGCGCGAGCGCCTGTCCGCCCAGGCCGACCTCGAGAAGCTGCGCGCGAACCTGGGCGGCGTGAAGTACATGCAGCGCACGCCCGACGCGATGTTCGTCATCGACCTCAAGACCGAGGCGATCGCGGTGCGCGAGGCGCAGCGCCTGCGGATCCCGATCATCGGCCTCGTCGACACCAACTGCGACCCCGACGGCATCGACTTCGTCGTGCCGGGCAACGACGACGCCATCAAGTCGTGCGCGATCGTCGCTCACGCCGTCGGCGACGCCGCGCGCGACGGGCGCCTGGCCTTCACCGCGGAGGCCGAGCGCGCGCGCGCCGAGGAGGAGGAGCGCGTCCGCCGCGAGGCCGAGGAGCGCGCGCGCCGCGAGGCCGAGGAGCAGGCCCGTCGCGAGGCCGAGGCCCAGGCCGCGGCCGAGGCGCAGGCCGCGGCCGACCGCGCCACCCAGGAGGCCGCCCTGGCCCAGGAGGTCGCCGCCGAGGGCATCCCGGGGCCCGACGCCGAGGCAGCCGTGACGCAGGAGGCCGAGCGCGACGAGGTGCAGGCCGACGTGCCGCACCCCGCGCCGACGGCCGACGTCGAGGAGCAGCCCGAGCCCGCTCCCGAGACCCCCGAGACCCCCGAGACCCCCGAGAACGCCGAGAACGCAACCCAGGAACAGAACGCATGACCGAGACTCCCCAGATCAGCGCCAAGGAGGTCGCCGCGCTGCGCCAGCGCACCGGCGCCGGCATGATGGACGCCAAGCGCGCCCTCGAGGAGGCGGGGGGCGACGCCGACCAGGCCGTCGAGATCCTCCGCGTCAAGATGGGCACCAAGATCGGCAAGCTGGCCGACCGCGAGGCCGCCGAGGGCACCGTCCAGAGCTACATCCACGCCAACGGCAAGGTCGGCGTGCTCGTCGAGGTGGATTGCAACACCGACTTCGTCGCCAAGAACGACGACTTCGTCGCCTTCGCCAGGGACGTCGCCCTGCACGTCGCCGCCTCGCCCCAGACGCGTTGGGTCAGCGAGGAGGAGGTCCCGCAGGAGGCGCGCGACGCCGAGGCGCGCGTCTTCGAGCAGCAGGCCGCCGACAAGCCCGAGAACGTCCGCCCGCGGATCGTCGAGGGCCAGCTGAAGAAGTGGCTGGGCGACGTCGTCCTGCTCAACCAGGTCCACGTCAACGCCGACAAGCACGACGGCAAGACCATCGACGAGCTGCGCGGCGACCTGTCGGCCAAGACGGGCGAGAACGTCGTCATCCGCCGCTTCACGCGCTTCGCGGTGGGCGAGTGAGCCAGGACGGCGACCCGGCGTTCCGCCGGATCCTGCTGAAGCTCTCGGGGGAGTCGCTGATGGGCTCGCTCGAATACGGCACCGACCCGGAGCGCCTGCGCGTGGTGGCCGAGCAGATCAAGGTCGTCCACGACCGTGGCGTGGAGATCGCGATCGTGCTCGGCGCCGGCAACATCTACCGCGGCATCTCCGGCGTCGCGGCCGGCATGGACCGCGCGACGGGCGACTACATGGGGATGCTGGCCATCGTCCTCAACGCGCTGCAGCTGCAGGATGCGCTCGAGAAGCTCGACGTCCACACGCGCGTGCAGTCGGCGATCCACGTCCAGGAGGTCGCCGAGCCCTACATCCGCCGCCGCGCGATGCGCCACCTCGAGAAGGGCCGCGTCGTGATCTTCGCGGCGGGCACCGGCAACCCGTTCTTCACGTCGGACACCGCCGCCGCGCTGCGCGCCGTCGAGATCCACGCCGAGGCCCTGCTGATGGCCAAGAACGGCGTCGAGGGCGTCTACACGGCCGATCCGCGCACCGATCCCGACGCGGAGTTCATCGCGCAGATCACGCACATGGAGGCGCTCGAGCGTCGGCTGCGGATCATGGATCTCACCGCGCTGACCCTGTGCATGGAGAACGGCCTGCCGATCCACGTCTTCAACATGGATGACGAGCGCAATATCGACCGGATAGTGTCCGGCGAGCGCGTGGGAACCCTGGTTGCGACATGACGGAGCTGACCGACGAGCTGCTCGCCGACGCGGGCGAGCGCATGACGAAGTCCGTGGACGCGACGCGCAACGAGTTCGCCTCGGTGCGCACCGGCCGCGCGAGCCCCGCGCTGCTGGATCGCATCGTCGTCGACTACTACGGCGCGGCGACGCCGCTCAAGCAGCTCGCGACGATCAACGTCCCCGAGGCGCGGCTGCTGACCGTCCAGCCCTACGACCAGGCCTCGATCAAGTCGATCGAGAAGGCGATCATGGAGTCCGACATCGGCCTGACGCCCAGCAACGACGGGCGCCTGATCCGCCTGACGATCCCCGAGCTCAACGAGGAGCGCCGGCGCGAGCTCGTCAAGGTCGTGCGCCACATCGCGGAGGACGGGCGGGTCGCGATCCGCAACATCCGCCGCGACGTCATGCACGACCTGCGCGAGCTCAAGGAGAGCGGCGACGCCGGCGCCGACGACGAGCACCGCGCGGAGGTCGAGCTGCAGAAGCTCACCGACGGGCGGATCGCCGACCTCGAGGCGGCCCTGAAGGCCAAGGAAGCCGAGATCCTCGAGGTGTGAGCGCGGCGCCGGAGGACCGCGCGGCGCGGTACGTCGCCATCATCACGGACGGCAACGGCCGCTGGGCCCAGCAGCGAGGGCTGCCGGTGGTCGAAGGCCATCAGGCGGGCGCCGACGCCGTCAAGGCGCGCCTGCGCGACGCGGTCGACTTCGGCATCCGCGAGCTGACCGTCTACTCGTTCTCGACCGAGAACTGGTCACGCCCGGCCGAGGAGGTCACGGCGCTGATGCGGATGTTCTCGCAGCGCATCCTCGCCGAGACGCCCGAGCTCAAGGACGAGGGCGTCCGCATGCGCTTCATCGGGCGCCGCGACCGGGTGATGCCGGCGCTGCTGGAGCAGATGGACTGGGCCGAGCAGGAGACCGCCGCCAACGACCGCATCACGCTCTACGTCGCCTTCAACTACGGCGGGCGCGCCGAGATCCTCGACGCCGCGCAGCGCTACTCCGGCGGCGGCGAGGACGAGTTCCGGCGCCTGCTCTACGCACCCGAGATGCACGATCCCGACCTCGTCATCCGCACGAGCGGCGAGCATCGGATCAGCAACTACCTGCTGTGGCAGTCGGCCTACTCGGAGCTGATCTTCGCCGACGAGCTGTGGCCGGACTTCTCGCGCGAGGCCTTCCGCGCCGCCCTGGACGAGTTCGAGGGCCGGCGCCGCCGGTTCGGTGGCCGCTGATGGAATCCAGCGCCCGGCGGCGGCGAGCGACGCCCAGCCAGCGGCGCGCGGGCCGCGCGCGGCGGCGCAACACGCGATCGGACCTCGGCGCGCGCATCCTCACGGCGATCCCGGCGGTCGCGTTCGCGCTGGCGATCATCGGCTTCGGCAACTGGGTCTTCGTCATCGGCCTGGCCGCGCTGGGGTGCATCTGCCTGCACGAGCTGTTCGCGATGTACGACTTCACCAACCCGTCGCGGCTGGCGGGCTTCGCGGGCCTCATCGCGCTGCTCGTCGCCGCGCACACCGGCGATCAGGCCAGCGTCCTGGGCGCCTACGTGGCCTGCGTGCCGCTCGTCTTCGCGCTCTGCGCGCTGCAGCCGCGCCACGCGGGCGCGCCCGGCGTGTCGGTGACGCTGCTGGGGCTGACCTGGATCGGGCTGGCCTTCGCGCACGCCGCGCTGCTGCGCGACCTGCCCCACGGCGACGGGATCGTCATCGACGTCCTGGTCGGGACGTTCGTGGGGGACACGGGCGCCTACCTGGGCGGGCGCACGCTGGGCACGCGGCGCATCGCGCCGTCGATCTCGCCCAACAAGACGCTCGAGGGCCTGCTCATCGGCTTCGTCATCGGCGTGGCCGGCGTGTGGCTGGCCGGGCTGTACCAGGACTGGCTCAGCGGCTGGCACGCGCTCATGCTCGGCGCGGCGGTGGCCGCGGCCGCGCCCGTCGGCGACCTCTTCGAGTCCTATCTCAAGCGCGACGCGGGCACGAAGGACACGGGCCGCTTCTTCGGCGCCCACGGCGGCGCGCTCGACCGCCTCGACGCGGCCATGTTCACGATGGTCGCCGGCTTCTACGTGTGGCAGGCGATCCTCTAGCCCGCCGGCACTGGACCTCCTACATCGCGTCTGACATCATGGAGGCGTGGCCGGCGGCGGTGGAGCGGCCGCCGCCGGCCTTCCAGCTAGCGAGGCGGGGTCGGCACGAAGGCGGTATAGCCGCACTGGCGCGCCGCCGGCGGCAGGGGGAAGCGGATGCGCGCCGCGCCGGTCAGGCGGATCTCGCGCAACGCGGCGCGGGGCGGGAGGATCGCCAGCGCCAGGCTGCCGTGGCGCCGGCCGCGCACCGTGCCGGTGGTCGTGACCGCCGTCAAGCCCGTCGCGGGACGGCGCACGCGGGTCACCACCACCGTGCGGCGCGCAGCGCACGGCACGCTCACGAACGAGGCGACGACGTCGGTGAATGCGCACGCCGCGCGGTCGCGCGTGGGCGGGCCCGAGCGCACCTGCACGCACTCGGTCGATGCCGCGACGGTGACGCCACCGGGCAGCCGCGCGATGACCCGTGGTGTGTGCGCGAGCGGCGGCTGGTCGGGGCCGGGCAGCGAGCCGAGCAGGTGACCGTCGGCGGCCAGCAGGTCGGTGGAGTACAGCCGGCGATCGCCGGGGACGGTGGCCGTCGCCGCCTTGACGAGCCCCGCGTAGCGGCCGGTGTAGCCCGGCAGGTCGGAGGTCGGCACCGTCAGCGGCGCGCCGTGGTCGACGTGCAGTCGTAGCGCGCTGACGTCCGGGGTCACGACGGCGAGGATGGCGGTTTGCGTGCCCGCACGGCGGCGCTCGATGCGGTCGCGGAAAGCGTCCGCGGGCGGCAGCTGGCAGTCGGCTGCGACGATCGTGCCAAGGCCGACGCAGAGGTCGTCGCCTTCGTCGCGCGCGAGCAGCGGCCCGGCGCCGGTGCGCGGTGGCGGGATGGTGAAGCCGAACACCCCGAAGGCGACGGTGAAGTTGGAGCCCGGGTTGCACTCCGCCTCGACCGGCGCGGCGGCCAGCGGCAGCGCGCGGACGCGGCCACCGCGCACCAGCAGCGAGCGCACCGCGACCTCGGGGCCGACGACGACCGCGAACGCGTGCCGCGGGTCGCCGAAGCTCGCCGGCAGCGCGCGGAGCGCGACCCTCCGGCGCGCGCCGTCGCCGAGCAACGCGTCGATCCGGGTGACGGCCGGGCCGGCGAGGCCGGTGACCACGCGCGCCGGCAGGGCGCAACGCGCGCCCGTCGAGAACGACATGCCCGCCGGATCGCGACCGGCCTGCGAGCAGCCGTCGTCGCCGTCGCCCTCGCGTGCGTCGCCGCTGTCGACCCGCACGCACGTGATGCGCTCGGTGCGTCCGCGATCGAGCGGCGTCGGCGCGAGGGTCGTGCGCTGGAAGGCCACGGCGCGCCATGACGAGCCGCTGACCCGACCGCCGCCGACCGCGGCCGGCGGCGTGACCGCCGGCGCCTCGCCGAAGTCGGTCGCGAAGACCGTCTTGCCCTGCGCGTCGAGCATCCGCAGGCGGTATGGCGGGAAGCGCCCCTTCGCAGCCGCCAGGAAGAAGTGCACGCGCCCCGCGACGCGCCCCTGGTAGGCGCCCGCGCCGGCGGGCACCGTCTGCGGCGCGCCCGCCGCGAGCACCTCGACGCTCGCGACCTCGGCCGTCGCGGCGCCGAAGACGTGCTCGCCGAGCTCCAGGCGCGGCCGGTTCGCGGTCGGCGGCGGGCCGCACGACGAGTGCTTGCGGGGGATGCCGACGCACAGCTCGTTGCCACGGTCGAAGGCGACCAGGGCCGTGCCGTCGGGCAGCGGGCCCGCGACGACGGGCGCATCGGCCGGTGGCACCGGCCCGTTGAGCTGCGCGTGCGCCGCGCAGGGTGCCAGCAGCACCAGGAGGCACACCGCCATCGACGCCCGTCGCATCCCGCTCAACCTATCTGAGCGATCGGTGCGCCGTGTAGCTGACCGGGCGCTGACGGCGCCTGTGTCACCCTAGGGGCCGTGGCGCGCCGCCTGCTCATCCTCGGCTCGACCGGCTCGATCGGCACGCAGGCCCTCGACATCGTCGAGCGCTCCGACGACCTCGAGCTCGTCGGGCTGAGCGCCGAGCGCTCGTGGGAGGCGCTGGTCGAGCAGGCGGGGGCGCACAGGGTGGGTCGCATCGCCCTGGCCGACGCCGATGCGGGCGCCCGCGCCGCCGAGGCGTGGACCGACGGCGAGGTGCTCACGGGCCCCGAGGGCCTCGTGCGCCTGGTCATCGAGTCCGGCGCCGACCTCGTGCTCAACGCGCTCGTGGGGTCGGCGGGCCTGGGCCCGACCGTCGCCGCGCTGGGCGAGGGCATCGACCTCGCGCTGGCCAACAAGGAGTCGCTCGTGGTCGGCGGCGAGCTCGTCACGCAGCTCGCGGAGGCCACCGGCGCGCAGATCGTCCCCGTCGACTCCGAGCACTCCGCGCTGCACCAGCTCATCGCGGGCGAGCGCCCGGGGACGGTCGACAAGCTCGTGCTCACGGCCAGCGGCGGCCCGTTCCGCGGGCGCTCGCGCGCCGGGCTCGAGGACGTGACCGTCGAGGAGGCGCTCAAGCACCCGACGTGGGCGATGGGCGGCAAGATCACGATCGACTCGGCGACGCTGATGAACAAGGGCCTGGAGCTGATCGAGGCCCACCACCTGTTCGGCACGCCCTACGAGCGCATCGACGTCGTCGTGCACCCGCAGTCGATCGTGCACTCCTACGTCCAGCTCTGCGACGGCGCCGCGCTCGCGCACCTCGGCTACCCCGACATGCGCGTCCCGATCTCCTACGCGCTGCACTACCCCGAGCGCGTCGACGTCCCGGTGGCGGCGCTCGACCTCGCGGCGGTGGGCGCGCTGACGTTCGAGCCCGTCGACACCGAGGCGTTCCCGTGCCTGCGGCTGGCGCGCGAGGCGGCGATCGCGGCCGGCACCGCGCCGTGCGTCCTCAACGCCGCCAACGAGGTCGCCGTGCACGCGTTCCTCGACGGGCGCCTGGACTTCCTCGGCATCCCCGCGGTGATCGACGCGGCGCTCGAGCGCCTGCCCGCCGCGCCGGTCCGCGCGTTCGAGTCGCTGTACGAGGCCGACCGCGAGGCGCGCGCCGTGGCCGCCGAGCTGATCGCGGTGCGCACTTGAGCTGGCTGCTCGCATTCCTGGGGTTCGCCCTGCTCATCATCCTGCACGAGTTCGGCCACTTCATGGCGGCGAAGGCCACGGGGATGCGCGTCGAGCGCTTCTCGCTGTTCTTCCCACCGCTGCTCGCGCGCGTGCGCCGCGGCGAGACCGAGTACGCCATCGGCGCGATCCCACTCGGTGGCTACGTGAAGATCACCGGGATGAGCCCGCACGAGGACCTCCCGCCGGAGGTCGCCCCGCGGGCCTACCTCAACCAGCCGCCCTGGAAGCGGATCGTCGTCATCTCCGCCGGGCCGGCGATGAACCTGCTCATCGCGTTCCTGCTCGGGTGGGCGATCGTCGCCTTCAGCGGCGTCCTCACCAACGCCTTGGTCGTCGACCGCGTCGAGGCGGCGGCCCCCGCCACGGGCAAGCTGCAGCCCGACGACAAGGTCCTCTCGATCGACGGCGTCAAGGGCTACGAGCCGGGGCTGAGCGACGACGCGATCGCCGCGCGCCAGCAGCAGCTGCTGCGTGCGGTCAACGGCCACCGCTGCGCCGGAGCGCGCACCGACGGCTGCACGGCCACGACGCCCGCCCGCGTGCGCATCCAGCGCGACGGGCGAACGCTCACGCTGCTCATCACCCCGCGCTACGACGCGGCGGCCAAGCGCATGCGCATCGGCTACTCCTACGGCGACACCGAGCACGTCGGCGCCGGCCACGCGGCGACGATCACCGCCCAGAACCTCTGGCGCATCTCGAAGCTGACCGTCTCGGCGATCGTGCGGATCTTCTACGACCCGCAGGCGCGCAAGAACGTCTCGGGCGTCGTCGGCTCCTACGAGACCACGCGCGAGTCGTTCAAGTTCGACACCGTGCAGGCGCTGAGCATCCTGGCGGTCATCTCGCTGTCGCTGGCGGTGGTGAATCTCTTCCCCTTCCTGCCGCTCGACGGCGGCCATATCTTCTGGGCGGTGGCAGAGAAGGTGCGCGGCAGGCCGATCCCGTACCGCCTCATCGAGCGGGCGTCGGTGGTCGGCTTCATGCTCGTCGCGCTGCTGTTCGTCATCGGCCTGACCAACGACATCGACCGTCTGCGCGGCGAGGGCTTCAACGTCAGATGATCCTGAGCCGCCGCCAGCTCCTGAAGGGCGCCGGCGCGGCAGTGGTGGGAATGGCCGGAGCGGCCGCGCTCCCGGGCCGGCTGGCGACGCCGCGCGCCACCGCGGCGCTGCCCCGGCGCTGCGTGGCGCTCGGGCCGGCGGGCTGCATCGCGCCCGGCTGCCCGCAGGACCTGCGCGCGGCGGGCAACCGTGCGCTGCTGGCCGACAGCGGCACGCGCTGGGTGCGCATGTGGGCCGACTGGCCGACCCTGATGCCGGTCCCGGGGACGTTCGCGACCGATCGCGTGGAGGCCCTCGACGACCAGCTCGCCCAGGCGCGCGCCGACGGGCTGGGAACGATCCTCACGCTCTACCGCACACCGGAGTGGGCGGGGCGCGCGGTGGCCGCCGCCGGCGCCTGGGAGCAGTTCGTCGCCTGGGTCGTCGCGCGCTACGGCTCGGCGACCGACGTCCTCGAGCTCTCCAACGAGCCCAACCTCGACGGCACGTCACCCGCGACGGTCGCGGCGATGTTCGTCACCGCCCAGCGGATCGCCGGGGGCCTGGGCAGCAAGCTCGTGCTCGCCGGCCCCGGCACCTCCGACATCCGCGGCTACGCGACCTTCACCGAGCGCCTGCTCGACGCCCTCGACGCCCGCGGGTTCGTGGCCGGCCCGCGCTTCGCGTGGACACACCACAACTACGCCGACGTCGCCTACGGCACGAGCCGCACCGCCGACGTCCGCCGCCGGCTCGTCGGCCGCTGGGCCGGCTGGCCGGCCGGCGACGCGGGCGAGCCGCAGCTGCTGATCACCGAGGGCGGCGTCACGCTGCGCACGATCGAGCGCCGCCTGGGCATCGCCGACCCGGCCGCACAGCGCGCCAGGCAGGCGCAGCTGCTGCGGACGGCGTACGAGCGCCTCGCCGGGCCCGAGGGCGCCGGCGTGGCGCTCGTCACGCAGTACCTCTTTCGCACCGACCCGCGCTACGACAGCGGGCTGTGCGACGTGGGCGGCGCCCGCCGGCCCGCCTACGAGGCCTGGCGAGCGCTGCCGTCGGCGGCGTAGCCGGTGTAGGTTGCTGACATGGGAGAGATCGCTGATCCGCGCGGCGCCGTGGGCGCCGCCACCATCGCCGAGGCGTTCCACATCACCGCCGCCAACCGGGCCGGCGAGGTTGCCATCCGGACCAAGGGCGACGAGGTCGCGTGGACCTGGGGCGAGCTGCGCGAGCGCGTCGACGCGCTGGCGGCCGGCCTCTCCGGGCTGGGCGTCGGGCCCGGCGCCACGGTCGCCCTGCTGCTCGGCAACCGCCCGGAGTTCCACCTGGCCGACCTGGCCGTGATGACCACCGGGGCGACGCCGTTCTCGATCTACATGCAGTACACGCCCGAGCAGATCCGCTTCGTGGTCTCCGATGCCGGGGCGCGCGTGATCATCACCGAGCAGGCCTTCCTGGCCGGCGTGCTCGAGGCCCGCAAGGAGCTGCCCGACCTCGAGCAGGTGATCGTCATCGACGGCGAGGCGCCGGAGGGCGTGCTCGCGCTCGACGACGTGCTGGCGGCGCCCGACCCGGACTTCGACGCCGAGGCGTCGGTGGCCCGGATCGGGCCGCAGGACGTCCTGACCATCATCTACACGTCGGGGACGACGGGGCCGCCGAAGGGCGTGCAGCTCTCGCACCGCAACCTGCTCGCGGCCGTCGACCAGGCCGAGCAGCTCATCGACCTCCCACCCGACGGGCGCGTCATCTCGTGGCTGCCCAGCGCGCACGTCGCCGAGCGCAACGCCCACCACTACCTGCCGATCGTCTACGGCCTCCAGGTGACCTGCTGCTCGAACCCGCGCGAGATCCTCGGCTACCTGCCCGAGGTCCGCCCGTCGTGGTTCTTCGCGGTCCCGCGCATCTGGGAGAAGCTGAAGGCCGGCCTGGAGGCGATGGTCGCCGGCCAGCCCGAGGAGCAGCGCGAGAAGACCCAGGCGGCGCTGCGCGACGCGCTGGAGAAGGTGCGCCTCGAGCAGAGCGGGCAGGAGGTCCCGGCCGACCTCGCCGCCCGCGTGAAGGAGGCCGACGACGAGATCTTCGCCGGCCTGCGCGCGATGCTCGGCCTCGACCAGGTCAAGGCCATCCACGTCGGCGCCGCGCCGACGCCCGTCGAGGTGCTCGAGTTCTTCCACGCGATCGGCCTGCCGGTGGCCGAGCTGTGGGGGATGAGCGAGACCTGCGGCGCAGGCGCGGCCAACCCGCCGGGCCGGATCAAGATCGGCACCGTCGGCCCGCCGGCGCCCGGGGTGGAGATGAAGCTCGCCGAGGACGGCGAGCTGCTCATCCGCAGCGAGGTGGTCATGCTCGGCTACCGCAACCAGCCGGAGAAGACCGCCGAGGCGATGACCGAGGACGGCTTCCTGCGCACCGGCGATATCGGCCAGTTCGACGAGGACGGCTACCTGCGGATCGTCGACCGCAAGAAGGAGATCATCATCAACGCGGCGGGCAAGAACATGTCCCCCGCCAACGTGGAGGCGGCGCTGAAGGCGTCCAGCCCGCTCATCGGGCAGGTCTGCTGCATCGGCGACGGACGCTCCTATAACACCGCGCTCATCGTCCTGGACTCGGACTTCGCGCCCGCGTGGGCCGCCCAGCACGGCATCGAGGGGGCCACGCTCGAGTCGCTGGCCCACGACGAGGGCATGCGCGCCGCCGTCCAGGAGGGCGTCGACGCCGCCAACGCCAAGCTCGCCCGCGTCGAGCAGATCAAGAAGTTCACGATCGTCGAGGGCGACTGGCTGCCGGGCGGCGACGAGCTCACGCCGACGATGAAGCTCAAGCGCAGGCCGATCGACGCCAAGTACGCCGACGTGATCGAGGCGATGTACGCCGGCTAAGCCGTGCGCTGCGCGTAGGGCTCCAGCCCCTCCATCGCGCGCGCGATCGCCCAGTTGTGGTTCCAGCGGAACACCGGGCGCAGCAGCGGCGTGAGCACCTTCAGCAGCCTGCGGTCGGCGTGGACCTGCCAGTCGAAGCGCACGTGCGTGCCGGTCTGAGTCGGCGTCAGCGTCCAGGTGCCGGTCCCGCGCAGGTCGCCGTCGACCTCGGCGGTCACCGTCCGCGGCGCGTCGAGCGCGACGACCGTCGAGCGCGTGTGCAGGTGGTAGGGCAGGCGGCCCTTGAAGTGCTGACGCGACTCCTTGCCCAGCTCGGCCGGGCCGTCGGCGTCGACGTCGAGGTAGACCGGCCGCCACCACTGCGGGTAGGTGCGCGCGTCGGCGATCGCGTCGAAGACCGCCTGCTGGGGCGCGGCGACGTCCCATTCGTCGACGAAGACGTACGGCCGCGAGAGGCCCGCGACGCCGAGGATCGCCTTCGCCATCGCCTTCTGCACGGGTAGCGGCGGCCGCGCGGCGTGGCCCTCGTCGCCGAACTCGGCCACCAGCCGCGCCGCCGCGACGGGCTTGGGGAAGCCGAAGCGGTTGAACTGCCCCGCGGCGCACATCTCGGCGACGCGCTCCAGGAACGCCTGCGTCGAGCCCGCGGGCCGGACCTGGACGCGGACGTTGCCGTCGAGGCCGTCGTCGCCGGGCATCTGGCGATGGACGGTGCCGGCGGGCGTCTGCATCGTCTCGCCCGGGCCGAGCAGGCGCTCGTGGCCGTCGACGACCAGCTTGAGCCCCCCGCTGAGGACCTCGTAGTGCTCGATCTGCCCCGTGTGCACGTGCGGTGCGACCAGGAACCCGCGGGGGCGGCCCAGCACGTCGAACTCGACGAGCTCGCCGTTGGTCTCCTCCCCGGTCCGCACGAGCGCCACGCGGCAGCCCAGCTGCTCCATCTCCAGCACGTCGCCAGCCTTCGCCATCTTCGCCCTCCAGGTCTTCGCCCTTGACTGCGAGGCTATTCGCGGCGCGCGGCCGATCGGATCACCCGTTCGGCCAGCCGATCAGCGTGCTGTCGTGGTCGCGGAAGACCTCGTCCATGGAGCGCGTCCCGCCGGGGGCGTGCAGCGCGTCGATGAGCGCCGCGATCCGGGTCGTCATCACCAGCAGGTAGCGCGCCGGCTCGGGCCGCGGGTTCCAATAGGTGTGGGCGACGCCGCGCACCGCGATGACCGCGCCGCCCGCCTGTGCCTCGACCTCCTCGTCGTCCAGCTGGAAGCGCAGCGCACCCTCCAGGACGTACCAGGCCTCGTCGTCGGAGTGATGGATGTGCAGCGGCGCGATGTAGCGCGGTGGATTGGCGCTTCCGCCGGGATCGCGCCACTCGGCCAGCACGAGCGACGCCCCGTCGGCGGCGAGGACGTTCCCGGCCAGGGAGGCGGCGAGCACCAGGCCAGGTTACGCGGCCCCATCCACCGCCCGCAACGCGATCCAGCTCTTGACGAGGCCGCCCATCCGCTCGGCGAGGATCGGGGCCCCGAAGAGCGCCTCCATCTCGCGGCGGCGCAGCAGGCGGATGTCCTCCCACGTGCCGGCGGCGCCCATGCGCCAGTAGGGGCGGCGCAGCGTGGGGGGCAGCCAGTGCGCGCCCGGCAGCAGCGCGTGGGGCTCGATCGGGAACGACCAGGCCGGGGTCTGGACGAACCAGCCGCGGGCCACGCGCTTGACCTCCGCGGCGAAGGCCGGACGGGCCGGGCGGGCGACGTGCTCGACGACGCTCGACGCGTAGGCGAGGTCGAAGGCACCGTCGTCGAACGGCAGGCGCCGCGTGGCGTCGGCCAGCACGAATGGCCCGGGGTACTGCGGGCGCTCGACGTGGTCGACGCCGGTGATGTCGAGGTCGGGCTCGAGCGCCCGCAGGCCGATCGCGCCGCAGCCGATGTCGACGACCCGCATCCCGGGCTGCAGGCCGGTGAGCGCGAAGAAGCGCTCGTGGCGGCGCGCCCGCGCGCGGGCGGCCACCGGCGAGGCCAGGCGCGCGCGCACCCGCCCGCGCGCGGTGCCGTAGACGTCGGGCATGAGCGCGTCAGCCTATGTCTCAGCGGATCTCGAGCGGCGTCCCGATCGGCAGCAGCCGCGCCAGGCGCACGATGTCGGGGTTGCGCAGGCGGATGCAGCCGTGCGAGATCCGCCCGGGGATCAGGTTGGGCTCGTTGGTGCCGTGGATGCCGACGAACCCGCCGGCCGGCCAGTCGGTCAGGGTCTGCGACTGCGCGCTCGTGCCGAACGCGATCGGCCCGTAGAACGGGCTGGCGTAGCGCGTGAGGCGGTTGCGCACGTAGAAGCGCCCGGCGGGCGTCGGGGTGCCCTGCGCGCCGATCCCGACCGGGGCGCGGAAGACGGCGCGCCCGTCGCGCAGCAGCGTGAGCCTCAGGCGCGTGCGATCGACGATCAGCCGCGTGCGGACGAGCTCGTAGCCGCCGAGGGCCGCGCGCGCCAGCCAGCCGGTGCGCCCGTCGGGGACCCGGGCGTGGATCCACAGCCCGCCGCGCGCGTCGCGGGCGCGCCCGAGGACGAGCACGAGGTTCGTCGTCGCCTCGGACGTGCGCGCCGACAGCCGCGCCACGGCGCGCGCACCGGCCGACGGTGCGGCGCGGGCGGTGGTGGCGCGGCGCAGCGGCGCCCACTGCGCCGCGTAGCGATCGGCCCGCAGCTTGCGCGGCGGGCCGATCGGCAGCGCGCCGGTCCCCGGGGCGGGGATGCCGGCGACGGGGACCTTCGACTCCGCGTGGTGCTCGCTGCCGCAACCGCCGAGCGCCACGACGGCCCCCGCGGCCGCCAGCGCTGCGGTCAGCCGGTGAACCGCGGCCCCTCGGTGCTCGTCATCGCCATCACGAAGTGCGTGCGGTCGACGATCCGCGTCGTCTTCGCGCGCGAGACCGGCTCGTCGAACGGTCCGGCGACCGGCGGCTTGCCCGCGAGCCGCCGGATCCACGCGGCGTGGCGCGCCTCGAGCAGCAGCCCGAAGTGCAGGCTCGCGGCGTCCTGCTGGGGCGACGGCGCCGACCGCGTCGGCACCGGCCAGGCGGCGAGCGCCGCCCCGCCCGCGGCGAGCGCGACGCCGCCGCGCAGGAGCGAGGCCCGGCGGCGACCGCCGCGCACGCCGCGACGAGACAGATCGCTGTGAGCAGCACGGGCGCAGCGCGCCGCCAGGGCAAACGGGGAACGGATCCGGACATGACCTGGGGCCCCCCGGACCGCTACGCTGGTTCGCCGTTCGTCGCACAGTAGCGCCCTTCGGCGCGACGGACAAGCCGTTGGGCGTGCCAGCCTGGTCGCTCGGGCGGGCCTCCGCCCGGCCCGCGGCGCGCCTCGTACACTCCCGTCCATGGCCTCAGCCCGCCAGATCCACGTCGGCGGCGTCCCGATCGGGGGCGGCGCTCCCGTCGCCGTGCAGACGATGACGAAGACCGAGACGGCCAATCTCTCGGCGACGATGGACCAGATCCGGCGCGTGGCCGAGGCGGGCGCCGACATCGTGCGCGTCGCCGTGCCGCGCGAGCAGGACGTCGAGGCGCTCAAGACGATCGTCGTCGAGTCGCCGATCCCCGTGATCGCCGACATCCACTTCAACCACACGCTGGCCATCAAGGCGATCGAGGCCGGCGCGCACTGCGTGCGCATCAACCCGGGCAACATCGGCGGCCCGGACAAGACGGCCGAGGTCGTCGAGGTCGCCCGCAGGCACGGGACACCGATGCGGGTGGGCGTCAACTCCGGCTCGCTGCCCAAGCACCTGCGCGACCTCGAGTTCTCCAACCCCGTCGAGGCGCTCGTGACGGCGGCGACCGAGTGGGTCGAGCTCATGCACCGCCTCGACTTCCACGACTTCAAGGTCTCGATGAAGTCGACGAGCGTGCCCAACACGATCGCCTCCAATCGCCTGCTCGCCGAGAAGATCGACCACCCGCTGCACCTCGGGGTCACCGAGGCCGGCACGAAGTGGTCGGGCTCGCTGAAGAGCTCGGTCGGCCTGGGCACGTTGCTGGCCGACGGCATCGGCGACACGATCCGCATCAGCCTGTCGACCTTCCACGCCGAGGAGGAGGTCAAGGTCGCCTGGGAGATCCTCAAGGCGCTCAAGCTGCGCGAGCGCGGCCCCGTGCTGATCGCCTGCCCGACGTGCGGGCGCCTGCAGTTCGACATGGACTCGGTCGTCGCGGAGGTCGAGCGCCGCCTCGAGGCCTACGACGACCCGATCGAGGTCTCGATCCTCGGCTGCGCCGTCAACGGCATCGGCGAGGCGCGCCACGCCGACTTCGGCATCACCGGCGCCAAGGACTCGGCGATGATCTTCTCCCGCGGCGAGCCGCTGCGGAAGGTCCCGACCGAGCGCCTGGTCGACGAGCTGTTCGCCGAGATCGACCGCTACTACGAGCGCGGCAAGGAGGTCGTGCGCGACGAGACGCAGGCCGCCGAGGCCGCCGAGTGGCTGGCCGAGAACGAGGACGCGACGGCGATGACCCCCGAGCGCCTCGCCGCGCTCGAGGCCGAGGCAGCCCGGCTCGACGAGGACGACTCGCCCGTCGCCGGGCGCCGGTTCACCCGCGCTTAGCGATCTTCACGCGCAGCACGTCGCTGGCCTTGATCGGGCCGGTCGGCGCGTCGTACTGGTCGGTGGGCTGCCACGTGAAGCGGTAGTCGGTCGTCGCCTTGACCGTCTGGTTGAGCGTCCAGTAGCCGACGGCGTTGGTCGACAGCACCTTCACGGTCGTCCAGCGCTTGGCGCCCGGCTTGCGGCGCTGCACGGTGATCCGGTGCGTCTCACCCGGCCGCGCCTGACCCCACAGGCGCGCCGCGCGGCTGTTGGGACGCTGGGAGATGAAGAACGGGTTGGGGAAGCTCTTCAGCGAGGGCTTGGGCTTGTCGTTGTTGAAGCGCAGGCCCGACTGCCAGCCCGAGTACTTGCTCGCCGGGTTCGTGCCGCGGCCGATCTTCTCGTCGCGCCACTCGTACTGCGTGAGCAGCTTGACGCGCGGGTCCTTGTAGGCGATGTAGGTGCCCTGCTGCAGCCAGCGCGACTGCTGGGCGAGCGTGACGCCCTCCAGCGGGTCGGGCGGGCGCGTCTGGTAGCCCCACTCGGTGAAGTACAGGGGGAACTTGCCGCCGCCGGCCTTCTTCAGGCCGCCGGCGCGCTGGGTGAGGTCCAGCGTGCGCTCCAGGCGCGGCAGGTCGCCGATCGAGGCCTCGTCGAGGTTGGGCTGCGGGTCGTCGGGTGCGCGGAACACCGCGTGCGGGTGATACGCGAAGCCATCGGCGGCCAGCGGCTTGAAGCTCTTGCACGGTCCGCTGCGATCGCGCTTGAAGGTGACCTTGACGCAGCCCATCGAGCGGATGAAGGCCAGCGGCCGCGTCTTGTGGTTCTGGCCCGTGGGCCGCTCGCCGCGGGGCGCCAGCGCGCCGAACAGCACCGTCGCCGTCGGGTCGACCGCCTTCAGCGCCGGGTACGCGGCGCGCACGAGCTGGCGGTAGAGGTGCGGTGCGTAGGGCGTGCAGCGCCCGCCCGTGCACGTGTTCTGCGGCTGCAGCCACAGCGGCAGGTTGGCCTCGTTCCAGAGGATGTAGCGGTCGACGGCGCCCGCGTAGCGCAGCGCGACCGCGCGCGCGAACTGGCCGTAGAGGTCGGGGCGCGGCTTGTAGCGGACGTTGCGCCGCGCGGGGACCTGCGAGGCCCACAGCGGGCCGGGGCCCGTCACGACGAGCATCGGGCGCATCCCCGCGGCGCTGACAAGGTTCACCGCGCGGTCGACGCGCGACCAGTCGTAGCCGGCGTTGGGGTTCGCGGAGTCGAAGCCGACCGGCGCCTTGACGTCGCCACGGGCGGGCGCGACCGTCTGCCACTGCACGAAGATCCGCACGTCGTCGATGCCCAGGGCCGCCCATTGGGCGACGACGGCGGCCGCCTTGGCGTCGCTGGGCTCGTTGAGCAGCGCGGCGTCGTCGGCGATCCCGGTCTCCATCGACGTGGAGGCCTGGGCGGCGGCGGGAAGCAGAACAGCGGCCGCCAAGGCGGCCGCGAGCAGGCGGGCGAGAGAGGTCATCGAGTGCCTAACGCGGTTGGGGACCGGAGGTTTCGGTGGTATCGGCCGTCCACCCTGCCCTCATGAGCGGACGGCAGCCACACAAACGGGGGCGGCTTGTTCAGCCGCCCCCGTGTCATCTTCGATCGGCAAGCAGGTCGCCGACCTGGAGCCCGCGTCGCTTACTGGGCGGCCGCGTAACGTTCGGAAACCTTATTCCAGTCGACGACGTTCCACCAGGCCTTCAGGTAGTCCGGGCGCTTGTTCTGATACTTCAGGTAGTAGGCGTGCTCCCAGACGTCGTTGCCGAGCAGCGGGGTGGCGCCGCCGGTGATCGGGTTGTCCTGGTTGGGCGTGCTCGTGACCTTCAGCGCGCCGCCGTCGAGCACCAGCCACGCCCAGCCCGAGCCGAACTGACCCACGCCGGCGGCCTCGAACTTCTCCTTGAAGTCGTCGAAGGAGCCGAACGCGGAGCTGATCGCGGCGGCCAGGTCGCCGGACGGATCGCCGCCGCCGTCGGGGCTCATCGACTCCCAGAACAGCGAGTGGTTGAGATGACCACCGCCGTTGTTGCGCACGACGCCGCGGATGTCGTCGGGCAGCGCGTCGAGGTTGGCGATGACGTCGGCGATCGGCTTGTCGGCGTGCTCGGTGCCCTCGAGGGCGCCGTTGGCCTTGTCCACGTAGGCCTGGTGGTGCTTGTCATGGTGCAGACGCATGGTCTGCTCGTCGATGTGCGGCTCGAGCGCCGCGTAGTCGTAGGGGAGGGGCGGAACCTCGTACGCCATTGCGTCTCCTGTTCGAGAGTTACCGGGACCTCACCGAAACATATCCAGCCGCCGCCGCG
This sequence comes from uncultured Actinomycetes bacterium, assembly GCA_963764585.1. Taxonomy (GTDB): domain Bacteria; phylum Actinomycetota; class Thermoleophilia; order Solirubrobacterales; family Solirubrobacteraceae; genus JAOPZW01. Next base: position 47,093 of record CAVXTB010000012.1, read on the forward strand.
TTCAAGCTGCGGTGATGCCGGTTCGGTTCGCCTTCGTCCTGCTGTTCCTGTCGCTCGCCGCCCCCGCCGCGGCGCAGGCGGCGACCGCCGACGTCGCCGTGGGCATGTCCGGGCCGCAATATGCGGTCGTCGACGCCGACGCGCCGTACGCCGTAACGATCGCCAACGCGGGGCCCAGCGCGGCCGCGGGCGTCGTGCTGACCGACACGATCCCGTCCGGTGCGCGGCTGGTCAGGACCAGCGGCGACGGCACCTGCACCCCGGGCGCGACCCTGCGCTGCACGTTCGACGACATCCCAGCCGGGGCGAGCGCGAAGGTCACGATCGTCCTGGCGGGCACGACCGCCGGCACGACGGTGCACCACGCGATCGCCGTCACGGCCACGAGCACCGACCCGACCAGCGGCGACCACGCGGCCAGCGTCGACACGATCGTGACGGCGCCGAGCGTGGCGCCGCCCCCGGTGCCGCTGGCCGGCCCGCCGTGCGCCAACGTGGCACGCGGCACGCGCGACGACGACGTCGTGACCGGCACCGTCTTCGGCGACACGATCTACGGCCTCGACGGGTCGGACCTCCTGCGCGGCGCCGACGGCGCGGACTGCCTGTGGGGCGGCGAAGGCCCCGACGTCCTCGACGGCGACGGCGGCGACGACGCCCTGTGGGGCGGCAACGGCCGCGATCGGCTCGTCGGCGGCGCCGGCAACGACCGCCTCTACGGCGGCCTGAAGCGCGACGTGCTGATCGGCGGCGTCGGCGACGACCAGCTCTACCCGGCCACCGGCCAGGACCTGGTGCGCGCGGGCACCGGCAACGACGTCATCTCCGCCCGCGACGGCTCGCGCGACGTGGTGGAGTGCGGGCCGGGGACCGATCGGGTCACGGCGGACCGGCGCGACCGTGTTGTCGGGTGTGAGCAGGTGGCCCGCCGCTAGTGTTCGCCCCCGCATGACCCGCCTCGACGGCTACTTCCTACCCACCGAGCGCCAGCCCCCGGCCGATGCCGAGGCGCTGTCGCACAAGCTCGGCGTGCGCGCCGGGCTCGTCCGCCAGGTCGGCTCCGGGCTGTGGAGCTGGCTGCCCGCCGGCTGGCGCGTGCACCAGAACGTCGAGCAGATCATCCGCGAGGAGCTCGAGGTCATCGGCTGCCACGAGATGCTCATGCCGCTCATCACGCCGGCCGAGCTGTGGAAGCGCTCAGACCGCTACAAGATCCCCGAGGTCTTCAAGCTGCGCGACCGTCGCGATGCCGAGCTGATCCTGGCGCTGAGCCACGAGGAGACGCTGACCTTCCACGTCGCCCAGGCCGTGCGGTCCTACCGCGAGCTGCCGATGCTGCTGTACCACTTCCAGCTCAAGGGCCGCGACGAGGCGCGCCCGCGGGCCGGCGTGCTGCGCACGCGCGAGTTCATCATGAAGGACGCCTACTCGTTCGACCGCGACGAGGAGGGGCTGCAGGCGTCCTACGAGAAGTTCATCACCGCGTACGACCGGATCTGCGACCGCACCGGCGTCGAGTGGTACCGCGTCGAGTCCGACGTCGGGATGATGGGCGGCTCGGGCGCCCACGAGTACATGGCGCCGTGCCCGGCCGGCGAGAACGACGTCGCGGTCGCGCCCGGCTACGCGGCCAACACCGAGGTCGCCAGCGCCGAGCCCAAGCCGGTGGCGCCGCTCGACCTCGACGGCGACGAGCTGCACACTCCTGGCGCGACGACGGTCGCCGCCGTCGCCGGCGCGGTCGGCGTCGAGGCCGGCAACGTGCTCAAGGCCTATCCCATCATCACCGAGTCGCGCGGCCTCGTGATGGTCTTCGTGCGCGGCGACCACCGCGTCAACGAGATCAAGCTCGCCAACGCGCTCGGTGAGGAGTTCCGCCCCGCGCACGACGACGAGCTGAAGGGCCCGGGTGGCTTCCTCGGGCCCACACCCGACGTCCCGACGCTCTGGGACGAGGCGATCGTCCCCGGCGAGCGCTACGTCACGGGCGCCAACCGGCCCGACTACCACCGCGTGGTGAGCGTCGACGGCGGCGAGCGCGGGGACGTGCGCACCGTCGAGCCCGGCGACACCGTCAACGGGCACCCGATCCGCATCGAGCCCGCCATCGAGATCGGCAACATCTTCAAGCTCGGCACCCGTTACTCGGAGCCGCTCGGTGCGACCTACCTCGACGAGCACGGCAAGGAGCAGCTCATCGTCATGGGCTCGTACGGCCTCGGGCCTGCGCGCATCACCGCCGCGGCGATCGAGCAGTTCGCCGACGACAACGGCATCTCGTGGCCGCGCGCGATCGCGCCGTGGGACGTCGAGATCGTGGCCATCGGCAAGCCCGGCACGCCCGAGCGCGAAGCCGCCGAGGCGCTCTACGAGGAGCTCTCGAAGGCCGGGGTGAAGGTCCTGATCGACGATCGCGACGCCGGCCCCGGCGAGAAGTTCGCCGACGCCGAGCTGCTGGGCTGCCCGCTGCGCCTGACCGTCGGCAAGCGGGCGCTCGAGTCCGGGCGCGCCGAGGCCCAGGCCCGCCGCGGCCGCGCCGACCACGACGGCGGCGTGCCGCTGAGCGGCGCCGTCGAAGCGGTGCGCGAGCTGTGGGCGAGCCTCCCGTAGAGCGCCGGCGGTTGAGCTTCGGCCGGCTGGTGGGCGTCGATCGCTCGGGCCCGCCGCCGCCCCAGACCCTGGCCGGCCAGCCGCTGAACGTCTGGACGATCCCGAACGCGATCGGCTTCACGCGCCTGCTGCTGATCCCCGTGTTCCTCGTCGTCTCGTTGTCGAGCGACAGCGGGATCGGGGTGTGGCCGGCGGTGCTCTTCGGGGTCGCCGGATGGTCGGACTACTTCGATGGCATCGCGGCCCGACTGACCGGCCAGTACAGCCGGTTCGGCACGCTGCTGGACCCGATCACCGATCGCCTGCTCGTCCTGGCCGGGGTCGTCGCCTGCTGGTACCACGACCTGCTGCCGCGCTGGCTGCTGGCGATCCTCGTCGCGCGCGAGCTGTTCATGCTCGTCGCGGGGCGCCTGGCGCTCAACCGCGGGGTCGAGATCAACGTCAACATGGTGGGGCGCCTGGCCATCTGGCCGGTGCTGTCGGCGCTCGAGTTCGCGTTCTGCGGCCTGGAGACCCTGAGCACGGTCCTGCTCTACGTCGGGGTGGCGATGACCCTCGTCGCCACGGCGATGTACGTGCGCGATGCAAGACCCTCAACCTCAGCTTGAGCGTCCGCGATCCGCTGGTATGCTCGCGCAATGGACACGTTTCCCGACCTTGGGTCGCTCTCCGACCAGGAGCTGAAGGAGTACATCCAGCAGCTGACCGAAGAGGAGATCGACATCTCCTACAAGCGACGGATCCTGCACGGGAAGATCGACATCCTGCGCGCGGAGCTCGTCAACCGGCTGCGCAAGAAGCACGAGACAGGCGAGGACGTCATCACCGGCGACGACGTCCAGAAGCTCACCGACATCCTTGCCGGCCGCGCCGTCGGCACCGACGGCCCCGAGGCCGAATAGCGGCGCGAGGGCGATGGCGCTCCACTGCCCGGAGTGCGGCTTCGTCAACGCGGACGGAGCCAACTACTGCCAGAAGTGCGGTGCCTTCCTCGGCGCGCGCGAGGAGCGGCCCGGCGGCGAGCCGTCGACGGCGACCTACCGCATCGACGAGACCGGCGAGCTCGTGCCCGTCGACGTCGAGCAGGTCGTCGCGCACGAGGGTGCCGCGGTCGTCATCAGGGCAGGCGGCGGGCGCGTGGGGGAGTCCTTCGCGCTCGACCACGACCGCATGACGATCGGCCGGCGCCCGGATTCCGACGTCTTCCTCGACGACGTCACGGTCTCGCGCGACCACGCGCTGCTCGTCAAGCGCGGCGGCGACTACTACCTCGACGACCTCGGCTCGCTCAACGGCACCTACGTCAACCGGCATCGCATCGAATCGCACCGCCTCGAAGACGGCGACGAGCTGCAGGTCGGCAAGTTCAAGCTCACCTTCCTCTCCCACTGACCCTCATGGCCGTCCAGGACGAACAGGCAACGGTCCCCGCGGAGCCCGATCCCGACGCCGGCGCGCCGCGCAAGGCGATGACGATCGGCGCCGTGTGCAAGGCGCTCGAGCAGGAGTTCCCCGACATCTCGATCTCCAAGATCCGATACCTCGAGGACCAGAAGCTCGTCGCGCCGCGGCGCACGCCGGGCGGCTACCGCCTGTACTCCGCGGGCGACGTGCAGCGCCTGCGCACCATCCTGCGCCTGCAGCGCGACGAGTTCCTGCCGCTGCGGGTCATCCGCCAGGAGCTCGCCTCCGGGCGCGCGGACAACGACGTCGCACCGTCGTCGGCCGCCGACGGTGCGGGCACGCGGCCCAAGCGCAGCCCGTCGGTCACGGCGCCCTCCAGCGGCGCGCTGTACTCGCTGGACGACGTCATCGAGGAGACGCGGGCCGATCCGCGCCTGGTCTCCGAGCTCGAGGAGTACGGCGTCATCAAGGGCGAGGTCCGCGCGGGCACGAAGTACTTCGACGAGACCGAGCGCGAGATCGTGCGCGCGGTGACCGAGCTGGCGCGCTACGGCGTCGGCGGGCGCAACCTGCGCGCGTTTCGCACGAGCGCCGATCGCGAGGCGGCGCTGCTGCAGCAGATCCTGGCCCCGGCGCTGCGCTCGCGCAACGCCAAGCGCCGCAAGGAGGCCATCGAGGCGCTCGAGAACCTCGCCGCGGTCACGACGCACCTCAAGCACCTGCTGCTGATCCGCGACCTGCGCAAGATCGTCAGTTAGCGGGCTGTCGTGGCCGACCTTCCCGCGCTCGTGCGCGACATCCCGGATTTCCCGAAGCCCGGGATCGTCTTCAAGGACATCACGCCGATCCTGGCGTCGGCCGAGGGGCTCGACGCGGCGGTCAACGCCCTTGCCGCGGTCACGCGGCATCTGAACGTCGACGTCGTCATCGGCGCCGAGGCGCGCGGCTTCCTGCTCGGCCCGGCGCTCGCGCGCGAGCTCGGCGCGGGCTTCGTCCTGGCGCGCAAGCCGGGCAAGCTCCCGCACGAGACCGTGCGGGCCGAGTACGTGCTCGAGTACGGCGTCGATGCGCTCGAGCTGCACTCCGACGCGGTCGCGGCCGGCTCGCGCGTGCTCGTCCACGACGACCTGCTGGCCACCGGCGGCACCGCCAAGGCGCTGTGCGAGCTCGTCGAGCAGCTCGACGGCGAGGTCGTCGCGTGCGCGTTCCTCATCGAGCTCGCCTTCCTCAACGGGCGCGAGCGCCTGGCGGGCTACGACGTCCACGCGCTGCTCCGGTACGACTCCGAGTAAGTGGTCCGTCACTGATGCCGACGGCGCGTCGCAGTCGCACGATCGGCGCTGCGCCCGAGCGCGTGTGGCAGACCGTCGGCGATCCGCACCACCTGCCGCGCTGGTGGCCGCGCGTGGAGCGCGTGGAGGGCGTCAGCGGCGAGCGCTTCACCGAGGTGCTCGCCACCGATAGCGGGCGCTCGGTCCGCGCCGACTTCCACGTCGTCGAGTCGCGCGCGCCGTCGCGGCGGGTGTGGGAGCAGGAGCTGGCCGGCTCGCCGTTCGAGCGCGTGTTCGCGGCGGCGCGCACCGAGGTCGGCCTGGAGCCCGACTCCGGCGGCACGCGCGTGACGCTCGTGGTGCGCCTGCGGCTGCGGGGCCCCGGGCGCCTGGGCGGCTGGGTCGTGCGCCGTGCCACCGGGCGCGTCCTCGACGAGGCGCTCGGCGCGCTGGAGGCGCTGCATGGGACGTGAGATGCGCTGGTGGGGGTGGGGGGAGGACGCCCACGCCGGCGACGCGTCGCGCGCCCTGGACTGGGTCGCGGGCGAGCTCGGGGCGCTCGACGCGCCGCGCGGGCCGGTGGCGCTCGAGGACGTGCGCCTCGACGAGCCGCGCCTGCCCGCGGCGCTTCGCGAGCGCTTCGGCGAGATCGTGCGCGACGACCGGCTGGCGCGGGTGCTGCACGCGCGCGGCAAGTCCTACCCGGACCTGGTCCGCCAGCGCTCGGGCGAGTGCGAGGGAGCGCCCGACGCCGTGCTGACGCCGCGCTCGCACGACGAGGTGCGCGCGGTCTTGGCCGCCTGCGCGCAGGCGGGCGTCGCGGTCGTGCCGTTCGGCGGCGGGACGAGCGTCGTCGGCGGGCTGGAGCCGCTGCGCGGCGGCTTCGACGCACTCGTGTCGCTGGACCTCGGGGCGCTCGACGGGCTCGAGACCCTCGACGAGCGCTCGCAGCTGGCGGTCGTCGGCGGCGGCGTGCGCGCCGTCGAGCTCGAGGCGCGGCTGGCCGAGCGCGGCTTCACCCTCGGCCACTATCCGCAGAGCTTCGAGTACGTCTCGATCGGCGGCTCCGTGGCGACCCGGTCGGCCGGGCAGGCGTCGACGGGCTACGGGCGCATCGACGAGCTCGTCGTCGGCGCGCGGATGGCGGCGCCGGCGGGCGACGTGGACCTGCGCGCGCAGCCGGCCAGCGCCGCCGGGCCCGAGCTGCGGCGGCTCGTGATCGGCTCGGAGGGCGTCCTGGGCGCGATCACGCGGGTGGCGCTGCGCGTACGCCGCGTGCCCGAGCTGACGCGCTACGAGGGCTGGGTGTTCCCGAGCTTCGGGGCCGGCGCGGAGGTCCTGCGGCGCTTCGAGCAGGGCGGCTTCGCGCCGGACGTCGCGCGGCTGTCGGACGAGAGCGAGACGCGGATGGGGCTGGGCCTGGCGGGGTTCGGCGGGCTGCGCGCCGGGGCGCTGCGCGCGTATCTGCGCGCCCGCGGGGTCGCCGATGGCGCGGTTGCGATCGTCGGCTGGGCGGGCGGCGAGGACGTCGTGCGCGCGCGCCGCGGGATCGCGGTCGAGGCGCTGCGCGACGGCGGCGGCGTCGCGCTGGGGCCGCCGGCCGGGCGCGCGTGGGTGCGGTCGCGCTTCCACGGGCCCTACCTGCGCGACGAGCTCATGGATCGCGGCGTGTTCGTCGAGACGCTCGAGACCGCCACGACGTGGGCGCAGCTCTTCACGCTCTACCGCGCGGTCGGCGACGCGCTGCGCGAGCACGCGCAGATCGTCGCCTGCCACATCTCGCACCTGTACCCGACCGGCGCGTCGCTGTACTTCACGTTCATGGGCCGTGCGCGGCGCGGCGAGGAGCTCGCGCAGTGGGCTGCGGCGAAGGGCGCGGCGAGCGAGGCGATCGTGGCCGCGGGCGCGACGATCACCCATCACCACGCGGTCGGGCGCGACCACGCCGCGTATCTGGAGGCCGAGATCGGCGCCACGGGCGTGGCCGCGCTGCGCGCCCTCAAGCGCGAGCTCGACCCGGTCGGGGTGATGAACCCCGGCAAGCTGCTGCCGGAGGGCTAGCCGCCCGAGCTGCGCGGGATGTCGCCGCGCAGGTACACGCGGCCGGGCCGCGTCGGGTTCCCCTTCGTCTCGCGCGTCACGAGGATCTCGTTGTAGCCCGTGACGTCGAAGCCCTTGGGCAGCGCGCCCTGGTAGACGAGGTGGCCGTTGTTGTCCTTCTTGTCGAAGCCGCCGATGAGCTTGGCCTGCGAGGGGCTCGAGTAGACCCAGATCCCGTAGGCCGCCTTGTTCGTGTTCGGCAGCCCCTGCGAGACGGCGTTGACCGCCTCCTGGCCGTTGACGTCGACGATCTGGACGATGGCGAGGGCCTTCTTGGCGGGCGCGTCCTGCGGCGGCGTGAGGTTGACCTGCGCCTGGACCTTGGGCTGGCTCTGCGCGGTCGTGGTCGTGCCGGCGGCGTTCTTGGCGTTGTTCTTCTTGTCGTCGCCGTTGAAGACGACGAAGACGAGCACGAGGGCGATGGCGATGACGGCCACCGCGCCGGCGATGAGCGCCGCGCCGCCGCGGCGCGAGACGCGCGCGGCGGCGGTGGGGGCGGGGGCGAAGGGGGTGGGGCTGGGCTCTTCGGGCTCGCTGGGCGCGGGCTCTTCGGGCTCGCTGGGCGCGGCCGCTGCCGCGTCGGCGAGCACCCCGTTCGCCGGGATCTCGGGCAGCCGGTCGCCGGCCAGCGGCTGCAGCTCGGTCGCGACGGCCTGCGCCCACGAGCGCGCGGCCGGCGATCCGTCGAGGAACGCGCGGGTGGCCGCGGCCTCGTCGGGGTCCTGCTGGCCCAGCAGCCAGTCGGCGATCTCCTGACGCCGCGGTCCCGGAACGCCGCCCGCGCCCGGGCCGAGCGCGTCGAGCGCGTCGTGCGCGCGCGAGCGCACCTCGCCGACGTCCAGGCGCAGGAGGCCCGAGAGGTCGTCGTAGCCCTTGCCCTGACGCAGCAGCAGCTGCAGGACGGACTTCTGGTCGGCGGGGAGCGCATCGATACGGCTCATCGAGGGCCGGAGGGTAGCGACGCCGGTCGGTATCGTGCCGCACTCGCATGAGCACTCCGCAACCCATGGTCCCGCTCGACCGCACCTTCGATGCCCTCTACGGCCTGGAGGTCATCGAGTCCAGCGACGAGCTCGTGCGCGCCCGCGTCAAGGTCCGCGACGAGATCAAGCAGCCGATGGGCCTCGTCCACGGCGGCATCTACGCCTCGATCGCGGAGTCGATCACCTCCACGGCGACCGCGATGGCCGTCTGGCCCGAGGGCAAGGCAGCCCAGGGCATGTCCAACCAGACGTCGTTCCTGCGCCCCATCGTCCAGGGCACCATCCACGCAGAGGCCCGCCGCCGCCACCGCGGCCGCACGACCTGGGTCTGGGAGGTCGACATCACCGACGACGAGGGCCGCCTCTGCGCCCTGGTGCGGATGACGATCGCGGTGCGCGAGATCACGCGGCGATGAGCGCCGCCAGGGCCGCGACGGCGCCGTCGATGCCGGGCTCCGAGAGGCGTCCGTAGCCGAGCAGCAGGCCTCGATCGCGACTCGGCGTCAGGTGCAGCTGTGAGAGCGCGGTAACCGCCATGCCGCGCGATCGCGCGCGGTCGCCGATCTCGCGATCGTCGACGCCGTCGGGCAGCATCAGCAGCAGTTGCATCCCCGCCGCCGCGCCGCGGATCGCCAGATCCGGGAGCCGGCACCGAAGCGCGCCGACGAGGCGATCGCGGCGGCGCCGGTAGACGTGACGGGCACGGACGACATGGCGCTCGTACTCGCCGCTCGACAGGAGCTCGGCAAGCGCGAGCTGGTTGACGGTCGGCGATCCCGAGTCCGCCGCCGACTTCTGCTCGCGCAGCTCGTCGACGACGTCTGGCGGCGCGCTGATCCATCCCAGGCGCACGCCCGGCGCGATGGTCTTGGAGGCGGACCCGACGTGTGCCACGCGCCCGGGGTCGAGCCCCTGGACCGCCCCGACCGGGGTGCGGTCGTAGCGGAACTCGGCGTCGTAGTCGTCCTCGATGACCAGGCGGTCGTGCGTGGCCGCCCACTCGATCAGCGCAGCACGGCGCGCCGGCGCGAGCACCGCGCCGGTCGGGAACTGGTGAGCTGGGGCGACCACGACTGCGTCGGCGCGAGCGTCCGCCAGCTCGGTCGTTCGCAGCCCCTCGTCGTCGACCGGACAGCCGACGAGCCCGAGCCCGGAGCGCCGCACCGTCGTCCACAAGCCAGGATGCGACGGTGATTCCATGGCGAGCGTCGTCGCGCCCCTGGTGACGAGCACCCGGCACAGGAGGTCGAGCGCCTGGGTGAAGCCCTGGGTCACGATGATCCGACTCGGGTCGATGCGGATGCCGCGGACGCGCGCCAGGTACTCGCTCAACGCGATCCGCAGCTCGATCCGCCCCCTGTGGTCCCCGTAGTCCAGCGCGGCGTCCGGCGCGGCGCGCAGCGCCCGCTCCACCGCCCGGATCCAGACGCGCCGCGGAAACAGGCCGACGTCAGGGGTGACCGCGTTGAAGTCGTACCGCCAGCTTGGCGGGGCGAAGCTCGACCTCCAAGAGGAGCTCGCGCGTCCCTCTAGGCTCGACCTCTGGCCTCATCAGATTGCCGGTCTGTGGCCCTTGTTGACGGGGCCAGCAGGCTACATCCTGGCGCGGGCAAGGCAAACTGCGAGCGAGAGGCTGGAGAAGCGATGGCTGTGCAGGACGTGAAGGTGATCTCGGTACCCGTCTCCGACCAGGAGCGGGCCAAGGCGTTCTACGTCGAGAAGCTGGGGTTCGACCTGAGCCGAGACGACGATTCCGTGCCTGGAATCCGGTGGATCGAGGTGACCCCGAAGGACGGGACGACCTCCCTGACGTTGGTGAACTGGTTCGAGACGATGCCGCCGGGCTCGCTTCAGGGGCTCGTGCTCGGCTCGACCGACCTCGCGCACGATTGCGACCGGCTCGCGGCCCAAGGCGTCGGGTTCGAGCGGCCGCTGCGAGAGCAGCCGTGGGGCGCAGAGGCGGTCATCCGCGACCCCGACGGCAACAGGATCGTCCTGCAGCAGGCGTAGCCGTCGGCGCTGCTCGCTAGCGCAGGAACCCGCCCTCCGCATGGATGACCTGCCCCGTGACCCAGCCGGCCTCCTCGGAGCACAGCCATGCGACCACCGCCGCCGCGTCCTCCGGGCGGCCCAGGCGACCCATGGGGAAGCGCGGGAGCAGCTCGGCGCGCACGGCGTCGTCCATCCAGCCGGTGTCGTTGGGGCCGGGGCCGACGGCGTTGACCGTGATCCCGAGGTGCGCGACCTCCGCGGCGAGCTGGCGCGTGAACGCCTCGAGCGCGCCCTTGCTCGCCGTGTACGCGAGCTCGCCGATCATCGGGCCCAGGAACTGGCCGGACACGATGTTGACGATGCGGCCGGGCCGGCCGGCCCGCGCCAGCGCGACGCTCAGCAGCATCGGCGCGCGCACGTTGACCGCGTAGTGCGCGTCGATCGTCGCCGCGTCCAGCGCCTCGAACCCGTCGCGCGACGAATGCGCCGCGTTGTTGACCAGCACGGTCGGATGCCCGACGCGCTCGGTCACCGCGTCGAACAGCAGCTCCGGGCCGATGGCCTCCGACAGATCCGTCGTGAACGGCGTTCCCGGCAGGTCGGAGGGCACCGGCTCGTCGGCCACGACGGTGTAGGCGACCGTCGCGCCGCGGTCCGCCAAGGCGCGCACGCACGCCGCGCCGATGCCGCGCGGGTTCCCGGCGCCGGTGACGAGCGCGATCATCCGCCGTAGCGGTTGACGATGGGGACGCGCCGGTCGCGGCCGAACGCCTTCGACGTGACCTTGATCCCCGGCGGGTTCTGGCGGCGCTTGTACTCGGCGCCGTCGACCAGGCGGATCACGCGCTCGACGTCGGCCGCGGGGAGGCCGCGGGCGATGAGCTGCTCGCGCCCCAGGTCCTGCTCGACGTAGCCCTCGAGGATCGCGTCGAGCACCTCGTAGGGCGGCAGCGAGTCCTCGTCGCGCTGGTCGGGGCGCAGCTCGGCCGACGGCGCGCGCGTGATGATCGACTCGGGGACCGGCGACGCGGGGTCGCGCGCGGCGCGCTCGCGCACCAGCCGGTAGACCATGAGCTTCGGCACGTCCTTGATGACCGCGAAGCCGCCCGCGCTGTCGCCGTAGAGCGTCGAGTAGCCGACCGACATCTCGGACTTGTTGCCGGTCGTCAGCACCAGCCAGCCGAACTTGTTCGACAGCGCCATGAGGATGTTGCCGCGGATGCGCGCCTGCAGGTTCTCCTCGGTGATGTCCGGCTCGCGCCCCGCGAAGACGTCGCCGAGCAGCTCGTCATAGCCGGCCATCGCCTCGCCGATCGGCAGCCTGAGCAGCTCCACGCCGAGGTTCGAAGCCAGGGCGCGCGCGTCGTCGCGCGTCCCCTGCGACGAGTACGGCGACGGCATGGTCACGCACGTCACGCGCTCGGGCCCGAGCGCGTCGACCGCGATCAGCGCGACGAGCGTCGAGTCGATGCCGCCCGACAGCCCCAGCACGACGTGCTCGAAGCCGCTCTTGCCCACGTAGTCGCGCGTACCGAGCACGAGCGCCGCGTAGACCTCCGCGTCGGCGGACAGCGGCTCGGCGACCGGCCCGCCGGGGGCCGCCGCGTCGGAGCCGCCCTCGGTCGTGAACGCGCCGAGATCCGCCACTACGGGAGCCATCTCGCGCGCCGCCGGCCGCGCGCGCGTGTCGCGCAGCCGCGCCGCGCCCGCCGCGGCCTCGTCGACGTCGCAGATCAGCAGCTCCTCGGCGAACTGGGCCGCCCGCGCGATGACCGTCCCGTCGTGGTCGACGACGAACGAGTGGCCGTCGAAGACGAGCTCGTCCTGCCCGCCCACCAGCGCGCAGAAGGCGACCGTCGCGAGGCTGTCGCGCGCGCGCTGGGCGATCATCTGCTCGCGCTGGGCCCCCTTGCCGGCCTGATAGGGCGAGGCGGAGATGTTGACCACCAGCCGCGCGCCGGCCAGCGCCTCGTCGGTCATCGGCGGCCCGGGCACCCAGATGTCCTCGCAGACGGTCAGCCCGACCTTGACGCCGTCGACCTCGATGATCGCGCCGCCCGGACCGCGCTGGAAGTAGCGCACCTCGTCGAAGACGCCGTAGTTGGGCAGGTTGACCTTGCGGTAGATCGCCTGCAGCGCGCCGTCGGCGCAGATCGCCGCCGCGTTGTAGACGTCGTCGGCGCGCTCGGGGAAGCCGAGCACCACGACGACGCCGCGCACGTCGCCGGCGATCCGCTCGACCGCGGCGCGCGCGTCGGCGAGGAAGTGCTCCTTGAGCAGCAGGTCCTCCGGCGGGTAGCCGGTGACCGCGAGCTCGGGGAACAGCGCGAGCTGAGCGCCCTCCGAGCGCGCGCGCGCCAGGTACTCGCGGATCTTGGCCTCGTTGGCCGCGATGTCGCCGACGGTCGGGTTGATCTGGGCGAGCGCGATGCGCATCACCCACCATGATGACGCTCAGGCCCTGCTGGGCTCGGGCGCGCGCTTGCGCGCGGCTCGCGTCGGCCCGGGCACGCCCGCGGCCCGCGACAGCGCCGCGATCGCCTCGCGCAGGTCGTCGGCCAGCACCTCGAGGTCGGGCAGCGCGTCGTAGTCGCCGAGCAGGCCGAACGCGAGACGCCCGTCATAGCTCATGATCGCGATGCCCAGCGCCTGGTTGTGGGCCAGCGGCACGACCGGATAGAACGCACGCATCGGCCGGCCGAGCAGGTACAGCGGTATCTGCGGGCCCGGGACGTTCGTGACGACGAGGTTGAAGAAGCGCTGGCGGCTCTGCAGGCGGGCCGCCTGCGACATGATCGTCGGCGGGGCGAAGTCGGCGAGCGACGTCAGTGCCTGCGCCCCGACCGCCTGGCCGGATTCCTTGAGCCCGCGCATCGCCTCGGCCACCTGGGCCAGGACCGCCTCGGCGTCCTCGACACCCACCGGCAGCGGCGCCCACATCGCGGCGACGCGATTGCCCAGCGCACCGCGCTCGGTGTCGGCGCGCACCGACACCGGGACCATCGCCTTGAGCACGAGCCCGTCGGTCGAGATCCCGCGCCGGCGCAGGAAGCGCCCGATGCCGATCGCGACCGTGGACAGCACGACGTCGTTGAGCGTGCCGCCGAGGGCGTTCTTGATCGCCTTGAAGCGCGCGACCTCGGAGTCGACCCACGTGTAGCGGCGATGCGGTCCGATCGGGACGTTGAACGGCGACTCGGGCGCCGGCTTGACGCCCGCCCACGCCATCGCGCCGACGCCGACCATCCAGCTGCCGGCCTGCGCGAGCACGTGGCGCGGCGCCCGCGTCAGGGCGCGCAGGCCGCGGGCGGCCTCGCCGGGCATCGTCGCGCGCTCGACCAGCGCCTGGGCCAGCAACTCGGCCTCGGTCGGCTCGGGGCGCGGCACCCACGGGCGCTGCTCGACCGGCGCCGGGTCGGGCGTGACGTCGAAGAGCACCGACGTGATGTCGACGCCGCTGACGCCGTCGACGAGCGCGTGGTGGGTCTTGCTGATGACCGCGAAGCGCCCGCCGTGGAGGCCCTCGACGAGGTTGAGCTCCCAGAGCGGCTTCGTGCGATCGAGCGGCAGGGCGAACAGCCGCCCGGCGAGGTTCTTCAGCTGCTCGTCGGACCCGGGCGGTGGAAGCGCGCTGTGGCGCACGTGGTAGCGCGCGTTGAAGTGCGGATCGTCGACCCACACCGGCCGCCCCTGCCCGTACGGCACGTGCGCGAGCTTCTGGCGGTAGCGCGGCACGAGGTGGATGCGCGCCTCGATCGCCTCGACGAGCTCGTCGTAGTCCGGCACGTCGCCGTCGAAGACGAGGATCCCGGCGACGTGCATGTGCGCTCCGCTGCGCTCGAGGTGCAGGAACGTGGCGTCGAGCGCGGTGAGCCGATCGCTGTGGGCCATCGCGTCGATCCTACCCGCCGCGCGCCGGCGCCAGCGTGCCTCGCTGTAGCCTCAGGTGGGCCGTGCCCGTCAACGGAAGCGACTTCGATCCCCGGCTCCTGCCCGTCTACCTCGAAGGGCGTGAGGTGCTGGGTGACGTCGGCTGGTTCGACGCCCACACCCACATCGGCCAGAACGACCCCGACGGGCGCAAGGCGACGCCGGAGGAGATCATCGGCGGCCTCGACGCGGCCAGACACCAGCGCGCGCTCCTGTTCGCCATGCACGAGCCCGACGGCTACACCGCGGCCAACGACGCGGTGCTGGCCGCCACGGCCGCGTCCGACGGCCGGCTGCTGGCGCTCGCGCGGATCGCGCCCAACGAGCCCGGTGCCGTCGACGAGGCCAAGCGCTCCCTCGAGGCCGGCGCGCGCGGCTTCAAGCTGCACCCGCGCTCCGACGCCTTCGAGCTCCCGCACCCGGTGGTCGAGGAGGTCGTCGCGCTGGCCCACGAGCGCCGCGCTCCGGTCCTCTTCCACGCCGGACGCGGCATCCCGCATCTCGGCGAGTCCGTCGTCGACCTCGCGCGCCGCTACCCGGGCGCGCGGCTGATCCTCGCCCACGCCGGCATCAGCGACCTCGGCTGGATCGCCGAGTACGCCCCCGAGCTCGACAACCTCTTCTTCGACACGGCGTGGTGGAACGTCGCCGACCAGCTGCAGCTGTACGCGACGATCCCGCCGGGGCACATCCTCTACGCCAGCGACATGCCCTACGGCCCGGGCCTGCTGGCCGCCTTCGTGTTCCTGCGCGTGGCGCGCGCGGTCGGCCACGGGCCCGACGAGCTGCGCTGCATCGCCGGCGAGCAGCTCGAGCGCGTGGTGGCCGGCGAGGACCCGATCGACGCCGGCCCGGCACCCGGCGTCCACGCGGTCGGCGAGCGCGTCATCGAGGCCGAGCGCGTGGTGTCCTACTGCGCGTCGGCGCTGCAGGTCGCGTTCCGCGGCATGGATCCCTCCGAGCCGATCGCGCTCGCGCGCCTGGCCTGCCGCACGTACCGCGACGGCGACGTGCGCGCGCTGCTGAGCTACATCGACGCGCTGCTGGAGATCGCCCAGGAGAGCGCCGCCGCGCGGCCCGACGTCCCCTTCGCGATGATGCCCGGCACGCTGCTGGCGATGGTCCTCGCGGGCACGCCGGAGGCCGGCGTCCCGGCCGTGGCGCTCCAGGCCTAGCCGATCACGGCCGAGATCGCGACGGCGAGCGCGGCGACGAGGACGGCGGCGGCGACGCGGTCGATCCCGCGCAGGCGCACGCCGCGGCCGGTTGCCGCGAGCGCCGCGAGGCTGAGCGTCAGCGCGCTGAGCAGCAGCGCGAGGTTCATCCGGTTGGCGCGGCGGCCGGCGCGCTCGGCGACGTCGGCCTGCTCGTTCTGCTCGACGCGCACGGCGTCGGACGCCGCCTGGCTGGCGTTGACGGCCTCCAGCGTGGCCCCATCGACGCCGTCGGCCGCCGTGGGCGCCCGGCTCATGTCGGCGACGACGAGCCGCGCGCGCTGTGCCGTGCGCGCCTCGGCGCGGCCGAGGTCGGCGAGCCGCGCGCCGTCGTGGTAGTCCGGGCTGTTGAGCGCGACGATCTGGCGGCCGATGGCGTGGCTGTCGAGCGCGACCACGCGCTGCAGGCTGTGGGTGCGGAAGCTGAAGGCGATGCCGCTCGCCGCCAGCATGGTCGAGACGTCGACCGCGCGCCGCGCGGCGAGCGCGTCGGCGCGCTGCTCCTGGTCGTCGAAGCGCAGGGCCAGGACCGGCAGCAGCGCGACCGCGAGCCACGCGACGAGCGCCACCGTGACGCCGAGGCGGCTGGCCGCCGGCGAGCTCCACGGCCGGGGCACGAGCCCGACCTCGTCGGCATGTGCCGGGGCCGATCGCCGCCGGGCCCGCGTGCGCAGCACGAGCTCGGTGAGCAGGTACAGCGCGACGAGCGGGATCGTCGCGAGCGCGATGAGCGACGCGAGCCTGCGCTTGTCGTCGCCTTCGCGCGCGGCGCGATCGGGATCCAGGCGCACGAGGCCGGGATCCTCGCCGCGCACGTCGGCGAGCCGCCGCGGGACGTCGTAGCCGCCCGTGGCGCGCAGGTAGCGGTCGTCGGCGATCAGATGGTCCTTGCCGCGGTACGCGCGGCGCAGGGCGAAGACGACCTGGCGGTCGGTCAGCGCGTCGTCGTCGGTCCCCTGCCGGGCGCGGGTGTCGGCCAGCGCGACGTCCAGTCCCAGCGGCGCCTCGTCGCCGTAGACCTCGCGGACGTCCTCGACGATGCCGGCCGAGCGCTTGACGTCCGCGCGGACGCTCGACTGCCAGCGATCCGCGGCCCCCGAGGCGATCAGGGCGGCGATCGCGAGCGCGACCGCGACGAGGATCGTCACCGCGGTCTGCAGCAGGTTCGAGCCCGTGATCCGCGATTGGGCCGGGCGCAGGCGGACCCGCCGCCCGGCGAGGCGGGTGATCCGCTTCACAGCCGGTGGTAGGTGACCGTGTTGCCCGTCTGATCGGTCATCGACAGACGCGCGCTGCGCCCGTAGCCGGAGATCGACCAGCGGTAGCGCTCGGGCGCGGTGTCGATCGGCTCGCGGTAGTCCCGGCTCGAGTCGTCGGGGTCGTGCAGGCTCTGCGTCCCACTGCGCGGATGCAGGACCAGCGAGCGGCCGCGAACCGTCACGGTGCCGCGCGCCCCGATCGTGAAGCTGAACGTCCCGCTGGGGCGCTCCTGCATGAGGACGCCGGCGTGCTTGTAGGTCCCGTCGGACCTGAAGACGTAGACGATCTCGGCGGCGCCCTCGGCGCTGTCCCACGTGCCGACCAGCGGCGACGGCAGGCGCGACGACGGCGGGGCGCCGGTCGCGGGCTGGACTGCTGCGAGCGCGGCGGCGGTGACCGCCACGCCGAGGCTCAGACGACGGAGGTTGCGCTTCATGTCAGACGGAGCGCTCGCGGCCCCGCCCGGATACCGAACTGTGAGCCCGCTCACAGTTCTCTCAAGCCGGGACGCTACCCTGTCGAACTTCTGTTCGATCCGCCGAGTCGCTCCCGGTCGTTCCCTGGGGAGTGAGCGGGGGAAGGGCCGGCGCCCTCAGGGCGCCGCCGCGCTGGCGAGGGTGCGCCAGCGCACAGTCCCACCCCGTAGGCGGCTGACGCTAGGAGGAAAACGACCTCATGACGAGGCCGCAGATCAATCTGCGCGCCCGCCACGCCACGATGGCGCTGGGCGCGCTGTGCATTGCAACTTCGATCGCCGTGCCATTGGCAGCGGCGCAGTCCCAGGCGACCGTGGCCCGTGCGGCCGACATCGCCACCGGCCACAGCAAGCTCGACGTGCTCACCGGCCGTCGGGCGACGTTCGAGGGGCGCGTGCGCCCCGGCGTCGCCGGCCGCCACGTCGCGCTGCAGCGCCGCTCCGGCAAGCGCTGGAACACCATCGATCGCGCCACGACGACCGCCGGCGGCGCGTTCGCCTTCCGCTTTCGCCCGCAGCGGCCCGGCAGCGCCCGGCTGCGCGTGCTGGTCGACTCGGCGCGGCGTGAGATCGGGCGCCTGAACGTCTACCGCCGCGCCGTGGTGTCGTGGTACGGCCCGGGCCTGTACGGCAACAAGCTGTCGTGCGGCGGGACCCTGACGCCGGGCACGCTGGGCGTCGCCAACAAGACGCTGCCGTGCGGCTCGCGCGTCACGCTGCGCCACGGCCACCGCGTCGTGCGCGTGCGCGTCGTCGACCGCGGCCCGTACGTCGCCGGCCGCGAGTTCGACCTCACCGCGGCCACGCGCGACCGCCTGCGCTTCGGCGGCGCCGGGTCGGTGCTGGTGGCCGGCTAGCCGTCAGCGAGCGGGCGTACCCTCGGGAGGTTGACCAGCGAGCCTCCCGAGCCGCCCCGCCGCGTCATCGCGCACCTCGACTGCGACTCCTTCTACGCGAGCGTCGAGCTGCAGCGCCGCCCCGAGCTGCGTGGCAAGCCGCTCGTCGTCGCCGGGACGGGGCCGCGGGCGGTCGTGACGACCGCCAGCTACGAGGCGCGCGCCTTCGGCGTGCACTCGGCGATGTCCGCGGTCCGCGCCCGGCGCCTGTGCCCGCATGCGATCTTCATCCCGCCCGACTTCATCGCCTACCGCGAGAAGTCGGGCGAGGTGTGGGACCTCGTGCGCGAGCGGCTGGGCTGCCCGATGCAGAGCATGTCGATCGACGAGGCCTACGCCGACGTCACCGCGCTCGACAAGCCGCTGAGCGCGCTGCGCGAGCTCGTGGCCGAGGTGCGCGAGCGCACCGGCATCACGATCTCGGTCGGCGTCGGGCCATCGCGGCTCGTGGCCAAGACGGCCAGCGACGCCGAGAAGCCGTCGGGCTTCGTGGTGCTCTCGCGCGAGCAGGCGTGCGAGCGCTTCGCCGTCGAGTCGACGCGCCTGCTGCAGGGCATCGGCCCGCGCACGCAGGAGCGCCTGTTCGAGCTGGGGCTGCGGACGGTCGGCGACCTGCAGGCGGCCGACGCGGACGCGCTCGTTGCGCGCTTCGGCGACCGCATGGGGCGCTGGCTGAAGGCCGTCGCGTTCTTCCATGACAGCTCGCCGCTGGAGTCCACGCCCGTCGCCAAGAGCCGCTCCAGCGAGACGACCTTCGACGAGGACGTCGCCGACCTCGCGGTGCTCGAGGAGACGATCAGGCGCCTGGCCGAGGACGTCTGCTCGGGCCTGCAGCGCAAGGACGCCCGCGGGCGCACGATCGGCATCAAGGTTCGCCTCGACGACTTCACCAACGTCACCCGCGCGCGCACGATCGACGCCTTCACCAACGACACCGCGCAGGTGACCGACATCGCGCTCGAGCTGCTGCGCGCCTACGCGCCGCCGCGGCCGGTGCGCCTGCTCGGCGTGCGCGTCGCGTCGTTCGAGGACGAGGTCGTCGCGCCGGTCGCGCAGCCGACGGCGCAGCTGGCGCTTGAGGTCTAGAGCGCCGCCACGGCCTCCAGCAGCCGCTGGACGTCCTCCTCGTCGTTGTAGGCGACGCAGCCGGCGCGCAGCGCGCCGTCGGGCTCGAGCCCGAGCCAGCTCGACAGCTCCAGCGCGTAGTAGTTGCCGTGCCACACCGCGACCTCGGCGCGCGCGAGGGCGGCGGCGACGTCGTGCGAGCTGTGGCCGGCGACGGTGAACATCACCGTGCAGGTGCGGTCGCGGGCCGCGCCGTGGAGGGCGACCCCGTCGATGGCGGAGAGGCCCTCGACCATCTGGGCGAGCAGCCGGCCCTCGTGGGCGCGCAGGGCCTCGCGATCCAGCGACGACACGAAGTCGGCCGCGGCGCGCACGCCCGCGAGCGACTCGAACGGCAGCGTCCCGAGCTCCCAGCGGTCGGGCACGTCGTCGGGGGCGGGGCGCAGCTTGTCGGGCTGGTACTCGGCGAGCAGCTCCGGGCGCGCCCACAGGATCCCGATGTGTGGGCCGAACCACTTGTAGGCCGAGCACGCCAGGGCGTCGCAATCGAGCGCCGCCACGTCGAGCTGGCGGTGCGGCGCGGCGTGGACGGCGTCGACGAAGACGCGCGCGCCGGCGGCGTGCGCGGCGGCGACGATCCCGGGCAGGTCGGGGATCGAGCCCGTTGCGTTGGACGCGGCGGTGACCGCGACCCAGCGCGTGCGGTCGGAGAGAACGTTTTCCACGGCGCTGGCCGGCAGCTCGAGCGTCTCGCGATCGGGCTCGGCGAAGCGCACCTGCGCCCCGGCGCGCTGCGCCGCGATCAGCCAGGGCGCGACGTTGGCGTCGTGGTCCAGGCGCGTGCAAACGATTTCTTCGCCCGGGCGCAGCGAGCGTCCGACCGCCGCGGAGAAGCGCATCGTCAGCGCGGTCATCGACGGGCCGAAGACGATGCCCTCGGCGCTCGCGCCCAGCAGCGCGGCCACCGATGCGCGCGCCTGCGCGACGACCGCGTCGGTGCGCTCGGCCGCGCGGAAGACGCCGCCGTGGTTGGCGTTGTCGCCCGAGCGCATGAAGGCGGCCATCGTCTCGATCGCGTCGTCGACCATCTGCGTGCCGGCGGGACCGTCGAGGCGCGCCCAGCCGTCGGCGAGGCCGGGGAAGCGGGTGCGGTGCATGCGGCGGGAGCCTAGTAGCGTCTGCGCCCGTGCCACACGCCGCCGTCGACGGGGCCACGCTGTACTACGAGCGCCGCGGCGAGGGCGAGCCGGTCCTGCTCATCCAGGGCATGAGCGGCACGCATCTCGCCTGGGGCGAGCCGTTCCTCGGCGCGCTGGGCGACGACCTCGACCTCGTGATCTACAACCACCGCGGCGTGGGGGAGTCCGGGCCGCAGGAGGGCGCCGTCACGACGACCGGGCTCGCCGACGACGCCGCGGGCATGCTCGAGGCGCTGGGCTGGGAGACCGCCCACGTGCTGGGGATCTCGATGGGCGGGATGGTCGCCCAGGAGCTGGCGCTGCGCCATCCCCAGCGGATCCGCACGCTCGTGCTCGGCTGCACCTACCCCGGCGGCGCTGGCGCGCAGCTGGCCGATCCGGCCCTCGTCCAGGAGCTGGCCGGCGCGCTGATGTCCGGCGACCGCGAGCTGGCGCTGCGGATCGGCTTCGCCGCCAACCTGTCGGCCGCCTTCGCCGCCGACGAGGCCAATTGGGAGCCGTTCCACGCGATGGCGACCGGGCTGCCCGTGCCCGTGCCGGTGATCATCGCCCAGATGCAGGCGGTCATCGGCCACGACACGAGCGCGCGGCTGAGCTCGATCGACCATCCGACGCTCGTCATCCACGGCACCGAGGACCGCATGCTGCCGGTCACCAACGGCGAGCTGATCGCGCGCCTGGTCCCCGACGCGCGCCTCGAGCTGCTCGAGGGCGTGGGGCACATGTTCTGGTGGGAGCAGCCCGAGCGCAGCGCGGCGCTCGTCCGCGCCCACGTGACTCACGTGACTCAGTAGAGCGCGGCGGCCAGGCGGCGGCGCGCGTCGCGCGCCAGGGGATCCTCGACGCCGAGCTGGTCGAGGATGCCGACCACGACGCGGCGCAGGTCGTCCTTGTGCCCGTCGGACGAGGGCAGCGCGTCGATGAGCAGCTCGACGGCGCGCTCGGTGTCGCCCTCGTCGAGGGCACGGAAGGCCTCGGCGAGGTCGAGCCCGTCCGCCTGCTCGAGGCGGATGCGCGCGGCCAGCCCGTCGGCGGCGAACGAGCCTCCGATGTTGGAGAGGACCTCCAGGGCCTCGTCGCCTTCGCCGCGGCGATGCAGCAGGCCGGCGAGCGCCAGCGCGGCGTCGGCGCGCCCCGGCTCCATCTCCAAGGCGCGGCGCAGCGACTCCTCGTCGCCGTGGGCGACGAGGTCGTCGGCCTCGCTGGGGACCAGCCCGTCGAAGAAGCGCGCGACGTTGGCGGGCGGCTGCACGCCGACGAACTCGTCGACGACGCGGCCGTCCTTGAACGCCTTTACAGCGGGGATGCCCTGGATGCCGAACGCCTGCGCCAGATAGGGGTTGGCATCGGTGTCGAGCTTGGCCAGGACGACCTGGCCCTCGCGCTTGGCGGCCTCCTGCTCGAGCATCGGGCCCAGCGCGCGGCACGGGCCGCACCACTCGGCCCAGAAGTCGACGACCACCGGAGTGCTCCGCGAGCGCTCGATCACCTCGCGCTCGAAGTCCTGCTCGCTAACGTCGATGACGGCCATGAATCCGATGATAGGACCCACGCGATGGACCTCTACGTAGAGGAGGGCGGAGACGGCGCTCCCGTGGTGCTGCTGCACGGCCTGACCGCGACGCACCGCTACGTCGTCATGGGCTCCAAGGTGCTCGAGCGCTCGGGCCATCGCGTGATCGCCTACGACGCGCGCGGCCACGGGCGCAGCGATCCGGCGCCGTCGCCGGACGCCTACGGCTACGAGCACTTGGTGGCCGATCTCGAGGGCGTGCTGGACGAGCGCGGCGTCGACCGCGCGGTGCTGGCGGGCGCGTCGATGGGCGCGCATACGCTGCTGCGCTTCGCGCTGGAGCGCCCTGAGCGCGTCGCCGCGCTCGTCGCGATCACTCCGGCCTTCGACCCGGTCGACAACTACGACCCGCGGCGGCTGGCACACTGGGACGCGCTCGCCCAGGGGCTGCGGACCGGCGGCGTCGAGGGCTTCGTGCGCGCCCACGGCGAGCCGGCGGTCCCCGCGACGTGGCGCGACACGGTGACCAAGGTCCTGCGCCAGCGGCTGAGCGCCCACGAGCACCCCGGCGCGGTGGCCGACGCGCTGAGCGCGGTGCCGCGCTCGCGGCCGTTCGGCACGCTGCACGACCTGGCGGCGATCGAGGCGCCGACGGTGATCGTGGCCGACCGCGACGAGGCCGACCCTGCGCACCCGCTGAGCGTGGGGGAGGACTACGCCCGCGTCATCCCCGGGGCGCAGCTCGTGGTCGAGGAGCCGGGGCGCTCGCCGATCGCCTGGCAGGGCGGCCAGCTGTCGAAGGTCATCGCGGAGGTCGCCGCGCGGGCACGCGTGTAGCTCGCCGCCAGCACCGAGGGGGCAGGGCCGAAGCCCCACCCCCACGGCTGTCGCGGCCGGGCGCCTTGCGCCCGACGACCGTGCTCAGGGCGAGCCCGACCGAGCGTCATCGGGCTCGCGCCTGCCTCCTCTCAGGCTCAGCTGCCTTCCTTCTCGATCTTCTTGCCGTTGGCGCCCAGCACGTACCACTCCGCGCCGAACGCGTCGACACCCTCGCCCTTGGTGGCGCCGACCTTGTTCTTGTCGTTCAGGAAGCGATAGAGCGGGTGCTTGTTGTACGTGACCTGCGTGGTGCCGTCGCTGCGCTTGGTCGTGCCCAGCAGCGAGGCCTTCACGCCGGAGCCGGCGACCGGCTTGCCCTTCGTCAGCAGCGGCGGCCAGAACTTGGCGCACTGGCCCGAGCAGGCGCTCTTGCCGTTCTTGTCCTTCTCGAACAGATAGAGGGTCTGGGCGCTGCCGTTCACGAGGATCTTGCCGAGCTTGTTGCTGCGCGTCTTGACCGTCGCGGGCTTGGTCGGCGCCGCGGCGATGGCGGCGACGGCGGCGATGGCCGACGCGGCGAGCGCGGCGGCGATGACGACTGCGATGAGGCGTCTCACTGGTTGCATCCCTCCTGTGAGCAGGGCCGGACGGAGCGGAGTGGGTCCGGCCTTTCCCTGGGATGACGCCGCCTGCCGGGCGATCCTTCCGGCGGGCGCCGTCAACCTCCCGGTCGCCGGACGGCGCAGCTGCAGGCTTGCGTGCGACTGTGCAGTGAAGCTGGACAGGCTCGACGCGCGACGGCTACAGTGACCGGGGATGCCCGCGGAGCCCACCGGAGCCAAGCGCCTGCGCGACCTCACCGCCGATTTCCAGGACGGCGTGGGGCAGCGGCTGCGAGCGGAGCGCGAGCGCCACGGCCTGAGCCTGCGCGAGCTCGCGCGGCGCCTGGCGATCTCGCCCAGCGCGCTGTCGCAGATCGAGACCGGCCGGTCGCGGCCGTCGGTGGGCACGCTGTACGCGATCGTCACCGAGCTCGAGATGTCGCTCGACGAGCTGTTCGGCTCGGCGCGCGCGGCCGATGCGAGCGCGGCCGCGGCGGGCGCCGCGGCGAGGGCGGGGAGCGGCGCCGGCGAGGCGGGCGCGAGCCTCGTCCAGCGGCGCGACGCGCGCAAGGGGCTCGACCTGGAGTCCGGCGTGCGCTGGGAGCGGCTGACGCCGACCTCCGAGCCCGACGCCGACTTCCTGTACGTCGTCTACGAGGTCGGCGGCGCCTCGAGCCGCCCCGGGACGCACATGCGCCACATGGGCCGCGAGTACGGGCTCGTGCTGTCGGGGCGGCTGCGGCTGACGATCGGCTTCGACGAGGAGCAGTACGAGCTCGGCCCGGGCGACTCGATCGCGTTCGAGTCCTCGCGGCCGCATCGCCTGGAGAACGCGGGCGACGAGCCGGTCGAGGCGATCTGGTTCGTGGTCGGGCGCTCGCACAGCGACGTGCGCAAGCTCGCGCTCGACGCCGAGGGCAGGCCGGCGTCCGAGCCGGTCTGACGCGCGCGGCGAAGCATCGCCGCCGGCGGGCCGCGCCACGTTGACAGCGCGCCACCCCGCGGCGTAATGTGGCTCGGCGAGTGTCCAGTGACAACGTACACCGGAGGTTCCCGGCATGTCAGTAGACGTCGAGGGCGATCAGTCGCGCGGCGCGGGGGCGGTCACCCGCCCGATGAACGGGGCGGAGTACGTCGAGAGCCTCAAGGACGATCGGCAGATCTACATCCACGGCGGGAAGGTCGACGACGTCACGACGCACCCGGCCTTCCGCAACGCGGTCCGGATGATCGCGCGCCTCTACGACGCGCTGCACGACCCCGAGAGCAAGCCGGTGCTGACGACCGACACCGACACGGGCAACGGCGGCTACACCCATGCGTTCTTCAGGGCGCCGCACTCGGCGGCCGACCTCGTCGCCGGGCGCGACGCGATCGCCGCCTGGCAGCGCCTGACCTACGGCTGGATGGGCCGCAGCCCCGACTACAAGGCCGCGTTCCTGGCCACCTACGGCCCGAACGCCGACTACTACGCGCCCTACGACGACAACGCGCGCCGCTGGTACAAGGAGTCCCAAGAGCGCGTGTACTTCATGAACCACACGCTCGTGAACCCGCCGGTGGACCGCGACAAGGAGATCCACGAGGTCTCCGACGTCTTCATCCACGCGGTCAAGGAGACCGACGAGGGCGTCGTCGTCCGCGGCGCGAAGATGGTGGCCACGGGCTCGGCGCTGTCGAACTACAACTTCGTCTCCTACCACGGGAACCTGCCCATCAAGAAGGAGGAGTTCGCGCTCTCCTTCTTCGCCCCGATGGACCACCCGAACATCAAGCTGCTGTGCCGGCCGTCCTACGAGTTCATGGCCGCCGCGGTCGGCAGCCCGTTCGACTACCCGCTGTCGAGCCGCTTCGACGAGAACGACTCGGTGCTGATGTTCGACGACGCGCTGATCCCCTGGGAGAACTTCCTGATCTACCGCAACCTCGAGATCGCGAGCACCTACCACCTGACCGGGTTCATCTGGCGCGCGATGCTCCAGGGCTGCACGCGCCTTGCCGTCAAGCTCGACTTCCTCGCCGGCGTGTTCATCAAGGCGCTCGAGGCGACGGGGACGATCGCGTTCCGCGGCATCCAGGCGAGCGTCGGCGAGATCCTCGCGTGGCGCAACACGTTCTGGGCGCTGACCGACGCCATGTGCCACAACCCGGTGCCGTCGGCCGAGGGCACGGTGCTGCCGAACATCGAGGCCGGCTCGGCCTACCGGATCCTGTCGAACATCGCGATCCCGAAGATCAAGGAGATCATCGAGAACCAGGTCGCCGGCGCGATGATCGTGCAGCCGTCGCACGCCGTGGACTGGAAGAACGAGGAGCTGCGCCCGCTGCTGGACCAGTTCTACCGCGGCTCCAACGGCTACGAGGCGGTGGACAAGATCAAGCTCATCAAGCTGCTGTGGGACGCGATCGGCAGCGAGTTCGGCGGCCGCCACGAGCTGTACGAGCGCACGTACTCCGGCAGCCACGAGCTCACGCGCCTGGAGGCGTTCTTCATGGCGCGCGAGAACGGGACCGTCGACGCGATGAAGGGCTTCGCCGAGCAGTGCATGGCCGAGTACGACCTCGACGGGTGGACGGTCGACGACCTCGTCAACCCCGACGACATCAACCTCATCACGCGCAAGGGCTGAGGCAGGCCGCTCAGGAGGACGAGCGCGAGGCGCGCTCCAGCCGCCGCGCGGCGACCACGAGCCACGCTTTGATCACGGCGACCTCCTCGGCGCTGAAGCCCTCCTCGATCGTCTCCTCGAGCTCGCGCACGGCGGGATGCGCGGCCTCGAGGCGCCGGCGGCCCTCGTCGGTGAGCTCGATCTGCAGGATGCGACCGTGGGTGGGGTGGGGGTGACGCTGCACGAGCCCGCTGCGCTCGAGCGTCCCGATCACCCCGTTCATCGCCTGCGGGGTGGTGACGCAGGCGCGCGCGAGGTCGGCGCCCGAGATGCCGGGATCGCGGGCGAGGACGCTGAGCGCGGCGTACTGCGGGGCGGTCAGCCCGTGCGCGCGCAGCGCGTCGTCCATCGCGCTGCGGAGCTCGGCCCACGCCTGGCGCAGCAGGTAGCCGCTGCGTCCCTCGACGCCGCGGTATCGCTCCCCGATGAGCGGCACGCTCACGAGCGGCAGCATATCCACATATCAGGGGCCTGTTATTATCTCAGGACCTTGATATCTCAGGAGGGGCTCGTCCCATGACCCACGGCCGCACCACGCCCGCCCAGATGGATGCGCTGATCGACGCCCACTACCGCGCCGAGGAGGCCGGCGACATCGACTGGAGCCTCGGCGAATACGAGCACACGGCCGCGCAGCTGCTGCCGGCCGCCCGCGTCGTCCTCGACCGTGCCGCGCCCACGCGGGCCGAGCACGTCCTCGACGTCGGCTGCGGAACCGGCAACGCCGCGCTGCTGGTCGCCGCGCGGGGCATCCGCGTGACGGGCGTCGACCCGGCGCCGCGGCTCGTCGACGTCGCCCGCAGTCACGCCGCGGTCCAGCGCCTCGACGCGACGTTCGCCACGGGCACCGCCGCGGCGCTGCCGCTGCCCGACGGGGCGGCCGACGTGACGCTGTCGGTGTTCGGCGTGATCTTCGCGCCCGACCCGGCCGCAGCGGCGGCCGAGATGGCGCGGGTCACCGCGCCCGCGGGGCGCATCGCGCTGAGCGCCTGGATCCCGGAAGGGCCGGTCTCCCGGGCCGCGCGGATCTCGGGCGACGCGGTCCGCCGCGCGCTGGGCATGCCGAGCTCGGTGCCGTTCGCGTGGCACGACCGCGGCGCACTCGCGGGGCTGCTGCGCCCGCACGGCTTCGAGGTCGAGCTCTACGAGCACCGCCACGTGTTCACCGCCGAGTCGCCGCGGGCCTACGTCGAGGCCGAGTTCGAGGCGCATCCGCTCTGGGTCGCGGGCCGCGCGATCCTCGAGCCGCGTGGCGAGCTCGATGCCGTCCGCGACCGCGTGCTCGAGATCCTCGTGACCGCCAACGAGGACCCCGAGGGCTTTCGTGTCACCGGGCGCTACGTGGTGGCCGTCGCGCGCCGCGGCTAGAGCTCGGCCATCAGCGCGGGCGCACGTGGACGTGGCCGAGGCCGCCCACCGAGCCCGCATCCCAACCGGCGGCCTCGTCGAGGAAGTCGGCCTGTGGGTCGCGCAGCGAGCCGAAGGTGCTGCGGTAGTAGAGCAGCGGCCGGCAACCCGGGGTCGCGGCGCAGCTCAGCACGCGCCCGACGAAGATCGAGTGGTCGCCGCCAGGCACGCGCTCCTGGACCTCGCAGACGAAGCTCGCGATTGCGCGCTCGAGCACGGGCGGATCGGAGCCCTCGAGCAGTCCCACTCCCGCGAACTTGTCCTCGGCCGGCCGCGCGAAGCGCTGCGCGAGCGCCTCGTCGCGCTCGCCGAGGACGTTGACCGCGAAGCGCCGGCTGGACTCGATCGCGTGGTGCGTCGGCAGGCGGTTGTCGATGCAGACGACCAGCAGGATCGGGTCCAGCGACAGCGAGCAGACAGCGCTGGCGGTCATGCCGGCGGGCCGGCCGTCCACCGTCGTGGTGACGACCGTCACGCCCGTTGCGAAGTGGGCGATCGCCTCGCGGAAGGCGACCTCGTCGACCGTTGCTTTCGGTAGTGCCACCGCCGCCGTCCCGTTCCTGGTTGCCGGTCGTACGCTAACAGGTGTTCAGTGGCAGATGACACGCTGCGCCGCCGTCGGGCGGGTCACCGTCACCCTCTTCGGGTGAGCACGAGGTTGGTCAGCAATGTCGTCGCGGCCGCTTGGAAGCGCCCGGCGTCGCTGTAGGGCCGCGCGACGAGCATCGCGCCCTCGAGCCCGCTGATGATCATCCGGGCGGTGTCCTTGGCCGACGCCTCGAAGCGCAGGCCGCCGTCCACGCGGCCCTGCTCGAGCACGCCTTCCAGCCACGCCTCGTTGTCGTCGAAGAACGCGACGACGGCCTGCCTGATCTGCTCGGGGAGCGTCTCGTATTCGGCTGCGAGCATCCCGCAGAGGCACATGCGCCGGCCGCGCAGCACGTCGGCGTAGAGGTTCGCGTAGGCGTCGAGCTTCGCCGACGGGGTGCCCGCCTCGCCGTCGATGGCCGCGAGACTCTCCGCGAAACGCTCCGCGTAGCGCGCGATCAGCGCCTCGCCGAGCTCGCCCTTGCCGGGGTAGTGGTAGTGCAGGCTGGCCTTGGTGATGCCGAGCTCCGCGGCGACGTCGGCGTAGCTGAAGCCGTTGAACCCGCGCACCTGGACGAGCTGCTCGGCCACGTCGAGGATCCGCCGCGCGGTGTCTCGGTTGCGCCGTCGTGCGTTGGAGCCGGCGTTGGTGGTCGGCTTCGCGGCGGTGGTCGAACGACATCTCGCCGATCGCGGGCACCGAGAGCTGCGAGGCGCCGCACTTCCAGTACCACCTGAGCGGCCAGCTCGCGATTCGGATGGACGACGGCACCGAGATGATCGCCAAGGCCGGCGACATCACCTCGCTGCCGAGCGGGCACGACGCCTGGGTCGTGGGCGACGAGCCCGTGGTCGTCGTCGACTGGTACGGGGCGAGCAACTATGCCAAGGCTCGCTGACGCGGACCCCGCGGTCGCGAGGGCCTCCGACGACGAGCACCCCCTGCGCGCGATCATCGAGCGCTACAACGACGCATGGAATCGGCACGACGTCGACGCCATCGTCGCGCTGCACGCGCCCGACATGGTCTTCGAGAACCACACCGCCGGCGAGACAGCGGCGGGTCCTGCGGTGCGCGAGCACATCGCGCGCATCTTCGCCGCGTGGCCCGACATCGCGTTCAGCACGCGGCGGCTCTACGTCCGCGACGATCTCGTCGTCCAAGAATGGACCGCCACCGGCCACGCACGCCCGCGAGCTGCGCCGCGGCGATCTCGTCGCCCCGGCCAGCGGGCGCCGCGTGCAGTGGAGGGGACTCGACGTCATCCCCTTCGAGAACGGTCGCGTCAAGCGCAAGGACGTCTACTCGGATTCGATCGCGATCCTCCGACAGGTCGGGTTGCTCGAGTCCTAGAGCTCCTCCATCCGCGCGTCCCTGGGCAGCAGGTACGACAGCGCGAAGGCGACGACGAACAGGCCGGCGGAGATCAGCACGGTGCGGGTCATCGCGGTCGGGGAGGCGTGGCCGTGGTCCAGCAGCGAGAAGAAGATCGTCGCCAGGACCGCGACGCCGACCGAGTTGCCCAGCTGCTGGATCGCGTTCAGCGTGCCCGACGCCGAGCCGACCTCGTGCTCGTCGACGCCCGCGAGGATGACGTTGAACAGCGGGCCGAAGACGAAGCCCATGCCCAGGCCGAAGACGAACATCGCGGGCAGCAGCTCCCAGCTCGTCAGGTCCACGCCGTCGTGCGCGACGGTCGCCGCCAGCCCGAGCAGCGCGGCGCTCACGATCAGCAGGCCCGCCTGCAGCACGCCGCGGCCGAACCTCGGCATGAGCGCGTACGACGCGCCGGCGGTGATCGCGACGCCGGCCGACATCGGCACGAGCGTCAGGCCGGCGTGCACGGGCGAGTAGTGCAGGCCGATCTGCAGGAACAGCGAGACGACCATCAGCAGCCCGGCGAAGGCGGCGAAGAACGCGATGCCGACGACCAGGCCGGACGTGTAGGCGCGGTTGCGCAGCAGGCTAGGCGCGATCAGCGCGTGGTCACCGGAGCGGCGCTCGACGCCCGCGAAGACGGCGAGCAGCGCGATGCCGGCGGCCATCAGGCCGAAGCTCCAGACCGGCCAGCCCAGCTCGCGGCCCTGGACCAGCGGGTAGATGAGGCACAGCGAGGCGATGCTGATGAGCACGATGCCCAGCGGGTCCAGGCGGATGCGCATCGGCGCCCGCGACTCGGGCATGAAGCGCAGCGCGCCGAGCAGGCCGGCGACGCCGAGCGGCACGTTCATCAGGAAGATCATCCGCCAGCCGGTGCCGAGCAGGTCGGCGGAGACCAGCCAGCCGGCGAGGATCGGCCCGGCGATCG
The DNA here is from genome assembly GCA_963764585.1 of uncultured Actinomycetes bacterium. GTDB lineage: Bacteria > Actinomycetota > Thermoleophilia > Solirubrobacterales > Solirubrobacteraceae > JAOPZW01. The sequence goes on from CAVXTB010000012.1 coordinate 77,399, forward strand.
CGGCCAGGCCCATGACCGGGCCGAACGCCGCGAACGCGCCGCCCATCTCCCTGGGCGGGAAGACGTTCTTGATCACCCCGAGCCCCTGGGGGATCAGCAGCGCGCCGAACGCGCCCTGCAGCACGCGCGTGGCGATCAGCATGTCCGGCGAGGTGGCGAGCGCGCAGGCGGCGGACGCCAGCGTGAAGCCGCTGATGCCGATGACGAAGACGCGGCGGCGGCCGAAGACGTCGCCGAGCCGGCCGCCGACGATCATGAACACGCCGAACGCGAGGGTGTAGCCGGCGGCCCACCACTGCATCGTCGACGTGCCGCCGCCGAGGCTGTCGCGGACGGTGGGTGCGGCGATGGTGATGACCGTGCTGTCGAGCAGATCCATGATCTCGGCGATGAGCACGATGGCCAGGACGACCCAGCGCCAGCGGTAGGCGGGCCCCTCGCTGGGCTGCGTGGTCACGGGAGGTTCGAGGACGGCGGTGGCTGACATGAGGGCGGCGGCTCCTTGACGAATCGACGAACACCGTTCGTGACGAACACTGTACGTAACGAACGTTGTTCGTGTCAAGCGCTAGAATGCCGCCATGAGCTCAGAGGCCCGCGCGCGCAGCGACCGCGACCGCCCGAGCGAGCAGCGGCGCAGCCGCCGCGACCGCCCGGCCAAGCCGGCGCTCAGCCGCGAGGCGATCGTCGAAGCCGCACTCGAGATCGTCCGCGCCGAGGGGATCGACGCGCTGAGCATGCGCCGGCTCGCGCAGGCGCTCGACACGGGGCCGGCCTCGCTCTATGTCTACGTCGCCAACCAGGCCGAGCTCTGGGAGCTGCTCTTCGACGCCGCGCTGGGCACGGTCGAGACCGAGCCGACCGATCCCGCACGCTGGCGCGAGCAGCTTCACGCGCTTTCGGGGCGGATCGTCCACATGATGGCCGTCGAGTACCCAGGCATGGCGCGCCTGGCGATGGCGCACATCCCCGTCGGCGACAACTCGCTGCGGGTGGTCGAGTCGATGGCCTCGCTGCTCAAGGCGGGCGGGGTCAGCGACCAGGCAACCGCCTACGCGATGGACCTGATCGGGAGCTACAACACGGCGATCGCCTACGAGCAGAGCCTCTACGCGACGCTCTACAGCGACCCAGAGCACGAGGAGCGCGAGGTCGAGCGCATCGGTGCGCGCTTCGCGTCGCTGTCGCCCGACCGCTACCCGACGATCGCGTCGCTGGCCGAGAAGATGACCGCCGGCGACGGCGAGGAGCGCTTCGCGCTGGGCCTCGACGTGATCGTCAACGGCCTGATCGCGACGCCGACCGAGGGTCGGCTCACGGGCTGACGACGATCTCGAGCACGAGCGGCTCGTCGCGCTCGGCGAGCGTGGGGAGGACCTCGTCGAAACGCACCAGCAGCGCGTCGTGCGTGTCGATGCGCTCGGCGGGGCAGCCGAGCGCCCGGGCCATCGCGGCGATGTCGATCGTCTCGAAGCCCGGCCACGGCGCGTCCTTGCCCGTGTTCGCCGCGAGCGCGTCCATGACCGCGTAGCGGCCGTTGGACATCACGAGGAACAGCGCGCCGACGCCGTAGCGCGCCGCGCTCCACAGCGCCTGGATCGCGTACATCGAAGCGCCGTCGCCGACGACGGTCAGCACCGGGCGGTTCGGCAGCGCCATGCGCAGGCCGGTGGTGCCGGGCAGCGCGAAGCCGAGGCCGCCCATCGCGGCGCTGACGAGGCCCATCGGCGCGCGCGTGGGCAGGCGTGCGTTGAGCTCGGGCCGGCTCGAGGGGCTCTCCTCGACGACGACCGCGTTACGCGGCAGCCGCTGCACGAGCGCGTCGAAGACGTGACCCGCGCGCAGCGGCTCGCCGGGGCCCGGGGGCGGCAGCGGCTCGGGCTGTGCCCGGCCGGCGGGCGCCGGCGCCGTCCGCTGCGCGAGGCGCTCGGCGAGGCCGAGGCAGACTGCACCGGGCTCGGCGAGGACCGTGAGCTCCGAGGGGCTGCGGTGCGCCTCGTCGGGATCGTCGGTGACCTGGGCCAGGCGCGTGCCGGGGTTCACGAGCGGGCCGGGCTCGTAGTTGTACTGACGGAAGATCGGCGCGCCGACGGCGAGGACCGTGTCGAACGGGCTCAGCGTCTCGCGCAGGCGCGCACGCGCGGGTGGGAGGTACCCGGCGAAGAGCGGGTGGTCCTGCGGGAAGCCGGCGCGCGCGCCGAACGCCTCGGTCCACACCGGGCAGGCCAGGCGCTCGGCGAGCGCCACGAGCGCGGCCCAGCCCTCGGGCGTGTCGGCGCCGGCGCCGGCGACGATGGCGGGCGCGTCGGCCTCCTCGAGCAGCGCGGCGAGCTCGTCGATCGCCTCGGGCGCGGCGGCGCGCGCGCGCACCAGGCGCTCGGGCCCGAGCAGCTCGTGCGGCTCGGGGGCGGGGGCGAGCCAGTCGTCCATCGGCACGATGACGAGCGCCGGCCCGCGCGCGGTCGCCGCGGCGTGGTGGGCGCGGACGAGCGCGCCAGGCACGTCCTGCGGGCGGACCGGCTGGTCGACCGACACGGGGTACTCGCCGGCCAGGCCCTGCAGGCGCCCCGCGAGGAACGGCTCCTGCGCGAGGTGCCGGCGGTCCTGCTGGCCGACCATGACGACGAGCGGCGCGCGGTTGACGCGCGCGGTGGCCAGCGCGGAGACCGCGTTGCCCAGCCCGGCGGTCGTGTGCAGCAGGGCGAAGGCGGGCTCGCCGCGGCCCAGCGCGTAGCCGCTGGCCAGCCCGACCACGGACCCCTCGTGCAACGCGAGCACGAAGCGCAGGTCGTCGGGCAGGTCGACGAGGAACGCGATCTCCGTCGAGCCGGGGTTGGAGAAGATCGTCGTCAGGCCCAGCGCGCGCATCACGTCGAGCGCCGCGTCGCGGACGGTGCGATCGGACGCGGCGGCATCGTGCGAACGCAGGCCGGCTTGCGCGGTCTCGGATCGCATGACGCGCGACTCTAGTCGGATACGCTGCCGCGCGGCATGGACCGACTGCGCGACAAGGTGGCGTTGATCTCGGGCGGCGGCGGCAGCATCGGCGCGGCCACCGCGCGGCTGTTCGCGGCGGAGGGCGCCAGAGTCGTCGTCGCCGACGTCGACGAGGACGGCCTCGTCGCACTGACCGCCGAGCTCGGCGACGCCGCAGCCCACGCGGTGACCGACGTCACCGACTCCGCGCAGGTCCGCGCGGCCGTGGACCTCGCCGTCGAGCGCTTCGGCGGCCTGGACGTCGCGTTCGCCAACGCGGGCATCTTCGGCGTGCCGGCGAGCATCGCCGAGTACCCCGAGGACGTCTTCGATCGGGTCATGGCCGTCAACGTCCGCGGCTCGTTCCTGGTGGCCAAGCACGCGCTGGCGGCGATGCGCGACGGCGGCAGCCTGATCTTCAACTCGAGCGTCGTCGGCCTGCTGTCGGAGGCGGGGATCTGCGCGTACGCAACGTCCAAGCACGCGATCGTCGGGCTCATGCGCACCGCGGCGAAGGAGGGCGCGCCGCGCGGCATCCGGGTCAACAGCGTCCACCCGGGCCCGGTCGACAACCGCTTCCAGCACACGATCGAGGTCGACGTCACCGGCGCGCCCGCGGACCGCGCAGCCGAGCTGTTCGAGGAGAACATCCCGCTCGGCCGCCACGCGTCCCCGGAGGAGATCGCGCGCACGGTGCTGTTCCTCGCCGGCGACGACAGCTCGTTCGTCACGGGCGCCACGCTGTCGGTCGACGGCGGCATGAGCGACTGAGCACAATCTTGCGGGCGTCGGCGAGCGCTGACAAAGTGGGCCGCCCCCGATGTCCCATGTGCTGGCATCCCAGCTGTGGGCGGCCGCGCTGTCACCGGTCGAGCAGGCGCACCTGCTCCAGGCTCGGCAGATGCAGGCGCTGTCGTTCGCCGTGCACATCCCCCTGGTCTGCTTCGGGATCGCGTTCCCGAGCATGGTGATGCTGGTCGAGTCGCTCTACCTGCGCACCGGCGACGAGATCTACCGGACGCTGGCCAAGCGCTGGTCGAAGGTGATGATGGCGCTGTTCGCCGTCGGCGTCGTCACCGGGACGATCCTGTCCTTCGAGCTGGGTCTGCTGTGGCCGAACTTCATGGCGACGTTCGGCGACGTGTTCGGGCTGGCCTTCGGCCTGGAGGGCTTCTCGTTCTTCCTCGAGGCGATCTTCATCGCCATCTACGTCTACAGCTGGGACCGCGTGTCGTCGCGCACGCACCTGCTGTGCGCCGTGCCGGTCGTGCTCGCGGGGTTCACCGGCTCGCTGTTCGTGATCTCGGTCAACGCGTGGATGAACCATCCCGGCGGCTTCAAGGTCGACCGCGCCGGCGACGTGACCGACGTCGCGCCGTGGCGCGCGCTGTTCGGCAACGGGCACCTGTGGCCGGAGCTCACGCACATGTACATGGCGGGCTTCATCGTCGCCGGGTTCGTCGTCGCGTCGGCGTACGCGTGGGGCTGGCTGAAGGGCCGGCGCGGGCGCTACGAGCGAATCGCGCTGGCGGTGCCGCTGACCATCGCCGCGCTCGCGGCGCCGGTCCAGGTGCTGGTCGGCGACTGGATCGCGCGGCGCGTCACCGACGACCAGCCGACGAAGCTCGCCGCGATGGAGGGCCTGGGGCCGACCAGCAAGGGGCCGGGCATCCACATCCTGGGCTGGTACGAGGACGGCGACGTCAAGTACGGCATCTACCTCCCGCAGGGGCTGTCGCTGCTGGCCAAGCACAAGCTCAACGCCACGCTGCGCGGCCTGGAGGCCGTCGCGCCGCGCGACCGCCCGCCGGTCAACGTCGTGCGCGTCAGCTTCCAGATCATGGTCGGCATCGGGACGCTGCTCGCCGTCCTGGGCGTGCTGCACCTCGCGGTCTGGTTCCGACGAAGACGCTTCCTCGAGGCGCGCTGGTTCTACTGGGGGGTGGTGGCCGCCGGGCCACTGTCCCTGGTGGCCCTCATCGCGGGGTGGGTGACCACCGAGGTCGGCCGCCAGCCGTGGGTCGTCTACGGGGTGATGCGGACGTCGGCGGCCGTGACCGGCGCGGGCGGGATCCCCGTCGGCTACGCGACGCTGGTCGTCGTCTACGTCGGGCTGGGCTTCGCGGTCGCGTGGATCCTGCGCCGGCTCGCGGCGCGGCCGCTGGACATCCCCACCGAGCAACCGCCGATCCTCCAGCCCCATGGCCCTCGCTGACGTCCCCGCGATCCTGATCCTGGTCGGGATCGCGGTCTACATCGTCTTCGCGGGCGCGGATTTCGGCGCGGGGCTGTGGTACCTGCTCGCCGGGCCGGGGCCGCGCGGGCGCCCGATCCGCGACTTCAGCTACCACGCGATGGCGCCGGTGTGGGAGGCCAACCATGTCTGGCTGATCTTCATCCTCGTCGTGACGTGGACGGCGTACCCGGTCGCGTTCGGATCGATCGCGTCGACGCTCGCCGTCCCGCTGTTCATCGCCGCGATCGGGATCATCCTGCGCGGCACGGCCTACGCGCTGCGCAGCGGCGCGCCGCCCGACCGCGAGACCGAGGGCGTGACCGGCTTCGTCTTCGGCGCATCGTCGGGCCTGACGCCGTTCGCCCTGGGCGCGGCCATCGGCGGCATCGCGTCGGGGCGCGTGCCGGTCGGCAACGCCGCGGGCGACCTCGTCACGAGCTGGCTGAACCCGACGTCGATCATGATCGGGGCGATCGCCGTGGCGACGTCGGCCTACCTGGCTGCCGTGTACCTCGCCGGCGACGCGGCGCGCTCGGGCGAGTTGGACCTGGCGCGCGCGTTCCGCGCCCGCGCCCTCGCGATGGGCGTCATCACCGGCGCGCTGGCGATCGCCGGCCTCGTCGTGCTGCGCTCCGACGCTCGCGCGCTCTTCGACGACCTCACGAGCGGAGCCGGTCTGGTGGCCGTGATCGTGTCGGCCGTCGCCGGCGTGGCGACGATGGCGCTCGTGCACGCGGGCCGCTACGAGCCCGCGCGGTTCTCCGGGGCGCTCGCCGTCGCGGCGATCGTCGCCGGATGGGGCCTGGCCCAGCGACCCGACCTGCTGCCCGGGCTCACCGTCCACGAAGCGGCCGGCAGCCACGCGACCCTCGTCGCGCTGATCATCTCGATCGCCGCGGGGCTGGTGGTCCTCGTGCCCTCGCTCGTGCTGCTCTACGGCCTGGTCCTGCGCGGGCGCTTCGACGAGGACGTGCCGCCGGTCGTGGAGCACCCGGCGCCGCGCGCCGCTCCGCGCCCGCGCCTGGCCGGCCTGGCCGTGGGGCTGCTCGTGGTCGGCTCGGCGCTGACGTTCCTGGCCGACGGCGCGCTGCTGGCGATCGGGGTGATCTGCCTCGGCGGGTTCGTCGTGACCGGGGTGGTGGAGCTGCTGCGGCCGGAGGCTTTGGACTGAGGTCGTCCGCTCGGCGTTGGCGGCGCCGCGCGGCGCGGAGTCTGCGGGCCCGCCCTCGCGGTCGGCTGCCGCGGTCGATTGCTGTTGCAGAGAGGGTGTTGCGTAAGGGTCGGGCTGTGTGGCGGCAGTGGGCTTGGGGCGCGACCGTTTGGTGTCGGGGGGTTGGGCGGCGGTGAGCTGGTCGGACGCGGTGCTGCGACCGCCGGAGAGCGGGTTGCTCGCGCGGCGGGGTGTTTAGGCGGTCTGTGGCTGGTAGCGGAAGAGCTTGAGGAGGTTGTGGGTGGTGGCGATCAGCCGCCATTCGGCGCGCACCGCTGTGTGTCCTCGGCGGCTGAAGCGACCGATTCGGCGGGTGTGTTTGGTGTGCGCGAAGACCGGCTCGACGAGCTCGGCGCGGCGGCGGTAGAGACGCTTGCCGGCACGGGTGGCGAGGATCTTGTTGATGCGGTCGGCCTCGGGGCCCTGGCGGGGCTGCTGCTTGCGCTGCTTGTTGTGCGGGTCGCTGGTCGGGATCACCACGACCGCGCTTTGGCGGGCGGTGGCGATGTCATCGTGGTTCCAGTAGCCGCCGTCGGCGAGCACGCACTTGACCTTCGCCTCGTGGCCGACCGCCTGCAGGTTCTCGCGGGTCGCCCGGAGCATCGCCAGCAGTTGGTGGCTGTCATTGGGGCTGGTGGTGACGTCGGCGGCGAGAATCACCCTGCCCTCCCCGACGACCGCCTGGGCGTTGTAGGCCTGCACGTGCGCGCCGCGGTCGCGCATGATCCGGCTATCGGGGTCGGTGATGTTGCGCTTGGCGTCGGCGGGCGGCGCGGGACCCGGCCCGTCGCCCGGTGGGCGCCCCCTCGGGTTGCGGCCGGTCCGCTCGCGGTGCTCGGCGCGGCGGGCGAGCATCGCCTCATGCTCGGCCACGCGCGCGGCCTGCTCGGCCTCAAGCTCGCGCTTGGCGCACTCCAGCCGCTCGCGGCGCGTGACCGGATCCGTCAGTTCCTGCGGGACTTCGTCGCCGCGCGCCTGGCCGAACCGGGCGTCCTCCTCGGCGTCGGTCTCGTCGGCCTCGGCCAGGATCCGGTCGACCTCCTGGCGGATCTTCTCGTAGGTCCGGTTGGCCGAGATGCCGGCGTTGGCGGCGATCTTGGTGCCGTCCACAGCGACCGTCCCGACCTTGACCATCCCGGCCTTCTGGCACAACGCCAGCACCTGCACGAACAGCTCCGCCAGCGGCTCGGCAAACCGCTTGCGAAAGCGGCTGATCGTGGTGTGATCCGGAGCGCGGTTGGCCGCGATCACCCGGAAAGCGACGTCCTCCCAGCAGCGCCGCTCGATCCGCCGCGACGAGCGCTCACCCACGCAGTAGGCGTAAAGCAACAGCGCGACCATCATCGCCGGATCGTGCGCCGGGCGACCACTGCCGTCCTCGCGGTATTGGCCGTAGACCGCGCCCAGATCCAGCCGCGCAACGACTTCCAGCAACCACCAGGCCAGATGCTCGGCCGGCAGCCACTCCCGCACGCTCGGCGCCAACAAGAAGTCCTGCTCGCGATCGCACGACAAGAAGTTCTGCGCCATCGCAGAACCCTCTTAAACCAGTCGGACAGACCCGCGACTTACGCAACAGCGTCCCGGGCCGCCGGCGGCCGCCCTTCAGGAGTGAAATCCGAACTCGCGCAGGCGCCGCTCTCCCCAGGGCGTTGCACTGCCCGCGGAGGGGGCTGACTCCGCGTCGACCCGCGACAGACGTGGAACCGTTGTGCAGGCATTTTTCCACGCCGTCGCGGCTACTTACAGGTCAGCCTCAGAGCAACAGTAAGTCACCATCGTGACGCGAGCGCCGGCCCGCTCACCCTCGGTGCCCTGGCCGCGCGGCGCCGCGAGCGGCGGAGGACTAGAAGATCCCCGGCGCCGGGCCCGCCACCGGCTCGCCGAAGCGCGCGTAGGCCTCGGCCGGCGACGCCGTGTCGGCCTCCGCGCTCGCGCCATATCGCGCCGCAACGGCGTCCGCCGGATACCGCACGCTCCCGCGCTCCTTGCGCGCCCCGACCGCCACGACGACGGCAGGCTCGTCTCCGGTGGCGACCATCGTGTGCGGGGTACGCGGAGGGCAGTGGAAGAAGTCCCAGGCCCGCAGCTCGCGCTCCTCGCCGTCGACGATGAGCACGCACGCGCCGCGCAGCACGAGGAAGTCCTCCTGCCCGGCCTCGTGGTGGTACATCGACATCGGCTGGCCGGGCGCGAGCCAGTACAGCCTGAACCCGAGGTCGTCGAAATGCGCCTCGCCCTCGCCGCCGAAGTGGCAGACGGTGCGCATGTCGTTGTGCATCCAGCGCGCGTCGCGCGCGTTGACGACGAACCAGCCCGCGGTCTGTGGGACGCCGTCCTCGAGCTTCGCCTCGGCCATGGCCGCACGCTACTGCGTAGGCTCCAGGACCGCCGTCATGACGATCGAAGACGACCGACAGCCGATCGCCGACCTCGAGCGCTTCCACCGCGACCGCCGCCGCCGGGACGAGCTCGCCGAGGGCTACGAGATCGGCCAGGACGAGCTCGGCGACGATCGCTGGCTGGCGGGGGAGGGATGAGCGCCGCCGGATACAGCGGGACGCCGCTGGCCACGAAGATCGGCTTCAAGGCCGGCGACAGCACCGCCTTCCTCGATGCGCCCGAGCACCTCGAGGACCTGCTCGGCGACCTCGGCGGCGTGACGGTCAAGCGCTCGCTGCGCGGGCGCGCCGACGTCGTGCTGTGCTTCGTGACCGCCCGCTCGCAGCTCGACAGGCGCGCCGCGCGCCTGCGCGAGGCGATCGCGCCCGACGGGATGGTCTGGGTGTGCTGGCCCAAGCGCGCGTCCAAGGTGCCGACCGACATGACCGAGGACGTCGTGCGCGAGGTGCTGTTGCCGACCGGGCTGGTCGACGTCAAGGTCGCCGCGATCGACGACACGTGGTCGGGCCTGAAGCTCGTCGTGCGCCGGGAGCTGCGCTGAGCGAGCCGGTCTTCCGCCGCGAGGGCGATGCGTTCGTGCCGACCGGGCACGCGCGCGGCCCGTGGGATCCCGGGCAGCTGCACGGCGGCGCGCCGGCGGCGCTCGTGGGCGAGGCGCTGCAGGAGGACGGCTACCTCGTCGCGCGGATCACCTTCGACTTCCTGGCGCCCGTGCCGCTCGCGCCGCTGACCGTCACGGCGCACACGACGAAGCCCGGGCGCAACGTCCAGCTCGCCGAGGCCGAGGTCGTCGCCGAGGGCGCCACCGTCCTACGGGCCCGCGCGATGCGGCTGCGCCGCGCGAGCGTGGAGCTGCCGCCGCTGGACCGCGACGACCCGCCGCCCGCTCCGCAGACCGGCCGTCGCGATCCCTTCCCGGCCGGGGCCGGACCGACCGAGGGCTTTCACCTGACCGCGATGGAGATCCGCTTCGTCGGGGGGACCGACTTCAGCCTGGGCCCGGCCCTCGCCTGGTTTCGCCTCACGCGCCCGCTCGTCGACGACGACCCGCCCAGCCCGCTGGCGCGGGCGCTCGCGGCGGCCGACTTCGGCAACGGCGTCTCGCGCGCCGTCGACTTCCACGAGTACCTGTTCGTCAACACCGACCTCAGCGTCCACCTGCACCGCGAGCCCGACGGCGAGTGGGTCCTGCTCGACGCGCGCACGCGCCTGGAGCCCGGCGGCGCGGGCCTCGCGGACTCCACGCTGAGCGACGAGCGCGGCCGCATCGGCATCGCCGCGCAGTCGCTGTTCGTCGCGCAGCGCAACCGCTGAGGTTGGGGCTGGAACCTCCCCTGAACGGCCACCGGCCGGCGAGGTAGCCTGCGCCTCTAGGAAGGGAGACGAGGCACTGAAGGAGATCACGCGCGGCGAGCAGGGCCTCACCGGCGACGAGCTTGCGCTCGTCCTCGATGCGGCGCGCGCAGGGACCTTCCGCATGGACGTGGCCAGCGGCGAGCTGCGCTGGTCGGCGTCGCTTGCCGCCCTCACCGGCGTCCCGGCCGACCGCTCGCCCGCGACCTTCGACGAGTTCCTCGAGCGCGTCCACCCCGACGATCGCGCCGAGCTGCACGCGGCCGTCGCCGCGACCGCGCTCGACGGCGCCACCAGCCAGCACGAGCTGCGCGTCGTCTGGCCGGACGGCACCGTGCACTGGTACGACTCGCGCTGGCGCCTGGTCCACGACGACGACGGCGTGGCGACGATCGTCGGGATCGCGCGCCTGATCGACGCGGAGCTCGGGGCCATGGAGCGGATGCGCTTCCTCGCCGACGTGAGCGCGGCGCTCGACGCGTCGCTGGACATGGACCAGACGCTCGCCGCGGTCGCGGACGTGTGCGTGCGCGACCTCGCCGACTGGTGCTCGATCGACATGACCGGCGACGACGGCGAGCTGCGCAGCGTCGCCGTGGCGCACACCGATCCGACGAAGGCCGAGCTGGCGCGCAGGATGCGCGAGCGCTACCCGCCCGAGCTCGACGGGCCCGGCGGGGCGCCGAACGTCGTGCGCACCGGCGAGCCGCTCGTCTACTCGCAGGTCGACCAGGAGCTGCTGGCGCGCTGGGCCGTCGACGACGAGCACCGCGACCTCGTCCACACGCTCGATGCAAGCTCGGCGCTGATCGTGCCACTGCGCGCCCGCGGCCGCGTGCTCGGCGCGATCTCGCTCGTGCGCGGGCGCGAGCGCGCGCCGTACGGCGACGACGACGTCGCCTTCGTCGTCGAGGTCGCCGCGCGCGCCGCGCTGGCCGTCGACAACGCGCGCCTCTACGGCGAGGCGCGCGGCCAGGAGCGCTCCTCCGACGAGGCGCGCGCCCTGCTCGACGCACTCGTCACCGCCACGCCGATCGGCCTCGGGTTCCTCGACGCGCAGCTGCGCTTCGTCCGCGTCAACGACGCGCTGGCCGAGATCACCGGCGTGCCGGCGATCGACCACCTGGGGCGGACGGCGGCGGAGGTGGTGCCGCATCTGGGCGAGGAGCTGGAGGGCGCGCTCGCACAGGTGGCGGCGGAGGGACAGGCGCTCGTCGACCTGCAGCTCAGCGGGTGCACCCAGCGCGAGCCCGACCGCGTGCGCCACTACGTCGTCAGCTGCTACCCGGTCGCACTCGAGCGCGGCGAGCGCCTGGGCATCGGCGTGGCCGTCGCCGACGTCACCGATCGCGCCGAGGCGGCCGGCGCGCTGCGCGAGCAGCGCGACCTCTACGAGGCGCTGATGCGCGCGCAGAGCGAGCTCGGCCAGGCCTTCGTCCTGCTCGACGGCGAGCGGATGATCTACGTCAACGCGGCGACCGAGCTGCTGACCGGGCGCAGCGCCGACGAGCTGCGCGCGCTGCCGTCGGTCCTCGAGGTCATGCCCACCGAGGTGCGCCCGACCGTCGCCGCGCGCCTGGTCGGCGCGCGCGCCGGGCGCGAGCCCGCCGAGCCGTTTCGCACCGAGGTCCTCCGGCCCGACGGCACGCGCGTGCCGATCGAGGCCGCCGGCCGGCGCCTGGGCGGCGAGCCCGCCGACCGCCTGGTCGTCATCGCGCGCGACATCACCGAGCGCGTGGCGCAGGAGCGCGAGCTGCAGCGCGTGCTCGAGGTCGAGCAGGCCGCGCGCCGCGCCAGCGAGGCCGCGCACGCGCGGGTGCGGCTGCTGGCCGACACGAGCGCGCTGCTCGAGCGCTCGCTGAGCAGCGACGAGGCGCTGCAGGAGGTCGCCGAGCTGCTCGTCGCGCGCGTGGCCGACGCGTGCACGATCGACGTCGTCGACCTCGCCGGCGGCCTGCGCCGCGCGGGCGCCGACGCGCGCGCCCCCGACGGCCGCGCCCGCCTGCTGGCGATGGCCGGCGACGCGCGGGTGCTGCGCGCGCTCGAGGCCGAGCAGGCGACCTTCCTCGACGAGCTCGGCGGCCAGGAGGACGCCGTCCTCGGCCACAGTGCCGCGCTCGTCCCGCTCGTGGCCCGCGGACGGCCGGTCGGCGTGCTGTCGCTGGGCTGGCGCGAGGCGGGGCGCCGCCCGGCGCGCGACGAGTGGAGCCTCACCGAGGCGCTTGCCCAGCGCGTCGCGCTCGCCGTCGACGGCGCGTTGCAGTACCGCGAGCGCGCGCACGTCGCGCAGACGTTGCAGGCCAGCCTGCTGCCGGCGGCGCTGCCGCGCATCCCGGGCGCGTCGCTGGCCGCCGAGTACGTGGCCGCGGGGGAGGGGATGGAGGTCGGCGGCGACTTCTACGACGTCTTCGCCCTCGACGACGGCGGGGCGTGGGCCTTCGTGATCGGCGACGTGCTGGGCAAGGGCGCCGAGGCGGCGGCGGTCACCGCGCTCGCGCGCTACACGCTGCGCGCGCTGGCGGCGCGCTCGCGCTCGCCGTCGGTGACGCTGGCGACCCTCAACGACGAGATGCTGCGCCAGAACGCGGGCCGGCGGTTCGTCACCGCGTTGCTCGGGCGCCTGGAGCCGCGCATGGGCGGTGGCGCGCGGCTCGTCCTGGCCAGCGGCGGCCATCCGCCGCCGATCGTGCTCCGCGCGGACGGCACGGCGGAGGTCGTGCCGTGTACCGGCACGCTGCTCGGCGTCGAGCCCGACGCGCACAGCAGCGACCACGAGCTCGACATGGCGCCCGGCGACACGCTCGTGCTCTACACCGACGGCGTCACCGAGGCGCGGCGCGACCGTCCGCTGACGCCCGAGGCGCTCGCCGCGGCGCTCGTCACGAGCGCGCCGGAGGGCGCGGGCGCCCTGGCGCGCGCGGTCGTCCAGCTGGCCAACGACGCGGCCGGCGGCCACCTGCGCGACGACGTCGCCGCGCTCGTCCTGGCGCTCGATCGCGCTAGCTGACCAGCAGCGACGCGCCGATCGCGCCGCCGAGGTCGCCGAGCGCCGCGACCTGGACGGCCGGCGGGTCGCCGTCGACGAACAGGTGGGGGAGCATCGCGTCGAGGATGCGCTTGGCATAGGGCTCGCCGAGGCGGATGCCCAGGCCGCCGCCGATGACGATCGCCTCGACGTCGAGCACGTTCTGGACCGATGCCACGCCGGCGCCCAGCGCCTCGACGGCCTCGTCCATGAGCTCGACCGCCAGCGCATCCCCGCGGTCGAGCGCGCGCGCCCAGACGCCGCTGGTCAGCCGGTCGCGCCCGCGGTCCCTCATGATCTCGAAGAGGGCCGTCTTCGTGCCCTTCTTCTCCTTGGCACGCGCGCGCAGCTCCATCGAGCCGCGGCCCGCGTAGGCCTCCATGCAGCCGCGCCGCCCGCACGTGCAGCGCGCGCCGTCGCGCTTGACCACGACGTGGCCGATCTCGCCACCGGCGCCGCGGCCGACCCACGGGCGGCCGTCGAGCACGATGCCGCCGCCGACGCCGGTGCCCCAGAACACGCCGAGCAGCGAGCGGAACGGGCGTCCGGCGCCCAGCAGCGCCTCGGCATCGGTGGCCACCTGCACGTCGTTGCCGAGCGCCACGCGCGTCCCCAGGGCGCTCGAGAGCTCCTTGGCCAGCGGGAAGGTGCCCTCCCAGTCGGGCAGGTTGCGCGCGCTCGTCACCGTGCCGTTGTCGGCGTCGACGTCGCCGGGCGAGCCCACGCCGACGCCGTCGAGCTCGGCGGTCTCCACGCCCGCGGCCGCGGCCGCCTGGCGCAGGGCGTCGGCCATCGCGGCTGCCACGTCGCCGGGCCCGCCGGTCGTCGGCGTCGGCACGCGCGCCTCGCCGCGCACGGCGTGGTCGCCGTCGACGATCACCGTCTGGATCTTGGTTCCGCCGAGATCTATGCCGCCACGCATGCTGCGAGCGTACCCGTGTTCGGCTCTACGATGAGCCCGTGGGCATCGATCCGTTCGCCGTCCTCGGCGTGGCGCCCGACGCCTCCGCCGAGGAGGTGGCGGCGGCCTATCGGCGGCTGGCCAAGCGCTGGCATCCCGATCGCGTCGGGAGCCAGGGCTCGGCGCGGATGGCCGAGATCAACGCCGCCTACGACCTCCTGCGCGCGGAGGCATGGCTCGATCGCCACGGGCGCCCCAGGGCACCGGCGCCGGAGGCGCCCGCGCCCGCGCGCCGCGCCACGGCGGGGGAGTGGCTGGCCGAGGCGGTGCGCCGCGCGCTGGGCCGCGAGCTGCTGGTGGCGCTGGAGCACGGCGAAGCCGTCGCGATGGTCACGCCGGCCTCGACGTGGGCCAGCCCGCAGGCGCTGCTCGCCGTCACCGATCGCCGGCTGCTGTGGCTGCTCGACGACGCGCCGACCCACCGCGTGCGCTCGCTGCGCTTCCACGACGTGGCCGCCGTCGAGGCGCGGACGGGCAGGCCTTTGCGGCGCTCGGCGGTGCTGCGCGTGCGCACGATCGCGGGGCGCAAGCTCAGCTTCGCGGACCTGCGCCCGGCGACGGCGGCCGCGATCGCCCGCCAGGTGGCGAGCGTCAGCGCACCCGGAAGCGCCGCGCGGTGACCTTGAGCTGGATGTTGCCGTCGGCGTCGCTGCCGCGCACGTAGGCGCGGTAGCTGCCCTTGGGGACGCGCCCGCGGTAGGTCAGGCGCCACTTCGTCGTGCCGTGCGCCGTCACGTAGAGGCGTCGCGTGCAGCTGCGCGGTGGCGAGAAGCCCTTGCGGCCGCGCAGGAAGCGGCAGCGCTTGCCGGCCTTGCGCATGACGGCCACGCGCACGCGCCTGACCTTGCCGGCGCCCTTGGTGCGGCACCCGCGGTCGCTCGCGGTGCCCCTGAGCAGCATGCGCCTGCGTGAGGCGCGGACCCACTTCTTCCTGGCGAACCGTGCGACGGGCGCGGTGCGATCGGCGCAGGCGCTCGCGGACTTCGCCACCGCGGGCGCGACGCCCGTGACCTGCTCGATGAGCCCGGCCAGGCGCGGCACGCCGAAGCCGGTGACGTAGTCGTAGCCAGCGCGCGCCTGGTTGAGGCCGTTGACCCCGACGGTGATGTCGTGGAAGGCGGCACCGTAGCGGGCCGGGTCCTTCGCGATCGCGTAGATCGCCTGGTTGGCGAAGCCGAAGCCGGTGGAGCCGGGCGGCGCGGTGCTGATGAGGTCGGCCCACATGCCCGCCCACAGCGGCGAGGACAGGCTCGTGCCGCCGCCGCCGGCGTCCTCGCCGTCGGAGACGATCGTGTAGCCGTTGGAGATCGCGTCGCCCGACAGCGCGGCGACGTCGGGTACGCCGCGGCACAGCTGGCCGGGGTTGGGCTGGCCGGACTCGTCGGCCATGCAGTTGCGATCGAGGTTGGCGACGCCATGCTGGTAGTCGGGCGCGCTGATGAACGGGCTCGGGTTGCCGCCCGAGTGCGTCCACGCGGTCTCCTGGAAGCGCCCGGCCGGGTCGTTGCCGTCGGTGTACAGGACGGTGCCGCCGACGCCCGTGCTGAACGGCGTGTTCGCCGGATCGGAGGTCAGCGGCAGCACCTCGTTGGCGACGCCGTTGAGGCCCGGATAGGCGACGGTGCACGACGAGCCGTTGTCGCCCGAGGCTGCGAAGAAGTTGCGGCCCTCCATGACGGCCTGCTGCAGCAGCTGCGTCGTCGCCGGCTGCGAGGCCTGGCTGACCGCCTGGCTGACCGGCAGCGCGTCGGGGTTGTTGTTGCCGTTGATGGGGTCGAGCAGCGGGTTGTTGAGGATCGGGTTGAGGATCGGGACCTGCTCGCACTCGCCCAGCGAGGCGTTCATGATCGGCGGCCCGTTGGGGTCGTTGACCCACGTGGCCAGCGACGCGGTGATCTCGCTGTCGGCCAGCGAGGGGGAGAAGTACATGACCTCGCGCGCGAGCCCGGGCGCCATCCCGTGGATCGCCTGCATGTCGATGTTCCACTCGATGTTGCCGCTGGTGTCGGAGAAGCTGCCGTTGGCGGGCGTGTGGACGACGTCGACGTGCAGCGCGGGCAGCCCGTGCTCGGCGTCGAAGCCGTGCAGGTCGGCGATCGCCGAGTCGGTCGCGCCGTTGCCGAGGATCGCCACCGACTGGCCCTCGCCGGTGACGCCCGGCGGATGCTCGTAGATCGAGCGCAGCTCCTCGGGCGAGATCGCGCCGGTGTTGGGCTCGTCGGCGAGGCCGTTGAGGTCGGCCATCGTGCGGTGTCGCCGCGAGCTGTCGAGCCCGAGGACGTCGTAGATCGGCAGGCTGCGCGGCACCGACGGCGGCGTGTCGTTGCCGTCGAAGCTCTGGCCCCCGAGGCTGTAGGTGCCGATCGTCGTCTCGAGCAGGCGCTCGACCTGCGCGACGGTGCCCGACGCCAGGACGTAGTCGCCGGCGCCGCTCATGGCGTCGACCTTCAGGCCCTCCGTGGCGAGCCACTCGCGGGTCGCCCGCTGGGTCGCCGTCGTCACGCCGAAGCGCTGCGCGTACTCGCCGGGCGTGAGGAACTGGTGGTAGTCCGGGCTCGACCGGTCGAAGAGGCGGCCCAGGAGCGCGTCCTCCTGCTCGGGGTGCGGGTGGGCGAGGACGAGCCCGATGCGCAGGTGCGCGTCGTCGGCGGGCGCGCCGGTGCGGGTGGCCTTGGCGAGGTCGCGCGGGATGTCGGCCACGAGGACGCGGTCGGCGGCGCCGGCGGTGGCCGCCGTGGCGAGGGCGGCGACGATGGTCAGGAGGACGATGGTGCTTCGCACAGTGTGCGTGTGAACGCACCGGAAGACGGCAACTTGCGGGGGCTTTCGTCCGCTGGCGCGTCGGCGCTTCGCGGCGAACGGCACCGAGGAAGAGGGACCGGGGGCGGGCGGCCGCGCGCCGTGCGTGTTCTGCAACACCTCGCGTACGAGGTCGTAGGCGTCGAGCGGGACTGTCCTGCCTAGGAAGCGCATAGCGCCCACAGGACAGGACAGCGCGCAACACACGCTGCCGGACCTGTTGCGAAAGGCGCGCACTTCGCGGCAGAACGCTGGGCTGGCGCCCAACCGCCCTCGGTGCCCCGAAAGCGCGGCGCCGCGAACGCCCGAGATCTACCGATCGCGCAGCACGGCGGCACCTTCGGCGAAGACCGCGACCTCGCCCGGCGCCAGGACCTCGTGGTCGCCGCGCGCCCGCAACCGCCCCAGGCTCAGGGTCCGGTCGGCCGCCGCGAAGACGACGTTCCCGGTGCGTCGCCCGCCCACGACCGCGCGCGGCGCCATCAGGACGACCTCGGAGAACGCGGCGACGAGCGTCGCCGCCTGGCGGCGCGCCACGCGCCCGGGCGGCTCGTCGATCACGTTGACGACGTGTACGCCGCCCGGTCGCAGGACCCGCCGGACCTCGGCCTGGAACTCGAGCGTCGTCAGGTGCGGCGGGACCAGCGGCCCGGCGAACGCGTCGGTGACCACGACGTCGGCGCTGCGCGCCGCGCGGGCGCCCAGCAGGGCGCGCCCGTCGCCGTGGCGCACGCGCAGCCCGCGCTCGGCGCGGACGTCGAGCACCGTCGCCAGCGCCTCGAGGACCGCCGGGTCGTTCTCGTAGGCCTCGGAGTGCGAGCCGGGGCGCGACGCGGCGAGGTAGCGCGGCAGCACGCAGCCGCCGCCGCCGACGTGCACCGCCTGCAGCGCGGTGCCCGCGCGCCAGCCGACGTCGAGCACGTCGGCGATCCAGCGCATGTAGGGGAAGTCGAGGTGGGTCGGGTCGTCGCGGTCGACGACTGCCGCCTCGAGGCCGTCGACGAGCAGGCGATCGCGGGCGCCGTCGGCGACCACGCGCACGCGCGCCATCAGGCCGCGACCGCCTCGGGCGCGCTGCGCTCCAGCGCGCCCCAGCCGACGTCGGCGGCGCGGATCTCCTCGTCGGCGCGCGCGCCGCCGCGCAGCCCGAAGAGGCGCTTGGCGAACAGCAGGTAGGCGACGACCGCGACGTTGACGACGAAGGCGAGGATCTTCAGGGGCGACAGGCGGGTGACGATCTCGTAGACCTCGAGGGGCAGCAGCGAGGCGGTGACGAGGAACGTCAGGTACTCCGCCCAGCGCCGCTGGTACCACAGCCCGACGGCCTCGATGCCCTCGACGGTCGCGTAGACGAGCACGATCGCCGCGAACAGGTGCAGGCGCGAGGACTGCAGGGTGAACGCCTTGTCGATCTCGCCGAGCAGGCCGTGGTGCACGCGGCCGCTTCCCGCCACGCCGCCCTGCAGGTCGGTGACCACGCGGTAGAACCGGTCGCGAAACGACTCGCGGTGCGAGGCGAAGAGCAGGATCGCGATGCCGAGCAGCCCGAGCACGACGAAGTGCACGGCGCGGTTGATGGCGATCAGGCGCAGGACGATCTTGTCGCGCAGCGGCCGGCCCCGCAGCGGCAGCTCGATCTCGCCGCGCTCGGGCGGGTGCTCGCGCACCGGCGCGGCGGGGCGGGGGAGGGGCAGCCAGCTGTCGCAGCGCAGGCAGCGGTGCCAGCGCACGCCGTCGATCTCGCGCACGAAGAGCGCATCGACGTCGCGCACGTGCTCCGCGTCGAGCCCGATCAGCTCGTGGCCGGCCAGGCCGCAGACGAGCAGCTCCCAGTGCAGCCGCGGCACGAAGCGCGCGGGCTTCGTGCGCACGCCGGGGGCGTGACCGTCGGCCATGGGCCGGGACGTTACGAGACTGCGCGCTGCGCGGGGACGGCGCCCGCGAGGTCGAACGCCTCCGCGATCAGCTCGTAGGAGCGTCGCCGGGCGGCGTGGTCGTAGGTGATGGTGACGACGATGAGCTCGTCGGCGCGGTAGGCGGCGGCGACCTCGCGCAGGCCGGCGGCCACCGTGTCGGGCGCGCCGATCACCGCGCGGCGCCCCCGCGGCATGCCGTCGAGCGACTGGCCCTCGGACTCCAGGAAGCGCATGGCCTTCTCCGGCGGCGGCACGGGGATGAGCCTGCCGCGGCGCAGCAGCGTGAACGTCATGCGCGAGCTGGTCGCCAGCCGCCGCGCCTCCTCGTCGGTCTCCGCGCAGACCACCGAGACGCCGACGGCGAGGCGCGGCGCCGCCAGGCGCTGGGAGTCCACGAAGTCCGCGTGGTAGCGCTCGGCGATCGTCGCGCCGTCGGGGTTGATGAAGTCGGCGAAGGCGTAGGGGAGGCCGAGCTCGGCGGCCCAGATCGCGCTCTGCGGCGAGGAGCCCAGCAGCCACGGCTCGGGCGCGTGCGGCAGGCCCGGCAGCTTGGACAGCCGCGCAAACGGGTGCCCGGGTGGGATGCGGTCCTCGAGCAGCGCGAGCAGCTCGGCGAGCTGCTCGGGGAAGTCGTCGGGCGCGGCCTGGCGGCGATCGCGCTGCAGCGCGAAGGTGGTCATCGGGTCGGTGCCGGGGGCGCGGCCGATGGCGAGGTCGATGCGGTCGCCGAACAGCCCGGCGAGCACGCTGAAGCTCTCGGCGACCTTCAGCGGGCTGTAGTGGGGGAGCATCACGCCGCCGCTGCCGACGCGCAGGCGCTCGGTCGCCATCGCCACGGGGCCGATGAGGACCTCGGGGCTGGGGCCGGCGAGCAGCGGGCCGTTGTGGTGCTCGGCCAGCCAGTAGCGGTGGTAGCCGAGCTCGTCGGCGAGCCGCGCGAGGTCGACCGTGTTGCGCAGCGCGTCCGCGCCGGTCGAGCCCTCCGAGATGGGGGACTGGTCGAGGACGCTGAGCACAAGCGGATCGGGCATTCCGGTTATCGACGATAGCAAGCGCTAGGCGGCGCGCCCGCACGCGCGCACGGGGAGGCGCAGCGTGCGCGAGTGGCCCCGGCGCGGCACAAGCCGGACCGTCGCGGTGCGCTTGGCGCCGCGCAGGTCGACGAGCGTCGCCCAGCGCGAGCGGTGAAGAACGCGCGAGCGGCTCACCGTGACGTGCGCCCGCCGGAGGACCGTTCCGGGGCTGACGAGCAGCCCGCCGCGCGCCGCCTGGACGCGCATGCTCAGGTGCGTCTCGGAGACGCAGTCGCCCTCGTCGGCGCGCAGCTGCACGGTCGTGGCGCCGAAGCGCGCGCGAGCGACCTTGGCCCGGTGCGGATCGACGACGAAGACCTCGATCGGCTCGTCGTCGGTCGCGCCGCCGCTGACGATGACGCCGTTCCCGGCGGGCGTGATGCCCGCCTGCAGCGCGTAGCGCGCGTCGCTCGGGGTCGCCATCGTCGACACCGAGGACCACAGCGCGCCGCCGTCGAGCGACATCGCGAACTGCACGCGGTGCCCGGGCCCGGGCGACGTGACCGACCAGGCGGCGAGGAGCCGGGCGCCGGCGCCGGTCAGCGCCCGCGAGTCGCTGGCGTTGTCGGGCGCGACCGTGACCGGCGGCGTCCACGCCGTGCCGGTCCAGTGCTGGACGATCGGCGCGGCCTTGCCGGGCGTGAGCGGGTTGAGCAGCACCGCGGGACCAGCGGGCCCGGGTGCGAGGTGCGGGTCGCTGCCGCCCGGCAGGTCCGGCAGCCGCTGCCACGCGGCCGGATCGCCCGAGTTGGCGCCGGCGGGCAGCCGCGCGACGGTCGTCGGCCCCGCCAGCGACCCGGCGATGTAGACGTCCGAGCCCTGGACGGTGACGTCGCTGAACTGCGCGCGCTCGTCGAGCACCGCGCCGTCGCTGGCCGCATCGGAGCCGTCGGGGCGCAGCACCCCGCCGCCGAGCTGGCGCACGTCGTCGCCCTCGGCGGCGATGAGGCCGCCAGGCAGCAGCGCGGCGCGCTTGGCGAAGTCGCCGCCGATGCGCAGCGGGGCGCCGAACGTCGTGCCGCCGTCGGCCGAGGTCGCCAGGTAGTAGCCGTAGACGTTCAGGACGTTGCGCCCGACCGTCACCTGGACGACGCCCGGCGATGGCAGCAACACGCTGACGCGCCCGACGTCGTAGCCGTTGCCCGGGAACGGGATCGTCGCGAGGCTCCTGCACGCGCGCGCGCCCGCGGGCAGCACGCACAGCTGCACGGCGTCGCCGGTGTCGTCGTACGTGTTGACCTGCCAGCCGATGTAGGCGGTCCCGACCGCATCGACCGCGACGCCGGGGTTCTGTCCCTGGCCGACGACGAAATGCGGCGCCGCCTTCGCCGGAGCGGCGACGAGCGCCCCGACGACCGCCGCGAGGACGGCGATTCTCCCTGCCCGCATGCGGCGGGACTCTATCCGCTGACATCCGCACGTCACCTCCGCGGGGCGGCTGCGTTGAGGGCGTCATGAGCGCACGACGTGTCGTCCTCCTGGCTCTCGCGCTGCTGCTCGTGCCGCCCGCCGTAGCGGCCGCGGACGCGCCCGGAAACGACGATCGCGACTCGGCAAGCCGGGTCGAGCGCCTGCCCGCGTCGGTCGGCGGCACCTTGCGCGGCGCGGGCGTCGAGGGGGTCGAGGCGTCGTCGCCGTGCGCCGCGAGCTCCGGCTCGGTCTGGTACCGGCTGGACGCCGGTGTCAGCCGCCGCGTGGTCGTCCGGCTCGCGGCCGCGGGCGACCTCGACGCGACGATCGACGTCTACGCGCGGCTGCGCTCGCAACAGCGCTTCCTGACCTGCGACGTCGGCGACCGGCACGGGCGCGCGGCCGTCGCGTTCGACGTGCGGCGCGGCAGCAGCTACCTCATCCGCGTCGCGCGGCGCGCCAACTCCGCGTCCGACGCGTTCGAGCTCGCGCTCGTCGGCGTGGCCGCGCGGCCGGCGCTGCCGGGGCCGCCGCTGCCCGCGACCGGCGTGAGCGGGACGGTCGACCGCGCGCAGCGCACCGCGCAGGCGTGGTCGGCGGTCCTGCGCGAGGGCGTGCGCTATCGCATCGGCATCGCGCATCCGGGCCCGGGCTGCGTCGGCGCGCTGATCTACGGGCCGCGCCCGCACTCGGGCATGCGCCCGGCGGCGTCGGTGGGCTGCAAGGGCTACCGGCTCTTCACGCCGCGGGCCGGACAGGGCGGGCGCTACGCGATCGTCGTCCACGCCGACGCCGCCGCGCGCGGCAACCAGCGCTACCACCTGCAGCTCGCGCGCGCGACCGCCGACGACACCGCGCCCGGCGTCTTCGTCCGCAACTACGCGCGCGTGCGCGACAGCCTCGACGGCCGCGGCGTCGACCAGGTCGACCTCTACCGCTTCGACGTCACCCACCGCAGCGTGCTGTTCCTGCACCTGCGCACGCCGGGAGCGTTCGATCTCGTCCTGCTCGACGCGTGGGGCGACGTCATCCGATGCCAGTGCGACGGCCGCGGCGGCCAGTCTCTGCACAAGGGCCTGCATCCGGGGCGCTTCTTCGTCGCCGTTCGCTCGCGCGACCAGAGCAGCGCGCCGTACACGCTGCTGCGGGCCTCGCGCACGATCACGACGAGTCGCGTGCGCGTCAACGGCGCCGGCAGCGCCGCGATCGCGCCGGGCATGGCGGCGACCGTCTCCGTCCTGACGCGCCCGCCGGTCGACGGCCCCGTGACCGTCACGCTCGAGCAGTTCGACCCGCTCGCGGGCTGGCAGTTCGTGCGGGCGCTGCACGCCACCGCGCACGCCGGCGTCGCGACGGTCCATTGGACAGCGCCGACGGTCGGCCGCTGGCGCGCGACCGCGACCTACGACGGAACGCGCGCGGTCGCGCCGAGCGAGACGGGGTTCGTGAAGGTGCTGGTGGCGGGGCCGCTGCGGGACTGAGTGCGCGCGCATCCCCGAGCGATCTTCAATACGCGATAACACATCTTATGGAGCGTTATTAGGAGGAAGACCTCGGTGCCGAGCCGTCCTGGCTGACGCGCACCAAGCGCCTACGCCGACGTCCTGCGCGCCTTCGCAGCTGAGATGCCCACGGGCATCCGGAGTGGCCGACGCGCAACACGATCACGCTTGCGTTCGGGAGCTGGAGCGCCGCGCTGCGGGCAGCGGGGCTGCGTCAGCGGCCAGCCCAGCCCCCGAGCCCCGTGTGATCCTCCGGGATCAGTGGGGTCTGCGCGCGCGCCCGAGGGTCCAGTCCACGTGAAGCTCCTTTCGCGGCGTGACGCGGGCGCGGGCGAGCGTCGCACGGTAGCGCGCCGGGCGCCGGCCAGATCGCCAGCGAGATCATCTGTTACGAGAACGTCTGACGGCAGACCTATCGCTGGTACCATTCCCTGCATGGGTCGCAGTACCGCAGCGCTGGCGCCACCGCCCGTACCCGAATCGCAGCCGCTCAACGCGGACCTCTGCTGGCTGCTGTCGCGCGCGAGCTACACGCTCACGACGGAGCTGACGGCGGCCTTCGAGCAGCTCGGCCTCTCGCCGCGGGCGCACTGCGTCCTGGCGTCGGCCATGTCGGGCGACCACACGCAGACCGAGATCGCGAAGATGGTCGGCCTCGACAAGACGACGATGGTCGTCACCATCGACGAGCTCGAGGCGGCCGGCCTGGCCGAGCGCCGGCCCTCGCCCCAGGACCGCCGGGCGCGGGTCATCGGGGTCACGGCGGCGGGCAAGCGCAAGGTCCGCGAGGCCGAGGAGATTGCCGACCGCGTCCGCGCCGACGTCCTGAGCGTCCTGCCCGAGCGCGAGCGCGAGGTCTTCCTCGAGGCGCTCACCCGCCTGGTCAGTGAGCGGCTCGCCGAGCCCGTCGTGTGCTCGCACCCGGTGCGCCGCCGCGCGCCGCGCACGTAGGCGCGGAAGCTGGACGGCACTCGCAACGTTCTCCTAGTGGCAAGGGGCGGCCCCCGGCGACGGATCGCGGGCGCGGGCCAACGGCACAAGGAGACGTAGATGCGACACGGACGTTCCATTGCGGCGGTTCTCGCTGCTGCGACGACGCTGGCCATCGGCCCGGCGGTGGCCACGGCGGCCACGGCGTCGCTCGCCGACGACAGCGTCGCCGACTTCAGCCAGGGAACGTCTGGGAGCGCGACGACGGTCGTCGCCCCCGGGACGGTCCAGCTCGCGCAGCCGATGGCGACCCAGCCCTTCGACGGCGGTCCCGCCCTCCCGGCGGACCTGACCGAGACGCAGTGGACGCCGCCGGCCGGCAGCGCCACCGTGGCCTCCAGCGCGCTCCTCGTGCAGGGCGAGCTCGTCAAGCAGAACCAGGTCTACGACCCCGGCCAGGTGATCGAGTTCACCGCGACCTTCGCGCAGGACGCGTTCGAGCACGTCGGCTTCGGCACCACGTTCGACCCCGATGCGCCGTACGCCATCATCAGCACCAACACGGGCGGCTCGACGCTGTACGCGCGCACGCGCGCCGCGCACGGCACCGAGACCACGACTGCGCTGTCGGTCACGGCCGGCGCCCCCCACAGCTTCCGCATCGAGTGGTCCGCCACCGATGTCAAGTACTACGTCGACGGCAACCTCGAGGTCACGCACCCCGTCGCGATCGCAAGCCAGATGAGCCCGCTCGTGAGCGACGCCGTCGCCGCCGACGGCCCCGGCGTGAGCGTCGACTCGCTCGGCCTGCTCGGCACGTTCCAGTCGCGCGCGCTCGACGCGGGCGACCCGCACGCCGCGTGGACCTCGCTGCACGCGACGGGCGCGGGCGGCGACCTCTCCTTCGAGACGCGCTCGGGCAACGACGGCACGACCTGGTCGGCCTGGCAGGCGGTCGACCTCACCGGCGCGATCCAGAGCCCGAGCGCGCGCTACATCCAGTACCGCGCGCTGCTCACCGGTGGCGGGCCGGCGACCGTCGAGCGCGTGCAGATCGACTACACCGACGACAACGCCCCGGACGCCACGATCGACGGCATGCAGGTCACCGGCACGACGGCCACGCTCGCCTTCTCGAGCCCCGCGGCCGACCTCGCCGGATTCGAGTGCGCGGTCGACGGCGGCGCCTTCGCCGCGTGCGCGAGCCCGAAGGAGCTGACGGGCCTGGCGCCCGGCGCCCACACGGTCGACGTCCGCGCGGTCGACAGGCCCGGCAACAAGGGCCAAGCGGTCACCAGGTCCTTCAGCATCGACGGCCCGCCGGCGACGGAGCAGCAGCAGCAGCAGCAGCACGAGCGCCACCACCGGCGCGGCGGCGGCCTCGACGGCCAAGGCCGCCGACACGACCGCGCCCCGCATCACCGTCGTCGTGCCGTCGGCGCGCGCATCCAAGCGCGGCACGATCGGCGTCCGCGTCGGATGCCCGGCGACCGAGGCCAGCTGCACGATCACGGTCGCGCTCAAGCGCGGCCGGACCACCGTGGCGCACAAGACGGTGACCGTGCGCGGCGCGACGACCGTGAAGGTCACCCTGCAGCTCACGAAGGCCGCCCGGCGCCGGCTGACCCGCGATCGGCGCCTGAAGCTGAGCGCCGTGGTCACCGCGCGCGACGCGGCGGGGAACCGCAGCTCGTCGACGAAGCGCCTGACGCTGCGCTCGTAACGCGCGCCGGGGGCCGATAGCCCCGCGCGTCAGATCTATCCGTACGCAATAGTTCCGTACAAGACGATCTGCTACGGTCCTGTCATGACCGACAGCTCGAGCAACGGAACGACAACGACCGCGAGCGCGGCCCAGATCTCCGAGCGCGACCGCTGGGTCGCGCTCGTCGTCCTCTGCGCCGGCTTCCTCATGATCATCCTCGACCAGACGATCGTGAACGTCGCCCTGCCCTCGATCCAGAGCGACCTGGACTTCTCCCAGTCGAGCCTGGCGTGGGTCGTCAACGCGTACCTCATCGCCTTCGGCGGCCTGCTGCTGCTCGCCGGGCGCCTCGGCGACCTCGTCGGGCGCAAGCGCATGTTCACGATCGGCCTGACCGTCTTCACCGCCGCCTCGCTGCTGTGCGGCGTCGCCCAGACGCAGGAGATGCTCATCGGCGCACGGTTCGTGCAGGGCGTCGGCGGCGCCATGACGTCCGCCGTGATCCTGGGCATGATCGTGACGATGTTCCCCAAGCCGGCCGAGCAGGCGAAGGCGATCGGGATCTACAGCTTCGTCGCCGCGGGCGGCGCGTCGATCGGCCTGCTGGCGGGCGGCGTGCTCACCGAGGCCATCAACTGGCACTGGATCTTCTTCGTCAACCTGCCGATCGGCGTCGCCACGGGCATCCTCGCGTCGCGCCTGATCGCCAACGACGAGGGGATCGGCCTCGGTCGCGGCGCGGACGTGCCGGGCGCGGTCCTGATCGTCGGCGCGCTCATGCTGACCGTCTACACGATCGTCGAGACCGAGAACCACGGCTGGGGCTCGGCGCGCACGCTGACCCTCGGCGCCATCGCCGTCGCGCTGATCGGCGCCTTCGTGCTGCGCGAGGCGCGCGCCAGCACGCCGCTGATCCCGCTGCGGATCTTCCGCTCGCGCATCGTCGCGGGCGCGAACCTCGTGCAGGCGCTGACCGTCGGCGGGATGTTCGGGATGTTCTTCCTCGGCGCCCTGTACCTGCAGCGCGTCCTCGGCTACGGCGCGATCGAGGTCGGCCTCGCCTTCCTGCCGGTCGCGCTGCTCATCGGGGCGCTGTCGGTCGGGCTGTCCGCCCGCTTCATCGTCCGCTTCGGCGCACGGGCGACCGTGCTGCCCGGGCTGGTCGCGATCGTCGCCGGGCTGCTGCTGTTCCAGCGCGCGCCCGTCGACGCGACGTACGTCACCGACATCCTCCCCGCGATGCTCCTGCTCGGCCTCGGCGGCGGCCTGTTCTTCCCCGGGCTGATGACGATGGCGATGTCGGCTGCCACGCAGGAGGACTCCGGGCTGGCATCGGGGCTGGTCAACACCACCCAGCAGGTCGGCGGGGCCCTCGGCCTGGCGGTCATCGCCACGCTCTCGGCGTCGCGCACCGACAGCCTGCTCGGAGACGGCGCGAGCACCGCCAACGCGCTCACCAGCGGCTACCACCTCGCCTTCGGCATCGGCGCCGGCCTCGTGATCGCGGCGGTCGGCCTGACCCTCGCGCTCCTGCGGCCGCCCGCCGCGCCGGTCGAGGAGATCGCGCAGGCCGAGGCGGCGGCCGCCGAGATCGAGTACGAGGCGGCGTAGCGGGAGGCGGCGCGCAGCCCCGGCCGCGGGGCGGCGCGCCGCCTATCCTCGGCGCTGTGTCCGCCCCAGCGCTCGCCGACCTGCGCGCCGGCCTGCCCGAGCTGACGCTGCGGGACGAGCACCGCCTGCGCCGCCGGCTCGACGGCCTGCGTAAGGGCGCCGACGGCGATGCGATCGCGCGCCTCGCCGCCGAGGTCGCCGGCGCGCAGGAGCGGATCGGCAGGCGCCGCGCCGCGCTGCCGGCGATCGACTACCCGGCCGAGCTGCCGATCACCGCGCGCCGCGACGATCTGCTCGCCGCCATCGCCGACCACCAGGTCGTCGTCGTGGCCGGCGAGACCGGCTCGGGCAAGACGACGCAGCTGCCCAAGCTCTGCCTCGAGCTCGGGCGCGGAATCCGCGGCACGATCGCCCACACCCAGCCGCGGCGGCTGGCCGCGCGGACCGTCGCACAGCGGATCGCCGACGAGCTGAAGGTCCCGCTCGGCCACGCCGTCGGCTACGCGGTCAGGTTCAGCGACCGCTCCGGCGACGACACGCTCGTGCGGCTCATGACGGACGGCCTGCTGCTGGCCGAGATCCAGCGCGACCGCCTGCTGCGCCGCTACGACACGATCATCGTCGACGAGGCCCACGAGCGCAGCCTGAACATCGACTTCCTGCTGGGTTATGTCAAGCGCCTGCTCCCCCGCCGGCCCGAGCTCAAGCTGATCATCACCTCGGCGACGATCGACCCCGAGCAGTTCAGCCGGCACTTCGACGACGCCCCGATCGTCGAGGTCTCGGGGCGCACCTATCCCGTCGAGGTGCGCTACGCGCCCACCGAGCCCGAGGACGACCAGGTCGAGGCGATCGGCGACGCGGTCACGCAGCTCTCCCGCGAGGGCTCCGGCGACATCCTCGTCTTCCTCAGCGGCGAGCGCGAGATCCGCGACACCGCCGAGGCGCTGAGCGGGCGCCTGGACAAGGTCGAGGTCCTGCCGCTCTACGCGCGGCTGTCGACCGCCGAGCAGCACCGCGTCTTCAGGCCGCACCCCGGCCGCCGCGTCGTGCTGGCCACGAACGTCGCCGAGACGTCGCTCACCGTGCCCGGCATCCGCTACGTCGTCGACCCGGGGACGGCGCGCATCAGCCGCTACAGCGCGCGGCTGAAGGTCCAGCAGCTGCCGATCGAGCGGATCTCGCAGGCGTCGGCCGACCAGCGCAAGGGCCGCTGCGGGCGCACCTCGGACGGCATCTGCATCCGCCTCTACAGCGGGGAGGACTTCGACGAGCGCCCGCGCTTCACCGACCCCGAGATCCTGCGCACGAGCCTGGCCGCCGTGATCCTGCAGATGGCCGCGCTCGGGCTCGGCGCGATCGAGGACTTCCCGTTCGTCGACCCGCCCGACCGCCGCCAGGTGCGCGACGGGATCAACCTCCTGCGCGAGCTCGGCGCGCTCGACGAGCAGGACCGCCTGACCGCGCTGGGCCGCCGCCTCGCCGACCTGCCCGTCGATCCGCGCCTGGGCCGCGCGGTGCTCGAGGCCGATCGCCTCGCGTGCGCGTACGAGACGATCGTCATCGTCGCCGGGCTGTCGATCCACGACCCGCGCGAGCGCCCGACCGATCGCCGCCAGGCCGCCGACGAGCTGCACGCGCGCTTCGCCGACGAGCACTCCGACTTCGTCGCCTACCTGAACCTGTGGCGCTACCTGGAGGAGCGCCAGCGCGAGCTGTCGGGCAGCCGCTTCCGCCGGCTGTGCCGCGACGAGCACCTGCACTTCCTGCGCGTGCGCGAGTGGCAGGACCTCGTCGGCCAGCTGCGGACGGCCGCCAAGGAGGCCGGCGTCAAGATCAACCGCAAGCCGGCCGAGCCGCGCGAGGTCCACACCGCGCTGCTGTCGGGCCTGCTGTCGCACATCGGCCTGCGCGACCCCGAGCGCCGCGAGTACCAGGGCGCGCGCGGCGCGCGCTTCGCGATCTTCCCCGGCTCGTCGCTGGCCAGGCGCCAGCCGACCTGGGTGATGGCCGCCGAGCTGGTCGAGACCTCGCGCCTGTTCGGCCGCGAGGTCGCCCGCATCGAGCCCGAATGGGTCGAGCCGCTGGCCGGGCACCTCGTCCGCCGCGAGCACTCCGAGCCGCGCTGGGAGCGTCGCCGCGCTGCCGTCGTCGCCACCGAGCGCGTCACGCTCTACGGGCTGCCGATCGTCGCCGGGCGGACGGTCGCCTACGGCCAGATCGATCCCGTGCTCTCGCGCGAGCTGTTCATCCGCCGCGCGCTGGTCGAGCGCGACTGGGACACGCGCCACCGCTTCTTCGCCGAGAACGGCCGCATGCTCGAAGAGGTCGACGCGCTCGAGCAGCGCGCCCGCCGGCGCGACGTGCTCGTCGACGACCAGGTCCTGTTCGACTTCTTCGACGAGCGGATCCCCGCCGACGTCGTCTCGGGTGCGCACTTCGATCGCTGGTGGCGCGACGAGCGCCGCGCGCGCCCCGACCTGCTGACCTACACGCGCGAGCTGCTGGTCAGCGCCGACGCCGACCTCAGCGGGCGCCCCGCCACCTGGAAGCAGGGCGACCTCGAGCTGCAGCTCAGCTACCGCTTCGAGCCGGGCGCCGAGCGCGACGGCGTCACCGTCCACGTGCCGCTGCGCGCGCTGCCGGGGCTGCGCCCTGACGGCTTCGACTGGCTCGTGCCGGCGCTGCGCGAGGACCTGGTCGTCGGGCTCATCCGCGGACTGCCCAAGGAGCTGCGCCGCCCGCTCGTGCCCGTGCCCGAGGTCGCCGCGCAGGTCGTCGAGCGCGTGCGGCCGCGGCGCGGGGCGTTCGTCGACGCCGTCGCGCGCGAGCTCGAGGCCGTGCGCGGCGTGCGCGTCCCGCGCGAGGCGTGGGACACGTCGCGGCTGCCGTCCTACCTGCGCATGAGCTTCCGCGTCGAGGACGAGCGCGGGCGCGTCGTGGCCGAGGGCCAGGACCTCGAGGCGCTGCGCGAGCAGGCCCGCCCGCGGCTGCGCGCCGAGCTGGCCGCCGCGACCGCGCGTCTGGAGCAGCATGGGCTGACGGCGTGGACGATCGGCGCGCTGCCGCGAGCCGTGTCGCTGAAGGGCACCGGCCAGGCGGTGCGCGGCTACCCGGCGCTCGTCGACGAGGGCGAGACCGTGGGCGTGCGCGTGCTCGAGAGCGCGCAGGCCCAGCGCGCGGCGATGCGCGCGGGCACCCGGCGGCTGCTGGCGCTGACCGTCCCCTCCCCTGCCCGCTACGTGCGCGACCGCCTCGGCCGCGGCGCCGAGCTGACGCTCGCGAGCGCCCCGCACGGGAGCCTCGCCGCCGTGCTCGACGACATCACCGTCGCCACGTACGACGCGCTCGTCGCGCAGGCCTGCGGGCCGGCCTGGGACGAGGCCGGCTTCGCGACGCTGCGCGGCCACGTCGCGGGGAGCCTGGCCGACGCCACCCTCGCCACGGCGCGCCAGGTCGTCGAGATCCTCGACGCCGCCGCCGACGTCCGCCGGCGCCTGGGGACGCTGACCGCCGCCCCGCTGCACGACGCCCGCGACGACATCGCGCGCCAACTCGGGCGCCTGGTCTACAACGGCTTCGTCGCGGTCACCGGCGTCGCGCGGCTGCCCGACGTCGTGCGCTACCTGCGCGGGGCGGCCCGGCGCATCGAGCGCCTGCCCGACAACCCGGCGACCGATCGCGACCGGATGCGCGCCATCCACGAGCTCGAGGAGGCCTACCGCCGCCGCGCCGAGGCCGGGCCGCTGCCCGACGCGGTGCGCGAGGTCCCGTGGCTGCTCGAGGAGCTGCGCGTCAGCCAGTTCGCCCAGGGCCTGGGAACGCGCCAGCCGGTGTCGGCCAAACGCATCCGCCGGATCATCGGCTGACGTCGAACATCGGCGATCCAGTTCACGAAATGCCAACGGATCCCGGCGTGCCGCGGATTAGCTTGCGCCCGCCTCGTCCTCCAGGTGCAGGGGAGGGGCACAGATCGAACCGCTCATCTGGAGGCTCGCTCATGGGTACTCGGACACGCCCGCGCGTGTTGCTGCTCGCTGCCGGTGCGACGGTCGCCCTGCTGATGCTCACCGCGGCCGCGGTCGCCGGGAACGCGCTGTTCGGGGGAAGCTCGGGGAGGGTCGGTCCGAAGTACCAGATCACCGGCAACGGCCGGTTGCTGAGGCCCGCGGGCCGGATGACCACGGTCGGAGACTTTCCGACCGGCGGAGCCGTAACCCCGGACGGCCGCTTCTACTGGGTCATCGACTCAGGTCACGGCCAGGACGCGGTGGAGATCATCGAGGTGGCGACCGGCAAGGTGATCCAGAAGCTCGCGCTGCCGGGCGCGTACGGGGGCGTCGCGATCTCCCGCGACGGCAGCAAGGCGTACGTCTCGGGCGAGCCGCGCGGCGGCACCCCGCCCCTCGGGCCGACGAAGGCCGACGCCGGCGATGCGATCCATACGTACGCCATCGACACGGGCACGGGCCGGGCGACCGGGCGATCCGATCACGCTGCCCAAGCTGCCGCCGGGCAACAGCCAGTCGGCGGATACGAGCACCGACTGGCCGCAGGGTCTGGCGCTGACCCAGGACGGTCAGAAGCTCGTCGTCGCCCTCAACCAGGTCGACGCGGTGGCGATCGTCGACCTGGGCACGAGCGCGATCAAGACGGTCAAGGTCGGGCAGTTCTCCGGCTGGGTGGCGATCGACCCGGCCGGCACCTACGCGTACGTGACCAACGAGTACGACGGCACCGTGTCGAAGATCGCGCTCGACAGCGCCACGGTGACCAAGACGATCGGCGTCGGCGGTCCTGGCCCGAACCCCGACGGACGCACCGACCCCAACGTCAACGCCCACCCCGAGAGCCTGGTGATCGACCCGGGCGGGCGCACCGTGTACGTGCCGGTCGCGAACCGTGACCAGATCGCGACGATCGACACGGCCACCGACGCGGTGAGCCACATCTCGCTGCGCAGGGGCGACACGCTCGGTGCCGAGCCGGTCGCGGTCGCCCTGTCGCCCGACGGGTCGCGCCTCTACGCGGCCGACGAGAACGAGGACGACATCGCCGTCGTCGACCTCTCGAGCCGGCGGCTGATCGGCCGCGTCCCGACCGCCGCGTTCCCGACCGCGGTGGCGGTCACCCCGGGCAAGCAGCTCATCTGGGTCGGCGGCAAGGGCTTCGGCTCGGGCCCCAACCCCGACTACCCCACGGGCAAGCTCGGCACGTACGTGCTCGACATGTTCTACGGCCGGGTCGGCGTGCTCAGCGAGCCCAGCGGGAACGCGCTGGCGGGCTACACCGCGACCGCGCTCCGGCAGATGGTCCCGGCCAACGCGCAGATCCCGCCGCGGGACACGCCGCTGCGCCCGAACGGCCCGATCAAGCACGTCTTCTACGTCATCAAGGAGAACCGGACCTACGACCAGATCTTCGGCAGCCTCGGCCCGGAGTACGAGGGCGACCCGTCGCTGGAGCTCTTCGACGACAACGGCGTCAAGGGCCCGGCCGGCGGGATCACGCCGAACGCGCACGCGCTGGTGCGGAAGTTCGGCCTGATGACCCACCTGTACGCCGACTCCGACGTGTCGCAGGACGGTCACCAGATCACCGACTCGGCGATCGGAACCGACTTCGTCCAGCGCGACATGCACGCCAACTACTCCGGCCGCGGGCGCGAGATCTCCAACGACGACAGCCCGGTGGCCGCGCCGCCGCGCTACTACATCTTCGACCAGGCGGTCCGCCAGGGCCTCAGCTTCCGCAACTACGGCGACGACTGGGCCATCGGGCAGCTCGCCGACGTGATCAGCCACTCCAGGATCTGGAAGAGCTCGGCGATCTTCATCATCGAGGACGACAGCCAGGACGGCGCCGATCACATCGACTCGCACCGGATGCCGGCGTACGCGATCTCGCCGTACGTGAAGCACCGAACGGTCATCGGTACCCGCTATGACCAGGCATCGGTCATGCACTCGATCGAGCTGATCCTCGGGCTCAAGCCGCTCGGCCTCAACGACTCGGTGGCGACACCGCTGTACGACGCGTTCACGTCGCATCGCGACCTCTCGACGTACACCGCGATCAAGCCGGAGTACCCGCTCGACACGCCCAACCCGGCGCGCGCGGCGAGCGCGGCGCTGTCGAAGGCGCTGCCGTGGTCGACGCCGGACGCCGTGCCGCAGGCGATCTCCGACCGGATCCTGTGGGAGAGCGTGTGGGGCGCCAAGTCGAGGCCGCCGCTGCCCGGGCCGAACGCCTCCGAGGACGAGGAGGCGCGCGCGGACACGGCGATGTCCGCATACCGCGCCCACCAGAACGTCGGCAGGGCCCTCGCGCGGATGGGGACGTACATAGACAACCAGGCGTGAGCGCCGCGGCTCAGAGCGTCCCGGGCGCCCGCGCGAGTGACCGGCCGCAACGGCCCGGCCACGAGTGGCCGCTCTTGGTGCGCGGTCTCACCAAGCGCTACGGGCAGGTCACGGCCGCCGACGGCGTCGAGCTCGCCGTCGCGGCCGGCAGCATCCACGGGCTCGTCGGGCCGAACGGGGCGGGCAAGACGACCGTGCTCGGCTCGATTCTCGGCCTCGTCGCGCCGGACGCCGGTGCGGTCGAGCGCGGCGGCCGCCTGGCGGGGTTCAAGGACGATCCGCGCTTCTACCCGTACCTCACGGGGCGCCACAACCTCCTCCTGCTCGGCATCCTCAACGGCCTCGCGCGCGCTGAGCGAGCGCGCCGGGTAGACGTTCCTGCACGCCGAGACGAGCGACGACGAGGCCGCGCTCGTGGTCGCGGCGGACATCGGCGTGCGCGCCGAGCGCGACGCGGCCGGCGGCGTCCGGATCGCCGGCAGCACCGAGGACCTCGACGCGGCGGCGGTCGCGTTCGGGCGCGAGGGCATCGCGCTGCGCGCGCTCGTCCCGGGCGAGTCGCCGCTGCGGGTGCTGTTCGCCGAGCTGACGACCGCCGATCCCGTCTCCCCCGCGCTCGCCGCCGACGCGACGCCGCTGCCAGCTCCGCGGCCGGACGTCGCGCCGATCGCGCCGCCGGCGAGCCGCGCCGCCGACGTCGCCGCGGTGATGCGTGTCGAGGTGCACAAGCTCGCGCGCCAATGGCACGCGCGGCTGCTCTTCGTCGTGTGCATGGTCGCGCCGTTCGTCTTCGCGGGCGGCGTCAGCCTCGCCGGGTCGCTGCCGTCGGACACGCTGTACGGCCGCTGGCTGCTTGCCGCGGCGCCGGCGATGCCGTTGTTCGCGCTCGCGGTCACCGGCTCATGGGCGTTCCCGGCGCTGAGCAGCGTCGTGGCCGGCGACATCCTCGCCTCCGAGGACCGGCTCGGGACGTGGCCGACGCTGCTGACGCGGTCGCGCCCGGCGATCGCGCTGGTCGTCGGCAAGCTGCTCGTCGCCGTTGCGTGCGCAATGCTCGCCATCGCGCTGCTCGCCGTCGCGACGGCCGGGGCCGGGCTGGCGCTCGGCGGCAGCGGGCCGCTCCCGGGGCTCTCCGGACAGCGGCTGTCGGACGGGCACGCGTACGCGCTGATCGCCGCCTGCTGGGCGGCCACCCTGCCCGGGGCCGTCGCATGGGTCACGATCGCGCTTGCGCTCTCGGCGGCGACTCGCTCGGCCGTGGTTGGGATCCTGGTGCCCGCCTTGGCCGGGATCCTGCTCCAGCTGACGCTGCTGGTCGACGGGCCGCCGTTCGTGCGGACGATGTTCCCGTCCGCGGCGCTCGACGCCTGGCACCCGCTGTTCGAGATCCCGGCGGCCACCGGGCCGCTGATCGCCGCGATGCTCGTGGCGGTCGCGTGGGCGGTTACCGGAGGGACCGCGCTCGCCGTCGCCCTGTCTCGCCGCGGGAGCCTCGCGGCATGACGCGGCGCATCGCCTCGCTCGGGGTGCTGGCGTTCGTCTGTGTCGCCGCGACGGGCTGCGCCGGCAGCGCGGTCACCGGCGACCGGCTCGAGCAATCCGTGGCGGACGCGTTCACTCGCAGGTACGACTGGCACGAGGAGCTCCGGGGCCGGCCGGCGCCCTGGCACATCGACACCCAGGCGCGCTGCGTCCGGGGAACGTCCGGCGACAGCGGCGCCGGATCGGACTGGACGTGCACGGTCCAGTACTTCGAGTCCGGGCCGTCGACGCCGGTGACGTTCAGCTACGACGTCAACGTCCACCCTGACCTCTGCTGGACCGCGGAAAACGGGCCGCGATCGCTGGGTGGCGCGACCATGCGGACGACGTCCGGCCAGACCGTGCCCAACCCCGTGTACGCGATCGACGCCTGCTTCCAGGCGGACTAGGCCCAGTCGGCCTCGCGATCGCGCTGCTTCTCGTACGGATCGGGCAGGAACGGGCCCAGCACCATGTTGACGAAGCTGACGATGATCGCCGCCAGCACGCCCCACCAGAACGTGTCGATCTCGAAGTCCGGCACCAGCCAGTCGGTGACGTAGAGCATCAGCACGTTGATGAGGAAGTAGAAGAGCCCGAGCGTGACGACGATGAACGGGATCGACAGGATCGCGAGCACGGGCTTGACCCACGCGTTGACGATCGTGAAGACCGCGGCGGCGATGAGCAGCGACCACCACGTGTCGCCGTACGTCACGCCGGCGAGCAGCCAGGCGGCCACGAACAGCGCGGCGACGTTCGAGGCCCAGCGGATGAGCAGTGCGCGGCCCACGTCGCGCATCATCGCATCCGGCGTGGAGGTCACGATTGCCCGCATGACGCTGACCCTCGACGCCGAGCGGCCCGACCCCCACGTGCACCTCGACAACCGTGCGCTGTTCGTCTCCGACGGCGCGCGGACGGTGATGTTCAGCCTCGCGCAGACGCGCTGGCTCGCCGAGACGCTGGACATCCTCGCCCAGGAGGGCCGCGCGACGCGCAGCCAGCAGCACCACGTGTTCGGCGGCTTCCGGGCGCCCGACCGCAGGGTCGTCCTCTACGCGGGCGCGC
Organism: uncultured Actinomycetes bacterium; assembly: GCA_963764585.1. Lineage (GTDB taxonomy): Bacteria > Actinomycetota > Thermoleophilia > Solirubrobacterales > Solirubrobacteraceae > JAOPZW01. The sequence continues at coordinate 113,463 of CAVXTB010000012.1, forward strand.
AGGAGGACCTCGTGACGGTGCGCGTCAGCGGCCAGGCGTTCGACGAGCTGCGCATGGCGCTCGGCGCGCGCTGATGCCCGGCTCCGTCGAGGCCCTGGCGGCCGCCGTCGACGGCCTCGAGGCGGTCGACCTCTCCCCCGTTCTGCGCTCGCACATGCCGCGCTTCTTCGCGCACCCCGAGTTCCACGTCGTCCGCGACGCGCGCACGATCGAGCGCGACATGTACCGCCTCCAGACCCTGATCCTGCCCGAGCACGTCGGCTGCCACGTCGACGCGCCGGCGCACGTGCAGGCCGAGCGGCCCGAGGCGACGATCGACACCGTCGCGCCGACCGCGCTGTGGGGCCGCGCGGTGGTCGTCGACGTCTCCGATCGCGACTGGCTGCCCGGCCAGCTCTTCGAGCTCGACGACTTCGTCAGCGCCGCCGCCGACCGCGGCGCGACGGTCGGCGAGGGCGACGTCGTGCTCGTGAACTTCGGCTGGGACCGTCACCTGCGCGACGACGGCGCCGGCGTGCGGTTCTGGAGCGAGAACGCGCCGGGCTTCACCGAGGCGCTCTGCCGCGAGCTGCGCGACCTCGGCGTGCGCGCCGTCGGCTCGGACTCGCCGACGTGCGACATGGCGTGGGTCGACGGCGAGCCGACCGCCGCCTTTGGCCACCTCGAGTACTTCCTGCCCAACGACATCTACATCCTGGAGAACCTCGAGGCGCTCGGCCGGCTACCCGGCGTCGTGTACTTCGCGGCGCTGCCGCTGCGGATCGAGGGCGGCAGCGGCTCGCCGCTGCGGCCGGTCGCGTTCGTCCCGAAGAGCTAGTCGCCGAGGAACGCGAGCGTGCGCCGCCACGCGTCCTCGCACGCGTCCGCGTGCTCGGCGAACTTGCGGTCGAAGAACGAGTGCGGCGCGCCCGGGTAGACATGGATGTCGTGTTCGACGCCGCCCTCGGCCAGCGCGCGCTCGAAGGCCTTGATCTGCTCGCCCGGGATCGCCTCGTCGGCACCGCCGAACAGGCCGAGCACGGGGCAGCGCATCTGCGGCGCGAGCTCGATCGGCGCCGGCGCGCCCTCGCGCCGCGGCCGCAGCGAGCCGTAGAAGCCGACGACGCGATCGAGGCCGAGCCCGACGCTGGTCGCAGCCGCGAACGACTGCGATCCGCCGAAGCAGAAGCCGACGGTGGCCGCGGCGCTCGCGCCCGTCCGCTCGCGCAGCGCCTCCAACGCGGCGAGCGCGTCGGCCTGCACCTGCGCCACGGTCGTCTGCGTGACGTGGGGCATGTAGTCCCAGTCGTCGTCGCGCTCGCCCGTGCCCGCGGTGCGCCCGAAGTAGTCGATCGCGATCGCGTGGTGGCCCGCCTGCGCGAAGCGCTCGGCCAGCTCGACGTAGAAGCGGTACAGGCCGCGCACGTCGGGGAGGATCACGACCCCGAGCGCCGCGCCGTCGGGCGCCTCGGCGAGCGCGGCCGACAAGCGCGTCCCGTCGGCCGACGTCAGCTCGAGCAGCTCCGCCGCGGCGCCGCCGGCCATCGCGGGGAGCACGAGATCGGCGGGCAGCTCGGGCGGGCGCGAGTCGAAGTCGAAGCACATGGCGGCGTCACCCTAGCGCCGTGTCGCGCGGCGGGCAGCCGACGTTCGGACCCCTGACACCCCAGTCGTGTCACCATAGGTCGCGCCATGGCGAACGACGACGCCGGCGGGCAGCACCTGGACAACGAGCAGTACCACCTGGGTCGCGAGAGCTGGTTCACCGAGGGCACGCAGCGCCCGGCGGGCTCAGAGGACGACGCCCCGCAGCGCACCGTGCACGAGCCGGCGCGCGAGACGCCCGTCCACGAGGAGACCGACGTGCTCGTCGTGGGCGGCGGGCCGGCCGGCTGCGCGGCCGCCGTGGCCGCGGCGCGGCTCGGCGCGAAGGTGACGCTCGTCGAGCGCTACAACCACCTCGGCGGGCTCTCCACCGGCGGCCTCGTGATCTGGATCGATCGCATGAGCGATTGGGAGGGCAAGCAGATCATCACGGGCTTCGCCTCGGAGATCCTCGACCGGCTGCCCGAGGGCGCCGTCGCCGGCGCGCCCCGGGAGCAGTGGGGCTCGACCGATCCCGAGCCCGTCGCGCACTGGCGCGAGCGCCTCAGCGCGTTCCGCGACGTCGTGACGTGGTCGCCGATGATCGATCCCGAGTGGCTGAAATGCGAGTCGGTCGAGATGGCGCTGGAGGCCGGCGTGCGGCTGCTGCTGCACAGCTGGGTCGTCGACGTCATCGCCGACGGGCGCGAGCTGCGCGGCGCGATCTTCGAGAGCAAGCAGGGCCGCCGCGCGATCCTCGCCAAGGTCGTCGTCGACGCCAGCGGCGACCTCGACGTCTGCGCCGCCGCCGGCGTGCCCTACGAGTCCGACGTCGAGGGCCAGGGCGCCAACGTCCAGCACTGCGTCAACACCGCGTGGACGTGGGGCGGCATCGACTTCCAGCGGTGGGTCGCGTTCAAGCGCGGCGATCCCGAGGCGCACCGCGCGCTGATGAAGCGCGGCCACGAGGCGCTCGGCTACCTCGAGACGCCGCACGTGGGCTGGAGCGACGACGTGGCGCTCTTCATGGGGCCGCGGCTGACCGGCTACAGCGGCGTGAAGGTCGACGATCTCACCGCCGTGGAGATCGAGTCGCGCCGGCGGATGGTCGCCCACCTGCAGTTCTTCCGCGCCCACGCGCCGGGCTTCGAGCACGCGTGGCTGATGCTCTCGGCACCGCAGCTCGGCGTGCGCCACACGCGCCGGCTGATCGGCACCCACAAGATGACGATGGACGAGTGGCGGGCCGCGGTTCGCCACGACGACGAGATCGGCGTCTCGCCCTCGCCGTCGAGCAAGTTCGCCAACATCTCGGTGCCCTACGGCTGCATCGTGCCGGCCGATCTCGACAACGTGCTCGTCGGCGGGCGCCACGTCGCCACCGACCCGCCGACGCAGGCCTTCATGCGCGAGATCCCGCAGTGCTGGCTCACGGGCCAGGCGGCGGGCGTCGCGGCGGCGCTGGCGGCCGGGACCGGCACGCAGCCCAGGGCGCTCGACGTCCGTGAGCTGCGCAACGAGCTGCGCGGCCAGGGCGTGTACCTGCAGCCCGCCGGCGCGCGCGCCGCGGCATGACCTACGTCATCAACGAGGCCTGCATCGGCGAGAAGGACCTCTCCTGCGTCGACGTCTGCCCCGTCGACTGCATCCACGAGGTCGACGAGATGCTCGTCATCGACCCCGGCGAGTGCATCGACTGCGCGCTGTGCGAGCCCGTCTGCCCGGTCACGGCCATCACCCCGGCCGAGGGCGTCCCGCCCGACCAGCGCGAGTTCATCGCCATCAACGCCGCGTGGCCCGACGGCGCCGACGAGGTCAACCGGCTCGTCGCCGAGTACCGCAGCGCGCGCAGCTAGCCCGCCACCCGCACGTCGCAGCCGGCGTCGCGCAGCTCGGCGACGACCGTCGGGTCGGCGCTCGCGTCGGTGACGACCATGCTCACCTCGCCCAGGTCGCAGACCTTGGCGACCTCGACCTCGCCGAGCTTGGAGCCGTCGGCCACCACGATCGGGCGGCGGGCGGCGAACAGCATCGCGCGCTTGATCTCGGCCTCGGGCAGGTTGATGTTCGTCACCCCACCGCGAACGTCGACGCCGTTGCAGCCGATGAACGCGGCGGCCGCGTTGAGGCGCTCGAGCATCACGGTCCCCAGCGGGTTGACCAGCGAGTGCTGCAGCGGGCGCAGCGTCCCGCCGGTGACGACGACCGAGATCCGCGGCCACGCGCGCTCGAGCTCGAGCGCGACGCGCAGGCCGCTCGTGACGACCGTGACCTCGCTGAGGTCGGCGCGCGCGACGAGCGCCCGCGCGATGGCCGTCGTCGTCGTCCCGACGTCGAGCAGCACGGTGTCTCCGTCGGCGACGAGGCCGGCGGCGTGGGCGCCGATCGCCGCCTTCTCGCGCGCCAGCTCCTGCTCGGCGATCTCGAACGGCCGCTCGGAGCGCAGCACCCCGGCCGGCATCGCTCCCCCGCGGATGCGGCGCACGCGCCCGTGGCTCTCCAGCGACTGCAGGTCCGTGCGGACCGTCACCGTCGAGACGCCGAAGCGCGCGGCGAGGTCGCCGACGCGCACGAAGCCCTGCTCCTCGACGAGGGCGGTGATGCGCTCCTGGCGAACCTCGGCGGGGGCCGCGGGATCCATCGCGCGACTATGGCACCTCGAGCTCTGCGATCTGGAAGAACCCGTTGCTCTCGTTCGGGTGCGGGCTGACGAGCTTCAGCCGCACGCTCGGCGCGCTGACCGCATCGAAGGCGATCGTCGTGGGCTGGTTGGAGGCCGTCGCCCAGTCGACGTGCAGGCCGCTGACCGGCACCCAGCGGTCGCCGTCCAGGTAGGTGACCTCGACCGCCGAGGGCAGCGTGCGCTGCGCGTCGGTCGTGAAGTACGCCCTGACGCCGGCGATCGTCCGCGGCGCCGGCCAGGTCAGCGACACCCACTCGCTCGGGTGCGCCTTGCTGATCGCCGGCAGCAGCGCCGTGGCGGCCTTGTTGTAGAAGTTCGACCAGCCGCCCGAGGTCGTGACGCCGTCGAGCATCGCCGCGGGCAGCGTGTTGGGCGCGCCCGAGAAGCTCGCGTCGGCCGTGGGCGGGGCGGTCTGGCGCGCCTTCGCGTGGTCGCGCCGCGGGGCGGCCTTGCGCGCGTGCCCGCCGTGGCCCGCGTGGATCGTCGTCGACGCCGGGCGCAGCCCGGGCGAGCCGACCGTGACCGTGATGGGGCCGGGCCGCTCGGTGGACTGGACGATGGCCAGCGCCTTGCCGTTGAACGCCGCGCGGTCGGGCGACTTGTAGTTCTCGGCGCTCTCCTCGCGGCCGTTGTCGGTCCCGGCCAGCCGGCCGCCGCCGACGCTGAACGACAGCTCGTTGTCGGCGTCGGGGACGACGACGCCGTTGGCGTCGACCACGTCGGCGGTCACGTAGGACAGCGAGCGGCCGTCGGCGGCGATCGCGCGCTTGTCGGGGGTCAGGCGGACGGTGGCCGGCGCCCCCGCCGTGTCGACCTCGTCGCGCGCGACCTCGCGCCCGTCGCGGCTCGCGATCGCCACGAGCCTGCCCGGCGCGAACGGCACCGTCCAGGTGAGGTGGAGCTTGCCGGCGCTGCCGTTGGGGCTCGTGTAACTGCCGGGGAACGGCCCCGACGTGACGGTCTTGTCGTCACCGGTCGCCTCGGTCGTCTCGAGGTACGGCCGGCCGTAGGTCGTCGTCTTGTGGTCGAAGCGGCGCACGCCGAGCGAGCGGCCGTTGAGGAACAGCTCGACCGTGTCGACGTTGGCGTACGCCCAGACCGACACCGGCTCGCCCGGCTCGTGGTCGGTCCAGTTCATCGGCAGCAGGTGGACCATCGGCGCGGTCGTCCACTGGCTCTTGAACAGGTAGTACATGTCCTTCGGGAAGCCGGCGGTGTCGACGGCGCCGAAGAACGAGGCCTTGACCGGGAAGACGTTGTAGGGCGTCGGCTCGCCGATGTAGTCCGTGCCCGACCACAGGAACTGGCCGAGGAAGTACTTGCGATCGCGGTCCTTCTTCAGCCCGTACTCGCCGCTCATCGTCCACGAGGCCAGGTTGTTGTCGTAGGACGAGGTCGCGCGCTTGCCGGGCGTGTAGTTCTCGCCGGTGTTGAGGTAGTCGGGGTCCTGGTAGACCCCGCGGGTCGAGGTCTCAGACGACGACTCGGACTCGAAGAGGAACTTCGTCGGGTAGCGCGCGTGGAGCGCGTCGACCGACGCGGCGGTGTTGTAGTTCAGGCCCAGGCCGTCGAGCAGGCCGAGGATCTGGTCGGCCCCCGAGCCCGGGTTCGGGACGCTGCGGTACTTGTCGGAGCCGATGACGATCGGCCGCGTCGTGTCGATCGACTGGATGTCGGCGATCAGGCGCTTGGCGATCGGCAGGCCGACCGTCACGGAGGTCGAGTCGGGGATCTCGTTGCCGATCGACCACAGCACGACGGCGGGCGAGTTCTTGGCCTCGTCGACCATCTCCTTGATGTCGGCGTCGCTGTTGGCGTCGAAGAAGCGCCCGTAGTCGAACTTGACCTTCGGCGTGCGCCAGGTGTCGAACGCCTCGACCATCATCACGATGCCGAGCTCCTGGCAGACGTCGATCATCTCCGGCGACGGCGGGTTGTGCGACGTGCGGAACGCGTTGACGCCCATGCTCTTCATGAGCTTCATCTGGCGCATGAGCGCGTCGCGGTTGATCGCGGAGCCGAGCGCGCCCTCGTCGTGGTGCAGGTCGACGCCGTAGATCTTCATGTACCTGCCGTTGAGGAAGAAGCCCCCGTTGGGATCGATGGTGACCCAGCGGGCGCCGAAGCGCGTGTCGACGCTGTCGACGACGCGGTGGCCGGCCAGCAGCTTCGTGCGCAGCGTGTAGAGGTAGGGGTCGTCGGTGGACCAGAGGTGCGGGTGCCGAGGCGCAGGTCGCTCCCGCGCGCCGCCGCGACGACGTGGCCGCGGGCGTCGCGGATCTCGTTGAGGACGGTGACGTCCTGGCCGTCGTCGACCACGTCGGTCTGCACGTGGACGTCGGCGTAGCCCGACGTGATCGTGTGCTCGAGGTCGGGCGTTGTGACGAAGACGCCGTGGCGCGCCACGTGGACGGCGTTGGTGACGACGAGATGGACGTTGCGGTAGATGCCGCTGCCCGAGTACCAGCGGCTGCTGGGCAGCTGGTTCTGGACCTTCACCGCGATGACGTTGGGCGTCCTGCCGTCGGGGTGGACAAGCTTGGTGAGGTCGACGGCGAAGCCCGTGTAGCCATAGGGATGACTGGCCGCGAGCTGGCCGTTGACGTAGACCGACGAGTCCATGTAGATCCCGTCGAAGTCGACCGAGATCTGCTTGCCGGCCAGCGAGCGCGGCAGCGTGAACGTCTTGCGGTACCAGCCCAGGCCGCCCTGCAGGAAGCCCGTGCCCGAGTTGGTCCCGCTCCCCGGCGCGTCGGTCGGGTCGAGCTCGATGCTCCAGTCGTGCGGCAGGTCGAGCGCTCGCCAGGAAGCATCGTCGTAGGACGGATCCTGGGCGTTGGCGAACGCCCCGGTGGGGTCGGTGATGCCCGTCCGGTTGACGAGCGCGAACCGCCACCCCTTGTCGAAGTCGCTGCTGCGCGCGGGCGCGTGCGCCTGCGCGGGTGCGGGCGCGGTGGCGAGCGCCCACGCCAGGATCGTCGCCGCCACCACCATGCCGGAACGCGTGCCCACGATGCACCTCCGTCACACCGCAAGGGTGCGAAAGCAATAGAAAGGACCCGAAAGCCCTATGCCCCGGGCCAGCCACGCCGAAACCCGTCCGTGAGCCCGCGCTTCGCCGCCGCTTTCGATTCCGCCGCGGCGCGAGCGATGATCTCCGCGCATGGAGGCAACCAGCACCGTCGCACCGTCCGGCGGCTCGCCGTTGGCGGCTCGCCTGGATCGCTACTTCGACGTGAGCGCTCGGGGATCGACGATCTCCACCGAGCTGCGGGCCGGCGCTTCTGTCGCTGTCCGCGTCGGGTTTCGCGGCGGTTCGCAGCCAGGGCACCGAGAGGAAAAGCCGCTCCGCGTGGCGCGGCCGCTGTGGGCGGCGCGCGGCCGCTCGGCGCGGGCGGGCGCGCCGTGTGTGTTTCGTAACACCTTGCCCGCCCCCACCGGCGCTCCGTACGCCGAGTGTCGAGTTTGTCGCGATATGAGGCTGTTGCACAACCCACCCACAGATCCGGTGCGTCGAACTGTGATGGGACGACCCATGCTCAGGGCGGCCGAATATGGCCGACAAGTGGGACGAGAACGCCGTCAGAGCGATAGATCGCGATCCGTCTCCCACCCGTTAGGTTCCGAAGCTTTTCGGACCCCCTTGTGCAACAGCCTCTATGGGCGACAAAGTCGACGTTCGATATGCGAACACGCGCGGGTGTCACGAAACACGCGCGCTCTGCGGTACCAGACGCGCGCCTCTGCGAAGACATCGTGCACCCCCGCAGGCGCCGCCGCCCGCGACGACGCACGACGCGACGGCGGCCCGACCACAGGGCTCCTCTCCCTCGGTGCCCTGGCCGCACAATGCCGCGAGCGACCGCGGAGGGCGCCGCCCACCACCGCGTGCCATCGACTGGCCAGCCACCACGGCCGCGGAACGAGCCGCTACCGCGGGCGCTCCATCTGGAAGAGGCGGTCGAGGACCGTGTAGTCGGCCGTGTAGCCGCAGCGCGCGATCGGGCGCATCGACGCGACGTCGAGGATGCCCTCCTTGACGAAGCGCTCGTCGAGGTGCACGCCGACGACCTGGCCGACGACGAGGTGGCGGTCGGTGCGGTTGCCGTCGAGGTCGGTGAGCGTGAGGGTGTCGGTGACCTTGCACTCCAGCGCGCACGGGCTGGCGGCGACGCGCGGCGGCGCGACGATCCGCGACGGCGCCATCTCGAGGCCCGCGTGGTCGAACTCGTTGACGCCGCGCTCGATCGCCGCCGAGGTCGCGTTCATCGCCTCGCGCAGCTCCCAGGTGGGCATGTTCCAGACGAACTCGCGCGTCTGCATGGCGAAGGCGGCGGAGTCCTTCAGCCCTTCGCTGGAGAAGGCGATCATCGGCGGCGCCCCGCACACGGCGTTGAAGAAGCTGTAGGGCGCGAGGTTGACCGCGCCGTCGGCGCTGAGCGTGGACACCCAGCCGATCGGGCGCGGCGCGATCGCCGCCTTGAACGGGTCGTGCGGCAGTAGCGACCGGTCGCGCAGATGTGGCTCATAGAACAGCATCGGGGCGGCAGGATCTCACGGCCGTGGTCGTCGGTCGCCGACGGATCTCCGTGCAGGATGCGTCCGTAGCCGTCGGCGGCCTCGTCGAGCGCATCGGAGGCGGTCATGGCGCCGGCGCCCGCCATCGCGCGCTGCTCGTTGAGCCGCCCGAGCAGGCCGCGCTCCTCGGGCGAGAGCGCGGGGTCGGTCGACGGCATGGCCAGCGCGGGCAGCACGATCGCCACGAAGTCGGGCTCGGGATCGGGCGCGGTGTTAGGCGGTAGGCGCGGCGGTCGTGTGAACATGCCGCGCCCGGGCCGCCCCCCGCCGCTTCGAAAACTCGCCGTATTACGGAGCTTTGGGCTCAAGTCGCCTCAGATGAGCGCCGACCGTACGCACATATGAGCACGGACATCCAGACCCTCGAGGACACGCGGCTCGGCGGCTTCGGCCACAGCGCCGACGACGACGCGCAGACCGCCGGGCGCGAGGCCGTTCGCGGCGCGCTGGCGGGCCGTGTTCCCGCTGAAGGCGACCTCGTCATCATCTTCCCCTCCGCCGGCTACGACCTCGAAGCGCTGCACCGGGCCGCGCTCGACGAGGCCGGCCCCGCGGCGGTGGTCGGCGCCACGACCGTCGGCGCGTTCACCGGCGAGGCGCAGCTGCAGTTCGGGTGCGTCGCCGCCTACATCGCGGCGGCCGACGGCCTGTCCTTCGGCGTCTGCCACCTCGAGCGCGACGACGCCGACATCGCCGGCTGCACGCGCCTGGCGGCCGAGAGTGCGCGCGACCGTGCCGGCGAGGAGCTCGAGCACTCCGTCCTGATGCTGCTGTGCGACGGCCTGACTCCCGACCAGCGCGAGATGGCGCGCGGCGCCTACGAGGTCACGAGCGCCATCGTCCCGCTTGTCGGCGGCGCCGCCGGCGACGACCTGCACTGGCAGGCGACGTACACCTTCGGCGAGGGGCGCGTGCTCTCCAACGGGCTCGTCGCCGTCTGGATCAACTCCCCCACCCCGATGGCCGTCTCCGTCGACCACGGGTGGCGGCCGTTCGGCAAGCCGATGCTCGTCACCCGCGCCGAGGGCGCGGTCATCTACGAGCTCGACGGGCGCCCCGCGCTCGAGGCCTACGTCTCCGAGCGCGGCGCAGCGCTGAAGGAGGACGCGCGCTCGTTCGGCGAGAAGTGCATGGAGCGCCCGATCGGCCTGCCGAACGCCCACGGCCGCTACGACCTGCGCCAGGTCCACCAGACCGTGGAGGGCGGCGGGATCGTCTTCTCCACCGGCGTCCCCGAGCAGACCGTCGTGCAGGTCATGGCCAGCGACGAGGAGTCGCTGCTGCAGGGCGCGCGCCGCGCCGCGGAGGCGGCCGCCGACCAGCTCGAGCAGCCGGCACGCCTGGCGCTCGTGTTCTCGTGCTGCACGCGCGCGCCCCTGCTGCGCGAGCGCCTGGCCGAGGAGGTCGACGTCATCGCCGGCGTCCTCGGCGGCGTGCCGGCGGGCGGCTTCTACACGTGCGGCGAGTTCGCGCGCGTGACCGGCTCGACCGGCATCCACAACTCCAGCGTGGCGCTGCTCGTCCTCTGATGTTCCCGGCGGGCCCCGACACCGGTCCTGACGGGGAGCTCGCGCGGCTTCGGGCAGAGAACGGCGAGCTGCGCGAGCGGCTGGAGTCGGCCGAGCGCTTCACCGCCCAGACGCTGGCTCGCGCGACGCGCCTGAGCCAGGTCATCTCGGTGCTCGGCCACGACGCCGACCTCGACACGGTCGTCGAGCGCGCGGCGGTCGAGGTGGCCGAGGTGTTCTCGGCAGACATCGCCATCCTGCTGCTCGGCGCCGACACCTCGATCGAGGTCGCCGGGCACTGGGGCGTGCGCAAGGCCGACGTTCCCGACGGCCGCTTCGCGCTGGAGGGGCTCGAGCGCCTGACGCCGAGCGCGCCGGTGCTGATCGGCGCCGCCGACGACGTCCCGGTCCCGCGCTGGCTGCAGCGCTACGGCGCCGCGCACGTCGCGTGGGCGCGGCTGCCGGTCGGCGACGAGTCGCTCGGCCTCATGCTCCTGATCCGCCGGGCGCCGGCGCCGTTCGAGCGCAGCGACGAGATCGAGCTGCGCGCCATGGCCTACCGCATCGCCCTGGCGATGGAGAACGGCCTGCTGCACAGCCGCATGCGCCGCCAGCTCGAGCGCGTCAGCAGCATGCAGGAGTTCACGGCCCAGCTGGCGAGCACGCTCGAGCTGGGCCGCGTGGCACAGCGCGTCGCCGACATGCTCGTCAGCGAGGTGCCCGTCGCCGCGAGCGTCGTGCTCGTCGCGCGCGAGGGCGAGCACGTCCCCGTGGCGCGCTGCGGGTGCGACGCCGGCGCCGACGTGCTCACGGCGCCCGGCTGGGCGCGCTTCTCGCTGGAGACGACCGGCCAGCCCGTCGGCTGCGTGACCGTCAAGGGCGCGCCGCCCGCGGGCTCGGAGGCGCGCGAGCGCCTGCAGCACCTCCTCGGCCTGGCCGCGATGGCCGTCGACAAGGCGCTGCTCTACGAGCGCAGCCGCGAGCAGGCGCGCCAGGACTCGCTGACCGGCCTGCTCGGCCACCGGGTCTTCCAGGAGGTGCTCGAGGAGCAGACGGGCCGCGGCGAGCCGTTCAGCGTCGTGCTCGCCGACATCGACGACTTCAAGCAGATCAACGACCTCTACGGCCACCAGACCGGCGACGACGCGCTGCGCTTCGTCGCCGACACGCTGCGCCGCGAGGTCCGCGCCCACGACAGCGTCTTCCGCGTCGGCGGCGAGGAGTTCTGCGTCGTGCTTCCGGGCCTCGACCACGCCGATGCGCTTCCGGTCGCCGAGCGCCTGCGCCGCAGCGTCGGCGCGGTCGTCGCTGCGCTGCCGGTGACGATCAGCCTCGGCGTCGCGAGCTTCCCGGCCCACGGCGTCACCCGCGACGACCTGCTCACGCAGGCCGACGCCGCGCTGTACGTGTCCAAGCGCGCCGGCAAGAACCGCACGACGGTGGCCGGCGCCGAGCAGGCACCCAGCACCGAGACCGGCGACCGCCACGCCCACCTCGCCCTCCTGCACGACCGCGACCCCGACACAGTCGTCCACAGCGTCCAGGTGGCGACGATCGCCGTCGAGCTCGCGCGCGCTCTCGGCATCGAGGACGAGCGCCTCGGCGTGCTGCGCACGGCCGCCAAGCTGCACGACATCGGCAAGATCGGCGTCCCCGACGAGATCCTCAACAAGCCGGGCCGCCTCGACGCCGACGAGTTCCGCGTCGTGCAGACCCACCCCGTCGTCGGCGCCGAGCTGCTGCGGGCGTGGGGCCTCGACCAGCCGGCCCGCTTCGTCGCCCAGCACCACGAGCACGTCGACGGCTCGGGCTACCCGGCCGGACTGCGCGGAGAGGAGATCGCGGTCGAGAGCCGCATCATCCACGTCGCCGACGCCTTCGTCGCGATGATCCTCGACCGCCCGTACCGGCGTGCGCTCGACCGCGACGAGGCGCTCGCCGAGCTCGTGCGCCACCGCGGCACCCAGTTCGACGCGGCGGTCGTCGACGCGCTCCTGGCGCTCGAGCGCGACGACCTCGCCGCGGCGGCGTGAGCCGCACGATGCAGCTGTCGCCGCGGATCTACCTGCCGGTGCTCGCGATCGTGGGCCTCGTGGCGCTGCTGAACGTCGTCGGCTCGCCGCGCGCGCAGCGCGGCGCCGCGCCCGCCGAGGTCGCCGGCGCGCGCTATCGCCTCGACGCGGCGTCCGCGCAGCGGTCGGGCGCACGCCTGCTGCCCGACGCCGCCCGCCGGGCGACCTTCCACTTCGATCCCAGCGCCGCGCCCGCCGACCGCCAGCTCTTCCTCGACGCGGTCGCCGTCGCCCGTCCCGAGGCACGGCGCGTCATCGGCCTGGTCGACGGGCTCGTCGACGTGCACGTCGGGCCGACCGGCATGGCCGGGGCGATCGGCCTGACCGAGGACGAGGAGCCCGGCTACCGCGTCACCGTCGACCTCGGCCTCGTCGCCACCCGCTACGGGCAGCGCGGGATCGCGCGCACCGTCCTGCACGAGCTCGGCCACGTCGTCGACCACGCCCTGCTCACCGACGACGTCGTCGCGTCGATGGACGCCGGCATCCCGGCTGGCTGGGGCTGCGAGGACGGCCGGCTCGGCGCCTGCGCCAACCGCGAGGAGCGCTTCGCCGAGACCTTCGCCAAGTGGGCGCTGGGCGACATCGGCGTCAGCCTCGACATCGGCTACAAGGTCCCGCCGCCGACGCTCGCGCTCGACGTCTGGGGCCAGCCGCTCGCGCGGCTCGCGGCGAGCGCGTGACAGAAGTCCGACACAACGCGTCGGAAATGCGTTAGGCTCCCCTAACGATGGGGAGGATCAAGGCGAAGAAGCGCTGCTGCAAGGACAAGCCGCGGTGCAAGAACTGCGCGGTGGTGTGCAAGCGGCTCGAGCAGCTCGGCTACGCCGAGCGCGAGGACAAGCGCGAATGGCGCCTGCTCGTGATCCCGCCCAAGAAGGTCCTCAAAGCGGCGCGCGCGTAGCGCCCCACGCGCGATCGCCGAGCAGCGCCAGGTCCGCCGCACCCAGGCGATCGGACGCGGTCTTGAGCTGGTGCCAGTGCGGATAGATCAGCGGCGGCGCGCTGGCCTCGTCCAGGCGGGCGCGCTCGTCGTCTGAGAGCTCGAGGTCGGCCGCGGCGAGGTTGGCGGTGAGCTGCTCCTCGTTGCGCGCCCCGATGACCAGCGAGGTCACGCCGGGCCGCCCCAGCAGCCAGGCCAGCGCGACCTGGGCGGGAGAGGCGTCGTGGGCTTCGGCGACGTCCACCAGCACCTCGACGATGTCGTAGAGCTGCTCCTGGTCGCGGATCGGCGGCTCGTCCCAGTCGTGGAGGTGGCGGCCGACCTCGGGGTCCGGTTGGTCGCGGCGGTACTTGCCCGACAGCAGGCCGCCGGCGAGGGGGCTCCAGACGAGGATGCCCACGCCCTGGTCGATGGCGGCCGGCACGAGCTCGTAGTCGGCGTCGCGCGCCTGCAGCGAGTAGTAGATCTGCTGGCTGACGAACCGCTGCAGCCCGAGGCGGTCGGAGATGCCCAGCGCCTTCGTCATCTGCCAGCCGGAGTAGTTCGAGCAGCCGACGTAGCGCACCTTGCCGGAGCGCACGAGCGTGTCGAGCGTGTCGAGCGTCTCCTCCAGCGGCGTCTGCCCATCCCACTCGTGGACCTGGAAGAGGTCGATGTAGTCGGTGCGCAGCCGGCGCAGGCTCGCCTCGCAGCCGGCGATCAGGTGGTGGCGCGACAGGCCGGCGTCGTTGGGGCCCTCCCCCATCGGCATGCGCGCCTTGGTGGCCAGCAGGACCTGGTCGCGCTTGTCCTGCAGGGCCTCGCCGACGATCTCCTCCGAGCGACCGTTGGCGTAGACGTCGGCGGTGTCGATGAGGTTGACCCCGGCGTCGAGGCAGAGGTCGATCTGGCGGCGCGCGCCGGCGAGGTCGACGGAGCTGACGGGTGCGCCCTCGCCGGCGTCGCCGAAGCTCATGGTGCCGAGCGTGAGGGTCGAGACGCGAAGGCCTGAGCGGCCGAGCTGGCGGTAGTCCATGGCGCCGGATCCTAATGTCGTGCGAAGCTCGGCCCGGTGACGCGGCTGTGGACGATCGGCTACGAACGCCTCCTGCCCGAGGCGCTGGTGGCCGAGCTGCGGGCCGCCGGCGTGCGGCGCGTGATCGACGTGCGCTTCCGCCCGCAGTCGCGCCGGCCGGGTATGTCGAAGACGCGCCTGGCCGATCTGCTCGCCGAGCACGGGATCGCGTACGAGAGCCGCCGCGCGCTGGGGACGCCGCCCGACCTGCGCGCGCTCTTTCGCGCCGGGCACACGGCCGAGGCGCGCGCGGCCTACCGCGACCACGTCGAGACGACCGCGATCGAGGCGGTCGAGGCGCTCGCCGGCGAGCTGGCCGCCGCGCCGCCGACCGCCCTGCTGTGCCTCGAGGCCGACCCCGCCGTCTGCCACCGCCGCGTGCTGACCGAGGCGCTGGCGCGGCGGCGCGCCGACCTCGTGGTCATCGACCTCTAGCCCCGCCGAGCCCGGCGGCGAGGGTCGCCACGACGCGCTCGAACGACTCGTCGAGGTCGAGCTTCATGCCGAAGCCGCCGGCCGCCTCGAGCACGACGAAGCCGTGGATCGCGCTGCGGAACGTGCGCGCCGCATGGATCGCCTCGTCGCCGTCGAGGTCCCAGCCGCGCAGCACGGCGAGCACGACGTCGACCGTCTCCCCCGCGGCCGCGCGGTGCTCGGCGTCGTCGGGCGCGGGCGCGGTGACCGTGGCCGCGTAGCGCCCCGGATGGGCGCGCGCGTAGTCGCGGTACGCGCGCGCGGTGGCGGCGAGCGCGTCGGGGCCCGAGCGCCCGACGGCGGCGTCGCGCAGTGCCGCGGTCAGCTCGCGTATCGCCTGCAGGGCGACGGCGCGGATGAGGCCCGTGCGCCCGTCGACGTGGTTGTACAGCGACGGCGCGCGCACCCCGAGGTCGCCGGCGACACGGGCCAGGGTCACCGCCGCCAGCCCGTCGGCGTCGGCGATCGTCGCCGCCGCGTCGACGACACGCCCGGCGTCCAGGCCCATGCGCGGCACTACGCGCCCTTCGCGATCGCCCTGTCCATGGCGGCGAGCGGCTCGTCGACGATCTTGCCGTGCCCCGGCGCCAGGCGGGTCGGCTCGAGCGCGCGCAGCGCGCGGGCGCTCTCGAGCTCCGTCGGCCGGTTCCAAGTCGACATCGCGGCCAGCGGGAAGCGGACGGGCGGCTTCGCCGTCGTCGCGACCCCGCCGAGCGTCGTGTACGCGTCGCCGGCCAGGAGCGTGCCGTCGCGGCGGTCCAGGAAGGCGACGTGGCCCGGCGTGTGCCCGGGCGCCGCGATGACCTCGAGCGAGCCGACCATGTCGCCGTGGCGCAGCGTGCGCGTCGGGCGCGTCTTGGCGCCGGGGTAGCCGCCGCGCAGCTTGGTCTGCGGCTCGCCGGGGTCCAGGGACATGTCCTTGGTCAGGAACCGCGCGTCGCGCTCGGAGATCAGCACCTCGACCCCGGGCAGCGCCTCGGCGAGCGCGTCGAGCGAGCCGATGTGGTCGCCGTGCGCGTGGGTGAGCGCGATGCGCTTGATCGGAGCGCCGAGGCGCTCGGCGGCGCCGAGGATCGACTTGGCGCTTCCGGGAATCATCGTGTCGACGACGGTGAGGCCGTCGTCCTCGTGGATCAGGTAGGCATTGACGAAGCCGAAACGGGAGATTCGGGTGATCGTGCTAGGGATCATAGTCATAATGCTAACAGCATTAGTTTTGTCGTGCAAGTGGCCAAGCACCGGCGGCCACCAGCGGCGGCGGCGTCCGATCGCGCCATGACCGTCGTCACCCTGTCGGCGTCCTACGGCGCGGGCGGCAGCCGCGTCGGGCCGCGCCTGGCCGAGCGCCTGGGCCTGCCGTTCCTCGATCGCGCGATCCCGACGGCGGTGGCCGAGCGCCTCGCCGTCCCGCTCGCCGACGCGCTCGCCCACGACGAGGCCGTCCGCAGCGTGCTCGAGCGCCTGCTCCTGCGCTTCGCCCCGGCCGCGCAGACGTTCGCCGGAGCGACCCCGGCACCCGACATCGTCGACGAGCGCTCCTACCTGCGCTGCACCGAGGATGTCATCCGCGAGCGCGCGGCGGGCGGCTGCGTCATCCTCGGGCGCGCGGCGGCGATCGTGCTGCGCGACGAGCCCGGCGCGCTCCACGTGCGCCTCGACGGCCCGCCCGAGCGCCGCCTCGCCCAGGGCATGGCCGGCGAGGGCATCGATCGCGCGACCGCCGAGCGCCACATGCGCGAGACCGACCGCGCGCGCGAGACCTACGTCCACCAGTTCTACGGCGCCGACGCGCGCGACCCCACGCTCTACCACCTGATCATCGACTCCACCGTGCTCTCGCTCGACGCCTGCGTCGAGCTCATCGCCCTGGCGGCCGCCGATCGGGCAAGCTGACGCGCGTGCCCGATGCGCTGCGCCGCGTCACGCCCACCCGCTACGTCGCGCCGCTGCGCGAGGGCGGCTCGCTGCCCGCGCTCGTCGAGGCCGACGACGACGGCCTCTACGTCGTCAAGTTCCGCGGCGCCGGCCAAGGTCCGGCAGCGCTCGTCGCCGAGGTCCTGGCGGGCGAGCTGGCGCGGGCGCTCGGGCTGGCGGTGCCGGAGCTCGTCCTGGCCGAGCTCGACCCCGAGCTGCCGCGCGCCGAGCCCGACGTCGAGATCCAGGAGCTGCTGACGGCCAGCGCCGGGACGAACCTCGGCGTCGACTTCCTGCCCGGGGCGCTGCCGTTCACCCCGGCCGCCGTGCGCGACGTCGATCCCGCGTATGCCGCCGATGTGGTCTGGTTGGACGCGCTCGTGATGAACGTCGACCGCACGCCGCGCAATCCCAACCTGCTCGTCTGGCACGGGCGCACGTGGCTGATCGACCACGGCGCCGCGTTCTACCTGCAGCACGGCGACGTCCCGCTGGCCGACTCGGCGCGCGCGCCGTTCCGCCACATCGCCGACCACGTGCTGCTGGCGGGCGCGGGGCCGATCGCGGCGGCCGACGAGCGGCTCGCCGATCGCGCGCTGCAGGCGATCCCCGGCGCCGCCGCGCTCGTGCCCGACGGCTGGCTCGGCGCCGAGCCCGCGGCGCGGCGCGCGGACCTCGCGGCGTTCCTCGGCGAGCGGCTGCAAGCGCCGCGCCCGTTCGTGCAGGAGGCCGAGCGTGCCCGCGCGTAGCGCCTTCCAGTACGCGATCCTGCGCGTCGTCCCGAGCATCGAGCGCGGCGAGTGCCTCAACGTCGGCGTCGCGCTGCTGTGCCCCCAGCGCCGGTTCGTCGGCGCGCGCGTCGCGCTCGACGAGCGCCGCCTGGCCGCCCTGGCCCCGTGGCTTGACCCCGCCGAGGTGCGCCCCGCGCTCGAAGCGCTCGTCGCGGTCGCCGAGGGCGATCCGTCCGCCGGGCCGCTGGCGCGGCTGAGCCCCTCCGAGCGCTTCGGCTGGCTGACGGCGCCGGCCTCGACGATCATCCAGCCGTCGGCCATCCACACCGGACTGTGCGAGGACCCAGCCGAGACGCTCGAGCACCTCTTCGCGACACTCGTCCTCACCGAGTGATCGCGGCGCTGCTGCTCGCCGGCCTCGCCGGCTGCGGGTCGCGCGCGGAGTCGCCGCCACCCGCGCCCGCTCCAGCCGCGCGGCAGCCCGCCGCCCGCCCGCCCGCGCTGTGCGGCGCGCTGCGCGTGCGCGTGACCGGCCGCGTCGCCGACCCGTCGGCCAACGAGCTCAGCGGGCTGGTCCGCAGCCCCTCGCGGGCCGATCTGCTCTGGAGCCACGACGACTCCGGCGCCGGCCCGAGCCTCTACGGCCTGCGCACCGATGGCCGCGTCGCCGCGAAGCCCACGGTGACCGGCGCGCAGGCCGTCGACTGGGAGGACATCGCCGCCGGGCCTGGGCCGCTGCTCTACATCGGCGACATCGGCGACAACGACCGCGACCGCTCCTCGATCGACGTCTATCGCGTGCGCGAGCCGCGCGCCGGCGACGCCGCCACCGCGCCCGCCGAGCGCCTGCGCCTGCACTACCCCGATGGGCCCCACGACGCCGAGACGCTGCTCGTCGATCCGCAGCGCGGCGACCTGATCGTGGTGACCAAGACGGTGGGCGGCGCCAGCGCCTATCGCACGTCGGCGCGGCTGCCGGCGGGATCGGAGGCGACGCTCGGCGCGCCGCGTCCGGTCGCGGGCGTGTCCTTCGCGACCGGCGGCGACGTCAGTGCCGACGGGCGCATCGTCGCCGTGCGCGGCTACGGCACGGTCGCCGTGTGGCGGCGCCGCGGCCGCGAGCATCTCACCACGACGCTCGCGCGCGCGCCGTGCGTCTCGCCGACGTCGCTGCTGGGCGAGGGTCAGGGCGAGGCGCTCGCGCTCGATCGTCGCGGCCGCAGCTTCATCACGGTCGCCGAAGGAGCGCCGGCAACGCTGCGTCGCTACGTTCCACGTGGGTAGACCCATGCACATGCGACGCACATCGACCGCCGCCATCGTCGCCTGCGCCGTCGCGCTGGGCGCCACGGCCGCCCACGCGCAGACCAGTCACGAGGGCTGGCCGAAGATCGACGGGGTCCTGAAGATCAACAAGAACGACGGCGACGACACGCTGCGCGGCACGCGCAGGAGCGACGAGCTGCTCGGCGGCCACGACTCGGACACGCTCTACGGCCGCGACAGCGCCGACGTGCTCTGGGGCGACTACAAGCCCTCGGGCCAGGGCACGGCGCAGGTCGATCACATCTACGGCGGCGCCGGCGCGGACTTCATCTACGCAAGCCACGGGCGCAACGTCATCGTCGCGGGCGCCGACAACGACACGATCCACGCGCACTTCGGTCGCGGCAGCATCGACTGCGGCGCGGGCCGCGACACGCTGTTCATCAGCCACCGCAGCAAGCCCGGCTACAAGATCCGCCACTGCGAGACGATCAGCTTCAAGACGATCGGCCACTGATGCGCCTCGACGGCATCCACCACATCACGGCGATCACCGGCGACGCGCCCGCCAACGTCGACTTCTACACGCGCGTCCTCGGCCTGCGGCTGGTGGCCAAGACCGTCAACCAGGACGACCCGAGCGTCTACCACCTCTTCTACGCCGACGAGCGCGGGCGCCCGGGCTCCGAGCTGACCTTCTTCGAGTACCCGGGCGCCAAGCCGCGCCGCCCCGGCGCCGGGATGATCCACCGGATCGTCTGGCGCGTCGGCTCGCCCGACGCGCTCGCGTTCTGGGAGCAGCGCCTGGGCGCCGCCGACGTCGCGGTGGCGCGCGACGGCGAGAGCGTGCGCTTCGCCGACTTCGAGGGCCTCGACCACGAGCTGGTCGTCAGCACGAGCGGCGACGAGCCGATGACCGCCCACCACCCCGAGATCGCGCGCGACATGGCGCTACAAGGCTTCGAGGGCGTGCGCGCCTACAGCGCGATGCCCGCCTACAGCGCGGCGGTGCTCGAGGAGCTGCTCGGCGCCCGACCGATCGGCGACGACACCTGGGAGCTGCGCGGCGACGCGCGCGGGTCGTTCATCGCCTACGACCCGCCGCCGGCGCAGGACGGCCGCCAGAGCGCGGGCACGGTGCACCACGTGGCGTGGGGCACGACCGCCGCGGACCACCCGCGCTGGGAGGAGCTGCTGAGCGGCGCGGGCGTCTCGACGTCGGGCATCGTCGATCGCCACTACTTCCACTCGATCTACTTCCGCGAGCCGAGCGGCGTGCTGTTCGAGATCGCCGACGACGCGCCCGGCTTCACGGTCGACGGCTACACGATCGACCAGCTCGGCAGCGCGATCATCCTGCCGCCGCAGCTCGAGCCCCACCGCGAGCGCATCGAGGAGATCCTCACGCCGCTGCCCGATCCGCGCGCCGGCTGGCCGGCGCCGTCGGGCGCACCTCGCTAGGGTCTGTGGTCCGGCGGATCGCCCACTCGGCCGGGGTGGCCCTTCGAGGCGCCCAGCCGGGTCCCGCGCCGGCCTCGTGCCGGCGGACTGCCCCGGTGGTCGGGAGTGTCGACGCCACCCAGGCACAAGACACAAGTCCTGGGACGTAGTAGTGCAGTGGCGATCCATGACCGGGCGGCGCCGGGCGAGCTTCGGGCTCGCCCGGCGATCTCCGCCGCACCTCGCGTGCGCCTTACGCCGCACGCTCCACGCGGCGCTCTGCCTCGATGCCACCGTTGCCGTCGAGGGCGGTCAGCGAGACGGTGCGATCGCCGTGCCGGACCTCGACGATGAGGCCCCACGGGCGGCGGTGCACGCGCACCTCGGCGCCCGGCCAGCGCAGCCGCAGGCGCGCGATCAGCCTTGCCTGATCGGTGGTGAGCTCGAGCGCCATGCCAGCAGTGTCGGCGCCGGCGCTGAACGGGCGATGTGGCGCGGCTCAAGCGCGCCTAAGCGTTGTCTGAGCGTCAGCTGAGCGCCACCGCGGTACCGAACCGCGGCGTCGCGAAGGCCAGGTGCGTGCCGCCGCGCGCGAGGATGTGGCGCTCGTTGGCGCCGTGCCCGGCGGGCACGTCGGGGTCGTCCCACGCCACGAACGAGCGCGCGTTGCAGTAGTGGGCGACGAAGCTGCGCCGCTGGCGGTCGGCGGAGCGGTTGGCGTGCGAGCGGTGAAGGACGCGGCCCGAGAAGAACGCGACGTCGCCCGGCTGCAGCTCGACGGGGACCTCGCGCGCGGCGTACCGGCGCGCGACCCGCGCGAGGCCGTTGCGGCTCTCGTCGGGGTCGTCGGCGCCCGTGATCCACTCGATGTCGCTGAGCAGGCGGTGGCCGCCGGGGCGATGGTGCTCGCTGCCGTCGGGATAGACCGGCTCGTGGTGCGAGCCGGCGGCGATCCGCAGGCAGCCGTTCTCGTCGTCGACCGGCTCGAGGGCCAGCCAGGCGCCGATGAGCGTGTCCGGCGACGTCTGGATGTGGAAGGAGTCCTGGTGGTAGCCCTGGCCGGGCGATCCGGGCGGCTTGAGGAAGAGCATCGTCTGCAGCGCGAGGACGTCGGGCCCGACGAGCGCCTGCACGACGTCGAGGATGCCCGGGTGCAGCAGGTAGCGCTCGTGGATCGGCAGCTTGCGATGGAGCATGTGGACGCGCAGCAGGCCGGGGTCGGCGAGCTCGTCGATGTGTCCGAGAAGCTCGTCGACCTCGCTGGGCGCGACGACGCCGCGGACGATCAGGAAGCCGTGCTCCTGGTAGTGGACGAAGTCGGCGACGGAGACCATTGCCGGCCAGGCTACGGCCGGCCGGCCGCTGACGGAATGGCCAGGATCCACGAAGATGTGTCCAGAGATGATGTGGCCCGTTGCCGTCAGCGCCGGCGAGGTGACCTATCCCCCGGGCGGGGTGCTCGGTCCGCGCCGCCAGCGCGACGTGCAGCTCGTCGTCGTGCACGGCGGCTCGATGATGGTGTGGGTCGACGGTGCGCCGCGCAGCGCCGGCGCCGGCAGCGTGTCGCTGCTGCTGCCCGGTCACGAGGAGCGCTTCGCCTTCGCCGCCGATCGCCCGACGCGCCACTCGTGGGTGCAGGCGCACGTGCCCGCGCCGGCGCCCGGTGTCGAGGCGCGCCTGCGGGCGCTGCCGCCGGCCCTGCCGCTCTCCCCCGCGATGGCCGACCTCGAGCGGCTGCTGCTCGCCCACGCGGGGGCGACGAGCGACCCGCTCGTCCTCGCGCTGGCCGCGAGCATGGTCTGGCGCTACGTCGCCGAGGGCGAGGCCCGCGACGTTGCGCCGCCAGGCCCGGTCGAGCAGGCGCGGGCCTTCATCCACGCCAACCTCGCCGAGCCGCTGTCGCTGCGCACGATCGCCGCGGCCGCCGGGGTGGTCCCCGCCCACCTCAGCAGGCTGTTCCGCGCCCGCCTGGGCACGACCCCGATGGCTTACGTGTGGAGCCGGCGCGTCGACGCCGGGGTCGAGCTGCTCGCCGGCACCGGCCTGCCGGTCGGCGTCATCGCCGCGCGCTGCGGTTTCCAGACGAGCTTTCACTTCTCGCGGCGCGTGCGCCGCGCCACCGGCATGGCGCCGACCGAGGTTCGCCGCCGCGCGTGGGCGGGCGGCTGACGCCCTACCCCGCCTCGACGGGCGCGCCGTTGGCGGTCAGCGTGATGTCGATGTTGCCGCGCGTGGCGTTGGAGTACGGGCAGACGCGATGCGCCGCCTGCACCACCGCCACCGCCTGGTCGGTGTCGGGGACCGAGGGCAGGGTCACGTCGAGCTCGACACCGAGGCGGAACGTCCGCTCCTCGGTGGGCAGCAGGCTCACGTGCGAGTCGATGGCGACGTCGCCGACCTCGAGGCGCTCGCGGCGCCCGACGACGCCGATCGCGCCCTCGAAGCACGCGGCATAGCCGACGGCGAAGAGCTGCTCGGGATTGGTGCCTCCGCCCTCGCCGCCCATCTCGGGGGGCGTGCGTAGCTGCACGTCGAGCGCGCCGTCGTCGGTCTGGCCGTGGCCGTTGGCCCGGCCACCGGTCACGTGGGCCTTCGCCGTGTAGATGACCTTGCTCGTGCTCGCCAT
Source organism: uncultured Actinomycetes bacterium (assembly GCA_963764585.1). GTDB lineage: Bacteria > Actinomycetota > Thermoleophilia > Solirubrobacterales > Solirubrobacteraceae > JAOPZW01. The sequence goes on from CAVXTB010000012.1 coordinate 136,315, forward strand.
TCCAGAGACCCTACCGATCGCCCGATCGCGCCAATTTCGACGCACCGGAAACTTGCCGCAAGTGGCCGGCTGTGCAGGCGTTCCAGACGTCATGCGACGCCTGTTCGAGTCCGCCATCGGCCGCGATCTGCGCTTCTGCCCCACGTGCCGCCAGCCGTTCGTCGCTCCGCGCGAGATCCTCGCCACCGACGACGACGGCCACCACGTCGTCGACCTGGTCTGCTCCAACTGCGAGTGGTCGGCGATCGAGCGCCATCACGGCGAGCGCCTCGGCGCGCTCGACCGCGCCCTGGACCGCGACAGCGCGCAGATCGAGGCGGCCGCGCAGGCGCTGGCGCTGAGCCTCGAGCTCGACCGGATCGATCGCTTCGCCTCGGCGCTGCGGGCCGGGCACATCCTGCCCGAGGACTTCTGACTAGGGCTCCGTCATCGGCTCCAGGCGGGACTCCTGCCGGAAGTGCCACCACTCGAGCACCGCGATCTGCAGCGACGCGGCGAACGGGATGGCCAGCAGGGCGCCGAGGATGCCGAACAGCGTCGAGCCGAAGAGGACCGCGACCAGGACGACGAACGGGTTGAGGTCGACGGCGCGGCGCTGGATCTGCGGCTGGATGACCGTGTTCTCCAGCTGCTGGTAGACGACGGCCCAGATCACCCAGATGATGGTGTCGAGCGGGAAGTCGGCGAAGAGCGTGACGATCGCGACGATGACCGCGGCGATCGTGGCGCCGACGAGCGGGATGAGGTCGGCGATACCGACCAGCACGGCCAGCGGACCGGCGAACGGGATGCCGAGGATCTTCATGACGATGAAGGCGGTGATGCCGGCGATCACCGCCTGCGTGAGCGCGCCGCCGACGTAGTTGCCGATCGCCGCGCTCATGCGGTCGACCGCGCGCTCCAGGCGCGCGGCGCGCTCGGGCGGTTGTAACTCGATCGCCCGGCTCACCCACCGGCGACCGTTGCCCACCATGAAGATCGACAGGATCAGGATCGTCAGGCCGGCGAAGATCGAGTTGACCAGCCCCACGCCGACGTCCTTGAGCGTGCCCGCCGCCGTGCCGAACTTCGAGGGGAGCTTCTTGGCCTCCTCCTCGACCTTGCTGATGACGCCGTAGTCGTTCTCGAGCTTGCGCAGGCGCTTGTTCTTCTCGACGTAGTCGCGCGCCTGGGCGGCGTAGTCCGGGGCCTTGGCCGCGAGGTCGTTGACGCCGTTGACGATCGGGGGCACCAGGACCGCGCCCAGCAGCACGGGCACCATGAGCAGCCCGAGGTAGCTGAGGGCGATCGCGAAGCCGCGGCGCATGTAGCGCTCCAGCGCGTTCACGGGCCCGGACATGGCCACGGCGAGGAAGGTCGCGATGATGATCCAGCTGATCGGCTTGCGCAGCAGGTAGATCACGTAGAGCGTGAGGACCACGCTCACGATGATCAGGACGATCTTCAGGATGATCCGCGGGCTGATGTCGGCGGCGCGCATGCGCGGTGGCGCGCATGATCGTCGTGGGGTCGGACGGCTCTAGGTGCGGCTGAATGGTTGGTGGCACTGTCCTTTGGTCATCCGCGCTGGGTTAGGCGGCGGTTCGTGGCGAGGGCACTGAGGTGGAGAAGCCGTTGTGGTGTCGCCGCCGTTGTGGTGTCGCCGCCGTTGTGGTGTCGCCGCCGTTGTGGTGTCGCCGCCGTAGCGTCGTGCCTCGTCGTGGGCGTCGCTTCCGGCGGGCGGGGCCGCCCGCGCCGCCGCTGCGCGAGCGGCGCGGCCGTGCGTGTTTCGCAGCACTTTCGGCCCGCCCGCCTCGGGCGCCCTCGCGAACCGTCCTGCCCAGGGTGGCCACTGCGCCCTCTAGGCAGGACAGCTCGTCGAGCGGCCCTCGCGAGGTGTTAGAGAACACGCGCGCCCTGCACCAACACGGCGCGCCCTTCTGCGCAGCCGCCTGCGACGAGGCACGACGCCACGGCGGCGCGACCCAAGCGGCACTCCCCCCTCGGCGCCCCGGCAGCAGAACGCCGCCAAGCCCCGCGCGGACGACCAACACGCTCAACCAGCTAAGCAGCCGTGAAGCGAATCGGCAGCGCGTCGAGGCCGTAGATGCCGGTCACGCTCCCGTACACCGGCTCGCCGTCGAGCTCCAGGCGCTCGATCCGCGACGCCAGGAAGGCGAGGCCCTCCTGCAGCTCGGCGCGTGCGAGGTTCGCGCCCAGGCAGTAGTGCGGACCGGCGCCGAACGTGGTCAGGCGCCCGCCGTCGGTGCGCGTGACGTCGAAGCGGTCGGGCTCGTCCAGGCCGTCGCGGTTGGCCGTGCACGCCGCGACGAGCACCACGGTCCCGGCCGGGAAGGCGACGTCGCGGAACTCCATGTCGTCGGTGACGATCCGCGCGGTGAACGGCGTGATCGGCTCGTAGCGCAGCGCCTCGTCGACCGCGCCGGGGGCGAGTGCCACCGGGTCGGAGCGCAGGGCGTCCCACTGGTCGGGGTGCTCGGCGAGCAGGCGGATCGCGTGGGCGAGCTGGGACTGGGTGGTGTCGACGCCGCCGATGAGGACGTTGAGCACGAGGTTGACGCACTCGACCTCCGACAGCCGGTCGCCCGCGGCGTTGCCGGCCGCTCGCCGTCCAGGCTCGCTAATCGGCCGGCCGCCGCGTCCTCCAGCTGCCTCCGCCGCCAGCAGCGTCGAGACGAGGTCGTCGCCCGGATCGTCGCGACGGGCTGCGAGCAGCGCGTGGGCGTACTCGTAGAACTCGACCACCGCCTCCTCGATCAGCTCACGCTGGGTCATGAGCGCCTCGGCGTCGAACTGCTTCTGGATCCAGTTGGACCAGTGGTGCAGCCGCGGCGCGTCGGCCAGCGGCGCGCCCATGACCGTCGCGATCATCAGCGACGGGTAGGGCTTGGCGAACGCCTCGACGAACTCGCAGCGCCCGTCGGCCCGGACCGCTTCCCAGAGCTGCTCGAGATACGTGCGCATCGCCGGGCGCCAGCGGTCGGCGGCGCGCGGCGTGAAGGCGGGGTTGACGAGGTTGCGCAGCCGCCGATGGTCGTCGCCGTCGATGCAGAGGATGTTGCGCCGCAGCTCCTCGGCCAGCGGCCCGGTCTCGATGCCGAACAGCTCGGCCAGCTTGCGCCCGGGGAAGGTCGTCGAGCGGCTGCGCAGGAACAGCTCGGCGGCCTCGCGCTCGAGCACCATCACGCCGATCGGCGTCGCGGCCAGCCAGCCCTGGGCGCGCAGCTGCGCCATCCGCGGGTGGAAGGCGGGGCCGCGCAGCGCGGGATCGGTGTAGTCGAGGACCGGCAGGTCGAGCTCGGAGACGAGCGCCATGGCGCTGCAACCTATCGTTCCGTGCCATGGACCTGACCCAGCTCGGACCCCTGCAGGTGAGCCGCCTGTGCCTCGGCGCGATGCTGATGGGCGGGCGCACGCCGCCCGACGACGCGCACCGGATCCTCGACGCCTTCGTCGCCGCCGGCCACAACTTCGTCGACACCGCCGACACCTATGGCGACGGCACCTCGGAGCGGACGCTCGCGCCATGGCTGGCGCGGCGGCGCTCGGAGGTCGTGCTGGCGACCAAGGTCCGCTTCGCGGTCTCCGACCCGGGCGGCGCGGGCCTCGCGCCCGAGCGCATCGCCAAGGCGTGCGACGCCTCGCTGCGGCGCCTGGGCGTCGACGTCATCGACCTCTACCAGCTGCACGCGCCCGACACCGAGGTCGCGCTCGAGGACACGCTCGGAGCCCTCGACGCGCTCGTGCGCGCCGGGAAGGTCCGCGCGCTCGGCGCCTCGAACTTCCCGGCCTGGCTGCTGGCGTGGGCGGTCGCGGTGCAGGACCGCGAGGGCTTCGCGCCCTTCGTGTCGCTGCAGCCGCAGTACTCGCTGGTCGAGCGCTCGATCGAGATCGAGCTGCTGCCGTTCTGCCGCGCCGCGGGGCTCGGCGTCCTGCCCTGGGGACCGCTGGGCGCCGGCTTCCTGACGGGCCGCTACGAGCAGGGCGTCGAGCCACCGGCGGGCACGCGCATCGGCGACGCGAGCGACGACCTCGAGGAGGCGCTGGACCGCCGCGGCACCGAGGCGAACTTCCGCGCCGTCGACGAGGTCCGCGCGGTGGCCCGCGAGCTCGGCGCGACCGGCCCGCAGGTCGCCATCGCGTGGCTGCTCGCCCAGCCCGGCGTCACCGCCCCGATCATCGGGCCGCGCACGCTCGAGCAGCTCGCGGACCTGCTGCCGGCGGCCGACCTCGAGCTCGGCGCCGAGCAGGTGCAGCGCCTCGGGCGCTTCACCACGCCACCGCCCGGATACCCGCAGCGCATGCTCTTCGAGCAGAGCGCAATCGACGTCTCGAGCATCCGCCTGCGCCGCGCGGCGCGCTGATTGCAGCTTCGCGCGCTGCAAGAAATCGTGCAAGGAGCAGGGATTTTCGCTGATAGCGTCGACGCCCGTCGTGCCGAGCCGCCCGCCCTCGCGGAGTCCCCGCGCCGCCCACGTACGCCGTCTGGCCACCACCGCCGCGCTGGCGGCGCTGCTGCTGCCCGCGGCCGACGCCCGCGCGCTGCCGACGCTGCACCACGGCGATCGCGGGCGCTCGGTGGGCAAGCTCCAGCGCGCCCTGCACCTGGGCGACGACGGCGTCTTCGGCAAGGGCACGCTGCGCGCGGTCCGTCGCTTCCAGCGCCAGCACGGCCTCACCGCTGACGGCGTCGTGGGCGCGGGCACCTGGCACATGATCCGTCGCAGCCTGCACCGCCGCGCGCGCGTCGCGGCCGGCGGCGGCGGTGGTGCGACCGTGCGCACGCGCGGTGCGAGCGTGCGCGCGCTGCAGAGCCATCTCGGCGTCGCGGCCGACGGCGTCTTCGGCCGGGGCACCGCGCGCGCGGTGCGCCGCTTCCAGCGCCAGCACGGCCTGACCGCCGACGGGATCGTCGGCCCGGCGACGTGGGCGGCGCTCGGCCTGCCCGGCCGCCATCCCGTGCTCAAGCGCGCGCACCTGCACGGGCGCCCGGCGCGGCCGGGCCTCCCCGTCGCCGTCGTGCGCGCCGTCGCGGCGGCCAACCGGATCGCCGGCTTCCCGTACCGCTTCGGCGGCGGCCACCGATCGTTCCACGACAGCGCGTACGACTGCTCGGGCTCGGTGTCCTACGTCCTGCACGCCGCGGGCCGCCTGAGCAGCCCGCTGGACTCCGGCGAGCTGATGTCGTGGGGCGCGCCGGGCCGCGGGCGCTTCATCACCGTCTACGCGAACCCGGGCCACACCTTCATGGTCATCCAGGGCCGCCGCTACGACACGACGGGGCGCTGGGACACGGGCTCGCGCTGGCAGCGCGTCGAGCGCTCGAGCGCGGGCTACGTGGCGCGCCACCCGGTCGGGCTATAAGACTCGAAGGCTGCGCGCGCGCCGCACGTACTCGCCGTACGGACAACCGCGCTGGCAATCGGCGCGCAAGTTTCGTTCGCCATCGTCCGCGCGGGAGGGATCGTTGGCCAGTTCCCGGCCGAGTCCGGTATTACGCGAGGCTTCACCACGGGCGCGATCGGAGTCTGCGTCCCGTTGCTCGCCTCAACGCTTCTGTCGGGGCGGGCGGCATCGCGCTGACCTGGACGCGAGCGCCTACGCCACGGCTCGTTGGCAGGGGGCCGGCTCGTCGCGCTGCCCTACTCCAGCGAGACCGCAGGGTTGCCCAAGGGCATGATCTCTCGCACCGAAACCTCGGCGCGAACATCTGCATCGGGGCATGATGTACGCAACCGCCTTAGTCATTGACGTGCGTGACGCGGTCGGGGCACTCGGGTCGGCTCCGTGGTACTGCGGGAACGTGAAGGCGAAGTGACGAACCGGTTAACAGCCTGTTTCTCAAACGACAGAGCGCGATCGCCGTTCCCGCGATGCTGAGAGCATTGCGGCCGAAGAAGGCAATCGGGGGGGACTCTGTTGCCCGGACCAGGCAGAGTTGGGTATCGCTCGAGGGTGTTGCGCCTCTACGGGGCGTCGCCTTGCGCTGGGTCGGTGCTCCTACGAGAGCTTGGGATAGTGGTCCTTACATTGGTGTGGGCCTGGGCAGTCGCCGCGACCCCCGCTCCTGCTGCTCCGGGCCCGGCGGGAGGCGTCACCGATACCCCGCCCGCGGCCGGCGCTGCAACCGGCACGAACGCAGCACCAGCCGCCAGCCACCCCAACCTCTGGGGCAGCACGCCAAGGCCGTCGGCGTCCCCCCCTGCAGCGAGTGGCACTGGCGGGGGGAGCACGGTGGACGGCGCGCCGAGTCACACCAGTGCCACCGCCTCGACGCCCACCTCCACCGAGCCCGCTGCAAGCGACAAGCCAGCTCGGGCGACCGCCGACTCAGCATCAACTGCCCGCCGCCCGGCAGCGACCGCCAACCGAGCAGCCACCCCCAACGCAGCGCCAATGGTCGAGCCAGTGCCGATCGGCCCGGACCCGATCTCCACCATCGACCCCGCGCCGGCGCCGACCGTCGACTCGAGGCCCCAGACCCGACAATCGAGCGGGCCCCAGCAGTCGAGCGGGCCCCAGCCGTCGAGCGGGCCCCAGCCGTCGAGCGGGCCCCAGCCGTCGACCACGCACCCATCGCCCACGCCGCCCCCCAACGCAGGCCGCCGGGCCTCCACCGTCGATGCCACGCCGGCGCCGACGTTCGACCCGACGCCGGGACCAACGCTGCATTCCGCGCCGACGCTCGACCGCACACCCACCGCGACCGAGCCACCGGCAACCGTCCGTCCCACCCCGGCGCGCGCCGCCGACCCGACAACCCCGCAGCCACGATCGACCCGGCCCCCACCGTCGACCCCACACCGACCGCCAACCCCATCCCCCAACGCGGCCCCCTCGGCCTCCACCGTCGACCCCGCACCGACCGTCGACCCCACGCCCGCCGCGACGAACCCCGCAACCGTCCCTACCACCCCGGCGCGCGCCGCCGACCCGACGCTCCCACACCCACGATCGACCCGACCCATACCGACGACCCCTCACTCAGCCTCGACGCTAGACCCCGCGGTTGACGCGACGCCCACCGTCGACCCCACGCTGACGCCCACCGTCCCCCCGACACGCACTGCGATCGAGCCGCTGCCACGGGTTGCTCATGCGCCGACAAGCACTGTCCCCGCCCCGATCATCGCGGACCCGGCCACGAGCCCGGCGCCCAGCACCACGCAAGCACCGACCGTCGATCCCCGGCCCACCGCCGCTTCTCCCATCGGCACAGCCCCGGCCTCGAGCCCGGCGCCCGCCGCAACCACACCGGCAGCGAAGGTTGCGCCCAGGCCGACACTCACCTCGCTCGCCCCCAAGGCCCCGGCCTCGAGCCCAGCCTCCACGATCGCACCCGTACCGCCGGTCGATCCCACTCCGGCCACCAGCCCGCTGGCAGCCCCCGCGGTCGCTGTCCCGTCCACCGTCGTCGGCCCGAACACAGGAGTCACTCCCGTCAGCCGGCCCGCCGACGTGCCGCCGGTGCCAGCGCCCAAGTCGACGACAGCCACCTCGGCGCCCTCCACGCCAACGGGCTCGGCCGGGTCGCCCATATCACGGATCCTTGCTGCCGGCGCCGCGTTCGGGCTCCTGCCGTTCGAGGTACCGCACGGCCAGACGGCGCCCACGGTTCTCCCGTTGGGTCCCGCCTCGACGGCGCTCGGCGCCCGGACAAGGCCCCGCACCACCGGCCCCACGCCCAAGCTGAACCCGGCAGGACAGGGCGGCCGCAGCGGTCCGGATGCGCCGTCCGGACCGCCCGGCAGCGCGACTGCGGCCGGCAGTAGTGGCGCTCCGGGCGGGCTGTCGTCGGCCCTGTGGTGCGACATCTTCGTAGTCCTCCTGGCGCTCACCGGCCGGGAGCTTCGCCGTCATCGCGTCCGACCGGTCCTCACAGGCCCGGTGGGCATCGCGTCTCTCCTGCAGCGGCCTGGCTGAGCCCCCTTCCGGGGTTCTCACAGCCGGCGCCGCGCGCGGTCCGCGTCCCGGCGCTCTCTAGAGCGGGTCAGAAGGGAGACGTCATGACCACCCACCTGTTTGCCCTCGGCAATAGGGCAAGATCCACCACTCAAGTCGCGGTACTCGCGTTCGCGGTCGTGCTGATCACGGCCCCGACCGCGGCCCGCGCGGCGAGCGGGCGCATGGCGCCGCTGCTCGCCCAGGGCGCCGGGATGGGCGCCAAGGCAAGCGCAGAGGTCCGCACCGTGCAGCGGGCGCTCCTGCGTCGCGGCTACGACCTCGGCCCGCCTGGCGTCGACGGACGCTTCGGCCCGCTGACTGCGGCTGCCGTCCGGCGGATGCAGGCCGACTACGGACTGGCCGTCGACGGCGGCGTTGGCGACCACACACGCAGGGCCCTGCGCCTGCCGCGCCTCGCGGTATCGCAGACATCGCGTTGGCATGCTGACCACCGCCCCAAGGCGACGCTCGAGCGCACGGCGAGGTCGACGGTGCGTTCCGCCGCTCAATCCGTCCTCCCGCTGACGCCGCGACGGAACGTGTCGACGGACCTCAGCCTGTCGCACGGCAATCTCTTCGATTCGGCCGTCGCCGGGGCGCTCGGGGCAGTCGTCACGCTCCTGTCGGCGATGGCCGTCGGCTTGGCGCACAGCCGGCGGAGCCTGCGGGACGACGTGCTCGCCGCGAAGGTCCCCGCTCCGACGATGAACGAGCCATCCTGGGAGCGGTCGACGCAGCTCGTCGAGGAGGACGGGGCGCCACCGGTGTCGGCGACGGTCGCAGCCGTCCAGCGCTCACCCTCGCACCTCCCACCGGGCCGCGCCGTGATCGGCTACGTCACGGTCTTCTCCACCGACTCGGGTTCCGGCGAGGAGGACGAAGCGTCAGCCGCGATCGAGGCGACGTGCGAGCGCTCTGGCTGGAAGCTCTTGGGGATCGTCCGCGATCGCGAGAACGCTCGCACCCTCGAGCGTCCGGGACTGGGCTACGCGCTCGAGCGGATCGCCGACGGGCAAGCCAGCGGCTTGGTCGTCAGCGACCTGCAGCGCCTGAGCCGCTCGATCGTCGACCTGGGTCTGCTGATGGCATGGTTCCGCGACGCCCACGCGACGCTGATCGCGCTCGACTTGGGCATCGACACATCCACCCCCGAGGGCCACCACGTCGCCGCCACGCTGATCGCCCTGAGCGCCCGGGAACACCAACGGCTCGCCAACCGCACACGGAACGGACTGGCGGGCAGCCTCACCGGCCGGCCGGCAGTCAGCCACCGGCCCGAGCTTCTGCAGCGCATCGCGACGATGCGGGCGGCGAACATGACCCTGCAAGCGATCGCCGATCAGCTCAACGCCGAGGGGGTGCCCACGCTGCGCGGCGGGACAACGTGGCGCCCGTCCAGCATCCAAACGGCCCTGGGCTACCGGCGCCCGGAGCCGCGCGACCATCTGCCGTCGCTGGACAGACGAGCGCGGCCGTGACAAGACCGCTCCCGACTCGTGCGTTGGGGCTCGCAGCGGCGACCGGAGCCGTGCCCAAACGTGTGGCACGGCCATGTCAAGAGCGCGTTCCACCGGCCAGCGACGAGGCTCGGGCAGCGGCGATATGACCACCGGCGCTTACGCAAACGCCCTCTTGCGTACGCCGTCCAGCCCCCTCACGCGCGCGAGAGACCGGTCTAAGGTCGCAACAGCATGGCCAATGTGGGGTCTCTGGGGGTCCTGGTCCGGAGTGCACGCCGCGGGTGGTCCCGTCTCGCAGCGCCAGTGTGCGCATGCCGAAGCCCGCTCCACTTGCCGCCGAAGAGGCGTTTGGGGGTGTGACGACGTGGATGGAGAAGGGAGCATGGTCCTGGCGAGTCGCTCGTGGCAGGCGACCGAAGGAGCGCCGGCTCTCGGTCTGCGAGCACCGCTTCTCGGCACGACCCGCGCGGTCGTCCTAGCCGGGGGCCTGGGCATGCGATTGCGCCCGTACACCATGGTGCTCCCAAAGCCGCTCATCCCGATCGGCGACCGACCGATCCTCGAGCACATCGTCCGCCGACTCGCCGCCTCGGGCGTCCGGCGCGTCGATCTCTGCCTGGGTCGCCACCACGGAGCTCTGATCCAGACCTATTTCTCGCAGGCGACGTTGCCCCAGGGGCTCGAGCTCATCTGTCACTGGGAGGACGAGCCGCTGGGGACCGCTGGGGCACTTCAGACGATTCCCGACCTGGACCCGCCGTTCATCGCGACGAATGGTGACATTTTGACGACGGTGGACTTCCGAGCGCTCGTGGCGGTTCATCTGGAGCAGGAGGCCGCCCTGACGATCGCGATGCGGAGTGAGCGCGTGAACGTCGGGCTTGGAGTCATCGAGTGCGAGGACGGGCGCATCACCGCGTACCGCGAGAAGCCGTCGCTCCACTACAACGTCAGCACCGGCATCTACGTCTACGGCCCGCGGGCGCTCCGTCTCCTGCCCAGAAAGGGCCCGTTTCAGTTCCCCGAGCTGGTATTACGCCTGCTCGAGGCGGGCGAGCGCGTGGTGCCCTTTCGGACGGACGCGGTCTGGTTCGACATCGGGACCATCTCGGAGTACGAGCGCGCCCTGCGCCACGTCGAGAGCTGCCCGGAACTCCTCGAGCCATACGTGTGACGGTCGAGTGCGCCGGGAGAGAGACGTCATCCGATCCCAAGCCCACGCCGACGCGCTGGTAAACGACGTCCTGCAGCAGCATCGATGCGCCAGCGGGAGCGCCACTGCGGTGAGGAACGTCGCCGTGGCGGTCTACGCGGACATGGAATACGGGTGCAGAGACGGAGCTGTCGTCGCTCGAGAGTCCTTCGCGCTGTTCGCGGCGGCCCTGCGCGACCACGTCGATCGCCTCGTGCTGGTGGGACGCGTGGACCACAGCTCGGGCTCGGCGCTGCTCCACCGGCTACGGAGGGACGTTGAGCTCGTCCCGTTGCCCTATTACTCGGCGCTGTCCGACCCGCTGCAGGTTGCCCGGGGCGCCACCCGCTCGCTGGCGCGCTTCTGGCGAGTGCTCGACGAAGTCGACGCGGTCTGGCTCCTCGGACCTCACCCGCTGGCGATCGCCTTCGCCGTGCTGGCCGCGGCGCGGCGGCGCCGTGTCGTCCTCGGCGTGCGGCAGGACATGCGCGCCTACATGCGCCACCGCCACCCCGGCCACCGGGGACTCCGCGTCAGCGCAGCCGTGCTCGAGCTTGCCTGGCGTGCGCTGGCGCGGGTCCATCCGACGGTGGTCGTCGGCGAGGACCTCGCGCGCCGCTATCGGCGGTCGGCAAGGCTCGTTGCGATCTGCGTCACGCTCGTCGAGCCCCGCGACCTCGTCGGCTTGGACCATGCCCGCGCACGCCGGTACGTCGGAGAGCTTCGCGTGCTCAGCGTTGGTCGGCTGGATCGCGAGAAGAACCCCTTGCTCCTAGCCGACGTCCTGGCCCTGCTGCGCGCCCACGATGGTCAGTGGCGCCTGCTGGTCTGTGGCGATGGCACCGAACGCGAGGCGCTGGCGGCGCGATTGCGCGCGCTCGCGCTGGCGGATCACGCCGAGTTGCACGGTTCTGTGCCCTCCGAGGACGTGCGCAGCATGTGCGCAAGCAGTCACGTCTTCCTGCACGCCTCATGGACCGAGGGGGTCCCGCAGGTCCTGTTCGAGGCGTTCGCGGCGGGGCTTCCGGTGGTTGCGACCAACGTGGGCGGCGTCGCGGCCGCGGCGGGTGGGGCAGCGCTGCTGGTCCCGCCCGGGAACGCCGCGGCCGCGGCCGCGGCGGTTGCGCGGATCGGCGCCGATACCCGGCTGCGTCGACGCCTCATCGCCGCGGGGCTGGAGCGCGTGCGCGGCCGGACAACGGCCGCCGAGTGCCGCCGCGTCGCCGCCGTGCTGACGACCGACCGCGGATCGGAACGGTGGACCCATGGTCGGTGAGCCGAACGTGGCGCGCGTGCCAGGACATGCCATGGTCGCTCGCCTCCTTCGGGCCGCGCTCGAGCGAACGATCGACGTGGTCGTCGCCGCGCTCGCGCTGGCGGTGTTGCTGCCGCAGATCCTGGCGGCGACGCCCCCCACCCACCTCTTCAGACAGCCGGTCGCGGTGGATCGCACGATGGGGCGGCTGACGCTGCGTCCGCGATCCGTGGCGAGGCCGCGGACGCGTATCGGACCCACAAGGAGGTGAGCCGCTTTCTCATGGAGCCCGAGACGGCCTGGAGCGTGCCACTGTCGGATCTCGCGGTCGACGAGGAGATCCTCGGCGCACTGCGCAACGCTGCCGCCTCGGGCTGGTGGAGCACGGGGCCGCGGGTGGCCGAGTTCGAGCGCGCTTTCGCTCGCGTCGTGGGTGCCGAACACGCCGTGGCCGTCGCGAGCGGAACGGCGGCCCTGCACCTTGCCGTGCTCGCGTCCGGTTGCGGGCCCGGGGACGAGGTCGTGCTGCCGTCCCTGAACTTCGTCGCCGCGGCCAGCGTGATCCGTCATGCCCGCGCGACGCCGGTGTTCTGCGACGTCGTCGGCGAGCACGACCTCAACCTCGACCCGCGCGACGTCGCGGCCGCGGTCGGGCCGCGCACGACGGCGATCGTCGCGCTGCACTACGGCGGCTTCCCGTGCGACATCGAGGCGCTGCTCGAGGTGGCCGCAAGCCGCGAGCTCATCGTGATCGAGGACGCGGCGCATGCGCCCGGTGCCCTGTACCGCGGGCGCTCGTGCGGAACGCTGGGCCATCTCGGCTGCTTCAGCTTCTTCTCGAACAAGAACCTGCCGATCGGCGAAGGCGGGATGGTCGTTACGAACGACGACGTCCTGGCCGAGCGGGTGCGGCTTCTCCGCTCGCACGCGATGACGACGCTCACGTGGGACCGGCAGCGCGGACACGCAGCGGGCTACGACGTTGTCGCGACGGGGTTCAACTACCGCATGGATGAGATGAGGGCGGCGATCGGGCTCGTCCAGCTCTCGCGTCTGCCGCTGGCCAACGCCGCCCGCGCGCGCCTCGCAGCCCGTTACCGCGAGCGGCTCCACGGTGTCGCCGGCGTCACCGTTCCTTTCGCCGAAAGCGCGCCGGAACACGCCTCCGCCCATCACCTCGCTGTGGTCGTCCTGCCGCGCGGGACCCCTCGCGAGGACCTCCGCGAGGTGCTCGCTGCGCGGGGCATCCAAACAAGCGTCCACTACCCCCCGATCCATCGCTTCTCGGTCTACGAGGAACTCGGGCGCCGCCCGCTTCCGCGCACGGACGAGCTCGGCGAACGCATCCTGACGCTGCCGCTCTTTCCGCACATGACCGACGAACAGGTCGACGAGGTCGCCGACGCCCTCGTTGCGGGCGTCGCTCGGCCGCTCAATGCGCCGCCGACCGTGTCAGCACGCGCCGCCACAGGTCCGGTCGGATGATGCGCCAAGCGCTGGTAGCTCGCAGGCCACGGATCACCGGGGAGACCTTGGCCCGAAACGCCGCCCGGCCATCATGACGATAGATCCCGATCCGCGGCCACGCGAGCACCGAGGCGCCACGGAAGCGCACGGGCAGCGTGCACGCCGCGCGATATCCGGCCCACGCGGCTGCCTGCACCACCCGGTCGTCGTGGTCGCCGAAGGGATAGGCGAGCGACGTGCACGGGCACCCCAGCGCCCGCTCGATGCTGGCGCGCGAGGCGCACAGCTCGTGCCTGAGCGCAGCGTCCTCGAGCTCGCCGAGACGAGGGTGGGAGCAGGTATGCGAGCCGATCTCCCAGCCAGACGCCCTGAGCATCTCGAGCTCTGGCCACGACATCACGTTCAGCTCGTCCGCGTAGGGGGTGTCGAGCCAGATGTCCGTCCCGGGCCAGGCGGCACGGGCAACTCCGACGTAGTCCGTGGGCACGAACACCGTGGCGGGGATCCCGAGCGCGGCCAGAACCGGAAGGGCTTGGTCGCCCACCGAGCGGTAGGCGTCGTCGAAGGTCACCGAGAGGGTCTTGTCTCCGGGCGCCCGCATCGCCTCGCCGAAGGTCACGGGTCGGTACCCGCGGGCAAGCACATACTTGACCTGCGCGCCCAAGCTGCCGGGCGTGACGGCCGCCGGCCAGCGGTCGCTGACGCCGTGGTAGCAGAGTACGAGCGCATCCGCCACGGCCCGATCCTAGAGGCGAGGCGGGGCGGGTGAGCGTCGTGAGGGTTCTGACGACTGTGCCGGCGGACTTCGAGGCCCTGCGCGAGAGTGGCGCCGCCGAGCGCGAGGGGCTCGACGTCGTCGACCGGGCCACCTGCTCACGCGCCGGCCTGCTGCGGCGCGTCGTGACGGCTGCCGAGCGCTACGACGCGGTCCTGCTCAACGGGTCCGGGCGCGAGGACCAGGTTGCCGCCGCGTTGCTCGCGCGGAGGCACTCGGGAGTTCCGGTCGTCATCTCCGACTCGACGTGGCGGCGCGGCACTTGGTGGCTCGATCGCCTCGTCTGCGGCGTCGGCATCCGCGCCGTCGACAGTCCATACGTCACGTATTGCGTGCTCTCGAGCGACGAGCTCGAGCTGTTCCCACGGACATGGGGTGTGCAGCCGGACCGCGTCGCGTTCACGCCGTTCTGCTACACGCTGCCCGAAGAGGCCCTCGACGAACCAACCTCGCGCGACGGCGAAGTGTTCGCCGGCGGCGACTCGATGCGCGACTACGGACCGCTGCTCGAGGCGACGACGCTGCTCGGGATGGACGTGACCCTCGCGGTCAAGCACCCGCCGGCCGCGTGGCGGCGACGGGCAGGAGCCAAGCTCCACGTCGGCCCTGTCTCGCACGCGCGCTTCCTCGAGCTCATGCGTCACGCGGCGACCGTCGTCGTGCCGCTCCGCGATGGCATCGAGCGCAGCGCCGGTCAACAGACTTATCTGAACGCGATGGCAATGGGCAAGGTGGTCATCGTGACCGACAGCCCGGGCGCCCGCGACTACATCGAGGATGGCGTCACCGGCATCATCGTCCCCCCCGGTGATGCCGAAGCGTTGGCCGCGGCGCTCGCCCGTGTGCTCGATCCGACGCGCCCCGAAGACGCCCACGAGATGGCCGCGCGAGCGCGCAGCGTCGCCCGGACGCGCTTCCGTCCGGTCGACCATCTCCGCAACGTGCTCGGCGTCGTCGAGGAAGCGGCGAGGAGGTCGGCTCAGTCGTGAGCGATATCCAGGGCAGCGCCGACCGGGTGTCGATCGTGGTGCCGCTCCGAAACGAGGAGCACCATGTCGAAGAGCTGTTAGCGGGGATCGCGGCCCAGGACTTCGCTGGCCCGATCGAGGTGCTGGTGGCCGATGGCGCCTCGACCGACCGGTCCGTCGAGCGACTCGAAGCCGCCGCGCAGCGGCTTGCGCTGTCCGTCACGATCATCGACAACTCCAAACGTCTGATACCTCCGGCGCTCAACGCGTGCGTTCGCGAGGCCCATGGCGACTTCGTGGTGCGGATGGATTGCCGCGCGCGCTTCTCCCGCGACTACGTGCGCCGGTGTGTGGCCGCCGCAAGGGAGACGGGCGCGTGGAACGTCGGCGGCGTGATCCTGCCGAAGGGGCGGACGAGGGCGGAGCGAGCGGTCGCCTGCGCGATGGACAGCCCATTCGGCGGCGTCGGCTGGACGCGCCACTCGGGAGCGGCGGAGCGCGTCGAGGTCGACACCGTGTACTGCGGAACGTTTCCGCGAGACGCCTTCCGTCGCATCGGCTGGTTCGACGAGTCGCTGCCCTGGAACGAGGACGAGGACTTCAATCTCAGGCTCCGGCTGGCCGGTGGGCGCGTGGTGCTCGATCCTGCCATCGGCATCCCATACATCCCACGCGCATCCCTGCGCGGCATCCTCGCGCAGAACTATCGCATCGGTCGCGGGAAGGTCGACGTGATGGGAAAGCACGGGCGCGTGCTGAGCGCTCGCAGCATCGTCCCGCTGGCCTTCGTGACGTCCCTCGCAACGCTCGCGATCGGCTCGGCCCGCTCGCGCGGGGCGCGCTGGCTGCTGGGTATCGAGCTCTTTCTCTACGCCGGCAGCGCCCTTGGCTTTGCTGCGGCGTCAGTTGGGAAGCGCCGGGAGCAGCGGTCACTGCTGGCGGCCGTTGCGATCACGTTCGCCGCTATGCACTTCGCGTGGGGCATCGGCATGGCGCAGGGATTCCTCAGGTTGGCGATCCGGCGGCGCCCGCGGGCGTCGGCGACCGAATCCGCGGTGGTCCAGCGATGACGGCTCGCGTGGGCGTCTGGGCACCGCTTCCCCCCATGGCGTATCTGCACGGAAGGGTTGCCCCGTCGTTCCCGCTCGACCAGACCGAGGTCAGGCTCTTCGCGCGTGCGCGACACGGGCTCGTCGTCGGCGTCCGCGCCCTGGGGCTGGGGCCCGGTGATGAGATCCTGGTTCCCGCCTACCACCACGGTTCCGAGGTCGAAGCGCTCCTCCGGGTGGGGCTCGTCCCGCGCTTCTACGAGGCACTGGAGACGCTCGAGCCCGACGAAGCCGAACTCGATCGCCTCCGCGGGCCGGCCACACGCGGCCTGTACCTGATCCACTACCTCGGCTTTCCGCAGGACGGACGGCGGTGGCGCCGCTTCTGCGACGAGCGCGGACTGCTCCTGCTCGAGGACGCGGCACAGGCGTGGCTCGCCTGGTCCGACGGCGGCCCTGTTGGCTCGTTTGGTGATCTCGCAATCTTCTGCCTCTACAAGACCTTCGGGCTGCCCGATGGCGCAGCTCTCCTTACCCGAGGAGCCGAAGCCCCAGCGCCTCTGCGCGGCCGTCGCCCCCGTGTCGCGGCGCTTGCCGCCCGCCACGCCCTGTGGCTCGCCGAGCGCTCGGCGATAGCGGGCAGCCTCGCTCATAGGCTCGCAACGGACGGTGAGTATCGCCCCGAGCAGGACTTCGCACTCGACGATGCCGCGCCGGCCGCATCCCCGACCTCATTCCTCTTGCCGCGGCTTGGCGCCGATGCCGCAGGGCGGCGCCGCGCCCACTATCGGCTCCTGCTGGACGAGCTGGCCACCCACGTCCCCCCGCCATTCGACTGCCTGGCGCCCGGTGCGTCGCCGTTCGCATTTCCTGTGGTGAGCGAGCACAAGGGCGAGCTGATCGAGCGCCTGGCGCGCGCCGGCGTGCAGGCCCTGGACGTCTGGTGCGTCGCCCATCCCGCCCTTCCGGTCGAGCGCTTCCCGGGTGCGGCGGCGAGGCGGGCGACGACGGTCGGGCTGCCGGTCCACCAGGAGCTGCGTGCGGCCGACATCGACCGCATCGCGCAGGCGGCTCGGTGGCCGCAGCCGCGACGCGTGCCGCCGCTGGAGTGGGTCGAGGACACCGAGGTGCTCCGAGACCTCTGGCGACGCCTCGCGGCTGCCGCTGGAAACGTCTTCGTCACGTGGGAGTGGGCATCGACGTGGTGGCAGCGATATGGGGCCGGACGGCAGCTGCGTATCGCAGTCTGTCGCGGCGGCTCGGGCGAGCCCTTTGCGCTCCTGCCGCTCTACGTCTGGCGCGACCGCCCGCTCCGCGTCGTCCGCTTCCTGGGTCACGGCACGGCCGACGAGCTCGGACCAGTCTGTGCCCCCGGGCGACGGCCGGCGGCGGCGCGCGCACTGGGCCACGCGGTTGACGAACTGCGGGCCGACATCTTGCTCGCAGAGCACCTTGTCGGCGCCGACGCATGGTCCGCGCTCCTCGACGGCCATGTCGTGCAGCGTGACGGCTTTCCGCTCATTCGCGCTACCGGCGGCTGGGAGGCCTACCTCGCGTCTCGCAGCACCCATCTTCGGAAGAAGATGGCGTGGCAGGAGCGCAAGCTGGCGCGGACGCACGGCCTCGAGTATCGGCTCGCCGACGACCCCGCTCGACTGCGGTCGGATCTCGACACGCTCTTCGCCCTGCATCGCGCGCGCTGGCCCGACGGGACCGAGTTCACCGAGCACGAGAGCTTCCATCGCGAGTTCGCCGCCTGCGCGCTCGAGCGAGGTTGGCTGCGCCTTTGGTTCCTCATGCTGGACGGGACGCCGGTCGCTGCCTGGTACGGGTTCAGGTTCGGCGAGACGGAGTTCCACTTCCAATCCGGCCGCGCGCCGGCTGCCGAGCGCCACTCCGTGGGCTCGATCCTCCTCGCACACACCATTCGCGAGGCGTTCGCCGACGGCATGCGCGAATACCGGCTGCTACGCGGTGGCGAGCAGTACAAGCAACGGTTCGCGACGGCTGACCTGGGAATCGAGACAGTGGCCGTTGCGGGCACGCCGGCCGGACGCACCGCCATCGCAGCGGGCCGGGCCGCCACCTCGTGGCGGCCGCTCCGTAGCGCGGTGGGCATCGCCCTCTCGAGGACGCCGGCGTGAATGGGCCTCTGACACGAAGGGCGTTCGTTCTCCAGGGCCTTGGCTCGTTCACCGTGCTCGTCGCCGGCTGCGGCACCAACGATCGCGAGTCCGCGGGCATCATCGAAGCTGATCGACACGGGTCCGCGAGCGGCACGACGGCAGGATGCGAGGCCGGTCATACGACGCCGTACTACGGCGGCACCGGCGCGCGGACGCGGCGAAGGACGATGGCTGCTCCGATCCCCGCCGATCCGCGGCTTCATCCCGCCAGCGATGCCTTCCGAGAGCAGGTCAAGCAGACGGCGGAGCAAGATGGCGGGTGGACCCTCTCGCTCGCCAAGTGGACGTGTCCGGTCTATTTCGTGGATTCGTCCACGCCGCGGATCACCGTCGGGCCGATCCGATACGCGCCCGACGACCACCACCGCTACCTCAAGGGCGTGCCGATGCCCAAGGGCGCGGTGCCCGATCCAGGCGACTATCACCTGGCCATCTACGACCTGCGTCACGAGATCGGCTTCGAGTTCTACGGGTGGGGCGAGGATCCCGGCTATATGTGCCGGCAGGCCTGCCAGATGCGGCTGTATCGCAGCGACGGATGGGCTCCGCACGGCTGGGGCGCCACCGATTCGGGCGCCAGCGCCACAACCGGGACCATCTGGCCCCATGAGCTGCGGTGCGGGTTCATCCCCCACGCGCTGAAGGGCGCGATCGGCAGCGTCGAGCCCGAGTACACGATCCTTCCGGCCACGAACTCGCAGGGCACCCGGCCCGGGGCACCGCCCTATGGCGCGCGCATCCAGCTGGATCCCTCGATCGATCTCGAGCGACTGCGGCTGCCCGGCGACCCGGCATGTCGGCCGGACGGCTCGCTCAAGCCGTGGCAGCAGACCATCGCGCGCTGCCTGCAGAGGTTCGGCTGGTACATCTCGGACCAGGGTGGCGTCGGCATCGGCGCGGTCAACACTCAGAGCTTCGCGCGGAATCCTTACCGCGCCATCCCCGAGTTGGACGCCGACGCCAACGAGGAGTACATGCCCGTTGGCCTGATCGAGCACTTCCGCTTCCTCGACGGGACGCGCGTCGCACAGGCGCAGAACAAGGCGACGGCGAGGATTCCGGACCTCAAGATCCCGGGAGCCGCAACGTGGAGCGACGGACCGTAGTCGCGCACAAGCTGGCGGTTGGAGAGCCACGGTGAGCGTCGCGGAAGCTCACACGACGGTTGATGGTGCGGTTGCATCCGTTTCCTTCGAAGACCTCGCCCGCGCGGCGGGCACGCGCACCGCAGCTGCCGACCTCGATGTGGTGTGCGTCCAGGGGCTCGGCTTCGTCGGGTTCGCAATGGCCGCAGCGATCGCAGACGCCCGCGACCCCGACGGCGCCCCCTGCTTCAACGTCATAGGCGTCGACCTTTCGACACCTGACGGCCTGGAGAGGATCGAGGCCATCAACGCGGGCCGCCTTCCGGTGGCGGCGAACGACGACAAGCTCAAGACGGCGCTCGCCACAGCCCGCGAGCGCGGCAACCTCATCGCCACGACGGACGAGCGGGCCTACGCCCTCGCGTCTGTGACCGTCGTCGATGTGCCGCTCGACGTCATCAACGCCGAACAGCCCGCGGTGCACTTCGACGGCCTCCGCGCGGCGATCCAGACGCTCGGAAGCCGTATGCCGGAGCGATCGCTCGTCATCGTCGAGACGACCGTGCCGCCGGGAACGACGGAGAAGGTGGTCGTGCCCGAGCTCGCCGAGTCTCTGGCTGTGCGAGGGTTGCCGCGCGACGCCATCGGCGTGGCGTACTCATATGAGCGCGTCATGCCCGGCGCCGCGTACTTCGACTCGATCGTGGACATTCCGCGCAACTACGCGGGCTACACGGCCGCCGCCGCCAACACGTGTGAGGCGTTCCTGGCGAAGGTGATCGACGTCGAGTCGCACCCGCTTACCCGCCTGCACTCGACGACCGCATGCGAGATGGCGAAGGTCCTCGAGAACAGCTATCGCGCCACCACGATCGCCTTCATGGAGGAGTGGGGGCGCTTCGCCGAGGCGGTAGGCGTCGACCTCATGCAGGTGATCGCGACGATCCGCGAGCGCCCGACCCATTCGAACATGCGCAGCCCCGGGTTCGGGGTCGGCGGATACTGCCTCACGAAGGATCCGCTCTTCGCGACCGTCTCAGCGCGCGAGCTGCACGGACGAGCGGACCTGCGCTTCCCCTTCTCAACCCTCGCCGTCGCCGTCAACCGCGTCATGCCGCTGGTCAGTCTCGACAAGGTCGCGGCGCTGCTCCCGCGCGGCCTCACGGGGGCGACGATCCTCCTCATGGGGGTGAGCTACAGGCAAGACGTGGCCGACACTCGTCACTCGCCCTCGGAGACGTTCGTGCGCGAGGCGTGGCGTCGCGGAGCAACTGTCCTGTGCCATGACCCTCTCGTTCAGCACTGGAGTGAGCTCGAGCTGCCCGTGCTCGGCGATCCGCCTCCGCTGGCGGGGATCGACGCTGTCGTCTTCGCCGTTCCGCACCGCTCGTACCACGACCTCGACCTCGAGCGATGGCTGGGCGACGCGCGACCTGTCGTGCTCGACGCCTTCAACGTCCTATCGCACGCACAGCGCACGCTTCTCGCGCGGCTTGGCTGTACCGTGGCCAGCATCGGGCGCGGCGAGCGCCCATGAGCAGGGCGCTCATCACGGGCGGGGCGGGGTTCATCGGCGCGCACCTCGCGCGGCGCCTCCTCCGCGAGGGGCTCCACGTCGATCTCGTCGACGACTTTTCCCGCGCTGTCCATGACGCCGAGCTCGCATCGCTCGACGCCTCGGGCAAGGTGCGCATCCTCCAGCGCGACCTACGTCTGCCGGAGGCGCTCGACGACCTCGACGACGGCTATCGCTACGTCGTTCACCTCGCGGCGATCGTGGGCGTCGCGCGCGTCGTGAGTCAGCCGTATGCCGTGCTCGTCGATAGCGTGGCGATGCTCCGGAACGCGATCGCCGCCGCCGAACGCCAACCGGCGCTCGCGCGATTGGTCTTTCTCTCCACCAGCGAGGTCTATGCGGGCGCATTGGCCCGCGGCGCACTGGCGTTCCCGAGCCCGGAATCTACGCCGCTCACCATCACCGACCTCGCACAGCCGCGGACGTCGTACATGCTCTCGAAGATCTACGGCGAGGCGATGTGCCACCGCGCAGGTGTTCCCTTCACCATTCTGCGACCGCACAACGTGTACGGGCCCCGCATGGGCCTCGCGCACGTGATCCCCGAGCTCCTCCAGCGCGCGCACGCGGCCGTGCCCGGATCGCAGCTGGAGGTCGCGTCGGTCGATCATCGACGGACGTTCTGCTACGTCGACGACGCCGTCGAGATGATCTGGCGGGCTGCCTCATCGCCTTCCTGCGTGGACGAGACCCTGAACCTCGGCGTCGAAGAGCCAGAGGTCTCCATCGGCGAGCTGGGCGCGCTCATCGCCATGACCGTCGCCAAGGAGATCGAGATCGTCGCCCTCCCCGCCACGGCTGGGTCGCCGCATCGGCGGTGCCCCGACATGACGAAGATGCGCGCTCTGATCGGCTATGAGCCGCGCGTCGGGCTTACGGCCGGGCTCCGACGCACGTATGACTGGTACCGCGCGCACGTCTTCGACGCGCGGTCGGCTGCGAGAACGTGATCCGCTCGAGCGCTTCGTCGCCTGCGGGTCACGCGTCCCGCGCCCAGGCGCGGGAATCCACGAGGGCTGGCATCACCAAGCTGATGCCGATCACGATCCACAACGCGCGCGACGTTTGGGTCGTGAGGAACAGCGACGCGATCGACCACGCGAGGAGCGACAGAAGCAGCGCATTCGCCGCTCGCTCCAGGAAGTCGGCCCCAACCCGGCGCGCGGTCGTCGCGGCGCGCCGGAGCTCCCGCGCGGTCGCGAGGACGAGTCCGAGCAAGAGGGCGAGACCCGGGACTCCGAGCTCCGCGATGGCACTGACGTAGACGTCATGCGCCTCGCTCCCCCTTCCCGGGTGAAGCTCTATGTGGCGGAAGTCGATCCCCGGCGTTCGGCGCATGAGGTCGTTCACCGCGGTGGGAAAGCCTCCGAAGCCCAGCCCGAGGAGCGGGCGTTGCCCGATCGACGTCCACGCCGCGCGCCACAGGGCCGTCCTCCCCGAGCCCGTCACGTCGCTCGAGCCGACCGATTCCACGCGCGCCGTCACCGCGCCGGCGCTCAAGACGACAGCAACGAGCACGCCGGCGCCGAGCGTGGCGAGCATGCCCGCCTTCTGCCTTCGAGAGCGAAACAGCGCGCGCGCCGGCGTCACGAGCATCACGATGCCGATCACGACGAGCGCCACCAGGTCTCCCCGGGATACGGAGGCGAAGACGGCGAGTATGAGGACGGCGATCCCGGCGTACAGCGCCTTGCGCAGGGCGGCGGATCGGGCCTCGGCGGCGAGCATCAGCGCGACCGGGATCGCCATGACCTCGTACATGCCGAAGAAGTTGGGATCGCCGGAACCACCGACCGCGCGGCCGGCCTGCAGCAGGCCCGGTACATGGAGCACGAAGCCGACGATGCCCACGGTCCCGATAACCACCGCGAAGAGCACGAACGCATGGAGCACGCGGCCGAGCTGCTGCTGCGAATCGAGGAGGGTGGCGAACGCGAGCATGTAGGCCAGCGCGATTGCGAGCGAGAGCAGGGCGAAACGGGTCTGCGAACCGTCGATCGTCCACAGGATGCTCAGCAGCGCCCAGCCGCTGTAGGCCGACGCCCACGCGAGCGGTGCCGGCGCGAGGCGAGGCCGGGCTCCGGTCGCGATGGCGACTGCGACCACGAGGAGCGCCAGCGGGGCGAGCAGCCGACTGAGAGGAACGCCGCCGACGTCGAGCGCATCGGCGAACACGGACGCGGTGAGGAGGAAGAGGAGCGAAGCCGAGGAGCGGACGAGCGCCAACGCGAGAGCAAGCGTGAGGGCAAGTGCGAGCGCGATGACCCCGTTCACGGTCGCGGCTGCGCCGATGACGAAGCCGAGTGCGCATGCCGCGGCCGCCCACAGCAGGGCCTCACGGGACGGCGCTCGTGCCAGCGTCCTCGTCGTCACGCTCGCCAGGCTCCCATCCGGTCAGGACCGAAGCTCGCGCGCACCGCCGACCAACGAAGCCTCCGCCAGCAGGGGCCAGCCCTCAGGGACCACTTCGTTGGACATCGTCAGCACGACCCCGACGTTCCCGCCGCCCGGTCCCTCGAGGAGCGCCCGGACGACGCGCGCGTCGGCGGTCCTCGTGCCGCCGTCCCGCGCGACGACGATCACCGCGTCGGCGTTGAGCACGAGGGGGTACGCGCCAGCGCCGCGCAGCAGCGGCGGAGCGTCGATGACGACGTACCGCGCAGCGTCTCGCAGCGTCGTCGTCACCGAAGCCGCCGCGTCTTCACTCAGCGCCATACCGGGGTCCGATCCCACCCCGCCGATCGGCAGCAACCGGAGCGCTCTCGACCGGTGTGCGAAGGCCTGGCGCACCTCCGGTTCGGCCCTCCGGGGCAGAGTCGCCGCCGCGGCGGTCGCCCGCTGCGGATGCGCAGAGACGCGCTCCTCGCCGCGCGTGCCCACGCACGGAGACCCCTCGACGGCGCCGCATGCGGGGCAGGCCACGAGACGAGCGCCGTCTGCGCCGGCGCGCAGCGATCCTGAGTTCGCACCCGGCGAAGGCGGTACCTCTCTGTCGACGCCCCCGGCGCCGGCCTTGCGGTCGTCCTCGTTGCTCTCCGCGGCGGCGCCCTCGTGCAGGTCCACGAGCGCGCGCTTAAGGTCGGTGCGACCGCGCAAGACGTCGATCAGCCCAAGCTCGGCCGGTTGTGCTCCGAGGCGAACGCTCAGCGTCGGCGACCGGGCGTCCGCCTCGACGCAGATGACATCGTCACCGGCGGAGGCGAGCGCGACACCGAGGTTCGCGGCGACCGTGGTCCTCCCCTCTCCCGAAACGGCGCTCGTGACCACGATGACGCCCTCGCCACGCGCGAGCTGCGCGAGCCGGACGTTGGCGCCCAGCGAGTCCAGTGCTTCGCGCGTGCCGGGCGCCGGCGCTCGGCGCGCGCGCCCGAGTGCGAGCGCCCGCTTGCGTTGCAACCGTCGCGGCAGCGCCCCAACGACTGGTGCGCCAAGCGCCGTCGCGGCCTCCGCGATCCCGTAGATCCGGGTGTTGAGCATCTCACGCGCAACGGCAAGGAGGATGCCGATGATCAGTCCGAGAACGACGGCGATGACGAGTGTCCGAGCGGGCCGTGGCGAGACCGGGTCGGCGTCGGCGCGCGCCGGATCGAACACCGTGGCGCTGACGCGCCCCCTCGCGGCGGCGCTTTCGCCGCCCAGCCTCTGGGCGACAAGACCGGCGAATACCCGCCCGACCTCGTTCAGGACCCCGACCGCCTGGCCACGATCCCGTGACTTGTACGTCAGCGAGAGCACGGCGCTCTGGGGCTGCGACGAAACGCTGAGGTTGTCGAGCAGCGTCTCGGGGTTCGCTTTCCGCCCCTGCTCGTCGACCAGGCCCATCCGGTCGATCACCGTCTGTGCGACGACGCGACTCTCCAGGAGGTTCGTCATCGTCTGCGTGAAGGAGTCCACCGCTCCCCCGGCGTCGGGTTGGAACACGCCTCCACCCTGGCCGACCACGATCTTCATCGAGGCCCGATAGACGGAGTCCTGTGTCCACAGCAGGAAGCCGGCCGAGACGATGACGGCGACGAGAGCGATCGCAACCAACCAGGCCTGCCGCAGCACGGCCCGTGCGTAATGCGCCAGCGAAGCTCGACCTTCCAGAGCCGCATGGTAATCGCTCCCGATCGGCGGATGGGCGAGCTCAGGTCTCAGAATCGCCGCCTCAGCGCCTCGACCACCTGCTCGACGTTGCGCTCGATCCAGAGCCGATCCCTGCGACGTTCGACGTAGAGGCCGAGCTGGTAGCTCACTCGATCGAGCCAGTACGCGCCGGCATAGGCCTCGAGCCGCTCGGATGTCGTGGGGAGCCCGACGCGGCGGCAGATGTCCGCGAGAAGTGCGCTACCGCCGTCCCGTGCTGTTGGGAGGAGATAGCGGACGACCGCGTCTCCCCATTCGTAGACGTTCGCCCGACTGGCCGCGAGAAGATGGAGGTGGATGAAGTCGATCAGGGGCAGCCGCCCGCGCCCGGCGCCCTCCCAGTCCACGACGCCGGCGAGCCGCCCGTCGGCGACGAGCAGGTTGCTCGTGCAGAAGTCACCGTGGCCGAAGCCGCGCCTGACTCCAGCCAGCTGCTCGTCGATGCGACGAGCAGCCGCGCCCAATCCCGCACGCGCCCCCTCTGGCAGGACGTCCGCTACGACCTCGACCTGACGCACCGCAGTGCCCGCGGCGTTGTCGTCGCCGTCGCCCAGAGCGTGAAGGCTGACGAGGAACGCGCGGCATTCGTCGAGGATCGAGCGGTCGAGCGCGTGCGGCGCCGGATTCCCGCGAAGGCGCTGCTCGAGGGACCAGCGTGCCAGGCCGGCTCGGCCATCGGCGAGGATCGTCGGTGTGCGCTCAGCCACCACGGTGGGCGGCCCATGCGCGGCCAGCGCCGCGAGCGCAGCCTTCTGCGCGTCGATCCGGTGGCCACCCGGGCCGAGCGCGACGCGAAGGACACCAATGGCGGACAGCAGGACCATTCCCCCTGCACGAGGGAGCGGCCACGAAGCCTCGAACGGACGTCCGGCCTCTCGCTGAGCCTCGGCCACCGCTCGCTCGAGCGCCGTCGCTCCAAACGTCTTGCGACTTCCAACGAGCAGGACACGCCGGGGAAGCCGCTCGGCGATCGACAGGTGGCGGGGACGCTTCAGCCCTGCGACGCGGATCACCTGGTCGCGATCCCAGGGAAGCACGACCACGTGCGGGTAGCCGCGACGCCGAAGCGCCCGACGGACCTCGGCGGCACGAATGCGCACGCCCGCGCTGGCGGCGATCCGTCCGGCCGCTTGCCGCATCGGCGTGGGAGCGAACGCGAGCCGACCATCGAGCGGCACGATGACGACGGGAGCATCGCCGGCGAGGGCATCGAGCGGCGCGATCTCGACGTCGGGGTCCTCCTCAACCAAGCAGGCGCCCGCATGCCCGAGCGTGTACGCGACGTCGGCGTCGGTGACGCGGAAGCGGGTCGCCTTAGCTGGAACGACGGCCGGAAGCCAGCTATGCGTCGCGAAGGTGGGCTCCGTAGTCACGGAAGCGCGCGCGCAATGCAGCGCTGACGAGGAACTGTCATCGGACGGACCCCCAAACTCGACCGGTCCAGCGAGGCTATTCTAGGCGGGCCGCTTCCTCGGTCGAACAGCGCGCCCTCGCGCCGCACCGCGCAGCGATGCTGAACCTCCTACTCAACTTCGGTGGGATGGGGTCTCTGCTCCTAGCGCAGCTCCGGGCGCACGCTGCGACGTCGGACAATGCCGGCACTCCCGACGGCTCGCTCCTCGACGCCTTCCTGTTCGCAGCGGGGTTGAACCAGATCCTCGAGGACCACCTGCATCGAGACATCTGCTCCCTCGACAGGGCGGCCAGACATCTTCCCAGTCTCGCGGGCGTTCACGCCGGGCGATTCGCTGCGGCAGGCGCGATCGGCGTCCAGGGAGCCGGGTCCGAGCTGCGCAGCCGTCTGCCTCGCGAGCAAGCGCTGATCGCATGGCAGTCGGAGCTTTCCGTCTTCGTTCGCGGCCTCGCCGACGCCGTGGCTGGCGAGCTCACGGATACTCCCGCCCCGCCGCGCGCGCGGGCGCTCGCCGAGGCGGCGGAAGCACTCATGGAGCCCGTCCCCACGTTCCCGCCTGCACTCCGAGGCAGTGTGGTCCGGCTGGCGCACTGCTTCCGGAGCTTCGACCAGCGGCCGGAGGATTGTCAGCGGATGGTGAATCTGCTGGTGAGCCGGTTCCCCGATCGGGCGCGCGTGCGCGTAGTGGGTCTTCGGACGTCAGGCAGCTACCTCGCGCCGCTCTGTGCCGCCTTCCTGACGTTGAGAGGGTACGAGGATGTTGAGGTGACGACCCTGCGGCCCGGTCAGCGCTGGCTGCGTCACGAAGTGGCGAGCGTGGCCCGGTCCGTGCGGGAAGACCGCCTCGTCTGCCTCGTCGATGACCCACCGCGTAGCGGAACGCAGCTCGCGCAAGCGGCGGAGGCCTTCGTGCGGGCCGGCGTCGCCTGGCGATCCCTCGTCCTCTTGATCCCGCTCTTCGGTCCGGCGGCGTCGTTGCCGCCAGTGCTCGGCCATTACCAGACAGTCGTGCTGCCCTGGAGTGACTGGTCGATCCACGAGCATCTCGCGCCAACGGCGGTCCAGGAGACCCTGAGCCGCGCCCTCGTCGGGCGCCGGATTCGGCGATCGCCGGGCGCCGCGAATGGAGCCGATCTCATCGTTCGGGCCGTCAGGGACGTCCGGGTGATAGGGCCGTCGGCAATCACAACCCCGCCCGAACGCGGACATGTCAGCGCGCGTTTCGGCGCAAGTCTGGTTGACGGGACGTCGGGGGAGCACGTCGATCACGAGGTCCACGTCAAGGGTGTGGGGCTCGGCTACCTCGGAGCGCATTCGCTGGCGGTCGCCCGTCCGCTCTCGAGCTACCTCCCTGCCGTGTACGCCGTCGAGAACGGCCTCCTCCATCGGGCGTGGCTGCCCGACGAGTGGCGGATCACCGGACGCGCGGACCTCGACACACCGCGGACGACTCGCGGCATCGCAGCGTACGTCGCCGGTCGCAGGCGTGCGCTCGCGGTCCGTGAGGACGTCAGCGAGCGGCTCGTCGGGAGGGGGGCGGTCTGGGACCTCGTGGCCGACATGCTCAGCGACGCGTTCGGACGAGCGAAGTACGCCGTCCGGCCGCTCGCGAGCCGCGCGGCCCGGCGGCTGGTGCGACCTTCCGAGCCGTCCATCGTCGATGGCAACATGTCCCTTGCCCATTGGTTCGCAGCGCCCGGACAGGCGGCGCCAAGCGCCGTCCTCAAGACCGGGTTCGATGCGCGCGCGTTTTCCAACGAGGACTCGTACTGCTACGACGCGGTCTTCGATCTCGCGAGCGTCGCGGCGGACGCCGGCATGTGGGCCGACGGCTCGCGCGATGCGTTCGGCGAGCGACTGCGGCTCGAGTTCGAGCGACTCGCGGGAGAACATGTAAAGGACGAGCGGTGGCTTCTCTATCAGCTCCTCTACCACCACCGCATTGGCCATCGCTTGGACCGCCGGCTCTTGCGAGCGCGGCTCATGCGGGAGGCCGCGATGGCCCACGCCTACCGGCGGTACATCGCCAAGCGCTATTTCGCCGACCTGACCCCTCCCAGCAACGGTCCGCTGTGCGCAATCGACGTCGACTGGGTCTTGGAGACCAGATGGCTCTCGTTCCCCGCCATATCGCCCGCCGGGGCCCTCGCGCTTCGCGCGCTCGCCCGCCACGGCTTCCGACCAGTCATCGCCACCGGCCGCTCACTCGCCGACGTGCAGGCCCGGTGCGCCGACTACCGTCTGGCCGGCGGCGTAGCCGAGTACGGCGCGGCCGCATATGACCATCGATCTGACCGCGCGTGGTCGGTGCTGAGCGCGGCCGACGAGGCCGACCTCGAGTCGCTGCGCGCCATCCTCGAGCGGGAGCCGGACGTCAGTCTCGATCCCGGGTACCGACACAGCATCCGCGCCTACGGCGTCGATGCGGACGGACGGGCGTCCCGCCTCGCTCCCGAGGTTGTGACCTCGGCGCTCACGCGAACCGGGGTTCCGACGCGCTTCAACGTGATCGCTACCGAGTCGCAAACCGACTTCACGCTCGCTCACATCGACAAGGGCATCGGCCTGCGGGCGCTTGCGAGCGAGCTCGCCGATCGCAGTGACGCCCCGGCCGAGCCGATCCTCGCGCTTGCGGTCGGCGATTCGTCGAACGACCTTCCGATGCTCCGCCTTGCCGGCCGCGCTTTCGCCCCGTCCAACGCCGACCCGGCGCTCCGTCAGTCAGCCCAGGACGGATCCGCGCACGTCGAAGTCGTCGGGCGTCCATGCCAAGCGGGACTCCTGCTCGCGGTCTCCTCGTTCCTCGGCCACGCTCCGCGCCGGTGTCCCGTCTGCGCCCCCTCCGCGCCCGTCGACCGGGAGGCTCGTGTCCTGCTCTCCATCCTCGGCGCGCTCGACGGGGGAGGGCTGGAGAAGGCCAAGACTGTCTGCCGCTTTGCGATCAGCGAGCTTGTGAATGGCTGAGCCGCGAATCGCAGACGGTGCAGCCACCCGCCGGCAATCGCTCGCCTCTGCTGCGCTCGCGACGTTCGGCACGTCAGTGGCGGTCGCGGTCGTCTCGCTGCTCAACGTCCTGATCGTCGCCCGAGCGCTCGGCCCCGTCGGCCGCGGGAACGTCGCGTTCCTGACCACAATCGCGTACCTCACCTCGCAGCTCGCGCTTCTCGGCATCGAGCAGGCGAACGTGAATTTCGCGAGCAGCGAGCCCAAAGCAAGGGCGGCGCTCGCGACCAACTCGCTCATCTTCTCTGTGGTGTTCGGCGCGCTCGCCGTCGCCGTGCTGGCGGGCCTGATCGCGGTCGTCCCCGCGGTCGGCGGAGAGACGAGCGCGGGGCTGCGATGGCTGACCCTCGCGTCGATCCCGATGTTGATCTTCCAGACGTATCTTCTCCTGCTCGTCCGGGCGGACTACGCCTTCCACGTCGCCAACGCGGCGTACTTCGTCGTCCCGGTGGTGAACGTGACCGTGAACGGGCTGCTCTGGGCGCTCGGGCTGCTCTCGGTGACGACGGCCGTCGCGACGTGGATCGGTGGGCAGGCGCTCGGGACGCTGCTCATGGCGGCGTATCTGCGGCTGCGGCTGGCGGGCTTCGGCCGTCCTGACGCGACGCTCGGGCGCCGCGCGCTCAGGTTCGGACTCAAGGCGCACGGCGGACGCATCATGATGCTCGGCAACTACAAGGCCGATCAATGGCTCGTCGGCGCGATGGCTGGACCACGCGAGCTCGGCCTGTATAGCGTCGCCGTCGCCTGGGCCGAGTCGCTGTTCTACCTGCCGACCGCGATCGCATCCGTCCAGCGACCCGACCTCGTGCGCGCGTCAACCACAGACGCTTCTCGCGAGACGACAAGGACGTTCCGCGCCACCGTCCTCATCACCATTCCGCTGGCGGCCGCGGTCGTCGCGGCGGCACCGTTCCTCTGCGTCGTCGTTTTCGGCAGCGCCTTCCGCGGGTCCATCGACGACCTGCGGATCTTGACCGCAGGGGCATTCGGGATCGCCGCGCTCAAGCTGCTCGGCAACACGCTCACCGCGCAATGCAAACCTGTGCTCGAGACGGCGGCGATCGCCGCGGCTTTCGTCGTCACGATCGTCCTCGACATCATCCTGATCCCCGCCCACGGCGGGCTCGGCGCAGCGATCGCCTCGTCCGTTGCGTATACGGCGGGGGGCGTGACCGTGGCCCTCATCTTCACGCGAGCCTTCGGAGGTCGCCTCGCCGAGCTCGTGCCCGCGGCAAAGGACGTCATGACGCTCGGACGAAGCATGCGCCGCCGGTTGACCCGCTCTACTCCCGACGATCAGTGCGTTGCCGTCGAGCGCCTGCCGGCCCCCGACATCGAGGCCGTGCCCGGTCCACGGCCCTAGGGCTCCGTGAGCGCGAACCGCAAGAGTGCCGCCACGGTGCAGCGCTACGAGACGATCGCACCGCTACAGGCTGAGTGGGATGACCTTGCCGACCGGTGCGGCGCGACGCCGTGGCAGCGTCCGGGCTGGTTCATCGCATGGTGGCGTGCGTTCGGTGGCGGCCGGCTCTCCATCGTCGTGCTGCGCCGCTTAGGAGCGCTCACCGGCGTCCTGCCGACGGCGCTCAGAGCGGGCGTGTGCGGATCCTTGACGAACTGGCACACGCCGGGGTTCGCTCCGCTCGCAAAGGACGATCGCGACCACCAGGACCTCGCGCTGGCGATGCTGGCGGGCCGCCTGCGGCGGGTGGAGCTGCGCTTCATCGCTCCTGAGGACCGTGGGCTCGCTGCATGCCACGCGGCGGCGCTTGCCGCACGATGGCGGGTGATCGAGCGCACGCTCGAGTCCTCGCCGTTCCTGGAGATCCGGGGAGACTGGGAGAGCTACGCCGCGACCAAGCAGGGAGCGTTCCTGGCCGACATGCGCCGCCGTCGGCGCCGGCTGGAGGAGCAGGGCCGCGTGACGGTCGAGATCGCGGACGGCAGCGATCGGCTCGACGCTCTGCTCGACGACGGCTTCCGCGTCGAGGGATCCGGCTGGAAGACGGCGCAGGGAACGGCGATCGCGTCGCGACCCGAGACCGACCGCTTCTACCGCGACGTGGCCCGGTGGGCGGCCGACCGTGGCTGGCTGCGGCTCGCCTTTCTGCGCGTCGATGGCCGCGCCGTCGCCTTTCATTTCAACCTGGTGGCCGATGGGGCGCACTACAACCTCAAAGGGGGTTACGACCCCGCATACGCCCGCTTTGCGCCTTCACGGTTGCTGCATCGGGAGCTGATCGAGCTGGCGTTCCGCGAGCGCCTCCGCACGTATGAGCTCCTCGGCGCCGCGGAGTCGTGGAAGCTCGAGTGGACCCGGACGACCCGTGAACGGCTGAGCTTCCAGGCCTTCCCGCCGGCGCCGATGGGGTTTGTCGAGTGGGCGGCGTTCGCCTACGGCCGTCCACTGGCTCGGCGCGCGCTCGCGTGGGCAAGGGAAAAGAGCCGCCGGTCAACATGACAGCTCGCCCTCGTTGTCAGCCGTTCGCCAACGTCCCGGCCCCCGCGACGGATCGCCTCAGTCGTGGATGTGCACCGGCGTCCCGCGCGGGACGAGCCGGTACAGCCGCGCGATCTTCTCGTTGCGCAGGCGGATGCAGCCGTGCGACGGGCGACCGGGGATGAGCCCGGGCTCGTTGGTGCCGTGCAGGCCGACCACACCCCCGCCGGGCCAGTCGGTGAGGTGCGGCGCGTAGGCGCTCGTGCCCAGCGCGAAGGGACCGTAGACCGGCGCGCCGATCACGCGGAACTTCTCGCGGATGTAGAAGCTGCCGCGCGGCGTCGGGTTGGCGGACGAGCCGATGCCGACGTGCGCCCACGTCACGCGCTGGCCCGAGCGGTAGAGGGTCAGGCGCAGGCTCGAGCGGTTGAGGTCGAGGAAGGTGCGCACCGCGTGGAACTGGCGCAGGGCCCGACGCGGCACCCATCCGGTGATGCCGTTGGGGCGCTTGGGCACGCGGATCTTGACCCAGCCGTTGCGGTGCGAGTCGCGCCAGCTCGCCAGCGCGATGTAGATCTCGGGCAGGCCGTCCTCGGTCAGCCAGTGCAGCCGGCCGACGGTGCGCGCCTGCCCGGTCGGGCGCGAGCGGATGCGCGCGTGGTTGCCGGGATAGGCCCAGCGGGTGAGCGTGCGCTCGTCGCTGAGGCGCTTCATGCCGGGGGGGTTGGCCGACGGGCCGTCGGCGCGGGCGGCTGCGGCCGGCAGGACGCCGGCGAGCAGGGCGGTGGCGATCGCGATCGGGAGGCGGTGGCTCATGGGTGGGGTGGGATTCTGCACTGCAGGTAGGTCGGGCCCGCCGGCTGGGTGGGGCCGGCGGACCCGTCTGAGGCCCCCAAAGGGCCCTCAGCTGTGGTGGGCGAACGCCAGCCCCACCGGCACGGCCCCCAATATCAAGCCGCCGGCCCCTCCCCAAGGGCCGGCGGCTCACCCGTCAATCCCCCCGTCGATGCCCGGCCTTCTCCCTTCGGGCACGTCTAGATTGTGGAGCGAAGCCTAGCAGCGGCCGACGGCGCAAGGCAAGGGGTAGACGGTCCCCAAAGCTGGTCGAACGGTTGTCCAGGCCTGGGAGCGGCGAACGGCCCGCTCAGAGGATCCGGACCGGCGTTCCCGTGGGCACGAGCCGGTACAGCCGCAGGATGTCGCTGTTGCGCAAGCGGACGCAGCCGTGCGACGGGCGGCCCGGGATCAGGCCGGGCTCGTTGGTGCCGTGCAGCCCGACCACGCCGCCGCCCGGCCAGTCGCTGAGCGTCGGTGCGTACGCGCTCGTGCCGATCGCTCGGGGACCGTAGATCGTGGTGCCGCCGACGTGGAACTTCTCGCGGATCCAGAAGTGGCCGGCGGGCGTCGGCGTGGCCGCCTTCCCGACGCCGATGCGCGCGCTGAAGCGCTTGCGGCCGTGCAGGAAGAGCGTCGCGCGCAGGGTGTGGCGGTTGACGACGAGCTGCGTGTGCACGACGTGCATCGAGCGCAGCGCGCTCTCGCGCACCCAGCCGGTGCGGCCGTTGGGGCGCATCGGCACGCGGATCTTCAGCCACGTGTTGCCCGCCGGGTTCTTCCAGCGCGCCAGCACCATGTAGACCTCGGGGAAGTCGTCCTCGGTGAGCAGGTGCAGCCGCGCGACGCGGTGCGCCTTGCCCGACGGCCGGCTGAAGATCGGCTGGATGTCGGCGGTGTGGGCCCAGTGCGTGGTCAGCCGCTCGTCGGAGAGCCTGACCATCCCCTGCGGGCTGGCGGGCGGCAGGGCGGCCGCCGATGCGCCCGCCGGCGCCAGCGCGGCCGCGACGAGCGCGAGGGCGAGAACGGTGCGCGTCCGTGGCATCGCGAACGAGGATAGGGCGCGCGCCGTCAGCGGCGCCGCAGCCGCGCGACGCGGGCGCACGCCTTCGCCGGCTTGCGCCGGCCCGCGGAGGCCGCGCGCGTGCACGAGCGGGAGGCCCGCTTGTGCACGACCGCGCGCTCGCCGAAGTCGGTCGTGTAGGTCGCGCCGAGCAAGCGGTCGTCCGGCGTGCCAAGCACGACGCCCAGGCCGACCTCGGTGTAGTCGCCGCTGAGCAGGTTGGCGCGGTGGCCGGGGCTGGCCATCCAGGCCTGCACCATCGAGCGTGCGCTGGCCAGCGAACCCGAGCCCCAGCCGATGTTCTCGCCGACCACGAGCGCGTCGTCGACGGCGTAGCCCGCGCCGGTCAGGCGATCGACGAGCGTGTCGCCGTCGGGCGCCTCGTGGGCGAAGAACGCCTCGTCGACCATGCGCTGCGAGTAGCCCGCCGACGCGTTGGTGAGCCTGGGGTTCTCGCTCAGCGCGGCCACGCCGCTGGCGGCGCGCTGCTGGTTGAGCAGGCACAGCGTCGCCTGCCCGACGACCGCCAGGTTGTCGGCGGCGGGCACGACGTCGGCGCCCGCGCAGTCGTCGGCCGATGCGGCCGCCGGCGCGCCGCAGAGCGCCAGCGCGGCGAGCGCTGCGGCCACGGCGACGAGTCGGCGGCGGGGCATGCCCCGTGCATCGGCCGGCCGGCCCCCTTCACCCGCTCACCGGTGCCCCTGGATGGACGGATGGCGGATCGCCGCGCTACCAGCGCGCCGCGATGCCGTCGAACAGGGAGAAGGCGCGCTCGCGCGCGGCCGCGATGCGCTGCGCGGTCTCGCGCCGGATCGGCCCGGGATCGGGGACGTCGTCGCGCCCGTCGGCCAGCCAGTCGTCGACGATCTCCGGGGTCACCTCGGGGTGGAACTGGACGCCGACGCTCGGGCCCACCGCGAACGCCTGCGGGCCCGACGCGGCGCGCGCCAGCTCCTCGGCGGCGGACGGCAGCGTGAAGACGTCCTCGTGCCAGGTGAACCACGGGCCGGCGAAGCCGTCGTCGCCGGCGACGTCGATCCAGCCGATCTCCTTCTCCGGCGCCCGGCTGACCGTGGCGCCGAGCGCCGCCGCGAGCGCCTGGGCGCCGAAGCAGATCCCGAGGACCGGCACGCCGGCCGCGTGCGCCGCGCCGAGGTACGCGAGCTCGCGCGCGATCCACGGGTCGGTCGATGCGTGCACCGAGCGATCGGAGCCGAGCGCGACGACCGCGGTCGCGTCGCGCGGGTCAGGCCAGTCGGCGACGGTCGCCGGCGTGACGACGTCGACCTCGGCCGCGCGCGCGGCGGCCCACTCCCCCAGCAGCCCGGCCGGTGCGTCGGGCTGCTGCTCGACGACGATGAGCCGCAGCGCCTACCCCTTGACGCGGAAGGCGCCGCGCATGAACGGGTGGATGCGGCAGAAGTACGTGTACGTGCCCGGCGTCAGGTCGGTCGGCGTCGTCCAGCGCTTGCGATTGGCCGCGGCGGTGAAGCCGACGGGCCCGAAGCCCAGCTCACCGGAGTCGAAGACCGACGGGCCGTTGGCCAGCGGGAACGCGATCCCGGTCGTCGCCGTGCACGGCGTCCGGCACGCGGTGATCGTGTGGAAGATGTCGCGCCGGGCGTCCTCGTTGACGAAGGTCAGCGGCTGGCCGGCGTTGACGACCGGCGGGCGCGCGAGCGATCCGGTGGCCGAGAGGTCGCCCTGGCCGTAGACGAACTGCGAGATGTCGATCGTGCTCTTGCGCGGGCCGTCGGGCAGGCGCGTGGCATCGCGCAGCTGCGTGCTCGGCGCGCCGCCATGGTGGTTGTTCTCGGGCAGGTGGCCGTGCGTGAGGACCCCGGGGACGGCGACGTTCGTCACGAACGGGTCGGCCCCGCCGGCCGGCGCCGTCGTGATCGCCACCGGCATGATCGCCATCACCTCGTACCACGAGGTCGTGCGCGTGTCGTAGGTACCCGACACGCTGAGCACGTCGCCCTTCTTGACCGCCACGCGCCAGTTGGCCGGCGTGACCGTCATCGAGACGTCCCACGACACCGCGCCGGCCGGCTCGTAGTAGTGCGCGTCGGAGCGGAACAGCTCGACGGTCTGGCCGTTGCGCGTGAGCTTGAGGTCGGTGTACAGGCCGCCGGGGTGCAGGTGCCCGAAGCTGCCGACCAGCGTCGCGTCGTGGTCGACCGTCCACTGGTTGCGCACGAAGCCGTCGGAGGCGTAGGCGCTCGGGTCGTCGTCGGGGAAGGTGTAGCGGCCGTTGTGGCCGCTGCCCTGCAGCGCGTCGAAGACCGGGTAGGCCTTGATGCCCTCGACGTCGAGCCACTGCGTCTTGACCTCCTGCATCCCCTGCGCGGCCTTCGCGCGCAGCGGGATGAAGTCCATCTTCCAGGTGATGAAGACCTTCGTCGGCACCGGCGTGAGGTTGTGGATCATGTGGTTGAGGATCCACTGGTCCGAGGTGCGGTAGCGCCAGCCGAAGCCGGCCGGCAGGTGCGCGACGGTCTTCTCCTCGCCGGCCGCCCAGGTCGGGCGGATCGGGTCGGTGCGGTTGGAGACGACCCAGACGGCGTGGTGCAGGTGGATGACGTCGACGCGCGGGACCTTGCCGTTCAGGTAGGTGAGGTTCGGCGCGAATGACGTGATCCAGCCCGGGCCGGGCGGCTTGAGGTCGTTGGCGGCCAGCGAGATCGTGTTCTGGCCGGGATCGATCTGCACGGGCCCCCAGCGGAACGTGATGTGGCGCACGCCGTCCTTGCCGGGCGTCGTGGTGATCGTTCCCTGCGGCGTGCGGACCGTGGTCGAGCGCGCCTGGGCGGCGGGCACGAGGACGAGCGCCACCAGCAGCGCAGCGAGCAGGGACGTGGTGGGCCGCACGGCCGCAGCCTACTGAATGCGTTTCGACATGAACGCCAATGGGACGCCGCAGCCCGCGCTCCTGCGCAGCGTCGCGATGCGCCGCCCGGGCTGCACCGCGTCGCGGATCTGGCCGAGGTCGTCGCCGAGGCGCGCGGCGAGCGCGTCGAGGTCCTCGACCACGACGGTCAGCCCCCAGAACGCGGTCCGCTCGCCGGCCGGCGCGACGACCTCGAGCAGCGTCTCGCCGAGGCGGAAGAAGGCCTGGCGGCGCCCCTCCCCCGCGTCGCGGATGCGCCGCAGCTCCAGGCCGAGCGCCTCGAGCTCGGCGATCGCGCCCTCGAGGTCGGGTGCGGTCATCACGACGTGGTCGATCTCGATCGCGCCGTTGGGGTGGCGCGGCGCTCCGCTTTCGGGCGCGTCGCCCAGCGTCCAGCCGGCGATGCCGCCGCCCGCGCCGGTCAGCCGCAGCTCGGTCGCGCCGATCCGGCAGCGCCCGTCGTCGACCGTGAACCCCAGGCGCTCCCAGGCGGCCGGCGCGTCGCCGAGCTCGAGCGCCGCGAGGGCCGTCACACCGCGACGGGCTCGTCGGCGTCGCGTGCGGCCAGCGTCGCGTAGCGCCCGCCGAGCGCGAGCAGCTCGGCGTGGGTGCCGCGCTCGACGATGCGCCCGCGGTCGAGCACGACGATCTCGTCGGCGTCGCGGATCGTCGACAGGCGGTGGGCGATGGCGAGCGTCGTGCGGCCCTCGGCCAGCCGGTCGAGCGCTTCCTGCACGGCGCGCTCGGTCTCGTTGTCCAGCGCGCTCGTGGCTTCGTCGAGGACGAGCACGGGCGGGTTGCGCAGGACCGTGCGGGCGATCGCGATGCGCTGCTTCTCGCCGCCCGAGAAGCGGTAGCCACGCTCGCCGACGACCGTGTCGTAGCCGTCGGGCAGGCTCGCGATGAGGTCGTGGATCTGCGCGGCGCGCGCGGCCTCCTCGAGCTCTGCGTCCGACGCGTCGGGCTTGGCGAAGCGCAGGTTCTCGCGCACGGTGGCGTGGAAGAGGTAGGTCTCCTGCGACACGAGCCCGACCGTGCGCGCCAGCGACGCGAACGAGAGGTCGCGCAGGTCGGTGCCGTCGACGGTCACGCGGCCCGTCGTGGCGTCGTAGAGGCGCGCGACGAGGTAGCCGAGCGTCGTCTTGCCCGACCCGGTCTCCCCGACGAGTGCCGTCGTCGTCCCGGGCGCCACGACGAGGTCGATGTCCTCGAGCGTCGGCGGCGCGTCGGGGTCGTAGCCGAACGACACGCCCTCGAAGCGCACCTCGCCGCGCACCGCCTCGAGCTCGACCGGGTCCTCGCGCTCGGCGATGTCGACCGGCAGGTCGAGGTACTCGAAGATGCGGTGGAAGAGCGCCAGCGACGTCTGGATGTCGATCCCCACCGACAGCAGCTGCCCGAGCGGGAAGAACAGCCGCGTCTGCAGCGTGGTGAAGGCGACCACGGTGCCGATCGAGATCGCCGCGCCGCCCTGGGCGATCGAGTAGCCGGCGAACCAGTAGACGAGCGCGGGCATGATCGCGAAGGCCATCTGCACGCTCGCCATGCGCCAGCGGCCGGCCATCCGGCTGCGGACCTCGAGGTCGGCCAGGTCGGCCGACTCGCGCGTGAAGCGCTCGGCCAGCTCGGGCGCGCGGCCCATCGTCTTGCCCAGGAGGATGCCGCTGACGCTCAGCGACTCCTCGACCAGCGAGCTCATGTCGGCCAGGCGGCCCTGGCGCTCGGCGGTGATGCGCTTGCGCTCGCGCCCGACGCGGCGGGTCAGCCACACGAAGAACGGCAGCAGCGCGAGGCTGAACGCGGCCAGCCGCCAGTCCAGCGCGAACATCGCTACGACGGTGGCCAGGACCGTCGTCACGCTGGAGACGATCGACGTGGCCGTCGAGGTGACGACGTTCTGCACGCCGCCGATGTCGTTGGCGATGCGCGACTGCACCTCGCCGGTGCGCGTCCGCGTGAAGAAGGCCAGCGACAGGCGCTGCAGGTGGCGGTAGACCGCGGCGCGCAGGTCGTGCATGACGCGCTGGCCGACCGCGTTGGACAGCCACGTCTGCGCGACGCCGAGCGCGCCGGTGGCGATCGAGATCGCGACCATGCCGGCCACGAGCATCGTCAGCAGGCTCGTGTCGCGGTCGGGGATCGCGCGGTCGAGCACCTCGCGCAGCAGGAACGGCGAGATCATGCTCAGCCCGGCCGAGATGCCGATGAGCCCGAGCACCGTCGCCAGCCGCACTCGGTACGGCTTGAACAGGCGGGCGATGCGCGCGGTGTCCGTGCTCCTCACGGCGCACCAGGATAGCGTATTAGTTGACTACTTCAACTATCCCGCACCGGCGACGGCCTCACCCGCCTCGGCCGCGGCGACCTGCTCGAACAGGCCGCACAGGCGCTCGGCCAGCGCGGGCCAGGCGAAGCGCACGAGCACGTCGCGCCGCGCGGCGGCGCCGCGGCGCAGCCGCTCCTCGGGGTGGTCGATCGCCTGGGCCAGCGCGCCGGCGAGCGCGATCTCGTCGTCGGGCGCGACGAGCCATCCCGTCCGGCCGGGACGCACGATGTCGGCGGGGCCGAAGCGGTCGACCGCGATCGCGGACAGGCCGCAGGCCATGCCCTCGACGAGCGCCGAGCCGAACTGCTCGCGCACCGACGCCAGCACGACGGCGTCCGAGGCGGCGAAGAACCGGGGCAGCGCGTCGTGCTCGTGCCAGCCCGCGAGATACACGTCCTCGGCGCCGGTCGCGCGGATCGTGTCGTAGGGGTGCTCGCCCTCCCACTCGCCCGGGTAGCCGCCGACGAAGACGAGCGATGCCGGGCGCGCGCAGCGCGGCGCGTGCGCGGGCGAAGGCGCCGATGAGCAGGCCGATGCGCTTGACCTCGGTGAAGCGGCTGGCCGAGACGAGCACGGGGCCGCCGGCCACGGCCGCCGCCTGCTCGGCGGTGTAGGCGACCGAGCCCTCCTCGCCGCCGGGCCGCCAGCCGTGCGGATCCTCGACGAGCACCTCGCGCCAGAACGCTGCGCGGTCGACGGCGCGCGGCGCGAAGCGCTCGGGGTCGAAGCCGTTGGGCGCGACCACGCAGCGCGCGGGGTCGATGTCGAGCAGGCGCTGCGCGCGGTCGATCTGGCTGCGTGAGAGCACCAGCACGCGCTCGCAGCGTTGCGCCCAGCGCCGCATGCGGCGCTGCCACGCTTCGGCGTGGCGCCAGGTCGCCGGCGCGCCCGCGTCGATGCGCTCGAGCATGAGCAGCTCGGTGCCGTGCAGATGGCCGACGATCGGGACGCTGGGAGCGACGCGAGCGGCGGCCTCGTGGATCGGGGTGAGGTGGTGCAGGTGCAGGACGTCGGCGTCGGCGGCGCCCGCCACCTGCAGCGCGCGCGACCAGGCCTCGACGTGCTCCTCGCAGGCGCGGTCGTCGAGGGCGGCGAAGACGCGGTCGGGCGCGTCGGGTCGGTCTTCGTAGGACGGATGCATCGGGGCGTCGCCACGCGCGAAGTCGACCGCGTGCACGTCGAGGCCGTCGTAGAAGCGCTCGGCGTCGCCGTGGCCCGGCAGGGACCCCGAGACGATCCTCACCTCGCACCCGTGCGCGGGCAGCTCGCGCGCGAGCGCGCGCGCCACGTGGGCCGAGCCACCGCGCGGGAAGAACATGAGGGCGCTGAGCACGCGCACCTTCCTGTTGTACAGGAACCTGTTACCGAGGCGTGAAGGCGATCACGGTCGAGACCGGCCGGCCGCCGGCGAGCACGATCCCGTGCTCCTCGCGCGGCACGTTGCGCAGCCGGCCGGCGCAGACCAGCGACGTCGAGCCGCCGCCGTCGAGGTTCAGCGCGGCGTGCGCGCCGAGCGCGACGAGCGCGTCGGCGAGCTCCGCGAGGCTCAGCCCGGCCTCGTCGTCGGCCCGCCCGTCGCAGGCCACCGCGAGCATCCGGCGGTTGGCGGTCAGCGCCAGCGCCGCGCGCGGATAGCGCCCGGCGGTGATGTCCGAGTCGAACTGGCGCTGCCCGGCCGAGAAGCCCTCGACGTCGCCGTCGACGCACGCCATCCCGTCCTTGACCAGCAGCGGGCCGGCCTGCAGGAGGTCGCCGGTGGGCTCGGCCGCGATCTCGCCGCGGTGGGCCACCGTCACGCGGTTGCCGCTGACGTGCAGGCAGGCGCGCAGGCCGTCCCACGGCGCGTCGAACGGCTGCGCCGCGCGCGCGATGCCGCTCGTGCGAAGCTCGCCCAGCGGCATCCCGCCGGGCCGCACGAAGAACCCGCCGACGATCGCCTCGGCAACGCGGTGCTCGCGGCACCAGCGCTCCACCGGCGTCGGCTGCGCGAGCCGGTGCACGCGGGGCATGGTGCGCCGCAGGTCGTAGGTCGCGACGTGCAGCGTCGTCCCCGCGCCGTCGCTGAGGTCGATGCGCAGGCGCTGGAGATGGCGCGGATGCGTCCCGAGCGCGCGTGCCGCGGCGCTGGCGAGCGGAGTCCGAAGGCGGGCATCCATGCTGCTTCTGCGGCGCAGGGTGGCAGATGGCGCGGCGGATGGCGCCGTCCGTTCGATCAGGCGTGCGCCCGCCGGCGCCGGCGGAAGACGTCGCCCTTCGTGCGGTTGCCGCAGATGCGCATCGAGCACCACTGCGCCGAGCGGTTGCGCGAGGTGTCGTAGAAGGCCCAGCCGCACTTCGCGTGCGGGCAGGCCTTCAGGCGCGCGAACGTGCCGTCATGGCGTGCCTCGAGGACGATCGCCAGAGCGAGCGCGCAGGCGGCGTCGGGGCCGTCGCCGAGCGGCTCGAGGGTGCCGGTGGCGAGGCTCGGGGCCAGCGCCGCCCTGGGCGCGACCGTGCGCGCCAGGGCGTCAATGAGGTCCAGCTGCGCCGCGGCGTCGCCGCCGTCGTGGTTGGCCAGGCAGACGCCGCGCAGGGCCTCGCGCAGCTCGATCGCCCGCTGCACGTCGGCGGTCGCCGGCGTGCCGCCGAACCCCCGCGCTGACAGCCATGCCGCGTAGGCCGCCGGCGAGGACCACACTTCGTCGCCATGGGTGTCGAGGTCCCAGAAGGTGTTGAGGAAGGCCTGCACGTAGCCCAGCCGCCCGGGGGCCGGCGGGCGTCCGGCGGGCTGCTTGCCGGCGTCGAAGCGATCCACGGACGGCAACATTGACACGAACCAGTCATCGTGTCTACGCTGGTTAGGTTGTCGCCTGTCATGACCGAGCTGCCCCTTCGCACGTGTCCGCACTGCGGCTTCGAGGAGCGCTCGGAGCGCGAGCGCTGCAGCCGCTGCGGCAAGTCGGTCCTCGTCCGCGCCCCGCGGCTGCGCGGGCGCCGGCGGACGGCGGCGATCTGGGGCGGCCTCGGCGCCCTCGTCGTCGTCGTCGCGGCGATCGCGATCGTGCTGAGCACGGTCGTCTCCAACCGCGACAAGCGTGAGCGCAGCGCGGCCGAGAAGGCCGTGGCCGCGGAGAAGGCGCGCCTCCGGCGCCTCCAGGCCCCCCACCGCGGCTCGGCCGTCGCGCTGCGCCCGCCCGCCGGCGCCTCCGACGCGCACGTCCTCGCCGCCCGCGCCGCCCTGGTGCGGGCGGCCGAGGGCTCGATCACGCGCGACGCCCAGGCCCGCGACCGCGCGGGCGAGCTGCAGGGCCCGATCGTCGCCACCGAGTGCGGCCCGCTGCTGAAGGCCAAGGACGCCGTCCCCGACGACCGCGTCCTGTCCAAGCCGATCGGCCGCTACGACTGCGTCGCCGTGAAGCGCGCGATCACCGGCGAGTCCGGCCAGTCCGTCGGGCGCCTGGGCTTCGCCTTCGTCGCGGCCCTGGACTTCAAGCGCTTCACCTACGTCTGGTGCCGCAACACGCCCGCGCAGGGCGAGCGCGGAGTGGCGCTCGCGTTCGTGCGCCTCGATCGGGCGTGCCTGGCCGCCAAGGGGCGCGCGCTGGGCACCGGGTACGTGGACGTGCCGGGGAGCTAGGCGGGTCCGCGGGCGCGGGCGGTCGCTGCGGGCGTGAGCTACCGCGGACTGTCCTGACTTTGGGGCGTCATGGCCCCTTAGTCAGGACAGCGTGGTCGATAGCTGTTGCACAGCAACAGTTGGCGACCACGGTGCGGGCCGCGAGCGATGGCGCCCGCCCGCCCTCGGTGCCCTCGCCGCGCGGTGCGACGAGCGCGAGCGGACGACCGAAGCGCCTACCGGTTCTTCCGCCGCTGCGCCTTCGCCGCGCGCGCCTTCGCCCGCGCGCGCTGCTTGGCCTCGGCGCGGTGCTTGTGCGGCACGCCGGCGCCGGCGGTCTCGGCGCGGCCGGGGTGGCGCGACAGGCGCCGGGCGCGCTCGCGCGCGTCGCCGACGATCGCGAAGCCGATGCCGGCCAGCAGGATCACGCCGGCGCAGAAGATCAGGACCTCCTGCCAGGTCTTCAGGCCGCCGTTGCCGGTGCTGCTGGTGGTGTCCGGCGGCGCTGCGGTCTGCGTCTGCGTCTGCTCCGCGCCCAGCGTCGGAGCCTGCTGGGCGACCGCGGGAGCGGCGCAGGCGAGCACCACGGCAAGCGCCGCGAGGGCGAGCAGTGACCTCAGGCGGACCGGCATCGCCGGCGAGTGTAGGGATTCCGCGGGCGGCGGCGAGGCAGCGGAGGGGGTCCGCGCTGGCGGTGGCGCTAGATTCCATCTTCACCATGCCGCCCAAGCCACGCCAGATCCGCATCGAGCAGCGCGGCGCGCTCGCCGCCATGCAGGCGCTCCAGGACCGCTCCGACGAGGAGCTCGAGCGCGAGCAGAAGTTCAAGGCCGCGGCGCTGGCGATCCTCGGCGCGCGGGCGGCGGAGCGCTACGACGCCGACGCCGCGCGCGACTACTTCCGCCGCGCCATCGCCGCGTCGCGTCCGCAGGAGCGGATGCAGGTGCGGCGTATGGCCGACGCGTCGCTCGCGCTCGCCGAGCGCCGGCCCGACGACCTCAAGCAGGCCGTCGAGCGCCTCGGCCAGGCGCCGCCGTCCAACCGCCAGCTGCTGCTGCTGCGCGTGATGGGCTACCTCGCCCCGCCCGCGAGCGCGCCCTGGCACATCAAGGCGCGCGGCTTCCTGCTCATCATCCTGCTGGTCGTCGCCCTGCTGGCGCTCGGCCTGGGGATCGTCAAGCTCGTCTCGCTGCCGTTCGGCGGGGTCAGCACCGGCCTCGGGCTGCTGCTCGGCGTCGTGGTGATCGCGGCCGTCCTCGGCGTGCTCGCGCTGGTCGGGCGCCGGCGCCAAGCGCGCGCCCGCGAACGCGCGCGCGCCGCGCAGGGCGGCTGACGTGTGCGGGCGCTATTCGCTGGCGGGGCCTGACCCCTCCGTCCTGCGCGAGCGCTTCGGAGTCGGCGAGTCGGTCGAGATCAGGCGCCGGTACAACGTGGCGCCCGGCGACGACGTGCTGGCCGTGACGACCGACCGCGAGGGCGCGCCGCGCGGCGAGCTGCTGCGCTGGGGGCTCGTGCCGTATTGGGCCAAGGACCCCAAGAGCCTCGGCCTGAAGCTCATCAACGCGCGCTCGGAGACGATGTTCGAGAGCGGCGCCTTCCGCGGCGCGCGCCGCTGCCTGGTCATCGCTGACGGCTTCTACGAATGGGAGCCACGCCCGGGCGAGCCCAAGCAGCCGTGGTGGGTCACGCGCCCCGACCACGAGCCGTTCGCCTTCGCCGGTCTGTGGTCGAGCTGGCGGCCGGCCAAGGACGTCGAGCCGCTGCGCACGGTGGCGATCGTCACGACGGCGGCCTCCGAGCAGCTCGCGCCGATCCACGACCGCATGCCGGTCATGCTGCCGCATGAGGCCGAGGCCGCCTGGCTCGAGCGCGACGCCGATCCGGCCGAGTTGCGCGAGCTGTGCGTCCCACTGCCCGAGACCGCGATGCTCGCGGTCGGCTCCGCGGTCAACGAC
Source organism: uncultured Actinomycetes bacterium (assembly GCA_963764585.1). Classification (GTDB taxonomy): domain Bacteria; phylum Actinomycetota; class Thermoleophilia; order Solirubrobacterales; family Solirubrobacteraceae; genus JAOPZW01. Next base: position 180,923 of record CAVXTB010000012.1, read on the forward strand.
GCGCGCCACGACGAGCCCGACTGCCTCGAGCCGGCCAAGCCGCCGCTCACCCTGTTCTGACCGACATGCCCGTCGCACCCGGCCTCGAGCCCTACGACACGTTCCTCCTGGACCTCGACGGCTGCGTCTGGGTCGGCGACGAGCCGACGCCCGGCGCGGTCGAGGCGATCGGCGCGCTGCGCGCGGCTGGGCGGCGCCTGGCCTTCGTGACCAACGACGCGCGCCACGGCGAGGACGACTTCGTGCGCAAGCTGTGGCGGCTGGGCTTCCAGGCCGCGCGCGAGGAGGTCGTCACGGTCGGCGGCGCACTGCAGTACGTCCTCGCCGACTCCGAGCACGCGACGGCGTTCGTCGTCGGGTCGCCCGCCGTGCACCGCCACGTCACCGACGCCGGCCTGCGCATCCTCAACGGCTCGGACCTCGCCGATCGCGCCGACGTCGTCGTGCTCAGCGGCCACGACCACTTCGACTACGCCGAGCTCAAGGGCGCCGTCCAGGCCGCGCTGCGCGGCGCCGAGGTGTGGTGCACCGGCCGCGACGCGACGTTCCCGATGCCCGACGGGCCGTGGCCGGCGACCGGCGCGGTCGTCGCGGCGGTCGAGACGTCCGCCGGCGTGACGGCGCGGTCGGTCGGCAAGCCCGAGCCCCAGCTCTTCCTCACCGCCCTGGACCGCCTCGGCGGCGACAGCCGCGCGCTCGTCGTCGGCGATCGCCTCGACGCCGACGTCGCCGGCGCGCGCGCGGCCGGCCTCGACGGCGCGATCGTCCTCACCGGCGCCACGACGGCGCTCATGGCGCGCGAGGCCGATCCGGCGCCGGCGTTCGTCGCCCCCACCCTGGCCGAGCTCCTGCTCGCCCGATGAGCGCGATGACCGACGAGGCGCCACGCGAGGTCGCGCTCATCGTCAACCCCTCGGCCGGCGGCGGGCGCGCCGCGCGCGCGCTGCCGGGCGTCGAGGCGCGCCTGCGCGCGCTCGGCGTCCGCGTCGAGGTCGACGCCACGCGCGATCTCGCCCACGCCGCCGAGCTGGCGGTGGCAGCGGCGCGCAACGGGCGCATCGTGGTGACGCTCAGCGGCGACGGCATGCTCGGCAAGGTCGCCGGCGCGCTGTTGGAGGTCCCCGGCGCCGTCATGGGCGTGCTGCCGGGCGGGCGCGGGAACGACTTCGCGCGCGTGGTCGGCATCCCGCTCGATCCCGAAGCGGCCTGCGAGGTGATCGCCACCGGCGAGCCCCAGACGCTCGACATGGGCGAGGCCGGCGGCACGCCGTACATCGGGATCGCCTCGCTGGGCTTCGACTCCGATGCCAACCGCATCGCCAACGAGGCGCCCGCGCGCCTGGGCCGGTTCGTGTACGTCTATGCGGCGCTGCGTGCCCTGGCCGCCTGGAAGCCCGCCGGGTTCGCGATCGAGGTCGACGGCGAGCGCGTGCGGTTCGCCGGGTGGGGCGTCGCGATGGCGAACTCCAAGGCCTACGGCGGCGGCATGTTCGCCGCCCCCGATGCCGAGCTCGACGATGGCGCGCTCGACGTCGTCAGGCTCGAGCAGACGACCAAGATGCGCTTCCTGCGCAGCGTGCTGCCCAAGGTCTTCAAGGGCGAGCACGTCAACGAGCCCAGCGTGCACGTCCTGCGCGGCTCGGTCGTGCGCGTCGAGGCCGACCGGCCGTTCGTGGTCTACGCCGACGGCGACCCGGTCGGCGAGCTGCCGATGACCTTCCGCGCCCTGCCGGGCGCCGTGCGGGTGCTGCTGCCCCCCCCTTCCGCGGCCACGCCGGGCACGAGACCGCTCGATGGGGGGACCCCGTGGGCCTGATGGCGCTGGACGACGTCAAGGTCGCCGCCGCCCGCGCCGCCGGGGCGCTCTCGCGGCGCGCCGGGCGCGGCGGGACGTCGCTGCCCGGCAAGGTGCTCATGCGCCTGGACCCGCACGCGATCGCGCGCCTGGCCGGCCGCCTGGAGCACGGCACGGCCGTCATCTCCGCCACGAACGGCAAGACGACGACCGCCGCGATGGCCGCCGGCATCCTCGAGCGCGCCGGCGCGCGACTCGTGCACAACCGCGCCGGGGCGAACATGGCCGGCGGGGTGGCGACGGCGCTCATGGACGGGCCGCGCGACGCCGACACCGGCCTCTTCGAGGTCGACGAGTTCTGGCTGGACCAGGTCGTCGGCGACCTGCGCCCGCGCGCCCTGCTGCTGGCCAACCTGTTCCGCGACCAGCTCGACCGCTACGGCGAGCTGGACTCGATCGCCGATCGCTGGGCGGCGGTGGCGGCGCACACGCCGGCCGCGCTCGTGCTCAACGCCGACGACCCCACCGTCGCCGACCTGGGGCGCAGCGGCGACGCGACGTACTTCGGCGTCGAGGACGACGCGATGGCGCTCGGGCAGATGCAGCACGCCGCCGACGCCACGCACTGCCGGCGCTGCGGCGCCCCCTACCGCTACGACGCCGTCTACCTCGGCCACCTCGGGCGCTATCACTGCGACAGCTGCGGCGCCACCCGCCCCGAGCCCCAGATCGCGGCCACCGGCATCGTCCTGGAGGGCGTGCGCGGCGCGCGCTTCACGCTGCGCACGCCGGCCGGCGAGCGCGCGATCGCGCTGCCGCTCCCCGGGCTCTACAACGTCTACAACGCGCTCGGCGCCGCGGCGCTGGCGCTCGCGCTCGGCGCGACGCTCGATCACGTGGCCGGTGGCCTGCAGGCCGTCTCCCCCGCGTTCGGCCGCGCCGAGACGCTGCGCATCGCCGGGCGCGAGCTGTCGATCCTGCTCGTCAAGAACCCGGCCGGCGCCAACGAGGTGCTGCGCACGCTGGTCCTCGAGGACGGCGAGCACGACGTCTTCGCGGTCCTCAACGACAACATCGCCGACGGGCGCGACGTCAGCTGGGTGTGGGACGCCGACTTCGAGGTCCTCGCCCCGCGCGTGCGCCGCGCGACGTGCAGCGGCACGCGGGCGGCCGAGATGGCGCTGCGGCTGAAGTACGCGGGCGTGCCCACCGAGCGCATCGCCGTCGAGCCCGACCTCGACGCGGGCCTGGACCGCGCGCTGCGCGCGGGCGACGGCCGCCTCTTCGCCCTGCCCACTTACACCGCGATGCTGGCGCTGCGAGACACGCTCGTCGCGCGCGGCGCCGCACGGGGGTCGTTTCGGTGACCACCGACGTCATCTGGCACGACATCGAGTGCGGCGGCTACGACCTCGACCTGCCGCTGTGGCGCGCGCTGGCCGACGCCGAGGGCACGCCGATCCTCGACGTCGGCGCCGGCACCGGGCGCGTCACGCTCGACCTCGCCCGCCGCGGCCACGAGGTCGTCGCGCTGGACCTCAGCGCCGAGCTGCTCGACGCCCTGCGCGACCGGGCGATCGGGTTGGCGGTCACAACCGTCGCGGCCGACGCCCGCGACTTCGCGATCGATCGGCGCTTCCCGCTGATCCTCGTTCCGATGCAGACGCTGCAGCTGCTCGGTGGCGCCGACGGCCGCGCGCGCTTCCTGGCCCGCGCCCGCGAGCACCTCGCCGCGGGCGGGCTGCTGGCCGTCGCGCTCGCCGACGCGCTGGAGTGCTTCGACGAAGAGCACGACCAACCGCCCCCACCCGACATGCGCGACATCGGCGGCGTCGTCTATGCCAGCCGACCGGTCAGGGTCCGCGACCTCGGCGATCGCGCGGCGATCGACCGTGTGCGCGACGTCGTCGAGGCCGACGGCACGCACACGACCTTCGACAACGTCGTCGAGCTGGACCGCCTCGAGCCCGACGAGCTCGAGGACGAGGCCGCCGCCTTCGGCCTGCGCGTCGAGCCGACCCGTCGCATCCCGCAGACCATCGAGTACGTCGGCTCGACGGTGGTGATGCTGCGTGGCTGAGCGCACCCTGCGCGTCTGCGCGCTGTACCCCGACCTGATGAACATCTACGCCGATCGCGGCAACGTCCTGCTGCTCGAGCGCCGCTGCCAGTGGCGCGGGATCGGGTTCGAGGTCGTGCCGGCCGGGCTCGGCGAGGGCATCGACCCCGACGCGCACGACCTCTTCTACATCGGCGGCGCGCAGGACCGCGACCAGGCCCTCTGCGCGCAGGACATGGTCGACACCAAGCGCGACGCCCTGCACGCCGCCGCCCGCGTCGGCAAGGTCGTGCTCGCCGTCTGCGGCGGCTACCAGCTGCTCGGCCACTTCTACGAGCTCGGCGACGAGCGCATCCCGGGCGTCGGGCTGGTCGACCTGCACACCGTCCGCGAGCCGGGCCCGCGGCTCATCGGCAACGTCGCCATCGAGGTCCGCCTGCCCGGGCTCGACGGCCCGCGCGTGCTCGCGGGCTTCGAGAACCACGGCGGGCGCACGCACCTCGGCGCGCGCGAGCAGCCGCTCGGCCGCGTGCTCAAGGGCCACGGCAACACCGGCTCCTCGGGCTTCGAAGGCGTCCTGCGCAACAACGTCCTCGGAACCTACTTGCACGGACCGCTCCTGCCCAAGAACGCCTGGTTCGCCGACTGGCTGATCGCCACCGCGCTGGGCCTCGACGAGCCGCTGGCGGCGCTCGACGACGAGCTCGAGCACGCCGCGCACGCCGACGCGCGCCGGGTGGCCGGGGTCTAGCGTTCCGGGGCGGCGCCGGCCGCGAGCAGCTCGGCCATCCGCTCGGCTCCAAGGGCGGCGAGCGCCGCGCGCTTGGTCGCCTCGTATCACGTTCAGGCCGAAGGCGGGCGAGGCGCTGACGCGCATCACGACGATCCGCCTGCGCCGGCGGCGCTGATCGCGCGATGATTGCGCCGTGCTCCCCAGCCCCGAGCAGTACGCCGCGATGCTCGACGGCGCCGCGGCCGGCGGCTACGCGTTCCCGGCGATCAACGTCACGTCGTCGCAGACGCTGAACGCGGCGATCCGCGGCTTCGCCGAGGCGGGGTCGGACGGCATCGTGCAGGCCACCGTCGGCGGCGCGCGCTACCTGTCGGGCACGGCTGACGACGGGCTCACCGGCGCGCTGGCGCTCGCCGCGCTCGGTCACGAGCTCGCCGCGCGCGCCCCGGTCGCCATCGCCCTGCACACCGACCACTGCCCGCCCGAGCACGTCGACGGCTTCCTGCGGCCGCTGCTCGCCGCCTCGCACGAGCGCCGCTTGCGCGGCGAGCGGCCGCTCTTCCACTCGCACATGTTCGACGGCTCGACGCTTGCGCTCGACGCGAACCTGCGGCTGTCGGCCGAGCTGCTCGAGCAGTGCCGCGCGCTCGACGTCGTGCTCGAGATCGAATGCGGCGTCGTGGGCGGCGAGGAGGACGGGATTGGCGGCGGCGACGTCGCGAGCGAGCGGCTGTACACGACGCCCGACGACCTCCTGGCGGTCGCCGGCGCGCTCGGCACCGGCGAGCGCGGGCGCTACCTGCTCGCGGCGACGTTCGGCAACGTCCACGGGCTCTACGCCCCGGGCCACGTGCAGCTGCGCCCGGAGATCCTCGCCGACGGCCAGGACGCGCTCGCGCAGGCGCACCCGGGCGCGCGCTTCCTCTACGTCTTCCACGGCTCGAGCGGCTCGTCGCCGCAGGACCTGCGCGCGGCCGTCGCCAACGGCGTGGTCAAGGTCAACCTCGACTCCGAGGCGCAGTACGCATTCACCCGCGCCGCGGCCGGGCACATGTTCTCCCACTACGACGGCGTCCTGGCGGTCGACGGCGGCGTCGGCGACAAGCGCGCCTACGACCCGCGCGCCTGGGGCGGCGCCGCTGAGGCCGGAATGGCGGCGCGCGTGGCGCAGGCGTGCGAGGAGCTCGGCTCGGCGGGACGCAGCATCGCCGCCTGACCTAGCCGATCGCGATCGCGCCCGGCGTGCGCGCCGGCCACGGCTGCTCGGCGACGAGGTCCAGGAACGCCCGCGCCAGCGGCGACCACTGCGCGCGCGTGAACGCGCACAGCTCGCGTGCCCGCGGCGGGTCGAGCGAGCGGACCGACCGCCGCTGCGGGCCGGCGACGATGTTGACCGGCACGAGCGCGGGCCCCAGGCCCGCGGCGGCCAGCACCGGCACCGCGGCGATCTGCGCGGTGCGCACCGCGGCGCGCGGCGTGAAGCCCTCGCCCGCGCACAGCTCGTCGGTGAGCCGCGCGAGCGCGTGCTCGCGCTCGAAGAGCACCCAGTCGCGCTCGGCGAGCGCTGCGAGCGCGATCGGCTCGTCGGATCCGCGCAGCGGGTCGTCGGGCGGCAAGACGACGACGAAGTCCTCCCAGCCCAGCGACTCCAGCGGGCCGGCCCACTCCGGCGGGCGCGGGCCGATGCCCAGGTCGGCCGCGCCCTCCGCAACCGCCTCGGCCAGCACGAGCCCGTCGCGGTGCTCGTTCATCCGCACCGTCCGGTCGCGGTGACGCGCGCGCCAGCGGCGCAGCACCGGCGGCAGCAGGCCGAACGCGACGGTCCCCACCGTGGCGATCTCGAGCTCGCCAGCCTCGAGGCCGAGGACCATGCGCGCCGAGCGCCGCGCGCGCTCGGCCGCCGCCAGCGCGGCGCGCGCCGCGGGCAGCAGCGCCTCGCAGGCCGCGGTCGGCCGGACGCCGCGCGGCAGGCGCTCGAGCAGCGCCCCGCCGAGCTCGGCCTCCAGCGCGCGCACCTGCTGGGACAGCGTGGGCTGCGAGACGTAGAGGCGCTGCGCGGCGCGCCCAAAGGATCCCTCGTCCACCACCGCAACGAGGTACTCGAGCTGCCTGAAGGTCATAGCCAAAGCCTAAGGCGGACGAAGAAACGACGTGTGGTTCCTATGGCGTGGCAGGCGCACCATCCGTCGAGCCACCACGTCCCAAGGAGCCACCATGTTCCACCGCATCACGACCTTCGTCACCCGCCGTCCCAAGACCGTCATCGCGCTGTGGGCCGTCGTAGCGCTGGCGCTGTCCTCGATCGGCGGCGCATTCGCTTACAAGGTCACCACCGACGACACGGCCCGGTTCCTGCCCAAGGGCTCTGAGTCCGCGCAGGCCACGAGCTACGCGCAGACCGCGTTCGGCCAGCAGAAGGGCACGCACACCGTGACGATGCTCGTCAAGCGCGCGGACGGCCGCCCCCTGACCGCGGCCGATCGTGCGCAGGTTCGCGCACTGGCCTCCGACGTCCCGCGCTGGCGCGCCGGCGACACGAGCGAGCGCGCCGGGCGCGTCCTCACCGCGCAGGCCGGCCCCACCGCCCCCGACGGGCGCTTCCAGCTCGTCGGCCTGCAGTGGAAGGCCCACCCAACTGACCCGATCGCACAGGAGCACTTCCGCGACGTGCGCGACCTGGCCGCGCGCGAGGCGCGCGCCCACGACCTGCGCGTCGGCTTCACCGGCTCGATCGCGTCGACCGCCGACTACGCGAAGGCCAGCGAGGGCAAGCAGGCGCTCGCGCAGGCGCTGCTGTTCGCGGCGATCGTCGTCCTGAGCCTGCTGTACTTCCGCGGCCCGCTGGCGGCCGTCGTGCCGCTCGTGACGATCTACCTCGTCGCCGGCGCCGCGGCAGGGCTCGTCGTCCTCGCCGCGCTGGCCTCCGGCTTTCAGCTCGACGTCAGCACGCCGCAGCTCATCACCGTCGTGCTCATCGGCATCGGGGTCGACTACTTCCTGTTCCTGCTGTTCAGGCTGCGCGAGCGCCTGCGCGCCGGCGAGGACCGCCGCGCCGCCGCCGCGCACGCTGCCGGCGCCGTCGGCCCGGTCATCGCGTCGGCCGCCCTGGCGATCGCCGCCGCCTTCGCGACGATGCTGCTCGCGCAGTTCGGGCAGTTCCGCGTCCTCGGCCCGAGCGTGGCGATCTCCGTCCTCGTCATGCTGCTGGCCGGCGTGACGCTGATGCCGGCCATCGCCGCAGTCACCGGTCGCGCGCTGTTCTGGCCGTCGCGCCCCTGGGCCGCCGAGCATGCCGACGGTCCCGCCGCCCGCCTCGGCCGCGCCATCGCGCGCAGGCCCGGTCGCGCCGCGCTCGCCGTGACCGCGGTGCTCGTCCTCCTGGCGAGCTTCGCGATCGGCACGAAGATGTCCTACGACATCGGCGGCGGCCCGTCGACGGCCGCCACGCGCACGGCCGACGAGATCTCCGCGGCGCTGTCCAAGGGCGCCACCGATCCGCTGCACATCTACGTGCGGTCGACCACCGGCACGCTGACCGCCGCCGAGCTGCGGCCGATGCGCGAGCGGCTCGCCGCCGCGCACGGCGTGAGCGCGGTCGCCCCGCCCGTCCTGACGGCCGACCGGCACGGCGCGCAGATCGACGCGGCCCTGACGGCCGGCCCGGTCACCAAGGCCGCGATGGACGCCGTGCGCGGGCCCGTCCGCGACGCCGTGCGGACGAGCAGGCCCGCCGGCACGACCACGATGGTCGGCGGCACCTCGGCGATCTACGCCGACGTCAGCGACGCGGTCAACCGCGACATGCGGCTGATCTTCCCGGTCGCCGCCGCGCTGATCATGCTGATCCTCGTCGTCACGCTGCGAAGCGCCGTCGCGCCGCTGTACCTGCTGGCGTCCGTCGTCCTGGAGTTCGCGGCGACGCTCGGCAGCTCGGTCCTCGTCTTCCAGCAGCTCGCGGGCCGCGACGGTGTCGCGTTCATGCTGCCGCTGACGCTGTTCCTCTTCGTCGTGGCGCTGGGGACGGACTACAACATCCTCATGACCGCGCGGCTGCGCGAGGAGATGCTCGCCGGCCGGACGGTCCGTGAGGCGGTCGCTCAGGCCGTGCGCCACGTCGCGCCGGCCGTCGGCGCCGCGGGCCTCGTCCTGGCGAGCTCGTTCGGGACGCTGATGCTCGAGTCCGACGAGGCCTCGCGCCAGCAGGGGTTCGCGATGGCCTTCGGGATCCTGCTCGCCTCGCTGGTCGTCTCGACGATCCTCGTGCCGGCCCTCACCGCGCTCGCCGGGCGGCGGGCGTGGTGGCCCGGCCGGGCCGCCGGCGAGCGCAGGGCGCCGGCACGGGTGAAGGACGTGGCGCCTCAGCCGGCCGGCTGAGGCGTCACCAGTCGTGCGGACGCAGCGCGGGCCCCACGATGTGATCGACGTGGGGCCCGCTGACGTCGTGGGTGAAGTGGGCGCCGTACCACGCGACGATGTCCTGGCCGACGAGCGACTCGCCGTTGCGGTACTTGTCGATCTGGATCTCGGTGCCGACGATCGGCGAATCGTCGATCTCGTTGCCGTGGTAGCGCAGGAACCACACGTCGCCCTTGGCGTACGGGTCGCCGGCGGCGGTGCCGTCGTTGGTGCCGGGGAGGATGTCGTAGCCGCGTCCGCTGCGCCGGTTGGCGATGCGCCAGCGGCGCTTGTGGGCCGCGTTGCGCAGGCGCCGCGTCTCGGCCACCTGCGTGTGCCAGTGCGCGCCGCCGCCGATGGGCGGGTCGTTGAACTCCCGGGCGATGTTGCCCCCGGGCGTCTCGATGTCGAAGTCCAGGCGCCAGTAGACGTGATGGTGATGGCGGTTGCACACGCACGAGCTCGCCGTCGCGTCGAAGCCGAAGCGCGGGCGGATCGTGCCGTCGACGTGCAGGCGCCACTCGCTGACGTAGCGATACCAGCCGGCCTGCATCTCGCAGACGAGCACGACCTCGAGGCCGTCGACGTAGATCGCCGTGCCGAGGAACGTGCCGCTGTCCGAGCCGGTGTCGAGGATCGTCTTGGCCGGGCTCGACGCCAGCAGGAACCCCGGCGCCACGTTCGTGCCCGACGCGTCGATCATGCCCTCCTCGTACTGCCAGTCGCGGTACGGGCCACAGGCGTTGTTCTCGTAGAGGACGTTGAGGATCGGCACGTGCGCGCGGTAGAGCACGCGCCGGCCGCGGTAGTCGACGAAGCGCAGCTCGACGCCCGAGCCGTAGGTCCCCGACGAGGCCGACGGGCGCACCGCGAGGAAGCGCCACACCTGCTGGGCGCCGAAGAACACGTTGACCCACACCTGTCCCGGCGTGCCCTGGCCCGTCACCTGCTGGTTGGCCGAAGGCGGAGCCTGGCAGAGCTGGTCGTCGGCACGCGCCAGCGGCGGAGCGCCGTCGGGAAAGCGCTCGACCTCGTTGCGCACGAGGTTGACCCCGACGATCTCGTGCTGGCTGCGCCGGCGCTTGTCGGTCGGGCGCAGGCCTACGGCGATGGTGCGCTCGTAGGTGCCGTCGGGCTGCTCGCCGCCCACCAGCGGCGGCATCGGCTCGTAGGCGACGAGCTTGCCGTCGCGGACGGCCGGGCCGAAGGCGTCGTCGGCGGACAGCACCTTCACGGCCGCCTCGAACTCCTCGCGCGTGGGCAGCGGGTGATCGGCCGCCTCGGTCACCTTGACGTCGGTTGGCGCGCTGAGCCGACCGTCGACGTACACCGCGCGGTTGCGCTTGTAGTCGAACCACGTCGCGCGGTAGCGATCGGGCTCGGCCGGCTTGGACGTCTTGCGCTCGGGCTCGACCAGCCTGACGGCCAGCAGCCGCGGCTTGCCCTTGAGGAGCGGCTTGACCGTCGCGTGGCGCGGATGGCCGCCCAGCGCGCCGGCGATCGCGCGGTCGTCGGGCCCGAAGGGCTCGACCTCGATGCGAATCTCGTTCTCGGACATCTCGCCCCGACACTACGCCGGCCGCGCGAGGCGCCGCCGGGGCGCGGCGCAAAGTGTGGAGCTTCGCCTCGCTACCATCGAACGTCTCCCGCCGGCGCGACTGCTCTTCGTGACCCCATCGAACATCCCCCACGCCGAGGGGCCGTCGTCGCATCCCCAGGCCGCCACCCTCGAGCTGCGCAACGTCTCGAAGACCTACGAGGGGTCGGACGAGCCCGCGATCCGCGATCTGAGCCTCGAGGTCCCCGCCGGCGAGGTCTGCGTGCTCGTCGGGCCGTCGGGCTGCGGCAAGACGACGGCGATGCGGCTCGTCAATCGCATGATCGAGATGAGCGGCGGCGACATCCTGCTCGACGGCACGTCGGTGCGCGCGCGCCAGCCCGCCGCGCTGCGCCGCGAGATCGGCTACGCGATCCAGCAGATCGGCCTCTTCCCCCACCTGAACATCGCCGACAACATCGCGACCGTCCCGCGCCTGCTGGGCTGGTCGCGCGAGCGGATCCGGGCGCGCGTCGACGAGCTGCTCGAGCTCATCGGGCTCGACCCCGCCGAGATGCGCGGCCGCTATCCCGCCCAGCTCTCCGGCGGCCAGCGCCAGCGCGTCGGCGTGGCGCGCGCGCTCGCCGCCGACCCGCCGCTGCTGCTCATGGACGAGCCGTTCGGCGCGATCGACCCGATCAACCGTGCGCGCCTGCAGAACGAGCTGCTCGGCCTGCAGGCGCGCCTGCGCAAGACGATCGTCTTCGTCACCCACGACATCGACGAGGCGATCAAGATGGGCGATCGCATCGCGATCCTGAAGGTCGGCGGCGTGCTGGCCCAGTACGCGACACCCGCGGAGCTGCTCATGCAGCCCGCCGACGACTTCGTCGAGGACTTCGTCGGCGCCGACCGCGCGCTCAAGCGCCTGGCGCTGACGCGCGCCGGCGAGGTCACGCTGCGCCAGCCCGACAACGGCCTGCCCTACGTCCTCGTGCGCGACGGCGACGGCCGCCCGGTGGCGTGGGAGCGCGCCGGCGAGCGCCACCCGGTGCGCACCGTGCGCGACGACGAGTCGCTGCGCGACGCGCTCAGCGACCTGCTGCGCAGCCCGGTCCAGCTCGGCGCGGTCGTCGGCGGCGACGGCCGCGTCCTGGGCGTGCTCGGCCTCGACGTCATCCACGAGCTGCTCGAGCGCGAGGCCGACGAGCCGGAGGGTGGCTCGTGATCGGCGCGCTCGTCCTCTTCGCCCAGTCCGACAACGGCTTCTTCCGCAAGCGCGAGAGCGGCGGCTGCGTCGCCGACAACGGCTTCTGCCCGGACTGGATCGTCCACCACCTCGACCGCTACGTGTCGCCGTTCTGGCAGCACCTGTTCCTCGTCGCGGTGTCGGTCGCCATCGGCTTCGCGATCGCCTTCGTGCTCGCGCTCGCGGCCCACCGCCGGCGGGGGCTCGTGGCCCCGATCACCCAGGTGACGGGGATCCTCTACACGATCCCGAGCCTCGCCTTCTTCTTCCTGCTGCTGCCGATCACCGGGCGCGGCAACACGACGGCGATCATCGCGCTCACCTGCTACACGCTGCTGATCCTCTTCCGCAACATCGTCGACGGGCTCGACGGCGTTCCCGAGGAGGCGCGCGACGCCGGGCGCGGCATGGGCCTCACCACCCGCCAGCTGCTGTGGCGCGTCGAGCTGCCGCTCGCGCTGCCGACGATCATGGCCGGCCTGCGCATCGCCGCCACGACGACCGTCGGGCTGGCGGCGCTGGCCACCTACGCGGGCGCCGGGGGCCTGGGCGACCAGATGGCCTCCCAGAAGGAGTTCATCTCCAACATCGCGGTCGGCGGCGCGCTGTGCGTGCTGATGGCCGTCGGCCTCGACGCGCTGCTGCTGATCGCCCAGCGCCTGCTGACCCCCTGGTCGCGCGTGAGGGCCGCATGATCCTCGCCGTCCTGGGACAGCTCGGCGAGGCCATCGACTTCATCTTCAACAAGAGCGAAGGGCCCGGCGGCGCGCAGGTCGGCGGCAGCCAGCTGCTGCCGCTGCTGCGCGAGCACCTGCTCATCACCGCGGCATCGGTCGCCGCCGCGACCGCGATCGCGCTGCCGCTGGGCACGTGGCTGGGCCACAGCCGGCGCGGCTCGTTCCTCGTGGTGAGCATCACGAACACGGGGCGCGCCATCCCGTCGATCGGCGTCGTCTTCCTGTTCTTCGCGGTCCTCGGCGCCGGCTTCTTCAACATCACGCTCGCGCTGATCCTGCTGGCGATCCCGCCGATCCTGCTCAACGCCTACGCGGGCGTCCGCGCGGTCGACCCCGAGGCGGTCGACGCGGCGCGCGGCATGGGGCTCACCGGCGTGCAGATCCTGTCGCGCGTCGAGCTGCCGCTCGCCCTGCCTCTGATCTTCGGCGGGATCAAGACCTCGACCGTCAACGTCCTCGCCACCGCCACGCTCGGCCCCGAGGCGGGCGTGGTGACGCTCGGCGACCCGATCATCAACCCCTCGAGCTACGGCGAAGCCGGCCGGTTGGGAGCGGCCATCCTCGTCGCCCTGCTCGCCATCACAGCCGAGGTCGGGCTGTCCGCCGTGCAGCGCAAGCTCACGCCGGCCGGCGTCAGGCTCTCCGGGCAGGCGGCGCAGCGCGGCCGGCTGCTCTCCATTCCCAAGAGGAGGATCGCACCCACATCATGAGCACGCGACGCACCATCCCGGCGCTCGCCGCCGTGCTCGCCCTCGCCCTCGGCGTGGCCGCCTGCGGCGGCAACGGCAACGACAACGGGGGTGGCTCGAGCTCGTCGACGAGCACGACGAGCACGGAGCAGTCGGCGGCCATCAAGCACAACGACGCCAACGCGAAGGTCACGCTCACGGTCGGCTCCAAGAACTTCACCGAGCAGAAGGTGCTCGGGGAGATCTACGCGCAGGCGTTCCGGGCGGCCGGCTACACGGTCAAGACCGCGCTGAACCTCGGCGACGAGAAGACCGCGCTGAAGGCCCTGGAGGGCGGCCAGATCTCCGGCTATCCGGAGTACACCGGCACCGCCCTGCTGTCGTTCCTCGAGGTCCCGGCGGCGAAGCTGCCCAGCGACTCCGGGGCGGCGTACGACCAGGTGAAGGCCGGCATGGCCAAGCAGGGCATCGAGGCCTTCCCGCCGACGCCGTTCACCTCGTCCAACGAGGTCGGCCTGCTCAAGAAGAAGGCGACCGAGCTCGGCGTGAGCAAGATCTCCGACCTGCAGGCCAAGGCGAGCCAGCTCACGCTGTACGGCTCACCGGAGTGCCGCACCCGGCGCGACTGCCTGCTGGGCCTCGAGCAGGTCTACGGCCTGAAGTTCAAGAAGTTCGTTCCGGTCAACGTCGACCAGCGCCACGAGGTGCTGACCAGCGGCCAGGCCGACGTGTCGATCGTCTTCACGACCGACCCGCAGATCAAGCGCAATGACGAGGTCCTGCTGGAGGACGACAAGGGCATGTTCCCGCCCTACAACTCGACCTTCCTCATGAAGCAGTCGGTCGCCGACAAGGCGGGGCCCGACCTGGCGGCGACGATCGACGCGGTGAACAAGAACCTCACCGCGGACGTCATGCAGGAGCTCAACGCCCGCGTCGACCTCGACAAGGACACGCCCGAGCAGGCGGCGCAGGCCTACCTCAAGCAGTTCAAGCTGATCCCGGCGTAGTCGCGTGCGCGGCCACTGACCACCCCCCTGGGGTCAGCGGCCGCGCACCGTCACGTCGCCGGCGTCCGCGGTGGCGGAGATCGAGCGCAGCGCGCGGTCGTTGCGCAGGATCCCCTCCACGGTGACGTCGCCGGCGTCGGTGGTCGCGTCGACGCGGTACTCGCCCCCCTTGGGCACCGCTACGTCGACGTCGCCGGAGTCGCTGTTCGCGCTGACCGAGACCGGCTGGGTGGTGAAGTCGAGCTCGACGTTGCCCGCATCGGTGTTCGCGCGCACCGAGATCGGGTTGAGGTCCTGGCCGCTGACGTCGCCGCTGTTGGTCGTCAGCTGCAGGTGGCCGGCCAGGCGCTCGGCCGAGATGTCGCCGCTGTCGCCCTGCACGACGACGTCGGCGTCGAACGGGATCGCCAGGTCCAGGTCGGCCTTGCAGCGGTTGACCGGGCCCGTGTCCGGGCAGCGGGCGCTGACCGCCAGCGTGCTGCCGTGCAGGCTCGTGCGCACGTGCGGGCGGCTCCACAGCCACTGCAGCTTCTCGCGGACCATGACGCGCGGCGCCTCGGTGCCTTCGAGGTGCACGCGGCCCGTGTCGGCCCGCACGACCACGCGATCGATGTGCCGGCTGATCGTCGCGGTCCTCGTGACGTCGTGCTTGAACGCCTCGCTGACGCCGACGGCGAAGCCGCACACGATGAACAGCACGCCGGAGACGAGCAACACAAGCCGTGGCGTCGACAGAGCCATTCGTGTGTGAATGTAATTTGAACGCGTTTCGGTGGCCGGGTGGCCATCAGGTCTCCGAAGGTACGGTCAACCGCACCTCGCCGAACGGTCAGGTCAGCGGCCCGAGGAGCCGAATCCGTTGGTGCCGCGCTCGGACTCAGGCAGCTCGTCGACGAGCCGGAGGTCCGGGGTCACGAACGGCACGAGCAGCAGCTGGGCGATCCGGTCGCCCGCCGCCGCCTCGAAGCGCTCGGATCCGAGGTTGACGAGGATCACGCGCAGCTCGCCGCGGTAGTTGGGGTCGACGAGCCCCGGGCCGTTGACGACGGAGATGCCGTGCTCGATGGCCAGGCCCGAGCGCGGCACGACGAGCCCCGCGATCCCGGCCGGCAGGGCGATCGCGACGCCCGTCGGCACCATCCGCCGCTCTCCCGGCGCAAGCGCGAAGGCCTCGACGCAGCGCAGGTCGTACCCCGCGTCGCCCGGCCGCGTGCGCTCGGGGGGCCGGGCCTCGGGGTGCAGGAGCCGGACCTGGAGCTCTTCGACGGTCGCAACGGCAGCCACGGCGGCCACGTTATCGAGCGGCGAGGACGTCAGACCGGCTGGCCGTTGGCCACCGCGAAGCGCGCGTAGCGCTCGGCGACGGTGGCCGGGACGCGGGCGCGGACGCGGACGCCGTCGGCGGTGTCGGTGCGCTCGAGGTCGCCGGCGACCTCGTGCAGCTCGGCCAGGCGCCCGCCCTCCTCGAAGGGCAGCAGCAGGTCGACCGGGCGCAGGGTCTCGCGAAAGGCGTGCTCGATGCGCTCGCCGAGCTCCTCCATCCCCTCGCCGGTCAGCGCCGAGACGAGGATCCCGTCGCCGTGCGCGAAGCGCAGCTCCTCGCGACGCTCGGCGTCGATCGCGTCGGCCTTGTTGAGCACGAGCAGGCGCGGGCGGTCGCCGGCGCCGATCTCGTCGAGGACGGCGTCGACCGCGCGCAGCATCTCGTCCATCTCGTCCTCGTCGACCGAGCAGTCGACGACGTGCAGGATGAGGTCGGCCATCACCGTCTCCTCCAGCGTGGCGCCGAACGCCTCGACGAGCTGGTGGGGCAGCTTGCGGATGAACCCGACGGTGTCGGTCATCAGGTAGGTGCGGCCGTTCACGCGCGCAGCGCGCGTGCTCGGGTCCAGGGTGTGGAAGAGGCGGTCGCGCACGCCGACCGTCGCGCCGGTGAACGCGTTGAGCAGCGTCGACTTGCCGGCGTTCGTGTAGCCGGCGAGCGCCAGGCGCGGCAGGTGCGCGCGCTCGCGCTCGGCGCGCATCACCGCGCGCGAGGACTTGACCTCGCCTAGCTTGCGCTTCAGCGCCGAGATGCGGTCGCGGGCCAGGCGCCGGTCGGTCTCGATCTGCGTCTCGCCCGGGCCCCTGGTCCCGATGCCCGGTGCCGACGCCGAGGCGCCGAGGCGCTCGAGGTGCGTCCACAGGCCGCGCATGCGCGCGAGGTTGTACTGCAGCTGCGCGAGCTCGACCTGGAGCTTGCCCTCGGCGCTGTTGGCGTGGTCGGCGAAGATGTCGAGGATGATCGCCGTGCGGTCGACCACCGGGATGCCGAGCTCGCCCTCCAGGTTGCGCTCCTGACGCGGCGAGAGCTCGTCGTCGCAGGCGACGACGTTGGCGTCCGCCGCCTTGGCCGCGGCCTTGACCTCCTCGATCTTGCCCGGCCCGATGTAGCTGTTGGGGTGCGGGGTGTCGCGGTGCTGGACGGCCTGGCCGACGACGGCGACGCCCGCGGTGCGCAGCAGCTCACGCAGCTCGGAGAGATCCTCGCCGTCGCGCAGCGCGCCGATGCAGAATGCGCGCTGCTTGGGACGGCCGACCTCTTCGACGGCGAGATTGCGCGACGGGGTGTTGCGTCCGTGACGACTGCGTTCCATGGCTGCCTACCTAGTCTAGGGCGCCACCGCAGCCGCGATTCAATCGGCCGTGGCGATGATCACGTCGGAGGCCTTGATGACGGCCACGACGTCGCTGCCCTCGCGCAGACCGAGCTCGCGGGCGGCCTCGAGGGTGATCGACGCGACGACCCGGTTGCCGCCGACGTCGAGCACGACGTTGGCGATGGCGGCCCCCTCCACGATCGACGTGACCCTGCCGGGGAGCTGGTTGCGCGCGCTGAGCTTCATGCGGCGAGCCTAGTCGAGCGCCACGATGCGCACGGCCTCGGGCGGGAAGGTCGCCCACGCGGGGGTTCCCGGCTGCAGGCCCAGGCGCTCGATCTCCTCGGCCGGCCGTTCGACGACCACCTCCCCCACCCGCAGGCGCACGCGCCCGCCCTCGGGCGCCAGGCCGTGGACCGGGCCCGGCAGGCCGTTGAGGCCGTCGGCCGGGGCCTCGAGGCCGACCGCGACCTCCCAGGGGTAGACGGCGACGCCGACGCGGCCGCTGGCCGGGTGGGCGGCGCGCACGACGCCGCCGGCGTCGAGCGCCACCTCGACGCCGCCGTCGGCCCGGCCCGGGAGCAGGTTGCCGCCGGTGAACGCCGCCACGAAGGCGTCGGCGGGGCGGGCGACGAGCTCGGCGGCCGTGCCCTGCTGGCGCAGGCGCCCGTCCACGATGACCCCGATGCGCTCCGCCAGCGCCGCGGCGTCGCGGAAGTCGTGGGTGACGATCAGGGTCGGCAGCGCCAGCGTGGCGAGGACGTCCTGCAGCTCGCCACGGACGACCGCGCGCGTGTGCGCGTCGAGCGCGGCCAGCGGCTCGTCGAAGAGCAGCACCCGCGGGTCGCGGGCCAGCGCGCGCGCCAGGGCGACGCGCTGGCGCTCGCCGCCCGACAGCGCGCCGGGACGCTCGTCGGCGAGGTGGGAGATGCGCAGGCGCTCGAGCAGCTCGTCCACCCGCGCCGAGCCGCCGAACGCGACGTTCGCGCGCACCGTCATGTGCGGGAACAGCGCGTACTCCTGGAAGACCAGGCCGACGGACCGGCGCTCCGGGGGCAGGTCGACCTTCGCGTCCGCGTCGAACCACACGCGCTCGCCGAGCGCGATGCGCCCCCGGTCCGGGCGTCGCAGCCCGGCGATCGCGCGCAGGACCGTCGTCTTGCCCGCTCCGGAGGGCCCGACGAGCGCGACGGTCTCGGCCCCGACGCTCAGGCCGAGGCCGAGCTCGAACGAGCGAAGGGCGACGGCGATGTCGAGCTCGAGCGTCTCCACGACGAGAGCATCTTGTACGAGAGCAGCACGCCGCCGCTGAGCACGACGAGCAGCACCCCGATCGCCAGCGCGATGTCGAAGTCCGCCTCGAGCTGCTCGTAGATCGTCAGCGTCAGCGTCTGCGTCTGGCCGCGCACGTTGCCGGCGAAGATGATCGTCGCCCCGAACTCGCCGATCCCGCGCGCGAAGGCCAGGACCCAGCCCGCGAGCAGCCCGCCGGCGGCCAGCGGCAGCCCGACGCGCCAGAACGTCCGTCCGGGCCCGGCCCCGAGCGTGCGCGCCGCATCGGTCAGCAGCGGATCGACGGACTCGAACGAGCTGATCGCCTGGCGGATGTAGAACGGCGACGCGACGAAGGTCACGGCGAGGACCACCGCCCACTCGGTGAACGGCAGCACGATCCCGGCGTCGCGCAGCGCGCCGCCGAAGAGCCCGCCGGCTCCGACGGCCGCGAGCAGGCCGATGCCCGCGACCGCAGGCGGCAGCACCATCGGCAGCTCGACGAGCGTGACGACGAGCGCCCGGCCCGGGAAGTGGCGGCGCGCGATCAGCCACGCCGTCGGCGTGCCGAAGAAGAGGATCAGCGCGTTGGCGACGGCGTTGGTACGCAGCGTGACGGCGAGCGCGTCCTGGACCTCGGGCCGGCGCAGCAGGCCGGGCACGTCGGTCAGCGGGACCTGGGTGAACAGCGCGACGATCGGGATGGCCAGGAACGCGAGCGTGATCCCGGTGCAGAGCGCCAGCAGCGCGCTGAAGGCACGCGGCATCTCAGCCTCGCGGCGGCAGGCCGAAGCCGTCGGCCTTGAGCGCGCCGCGCCCGGCCCTGCCGGTCACCTGGTCGATGAAGGCCTGCGCGCCGGCGGCGTCGGCGCCGCTGCGGCGCACCGCGCAGATCTTGTAGCGCACCGGCGGCTGCGCCCACTTCGGCAGGCTGATCATCCGCGTGCGGTCCTTCACCGCGAGGCCGTCGGTGTAGTAGACGAAGCCCGCGTCGGCGGAGCCGAGCGCGACCTGCGAGGCGACCTGCCCGACGTTGGTCTGCTGGCTGACGCGGTTGGTCGTCAGGATCGACGACAGGCGCATGCGCCGCAGCAGCTGGCGCGTGTAGGCGCCGATCGGCACGCCGGCGGTCCCGATCGACAGCCGCCGCCCGCCGGAGCGCAGCGAGTACACCGAGGTGACGTTGCCCGGGTTGGAGTTGGGGATCAGCAGCACGAGCCGGTTGATGGCGAAGGTCACCGGGCGCGTGCACAGGCCCTCGCGGAAGAGCGCCTGCGCCTCGTTGGGGCTGGCCGCCGCGAAGACGTCGGCGGGCGCGCCGCGCTCGATCTGCGCCTGCAGCGTGTTCGAGCCGCCGAAGCTGTACTTCGGCGCCTTGTTGATTGCCGGCAAGACGTTGGTCAGCGACGTGGCGGCATAGACGTTGAGCGCCTGGGCGACGGCCGGGGCCGCGAGGACGAGGACGGACGCGACGAGCGCGGCGAGGGTCGTGCGGCGCATGATCAGCCTCCTCCCGGCGAGCCGGGCACGGTGATGAGCTTGTCGAGGGCGTCGCCCGCCTGGTCGGTGCTCAGCGGGTTGGGCAGGCCGTCGGCAGCCGGCTTGCCGACCATCGCGCGCAGCGCGCCGAGGAGCTGGCCGTCGACGGTCAGCAGCCGGGAGATGAGCAGCCGGCTGCCCGGGTCGGCGCAGTAGCCGGCGCCGTTGACGTAGACGCCGACGAGCAGCTTCTCGAGCTCCATGCCGAGCGCGACGGCCTTGTCGCGGGTCGAGAACGCGTCCTTGGGGAAGTCGACCTGGTAGTCGGCGGCGCCGACGGCGTCGCCGCCGAGCGCCGCGTTGAGCTTGTTGACGTGGTCGCGCTTGGCCGCGCGCGCCTGCGTCAGGCGCCGGCGATCGCCTGCGCTGAAGACGCCGCGCGTCGTCAGCGTCTTCTTGTAGAAGGCCAGCGCGGTGCGCTCGGCGACGACCCCGAAGGTGAGGAACCCGACGTCGTCGCCCTGGGGCTTGGGCGGCTGTGGCGCGCCGAGCGCCGCCTCCGCGCCGAGCATGCCGCCCGCCGCCACGACCACTCCGCTCGCGCCAAGTCGGAGGAACCGCGCACGGGTTATCGTCATGTGCCTATGCATACCCGACCATTTGCCTAGTAGTCAAGGTCTGACTACGATCGATTCGTGCCTCGCCGCGCCCTTCTGCTCGCCGTTCTCGCCGCTCTCGCCGGGTGCGGTGCCGAAGCCGCGACCCCGACGCCGCCGCCAAAGGCATCCAGCGCGAAGGTCGCCCTGCTGGCGCCGGCGAAGCAGCCCGGTGAGGTGATCGTGCGCGGCGAGCTGTCGCCCGCGTCGCACGGGCCGTACGCGTTCGACGGGCGCTACAAGGTGCGCTTCGAGCAGTTCGCGCCGGAGGATCCGAACGTCGACTTCACGACGCAGACGACGTTCGTGGCCACGCTCGACCCGCGTGCCGACGAGGCGGGGCCGGACAGCGTGCGGCTGTTCCACGCCGCGCGGCGGACGAGCGCGCGCACCGTCACGCTCCACGGCCGCCTGTTCGTCGACGTCAGCTTCGGCGACTTCCCCTACGCGATCCGCTTTACGCCCGTTCGCTAGCGCAAGGATTTCCCCGCGCCGCCCGCGGGTGTGGTTACGGTTGGCTCCTGCCTGGAATCTCGATGGACGAGTCGATCCGGATCGGCGCAGCCGCGACCGCGCTGGGGGTCAGCATCGACACGCTGCGCCGGTGGGAGCGTGACGGTCGCGTGACCTTCGAGCGCCGTGGCCAGCAGCGCTACATGAGCTCCGACGAGCTCGCGCGGCTGCTGCGCGAGCGTGCCGCCGTGGGCGGCAGCGCGCGCAACCGGCTGGCGGGCATCGTGCTCGCGGTGCGCCGCGACGACGTCATGGCGCAGGTCGACCTCGCGTGCGGCCCGCATCGGATCGTCTCGCTGATGACGCGCGAGGCGGCCGATCAGCTCGACCTCAAGCCGGGCGACCCCGCGACCGCGGTGATCAAGGCCACCACGGTCGTCGTCGAGCGGACGTGACGCAAGCGGCGCGCAGTAGCGTGCCGCTCGTATGCCCACCCTGGAGGAGCTCGAGCGCGTCGCGCGCGGCGGCGCGCCGGCGCCGCTGACCGACTCCGACCGCGAGCGGGTCGCGGCCGCCCGCGCGGTGATCGACGCCGCGCTGGCCTCCGGCGAGGCGATCTACGGCGTCACCACCGGCATCGGGAACCTCGCGAGCGTGCGCATCGGCGCCGACGACGCGGTCGCCCTGCAGCTCAACCTCGTGCGCTCGCACGCCGTCGGCGCAGGGCCGCCGCTCCCCGCCGAGGTCGTACGCGGGATGCTCGCGCTGCTGGCCGACTCGCTGCGCCGCGGGCACTCGGGCGTGCGCGAGCAGGTCGTCGAGCTGCTGCTGGCCATGCTCGACCGCGGCGTGGTCCCGGTCGTGCCCTCGAAGGGATCGGTCGGCTCGTCGGGCGACCTGGCGCCGCTGGCCCACATCGCGCTCGTGCTCGTCGGCGAGGGTGAGGCCGAGCTCGACGGCGCACGCCTGGACGGCGCAGCCGCGCTGCGGCGCGCGGGCCTCGAGCCGGTCGTCCTCGGGCCCAAGGAAGGCCTGGCGCTCGTCAACGGCACGCACCTGATGGCTGCCGCCGGCGGCCTTGCCGTGCGCGACGCGCGGCGGCTGCTGGATGCCGCCGTCGTCGCCCTGGCCCTGTCGCTGGAGGCGTTCAAGGGCTCGACCGTGCCGTTCGACGAGCGCCTGGCCGGCGTGCGCCCGCATCCCGGCGCCGTGCGCGTCGCCGCGCGCCTGCGCGAGCTGCTGGCCGGCAGCGCGGTCGTCGCCAGCCACGCCGACTGCGGGCGCGTGCAGGATCCCTACACGCTGCGCTGCGCGCCGCAGGTGCTCGGCGCCATCGACGACGCGCTGACCTACGTCGAGGCCGCGCTGGGGCGCGAGCTCGAGGCGGTGACCGACAACCCGCTCGTCTTCCCCGACGACGGCGAGGTCGTGGCTGGCGGCAACTTCCACGGCCAGCCGCTGTCGCTGCCGCTCGACCACCTCGCGCTGGCGCTGTGCGAGCTGGCGTCCTTCAGCGAGCGGCGCACCTACGCCCTGCTCTCCCCCAGCTACGCCGAGCTGCCGCCCTTCCTGTCGCCCAGGCCCGGGCTGTCGAGCGGGCTGATGATCACCCAGTACGCCGTCGCCGCGCTGGTCAACGAGTGCCAGGTGCTCGCGCACCCGGCCGGCGCCGGCTCGATCCCGACGAGCGCCGGCCAGGAGGACTTCAACTCGATGGGCGCCGCCGCGGCGCTGAAGGCGCGCACGGTCGTGGAGAGCTGCGCGCAGGTCATCGCCACCGAGCTGGTGTGCGCGTGCCAGGGCCTCGAGTTCCACCGGCCGCTGCAGACCACCCCGCCGCTGGAGGCCGCGGTCGCCAAGGTGCGCGCGATCGTGCCGCGCGTCGAGGAGGACCGAGTGCTCAGCGGTGAGCTCGCGGCGCTGGCCGATGCGTTGCGCACCGGGGAGGTGGTGCTGTGAGGCCCGGAGAGCCCGCGCTGCGGATGCTCGACAACAACCTGCATCCCGACGTCGCCGAGCGCCCGCAGGACCTCGTCGTCTACGGCGGGATCGGCAAGGCCGCGCGCGACCAGGCGTCGCTGCGCACGATTCGCCGCGAGCTGCAGCGCCTGGAGGCGCACGAGACCCTGCTCGTGCAGTCGGGCAAGCCGGTCGCCGTGTTCGAGACACATCCCGACGCGCCGCGCGTGCTGATCGCCAACTCCAACCTCGTCCCGCAGTGGGCGACGTGGGAGCACTTCCGCGCGCTCGACGCCGCCGGGCTGATGATGTACGGCCAGATGACCGCCGGGTCCTGGATCTACATCGGGACCCAGGGCATCTTGCAGGGCACCTACGAGACGTTCGCCGCGGTCGCGCGCAAGCGCTTCGGCGGCTCGCTGAAGGGACGGCTGGTCGTCACCGCCGGCCTGGGCGGCATGGGCGGCGCACAGCCGCTTGCCGTGACGATGAACGGCGGCTGCGCGCTGTGCGTCGAGGTCGACCTGCAGCGCATCGAGCGCCGCATCGAGACCGGCTACCTCGACGAGCGCGCCGCGGACCTCGACGATGCGCTGCGGCGCCTCGACGCGGCGCGGGCCAGCGGGCAGGCGCTGTCGATCGGCCTGCTCGGCAACGCCGCCGAGGTGCTCCCGGAGCTGGCGCGCCGCGGCGCGGCGGTCGACGTCGTCACCGACCAGACGAGCGCCCACGACCCGCTCAACGGCTACGTCCCGGCCGGGCTGACCGTCGAGCAGGCCGACGCGTTGCGCCGCAAGGATCCAGACGACTACCTGCGCCGCGTCGGCGAGAGCGCGGTCGTGCACGTCGCCGCGATCCGGCTGCTGCAGGAGGCCGGCGCGGAGGCCTTCGACTACGGCAACGCGCTGCGCGGCCTCGCCCAGGCCCACGGCGACGACAACGCGTTCGCGTATCCGGGCTTCGTGCCCGCCTACATCCGGCCGCTGTTCTGCGAGGGCAAGGGGCCGTTCCGGTGGGTCGCGCTGTCGGGCGATCCGGCCGACATCCACGCCACCGACGACGCGATCCTCGAGCTGTTCGGCGACCAGGAGCACATCGCGCGCTGGATCGCCCTGGCCCGCGAGCGCGTGCAGTTCCAGGGCCTGCCCGCGCGCATCTGCTGGCTGGGCTACGGCGAGCGCGACCGCGCCGGCGTGCGCTTCAACGAGATGGTGGCGAGCGGCGAGCTGCGCGGGCCGATCGTCATCGGGCGCGACCACCTCGACGCGGGCTCGGTCGCCTCGCCCCAGCGCGAGACCGAGTCGATGGCCGACGGCTCGGACGCCGTGGCCGACTGGCCGCTGCTCAACGCGATGGTCAACGTCGCCTGCGGCGCGTCATGGGTGTCGATCCACCACGGCGGCGGCGTCGGCATGGGCCTGTCGATCCACGCCGGCCAGGTGTGCGTCGCCGACGGGACGCCCGCGGCCGGCGAGCGCATCCGCCGCGTGCTGACCGCCGACCCGGGCATGGGCATCGTCCGCCACGCCGACGCCGGCGAGCCGCTGGCGGTCGACGCGGCGCGGCGCGGCGGCGTGCGGATGCCGATGCTCGATCCGGCGCCCCCTCCAGCAGCCGCGCCGGGTGCGCAGCCGCCAGGAGGGGGGACCCGGTGGGCCTGACTTCCGCGACGATCACTGGCGCGGTCGAGGTCCTGCGCCCGCCGCAGGACGGGCTGGCGTACCTGCGCCACGACCGCGCCGCCGAGCTGCGCCTCGACCCGGTGCCGATCGCCATCGACGGCGACCGCATCGTCGGGTTCGACGCCGGCGGCGACGCGCGCATCGACGCGACGGGCTGCGCCGTGCTGCCGGGGCTCGTGGACTGCCACACCCACCTGCCGTTCGCGGGCTGGCGCGCCGAGGAGTACGAGCTGAAGGTCACCGGCGTGCCCTACGAGGAGGTCGCGCGCCGCGGCGGCGGCATCGCGGCGAGCGCGCGCGCCTTTGCCGAGAGCAGCGACAAGGCCATCCTCGCGCAGGCGCGGGAGCTCGTCGCCGAGATGCTCGCCCACGGCACCACGGCGTACGAGGGCAAGAGCGGCTACGGGCTGTCGGTCGACGCCGAGACGCGCGCGGTGCGCCTCGGCCGCGAGCTCGGGGCCGACCGCTTCACCGGCCTCTTCGCCCACGCGGTGCCCGCGGGCTACGACGCCGACGCGTGGATGGACGAGGTCGACGCGCTCGCCGCGGCGTGCGACGTCGACGCGCTCGACATCTACGTCGAGTCGGTCGCCTTCGCCAACGAGCACCTCGAGCGCCTCGGCGCCATCGCCGCGCGCGAGGGCGTCGCGCTGCGCGCGCACGTCGAGCAGTTCAACGCCAACCGCTCGGTCCCCGTCGCGCTGGCGGCCGGCGCGCGCTCGGTCGACCACCTCGCCTGCCTTCACCCCGACGACGTCGCCCCCCTCGCGGCGGCCGAGTGCGCCGCGGTCCTGCTCCCCGGCGCCGAGCTCATGAGCGACGAGCACACGCCGCCGGCACGGGCACTGGCAGACGCCGGCGCGATCTGCGCGCTGGCCACCGACTGCAACCCGGGTACGTCCCCGGTCGTGTCGCTGCCGCTGATCGTCGGCCTGGCCGTCCGCCGCTACGGCTGGACCGCGCGCGAGGCGCTGCTGGCCTGCACGCTCAACGCCGCCTGGGTGCTCGGGCTCTCCGACGAGCTGGGCTCGCTGGAGCCCGGCAAGCGCGCCGACCTCGTGCTGATCGACTGCCCGGTCGCGCACGTCCCCTACCGCTTCGGGCGCAACCCCGTGTGCCTCGTGCTGCGCGCCGGCGAGGTCGTCTGGGCGCGCGCCGATGCTGGCTGGAGAGTCACCTGGTGATCGCCGCCGACGACCTCGCGCGGCGCCTGGCCGACCTCGAGCCGATCGGCCGCGACGAGCGCGGCACGACGCGCCTGGCGTGGACCGCCGAGGACGCCGCGGCCGGCGACTGGTTCGCCGCGCGCGCCGACGAGCTCGGCCTGGAGGTGCGGATCGATCCCGCCGGCAACCGCTGGGCGCTGCCGAACGCGGCGCCGCCGTGGTGGGGCGTCGGCTCGCACCTGGACAGCGTGCGCGCCGGCGGGCGCTACGACGGCGCGCTCGGCGTCTGCGCCGGCTTCGCGATCGCCCAGCACGCGCCGGTGGCGGTCATCGCCTTCGCCGACGAGGAGGGCGCACGCTTCAACACGCCGACCTTCGGCAGCCGCGCGCTGACCGGCGCGCTGGACCCGAAGGTCCTCGACCGCGTCGACGACGACGGCGTGCGCCTGGCCGACGCGATGGCCGACGCCGGCATCGACCCCGGAGGGATCGCGCGCGCGCCGCAGTGGCTGCGCCGCCTGCGCGGCTTCCTCGAGCTGCACGTCGACCAGACGCCCGACCTCGAGCGCTTCGCGGTCGTGCGCGCGCTCGCCGCGCGCATGCGCGTCCAGGCCGACCTCGTCGGCCGTGCCGACCACGCGGGCACGACCCGCCGCGAGGAGCGCGAGGACGCGCTGCTGCGCGCCGCGGTGCTGATCGTCGCCGCCCACCAGCGCGCCACCGACGACATGGTCGTCACCGCCTCGCGGATCATCGTCGAGCCCAACGCGCTGACGACGATCGCCTCGCACGTGCGGCTGTGGCTCGACGCGCGCTCGGAGGACCCTGCCGCGCTCAGCGCCTGGCTGGACGACCTGCCCGCCGGCGCCGCGCTGACCGTCGCGTCGCGCTCGGACGGCGTGACCTTCGACGCGCAGCTGCGCGCCAGGCTCGGCGATCCGGACGGCGTGGTGTGCTTCGCCGGCCACGACGCGGGAATCCTTGCCGAGCGGATCCCCGCCGCCATGGTGCTCGCCCGCAACCCGACCGGCGTCAGCCACTCCCCCGAAGAGGCCGCCGACCTCGACGATGCCGCGGCGGCCGCCCGGGCGATCCTGGAGGTGGTCCGATGAGGCCCGCGACGATCGCGGCGATGCCCAACGCCCATTCGCACGCCTTCCAGCGCGACCTGCGCGCGCTGGGCGAGCGGTCCGGCGACGACTTCTGGTCGTGGCGCACGCAGATGATGCACCTCGCCCAGGCGCTCGACGCCGAGGCGCTGCACCGCGTCGCGCTGCAGGTCTACGGCGAGATGCTCGCGGCCGGCTACGGCGTGGTCGGCGAGTTCCACTACGTCCACCACCAGCCCGACGGCACGCCGCACGACGATCCCAACGCGCTGGCGACCGCCGTCGCGCAGGCCGCGATCGACGCCGGGCTGCGCATCGTCCTGATCCCCGCGGCCTACCACCGCGGCGGCCATCCGCGCTTCCACGACCCCGACGTAGAGACCTTCCTGGCGCGCGTCGACGCGCTGCGCGAATGGGCCTCCACGCGCGCCGGCGTCTCGATCGCCGTCGCCGCGCACTCGGTCCGCGCCGTCCCGCAGGACTGGCTGGCAGCGATCGCCGGCTACGCGACCGACCACGGCCTGCCGCGCCACGTCCACGCCGCCGAGCAGCCGCGCGAGGTGCGCGACTGCCGCTCCCAGCACGGCGCCAGCCCGATCGAGCTGCTGCACCGCAACGGCTTCCTCGGCCCGCGCGCGAGCGTCATCCACGCCATCCACGTCGACGAGCGCGACATCGCGCTGCTGGCCGAGAGCGAGACGATCGTCGTCACCTGCCCGACGACCGAGGCCAACCTCGGCGACGGCTACTTCCCGGCGCTGGCCTACCGCGACGCGGGCGTGCGGCTGGCGATCGGCTCGGACTCGCAGGTGCGCGTCGACCCCTTCGAGGAGGTGCGCGAGCTCGAGACGGGCGCGCGCCGCGCCGGCCTCACGCGCCGTGCGCTGCTCGACCACCACGGTGACCTGTGGGCCGACCTGGCGCGCAACGGCCTGGCCAGCCTCGGCCTCTCGGGCGGCGACACGATCGACGTCGACCTCGACCATCCCGACCTGCGCGGCGTCGCGAAGGACGAGCTGGCCCTGGCGCTGGCGACGTGCGCGTCGGCGGGCGCCGTCTGCCGTCAGGCCAGCCGGCTGCGCGCGGGCGGCGGCAGCCTGTCGTAGCGGTCGGCCAGCTCCGCGACGGGCAGGACGATGACGCCCTCGCGCGGATCGCCGACCCACGAGCCGCCGCCCTCGGCCAGCGCGTGGGCCGCGTAGGCGGCCGCGCAGGCGTCGAGCTCGTCGAGCGTGCGGTGCCACAGGCCGCCGTCGTCGTCGACGACGCCGCGCATGCGCAGCGCGGCGATCCGCTGCTGCAGGCCCCACGGCGTGCGCTTGGCCGACGGGCGGTGGCCCAGGAGCGAGCAGAAGACCGCGTCGGGGTAGGTCTCGCACAGCCGCCCGAAGCGCGTCGCGCCGCGGCCGACGGGCGCCTCGAGCGCGTCGCCGGCCTCGGGGCGGAAGAGCCCGAGGCCGTCGAGCACGGCGAAGAGCTCGAAGCCGACCTCCATCCATCCCTCCCACGCCGCCAGCGCCTGGCCGGTCGCGGGCACCGGGTACAGCGGCAGGCGCCGGCGGAAGAGCAGCGCGTCGCACACGCGCGAGCGCTCGTAGCGACCCTCCGGGAGGGCGAGCGCGTCGCGCAGCGGCATGCCGACCGCGAGGAGGTCCAGGCGCCGGCCGGAGGGCGCGTCGACCGCCACGACGGCCTCGCGGCCGAAGCCGAGCACCGTGCGCACCACGGCGCCGACGTCGCCGGGCTCGTAGAAGGTCGCTACGAGCTCCGTGGCTCCGTCGGCGCCGCGGCGCGGGTGCAGGGTGCAGAGCTGCTGCTGGCCGGGCTTGGCCGAGACGTCGATCCCGCAGTAGCGCATCGCCCCCAGCCTACGGCCGGGGGCGATCCCGCTACGGAGTGCTCGTCGCCTGCGTCGGCTGGGTGCCGAGCGTGACGGTCTCCGTCAGCGTCTGCGAGCCGCGGCGGACGGTCACCTGCACCTTGTCGCCGGGCTCGTGCGTCGCGATCGCCGCGACGAGGTCGTTGCTGCCCTTGACCGGCGCGTCGCCCAGCTTGGTGACGATGTCGCCCGCCCGCAGGCCCGCGTCGGCGGCGGGGCCACCGCTCGCCACGCTCTGCACGAGCGCGCCGGTCGTCGTCGTGCCGACGCTGCCGGTGCTGATGCCCATGTAGGCGTGCGTGACGCGCTTGCCGGCCTCGAGGTTGCCCAGCTCGGAGCGCACGAGGTCGATCGGGACGGCGAAGCCGACGCCGGAGCTCGTCGCGCTCGACGAGCCGTTCGTCGCGATCTGGTCGACGATGCCGACGACCTTGCCGGACGCGTCGAAGACCGGCCCGCCGGAGTTGCCCGGGTTCAGCGCGGCGTCGGTCTGGATCGCGTGCGCCACGGTGAAGCCGTTGGGGGCGCTGATCGTGCGATCGAGCCCGGAGACGATGCCGGTGCTGATGCTGCGGTCGTAGGTGAACGGATCGCCGATCGCAGCGACCGCGTCGCCGACGTCGAGGTTGGCGGAGCTGCCGAGCGCCAGCGGGTGCAGGGTCAGGCCCGAGGGGTCGACCTTCAGGACGGCAACGTCGGTCGCGTTGTCCTGGCCGAGCAGCGTGGCCTTGCGCGTCGTGCCGTCCTGGAAGGTGACGGTGATCGACGAGGCGCCGTTGACGACGTGCGCGGCGGTAACGATGTTGCCCTTGCCGTCGACGACGAAGCCGGTGCCCGTCGCGGTCGCCTGCTGCTGCTGCTGGGGTCCGCCGAAGGGCGAGCTGCCCTGCGAGGAGTCGCTGACCCCGCGCGAGGTGATGTCGACCACGCCCGCGGCCGTGTTCGCGTAGAGCGCGCTGGCGTCGAGCCCACCGGCGCTCGTGGTGTTGCTCGCCGCGCGTGTAGTCGGCTCGGTGATCGTGGTGGTGGTCGTCGTGTTGGTACCGCCCGCGA
The DNA here is from genome assembly GCA_963764585.1 of uncultured Actinomycetes bacterium. GTDB lineage: Bacteria > Actinomycetota > Thermoleophilia > Solirubrobacterales > Solirubrobacteraceae > JAOPZW01. The sequence goes on from CAVXTB010000012.1 coordinate 210,474, forward strand.
GCGCGAGGACGCCGGCGCCCGCGACGCCGCCGATCGCTGCGGTGAGCGCGAGCAGCAGGGTCAGGCTCCGGCCGCGGAACCCGGCCGCCGAGCGGCGCGGCTGCGGCGGCTCGGTCGGGGGCGGCGGCGCGGCGTCGTGCTCGTCGGGCGGAGAGAGCGGGGGTGGCGGATTGAAGAGGGAGTTCGACATGGTGCACCAAGGGTCGCTGCGCGATCTCACGCCCCCCTCAAGCGAATGCAAGAAATTCCTGAGAATTCGGCGGCGCCGGCGCTCGCAGGGCCCGGCGGGCAGCGATCCGGGCGCGTCCGAGTGCCGTACACGACTCGACAAGTCGTCCCTACACGAGGAAGCTTTGGAGTAGCACCCTGCGGGGACCATTCGCCCGTCAAAGCCATTTCCGAGGTGCCGCCATGAAGTTCCTGAACCAGCCCCCCAAGAGCACGCGTGACAAGCGACCACGCGGGTCGCTCGACGGCCCGTCGCGCACGATCACCGTCGAGCCGGTCGAGACGCCGACGCCCGCACCGCCGCCCGAGGTCCATCCCGAGCCCGAGCGCAAGCCCGCGCGGCCGTCGTCGCCGGCGGCGCCGCCGGTTCCCTCGCGCTGAGCCCTGTCGGCATGGATCCTTGCGCTCCCGATCTCGTCCGGGCCGTCATCGGCTTCCGCCAGTGGCGGCTGCGCGACGGCGGCCTGTGGTCGCTGCACGCCGACGACATGTGGGGGCGCGGCCTGCAGACCGCCCGCTGCCTCGGCGAGGCCGCGCACGACGCTCCGGCGCCCGCAGAACGAGTGCACGTGCGGCTTCTACGCCTGGTACTCGCCGACGCCGCGCACCGCGTCGGCGGCCACGGCGGACCTCGTGGCCGGCGCCGTGGCGCTGTGGGGCCAGGTCGAGTTGCACGCCCACGGGATGCGCGCCCAGCACGCGATGATCGTGGCGCTGGCGCTGCCGTTGTCGTGGGGCGCCAAGCGCAGGCGGTTGCTGGCCGTCGCGCGCGAGCTCGAGGTGCCCGCCGTCCCGGCGCGCAAGCTCAAGGCCACCGCGCTGGAGCACGGCGACGTCATCCCGCGGCGGATGCGCCCGCCCGACACGACGCCCAACAAGCGCGCCGCCCCAGGCGAGCCCGACCCCGCGCGCCTGTACGCGGTGGCCGACGGGCTCGTCAAGAAGCGCTAGCGGCGCGCGCCGCGCGGCCGGATAGCCTGCCGGGGCAGTGTCCCTGGCCGACCGCCTCGCTGCCCGCACCCTCGAGCTCGTCGATCGGCCGTCCGAGTCGCGCGACGAGGCCGCGCTCGCCGAGCACGTGCTCGGGGTCCTGCGCGCGGGCGGCGTCGACGCGCGCGATGCGGGCGACACCTGCGTGCTCGCCGGCGCGACCGCCCGGGGCGAGCGCCCGCTCGTGCTGCTCGCCGGCCACCTGGACACCGTGCCGGCGCAGGGCAACCGCCCCGGGCACCGCGACGCCGAGGCCGTCCACGGCCTGGGCGCGGCCGACATGAAGGGCGCGGTCGCCGTCATGGTCGAGCTCGCGCTCGCCCGGCCGGCGGCCTCGGTGGACCTCGGCTTCCTGCTCTTCGGTCGCGAGGAGCTGCCGGTGACCGAGAGCGCGCTCGCGCCGCTGCTGGCCCGCGAGCCCGGGCTGCGCGAGGCCGACCTCGTCGTGATGATGGAGCCGACCGCCAACGCGATCCACGCGGGCTGCCTGGGCAACGTCAACGCCACCTGGACCTTCCACGGGCGCTCGGGGCACTCCGCGCGGCCGTGGCTGGCCGACAACGCCATCCACCGCGCGGCCCAGGGCGTCCACGCGCTGGCCCAGGTCGCGCCCGTCGACCATGACTTCGACGGCCTGCGCTTCACCGAGGTCGTGTCGGTGACGCGCATCGCCGGCGGCATCGCGAGCAACGTCATCCCCGACGAGGCGGTCGCCCACGTCAACTACCGCTACGCACCGGGGCGCGCGCCGCAGGAGGCCGAGGCCTGGCTGCGCGAGCTGTGCGAGCCCTACGGGACGCTGACGATCGACGGCAACGCGCCCAGCGCGCCCGTGGCCGTCGGCAACCCGCTCGCCCAGCGGCTGATCGCGGCCGGCGACCTGGACGTCGCCGCCAAGCAGGCGTGGACGCCGGTGGCCGAGTTCGCGGCCGCAGGCGTCGACGCCGTGAACTTCGGGCCCGGCGACCCGGCCCAGGCCCACACCCGCGACGAGCATGTCCGCGTCGACGCGCTGGTGCGCTGCTACGAGACGGTCGAGGCGTTCGCGTGCGCCTGAACCCGGTGCTGGCGGGCATGCAGACCTACCCGTTCGTGCGCCTCGAGGAGGCCAAGCGGGCCGCCACCGCGCGCGGCGTCGACGTCATCGACTTCGGCGTCGGCGAGCCGCGCGAGCAGACGCCGGCCTTCATCCGGTCGGCCCTGGCCAACGCGCTCGAGGCCGAGCCGGTGTCCACCTACCCGTCCAGCGTCGGCCTGCCCGAGCTGCGCGAGGCGATCGCCGCGTGGGCGCGGCGCCGCTTCGGCGCCACCCTCGATCCCGAGACCGGCATCGTGCCGACGATGGGCTCCAAGGAGGCGATCTTCCACCTCGCCCAGGTCGTGGCCGCCCGCGGCGACCGCGTTGCGGTCACGACGCCCGGCTACCCGGTGCCGGCGCGCGGCGCGCTGTTCGCGGGCGCCGAGCTCGTCGAGCTCACCCTCGACCCCGCGCGCGGCTGGCTGCCGGACCTCGGCGCCGTTGACTGGGACGGCGTCGCGCTGGCGTGGCTGAACTTCCCCAACAACCCGACCGCCGCGACGGCGCCGCTCGCGCTCTACGAGCAGGCCGCCGAGCTGGCCCGCGCGCACGGCTTCGTGCTCGCCGTCGACGAGGCCTACTCGGAGCTGTGGTTCGAGGGCGACGCACCGGTGAGCGCGCTGCAGCTCGCCGACCACACGAACCTCGTCGTCTTCAACACGCTCTCCAAGCGCTCGTCGATGCCCGGCTACCGCTCGGGCTTCGCCGCCGGCGATCCCGAGCTGATGGCCGCGCTGAAGCGCTATCGCCCGAACGTCGGCGTCGCGCCGCAGACCTTCGTCCAGCGCGCGGCCGTCGCGGCGTGGAGCGACGAGGAGCACGTCGTCGCCGTCCGCGAGCTCTACCGCGCCAAGCGCGACGCGCTCCTGCCCGCGCTGCTCGCCGCCGGCCTGGAGCGCTCCGGCGGCGACGCGTCGTTCTTCCTGTGGCTGCGCGTCCCGCCCGGCGAGGACGCCGAGGCCTACGCGCTGGCGCTCCTCGACGAGCGCGGCATCGCGATCGCCCCGGGCCCGTTCTTCGGGCCGGGCGGTGAGGGCCACGTCCGCATCGCGCTCGTGCCCACGCTGGCGGACTGCCGGCGCGCGGCGCACCTCCTAGAGTCAGGGCCATGACCGCCGTGACCGACCTGGCCGCCTTCGCGGCCGAGATCGAGGAGCTCTACGAGCGCCCGACGAGCGACCTCGACGACGAGGCCGCCGCGAAGGTCGAGCAGGCGCTCGCCCTGCTCGACGACGGCAGCGTGCGCGTGGCCAGCCCAGGCGACGCCGGCTGGCAGGTCAACGAGTGGGCCAAGAAGGCGATCCTGCTCTCCTTCCGCACGCGCAGGATGGAGACGATCGAGCTGGGGCCCTACGAGTACCACGACAAGATGCCGCTTAAGGGCGGATGGGCCGAGCGCGGCGTGCGCGTCGTGCCGCCGGCCACTGTCCGCCAGGGCGCCTACGTCGCGCCCGGAGCGGTGCTCATGCCGTCCTACGTCAACGTCGGCGCGTGGGTCGGCTCGGGCACCATGGTCGACACCTGGGCGACCGTCGGCTCCTGCGCGCAGATCGGCACCGACGTCCACCTCTCCGGCGGCGTCGGCATCGGCGGGGTGCTCGAGCCGCTGCAGGCCAGCCCCGTCATCGTCGAGGACGGCGCCTTCGTCGGCTCGCGCTGCATCGTCGTCGAGGGCGTGCGCGTCGGCGCCGAGGCCGTGCTCGGCGCCAACACGGTCCTCACCGCCTCGACCCCGATCATCGACGTGCGCGGCGAGGACGCCGTCGAGCTGCGCGGCGAGGTGCCGCCGCGGGCGATCGTCATCCCCGGCACGCGCAAGAAGAAGTTCCCCGCGGGCTCCTACCGCATCCCGTGCGCGCTGATCATCGGCGAGCGCAGCGCGTCGACCGACCGCAAGACCTCACTGACCGACGCGCTGCGCGAGCACGCGGTCAGCGTCTAGCTCGCCAGAGAACACCGGCACCGCCCAGCCGGTCAGGTCGACGTGGAGGTCCTCCCCCACGTCGACCTCGAGCTCGCCGCCGTCGAGGCGGACGGTCACCGGCGAGTCGCCGCCGCGCAGGACGTGGACGATCGCCGCGCCGCACGCGCCGGTGCCGCTCGACGCGGTCTCGCCGACGCCGCGCTCGAAGATGCGCGCGCGGATCGTCGCCGCGTCGACCGCGGCGTACCAGGAGACGTTCGTGCGCTGCGGGAACTGCGCGTCGGACTCGATCGGCGTCCCGATCGCCGCGAGGTCGAGGCGCTCGAGCGCATCCAGATCGGCGACCTCGAACACGGTCTGCGGGTTGCCGATGACGAGGTGCTGGAAGCGCCGGCCGTCCAGCTCGCCCTCGTGGCGCAGCGCGGCGCGCCCCATGTCGACGCGGCACCTGGTCTCAGACAGGATCGTCGGGCGGATCTCGCCGGCGGCGGTCTGGATCGAGAACTGGTGCGCATCGGTCCAGCCGGCACGGCGCAGGTACATGATCGCCTCGCGCGCGCCGTTGCCGCTGAGCTCGGCCTCCGAGCCGTCGGCGTTGAAGATCCGCAGGCGCGCGACGAAGCCGGGCGCGTCGGGCGAGGCGAGGACGAGGACGCCGTCGGCGCCGATCCCGGTGTGGCGATCGCAGAGCGCGCGCACGAGCTCGGCGGTCGGCTGGCCGTCGTCGAGCTGCGCGGCCTCGACGATCACGTAGTCGTTGGCCAGCGCCTGCCACTTCTCGAAGCGCATCAGCCCAGGGCAGGCAGGCCGTCGATGCTGACGGCGTTCTTCTGCGCCACGTAGTCGTCGAGCGCGGCGGGGCCTTCCTTGGCGAGCTTCGTCTCGGCCCACGCGCGCGATTGCGACCGCTCGCCCTCGTAGCTCATGAGCGGCACGCCGAAGCCGCACGAGTCGGCGATCCGCTCGACGTCGATCCTGATCACCGTGCGGTGCTGCTCGGGCAGCGCCGTCGCTTGGGGGAAGTCGATCGCGCCCGCCGGGAGGATCTCGCCGCGGCCGTGCAGCCGGACGATGCGCGGCGGCCCGTCGAACGAGCAGAGCATGACCACGATCCGTCCGTTGTCGCGCAGGTGGGCGATCGTCTCCGCGCCGCTGCCGACGAGGTCGAGGTAGGCGATCGTGCGCTCGTCGAGCACGCGCAGCGTCTCGATCGGCCCCTTCGGGGAGACGTTGACGTGGCCGCCGTCGCCGGTCGGCGCGGTGGCGACGAAGAACATCCGCTGGCGGGCGATCCACGCGCCCAGGCGCGCGTCGATCGCGTCGAAGATCTTGGCCATTGCCCGCGTCAGGCTACCGACGGCAGGCTCAGGCGCACCTTCGTGAGCTGGATGAGCCCGGCCGAACGGGTGGGCCCGTAGACGCTCGACCCGCCGGTGACCTGCAGCGTGTAGCGCGCGCCCGGCTCGATCGCCGCGGCGACGCCCTCCATCGAGCGTGTGAGCGAGTGCGGCTTGCCGTCGAGGGTGACGGCGATCGGCGTGACCTGGTTGCCGAGCACGAGGTGGCGCTGCTCGTCGACGATCTGCGCGAAGACGTAGCCGTGCGGGTCGGTCGCGGTGCCCTTGTAATCGAGCGCCAGCTGCGGCTCGCCGACCGCGTCGACGTGGCGCGCCGGCGGCGCGATCGCGACGTTGACGGCGTTCGGCGACGGCGTCGCGGCGACCAGGAGGCCCGAGGACTGCGTATCCGCCGGGCTGAAGGCCAGCGTGCCGCTCCCCTGCGCGACGAGCGCGGGCCCCTGCGGCGCCGGCCAGTCGGCGGCGCTGCGCCACTGGCCGTCGTCGGCGAGCCACTCGAAGGTGGGGTCGTCGTCTGCCGGGTGGTCGTCCATCAGCCAATGGCGCAGCCAGGTGACGACCCGCGTCTCGACGCGCGAGTTGTCGCCCTGCGTGAGGCAGACGCCGTGCCCGCCGCAGAACCACAGCATGTGGACGGGCACGCCGCTCGCCTTGAGCGCCTCGAAGTTGCGGATCGCCTCGCTGGGCGTGAAGAGCGTGTCGGCGGTGCCCTGCACGAGCAGGGTCGGCGCGCGGATCTGCGAGACCAGATCGCCCGGGCCGCGGCTCTCGAACCACGCCTTGTCCTCGGTTGACAGGTGGCCGGTGGCAAGGCCCTCCTGCAGCGCGGAGACGATGTGCGGGTCGACCGTGCCGGTCTGCACGCCCGCCGGGCTGATGACGCCCAGCGCCGTCGCGGTCGGGATGCCCAGCCCGGCCAGCGCGGCGGCCCAGCCGCCCTTGACGAGGTCGTCGCGGTAGAGCGCGGTCAGCAGCGAGTGCCAGGCGATGTCGGGCGCGATCGCGTCGATGCGGTGGTCGATGGCCGCGGCCACGAGCTCGATCCCGCCGGCGTAGGAGGCGCCGGTCATGCCGGCGCGCGGATCGCCGGCGCCGTCGAGCTCCTGCTCGGGCTGGGTGGCGAGCCAGTCGAGCAGCGCGGAGACGTCGCGGCCCTCGAAGTCCTTGGAGTCGACCTCGACGGTGCCGCCCGACTCGCCGAACCCGCGCGAGTCCCACGTCAGCACGTTGAAGCCGGCGCGCCGCAGCGGCCCGAGCCCGACCTGGCCGACGGGCGCGAGCGTCGCGCTGTTCTCGTCCTTGTCGCGGGTGGCGCCCCAGCCGTGCGTCTCGAGGATCGTGGGCGCGGTCTGCCCCGGCTGCAACCCCTCGGCCGGGAAGAAGCTCGCGCTGATGGGCGTGCCGTCGAAGGACGTCACGATGACGTCGCGGGCGTACGCGACCGGGGCGGCGGCGAGCGCGCCCAGCACGAGGACCCCTGCCAGGAGAACGCGAGCGTTCATTGGCACGGCAGCATGGCACCTCTTTCCGGTTCGTGCGCCGGTTCCCCTACGGCAGCAGGTCGGCCGCCACGTCCTCGGCGCCGCGGCCGGTGACGTCGACGATCTCGACGCCCGCGAGCTTGCGCATCCACGTCAGCTGGCGCCGCGCGAAGTTGCGCGTGCGCCGCTTCATAGCCTCGACGTCGCCGGCGAGCAGCTCGTCGAAGCCCAACGCTTTGCGCGCGGTCTCCGACGCGCCCGCCGCGTGCGCGGCGCGGACCTCGCGCGCGGCGCCGGCGGCGATCATCGCGTCCACGCGGGCGTCGATGCGCGCGTACAGCGCCTCGCGATCCATCACGAGGCCGATCAGGCGCGTCGGGTGGCGCGTGTCGGCCGTCCACAGCTGGTTGGGGCCGGCGGGCGGCTCGAGCTCGCCGAGGTCGTGCAGCTCGAGGTAGCGCACGATGCGGCTGCGATCGCGCGGCGCCACCGCCTCCGCCGCCCACGGCGCGCGCCGCGCGAGCTCTGCGTGCAGCGCCTCGGGGCCGCGGCGCTCGAGCTCGTCCTCCCAGTGCGCGCGCACCCCGCCCGGGGGCGGCGGGCGCAGGTCGAGGTCGGCCAGCGCCGCGCGCAGGTACAGGCCGGTGCCGCCGACGACGATCGGCCGCGCGCCCTGTGCGAGCAGCCCGTCGATCTCCGCGTGGGCCAGCTCGGCGTACTCGCCGACCGAGAAGCGCGCGTCGACCGGCAGGATCGAGACGAGGCGGTGCTCGAGGCTCGCGCGCTCGGCTGCGGTCGGCACGCCGGTGAGCGTCTCGAGGCCCTCGTAGACCTGCAGGGCGTCGGCCGACACGGCCACCGGACGCTCGCCGCGGGCCCGCAGGCGATCGGCGAGAGCGAACGCCAGCGCGGTCTTGCCGATCCCCGTCGGCCCGAAGATCGCCAGCACGGAAGGCTCGGAGGCCGGCATCGGCCCAGGAGTATCGTCACCGGTGTGAGCGTGCGCATCGGCTGCGGTCTCTCGACCGGCACCGACCCGAGGGTCGCGGCGATCGAGGCCGGGCAGCAGGCGCGGGCGGCACTCGAGGGCGGCCGCGCGGACATCGCCTGCGTCTTCGCGTCGGGCTCGCACCTCGCGGCGCCCGAGGCGACGCTCGAGGGCGTCCACGAGGCGCTCGCGCCGGCCGTGCTGGCCGGCTGCGGCGCCGGCGGCGTGCTCGGCGACGGGCGCGAGGTCGAGCGCGGCACGGCCGTGGCCGTGTGGGCCGCCGCGCTGGGCGACGGCAGCGCCGAGGCCTTCCACCTCGACGTCGTCCCCGGGTCCGACAGCATCGCGGTCGGCGGCCTGCCCGAGCTCGACGACGCGACGTGCATCGTCCTGCTGCCCGACCCCTACTCGTTCCCGACCGATCTGGTGCTGACCGAGCTCGCGCGGCGCGCGCCCGGCGTGCCCGTGCTGGGCGGCATCGCCAGCGCGCGCACGCTCGACGGCAACGCGGCGCTGTTCCTCGGCGACGGGCTGTGCGGCGACGGGGCTGTCGGCGTGGCCTTCAGCGGCGTCGAGGTCCTGCCGTGCGTATCGCAGGGCGCCGCGCCGGTCGGCCCCGAGCTGACGGTGACGGCGGCCGAGGGCCACGTGATCCGCGAGCTCGCCGGGCGCCCCGCGCTGGAGACGCTGCGTCAGGCGATCGAGGGGCTCGCGCCCGACGAGCAGGTGCTCGTGGCCAGCGGGCTGCTGCTCGGCATCGTCATCGACGGCGGCAAGCCCGAGTACGAGCAGGGCGACTTCCTCGTGCGCGGCGTGATCGGCGCCGATCCGGAGGCCGGCACGCTGACCGTCGGCGCGCGCGTGCACGAGGGCACGGTCGTGCGCCTGCACGCCCGCGATGCCGCCTCGGCCGATCGCGACCTGCGCGACGCGCTGGGCCTGCGCCGCGAGGCGCTGGGCGGCAGCGCGCCGGCGGGGGCGCTCGTCTTCAGCTGCAACGGCCGCGGCGAGGGGATGTTCGGCATGCCCGACCACGACGCGGTCGCGCTCGACGAGGAGCTCGACGGCGCGCCCGCCGCGGGCTTCTTCGCCGCCGGCGAGATCGGCCCGGTGGGCGGCGACTCGTTCCTGCACGGGTTCACCGCCACTGTGGCAGTCTTCCCGCGGTGAACCTGGCTGGACGGACGGTCTTGCTGACCGGCGCGACGGGTGGTCTCGGCCACGCCATCGCGCGGCGCCTGCACGCCGAGGGCGCGTCGCTCGTGCTGACCGGCCGGCGCACGGACGTCCTCGAGCCGCTCGCAGCCGAGACCGGCGCGCGCTCGCTTGCCGTGGACCTGACCGATACCGAGGCCGTGCTGCGCCTCGCGAGCGAGTGCGCCGACGTCGACGTGCTCGTGTCCAACGCCGGCCTGCCGGGCACGGGCCAGCTCACGTCGTTCAGCATCGAGGAGCTCGACCGCGTGCTCGCGGTGAACCTGCGCGCCCCGATGGTGCTCGCGCGGGAGCTGGCCGAGCGGATGGTCGCGCGCGGCAGCGGCCACCTCGTCTTCATGTCCTCACTGGCCGGGAAGGTCGCGCCGCCGCGTGCCTCGGTCTACGCCGCGACGAAGTTCGGCCTGCGCGGGTTCGCCCGAAGCCTGCGCGACGATCTGCGCCCCAGCGGCGTCGGCGTGAGCGCGATCTTCCCGGGCTTCGTGCGCGACGCGGGCATGTTCCACGACACGGGCACCAAGCTGCCGCCCGGCATGGGCACGGTCGCGCCCGACGCCGTCGCGGAGGCCGTGGTCCGCGCGATCGAGCACAACCGCGGTGAGATCGACGTCGCTCCGGTGATCTTGCGAGCCGGCGGCATCGCGGCCAGGCTGGCCCCCGACCTCGCCGCATCGGTCAGCGGCAGGCTCGGCGGGACGCGGGTCGCCGAGGAGCACGTCGCCATGCAGAAGGACAAGCGCTGAGCGCGCGCTGCGCCCGCGGCCGCCCGCTCAGCGCCAGTCGTCGACCGACACGATCGAGTCGCGCAGCGCGCCGCCGATCATCTTGTAGGTCCCGCCCGTCTCGCCCCCGACCACGACCACGTGGATGTCCTCCGGGCGGAACATCTGCACGTCCTCGTCGGGCGCGGCCTTCAGCTGGGTGGCGAACGGCTCGCGGCCGAGGATCGCCCACGGGCGCACCAGGGTCTGCATCCACTGGTTGTCCCAGTACTCCCGGGCTGGGAGCGTCGAGCTCTCGGCCAGCCACTCGGCGAGCTTCTCGCGCGTGTCGAAGCCGTAGTCGACAAGCTTGTTCGCCGCCAGCGGATCGAGCGCGACGATCGGCCCGATGAACGGGTCGCACGCGCGCAGCTGGCGCTGGAAGTGCTCGCGCCAGGCGTCGTCGCGGACCGTCCCGAACTGCGTGTACCAGCCGCCGAGGAAGGTGCTCACGGTGCTCGTCGACGCGTCGAAGCCGTGCTGGACGTGGAACGGCGTCCACGGGCTGCGCTCCTCGTTCTCCGCGAAGCACGCGCTGTAGCCGTAGGCGTTGCCCTGCGAGCCCATGTAGGTCTCACCGGGCACCGACCCGCCCTGCAGGTTCTGCGAGGCCAGCGCGTAGGCGCGGCCGATCGTCGCGTTGGCGTGGTTGTAGGGGCCGAACGCCCCGATGCCGGAGTTCATCCCGATCTCGTTGCGGATCGGGCCGTTGACCATCGCGGTGACGGCGAACGAGGTCGTCGAGCTCGACCGCGCCGTCATGCCGCTCGCCAGCGCGGCGAGGATCACCGGCAGGTACTCGGGTCGCGCGCCGGCCATGACCGCGTTGACCGCGACCTTCTCGACCGTGAACTCCCAGAACTCGCGGAAGGCGGTCGGGCGCATCCGCCCGACGACCTCGTCGGCGGGATGGCTCGTGCCGGCGAGCATCGCCTGCACGCGCTCCTCGGTGGGCAGCACGACCGGCAGGAAGTCCGTCCAGCGCTCCTGCGCGAAGCGCTGCTGCAGCGCGTCCTCGGTATCGGGCTCCAGCAGGCGCGGCGCCGAGCGGTCGAAGGACACGCCCTGCAGGTCCTCGCCGTCGAGCGGGTTCGTCAGCCCCTCGATGATGCGCTGCATGAACGGGCCGCCGTTGACGGGATCCTCGCCGTCCACGTAGCCGCGCAGCTCGCCGGCCGATCGCCCGACCACGGGCTGGGGCACGAACGCCTGGCGCGTCGTCGGCATCCCGTTGGCGCGCGCGACCGACCGCGCGAGGCGCGCGAACACGTGCGTGTGCACTGCGACGGTCGGGACCCGGTAGTTGCTCTCCAGCGATGTCGCGAGCCCGACGACCGTCGGGCTGCAGGTGCTTCAGAGGCCCACCGCCAGGACGGCGGCGTCACCGTCCTCCTGGACCGCGGCGCACATGTCGGGGTCGTCGACCCAGCTCTCGCGCGGCTGGATGCGCTTGATGTTCACGCCGGGCATGTGCTCGGAGAACCAGGCGTGCAGCTGATCGACGAACACCTCGGAGTTGTCGAAGAGGCAGTCGACGAGGTACAGCGTCCTGCCGTCGAGGCTCTGCAGCCGCGGCGCGAGCGGCTTGCCCGCGACCTGCGGCGGGTAGCCGCGCGGATCGTGCACCGTGAGCTTGTCAGCCATGGTCGCCTCCGTTGCCGGTCGCGAGCGCTGCCGTGCGCTTCGCCCACGACCCGTTGGTCAAGTAGTCGTCTGCCGCCTTCGCGGCGGCGGCGCCCTCGCCCGCCGAGATCGCCGCCTGGCCGAGCGATCCGCGGCGCACGATGCCCGCCGCGAGGACGCCGGGCAGCTCGGTGCGCATCGTCGCGTCGGTGGGCACGCGGTCGTCCTCGTCGAGCTCGAGGCGATCGGCGAGCAGCTCGCTGTTGGGCTGCAGGCCGACGTAGACGAACACGCCGCCGAGCTCGAGCTCCTGCGTGTCGCCGGACGTCGCGCGCGTCCTGATTGCGGACACCGTGTCGTCCCCGAGGATCGCCTCGACGGTCGTCCCGTAGCGGACGGTGATCTTCGGGTGCTCGAGCGCCGGCTCGCGGTAGGCCGCCTGGGCGGAGAGCGCGTCGCCGCGATGCAGGACGATGACCTCGTGGACCGATTCGGCGAGCGTCAGCGCCTCCTGCAGCGCGGAGTCGCCACCGCCGACGACGCCGACGACGCGATCGCGCATGAGCGGCGCGTCGCAGCTGGCGCAGTGGCTGACGCCGCGGCCCTGCAGGCGCTCCTCGCCGTCGACGCCGAGCGTCTTCAGGCGCGCGCCGGTCGCGAGGATGACCGCGCGCGCATGGACCTCGCCGTCGGCGGTCGTCAAGCGCCAGCCGTCGTCGTCTGCAGGCTCGATCGCGGCGAGCTCGGTCATCCGGACGTCGGCGCCGGCATCCGCCGCCTGCTCCTGGAGCATCGGGCACAGCTCGTAGCCGGCCACGCCCTCGGGGAACCCGGGGACGCCGTCGATGCGCTCGATGCTGAGCAGCAGCCCGCCGGGCGCGCGCCCGCCCAGGACGAGCGTCGAGCGGCCCATGCGAGCGGCGTGCAGGGCGGCGGTCAGGCCGCCGATCCCGCCGCCGGCGACGACTACCTCGAACTCCTCGGTCACGTCGTCAGGAGGATACCCAGACGCATAGCGCACAGTCGTGCGCCTATCGCACGTCGAACAATCGGGGTTCCGAAGGGCCTCGCCCGCCCCGCACGGGCGAGGCCGCCGCGGCTCAGAACATCGTGTTGTCGTTCGCCGAGGTCGCCGGCACGGGCTGGATCACGTCCCAGTGCTCTACGACCTTGCCCTGGCGGTTGAGGCGGAAGATGTCGGCCACCGCGTTGCCGCGATCGTCGGGCGACGTCGTGATGTGGCTGTGCGTCACGACCATGTTGCACTCGCCGATGACGCGCTTGATGTCGACGTGCAGCTGCGGGAACTGCGTCGTGTACGCCTTGACGAAGTCGATGAACGCCTGGAACCCGTCCGCCGCCAGCGGGTTGTGCTGGATGTAGACGGGACCGCCGTACTTGGCCACCGCCAGCTCAGGGTTCTTGTCGTTGAACGCCGTCGTGTAGTACGCGACGACCGTCGCCTTGTTGCGCTCGACCTGCGCTGGGCTGCACGGGCCGTGGAGTCCGTGCTTGCCGCCGACGAACGGCGGATGGTGGCCCTGCGTGCTCGCGAGGGCCGCGCCCACGCCGACGGCCATGATGGCCGTCACGGCGACCGCGACCAGGTGGGACCGGCTGAGGAGCTTCATGGCTTCCCTCCCTTGAGGATGCCGTCGCTGCTGTGCGTGGCAGTCCTACCACTCCGTAGGAGTGCTGACAGGGAACCTGATGTTGCCTGACGTTCAGCCCGCGACGCGGGCGGTCTGCGCGGCGACCGCCGTCTGCGCGGCGACCGCCTCGAGCACCTCGGTGGCCAGCCGAGGGCCGTCGCTCGGGTTCTCCGGCGTCGCCGAGATCCGCACGACGACCTCGTCGCCGTCGATCTCCTCGAGCACGATCTGCGGCCTGTCGCGCACCGGCGTGTCGATCTCCTGCTCGAGCAGCTCCTGGACCTCGAGCGGGGTCACGCCGGCGGCCAGCCGTGCGCGCAGGTCCACGCCGTCGGGCTCGCGCAGCGGGACGATCGCGACGTTGAGGACGACCGAGTTGGGAACCATGACCTGGTCGGCGCCCTGCGCAAAGGTCGTGTAGAGCAGGCCCAGCGAGCTGACGACACCCTCGATCTGGCCGGCGATGCCGCCGCCCTGCAGCCGTACGCGCTCGCCGACGCGGAACGGGCGCGCGCTGAGCAGCACGGTGCCGGCGATGAGGTTGCCGAGCGTCTGCTGCGCCGCGAGGCCGACGATCACCGCGGTGAAGGCACCGCCGACGGCCAGCGTCCGCGGGTCCAGCCCGGCGATGCGGAGCGCGACGATGATCGCCAGGCCGACGAAGACCAGCCGGATCAGGAAGCCGACGGTGCCCGCCGTGCCGGGGTCCAGGCGCCGGAACAGCGTCGGCCCGAGCGCGCGGCCGATGTCGCGCGCGATCTGCCAGCCGAGCACGATGAGCACGACGGTGGTCGCGATCTTCACCGGCGTGTCGTACTCGTGGCCGAACAGCCGATCGCGATACCCGTAGACGACGAGGATCCCGATCAGGATGGGCACGAGCACGATCGCCTGGATGCGCGCGCGCTTGACGGCGCGGCGGCTCAGCTGGCGCGCGAGGCCGGCCTCGCGCCACGAATGGCTGCGCGTGTTGAACAGCTTCTTCACGTTGTCTCTCGGTTGCTCAGACATGACACTCCGTCAAAGGACAACACCGCCGTCCCTGCTCGGTATCACAGGCGACGGTGTGACGGTGCTCACAGTTCCGGTGTGTCCAGCGGGTTGCGCTAAACGTTCGGGCGCGAAGGGCGGGGGCGCGCGGGCGCTCGGATGGGGCGCGGGCGGGCGTGCGGGAGCGGCGCGAGCGCCGCGGGCGCGCGGGGCGGCGCGGGCGTGCGGCGAGGCACTCAGAACAGCGACGTCTGCTGCGGCTGGGCGCTTGGTGGTGGCGCGGCCGGCGATGGCGATGGGCGGGCTGGGCGCATCGGGCCGTAGTCGCGGCGGGGGTCGCGCTGGAAGGCGCTGCGCGGCCGGGTTGGCGCGCGGCGGACGAGCGCTTGCAGGCGCTCCTGCTCGGCCCGGGGCGCGTACGCGCTCCGGGCGTAGAGCTCCTCGTAGCGCTCGACCAGGTCCGGGCGGTAGGACCGGAGCCATTCCATGAAGATCTGCCGCACCTCGCCGCGGAGGTGCAGCGCGATGCCGCTGACGCCGGTCGCGCCGGCCTCGGCCGCCATCTCGAGGATCTTCTCCACCTGGCGCGGGTCGTCGTTGATCCCCGGCATGAGCGGCGCGACGAGCACGCCGGTCGGGATGCCGGCGCGGTTGAGCTCCCCGACGGCCTCCAGCCGGGCGCGTGGATGTGGCGTGTGCGGCTCGCTCGCGCGCCACGCCTTCTCGTCGATCGTCGGCACCGAGAGGTTCGCGCTGATCGCGGTCACGTCGGCGATCTCGCGCATGAGGTCGAGGTCGCGCAGCAGCAGCGGCGACTTCGTCAGCACCGAGCACGGGTTCGCGGCATCGCGCAGCGCCTCCCAGATCCCGCGCATGAGCTTGTAGCGCCCCTCGACCCACTGGTAGGGGTCGGTGTTCGTGCCCATCGCGATGTGCTCGCCCTTCCACGACGGCCGCGCAAGCTCGACCCGCAAGCACCTCGGGCACGTTGACCTTGACGACGATCTCGCGCTCGAAGTCGCGGCCCGCGTTGAAGTCGAGGTACGTGTGGGTTGGGCGGGCAAAGCAGAACTGGCAGGCATGACTGCAGCCGCGATACGGGTTGATCGTCCAGCGGAATGGCATCCGCGACTTCTCTGGGACCCGGTTGAGCGCGGACTTGGCGCGGACTTCGTAGAAACGGGTGTCCAACGCCTCGGGCGCGTCGAAGTGGCGGACCACGGCTGGCTCGCGGTAGCCGGGCAGAGCGGCCTGCTCTTCGGCGGTGATCGTGAGGTTGTCCCAGCGCACAGGGTCGGGAGGAGGCGTCAGCGAGCCGCGCGGGCTAGCCGACTGGCCTGGCGACGCCTCCCCGCGCCGCATCGAACCGTGCGTGCGGTTCTCCCGCACACGGCTCTCCGACACCCTTCATCGCGAGGCATGCGCACCCCGGTGGCGCACCGATCCGCTGAGCGTGTGGACGCCGAGGCGCTGGAACCAGGCGACGTTGTAGTCGCTGGCCCAGCGGCGTCCGCGCTTCTTGTGCTTGGCGGCGGCGAGGATCGCCAGGCGTTCATGGACGTAAGAGTCGATCTGCGTGAACTTGCGCGCCGAGTTGGCGCCGCGGAAGTAGGTGCCCCAGCCCCGCAGGACGGGGTTGAGGCGTTCCACGAGGACCGACAGCGCGATGCCCGTGTAGGTGCGGGTGGTCAGTGCCCGGATCTTGGCCCGGATGCTGTTCATCGCGCGTGCCGACGGCCAGCGCTGCAGATACCACTTCGCGCGCCACTTCCAGGACTCCACCTTGCGCAGGTGAAAGCCGAGGAAGTCGAACCCCTGCTTGCCGCGGGTCAGCTCGACGATCCGGGTCTTGTCCGGGCTCAAGGCGAGCCCGAGTTCGGCCAGGACCGTCGCCGCCCGCCGCTGGGCCTGCTTGGCTTGAGCGGCGGTGGCGCCGACGACGACGAGGTCGTCGGCGTAGCGGACCAGCGTCCCCGCGCGTGGCCCTGCGGCCTGCCACGCCTGATCGAGGCGGTGCAGGGCGATGTTGGCCAACAGCGGGGAGATCGGCGATCCCTGCGGCGTGCCCGAGTCGGGCTCGGTTATCACGCCGCCCTCGAAGATCCCCGCTCGCAGCCAACGGCGCAGCAGCTTGACCATCTGTCGGTCACACACGCGCCGGCCGATCGTGGCCAGCAGCGCGTCGTGATCGATGTCGTCAAAGCACGCCTTGATGTCGGCGTCGAGCACCCAATCGCCGCCCCGGTTGGCAGCGACCCGGATGGCCTCGATGGCCATGTGGGCCGAGCGCTTCGGGCGAAACCCGAAGCCGGACGCCACGAAGTCGGCCTCGAACACCGGCTCGAGGACGATCTTCGCGGCGGCCATCGCCACTCGATCGCGGACCGTGGGAATGCCGAGCGGTCGGGTTTGTCCCGGCTCGCCCGGCTTGGGGACATGCACGCGCCGCAACGGCTGGGGCCGGTAGGTGCCGGCCCGCAACTGCGCCGCGAGCTCTTCGAGGAACGCCCGCACGCCGGCGTCCCCGGACGCGTCGATGGCTTCGATGCTGACGCCATCGATGCCGGGGGCGCCCTGATTGGCGCGCACGTCGCGCCACGCCTGCCACAGCACGTCGCCGCGGGCGACCTTGTCAAACAGGGCGTGGAAACGACGCTCGGGCTGATGCTTGGCACCGCGATACAGCACGCGCTGGAGGGCACGAACGCGGTCCCGGCCAAGCGCCGGTCCGATGGAGCTAGCCGCCGTGGCGGCACTCATCGGCGCCCCTCCCGTCCACCGTCGTGCGTGGGTGAAGCAGCGGTCCTTCGCTCGGGCCGGGTTGTGTTGTCCCGACCGTCAGGCACCACTACGACCCCCTCTGACTCCCTCTCGGCTGCCAGACCCCTTCACGGTGCTGCCGCTTCTAGGCCGGCACGCTCCCACCGCCCGCAGCGACGGGGCCGAGGAGGGCCTCCCCAGTTCCCAGGACAACCTTCTGGCCATTCCACGCCCCGTACGCCGAGAGGTCCCTCCGCACCCGTTCCAGGCTCCCAGGTGCGTTCCGTGGCCTTCGCCATGTCCGTGCAGGCTCGGCTCCTCTTTGACCGCCACAACAGGCGCTGAACATTCACGACGCCGCAGGCTTCGCTTGATGCTGCGGACCGGCCAGTCGATCCACCCCGCTTCGCACCCCGCCTCTCGGCGACGCACGGGGGCCTCACTACCGGCGACCCTGGCGTCTCCCCCGACCGGACTTCCACCGGCTGGTCGCCCCGAGCTTGTCGATCGGTTCCGCATGACCCTTGATCACGCGCCCGATCCGCTGGGCGCGAACGAACACATGTTCGCATATGGGGCGGATGGACGGGAAACGGCGGCCGCAGGCGGTCAGTCGTAGATCGAGCGGCTCTCCCCCGGGCGCGCGTTCGCCGGGTACGGCACGAGGTCGTTGGCGTAGCGCGGCAGCGCGCGGATGCGGTCCAGCCAGGCGCCGATCGCGGGGTGGGCGGCGAGGTCGAAGCCCGCGTCGGCGGCGACGTGGGTGTAGCCGAACAGCGCGATGTCGGCGATCGTCGGTGCGTCGGCTGTGACCCAATCGCGGCCGTCGAGGCGGCGCTCGAGCGTCGCGAGCGCGTCGCGGCCCTTCGCGAGCAGCAGCGGAGTCTCGTCGTCGGTGCGCCCGGTCATGATCTGGAAGCGCGCGCCCGCGACGGCGGGCGTGAGGACCCGCTCGAAGCACAGCCACTGCAGCACGCGGGCGCGGCGGACCCGGTTGGCCGGCAGGTACGCGGTGCCCTCGGCGAGGTACCAGAGGATCGCGGCCGACTCGGCCAGAGGCGTGCCGTCGTCGAGCTCGAGCACCGGCGTCGTGCGGGCGGGGTTCAGCGCGGCGAACTCGGGCGTGAGCGTCTCGCCGGCGAAGATGTCGACCGGGACCCGTTCGTAGTCGCGGCCGAGCAGGGCGAGCAGCAGGCGGACCTTCAAGCAGTTGCCGGACGCTACGTAGTCGTAGAGGCGCATGCGCGGTGAGACGCACGAGCCGCGCGAGATGTGAGGTCGTCCCTATGCGCCGCCGTCGCTCGCCGCGTGCAGCAGCGCCGAGACCGTGTCCGAGACCGGCGTCGGCACGCCGTGGCGGCGCCCGAGGCGGCCGATGACGCCGTTGCGCGCCTCCCATTCGAGCGCGCGGCCGGCGCGGCGATCGGCGAGGATCGACGAGCCGGCGTCCTGCGGGAGCGCCTCGATCCAGGCGATGAGCGCGTCGGCGTCCTCGTCGGAGAGGGCGACGCCCTCGGCGCGCGCGACGGCCGCGCACTCGTAGGCCAGGGCGCGGGCGACGTCGAGGACGTCGTCGAGGACGAAGATCTCGGCGGGCCGTCCGGCCAGCGCCATGACGCCGGACACCGCGTTGACGCACAGCTTGCGCCAAGCCTCGAGAGCGAACTCGCCACCGATCGTCACCTCGGCGCCGTCGCCCAGCAGCGCGGCGAACGCCTCCCCCGCCCGGCCGTCCGGGACGGCGAGGCGCAGCGCGTCGCGCTGACGCACGCGGCCGGGCGCCACCGGCTCGACCGGGCACCAGTTGACGACGGGCAGGACGTCGGCGCCGCCGACCAGCGGCGCCACGCGCTCCACGTGGTCGATGCCGTTCTGGAGCACCGCGACGGTCGTGCCCTCGTTGCACAGCGCCGACAGCCAGCCCGCGGCGCCATCGGTCTGGTGGGCCTTGACGGCCAGCAGGACCCAGTCCGCCGGCCCGTCGACGGCGGCGGCGTCGGTGAGCAGCGGAGCGTCGACGACGACCTCGGTGCCGTCCGGGCGCTCGACGACGACGCTCGGCACCGCCCGCCGCGCGCAGAGGCGAAGCTCGTGGCCGCCCGCGGCCTGGACCGCGGCGGCGACCGTCGCACCGATCGAGCCGACGCCGACGACCGCGACCCGCGCCATCGCCGCGCTACGCGGCCGCGCGCGAGAGCAGCGACTCCTCGCCGGCGAGCGTCGTGCTCGTGGCCGAGTCGATCGCGACCGGCACGATCTCGCCCGGCGCGGCAAGGCCGATGAAGTTGACGGTCTTGCCGTGGCGCGAGCGCCCGCGCAGCCGCGAGGCGTCTGTGCGCGACGGGCCCTCGACGAGCACGTCGAGTGTGCGCCCGACGAAGCGCTGCGCGCGCTCGTGCGCGCGGCGCTGGACGACCTCGACGAGGCGCTCCATGCGCGCCACCTTGACCTCGTGGGGCACGAGACCATCGGTGACGGAGGCCGCCTCGGTCCCGCGGCGCGGCGAGAAGACGAAGGTGAACGCGCCGTCGTAGCCGACCTCCTCGCAGACCTCGAGCGTCCGCGCGAAGTCCTCCTCCGTCTCGCCGGGGAAGCCGACGATGATGTCGGTCGTGATGGCGCAGTCGGGCACGAGCTCGCGGATGAGCGCGACGCGGTCCATGTAGCGGCCGCGGTCGTAGGTGCGGCGCATCGCCTTGAGGATCCTGGTCGACCCCGACTGCAGCGGCAGATGGATGTGCTCGCAGACCGAGGGCAGCTCCGCGTGGGCGCGGATGACGTCCTCGCGCATGTCCTTGGGGTGCGGGCTCGTGTAGCGGATGCGATCGAGGCCGTCGATCGCGTCGAGCGCGTGCAGCAGCTCGGCGAACGAGCGGCGGTCCGGACGCACGTCGCGCCCGTAGGAGTTGACGTTCTGGCCGAGCAGCGTGACCTCGCGCACTCCGTCGGCGACCTGGCCGGCGACCTCCTCGACCAGCTCGTCGAACGGCCGCGACACCTCGCGCCCGCGCGTGGAGGGCACGATGCAGTACGAGCAGCGGCAGTTGCAGCCGACCGAGATCTGCACCCACGCCTGGAACTCGCGGGCGCGCTTGGCCGGGAGGTGGCCGGTGAAGCCCTCGAACTCGAAGTAGCCCTGCGCGGTGAGCGAGTCGGAGGTCAGGAACTCGGCGAGCCTGTGCACCTGGCCGGGGCCGAAGGCGACGTCGACGAACGGGAACTGGCGGAAGACGTCCTCCTTGACCGACTGCGCCCAGCAGCCGCCCACGCCGATGACGACGTCGGGGCGGCGGCTCTTCACGCCCTTGGCCTGGTGCAGGTGCGCGACGAAGCGGCTGTCGGCCGCCTCCCGGATCGAGCACGTGTTGAAGAGGATCAGGTCGGCGTCGTCGCGCTCCTGCGACTCCGCGTAGCCGAGCGACTCGAGCATGCCCTTCATGCGCTCGGAGTCGTGCTCGTTCATCTGGCACCCGAAGGTGGTGACGTGGAAGCGCCCGGCCGCCTGCATGGGTCGCCTCAGCGTAGCGGTGCGGCTGGCCTAGTCACCGCCACCGCCACCGGAGTCGCCGCCGCCGGAGTCACCGCCGCCGCCGGAGTCCCCGCCCCCGCCGCCGGAGTCCCCGCCCCCGCCGCCCTCGAAGCCGCCGCCGCTGTCGTAGCCGGCCGCGCCGGTGTCGGCGCTGCTGCCGGGATCGCCGGCGTGGGCGTGCTCGCCTGCGCCGCCGGCGTTGTCGTGCCCCGGGTCCGACAGCGGTGCGACGGTGGTGGCACCCGCGGCCGCTGTCGTCGGGTCGAGCGGGCTGGTGCTCGAGCTCGGCGTCGTGTCGGGGTCGTTGCCGGTCGGGCGCTTGCGGCGGAAGAAGTCCAGGAGTCCCATGGCCGGGTGGATAGCAGGTCGCCCTACTTGGCGTAGTCCACCGCGCGCGACTCCCGGATCACGGTGACCTTGATCTGCCCGGGGTACTCGAGCTCCTTCTCGATGTCGCGGGCGATCGCGCGGCTGAGCATCATCGCGTCGTCGTCGTCGATCGCGTCGGGGGCGACGATGACGCGGATCTCGCGACCCGCCTGCATCGCGTACACCTTGTCGACGCCGTTGTGGCGCGTCGCGATCTGCTCGAGGTCGCGCAGGCGCTTGACGTACTGCTCCAGCGATTCGCCGCGGGCGCCCGGCCGCGCGCCGGACAGCGCGTCGGCGGCCTGCACGATGACGGCTTCGACGGTCTGCGGCTCGACCTCGTTGTGGTGGGCCTCCATCGCGTGCGCGACCGCCTCCGGCTCGCCGTGGCGGCGCGCGAGGTCGCCGCCGACCAGCGCGTGCGGGCCCTCGATCTCGTGGGAGACCGCCTTGCCGATGTCGTGCAGCAGCGCCGCGCGGCGGGCGGTCTTGGCGCTGGCACCCAGCTCGTGGGCCATGATCGCCGCCAGCTGCGCGCACTCGACCGAGTGCGCGAGGACGTTCTGGCCGTAGGAGGTGCGGAAGCGCAGGCGGCCGAGGAGCTTGGTCAGCTCGGGATCGAGGCCCTGGACGTCGGCCTCGAAGACCGCCTTCTCCCCCAGCTCGGTGATGTGCGACTCGAGCTCGGACTTGGCCTGGTAGTAGGTCTCCTCGATCCGCGCCGGGTGGATGCGGCCGTCCTGGAGCAGCTTCTCGAGCGTCATGCGCGCGACCTCGCGACGGACGCCGTCGAAGGCGCTGAGCACCACGGCGTTGGGCGTGTCGTCGATGATGAAGTCGACGCCGGTGAGGTTCTCCAGGGCGCGGATGTTGCGACCCTCGCGGCCGATGATGCGGCCCTTCATGTCGTCGCTCGGCAGCTGGACGACGGAGACGGTCGTCTCGGCCGCGTGGCTTGCCGCCAGGCGCTGCATGGCCACCGAGAGGATCGATCGCACGCGCCGCTCGGCGTCGCGCTTGGTCTCCTCCTCGACGGCGCGCACGATCTTCACCGAGTCGTGGCGTGCCTGATCCTCGATCTCCTTGAGCAGCGCCTGCTTGGCCTGGCCGGCGCTGAGGCCCGCGACGCGCTCGAGGGCGCGAGCGTGCTCGTCGCGCAGCCGCGAGAGCTCCTCCTCGTGCGCCGCGAGGCGCTCGACGGTCGCCTCCAGGCTGCGTTCGCGCTTGTCCAGCTCGGCGGCCCGCTGGTCGAGCGAGCGCTCGAGCGACAGCGTTCGCTCGGCGACGCGCGCCTCGGCCGTGGCCGCCTCGCGCCTTCTGGTGTCAACCGCCGGGGCCTCGGCGTGCCCGCCATTGGCCGTGGCGAGCCTGCCGCGCCCGTACAGCGTGGCGGCCGCGACGAGGCCGAGCGCCAAGACGGCCGCCGCGATCACGAGTTCCATTGCCGTGTCCTCTCCCCGCGAGCCGGGATGGCGCCCAGCCCAGACGGTCTTCCGTGGTCATGAAGCGGACGGCCGGCCGCGCTGGCGGCGGGGATGAACAGATGTGGCGATGCGGCCGAGCTGGCCGCGCTTCAGGTGCGCTGAATGTGGTCTGTGGTGCGTGTCGACGGGCGCTCTGGCCCGGTTGAAGTTCTCACGGTGATCGCGTCGATGCTGAAGCTGCCAGGTGCAGAAGAGGCTGATTTGCTGGTCTTTCGCCGCCCTCAGGGCAGGTCGTTCGCTGGGTTGGATCGTAGTACCGCGGCGATGTGGGCGCAATCCGGCGGCGCGGGCGGCCGGCCGCGGCAGCGGGCGCGGCGGTCGCGGCGGTCACGCGGGCTCAGGCCGCGTCGCGCTCGAAGGCGCGTACCGCGTCGTAGGCGAGCTCCAGCTCGTAGCCCTTGCGCACCAGCATGCCCAGCGCGCGTTCGCGGTCGCGGTCGCCGGACGGCGCTCGCGTGAACCGGCGGCGCAGGACGGCGAGGGCCGCCTCGAGCTCCTCGCCGGCGTCGCGCTCGTCCAGCGCGGCTGAGATCAGCGCCGGGTCGACCCCGACCGCCAGCAGGCGGCGCTCGATGCGCTCGGCGCCCCAGGCGTCGATCGTGCGGCGGTCCTCGGCGAAGCGCCGCGCGTAGCGGGCGTCGTCGAGGTAGCCCTGGCGCTCCAGCTCGGCCACCGCCGCTTCGCGGATCGCCGGCCGTACGTGCTCGGCCTCGAGGCGACGGTGGACCTCGGCCACCGTGCGGTCGCGGTGGCCGAGGTAGCGGAAGGCCAGGTCGAGGGCGTGCTGGAGGCGCTCTTCCTCGGGTCCGGCGCTCACGGGCTCGCAGGGTGCGCGCGCGACGAGCGCCGCCTACGCCGCCTGCTCGATGGCGGCCACCGCGTCCGGAGCCCCGGCGTCCGCCTCGGCGGGTGCCTCGGTGTCGGAGTCGATCGGCTGGACGAGGTCGTCGTCGAGGCCCAACGCCGCGTAGATCTTCGACTCGATCTCCTTCGCGATCTCGACATGCTCTTCGAGGAACGCCTTGGCGTTGTTGCGCCCCTGGCCGAGGCGCTCGTCGCCGTAAGAGAAGAACGAGCCGGACTTGGTCACCACGCTGTGCTCGATGCCCAAGTCGATCAGGCAGCCAGCGGTAGAGATGCCCTTGCCGTACTCGATGTCGAACTCGGCTTGGCGGAAGGGCGCGGCGACCTTGTTCTTGACGACCTTGACGCGGACGCGGTTTCCGACCGCCTCGGTGCCCTCCTTGAGGGTCTCGATGCGGCGGATGTCCAGGCGCTGGGAGGCGTAGAACTTCAGGGCGCGGCCGCCGGGCTGCGTTTCGGGGGAGTTATGGACGACCACGTGGTCGACCAGATAGGTGTGGTTGCCCTCGATCTGGAGGTCGTAGCGGCTGGGCTTGCGCGAGCCCGGCGGCTTGCGGAACTTGCGCAGCACGCGCCTCCCGGTCGGACGGAGCGTGGTCCTGCTCGCGAGATCGGTGCGGAAGTCGCCCGCAGCGGGGGCGTCCCACGCGAACCGATCGTGGAAGTCGGGATGCAGTTTGTAGGACAGCGACGGATGCACGTAGGGCGCGATCTGCTCGTGGAACATCCGGGTGCGCTCGCCGCTGAACAGCAGGTTGACACCAGAGAGCGTCGGACGGCCCATGCCGAGCTCTTCGCAGCGGACAGCCAGCCTGACGCGATCCTCTTCGCGCAGCCCGGCGACGCAGATCGTGGCTTTGCCGTGGCCCCAGCGCTTGTAGCTGCCGCCGAAGGTCCCGTCGTCGCAATACCAGGCAGCGATGGCGCGTGCGTCGAGCTGCGCGATGAGCTCATCGCTGACCGTCCGGCGGCCGTCCGCCGCATAGACCGCGTCGTGCAGCCATGAGAGCTGACGCATCGGGATCGTGTCGAAGCCGATGCCGTTGCCGGTCTTGCCGATGCGGTGGGCGAACGGCGCCAGCATCGCCTGCTTCCACTCGCAGTACTCGCGCTGGCGCTCGCCGTGGCCCACACGGAAGGCCGCGTTGTACGCCGAGGCGTAGCGCAGCGAGCCGTCGCCCAGCAGGCTGCCGAGGATGAGCTTGAGCTGGTCGTCGCTCAGCGCGTACTGCTTGGTCGCGACGAGGACCTCGTCGCCCTCCTCGATCTCCCACGCCTGGCGCTCGCCCTCGGGGGTGAAGATGACGTGATTGGGCGTGCAGGTGAAGTGGTGTCGGCCACGCCGGCCCTCAACCTCGAAGCGCAGCCACTCGTCGGTCTCGCCGTTCTTGTAGTAGTCGACGATCCGGCGCGGCGCAATCTCGCCGGTCTCGGGATCCATCGACATGACCTCGACCGGCAGACGCTGGTTGACGATCTTGCCGATCCTCTCCGTGCTGCCGTCCGCGAGCACGACGCGCGTGTCATACGAAAAGCAGCCGAACATCACCCCGACCTTCTCGCGGATCTGGTTGGTGAAGATGCAGAGCGTGTCGGTGCGGTTGAGATTGCCCGCCAGCTTGCGCATCGCCTGGCTCATCATCCGCGCCTGCAGGCCGACGGTCTGGTCGCCCATCTGGCCCTCGAGCTCGGCGCGCGGCGTGAGCGCGGCGACCGAGTCGACGGCCACGACGTCGACCGCGCCGGAGCGCACGAGCATGTCGCCGATCTCGAGCGCCTGCTCGCCGTAGTCGGGCTGGGAGACGAGCAGCTCGTCGATGTCGACGCCGATGCTGCGCGCGTACAGCGGGTCCATCGCGTGCTCGGCGTCGATGAACGCGCAGACGCCGCCGAGCTTCTGCGCCTCGGCGAGGACGTGGTAGAGCAGCGTCGTCTTGCCCGAGGACTCCGGCCCGAAGACCTCGACGATGCGCCCGCGCGGCACGCCGCCGATGCCGAGGGCAAGGTCGAGCGACAGCGCGCCCGTGGGGATGGCGCCCACGCGCACCTTCGCGCCCTCGTCGCCCATGCGCATGATCGTGCCCTTGCCGAACTCGCGCTCGATCTGGCTGAGCGCGCCTTGCAGCGCGGCGTCGCGGGCCTTGGCGGCCTTCTCCTCTTCGGTGGGCATGGGGTTGCGAACCTCTCTGTTGGCGCTTCGTGAGCAGTGCAGTGTCGACGGCGGATCGGACGGAACGGGACCGTACGCACGTTCGTGTCACGGCTCCAGACGCGCTCTGTGAAGAAAGTGCGCAAGCGCTCCCGACGGACTGCGCAGTGGGTTAGGTTCCCCGCCGTGCGCCCGGAGGTCAGCATCGTCACGACGCCGGCGACGCCGACCGCCGTCGTCGCGCAGGCGACCACGTGGGACGAGTTCCCCGCCCTCTGGCGCGAGCTGCTGGACGAGGTCTGGGCCTTCGTGCGCGGCGCCGATGTATCGCCCGAACGCAACGTCATGCTCTACAAGGACGACGTGCCGAACGTCGAGGTCGGCGTCGAGGTGGCGGGCCCGTTCGTCTCACACGGGCACGTCGTCCCCTCGACGCTGCCGGCCGGCCGGGCCGCGCGCGCCATCAGCCGCGGCGCGCCGTCGCCCGAGGGCCTGGCGGCCGCGTACGACGCGATCCGCACGTGGTGCGCCGCCAACGGCGTGGAGCCCACCCCGATCCGCTGGGAGGTCTACGACCACTGGCGCGACGATCCCGACAGCTTCGAGACCGAGGTGTACTGGCTGCTCGAAGCGGGCGCGTAGCGCGGCAGGCCTAGGCTCCCAGCACCGCCCGCTCCAGCGCCTCGTAGCGCGCCGGCCCGCGCCCGCCCAGGTGCGAGCGGAAGAGGACCACGGCGTCGGCGTCGAACGCCGCGCGCGGCGCCTCGGGCAGCTCGTCGAGTCGCGGGCGCCAGCCGTGGCGCACGCGCGCGACGGTCACGTGCGGGCGAAAGGGGCGCTTCTCGGGCTGCCACGGCAGCGCGGCGGCCAGGCGCTCCACGACCTGCGCCTGCAGCGCGGCGAGCACGCCGCCGGCGTCCTCGAGCGCCACCGTCAGCACGCGCGGACGGCGCGGCGCGAGCCACAGCGAGTCGCCGAGCGCCAGCGCCGGCGCCGTCGAGCGCACGCCGCGCACGGCCTCGCGCGCGGGGTCGACCTCGTCCAGCGCGCGGTGGCCGAGGAAGGCGAGCGTCAGGTGCAGCGCATCGGCCATGACCGGGCGCAGCGCGCCGTCGCGCTCGGCCGCCGCGCGCCCGAACGACGCCAGCTCCACGCGGACGCCGGCGGGGATCTCGAGGGCGGCGAAGAGCCGGGCGCTCACGAGCCGGGCGAGGCCGTTTGCGCGGGCGCCGCCGCCGCCTCCCCCACGAGCAGCCGACGCACCAGGTGCAGGGCGATCGTCGTCGAGCGATCGCGGACGTCGAAGCGCCCGCCGGGCAGGTTCATCGACCGCGTCAGCCGCGCCCCGTCGGGCCCGGCGACGCTGAAGCACACGAGGCCGACGGGCTTCTCGGGCGTCCCGCCGCCGGGCCCGGCAATGCCGGTGATGCCGACGCCGACGTCGGCGCCCAGCCGCGCCCGCGCCCCGTCGGCGAGCGCCTCGGCGACCTCGACCGAGACCGCGCCGACGCGCTCGATCAGCGCCGGATCGACCCCTGCCAGCTCCACCTTCGCCTCGTTGGAGTACACGACGAGCCCGCCGAGCACGTAGTCCGACGAGCCCGCCAGATCCGTCAGCCGCCCGGCGAGCAGCCCGCCGGTGCACGACTCGGCGGTGGCGATGGTCAGCCCGCCGGAGCGCAGCAGCTCGGCGACCTGCTCGTCGACGGTGCGCCCGTCCTCGGAGAACAGCGTCCGCGCGTGGCGCGCGCGCACCGTCTCGACGAAGCGCGCGTACGAGTCCGAAGCGGCCGGCGCGAAGCGCGTCACGACCTCGACCTCCCCGCGCCGCAGGCACGTCGTGATCTCCAGGCCGTCGAGCCCGTGGGCGTCCTCGGCCAGGCGCAGCGTCTCGGCGATCTCGGACTCGGGGATGCCGAACAGCCGCAGCGTCTCCTGGCGCAGCTCGACGGCGCCGGCGATCGCGGCCCGGAACGCGGCGGTCTGCACTGCCGCCGGCCACATCGCGTGCAGCTCGCGCGGCGGGCCCGGCAGGACGACGACGGTCGGCCCGCCGTCGACCGGCACGACGAGCCCCGGAGCGGTCCCCACCGGCTCCAGCACGGTCGCGCCCGACGGCACCACCGCCTGCTTGCGATTCGAGGCCCGGACCGCCTCGGGGTCGAGGTCCGGCCAGCGCGACATGAGCGGTCGCAGGATCTCGGCTATGCGCTCCTCGAGCGCCTCGTCGAGCACCATCGGTAGCCCCGCGAACGCGCCGACGACCTCCGCGGTGAGGTCGTCGGCCGTCGGCCCGAGGCCGCCGGTGGTGACGATCACGTCGACGCCGCGCGCCGCCATGAACCGCAGCGCCTCGTCCATGTCCTCGCGGCGATCGCCGACCACGAGCGTGTAGGCGTGGTCGACGCCGAGCTCGCGCAGGCGCTCGGACAGCCACGGCCCGTTGCGATCGGTCACGCGACCGGTGAGGACCTCGGTGCCCGTGACGACGATGCCGGCGCGCGCGCTCACGCCGACGCGCACACCGGCCACCGCGAGCGCTGCAGCCGGCGGACCTTCGTCGGGGTGATCTCGTAGCCGATGCCGTTGGAGACCGGGGGCACCGAGTGCGACTTGCCGTTGACGACCAGCCGCGCCTCCGAGGTCCCGAAGCGGACCCGGAAGCGCGACGAGCGGAACGTCTTCGTGCGCGCGCCGCCCGTGAGGACGCTGTTGACAAGCGTGCGCTTGCCGGCGGCCTTCAGGCACACGTAGACCTGGCCGGTCGCGACGATCGTCAGCCGCGCGTGCTTGGGCTTCGGCTTGGACTTCTTGGCCTTCTTCTTCGACGCGCTGCCGGCCTCCGTCCCGCCGGTCCCCGAGGACTTCGGCGGCGTGGTCTGCACGCTGCTGCCCGACGGCGAGCCGCCGTCGTTGTTGTCGTGGCGGCCCACCGCATAGAGCGCGGCCAGCAGGCCGACGACGACGAACGCGACGATCCAGCCGCGCGGGACGCCCGCGCGCGGGCGCCGGCGGTCGCGCTGTCCCAGCGGCGTGATCGGCTGCAGCTCGACGTCGCTGAGGCGCTCGTGGCGCAGCTTGTACTCCTCGATGAGCAGCTTGCCGTCCAGCCCCAGCGCGTCGGCGTACGTGCGCAGGAAGCTCTTGACGAAGGTCGGGCCCGGCAGCAGGTCCCATTCCTCGTTCTCGAGCGCGCGCAGGTACTTCGCGCGGATCTTGGTCTCGGAC
Source organism: uncultured Actinomycetes bacterium (assembly GCA_963764585.1). Lineage (GTDB taxonomy): Bacteria > Actinomycetota > Thermoleophilia > Solirubrobacterales > Solirubrobacteraceae > JAOPZW01. Next base: position 239,145 of record CAVXTB010000012.1, read on the forward strand.
TCGATCTCCGAGATGTCGATCCGCGCGCGCATCCGCGCTTCCCGCAGGGTGGTGCCGATGTCCGGCATGCGGGTGCGAAGGCTATCGTCGCCCGCGCGAATTCCCTGCGCAGCGAGAGGTTTCCTGCAAGCGCTTACTCGTCGGCGACGTCGGGTGGCACCACGACGGTCTCCGGGTCCGGCTCGAGGGCCGCGAGGACGCGTGGCAGGTCGCCCTCGGCGACCAGGACCTGGCGCGGCTTGGAGCCCTCGTAGCCGGAGATGATCCCGCGGCGCTCGAGCATGTCGATGAGCCGCCCGGCGCGCGTGTAGCCCAGGCGCAGCCGGCGCTGGAGCATCGACGTCGAGGCCGTCCCCATCTCCACGACGAGCTGGATGGCGTCGCCGAGCAGCGGGTCCTCGTCGGGATCGAAGCCGTCCTCCTCGGCCTTCTCGACCGCCTCGGGCTCGACCTCCTCGAGCAGGTCCTCGCGCAGCTCGGGCTCGCCCTGGCGCGCCCAGAAGCTCGTCAGCGCCTCGATCTGGGGCTCGTCGATGTAGGCGCCCTGGATGCGCTGCAGCCGCGAGGAGCCGACCGGCGAGAAGAGCAGGTCGCCCTGGCCGAGCAGCGACTCGGCGCCGTTCTGGTCGAGGATCACGCGCGAATCGGTCTGCGAGCTGACCGCGAACGCGATCCGCGACGGCACGTTGGCCTTGATCATGCCCGTGATGACGTCCACGCGCGGCGACTGCGTGGCCAGCACGAGGTGGATGCCGACCGCGCGCGCCTTCTGGGCCAGGCGGATGATCGAGTCCTCGACGTCGGCGGGCGCGACCATCATCAGGTCGGCGAGCTCGTCGATGACGCAGAGGATGTAGGGCAGCGCCTTGTCGCCCTCGCGCACGCGCAGCTTGTTGAGCTCGGCGATCGACCGCGTGCGCTTGACGCTCATCACGCCATAGCGCCACTCCATCTCGCGCACGAGGTTCTGCAGGGCGTTGGCGGCCATCCGCGGCGACGTGATGACGGGCGTCAGCAGGTGCGGGATCGCCTCGTAGTGGTTGAGCTCGACCTGCTTGGGGTCGACGAGCACGAGGCGCACCTCGTCGGGCGTCGCGCGCAGCAGGATCGACGACAGCATCGCGTTGATCGCGCCGGACTTGCCCGCGCCGGTGGTGCCGGCGACGAGCAGGTGCGGCATCTTGGCCAGGTCGGCGGGGATCGCCTTGCCCGAGACGTCCTTGCCCAGCCACACCGTCAGCGGCGAGAAGTCCTTCGGCGGCTCGGAGAACACGTCGCCGAGGGTGACGACGCGGCGGTGGCGGTTGGGGACCTCGACGCCGACCGCGCGCTTGCCCGGGATCGGCGCCAGGATGCGGATCTCGGTCGCCGCCAGCGCGTAGGCGAGGTCGTTCTTGAGGTTCGCGACCTTGGCCATCTTCACGCCGGGCGCGAGCTGCAGCTCGTAGCGCGTGATGTGCGGGCCGGCGACCGCGCCGATGACCTGCGCGTCGACGCCGAGGTGGCCGAGCGCCTCGACCAGGCGCGCGGCGGTCTTCTCCTGGCCGGCGGTGTCGGGCTTGGCCTGCTCGGCGCTCGAGCGCTTCAGCACGCGCGTGTCGGGCAGCTGGAACTCGACGTCGCCGAGGTCGAGGTGCTCGCGGTGCGGGTCCTCGTCGTCCTCGTCGGGGGCCGGATCGTGCGGCTCGGGCCGCTCCGGCTCGGGCTCGGGATCGTGCGGGGGCTCCGGCGGCTCGGTCTCGGCCACCGGCGGCGGCGCGACGGCCGCCTCGAAGAGATCGGGGTAGCGCAACGCGCCGTCGAGCTCGCCGCGGCGCGTCGTCGGGCGGATGACGACCTCCTCGTCGTCGAGGTCGGGCGGCAGCAGCGGCTCGGACTCGGGCTCCTCGCGCCGCTGTCGCGGCGCGCGCGGCGGCGGGCGCAGCGCGCGGGTCGTCTCGACGACCTGCTCGCTCGTGTAGCGCAGGACGCCGGCGACCGTCGCGCCCGTCAGCAGCAGCAGCGCGGCGCAGAAGAGGAAGACGGCGATGATGTGCGCGCCGACGTCGGAGAACAGGCGCGTCGCCGCATCGGCCATGACCTCGCCCAGGTGCCCGCCACGGTCGGCCACCGGCGCGCCGTCGGCCGGGCCGAGGCCGAGCGTGCCGACCGCCAGCCCCAGGCAGGCCGAGGCCAGCAGGCACAGCGCACCGGCGCGGAACGGCCGCACGCCGGCCGGCAGCACGGGGCGCATGACGAGCAGCACCCCGGCCGCGACGAGCGCCACCGGCGTCGCCCAGGCGACGCGACCGACGGCCCACGTGAGGCCGTCGACGACGGCCTGGCCGGCCTCTCCCCCGTCCCATTGCATGTACAGCGGGAAGGCGAGGAAGACGCCGGCGGCCACGAGGCCGAGGCCGACGAGGTCGAGGTGGCGCTGCTCGAAGACGGGCAGCCGCGGCGGCCACGGCAGCGAGGAACGGTGCGCGCGGGCCTTCTTGGCGGACTTGCGGGCAGGGGGCATCGTGCTGACCGCCCTGTTCGACCTCGAAGGCCGTGACCCTGCCATTCCGCGTAGTTCCGGGCAAGCGCGTCGGTAGTCGGTACCGATGCAGTCGCAACCGCGCCGGGCGACACTGCTGTCAGATCCGCGACTGGGCGGACATTCCGGCATGACCGCGACGGGTCGCGGGCCAACCACAGAGGAGGTGGTTCGGGTGCCGGTTGAGACCCCCACAAAGCATGAGCGGCTGGCTCCGGCGCACGTTCCGGAGGTCATCGAGCCGCAGGCGCAGGCAACGCTGCGGAGACTGGCGATCGAGCAGATCCACCGAGTCCGCAGGTTCAAGCTCCACTTGGTCGCATTCGCCGTCGCGATGCCGATCCTCGGAGGCCTGTGGGTCCTGACGGAGTACTACGAGGAGCACACGTGGCCAAGCCGATTCGCGTCTGACCCCGATGTCGCAGGGACGTGGGATCCCTGGCTGTTCTTCGTCGCGGGCATCTGGCTGATCATCCTCGTGATCCACGCCCTCAGGACCTACTTCGGGCCGCCGATCGGGCCGATAGGGCGCTACATCCGACGCCCAGTGCCCGAGGCGGAGATCGATCGCGAGGTGCAACGGCTGAAGACCCGTCGCGGGTATTAGTCGTCACGCCACTCCGCCAACTTCATACGCGGTTCACGCCCTTCGCCTACCGTGGTCACCGTGATCGTCGTCGCCGCGCGGGGCCTGGTGAAGACGTACGGCAGCGGCCGCGCCTCCCGGCGCGTCCTCGACGGGGTGGCGATCGAGGCGCATGCGGGCGAGCTGGTGGCGGTCGTCGGGCGGTCGGGGTCGGGCAAGTCGACGCTGCTGCATCTGCTCGGCGCGCTGGACCGGCCCGACGCGGGGACGATCGAGGTCGCCGGCCACCGCGTCGACGGGCGTCCCGAGCGCGAGCTGACGCGCCTGCGCCGCGACCACGTCGGGTTCGTCTTCCAGTTCTTCCACCTCGTCCCCGAGCTGACCGGCGAGGAGAACGTCCTGCTGCCGACGCGGCTGCCCGGCAGCGCCCGCGACGCGCCGGCGCGCGGGCGCGCGCTCATCGAGCGCCTCGGCCTCAACGGCGCCGCGGCGAGGCTGCCACACGAGCTCAGCGGCGGCGAGCAGCAGCGCCTGGCCGTCGCCCGCGCGCTCGTGCACGACCCGCCGCTCGTGCTCGCCGACGAGCCGACCGGCAACCTCGACGGCGAGTCGGGCGCCGCGGTGCTCGCGCTGCTGCGCGGCGCCGCCGACGACGGGCGCGCGGTCGTGCTCGTCACGCACGACGAGGCGGCCACCGGCGCCGCCGATCGCGTCCTGCGCCTGGTCGACGGGCGCATGCAGCCGTGAGGCGCGCGCGCCTGGCCTTCATCGGCGTGCTGCTGGCCGCGGCGATGGCCGGCGCGGCGGTGACCGTCGCCTACGGCCTGGCCACCGGCTTCGATCGCGCCGCGCGCCAGGCCGACCTGCCCGACGTCATCGTGCGCTTCCGCGACGAGTCGCAGACCGAGATCGATCGCATCGTCGCCGCCCTGCCCAACGTCGCCGCGCGCGCGTACCGGCTGGAGGTCAACGACGTCTCTCTCGGCTCCACGGGCGGATCCTCGGAGAAGGGCAGCGTCGAGCTGGTCGAGGGCAGGCGCCGCGGCTACGCGATCGTCGCCGGCCGCGACGTCGACGGCCGAGCGAACGAGGCGGTGGTCGAGCGCGGCGTCGCCAACGCCTGGCACGTGGGCGTCGGCGACGAGATCCAGGTCGGGCGGCTCGGGACGCTGCGCGTGGCCGGGATCGCCGTCGCGCCCGACAACGTCGCCTTCCCCCTGGCCTCCGCCCCGCGCGTCTACGTCTCGCGCGCGTGGATCGAACGCGAGACCGAGCGCCGCCTGCCGGTCGACCAGGCGCTGATCTGGGCCGCCGACCCGAGCCGCGTCGACGTCCTGCTGCAGCAGGCGCGCGCGACGAGCACGCAGATCCGGGGCGTGCGCTTCATCACGCGCAGCGGCGTGCGCGTGCTCATCGACTCGGCGGCGGGGATCGTCATCGCGCTGCTCGTCGCCTTCTCGATCGTCGCGCTCGGCGCGGCCGCGACGATGCTCGCCGCGACGACGGCCGCCGACGTGCAGCGCCGCCTGCCGGCCCTCGGCGTGCAGCGCACGATCGGCTTCTCGCGCGCGCGGATCGCGGCCGAGCACGCGTGGCGGGCAAGCCGCACCGGGATCGCGGCCGGCGCGCTCGGCGTGGCGATCGGCGCGATCGCGGTGCGCGGCGCGTCGGGCAGGCTGCTCGAGGCGCTCAACGAGCAGCCGCCGGGCTGGGCGCTGCTCGGGCCGCTCGCCGCCACCCTCGCGGTCGTCGTGGCCGTCGTCGCCGGCGCCGCGGCGTGGCCGGCGTGGCGCGCCACCGCGCGCTCGCCCGTGGCGCTGCTGCGCGGCGCCGAGCTGGCCGGCGCGCGGCGCCTGCGCCTGGGCGGCGGCTTCGCCGCGCTCGGCGCACGCCTGGCACTCGCGCGCCGCGGCCGGGCGGCCGCGACCGTCGCCGTGCTCGCGGTCAGCGGCGCCGTCGTGCTGCTCATGCTCGGCCTGGCGTCGCTCGTGGCCGCGCTGCGCGACGACCCCGGGTCGGTCGGCAAGCGCTACGACCTGACCGCGCGCCTGCCCGCCGACCGCGCCGCCGACGTCCGCGCGCTGCCCGGCGTGGCCGACGCCACCCCGCGCTACGTGGTGCAGGGCGCCGACTCCTTCGCGCTCGGCGAGCCGGTGAAGGTCGTCGCCTTCCCCGGCGATCACACGCGCTTCGAGGACCCGCCGATCGACCGCGGGCGGCGCCTGCGCGCCAGCGACGAGGCCGAGGTCGGCGTCGGCCTGGCGCAGGCGCTGGGCATCGGCGTGGGCTCGACGCTCGCCGTGCAGCTGCCGAGCGGCGGCGAGGCGCGCTTCCGCGTGGTCGGGACGGTGCGCGCGCTCGACGACAACGGGCGCGTGGCCTACGTGCGCCCGCCGCGGCTGCTCGCCGCCGACCCCGGTGCCGACCCGCAGGTCGTCGTCAAGCTCGCGCGGGGCGCCGACAAGGCGGCGGTCACGCAGCGGCTCGCCGCGCTCGGCGCCAAGCCCACCGCCGTCGGCGGTGCGACGACGCGCAACGGCGCCTTCCTCGGCACGCTTGCAGCACTGCTGCGCGCCGTGGCGATCGTCGACGCGCTCGTCTGCCTCTACGCGCTCGTGCAGGCGCTCGGCCTCGTCGCCCGCGAGCGGCGCCCGACGCTCGCGCTGCTGCGCGCCACCGGCGCCGAGGGCGCGACGGTCGGCGCGGTGCTGGCCGGCGCAGCGCTCGCGGTCGCGCTGCCCGCCGCGGTGCTCGCGCTGGCGCTCGAGCGGCTCGTGCTCGCGCCGCTCGTCGGGCACCTGGCTGCCGGCTACGCCGACCTCGGCCCGCAGTCCTCGGCCGGCCAGGCCGCGCTCGCGCTCGGCGGCCTCGTGCTGCTGGGGATCGCGGCGGCTGCCTACGTGGCGCGGCGGGCGACCGCCGAGCCGCCGGTCGAGGGGCTGCGCGAGGAATGAGGCGCGCGCTCGTGCTCGTCGCGCTGGTCGCGCTCGCCGGGTGCGGCGGCGGCGACGCGACGTCGCCCGCCGCGCGCGACGGCTCGACGCTGCACGCCACATGGCGCGATCCCGATGGCGACGGCTTCCTGTCCCCCGGGCCCGGCGAGCCGCTGCGCGACCGCACCGAGCTGGCCCGCGCGTCGAGCCCCGGCCGCACGCTCGCCACGATCGCGGTGCTCACCGACGTCCACGTCCGCGACGAGGAGTCGCCCGCGCGCGTGCCGTTCCTCGATCGCCTCGGCGGCCCCTTCTCCTCCACCTTCCGCCCGCAGGAAGCGCTCTCCTCCCAGGTCCTCGACGCCGCGGTGCGCGCAGTCAACGCCGCCAATCCGCAAGCCGTGCTCGTCACCGGCGACCTCATCGACAACGCGCAGGCCAACGAGCTGGCGCTCGCGCGCGCCGTGCTCGACGGCGGCGTCGCGCGGCCGGACTCGGGCGCGCCGGGCTACGAGGGCGTCCAGGAGGCCGGCGATCCCGATCCCGCCTATTACCGGCCCGACGTCGACCCGCCGCGCCACCGCGGCCTGCTCGACGCCGCGCAGCGGCCGTTTCGCGCGGTCGGGCTGCGCGCGCCGTGGTACGCGGTGCCGGGCAACCACGACCTGCTGCTGGCCGGCGAGCTCGCGCGCACGTCATCGACCGAGGCCGTCGCCGTCGGCGACCAGCGCCTCGTCGCGCCCGACGCCGGCCTCGACGTCCCGCGCAGCGAGAACGCGCTGACGCCGCAGCTCGTCGACAGCGTGCTGAGCGGCGGGCTGCCCGGGCGCACGGTCCGGATCGCCCCCGATCCCGGCCGGCGCGAGCTCACGCCCGCCCAGGCGATCGCCGGCCTGCGCGCGGCCAGCGGCCACGGCGGCAGCGGCGCGCGGATGGACGATGCCTTCGACGTCGGCCGCGACGTGCGCGTGATCGTGCTCGACACCGTGCGCCGCGACGTCGGCTCCGGCGGTGTGCTCGCGCCCGCGCAGGTGCGGTGGCTGAAGACCGAGCTCGCGGCCGCGGGCGCACGACGGGTCGTCGTCGTCTCCCACCAGCCGCTGACGAAGGTCGACGGCGGCCAGGCCGCGCTGCAGGCGCTCGACGGCGACCCGCGCGTCGTGGCCGCCCTCGCCGGCGACTCGCATCGCAACCGGATCGTCGCGCGCCGGACGCCCTCCGGCGGATACTGGCTCGTGCAGACCGCCGCGCTGGCCGACTACCCGCAGCAGGCGCGCGTCGTGCGCCTGCGCGCGACCGCCCGCGGCGGCACCGTGCTCGAGACGTGGATGCTCGACACGGCCGCCGATCCGCTCGCCGACAGAGCGCGCGAGCTCGCCTATCTCGACGCGCAGGGCGGGCGACCGCAGCACGAAGCGGGAACGCGCCTGGATCGCAACGTGCGGCTGTATCTGCCCGCACTTAGCGGAGGTTGACGTCGCCCCCTACAGTGGGCAGCGCAACATGAACGCGACCGGCCGCGACCCACGCGTGCTCGTCGTCGAGGACGACGAGGAGATCGCCCTGGTGCTCCAGCGCTCGCTGCGCCTGGAGGGCTACGAGGTGCGCATCGCGGGCGACGGCGAGGCCGCGCTCGACCAGTCGGCGGCGTTCAACCCCGACCTCGTCATCCTCGACCTCGGGCTGCCCAAGCTCGACGGCATCGAGGTCGCGCGGCGGCTGCGCTCGGCCGACGACGTCCCGATCCTGATGCTCACCGCGCGCGACGCGCTGGAGTCGCGGGTGGAGGGCCTCGACTCGGGCGCCGACGACTACCTGGTCAAGCCGTTCGAGCGCCAGGAGCTGCTGGCGCGCCTGCGCGCGCTGCTGCGCCGCCGCCCGCCGCGGGGCAGCGCCTCGGTCGTCGTCGCGGATCTCGCCCTGAACCCCGACACGCACGAGGTCGCCCGCGGCGACCGCGACATCGAGCTGACCCAGCGCGAGTTCGAGCTGCTCGAGTACCTCATGCGCAACGAGCGCATCGTCGTGCCGCGCCAGCGCCTGCTCGAAGAGGTCTGGGGCTACGACCCGTTCGCGACGACGAACACGATCGAGGTCTTCGTGTCCAACCTGCGCCGCAAGCTGGAGGCCGGCGGCGAGCCGCGCCTGCTGCACACGATCCGCGGCGCCGGCTACGTGCTCCGTGCTTAGCCGCACCCCCATCCGCTGGCGCCTGGCGCTGACCTCCGCGGGCCTGACGTTCGTGATCCTCACCTGCTTCGCGATCGCCGTCGGGCAGCTCACGGCCTCGCGCATCCGCTCGGACTTCAACAACGAGATGGCGGCCGCAGCCGGCGACCTCGCCGATCGCATCACCGTCCACTACGACAAGGGCAAGCCGTTCATCCTGCCCGACCTCGACCTCTACGCCGCACCGAACCACGCGGTCATCCGCGTCCTGGGCGCGAATCGGCGACCGGTCGCCAGCACCGAGCACGCGCCCAACCTCGATGCGGCGTACGGCTTTCGCACCGCAAACGTGTCGGGCTACCGCGTCGTCTCGCGCGCCACCGTGCTGAAGGTCAACAACGTGGTGCTCGCCGTCACCGTGCAGTACGCCCGCAAGGTCTCCGACCTCGAGAGCACGGTCTCGCGCGTGCGCCTGTTCCTGCTCATCGGCGTCCTCGGCGGAACCGGGCTCGCGCTGGCCGCGGGCCTGATCCTCGCGCGGCGCGCGATGTCGCCGATCACCGCGCTGACCTCGACCGCGCGCAAGATCGCCGACACGCGCGACCCCGGCCTCCACGTGCCGCTGTCGGGCGCCGACGACGAGGTCGCCGAGCTCGGCCGTACGCTGCAGGCGATGCTCGACGCCCTCGACGAGGCGCGCGACGAGACCGAGGGCGCGCTCGTGCGCCAGCGCCAGTTCGTCGCCGACGCCTCGCACGAGCTGCGCACGCCGCTGACGTCGATCCTGGCCAACCTCGAGCTGCTGGCCGACCTCGACGGCGAGCGCGGCGAGGCCGCGCGCTCGGCGCTGCGCTCCTCGCAGCGCATGCGCCGGCTGGTCGGCGACCTGCTGCTGCTCGCGCGCGCCGACGCCAAGCGCCAGCTCCCGCGCGAGCCCACCGACGTCGCCCGCGTGCTCGTCGAGGCGGCGGCCGAGCTCGGCCCGGTCGCCGACGGCCACAACCTCGCCGTCGACGCCGACGACGAGGCCGTGGTCGACGGCACGCGCGACGAGCTGCACCGCATGACCCTGAACCTGATGGAGAACGCGATCCGCCACACGCCCGCGGGCACGCGCGTGCGCGCGCGCGTCGTCGCGCGCGACGACGAGGTCGTCCTGACGGTGCAGGACAACGGGCCCGGCGTCCCGCCCGAGCTGCGCGAGCGCATCTTCGAGCGCTTCGTGCGCGGCGACGGCGACCGCGGCTCGTCCAGCGGCCTGGGCCTCTCGATCGTCCGCGCCGTGGCCGAGTCGCACGGCGGCAGCGTCACGGTCGAGGACGCCACGCCGGGCGCGCGCTTTGTCGTGCGCCTCCCGCGCGCCGCCGTCGCCGCGCCCGAGCCCGCGCCTATGCCGGCCTGAGCGCGTCCGCCAGCGCCATGCGCTGCAGCACGAGCGGCCGCGGCCGGCCGTCGCGGTCCGGCCAGCGCACGAGCCGGATCTCGCCTTCGCAGATCTCGATGCCGGTGACGTCGCCGTCGCCGAACGAGCAGCAGCCCGTGTTGAAGTAGCACGGCTCGGGGAACGGTCGCGCGAGTCCGTCGCGGCGGTGCTCTTCGCCGACGAGGTACTCGAGCTCGGCCTCCAGCAGCGGATCGGGCCCGTCGGCCAGGCGCTCGCGCAGCTCGGCGATCTGCGGGCCGTAGTCGACCTCGGGGACCTTGCTCCAGAACACCGGCCGGTGGGTGTGGCCGGCGACCAGCACGATCCGATCGGGGTGCGAGCGCGCCCATTCGAACATCGCCGTCTCGTGGCGCTCGCGAAGGCTCCAGTCCAGGGCCGGCGTCGTCGAGGCGATCTTCAGCGCGCGCTGGAACGGGCGCCAGACGTAGCGCAGCACCGGGTGTGAGATCGCGCGCCAGCGAAAGCCGGCGGTGCCCTGGTGTCCGTGGACCAGGAACAGGCGACCGAGCCGCCGGCCGCCCGCGACGACGTCGAGCTTGAGCGCCTCGCGCACCCGGACGCCCGGCAGCACGGGCGCTAGGTGGCGCCTGACCGCGAGCCTCGACTCCCACAGGTCGTCGTGGTTGCCGAAGAAGCGCACGCAGCGCCCGCCGTCGTGGAACGCGCGCTCGAGCGCGAGCGTGCGCTCGTAGGCCGGCAGGACCTCCTTCGCGCTGCACTCCCACAGCTCCTCGACGTCGCCCAGGAGGTAGAGGTCGTGCCCCTCGCGCAGGTAGTAGGCCAGCGCGGCGTTGTAGGCCGGCTCGCAGCGGCGGAAGTCGTCGGCCCCGTCGCGTGCGCCGCGGTGGTGATCGGAGAAGACGATCAGGCGCGTCGTTGCGACGTCGATCGCCCGGCTGTCCGCCCCCGCATAGGCGCGGTCGAGTCCCCGGGCGATGTCCTCGCTCATACCTCGACGACCACCGGCAGCACCATCGGCCGCCGGCGCAGGCGCTCGTAGACGAACGCGGCCAGGTCGTCGTGGAGGACCTGCTGGAGCAGGTCGATCTCGCGGATCTCCTCGGCCGCCGCGCGGGCCAGCGAGGCCTCGACGGTGCCGCGGATCTCGTCGAGCAGCTCGACCGCGTCGTCGGGATACGGCACCCCGCGGAAGATGACCTCGGGCTCGGCGACCGACGAGCCGTCCTGCTCGGAGATCGTCGCGACGACGACGAAGATGCCGTCGGCGCTGAGCATGCGGCGGTCGCGCAGGGCGACGTCGGTGGGATCGCCGATGTCGACGCCATCGACGAAGATCATCCCCGAGCGCTCGGCCTTGGCGAAGCGCGCGCCGCGCCCGTCGATCTCCAGCGGCAGGCCGTTCTCGCCCTTGAAGATGCGGTCGGGCTCGACGCCGACCGCCTCGGCCAGCCGCGCGTGCAGGTGGATGCGCTTGTGGTCGCCGTGGAACGGCATCACGTAGCGCGGGCGCACGAGGTTGAGCATGAGCTTGATCTCCTCGGTGTAGCCGTGGCCGGAGGCGTGGATCGGCTCCTCGCGCGTGGTGATCACGTCGCAGCCGATGTGGTACAGGCGGTCGATCGTCTCGTTGACAGCCCGCTCGTTGCCGGGGATCGGCGTGGCGCTGAACAGCACGGTGTCGCCGTCGTGCAGCTCGACCTGGGGGTGGTCGCGGTGGGCCATGCGGCGCAGCGCGCTCAGCGGCTCGCCCTGCGACCCCGTCGAGACGATCACGAGCTTGTGGTCCGGCCAGTCCTCGAGCTCGCGCGGCTGGACGAGGATCCCCTCGGGCACGTCGATATGACCCAGCGAGCGCCCGATGTTGACGTTCTTGCGCATCGAGCGCCCCACCAGCGAGACCTTGCGTCCGTGGGCGGCGGCGGCGTCGACGACCTGCTGGACGCGGTGGATGTTCGAGGCAAACGAGGTCACGACGATGCGACCGTCGCAGCCCAGGAAGATCTCCTCGAGCTTGGGGCCGACGATCGCCTCGCTGGGCGAGAACCCGCGGCGATCGGCGTTGGTCGAGTCGCCGCACAGCAGCAGCAGGTCCTCGCGGCCCAGCTCGGCCAGGCGGCCGACGTCGGCGGGCACGCCGTCGACCGGCGTCTGGTCGAACTTGTAGTCGCCGGTGACCAGCACGGTGCCCAGCTCGGTGTGGAGTGCGACCGCGCACGAGTCGGGGATCGAGTGCGTCATGTGCACGAGCTCGACCTCGAACGGGCCCAGCTCGAAGCGCTCGCCGTCGCGCACGTCGTTGACCTCGACCTCGCGCAGGCGGTGCTCGTCGAGCTTGGAGCGCGCCATCGCGGTGGTCAGCGGGCCGCCGTAGATCGGGATGTCGACCGCCAGCTCGCGCAGCACCCACGGCAGGGCCCCGAGGTGGTCCTCGTGGCCGTGGGTGACGACGATCCCCTCGATGTCGTCGATGCGCGAGCGCAGGTAGCTGAAGTCCGGCAGCACGAGGTCGATGCCGACCATCTCGGCGGTCGGGAAGCGCAGCCCGACGTCGACGACCACGATGCGGCCCTCGTACTCGAAGACCGTCATGTTCTTGCCGATCTCGCCCAGCCCCCCGAGGGGCAGGACCCGTAGTGCGCCGGCCACTAGACGGTCTGCAGCAGCCCGTGACGCTCGAGCACCGTGCGGACGGCCGCGCGCTCGTCGTCGTCGGCCTCGACGAGCGGCAGGCGCAGGCCGCCGACGCGGTGGCCGAGCATGTTCAGCGCGGCCTTCACGGGGATCGGGTTGGTCGTGACCCCCATCGCCTTCCACACGTCCTGCAGGCGCGCGTCGATCTCGGCGCGCTGCTCGGGCTCGTCGACCATCCGGCGCATCTCGTCGCCCACGATGTGGCTTGCGACGAGGACGCCGCCGAGGCCGCCGATGTCGAGCGTGCGGGCGAAGATCTCGTCGTTGCCGGCGTAGAGCCCGAGCCCGTCGACGAGCGCGAGGTTGTCGTTGTTGGCCTGCTTGACGTAGTCGACGCGCTCGATCTGCGCCAGCTCGGCCAGGAAGTCGTTGGGCAGGTCGAGGACGACGCGCGAGGGGATGTTGTAGAGGACGATCGGCTTGTCGGTCGCGCGCGCGATCTCCTCGTAGTGACGGCGGATCCCGCGGCGGTTGGGCTTGTTGTAGTACGGCGTCACCGACAGGATCGCGTCGGCGCCCAGCTCGGTGGCGCGCTCGGTCATGTGGCACGCGTGGCGCGTGTCGTTGGAGCCCGTGCCTGCGATGACCGTCGTGCCCTCGGGCCGCTCGCTGGCCGCGAGCTCGACCAGCCGCAGATGCTCGGCGTCGGCGAGCGTGGGCGCCTCGCCCGTCGTCCCGCAGACGACGAAGCCGTCCGACCCATGGCGCGCGAGGTGCGCCATGAGCTCGACGAACGCTTCCTCGTCGACCTCCAGCCGTTCGTCGAAGGGCGTGACGATGGCGGTGATGACCGACCCGAGATCCGGCACTGCGGCCATCATCCCACACGCGGTGGCGACGGCGCGGGGAAGCAAACGCCGCGCACGCCGTCTTAGCTCTTGTGTTCCCCAGCATCCGCATGCCCCGAGGCCGGCGCCGCCGATGATCGTCGACGTCCTGAGCGCCACCCTCGCCGACGCCGGCCGGGTGCCTTCGACGCCGCCCACGGCGCGTACGTCGAGTTCATGCACTTCGTCGCCGGCGACGCGACGATCGCCGCCGCCGACGGCCAGGTCCACGAGGTGCGCCCCGGCGTCGCGCTGACCGTGCCGTCGGGCTGGCGCGGGCGCTGGGAGGTCCGCGAGACCGTGCGCAAGACGTACGTGATCGTGCGCGACTCGGGCTAGGGCTCGTTGTCGGCGAAGTTGGCCGACACCGTCTGATCGCCGGACATCGTCACCGTGCACGTCTGGGGATCGCTCGCATCGCGCGTGCAGCCGCTGAAGCTCGCCAGGTACGCGTTGGAGTCCGGGGTCGCGGTGATGGTCACCGTGTCGCCCTCCGCGTAAGCACACCCGTCGGCGCAGGGCGGGCTGACGGTGCCCGGGCCCGTGCTCGACGTGGTGAGCCGCGGGCGCGGCCTGGGCTCGAAGGTGGCGGTGACCGTCGTCGGCGCGTTGAGCGTCACGCGGCACAACCTGCGTCCGGAGCAGCCGCCACCATCCCAGGCGGCGAACGTCGAGCCGGCGCCGGCAGACGCGACGAGGACCACCGTGGTGCCCGCGGGGTAGGTGTTGGAGCAGTCGTCGCCGCAGGCGATGCCCGGCTGCCTGCTCACCACGGTGCCGGTGCCGTCGCCCGCCCGGTCGACGGTGAGCGTGGGGTCGGTCGGCGCGAGCTTCTCGAAGCGGGCGCTGACCGTGACGTCGTCGTGCAGCGTGACCGTGCAGGTCTTCGCGCGGGCGCAGCGCCCGCCCCAGCTCACGAAGCGCGAGCCGTCGTCGGGCGCGGCGGCGAGGGCGACCTCGCGATCCTTGGGGAAGCCCTTGACGCATCTGCGCCCGCAGTCGATCCCCGCCGGCGTGCTGGTGACCGTCCCCGCGCCCGTCCGGGTTACGGTGAGCGTGCGCTGCTCGTGGGTCTTCGGGACGTCGTCGAAGGCCGCCCTGACCGTGACGTCGTCGTGCATCGTGAACTCGCACGCGCCCGCGCCGGTGCACGGTCCCTTCCACCCCATGAACGTCGCGTCGCCGGTCGCCTTGGCGGTCAGCCGGACCTTCGTCCCGGGCAGGATGTGCGCGGTGCACAGCGGCCCGCAGTCGATGCCCGACGACCCGTCGACGTGGCCGTCGCCGTCCGTGTGCACGCGCAGCGTGCGCGTCTTCGGGGCGGCCGCGAAGTGGGCGGTCACCGTTCGCGTGCCATTGAGCCGGACGTCGCACGCTCCGCGGCCCTTGCAGTCGCCGCTCCAGCCGGTGAACCGCGAGCCCGGCCGGGCCTTGGCGGTGAGCCTCACCGGCTTGCCGCGGTCGAAGCTCGCGACGCAGCGGCCGATCTTGCAGTCGATGCCCGCCGGCGCGCTGACGACCCTCCCCTGCCCTTCGACCCATGCGATGAGCTGCGGGTCGTCGTGGTGGGGCGGACGGACGATCGCCATCGCGGCCGCGCCGACGAAGAGCAGCAGCACGATCGCGACGGCCAAGACGAGCGCCTCGCGGGTGCGCCAGCGCCGCGGGCCGCCCTCGCGCCAGAGGTCGCGCAGCCGCCTGCATACGAACCCCAGGTTCTGCGCGGTCGCGGCGAGGCCGTCCGCGTCGCCAAGGTCCCGCCGGAGCCTCGCGGCCTCCGAGAGATGCCGCTTGGCGGCCGCCATGTCCTCGGCGGCGAGATGCAGCGTGCCGAGCTCGTGGTGGGCCCAGGCGCGCGCCGGCTTGTCCTTCAGGCGCCCTGCCGCGCGCAGCGCCAGGCGCAGCGAGCGCACGAGCTCGGCCCAGCGCATGGCAAGCGCTAGGGCGCCGTTCACGGCCCGCGCGACGCGCAGCGCGTCGGCGAGGCGACCCTCGTCATCGAGGCGCTGCAGCAGCTCGAACAGCAGGTCGGCGTGCTGGGTGACGCGCTCGGGCTCGAGGACCGCGCCCTTGAGGACGTCGGTCAGGAGCTCCAACCCGCCCGCCGCACGTGCGGCGAGCTCCTCGGCGGACTCCGTGACCTCGATCGCGCTGCGGCGCGCAGGCTTCGCGCGCAGCGCCTGCGCCAGCTCGGCGGGATCGCCATCGCTGGTGCGCGACACGATGAGCGTGCCCGCGTCGCCGCCGACCTCGAGCCGGTAGCGGCCGATCGGCACACATTCACGTGGTGCGGAGTCACCCATGTTCCATGGAGCGCCGACGGCCGGGCTGAGATACCGGCGGCCACCACAACCCCGCCGGCACGAGCGCTACCTTCGCTGGGTGGAGCCGTTCGACCCCGAACAGCGCGCCTTGAGCGTCGAGATCGCCGCCGTGCGCTGGCGCGCGCCCGACGGCGCCTTCGCCGTGCTGTCCGGGTACAGCGACGAGGGCGAGGAGGTCGTGCTCGTCGGGGCGCTCGACCACGTCCACGAGGGCGAGTCGGTCGAGGTCGAGGGCGGCTGGCAGCGCCACCACAAGCACGGCTGGCGCTTCGTCGCCGAGCGCACGCGGTTGCAGGAGCCGGCCAGCGAGCAGGCGCTGCTGGGCTATCTGAGCTCGGTCAAGCACATCGGGCTGCGCGGGGCGTCGTGGCTGCTGGATCGCCACGGGCCCGCGGAGGTCCTCGCGGTCATCGATCGCGACCCTGAGCGCGCGCTGCGCGAGGTGCCCGGGATCGGGGCGATGCGGATCGGCGCCGCGGTGCGCTCGTGGGAGGATCAGGGCGCGCTGCGCGCGGTGCGGCTGTTCCTCGAGGAGCACGGGGTGCCGGCCGCGGTGGCGGCGCGGATCTATCGCGCCTACGGGCCGGGCGCGATCGAGACGCTCCGCACCGACCCCTATGGGCTGACCGAGCTCGACGGCATCGGCTTCGCGACCGCCGATGCGCTCGCGCAGGCCCTGGGCACGCCGCCCGACTCGCCGGGGCGCCTGGACGCCGGCCTGCGCCACGCCCTGCGCGAGGCCGAGAGCGACGGCCACTGCCACCTCCCCCGCTCCCAGCTGGCCGAGCGCGCCCGGCGCCTGCTGGGCGCCGACGCCGACGATCGCATCGACGACCTCGCCGCCCGCGGCCGCCTGGTCGTCGAGGGCGATCGCGTCTTCGACCCGGCGATGCACGCGATCGAGCGCCGCCTGGCCGAGCACGTCCGCGCGCTGATCGACGACGAGCCGCGGCTGCGGCTGGGGTCACCGGAGCGCCCGAAGGACGGCTTCGCGCCGACCGACGACCAGTGGGCGGTCGTGCGCACGGCCCTCGACCACCGCCTCACGATCCTCACGGGCGGACCGGGAACCGGGAAGACGGCGACGATGCGGGCGCTCGTCGACGTCCTGCACGCCCACCACCGTTCCGTGCGCCTGTGCGCGCCGACCGGCAAGGCCGCGCGCAGGCTGGCGGAGACCACCGGCGCCGTCGCGACGACGATTCACCGCCTGCTCGACTACGACCCCGCCGAGGGCTTCACGCGCGGCCCCGAGGACCCGATCCCCGGCACCGACCTGCTGATCGTCGACGAGGCCTCGATGCTGTCGGTGCGCCTCGCCGAGGCGCTGTTCTCCGCGGTCGGCCCGCGCACGCACGTCCTGCTCGTCGGCGACGTCGACCAGCTCGCGCCCGTCGGCCCCGGCCGCGTGCTCGACGACCTCATCGAGTCCGGCCGCGTCCCGGTGGTGCGCCTGACCGAGATCTTCCGCCAGGCCGCGCGCTCGCTGATCGTCCGCGCAGCGCACGCGGTCAACGACGGCCAGCCGCCGCCGACCAGCGCCGGGCCGGGCGACGTGCGCGACTTCTTCTTCGTCGAGCGCGGTGATCCGAAAGCCATCTTCGAAGAGATCTGTGGCATCGCAACGACACGCCTGGCCGCGCGGTATGGCTTCAACGCGAGCCAGGACATCCTGGTGTTGTCGCCGATGCACAAGGGACCGCTTGGCGTGCAGGCGTTCAACGAGGAGCTTCGGCGCCGCCTGAACCCGGACGGGGCCCCAATCGGCGCAGGGCGCTTTCGTCTGCACGACCGGTTCGTGCAGCGCAAGAACGATCACGAACACCAGCTGATGAATGGCGAAACGGGGCTCGTCGCACATGACGATCCCGAACGCGACCGGCTGACGCTCCGTTGCGACGACGGACGCGTGCTGACACTCCCGTACGCTGCTTGCGAGACCCTCGAGCTCGGCTACTGCCTCTCCGTACACCGCGCCCAGGGCTCACAGAACCGCGCCGTTGTGATGCCGATCTCCAGCGCCCATCAGCTGATGCTGACCCGGAACCTCGTGTACACCGGCCTCACGCGCGCACAGGAGATCGCCGTGCTTGTCGGTGACCGCGGAGCGCTCGGCCGTGCCATCCGCCGAGCTGACGCGGCGCGGAGGTTCACCCGGCTCTCTGAGCTCGTTGCCGCGTAGGAACGTCGATCTCCGTCATCGCCCGTGTCGCGTGTGCGAGGAACAGCGTCGGATAGTCGCGAGCGAGCCAGGTCAGCAGGTCGCGCACCCGCTGCCCGTTCGGCTGTCCCGTCGTCCAGAGCTCGAGGTTCTCGGGGCGATTGTCGAGTCGATTGCCGTTGCGGTGGTGAACATGCTCGGTCGACTTCAGCTCACGCCCCAGAAGTTGTTCCATGACGACCCGATGCTCCAGGCGACGAACGTTCGGAGCGACCGTGATCTCCTTGTAACCGAGACGGTTGATGCTGCCGGAGCCCGGTTCTCGCCGTGTTGCGATGGGAGTGATGGGCACGCCGTCACGCCTCTGGCGATAGTGGCCACTGCATAGGCCCGCGGTTCTCAGTGGTCGGTCGCACCCTTCGACAGTGCAGAAGCGCCCAGCGTTCAGATGACGCTTGTAGTGCAGGGGGCACAGCCCACCGCCCGCGTTGACCTGCTCGCGTCCACACCCCTCGACGACGCAGACCGTTCCGGCAAACCGCTGCTTCCTCCAATGGGTCTGGCATAACCCTCGCGAATACACCGCGTTCGAGCAGCTCTCGACGCTGCAGTCGGCGCGCCCGCTCAACAGCTTCCGATAGTGACGACCGCAGCGACCGCGACGCTTGGCCTGACGTTCGCATCCAGGCTCGGCGCACGCGACCCCGGCGAGCCGCCGCTCGTCGTGGTGCCTAGTGCACAATCCGCTCGGATGCTGCGGTCGGTTTGCGCAGCCTCGGACGACGCAGGAGCGACGTTCGTCGGTGCGATTCCCCTGCATATCCGGCATTTTTGCACTCGTATCGGACCGACCAAGGCCAGAGCCCGGCCTGGAGTGCGCTGGGAACGGCCAGTCTGACCTACGTCGTGCCCGACCGCGTCCCCGACCGCATCAGCGACGCCACGCGCTCGAGCATCGGCCGGCGCGCGGGCGGCGGCGTGACGCGGCGCTCCTCGGGGCGGCGCTCGGGCACCGCGACGTGCTTGACCTGGCAGTCGGTCAGCCGTGCGACGCGGTGGGGCAGGTCGATCTGCAGCCAGCGCGAGGCGCCTTCGGTGAGGGTCGAGACGACGACCTCGTCGTAGCGGCCGGGGTTCCACGCCTCCTGGACGGCGACGATCGGATCGGCGTCGCCGAGCATGCCCTCGGCGGCAATGCCGCCGGCGTTGAGGTTCGTGACCGCGCTCTGCATGCGGCGCTCGGCCTGCGCCCGCTCGGACCACGGCGCGGGCACGAGGATCGTCGCGTGGACCGGTCCCCGCTCGGCGCGCTCCTTGATCGCCGCCAGCAGCTCGGGCGAGTCTGCCGTGCGGTTCGCGACGACGAGCAGATGCGTAGTGAAGGCCATGCGCGTCCCTTCCGGATGGCTATCGATGCGCTGCGTCGAAGGTAGCACTCAGCGCGAGCGGCGGCTGCGACGATCGGTCCACGTGCGATCGACGCGCGGTGGCGCGGGGCCGCCCTCGGCCTCCCACAGCGTGATCACGACCACCTCGTTGCCAGCACGATCGTGGCGGCACACGAAGACCAGCGAGCGGTCGACGAGGTCGCGGACGTAGACCGAGCCGCGCGCGCCCGTGGCGCCGGGCGGCGGCTCGTCGGTCACGCGGTCCGCCTCCCAGGCGCGGGTCACGCGCGCGACGATCTCCGGGCGCACGTCGACCTCGCCGCTGCGCCCGCCGATGCGCTGGCGGAAGCGCTCCACGGCGTGGTCGGTGACGGCCACGAGGATCGCCACCTAGAGCCCCCTGCGGTAGCGCACCTCGGGCGCCGCACGCTCCTGGCGCCCTGGCACGAGCTCCCAGCCGTGGCGCTCGTAGAACGCGCGCGCCAGGCCGTTGTCCTCGAACACCCAGAGGAAGGCCTGCTCGTGGCGGACGCCACGCAGCGCCTCGACCGCGGCGGCGAGCAGCGCGCTGCCGACGCCGGCGCCCTGCGCGGGCGGATCGACGTAGATCGCGCGCAGCTCGTTGCCGTCCAGCGCGGCGAAGCCGGCGATGCGGCCGTCCTGGTCGAAGACGTAGACCTCGGCACCCGCGCCGATGCGCTCGGCGAAGCGCGGCGCCTGCTGCTCGGGCTCCGGCATGCGGTCGGGCTCGACGATGTCGGCGTAGGCGTGGCGCCAGGTTCGCGCCTGCACCGCGGCGATGGCGGGCGCGTCGTCCGGCGTCGCGCGCCGGATCACAGCAGGTGCTCGAGGCCTATGACGGGCGTCTCGGGCAGGTCGCCCACGCGCCGGATCGCCAGCAGCACGCCGGGCATGAACGACGTGCGGTCCGTCGAGTCGTGGCGGATGGTCAGCGTCTGGCCGACGTCGCCGAGGATGACCTCCTGGTGGGCCACGAGGCCCGGCAGGCGCACCGAGTGGATCGGCACCTCGCCCTCCATCAGCTCGGCGGTCCGCGCCGCCGTGCCGCTGGGCGCGTCGAGCTTGCGGTCGTGGTGCAGCTCGATGATCTCGGCCTTGGCCATGTACCTGGAGGCCTCGACGGCGAAGCGGGTCATGAGCACGGCGCCGATGGCGAAGTTCGGGGCGATGAAGACGTTCGCGCCGCGCTCGTCGCGCAGCGGCGTCGGGTCCCAGCCCGTCGTGCCCACCACGGCGTGCACGCCGGCCCGCACGCACGCCAGCGCGTTGTCGAGCGCCGCGTCGGGGGTGGTGAAGTCGACGACGACGTCACAGTCGCCCAGGATGTCGGCCAGCGCCACGCCCAGCGCCGGGTCGACGCGGCCGCACAGCTCCATGTCGTCGGCGCCCTCGACGGCCTCGCAGACCGTGGCGCCCATCCGCCCGGCCGCGCCCGCGACGCCCACCCGGATCACGCGGCCAGCGCCTCCGAGAGCGGCTCGAGGGCCGCGCGGAACGCCGACTCGTCGGCGCCGATGCCCGCCGCACTCAGGCGCTTGGGCGCGAGCAGCTCGGCTGACAGCGCCTGGAGATCCTCGATCGTGACCGCGTCGATGCGCGCCTCGACCTCGTCGACGCTCAGCAGCGGGATGCCGGCGAGGACCGACGAGCCCAGGCGGTTCATCCGCGCGGTCGTCGACTCCAGGGCCAGCAGGACGCGGCCCTTGACGTTCTCCTTGGAGCGCTCGAGCTCGTCGTCGGTCGCCGGATCGGAGCGGAAGCGATCGAGCTCGTCGGCGACGACGCGCAGGGCGCGCGCGACGTTGTCGGGCCGCGTGCCCAGGTACAGGCCGATCTGGCCCGAGCCGGCGTACAGCGACTGGAACGAGTAGACGCTGTAGGCCAGGCCGCGCTTCTCGCGCACCTCCTGGAACAGCCGCGACGACGACGTGCCGCCGAGGATGTTGTCGAGCACGCGCAGGGCGAAGCGGCGCTCGTCGTCGCGCGCGAGCCCGGGCGCGCCGAGGCAGACGTGGTACTGCTCGGTCTCCTTGGCGAAGAAGCGCCGCCGCGCGGGCTGCATGTCGGGCGCCGAGGGCAGCGCCGGGGCGCGGCCGCCGGCGCGCTCCATCCCGCTGCGCGCCACGAGGTCGACCAGCGTGTCGTGGTCGAGCGAGCCCGCCGCGGCCACGACGACGTTGGTCGGCACGTAGCGCGCCGCGTGGAACGCGCGCAGCGCCTCGGCGTCGGCCGAGCCGACGACCTCGGCGCGCCCGATGATCGCGCGGCCGAGCGGATGGCTGCCGAAGACGGCCTCGCCGAGGACGTCGAAGACCTTGTCCTGCGGGTCGTCCTCGTACATCGCGATCTCCTCGAGGACGATCTCGCGCTCGTTCTCGAGCTCGGAGCCCTCGAACGCGGGCCGCCAGACCATGTCGGCCATGACGTCCAGCGCGCGCTCGACGTGGCGGTCCAGGACGCGCGAGTAGACCGAGGTCGTCTCCTTGCCGGTGCCGGCGTTCAGCTCGGCCCCCATCGCGTCGAAGAGCTGGTCGATCTCCAGCGACTGGTAGCGCGCCGTGCCGCGGAAGAGCATGTGCTCGATGAGGTGGCTGAGCCCGGCCTCGGGCTCGTCCTCGGCGGCCGAGCCCGTGCCGATCCACAGCCCCAGGGCGACCGAGCGGACGGACTCCATCCGCTCGGTGACCACGCGGACGCCCGAATCGAGGACGGTCAGGCGATGACCGTCCTCGATGGCCTCCAGGGCTTCCTCCGCCGCGAGCGGCGGGTGCTCGTCCCTAGCCACGCTCCGGATCGCGCCCGGAGCCCGACCGGTGGCGCGGGCGGCCGGAGCCGCGCGGGCCGCCGTTGCGGTCGCGCGGGCCGCGGTCGCCGCGGTCGCCACGGTCACGCCGCGGGCCGCCGCTCGAGGCGCCGACGGCGGCGAGCTCCTCCACGGTCTTGCCGGCGATCTCGGGGTCCTCGGCGAGGCGCAGGCCGATGCGGCCGCGCTCGCGGTCGACCTCGACCACGCGCACGGAGACCTCGTCGCCCTTGTTGAGGACGTCCTCGACGGTGTCCACGCGCTGGCCCGGCGACACGTTGGAGATGTGCAGCAGGCCGTCGGTGCCCTTGGCGAGCTCGACGAACGCGCCGAAGGTCGTCGTCTTGACGACCTTGCCGGTGAACGAGTCGCCGATCTCGACCTCCTTGGTCATCGAGCGGATGCGCTCGGCCAGCGCCTCGCCCATCTCGCCGTTGGACGAGTACACGAGCACCTGACCGTCGTCGTTGACGTCGATCTGGGCGTCGAACTCGTCCTGCAGGCCGCGGATGGTCTCGCCGCCCTTGCCGATGAGCAGGCCGATCTTGTCGGGGCTGATCTCCACGCTGACGATCCGCGGGGCGTGCGGCGACAGGCTCTCGCGCGGGCCGGCGATGGCGGCACGCATCTGGTCGAGGATCGACAGCCGTGCGTCGCGCGCCTGCGACAGCGCGTCGCGCAGGATGTCGAACGTCACGCCGGTGATCTTGATGTCCATCTGCAGGGCGGTGATCCCGTCCCCGGTGCCGGCGACCTTGAAGTCCATGTCGCCGAGGTGATCCTCGACACCGGCGATGTCGGTCAGGACGACGTAGTCGTCGCCCTCCTTGATGAGGCCCATGGCGATGCCCGCCACCGGCTTGCGGATCGGCACGCCGGCGTCCATCAGTGCCAGCGACGAGCCGCACACCGACGCCATCGACGACGAGCCGTTGGACTCGAGGATGTCCGACACGACACGGATCGTGTACGGGAAGTCCTCGGTGCTCGGCACTACGGGCACGAGCGCCCGCTCGGCCAGCGCGCCGTGGCCGATGTCGCGGCGCTTGGGGCCGCGCATGAAGCCGGCCTCGCCGACGCTGAAGGGCGGGAAGTTGTAGTGGTGCCAGTAGAACTTCTGGGTCTCGAGGCCCAGCGTGTCCAGGCGCATCTCCTCCTTCAGCGTGCCGAGCGAGGCCACGCTCAGGGCCTGCGTCTGGCCGCGGGTGAAGAGCGCGGAGCCGTGCGTGCGCGGAGCGACGCCGACCTCGATCGAGATGTCGCGGATCTCGCGCTCGCCGCGACCGTCCGGGCGCTTCTTGTGGATGGCGATGCGCTCGCGGATGATCGACTTCTCGAGCTTGTCGAACGCGAGCTGAGCCCGCTGGCGGAACTCGGCGTACGTGTCGGCCTCCGGATCGCCGGAGTACTGCTCGAGGGCGGCTTCCTCGACGGCCTTCGTCGCCGCCTGGCGCTCGAGCTTGTCCTCGACCTGGGTGGCCGCGTCGAGCTGGGCGCCGTGGCTCTCGGAGATCTGGCGGACCAGGTCCTCGTCGATGACCGGCGGCTCGATGACGAGCTTCTCCTTGCCGGCGAGCTCGGCCAGCTCGCGCTGGGCGGCGCAGATCTTGCGGATCTCGGAGTGCGCGATGTCGAGCGCGTCGAGGATCTCGGCCTCCGGGATCTCGTTGGCACCCGCCTCGACCATGAGGATCGCGTCGTCGGTGCCGGCCACGATCAGGTCGAGGTCGGTGTTGCCGACGAGGTCCTCCTCGCTGGGGTTGACGACGAAGTTGCCGTCGACCTTGCCGATGCGCACCGCGCCCACGGGCGTGGGCAGCGGGACCGGCGAGATCATCAGCGCCGCGGAGGCGCCGTTCATCGCGAGGATGTCGTAGGGATGGACGTGGTCGACGCTCAGCGGCATCGCCACGAGCTGGGTCTCGAAGTGCCAGCCCTTCGGGAAGAGGGGGCGGATCGGACGATCGATCATGCGCGCGGTCAGCGTGCCCTTCTCGCCGGCACGGCCTTCGCGCTTGAAGAAGGAGCCGGGGATCTTGCCCGCGGCGTACATCCGCTCCTCGACGTCCACCGTCAGCGGGAGGAAGTCGACATCGCGGAGGTTGCCGATGGTCGCGGTGCTCAGGACCATCGTGTCGCCCTGGCGGACGACGACCGCGCCGGAGGCCTGCTTGGCCATCTTGCCGGTCTCGAACGAGATCTCCTTGCCGGCGATCTCCACCGAGACCGTCTTCACGGCGTCAGTGCTCATATGTACTGCCTTTCCTGGCCGGCCTTCGGTCGCCGACCTCAGTCGTGTCTCTCACGGAATCCGAACCCGGCCAGTCTAGCGTCCGGAGCGTTGCGACCTGCCGCCGCGCGAGCCCCGCGTGTAGCGCTCGACCGGGGCGCTCGACCAGGCCAGCACGCCCGGTCCGGCCGCGATGAACAGCGCTCGGCCCGTCGCGTCGATCTCCACGGGCTCGGGATCGCCGCAGCGGTTGACGCGGACGGGCGCAGACCACGCGCCGCGAACGGATCGGACGACGACGTCGGCGACCCGCGCTCGCGTGCGACACGGCCGCGTGGACACGAGCGCCAGCGCGCCGTCGCGCAGCACGCTGAACGCGCCCAGACGCGCACCGGCCGGCAGCGGCGCGGTGGCGAGCGTGCCGAACGGGACGCCGCGGGCGGCGCGCGCGACGGCGATCCGGCCGGCCGCCGTGCGCGTGACCAGGGCGGGGCGCGGCCCGTCGGAGTCGAGCACGGTCGTGGCGAGGTGCGCGAGCGCGAGCGTCGTCAGCCGTCGCGGCGATCCCGGCGTGCCGTCGGCGGCGATGCGTGCCCGTCGGCGCTGACGTCGGCCTCCTTGGACAGCGGCCCGAGCGCGACCGACGCCGGGTCGGTCGCCAGCGCCTGCGCCGGCTCGTCGAGGCCCGTGACGACCTGCATGCGCGAGGTGTCGCCCGCGCCCGGGCGCCAGCCCCAGAGCAGATGCCCGCCGCCGCCGACGAACGGCTCGGTCAGCGAGCCGTTGGCGATGCCCTCACGCGGCCCGGGCATCGTCCGCGGCCGCCCGAACCGTCCGCCGTCGGGGCGAATCGTCGCGCGCACGCGGTGGCCGTCATTCCAGGCCAGGCAGCACGTCGTCGAAGCCGTCGTGCACGAAGTCCTCGCCGACCGGCTCGACGAGGCCGCGGGCGAGCACCTGCCGCTGTTCGGTCGGCACGACGGTGCGCGCACCGGCGCTCGCGGCGCACGCGAGCGCGGCGGTGACGGCCGCCACTCCCGCGAGCGTCCGCATCGTGGCGGGGAGGCTAGACGGTGAACAGGGTCGGCGTCGTCGTCGCGCCGGCCCGCAGCGCGTCGCGAACGTCGCGGCGCACGCGCTCGGCGATCGCCGGGTCGCGGCGGTCGGCCTGGAAGCGCTCGAGGTCGAGCCCGAGCGCCTCGCACCGCCGCCACAGGTGCGGGTCGTCGAGGCGGCCCTGGTCCTCGTACAGCGCGTCGTGGAAGGCCCAGAACGCGCCCTGGCGGGCGGCCGCCTCCGCCGCGAGCGCGAGCGGCACGGCGCGCTCGTGCTTGGCCTTCAGCGCGAAGTGCCGGAAGGCCACACGCGCGTGCTCGGCGCGCAGCCGCAGCGCCTCGACCGCGCAGCGCGGGCAGGCGAAGTCGCCGTAGAAGATGACGAGCTCGCGATCGTCGGGCCCGCGGACGTGATCGTCGTCTCGCAGAGCCGGAACGGGGGCGCTGCGCAGGTCGCTCATGCGGCCGCGCTACGCCGGGGTGTTGCGAATCTGCTCGAGCCCGTCGAAGATGAGGCCAACGCCGGGGAGGTCCCCGGGCGTCGCGGCCAGGAAGCTCCAGCGCACGATGCCATCCGGGCCGACGATGACGAGCGCGCGGTTGGTCATGCCGCCGGGCTCGAAGTAGGCGCCGAACGCGCGCGCTGCCGCGCCCTTGGGCTCGAAGTCCGAGAGCTGCTCGATCGTGACGCCGAGCTTCTCCTTGAACGCCTTCTGCGACCACGAGGCGTCGGTCGAGACGCCGTAGAGCGTCGCGCCGTGCGCGGCGAAGTCGTCGAGCGCCTCCTCGTAGATCTGCAGCTGGTCGGTGCAGACCGGGCTGAAGGCGAAGGGATAGAAGACGAGGACCGTCGTCGTGCCGACCAGGTCCTCGCGCGTGAAGCCGCTGCCGTCCTCGCGCTTGAGCGTGAACTCCGGGGCAGGCGTGCCCGGAGCGATGATGCTCATCGCCGGAGCCCGAGCTCCTTGATGAGCTCGCGGTACCCCTCGAGGTCCGAGCGCTGCATGTAGTTCAGCAGCCGGCGGCGGCGGCCGACGAGCATCAGCAGGCCGCGGCGCGAGTGGTGATCCTTCTTGTGCGTGCGCAGGTGGGCAGTGAGCTGGTTGATGCGTTCGGTCAGCAGCGCGATCTGCACGCGGCTGTTGCCGGTGTCGCGCGCGTCCTTGCCGAACTGGCTGGTGAGCTCGGCCTTTCGTTCCTGCGTGAGCGTCATAAGCGACGTGGGAAGGTAGCAGAGTGCCGCCCGCCGCCAGTACGACAGCCAAGCCGCACGGGCACTTCCTCGCCGCAGAGGCCGGCGAGCTGGCGGGTGTCTCGGGGACCACGATCGGCCAGTGGGCGCGGCGCGGGCTCATCCGCTCCTCGGTCTCCGACGAGGAGCCGCGGGTCTACAGCGTCGAGGACGTCGCCGAGGCCGCGGTGGTGCGCGCCCTGCTCGAGCGCGGCGTGCGCCACGCCGACGTCCATCGCCTGATCGCGCGCCTCGGCCCCTACGGCGAGTGGCCGCTCAGCCAGGCCGCGCTGGCGACGACCAACGACGACGGCGCACCGCTCATCGTCCTGCGCGAGGACGAGGGCGACTGGGTCCTCACCGCGCGCGGCTGGCAGCGCCCCGCGGCGCCGCTGAAGCTGCGCGAGGTCCGCCTGCGCCTGAGCCGCCGCCCGGCCGCCTAGCCGCAGGCCATCGCGCCGGCGTCCACCGACAGCGCGATGCCGGTCACGAACGACGAGCGATCCGAGATCAGCCACACGACCGATTCGGCCACCTCGGCGGGCTCGCCGAAGCGCGCCATCGCCTGGGGCGCGAGCAGCTCCTGCTGGCGCTCGGGCGACAGGATGTCCATCATCGCCGTGCGGATCGCGGCCGGGCACACGCAGTTGACCCGCACGCCGTCGTTGGCGTGCTCGACCGCGGCGGCGCGCGTCAGCCCGACGACCCCGTGCTTGCTGGCGATGTAGGCGGCCAGCGACGGCACCGCGACGAGCCCGGCGAGCGAGGCGGTGTTGACGATCGACCCGCCGCCGTGCTCGAGCATCCGCGGGATCTGGTGCTTCATGCCCAGCCAGACGCCCTTGAGGTTGACCGCGATGACGCGGTCGAAGTCGGCCTCGTCGGTGCCGACGATCGTGTCCTGCAGCTCGACGCCGGCGTTGTTGTGGGCGAAGTCGAGGTGCCCGAAGGCCTTGAGCGTGGCGTCGACGACGGCGCGGCAGTCGTCCTCGACGCTGACGTCGCCGGCCACGAAGGCCGCGTGGCCGCCGTCCTGCTCGATCAGCCGCACCGTCTCCTCGCCGTCCGCCCGGCGCGACTGGAGGTCGGTGACCATGACGCCGGCGGCGCCCTCGCGCGCGAGCGCGAGCGCCGTGGCGCGTCCGATCCCGCCCGCCGCGCCGGTCACCAACCCGGCCTTGCCCTCCACCAGCCCCGGCATCTCGCCTCCTGTGTCAGGCCGCGATGGCCCTGGTCTCCTCGACGTCGCGACCCATCTGCTCGATGAGGGCCTCGACGGACTCGAAGCGCTTCTCGCCGCGCAGGCGCTTGAGGAACTCGACGCGCAGCTGCGAGCCGTAGAGGTCGCCGTCGAAGTCCACGAGGAACGCCTCGATGAGCTCGCCCCGGCCGGTGACGAACATCGGCCGCACGCCGACGTTGGTCGCCGCCACGTGCACGACGCCGTCGGCGGTCTGCGCGCGGCAGGCGTAGACGCCGTGGCCGGGGACGACGTAGCCGTCCTGAGGGACGAGGTTGGCCGTCGGAAAGCCGAGCGTGCGCCCGCGCCGGTCGCCCTGGACGACCTCGCCGGTGACGGTGAACGGCGCGCCCAGCAGCTTGTCGGCGTACTCGAGCGCGCCGCCGAGCACGAGCCCGCGGATGTGGCTGGACGACACGACCTCGCCGTCGACCTCCAGCAGCGCGGTGACGCGCGTCTGGAAGCGATCGTCCGCGCGCAGCAGCACCTGGTCGCCGGCGGCCTTGTGGCCGAAGCGGAAGTTCTCCCCCACGCTGACGTGCTCGGCGCGCAGGGCGCCGACGAGGACGTCGTCGATGAAGCTCTGCGCGCTGTGCGACGCGAACTCGGCGTCGAACGGGATCACGACGAGCTCCTGGACGCCGAGCTCGCCGATGAGCTCGGTCTTGCGCGCGAGGGTGGTCAGCAGGCGCGGCGCGCCGCCGGGGGCGACCACGGCGGCGGGGTGCGGGTCGAAGGTGACGACCGTGTCGGCGCCGCGGATGACCTCGCGGTGGCCGAGATGGACGCCGTCGAACGTGCCGACAGCGACCCGGCGCGGGCGGGGCTGCACTTCGGGGAGCGACGTGACCTTCACCCGCGGAAGCCTACGACGGGCTTCAGCAGGCCGTCCTCGCGCGGCTGCGCGATCGCGACCGGACCGTCGGCGTCGGCGAGCAGGACGTGCTCGGCGTCGGCTTCGCCGGGGATCGCCTGGCCGTGGCCGGCGCGCCAGGCGGCGTCGGCGTCGAGGTCGATGCGCGGCAGGAAGGCCAGCGCGTCGGCGAGGGGCAGCACGCGCTCGGGGTCGGCGTCCTCGACGGAGAACGGGCCGATCCGCGTGCGGCGCAGCTCGACGCAGTAGGCGTCGCCGAGCTCGGCGATCAGCGAGCGGATGTAGGTGCCGGCCGAGCACTCGACGAGGAACTCGGCGCGATCGCCCTCCCGCGAGAGCAGCTCGAAGCGGTACACGGTCACCTCCCTCGGTGCCATCTCGAACTGCTCCCCGGCGCGGGCGCGCTCATAGGCCTTGCGGCCCTGCACGCGGACCGCGGACCAGATCGGTGGCCGCTGCATGATCGTGCCGGTCGGCAACGCGAGATCGAGCGATGGGACGCGCCCGGTCTCGGTGATCTCGCCCTCCGGATCGCCCGTCGTCGAGATCGCGCCGAGCCGCGCGACCGTCACGTACTCCTTGGGCAGGGCCATCAGGAAGCGCTGCACGCGGCGCGCGCGGCCGACGAGCACGAGCAGCAGGCCCGTCGCGAACGGGTCCAGCGTGCCGGCATGGCCGGCCTTGCGGATGCCGAGCGCGCGGCGCGTGGCCAGCGTCAGATCGTGCGAGGTCTTGCCCGCCGGCTTGTCGACGAGGACGAGGCCGTCCATTGCAGCCGCGCCGCCGGCCACTACAGCTGCGCGGCCACCTGCTTGCGCAGGAAGCTGACCAGCTCCTCCTCGGACATCTCCGTGGCGAAGCCGGCCGCCTGGCGGTGGCCGCCACCGCCGCCGGCGCGCGCGATGACCGAGACGTCGACGCCGCCGTCGGTGGCGCGCAGCGAGACCTTGCGCCGGCTGCGGGCGCCGTCGCCCATCAGCTCGCGCGCCAGGGCGGCGACCTTCGTGCCCTCGACCGAGCGCAGGTGGTCGATGATGCCCTCCGAGTAGCTGTCCTCGGCGCCGGAGAGGCGGAAGTCGTCGCGCGTGAGGCGCGTGAAGGTGAGCCGGCCGTCGTCGTAACGCTCGACGTGGGCCAGCGCGCGCGCCAGCAGCTCGAGCTTGGCGTAGGGCATGCCCTCGTACAGCCGGCGGTAGATGCCGTGGACGTCGACGCCGGCGTCGATGAGCTCGCCGGCCATGAGGTGCGCGCGCACGCCGGTGTTCTCGTACATGAACTTGCCGGTGTCGGTGACCAGGCCGACGTACAGCGCCTCGGCGATCTCGATCGTCGGCTCGACCTGCAGCGCGCGCATGAGGTCCCAGACGATCTCGGCCGTGCACGACGCGTCCTCGACCACGTGGTTGACCGTGCCGAAGCGCGTGTTGTCGTGGTGGTGGTCGATGTTGAGGATGTGCGCCTCTTCGCGCTTGAAGGCGCCGACCGGGTTGCGGTCGATGTTGCCGCAGTCCAGGAAGACGATCGTGCGCTCGGCGAGGTCGTCGGGCAGCGTGCTCTGCAGGCCGTCGAGCTCGAAGAAGCGGTACTCGTAGGGCAGCGGGAACTCGTCGGAGGCCATGAACATCACCGAGTCCTTGCCCAGGGCGAGCAGGACGCGGTGCATGCCGACGAGCGACCCGAGCGCGTCGCCGTCGGGGTTCTCGTGGGTGACGAGCACGAACCGCGACGCGTCGCGGAACTCGTCGAGCACCTCCTGCCGCGTGTCGGCCTCCACCGTGCTCACGGGGAGCCCTCCTGCTCGCTCATGAGCTGCTCCAAACGCTGCGCGCGCGCCGCCGTGTCGTCGTGGACGAACTGCAGCGCCGGCGTGTTCTTCAGGCGCAGCTCGCTGCCGACGCGGCCCTGCAGGAAGCCGTGCGCGGACGCGAGGCCCTCCAGCGAGGCGGTGACGGCCTCGTCGTCTCCGAGGATGCTCACGTACACGCGAGCATGGCGCAGGTCGGGGCTGGTCTTGACGTCCGTGACAGTGACGAATCCCACGCGGGGGTCCTTCAGATCATGGCTGAGCACGTCGCTGAGGACCTCTCTCATGGCCTCATCGACACGTCGCATCCTCTCGCCGGTCATCCTATCCCTCCCGCGTCCTCGAACGAGGTCAGGCTTCGTTCTACGCGCACGCCTTCCGGATAGCGGCCAAGCAGCCACTCCTCGACGTGGTCGGTCGCCTGCTGCAGCTGCTTGAGAGATCCGCTGGTCAGCGCGCCCGCGAGCGTCGCGCGCTGCCACGTGTCCTGCCCGTCGACCTCGGACACCGCGACCCCCAGCCGCGTGCGCAGCTGCGCCTTGACGGACGAGAGCTCCTTGCGCTTGGACTTCAGGCTCTCGGAGTCGGGGAAGTGCAGATGGATGAGCAGCAGAGCGACGTAGGCGTGAGGCACGGCACATCGAAGGTAGCGTGCCGCTCGTTGGACGCAGCGCCCGATCACGCCCAAGCGGCGCTGGCCGCCGCCCGCAGCGCCGGTCTTGCCCTCGATCGCGCCGAGGTGGTGGCGGTCGCGGCGAACGTGCTCGTCCGTCTCGACCCCGGTCCGATCGCCGCTCGCCTGACCGGCGCGACCGCGCCGTTTCGCGACTCGCCGCGTTCCTCGGACGCGAGGCAGCGCTGGCCGCGGCGCTCGCCGAGGCCGGCGCGCCGGTGCTGGCACCGCTGGCCGGGCCACTGCGGGCCGGCGGGCGGGTCGTCACGCTGTGGCCGTGGGTCGACGCCGCGCCGGCGGGCGACGCGGCCGCTGCGGGCCGGGCGCTGCGGGCGTGCCACGCCGCGCTGCTCGGCGTCGACAACGCGCCGTTCGAGCCGCTCGGGATGCTAGGCGAGGCGCGGCGGCTGGCGACGCGGGAGGTGCGTTCCGGGGCGCGGGGAGCCGGAGGCGCTGGCGTTGCGGCTGCGGTGGCTTCGCGAGTTTCGCGGCGACGCACTGCCAGGGCACTGAGGGATCGGGTCCCGGCGCCCGCGGTCGGTGAGTGGTCGATTGGTGTTGCGGGAGGCTGTTGCACAAGCGCATCCAAAGAGCTTCGGTACGTCGAACTGTGATGGGAGACGGATCGCGATCTATCGCTCAGACGGCCGAATCTCGTCCCACTTGTCGGCCGATATACGGCCGCCCTGAGCGATAGATCGCGATCCGTCTCCCATCACAATTCGAGGCACCGGACTCTGTCGGGTGGGCTTGTGCAACAGCCTCAGGACAACAGCAATCGACCACGCTTGCGCGCGACCCCCAGCGGCCGCGCCCACTCACCCTCAGTGCCAAAGAGCGCCGCGCGGCGCCGCAAGCGCCACAGGCAGCCCTACGCCAGCGCCCGCTCCACCTGCCGCGTCTCGTACACCTCGAGCACGTCGCCCTCCTTGATGTCCTGGTAGTTGGCCAGGACGATGCCGCACTCGTAGCCGGTCGCGACCTCGCGGACGTCGTCGTTGAAGCGCTTGAGCGATGCGATCGTGGTGTCGTAGATGACGGTGCCGTCGCGCACGATGCGGACCTTGGCGCCGCGGGTGACGTGGCCGTCGGTGACGTAGCAGCCGGCGATCGTGCCCACGCGCGAGGCGCGGAAGGTCTGGCGCACCTCGACGGTGCCGACGGTCTCCTCGACTTCGGCGGGGGCGAGCATGCCGGTCATCGCGTCGCGCAGGTCGTCGAGCGCCTGGTAGATGACCGAGTACGTCCGGATCTCGACGCCCTCGCGGTCGGCGACCTGGCGCGCGTCGCCCACCGGGCGCACGTTGAAGCCCAGCACGACCGCGTCGGATGCGGCCGCGAGCATGACGTCGGACTCGGTGATGCCGCCGACGCCGGAGCTGAGGATGTTGACGTGGATCTCGTCCTGGGGCAGCTTGGCGATCTCGTCCTCGAAGGCCTCCAGCGAGCCCGACACGTCGGCCTTGAGCACGAGGTCGAGCTCCTGGACCTCGCCCTGCTGGATGCCCTTGAAGATGTCCTCGAAGGAGACCTTGCGCCCGGCGCGGCGCGCCTGGGCCTCGTTGCGCAGGCGGACCGCGCGCTCGTTGGCCTGCTGGCGCGCGGCGCGGTCGTTGTCGACGACGCGCGCGAACTCGCCGGCGTCGGGGACGCCGTCGAAGCCGAGCACCTCGACCGGGTCGCCGGGCACCGCCTCGTCGACGCGCTTGCCGCTGTAGTCGGTCATGGCGCGCACCTTGCCCCAGTGCGAGCCGGCGACCAGCGCGTCGCCGACGTGCAGGGTGCCGCGCTGGATGAGCAGCGTCACCACGGGGCCGCGGCCGGGGTCGAGCTTGGACTCGATGACCACGCCGCTGGCCTCGGCACCGGGGTTGGCCTCGAGCTCCTCGAGCTCGGCGACGACGAGGATCGTGTCGAGCAGGTCCTCGAGCCCCTGCTGGGTCTTAGCGGAGACGTCGACGAACTCGGTGTCGCCTCCCCACTCCGACGGCTGCAGGTTCAGCTGCGTCATCTCCGTGCGCACGCGCGTGGGGTCGGCGCCCTCCTTGTCGACCTTGTTGACCGCGACGAGGATCGGGACGTCGGCGGCGCGGGAGTGGTCGACCGCCTCGCGGGTCTGCGGCATGACGCCGTCGTCGGCGGCCACCACGACGACCGAGATGTCTGCGACCTGGCCGCCGCGGGCGCGCATGGCCGTGAAGGCCTCGTGGCCCGGCGTGTCCAGGAAGGTGATCGTCTTTTCGCCGTGGTGGACCTGGTAGGCGCCGATGTGCTGCGTGATGCCGCCGGCCTCGCCCGAGGCGACCTCGGTCTTGCGGATGGCGTCCAGCAGCGACGTCTTGCCGTGGTCGACGTGGCCCATGATCGTGACGACCGGCGGGCGCTCGACGAGATCCTCGTCGGCGTCCTCGAAGACGGCCTCGTCCTCGGCCTCCTCGTCGGCGTGGACGACCTCGACCTCCTTGCCGAACTCCTCGGCCAGGATGGCGATCGCCTCGTCGGAGAGGGTCTGCGTGAGGGTGACCATCTCCCCCATGCTCATGAGCTTCTTGATGATGTCGGCGACCGCGATGCCGAGGTACTCCGCGACGTCGCGCACGGTCGAGCCGGAGTTGATGCGGACGACGTCGGTGCGGCTCAGCGCGTTGGCCTCGAGCGGCGCCGCGATCTCCTCGAGCACCTCGCGCCGGCGACGGCCGCGGCTGCGGCGGCCGGGCCGCCGGCCCGGGGGGCCTCCGCCAGGCGGGCCGCCGGGGCCGCCGGGACCACCGGGCCCGCCGGGGCCCTGACGCCGCGACGCCTGCGAATCGATGACGACGCGCCGGCGTCCGCCGCCGGGGCCGCCCTCGTCGCGCAGGCCGCCGCGCGACGGGCGCGAAGGCTTGGACTGGGTCTCGTCGCGCGTGGGCCGCTTGGGCTCCTCGGGCTGAGCGATGATCTTCGGGCCGGTCCCGGGTGCGGGACGCTCGCCGCGATCGACGATCTTGGGGCCGCGCTGGCGCTCGGGTGCTGCGGGCTCCTCGGCGGCGGCCGGCGCCTCCTTCTCGGGCGCGGGCGGCTGCGCGGGCTCGGGCGCCTTGGGCTCGGCCGCAGGCGGCGCGGGCGCAGCGGCCGCCGCGGGCGCCGGCTCGGGCTCGGGCTCGGGAGCCTTCGGCGCGGGCGGCGCCTCCACCGGCGCGGGCGCGGGCGGCTCGGCCGGCGGCGCGGGCTGGCGCGCGGCCGGTGGCGGCGGCGCCGGCGCGGGCCGCGGCGCGGGCTGGGCCGAGGGGCGCGGCGGCATCGGCGGCCGCGGGAAGTCCTCCTCCTGGCGGCGCGTCGGGACCTTCAGCGGCGGCCCGTCGGGCTCGAAGATGCGGCGGGTGCGCTGCGCGGGGGCGCCGCCGGCCTGGCCTGGCCGGGCGGGCGCGCCGGGCCGCTGCGCGGGTGCGCCGGGGCGCTGCTGGGCGGCCGCGCGCTGCTGGGCCGGCGCCTGGCGCGCGGCGGCCGGCGCTGCGGGGGCAGCGCCGTTGCCGCCGAGGGCGCGCAACGCATCGGCCTCCTCCACCGTCGAGGCGGCGGCCGTCACGTCCATGCCCGCGGCGCGCAGCTTGGTGAGCACGTCCGCACTGGACATGCCCTGCTCCTTGGCGATCTCGTGCACGCGCTTCTTGGCCATCAGCACACCGATTCTACGAGGTCGTCGTCAACGGACACGGCGCGGCGGAAGGCACGGCCGAAGGCGCGGCGGTCGATCGCGTCCCGCGCGCACGCGGGACCGCAGACATAGGCACCGCGCCCCGGGAGCGACGCCGAAGGGTCGGCGACGACGCGATCGCCGATGACGGCGACGCGACGCAGCGTCGCCTTGGGGGCGCGACGTCCGCAGGCCACGCAGCGGCGCTCGGGAGTGCGCGCCGGCCCTATGGGGTGCGCTCCTCTGCCCCCTGCTCGGCGACCGGCTCGTCCGCCGCCAGCGCCTCGGGCGCGGCGGCCTCCGGTGCCGGTTCGAGCGCCTCCTCGACCAGGCCGTCGTTGGCCTCCGGGGACTCGACGCCCTCGACGAGCGCCTCCTCCACCACGGCCTCCTCGACCTCGCCGTTCTCGGCCGCGCCATCCTGCGGGGGCTCCCCGCCGACGTACACCGAGCCGGTGCCCTCGAGCGCCTGATGGCTGTCCACGCCGCAGAAGCGCGAGCCGGGCAGCGCCGCGTTGGGGCAGCGCCGGCCGTTGCCGAGGATCGCCGCGCAGCGCCCGCCGGTCTCCTCCTCGGGGTAGTCGCCGTCGGGCTCCTCGGTGGCGAACTCGGTCTCGGACTTGATGTCGATGCGCCAGCCGGTCAGGCGCGCGGCGAGCCTCGCGTTCTGGCCCTCGCGGCCGATGGCCAGCGACAGCTGGTCGTCGGGCACCACGACGGTCGCCTGGCGGGCGTCGTCGTCGACGAGCACCTCGCGCACGCGCGCCGGCGACAGGGCCTTGGCCACGAAGCGGGCAGGCTCGTCGTTGTAGGGGATGATGTCGATCTTCTCGCCGCGCAGCTCGGAGACGACCATGCGCACGCGCGAGCCGCGCGGGCCCACGCACGCGCCGACCGGGTCGACGCCGTCGGCGTAGGAGACCACCGCGATCTTCGAGCGATAGCCCGGCTCGCGCGCGACGTTGGCGATCTCGACCAGGCCGTCGGCGATCTCGGGGACCTCGAGCTCGAACAGCTTCTTGATCAGCTCCGGGTCGCGGCGCGAGACGATGATCGACGGGCCCTTCGTGGAGGGCGAGACCTCCTTGATGACCGCCTTGATGCGCTGCGAGTGGTCGTAGCGCTCGCCGTCGACCTGCTCGGACTTCGGCAGCAGCGCCTCGACGCGCTCGCGCAGCTGCACGAGCGTGTAGCGCGAGTCGGACTGCTGGACGATGCCGGTGATCAGCTCGCCGACGCGGTCGCGGTACTCCTCGAACATCATGTCGCGCTCGGCCTCGCGGATGCGCTGCAGGATCACCTGCTTGGCCGTCTGCGCGGCGATGCGCCCGAAGTCGTCGGGGGTGACGTCGCGCTCGTCGATCTGGTCGCGGTACTCCTCGAACTTGGCCGGGTCGATCTCGGGGTCCTGCGGCTCGACCGGCTCGCCGGTCTCCGGATCGATGTAGGTGCCCTCGTCGATCGTCTCGACGATCAGGTGGGCCTCGAGGCGCTCGGGCACGATCAGCTCGATCACGCGGTAGTCGCCGGTGTCGGGGTCCATCTCGACGCGGGCGTACTTGGCCGCGCCGGGCTGCTTCTTGTAGGCCGACAGGAGCGCGTCCTCGAGCGCGTGAACGAGCCGATCCGGGGCGATCCCCTTCTCGACGGCCAGCGCCTTCATGGCCTCAACGATCTCTCGCGACATGTCGGTACTACTCCTCGACGAGATTGGACTTGCGGATGTCGGCGTACGGGATGGCGATCACGCCGGAGTCGGCGGCGATCGTCACCTCGGCCTCGGTGGCCCCGACGAGCTCGCCCGTGAAGGACGTGTGGCCGTCGCGCGCCTCGCGCGTGCGCACGCGGGCACGGCGGCCGAGGAAGCGACGGAAGTGGTCGGGCTTGGTCAGCGGGCGGTCGATGCCCGGCGAGGACACCTCGAGCGAGTAGCTCTCGCGCACGTCGGGCAGCAGATGCGTGACGCGCTCGCAGAGGTCGAGCGACACGCCCTCGGGGTGGTCGATGAAGAGGCGGAGGGTGTGGCCGCCGACGACCTCGGCAAGCAGCACCTCGACGTCGGGCGCCGCGTCAGCGAGGCGCGCCTCGATATCGGCCTGCAGGCTGCTCATCCACTCCTCCTTCCTGACAACAAAAAAGCGGGCGAGCGCCCGCTTTCAACTACACCGGCCGGGGGCCGGCCCCGAAAGCTGTACGGCAGACCTTAGCACCACGAGCCGGACCTTGGCCGACCTGAGACGGCCCGCGTCAGGCCGCTCGCCGGCGCGCTCTACCGAGGTACTGGCGGTAGTCCTCGCGCTCCGGACGCAGGCACGACGCCAGCGCCAGCGGCTTGCGCGCCTCGGCGTGGCGGCCCTGCAGCTGCAGCGAGCGCCCGAGGCAGAACAGCGCGAAATCGTTCGTCGGCGCGCGCTCGACGACGACCTCGAACTCCGCCGCCGCCTCGCGGTAGCGGCGCGAGCCGAAGAGGGCGCGGCCCAGCGCTTCGCGGATCGAGGTCTTGTCGGGCTCGAGGTCGCGCGCGCGGGCGAGGGGCACGACCGCGGCGTGACAATCGCCCGCCTCGAGCAGCCGGGTGCCGTTCATGAAGAGGTCGTACGCGCTGTCCATGGCCTACGTCTCAGTGTACGGACGGCGCAAGCGTCTCTTGAGCGGCTTGGGCGGCAGCGCCCACCACGCGCGCAGCGTGCCGCGCACCCCGAGGCCGGACGCGAGCTGGCGCCGCAGCGCCCGCCGCTGGGCCCGCGTCGGCCCGGGCGCGCGGTGGGCGTAGCGCTGGTCGCGCACGGCGCGCACGTAGGCGGCCGCGGCGTCCGAGCCGCCCAGCACCTTCTCCAGGCGCGCGAGCGTGACCCCGGGCGCGGGGTCGCGGCCCGAGCGCCGCAGCGCGCGCTGCAGCTCGGCCAGCTCGGGCGCGAGCGCGACGAACGGCACGCGCCGGCGCCAGAGCACGACGCTGCCGATCGACAGCAGCAGCGCCGCCAGCGCCACTCCGACCGGGAGCTTCCAGCCGCCGCCCTTGTCCTCCTGGGCGAGGTTGGCGCCCGGGTCGCCGGCCGCGAACGGGCGGTCGCCGGACTGGCCGAGCGTCCCGAGGTTCGGGATCGCGACCGGGCCGCCGGAGCCGCCGGCCGACTTGTCGTCGATCTGCGAGTTGGCCGGCGAGGCCGCGGGCGTCGGATCGAAGGTGATCCAGCCATACGGCTTGAAGTAGGCCTCGACCCACGAGTGCGCGTCGGTGTCGCGGACGACCCAGTCCTTGCGCTCGCTGTTGTAGGTGCCGGGGCTGAAGCCCGAGGCCACGCGCGCCGGGATGCCGCCCATCCGCAGCATCAGCGCCATCACGCCCGAGAACTGCTGGCAGTAGCCGGCCTTCGTATCGAACAGGAACGAGGCCAGCGGATAGGCCCGCGCTGGCGGCGACTCGTCGTAGACGGTGTCCTGCTGCACGCGGGCCTGCACGGCCTGCACGAACGCGAACGCCGACTGCGTGTCGCGCTTGATCTGCTGCGTGAGGTCCCACAGCTGGCGGTAGGGCGAGTCGGCGAGGACCTGCTGGCCTTGGGGCACGACCCCGAACCCGCTGGGCCAGACGACGCCGGGGCCGCCGTTCTCGCCGTACGGGGTGAAGCGCACCAGCGCGTTGGGCCCGAGCGGCTTGCCGGTGCTCTCGTCGACGAGCGACACGGACCTGCCGCGCACCGGCACGCGCAGCTCGAGGAAGTTCTCGGTGAAGGCGGGGTAGTCCGTGCTGGCGCGGCGCAGCTGGTTGTCGGTGGGGCGCGGGAAGTAGACGTACGCCTGGTAGCTGTCGCCGGGGCGCAGCGGCTTGCTCGCCGTGACGTAGGTGCCGTCGGGCCGCGGGAACGGCAGGCGCGATGCCCCGGGCAGGACGCTCTGGGTGACGCCGGCGCCGACGAACTCGTGGCTGCGCAGCCCGCGGTCGACGACCTGGATCTTCTGCACCCACCTGGGGTTGACGCGTTCGTCGAGGAGCTGGTCGCGCGTCGGCGCGCCCTCGCGCCAGCGGATCCCGTCGAAGTCGTCGAGGTTGACCGCCTTCCAGTACGTCGAGGTCTTCGCCTTGATGCGCAGCAGCTCGCGCCCGTCGCGCGACCATGTCAGCGGCCCGTAGCTGTGCGTCCAGGAGAACGCCTCGGCCTTCTTGGGCTCGAGCTTCTCGGCGAACGACTCGTAGTCGAACCACGGCCGCGTCCCGTCCACCCGCGGCGCGATCACCGCCCCGGCGATCGCGGTCAGCACGATGCAGGCGCCGCCGACCGCAAGCTGGTCGCCGCGCAGGCGCTCGATCCACAGGAACGCGGCGAGCAGGATGCAGAAGAGCGTGCCGCTGAAGTACGGGCTGTCGGGGCCGTGCTCGATGATCGGGACGGCGTAAAGGGTGGTCAGCGCGACCGCCGCCGCGAGCGAGTGGCCGTAGCCGCCGGCCCGTCGCGGCCAGAAGGCCAGCAGCGCGGCGAGCGCCAGCAGCGCCGTGCCGCCGGAGACGATCGAGATGCGCACCCAGTCGTCGAGGCCGCGGTAGGGCACGGTGATGCCGGGCGTCGTGGAGATGCCCTGGACCATGCCGGCGTACAGCTCGTCCCAGCCCTTCGGCCACAGCAGCCGCAGCGGCACGCCGGCGGTGAGCAGCGCGAACGCGAGCAGCGCGATCGTCACCGCCGCGATCGTCACGCGCCGGCGCCGGTCCGAGGCGCCCGCGGGGACCGCGATCAGCACGCCGGCGCCGGCCAGCGCGACGAGCAGCCCCAGCAGCATGTCGCCGCTGCGGGCGGGCTGGATGAGCGCCCCCCAGTACATCGCGCCGAAGAAGCCGAGCGCGGCGAACGCGGTCAGCCGCGCGCGCTCGGGGTGCGCGACGACGCGAGCCGGCGTGCCGACGGAGCGCGGCATGGCGACGGCGCCCATCAGGCAACCTCCGCCACGCGGCGCCGGGCGCCGGTCAGCTCGTAGCCCGTGCAGCCGGCGACCGTGAAGACCGCGCGGCGGCCGGTGCGATGGCCGTTGCCGGCGGTGCCGCCACCGCCCGGGACGATCAGGTAGCGCCCACCGCCGACGGCGTGCGCGAGGGCCCGCGGGGGGCGCGTCGCGGCGTACGCCGCCACGTAGAGCAGCGGCCCACGGTGCGAGGCGAGCCCGGCGACGTTGGGGGGCGGGTGCGATGGGCTTCCGTCGACGAGCGCCAGGCGCACGTGCAGATGCGGCCAGCCGATGAGCGTCGACTCGAGCGTCGTCGGGCGCCGGTCGCCGGGCAGCAGCAGCGCGCAGCCGCCCGCGCGGGCCAGGTGCACGCACAGCGAGGCGGCGGCGCGTACCGCGGCGTCGAGATCGTCCTCGCGCGCGGGCCGGCGCGGATCGAGGACGACGAGCGGGCGCGTGTCGCCGTCGGCGCGCAGGCGGCGCTCCATCAGCTCTCCCCCGCGGGCGAGGCCCGGCCAGAAGATGCGCGAGGCCGCCGCCCCGATCCGGTAGGGGCGCAGGCCGTCGAGGTCGACCTCGGCGGCGATCGACGGGCGCCCGCGGCGGGCGACCAGGCCGCTGCCGTCGCCGTCGCCGGGCGGCGTCACGACCGGCTCCAGGCGCGGCAGCACGAGCACCTCGGCCGGCTCGTCGGCCACGACGACCCGCGTGGCGAGGCCGAACGGATCGCTGACGACGATCCGCGGCGGCGGCAGCAGCTTGCGCCCGCGCCGCGCGAAGCGGGCGTTGATGTGCAGCGTGGTGCGCATGCGCCCGCCGGCCATCTTCGCCGGCGCCGGCAGCAGGTCGTCCTCGATCAGCCCGCTGGGGACCGGCAGGCGCCCGGACGAGACGACGAGCTCGATCGAGACCGGCTGCTCCTCGATCGCCCGGCGCGAGGCCACCGTCCGGCGCACGCGCACGCCGCGCGCGCCGATCTGCACCCACGCCGCTGCCACGCCGGCCAGCACGATGAACGCGATGCCCGGGACGTAGAGCGGCTCGGCGTCGAAGGTCGCCGCGACCAGGATCAGCAGAAGCCCGAGCAGCGTGGTGGTCGCAGCCGGGCGCACCCGCGGCTCCTACAGCGCCGGCGTCGCCGCCAGCGCGTCGGCGACGATCCGTTCGCCGGTCGTGTCGACCGCCTCGGGGGCCAGGACGATCCGGTGGGCCAGCACGACCTCGGCGAGCGCCTGGACGTCGTCGGGCAGCGCGTGGTCGCGGCCCTGCAGCAGGGCCCGGGCCTTGGCGGCGCGCAGCAGCAGCAGTCCCGCGCGCGGGCTGGCGCCGAGCTCGGCGCGGCGGTCCTGGCGCGTGTGCTGCAGCAGCGAGACGACGTAGCCGCGCAGGGCGTCGGAGGCGTGCACGCGCCGGGCGGTGTCCTCGAGGGCCAGCAGCTCGGCCGCGGTGGCAACCGGCTCGACGTGCTCGACGCGGTCGCTGGTCTCGTGAGCGCGCAGCATCGCGACCTCGCCGCCGGACGACGGGTAGCCCATCGACACGCGCGCCATGAAGCGGTCGACCTGCGCCTCGGGCAGCGGGTAGGTGCCCTCGAACTCGATCGGGTTCTGCGTGGCGAGCACGATGAACGGCCGCGCGAGCTCGTGCGTGTGCACGTCGACGGTCACGCGGCGCTCCTGCATGCACTCCAGCAGCCCCGACTGGGTCTTGGGCGAGGCGCGGTTGATCTCGTCGACGAGCACGACGTTGGCGAAGATCGGGCCCGGGCGGAACTCGAAGCGGCCCTCGCGCTGGTTGAAGACGTTGGTGCCGACGACGTCGGCGGGCAGCAGGTCGGCGGTGCACTGCACGCGCGCGAACTGCAGGTCCAGCGCGCGCGCGATCGAGCGCGCCAGCGTCGTCTTGCCCACTCCGGGCAGGTCCTCGATGAGGATGTGGCCCTCGGCGACCACGCAGACGAGCATGAGGTCGAGCAGGTCGCGGCGCACCTCGACCGCATCGCTGACCGCCAACGCGACCTGGCGCGCGAACTGCTGCGCGTTCGCGATCTCGGCCTCGCCGACGGGCCCGGGCTCCTCCTCGATGCTCTCGGTGCTCACGCGGGCGTCGTCCTTTCTGTGCGCCGCAGGTCGCCGACCACGTCGAGGATCGCGCGCGCGACCTCGGCCTTCGACGCGCGCGGGACATGGCGCTCGCCGGTGGTGGTGACGATGGTGACCTCGTTGTCGGGGCCCTCGAAGCCGATGTCCGGGCGCGCGATGTCGTTGACCACGACGGCGTCGAGGCCCTTGCGCGCGAGCTTGTCGCGCCCGTAGGCCACGGCGCCTTCGCCGTGCTCGGCGGCGAAGCCGACCAGCGTCTGGTCGGCGCGGCGGATGGCGGCGAGGCCGGACAGGATGTCGGGGGTACGCTCGAGCGCGATCACGAGTTCCGTGCGCTCGTCCTTCTTGAGCTTGGTGTCGGCCGCGGCGGCGGGCCGGTAGTCGGCCACCGCGGCGGCCATGAGCAGCACGTCGGCGCTCGGGGACTCGGCCTCGCACGCGGCCTGCAGCTCGGCGGCGGTGGCGACGTCGACGTAGCGCACGCGCGCGGAGCGCGGCAGCGCGACGTTGGCGGCGACGACCGTGACCTCGGCGCCGAGCGCGGCGGCCTCGTCGGCCAGGGCGAAGCCCATGCGCCCCGAGCTGCGGTTGCCGACGTAGCGCACGGAGTCGATCGGCTCGCGGGTGCCGCCGGCGGTGACGAGCACCTTGAGTCCGTCCCAGGGTCGCGCGCCCGCCGGGATCAGCGCTTCGAGCGCGGCGAGCAGGTCGGCCGGCTCGGCCAGGCGCCCGATCCCCCATTCGCGCTTGGAGCCGAGGGCGCCGGTGCCCGGGTCGATGACCGTGACGCCGCGCTCGCGCAGCGTCGCGAGGTTGGCCTGGGTGGCCGCGTGCTCGTACATGTGGTTGTTCATCGCCGGGGCGACGAGCAGCGGGCAGGTGGCCGCCAGCGCGGCCGAGGTCAGCAGGTTGTCGGCCAGCCCGTGGGCCAGCTTGGCGATCGTGTTGGCCGTCGCCGGCGCGATGAGGAAGGCGTCGGCGTTGCGGACGAGCTCGAGGTGGCTGAGCGGGTCGTGGTCGGGCGCGGCCTGGTCGGGGAACGCGCCGCGCGCCGGATCGCGCTCGAACTCGTCGGTCAGCACCGGGGCGCCGGTCAGGGCGGCGAACGACGCAGCGCCGACGAAGCGCTGGGCGGTCGGCGTCTGGATCACGCGGACGGCATGCCCGGCCTTGGTGGCCAGGCGCACCACCTCGAGCGCCTTGTAGGCGGCGACCCCGCCGCTGACGCCGAGGAGGACGCGACCCAACGTGACTCCTAGCGGTACTGGTACTTGATCTTGCCCGCGGCGACTTCCTCGAGGGCGATCGTCAGGTAGTTCTTCGAAGAGGAGTCGACCATCGGCGGCGGGAACTCGTCGAACGTGCCCTCGCCGAGGTTGTGGTAGTAGGAGTTGATCTGGCGAGCGCGCTTCGCTGCCACGAGCACGGATGCGTAGTTGGAGTCGACCTGCTCGAGGAGCGTGTCGATGCGCGGGTTGATCATGGGTCGAGGGTACCAGCAGCGTGGGGGTCGCCCCGCCGCCTGAGGGGCGTTTCTTATGCCGTCTTGACGCAGTGCTCGAGCGCCGAGCGCACGATCGCGACCAGCTCATCGACCGCGTCGTCGAGGCGATCGTTGATCACGACGTGGCCGAACTCGTCCTTGGCGGCGAGCTCCTCCTCGGCGACCCGCAGCCGCGCGGCGACCTGCTCCTCGTCGTCGGTGCCGCGGCCGACCAGGCGCGTGTGCAGGGCGTCGAGCGACGGCGGCGCGATGAAGACCTGCACGGCCTCGGGCAGCGTCGTGCGCACCTGGCGCGCGCCCTGGACCTCGATCTCGAGCACGACGGGGTGGCCGGCCGCGGTGCGCCGCTCGAGCTCGGCGCGCAGCGTGCCGTAGCGGCGGCCCGAGTACTGGGCGTGCTCGACGAACTCGTCTGCGTCGACGCGGCGCTGGAAATCTGCGTCGCCGAGGAAGTGGTAGTCGACGCCGTCCTGCTCGCCGGGGCGCGGCGCGCGCGTGGTCGCCGAGACGCTCAGCTCGAGCTCCGGCACGCGCTCGCGCAGCGTGCGGATCAGCGTGCCCTTGCCGACCCCGGAGGGGCCGGTGATGACGAAGACGCGAGCCACGCCGGCAGGGTACGACGGGCCGCCGACGGCGCGTCCGCGCTACCGGCGCAGCATGGAGACCAGCTCGGTGCGCTGGCGCTCAGAAAGGCCACCGATCGTCTTGCTCGGCGAGATCCGACACTGCTGCAGGACCTTGTTCGCCTTCACGCGCCCGTACTTCGGGACCGCCAGGAGCATGTCGAAGACCTTCGCGGTCTCGACGTACTCGGGCGGCTCCCGCAGAAGCGTGTGAATCGACACCCGGCCCGCCTTCAGGTCCTTCTTCAGCTGCGCCCGACGCGTGCGAATCACGTTGGCGCGCTGCAGCGCGTCCATGCGCTGAAGGAGCGATCGCTCGGGTGCCGCCGAGTGCTTGGCAGGGGAATTGGTGGCCGGCGGCATCGGTCGGCGATACTACACAGCGGGGGGCCGCAGGCAAGCGGAACAGCGCGAATTCGCCTCGACCTCGAGCTTAGGTCGAGGTTCGTCCAGGCTGCTTGACGGTTTTGCTTGCGTTTGCAGGGACTTCCTAGGCGTCGAGCGTCGGGACGCTGACGTTCAGCGCGCGTCCTCCCCGCTCTTTGCGAACAAATCGTCAAGCTCGCGTGAGATCCGTGTTCCCGCGGCGGGATCGCGGAAGCTCTCAGTTCCCACAGCGACGAGGATCGCGCCCGCATCGAGCATCTGCGCGGCGTGCATGCCGTTCTGCACGCCGCCCATCCCGACGACCGGGATCGTGACCCGCGCGGCAACCGCTCGGACCTGCGCGAGGGCCACCGCACGGATGGCCGGACCCGACAGCCCACCGGTCGCGTTGCCCAGCCAGGCGGCGTGCGGTCGGCGGGGGTGCGGTGCATAGGCGCGCAGCGTGTTGATGAGCGAGACGGCGTCGGCGCCGGCGCTCTGCGCGGCCTGCGCGACGGCCGCGACGTCGGCGGTGTTGGGCGTGAGCTTGACGATCAGCGGCTTGGCTGTCCGCGGGCGCACCTCGGCCAGGACCGCGGCCAGCTCGCCGGGGTCGGCACCGATGTCGAGGCCGGTCCTGACGTTCGGGCA
Organism: uncultured Actinomycetes bacterium; assembly: GCA_963764585.1. Taxonomy (GTDB): domain Bacteria; phylum Actinomycetota; class Thermoleophilia; order Solirubrobacterales; family Solirubrobacteraceae; genus JAOPZW01. Next base: position 283,941 of record CAVXTB010000012.1, read on the forward strand.
CGAGACGTTGAGCTCGACCGCGTCGACCTCGTCGCGCTCGTCGAGCGCCTCGACCAGCGTGCACAGCTCGGCGGCGCTCGCGCCCATGACGTTGGTGATCAGCGGCACCGGCAGGCGCGCGAGCTCGGGCAGGTCCTCCTCCAGGTAGCCGCGCAGCCCCTTGTTGGGCAGGCCGATCGAGTTGATCAGGCCGGCGGGCGTCTCGTACAGGCGCGGCGGCGGGTTGCCGTCGCGCGGCTGGACCGTGATGGTCTTGGAGACGAATGCCGAGAACGGGAAGCGCTCGACGAGCGCGTCGCCGAAGGCGCGCCGGGCGGCGATCGCGTCGAAGGTGCCCGAGCCGTTGACGACCGGGTGGGCGAGGCGCAGGCCGCAGAAGTCGACGTCGGCGCTCAATGCGCCGGCACCTCCGCCAGGCGCGCCCCGTCGAGCACCGGCCCGTCGACGCACAGGCGCAGGTAGCCGCCGGCGCGCAGCGGGACGACGCAGCCGAAGCAGGCGCCGAAGCCGCACGCCATGCCCGACTCGAGGGCGAGCTGGCACGGGACGGCGCGCCGCTCGCACAGCGCACGAACCGCCTCGAGCATCGCCGGCGGGCCGCAGGCGTAGACGACGGCGGCGTCGGTGGCGAGCTCGTCGGCCAGCAGGTCGGTGACGAGCCCGTGGTGGCCGTGCGAGCCGTCGTCGGTGGCCACGCGCGCGTTGTGCAGCAGCGTCGCCCCGGGCGCGTGGTCGGCGTCGCGGAAGCCCAGCAGCGCGGGCGCGGGCTCGCCGCGCGCCAGCAGCTCGTCCTGCCAGATGGCCAGCGGCGCGGTGCCGACGCCGCCGCCGCACAGCAGCGCGCGGCGGCCTTCGGGCGGCGCGGTGAAGCCGATGCCGAGCGGGCCGGTGACGTGCAGGCCGTCGCCGGGTCGCAGCTCGCACAGGCGCTCGGTGCCCGGGCCGACGGCTTCGAGCATGAACTCCAGGCGCGGGCCGCGGGCGGTCGCGGCGTCGCTCGCGCCCCCCGCGCGCGGCTCGCCTCGGCTCCCCGGGCGCGGCTCGCCTCGGCTCCCCGGGCGCGGCTCGCCCCCGCCCGCCGGACGCGGCTCGCCCCCGCCCCCCGGGCGCGGCTCGCCCCCGCCTCTCGCGCGCGCCCGCAGCACGCTGAACGCGCGCGGCAGGAACGGCCGCTCCTCGCTCCCCCCACCCCACCGCTCTGCGGCGGCCAGCATGTAGAACTGCCCAGCGCGCGGCATCGGCCCTTCCGGGTCGTCAGCCCCCAGGACGGCGTACGCGCCGAGGTCGCGGCGCTCGGTCACCAGCAGCGTGCGGCGGCCGAACGGCGCGAGCGTGCGCGGCTCGGTCAGGCCCTCGGGGTCTCCCCTCACAGCGGCCTCGCGCCCTGGTGGGCCGTGGAAGGGGGCTCGCCCGCCTCCGCCGGCACGCGCCCGCCGTGGACCTCCTGCAGCGAGAGCACCTCGGCGGCGCCCTGGCGGGCGGCGGCGATGGCGCGCACGGCGGCCAGGCCGCCGGACAACGTTGTCAGGCACGGGACCCCGCGCGCGATCGCCGCGCGGCGGATCTGCCAGCCGTCCGAGCGCGCGCCCGAGCCGGTGGGCGTGTTGACCACGAGGTCGACGTCGCCGTTCTCGATCCAGTCGACGACGTTGGGCGACCCCTCGCCCACCTTGCGCAGCTCGGTGGCGGGGATCCCCATGCGCTCGATCGCCTCCTTCGTGCCGCGCGTGGCGACGATGCGGAAGCCGAGGTCGTGCAGGACCTGGGCGATCCCGATCGCGGCGGGCTTGTCGGAGTCGGTGAGCGTGATGAACGCGGTGCCGGTGGCCGGCAGCGCGACGCCGGCGGCCGCCTGGGCCTTGGCGAACGCGGTGGGGAAGTCGCGCGCGATGCCCATGACCTCGCCGGTCGAGCGCATCTCGGGCCCGAGGATCGCGTCGGACCCCTCGAAGCGGTCGAAGGGCAGCACCGCCTCCTTGACGCTGACGTGGTCGGCCGCCATCGCCTCGGCGGGCAGGTCGAGGTCGGCGATGCGCTCGCCGAGCATGACGCGGCAGGCCAGCTTGGCCAGCGGGATGCCGACCGCCTTGGAGACGAACGGCACCGTGCGCGAGGCGCGCGGGTTGGCCTCGATGACGTACAGGTCGCCGGCGTGCACGGCGTACTGGACGTTCATCAGCCCGACGACGCCGAGCCCGAGCGCGATGCCCTTCGTCGCCGCGCGGATCTCGTCGAGCATCTCGTGGCCGAGCGAGTGCGGCGGCAGGACGCAGGCCGAGTCGCCGGAGTGGATGCCGGCCTCCTCGACGTGCTGCATGATCCCGCCGATCCACACCTCGTCGCCGTCGCACAGCGCGTCGACGTCGACCTCGATGGCGTTCTCCAGGAAGCGGTCCAGGTAGATGGCGCGGCCGTCGCGCGCGTTGCGGCCCAGGTAGTCGGCCAGGCCCTCGCGCGTGTAGACGATCTCCATCGCGCGCCCGCCGAGGACGTAGCTGGGGCGGACGAGCAGCGGGAAGCCGACGCCGGCGGACTGGTCGAGGGCCTCGTCGACGGAATGCGCCGTGGCGTACGGGGGCGCCTGGTAGCCGAGCTCGGCCAGCAGCGCGCCGAAGCGACCGCGGTCCTCGGCGGCGTCGATGGCGTCGACGCTCGTGCCGAGGATCGGGACGCCGGCCTCCTGCAGCCCGTGCGCGAGCTTGAGCGGCGTCTGGCCGCCGAACTGGACGATGACGCCTTCGGGCTGCTCGACCTCGATGACGCCGAGCACGTCCTCGAGGGTCAGAGGCTCGAAGTAGAGGCGGTCGGAGGTGTCGTAGTCGGTGGAGACCGTCTCGGGGTTGCAGTTGATCATCACCGCGTCGCGGCCGGACTCGCGGACGGTCATCGCGGCGTGGACGCAGCAGTAGTCGAACTCGATCCCCTGGCCGATGCGGTTGGGGCCGCTGCCGAGGATCACGACGCTGGGGCGCTCGCCGCGCTGCACCTCGTGCGCGGCGCGGCGCTCCCAGCCGGAGTAGTAGTAGGGCGTGCGCGCGGGGAACTCGGCGGCGCAGGTGTCGACGGCCTTGAACGAGCGCTCCCCGGCCAGCACGGCGTCGGGGTCGAGCGCGAGCGCGAGGATCTCGTGCAGGAACCACGGATCGATGCTCGTGCGCGCGTGGACGTCGTCGATGCTCGCGCCCTTGCGGAAGGCCTCGAGGAGGACGTCGTAGCGGTCGCTCGCCGGGCGCTCGAGCATCTGCAGCAGCGTCGCCGTGTCCAATCCGTCGAGCTTCGTCGCAATGTCGAGCTCGCGGCTGCGCAGAGATTTTGCAAACGCCTGCTGAAACGTGCGTCCGATCGCCATAGCCTCGCCTACGGACTTCATGTGCGTCGACAGATCGGAGGCAACGCCGGGGAACTTCTCGAAGGCAAAACGTGGCCACTTGACCACCACATAGTCGATCGTGGGCTCGAAGCTGGCGGGCGTGATCGCGGTGATGTCGTTGGGGATCTCCTCGAGCGCGTAGCCGACGGCCAGGCGGGCGGCGATCTTGGCGATCGGGAAGCCGGTCGCCTTGGAGGCCAGGGCGCTGGAGCGCGAGACCCGCGGGTTCATCTCGATGACGAGGATCTCCTCGGTCGCCGGATCGACGGCGAACTGGACGTTCGATCCGCCGGTCTCGACGCCGACGGCGCGGATGACCGCGATGGCCTGGTCGCGCAGGCGCTGGTAGAGGCGGTCGGTGAGCGTCTGCTGCGGCGCGACGGTGACGCTGTCGCCGGTGTGCACGCCCATGGGGTCGATGTTCTCGATCGAGCAGACGATCACGACGTTGTCGTTGCGGTCGCGCATGACCTCGAGCTCGAACTCGCCCCAGCCAAGGACCGACTGGTCGAGCAGGACCTGGCCGATGGGTGACGCGGCCAGGCCGCGCTCGACGATGCGCTCGTAGTCCTCCTCGCTGCGCGCGATCCCGCCGCCACGCCCGCCCAGGGTGAACGCGGGCCGCACGATGCAGGGCAGGCCGACCCCGGCGAGGGCGGCGCGCGCCTCCGTCAGCGAGGTGGCGATCGCGCTGCGCGGCATCTTCAGGCCGGCCGCGTGCATGGTCTGGCGGAAGAGGTCGCGGTCCTCGGCGCGCGCGATGGCGTCGTAGTCGGCGCCGATGAGCTCGACGCCGAAGCGCTCCAGCGTGCCGTCCTCGTGCAGCGCCTTGGCGAGGTTCAGCGCGGTCTGGCCGCCGAGCGTCGGCAGCAGCGCATCGGGGCGCTCGCGCTCGATGACCTGCGCGACCGGCCCGGGGAGCAGCGGCTCGATGTAGGTCGCGTCGGCGAACTCCGGGTCGGTCATGATCGTCGCCGGGTTCGAGTTGACGAGCACGACCTCGTAGCCCTCCTCCTTGAGGACCTTGCACGCCTGCACGCCCGAGTAGTCGAACTCGGCCGCCTGGCCGATGACGATCGGCCCGCTGCCGAGGATGAGGATCCGGTGCAGGTCGTCGCGCCTAGGCACGGACGGCCTCCAGGAACCGATCGAACTGGTAGAGGGCGTCGTTCGGGCCCGGGCCCGCCTCTGGGTGGTACTGCACGGTCGCGCTGTTGACCTCGAGCAGCTCGAGGCCCTCGACCGTGCGGTCGTAGAGGTTGACGTGGGTCAGCGCCGCCTCGCCGAAATCGGTGCTCCAGCGCACGGGTTCGTCGGTCTCGACGCGGCCGCCGCCGTCGGGCGCCTTGACCGCGAAGCCGTGGTTCTGCGAGGTGATCTCGATCTTGCCCGTGCGCAGGTCCTTGACGGGATGGTTGGCGCCGCGGTGCCCGAAGGGCAGCTTGTAGGTCTCGAGGCCGACCGCCTGGCACAGCAGCTGGTGGCCCAGGCAGATGCCCCAGACCGGGCGCGTGCCGATCAGCTCGCGGACGGTGTCGACGATGTAGCCCAGCGCGGCGGGGTCGCCCGGGCCGTTGGCGAGGAAGACCGCATCGGGATCGTCTGCGGTCAGCTCGGCTGCGGTGGCGGTGCACGGGTGCAGCTGCACGCGCGCGCCGCGCGACACGAGGTTGCGCACGATCGAGCCCTTGATGCCGGTGTCGATCGCCGCGATCAGCGGCCCGTCGCCCATGCCGTGCTCGGTCATCGCGGCCGGGGCCACGACGCGCGCGAGGTCGAGGCCCGCCATCGGCGGCTCGGCGGCGATCCGCTCGCGCGCCTCGGCCTCGCCCATCGCGGCGGGGAAGACGCCGCCGCGCATCGCCCCGGCGTCGCGGATGTGGCGCACGAGCGCGCGCGTGTCGACGCCGCTGATGGCCGGCACCCCGCAATCGGCCAGCCAGTCCAGCCAGCCGCGCTCGGCGCCGGGGGCGTCCTCGCGGTTGACCGCGGCGCGCATGATCGCCGCGCGCGCCCACGCGCGATCGGACTCCATCGCCTCCTGCGCGGCGCCGTAGTTGCCGATGTGCGGGTAGGTGAACGTGATGAGCTGGCCGGCGAAGCTCGGGTCGGTCATCGACTCCTGGTAGCCGCTCATCCCGGTGGTGAAGACCACCTCTCCGGTCGCCGGCTCGTCGGCGCCGCACGCGTCGCCGTCGAAGCGCGTGCCATCCTCGAGGAGAACGAAGGCGGTCGCGTCCCTCAGGCCCACCGGGTCCCCCCTCCTGGCGAGTGCGCGCCCTGCGCGGCCGCGGACGGGGGTGCCCCCACCACCGCGAACGCCCGCTCCCGGTAGGCGACCGCGCCGGCCGCGAGCGTCATGAGCACCCGCCCGCGCAGGCGCCGTCCCGCGAAGCAGCAGTTCTCCGAGCGGCTCTCGTAGCCGTCCTCGCCGACGTCCCACTCCGCGGCGAGATCGGCGAGCACGAGGTTCGCCTCGTCGCCCGCGCGGACCCGCGGCGCGGCCACGCCGAACGGCTCGCCGCCGGCGGTCATGCGCTCGATCACGAGGCCGAGGTCGACCACGCCGGGGACGACGAGGTCGGTGTGCACCGCCGCGAAGGCGGTCTCCAGGCCGGTGGTGCCCATCGGCGCCTGCTCGAACGGGACCTCCTTCTCGTCGCGCGCGTGGGGAGCGTGGTCGGTCGCGATGCAGTCGATGACGCCGGAGCGCAGCCCGTCGATCAGCGCGCGCCGATCGGCCTCGGTGCGCAGCGGCGGATTCATCTTCATCCGCGTATCGAGCCCGCGCACGGCCTCCTCGGTCAGGCACAGGTGGTGCGGCGTGACCTCGCAGGTCACCTGCACTCCGCGCTCCTTCGCCGCCGCGATCTCGCCGACGGACTCCACGCACGACAGGTGCTGGACGTGGATGCGCCCGCCTTCGTAGCCCGCCAGCGCGCAGTCGCGCGCGACCATCGTCGACTCGCTGACGCTCGGGATGCCGGCGACGCCCAGCAGCGCGCTGACCTCGCCCTCGTGCATCGCCCCGCGGCCGCTGAGCGAGGGGTCCTCCTCGTGCAGGGCCAGCAGCCCGCCGGCCAGGCGCTGGTATTGCAGCGCCTTGCGCAGCATCCCTGCCGCGACGACCGGCTTGCCGTCGTCGGTGAAGCCGACGGCGCCCTCGGCGCGCAGCTCGGCCATCTCGGTCAGCTCGTCGCCGCGCAGGCCGCGGGTGATCGAGGCCATGAACCCGACCGCCACCCGCGCGTCGCGCGCCGCGGCGTCGCGCAGCGCGCGCAGCACCGGGGCGCTGTCGACCACCGGATCGGTGTTCGGCATCGCGATCACCGCGCAGAAGCCGCCGGCGGCCGCCGCGCGCGTTCCGGTCTCGAGGTCCTCCTTATGCTCCTGGCCCGGCACGCGCAGGTGCACGTGCGGGTCGACGAAGGCGGGCAGCAGGTGGCGCCCCGAGCCGTCAACGACCTCGGCGCCGTCGGGCACGGCGGCCGCGCCGGGCTCGTCGAGCGACGCGATCTCGCCGCCCGCGACCACCACGTCGAGGACACGATCGATCCCCTCGCGCGGGTCGACGACGTGCGCGCCGCGCACCACGAGCGTGGCGGGCTGGCCGTGCGGCGTCACGAGCGTCATGCCGGCGCCGGCTCCTGCACCGGCTCCCCCGCGCGCGCGCCCGCGAGGACCTCGTAGAGGACGGCCATGCGCACGACCACCCCGGCCTCGACCTGGGCGGTGATCACGGCCTGCGGCGAGTCGACCACCTCGCCGGACAGCTCGACCCCGCGGTTGACCGGCCCGGGATGCATCAGCACCTGGCGCGGGTGCAGCCTGCGCCCGTTGATCTGGTACTCGCTGGCGTACTCGCGCAGCGTCGGCACGAAGGCCTGGTCCATGCGCTCGTGCTGCATGCGCAGCGCGTAGACGACGTCGGCCTCGGCGAGGTCGTCGAGCGTGAAGCGCACGTCGCAGCCGAGCGCCTCGACGCCGCGCGGGATGAGGGTCGGCGGCCCGCACACCGTCACGTGCGCGCCCATCTTCTGGAACGCGAGGATGTTCGAGCGCGCCACCCGCGAGTGCAGGACGTCGCCGACGATCCAGATGCTCAGCCCGTCGAGGCCGCCGAGCCGCTGGCGCAGGGTGTGGACGTCGAGCAGCGCCTGGGTCGGGTGCTCGTGCTTGCCGTCGCCGGCGTTGACGATTGCGGCCGGCGTCCACTCGGCCACCAGCGCGGCGGCGCCCGCCCACGGCGTGCGGATGACGATCGCGTCGGGCTTGTGAGCGTTCAGGGTCAGGACCGTGTCCTTCAGCGACTCGCCCTTCTCGACGCTCGAGCCGCTTGCCGCGAAGTTCACGACGTCGGCGCTCAGGCGCTTGGCCGCGAGCTCGAAGGACGAGCGCGTCCGCGTCGAGGCCTCGTAGAAGAGGTTGAGCACGGTGCGACCGCGCAGGGCGGGCACCTTCTTGATCTCGCGCTCGGCGATCTCGGAGAACGACGCCGCGCGATCGCAGATGCGCTCGATGGCCGCGCGGTCGAGATCCTCGATCGACAGCAGATGCCTCATGCGACGACCTCCGCGGTCTCGGTGATGGTGACCTCGTCGACGCCGTCGAGCTCGTCGACGTGCACGTTGACGCGCTCGGCGCGCGAGGTCGGCAGGTTCTTGCCGACGTAGTCGGGGCGCAGCGGCAGCTCGCGGTGGCCGCGGTCGGCCAGCACGGCGAGCTGCACGCGCGCCGGGCGGCCGTAGTCGAAGAGCGCCTCGATCGCGGCGCGCACGGTACGCCCGGTGAAGAGGACGTCGTCGACGATCACCACCGTCGTCCCGTCCAGCGGGAAGTCCAGCTGGGTCGAATGGACGACCGGCGCCTCGGCGCGGCGGCCGAGGTCGTCTCTGTAGAAGGAGATGTCCAGCTCGCCGAGCGGGACGTCGGCCTCCAGCAGGTCCGCCAGCAGGCCGCGCAGCCGGCGGGCGAGCAGCGCACCGCGGCGGTGGATCCCGACGATGGCGAGCCGGTCGTGCTCGGAGTTCTTCTCGACGATCTCGTGCGCGATCCGCACGAGCGTCCGGCGCATGTCGTCCCCGTCGAGGACGACCTTCTCGGTGCTCATGGCTCCTTCCTGGCCTCACGGGACCGGGTTAAAGGGGCAGTGGCTGGACCCTAGCAGCGCCGGGCGCGGAACCGGCCGCCTCAGTGCAGGGTCGCGAGCGCCGCGGGCAGCTCGCCCAGGTCGCCGATCTCGACGAGGTGCGGCCGGTCGCCGGGCCGCTGGCCGCCGTCGCGGTTCAGCCAGACGGCGCGCAGCCCGGCGGCGAGCGCGCCGTCGACGTCGTTGGTCAGGTTGTCGCCGACCATCACCGCCTCGCCCGGCTCGGCGGCGACCGCGTCAAGCGCGCGAGCGAAGATCGCCCGGTCGGGCTTGCCGCGCCCGAGGTCGCCGGAGACGACGATCGCGTCGAAGCGATCGGCGAGCCCGGAGGCGGCGAGCTTCTCGCGCTGCAGGCACGACGCGCCGTTGGTCACGAGCGCGAGCGCGTACTCGCCGCGCAGGGCATCGAGAGCGGCCGCGGCGTCGGCGAACGTCTCGCAGCGGCCGCGGCGCTCGACGCCGAAGCGCTCGCCGAGCTCTGCGGCCAGCGCGTCGTCCTCGATGTCGTGGTCGGCCAGCGCGCGCCGCCAGGCGTCGCGCCGGAAGTCCGGGGCCCAGGCGCGCAGCGCGCGCAGGTCGTCGGCGTCGCCCTCGAACCGGCACCACAGCCCTTCCCACGAGCTGATCCCGATGCGCCGGCAGAACGGGTACGTCGGCGCGGCGCGCCACAGCTCGCGCGCCCGCACCCGCGCGTCGGCGGCGAGCGCGGCTGCGTCGACACGGTGGCGCTCGGCCGCCACGCGCGCGGTGGCGGCGAAGGAGGCCACCGCCGCGCCCTCCTCGACCACGAGCGTGTCGTCGAGGTCGAAGAGGAGCGCGCGCGTCACTCCTGGTCGACGTCGAGGTGCACGGTGTCGCCCTGGCGCAGGCGCGAGCCGGGCGACGGATCCTGATCGACGACCGTCCAGCTCGACTGGTCGAGCACGCCGAACAGCCCGCCGCCGCGGACGTCGCCCTTCAGCCCCGCGCTCTCGAGGCGGTCGAGCGCCCGGTCGAGCCGCACGCCGGCGAGCGCCGGCACGGCGGTGCCCTGCGGCTTGCTCGCGACGCTGATGGTGCGCTCCTTGTAGACGGGCTGGGCGCCGCCGAGGATCGCGATGAGCAGCACGCCGACGAAGAAGCCGCCGGCCGCGGCCAGCGCCATGCCGAGCAGGCCGAAGCGGCGCTCGCGCGGGCGCACCTGGGTCGGCTGGTTCATGCGCGGGCCTGCTCGGCGTCGAAGCGCTGCAACTCGGGGTCGCCCTTCTCGGGGAACGGAACCTCGACGCTATCGAAGTCGCGCGGGACCGCCGTGCGCTCGAAGATCGCGCGGGCCTCGTCGCGGATCTCGCCGCCCGCGTAGCGCGTGGAGATGTGCGTGAGCACGAGCAGGCGGACCCCGGCCTCGCGCGCGACCTCGGCGGCCTGGCGCGCGGTCGAGTGGCCGGTCTGCATGGCGCGCTCGTGCTCCTCCTCGGTGAAGGTCGCCTCGTGGACGAGCACGTCGGCCTCGTGCGCGGCGACGCGCAGCATCTCGCACGGCCCGGTGTCGCCGGACAGCACGATCTTGCGGCCGGGGCGCTCGGGCCCGACGACCTGCTCGGGGCGCACGCCGTTGACCTCCTCGCCGCGCTGCAGGCGCCCGAAGTCGGGGCCGAACGCCACGCCGAGCTCGGTCGCGAGCTCGGCATCGAAGCGGCCAGGGCGCGGCGCCTCGACGATCGCGTAGCCGAACGCGCGGCTGCGGTGGTTGACGTTGAACGGGGTCACCTCGTAGCCCTCGTAGGCCACGCCCTCCCCCGCCTCGAGCTCGACGACGCTGAACGGGTAGCGCAGGCGCCCGTAGACGATGCGCATCGCCGCCATCAGCGCGTTGGTGCCCGGCGGGCCATACACGGTGAGCGGCGCCTCGCGGTCGCGCAGCTCGAAGGACTTGAGCATCCCGGGCAGCCCGAGCCAATGGTCGGCATGGTGGTGGGTCAGGAACACCGCCTGCATGTCGGGCAGGCCGACGGTGCGCAGCAGCTGGCGCTGGGTGCCCTCGCCGCAGTCGAACAGCAGGCGGTCGCCGCCGCGGCGCAGGAGCAGCGCGGGAAGGCCCCGACGGGCCGTCGGCACCGAGCCTGCGGTGCCGGCGAAGAAGAGCGAGAGGTCCATGCCGGGAGTCGAGGGTACCGCCGCCACGCGCGCCCCTCGCGCCGACCGCACGCGCCGCTACCTTCGCCGCCATGCCCCCCACGCCGGAGATCATCAAGGAGTTCCGCGCCTTCATCCTGCGCGGCAACGTCGTCGACCTCGCGGTTGCGGTCGTCATCGGCGCCGCGTTCACGGCCGTGGTCAACGCGCTGGTCCGCGACATCATCACGCCGGTCATCGCGGCGATCTTCGGCAAGCCCGACTTCGGCGACCTCGCCTTCACGATCAACGGCAGTCGCTTCGCCTACGGCGACTTCCTCAACGCCGTCATCACCTTCGTGCTCATCGCGGCGGCGGTCTTCTTCCTCGTCGTCAAGCCCGTCAACTACCTCATGGCCCGGCTCCGCACCGAGCCCGATATCGAGTCCCCCACCCACGGCTGCCCGGAGTGCCTGAGCCAGATCCCGGTCGCGGCGACGCGCTGCGCGTTCTGCACGACCGAGGTGCCGCCGGCGGCTGCGCCGGCGTAGGGCGTCCAAGCGGGTGCGGGCGGACGAGCGCCAACGCGCCACGCACGCACCAACCTTGCTAACCGTCGGTCAACAACGGTGTACGTCACACCATGACCACGGTCCGCACCCGCCTCACGCGCCACCTGCGCCCCGTCATGGCCGCCGTCGCCGTCCTCGGCCTCGCCTGGGCCGGGTGGTCGCAGCGCGACGCCATCGCCGCCTTCGACTGGTCGGCCGATCGCCGGCAGCTCGCGCTTGCGGTGGCCCTGTTCGCCGTCGCGCCGCTGCTGCAGGGGCTGACCTTCGCGCTCGGCCTGCGGCGCATCGGGGCCGGCGGCCGCGCGAGCGGGCTCGCGAAGGTCTGGGCGCGGTCGTTCCTGCTGCGCTACGAGCCCAGCGGCGCCGTCGGGTTCGTGTATCGGGTGACCGAGCGCGAGCGGCTCGGCGCGTCGACCGCTCAGGTGCTGACCGTCACCGGCTACGAGCAGCTCGCCGTCGTCGTGGCCGGCGCCGCGGCGGCCGTGGCGGGCTTTCTCGCCGCCGGCGTCAACCCGCCCGTGCTCGCCATCGTCCTCTTCGTCGTCGCCGCCGTCGGCGCGGTGGCGGCGCGGCCGCGCTTCGTCGGCGGCTGGCTGCACGACCGCCTGGCGGCGCGCGGGATCGAGACGGGCGGCCCGTTGCGCGGGCGCACGCTGGCGACCATGGTGGCGCTCGACGCGGTCGGCTGGGTCGCGACCGGCCTCGGCGCGTGGACGCTGGCCCGCGCCCTCGGCGCCACCGGCGGCCTCGACGCCTTCCTGCTGCTCGGGGCCTTCGGGCTGTCGTGGCTGCTCGGCGTCCTCGTCCCGCTGTCACCCGGCGGCCTCGGCCTGCGCGAGGGCTCGCTCGTCGTCTCGCTGGCGGCCGCGATCGGCGCCGGCCCCGCGACCGCGCTCGCGCTCGCGCTGCGTCTCGCGTCGTTCGCGGGCGAGCTCGTCGCGATCGCCGTCGCCGAGCTCGCGGCGCTCGCGCTCGCACGGCGCGAGCACGCGCCCGTCGCACGGCCGGCCGTGACCGAGCCGCGACTCCCCGAGCCCGACCGCCGCGGCACGATCGTCGTCGTGCCGACCTACTGCGAGGCGCAGGCGCTGCCGCAGTTCGTCGAGCGCTTCGCCCCGACCGGCCTCGAGCTGCTCGTCGTCGACGACGCTTCGCCGGACGGCACCGGCGAGCTGGCCGACGCGCTGGCAGCCGACCGGCCGTGGATGCACGTCCTGCATCGCGCCGGCAAGGACGGCCTCGGCATGGCCTACCGCGCCGGCTTTCGCTGGTGCCTTCAGCGCGGCTACCGCGCGATCGGCCAGATGGACTCCGACCTCTCCCACCCGCCCGAGAAGCTCGCCGAGATGCTCGCCGTGCTCGACGCGCGCGAGGCCGACCTCGTGCTCGGCAACCGCTACATGCCCGGCGGCGGCACCGCCGGCTGGTCGAAGGCGCGCCGCGCGCTCAGCCGCGTCGGCTGCACGGGCTCGAAGCTCGTCCTCGGCCTGCCCTTCGACGACCTCAGCGGTGGCTTCAAGCTGTGGCGGGCGAGCACGCTGGCCGCCATCGACTTCGATTCGATGCTCTCGACCGGCTACGCCTTCCAGGTCGAGACGACGCAGCTGACCTACCTCATGGGCAAGCGCATCGAGGAGGTCCCCTTCGTCTTCAGCGAGCGGATCGCCGGCGAGTCGAAGATGTCGCTTGCCGTGTCGCTGGAGGGCGTCCGCGTGACGCTCAAGCTCCGGCGCCGCGCCCGCGAGCGCCGCGGCAGGCCGGTCGCGGCGCTGTGACGCGCGCAAATGCCGGCAGGGGGGTCGGCGCGCGCCGATACACTCCCCGCCGCAGGCGCCCGTAGCTCAGTGGATAGAGCGTCCGCCTCCGGAGCGGAAGGTCGCGCGTTCGAATCGCGCCGGGCGCGTGGGCGTTTTCCGGTGACACCGGAAAGCACCGCGCCCGCGGATCCCATGTCCGCGGCGCGCGGATCCTGAGAGCTGCGCAACTCAGGATTCGGGCGTGCGGCTCGGGGTATGGAGGATCTCGCAGGGGAGTCCTGTCCCACCCCGGAGGTGAATCCGTGCGCACCGCCCGAGCTTTGGCAGCGGGGGCCGTTGCCGTCCTCATCGGCGCCACCGCGGCCCAGGCCGCGACGCCCGAGTTGTCCGTGTCCAACCGCCTGCAGGACCGCCGCGAAGTGGCGGCCGGCGACCACGCCTATGCGGTCGGCTTCGAGGATGGCCGTTTCTATGCCAACGGCTGGCACATCACCGGCGAGATGGGCGGCGTGTGGACCCCGCCGCTGAAGCTCGTCGACGGCGTGTGGTTCGGCGTTGGCGACCAGTGGGTCGGCCAGGCCACGAAGTTCTCGAGCGGCTACGGCTACACGCGCTACACCCTGCCCGACGCCGACGGCCTGCAGCTGCAGCGCACGGACGTCGCCCCCGATGGCCGGCGCGCCGTGCTCTTCGGGCTGCAGATGACCAACCCGGGATCGAGCGCCAAGACGACGACGGTGAAGGTCGACGCGCACTCCGAGCTGATGGGCGCCTATCCGTGGGGGTTCGGCGGCGTGACGCCGAACGCCAGCGACAACCTCACCGATCACGGCGCGTTCGTCGACGGCGCCCTGAGGTTCACCGACGACGGCGCGCTGCCCGGCGCTCCCGAGCACCACTACACGGCGCTCGTGGCCGCCAACCAGACGCCGACCTCCGGTAACGCGGAGGCGACCGGCGGCGCGTTCCGCGGGCCGCAGCCCGGCACTAAGTGCGCCGGCGACGACGGGACCTCGCCGCCGAGTGCCTGCGACGACGGCCCGTTCGGCAAGGGGACCGGCGGTGAGCTGCGCTACGACGTGACCGTCCCGGCCGGCGCGACGAAGACCCTGTGGGTCGCCGTGGCCGGCTCGGACAAGAGCCCGAGCGAAGCCCAGTCGGAGCTCGCGGCCGCGCTGAAGGACCCCCCCGGCGAGCTGGCTGACAAGATCGCCGCGCGCGGCCGGCTGGCGAGCTGGTCGCAGCTCTCGCTGCCCGGCGACAAGCTGCTGCAGGACGCGGTCGACTGGGGCAAGCAGAACCTCGCCGACCTGACCCAGACCGCGTCGAACCTCCAGGTCCGCTGGACCAACCAGGGCAAGCAGTTCCCGGACCCGCTGGGCACGGTGGATCGCGTGCGCTTCTTCGGCGCGGGCTTCCCCGACTACCCGTGGCTGTTCGCCACCGACGGCGAGTACACGAACTTCGCCGCCGTCTCGCTCGGGCAGTTCGAGGTCGCCAAGGACCACCTGCGCGCCCTGCGCGACATCTCCGACGTTCTCAACGACCGCTCCGGGATCGTCGTCCACGAGGCGGTGACCGACGGATCGATCTGGTACGGCCACGACTCGGTGAGCCCGACCGGCACGAACGACTTCAACACCGACGAGACGGTCAAGTTCCCGAGCGCGGTCGCGCTCATCTGGCGCTGGACGGGCGACAACCGGTTCCGCGACGAGATGTACGACTTCGCCAAGCGCAACCTGCAGGTCGTCGATCGCAAGCTCGACGTCGACCGCGACGGGTGGCCGGAGGGCTCGGGCAACGTCGAGCGCGAGGGCATGGGCCCCGAGAAGCTCGACAACGGCGTCTACTACCTGCGCTCGCTGCTGGACTTCGCCGACATGGCGCGCTCCAGGCACGACGGCGCGGCGGCAGCTTGGGCGTCCAATCTCGCGCGCAAGCTGCGCCAGCAGTTCGAGGCCACGTGGTGGGACGCCGCGGCCGCCCAGTACGCCGACTCGCTGACCGACCCCGGCAACGTCCAGTCCTTCCAGAAGCACTGGATCGGCCAGATCCCGATGGAGGCCGAGCTCAACAAGGACGACCAGACGACGCCGGGGCTGGCCTCGTACGACCACGGGACCACGGCGCTCGCCGGGCGCGAGAACTCGTGCTTCAGCGGTGCCCGGCCCGGAAGCCTGGGTCTCTTCCATACCGGCTGCGGCGGCGGGCCCACCGGCACCGGCGAGTTCAGCATCTTCTCGCTGGGGACCGGCATCCAGGCGGTCGGCGAGGGCAACTACGGTCGGCTGGGCAACGACGAGCAGCAGCGCTACACCCATGCCAACGCCGAGACGATGTTCGATGAGCCGGCCACGGGCGGCACCCCGGATGAGCAGCCCGGCGCGATGCCGGAGATCTTCCCGTCGGGCCCCAACGGCGACCTCAACCAGGGGTTCACGCCGAACATCACCCGCTGCTGGACCTGCCGG
>CAVXTB010000013.1:0-346515 GCA_963764585.1 uncultured Actinomycetes bacterium
TCGCCGGGAAGGAGAGTTCACACGCCACCGTGTCGTGTTGGCGCCGGGATCGCTTGCTGCGCGCGCGGCGGGCGACGAGCACCCCGTCGTTGATTCGCATCATCATCAGGCGGTCGATCGCGTCGGGCCGAACTTCCTCGTCAGCGGCCGCGCCGGCGACGGGCTGGTGGAGGCGATCGAAGACCCGTCGCGCACGTTCGCGCTTGGAGTCCAGTGGCATCCGGAGGAGGACGAGGCGAGCCGTCTCATGGCGTCGCTGGTCGCCCGGGTGGGCGACCGGGATGCTGACGCGATGTAGTCATGACGAAGAGATCGGGGGCCGCGCCGGGGACCGCCTTCGGCCAAGGCGGCGCGTGCGGCGAGCGCGGCTCCGGTCGCAGGCGGGGCGAGCGGCCGCACGCGAGTGTCCCGCCCGCCCGTGGCCGTGACTACTTGGCGGATCGGGCCAAAGGCTGCGGTCTTTGGCTCGATCCCATCGGAAACGTTCGGAAATTGGGTGAAACAGCACGGCCGCAGACCCGGTCGCCCGAGGCCAAAGTGCGCTGCAAACAAGCCAAATTCAAGGTGGACTGCTGCCTGCATGGCATGCAGGAGGTCGCCGGTTCGAGCCCGGCTAGCTCCACTTGATCAAGAGGCCGCCCGCGGGCGGCCTCTTGTCGTGTCGAGGGTCGCCGCAGCGCGCTGTCGGCCCCCGCCCCTGGTCGATCGACCAGGGCGCGCGGCCAGCGACCTGTGTATGCCACCCGGGACCGCGCGCTGGATCGGTCTCGCGGCGGTCGCTCCGGCATCCGGAGCCCGGAGGCTCGGCTGCGCCGCACACGTGCGGCCGAGCCTTCCTGGGCCCGCGTCAACGACGCCGGGCGCCGGCCGCTGGCGACCGTCAGCCTGCCGCCGTGCTCGCCGGCAGCTCTGCCAGCAGCGCCTCGGGGTCGAAGTCGCGGCGGGGGACGTCGCCCCACAGCGACTCCAGCCGGTAGAAGTCGCGCGTCTCCGGAGTGAAGACGTGGACGACGACGTCGAGGTAGTCCATCAGCACCCAGCGAGCCTCCGAGACGCCCTCGACGCGCCGTGGCAGCAGGCCGTGGCTCTTCTTCAGCCCCTGGTGGATGGCATCGTGGATCGCCTTCGTCTGGCGATCGGTGTTGCCCGAGCAGATGACGAAGAAGTCGGTGTACCCCGCGACCTGGCGCAGGTCGAGGGCGACGATGTCGATCGCTTTGCGGTCCGCCGCGTGGGCGGCGATGGTGATGGCGAGCCGCTCGGGGCTCAGGGTCATGCGGCAGGCCTCCCCGCTGCTTGTCTGTACAGACCGCGCTCGGCGATCGCTGCGGCGACCGCGTCCGGCACGAGGTACCGGATCGGCCGCCCCTCGGCGACGCGGCGGCGAATGGCCGAGGACGAGACGTCGATCCTCGGCATGTCGAAGAACAGGACGCGATCGCCGGCGTGCAACGGCTCCAGGCGACGGGCGATGTCGTCGCGGCGCACCCCTTCGCGCTCGGCGACCGCGAGCCGCGCGAGCGCGAGGATCGCCTCGGGCTCGCGCCACGCCGGAAGGCTCTGGGCCATGTCACCGCCGACGATGAAGATCAGGTCGTGCTCTGCTTCGAGGTCATGGAACGTCCTCAGGGTATCGACCGTGTAGGACGCGCCGCCCCGATCGACCTCCAGGGTCGACACCTCGAGACGGTCGTCATCGCCCACCGCGAGCCGGCACAGCTCGACGCGCGCATCGGCGCCGGGGTCCTCGCGCGCCTCCTTGTGCGGCGGCACCGCCACCGGCATGAACACGACGCGATCGAGGCCGAGCTGGTCGACCGCCTCTTGCGCCATCACGAGATGACCCATGTGCGGCGGATTGAACGTCCCGCCCAGGATCCCGATGTCACCCATGTGTGAAGGCCATGTGGTCGGCTGCGTGGCGGGCGTCGTGGTCGGCTGAGCGGCGGGCGTCGTGGTCGGCTGAGCGGCGGGCGTCGTGGTCGGCTGAGCGGCACGCGCGGTGGTCGACCGGGCGGCACGTGCCGCGGCAGGCCGAGCGGCGCGGCGCGGACCTCGACTCCGCGGCGCCGGACGCGTCAGGTCCTGACGTGGCCGTCCCCGTTGATGACGTACTTGAACGTGCACAGCTCGCGCAGCCCGATCGGGCCGCGGGCGTGCAGCTTCTGCGTCGAGTTGCCGATCTCGGCCCCCATCCCGAACTCACCGCCGTCGGTGAAGCGCGTCGAGGCGTTGACGTAGACGCAGGCGGCATCGACGCCGCGCTCGAACGCGCGGGCCGCCGCGGCGCTGTCGGTCACGATCGCCTCCGAGTGGCCCGAGCCGTGCGCGTTGACGTGGGCGATCGCCTCGTCGACCGAGTCGACCACGCCGACGGCGAGGATGAGCGCGAGGAACTCCGTGTCCCAGTCCTCGTCGGTCGCGTCGGCCAGCGTTCCGGCGAGGGCCTCGCCCGACAGCGCGTGCGCACGGCCATCGACGCGCAACTCGACGCCGGCCTCGCGCAGCGCCCTGAGCACGCGCGGCAGGAAGGTCGGCGCGACGTGCGAGTGCACGAGCAGCGTCTCCGCCGCGTTGCACACGCCCGGCCGCTGCGTCTTCGCGTTGACGACGATCCGCTCCGCCGCGTCCAGATTCGCGCTGGCATCGACGTAGACGTGGCAGTTGCCCGACGCCGCGTAGATGACCGGCACCGTCGCGACGCCCTTCAGCGCGGCCTTCAGCCCCTCGCCGCCGCGCGGGACGATGAGGTCGACGACGCCCTCCTGCGTGGCGAGCTCGGCCAGCTCCGCGCGGCCGCCGCCGGCGACGAGCACGATCGCGCCGTCGGGCACGCCCGCGCCCACCGCGGCGTCGGCCGCGACCGATGCCAGCACCGCGTTGGAGTGCGCGGCCGACGACGAGCCGCGCAGGACGATGGCGTTGCCCGACTTCAGGCACAGCGCGGCGGCGTCGATCGTGACGTTCGGGCGCGCCTCGTAGACCACGGCGACCACGCCGAGCGGGACGCGCACCTTGCGCACGTCGAGCCCGTTGGGCAGCCGCCCACCGTCGATGACCTCCCCCACCGGATCGGGCAGCGCGGCGATCGCGCGCACGCCGTCGGCCATCGCGCGCACGCGCCCGGCATCCAGGGCGAGACGATCGAGCAGCGCCGCATCGAGCCCGGCCTCGCGGCCGGCCTCCATGTCGCGGGCGTTGGCCTCGAGGATCTCCGGCGTGCGCGCCTCGAGCGCATCGGCGATCGTGTGCAGCGCGGCGTCCTTGACGCCGGTCGGCAGCGCGGCGAGCGCGCGCGAGGCGTCGCGGGCGGCGAGGCACAGCTCGGCGACCGACGGTGCGGCGGTCGTGGCGACCGGCGGGGCGGTGGTGGCCATCGACCTATTACACCAAGAACAGGCGGCCGCGCCGCGGCGGCGGAGCGATCAGGCCGCGGGCGGAGCGGCCGCGCCGCGGCGGCGGAGCGATCAGGCCGCGGGCGGAGCGGCCGCGCCGCGGCGGCGGAGCGATCACGCCGCGCGGACGGAGCGGCCGCGCCGCGGCGGCGGAGCGATCACGCCGCGCGGGCGGAGCGGCCGCGCCGCGGCGGCGGAGCGATCAGGCCGCGCGGGCGGAGCGATCGGAGAGCGCGGCGGAGCGGCCAGCCCGCGCAAACGCAGGACGGTCGCCACCCTCGGCGGCGACCGCCCGCTAACGCAGCCGATCACGGCAGCGGCGTCTCGCAGCCCGTCGCGGTCTGTCCGGCGTACACGACGAACGAGTCGAGGCCGGGCCCGCAGTCGATCGAGGCGGCACCGAGGCCGTCGATCGTGTCTCGGCCGAAGCCGCCGAGGATGGTCGGACCGATGACCGGCTCGCGGCCGTTGAGCTCGACGCCCTTGATGACGTCGGGACCCGATCCGCCGTCGATCGTCGCGGAGACGAAGCCGCTGATCGTCAGCGTGTCCGCGCCCGGCCCGCCGCGGACCGAGCCCGTGCCGATGGTGCCGGTCGTCGACAGCGTGTCGTCGCCGAAGCCACCGTCGACGTCGACGGGACCGCCGTTCGTCGCGACCTGGTCGATGACGTCGTCGCCGGGGCCGCCGTGCGCCTCGTAGGCGCCGGTCGTCGGCACCTCCGCGCCGCCCGTGAGCGTGTCGTCTCCGAAGCCGCCGCGTACCTCGACCGAGGCGAGGATGTCGAAGGTCAGGACGTCGGACGTGTCGTTGCGGTCGCCCAGATCGAGGACGACGCGATCGATGACGCGCCCGCCGAGCGTCGGGTCGGATACCTGACCGATCAGGCACTGCGCCTGCGTCGGTGCCACCTGCGTGCATCCGACAGCCGCGTGCACGCCGGCCGTATCGCCGACCGTGTAGACCAGACCGCCGGGCACGCCGGCCTCACGCAGCGTGACGTGGTTGACCTCGCCCCACCCCGCGGCCAGGCGCATCACGCCCGACCTGCTCACCGAAACGGTGGAAGCGCTCGCCGTGCTGGCAAGCGCGCAAGACGCGGCGACGCACGCCGTCACAGCCGCAAAGGATCTCATCGCAACCCCCTTCACCAAGTCGAACACCGGCCTCAGCCGACGGAACAACGCGCCGTAGGGACCATCCTGTGCGACGCCCCCAACAATGCGCGCATATTGATACTGAACTGCGGCAGGCGGCGCCTGATACGTCGCGCGCCGCGCCCGGGAGTGCGGGCCGCGGCCCGGGCTCAGACGAGCACGAAGTAGTCGCGGTGCACGGCCTCCTCGGTCGCCCGCGGCAGGACCTCGCGCACCTGCGGGCTCTTCATCCCCATCACGCGGCGCAGCTCGACGGCCGAGTAGTTGCAGATCCCCTTGCCGATCAGCCGCTCGCCCTCGGCCACGTGGACGGCGTCGCCGGCGTCGAAGCCGCCGCGCACGTCGACGATGCCCACCGGCAGCAGCGAGGTCCCGCCGTCGCGCAGGGCGCGCGCGGCGCCCGCGTCGATGACGACCGTGCCGTGTGACGGCTTCGCGTAGCGCAGCCACAGCTTGAAGGAGGAATAGCGGGCCTCCTGCGCGGCGAAGCGCGTGCCCGACGCGCCCCCGCCGAGCACCGTGCGCAGCGCGGTGTCGTCGAGGCCGTTGCAGATCACGGCCGGGATGCCGGCGGCGGTCGCCATCTCGGCCGCGACGACCTTCGAGCGCATGCCGCCCGAGCCCAGCGGCGAGGTGGCGTGACCGATCTCGACCGCGTCGAGGCCCGCGAAGTCGCTGACCTCGCCGACGAGCCGCGCCGACGGGTCGGCGCGCGGATCGGCGGTGAAGAGCCCGTCGGTGTCGGTGAGCAGGACGAGCAGCTGGGCGCCGATCAGGATCGCGACCTGCGCGGCGAGGAAGTCGTTGTCGCCGAACGAGATGTCGTCGGTGGTCGTGGTGTCGTTCTCGTTGATGACCGGCACGACGCGCCAGTCGAGCAGCCGGCGCAGCGTTTGGCGGGCATTGAGGTAGTTGGCCCGCGCGCTCATGTCGAAGAACGTGAGCAGGACCTGCGCGCTCATCAGGCCGCGCTCGCGCAGCAGCTCGTCGTAGACGCGGTAGAGCTTGCCCTGGCCGACGGCGCTCGCGGCCTGCAGGTCCTCGATCGCCGTCGGGCGCACCGCCAGCCCCATGACCTGGATCCCGCGCGCGATCGCCCCCGAGGTGACCATGATGACGTCGTCGCCGGCGCGGTGGCGCTCGGCCACGTCGTCGCAGACGCGCGCGAGCACCTCGGCGCGCAGCGCGCCCGAGTCCTCGGCGACCACGCTCGAACCGAGCTTGACGACGTAGCGGGCCATGCTCCGGGCAGGCTATCCCGGGTCCAGCTCGAAGACGACGCCGGCGATCTCGACGTCGTCGCCCGGCTCGAAGCCCGCGGCCTCGAGCGCGCGGACGACGCCCATGCGGTGCAGGCGGCGCTCGATGTGGGCCAGCGCCTCGTCGTTGTCGAGGTCGAAGCGCGCGACGAGGCGCTCGACCGGGGCGCCGCTGACGCGGAACGCGCGCTCGCCCGTCGACTCCACGCGCCACCCGCGCTCGGCCGCCGGCCGGAACACGCGGTGCTCGGCGAGCTCCTCCTCGGCGGCGAGCTCGTCGACCGGCCGCGGCGCCTCGACCGGGACGCTGCGCCGCAGCTCGCCGGCGAGCTCGTCGAGGCCGATGCGCGTGGCGCTGGAGGTCACGATCACCGGCACGTCCTCCGCCAGCCGGGCGCGCCACGCGTCAGCGGCGCCGGCCGCGACGTCCGGCGTGACCAGATCGGCCTTCGACAGCGCCAGCACGCGCGGCAGCGCCGCGAGGCGCGCGTCGTGGGCCGCCAGCTCGCGCTCGATCGTCTCCCAGTTGGCGACGGGATCCGAGCCGTCCAGCGGCGCGAGGTCCAGCACGTGCACGAGCAGGCGCGTGCGCTCGACGTGAGCCAGGAAGTCGTGGCCGAGGCCGGCGCCCTCGCTCGCGCCCTCGATCAGCCCCGGGATGTCGGCGAGCACGAGCTGGCGATCGTCGGAGTCCAGCGTGCCGAGCACGGGCTCGAGGGTCGTGAACGGGTAGTCGGCGACCTTCGGGGCCGCGCGCGTCAGGCGCGACAGCAGCGACGACTTGCCGGCGTTGGGCAACCCGACGAGGCCGACGTCGGCCAGCAGCTTGAGGCGCAGGTCGACCCAGCCCTCCTGCCCGGGCAGCCCGCGCTCGGCGAAGTGCGGGGCCTGGCGCGTGGCGGTCGCGAAGCGCTTGTTGCCGCGCCCGCCGGAGCCGCCGCGGGCGAGCACGACGCGGGCGCCGGGAACGACGAGGTCGTAGGCCGTGCCCTCCCAGTCGACCGCCTGCGTGCCGGGCGGGAGGCGCACGACCAGGTCGCCGCCCTCCGCCCCGTGGCGCAGCGCGCCCTGGCCGTGGCCGCCGCGGCGCGCCTTGTAGTGCGCCTTGCGCTTGAACGACTGCAGGTCGCGCAGCGAGTCATCGCAGAGCAGCACGACGTCGCCGCCGCGGCCGCCGTCGCCGCCGTCGGGGCCGCCGCGCGGCACGTGGGCCTCCCGGCGGAACGAGCGACAGCCATCCCCGCCGGCGCCGCCCTGTACGAAGATGCGCGCCTTGTCGTAGAGCATGTGAGAGAGCCCATCGTAGAAAGGACCCACCCATGGCCGACGGCGACAAGGTCTTGCTCATCACCGGCGCGAGCTCGGGCATCGGCGCGGCCACCGCGCGCCGGGCCGCGCAGGCCGGGTTCCGGCTCGCGCTCGCGGCCCGCTCGGTCGACCGGCTGCAGGCCCTCGCCGACGAGCTCGGTGGCGACGAGCGCGCGATCGCGGTCGGCTGCGACGTGACCGAGTGGGATCAGCAGGAGGCGCTGGTTGCGACGACGCTCGAGCGCTTCGGCCGCATCGACGTCGCCTTCGCCAACGCCGGGTTCGGCGCCGCCCGCGGGTTCCTCGCCGATACGCCCGAGCACTGGCGCGAGATGGTGCTCACCAACGTGCTCGGCGCGGCCTACACGATCCGCGCGACGCTGCCGGCGTTGCAGGAGACGACCGGCCACATCCTGCTGACCGGCTCGGTCGCCGGGCGACGGGCGATCGTGGGCAGCCTCTACTCGTCGACCAAGTGGGCCGTCACCGGGATGGGCGAATCGCTGCGCCAGGACGTCGACGGAACGGGCATCCGCGTCACGCTGATCGAGCCCGGCATGGTCGACACGCCCTTCTTCGACAACCCCGGTGAGGGGCGCCTGGAGCCCGACGACATCGCCCGCACCGTCATGTACGCGATCGAGCAGCCGCCGCACGTCGACGTCAACGAGATCCTCATACGCCCCACCGCCCAGTCGGGGTAGCCTCGAGGGATGGGACGCTTCCAGCGATCAGAGCGGGGCGGCGGGCAGCCCGACCCGCAGGAGGCGCTGCGGCGCGCCCGCGAGGCGGTCGCCCGCGAGCGCGCGCAGCGCGGAGAGGGCCCCGACGACAACGACGACAAGGTCGACCGCGCCGAAGAGGCCATGCGCGAGCACGACGACGAGCTCGCGCAGGACGAGTGAGGGCTACTGCGCGTCGTCGGGCAGCACGCTGACGACGCGCCCGCGGCGGCCCTCGACGAACTGCACCGTGCCGGCGGCACGGGCGAAAAGGGTGTCGTCCTTGCCGATGCCGACGCCGGCGCCGGGCTTGAAGCGCGTGCCACGCTGGCGGACGATGATCTCGCCGCCGGTGACGACCTGGCCGGCGAAGACCTTCACGCCCAGGCGCTTGGCGTTGGAGTCGCGGCCGTTGCGGGAGGAGCCGAGGCCCTTCTTGTGTGCCATTACTCGTCGGCCTCCTGGGTCGTGGCGGCGGAGCCGCCGGCCTCCTGGGTCGTGGCGGCGGAGCCGCCGGCCTCCTTGTCGGCTGCGTCGGCGGCGGGCGCCTCGTCCTTCGGCGCCGCCTTCTTGGCCGGCGGCTTGCGCGAGAGCTGCTTGATCTCGGTGACCTCGATCCGGGTCAGCTCCTGGCGATGGCCGGTGCGGCGCTTGTAGCCGCGCTTGGGCTTGAACTTGAACACGCGCAGCTTCTCGCCGCGCACGTGCTCGACGACCTTCGCGTCGACCTTGACCTTCGCCAGCCCGTCGGCGTCGAAGACGACGTCGTCGGAGCGCAAGAGGATCGGCTCGAGCGAGACGGTGGCGCCGGCATCGTCGGGCAGCCGCTCGACGAGCAGGGTCTGGCCCTTCTCGACGCGGTACTGCTTGCCGCCGGTCTTCACGATCGCGTACATGGTCGTTCTCAGTCTGAGGTCGCTTCCGCCTTGGCAGCGGAACGGCGCCGTCCGCCTCTGCGGCCGCGGCGCCGAGGTGTGGATTCTACGGCATCCTCGTCCGCGGCGGCCGCGTCGTCGGGGGCGTCCGCCTCCGCCTTGGCCGGCGCCTCCTTGGGCTGCGCCTTCGCGCGCGAGGCTCGCGCGGGCTTCTTGGCGGCCGCCTTGGACGCCGCCTTGGCGCCGTTCGCGGAGCGCTCCTGGCCCTCGACGAGCACGGCGGTCGCCGACGTGCGGCCCGCCTCCTCGATGCGCACCAGGCGCTTCTCGCCGACGTGCGCGCCGCCTTCGGCCACCGAGATGATGTAGCCGTCGACCTTCGCGACCGCGTCGTCGACGTTGTACATGTGCGGCTCGACGATGGTGACGAGGACCTCGTCGCCTGCGCGGAACGGGATCGCCTCCTCGCGGACGTCCTCGTCGGAGCCCTCCAGGACCACGTCGAAGTGGTCGAGCGGCAGGCCCTCGGAGCCGGTGAAGTGGAAGTGCTTGCCGGTGTCGGCCTCGAGCTGGTGCAGCACGCGCGCGCCGTTGCCGGTGAACTGCGAGGAGACGTGCGGGTTCATGCGCACGAGGAACGCCTCGACCTTGCGCGGGGCGCGCGCCGCGAGCTCGCGCATGTTGCGCTCGAACTCGATCGCCACCGTCTCCTCGGAGAGCACGACGCCGTCGCCGTCGCAGGTCGGGCAGCGGCGGGTCATGATCTCGCGCACGCCCTCGGTGACGTTCTGGCGCGTCATCTCGACGAGGCCGAGCTTGGAGATCTCGGCGGTGAAGGTCTTGGTGCGGTCCTCGTCGAGCGTCTTGCGCAGCGTCTTCAGCACGGCGTCGCGGTTCTTGGCGCGCGCCATGTCGATGAAGTCGATGACGATGATCCCGCCGATGTCGCGCAGGCGCAGCTCGTTGACGACCGCCTCGGCGGCCTCGAGGTTGGTGCGCGTGATCGTGTCCTCCAGCCGGGCCTGCTTGCCGCGGCCGACGAACGAGCCGGAGTTGACGTCGATGACGGTCAGCGCCTCGGCGTAGTCGATCATCAGGTAGCCGCCGGAGGGCAGGTCAACGCGGCGCGAGACGAGGCCGGAGATGACGTCCTCGACGCCGTAGGCCTCGAACAGCGGCGTGGAGTCCCGGTAGAGCTCGACGCGGTCGACCAGCTCGGGCGCGGTGCGCGTGAAGAACGACACCAGGCGGTGGTGCTGCTTCTCGTCGTCGACGAGCGCGCGCTCGAAGTCCGCGGAGAAGATGTCGCGCACGACGCGCACCGAGAGGTCCGCCTCCTGGAAGACGAGCGCCGGCGCGGTCGCCTCCTCGACGCGCTTCTGCAGGACCTCGTGGAGCTTGAACAGGTACTGCATCTCGCGCTCGAAGTCGGCGCGCTTGGCGCCCGAGGCGGCGGTGCGGACGATCGCGCCGCCGCCCTGCAGGTCGAGGCCGCGGGCCTCGCGGCGCAGGCGCTCGCGCTCCTTGTCGTCGAGGCGCTTGGAGACGCCGACGCCCTCGCCCGTGGGCGTGTAGACCATGTAGCGCCCGGCGATGGTCAGCTCCATCGACAGCCGCGCGCCCTTGGTCTTCAGCGGGTCCTTGACGACCTGCACCACGACCTCCTGGCCGGGCTTGAGCAGGTCGGTGATCTTCTTGCCGCCGTCCTTGCCGCGGCCGCGGCGGGGCGTCTCGACGCCGGGCAGCACGATCTCGTCGACGTGCAGGAAGCCGTTCTTGTCGAGGCCGATGTCGACGAAGGCGGCCTCGAGGCCGGGCAGGACGTTGTCGACCTTGCCCTTGTAGATGTTGCCCACGATGGAGCGGTTGCCGCGGCGCTCGAAGTACAGCTCGGCGACGCGGTAGCCGGCGGCGGGGTTCTTGCCGCGCCGGCGAGGAGACTTGGCGGCACTCGGCGTGCCGGTTGATTCGAGCAGCGCGACGCGGGTCTCACCGCGATCGACGCTGACCAGTACTTGCTTCTTCATTCGAGAGTCGTTCTCCTAGAGAGCCAGGACGCGGCCCTTGGTGGCAGCCGACGCGCGCCCTTGCGCGTAGATCGACTGCAGCAGGCCGACGGCCAGGAAAGTTGTGAGCACCGATGACCCCCCGTACGACAGCAGCGGCAGGGGGATGCCGGTGATGGGCATGATCCCGATGGTCATGCCCACGTTGACAAAGACCTGGAATAGGAGCATAGCCACGATGCCGCCGGCCATGAGCGCGCCGAACAGGTTCTTGGCGATCGTCAGGATGCGCAGCCCCCTCCAGATGAGCAGGGCGTACATGGAGAGCACGAAGGCCGCTCCGATGAACCCGAAGCGCTCGCCGACGACGGCGAAGACGAAGTCGGTGTGGTGCTCGGGCAGGAAGTTGTACTTCGTCTGCGTCGCGTGGCTGCCGCGGCCGGTCTTCTCGCCCGAGCCGATGGCGATGCGCGACTGGTTCTGCTGGTAGCCCTGCTTGGCGGGGTTGTCCGTCGGGTTCAGGAAGGCCGTCAGGCGGTCCTTCTGGTAGCCGTGCAGGGCGGTCACGCCGACCTTCGGCGCGACCACGAGGGTGAGCGTGAGCGCCACCGCGGCCAGCGCGAACAGCGCGGCGAAGTGGCGCCAGCTGGTGCCGGCCATGAAGAGCACCGCCAGGCCGATGACGATGTAGACCAGGCCCGATCCGAGGTCGGGCTGGACGATGACCAGCACGGCCGGGATCAGCGTGAGCAGCATGACCCGGACCGTTGTGTCGCGACGTTGGATCGAGCGTGAGCGGTCGACCACGAAGGCCGACAACGCGACGACGAGCAGGACCTTGCCCAACTCGGACGCCTGGAAGGAGAAGAAGCCCACGTCGATGGCGCGGCGCGAGCCGCGCGCGGCGGTGCCCGCCGCCTGGACCGCGAGGATCCCGGCGATGAGCATGCCGTAGACGACGTACTTGGTCTCGCGCAGCCGCGAGTAGTCGATCCGCGCCAGCACGGCGGCGAGCACGAGGCCGACGCCGAAGTAGATCGCCTGGCGGTTGACGTAGTAGTGCGGATCGCCGGGGATGTCGTCGGCCGTCGCCCCGGTGAGGACGACGAGCGATGCCGCGCACAGCCCGAAGACGGCCAGCAGCAGGATCGGGTCGAAGGGCAGCGACAGCCCGATGGGGCGCGCGGGCGCGGCGGCCGGGACGTCGTCGACGTCGCGGATCGGGGTTGTCACGGAAGGGGGCGCCATGTCAGCGCGTGTGCGAGTCCCCGACGACGAACTTGATCTTCTGCCCGTACCACTTCGACACGATCGTCCGGGCGATCGGCGCCGCCGCGGTGGCGCCCCAGGTGCCGTTCTCGACCGTGACCGCGACGACGATCGGCCGCACCGGGTCGTTGACGAAGCACACGTACCACGACTGGTCGTTGGGCTGGCCGTTGCGCTGGGCCGTGCCGGTCTTGCCGAACACGGGGTAGCGCTTCTGCGGCCAGCCCTTCCACACGTCGGCGGACGTGCCGTCGACCGTGGCCTGGTGCAGGCCGTCGAGGATCGTCTGGCGCGCGGTGGGATCGACCTTGACCCGGTCGGACGCGCCGGCCTCGATGCGCTGCAGCAGCCGCCCGCCGGCATCCTCGACGGCTTCGCCGAGGTGCGGGCGCACGCGGTGGGTGCCGTTGGCGATCGTCGCGTAGGCGACGGCCATCTGCAGCGGCGTGGCCTGCAGGTCGCCCTGGCCGACCGCGAGGTTGACCTCGTCACCCTCCGTCCACGGGCGCTTGTCGGAGTACAGGCAGCAGCGGTGGCCCTTCTTCTCCCAGCGGATCTCCTTCTCGTTGAGGCGCTCGCGCCAGGCGGCGTCGGGAATCGTTCCGCCGAACTCGCCGGGCACGTCGATGCCCGTCGTGTGCCCGAGCCCGAGCCGCTTCGCCCACTTCTGCAGCGGCTGGCCGCTGAGGTAGTTCAGGCGCTGGCCCATCGTGTAGAAGTACACGTCCGAGGACTTCGACAGCGCGCTGGTCATGTTGACCGGGCCGAGCGCCTGGTGTCCTGCGTTGCAGGCCGTCTGGCCGGCGGTGCCGAGCTTGATGCAGCCGTTGTCGTCGATGACCTCGCCCGGCTGGATCAAGCCGGTGCTCATCGCCGCCAGCGCCGTGATCGGCTTGAAGGTCGAGCCGGTCGGATAGGAGCCGCCGACCGCGCGGTTGAACTGCGGCGCGCCGTACTTGTCGCTGGTGAGCCGCTCGAAGGCCGACGGCGACAGCGGCCGCGACAGGATCGACGGCTTGAACGTCGGGTAGGAGCCGAGCCCCAGCACGGAGCCGTCGCGCGGGTCGAGCGCGACGAAGCCACCGGCGGTGCCGGGCCCTTGGTCGATGACCTGGCGCAGATACTGCTCGCCGGTGCGCTGCAGGCCGGAGTCGAGCGTCGTCTGCACGGAGCGCCCGGCCACCGGGTTGCGGCCGGTCGCGACGCCCTTCGGCCGCCCGAGCGCGTCGATGTTGACCTTGGTCGAGCCGTCGATCCCGCGCAGGTACTGGTCATAGGCCCACTCCAGGCCGCCCTGCCCGACCACCGTGCCCTGCCTGATGCCCTTGAAGCGCTTCATCCGCAGCTCGTGGCGATTGACTTCGCCGATGCTGCCCACGAGCTGCGCGGCGATGGTCCCCTGCGGGTAGCGGCGCAGGAAGCGCTGCTGGACGTCGACGCCGGGGAAGCCCTCGTCGTGCTCCACCAGGTAGTTGCGCTGTGGCGCGTCGACGTCGACCTTGACGGTCACGTTGGCGTAGGGCAGCGTCGCCAGCGAGCGCACCACGCGGATCTGGATCGTCCGCGGCGACATCCCCAGCACGCGCGCGAGGCTCTTGAAGCGCTCGGCCAGGTGCGGCGTCGCGGGCACCGGGATCGGGACGAGCGGCCCGCGCTTGCCCTTCGGGCGCCTGGAGCGCGCCGTCATCTTCTGCCCCCAGGTCGCGGCGGCGTCGCGCTCGGCGACGGGCAGCGACTCGGGGTTGAGCTCGACGACCGTCGCCGCGCGGTTCTCGACGAGCACGTTGCCGTTGCGGTCCAGGATGTTCCCCCGCGGCGCCTGGACGCGCAGCTCGCGCACGCGGTTGTTGCGCGCCTGCTGCAGGTACTGGTCGCCGGAGAGCACCTGCAGGTACCACAGGCGGAAGAAGATGATCGCGAACAGCACGAACGCGATGCCGCCGAGCATGGCGATCCGCAGCGCCAGCTGCGGCGTGATCGGCGGAAGCCGGTCCTGGGTGGGTACGGGCTCGATCATGCGCGCGAGAGCGGCGACAGGCCGCCGGTCGTGTAGGCGCGGCGCCGGCGCCGGCGCGGGTCCTCGGGCAGCGCCGGCAGCAGCGCGCGGCGGACGATCGCGTACACCGGCGTGGCGATGATCGCGTTGAGCAGGACCGTGGCGAGGATCTCGCGCGCGAGCAGGAAGCTGACGGGCGCGTCGACGCCGAGCAGGAACTGCATGAGCGAGTAGGCGATCGCGGAGGCGGCGGTCGCCGCCCCGCCGACGGCCAGCGGCACGAGCGCGCTCTGGGGATCGCGAAGCTCACGGAAGCGCCCGGCCCAGTAGCCGACGCCGACGAAGACCAGCGACGACAGCCCGACCGTCTGCACGAGCGCGAGGTCGAGGAACAGCCCGACGAAGAAGCCGAAGCAGGCGCCGGCCATCGAGCCGGCGAGGAGGCCGACGGCGGCGATGACGAGCGGCACGAGGTCGGCGCTCGTGCCGAAGATCTCCAGCTGGGTCACGGCCGAGACCTGCAGGATCACGGTCAGCACGCCGACGATCGTCAGCCGCAGGATGAGTTGCGGGAGGGCGACCCTCACGGCGTGGCGTCGCCCTTCGTGAGCACCTCGACGACGTCGAGGCGGCGCAGGTTGGCGAACGGCGCGATGTGGGCCTGCTGGTCATCCTGGCCCGGGTTGTCGACCTTCGTGACGCGCCCAATGGGGATGTTGCGCGGATAGGGCGAGGGGAACCTGCCGACGCGCGACAGCGTGCCCGAGGTGACGACGGTGTCGCCGCGCTTGACGACGTCCTGGCCGGCGAGGCTCTGCAGCACGAGCTCGGTCGGATGGCCGTTGTCGACGCCGACGATGCCCTTCACGCCGGTCTCCATGACGGTCGCGCCGACTTCCGTGTTGTGGTTGGTGATGAGCGTGACCACGGCGCCGCCGGCCCAGACGAAGGTGACCTTGCCGATGAGGCCCTGCCCGGTGACCACGGCCTGGTTGGTGCGGATGCCGGAGGAGCTGCCCTTGTCGATCGAGACCTGGTCGTACCAGAGGTTCGGGTCCTCGCCGATCACACGCGCGGCGACGGGGCCGTTGTCGCCGAGCTCGGCGGTCGCGTTGAGCTTGAGCTGCGCGCGGAGCTGCTGGTTCTCGCGCAGGGCCGACTGCTCGCGGATGACCTGCTCGCGCAGCGTGGAGTTCTCCTTGCGCAGGTCCTTCAGCTGCCCCTTGGCGTCGAGCGTGTCGCCGGTCCACCCGAAGAGGTCCCGGATCGGCTTCAGCGCCTTGCTCGCGCCCTCCTGGATCGGCGAGATGACGTCGAGCACCCCGCGCTGCACGGAGTGCAGCCCGCCGCCGGCGGACTCACCGAAGTAGGCGGTGAGAAGGATCAGGGAGCTGGCGACGAGCAGTCCGAGGACTACCCGCCTCCGGCGGACCGTCTTGTCGTACACGCGGAGAGATTCTCCAAAGCTTTGTGGGGTTACGTCGCGCGGGGCTCAGTAGCGAGCGCCGCGGCGACGGTTCCTCGAATTCTTGTTCGTGCGGTGGATGACCTCGAACTCCTCGAGCGAGCGGCCCGAGCCCACTGCCACGCACGTCAGCGGCGACTCCGCCAGGTGCGCGGGCATCTGGGTCTCCTCGCGCAAGCGCTCGTCGAGGCCCTGAAGGAGCGATCCACCGCCGGCCAGCATGATGCCGCGATCCATGATGTCGGATGCGAGCTCGGGCGGCGTCCGGTCGAGCGTCTCCTTCACGGCGTCGATGATCTGCGACAGCGGCTCCTCGAGCGCCTGGCGGATCTCCTCGGAGGTGAGCACGACGGTCTTGGGCAGGCCCGAGACCATGTCGCGGCCGCGGATCTCGGCCTGCACCTCCTCCTCCATGGGGTACGCCGAGCCGATCTCGAGCTTGACCTCCTCGGCCGTCTGCTGGCCGATGAGCAGCTTGTACTCGCGCTTGGCGTAGTTGATGATCGATTCGTCGAGCTCGTCGCCGCCGACGCGGATCGACTGCGACACGACGATCCCGCCGAGCGAGATCACCGCCACCTCGCTCGTCCCGCCGCCGATGTCGACGACCATGCTGCCGGTCGGCTCGCCCACCGGCAGGCCGGCGCCGATCGCCGCGGCCATCGGCTCCTCGATGAGGTAGGCCTGCCGCGCTCCCGCGCTCAGGCACGCCTCCTCGACCGCGCGCTTCTCCACACCCGTCACGCCCGACGGAACACAGACCACCACGCGCGGGTGCGCCCAGCGGTTCTGGTGCACCTTCTGGATGAAGTGGCGCAGCATCTCCTCGGTGACGTCGAAGTCGGCGATGACGCCGTCCTTCAGCGGCCGGATGGCCTGGATCGTCCCCGGCGTGCGCCCCAGCATGCGCTTGGCCTCGATGCCGACGGCGTGCACCTCACCGGTGCGCGAGTCGATGGCCACGACGCTCGGCTCGGAGAGCACGATGCCGCGGCCGCGGACGTACACGAGCGTGTTGGCCGTGCCCAGGTCGACCGCCATGTCGCGGCCACCGAAGCCGGTGAGGTAGCTGAAGAAGCCCATATGAGAGAGCGGGTGCGGCCGCAGACCGGCGGGCGCCCACGCGGAGAGGGCACCGGCGGCCGCGGTCGGGCCAGTGTATCGGACGCCTTGCCGCCGACCCCGCGCGCGAGAGCCGGAAAATGCGCTGCAAAGCGGCCATCAGGCGCTGAGCGCCAGCAGGCCCGGCCAGAGGTCGATGAGGGTGGCGACCGGCAGGCCGACGACGTTGAGGTAGTCGCCCTCGATGCTCTCGACCAGCGCGGCGCCGCGCCCCTGGATGGCGTAGCCACCGGCGCGCCCCTCCCACTCGCGCGTCGCCACGTACCACTGCACGAGCGGCTCGCCGAGCTCCCGGAAGGTGACCCGCGTCGTCGCGGTCGCCGCCTGCACGTCGCCCGCGGGCCGCACGAGCGCGACGCCGCTGATCACCGTGTGCGTGCGGCCCGACAGCCGCCGCAGCGTCTCCGCCGCCGCATCGGCGTTGGGGGGCTTGCCCCAGATCTCGAGCTCGACGGCGACGACCGTGTCGACGCCGAGGACGATCTCGCCGTCGGCGATGCCGGCGGCCAGCGCCTTGCGCAGCGCGTTCTCGCTCGCGATGGCGACGGGCACGCCGTCGTCCTCCTCGACCACGTCCACCGGGCGCTCGACGAACGGCACGCCGAGCTGCTCGAGGATCGCCCGCCGCTGCGGCGAGCGGCTGGCGAGCACGAGGGTCACTGCAGGTCGGGGAAGAACAGCGCGGCCTCGCGCGCCGCCGACTCGTTGGAGTCCGAGCCGTGGACCATGTTCTGGCCGATCTCCAGCGCGAAGTCGCCGCGGATCGAGCCGGTGGTCGCCTCCAGCGGGTTGGTCGCCCCGATGACCTGGCGTGCCGCGACGACCGCCTCGTAGCCTTCGAGCACGAAGGCGACGAGCGGGCCCGAGGTGATGAACTCGACGAGCTCGCCGAAGAACGGCTTGCCCTCGTGCTCGGCGTAGTGGCGCTGGGCGAGCGCCTCGTCCATCTGCATGTACTTGAGCGCGACGATGCGCAGGCCCTTGCGCTCGAAACGGGCGATGATCTCGCCGGTCAGCCCGCGCGCGAACGCGTCCGGCTTGACCAGGATGAGAGTCCGGTCCATGGGGGGAGAGCCTTCCGTCGGGGTTACTGGGGTGGCGCCTCGTAGGACGCCGTCGCCTCGGCCTCGATCTCCTCAGGGCTCGACCGGCGCCGGCGCCGGCGGCGCGGCGCGGGCGTGACGCCCGGGATCTCCGCCTCGCAGTACGGGCAGATGCGCCACGTCGGGTCCAGCGGCTTGCCGCAGCTCACGCACGGGTCCTTGAGCTTGCGCATGCAGTTCGGGCAGCGCAGGAAGTCCTTCTCGACCTCGTTGTCGCAGTGCGGGCACAGGATGTAGTTCAGCGAGTGCAGCCGCGCCTCGGCCGCCTGCATCTCGAGCTCGCGCTCGCGCACGTCGTCGAGGTACTCGGGTGGTCGCACGATCATGTAGACGACCGTGCCGACGAACGGGAAGAGCGACGCGGCGGTGGCGCAGCCGACCAGCATCGGGTCGGCGATGCGCCGGCGCGCATCGGCGTACGTGTAGTAGACGAGCGCCAACCACACGACCACGAGGACGAGGATCAGCAGCTTGACGGCCGTGTCGAGGCCCTCGTTGTCGATGCCAAAGAGGCCTATGGGCAGCATGGGACGGGGCGAAGGCTAGACCAAGCGGCGGCGGTTACCGCCGCACCGTGGATACCCGCTCACAGGAACAACCGACCAAAACCGTAGCCCAGCGCGAAGAACGCGAGGATCACGAGGGCGACGATCACCGCCACGGCGGCGATCATGGCCGGCACGGACGGGCCGTCGTCGCTCATCGCGAGGGACCCCTCCGGAAGTGGCCGCGTCGAATGGGCGAGCAACCGCGCGCTGTCACAGCGTGCTCCTGCGACCGGCCGCGCCCTCTGGCCGCAGCAGATCGGCGATCAGGTAGATCGAGCCCGTGGCCAGCGCCACCCCTTCGGGCCCGGCCGCGGCGCGGGCCTCGCGCAGCGCCCGGCGCGGATCGGGCACCGTGCGCGCCGGCGGGCCGCCGAGCTGGCGGCACAGCGACTGCAGCGTCGCCGGCGTCAGCGCGCGCGGGTTGGCGTTGGCCGTGCAGATGACCTCGGTGCACAGCGGCAGCAGCTCGCGCAGCATCCCCGCGGCGTCCTTGTCGTCGAGGATCGACAGGCAGGCGACGAGCCGCCGGCCCTCGAGGAAGCCGCGCAGCGCCTCGGCCAGCGCCACCATCCCGCCGGGGTTGTGCGCGCCGTCGAGCACCGTGTCCGGCTCGTGGCCGACGACCTCGAAGCGCCCGGGCACGAGCGTCGACGCGGCCGCCGCGCGCACGGCGTCCTCGTCGAGCTCGCCGAGGTAGGCCTCGGCCGCCGCGCGCGCCAGGGCGAAGTTGCGCCGCTGGTAGGAGCCGCGCGCGAGCACCTCGACGCCGGGGTCAGCGCCCGCCTGCACCAGGCGCGCGCCGCGCTCGGCGCACGTCTCGCGCGCGAGGGCCAGCGCGTCGGGATCGAGCCCGTCCCCGACCACGAGCGTCCCGCCCGGCCGCACGACGTCGAGCTTCTCGGCGGCGATGTCGGTCACGGTCGGCCCCAGCCAGCGCGTGTGCTCCAGGCCGACGTTCGTCAGCACCTGCACGCGCGAGGCGATCACGCTGGTCGCGTCGTAGCGCCCGCCGAGGCCGGCCTCGATCACGGCGACCTCCACCTCGGCGCCGGCCAGCTCGTCGTAGGCGGCAGCCGTGAGCGCCTCGAACTGCGTGACGCGGTCGTCCTCCCCCAGCGTGCGATCGACCTTCTCGGCCGCCCGGCGCGCGCGCTCGACGGCCGCGGCGAAGTGCTCGGGGCTCGAGTCCTCGTCGTCGATGCGCACGCGCTCGGTGAACGACACGAGGTGCGGCGACAGGTAGGTCCCGGTGCGCAGGCCGTGGCGGCGCAGGATCGCGGCGGCCATCCGCGCGGTCGACGACTTGCCGTTGGTACCGACGACGTGGATCGTGCCGTAGCGCTCCTGGGGCGAGCCGAGCACGGTCATGAGCCGCCGCATGCGGTCCAGGCCGAAGCGCATGCCGAACAGCTCGAGGCCGAGCAGGTAGCGCTCTGCCTCGGCGAGCGTCACAGCGCCTCCAGCTCGCGGCGCAGGCGCTCGAGCTTCTCGCGCTCGGCCACGACGAGGTGCTCGGGCGCCTTGGCCACGAAGCCCTCGTTGGCGAGGCGGCCCTCGGCGCGCGCGATCTCGCCGCGCAGCCGCGCGCGCTCGTCCTCGCGCTTGCGCTCCTCCTCGGCGGGATCGACGAGGTCGCCCGCGCGGATCTCGGCGACGCCGCCGGCGAACGGCACGACCGCGGTGACCTCGCCGTCGCCGCCGAGATCCAGGCGCGCCATCCGCGCCGCCAGCTCGGCGTCGCCGTCGAGGCCGTCGAGGCGCGCGGCGAGGACGTCGCCGGGCTTGACCCCGGCCTCCTCGCGCCACGAGCGCACCGCGGTGACCGCGGCGATGATCGCGCCCACGCGCGCCTCGGCGCCGGCGTCGCGCAGCGCGTCGTCGGGCCCGGTCGCCTGCTGGCCGGCGAGCAGGTCCTCGGCGCCGGGCACGTGGGACCACAGCTCCTCGGTGACGAACGGGATGATCGGGTGGGCCAGCAGCAACGTCTCGCGCAGGACGTAGAGCATGGTTGCCGACAGGTCGTCGTCGTATTCGCGGCCTTTGTTGAACTCCAGGTACCAGTCGCACAGCTCGCCGTAGACGAAGTCGTAGAGGCCGAGCGCAGCCTTGGCGAAGTCGAAGGCCGCGATGTTCGCGTCGAACTGCGCCTTGGCCTCCTGCAGGCGGCTGAGGATCCAGCGGTCGTGGACCGTCGCGGGCCGCGGCGCCGGGTCGGTCGCGGCGCTGACGTTCAGCAGCACGTAGCGCGCGGCGTTGAACAGCTTGTTGGCCAGCGCCTGGCCCTGGCGGACCTTCTCGGCGGAGTAGCGGACGTCCTGCGAGGAGGACATCGCCAGCAGCCCGAAGCGCACGGCGTCGGCGCCGTGGGCATCGATCTCGTCGAGCGGGTCGATGCCGGTGCCCAGCGACTTGCTCATCCGCCGCCCGTCGGGCGCCTGGATGACCGAGTGCACGTAGACGTCGGTGAACGGGATGTCGCCGGCGAAGCGCAGGCCCATCATCACCATCCGCGCGACCCACAGGAAGAGGATGTCGCGCGCCGTCGACAGCACGTCGGTCGGGTAGAAGGCGCGCAGCTGGGGCGTGTCCTGCGGCCAGCCCAGGGTGGCGAACGGCCACAGGGCCGAGGAGAACCACGTGTCGAGCACGTCGGGGTCGCGCTCCCAGCCAGCGCCCTCCGGCGGCTCGGTGCCGACGTAGGTGTCCTCCTCGTCGCGGTACCAGACGGGGATCTGGTGGCCCCACCACAGCTGGCGCGAGATGCACCACGGGCGGATGTTGTCCAGCCACTCGATGTAGCGGCGCGACTGCGACTCGGGGTGGATCGTGATCCGGCCGCAGCGGACCGCCTCGATCGCGGGCCCGGCCAGCTCGTCCATCGCCATGAACCACTGCAGCGAGATCAGCGGCTCGATGCGCTCGCCCGAGCGGTGGCTGTAGGGGACCTCGTGCGTATAGGGCTCGGTGTGGCGGATGCGCCCCTCGGCCTCGAGCGCGGCGACGACCTTCTCGCGCGCCTCGAGCACGGTGAAGCCCGCGAACGGCGGGCCGGCCTCGGCGGTCATGCGCCCGTCCTCGCCGATGACGCCGACCTCGTCGAGGTCGTGGCGACGGCCGATCTCGAAGTCGTTGGGGTCGTGGCCGGGCGTGATCTTCAGGGCGCCCGTGCCGAAGTCCGGCTTGACGTAGTCGTCGGCGACGATCGGCAGGTGGCGGCCCACCAGCGGGAGCACCGCGGTCTTGCCGACGAGCTGGCGGTAGCGCTCGTCGTCGGGGTGCACGGCAATCGCGGTGTCGGCGAGCATCGTCTCGGGGCGCACCGTGGCCACGACGATCTCGCCGCTGCCATCGTCGAGCGGGTAGGCGATGTGGTAGAGCGTGTCGGTGACCTCGCGGTCCTCGACCTCGAGGTCGGAGATCGCCGACCGCGAGCCCGGGTCCCAGTTGACCAGGTAGTGGTCGCGGTAGATCAGGCCCTGCTCGTAGAGGTCGACGAAGACCTTCATCACGGCGCGCACGTAGTCCTCGTCGAGCGTGAAGCGCTCGTCGTCGTAGTCGCACGTCGCGCCGAGGCGCTTGAACTGCTCGATGATCGTCCCGCCGTACTGCTCGCGCCACTGCCACACGCGCTCGACGAACGCCTCGCGGCCGAGCTCCTCGCGGCTCGTGCCCTCGGCCTGCAGCGCGCGCTCGACCTGCTTCTGGGTGGCGATGCCGGCGTGATCGGTGCCGAGGATCCACTTCGTGCGCTGCCCGCGCATCCGGTGGTAGCGGATCAGGCAGTCCTGGACCGAGCCGTTGAGCGCGTGGCCCATGTGCAGCGCGCCGGTGACGTTCGGCGGCGGGATCGCGATCGAGTAGTTCTCGGCCGCGGTGCCCTCGGGCTCGGGGTGGTGCAGGCCGGACGCCAGCCACCGCTCGGTGATGCGCGGCTCGACCTCGGAGGGCTCGAATCGGGTGCGGTCCTGCAGGCTGGACATCGGGCGGCGGAGTCTACGCAGCGTTTCATTGGCGGCGCCCGTGGCGGCGGCGCCCGACGATGGCCGCCGCTGCGAGCGATCCGCCGAGGCGTACGAGGTGCAGCCGGCGCGCCAGAGCGGTCAGCTGCGCGCGGTCGGCGGCGGTCAGGTTGCGCGGGTTGCCGCGCGAGCGGCGCATGAGATCGCTGACCTCGGCGCGGTCGCCCGCGTCGAGCCGATCCCAGTGGGCGCGGCCGGCCTTCAGCACCTCGAAGAGGATCAACCAGGGGGCGAGTCGTCGCAGAAGCATGGTGTCGCGTTACCCGTCGTCGCGGCGGCGCACCGGCGTCGCATGGAACCTTTGCACGGTGCGCGGCGTCCTTGAGGACATGAAGCTGATTCCCCTGGCCCTGGTTCTCGCCCTCGTCCTCGCTGCGTGCGGATCGTCGTCCAACGACACCAGCACCGCCAGCAGCGGCACCAGCGCCAAGGCGATCGTCGCGAGCGCCGAGAAGGGCAAGGTCGGCCGCGTCGTCGTCGACGCGCGGGGGCGCACGCTCTACCGCTTCACCGCCGAGGCCCAGGGCCGGCCGGTGTGCAACGGCGCGTGCGTGAGCACCTGGCTCCCGGCGACCGTCGTCAAGGCCGCCGGCCTCCCCGCGCACGTCGCGACCGTCAAGCGCGACGACGGCGCGCTGCAGCTCACCTACGACGGCCATCCGCTCTACCGCTACGCCGGCGACAGCTCGACGGCGGACGCCAACGGCGAGGGCGTCGGCGGCCAGTGGTTCGTCGTCAAGGCCGGCGGCGGCAACGACGGCAGCGGCGGCGGCTCGGCCACGCAGGAGAGCAACAAGCGCAGTTACGGGTACTGATCTGTTATAAGCTATATCGTGTGGATGCGATACAGCACCAGCCGGGGCGCCTGATCCGCGCGCTCCGACACGAGGCAGGCATCACCCAGCAACAGCTCGCCGGGCGCATGGGA
Organism: uncultured Actinomycetes bacterium; assembly: GCA_963764585.1. Classification (GTDB taxonomy): domain Bacteria; phylum Actinomycetota; class Thermoleophilia; order Solirubrobacterales; family Solirubrobacteraceae; genus JAOPZW01. The sequence continues at coordinate 23,173 of CAVXTB010000013.1, forward strand.
ACGACGCAGTCGGCCATCGCCGCACTCGAGCGTGGGGACTCCAACCCCACGATCAGAACCGTTGCCGACGCGCTCGACGCGCTGGGGCACCAGCTCGTCCTGAGCGCGACCCCGAAGCCGGCCGGCGCCGACGAGAGCCTCATCCGCCAGCAGCTCGAGCTCACCCCGGCGCAGCGGCTCGAAGGCCTCGAGGCGATGGCCCGCCAGGCCCGCGTCCTGACCCTCGCGGGGGCAAGAGCGCGTGGCGAGCTGGACTGACTTCGAGCCGGCGCGACTGCTGACGCGCCTCGTCGCCGCCGAGGTCGACTTCGTGATCGTCGGCGGAGTCGCGGTCGTGCTGCAGGCGCAACCGCGGTTCACCAAGGACCTCGACATCTGCTACGCGACCGAGCCAGAGAACCTCGAGCGATTGGGCACCGTGCTCGGCGCGATACACGCGCGACTGCGGGGGATCGACGACACCGTTCCGTTCGTCGCCGACGCGCGCACGTTGCGCCAGACGCAGATCCTCACGCTGACCACCGACGACGGCGAGCTCGACCTGCTGGTCGACCCGCAGGGCGCGCCGCCGTATGCGCAGCTGCGCGGTGACGCAGACGTGCTCGAGCTCGCCGGGATCGAGGTGCGCGTCGCGTCGCTCGAGCACCTGACCTCGATGAAGCGCGCCGCCGGCCGCCCGCAGGACCTCGCCGACCTCGAGGCGCTCCAGATCGCCCGCCGCCGGCGCGGCCGGCGCCGGCGCTAGCCGAGCGCCCGGCCCGCCGCCTCCAGGCGCTCCGCCGCCTCGGCCGCCAGCGCCGCGACGAGCTCGCCGGCCGGCAGGTCGCTGGCGAGCTCGTGCGCCTGGCCGGCCCAGAGGTTGATGACGTCGGCGTCGCCCGCCTTGCGGCCCGCCGCGCGCAGCGGCGCGGTGACGTGGTGGACCTCGGGGTAGGCGATCGGGGCGTCGGCCGAGTGCTCGCGCAGGAAGCGGTTGACGATGCCGCGCGCGGTGCGGCCGCTGAAGGCCCGGGTCAGGCGCGTCGGTGCGCTCGTCGCGAGCGCCTCGCGGTGCGCCGCGGACGTCGCGGCCTCCGGGCAGCGCATGAACGCGGTGCCGATCTGGGCGGCGCGCGCGCCCGCGCACAGCACGGCCGCCACGGCGGCGCCCGAGGCGATGCCGCCCGACGCGACGAGCGGCAGGTCGGTGCGCGCGCCCACGAGCTGCAGCAGCGCGAGCAGGCCGTAGTCGCCGCCCTCGGCGTCGACGAACGACGCACGGTGGCCGCCGGCCTCGATGCCCTGCACGACGAGCGCGTCGGCGCCCGCCGCGGCGGCGCGCTGCGCCTCGTCGGGGTCGGTCACGGTCACCCACACGCTGCTGCCGACGGCCTGCAGGCGGGCGACGACGTCGGCGGGCGGGCAGCCGAAGGTGAAGGACACCGCGGCGACCGGATCGGCCTCGAGCAGCTCGAGCTTGGCGTCCCATCCGTCGTCCTCGAAGCGCGGCTCGCCGAGCGCGACGCCGTGGCGCTCGGCCTCCTCGCGCAGGCTCTCGACGTACGCCGCGTAGGCGGCCGGCTCGGCCCGGCGGCCCGGGCACGAAGACGTTGACCCCGAACGGCGCGCCGGTGAGCGCGCGGGTGGCGCGCACGTCCTCGCGCAGCCCGTCGGGCGTCTTGTAGCCCGCGGCGAGGAAGCCGAACGCGCCGGCCTCGACGACGGCGGCGGTCAGCTCGGGCGTCGACGCACCGCCGGCGAGCGGCGCCTGGACGATGGGAACCCGGAACGCGCCGGGGAGCACCGCTGGCTCAGGCGGACTCGGCGCGGCGCTGCTCGCCGCTGTCGTCCGAGACGGCCTCGGTGACGAGCGTGGGCGACAGGCCCTTCTCGACCACCTCGCGCGTGACGACGCACTTCTTGACGTCGCGCCGCGACGGCAGCTCGAACTGCACCTCGAGCAGGATCTCCTCGATGATCGAGCGCAGGCCGCGGGCGCCGGTCTCGCGCTCCAGGGCCTTGTCGGCGACCGAGGTCAGCGAGTCCTCGGAGAAGACGAGCTCGATGCCGTCGAAGGAGAAGAAGCGCTGGAACTGCTTGACCAGCGCGTTGCGCGGCTCGGTGAGGATCGTGATGAGGTCGTCGCGCGAGAGCTGGTGGACCGCGCTCATCACCGGCAGGCGGCCGATGAACTCGGGGATCAGGCCGTAGTTGACGAGGTCCTCGGGCAGGCACTGCGAGAAGACCTCGCCGGTGTCCTTGTCCACGCGCGACTCGATCGCGGCGCCGAAGCCGACGCCGTTGGAGCCGATGCGCCGCTCGATCACCTTGTCGAGGTTGGCGAACGCCCCGCCGCAGATGAACAGGATGTTCGTCGTGTCGATGGTGAGGAACTCCTGGTGGGGGTGCTTGCGCCCGCCCTGCGGCGGGACGGAGGCCGTCGTCCCCTCCAGGATCTTCAGCAGCGCCTGCTGCACGCCCTCGCCCGACACGTCGCGCGTGATCGACGGGTTGTCGGCCTTGCGGGCGATCTTGTCGACCTCGTCGATGTAGATGATCCCGGTCTCGGCCTTCTTGACGTCGTAATCCGCGGCCTGGATCAGCTTCAGAAGGATGTTCTCGACGTCCTCGCCGACGTAGCCGGCCTCGGTGAGCGCCGTGGCGTCGGCGATCGCGAACGGGACGTTGAGGATGCGCGCCAGCGTCTGGGCCAGCAGCGTCTTGCCGCAGCCGGTCGGCCCGAGCAGCAGGATGTTGGACTTCTGCAGCTCGATGTCGTTCTCGTCGGCCTGCATCATCTGCACGCGCTTGTAGTGGTTGTAGACCGCTACGGAGAGCGTGCGCTTGGACTCCTCCTGGCCGACGACGTACTCGTCGAGCACGCCGTAGATCTCGCGTGGCTTCGGGAGGTTCTCGATGTCGAACGACGGCGGAGCGGTCAGCTCCTCATCGATGATCTCGTTGCAGAGGTCGATGCACTCGTCGCAGATGTAGACGCCCGGGCCCGCGATGAGCTTCTTGACCTGGCGCTGCGACTTTCCGCAGAAGCTGCAGAGGAGCTGTTCGTTCGCGTCGGTCGGACGAGCCATTCCCTCTCTCCCTCAGAGATCCCTCCAAGCTAATGCTCGGAGATCACCCGGTCAATGATGCCGTACTCCACTGCCTCCTCGGAGGACATGAAGTAATCGCGCTCGGTGTCGGTGCGCACCTTGTCGTAGTCCTGCTTGGTGTGCTTGGCGATGATCTTGTCCAGGCGCTGGCGGATGTCGATGATCTCCTTGGCGTGGATCTCGATGTCCGTGGCCTGGCCCTGGAAGCCTGAGCTCACCTGGTGGATGAGGATCTTCGCGTTGGGCAGCGCCATGCGCTTGCCCTCCGCGCCGCCGGCCAGCAGCAGCGCCCCCATCGACATGGCGATGCCGACGCAGATCGTCTGCACGTCGGGCTTGATGAACTGCATCGTGTCGTAGATCGCCAGCCCCGCGTAGACGGAGCCGCCCGGCGAGTTGATGTACACCGAGATGTCCTTGTCGGGGTCCTCGGACTCCAGGTGCAGGAGCTGGGCCACGATCAGGTTGGCGATCTGGTCGTCCACCGGCGTCCCCAGGAAGACGATGCGCTCGTTGAGCAGGCGCGAGTAGATGTCGAAGGCGCGCTCGCCTCGCGACGTCTGCTCCACCACCATGGGGACAAGGGGGCTCATGGCTCTCGCTTCGTTCTCGGTCGTCGGGGCGGTTCCTTCAGAGGAGGCAGCCTAGCAATCGCCCCGCGGCCACCTTCCTGGGCAGTCGGATGGTTTCGCACGCGCCTTGAGCGCGTTCACGCGCCGGGAGTCCACAGGCGCGACGAACCACCTTCTGCCGGCTCCTTGCCGGGAGTCCACAGCTTGTCACGTGCCTGGGCCTGCTCGACGGATATAGGAGTCGCGCTCTCGGCGAGCAGGTCGAGGGCCGCGCGCTGGGCGAGGTCGTCGCGCAGGTCGTCGAGGCGCCCGGCCTTCTCCAGGCGCGCGCGCAGCTTCTCCGGCGTGGTGCGCTCGCGGGCGGCGGTGGCCTGCAGCGCATCGAGGACGTCGCCGTCGGTCGGCTCGATCTCCTCGGCCTCGATCACCGCGGCGATGACCGCCTCGCGGCGCAGCGCCTGCTCGGCGTCGGGCTTGGCCTCCTCGAGGATCTCGTCCTCCGAGCGGCCGGCGATGCGCAGGTAGGCGTCCCTGTTGATCCCCTGGTGGCCGAGCGAGTGCAGCATGCGCTCCCACAGCTCGCGCGCCCGCGCGTCGACCAGCGCTGCGGGGACGTCGACCTTCGACTCGGCGACGACCGCGTCGAGCACCGCCTCACGGAACTCGGCCTCGATGCGCGACTCGTCGGCCTCGCGCAGCTTGGCGGCGACGTCCTCGCGCAGCTCGGCGAGGCTGTCGAACCCGGCGGCGTCGGAGGCGAAGTCGTCGTCGAGCGCGGGCAGGTCCTTGCGCTTGACCTCCTTGACGGTGACCGCGAACTGCGCCTGCCTGCCGGCGAGCTCGGCGGCGCCGTAGTCCTCGGGGAAGTCGACGGTGACCGTACGCTCGTCGCCGGCCTTCGCGCCCATCAGCTGCTCCTCGAAGCCGGGCACGAGGCGCCCCGAGCCGAGCTCGACGAGCTGGTCGCGGCCCTCGCCGCCGGCGAACGGCTCGCCGTCGATCGAGCCGAGGTAGTCCATGACGAGGAAGTCGCCGCTGCCGGCGGCGTCCTCGACGGTCTCCAGGCGCGCGTTGCGCTCGCGCAGCGCTTCGATCTCGCCCTCGACCGCCTCGTCGTCGGCGGCCGCCTCGCGCTTGCCGACCTCGACGCCCTTGTACTCGCCGAGCTTGGCGGTCGGGCGCACGCCGATCTCGATCGTGAAGGTCAGCGGCTGGCCTTCGTCGGGGAGGTCGCCGAGGTCGAGGTCGGGGTCGCCGACGGGATGGATGCCCGCGGCGTCGATCGCGTCGAGGTACCAGCGCCCGAGCGCGCCGCGGACGGTCTCGTCGAGCACGGTCTCGCGCCCGACGCGCTGGATGACGACGGGCGGCGGCACCTTGCCCTTGCGAAAGCCCGGCATCCGCAGGTCGCGCCCGAGCTGGCGGGCGGTCGCCTGCATGCGACGCTCGACCTCCTCGGCAGGCACCTCGGCCTGCACGCGCACCCGCGATTCGGGCAGCTCCGTGACGGACGTCTTGACGGCGGCGCTCATGGGACCGGTGACGATAGCGTCCGGCCGGTGCCCCCCGAGCGCCGGATCGCCGCCTGGATCGTCACCGGTCCCATCGGCCACCTCTACGGCGGCCTCGTCGACTGGGCCGCGCTCCTCGCGCGCTTCGCGTACGCGCGCGCGCGAGGACGCGATCCGTCAGCCGGAGCCGGCTAGCAGGTGACCACGAGGTGGAACGCGCGGTCGGTCGCCGCGCCGGCACTGGTGAACGTGCGCACGGTCACCGTGTCGTTGTCGGCGAGCGCCGTGGTGATCTCGCCCGGGTCCGTGCCGGTGATCGTCGCCGTGCGGGCGCACTTGCTCACATCGCTGTCGAAGTCGACGCTGTAGACGCTCGCGGCGTTGCTCGCCGCCTTCGCGCCGCGGCCGGCGTTGAGCGCACCGGTGGCCGACACATCGGCGAACTTGTTGAGCGCCTGCGCAGCGGTGACGATCTCGTCGGCGCTCTTGCCATCGACCTGGTCGGCGTTCAGGCCGGTGGCCACGCCCTTGGCGGTCGTCGTGAACGGCGCCGCGGTCGCCGGGCCCGTGATCGAGCCGACCTCGGTGCCGCTGTTGGTGTTGAACTCGAAGGCGCGGCCCGCCGCGAGGTTGCTCGCCCGCACGCAGGGCTCGTTGCCCTTCGGCGTGCCGCCGGCGCCCGAGCGACAGCCGTACACCGCGCCGCCGCCGTTGGTGGACTTGTTGGACTGGCGCGTGCCGTACGTCCCGACGTTGGCGATGATCTCCGTCTCCTTGCTGTACGCGCGGCGCGCGTCGGGTGACGGGTTGCGCGCGCCACCGCGGACGCTGTTGCCCTCGCCGAACGCGCCGGCGAACGGCGCGACGAGCAGCGCGACGAGCAGCGCGGCGGCGAGGATCCACGGCCCCTGGGCGCGTACGCCCACTGCCTTGCGAATGAGGGTTCGCATTCCGACCTCCTGGTCTCTTGGGGTGCCTATGCCGAACCCAACAGGGCGGTGACGCCCAAGGTTGCGGTGCGGGGTCAGACCGTCAGTCGGCTTGCAGGGCGAACAGCGGCCAGCGGCCGGGGACGCCCTTGAGCGCCTGCATGCCACGCTCCTCGAAGCGCAGGCCGGCGCCGACGACGGTCCCGTAGGTCGTCCCCGAGGCCATGACCTCCCCCGGCTGCGCCATCGCCGCGACGCGCGCGGCGATGTGGACGGCCATGCCCCCGACGTCGCCGCCCATGACCTCGCACTCGCCGGTGTGCAGGCCGACGCGGACCTCGAGCCCGACCTCGCGGACGGCGTGGACGATCGCCTCCGCACAGCGCACGGCCTGCGACGGCGCCCCGTCGAAGGCGATGAGGAAGGCGTCGCCGATCGTCTTGACCTCGCGCCCGCCGAAGCGGTCGATCTCGCGGCGCACGGCGGTCTGGTGGGCGGACAGCAGGTCGCGCCACGGCGCGTCGCCCAGGCGCGCGGCGTGGCCGGTGGAGTCGGCGATGTCGCTGAAGATCACCGTCAGCAGGGCGCGGGCGACGGTGCGCGAGCGCCCGCCGGTGAGGAACTCCTCGATCTCGCCGAGCAGGTCGGAGCTGTCGACCGCGCCGGGCAGGTTGTCGACGCCCTCGAGCTCGACGTAGCGCGCGCCCGGGATGTGCTCGGCCAGGTAGCGCGAGTGGCGCACGTCGATGAGGCGATCGCCGGTGCGGTGCAGGATCAGCGTCGGCACGCGGATCTCGTCGAGCAGGTGGCCGACCTTGTGGTCGCCGACGTAGCCCATGAGCCGCACGAGCTCGCCCGGGCTCGACGACAGGCGCTCCATGCGCGCCATCCACGCGCGCATCCGCGGGTCGTCGGCGCGCGAGGGGGCGATCTGCTCGAGGTTGAGCCCCGTGCCCCAGCTCTCGGCGATCTGGTCCCACATCTGGCGGCGCTCGGCCTCGTCGAACGTCCAGTCGACGTCGGCGTCGGCCGCCGCCCGCGCCATCGAGGCGTAGAGGACGAGGCCCTGCACGCGCTCGGGCGCGCGCGCGGCGGCGGTGATCGCCAGCAGCCCGCCGGTCGTGTAGCCCATGAGCACGGCGCGCTCGCTGCCCGCGGCGTCGAGCACGGCGAGCACGTCGCCGACCTCCTCGTCGAGCCCGAGCGCCTCGGTGCGCGAGTCCGACAGGCCGCAGCCGCGGCGGTCCATGACGATGAAGCGCACGAAGCCCATCAGGCGCTGGAAGAAGCCGGCGAGGCCGGGCTGCTCCCACAGGTGCTCGACGTGCGAGATGAAGCCGGGGATGAACAGCAGGTCGATCGGGGCGTCGCCGATCGCGGTCCACGCGATCGTGGCACCGTCGTTGCGGGCGTAGCGCGTGTCGATCTGCACCCGCCCTGAAGCCTACGCGGGTGCGCCGCGCTGCCCGCGCGAGCAGCGCAACTCTCCTTCGGCGGGTAGGTTCAGGGTGTCGTGCCCCGGCCCATCTCGCCAGAAGTGCGGCACTTCGTGCTCGAGCGCATCCATTCGGTGGCACAGCTCGAGCTGCTGCTCATGCTGCATCGCGACCCGACGGTCGAGTGGACGGCCGAGGCGGCCGGGCGCGAGATGCGCTACCCGGCCGACTGGGCGGCGGCCGAGCTGCTCGGGCTCCGGCGCGCCGGCCTGGTCGGCGCGCGCGGTCGCGCGTACCGGTACCGCACGCGGTCGGCGCTCGCCCACGTCGTCGACGAGCTGGCCGAGACGTTCAGCCGGCGGCGCAGCACCGTCACCGCCCTGATCTTCTCCGGGACCGGCAACGACGTGCAGTGCTTCTCCGACGCCTTCCGGGTGCCGCGCAAGGAGGACTAGTGGCGACCGCCGTCTACATCCTGTGCGCCGTGACGAGCCTCGCCTGCGCGCTGCTGCTGCTCGCCGCCTACCGGCGCGAGCGCGCGCGGCTGCTGCTCTGGAGCTGCCTGTGCTTCGCATGGCTGGCGGTCAACAACGTGCTGCTCGTCGTCGACCTCGTGCTCGCGACCGACCTCGACCTCTCGATCGCGCGGGTGGCGACCGCTCTCGTCGGGCTGCTGACGCTCCTCTTCGGGCTCATCTACGACACCGGCCGCAGCGAGGGCGCGTGATGTTCGAGGCCCTCGTCGGAGCCAGCGTCCTTGCCGCCGCCGCCATCGCGCTCTTCTTCCTGCGCTTCTGGCAGCAGACGCGCGACCGGCTCTTCCTGATCTTCGCGCTCGCCTTCGCGGTCTTCGCGGTCAACCGCATCCTGCTGAGCGCGCTCGACGACGAGAGCGAGGCGCAGACGGTCGTCTACCTCGCGCGGGCGCTCACCTTCGCGCTGATCGCGCTGGCGATCGTGGACAAGAGCAGGCCGGAGCTCACCGGATGGCTGCGCCGCCCGGCGAGACGACGAGCCACGTCCCGCCGAACTCGGTGACGTCCTGGCAGAGGATCTCGCCCGCCCGGCGCTCGCCGACGTAGTAGTAGAGCGGGTGGCCGCGGTAGGTCACCTGGCGCGAGCCGTCGCGGCGGCGGGTGGTCGCGAGCAGGCTGCGGCGCGCGCCGCGCCCCGCGGCCAGCGGCGCGTGCGCGATGAGCGGCGGCCACGCCTTCGCGCAGGCGCCGTAGCACTGACTGCGCGCCGAGCGCTCGCGCGTGAAGAGGTAGAGCGTGCGGCCACCGCCGTCGGTGAGGATGTGCCCGTAGCGGCTGCCGTGGACCTCGACGCTCGGGCTCGCGGCCATCGCGGCGGCGGGCACGACCGTGAGCGCCGCGGCGACGAGCAGGACGGTGATCAACGCGCGCCTCATGGACGGGCAGTCCTCGCGGCGGGGTCAGCCATTACGCGCTCAGCCGCTGCACCGTGATCGAGAACGTCGCGGTGTAGCGCTGGCCGGGCGCGACCGTCGAGAGGCGGTCGCCGGTTGCGAGCGCGTTGGTCGGCGCGGTCATCGGCTCGAAGCAGACGACGTCGTCGGTGGCCGGTGCGAAGACCTGGGCGACCGGATAGCCCTCGTCGAAGCGGACGGTGATGCGGCGGCCGCCGCCGGCGAGGACGAACTCCGCGCCCGCGGGGACGTCGACGTAGCCGTCGTCGAAGGTGCGGTCGCCGAGCGCGCCGGCGTCTGCGGGCATCGCCCACGAGGCGCCCGTCGGGAGCGAGCGGCCGTCGAGCTCGAGGTGGCGCATGGCAGGCAGCTCGACGCGCCACTGCCCGCGCGCGACCGCGGGGAGGCGCAGGTAGGGGTGAAAGCCGAAGGCGACCGGCACGGGGAGGTCGCCGGTCGCGGTGAGCGTCGTACGCACGGTGAGCGTGCGCCGGCGCAGCGCGACGTCGAGCGCGACGCGGTGCGGGAACGGGAAGGCCGCGAGCAGCTCGGGGTGGGCTGCGAAGTCGAGCTCGGCCGCCAGCGCCCAGGCGCCGTTGCCGTTGGCGACCGCGTGGCGCAGCCGCCAGTGCGGCGAGCCGCCGAGCAGCCCATGGATCGGCAGGCCATGCTCGTCGCGAGCGACGAGGGGCGAGTCGCGCGTCAGGCGCACCGCGGTGCCGTTGACGCGGTACTCGTCGGCGGCGAGGCGGTTGGCCCACGGGTGCAGCAGCGGGATGCCCATGGTCGTGCCGCCGCGCGCGTAGCAGTCCACGCCGAGGCCGCGGCCGAGCAGCTCCTCGCCACCGTCGCGCAGCGACGCGCCGACCATCCCGGCGCCCGGGACGAAGGTGGCGTCGAGGTGCGCGGAGGCCGAGCGCAGGCGGATCGCCTCGTAGCCCTCGACGCGGGTGGGCTCGGTGAGCTGCTGCATGGCCGCCCCAGGTCTCGGAGGCCCGCGGCGCGTTACGCGTAACGCCCGGACGGCGACCCGGGTCTGAACGCGCCATGCGTCTCCTCCTCGTGCTCGCCGGCGTCGCGGTCGTGGCGATCGCCGCCTTCGTCCTGGCCTACTTCGAGCCGCAGAAGCTCTTGATCGACGACCGCGTGTCCGAAGCCGCGCCCGCCGCCACGGTGCAGACGCTCTCGAACGGAGCGTTCCGCGGCTACGAGCACGCCACGCAGGGACGGGCGCGCGTGATCGCAGCGCCCGACGGCCGGCGTTACGTGCGCTTCGAGGACTTCAGCACCTCCAACGGGCCCGCGCTGAAGGTCTACCTCAGCGCCGCCCGCGCCACCGGCCCCGGCGACGCGTTCGACGACCGCTTCGTCGACCTCGGCGACCTCAAGGGCAACATCGGCCCGCAGAACTACGCGATCCCGCGCGCGGTGCGCCTCGACCGGTATCGCAGCGTGGTCGTGTGGTGCAAGCGCTTCGGCGTTCCCTTCGCGGCGGCCGCGCTGTGAGCCCCCCGCCGAAACCGCTGGTCGACCGCGTCGTGGCGCAGCCGCGGGCGATGCGCGCGACCGCCGTCGCGCCGGCGGCGCCGCGCTTCGAGCCGCGCCGCCCGAGATGATGGGCACGCCGGCCTGCGCGGGCCGGCGCTGGCGCGTCTTCGCCGCCGAGCTCGTCGGGACGGCGGCGTTCGTCCTCGGCGCGCTCTCGGGCGTGTCGGCGACCGCGACCTCGCCGGCTACGTCCTCGGTCAGCTGGTGGGAGCACTGGCCGGCAGCGTCGCCTTTCACCTCCTGTGGGGCGGCGCCGCGCGCGCGGTCGGCGGCGGCGTGACCCACCCGGCCGTCCCGGCGGCGGCCGCGATCGCGCTCGAGGCCGCGATGACCGCGCTGCTCGTCGCCGTCATCGTCGCCTGCGTCTCCTCGGCCCGCCTGGAGCGCTTCACGCCGCTCGTGATCTGGCCGGTGATCGCGCTGCTCATCTGGCTGCTGTCACCCGACACCGGGACGAGCCTCAACCCCGCGCGCAGCGCAGGCCCGGCCGTCGCCTTCGGCGATCTGCGCGACCTGTGGCTGTACGTCGTGGCGCCGACCGCCGGCGCGCTCGCCGCGGCGCTGCCGTGGGCTCGCCGCCACGCGTAACACCCGCGCCCTCGAACGGACTGCGCCGCATCCCGACCCAGGAGGAACTCCCCAGATGGCAACCGCCCCCACCCCCACCCGCGCAGACGGCCTCCGCGGGCTGAAGGGCAAGAACGTCCTCGTCACCGGCGGCAGCTCGGGCATCGGCCAGGCGATCGCCGTGCGGTTCGCCGAGCACGGCGCCAACGTCGCGATCAACTACCTCACGACGACCGACGAGGCGCAGGACACCGAGGAGCAGGTCCACGCGTGCGTGCACCGCGTCCGCCAGGAGGGCGTGCGCGACGTGCTCGTCCAGGGCGACGTCTCCAACGAGGACGACGTCGTGCGCATGGTCGGCGAGGCGGCGGCCGGGCTCGGCGGGCTCGACGTGCTCGTCAACAACGCGGGCATCCAGATCTCCAGGCCCTCGCACGAGCTGTCGAGCGCCCACTTCGACAAGGTCCTCGCCGTCAACCTGCGCGGCTCGTTCCTGTGCGCCCGCGAGGCGATCAAGCAGTTCCTCGACGAGGAGCGTGGCGGCTCGATCATCAACGTCTCGAGCGTCCACCAGCTCATCCCCAAGCCCGACTACCTGGGCTACTCGTGCTCGAAGGGCGGGATGATGAACCTGACCCGGACGCTGGCCCTCGAGTACGCCGCGCGCGGCATCCGCGTCAACGGCATCGGCCCGGGCGCGACGATCACGCCGATCAACTCGGCCTGGATCGACGACCCGGTCAAGAAGGAGCAGGTCGAGAGCCACATCCCGATGCGCCGCGCCGGCACCGCCGACGAGATGGGCGGGGTGGCGTGCTTCCTGGCCTCCGACGACGCCGCCTACATCACCGGCCAGACGATCTTCGTCGACGGCGGCCTGACGCTCTTCCCGAGCTTCCGCGAGCCGTGGTCCTCGGAGTGACCGACGGGGCGGCGCTCGGAGCGCTGCGCCACATCGACGACGCCAAGCGCGCGGCCGCCCTCACGGCCGCGCGCACGGGCCGCGTCTACGACCTCGGCCGCGAGCTGCACGAGGGCATCCCGGTCTTCCCGGGGCGCCACTTCCGCCAGACGCTCGTGCCCAACCCGGGCCCCGCGCTGGGCGACAACTGCGTCGACTGGAGCCACGAGGTCATCAGCACGACGATGCAGCTCGGCACGCACCTCGACGCGCTGTGCCACCTGCGCATGGGCAACGAGGGCTACGACGGCTTCACGCTGGCCGACTCCACGCCCTCCGGAGTGACGCGGCTCGGGATCGAGACGGTGCCGCAGATCGTCACGCGCGGCTGGCTGGTCGACGTCGCGCCGCGCGGGCCGGGCGACGTGATCACCGTCGCCGACGTCGCCGGCATCGACGTCGAGCCCGGCGACGCCGTGCTCTTCCACACCGGCTGGGGCGCGCATTGGGACGACCCCGATCGCTACCTGTCCGGCGAGCCGGGCCCGGGGCTCGAGCTCGGCGAGTGGCTGGCCCGACGGGGCGTCGCGCTGACCGGGTGCGACACGTGGAGCTACGGGCCCGTGCCCGCCGAGCATCCCGACCGCCCGTTCGAGGTCCCCCAGCACCTCAACGTCCGCCACGGCGTCTTCATCGTCGAGAACCTCGACCTGTCCGCGCTGGCCGCCGACGGCGTGCGCGAGTTCGCGCTCGTGCTCACCCACCCCAAGCTCCGCGGCGCGACCGGCGCCTGGACCTCCCCCATCGCCCTCGTCTGAGGAGGCACGAGATGGACCACTACGACGTCATCATCATCGGCACCGGCGCGGGCGGCGGCACGCTCGCCCACCGCCTGGCCCCCACCGGCAAGCGGGTCCTGCTCCTCGAGCGCGGCGGCTACCTGCCGCGCGAGCCCGAGAACTGGGACTCCAACGAGATCTTCCGCGAGGAGCGCTACCTCAGCGGCGAGGAGTGGATCGACAAGGACGGCAACGCGTTTCGCCCGCACCAGCAGTACTTCGTCGGCGGCAACACGAAGTTCTACGGGGCGATCCTCTTCCGCCTGCGCGAGCGCGACTTCCGCGAGGTGCGCCACTACGCGGGCGTCTCGCCCGCCTGGCCGCTGACCTACGACGACCTCGAGCCGTACTACACCGAGGCCGAGAAGCTCTACCTCGTCCACGGCGAGCGCGGCGAGGACCCGACCGAGGCGCCGGCGTCCGGGCCGTTCCCCTACCCCGCCGTCTCGCACGAGCCGCGCATCCAGCAGCTGCACGACGACTTCCTCAAGACCGGCCATCACCCGTTCCACCTGCCGGTCGGCGTCGACCTCGACGAGTCCGACCCCGAGGGCGGGCGCTGCGTGCGCTGCGATCGCTTCGACGGCTTCCCGTGCCTCACCGACGGCAAGGCCGACGCGCACGTGCGCTGCGTGCGGCCGGCGATCAAGCACCCCAACGTCACGCTGCGCACCCACGCGCGCGTGCTGCGCCTGGAGACCGACGCCGGCGGCAGCACGGTCACCGAGGTCGTCGTCGACCGCCGCGGCAACGAGGAGCGCTACAGCGCCGACGTCGTCGTCGTGTCGTGCGGCGCCGTCAACTCGGCCGCGCTGCTGCTGCGCTCGGCCTCCGATCGCCACCCGCGCGGCCTGGCCAACTCGTCGGACGTCGTGGGCCGCCACTACATGGCCCACATCAACTCCGGCGTGATCGCGATCTCGCAGACGCCGAACACGACGCGCTTCCAGAAGACGCTCGGCGTCAACGACTACTACTGGGGGGCGGAGGACTTCGACTTCCCCCTCGGCCACATCCAGATGCTCGGCAAGAGCGACAAGAGCATCCTGCGCGCCGGCGCGCCGTGGTTCGCGCCTGGACTGGCGCTGGAGTACATGGCAAAGCACGCCATCGACTTCTGGCTGACCACCGAGGACCTCCCCCACCCCGACAACCGCGTGACGGTGGATCGCCAGGGCCGCATCCACCTGGCCAAGGTCGACCACAACACCGAGCCGCACCGCCGGCTGCTGGCCAAGCTCAAGGGCCTGCTCGGGCCGCTGGGCTGCCACGAGACGTTCATCCCGAGCTGGTCGGTGCTCGACCAGCGCATCCCGCTGGCGGGCGTGGCGCATCAGTGCGGCACGGTGCGCTTCGGCGAGGACCCGGCCACGTCGGCGCTCGACGTCGACTGCAAGGCCCATGACCTCGACAACCTGTACGTCGTCGATACGAGCTGCTTCCCGTCGTCGAGCGCCGTGAACCCGGCGCTGACCGCGATGGCGAACGCGCTGCGGGTCGGCGACCACCTGATCGAGCGGCTCGGCGCGCGCGCCGAGGCCGCCGCATACGAGGAGGTGGCGTCATGAAGACGCTGAGCAAGCTGTCCGGCGCGATCGGCGACGGCCTCGTCGCCGGCTTCCTCGGCACCGCGGCGATGACGGTGTCGAGCACGATCGAGGCGCGCCTGCGCCACCGCGCGGCGAGCACGGCGCCCGCCCGCGCGACCGCCAAGGCGCTCGGCATCGCCGAGTTCCAGGACGACATCGCCCGCGCGCGCTTCAACGACCTGTCGCACTGGGGCTACGGCACCGGGTGGGGCGTGGTGCGCGGGCTGCTCGGCGCGAGCGGCCTGCCGGCGACGAAGGCGACGGCGGCCCACGGCGCGGCGATCTGGGGCAGCGCGGCGGTGACGCTGCCGGCCCTCGACGTCGCCCCGCCGTTCGTCTTCTGGGGCAGGCGCGAGGTCGCGATCGACCTCTTCCACCACGCCGTCTACGCGCTGGCCACCGGCGTCGCGTACGAGGTCATCGCCGCCGGTCGCCGCGCTCCAGCTCCTGCTTGAGCGCGCGCAGCCGCCGCTGGACCGCGCGGGCGCGCGAGCGCCCGCGCAGCAGGCCGAGCGCGGCGTCGTCGCGGTGGGTCACGCGCGTCGACGTCCAGACCGCCTCGAGCTCGCAGGTCACGCCGCCCCCGTGCTCGCGCCAGGCGATCCGATCCGGCGGCTGGCCGCTCACCTGCGAGCGCTCCTCGGCGAGCCAGACCGGGTCGGCCACGTAGGCGAAGACGTCGTCGATGTGGCAGTCGACGACCACTTCACGGACGATCGGCATCGGTGCAATGGTGCACGCACTCCATCAACTCCAGGAGGTGCCCGATGACCGACCAGTCATGGCAGGTGGACATCGCGTTCACCGAGGACGACGACCGCACCCGGGCCGACGCGATCCTCGAGCTCGCCAGCCAGCGCTTCCACGGCTTCGGCCAGGCCAAGCGCGCGCCCAAGGACCCGAGGGTTCCCGTCATCGGCCAGGACCTGGCCGCGGCGCGCGCGCTCTCGGACCTCTCGCATCAGCTGCTGCACGCCGCGGCCGAGCGCATCGAGGCCTACGAGGGGCATCCGGTCGACCTGAACGGCTGACGACTCCCACGGGCTGTCTGAACGGTGAATAATCGGCGGCGTGAGCGGTGCCGCCGAGTCGCTCCACGTGATCGGGCGCGGGCCGGAGCTGGCTCGCATCGACGCGTTCCTCGGCGCATTGCCCGAGGGCGCGCGGGCCTTCGTGATGCGCGGCGCCTCGGGCATCGGCAAGACCACGCTGTGGCGCCACGCTGCTCAGGGCTTCCGCGGCGCCGGCCATCGCGTGCTCGTCACGCGGCCCGCCGAGGAGGAGCTGTCGCTGACGCTCGCGGGGCTCGTCGACCTCCTCGAGGACGTCGGCGGCGACGTCGAGGCCGCCGACGACCCGCTTGCGCGCGGTCGCGCGGTCCTCGCGGCGCTGCGCGGCATCGCGCAGGACGGCCCCGCGCTCGTCGCCATCGATGACCTCCAATGGCTCGACGCCGCTTCGGCGCGGGCGCTGCGCTACGCCCTGCGCCGCCTCGACGCAGAGCCAATCGGCATGCTCGCCACGACGCGGCTCGGCGCGCCCACCGAGGACCCGCTGGCGATGGCGCGCCTGCTGCCGCCCGGCCGCTTCGAGATGCTCGACGTCGGCCCGCTGAGCCTCGCCGCCGTGCGCCGGATCGTCGGCGGCGTCGTCACGACGATCTCGCCGCGCACGCTGCGGCGCATCCACGAGGTGTCCGGCGGCAACCCGCTCTTCGCGCTGGAGCTCGCGCGCGACCTCGCGTCCGACGGCGCGCAGCGCTCCCCGGGCGGGCTGCGCCTCCCCGACTCGCTGCAAGCGGCGATCCTCAGCCGCCTGGACTCGGTCCCCGCCGATCTGCTCCCGCTGCTGGAGACGGCTTCCGCGCTGGCGCGCACGTCGGTGCGCGAGCTGCGCGAGCTCCTCCCCGACGCCGACGTCGACGCGCTGCTGGCGCTCGCCGACCGCCACGAGCTGCTGACGGTGGCCGACGACCTCGAAGTCCGCTTCGCGCACCCGCTCATAGGCTCGGTCGTGTACGCGCGCATGGGCCCGCTCGAGCGCCGGACGCTGCACGCCCGCCTGGCCGAGCGCGCGGCCGACCCCGACCTGCGCGCCCACCATCTGGCGCTGTGCACCGACGAGCCCGGCGCGGACGTCGCCGGGCTGCTCGAGCAGGCGGCGCGCCGCGCGAGCCAGCGCGGAGCGCTCGGCCTGGCAGCCGAGTTCGCCGAGCACGCCGTCCGGCTCACGCCGCCCGCCGACGGCGACGCGCTGCACCGCCGCGTCCGTCACCACATCGGCGACCTCACCGCGGCCGGCGAGGTCGCCCGCGCGCTCGAGCTCGCCGACCGGCTGATCGCCGACCTGCCGGCCGGCCCCGCCCGGGCTGAGGCGCTCGTCCAGCGCGCCCAGCTCGAGGACGAGGATCTCGAGACCGGCGAGGCGCTGCTGGTGCGCGCGCTGCAGGACGCCGGCGCCGACGCCCCGCTGCGCGGTCGCGTGCTCGACCAGCTCGGCTGGCTGCGCGGGATCTTCCGCGGCGACCTGCCCGCCGGCATCGCCTGCGCGCGCGAGGCGCTGGCCGTCGCCGAGCGCGTCGGCGACCGCGCGTTCCAGATGTCGGCCGCGGCCGGCCTGTCGAACATGGAGACGCTCGCGGGCACGCCGCGGCCCGAGCTGATGGAGCGCGCGGTCGCCATCGAGGACGAGATCGGCCGGCCGCCGCTGTGGTCGGGCCCGCGCGTCCTACGCGGCGAGCAGCTGCTGTGGGCCGGCGACCTGCGCGGGGCACGCGCGCTGTTCGAGGCCGCCGTCGCCGACGCCGCCCGCCGCAACCACGAGCGCTGGCTGCCCTACAGCCTCTACGACCTGTCCGCGGCCGAATCGGCGGCCGGCAACCTGGCCGCGGCCGACGAGCTGCTGCGCCAGGCGCTCGAGCTCGCGCGCGACTGCGAGGACGCGCACGTCGAGAGCTGGATCTTCTACCGCTTCGCGCTCGTCAAGACGTGGCTGGGGCGCGCCGCGGAGGCGCGGGCCGCCGCCCAGCGCCGGCTCGACGCGGCGACGAGGCGCGGCGAGCGCCCGGGGATCGCGCGTGCGCGCAGCGTGCTCGGCCTGCTCGCGTTGTCGGAGGGCGATGCGGTGACCGCCGCGGCCGAGCTCGGCGAGTCGGTGCGCCTGCTCGACGCGATGGGCTTCGCGCATCCCGGCGCGATCCCCGCGCTGCCCGACGCGATCGAGGCGCTCGCGCTGGCGGGCGATCGCGACGCCGCCCGGGAGCTGCTCGAGCGGCTCGGGCGCCAGGCCGCCGCCGTCGGCAGCACCTGGGCGCGCGCGGCGCTCGACCGCGCCCGCGGCGTGGTGGCCTTCGCGGAGGGCGACGGCGCGGGCGCCGTCGCTGCACTCGAGCAGGCCGCGACGGCGTTCGCGCAGCTCGGCTTCGCCCCCGACGCCGCGCGTGCCCGGCTGATCGCGGGTCGCGCCATGCTGCGCGCCGCGCAGCGCACGGCCGCCGCGGAGGCGCTCGCCCGCGCACGCGACGACTTCGCGGCGATGGGCGCCCTGCTCTGGGAGGCTCGCGCCGCCGAGGAGCTCGACCGCGCCGCGCCCGGCCGGGCCGCCGGCGAGCTCACCGCGGCCGAGAGCCGCATCGCCGCGCTCGTCGCGCAGGGCCGCAAGAACCGCGAGATCGGCCAGGCCCTGTTCATGAGCGTGGCGACCGTCGAGGCCCACCTCACGCGCATCTACCGAAAGCTCGACATCCGCTCGCGCAGCGAGCTCACGCGCCTGGTCGCCGACGGGACCCTCGCGCTGCCGGTGGGGGGACCCTCCAAGACTCCCGTACAGCACGTCTAGGGGAATCCCGCTACCGGCTCCCGCGGCGCGTGCCTAGCGTCGCAGCATGCGAATTCCAGGCATTTCCTACGGGAACGTGACGGCTACGGTTGCGCTGATCGTCGCCTTGGGGGGCACCTCATACGCGGCGGTCACGATCACCGGCAGCAGCGTCAAGGACAGCTCCCTCACCGGAGCGGACGTCAAGAACAGCTCGCTGACGAGCTCGGACATCAAGAACGCGTCGCTGCTGGCCAGCGACTTCAAGGCCGGCCAGTTGCCGGCGGGCCCGGCGGGGCCAGCGGGCCCGGCGGGGCCGGCCGGGGCCACCGGGCCGCAGGGCTCGGCCGGGGCCACGCACGTGGTGGCGCGGCGCCAGGACCAGACCATCCCGGCCGGGACGAACCTCGGAACGACGGTGCAGTGCGAGACCGGCGAGGTCGCGGTCGGCGGCGGCGCCGGCATCACCGGTCCGCTGGACGACACGGCGATCTTCTCCAGCGAGCCGCGCGAGGCCGACGGCACGCTCCCGGAGGACGGCGACGTCGCCACCGGATGGCGAGCGACGGGGATCAACGCCACCGCGTTCCCCCAGGTCATGAACGTCCACGTCCTGTGCGCATCGCCGTAGGGGGCGCAGGCGATGACCGCCGCCCCGGCAGCGCTCGGGATCCTCGCCGGGCTCGTGGGTGTCGCTGACACCGTCCCGTACATCCGCGACACCCTTCGCGGCACCACGCGGCCACATCGGGGGGCATGGCTCATCTGGGGGACGCTCGCGGTCGTCGTGTGCCTGTCCCAGCGCGCCGACGGCGCGTCGTGGAGCCTGGTCCTGACCGCGAGTCAGGCCGTGCTGACCAGCCTCGTCTTCGTCCTGGCGATCCGCCGGGGCGAGGGCGGGGCAAGCGCGGGCGAGGCGATCACCATGGGCCTGGCGGCGGGCGGCGTGGTCGTCTGGCTGCTCGCCCATCAGCCCGTGGTCGCCACCTCGGGCGTCATCGCGGCCGACCTGCTGGCGGCGGCCATGGTGATCCCGAAGATCTATCGCGACCCCAAGTCCGAGACGCTCTCCACCTACGTCCTGGCGAGCGTCTGCGGCGCGCTGGCCGCCGGCGCCGTGTGGACGCTCGACGTCTCGCTGCTCATCTACCCCGTCTACTACTGCCTGGTCAACGCCGGGTTCTCGACGGTCATCTACTCCCGGCGCCTGGCGCACGGGGCCGTCGCCAGCGACGCTCGCGTATGAAGTTGCGCGATCTGGCTATGGACTGTCTCACGGGCTGCGGCTTCACTGCCGGTCATGGACAACGATGCACAGCAGTGGGCGACGCTCGTGACGGCCCTGGGCTGCGGCCTGGCCGCCGGCGTGTTCTTCGCGTTCTCCTCGTTCGTCATGCCGGCGCTGCGGCGCCTGCCGCCGGCTGAGGGGATCGCGGCGATGCAGTCGATCAACAAACTCGCGGTGACGCCGGTCTTCATGGCCGCGCTCTTCGGCACGGCGCTGGCGTGTGCGGGCCTGGGCATCCACGCGCTCCTGCACTGGGGCGATCGGTTCGCCGCCTACGCGCTCGCCGGCTGCGCGCTGTACCTGCTCGGCCCGATCGGCCTGACGATCGTCCATCACGTCCCCCTCAACGACGCGCTCGACGCGGTCGACCCGCACTCCGCCGACGCGGCCGGCCGCTGGCGCAGCTACCTGAGCGGTTGGACCTCCTGGAACCACGTGCGCGCCGCCGGCGCGCTCGGCGCGGCCGGGCTGCTGACCGTCGCGCTGCGCGTGAGCTGAGAGCAGCGATGATTTCGGCGGCCCGCGGAGGTCCAACCCTTCATGGCAAAGCTCATCTGGCACATCACGATGTCCCTCGACGGGTTCATCGCCGGCGCCGGCGACGCGATGGACTGGGTCTTCGAGCACGCGGGCCCGAACGCCACCGCGACCGAGATCATGGAGACCACCGGCGCGCTCGTCGTCGGTCGGCGCACCTACGAGGTCGAGGATCGCGTCCGCGGCGGCTTCTACGGCGGCGCGTGGACTGGCCCCTACTTCGTGGTGACCCACGACGTGCCGGCGGCCGTGCCCGACTGGATGACCGGGACGTTCGTCACCGACGGCGTCGCGGATGCGGCGGCGCGCGCGAAGGCCGCGGCCGGCGAGCGCAACGTCGTGGTCCTCGGGGCGAGCATCGCCCGCCAGTGCATCGACGACGGACTGCTCGACGAGATCGTCATCCACCTGGCGCCGGTCCTGCTCGGCGACGGCGTGCGCCTCTTCGGCGGCCCGAGCGCGCCGCGCGTGGACCTCGAGCCGATCGCCGTCGAGCGGTCCGGAGCGGTGACGGACCTGCGCTTCCGCGTCGTCGGCGCGCGCCGCGACGCCACCGCACGGGCGATCGTCGAGCGCAACGCCTACATGACGCTCGCCACCAGCGACGCGAACGGGGTCCCGTGGGCCTCGCCCGTGTGGTTCGCCACCGACGACTGCCGCGAGCTCTACTGGGTCTCCAGGCCCGAAGCGAGGCACTCGCGCAACATCGCCGCGCGCCCGGAGGTGGGCATCGTCGTCTTCGACTCGCGGGTGCCGATCGGGACCGGGGGCGGCGTCTACATGGCGGCCGCGGCCGAGGAGGTCACGGGGCCCGACGTCGACCGCGGCATCGAGGTCTTCACGCGCGCGTCGCTGGCGCAGGGCGGCGAGGCATTGACGCGCGAGGAGGTGGAGGGCTCCGCGCACTTGCGCCTGTATCGCGCGCGCGCGTCCGAGCAGTGGCTGCTCGACAGCCGCGACCGGCGGGTCCCCGTTCAGCTCTGAGCTCGCGCGATGGCGGCGTACTCCTCGTTGGGGAGCATGTTCGTCGCCATCGCCATGCGGTTGGTGAAGCTGTACATCGCCGCGATCTCGGCGACGTCCCACGCCTCCTCGAGCGTCAGGCCGACTGCCAGCAGGCCCTGCAGGTCGGCCTCGCCGGCCTCCTGCGGGGCCAGCGTGAGCTTCTCGGCGTAGGCGCAGATCGCGCGGCGGCGCTCGTCGAGGCCGGCGCGGCGCCAGTCGAACGCGATCCGCTCGCCGAGCACCGGGTCGCCGAGCGCCTCGCGCAGCGCGGCGCCGTGGGCGACCAGGCAGTACAGGCAGCGGTTGGCTGCGCTGACCACCACGGCGATCATCTCGCGGTCGGCGACGTCGAGGTGCTCGGTGGGCTCGTGCAGGGCGCGGTAGTGCTCGAACCACGCGCTCAGCCGCTCGGGGCGGAACGCGTACGTACGAAACACGTTGGGCACGAAGCCCAGCCGCTCGCGCGCCTTGGCGAACAGCCCCTGCAGGCGCTCGGGGAGCTCTGCCTCGTCCGGGACGGGAAGCAGTGAGCCGACGTCGTCGCTGGCCATCCCGGCAGGCTAGCCCGCCCTATCGGTAGTCGGGGTTGGCGAAGTCGAGGCGGCAGCCGGCGTCCCACTCCGAGCGCTGGTTGCCGTGCGCCGGGATCCCGCCCGCGTCCTTGAGCATCCGAGCCATGTGCAGCAGGTTCCAGGTCAGGAACGTCGTGTTGCGGTTGGTGAAGTCGTTCTCGGGACCGCCCGACCCGTCGTCGAGGTAGCTCGGGCCGGGGCCCGCCTCGCCCAGCCAGGCCGAGTCGGCCTGCGGCGGGATCACGTAGCCGAGGTGCTGCAGCGAGTAGAGGATGTTCATCGCGCAGTGCTTGGCGCCGTCCTCGTTGCCGGTGATGACGCAGCCGCCGACGCGCCCGTAGTAGGCGTACTGCCCGCGCTCGTTGAGGATGTGGCTGTTGCCGTACAGGCGCTCGATGACGCGCGTGCAGACCGACGACTTCTCGCCCAGCCAGATCGGCGACGTGAGCACGAGGATGTCGGCCGCGAGGACCTTCTCGGAGATCGCCGGCCAGTCGTCGCGCTCCCAGCCGTGCTCGGTCATGTCCGGATAGACACCGGTGGCGATCGCGTGGTCGACGGCGCGGATCACCTCGACCGCGACGCCCTGCTCGCGCATGATCGCGATCGACTTGTCGGCCAGGCCTTGCGTGTGCGAGACCTCGGGCGAGCGCTTGAGCGTGCAGTTGATGTACAGCGCGCGCAGATCTGAGTAGTCCATGGCGCTTTCGACTCGCGGGCGGCCGATCCGTTTCACGTATCAGGCGCGCGCGCGGCCGCCTCCATGAATCGACATGATCGGGAAGCGGCGAGCAGCGACGTTGGTGGCGATCGGATGCGCGGCGATGCAACTGGGGGTCGCAGCGGCGTCGGCCGGCGACGTCCCCGGGCCGCCTCAGCTCTTCGTCCGCACGTCCGTGGTCGCCGACCCGACCTGCGCCGAGAACGAGACGTGCCAGCCCCCGACGGCGTTCTATCGTCTGCGGGTCGAGCGGATCAACGTCGGCACCGCGCTCGTGGTCCTGTGCTCGCGCGGGCGCCTGGGCCTCGTCCACGCGGGCTCGTGCCTGGGCAGCAACGACAAGCTCCGGCGCTTCTGGCGCGTCCCGGTCCAGCCGCTCGTGTCGGGTCCCGGCGGCGTGATGCGCTGGTGGAAGAGCCCGATCCACCGCTGTCCGGGGCCGTGGAACGCCTACTTCCGCGTGCAGGACCCGTCGAATGGACGCTGGTCGAACAGCGTCCACGTGACCACGTTCTGCACGAACCTGTGACGGCGCGCGGCTACGCTGCCGCCGCCTCGGCCTGCCGGGCCTCCCACGCCGCCCGCGCCTCGGGCGTCGTCGGGTCGTAGTCGGCCTTGATGCGCTGGTGGATCTCCTGCAGGTCGGCCCACAGCTGGTAGATCGAGGGCCGGCCCCAGAACCAGTAGCCGACGTAGACCTTCTCGATCTTCAGGCCCGGCGAGAGGATCACCGTGTGGGGCACGCCCGCGTGGTCGTGGTGGGTGTCCGTGTACTCGTTGATGTCGAGCGCCTGCTGGACCTCGAGGTCGGCGTCGGCGAGGAAGGTCCAGCGCGCGCCGGCGGCGATGCGCATCTTGAACGTGTCGTGCAGGTCGTTGGGCAGCACGGTCACGACCTCGGTGAACGCGACGTTGCACCACTCGTGGAACTTCGTCATCTCGCGCTGCTGCCAGCGCTCGCGCGGGCAGTGCTCGCCGCGGCCGAGCATCAGGACCAGGCAGTTGTCGCCCTGCAGGTCCGACAGGCGATGGCGGTCGCCGTTCTCGTCGGGCAGCTCGAAGTCGGCCAGGGTCAGGCCGGGCTTGAGGTTCTTGCTCATGCGTCGCTCCTTGCGATTGGCGTGCCGGGGACGCTCAGCGCGACGCGATACACGCCGGTGAGCGCGGTGACGTAGAGCGTGCGGCGATCGGCCTCGCCCCACGCCAGGTTGTGCGGGTCCTCGGGCAGGCGCAGCAGGCCGAGCCGCTCGCCGCCGGGCGCGATGATCCAGACACCGCCGGGGCCGCACGCGTAGACGTTGCCGGCCTCGTCGACCTTCAGCCCGTCGAGCGCATCGTCGCCGGGCTCGCCGGTCAGGTCGGCGAAGACGGTCGCGTCGCGCACGGCACCCGTCGCGTCGACCTCGTAGCGCATGATGACCTTGGCCTCGGGGTCCCAGTTGCCCACGTAGAGGAAGCGCTCGTCGGGCGAGAAGGCCAGGCCGTTGGGCCCGGCGAGCTCGTCGGTCACGAGCCGCACGTCACCGTCGCGGACCGCGAAGACGCCGGAGAACGGCAGCTCCTTGGCCGGGTCGTCGTACGCGCCCGGGAGCCCGAACGGCGGGTCGGTGAAGAACAGCGTGCCGTCGGAGCGATAGACGAGGTCGTTGGGCGAGCTCAGCCGGCGACCCTCGAAGCGATCGGCCATCACGGTCAGGTCGCCGTGCGGCTCGACGCGCACGATGCGGCGGTTGCCGTGCTGGCAGATCGTCAGCCGGCCCTGCGGGTCGAAGGTCAGGCCGTTGGAGCCGGGCTGGTGGTAGCGCCCGATGTCGGAGCCCGCGTAGCCGCTCTTGGAGCGGAAGACCGTCACCTCGCCGCGCGGATCCCAGCGGTAGATCGCATTCGTGTTCGGCGAGGAGAACAGCAGCGCGCCCTCCGGGCTCCACACCGGGCCCTCGGTGAACTCGAAGCCGCCGGCCACCTGCTCCAGGCGCACGCCGGCGGGCACGATCGCGTCGAGGCCCGGCGCGAAGCGCTCGACCTCGAACGGGACATCGCGCGCGACCGCCGCGCGCTCGCCGGCATAGAAGTCGAGCGTCGCCGTGCGCATCCAGATGTAGTTGTGCGGCGAGGCCGAGATCGGGCCGTTGATGCCGAAGACGGCGATGAGGAACGTGTCGCCGGGCCGCGCGTCCTGCGTGAGCACGACGCGGTTGGGCGCGTTGAACCCGGCGGCGACCTGGCCGCCGGTCGCGCCGAGCGCGAGCGGCAGCTCGCCGTCGACCCAGACCTCGGCGTAGTCGTCGACGACGACCTCGAAGACGACGGTCGCGCCGGTGGGATCGACGTCGCCGACGCGCTCGGGGATCGTGACCTCGATCCGGTACCAGTTGAAGCACACGCGCCCCTGCGACAGGCGGCGCATGGTGTCGGCCGGCGCTAGCGTCTCCCAGCCCGAGTCGTCGTAGTCGCGGCCTTCGGCATGGGGCACGACGTCGTAGGTGCGGTTGGGGACGTCGCCGGGTCCGAGCGGGTCGGGCGCGCCCGGCCCCGCGACGGCGACGAAGTCGATCTCGCGCACGCGCGCGTCGGAGTAGCGCCAGCGCCCGCCGACGAGCGCGGCGCCGGCATCGGTCTGCAGGTCGACCACGGCGTCGGGGCGGCCTGGCAGCAGCTCGGGCGGCCCGGGCAGCCGGGCCGCGGAGTCGACGGCGACGGCAATCGCCATGGCTAGGCCTCCACCAGCGACGCGTCGATCGCGGCGGCGATCGCCTCGATGCCGATGACCGCGAGCTCCTGGTCCTCGTCGGCCGAGCGCGCGCCGCTGACGCCGATCGCGCCGATGACCTCGCCGGCGTGCTCGATCGGCATGCCGCCCTGCAGCGGCACCGCGCGCGCGAGGTGCAGCGCCGACGGGCGCCCGCCCGAGGCCTGCTCCTCGAAGTCGCGGCTCGGGCGGCGGTAGATCGCCGCCGTGCGCGCCTTGTCGGTCGTCACCTGGACGCTCGCGACCTGCGCGGCGTCGGGGCGCACGAGGAACATCAGCTCGCCGCCGGCGTCGACCGCCGAGACCACGGGCGCCACGCCGCGCTGCGCGGCCGCCGCGCCGACGGCCTCAGCGGCCATCCGCGCGCCCTCGTAGGTCAGCGCGGGGACGGCGACCGTCGAGAACGCCGCGGCGGCCCCGGCCAGCGAGATCGCCTCGTCCTCGTCGGGCGTCTCGCCGCTCGTGCCGATCGCGCCGACGACCTCGTCGCCGACCTTCAGCGGGATGCCGCCGGTCAGGCACGCCGCGCCGTGCAGCGCCAGCGCGCCGATGCGCCCGCGCGTGACCTGCTCCTCCATCTCGCGGCTGGGGCGCACGAAGATCGCGGCGGTGCGCGCCTTGTCGACGGCGACGCGCGCGCTGGCGACCTGCGCGCCGTGCGTGCGGCGCATGGCGACGACCTCGCCGGACGGGTCGACGACGCAGATGTACACGCGCGAGCCCTGCTCGGCGGCGGCCGCTTCGGCGGCCGCGATGACGGCGTCGGCGCCGGCGGTGTCGATGACGTTGCGGGTGCGGACGAGCATGTTCAGGACTCCTTGATGTCGAGGGTGCGCGCGGCCCACACGGCGGTGTCCGCGGTGATGTAGATGCGGCCGCGCTCGCCGAAGGCGAGGTGCACCGCGCCGGGAACGTCGATCGCGCCGACGCGCTCGCCGGCGGGGTCGAAGACGTCCACGCCGCCCGGCCCGGCCGAGTAGACGAGCCCGTCGTCGTCGACCTTGATGCCGTCGGGGTAGCCGGGCTCGATGACCGCGAAGAGCGCGCGGCCGCCGTCGCGGATCGCCTCGATGCGGTGCGCGCTCTCCCCGGAGTCGCCGACGTACAGGACGCCTTCGTCCGGCGAGAAGGCCAGGCCGTTGGGCTTGTCGAAGCCGTCGGCGACGACGTCGGTCTCGCCCGTCTGCGGGTCGTGGCGGTAGACGACGTCGCCGAGCTGCGGCGCCGGCCGGAAGCCCTGCAGGAACCCGTACGACGGGTCGGTGAACCACACCGTGCCGTCGCGCTTGACGACGACGTCGTTGGGCGAGTTCAGCGGCTTGCCGCGCCAGTTGTCCACGAGCGTCTCTGTGGCGCCGGTCGCGCGGTCGACGAGGCTGATGCGCGCGGGCGCCGAATGGGTGCCCTGCTCGCACACGAGCAGCCGGCCATCCGGGGCGAGCGTCATGCCGTTGGCCTTGTTGGCGTCTGCCCGCAGAACGGTGATCTCGCCCGAGCGCAGCGACAGGGCCTTGATGGCGACCTGCGGCTGCGGGACCGCCGTGAAGTACAGGGCGTCCTCGTCGGCTGCGTAGACCGGGCCCTCGTGGGCATCGGTCTCCACGAGCACGGCGCTCATCGGGCGCGCGCCCGGTCGATCTCCCACGCCGCCGTGATGAAGCCGATGTGGCTGTAGGCCTGCGGGAAGTTGCCCAGCTGCTCGCCCGTGGCGGTGTCGATCTCCTCGCCGAGCAGGCCGAGGTCGTTGGCGAAGCCGACGAGCTGGTCGAAGAGCTCCTCGGCGCGCTGCACCTCGCCGGCCTGCGCCAGAGCAGTCACCAGCCAGAACGTGCAGATCGCGAACGTGCCCTCCTCCCCGCTGAGGCCATCGGCGTTGAGGCCCTCGGCGTTGCGGTAGCGCAGGACCATGCCGTCCTCGGTCAGCTCGCGCGCGATCGCCTCGATCGTCGAGCGCATGCGCTCGTCGGTCGCGGGCAGGAAGCCGTAGATCGCCATCAGCAGCGCGGCCGCGTCGAGGTCGTCGGAGTCGAAGGACTGCGCGTAGGCCTGCTTGGCCTCGCTCCAGCCGCGCGTGAGGATCGCCTCGCGGATGCGGTCGCGCTCGAGCGCCCATTCGTCGGCCTTGGCGTGCTCGCCGAGGACCGGCGCGAGCTTGACCGCGCGGTCGAGCGCCGTCCAGCAGAGGACCTTGGACGACAGGTGGTGGCGGGGCTCGCCGCGCATCTCCCAGATCCCCGCGTCCTTCTCGCGCCAGCGCCGCGCCGCCGTGTCGGCGAGGTCGGCGACGAACGCCTGGATCTCCGGGTGCAGCTCGCCGAGGCGCTCGTGGTAGAGGTGCAGCGCGTTGAGCAGCTCGCCGTAGACGTCGAGCTGGGTCTGGTTCCACGCGCCGTTGCCCACGCGCACCGGCCGCGAGTCGCGCCAGCCGCGCAGGTGCGGCAGCTCGCGCTCGGACAGGTCGTGCTCGCCGCGGATCCCGTACATGATCTGCAGCGACCCCTCCGAGGCGCGACCGCCGGCCGAGCTCGTCATGAACGAGATGAACTCCTCGGCCTCGTCCGAGCAGGCGCCGATGTAGAGCGCCTCGATCGTCAGGCTCGAGTCGCGGATCCACGAGAAGCGGTAGTCCCAGTTGCGCTCGCCGCCGACGCCCTCGGGCAGCGAGCACGTCGGGGCGGCGACGATCGCGCCGGTCGGCCGGAAGGTGAGGCCCTTCAGCACGCGCGCGCTGAAGCGCACGAGCTCCTTGTGGGGGCCGTCGTAGATGTCGTGCTCGGCCTCCCAGGAGCGCCAGCCCTCGATCGTGTCGTCGATGCGCGCGGCGACGTGCTCGGGCGCGCACGCCTCGGGGCGCTCGGCGTCGGCCGCGGCCCAGTGCAGGCCGAAGCCGATGCGCTCGCCCTCGCGCACGGTGAAGCGCGCGCCCATCGTCGCGTCCTCGATCGCCACCGGCACGCCCGCCGAGACCGCGATCTGGTTGGGGCCGCCGAACGTGCGCCCGCCGCCCTCCTCCATGCGGAACAGCGGCGTGACGAGCCCGTACTCGGGCCGCGGCGCAAGCGCCATCTCGAGCTCGACCTCGCCCGAGACGCCCTCGACGAGGCGCAGGACCTCGTGCGGGGCGCCCCGGCCGAGGTCGTGACCGCGCTGGCCGGGGGCAAAGGCCATGGCGTCGATCAGGCGCACCGTCCCGGTGGCCGTGGTGAAGGTCGTCTCGATGACGAGCGTGCCGGGCAGGTAGCGGCGCTGCGACGAGCACTCGCCCACCGGCGCGATCGACCAGTGGCCGGCGTTGGGATCGAGGATCCGCGCGAAGACGGCCGGCGAGTCGTAGTGCGGCATGCACAGCCAGTCGATCGACCCGTCGCGATCGACCAGCGCGGCCGAGGTGCAGTCGGCCAGCAGGCCGTAGTCGGCGATCGGCCGGAAGCCGCTGGCGCGGCGATCGGCGACGGTGGTGGCGGGCTCGGAGAGGGTGCTCATGGCGCCCAGGTCTCGGCGCGCCGCGATGAGTTACGCGTAACGGCCGAGCGGCCGCCGGGGACTGCTGGGCGCCATGGAGCTCGCCTTCACGAATCTGCTCATCATCGTCGCCGCCGGCTTCGCCGCGCCGCTCGCGCTCGGCTTCTTCCCGTCCGTGCGCCTGCCGTCGGTCGTCCTGGAGATCGTCATCGGCATCCTCGTCGGCCCCGCCGTGCTCGGCTGGGTCCACGTCGACGACCCGGTGCAGGTCTTCTCGACCGTCGGCCTCGCCTACCTGCTCTTCCTCGCCGGGCTGGAGATCGACTTCATGCGCCTGCGCGGGCGCGTGCTGCGCCTCGCACTCGTCGGCTTCGTCGTCTCGCTGGCGATCGCGATCGTCGTCGGCGTCCTGTTCAAGGCCGGTGGGCTGGTGTCGCAGCCGCTGTTCCTCGCCATCGTGCTCTCAGCGACCTCGCTCGGCGTGCTCGTTCCGGTGCTCAAGGACGCCGGCGAGAGCGGCTCGACCTTCGGCCAGCTCATCATCGCCAGCGGCACGATCGCCGACTTCGCCACCGTGATCCTGCTGTCGCTGTTCTTCTCGCGCGAGTCGGGCTCGACGGCGTCGAAGGTCATCCTGCTCGGCGGCCTGTTCGTCGTCGCCGTGCTCGTCGCGCTGCTGATCGTCGGCGTCGAGCGCTCGATGCGCGTCGGCGCCGTCCTGCGCCGCCTGCAGGACACCACGGCCCAGATCCGCATCCGGGCGGCGTTCGTGCTGCTCGTCGGCCTCGTCGCGCTGGCCACGAAGCTCGGCCTCGAGGTCATCCTCGGCGCGTTCATCGCCGGGGCGATCATCTCGCTGGTCGACCGCGATCGCGCGATGACCCATCCCGACTTCCGGCGCAAGCTCGAGGCCGCGGGCTTCGGCATCTTCATCCCGGTCTTCTTCGTGACCACCGGCGTCAAGTACGACCTCGACGCGCTCACCGCGCACACGTCGACGTTGCTGCACGTCCCGATCTTCCTCGCCGCGCTGGTCCTCGTCCGCGGCCTGCCGGCGCTGCTCTACCGCTCGGTCATCCCGCGCGAGCGGCTGCCGGTCGCCATGCTCATGCAGGCCACGTCGCTGCCGTTCATCGTCGCGGCGACGGCGGTCGGGCTGACGCTGGACGTCGTCACCCCCGCCAACGCGGCGGCGCTGATCGCCGCCGGCCTGCTGTCGGTCGTGATCTTCCCCGCGGTGTCGCTCGTCCTGCTGCGCCGCGGTCAGCGCGACCGCCAGACGACGAACCCGACGCCGACGGCGAGCCAGCCCGCGACGACGTAGGGGAACGCGTCGTACGGCGACGCGGGCACCGGCCAGATGTTGTGGTACAGCACGTAGCCGGCCACCGCGATGCCGGCGAGCGGCAGGGCCAGCTCGGCGCGCGATCCGTTCGCGGCCAGGAAGCGCGTCGCCGCGACGTTGGTCAGCACGTACATGCACAGCAGGCTCAGCGTGCCGATCGTGGCGAAGTAGAAGAAGACGTCGATCGGCTTGGTCCCCGCGATCCCGAAGATCACCAGGATGGCGAGGTCGAGGAGCATCACGAAGGCCAGGCCGCCCGCCGGCGCGCCCGTCGGCGAGACGGCGGCGAGGCGCCCGTCGAGCAGGCGGTCGCGCCCCAGCGCGAACAGCATCCGCGCGGCAACCGACGCGCAGCCCAGCCCGGCGCCGACGGCGCTGATGATCGCCGCGAGGTTCAGCGCGTCGGACATGCCGGCGCCGACGTAGCTATGCGCCAGCTCGCCCAGCGGCGCGGTCGACGCCGCGAAGGCCGCGACGCCCGCGTCGTCGGTGCCGAAGCCGAGCGTCTGCACGGCGATGCACAGCACGTAGAAGACGGCGCCGAACCCGATCGCGGCCGCCATCGAGCGCGGGATCATGCGCCGCGGCTCGGTCGCCTCCTCGCCGAGCGAGCCGGCCGACTCGAAGCCCGCGTAGGAGAGGAAGCCGAAGACCGAGGCCAGCGCGATCGTCGACAGCGTCGTGCCCGGCGGCGGCGAGAAGACGTCCAGGCTCAGGCCGCGCCCCGCCGGCGCCCCGCCGAAGGCGAGCTTGCCGGCGATGATCGCCATCAGCACGACGATCAGGGCGACCGAGACCAGCTCGAAGAGCAGCAGGGTCCGCGCCGCCGTGAGGATCGCGCGCGAGGCGATGAGCCACACGAGCGCCCAGCCGGCGAGCGCGAGCGGCAGCCACGCCGCGTGCTCGGCGATGCCCGTGCTGCGCAGGAACGCCTGCGCGAAGATCGCCACGCCGGAGATCGAGACGACCGGGAAGATCAGGTAGGTCCCCAGCAGCGCCCAGCCGGCGAGGAAGCCCGCCCGGGGCCCGAGCGCGCCGCCGACGAACGCATAGACCGAGCCGGCGCTCGAGAACTCGGCCGACAGGCGCGCGAAGCCGTAGGCGACGAGGCCGACGCCCAGCGCGGCCACGACGTAGGCCAGCGACGCCGCGCGGCCCAGGAGCCCTGCCGCGGCGACGCCTGTGATCGACACCGCCAGCGTCGGCGCCATCACACCGATCGAGATCGAGACCGTCGCGAGCTGGCCGAGGTTGCGCCGCAGCCGCCCGCGCGGCGCGGCGCGCGGTCGTGATGTCTGCGGTCGGGCCAGGACGCTGATGGGCGACTCTAGCCCGCGACCGCCGACGGTTGCCATCCCCAGTTACGGTTGGTGCGGGATGAGGGGCCTGGAGGGCAAGCGAGCGCTCGTGACCGGCGCCGCCCGCGGCATCGGGCTGGCGGTCGCGCAGCGCCTGACGGCCGAGGGCGCGCGCGTCGCGGCGCTCGACGTCCTGGCGCTCGAGGACGCAGCGCACGCCATTCAGGCCGACGTGCGCGACGAGGACGCCGTGCGCGCGGCCTTCGAGCGCGTGACGGCCGAGTGGGGCGGCCTCGACGTCGTGGTCGCCAACGCCGCCGTCCAGCTGACCGGCTCCGACGACCGCGCCGATCGCCTCGACCGCGAGATCTGGCTCCAGACGCTCGACGTCAACCTCACCGGCGCGTTCCTGACCGCCAAGCACGGTGTGCGCGCGCTGCTCGCGACCGGCGGCGGCGCGATCGTCTGCGTCGGCTCGCCCGCGGGCGCCTACGGGATCGCCGGCGGCCTGCAGGCCTACGCGGCCAGCAAGGCCGGGATGCTCGGCCTCGTGCGGACGATGGCCGCGGACTACGCCGGTAACGGTATCCGCGTCAACGGGGTCTACCCAGGCATCACCGAGACCCCGATGAACCGCTGGTGGATCGACGATCCCGCGGCCCGCGAGCGGGTGCTCGCGCCCGTTCCGCTCGGGCGCGCGGCGCGCGCCGAGGAGATCGCCGCCGTCGTGGCGTTCCTGGCCTCCGACGACGCCTCCTACGTGACCGGCGCCGTGTGGACGGTCGACGGCGGGCTGACCGCGGTATGAGCGTCGTCGCCGACACCAAGCTCGAGGTCCCTCCGCACCGCCAGGGGCTGGTGCCGCGCGCGGCGCTCGTGGCGCTGCTGGCCGGCGCCGAGCACACGCGCCTGACGATGCTGTCCGCGCCCGCCGGCTCGGGCAAGACCACGCTGCTGCAGCAGTGGCACCTCGCCGCGCCGGCGAGCCAGCCGTTCGCGTGGCTGTCGCTCGAGCCCAGCGACGACGACCCGGTCCGCTTCTGGACGTGCGTGATCGAGGCGCTGCGCATGGTCGCCCCCGGCATCGGCGCGCGCGCCGAGGGCGCCCTGCACTCGCCGGGCGCCAGCCTCGAGGAGGTCGTCGTGCCGCTGCTCGTCAACGAGCTGCGCGAGCTGCCGACGCGCGCCGTCCTCGTGCTCGACGACCTGCACGCGGTCGCCGACGAGCACATCCACCGCTCGCTCGTCGCCTTCGTCGAGCGCCTGCCCGTGACCCTGCACCTCGCCGTCGCGACGCGCATCGACCCGCCGTGGCCGCTGCTGCCGCGGCTGCGCGCCCGCGACCAGGTCGTCGAGGTCCGCGCGCTGCAGATGCGCTTCAGCGAGGCCGAGGCGGGCTCGTACCTCGCGGCGCTCGGCCTCGACCTGCGCGCCGAGCAGATCGCCGAGATCCAGCAGCGCACCGAGGGCTGGGCCGCCGGGCTGCAGCTCGCGGGGCTGTCGCTGCGCGAGCACCCCGGCGGCGCGGGCCTCGTCGCGGCGTTGGCCGGCGACAGCCGCCAGATCGGCGACTACCTGGCAGCCGAGGTGCTCGACCGCGTCGCCCCCGACGAGCGGCGCTTCCTGCTGC
Organism: uncultured Actinomycetes bacterium; assembly: GCA_963764585.1. GTDB lineage: Bacteria > Actinomycetota > Thermoleophilia > Solirubrobacterales > Solirubrobacteraceae > JAOPZW01. The sequence goes on from CAVXTB010000013.1 coordinate 56,006, forward strand.
GCACGTCGATCCTCGAGCGCATGTCCGGGCCGCTGTGCGACGCGGTCACCGCGAGCGAGGGCTCGGCCGCGCGGCTGGCGGACCTCGACCGGCGCAACCTCTTCGTGCTCGCGCTCGACGGCCGGCGGCGCTGGTATCGCTATCACCCGCTGTTCGCCGACCTGCTGCGCGCGCGCCTGGAGGACGAGGACCCGGCGGCGGCGATCGAGCTGCACCGGCGCGCAGCGGCGTGGCTCGCCGGCGAGGACCAGATCGCCGAGGCGATCGGCCATGCGATCGCCGCCGGCGACCAGGGGCTGACCGCCGAGCTGCTCGCCACGCACTGGCTGATGTTCTTCAACCGCGGCTGGCTGACGACCGTGCGCCGCTGGCTCGAGACGCTGCCGCGCGAGACGGTCGTCGCCGACCGCGAGCTGTGGCTCGCGTGCGCGTGGACGTCGATGGACCTCGGGCTGCTCGACGAGGTCGCGGAGTGGCTCGACGCGGGGCCGGCGGACGACGAGTGGGTCGGCGTGCTGTGCGCCCTGCGCCTGTTCAAGCTCGGCGACGTCGGCGGCGCGGCGCGGGCCGTCGGCGAGGTCGACGCGGCGGCCGGCTCGTTCCTGCGCACGGTCGCCGCGATCGTCACCGGCGTGACGGCCTACTGGCGCGGCCACTACGCGCAGGCACAGTCCGCGCTGGAGTCGGCGGCAGCCATCGCGGGCGCAACGGGCAACCCGCTCGGGGAGCAGTACGTCGTCGGGTACCTGGCGCTCGACGCGGCCGACCACGACGGGCCGCAGGCCGCCGAGGAGCTGCTCGCCGCGCGCGCGCCGGTGGCGCGCGAGCCGCAGGTCCGCGAGCACTTCACGGCGATGATGGGCCACCTCGCCCGCGGGCGGGTCGCCGAGCTCGACGGCCGCCTGTCGGAGGCCGAGCGCGAGCTCGCCCGCGCCGGCGAGCTGTCACGCCGCGGGGCCGGCGTGCTCGAGCGGGCCGCCGCCGTGCTGGCGCACGCGCGCGTGCTCGCGGCGCTCGGCCGCCGCGACGCCGGGCGCGCGCGCCTGGCGCACGCGCGCGAGCTCCTGTCGACGTGCGCCGACCCGGGGATCCTCGCGCGCGCCCTCGGGCACGCCGAGCACGCGCCCGGCCTCGCCGCTGCGCGCGCCCCGGCGGCGACCGGCGAGCAGCTCAGCGACCGCGAGCTGGGCGTCCTGCGGCTCCTGCACTCCGAGCTGTCGCTGCGCGAGATCGGAGCCGAGCTGTTCCTGTCGCTGAACACGATCAAGACGCACACGCGCAACATCTATCTGAAGCTCGGAGCGGCCAGCCGCGACGAGGCGGTCGCCCGCGCTCGCGAGCAGGGGCTGATCTAGCCGAACGTGAACGCGTAGCCCGACACGCCGGACGAGAAGCGCAGCGTGAGCGTGTGGTGCTCGACGCTCGGCGCGGAGACGAGGTGATAGAGGCGCTGGCGGTCGACCCGGACGGCGCCGTCGTGGACGTCGGCACCTGCCCGGTCGCGCGCGATCGGCTTGCCGTCGAGCTCGACCGTCACCGTGCCGGTGCCGCCCTTCGGCGGGCTGAGCACGAGGTACGCGTCCTTGCCGACGATCGCGGCGTGGATCGCCGCGCCGATCCCCGCGGTCGCCGCCTCGGCGCTCTCGTGCCACGTGCCCGACAGCGCGAAGTGGCTCGTCGCGAGCTTGCCCGGCGTGGCGTAGGTGCGCGTGCCGGCGAGCGGTCGCGGATCGAAGCGCTCCGCGCGCGCCAGGCCGAGGTAGGTCTCCGGCGTCGCGAGCGCGGTGGGGTGCACGACGCCCTCGGGCGCGGCCATCGCCCCCGGGTTCGGGTGGCCGGCCTCGACGAGCAGCGAGCGGATCGCCGTCTCGGTCTTGTCGTACTCGCCCTCGCCGAAGTGCACGTGGCGGACCTGGCCCTGCGCGTCGATCAGGTACTCGGCCGGCCAGTACTGGTTGCCCCAGGCGTCCCAGGTCTTGAGCTCGTTGTCCTGGGCGACCGGGTAGTGGATGCCCTCGCGCTTGATCGCGCCGGCGACGTTGCCGGCATCGCGCTCGAAGGGGAACTCGGGCGAGTGCACGCCGACGATCACCAGCCCGTCGGCGCGGTAGCGCGCGTCCCACGCCTCCAGGTAGGGCAGCGTGCGCAGGCAGTTGATGCAGGTGTAGGTCCAGAAGTCGACGAGCACGACCTTGCCGCGCAGGCCCTGCAGGGTGAGCGGCTTGTTGCCCGGCGTGTTGAACCAGCGCTGGTTGCCGGTGAAGTCCGGCGCGCGCCCGTAGCGCGGCAGGCGCGCCTCGGTCACGCCCTCGCGGCCGGTGCTCGCCACCGCGAAGCGCGGGGGCCCGCGCAGGTCGTCGAGCCGGCTGGAGACCGCGTGCGAGGTCTCGAGGCCCTTGGTCGGGAACACGAGCGCGGACGGCAGGTGATCGGCGATGGCCGACTCGAAGCGCACGTCGAGGTTCGTCGCCATCGCGATGCCGGTGAGGATCAGCACCGCCGCGAGCGCGCGCTGCAGCCCGGGGCCGCGCCCGGCCGAGCGCACCCTGCCGGCCAGGGCCCGGCCGCCGAGCGCGAGCGCGAGGAGCACGAGCGCCGAGCCCAGGGCGAAGGCCACTCCCACGGGGATCGTGCGCGACGAGGCCGCCCCGACCGCGATGACCGCCGCGAGGATCGGCCCCGCGCACGGCGCGTAGACGAAGCCCAGCGCGCCGCCGACTGCCAGGCCCGACACGAACCCGTCGCCGCCCCCGCGCGGGCCCAGCCGCGACAGGCGCGCCAGCGGCGCCTCGATGCGCGCGGCGAGCGACGGCACCGCGACGACGACGCCGAAGCCGATGAGCACGACGACCGCGAGCGTCCGCGTGGCGCCCGGGCCGAGCCCGACGCCGTCGATGACGCTCGCCAGCCCGACGATCGTCACCGTGAAGGTGAGCGCCAGGCCGAGGACGATCCCGATCGGCCGGCGCCGCCCGCCCGTCGCGCCGGCGCTCAACAGGGCGGGCAGGACCGGGAGCACGCACGGGCTGAGCGCCGTTCCGGCGCCGGCCAGCAGCGCAAAGACCACGAGCAGTGCCATGCCCACGTGAGTCTGCGCGTCCGGCGCAAACGTTGCGCCGGATGTTCACCCGGGTGAACGGGGCGAGGGGTGACGACCGCTCACCCGCCCTGCGCGGAGGGTCGCTGCATGCCCGAGGTCGCAGTCCACATCACTGATCCGGCCCACGCAGACGACGACCAGCTCCTCGAAGCGCTGCGCCACGGCGACGAGCGCGCCTACGTCGCGCTCGTACGCCGCTACGGCGGGCTCATGCAGCGCGTCGCGCTCAGCTACGTGCGCACCCCCGCGGTCGCCGAGGAGGTCGTCCAGGAGACCTGGTGCGCCGTGCTCACCGGCCTGGAGCGGTTCGAGGGCCGCTCCGCGCTGAAGACGTGGCTCTTCCGGATCCTCACGAACCGCGCGAAGACCCGCGGCCAGCGCGAGGCGCGCACGGTCCCGTTCTCGTGCCTGGCCGGCGCCGACGACGGCGACGACGGTCCGGTCGTCGATCCCGATCGCTTCCTGGCCGCCGACCACCCGCGGTGGCCGGGCCACTGGGCCGCCGGGCCCGCGCCGTGGAGCGCGCTGCCGCACGAGCGCCTGCTTGCGCGCGAGGTCCGCTCGCACATCCGCGCGGCGATCGACACGCTGCCCGAGCGCCAGCAGGCGGTCATCGTCCTGCGCGACGTCGAGGGCTGGCCGCCCGAGGAGGTCTGCGACGTCCTGGACCTCAGCGAGGGCAACCAGCGGGTGCTGCTGCACCGCGCGCGCTCGAAGGTGCGCTCCGAGCTCGAGCGCTACTTCGCCGAGGAAGGGCAGGCCGCATGAACACGGATCTCGACCTCGCCTGCAACGAGCTCGTCGAGCTCGTCACCGAGTACCTGGAGGGCACGCTGCCCGCGCGCGAGCGTGCCCGCTTCGACACCCACCTGACCGAGTGCCCCGACTGCGTCGAGTACGTGGCCCAGATGCAGCGCACGATCGTCGCCGTCGGCCTCGGCGCGCCCGAGCTCGAGCGCACCCCGGCGGTCACCGCGCTGCTGCGCGTGTTCCACGACTGGAAGCGGGGCCTGGCAAGCGGGTAGCGGCTACGTGGTCTTGGTCAGCCCGCCGTCGATCACCCAGTTGGCGCCGGTGACGTTGCCCGCGCGCGGCGAGGCCAGCAACGCGACGAGCGCGGCCACCTCCTCGGGCGTCGTGAACCGCCGGGTCGCCATCGCCTCGACGGCCTGCTGCTGGACGGCGTCGGCGCCGGCGCCGGTGGCCTGCCCCACCGTCTCGGCGACGCCGCCCTCGCCGAGCCACAGATCGGTGGCCACGGGCCCGGGCGCGACGCTCGTGATCCGGATCCCGCGCGGGCCGAACTCCTGCGAGAGCGCCTTGGCGAGGTTGACGAGCGCAGCCTTCGCGGCGCCGTAGTCGAGCACGGCCGCGTCGGGCTCGAAGAACGAGTTGACCGAGCCGACGTTGACGACGACGCCGTCGCCGCGCTGCTGCATGTCGAGCAGCGCCGCGCGCGTCGCGCGCAGCGCGGCGAAGAAGTTCAGCTGCAGCGAGCGCTCGAAATCCGCGTCGGTCGTCTCGAGGAAGCCGCCGAGGCGCACGCGGGCGGCGCCGACGTTGTTGACGAGGACGTCGATGCGACCGTGCAGCTGGATCGCCCGTGCGACCAGCCGCGCCGGGCCGTCGGGATCGGCGAGGTCAACGGCGAACGGCTCCACCCGCTCGATCCCTCCCAGCGCGTCGACGGTGCGCGCGCCGCCCACGACCAGCGCGCCCTCCGCGGCCAGTTGCTTGACGATGGCGAGGCCGATCCCCTTGCTCGCCCCGGTCACGACGGCGACCCGTCCTTCGAGCTCGAGATCCATCGGCCGAGCCTAGTCGCCCGGACGATGCGGCCGCCGTCAGCGAGACCGCAACGGCCGCTGCGCGCGGTCGCGCGGGTAACGAATCGCGGTGTCGCGAGACCTACCTGGCATGTCGTCCGAGCGCCTCCAGACCTGCTTCCAGGCCTTGCGCTTCTCCGGCGAGCTCGTGCTGACGAGCGCGTTCGCCGACTCGCTCGACGACGACCCGCTGCGCTGCGCCTGGGCCGCCGCGGAGGCTGACGCGGCCCAGGCCTACGACGCGTGGCTTTCCGCGCCGGGGTGGCGTTCGTTTGCCGTGTACCGGGCGGCGGCGGATCGCGCCGGCGCCGCGCAGGACGCGCTGGCGGCCCAGGTCTGAGGGTGTGAGGCGTGCGCGCGTGGGCGCAACCCACGCGTCTCGCAACACGCCGGGGACTGCGCCCAGGAGGTGGGCCGTCTTGACCGTCATAGTGACGGTCAAGACGGCCCACCCCTCCGGCGTCCGGGCGAACGTGTTGTGAGACACGCACAAGCGCCCCCGGCCGCCGCACACGGGACCCCGGGGCGCCCGCGCGCCGAGCCAGGCCTCACACCCTCAGTGCCCTGATCCCGCGGCGCCGCCGGCGCCGAGTGGCAGCCCCGGCCCCGGCGCGGGCAGCCGGAACCGCACCCGCGTCCCGACCGCCGCGTCCTCCAGCCAGATCGAGCCGCCGTGGGCCTCGACGATGGCCCGAGACACCGCCAGTCCGAGGCCCGCGCCGCCGTCGCTGCGCGAGTCGTCGGCGCGGTAGAAGGGCTCGAAGATGCGCGGGCGGTGCTCGCCGGCGATGCCGTCGCCGGTGTCGGCCACCTCGATCTCGATCGCGTCGCCGATGCTCTGCGCGCGGACCGTCACGCTGCCGTCGGGCGGCGTGTGGCGGATCGCGTTCTGGATGAGGTTGAAGAGGACGCGCTGGAGCTTCTCGGGGTTCGCCCGCGCGGCGGGCACAGAGCCGTCGAGCACGGCGCGGACGGTCACGGCGCCGGCGTCGGCGGCGGGCCGCATCGCCTCGACGGCCTCGTGCAGCAGCTGATCGAGACGCACGCGCTCCATCGTCCACGTCAGCTCGCCGCTCTCCAGGCGCGTGAGCTCGAAGAGGTCGTCGATCAGCGCGCCGAGCGCGCGTACGTGGGTGGAGATCCGCGCGGCGTACTCGCGGCGCGTCTCGGCATCCACGACGCCGTCGTCGATCGCGTCGGCCAGCAGGCGCAGCGCTGTGATCGGCGTGCGCAGGTCGTGCGAGACGGCGGCGATCAGGTCGCGCCGAGCGCGCTCCTCGACGTCGAGCCGCGCGACCATCGCATCGACGTCGGCCGCCAGCCGCGCGATCTCGTCGCGGCCCGCGACGCCCGTGCGCACGTCGCGCCGCCCCTCGCCCACGAGCGTCAGCGTCGTCCGCACCGCGTCGACGTCGTCGAGCGCGCGGCGGCCGAGCAGGTGCACGGCCCACGCGGTCAGCGCGGTCGCGTACGCGGCGGCGAGCACGGCGAAGAACGCGTCGTGGCCGGACACGAACATCTCCTCGACGAACAGCACCACCGCCAGCGTGAGCTGCACCATCGCGACGACCGCGACCAGCGCGAACTGGCGCCGCAGGCCACCGACGCGCGCCCGCGCGAGCGCGAGCACGTGCGCGACGAGCACGGCGCCACAGCCCAGCGGCGCGAGGATCTTCAGCGTCGCCCACGCGGCCGAGCCGCCGTAGCCCACCCAAGCGACCGCCGACACCAGCGCGGCGGCGCCGACCGCGAAGGCCAGGCTGATCGCCAGCCGCTTCACGCCCCGAACCGGTAGCCGATGCCCCACACCGTCTCGATGAAGCGCGGGCGCTCCGGCGACTCCTCGAGCTTGGCCCGCAGCCGCCGGATGTGGACGGTGACGGTCGAGGTGTCGGTGTAGAACGAGTAGCCCCACACATGGTCCATGAGCTGGTTGCGCGTGAACGCCTGCCCGGGATGGCGGGCGAGGAACAGCAGCAGCTCGAACTCGCGCTGGGTGAGCACGACGTCCTCGCCGTCGACCTGCACGCGCCGGCCGCCGGGGTCGACGACGAGCCCGTCGAAGCGCAGCGGCGGCTCCTGCTCGGGGACCGTGTTCACCCGCCGCAGGACGGCGTCGACGCGGGCCACGAGCTCGGCCGGCGAGAACGGCTTGACGATGTAGTCGTCGGCGCCGAGGCGCAGCCCGATGACGCGATCGGACTCCTCGCCACGCGCGGTGAGCAGGATGATCGCCGTCCGCCGCCCGCCGTTGGCGCGGATCCGCCGCATGGCCTCCAGCCCGTCCATGCCGGGCAGCATGAGATCGAGGACGATCAGGTCCGGGTCGCGGGCGGCGGCGGCCTCGACCGCCTCGATCCCGTCGAGCGCGAGGTGCGTCTCGTAGCCGGCGCGCTCCAGGTAGCGGCAGACGATCTCGCCGATGGTCGGCTCGTCGTCGACGACGAGGACCGAGCCGCGGTGCGCGTCCGCGCTCATGAGCCGATTCTGGCAGCCGCGCGCCCCGCGCCGGCCGGCTCGGCGGCGCTGTTCACGCGATGTTCATCGGCCAGCTCGGCCATCGCGGTCGCGAAGTCCTCGCGCGCGGTGAAGCCCAGCCCGCGCGCCGCCAGCGCCGGCGAGGCGAAGACGTGGCGGACGTCGCCGAGGCGGTACTCGCCGGTCACCTCCACCTCGGGCGCGCCGTCGCCGTGGGCCGCTCGCAGGGCGCCCGCCATCTCGCGCACGCTGCGCGGGCTGCCCGAGCACACGTTGAACGCCCCCCGCGCGTCGCCGAGCAGCGCGAGGACGTTCGCCCGCGCGACGTCGCGCACGTGCACGAAGTCGCGCAGCTGACCGCCGTCCTCGAAGACGCGCGGGGCGCGGCCGCCGGCCAGCGCGCCGGCGAAGATCGCCGCAACGCCGGCGTACGGCGTGTCGCGCGGCATCCGCGGCCCGTAGACGTTGTGGTAGCGCAGCGCGGTCACCGCCACGCCCGTCTCGCGCGCGAACGCGAACGCGAGGTGCTCCTGGTGGAGCTTGGTCGCGGCATAGACGTTGCGCGGGTCGACGGCCGCGTCCTCGGGGATCGCCTCCGGCGCGAGCCCGGCGGCGCAGCGCGGGCAGCGCGGCTCGAAGCGGCCCGCGTCGAGGTCGGCGCAGCGTCGCGGCAGCGGACGCACGACACCGTGCGCCGCACAGCGATAGCGCCCCTCGCCGTAGACGACCATGCTCGAGGCGAGCACAAGGCGGCCGCGGAAGCGCCGCGCCGCGAGCGCGCGCAGCAGCACGGCCGTGCCGAGGTCGTTGTGCGAGACGTAGTCGGCGATATCGAGGAAGTCGACGCCGAGCCCGACCATCCCCGCCTGGTGGCAGACGTGGTCGACGCCCTCGAGGGCGCGCTGCACTGCGTCGGGATCGCGGACGTCGCCGCCGGCGCGGGTGTCGAGGACGCGCGCGTCGTGGCCGGCGTCGCGCAGCGCGTCGACGACGTGCGACCCGACGAACCCGGCGCCTCCGGTGACAAGCACGAGCATCGCCGAGCAGGGTAAGGCCGCGGCGGGCACGTCCAGAGCGCGTTCAGCGAGCCGTAATGGGATCGCCGCCCGGCCGTGCCTAGGCTCGGCACCGCCGTGGTCGACGTGATCCTCCCCGTGCTCGACGAGGCCCGCGCCCTGCCATGGGTGCTCGCCCGCATGCCCCCCGGGTACCGCCCGATCGTGGTCGACAACGGCTCGCGCGACGGCTCCGCCGCGGTCGCGCGAGCCCACGGCGCACACGTCGTGACCGAGCCCGCGCGTGGTTTCGGCGCGGCGTGCTGGGCCGGGCTGCAGGCGGCCAGCGCCGACGTCGTGTGCTTCATGGACGCCGACGCGTCGCTCGATCCGCGCGACCTGCGGCTCGTCTGCCAGTGGGTGCTCGATGGCAGCGCCGACCTCGTGCTCGGCGCGCGGATCGCCGCGCACGGCGCGTGGCCGGCACACGCGCGCCTGGCCAATCGGCTGCTGGCGCACGAGCTGCGCCGGCGAAGCGGCGCGCGCCTGACCGACCTCGGGCCGATGCGCGCGGCGCGCCGGCGCCCTCTGCTGGACCTGGGCATCACCGACCGCCGCTTCGGCTGGCCGCTGGAGATGGTGCTGCGCGCGGCGGGCGCGGGCTGGCGCATCGAGGAGGTGGCGGTCGCCTACCACCCACGCATCGGACGTTCGAAGGTCACGGGCAGCGTGCGCGGGACGGCCCGGGCGCTGAGCGACATGGCGCGCGTGCTCGCGTGACGGGCGCAGCCCTCATCGTGCTCGCCAAGGCGCCGCGCGCGGGGCGCAGCAAGACGCGGCTGTGCCCGCCCTGCACGCCGCGTGAGGCCGCGGCGCTCGCGCAGGCCGCCCTGCTCGACACGCTCGACGCGGTCCTCGCCACGCCGGCGGCGCGGCGCGTGCTCGTCCTCGACGGTCGCCCCGGCGCCTGGCTGCCGCCCGGCTTCGAGGTCCTCGCGCAGCGCGGCGACGGCCTCGACGAGCGCCTGGCCTGCGCCTTCGCCGACGTCGGCGCGCCGGCGCTGCTGGTCGGCATGGACACGCCGCAGGTCACGCCCGACGACCTCGCGCAGGGGCTCACGCGGCTCGCCGACCCCGGCACCGACGCGGTCCTCGGCCCCGCGCCCGACGGCGGCTACTGGGCCATCGGCCTGCGCACCGCCGACCCCAGAGCCTTCGTCGGCGTGCCCATGAGCACCGCGCACACCGGCCGCGCGCAGCTCGCACGGCTGCGCGGCCTCGGCCTGCGCGTCGCCCTGCTGCCCGCGCTGCGCGACGTCGATCGCATCGCCGACGCGCGCGCCGTCGCCGCGCTGGCGCCGAGCGGACGCTTCGCGCGCGCCCTCGCGGTGACGGGAGCGCCATGACGACGCTCGTCATGCGCGACGAGGCCGGCCGGGCCCGCCCCCTGCCGCTCGAGGTGTGGCTCGGCGCGGCGGGCGCCGTCGACGAGCGCGTCCTTGACCGCGCGCGCGGCCCCGTCCTCGATGTCGGCTGCGGCCCGGGCCGCCACGTCCACGCCCTGGCCCGCCGTGGGGTGCTCGCGGTCGGCATCGACATCTCGCCGACCGCCGTGGCGCTGGCTCGCCGGCGCGGAGCGCCCGTGCTCGAAGGGTCGATCTTCGATCGCATCCCGGGCGCCGGCATGTGGCGCACGGCGCTGCTGATCGACGGCAACATCGGCATCGGCGGCTGCCCCGACGCCCTCCTCGCGCGCCTGGCCGGGCTGCTGACCCGCGGCGGCACGGTCCTCGCCGAGCTCGACCCGCCGGGCGCCGGCGTCGTGCGCGGCCGCGTGCGCATCGAGGGCGGCGAGCTGGTCGGCAACTGGTTCGCCTGGGCGCACGTCGGCGTCGACGCGGTCGACGGCCCGGCGCAGGCCGCGGGACTGGCCGTGCGCGCGCGCTGGCGCGACGGCGGGCGCTGGTTCGCGGAGCTGGAGCGCACGTGAGGGCGCCTCCGGGGCCGCCGCGCGAGACGTTCTGGCGCAGCCCGCTGCGCGGGCCGTGGCTGACGGCCACGCTCGGCTCGCTGCTGCTGCCGCTCGTGCTCCTCGTCGGCGCGACCGGCTTCGTCTCCAACGCCGCCTACCAGCCCGCCCTCGGGCGCAACGCGATCCTGCCGCCCGGCGGGCTGCAGCCCTTCGGCTTCGGCTGGCCCGCGTCGCCGTCGTGGCTGTACGCGCTCAACCAGGGCGTGCACGTCACCGTCGGGATCGTCACCGTGCCGCTGCTGCTGGCCAAGCTGTGGTCGGTCGCCCCGCGCCTGTTCGCCTGGCCGCCGCTGCGCAGCCCGGCCCACCTGCTCGAGCGCCTGTCGCTCGTCGGGCTCGTCGGCGGCGCGATCTTCGAGTTCGCCACCGGCATCCTCAACGTCCAGCTCTACTACCCCTGGCACTTCAACTTCCTCGTCGCGCATTACTACGGCGCCTGGGTCTTCCTCGTGTCGCTCGCCGTGCACGTGACCGTGAAGCTGCCGATCATGGTGCGCGCCTGGCGCGAGCGCGGCGCACTGGAGCCGCTGCGCGCCGACCTCGCGCACACGCGCCCCGAGCCCTACGAGCCGGGCGGGCTCGCGCCACCGCAGCCGGCCGCGCCGACGATCAGCCGTCGCGGGCTGCTCGCGCTCGCCGGCAGCGCCTCTGCCGGGCTGCTGGTCGTCACCGCCGGCCAGTCGGTCGGCGGCCCGCTGCGCCGGCTCGCACTGCTGGCGCCGCGCGGCCAGTCGGTCGTCGACCCGGGACCCAACGGCTTCCCTGTCAACAAGGCGTTCGCCGTCGTGGGGATCGACGAGCGCGACACCCGCGAGCGCTGGCGGCTGGGCCTGCGCGGTGCGACCGATCGCGAGCTGTCGCGCACCGAGCTCGAGGCCATGGCCCAGCACGAGGAGGAGCTGCCGATCGCCTGCGTCGAAGGCTGGTCGACGCGCCAGCGCTGGAGCGGCGTGCGCCTGCGCGATCTCGCCGCGCTCGTGGGCGCGCCGCCGGGCTCGCTGCTGCACGTCCAGTCGCTGCAGCCGCGCGGCGCCTTCCGCCAGACGACGCTCGGCCACGCCCAGCACGCGAGCGAGCAGGCGCTGCTGGCGCTGCGCGTCAACGGCGCCGACCTGTCGCTCGACCACGGCTACCCGGCGCGCATCGTCGTGCCCGGCCTGCCCGGTGTGCACTGCACCAAGTGGGTCGCGAGCCTCGAGTGGGTGGGCGCGTGATCGCGCGGCGCTACGGCGCGAGCGTCTGGCACCTGGCCGCCCATCTGGCGGCGCTGGCCGTGGCGGTCTACGCCGTCAGCCGCGTCCTGCACCCGCAGTTCTCGCGCGGGCTGAACTACCTGGTCTGGATCGTCGGCGGCGCCGTCCTGCACGACCTCGTGCTCGCGCCGGCGTACGCGCTGCTCGACGCGCTCGCGCGGCGCCTGGCGCCCGGCGCGATCAACTACCTGCGCTTCCCGGCGGCGATCTCGGGCGCGCTGCTGCTCGTCTACTCCCCGCTCATCCTGAGCAAGGCCGACGCCAGCTACGTGCGATCGACCGGCCAGCACCCGAGCGGCTTCGCGACGCGCTGGCTGGCGATCACGGTTGGGCTGTTCGCCGCCTCGGCGCTGCTCTACGGCATCCGCAGGCGATGGGGACGGCCGTGAGCCACCAGCTCGACGCGCCGCCCCGTCGCGAGCGTGACGAGCAGCCGGCGCCCGTGGATCGCCAGCTCGCGCGGGCCACCGGCGATGCGGTAGCGCCGCGTCAGCTCGATCTCCATGCCGATCGCGTACACGAGCAGCGCATCGCCGCGCGTGTCGGTCACGTAGCACCAGCGCCGCTGCAGGCAGGCGATGGCCGTCGGCCCGATGCCGGCGGGGGCGGTGCCGATGCGACGGCCGCCGTCGCGCAGCTCCACCACGCGCTCGCGCCCGAGCAGCTCCACGCGCCGGCCGTCGGCGAGCGTCGCCACGTCGCGTGCCGGACCCGCCGGCGGCGGCAGCTCGCCGAGCGTCGCCGAGCCGCACCCGGCCAGGACGAGCGCGAGCGGCAGGGCTAGGCGCATGGCCACAGCGTCCCACGTGCTCCGCGCGCCGACCCGGGTGCGCGCGCGAGTTCCGCAGATCGTCACCTTCGCCGCGGCCGCGACGGTGGCGGCCGGGCTGCTCATCCGCCACCTGCACGGCGGGCTGGGAACCGCGTCGCCGCCGTTCGTCATGGTCTGGGGCCCGCGCCTGGATCCGCTCGCGATCGTCGCCTTCGCAGCGGCATCGCTCGCCGTGCCGGGGGTCGCGCGCCTGATGCGCCTCGCCCACCCCGCCGGCTTCGCGGCCGGGGTGCTGGCGCTCGCGCTGGCGCTCGGGCTCGCGCTGAACCTCGCGCGCGCCGGCACGCACGGGTGGGCCGCGGTCTTCGACCTGCGCCCCGGCGGCTCGTTCGAGGCGGGCAACGAGTACCTCCCCGGGCTGCCCGCGCTGTCCTACGGCACGCGCTTCTACCTCGATCGCTTCGCCGAGCTGGTGCCGGCGCTGCCGGTCAACGTCGCGGGCCATCCACCCGGGCCGCTGCTCGTCCTGCAGGCCCTCGGCCTCACGACCGCGGCCGGGGTGGCGGCGCTGTGCATCGGCGTTGGGGCGCTCGGCGCACCACTGACCTACGCGCTGGGCCGCGCGCTCGGCGACGAGCGCGACGCGCGCACCGCCGCGGTGCTCTTCGCGTGCTCGCCGCTGACGCTGCTGTTCGGCGTGACGTCGTTCGACTACCTGTTCGCGACCTGCGGCCTCGCGGCCGCCTGCCTGCTGGCGAGCGGGCGCCGCGTGGCCGGATCGATCGCGCTCGCCTTCGCAGCCCTCATGTCGTGGGCGCTGCTGGCGATCGGGGCGTGGGCGGCCGTCCTGGCGTGGCGGCGGCGCGGCATCCGCGCGGCCGCCGGCGTCGCGGCGGCGTGCGCCGTGGCGTGGCTGGCGCTCAACGCGATCCTCGCCGCGGCCTACGGCTACGACCCGATCGGCACGCTGCGCGCGACCGACGCGGTCTATCGCCACGGCGTCGCCGCCGTGCGCCCGCACGCGTTCTGGCTCTTCGGCTCGCCGGTCGCGTGGGGCGTCATGCTCGGGCTGCCGATCGCGGCGGCAGCGCTGCGCGCGTTCGCGCGCGACCACGACGCCGCGGTCGCGCTCGCCGCGGTGCTCGCCGTCGCCGCGACCGCCGGCTTCACGAAGGCCGAGACCGAGCGCATCTGGCTCTTCTTCGTCCCGCTGGCCTGCGTCGCCGCCGCTCCGGTCGTTGGACGCGCCCGCCTCGGCGCCGTGGTGGCCGCGCTCGTCGTCCAAGCGCTCGCGGTCGAGGTCCTCTTCGACACCATCTGGTGATGTGCAGCGGCACTTGACAGCGCCCGTGCGCCGCGCAAGGGTCGCGGCGTGACCAACGAGCCAGCCACCACCGAGCGGCGAAACCTCGCCGACGCCGACCTGACCCGCGCCGTCGAGGCCAGCTTCGACGGCACGCCCGATCCGCGCCTGCGCGAGGTGATGCAGTCGCTCACGCGCCATCTGCACGCGTTCGCCAGCGAGGTCGAGCTGACCGAGGACGAGTGGTTCGCCGCCATCGACTTCCTCACCCGCACCGGCCACATGTGCGACGACAAGCGCCAGGAGTTCGTGCTGGCGTCGGACGTCATGGGCCTGTCGATGCTCGTCATCGGCATCAACCACCGCCACGCCAGCGGCGCGACCGAGTCGACGGTCTTCGGGCCCTTCTTCGTCGAGGGGTCGCCGGCCTTCGAGAACGGCGACGACCTGGCCAACGGCGCGCCCGGCGTCCCGTGCTACGTCAGCGGCACGGTGCGCTCGGTCACCGGCGACGCGATCCCCGGCGCGCTCATCGAGGTCTGGCAGGCCGACGAGGACGGCCTGTACGACGTCCAGTACTCCGACCTCGACGAGGCGCGCGGCCGCGGGCACCTGCACGCCGACGACAAGGGCCGCTACTGGTTCTGGACGGTGCACCCCGAGGCGTATCCGATCCCGACCGACGGCCCGGTGGGCGAGCTGCTGGCCGCGACGAGCCGCAGCGCGATGCGCCCGGCGCACATCCACTTCATGGTCAAGGTCGACGGCTACCAGACGCTGATCACGCACGTCTTCGACGAGGCCGACCAGTACCTCGACACCGACGCGGTGTTCGGCGTGCGCAGCTCGCTGCTGGCGCGCTTCGAACGCCACGAGCCCGGCACCGCGCCCGACGGGCGCGAGATGACCGGCCCGTGGGCCAGCACGGAGTTCGACCTCATCCTCGCGCCGAGCTGAAGCGCTTCTCGACGAGCTGGGCGATCTCGCGGCCCGGCGCGACCCAGCGCGTGCCCGAGGCGACCTGCTCGGCCAGGTGGGCGAGCACGCGGTCGGCCTCGGCGACCTCGCCCGGCGTGAGCATGAGGAACGGGTGGAGGATCACGACGAGCGGGCCGTCGCCGCGCGCGTCGAGCGCCTCGAGCAGCGCGTCGGCCGCCTGGCGCGGCGTCGCCGGCAGCGCGCCGTCGCCCAGGCGCCCGCGCAGCTCGGCGAACGACTCCAGGCGGTGGTAGGCGTCGACGAGCTCCCAGCGGAACGGCAGGCACGCGATGCCGTTCGCGCGTGCCGCGTGCGTGCCCTCCGGCGAGCACCAGCGCAGGCCGCGCGCGGCGAGCGCATGGGCCGAGCGCGGACCGAGCGCGCCGCCGGGCGGCCGGAAGCCCTCGATCCGGAGGTCGAGGGCTCCGAGCGCGCGCAGGCCGCGGTCGAGCAGCTCGTCCTCCTCGGCGCTCGTCAGCGCGTCCCACCGCTCGTGGCGCCAGCCGTGCATGCCGACCTCATGCCCGGCGGCCGCGATGTCGCGCAGCGCCTGCGGGTAGAGCTCGGCGTTGATCGCCTCGACGAAGAAGGTCGCGCGCAGGTCGAGCGCGGCGAGCCGGTCGAGCAGGCGCGGCAGCGCCTCGGTGACCGACGGGTGGTCGCGCGACGGCGGCGGGTCGCCGGGCGCGCGCTCGAGGTCGGCGGCCTCGCCCAGGTTGTCGAAGCTCAGCAGGACCGCGCGGCGCGGGTCCGCGCTCATCGCCGCTCGACATGCCCGCGCACCGCGCCGAGCTCGTCGTCGACCCAGCCGCGCGAGCGCGCGAAGTCGAGCATCGCGGCGAACGAGTCCTCCCACGCCGGCGTCGCGGCCGGGCCGGCAAGCCGGCGCAGGACGTCGGTGCGCACCCAGGCGTGCGTCCCGAGCCCGACGACGCCGCCGGCGGCGAGCGCCTGCGCGCCCGGCCCGGCGTCGCCCTCGACCACGACCGCGAACCCCGTCATGTCCTCGGGGTCCACCAACCGCGCTGATTCTCTGCCAAGGCTCAGCTCCACTCCCCCTGCCTTCCTGTGCGCACAGCGAACGCCTGTGCGTTCGGGCCGAATCTAGCACGCCTCCGCCCCCGCCTGAGCCTCCGTTACAGTCCGGGCGAGTGGCCCAGGCGCCAGACACCGAGCCCGCCGTCGAGCACGAACGCCAGCAATCGCTGCAATCGCTCGAGCGCGGGATGGCGGTGATCCAGGTCTTCTCGCGCGAGCGGCCGGCGCTGACCCTCAGCGAGGTCGCCAATCTGACCGGCATCACGCGCGCGACGGCGCGCCGGATCCTGCTCACGCTGGAGAAGCTCGGCCACGTGCGCTCCGACGGGCGGCTGTTCTCGCCCACCCCGCGCCTGCTCACTCTCGGCTGGGCCTACCTGTCCTCGCTGAACCTGTCCGAGCTGGCCCTGCCGCTCATGGAGGCGCTCGTCGAGGAGACCCACGAGTCGTGCTCGGCGGCCACGCTCGATCTGCCCGACGTCGTCTACGTCGCGCGCGTCCCGACGCGGCGGATCATGTCGATCACGCTGAGCGTCGGCACGCGACTGCCGGCGCACTGCACGTCGATGGGCCGGGTGCTGCTCGCGGCGCTGCCGCCCGAGCAGCTCGATCGCTACCTGGGCGACGCCGCGCTCGAGCAGTGGACCGATCGCACGATCACCGATCGCGATCGCCTGCGCGCCGTCGTCGACGAAACGCGCCAGCGCGGCTGGGCGCTGGTCGACCAGGAGCTCGAGATCGGCCTGCGCTCGGTGGCCGCGCCGATCCGCCGCGGATCGGACACCATCGCGGCGCTCAACGTCTCCTCGGCCGTCTCGCGCGTGTCGCTCGACGACCTGCGGCGCCGGATCCTGCCGCCGCTCATCGAGACGGCGACGACGATCTCCAACGCGCTCACCCAGCAGGGCCCGGCCTATCACCGCCACGTGAGCTGATCGCGAGGCTTCGCTAGCATGGTTCGCAGAGCGCAGTCGTGTGCGCTCTGCGAACGATGACGCTCGAGACCGAACGCCCCGGCGTCGATGCCGCCGCCTTCCGCGAAGCGCTCGGTGCCGTGTGCGCTCCGGTCGCCGTCGTCACGAGCTTCTACGACGCCCGCCCGCACGGCACCACCGTCAGCGCGTTCTGCTCGCTGTCGCTCGAACCGCCGCTCGTGCTCGTCGCGCTCGACCGCGACTCGGACCTCCTGCGGATGATCCGCCGCGCACGCCGGTACGCCATCAACGTCCTCGGCCACGACCAGGAGGCCATCGCCACGCGCTTCGCCCGCAAGGGCGCCGACAAGTTCGACGACGTCCGCTGGGAGCTCGACGCCGAGCTGCCGCGCCTGGCTGGGATCGCGAGCTGGATCGCCTGCCGCCTGCACGAGCTGGTCGACGGCGGCGACCACATGATCGCCGTCGGCTTCGTCGAGCACGCCGAGGCCGGTGCCGCGCCCCCGCTGCTCTACCGGCAGCGCGCGTTCGGCACGCTGGCCAGCCGGATGGAGCGTCGGTGACCGAAGCGTTCCTCGTGGGCGGCGTGCGCACGCCCTTCGGCCGTCACCGCGGCGCATTGGCCGAGTCACGGCCCGACGACCTCGCGGCGCTCGTGCTGCAGGCCGCGCTCGAGCGCGCCGGCGTGCCGCACGACGCGGTCGACGAGGTCATCTTCGGCGCGGCCAACCAGGCCGGCGAGGACAACCGCAACGTGGCGCGCATGGCTATCCTGCTGGCCGGCCTGCCCGACGACGTCCCGGGCTACACCGTCAACCGCCTGTGCGCGAGCAGCCTGCAGGCGGTGGCGTCGGCGGCGCACCAGATCAAGCTCGGCGAGGCCGACGTGGTCGTCGCCGGTGGTGTGGAGTCGATGACGCGCGCGCCGCTCGTGATGCCCAAGAGCGGGCGGCCGTGGACGGCGGCGACCGACGTCGCCGACACGACGCTCGGCTGGCGGCTGGTCAACCCGCGCATGCGCGAGCTCGACGGCGGCAAGGCGACGATCACGCTCGGCGAGACCGCCGAGGAGGTCGGCGTGCTCGACGCCATCGGCCGCGAGGAGTCCGACGCGTGGGGCCTGCGCTCCCAGCAGCTGACGCAGGCCGCCCGCGAGCGCTTGGCGCAGGACCTCGTCGCGGTCGAGACGTCCAAGGGCGAGGTGACCGACGACGAGGTGCCGCGCCCGGACTCGACCGCCGAGGCGCTCGCCAGGCTCAAGCCCTCGTTCACCGCCGACGGCATCGTCACCGCGGGCACGGCGTCGCCGCTGTCCGACGGCGCCGGCGCGATCGTCGTCGCCTCCGGCGCGGCGGTCGAGCGCCACGGGCTGACGCCGCGGGCGCGGATCGTCGCCTCGGCCTCGGCGGGCGTGCCGCCGCACATCATGGGCCTCGGCCCGGTGCCGTCGACGCAGAAGGTGCTCGAGCGCTGCGGCTGGAAGGTCGCGGACCTCGATGCGGTCGAGATCAACGAGGCGTTCGCGACCCAGGTCATCGCGAGCATCCGCCGGCTCGGGCTGGATCCCGACACCGTCAACGGCTACGGCGGCGCGATCGCGGTCGGCCACCCGCTGGGCGCCTCCGGCGTGCGGCTGGTCATCCAGCTCCTGCGCCGCCTGGAGGACGACGACGCGCGGCGCGGGCTCGCCACGTTGTGCATCGGCGTCGGCCAGGGCATGGCGCTGACGGTCGAGCGGGTGTGACGCAGCAGCGGACAGCGCCCCTTTCCCGTGACTGCCCCCTCAGGTAATGTTCTTGTTGCGCACATATGTGCGCAGGACGAACGAAACCTTCGGAGGTCTGTGGCGTGAAGAAGGCCCGACAGATCCAGCCGCTTTCCGAAGCCGTGGCGTCGTTGGTGCAGGACGGCAGCTTCGTGGCCCTCGAGGGCTTCACCCACCTCATCCCCTTCGCCGCCGGCCACGAGCTGCTGCGCCAGGGGCGCACGGACCTGACCGTCGTCCGCCTGACCCCCGACGTGCTCTTCGACCAGATGATCGGCCTCGGGCGCGTCGCGCGCGTGATGTTCTCCTACGGCGGCAACCCGGGCGTCGGGTCGCTGCACCGCTTCCGCGACGCCGTCGAGCACGGCTGGCCGCGCCCGATCGAGCTGGCCGAGCACTCCCACGCCGGCCTCGCCAACGCCTACGTCGCGGGCGCCTCGCACCTGCCGTTCGCCGTCCTGCGCGGCTACGCGGGGACCGACCTGCCCGCGCACAGCGACGACATCGCCTTCATCGACTGCCCGTTCACCGGCCAGCGGCTGAGCGCCGTGCGCGCGATCAACCCCGACGTCGCGATCGTCCACGCCCAGCAGGCCGACCGCCAGGGCAACGTCCAGCTCTGGGGCCTGTCGGGCGTCCAGAAGGAGGCGGTCCTCGCCGCGCGCCACGCGATCGTGACGGTCGAGGAGGTCGTCGACGAGCTGACCCCGCGCCCGCGCGCGACCGTGCTCCCCAACTGGGTCCTCGACGCGATCTGCCACGTCCCCAACGGAGCGTGGCCGTCCTACGCCGCCGACTTCTCGGTGCGCGACAACGGCTTCTACGAGGAATGGGACGCGATCGCCCGCGACCGCGACCGCTTCACCCAGTGGATGGAGGACAACGTCCTCAACGCGACCGCTCCTGCCGCCTCGCCGGCGGTGGCCGGATGACCGAGCTCGACGCCACCGGCGAGGAGGTGATGACGATCGCCGCTGCGCGCGAGCTCGCCGACGGCGAGGTCGTCCTCGTCGGCGTCGGCCCGCCCAACGCGGCGGCCAACCTCGCGCGGCGGCTGGACGCGCCCGGCTGCGTGCTCATCTACGAGTCCGGCGCGATCGGCGCGCGGCCCCAGCGCCTGCCGCTGTCGATCGGCGACGACGATCTCGCGGCGGCAGCACAGGACCTCGTCTCGGTGCCCGAGATGTTCAACTACTGGATCGGCGGAGGTCGCATCGACGTCGGCTTCCTCGGCGCCTCGCAGATCGACCGCTACGGCAACATCAACACGACGGTGATCGGCGACTACAAGCACCCGAAGGTCCGGCTGCCCGGCGCCGGCGGCGCGCCCGAGATCGCGGCCTCGGCCGGCCGCATCATCGTCCTGCTCCGCCATTCGCCGCGCTCGTTCGTCCGCGAGGTCGACTTCATCACGTCGGCCAGCCGCGAGGTCAACGGCTCGAACGCCAGCCGCTGCTCGGCGGTGATCACCGACCTCGGCGTGCTGCGCCCCTCGGCGGACGACGGCGAGCTCGAGCTCGTCGCGCTGCACCCGGGCGTCGAGCTCGACCAGGTGCTCGAGGCGACCGGCTGGCCCCTGCGCGTGCGCGAGCCGGTGGAGGTCACCGAGCCGGTGACCGAGCGCGAGCTGGCCGAGCTGCGGGCCTTGCGCGTCTCCTCGAACGGCGGCGCGTAGGGCGTTCTGCCGCCTTGGCCCGCCGCTCCGCGCGGCCAGGGCACTGAGGGGTGTGAGGTCCATCCGCCCGCGCCGGCGCCCGGGGCGCCCGTGCGCTCCGGCTTCGCAGGCCGGAGCGCGTTGTGCGTGCTTCGCGACACTTCCGCGGCCCGCCCCACGCGAGCGTCGAGTTTGTCGGCCTATGGCCGACAGAGTCGACACTCGGCGGCGGAGGAGCGGCAACGCGCCAGGCCTTCGAGTCGGACCGCGGGCGCGCCCGGCGCGCGCGGTCGCATCCACCCTCCCTCACTGCCAAGAAGCGCGGCGCATGGCCGCAAGCGTCGCGCGGACGACCAGGGCTACAAGACCCCCCGGATCTCCGACTCGAACGTCGCGACGTGCTCACCCGCGATCGCGGCGGCGCGCTGCGCATCGCCCGCCCGGATCGCCAGCAGCAGCTCGCGGTGCTCGTGGACGCGGTCGAAGAGATGTGGCAGGCGGTTCAGCACGAGGTACCAGATGCGCAGCGACAGGTTCAGGTAGCGCTCGAGCGTCTCCTGCAGGTAGGCGTTGGCGGCGCACTCGTAGACGAAGCGGTGCACGCGGGCGTCGAGGCGCATCAGCGTGTCGGGGTCGCCGCTGCGCTCGCCGGCGTCGATCGCCGCGATCAGCGCGTCGAGCTCGTCGCGCTGCAACGGCGTCAGGCGCTCGGCCGCCCGCCGCGCGGCGTGGCCCTCGAGCTGCACGCGGACGTCGGAGATCGCGGCCAGGTCGGTGATGTTGATCTCCGACGCGAAGGTGCCGCGGCGCGGAAAGACGGTCACGAGGCGCTCCAACGCAAGGCGCTTGATCGCCTCGCGCACCGGGGTGCGGCCCATCTCGAGGTCGCGGCCCAGCGCGTCCTCGTTGATCGGCGCGCCCGGCGCGATCGCCAGCGTGACGATGCGGTCGCGCAGCTCGGCGTAGGCGCGATCGGCGAGCAGCTCGCCCGACGCGGCGGGGACGCTCATCGCTCCTTCACCCCCGCCGGCACGTGGCGGTAGAACTCCGCGCCCGAGGGCGCCAGCGGCTCGACGCCGAGGATCAGGTCGGCGGACTTCTCGGCGATCATCATGGTCGGCGCGTAGATGTTGCCGTTCGTGACGTAGGGCATCACCGACGCATCGACCACGCGCAGGCCGTCGAGCCCGTGGACGCGCATCGACGACGGGTCGACGACCGCGCGCGCATCGACGCCCATCCTGCACGTGCACGACGGGTGCAGCGCCGTCTCGGCGTCGTGCGCGATCCACTCCATGATCTCCTCGTCGCTCTCGACCGCCGGGCCCGGCGACAGCTCGCCGCCGCTGAGCTCGTCGAAGGCCGGCTGAGTCAGGATGTGGCGCGCGCAGCGCAGCGCCTCGATCCACTCGCGGCGGTCCTGCTCGGTCGACAGGTAGTTGAAGCGCAGCGCCGGATGCGCGCGGGGGTCGGTCGACGTGATGCGCACCGAGCCGCGCGCGTCGGAGTTCATCGGCCCGACGTGGACCTGGTAGCCATGGCTGCCGCCCGGCGAGGTGCCGTCGTAGCGGATGGCCAGCGGCAGGAAGTGGAACATCAGGTTGGGGTACTCGACGTCCTCGTTGGAGCGGATGAACCCGCCGGCCTCGAAGTGGTTGGTCGCGCACGGCCCGCTGCGCGCGAACAGCCAGCGCGCGCCGACGATCGGCCGGTTGCGCCACTTCAGGGCCGGCTGCATCGACACCGGCTGCGTGCACGCGTACTGGACGTAGACCTCGAGGTGGTCCTGGAGGTCCTCGCCCACCCCGGGCAGATCGGCGACGACGTCGATCCCGAGGCCGCCCAACAGTCCCGGGTCCCCCACGCCGGAGAGCTGCAGCAGCTGCGGCGAGTTGATGGCGCCGCCGCAGAGGATGACCTCGCCGGCGCGCACGACCTCCCGCGCCCCGCGGCCCACGACCTCGACCCCGACCGCGCGCGAGCCCTCGAAGACCACCCGGCTGACCAGCCGCCCGCAGCGCACCTCGAGGTTCGGCCGGTCCATGACCGGGTGCAGGTACGCGCGCGCCGCGCTCAGCCGCCGCCCGCGGTGGATGTTGCGATCGAAGGCGGCGAAGCCCTCCTGGCGGTAGCCGTTGACGTCGTCGGTGAGCGGGTAGCCGGCCTCCTGCGCGGCGGCGAAGAAGGCGTCGAACAACGGCCCGCGCGCCGGCCCGCGCTCCAGCACCAGCGGCCCGTCGCCGCCGCGCCATTCGTCGGGGCCGGCCAGGCACGTCTCCATCCGCTTGAAGTACGGCAGGCAGTGCGCGTAGTCCCAGGCCTCGAGGCCCGGCTCGCGTGCCCACTTCTCGAAGTCGAGCGCGTTGCCGCGCTGGAAGATCATCCCGTTGATCGAGCTCGATCCGCCCAGCACCTTGCCGCGCGCGTGGTAGACGCGCCGCCCGCCCATGTGGGGCTCCGGCTCTGACTCGTACCTCCAGTCGTAGAAGCGGCTGCCGATCGGGAACGGCAGCGCGGCCGGCATGTGGATGAAGACGTCGAAGCGCCAGTCGGGCCGGCCGGCCTCCAGCACGAGCACGCGCGTCGACGGGTCCGCGCTGAGCCGGTTGGCGAGCGCGCACCCGGCCGATCCGCCGCCGACGATCACGAAGTCGTACATCCGCGCTCCTCTTCGGCAACTGGCCTGAAGACAGATATATTAGGGCCGGAGATGGCCAGGCGGGCGGACGCGATCATCATCGGCGCCGGCGTGATCGGCGCCGCCACCGCGTTCGAGCTCGCCAAGCGCGGCTACAAGACGCTGAACATCGACAAGCTGCCGGCGTCCGGCTACGGCCCGACGAGCAACTCGTGCGCGATCGTGCGCGCCCACTACTCCTCGCGCGAGGGCGTCGCGATGGCGTACGAGGGCTTCTTCTACTGGCAGGACTGGGAGCGCTACCTCGGCGTCGTCGACGACATGGGCACGTCGAAGTACATGCAGTGCGGCACCGTGCTGCTCAAGAGCGCCACCGGCCACCACGAGAAGGTGCTCGCCCACTACCGCGACCTCGGCGTCGAGTTCGAGGAGTGGGACAACAGCACGCTCACCGAGAAGGTCCCGGTCTACAGCACCGACGCCTTCTGGCCGCCCAAGCGCCCCGACGACCCCCACTTCTGGGACGAGCCGCAGGCCGAGCTCGACGGCGCGATCTTCACCCCGGGCTCGGGCTACGTCAGCGACCCGCAGCTCGCCACCCACAACCTCCAGCGCGCCGCCGAGGCCAAGGGCGGCGAGTTCCTCTTCCGCACCGAGGTCGCCGAGATCCGCAGCGCCGACGGCCGCGTCACCGGCGTCACGCTCAGCGACGGCACCGAGATCGACGCGCCGATCGTCGTCAACGTCGCCGGCCCGCACTCGTTCGTCATCAACCGCATGGCCGGCGTCGAGGACGAGATGAACGTCAAGACGCGCGCGCTGCGCCACGAGGTCCACCACGTGCCCTCGCCGCCCGGCTACGACTTCGAGCACGACGGCTACCACACCTCCGACGGCGACACCGGCATCTACTTCCGCCCCGAGAGCGGCAACAACATCCTCATCGGCTCCGAGGACCCCGACTGCGACCCGCGCGTCTGGGTCGACGACCCCGACACGTTCGATCGCCACGTCACCGAGAAGCAGTGGGAGGCGCAGGTCTTCCGCCTGGCGCGGCGGATGCCGTCGCTGCGCATCCCCAACGAGCGCAAGGGGATCGTCGACCTCTACGACGTCTCCGACGACTGGATCCCGATCTACGACCGCTCGGTGCTCGACGGCTTCTACATGGCGATCGGCACCAGCGGCAACCAGTTCAAGAACGCGCCGGTCGTCGGCCACCTCATGGCCGAGCTCATCGACCGCGTCGAGCACGGCCACGACCACGACGCCGACCCGGTCCAGGTGCGCTGCGCCTACAACACCGACGTCGTCCTCGACGCCGGCTTCTACTCGCGCCTGCGCGAGATCAACCCGAACTCGAGCTTCTCGGTCAACGGCTAGCGCCGACCGGCTCCCAGCGCTCGTCGGCCCAGCGCGCGATCGCCGAGTGGACGGACAGGTGGTGGGCCTGGGCGAGCTCGGACAGCACCGTCGCCGCGTGCTCGGCCTGCTCGCGCGACTGCGCGTAGGCGAAGATCCGCTCTCCGTCGACGCTGATCGTCACGTCGTCGCCGAGCTGGTGGCGCGCCTCGCGCGCGACGCCGCGCTCGCGCAACCGGTCGAGCGCGCGATGGAACGCATCGTGATCCTCGACGTCGAGCTCGACGCGCCAGTCGTCGGCCATGGCGCCAGCGTCTCACATCAGCGCGTCTCGGAGAACCCGTGCCGGCCGCAGAGCGGCACGAAGCGCGCGGCGGCCACCGACCGCACGCGCACGAGCCCACTGGCACGCCGCTCGAAAAGCGTCACGTCCTCGCCGCCGCCCGGTCCGATCGGTTGTACGAGGCGGCCGCCGGGGCCGAGCTGGGCGGCGAGCGGCGGCGGCACGCGGTGGTGGGCGGCCGCGAGCACGATGGCGTCGAACGGCGCGTGCTGCGGGAGCCCGTCCGTGCCGTCACCGGTCACGACGGTGACGTTCTCGACGCCTTGCGCGCGGAGGTTCGCGGCGGCCGCCTCCGCGAGCTCCTGGAAGCGCTCGACGGTCCACACCTCGCGGGCCAGCCGCGCGAGCACCGCCGCCTGGTAGCCGAGCCCGGTGCCGATCTCGAGCACGCGCTCCGAGCCCGTGAGCGCGAGCGCCTCGACCATCGATGCGACGAGCGAGGGCTGTGTGGTGACCTGCCCGCCGGCGATCGGCAGGGGGCGGTCGCGATCGGCCAGCATCGTCTGCCCTTCGGCCACGTAGGCCGCGCGGGGCACCGCGGCAATCGCCTCGAGCACGCGGGCGTCCCTGACGCCTGCGACGTACGCGGCGCCGGCCAGCCGCGAGGCGCGAACGGCGTCCACGCCCTGCAGTCTCGCCTAAGGCCTCGCCCTTATCGAGTAAGGGCCTGAGCGGCGAGGTCGCTCCATCCTCCCGATGTGCGCCGGGGGGGTCGTAGCCCAGCATGGGATGCATGCTGATGACGGGCGCAGGACATATGGACGCCGAGCTGGCGTTCACGCGCGCCTCGCGGCAGCGCAAGCGGGCGGCGATCGCGCGCCGGCTGCGCCGGCAGCCCGCGGAGTGCGGGCGCCTCGCCGTCTACGACGAGCGCAAGCTGCGCCGCGCGCGCGGCGCCGCGGCGCAGAGCATCCGCACGATCCCGATCAGCGCGATCGACGGGACGCTCGAGCCCAGCCGCGCCGCGCAGTTCGACAGCAGCTTCCGCCCGGCCGAGCCGGCCCGCACGCGCTGGGAGCGCGTGTGGCTGGCCGAGGAGCGCGGCGCGGTGCTGCCGCCGATCTCGGTCGTGCGCGTCGGCGACCGCTACGCCGTGCGCGACGGCCACCACCGCGTGTCGGTCGCCAGGGCGCGCGGCGCCGTCGCGATCGACGCCGCCGTCGACGCGGGCTAGAGGCTCGGCTTCGGCAGCGTCTTGTCGCGCACCGTGCGCGAGCACCCGGTCTTGTCGCACGCGCGGATGACGACGCGGTAGCGCTTGCCGAAGTGCAGCTTGATGCTGCTCGGCAGCCGCGCGACGTAGAACTTGGTGCTCGCGCCGACGTGGCGGACCGTCGTGTTGTGGCCCGCGATCGTCACGTGGACCTGCTTGCCGAGCACGCGCTTGGTCAGGAAGAAGTTGGCCGCGACGTCCCTCTCGAGCGTGCCGCTGCCGGTGGGCGTGCCGCTGAGGTTGATCGTCCCGGGCGCCAGCTGCGGCGCCGCGACCGCGCTCGCCGCGAGTAGGGCCAAGAGCGCCACGGCGAACGCCGCGGCCAGGGTGGGTCGACGCATGCGCGTCAGTCTCCCAGCTCGGTCCGACGGCGATCGACGTACGCCTGCAGCTCGGCGCGGATCGCCTCGTCGAGCGGCGGCTGCTCGTACTCCTCCAGCGTGCGCTTCCAGATCGCCTCCGCGCGCGCGGTCGCGTCGAGGCCGCCGTTGCGCTGCCAGCGCTCGAAGTTCTCGGTCGACGAGAGCAGCGGGCGGTAGAAGCACTCGCGGAAGCGCTCGAGCGTGTGCGCGGCGCCGAGGAAGTGCCCGCCCGGGCCGACCTCCTCGTGCGCGCCGAACGCGAGGCTCTCCTCGTCGATCTCCAAAGGCGTGAACTCGTGCTTGAGCTGGCGCAGGATCTCGACGTCGACGATGAACTTCTCGTAGCAGGAGACGAGGCCCGCCTCGAGCCAGCCGGCCGAGTGCATGACGTAGTTCGCCCCGGCCAGGAAGGTCGGCAGCATCGTCATGAGCGACTCGTAAGCGGCCTGGGCGTCGACGGTCTGGCTGGAGTTCAGCCCGCCGCCAGAGCGCCACGGCAGGCCGAACGAGCGCGCGATCTGGCCGGTGCAGAACAGCCCGATGGCCGACTCCGGCGTGCCGAACGACGGCGAGCCGGACTGCATGTCGGTGTTCGAGAGGAACGAGCCGAAGACGACCGGGCAGCCCGGGCGGATGAGCTGCGTCAGCGCGATGCCGGCCAGCGCCTCGGCTATCTGCTGGGCCAGCGTCGCGGGAATCGAGACCGGCGACATCGCGCCCATCAGCAGGAACGGCGTGATGACCAGCGCCTGGTTGGCGCGCGCGTAGGCGACGAGCGCGCTGAGCATGCGGTCGTCGTAGCGCAGCGGCGAGTTGACGTTGATGAGCGAGATCGATGCCGGCGTGGCCTCGATCGCCGCGCGCCCGCCGAGGAGGATCTCGCCCATCGCGATCGTGTCCTCGGCGTTCGGGCCCGAGGTGACCGAGCCCATGTACGGCTTGTCGGAGAGCGTCTGCAGCGCGTAGACCATGTCGAGGTGGCGAGAGTCCAGCGGGCGGTCGTTGGGCTCGCAGATCGTGCCGCCGGGCGAGTCGAGCTCGGGGAAGGCCTGCGACAGGCGCACGAGGTTCTCGAAGTCGTCCATCGTCGCCTCGCGGCGGACGGCGCCCTGGCGCACGAACGGGCAGCCGTAGACCGACGCGAAGGCCATGTGCTGGCCGCCGATGTGCACCGAGAGCTCGGGGTTGCGCGCCTGCAGGTCGAACTCGCGCGGCGCCTTGGCCACCTGCTCGAGCACGAACTCGGGGTCGAGGATCACCTTCTGGCCGTCGACCTGCTGGCCGGCGGCGCGGAACTCCTCGACCGCCTCGTCGAGCAGGAACTCGATCCCGATCTCGGTCACGATCCGCCGCCAGCCGCGATCGAGGACGGCCATGGCGTCCTCGCTGAGGATCTCGTAGCGCGGCATCGTGTTCACGAACACGGCTCCTCCTCGTACGGGTGGCTTGACAAGCCGCTCGGGCGGGCGCCATGCTACTGAGGATGGAACTGCAGTTCCAGGCGGCGTGGAACGAGACTTCCACGTGAGCGGGCCCGCACCCGGCACCCAGTCGATCGACCGCGCCGGCGAGATGCTCGCGCGCCTGCTCGACAGCGACGGGCCGATGAGCCTGCGCGACCTGGCCGAGGCCGCCGACCTGCCCAAGAGCACCGCCTCGCGCCTGCTGACCGCGCTCGAGCGCCACGGCCTGGTCCACCAGGACGGCGAGCGCGGCAAGCTCGAGCCCGGCCCCGCGATCCTGCGCTTCGCCCACCGCGGCGGCGTCGAGCGCCACCTCGTCGAGCTGGCCGAGACGGCGCTGCAGGCGCTTTCGGAGGCGTGCGACGAGACGGTGAACCTGTCCGTGCCCACCCCCCACGGCGTGGACCACCTCGCCCAGGTCGACGGGCGTCACTTCCTCGGCGCCGGCCAGTGGGTCGGGCGCCGGGTCGACTACCACTGCACCGCCAACGGCAAGATCTTCCTGGCCTTCGGTGCGGCCGAGCTCCCCCCCGGGCGGCTGGCGCGGCTGACGACGGACACGGTCGTCAGCCGCGCCGCCCTCGAACAGCAGCTCGAAGCCGTGCGCCGCGAGGGCTACGCCACCGCCATCGACGAGCTCGAGGACGGGCTCAGCGCGATCGCCGCGCCCGTGCGCGGGCCGACCGGCGACGTGATCGCCGCGCTGAGCATCTCCGGCCCCACGCTGCGCCTCACGCGCGCCCGCGTGCAGGAGCTCGCGCCCGCGCTGCGCGACGAGGCGGCGGCGCTGTCGCAACGCTTGGAGACGACCAAGGGGAAGAGAGCCGCATGACCCACGAGGAGATCCTGCAGACGCTCTACGAGGAGACGCTCGTCGGCAACGCGCCGGCGGTGCGCGAGGGCGTGGAGGAAGGGCTCGAGACCGGCCTCGAGCCCGAGCGCATGCTCTACGACGCGCTGATCCCGTCGCTCGAGGAGGTCGGCGCGCGCTTCGAGCGCGGCGACTACTTCGTGCCCGAGATGCTGATCGCCGCGCGCGCGATGCAGGGCGCGCTGGACATCCTGCGCCCGCTGCTGGCCGACACCGACGCCAACCGGGTCGGCACGTTCCTCATGGGCACGGTCAAGGGCGACGTGCACGACATCGGCAAGAACCTCTGCAACATCATGCTCGAGGGCGCGGGCTTCACCGTCGTCGACCTCGGCGTCAACGTGCCGCCCGAGAAGTTCGTCGAGGAGATCGAGCGCGTCCAGCCCGACGTCGTCGGCTTCTCGGCCTTCCTCACCACGACGATGCCGATGTTCAAGGCGAACATCAACGCCCTCGAGAAGGCCGGTGTGCGCGACCGCGTGATCGTCATGGTCGGCGGCGCGCCGGTCACCCAGGAGTACGCCGACGCGGTCGGCGCCGACGGCTACTCGGCCGATGCCTCCTCGGCGGTCAAGAAGGCCAAGGAGCTGATCGAGCTGCGGCGCAGCCAGGTCCCCGCCTGATGGCGACGCTGGCCGACAAGCTCCAGGCCGGCCAGAAGGTCGTCACCGCGGAGCTGCCGGCCGTCGACGGCGGCGGCGTGGCGGAGGTCGAGCGCCACCTCGCGCCGATGCGCGACTGGGTCGACGCGGTCAACGCCACCGACAACACCGCCGCGCACGCGCACGCCTCACCGCTCGCGGTCGCGATCGCCATGCGGCAGGCTGGCGTGGAGCCGATCATGCAGCTGGTCTGCCGCGACCGCAACGCGCTCGCGCTCCAGGCCGACATCGTCGGCGCGGCGATGCACGGCATCGAGAACGTCCTGTGCCTGACCGGCGACGACGTCAGCGCGGGCGACGAGCCCGACGCGGCGCGCGTGTTCGAGCTCAACGGGATCGAGCTCGTCGGGCTGGCCCGGATGCTCTCCGAGGGCCGCTACCGCTCAGGGCGGCCGCTGTCCCCCGCGCCGCGCGTGTTCATCGGCGCCGTCGAGAGCGCGGCCCCGCCGCCGATCGAGGATCGCGTGCAGCGCGCGCTGGCGAAGGCGCAGGCCGGCGCGCGATTCCTGCAGCTGCAGATCAGCTTCGTCCCCGCGCTGCTCGAGGACTTCGTCGCCCAGTGCGCGGCCGCCGGAGTGGCCGCCGCGCTGCTGCCGTCGATCACGCTCATGGGCTCCGCCCGCGGCCTTCGCTTCATGGACGAGAAGGTGGCCGGCGTCGACGTCCCGGCGGCGATCCACGAGCGCGTCGAGTCGGCGAGCGACCAGGCCGCCGCGCTGCTCGACCTCGCCGCCGAGCAGGCCGCGCACGCGCTGTCGCTGCCCGGGGTCGCGGGCCTGCACCTCATCTCCTTCCGCAAGGACGACGGCATCGCCCAGCTTTGCCGCCGGCTCGACCTCGCGCCCCGCGCCGAAAGGGACCATGCACACGACCCTGCAGTCACGCACTAGCACCGTCGTCATCGGCCACGACCAGCCGTTCTGCGTGATCGGCGAGCGCATCAACCCGACGGGGCGCAAGCGCTTCGCCGAGGAGCTGCGCGGCGGCGACCTGTCGACCGTCGCGGCCGACGCGCTGGCCCAGGTCAACGCGGGCGCCGACATGCTCGACGTCAACGCGGGCATCCCGCTGGTCGACGAGGCGCGGCTGCTCATGGACATGCTCGGCGCCGTGGCCGCGCACGTCGACGTGCCGATCTGCATCGACTCCTCGGTCATCGAGGCGCTCGAGGCTGGCCTGTCGGTCTACGAGGGCAAGCCGCTGGTCAACTCGGTCACCGGCGAGGACGACCGCCTCGAGGAGATCCTGCCGCTCGTCGCGCGCCACGGCGCGGCGGTCATCGGCCTGGCCAACGACGAGACCGGGATCCCCGAGACGCCCCAGCAGCGCCTGGGGATCGCGCGCAAGATCGTCTCGGCCGCCGGCGACCACGGCATCGGACCCGAGGACGTGATCATCGACCCGCTGGCGATGACCGTCGGCGCGGCGACCGACGCGGTGACGATCACGCTCGAGACGATCAGCCTGATTCGCGACGAGCTCGGCGTGAACATGTGCCTGGGCGCGTCGAACGTGTCGTTCGGGCTGCCGCGCCGCCACGCGCTGAACGCCGCGTTCCTGCCCATGGCGATGGCCGCGGGCCTGACCAGCGCGATCATGAGCTGCGCCGACGAGGTCGTGTCGGCGGTGCGCGCGGCCGACCTGCTGCTCGGCCACGACGAATGGGGCGCGCGCTGGATCGCCGAGCACCGCGCCCGCGAGGCGAAGGCGGCGGCCGCGTCGCCCCCTCTCAGCCTCGCACAGGCCTCGCAAGGCCAAGGCGGGGGGACCCGGTGGGCCTGAGCGGCCGCCCGCAGCTCGCGCGCGAGGAGCCGATGGACGATCTCACCGCCATCGACGGCTCCGAGCGCGTCCTGCTGCGCTTCCTGCCCGACGGCACCGAGGTCCGCGTGCCGAGCGGGACGCCGATCTTCGACGCGGCGAGCTGGAACGGCGTCGCGATCGACTCGACCTGCGGCGGCCACGGCACGTGCCGCAAGTGCAAGGTCCAGATCCTGCGCGGCGACGCGCCGGTCAGCGCGGTCGACCCGCGCGCGTTCAGCACCCAGGAGCTCAACGACGGCTGGCGGCTCGCGTGCCGCGCGCCCGCGCGCGAGGACCTCGTCGTCCACGTCCCGCCGCTGCAGACGCGCCCGAAGGCCGCGCTGGCCGGCGTCGGGCGCCACGTCATCCTGCGCCCGGCCGTGCAGAAGCGCTACGTCGAGCTGGCCGAGCCGACGCTCTCCGACCAGCGCTCCGACGTCCAGCGCCTGCTCGACGCGATCGACGACCTCGAGCCCCACGTCGGCCTCGAGGTCGTGCGCAAGCTGGGCGGCGTGCTGCGCGCCGCGCAGTTCAAGGTCACCGCGGTGATCGTCGACGAGGAGCTCATCGACGTCGAGCCGGGCGACACCAGCGCGCGCCGCCACGCGCTCGCCTTCGACCTCGGCACCACCACCGTCGTCGTCACCCTGCTCGACCTCGAGTCCGGCCAGCCGGTCGCCGTGCGCTCGATGCTCAACCGCCAGCAGCCGTTCGGCGGCGACGTGATCTCGCGCATCTCGGCGACGATGATGGATTCCGATGCGCTGGGCGAGCTGCGCTCGCGCGCGCAGACGACGCTGCACGACCTCGCCGCCGAGACCTGCGAGGAGGGCGGCGTCGCGCCCGAGGAGGTCTACGAGATCACCGTCTGCGGCAACGTGACGATGATGCAGCTCGCCCTCGGCATCGATCCCGAGCCGCTGTCGATGGCCCCGTTCGTCGTCGCGGCGCACGAGCTGCCGCCGGCGCTGGCCGCCGACTTCGGCGTCGGCGTGCACCCGCGCGCACCCGCGTTCGTGTTCCCGTCGCTGGGCGCCTACGTCGGCGGCGACATCGTGTCGGGCCTGCTGGCCACCGGCCTGGCGCGCGACCGCCGCACGCGCCTGTTCATCGACGTCGGGACGAACAGCGAGATCGCGCTGGGCTCCAACGAGCGCGTCCTGGCCACCGCTGCGCCCGCCGGCCCGGCCTTCGAGGCGGCGCAGATCCGCTGCGGCATGCGCGCCGCCGAGGGCGCGATCGAGGGCGTGCGCATCGAGGACGGCGAGGTCACGCTGCAGGTCATCGGCGACGTCGAGCCGGCCGGGCTGTGCGGGTCGGGCCTCGTTGACTGCGTCGCAGAGCTCGTCCGCGCGGGGCTGCTCGACCACTCGGGGCGGTTCGCCGACGAGGCGCTGTCGCCGCGCTTCTCGAAGGTCGGCGAGGAGCGGATCTTCGTGCTCCACGACGACGTGTACCTCTCCCAGCGCGACGTGCGCGAGCTGCAGTTCGCCAAGGCCTCGATCGCGACCGGCTGGAACATCCTGCTGCGCGAGTTCGGCCTGGAGGCGAGCGACATCCAGCAGGTCCTGCTGGCGGGCAGCTTCGGGTCGTACCTGTCGCCGGCGAGCGCGGTGCGCATCGGGCTCGTGCCGCCGCTGGCGCTGCCGCGGATCGTCTCGGCCGGCAACATGGCCGGCGAGGGCGCCAAGATCGTCGCGCTCAGCCACCGCGAGCGGGCCGAGGCGCGCTCGATCGTGCGCGAGGTGCAGTACGTCGAGCTGTCGGGCCGCGCCGACTTCAACGACCTGTTCGTCGATCAGCTGGCGTTCCCGGCATGAGCACGGCCGTCGTCGCCTGCGGAGCCCTGGCCGTGCACGTGCGCGCCATCGCGCGGCGGCGCGGCTGGGACGTGGACGTCCACCCCGTGCCGGCGCTGCTGCACAACCGCCCCGAGAGGATCCCCGCCGCTGTCGCGGAGCTCGCCAAGCGCCACGACCGCGTCGTCCTCGCGTATGGCGACTGCGGGACGCACGGCGCCCTCGACGGCTACGAGCGCCTGCGCGGCGCGCACTGCTACGAGGTCTTCGCGGGCGACGCCGTCGCCGCCGCCGCGGCCGAGGAGCCCGGCACCTACTACCTGACCGACTTCCTGGCGCGCACCTTCGAGCACACGGTCGTGCGCGAGCTCGGGCTCGACCGCTACCCCGAGCTGCGCGACGACTACTTCGGCGCGTACACACGCGTGGTGTGGCTCGCCCAACGCCGCACCCCGGCGACCGAGCGCGCGGCGCTTGCGGCCGCGGAGCGGATTGGGCTGCCGCTCGAGGTCCGCGAGGTCGGCGACGGCGGGTTGGAGCGCGAGCTCGAGCGGCTGCTCGCTCCGGAGCCGGCGTAGCACGCTCCGGAGTAGCTGGTCGGGAGGGGCCGGACCACCCGCGCGGTTTCGAGCCCTACGTGAGGCGTGCCTCGTTCGGGCGGGATCGTCTCCTGGCATCGGTTGACCGGCCGTCCCGGACGCGGCGGTATGCGACGTCGAGGCGGTCACCCGCGCGGCGCGCTTGGAGCCCCGCACTCGGCGGCCGCCACGACCTGCCGGGCTCGCGGCGCCCGAGGTCGCGGACGTAGTCCGACTCGACCCCCGCGAGGCTCCGGTGGAGCCTGCCCATTTCGTCGCGCGCCACGGTCACGATCCGCGGTGCACGATGAGCACCGAGCGTCGGGAGTGGGCGGCGACGGCGCCGGCGACGCTTCCGACGAGGGCGCCGGCGAAGCCGCTGCGGCCGTGCGACCCGAGCACGATCAGGCGTGCGTCGTGGTCGTCGGCGAACTTGGCGATCCCTTTCCACGTCGGGGACGCCTCGATCTCGGCGCTCTGGGCGCGGAAGCCCGCGGCCTCGGCGAGCTTGGCTCCCGACGCCGCGGTCTGCGCGGCCGCGGCCCTGACGTCGGCGATCTGCGCCGCGTCGAACTCGAGCCCGGCGGTGGGCAGGAAGCCGACGTCGAAGGGCTGCCACACGGTCACGACCACGGCGTCGCCGCCGGACTCCAGCAGGCGGCCCGCCTCGGCGATCGCGTTCTTGGCCAGGTCGCTGCCGTCGTAGGCGAAGACGACGGAGCCGGATCCAGTCGTCGCGCTCATGACCGCACCGTGGCCCCGGCGAGACGCAGGCGCAGGCGCGTCGCGCGCCCGTGGGCGCCGGCCAGGAGCGGTGGCGACTCCCACGCCGGTCCTTCGCCATTCATGAACCGATCGAGCTGCGGCGTCTCCGGGCGCGCTCCGCTGAGCACGTAGATCAGCAACGGCACGACCGCGCCTGCGACCGCGAGGCCGAGGGCGATCCAGAGCGCGATGCCCGTGCCGGTCGTCGGATCTCCGCCGACGGTGACCGCGAAGTGCGCGAACACCGGCGCGATCATGAACGCCGCCACGGCGCGCAGCAACTCGACGATTGCGAACACGCGCTGGAGGGTGGCGGCCGGCAGCGAGAAGCCGGCGGTGAACAGCGCGGGCGCGACGGTCGCGCCGAGGCCGATGCCGAGAAGACCCGAGCCGATCAGCGTCAGCGCCTGTGTCGGCGGCACCTGGATGCGGAACACGGCAATCCCCGCGGCGAGGAAGACCATCCCCGACAGCGGCAGGTACTGCAGCGCTCGCTTGTTGATGACGAGCCCGAGCAGGACCGCGGTGAGGATCGCGCCGGCCAGCTCAGGCAGGTAGAGAAGCCCGACATGCAGCGGGCTGTAGCGCTCCGTCAGCAAGCTCGCGGTGAGCGCGGTCGCCGACACCGAGGCGGCGGCGGCGAACAGCGCGAGCACGATGCCGGCGACCGGGATCGTGCTGGTGAGCATCGTGCGGATCGTCAGCAGCGGGCGCTCCTGCCGGGCCTGGTTGACGATCAGCACGACGATCAGCGCGAGGCCGGTAATCAGCAGGCCGACGGTGCGGAACTCGAGGAACTTGTGCGTCGTCAGCTCCGAGGCGCCATAGAACGCGGCGACGGAGCCGAGGGCCGCCAGCGCGATCGGCAGCGGATTGCGCGGGGCGGAGCGGTCAGCGGGCGGGGTGTCCTCGAACGTCAGCAGCGCCAGCGCGAGCGCCGCAGCCGAAATCCCGGCGATGACCCAGAACAGCGGCCGCCAGGCGTGCGCGTCGGCCTGGAGCCCACCGATGGCGGGGCCGAGGGTGACCGCGCCGAAGATGCACATGCTCATGATCACGGCCGTCGAGCGGAACTTCTCCACGCCGAATCCCAGCGCGAGCGGCGGCACGGCCGCGATGAGCAGCAGGCTCGTGGAGAGGCCCTGCAGCACGTGGCCGCCGATGAACATCGCCGGGTTCTGCGCAGCCGCCGCGACGATCGATCCGATCACCAGCAGCGAGACGTAGAGGATCATCATGCGCCGCTGGCGCAGCAGCTGGGCGAACTGGACTGCCATCACGGTCCCCACCGCGTAGGCGGCGTTGGCCATGCCCGCTCCCAAGCTCATGGTTTGCGGGCTCATGTGCAGATCGCGGCCGATGATCGGGGTGACCGGTCCGATCGCCGCGGACAGCGCGAGGTACGGGATCAGGGCGAACATCACCATCGCCGCGGCGGCGGGATAGCGCCCTGCCAGTGGACCTTGTCTCATCGATTTCCTTCTTGGAGGGAGTGGCGGTAAACTGGAGGGTGCCTCCACAACCTGATACGGAGGCTGCCTCCGCTTTCAAGGCAGTATACGGAGGCTCCCTCCGCTTTGCAAGCAGGTCCCACATGTCCGCCATCGACATCGAGCAATCGGGCCTCACGCACCGCCCCAAGCGCGCGGATGCGCGCCGCAACTACGACAAGCTGATCGCGGCGGCGCGTGACGCGTTCACCGAGAAGGACACCTCGGCGTCGCTCGAGGAGATCGCCCGCCGCGCCGACGTCGGCATCGGGACGCTGTATCGCCACTTCCCGACGCGCACCGACCTGATCGAGGCCGTCTACGTCGAGGAGGTCGACGCGCTCTGCCGCTCGGCCGCCGACCTGAGCGACGCGGAGCCGTGGGACGCGCTCGTCGGCTGGCTTCAGCGCTTCATCGGCTACGTCGCGACCAAGCACGCGCTCGCCGAGGAGCTCTTCGCCGTGGCCGACCGCGACTCAGAGGTCTTCCAGACGTGCCGCGGGGCGTTCTACGGCGCCGGCGAGCCGCTGCTGCGGCGGGCGCAGGAGTCCGGCGAGGTGCGACCGGACGTCTCGATCGACGACGTGGTGAAGATGGTCGGCGGGATCGCGAAGATCCAGGGCGCGGACCCCGCGACGGTCGAGCGGATCCTGAGCGTCGCGCTCGACGGGCTGCGGTACCGCGCGAACTGACGCGGAGGTCCGCCGGCTCACCGGGCCCCGGCCGCGACGCGCTGCTGCGTACCCAGATCACCCCGCGCGGCACGGCGGGGAGGATCGGGGCGCTGCTCAAGCGCGGCTACCGCCTGCGTTTCCGGGCGCTCACCGCGGGCACCGCGAAGGTCGGGTGGTATCGGGTCCGCAAGGGTCACAAGCCGGTCCTGATCGCAAGCGGTCAGCACCGGTTCGCCGCCGCCGGCAGCGCGACCATCGTCGTCAAGCTCACGGCGGCGGGCCGCAGAGAGCTCCGACGGGCAAAGCGTCTCGGCCTCATGGCCAAGGGCACGTTCACGCCCGCGCCCGTCGCGCCGCCCGTGACGGCGGCACGGCGGTTCACGCTCAGGCGTTGACGCGGCGCCGCGCCTGCGGGTGCAGCGAGAACGCGGTCTCAGCGTTCCATCAGCTCGGCGAACGCCGGTTCGTTGCGGACCGGGTCGAAGTCGGAGTCGGCCTTCGCAATGTCGCGCGTGCCCTCCCACGTGGCGATCGCCCGGCGGAGGTGCTCGATGGCGTCGTCGGTGCGGCCGGCGAGGCTCTCGCAGCACGCGAGTTGGTAGAGGAAGTACCCCGCGTCGGGGTACGCCGCGACGATCTCGCGGCCCCGGTCGACCGCCTCCGCGTACCTGCCGGCGTCGTACAGCGCCCGTACGGGGTCCCACAGCTCCGGCGCACGGCGCTCGATCGACTCGGGCAGCTGCACCCATGGGTGACGGCGCGAGTCGTAGCCCGACTCCGTCGGTGGCGGAAACGACGGGTCGGCAAAGGAGCCGACCGAGACGACGACGAGGTCCGGCTCAGAGGGCTCGGTGTAGAACACCTGCGAGCCGCAGTCGGCGCAGAAATGAAAGACGTGCTCCTTGCGATCGGCCTCGTCAGAGACCCGCGAGAAGTCGCGGTAGCGGCCGGTCACCCGTACCTGCCCCGTCCTGAAGCCGGCCTGCATCCCGAACGCGCTGCCCGTCCGTCGCTGGCAAGCACGGCAGTTGCAGATGGACACCGCGAACGGCTCGCCGGTGGTCACGACCTTGAGCTGGCCGCAATGACACGTGGCCTCTCGAGGTGCACTCATCGCGGCGGACAGTAATGGGGGCCCCAGCCCTCCGCACCTCACTGTCTCGCGGCTCAGTCGCTGTATTTCACGGAGCAGAGCGTGATCGCGCTGCTGGTGCTCACGCGCGCGCCGGCCCTGGGGCTCTGACGCACGACCTTCCAGTTGCGGTCCCAGAGGAGCAGTCGCCCGCGACCGGAGCAGTCACGCTCGCGCAGGTTGTAGAACCCATGGGCCTGCAGGTCGTCCTGGGCGGCCCGATGGTTCTTTCCGACTTCGTTGCGTGATCTGATCGATCCGGCACCAGGCGGGTTGCCAGCCGGCCGCGCGCTAGGCTGCGCGCGCCGATGCTGTCCGATCGCTTTCGCGCCGCCGTCGAAGCAGGGAACGTCGATCAGGTTCCCGAGCTGTTCCACGAGCACGCCGCTTTCCGTAGTCCGGTGCTGTTCAGGCCGTACGAGGGCCGCGATCAGGTCCTGAAGGTCCTACGAGCGGCCGAACAGGTGCTCGGGATTGGCGGCAGGTTTCGCTACGTGCACCAACTCGAAGATCCGCACGACCGTGTCGCGATCCTGGAGTTCGCAACCGAGGTCGACGGAAAGCAGGTCGAGGGGATCGACAAGCTCACCTTCGATGAGGACGGCCTGATCACTGAGCTCAAGGTGATGATCCGCCCGGCCTCGGCGCTCCAGCTCGTCGGGGCGAAGATGGCCGAGGAGTTCCCAAGGGTGGGCCTCGGCCTCCCGAGCTGACCAACTCGATCCGTTGGTCACTGGCGGGACGAATTGACGGGCCCGGAACGCGTCGGGCCGGACATCTTTCAATCCGGCCCGATCATCTGCTGCGGTGCACGCGCACCGCTCTGTGTCCTTCTGAACACCGGTAACGATGAGATGTTCGCTGGATTGTCCGGCGGAACCGCCTCCCTTCGATCCTGGTTACGAGAAGGATCGACGCAACTCTCGCGCGTGAGGGCGTGCGCCACAGGGGGGCAAACTACGCGACAACAGCGGCTGGAACTACCGACCATCGTTTGGAGCGTCGTGCCGCGCGGTCGGCGCGGCGCCCGCACCATCCGAGACGGTCACGGTCGAGAGGCGAGCGCCTCGGCGACGAGCGCGTGCGCGCGCCCGTTGGCCTCGGCGGGAACCCACGTGAACACGACGGTGCCGATGCGCTCCGCGGCGTCGCGGACCGCGCTGCACAGCGCGCGCAGCCGCGGGTTGGCCGGCTCGCGGATTCCCGTGACGTGCTCGACGATCAAGCGCGCATCGCAGCGTGCGTCGACGCGATCCAGCCCGAGGCCACCGGCGTGCTCGAGGCCGGCCAGCAGCGCGCGATACTCGGCGACGTTCGCCCCCGCGACACCGATCGCCTCGCCGTGCGCGGCGAGCAGGGTGCCGTCGGCCGCGGCGAGCACGTAGCCGATCGCCGCCAGGCCCGGGTTGCTCCGCGATCCGCCGTCGGTCGACAGCACCGCGTAGCCGGGACGCGGCGCGGGCGGCAGTGGCCCGGTCCGCCGTCCGCTCGCCTTGGCCAGGGCACGTCGCGCGGCGTCGCTGTTGGCACGGCCCGGCCGGCGGGCACGTCTGCGGCGTTGCGGAGCTCCCACGGCGACGACCCTACGCCGCCCATCGCTCGACCGGCACAATCGGACGCATGACAGCACCGGAGCCCGCGGTCACCGTCGTGCCCGCCAACGAGGCGAGCTGGGAGGACCTGCAGACGATCTTCGGCACGCGGGGCCAGGCGTCGAGGTGTCAGTGCCAGCGGTACAAGCTGGAGCCGCGGGAGTCGTTTGCCTCGTTTCCCGTGGAGGAGCGCGCCCACCGGCTGCGCCAGCAGACCGACTGCGGCCACCGTGACGCGGGCACGACCAGCGGCCTGGTCGCCTACCTCGACGGCGAGCCCGCCGCCTGGTGCGCGGTCGAGCCGCGCACGGCCTACTTTGGCCTGCTGCGGACCCACCGTGTTCCCTGGACGGGCCGCGCCGAGGACAAGACCGACGACAGCGTCTGGGCCGTCACCTGCTTCGTCACCCGAGCGGGCTACCGCAAGCGCGGTGTCACCCGGGCGCTGGCACGCGCCGCGGTGGACTTCGCCCGCGAGCGCGGCGCCCGCGCGATCGAGGGCTACCCGATCACCACGAAGGACGTGATCCTGGAGGAGCTGCACGTCGGCACCGAAGGCGTGTTCGCCGACGCCGGCTTCGCCGAGGTCAGCCGCCCGTCCCTTCGCCGCGTCGTGATGCGCATCGACTTCTGATGCTCTAAGCCGCGGCCGCGACGTCCTTCAGCCGCGCCATCTCCGGATCGAAGCGCGGCTCGCTGACCACGGTCACCGGGTGGTCGGCGCCCGCGCTGTGCACGGCGAGCGTCGTCCCGGGCTCGGCGAGCCGGACCGGGAGGTAGCCGTAGAGCATGCTCTCCCCCATGCGTGGCGCCATACGCCGCGCTCGTGACGTAGCCCACGGGCGCGTCGCCTTCGAGCAGCGGCTCCGTGCCGACGAGGATCACCGCGGGATCGTCGGCGGTCAGGCAGCAGAGCTTGCGCTGCACGCCGCGGTCCTTGATCGCCGCGGCCGCCTCGCGGCCGATGAAGTCGCCGTCCTTGTTCAGCCGCACCAGCCAACCCAGACCCGCCTCGAACGGGTCGTGCTCCTCGTCGATGTCCTGGCCCCAGAGGCGGTAGCCCTTCTCCAGGCGCAGCGAGTCGTAGGCGCCGCCGCCGCAGGCGACCGCGCCCAGCGAGCGCCCGGCGTCCCACAGCATGTCCCACAGCCCGCGGCCGAACTCGGTCGGCGCGTAGATCTCCCAGCCAAGCTCGCCGACGTAGGACACGCGCAGCGCGCGGCACGGGACGTGGCCGACGTGCAGCGCGAACGCGCGCATGTACGGCGCCGACAGGTCGTCGTCGGTGGTCGCGGCCACGAGGTCGCGCGCGCGCGGGCCCCAGACGCCGAGGCAGCACAGGGCGGAGCTGAGGTCGGTGAGCGTGACCGACCCGTCGTCGGGCAGGTGGGCGCGCATCCACGCGATGTCGTGACGGCCCACGGCGCCGCCGGTCACCACCCAGAAGCGATCCTCGTCGATGCGCGTGATCGTGAGGTCGCACATGATCCCGCCGCGCGGCGAGAGCATCGCGGTGTAGACGATGACCCCGATCGGCTTGTCGACGTCGTTGGCGGCCAGGCGCTGCAGGAAGTGAAGCGCGCCGGGGCCGGCGATCTCGACCTTCGTGAACGGCGTGAGGTCGAAGATGCCCGCGCGCTCGCGGCAGGCGCGGTGCTCGGCCTGGACGATCGGCGACCAGAAGCGCGCCGCCCACTCGTCGTGGGGGATCACCTCGTCGCCGGTGCGCAGCTCGCGGTTGGCCTCGTACCACTGCGGGCGCTCCCAGCCGGCGCTCTCGAAGAACTGCGCGCCCAGCGCCTGCTGGCGCTCGTAGAAGGGCGTCGTGCGCAGGCCGCGCGCCTGCTCGTTCTGCTGGCGCGCGTGCAGGACGTCGTAGACCTCGCGGTAGCCCTGGGCGCCGCGCAGGCGCACGTACGTCGGGCTGGTGCCGTGGGCGTCGAAGCGCTGCGGGTCACACTCGTGGAGGTCGAGCAGCGCGTCGCCGTGGGTCATGAGCTCGGCCAGCGCGCGGCCGCAGCCGGCGGAGTGGGTGACCCAGATCGCCTGCGCCAGCCAGAGGTTGCGCGCGGCGGCGCTCTCGCCGAGCAGCGGGAAGCCGTCGGGCGTGAACGACATCAGGCCGTTGAAGGCCCGGGTCAGCTCGACGTCGCGCAGCGCGGGCAGCAGGCGGCCGGCCTCGGCGCGCGCGCCGGCGAAGTCCTCGGGCGTGAACGCGAGCTCGGCGGGGCGCTCGGGCTCGGCGAGGCGCGGCTCGTGGCGGTAGTTGCCGATCGCGTAGGCGTCGGCGACCTGGCGGAAGTACATCGCGTGGTCCTGGTGGCGCAGGATCGGGTGCACGACCTCGCGCGTCTCCCCCGCGAGCTCGGGCAGCGGCGCCGTGTAGGCGAGCTGGTGCTCGACGGGCACGAGCGGCACGTTGAGCCCCGGCGCGAGCCGCGCCACCTGCCGGCCCCAGATGCCGGACGCGATCACGACGTGCTCGGCGCGGATCGTCCCCAGCGCGGTCTGCACGCCGACCGCGCACCCGCCCTCGACGAGCAGGCCGGTGACCTCGCAGCCGCCGAACGCGGCGATCGCGTCGCCGGTGCACAGCGCCTCGGCCGCCCGCACCGCCTTGGCGATCCCGTCGTCGGCGACGTGGAAGCCGCCGAGGATCGTCGCGGGATCGAGCAGGGGGATGAGCTCGGCGACCTGCGCGGGATCGAGCAGGCGCGCGTCGAGCCCGTACCCGCGCGCCCGCGCCCAGCGGCGGTCGAGCTCGGACCAGCGCTCGTCGGTCGTCGCGACCTCGATGCTGCCGACCGGATGGAAGGCGCCGAGCTCGATCAGCTTTGCGACCGTCCACTGCGCCAGGCGCGTCATCGTCCGCGACGGGTTGTGCTGGAAGACCAGCCCCGGCGCGTGCGAGGTCGAGCCGCCGGTCTGGAACAGCGGCCCCTGGTCGACGACGACGATGTCCTCCCAGCCCCGCTCGGCGAGGTGGTGGGCGACGCTGGCGCCGGCGATCCCGGCGCCAACGATCACCGCCCGCGCGCTGGCGGGTACTGCCTGGGTCACTCGGCCGGGATCTCCCCGTAGACCATGCTCAGGTCCATGCCCTGCCTGCGGCGGACGACCCGCGAGCTGACGTAGATCACGACGGCGAGCGCGTAGAGACCAGCCATGAACCACAGCGACGACGTCTTGTTGACTCCGTAGACGTCGTCGAACAGCCACTTGTACAGGCAGAAGACCAGGAACGCGATGAAGGCGAGCGCGGCGAAGGTGATCAGGGGCAGCCCGAGCACCTTGTACTTCGCGATCGGCGAGGCGTTGTAGATCTCCCTCCTGGTCCACGGCAGCACCGCCGCCGCGATCGCCGACCCGAGGAAGGTCACCGCGATGACCAGCGTCGCGTCGAGCGTGTACGTCACGAACGTCGAGTTGTAGGCGTAGAGAGCCGAAAGGCCGATCGACGGGATCAGCATCAGCGCCAACGCGATCGTCGGGACGCCGTTGCGGTTCACGCTCGCCACGCTCTCGGGCAGGACGCGATCGAACGCCGCGGCGAAGATCACGCGCGTCGAGGACAGGAAGACGGTGCCGACCCACCCGAAGAACCACAGCGAGAGCACCGCGACGAGGATGAACTGCAGCACCGGGCTACCGAAGAACGACGCTGCCAGCAGCCCCGGGTACGGCCAGGCACCGGTCGGGATCGTTCCCGCCCAGAAGGCGTTGTTCGCCGCGTTGTACCAATCCCAGCCGAACGTCTTGGAGAAGAGCAGGAACAGGATGACCGCGGTGATCGTCGTCGCGATCAGCGCGCCGCCCAT
Source organism: uncultured Actinomycetes bacterium (assembly GCA_963764585.1). Classification (GTDB taxonomy): domain Bacteria; phylum Actinomycetota; class Thermoleophilia; order Solirubrobacterales; family Solirubrobacteraceae; genus JAOPZW01. The sequence goes on from CAVXTB010000013.1 coordinate 98,700, forward strand.
GGCGTAGATGTTCTTGCGGAAGTCGGAGGCGCCGCGGACCTCGCCATAGAGCGTGGCGCCCCAGTTCGACCACAGGTTGAAGAACGCCATCATCGGGATCAGCAGGAACGTCGCTCCGACCGCGAACGAGCCGATGGCCGGCGGGACGTAGCCGTCGGTCCCGGCCTTCAGCGTCGCCGCGTACGCGTTGTTGACACCGTAGAGGTCCTTCGACTGGTCGTTGAAGTGCGAGATGAAGCTCGCCTTGGAATGGAAGAGCAGCAGCAGCGCGACGACCGCGAGCGCGATGACGCCGCCGTAGAAGCAGACCTTCTGGAGGCGCGCGTAGGTGCGGATGCCCAAGGCGATGAAGAGCGAAGCCAGGAGCGCCGTGATGATCGACGCCACGAAGACGCCGTCGTGGCCGCTCCAGAACGTCACCGCGCTGTCCCAGCCGATGATCGCGCACAGCGGCCCGAGCACCTCGACGTTGAGGATGTTCGCGTAGATCGGAACCCAGAGCCAGAGGATGAACCACCACCCGGTGATCGCGAGCACGAACCCGGGGCCGCCGCCCAGGACGCGACTGATCCACACGTAGTCGCCTCCGGCGCGCGGCATCGCGGCGATGAGGGACGCGTAGGTGACGCCCTGCAGCACGAGATAGCCGCCGGCGAGCAGCACCGACCACAGCAGGCTGCCCTTCGGGATGAACGGCCCGTACGAGAAGATGTACAGGCCGAGCGTCACGATGTTGATCGAGAACGCGGCGTAGATGAACGCGTCGCGCACCGACCACCCGCGTACCAGCCCCGTCGCCTTGCGGACGAAGACCGCGCGTTCGAGGCCCTCGCCGCCCGCTGCCACCGATGCCATGAGTCCCTCCTCCTCCTTTAGCCGCTCGTGAGCACGAAGCGCTTGACCTTCTTCTTGCCGTCCATCTCGATGACTGCCCCCAACAGCTGCCCCTGCTCGTATGAGCTTCCGGGGTTGATGCACAGCGTCTGCCCCAACCGGTGCGTCCCGCGCGCCTCGTGGATGTGCCCGTGCAGCGACAGCGCCGGCTGGTGGCGCTCGATCGCCTCGCGGACCGCCGTCGACCCGACCGGGATCGTCGAGCGGCCCGCGTCCTTGAGATCCATCTCGGCCGTGAGCTGCGGCGCGTCGTCCAGGCCGGTGCCGTACGGCGGGCAATGCAGGCTGAAGATCGTGCGCTCGGGCGGCGTGGTGACCTCGGCGATCATCTTCTCGATGCGCTCGCCGAGGACCGGCTCGTCCTCTTCGCGGTAGGTGTCCCACGGCGTCCGGTTCGCCCAGCCGCTCGACGCCAGCTGGAAGCCCTCGATGTCGACGACGCGGCCCTCGCCGAGCTCGACGGTCTTGGCCGCGGCCACGACCTCGTCGATCTCGAGCTGGTCGTCGTTGCCGGGGCAGACGAAGACGCGGATGCCGCTGCCGCCGAGCTTGTCGTCGGCCATCGCCATCCAGCGCTCGACCGTGGAGATCATGTGCTCGTCGAAGAGCTTGTGCCAGCGCGCCTCGTCGGCCGCCAGCTCGGAGAGCTCGTCCGGCGTCGTCCGGAACGGGTAGTAGCCACGGCGCTGGACAGCCTCCTCGAAGGTCCGGACGGCATCCTCGCCCTCGAGGCTCTCGCGGTTCTCCAGCAGCGTCGCGTGCCAGCGCCCGCCGCCGTCGTCGATGATCGGCACGAGCGCCTTGCCGGTCATGTCGCCGCCGAGGATCACCACGTCGGCGTCGTAGTGCTTGCCGCTGTTGAGGAACTTCTTCCAGCAGGTCTCCGAGCCGTGGATGTCGGTCGCGAAGAACAGCCTCATTGCGAGACCTCCTCGGGCAGGTCGTACCAGCGCTTGCGCTCACCCACCTTGGCGCGCAGCTTCCAGCCGCGGCTCTTGGGCTCTGCCTCGACGCGCACGAGGAGCTGCTCGAAGCGCCCCGTGATCTGCTCGCGCTCGCCGTTGGGAAGGTCGTAGTCGCCGACGTGCTCGCGGCAGCGCTCGAGGTTGGCGGTGATCGTGCGCCACAGCCCCCAGTCCGACGCGCACAGCGCCGCGATCTGGGCGCCGTTGACCGCCTCGTCGTCGTGCTCGTCGATCGGGTGGCCGTGCAGCAGCAGGACGGTGTCGCGGATGTCCTTCTCGTTGACCTCGATGATCTGCAGCTTGGTCAGCAGCAGCTCCGCGAGCGGGACCGTGCGGCGCTCGACGCCGAAGCGGTCGGCCAGCGGGATCGCGTGGCACATCCGGAAGGAGTCGACGAAGACGTCGACCTGACGGCCGTGGTCGTCGTCGAAGAACAGCGCGCGCTCGCGCGCGTGCATCGCGTTGAACGACACGTGCGGCACGTAGCCGGCGTCGCGCAGCATCGTGTCCAGCGGGCCCGACGCCTTCTTGGGGATCGCGAAGTCGAGGTCCTTGTACTGGCGATCGAGCGCCGGCGGCACGTCGAGCGCGTGCAGGCGGACCGCGACGCCGCCCAGCAGGCGCAGGTCGATGTCGGCCTCGTCGGCGAGCGCGAGCAGGCGCTCGCCCTCGGCGACGATGTCCTCGAGGATGGCGGTCATCGCCGGCCCTGCCCGCCGATCGCGAAGCGCCGCCGCCCTGGCCCGTCGGCCGTTCTCCTCATGCTCTCCTCGCCCCTGCCGCACCCCCTCACCAGGCTGGCGAGGCCTTGGATGCGACTGGAATTCAACTCATATATCTTATCTCGCGATGGGACAGCCCGGTCAACTTCAGGGCGCCCAGGCACTAGCTCTCGGACCGACGCGGATGTTCATCGGGGCCGAGTGGCGCGACGCGCGCAGCGGCGCCTCGGAGCGGGCGAGCAGCCCCGCCACCGGCGCGGATCTCGGCGCGGTCGCGTGGGGCGATCGCGACGACGCGCGCGCCGCGATCGGCGCCGCCGTCGCCGCGTTTCCGGGCTGGGCGAGCGAGACCGCGTTCGCGCGCGCGGCGGCCCTGCATCGCGTCGCCGACGCCTGCGCGCGCCGGCGCGACGAGCTCGCCCGCGCGCTGACCCTCGACCAGGGCAAGCCGCTGCACGCCGAGGCCTACGACGAGGTCGACGAGCTGATCGTCATGTGGCGCGCGGCTGCCGAGGACGGCGTGCGCCTGGAGGGCTCGATCCCGCCGAGCTCGTCGCCGGGCAAGCGCGTCCTGCTGATGCGCCGGGCGCTCGGGCCGGTGGCGGTCGTCACGCCGTGGAACTGGCCGTACACGATGCCCGCCGAGATCGTCGCCCCCGCGCTGGCGGTGGGCAACACGGTCGTGTGGACGCCGGCGCCTTCGACCGCGGTGTGCTCGGGCCTGCTGGCCGAGTGCGTCGCCGAGGCCGACCTGCCTCCCGGCGTCTTCAACTTCGTGCTCGGGCCGGGGCCGGTCGTGGGCGACGAGATCGTCGCGCACCCGGGCACCGTCGCGGTCGGCTTCATCGGCTCGACGGCGACCGGCCGGCGGATCGCCGAGCGCGCGGCGGGCAAGCGCCTGCTGCTGGAGATGGGCGGCAACGGGCCGCTGGTCGTGCTCGAGGGCGCCGACGTCGACGCCGCCGCGCAGGCCGCCGTCAGCGCCTGCTTCCTGTGCGCCGGGCAGAGCTGCACGGCCGGCGAGCGGCTGCTCGTCGCCGAGCCCGTGCGCGACGAGTTCGTCGAGCGCCTGGCGGCGACAGTTGCCTCCGATGTCCGGCTCGGCGACCCGTTCGCGCCCGAGACCACGATGGGGCCGCTGAACAACGACGCGGTCGCCGCGAAGATGGATCTCCACGTCGGCGATGCCGTCGAGCGCGGCGCGCGCGTCGTCGCGGGCGGCGCGCGCTCGACCGACTTCCCCACCGACCTCTACTGGACGGCGACGATCCTCGACGCCGTGCCCGAGGACGCCGCGGCGGCGGTCGAGGAGACCTTCGGCCCGATCGCGCCGATCGTCGCAGTGACGTCTTTGGACCACGCGATCGCGCTGACGAACGCCTCGCCGTACGGGCTGCTCGCCGCCGTGTTCACCGGCGACGTCATGGACGGCCTGCGCTTCGCCGACCAGGTCCGCACCGGCCTCGTGAACATCAACGAGACGACCAACTACTGGGAGAACCACCTGCCCTTCGGCGGCCGCGCGGGCAGCGACAGCGGCACGGGCCGCATCGGCGGGCGCCACGCGCTCGAGCAGCTCACGGAGCTGCAGACGATCGTGATCGGGTGAGGCTGGTCGTCCGCGCGCGCCTCGCGGCGGTTCGTAGCCAGGGGCAGCGAGGCGTGGGCCGTCCGATCGCGCTGGGGCGGGCGCGCGGGGCCAGCGTGCGCGGTCAGCCGCCCGCGACGAGGCACGATGCCGCGGTGGCGCAGCCGCAACGGCTTCTCCCCCTCGGTGCCCTGGCAGCAAAGCGCCGCGAAGCCTCACCCGGAGACCTCGGCCTCCACCACATTCCGCAACGTCCCCACGCCCTCGACCGACACCTCGACCGAATCCCCGGGCTGCAGGAACAGCGGCGGGTCGCGCGTGAAGCCGACGCCCTCCGGCGTCCCCGTCGCGATGATGTCGCCGGGCTCGAGCGTCATCACCGAGGACAGGAAGGCGATGATCTCGGCGACGCTGAAGATCATCTGCGAGGTCCGGGCGTCCTGGACGACCGCGCCGTTCAAACGCGTCGTCAGGCGCAGGTCCTGCAGATCAGAGACCTCGTCGAGCAGCACGAGCGCAGGGCCGCACGGCGAGAAGGTGTCGACGGCCTTGCCGGCGGTCCACTGCGGCGTCTGCATCTGCAGGTCGCGGGCGCTGACGTCGTTGAGCGCCATCACGCCGGCGACCGCGGCGAGCGCGTCGCCGGGCCGCACCCGCCGGCAGCGGCGGCCGATCACGACCGCGAGCTCGCCCTCGTAGTCGACCTCGCGCGTCGCCCGCGGCACGACGATCGCCGCGCCGTCGCCGACGAGCGAGTTGCGGAACTTGGCGAACGCGGTCGGCACCGCGGGCGCATCGATCCGCGTCTCGTCGGCGTGCGCGCGGTAGTTCAGGCCGATGCAGAGGATCTTGTCGGGGTCGGGGACCGGCGGGCCGAGGCGCAGGTCGCTCAGCGCGCCGACCGTCTCGTCGGCGTGCAGGGCGGCCCGGGCGAGCTCGCCGAGCCGGTCGCCGAGGCCGAGCACGCGGCGCACCGAGTCCAGCGGGCCGGCGCCGTTGGCGAGCGCCTCGCCCGCGCCCGCGGCGTCGACGACGCGATCGCCGACGACGACGCCCGCGCGCAGATCGCCGGCCGCGTCGGCGTAGCTGACCAGCCGCATCAGACCGTCGCCTCGGCGAACAGCCCCCTCGGCGCGTGGGTGAGCACCTCGCAGCCGTCCTTCTCGACCGCGACGACGTCCTCGATCCGCGTCCCGGCGACGCCCGGCTTGAGCAGGCACGGCTCGATGGTGATGACCTCGCCGGCCCGCAGCGGCGCGTCGTCGTAGTAGTAGTCGGGGATGTCGTGGATGTCGAGGCCGACGCCGTGGCCGACGAGCTCGATCTTGTAGTCGGCGACGCCCTCCTGCGTGGCCACCTCCAGGGCGACCGCGTTGAGCTCGGCGGGCGTCACGCCCTCGCGGACGGTCTTGACGACCTCCGCGTTCATGAGCACGGTCGCCGCGTGCAGGTGGCGCAGCTCGTCGGACAGGTCGCCGGGATCGCCGGCGACGCGCATCCGGGCGATGTCGCCGGCGTAGCCGTCGAAGCGCGGCAGGACGTCGAAGAGCACCCACTCGCCGCGCTCGATGATCTTCTCGCGCGTGGGCAGCGAGCTGCCCGAGGCGCTGTTGGCCCCCGCCGAGATGATGCAGCCGCCCGCCGTCTCGAGGTCGCCGAGCCGGCGCAGCGTCTCCTCGGCCGCGAGGCCCACCTCGTACTCCGTCGCACCGGGGCGCACCGCCTCCATCCCGGCCATCGCCGCGGCGTCGGCGATCTGCTCGGCGCGGCGGATGCGCTCGAGCTCGGCCGGGCTCTTGACCGCGCGCACGCGCGAGATCGCGAGCGTCGGGACGAACTCGGTGTAGGGCGCCGCGTCGCGCAGCGCCAGGTAGTCGCGCGCGGGGAACAGGTACCAGTTGTCGATGCCCACGCGCCGCAGCCCGCGTGCCGCGATCGCCCGCCCCAGCTCGGCGCCCAGCTCCGTCGAGCCCGCGGCGTCGGCGTACTTCGACATCTCCATCGCGCGCACGACGTCCCACAGAGCATCGGTGCGCAGCAGCGGCTCGCCGTCCACCGGCACGAGCGCCGCGCACGCGCCGAACATGTAGTAGCCGGCCTCGCGCGTGTGCTGGTGGCCGGCGAAGCGCGTGAAGTACGACGTGAGGTAGCGGACGTTCGCGACGACCTTCGCGGTCGAGTAGGCGATGATCGCGTCGAGGCCCTCGGCATCGGCCTCCCGGCGCACCGCCTCGGTCCGCCCGCCGTACTCGTCGTCGGTGATGGGGTCGATCGGCCAGAGGTTGAGATCGCTCATGACGGCCTCCTGTCGAGGGTTGTCACACCAGGGCCTCGTCGGCGACGAGCGTCGGGAGGCTGCGCCGCTGCTGGACGTCGAACAGGCCGTCGTGCGCGAGCTTGAGGAACGGCAGCTCGCCGCAGACGGCGGTGAAGGCGAGGTTGTGGAAGGGCGACTGCATCGAGCAGCCGAGCTCGCGCGCCTTCTCGTAGAGCCGCTCCATGGCATCGATGAACTCGGCGGCCGGCCGATCGGACATCAGCCCGCAGAGCTCGAGCGGCACCACCACCACTTCGTCGCCATCGACGGCGACGAAGCCGCCGCCCATCTCGGCCAGGGCGTTGGCCGCCGTCGCGAGGTCCTCGTCGTCGGTCCCGGCGACGAGCACGTGGTGGTACATCGGGTCGTAGGTCGTGCCGATGGCGCCGCGCCGGAGCCCGTAGCCCTGCAGGAAGCCAATCGCCGCCGGCGCGTCGGCGCCGTAGCGGTCGAGCATCGCGAGCTTGATCACGTCCTGGTCGGGGTCGCACCGCACCTGGCCGTCGATCACCGGCAGGCGCACGTGGCGCTCGTCGGAGACGAGGCTGTCGCCGCCGATCACGCGCGCGAGCACCTCGCCGGCGCCGGCGGGCGCCGGCACCGCGAACGTCGCGGCCGCGGCCGGGCGGTGCAGCTTCACCGTGCCCTTCAGGAAGGCGGGATACAGCGGGCGCGCCAGCGGCACGACGACCTCGCCGTCGCGCACGACGAGCCGGCCCTTGGCGACGACCGAGCGCACGCGGAACTGCTCGAGGTCCTCGACGACGAGCACGTCGGCCTGGCGGCCGGGAGCGAGGCTGCCCAGCGCATGGTCGACGCGGTAGTAGCGCGCGGCGTTGATCGTCGCCATCTGCACCGCGGCGAGCGGGTCGATGCCGCCGCGCACGGCCAGGCGGATGCTCTGGTCGATGTGCCCGACGCGGTCGGCCTCGACGGGGTCCAGCACGTCGGCGCAGAACATGAAGTGCTGCGTGCTCGCGCCGTGCTCGGTGATCGCCTTCTGCAGCTCGACCTGGTTGCGCGCGACGCACGACTCGCGCATCGAGACCATCATCCCCGCGCGGATCCGGGCCAGCGCCTCCTCGGCGGTCACCGCCTCGTGGTCGGCGGTGACGCCCATCGCGGCGTAGGCGGTCAGCTCGGCGTCGCCGAGGCCCGCGCCGTGGCCCATGACGACCTGGCCGCCGCGCAGCGCGCGCTCCATCAGGTCGCGGACCACCGGGTCCTTCTCTGCGATCGGGATGAACGGCGGCTCCTCGAGCCCGACGCAGCCCTCCCACGCCTGAACCGCGCGCAGGTCGTCGCCGTCGAGGCTGTTCGGCCCGGACGGCAGGCCGAGCTCGAGGTTCTGCAGGTAGCCGAGGACCGGCACCTGCAGCAGGACGGTGATCGGCGTGCGGCGCAGCTCCTCGACGAAGAAGCGCACCGCCTCCAGACCGCGGATCTGCCCGCCGCCGTACATCGCCTCGGGCAGCGCCGTCGTCCCGTGCGCCAGCAGCACGCGCGCCAGCTCGGTCGGGTTGAGGTTGGACTCGTAGAGGTGCATGTGCGTCTCGATGAGCCCGGGCGTCAGGTACGCGCCGTCGGCGTCGATGACCGTCGTGTCCGGGCCGATGTGCGCCTCGACGTCGCCGGCTGCGACGATCGTCGAGCCGGCGACCGCGACGCCGCCCGGCGCGATGTCGCCGCTCCACACGTCGACGACGGCGCCGTCGACGACGACGAGGTCGGCGTGGCGGTGGCCGAGCACCACCTCGAGTGCGTCGACGCGATCCGCGAACGGGTTCATGCGCGCACCGTCGTCGTCCGCCGGGAGTACAGGGCGACGCCGACCACGACGACGACGCCGCGGACGATCAGCTGCACCCAGTCGGGCAGCGCGAGCAGGCCGACGAGGTTGAAGAGGACCGTGAGCACGAGCACGCCGGCGATCGTCCCGGCGACGCCGCCGCGCCCGCCGCCGAACGCGGTGCCGCCGATGAGCACCGCCGCGATCGCGTCGAGCTCCCAGCCGTCGCCGGCGTTGACGTCGCCCGAGCCCAGGCGCGCGACGAGCAGCAGCCCCGCGACCCCCGCCAGCAGGCTGCACAGCACGTAGCAGCGCAGCACGGTGCGCGAGCTCGGCTGGCCGGTGAGCAGGGCCACGCGCGGGTTGGCGCCCACCGCGTAGACGCGCCGGCCCCACACGGTGTGGCCCAGGGCGAACCACAGCACGACGAGGACCGCGGCGACGAGGTACACGCCGTTGGGCAGCCCCAGCGTCGAGCCCTCCGACAGCTGCCGGAAGCCGTGGGTGAGGTTGCTGCTCGGCGCCCCCTGCGTGTACACGAGCACCCCGCCGGTGATGATCAGCATCATCGCCAGCGTCGTCACGAACGCGTCGGCGCGCAGGTAGCCGACGAGGAAGCCGTTGATCGCGCCGATCGCGCTCGACAGCGCGAGCACGACCAGGACCGTCGGCAGCACCATGCTCGGGTCGGAGTTCATGACGTTGGCCGCCACGACCGTCGTGAGCGAGATGACGGCGCCGACCGAGACGTCGATGCCGCCGACGAGGATGACCACCGTCTGCCCGAGCGCGACGATGCCCAGCGGCGCGGCCTGGCGCAGCACGTTGCGCAGGTTGTCGGCGGTGAGGAAGTCCGAGGAGGCGATCGTCGAGACGACGAGCAGGAGCAGCAGCGCCAGGTAGGCGCCGCGCACCGGCGTGAGCGGCACGCGCAGGCGATCGAAGCCGGTCGCCGTGCCGCCGGCCTGCAGAGCCACGGGCCCTGCGGGCTCGGTGTGCGGATCGCTCGTCATGCGGCCCCCGCCCGTCGCATCCGCCACACCTCGAGCGGCCGCAGCGCCACCACCGCGGCGGCCACGACCGCCGACATCACGATCAGCCCCTTGACCAGCGACTGCCAGAACGACGAGACGTCGCTGAGGTTCATCGCGTTGTCGACCGTGGCCAGCAGGAGCACCGCGACGACCGTCCCGGCGATCCCGCCCTTGCCGCCGCGCAGGACCGTCCCGCCGATGACGACGGCGGCCACCGAGTCCCAGTCGTAGCCGGTGCCCGCCAGCGGCTCGCCGCCCCCGGTGCGCGTCGTCAGCACCACGCCGGCCAGCGCGGCGAGCGTGCCGCAGGCGACGTAGGCGCCGACCTTGACCTTCGCGATCGGCACGCCGGCCAGGCGGGCCGACGCCTCGTCGCCGCCGACGGCGTAGACGTGCCGCGCGCCGCGCGTGCGGTTCTGCCCGACGAGCGCGACGACGAGGACCGGGATGAACAGCCACACGAGCGCCGGCAGCGGCCCCCAGTCGGTGAAGCCGAGGTTCGACACCGACTCGGCCGGGTGGCCGAAGGTGTTGTAGTCGGTGTAGGAGAAGACGATCCCCTGGACCACCGCCGCCGAGCCGAGGGTGACGATGAACGCCGGCACGCGGACCTGGGTGATCACGAGGCCGTTGACGAGGCCGACGAGCGCGCCGGCGAACAGCGGCGCCACGAGCGCGTACGGCACGTGGCTCTCGGCGCCGCCCATCAGGCCCATGGCCATGGTGTTGGCCATCGAGATCACCGCGGCGACGGAGATGTCGATGCCGCCGGTGAGGATCACCACCGTCTGCCCCATGGCAACCAGCGCCAGCGGGATCGCCTGGCGCATGACGCTCGAGAGGTTCTCCCAGCGCCAGAAGTCGGGGATCACGAAGAAGCCGTAGACGACGACCGCCGCGAGGATCGCCCAGACCCACACGGGGCCCAGCCACGCGGCCGCGCCGCGCAGGCGCAGCCGCGGCAGCGTGATCCGCGACGCGGTGTCAACCGCCGACATGGGCTTCCTCCCCGGCGCCGAGCGCCAGCCGGATGACCTTCTCCTCGGAGACGTTCGCGTCGTCGAACGCCCCGACGAGCCGCCCGCGGCGCATGACCGCGATCCGGTCGCTGAGCCCGAGGATCTCGGGCATGTCCGACGAGATGAGCAGGATCGCCATCCCCTCCTCGGTGAGCTTGCGCAGCAGCCGGTAGACCTCGACCTTGGCGCCGACGTCGATGCCGCGCGTCGGCTCGTCGAGCAGCAGCACGTCGCAGCCGCGGGCCAGCCACTTGCCGAGCACGATCTTCTGCTGGTTGCCGCCCGACAGCGCGCCCGACGGCGCGTTGATCGACGGCGTGCGGATGCCGAGCGCGCGGACCTGCTCCTCGGCGGCGCGCGCCTCGGCCGAGCGCGCGGTGACGCCGCGGTGCGCGAGCTCGTGCAGCTGGGGCAGCGCGATGTTCTCGGCGAGCGACAGCTCGAGCGCGAGGCCGTCGGTCTTGCGCTCCTCGGGGACGTAGCCGATGCCGGCGCGGATCGCGTCGTGCACGCCGCGCACCCGGACCGGCGCGCCGTGGACCTTGACGGTGCCGCGCACGGCGCGCGGCCCGCCGACGCCCGGCGGGCTGCCGAAGATCGCCCGCGCGAGCGAGCTGCGGCCCGAGCCGACGAGGCCGGCGAGGCCGAGGACCTCGCCGCGCTCGATGCGCAGGCTCACGTCGGCGAAGTGCTGCGGCAGCGTCAGGCCCTCGACCTCGAGCGCGGGTGCGGCCGTCGCCGGACGGCGCGCGCGGCGCGGCGGGAACATCTCCCCGAGCGGGCGGCCGACCATCGCCCTGATGACCTCGTCGCGGTTGGTCGCCGTCGTCTCGGTCGTCGCGACCCGGCGCCCGTCCTTCATGACGGTGATGCGGTCGGAGAGGTCGAAGACCTCCGACAGCTCGTGCGAGATGTAGACGACGGTCGTGCCGCGCTCGCGCAGCGCGCGCACGACGCCGAAGAGGTGGTCGTGGGCCTCGGCCGGCAGGGCCGCGGTCGGCTCGTCCATGACGATCACCTGCGAGCGGTGGTTCAGCGCCCGCGCGATCTCGGCCACCTGCTGGTCGGCCACCGACAGCTCGCCGGCGAGCCGGCCGGCGTCGAAGTGCGCGCCGAGCGTTCGCAGCAGCTCGTTCGTGCGCCGTCGCATCCCGCGCCCGTCGAGCATCCCGCGCTTGCGCAGCTCGTGGCCGAGGAAGACGTTGGCCGCGACGCTGAGCTCCGGGATCAGGCTGAGCTCCTGGTAGATGACGACGATCCCGGCGCGCAGCGCCTCGGCCGGCGCCCCGAAGCTCGCCGGCTCGCCGTTGACGCGGATCTCGCCGGCGTCCGGGGGCTGGGCGCCGGCGATGATCTTCGTCAGCGTCGACTTGCCGGCGCCGTTCTCGCCGACCAGCCCGTGGATCTCCCCGGGCCGGAAGGCGAGCGAGACGTCGGTCAGCGCCTGGACCGCGCCGAAGCGCTTGCTGACGCCGAGCACCTCCACCACGGGCGCCTGGGCGCCCGTGGTGGCGTGCGAGGGCCGCGGCTGCGCCGTCATCCCTGCTTCGGCAACCACTGCTTGGGCAGGTTCCACCAGTCCCACCACTGGCCGGAGCCGGCGATCGAGGAGTCGGCGATGTACTTGCCCAGCTGCTCGGACTCGATGACCTGGTTCGGGGTCTTCCACTCCTTCGGAACCGACTGACCGCTCAGGATCGCCCCGCAGAGCTTGATCGCGTTCTCCGCGACCTGCGTGGGCCGGTTGACGACGATCGCCGGCAGCTTGTTCTCGTTGACGACGCGCAGGAACGACTGGTCGGAGTCGGCGCTCCAGGCCTTGATCTCCTTCAGCCGGCCGGCGGCCTTGACCGCCTCGAACGCGCCGTTGTTCTGCAGGCCGCTGTCGCTGAGGACCGCGTCGATCTTCGGGAACGCCTGCAGCGCGTTCTCCATGACGCTCTTGCCCTTGTCGCGCGACCAGTCGGTGTACTGGGTCGTGAGGACCTTGATCTTGGGGTACTTGGCGAGGACGTTCTTCATCCCCTGGAGGTCCTGCTGGACCGGGCCGCTGCCGGCCACGCCCTGCAGGATCACCACGTTGCCCTTGCCCCCGAGCAGCTTGGCCACGCCCTCGGCCTGCAGCTCGCCCATGTTGACCTCGTCGAGGCTGGCGAACGACACGTAGTCGGGCGTCGACACCCGGCCCTCCGAGATCACGACCGGCACGCGCTTGGAGGCCTGCGAGATGACCGGGCTGAGCGCCTTCTCGGCGAGCGAGCCGACGATCAGGCAGTCGACGTTGCGGTTGAGCAGGTCCTCGATGTCGGAGACCTGCTTGGACGTGCTGTCGTTGGCGTTGGTGTGGATCAGCTTCGTGTTGGGCAGCTGCGATGCCCCGTACTGCATGTACTGCCAGGCGAACACGCGCCAGGAGTTCGACTGCGACGCGTCGGCGTAGCCGATCGTCCACGGCGGGCTCTTCTTGTACTTCTTCGTGTCGACCATCTCGGCCTGGCCACTCGGGATGCCGAGCTTCGCGGCGTTGATGCCCGACGAGCCGCCCGAGCCCGACCCCGAGCCCGAGCCGTTGTCGTCCGACGTGGCACCGCACGCAGCGATGGTGAGCCCTGCGGCGACGCATGCAGCGACGGCCAGGCGACGGCCTGACTTCGTCTTCATACCCTCCTCCTTCATCCGCTCGACCCTGAAGTGCCGGTCAGCAATCCGGGACTCGGAAGCAACCATAATTGCTGACAGCAGCACTGTCACTCTCCGATCGTAAGTAACGCTACCATCTGGCGTACGCCAATGCCAGCGATTGCGACGTCTCACGAGGATTCGGGAACCTGACCTGTGAGTACTGCTAACGTCACACCCGCATTGTCGTCGAGGAGGTCCGCGTGAAGGGGATTGTGGTCACGGCGTATGGCGCTCCACTCGAGCCGCGCGAGCTCGCCGAGCCCACGCTCCGCCCCGGGCACGCGCTGCTCGACGTGCTGACCTGCGGCGTCTGCTTCAGCGACGTCAAGATCGCGCGCGGCCGGATGCCGTTCAGCGACGACCTCGCGCTGCCGCACGTGCCGGGCCATGAGATCTGCGGGCGCGTCGTCGCGACCGACCCGGCGGGCGCCCTCGAGCCCGGGACGACGGTGGTCGTCTACAACGTGTGGCCGTGCGGGCTGTGCGATCGCTGCCGCGCCGGCGAGGAGCAGATCTGCCGCAATCCGCGCGCCCGCGCGGGGTTCACCGATCCGGGCGGCTTCCAGGAGCGGATGGTCGTGCCGCTGGACCGCGTGCTCGCCGTCCCCGACGGCCTCGACCCCTTTCATGCCGCACCGCTGACCTGCGCGCTCGGCACCGCCTACCGCGCCGTCGTCACCCGCGGGGGCGTCGAGCCGGGCGCGCGCGTCGCGGTCGTCGGGATCGGCGGCGTCGGCATCCACGCGCTGCAGGTCGCGCGCGCCGTCGGCGGCCTGGCCGTCGGCATCGATCGCTCGCCCGGCGCGCTGCGGGCAGCGCGCGACCTGGGCCTCGACGCGCGCGACGCCGAGCACCCCGACCTCGAGCCCGCCCTGCTGGAGGAGTCGGCCGGCCAGGGCTACGACGTCGTCGTCGACACCGTGGGGCGCCCCGCGACGATCGCGACCGCCGAGCGCCTCGTGCGCCCGGGCGGGCGCATCGTCGTGGTGGGGTACGCGGTCGGCCAGGCCATCGAGCTGCCGTCGGCGCGCCTCGTGCTCGAGGAGATCCAGGTCGTCGGGTCGCGCTACGCGCGCCGCAACGAGCTCGAGCAGGCCATCCGGCTCGTCGCCGCCGGGCGCGTGCAGATGGTGGTCGACCGCGTGCTCGAGCTCGAGCAGGCCGACGAGGCGTTCGCGGCGCTCGAGGCGGGCGAGGTCGTGGGGCGCCTGGTGCTGCAGGTCGGGCGGTCATGACCGACAGTCCTGCGTGGTACGGTCGCCGCGTGGCCGAGGCGGAGGCAAGCGGCGACGATCACGCCGTCGAGGCGACGCAGCGGATCGGCGAGCGGCTCGCGTACCTCAGATCGCAGCGCAGCCTGAAGATCTCCGATCTCGCACGGCGCATCGGCGTCTCGCCGAGCCTCATCAGCCAGATCGAGCGCGGCCAGTCGCGCCCGTCGGTCACGACGCTCTTCGCGCTCGCCCAGGCGCTCGCCGTGCCGGTCGACGCCTTCTTCGAGTCCGGCCCCCTGAGCGAGCTCGAGCCCGCGCCCACGGGCGCCACCGCCGACACGCGCGGCCGCGCGATGGACGAGGCGATCGGCACGCTCGCCCGCGCCCGCGCCGAGAGCGTGCGGCGCGAGGGCGACGGCGTGCGCGAGGGCGAGCGCTACCTGCTCAAGCACGACGAGCGCCCCACGGTCGAGATCCGCGGCGGCGTGCGCTGGGAGCGGCTCACCCGCACAGCGCTCAACGACCTCGAGTTCATGGAGCTCGTCTACGAGCCCGGCGCCGAGTCCGACCCCCAGCTCTACCGCCATCCCGGCCTTGAATGCGTCGTCGTGATCGAGAACCGGCTGGACATCACGATCGGCTTCGAGGTCAACCAGCTCATGGCCGGCGACTCGATCGCCTTCCCCTCCTCCCTGCCGCACCGCTACGTCAACCCGACCAGCGAGGTCAGCCGCGCGATCACGGTGATCCTGCGCGACGACCTTTCGGCGCTGCCGCCGATCGTCGGCCCGGGCGACGCGGCGGAGTAGCACCCGCAGCAACACTGTCGCTCACCACTGTCACTTCACATCGTCGTGGCAATGCGATAGTGTCACTCACGGTCGCGACAGAGCCCTCGCAAGGCGCGGCGGCCCTCATGTTCCCTGCGCCAATCCCTGAGGAGGCTGCATGTCCGAGACCTACGAGCTGACGCCGACCGGCAAGGAGCTCGACCTCTCGTTCCTGGGCAAGCCCCACGAGCATGACCCGCGCCGCGTCTACAGCACGACCGCCACCGACTGGCAGGCTCGCGTCGACTTCGACCGCCTGCGGCGCGACCGCCTCGCGCGTGCGCGCCGCAAGATGGAGGAGCACGACATCGGGGCGCTCGTCTGCTTCGTCGGCGAGAACGTCCGTTACATCACGAGCGTCTTCCAGGGCAACTGGAAGAACAACATCTACATCCGCTACTGCGTGCTGCCGCGCGACGGCGAGCCGGTCCTCTTCGAGACCGCCGGCTCGGACCTCGAGTGCGCGAAGATCGACGCGCCGTGGCTGAACGGCAACATCCGCCCCGCGATCACGTGGAAGTGGGCGGAGACCGCCGAGGAGATGATGGCCGACCGCATGGCGCAGTCGGTCCTCGAGGTCCTCAAGGAGAACGGCGTCGAGAACGAGCGCATCGGCCTGGACGTCTACGACCCCAGCGCCTACGCCGCCTTCCAGAAGCTCGACCTCGAGATCGTCAGCGCGTGGCCCGCGATGTCGGGCGCGCGCGTCGTCAAGACGCCCGACGAGATCGAGTGCCTGAAGATCTCCTCGGCGATCGGCGACACGTCGTTCTGGAAGATCGAGCACGAGTGGCTCAAGCCCGGCGTCAAGGAGAGCGAGATCACCGCGCTGGTCAACGAGTACCTCTACCGCCAGGGCTTCGACTTCGTCTACGACATCATCGTCGCGTCGGGCGGCAACACGAGCCCGTACCGCCGCTGGCACACCGACAAGGTCATCCGCGAGGGCGACCTCGTGATCATCGACCAGAACGCCGTCGGCCCGGCCGGCTACTTCGTGGACTTCGTGCGCTGCTTCAAGGTCGGCAACCGCTGGACGCCGAAGGAGAAGGACCTCTACAAGGAGTGCTACCACTCGATGTACGCGGCCATCGAGATGATGAAGGCCGGCAACACCACCGCCGACGTCGCCGCCAAGCTGCCCGAGTACGCCGACGACGAGTTCGGCACGGTGACCCTCCAGCAGTTCGCCCACTCGATCGGCCTCTCGCTGTACGAGGGCATGTGGATCTCGCGGGCCTACTCGCTCGAGTACCCCGTCGAGCTCGAGGAGGGCATGTACTTCGCCGCCGAGACGTTCGCCGGGCACCCGGGTCTCGAGCAGACGGTGCGCCTCGAGGAGAACCTGCTGGTGACCAAGGACGGCCCGGTCATCTTCACCAAGCACCCGTTCTCCGACGAGGCGCTGGCCTGACCCGTGCCCCGGGTCGTCGTCACCGACCACGTCTTCGCCGACCTCGACGCCACGCGCGAGGTGCTCGAGCCGCTGGGCGCCGAGGTCGCGCTGGCGCCCGCAGCCGACGAGCAGACGCTCGTCGACCTGTGCGCGGAGGGCGCCGACGGGCTGCTCGTGTGCTTCGCCACGGTCGGCCCGCGCGTCGTGCACGCGGCCGCCGATGCCGGCTGCCGCGTGATCGCGCGCTACGGCATCGGCTATGACAACGTTGCCATCGACGCCGCGACCGAGCGCGGGATCGTGGTCACGCGCGTGCCCGACTACTGCCTCGACGAGGTCGCCGACCACGCGCTCGCGCTGCTGCTCAGCGCCGCGCGCGGGATCAGCGCCGGGCAGCGCGAGGTCCGCGAGGGCGGCTGGACCGTCCCGCGCGAGGTGTTCCGCCTGCGCGGGCGGCGGCTGGCGCTCGTCGGCGTCGGCCAGATCGGCTCGCGGCTGGCCGCACGCGCGATGGCACTCGGCTTCGAGGTGGTGGGCTACGACCCGTTCCTCGAGGACTGGCCGGCGGGCATCGCCCGCGCCGACTCGCTCGACGACGCGCTGGCCGAGGCCGACGCCGTCTCGCTCCACGTGCCGTTGACCGCGGACAGCCGCGGTCTCGTCGGCGAGCGCGCGATCGCGGCGATGCGCCGCCGGCCGATCGTCGTCAACACCGCGCGCGGGGGCCTCGTCGACCTCGACGCGGCGACCGCGGCCCTGGACGACGGGCGGCTCTCGGGGCTCGCGCTCGACGTCGTCGAGCCCGAGCCGCTGCCCGCCGATCATCCCCTGCGCACGCACCCGCGCGCGATCATCACGCCCCACATGGCGTTCTTCTCCGTCGAAGCCGAGCTCGAGCTGCAGCGCCGCGCCGCCGGCGAGGTGGCGCACGCGCTGCGCGGCGAGCCCGCCGAGGTGCCGGTCAACCCGGACGTCGTCGTCGCCGGTGCCTGAGACCGCGGTCTACCCCGACCTGCGGGGACGCGTCGCGCTCGTCACCGGCGGCTCGAAGGGCATCGGCGCGGAGACGTGCCGGGCGCTCGCCGCCAACGGCGCGCGCGTGGCGGTCAACGGGCGCGACGAGGCGGCGATCGACGCGGTGGTCGCGCAGTGCCGCGAGCTCGGCGCCGAGGCCGTCGGCGTGGCGGCCGACGTGACGTCGCGCGCCGGTCTGCTTGAGCTGCGCGGCGCGGTCGAGGACGCGCTCGGCCCGGTCGAGCTGCTCGCGCCGTTCGCGGGCGGCTTCTCGAGCTTCACGCCGATCACCGAGATCTCCGACGAGGAGTGGAGCGAGGTGATCGAGTGGAACCTCACGTCGACGTTCCGCGCCGTCCAGGTCTTCCTGCCGGCGATGCTCGAGCGGCGCGCCGGCGCGATCGTGACCATGGCCTCCAACGGCGCGCGACTCCTCGACAAGCCGCTGACCGCCTCCTACGTCGCGGCGAAGGCGGGCGTCGTGCAGTTCACCCGCCACGTCGCCCGCGAGATCGGCCCCGCGGGCGTGCGGATCAACTGCGTCGCCCCCGCGACGACGACCTCCGAGCGGATCGAGCGGATCATGGACGACGAGGCGAGGGCGCGGACCGCCGCGCTGTCGCCGCTCGGGCGCCTCGGCGTGCCGGCCGACACCGCCCAGGCCACGCTCTTCCTGCTGTCGGGTGCGGCATCGTGGCTGACCGGCGTGACGATCGACGTCGCCGGCGGCCGGGTGATGCTGTGACCGAGCGCGCGGACGTCGGGCAGTTCGCCCACGGCCAGTTCCGCACCGACTACGAGCTGCGCCCCGACCCGCACGCGCTGCGCGAGGCGCGCGTCGAGCGCGCCCGCGCCGCGATGCGCGAGGCCGGGCTCGATGCGCTGGTGGTCTGGAAGAACGAGAACGTCCGCTACCTCACCGGCCTGCGCGCGCAGATCATCGCCGGCAAGAGCGCGCTGCTCAACGGCGCGATCCTGCCCGCCGAGGGCCCGCCGATCCTGCTGGCGTCGGGCGGCGAGATCGAGCGCTGCCGCGTCGTCATGCCGTGGCTGGCCGAGCTGCACGCCGTGCCGATCATGGAGGCGCGCGGCCTCGTGCGCGGCGCGGTCGAGCAGACCATCGGCCCCGTGCTGGCCCGCCACGGCCTCGCGGAGGGCGGCGTGCTCGGCGTCGACGAGGCCGCGATGTGCCAGTACCAGGCGCTGGCCGAGCTGCTGCCGCAGGTGCGCCTCGCCGACGGCGACGCGGCCATGCAGGCCGCCCGCCGCGTGAAGCTCCCCGGCGAGCTCGCGCTCATGCACGAGGCGTGCGCGATCGCCGAGGCGGTCACGCAGTCGGCGATCGACGCCGTCGCGCCGGGCGTGCGCGAGCTCGACGTCGTCGCCGACGCGATGCACACGCTGTTCTCGCTCGGCGGCGAGGAGGCGCACGTCACCACGCCGTTCGTCGCCTCGGGCGAGCACATGGCGCCGCCCAACCGGATCGCCTCGGACAAGATCATCCGCGACGGCGACCTCGTGTTCATCGACATCGGGGCGCAGTGGGCGGGCTACTTCGGCGACATGGGCCGGACGGTCGTCTGCGGCGAGCCGAGCGCCGACCAGCGCCGCGTCTACACCGCCGTCTACGACGCGCTCGCGGCGGCCACCGAGGCGATGCGCGCCGGCAACACCAACCGCGACGTCGAGCGCGCCGTGCACGAGGCCGCCGCCCGCCACGGCCTCGCCGATCGCTTCATCAGCCTGTTCATCGGCCACGGCGTCGGCATCGGCGCCAACGAGCCGCCGTACATCGGCGAGAGCCTTGCCGGCGACGAGACCGTCGTGCTCGAGGAGGGCATGACCTTCGCGGTCGAGCCCCTGATCTGGATCCCGGGCGTGGCCGGCGGCGCCGGCGTGCGCCTGGAGGACACGATCGTCGTCGAGGCCGGCGGCGGACGCCCGCTGACGCGCACGTCGTTCGACGCGCGGCTGCTGCTCGGCGATCGGCCGGCACGTGCGCACGACGCCGGTCGTCCGCCGCACGCTGGCGGCGGTTCGGAGCCAGGGCAGTGAGAGTGAGTGGGCGCTCGCGGGTTGTGGCGGGCCGGGCGGCTGCGGGACGCGGGGCGCGCGGCCTGGCGCGCGCGTGTTGCTCTCGCGGCGAGGCCGGCCGCTTGTGCGTGTTTCACAACACTTTGGCCGCCCCCCCGCCGCGCCGGTCGCGATCTGTGGTCGATTGGTGTTGCTATGAGGCTGTTGCGTAAGTCGCGGGTCTGTCCGACTGGTTTAAGAGGGTTCTGCGATGGCGCAGAACTTCTTGTCGTGCGATCGCGAGCAGGACTTCTTGTTGGCGCCGAGCGTGCGGGAGTGGCTGCCGGCCGAGCATCTGGCCTGGTGGTTGCTGGAAGTCGTTGCGCGGCTGGATCTGGGCGCGGTCTACGGCCAATACCGCGAGGACGGCAGTGGTCGCCCGGCGCACGATCCGGCGATGATGGTCGCGCTGTTGCTTTACGCCTACTGCGTGGGTGAGCGCTCGTCGCGGCGGATCGAGCGGCGCTGCTGGGAGGACGTCGCTTTCCGGGTGATCGCGGCCAACCGCGCTCCGGATCACACCACGATCAGCCGCTTTCGCAAGCGGTTTGCCGAGCCGCTGGCGGAGCTGTTCGTGCAGGTGCTGGCGTTGTGCCAGAAGGCCGGGATGGTCAAGGTCGGGACGGTCGCTGTGGACGGCACCAAGATCGCCGCCAACGCCGGCATCTCGGCCAACCGGACCTACGAGAAGATCCGCCAGGAGGTCGACCGGATCCTGGCCGAGGCCGACGAGACCGACGCCGAGGAGGACGCCCGGTTCGGCCAGGCGCGCGGCGACGAAGTCCCGCAGGAACTGACGGATCCGGTCACGCGCCGCGAGCGGCTGGAGTGCGCCAAGCGCGAGCTTGAGGCCGAGCAGGCCGCGCGCGTGGCCGAGCATGAGGCGATGCTCGCCCGCCGCGCCGAGCACCGCGAGCGGACCGGCCGCAACCCGAGGGGGCGCCCACCGGGCGACGGGCCGGGTCCCGAGCCGCCCGCCGACGCCAAGCGCAACATCACCGACCCCGATAGCCGGATCATGCGCGACCGCGGCGCGCACGTGCAGGCCTACAACGCCCAGGCGGTCGTCGGGGAGGGCAGGGTGATTCTCGCCGCCGACGTCACCACCAGCCCCAATGACAGCCACCAACTGCTGGCGATGCTCCGGGCGACCCGCGAGAACCTGCAGGCGGTCGGCCACGAGGCGAAGGTCAAGTGCGTGCTCGCCGACGGCGGCTACTGGAACCACGATGACATCGCCACCGCCCGCCAAAGCGCGGTCGTGGTGATCCCGACCAGCGACCCGCACAACAAGCAGCGCAAGCAGCAGCCCCGCCAGGGCCCCGAGGCCGACCGCATCAACAAGATCCTCGCCACCCGTGCCGGCAAGCGTCTCTACCGCCGCCGCGCCGAGCTCGTCGAGCCGGTCTTCGCGCACACCAAACACACCCGCCGAATCGGTCGCTTCAGCCGCCGAGGACACACAGCGGTGCGCGCCGAATGGCGGCTGATCGCCACCACCCACAACCTCCTCAAGCTCTTCCGCTACCAGCCACAGACCGCCTAAACACCCCGCCGCGCGAGCAACCCGCTCTCCGGCGGTCGCAGCACCGCGTCCGACCAGCTCACCGCCGCCCAACCCCCCGACACCAAACGGTCGCGCCCCAAGCCCACTGCCGCCACACAGCCCGACCCTTACGCAACACCCTCTATGGACCACTAATCGACCACAGCTCGCGGCAGCCGCCCGCCGAGGTGTTGTGAAACACGCGCGCTTCGCTCCATCGGCCGCGCGGCGGGGGCGCGCGAGGCGCGGGCCGCGCGGCGCGTCCGCGCGCCGGGCCTGGGGCGTCCGGGACTCCCCTCGCGGCGAGTGTCGACTCCGTTGCGTATAGAGCGACGGAGTCGACACTCGGTACCAGGACGAGCGTCAACGCGCCACGCCGGGCACGCGCGCGCCAACGAGCCCGGCGCCGCCCCCTCAGACGCCCTTCTCTCACTGCCCCTGGCCGCGCGGCGCCGCAAGGCGCACCGCGGACGAACCCCTACCGCACCGGCGGCGGCGCCGGCCCACTCCCCGGCTCCATCCCATGCGGCAGCAGCCCGAAGTGCATGCGACCGAAGGAGTCCGCCGCCAGCTCCGGCTGGACCGTGTTGTGCGTCATCAGCACCGTGAGGTCGCGCGCCAACCGCTGCCACATCGCGCCCGTGCGCATGCCGGCCGAGCCGTTGGTGCGCATCATGATCCCGACGGCGTCGTAGGCGAGCTTGGCGCAGTACTGCTTGCGCAGCTGCAGCCGGCGGTCGAGGTCGAAGCCGAACGCCATCTCGCCGTCCGCCGCGCGGCGCGACCAGTCCATGTAGTCGTAGTCGCTCTGCAGCAGGGCGCACTCGGCGACGTCGATCATCTGGAAGGCCTCGCCGAAGAAGCGCGGGTACTGGGCGTGCTCGGTCATCGGGATGAGCGGCAGGACCGTCGTCTTGCGCTTGCGGATGCTCTCCTCGTAGAGGTCGAGCACGCCGCGGGCCGCGCCGATGGCGACCGACGCGGTCTCGCTGAAGATCAGCCCGCCGATGGTGCCCTCGCGGTAGATCGGGTTCTCGTGGACCGTCCGGCCGGCGGCGGGCGGCGCGTCGAGCCTGAAGATCGAGTCGATCGTGCGCCGGTGCGGGATGAAGACGTCCTCGACGACGACGCGCTTGGAGCCCGTGCCGCGCAGCCCGACGACGTCCCAGTTGTCGACGATCTCGACGTCCGCGAAGTCGACGACGCCGATGAAGTCGGTGGCGAACTCGCCCGCCGAGACGTCGTCGCCGAAGGCCCAGGCCAGCACGAGGTGCGTCGCCGAGTCGCAGCCCGAGACGTAGTCGAAGGTCCCCGAGCACATGTAGCCGCCCTCGACCTCGCGCGCCTTGCCGGGCCGCAGCCGCCCGGGCATCCGGACCTCGCCGTCGGCGCCGTAGATGTCGATCTGGCCCTCCTCGGGCCACAGCGCTGCGAGCATGTGCGCGTGGCCGGCGGTCAGCGTGTACGTCCAGCCGCTGGCCGGGCAGCCGCGCGCGAGCTCGATCGCGACGCGGGTGAAGGTCGGCAGGTCGAACTCGTAGCCGCCGAAGCGCCGCGGCTGCAGGATGCGGTAGAAGCCGGCCTCGACGAAGTCGCGGCTCGTCTCGTCGGGGAGGCGGCCGATGCGCTCGCACTCCTCCTGGCGCTCGCGCAGCACCGGCACCAGCGCGCGGGCCCGCTCGACCATCTCGGACGCCGTCAGCTCCGGCTCGGGGACGGGGATCGAATGCGTCGACGTCGTGGACATGCAGTCGCCTCCTCAGCCGCGGGTCAGGCTACCTGATACCCGCGTGCAGTCAGTCGAAGCGATTTGGACCGCTTTCACTCCACCTTCACCCGATGGCCCGCGTACGCTTGCAGCCGGTGGCCAGGGCGAGGAGGAGTTCAAACCGCGCGACGAACCTGCGCCGGGTGGCGATGCTGCTCTTGGCGCTGCTCCTGCTCGCGGCCCTGTGGGAGCTCTACAAGCTCGTCATCCCCGACGGCGGCGTCAAGCTCGGCGACAGCCTGATCCTGCCGCGCAGCGACGACACGTCGATGCCGCACCTGTGGCAGATCTTCGACGAGTTCGGCCAGGAGGAGGTCGCCGGCGGGGACACCGTGCTGTCCTCGGTGATCTCGTCGGTGTGGTACTCGCTGCGCCTGGCGGCGGCCGGGTTCGCGGTCGGCGTGGTGGTCGGCTTCCTGCTGGCGCTCGCCATGCAGCGCCTGCGGATCGTCGAGCGCGCGCTGCTGCCCTACGTCGTGCTCAGCCAGACCATCCCGCTGATCGCGCTCGCGCCGCTGGTCTACGGCTGGAGCGGCAACCTCAGCCTGTTCGGCCTGGACTGGAAGCCGTGGATGTCGGTCTCGGTGATCGCGGCCTACCTGGCGTTCTTCCCGGTGGCGATCGGGGCGCTGCGCGGCCTCGCGTCGCCGCCGCCGGTGCAGACCGAGCTGCTGGCCTGCTACGCCGCGTCGTGGTGGCAGACGCTCGTCCGCCTGCGCCTGCCCGCGTCGGTCCCGTACCTGATCCCGGCGCTGAAGCTCGCGGCCGCCGCGTCGGTCGTCGGGACGATCGTCGCCGAGATCTCGATCGGCCTGCCCGGCGGGATCGGCAGGCTCATCATCACCTACGCCCAGCAGGCCACCGGCGACCCGGCGCGCGTCTACGCGCCGATCATCGGCGCCGCGCTGATGGGGCTCTTCGCCGTCGGGATGATCTCGCTGATCGACGTCGGCCTGCGCCGCTACCAGCCGGCGGAGGAGCCGGCAGCCGGATGACTCACGCGGCCTCCAATGCGCGAGCCCGGATGGCGAGCGGAGGCCACGCGTGAGCACGGCGGCAGTGGCCCTCGAGGGCGTCGGCAAGCGCTTCGGCGAGGGCACGACCGCCGTCGAGGCGCTCACCGCCATCGACCTCACCGTCGCAGCCGGCGAGTTCGTGTCGCTCATCGGGCCGTCGGGCTGCGGCAAGTCGACGCTGCTGCGGATCATCGCCAACCTCATCGAGCCGACCGGGGGGTCCGTGCTCGTCAACGGCAAGCCGGCGCGCCGCGCGCGGCTGGACCAGGACTACGGCATCGCCTTCCAGCAGGCCGGCCTGCTCGAGTGGCGCACCGTGCAGGGCAACGTCGAGCTGCCGCTGGCCCTGCACGGCCTGGGCAAGGGCGAGCGCAGGACGCAGGCGCTCGAGCTGCTCGAGCTCGTCGGCCTGGCCGACTTCGCCGCCCATCGCCCCAGCCAGCTCTCCGGCGGCATGCAGCAGCGCGTCGCGATCGCCCGCGCGCTGGCCCGCCGCCCGGCGCTGCTGCTCATGGACGAGCCGTTCGGCGCGCTCGACGAGATGACGCGCGAGCGCATGCAGGCCGAGCTCATCCGGATCTGCGCGGAGACGAGCGCCGCGGTGGTCTTCGTGACGCACTCGATCCCGGAGGCCGTGTTCCTCTCCCAGCGCGTGGCCGTCATGTCGCCGCGGCCGGGCCGGATCACGCACACGATCGACGTCCCGCTCGGCGCGCGCGACGAGGACGTCCGCGAGGCCGACCAGTTCTTCGCCGCGATCACCGACGTCCGCGAGGCGCTGCGGGGCCGCACGCCGGTCACGCCCGAGGAGCGCTCGTGAGGACACAGGCC
Organism: uncultured Actinomycetes bacterium; assembly: GCA_963764585.1. Lineage (GTDB taxonomy): Bacteria > Actinomycetota > Thermoleophilia > Solirubrobacterales > Solirubrobacteraceae > JAOPZW01. The sequence continues at coordinate 123,398 of CAVXTB010000013.1, forward strand.
GTCTGGGCGGGCCGCATCTTCTCGGGCATCTGGCCGCCGATCATCTTCGGCATCGGCTTCCTGGCGCTGTGGGAGTGGTTCGTCGACGCCCGCAACATCAAGCCGTTCGTGCTGCCCAAGCCCAGCGCGATCTTCGAGCAGCTGCGCCAGAACCACGACGTCATCCTCGAGGCGGCCTGGAAGACCGGCCAGAACGCGCTCGTCGGGCTGGCGATCGGGCTGACGGCGGGCGTGATCGCGGCGCTGCTGGCCTCGCGCGTGCGCGCGCTGGACGACATGCTCACGCCGCTGGCCGCCGCGATGGCGGCGATCCCGATCGTCGCCCTGACGCCGATCTTCAACACGATGTTCGCCTCGACGTCGAGCACGCCGCGGCGGCTCGTGGTGGCGATCTACGTCTTCTTCCCGATCTTCGTCAACACGCTGCGCGGGCTGCGCCAGATCGACCCGGTGCACGCCGAGCTGATGCGCAGCTATGCGGCCTCGCCGTGGACGACGACCAAGGTGGTGCGGCTGCCCGGCGCGCTGCCGTTCTTCTTCACCGGGCTGAAGATCGCGTCGTCGGGCGCGGTGATCGCGGCGATCGTCTCGGAGTACTTCGGCGGTCTGCAGCGGGGCCTCGGGCCCGCCATCACGTCCGCGGCCGCCGCATCGGCCTACCCGCGCGCGTGGGCGCTCGTGACCGCCGCGATCGCGCTCGGGCTCGTCTTCTACACCGTCGTGGTGATCGCCGAGCGCCTGGCGATGCCCTGGCAACGACCGCAAGGAGGACTCTCGTGAGGAGCAGGTTCATCAGTCGCGTCGCCTGCGTGGCCGTGCTGGCACTCTCGGTGCTGGCCATGGCCGCGTGCGGCGGCGACGACAACGGCTCGAGCTCCACCTCGGCGGGCGGCGGCACGTCGCTCACCAAGGTCAAGCTCCAGCTGCAGTGGTTCACCCAGGCCCAGTTCGCCGGCTACTTCGCCGCCGTGCAGGAGGGCTATTACAAGGACGCCGGGCTCGACGTCCAGATCCTCGAAGGCGGCACCGACATCGTGCCCCAGACCCAGCTCGCCCAGGGCCACGCCGACTACGCGATCGCCTGGGTGCCCAAGGCGCTGCAGTCGCGCGAGCAGGGCGCCAACATCACCGACGTCGGCCAGGTCTTCCAGCGCTCGGGCACGCTGCAGGTGTCGTTCAAGGACAAGAACATCACGACCGCCGCGAACCTGAAGGGTGAGAAGGTCGGCAACTGGGGCTTCGGCAACGAGTTCGAGCTGTTCGCGGGCATGACCAAGGCCGGGCTGAACCCGGGCAAGGACGTGACGCTCGCCCAGCAGCAGTTCGACATGCAGGCGCTGCTGAAGGGCGACATCGACGCCGCCCAGGCGATGATCTACAACGAGTACGCCCAGGTGCTCGAGGCCAAGAATCCGAAGACGGGGCAGCTGTACACGCCCGACGACTTCAACAAGATCGACTGGAACTCCGAGGGCACCGCGATGCTCCAGGACGCGATCTGGGCCAACACCGACAAGCTCCAGAACGACAAGGCCTACCAGGACCAGACGGTCAAGTTCCTGCAGGCGAGCTTCAAGGGCTGGATCTACTGCCGCGACAACCCCGAGAAGTGCCGTGACATCGTCGTCGCGCGGGGCTCGAAGCTCGGCGCCAGCCACCAGCTCTGGCAGATGAACGAGATCAACAAGCTCATCTGGCCGTCGCCGAACGGGATCGGCATGGTCGACAAGGGCCTGTGGGACCAGACGGTCAAGATCGCCCAGCAGACCAAGAACCAGGACGGCGACACCGTCCTGACCAAGCCGCCCGAAGGACTGGCCTACACCAACGACTACGCCACGAAGGCGCTCGCCGCCCTCAAGGAGGGCGGCGCGGACACCACCGGCTCGGACTTCAAGCCGATCACGGTGACGCTGAAGGCCGGCGGGGCCTAGATGCAGCTACGCGCGGGGCGTCCCGGTCGGGGCGCCCCGCGCGGTGCAGTCGCTCCTAGCAGCTCGTCGCCCACGCGCAGGCGCTGAACCCGTCGCGCGAGGCGTTCGGAGCCGACGGCGAGCCGATCACCTTGCCGGCCGAGTCGATCAGCTGGATCTCCTCGGACGCGGCCAGGTTGGCGGGCGCGCCGTTGGTCTTGGCAGCGGTGAACGGCACCGTGTTCAGGTTCGGCAGCGCGGCGAAGCCCGCGCCCGTGCCGAGGATCAGCGGCGTCTCCTCGATCCACTCCGCCGTCGCGTGGGTCGAGGTGTAGGGGACCGTCTGGGTGAACGTCTGGTTGCGCGTGACGTTGCGCAGCGTGATCGTCCACAGGTTGGAGCCCGCGACGGCCTCCGAGATGTCGGCGTGCATGTGGTCGCCGGCCGCCACCGTCATGTTGGTGATGGCGATCGACGGGCCGGGGATGATCTCCCACCAGGCGCCGTAGGAGGCTGCGCCCCCGCTGACGTCCTGCTCGGTGCCGGTCTGGATCAGCGTGTTGTCGCCGACCGTGCAGCCGGCATCGACGCAGCCGCCGCCGATCCCGATCCAGTCCGACGAGAACTCGTCGCCCGAGGCGTGCTGGGTCGCCGCCGGCACGGTCCAGTCGCCCGAGATCGAGTTGAACATCTTGCCGCCCTGCTCGAGCGTGCCCTGGTTGTAGCCGAACCAGTTGCTGGACTGGTTGGAGTGGACGTGCAGCCGCGGCTTGGCGACGTGCAGCGTCTGGCCGTGTGACAGCGGCGCAGCTGGAGCGGACGCGGCCGAAGCAGCGCACAGCGCCGCGCAGCCCGTCAGGGCCACCAGCGCTCGCGCCACCCTCCCGCGGTGGAGCTTGCGATGCATGTCTCTCCTTTGGTTCTCGCCCCCTGCCGGAGGCCCGCGTGGGCAGATTCCCCGCGGCGCGGCGTTCGATGCGCAGATCGGCGCCGCGGGATACGCTCACCGCCGTGATCGCGGCGCATCGCGAGTACACGCGCGAGCGCCTGCAGCGCTTGGAGCAGCGGCTCGCCGCGGCGGTCCACCCCGAGCGCATGGCGGTCGCCGACCTGCTCCTCGCGGGGCCGGTCGACCGCATCGGGCACGAGGCGGCGCAGGCGCTGCACTACCGCCGCGTCGATCCCGGCGAGCAGCTCGGCCCGCTGTTCGCGACGTACTGGCTGCGCGCCGAGGCGACGGTGCCTGCGGCCTGGGAGGGCGCGCGCGTGGACCTCGTCCTCGACACCCGCAGCGAGGCGACGCTCTGGCTCGACGGCCGCGCCGTGCAGGGCCTGAACTCCTCGGGCACGCAGCCGCGTCCCGACGCGACGCTCCTCGAGCACGCGCGCGGCGGCGAGCGCCTGGCCTTCGAGGTCGAGATCGCCTGCAACGGCCCGTTCGGCAGCGACGTCGAGGGGCAGGGCGAGCGCGGCCCGTACCGCACGATCTCGCCGTTCGTGCTCGACGCCTGCGAGCTGGCGCGCTTCGACCCCGACGCGTGGCGGCGGCTGTGGGACTTCGCGGTCCTGCGCGCGCTCGAGCTCGAGGACGGCCTGGACCCCGCCTTCGCCGGCCAGCTCCTCGCCGGCCTGGACGACTTCGCGACGGCGTATGAGACCGGCGCCGGGGGCGACGAGATCCTCGCCGGCCTCTACGCCGGGCACGCCGCCGGCGGTCCGCACGAGCTGTCGGCGGTCGGCCACGCGCACCTCGACACGGCATGGCTGTGGCCGCTCGAGGAGAGCTGGCGCAAGGCGCAGCGCGCCTTCGCGACGCAGGTGCGGCTCATGGACGAGTACCCCGAGCACGTCTTCTGCGCCTCGCAGGCCCAGCACTACGCGTGGGTGCGCGACCGCGATCCGCGGCTGTGGGAGGCGATCCGCGAGCGCGTCGCGCGCGGCCAGTGGATCCCGGTCGGCGGCAGCTGGATCGAGCCCGACTGCAACCTGCCCTCGGGCGAGTCGCTCGCGCGCCAGCTGCTGCACGGCCAGCGCTTCTTCGAGCGCGAGCTCGGGCGCCGCTGCACCGAGCTCTGGCAGCCCGACGTCTTCGGCTACACCGCGCAGCTGCCCCAGCTCATGCGCCAGGCCGGGATGTCGCGCTTCCTGACCCAGAAGCTCTCCTGGAACCGCTTCACCACGCCCGAGCACCACGCCTTCACGTGGCAGGGCCTCGACGGCAGCGAGGTGCTGACGCACTTCCCGCCCACCGACACCTACAACGCCGAGGCGACCGTCGCCGAGCTGCGCCGCGGCGTGCGCGACTACCGCGACCACGCGCGCTCGGGCGACAGCCTGCTCGTCTTCGGCCACGGCGACGGCGGCGGCGGCCCGACCCGCGCGATGCTCGAGCGCCTGCGCCGGGCCGGCGACCTGCGCGGCCTGCCGCGCACGACCCTGCGCTCGCCGCAAGCGTTCTTCGACCGCCTGCAGGACGGCGCGCGCGACCTGCGCACGGTCGTCGGCGAGCTGTACTTCGAGTACCACCGCGGCACGTACACGAGCCAGGCGGCGCTCAAGCGCGGCAACCGCCGCTGCGAGGCGGCGCTGCACGACGCCGAGGCGCTGTGCGCGATCGCGGCGCGGCTGCGCGGCGGGCCGTACCCGCGCGCCGAGCTGGCCGAGGCCTGGCGCGTCCTGCTCGTCAGCCAGTTCCACGACATCCTCCCGGGGACCTCGATCGCCGAGGTCAACGAGCGCGCGCGGGCGGATCTGGTGGCGGTCGAGGCGGCCGCGGATGCGCTGGTGAGCGGCGCGCTCGCCGCGCTCGGCGAGGCGGGCGGCGCGGCCGTCGCGGTCAACACCGCCCCCGTCGCGCGGCGGGAGGTGGCGCGCGACCCGGCGGGCACGCTCGTCCTGCTCGAAGCGCCGCCGTACGGAACGGCGCAAGCCGGCCGCGCCGAGGCGGTGTGGGCCGAGCGCACGCCGGACGGCGGCGCCGTGCTCGAGAACGAGCACCTGACGGCGACGCTCACCGCGGGCGGTGCGCTGGCGAGCCTCGTGCACCGGGCGACGGGCCGCGAGGCCCTGGCCGCGCCGGGCAATCGCCTCGAGCTCTACGAGGACCGGCCGGTGTCCTACGACGCCTGGGACGTCGACCCCGCCCACCTCGACACGCGCGCGGACTGCGCGCCGGCCGATGGGATCGCGCGGATCGACGCGCAGCCGCTGCGCGCCGAGGTCCCCTTCGAGCGCGCGGTCGGCCGCGCGTCGCGCCTGGTCCAGACCTTCCGGCTCGACGCGGGCGCGCGGCGCCTGGAGGTGCACACGACGGCCGACTGGCACGAGGAGCACCGGCTGCTGAAGGTCGCCTTCCCGCTCGCGGTGCACGCCGACGGCGCGACCTACGAGACCGCGTTCGGCGCCACGCGGCGGCCCACGCACTACTCCACGCTCGCCGACCTCGCCCGCTACGAGGTGCCCGGCCACCGCTTCGCCGACCTCTCCGAGCACGGCTTCGGCGTCGCCCTGCTCACCGACTCCAAGTACGGCTACAGCGCCTACGGCGAGACGCTGCGCATCTCGCTGCTGCGCGCGCCCAAGGCGCCCGATCCCGGCGCCGACATGGGCGAGCACGCCTTCGCCTACGCGGTCCTCCCCCACGCCGGCGGCTGGCAGGACGGCGGCGTGGTCGGCGAGGCGCGCGCGTTCGGCGCACCGCTGCGCTGGGGCGCTGGCGTGCCGGCGAGCGCGTGGGCTTCGGTCGACGGGTCGGGGCTCGTGCTCGACACGATCAAGCTCGCCGAGGACTCGGGCGCGCTCGTGCTGCGCCTGTACGAGGCGCACAGCGGGCGCGGCCGCGCGCGCATCCGCCTGGCGGTGCCGTGGACGTCGGCGCGCCGCGCCAACCTGCTCGAGGACGACCTCGGGCCGGTCGAGGTCGACGGCGACGAGATCGTCGTCGAGTACCGGCCGTGGGAGATCCTCACGCTGCTGGTCGACTAGCGGTCACCACAGCACGCGCAGCGCCGGGGGCTTGCGGAAGACCAGCCCGCGCGCGGCCGGCGGGTGCTCGGGATCCAGCCGCAGCCCGGGCAGCCGCGCCAGCAGCCGCCCGACCGCGGCGCTGGCCTCCAGGCGCGCGAGGTGCATCCCGATGCAGACGTGCGGGCCGCGCGCGAAGGCGAGGTGCTGGGAGGCGTTGGCGCGACGGACGTCGAAGCGGTCGGGGTCGGCGAAGGTGGCCGGATCGCGGTTGGCGGCGGCAACCGAGACGCTGACGAGGTCGCCGCGCGCGACGTCGGCGTCGCCGAGGCGCACGTCCGCCGTCGCATAGCGGTCGACCACCGCCGCCGCCGGCTCGAGGCGCAGCGACTCCTCGATCGCGTTCGCCAGCGTGGCGGGATCGTCCTCGGCAAGGGCGCGCTGCTCGCTGTCGGCAAGCAGCTGCGCCACCGCGTTCGTGATCATCCCCTCGGTCGTCTCGATCCCGCCGAAGAGCATCACCGCGGCGTTCGAGACGACCTCGGGGCGGTCGAGGCCGCCGGCGTCGCCGGCCGCGGCGGCAAGCAGCGACGAGCCCGGGTCGCGATCGAGCACCGGCTCGATCGCCGCGCGCAGGTCGCCGAACGCGGCGCGCCCGGAGTCGGGCACCGCGCCGCCGGCGGTGACCTCGGTCACCGCGGCAACGATGTCGTCGTACCAGCCGAGCACCGCGGCGGTGTCGGTCTCCTGCAGCCCGAGCGCGTGCGTGACGACGGCCGCCGCGAGCGGCCCGGCGAACCTGCGGCGCAGCTCGGCCTCGCCGGCGGGCTCCATCGCGTCGATGAGCCGGTCGACCTCGTCGGCGACGAGCGCGGTGAAACGTTCTCTGACGGCGTGCAGGCGGAACGGGCGCGCGAACGGCGCGCGGTGGCGCCGGTGCTCGGCGCCGTCGAGCGTGAGCATGCTCGGGCCGACGACCTGGCCCGTCGAGAAGCGCGGATCGTCGACGGTGAACGCTTCCGCGTCGTTCATCACCTGGAGCGCGAGGTCGCGCCGGGTGACCAGCCAGCCGCCGAGCGCCGGCAGCCACGACACCGGCTCGCGCTCGCGCAACCGCGCAAGCAGGGCGTGCGCCTCCGGCGCCTCGAGGTCGTCGAGCGTGGCGGCGGCGCCGATGGGGAAGGCGCGGGTCATCGCGCCGTATCGTCGCGAAGCTAGCCCGGCGGCGGCCCGGTCGAGTCGCGGACGACGAGCTCGACGGGAACCGTGGTGACGCGCGCGCGGTCGTCGTGGCGCTCGTCGTCGCCCTCGATGCGCGCGACGAGCCGCTCGAGCCCGAGCCGGGCGAGCTCGTCGAGCGGCTGGGCGACCGTCGTCAGCGAGATGCGGGAGAGGCCCGCCAGCGTGACGTTGTCGAAGCCGACGACCGAGACGTCCTCGGGCACCCGCTGGCCGTGGCGGTCGGTGTACTCGAGCAGGGCGATCGCGCCGAGGTCGTTGGAGACGAAGAGCGCGGTGGGCCGATCGGGCCCGACGAGGACGTCGGTCAACGGGGCCAGACGACCGCCGATGCGCACGCCCTCCGAGCCGGGCACCCAGCGCACGGTGGGCAGCGGCTTCAGCCCGGCGCGGCGTACGGCCTCGCGATAGCCGTGGTGGCGCGCACGGTCGGCGCGCCGCTCGACCGCGGGCGTGGTGACGTACGCGATCCGGCGGTGGCCGAGCTCGATCAGGTGCTCGGTGGCCAGGCGGGCGCCGGCGCCGTCGCTCACCGCGACCGAGTCGCCCCAGTCCTCGCGCAGCCCGACGAACACGACGGGCACGCGCCGGCGCAGCAGCTCCTCGATCGCCGGCGAGCGCCCGAAGAAGGCCAGGAAGACGATCCCGGCGACCCGCTGCTCGAGCAGCGCCTCGACGCCGGAGACCGCGAGGTGGTCGTCGCCCTCGATGTTGCAGAACATCGCGGTGTAGCCGTGGCGGAAGGCCCAGCGCTCGATGAGCTTGGCCATCTCCGCGTAGAACGGGTTGTCGAGGTCGCCGACGAGCACGCCGAGCATCGTCGTGCGCTGCGCGACGATCTGGCGCGCGAGCGCGTTGGGCCGGTAGCCGAGCCGGTCGACGGCCTCGAGCACGCGCTCGCGCGTGCGCGCGGAGACGCCGTCCATGCCGCGGATCACGTTGGACACGGTCGACTTCGAGACGCCGGCGAGCGCGGCGACCTCGAAGATCGTCGGCGCCTTGCGCACGAGCGGCGCGCTCACGCCGGCACCTCCCCGTTCGGCGCCACGAGCACCTTCATCGCCGCGCCGGTCTGCGCGAGCTCGAGCGCGTCGCCGACGTCGGCCAGCCCGACGCGGTGGGTGATGAGCGGTGCGAAGCGCTCGGGGTGGCGTTCGAGCAGGCGCAGCGACGGCGCGTAGTGCGCGAGGTCCTCGCCGCCGACGCCGAGGATCGTCGCGTCCTTGATGCAGACGTCGCGGTTGGGGTCGATCTCGACAGAGCCCATGTCGACGAACGCGCCGGCCTCGATCACGGTGCCGCCGGGCCGCGCGAGCGCGAGCGCCTCGGGGAAGGTGTCCGAGCGCCCCGAGCAGTCGACGACGACGTCGGCGCCCAGGCCGGCCGTGACCTCGCGCACCGCGGCGAGGCGCGCGCCGGCCGACGTGGCGGTCGCGTCGAGCACGAGCCCCGCGCCGCAGGCGCGCGCGAGCTCGAGGCGCTCGGGCAGGACATCGATCGCGATCAGCCGGCCGGCCCCGATGAGGTCGGCCTTGACCAGGTGCACCATGCCGAGCGGCCCCGCCCCGAGGATGAGCACGGTGTCGCCCGTCCGCAGCCCGCGCGCGCCGGCGCTGCCGCCCAGCGCGCGCGCCACGTCGAGCCCGTGCGTGACCGACAGCAGCTCGGTGAGCGCGGCGAGCTGCGACGGCAGCGCGTCGGGGACGCGGAAGAGCCGCGTTCCGGGCAACAGGTACATCGTCTGCGCCCAGCCGCCGAAGAGATGTGGCGGCTCGGCGCAGCTCAGCGAGTTGCCGTAGTCGTCCATCGCCGTGCACAGGTAGTACGGCGCGCGCGGGTCGCGGCAGATCGCGCAGCGCCCGCAGGTCAGGTTGGCTGCCGGCACCACGCGGTCGCCGATCGCCAGCGGCCGGCCGAGCTCGTCGACCGGCGGCTCGCCCGGCCCGAACCCCGCGATCTCCCCGACGTTCTCGTGGCCGCAGATGAGCGGGTAGGCCGCGTCGCGCTCGTGCTCGGTGCCCGCGTACTGCAGGCTCTCGCCGCGCCACGTGTGCTTGTCGGTGCCGCAGATGCCGGAGTAGTGCATGCGCAGCAGGACGGCGCCCGGCTCGGGATCGGGCGTCGGGAAGCGCCCCACCGCGAACCGGCGGGGCGCCTCGATCACAGCGGCCTGAACCGTCACTCTCTCCTCGCGTGCAGTTGGAGCGTTCCAGATCCTGTGTGAACGCGCTTGTATCGCGCGGCACGAACCGCGTCAAGGAGCGTCGCGCGCGCGGGCGACAACTCGCGGTGTACACAGGACGTCGGTCGCGCGCTTGACACCGCTCTTCGCGCACTTCTAGAGTCGTGGAACGTTCCAGCACGGGCCGAAGGGAGCGCGGGTGGCGGATCGAACGAGAGTGGGCGTCGTGGGATGCGGCCTGATCGCTCAGGTCATGCACCTGCCCTACCTGACCGAGCTCGACGATCGCTTCGAGCTCGCCGCGGTCTGCGACCTCTCGCCGTCCGTGGCCGACGCCTGTGCCCGGCGCTTCGGGGCCGGCCGCACCTTCACGCGCTGGGAGGACCTCCTCCAGGCCGACCTCGACGCCGTGCTCGTGCTCACCTCCGGCAGCCACGCGCCCGTCGCCGTGGCCTGCGCGCAGGCGGGCATGCACGTCTTCGTCGAGAAGCCGATGTGCCTCTCCGCGGCCGAGGGGACCGAGATGCTGGCCGCCACCGAGCGCGCGGGCGTGCGCCTGATGGTCGGCACGATGAAGCGCTACGACCCGGCCTACGAGCGCCTCGCCACGCTGGCGCCGCAGCTGCAGGACCTGCGCCTGGTGCGCGTGACGACGCTCGAGTCGCCGCTCGAGCCCTACGTCGCGCACTACCCGCTCGTGCGCGCCGACGACGTCCCGGCCGACACGTTCGCCGCCCTGCGCGCCGACGACGACGCGCGCCTGCTCGATGCGCTGCCCGACGTCGACGAGGAGACGCGCTGGGTCTACCGCTGGATCCTGCTCGACTCGCTCGTGCACGAGCTCAACGCCCTGCGCGGTGTGCTCGGCGAGCCGACCGAGGTGCGCTTCGCCGACCTGCGCCGCCAGTGCGTGGCGATCAACCTCGCCTTCGGCGACGTCGAGTGCCACCTGTCGTGGGTCGACCTCCCGGGCATCGCGCGCTACTCGCAGGAGCTCGCCTTCTACTCGCCCGACCGCCGCGTGGCGCTGCTGCTCCCCTCCCCCTTTCTGCGCAGCGCCCCCAGCGAGCTGATCATCGAGGAGGGCGACGCCGGCGCGGCACGCGCCTCGCGCACCGTCGAGGTCACCTCCTACGAGGAGGCGTTCAAGCGCGAGCTGATCGAGCTCTCCGACTGCATCCGCAGCGGCCGCGAGCCGCGCACGTCGGGCATCGACGGCCTGCACGACGTGGCGCTGTGCGCGTCGATCGCCCGCGCCCACGCCACACGCGAGCCCGTCGCCGCGCCGAGCGCCGTCGCCACGGCGGCCGCGCCCCCGCCCGCACCTGTGCCGGGCACGCAGCCGTGAGGAGGGGGATCCCGTGGGCCTGAGCGACGGGCGCCTGCGCCTCGCCGTCGTCGGCGCGGGGCGCATGGGCAGCGTCCATCTCGACGCCCTGCGCAGCGCGCACCGGGCCGAGGCCGTCGCGGTCGTCGAGCCGCACGCGCCCGCGCGCGAGGCGGCCGGCGCGCGCGGGCTGCGCACCTACGACGACGTCGAGGCCCTCCTGGAGGCGGGCGACTTCGATGCCGTGCTGATCGCGGCGCCCTCCGACCTGCACGTCGCGCTCGTCGGGCGCTTCGCCGCGGCGGGCGTGCCCGTGCTGTGCGAGAAGCCGTGCGGCCTGCGCGCCGACGAGGCGCGGGCGGCGGCCGCGGCGGCAGCCGAAGCCGGGGTGCTCCTGCAGGTCGGCTACTGGCGGCGCTTCGTGCCCGACCTCGTCGCCCTGCGCGAGCGGATCGTCGCGGGCGGGCTCGGCGAGGTGTCGCGGCTGGCCTGCTGGCAGTGGGACGCCGAGCCGCCGCCGGGGTCGTTCCGCGCCCGCAGCGGCGGGATCGCGATCGACATGGGCGTGCACGAGCTCGACCAGACGCGATGGCTGACCGGCCAGGAGATCGACGAGCTCGACGCCGTGCCCGCCAGCCTCGCGTCGGCGCCGCCGGTCGACGGCGACCCCGACAGCGTCGAGGCGATCGCGCGCCTGTCGGGCGGGTCGGTGGCCGCGATCTCCCTCGGCCGGCGCTTCCCGCACGGCGACTGCTGCTGGGTCGAGGTCATGGGGACCGGCGGGCACGAGCGCGTCGAGTTCATGTGGGGCGCGGCAGGAGAGGACGTCTTCCGCGACGCGATGACCGCCCAGGCCGACGCCTTCGCCGAGGCCGTCCTCGGCGGCCCGGCGCGAGGCGCAAGCGCCGACGACGCCGTGCGCGCGCTCGCGGCGGCCGAGCGCATGAGCGCCGCGATCGCGCGACGGCTCGCATGACCGACGGCTGCGCCTTACGGTGCCTTCACGCCGTGGCGCCGCAGGTAGTCGAGATAGAACGGCCGCAGCATCTCGGCCACCTCGCCGCGACCGGAATCGGTCACGTCGTCGATGTGCGCGCTCATCCTGGTCACATCGGCATCGGCCTCAACGAGCTCACCGGCGGAGGCCTCGGCGGCCGGCAGCACCTGCATGAGCTGCCAGAAGAACTTGACGTCGAGGTGGCGGCGCGCGTGGCGCACCGCCAGGTCGTGGAGCTCGCTGGATGGGAGCCGGTCGAGATCGTCGTCGCTCACGTTGAACGGGACTCTAGGCCGTCGGGGCCGGTCACGATCGTTGGCCTCGGCCGGAGACCATGGATGAAGCCCTCGAAAGGAGCCGGCGGCTATCGCTGGGCGCTCAGGAGCACGAGCGATCGCCCGGTGAGGTCGATCGCGCCCGACGCCGTCCGGCCATCGCTTGGGTCGGCGGTGTCGATCTCGACGGCCCAGCCGCCGTCGCCGGGGAGGTGGAAGGTCAGCGGGTCCCACCAGGCGTTGATCAGCAGCGCGCCACCCGCGGTCGCGACCGCGACCGCGCGCGCGCCGGGGTCGCTCCAGTCGGCGCCCTGCATGGGAGCGCCGTCGGGGCGCAGCCACTGAAGCTCGCCGCCGACGAAGAAGCGCCCGCGGCGGAAGACGTCGTTCTCGCGCCGGATCCGGCACACGGTCGCGACGAACTCCAGGAGCTCCTGGTCGCCAGGCCAGTCGACCCAGCTGATCGGGTTGTCCTGGCAGTAGGCGTTGTTGTTGCCGCCCTGGGTGCGGCCGAGCTCGTCCCCGGCGAGGAGCAGCGGGACTCCCTCCGAGAGCAGCAGGGTGGCGAGGAGGTTGCGGCGCTGCCGGGCGCGCAGCGCGAGCACCGCCGGGTCGTCGGTGGGGCCCTCGACGCCGCAGTTCCAGCTGCGGTTGTCGTTGCTCCCGTCGCGGTTGTCCTCGCCGTTGGCCTCGTTGTGCTTGGCGTCGTAGCTGACGAGGTCGGCGAGCGTGAAGCCGTCGTGGACCGTGACGAGGTTGATCGATGCCGTCGGGCGCCGCCCACGGCCGTAGAGATCCGAGGAGCCCGTCAGGCGCGTCGCGAAGTCGGCGAGCGCGCCCGGCGCGCCGCGCCAGAGGTCGCGCACGGTGTCGCGGTAGCGCCCGTTCCATTCGCTCCACCCGGGCGGGAAGCTGCCGAGGTCGTAGCCGCCCTGCCCGGTGTCCCAGGGCTCGGCGATGAGCTTGACCTCCGAGAGGACCGGATCCTGGCCGACGGCGTCGAGGAAGCCGCCGAAGGGATCGAAGTCGCTCGTCGCGCGGCCGAGGCTGACGGCCAGGTCGAAGCGGAAGCCGTCGACGTGCATCTCCTGCACCCAGTAGCGCAGCGAGTCCATCACGAGACGCAGGCCGTGCGGCCGATGGGCGTCGAGCGTGTTGCCGCAGCCGGTGTCGTCCACGTAGCGGCTGCGATCGTCGGCCAGCCGGTAGTAGGCCGGGTTGTCCAGCCCGCGGAAGCACAGCGTCGGCCCGTGCTCGTCGCCCTCGGCGGTGTGGTTGAAGACGACGTCGAGCAGGACCTCGATGCCAGCGGCGTGCAGCGCGCGCACCATCGCCTTGAACTCCGCGGCCTGGTCGTCGGACGCGGCGTATTCGTTGTGGGGAGCGAAGTAGCCGATCGACTGGTAGCCCCAGTAGTTGCGCAGCCCGCGCCCCACCAGAGCGCGGTCGTGGACGAACTGGTGGACCGGCAGCAGCTCGACCGCGGTCACGCCGAGCCGCTGCAGGTGCGCGATCACCGCCGGATGGGCGAGCCCGGCGTACGTGCCGCGCAGCGCCTCGGGCACCTCGGGGTGCAGGCGCGTGAAGCCCTTGACGTGCAGCTCGTAGATGATCGAGTCCGCCAGGGCGGTGCCCGGCGGGTGGTCGTCCCCCCAATCGAAAGGCTCGGCGCTCACCACCGACCGGGGGACGAACGGCGCGGAGTCGTCGGCGTTGCCGCCGTCGAGCGCAGCGTTCCACTGGACGCCGCCCGCGATCGCGCGCGCGTAGGGATCGAGCAGGAGCTTGGCCGCGTTGCAGCGCAGGCCCGCGCCGGGATCCCACGGCCCATGGACCCGAAAGCCGTAGCGCATGCCGTGGCCGGCGCCCGCGACGTGACCGTGCCAGACGTCGGCGTCGCCCTGCTCGAGCGCGTGGCGCGTCTCGCCCCCGCCGTCGTCGAAGAGGCAGACGTCGACCGCGTCGGCGACGCTGCTGACGACGGCGAAGCGCACGCCGTCGCCCTCCAGGTGAGCACCGAGCCTCATCCCGCCTCCCGCGCCCGCGACAGGCGGACGACCATGTCGGCGACGAGGCCTGTCCAGCCGGTCTGGTGCGAGGCCCCGAGGCCGGCGCCGTCGTCGCCGTTGAAGTACTCGTGGAACAGCAACGCGTCGTGCCACGACTCGTCGCGCTGGAAGATCTCCTGCGTGCCGAAGACGGGGCGCCGACCGTCGGCGTCCTCGAGGAAGATGCCGACGAGGCGCCCCGCGAGGTCGGCGATGATCGCGCGCAGCGTCAGCTGCTGCCCGGATCCGTGCGGGAACTCGAACGTGTGGTCGTCGCCCAGGCGCCGCGCGAAGCGCGTGAGCGCGCCGATGACGAGGTAGTTGACGGGGAACCAGATCGGGCCGCGCCAGTTCGAGTTGCCGCCGAACAGCGCGGTCGTCGACTCGGCGGGCTCGTAGTCGACGCTCGACGCGACCTCCCCGGCGATCCAGAACTCGAACGGGTGGTCGCGGTAGATCGCCGACAGCGAGCGGATGCCGTGCGGCGACAGGAACTCGGTCTCGTCGGCGAGCCGCTCGAGCACGCGCGGCAGGCGGTCCTCGCCGACGATGGCGAGCATCGCGGTGGTCTCCTCGTCGCGGGCGGGCTGGACCGCCGCGCCGTATTCGGGCCGCAGCTCGAGGAACTCGCGGACCCGGGCGCTGAACTCGGACAGCCCCGCGGTCGCCCCGGCATCGGCGACGGCCACGGCGCAGAACGGGATCAGCCCGGTCATCGAACGCACGCGCACCGGCCAGGCCGCGCCGTCGGAGGCGCGGCGCACCCGGTCGTAGTAGAAGCCGTCGGCCTCGTCCCAGAGCCCGCGGTCGTTGATCGCGTCGGCGATGAGCGTGAAGTGCTCGAAGAACTTCACGGCGACATCCTCGTAGGCGCGATCGTCGCGGGCGAGCACGATCGCGATCTCGAGCATGCTCAGGCAGTACATGGCCATCCAGCCCGTGCCGTCGGCCTGCTCGAGCGCGAGCCCTTGCGCGAGCGGCGCGGACCGGTCGAAGGGACCGACGTTGTCCATGCCGAGGAAGCCGCCGCCGAAGAGGTGATCGCCCTCGGGGTCCTTGACGTTCGCCCACCACGTGAAGCCGAGCAGCAGCTTGTGGAAGATGCGCTCGAGCCACTCGCGGTCGCCGGCGCCGTCGAGCTCGTAGACCGCGAGCGCCGCGATGGCGTGCACCGGCGGGTTGACGTCGCCGAAGTTCCACTCGTACGCCGGCAGCTGGCCGTTGGGGTGCATGTACCACTCGCGCGTGATGAGGCGCAGCTGATCCTTGGCCAGCGCGGGATCGACGTGCGCGAGCGTCACGCAGTGGAAGGCGAGGTCCCATGCCGCGTACCAGGGGTACTCCCACTTGTCCGGCATCGAGACGATGTCGCGGTTGTAGAGGTGGCGCCAGCCGGCGTTGCGCCCGGACAGCCGCGACGCCGGCGGGGGCGGCTGCCCGGGGTCGCCCCGCAGCCAGCGCTCGACGTCGTAGTTGTAGAACTGCTTGCTCCAGAGCATGCCGGCGAAGGCCTGGCGCATCACGAGCGCTTCGTCGGCCGTCGCCGCGGGCGCGAGCGACGCATAGAAGGCATCGGCCTCGCTCGCGCGGGCATCCATGGCGGCCGCCCACGACTTCCCGAGCTTGCGCGGCTTCGGCGCCAGCCGCAGCCGCACCTCGGCCGTCGCTCCCGGCTCCACGTCGAGCCGGTACCAGAGCGCCGCCTTCGTTCCGGTGCGCTGCGGGTTGACGGTGGCCAGGCCGTGGACGACGTGGTCGTTGATGCCGTCCTTCGGATGGGCGGGGCCCGGCTGGTTCCAGAGGCGCTGCGTGTTCGTGTCGTTGTCGCAGAACAGCGGCTCGGGCGCCTCGCTTGCCGTGAGCGTCATCGTGCCCAGCACGGGATCCTCGGCCACGAGCGCGCCGGCTTCCTCGTGAATGCGTGGCCGCGCGACCTCGGGGTCCCACGACCAGCGGTTGCGGAACCACAGCGTCGGGAGCAGGTGCAGCGTCGCCGCCTCGGGCCCGGCATTGCGAACGCGGACGCGCAGGCACAGATCGTCGGCCTTGGCCTTGGCGTAGTCGACGACGACGTCCCAATAGCGGTCGTCGTCGAAGGCACCGGTGTCGAGCAGCTCGTACTCGGGCGCCCTGCGGTCGCGCCGCGCGTTCTCGGCCACGAGGTCCGCGTACGGGAACGCCTCCTGGGGATAGACGTAGCGCCACCGCATCCAGGAGTGGGTGGGCGTCGAGTCCAGGTACCACCAGTACTCCTTGGCGTCCTCGCCGTGGTTGCCCTCGTGGCCGGTCAGGCCGAAGACGCGCTCCTTCAGGATCGAATCGCGGCCGTTCCAGAACGTGAAGGCCAGGCACAGCAGCTGCCGGTCGTCGCAGATGCCGCCCAGCCCGTCCTCGCTCCAGCGGTAGGCCCGCGACCGCGCGTGCTCGTGCGGGAACGACGACCACGCATCGCCGTCGGCGCTGTAGTCCTCGCGCACGGTCCCCCACGCCCGCTCGCTGAGATATGGCCCCCAGCGCCGCCAGGGCTCGAGGTCGCGTCGCGATCGCTCTGGGTCGTCGGTCGAAGTCGCCACGGGCTGACGCTACATGGCTCGCGTGCGCTGAGTTGCGTCACGAGTCGTGAACGACTGCGATCGAAGCGGCGTATGACGCGAGCGTCCTCTGCTGCTCCACGCCGCGCATGATGGTCACGTGGGCTCCTCCGCGGCCGGCTACCCTCTCGATCGATGCAGCTCCGCCACCTCGCCGCGCTGGTGCCCGTGCTCCTCGCGGTGATCGCCGCGGCGCTGCTGCTCCCGCACTCCCCGTCCCAGCTGCGCGACCTCGTCCTCGCGGCCGGCATCGCGGCGCCGGCGATCGTGCTCGCCGCCTGGATCGTGCTCACGCCGGCGATGTTCCCGGGAACGGTGCTGGCCGCCGTGGGCGGGCTGGCGTTCGGTGCGGTCGGCGGGACGGCGCTGGCGACCTGCGGCGCCGTGCTCGGCGGCCTCGCGGCGTTCGCGCTGGCGCGGACCGTGGGCCGCGGGCCGGCCCGACGCCTGGCGGAGCGCAGCCCGAGGCTGGCACGGCTGCAGGCGCTGATCGAGCGACGCGGGTTCGCCGCGATCCTCGCCGCCCGCCTCATGCCCGGCGTCCCCGCGTCCGGCCTGTACTACGCCGCCGGGCTCTCGCCGGTGCGCTATGGCGCGTTCACGGCAGCCATCGCCGTCGGCGCGCTCGTGCGCACCACGCCGTACGCCCTGCTCGGCAACGGGCTGGCGTCGGGCTCGGCCCTGAGCATCGCCCTCGCCGCGGCGTCCGTCGCGATCGGCGGCGCGGGCGCGCTCCTCCTCGTCCGACGGCTCTAGCGCCCGGCGGGCGTATCCGCGCAGGAATCGGGCCTCGCGCGAGCGCATCACCCCACAGATGCGCGGGCGGCGGCTCTTACGCTTGCGACGAGGCGCGGACCGTCCAGCAGTTCCTCGAGCGCGTCGCAGACGCCGCCGAGCGCCACGCGAGCCGTCTCGCCGCTGGCGCTGACGCCAGCGCACACGACGCGCTCGCCGTCCCGCTACCCGCTCTCTGGGCTTAGCCCCGACGCGGAGTGACAGCGCGCCGATTCGACAGCTGCTCTCAGGGCATCGACTTGATGACGCTGGTGCCTGAGCAGGCTCGTGAGAACCTGCTCGAGAGTTCTTTGCCCATCGCAGAACCTCATGTCGCTGCGCGGCGGCACCTCGTGCAGGTGCTCGTCGCTCAGCTCGCCCACAAGGTTGACGGCGTTCAGCGCACGGGCGAGTCGTTCGAGCAGGTCGTCGAGGTCGACGTCCTCCGCCCGATAGTGCCCGCCGTGGCCTGACTCCCGGTAACTGCCGGGCCCGCCGACAGTGGCCTGAAGGAACCCGGCGATGCGGCCATAGTTGTCGGCTGCATGCATCGCGGTCGCGCCGACCGTGCCGTCGCCGAGCGTTCCCCGGCCGGGGCAAGGGCGCGTCAGCGCCGCATCTCCGTGCGTCGACAGGAGGCCGACCAGCTCCGAGATCTGACCGCGTGCCGTCTGGAGGAGCTGTGCCCCGCGTTCGCCCATCACGTGTCCTCGCTCCGGCTAGCCCGAGCCGGGGCCGACGACGCCGGCTAGGTGAAGCGCCACGAGGATGATGACGACGGCGACGATCGCGACGACAAGTAGGACGGGCGGGCCGCCACGGGTGCCATCCGGTTCTGGATCGTGCTCGGACAGGCCGGACATCGGGCTCCTTTGCCGGTCTTGTTCTTGCATCGAGCTCTCGGTCAGCTGACGTCGCGGCGTTCGGTGGCGATCGATCCCGCAGCGCTGGCGATCGCGGCGTAGGCCGCGAGCAAGAGCGCGCCGAGCGCGGGCGCGACGAGGGTGTCGGCGATCTGGGTCTGAATCGCTCCGGCGATGGCTCCCGCACTTGCCCCTGGCGCGAACTTGCCGGCGGCCGGCACGTCGCCGAGCAGGATCGGCTCGATGAACAGCAGCCATACGCAGAGCCCGACGACCGCGGCGACCTGGTTGCGTACGAGCCCCCCGACGCCGACACCGATTGCGGCAAACAGCGCGGCAGCAAGGGCGGCGCCGGCCAGCAGCTGCGCGTACTCGCCCATGTCGAGCTCGATGTGGATCCCGCGCGCGCCGAGTCCAGCTGCTTCCACGCCGGCGGTGAGCGCCGCGGCCAGCAGACCGACCGCGATGCCGGCGAGCGCGCTCGCGCTCACCTTGGCGGCGATGACCCGTCCGCGCCGAGGGGTGGCGAGGAAGGTCGGGCGAATGGTGCCGTGTCGGATCTCGCCGGTGATGGACAGCGCTCCGACCAGCGATGCGAAGAGGGCGCCGATGGTCGTTCCCAGCCCGGCGATCTTGAGCTGGTTGTCGTGGCGCGAGAGGTCGTCGACCCCGAAGCTCAGGACGTGCAGCAGCACGACGAGTGCGACAAGGCCGACCATCCAGAGCAGCAGCACGAGGTTCGTGCGGGTGGTGCGCTGCTTGAGCAGCTCGGAGCGGAGCTGCGCGGTCACGCCGGCCCCTCGGTGGTGAGCTCGAGGTAGAGGTCCTCGAGCGAGCGGGCGCCGTCGGGGAGCTCCTCGATCGCGACCGTCGCGACCAGGCGGCCGCGATTGATGATCACGACGGCGTCGACGGTCTGGGCGATTTCGGCGAGCACGTGGCTCGAGACCAGCACGGTCTTGCCGGATTGGGCGAACTGGCGCAGGAAGCCACGCAGCCAGTGAACGCCGGCGGGATCGAGGCCGTTGGCGGGCTCGTCGAGGAGCAGGAGATCGGGGTCACCGAGCAGCGCTGCCGCCAGGCCGAGCCGCTGTCGCATGCCGAGCGAGTAGCTCCGCACGCGCCGATCGGCAGCTGCCTGCAGCTCGACGAGGGCGAGCAGCTCCTCAGCGCGGTCAAACGCGATGCCGGTCGCGAGCGCGAGCGCGCGGAGGTGGTTGCGGCCTGAGCGGCCGGGATCGAAGTCGCCGGACTCCAGGACGGCACCGACTCGACGCATCGGATTGTCGAGCTCGCGGTACCGGCGGCCGAAGACGAGCGCGTCGCCGGCGGTCGGCTGAGCGAGGCCGAGCAGGATCCTCAGGGTCGTCGTCTTGCCGGCGCCGTTGGGCCCCAAGAACCCGGTGATCGTCCCCCGCTTGAGCGCGAAGGTGAGCCCCTCGACGGCCGCCACCTCGCCGTAGCGCTTGGTGAGGCTCCGCACGCTGAGGGCCGGCTCACTGAGCGTTCGCGCGCCCGCGACTTGGGCATCCGGCGGCGCCGGCTCGACGGTCACTCGGTCGTTTCGGGTGTCTTGCATCGAGACGCATCGTCATCGCCTCGCGCCGCGCCGACATGGGCCGCCCGGAGTATCCGATCTACTCCTGCGGGAGTACTCGTGCGGCCAGGCGTGGCGCTAGATTCGGCTGCACGGTGCCGCGTCGTTCTGCCGATCTCCTGGATGCGGCCGTGCCGCTCATCGTCGGCGCGGTGATCACCCTCGGCGGCGTCCTTCACGGCGCCGGCGGCGCGCGCCCGTTGGCGCTGGCCGTCGGGCTCGGCGCGGCCGGGTCGTTGGCGTGGCGCCGGCGCGCGCCGGGGTGGACGCTCGCGGTCTCGGGCGGGCTGGCGCTGATCCTGCTTCACATCGACGCGTCTGCGGGAGCGACCGCGGTGATCGCGCCCGCGGTCGCGCTCTACTCGCTGGCGCTCAGCCGGGGGCGCGTTGCGCAGCTGCTCGCCGCGGTGGCGGCGGTCGCCGCGGTGATCCTCGCGGACGTGCTTCACGCCCGAAGTCCCACGCTCCTGCAGACGCTCGGGCACGTGCTGCTGGTCGCGATCCCGCTTCTGGTTGCCGATCTGCATCGCACCCGCCACGCGTACGTCGCGCTGCTGCGCGAACGGCTCGAGCTCGCCGAGCACACGCGGGAGCAGGAAGCCCAGCGCCGCGCCGAGCAGGAGCGCATGCGGATCGCTCGCGACCTGCACGACGTCGTGGCGCACACGCTGACGACGATCAACGTGCAGGCGGCCACCGCGGCGCAGTTGCTCGATCGAAACCCAGCGCACGCCCGAGTCGCGCTCGAGACGATCGAGGACGCCAGCCGCGATGCGATCGGCGAGCTGCGAGCGATCCTCGGTGTGCTGCGCAACGGCGACGATCGGGACGCGCCGCTGACCCCGGTCCCGGGTGTCGATGAGGTCGCCCACCTCGTCAGCCGCACACGCGAGGAGGGCGTCGACGTGGACATGAACGTCGTCGGCGAGCAACCCGAGCGGATGCCGGACGCCGTCTCGCTCGCGGCGTTCCGGATCGTGCAGGAATCCCTCACGAACGCCCGCCGCCATGCGGCGGGAGCGCCAGTGCGCATCAAACTCTCGTTCGAGCCAAGTGGCTTGTCCCTGGCCGTCGAGAACGAAGCCGGATCGGCGGCCAACGGCAACGGCGCGACCGCGGGCGTCGGCATCGCGGGCATGACAGAGCGAGCGACGGCCGTCGGCGGGACGCTGCGCGCCGGCCCTCTGCCGGCCGGGTTCCGAGTCGACGCCGAGCTCCCCTACGTCCGCGCCGGCGAGTGATCCGCGTCCTCGTCGCCGACGATCAGGCCGCCGTCCGCGGCGGCTTTGCCGCGCTCATCGACGCACAGGAGACCATGCGGGTCGTGGGCGAGGCGACCAACGGACGCGAAGCGGTCGACCTCGCACGGCGCGTCTTCCCGCACGTCGTGCTCATGGACATCCGCATGCCCGTTCTCGACGGGCTCGAGGCGACCAGGATCATCTGCGCCGACGCCGGTCTCGCCCGCACCCGGGTGCTGGTGCTGACCACCTTCGACCTCGACGAATACGTCTACAGCGCGCTGCGCACCGGCGCCAGCGGCTTCCTGCTCAAGGAGACGCGCCCGCGCGAGCTGCTCGACGCGATCGAGGTCATCGCCGCAGGCGATGCGCTGATCGCCCCAAGCATCACCCGCCGCCTGATCGCCGAGTTCGCCGCCCGCCGAGACCCGGCCGAGCCGCCCGCCGCGGTGGCCGATCTGACCGACCGCGAACGCGAGATCCTGCGCCTCGTCGCAGAGGGCCTGAGCAATGCCGAGATCGCCGGACGGCTGGTGATCAGCCCGCTCACCGCCAAGACGCACGTAAGCAACGTCCTGCGCAAGCTCGACTGCCGCGACCGCGCCGCGCTGGTCGCACTCGCCTACGAGAGCGGACTGATCGCGCCCGGCGGCAGGCGCTGAGTCGAGGCCATTCGGCCCTGCGCGGCAGTCGCTCCTGTCGCCTGGACGGTCAGCGCCCTGGCGCACGCGACCGTCTGTGCCTTCAACCCTCGAACACCGGCGCGCTCGCCGCGGGCACGTTCCCGCTGCCCGTGCCACGCGACCGGTCGTTGCAGCAGATCGCGATCGAAGACGTCGGCGCCGTGGCGGCGATCGTCATCGAGAACCGCGACGCGTTCGCTGGCGCGGGTCCGGGGCCGGCTGCGACGATGTCGCCGCCGGTCTCCCATGGACAGCGAGCACATCGCCACACCGCAGACCTTCGTCTTCGCGGACCTCGCGGGCTACACGGCGTTGACCGAGGCGCACGGCGACGAGACCGCCGCCGACACCGCCGCCGCCTTCCGTGCTGCCACCGCGGTCCTGCTGATTGGGACAGGCGGCGAAGAGGTCAAGGCGCTCGGCGACGGTCTGATGTTGCGCATCCCACACGCCGCCTCGGCGATCCGCCTCGGCTCCCGGCTGGCGCGCGAAACGGTCGGTCATCGCTCGCTCGGCGTGCGCGTGGGCATGCACACCGGTTCGGCGATACGACGCGACGGCGACTGGTTCGGCGCAGCGGTCAACGTCGCCGCGCGCGTGGCGGCGGTGGCGGGCGCAGGCGAGGTGCTGCTCAGCCGCGCAACGCGCGACGCCGCCCAGGCGGACCTGCACGGCGTCGTGCTCGACGCACGCGGGACCGAGCGCCTGCGCCACGTGGCCCAGCCGGTCGAGCTCTACGCGGTCCGGCTGGAGGATCCGCTACTGGTCATCGATCCCGTCTGCCACATGGCCGTCGATCCAGACCAGGCCGCCGAAGTGCGCGAAGAACGGGGCGTGAGGCAGTACTTCTGCTCGCTCGAGTGCGCAGAGACATTCGAGCGCGCGCCACAGCGCTACCTCCAGTGAGGCTGCGCGAGCCGCGGGCTCGCCGAAGCTGTCGAGGTCATTCCGGCTCGATCGCGTCGACGGCATCGCGGGGGCTGACTTGCGCGCGAATCCGCAGCCGTTCGCCGACCTGGGGCGGAGCGCCTGACGCCGCGCATCACGTGGCGTTCACGAGGAGCCGCCGCAGCACCCACCCCACCGCCAGCGCGAGGAGGGCCAGCCACCCGATCGCCAGTGCGAGCTCGGCAGAGGCGTGGAAGCTCGCGGAGAACGCGCCGTCGATGACGACCCGTCCGGCGCCGTAGTCCGGAAACACGTAGGCGAGGCCGCCCGGGGTCCCGTCGCCAAACATCGGGTTCTGCAGGATGCCGGTACCGAGCATGGCCAAGAACAGCACGACGTAGGTGGCACCGAGCTGGCCGAGCGCGGCTCCCGCCAGCGCTCCGATGCACGCGTAGGTCAGCCCGACGAGCAGGTTGCCGAGGATGAACGCCGGCCACGACGCCGGCGTGAAGCTCAGGGCCGTGACCGCAAGCGAGACCGCCACCACCACCCCGGTGGCGGCAGCCAGCACCGCGAGGCGCGGGAGGACGGCCTCGATCGGCCGGTAGCCGGCGACCACCAGGCGGCGGTCGGCGCTCCGCGCCGAGCGCATGATGAACACACCGCACAGCGCGGCGAGGAAGGCGACGGTGATGGTGACCATCGACGCCCCGTGCGCTTCTTTCATCGTGGCGAGGATGTCGCTGCCGCCGGGCAGCCCGATGAGCCGCGGCGTCGGCTCGGTGCGCGCGATCGCGCGCGTGATGAAGAAGAACGGCAGCACGACGAGCAGGACGAGCAGCAGCGGGCGGCGCGCTTGCTCGCGGAACCCGAGGCGAGTCGCGGTCAGGATGCGCGCGTTCATGCTCGGCTCCTTGCCGACGCGACGAATACCAGGAACGAGGCGACGAGCCCGCCGACGGTGACGAGTGCGACCTTGACCCAGTCGCCCGTCGGTGAGGCGGTGCCCATGCCGGCGGCGATGAGGATGTCGGCAGCCTTCTGGCTGAGCGCCCATGGCGGTGCCGATCCGCCGGTCATGCCGGGGCCGGCGAAGGCGTCGAGCAGGAAGATGAACACGACCAGCAGCGAGCCCTCCAGCGGCGCGCTGATGAGCGACCCGACGAGTACGCCGATCGCGAGATACAGCAGGGCGAACGCGAGCACCGCGACCGCGGCGTGCAGCGGGTGCGTGACGTCGACTCGGATGACGAGCGCCGCGAACGCGGCGGCCGCAGCCACGACCGCGAGCAGCACCGACGCGGCGATGCGCGAGACCGCCACCCGCGCGGGTCCGAGTCCGGCCAGCGCCAGCCGCTGGTCGGCGCCGCGCGACGATGCGGCCTGGAAGAACCCGAGCGCACCGGAGATGAACGCCGCCGCCCAGCCGGCGCTCAGCGCGACCGCCGCATCGCCGACCAGCGACCCGCCGATCGCGGACGCGAACTCGCTGAGCACGCCCGCCGCCGAGACGACGAACAGCGCGGGGATCGCGACCAGCAACGCGAGCGTGAACGGGGCGCGCAGTTGCTCGCGGGCAAAGACGACGGTGCGGGTCATCTCAGCACCTCGCAGCGTCCGTCGCGCAGCTCGTAGATGCGGGTGAGCCGTTCGCGTTCGGCGAGCAGGTGACTGACGATGAGGATGCCCATGCCGTGCTGGCGGCGGCGCTCGGCCATCTCCCAGAAGCGCACGTAGGTCTCCCAGTCGAAGCCCGCATACGGCTCGTCGAGCAGCAGCAATTCCGGCGAGTGCATGAGCGCCAGCGCGAGATTGAGCTTCTGGCGTGTGCCGCCCGACAACGCCTCGACGCGGTAGTCGAGGTACTTGGCGAAGCCCAGCTCATCGAGCAGGCCGTCGCGGGATGCCGTCGCGGTTCCCTCGTCGAGCTCGTAAGCCTGCGCGAACAGCTCGAAGTGCTCGGCGACGGTCAGCTTGTCCCACAACAGCGGCGCCTGCGGGCAGTAACCGAGGCGCCCGTCGAGCGCGATATCTCCGCCATCGCGCGCCAGCATGCCGACGATCGCCTGCATCAGCGTGCTCTTGCCCGACCCGTTCTCGCCGACCAGGCCGACCAGCTCGCCAGGCCGAACCTCAAGCGACGCGCCACGGAGAACCTCGACGCGTCGGCGATGCCACGGCGGCCCCGACCGGAACGCCTTGGCGACGCCATGGACGGCAAGCACCGCCGCCGTCGTGGGCAGCGTCGCGGACATGATGTCCTCTAGCCGCCGTTCGAGCGGTCAGAGCTGCCGCCGCGGCCACCCATGCCGCCCATCATCATCCACATCATCGCGCCCATCATGAGCATGCAGCCCACGGCGGGCAGGATGTACAGCGCACTGCCGGTGGCCAGGACGACGACCAGCGCGACCACCACCATCGCGACACACATCCACATATGAACTCCATGTCCGCGCATCGCCGGCTCCTTTCACGAAGTGGGTTGCGCTTAGCCCGACAATACCCCTGGGGGGTAAGGTGCGCGCCCGGGATCCGCCACGGTCCTTGGTGTGGGAAACCACGGAGCTGGCGCTGCCGCCCTAGGTACCGCTACCAGGGCGCCCGAGAGGTGCGGCTGGTGCGTTGTCGCCCGCTCAGCCACGCGCCTCACGCCAGCGCAGGCCCAACGAGCGGGCCATCCGATCAGAACCCGCTGTCGCGTGAGGCAAACTACGTGCCCAGCCGTGCGGGTGCGACTGGAGCTCGACCGGTGCGACGGTTTCTCTTCCCGTCAGCGTGCGCACTGTCGCACCGGGTGGCCGACGTCATCAAACAGCCTGTCGGCCGCCTGCAGACCTGAGAGCGTCTTGGGGACGGTACGAACCCCGCTGACTCAGCGGGGTCAGCGCGAGGGGTGAGCGAGGGGACTCGAACCCCCGACCGCCTGGACCACAACTCGAATATCGGGTTTGTGTTCTGGTCCGATAGTTGCGATTTACAGGGATTTCTTGGTCGTGACGTCTTGTCGGCTCCGCTCAGATTGATGCCCCAATTGATGCCTCGGTGCTCGTCGGATCCGCCGCCTCGCCTCTTACGCTCGGTGGGTGGCCGGGCGAACCCAAGCCGTTTACTACTGCGACAAGACCGGCAAGGAGCCGGTCAACGCCTTCCTCGACGCTCTCGCCACCGCGAACCCGCGCGCCGCCGCCAAAATCGACGACTACGTCGAGGAGTACCTCAACGAGAAGGGCGCCTCCGCGCCACCGCCCGAGCACCCGATCAGCTCGCAGGTCGACGGCGAGCTGCGCGAGCTCCGCGTTCGGTTCGCCAGGACGCGGTACCGCATCCTCTACCGGCGGTCTGGGCTGCTCGTCGTCCTCCTGCACATCTTCGAGAAGGACACCGACAAGCTCCCGGCACGCGACCGTGAGCTGGCGGTCAAGCGCTACGAGGACTTCAAGGCGCGCATGGACGCCGAGCCGCGACGCCGCCCGCGCGCAGCCGGCCACGACGCACCGCCAAAGACCCGTGGCGGATGACTTACCAGATTTGATAAGCTCGCTCGACGATGGCAAAGACGACAGTGAGCCCGATCGGACGCAGCACGACGGAGGCCGCCGCGGACCGCGCCGCCCGCAGGGAGGACTACCGCGCCGCCCGCGACGAATACGCCCGCATCCGCGAGCTCCGCAAGACGAACCCGATCGCCGCACACCTCCGCGAGCGGCGCTTCGAGCTCGAGCTCACGCAGCACGAGGTCGCAACCGCCGCCGGCACCTCGCACACGGCCATCTCGCGCCTCGAGAGCGGCACGCACACACCGAACCTCGCAACGCTGCAGAAGATCGCCGCCGTCCTCGACGAAGAGCTCCTCGTGTGCTTCCAGCGCACCGTCGACGGCGAGGTCGAACGCGAGTTTGCCGCGGTCGCGTAGCCGCTCACGCTGCATCGGCGAGCCCTCGCTCGACGAAGTTGTCGTCGAGCTTGACCTCACGCTAGCGACCCTCGCTGAAACCGTGGAGACGAGTGCTGTCCCCGACCTGCCCGACCTCGCCCGTGTCGACGAGTTCCTCATTTCAGCGTACGAGCGGGCTTGGTCAGCGGATCGAGCGGCGGCACGTCCGCAGGATCGGTGACGTGTCGGGTTCACGCGTCGAGATGACGGTCGAGCAGCTCCGATTCATCGAGCTGTGGGTCGCGCGCATCGACGCCGAGCCCGCGTGTCGATCGATGACCTCGGCAGCGGCGCGTTCCGCGTCGTCGTCTGGGACAAGACGAACGTCGACATCGCGTCCCAAAACGGTTCTCCGGAGCGGAAACGAGCTGTAGGTCACGCGTCGCTTCACTGCGATCGGCGCCGTTGCGCGCGACAACTTGATGCCTCATTGATGCCCCGCACCGGTGGCTCGCTGCACCCGTACCGGTCCCAGCGACGCAGAAACCCCGCTGTAGCGGGGCTTCCGTGAGGGGTGAGCGAGGGGACTCGAACCCCCGACCGCCTGGACCACAACCAGGAGCTCTACCAGCTGAGCTACGCCCACCGCGGGCCTCGCAGTGTAGCCGCCGGGGTGGTCAGCCGCCCAGCTCGATATGCGGCTCGGTGGGCTCCGTCGGGATCGCGTCCTGCACGCCGGCGAGCTCGAGCAGGCGGCGGATGTTGGGTGGCACGCTGCGCAGGACGAGCAGCCAGCCCCCCTCGACGGCCGCGCGTTTGGTCTTCAGCAGGATGCGCAGGCCCGTCGAGTCCATGAACCGCAGCTCGGCGAGGTCGAGCACGACGCGCTGGCGCGGTGGACGCGGGCGCAGCAGCGCGCGCTCGAGCTCGGGCGCGGTCGCGACGTCGAGCTCGCCGCGCAGGCGCACGATGCGCTGGCCCTCGATGCCCTCGTCCTCCTCGGCGACGCTGAACGGTGACTCGTCGAGCGAGTGCAGCGCGGCGAGGGTGCCGACCGCCTCGTCGCGATCGGCGTAGGTCGTCTGACGGCGCAGGCGGCCGCCGCGGAAGTGATAGGCCCAGCAGCGCGTCGTCTCCTCGACCGCGCCGTTGCGGTCCACGCGCAGGGTCCCGGTGGCGAGCACCGCGGGGCCGTGCTCCTCGACGTCGTGCAGGGTCGCCTCGAGCCCGACCCCCTCCGCAGCAAGCGCGGCAAACGCCTCGCGCAGCTCGGCCGATCCGCGCAGGACGCGCCCGTCAGCGACGTACGGCTGCCAGATGACGTCGTCGCCCGCGACGCCGAGCACCGCGTCAAGGCCACCGACTGCGTGCGCCCGCCAGAGGTCGCGAACCAACTCGACCGGACTCCCCATCGACCTAAGGCTAGCCGGTGGGGCCGTGGGCTAAGCGGCTTCCAGCGCGGGCGGCGGCAGCTCGGTCGGCGGCACGATCGGCCGCCATGCCCCGCGGGCGCTGCGCTCGACCTCGAGCTCGGCCTCGAAGTCGGCGTCGTCGCCGTGGCGGAAGCGCACGTCCTCGACCGCGAGGACGTTCTCGACGAAGATCTCCACGAGCTCGGCGTCGAGCTGGCTGCCGGCGACGCGCCGCAGCTCGGCGATCGCCTCGGCCGAGCTGACCGGCTCGCGGTAGGAGTCGCGCCCGGTCATCACGTCGTAGGTGTCGGCGATCGAGATCATCCGCGACAGCAGCGGGATGTCCTCGCCGGAGAGGCCGCGGGGATAGCCGCCCCCGTCGATGCGCTCGTGGTGGGCGAGGATGATCGCGGCGACCTCGGCGTGGTTGGGCAGGTGGCCGACGAGCTCCGCCCCGCGCTCGGGGTGGCGCTTGACGATCTCCCACTCCTCGTCGGTCAGCTTGCCCGCCTTGAACATGCGGTCGGCGAACATGACCTTGCCGACGTCGTGGTAGAGCGCCGCGGTGTGCACGAGGCGCTGCTCGGCATCGGGCCGCCCGGCCGCCGCGGCGATCCGCCGCGCGTAGCGCGCGACCGCGGCCGAGTGGCGCGCGGTCATCTGGTCGCGGGCGTCGAGGAAGTCGAGGATGATGCGAACGAGGCCGTCGCGCTGCGCCTGGGCGTCGGCGGCGAGCTGGCGGGCGGTCTCGGCGTGGCGCTCGGCCTGGAGCAGGTCGCGCTGGAGGCGGGAGTAGGCGATGAGGATGACGCCCGACAGCGCGATGACCGCGGCGCCGACGCTTGCCACCAGGTAGACGAGCACGGCGGTGGCGCAAGCGAGGGCGAGGTTCGTGGAGATCAAGGGCCAGGTGCTCGCCGCCAGCTCGCGGTCCATGCGCACACCCTGGAGCCACCAGAGGTAGGCCACCATCAGCGCGACGTTCAGCAGCCAGGTCGCGAGGAACAGCGCGACGACCGCGACCGAGAACCAGGCAGACGACTCTTCGACGCCGAGGCCGTGGTGCATGACGCGTGCGAGCAGCGACCCGGCAACGAGGAAGACGGCGTACACGGCGGCGTTGCCCACCAGCACGCTCTTGGTCTTGGGACGGTTCGTGAAGATCACGAGCTCGCCGATGATCAGCAGCGGCAGGGGGCCGAGCGTCACCATGCCCAGCACGAACACAGGATGCGTCGCGACAACGATCGTGCCTGTCGGAGAGCGGATCCCATAGCGGTCGGCGATCAGCGCGAGCGCGCCGACGAGCACGATGACCAGCGGCCGGTGCCAATCGTCGGCGCGCGAGCTCGTCGCGGCGACGATCGTCGCGGCGACGAGAAGCAGGACCGCACACACAGGCGCTAGGCGGGAAGCGCGCATCGCGTGTGGAATCGGCGTCAGGGACCCGAACTTGACGCCGACGAACGTCCACCCCGCGCTAAAGCCCTACACGAAGCGCGCCGAAGTCGGCATGCAATCTCGCTTGCTAAAGCGATTGTGGCGCGTTTGGACGTATGTATGATTGCCGCCGCAAGCTCGGGTGGCTTGCATGTGTCTCGCTAGAAGCGCTCTAGGGGGGCGCTTGAGGGATGGGAACAGCGAAGGGGGCAGGATGAATCTCAAGGGCGGTTGACCGCGTCGGATAGGCGCCGAAATGCGCCGACGACCGTTCGCCACCCGGGCCATGTGCCCGGGTGCGCGCGTTAAGCCCTGATGTTCGACCACCAACGTCCCATCAAGCCGTGGTCCCCCCGATCCGATAGCCACCCCTGATGGTCCCGCTCCGTCCCTTGCGTCATGCCGGCTTCCGCCGCCTGGCGACCTCGTACACGCTCAACGAGCTCGGTTGGGGCTTCGGGACGATCGCGCTCAGCCTCGTGGTCTACGACCAGACGCACAGCGCGTTGGCGACGACGGCGCTGTGGCTGTGCACGCTGCTCGTCCCCGCGCTGATCGGGCCCGCGGCCACGGCGCGGCTCGATCGCGGGGCCGCGCGTCGCGTGCTGCCGGCGCTGTACCTGGTCGAGGCGGCGATCTTCGCCGCGCTGGCGCTGATGGCCTCGTCGGCGTGGCTGCCGCTCATCCTCGTCCTGGCGGCGCTCGACGGGACGCTCGCGCTCGTGGGGCGCGCGCTCACCAAGGCCGCCGTCGCCGCGACGCTCAAGCCGATCGGCCTGCTCGAGCCGGGCAACACCGTCCTGAACGTCTCCTTCTCGCTGTGCTTCGCGATCGGCCCCGCGCTCGGCGGCCTCGTCGTGGCGGGCTACGGCGTCAGCGCCGCGCTGTGGGTCAGCGCCGCGATCTTCCTCGCCATGACGATCACGCTCGCCACGAGCCGCGAGCTGCCGCCGGCGCACGCCGACCGCGGCCAGGGCTGGTGGCATCGCCTGCGCGGCGGGATCGGGCACGCGCTCGGCAACCCATCGATCCGCCGCATCTTCGGCGCCCACGCCACGGCGCTCGTCTTCGCCGCGATGATCTCCCCGATCGAGGTCATCTGGGCCAAGGACGTCATCGGCGGCGGGGACGGCGGCTACGGCGTCGTCCTGAGCGCCTGGGGCGCCGGCACGCTCGTTGACCGGCCTGCTGCTCGTGCCGCTCTGGCGGCGGCTCCCGGTGGTCGCGCGCATCCCGCTCGGCGCCGGGACGATGGGCGTCGGCTACGTCGTGATGACGCTCTCCGGCTCGTTGCCGATCGGCGCGCTGGGCTGCTTCATCGGCGGCATGGGCAACGGCTTCTACTTCGTCTCCGTCGTCCAGGCGATCCAGGATCGCGTCGGCGACGAGTACCAGGGGCGCGTCATGGGCCTGCTCGAGTCGGCGACCGCCGGCTGCTACGGCATCGGCTTCCTGCTCGCCGGCGTGCTGACAGAGCTGACCTCCGTGCGCGTCACCTTCGCCGCCACCGCGATCGGCGTCCTCGCCGCGACCGCATGGATGGCCACGCTGCTGCTCGGCCGCGGCCAGCGCGCCGCGAGCGTGCCGGGGCTCGCGAAGCTACCCGCGCAGCAGCTCGATCAGGCGTAGCGCCAGCCGCAGCGTGCGGTTGTCGCGATCGCGCGCCGGGACGTAGGTTGCGATCGTCGCCGCGCGCACGTCGAAGCGCTCGAGCACCGCGCGGACGATCACCTCGCCGTCCGCGCCCGAGAGGCCGCCGGGGACCGGCTCGTCGACGATGCCCGGCGCCACGCTCGGGTCGAAGGCATCGAGGTCGACGTGCACGTACACCGACGCGACGCGCTCGCGGAGCGCATCGAGCGCGGCGACGACGTCGCCGTCCGGCCACGGCACGGTCAGGATCGCCGAGGCGTCCAGCCGCTCGCGCTCCGCGGCGGGCGAGAGATCGCGCGCGCCGACGAGGACGATCGCGCTCTCGGCAACTGGGCTCCCGGCGCCGAGCGCGCGCCAGCGCTCGCGGTGGCAATGGCCGGCGACGACCGCCAGCGACATCCCCGGGAAGAACCCGCTCTCCGAGGACTCGGGCGTGTTGAAGTCGCCGTGGGCATCGAGCCAGACGACGCCGCAGCGCGGGTCGTCGATGCCCGCGAGCACGCCCAGGCTCGCGTCGCACGAGCCCGCGACGACGAGCGGCAGCGTGTGCGCGTCGCGCATCGCCGCGGCCAACCCGCGGTTGACGCGGAGCGACGCGTCGCCGGCGCCGAACGGGCCGACGATCACCGTCGGCAGGCCCGCGGCCGCGGCCACGCGACCCGGGCCGGCGGCGCCGGGATGCTGGCCGTCGCCGCACATGAACGGCACCTGCACGAGGCACGCCGCACGCACGCGGGCGATTGTGGCGCGGTCAGCTGACCTCGCGCAGCCGCCCGGTCTCGACCTCGTAGACGAAGCCGCGGACCGAGTCCTTGCGCGGGATGAACGGGCTGGCCTTGATGCGGGCGATCGACTGGCGCACGTCCTCGTCGAGGTCGGGGAACGCCTCGGCCGACCATGTCGGCTTGATGCCGACGTCGTCCTGCACCGCGCGCTTGAAGTCGTCGTCGGTGAAGGTGAGCATCCCGCAGTCGGTGTGGTGCATGAGGATGATCTCCTCGGTGCCGAGCAGGCGCTGGGAGATCGACAGCGAGCGGATCTCGTCGTCGGTGACCACGCCGCCGGCGTTGCAGATGACGTGCGCGTCGCCCTCGCGCAGCCCGAGGATGGCGTAGGGGTTCACGCGCGCGTCCATGCACGCCAGCACGGCGACCTTCTTGGCGGGCGGCAGCGGCAGGCTGCCGTTGTCGAAGCTCGCGGCGTGGGCCTCGGCGTTGCGCAGCAGCTCGTCGGTGGCGCTCATGGTCGTTCCCTCAGGCGACGGACGTCAGGGGTCTCAGCTCCTCGTCCTTGGCCAGCGGATGGCGTTCGAGCGCCCCGCCGGGCTGGACCAGGTACGCGCCCATCCGCCGCAGCGGGGGCGAGTAGGCGTGCAATGTAGTGGCTGGCGTGCTGCCGGCGTGCACCACCCGGTGGATGTCGACGGGCGAGAAGTCGAAGACGTCACCCGGGGTGTAGCGATTGACCGACGGCGGGCCGCCGAGCCGCAGGCGCTCCTCGACCACGGCGCCCTGCGCGACGACGACGGCGCCCGAGGAGAGGTCGTGGTCGTGGAAGCCGGTGTCGTGGCCCGGCATCCAGCAGATCAGCCAGATCTCGACCCGGTCGTCGAGGCGCAGGCACTCGAAGACGCGCTGCGCGGGGTCGTGGCGGACCAGGTGCGCCCACGGCTCGGGGTTCGCGGCGAGCCCGGCGACGACGTCGCGCAGCTCGGCGCGCTGGAGCGGTGCGGTCCGGGCGCGCTGATCCAGTGCGGGGAACAAAGTACCCAATGTCTACCGAATTTGTGCAGAATTGCCAAGAGGCGGCCGCCACAGGAGGCGCGCAGGGGCCGCGGCCCACAGCGCGGCGGTCGCGGCGCGCGCCGCCGCGCCCTAGAGGATCCGCGCGCCGAACGCGCTCGCCGCGAGCTCGACCGCCAGCGCCGCCGTGGCGTTCTCGCGGTCGAGGATCGGGTTGACCTCGACGATCTCGAACGAGCCAAGCAGGCCGGACTCCGCCACGAGCTCCATGGCGAGATGCGCCTCGCGGTACGACAGCCCGCCCCGCACCGCGGTGCCGACGCCCGGCGCGACGCCGGGATCCAGGGCGTCCATGTCGAGCGAGACGTGCACGAAGGCGGCGCCGGCCGCGCGCTCGAGTGCCGCGACGACCGCAGGCTCAATGCCGCGCCGGTCGAGCTCGCTCATCGTGTGGACGGCGACGTCGAGCTCGCGCAGCAGCGCGCGCTCGCCCTCGTCGAGCGAGCGCACGCCGATCAGCGTGGTGCGCGCCGGCTCCAGCGCGGGCAGCGGCCACGCCTCGCTCTCGAACGCCGCCCCGCCCTGCCCCAGCGCCGCCGCCAGCGGCATCCCGTGCACGTTGCCGCTCGGCGTCGTCGCGGGCGTGTTGAGGTCGCCGTGGGCGTCGATCCACAGCACGGCGC
Source organism: uncultured Actinomycetes bacterium (assembly GCA_963764585.1). GTDB lineage: Bacteria > Actinomycetota > Thermoleophilia > Solirubrobacterales > Solirubrobacteraceae > JAOPZW01. The sequence goes on from CAVXTB010000013.1 coordinate 156,786, forward strand.
CGGGTCCTCCGGCCACCGCGGCCAGCCCGCCGAGCGTGCCCAGCGCGATCGAGTGGTCCCCGCCGAGCACGACCGGGACGCGGCCCTCCCCCACCGCTTGGCCGACCCGGCGCGCGATGCGCTCGCACGTCGCGCGGATCTGCGGCAGGAAGCGCGCGGTCGGGTCGCCCTCGGCGGTCGCCTCTGCGACCTCGGTCGCGACGTTGCCCCAGTCGGCGCACTCCAGGCCCAGCGAGCCCAACCGCTCCTCGAGGCCCGCGTAGCGGATCGCGGACGGGCCCATGTCGACGCCCCGTCGGCCGGCGCCCAGATCGAGCGCTGCGCCGATGATCGCGATGCTGCGGGCGGCCATGGTGGGCCGATCCTCGCAGGGCCGGGCGCGTCGCGGTGAGGCTTATGCGGCGCGCCGGTCGTGGCGCTCGAGTACCTGAGCCGTCCAGGCAGCAAGCCGGCCTTCGAACTGCGGGTGGTCCCTCGCCACGCCGTTGAAGGCCCAACTCGTCAGGTCCATGAGCGCCTCGACCTGCGCTTCAGTCAGCGGCGGTCCCTCGCCGCGGTCGTGCAGCTCGCCGGCACGCAACGCCTCCCGGATGTGCCCGGGCATCCGATCCGCAGGCGGCCAGTCGACGTTGAGCTTCCTGTTCTCGTGCACGGCTGAGAGCCCTATCGGCCACGACGCCGCGGGACCTGAGCACTTCTGCAGAAATCGCACGAGTTAGGGGTGGAAGCCGGGGAAGAAGCGCACGACCGCGCCGGTCGTGAACAGCGTCACGTAGAGCGCGCCCCCGGGCCCGATGGCGACGCCGAGCGGGTCCTGGTCGGCGAAGCCTGTCGCGAACGGCGACGGCGTGGCGTCGTAGCCGCCGCCCGGGCGGCGGCGCAGCGCGACCATCCGGACCTTCGGCGCCGAGACCGCACCCGGCACGATCGGGCCGTTCTCGGCGACGAAGGCGGTCAGCCCGCGCCCGCCCCAGTCGCTGGTCACCGCGACGCCGCCCACCCCCGCGTGGGCCGGCAGCCGCGCGAGCGGCGCGACCGTGCCCGCGCACGCCCTGCCGCCCTGGCCGTAGCACTCGGGAAAGCCGAAGTCCGGCGCCGCGTGCGTGACGTCGCGCACGAGATCGAGCTCGTCGGGTGGGCGCAGCGCGCCGAGGTCGTCGCGCGCGTCGTCGCCGACCAGCAGCGACGCCGTGCCCGGCACGAAGGCCAGGCCGTACGGCCCGCGCAGGCCCTTCGCCTCGATGCGCAGGTCGCTGCCGTCGCCCTTGAACGACACGACCGTGCCCGAGGTCTCGTGGCCGCCGGCCAGCGTGTCGTGCTCGGCGCCGACGCCGACGTACAGCCGCCCGTTCGGTCCAGGCACCATCGTTCCGAGCGCGTGGCGCCCGATCGAGAGCGCCGGCACCACGACCCGGCGATGGGCGAAGGCGCGCCCGTCGAAGCCCGAGAAGCGCGCGATCACGCCGGTGACCTGGCTGAGCGCGTAGGCGACATACAGCCTGCCGCGCAACCACGTCAGCCCGAGCGCCATCCGCGTGCCGCGGATCACGTGCGCGGGCGGCGCGCCCGCGTGCGCGACGTACCAGACGCCGTCGCCGTCCTGGGCGAACGGGGCGCCCGAGGTGACCCACATGCCGCCGCGCGCGTCGAAGGCGAGGTTCGTCGCGTACGGGATGCCGGCGGCCACGAGCTGGCCGGGCGGCGCCGGCGCCGGCGCCGGCGCGCCGCGCGCCGCCGGCGCGAGGACGGCGGCAAGGACGGCGAGCAGTGCGAGGCCACGCCTCACCCCGCCGAGCCTACCGCCGCTCCGTCAGATCACCAGTGCCGGCGCGCGAGCGCGCTGGCCACCGCGAAGTACGCCGGCTTGCGCGCGTAGCTCTCGTCGAACAGCGTCGCCGCTCCCTCGCCCTCGAAGAAGCCGGGCACCCAGGAGTGGCCGTCGTCCAGGCCCCACTCGGTGAACGAGACGCAGCGCCGCACCGCCACGCAGCTGCGCATCATCGCGCCGAAGTAGTCGGCCTGGGTGGCCAGCCTTTCGTCGGTCACCGGCAGGAAGAAGCGCACGTCGGCCTCGGTGACGGCGACGTCGACGCCGGCGGCCGCGAAGCGCTGGAGGTTCGCGCCGAACGTGTCCGGATAGGGGTACTGGGTGTCGAGGTGGCCCTGGAAGCCGACGCCGTCGATCGGGACGTGGCGGCGCCTGAGGTCCTGCACGAGGGCGAGCGCGGCGTCGCTCTTGGGGCCGATCGACTCGAGGTTGTAGTCGTTGTAGTAGAGCTTGGCGTGCGGGTCGGCCTGGTGGGCCCACTCGAACGCCTTGGCGATGTAGTCCGGGCCGAGCGCGCGCAGCCAGATCGTGTCGCGCAGGGTGCCGTCCTCGTTGAAGGCCTCGTTGACGACGTCCCACGCGTAGAGGCGCCCGCGGAAGTGCGAGACCTCATCGGTGATGTGCTGGTGCAGGATCTGCTCGAGCTGCGCGTTGGTGAACGTGCCCTGGGTCAGCCACTGCGGCAGCTGGCTGTGCCACACGAGCGTGTGACCGCGCACGATCTGGCGGTGCGCGCGGGCGAAGGCGACCAGCCGGTCGGCGGCACCGAAGTCGAGGACGCCACGCTGGGACTCGACGCTCTCCCACTTCATCGCGTTCTCCGGCGTGACGCTGTTGAACTCGCGCGCGAGCACGCGCGTGTAGGTCGGGTCGTTGCGCAGCGGGTCGTCGGCGACCGCGGTGCCGATCAGCGGGCGCGGAGCGAGGTCGCGCAGCCCGCTGGGACGGTGGGCCTGCGCGGCGGGGGCAGCGACGAGCAGCGCCACGACGGTGGCGAGCAGCCCCGAAAATTTCGACGCGTTCTCGATCATCACAGTCGCGTATATCGCACAGATCCCGGGGATTGAAACGTCGAAAGTTCTCCGAAAGCTCTGGTAGGGTGCCCACCGTGTCCACCATGGAACGCGTCACGATCGCCGACATCGCCGACGCGGCGGGCGTGTCCGTGCCGACCGTGTCGAAGGTCGTCAACGGGCGCTCGGACGTGGCCCCGGCGACGCGCGAGCGCGTCGAGCGGCTGCTGCACGAGCGCGGCTACCGCCGCCGCGCGCCGTCGCGCGAGCGGCGCCCCGCACTGCTCGACGTCGTCTTCAACGAGCTCGAGAGCCCGTGGGCCATCGAGATCATCCGCGGCGTCGAGGAGGTCGCGCGCGAGCACGAGCTCGGCGTCGTGCTCTCCGCGCAGGAGGGCCCCGGCGCGCTCGGGCGCTCATGGGTCGACGCGGTCGCCTCGCGCCGCACGGCGGGCGTCGTGCTCGTCGTCTCCGAGCTCAGCGAGGAGCAGGCGGCACGGCTGACCGCTCGCCGGATCCCGTTCGTCGTCGTCGATCCCGCCGGCGAGCCCGCGCCCGACGTGCCCTCGGTCGGCGCCACCAACTGGAACGGCGGCCTCGTCGCCACCCGCCACCTGCTCGAGCTGGGCCACCGGCGCGTGGGCCTCATCTGCGGCCCGCTGAAGATGCTCTGCAGCCGCGCGCGCCTCGACGGCTACCGCGCCGCGCTGGAGACCGCGGGCATCGCCGTCGACCCCGCCCTCATCCGCGAGGGCGACTTCCACGTCCCGCGCGCCTACGAGGAGGGCCGCGCGCTGCTGACCCTGCCCGAGCCGCCGACCGCGATCTTCGCCGGCTCGGACCTGCAGGCCTTCGGCCTCTACGAGGCCGCGCGGGTCCTCGGTCTGCGCGTGCCCGAGCACGTCAGCGTCATCGGCTTCGACGACCTCCCGATGGCGCGCTGGGCCTGGCCGCCGCTGACGACGATCCGCCAGCCGCTGAGCGAGATGGCGGCGACGGCGACGCGGCTCGTGCTCGGCCAGGGCGGCGAGAAGCGCGTCGAGCTGGCCACGAGCCTCGTCGTGCGCCAGAGCACGGCGGCGCCGCCGGCGTGACCTAGGGCAGGCCGTCGCAGGCCAGCCGCTGGTTCTTGTAGCGCGGATCGTCGGTGACTTCGCGGCCCACCCACGGCGGCGCCGCGAACGCGTCGGCGTCGTCCTCGGAGGCGAACTCGACCTCCGCGACGACGAGCCCGGCAAGCGCTCCGGCGTAGACGTCGAGCTCGAGCGTCAGCCCGCCGCCGGCGTCGATCTCGTAGCGCGTCTTCTCGATGCGCCGGCCCTCGGTCAGCGGCCACAGCCGCTCGAAGCGCTCGGGCTCGATCGCGAGCTCCTCCTCCACGCGCGTGCGCGAGGCGCCGGACTTCACGGTCAGCGTCGCCGCGCCCGCGTGGCGACGCACCCGCACCTCGGTGCCGTCGCCGGCGATCGCCAGGTAGCCCTGCTCGATGGCGGCCGACGGCCAGCGATCGAGGTCGCCGGGCGGCTCTGCGACGAGGAACTTGCGCTCGATCTCGATGGCGCAACCGTAGCGCCAGCCGGTGGCGAGCCGTACGTCGACGTGGGGCTACCTGCACAGGGCGGTTGCGCTAGCTGGCCTGCGAAGAGGCATGGGGGCCGCATCGTCGGCCGGTGGCGCCGAGACGACACTGCAACGAGTCACCCCACTCTCTCTCGTGAGGAACCAAGTGCACACCAACACGTTCGCCGGGCGGATGGGCCGATGGAGCGCCCAGCACCGCAAGAAGGCCATCTGGGGCTGGATCGCGTTCGTCGTCGTCGCCTTCGTCATCGGCAACGCCGTCGGCACGCAGCAGCCTGACCACCAGGACTACATCGGGCAGTCGGGCCAGGCGGCCAAGCTGTTCGACAACCACTTCCCAAAGAAGGACGAGGAGCAGGTCATCGTCCAGGCGCCCAAGGGCGGCCACGCTACTGATGCCTCCGTCCGCAAAGCCGTCGGCGAGACGATCGCCGCGGTGTCGGGCAAGCCCGGCGTAACCGAGATCGATTCCCCGTACACGAAGGGCAACGAGGGCCAGATCTCCAAGGACGGCCGCTCGGTGCTCGTCGAGTTCTCGATCAAGGGCGACGACGAGGCGACGCAGGATCTCGTCGACCCGACGATCGCCGCGGTCGCGAAGGTCAAGGCCGACAACCCGAACGTCTTCGTCGGGCAGTTCGGTGGCGCCAGCGCCGAGAAGGCGATCAGCAAGGCCCAGAACGACGACTCGTCGAAGTCGATGATGCTGTCGCTCCCGGCCACGCTGCTGATCCTGCTGATCACCTTCGGCGCGCTCGTGGCGGCCGGTATCCCGCTGCTGCTCGGCCTGACCGCCGTCCTCGGGACGCTCGGCCTCGTCGCCGGCGTCAGCCACATCGTGCCGATGGACAACACGGTCACCGAGGTCGTCCTGCTCGTCGGCCTGGCCGTCGGCGTGGACTACTCGCTGTTCTACCTGCGCCGTGAGCGCGAAGAGCGGGCACGCGGCGCCAGCAAGCTCGACGCGGTGCACACCGCCGCGGCAAGCTCCGGGCGGGCCGTGCTCATCGCCGGCTCGACGGTCATGGTCGCGATGGCCGGGATGTTCTTCGCCGGCCTGAGCATCTTCACCGCGCTGGGCATCGGCTCGATCATGGTCGTCGCCGTCGCGATGATCGGCTCGGTCACCGTGCTGCCTGCCGTGCTCGCGTCGCTCGGCGATCGCGTGGAGAAGGGCCGGATCCCGGTGCTGCACCGCCTGCGCCGCAACGGTGGCGACAGCCGCGCGTGGGGCTGGATCCTCGACAAGGTCCTCAAGCGCCCCGCCGTCTCGGCCGTGATCGCGACCGCGCTGCTCGTCGTCATGGCGCTGCCCGCCTTCGGCATGCAGACGGTGCTCAGCGGCAACGACGACTACTCGCGCAAGCTCGAGGTCATGCAGGTCTACGACCGCATGCAGGCCGCCTTCCCCGGCGGGCAGGTCCCGGCCGTCGTGGCCATCGAGGCCAAGGACGTCACCACGCCGCAGATCGCCGCGGCGACCGAGAAGCTCGGCGACAAGGCGATCGCGACGGGCAAGTTCAACGCGCCACTCAACGTCGACGTCAGCCCCGACAAGCACGTCGCGATGATCTCGATCCCGATGCAGGGCGACGGCACGAACAAGCCGTCCCAGCAGGCGCTCGACACCCTGCGTGGCGGCATCGTCGACGACACGGTCGGCCAGGCGCCGGGCGTCGATCACGCCTACATCACGGGCGAGACCGCCGGCACGCAGGACTTCAACAGCCTGCTGAGCTCCAAGGCACCGATCGTGTTCGCGTTCGTGCTGACGCTCGCGTTCCTCCTGCTGCTGGTGACGTTCCGCTCGATCGTGATCCCGATCAAGGCGATCGTGCTGAACCTCCTGTCGGTCGGCGCGAGCTACGGGCTGCTGACCTGGATCTTCCAGGACGGCCGCTTCCAGGACCTGCTCGGCTACGAGTCCAACGGCGGCATCGCCAGCTGGCTGCCGATCTTCCTGTTCGTGATCCTGTTCGGGCTCTCGATGGACTACCACGTGTTCATCCTCACGCGGGTCCGCGAGGCGTTCGATCGCGGCATGAAGACCGAGGACGCGGTCGCGCACGGGATCAAGGCGACCGCCGGGACGGTCACGAGCGCAGCGATCGTCATGGTCGTCGTGTTCGGGATGTTCGCCACCGAGAGCGGGATCGAGATGAAGGAGCTGGGCGTCGGCCTGGCCGCCGCGATCCTGATCGACGCGACGATCGTCCGAGCCGTGCTGCTCCCGGCCGCGATGAAGCTCCTGGGCAAGTGGAACTGGTACCTGCCCAAGAAGCTCGACTGGCTGCCGAAGGTCAGCCACGAGCCGGCCGCCGTGCCCGCCGCGGCGTAGGCCGAGCGACGCACGTGCCGCACCCGAGCCCCGCGGGCGTCAGCCCGCGGGGCTCTTGCTTTGCGCAATCCCTCGGTGCCGCGGCGCCGTATTCCTCGTATGGCAGGGATCACCGAGGCAGAGCTCGCGGCGCTCGCCGACGACGCGCTGCCGGCGGATCGCCGCGCCGAGGTCGAGGCGGCGGTGGCGGCCTCGCCCGAGCTGGCGCGGCTGTTCGCGGTGCAGGTGCACGCGGCGCGTGTCGTCAGGGCGGCCGCCGCGTCGCTCTCGGCTCCCGAGCGTCTGCGCGAGGCAATCCCTGCGGCCCGCGCCGCCCGTACTACTTGCATGCAGCTCATGCCACACGCGCCGGCGGTCCAGCGCCGCGCACCGTCCGTGTCGTGGTCGCTCGCGACCCGAGTGCTCGGAGCTCTGGCCACGCTTGCGGTCGGGGCGGTGCACCTCCAGCAGTACTTGAAGCTGTACTCGGAGGTCCCCACCATCGGGACGCTCTTCGTCCTGAACTTCGTCGGCGCGACGGTCATCGGCCTCGCGCTACTGGCTCCCATCGAGCGCATCGCGGGGCGGTTCGGCGGCGTCGCGGTAGCGGTGCTCGCCGCGGCCGCCATCGGGCTCGCCGCCACCTCGTTCGCGTTCCTGCTCATCAGCGAGCGCACGCCGCTGTTCGGCTTCCAGGAGCCCGGCTACGACCCGACGGGGATCGCCGCGGCGCGCGCCAGCGAGATCGCGACGGTGGTGCTGCTGGGCGCCTTCCTCGTCGCACGAACCACCCAGAACAGGAGATCACCATGAAGGGACTGCTCACCATCGGCGCCGTGGCGGCGTCACTGGCGCTCGCCGCCTGCGGAGGCGGCGGCTCGTCGGACTCGGCCGCGCCGGCCACCGCCGGCACCACCGTCGCGATCAAGTCGATCGACGGCATCGGCGACGTGCTGGTCGACCCGGGCGGCAAGGCGCTGTACAGCTCCGACGTCGAGGCCGATGGCAAGGTGCGTTGCACCGGCGCCTGCACCTCGTTCTGGACGCCGCTCACGACCGACTCGGCGAAGCCAACGGCATCGGCCGACGCCGGCAAGCTCGGCGTCGTCAAGCGGCCGGACGGCGCCAGCCAGGTCACCGTCGACGGCAAGCCGCTGTACACGTTCACCGAGGACGCGCCGGGCAAGGTCGCGGGCAACGGCTTCTCCGACGCCTTCGACGGCCGGCACTTCACGTGGAGCGCGGTGCTCGCCGGCGGCAAGTCCGCAGGCACCGCGGCGCCCGGGAACGACTACGGGTACTAGCGCGTCGGACAAGGGAGATGGACGGGCTGTCGGACGAGGCTTTGCTCGCCGGTCTCGGCTCGGGCGACCACGAGGCCGCCGCGGCGTTCGTGCGCCGCTTCCAGGGTCGCGTCTACGGGCTGGCGTTGACCATGCTCCGTGATCCTGGTGCGGCCGACGAGGTGGCGCAGGAGACGTTCGTGCGCGCCTGGCGCCACGCCGACACCTACGACGCACGTCGCGGCCGCGTGCCCACGTGGCTGCTGACGATCGCGCGCAATCTCGCCATCGACCGCGCGCGGCTGCGGACGCCGACGCCCGTCGACCCCGACGCGATCGCCTCCGAGCTGGACCTCGCCGGCGCGGGCGCGCCGGTCGACGTCGCCGAGCGCGAGCGCGTGCGTCGGGCCGTCGGCAGCCTGCCCGACGACCAGCGGCGCGCGCTCGTGCTCGCGATGTACGCCGGCAGGACCGCGCGCGAGATCTCAGAGCTCGACGGCGTGCCGCTCGGGACGGTCAAGACGCGGATCAGGGCCGCAATGCTCAGGTTGCGCGAGGCGTTGGGGGTCGAACATGAGCTGTGAGCAGACGCGCGAGCTCGCGGCTGAGCTGGCGCTCGGCATCGCCGACGGGGAGCAGCGGGCGCGGGCGCTGCGCCATCTCGCCGAGTGCCCCGACTGCCGGCGCGCGGTCGAGGAGCTGACCGGGGTCACCGACGAGCTGCTGCTGCTCGCGCCCGAACGCGAGCCGTCCGCCGGCTTCGAGTCACGCGTGCTCGCGCGCATGGCGCCGGCGCGCCCGCGGCGCAGCCGGCGCCACCTGCGCGTGCTCGCGCCGATCGCCGCCGCGACGGCCGCGGCGCTGGCCGCCGTGGCCATCGTCCTCGGCGCCACCAGCGACGATCGCAAGCTCGCGGCTCACTACCGGGAGACCCTGGCCGTCGCGCACGGCAGCTCGTTCGAAGCGGCGCGACTGCGCGCCCCGGGCGGCGTTCGCGCGGGCGTCGTCTATGGCTATCGCGGCGCGCCGTCCTGGATCTTCGTCGCCGTCTACCGCCCGTACCGCTCGAAGCTCTACAAGGTCGAGCTGGTCACGACGGCCGGCCGGCGCGAACCGGTGCCGTCGCTGCGCCTCGACCCCAGCACCGGGAGCGCCGGCCAAACGATCCCGATCGACCTCGAGCGCGTCTCGGCGGTGCGCCTGATCGGCTCGACGCCCGGCGACATCCTCGAGGCCGAGCTCTCGCATGCGCGGTAGGGTCAGCGCCAGCGATGGAGGCGAGCGCCTGGGCCGCGTTCCTGGCCGAAGACCTCGAGCCGGACGGCGTCTTCGACGTCGCGGCCGGTGACGCGCGCGAGCGCTTCCTGCGCGCCCACGCCGAGGAGGTCTACGACGAGCTGACCGACGAGCAGACCCTCGCGCTGCGCGCCGACGAGCTCGTCTACCGCGCGGCGGAGCGCTTCCCCGGGCTGACGCCGACGCGCGAGCGCGTCGCTGCCGAGCGCGAGCGCCTGCAGGGCGACAAGGACGGCGCCGAGATCGCCCAGGGCCTCCTGCTCGCGCACGTGCTCGCGTCGCCGCGCGCGGGCTCGCACCTGGTGTGGGCGATGCTGCGGCCGACCGACGAGGCGCTCGCGCGGCTCGTCGAGTTCCGCGCGACCGGCGAGATCGACCTCGGCGGGACGCTCGTGCGCCGCGAGGGGAGGGCCGGCATCGTCGAGCTGCGCAACCCGCGCCACCTCAACGCCGAGGACGACGCGACGCTGCCGTCGACCGAGGTCGCGGTCGACCTGGTGCTGCTCGACCCGCAGATCGAGGTCGGCGTGTTCCGCGGCGGGGTCGTCGACCACCCGCGCTACGCGGGCCGCCGGATCTTCGGCGCCGGGATCAACCTCACCCACCTCTACCGCGGCCTGATCTCGTTCCTCTTCTACCTCACCCGCGACCTCGGCTACGTCAACAAGCTCTACCGCGGGCTGTCGGCGCCCGAGCACCGGCCCGGCGCGCCCGAGGAGACGACCGAGAAGCCGTGGATCGCGGCCGCCGAGACCTACGCCATCGGCGGCGCCTGCCAGCTGCTGCACGTCATGGACCACGTGATCGCCGAGCGCGGCTGCCGGCTGTACCTGCCGGCACGCAAGGAGGGGATCATCCCGGGCGCCTCTCCCCTGCGGCTCCCGCGCGCGGTCGGCGACCGGCTCGCCCGCCAGGCGATCCTGTCCGGGCGCGAGTTCGAGGCCGGCACGCCGCAGGGCGACCTGCTCTGCGACGAGGTCGTCGAGGCCGGCGAGATGGACGCGGCGCTCGCGCGCCGCATCGACCTGCTGACCGATTCGGGCGTCGTCAACGCGGCGGCCAACCGCCGCGCGATGCGCATCGGCGCCGAGCCGCTCGACGTCTTTCGCACCTACATGGCGACCTACGCGCGCGAGCAGGCCTACTGCCACTTCAGCCCGGCGCTGATCCGCAACCTCGAGCGCCACTGGAACGCGCACGAGCGACGGCTGTGACCTACGACGCCATCGAGACGGCGCCGCGCGAGGAGCTCGAGGCGCTGCAGCTCCAGCGCCTGCGGGCGACGGTGGACCGGATCCTCGCGGCGGTGCCGGCCGGCCGCTCGCGGCTGCACGAGGCAGGGGTGCACGCCGGCGCCGACGTCGGATCGCTCGAGGACCTTCGCGGCCTGCCCTTCACGCTGAAGTCCGACCTGCGCGAGCACTACCCCTTCGGCCTGCTGGCGGTGCCGCGCGAGGAGCTCGTGCGCGTGCACGCGTCGAGCGGCACCGGCGGCAAGCCGACCGTCGTCGGCTACACCCGCCACGACCTCGAGGACGTGTGGACCGCGGTGATGGCGCGCTCGATGGCGACGGCGGGCGTGCGCGCCGGCATGGTCGTGCACAACGCCTACGGCTACGGCCTGTTCACCGGCGGCCTGGGCTTCCACCAGGGGGCCGAGCGGCTCGGGGCGACCGTCGTGCCGGCCTCCGGCGGCCTCACCGATCGCCAGGTGATGCTGCTGCTCGACTTCGGCGGCCAGGTGCTGTGCTCGACGCCCTCCTACGCGCTGCACATCGCGCACACGCTGCGCGAGGCCGGCGTGGACCCCGCCGACCTCCAGCTCGAGCTCGGGCTCTTCGGCGCCGAGCCCTGGAGCGAGACGATGCGCGCGCAGATCGAGCGCGAGCTCGGCCTGACCGCGATCAACGTCTACGGGCTCTCGGAGATCGTCGGGCCCGGCGTGTCGGTCGAGTGCCCGCAGGAGCGCAACGGCCTGCACGTCAACGAGGATCACTTCCTGGTGGAGGTCGTCGACCCCGACAGCGGCGCGCCGCGCGGGCCCGGCGAGGAGGGCGAGCTCGTGTTCACGACGCTGACCAAGGAGGCGCTGCCGCTCGTGCGCTACCGCACCGCCGACATCGCCTCGCTGTCACTGCACCCGTGCCCGTGCGGGCGCACGCTCGCGCGCATGAGCCCGGTGCGCGGGCGGCGCGACGACGTGCTCATCATCCGCGGCGTCAACCTGTACCCGTCGGAGATCGAGTACGCGCTGCTCGCCGTCGCCGGCGTGGCGCCGCACTACCAGCTCGTCGTCGAGCGGCCCGGCGACCTCGACGAGCTGACCGTCCGCTGCGAGCCCGCCGAGGACGGCGTCGACGCCGCGCAGCTGCGCGCCCGCATCGCCCACGCCCTGCGCGAACGCACCGGCATCACCATCGCGGTCGAGCTGCTCGCCTGCGGCGCGGTCCCGCGCAGCGAGGGCAAGGCCGTGCGCGTCGTCGATCGCCGCGGGTGAGCGCTGTCCGACCGCGGACATGGGGCGAGCGTGACCTACCTAGGCACGCGGACGTTCGAAAGACATGTCCCTCTCTTCCCGAACACTCCTCACGACCGCCGCCCTCGCAGCGGCGGTCATCGCGCCCTCCGCCGCCCACGCCGCCGAGGGCTTCACCGCCGTCACGTCCACCGGCGAGGTCGCCCACTTCCACAGCGACTCGCGCCCGGGGCTGATCGGCCCCGTCGAGGTCACCGGCCTGGCCTCCGGCGAGCGCATCGTCGGGCTCGATCGCGCGCCGTCGCACGAGCTCCTCGCGCTCACCTCGGCAGGCCGGATCGTCGTCCTCGACGACAGGACGGGCAAGGCCACGCCGAAGTTCGCGGCCGCGGTCACCGCTGCGGTCGATCCGAACGCGGCGCTGACCTTCGCCGTCGCGCCGGACGGCGCCAGCGCGCGCATCATCACCGCGGGGCGCGACGTCAGCATCAACCTCACGACCGGGGCCGCCACCACCGGCACCGGCCTGACCTTCGCCCCCGGCGACGTGAACGCCGGCGTGCAGGCCACCCCGGCGCTCGACTACGCCGCCGACGGCCGGCTCGTCGGCGTCGCAGCCGCGCAGGACGTCTACGCCGCGCAGACCGCGCCTGGCGCAGCGACGCTGACGACGCTGGCCAAGCCGCCGTTCCCGGTGCTCGAGCCGCTGCGTTCGACGGTCGCGTCGGACGGCGCGGTGTGGACCGCGGCCAACTTCAGCGACAAGGCCAAGCGGCCCAAGCAGTCGCGCGTCGTGCGCTACGACCCGGCCACCGGCAAGGTCAGCGGCCAGAACGGCGTGTTCTTCCTCGAGCAGCTCGTCGCCCTGTCCGACGACGGCCCCGTCGCCGACGACAAGACGCCGCCGAAGGCCACGCTCAGCGGCAGGGTGCTGGAGCGCCACGTGGCGCGCGGCATCGCGTTCTACACGGGCCTGAACGTGAAGGTCGACGAGGGCGGCCAGTCGGTCGGCTCGGTGCGCCTGCGCGGCAAGGTCGTGGGCTTCACCATCGGCACCGTCGACCGGGCCGGCACGCTGAAGCTCCAGTTCGGCTCGAACAAGAAGGACGACGCCGCCCTGCGCCGCGCCGCCCGCGAGCACCGCAAGGTCCTCGTTCACCTCGCCGTGCACGACTGGGCCGGCAACAAGCGCGTCTTCGACAGCAGCATGCGCCTGTCGGTCTGACCGACTCCACCAAGCGTGACCCTCGAGCGCCCAAGCGCGTTCGAGGGTCATGCGTGGTCCCTGGATGGCGTGGCTCGTGCCGGCGACCGTCGCCGGTCTGCAGCTCGTCGGGTCACCCGACGTGGCGTTCTACGACCGCTCCGCGGACCTCGGCGCTCGCAAGCACCGCGACAACCTGGGCTTGCGCTGCACGGTGGCCCAGGTCGGCGAGGCCGACTGGACGATCACCTGCAAGCGCGGGCGCGAGGTCGTGCGCGGAAGCGTCTCGACGTGACGGCGTCAGCCGTCCTCGCCGGCGCGGCCCACGGGCAACAGGTTGCGAAGGCGATAGCCGACCGGCAGCAGGCGCAGCTCGAAGCGATCGACGATCGCGCCCCAGATGCCGCGCGGGAAGAGCAGGGTGACGACGATCGCCACCGTGCCCAGGCCGACGAGGTACCAGCTGCCCTGGTCGGCCCACTCCTGTTGGATGCCGAAGAGGACGAGCGCGCCGAGCACCGGGCCCTCGAAGGTGCCCAGGCCGCCGAGCAGCACCATGAAGATCATGTAGGCGGTCCACTGCACGCCGAAGATCGAGTCGGGCTGGGCGCGCAGGGTGTTGAGGATCGTGATCGCGCCGGCCGCGCCGCAGCCGACCGCGGCGAGCAGGAAGACGATGCGCTTGGCGCGCGTGACGCGCACGCCGACCGAGACCGCGGCAACCTCGTCGTCGCGGATCGCCTGAAGCGACGAGCCCAGCCGGCTGCGCAGCAGCACGAAGCCCAGGAAGATGAGGACCGCCATGAAGGCGAGGGCGACCCAGTAGGTGTAGGCCTGCCGCGTGGCCGGGTCGTAGACGTTCAGCCCGGTCAGCGACTTGCCGGTGCCGCCGCCGAGCGAGTCCTCGTTGGTCACCAGCAGCCGGAAGACCTCGGCCACCACCCACATGCCGATGGCGAACTGCCCGCCGCGCAGGCGGAAGACCAGCAGCGACACCGGCAGCGACAGCGCACCCGCGAACAGCGCGGCAAGCAGCGCGCCGACGAACGGGTTGATGCCGTGGTCGGCGCAGACGATCGTCGCGTAGGCTCCGACGCCGATGAACGCCTGCTGGCCGACCGAGACCAGGCCGGCGTAGCCGGCCAGCGCGTTCCACATCGCCGCGAGGATGATCAGCACGAAGAGCTCGGTGAGCTTCTCGGTCGTGTTCTGCGTGAAGGCGAAGGGCACGAAGGCGAGCGCCACGACCAGCAGCAGCGTGCCGCCGGCGAAGGCGCGCGAGGCGGTCGTCCAGCGGTGGACGGTGACGGCGCTCGCACGAGCAGGCGCGACGGCGGGGGCGCTCATGCCCGCGCGTCCTGGATCGCGAAGATCCCGCCCTGGCGGAAGGCCAGCACGGCGAGGAACACGAGGTGCCCCGCCAGCACCGACCACGACGGGTCGATCTGCGCGCCGACGCCCTGCGCGACGCCGAGGATGATGCCGCCGACCAGCGTCCCCCAGAGCGAGCCCATGCCGCCGATCACCACCGCCTCGAAGCCGAAGATGAGCTGCGCCGGCCCAAGCGTCGGGTCGAACGCCGAGCGCATCCCGAAGAACACGCCCGCCAGCGCCGCCGTGGCCACCGAGATCGCCGAGGCCAGCCCGTACACCGCCTTCGCATCGATCCCGACGAGCTCCGCGGTCGTCCAGTCGTCGGCGGTCGCCCGCATCGCCCGCCCGAGCTTGGTGCGCGACAGGAAGAGCTGCAGCCCGCTGAGCAGGAGCACCGCAACGACGAAGATCAGGGCCGGCAGCGCCCCGACCGACAGCTCGGAGTTGATCTTCCACGCCGAGGTCTCCAGGGCGCCCGCGCTGAGCGAGTGGGTGTCGGCCGAGAAGGCCTCGAGCAGCAGGTTGCCGATCACCACGGACAGCCCGAAGGTCGCCAGCAGCGGCGCGAGCTCGCCGCCGGTCAGGCTGCGGTCGAAGATCAGGCGATGTAGGAGCCAGCCGAGCAGTGCCGCGGCCGGGAGCACGATGATGAGCGCGCCGAACGCCGACCAGCCGATGTGCTGGACCACGAGGAAGACCCCGAAGGCGCCCAGCAGCGCGAGGTCGCCATGGGCGAGGTTGATGATCCGCATCACGCCGAACAGCAGCGACAGCCCGCAGGCGAACATCGCGTAGAGACCGCCGAGCAGGATTCCCTGGACGACCGCGTTGACCCAGGTCATGCCGGCGCCGTCCCTCCGCCGTTGCGGCGCAGGCCGAAGTACGCGTCGGCGATCTGCTCGCGCGTCAGCTCGCCGGCGCTGCCTTCGAGGACGATGCGCCCCTCGAGCATGCACAGCACGCGCTGCGCGACGTCGAGCGCGCGCGTGAGCTCCTGCTCGACGAGCAGGACCGTCGTGCCGCCTTCGATCACCGTCTGCAGCGAGCGGTAGACGTCGGCCACGGCGATCGGCGCGAGCCCCAGCGACACCTCGTCGAGGAGCAGCAGCCGCGGGTTGGACATCAGCGCGCGCCCGATCGCGGTCGCCTGGCGCTCGCCGCCCGACAGCGTCGCGGCGCGGTGACGGCGGCGCTCGCGCAACATCGGGAAGGCCTCCAACACGCGAGCGACGTCCCAGTGGCCGGCGCGCGCCGCCACGAGCAGGTTCTCCTCGACCGTCAGGCTCGGGAACAGGTGGCGCCCTTCGGGGACGAGCGCGATGCCGCGCCGCACGCGCTGGTGGGCACGCAACCGCGTGACGTCCTCGCCGTCGAGCACGATGCGCCCGCTCGCCGGGCGCGGCCGCGCGCCGGCGATCGCCCGCAGCAGCGTCGACTTGCCGGCCCCGTTGGCGCCGACCAGCGCGACCGTCTCGCCCTGCCCGATGTGCAGCGACACGCCGCGCACCGCCTGCAGCAGGCCGTGGCGAACGTCGAGCTCGTGGACGTCGAGGAAGCTCACGCGGTGCCCAGGTAGGCGTCGATGACGGCCGGGTCGCTCATGACCGCGTCCGGGTCGCCGTCGGCGATGATCCGCCCGGCCGACATGCACACCAGGCGCTCGGCGACCTGCAGCAGCGTCTGCACGACGTGCTCGATCCACACGATCGCCATCCCGCCGCGCCGCAGCTCCCGGATCGTGGCGACGAGCTGGTCCGTCTCGGATTCCGTGAGGCCGCCGGCGATCTCGTCGAGCAGCAGGACGAGCGGGCCGGTCGCGAGCGCGCGCGCCATCTCCAGGCGCTTGCGGTCCAGCAGCCCGAGCGTCGCGGCGCGGCGGTTGGCCAGGTGCAGCAGCTGTGCGGTCTCCAGCGCTTGCAGCGCGCGGTCGTGCGACTCCTTGCCGCGCAGGGCGCCGCCGGTCGCCGTGCCGACGAGGGCGTTCTCGAAGACCGTCATGTCGGCGAACGGCCGCGGGACCTGATGGGTGCGCCCGATGCCCAGCGAGCAGCGCGCGGCCGCGTCGAGGCGCGTGACGTCCTCGCCGCGGAAGCGCACGGCGCCGCCGTTGGGGCGCTGCGCGCCGGCGAGGACGTCGAGCAGCGTCGTCTTGCCGGCGCCGTTGGGGCCGACGATGCCCACCGCGTCCCCGGGCGCGACGGCCATCGCGACGCCGTCGAGCACGACCAGCGCGCCGAACTGCTTGCGCAGGTCCTCGGCCGCGAGGAGGGGCACGCCGTTGGTCGGTGGCCTCGCCTCCATGCGCTGCGCAGCTCTACTGGAAGTCCGGGTAGGGCTTGGCCTTGGCCGCCACCGGCACCTTCGGGTCGGGCGTGTTGTCGATGACCGTCAGGTCGAGCGGGTACTTGCCGCCGTTGCTGGGCAGCCACTGGCAGTTGATGAGGACCGTCGGGACGACGTTCTTGACGGGGCCCGTGGTCCAGTCGAGGTGCCCGAGCGGCGTGTCGACCTTCAACGTGGCGATCGAGTCGGCGAAGCCCACCTTGTCCTTCGGGTTGGGCGCGTGCTTGATCGCGGCGATGCCGACGTCGAACAGCGCGGCCGTCGAGCCGACCATCTGCGTCCACTGCTTGCCGGTCGCCTCGTAGCCGTCAGCGAGCTCCTTGCTCGTCTTGCCCAGCAGCGAGCTCGAGTACGGGAACGTGTTGACCCAGAACGCCGTGCCGATCAGGCCGTGACCGAGCTTGCCGAGCGCCTCGACCTGCGAGGGGAACAGGCCGGTCTTCGCGATCTGCGGGAGGATCGGCTTGTACCCCTGCTGGGCGGCCTGGCGCCAGAACGTCGCGAAGTCGGGCGGCAGCGGGAACGTGTTGAAGATCTCGCACTTGTTGGCCTTGAACTTCGCGATCTGCGCCGAGAAGTCGTTGAGGCCATCGTTGTAGGGGCCGGCGTCGACGACCTTGAAGCCGGCCTCCTCGATGGCGGGCAGGAAGCCCGCGCGCAGCGCGTTGCCGTCGGCGTCGTTGGGATAGAGCGCGCCGACGACCTTGTTGGTCTTCATCGCGTTCCAGACCGGGAAGTAGCCCTTGCCGAAGTCGGCGACGCCGAAGGAGAAGTGGTAGGTGAACTTGAAGGCGGCCTTGTCGTCCTCCTTGGCGCCGCGGCCGAAGTACCACGCCTGCCACGGCAGGACGGTCGAGATGCACGGCACGCCGGCGGCCTCGCAGGCGTCGGAGACCGGGTTGACGACCTCGGGCGTCGACGAGGCGAGCATGAGGTCGACCTGGTCGCCGTTGATGAGCCCCTTGGCGACCTCGGCCGCCCGCTGCGGGCTCGACTGGCTGTCCTTGGGGATGATCTGGATCTTGTACGTCTTGCCGTCGCTGCCGTGGACGCCGTCCTTCACGGCGTCGCGGACGAGCCCGAGGATGTAGGGGTCGACCTCGCCGAAGCCGGCGGCCTGGCCGGTGCGCGGCGTCACCAGGCCGATCTTGAGCGTGTCGCCGCCGCTGTCGCCGCCGCTCTTCTTGACGCTCCCGCAGGCGGCGAGGACGCCACTGGAGGCGATCGTCAGGCCGGTGCCGCCAGCCTTGACGAGGAACGAGCGGCGGGAAAGGGACCCGAGCCCGCTGCGTTGATCGGGGTTGGTGCCAGGCAAGTGCGCGCTCCTCTCCTCCACGTCGGGGCGCCGCGGCGGCGGCGCTCGGCGACTGCGACCAGATCTGACGCGCGACTATATGACTGAACATTTCGTGACGTCAAGCTGAACGCCGGTCTGTCCGGCCGGTGGCGCCGCTGAACACGAAAGGTCTGAGCAGTTCTGACGCCTGGGTTACGCTTGCGGCTGATGCGGACCCAGGTCGGGATCGTCGGCGCCGGGCCGGCCGGGCTCACGCTCGCGCAGCTGCTGGCGCGTGAGGGGATCGGGTCGGTGGTGCTCGAGAGCCGCACGCGCGAGTACGTCGAGAAGCGCATCCGCGCCGGCGTCCTGGAGCAGGGCACGGTCGACCTGCTGCGCGACGCCGCCGTCGGCGAGCGGATGGACCGCGAGGGGATCGTGCACGGCGGCATCTACCTGCAGTTCGACGGCGAGCGCCACCACGTGCCGATGAGCGAGCTGACGGGCGGCCGCGGGATCGTCATCTACGGCCAGACCGAGGTCGTCAAGGACCTGATCGCCGCGCGGCTGGCCGCCGAGCTGCCCCTCATCTTCGAGGTCTCGGACGTCGCCGTGCGCGACCTCGAGTCCGAGCGCCCGCGGATCGCCTTCTCGCGCCAGGGCGGAACCGAGGAGCTGGAATGCGACGTGATCGCGGGCTGCGACGGCTTCCACGGCGTCTGCCGGCCGTCGATCCCCGGCGGCGTCCTGCGCACGTTCGAGCGCGAGTACCCGTACGGATGGCTCGGGATCCTGGCCGAGGTCGCGCCGTCGATGGACGAGCTGGTCTACACCCACAGCGAGCGCGGCTTCGCGCTGCTGTCGCTGCGCTCGCCGCAGCTGTCGCGCTACTACGTGCAGGTCGAGCACGACGAGGACATCGACGAATGGCCCGACGAGCGCATCTGGGAGGAGCTGCAGCTGCGCACCGCCGTCGACGGCTGGTCGCTGGAGGAGGGGCCGATCCTCGAGAAGGGCGTCACCGGCATGCGCAGCTTCGTCTGCGAGCCGCTGCAATACGGCAACCTCTTCCTCGCTGGAGACGCCGGCCACATCGTGCCGCCGACGGGCGCGAAGGGCCTCAACCTGGCCATCCACGACGTGCGCGTGCTGGCCGAGGCGCTCGTGCAGTGGTACCGGACGGGATCGAGGGCGCTGCTGGACGGATACTCGGCGCAATGCCTGCGCCGCGTCTGGCGCGCGGAGCACTTCTCGTGGTGGATGACGACGATGCTCCACCGGCCGCCGGACGCCGATCCGTTCGGCATCCAGCTGCAGCTCGCGCAGCTTCGCTACGTCACGAGCTCGAAGGCGATGGCGACGTCGCTGGCCGAGAACTACACCGGCCTGCGCCAGGTGTGAATATTGTCTGACGTGTCGAAGGGCCCGCACGCAGCCCGCCGCAGCGCGAGCGAGACGGTCGCCGACGAGATCCGCGCGTTCATGCAGCGCGAGCGCCTGCAGCCGGGCGACCGGCTGGGCCGCGAGGAGGACCTCGCGCGCCGGTTCGGGGTCAGCCGCCCGACGCTGCGCGAGGCGCTGCGCCTGCTGTCGAGCGCGCACCTGATCCGCGCCTCGAAGGGCCCCGGGGGCGGCATCTTCGTGGCCGCGACCGTCGAGGAGGGCATCGCGATGAGCGTCAGCGACAGCGTCGCCTCGATGCTCGCCGCCGACGCCGTCGACCTCGACGAGCTGCTCGAGGCACGGATGCTCGTGGAGATCCCGCTCGCCGGCCTGGCCGCGCAGCGCGCGACCGAGGAGGACGTCCGGCGGCTGGGCGAGCTGGTCGCCCAGGCCAAGGCGGCGGGCACGGACTCCGAGCGCTTCAGCGAGCTCGACCGCGAGCTGCACCGCCGCATCACCGCGGCGGCTGGCAACCGCCTCTCGGGCGCCTTCATGGCCTGGGTCGTCGACGTGCTGGCGCCGAGGCTGCAGGAGCGCCTGAAGCCCGCCGTCGTCGAGTCGACCCTGCTCGGCCAGCACCAGGACGTCCTGCGCGCGATCGAGCACGGCGACGCGGTGGCCGCGGAGCGAGCGATGCGCGAGCACCTGCTCTACCTCCGCGACCTCCTGAGCGTGGTCGACGAGTTCGGCGGCGACTAGGCGCCCAGCGCCGCCGGCAGCTTGTCGAGCGCCATCCCCCAGCCCGGGCCCACCAGCTCGGCGACGTCGGGCATCGCGGCGGCGAACGCGTCGAGGCGGTCGTGCACGAGCGTCAGCTCGGTGGCGCCGCCGGGCGCCTCGCGCAGGGTGACGGTCAGCCGCGAGTCGAGCGCAGGATCGGCCTGGCGGTCGGCGCCGACGAAGCGCCACAGGAAGACGATCCGCTCGGCGGGGACGAGCTCGACCAGCTCCCACTCGAACCCGCCGACGTCGTCGCCCTCGGGGCTCGCCTGCCAGATGCGGTAGGCGCCGCCGACGCGCTCGTCGCCTTCCACGCGCGTCACGGTCATCTCGCCGGGCGCAAGCCAGCGGCGCAGCACCTCGGGCTCCAGCCACGCGCGGTAGACGCGGTCGGGGGTGGCGGGGATCGTTCGCTGCAGGCGGACTTCGGTCATGGTGGTCATCGCTGCTCCCTGTCGGGGTCGGATTCGGCCGTCAAGAGGGCTTGAAGGGCGTCGAGGCTCTGCGTCCAGTACTGCTCGTAGAAGGCCAGCCACGCAGACGCGGACGCCAGCGGCGCGGGGTCCAGACGGCAGACGTGGCGCCGGCCGTCGATCGTGCGACGCACGAGGCCTGCGCCCTCGAGGACCTTGACGTGCTTCGACGCCGCCGCGAGCGACATCGTCAGCGGCTCGGCCAGCTCGCCGACGGTCAGCGCGCCGCCGGCCAGGCGCCCGAGCATGTCGCGCCGCGCGCCGTGCGCGAGCGCGTGGAACACCGCGTCCATCTCGGTCAATCCCTCAACCATTTGGTTGAACTTAGAGCAGGACCGCGGGATTGTCAACCAATTGGTTGAGCTTCCGCGCCACGCGGCAGCTCGCGCACCTCGCGCACGCTGAGGAAGGCCAGCGCGCAGGCCACGCCGATGACGCTCATCCCCACCAGCGTGGCCTGCGTGCCGAGCGCCGCGGCGAGCGGGCCGGCCAGCGCGGTGCCGACCGGCATCAGCGCGGTCGCCGACAGGTAGTCGAACGAGCTGACCCGCGACAGCGCCTCGCCCGGCACGTGCTCCTGCAGCGAGACCTCCCAGAGCGTGAAGAACGCGGTCACGCCCACGCCGGCGCCGCATTGGAGGACGCACATCCCGACCAGGCCGAGCCCCGAGCCGTAGACGGCGGCCTGGCAGGAGGCCGCGATCAGTGCGATGCCCGCGACCCGCAGCGCGTGGCGCGGGCGGATGCGCAGCAGCAGCAGGTCGCCGAGCACCGAGCCGATGCCGAACGACACGACGACCGCGGCCCACGCGCCCGGGCCGCCGACGCGCTCGGACACGGTGACCGGCCCGAGCACGAACACCGCCGGCAGGACGATCCCGTGGTAGGCGCACATCGCGCCGAGGCCGGCGAGGATCCACCGCCGCGAGCGCACCTCGCGCCAGCCGGCGTGCACGGCGTCCAGGAACGCGGGCGGCGTCTCCTCGGTCGCCTCTGCTGCCACCCGCGGGCGCAGGCGCACCAGGCAGGCGACGCTGACCGCGAACGAGCCGGCGTCGAAGAGCATCGCCGCGCCCGCGCCGATCGTGCCGATGAGCACGCCCGCCAGCGCCGGGCCGGCGATGCTCGACACCGAGAAGCTCAGGCCGCGCAGCGCGTTGGCCGGCTGCAGCTGGCCGGGGTGCGAGACCGTCTGCGGCAGCAGCCCGGTGAACGCGGGCTGGAAGAAGGCGTCCGCGGTGCCGTACAGCGCGGCGAGCACGCCGAGCGTCAGCGGGCTCGCCGCATCGGCCAGCAGCAGCGCGCCGCCCACGGCCTGCACGACGAGCCGCGCCACGTCGGAGGTCACGAGGACCAGCCGGCGGTCCGTGCGATCAGACACCACCCCGCCCACCACTGCGAACACGAGGAACGGCACGAGCTGGGCGCCGACCACCAGGCCGACCGCGCCGATCCCGCCGCCGGCTTCGAGCACGGCGAAGGGCAGCGCCACGAGCATCACCCGGTCGCCGACGAGCGACAGCACCTGGCCGGCGAACAGCAGCCGGAATTGCTGCTCGGTGCGCAGGACCTCCGGGACGAGCGCGCGCAGCGAGCCTGCCGGCCATGTCATCGGGCCTACTATCGCGCCGCGCCCGGCGGCGGTCGGCTCAGGACATGCTCAGGGCGGGCTCGCGCGCGCCAACCGCGAGCCCCTGATGGAGCGCGTGGTCGTGCAGCTTGCGGATCGCCTCGCGCAGGATCCGCGAGATCTGCATCTGGCTGACGCCGATGCGCTCGCCGATCTCCTGCTGCGTCATGTCCTGCTCGAAGCGCAGCCAGAGCACGAGGCGCTCGCGCGCCGAGAGCACGACCATCAGGCGCCGCAGCGTCTCGCGGCGCTCGACGTCGTCGAAGCCGTCCTCGTCGACGCCCAGCGTCGCGCCGAGCGTGGTGGGCGTCTCGGTGCTCTGCTCGCGCGCCGGCGCGTCGAGCGACCGTGCGCGCTTGGCGTGGGCCGCCTGCAGCCCTTCGAGGACGTCCTCGACGCCGACCCCCAGCCGCTCGGCGATCTCCGGGACCGTCGGCTTGCGCCCGAGCTCACGCTCGAGCGCCTCGGCGGCGCGCCCGACCTTCAGCGCGAGGTCCTGCAGGTCGCGCGGCACGTGCACCGTCCACGTGCGATCGCGGTAGTAGCGCTTGATCTCGCCCGTGATCGTCGGCACGGCGAACGAGGAGAACGCCCCGCCGCGCTCGGCGTCGAAGCGATCGATGGCCTTGACGAGCCCGACGCAGGCGACCTGGAAGACGTCCTCGAAGGCCTCGCCGCGCGACGCGAACCGTCCCGCGAGGCTGCGCGCGAGCGGCAGGAAGCGCTCGACCAGCAGATCGCGATCCACCCGATCGCCCGTGTCCGCAAGGCGCCGGAAGAGCTCGCGATCGACTCGGTGGCGCTCTCGATCGACGGGCTGGACGGTTGCCGGCGCAGCGGGAGTTGGACTCACGAGGCGGGTCCTCCTGGAGACGATCTGGCTCGGACTGGGAGGACCGGGGTGGCCGTCTCCTACCCGGCCCGCAGCGGCGGAAAACGGCTAGGCGCCCCCGGGAGGACTCGAACCTCCGACCCGCTGCTTAGAAGGCAGCCGCTCTGTCCACTGAGCTACGGGGGCAAGCCGAGACCACGTGGTCCCGGCGAGGTCGGGGCGCCCGGATTCGAACCGGGGACCTCGGCCACCCAAAGGCCGCGCGCTAGCCAGACTGCGCTACGCCCCGACAAGGACAAGTATGGCGCGGCTCGTCGTACACCCGTCGGAATTCGGCGTGCAGCGCTCAAGCGCGGCGGCGCGACGCGCCGAGGTGGCTGGTGTCCGCCATGCGTCTCCGGTCCCGTCGCAGCTGCGTCGCCCTGCTCGCGCTCGCCCTCGTCGCGGCGCCGGCGCCCGCGCGGGCGAGCGACCGCTGCGAGGACGCCGACGCGCTGCCCGGGCAGGTGTCGCAGGCGCGTCTGCGGGCGGCGACGTTGTGCCTGATGAACGCCGAGCGCGGCGCGCGCGGCCTCGCGCGGCTGCAGCCCCAGCCGGCGCTTGCCCGCGTCGCGAGCAGCTACGCGCGCGCGATGGTGCGCGAGCGCTTCTTCGACCACACCTCGCCCGGCGGCTCGACGATGATGTCGCGCATCCGCTCGTCGCGCTACCTGCGCGACGTCAGCTCGTGGTCGGTCGGCGAGAACCTCGCGTGGGGCAGCGGCCCGCTGGCCACCCCGCGCGCGACCGTCCGCGCTTGGATGCACTCGGCCGATCACCGCGCGAACCTGCTCGACGCGCGCTTCCGCGACGTCGGCATCGGGATCGCCGAGGGCGCGCCGGCGGCGCTCGGCCCGGACGAGCCGGGCGGGACGTACGTCACCGACTTCGGGCGAAGGGTCCGCGGGTAGCGCGGCGTGTTGCGGCGCTGCGCGGCCGGGCACCGAGGGGAACAAGCCGCTTGTGGGGACGCCACCGTGGCGTCGTGCCTCGTCGCGTGCGGCTGCGCAGAGGGGCGCATGTGTTGGTGCAGGGCGCACGTGTTCTGCAACACCTGTCAGAGCGCTCCTTCGAAGCGTGGTCGATAGGTGTTGTATGGAGGCTGTTGCACAAGGGGGTCCGAAAAGCTTCGGAACCTAACGGGTGGGAGACGGATCGCGATCTATCGCTCTGACGGCGTTCTCGTCCCACTTGTCGGCCATATTCGGCCGCCCTGAGCATGGGTCGTCCCATCACAGTTCGACGCACCGGATCTGTGGGTGGGTTGTCCGGCATCTCGGCCAACCGGACCTACGAGAAGATCCGCCAGGAGGTCGACCGGATCCTGGCCGAGGCCGACGAGACCGACGCCGAGGAGGACGCCCGGTTCGGCCAGGCGCGCGGCGACGAAGTCCCGCAGGAACTGACGGATCCGGTCACGCGCCGCGAGCGGCTGGAGTGCGCCAAGCGCGAGCTTGAGGCCGAGCAGGCCGCGCGCGTGGCCGAGCATGAGGCGATGCTCGCCCGCCGCGCCGAGCACCGCGAGCGGACCGGCCGCAACCCGAGGGGGCGCCCACCGGGCGACGGGCCGGGTCCCGAGCCGCCCGCCGACGCCAAGCGCAACATCACCGACCCCGATAGCCGGATCATGCGCGACCGCGGCGCGCACGTGCAGGCCTACAACGCCCAGGCGGTCGTCGGGGAGGGCAGGGTGATTCTCGCCGCCGACGTCACCACCAGCCCCAATGACAGCCACCAACTGCTGGCGATGCTCCGGGCGACCCGCGAGAACCTCCTCCCACGTGCCGGCAATCTACCGCCGCCCCGAGCTCGGGTCTTCGCAGCACACCCAAACACACCGAATCGGTGCGTGAGGCCGACCCTTACGCAACAGCCTCATGGCAACACCAATCGACCACGGTTCGCGAGGGCGCCCCCGGCGGCCGGGACGAAAGTGTTGTGAAACACGCACACGGCCCGCTCGCGCAGCGGGCGTGTGGCCCGGCGGAAGCGACGCCCGCGACGAGGCACGACGCGACGGCAGCGCCACGACAACGGCTTCTCCCCCTCATTGCCCTGGCCACGAACCGCCGCCGAGCCCCGCGCGGACGACCACGCCCCGCATGGCTCATGCGCAGCCGCCACAGCCAACGGCGGCGCCGCTGCTAGGGTCGCTGGCCGCCCATGGCCGACGTCCAGCCCCTGCAGGCCCTGCACTACGACCTCGCCAAGGTGGGCGCGCTGGGCGACGTCGCCGCGCCGCCCTACGACGTCATCGACCCCGAGCAGCGGGCCCGGCTGGCCGCGCGCTCGCCCTACAACGTGGTGCGCATCGACCTGCCCGAGGGCGAGCCGGATCCGTACGCCAACGCCGCCGCGACGCTCGAGCGCTGGCGCGAGGAGAGGGCGATCGTCCGCGACGCCGAGCCGGCGCTGTGGACGCTGACGCAGGACTACACCGGCCCCGACGGGCGCGCGCTGACGCGCCACGGCGTCTTCGCGCGCGTGCGCGTCGAGGACTACGGCCCTGGGCGCATCCGCCCGCACGAGCGCACGCACCCCGGGCCCAAGGAGGACCGCCTCAGGCTCACGCGGGCAACGAAGGCGAACCTCTCGCCCATCTTCAGCCTGTACGACGACCCGTCGGGCGCGGCGGCGAAGGTGCTGCGGGCCGCGCAGCCATTCGGCGAGGTGACCGACGACGACGGCACCGTCAACCGCCTGGGCCGCGTGAGCGACCCCCCGACGATCGCGGCGTTCCAGGGGGCGCTGACCGGCGCCGAGCTGCTCATCGCCGACGGCCACCACCGCTACGAGACCGCGCGCGTCTACGCCGACGAGATCGGCGGCGAGGGCGAGCACCGCTACGTGCTCATGTGCCTGGTCGCGCTGCAGGACGAGGGCCTCACCGTCTTCCCCACCCACCGCCTCATCCGCGACACGACGCCCCAGACCCAGGAGGCGCTCGGCTCGACGCTGCGCGAGCTGTTCACCGTCGAGGAGATCGATCAGGCCGACCTGCGCCCGCCCGACGGCGACGGCCCGCTGACCATGGGCTACATCGACTCGTTCTTCAAGCGCGCCTTCCGCCTGACGCTGAAGGACCAGGCGATCGCCGATCGCGCGCTCGCGCAGATGCCCGAGGCCTACCGCCACCTCGACACGGCGGTGCTCGAGGCGCTCGTGCTCAACGGCCCGCTGGGCCTCAGCGAGGACGACATCGCCCACCTCAAGGGCCTGGGCTACAGCCGCACCGACGACGAAGCGCTGCAGCTCGTGCTCTCGGGCGCGTACGACGCGGCCTTCTTCCTGCGCTCGACCCCGGTCCAGCAGGTACGCGACATCGCCGCCGCCGGGGTGAACATGCCCCCCAAGTCGACCTACTTCTTCCCCAAGGTTCCTACCGGGTTGCTCTTCAATCCACTGCTATAACGGGAGGCAGGAGGTTTGAACAGGATGAAGGCGACCGCGACTCGTGACAGCGGCTACCGGCACGTCGTGCGGGTCCGCAGCCACGATCTGAGCATCGACGAGCCCACGGACACGGGCGGCAGCGACACGGGACCGAGCCCACAGGAGCTGCTGGCCGCGAGCCTGGCGTCCTGCACCGCCGTCACGATGGAGATGTACGCGACGCGCAAGGGCTGGGACATCGGCGGCGTCGAGGTCGTCTGCGAGTACACGCCCGCCGAGCGCGGCTGCCCCACTCGCTTCGGCATCGTCCTGCGCCTGCCCGAGTCGCTCGGCGAGGAGCAGGTGGAGCGCCTGCGCATCATCGCCGCCAAGTGCCCGGTGCACCGCACGCTGGACGGCGAGGTCATGTTTGACGAGCGTGTCGAGCGCGTCTCGCTCGCGCACTGAGCTCGCGCGCAGGCTGCGCTCGGTTCTCCTCGACGCCGCGGAGGCCGCGGCGCTCGACGTCCACGGGCGCATCGACGCGGCCGTGCTCGTGCCGCTCTACGTCTCCGACGGCGAGCTGCACGCCGTCTTCACCCGCAGGCGCGACGACCTGCGCCGCCACCCCGGCGAGATCTCGTTCCCCGGCGGCCGCCAGGACGACGACGAGACCGACCTGCGGCTGACCGCCCTGCGCGAGGCCGAGGAGGAGATCGGCCTGCCCGGCCGCGCGGTCGAGATCGTCGGCGCGCTGCAGCCGACGCCGACGATCGCGACGAACTACGCCGTGTACCCCTTCGTCGGGCTCATCGAGCCTGGCCGGGCCTGGCGCCCATCGGCCACCGAGGTCGCCGAGGTGCTCGAGCTGCCGCTGCGCGCCCTGCGCGCGGGCTACGAGCGCCGGCGCCTGGTGCGCCGCGGCGTCCCGTTTCGCACCGACGTCTACGTCATCGGCGACGATCTGATCTGGGGCGCCACGGCGCGCATGGTGGGCGACCTGCTCGATCGCCTTCCCGAAGACCTCGCCTGAGCTAGACGTCCTTCTCGATCGGAACGCCGACGAGGCTGCCCCACTCGGTCCACGAGCCGTCGTAGTTCTTGACGTCGTCGTGGCCGAGCAGCTCGTGCAGCACGAACCACGTGTGCGCCGAGCGCTCGCCGATGCGGCAGTAGGCGATGATCGGCTCGCCGGCCAGCACGCCCTTCTCGGTGTACAGGGCGCGCAGGTCGTCGGCCGACTTGAACGTCCCGTCCTCGGTGACCGCCTGCGCCCACGGCACCGACTTGGCGCCGGGGATGTGCCCGGCGCGCTGGGCGCCCTCCTGCTCGTAGCCCGCCATCGCGATGAGCTCGCCGGAGAACTCCTGGGGCGAGCGCACGTCGACCAGGCGCTTGCCGTTGTCCAGCGCCCCGAGCACGTCGTCGCGCTTGGCGCGGATCGCGCCGTCGCCCGGCTGCGCCGTGAACGTCGCCGGCTCGTGCGAGGGCACCTCGGTCGTCGTCGGGCGGTTCTCCGCGATCCACTTCTCGCGCGGGCCGTTGACGAGCTTGACCTTGTCGTGGCCGTAGTACTTCAGGTACCAGTAGGTGTAGGCGGCGAACCAGTTGTTGCGATCGCCGTACAGGACGATCGTGTGCTCGTTGGAGATCCCGCGCGACCCGAACAGCGCCCCGAAGTCCTCCGCGCCCAGGAAGTCGCGCCTGACCTGGTCCTGCAGGTCGGTCTTCCAATCGAGCCCGATCGCGCCCGGGACGTGGGCGTCGGCGTAGAGCGCCGGGTTCTCGTCGACCTCGACGATGCGGATCGACGGGTCGTCCAGATGCTGCTCGACCCATTCGGTGTCGACCAGCACGTCCTTCGCGTAGCCAGCCACGCTCGCCCTCCTTCTTCGAAAGAAATCCAGTCGGCTTTAGGGTATTTACTCGATACCCAGTCTAGCCGAGCCGCGATCGACGGTCAGGAGATGGTCGATCGCGTCGCGCGCGGCGTTCACCCACGCGTCCGCGTCGCGCGGATCCGCCTCCAGCAGCGCGCCCGGGATCTCGTTGAGCGCCTGCGCGCGCGCAAGCTCGGCGGCGCCGGACGCGAGGGCGTCCGACCCGACCGTGCCGGACGCCTCGTAGAGCACCCCGCGCACCGTCGTGTCGGTCGTCTTCTCGAGCATCATTCGCAGCCGCGAGCCGTGCAGGTCGGCGACGTTCGGGCCGGTTGCGGTCCCCAGCAGCCACATCAGGACGGTCACGTTGTCCAGCGCGTAGCGCAGCGTCCCGATGCGGTCGGGGTCGCCGATCCAGCACTCGCAGCCGGCGGACTCGATCGCCGCGCGGCGGCCCTCGGTGCGCGTCACGGCGCGCACGGCGTGGCCGTCGGCCACGAGCGCGCGCGCGAGCTGCAGGCCGCGGCAGCCGCCGCCGACCATGAGGGCCCTCACGTGCCCTCGCCGCGCAGGCGACGGATCTCCGCCTGGTCCTCGGCCATGCGCGCGCGGATGTCGTCCTCGGTGAGCTCGGCCTCGCCGCGGGCGCGGCGGCGGCGGTTGACCGCCTCGCGCATCTGGTCGACGTCGTCGATCTCGTTCTGGACCTCGACCTCGACCGAGCGCGTCGGCCGCCAGTCGAGCTGCTGGGCTCCCGAGCCGGGATAGAAGCGCCCCAGCAGGAGCAGGACGATCACGAGCCCGGCCACCCCGCCGAGCATGATCAGCGCGAAGGGATCCACCGGGAGGCGAGTTTACGCACGCCTGCGCCCGCCGCCACATGGGCGGCGGGCGCCGGCAACCCCCGGTCTTACGCGCTGGGCGCGATGTTCTGGTTGAGGCGGAAGAGGTTCGTGGGGTCGTACTCGTCCTTGAGCGCCACGAGCCGGTCGTAGTTGGAGCCGTAGGCCGCGCGCACGCGGTCGTCTCCCTCGGCGGAGAGGAAGTTGACGTAGCTGTTGCCGGTGAGCGACGGCGTCATCGACGCGTGCAGCTCCTGCGCCCACGCCACCGTCGCGTCGTAGCCGTCGGCCGTGAACGTGCTGGCGATGACGTTGAGCAGGAACGGCGCGCTGCGATCGCCGAACGCGGTCGCGGCAGCGGGCACGCGCGCAACCGCGCCGCCCATGTGGTGGACGTGGATCTCGCTCTTGGGCGAGACCGAGCCCTGGTGGTACTTGATCAGCGTGTCGATCGCGGCATCGTCGAGGCCTCCCATGAAGCCGGCCTTCATGTAGCTGTGGGCGCCCGGGCCCCACAGCGGGTCGATCAGGCTCTGCATCGCCGTGTAGGGCAGCGGGCCCATGAGGTCGGCGACCGGGTCGCCGAGCTCCTTCAGCGGCCGCACGGCGCGCTCGCCGTCCTCGATCGACCCGCAGTGCATCCCGATGAGCGCGATGAGCTTCTTGCCGTGCCACTCCTCGGGCAGGAACGGCGCCGGCGGCGCGGTGAGCAGGTTGGCGAGCGTCGTGAGCTCGTCGGGCGCCTCGTCGACCCAGTCGCGGTAGAAGCGCAGGATCTCTGCGGCGCGGTCGCCGGGGTAGAAGACGACGCCCGCCGTGACGGTCGGCCCGACGCGGTGCAGCCGGTACTCCAGCGACGTCGCGACGCCGAAGTTGCCGCCGCCGCCGCGCAGGCCCCAGAGCAGCTCGGGGTTCTCGTCCTCGCTGGTGCGCACGAGGCGCCCGTCGGCGGTCACGACGTCGGCGCCGATCAGGTTGTCGGCGGCCAGGCCGTGCTTGCGCATCAGCCAGCCGACGCCGCCGCCGAGCGTGAAGCCGGCGATCCCGGTGCTCGACACGAGGCCGCCCGTCGTCGCCAGCCCGAAGGCCTGCGTCTCGTGGTCCATCTGCGCCCACGTCAGGCCGGTCTGGGCGACGGCGGTGCCCGCCCCGGGATCCACCCGCACGCCGTTCATCGGGCCGAGATCGATGACGATGCCGCCGTCGTTGGTGGAGAAGCCGGGAATGCTGTGCGAGCCGCCGCGGACGCTGACGAGCAGCTCCTCGCTGCGCGCGAACTCGACGGCGCGCATGACGTCGGCGACGCCCGCGCAGCGCACGATCAGCGCCGGCCGGCGGTCGTGCGCGCCGTTCCAGATGGAGCGCGCGTCGTCGTAACCGGCGTCGCCGGGGGTGATGACCTCGCCGCGCAGCGCCTGCGCGAGCTCTGCGATCGATCCCCCGGCAAGCGGCGCGTGGGTCAGTTCCTCGGTTGCCATGGTGCCTTCCTTCTCAGATTGGGAGACGCGAGCCTAGGTCCGGCGGCTCAACGCCCACTCAGCACCGGCTCAATCCACAGGGGCGAGAGCGCCGAGGCGCTCGCTCAGCGCCGCCGCGCGGCGCACGCCACGGCGATCGCCGGCGGCCTCGAACAGCGCCGAGGCATCGTCGATCGCGGGCCCGGCGCGATCGCCGTCGCCGAGCGCGATCGCCGCCTCGGCGAGCTCGGCAGACGCCCAGCCGCGATGGCGGCCGATGCCCTGCGCGCGAGACACCTCGACGCACCGCTCGAGCAGCGCGTAAGCGCGCTCGGGGTCGCCGTGGTCGAGCTCGAACGCTCCCAGGTTCAGCGGCACGCCCTGGATGCCGGGCCCGTCGTCGATGCGGACGTAGGTCGCGTGCGCCTCGTCGATCAGCCGCCGGCCCTCGTCGCCGTCGCCGGCGTGCAGCGCGAGAAGTCCCATGCCCATCAGCGTCATCGCCACCTCGCGGACGTCCCTGGCGGCGCGGCGCAGCGCAAGTGCCTCGTCGAACCATTCGCGGCCGGCGTCGAACTCCCCGGTCGACCGCGCGAGGCTGCCGAGCGCGTTGAGCGCGACGCCGACGCCCTGTTCGTCGTCGAGCGCGCGGAAGCGCTCGAGCGCACGGTCGAGCGCCGCGCGCGCCGACGCGTGCTCGCCGTCCGCACGCCACGTCTCGGCGATGTTGCACAGCACGTAGCCCGTCGCGGCGTCGCTGCGCACCGCCCTGAACAGGCAGTACGTGTCCTCGAAGTACACCCGCGGCGCCCCGCCGGGGCCCGCGGGAACGACCACCGGTGAGATGTGCAAGGCCCAGAACACGGGGCCGCGCTCGTCGGGGATCTCGTCGAGCAGCGCCAGCGCCTCCTCCAGGAGCGCGCGTGCGTGCGCGTTCTCGCCCACGCAGCCGAGCCGCACCGCCTGCGCCTGCTTGACGGCGACGACGGCCGCTTCGTCGGCGGCCTCCGTCGCGACCGCGAGGCCGTCCTCCAGCGCCCGGTCGGCCACCTCCCAGTCGTAGCCGCCCAGCGCCAGCACGGCCAGCCGCTCCAACGCGCGCGCCTCGGCCCGCCGGTCGCCTCCACGGCGGACGATCTCGAGCGCCGCGGTGCCGAGGTCCACCACCGGGCCGGGACGGCTGCGGCGCACCTCGATCCCGCCCAGCGCCAGCAGCGCCCGGGCACGTTGCGGCGTTGGCTCGGGCGCCGCGGCGAGCGCCGCGTCGAGCCAGCGCGCGCCCTCGACGAAGTAGCCGCGGGCCATCCACCACCACCACACCGCGTTCGCCAGGCGCAGCGCGGCCGGCGGGTCGTCGCGGATCGCCGACGCCAGCGCCGTGCGCAGGTCGTCGTGCTCGAGCTCCAGGCGCTCGGCGGGCCACTCGGCGGCCACGACCGGATCGACGTCGCGATCGGCCGCCTCGGCGAGCGCCAGGTACCACGCGCGATGCGCGGCGTCGATGCGATGGCGCTCCTGCGCGTCGCCCATGCGCTGGCGCGCGTCCTGCCGGACGGTCTCCAGCACCCGGTAGCGGTGCCCGAACCGCGTCGGCTCGACCTGCACGAGCGACTTGTCGACCAGCCTGACGAGCAGGTCGAGCGCCTCGCCTGCGCCGACCTCGGCGCCGGTGCAGACGCCCTCGACCGCCTCGACGCCGAAGCTCCCGGCGAAGGCGCCGAGCCGGCGGTAGAGCACGCGCTCGGGCTCGGAGAGCAGGTCGTGGCTCCAGGCGAGCGTCGCGCGCAGCGTCTGCTGGCGGGTGAGCCCGGCGCGGCTTCCGGCCTGCAGCAGCGTCAGCGCGTCGCCCAGGCGCTCGGCGATCTGGGCCGGAGACAGCGCCGCAGCGCGCGCTGCGGCCAGCTCGAGCGCCAGTGGCATGCCGTCCAGGCGCCGGCAGATCTCCCCGACCGCAGCGACGTTCTCCCCCGTCAGCGCGAAGCCGGGCGCGGCCTGCGCGGCGCGCTGGCAGAACAGGGCCGCGGCCTCCGAGCGCTCGAGCTCGGCCGGGTCCTCACAGAGCTGGGGCAGCGACAGCGGGGGAACGCGCCAGGAGACCTCGCCATCGATGCGCAGCCGCTCCCGACTGGTGGCGAGCATGTGCAGGTTCGGGCACGCGCGCAGCAGGCCGTCCGCGAGCCGTGCGCACGCGTCGATCAGGTGCTCGCAGTTGTCGAGCACCACCAGCAGGCGCTGCT
The DNA here is from genome assembly GCA_963764585.1 of uncultured Actinomycetes bacterium. Classification (GTDB taxonomy): domain Bacteria; phylum Actinomycetota; class Thermoleophilia; order Solirubrobacterales; family Solirubrobacteraceae; genus JAOPZW01. Next base: position 189,702 of record CAVXTB010000013.1, read on the forward strand.
CGCCGATCTGCGCCGCGAGGGCGTCGACGAGCTCGCCGTCGGAGCGCGGTTGGACCCCGAACGCCGCAGCGGTCTCCTCGACGACGAGCGCGGAATCGGCGATCGGCGCGAGCTCGACGACGCGCGCCCCGGCCTCGAAGTCGCGCTCGCGGCGCGCGGCCAGCTCGAGCGCGAGCCGCGTCTTGCCGGCGCCCCCCGGGCCGGTGAGCGTCAGCAGTCGCGTGTGGCCGAGGAGGCCTTCGAGCTCGAAGAGCTCGCGCTCGCGACCGACGAAGCTCGTGAGCTGGTGCGGGAGGCCGCTCGCCGCAGCCGCGACGGCCTCGGGCTCGTGCTCGTGCTGGCCGGCCAGGATCTCGCGGTAGAGCCGTCGCGTCTCCGGATCCGGATCCGCCGCGAGCTCGCGGCGCAGCACCTCACGCAGCTGCTGGTACTGCGACAGCGCCTGCTGGCGGCGGCCGTCCTGCGCGAAGAGGCGGATCAGCGCGCGGTGCGCGACCTCGTGCAGCTCGTCCTCGACCACGGCTCGCTGCAGCGTCGCGATCGCGCCACCGACGTCGTCGGCCCCGGCCTGCAGCTCGGCCAGCTCGACAAGCAGGGCGAGGTGGGTCTCGCGCAAGGACTCACGCCGCGCGGTGGTCCAGTCCTCGTAGCGGTCCTCCGGCAGCAGCTCGCCGGCATACCGGTCCGATGCCGCGCGATAGGAGTCGATCGTCCGCGCATGGCGCGCAGCGGCCGCCGCGGCGTCGAAGGCGTCGACGTCGATCCAGACGTCGTCGCCCGCGAGCACGATGACGTCGTCGCGCAGCAGCAGGTGCTCGCCCGCACCGAGCGCGCGCCGCGCGCTGTAGAGCACCTGGTGCAACCCGTTGCCGACCGGCTCCCCGCCCGGCCACAGCAGCTCCACCACCTGCTCGCGGTGCAGCCGCCGTTCGGGCGCGAGCGCGAGCGCCTTGACGAGGCTCTTCGCCCGGCGCAGCCGCCAGGCTCCATCGGGCACGGGCGTGCCAGCCACCCGGACAGCGAACGCCCCCAGCAGCCGAATCCCGAGGCCATCCCCTTCCGACGGCTCCACGTCGCGAGGGTATGGCGCCGGACCGGCTCACACAAGCGTTGGGCCCGGCATGAGAGCCCGCGCAGAGGCCGCTGCGAGCGTGCGGCCACCCGAGTAGGACGCAATCGCATGAAGTACGTCCTCTGCGTGGTCGTCGTGGCGCTCACCGCCGCGGGAGCCGCGTTCGCGTCCACCAACCACCCGAGCATCAAGGAGCGCGTCCTTGCTGACGGGAAGGTCGCCAAGCCGTACACGATCGAGGTCGCCAAGCCGGGCGACATCGTCGTGGCCTCGGCCAAGCTCTCGCCGCGCGCCAGCTTCGGCTGGCACAGCCATCGCTCGGCGGTCGCGGTCGCGGTCGTCGAAGGCACGCTGACCCTCTACGACAGCGACAGCCCGGGCTGCGCGCCCCAGCGGGTCCACGCCGGGCAGGCGTTCGTCGAGCAGGCCAGCCACGTTCACCTCGCTCGCAACGAGAGCGGGCACGGCGTCCGCGTCGTGGTGACCTACCTCGGCGCTCCGCACGGCGAGTCCCCGGACGTCCCCGCAGAGCGACCGGCCGGGTGCTCGGTCAGCTGACCGGACCTTGGTGTGGCGCCCGCCAAGGCACGCGGCGGGCGCCGCGCCATGCCCACTACGCTGAGCGCGTGGATTTCGACCTCAACGACGAACAGTCGCTCATCAAGCAGACCGCCCGCGAGTTCACCGACAGGGAGATCGTGCCGCGTGCCGGGGAGAACTCGCGCAACCACCACTTCGACCTCGAGCTGGTGCGCAAGATCGCCGACCAGGGCTACCTCGGCGCGATCGTCCCGCGCGAGTACGGTGGCGCGGGCCTCGACTACCTGACCTACGCGATCGTCTGCGAGGAGATCGGCCGCGGCTGCTCGGCCATGCGCACGGTGATCTCGGTCCAGACCTCGCTCGTGTGCTCGACGATCCTGCGCTGGGGCACCGAGGAGCAGAAGGAGCGCTACCTGCCCAAGCTGTGCTCGGGCGAGTGGCTGGGCTGCTTCGGCCTGACCGAGCCCGACACCGGCTCGGACGCCGCCAACCAGAAGACGCGCGCCGTCGCGCAGGACGACGGCTCGTGGAAGCTCAACGGCTCGAAGATGTGGATCTCGCTGGGCAACCACGCCAAGCTCGCGCTCGTCTTCGCCCAGACCGACCCCGCGCTCAAGCACAAGGGCCTTGCCTGCTTCCTGGTCGAGACCGACCAGCCCGGCTACCAGCCCTCGGAGATCAAGGGCAAGATGGGCCTGTGGGCGTCGGACACCGCGCAGATCGCGCTCGACGACATCGTGGCCGGCCCCGACTCGATGCTCGGCCAGGTCGGCGACGGCTTCAAGGTCGCCATGAGCGCGCTCGACTCGGGGCGCTACTCGGTCGCCGCCGGCTGCGTCGGGATCTGCCAGGGCTCGGTCGAGGAGTCGGTCAAGTACGCGACCGAGCGCCAGGCCTTCCAGCGCCCGATCGCCTCCTTCCAGCTCGTGCAGGAGATGATCGCCGACATGGTCGTGCGCACCGACGCGGCGCGGATGCTCGTGTACCGCGCGGGCGCGCTGAAGGACGCCGGCAAGCCGTCGACGACCGAGACGTCGATCGCCAAGTACTTCGCCACCGAGGCGGCGTGCTGGTGCGCCGACCGCGCGATCCAGATCCACGGCGGCGCTGGCTACGTCGACGACCACCCGGTCGAGCGCTTCTACCGCGACGCGCGCGTGACGACGCTCTACGAGGGCACCTCGCAGATCCAGAAGCTCATCATCGGCCGCGCTGCGACCGGCATCAACGCGCTGGTGCCGTCGTAGCGCGGCTCAGGGCGTCAGCGCCACCGCGGCCTCCGGCGTGGCGACGCGGAAGGTGAAGCTCTCCACGAGGTAGAGCTCGACGGCCTCGGCGTCGTGGCTGTCGTAGCCGATCGAGAAGTCCTCGCCGGACTCGTAGAGGAAGTCGCCGCCGCGCTGGCTGACGACGACCGCGCCGTCCACCCCGGGCGCCCACACGAGCGGCCCGCCGATGATCTTGCGCAGGTGGTCGAGCAGCGGGTAGCCGCCGTGCTCACCGGTCTCCAGCACCCGCGTGTACGGCTCGGGCCCGAGGGCGAGGCCGTACGGCCCCTCGATGCCGGCGTGCAGCAGCGCCTCGACCGCGCGGGCGACGTGGCGCGGGTACGTCGCGCAGTCCTCGCCGAGCGCGATCGGGTCCTGCGTCGACGCCTCCGCGATGCCGGTGATGCCCGCGGCCTTCCAGCCGTGGAAGACCGCGCGGTTCTCGGCGCTCGCGATCCGATGGGCGGCCGTGTCGAGCGCCTCGAGGTCGACGTCCTCGGCGCCGCGATCGCCGTCGCGCAGCTCGGCGCGCGAGAGCGAGAAGTCCGCGCGCAGCTCGACCACCGGCAGGACCCTGCGCTGCAGCGCCGTCACGCCGTCGCCGGGCGCGTCGGCCAGCTCGCTGGTGCGGCCGAGGTTCGTGGCCGAGTGCTGCCACCCGTGCGGCCCGTCGAAGTCGACGAGCTTGCGGGCGGCAAGGGCCGGCGTCAGGCGCTCGCGGGCCTCGTCGTCGACGAGGCTCCAGCCCGCCTCGGTGATCGGCGCGTGCTCGCGCAGGAGGTGGCTCATGACCGTGCTCCCCTAAGGCTCCCGATGCCAAGTGACGTGCTGCCCGCCAGCGGCGCCCCGCGATCCGCGGCGCCCTCGACGGCCTCCTCCTCGGCCTCCTCGCCGTGCTCGACGATGTCGCCCTCCTGGAAGAGGATCCCCTCGGCGATCTCGCGCCACAGCGGCGTGCGCCGCAGCAGGAACTCGAGGTCCATGCAGAAGTGCTTGAACTCCTCGCCCTGCGCGTCGCGCATGATCGCCCGCGCGTCGCGATCCGGCTCGACGGCCAGGCGCTGCTCGTACCAGCCGATCGCCTCGGCCTCCTCGGTGAGCGACGCGCACAGGCGAGCGAAGGTCCGTGTCTGCGCCGGCAGCTCGTCGGCCGGCTCGTGGTACTGGTCGAAGCCCATGGTGCGGCATCTTCGCACTGGGGCCACCCCCAGCACCGACACGCCGGCTGCCGGCATGGTGCACCGACCACTCCACGCCTACCGTCTACGGCATGCACGTCCCCGGCATCCCCCGCGCGGTGCTCGGCGCGATGATCGCCGTCGCGGTGCTGCTGTTCGCCGCCGGCGCGGCGCGTGCGGTCTCGTGGCTCACGCACCACACGACCACCCGCACGCGCGTCCTGCCGGCCGGCGCGGCGATCGACGTCGCGTCGCGCAACAGCGACGTCGAGGTCGTGGGCAGCGATCGCTCCGACGTGCGCCTCGTCTACAAGGAGCGCCGGTCGGTCTTCGGCCGGCCCCAGGTCCACGTCGGCTACGCCGACGGCCGGCTGCGGCTCGACGCCGACTGCTCGGGCGTACAGCTCTTCGGCGACGAGTGCACGGCCAGGTTCGTGCTCGAGGTCCCGCACGCCATGGCGGTGCGGCTCGTGGCCAGCTCGGCCGACGTCCACGCCACCGACGTCCGCGGGCGGCTGAGCGTGCGCGTGAGCTCCGGCGACGTGCACGTCGATGCGCCATCCACCGACATCGTCGCCCAGACGTCGAGCGGCGACATCCACGTCCGCGCGACCGACGCGACGAACGTCCGGGCCGTGGCGACGTCGGGCGACGTGCACGTCACGGTGCCCGACCGCACGTACGCCGTGCTGACGCGATCGGAATCGGGCGACCGCCATCTCGACGTCCGCGAGGATCCGCACGCGCCGCGTCACCTCGACGCCGAGACGACGTCGGGCGACGTGCACGTCGAGCGTGACGGCTAGTAGCTTGCCGGCGCGTGACCGACGCACCCGCCGTCATCGGCGTCGTCGGCGCCGGGACGATGGGCGCCGGCATCGCGCAGCTCGCCGCGGCGACCGGCGCGCGCACGCTGCTGCACGACCCGCTGCCCGATGCGCTCGAGCGCGGACTGGCGCAGATCGCCGACGGGATCGAGCGCTGGCGCGAGAAGGGGCAGCTGGAGTGCGAGCCCGGCGCGGTCGCCGGCTCCGCCGACCTGAGCGCGCTCGCCGACGCCGGGCTCGTCATCGAGGCCGCGCCCGAGCGCCTGGAGCTCAAGCGCGAGCTGTTCGCAGCGCTCGGCGAGGCCGCGCCGGCCGCCGTGCTGGCCTCGAACACCTCGTCGATCCCGATCACCGCGATCGCCAGCGCCGTCGCCGACCCCGGCCGCGTGGTCGGCATGCACTTCTTCAACCCCGCGCCGGTCATGCGCCTGGTCGAGGTCATCGCCGGCATCGACTCCTCCGTCGAGGCGCTCGACGTGGCCCGCGCCACCGGCAGGGCGATGGGCAAGCGCGTCATCGACGCCACCGACGGGCCCGGCTTCCTCGTCAATCGCTGCAACCGCCCCTTCGGCCTGGAGGCGCTCAAGCTGCTGCAGGAGCGCGTCGCCGACGTCGAGACGATCGACGCGATCGTTCGCGCGGCCGGCTTTCGCATGGGTCCGTTCGAGCTGCAGGACCTCGTCGGGATCGACACCGGCTACGAGGTCTCGCTGTCCTTCCACGACCTGAGCTTCGGCGAGCCGCGCTGGCGGCCCTCGCCGCTGAGCGCGCGCATGGTGGCCGCCGGGCACCTGGGCCGCAAGAGCGGGCGCGGCTGGTACGAGTACCCGCGCGAGCGCACCGACGACCCGCCCGCGCCCGAGCCGTCCGGTGGCGACGGCCGCGTCGTCGTCGTCGCGGGCGAGCTGGACGTGGCCGGGGAGCTGCGCGCGCTCGCCGCGCAGGCGGGCTTCGACGCGCGCAGCCAGGACGATGCGGCCGGCGACGTCCCGTGGCTGCTGGTCGACTGCGGCGCCGATCCCGACGGGCCGCCGCTGCAGGGCGGGCCGGTGGCGCTGCTGTGCGCCGACGGCTCGCTGCACGCGCTCGACGCCGGCGGCGCGGCGGTCGGCTTCCACGTCCTGCCGCCGCTGGACGCGGTCGAGCTCGTCGAGCTCACGCGCGGGGACGGCACGGCCGACGTGGCCGCCGAGCGCGCCGAGGCGTTCTTCGCCGCGCTGGGCAAGCGGACGGCCTGGGTCGGCGACGGCCCGGGGCTCGTGCTCGGCCGGATCGCCTGCCAGCTCGTCAACGAGGCGTGCTTCGCCGTCGGCGAGGGCGTCGGCTCGCGCGAGGACGTCGACGACGGCATGGTCCTCGGGCTCAACCACCCGCGCGGCCCGTTCGCGTGGTGCGAGGCGATCGGCGCCGTGCACGTGCTCGCCGTGCTCGACGGCCTGCGCATCGAGCTCGGCGAGGAGCGCTACCGCGCCGCGCCGCTGCTGCGCCGGCTCGCGTCGCTGTGAGGTCTCACGAGGCGGCGGCCTGAGGCGTTGTAGTCACGTGCCCCAGGAGCCGTTCCAGCGCTTCCTCGACGCGCACCGCGACGACGTGTGGCGCTTCCTCGTGGCGTCCGTGGGCCGCGACGCGGCCGACGACGCCTTCCAGGAGACCTTCCTGGCGGCGCTGCGCGCCTATCCGCGGATGCGGCCGCGCAACCCGCGCGCGTGGGTGCTGACGATCGCGCACCGCAAGGCGCTCGATCACTTCCGCGCCCGCAAGCGCCGCGCCGTGCCGGTCGGCGACCTTCCCGAGGTCGCGGCGCCGGCGGGCCCGGAGCCCGCTGACGACGAGGTGTGGGCGCGCGTCCACGCGCTGCCGCCCAAGCAGCGCGCCGCGGTCCTGCTGCGCTTCGCCGGCGACCTCAGCCACGCCGAGGTCGCCGTCGCGATGGGGACCTCGGAGGAGGCCGCGCGGCGCAACGCGTTCGAGGGGCTGCGCAAGCTGCGACAGGAGATGTCATGAACGAGGATCGCCTCGCCCCGCCCACCTTCGATCCGGCCGAAGCGGCCGCCGCCGCCGCGCGCTTCGCGGCCACCGCGCCGGCCGACGTGCACTACGCGCTCGTCGACTCGCCCGTCGGGACGCTCGTCGCCGCCGCCACGCCGCGCGGCCTGGTCACGCTGTCCTACTCCGATCAGTTCGGCGGCACCGACGGCGTGCTCGACTGGGTCGCGGCCAGGCTCTCGCCGCGGATGCTCGAGGCGCCCGGCCGCCTGGACGACGTGCGCCGCGAGCTCGACGAGTACTTCGAGGGGCGCCGGCGCGACTTCGACCTGCCGATCGACTGGGCGCTCGCCAGCCCGTGGGGGCGCCGCATCCTCAAGGCCACCGCGGCGATCCCGTTCGGCCACGTGAGCACCTACGGCGCAGTCGCGGCGAAGGCCGGCAACCCGAAGGCGTCGCGCGCCGCCGGCCGGGCCCTCAACACCAACCCGATCCCGATCGTCGTGCCGTGCCATCGCGTCATCGGCGCCAGCGGGAAGCTGATCGGCTACGCCGGCGGCCTGGACCGCAAGGTCACGCTGCTGGGGATCGAGGGCGTCGAGCTGGGCTGATCGGGGCTGAGGTCGTCGTCCGTCGCAGCCGTGCGCAAGGCCGACGGGTTGCGCCCCGTTTGCTCGCGAAAGACGCGGTAGAACTGCGCGTAGCTGCCGAACCCGGCCTCGAGGGCGGCGGCGAGCGCGGTCGTGCGCCGCCCCCTGCCATAGAGCTGCAGGAAGCGCTGCAGGCGCTGCTGGTTGCGAAAGTGGCTGATCGACACGCCCGTCTGCGCCCTGAACAGGCGACTCAGGTGCGAGGGACTCAGGCCCGCGGTCCGCGCGAGCGCGTCGAGGTCGGCTGCGCGTGGGTCGGCGTGCAGCAGACGTGCGACGGCCTCCACCGCCGGGTGGACGTCGACGCCCTCGACGACGCTGTCGCTGTCGAGGAACGCTCGCGAGGCGAGGGTCAGCAGGTATGCCAGCCCGGCGTTGAAGAGCGCGTCATCGAGCGTGTCCGCATCGCGCACCTCTCGGAAGAGCGTCCCGAGGCGGCCCGCCCGGCCAGCGTCCAGGCGGCGCGAGAAGCGCCCCACGGGGTTCTCTTGGAGGAGGGGTCGCGCGTCCGGCGCGGTTGCGATTCGAGCCACCAGCGAGGGCCGGAAGACCGCCCACCACAGCTCGTGGTCTGCGGACTCGTCGACCAGCACGTGATCCTGGCCTGGGAAGAGCCACGTCAGCGTGCCGGGCGTGAGCTCGTAGCGGCGTTCCCCGAGCAGATACGAGGCGGTGCCACGCACCACGAGATTGACCTCGACCTCGGCATGGCGGTGCGTGCGCTGTCGTGCGTCGCCGGCCGCGTGTCGAACCGCGCGCCCATCCTGGCCCGCACGGACTCCAAGATCGTCGATCATCGCAAGAAACGATAGGAACTCGCGAGCCGGCGAGAAGACACGGGCGCTCCTCGCGCCGATGCTGTGACGGTCGCCCTACACACAGGAGAGCATCGTGACCGTCGCATCCGAGCCCATCACACTCGAGCACGCTCGCCAATTCCATGAGGAGGGGTTCTTCGTCCTCGAGCGCGTCGTGCCCCCGTACGATCTCGAGGTGCTGCGGGGTGAATGCCAGCGCTTCATCGACGACCGCGACCGGGAGATGGACCGGCTCGGCGTCGACAAGCTGGACCTCGATCACCGCGGCCGCCGCTACTTCGTGCACGCCTACGGTAAGAGCCCCGCGGTCCAGCGGTTCCTGTTCTCCGAGCTCATGGCTGACGTCGCAAGAACGGCTCTCGGAGACGACGCCGCGTACCTGTTCAACGAGCAGTACGTCGTCAAGGCCGCCGAGCAGGGCATGACGTTCGGTTGGCACCAGGACTCCGGCTTCATCGGATACCCCCACCGGCCGTACGTCACCTGCTGGATCGCGCTCGACGACGTGTCCGAAGCCAACGGCACCGTCTATCTGCTCCCGTACGCGCGCGCCGGCACCCGCGACGTCGTCGAGCACGTACGCGACGAGGACACCAACGACATGATCGGCTACTTCGGGGACGACCCCGGTGACGCAGTCATCGTGCCCGCGGGCAGCATCGCGTGCTTCTCGAGCACGCTGTTTCACCGCAGCGGCCCCAACACCACCGACCGCATGCGCCGGATCTACGTCGCGCAGTACTCAGCCGAGCCGATCCTCACCGAGGATCGCTCAGCACCGCGACATCTCGCCGAGCCGCTCGCCGCCGACCACAAGAAACGATAAGAGCGCCTGCGTCAGACCGAGGGCGTCGTGCTGCGCTGAGCGGCGAGCGCGAGCCCGCTGGCCGGGTCGAAGTAGCGCAAGCCCTCCGGCACGAGGCCGAAGCGCAGCCGATCGCCGGGCTGCACGGTCGCGCGCCCGTCGTGGTGGACGACGAGCCGCGCGCCGGCGACCGCAACGCCGACGAACGTCTCGCGGCCGAGCGCCTCGACGTACTCGACCTCGCCGTCCAGGGGGCCGACGAGCCCGGCGTCGTCGGCCCACGCCCGCGCGGCCTCGGGCCGCACGCCGACGGTCACCTCGGCCGGCAGCTCCGGCGCACCCGGGATATCGAGCTCGAGCGCGCCGTGCACGAGCCGGACGAAGCCGCCGTCGCGCGGGCCGGCCGCGGCGGCGAAGAAGCTCATCGCCGGGCTGCCGATGAAGCCGGCGACGAACGTGTTGGTCGGCCGCTCGTAGATCGTCTCGGGGGTGCCGCACTGCTCGAGCACGCCGTCGTTCATCACCGCGATGCGGTCGCCCATCGTCATTGCCTCGACCTGGTCGTGTGTGACGTACACCGTGGTCGTGCCGATCGACTGCTGCAGCCGCTTGATCTCGCCGCGCGTCTGCGCGCGCAGCTTGGCGTCGAGGTTCGACAGGGGCTCGTCCATCAGGAAGACCTGTGGCTCGCGCACGAGCGCGCGGCCCAGCGCGACGCGCTGGGCCTGCCCGCCCGACAGCTGCCCGGGGCGCCGGCCCAGCAGCGCCCCAAGCTCGAGCGACTCGGCGGCGGCCGCCACGCGGCGCTCGATCTCGGCACGATCGACCTTGCGCCGGCGCAGCCCGAAGGCGAGGTTGTCGTAGACCGTCATCTGCGGGTACAGCGCGTAGTCCTGGAAGACCATCGCGACGTCGCGCTCGCGCGGCGCGATGTCGTTGACGATGCGCTCGCCGATGCGGATCTCCCCGCCGGAGATCGACTCCAGGCCGGCGAGCATCCGCAGCGCGGTCGTCTTGCCCGATCCCGACGGACCGACGAGCACCACGAACTCGCCGTCGGCGATCGCGACCGAAAGTGCCGTCGACCGCGGTCACCGCGCCGAAGCGCTTCGTCACCTCGGAGTAGCTGACGCCGGCCATCAGCCCTTCACGGCCCCGCTGAGCATGCCGCGGATGAAGTGGCGCTGCAGGAAGACGTAGAGGACGACCACCGGCAGCGCGACGATCACCGAGCCCGCCGCGAGCAGGGCGAAGTCCGACGTGTTGCGGCCCTGGAAGAAGGCCAGCCCGAGCGGCGCCGTGCGCAGGTTCTCCTCGCTGACCATGACGAGCGCCAGCAGGAACTCGTTCCACGTCCACATGAAGACGAGCACCATCATCGTCAGCACCGCCGGCCGGCCGAGCGGGAGCACGACGCGCCACAGCGTCGCCCAGCTCGTCGAGCCGTCGAGGCGCGCGGCCTCCACGAGCGAGCGTGGCACCGAGCGGAAGAAGGCGCGCATCCAGAACGTGCCGAACGCGATCGACAGGCCGCACTGCGGCAGGATCAGCGCCCAGTAGGTGTCGGTGAGGTCGAGATCGCGGAAGTCGTAGTACAGCGGCACGATCACGGCCTCGGTCGGCACCATGAGCCCGAGCAGGAAGACGTAGAACAGCAGCTCGCGGCCGCGGAAGCGCATCATCCCGAACGCATAGCCGGCCATGATCGACAGCGTCGCCGACACGACGACAACCGACACCGCGACGATCGCGCTGGACTTCAGGTAGCTGCCGAAGTTGCCGTCGGCCCACGCCTTGGAGAAGTTGGCGAAGTGCACGCCGTCGAACGCGCCGAACGACTTGACGCTGTCGGGGCTCTGCAGCGCGGTGAGGACGATCCCCGCGATCGGGAGCAGCGCGAACAGCGAGAAGACGCCGAGGATCGCGTAGGTGAGCGTCTGCTCGCGGCGGGCGATCACGGGGCGGCGACACCCCGCTCGGCCGAACGATTGATGACGAACGAGATCGCGAAGATCACCGCCGCCAGGCAGATGCCCAGCGACGCGGCCGAGCCGACCTTGCCGGTGTTGAACGCGCGGTCGTAGACCTCGTAGGCCGGGACCTTCGTCGCGTCGCCCGGCCCGCCCTTGGTCGTGATGTAGACGAGGTCGAAGTTGCGCAGCGCGTTGATCGTCGTGAGCGTCAGCGCGACCGCGATCTCGCCGCGCAGACCCGGCAGCGTCACCGCGACGAACTCGTGGATCGGGCCGGCGCCGTCGACGCGCGCGGCGTCATAGAGGCTGCGCGGGATCTTCTGCACGCCCGCGGTCAGCAGCACCATCGCCAGCCCGAACATGACCCACGTGCCGACGATCCCGACCGCGGGCAACGCGACGTCGAAGTCGCCGAGCCACGACCGCGTCAGCGAGCCCAGCCCGACCGCCCGCAGCGCCTCGTTGAGCGGCCCGCTGTCGGGGTCGTAGATCATCTTCCACATCGTCGCCACCACGACCAGGGCGACCACTTGGGGCAGGAACAGCACCGTCCGGAAGAACGCCAGCCCGCGCACCCGCGTGCGCGCCACCGTGCCGGCCAGGAGCAGCCCGATCGCCACCGGCACGAGCGAGTAGAAGATCAGGAGCACCAGCGCGTGGCCGAACGCGCCGCGCAGCTCGGGATCGGAGACGACGTCGCCGTAGTTGCGCAGGCCCACCCACGTGCCCTCGGTCAGCCCGTCCCATTGGAAGAGCGACAGCCACACGCTGTGGCCCAGCGGCACGAGCACGAACGCGGCGAACACCACGAACGCGGGCAGCAGGTACAGATAGCCGATGCGCCCGGGCTCGCCGGGCGCCGGCCGTGTCGCCTCGGGCCGGCTCACGTCAGAGACTGCCGGTGAACTTCGCGTAGTCGTCCTGGATCTTCTTCGTGAACGACTGCGGATCCTCCTTGCCGGCCAGCATCTCCTGGATGCCCGCCGTGATCTGGTCGTAGAAGTCGGGCGTCGCGTAGTCGAGGTACGGCACGAGGCCGTCCTTCTCGCTCAGCGTCCGCCACGCCTTGAAGACGTCCTGCGCCAGCGGCGTGCTGGGCTGGGCGTTGCCGACCTTCATCGCCGGCAGGTTGTCGGTCTGGGTGAGCACGGCCTGGGCGTTGGCGTTGGTGATGAAGTCGATGTACGCCGCGGCCACGTCGGGGTGCTTGGAGCGCGAGGTGATCGTGAACGGCAGGCTCTCGCCCCCCAGCGAGACCGGGTCTGCGCCGGCCTGCATCGGCGGCGTGAGCATGAAGCCGACCTTGTCGCCCATCCGCTTGGCGAGGTCGGCCACGAGCCACGTGCCGGCGATCAGGAAGCGGCCCTTGCCCTTGGCGAAGCGCTGCCACGCCGGGTCATAGCCGGTGCCGTTGAAGTTGGGCGTGAAGTAGTCGGCCTTCACCCACTGCTGGATCTTCTGGGTGGCCTGCTGGTTCTCGGGCGTGTCGAACGAGCCGCCGGGCTTGGCGAAGACGAAGTCGCGGATCGCGTCCTTGCTGGCGATCTGGCCCTGGATCGTCTCGAAGTCGTGGATGCCGGGCCACTTGTCGAGATTGCCGAACTGGATCGGCACGTCGCCGGCCTGCTTGGCCTCGGCGAGCTGCGCCTCGAACTCCTCGAAGGTCGTCGGCGGCTGGCTGACCTTGTCCTTGTTGTAGAAGAGGCCGACGATCTCGCCCATCTGCGACAGCCCGTAGAGGTTGCCCGAGCCGAACTGCTTGGCTCTCGCGCCGAAGCGGTTGAGATCGAGCAGGACCGGGGCGTAGCGGTCCTTCCAGCCATACTGCTCGGCGTACTTGTCCAGCGGGCGCAGCAGGCCCGCCTTGACGAGCTGGCCCATGACCGGCCGGCCCTGGTTGGCCTCGACCACGTCCGGCGCCTTCTTGCCCGACACCGCGAGCTTGAGGGTCGCGTTGAGGTCCTCGAAGGACTTGGCGACGCGCTTGATCCTGACGTTGGGGTACTTGGCCTGGAACTGGCGGTTGAGCTCCTTCATCTGCGCCGCCTGGCCGCCGCGGACCTCCTGGTCCCAGACCGTGAGCGTGACGTTGCCGGCCTTGGAGATGTCGATCTTCTTGGCCGTCTGGTCCTTGGCGGCGTTGTCGTCGTTGGAGGCGCCGGGGGTGCCGCAGCCCAGGGCCAGCGCGGCGAGCGCCAGCACGGCGGCGGCGCCGGGGAGGGCGCGGGTGGATCTCATGCTCTCTCCTTTGCTGCTGAGACGAGGTCGGCGAGGGTGGCGGCGCCCGCGATCGCGGTGGGGACGCCGACCGACATCGCCGCGTACAGGGTCGCCCACGCCAGCCGGTCGGCGGGTGCGGCGCCGTCGAGGTCGGCCCACACGTACGCGGCGACGAAGAGATCGCCGGCGCCGGTCGGGTCGACCACGTCGGCGGGCGGTGCGTCCGCGCGCCACAGCTCGCCCTCGCTACAGGCCAGCGCGCCGTGCGGCCCGCGGGTGACCACCGCGGTGACCGCGCGCTCGGCGAGGACGCGGGCCGCCGCCTCGGCGTCGTCCGTTCCCGCCAGGCGCATGGCCTCGGGCTCGTTGACGATGATCGCGCGCGCACGGTCGAGCCCGGGCGGCAACCGCCGCGCGTGATCGGTTGCGCCGTCGTCGCCGGTGGACACGTAGACCCACGCCTCGGCGGGCGCGAGGTCCAGCTGCGACAGCCCGACCACCACGGCGCGCGGCTCGAGCGCCGCGAGCGTGCCGGCGCTGGTCGGCGCCCGCGGATCGAACGTCGCGAAGGCGCGATCCCCATCCACCGGCATGACGATTGTCACCGCGGAGCGCTCGGTCTCGCCGCCGGCGCATAGGACGCCCTCCGCGCGCAGCGCACGGGCGAGCTCGCGGCCTTCGGCGTCCGCGCCCAACGGGCTGGCCAGCGCGACCGACAGCCCCAACCGGGCGGCGCCGATCGCGGTGATCGCGGCGCCGCCCGGGGAGCGGAGCAGGTCGTCGGCGAAGCGCTCGCGCCCGGGCTGGGGCAGCGCCTCCAGCCCGACGAACGTGAGGTCGACGTACGGCGTCGCGGCGATGGCGAGATCCACGGCCACTACCGGAAGGCCTCCTGCAGCTCGGGCTGGCGAGCGCGATAGCCGTCGAAGATCTCGCGTGCGGTGGCGACCGACGGGACGAGCGGGTGCAGCGCGAGCGCCTTGATCGCCTGCTGGCGCGACCGCGTCAGCGCAGCGTCGATCGTCGTGCGCTCGACGTCCTTCATCGTCGACACGAGCGCGCGGGCGTGGGGCGGCACCGCGCCGACCGCGACCGGAACCGGCCCCGCGCTGCCGACGATCGCCGGCACCTCGACCACCGCGGCCTCGTCGAGGAACGGCAGCGCCGAGCTGTTGGCCGTGTTGAGGATCAGCACGGCGCGCGTGTTGAGCGCGATGGCCTCGAGCACCGACATCGCCTCGCTCTCGTAGCCGCCGTTGTCGTCTTCGGCATCGTCTCGCGCGGCGCCGCGCGCCTCGGCCATGTAGGTGCGCTCGCGGTCGTGGCGGGTCGCGCGCCACGCGGCGAGCGCCGCGGCCGGGACCTCGCCGTTGCCGTCGTAGAAGCGCCGCTGCTGGTCGAGCAGGAAGGCGCCGCGCGACTGGGCGCTGGAGCGGATCGCCTCGACCGTGTCGGTGGCGTAGTAGAAGTAGTAGAGGTACTCGTTGGGGACCATCCCGAGGCTGCGCAGCCACTCGCCTCCGAAGAGCTGACCCTCCTCGAAGCTCGCCAGGCGCTTGTCGTCGGCGAGCAGGTCGTGGAGGAGCTCGCGGCCGCCGTCGCGCACGCCCTGGAGCCAGCCGAGGTGATTGAGGCCGAAGTAGTCGAACCACAGCTCGCGCGGCTCGCGCCCCAGCGCAGCCGCCACGCGCCGGCACAGGCCCGACGGCGAGTCGCAGATGCCGACGGCGCGCCTGCCGAGGACCTGCTGGACGGCCTCGGTGACCATCCCCGCGGGATTGGTGAAGTTGATCAGCCAGGCGTCGTGCGCGCGCTGCGCGATGACCTGGGCGAGCTCGACCATCACCGGGATCGTGCGCAGCGCGAAGCAGATCCCGCCCGGGCCGGTGGTCTCCTGCCCGAGGACGCCGTGGGTGAGCGGCACGCTCTCGTCGATCACGCGCCCCTCGAGCTGGCCGACGCGGATGGCGCAGAAGACGAAGTCCGCGCCCTCGACCGCGTCGTCCAGGTCGGTCGTCGTGCGCACCGGGAGCCGCTCGCCGCGTTCGTGTGCGAGACCTTCCAGCACGCAGCCGATGCGCTCGAGGCGCGTGGCGTCGATGTCGTGCAGAACGATCTCGTCGAAGCGCAGACGCGGGGCCATGTCGAGCAGCGCGCCGTAGATGAGCGGCACGCGGAAGCCGCCGCCGCCGACGATCGTCAGCTTCATGCCACGATCACCTCGACGCCCGCCTGCTCGAGGTCTCGGCGGCTGCGGTTGGGTGCCCGGTCGTCGGTTACGACCGTGTCGAGCTCGGTCGCGCCGCAGACGCGGACCATGCCCTCCATCGCGAACTTCGCGCCGTCGGCGAGGAGCACCGTGCGCTGTCCGGCGGCGAGCATCGCGCGCTTGATCGGGACCTCGACCATCGTGGTGTCCCACACGCCGAGCTCGTCGTCGATGCCGCTCGCGCCCATGAACGCGACGTCGGCCTTCAGGCCGCGCAGCGCCTCCTCGGCGAGCATGCCGACGAGCGAGCGGTAGTTGCGGCGCACGACGCCGCCGGGCAACACCAGGTCGATCTCCGGCTCGGGCAGCAGCTCCTCGTAGGCGGCGAGATTGGTCGTGATGACCGTGAGCGAGCGCCCGCGCAGGTGGCGCGCCACCTGCAGCGTGGTCGTGCCGATGTCGATCATGACCGTCTGGCCGTCCTCGACGAGCGCCGCGGCGGCGCGGCCGATGCGGTCCTTGGCCTCGAGGCGCTCGACGGCGATCTCCGAGAACGGCGGCTCGCGCTCCGCGTTCATCGCGCCGCCGCGCACGCGTTCGAGCTTGCCGTCGCGGTCCAGCGCGCGCAGGTCGCGGCGCACGGTCATCTCCGAGACCCCGAACTCCTCGGCCAGGTCGGCGACGTGCGCGGTGCCGTTGCGCACGGCGCGCAGGATGGCCTGGCGGCGCTGGGCGGGCAGCATGCGCGGCAGATTACATCTTCGAACAGTCGCGCACACTTGAATTGTCGCTTTCTGTCCGCTACTGATCCTGTGCGTGCGACGGGCACGGGCCCGTGGGAGCCGCACGGCGATCAACTCCACCCCCCGAGGAGACGCATGAGACTCCTGCGATCAGTGGCACTTGCCGCGGTGGCCGCGCTGGCCTTCGCTCCGGCCGGCGTGGCCGCCAAGGCCCGGCCGAAACCCATCGACCTCGACGTCCTCTACATCGGCGCCCACCCTGACGACGAGGCCGGCTCGCTGTCGACGTTCGGCCTATGGGGAGAGCGCCATGACGTTCGCACCGGTGTCATCACCGTCACGCGCGGCGAGGGTGGCGGCAACGCCGTCGGGCCCGAGGAGGGCCCGCCGCTGGGCATGCTGCGCGAGGGCGAGGAGCGCCGCGCGGTCGTCAAGGCCGGCGTGCGCAACATCTACAACCTCGACAAGGTCGACTTCTACTACACGGTCAGCGCGCCGCTGACCGAGGAGGTCTGGGGCCACGACGACACCCTGGCCCGCGTCGTGCGCGTGGTGCGCGAGACGCGGCCCGACGTGATCGTGACGATGAACCCCTCCCCCACGCCGGGCAACCACGGCAACCACCAGGAGGCCGCGCACTTCGCGGTCGAGGCCTTCGCGGCGGCCTCCGACCCCAACGCGTTCCCCGATGGCCTGAAGCCCTGGCGCGTCAAGCGCCTGTTCCGCACCGGGGCGGGCAGCGCCAACCCGCTCGGGACCGACTGTGCGACGGGCGTCACGCCCGCCTCGCCCGGCGACGAGGCCTATGGCGTCTGGGGCGGGTACGTGTCCGAGCGGTGGGGCAAGACGTGGGCGCAGGTCGAGCGCGAGGCCCAGCGCGAGTACGCCTCGCAGGGCTGGGCGGTCTTCCCCGACGTCCCCTCCGATCCGGCGCAGCTCGGCTGCGACCGCTTCACGCAGATCGCCTCCCGCGTGCCGCACACGCTCGACGGCACGTCGCCCGACGCGATGCTCGAGGGCGCGCTGCTGCCGGCGCCGGGCGGCCTGCCGCGGGGCACCGAGCTCTACCTGACCACCGCGGCCTTCGACGTCACGCCCGGCGCGGCGACGAAGGTCACCGCTCACGTGCGCGCCGCGACGGCGCTGCGCGGAGCCCGTGTCGCGCTGCGGCTGCCCGACGGCTGGCAGGGCGAGGACACCAAGAGCCTGGGGCGCGTGGCCAAGGGCTCGGAGGCCACTGCCGAGTTCGAGGTCATCCCGCCGGCGGGCGCGACGCCCGAGTCGCGCGCGCGCCTGGTCGCGACGCTGTCGACCAGCGCCGGGGCGGGGCGCAGCGCGATGTCGGTGCGCGTCGCGCCCGCCGTGCGCGGGAGCCTCGAGCCGCTGCCGGAGGTCGGCGAGTTCAAGCGCTGGGCCAGCGCGGTTGGCGTCCAGCAGCTCGACGACCTCGTGCTGCCGCGCTTCTCGATGGGCGTCGGCGAGACGCGCTCGGTGCGCGTGAACGTCCAGAACACCACCGACGCGTCGCAGTCCGGCGAGGTGCGCCTCGCGCTGCCCGCCGGCTTCTCGGCGGACGCCGCGAGCAAGCCGTACGGCACGCTCGCGCCGCGCGCCAACGGCTCGGTCGACTTCCAGGTCACCAACGTCGACACGTCCCTGAAGACGAGTAACCAGGGGCCGAGCGACGGCGATTACCCGGTGTCGATCACGACGACCAGCGGCGCGGGCCAGGAGGTCCAGCAGGCCGCCTTGAACCTGGTCCCGGTGACCACTGTCCCGCAGGCGGCCGCCGCGCCCACCGTCGACGGCGTCGACAGCCCCGGCGAGTACTCCGGGCCGCAGCTCGACCTCGGCCGCAAGTGGGAGGGCGACGACCCGACCTCGCTGGCCGATGCGTCGGGCTGGGCGAAGCTCGCGTGGTCGGATGACGCGCTCTACGTGCTGGTCAACGTCACCGACGACGTGCTCGGCACCAAGCTCGATCCCTCCGACGCCAAGCGCCACTGGCGCACGGATTCGGTGGAGATCGCGCTCGACCCGCGCGGCGGCGCGCCGAACACGTCCAAGACGTTCAAGGTCGGCATCTTCCCGGTCACGAACGACGCGGCGAACGGCGATCCGCCTGCCGCCTATCGCGACGCCGACGCGCGCCAGGGCCCGATCGCGCAGACGGCGCCTGGCATGACGATCGCCTCGAAGGTGATGAGCCCGTACAGCGGCTACACGATCGAGACGAAGATCCCGCTCGCCGACCTGCCCGCCGCGGCGCGGCCGGACGGCACGGGCGTGAACCTCTTCATCTACGACTCCGACACCCAGGACAAGACCGGCCAGACGCGCCTTGGCTGGTCGACCTGGGGCGGCGTGCAGGGCGACCCCTACCGCTGGGGCCACGCGACGCTCGACGGCTACCAGCCGCCGGCCGATCGCCCGACGGAGCCGGGCGAGGCCGAGTTCCCGCGCGACGCTGCCCGCAGCGTCGAGTCCGGCCAGTCGATCCTGCAGTCCTCCTGGGACGGCGTGCCGCTTGCGGGCGGCCCGGCGGCGGCCGACGGCGTGCGCTGGGTCGGCGCGCCGCGCGTGGACGCGGGCGGCATGACGGTCCGTGTGCGCACCGAGGGCGCGGGCACGCTGCGGGTCTTCGCGGCCCGTCCGGACGGGCGCGCGGTGGCCAGCCGCACGGTCACGGTGCCCCGAGCCGATGTGATCGCCGTCCAGGTCCCGATCGACGACGCCGCGCGCGCGGCGCTGGCCGATGGCGGCCTGGCGCTGGCGTCATTCGAGGACGCGGCGGGCGGCACGCAGAGCCTGTCGGCCCAGCTCCCGGGCTGACGCGGCCGGGTGGCGGGGCTCCGGCGCCCCGCCACCCATTGCCGCTTCACGCGGGCACGGGCGCGGCGGCCCCCGGCGCGGGCGCCTGCGCGGGCGCCGGCTTGCGCGGCAGCAGCATCGCGACGGGTGCGATGAGCGCGGTGGCGCCGAGGTTCCACCAGAACACGGTCGCGAAGGCGTGCGCCCCGCCCGCGGCCGGCGCGTCGGTGCCGAGCAGGTGCTGGAGCAGCACGGCGAAGACGGCGGTGCCGATGGCCCCACCGACGCGCATGACGATGTTCATCGTCGTCGTCGCGCGGGCGACCGCCTCGGTCGACAGCGTCCGGTACGACGCGGCCATCAGCGGCGCCATCATGAAGCCCATCCCGATGCCGCGGGGCACGAGCGCGACGGCGAGCAGCGCCTGGCTGGAGTCGGCGGAGACCTGGGTGAACGGGATCGTGCCGAGGACCATCGCCGCCACGCCGGCGAGCACGAGCGTGCGCGGCCCGCGCACGTCGGTCAGCTTGCCCGCGATGGGCATCGCCACCATCGCGGCGAGGCCCTGCGGCGCGAGCATCAGCCCGGCGTCGAGGGCGCTGAGACCGCGTGCGGCCTGCTCGTAGAGTGGGAAGAGGATCATCACCGCGAACATCGTCGCGGCGAAGAGGAACATCGCCCCGCTGGCGGCGCTGAAGGTGCGGTCGACGAAGAGCCGCATGTCGAGCAGCGGGTGGCGCGCGCGGAGCGCGTGGAGGACGAAGGCGACGATGAGCAGCACGCCGGCGACCATGCCGGCGACGGCCTGGGTGCTGCCGAGGCCGACGCTGCCCGCCTCGGAGACGCCGTAGACGAACGCCGCGAGGCCCGGGGAGAGCAGCGCGACGCCGACGGCGTCGATCGGCGCGTCGGGTCGGCGGTGGGGATCGGGCTCCAGCCACCGCAAAGCCGCCAGCAGCGCGATCGCGCCGACCGGCACGTTGACGTAGAAGATCCAGCGCCACGAGATGGCGTCGATGATCAGGCCGCCGATGACCGGGCCGAGCACCGGGCCGAGCAGCGCGGGCACGGCGACGACGCTCATCACCCGCCCCATCCGCTGCGGGCCGGCCGCGCGCGCGAGCATCGTCTGGCCGACCGGCAGGATGATCCCGCCGCCGATTCCCTGGACGATGCGGAAGGCGATGAGGCTGCCCGCCGACCACGCGGCGCCGCTGAGCACCGAGCCGCCGAGGAACAGCACGAGCGCGGCGAACCACAGCGTGCGCGCCCCGAAGCGCTCGACCGCCCAGCCGGTGAGCGGGATGACCATGGAGAGGGCCAGCAGGTAGCCGGTGGCGACCCACTGGATCGTGGCGACCGAGACGTCGAAGTCGCGGCCGAGGGTGGTGATCGCCACCGCGACGATCGTCGTGTCGAGGATCGTCATCACCGCGCCGAGCAGGACGACCGCGGAGAGGCGCTTGAGCGCGGGATCGATCTCGCCGTACGCCGTATCGTCCATGCCGTACAACGTATCATAGCTGGCGATACGGTGTACGGCCTAGAATGTCATTCATGCCCAATCGCGCACCGTCAGAGCTCGTGTGGGACCCGCCGACGCCCGCGGCGACCCGCGGCAGCGGCCTGTCCCGCGAGGCGATCGTCACCGCGGCCATCGCGGTCGCCGACGCCGAGGGCCTCGACGCGGTCTCGATCCGCCGCGTGGCGGGCGACCTGGGCGTGCGCCCCATGAGCCTCTACACGCACATCGCCAGCAAGGAGGACCTCCTCGACCTCATGGTCAACGAGGTGGTCGCCGAGGCGCTCGTCCCCGAGCCGCTGCCGCCGGACTGGCGCGCGGCGGTCCGCGAGATCGCGGTGCGCTCCCACGACGCCTTCCTCGCGCATCCGTGGGCGCTCCAGGCCTTCAGCCAGCGCCCGCGCGTCGGCCCCAACACGCTGCGCCACGCCGAGCAGTCCAGCGCAGCGGTCGCGGGCTTGGACCTCGACCCGCGGACGGCGGCGACGCTCCTGGCGGTCGTCGACGACTACGCGCTCGGTCACGCGATGCGCGCGATGTACACCCCCCACGAGGCGAAGCTGCGCGAGCTGCTCACCGAGACGCTGCGCGCCGCCGATCCCGGCGAGTTCCCGCACCTCATGGCGGCCCAGGAGGCCGTGCCCCTCGAGGACTCCTTCGAGATCGGCCTCGAAGCGCTCCTATCGGGCCTCGAGCGCACGCTGCTGGCGCGCTAGCGCCGCATCGACGAACGCGGCGACGAGCGGGTGCAGCGTCGCGCCCGCCAGCGCGCCGACCTGCGGCTGGAAGAGCGTGGCCACGAAGAACGGGTGGTCGGGCAGCTCGATGCCCTCGACGCCCGCGTCGGGCGCGCGCGCCGAGATGACGACGCCGGCCTCGGTCAGCGCGTCCTCGAACGCCGGCGCCAGGCCGTAAATGCACCAGTGAGCGCCGGCGAACGGCTCGCTGCCGCAGATCGCCGCCAGGCGCGTGCCCGGCACGCAGGTCACGGTGCGCTGCTGGCCGACGAGGCTGCAGGCAAGCGGCGCGACGACGAGCGTGGCGGCGTCCGGGTCGGTCTCGGCGTGGTGGGCGTCCAGACCGGCCAGCGAGCGTGCGAGCTCGACCGCCGCGTACTGGAATCCGCCGCAGGTGCCCAGCAGCGGCAGCCCGCTCTCGCGGGCGGCGCCGATGGCGGCGTAGACGGCGTCGTCGTCGCGATACGGCGTGCCGGGCACGACCCAGACGCCGTCGGCGCGCGCGAGCGCCGCCTCGACGTCGGAGTCCGTGGGGACCCATGCGGCGCGCGCCGATGCGGGGAGCAGCGCGAGGGCGGCTTCCAGCTCGCGGTGGGTGACGTAGTCGAGGTTGCGATCCCCGAGGACCGCGATGCTCGCCGGCGTCACTCCGAGCCGGGCCGGGTGAACTGCGTGGTCATCATCCGATCCCACATCCGGTCGGTCATCAGCGCGCGCTGGCCGATGAGCAGCCGTGCGCTCGGCGTCACGCGGTAGCGGATCTTCGGCGACCTGGCGGTGATGGCGCGCTCGATCGTCTTGGCGACGGTCTCGGGCCCTCCGCCGAGGTGGCGCGCCGGGCCCTTGACGTAGATGTCGCGGGTGGCCTGCGCGACGCGCGCGTTGAAGCTCGTGTACGGGCCGGCGCCCTCGGCCTGGCCGACCGCCGTCGCCGCGACCTCGCCGAAGCTCGTGCGGATGAGCCCCGGCTGGATGATCACGACGTCGACGCCGAAGCCCTTGACCTCGAAGCGCAGCGCGTCGCTGATCGCCTCCACGGCGTACTTGGTCGCGTGGTAGACGCCGCCGCCCGGGAAGGTGAAGTTCGCGCCCATCGACGAGACGTTCACGATGCGCCCCCAGCGCTGCTCGCGCATCGCCGGGAGCACGAGCTGGCACATGCGCACGAGCCCGAACACGTTGGTCTCGAACTGGCGGCGCACGTCGTCGAGCGGGATGCTCTCGACCGCGCCGGACTGGCTGTAGCCGGCGTTGTTGACCAGCGCGCCCACGGCGCCGTGCTCGGCCTCGACGGCGTGCACCGCCTCCTGCCTGGAGGTCTCGTCGGTGACGTCGAGGGCCAGCAGCCGGCAGCCGTGCTGCTCGAGGTCGGCGATCGAGTCCGGCCGGCGCGCGCTGGCGTAGACCGTGTGTCCGCGGCCGGCGAGGTGCAGCGCGGTGGCGCGGCCGATGCCGGACGAGCAGCCTGTGACGAGGACCGCCTTCGATGGAGAGCTCTGACTGGACATGATCGCGAACGATATGCCTGTGCCACCCTGCTGACATGCAGCGGCCACGACTCGTCGGCATCAACCACATCGCGCTCGAGGTGGGCGACATCGAGGAGGCGCTCGACTTCTACGGGTCGATCTTCGAGATCGAGCTGCGCGGGCGCGAGCCGGGGATGGCGTTCGTCGACATGGGCGATCAGTTCATCGCCTTCTCGGCGGGCCGCACCGACCCGCCCGACGGCTCGCGCCACTTCGGCCTGGTCGTCGACGACAAGGAGGCCGTCCGCGCCGCGCTCCAGCGCGTCGGTGCCGCGATCGAGCCGGGGCGCCGCCTGGACTTCCGCGACCCGTGGGGCAACCACGTGCAAGTCGTCGACTACCGCGACGTCCAGTTCACGAAGGTCCCGAGCGTGCTGCGCGCGATGGGGCTGGAGCGCCTGGACAAGAGCCCCGCCGCGCTGGCGGAGCTGCGCGAGCGCGGCCTGGACGGGTCCTAGGGCCGGCGCGGCGGAGCCGGCGGCGGCACTGTCGGCCGCGGGGCCGGCGTGACCTTCGGATACATGTAGTGGTGCGGCAGCATCTTGCTTCTATAGACCGGCGAACGTCCGTTTCGATACATAGACGTTCTGCGGCGCGAGTTCCTTACGCGCCCGTGTGCGTGATGTTCGGCACGTCCGCGCCGTCACCTGCCCGGCTGTCGTAGGCCCAGAAGCGCGGCAGTGCGACCACGAGCACGACGGTGCCGGCGATGCAGGCGGCGCCGCCGGCCACGACCGACGCGCGCACGCTCGTCAGCGCGGCGAGCGCGCCGGCCTCGGCGTCGCCGAGCAGCGGCCCCGACGACCACGAGATCATCTCCACCCCGGCCAGGCGCCCGCGCAGGTGGTCGGGGATCGTCTCGTTCCACATCGCCGAGCGGAAGATGCCGCTGATCGTGTCCATCCCGCCCGCGACGGCCAGGCAGGCGAGCGCGAGCCAGAGCACGTCGGCGAAGCCGAAGACGGCGATCGCCGCGCCCCACGCCGCGGCGCCGCAGGCGACCGCGCGGCCGTGGCGATGCACGTGCCTGGTCCAGCCGCTCGTCAGCGTGATCGCGATCGACCCCACCGACGGCGCGGCGTACAGCAGGCCGAGGACCTCCGCGCCGCCGTAGCCCTTGGCGATCGCGGGGAACAGCGCCATCGGCATGCCGAAGAACATCGCGTTCATGTCGACCAGGTAGGTGCCGACGAGCTCCTGGCGCGAGCTCGCGTATCGGACGCCCTCGCGGATCGTGCGCAGCGACGGCGGCTCGGCGTCGGGCGGCGGCGGTGGCGTGCGGATCATCGTCAGCACGACGAGCGACAGCGCGAAGCTCACGACGTCCACGCCGTAGGTGACCCCGAGGCCGGCGGCGGCGATGAGGACGCCGCCGACCGCCGGCCCGGAGATCGTCGCCAGGTTGTGGAAGCTGAACTGGATCGCCGACGCGGCCTTGAGCTCGTCGCGCTCGACGAGCCGCGGGATCAGCGCGTCGAGCGGCGGGCGGCGCAGCGCGGTGAACCCGGCCATGAACGCCGAGCAGGCGTAGAGCACCCACAGCTGCGGATCGGGCAGCACGGCGTTCACCAGCAGCGCGCCGGCCACGACCGCGGCCCCGACCTCGGCGATCTGCACGAGCCGGCGGCGGTCGAACGCGTCGGCCAGCGCGCCGCCGACGAGGGCGAGGAAGATCACCGGGACGAACTCGGCGACGCCGAGCAGCCCGACCGCCAGCGACGAGCCGGTCAGCTCGTAGGCCTGGAACGGGACGGCCACGAACGTCGCCATCGAGCCGGCCTCCGAGATCGTCTGGCCGAGGACGAGCAGGCCGAAGTCGCGCCGGCGGCGCAGCAGGCCGGCGTCGATCGCGACGCCGCCCAGCGCGCGGCGCCAGACCGATGCGGTCTCCGGCGTCTCCGGGACCGGAGCCGTCACATCGCGCGCGCTAGCGGCGCTTGGGAACGCACGTGCGGTACTTGCGCGTGCCCTGGATCAGGCGGCCGGTCGCCGTCGTCGCGGCGATCTTGACCGTGTAGCGCCCCTTCGGCAGGCCGCGCAGGTCGACCGGCGCGGTCAGCCGCGCGCCGGTGATCACCTTCACCTGGCGGCCGTTGACCTTGACCGTGGCGCGCACGAGCGGGTCGGCCTTCGGCTGGCGCAGGCGGATGCGGAAGTTGCGCCGGCTGCGGCACTTGCCCGTGGCCTTCGGCAGCGAGACGACGGTGTTGAAGGTCGGTGCGGGCTGCGGTGGCAGCAGGCGCTTGAGGTCGTGGCAGTTCGTGCCGGCCAGCGGGTTGCCGGACGGATCGAACATCGGCGGCCCGTCGCCGGGCGTCACCGTGCAGAAGCGCAACGTGAAGTTCGCGGGGTCGGTGCTGGTGATCGTCCAGGTCGTCTGACCGCCCGGGTTCTCGCTGCAGTCGTCGTGGTACCAGATGTGCGTACCCGTGTAGCTCATGCCGCTCCCGCTGATCTGCCACATCCGCTGGCCGACCGGGTGCGGGCATGTCGCGAACTGCGTCGCCTTGACCACGGTGCCCTGGAACGCCCCGGGCCCGGTGGCCTGCACGAGCACCTGGCCGCTCTCGAACAGCCACGAGCCTTCGATGAGGTCCGCGCGCGCCGTCCCGGCGCCCGCCCCCATGATCACCAACGTCGCGCCGGCCGTCGCCAGCGTGCGAACCCGACCTCGTGCCCTCATCGCCTCTTCCCCTTTGGTCGGTCGGGCAGCGTACGCCGTCCGCCGTTAGCGTGCAGTCCTGATGCAGGCCGTGACCTTCCAGGCGCCGGGCGAGGTGCGCGTCGACGAGCGCCCCGATCCGGAGCTGCAGGACCCCGACGACGCGATCGTCCGCATCGAGGCGACCGGGGTGTGCGGCTCTGACCTGCACATCTTCCACGGGCGCGTGGCGATCGAGCCGGGCTTCACGATCGGCCACGAGTACGTCGGCACCGTCGTCGCAGCGGGCGACGCCGTCGAGGCGGTGGCGGTCGGCGATCGCGTGCTCGGCTGCTTCCTCGTCGCCTGTGGCGCGTGCCCGCCGTGCCGCGCCGGCAACTACCACAAGTGCGATCACTCGCGGGTCTTCGGCCACGGCGCGACGCTCGGCGGCCTGCAGGGCACGCAGGCCGAGCTCGCGCTCGTCCCGCGCGCCAACCTCACGCTGCGCCGCGTGCCGGACGCGATGGCCAGCGACGTCGCCCTGTTCGCGGGCGACGTCATGGGCACCGGCTATCACGCGGCCACGCCGGTGCGCGCCGGCGACAGCGTCGTCGTGCTCGGGCTGGGGCCGGTCGGGCTGTGCGCCGTGCAGGCCGCGCGCGTCGCGGGCGCCGCTCAGGTCATCGCTGTCGACGCCGTGCCGGCGCGCCTGGAGATGGCGCGCAGCTTCGGCGCGGTCCCGGTCCACCTGACCGAGGAGGATCCGCGGGCGGTCGTCAAGGCGGCCACCGAGGGGCGCGGGGCCGGCGTCGTCATCGAGGCGGTCGGCGATCCGCGCGCGCTCGAGCTGGCGATCCGGGTGGCCGCCAACTGCGCGACCCTGAGCGTGATCGGCGTCTACGCGGAGCGCTGCGAGGTCCACATGGGCCTCGCGTGGATCAAGGGCCTGACCGTGCGCACGGGGCAGGCCAACGTCATCGCGCACCTCGATCGGGTGCTCGCGCTCATGGGCGCGGGCGTGCTCGACCCGGCGCCGCTGGTCAGCCATCACATGCGGCTCGCCGAGGCGCCCGAGGCCTACGCGCTCTACGACCGCCGCGAGGCGCTGAAGATCGTCCTGGAGCCCTGAGGTGGAGCTACCCGCTGTCGAAGGGGTGACGCACCGGACCGTCTCGGCCCGCGGGTTGGACTTCCACGTCGCCGAGGCGGGCGCGGGCGAGCCGATCGTGCTGCTGCACGGCTGGCCGCAGCACTGGTTCGCGTGGCGGCGCGTCGTGCCGCTGCTGGCGCCGCACGGGCACCTGCTGATGCCCGACCTGCGCGGCTTCGGATGGTCGGAGGCACCGCCCGACGGCTTCGACAAGCAGACGATGGCCGACGACCTGCTCGCGCTGCTCGACGCGCTCGAGCTCGAGCGCGTCCGG
Organism: uncultured Actinomycetes bacterium; assembly: GCA_963764585.1. Lineage (GTDB taxonomy): Bacteria > Actinomycetota > Thermoleophilia > Solirubrobacterales > Solirubrobacteraceae > JAOPZW01. Next base: position 216,661 of record CAVXTB010000013.1, read on the forward strand.
CTGCTGGCCCATGACTGGGGCGCCTGGATCGGCTTCCTGGCCTGCCTCGGGGCACCCGAGCGCTTCGGAGCGTTCGTCGCGCTGAGCTCCCCGCCGCCGATGGGCCGCCCGACGCCGCGCCAGCTGCTGGAGATCTGGCGCTTCACCTACCAGCTCGTGCTCGCCGCGCCCGGGCTGGGCGAGATGCTCATCGCCAACGAGGCGTTCATGGCGCGACTGATGAACGCCGGCGCCGCCGAGCCGGGCGTGTGGAGCGACGACGAGCTGCGCGCGTTCACCGGCGTGCTCGCCGAGCCGGCGCGGGCGCGGGCCAGCGTCGCGCTGTACCGCACGTTCCTGCTGCACGAGGCGGGGCGCTCGCCGGGCGGGCAGCTGCACGTCCCCACGCGCCTCATGAGCGGCGAGCGCGACCACGCGATCCCGCCGGTGCTGCTCGAGGGCGCCGAGCAGTACGCCGACGATCTCGCGGTCGAGATCCTGCCGGGCTGCGGGCACTTCGTGCCCGAGGAGCGCCCGGAGATCGTGGCCGAGCGCGCGCTCGCGCTGTTCGGGCTCGGCTAGGCGGCGACCGGCGCTTATCGGCCGTCCGGCGGCGGGGCTTTAGCCCCATCGCTCCAGAAACTCGTACATGCGTCTAGGGCTCTCGACCGCCCTCTCGGAGGGGCCGACGACCAGGGAGTGGCGTGATCCGCGCCGCCCTCTTCCTCATGACTCTCTCGGTCCCTCGCTTCCTGCTCTGCGCGCTCCTCGGGCTTGCGCTCGTGCCCTCGGCGGCGCGCGCCGACGTCGAGCTGCCGGCGGTCCCGGTCCCCGCGGCCAACGCCCTGATGACGACCGCGCACGCGCTGGCGGTCACCCGCTGGGGCGTCGAGCCGTGCGGCGGCCAGGTGACCGTCACATGGGCCCACATGGGCGCCGGGATCAACGCCCGGTCGCAGTGGATGAGCACCAACGTGAGCGACCCGTCCACGTACTCGGACTGCTCGATCTCCTACAACCTCGACGTCGACTGGGACTGGCCGAAGCTCTGCACGGTCGTCGAGCACGAGCTCGGCCACCTCGCAGGCCACGACCACGTCAACGACCCCCACGACGTGATGTCGCCCTACTACGTCTACCCGTCGAGCGAGTGCGCCGCGGGCAGCGCGGCGGCCGCCCCGGCGCCGACGCCGGAGCCCGCCCCGGTCGCGCACACGTCGCCGGCGGCGTCGCACAAGGTCGCCAAGCACAAGAAGGTCAAGCAGACGGCCGCGGCTCGGAAGGCCGCGGCTCGCCGCGCCGCTGCGAAGGCGCGTGCCGCCAAGGCGCGGGCGGCGAAGGCTCGTGCCGCCAAGGCCCGCTCGCGCGTCGCGCGGCCGCGCCCGGGTGGCCGTGTCGGCCGACAGCAGCGCTCACGCCGGCCTGTTCGCCTGCGTGCTTGCCTCCGCCTGAGTCGCGCGGTGACGCGTTCCCGGGCACTGAGAGGAAGCGGGTTCGGCCGCTTGCGGTCGGCGCGCGCGGCGCCGCACGCCGGGCGCGAACCGGGTCGAGTTGCCTCCGGAAACCGACGCTGATCCGACCCAGTTCGGGCCGTGCGGGCGGCAGCGGCCGTGCGGCCGCGCGGCGCCTCAAGCGCCGCGCGGACGACCTACGCCGGCCGTGCCCACTGCGCCTCGGCGAGATCCCCTTCCGGCAGCCCGGCCGGCGTCGGCACCTCGGGCGTGTCGCGCAGGTACCACTCGGCGTCGAGCGCAGCCTGGCAGCCCGAGCCGGCGGCGGTGACCGCCTGGCGGTAGGTGTGGTCGACGAGGTCGCCGGCGGCGAAGACGCCGGGGAGGCCTGTGCGGGTGGACTTGCCTTCGGTGATGACGTAGCCCTCGTCGTCGGTCGGCACCTGGCCGGTGACGATCTCGGACTGGGGCTCGTGGCCGATGGCGATGAAGGCGCCGCCGATCGGGAGCTCGCGCTCCTCGCCGGTCTCGACGTTGCGCAGGCGCGCGATGCGGGCGAAGGGGCCCTCGCCCTCGTGGAGCTCCTCGACGACGTACGGCGTGAGGAACTCGATGTTGTCGAGCGAGCGGGCGCGCTCGAGCATGATCTTCGAGGCGCGGAACTCGCTGCGGCGGTGGATGACGTAGACCTTCGAGGCGAACTTCGCCAGGAAGATCGCCTCCTCCATCGCGGAGTCGCCGCCGCCGACGATGACGGTGTCGCGCTCCTTGAAGAAGGCGGCGTCGCAGGTGGCGCAGTAGGAGACGCCGGCGCCGGCGAGCTCCTCCTCGCCGGGGATGCCGAGCTTCTTGTGCTCGGCGCCCATGGCCAGCACGACCGTGCGGGCCTGGTACTCGTCGTCGCCGACCCAGACCTTGTGGATGCCGCCGGGCTCGGTCGCGAGCTCGACCTTCGTGGCCTGATCGGTGATGAAGCGCGCTCCGAAGTCCTCGGCCTGGTCGCGGAACTTCTGCATGAGCTCGGGGCCCATGATGCCGCCGGCGGGGAAGCCCGGGTAGTTCTCCACGTCGGTCGTCTGCTGGAGCAGGCCGCCCCAGAAGAAGCCCTCGATGACCAGCGGACGCAGGTTCGCGCGCGCCGTGTACAGCGCCGCCGTGTAGCCGGCGGGTCCGCTGCCCACGATGATCACGTTCTCGACGTCCGTCACAGGATCACGCTCGCTTTCGGTACTCACTTTACTTTGTATAGTAGCTCGCCGGCGGACATCGTTACGCCTGCGCCGCCACCGTCGCGTCGGCGGTGTGCCGTTCGGCGCGCCAACCGGCGACGCGCTTGCGCAGCTGGAAGTAGGCCACCGCGCCCGGGAGCGTCGGCAGCCAGAACGCGAAGGCGCGATAGGCGACGACCGCGGTCGCCGCGTAGTTGAAGGAGACGTCGAAGGCGACGAAGGCGCCGATCATGCCGCCGTCGACGCCGCCGATGCCGCCCGGCAGCGGCAGCGTGTTGCCGAGCATGCCCACGAAGTAGGCCATGATGATGACCGCGAACGGCGGCGGATTGGCGCCGTAGGCGTGAAAGCACGCCCACAGCGTGCCGATGTCGAAGCCCCACCACACGACGGCGCCGAGCGTGCCGGCCTCGCGCGCCTTGGCCAGCGAGATCGCCGTCCGCACGCCCGCGGCGGCGGAGGCCGGGATCGTCACCGCCCTGGCCATGACACGCGCCACCCGCCCCGACCCCTTGGCCCAGTGCGCCAGGCGCCGCTCGGTGTCGCCCGGCAGCAGCGACATCCCAAGGAACAGCGCCCACAGGATCAGCGCGAAGATCGCCGGCACGACGGTGATGGCGAACGGCGCGGACCCGTTGAAGATCCCGAAGTACAGCCCGAAGCCGACGATGACCAGGGCGCCCATGTACACGGCGTAGAGCAGGGACACGAAGGCCACCATCCGCGTGGCCACGAGCCGGCGCTCCATCCCGGAGCGCCGCAGCGCCCACGCGGTGAGCGCGATCCCGCCGGCGCCGGCGGCCGCGAAGAGCCGCGTCGCCGCGAGGCCGGCCATCGTGATCTCGTAGCTCGCGCGCCAGGTGATGCGCGTCTTGTTGTCGCGCACGAAGACCGTGCGGAACAGCATCACGTAGCCGATGAAGGAGATGCACTCGAGCACGAGCGCGACCGCGAGCCAGACCGGCTGACCGTCTCCGAGGCCCTTGATCGACTCCGAGCCGCCCTTGATCTTGGGCAGCACGAAGTACAGGAACGCCACCGCCGACAGCACGAAGATCCCGAACAGCAGCGCCCGCTCGCGCGTGATGACCACGCGGGGCATCTCCTCGTCGTCGGCGTCCTCCGGGGGCGGCGGGTTGGGGACGTCGACGGGCGCGGAGCTCATGCGTGCGCTCGTGCCTCGAGATCGCGAAGGGTGCGGGAGACGGCGCGCAGCGCCGGGGCAGCGCGGTGGCCCTGGCGGCGCACGAGCTGCGCCAGGGCGAGCCCGGCGAGGAGGTCCACGACGTAGTGCTCCCCGAGATACACCAGCGCGAAGCCCAGCGTCAGCGCGTAGGACCATCCGAGCGCGCCCTGGACCGGCCCGGCATCGCCGAGCACGTGCGCCGCCATCACGGATGTCGCGAAGTGCAGTGAGGGCATCGCCGCAAGTGGATTGCCTCCCAGGACATCGTAGAGCGGCGTCCAGGCGCCCTTCCAGAAGGCCTGGCCGTGCTCGAGCATCATGCGCCGCAGCGCCGGCGTGCCGGGCCCGAGCGCGCCCGCCTGCGCCGCGTACCACGGCGGCGCGGTCGGCAGGACCCAGTAGCCGAGCAGGCCGATGTCGAAGACGGCGTAGATCTGCGCGGCGCCGCGCGGGAACTCCTCCGGGCGGCGCAGCAGCAGGTACAGGACGCTGCCGTGCGGGACGCCGAACCACAGCCAGTGGCACCACACGAGCGCCTGCTCGAGGCGATGCAGCGGCTCGCCCTCGCGCCGCGCGAAGGCGCGCTGCAGCCGCAGCCCCGGCAGCTCGCCGAAGCCGAGCAGGCGATCGGCGACCATGGGGTAGCGCACGCGCACCCGCGCCCGCAGGCGCTCGGGATCGTCGTGGGGCATCTCGTAGGTCGCCACGTAGGCGTTCATCTGCAGGCAGCAGATCGCCACGTCGCGCAGGCGCGAGCGCCGGGCGGCCACGGACAGGCCGAGCGGCGCCGCAGCGGCGGCCGCGGTGACCACGGGCGGTGGGAGACGAAGGCGCCGGCGGACGAGCGGCGCGGCCGCACCGAGCACGACGGCCCCCCACGCGGCCGCGCGAATGGCGCCCGAACCACGCATCGACGACGGCGAGGATATCCGGGCCGGCGGCGGTCACCGCGCGCGGTGGGCGCGCCGGGACGTAGGGAGCTTGCTGTACAAAGGCGGGCCGTGCCCACCCTGCACGAGGGAGACGAGTTCGCCGGCCACCGCATCGTCGGGATCGCGGGGCGCGGCGGCATGGGCGTGGTGTACCGGGCGATCCAGCTCGACCTCGACCGGCCGGTCGCGCTGAAGCTCATCGCGCCGCAGCTCGCGGAGGATCCCGCGTTCCGCGATCGCTTCGTCCGCGAGTCGCGTGCGGCCGCGTCGATCGACCACCCGAACGTCATCCCGATCTACTACACCGGCGAGGACGACGGCGCCCTGTACATCGCCATGCGCTACGTCGAGGGCTCGGACCTGCGCACGCTCGTGCGCGCCGAGCAGCACCTCGACGCCGGGCGCGCCGCCAACATCGTCGCGCAGGTCGCGAGCGCGCTCGACGCGGCGCACGCGCGCGGGATCGTCCACCGCGACGTCAAGCCGGCCAATGTCCTGCTCGGCGCGGGCGAGCACGCCTACCTCACCGACTTCGGCCTGACCAAGAACGTCGCCTCGCACACCGGCTCGACGCGCGACGGCGGGTGGGTCGGCACGCTCGGCTACGTCGCGCCCGAGCAGATCCGCGGCGAGCGCATCGACGCGCGCGCCGACGTCTACGCGCTGGGCTGCGTGCTCTACAACGCGCTCGCCGGCCAGCCGCCTTACCAACGCGAGACCGACGAGGCGACGCTCTGGGCGCACCTGCACGACGACCCGCCGTCGCTGCACGACGAGGTCCCCAGCGTGTCCGAGCGCTTCGACGCGGTGATCGCCCGCGCGCTGGCCAAGGACCCCGACGACCGCTACCAGTCCGCCGGCGACCTCGGCCGCGCCGCGCTGACCGCGGCGGGGCGCCCGGCCGCCTCGGGTCCCGAGCGCCTGGTGGCCGTCGGCGAGGCCGCGCCGGGCGACGCCCAGGAGACCGTCGCCTCACCCGACCAGGCGCCGACGGCGCTGGCAGCCACCCGCACCGACACGCGGCGGTGGCGGGTGTGGCCATGGGCGCTGGCCGCCCTGCCGATCGCCGTGCTGGCGGTGATCGCCGCCGTCGTCCTCCCCGGCGGCGGCGACCAGGGCGGGACGACCGGCACGTCGTCGACGGCGGGCACGACCTCGACGGCGCCCGCACGGCCGGCGACGACGAAGCCACTGGCGATCGGCGGGCGCCCCAACAACATCGTCCTGGCCTCGGGCAAGGCGTGGGTGGTCCGCAGCGCCAACCCGCGCCTGGCCGTCATCGATGCGAAGACCGTCGGGCGCGAGCCCTACAGCCCGCGCGTCGGCGACTCGCCGGCCGGCCTGGCCGCGGGCTTCGGGAAGCTGTGGGTCGTCAACCAGAGCGGTCCGGCGCTCGTCCCGATCGGCCTGCAGTCCCACCGCCAGGAGGGCAGCGCCGTGCCGCTGCCCAACCACGGCAAGGCGGTCGCCGTCGCCACCGGCGCCCGGGCCGTCTGGGTCGGCGTCCGCGGCAACCCCGGCCTGCTGCTGCGCGTCGATCCCAAGCGCCGCCAGGTCGCCAAGACGATCGAGCTGCCCGACGGCCTGCAGAACCTCACCGTCGGCGGCGGGGCGGTGTGGGTCATCGCGCGCCGCGCGAACACGGTCACGCGCGTCGACATCGCCAGCGGCAGCCAGCGCCCGATCTTCGTCGGCGACAAGCCGTTCGGGATCGCCTTCGGCCGCGGCGCGGTGTGGGTGACCAACAACGGCGACGACACGGTCACGCGGATCGACAGCGGCTCGCTGAACACCGGCCAGATCCCCACGGGCCGCGGGCCGAAGGGGATCGCGGTCGGCGCGGGCGCCATCTGGGTGGTCAACTCGATCCAGTCGACCCTCACCCGCATCGACCCGCAGTCGCTGCGCCCCGACCCGCGCCCGATCGAGGTTGTCTTCAACCCGTACGGTGTGGACACGCTCGGCGACGACGTGTGGGTGACGAGCCCCAGCCGGGGGCAGGTCGAGCGCATCACGCCGTAGGCGCGCCGAGCGGACGACTCGTGGCCGCAAGCGGCGGCCGGACGTATCTGAGCGGCCCCGCCGCGCCTCCATACAGGCGTGATCTACCTCGTCGTCGGAGTCGACCGCAGCACCCTCGCCAGCTGGCACGAGAACGTGCTGGCCGACGACGCGTCCGCGGCCGCGAACGTCGCCTTCGGCCGCGCCGGCGAGCGGGGGATCGACCTCGTGCTCGCTGCGGTGATCGGGCCGGGCTCCAACGTCGTCGCGACGCCGGCCCAGCTGCCGCAGATCGCGCCGAAGGCCGCCTAACGGCCGCCTACAGGTCGCGCGTCGAGATCACCCCGGCCTGCAGCGCCTCGGCCACGAGCCGCGAGCGCTTCTGGTTCTGGGGCAGGTGCTCGATGCCGAAGCGCTGGAAGAGCGTGCGCAGGTGCGACTTGACCGCGTCGACGCTGAGATGCAGCTCGCCGGCGATGTCGTGGTTGGTGGCGGGCACGGCGAACTCGTCGTGCTTGTAGGGGCGCGCGAGCGCGACGAGGACCTGGCGCTGCATCGGCGGCAGGTCGCCGAGGGTGAGCCGCTGGCCGGCGACCTGGGTGGGCATCGAGTCCTCCGACTCGGGCCGGCGGTAGGCCATCGAAGTCTGGCCGACGCGCAGCACGTCGCCGTCGCGCAGGCGCGTGCGGCCGGAGATGCGCGTGCCGTTGACGTAGGTGCCGTTGCGCGAGAGGCCGTCGTCGGTGACCGTCCACTCGCCGGCGAGCGCCTCGAGCTCGGCGTGCAGGCGCGAGACCTCCGTATCCCAGGGCAGGCTCAGCTCGTTGCCAGCGCCACGCCCGATGCTGATGCGCTCGGTCCCGGCGAGGTCGAGCAGCCGCTGGGCGCCGTCGCCGTCGCGGAAGACGAGAAACGGGCGGCCGCGGCGCTCGGCTTCGATGCGCTCGCGCAGCTCGACCGGAGTAGCGGAGTGGGCCTGAAGCGGGGACTGGGTCATCTGCCGGACTGTCAAGGCTACCCAGGGTGATGGATGCCCCACCTCGGGGGGCCAGGTGTGACCCGAGGGTGGCTGGGCGGATGACCCGCAGGGATCGAACCTGAGGACATGACGATCCTCCTTCACCCGACCGCCTACCGGGCCGCCAGCGACGAGCAGCTCGTCGCCCGCGTCCGGGCCGGCGACGACCGGGCCTTCGATGCCGTCCACGCCCGCTATCAGCAGCGCCTGACCGGCTACGCGCGTCAGATGCTCGGCGGCGCGCACCACGACGCCGAGGAGGTCGTGCAGGACGCCTTCGTGCGCGCGCTCGCCGCGCTGCGCGCCGACGACCGCGAGATGGCGCTCAAGCCGTGGCTGTACACGATCGTGCGCAATCGCGCGCTCGACGTGCTGCGCCGCCCGGTGCGCACGACCGACCTCGAGCTGCACGCTCCGATGCTCCACGACGCCTCCGCCGACCCGCACGACCGCGTGACGCGCGCCGAGGACCTGCGCAACCTCGTCGGCGAGCTCAAGCGCCTGCCCGAGCGCCAGCGCACCGCGCTGGTCCTGCACGAGATGGGCGGCGTCTCGCACCAGGCAATCGGCCGCCGCCTGAACGTCTCGGTCGGCGGCTCGAAGGCGCTGGTCAGCCGCGCGCGTTCGGGGCTGGACCGCGCCTGCGTGGCCGCCTGACCCCCGCGGACGGGGCGGTAAGGTCTCGGCACGAGCAGCACGGTCGACACCCTCGATCGCGGCCGGGAGTCCTTCGGCCGGCAGGCGTGGGCCGATGCCTTCGCTGAGTTGAGCGCGGCCGACCAGGAGCGCGGACTCGCGCCCGACGACCTCGAGCGCGTCGCAGTCGCCGCGTACCTGCTCGGCCGTGACGACGACAGCGCCGCGCTGTGGGAGCGGGCGCACCGCGACCTCCTGGGCAGCGGCGAGACGGCACGAGCCGTTCGCTGCGCGTTCTGGCTGATCGTGGTCCTCGTCAACACGGGCGAGCTCGCGCGCGCGGGGGGCTGGCACGCCCGCGCACGGCGGCTGCTCGACGACGCCGGCCTGGACTGCGTCGAGCACGGGTACCTGCTCGTCGCGCCCGCGCGGATGGCCGCGGTCGAGGGCGATTTGGCGACGGCGTGCGCGCTGTCCGCGGAGGCGGCGGAGATCGGCGCGCGCTTCGGCGACCCCGACCTGACGTCGCTCGCCCGGCTGGTCCACGGCCGCAGCCTGAGCGCCCAGGGGCAGAGCGCCGAAGGGATGGCGCTGCTCGACGAGGCGATGGTCGCGGTGACGGCCGGTGAGGTGTCGCCGATCATCGCGGGGCTCCTCTACTGCGGCACGATCGAGTCCTGCCACGAGGTCTACGACCTGCGGCGCGCACAGGAATGGACGGCGGCGCTGACGCGCTGGTGCGAGGCCCAGCAGGACGAGGTCGCCTTCAGCGGCAGCTGTCTGCTGCATCGCGCCGAGATCCTGGAGTTTCACGGCGCGTGGCCCGATGCCGTCGAGGCGGTGGAGCAGGCGCGCGAGCGCTTCCTTCGCCGGCCCGGACGCGCTGCGATCGGCGGCGCGTTCTACCGGGAGGCCGAGCTCGACCGGCTGCGAGGCGACTTCGCGAAGGCCGAGGGGGCCTACCGCCAGGCGAGCCGGTGGGGACACGACTCACAGCCCGGGCTCGCGCGGCTGCGGCTGAGCCAGGGCCAGGTCGACGCGGCGCGCGCGGCTATCCAGCGCGCGGTCGACGAGACCCCGGCGGGCGTGGGCCGTGCCGGTCTGCTCCCGGCGTACGCCGACGTCATGCTCGCCGCCGGCGACGTCGAGGCGGCGCGAGCCGCAACCGCCGAGCTGCGCGAGATCGCGGCCGCGCTCGACGCGCCGCTGCTGCGCGCGATATCCACCTACGCGCAGGGCGCCGTCCTCCTCGCGGACGGCGATCCGCGCGCCGCCCTCGGCGCGCTTCGCGAGGCGTGGAGCGCCTGGCAGGCCCTCGACGCGCCGTACGAGGCCGCGCGCGTCCGCGTGCTCATCGGCCTGGCCTGCCGATCCTGCGGGGACGAGGACGGCGCGGAGATGGAGCTCGACGCGGCGTGCCGGGTCTTCCACGAGCTCGGCGCCGCGCCCGACCTCGCCCGCGCGCAGGCACTGTCGCGAAGCGCGCTGGCGGACTCGGCGGGTGGGCTGACTGCGCGCGAGCTCGAGGTGCTGCGTCTCGTGGCGGCCGGCAAGACGAATCGCGCGATCGCCACGGACCTCGTCCTCAGCGAGAAGACCGTCGCCCGCCACGTGAGCAACATCTTCGCCAAGCTGGGACTCTCGACGCGGGCCGCGGCGACCGCGTACGCCTACGAGCACCAGCTCGTGTAGCTCACGAGCTACACAGGATTACCCATGCCGCGCCCGCCGCGATTTGGGTCTTCCTTCCGAAGCGCGGCCGCTCGACGCCGCCTACCGTCGTGCGATGAGTACGAGACGAGTGATCGTGGTGGGAGCGGGACCGGCCGGACTGGCCTGCGCGGCGGAGCTCGGGCGGCGGAGCATCCCGGCGCTCGTGCTCGAGCAGTCGAATGCGATCGCAGCCTCGTGGCACACGCGCTACGACCGGCTGCGGCTGAACTCCAGCCGCTGGTTCGCCAAGCTGCCGCAGGGGCCCTACCCGCGCGGCACCGGCCTGTTCCCCTCCGCCGCGGAGATGGTCGGCTACCTCGAGGGCTACGCGGAGCACCGCGGCGTCGACGTCCGGCTGCGCACGCGCGTGGAGCGCATCGAGCGCGAGGGCGACGGCTGGCTGCTGCACACCTCCGGCGGCGAGCTTGCGGCCGACCAGGTGATCGTCGCCAGCGGCTACGCGCACACGCCGTTCATCCCCGACTGGCCCGGGCGCGAGCGCTTCGACGGACCGCTGATGCACGTCGCCGAGTACCGCAATCCCGAGCCGTTCCGCGACGCAGACGTGCTCGTCGTCGGATCGGGCTGCTCGGGCATGGAGATCGCCTACGACCTCGCCGACGGCGGCGCGCAGCGCGTGCGCATGGCGGTCCGCACGCCCCCCAACATCCTCGTGCGCGCGGCGCTCGGCCCCGGGATCGCGCGGACACTGCTGCGCCTCGGCACGCGACGAGCCGATCGCGTCATCAACGCGGTCCGCAGGCGCGAGGTCGGTGACCTCGGCGAGTACGGCCTGCCCGTGCCCGAGGAGGGTGCGGCCGCCCGGCTCATGCGGCTGGGCGTCGCACCGACCATCGTCGACAAGGAGACCCTCGAGGCGATCAAGGATGGGCGCATCGAGATCGTCGCCGGCGTCGACTCGCTCGACGAGACGGGCGTGACGCTCGCCGACGGCATTCGGATCGAGCCCGACGCGCTCGTTGCCGCGACCGGCTACCGCTGCGGCCTCGAGCCCATGGTGGGCCATCTCGGCGTGCTGGACGCCCGCGGCGTCCCGCGCGCGGTCGCGCAAGCTGCCGCCGCGCCCGGCCTGCGCTTCGTCGGCTACGTCCCGTGGCCTGCTCAGATCGGTCGCATCGGCGGCGAGGCCAAGGCGGCGGCCAAGGCGATCGCGCGCGAGCTGAAGGCTGCGCCGGCGGCGCGCGCCGTGGCGATGGCGCCTGCCTGATCAGCGCTCGCCGTTGCGCGCGGCCGCGGCTTCGGCCTCGCTCGCCGGCCCGAAGATCCGGTGCAGGCCCTCGTAGAGCGAGAAGCCCGCGCCCGCGACGAAGATCCCGACGGCCGCGAGGAAGGACCAGAAGAAGCGCTCCTTGCCGTAGCCGAAGGGGTGCTCGGCATCGGGCTCGCGCTCGCCCAGCTTCAGCGAGGCGAGCAGGAACACCTGGTTCATCGTGTCGGCGACGGAGTGTGCGCTCTCGGCGAGCATGGCGGACGACCCCGACATCAGGCCCGCGACGAGCTTGGCCACCGCGATCGACGCGTTGGCGCCCAGCGCGACCAGCACCGTCCGGCGAGGCGCGCGCTGGTCGGCGCGCTCGGGCATCAGCGTTGTCCGTTGCGGGCGGCGGCTGCCTCGTGGACGAGCGCCGCGATCAGCCGGCTGCGCTCGTCGGCCTCGGGATGCCACTGCACGCCGAGGGCGAAGCGGCGGTCGGGCGCCTCGAAGGCCTCGGGCAGCTCGTCGATGACCGACCAGCCGGTGACCTCGAAGCCCTCGCCGACGCGGTCGATGCCCTGGTGGTGGTGGGACTTCGTGGCGTGCACCATCTCGCCAGCGGCGCGCGCGGCGAGCGAGCCGTCCTGCAGGCGCACGTCGTGGTCGGCGCCGTCGAACGTGCCCGGGTTGCGGCGGTGCTCGTGGTGGCCGTGGCTCTCGGGCAGGTGCTGCAGCAGCGTCCCGCCGGTCGCCACGTTCATCAGCTGCATCCCCCGGCAGACCCCGAGCAGCGGGATGTCGCGCTCCAGCGCGCGGCGCGCGAGCGCCAGCTCGAAACCGTCGCGCTCGGGGACGGTCCCGCGCGTCTCGGGATGGGACGGCGCGCCGTAGCTGGCGGGATCGATGTCGGCCCCGCCGGCCAGGATCAGGCCGTCGATGAGGTCGAGGACGTCGTCGGGGTCGCGTTCGAGCCGTTCGTCGGGCGGCAGCATCAGCGCGATGCCGCGCTCGCGCTGGACGGCGTCGATGTAGGAGCGCGGCAGCAGGTAGGCCTGCTGGTCCCACACGCTCCAGCGCGCGCGCTCCAGCGCGGTGCAGATGCCGATGACGGGACGCGCCATGGCTACTCACGGTACCCGGCCGTGCAGTCGAAGAAGCGGCGCGTCGCCGCTATGCCGCGTCGCGTCCCTGCACCCTGCTGCGCGCGGCCTCGAGGGTCACGCCGCGCGCGGTGAGGATCTCGGCGGCGACGCCGTCGCCCTCGCGCAGCAGTCCGAGGACGACGTGCTCGCTGCCGAGGTCGCGCGCGCCGAGGCCGAGCGCCTCGCGCAGCGTCAGCTCGAGCGCCTTCTTGGCGCGCGGCGTGAACGGCACCTGGCGGCCGAGCACGCCGCGCCGGCAGCCGCGGCCGCGGCTCAGCGCGCCAGGGCCGAAGGCGCGCTCGACGCGCTCGCGCACCGCGTCGAGGTCGATGCCCAGCGTGGCGAGCGCATCGCGATCGATGTCGGATTCGCCGGGGCCGATCGTTCGCTCGACGTCGGCGCGAACCGCGGCGTGGTCGACGCCGAAGGCCTGTAGCAGGCGCGCACCGTCGCCCCCGGAGCGCAGGACGCCGAGCAGCACGTGCTCGGTGCCGATCCATCCGTGGTGGAGCTCGACGGCCTCCTCCTGGGCGAGCACGACCGCCTTGCGTGCCTCCTGGGTGAAGCGCTCGAACATCAGCCCAGCAACCTCCTGCGTCGCCCGTGCTTGCGGTGGACCGCCTGCTTGGACACCCCCAGCGCCGCCCCGATGTCCTGCCACGACCACCCGCGCTCGCGCGCGTTGGCGACGTGCAGCGCCTCGAGGCGCTCGACCAGCGTGCGCAGCGAGGCGACGGCGGCAAGCCCCACCTGCGGGTCGGTGCTGTCGACGGCGCCGGCCAGATCGCGTGTCTCCTGTGCTGCCATGCCGTCAACATACGTTGACGCGATCCGTTTGTCAACATGTGTTGACGCACGGGCGAGCGTACGCGAGCGGATAGGTTGCCGGCCATGGCCGACCTGCAGACCGTCAACCTCCGCCGCGACGGCGCGGCGGCGACCATCGAGCTCAACCGCCCGGACGCGCTGAACGCCTGGAACGGGCAGCTCGGCGAGGAGCTGCTCGTCGCCGTGCGTGCGGTCGCCGCCGACGACGAGGTCCGCGCCGTCGTCGTCACCGGCGCCGGGCGCGCGTTCTCCTCGGGCGCCGACCTCAAGGACTCGACGGGTGGCAGGGACCAGACGCCGGACGGCCACTGGGACGTCCGCAAGCGCCTCAACGAGGTCTACCACCCGATCATCACGGGGATCCGGACCATGCCCAAGCCCGTGATCGCCGCGGTCAACGGGCCCGCGGTGGGGATCGGGCTGTCGCTCGCGCTGGCGGCCGACCTCATCGTGGCCAGCGAGTCGGCCTACTTCCTGCTGGCCTTCGTGAACATCGGCCTGGTCCCCGACGGCGGCTCGTCGGTGCTCGTCCCCAGCCGCGTCGGGTTCGCGCGGGCGACCGAGATGGCGATGCTCGGCGAGCGGATCGGCGCCGCGCAGGCGCTGCAGTGGGGGCTCGTCAACCGCGTCGTCGCCGACGACGCCTTCGCCGGCGAGGTGGCGGCGCTGCGCGATCGCCTCGCGGCCGGCCCGACGCGCTCCTACGCCGGTACCAAGCGCCAGCTCAACGCCTGGCTGTTCGCGCGCATGGAGGAGCAGCTCGCGCTCGAGGCGGACATCCAGCAGGAGATGGCCGGGTCGCCGGACTTCTACGAGGGGGTCGCCGCCTTCGTCGAGAAGCGCCAGGCCGCGTTCCGGGGAGCGTAGGCGACCAACCACCGACGGGCCGTAGTCCGCCGACCTGTGAATAGAATCCGGCCCGCCTTGGCTCGAACCCCAGCCAGCAGCCGGGCGCGCCGCCTCGCGCTCGCCCTTCTCGTCGCCGCCGCCGCGCTGCTGGCCGTCGCCGGTCCCGCCTTCGCCGGCGCGATCGTGCCCGAGAGCGGCGGCTCGCCGAACGCCGACCACATCGCGACGCTCTACAAGCTCATCCTCGCCGTCGCGGTCGTCATCTTCATCGGCGTCGAGGGCGCCCTCTTCTACTCGCTGTTCAAGTTCCGCGCGCGCAAGGGCGCGGTCGCGGCGCAGATTCGCGGCAACACGCGCCTCGAGGTCGGCTGGACGGTCGGCGCCGCGCTGATCCTCGTCGTGCTGGCGGCCTTCACCTTCGCCACGCTCGACTCGATCCGCAACCCGCCCAACTCCGGCGAGGGCGGGCTGAAGCTCGCCAACGGCACGCTGCTGGCGGCCGGCCCGACCAAGAAGTTCCCGCCCAACGGCAAGGCGCTGAACGTCTGCGTCAACGGCCAGCAGTACATCTGGCGCTACACCTACGCCAGCGACTGCGCCAACGCGCCCCTGAACGCGCCGTTCTCCTACCAGGAGATGGTCGTTCCGGTCGATACCACGGTGACGCTCGACATCAACGCCCAGGACGTCGCGCACTCGTGGTGGATCCCCAAGCTCGGCGGCAAGTTCGACGCGATCCCCGGCTACACGAACCACACGTGGTTCAAGATCCCGCCCAAGTACGCGGGCACCGTCTTCAGCGGCCAGTGCGCCGAGCTGTGCGGCCGCAACCACGCCAACATGACCGCGCGGGTCCGCGCGGTGACCGCTGCCGAGTACGAGCGCTGGATCGCGCAGCGAAAGGCCGACATCAAGGCCGCCGACGACGCAGCCGCCCGCCAGCGCAAGCAACTCGAGCAGCAGCAAACGCCGTAGCACCCACTTCATGGCCGCGACCACCCCCGAAGTCCCCACCCCCGTCCCGCAGATCGTCGCGCGCCGCGTCGAGCCCGCGCGCACCGGCTGGACGTCGTGGGTGACCACGACCGATCACAAGCGCATCGGGATCATGTACCTGGTCCTGACCTTCGTGTTCTTCATCCTGGGCGGGACCGAGGCGCTGCTCATGCGCCTGCAGCTCAGCCAGGCGGACAACACCCTCCTGGACCCCAAGACGTACAACGAGCTGTTCACGATGCACGGCACGACGATGATCTTCCTGTTCGTCGTGCCGATCATGGCGGGGTTCGGCAACTACCTCGTGCCGCTGATGATCGGCGCGCGCGACATGGCCTACCCGAAGCTCAACGCGCTGTCGTTCTGGCTGCTCGTCGCCGGCGGGGTCGTCTTCTACGGCTCGGTCTTCTTCAACCCGCCCGAGTGCGGCTGGACGTGCTACCCGCCGCTCTCTTCGGCCCAGTACCTGCCCAACGGCGGGGTCGACGCGTGGATCTTCCTGATCCACCTCACCGGCCTGAGCTCGCTGGCCGGCGCGATCAACTTCTACGCGACGATCGCCAACATGCGCGCACCAGGCATGGGCTGGGGCCGCCTGCCGCTCTTCGTGTGGACGATCCTGACCTACTCGATCCTGCTCATCCTGGCGCTGCCGGTGGTCGCGGGCGCGGTCACGATGCTCCTCACCGACCGGCACTTCGGCACGCACTTCTTCGACGCCTCGAACGGGGGCTCGCCGCTGTTGTGGCAGCACCTGTTCTGGTTCTTCGGGCACCCCGAGGTCTACATCATGGTGCTGCCGGGCTTCGGGATCATCTCCGAGGTCCTGCCGGTCTTCGCGCGCAAGCCGATCTTCGGCTACAAGGCGATCGCGTCGGCGACGGTGCTCATCGCGTTCCTGGGCCTGCTGGTCTGGGCGCACCACATGTTCTCCACGCCGAGCCCGACCTTCGTGCTCGTCTTCTTCATGCTGGGCTCGTTCCTCATCGCCGTGCCCACGGGGGTGAAGATCTTCAACTGGGTGGCGACGCTGTGGCGCGGGACGGTCGAGTTCACGACCGCGCTGCTGTTCTGCGTGGGCTTCATCGGGACGTTCCTGATCGGCGGCATCACCGGCGTCTTCCTCGCGGTCTTCCCCGTCGACTGGCAGCTCACCGACACCTACTTCGTGGTCGCCCACCTGCACTACGTGCTCATGGGCGGCGCGGTCTTCGGCGTCTTCGCCGGCATCTACTACTGGTTCCCGAAGATCACCGGGCGCCTGCTGAGCGAGGGGATGGGCAAGGTGAGCTTCTGGCTGATGCTCATCGGCTTCCACACGACCTTCCTCATCCAGCACTCGATGGGCCTCGATGGCATGCCGCGGCGCATCTACGAGTACGCCGACGTCGGCCACCTCGAGCTCTACAACCTGATCTCGACGGTCGGCTCGTTCATCCTCGCCACCGGCGTGCTGGTGACGGCCTACAACGTCGTGCGCAGCGTCAAGAGGGGCCCGATCGCCGGACCCGACCCATGGAAGGGCAACACGCTGGAGTGGTTCACGACGTCGCCGCCGCCGGTCAACAACTTCGACGTCATCCCGCGCATCCGCTCGGTCGAGCCGATGAAGGACATCCGCCGCCAGATCGAGCGCCAGACCTCGCCCGAGGCCGCGCCCGCGCCGGTGGCCGAGTCGACGGTGCGCGCCTGATGGCCGCGCCGCGGGCCACCGCCGTCCCGCTCTCGCCGCTCGCGGGCGTCCGTCAGGTCGTTGCCGACTACGTGACGCTGACCAAGCCGCGCGTGCAGACGCTGCTGCTGTTCACGACGGTCACGACGATGCTCGTCGCCGGCTCGCCCTCGGTGGGGCTCGTGCTGCTGACGTGCCTGGGCGGCTACCTGTCGGCCGGCGGCGCCGGCGCGGTCAACCACGCCTACGACCGCGACATCGACGCGCGGATGGCGCGCACCGCCGGGCGCCCCGTGCCCGCGGGGCGCGTATCGGCGCGCGCGGCGACGATCTTCGGCTTCGTGCTCGCGGTGCTGTCGGTCGCCGTGCTCGGGCTGTGGGTCAACCCGCTGGCCGCCGGCCTGTCGCTGTGCGGGTTCGTCGGCTACACGCTCGTCTACACGGTCTGGCTGAAGCGCCGGACGCCGCAGAACATCGTCATCGGCGGCGCCGCCGGCGCGGTGCCGCCGCTGGTCGGATGGGCCGCGGCGACCGGCGGCCTGGACGGCATGGCCGTCTACCTGTTCGCGATCGTCTTCTTCTGGACGCCGCCGCACTTCTGGGCGCTCTCGCTGCTCATGAAGGGCGAGTACGAGCGCGTCGGCGTGCCGATGCTGCCCGTGGTGCGCGGCGAGGTCGAGACCCGCCGCCAGATCCTGCTCTACAGCGTGCTGCTCTGGGCGGTCACGCAGCTGCCGTTCTGCGCCGGCGGCCTGGGCACGATCTACCTCGTCGCCTCACTCGTCCTCGGCGCCCTGTTCATCGGCGGCGCATGGCTGCTGTCGCGCCGCGCCGACCGCCGCTCTGCCCTGCGCCTGTACCTGTTCTCCCTGGCCTACCTGGCCCTGCTCTTCGGCGCGATGGTCGCCGACGTGAAACTCTGAGGGAGCCCCATGGACCGCAACCTCGCCCGCAAGAACGTCCGCTCCGGCCTCATCGTCACCGCCGTCTGCTTCTTCATGTTCGGCATGACCTTCGTCGCCGCGGCCATCTACATCTCATGAGCCCGCTCGATCCCGAGGTCCCGCCCGCCGGCGAGGAGGTCCACCTCCCCGGCGGCAGCGTCCAGCCGATCCTGCTCGCCTTCTTCATCGCTGTCAGCATCGTGGGCATCACGACGAACGTCTTCCTCGTGATCGCGGGCGCGGTGGCGACCGTGTGGATCATCGTGGTGTGGATCCGCGATACGCGGCGGGACATCGACGAGCTGCCGCTGGATCACTAGGCGTCCGCGCTGCGTTGGCGGCGCCGCGCTGCCCAAGGCAGTGAGGAGGGCGGGTTCGCACGCGGGCGGTCGCCGCAGTGGTCGATTGCTGTTGTCCTGAGGCTGTTGCACAAGGGGGTCCGAAAAGCTTCGGAACCTAACGGGTGGGAGACGGATCGCGATCTATCGCTCTGACGGCGTTCTCGTCCCACTTGTCGGCCATATTCGGCCGCCCTGAGCATGGGTCGTCCCATCACAGTTCGACGCACCGGATCTGTGGGTGGGTTGTGCAACAGCCTCCCTGCAACAGCTAACGACCACGGCTCGCGCGAGCGGCAGATCACGCGTCGCGCCGCGCCACCAGCCACAGCGCGACCGCCAGCGCGGCCACCGCCCAGGCCACCGTCACGGCGAACCCCGCCCACGGCCCGATCGGGGCGCCCTGCTCCTGGGCGGCGATGCCGACCATCGGCGACGCCTTCTCGATCGCGAGGCCGATGCTCTCGGGGAGCAGCCCGCCCACGATCCAGGGGACGAAGAGCAGGCCGAGGAGCACGCTGATCGCGGTGGCGGTGCTGCGCACGATCGTGGCCAGGCCGAGGCTCAGCAGCGCCAGGACCACCGGGTAGGCCGCCGCGATCGCGACCTTGCGCAGCGTGTCGGCGTCGGCGAGCGAGGGCGTGGTGTAGCCGTTCTCGACGTTGTAGCCGTTGGTGCGCAGGATCGCCTGGCCGATGTAGAACGAGGCCACGGCCGCCACCGCGGCGGCGCCGAGGACGAGCCCACCGACGATCGCGCCCTTGGCGGCGAGGACCTGGCGCCGGCGCGGGTTGGCGGCGAAGGTGGTGCGGATCGTGCCCGTCGCATACTCGCTGCAGATGGCGAGCACGCCGAACGCCACCGCGGCGATCTGGGCGAAGTAGACGCCGGCCAGGCTGAACATCACCACGTCGTCGTCGCTGCCCGGGCCGCCCTCGGTGTGCGACGTCGAGGACGAGACCACCCCGAGCGCGATCGTCAGGCCGACGAGCGCCAGCAGCATCCAGGTCGTGCTGCGCACCGACCGCAGCTTGGTCCACTCCGCTCGCAGCGCGGTCATCGCGGTGCCTCCTCGTTCGTCGCGGACGCGTACTGCAGCGCGTCCCTGGTCAGCTCCATGTAGGCGTCCTCGAGCGAGGCGCGGTGCGGCGCGAGCTCGTGCAGGCGCAGGTCGCCCTCGGCCATCAGGTCGGCGATCCGCTGCGCCGGCAGGCCGCGCACCTCGAGCGCGTCGCGCCCGGTGGAGGTCACCGTCGCGCCGGCGCGGGCGAGCAGCGCCATCGCCAGCCCGGGCTCGGGCGTGCGCACGGTGACGCCGTCGCCCGATGGCCCGCCCAGCTCGCTGGGCGGCGATGCCGGCGTCGGCGACGCCGAGTCGTGGCGAGGCCGATGCCCTCAGCAGCCCGCCCATCCAGGTGGTCGGCCGTGCCCTGCAGCTCGCTCATCAGGTGGCTGGGCACGAGCACGGCGCGGCCGCTCGGCGCGCCAGCTCGCGCAGGAAGCCGCGATCCGATCATGCGCATGCCCTCGGCGATCGAGGCCGTTGACGCGGGCTCGACAAGCAGCCGCGGGTCCCCAGCATCGCCGGCCATGCCCAGGCGATCATGCCCGCGACCGCGGCGGCGCGGCGCCACCGCGGTCAGGCCCACGAGCTCGAGGACCTCGTCGACGCGGGCGCGCGGCAGGTCGTTGCTGAGCGCCAGCCACAGCAGGTGGTCGTACGCCCGCCGCCCGGGGTGCAGCGCGCCGGCGTCGAGCAGCGCCCCGATCTCGCGCAGCGGGGCCGAGAGCGCCGCGTACGCGCGGCCGTTGACGAGCGCCGCGCCGGCGTTCGGAGCGTCGAGCCCGAGGATCATGCGCATCGTCGTCGACTTGCCGGCGCCGTTGGGACCGACGAAGCCGGTCACGCGGCCCGCCGGCACCGTGAAGGACAGCCCGTCGACGGCCAGCGTGTCGCCGTAGCGCTTGGTGAGGCCCTGCACCTCGATGGTCGTCTGCATGGCGACGAAGCTACGGACGCTCCGACGCGGCGTCGTCGCGCGCGGGAGGGGTCTTTCGATTCCCGTCGCGACCGATGGAGGACGCGGCCCGCACGGGCCAGAATGGCGGCATGCGAGCGCTGGAGGCGGCACGACGCCACTGACGCC
Organism: uncultured Actinomycetes bacterium; assembly: GCA_963764585.1. GTDB lineage: Bacteria > Actinomycetota > Thermoleophilia > Solirubrobacterales > Solirubrobacteraceae > JAOPZW01. The sequence continues at coordinate 236,938 of CAVXTB010000013.1, forward strand.
GTACCTGGTCGCATCCCGGCGCCGGCGCGTGGCGTCGGTCCTGCTCGCGCTGCCGTTCCTGTTCGCCGCGATCGCCGTGCCGTCCGACCAGGGGCACTTCTCGACCGTGCTGCTGCTCGTGCTCGTGGTCGGCGCGCTCGCCTTCGGCGACGCGCGGCGCCAGCGCGGCCAGGCCATCGCCGAGCGCGACGCGACCCGCCGCGCGATGAGCGACACCCTGCGCGACCAGGCCGCGACGCAGGAGCGCGCCCGGATCGCGCGCGAGCTGCACGACGTCGTCGCCCACCACGTCTCGATGGTCGCGGTGCAGGCCGAGACGGCGCGCCTGACCACGCCGGGCATGCCGCCCGAGGGCCGCGAGCGGCTCGCCGCGATCGGCGATACGGCACGCGATGCGCTGACCGAGATGCGGCGCCTGCTCGGCGTTATGCGCGCCGACGTCGCCGGCGAGGCCGAGCGCGCGCCGCAGCCGGGCCTCGACCGCCTCGAGGAGCTCGTCGAGGGCGCGCGCGCCGCCGGGACGACGGTGCACCTGGCGGTCCGCGGCGAGCCCGTGGCGCTGCCCCCGGGCGTCGACCTGACCGCCTATCGGATCGTTCAGGAGGCGCTGACCAACGCCCGCCGCCACGCGCCCGGCGCCGAGGTCGACGTCGAGGTCGCGTTCGGCGACGACGCGGTCAGCGTGCGCGTGAGCGACAACGGGCCCGGGCCCACCGGCACGGGCGACGGCGGCCACGGCCTGGTCGGGATGCACGAGCGCGTGGCGATGGTCGGCGGGCGCCTGCGCGTCGGGGCGGGTGGGTCCGGATCCGGCGGCTTCGCGGTGCAGGCCGACCTGCCCATCGGCGAGGCGCCGGCGTGAGCATCCGCGTGGTCGTCGCCGACGACCAGGACATCGTCCGCGCCGGCTTCAGCGCGCTGCTGGACACCCAGCCCGACATCACCGTGGTCGGCAGTGCCGGCGACGGCGAGGAGGCGGTGCGCGTGTGCCGCGAGCAGGCGCCCGACGTCGTGCTCATGGACGTGCGGATGCCGGTGATGGACGGCATCGAGACCACGCGGCAGCTGTCGGCCGGCGGCGACGGCGGCCCGCGCGTGCTCGTGCTCACGACCTTCGACCTCGACGAGTACGTCTACGACGCGCTGCGCTTCGGGGCCAGCGGCTTCCTGCTCAAGGACGTGGCGGCCGAGCGCCTGTTCGACGCCGTCCGCGTCGTCGCGGCGGGCGACGCGCTTCTGGCACCCGCGGTCACGCGGCGGCTCATCGGCGAGTTCGCCCGGCTGCGCCCGCGCTCGGCGCCGCGACCCGAGCAGCTCGAGGAGCTGACGACGCGCGAGACCGAGGTCCTGCGGCTCGTCGCCGAAGGGCTGTCGAACGCCGAGATCGCGGCGCGCCTGGTCGTCAGCGAGGAGACGGTCAAGACGCACGTCAGCCGCGTGCTGATGAAGCTCGGCCTGCGCGACCGCACACAGGCCGTCGTGACCGCGTACGAGTCGGGGCTCGTGGTCCCGCGCGCCGGATCTACGGGCTAGGCGGCCTGCCCGTACCCCGCGCTGACCGGCACCTCGCAGATCGCGCCGTCGTCGGTCCAGCAGCGCACGATGTCGCGCATCGACAGCAGGCCCCCGACCTCGCCGCCGTCGGTGACGACCAGGTGGCGGAAGCCGCCGCGCACCATGGCGACCGCGGCCTCCTCGAGCGACCAGTCGGGAGCGGCGAACACGATGTCGGACGTCAGGTGATCGGCGACGCGCTCGGTGTCGGCGTCCTGACCGCGGCCCACCGCGTCGAGCAGGTCGCGCTCGGTGATGATGCCGGGGCCCGGGCTGTCGGGATCGATGACCACGGCGGCCCCGACGCGGCGCTCGGCCATCAGCCGGGCGGCGTCGCGCAGCGTGTGGTGAGGCCCGACGGTGAGGACCACCTTGCTCATCCCGTCACGTACATGCATGCTCGCTCGCGCTCCTCGTGGCTAGCTTGCAACGATTGGCTCAATCTACCAGTCGCTGACACAGTGTCCAGCTTTCCCGCGCCAACTTGGGGGGGTTGGACCGGATCAGCCCATCATTGGACGGGTACCGAGCGGTTAGAAGTCAAGCTTCTTAAGCGTTTCCGCATGCAGCGTCCCGCAACAGTCCGGCACCGCACCAGCCTCTTCGAGGAGGCTACGGCGATCGTCGAGCGCGAGTTCGCCTCGGATCTCAGCCTCGACGACATCGCCCGCCGCGTTGCCTCCAGCCGCCGCCAGCTGCAGCGTGCGTACGCGGAGATCGGCAGCACCACCTTCCGCGAGCACCTCACCGCGGTGCGCATGGAGCGCGCCGCCGAGATGCTGCGCGTCCGCGGTCTGACCGTCCGCGAGGTCGCCCATCGCGTCGGCTACCGCCAGCCCGCGCAGTTCGCCAAGGCCTTCCGGCGCCACCACGGCTCGTCGCCGTCGGCCTTCCGCTCGCGCCGGCCCCCGGCCGGCTTCGGCGACGGCACGCGCATCGCCACGCAGCCCGTCTAGAGCCGCCCCCGTACGTCGTTGCGCTCTGTCGCGGGCGACCCATAGGATGCCGCGGGCATGCCGCAGGAGAGCACGCCGCGCCGCGAGCGCAAGCGCACGGTCCAGCAGATGGTCATCGTCGGCGTCATCGCCACCGCCATCGGCATCGCGATCGGGCTCCTGATCCCCTGGTTCCCGCCCGCGGACTCCACGCAGGCCGACAAGATCGACACCCTCTGGGACGTCCTCATCATCGCCACGGTGCCGATCTTCGTGCTCGTCACGGTGATCGTGGCCTTCGCGGTGATCGAGTTCCGCATGCGGCCCGGTGAGGAGCAGCTCGACGGCCCGCCGATCCACGGCAACACCAGGCTCGAGATCATCTGGACCGCCGTGCCGGCGATCCTCATCGTCGGCCTCGTGACCTACGCCTACGTCGTCCTGCACGACATCGAGAAGGCGCCGGCCGCCGGCAACCCCGAGCGCGTCGTGACCGTCACCGGCCAGCAGTTCGCGTGGAGCTTCGCCTACAACGAGGGCGGCAAGAAGTTCACGACCGCGCAGCTGTACCTGCCGGCCGGCCAGCCGGTGAAGTTCGACGTCCAGTCCAAGGACGTCATCCATGACTTCTGGGTGCCGGACTTCCGCATGAAGATCGACGCGGTGCCCGGCATCACGACGCACTACCGCATCACGCCGAAGAACCCGGGCGCGATCGGCGATCACGCGATCGTCTGCGCCGAGCTGTGCGGCCTGGGCCACGCGTTCATGCGCCAGACCGCGCACGTCCTCGCCAAGCCCGACTTCGACAAGTGGGTCGCCAAGATGACCGCGGCCAAGTCCGCCGGCGGCGGCGGGGGTGGCGGCGCGGCCGCCGTGAGCGCAGCCGACGCCAAGAAGCTCTTCCAGGCGGGCAACGCCGACACCGGGGCGACCGCGTGCGGGACCTGCCACACGCTGGCCGACGCGGGCGCCAAGGGCCAGGTCGGCCCCGACCTCGACAAGGTCCTCAAGGGCAAGGACGCGGCCTTCATCAAGCAGTCGATTCTCGATCCCAACGCGGTGGTCGCGCCTGGTTATCAGCCCAACGTCATGCCCCCGAACTTCGGCGATACGCTGTCTGCGCAGCAGGTCGACGCCCTCGTGAAGTACCTGGCGGACGTGACGAACAAGTGAGGACAGGCTGCTGATGCCACACGCGCTCCGCGCACCCGGTTGGTGGCGCGCCCTGACGTTTCTCGTCCTGGGCGTCGCATTCTCGTACGGCTTGACGATCGGCCTGCGCGCGCTGTTCGGCTACGAGCCGCTGCTCGACGGGAGCGCCGTGGCGGTCGTCGCCCTGCTGGCGGCGCCGATGTTCTTCCTCGTCGGCCTGGGCTGCTTCGACTACTGGTTCTACTGGGCGGCCGGGCGCCCGACGCGGCCCGAGGACCACTCGGGCCACGGCGCCTACTCGTGGAAGGACTACTTCCGGCCGAACACCGACCACAAGGTGATCGGCATCCAGTACGTCGTCACCTCGTTCTTCTTCCTGTTCGTCGGCGGCCTGCTGGCCATGCTCATGCGCGCCGAGCTCGCCGCCCCCGGGCGCCAGTTCGTCGACGCCAACACGTTCAACGGCCTGTTCAGCGTCCACGCCTCGCTGCTGATCTTCCTGTTCGTCATCCCGGTCTTCGCGGGGCTGGCGAACTTCGTGCTGCCGCTGATGATCGGCGCGCCCGACATGGCGTTCCCGCGCCTGAACGCGCTGTCGTACTGGCTGCTGCCCGTGGCCGGCACGATGATGCTGCTGTCGTTCCTGGCCCCGGGCGGCTCGTTCGCCAGCGGCTGGACGGCCTATGCGCCGCTGAGCACCTCGGCGCCGATCGGGCAGGACTTCTTCGCGGTCGGCGTGCAGTTCGCGGGCGCGTCGTCGATCGCGACCGCGCTGAACTTCCTGGTGACCATCATCACCATGCGCGCGCCCGGCATGTCGTTCTTCCGCATGCCGCTGCTGGTGTGGGCGAACTTCTCGACCTCGCTGCTGGTCGTCATCGCCACGCCGTTCATCGCCGCCTCGCAGTTCTTCGTCCTGCTCGATCGCGCGCTGGGCTTCGACTTCTTCAACGCGGCGCAGGGCGGCGACGTGCTCATGTACCAGCACGTCTTCTGGTTCTACTCGCACCCGGCCGTCTACATCATGATGCTGCCGGGCTTCGGGATCGTCAGCGAGATCATCGCCGTGAAGGCGCGCAAGCCGATCTTCGGCTACCGCATGATGGCCTTCTCGCTGCTGGCGATCGTCGTGCTGGGCTTCACGGTCTGGGCCCACCACATGTTCGTCTCGGGCATGCAGCCCTGGATCCGCATCCCGATGATGATCACGACGGCGATCATCGCGGTGCCGACGGGGATCAAGATCTTCTCGTGGCTGGCGACGCTGTGGCGCGGCGTGCTGCACCTCGACACGCCGATGCTCTTCGCCCTGGGCTTCCTGACGATGTTCACGTGCGGCGGGATCTCGGGCGTGATGCTGGCGATGATCCCGATCACGATCCACGTGAGCGACACCTACTTCATCGTCGCCCACATCCACTACGTGCTCTTCGGCGGATCGCTGTTCACGATCTTCGCCGGGGTCTACTACTGGTTCCCGAAGATGACCGGCCGGATGTACGACGAGCGCCTGGGCCGGCTGCACTTCTGGCTGACCTTCGTGTTCTTCAACCTGACCTTCGCCCCGATGCACATCATCGGCGTCGAGGGGATGCCGCGGCGCGTGTCGGACTACGCCGAGAAGTTCGCCGACTGGAACCTCTTCATCTCGATCTCGTCGTTCGTGCTCGGCCTGAGCTCGCTGATCTTCGCCTACAACATGATCACCTCCTGGCGCGGCGGCCCGCGCGCCGTGGCCAACCCGTGGCGGGCGCTAACGCTCGAGTGGCAGGTCTCCTCGCCGCCGCCGGTGTTCAACTTCGACGCCGTGCCGACCGTCGTCGGCGGCCCTTACGAGTACGGCGTCCCGGGCGCGGTGCACGGCGTCTTCAAGGGCGCGGAGGTCCCTGCCCCGGCCGGGGCCCACGCGACGACCACGGCGGAGTAGGAGGAGCACGTGGCCAAGACCGTCCTCGTCGTCGCCAACGAGACCCTCGGCGGGCGGGCGCTGCTGGACAAGATCAAGGAGAAGGCGGCGCACCTGGAGATCCGCCTCGTCATCTGCGTGCCGCGCACCAACCCGCGCCAGGGCAACATCATCTACGACGAGGCGGTCTTCGATGCCGCGCAGGTGCGCATCGACCTGGCGCGCAAGATCCTGCGCGAGGAGGGCATCGACGCGATCGGCGAGGTCGGCGACCCCGATCCCTACACGGCGACGATGGACGCCATCGCCGAGCACGACCCCGACGAGGTCGTCATCTCGACCTACCCCGCGGCGTCGTCGGGGTGGCTGCGGCGTGACCTCATCGAGCGCATCTCCGAGGCCACGAACCTGCCCGTCGAGCACATCGTCGTCGACCTCGACCAGGAGCACCTGCCCTTCAACGTCACCATCGGGGTCGCCAACCGCACCGCGGCCTCCCCCACCTTCCTCGAGGCGCTCAAGGCACGCGCGACCGACGTCGAGCGCCACGTCTTCATCTTCGTGGTGCCGCAGGAAGGCGGCCAGGGCGTCGCCGCGCGCCAGGCGCGGGCGCGGCTGACGCAGGTCATCGACCGCGCGCGTGCGTCCGGCCTCATCTGCGCGGGGATGATCGGCGACCCCGATCCGTTCACCGCCGTGATGAACGCGGTGCAGTTCTTCCGCGTCGACGACATCGTCATCTCGACGCTGCCGGCCACGCGCTCGGGATGGATGCGCGCCGATCTCATCGAGCGCGTGCGCCGCGCCACGAACAAGCCCGTCGAGCACGTCGAGGCCACCGACGCGGCCGAGGCCGCCGCCTAGGGAGCGTCATGGAAGCCGCCTCCATCGCCCACGCAGACCACGAGCACCACGGGCCGCCTGCGGCCAACCGCTCCTCGCGGGTCGAGCCCCAGTTGCTCGGGATGCTGCTTTTCATCATCTCCGAGGTCATGGTCTTCGGGGCGTTCTTCACGGCCTACTTCTTCATCCGGGTCGTGGCGGGCGACCAGTGGTTCCCGTTCCAGGGCCACAAGCTCCCCGTCGCCGTCGCGGGCTTCAACACGGCGATCCTCGTGTCGTCGTCGCTGACGATGCACTGGGCGCAGACGTCGATCAAGAACGGCAACCGCAACGGCCTGAAGGCCGGCATCCTGTCGACCTTCCTGCTCGGCTCGACCTTCCTGTTCGTGCAGATCAACGAGTACGCCCATATCGGTTTCGCGCCGCACGACTTCGCCCAGGCCTCGGTCTTCTTCGGCCTCACCGGACTGCACGGCGCGCACGTCTTCATCGGCCTGACGCTGCTGGCGATGGTCACCGTGCGCTCGTGGCGGGGCCATTTCAGCCCCGAGGAGCATCGCGGCGTCGAGGTGCCCGGGATCTACTGGCACTTCGTCGACGTCATGTGGATCGTCGTCTACTCGTCGGTCTACGTCCTCTGATGCTCAATCCGCTGCGCTCGGAGGAGGAGGCCTTCCGCGCGCTGCTGTGGGTCGGCGGCGTCGTCGCGGCGATCGTCGCGATCGTGCTCGTCGCGCGGGCGATCTTCTGAGCTATCGCAGCGACGTGAAGCTCAGGTCCCAGCTCGTGGTGTACTCGTTGACGACGCCGCGGACGTTCGCGGCCTCGACGATCGGGTAGGTGTCCCACAGGAAGGGGACGCCCGGCGCCTGTGCCGTGGCCGTCCGGTCGACCTCGCCCCATGCGCGGTCGCGCGCGCTGCCCGCGGGCAGCGCGGTCGCCTTGGCGATCGCGGCATTGACCGCTGGGTCGTTCAGCTGCGACCAGTTGGCGTTGTTGGCGGGCAGGATGTTCTTGCCGTTGAGCACAGGGTCGAGGAGCGCCTGACCGTCGTAGAAGTCCCTCGTGAAGGCGCCGTTCGGGCAGATCGCGACCTTCATCTCGGGCGTGCCGCAGAACTTCGTGTAGACGACGTCCAGCGGCGCGGTGCGGAACTTCACCTTGAAGCCGAGCTTCTCGAACTGCGCCTGCGCGACCTCGCCGGTCTTCTTGGCCGGGTCGGCGTTCGCGGCCACCATCAGCAGCGGCTCGCTGCCCGTCCAGGCGCCCGCGGCGTCGATCGGCAGGCTCGGATCCTCCTTCTTGGCGGCGAGCATGTACTTCCGAGCCAGCGCGAGGTCGCCGCGCGGGTGGGCCAGGAAGTCGGCGCCGGTGCCCTTCGCGCCGCCCGCCGCGTCGAAGCCGGGGAACGCCGGCGGCAGGAAGTGCGTGGCGAGCTCGCCCGCCGTCTCGCCGCCGCGCGAGAGCCGCAGCGCGATGCGGTCCGACGCGGCGACGACCGCCTTGCGGACGTTGACGTTGTCGAACGGCTTGACGTTCGAGTTCATCGAGACGTAGCGGTACTGGCCGCCCGGTACGAAGGCGACCTGGTCGCGGTCGTGTGCGAGCGCCTGCTTGAGGACCGGAGCCGGCGCGGCTCCGTCGCCCAGGACGACGCTCTTGCCCGCGAGCACGCGGCGCGCGGCCGAGGTGGCGTCCTGGTTGCCCTCCTGGATCGTGATCGAGTCCAGGTAGGCGGGGCGGTAGTCGGTCTTCGGGTCCCAGTTGGGGTTGCGCACGAGCTCGATGACCCTGTCGGGCGCATGCCCGACGAGCTTGCCGCTCGCGTCGTTGCGGATCATGTACGGGCCCGTGAAGGCGACGTACTCGCCGTAGGTCGACGGCGACTTCGCGTCGTAGCGCCGGGCGTAGTCCTCGGGCACCGGCGTGGAGATCGGCATCGCCAGCGCCTGCGCGACGAACGTCGCGCTCGGGCTGCGCAGCCTGAAGACGATCGTGTGGTCGTCGGGCGTCTGGATGCCCGGGATGTCCCGGATCGCGCCGGGCTTCGCCGGCGCGCCCACGATGTCCTTGAAGTAGACCGCGGCGTACGGCGACGGCACGTGCGAGCTGAACGCCCGCTCGAAGCCGTATTTGACGTCGCCCGAAGTCACCTCGCGATCGACCGGCGGGGCGAAGCGGATGCCTCGCTTCAGCGCGACCGTGATCGTCTTCTGGTCGGCCGAGATCTGCGGATCGCCCGCGGCGATGTCGGGGCGCGGCTTGGCGTTGTCGCCCGGCGCGTAGGAGTACAGGGTCCGGTTGACCGCGTAGTGGACCACGTAGCCGAAGGCGTAGTAGGTCTCTCCCGGGTCGGCGGTGTCGATGTCGTTGGCCGCCAGCGCCGTGAGGTGGCCGCCCTTGCGGCCCTCGCCGGGCGGCGCCCCGGTCAGCGCCGCAATGGCGCCCCGGACCTTGGTGCCCTGGTCGCGGTCGCCGGAGCCCGAGGCGCCGCCGCACGCGACAGCGCCGATCGCGACCCCCACGATGGCCATGGCCGCGAAGACTGGTCGTGCCGACATGACTTCCCCCCTTCGGAACGGCAGAGCCCGGCGACGGTGACGGACCCGCGCTAAAGCCTGCGTGTGTAAGCGGGGCTTTATGCAGGCGGCCTTTAACCGGCCCCGGCGCGCACGACGCCGCTCTCGTAGGCGAAGACCACCGCCTGCACGCGGTCGCGCAGGCGCAGCTTCTGCAGCACGCGCGCGACGTGGCTCTTGACCGTCGCCTCGCTGAGGTAAAGCTCGCCGGCGATCTCCGCGTTGGAGAGGCCACGGGCGAGCAGCCGCAGGACCTCGATCTCGCGCTGGCTGAGGCCGGCCGCGGCCTCGGGGAGCTCGGGCCCGGGCGGCGGACGGTGACAGAAGTCCTCGATCAGGCGCCGGGTGATGGCCGGGGCGAGCAGCGCGTCGCCGGCGGCGACCGTACGCACCGCCGCCGCGAGCTGCTCGCGCGTTGCGTCCTTGAGCAGGAAGCCGCTCGCGCCGGCCTTCATGGCGCGGTAGACGTACTCGTCGAGGTCGAACGTCGTCAGCACGAGGACGCGCGCGCGGCCGCCGCTGGCCACGAGCCGCGCCGTGGCCTCGATGCCGTCGAGCTCGGGCATGCGCACGTCCATGAGCACGACGTCGGGATCCAGGCGGCGCGCCGCGTCGAGCGCCTCCTTGCCGTTGCCCGCCTCGCCGACGACGTCGATGCCCTCCTCGGCCTCGAGCATCATCCGCAGCCCTTCGCGCACGAGGTCCTGGTCGTCGGTCACGACGACCTTGATCACGCGCCGCGCTCCACGAGCGGCAGGCGCGCGTGCACGGCGAAGCCGCCCTCCGGGCGCGGATGCGCGCGCAGCTCGCCGCCGAAGAGCGCGACGCGCTCGCGCATGCCGACGAGGCCGTGGCCGCCACTCGGCGCGTCCGCGCTCGCCACGCCACGCCCGTCGTCGACGACGTCGATCGTGATCGCGTCGGGGCCGCGGCACACGCGCACCTGCGCGCTGGCGCCGTGCTTGAGCGCGTTGGTCAGCGCCTCCTGGACGATGCGGTAGGCGGACAGGCTGCCGGGTCCGACTTCGCCCGCGCCCCGGCGGCCTGCAGGACGACGACGCTGAGGTTGTGCGACACGATGTCGTGCAGCTCGCGCGCCATCCGCGCGCGCTCGTCGGCGACGGCCACGCCGGCCTCGTGCTCGAGCTCGGTCGCGCGGGCGGCGTGCGCGGCCACCTCGCGGCGGCTGTGGACGAACACGCCGGCCAACCAGAAGGCCACGAGGTACAGCGCGAAGAACGCGCCCGCCCACAGCTCCGAGGCGCGCCCGGTCTGGATGTTGCGGTCCTCGAGCGCATAGACCGCGTAGCCGGCAAGGCCGATCGCCAGGCCGGCCAGCGCGCCGCGGCGATCGGCGTAGGCGGCCACCGAGTAGCTGCCCACGGCGAGGGCGAACAGCAGCTCCACGCCCTCGGCGGAGTCGCCGCTGACGACGGCCTGCGCCACCACCCCACTCATCACCAGCGTCCACGCAACCAGCGGCCGGCTGCGTCGCCAGAGCATGGGCACGTTGAGCAGCAGCGGCAGCGCGACGACGAGCCAGCGCGGACCCGGGATCGGCTCCGACCCGAGGTGCAGCTCGGTCAGCAGCGTGCCGACCACGACGATGCCCGCGTCGAACGCCAGCTCCCGCCTCGACGTCATGGGCGCACGCTAACGCCGCCGGCGGCGCGCGGCATCCGCCGTACGGCGAGGGCGATTCATCCCCGAGGACGAACCCGATCCGGCGCGCGGCCGTAGCCGGCGAGCTGCCCGCACACGAACGTTGCGCCATCGCACCCGACGGAGGAGGAACGACATGAAGGACGCAACCGCCGTGGCCCGCCGCGCGACCGCGCTGGCCCTGATCCTGGCGCCGATCGCATGGCTCCTGTCCGCGGCCGTCGCACCGCATCTGGAGACCGACGAGGGCGCCCAGCTCGCCGTCATCGCCCAGCACCCGGACCGCTGGTACTGGTTCGCGCTGCTCACGCTCGTCGGCTCGATGCTGCTCGTGCCGGCGCTGATGGGCGTGATCGGCCTGCTGCGCGAGCGCGCGCCGGTCGCCGGCTACGTCGGTGGATCGCTGGCGGTGCTCGGCACGCTCGTGGCCATCGGCGACTCGCTCGAGCAGCTCGTGATCTGGCAGATGGGCGCGGGCGACCGCGGCCAGATGGCCGCGCTGCTCACGCGCCTCGACGACGCCGCCGGCCTGACGCTGATCTTCACGACCGGCGCGCTCGCGCTGCTCGTGGGCACGGTGACCCTCGCGGTCGGCCTGGTCCGCGCGCGGGTCGCGCCGCCGTGGGCGGCCGCGTGCCTGCCGCTCGCCATGGTGGTGAACATCGCCGGCTTCGCGGCGGCGAGCCGGTCGATCGTCGCCGCGAGCTGCGTGATCCTGCTCGCCGGCTTCGCGTGCCTTGCTAGCCGGCTCGCTGCGGCGTCAGACGGCGCGCCGTCTCCACGTCGCGGATACCCGGTGCCAGCAGCGCCGCGAGCGTGACGACGGCGCCCAGCAGGCCGGCCCCGATGAGCGTCGCCTGGGCGCCGATCGCGCCGCTCACGGGGCCGGTGAGCGCGAACGACAGCGGCAGCAGGCCGATCGAGATCAGCCAGTCGAGGCTGGACACGCGGCCGAGCAGCGCGGGCGGGACGTGGCGCTGCTTGGCCGTCGCCCACACGATGGTGCCGGCGGTCTCCAGCGCGTTGAACGCGAGGCTGACGATCATGAGCTGCCAGATCGCCGTGGCCAGGCCGTAGCCGGCGACCGCGAGCGTCGCCAGCGTCCAGGTGACGTACATGAACGTGATGTCGCGGCGCGGCATGCCGCGCTGGCCGACGATCGCGGCGCAGCCGACCGATCCGATGCCGCCCGCGGCGAACACGATGCCGAGGTCGGCGGCGCTTCCGTGCAGGTGGTTCTTGACCAGGTAGGGCAGCAGCACCTCGGCGGGCCCCATGAAGAGCAGGTAGGCGATCGCCGCGCTGGCGAACGTGGCCCACAGCCACACGTGCGCGCGCACGTAGCGCAGGCCGCCGCGGATGTCGCTGGCGACGCTGGCGTGCGCCTCGGTCGCGTGGCGCGTGCCCGGCGCCATGGCCAGCAGCGCCGCGGCGGAGACCGCGAACGTGGCGGCGTCGAGCGCGAAGGCCGAGCCGACGCCCACCACGTCGATGAGCACGCCGCCGAGCGCAGGGCCGGCCAGCCGCAGCGCGATCGGCCGCACGAACTGGTCCAGCGAGTTGGCCTGGGCGAGCTGCTCGGCCGGCAGTACCTCGGGCACGAGCGCGTCGAACGCGGGGCTGAAGAACGCGGTGCCGGCGCCGTACAGCGCCACGAGCGCGGCGACGTGCCACAGCTCCAGGGCGCCCGTGATCGACAGCAGCGCCATCAGCCCGACGGCCAGCCCGCGCGCGAGGTCGGCGCCGAGCATGACCCGCCGGCGGTCGAGGCGATCGCTGAGCGCGCCGCCGATCAGCAGGAAGGCGATCGTCGGCACCGTCATCGCGATGCCGACCATCGCCAGCGCCGTCGGCGCGTTGGACAGCGCGTAGACCTGCCAGGCCATCGCGACGAGGAAGACGCCGTCGCCGAGCAGCGAGACGCACATGCCGCTCCACAGCAGGCGGAAGTCGCGGTGGCGCAGCGGCGCGAGCAGGCGCACGCGACCCCCGTCGGCCCCGGGGGCGAAGCCCTCGTAGCTAAGGTGCATCGACCGGCGCGTCGTGCCGGGCGCGCAGGTAGTCCAGGGTCGAGTCGGCGTCCATCGGGCGCGCGAAGTAGAAGCCCTGGCCCAGGCCGCAGCCGAGCTCGCGCAGCGTCGCCCACTGCTCGGGGTACTCGATGCCCTCGGCGACGACGTCGAGGCTCAGCGTCTGGCCGAGCGCGACGACCGCGGTGGCGAGGCCCGACGCCTCCGGCGACGCGCCGGCGGCCAGGAACGAGCGGTCCATCTTCAGGACGTCGACCGGGAAGCGGCTGAGGTAGCTCAGCGACGAGTAGCCGGTGCCGAAGTCGTCCATGGCCAGGCGCACGCCGAGGGCGCGCAGCTCCTGCAGGCGCTGCACGGCGAGGTCGGTGTCGGTCATCATCACCGTCTCGGTGATCTCGAGCGTGAGGCTCGCCGGCGGCAGGCCGGAGTCCTCGAGCGCGTCGCGGACGTCGGCGACGATGTCGGAGTGCTGAAGCTGCTTGACCGAGAGGTTGACGGCCATGGTCAGCGGCGGGTCGTGCGGCACGAGGTCCTGGATCGCCTTGGCCTGGCGGCAGCCCTCGCGCAGCACCCAGCGCCCGATGGGGACGATGAGCCCCATCTCCTCGGCCAGCGGGATGAACTCGTCGGGCCCGACCTGCCCGCGCTCGGGGTGGTTCCAGCGCAGCAGCGCCTCGACGCCGGACACCGAGCCGTCCTCCAGGTGCACGACCGGCTGGTAGTGCAGCTCGAGCTCGCCGTTCGTCATCGCGCGCTGCAGGTCGGCGCGCAGCTCCAGGCGCGCGAGCACGCCCTCGTGCATCGCCGGCTCGAACAGGCGGTAGCCGCCCTTGCCGTCGCGCTTGGCGATGTACATGGCCGCGTCGGCGTTGCGGATGAGCTCGTCGGCGTCGGGGGCGGCGTCGCTCTCGACCACCGAGATGCCCAGGCTCGCGCGGACCGCGAGCTCCTTGTGCTCCAGGCGCAGCGGCTCGACGAGCGCCTCGAGGATCCGCTCGGCGGTGTCGGCGGCCTCCTGCGCGCTGGAGATGTCCTCCAGCAGGATCGCGAACTCGTCGCCGCCGAAGCGCGCTGCGGTGTCAGTGGCGCGGATGCTCGTGGCCACGCGCTTGGCGACCTCGATGAGGACCTCGTCGCCGGCCGCGTGGCCGAGGCTGTCGTTGATCGTCTTGAAGTCGTCGAGGTCCATGAAGATGACCGCGATCCCGCTCTGCTCGCGGCGGTTGCGCGCGACCGCGTGGCGGACGCGCTCGGCGAACAGCGCGCGGTTGGCGAGGTTGGTCACCGGGTCATGGAAGGCCTGGTGGGCCAGCTGCTCCTCGAAGGCCTTGCGCTCGGAGACGTCGCGGCTGTTGAGCACGATGCCGCGCACGGCCTCGTCGTCGAGGAGGTTGGTGTGGAGGACCTCGAACTGGCGCAGGGTGCCGTCGCGGTGGCGCAGCGAGCACTCGAGCACCTCGGTCTCCGAGCCCGCGTAGGCGGCGCCGTCGGCGAGCAGGTGCAGCAGGCGGCTCTTCTCGTCGGGATCGAGCAGGTGGTCGAACCGGGTGCCGACGACGTCCTCGGGCGCGTAGCCCAGGACGCGCTCGATCGAGGGGCTCTGGTAGAGCACGGTCGCGTCGGCGTCCAGGACGGTGATGAGGTCACTGGCGTGCTGGACGAGCGTGCCGAAGCGCTGCTCGCTCTCGCGCCGGTGCATCTCCTCGCTGAGGTCCGCGCTCTCGAGGGCCAGCGAGACCTGCGTGGCCAGCGAGTCCAGCGCGCCTTGCAGGTTGTGCGAGCTCGCCGCGCCGCCGGTGACCACCAGCAGCCCGCGCGTCTCGCCGCGCTGCGCGAGCGCATGGACGTGGGCGTGATGGTGCTCCTGGCCCAGATGGAGCTCCTCGCGCGTCTCGCCCATCAGGGTCAGGCCGTCCGCGGGCCGGGCCAGCAGCATGGAGGCGGTGCCGGGCGCCACCATCCACGAGCCGCCGGGCTTCGCCAAGGTGCCCTCGGCCGCGACCACGCGCACGGCGCCGTCGTCGATGAGGCACAGCAGCGCCGCCGAGCCGTGATCGGCGATCGAGCGCGCGGCGCTCAGCGCCGCCTTGTGGATCTGATCGCGGGTGGTCGCGGCGACCAGCGAGGCGCCGGCGCGGCCGAGCGTGCGCTCGCGCGCGGTCGAGCGCTCCTGCTGGCGCACGAGGCCGGCCATCCGCAGGACGACCAGGCCGAACAGCACGCACGACGCGCCGATGATGACGAGCAGGTCGACGTCGCCGCGGCGCAGCTCCTGGGTGGCCTCGACGGCGGGCGCGATGAGCGATGCGATCGTCAGCAGCGTCAGGCGCAGCGGCGTCAGGCGCGCCGCGCGCTCGGGCGCGGGCTGCTCGAGCTGGCGCATCGACGGGTGCAGGGCCGCGGCGCCCCACAGCAGGTAGAAGCTGATCCAGCCGACGTCGAGGATGACCTGGCCGTGGTAGTCGCCGTTGAGCGTCATCACGCCGTAGGCGAAGTCGGTGACCAGCAGCGCGACGATCGCCGAGATCAGCAGGTAGAAGGACGGCTGGCGCTTGCCGGTGTCGACGGCCAGGCGGATCGCCGCGGCGAGCAGCAGGATGTCGCCGAGCGGGTAGGCGATCGAGACGAGCTTGGGCAGCAGCGTCAGCGACTCGTCGTGCAGCGACGGCGCGATGAGCGCGACCCACGACAGGAGCGCCAGGCCGAGCGTCATGATCAGCGAGTCGATGGCGCCGGCGCGATCGTGCTCGGGGTTGCGGCGGCGGATGAGCATCGCCAGGCCGGCCATGAGCGCCGGGTAGACGGTGACGTAGGCGCCGTCGCCCAGGGATGGGAAGGGGACGTCGGCACCGAGCAGCCGCGGGTAGCTGTACGTGTAGAGGTCGCCGAGCCAGAACAGCGTCATGCCGATGGCGAACAGGCGCCACGGGCCGCGCGAGGCAGGGCGGTGCCGGCGGACGCCGACGATGATCGCCACCACCGGCGACAGCCCGAGGAGGTTGATCACCGGCCCGCTGCCCGCGAACGGGTCCACGAAGACGTAGAGGCTGCAAACGATCGCGCCGACGGCCAGGTAGAGCTGCCAGAGGGCGACGCGCTTGATCACGCCGCCACCCCGAGCGCGGGAGCAGCGCCGGCGAGCCGCAGCTCGCCACGGTCCGCCAGCTCCTCGAGCGCGCCGATGAGCAGGTCGATCTCGGCGTCGGTGTTGGCGGCGGTGAGCTGGACGCGGAAGCCGACCTCGTCCTTGGGGACCAGCGGGTAGGCCGCGAGCGTGACGTACACGCCGCGGTCGAAGAGCATCTGGCCGACGGTCGCGATGCGCCGGTAGTCGCTGAGCGGGATCTCGACGATCGGGAAGCCCGAGTGGTTGGGCGTGTACACGCCCAGGCGATCGAGGCAGTCCAGGACGCGCGCCGTGCGTGCGCAGAGCACCTCGCGCAGCGCGTCGCCGCGGGTCTCGTTGACGTCGAAGCCCGCGAGCACCGTGGCCAGCGACGCGACGGGCGACGGCCCCGAGTACAGGTACGGCGGCGCGGCGACCTTCAGCAGGTCCTTGACCTCGGTCGGGCAGGCGATGAAGGCCAGCAGCGACGAGTAGGCCTTCGAGAAGCCGCCGATGAGGACGATGTCGTCGTAGCTCTCGTCGGCGTAGCGCACGACGCTGTTGCCGCGGCGCCCGTAGGGGCACGTGTCGCAGGGCCCGCGCTCGCCGATGACGCCGAAGCCGTGGGCGTCGTCGACGTACAGCAGGGCGCCGTGCTCGCGCGCGACGGCGGCGAACGCCTGGATGTCGGGCGCGTTGCCGGTCATGCTGTTGACGCCGTCCATGCACACCAGGCGCGTGCGGTCGCGCTCGGCGCGCAGCAGCTCGTCGAGGTGGTCGGGGTCCTCGAAGCGGAAGCGCTTGACCGCCGCGCCGCGCGCCCGCGCGACCTGGCAGCCGTCGTAGATCGTCTTGTGTGCGCGCGCGTCGAGGAAGATCGTGCCCGAGGCGGCGAGGATCGGGATCACCGACATGTGGATGTGGGTGATCGTCGGCAGGACCAGCGAGTCCTCAGCGCCGAGCAGCGCGGTGAGGCGCTCCTCGATCTCCTCGTAGAGGACCGGGCTGCCCAGCAGGCGCGACCAGCTGGGATGCGTGCCCCACGCGTCGAGGTAGGCGGGAATCGCCTCGATGATCTCGCGGTCGAGATCGAAGCCCAGGTAGTTGCACGAGGCGAAGTCGGCCAGCCACTGCTCGCCGACGCGGATCATGCGGCCGTCGATCTCGTCGATGACCGCGTCCATCATCGGATGCGAGGCCTTCAGCTCGGCCAGGTCGCGGCAGGTCTCGAGCCAGTGCTCGATCCAGGGGCGACCGCTCGACGGCCGCGCGCCACCATCACGCGCATGCGCGCGAGGACCAGAGGATGTGACCTGCCGGCTCACAGAACCGATAATCGGCCGCTGCGAGCGCTACTTGACGGTCAGCTTTCCTTGCATTCCGGCCTGGCGATGGCCGGGCACGGAGCAGTAGTAGGTATAGGTGCCGGCGGTGAAGTCCGCCGAGAACTGCGACGTCCCGCCGCCCTGGACGACCTCGCCCTTGCCCTTGCCGTCGATGACGATGTCGTGCGGCGTGCCGGACTTGTTGGTCATCTTCACGGTGATCTTGCCCGGCGTGCCCGTCGCCTGGTTGGTCACGAAGGCGAGCTGGCCGTTGGGATCGGCGTCGATCTGCAGGTTCCCGTTCTGCTCGACCGCGGGCTTGCCGCCGCCGGCGGCCTTGACCGCGGTGGCCAGCAGCCCGGTGTCCTTGCCGCCGGCGGCCGCCGACTGCGCCACGTATGCGGCGACGTCGTAGGCCTTGTCGCCGGTGACGAGCTTGGCCGGCATGACCCCCTGGGCGTTGGGGTGCAGGATCCAGCCGTGGACGACGCCGCGCACGCCCGAGCGCTCCATCCCGTCCTTGATCGCCCGCTGGAAGGCCTCGTCGAGGTTCGGGCCGGTCGTGCCCTTGGTCTGGGCGCGAGCCAGGACGTGGCACGAGCCGCACTTCTGCACGAACAGCTGCTTGCCCGCGATGACGTCGGCATTGCCGCCGGGCTGCGTCGAGCACGCGCTCAGCGCGAGCGCGACGCCCGTCACCACGAGCGCTGCGAGTGCGAGCCGTGGACGCATCGGCGCGAGACTCTATCTCAGGCCACCGGCGGCAGCGCCTCGAGCTGTCCGCGCGCCGCGGCGACGACCCCGGCGGCGACCCCCTCCCACGAGTAGCGCTCGCGCGCGGTGGCGACGAGCGCGGCGCGCGTGCGCTCGCGAACGTCCTCGGGGGCGGCCAGCCAGGCGTTCACGCGCTCGGCGATCGCGCGCACGGCGTTGTCGTCGATCGGGAACGACAGCCAGCCGCGGGCGGCCGCGGGGACACTCTTGGCCAGCATCGCGCTGACCTCGGCCGCGCCCGAATGGCCCGCGGAGACCGGCAGCACGCCGCACGCCGCCGCCTCGGCGGCCACCATGCCGAACGCCTCCGGGAAGGTGCTGGGGAAGATCAGCGCCTCGCAGCCCGCCAGCAGCGGGGCGAGCTCGTCGTGCTCCAGGCGCCCCGTGAGCACCACGCGCCGGGGCAGATCGCGCGCGGCCGCCCAGTAGGCGTCGTCGGCGCCGTCGAGGAAGGCGAGCAGATGGCGCA
Source organism: uncultured Actinomycetes bacterium (assembly GCA_963764585.1). Lineage (GTDB taxonomy): Bacteria > Actinomycetota > Thermoleophilia > Solirubrobacterales > Solirubrobacteraceae > JAOPZW01. The sequence goes on from CAVXTB010000013.1 coordinate 255,276, forward strand.
GCGGCGCGCGCGGCCCGCCCTCGAGCTCGCGCCCGGCCTGCGCGATGGCGCGGACCGCGTCGCGATCGCCGGCCGCGAGGGCGTTCAGCAGCCGCTCGAAGCCGTCGCGGAAGGCGCCGAAGCCGACGATCACGAGGCGCGCGTCATGGACGAGCGGCCACGCCGCCAGCATGAGGTCGACGCCCTTGGAGACGATGAGCTTGCCGATGAAGCAGGCGTGGCGGTCGCGGGTGAAGTCGAGGCCCTCGAGCGCGCGGGCGGCCGCCCCGGCGTCGCGCGCGAAGGCGCCCTCACCGCGCTCGTCGCCCGACGCGGCCAGGCGCCGCGCGAGCGCGCGCACGTCGCCGGCGACGTCGGCGCGCGGACGGAACTCGTCGACGTCGACGCCCGGCGGGCCCAGGCGCGTGCGCTGCGGCAGCCGCGGGTCGTCCATGGCCGCCCACAGCGACTCGCCGGTGTGGCGCGAGCCCACGAGCACCGCGGTGGCCCCGGCCAGGCCCTCGCGGGCCCATGGCAGGAAGCGCTCGGGGTCGCGCTTGACGACGTACTCCAGCGCGCTGCCGTGGACCTTGACCGCGTAGGGCACGTCGCCGCCCAGGGCGCGCGACACGATCGCCGGGCCCATGACGAGGTGGTTGGCCAGTACGACGTCGGGCGCGGCGCGCGCGCTGATGTCGCGGATCGCCGCCACGTTGGCCGCGACGTAGGCCCCGATCTCGTCGTCGCTGCACTCCAGGAACGTGCGCGCCTGCATCCCCTCGTAGCGGTCGAGCACGTACACGGGCAGCAGCCCGCCGATGTCCGGCCGCCAGGCGGTGACGCGCACCGGCTCGCGCAGGACCTCGACGCGCGGCCGGCCCGCCTCCCACGTCCCGACCGCGTCGACGAAGTCGAGCTCGTGCGGCCGGCGCTCCTGGCTGAGCAGGTCGACGCTGTGCCCGCTGCGTGCGAGCGCCGCGCACAGGCTCGCGTTGTAGACGTTCGAGCCGGTCCCGCGCAGCAGGTAGCCGTGGAAGACGAGGACGCGCATCGTCGCGGGACCCTAGACGTCTAGTACCCTGCCCCGCGATGGCCGGAGGTCAGCGATACCGCCTGCGCGCCCCCTCGACGGGCCGCGAGATCATCATCGACGCCGAGCCGGGCACGGTCTACACCGACCGCGAGACGGGCGAGCCGCTCGAGGTGGTCGGCAAGGTCCTGCCCCTCGCGCCGTCTCGGTCGCACCTGCCGTGGGCGATAGAGAACCTGCGCTTCTGCACCTGGTGCGACCAGCTCGCGCAGCGCGATCTCAACGACTGCCCGACGTGCGGGCGCCGGATGGCGCCTCTGGCGTCCTAGAACCGCTCTACCCTCTCTCCCATGCGAACGTACGTGCTCGCACTTCTCGTCGTCACCGGCCTGGGCGTCAGCGCCTGCGGCAGCGACGACGCGTCCACCGACGTCGTGCCCTCGCAGGTGCCGAGCCTGGTCCTCCCGCAGGGCGCAAACACGCTCGCGTCGAGCTCGAGCAGCAGCTCGACCGACCAGACCGCCACCTCGGCCGACCAGACGACCACGGGCGCCGACCAGACCACCACGCAGGACCAGTCGTCCTCGTCGTCGACCTCCACCGGGACCCAGACCCAGCAGCAGCAGTCCACGCAGGGCACCGGCGGCACGTCGACCGGCTCCACCGGCGGCACGTCGTCCGGCGGCACCTCGTCCGGCGGGACCGGCACCAGCGGCAGCGGCGGCACCGGCGGCGTCCAGCCCGACGAGTTCAGCCAGTTCTGCAAGGACAACCCCGGCGCCTGCTAGCGCCACCCGGCAGTGCCCGCCAGCGGCGAGCGCCGCGAGTACGAGGGGATGCACCTCGATCCCGCCGAGGTCGCCTCCGACCCGATCGAGCAGTTCCGCGCCTGGTTCGCCGCGGCGCGCGAGACCGGCATCTACGAGCCCGAGGCGATGACGCTGTCGACCGTCGACGCCGACGGGTATCCGGCCTCGCGCTTCGTGCTGCTGCGCGGCCTGGACCACCGCGGCTTCTGCTTCTTCACCAACTACGAGTCGGCCAAGGGGCACCAGCTCGCCGGCCACCCCTACGCCGCCCTGACGTTCGGCTGGCTGACCATCCACCGATCGGTGCGCGTCGAGGGGCCCGTGGAGCGCCTGCCCGAGGCCGAGAGCGACGCGTACTTCGGCTCGCGGCCGCGCGGCGCCCAGCTGGGCGCGTGGGCCTCGCCGCAGAGCACGGCGATCGAGAGCCGCGAGCAGCTCGATCGGGCGCTGGCCGCCGCGGAGGAGCGCTTCGCCGGCGGCGCCGTGCCGCGCCCGGAGCACTGGGGCGGCTTCCTCGTGCGCCCCGCGCGCGTCGAGTTCTGGGAGGGGCGCCCGAACCGCCTGCACGACCGCGTGCGCTACACGCGCGATGGCGGCGGCTGGAGGATCGAGCGCCTGGCGCCCTAGCTACGTGGCCGGCGTCGCCGGCGTCGGGTTCGTGACCAGCGTGGCCGAGTAGGCCAGGCGCGCGGTCCGGTACAGGCAGTAGTACTGGGCCAGCTGGTTGGGCTGGGTCTGCGTGGTCAACGTCGAGGTGTCCTCGCAGGTGCCCTTGCCGCGGCTCGCGCGCCAGGACGTGTCGGCGCCGAGGCCGACGGCGAGCGCCGGGGCCCACGTCGGCACGGTCAGCGCGACCACGTAGCCCTTCTTGACCGCGATCGCCTTCAGCAGCGGGAACTGGACCGTCGACCCGAAGAACGGCGTCAGCTTCTGCGGGTCGCCCTGTGCGACCGCGCGCGAGCGCAGCTTGCGCCGCGGGTTGAGGATCGTGATCTGCGCCTGCGCCTCGCCGCCGAGCTTGTCGTTGAAGAACGTCGTCTGCTTCTTGCCCGGCTTGCCCAGCGAGATCGTCCAGGCGACGATGTAGCCGTCCTTGGGGATCGTCATCAGGCCGCGCGTTGCGCCGACCTTGGCCTGGTAGCCGGTCGTGCGGCTCACGGCCAGGCATGGGCGCGTGGGGCAGCTCGGCGTCGCCGGCGGGTCGATCTTGCCGACCTCGATGATCTCGGCGGACGCGGAAGCGGGGATGGCGAGCGCCGCGCACGCGGCGACCGCCACAAGAGGAAGTCGTGACATCAGGGCCATGGAACACGCTCGCGCAGCTTCAGTTTCGCCTTCCTAGGAGCTTTCGCGGACCTTGAACGTCGCCGTCTTGGGCGCCTCGGGGGCCGTGTCGACGCACGAGACGTGCGTGCAGCCGGGCTTCGTCGCCTCGGCCGCGAAGCGGATCGTCGCGGGGCGGCCGACCGCGGTCTGCGAGAAGCGCGCCGTCACGGTGCGCTCGCTCGTGCGCCCGACGATCGCCCCCGCGACGCGCGTCGGCTGCCCGCCGGCCTTGGTCTTGAACACGGTCCCTCGCGTCGTCTCGCCGTCCTGGCGCGCGGTGACGCAGACGAGGTAGTCCGGCGGCGCGGCGCCGGGCTTGGTCACGGTCCACAGGCGCAGGCACAGCGAGCCCGGCGGCCCCTCCTTGGCCAGCAGGTCCTTCGCCACCCAGCCGACGGCCGTCGTCAGCGCGGCGCGCAGCCGGCGATCGGAGGTCAGGCCCAGCTGCACGCGCGTGAGGTCGGGCGCGCCGGCGGCCGCGTCCTTGGCGTCCTTGACCACGGTCGGCGACGGCGCCTCGGCGGCGGGCGCGGCGGCCGTCAGGGCAAGCGCAGCGAGCCCGGCCGCTGCCAGGACGAAGCGCGCACGGCGTGCTGCCGTTGCCGGCATGCCCGTGATCATGACGCGTCGCGCGGCGCCAGGCCGAGCGTGCAAGCGTCCGTTCAGGCGCGCAGCGCGGCGGCTGCGGCCGCGATCTCGTCGCCGTCTCCCGGCCCCGGCACCCACGGCAGCCTCAGCGGGTCGCCCTGGTAGCGCGGGATGACGTGCAGGTGGAAGTGGAAGACCGTCTGCCACGCCGCCCGCCCGCACGAGTTGAGCACGTTGACGCCATCGGCGCCGAGCGCGTCCTTGGCCCGCGCGGCCAGCCGCCGGGCCGCCGCCGCGCACGCCGAGAGGTCCTCCTCGCCGACCGCCAGCAGGTCGGTCGTGTGCTCGCGCGGAACGACGAGCGCGTGCCCGTGGGTGGCCGGATTGATGTCCATGAACGAGATGGTGCGCTCGTCCTCGGCGACGATCGTCGCCGGCAGCTCCCCCGCGAGGATCTTGCAGAACACGCAGTCGGGATCGCGTTCGGGCATGGCGGCTGAGCCTATAGGCTGCCCCGCCCCATGGCCGTGACGACGGACGCCCTGCGCGCTGAGCTCGAGGAGGCGGTCCGGCACCTCGCCTCCTTCGAGCGCCCGTCCGCTTCGGACGGCGAGCGACGGGCCGCGGAGTGGATCGCCGGGCGCCTGCGCGAGCTGGGCTGCGCGGCACGCGTCGAGGAGGAGCGCGCGCACGGGACGTACTGGTGGCCGATGGGCGTGCTGTGCGCGCTGGCGGCCGCCGGCGCGCTCAGCGGGCGCCGGGTCGCCGCGCTGGCGGCCGGCGCGTTCGCGACCGCCGCGATCGCCGACGACATCACCGGCGGGCGCCAGTGGTTCCGCCGCCACGCGCTGCCGTCGCGGCCCACGTGGAACGTCGTCGCCGAGGCCGGGGACCCCGACGCCGATCGCACCGTCGTGATCGTCGCCCACCACGACGCCGCGCACACCTCGCTGCTGTTCAGCCCGCTGCCCAGCGCGTTCGTCGGCGAGCGCTTCCCGGCATTGCTGGAGCGCACCGACACGACGCCGCCGCTGATGTGGCCGGTGATCGGCGGCCCGCTGCTCGTCGCGGCCGGCGCGCTGCTCGGCGCGCGCGGCCTGCGCATCGCCGGGACGGTCCTGTCGCTGGCCTGCGCGGCGGCGTTCGCCGAGATCGGCGCGCGCGGGGTCGTGCCGGGCGCCAACGACAACCTCAGCGGCGTCGCGACGCTGATCGGCCTCGCGCGCTGCCTGCAGCAGGACCCGGTGGAGGGCGTGCGCGTCCTGCTGGTCTCGACGGGCAGCGAGGAGTCGTTCATGGAGGGCATGCAGGCCTTCGCGCGGCGCCACTTCGCCGCGCTCCCGCGCGACCGCACGCACGTCGTCTGCGTCGACACCGTCGGCTCGCCCGAGCTCGTGATGCTCGAGGGCGAGGGCATGCTGCGCATGAACGACTACCCCGAGGGCTTCAGGGAGCTCGTGGCGCAGTGCGCGCGGCGCGCGGGCGTGCACCTGCGCCGCGGCCTGCGCTTTCGCAACGCGACCGATGCGCTCATCGCTCTGCGCGCCGGCTACCCCACCGTGATGCTCGGCTCCGTCAACCGCTACAAGCTGCCCGACAACTACCACTGGCCGACCGACACGCCCGACAACGTCGACTTCTCGACCATGTCAGACGCGGTCGTGTTGTGCCTGGAAGTTGTGCGAAACCTGGCCGTCCGAGGGTGGACTTCGCCTACGCACCGGAAGTAGGATGCTCGGACCTTGGGGGGCTCAGGGTCCAGCATGGCGCCGTTCGTGCAGCTATGGGACGCCTACGGTCGGGGGCGGCTCGATGATGCGCTTGGCCTGATCGACGAGGCGTGCGAGGTGCGCGCGGCGGGTTCAGAGCGGGTCTATCACGGCCACGATGGCGTACGCGCCGTGCTGGCCGAGTCCAGGCGGCGGTGGAAGAGCGTCACGCTCACCTCCGACGAGATCGTCGAGGTCGACCACGCCACGATCGTCGGCATCGCGCGCCTCACGGCGTTCGACCATCGCGGCCGGCGCGTGCACGACGGCCCGCTGGCCTGGATGGTCGAGTTCGACGACGGCCGGCTGCTGCGCGCGACGTACTTCGCCACGCGCGCCGACGCGCTCGCGGCCGCCGAACGCCGGGCGGACGGCCGCTGAGCCCGCCGATGCACACGCCGTCCAACAGCGCGGTGTTCCAGCAGGTCTGGGATCTCTACGCGGCCGGCCGCGGGCAGGAGATCCTCGAGCACCTCGACCCGCAGGTGCACTGGCGCCCGTCGGTGTTCGAGCCCGCCGAGTACCACGGCCATGCGGGCGTCGTGCGCTGGGCCACCGCGATGCGGCGCGCGTGGAAGAGCGTGACGATCGTGCTCGAGGAGGTGCGCGAGGTCGACGATTGCGTCGTGGCATCGGGGCGGCTCGCCGCCTTCGACCACGGCGGCGAGCCGGTGGTCGACATGGTGCTCGCGTGCGTGGCCGAGTTCCGCCGCGGGCTCGTGATCCGCGCCTGCTCGTTCGGCTCGCTCGACGACGCGCTGCAGTGGGTCAGCGCGCGGCCCGCGCTGCCCTAGCGAAGGCCACCGCCTCCTCGCGCGTGGAGACGTCGCCGGCGAAGCGCGCCTCGGCGATCTGGGCCATCAGCTCCCCGAGCTCGGGGCCGCGCGGGATGCCCAGCTCGGCGGCGAGCTCGTCGCCGCGCACCAGCGGCGGCCGCGGCCCGGTCGAGCGGCGCTCGAGCGCCGCCGCCAGCACGGTGCGGGCCAGCTCGAGGTGGCGCGCGATCGCCTCGTCGGCCTTGCGCCCGCGCGTGGCCAGCCGGTCGGCGACGCTCAGCAGCGTCACGTCGGCCTCGACGGGCTCGCAGGCCACGAGGTAGCGATAGATCGCGCGGTGGTCGAGCGGCATGTCGTGGACGAGGAACCCGAGCCGCAGGTGGTGGCGGGTGAGGGCGGCGACGTGGGCGCGCAGGCGCTCGCTGGCGCGCAGGCGCGCGAGCGTGGCGCGCACCATCTCGGCGCCCTGGGCGTCGTGGTTGGGGAAGCCGATGCGCCCGCCGGGGAACTCGGTGCGCGTGTGGGGCTTGGCGATGTCGTGCAGCAGCGCGCCGAAGCGCAGGCCGCCGCCGCGCGTCAGCTCGTCGGCCAGCGGCTCGCCCAGCAGCGCGGCGGTCGGAGCGGCGAGCGCCTCATCGCCGAGCGCCGCGCCGGGGTCGCGCTCCAGCTCGACGGTCGCCTCGAGGACCTCGAGCGTGTGGCCGTAGACGTCGCGGTGGTGGTAGGGGTTCTGCTCGATGCCGCGCAGCGCGATGAGCTCGGGCAGCACCTGCTCGGTCAGCTCGAGCTCGTCCATCAGCGCGATGCCGCGGACGGGCGCCGCCGCGATGACGATCCGCCGCAGCTCGCTGAACACGCGCTCCTGGGAGACGTCGGCGAGGCCGGGCGCGTAGCGGCGCACGGTGGCGGCGGTCTGGGCGTCGACGTCGAAGGCCAGCTCGGTCGCCAGCCGCGCGACGCGCAGGGTCCGCAGCGGGTCGGCGGCGAAGGCCTCGGGGCTGACCATGCGCAGGCGCCGCTCGTCGAGGTCGCGCGCCCCGCCGTAGGGGTCGACGAGCTCGCCGCCGGCGAGCGGCTCGGCCATGGCGTTGACCGTCAGGTCGCGCGCGCCGAGGTCGGCCTCCAGCGAGCCGCCCTGCAGCGGCGTCATGTCGACCTGCCACGTGCGGTTGCGCGCGACGACGCGCCATGCGCCGAACTGGTCGGACAGCTCGAACGAGGCGCCGCCGGCGCCCCGCCCCAGGCGGCGGGCCGCGGCGCGCACGTCGCCGTCGACGACGACGTCGAGGTCGGGCGTGGGGCGGCCGAGCAGGCGGTCGCGCAGCGCGCCGCCGACCAGCCACGCGCGCTCGTCCGCCAGCGCCTCGCGCAGGACGTCGATCACAGCGGCTCCCCGTCGCGGTGATGCTCGCGCGGGACGCGCGCGGTCAGCCCGCACGTGATCTCGTAGTTGATCGTGCCCAGCCGGCGCGCCATCTCCTCGACGGGCAGGCCGGCGCCGACGAGCAACGCCTCGTCGCCGATCCGCACGCCGCCGCCGTCGGGACCGAGATCGAGGGTGACGTTGTCCATCGACACCGTGCCCACGAGCGGGAAGGGCCGCCCGTCGACGAGCAGCTCGGCGTTGTTGGTCAGCGCGCGGCGCACGCCGTCGCCGTACCCGATCGGCACGGTTGCGAGCGTCGTATCGCGCTGCGCGACGAAGCGCCGGCCGTAGCCCGCGCTCTCGCCCGCGGCGCACGCCTTGACCTCGGCGACGTAGCTGGCCAGCTCGAGGGCGGGCTCCAGGTCGCGAGCGGCCGCATCCTCCTGGAACGGGTCCAGGCCGTAGATGGCGACGCCGGCGCGGACGAGGTCGAAGTGGCTGGCGGGATCGCGCAGCAGAGCGGCCGAGTTGGCCGCGTGGACGACGACCTCGGGGTGGCGGTCGGCCAGCGGCCGCACCCACGCCTCGAAGCGCTTGCGCTGCTCGCCGAAGAACGCGTCGCCGCGCTCGTCGGCCGTGGCGAAATGCGTCATCGCGCCGGCGAGCTGCACGCCGTCGGTGGCCGCCGCCGCGGCGGCCACGCGCGTTGCCTCGTCGGGATGGCGGGTGCCGAGACGGCCCATCCCGGTGTCGAGCTTGACGTGCACGCGCCCGCCGCCGCGGTCGGCCACGGCGGCGACGAACGGCTCGCGCCAGGCCGTCACATCGGCGTCGGCCGCGAGGGCGACGTCGAGCTCGGCGGGGCTGAGCGCGCCGAGGACCAGAAGGCGCGCGTCGATGCCCGCGGCGCGAAGCTGCGTCGCCTCCTGCGCGGCGGCCACGGCGAGCCACGTCGCGCCGCCGGCCAGCGCCGCACGCGCCGCCGGCACGGCGCCGTGCCCGTAGCCGTCGGCCTTGACCACCGCGCAGAGCTCGGCGCCGGGCCGCAGCTCGCGCCGCAACCGCACGACGTTGCGCTCGATCGCGGCGACGTTGACCCGGGCCAGGGCCCGCACAGCGCTCACTCCTGGTCGCGGGTGAGCGCCTCGAGGACGTCGACTCGCGTGACCACGCCGACGAGCCGGCCGTGCTCGGTCACCGGGAGGCGGTTGTGCCCGCGCTTGACGATGATGCGCCCGGCCTCGTGTACCGAGGCGCTCGCCTCGATCGTCACCGGATCCTCGGTCATGAGGTCGGACACCGTGGAGGCGAATGCCTTCTTCAGGCGCCCCTCGTAGCGCCGCAGCGGCTCGAGGAACACGATGCCGCCGAAGAGCTCGATGTAGTGCGGGATGTGCAGGTCGCCCTGCTCGTCGGCGATGACGAGGTCGGCCTCCGTGACGATCCCGATGCACCGCCCACCGTCGTTGATGACCGGCACGCCGGGAAGCTCGTGGCGGCGCAGCAGGCGCACGACCGCCTCCACGTCGTCATCGGGGCCGACGGTCACCGGATCTGCGTCCATGATGTCGCGGACGGCCAGGGCCATTGAGGCCCGGAGTCTAGTTCGTGGCTTTCGCGGCCTAAGGGCGTGGAGGGCCCACCGATGAGTTTCGCGCGCCGGCGGCGTCATAAGGGCATGAGCCAGCGCGCGCTGGACCCCGAGCGCCTGTCCTTCCTGGGGCGGCGGCTCGCCCCTGGGTTCGTGCTGCGCGTCGTCGTAGTGGCGCCCGGCGGGCAGCGTGCGTACGACGAGGCCGAGTGGCGCGACGCGATCGTCGTCGTCGAGTGGGGCGAGATCGTGCTCGAGCCGCTGGCCGGGCGCTCCTATCGCTTTCGTCGCGGCGACGTGCTGTGGCTGCAGGGCCTCGCGCTGAGCGCGCTGCGCAACCCTGGGGGCGAGCCCGCGGTGCTCGTGGCGGTCGCTCGGCGGCGGTAGCGGGACGGTTGGTGCCGCGCGGTGCGTGTCGTGTCTTGGTCGTGCGCTTGGAGTCTTGCGGCGCCGCGCGGCCGGGGCACTGGGGGGAGAAGCCGCTGAGGTGGTGCCGCCGTGGCGTCGTGCCTGGTCGCGTGCGGCTGCGCAGAGGGGCGCGCGTGTGGGTGCAGGGCGCGCGTGTTTCGCAACACGTTGGCGTGTTCGCATACCGAACGTCGAGTTTGTCGCGATAGGAGGCTGTTGCATAAGGGTCGGTCGCCGAACGGATCGCGATCTATGCTCGACGGCGTCTCGCCCGTCGGCTATCGCGCCCTGACGGGTCGCAAGTTCGACGCAACAGCCTCTATGCGCGACAAAGTCGACGCTCGGTGTTCGCGCGCGGGGCGGCAGCGGCGAAAAGTGTTGTGAAACACGCACGCGGCCCGCTCGCGCCCCGGCCCCGCCCGGAAGAGCCGCCCGCGACGAGGCACGACGCCACTGTGGCGCGACCGCAACGGCTTCTCCCCCTCGATGCCCCGACCGCACAGCGCCGCAAGACGCCAAGCGGACGACCAGGACACGACACCCCACCGCGCGCCATCAACCACCTACGCCGCGACGATCTGCGTGCGCAGCGGGGCGAGCTTGCCGGCGATCGCGTCGATCGTGGCCGCGGGCACGCTGAGCGCGGCGAGCGCGGCGGCGAGATGCGCGACGACGCCGTCGAACGCCCCGGCGGTGATTCCCATCCCGGCGTGTGCGTCGCTCATGTCGCGCCCCGCGTAGAGCTGCGGGCCGCCGAGCGCCGCGGCGACGAAGGCGCGCAGGTGCGTCTTCTGGCGCTTCATGTCGGTGGCGGCGAAGTAGTGGGCGAGCGCGCGGTCGCCGAGGATCCGCGCGTAGAGGTCCTCGACGGCCGCGGCCACTGCGGGCCCGCCGCCGATCGCGTCGTAGATCGATGCCATGGCAGTCCAAGACGCGCCGGTGCGCAGTTCTTTCCCCGCGGCGGGTAGGTTGCATATGCGTGGGTCTGGAGGAGACATGGTCACCGGTGCTGCGGCTGCGGCCGGTGCGCGCGCAGGCGGCGCGCCGGGACGCCGACGCGTTCGCCTCGGTCTACGAGCACCATCACCGGGCGCTCTATCGCTACTGCCGGTCGCTGCTGGGCAACGAGGAGGACGCGCGCGACGCGCTGCAGAGCACGATGGCCAAGGCGCTGGCGGCGCTGCGCGACGAGGAGCGCGACTTCGAGCTGCGCCCCTGGCTGTTTCGGATCGCGCACAACGAGGCGGTCTCGCGCCTGCGCCAGCGGCGCGAGACGGTGGACCTCGACGCGGCGGGCGGCGTCGGCACGGACTCGCTGCCGCAGGCGATCGAGGACCGCGAGCGGATGGCGCTGCTGCGATCCGATCTGCGCGACCTGCCCGAGCGCCAGCGGGCGGCGCTCGTGCTGCGCGAGCTGTGCGGGCTCGGCCACGAGGAGATCGCCGCCGTGCTCGACACCACCGCGCGCGGCGTCAAGCAGACGATCTTCGAGGCGCGCCTCGCGCTGCACGAGTTCGCCGAGGGCCGCGCGATGGTGTGCGCCGAGGTGCAGCGCGCGCTCTCGGACGGCGATGGGCGCGTGCTGCGGTCGCGGCGGATGCGCGCGCACGTCCGCTCGTGCCGCGCGTGCCGGCAGTTCAAGACGGCGCTCGTGCAACGCCCGCGTGACCTGCGCGTGCTGGTGCCAGCGCTGCCGGCCGGCGGCGGCCTGCTCGCGCAGCTGCTGCCCGGAATCGAGGCGGGCGGGGCGGTCGCCACCGCCGGCGGGGGCGCCGCCGCGACGCTCGCCGCGAAGGCCGCGCTGGTCGCGGCGACGGCGGCCACGGTCGCGGGCACGACCACGCTGGTCCACACGAGCGACCACCACGCGACGCCGCCGGCGCCCGCCCCCGCGGTGGCGCTCCCGGCGCCGGCACCGACGGTGCGCACCGCCGCGCACGCGATCGCCGCACCCGCGACGCCACGGCGCAGCGCGCGCCACCGCCCCGCGCACCACCGGTCGCCCGCCCACCACGCCGCCGCCCCGGCGCCGCCTGCGCCCGCTGCGCCGGCGCCCGCCGTGGCAACGCCCGGGCAGCCGGCGCAGGCTCAGCGCCAGGCGACGACGCCGAGCCGGTCGCAGGCGGCGCCCGCCAAGAGCGTCGACAAGCCCGTGCCTCCGGGCCAGGCCAAGCAGGAGGCGACCGCCACCGTTCCGCCCGGCCAGGCCAAGCAGCAGGCGGTCGACACCCCCGTTCCGCCCGGCCAGGCCAAGAAGCAGGCGGTCGACACGACCGCCGTTCCGCCCGGCCAGGCCAGGAAGGACGCGACCGACGCCGTGCCGCCGGGCCAGGCCAACAAGTAGCTCCTGACCCTCGCTGCGCGCGCGCGTTATCGGCATAGGGGCGCCCGGCGCCCGACCCGGCAGCAGTCTCGTCGCTCCGAGCAAGGGGGTCACCCGGTGGGAAGTCGCTTGTCAATCCGCGCGGCCATCGCGGCCGCCGGCATCGCCGTCCTCGGCATCGCGCTCGCCGCCCCGGCGGGAGCGCAGGACACCCGCGTGTCCATCGGCAGCCCGACGGCGCCGTTCTCGCAGAACAAGCAGAACGAGCCCGCCGTCGCCGTCGATCCGCACACCAACAACGTGCTCGTGGCGGGAGCCAACGACAACATCGACATGGAGGCCTGCAACGCCGGCCCCGACAACGACTGCCCGTTCACCCCGGGCGTCGGCGTCTCGGGCGTCTACTTCTCCTTCGACTCCGGCTTGACCTGGACGCAACCGTCCTACCGGGGCAACACGGCGCGACAGTGCCAAGGGGCGATCGGGCCGGATCCCGGGTGCCTGACCACCACCGGCCCGATCGGCACCCTGCCCAAGTACTTCGAGCACAACCTGGTGTCCGACGGCGATCCGGCCGTCGCGTTCGGGCCGCGGCCGAGGCCGAATGGCGGGTTCTCCTACGCCGACGGCTCGCGCCTGTACTACGCGAACCTGACCTCCGCCGTCCCCGGCACGGCGCCGTTCAAGGGCGCCGAGGCCATCGCGGTCTCCCACACCGACGACGTCGCCGGCGCCGCGGCCGGCAACAACGCGGCGTGGAGCGATCCGGTCATCGCCAGCCGCCAGACCTCGGCCCTGTTCTCCGACAAGGAGCAGGTCTGGGCCGACAACGCGCAGTCCAGCCCGTTCTTCGGCAACGTCTACGTGTGCTACGCCGCCTTCCGCGGCAACGGCAACGGCTTCACCAACCAGCCGCTCGACGTCCTGACCTCGCGCGACGGCGGCAACGCGTGGACCCAGCACCAGGTCACGCCGGCGACGAACAACGTCACGAGCCGCAACGGGTTCGGCCGCTCGGGCTGCACCGTGCGCACCGACTCGCACGGCGTCGTCTACGTCTTCGACTTCCAGTTCGGCTTCAGCGCGACGACGGCGGCCGCGGGCAAGATCCAGATGATCCGGTCCGTGGACGGCGGCGCCCACTGGCAGCGCCCGGTGGACATCTTCACCGCCTTCGACACGTGCAACTTCTTCGAGGCGTCCATCGCGCGCTGCGTCGAGGACGGCGTCGGCGGCGCGCGCAGCGACCTGTCGCCCGCGCCGTCGGTCGACATCGCCAACGGCGCCCCGGGCGGCGCCGACGCGTCCAACCGGCTCGTCCTCAGCTGGGTCGACGGCCACGACGGCCTCAACCACGAGCACGTGATGTTCAGCACCTCGACCTCGGGCGGCGATTCCTGGACCCCGCCGCGCCAGGTCGAGGTGCCGGGCGATCGCGGGTACTACTCCGCCCCCGCGATCTCGCCCAACGGCAACAAGGTCTGGCTGGTCTACAACGCGTTCACCGAGCCGTTCAAGCCCGGTGCCGTCGGCGCCGCCAACGCTCGCCCGCTCGTCGGCCAGGTGCTGAGCGCGCCGGTCAGCGGCGGCAGCGTGGGCGCGTTCACGCCCGAGCACCGCGGCACACCGGGCGACGCGCGCGGGTCGTCGCAGAACAACCTGGCCGCCGAGTTCCTCGGCGACTACGTCTACGCGGCCGCGACGCGGACCTACGCCATGAGCGTGTGGAACGACGTCCGCGCGGCCGCCGACTGCCCCGCCATCGACGCGTTCCGGCAGGACCTCCATGACGAGGCGGTGGCCACCGGCCAGCCGACCGCCGAGGCCGAGGAGCCGCGCGGCGAGATGGAGGAGGGCGAGGACTCGGACGCGCCGGTCGCGCCCGACGTCCAGCAGGAGTGTCCGGCGAGCTTCGGCAACTCGGACATCTTCGGCTGGTCGAGCCTGGCGGCACCGTAACCCCTGCCGACGCCGCCAGTCACCGTGGGGGGGCGCACCTGCCGGGCGCCCCCCCACATCCTTGCCTGGGACGATCCGGGCATGGAGCGCCCGATGCACGAGCGCTGGGAGGACGAGGCCGAGGCGTGGGCGCGCTGGGCGCGCACGCCGGGCCACGACGCGTGGCACTGGCGCCTGAACTGGCCGGCCTTCCTGGAGCTCCTCCCGCCCGCAGGCCGGCTGACCCTCGACCTCGGCTGCGGTGAGGGCCGCGGCGGCGTGCTCGCCCGCGGTGGTCTCGAGATGGCCTTCCACGGCGTGCACCACCTGCTGCAGGACTACGTCGGCGCGCTGCTCGCCGCCGGCTTGACGCTCGACGCGCTGCGCGAGCCCGCGCCGACCGACGAGCATGTCGCCGCGTTTCCCGCGCTCGCCAAGGCGCGCCGCCGGCCGCCGTTCCTGCACTTCAGCGCCGTGCGCCGCTGAGGAGGCCGGCGAGCCAGTCGCCCACCGCCGCGCCGACCGCAGCGAGGTCGGTCCTGAGGCTGTGGTTGCCGGCGATGGCGACGACGGTGCGGTTGGGGCCGTCGGTCGGCATGCCGAACGGATCGGCATTGCCCTGGACGACGAGGGTCGGCACCGCGACGGCGTCGAGCTCGGGCTGGCGGGTCTTCTCGGGCCGCCCCGGCGGGTGCACGGGGAAGGCGAGGCACAGGACGCCGACCGCGCCGGTCGCCGCCGCCGTGCGGCAGGCCACGCGCGCGCCCGACGAGCGCCCGCCGGTGACCAGCGGCAGGTCGCGCAGGTCCACCGCCCGCAGCTGGTCGACGACCGCGGTCCACGCGGCGTCGAGCTGATGGGCGGGCGCCGGCGAGCGCCGGCCCGCCACGCGGTAGGGCTGCTCGACGAGCGCGACGCTCCATCCGGCCGCGTTCGCGGCGTCGGCGGCGGCCACGAGATCGCGCGAGCCCACGCCGCCGCCGGCCCCGTGGCCGAGCACGAGCGCGCCGCCCGGCGCGTCGGCGGGACGCAGATGGGCCCGTGCGCGGCCGTGCGGCGTGTCGAGGTCGAGCGCGCTCACCCTCGTCTACTCTGGCATGCGATGAGCGCAACCGCCACGACCCTCACGGCCCAGCAGCGCGAGCTCCTCGCCGCCGCGCGCGCGAACGACGAGACCGCGTTCCAGCGATTGGTGGAGCCTCACCGCGGAGAGCTCCACGCGCACTGCTACCGGATGCTCGCATCGATCCACGACGCCGACGACGCGCTGCAGGACGCCTACCTGCGCGCCTGGCGCGCGCTGCCCAAGTTCGAGGGCCGCAGCTCGCTGCGCTCGTGGCTGTACAAGATCGCCACCAACACCTGCCTGGACCTCATCAACAAGCGGCCCAAGCGCGTGCTGCCGATCGACCACGCCGCGGCGGCCGATCCGAGCCTGGGACCGGGCGAGCCGCTCGTCGAGTCGGCCTGGATCGAGCCCTATCCCGACGAGCGCCTCGGCATCGAAGACGGCTTCGCGGCCCCGGAGGCCCGCTACGAGCGGCGCGAGAGCGTCGAGCTCGCCTTCATCGCGGCGCTGCAGCACCTTCCGGCCACGCAGCGCGCGGTGCTGATCATGCGCGAGGTGCTCGGCTACTCGGCGCAGGAGACCGCCGACCTGCTCGAGACGACCGTCGCGTCGGTCAACAGCGCGCTGCAACGCGCACGCGCGGCGGTCGAGGAGCGCACGCCGGAGCGCAGCCAGCAGGCCACGCTGCGCAGCCTCGGCGACGATGGCCTGCGCCAGATCGTCGACAGCTACGTCGACGCGTGGCAGCGCGCCGACGTCGACGCGGTCGTCGCCATGCTGACCGAGGACGCCTGCTTCGCGATGCCGCCGCTGGCCACCTGGTTCCACGGCCACGACGACATCGCCACCTTCCTGGCCGGCTGGCCGCTGTCGGGCCTGTGGCGCTGGAAGCCGATCGTCACGACGGCCAACGGACAGCCCGCCCTCGCCTACTACAGCTGGGACGACGACGCCCAGGGCTACATCCCCTTCGCCCTCAACGTGCTCACGCTGCGCGGCGACAAGATCTCCGAGGTCGACGCGTTCATCACGCGCTCGACCGAGGACCCCGATCGCGAGGTCCTCGCGCGGCTGCCCGAGCAGGAGTTCGAGGCCACGCGGCTGGCAGCGGCGTTCCAGAGGTTCGGGTTTCCCGAGCGGCTGGACTGAGCTACCGCGCGAACGGCAGCGCCTCGATCACGTCGCGCGCGATCACCCCGTCGACGCCCTTCTCGTGCGCGGCGTGGATGCCCGCGCGCGCATGCAGGCGCACGCCCGCGCAGGCGGCGGCGAACGGGTCGAGCTCGCGGGAGAGCATCGCGGCGAGCACGCCGCTGAGGACGTCGCCCGTGCCCGCGGTGGCCAGCGCGCCGGTCGCGCCGGCGCTGACGGCCACGAGCCCGTCGGGCCGCGCCACGAGCGTGTCGTCGCCCTTGAGCAGGACGATCGCCTGCGCGGCGGCGGCGGCGGCGCGGACGTGCTCGACGCGGCGGGCCTGCACGGCGCTCGATTCGGTGTCGAGCAGGCGCGCGAGCTCGCCCTCGTGCGGCGTGAGGATCGTCGGCGCCGGGCGGCCGGCGAGCGCGCCGAGATCGCCCGCGTGGGCGTTGAGGCCGTCGGCGTCGAGGACGACGGCGACCTCGGCGCGCGCGACGAGGTCGCGGGCGAACGCGAAGGCGCCCTCGCTGCGGCCGATGCCGGGGCCGACGACGAGCGCGCCGCCGCGCGCGGCGAGCTCGAGCACCGCGTCGACGCCGGCGGCCGTGTGCGCGCCGTCGTCGTCGGGCAGGCCGCGCGTCATGGCCTCGAGCAGCCGCCCGGCGAGGATCGGCTGCTGGGAGGCCGGGACGCAGGCCGTCACGTAGCCGGCGCCGGCGCGTTGCGCGGCCTCCGCCGCCAGCGTCGGGGCGCCGGTCAGGCCGCGCGAGCCGCCGGCGACGAGCACGTGGCCGCTCGTGAACTTCGTCCAGCCCGCGGCGCGCGAGGGCAGCAGCACGAGCAGCGCCGCGTCGACGATCAGGCCGACGTCCGGCGGCTCGACCGGCGCGCCGTCGGGGATGCCGATGTCGATCACGCGCACGGTGCCGGCGTGCGACTTGCCGGGGTTGATCCACAGGCCCGGCTTGGCCGCCGCGAACGTCGCGGTGGCCGCGGCGCGGACGGCCTCGCCCGCGACGACGCCGCTGGCCGCGTCGACGCCGCTGGGCACGTCGGCCGCGACCACGGGCAGCCCGGCCGCGTTGAGCGCGGCGATCGCCTCGGCGACGAGCCCATGCGGCGTGCCGCTGAACCCGGTCCCCAGCAACGCATCGACGGCGACCGCGCAGCCCTCCAGGCGCGCGGCGTCGAACGGCTCGATGCCCTCGACGCGCTCGGCGTTAGCGCGCGCGTCGCCGCGCAGCTCCTCCACCGGCGCGACCGTCAGGACCCGCACCTCGCGGCCCTCGTCGCGCAGCAGCCGCGCCGTCACGTACCCGTCGCCGCCGTTGTTGCCCTTGCCGCAGACGACGGCGACCGGCCCGCTCGACGCGACCTCTCCGACCACGTCGGCAAGCCCCCGCCCCGCGCGCTCCATGAGGTCCAGGCCCGGGATCCCACGCTCCTGGATCGCCCACGCGTCGGTCGCCCGCATCCGCTCGGGGTCGGGCAGCCCCTGCAGCCACGCCGGCAGCGTCACCGCGCCACCGCCACGGCGCCCGCCGTCGTGCGCGTGTGCGTCAGCGACACCTCGATCTCGACGTTGAGCGCCGCCGCGCGCTGCGCGACGTCGCCGTGCAGCACGACGCGCGGCGGGCCGTCGCCGCCGCCGACCACCTCGATGTCGCGCGGGCGCAGCACCTCCATCTGCAGCGCCTTGCTCACCGCCTCCTTGGCGCAGAAGCGCGCGGCGAGGTGCTGCGCCGGGCGCCCCTGCGTGGCCGCGTACTCGCGCTCGCCGTCGGTGAACAGCCGCTCGGCCAGGCCGGGCCGGCGCTCCAGCGCGCGCTCGAGGCGCTCGATCTCGAGGAGGTCCAGGCCGATCACGGCCCGGGACGCTACCTACTCGACGGTCACCGTCTTGGCGAGGTTTCGCGGCTGATCGACGTTGAGCCCGCGCCGGCGCGCGATGCGGTAGGCCAGCAGCTGCAGCGGGATCACGGCCAGCAGCGGCTGCAGCATCCAGTCGGTCTGCGGGATGCGCAGGACCGACTCGGCGTGCTCGCCGATCTCGCGGTTGCCCTCGGTCGCCACCGCGACGACGTGGGCGCCGCGGGCGCGGACCTCCTGCATGTTGGAGACGACCTTGTCGAGCACCGGCGAGTCGGTCGCGACGGTGACGACCGGCGTCGACTCGTCGAGCAGCGCGATCGGGCCGTGCTTCATCTCGCCGGCGGCATAGGCGTCCGTGGAGATGTAGGAGATCTCCTTGAGCTTCAGCGCGCCCTCGAGCGCGACCGGCAGACCGACGTGGCGGCCGAGGTAGAGGAAGAAGTCCTTGTCCCAGTGCTCGTCGGCGATCTCGATGACCTGTGCGTCGATGCTCTCGAGCAGCTCCTCGATGCAGTGCGGGATGCGCTTGAGGTCGGCGATGATCTGCGCGCGCCGCTCGGGCTCGAGCGTGCCGCGCAGCTCTGCCAGCTTGAGCCCGAGCAGGTGCATGACGGCGACCTGGCAGGTGAACGTCTTCGTCGCCGCGACGCAGACCTCCAGGCCGGCGCGCGTGTAGAGCACGCCGTCGGCGTCGCGCGTGGCCTGCGAGCCCATGATGTTCGTCAGGGCGAGCACGGTCGCGCCGCGCTCGCGCGCGATCCGCATCGCGGCCAGCGTGTCGGCGGTCTCGCCCGACTGCGTAATGCCGATGACGAGGTCGCCGGGGCCGACCACCGGGTTGCGGTAGCGGTACTCGGAGGCGATGTCCATCTCCACGGGGATCCGCGCCCACTCCTCGATCGCGTAGCGGCCGATCAGGCCGGCGTGGTAGCTCGTGCCGCACGCGACGACGACGATGCGCGTGACGTCGCGCAGGATCGACTCGTCGAGGGCGCCCTCGTCGTCGAGGTCGACGCCGTCGGCGCGCACGGTGCGGTCGGCGATCGTCTCGGCGACGGCGTCGGCCTGCTCGTGGATCTCCTTGAGCATGAAGGTCTCGAAGCCGCCCTTCTCGGCGGTCTCCTCGTCCCAGTCGATCTCGACGACCTCGCGCTCGAGCACGGTTCCGTCGGGCTCCATGAACGTCGTGCCCTCGGGCGTGATCGCGACGATCTCGCCGTTCTCGATGTACTGCACGCGGCGCGTCTCGCGCAGGAAGGCGGGGATCGCTGAGGCGAAGAAGGTCTCGCCCTCGCCGCGGCCGACGATCAGCGGGCACTCCTTGCGCGCGCCGACGAGCGTCTCGGGATCGTCGAGCGACATCGCCACGAACGCGTAGTGGCCCTCGAGCTCGGCGTAGGCCGCGCGGACCGCCTCGACGAGCGACCCCGCCGCCATGTGATGGGCGATGAGGTGGGCGATGACCTCGGCGTCGGTCTCGCTGGTGAAGACGGCGCCCATGTCGCTGAGGCGCTCGCGCAGCGGCAGGTAGTTCTCGACGATCCCGTTGACCACGATGTGGACGCGGTCGGCGGTGTCGAAGTGCGGGTGGGCGTTCTCCTCGTTGACGCGCCCGTGCGTGGCCCAGCGCGTGTGGCCGATGCCGGTGGTCGCGGTGCGCGTCGCCGTCGCCACGCCGCCCTCGTCGGCCTGCGCGCGCGCGGCGACCGCGTTGTGCAGGTGCTCGAGATTGCCGACGGCGCGAACCGACTCGATCGCGTCGCCCGCGATGATCGAGATGCCGGCCGAGTCGTAGCCGCGGTACTCGAGTCTGGTCAGCCCGGCCAGGAGCAGGTCCTGCACGGGGCGCTTGCCGACGTAGCCGACGATGCCGCACATGGGCCGCCGCTCCTTTGCATAGAGGACCTCGGAAGGTAGCGCACCGACTCGGTTTTCCCACATGTGCAACTGGCCGTCCGGCCAGCCGACACGGCCTATATTCGGTCTGATTGCGACTTCGAAAGTTTCGAGATCCGACATGCGCCCCATGGCAGCGCGAGGCGCCGTTTCGGGCGGCTTTCGCCGGGTAGTTGTTTGAGAGATTCCGCACGGGAGGCGCCCGCTCGGTGGTTGCGAAACTTGCCGAAACTTCTGGGTTGACACGGCACGTGCGCATCTGAGACGGTTCGTACCGCCCGCATTTGTAGGAAAGGACTACAAACCCTGTCGACACGTGTGGAACTGCCTGGTCAGCGGAGCGAGACGGTGCGACGGGCGAACCTCAGCGCCATCGTCCGCGAGCTCCACAGCCGCGGGCCGCTATCGCGCTCGGAGCTCGTCGCGCGCACCGGGCTGACGCGCAGCGCCATCCGCGGGCTCATCGGCGAGCTGGTCGACGGCGGCCTGCTGTCCGAGGAGCGCGGCACGTCGCAGGGTGCGCCCGGCCGACCGTCCCCCCTCGTCCAGCCCAACGCAGACCGCGGCGTCGTCCTCGCGATCGAGATCACGGTCGACTCGCTCGCCGTCGCCGCGGTCGGGCTGGGCGGAGAGGTCTTCGACCTGCTGCGCGTCAATCGCTCGCGCGACCGCCTGTCGGTCGACGAGACCGTCGCCGACCTGGCGGCCATCGCGGATACCGTCCGCGCGCGGCTGACCCAGCGCGACATGCTCATCGGCATCGGCGTCGCGATCGTCGGGATCGTCCGGCGGGCCGACGGCTTCGTCACGATGGCGCCGAACCTCGGCTGGCGCGACGTGCCGCTCTCACGGCGCCTGGCCGAGGCGCTGGACACCCGCCTGCCGATCGCCGTGGCCAACGAGGCGGACCTCGGCGCGCTGGCCGAGCTGCGGCGCGGCGCGGCGCTCGGGGCCGACCACGTGCTGTTCCTGTCCGGCGAGGTCGGCGTGGGCGGTGGCGTCATCGTCGACGGCTCGCCGCTCGCCGGTGCCGCCGGCTACGGCGGCGAGGTCGGGCACGTCCCGGTCAACCCGAACGGCAGCCGCTGCCGCTGCGGATCGGTCGGGTGCTGGGAGACCGAGGTCGGCGAGGGCGCGCTCCTGCGGCTCGCCGGCCATCCCCCGGACGCCGGCCGCGAGGAGGTCGACGCCGTGCTCGACGAGGCCGCGGCGGGATCGCGGGGCGCCCTCGTCGCGCTCGACACGGTCGGCCGCTGGCTCGGCTTCGGCCTCGCGGGCCTCGTCAACGTCTTCAACCCGCAGGTGGTCGTGCTGGGCGGCCTGTTCGGGCGCATCCATCCCTTCGTCGAGGGGACGTTGCGCACCGAGCTGGACCGGCTCGCGCTGCCGCAATCCCGAGAGGTCGTACGGGTCGTCCCGGCGAGCCTCGGCGTCGACGCGCCGCTCCTCGGCGCCGCCGAGCTGGCATTCGAGCCCCTGCTCGCCGACCCCGCGATGTGGATACGTCCGGCCGCGGCGACGGCCTGACGCAGAGGAGAACCAGACTAGGAGGAGGGTCACACGATGGTGCACTACAAGCGGCTTGCCGCCGGCCTTGTGGCAGCGGTGGCGCTCGTGCTCGCCGCCTGCGGCGGCAGCGACAACAACAACGGCGGAGGCGGCGGTTCGGCCGCGACGACGTCGAGCAAGCCGGTCACGGTCAACTGGTGGCACATCCAGAACACGGATCCGATGAAGACCGTGTGGAAGCAGGCCGCCGCCCAGTACCACGCCGCGCATCCGAACGTCACGATCAAGATCACCGTCCTGGAGAACGAGGCGTTCAAGGCCAAGCTGACCACGAACATGCAGGCGGGCAAGCCGCCGGACATCTTCCAGTCGTGGGGAGGCGGCACGCTGAAGGAGCAGGCCGACGCCGGGCTGGTTCAGGACATCAGCAAGCAGACGGCCTCGTGGATCGACCAGCTGAACCCGGCCGCGGTCGGGCTCTACAACCTCGACGGCAAGCAGTACGGCGTGCCGTACAACCTCGGCATGGTGGGCGTCTGGTACAACAAGGCGCTCTTCAAGAAGGCCGGCATCGACGCGCCGCCGACGACGTGGAGCGAGTTCCTGCAGGACGTCCAGAAGCTCAAGGCGGCCGGCATCACCCCGATCGCCGTGGGCGAGAAGGACAAGTGGCCGGGGATGTTCTGGTGGGCCAACCTGTCGCTGCGGATCGCCGGCAAGGACGCGATGGCCAAGGCCGCGACCGACGGGAGCGCGTTCACCGAGCCCGGCTTCGTCAAGGCCGGCCAGGAGCTGCAGAAGCTCATCGACCTCAAGCCGTTCCAGAAGGGCTTCCTGGCCGCTCCGTGGCCGGGCGCCGGCGGTGAGGCCGGCACGATGGCCAAGAAGGGCGCGGCCATGGACCTCATGGGCCAGTGGGCGCCGAACGAGTTCAACGCCAACACGAAGGACAAGAAGGGCCTCGGCTCGAACCTCGGCTGGTTCCCGTTCCCGCAGGTCGACGGCGGCGCCGGCCAGCAGGGCGAGCAGTTCGGGGGTGGCGACGGGTTCGCCATCGGCAAGAACGCGCCGCCCGAGGCCGTCGACTTCGTCAAGTTCCTCGTGACGTCCGACGTCGCCAACAAGGCCGGCGCGACCAACACGATCCTGCCGGTCAAGAAGGGCAGCGAGTCGTCGGTGACCGACCCGAACATGAAGACCGTGCTCGACACCCGGGCGCAGTCCTCCTTCGTGCAGCTCTACCTCGACCAGGCCTACGCTCCGGCGGTGGGCCAGGCCGTCAACGATGCCGTTCAGACGCTCTTCGCCGGGAAGGCCTCACCTGAGGAGATCTCGAAGAAGATCTCGGATGCCGCCAAGTCCGGGTAGGACCACGGCCTTGGCAGCCACGACCGGCCAGGCGGCCCGCTCCCGCCGCCTGGCCGACGACGTGTCCGTCGCGCGGGTCGGTGGGCCAGGTCCCACCGACCGCCGGCGTGCGCGTCGTTCGCGCATCCTGCGCAGGCTCACCACGATCGCGCTGTTCCTGCTGCCGGCGCTGGTGCTCTACCTGCTGCTGGTCGTCTTCCCGATCTTCCAGGCGATCCACTACAGCGCCTACAAGTGGAACGGCCTGTCGCCGCTGAACGACTTCGTCGGCCTCGACAACTTCAAGCGCGCCTTCCAGGACGACGTCTTCCGCGGCGCGGTCAAGCACAACGCGATCATCATCGCGCTGTCGCTGTGCCTCCAGCTGCCGTTCGCGCTCGGCTGCGCGATGCTCGTCAACGCGCGCCTGAAGGGCCGCGCGCTCTTGCGGCTGCTCTTCTTCGCGCCGTTCGTCCTGTCGGAGGTCGTCACGGCCGTCGTGTTCAACCTGATGCTCCAGCCCGACGGCCTGGTCAACCACTCGCTCGGCACAGCGGGCCTCGGCGGGCTCTCCGCGGAGTGGCTCGGCAGCACGACCCTCGTGCTCTACACGTGCTTCGTGGTGATCTCGTGGAAGTACTTCGGCTTCCACATGGTCATCTACCTGGCGGGGCTCCAGCAGATCCCGCACGAGCTCGAGGAGGCCTCCGCCATCGACGGCGCCAACCGCTTCCAGACCTTCCGCTACGTCACGCTGCCCCTGCTGGGGCCGACGATCCGGATCTCCGTGTTCCTGTCGATCATCGGCGCCATCCAGCTCTTCGACCTCGTCTGGGTGCTGACCGGGGGCGGACCGGTCAACGCCTCGAACACGATGGCGATCTACGTCATCGACTGGGGCTTCAAGCGCTTCCAGTTCGGCTACGCGAGCGCGGTCGCCGTGATCATGCTCGGCATCTCGCTGGTCTTCGCGCTGCTGTACCAGCGCTTCGTCCTGCGGCGCGACATCGAGGGCGCCCTGACCACCATGAACCGCTGACCACCATGGCCACCGTCGCACAGCCCCTGCCGAGCCCCCGCCGCCGCCGCGCCCGGCGCGCCGGCGGGCGCATGCTCCTCTACGTGGTCGCGTGGGTGGTGGCGCTCACGATCCTCATCCCGCTGATCTATGCCGTGCTCGGGGGCTTCCGCGACACCGGCCAGATCGCCCAGAGCCCGGTCGCGCTCCCCGACCCGTGGGTGTTCTCCAACTACACCGACGTCCTGAAGTCCGGCACGTTCTGGCGGCAGGTCGGCAACAGCGTGCTGATCGCGGGGATGTCGACGCTGCTGACGGTCCCGCTGGCGGCCGCGGCGGCGTTCATCTTCGCGCGCTTCGCGTTCCCGGGGCGCGAGTGGTTCTACACGCTGTTCACCCTCGGACTGCTGTTCCCGGTCGCGGTGGCGATCCTGCCCGTCTTCATCATGGTCCGCGACCTCGGCCTGCTCGACACGCCGTTGGGCGTGGCGCTCCCGCAGGCGGCTTTCGGGCTGCCGCTGACGATCGTGATCCTGCGCCCGTTCTTCGCGAGCTTCCCCAACGAGCTGCAGGACGCAGCGGCGATCGACGGCGCGGGGCCGTTCCGGTTCTTCTGGAGGATCCTGCTGCCGCTGTCGCGTCCCGTGCTCGCCACGGTGTCGGTCCTTGCGATCGTCAACAGCTGGAACGCGTTCCTGCTGCCGCTCGTCGTGCTGACCGATTCCAACCAATGGACGCTGCCGCTCGGCGTGACGAACTACTCCACGCAGTACGGCGCCGACACGGCGCGGATCCTCGCCTTCACGACGCTGTCGATGATTCCCGCGCTGGTGTTCTACGCGTTCGCCGAGCGCCACCTCGTGCGGGGCCTGACCACCGGGGCGGTGAAGGGATGAGCGCGGCCGAGCCGGCACGGACCGTCGAGCCCTATCTCGACCCCTCGCTGCCCGTCGACGCGCGCGTCGACGACCTGCTCGACCGGATGACCCCCGACGAGAAGCTCGCCCAGCTCGGATCGGTCTGGGTCTTCGAGATCCTGGATGGCGACGAGCTCGACCCGACCAAGGCGAGCACGCGCCTCGGGGCGGGGATCGGGCAGATCACGCGCGTCGCCGGGGCGACGAGCCTGCACCGCACGGCCGTCGCCGCGCTGGCCAACTCGATCCAGCGCTTCCTGGTGGAGCGCACGCGCCTGGGCATCCCGGCCATCGTCCACGAGGAGTGCCTGCACGGGTTCGTCGCCCGCGACGCCGTGTGCTTCCCGCAGGCGATCGGGCTGGCGGCGGCGTGGGACCCGGCGCTGGTCGAGACCATGGCGCTGGGGCTCGGGCGCGAGCTGCGCGCCGCCGGCGCGCATCAGGGCCTCGCCCCGATCCTCGACGTCGCGCGCGACGCCCGCTGGGGCCGCATCGAGGAGACCTACGGCGAGGATCCCTACCTCATCGCTGAGCTCGGCGTGGCCTACGTGCGCGGCCTGCAGGCCGACGGCGCCGTGCTGGCCACCGGCAAGCACATGGTCGGCCACGGGCTCCCCGAGGGCGGCCTGAACCGCGCCCCCGCGCACATCGGCCCGCGCGAGCTGCGCGACGTCTTCCTGCTGCCCTTCGAGGCGGCCGTGCGCGCCGGCATGCGATCGATGATGCACGCCTACGAGGACGTCGACGGCGTGCCGTGCGTCGCGTCGCACGAGCTGTTCACGACCACGCTGCGCGACGAGTGGGGCTTCGACGGGATCGTCGTCTCCGACTACATCGGCATCGACGAGCTCGTGACCTCGCACTCGGTCGTCGACGACCTCTCCCAGGCGGCGGTGCTGGCGCTCGAGGCGGGCATCGACGTCGAGCTGCCGACGACCGCCGCCTACGGCGGCCCGCTCGCCGAGGCGCTGGCCGACGGCCGCGCCGACCCGGCGCTCGTCGATCGCGCGGTCGCCCGCGTCCTGCGCGTCAAGTTCGAGCTTGGGCTGTTCGAGGACCCCTACGTCGACGTCGCGCGCGCCCTGCCGGCGCTCGAGCGCGATCGCGCGCTGGCGCGTGACGCCGCGGCGGCGTCGATGGTCCTCGTGACCAACGACGGGACCCTGCCGCTGCGCGACGACCTGGCCACGATCGCGGTCATCGGCCCCAACGCCGACAGCGCGCGCAACCTGCTCGGCGACTACGCGCACATCGCGCACATCGAGACGCTGCTCGAGGCGCGCGACGGGCGCAACCCGCAGGGGCTGCCGATACCCGACCACCTCGACCTCGACGAGGCGCTCGACGGCCGCGCGACGATCCTGGACGCGATCCGCGAGCGCGCGCCGGCAGCGACCGAGGTCCGCTACGCCCGCGGGTGCG
The DNA here is from genome assembly GCA_963764585.1 of uncultured Actinomycetes bacterium. Taxonomy (GTDB): domain Bacteria; phylum Actinomycetota; class Thermoleophilia; order Solirubrobacterales; family Solirubrobacteraceae; genus JAOPZW01. The sequence goes on from CAVXTB010000013.1 coordinate 281,366, forward strand.
GCGTGCGCGACGGCGGCGACGAGGAGATCGCCGAGGCCGTCGCCGCCGCCACCGGCGCGGACGTCGCGATCCTGGTCGTGGGCGAGAAGTCCGGGCTGATCGCGGACTGCACCTGCGGCGAGACTCGCGACCGCTCCGAGCTGACCCTCGCCGGGCGCCAGGAGGAGCTCGTCGCGGCGGTCGCTGCGACCGGGACGCCGATCGTCCTCGTGCTCGTGGCCGGGCGCCCGCTGGCCATCGAGGCCGCGGCGGCGCGCAGCGCGGCGGTGCTGTGCGCGTGGGTCCCCGGCGACGAGGGCGCGGCGGCGGTCGCCGACGTGCTCTTCGGCGACGTCTGCCCGGGCGGCAAGCTGCCGGTCACCGTGCCGCGGCACGTCGGCCAGATCCCGATCTACTACTCGCACAAGCCGTCGGGCGGGCGCTCGCACTGGCACGGGGAGTACGTCGACGGCTCGCACCTGCCGCTGTGGCCGTTCGGCCACGGGCTGTCCTACACGCGCTTCGAGCTGCACGGCCCGGTGCTCGACCGCACGCGCATCGGCCCCGCCGACGAGCTGGCGATCGCCGTCGAGGTCGAGAACGTCGGGGCGCGCGCCGGCGACGAGGTCGTGCAGCTCTACATCCGCGACCTCGAGGCCAGCGTGACTCGCCCGGTCAAGGAGCTGCGCGGCTTCCGCCGCGTCCGCCTGGCGCCGGGCGAGCGCCGCCGGGTGACCTTCCGGCTGGCCGCCGAGCAGCTCGCGTTCACCGATCGCGACGGGCGGCTGGTGATCGAGCCCGGCCGCATCCGGGTGATGGTCGGGACCTCGGCCGTCGACCTCCCCTGCCAGGCGGACGTCGAGGTCACCGGCGAGCTCACCGTCCTCACGCGGCGCTCGCGCTACGTGACGGCGGTCGAGGTCGAGTAGCCGGTCGACGCCGACCGCCTGCGGAGCCGTCCTGCCTAGAGGGCGCAGTGGCCACCCCGGGCAGGACAGTTCGCGAAGGCGCCTCCGGCGAGCGGGCGCGTGCGGCCCCCACGGCGCAGCCGCGCGCGACGAGGCACGCCGCCGTGCGGCGCTGCGCGGCCGGGGCACCGAGCGCGGGGGAGAAGCCGCGGTGGTTGCGACCGCCGCCCACCTACCTCGCGCCGCTCACGATGGCGACGAGGCGCTCGCAGACCGCGTCGGCCTCGTCGGCGCTCGGCGCCTCGACCATCACGCGCACGAGCTGCTCGGTGCCGCTGGGGCGCACGAGCACGCGCCCGCGGCCCTCGAGCGCCTTGCCCTCGCGCTCGTTGGCCTCGGCGAGCTGCGGGCTGGCCATGGCCGCGTCGCGATCGGCGACCGGGACGTTGACCAGACGCTGGGGCAGCTTCTCCATGGCGTGGCGGTCGGCGAGGTCGGCGCCTTCGAGCGCCTCGAGCGTCAGGAGCGCCGCCGCGATGCCGTCGCCGGTGGCGTTGAAGTCCATGTCGATGATGTGGCCCGACTGCTCGCCGCCGAGCGCCCACCCGCGCTCGCGCAGCGCCTCGAGGACGTAGCGGTCGCCGACCTGGGTCGTGGCGACCTCGACGCCCGCGTCGCGCATCGCGGTGTGGAAGCCGTAGTTGGTCATGACGGTGACGGCGACGCCGTCGCCGCGCAGGCGCCCCGCGCGGCGCAGGTGCACGGCAGCAAGCGCGATCAGCTCGTCGCCGTCGACGACGGTGCCGTGGCGGTCGATGGCCAGCACGCGGTCGCCGTCGCCGTCGAAGGCGAAGCCGACGGCGTGGCCGCCGTCGACGACGGTCTGCGCCAGCGCGTCGACGTGCGTCGAGCCGCAGCCGGCGTTGATGTTGCGCCCGTCTGGCGCGTCGTTGAGGGCGGTGACCGTGGCGCCGGCGCGGCGGAAGATCTCGGGCGCGGCGCGGTACGTGGCGCCGTGCGCGCAGTCGAGGATGACGTCGAGGCCGGCGAGGTCGAGGTCGGCGAAGCGCTCGTGCAGGGCGCGCAGGTAGTCCTCCTGCGTGCCGTGCAGCGCGCGGACGCGGCCGATGCGCGTCGCCGCCGCGGGGGCCTCGTCCAGGCGCGCCTCGATCGCGGCCTCGGTCTCGTCGGTGAGCTTGTAGCCGTCGGCGCCGAAGAACTTGATGCCGTTGTCGCGGTAGGGGTTGTGCGACGCGGAGATGACGGCAGCCAGGTCGAGGCCGTAGCGGTGCAGGAGCAGCGGCGCGGCCGGCGTCGGCAGGACGCCGCCGAGCAGGACGTCGCCGCCGGCCGCGGTGATGCCAGCGGCGAGCGCGGCCTCGAGCATCTCGCCGGACTCGCGCGTGTCGCGGATGACGAGCACGCGCGGCGCCTGGGCGGCGGATTGGAGGGTGGCGGCGCGCCCGAGCGCCAGCGCCAGCTCGGCGGTCAGAAGCTCGCCGGCGACGCCACGGACGCCGTCGGTCCCGAAGAGCTTTCGTGCCAAGACGCCGCGGAGGCTAGCGCTTGCTGAACTGCGGCCGCTTGCGCGCCTTCTTCAGGCCGGCCTTCTTGCGCTCCTTCACGCGCGGGTCGCGCGTGAGGAAGCCGCGGCGCTTGAGCTCGCCGCGCAGGTTCGGGTCGGCCTCCAGCAGCGCGCGGCTGATGCCGTGGCGCAGGGCGCCGGCCTGCGCCGAGACGCCACCGCCGTGCATGCGCGCGACGACGTCCATGCGCGACTCGTAGCCGACGGCCTCGAGCGGCTGGCGGATGTTGCGCTGCAGGGTCGCGCGCGGGAAGAAGGTCTCCAGGGTGCGGCCGTTGATGACGTACGACCCGTCGCCGGGCTTGAGGATCACGCGCGCCACGGCGGTCTTGCGCTTGCCGGTCGCGCGGTAGCGGGCGCCGGCGGCGAGGTCGATGGCGACGGCCGCGATCGGCTGGTCGTCGGGCACGACGTCGTCGGCGTCCTCGGACAGCGGCTCGGCCTCTTCGTCCTCGTCGTAGGGGCTCTCGCGCCCCTCGCCGCCCTCCATGACGATGTCGACCTCGAGGTCGGCGCCCGGGATCTCGGGCTTGACGCGGGGAGCGGGCTCCTCCTCGTCCTCCTCGTAGTCCTCCTCGTCGGCCTCGGCCGCGGCGACAGGCTCCGCGGCCGCCGGCTCCGCGGCCACCGGCTCCTCGGCGGGCGCCTCCTCGGCGACGGGCTCAGGGGCCGGCTCGTCCTCGGCGGCGGCGGGCTCCGCGGCCACCGGCTGCTCCTCGGCGGCGGCGGGCTCTTCCTCGGCGGCCGGCTGCTCCTCGGCGGCCGGCTGCTCCTCCGCGGCGGGCTCCTCCACGGGCTCGTCGCTCGCGGTCGGCTCCTGCGGGGTCTCGTCGTCAGCGGGCGTGCGGTCGTCGGCCATCAGGACTCGATCTCCATCGGGGTGGGCTTCTGCGCCACGTGCGGGTGGTCGGGACCCGCGTAGACCTTGAGCTTGGTGAGCTGCTTGCGAGCCAGCCGGTTGCGGGGCAGCATCCCCTTCACGGCGTGGCGGATGACCTCTTCGGGCCGGCGCTCGAGCATCTGGTCGAGCGTGCGCTCCTTGATGCCGCCGGGATAGCCGGAGTGGCGGTAGTACTTCTTGTCCGCGCGCTTGTTGCCGGTGACCGAGATCTTCTCGGCGTTGACGACGACGACGAAGTCGCCGGTGTCGACGTGCGGCGTGTACTCGGGCTTGGTCTTGCCGCGCAGCGCGTCGGCGATCTGCGTGGCGAGGCGCCCGAGCGTCTGCCCGGCAGCGTCGACCACGAGCCAGTTGCGCTCGCGGGTGGCGGGGGTTGCGACGTAGGTCTTCATGACGGCGTGAGCAAGCCGCGCGGCGGTACGTCCGCGCGGCGCGACGGCGCATGATAGGGCAATCGGCGCGCCGCCAGCCGGCCCGCGCCTCGCCGCTTCTCCGCACCGTGCGCGCAGGCGCGCCACTTCCGCCACCAGGTCCGCTTCCGGACATCCGGCAGCGGGTATAGGATCGCGCGCCAACATCACGCAGATACGCCGAGTCCGCCGGCGACCTCCCACGAGGTCGTCGCGGAGCGGGGGAACCACTGGGGCACGTTCGCGTGCCCTGGGGCGAATCCGGGACGGATGCCCGGTAGCGCGGGTCGGCCGCGCGAGCCCGTCAGCTCACCCCGTAGGCGGCCAACCGACCCGTGGATCTGCCCGCGCGCCCTCCCGTACGCCTGGCCGCTGCTTTGCGGTTGCTTGCCATCGCAGCCTTCGCGGCATCGGTGCCGGGCACGGCGCTGGCCCAATCGCCCACCGGCGGTGCCGGGCCGACGCAGGCGCCGCCGACGCCCGTCGCCGCCGCGTCGGCGGTGGCGGCCCGCCCCGTCGTCGACGCCATCACCTGCCGCACCTCGTGCCAGGGCATCGCGCGCGCGGTCCCGGGCAGCGTGGTGCGCGTCAGCGGCGAGGGCATGTCCGCGGTCACGAGCGTCATCCTGCTCGGCCGCCGCGGCGCGCGCGACGACGCAACCGTCGCGGCGACGCCGGTCTCCCCCACCGCCGTCGAGCTCACCGTCCCGGCCGGCGCCCGCGGCGGCCCGGTCCGCGCGATCGCCGCGTCCGGCCGGCGCTCGCTGCAATCGCGCGCGCGCCTGGTGATCCGGCCCGCCGGCTCCAAGGACCCCGGCGGCCCGCTCGTCGAGGCGAAGGTCGAGACGCGCAAGCTGCTCTTCGAGGGCGGGCGCAAGGCGACGGTCAGCTTCTACGTCCGCGGCGCCGCGCCCGCCGACGTCGTCGTGGACGTCGTCCGCGCGAGCGATCGGGTCGCCGTCGCGCACTTCGTCGTCGGCGCCGCCGCGCCCGGCTCGGTGCAGAGCGTCGACTGGGACGGGATGGTCGCCGGGATCGCGCAACCCGAGGGTCGCTACGTCTTCCAGGTCGTCGCCGCGGTCGCCGGCGGCGCCGGCGCGCGCGCCGCGCAGGCCTCCGCCCCGGCCCCGCGGCGCGAGAGCTTCTGGCTCGTGCGCGACGTCTTCCCGATCGCCGGGCCGCACACCTACGGCGACGGCTTCGGCGTGCAGCGCGCCGGCCACACCCACCAGGGCGTCGACGTCATGGCCGACTGCGGCACGCCGCTGCTCGCAGCCCACGGCGGCACGGTCAAGTTCGCCGGCAGGCAGTCGCTGGCCGGCAACTACGTGGTGATCTCGACCGACGACGGCACGGGCGACCACGTCTACATGCACCTGCGCGACGCCGCCCTGGTCAAGAAGGGCGACGTTGTCGCCACGGGTCAGCCGATCGGCTTCGTGGGCAGGACCGGCGACGCCACCGCGTGCCACCTGCACTTCGAGCTGTGGCCGGCGCCCGGCTGGTACACGGGCGGGCAGCCGGTCGATCCGCTGCCGAGCCTGAAGGCCTGGGACGTCAGCGCGTAGGCGGCGCAAGCCGCGCCGACTGCATCTCGCGCTCGAGGCGCTCCAGGCGCTCGATCCGCGCGGCGAGCGGCGGGTGCGTCGCCGTCCAGCCCGACTCCTCGGCGACCGGCAGCAGGTGGAAGACATCGCGGAACGCCGCCAGCCGCAGGTCCTCCTCCGGGATCAGCCGCAGCTCGCCCGAGATCCGGCGCAGCGCCGACGCGAGCGCGGCCGGCCGGCCGGTCAAAGCGGCCGAGCCCGCGTCGGCGGCGAGCTCGCGGTGGCGCGACAGCATCTGGGTGCCGAGGCGCGAGACCCACCCGATCCCCGCGGCGACCGCCCCGCCGAACATGACGATCCAGCCGCCGCGCATCGAGCGCCGGCCGCCGTCGAGCAGGACCGCGCCGGGGCCGCCGACCGCGGTCATGACCGCGGCGTCGCGGTGCGCGAGATGAGAGAGCTCGTGGCCGATGACCGCCTCGAGCTCGGACGGCGACAGCAGCGCGAGCAGCCCCTCGGTCACGTGCAGGCGTGCCCGCCCGCGCGACAGGCCGACGATCCACGAGTTGGGCTGCTTCTCGGGCTCGATGACGATCTCCGGCTTGGGCAGGTCGCCGACCACGCACAAGCGATCGACGATCGCGTGCAGGCCCGGCGCCTCGTCGACCGACACCGGCTTGGCCTGCGGCTGGCGATCGCGCTCCCTGAGCGCGCCGCCGACGCCGATCGCCGCGGCGATCCCGACGCCGATGACGAGCTTCGTGGGAGCGACGAGGACGATCACGGCGAGGCTGGCGAGCACGACCAGCGGCGTGCCCACCGCCGCCAGCAGCATGCGGGCCTGGAGCCCGCGATCGGGAGCGAACAGCTCGGGCCTGCGACGCCTATGCATCTCCATCCGAGAGTACTCCTGACGCCGCGCGGCGCCAACCACACGCAACTGTTAGGTTGCGTTTCATGCGACTGCTCGTCCTCGGCGGCACGATCTTCCTCGGCCGTCACGTCACCGCGGAGGCGCTGCGACGCGGCCACGAGGTCACCGTCTTCCATCGCGGGCGCCACGGCGCCGAGCTGTTCGCCGAGGCCGAGCACGTGCTCGGCGACCGCGCCGGCGACCTCGCGCCGCTGCGCGGACGCGCGTGGGACGCCGCGATCGACACGAGCGGCTACGAGCCCGACGACGTCGCGCGCTCGAGCGCCCTGGACCTCGGGCACCTCGTCTTCGTCTCGACGTGCAACGTCTACCCCGGCTGGCCGGCCGAGATCGTCGACGAGGACACGCCGGTGTGGACCGAGGGCGACGACTACGGCCCGAAGAAGGCCGCCTGCGAGCGCGCGGCGGAGGGCGCGATGCCCGGGCGCGTCGCCAGCGTGCGCGCCGGCCTGCTGTGCGGGCCGCACGACAACGTCTTCCGGCTGCCGTGGTGGGTGCGGCGGATCGCCGCGGGGGGCGACGTCGTCGCTCCCGGCGATCCGCAGCGCACCGTCCAGCTGATCGACGCGCGCGACCTCGCCGCGTGGATGCTCGACCTCGCCGAGGGGCGGGTCGCAGGCGCGTTCAACGGCACCGCGCCGGCAGGGCGCACGACGATGCGCGACGCGCTCGCCGCCGCCGTCGGCGCGACCGGCGGCGGCGCGCGGCTGCACTGGGTGGCCGACGACGTCCTGGTCGCCCACGAGGTCGAGCCGTGGGACGAGCTGCCGCTGTGGATCCCGGTGGCCGACGGCGCCGGGACGTGGGCCGTCGGCACCGAGCGCGCGCAGGCCGCGGGCCTGCGCTCCCGCCCGATCGCCGAGACGATCGCCGACACGTGGGCGTGGCTGCGCGACGGCGGCGAGGCGCAACTGCCCGACTGGCACGCCGACCACCGCCCGCGCGGCCTGAGCGCCGAGCGCGAGCGGACGCTGCTGGCGGCCTGGGCGTGTTGATGCGAAGGCCGTTGATGGACGCCGTCGAGGTTCGGGCGCCGGGAATCGCCGCGCTCGCGCTGCGCGTACTGCTCCGGATGCCCGCGCGCATGCGCCGCGGCGTCCTCGCCGGAGCGTTCGCGCGCGCCGAGGCCGCGTTCAACCGTGGGGACTTCGAGGCGGTGCTCGCGCTGTTCGCCGACGACGTCGAGTACGTGCCGCCGCCCGCCCTGTACGCGGGACGTCCGCTCGTCGGGCGCGCCGCCGTGCTGCAGTTCTGGCAGGGCGGCCGGCACGTCGACGTACGTCATCCGGCAGACGACCGAGCTGCGCCGCGGCAGAGTTGCGCGGCAGGTGAACGCGGAGCTGTGAGAGGCTCGCGCGATGGCGCGCGACCTCAAGCTCGGGCTGAACACCGGCTACTGGGGCGCCGGGCCGCCGCCGGGCGTCGAGGCGTCGATCGCCGAGGCCGAGCGCCTGGGCTTCGACTCGATGTGGACGGCCGAGGCCTACGGGTCAGACGTGCTCACCCCGCTGGCCTGGTGGGGCGCCAGGACGCAGCGCCTGCGCCTGGGGACCGCGATCGTGCAGATGTCGGCCCGCACGCCGGCGGCGACGGCGATGGCCGCGATGACGATGGACCACCTCTCGGGCGGACGCTTCATCCTGGGCCTTGGCGTCTCTGGCCCGCAGGTCGTCGAGGGCTGGTACGGGCAGCCGTTCGCCAAGCCGCTCGCGCGCACCCGCGAGTACGTCGCGATCCTGCGCGACGTATTCGCGCGCAGCGGGCCGGTCACCGCGCCGGGGCCGCACTACCCGCTGCCCTACCCCGACGGCACCGGGCTGGGCAAGCCGCTGAAGTCGACCCTGCACCCGGTCCGCGACTCGATCCCGATCTTCCTCGGCGCCGAGGGCCCGAAGAACCTCGCGCTGTGCGCCGAGCTGTGCGACGGCTGGCTGGCGCTCTTCTTCTCCCCCCACCACGCGGGCTTCTACCGCGACGCGCTCGCCGAGGGCTTCGCGCGCGACGGCGCCCGGCGCTCCTCCGAGGACTTCGAGGTCTGCGCGACGGTCCCGCTCATCGTCCACGACGACGTCGAGGCCGCCGCGGACATGCTGCGCCCGATGTACGCCCTGTACTTCGGCGGCATGGGCGCCCGCGGCGCGAACTTCCACCACGACGTCGCGGTGCGGATGGGCTACGAGGCCGAGGCCAAGCGCTGCCAGGACCTCTACCTCGAGGGCCGCAAGGACGAGGCCGCCGCCGCGATCCCGACGAGGCTCGTCGAGGATCTCGCGCTCATCGGCCCGCCGGACAAGATCCGCGACGACCTCGAGGCGTGGCGCGAGTCGATCGTCACCACCATGCTGATCGCCGGCTCGCCCGAGATGCTGCGCCAAGCGGCGGAGCTGGTGCTGGGCTGAGCGCTACGGGCGCGGGAGCGGCGGGATGACGCAGATGAAGCCGAGCGGCTCGTCGCCGATGGCCTCGAAGCAGTGCAGCTCGTCGCCGGCGACGTAGACCACGTCGCCCGGCCCGACCTCGTGGGTCTCGTCGCCCAGCGTGACGCGCGCGCGGCCGGTCTGGATGACGACGCCATGGTCGTGCGGATGCTGCTCGCGGCGCGTCTGCTTGCCCGGCTCCACGTGGAAGTAGCGGACGTGGTAGTTGGGCACCTCGTCGAGCGCGCCGATCAGGTCATGGCGCTCGACGCCCTGAAGCGACGGGTCGTCATAGGCCGCCGGCGCGACGTCGTCCCACGCGCGCGGCGACTGGCGATGGCGGACGAAGCCCATCGCCCGAGGCTACTCCCACTCGATGGTGCCCGGCGGTTTGCTCGTGATGTCCAGCACCACCCGGTTCACCTCGCGCAGCTCCCCGATCATCCGCGCCGCGATCTGCTCGAGCAGGTCGTACGGCAGGCGCGCCCAGTCGGCCGTCATCGCGTCGTCGCTGGTGACCGCGCGGATGACGACGACGTAGCCGTAGGTGCGCTCGTCGCCCTGGACGCCGACGGTGCGCACGTCGGGCAGGACGCAGAAGGACTGCCACAGCTCGCGGTACAGGCCGGCCTTGCGGATCTCGTCCTGCAGGATGAAGTCGGCGTCGCGCAGGACGTCGAGGCGCTCCTTGGTCGCCTCGCCGCCGACGACGCGGATCGCGAGGCCGGGGCCCGGGAACGGCTGGCGCCAGACCAGGCGCTCGGGCAGGCCGAGCTCGGCGCCGACGGCACGGACCTCGTCCTTGAACAGCGCGCGCAGCGGCTCGACGAGCTCGAACTCGAGGTCCTCGGGCAGGCCGCCGACGTTGTGGTGGGACTTGATCGTCGCCGCGCCGGTGCCGCCGCCGGACTCGATGACGTCCGAGTACAGCGTGCCCTGCACGAGGAAGCGCGCGTCGCCGATCTTCGCGGCCTCCTCCTCGAAGACGCGGATGAACTCGGCGCCGATGATCTTGCGCTTGCGCTCGGGCTCGGTGACGCCGCGCAGCTTGTTCAGGAAGCGCGACTCGGCCTCGACGGCCACGAGCGGCACGTGGAACGTGTCGCGGAACGCGGAGATGACCTGCTCGCCCTCGTTCTTGCGCATGAGGCCGTGATCGACGAAGACGCACGTGAGCTGGTCGCCGATGGCGCGGTGCACGAGCAGCGCCGCCACCGACGAGTCGACGCCGCCGCTGAGCCCGCAGATGACCTTCGCGTCGCCGACCTGGTCGCGGATGCGCGCGATCTGGTCCTCGACGATCGACGCCGCCGACCACGCCATGTCGCAGCCGCAGACATCGCCCAGGAAGCGCTTGAGGATGTCCTGCCCGTAGGGCGTGTGCACGACCTCGGGGTGGAACTGGATGCCGTAGACGCCGCGCTCCTCGGACTCGAACGCGGCCACCGGCGACTCGGTCGACGAGGCGAGCGCCCGGAAGCCGGGCGGCGGGGCGAAGACGGTGTCGCGGTGCGACATCCAGCAGCTCTGCTCCGCCGGCAGGCCGGCCAGCAGGCGCCCGTGCTCGTGGACGGTCAGCTTCGAGCGGCCGAACTCGCCGACCTCGGCGCCCTCGACGCGCCCGCCGAGCTTGAGCGCCACGAGCTGCATCCCGTAGCAGATGCCGAGCACCGGGATCCCGAGCTCGAGCAACTGCGGATCGAGCTTCGGCGCGCCCTCGGCGTAGACCGACGCCGGGCCGCCGGAGAGGATCAGGCCCTTCGGCTTGCGCCGGGCGACCTCCTCGGCGCCGACGTGGTGGGGCAGCAGCTCGCTGAAGACGCCGCACTCGCGCACGCGCCTAGCGATGAGCTGCGAGTACTGGCCGCCGTAATCGAGGACCACGACCTCGTCGACGGCGCGCGGAGCCTCGACCGGCGCGCTCTCGTCAGCGAGCTCGGTGCCCGCCGTCGCGGCCGTGACGACCCCGTGCTCACTCACTTTCGCGGGCCCTCGCCGCCCCTGGCGGCGTCGCCGCGAGCCGGTCCGTGCGCTAGCACTGTCCCGGCTCGCGCTCCTTGCCAGGAACGACGATGGCTCCGCGAAAGACTCATTCCGCCCCCGTCAACGCGGGGGCCTTGTCCTCGGCGGCGGGCGACCCGTTGCCGTTGCCCGGGGCCGGCCGCGCCGCGCCCGCGCCGCGGGCGCCCATGCCGACGCCTTGCGAGGTCTGCAGCGCCTTGCCCTCGGTCTGCAGCGACGGGGCGATCATCAGCTCCGCGCGGTTGAACTCCGCGAGATCCCTGTAGCCGCAGGTCGCCATCGACGTGCGCAGCGCGCCCATGAGGTTGAACGTGCCGTCGTTCTCGTGGGCCGGGCCGACGAGGATCTCCTGCAGCGAGCCGTTCTGGACGGTCTGCACGCGGGCGCCGCGTGGAAGCGTCGGGTGGAAGGTCGCCATGCCCCAGTGGAAGCCGCGGCCGGGCGCCTCGTACGCGCGCGCCAGCGGCGAGCCGATCATCACGGCGTCGGCACCGCAGGCGATCGCCTTGGAGACGTCGCCGCCCGTGCGCATGCCGCCGTCGGCGATGACCTGGACGTACTCGCCGGTCTCGAGCATGTGCGTCGAGCGCGCGCCGGCCACGTCGGCGATCGCCGTCGCCTGTGGCACGCCGAGGCCCAGGACGCCGCGCGTGGTGCACGCCGCGCCGGGCCCGACGCCGACGAGCACGCCCGCCGCGCCGGTGCGCATCAGGTGAAGGCCGGTGTGGTAGGAGGCACAGCCGCCCACGACGACCGGGACGCCGACCTCGCGGATGAACTCCTTGAGGTTCAGCGGCGTCGTCGTCTGCGAGACGTGCTCGGCCGAGACGACCGTGCCCTGGATGACGAGGATGTCCAGCCCCGCCTCGAGCGCGAGCTCGTAGTAACGGGCGACGCGCTGGGGCGTCAGCGAAGCGGCGGCGACCACGCCGGGCTCGGCCTTGACCTCCTCGATGCGCTGGCGGATCAGCTCTGGCTTGATCGGCTCCTGGTAGATCGCCTGCATCTCGCGGGTCGCCGCGTCCTTGGGGAGCTCCGCGACGCGCTCGAGCTGGGCGTCGGCGTCCTCGTAGCGGGTCCAGATCCCCTCGAGGTTCAGGACCGCGAGGCCACCGAGCTTGCCGACGATCTTCGCCGTCGACGGCGACACGACCCCGTCCATCGCCGAGGCCAGCAACGGCAGCTCGAAGCGGTAGTCCCCCAGCTTCCAGGAGATGTCGACGTCGTCGGGGTCGCGCGTGCGCCGCGAGGGCACGATCGCGACATCGTCGAAGCCATAAGCGCGGCGGGCCTTCTTCCCGCGGCCGATCTCGATCTCCATCAACGCATCCTAGGGTCGCTTGCGGACGAGAAGACCCCGCGCAGGCGGGGTCCAGGGAGGGGTGTTTCGTCGGGCCTGTGGCGGCGGCAGACCACGATCGGGCCACCTTAGCAGTGGCCCACGAAGACGTCGTGCACCGTCGTCCTCAACACGGCCAGCGCCTGGTCGCCGTCGAAGCGGCCCGCGCGGACGTCGTCGCCGGCGGCGTGGACGAGCGCGAACGCCGTCGTGACCAGCCAGCTCGCCGGTAGGTCGGTCCGGAAGGCGCCCTCCTCGCGCCCGCGTGCGACCAGCCGCTCGAGGATCACCAGGAACCGCTCGTGGCTGTGGCGCAGCCGGTCGGGCGCGACGTGCTCCGCGGCCGCCCGGGCGACCGCGGCATGCCGATCGAGCTCGCGCCAGCCCGTGGTCAGCAGGCGATCGAGCGCGTCGAGCGCCGGCCCGTCGTCGACCGCGGCGGCGCTCAGGACCGCCGTCGTGCTCTGCACCGCGCGCTCGACGACCGCCTCGATCAGATCGGGCAGGTTGGCGAAGTGCGCGTAGACGGTGACGCGCGACACGCCGGCCTCCGCGGCGACCGCCGCGATGCTCGCCTGCCCGCCGCGGGCGAGCAGGCGCTCGGCGGCGTCGAGGATCGCCTCGACGTTGCGCTCGGCGGTCGCCCTGCGGTGGTCGACGGCCATACGGCGCGCCACGCTAGTGCATCGCCACGCGCGCGCCCGGCGCGGGGCGCACCGACGGCAGCGCGAACAGGGCGATGACCGCGAGCGCCGCCGCGATCGCCGCCGCGGCGAGGAACCCGTCGCCGTAGCCCGCCGCGAACCCGTCGGAGCCCGACAGCGCCACGGCGGACAGCGCCGCCACGCCGAGCGCGGCGCCGAGCTCGTGCGCGGTCGTCATCAGGCCCGACGCCAGGCCCGCCTGCTCGTGGCCGACCTCGGCCATCGCGGTGACCGACGCGGCGACGAACGTCAGCCCGACGCCCAGCCCGAGGACGAGGAGGCCGGGCAGCAGGTCCTGCAGGTAGCTCGCGCGATCGGGTGCCGCGGCGAGCAGCAGCGCGCCGCCGGCCATGAGCGCCGCGCCGGCGAGCACCACGACTCGCGAGCCGACCTGCTCGAGCAACTGCGCGGCGATGTGCGCGGCCAGCAGGATGACGATCGCCAGCGGCAGGAAGGCCAGCCCCGTCTCGAGCGCCGAGTCGCCGAGAACTCGCTGCATGTACAGCGTGTTCAGGAAGAACGCGCCGACCAGGATGCCCGTCGCGCCGAGCATGATCGCCGCGCTGGCGACCAGCGGGCGGATCCGCCATGTCGACGGCGGCACGAGCGGCGCCGCGCCGGCGCGCTCCACCGCGGCGAACGCGACGAGCAGCGCGGCCGCCAGCCCGAGCAGCAGCAGCGTGCGCGCCGAGCCCCAGCCGTGCTGCGGGGCCCCGACGAGCGCGTAGACGAGCGTGACCAGGCCGGCCATGACGACGACCGCGCCGCGGAGGTCGAGCCGCTTGCCGGTGCGCTGTCGCGGCGCCCCCGGCACCAGCCGCGCCGTCGCGAGGGCGACGCCGACGCCGACCGGGACGTTGACGAAGAACACCCATTCCCAGCCGAGCACGGTCGTGATGACGCCACCGAGGAGCACGCCCGCCGCCGCACCCGCGCTGCCCAGCGCGCCCCATACGGCGAGCGCGGTGCGGCGCTGGGCACCCTCGTAGGTCGTCGTGACGATCGCCAGCGCGGCGGGGACGAGCAGCGCGGCGCCGATGCCCTGGGCCGCCCGCGCCACGACGAGCGCAGCGGGCGACCAGGCCAGGCCGCTCGCCAGCGAGGCGCCCGTGAAGACCAGCAGCCCCGTCGAGAACACGGTGCGCCGCCCCACCAGGTCGGTGGCCCGGCCGCCGAGCAGCATGAGGCCGCCGGTGAAGAGGACGTAGGCGGTGACCACCCACTGCAGGTCGGCCGCGGCGAAGCCGAGGGCCTCGCCGATCGAGGGCAGCGCGACGTTCACCACCGTCGCGTCGAGGATGACCATGAACTGCGCGAGGGCGACGACGGCGAGCGTCGCCCACGAGCGGCGGTCGGGCGCGGCGCTCGGCGAGGTGGAGCGCGGCGCGAGGGCGGTGGCAGACATGCGGTCCTTTCTGCATTTACACGAGTGTCAATGCACAAGGTAGCGCTGCCTTTACACTGCTGTCAAGTCAGCCTTCGCCCCGCGGCCGGCGATGCGCCGGTCCTCGCAGCGCCGGAGGATCGGGCGTCGGACCGGCCCGCGGCGCACGCCATGGGAAGGCCTGCGCGCTCTCCGGCTCGAGCGTGAACGAGGTGTCGTCGTGGCGCAGCTCGATCGCCTCGCCGTCGAGCAGCTCGTAGCGGGCCTCGCCGCGCACGACCTCGACGCGCACCCGCCGGCCGCGCAGGATCAGCCGGAACGCGAGCCGGTCGATGTGCGGCGGCAGGCGCGGCTCGAACGAGAACTCGCCGCCGTGGTCCCGGAAGCCGCCGAAGCCGACGACCGCCGCCACCCAGCAGCCCGCCAAGGACGCGATGTGCAGGCCGTCGCGCGTGTTGTGCTCGAGGTCGTCGAGGTCCATCAGCGCCGCCTCGCCGAAGTAGTCGAAGGCGAGGTCGAGGTGGCCGACCTCGGCGGCGACCACGGCCTGCATCGAGGCCGACAGCGACGAGTCGCGCACGGTCAGGCGCTCGTAGTAGTCGAAGTCGCGCGCCTTCTCCTCCGCCGTGAAGCTGTCGCCGCAGAGGATCAGCGCGAGCACGAGGTCCCCCTGCTTGACGACCTGCTTGCTGTAGAGGTCGAAGTAGGAGAAGTGCAGCAGGAGCGGGTAGTCCTCGGGCCGCATCGCCGCGAAGTCCCACGGCTCGTAGCGGGTGAACCCCTCGCACTGCTCGTGCACGCGGAGCTCGTCGTTGTAGGGGACCGCCGCGGCGGCGGCGGCGTCGCGCCACGCGGCCGTCTCCTCGTCGTCGACGCCGAGGGCCGCAGCCTCGCGCCGGAAGCGCGCGCACGCGTCGGCCGCGCCGTTGAGGTTCCTGGCGGCCATGAGGTTCGTGTAGACGTTGTCGTCGCACAGCGCCGTGTACTCGTCGGGGCCCGTGACGCCGTCGATGTGGAACGCGCCGTGCATGTCGTGGTGGCCGAGCGAGCGCCACAGCCGCGCGGTGGCCACGAGCAGCTCGAGGCCGGCCGCGCGCGCGAACGCCTCGTCGCCGGTGGCGCGCAGGTAGCGCATCACGGCGTCGGCGATGTCGGCGTTGATGTGGACGGCGGCCGTTCCCGCGGGCCAGTAGGCCGAGCACTCCTGCCCGCGGATCGTCCGCCACGGGAAGGCGGCGCCCTCGAGGTGCAGCTGGCGCGCGCGCTCCTGCGCGAGGTCGAGCGTCGAGTGCCGCCAGCACAGCGCGTCGCGCGCCGCCTCCGGCGCCGTGTAGGTCAGCATCGGCAGCACGTAGATCTCGGTGTCCCAGAAGACGTGGCCGTCGTAGCCCGATCCGGTCAGGCCCTTGGCCGGGATCGCCCGCTTCTCGGCGCGCGCGCCGGCCTGCAGCGTGTGGAACAGCGCGAAGCGCACCGCCTGCTGGAGCTCGTCGTCGCCGTCGATCTCGACGTCCGCGCGGGCCCAGTAGTCGTCGAGATAGGCGCGCTGCTGGTCGAGCAGGCCGTCGAAGCCGGTCCGCGTCGCCGACGCGAGCGCGGCATCGACCTGGTCGCGGATCGAGGGCAGCGAGCGCTGACTCGACCAGCCGTAGCCCAGCAGCTTGGTCAGCGTGAGCGTCTCGCCGTCGCCGACCTCGGCCGCCACCGTCACGCGCCCGAGGTCGTCGAAGCTGTGCGCCGTCGTCATCGTCCCCTCCGGCCCCGCCACCACGTGGTTCATGCCAGCGGCCATGCGCAGACCGCTGGCGTGGGTGCGGTGCACGAGCACGACGTAGAGGTCCTGGACCGAATGGTGCTCAGAGACCAGCGGCGCGGCGAGCGCCGCCGCCGCGCGCGGGTCGGCGCTCTGCGCGGGGATCGGCTCGTTGGCCACGAGCTCGGACTGCAGGACGATACGCGTCTCGCCGTCCTGGGGCTCGACCTCATAGCGGACCCCGGCGATCGCGCGCTGCACGAACGAGACGAGCCGAACCGAGCGGATCTTGATCTCGCGCCCCGCGGGCGAGCGCCAGTGGACCTCGCGCCGCAGCACGCCGGCGCGCAGGTCGAGGGTGCGGGTGTGGGCGATCAGCTCGCCGTAGCGCACGTCGAAGGGCTCGTCGTCGACGAGCAGGCGGATGACCTTGCCGTTGGTGACGTTGACGACCGTCTGGCCGTCCTCGGGATAGCCGTAGCCGGCCTCCGCGTAGGGCAGCGGGCGCACCTCGTAGAAGGCGTTGAGGTAGGTGCCAGGCAGGCCGAAGGGCTCGCCCTCGTCGAGGTTCGCCCGCAGGCCGATGTGGCCGTTGGACAGCGCGAAGACCGATTCTGCCTGCGCGAGGACGCCGAGGTCGAGCTGCTCCTCGGTCAACGACCATGGCTCGACCGCGAAGTGCGGGTGGGTGATCACAGAAGGTCGGCGAGGTCGTCGACGACGACCGTGGCGCCGTGCTCGAGCAGCGCCTCGTGCTGGCCGGCGCGGTCGACGCCGACCACGCAGCCGAAGCCGCCCGCGCGGCCCGCCGCGACGCCGGCGAGGGCGTCCTCGAAGACGGCGGCCTGCTCGCGGGCGACGCCGAGCTCGACCGCGGCCGCGAGGAAGGTGTCGGGCGCCGGCTTGCCGTGCAGGTGGCGCTCCTCGCCGACGACGCCGTCGATGCGCACCTCGAGCAGGTCCTCGATGCCCGCGGCGACGAGCACGTCGCGGCAGTTGTGGCTCGAGGAGACGACGGCGCGGCGGAGCCCGGCGTCGCGCGCGGCATGCAGGTAGCGGACCGACCCCTCGTACGGCTCGACGCCGTTCTCGCGGATGATGCGCAGCACGATCGCGTTCTTCTTCTCGGCGAGCTCGCGGACCTCGTCGTCGGACAGCTCGATCCCGCGTGACGCCAGGAAGTCGCGCACGCCGTCCAGGCGCGGCTTGCCGTCGACGTACTCGTCGTAGTCGTGGACGAGATCGAACGGCTTCTCGCCGCGGGCCTGCAGGAGCTCGTCGAACATCTGCTTCCACGCCCGCGCGTGGACCTCGGCCGTCTTGGTCAGCACGCCGTCGAGGTCGAAGAGGCAGGCGACGACCTCGTCGGGCAGGCCGAGCGGCACCTACGGAACCTCGGCGGGCGTCTCGAGGCGCTCGACCTCGATCTCGCCGAGCAGCCGATCGACCTCGCGCGGCTCGATCAGCCCGGCGCCGAGGCGCTGCGTGGACTCCGCGCCGCAGGCCACGCCGAAGCGCAGGCACTCAGGCGCCGGCGAGCCCGTGTAGCGCGCGGCCACGAAGCCGGCCAGGAAGGCGTCGCCGGCGCCGACCGCGGCGACCGCCTCGCGCGGCGCCACCCACACGCGGTGCAGCGTCGGCGAGCCGTCGACGAGCACGGAGGCGACGCAGCCGTCGGGCAGCGTCATGATCGCCTCGCGCGCGCCGAGGGCGACCATCTCGCGCACGGCGATGATGCGGTCCTCCTCCTCGTTGAACTCGTGGCCGACCAGCTCCTCGGCCTCGAGCACGTTGGGCGAGATGACGTCGGGCTCGGCGCGCACGGCGAGGCGCATCGGATCGCCGTCGGCGTCGACCACCGTCTGCACGCCGGCCTTGCGCACCTCCTTGATGAGCTGCGCGTACAGGTCGGCCTCCACCCCGCGCGGCAGCGAGCCGGCGAACACGACGACGTCGGCGCCGCGCGCGAGGTACAGCAGCTTGTCGCGGAACAGCTCGATCTCCTTGGCGCTGACCGCCGGGCCGCGCTCGTTGATCTCCGTCGTCTCGCCGTTGGTCGGGTCGTGGACCGCGGTGTTCGTGCGCGACTCCTCGCGGATGCGCACGAAGTCGTTGAGGATCGACTCCTCGGTGAGCTGCTCGACGATGCGCGTCCCCGTCGCGCCGCCGGCGAAGCCGGTCGCGATCACCGGCTGGCCGAGCGACTTCAGGGTGCGCGCGACGTTGACGCCCTTGCCGCCCGGCATCGTCGTCTGCTCGACGGTGCGATGCCGGCGGCCGAGCCGGAAGTTCGGCACGGAGAGGGACTTGTCGATCGCCGCGTTGAGGGTGACGGTGATGATCATGCGATCCCGCTGGACCCCGCCTGCCGCCGTCTGCGCCGGACCGCGCGACGACGTAGGAGGACCAACTGGAGGCTAGCGAGTGCGACAACGCCCAGGATCACCACGGTCAGTGTGCGGCCCAGCAGGTCGTCGCCGCGCTGCAGCACGGAGGCCGCCGCGATCGCCCGTCTGGTGACCAGCGGCACGCGCGCCACCGTCCGTCCGCGCCAGCGCACGACGACCGTCCCCACGCGCGAGCCGGCCGGCAGCGGGCCGTCGAGCTGCGCGGGCACGTCGAGCAGGCGGATCGGCAGCTTCTCGCCGCGGCGCGCCGTGCGCTCGATCGTCTTGGTGGCCACGAGGTCGACGTGCTCGTCGCGGTGGGCGAGCTTGACCGTGGCGAAGACGTGGCCGCGGCGCACCGGCGTGACGCGGTGATAGCGCTGCAGCCCGTAGCGGATGAGGGCCAGCGAGTCGGCGTCGCGCGCGGCCTCGCCGGGGTCGCCGAGGACGGCTGAGATGACGGTGATCCCGCCCTTGCTGGCCGAGCCGACGAGCACGTACCCGGCATCGAGCGTGTGGCCGGTCTTGACGCCGTTGACCTCGGGCACCGCGCGCACGAGCGTGTTGCGGTTGAGGATCGTGCGCATGTGCGAGCCGCTCTGGAGCGTCGCGCGCGGCAGGTCGGTGACGGCGCGGAAGAACGCGTTGCGCCGCAGGATCAGCGTGAGCTTGACGAGGTCCTCGGCGCTCGAGAAGTTTCCCGGCGCGTCGAGGCCGATCGGGGTCGCGTAGTGCGTGTGGGTCAGGCGCAGCTCGCGCGCGCGGCGGTTCATCATCGCGACGAACGCCTTCTGCGAGCCCCCGATCCGCGCCGCGAGCGTCGCCGCCGCGTCGTTGGCGCTGGCCAGCAGCACGCCGCGCAGCAGGTCGGCGACCGTGAGCCGCTCGCCGGCGCGCAGGCCGATGACCGACTCGGCGGGCAGCGCGTGGTAGGGCACCGCGGTCATCGTCTGCGAGAGCTTCGTGCGCTCGAGCGTGAGCAGCACGGTCATGAGCTTCGTCGTCGAGGCGATCGCGCGCGGGCGGGTGGCGGCGCGCTGGTAGACGACGTCGCCGGTCGCCGGCTCGACGAGGATCGCCGCCGGCGCGCGGATCGCCGGTGGGGCGGCGAGCGCGCGCGGCGGGCGCGCGAGCACGAGCAGCAGGGCGACCGCCACCAGCGCGGCCGCCGCGAGGCGGACGCGCGCCGTCACCTGGCCAGCCTGACGCGCTGGCCGGCGTGCAGCGTGTCGGCGTCGAGCTTGGGGTTCAGGCGCTGGATCGTGTCGAGCGACACCCCGGTCTTGACCGAGATCGCCGAGAGCGTGTCGCCCGACCTGACGGTGTACATGCGGCGCTTGCGCGACTTCTTGGCCGTCGACGTCTTCTTCGTGGTCGTGGTCTGCTGGGTGCTGGTGCTGCCCTGCGAGGGCGTGTCGTCCTTCAGCAGCGTGTTGTCGACCACCGCGTAGACCGCGACCGCGACCGTGACCAGGGCCACCGGTGCCAGCCAGCGGGCGGGAGTGCGGCGTCGACGCTTGGCCATGGGATGAGCGGAGCATAGGGCGGCACACGGGGAACTGCCCCGGGTCCTGTGTCACGCCAGCGACCAAGCGAGCGCCCGCAGCCGCTCGGCCTCGCGACGCGCCGCTTCGCCCGGCTCTCCGCCCTGCTGCTCGTGGGCGTTGACGATCGCTCGCGAGGCCGTGACGAGGCCCGCCGCGCGCCCGGGAGCGAAGGCCGGCGCCAGGTCCTCGACGCGGCCGCCCTGCGCGCCGATGCCGGGCAGCAGGAACGGCGTGCGCGGCATGAGCTCGCGCGCGCGCGACAGGTGCTCGGGCGCGGTGGCGCCGACGACCGCGCCGACGTCGTGCAGGCCGCTGGCCGCACCGGCGGTGCCGAGGCCGTCGACCATGCGGGCCACGTGCTCCCAGACGCGCTCGCCCGTGGCGGTCTGCAGGTCCTCGACGTCGGCCGCGCCGGGGTTCGACGTGCGGACGAGGACGAAGACGCCCGCGTCGGGCGCGCGCAGGGCCTCGAGCGTGTCGAGCCCCATGTACGGGCTGACGGTGTACGCGTCGGCGCCGAGGCCGGCGACCGTGCCGAACGGCGTCGGCGTCTCGCCCGCGAGAGCCTGGGCGTACGCGGCGGCGGAGACGTCGATGTCGCCGCGCTTGGCGTCGGCGAGGACGATCAGCCCGCGATCGCGCGCGTGCTCGACGGTCGCCTGCAGCGCGCGCCACCCCGCCGCCCCGAGGCGCTCGAAGCACGCGAGCTGGGGCTTGACCGCGACGCATGCGGGCCCCGCGGCGTCGATCGCCGCCGCGCAGTGCGCGATGACCGCAGCGGCAGCGCGCTCGGACGGTGACCCGTCCGCGGGCGCTGCCGCCGTGGCCTGCGGCCACAGCCGAGCGGGATCGGGATCGAGCCCCAGGACGATCTGGGACTCGCGCTCGGTGACGAGGGCATCCAGCCGGTCTGCGAAATGCGGACCGGCCGGAGCCCGAGCGTGTTGCGTTCCGCCAGCGCTCAGCGCTAGTGGTTGACGGCCTTCTTGAGGCCGGAGCCGGCCGTGAAGCGCGGCACCTTCGACGCCGCGATCTGGATGGGCTCGCCCGTCCGCGGATGGACACCCTGGCGTGCCCCACGCTCGGCAACGTGGAACTTGCCGAATCCGGAGAACGTCACATCGCTGCCGCGCTGGAGCGTCTCCTGGATGGTGTCGAGGACGGCGTCAACAGCCTTGCCGGCCTCGGACTTGCCCAGGTCTGCACGACTGGCGACCTGATCGACGAACTCTGACTTCGTCACGCTTCGATCCCTCCTGGTGAGGTCGTGGTCATTCGACGCTATCAGCGGTTTCGGACGACCTTCGCCTGAAATCCGCATTCCTACGCCGTTTTCCTAGGGATATAGCGCCGAAGACCGCATCTTGCGGGCTTTTGCGCGACCCTCGAACAGGCCGTCAGTGTGGAGTAAACACCGGATGAACCGCTTATCAGCGGGGTTCCAGGGCCTCCACAGCGGCCTGCAGGTCGGCCCGCATGACGCGCTGGAGCGCCTTGGGACCGACGTGGGCGACGATAGCGTGCTGCCCGGATCGGACCACGATCACGCCTTCGCTCCCGCTCTTCTGCGCCAGCTCGGGGTCGCCCGCGAGGACGGCCCCGTCGGCGTCGAGGACCGCCAGCGCGCGGATGTCGATCGACAGCGAGCCGAGCCAGCCGAGGGCGGCGTGCGGGGTCAGGCGCGAGCGCGGCGGCTGCTGCTGGGAGTCCGTGGGCGAGGCCGACGTCATCGCGAGTTGGGAGGATAGGTCGCGTGAGCATCGCCCGGATCGCCTGGCTGGTCACCGTCCTCGCGTGCCTGATCGCGTGCCTGGCACTGCTGCTGTCGGGCTATCAGGGCTACGCGGCCGTCGTGCTCGTCGTCGGCGCGTCGGCGGCGATCAACCTGACGTAGGCGACGTGCGCGCGGCGTCGGGGCCGAGCACCTCGCCCGGCCGGACGCGATCCTCGGGCTCGAGGTGGATGAGGACGTCGGCGTCGCCGAGCCGCTCCTGGATCGCGGCCTGGAGGCGGTGGGCGGTGCTGTGGGCGTCCTCGAGCGTCGTGCCCGCACGGAACTGGACGTGCAGGTCGATGTGGCGGCGGGCGCCCGCCTGGCGCCCGCGCAGCTCGTGGAAGCCCACGATCCCGCGCCCGCCGAAATCGGTGACGACGGCGCGGATCGCCCCGAGCTCGGTGTCCGGGAGCGTCTCGTCGACGAGGACGCGCGAGGAGCGCGTGAGGATCCGCACGCCGGCGACCGCGATGGCCGCCGAGACGAGCAGCGCGATCACGGGGTCGAGCCAGTCCCAGCCCGTCGCGGCGACGACGACGAGCGCGAGGAGCACGCCGGCCGAGGTCGCCATGTCGGTGGTCAGGTGGGCCGCGTCGGCCGCCAGGGCGGGCGAGCCGGTCGCGTGCGCGCGCGCCGACAGCGTCCGCGCGACGGCGAAGTTCACGACGATCGAGACGCCCAGCACGGCGATGCCGATGCCCAGGCGGGCGACGCCGGTGCCCTCGATCAGGTGGCGGACCGCCTCGAAGGCGATGATCACCGAGCCGACGAGGATCAGCACGCCCTCGATGGCCGCGGCCATGTCCTCGATCTTCTCGTGGCCGTAGGGGTGCGACTCGTCGGCGGGGACGTCAGCCGCGCGCACCGAGAAGAAGGCGACGATCGAGGCGATCAGGTCGGTCGCCGAGTGCAGGGCCTCGGTCAGCAGGGCGACCGACCCGGTCACGGCGCCGGCGATCGCCTTGAGCAGGATGAGCGTCGAGTTCGAGGCGATCGAGAGCGCGGCGGCGCCGGTCTTGGAGGGGGTGCTCATCGCGCCTGCCCTCGGCGCTCGCCGGCGCTCGCCGGCTCCTCGGCTGCGCGCACCCCCATGCCCGCCGCTCGCAGGTGGCGCACCAGCGCGCGCGCCGCGCGCCCGCGGTGGCTGATCGCGTCCTTCTCGGCCTGGGTGAGCTCGGCCATCGTGCGCCCGTCGTCGCGGTCGTCGGGCACGAACACGGGGTCATAGCCGAAGCCGCCTGTGCCGCGCGGCGCGTGCGCCATCGTGCCGGTGCAGCGGCCCTCGAACATGTGCTCCTCGCCGCTGTGCGGATCGACCAGCGCGATCACGCACACGTAGGCCAGCGCGCTGGCGGGCGGTGCCTGCGCGATGAGCGCGGCGAGGTTCTCGGCGTCGGTGGCATCCACGCCGGCGAAGCGCGCGGACCGGACGCCCGGGGCTCCGCCGAGCGCCGCCGCCTCGATGCCGGAGTCGTCGGCGAAGGCGACCGCGCCGGTCGCGCGCGCCGCGGTGCGGGCCTTCGGCAGCGCGTTGGCCGCGAACGTGCTGCCGGTCTCGGGCGGCAGCTCCACGCCGTCGGGCAGCGCCACGAGCTCGATGCCGTCCATGAGCGTCGCGAACTCGCGCAGCTTGTGAGGGTTGCGGGTGGCGAGGACCAGGCTCACGTCGGCGCGCCGACCGCGCGCTCTTGGGCGGACTGCAGCTCGGCGATGCCCTTGGCGGCGAGCGCCAGCAGCGCGTCGAGATTGGCCCGTGACAGGGGCGTGCGCTCGGCCGTGGCCTGGACCTCGACGAGCCCGCCGTCGCCGGTCGTCACGACGTTGGCGTCGACCTCGGCGCTCGAGTCCTCGGCGTAGTCGAGGTCGAGGAGCGCCGTGCCGTCGACGATGCCGCACGACACCGCCGCGACCGAGCCGGTCAGCGGCGAGCGGTCGAGCACGCGGCGCTCGCGCAGCGCGTCGCACGCGAGCGCCAGCGCCACGTACGCGCCGGTGATCGACGCGCAGCGGGTGCCGCCGTCGGCGGTGAGGACGTCGCAGTCCAGGTAGATGGTGTTCTCGCCCAGGGCGCTGAAGTCGATGACGGCGCGCAGCGATCGCCCGATGAGCCGCTGGATCTCGACGGTGCGCCCGTCGGGGCGGCCCTTGGTGACGTCGCGCTGCTTGCGGTCGCCGGTCGACGCGGGAAGCATCCCGTACTCCGCGGTGACCCACCCGCGCCCGCTGCCCGCCAGCCACTTCGGCACGCCATCGGTGTGCGAGGCGGTGCAGATGACGCGCGTCTCGCCGACGCTGATGAGCGCCGACCCGGTCGCCGTGGACACGAAGCCCGGCTCGATCGTCACCGGCCGCAGCCCGTCGGCGGACCGTCCGTAGGAGCGCTCGCGCGTCTGCATGCTCACGCCAGGCCTCCACTCGCCATCCGGGCTCGCTCACTGGAGGCCGCGTGAGTCATCCGGCTGCCGCCGCCTCCGCCGCGTGCAGGGTGACGTGCTGGACGTCGCCGAGCGGGAGCTGCAGGAAGACCGACCCGAGCGCGCGGAACGCGTCGACGTCACCGGTGGTCAGGAAGCGGTAGTCGCCCTCGTGACCCGCGCCGTCCCTCTCGCCGCGCGGGTTCGCCAGCCCGCGCGCGCCGAGCACGTGCTCGACCTGGTGGGCGACCGGGGTGCCCGACATGACGATGTGCACGCCGCGGCCGAGCATCCGCTGGAGCATCGGCGCGATGAGCGGGTAGTGGGTGCAGCCGAGGATGACCGTGTCGACGCCGGCCGCGCGCAACGGCGCGACGTAGCCGCGCACCGTCTCCACGACGCGCTCGTCAAACGGGAAGCCGCCTTCGATGATGGTCGCCAGGTCGTGGCACGCCACCGATGTCAGCTCGACGAACGGATCGGCCTGCACGATCGCCGACGCGTAGGCGCCGCTGGCCACGGTGGCGGGCGTGGCCATGAGCCCCACGCGCCCGTTGGTCGTGGCCGCCACCGCCTGCACGGCGCCGGGCTGCACCACGCCGAGCACGTCGATGCCCAGGGTCGTCTGCGCCATGCGCTCGCGCAGGGCAGGCAGCGCGGCTGAGGTGGCCGTGTTGCACGCGACGACGAGCAGCTTGGCGCCGCGGGCGAGGAGCTCCTCTGCGCACTGCAGGGCGAAGCGCTCGAGCTCGTCCTGGGCCCGAGTGCCGTAGGGCAGCCGTGCGGCGTCGGAGAGGTACAGGAAGTCCTCATGGGGAAGCTGGACGAGCAGCTCGTGCAGCACGGTCAGGCCGCCGACGCCGGAGTCGAAGACGGCGATGGGACGCGCGCGCGGGTCCGCGGGGCGAGTGGCCACGGCGCCATGGTAGGCGGCCCGCGTCCGCGACGGTCCCCGGCGCGCCGCGCGGCGAGTCCGGGCGCGCGCTCACCCGGACTTCGCCCCCACGCCGTCGATCGTCGACTTGATCTTCTCGGTGATCGCGTGCGCGATCCCGTCGCCCTTCACGCCGCCGGCAGCGACCACGACGGTCGCGAACAGGCCGGCGACGAGCAGGATCAGCGCGACGTACTCGACCGTCCCCTGGCCGGCGCGGCCGCCCAGCGCCGCGTGCGCCCGCAGCGCGATCGCCCGCGCGCGGCCGCCCAGCGCCGCGTGCGCCCGCAGCGCGATCGCCCGCGCGCGGCCGCCCAGCGCGGTGTGCGCCCGCAGCGCGATCGCCCGCGCGCGGTCGGTGATCCGATGGCCCATCTGACGCCTCCTCGACTCGTGTGATGTGAACGCGACCGAGTCTGGGCGTGGGCCTGCAACGGCGAAAGACGGCAACTGTGGAGAATCACGCGCGAATGCGTGCACTGATCGTCACGAACATGTGGCCGTCGACCTCCGCGCCGGCCCTGGGCAGCTTCGTGCGCGATCAGGTCGACGCGCTGCGCGAGCTCGACGGCGTCGAGGTCGAGGTCTTCGCCTTCCCGCCCGGCGGCTATGCCCGCGCCGCCCGCGAGCTGCGCCGCCGCCACCGGCGCGGCGAGCGCTTCGACATCGTCCACGCGCACTTCGGGCTGAGCGCGTGGCCCGCGCTCGCCGTGCGCCGCACGCCGCGCGTCGTGACGCTGCACGGCACCGACCTGCGCCACCCGCGCTCGAAGCGCATCACGCGCGCGGCGCTGCCGTTCGTCGACCTCGTCGCCGCCGTCAGCCCCGAGCTCGCGCGCGAGGTGCCGGGCGCCGGCGGGCGCCGGCGCGTCGCGGTGCTGCCGTGCGGCGTCGACCTCGATCGCTTCACGGCGATCGGTCGCGCCGAGGCCCGCGAGCGGCTCGACCTGCCACCGGACGAGCCGTGCGTGCTGTTCCCCGCCGACCCCGCGCGCCCGTCCAAGCGCTTCGACCGCGCGCGCGACGTCGCCGGCGACGCGCGACTCCTGACGCTGGGCCGCGTTCATCCCTTCGAGGTGCCCCTCTACGTCAACGCGGCCAACGCCGTGCTCGTCCCCTCCGACCACGAGGGCTTCGGCCTCGCGGCGCTCGAGGCGCTGGCCTGCGACGTCCCCGTGCTCGCGACACCCACCGGCGTGCACCCGGCTGCGCTCGACGGCGTGCCCGGCACCCTGTGCGCGCCCTATGACCGCGAGGCCTGGCAGGGCGCGCTGCGACCGCACCTCGAGGCGCCCGATCCACGCGTCGCGGGCCGCGAGCGCGCTGAGCTGTGGTCGGCGCGCCGGATGGCGCGACGCGTGCTCGACGCGTGGAGCGAGGTGCTACGGTTGCCCGTCGAGGCGCCGAGATCGGGCGCCCTTTCCGCATGAAGGGCCCGCTGCACGTCATCCGCCGGCGGCGCTTCGAGCGCCCCGCCAACGAGACCGGCACCGCACAGGCCGCGACGGAGGCGCCGACCGAGGCGCAGCCCCCCGCGGATCCCGGTCCGGCTGCGCCTGCGCAGACGGCGAGCCAGCCGCCGCCGACCGCCGAGCCGCCGACGGCCGAGGTCCCGGCCGGCCAGGAGCCGGTTCCCGAGCGCCCGAGCTTCCGCCAGCGCGGGCGCCTGCGGCGCCGGCTGCGCTACCTGCGCCGCGTGCGCGAGCTGGGCTTCCGCGACCTCGGCGGCCTGGTCTTCGACCAGCACAAGTTCGCGAGCATCAACGAGGAGCTCGTCCGCAGCAAGCTCACGGCGCTGGCCGCGGTCGATGCCGAGCTGCGCGCCCTCGAGCACGCGCTCGACGACCGCCGGCCGCTGACCGAGCTGCGCGAGCCCGGGATCTCGGTCTGCCCGCGCTGCGGCGCCCTGCACGGCAGCGACGCGCGCTTCTGCCCGTCCTGCGGCGTGCCCGTCCGCGGGCCGCGGGCCATCGCCGAGGTCGGCGAGGCGGTCAGCCTGTCGGTCGCCGCGCCGACCGCGCCGTCCCCGTCCGCGCAGCCGCCGGCGCAGCTGATGCTGCGGTCGGAGCCTCCGGCGCCGGAGCCGGTGGCGACCGAGCCCGAGCCGCAGCCGGCCGCCACCGAGGTGGCGGAGCGCGAGGCGGCCAAGGCCGGCGAGGAGGCCGCGCCCGCGCCCCTCGAGGACCAGCCGACCGAGGTCATGCCGCGCGTCGACGGCGAGACGGCCGACGGCGTGCACGGCGCCGTCGCCCAGCCCAGCGGCGAGCGCCGCGAGTCGTGAGCATCGCGCCGCCAGGCGCGCCGCAGGTGCCCGGCTCGATCCCGTGCCCGCGATGCGCCTCGACCGTCGGGCCCGAGCAGGAGTGGTGCCTCGCCTGCGGCGCGCCGGCGCGCACCCGCCTGGTGCCGACGCCGAACTGGCGCGCGCCGATCGCGGTCCTCGCCGTGGTCGTCGTGCTGGCCGGGATCGCGCTCGCCCTGGCGTTCGTCTCCCTGACGAACGACAGCGAGCCCGCCCCGCCGGTCAACTCGCAGGCGCCACCGCCATCGGCGACGGGCGGGCAGCCGCAGTCCACGCCGCCGCCCTCCACCGCCGCTCCGAGCACGTCAGCGCCGGCGCAGGGGTCGACCGCGGCCCCGAGCACCGGCACCACGACCGGCCAGACCACCGGCACCACAACAGGCCAGACCACCGGCACCACGACCGGCCAGACCACCGGCACCACGACCGGCGAGAGCACGGGCACCTCGACGGGCGAGGGCTAACCCGCGACCGTCCCGACCA
The DNA here is from genome assembly GCA_963764585.1 of uncultured Actinomycetes bacterium. GTDB lineage: Bacteria > Actinomycetota > Thermoleophilia > Solirubrobacterales > Solirubrobacteraceae > JAOPZW01. The sequence continues at coordinate 309,090 of CAVXTB010000013.1, forward strand.
GCGGCCAGCGCGCCGACAGCCGCGCCGCCGCCGCGGACGCCAGCGGGTTCAGGGCCACGTGCGCGTGAGACGGCGGCACGTCCGCCCCGACCACCTCGAGCGTGACCAGCAGCGACTCGGTGAGAGCCTCGAGCTCGTAGCCGCCCTCGAGCACGACGCCCAGCGGGACGCCGAGCTCGTCGGCCAGCCCGCGCACGCTCGCGGCCATCTGGGCATAGCCATCGCGCGTGACCTCGCAGCCGGCCAGCGGATCGAGCGCGTGCGCGTCGTAGCCCGCGGATAGCAGGACGAGGCTGGGGGCGTACTCCAGGCCGAGCGGCACGACGACGTGCTCGACCAGCGAGCACCAGGCGGCGTCGCCCGAGCCGGCGGGGACAGGGAGGTTGACCGTGTACCCCTCGCCCCGCCCCGAGCCGACGTCGCCCGCCGGCCCCGTGCCCGGATAGAGCGGCGACTCGTGGATGCTCACGTAGAGCACGTCGGGGTCGGCGTGGAAGATGTCGTTCGTCCCGTTGCCGTGGTGGACGTCCCAGTCGAGGATCAGCACCCGCTCGGCACCCCACGCGTCGAGCGCCCGCCGCGCGGCGACCGCGACGTTGTTGAACAGGCAGAAGCCCATCGCGCGCGCGGCCAGCGCGTGGTGGCCGGGCGGCCGGTGCAGCGATGCGCCGACGCGTGGGCCGTCGCCGAGCAGGGCGTCGACGAGCGCGACCGCGCCGCCCGCCGCGTGCAGCGCCGCGCGATAGGAGCCCTCCGACATCAGCGTGTCGGCGTCGAGCGCGCCGCCACCCGCTGCCGACACCGCAGCAATGCGCTCGACGTAGCCCTCGGGATGCACGGCGCACAGCACGTCGCGCGCCACCGCGGGCGATTCGCGCACCTCCCAGCCCAGCCAGTCGTGCGCCGACAGCGCGTGCTCGATCGCCACGATCCGGGCCGCGCGCTCGGGATGCATGCCGGTGTCGTGCTCGAGCGACGACGGGTGGCGAAGCAGGAGCGGCGGGGGCATCTCGTTACCGTACCTCCGCATGACCGGGGCCGACCGCATCGACGCCGACCTCGCGGTCGTCGGAGCCGGCGCGGCGGGCCTCTACGCGGCGCTCACCGGCGCGCGCAGCGGCGCCAGCGTCGCGCTCGTCTCGGCCACGCCGCTGGCGCGCACGGCCAGCTACTGGGCGCAGGGCGGGCTGGCAGCCGCGCTCGCCGTCGACGACTCGCCCGACCTGCACCGCCGCGACACCGAGCGCGCCGGCCGCGCGCTCGTCCGCTCGAGCGCCGCCGCCGTCCTCTGCCGCGAGGCGCCGCGCACGGTGAGCGAGCTCGAGCGCATCGGCGTGCACTTCGACGCCGACCGCCACGGCAACCTCGCGCTCGGGCTCGAGGGCGGCCACTCGCGCCGGCGCGTCGTGCACGCCGGCGGGAGCGCGACCGGGCGGCGCGTCGTGCGCCAGCTCTCGGCCGTCGTCGTCGAGACGGCCGGCGTCACGGTCATCGAGGGTGCCCGCGCGGCGCGGCTGTGGACGCGCGACGGGCGCTGCGTCGGCGTCGTGTGCGAGGACGGCCGCGCGATCCACGCGCCCGCGGTGATCCTCGCCACCGGCGGCTCGGCCGCCCTGTGGCAGCGCACGACGAACCCGCCCGGATCGCTCGGGATCGGCCTGCTCCTCGCGCGCGAGGCCGGCGCGGCGCTCGCCGACCTCGAGCTCATGCAGTTCCACCCCACCGCGGTGACCGGCATCAAGGGTCGCGAGGGCTTCCTGGTCACCGAGGCGATCCGCGGCGAGGGTGCGACGCTGCTCAACGCACAGGGCGAGCGCTTCGTCGAGGAGCTCGCGCCGCGCGACGAGGTCGCCCGGGCGATCTGGTCGACGATGACCGAGAGCGGCGCGCCGAGCGTCGACCTGGACATGCGCGCGATCGATCCGGGGCTGTTCCCCAACGTCGTCGGCGCGCTGCGCGAGGCCGGCCTTGACCCGGCGCGCGAGCTGGTCCCCGTCGCGCCCGCCGCGCACTACGGCATGGGCGGCATCGTCGCCGACCTCGACGGCGCCACAACGGTGCCGGGGCTCTACGCGATCGGCGAGAGCGCCTGCACGGGCCTGCACGGCGCCAACCGGCTGGCGTCGAACTCGCTGAGCGAGTGCTTCGTCTTCGGCGCGCGCGCGTCGTTCGCCGCGCTGTCCGAGCCGCGCGGCGAGGCCGGCGAGCCGCCGCCGGCGCCGGCCATCGAGCCGCCCAGCCGCGAGACGCGCGCCGCGCTGTGGCGCCACGCGGGCCTCGTCCGCGATGCCGAGGGCCTCGCCACCCTGGCCGACGACCCTTCTCCGCTGGCGCGCCTCATCGCCCGCCACGCGCTGCTGCGCGAGGAGAGCCGTGGCGCGCACATGCGCGCGGACTTCCCGCAGACCGATCCCGGCCTGGACCTGCATCACTCGGTCACTCGCGGTGGCTCGGACGAGCCGGCGTTCGAGCGCTGGGTCTGAGGCACACGCGATGCGAACGCGGCGCTGAGCCGCCGCTCACGCCGGGCGCGAGCAAAAAGACCGCCAGTTCTGCTGAACGCGTGCGTTTCTTAACGCGAACTCAACACTGCGCGCGTTTGGACCTTCACAAGCACGGGCCATACTCGCCCACGGTCCAGGCCGGGGGACGAGGCCAACAGGAGGACACGGTCACAGGATCATGTACCAGGTGAGTAGAGCGATCTACCGCGAGCTCTCGGGGGAGATCGTCGGAGGTAGGGAGGCGCACGAGCAGGTCCTTCGCGCATGCGAGGCGACCATCGAGCGGCTGGTAGGAGACCGGCACTACTTCGCGCGCCCAGCTCGGTTCCTCTTCCAGGACATCAGGTCCCATTTCCCGATGCAGTCGCAGCCGCGCGTCTGGCGCGTGATCAACGGCTATGTCGGGTGTGCGATCGAGGTCCTGGAGCGGATGCCCCAGAACGGCTTCGACGCCAACGGCGAGCCGCTGCAGTGCAGGGCCACGACGCGGCGGGGCACGCCGTGCCAGAGGATGCCGCTGCATCACAACGGCTACTGCCCCTCGCACCAGCACCTCGCCGAGACCGAGGATGTCACGGAGGTCGAGGGCGAGGCCATCGCGGCCTGACGCGAGCGACGGCGAACAGCGCGGCGACCGCCCCGGGGGGCGCGGTCGCCGACCCGTGGGCGCGACTTGAGGTTCTCCGCAGCGTGCCGATGTAGAGGGTGGATGCGTACCGACCTCATGTTTCGCCTGGGCGTCCCGCTGGCCCTCGTCGTGCTCGCCGTCTTCGTTACGGTCGTCGGCGCCGCCGTCGTCGCGGGTGTCGCGCTGCTCGGCGGGGTCGCCGGGTGGGCCGCCGGCGTCGCGCTCGGCATCGCGGTGGCGCAGGCCACGCGCCGCCCCGCCGGCGTGCTGATGCGCCGACTGGTCGACGCCGCGGGCTGAGCGCATAGCCTGCGCCTATGCTCCTGGGCGTCGACGTCGGCGGCACCTTCACCGATGCCGTCCTCGTCGCGGGCGGCGCGCTGCACACCGCCAAGGCGCCGACCACGCCCGGCGACCAGTCGCAGGCGGTGATGACCGCCGTGGGCCGGGCGCTGCAGTCCGCCGGCGCCGGCGCGGACGACGTCGAGGCCTTCGCCCACGGCATGACGGTGGCCACCAACGCGCTGCTCGAGGGCAAGGTGGCGCGCACCGCGTTCGTGGCCACCGCGGGCTTCACCGACCTCGTCGCGCTCGGGCGCCAGGCGCGGCGCGAGCTGTATCGCCTATGCGCGGCGCACCCCGCGCCGCTCACGCCGCCCGATCGGCGCTTCGCCGCGCGCGAGCGCACCGGGCCCGACGGCGTGCTCGAGCCGCTGGGCGACCTCGACGCGCTCGTCGCGGCGGTCGCAGCCGCCGAGCCCGAGGCCGTGGCGGTCTGCCTGCTGCACAGCTACCGCCACCCGGACCACGAGCGCGCGATCGGCGCCGCGCTGCGCGAGCGCCTCGGCGCGCACGTGTCGCTCTCGCACGAGGTCGTGGGCACGTTCCGCGAGTTCGAGCGCGCGGCCACCACCGAGGTCGACGCCGCCCTCTCCCCCCTGCTCGCGCGCTATCTGCGCCGGCTGCTGCAGGCCGCCCGCGACGCCGGCCTGCCGGCCCCGTCGATCATGCAGTCGAGTGGCGGCCTGGCTGCGCTCGACGCCGCCGCCGACCACGCCGCGCTGACGGTGCTCAGCGGCCCGGCCGGCGGCGCAGCCGCCGCCGCGCTGCTCGCCGAGCGCTGCGGCGAGCCCGACCTGCTGTGCTTCGACATGGGCGGGACGTCGTGCGACGTCTGCGTCGTCGAGGACGGCCGCGTGCGCGAGACGACCGCGCGCGAGGTCGGCGGGCGCCCGCTGGCGCTGCCGATGGTCGACATCCACACGGTCGGCGCCGGCGGCGGGTCGATCGCCTGGCGCGACCCGGGCGGCGCGCTGCGCGTCGGGCCCCACAGCGCCGGCGCCGAGCCGGGGCCCGCGTGCTACGGGCGCGGCGGCACCGAGCCCACGGTGACCGACGCCAACCTCGTGCTCGGCCACCTGAGCGCCGACGCGCCGCTGGCCGGCGACGTCGCGCTCGACGCCCGGGCCGCGCGCGCGGCCGTCGAGCGCCTCGCGACCGCGCTGCACCTCGACGTCCGGGCGTGCGCCGAGGGCATCGTGCGCGTGGCCAACGCCGAGATGGTGCGCGCGCTGCGCGTCATGACCGTCGAGCGCGGGGTCGATCCGCGGCGCTTCGCGCTGCTGGCCTTCGGCGGCGCCGGGCCGCTGCACGCCGCCGCGATCGCCGATGAGCTCGGGATGACGAAGATCCTCGTGCCGCGCGCCTCGGGCGTGCTCAGCGCGCTGGGCCTCGCGGCCGCCGATCGCCGCGCAGACGCGCAGCGCACCGTGCTCGGCCACGACGACGCCGGCGTCGACGCGCTGCGCGACGAGGTCCGCGCGACGCTGGGCGGCGAGCCGGAGATCGAGCTGGCCTGGGACCTGCGCTACCACGGCCAGTCGCACGAGCTGACCGTGCGCGGTGGCGACGAGGAGGACCTGCGCGAGCGCTTCGAGGCGCTGCACGAAGAGCGCTACGGCCACCGCGACCGCGACGGCGACGTCGAGCTCGTGACCGTCCGCGTCACCGGCCGGCTCCCCGCCCAGCCGCTGCGGTTCGGCGGCGAGGCCGGCGAGCGCGTCGAGGGGCCCACCGTCGTGCGCCTGCCCGAGGCGACGCTCGTCGTGCCGGAGGGCTGGGCGGGCGCGACCGACGACACCGGCACGCTGATCCTGGAGCGCGGCGCGTGAGCATCGACCCCATCGACCTGCAGGTCACAGCGGGCGCGCTGCGCGCCGCGTGCGAGGAGATGGGCGCCGTGCTCGTGCGCTCGGCGCACAGCGCCAACATCAAGGAGCGCCGCGACTGCTCGACCGCGCTCTTCGACCCCGCGGGCGAGATGGTCATGCAGGCCGAGCACATCCCGGTGCACCTCGGCGCGATGCCCGCGGCCGTCGCGGCCGTCCGCGACCGCGACCACGCGCCGGGCGTCTCGTGGGTCCTCAACGACCCGTACGCCGGCGGCACGCACCTGCCCGACATCACCGTCGTCACGCCCGCCTTCCGCGACGGCGAGCTGCTCGGCTTCGCCGCCGCGCGCGCCCACCACGCCGACGTCGGCGGCCGCGTGCCCGGGTCGATGCCGGCCGACTCGACCACCCTGGAGGAGGAGGGCGTCGTCATCGCGCCGCGCGTGCTCGACGACGCGGCGATCGACGAGCTCGCGGCCCAGATGCGCCAGCCGGCCCACCGCCGCGCCGACCTGCGCGCCCAGCTGGCCGCCAACCGCACCGGCGCGCGGCGGCTGGCCGAGCTGGCCGATCGCGTCGGTGCCGGCTTCCTGCGCGAGGCGACGGCGGCCGTGCTCGACTACGCCGAGCGGCGCACCCGCGCGTGCCTGCGCGAGCTCGACGACGGTGAGCGCACCGCGGTCGACCTGCTCGAGGCCGTCGATGCGGACCTCGAGCTGCGCCTGAGCGCCACCGTCGCCGGCGACGAGCTGACCCTCGACTTCGCCGGGTCGGCGCCCCAGCACGCCGGCAACCTCAACTGCCCGCTGGCGGTGACGGCGAGCGCGTGCCTGTTCGCCGTGCGCGTGCTCACCGATCCCGACATCCCGCCCAGCGCGGGCGCCTACCGGCCGATCACCGTGCTCGCGCCCGTGGGCTCCCTGCTCAACGCGCGCCCGCCGGCCGCCGTCGCCGGCGGCAACGTCGAGACCTCCTCGCGCGTGGCGGACCTCGTCCTCGCCGCCTTCGGCCGCGCGCTCGGCCAGGGGACGATGAACAACCTCACGCTCGGGACCGACGCCTGGACGTACTACGAGACGCTCGGCGGCGGCCAGGGCGCCTGCCCGGACGCGGACGGCCCCAGCGCGGTCCACGTGGCGATGTCCAACACGCTGAACACGCCGGTCGAGGCGCTCGAGCTCGAGTTCCCGCTGCGCGTGACCGAGTACGCGCTGCGCCGCGGCTCGGGCGGCGCCGGGCGCCATCGCGGCGGCGACGGCGTCGTCCGCGAGCTGCAGGCGCTGACCGACATGAGCTTCTCGCTGCTGACCGAGCGCCGCCGCCACGCGCCGCCCGGCGCCGACGGCGGAGAGCCGGGCGCTCGCGGGCGCAACCTGCTCGACGGCGTCGAGCTCGCGCCGAAGGCATCGGGCACGCTGCGCGGGGGCCAGCGGCTGCGCCTGGAGACCCCGGGCGGCGGTGGGCACGGGCCGCCTAAGGGGTGACCTTACGCGGGTAAGGGGTCGCCGCGTCCAAGAGGCTCCATCCGCCCGATGTGCGCGCAGCCATCGAGGTTCACCATCTCGTCATGTTCTCTCTCCTCCACAGCCCACACATGGCGGATGCCCGCAACGACGACATCGAGCGATACTGGACGCGTGGCCATGCGCGTGACGAGCAGCCGGTTCATCGGCAGAGCGCGCGAGCTCGCGGAGCTCGAGGCGGCCCTGCACGACGCCTCGGATGGGCGCCCATCGCTCGCCTTCATCGCGGGTGAATCGGGCGTAGGCAAGACGCGCCTCCTCAAGGAGCTGGAGCGCCATGCGCTCACGGCTGGGGCGCGCGTCATCAGCGGAGATTGCGTCTCGCTCGGAGAGGACGAGCTCCCGTATGCCCCCATCGTCGCCGCCCTGCGATCCCTCACGCGCGACGGCGACCCCGTGCTCGACGAGCTCGGCCCGGCCACCCGGGCCGGGCTCGCGAGCCTTCTGCCCGAGCTCGCCGAGCCGGACGCGCAGGCCGCAGGTGATCGTGACGATCCGGCCCAGGGGCGCGTCTTCGAGGCGTTGCTGACCCTGCTGGATCGCCTGGGCCGCGAGGCGCCGGTGGTGCTGGCCATCGAGGACCTCCATTGGGCCGACGCCTCGACGCGCGCCCTGCTCGTCTTCCTCGCGCGCAGCCTGCGCGCCGAGCACGTGCTCGTCGTCGCCTCCTACCGGCCCGACGAGCTGCACCGCCGCCACCCGCTGCGCAGCCTGCTGGCCGAGCTCGAGCGCGCGCCGCGCTCGCGCCGCGTCGAGCTCGTGCCGCTCACCGAGGAGGAGCTGGCCGAGCAGCTGGCCGACATCCTCGGCGCTCCCGCCGAGCCTTCGCTGGTCGCGCGCCTGCACGCGCGCAGCGAGGGCAACCCGTTCTTCACCGAGGAGCTGCTGGCCGCCGGCCTCGACGGCCGCGGCGAGCTGCCCTCCACGATGCGCGACGCGCTGATGGTCCGCATCGAGGCGCTCCCGCCCGACGCGCAGGAGCTGCTGCGCCTCGTCGCCGTCGCACGCAGGCTCGATCACGCGCTGCTGGCCGACGCCTCGACGCTCGACGGCACCGCCCTGCGCGACGGGCTGCGCGAGGCGGTCGCCGGCCACGTCATCGTCGTCGATCCCGACGGGCGCTACGGCTTCCGCCACGCCCTGCTGCGCGAGGTCGTGCACGACGACCTGCTCCCGGGCGAGCACGCCGAGCTGCACCTCGCGCTCGCGCGCGCCCTGGAGCGCCGCGTCGAGGCCGACGGGCCGGGCGCGCAGATCCTCGCCGGCATCGCCCACCACTACCTGGCGGCGGGCGACCAGCCGGCCGCGCTGACCGCCGCGGTGCGCGCGGCCGAGGCCGCCGACACCGTCCACGCCCACGGCGAGGCCGCGCGCCTGTTCGAGCGCGCGCTCGAGCTTTGGCCGCGGGTCGCCGATGCAGAGGCGCTCGCCGGCCTCGAGCGCTGGGCGCTGTTGAAGCACGCAGCGTTCTCGCACGAGCTCGACGGGCACCGCGTCCGCGCCGTCGCTCTCTACGAGGCGTCGCTGGCCGCGCTCGACGAGTCGGCCGCTCCCCACCGCGTGGCCGGGCTGCTCGAGCGCCTCGCGGGCGCCCGGTGGGGCATGGGTCGGGCCGAGGCGGCGCTGGCCACGCTCGAGCAGGGCCTCGAGCTGCTGCCCGACGACGACATCAGCCGCGAGCGCGCGCTGCTGCTCGCGCGGCGGGCGATGTTCCTCATGCTCCGGGGCCGCCATCGCAGCGCGATCGAGGCCGCGCGCGAGGCGCTGCCCCTCGCCGAGGCCGCCGGTGAGCCCGGCGCGCGCTCCCGTGCGCTCAATGCGCTCGGCACCTCGCTCATGAGCCTCGGCCAGATCGACGAGGGAGCGGCCGAGCTGCGCGCCGCGATCGACTTCGCCGCGAAAGGCGACCGCGCGCGCGAGCTCGAGTCCGCCTACCTCAACCTCGCCGAGGCGCTGCACATGGCCGGGCGCTCGGACGAGGCGCGCGCGATCGTCGCCGAGGGCCTCGAGATCGCCAAGAGCCGCGGCGAGCGCTGCAACTGGCTCGAGCTGCTCGTCGGCGAGATCGCCTTCGACACCGGTGACTGGGCGCTCGCCGAGCACCACATCGTCGACGCGCGGCCGGCCTCCGGGACGACATTCATCAACGCCGTGCTGCGTCGCGCCGAGCTGGCCATGGGCCGCGGCGACGCGGCGCTCGCGCGCCAGCTCCTGACGCAGACAAGCGAGGCCACGCGCGACGTCGACGAGCCGCAGTTCCTCGGGGTCCTCGGCGCGCTGCTCGCCGAGCTCGAGCGCCGCGCCGGCAACCTCGACGCCGCGCGGGCCGCGGTACAGGCCGCACTCGACCGCATCGAGACGTGCACTGACGACGTCGTGCGCCTCGCGCGGGTGGCGACGATCGGCGCCATCACCGAGGCCGACGCCGCGCAGCGCGCCCGCGACCTGGGCGACGGCGAGGGCGAGCGCCGCGCGCTGCTCGAGGCCGAGTTCCACGTCGCGCGCGTGCGCGCGGCGGCCGACGACGGCGGGCCGATCGAGGCCGCCTGGCTTTGCAGCGCCGAGGCGGAGTACGCGCGCGCGATCGGCACGCCCGACCCCGCACTGCACGAGGCGGCGGCCGAGGCATGGGAGGCGGTCCACCGGCCCTACCCGGGCGCGATCATGTCCTGGCGCGCCGGCGAGGGCTACGTCGCTCGTGGCGAGCGGGACGCCGCCGTCGCGGCGCTCGAGCGAGCGCATGCCGTCGCCGCCCGGCTCGGCGCCAACTGGCTGTGGGGCGAGATCGAGAGCCTCGCGGCGCGGGCGCGGCTGACGCTCGCGGCGGTCGACGCGCCGGCGCCCGAGCGCGCGGAGGCCGACTCCACGGCCGAGGAGGACCCGTTCGGCCTGACGCCGCGCGAGCGCCAGGTGCTCGTGCTGGTGGCCGAGGGACGGACCAACCGCGAGATCGGCGAGACGCTCTTCATGGCCGAGAAGACGGCCAGCGTGCACGTGTCGCGGATCCTCGCCAAGCTCGACGTGCGCAGCCGCACCGAGGCCGCCGCGGTCGCGCACCGGCTCGGGCTCGACGGGGGCCTGGGGCCCGACCGGCAGGGATCGCAGGCGCTCTCGTAGGATCTGCGCCCGTGGAGCGCATCGGCTTCGTCGGGCTGGGGATCATGGGGTCGCGCATGGCGGCCAACCTGCGCCGTGCGGGCTACGAGCTGACCGTCTACAACCGCACGCGCGAGCGCGCCGAGGCGTGGGCCGCCGAGCACGGCGGCACGGTCGTCGGCACGCCGGCGGAGGTCGGCGCGGCCAGCGACGTCGTCATCACCATGGTCGTCGACGGCGCGCAGGTTGCCGAGGCGCTGCTCGGCGACGAGGGCGTCGCGACGCGCGCGGCAGCCGGGACGCTGTGCGTCGACATGTCGACGATCGCCCCGAGCGACAGCCGCCGGATCGCGGCGGCGCTCGCCGAGCGCGACATCGGCTTCGTCGACGCGCCGGTCACCGGGTCGAGCCCCAAGGCGCAGGACGGGACGCTCACGATCATGGCCAGCGGCGCGCCCGAGCACTTCGAGCGCGCGCGCCCGCTGTTCGAGGTGATGGGCGAGCTGATCGTCCACGTCGGCGACGAGGTCGGCCTCGCCGAGATCGTCAAGCTGATCAACAACGCGGTCGCGGCGGCCAATGCGCACACGCTCGCGCAGGCGCTCGTGGTCGGCCGCGCGACGGGCGTCGACCTCGATGCGCTGACGCAGGTCATGGCCGCCGGCAGCGGCGGCTCGGCGATGCTCGGCCTCAAGGCGCAGCCGATGCGCGAGCACGACTACACGACGCTCTTCAAGCTCGAGCACATGCTCAAGGACGTGCGGCTGTGCCTCGAGGAGGGGCAGGCCGCCGGCGTTCCGTTCCCCGCCGCGGCGGCCGTGCGCGAGGCGCTCGTGGCCGGCGAGGGCAGGGGCCTGGGCGACGCCGATTTCGCCGCGATCGTGGAAGCGGTCGAAGGGTTCGCCGGCGTACGCCTTTAGGCGCGCTCATACGACCGTCCAGCGAAGTCTCCACGCCGTTTGCAGCTTTGGCACGCAAATGTGCGCAATTGCCGCAGTCGGTTCCCACGGGCGCGAGGAGTCCGTATCAACCAGGCTAGATGTCGACTCCGGGCGACACCAGCGGACCGTCGCGCCCCCGTCTGACCGTCATCGGCGGTTCGGGCGGGCCCGCGCGCCGCGAGCGCATCACCGCGCCGCGGAGCTCTGGCGAGGCCGTCGTCAGGGCCCGCCTGGCGGCGGTCACCGACCGCTGCTGGCAGTGCCGTACGAAGGTGCGCGGCGTGGTCGGCGTCCTGGTCGATCCGAGCAGGACCCCCGATGGCAGCGGCTTCCTGGCCTTCGACGACGTCGCCGAGATGCTCGTCGAGTACGTCGACCCGCGGGCGCTCACGCGCCGCGGCATCGGCGAGCTGCGCCACCGCGACAGCCCGGGCGTCACCGGCGGCTACGTGGCCAACGGCTGCATCGAGTGCGACGCGCTCATCGGGCGCTTCCAGCTCCAGGACCTCCTGCATGAGCACCTGCAGGCGGGCGGCACGTACGCCCAGCTCGACATCGGCGTGCCGGTCGAGCTGCCCGCGGTCGCCCTCGCGCGCCGCATCTCGGCGCACGGCTGAGCGCCAACGCGCCAGCAATCTCCCCAGAATCTACGCTTCCTGCAGGGGAATTTGGGATTTTCGCCGTCCTTTGCGAGAATGCTCGCCATCCTGAGGCCAAGGACGGGTAAGTCGTCCGTCGCCCGGGATGTCTTTGTAGTCCCCCCTTTCTCCCTCTTTCCTTATGCCAATTGCTTTCAAGGAATGGGCGGTCACCGTCCGCGCGCTCGCCGAAGGCGAGCAGCTGATCACCCTGCGCAAGGGCGGCATCCGCGAAGAGCGCAAGCACTTCGAGGTCGAGCACGACCGCTTCTTCCTCTATCCGACATTCGAGCACCAGCGCAACGACGTCGTGCGCGCCTCCCACCAGCCCGAGCTTCGGCGCGCGCTGGAGGAGGGCGTCTGGCCCGACGCCGAGCCACCCGCCCACGCGCTGACCCGTGACGGCGGCATCCCGCAGCCCGATCGCGTCCGCATCCGAGCGTGGGCAGAGGTCGCCGCGCACTGGACGATCAGCGATCCGCGCACGGTCGACGCGCTCTCTCCGTACTACGTCTGGACCTCGGACTACTGCGAGAAGCGCCTGCAGTGGAAGCGGCGCCACCCGCTGCACGTCCTGCTGCTGCGCACCTACCGCATCCCGCGGCCGGTGACGGTCAAGGTCCGTGACGACTTCCACGGCTGCAAGTCGTGGTTGGAGATCACGCGCGACCTGCCCTTCGAGGGCACGCCGGTCCTCTCCGACGACGAGTTCGATCGTGCGTCGGAGGAGATCGAGGCGATCGTCCATGGCGTGACGATCGAGCCGCGCGAGCCGGCGCTGGTCTAGCCGTTTCCCGCTGCGCTTGCTGCTCCGCGCGGCCGGGGCAGCGAGGGTGGCCGGGTTCGGACGTTCGCTCCACTCGAACGAGGGCGCAGCCGCCGCGCCGACCCGCTCGCGCCGAACGACGAGAAATGCCCACCACGCGGGCAGAACTCGTCGTTCGTTAGCCGCCGGGGCGAGAGGTGTTGCGAAACAGGCGCGCCACGCGCAGGACCGCCCACGCAGGCGCCCACTCACCCGCACTGCCGTGGCCGCGGAGCGCCGCAGCCACTGCGCTGCAGCCCGCGCACCGGTAACCGGCGCACTGCGCTGCGGTGCGTGGTTACGCTGCCGCGGTCCGACAGGAGGTCACATGCGGGGTACCGTCGCCGCCCTCGGGGCGGCATTGCTCGTCATAGCGGTGGCAGCACCGGCGCAGGCCGACGTCCAGCCCTACGGCACCAACGACGCCGGCGGCTTCCACGACGTGCTGCCGCCGGGCACCAACGGCCTGGCCAACGGCCCGCAGCTCGCCGCGTTCCTCGCCATGGGCGCGCGTCCGGCGCACAACGACGACCAGCTCGCGATGTACCGCGACCTGATGTACGCCGCGCCGGGTCTCAAGGCCGAAGACCTCGGGCGCTACTACAAGGACTCCACCTTCGGCGTCAAGCTCGGCGACGACGCGTCGACGATCAGCCCGCGCAACGACGTCACGATCGTGCGCGACAAGGGCTTCGGCGTGCCCCACATCTACGGCACGACGCGCGGCGGCACGATGTTCGGCGCCGGCTACGCGGCCGCGCAGGACCGCCTGTTCTTCATCGACGTGCTGCGCCACCTCGGGCGCGCGCAGCTGTCCTCCTTCGTCGGCGGCGCGGTGGGCAACCGCGAGATGGACGCCGCGCAGTGGGCGATCGCGCCGTACACCGAGGCCGACCTGCAGCGCCAGTTCGACCTCGGCGACGACCTCTACGGCGATCGCGGCCGCCAGCTGCAGGACGACGCCCTGAACTACGTCGCCGGCATCAACCAGTACATCGCCGAGGCGCGCCTGGACCCGACGAAGATGCCCGGCGAGTACGCCGCGATCGGCAAGCCGCTCGGCCCCGACGACTGGAAGGTCACCGACCTGATCGCGACCGCGTCGCTCGTCGGCGGCATCTTCGGCCAGGGCGGCGGGCGCGAGCTGGCCGAGGGCGAGCTGCTGCGCTCGTTCGTCAACCGCTTCGGCAAGAAGACCGGCCGCAAGCTGTGGGAGCAGTTCGCCGCCTTCGACGACCCCGACGCCCCGACGACCGTCAAGGGCACGCGCTTCCCGTACCAGACCAAGCCGAAGAAGCGCGCGCCCGGCGCCGAGGAGATCCCCGACGCCGGCTCGTTCAAGGCCTTCGAGGTCGCCCCCGGCCAGAGCGGCGGCTCGAGCGAGGGCGCGCGCCCCGACAGCTCGCCGACGCTGCTGCCCGGCGCACCGGCGCCGCCGGGCGTGCCGTCGCTGCCCGGCGTCCCGCCGCTGCCCGGCGTCCCGCCGCTGCCCGGCGGCCTGCCGCTGCCCGGTGGCCTGCCGCTGCCCAAGGCGATGTCCAACGCGCTGCTGGTCTCCGGCGCGCAGTCGGCCAGCGGCCACCCGCTCGCCGTCTTCGGCCCGCAGGTCGCGTACTTCGCGCCCGAGATCCTCATGGAGGAGGACCTCCACGGCCCCGGCATCGACGCGCGGGGCGCGGCGTTCCCGGGCGTGAACCTCTACGTCGAGCTCGGCCACGGGCGCAACTACGCGTGGAGCGCCACCTCGGCCGGCCAGGACATCATCGACACCTTCGCGGTGCCGCTGTGCGACGACGACCACTACCGCTTCCGCGGCCAGTGCCTGGCCATCGAGAAGCTCGATCGCACGAACACGTGGACGCCGAACCTCGCCGACCAGACGGCGCCGGGCACCGAGACGCTGCACGCCGAGCGCACCAAGCTCGGGCTCGTCGCGGGCCGCGGTACCTACAAGGGCAAGCCCGTGCTCTACACGGTGCTGCGCTCGACCTACTTCCACGAGGTCGACTCGGCGCTGGGCTTCAGCACCTTCAACGACCCCAACGCGATCAAGTCGCCGCAGGACTTCCAGCGCGCCGCCTCGCAGATCGGCTACACGTTCAACTGGTTCTACATCGACGCCAAGCACATCGCGTACTTCAACTCGGGCAACAACCCGGTGCGGGCCAAGGGGACGACCGGCCAGCTGCCGATGGCCTCCACCCACGAGTGGCGCGACTTCAACCCCGACCTCAACACCGCCGGCTACACGCCGGCCGACCAGCACCCGCAGGTCGTCGACCAGGCGACGCTCACCAGCTGGAACAACCGCCAGGCGCCCGGCTACGCGGGCGCGGACTCCAACGTCTTCAGCTCGGTCTTCCGCTCGCAGATGCTCGACCGCCAGATCGCCCAGCGCACCAGGGGCGGCCACAAGCTCACGCTGCCCGAGCTCGTCGACGCGATGGAGTCGGCCGGGACAGTCGACCTGCGCGGGATGACGGCGCTGCCACTCGCGCTGCGCGTGCTCGGCAAGCCGAGCGACCCCAAGCTCGCGGCGGCGGTGGAGAAGCTGCGGGCGTGGCAGGCGTCGGGGACGCACCGCATCGATCGCAACAAGGACGGCTCCTACGACGCCGCCGCCGCGGTGCGGATCATGGACGCCTGGTGGCCGCGCCTGATCGAGGCGATGTTCGAGCCCGTCATGGGCAAGGCCCTGCTCGACCGCCTCGAGGCCACCTACGAGATCGACAACGAGCCCAACAACCACGGCGCCCACCTCGGCTCGGCCTACCAGAACGGCTTCTACGGCTACGTCGTCAAGGACCTCAAGCGCGTCCTGCGCCGCCGCGTCGCCCAGAAGTACGCGGTGGCGTTCTGCGGCCGCGGCAAGCTCGCCGCCTGCCGCTCGGCACTCGAGAAGTCGCTGGGCGACGCCCTCGACGAGAGCGTTGGGAAGACCTATCCGGCCGACGACGTCTGCAAGGCCGGCCAGCAGGCCTGCCTCGACGACGTGCGCTTCCGCCCGCTCGGCGGCGTCACGCAGCCCCTGATCCCGTGGATCAACCGGCCGACCTACCAGCAGGCGGTGGAGGTGCAGCGCTGAGCCTCGTGGGGCCTGCGGCGCCGCGCGGCCAAGGGCATAGAGGAAGGGGGTCCGCGGCCCGCACCGGGGCCGGGGGCGGGCGCCGTTGGCGACGGGCGCGCCGAGAGTCGACTCCGCGCGATGGCGCGCCAGGCGACCCTCGGGCAGGGAGAGCCGCGAACGCGCCAGGCGGGCAGCGGACGTCAGTCCGCCGCCCGCGGGTCCATCGGCCCCGAATCGACCGGGCGCTCCGTGGCGGCGATGCGATGGATGACGAGCTCGCTGGGCCGCGCGAGCAGGCCGAAGACGCCCTCGCGGTAGGCCTCGTGCACGGGGCCGCGGTAGTGGGCGTCGAGCGCGGCGTCGTCTTCCCACTCGTGGACGACGACGAACTCGTCGGCGCCGTCGACGACCTCGGCGAAGTCGTAGGAGCGGCAGCCCGGCTCGGTACGCGCGGCGGCGGCCGTCCGGCGCATGAGCTCGACGAGCTGGGCGCGCCCTGCGGCGACGCCGTGCACGCGCCCGACGGCGACGACGGTCATGGCCGCAGTCAAGCAGGCGCTTGCGCGCGGTGACACGCTGGTGGATCGGACGTGACCTGGGTCGAGACGACGTCACCGCACTTCGCGGCGCGCCACGAGGAGACCGACGCCCATGCGGTGGTCGGCGTGCTCGAGCTGCTCGAGGGCACGCGCGCACGGCTGGCGGCGCGCTTCCCGGCGGTGCCCGACGAGGTCGACGTGGTCGTCCACGGGTCGTCGGCCCAGCTCGACATGGCCGCGCCGTACCTGCCGCTCGTACGGCGGCTGACCGCGCCGGCCGCGCGGCGCTACCTCGTCGGCTGGTTCGGCGTGCGCGAGATCCACGTGCTCGCCCCGCGCGTGCTCGAGGCCCGCGCCTCGCACGTGCCGGGCTCGCGCGAGCTCAACCTGCTCGCTCCGGCGGCCCTCTACGCCCACGTGGTCATCGGCGCCAGCAACCCGCGGCTGCCGCCGCCGTTCACGCCGCTCGCGTTCCGGCGCTACCTGCGCTGGGCGTGGCTGGCCGCCGGCGGCGCGCAGTGGCTCAGCGGGCAGACCGCGCACGCGCGACCGGCGATCGCCCGCCACCTGCACGACGGCGGGCGGCCGGCGTTCCCGCCCGGCATCCGCGACGCCCAGCTGCTGGGCGGGACCCTGCTCGACCTCTTGGCCCGCGAGGAGGGCGAGGCGGCGTGCGTCGAGCTGCTGCTCTCGCCCCTCCCCCGCGACCCGCGCGCCGTCCTGCGCGACGCGTTCGGCGGTCGCTCGCTCAAGCACACCGAGGCGGCCTGGCGCGGGCACCTCAAGCGGCTCGTGGGATCAGCGGCGCTTTGAGCGCCGCGCGCCCTCCGCGGCCCACCGGCCGATCTGCCCGTTGGCGTCGGCGAGCCCGACCTGCGCGTCGGCGAGCAGCTCGCGCGTGCGCGGTCGGACGAACTCGATGAGGTCCTCGACCCAGCCGACGCCCTCGAAGCACTCGATCTGCAGCAGGGTCTCCAGGCGCTCGTCGCCCGCGCCGGCCTGCGCCTGCTCCTCGACGAAGTCCCAGAACCGGCGCAGGACGTCCTCGCCGCCCGGGCGCACACTCGCGCGCAGCGGCAGGCGATGGATGCGGATCGCGTGATCCTCGAGGTAGCTCCGAGCGTTGCCGAGGGCCGGGTACGCCAGCGCGCCGTCCTCGTCGAAGGCGTCGTCGTCCCCGTCGAAGGCCTCCGGCACCGCGGCGATCAACGCGGCCACGAAGCTCCGCCCATCCATGCCGCAACGTTACTGTCGGCGCCATGGAAGCGGTCGTCCTCTGCGGCGTCCAGGGCAGCGGCAAGACGAGCCTGTACGTGGAGCGCTTCGTCGACACGCACGTGCGCGTGTCGCTCGACGTGCTCGGCACGCGCCACCGCGAGGAGGCGCTCGTGCGCCTGTGCCTCGAGAGCGGGCAGCGGTTCGTCGTCGACAACACGAACGCGACGCCGGCCGAGCGCAGCCGCTACGTCGGGCCCGCCCGCGCCGCGGGCTTTCGCACCGTCGCGTACCTGGTGGAGGTTGACGTCGCCGAGGCGCTCGCGCGCAACGCGCAGCGCCCGGACGGCCGGCGCGTGCATGCCGCGGGGGTCGTCGCGACCGGCCGGCGGCTGCAGCGCCCGACGCCCGAGGAGGGCTTCGACGAGCTGTGGCACGCGACTGCCGCGCCGGGCGGCGGCTGGCGGATCGAGCCGCTGCTCGTCACGCCGCCGCTGTTCTAGCTGTACGCGACGAGCAGCAGCGCCTCGTCGATCGCGCGCAGCGTGTCGGCGCTCAGGCGGACGTCGGCGGCGCGCGCGTTCTCGTGGACCTGCTCGGGGCGCGAGGCACCGACGATCGCCGCCGTCACGTTGTCGCGGCTCAGCACCCAGGCCAGCGCGAGCTGCGCCATCGTCAGCCCCGCCTCCTCGGCGATCGGACGCAGGCGCTCGACGGCGTCGAGCGTCGTGGCGTTCAGCCACTGGCCGATGAAGCGGTTCATCTTCGTCGAGGCGGCGCGCGAGTCGGGCGGGGGCGCCACGCCGGGCCGGTACTTGCCGCTGAGCACGCCCTGAGCGAGCGGCGACCACACGATCTGCGAGATCCCGTGCCGCTCGCACAGCGGGATGACGCGCGCCTCGGGCGTCCGCCACAGCGCCGAGTACTGGGGCTGGCTGGAGACGAACTTCGTCACGCCGGGCAGCGCCAGCGCCTCCTCGATGCGCTCGACCGGCCACTCGCTGAAGCCGATCCAGCGCGCCTTGCCCGCCTGCACCACCTCGGTCAGCGCCTGCATCGTCTCCTGAAGCGGCGTCTGGTCGTCGTAGCGGTGGCACTGGTAGAGGTCGACGTACTCCATCCCCAGGCGCTGCAGCGAGCCGTCGATCTGCTTGTGGACCTGCTCGCGCGAGAGGCCGCGATCCTTGGCCGACATCGGAAAGTAGAGCTTGGTCGCGATCGCGAACGAGTCGCGCGGATAGTCGGCGAGGATCTCGCCCCACGCGCGCTCGGCGGCGCCGCGCCCGTAGACGTTGGCCGTGTCGAAGAACGTGATGCCGGCCTCGAACGCGGCGCGCGTGCACGCCTCGGTGCGCTCGCGCCCGACGCCGCCCGAGTAGGTCAGCCACGACCCCAGTGCGATCACCGAGACCTCGAGGTCCGAGTCGCCCAGCCTGCGGTGCTCCATCCCCTCACTCTGACGGGCCGAGGCGCACCGTGTGGTGCTCGGCGTCCGCGGCGGCGAAGCGCAGCAGCCGCCGACCCTCCGCGGCGACCGCCGCGGCGTGGCGCTTGGCGAGCGGGCGCAGCGGCTCGATCGCCAGCGTCGCCGCGTCGCGGGTGCGCTCGATCTTCCAGAACGCGCGCACGAAGCCGTCGACGAGCAGCATCGGGCGGCCGAGGTTGCGCATGACGCGGTCGCGATGGCGGGGCTCGATGATGCGGGCGCGATCGGCGTAGGCGACGAGCACGTTGTCGAACTCGGGCAGGAAGCGCGGCGGGGCCGGCGTCGCCGGATCGGGCAGCGGCGCGCCGGGGACGTCGAGCAGCTCGCGGCCGCGCTCGTCGGCGAAGGTCCGCAGGCGCGGGCGCAGCCGCTCGGCGACCTCGCGCAGGCCGGTCACGCCGGACCACGCCGCGACGTCGCCGGCCGTCGCCGGCCCGAAGGCGGCGAGGTAGCGCAGGACCATTTCGTCGATCGACGGCTCCGGCTCGAGGCCGCGGCCCAGCCACGCCTCGACCGTCGTCCACGTCGCCTGCCCGCCGCGTCCCCACAGGCCGCGCGGCGGCACCTGCACGAGCGCGGTGAGGTAGGTCACGGTGTAGGCCAGCGACGGCTCGTCGCGGCCGGGCCAGCGCTCGGCCAGCAGCCGGCTCAGCTCGGCGCGCGTGCGCGGGCGCTCCCCGAGCAGCGCGCGGCCGGCGGCGAGCAGCGCATCGACGTCGACGCCGTCGACGTGGCGCGCGAAGGCGCTGCGCCAGTAATCGCCGTCGAGCACCGGCTGCACGAGCGGGCGCAGCGCGACGAAGTCGCGCGCGGTGGTCAGATGCAGCGTCGAGCGCATGAGCGAGGCGCGGACCGCGTCGCGGCGCTCGATCAGCGCGACGAGCTCGTCGGGACGGAAGCCCTGCAGGCGCGACCACAGCCCGACGTAGGGCGCGTTGGGGACCTGCGTCTGCATGCCCACGAGGTGCTCGATCGCGTCGGCGGCCGGCAGCCGCGCGCGGCGCAGCAGCAGCTGGCGCTCGAGCAGCGCGCGGTTGAGCGCGCGGATGGTCAGCGGCTCGGCCAACGCCTCAGTAGCGGCCGCTGGTCTCCTGCCAGCTCGGCGGCGTGCCTGGGAGCTGTGGCGCATGGGCGAGGTGCAGGCCGTCGAGCACGACGGTGAGGTAGCGGTGGCGCAGCTGGTTGGCGCGCACCTGGTCGCCGACGCGGATCGACTGCAGCTGCTCGAGCAGCATCGACACGTCCCCCACCTCGACGTCCGCGCGCAGCGCACCGGCGGCCTTCGTGCGCTCGAGCAGGCGCTGCGTGGCCTCGTGGATGTCGCGGCCCTGGCGGACGAGCTCCTCGGTGGCGGTGAAGCTCCCGGCCAGCCGCTGGGTCAGGGCGCCGGCGCCGACGTCGATGCAGCGGCGCATGAAGCGCGTGAAGGCGATCCACGGATCGCCCTCGTCGGCCAGCGCCGCCTGCACCTCGGTCAGGTAGGCCTGCATGCCGTCGGCGGCGAGCCGCTGCAGCAGCTCGTCCTTGCTGGCGTGGCGGCGGTAGAGCGCGCCGATGCCCACCCCGGCGTGCTTGGCGACCGCCGCGATCGGCGCGTCCGGGTCGGCGAGGAAGACCGCGCGGGCGGAGGCGAGGATGCGCTCGTCGTTGCGGGCGGCTTCGGCGCGGCGGCCGCTGAGGGGTGGGGAGCTCACGCCAGAAGCGTATCGGAGCGGATCATTCCGTTCAAGTAAGGCATGCACGACGGCGAGGTAAGTGGTGCGCATACGAATGTGGCTCCATCCGCCCGATGCGCGTGCAATCGCTATGCGAGACCATGCGGAACAGAATGATACGTTCCGCTACAGAGGAGGACGTCGTGAGCACCACCACCGATCGCTGGCGCTGGCTGGCCTTCGCCGCGGCCCTGGCCGCGACCCTGATGGACCTGCTGGACTCGACGATCGCCAACGTCGCGGCGCCGTTCATCCGCAGCGACCTCGGCGGGTCGTACGCGGACGTGCAGTGGATCTCGGCGGCGTACACGCTGGCGATGGCCGTGATGCTGCTGACGGGCGGGCGACTCGGCGACATGTTCGGGCGCAAGCGGATGCTGCTGATCGGCGCGGCCGGCTTCACCGCGGCCTCCGTCGCCGCCGCGGCCGCGCCGTCGATCGAGGCGCTGATCGCCGCCCGCGCGCTGCAGGGCGGCCTCGGGGCGATCATGGTGCCGCAGGTCTTCGGCCTCATCCGCGACCTGTTCAGGCCCCAGGAGATGGGCAAGGCCTTCGGCATCCTCGGGCCGGCGTGCGGCCTGGCGGCGATCCTCGGTCCGGTCGTCTCCGGCGTGCTGATCGACGTCGACCTCCTGAGCACCGGCTGGCGGATGATCTTCCTCGTCAACGTGCCGGTCGGCGCCTTCGTGCTGATCGCCGGCGCGAAGTTCCTGCCGAGCGTCGCCCCGACCGCGACCTCGCGGCGGCTGGACGTCACGAGCATCGGACTCGCCGCGGTCGGCGCCTTCATGCTCGTCTACCCGCTGGTCCAGGGCCGCGAGCTTGGCTGGCCGACCTGGATCCAGGCCGTGCTCGTCGCCGCCGTGCCGGTCCTCGCCGCGTTCGCGTGGCGGCAGGTCCGCCGCCGGCGCTCCGGCGCCACGCCGCTGATCGAGCCGGGCATCTTCGCCAAGCGCTCCTACGTCTCGGGCATCGCCTTCGCGCTCGTGTTCCTCGGCGCGATGGGCGGCATCACGCTGACGCTCGGCGTCTTCCTGCAGGCCGGCCTGGGCTACAGCCCGATGCACGCGGCGCTGACCACCGCCCCGTTCGCCCTGGGTGGCTTCCTCGGCTCGGGCATGGGCGCGACGCTCATGAGCAAGGTCGGGCGCACGGTCGTGCAGGCCGGCCTCGTCGTCATGGGCCTGGGGCTGCTGGCGCTCTACGCGGCCGTCCAGCACGCCGGGACCGCGGTCGGCAGCTGGGACTTCGTCGCGCCGCTGCTCGTCTCCGGCGTCGGCATGGGGATGGTGTGGGTGCCGATGTTCGAGATCATCGTCGGCGACGTGGCCGACCACGAGGTCGGCTCGGCGTCCGGCGTGCTGCAGGCCGTCCAGCAGCTGGGCATGTCGCTGGGGGTCGCTGCGATCGGGACGATCTTCTTCGGCGCGCTCGGCGCGCACGCCGACCGCACGCGCGACTTCCTCGAGGCCGCGCAGCACACGACGCTGATCAGCGCCGGCCTCGTCGCGGTCGCCGTGGTCATCGGCTTCCTGCTGCCCAGGCGCGCGCGCTCGGGCGAGGAGGCCTGGAGCGCCGCGCCGGAGCCGGCGATGGCCTAGCCGAAGATCTCGGTCCCCAGCCAGGCGATCACGCCGACCGCGATCACCGCGGCGACGAGACCAAGCAGCAGCCGCCCCGGGTTCGCTACGGCAGGCCCGGGGCGCTCCTCGTCGAGGAGCTCGGCCTGGAGCAGGACCTCGCGGGCCGCCGGCGCGCCGGACGCCGGCACGAGGATGTCGCGCGGCCCGGCGGCGAGCATGTCGGGGACGTCGAATCCGGCCGAGCGCCGGACCATCGACGGGATCCCCTCCTCCAGGAGCAGGCCCTGCACGAGCTCGGCCTCGGCCTGATGGCGCGTGCTGGCGACGCGCACGAGGTCGCCCTCGCTGTACTGGGGCTTGATCTTGCGCGCGCGCTCGTGGGCCTCGCTCACCGGCTCCTCCGTGCCCGTGCCGCCCGCGTAGACGAGCGGCATGCCGCATTCGGGGCAGAAGCGCTCGTCGAGCGGGTGGGTGGAGGCGCAGCTCGGGCAGACCAGCGGCTCACTGGGCATCGACCTCGACCTCCTCGATGGTGCCGTCTTCGATGCGGTAGGAGCGCACGGTCGGCTCGCCGTCGGCCCGCAGCCCGACGATCAGCCACTCGACCGTCGGCCCCCAGCCGGCGGCGAAGTTGACGTCCGTCTGGGATGGATAGGGCTCCGAGCGCGTATGTGAATGGTAGATCGCGCCGAGCTCGGCGCCCTCGGCCTCGAACGCCTGGTCGACGCGCAGGACCTCGCGCGGGTCGACCTCGAACCGCAGCGGGCTGGCCGCGATGTTCGTCGCCTCGTAGATCGTCACCGCGCGACCGTCGCGCACGGCGACCATGCCGCAGCACTCGTTCGGGAAGTCTCGCCGTGCGTGAGCGACGATGCGCTCCAGGAGCGCCGCGTCGATCCGCACTACTCGGTCTTCAGTGCGGGGCGCTCGTCGTCGTCGTCGCGATCGGACTCGCCGTTGAGCGAATCCTTGAACTCACGCATTCCCTTGCCGATCGAGCGCCCCACTTCGGGGAGCTTCTTCGGACCGAGGACGATGAGCGCGATGGCCAGGATGACGACGAGCTCGAGGGGGCCGACGTTGGGCATGAGGTCAGCGTAGCCGGTCCTACCACCAGACGGTGGAGTCCAGGTTCTCGATCTCCTCGACCGGCCGCGTGTAGATCCCGCTGGAGAGGTACTTCCAGCCGTCGTCGCAGACGATGAAGACGACGTTGCCCTCGTCCATCTCGTTGGCGATGCGCACCGCGATCGAGGCGATGGCGCCGCTCGAGACGCCGGCGAAGAGCCCCTCCTCGTCGAGCAGCCGGCGCGTCCAGACGACCGCGTCGTGGTTGGTGACGAAGATCTTCCGATCCAGCAGCGACAGGTCGATGATCGGCGGGATGAAGCCGTCGTCCAGCGAGCGCAGGCCCTGGACCGGCTCGCCCTGCATCGGCTCGGCGGCGACGATCTTCACGCGATCGCCGAGCTCGTCCTTGAAGCGCCGGCCGTTGCCCATCAGCGTGCCGCCGGTGCCCAGGCCGGCGACGAACGCATCGATCTCGCCGTCGAGCTCGTCGAGGATCTCGGGCGCCGTGCCGTCGTAGTGCGCGCGCGGGTTGGCCTGGTTGCCGTACTGGTAGGGCATGTAGTAGCTCGCGTCGGCCTCGGCCATCTGCAGCGCCATCGCGACCGCGCCGTTGGAGCCCTGCTCGCCGGGCGAGTAGACGATCTCGGCGCCGTACATCTCCAGCAGCTGGGTGCGCTCGGGCGTCACGTTGCTGGGCATGACGACCTTCAGCGGATAGCCCTTGTGCGCGCAGATCATGGCCAGCGAGATGCCGGTGTTGCCCGAGGTGGGCTCGAGGATCGTCATGCTGGGGCCGATCGCGCCCTTCTCCTCGGCGTCCTCGATCAGCGAGCGTGCGACCCGGTCCTTGACCGACCCGGTCGGGTTGCGCGACTCGAGCTTGGCCCAGATGCGCACGCCGGGCTTGGGCGTCAGGCGCCGCAACTCGACGAGCGGGGTGTTGCCGATCGACTGGATGAGGTCGCCGTAGCGACCGCCGCACGGCTTGTTCTGGAGCGGGGGGACAGCCACTTCAGAAAGTGTAGTCAGCCCAGTCCGCGGCGTTTGCGCTCGCGCGCGAAGATCGCGTCCTGCGGCTCGTCGGGGTGATCGGGCGCGGTGACCTCCCACTCGGGCCGGCCGCGCTTGAAGCGGCTGGTCAGGACCTCGCGCTTGCGGTCCGAAGCGGCGCCCATGTCGAACCAGCCGACGTTCGCGCCGAACCCCTCGGCGACCACCGACAGGATGACGAGCACGAGGACCACCGCGGCGACGAGGCCCACTCCCGGAGCCACCACCGCCAGGAGCGCGGTCACAACCACGGCGACCAGCAGGAACCACCCGAGCCCGGTCAGACGCTGCATGGCAGGATGGTGTCAGCGCGTCACATCGCGCGCAAACGCCTCGAAGGCGTCGACGTAGCGCTGCACGTCCTCGTCGGAGTGCGCGACGCTGAGCGTCCACTGCTCGTCGACGCCCGGCGTCATGAAGATGCCGTGGTTCATGTGGTACAGCCAGGCGAGCGTCGAGAGCTCCTCGTCGACCTTCGTCGCGTAGTCGCGGTACTCGTAGAGCGGCTCGGACGCGAAGACGACGCAGCCCTTGGCGCCCAGGCCGGCGGTGTGGCACGGCAGGCCGTAGCGCTCGATGACGTCGTCCAGGCCGCCGCGCAGGCGCGCGTCCATGGCCTCGAAGCCGGCGTAGGCGTCGGCGGTCAGGACCTCGGTCAGCGTCGCCTGCGCCGCCGCCATCGACAGCGGGTTGCCGTTGAACGTCCCGACCTGGCGGACGGCGCCGGCCGTGATGAGGTCGGCGAACGTCTCGGTCATCCCGATCGCGCCGCTGGGGTAGCCGCCGGCGATGGCCTTGGCCAGGCAGACGAGGTCGGGCCGCACGCCGAAGCGCTCGACAGCGCCGCCCGCCGCGATCGTCATGCCGGTCTTGACCTCGTCGAAGACGAGCGCCACGCCGTGGCGCGCCGTCAGCTCGCGCACGCGCTCGAGGTAGCCGGGCCGCGGTACGACGATGGTGATGTTCATCATCGCCGGCTCGAGGATCAGCGCGGCGACGCGATCGCCGATGTCGTCGAGCACGCGCTCGAGCACCTCGGCGTCGTTGAACGGGATGGCGAGGGTGAGCTCGCTGACGGCATGCGGGTGGCCGGCGCCGAAGGGGACGCTGCCGGGGACGCCGCGCTCGCCGAGCAGGTCCAGCGGCGGGCGCACGCTCACCATGACCGCGTCGTGGTGGCCGTGGTAGGAGCCCTCGATCTTCAGCACGAGGTCGCGCCCCGTCGCGGCGCGCGAGAGGTGGATGGCGTCCATCGTCGACTCGGTGCCCGAGTTGGTGAAGCGCCACTGCGGCATGCCGAACCGCCGCCGCAGCTCCTCGGCGACGACGATCGAGCCCTCGGTCGGCGCGGCGAAGTGCGAGCCGCGCGCGGCGCGCTGCGCGACCGCGCGCACGATCGCGGGGTGCGCATGGCCGACGCACATCACGCCGAAGCCGTTGTGGAAGTCGACGTACTCGTTGCCGTCGACGTCCCAGACGCGCGAGCCCTCGCCATGCGAGAGGTAGATCGGCCGCGGGTCGGCGGCCTGGAAGGAGCTCGGCACGCCGCGCGGCATGACGGCCCGGGCGCGTTCGAAGTAGGCCTGCGAGCCCTCCGTGGCGGCGAGCAGCGTGCCGCGCTCGCGGTCGGTCAGCTCGGCAACGCGCGCGCGATCGATGGTCTCGGGGACAGTCGCCATGGGCCCCAGGGTAGGGCCTGCGGCAGTCGCCTCGCCGCCCGAACGGTCAGTGGTCGGCGATCGGGCGCCCGACGATCAGCGTGCCCAGCAGCTCCGGGTCGAGCTCGCCGTAGTGGGCGTCGGGCTGGACGCCCAGGGCGTCGAGCGCCTTGCTCCAGAAGCAGCGGGCCGCGACCGCCACGATCACGTCGAAGATGTCGGTGTCCGAGAGCCCGAGCGCGCGCAGCCGGTCGATGTCCTCCTGGGTGACCGACGTCGCGTCGGCGACGACCTTGTCCGCGAGGTCCATCACCGCGACGTCCACCGGATCCAGGCCGGCATCGTGATGATCGTCGACGATCGCGCGCAGCGTGTCGGGCTCGACGAACTTGTCCATCAGCACGGACCCGTGGGCCAGCGTGCAGTAGGTCGAGCGCAAGCTGCGCGCCGCCGCGACGGTCGCCAGCTCGTAGCGGCGCAGGTCCATCCCGGCCTTGATCGATCCGTTGAGCTGCTTCCAGGCCGCGTAGACGGCCGGCCGGCGCGCGAACGCCAGCGTGTAGTTCGGGAGCTGACCGAGCGCCGCACGGTCGGTCGCGTACACCTCGGCGACCTCGGCCGGCGCGTCGCTCTCGGCGAAGGTTTCGACGAACATGATGGCTGGGAGTCTCTCACCGGCGCTACGCTCGGGCGGGCGAAAGATGGACGAGGCGCCGAACACGGGGGAGTTCACAGTCGGCGAGTCCTTCGCCCGGATCCTCACCGAGGCGACGCAGTCGCTCGTCTGCGTCCTGGACCGCGACGGCCGGATCCTGCTGTTCAACGAGGCGTGCGAGCGCGCGACGGGCTTCTCGCGCGACGAGGTGATCGGCCGCGATGCGCGCACCTGCGTGATCCCGTCCGAGGAGCGCGAGGCCTTCGGCGAGTTCCTCGCCTACGTCTGGAACACCGGCGTGTCGAGCCCGCAGGTCGGCCACTGGCTGACCAAGGACGGCCGGCGCCTGCTCGTCGCCTGGTCGAACAAGCCGATGGCCGGTGCCGACGGCACGCCCGTCTCACTGGTCACGACGGGCATCGATCTGACCGACCGCGGGCCACAGCGCGACGAGGACGAGCGCGCGCTCGAGGGCGATCCCAAGGCCAAGCTCGCCGAGATCGGGCGCCTGGCCAGCGAGCAGCGGGCGCTGCGGCGCGTGGCGACGCTCGTCGCCTCCGAGGTCAGCCCCGAGCGCGTCTTCAGCGCGGTGTCGCAGGAGTGCGCGCGGGTGCTGCAGGTCAACGCCTCGGCCGTCGTGCGCTACGAGAGCGACGAGACGGCGACCATCGTCGGGCGCCACGACCGCGACGGCATCGACGCCTTCCGCGTCGGGGAGAGCCTGCCGACCGACGCGGGCTCGGCGATCGGCCAGGTGCTGCGCATGGGGACGTCGGCCCGCGTCGACGACTGGGGCGGGCTGGCTGGCGAGCTGGCTGAGACGATGTTCCGCACGGGGTACCGCTCGACCGCCGCGGCGCCGATCCTCGTCGCCGGCGCGCTGTGGGGCGCCGTCGCGATCGCCAGCGAGGACCCGCTGCCGCCCGAGGCCGAGACCCGCCTCGGCGGCTTCTGCGAGCTCGTCTCGCTCGCCGTCGCCAGCGCGCAGGCGCGGGCTGACCTCATCGCGTCGCGCGCGCGGCTGGTCAAGGCCGGCGACGAGCAGCGCCGCAAGCTCGAGCGCAACCTCCACGACGGCGCCCAGCAGCGGTTCGTGTCGGTGGTGCTGAAGCTGCGCATGGCGCAGGCGCGGCTGCGCACGGACGCGGAGGCGGCGGCCGAGCTGCTGGACGAGGTCTCGCGCGAGCTCGACACGGGCCTGGAGGAGCTGCGCGAGATCGCGCGCGGCCTGCATCCGGCAGTGCTCGGCGATCACGGCCTGCGGCGGGCGGTCGAGGCGCTGTCGGCGCGCGTGCCGATCCCGGTGGGGATCGACGCCCCCGACGAACGCCTGCCGGACGACATCGAGGCGACGGCCTACTACATCGTCTCCGAGGCGATCACCAACGTCGTCAAGCACGCGGCGGCCAGCCACGCGGAGGTGTCGATCCGCCGCGAGGGGACGGTCCTGCGCTGCGAGGTCGGCGACGACGGCCGCGGCGGCGCCGACGCGTCGAACGGGACCGGGATCCTCGGGCTGCGCGACCGGGCCGAGGCCGCCGGCGGGACGCTCACCGTGACCAGCCCGCCGGGCCGCGGCACGGTCGTGTCGGCGGTGCTGCCGCTAGGCGGCGCGTAGGAGGCTGCGGCGCATCTGCGCGCGCCGCAGCGCGGTCTGCAGCGGCGCGGCCAGCGCGCGCTGGCCGGGAGCGACGAGCAGCCACAGCTGCGCCTGGATCGTGGCGGCGAGCGGGCCGTGCGCGACCGGGCGCAGCCCGTCGCCGCCGACGGCGAGCAGCGCGTAGCCGAGGCCGTTGCGGGCCGCGGCCTGCACGCCGTTGAGGTAGGGGCTCTCGGCGGCGAGCCGGTAGTCGAGGCCGAGCTCGTCCAGGCGGGCGATGGCCAGGTCGCGCAGTCCGCACGGCGGGTCGTAGGCGACGAGCGGCAGCGGCTGTGGTGGCGGGTCGGCGGCAGCCAGCGCGGGGCTCGCCCACCAGCGCAGCCCGATGGTGCCGAGGGCGACCGCGCCCTTGGCGCTGCGACGATCGATCACGATCGCGGCGTCGACCTCGCCGCGGGCGATGCGCGCGACGAGCTCGAACGAGCGGTCGACGCGCAGCTGGACGTCGCGGTCGCCGACGTGCTCGCGCGCCGCGGCGAGGAGGTCGGGCAGGACCGGGTCGACGAGGTTCTCGATCGTGCCGAGCACGAACGGGCCGCCGTCGCCGCCGCGCTGCAGCCGTGCCAGCGCGCGGTCGTGGGCCGCGAGCACGTCGCCGAGCTCGGCGGCGGCGCGCTCGCCGAACGGCGTCAGCTCGACGCCGCGGCCGCGACGCGTGAACAGCGGCTCGCCGAGCTCGGCCTCCAGGCGGCGCATGTGGCGGCTGACCGCGGGCTGCGTGAGGTGCAGCGCCTCGGCGGCGCGGTGGTAGCCGCCGTAGCGGACGATCGCCAGGAACGAGCGCAGGTGGGCGAGGTCGAGGTCCACCCTCGCATGGTGGCGCGGGTGCGGAACTGCCGCAAGGGACCGATCACGAACCTGCATCGGTCTTACGCGGAGATGCGATTGGTGGCACTGGGCTGCGCCGGCACCGTGGGGGCATGTCCGATCGCCTCGTCCTGCCGGTCTTCGTCGTGCTCTGGAGCTCGGGCTACGTCGTCGGCGCACTGGGCATCGAGGTTGCCGATCCGCTCCCGCTGCTCGCCGCGCGCTTCACGCTGGCCGCGGTGGTCGCCGTCCCGCTCGTGTTGCGTGAGGGGCGCTGGCGCGGCGCGCCGCTCGGACGCCTCGCGGTCGTCGGGCTGCTCCTGCAGATCGTCCAGTTCGGCGGCATCTACGGCGGCTTCGCCCTCGGCGTGCCGGCGGCGCTGTCGGCGCTGGTGATGCTCGGCTGTCGCCGCTGGTCACACCGGTCTCGCGTGCGAGCGGCAGGAGCGCGCGAGCGCGCCTGTGGGCGGCTGCGTGGCGTGGGGGTGGGATAGCGCGCCGAGCTCGGCTCCGCACGCGTCGGCGCCGGCGCCGGCCTGACGCTGGTGGGCATGCTCGGGCTCGCCGGCGGGACCGTGCTACAGAAGCGCTGGGTCGGCGCCGCGGAGCCGCGCGTGTCGGTGGCGG
Source organism: uncultured Actinomycetes bacterium (assembly GCA_963764585.1). GTDB lineage: Bacteria > Actinomycetota > Thermoleophilia > Solirubrobacterales > Solirubrobacteraceae > JAOPZW01. The sequence continues at coordinate 338,529 of CAVXTB010000013.1, forward strand.
TGCAGTCCGTGACCGCTGCCGCGGTCGCCGTGCCCGCGGTGGCGGCGTTCGGCGGGCGCGTCGACGTCTCCGTGCAGCTCGTGCTGTGCCTGGCCTGGCTGGCGTGCGGCATGGGCATCGGCACGCTGCTGGTGCTCGTCAACGTGCTGCGCCGTCACGCCGCGAGCACGGTCGCCGCGCTGCTGCTCGTCGTGCCGGCGGTGACGGCGATCGCGTCGGCCTTGACGCTCGGCGAGACGCTGCATCCGGCGAGCGTCGCCGGGATGCTCGTGGCGATCGCGGGGGTCGGCGCGGTACTGCGGCGCGAGGAAGGGTCGGTGGCCCGGCCGCGGGCCGCGCAGGTCGGTTGACACATTTACTTCGTATTCGTATTATACGAACCCGTGGCAAATCAGCCGTCCGTCGTAGCGGCCCTCGAGGCCGCCGTCCACCGCGTCCTCGACCACCTGGGCACGGAGCTCGCGGACCTCGGCCTGCGCCACGCCGAGATCAACGTGCTCGCCCAGCTCGGGCCGGGCGCGCCGCGCCCGGTCGGCGAGCTGGTGGCCGCGACGGGCCAGCGGCCGTCGACGCTCACGGGCGTCCTGGACCGGCTGGAGCGCAGGCGCCTGGTGCGCCGGCGCGTCAACGCCGCCGACCGGCGCTCCTTCACGATCGAGCTCACGCGCTCGGGCGAGCGCGCGGCCGCGCGCGTGCACGCCGCGTTCGCCGCGCTCGACGCGCGCGTGCGCGCCGACCTGCCGCCCGCCGCCACCGACGGCTTGCACGACGTGCTCGACGCGATCGAGCGCCACACGAGAGGCACCCCATGACCGACGAGACGTTCCTCGCCCGCTTCGAGGCGACCGCGCTTCCCTCCTTCGACCACCGCGACCACGTGCGCATGGCCTACGCCTACGCGCGCCGCGACGGCGCCGCCGGAGCGGTCGCCCGCGCGCGCGAGGGGCTGCGCCGGCTCACCGCGGCCGCCGGCGCGCCCGACCGCTACCACGACACCCTCACGACCGCATGGGCGCGCGTCGTCGCCCACTACGCGGCCGCCGCCGGCGACCGCGACTTCGACGCCTTCCTCGCCGGCAACCCGCGCCTGCTCGAGCGCGACCTGCTGCTCGCGCACTACAGCCGCGCGCGCCTGTTCAGCGACGCCGCGCGGGCGGCGTTCGTCGAGCCGGACCTGGTGGCGCTGCCGCGTTAGCCGGCGCGGAACGTCGGCGGCGGGATCGGGCATCGAGGGAAAACGTCTCGGGCGGCGCCTGCGGGGTCGGTCGCTGCCGCCGCAGGCGCGTCTCGGGGGCTCTGGAGTTTCTGCACACTCTGTGCGCGTCCCGCGCGGGCCTCACGGGCGTACGGAGGGGGTGGGCTCCATTGCCCAGGATAATCCTGGTCTAGGGAGCCCACCCCCCGTGTGGCGCCGGGAAGGTGTTGCGGAACACGCGCGGTTCGCGCCGAGCGGCTGCGCAGCGCCAGCCGGCGCACCCGCGGCGACCGCCCCCGCCAGCGCCACCTCAGACTCCTTCCCCTCAATGCCCGGCGGCGCGGCGCCGCACGCCGCACGCGGCAGACCGGTTAACGGCCCCCCGCCATCGCCGGCAGGATCACGAGCACGTCGCCCTCCCCCACCGACGTGTCGAGCCCGTCGAGCACGCGCACGTCCTCGTCGTTGAGATAGACGTTGACGTAGCGGTTGAGGTCGCCGTCGGAGCCGAAGAGCTGGTCCTGGGTCTCGGGGTGCGCGTCGGCCAGGGAGCGCAGGACCTCGCCGACGTTCGAGCCGTCGGCCGAGACCTCGCGCTCGCCGCCGACGGACGGCCGCAGGACGGGCGGGATGCGGATGGTCGCCATGAGCGGGCGGAGGCTAGCCGGCTGCGGCGCAGAACGCCTCGTAGTCCGGGAAGACGCCCATCTCGTCGTCGGAGATCGCGTCGGGCTCGCGCGAGCAGATCGGGCAGTCGGGGTCGCGGCGGACCTTCAGCTCGGTGGTCGTCGCGGCCAGCGCGTCGTACATGAGCAGGCGCCCGATGAGCGGCTCGCCGGCGCCGATGACGAGCTTGACGACCTCGGTGGCCTGGAGCAGGCCCATCGTGCCGGGCAGCACGCCGAGCACGCCGTTGGCGCCGCACGACGGCGCCAGCTCGGCGGGCGGCGGCTGGCGGAACAGGCAGCGGTAGCACGGGCCCTCGTAGGGCGCGAAGACGCTGAGCTGGCCCTCGAAGCCGAGGATCGCCGCGCTGACGACCGGGATGCGCAGGCGCACCGACGCGTCGTTGAGCAGGTAGCGCGTCGGGAAGTTGTCGACGCCGTCGACCACGATGTCGTAGTCGCGGATGATCTCCATGATGTTCGAGGCGTCCAGGCGGGTCTGGTACTTGACGACCTCGACGTCGGGGTTGAGCGCCTTGATCTGCTGCTCGGCCGAGTCGACCTTCGGCACGCCGATGCGCTCGCTGGTGTGGATGACCTGGCGCTGAAGGTTGGAGACGTCGACGACGTCGTCGTCGACGATGCCCAGCGTGCCGACGCCGGCCGCGGCCAGGTACAGCGCGGTCGGGGAGCCCAGGCCGCCCGCGCCGAGCAGCAGCACCTTGGCGTCGAGCAGCTTCTGCTGGCCCTCGGTGCCGACCTCGGGGAGCAGGAAGTGGCGCGAGTAGCGCTCGCGCTGCTCGGGCGTGAAGGTCTTGGGGACCTCGACGGGGTAGCCGCGGTCCTTCCACAGCGTGATGCCGCCGGTCATCGACTCGACGTGCTCGAAGCCCAGCTCCTGCAGCGTGTGCGCGGCCAGCGCGCTGCGCTGCCCGGAGGCGCAGTACGCGATCACGTGCTGCGAGCGGTCGGGTACCGCGGCGTCGATGCGCGACTCGAGGTAGCCGCGCGGGATGTGGCGGGCGCCGGGCAGGTGGCCGGCGTCCCATTCGCCCGTCTCGCGGACGTCGATGAGGGCGACGCCCTCGCCGGCCAGCTCGCGAACGGCAGACGGATCGATCTCCTCGATCTGCGCCTTGATTCGGCGCACGTACTCGCTGCCGGAGACGCTCACAGTCGATTCACCTGGAACTCGGTCGGGATTCACTTCAAAAAGTATAGCCACGCCGAGCGAGCGGGCCGCAACGGCGTGGCGCCCGCGCATCGAGCCGCCCCACAACGACCGTGGGCGCCGCCGGAACCGGTCCGGCGGCGCCCACGGGCCCTCTCGGGGGATGGTGGCTATGTAGGGGGTTCCTAGGAGGTTGAACCTGTGTCCAGGAGGACTTGATCCGGTTATCGGCGCGTCGCCTAGAGGCCGATATCGGGTCTGCACCCCATTCCCCATGAAGCGCCCCGCCCTCCTCACCCAGGTCCTCACCGTCAACGCGCTGCTCATCACGGCCACCGTGTTCGCAGCGTCGGTCGCCGCGAGCCTGCACTCCGAGCCCGTCATCGAGCGCAAGCGCTTCCTCGTGCTCGTCGCCGCGCTGATGGCGATGGTCCTGCTCAACGGCTTCCTGCTGCGGCGCCGCTTCGCGCCGCTGGAGGAGCTCATCGACGCGATGGAGCGGGTCGACTTCGGCGGGCGCGACACGCGCGCGCGGATCCCGACGGCCAACGTCGAGGAGGTCGCGCGCCTGCACCAGGCCTTCGACACGATGCTCGCCCGGCTGGAGGCCGAGCGCGCGCGCACCGCGACCGCCGTGCTGCAGGCCCAGGAGGGCGAGCGCGCCCGCCTCGCGCGCGACCTGCACGACGAGGCCAACCAGGCGCTGACCGGCGTGCTGCTGCGCCTCGAGGCCACCGCCCAGGACGCGCCGCCGCCGCTGCGCGAGGAGCTGCGCGAGACCCAGCGCGTCACCACGCAGGCGATGGGCGAGCTCGTGCGCCTGGCCCGCGAGCTGCGCCCGGTCGCGCTCGACGACCTCGGTCTCGGCGCCGCGCTGCGCACGCAGGTCGACGACTTCGGCCGCCGCGCCGGCGTGCGCACGACGCTGACGCTGCCCGCCACCGGCATCGAGGACATCAGCGCCGACGAGCAGCTCGTCGTCTATCGCATGGTCCAGGAGGGGCTCTCCAACGTCGCGCGCCACGCCGCCGCCAGCAGCGTGCGCGTCGACGTCGAGCGCCCGGACGGAGGCATGGTCGTGCGCCTCGCCGACGACGGCACCGGGTTCACGCCCGGCCGCGAGGTGCCCGGGCTCGGCCTGACGGGCATGCGCGAGCGCGCGGTCCTCGCCGGCGGGCGCGTGGACATCGCGTCGGTCCCCGGCGCGGGCACGACGATCGAGCTGCGTCTGGGGGCGGCAGCGTGAGGCTGCTCATCGCCGACGACCACGGCGTGGTGCGCGGCGGCCTGAAGCTGCTGCTCGACCGCCAGCCCGACATGGAGGTCGTCGGCGAGGCCGGCGACGGCGCCGAGGCCGTCCGCGAGGCGCTGCGCCACCGTCCCGACCTCGCGATCCTCGACGTGGCGATGCCGCGCCTCACCGGCCTGCAGGCCACGCGCGAGATCAAGTCGCTCGCGCCCGAGATCGCGGTGCTGATCCTGTCGATGCACGACGACGAGCGCTACCTCTTCGAGGCGCTGAAGGCCGGCGCCTCCGGCTACGTGCTCAAGCACGAGGCCGACCACGACCTCGTCGCCGCCGTCCGCGCGGTCACGCGCGGCGAGTCGTTCCTGACCAATGCCGCGCAGCGCGCGCTCGTGCGCACGTGGATGGAGGACGACAGCGCGGGCCCGCGCGAGCCGCTGAGCCCGCGCGAGCAGGAGGTCCTCAAGCTCATCGCCGAGGCCCACACCAACCGCGAGATCTCCGAGATCCTGCACCTCGCCGAGAAGACGGTCGAGTCGCACCGGGCCAACATCCTGCGCAAGCTCGGCATGCGCGACCGCGTCGAGTCGTGCGCTACGCGATCAGGCGCGGGCTGGTCGAGCCGTAGGAGGCGGGCGCCGCGAGGGGTCAGGCCCCCCGCAGCGCCTCGGTGGGCGACAGCCGCGCCGCCCTTCCGGCCGGGTAGAGCCCCGCGGCGGCGCCGATGGCCAGGGCGGCGCCGAGCCCGCCGGCCAGCGCCTCGGGCGGCACCACGGCGCTCCACCCGCGCGCGCTCGCGTAGGCGCCGGTCACCAGCGTCCCGATGAGCACGCCGGCGAGGCCCCCGCCGGCGGCCAGCAGCAGCGACTCGACGAGGAACTGCGCGCGCACGTGCCCGCGCGTGGCGCCCAGGGCCCGGCGCAGCCCGATCTCCGAGCGGCGCTCGAGCACCGAGATGACCATCGTGTTGGCGATGCCGATCCCGCCGACCAGCAGCGCGACCGCGCCAAGGCCGAGGAACAGGCCGGTGAGCGCGTCGTCGGCCTCGGCCCGCGCGGCCAGCGCGTCGGACGGGCGGCTGACGTCGACCTCCTCGGGGTGCTCGGGGTTGGCTGCCGACGGCACGATGTCGTGCACGCGCGCGACCACCGACGGGTTCGCGCGCAGGTACACGGTGCTCGCCGACCGCTCGGCGCCGAGCTCGCGCTCCGCGGCGTCGTAGCCCATGAGCACGGCGCGGTCGAGCTCGGAGCGAGCTCGAACGGCGCCATGATCCCCAGCACCGTCCACCAGCGGCCGCTGATGTAGACGAGCTGACCGGGGCGGTCGATGCCCAGCTGCTGGGCCGCGCTCGCACCGAGGACGACCGAGCGCGTGTCGGCCGTCGCGCCGTTGAGGAACCGCCCGCGGACCATCGAGCCGCCGAGCGTCTCCAACAGGCCGGGGTCGGCGGCGTCGACGACGATGCCGCCGGTCTCCTCGGGGTCGATCCGGTCGCTGCGGCGCACCGTGGCGTCGAGGTTGCGCACCGAGTCGACGCGCTCGACGCCCCCCAGGCGCCGCAGCGACTGCGCGGCGGTCTCGGGCAGCGTCGCGTCGCCGCCGCCGAGCGTCTGCCCCGGCGCCGCCGTGAGCAGGTTGGTCCCCAGGCGATCGAGCTGATTGAGCAGCCCCGCGCGCGAGGATTCCGACAGCCCGAGGACGGCGACCATGCTCGCGATGCCGATGGCGATCCCGAGGGCGGAAAGGACCGCCCGCAGGCGCCGCGTGCGCAGGCCCACCGCGCCGACGCGCAGGAGATCGGCGGGCAGCAGTCGCGAGGTCATGGCGCCACCACCCGTCCGTCGCGCAGCGCGATGCGCCGCGGCAGGGCCGCGGCGAGATCGCGATCGTGCGTGATGACCAGCACCGTCGTGCCCTCGGCGTTGAGCTCGCGCAGCAGCGCCATCACCTCGGCGCCCGAGCGCGAGTCGAGGTTGCCCGTCGGCTCGTCGGCGAAGACGATCGCCGGCCGGGCGACCACGGCGCGCGCGATCGCCACGCGCTGCTGCTCGCCGCCGGACAGCTGCTCGGGGCGGTGGTGCAGGCGGTGCCCGAGGCCGACGCGCTCGAGCGCGGCGCGAGCGGCGGCAGTGCGCACCTCGGCCGGCGTGGCGCTGTACAGCAATCCCTGCGCCACGTTCTCCAGGGCCGTCATCCCGTCGATGAGGAAGAACTGCTGGAAGACGAAGCCGATCGCCGTCGCTCGCAGCCCGGCGAGCTCGCGGTCGTCGAGGTCGTCGACGTCGGTGCCCGCCACGGAGACGCGGCCACTCGACGGGCGATCCAGCGTGCCCATGACGTGCAGCAGGGTCGACTTGCCCGACCCGGACGGGCCGACGACGCCGACCAGCTCGCCGTCGTCGACCCGCAGGCTCACGCCGTCCAGCGCGCGCACGCCGCCGCGGTACTCCTTGCTGACGTCCTGCAGGACGAGCGTCATCGGGGCACCACCACCCGCGTGCCGGACGCCAGGCCCGCGCCTTCGACCTGTACCCAGTCGTCGGCGAACGCCCCGAGCGTGACCGGCACCAGCCGGTGGGAGCCCGCGAGCTCGACGGCGTAGCGCCCGGGGGCCGTCGCCACGAGCGCGGTGACCGGGACGGCGAGCGCGTCCTTCGTGCGCCCCGTCTCGAGCGACACGTTCACCGGCGCGCCGTCCAGCCGGCCGTGCTGGTGGCCGTTCAGGGCCACGCGCAGCTCGACGGTCGGCGAGTCGCCGTCCTGCCCGGCGGTCGCGACGGTGCCAACGCGCGTGACGCGGCCGCCGACGTCGCTGCCGTCGGGCATGGTCACGCGCACGGCGTCGCCGCGATGCACGTCGGTGGCCAGGCCGGCGTCGAGCTTGCCGGTGACGGCCGGCGTGGTCGACGTCAGCGTCGTGACCGGCGCGCCGACGCGTGCCTGGCCGCCGACCTCGCCGCTGTGCTTGCCAACGCGCGCGGGACCGTCGCTGATCACGACCTCGGTGCGCGAGATCGTGCCGTCCTCGGTGAGCCCGCGATCGTCCTGGAAGTCGATGACCGCGTCGGTGGTCGCGAACATCCAGTCGTCGTCGACCGTGCCCGGGTCGTACCCGAGCGCCTCCAGGTTGCGCTCGAGCTGACGCACGTCGCGCCCGTCGGAGACGCCGGGGCCGAGGTCGCGGTACATCGGGATGGTGCCGTACAGCACCCACGCCGTTGCCTTGGCGTCGATCGACATCAGCGACCGTCCGCGGGTGACGGTGTCGCCCTCGTCGCGCAGACGGGTGTCTGCCGCGGCCGGGGCGGCCACGGTTGTCGTGTCGGAGAAGCCGAGCGTCCCGTCGACGTCGTCGCGCGCCACGAGGTCGCGACGCTCGACCGTCGCGGTGCCGAGCGGGACCGCGTCGTTGGCGGACTTCGGGTTGCTCCCGTCGCCGGACGAGAGCAGCAGCCAGGCCTCCGCGCCGATCCCGGCGACCGCCAAGGCGACCAGGACGACGCGTCCGCTGCGGCGGCGGACGCGCGGATGCGGGCGGCGACGCTCATCCGTCCTGCTCCGAGTCCGTGCCCCGGCCCCCGCCGAGGTCGCCCAGGAAGTAGCTCCCGCCTGGTCGGCGGCCTTGAACTTCGGCGAGTCGGGGTTGGCCCCGAGGCCGCCCCGCGGGCCGGTGCTCTTCTTGCCTCCGCCGGGGCCGGCCTGGAAGG
>CAVXTB010000014.1:0-199034 GCA_963764585.1 uncultured Actinomycetes bacterium
CTCGGCGAGTGCCTGGACCCATGAGTCCCTGAGACCACGATCTATCTATCCACGAAGTTCTTGTCCAGAATCTCGCGGTGGTTCGAGGGCGCTTACCGTCTTGTCGAGTAGCCGTCCGAGCCCGTCGAGTGCGTCCGCTCCTCCCACGAACCATGTGGAAGCGATCAACTCGCTACCAATATGGACGCAGCGCCAGAAACGCGCCCTGGTCGATGTCTTCCATGAGCTTCGTAGCGCTTGCACTGCGTCACTTGGGTCGACCCCCACCGAATCTCGTCGGTGATCGTCAAGATGTGCTTCGCGAGCTCGCGGGTAACACGGTCGCGCTTGAACGGCGCTCTCAGCACTGTGCGGAGCCGGCCACCCTAACTGACGAGGCTGGCCGAACACGTAACGATCGATGTCGTCCGCCTCAAGCGCGCCATGGTGGTCTGGGGCTGCTTCGTCGCTAACCCGGCTGTAGGAAGTGTACACTCTTTTCTGTGCCGACGAGCAGTGTGGCGAGTTGCGCCGCCCTGCCGCCGGTCACGACGGGAGCCTCGGCGGTTCCCGTAACGATGCCGAGGCGGACGAAGAAATGAAATATGTCCTCGTTGACGTCGGCAGGATTGGGGACAAGACCAGAATGTCATCCGCGTATGCGGTGACGCCCGTCACAGTGGGCAGCGCGGCGAGATCGCGCAACGCTACACCTACCACGAGGTTGGCGAGGATCTGAGATGAAGGAAAACCGACTGGGGAGTCGCGCCACCTCTCCGAAGGCGACGTCTCCGCGGGGTTTGATTCGTGAGTTCTCAGTGGCGTACTTCGCGTGGACGGCGTCGAGGAGGGAGCAGAGCGCCCAATCCTCATCCGAGACCTGATTTCCGATGCCGGAACCGTCCAAAACGTTCGGACGATGGCTGACGGAGAAGCCCGATCCAGTAATAGAAGTCGCGAAGGTCAACGGCGCTCGTCGCCAATATTGCGCCCGCGTGCTCGGCTGCCATCCTGGTAGCCGATTGGCGCCAGCGGTTGTAGGCGTCGGAGGCGGAGCGAAACACGCGGGTACTCCGCCTGGGCGCGCGGACGAACTGCCGATGAAGCCGGTACCCAAAGACGTTGTCACCAAGCATTGGGTCGACGGCGCGCCCGACTTCGATGCTCCACAGAAACGACACGAGCCACCAAAACAGCGGCGCTCTCACAAACGCGTGGACACTCTCAACGCCGACGCGCTCCTCTCCGTCGTAGAGCTAGTTGGAGATCCCGAGGTACGACGCCAATCTGGACGCCCTCGAGCGTTCGGCGACCTGCTCGTGAGTCAAGCCATGCGGTGGCGTCCAATTCTCCGGCAAGGATTGCCTCAAGGGCTCCGGCGAGGTGGGACGGCAGACCGGAGGCGACGCGCGAACGCAGGTACGGATTGTCGCGCGTGTGATACGCAGTTCGGCCAAAATGTTGGTGAGCGAGGCGAATCAGCTGCTGGGGATCCTCGGCCATGGCGCGAGACGATACCTCCGATGGTTTTTCTGGGCAGCGCGGAAGGTAACGTCGCACGGCTCACGTCTCCGCTGCCAGCAGAACTCGAACGTGACCAGCCGCTCCGGCCTGCCTGGCAAGTAACATGACTGGAGCAGGTGCGACACACTCATGTTGCGGGTGGCCGGGCGGGGCCCCGCGCTTTCGCGCGATCGAGACTAGCCGCCTTGCCGACCGAGAACGGTGCCTGCTCCAGCCGTGCTCGCCGAGGGTCGTCGGATGCCGCGGAGATGAGTGCAAGGGAGACCAAGCGCGTGACAACTGAACCTGGCCCCCCGTCAGACCAGGAGCTCTTCCGTTCCGAGCTCCTTGGCGGCTGGACCCGCCGGGCCCAAGTCAGCATCTATGCCCACAACGCCGCGGAGGTCTACTTCGCGAGGCGAGATGGTAGTTTCGGCGACGCTGCTTGGTGGCATCGTCCTGCTCGGGCAGATGCAACAGTGGTCTCGGATTCATCGGGGTTCCCCAAAGCCTTGATCGCGGGCATCACGGTCGTTCTCGCGGTCGTGGGCGCACTCGGTTTCGTGTGGGATTTCCGTGCGAAGGCGATGCAGCACCGCTTCGCTGCGCGACAGTACGGTGCCATACGGCGAGGCTTGGAGGCATTGCATCAGCTTGACCCGCAGAGCTCCGGAGGCTGCTTGGCGGCGCGAGGAGCTGCGGCGCCTCTGGGACGTGGCCCCATCGACTGCGCCTAGCGTTCCGACAAGGTTCGCATGGCGGCCCACGAGGCGTATGCCGCGCGCGAAGCGACAGCTGAAGTCGAGAGCGGGCCCGATGAATAGCCGAACGATCGCGCCGCGGACTGCAAAGGGGGCGGACGACGGTGGTCCCGTGACCGATGCTCGGCGGCGTGTGCACGACATCTGGCGACAGCAGCGCGGCGTGTTGATCGGCCTGTCGGCGGCGAGCAGCAGCGCATCCCCGACGCGGTCATTGTTGTGCGTCTCCCCGCGCCATGGCTCGTCCGAGTGGGCCGGTGGAACCCGCTCGCGGATCGTATAGACGAGGAGCGCTTGGTAGTTGGCCGCGCATAGCCCTGTCCACTGAGCTCCGCTGTGACTGCTGAGTAGGGCCGGAGCACATCAGAGCATGCCAGTTGAAATCCGCGAGGTCAGTGTGGACGCGCCGTCCTTTGCCGATGTGCTGCGCCTCGCGCAGTCGAATCGGCGGTATCTCGGCTTCCTGCCTGATGCGGGCTTCGCGGACCGGGCGGGGAAAGGGACGCTGTTGGTAGCGACCGATGGCGAGACCGCCCTTGGTTATGTCCTCTACGACCTGCCCGGCGACCGAGTCAAGATTGTGCACCTGTGCGTCGCCGGCGGATGTCGACACGCAGGTGTCGCGCGCGCGCTAATCGACGACGTCAGCGCCCGGCACCAGGACCGTCGCGGCCTCGAGCTGACGTGTCGTCGCGACTTTCCTGCAAATACGCTCTGGCCCCGGCTGGGCTTCCGGCCGGTCGCCGAGCGGCCAGGACGAAGCGCCGCGAGGTATCCCCTGACGATTTGGCAGCTGGCACATGTCCATGAGGACCTATTCACGCCGATCGACGAGCGCCGCGAGATCGCGGTGATCGACAACAACATCTTCAAAGATCTGACTAGCGACCGTCCGTAAGGGCGCGCCACGCGCAACCTCCTCGACGACTGGGTCACCGAGCTCGTCGAGCTCTGCGTCACCGACGACTGCTGCACGAGATCAACAGGTGCGAGGACCCTGTGCTGCGCGCCGCGATGCAACGGCACGCATCGGGCTACCGCAATCTCTGGCGCACCGGAGCAGCTGGCTGGAGCTCGTCGAGGCCGTCGCCAAGCTCGCGCCGATGGCGGGAGCTGCCGACCATCGCCACGTGGCGAGAGCGATTGCGGCCGATGCGACCTCCTTCATCACCCGTGACGACGAGATTCTCGAGGCGTCCGCTCGTCTTCGCCAAGAGCTGCGGATTGACGTCGTCCGTCCGGAGTCGCTCATCGTGGCGCTCGACCGCCTGCGGTCCGCCGGCCACTACGAACCCGAGGCCCTACATGCGACCAGCGTCGTTGAGCTCGGTCCAGGCGACGTCGATCAGAAAGCCTTCGTCTCCGCGTTCCTCAACTACGGCGCGGGGGAGCGCACCGCTGAACTCCACAGCATCCTTCGCCCGGCGCTCGCCACGCCGCAGCAGAACGACGTGCGCGTGTTCGGTCCGCCGCGGGGCAACTGCTGGGCGCCCTGATCCACGCCACAAGCGGGGGCCAGCTAGAGGTGAGGCTCGTCCGGGCGAGCGCGTCGGACCGTTTGGGCCGTGCTGTCGCCCGCCAGCTAGCGTTCCTGCCGCGCCGGATTGCCGCTGACCACGGCGTTGGCCGCGTGGTTATAACGGACGCTTACCCTCGCCCCCGATCGTCCGGTCGCTCCCCGAGGAGGGCTACCGGCAGAACCAGCACCGCAGGTGGGTGTGCGACGTGCAGCGCGGCATCGTCGACATCCGCGTCGCGAGCGCTCCCACGGACCGGACCGAGGCAACCCCCGCGGCGGCGGCAGCCCTGGAGCGCCTGCGCTGGCCGGTGAAGGTCACGGGCTCGGGGCTGCCAAACTTCATGATCTCCATCAACCCGACCTGGGCCGAGCAGCTCTTCGACACCAATCTCGCAGCAGCGACGCTGTTCGCCCGAAGGCTGGACCTCGGGCTCAGCCGCGAGCACGTCTACTACCGCAGTCCGGGGTGGCCTGGCGGCATATCTCATCCAGCGCGCATCCTCTGGTACGTCAAGGGCGGGGCGCCCGGGCATCGGATCGGCCATCTAAGGGCGATCTCCCATCTCGCCGAGGTTGTCGTCGGCCGACCGGTGACCCTCTACCGGCGCTTTGCGCGGCTCGGCGTGTGGAGCGAGCAGCAGGTCTGCGACGCGGCCGACGCGAACAACACCGTCATGGCCCTGCGGTTTGTCGATACGGAGGTCTTCGAGCGGCCGCTGGACCTCCCTACATTGCGGGAGATTCATCGGGAGGCCGGGTCGATCTTCACCGCGCCGCAATCTCCTCACCGAGTACCCGAACGTATGTTCTGTCTGCTCTACCAACGAGCATCCGCCTATGCACTCTGACGGCCGCACCCTCTTGCTCTCGCTCCGTCCACGCTTCGCCGAGCTGCTGCTCCAAGGCACCAAGACCGTCGAGCTACGCCGCGTGCAGCCGGACGTGGGCCGCGGAACGCTCGTTCTGCTCTATGCCTCGTCTCCTATGCGCGCGCTGGTCGGCACTAGTGTCGTCGAGGACGTTCAGGTTGCGGCTCGCGACGACATCTGGCGTCGGGTCGGGGCACACAGCGGGATTTCCCGCGGCGAGTACGACCACTACTTCGATGGAGCGTCAACTGCGGTCGCGATCCAGCTCGAGCAAGTCCGACGGCTAGCCAAGCCGATCTCGCTGTCCGAGCTGCGCCAGGGCCGCGGTTGGTTCCGGCCGCCGCAGAGCTTCAGATACCTCAGCGCTCAGCAGACAGCATCCTTTGATCTGCCGATCGGCTATCCGGTCGTCCACGTTTAGAGCGACGGCGCGCAGCGGTCGTTGGACGAGCAGCCGCGCACTTGGCAGCCCTGACAATCAGCGGTCGGATGGACTTTGCTGACACATCGCTAGTCGTGCGCGGCAGGAGTGCCGGAACTAGACCCGCGCATCCGCCAAGCCTTTGGCCGCGGTCTTGATCGTCGGCCGCCACTGCCTCCGGTTGCGAGTCCGGGGATGAGAACCACCAGGGCCGACTAGCCTCGAAGCGCCGATAGCGGGCTGACGTCGGGTCGCGGGAACGTCCTCCCGGGCCGTGAGAATCGGGATTGCTGAAGATCTCGATCTCGACCCAGGAGGACACCCAGTTGGTGAAGCCAGCGGCTCGTCTCGAAACGGTAGAAGTGTCGGCGGACGGAGACGGGCTGGTGTCGCATGCCGGCGTGGCGCTGCTGGTCGAGCTGGCCGACAGGGTCGGGCTGACCGCGGCGCTGTCGGAGGCGTTGGCCGGGACGCGGGAGCGGCGATCGGCGCACGACCCCGGGCGGGTGCTGCGGGATGTGGCGGTGATGCTCGCCGACGGCGGTGATTGCGTGACCGACATCGACGCGTATCGGGGTCAGGAGCGGCTGTTCGGCGCGCGGGCGTCGGAGACCACGACGCACCGGGTGTTGAAGTCGATCGACGAGCAGCTGCTCGCTGGGCTGCGTGGCGCCAGGGCTGCCGCTCGCGCGCGGGTGTGGGACGCGGGCGCCCGCCCGGAGTCGATCACGCTCGACATCGACGCGACCTTGCTGACGGCGCATGCAGAGAAGGAGCGGACGGCCGGCAACTACAAGCACGGGTACGGCTTCCATCCGCTCGGCTGCTGGCTGGACGAGACCGGTGAGGCGCTGGCCGCGATCCTGCGGCCCGGGAACGCCGGCTCGAACACGGCGGAGGATCACTTCACCGTGCTCGGGCTCGCGCTGGAGCAGCTGCCGGCCGAGGACCTTGATCGGGAGATCCTGGTCCGGACCGACATCGGCGGGTGCACGCACGCGTTCACCGCCGACTGCCGGGACGCTCAGATCCGCTTCTCGGTCGGCTACGAGCTCAGCGAAACGGTCCGCGCCGCGATCCTCGAGGTCCCGGAAACCGCGTGGCAGCAGGCGATCAACGGCGATGGGGAAGCTCGGGACGGCGCGTGGGTCGTGGAGCTGACCGACCGCCTGAACCTGACCGCCTGGCCCGAGGGATCCCGGCTGATCGTCCGGCGCGAGCGGCCGCATCCCGGCGCGCAATTCACGATCTTCGACGAGCACGGCTACCGGCACACCTGCTTCCTCACCGACCAGGACGGCCAGGACATCGCCGCGCTGGAGCTGCGCCACCGCGGCCGCGCGAGGGTCGAGGACAGCATCCGCGCCGGCAAGGACACCGGCATGCGCAACCTCCCCCACCACGCCTTCGAGCACAACCAGGCCTGGCTGGAGATCTCGCTGATCGCCCAAGACCTCCTCACGTGGACGAAGCTGATCTGCCTTGACGGCGAGCTCGCGATCGCCGAGCCCAAGCGGCTCCGCCACCGGCTGCTTCACACCGCCGGCAGGGTCGTCCGTCACGGCCGCCGCACCCGACTGCGCCTCCAAGCCGACTGGCCATGGGCGCCCGCGCTCGTCGCCGCGTTCGCGCGGCTGCGCGCGATCCCAGCGCTCTGCTGAGCAACCGCCGCAGCCGCGGCCGCCATCCCGACGACCAGTCACACGCACGGCGATACTGGCCTGTCCCCAGACCAACCCCCGCAGCATCGAACAAGCGACACCATCGCGGCCAAACGGCCACCCGCCGCGCCAGACAGCGACTTCATCCCAGTTCACCCCCGCGCGACCAAGTCGCGCTAACCATCGCGGCCAAAACGGCGGATCGAGGCTAGCGTCGGTCGTGCCCGAGCGGCAGCACAAGCGTGGTCGTCTCCGACCGGAACGCGTGGAACGACGAACGCGATGTCGTCACGACGTCATTGCCCTCGCGCCGGTAATGCGTGGCGTCGGGAAGAACCGTTGCGGGCAGTGGGTGAAGAGAGTTGGGATTATGGATCGCGACGATGCCCTCACCCCACTGCTCCCAGCGCGAGCCTACCTCGTAGCGGAACGGGGCCGGAGCGGCCGCGTCGGGATCGTGCACCATCCGCAGACCCTGGCGGACCATCTTGAGGCCGCCGCTTTCGAGGCCCTCCTGATAGGCCATGCGCCCGAACTTCGCGACGGTACCCTGGTTGCTGAACAGGACCGCCGAGACGTGCTCGGCATCCGGCGCGGTGAAGAACCCCGAAGGGATCACCTTGTCGTCGAGGCGATGCTCCGCGATCGTGACGTTGTGGATCAGCAACTCGCCATCCGGTCCACGCTCCCAAATTGACCGCAGCCCGAACAGGTATTCGGTGACGGCGGTCTCCGAGAAGCTCAGTGCGTCGTCGGTCGCGAAGGACTGCAACGCCAAGACGAATGGCGCGCGGGCCACCTGCGGCATCTCCCAGTAGCGCTTCCTGATCTTGGAGTACAACGGGCTGCCGAGGCGGATCGGCAATTCTTGTTCGATGTATCGCTGGCGCGCCCCGGGATTGTCCCGGGCGGCGACATCCGCGCCGGGCCCCGGGTTGGCCGTTGTCGCCTCCAGCGACCAGCGGTGGCCGTTCCCGATCAGCACAAAATCGGGAGTTGTGTGGGCGGCGTCGACGGTGTTGCCCGCGTCCGTGAGCGCTGCAAAAAGGAAGAGCTCCCACGTGCGGGCGTCGAAGCCCGTCGTCTGAAACTGCTCGCGGAAATTGCCGTCGCGGTCGCCCATTCGCGCGAACACACGCTCCATCATCGCGCGCGACGGCGCGTGGCCGCGGCTGTCGCGCACGGAGACAAAGTCTGGCGAGAGCTTGGACTCCTCGACTACCAGATCGAAGAGGCCGCTGGGAGTCTGTACAGGCACGCATGGCACCGTAAAGGGGCGACAAGCGGTTGGCGCGCGGCGCGGGCCAGACGATTGAACGAGTGTGGACCGCCATGACGTCACATGCTTGCTCGTCGGTGCCAGCGCCGTCGGAATCGCCTGGCGCAACCGTCGACGTCTTCGGGGCGCGAGCGGCGGGTGCGCGCGAGCCGGCTGAGCGCGGCCGGAGGCACCCAGCGGAGACCCGCGTCGGGCTCGCCGCGCTACGATTCGGGACGACCCCGTACGACTCGAAACGACCTCGCAATACTCAATCTCGGGGCCATTTCGGGGCCATTCCCCCAATATGCCCGATCGGCGATATTACGAAAGGCGCGCATTTGCAGGCCTTTCGTCATGCCGGAGGAGGGACTCGAACCCCCGACACGCGGATTATGATTCCGCTGCTCTAACCGACTGAGCTACTCCGGCGGGGAGGGCGGAGTCTAGCGGCGGCTAGGCCGGCTGGCGGTCGCGCGCGGGGGCGGCTGTGCGTGCGGCGTTGGAGACGATCGCGTCGATGAGCTGGGGCCAGGCGCCGCGGGGGAGGTCGTGGCCCATGCCCTCGATCATGAGCAGGCGGGCGCCGGGGATGGCGCGGGCGGTGGCGCGGCCGCCGGACCTGTTCACCAGGCGGTCCTGGGTGCCGTGGATGACGAGGGTCGGGGCGGTGATGCGGCGCAGCTCGGCGGTGCGGTTGCCCGAGGCGAGGATGGCGGCGAGCTGGCGGGCGACCGAGCCTGCGTCGTGGCCGCGGTCGTACATGCGGGCGAGGAGGTCGCGGAGGTCGTCGGCGTCGCGGTCGAAGCCTGGCGAGCCGATGATGTCGAAGAGCGCCGCGGTCTCGGCGATGTAGGTGGCGCGATCGGTGGAGACCGGGCGCAGGAACTGGCGATAGGTCTTCAGGGCGGGCTGGCCGCGCCAGCGGCTGCCGGTGCTCGACATGATCGAGGTGAGCGAGAGGACGCGCTCGGGGCGGCGGGCGGCGATCGTCTGGGCGATCATGCCGCCCATCGAGACGCCGACGAGGTGGGCGCGCTCGATCTCGAGGTGGTCGAGGAGGCCGACGCCGTCGGCGGCCATCTCGGCCAGCGTGTAGGACGCGGCGCGCTTGTCGCGGCGGAGGATCTGGCCGAGCGATGGGACCGGCGCCGAGGTGAGGATCGTCGAGCGCCCGATGTCGCGGTTGTCGTAGCGGATGACGAAGAAGCCGCGGCCGGCGAGCTCGGCGCAGAAGTCCTCGTGCCAGCCGAGCATCTGCGTGCCGAGGCCCATGATGAGCAGCATCGCGGGGTCGGCGGGGTCGCCGAACGTCTCGTAGCAGATGTCGATCTCGCCGACGCGGCAGAAGCTCTCGGCCATGCGGCCAATCTAGCTCGCGGTCCGCCCCGGCGAGCTAGGCGGCGGGCGTCGCGACCCGTTCCGTTGCTGTCGGCGCCGCGGGCACCATGAGCTTCTGGGCCTGGCGCTCGGGGGCGATGCGTACGACGTTCCAGACCAGCCCGACCTTCTCCATCGCGCGGATCACCGACGCCGACGGATCGAGCTCTCGGCGGCCGAGGCCGTGCACGGCCGAGCGCGGGAAGGCGTGGTGGTTGTGGTGCCAGGCCTCGCCGAGGGTCGGCAGCGCGAGCCAGAAGACGTTGGTCGAGTGGTCCTCGATGGCGAAGCGCCGGCGCCCGAAGAAGTGGCAGACCGAGTTGATCGACCACGTGATGTGGTGGATGAAGAACACGCGCACGAGGCCGCCCCAGAGCAGGCCGGTCAAAGCGCCCGTCAAGCGCCCGGTGATCAGGTAGCCGGCCAGGGCCGGCAGCGCGAGCCCGAGCACGACGAGCCACGGGAAGGCGCGGTTGATGCGGCGCATGCCCGGATCGTCCAGGAGGTCGGCGGCGTACTTGCGCTTGCGCGCGACGCCCTGCTCGGTGATGAGCCACCCGACGTGCGCGTGGATGAGCCCGCGCAGGCCCGACCCGGCGCCGACGTGCGGGCTGTGCGGATCGCCCTCCTCGTCGGCGTGGGCGTGGTGCTTGCGGTGGTCGGACACCCACGAGATCACGGGGCCCTGCACCGACATCGAGCCCATCACCGCGAAGAGGTACTCGACGGGCTTGCTCGTCTGAAACGAGCGATGGGTGAGCAGGCGATGGAAGCCGATCGTCACACCGAAGCCGGTCACGAGGTACATGACGGCGAAGAAGGCGAGGTCGTGCGCGCCGACGCCGTTGCCCCACAGCAGGACGACGGCGAGGATGAACGCGACGAACGGGATGATCACGGCGAGGAGGTTCGAGATCTGGCCGGCCTTTGACATGCTCTCGACCCTACGTGCAAATTCGTGATGACTCTGTGCGCCAGATGCCTATCGAACAGCGCCGAATTTGTAGCTTGGGCACAAGAACGAGGCGAGGACGTCGCCGCCGGGCGCCGTGATCCAGAGCATCTCGCCGTCGAGGAGCAGGGCCGCCTCGCCGGCGTCGGCGGGAGCGCGGTGCTCGATCTCGGCGTCCAGCGGCCCGTGCGAGCCGTCGGGCGCGAGCTCCTCCTCGAGCACCTGCCAGTAGACGGCGTTGTTGACGTGGTCGGCGAGATCGAGGTCGGCCGCGCGGAAGCGCCACGGCTCCGTCCGCCCGCCGTCCGGCGGCGTGCCCGGGTGGCGCAGCCGCGCGCGCACGCGCCGGCCGCCGGTCGAGGGCCCGTAGACCTCGTCGAAGCCCGCCGCCATCGGCCGCGGCCGCGACCCGGCCGGGTCGAGATGGACCCACAGCGCGACCGCCTCGACGAGGCCGCCCTGGTCGCCGCGCACCGTGCTGCGCCGCTCGGCCACGAGCGAGCCCGCGCCGCTGCACCACGTCGCCACCGCCAGCGCCTCGCGGAAGACCGGGAAGCGCTCGACGCGCAGGCGCAGCCGCCGGACGACCCAGACGCCGTCGTCGGGCACGCCGGAGTCGATCAGGTCGGCGAACGCGGCGTCCTGCAGCCAGCGCGCGATCGCGTCGAGCCGCACGCGGCCGGACGGCGCGACGTCGCCCAGCCCCGCTCGCGCGCGATCGGTGAACACGCGCCCGCTGGATGGTGGCGCAACGAGCTCGCTGAGCTGCACCGCGCGGACCCTAGATGGTTGATGCCACGACCCCCGCACTCGCCTGCACGCGTTCCGCGGCGCCGGATCGCCACCCGCCGAAGGGGGCCGTGCCACCAGCACGGCTCCCCTTCGCCGTGCGGCGCCCGGCATCCACGGCCCGCGCACATGCGGGCACGGCGGCCGCGGCATCAACCATCTAGCGCGCCTTCAGCGATCGAGCGCGCGCAGGAGCTCGCCTGCGCCGACGACGCGCGCGCCGGCCGCGCGCACGCGCTCGGCCAGCGCGCCGTCCGAGGTCACGACGAGGAGGCTCGCCGGCTCGGGGTGCCCGGCCACGAGCGCCGCGACGTCGTCGTCGGCGGCGTCGGGCCCGCGGCGCCGGGCGAAGCGCACGGCGACGCGCTGGCCGCCGCCGGCCGCGTGCTCGGCGCCGTCGAAGATCACCGTGACCGGCTCGCGGTGGGCTGCCGCGAAGGCCTCGAGCTGCGAGACGAGCCGGCGCTGCGCCGCGCGCCGGTCGCGCCACCAGCCGTCCGGCCGCGAGCCCATGACGTTGTTGCCGTCGACGATCCACTCGGCCACGACGGCAACCCTAGGTGGGGCGAGCGGGCCGCCAAGGGCGTTTTTCCGCCGGTCGACACTGCACTAGTAGCGTCACGGTCATGACCGGCCTTGCCCGCGCCGTGCGCACCGTGGTGCGCACCTGCCTTGCGGTCGCGCCCGGCGAGGACGTCCTCGTCGTGGTCGACTCGCCGCTGCAGGACGTCGGCGAGGCGCTGCGCGAGGAGGCGCAGCGCGCCGAGGCCGATGCGGTGCTCGCGGTCATGTCCCCGCGCGAGACGCACGGCAGCGAGCCGCCGCCGCCGATCGCCGCGGCGCTCGCGGCCTGCGACGTCTTCATCGCGCCCGCCAGCCGCTCGCTGTCGCACACGAAGGCGCGCAAGCGCGCGAGCGACCGCGGCGCGCGCGGCGCGACGATGCCGACGGTCACCGCCGACATGCTCGCCCGCCTGATGGACATCGACTTCGACCTGCTGCGCGCGCGCTCGCACGCGGTCGCCGAGCTGCTCGACGCCGCCGACGAGGCGCACGTCACCTGCCCGCGCGGCACCGACCTGCGCCTGGACCTCGGCGGCCGCCGCGGCCTGGCCGACGACGGCGACCTCACCGCGCCGGGCGCGTTCGGCAACCTGCCCTGCGGCGAGGGCTTCATCTCGCCCGCCGGGGGAGAGGGGACGATCGCCACGCGCTCGATCGCCTCGCTCGGGCTCGTCCAGGGTCACCCGGCGCACCTGACCGTCGAGGGCGGCCGGCTCACGCAGGCGACCGGCCCGGAGGGCGAGCGCCTGCTCGAGCTGCTCACCGGCGCCGGCGAGCAGGGCACGAACCTCGCCGAGCTGGGGGTGGGCACCAACGACAAGGCGCGGCTGACCGGCAACATCCTCGAGGACGAGAAGATGCTCGGCACCGTCCACGTCGCCTTCGGTGCCAGCGCGGGGATCGGCGGGACCGTCGACGTGCCGATCCACCTCGACACGATGGTCACCGAGGCCACCCTGACCGTCGGCGACGTCGCCGTCCTCGACGGCGGGCGCTACGTGCTCTAGGTGCTGCTGGCCGTCCCCAACGTCTCCGAGGGGCGCGACCCGGAGGTCCTCGACGCGATCGGCGCGGCCTTCGCCGCCGGCGGCGCGCGCGTGCTCGACCGCCACGCCGACCCCGACCACAACCGCGCGGTCTTCACGCTCGCCGCCCCGCCCGGCGTCCTCCACGAGGCGCTCGACCGAGGGGGCGCGCACAGCGATCGAGCGCATCGACCTCACCCGCCACGCGGGCCTTCACCCGCACGTCGGCGCGCTCGACGTCGCGCCGGTCGTCTTCCGCACGCCCGAGCAGCGCGGCGCGGCGGCGGCCGAGGCGCTCGCGCTCGGCGACGCGCTCGGCGAGCTCGGCCTGCCCGTCTTCCTCTACGGCGTGCTGGCCGGCGGGCGCACGCGCGCGCAGCTGCGCGCCGGCGGCCCGGCGGGTCTCGCGCAGCGCATGGCCGCTGGCCTCGAGCCCGACTTCGGCCCGCCCGCGATGCATCCGACCGCGGGCGCGGCCCTCGTCGGCGCGCGCCCGCCGCTCGTCGCGTTCAACCTCGAGCTCGGCCCGGAGGCGACCGAGGCCGACGCGCGCGCGATCGCGAGCGCCATCCGCGAGGGCGGCAGCGACGGCCTGCCCGGGCTGCGCGCGATCGGCCTGACGCTGGCCGCGCGCGGCGACGTCGCGCAGGTCTCCTGCAACGTCGAGGACCACGAGGCGCTCGCGCTCGCCGCGCTGCTGGAGACCGTCGAGCGCCACGCGCCGGTCGTCGAGGCAGAGCTCGTCGGCCTCGCGCCGCGCTCGGCGTTCGACGGCTGGCCCGATCGCGTGCCGATTCGCAATCGGGCGACGATCGAGGAGCGACTAGAGTCCTGAGTGCAGTGGCCTCCACGCGACGAAAGCGCCAGACCAAGCACCGTGGCAACGCCGCCGGTGTCGTCGAAACGCGCGGGCGCACCGGCCGCAAGCCGACGGCGGGCGAGCGCAAGGGTCAGGGCCGCAAGGTGCGCGTCAACCGGTTCGACAAGCCGCCGACCTGGCGCACCTCGTTCAACCGCGCCGCGATCGCCGCGGCGATCTTCGTCGTGGTCGCCATCCTGGCGCTGCACCTCAAGCCCGCCCCGGCGATCCTCTTCGGGGTCTTCCTGGCGTTCTTCTACACGCCGCTGACCTACTACACCGACAACTTCATGTACCGCCGCAGGCAGGCAAAGCTCGCCGAGCAGCAGGGGAAGCACTAGCGGTGGACGTCCGCATGCTCACGGTCGGCCCGCTGCAGGAGAACTGCTTCCTGGTGCGCGCCGACGGCGGCGATCGCGCGCTGCTGATCGATCCCGGCGACGAGGCGCAGCGCCTGCAGGGCGTCATGGACGCGCTCGGCGTCGCGCTCGAGGCGATCCTGCTCACGCACACCCACTTCGACCACATTGGCGCGGTGGCGCCGCTGGCGCTCGCCACCGGCGCGCCCGTGTACTGCCCGCGCGCCGAGCTGGCGGTCCTCAAGGACCCGGGCGCGTTCTTCCCGCCGATGTTCGGCCCGATGCAGGGCTGGGAGGCCGAGCACGCGCTGGACGCCGGCGATCGCCTCGACCTCGCGGGCCTCGGCATCGAGGTGCTCTCGACGCCCGGCCACAGTCCCGGCCACGTGACCTTCGTGATCGGCGGCGACCTCTTCTCCGGCGACGTCCTCTTCCAGGGGTCGGTCGGGCGCACCGACCTGCCCGGCGGCGACCACGCGACGCTGATGGCGTCGATCGCCGGCCTGCTGGAGCGCTTCGACGACGACACCACGGTCCATCCCGGTCACATGGGGCTGACGACGCTCGGGCGCGAGCGGGCGACCAACCCCTTCCTGCAGGCGCTCGCGGGTCGGTGACGGAGCGACCGCAGGCGCCGCGCGGCACGTACGACGTGCTGCCCGACGAAGCCGCCGCGCGCGCCGGCCTGGAGGCGACCGCGCGCCGCATCCTCGAGGACGCCGGCTACCGGCGCATCGAGACGCCCACCTTCGAGGCCACCGAGCTGTTCGCGCGCGGCGTCGGCGAGTCGACGGACATCGTCCAGAAGGAGATGTACACGTTCGCGGACGCGGGCGGGCGCTCGATCACGCTGCGGCCCGAGGGGACGGCGCCGGTGTGCCGCGCCTACCTCGAGCACGGCATGCACAAGCTCCCGCAGCCGGTGAAGCTCTGGTACCTGTCGACCTTCTTCCGCCAGGAGAAGCCGCAGGCCGGGCGCTTCCGCCAGTTCTGGCAGCTCGGGATCGAGGCGATCGGCTCCGACGACCCCGCCGTCGACGCCGAGGCGATCGTCCTGCTGCACGCGCTGCTCGACGAGCTCGAGGTGCGCGGGCTGCGCCTGCGCCTGGGGTCGCTGGGCAGCCTGAACGCGCGTGCCGAGTACCACGACCGCCTGGCCGCCTACCTGCACGCCAACGAGGCCCGCCTGTCCAGCGACGTGCGCGAGCGCATCGACCTCAACCCGCTGCGTGCCTTCGACGCCAAGGACCCCGGCACCCAGGAGGTCATGCGCGCCGCGCCGCGGCTCATGGACTCCCTGAGCGCCGACGACCGCGCGCACTTCGACGAGGTCTGCGCGCTGCTGCGCGCCGCCGGCCTGGACTGGGAGCTCGACGACGCGCTCGTGCGCGGCATCGACTACTACACGCGCACGATCTTCGAGTTCACCTCCGACGCGCTCGGCGCGCAGTCCGGCGTGGCCGGCGGCGGGCGCTACGACGGGCTCGTCGAGCTGATCGGCGGGCCGCCGACGCCGGGCATGGGCTGGGCGGCCGGCATCGAGCGGATGCTGCTGGCGGCGGGCGAGCGGCCGGTGCCCCGGCCGGTGACCGACCTCTACGTCGCGCACGAGAACAGCGCCGTCGCCGCCTTCGCGCTGGCCAACGAGGCGCGCGCCGCCGGCCTCGCCGTGCAGCAGGAGCTCGCCGGGCGCTCGCTCAAGGGCCAGCTCAAGCAGGCAGATCGCGCCGGGGCTCGCTACGTTGCCATCGTGGGCCCGGACGGAACGCAGCTGCGCGACATGGACTCCGGCGAGCAGGAGCCCGTCGAGTCGGCCGCCGCCGCCGTCGCGCGCGTCATACGGGGGCGCCACCCGTCGTGAAGCACGCTCCGCGCGCCAACACCTTCCGCGACGCCTGGGCCGGCGACCTGACCGCCGCGCGCTGCGGCACCGAGGTCCGCGTCGCCGGCTGGGTGCACCGCCGCCGCGATCACGGCGGGCTGATCTTCATCGACGTGCGCGACCGCTCCGGGCTCGTGCAGCTCGTCGTCCACCCGCAGGCCTCCGGCGACGCCTTCGCGCTGGCCGAGGACCTGCGCCCCGAGCACGTCATCTCGGCCGCGGGCGAGATCGTCAAGCGCTCGCCCGAGAACGTCAACCCGAACCTGGCGACCGGCCAGATCGAGATCCACGTGCGCTCGCTGTACCGGCTGGCGACGAGCGAGACGCCGCCGTTCCCGGTCGACGAGGACACGCCGGTCGACGAGATGATCCGCCTGCAGCACCGGATGGTCGACCTGCGCCGCGAGGGCATGCGCGAGGCGATGGAGCTGCGCCACGAGGTCGTCGCGACGATGCGCACCGTGCTCAACGAGCGCGACTTCCTGGAGATCGAGACGCCGATCCTCACGCGCTCGACGCCGGAGGGCGCGCGCGACTTCCTCGTGCCCAGCCGCCTGCAGCCGGGCTCGTGGTACGCGCTGCCGCAGTCGCCCCAGCTCTTCAAGCAGCTGCTGATGATGAGCGGCTACGAGCGCTACTACCAGATCGCGCGCTGCTTCCGCGACGAGGATCTGCGTGCCGACCGCCAGCCCGAGTTCACGCAGCTCGACCTCGAGATGGCCTTCGTCGACGAGGACGACGTCATCGAGACGATGGAGGCGGTGATGGCCGCCGTCTTCGAGGTCGGCGGCATCGACGTGCCCGCCCCCCCGTGGCCGCGCATGGGCTACGACGAGGCGATGCTGCGCTTCGGGTCCGATCGGCCCGACCGGCGCTTCGACCTCGAGATCGTCGACGTCTCGCAGGCGCTGCGCGGCAGCGAGTTCAAGGTCTTCGAGTCGGTCCTCGACGGCGGCGGTGCCGTGCGCGCGCTCAACGCCGGGCTGCGCGAGATGTCGCGCTCGGAGCTCGAGGGCCTCAACGAGGTCGTCCAGCGCCACGGCGGCAAGGCGGTGGCCTGGGGCTTCGTCGAGAACGGCGGGCTGCGCTCGCCGATCGCCAAGTTCCTGGGCGAGGACCGCGTCGCCGCGGCGACGCGGACGCTCAACGCCGCCGAGGGCGACCTGCTGCTCTTCGTCGCCGACCAGCCGCGCGTCGCCGCGGAGGCCCTCGGCGCGCTGCGCCTCGAGCTCGGCCGGCGCTTCGGCCTCATCCCCGAGGGCGGCCACGACGTGATGTGGATGGTCGACTTCCCGATGTTCGAGCCCTCCGACGGGGGCTGGGGGGCCGTGCACCATCCGTTCACTGCGCCGCGCGGCGACTTCGCGGATCCGGGCGCGATGCGCTCGCGCGGCTATGACCTCGTCGTCGACGGCTGGGAGCTCGGCGGCGGCTCGATCCGCATCAACACGCCCGAGGTCCAGGAGCAGGTCTTCAAGGTGCTCGGCATGTCCGAGGGGGAGGCCCGCCAGCGCTTCGGCTTCCTGCTCGACGCGCTGAAGTACGGCGCGCCGCCGCACGGCGGCATCGCGATGGGCATCGACCGCGTCGTCGCGCTCCTGGGCGGGCGCGACTCGATCCGCGACGTCATCGCGTTCCCCAAGACGGCCTCCGGGAGCGACCCGCTGACCGGCGCTCCGGCCCCCGTCGACGCCGCCCAATTGCGCGAGCTCGGGCTCCGTTCGATCGTCGATCAAAGCTAGATTCGGCTCAAGAACGGGCCCTTTCTGCCGACAGGGAGGGCGTGGAGCAGCTCAGCCTTCCCTACCGCATCGCGATCGTCGCGCTCGTCGTCGTGGGCGCGCTGTGGTTCGTCGTCCTGCGCCCGAAGTCCGGGGGGGAGGTCACGCCCGCGTCGACCCCGGCGCCCGGCGTGACGGGCCTGGCCAACGACGTCAGCAAGGCCAAGGGCGCCGTCGACACCGCCAACGCGGCCAGCGGCGCCGGCGCGACCACGACCGCGGCCACGCCCAGCAAGGCCGCGCCGGCCCCCAAGGCGGCCAAGCCCGCTCCCAAGCCCCACAAGCCCGGCCTCGCCGACGACGCCGCCCCCGGCGACCCGTCGCGGCCGCTGCTGGCCGACGTCGACGCCGGCAAGGTCGCCGTCGTGCTCTTCTGGAACAAGGAGGGCTCCGACGACCGCGCCACGCGCAGCGCGCTGCGCGCCGTCGACCGCCACCGCGGCAAGGTCGTCGCCACGGCGATTCCCGTCAGCGACGTCGGCAAGTACGAGGCGATCACGCGCGGCGCGCAGATCCTCGAGTCGCCCACCGTGCTCGTCATCGGCGCGGGCGGCAAGGCGCGCTCGATCACCGGCTACACGCAGGCCGCGGAGATCGACCAGGCTGTCACCGACATCGGCGGCAAGGGCTTCGAGGCCAAGAAGGCGTTCAAGCTGACCGGCTTCGCGAAGACGGCCGACGACGTCTGCCGCGACTCGGACTTCGAGATCGACCAGAAGACCGACTTCCCGACGACCAAGACCGAGCTGGTCGCCGTCCTGAAGACCGCCGCGGGCGAGATGGGCAAGGCGCGCACCCGGCTGGAGGGCACGCCCGCCAAGAGCGCCGCCGAGAAGTCGCTGAAGGCGGCCCTGGTCGCCTACGCCACCAAGGATGCGGCGCTCGCCAAGTCCGCGGCCGCGCAGGTCAAGGGCGGGGCGAACCCGGCCGGGGTGATCACGTCGTTCGTGTCTGCCCAGGGCGCCGCCCACAAGACGATGGTCGCGGCCGCCAAGAAGGCGCGCCTGCGCGGCTGCTACGGCACGCGCTAGCCGTCAGCACCGGCCTAGACTGGCCGGGTGCCCGACGAGCGCTTCGAGGAGCATCTGCGCCATCCCGTGCGGCGCGGCCGCGTGCCCGCCCATGACGGCGTGGCCGGCGGCGCGGCGTGCGGCGACCTCGTGCGCATCGGCGTCGCCGTCGACGGCGATCGCATCGCCGACGCGGGCTTCGAGGCCGCGGGCTGCGGCGCCGCGCAGGCGGCGGCCAGCGCGGCGATCGAGCTCGTGCTCGGCGCGCCGGTGCTCGACGCCGCCCGGGTCGGCACGCACGCGATCGCCGGCGCGCTCGGCGGCCTGAGCCCCGGCAAGCTGCACGCGGCCGAGCTCGCGGCCGACGCGCTGGCGCGCGCCCTCGGCGCCGCCGTCGCCGCCGACGGAGCGGCCGCGCCCGATCCGCAGCGCACGCTCGTGGCGATGAGCGGCGGGGTCGACTCGGCCGTCGCCGCGCTGCTCAGCGGCGAGGGCGCCGCCGCGGTGACCGTCGAGCTGTGGCGCGACCCCGACAACGACGCCGACCGCTCGTGCTGCTCGGCCAGCGCCGTGCGCGTTGCCCGCGCGATGGCCCACAACATGGGCCTCGCGCACTTCACGCTCGACCTGCGCGACGAGTTCCGCGCCGGCGTCGTCGACCCGTGGCTGGCCGACCACGCGGCCGGCCTGACGCCCAACCCGTGCGTGCGCTGCAACGGCGGCGTGCGCCTCGACGCGATGCTCGCCTTCGCCCAGCGCATCGGCGCGCCGACGCTGACCACCGGCCATTACGCGCGGCGCACCGACGACGGCCTGCTGCGCCTCGCCGCCGATCCGGCCAAGGACCAGGCCTACATGCTCGCCGGCCTCTCGCGCGCGACGCTCGAGCGCCTGCGCTTCCCGCTCGGCGACATCGAGAAGCCGCGCGTGCGCGCGATCGCAGCCGAGCACGGCCTGCCGGTGGCCTCGACGCCCGACTCGCAGGACCTGTGCTTCCTGGCCGGCACCGGCCGCGCGGCGTTCCTGGCGCGCCACGGCGGCCTCGGCGAGCGCCCCGGCGACATCGTCGACGGCTCCGGCCGCGTGGTGGGGCGCCACCACGGTGCCCACCACTTCACCGTCGGCCAGCGCCGCGGCCTGCAGGTCGGGGGAACGGGTGAGCCGCTCTACGTCCTGCGCACCGACGCGAGCGCCAACACGGTGACCGTCGGCCCGCGCGCCGCGCTGGCCACGCGCACCGTGCGCGTGCGCGAGGCGCGCCTGCATGCGCCGGGCGACGAGGTGTCGGCGGTCAAGC
This sequence comes from uncultured Actinomycetes bacterium, assembly GCA_963764585.1. Classification (GTDB taxonomy): domain Bacteria; phylum Actinomycetota; class Thermoleophilia; order Solirubrobacterales; family Solirubrobacteraceae; genus JAOPZW01. Next base: position 19,870 of record CAVXTB010000014.1, read on the forward strand.
TGCGCTACCGCGCGCCGGCGGTGCCCTGCACGCTGCGCGGCGACACGATCGCGCTGCACGAGCCGGTCGCCGGCGCCGCTCCCGGACAGACCGCGGTGTTCCTGCGCGGCGATGCCGTGCTGGGATGCGCCACAATCGCAGCGTGACCTCCGACGAGATCCGCGAGCTCTTCCTGGGCTTCTTCGAGAAGCGCGATCACCTGCGCCTGCCCAGCGGATCGCTCGTGCCGGCGAGCTTCGACCCGTCGGTCCTGCTCACGACCGCCGGCATGCAGCCGCTCAAGCCCTACTTCCTGGGCATCGAGAAGCCGCCGCACCCGCTGATCACGACCTGCCAGAAGAGCTTTCGCACCGTCGACATCGAGAACGTCGGCACCACGACGCGGCATCTGACCTTCTTCGAGATGCTCGGCAACTTCTCGATCGGCCAGTACTTCAAGCAGGGCGCCGCCGAGTACGCGTGGGAGCTGTCGCTCGACGGGTTCGGCTTCAACCCCGACGACATCTGGGTCACCGTCCACGAGGGCGACGACGCGCTCGGCCTCGGCCCCGACGAGGAGGCCATCGCGATCTGGGAGGCGATCGGCGTCCCACGCTCGCGGATCATCCTGCTCAACAGCGAGGAGAACTTCTGGCAGGCCGGGCCGACCGGGCCGTGCGGGCCGTGCAGCGAGCTGTACCTCGATCGCGGCGTGGAGTGGGGCACCGAGGACGACCTGCCCGGCGGCGACAACGAGCGCTTCCTGGAGTACTGGAACCTCGTCTTCATGCAGTACGACCAGGACCCGGTCGGCACGCTGACCCCGCTGCCGGCCAAGAACATCGACACCGGGCTCGGCCTCAACCGCATGGCCCTCATCCAGCAGGGCGTGCCGTCGATCTTCGAGACCGACCAGTTCCAGCCGCTCATGACGCTCGGGCGCGACCTCGCCACGAACGAGCCCGATGACCGCGCCCTGCGGATCCTGGCCGACCACTCGCGCGGGATGACCTTCCTGATCGCCGACGGCGTCGTGCCGTCCAACGAGGACCGCGGCTACGTGCTGCGCCGGATCATGCGCCGCGCGCTGCTGCAGGGCCACCGCATCGGGATCCCGCACGGCTTCCTGCCGCAGTACGTCAGCCTCGTCATCGACCTCATGGGCGCCGCGTACCCGCAGCTGCTCGAGCGCCACGAGACGATCGACAAGTGGGTCCGCGCCGAGGAGGAGAGCTTCGGGCGCACGCTCGAGCAGGGCACGCGGCTCCTCGACGACCTGCTGAGCGCCGGCGCGGTGTCCGGCGCCGACGCCTTCCGCCTGCACGACACCTACGGCTTCCCGATCGAGCTGACGCGCGAGATCGCGGCCGAGCGCGGCGTGCCCTTCGAGGGCGACGCCGATTTCGAGGAGCTCATGGAGGCCCAGCGCGCGCGCTCGCGCCAGGGCGCGGGGCGCGTCATGGCGGGCGCGCTGAGCGTCGAGGGCGAGCCGACGACCTTCACCGGCTACGAGCACCTCGAGGAGCACACGACGGTCACGGGCCTCAGCGAGCAGGACGGCCGCACGATCGTCAAGCTCGCCGAGTCGCCGTTCTACGCCGAGGGCGGCGGGCAGATCTCCGACTCGGGGACGATCGCCTGCGAGGACGGCGACTGCCTCGTGCGGGTCGCGGACGTCGTGCGCGCCGGCGACGACCAGGCGATCGTCGTCGACGGATTCGATCCCGCCCACCCGCTGAAGCCGGGCGAGCGCGTCGTGGCGCGCGTCGATCGCGCCGCGCGCAACGCCACGCAGGCCAACCACACCGCCACGCACCTGCTGCACGCCGCGCTGCGCGAGCGCCTGGGGCCGCACGTCCACCAGGCCGGCTCCTACGTCGGGCCCGACAAGCTGCGCTTCGACTTCTCGCACACCCAGCGCTTGACCGACGAGGAGCGCCGGGACGTCGAGGACGCCGTCAACGAGTGGATCCTGCGCAACGACCCCGTGCGCCCGCTGACCACGACCCTCGAGGAGGCGCAGCGGCTCGGCGCGATGGCGCTGTTCGGCGAGAAGTACGGCGACGTCGTGCGCATGGTCGAGATCGGCGACGGCTCCTACTCGCGCGAGCTGTGCGGCGGCACGCACGTGCGCTCGACCGCCGAGATCGGCGTCTTCAAGATCACCAGCGAGGGCTCGAGCGCGTCCAACGTGCGCCGCATCGAGGCGGTCACCGGCGCCGAGGCGGTGGCGCTGCTGCGCCGCCACGACGACCTGCTGCACGAGGCCGCCGACGCGTTGCGCACGCAGCCCGAGCGCCTGCCCGAGGCGGTGGCCGGCCTGCGCGCCGAGGCCCGAGCGGCGGCCAAGGCGAGCACCGCGGCCGCCGGGCCGGACGCGGGCGACCTGGCGACGCGCGCGGCGCAGGTCGACGGGGCCGTCGTCCTCGCCGAGGTCGTCGAGGCGCCCGACGCCAAGGCGCTGATGGACATCGCCGATCGCGTGAAGGGCAAGCTGGGAGACAGCGCCGCGATCGTGCTCGGCACCGCGGTCGAGGGCCGCGTGCACCTCGTCGCGGCGGTGACGCCGGCGCTGGTGGAGCGCGGCGTGCGCGCCGGCGAGGTCGTCAAGATCGCCGCCCAGGTGGCCGGTGGGGGCGGCGGCGGGCGCGACACGATGGCGCAGGCCGGCGGCCGCGATCCCGAGAAGCTCCCCGAGGCGATCGAGGCCGCCCGCGCGGCTATCGTCCAGTCTCTGAGCTAGCCTCGTGCGCGTGCTTGCACTGGATTACGGCAGTGCACGCTGCGGCTGCGCGCTCAGCGACCCGACCGGCACGCTGGCCACACCGATCGAGGCCGTCGAGCGTCCCGCGACCCGCAAGGGCTTCGCGCGCGTGGTCGAGCTCGTGCGCGACCGCGGCGCGCAGCGCGTCGTCGTCGGGCTGCCGCTCGGGCTCAGCGGCGCGGACACCGACCAGACGCGCGAGGCCCGCGCGTGGGCCGATCGGCTCGCCGCCGCGGTGTCCGTGCCCGTAGAGCTCTACGACGAGCGCTTCACGACGGCGATCGCCGCGCGCGCCCCGAGCGACCGCACGAGCGAGGACTCGCGCGCCGCCGCCGTGCTGCTCGAGGACTGGCTGGCTCGCCACGCCGGCGAGGTGGCCGGCTGATGCCGCTCTTCGGGCGCAGCGACGACGACCGCGAGCGGACCGCGGCCGACCGTGAGGCCGCGCGGTTGGAGCGCGAGCGCAAGCGCGCGCTGCGCGAGGGGCGCGAGCCGCCCGAGGCCCTGCCGGCGAGCGGCGCGCCGGTGCCGCCGCCCCCGGTGGATCCGCCGGCGGACGAGCCGGAGCCCGAGCCGGTCGACGAGGCGCGCTGGGAGCCGTTCGCGCACGAGGACGCGCCGGAGCCCGAGCCGGGGGCCCGCGAGCCCGAGCCAGTGGCCCGCGAGCCCGAGCCGGTGGCGCGCGAGCCCGAGCCGGTGGCGCGCGAGCCCGAGCCAGTGGCCCGCGAGCCCGAGCCCGAGCCCGCGGCACCCGAGCCCGAGCCCGAGCCTCCCGACCCCCAGCCCACCCAGCCGCTGGAGCCCGTCGGCGCGATCCACGCGCGGCGCACCGTGTCGCTGCCGCGCCCGCAGACCGACGACGACGGCGGCGGCCACCACACCGACTCCTGGGACCGGCCGATCGGCACGGTGCGCGTCTCGCGCGCCGAGTACCAGGCGCAGCCGGGCGCGCCCGGGATGCCGCCGCACCGCAACCTCGGCGTGCGCAAGACGCGCCGGCGCTGGGCGCGCCGCGCCGTCGCGATCCTGGCGATCCTGCTGCTCGCCGGGATCGCCGTGATCGCCTTCATGACCTACCAGCCGTTCCACGGCAAGGGCTACGGCGCGGTGGTCGTGAAGATCCCCGAGGGCTCGAGCGCCGGCGAGGTCGGCGACCTGCTCGCGCGCAACAACGTCGTCGACTCGGGCTTCTTCTTCGCCCTGCGCGCCCGCCTGGCCGGCGATCGCGGCAAGCTGCGCGCCGGCACGTACACGATGAAGAAGTCGATGCCCTACAAGGACGCGCTCGCGGCGCTGACCCAGGCGCCCAAGTCCGCGCCGACGATCGACGTCACGCTGCCGGAGGGGCCATCGCGGCGCGAGCTCGCCCCGCGCGTGAAGGCCGCCGGCGTGCGCGGCGACTACGTCAAGGCCAGCGCGAAGTCGAGCCTGCTCAACCCGCGCACCTACGGCGCACCGAAGGGCACGCGCGGCCTCGAGGGCTTCCTGTTCCCCGACACCTACCAGCTGCGCAGCCGCACGGCGACCGCCCGCCAGCTCGTCAGCCTGCAGGTGCGCAACTTCAAGCGCCAGTTCGACGAGGTCGACCTCAGGCGCGCGCGCCGCAAGCACCTCAGCCGCTACGACGTGCTCATCATCGCGTCGATGATCGAGCGCGAGGCGCTCGTGCCCAAGGACCGCCGCCTGATCTCCGCGGTGATCTACAACCGCCTGCAGAAGGGCATCCCGCTCGGCATCGACGCCACGCTGCGCTACCGCCTGAGCAACTGGACCAGGCCGCTGAAGGAGTCCGAGCTGCAGACCAACTCGGACTACAACACACGCAAGGTCCAGGGCCTGCCGCCGACGCCGATCGGCAACCCGGGGCGCGCGTCGATCGAGGCGGCGGCCGATCCCGCGAGCGTCAAGTACCTGTTCTACGTCGTCAAGCCGTGCGGCAACGGCGCGCACGCGTTCAGCACGACCGACGCGCAGTTCCAGAAGGACGTCGCGGCGTACAATGCGGCCCGCAAGAAGCGCGGCGGCAAGGACCCCTCACGATGCTGACCGACATACCCGACGAGGCGCGCGCGATCCTCGACTCCGATGCGCTCGCGCACCTCGTGACGACCAACCCGGACGGCAGCGCGCAGGTCAGCTGCGTGTGGGTCGGCCTCGAGGACGCAGAGCTCGTCTTCGCCTCGCTCGGGCCGCGGCGCAAGCTCGACAACATCCGCCGCGACCCGCGCGTCACGCTGTCGATGGAGGGCACCGAGACCAGCGGCATCGGCCTCAAGGAGTACCTCGTCGTCCACGGCCGGGCGCGCATCGAGGAGGGGGGAGGCCCGGAGCTGCTGCAGCGCCTGGCCCACACCTACCTGGGGCCCGACGTGAAGTTCCCGCCCATGGACGAGCCGCCGCCGGGGGTCGTCGTGCACATCTCGATCGATCGCCTGGGCGGCGTCGGTCCTTGGGCCTGACGCGCCTGGGCGTCCTCGGCTGGCCGGTCGCCCACAGCCGCTCGCCGGCGATGCACAACGCCGCGCTGCGCGCCGTCGGGCTCGACGGTTGGCGCTACCAGCACCTGCCCGTGCCGCCCGAGCTCTTCGCCGAGACCGTGCGCGCGCTGCCGGCCGCGGGCTTCGTCGGCGCCAACGTCACGATCCCGCACAAGGAGGCCGCGCTGGCGCTGGCCGACGAGGCCAGCCCGGCCGCCCGCGCGATCGGCGCGGCCAACATGCTGCGCTTCGAGGACGGCGCGCTCGCCGCCGACAACACCGACGCCCCGGGCCTGCTCGCCGCGCTGGGCGATCGGCGCCCGCGCAGCGCCCAGATCCTCGGCGCCGGAGGCTCGGCGCGCGCGGCCGCCTACGCGCTGGCGCAGGCCGGCGCCACCGTGAGGGTCTGGAACCGGAGCCCCGAGAGGGCGCGCGTCCTGGCGGCCGATCTCGACGTCGAGGCCGTCGACGCGCCCGCGCCGGCCGAACTGCTCGTCAACTGCACGTCTGTGGGGCTCGCCGATCCGTTGACGACGTTCAAGGAACTGCCCCTGAACGCCGATGCCATCGGTGAATACGCGTGCGTGGTCGACCTTGTCTACAGGGCGGGCGGCACCCAGCTGTTGCAGGAGGCGCAGCGCCGTGGGTCCCAGGTGATCGACGGCCTCGAGATCCTCGTGCAGCAGGGTGCCCTCAGCTTCGTGGGCTGGACCGGCCGGGCCGCTCCCCTCGACGTGATGAGGCAGGCCGCGCGCGACGACGTTCCCCACCCCGATGACTCCTCCGAACATCCCCACCTGCGCCCGGTCGTGCCGGCCACGGCCGCGGGCGAGGCGCTGGCCGCTGAGCGATCGGCCGAGGCCTGGGACGGGATCACCGCGCCGCAGACCCGCAACGGCGGGCCGCGCTTCCTGACCGACGTCATCGTCGAGCTCGGGCTCGTCGCGCGCGATCGCGTCGAGGAGGCCATCGAGGCCGCGCGCGCCGGCGGCGCGACGCCCGAGGAGACCCTCCTCCAGGCCGGCGCCCTCACGCAGGACGCGCTCGCCCGCGCGATCGCCGAGCGCAACGGCCTGGACCATCTCGACCTCGCCGTCTTCCGCGTCGACATGGGCGCCGCCAACCTCATCTCCTCGGCGGCGGCCAAGCGCTACGACGCGGTGCCCGTGCAGTTCATCGGCGACCGCGCGCTGCTCGTCGCGATGGCCGACCCGGCCAACGTGCTGGCCGTCGACGACATCGCGCTCATGACCGGCTACGAGGTGCGCCCCGCGGTCGCCTCGCGCGAGGACATCGCGGCGCTCATCGCGCGCCTGACGCGCCTGGACGACGTCGTGCAGTCGGCGACCTTCGAGGAGGAGGAGGAGCACGGCGCCGCCGAGGTCGTCGACCTGCTCGAGTCGGCCGAGGACGCGCCGATCATCAAGCTCGTCAACGGGATCGTCGCCCAGGCCGTCGAGCAGGGCGCCTCCGACGTGCACCTCTCGCCCGACGGGCACGAGCTGCGCGTGCGCTTCCGCATCGACGGCGTGCTGCAGGACTCCGCCACCGTCCCGCGGCGCATGGTCAGCGGCGTCATCAGCCGCGTGAAGATCATGAGCGACCTCGACATCGCCGAGCGGCGCGTCCCGCAGGACGGCCGCGTCGGGGTGACCATCGACGGCCACCACGTCGACCTGCGCGTCGTCACGCTGCCCAGCGTCCACGGCGAGTCGATCGTGATGCGCATCCTCGACACGTCCTCCGGCGTTCCCGAGCTGGGCAAGCTGGGGATGGCCGACGGCGAGCGCGAGCGCTTCGAGCGCGCCTTCCGCCAGGCCTACGGCGCGGTGCTCGTGACCGGCCCGACCGGTTCGGGCAAGTCGACGTCGCTGTACGCGGCGCTCGGCGAGGTCAACACGCCCGAGAAGAACATCATCACGATCGAGGACCCGGTCGAGCGCCAGATCGACGGCATCACGCAGGTCCAGGTCAACCCACGCGCCGGCCTGACCTTCGCCAGCGGCCTGCGCGCGATGATGCGCGCCGACCCCGACATCATCATGGTCGGCGAGATCCGCGACCGCGAGACCGCGCAGATCGCGGTCGAGGGCGCGCTCACCGGCCACCTCGTCCTCTCGACACTGCACACCAACGACGCGCCCGGCGCGATCACCCGCCTGATCGAGATGGGCATCGAGCCGTTCCTCGTCGCCAGCGCGATCGACTGCATCGTCGCCCAGCGGCTGGCCAGGACGCTGTGCCAGCACTGCAAGCGCCGCACGATCCTGACCGCCGAGGTCATGCGCGACCACGGCTACCCGACGCTGGCCGACGTCGAGGCCTACGAGCCCGTCGGCTGCACGCGCTGCGGCGGCTCGGGCTACCGCGGGCGCATCGGCCTCTACGAGGTCATGACGGTCAGCGAGGAGATCCGCACGCTCGCCATCGAGCGCGCGACGGCCGACCGCATCGCCGAGGTCGCCATCCGGCAGGGCATGCGCCGCCTGCAGGAGGACGGCCTCGAGAAGGTCCGGCAGGGGCGCACCTCGATCGCCGAGGTCTATCGCGTGACCTCCAGCGGCTAGGCGAGGGCCTTCGGACGTCCGTCCGCCGCGGCTCAAGCGGCGTGGCCGAACGTCCGATTCGCGTGGCGATGAACTTCGATTTCGCCGACCTGCTCATGGACGTCGTGGCGCGTCGCGCCTCCGACCTGCACATCACCGCCGGTGCGCCGCCGATGGTCCGCGTCCGCGGACGGCTCGTGGGCGTCGAGGGCTACCCCCGGCTTTCGCCGACCGACATGCCGCGAGGTCGTCTACTCGATCCTCACCAACGACCAGCGCCAGAAGCTCGAGACCGACTGGCAGATCGACTTCGCCTACTCGGTGCCCGGCCACGCGCGCTTCCGCGTCAACGCGTACTTCCAGCGCTGCGCGATCGGCGCGGCCTTCCGCCTGATCCCGGCCGACATCGTCTCGATCGACGACCTCGGGCTGCCGACGGCCGTGCACGACTTCACCAAGAAGCCGCGCGGCCTCGTGCTCGTCACCGGGCCGACCGGCTCGGGCAAGTCCACCTCGCTGGCCGCGATGATCGACGAGATCAACGCCACGCGCGAAGAGCACATCATGACGGTGGAGGACCCGATCGAGTTCCTCCACAGCCACAAGAAGTGCGTCGTCAACCAGCGCGAGGTCGGCTCGGACGCGCAGTCCTTCGGCCTGGCCCTGAAGGCCGCCCTGCGCCAGGACCCCGACGTCATCCTCGTCGGCGAGATGCGCGACCTCGAGACGATCTCCACCGCGCTGACCGCGGCCGAGACCGGCCACCTCGTCTTCGCCACGCTGCACACGCAGAGCGCGCCGCAGACGATCGACCGCGTCATCGACGTCTTCCCGGCCCACCAGCAGGCCCAGGTCCGCGTGCAGCTCTCGGTCGCGCTCATGGGCGTCATGACCCAGCAGCTGCTGCCGACGGCCGACGGCGCCGGGCGCATCGTGGCCTGCGAGGTGCTCGTGCCCACGCCGGCCGTGCGCAACCTCATCCGCGAGGGCAAGACCCACCAGATCCCGTCGGCGATGCAGACCGGCTCGGGCGTCGGCATGCAGACCATGGACGCCGCGCTCGCCGGCCTCATCCGCGCCAACAAGATCACCCAGCGCCTCGCCGAGACGCGCTCCTCGACGCCGGAGGAGCTGCGCAGGCTCCTCGGCTTCGGCGGCATGGCCGCCGCCTGACTCGCATGGCCGCGTACGTCTTCAAGGCGATGGACCTCACCGGGGCGAAGGCCACCGGGGAGGTTGACGCCGACTCCAAGCAGGTCGTCGCCGACCAGCTGAAGGCGCGCGGGCTGATCGTCCTGGACATCAAGGCCAAGCACGCCTCCAAGGAGATCTCGCTCGACTTCATGAAGCGGATCAAGGCGACCGATCTGACGATCCTCACCCGTCAGCTCGCGACCATGATCAGCTCGGGCATGACGATCCTGCGGGCGCTCTACGTGCTCGAGGCCCAGACCGAGAACAAGCTGCTGGCCGACGTCATCGCCGACGTGCGCAAGGACGTCGAGGCGGGCCTGCCGCTCAGCGGCGCGCTGGAGCGCCACCCGAAGGTCTTCTCGCCGCTGTTCGTGGCGATGACCCGCGCCGGCGAGACCGGCGGCGTGCTGGAGGAGTCGCTCATCCGCGTCGCCGACCAGCTCGAGAAGGAGGACTCCCTGCGCCGGCAGATCAAGTCGGCGATGGTCTACCCCGGGGTCATCATGACCTTCGCGCTGATCGTGCTGATCGCGCTCGTGACCTTCCTCGTCCCCGTCTTCGTCGGCGTCTTCAAGCAGTTCGGCGGCGACCTGCCACCGATCACCAAGGTCACCGTCGCGCTGTCCAACGCGATCAAGGGCGAGTGGTGGGCCTTCATCATCGTCTCGTTCGGCATCACCTACGCCTTCCGCAAGTTCAAGCGCAGCGAGTGGGGCCGCCCGAAGTGGGACGCCTTCCGCCTGCGCACGCCGATGAAGATCGGCGACATCGTCCAGAAGGTCGCTCTCGCGCGCTGGTCGCGCACGCTCTCGGCGCTCGTCGCCGCCGGCGTCCCGCTGCTCGCCGCCCTGGACATCACCGCCAAGACGGCCGGCAACCACGTCGTCGAGAAGGCGATGGCCGACGTCATCGAGTCCGTCAAGCGCGGCGGCACCATCGCCGAGCCGCTGCGCCACGCCTCGGTCTTCCCCGGCATGGTGGCCCAGATGGTCGCCGTCGGCGAGGAGACCGGCGCCCTGGACAGCATGCTCTCCAAGATCGCCGACTTCTACGAGGACCAGGTCGAGGCCGCCGTCAAGTCGCTGACCTCGATCCTCGAGCCGGTCATGCTCGTCGTGGTCGGCGGCATCGTCGGGTTCATCGTCATCTCGATGTACCTGCCGCTGTTCAAGGTCTACGACCAGATCAAGTAGGGCCGGCTGTTCTCAGTTGCGTCCGGCACTCGCGGTCGGCCGCGCACGTCGGGCCGGCCCGTATCTCGCCCGTGTTGGTCCCATCTGCCGGGCGGGTGCCGCGCGGCGAGACCACCCGGTTGGGGGCTGGTGCCAGGCGGCGCCGCGCGTTGCCGCGCCCGGTTTGGAGCTCGCCCTCCAGGTGCGAGTACAGTCGGTCGAGAACGAGAGCGCGGCGTCACGGTCCGAGAGATCGCTTCGCGCCGTGTGCCTGGCCTGGTTGCCGCTTTGGGAGTTGTCTTTCGGGGCGGTGATCCAAGGGATGCCACCCGCGGTGCTTAGGGCGCCGTCAGGCCGGGCGAGAGGGACGAGATGGATGCCCGCGGTAGTGCAGGCGGCCGAAGCCCCGGCGCAGCAGCGCATCGGGATCGCCGCCCACCGCCAAGAGGCCGCGGCACCGCCACGCTGGATCACGGGAGAGCGACATGAGCACGACTCCAGATCACTTCCCGACAGAGGCCGCGGGGCTTCCCGAGGCCCGCGCGCCCGAGCTTGTCGAGCTGTCTGATGGTGACCAGCTCGACCTGCGGATCGCTCCGGTGGCCAAGCAGCTCGGCGACGCGAGGGTGCGGATGCTGGCCTACAACGGCTCGATCCCCGGGCCGACGTTGAAGGTGCAGGAGGGCTCGGAGGTCGTCGTCAACGTCGAGAACCAGGGCGACACGGAGGCCACGGTCCACTGGCATGGGCTGCGGCTTGAGAACCGCTACGACGGAACGCACGAGACGCAGCAGCCGATGGCCGTGGGCGAGAGGTTCGCTGCTCGCGTCGCGTTCCCCGATCCCGGGCTGTACTGGTATCACCCGCACATCCGCGAGGACTACGGCCAGGAGATGGGGCTGTACGGCAACGTGCTGGTCGAGCCGGCGGACCCCGACTACTGGCCGCCGGCCAACCGCGAGGTCATCCTCACCCTCGACGACATCCTGCTGGAGGACGGCAGAGTCGCACCGTTCAGCCGCACCGAGACGACCCACGCGGCGATGGGCCGATTCGGCGACCTGCTGCTCGTGAGCGGTGAGCCGGATCTCACGCTGACCGCCCGGCTGGGCGAGGTCGTCCGCTTCTACCTGACCAACACCGCCAACACGCGGGTGTTCAGGGTCGCGCTGCCGGACGCGCGGATCAAGCTCGTCGGCGGCGACAGCGGCCATGTCGAGCGCGAGCAGTTCGTCGACAACGTGGTGCTGGCTCCGTCGGAGCGAGTGGTCATCGACGTCCTCTTCGACCGGGCCGGCGAGCTGGCGCTGGAGCACCACACGCCCGAGCGGGTCCATCCGCTGGCTGCGATCGCCGTCGCGGAGGATCGCGCCGAGTCGTCGCTGGAGCCGCAGTTCGAGGTCTTGCGCACCAACGCCGACATGGTCGCCGAGCGCCAGCGGATCGCGCCGTATGTGGAGGCCGAGCCGGACAAGCGACTGGCCTTCATCGCCGAGATGGACCTGGGTGTCCCGGAGGGAGATGGGCCGATCGTCTACGCCTGCCCGATGCACCCCGAAGTGGTCAGCGAACAGCCCGGCCACTGCCCGGAGTGCGGAATGAAGCTGCTGCCGTCCCAGCTCGTAGCCGAGGCCGCAGGCGGCCACGAGCACGACGGCCACGACCATGAGGGCGATGCGAGCGGCCACGACCACGCGGCGGCCGGCGGGATCGAGTGGGAAGACGACATGGTCGAGGTCAACCGGATGACGACCCCTGCCAACATGCGCTGGAAGCTGATCGACCGCGCGACGGGCGATGAGAACGCGGCGATCGACTGGCGATTCAGAGTCGGCGACCAAGTGAAGATCCGGCTCCTGAACGAGTTGGCCGGAGACCATCCGATGCACCACCCGTTCCACGTGCACGGGGCTGGCCGCTTTCTGATCCTCAGCCGCGACGGGACCGTCGAGCCCAACCTGGTGTGGAAGGACACGGTGCTGGTGCGGACCGGGGAGACGGTCGACATCCTGCTCGACATCACCAACGTCGGCCGCTGGATGGCGCACTGCCACATCGCCGAGCACCACGAGAGCGGCATGATGTTCTCCTTCAACGTGACGCCGTGAGCGCCTTGGCTGACGGCGTGGCGCCCGACTCGACCGCAGTCGGGGAGCGAATGACGCCCAAGGCATGGTGGACGCTGGCGATCACCTCGGTCGCGGTGTTCATGGTCACGCTCGACAACCTCGTCGTGACAACCGCGATCCCGGTGATTCGCGAGGACCTGCACGCGAGCCTGAGCGGTCTTCAGTGGACGGTCAATGCCTACACGCTGACGTTCGCGGTGCTGCTGTTGACAGGAGCCGCCCTGGGCGACCGGTTCGGGCGCCGGCGGCTGTTGGCGATCGGCATCGCGATCTTCACGGCGGCGTCCGCCGCGGCCGCGCTGGCACCGTCGATCGTGGCGCTCGACGTCGCTCGGGCCGCTCAGGGTGTGGGCGGCGCGATCGTCATGCCGCTGACGCTGACCGTCCTGTCTGCGGCTGTGCCCGCGGGTCGGCGCGGGCTGGCGTTGGGCATCTGGGGCGGGATCAGCGGTCTGGCCGTCGCGTTTGGGCCGCTCGTCGGCGGCGCGGTGGTCAGCGGGCTGTCCTGGCACTGGATCTTCTGGCTGAACGTGCCGATCGGGGTGCTGCTCGTTCCGCTCATCCGCTTGCGGCTCGACGAGACGCGCGGGCCGGTCGCCACATTCGATCTGCTGGGCCTGGGCCTGGCCAGCGCCGGGCTCGTTGGGATCGTCTGGGGTCTGGTCCGCGCCAACGAGGTCGGCTGGACGTCACCGCAGATCGTCGCTGCCTTCGTCGTCGGCGGCGCGCTGCTGGTCTCCTTCGTTCAGTGGGAGCTGCGCGCCGAGCACCCGATGCTCCCGATGCGCTTCTTCGCCAACCGGACCTTCGCGCTGGCCAACATCGCCAGCCTGTTCATGTTCTTCGGGATGTTCGGCGCGATCTTCTTCATCTCGCAGTTCTTCCAGGTCGTGCAGGGCCTATCGCCGTTTCAGTCGGGCCTGCGGATCCTGCCGTGGACGGCGATGCCGATGCTCGTCGCGCCGATCGCGGGCGCGGTCTCAGACCGCATCGGCGGCCATCGGCTGATGGGAGTCGGCCTGGCCTTGCAGGCCATCGGTCTCGCCTGGATCGCGGCGGTCTCGACGCCGACGACCCCGTACGTCGAGTTCATCGGCCCGTTCGCCCTCTCGGGCCTCGGCATGGCGCTGTTCTTCGCGCCCGTCGCGAACGTCATCCTGTCCTCCGTCCGCCGCGACGAGGAGGGACAGGCATCGGGCGCCAACAACGCGATCCGCGAGCTCGGCGGCGTGTTCGGCGTCGCCGTGCTCGCGGCGGTGTTCGCGGCCCGGGGCGGCTACAGCTCGGGTCAGCAGTTCGTCGATGGCATGAATCCCGCCGTCGCGATCGGCGCGGCGCTCGTCGCGGTCGGCGCCATCGCCGCGCTCGCCATCAAGCGCAGCCCGCAACCCGAGCACGTCGCGGTCGCCAGCGAGGTCGGGTACGTCACCGCCTGTGCCTGCGCCTCGTGCTGGTGCGCGCCCCCCGGCGATGCCGCAGACACCACAGACCAGGACGAATCGTCTCCCCGCATCCCCATTCTTGCGGGGGTCTCGTGACACGCCGCTCCTCAGCGCCGACCGACTGGCGCGAGGTGATCATCGTCGGCGGCGGCCAGGCCGGGCTGGTCATCGGGTACCTCCTCGCTCAGCAAGGGCATCGCTTCACGATCCTCGAAGCGGCCGATGCGCCGGCGGCGGCGTGGCGCGCGAGGTGGGACTCGCTGCGGCTGTTCACCCCCGTGCGTTACGACAGCCTCCCGGGTCGCGCCTTCCCTGGCCATCCGGACGCCTACCCCGGTCGCGACGACGTCGTCGCCTACCTCACCGACTACGCGCGCGACTTCGAGCTGCCCGTCGAGCTCAACAGCGCGGTCCGTGCCGTCCGGCCTGGCGACGACCGCTACCTGGTCGAACTCGACGATCGAACCTACGAAGCAGACCAGGTCGTCATCGCCACCGGCCCGTTCCAAGTCCCACGCGTGCCCGAGCTGGCCGACCGGGTGGCCCCCGACATCGTGCAGTTGCACAGCGCCGAGTACCGCGGACCGCAGGACGTTCCGGCGGGCCCGGTGCTCGTCGTCGGCGGGGGCAACACTGGCTTTCAGATCGCCGAGGAGCTCGCCCGCTTCCACCAGGTGCACCTCTCGATCGGCTCGCGACAAACGCCGCTGCCCCAGCGCATCCTCGGCCGCGACCTCTTCCGCTACCTCCAAGCCACCGGCCTGATGGGCAAGACCACCGCATCGAGGATCGGTCAGCGCATGCAACACCGCGACACGCTGATCGGATCCAGCCCGCGCGCCGCGCGCCGCCGGCATGGCATCCACCTCCACGGCCGCGCCGTCGACGCCTCCGATTCCGAGGTGCGCTTCAGCGACGCCAGCAGCATCACCCCGACAACGGTCATCTGGGCCACCGGATTCGCCCTCGACCACTCCCTCGTCAAGGTCCCGGTGTTCGACGAGGACGGCCGCCTGGCGCATCAGCGCGGCGTCACCGCATCGCCCGGCCTGTACTTCCTGGGGCTGCCGTGGCAGCACACGCGAGGTTCGGCCCTTCTGGGATGGGTCAAGGACGACGCCGCGCACCTCGCGCACCACATCGTCGCCTCCCAGCGCACCAAGCCGAGCCCGATACTGGCCCGGTGAGCACCGGGAACGACCGGCTCGTGCGGGCAGGCTTCGAGGCGTTCCTGCGCGGCGACTGGGACGCGCTGCGCCGCGTCATGGATCCCGACGTGCAGTGGCTGTGGCTCGAGCCCGGGGAGTGGGACTGCCACGATCGCGAGGAGGTGCTCGCCAGGCTGTCCGAGCGCCAGCGCGAGGGGGTCGTCGCCGTCCTGGAGGACGTCGTCGCCGTCGACGACGAGCGCGTCTTCGTGGACGTCGGGCGCGCCTGCATCGTCGTCACGGTGCGCGACGGGCGGATCGTTCGCATGCAGGACTACCCCGACCGCGCCGCGGCGCTCGCCGGCGCCGATCGGCCATCCGAGCCGTCGGGCACCGGCGAGCTGGACGCCGAGGTCGCCGAGGCGATCCGCACCGGCGATGCCGCATCGCTGCGCCGGCTCCTGGCCGAGCGCCCGGAGCTCGCGAATGCGCGGATCGGCGACCCCGGGCGTGCGCGGTCGCGAACGCTGCTGCACGTCGTGACCGACTGGCCGGGGCACGTGCCCGAGGCGGGCGCGAAGATCGCGGCACTGGTCGCCGCCGGCGCCGACGTCAACGCCCGCTTCACCGGCTGGCACACCGAGACGCCGCTGCACTGGGCGGCCAGCAGCGACGACGTCGAGGCACTCGACGCGCTGCTCGACGCCGGCGCCGACATCGAGGCGGACGGCGCCGTGATCGGGGGCGGCACGCCGATGGCCGACGCCGTTGCCTTCGGTCAGTGGAAGGCCGCCCGCCGGCTGCTGGAACGCGGCGCGCACACCAACCTCTGGCAGGCCGCCGCGCTCGGGCTGGCCGACCGCGTCCGCGACGAGCTCGCGCAGGCCTCGCCCACGCAGGAGGACCTCGACAACGCGCTGTGGTGCGCCGGGCACGGCGGGCAACGCGAGACCGCCGAGCTGCTGCTGGACCGCGGCGCCGACCCGGCGTGGGTCGGGCACGACGACCTCACCGCCGCAGCGGCCGCCGAGCGCAGCGGGGCGCACGAGCTCGCGGCGTGGCTGCGCCGTCGAGTGACGTGAAGCACACAGCGGCCTCGCTGGCTCGGGCAAGCTCCCTGGGTCCGAATTCGGCACATGGGGGGTCCATGAGCACTGCGCAGAACGACGAGATGGCGCGCGCCGCCGCGCTGCCACAAGCCGACGCGAGCACGCTGGTCGACGCCGGCGAGCTCGAGGCGAAGGTCAAGGAGATGTACGGCCAGGTCGCGCGCGAGGAGGAGGCCGAGCTTCACTTCGAAGTCGGCCGCCCGCTCGCCGAGCACCTCGGCTACCCGGGCGACCTGCTCGACGCGATCCCGAGCGAGGCGCTCGCCTCGTTCGCCGGGGTCGGCTACCACCTCGACCTGGCGGCGCTCGCCCCGGGCGAGGCCGTGCTCGACCTGGGCTCCGGGTCGGGGACCGACGTCTTCTGCGCCGCGGTGCAGGTCGGGCCGT
Source organism: uncultured Actinomycetes bacterium (assembly GCA_963764585.1). Lineage (GTDB taxonomy): Bacteria > Actinomycetota > Thermoleophilia > Solirubrobacterales > Solirubrobacteraceae > JAOPZW01. Next base: position 36,217 of record CAVXTB010000014.1, read on the forward strand.
GGGGGCGCGTCGTCGGCGTCGACTTCACGCGCGAGCAGCTCGCCAAGGCCGAGCGGCTGCGCGACCGCGACGGGTTCGCGCAGGTCAGCTTCGCCGAGGCGAGCATCGACCAGCTGCCCTTCGAGGACGCGACGTTCGACGCGGTCATCTCCAACGGCGTCATCAACCTCTCGGTGGTCAAGAGCCGCGTCTTCGCCGAGGCGGCGCGCGTGCTGCGCCCGGGCGGGCGGCTCGGGCTCGCGGACATCGTCAGCGGCACGGCGCTGAAGGAGACGACGCGGCGCAACGTCGAGCTCTGGGCGGCCTGCATCGCGGGCGCGATCCCGCGCGCGAACTACGTCGAGACGATCGAGGCCGCCGGCTTCGAGGTCGGCCTGGTGCGCGGCAACGACTACCGCTTCATCTCCGACCGCGCGCTCGACGCCTGCAGCACCTACGGGGTCGAGAGCGTCTCGCTGGTGGCGGTCAAGCGCTAGATCGGGCGAAGATAGACGCGCCCGCCCTGGCACGCCGGGCGGAACTGCAGGTAGGAGAAGCGCGCGGCGTCGACGGCGCGATCGCCGCGCATGCAGACGGCGACGCCGGTGTTCGTCGGAACCATCGTGCTGGCGACGTCGCCGTCGCTGCGCTGGTGGACGATGCGGAAGACGATCCGGTCGGGGCCGCGCGCGTCGGTGTCGATGCTCTCGGTGCCGCGCAGCAGGCGGTGCGCCATCGCCTGCGCCGACTCGAGCGGCGGGTCGGGGTCCGATCGCAGGCTGCGCAGGACGAGCCAGAACCCGATCGGAATGGCGAGGATGACGACCGCCACGACGGTGGCGAACGCCGCACCGGGGTGGCGGCGGAGCCCTGCCAGCACGCAGGAACCGTAGCGTCAGCGCCCGGCCCGCGCGCCCCACTCGTCGGCCCAGCGCGACAGCGGCTGCAGCGCGCGCAGCAGCTCGCGCCCGTCGTCGGTGAGGCCGTAGCGGCCGGCATCGTCGACGGCGACGATCCCGCTGCCGGCGAGCTCGCGCAGGCGATCGCGCAGGACGCTCGAGGACATGTCGTCGCAGCGCGACTGCAGCGCGCGGAAGCCGAGGCGCTCCTCGCGCAGCTCCCACAGCACGCGCAGCGCCCAGCGGCGCCCGAGCAAATCGAAGGCGACGAGCAGCGGCCTGCCCGTCTGCGTTCCGCGCGCCGGCTGGCCGGGGCGTGGGGTGGTCACGCGCCACAGCGTATTCGCGTCGCCGGGCGCCGACGCGGCGTGAGATCGTGTCGCCATGAGCACGTCACCCGAGCGCCCCCAGGGCACCATCCGGCCCGTCGCGTCCAGCCCGCGCCCCATCGACCCGGGCGTGACGATCGGCCACGTCCACCTGCGCACGGCCGACATCGATCGCATTCGCGCCTTCTACGTCGACGTGCTCGGCTTCGAGGTCGTCGCCGAGGCGCGCGGCGTGCCTGGATGGGGGACGACCGGCGACGTGCTCTTCGTCTCGGCCGGCGGCTATCACCACCACCTCGGCTTCAACACCTGGAAGTCGGCGGGTGGCGCGCCCCAGCCCGACGGCGTCACCGGCCTGCACCACGTCGCCATCCGCTACCCGACGCGCGCCGGCCTGGCCGACGCGCTGCGCCGCCTGCGCGCCGCGGACTGGCCGCTGCGCCAGACCGCCGACCACGGCACCCACGAGGCGATCTACGTCAGCGACCCCGACGGCAACGACGTCGAGCTGTGCTGGGATCGCCCCGCCGAGGAGTGGCCGGTCGACGAGCAGGGGCACATGCGGGGCCAGTTCGGGGACGAGCTGGATCTGGAGGAGCTGCTGGCGGCGGCGCCCTCTGAGTGACGCTGGCGGCGCCGCGCTGCCAGGGCACCGAGGGGATCGGGTGCGGGGCGCGCGCGCCGGGCGCGGAACCGCGCGCGTTTCGCAACACCTTGGCGGGCGCGTCAGAGGGGTGGGCGACCTTGACCAGGATTATCCGGGTCAAGGGAGCCCACCCCTCGTGCGCGGGGCGTGGGGTGTTGCAGCACGCGCGCGAACTGCGACCGCCATGCGCAGCCGCCGCGCACGCGGACCCGCCAGCGCAGGCGCCACCAACCGGGCTCGTTGCCCTCAGTGCCTCGCTGCGACGCGCCGCCGGCGCCGGTGACTGACCACCGCGAGCCCGACCAACGGCACGAGCGCCACCAGCGCGAGCTCCCACGGGACGCCGCCGCCGGCGTCGTCGCGAGCAGCCGCGGGCGTCGGCGGCGCGGGCGCGGCCGCTCGCGGTGGCGCGGGCGCCCGCACCGCGAACGTCCGCGTGTCGACGAGCGCCAGCGGGCCAGCCGGTCCGTCGACGCGCAGCGTCCCGCCGGCCAGCACGAGCCGCGCCTCGGAGAGGTCGTCGTTGGTGAGGTCGTCGAGGTCGATGCACGCGGCGGTGCGCCCCGCCGTGTCGAGCGCGTGGATGAACGGCGCGCCGTCGGCCGACTGGTAGAGCGTGTACGCCCAGCGCCCGTCGGCGCTCATCACGCGCGTGACGGGCACGCCCTGCATCTTCTCGTCGGGCTCGCGCGGGTCGATCACCGGCTTGGCGAGCAGCCGCCGGGTGCGCAGGTCGTACGCGCGCACCTCGTAGCGGTTGAAGTCGCTCGCCGACGTGTAGTGGACGAGGTACATCCAGCGCCCGTCGGGCGAGATCGCGTCGACGGTGAAGAACCCCGGCAGCACGATCCGCGCGCGCGGGCGCAGGTTGCGCGCGTCGAGGACGACGAGGCGCGTGCGCGTGCCCACCTGACGGCCCGCGTCGGCGAGCACGAGCGTCGTGCCATCGGCCGACAGGCCCGTTCCCGAGCCGTCGTACGCCACGCCCGGGACGCCGAAGCTGCCGTCGATCAGGCGGTAGCGCTCGACCGCGCCGGTGCCGTGCCGCACGCGCTGGACGAGCGTCGATCGCCCGACCGAGACGGCCACGAAGCCCAGGTCCGAGCCCGGCGCGCTGACCCCCGCGCCGCCCTGCTGCGGCGGTACCGGGCCACCGGCGCCGTCGGCGCCCGCCGGCGCGGCCAGCCAGAGCCCGCAGCAGCACACGATGAACAGCAGCCGTCGCATCGCCCGACCTCCTCCGAGACGTTGTCGACCCCTATACGTCCGCGACCGCCACTGAGGTTCCACGACGCGTCCGCCCGCCGCGTGTGGCAGCCTTCGCGGGCCGATGGCCAGACACGGACGCTCGCGGGGGTGGTCGCGCGCGCACGCCGAGCGCCTGCTCTGGCGCGCCGGCTTCGGCGCCACGCCCAAGGAGCTCGACTTCTGGGCGCACCGCTCGCGCGAGCAGGCGATCGACTGGCTCATCCGCGGCGGGCACGGGCCGCACGGCACGCGGCGCATGGTCGGCCCGCCGCCGCGAGCGGACGGCAAGCCGCTTGACCCGATCAACGAGTGGGGCCACGACGTGCTGTGGTGGCTGGACAAGATGGTCCGCAGCCAGCGCCCGCTGCAGGAGAAGCTCACGCTCTTCTGGCACGACCACTTCGCCACGCGCGACCAGGACGCGCCGCTGATGCTCGCGCAGAACAACAAGCTGCGCGCCCACGCGCTCGGGATCTTCCCCGAGCTGCTGCGCGCGGTGACGACCGATCCGGCGATGCAGTCGTTCCTCTCGCTCGTGGACTCCGACAAGCGCGAGCCCAACGAGAACTACGCGCGCGAGCTGATGGAGCTGTTCACCCTCGGCGTCACCGGCGGCTACACCGAGCGCGACGTGCGCGAGGCCGCCCGCGCGCTCACCGGGTTCAAGGGCAACTGGCACGAGGGCCGCCCGCTGACGATCTCCTACGACCCCGAGCGCCACGACGACGGGCGCAAGACCCTGCTCGGCCACAGCGGGCGCCTCGACTGGCAGGACGTGCTCGGGATCGTCGTGCGCCACCGCGCGCACGCGCCGTTCCTCGTCGGCAAGCTCTGGGACTTCTTCGTCACCGAGCCGCTGCCGCCGGCCACGCGCAAGCGCCTGGCGCGCATCTACGTCGGCTCGCACCACCGCATCGCGCCGGTCGTCCGCGAGATCCTCTCCAGCAGGGCGCTCTACTCAGAGCTCGACCACCCGCGCATGGTCAAGTGGCCGATCGTGCAGATCGCCGGCAACCTGCGCCTCGTCGGCCGCGCCGTCGACACCGACGACTGGGCGTGGATCACCTCGACGATGGGGCAGATGCCGTTCAGCCCGCCGAGCGTCGCCGGCTGGGACTGGGGCGCGGCGTGGATGTCGACCGCGACCATGCGCGCGCGCTTCCTGTGCGCCACGTGGATCTGCAAGGACCCGCCGGTAAAGGTGGCGAAGGGCACCGTCGACCCGAAGTGGACGCCCGCCGACCACGTGGCCCACGCCCGCGCCGCCACGGGGCGGCCGTGGACGAGCGCGACCACCGATCGCGAGCTGCTCGGGCTCGCGCGGCGCTTCCTGACCATCAACGTCAAGCCCGGCGACGACGTCCCCCAGTACCAGGCCGAGCTCGCGCAGTCGGCCCTGCGCCACCTGCTGCTCTCCGGCCCCGACGCCTGCCTCTGCTGATGCACTGCGACGACTTCACCCGCACCGACGCCGACCGCCGCGCGCGCATCCAGCGCCCGATCAGCCGCCGCGCGCTGCTGCAGGCCGGCCTCGGCGCGACGATCTCGCTCTACGCCGCGCGCGCCATGCCGCTCACGCGCGCCTTCGAGGCCGCCGAGGCCAGCGCGCAGGCCGCGCCCAACGCGCCGGTGCTCGTCAACGTCTTCGTCCCCGGCGGCCTCGACCTGCTCGACACGCTGGTGCCTACCGGCGCCTACGGGCGCTACGCCGATCTGCGCCCCGCGCTGAAGGTCACCGCGCCGATCGACCTCGGCGCCGGCTTCGGCGTGCACCCGGCGCTCGGCGAGGGCCTCAACGGCGGCCTGAAGGGCCTCTTCGACCGCGGGCGGCTCGGCTTCATCCCCGGCATCGACTACGCCAACCCCGACCTCTCGCACTTCAACAGCCGCCACTTCTGGGAGACGGGCCTCGTCTCGCTGAACCCCGCGCCGGGGTGGCTGGCGCGCTGGACCGACCGCCACGGCGGTCCCGACAACCCGTTCCAGGCGATGTCGATGGACGCCGGGCTCTCGCCGCTGCTGCGGGGCTCGCGCAACCCGGTCGCCGCCGTGCAGTCGCCCGACGACGCCCAGTCGTGGGTGCCCGGGGTGTGGGGCGAGTGGCAGGACCGCATGATGGAGCACTACACCGCGATCGCCGCGCAGCGCCCGCGCGCGGCCGGGCCGGCCGCGGTGTTCGCCGCCGCGCGCCAGAGCCAGTACGTCGCGCGCACGCTCAAGCCCTACGTCAAGGACCCCAAGACCGACACCGATCCGCTCGCGCCCCCGGTCCAGTACCCGGGCGGCGAGAACGGCGAGGGCACGAACGGCTTCGCCGAGAACCTGCGCTACCTGGCCGCGCTGCTGACGCTGCCGCTGGGCATCCGCGTGGCCACCGTCGACGCGCCCGGCGACTTCGACACCCACGACGACCAGGCCGCGACGCTCGTGCGCGACCTCGCCCAGCTGTCGCAGGGGCTCAGCGCCTTCCAGGCCGACCTCGAGGCGCGCGGCATCGCCGACCGCGTGCTGACGCTCGTGTGGACCGAGTTCGGCCGGCGGCCCGAGGAGAACTCGTCGGCGGGCACCGACCACGGCGCCGGCGGCATCGCCTGGGTCATGGGCAGCCGCGCGCGCGGCGGCCTGCTCACGCCCTACCCCGATCTCAACGCCTTCGACGACGAGGACAACCTCAAGGTCACCGTCGACTTCCGCGCGGTCTACGCCAGCCTGCTCGAGCAGTGGCTGCAGACCGGCGCCGACGAGGTGCTGCCTGACGCGCGCCGCGTCGGGCGCGTGCAGGTGGTCGCGTGATCGCGATTGCCGCAGCGCTGGCACTCGCGCTGCCGAGCACGAGCGTCGGCCTCGGCATGCGCGAGTACCGCTTCAGCGTCTACCGCCCGAACGTGCACGCCGGGCGCGTCGTCTTCAACATGACGAACTTCGGCGAGGACGCCCACAACCTGCGGCTCAGCGGGCCCGGCGGCTACCGCAGCGCGGTCAGCCCGGACGTCGAGGCGGGGGAGCGCGCCCGCTTCACGGTGACCCTCCGCCGCGCGGGCACCTACAGGCTGGTGTGCCTGAAGCCCGGGCATGCGGCCAAGGGCATGCGGGCGGCGCTGCGCGTCGTGCACCGGCACCGGTAAAGCACGATTCCCAACCCACCCGGTTGGACTTCGTGTTAGGGTCTCCTAACGCTGATTAGGGCCACCTAACCGGAGACCAGGAGGGAAGCCGTGCTGACGACGTTCGTGATCGCCCTGCGCGAGGGCCTCGAGGCCGCGCTCATCGTGGGCATCATCGCAGCGTTCCTGCGCCGGCAGAACCGCCCCGACGCGCTGCGCGCGATGTGGGCCGGCGTCGGCCTCGCCGTCCTGCTCTGCCTGGCCGTCGCCGTCGTGCTGCGGATCGTCGACAACCAGCTTCCGCACCGCGAGCAGGAGGGCCTCGAGACGATCGTCGCGCTCGTCGCCGTGGGGATGGTCACCTACATGATCGTCTGGATGACCGAGCACGCGCGCGACCTCAAGGGCCAGCTGCAGGAGCAGGCCGCCGGCGCGCTGGCCCAGGGCTCGGCGCTGGCGCTCGTCGCGATGGCGTTCCTCGCCGTCCTGCGCGAGGGCTTCGAGACCTCGGTCTTCCTGCTGGCCGCCTTCAACGACGCCACCGATCCCGTCCCGGCGGGCTTCGGCGTCGTGCTCGGCCTGGTCGTCGCCCTGGCGCTCGGCTTCGGGATCTACCGCGGCGGCCTGCGCCTGAACCTCTCGCGCTTCTTCCGCGTCACCGGCGCGGTGCTCGTCATCGTCGCCGCGGGCCTCGTCGCGTCGGCCCTCCACACCGCCGCCGAGGCAGGCTGGGTCGTCGGCGGGCAGGCCGAGGCGCTCGACCTGAGCGCGATCGTCCGGCCCGGCACGGTCTGGGAGTCGCTCATCACCGGCATCCTCGGCATCCATCCCGAGCCGACGGTCATCGAGGTCGTGGGCTGGCTGCTCTACGCGATCCCGATGCTCGCGATCGTCCTGGTCCCCGACGCGGTGCGCCCGCGCGTGCGCGCATCCGTCGCCGGCGCCGCGGTCGTCGCCGCGCCGATCGTGCTGCTCGTCGGCACGCTCGGCGGCGGCGAGAGCACGAGCTCGGCGGTGGCCAGCTCGGGCGCGGCGAAGACCGTCAACGTCGCGATCTCCGACGCCGGCTGCGAGCCGGCCAACCTGAAGCTCGCCTCCGGGCCGACGACGTTCGTGGTCACCAACAAGGGCTCGTCTAAGGTCTCGGAGTTCGAGGTCGTCAAGGGCGACCGGGCCCTGGCCGAGGTCGAGAACGTCACGAGCGGGCTGACCGGCCGCTTCTCGCTGACCCTGCAGCCCGGGCGCTACCAGCTGCGCTGCCCGGGCGGCACGCGTGAGAACGCCGCGCTGGTCGTGAGCGGCAAGCGCAGCGCGGTCGCGCTCGCGCCCGAGCTGCAGCGCGGCGTCGAGGGCTACCGCGACTTCCTCGAGGACGAGACGGCGTCGCTGGTGACCGGCGTCGAGCAGCTGCGCGACGCGCTGGCCAGCGGCGACGTCGCCGCCGCGCGGCGCGCCTACGCGACGGCCCGCGTGCCCTACGAGCGCGTCGAGCCCGTCGCGGAGAGCTTCGGCGACCTCGACCCGCGCATCGACGCGCGCGCCAACGACGTCCCCAAGGCGCAGTGGACGGGCTTCCATCCGATCGAGCGCAAGCTGTGGGTGCAGAACACGACGACGGGCACCGCCAGGCTGGCCGACGGGCTCGTGGCCGACTCGCGCAAGCTGCAGAGCCTCGTGCGCACGGTCAAGCTCGAGCCGGCGCAGGTCGGCAACGGCGCCAACGAGCTGCTCGGCGAGGTCTCCAAGTCGAAGATCACGGGCGAGGAGGAGCGCTACTCGCACATCGACCTGCTCGACTTCCAGGCCAACGTGCAGGGCGCGCGCGCCGCGTTCGACGCCATCCGCCCGGCACTGGCCGGCAAGGACCCCGGCCTCGTGGCGGAGATCGAGCGCCGCTTCGGGCTCGTCGACGCCGCGTTGCGCCCGCACGAGAGGGCCGACGGCTTCGTGCCCTACACCGCGCTCGCCAAGCCCCAGGTGCGCCGGCTCAGCGAGGTGATCGACGCGCTGGCCGAGCCGCTGTCGCAGGCGCCGGCGAGGGCGCTCTCGGGATAGCGATGGCGCGTCTCACGCGCCGTGCCCTGCTCGCGTCCGCAGCGGGTGGGGGGATGGCCGCCGCGGCCGGCGGCGGCTTCGTGGTCGGCCGTGAGACCGACGACGGCTCGACGAGCCCGGCCGACCAGACCGTCCCGTTCCACGGGCGCCATCAGGCGGGCATCGCCACGCCGGCGCAGGATCGCCTGCACTTCGCCGCCTTCGACGTCGAGGACGGGCTGCGCGCCGACGACCTGCGCGAGCTGCTGCGCGCCTGGTCGCGCGCGGCCGAGCGGATGACCTCCGGGCGCCTGGTCGGCGACGCCAACCACGAGGCGCTCGCGCCGCCGCAGGACACCGGCGAGGCGCTCGGGCTCACGCCGGCGCGCCTGACCGTCACCCTCGGCCTGGGCCCGTCGCTCTTCGACGAGCGCTTCGGCCTGGCCGACCTGCGCCCGGCGGCGCTGCGCGACCTGCCTGCGCTTCCCGGCGACGAGCTCGACCGCGAGCGCAGCGGCGGGGACCTATGCGTTCAGGCCTGCGCCGACGACCCGCAGGTCGCCTTCCACGCCGTGCGCAACCTCGCGCGGATCGGGCGCGGGGCGGTGACCGTGCGCTGGTCGCAGCTGGGCTTCGGGCGCACGTCGTCGACCAGCCGCGCGCAGGCGACGCCGCGCAACCTCATGGGCTTCAAGGACGGCACGGCCAACCTCAAGGCCGAGGACGTCGAGGCGCTCGATCGCCACGTCTGGGTCGCCGGCGACCGGTCGGGCGAGCCGGCGTGGCTGCGCGACGGGACCTACCTCGTCGCGCGCCGCATCCGCATGCTCATCGAGGTCTGGGACCGCACGTCGCTGGGCGACCAGGAGCAGACGATCGGGCGCCACAAGGCGTCGGGCGCGCCGCTGGGCGAGCGCGACGAGTTCGCGACCCTGCACGTCGGCCGGCTGCCCGCCGACAGCCACGTGCGCCTGGCGGCGCCCTCCACCAACGGCGGCGCCGCGCTGCTGCGCCGAGGCTACTCGTTCACCGACGGGCTCGACGACCGCCTCGGCCAGCTCGACGCCGGCCTGTTCTTCCTCTCGTTCCAGCGCGACCCGGAGGCGTTCGTGCGCGTCCAGCGCCAGCTCGGCTCGAGCGACGCGCTCAACGAGTACATCAAGCACGTCGGCTCGGGCGTCTGGGCGATCCCGCCGGGCGCGCCGCGCGGGGGGTGGGTCGGCCAGACCCTGCTGCGCGCGCCCGGCCGCCGATGACGTCTACTCGAACTCGCGGCGGTAGCGCTCGAAGGTGCGCAGGTGGGCCTCCTCGTCGCGCAGGATCTCGACGACCATGTCCTGCGTGGCCCAGTCGACGCCGTCGCACGCCTCGATGATGCGCATGTAGTGGTCGATGGCGCCGGCCTCGGCCTCGATGACGCCGTCGATGACGGCGAGGACGTCGGTCGCATCGGCCGGCGGCTGCAGGTAGCCCTGCTCGGCGGTGAACTCCATCGAGCCCGGCGGGGTGCCGTAGAGCTCCTTGATGCGCTCGGCGAAGCGGCGCGCGTGGCCGAGCTCCTCGTCGACGTCGGTGGAGAGCGCCTCGGCGATCTCGTCGGCGCGGATGCCGTCGAGATGAGCCGCGTTGGCGAGGTAGCTCATGACGGTCTCGATCTCCATCCAGTAGGCGCGCGTCAGGAGCTCGACGATCGCCTCGCGCTTGGCGCTCTGGTCGTCGGCCAGGATGCCTGTCGCGACCCTCTGCTTGGTGGCCATTGGGGAACCCTTCCTCGGTATCTCAAGCAATTACAAGTCATTCAAGGTTACCACCTACATCGAGGATTGCAATTCGCTTGTGCTACGTTCGCTTACGTGCAGCAGACCGCCGACACCTCTTTGAGCGATGCCCTGCGCGCCCGCGGGCTGCGGGTGACGCCGCAGCGGCTCGCGATCGCCCGCGCGCTGCGCGAGCTCGACGGGCACGTCACCGCCGAGAGCGTCTTCGGCCATGTCAGCGCGCAGATGCCCGGCGTCTCGCTGCCGACCGTCTACGCCGCGCTCGAGCTGCTCCAGCAGCTCGGGCTCATCCGCCGCGTGGCGACCGAGGGCGGCACCGTCGTGTGGGACGCGCACGTCGACGACCACCACCACGCGGTGTGCCGCTCGTGCGGCGTGATCGTCGACGTCGACGCTCCGCTGGATCGCGCCGACGTCATGGCGGCCGCGCAGGCCGCCGGCTTCGCGGTCGACGACGCGCAGCTCGTCGTGCGCGGGCTGTGCGCGGACTGCCGTCAGCGCGGCTGACGGCGCGCGGACACGCCGTCGCGCGTCACGCCCGCAACGGTGCGGCGGGCGCGCCAGAGGGCATGGCGGCCGTCGTCGGTCGCCATCCAGCGCGCGAAGTCGCGCTCGAAGCGCGCGAGCTGGCGCGCGTAGACGCCGGCGCGCGGCAGGTCGACGGCGTGCTCGAGGCTCTCGTAGCGCACGCGCCCATTCTATCTTAGGGTGCCCTAACGGGCGCGACCGCGGTGTCAGCCGCCGACGAGCTTGGCGAAGTCGACCGTGTCGCCGGCGTCGGGCTTGTTGACGTCGACCGGGACGCCGAACTTCTGGTAGTCGATCGTGAAGCTGACGCTCGTCGGCACCGGCTGCTTGGCGCTGTACTCGATCTTCTGGCGGCGGGCGCGGCCCTGGCCGTCGATCCAGATGTCGGTCGGCAGCGTCTTGTTGCCGGTCAGCTGCTCGAGCTGGCGCACCGACGCGCCGGCGTCGCCGGCCGAGTCGGCGAGCTTGTCGAGGTCGATCGTCGCGTGGTAGTGGGTCGTCGCCGTCCCGTTGATGTCCTCGCTGCCGACCTTCTCGACCTTGCCGGCCTTCTTGAGGTAGGTCAGGAACTGCGTCGGGTCGGTCCCGCCGCCGAGCTGCTGGAGCTGGCCGAGGTCGATGCCCGACTTCTTGCCGAGCGCCTGCAGGTCGATCTTGATCCAGTGCTTGCCGCCGGGCAGGCTGCTCGTCAGCGCGTCGCTGCGCATGTAGATCACGAGGCCGTCGAGCAGCTCCTCGATCCTGACGTCGCCCTTGCCGGGCACGTTGGTCGTCAGCTGCAGATGGCCGCGCTTGGCCTTGAGGTCGAACGCGCCCGTGGCGTCGATCGGGACCTCCTGGCCGGCCGCCGAGACCTTGCCGGTCATCGACAGCTGGACGCTGCCGGCGTCGGCGGTCTTCGTCGCCGCCTGGGCGACGGGATCGACCGCGTTCTTGACGCTGTCCTCCGTGCCGCAGCCCGCGGCCAGGGGAAGGACGGCGCACACGAGCAGGACCGGAAGCAGGCGGCGCATGCTCGGCAGGGTAGCGTGCCTAGCCTTCGACCTCGATCCTTCGTCCGGGGCCGACCCGCAGCGAGCGCCGGCCCTGCAGCAGCTCGATCAGCTCGGCGCCGACGACCGCGCGCCGCCAGCCCTGCAGCGTGCGCACGTCGGCCTCGCCGTCGCCCGCGCGCACCGCGGTGACGATCCGCTGCAGGTCCGCGCGCGCGGCGATCAGCTCGTAGGCGAGCTCGGACTCGGCGGCACGGGCGCGCACGAGGGCCTCGCCGAGGGCGATCAGCGGCGCGTCGCCGGGGTCGGTGGGGGAGGGGCGGTCGCCGTCGACCGGGATCGGCTCGCGTGCGCGGCCGAGCTCGACGACCTCGAGGATCGCGCGCCCGCGCCGGCGCAGGGTGCTCTCGTTGAGCCCGCGGATCTGGGCCAGGCGCTCCAGCGAGCCCGGGCGGCGCTTGGCCACCTCGACGAGCGCCGCGTCGGCCAGCACGCTGGGGACGGGGCGATCGGACTCGCGCGCGACGTCCTCGCGCCAGCGCACGAGCTCCAAGGCGACCGCGCGCTGGGACGGCTCGAGCGAGTTGATCCGCGGCAGGCGGTTGAAGATCGCTTCGGGCTCGCGCGCGTCGGAGGCGTCCTCGAGCCCGCGGCACTCCTCGATCGCCCAGTCCAGGCGTCCGCGATCGCGCAGCGCGCCCTGCAGCGCGTCGGCGAGCTCGAGCAGGTGCAGGACGTCCTCGCGCGCGTAGCCGATCTGCTCCTCGCTGAGCGGCCGCGTGTCCCAGCGCGTGAACGACGCGCTCTTGCGCAGGCGCACGCCGACCATCTCGTGCAGCAGCGCCTCGTAGCCGAGCTGCGCGCGCAGGCCCGCGAAGCCGCCGGCGACCTGCGTGTCGAACAGCGCGGTGACCTCGGTCGACCACTCGCGCCGCAGCAGCGCGACGTCCTGGCGCCCCGCGTGCACGACGATCTCGACCGCCGGGTCGGCGAGCACGGCGGCCAGCGGCGCCGGGTCGTAGTCCTCGGTCAGCGGGTCGAGGACCTCGACGCGCAGGCCGTCGTCGGTCTCCACGGCGATCTGGACCAGGCACAGCAGGGCGCGGTAGCGCCCCTCGCCCATGAACTCGGTGTCGATGCCGAGTCGCCCGGCGGCGCGCGCCTGGGCAGCGAGCTCAGCGACGACGCCGTCGGTCATCCACGGAATCTACGGGTTTCCGGCGATGTGGCTGCCGATGGGGATCGGGCGGCGGCGCTGGCTCCTCGTCGGGCCAGTAGCCGTGCTCGTCGAAGTAGTCGCGCGCCCGGTCCTCCTGATCGCGCTCGCGGTCGCCCTTGACGCCGACGCGGTAGAGCAGGTTCAGCAGCCACACCGACAGGCCTGCGGCGACGAGCAGCGCGGCGCCCTCGACGCCCGTGTCGCTGAAGCCGGTGACGACCGCGAGGACGCAGCCGGCGGCGATGATGCCGATCGGCAGCCAGGTCCGCACGACCGTCATGCCGCCTCCTGCAGGCCGCCCACGCTGAAGCGCTCGACGAGCTGCGCCGGGGTCAGCGCCTGGCCGCGGGCGCAGAGCGCGAGCGACGCGGCCAGCTCGTCGCGCACGTCGTCGGCGCTCTGGCCGCGCGCCGCGCGGTCGGCCAGGGTCACCGCGCCGTGGCGCTTGGCCAGCCGCGCGCCGTCGGGGCCGAGCATCAGCGCGACGTGCGCGTGGCGCGGCACGGGCAGTCCCAGGCGCGCGCCCAGCCACAGCTGTCGCGGCGTCGAGTCGAGCAGGTCGACGCCGCGGACGACCTCGCCGATGCCCTGCTCGGCGTCGTCGACCACGACGGCGAGGTTGTAGGCGAAGGCGCCGTCGTTGCGGCGCACGACGAAGTCGTCGACGACGCCCGCGAAGCGCCCGGCGAGCCGGTCGTCGAAGGCCACCGTCGAGGCGCCGGCGCGCACGCGCAGCGCGGGCGGCCGGCCGCTGGCCTCGCGCCCGGCGCGCTGCGCCTGCGTCAGGCGCAGGCACGTCCCGGGGTAGGCGCCCCCGGGCAGGCTGCCGTGGGGCGCCGACGCCGCCTCGCGGATCTCCGCGCGCGTGCACCAGCACTCGTAGATCAGCCCCTGCTCGCGCAGGGCGGCCACGGCGTCCCCGTAGAGCCCGATGCGCTGCGACTGGCGCACCACGGGGCCGTCCCAGTCCAGGCCCAGCGCGGCGAGATCGTGGAGCTGCTCGTCGTAGAAGCGCTCGCGCACGCGGCCGCTGTCGAGGTCCTCCATGCGCACCAGATAGCGCGCGTCCTGGCTGCGCGCGAACAGCCATGCCACCAGCGCCGTGCGCAGATTGCCCACGTGCAGGGTGCCGGTCGGGGAGGGGGCGAAACGCCCGTCGGCGGTCACACCCCGATTGTGGCGTCTATCCTCATCGCGCCGATGGCCGACGACGCCACAACCCCACCGAGCGGCGATCCGCGCCCCTGCCCGCCCTGCCGTGGAACGGGCCGGATCGTCTCGCGCCTCGGCGGCTCGGCGAGCACCGTGACCTGCCCGTGGTGCGAGGGGACCGGGCACGTCATCCCCGGCCACGACGCCCAGGAGGCGCGCCGGGGCACCACCGCCGAACCGCCCGACGACGCCGCTTAGCGCGGCCGGGCTGGACGAAGGGCCGAACTCGGCGCGCGGGCGCTTGAGGGCGGCGGCGGCGCGCCGATGCGTCGTCACAGCATGCCCTCGCTCGCGCGCCTGATCGCCGTCGGCACCGCGCTGGTCATCGCCGCCGCGGCCGCCCCGGCCGCCCAAGCCGATCCGCTCCCGCTCTCCCACCAGGGGACGGTCGTCGCGGACACACCGAACGACGGCGTCCTCGCGCCCGGCGACGACCTGGCCATCACCGAGACCGTCCACAACGGCGGCCTCGCGACGCTCTCCGGGCTGCAGGCGACCCTGAGCTCGAGCACGCCGGGCGTCCTCGTCACCGACGACACGAAGAGCTATCCCAACATCGATCCCGGGCAGGACGGCGCCAACGCGTCGCCGTTCCACGTGACGTTCCCGGGCTCGCTGCCATGCGGCACGACGCTCAGCTTCATCCTCACCTTCACGAGCGGCGCGGGGACCGCGGCGGTGCCGTTCACGCTGGTCACCGGCGCCACCGGCGCGTTCGTCGACTACGTCGGCAGCCCGACGGTCATCGGCGACGCGACGCCGACGCTGCGCCCGCACCTGTCGGCGCTGTCGTACTCGGGCACCGCCACCGTCGCGACCGCGGGGATCGTGAAGGGGGTGGAGGTCGTCGTCGGCGACCTGACCCACCCGGACATCAGCCATCTCGGCGTCGAGCTCGTCGCGCCCGACACCACCACGCGCACGACGCTCATCAATCACCGCGGCAGCGCCGGAGGCACCTTCCAGAGCACGGTCCTCAGCGCCGGTGCGCCGAACCCGATCTCCGCCGGGTCCTCGCCCTTCACCAACCCGTTCAGTCCCGACGGCGATCTCGGCGTCTTCGCCGGGCTCAGCCAGCAGGGCCCATGGAAGCTGGCGATCTCCGAGCCCGACCCGACCGAGATCGGCCGCCTGAACAGCTGGACCCTGCGGATCGCGCCGGCGGACTGCGCGCCGCGCTCGGTGGCCAAGCTGTCGCTGTCGGCTGCGCGCATCGACCCCGGGGGGACCGTCACGCTCGACGCCTCGCAGTCGGTCAGCGTCGCGCCGGGCGGGATCACGCGGCTACGAGTGGGACCTCGGCACGGGCAGCTTCTCCGCCGGGCCGGCGACCCGCCCGCCCGACACCTTCGCCGTGCGCGGGCGCTACACGATCCGCGTGCGCGTCAGCGACGCCGGCGGCGTGATCGGCATCGCCTCCGAGGACCTGATCGTCAGCCAGGTGCCGACCGCGTCGGTCACCCTGCCGGCGACCGACCCCAAGGAGGGCAGCATCGTCGCCCTCACCGGGTCGGGCAGCGACCCCGAGGGCACGGCGATCACCTACGCCTGGGACCTCGACAACGACGGCGAGTACGACGACGCCACCGGTGCCACGCCGAGCGTGCTCTTCCCGGTCGGCAGCTCCGGGCCGCACACGATCAAGCTGCGCGTGACCGATGCCGACGGCGCGACCGGGACCGCGCAGGGCGTCCTCAACGTCCTGCAGACCCAGCCGCCCGTCCCGGCGATCACGGCGGCGCCGAACCCGGTCGTCGCCGGCGATCCGGTCGTCTTCGACGCAAGCGCCTCGAGCGACCCCGACGGCACCGTGGTCGGCTACGAGTGGGACCTCGACGGCAACGGCAGCTTCGAGACCCCGGGCGGCGCCTCGCCCGTCGCGGGGCGGGCCTATCCGAACCCGACGGTGCTGAGCGTCGGCGTCCGCGTCACCGACAACGACGGCCGGACCGCGGTCGCACGCATGCCGCTGACCATCCAGGCGCCCGCGGGCGGCGGCTCAGGCCAGGATCCGTCCGGCGGGGGCTCGTCGGGCGGCGGTGACGCTCCCGGAGCGACGGCCGGCGGCTCCTCGGGCCTCGACGGCACCGGGTCGCGCGGCGACGGGTCCGGCGGCTCCGGCGGCTCCGGCGGCTCGGGCGGGCGCCAGACGCTCGCGGCCTCGCTGCAGGGCGCGCCGATCCAGCGCCTGAAGCTCGTGACCAGGAAGGGCCTCGGGCTGCGGTGCCGCGCCGACCGCGCGGCGACGTGCAGCGTCACGGCGAGCCTGCGGCCGGCCGACGCGCGCAAGCTCGGCCTGTCGCGGTCGGCCAAGAAGGCCTACGTCCTGGGGCGCGTGACCGTGCGCCTGAAGAAGGCCGGCAAGGCCACGATCACCGTGCGCCTGTCGCGCAAGGTGCTCGGCAAGCTCAAGCGCCGGCGGAGGGTCGTCGTGGTCGTGAGCGGCACGGCGGTCGACGAGGCGGGCGGCAAGATCGCGCTGCGCCGCGCCGTGCTGCTGCGCCGTTAGTCCATCTGTCCAACCACGCATGCAAGCGCTGCAGGCGTGACCGCTTGCGGGCGATCAGCTGATGTGGTGAACCAGCAAGGGATGGATCGGGTGGCTCGGTGCCTCGCGCGCCGCGCGCAGGGCCTGCGTTCAGAGGAGCGCGGCTCCTTCCTGATCGAGACCCTGGTCGCGGCGGTGCTCGTCGCGGTCATCGCGGTCGCGATGCTGAGCGCGTTCGACGGGGCCAACCAGGCATCCGGGCGCACGAAGATCCGCGCGATCGCCGGCTCGCTGGCGCAGACCGACCAGGAGCGCATGCGCTCGATGCCGGTCTCGATGCTCAACAACCTGCGCCAGACGCAGGCCAAGTCGGTCAACGGCGTCAAGTTCAACGTCGACTCGCGCGCCGACTGGCTCAACGACGACACGGCCACCACCGACTGCAGCGCCAACGGCAACGCGGGCGACTACATGGAGATCACCTCGACGGTGAGCTCCCCGACGCAGCCCGCGCTGCGGCCGATCGTCGTCAAGAGCATCGTCACGCCGGCGCCCGGGACCCTCGGGGTCAACCAGGGCAGCCTCGGCGTCACGGTCGTCGATCGCCGGGGCAAGGGCGTCTCGGGCCTGACGGTGAACATCACGGGCCCGATCAGCACCTCGGACACCACCGACGCCAACGGCTGCGCGTTCTTCGGCTACGAGCCGGTCGGCAACTACGACGTGCTGACCTCGCGCAGCGGCTGGGTCGACGTCATGGGCCGCCCGTACGCCAAGACGACGGCGAGCATCGCCAGCCAGCAGGTGTCGACGAAGTCGCTGTCGTACGACGAGGCGGGCAGCGCCAACGTCACCTTCGTCACCAACGCGACCGACTACGCGACGTCGACCACGACGACCGCGCGACCGGGCGTCACGGGCAA
Organism: uncultured Actinomycetes bacterium; assembly: GCA_963764585.1. GTDB lineage: Bacteria > Actinomycetota > Thermoleophilia > Solirubrobacterales > Solirubrobacteraceae > JAOPZW01. Next base: position 53,596 of record CAVXTB010000014.1, read on the forward strand.
GGCTCGCCGTATCCGGCTGACCCACAACCTCATGGAGCCGCCGTACGTCCGCGACGGCGCGGCCCCGCTGGGCAGCAACAAGTGGGGCGACGGCAACGACCAGAGCGAGATCGACGCCGGCAGCCTCTTCCCGTTCGGCGACATGACGGTCACGCCGCAGCAGACGAGCCCCTACGGCGTCTACGCGGGCGACTGCGACGCGAGCAACCCCAACAACCAGCCGGCCGCTCCCACCGGCGCCGGGCCCCAGACCGTCGACCCGGTCCAGATCGAGCCGGGCAAGGCGACGCCGGTGACGGTGAAGATGCCCGCGCTGAACATCCACGCCACCAACGCCCAGCACATCAAGATCAAGGCGACGAGCGCGGGGTGCAGCGGCACCTGGGACTTCTATGCGTCCGACCTGAACTCCGCCGGCAACCTCAAGTTCCCGGGCCTTCCGTACGGGACCTACAGCGTCTGCGGCGACGACAACGGCGGCGCCTCGAACTCGCGCAAGTTCACCGTGGCGACGGCAGTCGGCAACTACTTCCGCGCGGGCACGGCGCCCGTCGACGTCCCGGTCCCGACCGCCGGCGCGAAGGGGGCACCATGCACGTGAGCGACGAGCGCGGCTTCACCCTCGTCGAGGTCATCGTCAGCCTCTTCATCGGGACGATCGTCGTGCTCGCGTCCTACATGGTGCTCGACGCCAGCGGCGTGCTCGCGAAGAACGCCCAGGACCGCGTCGACGCCGCGCAGCGCGGGCGCCAGGCGATGGAGATCGTCGGCTCCGAGCTGCGCTCGCAGGTCTGCCTCCCGGGAGCGATCCCGCCGATGGTCGCCGGCGCCACCGCCGACGACATGACCTTCTACAGCAACCTCGGCGACGAGACGACGCCGCCGCAGAAGCGCCGCCTCTTCGTGCAGGGCAACGCCCTGATCGAGCAGATGTGGCAGGGCACCTACTCGGGCGCCGGCACGACGCTGACCGTCAACTGGCCGGCGATGGTGACCAAGCAGCGGACGCTCCTTCAGCCGATCGCGAAGGTGGGGACGACGCCGTACTTCAGGTACTGGGGCTTCGACGCCAACCTGCCCGCCACGATCAACACGCCGCTCGACGTCGTGCCGCTCAGCGCGGCCGACGCAGCGAAGGTCGTCCAGGTCGACGTGAGCTTCTCCGCGCGGCCGAGCAGCGCGAAGGCGGCGAGCAGGCTCGACTCGGTCTACCAGCAGTCGATCTTCTTCCGCACCGCCGACCCCATGGACCCCGGGAAGGGACCGAAATGCCAGTGAGAGCGCGCCGCGCCGGCGAGGCCGGCTTCACCATGGTCACCGTGATGGGCACGCTGCTCATCGCGAGCCTCCTGACGCTGGCCGCGTTCGCGGCCGTCAACGGCGACGCGCGCGAGTCGGGCAAGGACGTCGGCCGCAAGCAGGCCCTCGCCGCCGCCGAGGCAGGGGTCAACGACTACCTGTTCCGCCTCAACCAGGACAACGGCTTCTGGGCGAAGTGCACGAACGTCACCGGCGCGACGCCGGTCAACGACGTGTGGAACGGCACGCTGCCCGACCCGCGCAAGTGGCGCAACGTCCCCGGTAGCGATGCGCAGTACACGATCGAGCTGCTGCCGGTGGCGCCGTACACGAAGTGCACGCCCGGCGACCAGGTGACGGCCTCGATGATCGATCGCTCGAGCCGCACGCTGCGCATCCGCGTGACCGGCCGGGTGCCGACCGCCAACGGCATGGACTACCGCTCGCTCATCGCGGCGGTCAAGCGCGACGGCTTCCTGGACTTCCTGTACTTCACCGACTACGAGACCAGCGACGCGGTCTGGTACGCGCTGTCGACCAAGAACAAGGCGACGACGCCCGACGATCCCGCCGACGGCGACGTCATCAGCTGGGCGGCCAACAACTGCAACAAGACCTACTGGCGGGAGGGCCGCGGCAGCCTGCAGTGGACGGGCAAGTACACCGGCACGACGACCAGGCTGACGGTGAACTGCAGCCAGATCCAGTTCGCCAGCAAGGACGTGGTCGCCGGCCCGCTGCACACCAACGACGACCTCTACACCTGCGACAACCCGACCTTCGGGCGCGACGCGCAGGATCGCATCGAGTCCGGCGACGGCTATCGCACCGCGTGCGGCTCCAGCGCGGTCCCCAACTTCAAGGGCACCTTCCTGAAGAAGCAGAAGACGATCGGGATGCCTGCGACGAACGCTGCGCTGGCGACGGTCGCCCAGCCCGCGTACCGGTTCTCGGGGGCGCAGCGGATCACGCTCGACACGGGCGGGCTCACCGTCCAGCCGCTCGGGGGCGGCGCCGCGCAGTCGCTCGCCTACCCGGCCAACGGCGTGATCTACGTCAGCAACAGCGGCGCGTGCCCGGCCTATCAGCCGCTCAACCCCGACAACGTCCCGAGCACCTGCGGCAACGTGCGCCTGTCGGGCACCTACGGCGGCGACCTGACGATCGCCACGGAGAACGACATCATCATCGACGACGACGTCAAGCGCTCGGGCGACGCGATGCTGGGGCTCATCGCCAACCAGTTCGTCCGCGTGGCCAATCCCTCGAGCCCGACCCCTGCCGATACGTCGCACACCAACCAGAAGGACTGGTGCGACAACGACGCGTCGACGGCGAACAGGACGATCGAGGCCGCGATCCTCTCGCTGCAGCACTCGTTCACCGTCGACAACTACTACTGCGGCCACCCGATCGGGACGCTCACCGTCAAGGGCGTCATCGCGCAGAAGTTCCGCGGCCCGGTCGGCACGGGCGGCTCCAGCGGCGCGGTCACCGGCTACGTCAAGGACTACCGCTACGACGACCGCATGGCGTACCGCTCGCCGCCGAACTTCCTCGACCCGGTCCAGTCGGCCTGGCGCATCGCCCGCTACACCGAGCAGGCGCCGGCCCGCGGCTCGGGCTGATGACCGCTCGCCGCGACGCGCAGGCGGGCTTCACCCTCATCGAGGTCCTCGTCGTCGTGCTGATCATCGGCGTGCTGGCCGCCATCGCCCTGCCGATCCTGCTGTCGGAGCGCACGAAGGGCCAGGACGCCGACGCCAAGCACGACGCGCGCAACGTCGCCGGCGTGGTGGAGGCCTGCAACGCCGACGAGGAGGGCTACCAGGCCTGCGCGACGCCGGCCCAGCTGCTCCCGAACACCACCGGCGTGGCCTACGGCAACGGCCAGGGCGAGGTCGAGGTCGACGCGCCCACGGCCGAGGAGTACACGATCACCGCGCACTCGCGCTCGGGCACCGACTTCGTGCTCGCGCGCGTCGGGGCCGGCCAGGAGCACACCTGCACGCAGTCCGGTCACGGCGGCTGCCGCGACGACGGCGAGTGGTAGTCGGACGTACGTCCACGGTCGCCGAATGGGGTCAAGACCCCATAAAGGCGCGTCGATGAACGGGACGTAATCGGCCGTCTCCTCCGGGATGCCAAGGGCAAACCGCCCGCGAGGGCGGGACGCAAAGCCGCGGACCTCGAACAGAGGCAGCCGGGCTGCCGCAACCGGAGGCCACTGGGGAGTCGGCGGGAAGCTCACAGTCCTAGGAGGACATGAATGCTGCGCAAGCTGCGCGATGACGAGCAGGGCTTCACGCTCATCGAGCTCCTCGTCGTCATTCTGATCGTCGGCATCCTTGCCGCGATCGCCCTGCCGACCTTCCTTGGTCAGCAGAAGAAGGGCCAGGACGCCTCGGCGAAGTCCGATGCTCGCAACGCCGTCTCGCAGATCGAGTCGTGCTTCGTGGACACGCAGGACTACGCTCTGTGCGACACCGCTGCCGAGGTGCCTCAGCTCCCGGCCGGCATCACCGTCACGGCGGGCACGCCGGCCAGCGGCTACACGGCCGCGGCCACGTCCAAGTCGGGCAACACGTTCTCGATCCTGAAGAACACGGACGGGAGCATCACCCGCTCCTGCACCACGGGCGGGAACGGCGGCTGCCAGACCGGCGGCGTTTGGTAGCTCCTGTCTGACGCAAGACGTCTCGCGCGAGGCGGGCTTCGGCCCGCCTCGTCGCATTTCCGCCCTCATCCGCCTCGCTCGCTAGCTTCCCGCCCGCCATGGCCCTGGCCATCGTCCTCGCCGCCGTCGGCGGCCTCATCCTCGGCTCGTTCCTCAACGTGGTCGCCTACCGGCTGCCCCGCGGCGAGTCGCTCGTGCACCCGCGCTCGCGCTGCCCGCATTGCGACACGCAGCTGCGCGCGATCGACAACATCCCCGTGCTCTCGTGGCTGGCGCTGCGCGGCCGCTGCCACCACTGCGGCGCGCCGATCTCCGCGCGCTACCCGCTCGTCGAGCTGACCACGGGCGCGCTGTTCGCCGCCGTCGTCGCCACGCAGGACGACGCCGTGCGGATCGTCCTGGGCCTGCTGCTGGTAACCGCGCTGGTGCCGATCACGCTGATCGACCTCGATCACCGGATCATCCCCAACGTCATCACCGGCGCCGCCTCGATCGCCGCGCTCGTCGCCATCGCCGCGCTGGACACCGACTTCCTCGTCGAGGCGCTCATCGCCGCCGTGGCAGGCGGCGGCTTCTTCTTCATCGCCGCCGTCCTGTACCCGCGCGGCATGGGCATGGGCGACGTCAAGCTCGCCGGCATGCTCGGGCTCTACCTCGGCCGCGCGGTCGCACCGGCGATCCTCATCGCGCTGCTCACCGGCGTCGTCGTGGGCGCGGCGATCATCGCCCGCAAGGGCGCGACCGAGGGCCGCAAGACTGCGGTCCCGTTCGGCCCGTTCCTCGCGCTCGGCGGCATCGTCGCCTTCTTCGTCGGCAACGAGATGGTCGACGCGTACCTCGACACGTTCTGAGCCGGGCGCCGCGGGCGATCGGCCCGTGGACGCATGTCGGACCGGCCTGCGCACCGCCCTCAGGTCCGACGCGCAGATGCCGATCAGAAGGGGGATCCCGGCCGCCCCAACAGCCGGGCAACGCGATCTCCCCATGGCCAAGCGCTCCAAGACCCTCGTCGGCCTCGACATCGACTCGACTGGCATCGTCGCCGCGTCCGTCGCGGTCAACGGCCGCCTGCGCGTCGAGCAGGCCGCGCTGGCGCCGCTCGAGCCCGGGATCATCCGCGACGGCGAGGTCGCCGACGTCGACGGCCTGGCGGAGGCCCTGCGCAAGCTCTATCGCGAGAACAAGGGCCTCGACAAGCGCGTGCGCGTCGGCGTGGCCAACCAGAAGATCGTCGTGCGCGTCGTCGAGCTGCCCTACCTCGAGGATCCCAAGGAGCTCGAGGCCGCCGTGCGCTTCCACGCGCAGGACCAGCTTCCGATGCCCCTCGAGCACGCGGTGCTCGACCACCAGCGCCTCGACGTCATCACCGACGAGACGGGTCGCCGCCAGCGCGTGCTCCTGGTCGCCGCTCGCCGCGAGATGATCGAGCGCATCCTCGCGGCCCTGCGCGCCGCCAAGCTCAAGCCCGAGGGCGTCGACCTCTCCGCCTTCGCCATGGTGCGCGCCCTGCACCGGGCGGGCGCCGCCGAGGAGGAGCACGTCCTCTATCTGGCGATCGGCGGCCTCACGAACCTCGCCGTCGCGCGCGACACCGCCTGCACCTTCGCACGCGCCTCGGGCAGCGGCGTCGAGTCGCTGGCCATCGAGCTCGCCGAGCGCAGCCAGCTCACGCTCGAGCACGCGCACGGATGGCTCGCCCACGTCGGCGTCGAGAGGCCGATCGAGCTCGTCGAGGGCGAGGCCGAGATCGTCGCCAACGCCCGCCAGATCCTGCTCGACGGCGTGCGCCGCATCGCCGCCGACGTGCGCAGCTCCCTGGACTTCCATCGCATGCAGGACGACGCCACGACCGTCTCGCGCGCCGTCATGACCGGCCCGGCCACCGCGATCCCCGGGTTCGCCGGTGCGCTGGCGTCCGAGCTGGGGATGCCGGTCGACGAGGGCGCCGTCGACGGTGCCCCCGCAGGCCTCGACGCCGGTCGCGTGACCGTCGCGGCTGGCCTCGCGCTCACCGAGGCGCCGGCATGAGGGCCGTCAACCTCATCCCCGCCGACGAGCGCCGTGGCCGTGGCGGCGGCGGCTCGGGCATCGGCTCCTACGTCGTCCTCGCCGTGCTGGCCATCGTCGTCGTCGCGAGCGCGGCGTTCACGCTGTCCAACCGCACGATCAGCGACCGTCGCCACGAGCTCGCCGACGTCCAGGCGCGCGCCCAGGCCTCGGCCGACGAGGCCGCTGCGCTCGGCGGCTACACGACCTTCTCCTCGCTGCGCCAGAAGCGCAGCGAGACCGTCCGCAGCCTCGCCGCGAGCCGCTTCGACTGGAGCCACGCGCTGCACGAGATCGCGCGGACGATCCCGTCCGACGCATGGCTGACCTCGATGCGCGGCACGGTCTCGTCCTCGGCGAACGTCGACGGCGGCACGTCCGATCCGCTGCGCTCGGCCCTGCCCGGGCCTGCGGTCGAGCTCGTCGGCTGCACCACCACCCAGGACAACGTGGCCGCCGTCATCTCCAGCCTGCGCCGCGTCGACGGCGTCCAGCGCGTGAGCCTGTCGGCGTCGGCGAAGACCGACTCGCAGGGATCCGCGAGCTCGGCGGTCGCCGGCAGCAACGACGGCAACGACAACGACTGCCGTCACGGCAGCACCCACTACCCGCAGTTCTCGATGACGCTCTTCTTCGCCGCCCCGTCGACCACCTCGGGGAAGACGCCGTGACCGCGCGCGACCGCCTGATCATCGTGGTCGTGCTCGTCGCCGCCGCCCTCGGGGGCGTGTGGTTCGTCGGCCTTGCGCCCAAGCGCAAGGAGGCCGCGGATCTGCAGGCCCAGATCGACACCGCCAACCAGCAGCTCACCGACGCCCAGCAGAAGGCGGCGACCGCTCGCCAGGCCAAGAGCCGTTACAACAAGGACTACGCCGCGGTCGCGACGCTCGGCAAGGCCGTGCCCAAGAGCGACGCGCTGCCCTCGCTGCTCTACCAGCTGCAGACCGCCGCGCACGACGCGCGCATCGACTTCCGCTCGCTGAAGGTGACCGCCGGCGGTGGTGGCGGGCCCGCGGCCTCGACGCCGTCGACGCCGGCGAACACGGCGAGCGCCGCCAAGTCGGCCGGCGCCAGCACGAGCGCGAGCGGCTCCGGCAGCTCTTCGTCGAGCGCGAGCGGCTCCTCGTCTTCGTCGTCGTCCTCGAGCTCGACCCCGTCGACCCCGTCGACCGCGTCGACCGCGCCGCCCGCGCCGGCCACGCAGGCCGCCGCGGCGACGCTGCCGCCCGGCGCCGTCGTCGGGTCCGCGGGCTTCCCGACGATGCCGTTCTCGTTCGTCTTCAACGGCTCGTTCTTCGACATGGAGGACTTCTTCAACGGGGTTCAGCGGTTCGTGCGCGTCAACGGCGACCGCATCGACGTCAGCGGCCGGCTGCTGAGCATCGACTCGTTCTCGCTCGTCGCCGGGCCGACCGGCTTCCCGAGCGTCAAGTCGAGCATCAATGCCACCGCGTACCTGCTCTCGCCCGATGACACCGGTGCCTCCTCGACGGCGACCTCGTCCACCTCGACGGGCTCGACCTCCGGCGGCTCCTCGACCGGCGGGACGTCCGCGCCGAGCACGACCGGTGGGGCCACTGCGTCGGAGGTGGCGCGATGAAGGCCGTCCGTGGACTCCTGCAGGACCTCGTCGAGCGCCGCCTGTGGCCGGTGGCCGTGCTGCTCCTGGCCGCCGCGGTCGCCGTGCCCGTCTACCTCGGGCGCTCCGCGTCCGACGACGGCGCCTCGGTGCCTCCCACGAGCCAGCGCGCCGATGTCGGCAAGACGTCGAAGGCCGCCGTGACCATCGAGGATCCGGCCGCCGGCGACGATCGCCGCGGCGGCGTTCGCAACCCGTTCAAGCAGCTGCACCTGCCCAAGACGCCCGCGACGTCTACCGGCTCCAAGAGCCCGGCATCGTCGACCGACACGCCGGCGTCCGGTGGCTGCGGGCTCGGGCTCGGGCGGCGACGGCTCGCAGCCGCCGCTCCCCGGCTCCGGCTCGGGCGGCTCTGGCTCCGGCGGCGACAAGGGCTCGGGCGGCGGCGGCAACTCCGACACCGATCCGCTCGACACCTACCACCTGACGCTGAAGTTCGGGCGCAGCGACGGCGATCAGAAGACCTACAAGGACGTCGCGCGGCTGTCGCCGCTGCCGTCGGCCGACAACCCGTTCTTCGTCTACACGGGCGTGCTCAAGGACGGCAAGACCGCGGTCTTCCTGCTCTCCTCCGATGCGACCGCGACCGGCGACGGGCACTGCAAGCCCAGCGCCAAGAGCTGCCAGACCATCGAGGTCAAGCAGGGCGACACCGAGTTCTTCGATCGCACCGTCGACGGCCAGGACATCCAGTACCAGCTCGACATCGTGCGCGTCTTCAAGAAGGGCGAGGGCTCGGCTGTCGCGGCCGCGGCGGCCAACGAGCGCCACTCCAGCGCCGGCGCCGACCTGCTGCGCAAGGCGCACGTCAACGGCTCGAGCTCCTTCAAGTACGCAGACTCGTACCGCTGGCTGCCCGACCGCGGCGTCCTCGTCGCGACGCCCAAGCACGGCGCCGCGCAGACGTCGGTGACCGGCGCCACGGCCGCCTCGTCGGCCGACGCGATCGCGGCGCTGCCGGGCCAGCCGGTCTGGCACTGGAAGCTCGGCTCCTAGGTCGGGTGGAGAGGAACGCGGGCCTGCTGGGCCTGGGCGTGCTCGCCCTCGGGCTCGCGCTCATCCTCCCGCCAACCGCACCGTTCGCCGCGCTCGCGCTCCCGGGGCTCATCGGCGAGGCGCTCCGGCGTCGCTGGCCGCGCGTCGCGGCGCTCGTCGGGGGGCTGCTGGCGTGCGCGTACATCGCGCTCGTCGGCCTGCTGGTGCCGCTCTGCGGGCTCGGCGACGAGGTGAGCAAAGCCTGCGATCGTGTGGGCGGCGCGGCGCCTGCGCTCGCCTGGTGGTTCGGTGCTGCGGCCGTCGTGCTGACCGCGGCCGCGTGCCTGTGGCCCCGCCTGCGGGCCACTCGGTACGCATTGTGGGCGACACCGGCGGGCCTCGTGGCGACCCTCGTCGTGGTCGCCCTCTAGTCGGCCCCCGGCCCCGCAATGAGAGACTTCGGCGCCCCATGGCGCTGAAGCTCATCACGGCCGGCGAGTCGCACGGCCCCGGCCTGACCTGCGTGGTCGAGGGGCTGCCCGCCGGCCTGGAGCTCGACCGCGAGGCCATCGATCGCGACATGGCGCGCCGGCAGCTCGGCCACGGGCGTGGCGGGCGGATGAAGATCGAGCGCGACCGCGCCGAGGTCACGGCGGGCGTGCGCCACGGCCGCACGCTCGGCGGGCCGATTGCGCTGCAGGTCGCCAACCGCGACTTCGCCAACTGGGAGGAGCGGATGAACCCGTGGCCGGTCGAGGCCGAGATCGCCGAGGTGCACCTGCCGCGCCCGGGCCACGCGGACCTCGTCGGCACGTGGAAGTACCGGCTGACCGACGTGCGCGACGTGCTCGAGCGCGCCAGCGCGCGCGAGACCGCCGCGCGGGTGGCCGGCGGGGCGCTCGCCAAGGCGTTCCTGCGCACGCTCGGCGTCGACGTCCGCTCGCACGTCGTGCAGATCGGCTCGGTCCGCGCGCCGGCGCGCGACCAGGCCCTGCGCGTCGCGGACTTCGAGGGAGTCGACGAGGACCCCGTGCGCTGCCTGGACGCCGACGCGAGCCGCGCGATGGTCGAGCACATCAACGTCCAGCGCAAGGCCAACGAGTCGCTGGGCGGCGTCTTCGAGGTCGTCGCCTTCGGCGTCACGCCGGGCCTCGGCTCGCACACGAGCTGGGAGGCGCGCCTCGACGGGCGCCTGACCGGCGCGCTGTGCTCGATCCAGGCCGTGAAGGGCGCGACGATCGGCGACGCGTTCGACGTCGCGGGCCGCCCCGGCTCGAAGGCCCACGACGAGATCTTCTTCGACGATGAGCGCGGCTTCTACCGCGAGACCAACCACGCCGGGGGCCTCGAGGGCGGGATGACCACCGGCGAGCCGGTGATCGTGCGGGCCGCGATGAAGCCGCTGCCCACGCTGACCAAGCCGCTGCGCTCGGTCGACATCGCCACGCACGACCCGACCGAGGCGCTGCGCGAGCGGACCGACTCGGCGACGATCCCGGCCGCCGGCGTCGTGGGGGAGGCGATGGTCGCCTTCGTCGTGGCCGGTGCCTACCGCGAGAAGTTCGGCGGCGACCACGTCGACGACGTGCTCGAGGCCGTGGAGCGGTACGAGGAGCGCATCGGGTGGCGGCGGCGCTGAAGCCCGCCCTCGTCTTCATCGGCTTCATGGGCGCGGGCAAGTCGCGCGCCGCGCGCGAGGCGGCCGCCGCGCTGGGCGTCCCCGCCGACGACGCCGACGCGCTCATCGAAGCCAGGCTCGGCGAGCCGATCGAGAGCTACTTCGACCGCGAGGGCGAGGCCGCGTTCCGCGCGGTCGAGGAGGAGCTGTGCGGCCGGCTGCTCGAGACCGCCGACGGCGGCGCCATCGCCCTGGGCGGCGGCGCGCTGCAATCGCAGCGCGTGCGCGCGGCGCTGCAGCGCCACGTCGTCGTGCTGCTCGATGTCGACCTGGAGACCGCGTGGGAGCGCGCCAGCGGCGGCGCGCGCCCGCTCGCCCGCGATCGCGCCGAGTTCGAGGCGCGCTTCCACGATCGCGCGCCGACCTACGACGCCGCCGCCGACGCCGTGCTGCCGGCGACCGGCGAGGGCGTCGTGACCCGCGCGCTGGACTCGCTGCTGGGCATCCCCGAGGGCCATCGGCTGCTGTGGGCGACGGCCGCATCGGGCGACTACCCGGTCTGGGTCGGGCCGGTCGAGCGCGCGCCGTGGCCGGCGGCAGGCCGGCGCGTCGTCGTCAGCGACGAGACCGTCGCCGGCCTGCACGGCGCGCGCGTCCCCGACGCCGCGGGCCTCATCGAGATCCCGGCCGGCGAGGAGCACAAGACGCTGCAGACCGCCGAGCGCGTCTGGCGCGCCCTGGCGGCCCAGGGCATCACGCGCGCGGATCACGTGGTCGCCCTGGGCGGCGGGGTCGTCGGCGACGTCGCCGGCTTCTGCGCGGCCACCTACCAGCGCGGCATCGGCGTCGTGCACGTGCCGACGACGCTCGTCGCGCAGGTCGACTCGGCCTACGGCGGCAAGACCGCGGTCGACCTCCCCGAGGCCAAGAACTACGTCGGCGCCTACCACCAGCCGACCGCCGTGCTGACCGACCCGGCGCTGCTCGCGACGCTGCCGGCCGAGGAGGTCGCCGCCGGCTACGCCGAGGTCCTCAAGACCGCGCTGATCGCCGGCGGCGGGCTGTGGGAGCGCGTGAGCGCCGGCGAGCCGATCGACGACGCGACGATCGCCGGCTGCGCGCGCGCGAAGCTGCGCGTGGTGGCCGCCGACGAGCGCGACGGCGGCGCGCGCCAGGTCCTCAACCTCGGCCACACGGTCGGCCACGCGATCGAGACGGCGACCGGGTACGCGCGCTACCGCCACGGCGAGGCGGTCGGCCTCGGGCTGCTGGCGGCGCTGCGCCTGTCCGGCCAGGACGCGCTCAGGGAGCTCGCCCGTGATCTGCTCGCGCAGGCCGGCCTGCCGACGCGCCTGGAGGGCACCGACGCCGAGGCCGTCGCTGCCGCCACCGCGCGCGACAAGAAGCGCACGGGGGAGGTGGTGCCCTTCGTGCTCGTCCAGGCACCGGGTCGCGTCACGCCCGGCCACGCCGTCGGGGCCCCCGACCTGCTCGCCGCCGTGCGAGAGTTGTGCGCACCATGAGCGCGCGCAACCGCGTCGAGGTCATGCACGGCGTGAACCTCGACCAGCTCGGACGTCGCCCGGCCGCGATCTACGGCGACCTGACCTACGACCGCCTCGAGCAGCGTGTCGACGAGTACGCGCGCGAGCTCGGCCTGCGCGCGCGCTTCTTCCAGACCAACGCCGAGCACGAGTTCGTCGAGCACCTGCACCGCCTCGAGGGCCTGACCGACTCGATCCTCATGAACCCCGGCGCGTGGACGCACTACGCGTGGGCCATCCGTGACGCGCTGGAGATCGCGGCGCTGCCGACCGTCGAGGTCCACCTCTCAGACGTCGGGGCGCGCGAGGAGTGGCGGCGGGTCTCGGTCGTCCGCGACCTGTGCCTGACGACCGTGGCCGGGCAGGGCGTGGAAGGCTACAAGGCGGCACTGCAGCGCTTGAAGGAGGAGCTGGATGCGTAATGCCTGACGGGACCGTGACCGTGAGCACCGACCGAGCCGATCGGGTGGCCGAGGCGCTGGCCGAGCGCGAGGCCGACATGCTGCTCGTCACCGACCTCGTCAACGTCCGCTGGCTCACCGGCTTCACCGGCTCGAGCGCCGCCGCGGTCGTCGGGCGCGACGGCGAGCGGCGCTTCGTCACCGACTTCCGCTACCTGACCCAGTCGGCCGAGCAGCTCGATCCCGTGTGGGAGCGCGAGATCGCGGTCGACCTGCTGGCCGGCGTGGCGAAGGGGCTTCCCGGGACGGGCGACCTGCGCCTGGCCTTCGAGGACGGGCACATGACCGTCAAGGACCACGGCAAGCTCGCCGGGATGCTGCGCCCGGGGATCGAGCTCGTGCCCGTCGCCGACGCGATCGAGGGGCTGCGCGCGGTCAAGGACGAGGGCGAGCTCGAGGCCATCCGCGCCGCCGCGCGCCTGGCCGATGACGCGCTGACCGAGGTGCTCGGCCGCGGCCTCGTCGGCCGCACCGAGCGCGAGGTCGCCCTCGACCTCGAGATGACGATGCGCCGCATGGGCGCCGAGGCCGCATCGTTCCCGCCGATCGTGGCCGCCGGCGACCACGGGGCGCTGCCGCACGCGGTGCCGCGCGACGTCGCGATCCCGTCGGGCACCCTGTGCGTCATCGACTGGGGCGCCCAGCTCGACGGCTACGCGTCGGACTGCACGCGCACGTTCGCCACCGGCGAGATCGACCCGCGCGACGCCGAGGTCTACGCGCTCGTCCAGCGCGCCCAGGAGGCGGCGCTCGCGGCCGTGCGGCCCGGCCCGACCGGCCGCGAGGTCGACGCCGTCGCGCGCGCGATCATCGACGCCGCCGGCCACGCCGAGCACTTCGGCCACGGCCTCGGCCACGGGGTCGGGCTGGCCGTCCACGAGGGGCCGCGGCTGTCCAAGCAGGGCGACACGACGCTGGGCGCGGGCATGGTCGTCACCGTCGAGCCGGGCGTCTACGTCCCCGGCGCGGTGGGCGTGCGGATCGAGGACCTCGTCATCGTCACCGACGACGGCGCGGAGGTCGTCTCGTCGCTGCGCAAGGACCTGCAGGTCGTGGCCTGAACACCGCGTTGAGCGGCTCAAGTTCTCCGCCGAAAGGCCGAAATCTCATGCATGAGCGGGGGAAAGCTCGTGCGCGCCTCGCTGGCGCTCCTCATCGGCTGGACGGTCCTGCGCGAGGCGGAGGTCGGTCCGCTGCGCTCGCTGCTGCACGGCCCGGCCTTCGGCAAGGGCGCCTACTGGGCGGCCGTCATCGGCGCATCGCTGCTGACGCTGGTCCGCGCGCGCACGCTGCGCGGCCGCGAGGGCCTCGCGTGGGGGCTCATCGGCCTGGGCTCGCTGCTGTGGGCGTCGGGCGACGTGTACTGGACGCTCGTCCTCGCCAAGCGCGACGTCATCCCGGTCCCGTCGCTGGCCGACGCCGGCTACCTCGCGCTCTACCCGCTGGTCTTCGCCGGCCTGTGCCTACTGCTGAGCGCGCGCGTCGAAGGCGCGCCGCGCACGCTGTGGGTCGACGGGCTGACCGCAGCGCTCGCCGCCGGCGCGCTGAGCGCGGCGGTCGTCCTGCAGACGGTCCTCGACACGGTCGGCGGCGACCCGCTCGGCGTGGCGACGAACCTCGCCTACCCGATCGGCGACCTCATCCTGCTGGCCGTCGTCGTCGCCGCCTTCGCGCTGCGCGGCTGGCGCGCCGACGGCACGTGGACGCTGCTGGGCATCGGCATCGTGCTCTTCTGGATCGCCGACTCCTACTACCTCGTCACCGTCGCCGACGAGACCTACGTCTACCCGAGCCTCTTCGACGGCGGCTGGACCTCGTGCCTGGTCCTGCTGTCCGCCGCGGCGTGGCAGCCGGCCGGCCGCGCGGTCGTGGCCGAGGATCGCGGCGCCGCGCGCTTCACCGCCTTCCCGATCGCCTTCGCCACGCTCGGCCTGGGGATCCTCGTCCTCGCTGCGCTCGCGTCCCTCAACGCGGTGGCCGTGCTGCTCGCCGCCGCGTCGCTGCTCGCCGTCTTCGGCCGCCTGATCCTCAGCCTGCGCGAGAACGCCGGGATGCTCGTCGCCAGCCGCCACGAGGCGCTGACCGACGCGCTCACCGGGCTGGGCAACCGCCGCGCGCTCGGCCGCGACCTCGACCGGATCGCCGTCGGCCGCCGCGAGCCCGCGGTCCTCGCGCTCTTCGACCTCGACGGCTTCAAGCACTACAACGACTCCTACGGCCACCCGGCCGGCGATGCGCTCCTGCAGCGCCTCGGGGCCAAGCTCGCCGCCCACGTCGAGGGCGCCGGCTCGGCCTACCGGATGGGCGGCGACGAGTTCTGCGTCCTGCTCGGCGTCGACCGCGACGCCGACGCCCAGGCCGCCGAGGCCGCGGCCGCGCTCACCGAGCACGGCGACGGCTTCGTCATCACGTGCTCGTTCGGCGCGATCGCCGTGCCCGGCGAGGTCGACGAGGCCGAGGAGGCGCTGCGGATCGCCGATCAACGCATGTACGCCCACAAGCACAGCGGGCGCACGTCGGCGCGCAGCCAGAGCCGCGACGTGCTGCTGCGCGCGCTGGCCGAGCGCAATCCCGAGCTGGGCGAGCACATCAGCGGCGTCGCCGAGCTGGCCGAGGCCGTCGCCGAGGGCCTGGAGCTCGACGCCGAGCAGATCGAGCACGTCCGCCACGCCGCCGCGCTGCACGACGTCGGCAAGATGGCGATCCCCGACGCGATCCTCAACAAGCCCGCCGCACTCGACGAGGACGAGTGGCAGTTCATCCGCCGCCACACGATCATCGGCGAGCGCATCGTCGCCGCGGCGCCCGCGCTGCGCCCCGTCGCCGAGCTGGTGCGCTCCAGCCACGAGCGCTGGGACGGCGCCGGCTACCCCGACCGGCTGGCCGGGGACGAGATCCCGCTCGGCGCGCGCATCGTCTCGGTGTGCGACGCCTTCGACGCGATGGTCGCCGACCGCCCGTACCGCGCCGGGATGGACCCAGCCGAGGCGCTCGCCGAGCTCGAGCGCTGCGCCGGGTCGCAGTTCGACCCCGCGGTCGTGGCGGCGTTCGCCGCGGCGTGGGGCGAGCGCGGCGCCCTGCCGGCCGCCGCGTAGCGTCGCGCGGCGGACTAGAGGTCGCGCGCCCAGGTCTGCTCGACCAGGTCGTGGCCGAAGCTGTGGTGCGGCGCGGACTCGACGAGCTCGAAGCCGGCGCGCTCGTAGAGGCGGCGCGCCTCGTGGAGGACGTCGTTGGTCCACAGGGCGATGCGGCGGTAGCCGGCGCGCTTGGCGAAGCGCAGGCACTCCTCGATGAGCCGGGCGCCGATCCCGCGGCCGCGCGCGCCGGGCTCGACGAGCAGCAGGCGCAGCTGGGCGACGTCGTCCTCGCGGCGCACGCACAGCACGCAGCCGACCGGCGCGCCGTCGATCTCGGCGATCCACGCGGCCTGGCGGCGCGCGTCGCGGTGCTCGACGTAGTCGGCGACGATCCGGGCGACGAGCGCCTCGAAGGTCTCGTCCCACGCGTACTCCTGGGCGTAGAGGACGCCGTGGCGGTGCACGATCCAGCCGAAGTCCCCGGCGTGGGCTGGGCGCAGGACGAAGCCGTCCGATCGCGGCACGTCCTCGAGCACGCCGCGCACGACGTCCATCGCCGCGACCAGGCGCCGCTGGTCCTCCTCGCCGAGGGCGTCGAGCAGCTCGCCGATCTCGTCGGCGGAGCGACGATCGAGCTCGGCGAAGGCGGCGGAGCCCTCGGCGGTCAGGCGGATGCGCTGGCGGCGCGCGTCGGTCTGCGAGCGCTCGCGGGCCACCAGGCCATTGCGCTGCAGGCGGGCGAGCAGGCGGCTGAGGAAGCCGGCATCGATGTCGAGCTCGCGGCGCAGGTCGGCGACCTCGGTGACGTCGCGCTGACCGAGCTCGTAGAGGACGCGCGCCTCGGTCAGCGAGTGGGGCGTGCGCAGCAGGCCGTCGCCCAGGACGCCGATGCGGTTGGTGTAGAAGCGGTTGAACGCGCGGACGGCCGCGACGCGGTCGGCGGTTGCTTCGGGCATGGTGGACATCATCAACGAAGTCGTTGACTTCGTCAACGATATCCGCTGTCAGCCGCCGGGCGCGCGATAGGTGACGGAGCGCTTGGCCGCGTCGTCGACCTGCTCGGGCGAGAGCAGCAGCGAGGTCTTCGTCATGGCGCCGCCCGCGGCGTTGACGGTGAGCGCGATCGCCGCGGCCGACTCGTTGTCGGGCAGGTCGGCGATCACGTAGACGTCGGTGTCGCCGAAGGCGAAGTAGAAGCCCTCGAGCGTGCCCCCGACGCTCTCGATGGCCAGGGCCGCGACGTCGCGCCGGCTCGTGCCTCCGGCGCTGCGCAGGCCCTTCACGCCCTCCAGCGTGTAGGACGTCTGGATGAGGAACTTGGGCATGGGCCAACCGTCTCACTGCGCGCCGCGCGCGTCCAGCCACACGAGCACCTCGGCGGCGTTGCGGTCCGGCGGGAAGACGGGGTAGAAGACCTTCACGATCGCGCCGGCCTCGGCGACGAAGGTCAGGCGCTTGTAGAGCTGCAGGCCGCCGGTCTCGAAGGTCGGCAGGCCCATCGCGCCGGCGAGCCTCAGGTCGTGATCGCTGAGCAGGGGATAGGGGATGTGCTCGCGCTGCGCGAACTCGCGCTGGTCGGCGGGCGTCTGCGTGCTGATGCCGACGAGCGTCGCGCCGCGCGCTGCGAGCTCGGCCTGCGCGTCGCGGAACGCGCAGCTCTGCGGGGTGCACCCGCGCGCGCCCGGGATGTCGTCCCAGCCGTCGGGCGAGGGCTCGCCGGGGGTCCCGGTCCGCGGGTAGACGTAGACGACCAGGCGCTCCTGGGCCGCCTGCGCGAGGTCGAGCTCGCCGCCGAGCGTGGAGGGCAGCGAGACGGCGGGCACGGTGGAGCCCTCGAGGTGGCCGGCGGCGCCGTCGTCGACGGGGACGGGGAGATTCGCGGGCAGGCTCGTGAAATCGGTGCTCATCGAGCTCATGGTCGCACTATGGTCAGCGCGTGAGGGAGTTCGAGCTCGTGGTGGTCGGCGCCGGCTCGGCGGGCTGCGTCCTGGCGGCGCGCCTGGCCGAGGCGGGCCGCGACGTCTGCCTCGTCGAAGCCGGACCGGACTACGGCCCCTACGACGAGGGACGCTGGCCGCGCGACATCCTCGACGGGCGCCAGCTCGCCTTCTCGCACGCGTGGGAGACCGAGCGCGAGGACCGCTCGCAGCTGCGCGCGCGGATCATGGGTGGGTGCTCGGCGCACAACGCGTGCGTGTTGCTGCCCGGGGCGCCGGCCGACTACGACGAGTGGGGGCACGGCTGGAGCCACGCGGCGATCGTGTCCTACCTGGAGCGCGCGTCGCGCCAGCTGCGCGTGCGGACGTTCGTCGACGAGGAGCTGTCGCCGTGGCACCGCGCGTTCGCGCGCGCCGGCGGCGACGACGCGATCGTGCACCCGGTCAACGCGGTCGGGTCGGTGCGCTGGAACACCGCGTTCGCCTACCTCGATCCCGTGCGCGACTCGGTGACGGTGATGGCCGACACGCTCGTCGATCGCGTGCTGCTCGACGGCGATCGCGCGACCGGCGTGGCGACGAGCGCCGGCGAGCTGCGCGCTTCGCGCGTCGTGCTCGCCGCGGGCGCCTACGGCTCGCCGGCGATCCTGCTGCGCAGCGGGCTCGGCCCGCCGGTCGGCGAAGGGCTCGTCGACCACGTCGGCGTCGGGTTCGGCTACGAGGCGACCGTCGCGCTGACGCGCGAGACCGCCGAGCACGAGCGCGACTGGCCGCTCTTCATGGGCCAGGTGACGATCGCCGCGCGCAGCAGCACCTGCGACGAGGGCGTCTGCGACCTCTTCCTGTTCCCCGCCGTCGAGCCGCTCGGTCCCGACGTGTACGACATCACCGTCGGGGTCTTCGCGATGAAGCCGGCGTCGCGCGGATCGGTGCGCCTGACCTCCAGCGACCCGCGCGCGCCGCTGGCCATCGACCACGGGTTCCTGTCCGACGAGCGCGACGTCGCGGTGCTCGTGGAGGGCGTCGATGCCCTGCGCTCGCTGGCGGCCGACGCAGGGATCCGCGCCTACGCCGCGCGCGAGGTGCGCCCGGGCCCGGGCGTCGACGCCGAGACCCACGTACGGGCGACCGCGCGCGGGTTCTTCCACCCCGTCGCGACCTGCGCGATCGGTCGCGTCGTCGACGGCGACGGGCGGGTGCTCGGCGTCGACGGGCTGTCGGTCGCCGACGCGTCGATCATGCCGACGATGCCGCGCGCGAACACGAACCTCAGCGTCGTCGCGGTCGCGGAGCGGCTGGCGGAGCGGATGGCCTCACTGGCGTAGCAGCGGCCACGCCACGCGCAGGACGCGCGCGAAGGCGCCGCGCTGCAGGCGGTCCGGGGTATCGCAGGCGGTGTGCCGGCACGGCTCGGTGGGAACGCCGAGCTTCGCGGCGGGCGCGCCCGCGAGGGCGAGCTCGCGATGGTCGGAGTTGCCGGTGGCGGTGTCGCGCAGCCAGCGGACGTCGACGTGCGCTCGTCGTGCCGCTTCGAGGATGCGTGTCTCGACCGTGGGCCGCGGCCGGGCGACCGGCGAGCGCAGCTCGAAGCGCGTGCCGCGCCCGACCTCGTCGAGCGAGAGGGCGAGCACGACGTCCTCGAGCCTGCTCGTGCGGCGCAGGCGCCTGACGAGCGCGGCGGCGCCGAGGTGGTCGGGCTGGCCGGTGTAGGGGCGCTCCTCGGAGCCGGTGGCGACGAGCCAGACGTCGCATGCCGGTTGCGCGCCGCCGCCGAGGGCCGGCGCGAGCGCCACGATGGTGCCGACGCCCGACGCGTTGTCGTCGGCGCCGGGCGCCGGCGGCACGCTGTCGGCGTGCGCCATCGCGATGACCAGGCAGTCCGCGGGGCCGTCGCGGATCCCGATGACGTCGCGCGAGCGGCCGTGGCCGGGGACCGCGAAGCGCTCGTAGCCGACGCGCAGGCCGGCGGCGCGGAAGCGCTTCGCCACGCGCTGGTGGGCGCGACCCTCGGCAGCCGAGCCGGCGGGGCGCGGGCCCGCGCGCGCCAGCGACACCGCGAACTCGTGGGCCTGCGTCGCGGAGGGCGCGGGCGCCGTCGCGGCCGCCAGCGCGCAGCACATGACCGTGCTCGCCAGCACGGCCGCCGAGCCTACCCGGCGGCCCGGGTGAAGCGGCCGGCGAGCTCGCGCACGCGCTCGGCGAGCTCGGGCGGATCGACGACGGTGAAGTCGACGCCGATCTCGGCGATGTAGACCGCCAGGCCGCCGAGCCAGCCCGAGCCGGTCTGCAGCATGCAGGTCTCGTCGTCGATCGGCTCCAGCGAGCCGTAGCTGGCTGGGACCTTGCCGGCGAGGGAGGCCATCGGCGCGTGGAGGATGACGCGCGCCTGGTAGCGGTCGCGCACGGACGACGCCGCGCGCGACACGTAGGCCGCCACGTCCTGCGCGGGGAGCTTGCGCGGCGCGAAGCGCGCGCCGGCGGACAGCGGCTTGGCGATGCGGTCGACCCTGAACGTCCGCCACTCGTCGCGGTCGAGGTCGAAGGCCAGCAGGTACCAGCGGCGGCCGAGGTGGACGAGCCGGTGCGGCTCGACGCGCCGGCGGGTCTCGCTCGCGTCGTGGCTTCGGTAGGCGAAGCGCAGTCCCTCGTGGTCGCGGCACGCGGTGGCGATCGCGGCGAGGACGTCGGCGTCGACGGTCGGTCCGGTGCCGGGCGCGGGCACCGTGAACGCCTGCAGCGCGTTGACCCGCCGGCGCAGGTGCGTGGGCAGGACCTGCTCGAGCTTGGCCAGCGCGCGGACCGACGTCTCCTCGATCCCGGCGACGCTGCCGCCGGCGGCCGTGCGCAGCCCGACGGCGACCGCGACCGCCTCGTCGTCGTCGAGCAGCAGCGGCGGCAGCTCGGCGCCGGCGCCGAGCCGGTAGCCGCCGGCGACGCCCGGCGCGGCGTGCACCGGATAGCCCAGGCGCCGCAGCCGCTCGACGTCGCGGCGGATCGTCCGCACCCCGACCTCGAGTCGCTCGGCGAGCTCGGGCCCGCTCCACGCGCGCCGCGACTGCAGCAGCGACAGCAGGCCGAGCAGGCGGGCGGAGGTCTCGATCATCGCGTTGAGTCTGCCAGCGCACGCGGACCGGGACTGTCCGCAATCTCGTCGCAGTCCCCGCGCACAATCGGCACAGACCGCGTCTTGTTGCGTGACGCGCCGGGTCGCACCCTCGGGGCATGACGGATCAGGCGTACGTCCTCGGCAACATCGTCCAGTACGACGAGCCCGTGTGGGAGCCATTGGAGCGCGCGGTCGGCGAGGACCTCGCGGGCTGGTTCATGTGGATGTTCGAGGTCCGGACGACGGACTACCGGCGCTTCCAGGCCTACAAGCACCGCGCCACCCGCCAGTACCTCAACGTCGACCACCAGGGCAACGCCTACGACTACGTCGACGAGGTCGACCGCCGCGACCGCTACGCGCCGGTCCCGCTCGCCGACGCGCTCGAGCTGGCGCTGGCGTCGTGGGGGCGCCTGGGCGCGTCCGCGGAGGACCTGGCCGATGTCGCGGCCGCGCTCGACCGCGCGCGCCGCGGAGTGGAGGCGCGAGGGCGGCGAGGGCGGCGAGGAATGAGCCCGCCCGCAACCGAGTGTCGACTCCGTAAGCCTCAGGCTGACGGAGTCGACACTCGCATCGCTCAGCGCGCCGCGGAGGAATGGGGCGTGCTCTCCCTCGCCGAGTTGCGGGGCTGCGGGCTGAACCGCACGGCCGTAATGGTTCGAGTCCGCAACGGCCGGCTGCATCCGTTGCACGCGCAGGTCTACGCCGTGGGCCACACCAACATCCCGCTCGAGGGCCGCTTCCTCGCCGCCGTGAAAGCCTGCGGCCCAGGCGCGGTCCTGAGCCACTTCTCCGCGGCGGCACTTTGGGGCTTCGTCGCCTGGGACGAGCGGTACCCCGAGGTCACGGTCAACGGGCCGGGCACCCGCGTGCACCGCGGCCTGCGCGTGCATCGAGCCTCAACGCTCAAGCCCCCGGACGTCACCCGCCACCACGGCATCCCCCTCACCTCACCAGCCCGGACCCTCCTGGACCTCGCGTCCCAACTCGGCGAGAGACCACTCCGGCGCGCCGTCCGCCAGGCGCAGTCGCTGCAGCGCGTCAACACGACCCAGCTCGCCGAGGCGCTCGCCCGCCTCGCCCCCCGCCGCGGCACGAAGAGGCTCGCGCGGATCGTCGCCACCGGGCCGGCGCCGACGCGCAGCGAGCTCGAGGACGCCGTGCTCGACCTCATCCTCCGCGGCGGGCTCGCGCATCCGCGTGTGAACGAGCCGCTCGTGCTGAGCGGCCGGCGGGTCGTTCCCGACTTCCGCTGGCCCGACCAGCGCCTCGTCGTCGAAGCCGACGGAGCCGCATGGCACGACGGCAAGCTCGCGCGCGAGGACGACGCCGAGCGCCAGGCGCTGCTGGAGGCCGGCGGCGAGCGCGTCGTGCGCGTCACGTGGGAGCAGGCGATCGCGCGGCCGGCGCAGACCCTGGCGCGCCTGCGCGCTGCCGGCGCACCACGCGCGAGGTGAGGGCCGCGGCGGCAGCGCCCTACACTGATCCCGCCGTGATCAGCACCAACCAACTCAAGAACGGAAACCACATCGAGGTGGACGGAACCGTCTTCAAGGTCCTCGAGTTCCAGCACGTCAAGCCCGGCAAGGGCGGGGCGTTCGTGCGCACGAAGCTGCGGCGGGCGTCGGACGGCAACGTCATCGACAAGACCTTCCGGGCGGGCGAGAAGTTCCGTGCCGTGCGCACCGAGGCGCGCAAGATGACCTTCCTGTACGCCGACGGCGCCGACGCGCACTTCATGGACGCCGAGTCCTACGAGCAGATGGCGGTGCCCGAGTCGGCGGTGACCGACGCGCTGCGCTGGACCAAGCCCAACGACCCCGTCGACGTGCTCTTCATCGACGGCGAGCCCAGCGACCTTCAGCTGCCGGCCTCGGTCGTCCTCGAGGTCTCCCAGACCGAGCCCGGTCTGCGTGGCGACACCGCGAGCGGTGGCGGCAACAAGCCGGCGACGCTCGAGACCGGCGCGACGATCCACGTCCCGCTCTTCGTGGAGATCGGCGACCGCGTCAAGGTCGACACGCGCTCGGGCGAGTACATGTCGCGCGCGTAGCGTCCGCGCCAGCACGAGTCCGCCACAGCCACGATCCATGTCCCGCCGCAGCGACCAGCGCCGCGCAGCCGTCTTCGCGCTCTACCAGCACGACCTCACGGGCCGTGAGCTCGACGACCTCTTCGAGCGCGACGCGTCGACGTTCACGCGCGCGCTCGCCTACGCCGCGCAGGACTACGCCGAGGACATCGACGCGCGCATCTCGCGCCACGCCCGCGGCTGGACGCTCGAGCGCATCGCGCCGCTGGAGCGCGCGATCATGCGCATCGCGCTGCTTGAGATGCTGCACCCCGACGCGGCGCCGGGCGACGTCCCGATCCCGGCGGAGGGCGCGATCTCCGAGGCCGTCGAGACCGCCAAGCGCTTCTGCGGCACCGAGGCTCCGGGCTTCGTCAACGGCATCCTGGCCGCCGCGCTGCGCGAGATGGGGGAGAATGGAGCGCACCGATGAGCGAGGTCGACACCAGCACCCTCGACGCGCTCGTCGCGCGCCTGGAGCGCGCGGCCGAGCAGCTTCGCACCGGCGACCTGTCACCCGACGCGGCCGCCGGCCTCGTCGAGGACTGCGCCGGCCTGGCCTCGCAGGCGTCGGCCGAGCTCGAGCGCATGGCCCGCGCCGCACAGCACGAGCCGATCCCGGGCCAGGACTCGCTGCTGTGAGGCGCGCCCCCTGCCCGTCTCGGTGAGCGCCTACCCTGACGCGCTGCGCGACGAGGTCGAGCGCTACCTCGCGGCCCTGCGCTTCCCCAGCGCCGCGCCGCAGACGGCCGGCCTGGAGGAGGCGATGCGCTACTCGCTGCTGGCCGGCGGCAAGCGCATCCGCCCGGTGCTGGCGCTGGCCACCGCCCGCGCGATCGGCCGCGAGCCGGCCAGCGTGCTGCCGCTCGCCGCCTCGCTCGAGCTCATCCACACCTACTCCCTCATCCACGACGACCTGCCCGCGATGGACGACGATCACCTGCGCCGCGGGCGCCCGACCTGCCACGTCAAGTACGGCGAGGACGTCGCGATCCTCGCCGGCGACGGCCTCTACGCCGAGGCGTTCCGCCACCTGCTCTCCGAGCAGCAGGGCGACCCCGCGCTGCTCGTGGCGGCCGCGCGCGAGCTGGCCGGCGCGACCGGCGTCGAGGGGATGGTCGGCGGCCAGTACCTCGACGTCGCGGGCGTCGGCGAGACGCCCGAGGAGCTGCGGCGCCTGCACGCGCTGAAGACCGGCCGCCTGATCGGCGCCTCGGTGGTCTGCGTCCTGCTGCTCGCCGGCATGGACGAGCAGGAGACGGCCGCCTGGCGGCGCTACGCCTCCGAGCTCGGCGTCCTCTTCCAGATCGTCGACGACATCCTCGACGTCACCGGTACCGAGGACGCGCTCGGCAAGCCCAGCGGCACCGACGAGCGGCTGGGCCGGCGCACCTACGTCAGCCACTTCGGCCTGGACGGCGCGCGCGAGCTGGCGACCGAGTGCCACGCCTCGGCGCGCGCCTCGCTGAAGGAGGCCGCGCCGGGCGGCGCGGACGACCTCGAGCTCGTCACGGACTTCATCCTGACGCGCAGCGCGTAGCCTGTAGCCCCCAATGGCTCGCATCCTCGATCGCATCGACCGCCCTCGCGACCTCCATGACCTCAGCGAGGAGGAGCTCGCGCAGGTCGCACAGGAGGTGCGCGAGCACATCATCGACACGGTCGGGGAGATCGGCGGGCACTTCGGGGCCAACCTCGGGACCTGCGAGCTGGCGGTCGCCCTGCACTCGGTGCTCGACTCGCCCACCGACAAGATCCTGTGGGACGTCGGCCACCAGGCCTATCCGCACAAGGTCCTCACCGGCCGCCGCGACCAGCTGCCGACGATCCGCCAGTACGAGGGCCTGGCCCCGTTCTGCTCGATCCGCGAGTCCGAGCACGACATCATGGGCGCCGGCCACGCCTCGACCGCGATCGGCTACGCCGTAGGGCTCAAGGAGGCCATGCGCCTGCGCGGCGAGACCGACGCCGGCAAGGTCGTCGCGGTCGTCGGCGACGGCGCGATGACCGGCGGCGTGGCCTTCGAGGCCATCCACCAGGCCGGCGGCCTGGGCACGCCGATCGTCGTCGTCCTCAACGACAACGGCATGTCGATCGCGCCCAACGTCGGCGCGCTGTCGCGCTACTTCAACCGCGTGCGCCTGAACCCGAAGCTGTGGCACGCGCGCGAGGGGGTCGAGGGTCGCCTCACCGACCTGCCGGGCGGCATCGGCTCCGCGTTCGAGCGCCTCGGCCCGCAGCTGAAGGAGTCGATCAAGGCCTTCTGGGCGCCCGGGCTGTTCTGGGAGGAGCTCGACTGGGCCTACACCGGCGTCATCGACGGCCACGACGTGCGCGCCCTGCGCCGCGTCCTGCGCCAGGCGCTGGCGGCCGACCGCCCCGTCGTCGTCCACATCGCCACGGTCAAGGGCAAGGGCTTCGCGCCGGCCGAAGAGGGCGGCCTGGAGGGCATGGAGCGCTGGCACGCCGCCAAGCCGGGCTCGATCGTCTCCGGCGCGCCAGCGCCGTCCAAGCCCGCCAAGCGCGCGGTGACGCCGCAGTACACGCAGGTCTTCGGCGCGGCGATGGTCGACGAGGTCCGCCGCGACCGGCGCGTCGTCGGGATCACCGCCGCGATGAACTCCGGCACCGGGCTGAGCATCCTGCAGGAGGCCGAGCCCGAGCACTACTTCGACGTCGGCATCGCCGAGCAGCAGGCCGTGCTCTTCGCCGCCGGCCTCGCGCTCGAGGGCGCAAAGCCCGTCTGCGCGATCTACTCGACCTTCCTGCAGCGCGCCTACGACCAGATCGTCCACGACGTCTGCCTGCAGGAGCTCAACGTCGTCTTCGCGATGGATCGCGCCGGGCTCGTCGGCGACGACGGCCCGACCCACCACGGCGCCTTCGACATCGCCTACCAGCGCTGCCTGCCCAACATCGTGCTCATGGCGCCTCGCGACGAGGCGATGCTCACGCGCATGCTGCGCACCGCGCTGACCTACGACGCCGGCCCGGTCGCCCTGCGCTACCCGCGCGGCGAGGGCCTCGGCGTCGCGCTGCCTGCGCGCGACCGCGTCACCGCGATCCCGATCGGGCGCGGCGAGGTGCTGCGCGAGGGCTCGCGCGTGGCGATCGTCGGCTACGGCACCGGCGTCCAGAAGGGCCTCGAGGCGGCCGACATCCTCGCCGACGGCGGGATCGACGTCACGGTGGCCGACGCGCGCTTCGCCAAGCCGCTCGACGCCGAGCTGCTGGGCGCGCTGGCCGCCGACCACGAGCTGCTGGTCACCGTCGAGGAGGGCGTGCTGGCCGGCGGCTTCGGCTCGGCGGTGTGGGAGTGCCTCAACGACGACGGCGCCGCGCTGCCGCGCATCCTGCGCGTCGGGCTGCCCGACCGCTACGTCACCCACGGCAAGCCCGCGCTGCTGCACGCCGAGGTCGGCTACACCGGCAAGGCCATCGCCCAGCGCATCGAAGCTGCGATCACGACGGGCACGGGCGCGCTCGCGAGCGCGTGAGCGCGGGCCTGCACCCGCAGGTGCGCTCGCTGATGGCGGCGGCCCCGGCGCCGCAGGACGGCGCGCTGGACCTGCAGGCCGAGCGCGCCGGCTACCTGCAGACCGCACTCGAGCTTGGCGGCGCGGTCGAGGAGGTCGCGCGCATCGAAGACGTCGTCATCCCCGGCGCCGACGGCGGCCGGCTGCGGGCGCGCGCCTACTGGCCGGCCGTGCCCGCCGAGGCGCTCGGCGTGCTCACCTGGCTGCACGGCGGCGGCTGGTACGTCGGCGACGTCGAGTCCTTCGATCGCGTCACGCGCCAGCTCGCGAACGCCTCCGGGGCGGTCTGCCTGAGCGTCGACTACCGCCTGGCGCCCGAGCACCCGTATCCGGCGGCGGTGCACGACGCGCGCGCCGCCGTCCGCTGGGCGACCGGCGACGGCGCCGCGCAGCTCGGCACCGACCGGGCGCGCGTGGTGGTCGGCGGGGACAGCGCCGGCGGCAACCTCGCCGCCGTCGCCGCGCGCCACGAGCGCACGGCGTTGCGCGCCCAGCTGCTCGTCTACCCGGCGCTCGACGCGTCGATGGCCGGCGACTCCCATCGCGAGTTCGGCGAGGGCCTGATGCTCGTGAGCGCCGACATGGAGCGCTGCTGGGACCTCTACCTCGGCAAGGCCGATCGCGACGACCCCGACGTCTCGCCGCTGCGGGCCGGTGACCTGGCCGGCGTGCCGCCGGCCTACGTCGCGGTCGCCGGCCACGACCTCCTGCGCGACGACGGCCTGCGCTACGCCGAGGCGCTGCGCGCGGCCGGCGTCGAGGTCACGCTCGACCGCTACGACGACATGGTCCACGCCTTCCTGCGCTGGGGCGGCGTCGTCGACCGCGCGCGCGACCTCATCCTCGCGCTGGGCGACTACGCGCGCGCTCGCTTGGCGTGATCGCCTGCAGCACGAGCAGCAGCGCGATCGCCAGCACCGCCGTCTCGGCGATGTACCACGGCCAGCGCGCCATCACGCTGAGCAGCGAGGAGTGCTCGGGCTTCGTGCGCAGGTACATGTAGTTGCCGCCGGTGATCACGTCGGCGACGCCCGCGACCGCGGTGACGACGAGCGTCGCGGCGAAGACCCGCCACGCCGCGCCCGGGCGCGGGTACAGCCGGCGGCCGTAGACGAGCAGCAGGGCCGCCACGATCGCCCCGACGTGGTAGGCGAAGTAGGTGAAGTAGAAGGCGCTGGGGAACGTGCGCGCCAGGTCGGGCGTGAGCGCCGCCTGCAGCGAGGCGGTCAGCGCCCAGAAGTAGGTCAGCTCGACGAGCAGCGGCCGCGGATTCCAGAGGGCGACGACCGCGGTGATCGAGACGACGTCGGTGAGCTGCAGCGGCAGTGTGTACGTCACCGACCAGATGCCCTCGACGACGTCGGCGACCTGCTCGCCGACCCAGCCGGCCAGCACGATCACGGCCAGGGTGCGCGAGATCGCCACGGTCGCGCGGTCGCGCCGCGCCGCCCACACCGACAGGGACGCGACGACGACCAGGACGCCCAGCGCCGCGAGGTGCTCAACCGAGAACTGCCGCACCGTCGCCGCCGGGGCCGGGCATGGCCCATCATCCCAAGCGGTGCGATCGTCAGCCTACGACCGGGCGTTCGCCGAGTGCGTTCACAACGTCCTGCACCCCGAGCGCGGCGGCCAAGCGAGGCCGGCGTAGCCTGTGGGCGATGCCGGTCCACCTGCGCCTCCTCGCCATCCTGCTCGCGAGCGCCGGCCTGGTCGCGGCGGCGCCGGCCGGCGCCCAGGTCGCGCCGCCCGACCCGGAGGGCCTCGCGCCCGAGGCGCCCCAGCCCGACGCGCCGCGCTCGGTCGCGGTCGGCCTGCCGTGGCACGGGCGCCTGATCGACGGCGTCCAGCTCCCCGAGGCCGGCACCGACTTCCTGACCTGGGACGAGGTCCTGCACCGGTCGCCCAACCGCGGATCGCGGCGGTGGGGGACCGAGGCGCTCGTCGTGCTCCTCGATCGCGTGACGCGCGAGTTCCGCGAGGCGCATCCGGGCGTGCCGCCGGTGCTCATCAGCGACCTCAGCCGCGAGCACGGAGGGCCGTTCGGCCGCAGGTACGGCGGGCTCGGCCACGGCTCGCACCAGAACGGCCTCGACGCCGACGTGATGTACCCGCGCCGCGACGGCGCGCTGCGCGCGGCCGAGCGTCCCGCGGAGGTCGATCGCGCGCTCGCCCAGGACCTCGTCGATCGCTTCCGCGCGGCCGGCGCGGTCAGGCTCTACGTCGGCCCGCACCTTCACCTGCACGGCCCGCGCGGCGTCGTCGTGGCGCTCGCCCACCACGACGACCATGTGCACGTGCGGATCGCCAATCCCGGGCGCTAACGCCCGGCGCGCCACATGAGGAACATCGGCACGCGCGCCCAGCGGCCGCCGGCCGGGTCGGCGGGCTCGCGCAGGGCGTCGATCGCCAGGCCGGCGGCCTCGAGCGCTTCGACGTAGTCCTCGAGGGGATAGGCCGGCCCCTCGAAGGTGAAGGCGAGCCCGTCGCGCTCGATCGGCACGTGCATGTGGCGCCGCTCGAGGTACGGCTCGGTGATCGCGAAGTGGGCGTCGTCGAGCCACGTGCCGGCGTCGGCCATCGGGTGGGTCACGCACGCGCACAGCCGCCCGCCGGGCGCCAGTACGCGCCCGATCTCGCCGACGGCCGCCGGCATGTCGGCGACGTCCATGAGGCTGTTGTAGGCGACGACGAGGTCGAAGGATCCGTCGGCGAACGGCAGCGCCTCGGCGGCGCCCTCGACGTAGCGGCCGGCGGGGTCGGCCTCGGCGGCCGCGCGCAGCAGCGTCGGCGCGGCGTCCAGGCCGGTGACGCGGTGGCCGCGCGCGACGAGGTCGCGGCTCACCCGTCCCTCGCCGCAGCCGACCTCGAGCGTCGCCGCGCCGGGCGCGGGCACGAGCGCGAAGAAGGCGTCGCGGTAGGACCAGTAGGCGTCGTGGCCCGGAGTGCGCGCCCACGCCAGCCAGCCCTGCGCGCGGTCCTCGAACCCCATGCGCGGGGAGTCTGCCGCAGGGCCTCCCCGAACGTGAAACGACCCGCCAATGGCGGGCCGCTTCGGGGAGGAGAGATACTGCTATGTGGGTCCAGCTATATGTGATCACTGAGGGAAGACTGTGCTCCGGCGCCGCAGGGCGCCGCTTGTGACCACGTGTTACATAGTGCCCGCCGAACCCCTGATCGTGTGTGACGGTCGTCACGGTACGGCCCGCCGAGTAGCGTTCCCGGCCCGCCCCGATGGCCAAGGTCCGCCTCGATACGTTGCTCGCTCGCCGCGGGCTGTTCGCGTCGCGCGCCCGCGCGGCCGCATCCGTGATGGCCGGCGAGGTCCGCCTCGGTGGCCGTGGCGAGCGCGCCGCCAAGCCCGGCCAGCTCGTGGCCGAGGACGTCGAGCTGGCCGTCGACGAGCGCCCGCGCTTCGTCTCGCGCGGCGGCGTCAAGCTCGCCAACGCCCTGCAGGCCACCGGCGTCGATCCGGCCGGCCGGCGCTGCCTGGACGTCGGCGCCTCCACCGGCGGCTTCACCGACTGCCTGCTGCAGGCCGGGGCGGCGCACGTCGTCGCGCTCGACGTCGCCTACGGCGAGCTGGACTGGTCGCTGCGCACCGACGACCGCGTCACGGTGATCGAGCGCACGAACGCCCGCGCGCTGGCGCCCGAGCAGCTGCCCTACGCGCCGGACCTCGTCGTCGCCGACGTCTCCTTCATCTCGCTGACCAAGGTCCTGCCCGCGGTGCTGGCCTGCTGCGCGGAGCGCTTCGACGCGCTGGCGATGGTCAAGCCGCAGTTCGAGGTCGGGCGCGCGCTCGTCGGCAAGGGCGGCGTCGTGCGCAGCGCCGACGACCGCCGCGCGGCGCTGGTGGCGGTCGCGGAAAGTGCCCGCGAGGCCGGCGCCTCGGTCCTCGGCTTCGCCTCCTCGGGGCTGCCCGGCCCGAAGGGCAACCGCGAGACGTTCGTGTGGCTGGCCGAGGACGGCCGCGCCGGCGCGGCCGGCGGTCTCGAGGCGGCCGCGCGCGAGGTCGAGCCATGACCGTCGCGCGCACCGCGACCGTGCTCTCGCACGCCCGCCCCGCCCAGACCGCCGACGCGCTGCGCGCGCTCATCGAGGCGGCCGCGCGCGAGGGCGTGGTCCTGCGCTTCGATCCGGAGGAGACGCGCAAGTACGGGCTGGCGCCGCGCGAGGGCTTCGAGCTCGACGCCCCGCTCAGCGACGACGTCGAGCTGTGCGTCGTGCTCGGCGGCGACGGCACGATCCTGCGCGCCCTGCGCCGCTACGCCGGCACGAGCGTGCCGGTCTTCGCGGTCAACTACGGCGAGGTCGGGTTCCTGGCGACGATCGACCCCGACGAGGACGACGGCGACCTCGACGAGGCGTTCGAGCGCGCGCTGGCCGGCGACTTCGAGGTGCTGACGCTGCCCGCGCTGGCGCTCGAGACGCCGGAGGGGCCGCAGGCGGCGATCAACGACCTGTCGATCCACCGGCGCGCCGGCGAGCGCGTCGCGCAGCTCGCGTACGCGATCGACGGCGAGGAGGCCGGCTCGGTGCGCTGCGACGGGCTCGTGCTCGCCACGCCGGCAGGTTCGACGGGCTACAACCTCGCCAACGGAGGGCCGGTGCTCGCGTGGGGGGTGGAGGGCTTCGTCGTGTCGTTCATCGCGCCGCACTCGCTGACCGCGCGCGCCCTGGTGGTCGCGCCGGGCGACCTGCTGTCGGTCCACAACCGCTCGCAGGGTGAGGTCGACATCTCGCTCGACGGGCGGCCGGCCGGCACGCTGGGCCCGGGCGACGCGATCAGCGCGTCCTTCCTGCGCGAGGCGGCCGACCTGGCGCAGGTGCCGGGGTCTTCGTTCTACCGGCGACTTCGGCAAAAATTCGGGCGGTTGGCCTCATGAGCACGATCGTCATCGCCGGCGGACACGGCAAGATCGCCCTGCGGCTCGCGCGGCTGCTCAGCGCGCGCGGCGACACGGTGCGCTCGCTGATCCGCAACCCCGGTCACGAGGCCGGCGTCCACGCCGCGGGCGCCGAGGCGGTCCTCGCGGACATGGAGCGGCTCGACGACCTCGCCGAGTTCGTCGACGGCGCCGACGTGGTCGTCTTCGCGGCGGGCGCCGGGCCGGGCAGCGGGCCCGAGCGCAAGCGGACGGTCGACCTCGGCGCGGCCGTGAAGCTCCTCGACGCGGCGCGGCGGACCGGGGCGCGGCGCTACCTGATGATCAGCTCGGTGGGCGCCGGGGATCCGGCCGGCGGCCCCGAGGCGATGCGCCCGTACCTGCAGGCCAAGGCGGAGGCCGACGAGGCGCTGATGGCGAGCGACCTCGACTGGACGATCGTGCGGCCGGGCGCCCTGACCGACGAGCCGGGGATCGGGCTGATCGCGGCCGCGCCATCGCTGGGCCGCAGCGGCTCGATCACGCGCGACGACGTCGCCGCCGTGCTCGTGGCGTGCCTGCACGAGCCGCGCACGGTGCGCGCGACGTTCGAGGTGCTGCAGGGCGAGATGCCGATCGCCGAGGCGCTGGCGGCGCTCTAGCGCAGGACCTGCCGGGCGATCCGCTTCATCGTCGTCGCCTCGGCGAAGGGCTGCGCGATGCCGCGCGTCGCGAGCAGGCCATGGACCCAGCGCGGGTAGACGACGGTCCGCGCGCGGCGCTCGATCCCGCGTACGAGCGCCTCGACGGCGGGCTCGACCGGGCTCGTCACGGTCAGCGGCCAGCGAGCGCGGCGGCGGACCTCGGCCGCGGTGGGGTCGGCGAAGACGTCGCTGACCAGGTCGGTGTCGAGGTAGGAGAAGTAGGCCACGCCGACGTCGACGCCCTGCGCCGCGACCTCGACCCTGAGCACGTTGGCGAGCGCCTCGATGCCGGCCTTGGAGACGGCGTAGGGGCCCGAGAGCGGGCCGTGCAGGGCGCTGTAGATCGAGGCGATCGGGATGACGTAGCCGCGTCGGTCGATCACGTGCGGCAGCGTCGTGCGGATGGTGCGCCACACGCCGAGCAGGTCGACCTCGACGATCCGCTCGAAGTCCTCGACGGGCATGTCGCGGACGGTGCCCGAGCGCGCGATCCCCGCGTTGGCGACGACGACGTCGATGCCGCCGAGACGCTCGACGGTCTGCTGGGTCGCGCTCTCGAGCGCAGCCCAGCTCGTGACGTCGGCCTCGAACCACGCGGCGCCCGGGAGCTGCGCGGCGAGCGCCTCGAGCCTCTCCGGGTCGTGGCCGACGAGCGCGACGCGCGCGCCGCGGGCCGCGAGCGATCGGGCCGTGGCGGCGCCGATGCCGCGGGCGGCGCCGGTGATCAGCGCGGTGCGGCCGGCGAGGTCGTAGCGGGCTCGTGACATGTGTGACACGACGCTTGCAGATCTGCACCTCACTTCGTCACAACTTCGCGCAGATCTCGGGCGATCGCGGCCGGTCCGTCGGCGCCCACTGGTACACCCTCGCTCGTGCTCCTCGAGCTGCGCGTAGAGAACCTCCTCCTCATCGAACGGGCCGAGCTGCGCCTCACCCCGGGCCTCAACGTGCTCACGGGCGAGACGGGCGCGGGCAAGACGGTCCTCGCGCACGCGCTCGATCTGCTGCTCGGCGGGCGCGCGCGGGCGGGGATCGTGCGACCAGGGGCCGGCGAGGCCTACGTCGAGGGGGTCTTCGAGCTGCCAGAGGCGCTGCGCGGCGAGCTCGGCGAGCGCCTTCCCGCCGATGCCGAAGAGGTCGTGCTCGCGCGGCGCGTCAGCGCCGAGGGTCGCACGCGCGCGTACCTCTGCGGGCGCTCGGCGTCGGTGGGCGACCTGCGCGACGTGGCGGTGGCGCTGCTCTCGTTCTACGGGCAGCACGAGCACCGCAAGCTCGTGCTGACCTCCTCGCAGCTCGAGATCCTCGACGGCTTCTGCGGTGCCGAGCACCTCGAGCGGCGCGCGGCGTTCGCGGCGACGCACGCACGCGTGCGCGAGCTCGAGGCGGCGCTGGCCGAGCTGCGCGAGCGCGCCGGCGCCCGCGAGCGCGAGCTGGACCTGGTCGCGTTCGAGCTCGACGAGATCGAGGCCGCCGATCCCTCCGAGGCCGAGGAGAGCGAGCTGGTCGCGGCGCGCGAGCGCCTGCGCCATCTGGATGCGCTGCGCGGCGCGGCGCTGGGCGCCGCGCAGGCCGCGGCGCCCGACGACGGGCCGGGCATCACCGCGTTGGTGGCGGCCGGCGGCGGCGGGCTCGACGGCGTCGCCGGCGTCGATGCCCGGCTCGACCGGTTGATCGAGCGCTGGCGCTCGCTGGCCTACGAGGCCGACGATCTCGCCGCCGAGCTGCTGCGCTACGCCGAGGGCCTGGAGGGGGAGCCCGGCGCCCTGGAAGCGACCGAGGAGCGCCTGGCCGTGCTCGATCGGCTCAAGCGCAAGCACGGCGGCACCATCGCCGAGGTGCTCGCCCACGCCGAGCGCTGCCGCGCGCGCCGCGACGAGCTGGCCGGGGCTGAGGTGGCGCTGGAGCGCGGCGCCGCCGAGCTCGAGGCCGCACGCGCCGAGCAGGACGCGCTGGCCGCCGAGCTCCGCGCCGCGCGCGCGGCGGGCGCGCCTCGGCTGGCCGATGCCGTGCGCGAGCGGCTCGGGGAGCTGGCGATGGAGGGCGCGAGCTTCGAGATCGACCTGCAGGACCGCGAGCCGGGACCATCCGGCGCCGATGCCGTCGAGTTCCTCATCGCGCCCAACCCCGGCGTGCCCGCCGGGCCGCTGCGCGAGATCGCCTCGGGCGGCGAGCTGTCGCGCGTGATGCTCGCCCTCATGGGCGTGGCCAGCGACGGCTCCGACGCCACGCTCGTGTTCGACGAGGTCGACGCCGGCATCGGCGGGCACACGGCCCGCGCGGTCGGCGCGCAGCTGCGCGCTCTGGCCGAGGGGCGCCAGATCCTCTGCATCACCCACCTGCCGCAGATCGCGTCGCTGGCCGCGCGGCACTTCTCGATCGAGAAGGACACCGGCGCCGAGCCAGCCCGCACGAGCGTGCGCGAGCTGGGCTCCGCCGAGGTCGTCGGCGAGCTCGTGCGCATGCTCGGCGCCGACGCCGACGACGTGGGCGCGCGCCGCCACGCCCGCGAGCTGCTGAAGGCCGCCTAGCTGACGCCCAGGCGCAGTGGCGGGAGCGCGTTGGCCTGCAGGTCGATCGCGGCCTGCACGAGCACCGGCTCGGCGTCGGGCGGGCCGACCAGGGACACGCCGACCGGCAGGCGCGATCGCGCGCCGAGGCCGGCCGGGAGCGCGACCACCGGGAAGCCGGTGAAGTTCCACGTGGCGGTGAAGGCGATGAGCGGATCGCCCTCGCCGCCGAGGTGGCCGGGGTCGTAGCCGTCGCCGCGCGGGCGCGCGGTCATCGGCACGGTGGGCTCGAGCAGCGCGTCGATGCGCTGGTCGGCGAACCACCCGCGCCAGCGCTCGGTCACCTGCGCGCGGCGCGCCTGGGAGGCCTCGTAGGCGGCGGGATCGTGCACGCGGCGGGCGACGTCGACGAACTCGCGGATGCTCGGCCGGTAGCGGTCCGCGCGGTCGGCGAGCGCGGCGTGGTAGGGCCAGACCTCGTGGAAGAGGATCGTGATCGAGTCCTCCTCCGCGATGCCCGGCGCCGCGGGAAGCTCGACCACCTCGGCGCCGAGGCGCTCGCACGCCTCCCGCGCCGCCTCGACGCCGTCGAGCACGTCGGCGTCGACCTCGACGGCCTGCGGGCGGTCGGTGAGGGCGATGCGCAGGCCGGCGAGCGGACGCGCGCCGCCGCGCGCGGCGA
This sequence comes from uncultured Actinomycetes bacterium, assembly GCA_963764585.1. Lineage (GTDB taxonomy): Bacteria > Actinomycetota > Thermoleophilia > Solirubrobacterales > Solirubrobacteraceae > JAOPZW01. The sequence continues at coordinate 88,343 of CAVXTB010000014.1, forward strand.
CCGGGAGGGCCGCCACAACGGGATCCGGCTGCGCGCCGGGCTCGGTCGCGAGCGCCGCGAGCAGCGCGCTGCAGTCGGCGACCGTGCGGGCCATCGGCCCCGTGTGGTCGAGCGTCGGGCTCAGCGGGACGATCCCGCCCGCCGGCACGCGCCCGTACGTCGGCTTGATCGAGCACACGCCCGACAGCGCTGCGGGGATCCGCACCGAGCCCGCGGTGTCGCTGCCGACCGCGGCGGGGACCATCCGCGCGGCCAGCGCGGCCGCCGAGCCGCCGCTCGAGCCGCCGGCCGTGCGGTCGACCGCCCACGGGTTGCCCACCTGGTCGGTCGTGCCGCCGGCCGCGAACTCGTGCGTGTGCGTATGGCCGACGAGCACGACACCGCGCGCGCCCAGGCGCCGCCACGCGTCGCCGTCGGCGTCGGCGACGTTGCCGTCCAGCACCCGGCTCGAGGCGGTCAGCGGCAGGCCGCCGACCGCGAAGAGGTCCTTGAGCGCGAGCGGGATGCCGCAGAGCGGGCCCGGGTCGTCGTCCGGGCCGCCGCGGGACGCGCAGCCGCCGACCGCGCCGCCGCCGACCGTGCCGCCGCCGACCGTGCCGCCGCCGACCGCGCCGCCGCCGACCGTGCCGCCGCCCAGCCACTCGTCCGCGGCCCGCGCCTGCCGGCGCGCCAGCTCCGGATACAGCCGCACCCACGCGTTCACCGCGCCCGGCGCGCCCTCGAAGCTCGGCTCGCCGCCGTTGCGCTCGGCGATCCGCGCCAGGCAGGCGTCGAGCAGCTCGACCGCCGAGAGCTCGCGCACGCGCAGCAGCGCGGCCGCCTCGAGCAGATCGAGGTCGGCGGGATGCGTCGCGACGGGGTCGGGCACGGGCCGGCACGCTATCCGCTGCGCGCCCGCGCCCTCAGCGCGGCGCGTCCTCAGCCCAGCGCGCCCTCAGCCCAGCGCGCTGTCCAGCGCGTCGTCGCTCCAGATCGACCAGCCCGAGATGCGAGCGTAGTCGACCAGCGCGTCGACGCCCTCGCGCGATCCGCGCACGAGCACGCGCACGCGGGTGCTCAGCAGACGCCGCTGCTCGTCGATCTCGCAGCCCAGCCCGAGCTCGACGCACACCTGCTGGAGCTCGCGCAGGAAGGCCGCTCTCCGTCGCAGACCAACCGAGAAGCCCAGCTCGCGCGTGACGACCTCATCGTCCACAGCATCGATCGTAGGAGGCGATGCGGCGGCAAACCGGTCCGTTTCTTGCAAGAGGACCGCCCGCGCACGCGCGATCCTGACGTCCATGGATCAGCGCATCAGCCTCATCACCCTCGGATACCGCGACTACCGGCGCGCCCGCGACTTCTACACGGCCATGGGCTGGACCGACCCGGTCGCGCCCGACGACGAGGTCGTCTTCTTCCAGGCGGGCGGCATGATCTTCGCCCTGTGGGACCGCGCGAAGCTCGCGACCGACAGCGGCGTGCAGGACGCCGGTGGCTGGGGCGGCATCACCCCGGCCTACTGCGCTCGCTCGGAGGAGGAGGTCGACGAGGTCCTCGCCCAGGCGAAGGCGGCCGGCGGCACGGTCCCGCGCGAGGGCGGCAAGACGCTCTGGGGCGGCTACTCGGGGATCTTCGTCGACCCCGAGGGCCACGCCTGGGAGGTCGCCCACAACCCCGCGTGGACGCTCCACGACGACGGCACGGTCAGCCTGCGCTGACCGTGCCGGAATGCCCGGGTGCGGCCGCGCACGGCGCGCCGCGCCCGGAGGGTTGGTGCGGCGCGCGCACGGCGCGCCGCCACCGCCTACTCCTCGCCGTTGTGCTCGAGATCGAGCGCGCACGAGTTGATGCAGTACCGCAACCCGCTGTCGCCGGGTCCGTCGTCGAACACGTGGCCGAGGTGGCCGCCGCAGCGGGCGCACGTCACCTCGGTGCGGACCATGCCGTGCGAGATGTCCGTGCGGGTCTCGACGGCCTCGCCGAACATGGGGTCGGTGAAGCTCGGCCAGCCGGAGCCGGACTCGAACTTGGTGTCAGAGCTGAACAGCGCGTTGCCGCAGCCCGCGCAGCGGTAGACGCCGTCGCCCTTCTCGTTGACGTAGCGGCCGGTGAACGGACGCTCGGTTGCCTGGTGGCGAAGGACCTCGTACGTCGCGGGGTCGAGCTCCTGGCGCCACTGCTCTTCGGTCTTGACGATCTTCTCCATATGCCTATCAGTCCGGTGGGGTGTCGGACACGTTACGCAGTCCCGCCCACCCTCGGCGCGAAGCGTCCGTGTCGCTCGCTACCTTGCGCCGGTGCAACCCAGCCTCGCCCGTGGCCTAGACTCAGGAAGGAACCAGCGTGCCTAAGCCGCGATACATCTTCGTCACCGGCGGCGTCGTCTCGTCGCTCGGGAAGGGCATCGCCTCGGCCTCCATCGGCCGCCTCCTCGTGGCCCGCGGATTGTCCGTCGGCCTGCAGAAGTTCGACCCGTACATCAACGTCGACCCCGGCACGATGTCGCCGTACCAGCACGGCGAGGTGTTCGTCACCGAGGACGGCGCCGAGACCGATCTCGACCTCGGTCACTACGAGCGCTTCACGAACACGAACACGACGCGCGCGTCGAACGTCACGGCCGGCGGCATCTACAACTCGGTCATCCGGCGCGAGCGCCGCGGCGACTACCTCGGCGGCACCGTCCAGGTCGTGCCGCACATCACCGACGAGATCAAGCAGCGCGTGCGCCTGATCGCCGAGACGAGCGACGTCGACGTGGTCATCACCGAGATCGGCGGCACGGTGGGCGACATCGAGTCGCTGCCGTTCCTCGAGGCGATCCGGCAGTTCCCGGTCGACGTCGGCCGCCGGCAGTGCATGTACATCCACCTGACGCTCGTGCCCTACATCGGTCACGCCGGCGAGCTGAAGACCAAGCCGACGCAGCACTCGGTCAACGAGCTGCGGCGCATCGGCATCCAGCCCGACATGCTGCTGTGCCGCTCGGAGAGCGAGCTTGGCTCGGACATCCGCAAGAAGATCGCGCTGTTCGCCTCGCTCGGCCACGACGCGGTCATCTCGGCCAAGGACGTCGACAACATCTACAAGGTCCCGCTGTGGTTCCACCAGCAGGGCGTCGACGACCTCATCATCGATCACTTCGGGCTCGATGCGGAGCCGGCCGATCTCGACGAGTGGCGGGAGATCACCGAGCGCGCCGACGCCGCGACGCAGCCCGTGCGCATCGCGATCGCCGGCAAGTACGTCCAGCTGGAGGACGCCTACCTCTCGGTCAGCGAGGCGCTGCGCCACTCCGGATACCTGTACGGCGGCTCGATCGAGATCGACTGGGTCGACTCCGAGACGCTCGAGACCGAGGAGCAGGCCGCCGCGCGCCTGGCCGACGCCGACGGCATCCTCGTCCCAGGCGGCTTCGGCGGCCGCGGGATCGAGGGCAAGATCCGGGCGGTGCAGGTCGCGCGCGAGCAGGGCGTCCCGTTCCTGGGGATCTGCCTGGGCATGCACGTCGCGGTCAGCGAGTTCGCCCGCAACGTCGCCGGCATGCCCGGCGCCAACTCCACCGAGTTCGACATCGAGACCGAGTACCCGGTGATCGATCTGCTGCCCGAGCAGAAGGAGGTCACCGACCTCGGCGGGACGATGCGCCTGGGCGCCGACCCGATCAAGCTGCACCCGGACACGCGCACGCGCGAGCTCTACGACGAGGCCGTCGTCTACGAGCGCCACCGCCATCGCTACGAGGTCTCGATCTCGCTGCGCAAGCGCCTGGAGGCGGCCGGCCTGGTCGTCTCGGGCACGTCGCCCGACGAGCGCCTGGTCGAGGTCATCGAGCTGCGCGACCACCCGTTCTTCGTCGCCTCGCAGTTCCACCCGGAGTTCAAGTCGCGACCAGAGCGCCCCGCGCCGCTGTTCCGCGAGTTCGTCGCCGCCGCGCTGGAGCGCTCGCGCAGCCGCACGCCGGAGGGCGGCGAGGTCCGCGCCTCCAGGGCGGTCTGAGGCACCCGCGTTGCGGCCAGCCTCGGAGGTCGAGCGCCGGCGACTGAACGACGTGTTCGCCGAGCTGTGCGCGATCCGCAGCCCGTTCGGCGAGGAGCGTTCGATGGCCGACCGCGTCTGCGACGACCTGCGCGCGCTCGGCTACGAGGTCACCGAGGACGACGCCGCGGCCGAGACGGGCGCGGCGTGCGGCAACCTGCTCGCGCGCATCCCGGGCCGCTCCGAGCGGTCGGTGATGCTGTGCGCGCACCTCGACACCGTGCCCCACGACGGCGTGGTCGAGCCGGTCCTCGTCGACGGCGGCTGGGAGAGCGCGGGGGAGACCATCCTCGGTGCCGACAACAAGGCGGCCGTCGCGGTGCTGCTCGGGCTCGCGCACCGCGCCGCGGTCGAGGGCACCCCGGTCGGCGTCGAGCTGGTCTTCTCGGTCAGCGAGGAGAACGCGCTCGCGGGCGCCAAGGCGTTCGACACCTCGGTGCTGCGCTCAGAGATGGGCTACGTGCTCGATCACGCCTCGCCGATCGGCGAGATCGTCGTCGCGTCGCCGACCTACTACCGCCTGCACGCGGCCTTCCGCGGCGCCGCGGCGCACGCCGGGATCCGCCCCGAGGCCGGCCGCAGCGCGATCCTCGCCGCCGCCAAGGCGATCGCCGCCATGCCGCTGGGCCGCATCGACGAGGAGACCACCGCCAACGTCGGCACGATCGCCGGCGGCGCGGGCGGCACGAACGTCGTGCCCGAGCACTGCTGGTTCGACGCCGAGGCGCGGTCGCTGAGCGACACCGCGGTGGAGACGCTCGTGGCCGAGATGGTCGACCGCTGCCACGACGCGGCGAACGACCCCGCCTGCGAATGCGACGTCGACGTCAGCGTGGAGCGGCTGTTCGCGGCCTACCGCCACAAGACCACGGCGCCGAGCGTCGTCGCCGCCGAGGCCGCCCTGCGCGCCTGCGGCTACACGCCGCGCCGGATCCTCACCGGCGGCGGCTCGGACGCCAACGCGTTCGAGGCCAAGGGCTTTCCGTGCACGAACATCGCCAACGGCACCGAGCGCAACCACGAGACGACCGAGCGCGTCAGCCAGTCGGCGCTGGAGGGGATGCTCGACGTGACCTTCGCGCTGCTGGACGAGCTGGGCGGGTAGGCGCGCCGGGGTGGTGGCCGGCGTGCGCGGCGCGCGCCGCGGCGGCTACGCGCGCGCGAACGCCGCGGCCCGCTCGCGCAGCGCGCCGCGCAGCAGCTTGCCCGTCAGCAGCCGCGGGAGCTCGTCGACGACCACGATCTCGCGCGGGCGCTTGTAGCCGGCCAGGCGCTCGGCGGCGAACGAGGCCAGCTCGTCGACCTTGGCCGGGGCCGCGAGCGTCACGAACGCGATCGGGGCCTCGCCGCGCGTGCGGTCCGGTACGCCGACGACCCCGGCGTCGGACACCGCCGGGTGCTGGCGCAGGACGACCTCGACCTCGGCGGGCGCGACCGACGCCCCGCTGACCTTGATGAGCTCCTTCAGGCGGTCGCGAATCTCGAGCTGGCCGTCGGCGCGGATCGCGACGAGGTCGCCGGTGCGCAGCCATCCGTCCGGCGTGAGGCAGGCAACGCTTTCGTCGGGCAGGCCGTAGTAGCCGCTCATGACCTGCGGCCCGCGGATCCACAGCTCGCCGGGCTCGTCGCGGCCCACGTCGGCGCCGGTCTCGGGATCGACGAGGCGCGCCTCGGTGCCCGGCACGAGCCAGCCGACGGTGCCCGCGGTGCTCACGCGCTCGAGCGGGGCGCTGATCGTGCACGTCGACTCGGTCATGCCGTAGCCGCCGCGCGCCACGCAGCCCAGGCGCTGCGACAGGTGCTCCTCGGCGGCGGCGCGGAGGTGCGCCCCGCCGGTCACGACGACCTGCAGGCTCGACAGGTCGTGCTCGTCGAGCGCGGGCGAGGCGGCCATCGCCTCGAAGACCGGTGGCGGCACCGCCATGTGGGTCACGCGGTGCGCCGCGACGAGCGGCAGGATCGCTTCCAGCTTCGGGATGGGAACGGTGACGATCGTGGCGGCGGCGACGAGCCCGCCGCTGAGCATGAGCGTCAGGCCGATCGAGTGGAAGAACGGCGCGCCGCCGAGCACGACGGCGCGCTCGTCCAACGCTCCGCCGCTGCTCAGCGCGGCGATCCCCTGAGCGGCGGCGGCGGTGAGGTTGCCGTGCGTCACGCGCACGCCCTTGGGCAGCCCACCCGTGCCGCTGGAGAACGGCACCGAGGCCAGGTCGGAGGGGGAGAGGTCGGGGTCGGCGTACGGGTCGCCGGCATCGGCGGCCAGCAGCTCCTCGATCGGCGTGCCGCCGTCGCCGCCGGCCACGAAGAGCTCGACGTCGGGCGCGGCCGTCCGCAGCGCCGCTCCGACGGGTGCCGCCAGCGGCCCGAAGGCGATCGCGAGCCTCGGGACGGCGCGCTCGAACACGCGGGCCGACTCCTCGGCGGTCCACAGCGGGCTCAGCGCCTCGAGCGCCGCGCCCGCGCGCCACACGCCCATCGCGATGACCGGCCACCACGCGAAGTTCGGCATCGCGATCGCCACGAGGTCGCCGCGGCGCACGCCGCGGGCCCGCAGGCCGGCGGCGAGCGCGGCCGAGCGCGCCGCGAGCTCACCGCGCGTGATCGTCTCGCCGGTCGCGCCGTCGACGACGGCGATGGCGGACGGGTCGGCGGCCGCGTGGCGCAGGGCCGTCGTCGCGATGGCCGGCTCCATCGGCGGCGCAGCGAGCGGGCTGCGGTGGATCGGCGAGGTCGTCGTGCTCATGTCATGCCCCCCAGGCATTTCGGAACAACGTTTCGCAATGGCGTACCGTAACGGCGTTGCGATACTGTGTCAACCATGGGACGCCCCAGGGAGCACGACGAGGCGACGCGCGAGCGGCTGCTGCAGGCCGCCGAGCGCCTCTCGGCGACCAAGGGCTTCGAGGGCGTCACGGTCCGGGCCGTGGCCGCGGAGGCCGACACGAGCACGCGTGCCGTCTACGCGCTGTTCACGTCCAAGGAGGGCCTCGAGCAGGCGCTGCACCAGGCCATGTTCACGCGCCTGCGCGACCTCATGCAAGCCAGCCCGCGCACCGGCGATCCGCGCAGCGACCTCCTCGCGCTCGCCCTCGCCTACCGCCGCTGGGCGGTGGAGCGCCCCGAGCGCTACGCGCTGGCGATGCATCGCTTCGTCGGCCAGGGCGCGCGGCCACGATCGGAGGAGGGCCTGGCCGTGTCGCGCGCCGCGCTGGACGTGCTGCGCCAGGCCGTCGTCCGCTGTCACGCGGCCGGGCTGTTGGGCCGCCGCGAGCCCGAGGACGTCGTGACCCAGCTGCGCGCGGTGGTCCACGGGCTTGCCGAGTTCGAGAACCTCGGGATGCTGGGCCCAGAGCCCGAGGTCCAGTGGCGCGCGGCGACCCTGGCGGTGCTCGACGGCTATCGCCGGACGGCGGGCACCGAGGCGGCCTGACGGCGCCGCGGTTGCGCCCGCGCCGCCCGCACCGCGCCCGCGCGCGCCGGTACGCAACGCTTCGGCCATGAGCTCAGCCGATCGCCGCTTCGAGCGCCTCGGAGGCCGCACCATCTACGAGGGGCGGATCGTCAGCCTGCACATCGAGCGCTACCGCTATCCCGACGGCGAGGAGGTCGAGCGCGAGGTCATCCGCCACCAGGGCGCGGTCGGCGTCGTCGCGCACGACGGGACCGACCTCTTCCTCGTGCGCCAGCCGCGCGAGGTCGTCGACGACCCCGACTTCCTGGAGATCCCCGCCGGCCGGCTCGACGTCGAGGGCGAGGCGCCGCTCGACGCGGCCAAACGCGAGCTGGCCGAGGAGATCGGCAAGGCCGCCGAGCACTGGGAGCCGATCGCCGAGTTCGTCTCGTCGGTAGGCGTGATGGACGAGACCGTGCACGTCTACCTCGCCACCGGCCTGCGCGACGAGCACGCCGAGGCCGAGCACAACGAGCGCATCGAGATCGTCCGCTGGCCGCTGGCCGACCTCGACAACGCGATCGCCGCCACGCGCGACGCCAAGACGCTCGTCGGGCTGCTGTGGCTGAAGGCCGCAAGCTAGGCTGCGCGCCGTGAGGAGACTGCTCTGCCTGGCCATCCTGCTGGCGCTCGCGACCGCTGTGCCAGCCGTCGCCGCGCCCAAGCCGCCTGCCGAGTCCACCGCGCCCGGTCAGGTCTTCGCGCCCAATCCCGTGGCCGACCTCGGCATCCAGACGCTGACCGATCAGAAGGACGCCGACTACTTCTCGGCCGATCCGACCCTCGCCGGGGCCTACCACCACGTGACGCTGACCGACCTCGACGGGACGGGCACCCTCGCGGGCGCCTACGCCAAGGTGATCAGCGAGACGGGCAAGGCGGCAGCCGAGACGCGCGACGGCTTCATCTACACGCGCGACCAGGACCAGTTCGAGCAGACGATGGGCTACTACTGGATCACGCAGGCCCAGCGCTACATCCAGTCGCTGGGCTTCGGCTCGACGCTGCCGGCCGTGAACAAGCGCCAGCAACTGCTGCGCATCAATCAGTTCGGCGGCGACAACTCGTTCTATCGCGAGGGCACCGGCAAGCTGACGATCACGCTCGGCAAGGGCGGCGTCGACGACGCCGAGGACGCCGAGGTCATCGTGCACGAGTACGGCCACTCGGTGCAGGACAACCAGGTGCCGGGCTTCGGCACGACGCCCGACGCGGGGGCGATCGGAGAGGGATTCGGCGACTACCTCGCGGTGACGGTCTCGCAGCGCTTCGCCCCGACGGCCGACGAGCCGTGCGTCGCGGACTGGGACTCGACGTCGTACACGTCGACGACGCCGCACTGCCTGCGACGCGTCGACGGCACCAAGGTCTACCCCAAGGACCTGGAGGGCGAGGTCCACGCGGACGGCGAGATCTGGTCGCGCGCGCTGTGGGACATTCACCAGGCACTCGGGGCCAAGGTGGCCGACAAGATCATCATCGGCGCCCAGTTCCACTTCACGGCGGACATCTCGATGCCCGCGGCGGCGGCCAGGACGATCGAGACCGCCGCGCAGTACGGGAACAGCACTGAGCGCGCCGTGCGCGCCGCGTTCGCGGCTCGCGGCCTCGTCTGAGCGCGTCGCCGCGGATCGCGCGGCGCTTGCCACTAGGCTGTCGCTGATCCGCTGGCAGCGCACGCGCGCTTGCAGCGCCAAGGACGGCCGCGCAACAACGCGAAGAACGTTGGCGACCATGGCCGTCACCCCTGCAGACCTGCCCACATCCACGCCCGACGCGGCGCCCGCCGACGGCGGGATGAGCGGCCGCATGCTCGACTTCCTCGCCTACCTGGAGTTCGAGCGCGGCCTGTCGCGCAACACGCTCGAGGCCTACCGGTCCGATCTGCTGCAGCTCGGCGCGTTCCTGGGGCGCCGCGGCGTCGACGTCGCCGCGGCCGTGCACTCGGACCTCAGCGCGTTCCTGGCCGAGCTGGCGGCCGGCGGCGACGGGCGCCCGCCGGTGGCGCCGGCAACGCTTCAGCGCAAGGCGGCCTGCCTGCGCTCGTTCTATCGCCACCTGCGCCGCGAGGGCGTGCTCGACCACGACCCGACGGCCGACCTGCGGGCACCGCGCAAGAGCCAGCGCCTGCCGCAGGTCCTCACCCGCGACGAGGTCGCGTATCTGCTGAGCTCGCCGAGGGGCTCGGAGCCGGCGAACCTGCGCGACCGCGCGCTGCTGGAGCTCATGTACGCCTGCGGCCTGCGCGCCTCCGAGGCGATCGGGCTCGACGTGCGCGACGTCGACCTCAAGCTCGGCGTCCTGCGCGCCCGCGGCAAGGGCTCGAAGGAGCGGCTCGTGCCGATCGGGCGCGAGGCGGTCGCCGCGACCAGGGCCTACCTCGAGCGCGGCCGGCCGGCGTTCGTCGGGCTCAGCGACGAGCCGCGGCTGTTCGTCAACCGCCGCGGGAGCGGCCTGACGCGCCAGGGGCTCTACAAGATCGTCCAGCGCCACGCGCGCGCTGTGGGCCTCGCCGACCGCATGAGCCCGCACACGCTGCGCCACACCTTCGCGACGCACCTGCTCGCCGGCGGCTGCGACCTGCGCTCGCTGCAGGAGATGCTCGGCCACGCCGACATCGCCACCACGCAGATCTACACGCACCTGTCGGCCGAGCGGCTCAAGGACGCGTACTTCAAGGCGCACCCGCGCGCGACGCAGCGCTGAGCGAGAATGCCCGCGTGAGTCGCCGCGCGTTCGTCGTCGTGCTCGACGCCTGCGGAGTGGGGGCGCTCCCCGACGCCTCGGACTACGCGGGCGACGAGGGCTCCAACACGCTCGCCCACGTGGCACAGGACGTCGGCGGGCTGGACGTGCCCGTCCTCGAGAGCCTCGGCCTCGGGTCGATCGTCGCGATCGAGGGGGTGCCGCCCGTCGACCGCCCCGTCATCCACGGCAGGCTGCACCCGCTGGGACCGGGCAAGGAGTCGACGACCGGGCACTGGGAGCTCATGGGCGTCGTCCCGAGCGCGCCGCTTCCGACCTACCCCGACGGCTTCCCGCCCGAGGTCGTCGCCAGGCTCGAGCGCGTCACCGGGCTGCGGTTCTGCGCCAACACGCCCGCCAGCGGCACCGAGGTCATCGAGCAGTGGGGCGAGCACCACCTGCGCAGCGGCGAGGTGATCCTCTACACGTCGGCGGACTCGGTGCTGCAGCTCGCCGCCCATCACGACGTGCTCGGCGAGGACGAGCTGCTCGCCGCGTGCGCTGCGGCCCGCGGGGAGATGACGGGCCCGCACGCCGTGGGTCGCGTGATCGCACGGCCCTTCGAGGGCGAGCCCGGCGCGTTTCACCGCACCGAGGGCCGCAAGGACTTCTCGGTGGCGCCCCCGTCGCGCTCGTACCTCGACGAGCTGCAGGCGGCGGCCGTCCCGGTCCACGCGGTCGGCAAGGTCCGCGACCTCTTCGCCGGCATCGGCATCGACGCCTACCACCCCGCGCCGAACAACGCGCGCGGCATCGCGGCGATCACCGCGCTGCTGGGCGACCTCGACCGCGGGCTCGTGTTCGCCAACCTCGTCGAGACCGACCAGATCTACGGTCACCGCCACGACGCCGAAGGCTTCCATCGCGCCCTGCGCGAGATCGACGCGGCCGTGGGGGAGTGGCTGACGCTGATGCGCGACGACGACCTGCTCGTCCTCACCGCCGACCACGGCGTCGACCCGCGCGCGCCGCACACCGACCACACGCGCGAGCACGTGCCGCTGCTGGCGACGTTCCCCGGCCAGGACGGCCGCCGCCACGACGGGCCGCTCGCCGACGTCGGGGCGTCGGCGCTGAAGTGGCTGGCCGACCGCGACGCTCCGGACCTGCCGGGCACGGAGTTCGTCTCGGACTCCGAGCGCACGTACGGCGGGTCGTAGCCTGTCCTCAGTGCCGGAGCTGCCAGAGGTCGAGACGATCCGCCGCCAGCTCGCCCCGCTCGTCGAGGGGCGCGTCGTCGCGCGCCTGCAGATCACCGACCCGCGCTGGTGCCTGCCGCTCGCGCCCGGCGCGGTCGTCGACGCCGTGCAGGGCCGCCGCGTGGAGCGCCTCGCGCGCCGCGGCAAGTACCTGGTCTGGGAGCTCGAGGACGAGGCGTTCCTGCTCATGCACCTGCGCATGACCGGCACGCTGCTGTACGACCCGCCGCCGGGCACGCCCTACGAGCGCGTGCGCTGGGAGCTCGACGACGGCCACGCGCTGCGCTTCTGCGATCCGCGGCGCTTCGGCACCGGCGAGCTGGCGCTGGGGACCGCCGCGCGCGACGCCTTCTACGCCGCGCGCCTTGGGCTCGAGCCGCTCGACGGCGAGCTGACCGGCGACGCGCTGCGGCGCATGGCCCGCGGGCGCAGCGCGCCGGTCAAGGCGTTCCTGCTCGACCAGCGGCGCATCGCGGGCGTCGGGAACATCTACGCCGACGAGGCGCTCTTCCGCGCGCGCGTCCACCCGCTGCGCGCCGCGGGCAAGCTGACGCGCAGGCAGTGGGACGCCGTCGCGCAGGCCGTGCGCGAGGCGCTCGTGGCCGGCCTGGCGGCCGGCGGCGCGACGATCGACGACTTCCGCCACGCCGACGGCGTGCGCGGCTCCTTCCAGGACGAGTTCCTCGTCCATCGCCGGCGCGGCGAGCCGTGCCCGCGGTGTGGTACCGCGGTGGTCAAGTTCGTCGCGGCGGGGCGGGGGACCTACGCGTGCGAGCGCTGCCAGCCGCGCCCGCGGCTCAGGCAGCCTGCGCGGTGAGCTCGGCCAGGCGCCCGGTGCGGTCGGCCTCGATGAGCTGCTGGAAGCCGCCGACGATGACCTCCCCGACGATGATCTGCGGGAAGCTCAGCATGCCGGTCTGCTCGACGAGCTGCGCTCGTCCAGCCGGGTCCTTTGCGAGATTGATCTCCTCGAAGTCGAGCTTGCGGAGCTTGAGCAGCTCCTTGGCCCGCACGCAGAACGAGCAGGGCTCTGTCGAGTAGACGGTGATCTTGGTCACTACTTCAAAAAGTATAGCTAGGCGTTCGTGCCCGGCCCGCTGAAGACGGAGGGCGTCGTCGTGCGCTCGTTGCGGTACGGCGAGGCCGACCGGATCCTGCACCTGTATACCCCTCGGCGCGGCAAGATCGGCGCGATCGCCAAGGGCGTGCGCCGCGCACGCAGCCGTTTCGGCGGGCGCCTGGAGCCGTTCTTCCGCCTCGATCTCGTGCTGCACGAGGGGCGCGGCGAGCTGCTGACCGTGACCTCGGCGCAGACGCTGGCCGGCTATCCGCGCCTGCGCGAGGACGGCACCGCGCTCGACACGGCGGCGCGCGCGTGCGATGCCGTCGCGCGGCTGTTCGACACTACCGAGCCGCATCCCGACGTCTACAACCTGCTCTGCAACGAGCTGGCCCTGCTCGATGCCGAGCCGGCGCGCGCCGGGCACGCCAACCAGCTCGCCTTCCGCCTGAAGCTGCTGCTCGCCGCAGGCTTCGCGCCGCAGCTCGCCGCGTGCGCCTCGTGTGGCGAGCGCGAGCACCTCACGGGCTTCTCCGGCGCGGCCGGCGGCGTCGTGTGCCCGGCGTGCGAGGCGGGCTCGTTCGCCCTCGACGAGGAGGCCCACGTGTTCCTCGTCGAGGCGCTCGGGCAGCCGCTGGCGCAGGCGCCGGCGGCGGGGGAGCGCGCGCTGCGCCAGGCCGAGCGCGCCATCGCCCTGACGGTCGAGCACCATGCCGGGATCCGGCTGCGCGAGGCGGCTGCCCGGTAGCATCGCCGCCAGTGGCGGACAAGTGGGTGTACGAGTTCTCCGAGGGCTCGAAGGACATGCGCGAGCTGCTCGGAGGCAAGGGCGCCAACGTCGCCGAGATGACGCGCATCCTCGGGGCCGATCGCGTGCCGGGCGGCTTCACGATCACGACCGAGGCGTGCGTGGCCTACATGCGCGAGGGCTCCTTCCCGGACGGTCTTCAGGAGCAGGTCGACGAGGCGCTGGCGGCGCTCGAGGAGCGCGCCGGCAAGACGCTCGGGGACGCCGACGACCCGCTGCTCGTGTCGGTGCGAAGCGGGGCGCGCGAGTCGATGCCGGGCATGCTCGACACCGTCCTGAACCTCGGCCTCAACGACGACTCGGTGCAGGGCCTGGCCAAGAGGACCGAGAACGAGCGCTTCGCGTGGGACTCCTACCGGCGCTTCGTGCAGATGTTCGGCAACGTGGTTCGCGGCGTCGCGGGCGAGCGGTTCGAGGACGAGATCAAGCGCGTGAAGTCCGACCGCGGCGTCAAGGACGACACCGAGCTCGACGTCGCGGCGCTGCAGGAGCTGACGCGCGCCTTCCAGGAGATGTACGAGTTCCCGGCCGACCCGCGCGAGCAGCTCGAGCAGGCGATCCGCGCGGTCTTCGACTCCTGGAACGGCGAGCGCGCGGTCTCCTACCGGCGGATCAACCGCATCCCCGACGACTGGGGCACCGCGGTCAACGTCCAGCAGATGGTGTTCGGCAACAAGGGAGACACGAGCGGCTCGGGCGTGGCGTTCAGCCGCGACGAGGTGACCGGCGCGCCCGAGCCCAGCGGCGACTTCCTCATCAACGCCCAGGGCGAGGACGTCGTCTCGGGTGTGCGCAATACGTTGGACATCTCCGAGCTGAAGACGCGGCTGACCGGTGTCCACGAGCAGCTCATGGAGATCCTGCGCGAGCTCGAGCGCCACTACGGCGACCTGCAGGACACCGAGTTCACCGTCGAGGAGGGGCGTCTGTACATGCTGCAGACGCGCAGCGCCAAGCGCCCCGCGCAGGCGGCGGTGCGCTTCGCGGTCGACGCGGTCGACGAGGGGTTGCTCGACGAGGCCGGCGCGCTCGCGACGATCGACCCCGAGGCGCTCGACGCGCTCCTGCACCCGACGTTCGACCCGGGCGCCGAGTACGACGTGCTCGCCTCGGGCGTCGCCGCATCGCCCGGCGCGGCGATCGGGGAGATCGTCTTCACCGCGGCCGATGCGGTCGCAGCGGCGGCCGACGGGCGCGACGTCATCCTCGCGCGCCCGTTCACCGAGGCCGACGACGTCGCGGGCTTCCACGCCGCCAAGGGGATCCTGACCTCCGAGGGTGGCAAGGCCAGCCACGCGGCGCTCGTGGCCCGCGGGATGGGCGTCCCGGCGGTGACCGGCGCCAGCGACCTGGAGATCGACACGTCGGCCGGGGAGGTCCGCGTCGACGGCCGCACGCTGCACGCCGGCGACCGGCTGGCCATCGACGGCACGACGGGCGCGATCACCACCGACGAGGTCCCGCTCGTCGAGCCCGAGGTCTCCGAGGCGTTCCAGACCGTCTTGAGGTGGGCCGACGAGCTGCGCACGCTGCGCGTGCGCGCCAACGCCGACACCCCGGAGGACGCGCGCAAGGCGCGCGAGTTCGGCGCCGAGGGCATCGGCCTGTGCCGCACCGAGCACATGTTCTTCGGCGAAGACCGCCACGAGAAGATGGCCCGCGTCATCCTCGCCGAGGAGGTCGACGAGCGCCGCCGTGCCCTGGACGAGCTGCTCCCGCTGCAGCAGGGCGACTTCGAGGGCCTCCTGGAGGCGATGGAGGGCCTGCCCGTCACCATCCGCCTGCTCGACCCACCGCTGCACGAGTTCCTGCCCGACCCCGACGACCTGCCGGAGGGCCGCGAGCGCGACCGCGCGCGCTCGTTGCAGGAGGTCAACCCGATGCTCGGCACGCGCGGCGTGCGGCTCGGGATCCTCTACCCCGAGATCTACGAGATGCAGGTGCGGGCGATCGCCCGTGCGGCGGTCGCCGTGCGCGAGCGGACCGGCGCGAACCCGGACCTCGAGGTCATGATCCCGCTCATCGACTACGAGCGCGAGCTCGACCTCATGCGCGCGCACATCGAGCGCGTCGCCGAGGAGGAGGGCCTCGGGCATCCCGGCGACTACACGATCGGGACGATGATCGAGCTGCCGCGCGCGTGCTTCCTGGCCGACCACATCGCCGAGCACGCCGACTTCTTCTCGTTCGGCACCAACGACCTCACCCAGACCGGGCTGGGCTTCAGCCGCGACGACATCGAGGGCAAGATCCTCGCGCGCTACATCGAGATGAAGGTCTTCGACCGCTCGCCGTTCGAGACGATCGACGCGCCCGGTGTCGGGCAGATGCTGCGCATGGGCGCGTGGCTGGGGCGCAAGACCAAGCCCGACATCGAGCTGGGCGTCTGCGGCGAGCACGGCGGCGACCCCGACTCGATCGACTTCTTCCACCACTCGGGCATCGACTACGTGTCGTGCAGCCCGTATCGCGTGCCGGTGGCGCGCGTCGCGGCCGCGCAGGCCGCCGTGCGCGCCGCCGCGGACTAGAGGAGGCCCGTTGCCCGATCTCGAGTTCATCGAGCCCGCGTCGTTCGGCCCGAGCACCCTGCCGTTCTCGCAGGGCGTCCGCGCGGGCAACCTGCTCTTCATCGCGGGGCAGGGCGCCGTCGACGACGACGGCAACTTCGTCGGCTAGGGCGACATCCGCGAGCAGACGCGCGTGGCGCTCGACCGCGTCCGCCGCGTGATCGCCGAGGCCGGCGGCGACCTCTCCAACGTCGTCAGCGCGACCGTCTTCCTGACCGACCTCGCGAACTTCGCGGCCTACAACGAGGCGTGGGTCGAGGCGTTCGGCGATCACCGTCCCGCGCGCGCCACCGTCCGCGCCGACCTGCTCTTCGACATGATGGTCGAGGTCCAGGCGATCGCGGTGCTCTAGCGGGCTACCAGTCGATCGCCCGCCCATCTCGGAAGAAGCCGCCGGTCGGCCCGTCGTCCGGCAGCTCGACGGCCCACACGATCCCGGCCGCGCCCTGGCTGACGGGCCGGCCGCCGGAGCCGCCCATGTCGGTTGCCACCCAGCCCGGGCAGATCGAGTTGACGAGGATGCGGTCGCCGCGCAGCTCTGCGGCGAGGATCCGCGTCAGCGCGTTGAGCGCGGCCTTCGACGTGCGGTAGGCGGGCGTGCCGCCGCCCATGTCGGTCAGCGCGCCGGCGCCGCTGGAGACGTTGACGATGCGCCCCGCCGCGCTGCGGCGCAGCAGCGGGATCGCCGCCTGGGCGGTGCGCCAGGCGCCGAGCAGGTTGGTCTCGAGGGCTTCGCGGACCTGGTCGAGGTCGGCGTCGACGCCGCGCTCCCAGGTGTCGTAGAGGATCGCCGCGTTGTTGACGAGCGCGTCGAGGCGGTCCAGGCCGGCGACCGCCGCGTCGACGCTCGCGGCGTCGGCGACGTCGAGCTGGACGGGGGTGATGTCGCCGCCGAGCTGGCGCGCCGCGCGCTTGCCCTTCGCGTCGTCGCGCGCGCCGAGCAGGACGGAGTAGCCGCGCTGCGCGAGCTGGCGGCAGACCTCCAGCCCGATGCCGCGGTTGGCGCCCGTGACGAGCGCGACGCGACCTGAGTCAGTCGACGTGGAGCACCGCCTTTCCGGCGATCCGGCGCTCGACGAGGGCGTGGATCGCGTCGGGCGCCTCGCGCCAGCTCGTCTCGAGGTCGATCTGCGGGTCCAGCCGGCCAGCGGCCAGGAGGCTCAGCAGGCGGTCGAGCATCCCCGTCGCGCCGCGGCGCTTGGCCAGCTCCGGGAAGACCATCAGGCCATAGATCTTGGCGCCGGGCGCGCGGCCGAAGAGCGTGCGTGTCGGGTACTCGACGTGCGCGCTCGGGTCGCTGTTGGCGAAGGTGATGACCGTGCCGTCGGGCGCCACGCGCTGGATCGCGGCGCCCATCGACCGGCCGCCGACGCCCTCGGCGATGACGTCGAACTCCGGGCCCTCGGGCGTGAGCTCGTGGATGACCTCGTCGGCGCCGAGGTCGGCGAGGCCACGGGCGCGCTCGGGGCTGGCCGACACGGCGGTGACGTGGGCGCCGCCGATGTGGGCGAGCTGCACCGCGAAGCGCCCGACGCCGCCGCTGGCGCCGGTGACGAGCACGCGCCGGGCGATGAGGTTGCCGCCGATGTCGAGGGCGAGCAGCGCGGTGATCCCGGCAACCGGCAGGGCCGCCGCCTGGGCGAAGCCGACCCCGTCGGGGATCACGGCCATCGCGTTGGTCGGGACCGCGGCGCGCTGCGCCCAGCCCTTGTTGATGAGCGCGACGACCCGCGCGCCCTGCGGCGGGCCGCTCCCGTCGGCGGCCGCGCGCGCGACGACGCCCGCGATGTCCCAGCCGGTGAGGCTTCCCGGCGGCTTGGTCGTCAGCGCTCGCACCTCGCCGCGGTTCAGCGAGAAGGCCTCGACGGCGACGATCGCCTCGTTGGGCAGCGGCTCGGGGTCGGGCGCTTCCGTCAGCTCGACGCCCGGATCTGTTGAGGAAGTGAGCAAAGCGAGCACCACGCGACCCTACCGAGCCGGGTGCCGCGCCCGCCGATGCGAGAATCGATGGTCATGGACCCGCACGCCAACCCCGGCGCGGTCGCGCAGGGCTACGCCGCGCGCCGCCGTGAGTTCGAGGAGGCGTGGCTGTCGCCGCTGGCCGCGCGGTCGTGGCCGCCGCGCCGCGCGCGCCCCGAGGAGGACTGCGGGCTGCGCACGCCGCTGCAGCGCGACCGCGACCGCATCGTGCACTCCAAGGCCTTCCGGCGCCTGACGCACAAGACCCAGGTCTTCGTCGCGCCCGAGGGCGATCACTTCCGCACGCGCCTGACGCACACCCTCGAGGTGACGCAGATCTCGCGGACGGTGGCGCGGGCGCTGGCGCTCAACGAGGACCTCACCGAGGCGATCGGCCTCGGCCACGATCTCGGCCATCCGGCCTTCGGCCACATCGGCGAAGCGGTCCTCGACGACTGCCTGCGCGAGCGCTTCGGCGGCGGCTTTCGCCACTTCGAGCACTCCCTGCGGGTGGTCGACGTGCTCGAGAACGACGGCACCGGGCTGAACCTGTGCGACGACGTCCGCGACGGCATCGTCTGCCACTCCGGGCGCGCGCCGATGCCGCGCACGCTGGAAGGGCGGATCGTGCGCCTCGTCGATCGGGTCGCCTACATCAACCACGACATCGACGACGCGCTGCGTGCCGGCGTCCTGCGCGAGGAGGAGCTGCCGGTCGGGCCGATCGCCGTCCTGGGCGACACCGGCCCGCACCGGATCGACGCCCTCGTGCACGACCTCGTCGAGCGCTCCGCGGTGGCCGGCGACATCGTGCAGGGCGACGAGGTGGGCAATGCGATGGACGAGCTGCGGACGTTCATGTTCGACCGCGTCTACCTCGGGCCGATCGCGCGCCGCGAGCACGCCAAGATCGAGCGGATGATCCGCGCGCTGTTCGACAGCTACGTCGCCGAGCCCGACCGCATCCCCGACGGCGGCGGCGCGCCCGACGCCGACCTGCCCCAGCGCGTCACCGACTGGATCGCCGGCATGACCGATCGCTACTGCATCCGCGCCTTCGAGGCGCTCTCGGTGCCCGAGGCGTTCGCCCTCTAGGCTGGCGGCCGTGGCCCGCTACACCGACGACAGCCGCGATCGGGTGCGCGACGCGGTCGACATGGTCGATCTCGTCGGCACGCGCGTGGAGCTGCGGCGGGCCGGCGTCAACCGCTTCGAGGGCCTCTGTCCCTTCCACGACGAGCGCACCCCGTCGTTCGGGATCAACCCGGCCGAGAAGCTCTACTACTGCTTCGGCTGCGGCGAGGGCGGCGACGCGTTCAAGTTCGTCCAGCAGACCGAGGGCGTCGACTTCAAGGGCGCGCTGGAGTACCTCGCCGATCGCTACGGCATCCAGCTCGAGGTCATCGAGGAGGATCCGGCGGCGGCCGAGCGCCGGCGCGAGCGCGAGCGGCTGCTCGAGCTGCTGGAGCGCACGGCCGCGTTCTACGTGCGCTACCTGTGGGACTCCGGCGAGGCCGCGGGCGCGCGCGAGTACCTCGCCGGCCGCGGGCTCGACGAGGCGACGCTGCGCGAGTTCCGCGTCGGCTACGCGCCCAGCGCGTGGGACAAGGTGCTCGTCGCCTCGCGCCGCGCCGGGTTCGGCGACCGCGAGCTGGTCGGCGCCGGGCTGGCCTCGCGCGGGCGGGAGGGCCGCACCTACGACCGCTTCCGCCGGCGCATCATGTTCCCGCTGTGCGACTCGCGCGGGCGGGTGCTCGGCTTCGGCGCGCGCGCGATGGGCGCCGACCAGAAGCCGAAGTACCTGAACTCCTCCGACAACGCCGTCTACCACAAGGGACGACACCTCTTCGGCGCCGACATCGCGCGCGCTACGACCACAAGAGCCGGCACAGTGATCCTCGTGGAGGGCTACACGGATGTCGTCGCGATGCATCAGGCAGGGCTCCGCAACACCGTCGGCATCATGGGCACGGCACTGACCGACGAACAAGTTCAGGAGATCCATCGCCGCCTCGCGCCTAGGGCGGTCATTGCGCTTGACGCCGATACAGCCGGCAAGGACGCGATGGTGCGTGCGGCGCGGGTTGGAAGCCGCCACGGCGTCGAGTTCGAGGTGGCGCCGCTTCCGCCCGGCAAGGACCCGGCTGACCTTGTCAAAGAGGGCGGATCACGCGCGATCGTTCAGCTGATGGACGTGCCGATCCCGTTCGCACGGTTCCGCGTCGAGCGCGAACTCGAGAAGGCGGATCCGTCCACCGGACCGGGCAAGCAGGCGACGATCGCCGCGCTTTCTCCGATCTTCGCGGACCTCGAGATAGGAGCGCTTCGCGACGAACTCGAACGGCTTGTCTCAGATCGGCTGGATCTCAAGCCCGAGCTCACACGGTCACTCTTGAGCTCCACGGGAGCGAGAGGCAACGGCGAACCGCGTGCCGAACAGGTGATCGCTAGCCGGGGTCCGACGGACCACGCATATGCTCTCGATGCATCCGGACGCGCAGAGCGGGCGTTCCTCGCTCAGTGTCTCGCCGCCCCTAGCGCGGGGCTCGACGCGCTCGCTCAGGTCGATCTCGAGACGACCTTTTCAAGCGAACTCATGCGGCGTGCTGGGGCGCACGTGCGTAGCCGCCTAGCGGGCGACGCGGCCCATGCGAGTCCTGAGGACGATGAGCTGGGAACGCTTCTCGCCGAGCTGATGGTGACGGCAGGACAGATGCGTGCCTCTGAAGCTGCAGTGGAGAGCGAGCGGTTGAGCGTCGAGTTGCTGCGGATCGAGCGCGACATCAAGGCCGCTCAACGCGCGGCCGCCGGCGACGTCACGCCGCTGGTCACGCAGCGCCAGGAGCTCAGGCGCCGGCGCGACGCCGCGATCGCCCGGGCGATCGAGGAGACGCACGCGGCGTCGGATTGACTACTTCGCCGCCACCGCGTCGAACGCCGGGATGATCTCGCACTCGAACAGCTCGACCGTCCGCGACGCCTCCTCGAACGTGACGTCGCCGAAGGCGAGGTCGGCCACGAAGCCAGCAGGGCGCGAGCGGCCAACCGTCGGAGCTCACCGCATAAGGCCGGGCCATCACCTGCTCCAGCCCGCATGCCGCAAGCGACGCTGGGAGAATCGAAGCTCGAGGCGCTCGCATATGCTCTGCGATCAGGTCCATGTCTGCCCCGAGCGCCTATTTCTGGACCGCGCGAAGTCGCACTTTCAACCTCCGTTGCCGTGGCGCACAGCGCGTCTAGCCTTTGGTGTGTGAGCGATCAGAACCTGACGCCCGAGACGATCAGGTACCTGCTCGACCGCGACTTCAGAGACGCGTGGAACGCGCTCGCCGCGATCCCCGAGGCGCGCGCCCGAGGCAACTTCATGTTCGGCCGGGAGGCGGTCGCGCTACTCGAACTGGCCTCGCGGGTCTGTCATGAGGACGCCAGCCGTCAGGCGATCGTCGACCTCAGCGCCGCGATCGAGCAGATCGAGCCGAGGTACTTCACGCCGCTCCCCGCACCTGCGCACTGGCCGAAGGACTTTGACCTTCCCTCGTCGCTGGCGAACGGCCCGCGCGAGCAGCAGCTCATGTGCGTGATCTACGACCTCGTGCGCCACGGCCAGGGCCATCAGCGCCAGCAGATCATGGTCGAGACGACGGACTCGAAGACGTTCGGCATCTCATTGACGGGGGCGGCGTACGGGCGGACGGTGGAAGGCCGCCTCGCGCACGGCCGACCGCCACAACATCTCTCGCTGCTCCAGAGCGATGTGGGTGACGTCTTCCTCGTTCTGTGTCCGGAGGTGCTTCTCCTCGACCTGCAGGAGGCGATCCACGCTTCGGGTGTCTTTCAGCGCGGGTTCGCCTTCATGCACCTCGGGCGCGGGAAGCCGGGCAAGCCGCATTACGCCTACACCGCCGCGGCCGCCAAGAAGGCGCTTCAGGCCGGCGGCCACGTCGCCTACAGCCCGCCGCCGGACGTCACCCCGCCAGCGGGTGATGCCGACGAAGCGGACCGCGACGGGCTGGTTGCGCGTGTCGTGGCCGCCATCGTCTCGATCGGTCGCGCCGCCGCCGGCCGCGCTCAGCGCTTCGTACGCGGCTAGCCGGTGAGCTGCTCTACGGACGGGAAGTCCCCGTAGCCTGCGTACGTCGCGTAGCCCGCGTAGTCGGCGTACGCTCCGCGCCGCGCCCACGGCGCGAAGGAGCTTCCACGCCAGCTTGTCTTGGAGCGGTTGGCGATCAGCCGATCGCCGTTCATGAGTTCGCCGAGATAGCACCCGTCGGGGCCGTAGGCCTCGTCGCCCTGGAACCGGCCGACCTGGTAGCCGCTGTAGCTCCAGATGTCATCACCGTCGCGGTACCCGAAGCACTTGCCGCCGCAGGTCCAGAGCCATGTGTCGTGCATGCCGAGACCGTAAGCGGACAAGCGGATGCGACCGCGTCGTGATCACGTCGTGGGGCACCGGGCACATCGACGGAGTCCGAGGTCCTCGGCGGCCCAGAGGTGGAGCGTGTCGGCCACGCTGGCGAGGTCGTCGAAGTCGACTGGCTTGTAGATCTGGCCGATGAAGTTGGTGGGCATCGGCGGCGCGGTCCGGTCCTTCAGGAGCGCGCAGCGCCGGCCGGTCATGAGCATCGACCCGACCTCGATGACGAGGTTCTTGTTGAGGTCGCGGTCGAGCCGGTCCTCGAACAGCCCGATGCCGTACTTGCAGGCCCACATGTAGCCGGCCACGTTGGCGAGCAAGTCGTCCTCGATCAGGCGGTCGGAGGCGAGGTGCAACACGAGCCCGTGGTAACGGAGCGCCTCGCGCGCCGTCGCGATCATGTCCTCGACCGGATCGAGGTAGGCCGTGTCCTCCTCGTTGTCCGGGAAGCGCGTCATACAGAAGACGTTCTGCTCGAAGGGGAAGCGTTCGAGCAGACGCTTGATCGCCGCGGCCCACTTGACCGGCGCAAGCGAGGGCGGCAGCAGCGCGTGAAGGGCGTGGCCGAACTCCACCCCGGGCGTGTACGTGAGCTCGGGCTGCAGTTCCGCTACGTCGACATCGCCAACCAGCGCTTGGACGCGTTCGCGGCCCTCGGGTGTCAGTGACCAGGCTTCGTCGCGCTCGCGCCGGATGACGAGCTGCTGACGACGGAGGCCCTGTAGGTCACGCGCGGTGTTCCGCCGCTCGTGCGGGACGCGGAAGTCCTGGAAGAGGTGGCTGACGTCCGGCGCCTTGAACCATCCCGTGCCGTTGCGCAGCCCGGCGAGCTGTCCGACGACCAGTACGCGGTCACCGACCGCGGGCAATCGCTGGAGCGTAAGCGCGAACCCGAGCTCTATGTCCCGCCGCCGGTGATGCGCTTGACGATCTTGCCGGCCTCGGTGTTGCCGTGGCGCGTGATCTTGAGCTCGCGGCCCATGGCGACGTTCTTCACCGTGACGAGCGGCGTGAGCTTGGCCATCTCGGCCTGGAACGTGTTCTTCGCCATCACGTTGAGCTGCTCGGCCTCGTGCCGGGCGCGGTTGGTGTGCGTCCGCTCCTCGTCCAGACCTGCGGCCTGCCTTCCGGCGACGACCAGCAGAGCGATCTCCCGGACCGCCTCTGCACGGTCGTCGGCGAGCTGCGCCCGCGTCACCGTGAGCGTGAGTTCGTCCCCGCTGATGTCGAAGACGTGACTGGCCGACTCCTCGTCGACACTAAGCGCTGCGGCGATCTTCCCGATCGGGGTGCTCGCATCCGCCGGACGCGGCGGTGCCGGCGCCGCGCCGCTACCCGCCGCGTCTCCGCCGGTGCTCGCGGACGCGGAGGGCGAGGCCGTCCCGGCGAGCGCGTCGAAGGCCTTCTCGAACGCGGTCTCGCGCAGGTCCTCGGGAACCGCGGCGTCATCCAACGCCTTCAGGGCTGAACGAAGAAGATCGGTGAGAGCTTCCGGCGTGTACGGCATGGAACTTCCAAATGAAAGGTCTCGACGCGAGCGGACGTCAAGCCGTTGTTCTGTGGTTTCCTGACCGCTCGGGTGGCGTGGCAGCGCATCGTCTGGCGCACCGGCGCGTTCGAGCTCGCGCGCCTGGGCGAGCAGTTCCTGGGAGCGGCCGTGTCTGGACAGCACGTGCTTGGCGGGCCAGCGACGCCCGACACCGAGGTGCCGTAGTGCTTCTGGCCTCGGACCTGGCCTGGCCGCAGCTCGCGCAGGTACTCACGGAGCGCTTGTACGCACCGTCGGCGGGTCCAGTACGTGGCTCGCAGCGGTGTGTCCCTCGTCGCCGCGCCGGGAATGCCGTTCGCCGGCAGGACGTAGTCGGACGAGCCGCCGCCGCGGGGCGGCCACGGCCCCTGGGCGAGCCCAGTTGGGCACTGGGATCCCGCGCGCGTGGAGCATTCGGTCGCCTCGTCGACGTTGGTGCGGTAGGGCTTGCCTGGCTGGCGCGCCACGAGCCGCGCGTTGCCGCCGGCCATGAAGCGCCGGAGCGTCGCAGCGGCGGGCCAGCGGCCGTCGCACGAGACGAAGACGACGATCGCCTCGACGATCGGCGTCCCCTTCGCCTGGGCCACCGCCGGGAGCGTGGTGTGGCGGTCCGCGTTGCGCTTGATCCCGACGACTGTCCTAGTCGCCTGTCACTGTCTTGATCTATGGCGGGACGCAGCCACCCGGGCTAATTGACGCTGCCGGCCGGGGGTGCCCAACACCGACAGGCTCGCCAAGTCCAGGTGGACAACTTGTGCACTTGGCGGTGCAAACGGTCTTCACCGCCGGACCGCATGCCGTTTGCGCGCCCAGCGGCCACGACGGGCCTCCGACCGCGGTGGTCGGCGCCGCGAGGACG
Organism: uncultured Actinomycetes bacterium; assembly: GCA_963764585.1. Lineage (GTDB taxonomy): Bacteria > Actinomycetota > Thermoleophilia > Solirubrobacterales > Solirubrobacteraceae > JAOPZW01. The sequence goes on from CAVXTB010000014.1 coordinate 112,953, forward strand.
CCTAAACCGCCCGAAAACGCTCCGAGCCCAACCGTCAGGCCCGGCTCGGCGCCAGCCGGGCGCCTCACCGCCGGGCGTGCAAACGTGCTGCAGATTACGAGCTCGGGGGGTGGGACTCGAACCCACAACGACTCGGTTAACAGCCGAGCATTCTGCCATTGAATTACCCCCGAATGGAGTAATGAGCTCTGGGCTCGTTACAGCTATCGGCTTATCGCGACCGGAATGTTAGCGACTCCGCCCTCGACCTCCGCGTGGCAGTTCGCGCACAACAGGACGCACTTGCGTACCTCCGCCCGCGCGCGCGACAACGACCGGGCCACTCCGTGGGTCGCCAGGCCGAACGCCTTGAGTGCCGGATCGCGGTGATGGAACTGGAGTGCGCCGGGAAAGCGGTCATAGCCGCACAGCTGGCAACACCCGCCGGCCTCGGTTACGAGGATCGCTTTGACCTTCCGGCGCCGCGCGGAGACGCGCTCGATCCGGCAGCGCTTGCAGCGAATCCGCCGGTCGCTTCCGCTGATGACGTAGACCGTCCATCCATGGTGCTGGCATTCGCGAACGACCTCGCGCCCGGCCAGGTCGCCAGGGCGCGGCTGTCGCGCCCGCGCCGTCTTCAGGCCGTACCGGCGCAGCCAGTGTCGCACCGACGCTGACCCGATCTCCAGCCGCTCGCCGATCTGCGCGATCGTGAGTTGTTCTTCGACGAGTCGCTCCAACAGTGCGCGCTCGACGGGACCCTTCGCGGCGTGCTTGCCGGCGAGGGTCGAAGCCAAGCTGTGCTTGTTCACCCAGTAGGCGACGCTCGACGGGTGCCGACCGAGCTCTCGTGCGATCGCCTCGATCGATGTCCCGCCCGCAAGCTGCTCCTCCAGCCACGCCCTGTCCACGACACGAACACTAGTTCGCCTGCCGGACGGCAAGCTGCTCGACGAGGTCGGCCGCGCGGGCCGCTCCGTCGTGCGAGCGCGACCACTCGGCGATTGCGCCGGCGCGCGCGCGAAGGCGCGGCTCCGACAGTGCTCGCTGCACCGCCAGCCGCACCGCGCGCGGCCCGCACAGGCGCCGGGGCACGCGCACGCCGACCCCGGCCCAGTCGATGCGCGCCGCGTTCTCGTTCATGTCGCCGGCCGCCGGCACGGCGACGACGACGCAGCCGCTCGACAGCGCGCGGGCGACCGTCCCGTGGCCGCCGTGGCAGACGACGACGTCGCAGTGCGGCATCGTGCTCGCGTAGGAGACCCACTCGACGAAGCGGGCGTTCGGCGGCACGTCGAGCGGGCCGGCGAGCGGCCGGCGGTTCCACGTCGCCAGCACGCGGACGGGGAGGTCGGCCAGGCCGGCGAGCGACGCCCGCAGCAGCCGGTGATCGGGGTCCTGGGACGTCGAAGGGGCCACGAGCACGAGCGGCCCGTCGCCCTCGGGGAGGGAGGCGTTGCCGAACGGCGGCTCCCACAGCAGCGGCCCGACGACGTGCGTCGCCGGCGGGGGCGCCGAGCGCGGGTACTCGAGCTGCGGGAACGTCGCCACGAGCGCGAGCGCCGCCGAGATCCCGCCGTGCACGCGGTCGAGCGCCGGCAGGCCCACCCGCCGGCGCGTCTCGTTGAGCTCTCGCCGCCCGCGCTCCAGGCCCGCGTCGGTCGCCCGCGACAGCGCCCCCCACGCGCGCCGGCCGAGCCCCGTCCGCGGCAGCCGCGCGCCCAGCGAATACGGCGGCCACCCCGGCGCCGACCGCGGGTCGACGTGGGGGATGACCGTCGCCACCGGCACGCCTTCGAGCTCGCCGGCGAGCGCCGGCGCGAGCGTGAGGATGTCGGCGACGACCGCGTCGGGCCGCAGCGAGGCCACCAGCGGCCGCGTCTGCCCCGTCGCGCGCGCCACCGCCTCGTACGGCGCCAGCGGCCGCTCGCGCGTGGGGAAGACGTGGTACTCGGGCGCCGGCTCGAAGCGCATCCCGGCCGCGCGGACGTCGTCCTCCCAGCGCGACCACGTCTGCAGCGCCACCTCGTGGCCGCGAGCCGCCAGCGCGCCGCCCAGGGCGATCATCGGGAACGCGTGCCCGGGGTCGCCGAACGCGCCGAGCAGGAGGCGCAGCGGCGGGCCCTCAGCCGGCAAGCTCGGCGACGAGCCGCAGCTGCTCGAGGCGCCCGGCCTTGTCCCACGCGATCGGCGTGACGCCCAGCGTTCCGACGCCCGCGTCGCGGTAGACCGCGAGCCGATCGCGCACGCGATCGGGAGGCCCGCACAGCGAGACGAGGTCGATCAGCTCGTCGGGCAGCGCCGCCATCGCCTCCTCGCGCTTGCCCTCGAGGTACAGATCCTGGACCTCGCGCGCCGCGTCGGCGAAGCCGTAGCGCTGCACGAGCTGGTTGTAGAAGTTCTTGTCGCGCGAGCCCATGCCGCCGACGTACAGCGCCAGGAACGGGCGCATCGCGTCGCGCGCCGCCGCGACGTCGTCGGTGACGAACACCTGCACCGTCGGCGCGACGTCGAAGCCGTTGAGATCGCGCCCCGCGCGCGCCGCGCCCTCCTCGAGCAGAGGACGGAACTCGGCCACGTGCTCGGGCGAGAACAGCGTCGGGATCCAGCCGTCGGCGATCTCGCCCGCCAGGCGCGTGTTGTTGGGCCCGATCGCGGCGAGGTAGATGGGGATCTGCTCCTGCACCGGGGCGATCGTCAGCTTGAGCGCCTTGCCGGGCCCGTCGGGGAGCGGCAGCTCCAGGGTCTCGCCGTGGAAGACCACCCGCTCGCGCGCCAGGGCCATCCGCACCACCGAGACGTACTCGCGCGTGCGCTGGATCTGCTTGCCGAACCGCTGCCCGTGCCAGCCCTCGGCGACCTGCGGGCCCGACGAGCCGATGCCGAGGATCATGCGCCCGCCGGAGAGCTGGTCGAGCGTCGCCGCGGTCATCGCCGTCATCGCCGGCGAGCGGCCCGGCATCTGGAAGATCGCCGAGCCGATCCGGATGCGTTCGGTCTGGCCCGCGATCCAGCCGAGGATCGTCGCCGCGTCGGACCCGTAGGCCTCGGCGGTCCAGACGCTGTCGTAGCCCAGCCGCTCGGCCTCCTGGACGATCTCGAGCTGGTCCTCGCTGGAGAGCCCGAGGCCCCAGTATCCGATGTGCACGCCGAGCTTCACTGCAAGCGTCCTTTCAGTGGACAGGAATCTGGCTGTTCATGTCGGGCCCGAAGGCGTACCCTCCCGGGCGGGCAAGCCTATGGGACGCGAGCATTCGCCGATCGAAGACCTGCGCCTGGCGATCGACTGCCTGCCGCTGCGCACGCGGGAGGCGATGCTCGCCGGGGTTCGCTCCAACGAGATCATCGTCGGCGCCTACAGCGATCGCGCCGGCGGCGTGTGCCCGATGCTCGCCGCCCACCGCTGCGGCGGGCGGACGAGCTTCGTGTCCTTCGCGCGTGCCTGGGACCGCTTCGCCGCGGCCAAGCGCGCCCGCCGCGCCAGCACGCGCGAGCTGCGGCTGCTCGAGGAGCACCTGGAGGCGTCGATCCTCGCCGAGCGCGCCCGCGCCGACCTCGCCGCCGCGATCGCCGACCACCAGGCGCTCGTGCGCGACCGCAAGGCCGACGAGGCGCACCAGCTCGGCCTGGCCTGGCTGAGCGAAGCGACCCGCGATCCCGAGCGCGTCGAGACCTAAGACCTAGACGGCCTCGCCCGGACGCACGAACTGGATCTCGGGGACCACGCACCCCGGCGTCATCTTCAGCAGCACGCGAACGGTCTCGGCGATGTCGGAGACCTGGATCATGTCCTCGGGCTTGACCTGCTTCTTGACGAAGTCGGTCATCGCCGTGTCGACGAACGCCGGGCACAGCGCGGTGGACTTGATGCCCTGCGTGCCGAGCTCCTTGTGCATCGCCTGCGTGAAGCCGACGACGGCCGCCTTCGTCGCGCTGTAGACCGACAGCCACCGCTGCCCGCTCTTGCCGGAGATCGACGACATGTTGATCACCAGCGCGCAGCGGTGCTCGGCGCCCGCGGCGCGCAGCATCTCGGTGCACTCGCGATGCGACGCACGACCTCCTGCTCGACCGCCTCGTCGCGGAGGTTGCCGCTGACCGCGTTGACGTCGAACCCCTCGGCGCGCAGGCCCTCGGCGGCCTCCTCGAGCCTCTCCGGGCGCCGCGCGGCGACGGTCAGCCCATGGCCCTCCTCGCCGAGCACCCGGGCGATAGCCAGCCCGATTCCGCTCGACCCTCCTGTGACGATCGCGGCGCGATCCGCCATGTCGTTGCTCCTCCCGTGCGTCGCATGTGGCGCGGCATTCCATCAGGTGTGCCTACACTCGGGCGGCGTGCAACGTCCCCTCTCTCTCCTGATCGGCCTGCTCGCGGTCGGAGTGCTCGCTGCTGGCTGCGGCGGATCGCACAAGTCCGATGCGCCGCCACCGCAGCCCGAGCCGACCGGCCAGCCGGCCGACTTCCCGACCGCAGACGGCAAGACCGTCGACGACCTCGCCTCGATGGTGCAGGGCAAGGGCCCCGTGCTCGCGCCCAGCGTCTCGATCATGCACAAGGGCACCAACCGCTTCGGCTTCGCGCTCTTCGACACCGCCCGCAAGCAGATCACCGGCGCCGAGGTCGCGATCTACACGGTGCGCCAGGACGGCTCCAACGTGCACGGGCCGTACGTGGCGCGCTCGGAGTCCCTGGAGGTCAAGCCCCAGTTCCAGAGCCAGACGACGGCCTCCGACCCCAACGCCGCCAAGTCGGTCTACGTCGCCGACGTCCCGTTCAAGCGCAACGGCAAGCAGGCGGTCATTGCCATCGCCAAGCTCGACGGGCGCCTGCTCGTGACCAACGGCTCCCCGATGAACGTCACGCCCGCGAGCGCGCCCAACGCGCCGCCGGACGTCGGTGACAAGGCGATCAGCGTCCACACCCAGACGCTCACCGACGTCGGCGGCGACGCCGCGGCGCTCGACACCCGCCGTCCGGTGGCCAAGGACCTGCTGCAGGACGACTTCGCCGACGTGCTGGGCAAGCGCCCCGTCGTCATCACCTTCGCGACGCCGCAGCTGTGCGCCAGCCGCGTATGCGGGCCCGTGGTCGACGTCGTCGAGCAGGTCAAGGCCGGCGCGCCCAAGAACGTCGCCTTCATCCACCAGGAGATCTACAAGGACAACAACAGCAGCAAGGGCGTGCGCCCGCAGGTCGCCCAATGGCGGCTGGCGAGCGAGCCCTGGACCTTCGTCGTAGACAAGAGCGGCAAGATCAGCACGCGCTTCGAGGGAGCGTTCTCGGCGGGCGAGCTGCAGCGCGCGGTGGCGAAGGTCAGCGCGGGGACCTAGGCGTCCCTGGCGCTCGCGCGTGCGCGGCGCTAAGGTCGCGCGCCGATGCTGATGTGCGCGACGTGCAGTAGCCGCTGGGACCGGCACGTTGGTCCCACGACAACGGTCGGCGGTGCCGACTGCCTGTTGTGCGGCGGCAAGCTGCTCGAGCTCGTCGGCGTGCCGCTCGACGGCTCCGAGCCGGTGCACGCCGACGTCGCCCGCGTCCTGCGCGAGCACCTGCTCGGCGTCGGCGCATAGGCCGCCTACACGACGCCGTGCAGGACCTTGTAGACGACGATCGCCCACACCACGAGGACGATCAGGGCGCCCAGGCGCTGCGCCCAGACCACGAGCGCGGATTGCTCGCGCAGCGCGCGGCTGCGCACCGGCGCGCTCGGGCGAACGGCCGGCTCCGGCGGCGGCTCGGGCGCCACCGCGGCCGGCCGGCTCTCGGCCGCCTGCAGCCGGCGCTGGAGGGCCTCGAGGTCGCGGACGGCAGTGCGATGGCCCTCGGTGGCGCGGTCGCGCTCCGCGATGGCCGCATCGCGCTCGGCGATCGCGGCGTCGATCTCGAACTGCGCCGCGGCGCGCTGGTCCAGGGCCTCGTCGCGCTCGTGCTGTGCCGCCGCGCGGGCGCGCACGGCCGCGTCGCGCTCCTCGGTGACCGCGTCGCGGTCGAGCGCCGCTCGGGCCCGCGCGTCGTCGCGCTCGGCGATCGCGGCGTCGCGCTCGCGCCGGATCGCGGCTTCGCGCTCGTCGCGCTCGTCGCGCTCGCTGCTGTCGCTCGCCGCGGCGAGCCGCGCGTGCGCGCCGTCGAGCTCGGCGGCCAGGCGCTGCACGGTCTCCCGCTCGCCCTCCAGCTGCGCGCGCAGCGCGGCGAGCTCCTCGACGGCCGCCGGCTCGGGCTCGGGCTCCGGCTCCGGCGGTGCCGCCTGCGCAGCGGGGCCGCGCCGCGCCGGCCGTGGCGTGCTGCCCGTCGTCCGCCGCCGCTGACCGGGAGCCTTGGGCGCCGGCAGGTCGACCGCGAGGGTCGGCGCCACCGCGAGCTCGACGCTCGAGACCTCGAGCGGCTCGCCCTGCCACGGAAACGCCGCGATCCATGGCTCGCCGTCGTCCGCCGCCCACGGCTTGTGCTCGAGCAGCGCGAGCATGCGCCGCGAGCCATCCGGCGCCTCGGCGGTCAGGATCGGGCGGACGAAGCGATGGCCGCGCAGGCCGTACCAGCGGCCGGTGAGCTCGAGCCGGTCGTCGTCTGCCCACTCGAAGCGATCGACCTCGAAGACCACCTCGCCCGACACGACCTCGGTGACTGGGGCACGTTCGCGGGCCATCAGAGCAGTGCGGCTACCCGATCGGGGTCGCAAATGCACCTTCGACCGGACCGGTGGGCGCAGCGCACGCCGCCGCCGCGCCCGGTAGACAAGGGAGCGTGCGTCGTCGTCGCCGCCGCCGTTCGATGTTCGCCTCGGCCCCGCCGCGGCGCTCCTCCGTGGCCTGGCTCGAGCCCGGGCGCCGGCGTCGCCGGGGGCGCAACGGCGTGCCGTGGCGCGCCGCGCTCGTCGTGGTGCTGGTGCTCGCGGCCGCCGGCGGCGTGGCCTGGTTCGTCGTCAACCGCAACCACAAGGCCGACATGCGCCACGACGCCGCGCAGAGCTTCGTGCGCGCGTGGGCGCGCGGCGACGAGCGCGCCATGTGGAGCACGCTCGACGCGCGCAGCCGCAAGGCCTACCCGTGGGCGCGGTTCCGCCGGCTGTACCGCTCGGCCGACGCCGCTGCCACGGCCACCGGCGTGCGCGTCGGCGCGCTCACCGGCCCCAGCGACGGCGTCTTCGCCGTGCCCGTCGTGGTCGCCACGCGCGACTTCGGCACGCTGCGCGGCACGGTCAGGTTGCCGGTGCACGACGAAAATGATGGAGCAAGGGTCGCCTGGGTGCCGCATCTTCGCTTGCCGGGGCTGCGCGCCGGCGAGGAGGTGCGCCGGCGCGTGCTGGCGCGGCCGGAGCGCGCGGCGGTGCTCGGCGCCGACGGCCGCCGGCTCGGCGCCGACCCGGCGACCGCCGCGATCGCCGGCCGTCCGCCGACCGGCGAGGACAAGGGCAGCGGCCTCGAGCGGCTCTTCGACGAGCGCCTCGCGGGCCGCGCCGGCGCGCAGCTGCTCTTCGGCTCGCGCGTCGTCGCGAGCGTCAAGCGCCAGCGCGGGCGCTCCGTGCACGCCACGATCCGCCCGGGCCTGCAGCGCGCGGCGGCCGCCGCCCTGGGCGGCAAGCTCGGCGGCGTCGCGGTCGTGCGGCCCCGCGACGGCGCGGTCCTCGCGCTCGCCGGCCTGGCCGTCTCGGCGCCCCAGCCGCCCGGCTCGACCTTCAAGATCATCACGCTGTCGGGCGCGCTCCAGGCCGGCATCGCGACGCCGTCGAGCACGTATCCGGTACGGACGTCCGCGACGCTGTCGGGCGTCAAGCTGCGCAACGCCAGCAACGAGTCGTGCGGCGGCACGCTGACGCAGGCGTTCATCGACTCGTGCAACTCGGTGTTCGCGCCGCTGGGGGCGAAGCTCGGCGCGACCAAGCTCGTGCACATGGCCGAGGCCTTCGGCTTCAACGAGCGCCCGCGGGTGCCCGACGCCAAGCCGAGCACGATCCCGCAGCCGAGCCAGCTCAAGGACAGCCTCGCCGTCGGGGCCAGCGCGATCGGCCAGGACCGCGACCTCGCCACGCCGCTGCAGATGGCCGTGGCCGGCGCGATCATCGCCGAGCGCGGGCGCCGCGCACGGCCGCGGATCGTCCGCAGCGATCGCGTGCTCCGCCGGCGCGTCGTGAGCGCGCGGGTGGCGGCGCAGGTGCGCGAGATGATGCTCGGCGTCGTGCGCTCGGGCACCGGGACCGCCGCGGCGATCCCCGGCGTGCAGGTCGCCGGCAAGACCGGCACGGCCGAGCTGCGCCCCAACTCGACCAACCCGAAGGACGCCGACGCCTGGTTCGTCGCGTTCGCGCCCGCGAGCAATCCGAAGGTCGCCGTCGGCGTGATGCTCGTCGGCGCCGGCTTCGGCGGCAAGGCGGCTGCGCCGATCGCGCGGCGGGTGCTGCAGGCCGCGCTGCAGTGAGCGAACGCACACGGTGTCGGCAGCCCCGGCGCCGGGTACCGCTCACCGGCGATGGGGTGCACCAACGAGTTCAGCTTCGCGGCCGAGTCGGCATCTGTCCCGCGTGCCCGTCACGCCGTGACCGGCTGCGCGCGCGAGCTCGGCGTGCCGCCCGCGCTGCTCGGCGGCATCGCGCTCGCCGTCTCGGAGGCGTGCACGAACGTCGTGCTGCACGCCTACCGCGAGGCGGCGACCCCGGGCCGCTTCAGGGTCGGCCTGTCGGTCGACCACGAGAGCCTGAGCATCCACGTCCGCGACGACGGCCTGGGCATGCGCCCCCGCAACGACAGCCCCGGCCTGGGCCTCGGCCTGCCGATCATCGCGACGACCGCCGACTGCTTCGCGATCGAGCCGTGCGACAGCGGCGGCACCGAGCTGCGCATGGGGTTCGACCTAAGCGCCACGGCTTAGCGGTAACCGCTCGCCGCGATTTTCCCGCCGCTCGGCGCCCGGACCATCGTCCGTGTGTCCATCGGCGCACATGAACTGACCGGTTTTGGCACATCCCTGCGTTCGACGGTTCAACCTCACGGACGGGGTCCTTTGAAGTATTGGGTGACACGGGCAGCACTCGCATGAGCTGGGGCATCAAGCCGCCCAGCCTGGCCGAGCACGCGACGATCGAGCTGCGCCGCATCAGCGACGTGCTGCAGATCGACCACGCGTCGCTCTTCCTGCGCGATGGCGCGCACGCGCACCGCGCCGTCCTCGTGGCCGAGACCGGTCGCCCGCTCGCCGACGCGCTGGCCGAGCACGCGACGATCGTCGGGCGCGTGCTGAGCACCGGCCGCGTCCAGGAGGTCGAGCCGCGCATCGGCCCCGGCGACGCGACCGGCGCCGCGCTGGCGATGCCGCTCGAGCACGAGGGCGAGGCGGTCGGCGCGCTGCTCGTCGTCACGCTGCGCCCGAGCCGGCGCCTGGGCGCCGCCGACGCGAACGTCATCGCGCGCGCGACCGAGAACCTGATGGAGCGCATCTTCCCCGTGGCGCGCCCGCGCCCGCACGGCACCGGATCTGAGCGCTTCACGCGCAGCGCGCCGTCGAGGCCGATTCGGTCGCGACGGTAGAATCCCGGCCCGGAGCCGGGGGGCCTCCCGAATGCCCGGCAGGCGATGCGGATGCGGACCACGGCGAGGACGGCTCACGAGCAGCGACGGACGGAGCGCGGCTTCCGCCACGAGGCGCTGCTCTACGCCGGCGACGACGGGTTCGTCGACGCCACGCTGCCGTTCATCCGCGCGGCCGTCGCGCAGGACGAGCCGATCCTGGTCGTGGTCGGCGCGGCCAAGATCGATCGCCTGCGCGCCGCGCTCGGCGACGACGCAGCGTGCGTCGCCTTCGAGGACATGGCCGGCGTGGGGACCAACCCGGCGAGGATCATCCCCGCGTGGCGCGAGTTCGTCGACCGCCACGCGGCGTCCGGGCGCAAGCTGCGCGGGATCGGAGAGCCGGTCTGGGCGGACCGCACCGCGGCCGAGCTGGTCGAGTGCCAGCGCCACGAGTGCCTGCTCAACCTCGCCTTCGCTGACGTCGCGGGCTTCTGGCTGCTCTGCCCCTACGACACCGCCACGCTCGACGCCGCGGTCATCGAGCGCGTCGACGACAGCCATCCGATGCTCGTCCAGGACGGGGCGGCGCGCACCAGCCGCGCGTACCTCGGCGGCGCGACGATCGCGGCGCCGTTCGCCGAGCCGCTGCCCGATCCGCCGCCGGGCGCCGGCGAGGTCGCGTTCGACGGCGACACGCTGTTCGGGCTGCGCGGCCTCGTGGCCGCGCGCGCGGGCGAGGCGGGGCTCGACGAGCTGCGCACCGGCGATCTCGTCCTCGCGGTGCACGAGCTGGCCACCAACAGCGTGCGCCACGGCGGCGGGCACGGCGTGCTGCGCATCTGGGCCGACGCCGAGGCGGTGATCTGCGAGGTCCGCGACGCCGGGCGCATCGAGCACCCGATGGCCGGCCGCCGGCGCCCGACGTCCGAGCAGCTCGGCGGCCATGGCCTGTGGCTGGTCAACCAGCTCTGCGACCTCGTGCAGATCCGGTCGTTCGCCGCTGGCGGCGTCGTGCGGCTGCACATGCGCCGCTAACCGGTGTTGCGCAGCCCCGCGGCGATCCCGTTGACGGTCAGCAGCAGCGCGCGCGCGACGGCGGGATCCGGATGGCGGCCCGCGTCGCGGTCCTCGCGGTAGCGCGCGGTGAGGGTGACCTGCAGCAGGTGCAGCGGCGCGAGGTAGGCGTCGCGGACGCGCAGGGTCTGCTCGAGGATCGGGTTGGCGGCGAGGAGCGCGTCCTGCCCCGTGACGCGCAGGATCTCGGCGACGGTGAGGTCGTGCTCGGCGCGGATCGTGTCGAAGAGGTGGTGCAGGTCGCGCGGCACGAGCCGGTTGACGTAGTGGCCGGCGAGGTCGAGGTCGGTCTTGACCAGTGTCATCGCGACGTTCGACAGGAAGGTCGTGAAGAAGCGCCAGCGCTCGTGCATGTCGGTCAGCACGTCGGCCAGGCCGGCCTCGCGCGCGGCGGCCAGGCCGCTGCCCACGCCGAACCAGCCCGGGACGATCTGGCGCGACTGCGTCCAGCCGAAGACCCACGGGATCGCGCGCAGGCCCTCCAGGCCGGCGCCGGCCTCGGGGCGGTGCGACGGCCGCGAGCCCAGGTGCATGTCGGCCAGCAGCTCGACGGGGGAGGAGGCGAAGTAGTACTCGGGCAGCCCCGGGTCCTCGACGAGCTCGCAGTAGCGCTCCTGCGCGGCCTCGGAGACGACCTCCATCGCGCCGGCCCAGCGGGCGAGCTCCTCCTCGGTGCGCTGCGGCGCGCGCCGCAGGACGCTTGCCTCGATCGCCGCGGCGAGCGTCAGCTCGAGGTTCTCGCGCGCCAGCGCGGGCAGCAGGTACTTGTCGGAGATGACCTCGCCCTGCTCGGTGAGCTTGATCTCGCCGTCGAGCGTGCCCCACGGCTGGGCGAGGATCGCGTCGTGGGTGGGGCCGCCGCCGCGACCGACCGTCCCGCCGCGGCCGTGGAAGAGGCGCAGGCGCACGCCGTGGCGCGCGGCCACCGCGCGCAGGCGCTGCTGGGCCTGGTGGATCTCCCACTGGCTCGTCGCGATGCCGGCCTCCTTGTTGGAGTCCGAGTAGCCGAGCATCACCTCCTGCACGTCGCCGCGCAGGCCGAGCACCCGCCGATAGGACGGCTCGCACAGCAGCTCGTCGAGCAGCTCACCGGCGCGGCGCAGCTCGGCGATCGTCTCGAGCAGCGGCACGAAGCCGATGCGGGCGACGCCGGCGTCGAGGTCGATCAGGCGCGCCTCGCGCGCGAGCACGGCGGCGGCGAGGACGTCGTCGGCGCCGCGGCACATCGAGACGATGTAGGACTCGATGGCGTCGGGGCCGTGGGTGTCGAGCGCGCGGCGGATGGCCCTGAACGTCTCGTAGGTGCGCGCGCCGGCGGCGTCGAGCGGCGGCGGGTAGGGCGCCAGCGGGCGCCGCGAGGGCAGCTCGGCGGCCAGGAGCTCCCGCCGCTCGCCGCGCGAGAGCTCCGCGTAGGGCTCGCGGCCGCCGTTGAGGCGGTCGAAGAGCTGGCCGACGGCGTCGTGGTGGGCGTCGGCGTGCTCGCGGACGTCGAGCGTGGCGAGGTGCAGTCCGAAGGCGGCGAGCGTGCGCATCGCCTGCTCCAGGTGCCCGCGCGCGATCAGCTCGCCGCGGTGCAGCAGCAGCGAGTCGCGCACCAGGGCGAGGTCGGCCAGCAGCTCGCCGGCGCCGAGGTAGTCGCGGCCGGGCTCGTGCGCGCGCCGGCGCGCGATCCGCGCGCGCGTGTTCAGCAGCTTGTGGCGCACGCAGGTGAGCTTCAGGCGGTAGGGCTCCTCGGCGTTGAGCCGCCGGTAGCGGGGGTCGAGCTCGGGCAGGCGCTCGAGGTCGGCGGCCAGCGACGCCTCGAGCTCGGCGGTGACGCCGGTGATCCGCACCGACGACGACAGGTCCGCGCGCAGCTCGTCGATGACCGCCAGCGCGTCGCGCAGCGCGTGCTCGTGGTGCAGCGCGAGCACCTCCAGCGTGGTGGCGGGCAGCACGTTGGGATTGCCGTCGCGATCGCCGCCGATCCAGCTGCCGAAGCGCAGCGGGCGAGCGCCGACGGGCAGGTCGAGGCCGAGGCGGCCGAGCTCGTCGACGAGCGTCTCGAGCGTGTCGGGCACGGCGTTGCGGTGCAGCTCGTCGAGGTAGTAGACGGCGTTGCGCGCCTCGTCGACGACGTCGGGGCGCGCGACGCGCAGCTCGTCGCTCTGCCACAGCAGGTCGATGAGCTCCTCCAGGCGGCGCCGCACGCGCCGCTCGCCGGCCTCGCCGGAGGCGCGCTGGCGGTCGTCGAGCAGCGTGGCGATCTGGCGCAGCTTGGTCAGCACCGTGCGCCGAGCGGCCTCGGTCGGGTGGGCGGTGAAGACCGGGCGCACCGCGAGGTGGGCGATGTCGGCGCTCAGCTCGCCGCGCCCGACGCCGGCCGCGGCGATCCGCTCGACCGCCTGCGACAGCCACGAGCCGCTCTCCTCGCGGATCGCCTGCAGCTCGCGCGCGCGGTGGACCTGCTCGGCGATGTTGGCCAGGTGGAAGTACGCGGTGAACGCGCGCACCAGGCGCGTGGCGGTCACCGCGTCGACCTCGGCCAGCACGGCGGCCGCGGCCTCGCGGTCGGTGCGCACCAGCCGGCGGACGCGCTCGACGAGGTCGAGGGCGTCGCGTCCCTCCTGGCGGACGAGGGTGTCGCCCAGCAGGCCGCCGAGCTCGCGGATGTCGCGGCGCAGGGCGGCCTGGGCGGCCTCATGGGCGGCGGTGCGCTGGTCGGTCAGCATCGCTGCCCGGGATGGTGACGGACGGCCCGGCCCGGCTCGTTCGCGCGATACCGGTGGGTGGTATCCTGGCAGATACCCCATGGAGGTATTGGTCGCAGGAGCCACCGGCCGCATCGGGCAGCCCGTCGCCCGGCTGCTGATCGCTCGCGGCCACCGCGTCAGGGCCGGCGTGCGCGACATCGCCTCGCCTTTGGCCGCTGCGCACGGTGCCGAGATCGTGCGCGCCGACTTCGACGATCCGGCGAGCCTGGAGGCGGCGGCCCGCGGCGCCGACGCCGTCGTGGCGACGGGAACGGCGCATCGCGCCGGGCCCGAGGGCGAGCGGCGCCACGGAATGGCGCTGGCCGAGGCGGTCGCGCGCGCCGGCACCGCGCTTGTCTACGTCTCCGGCGCGGGGGCCGACCGCCCGTCCGCCGTGCCGGTCTTCGAGGCCAAGCGCGCGGTCGAGGCAAGGATCGCCGCGCTCGGCCTGCCCGCCGTGATCCTCGCGCCCGCCTATTTCATGGAGAACGCGCTGAACCCGTGGAACCTCGACGCGCTCGCGCACGGGCGCTTGCCGCTGGCGCTGCCGGCCGACCGGCCGCTGGCGCAGGTGGCGATCGACGACGTCGCGGCCATGGCCGTGCTCGCCGTCGATCGCTTCGACGAGCTCGCCGGCCAGCGCGTGGAGCTTGCTTCCGACGAGCTGACCGGCGAGCAGGCGGCGGAGCGGCTGTCGCGGGCCACCGGCCGGCCGTTCGCGTTCGAGCGCGTCCCACCGCCGCCGCCGCTGCGCCCGCTGTTCGCGTGGCTGGACGAGGTCGGCTTCGCCATTGACCTGCCGGCCCTCCACGCGCGCTACCCGGAGGTCGGGTGGCGCTCGTTCGAGGTGTGGGCGCGCAGCAGCTCGGCCGGCTCCTCGTAGCCGAAGTGCCGGGCCCAGCCTTCCGGCGTGCCGTCGTGGAGCGCGTCGCGCAGCGTGGGATCGGCGCCGGCCTCCAGCAGCGCTTCGATCGCCTCGAGGCGGCAGCTCTGCGCGGCGATGTGCAGCGGCACCGCGCCCACGCCGTGCTCGGGGCCGCCGAACGTCGATCGGCCGTTGGGATCGGCACCGAGCGCGACGAGGCGGCGAATCGCCGCCACGCGACCCTTGGCCGCGGCCCACATCAGCGGCGTCCCCCGATAGACGTCGGCGTCCACCCGCGCGCCGTGCGCGACGAGCGCGTCGAGCGCGTCCGCGCGATCGCTGCGCGCCGCCCACGCCAGCGCCTCGTCGAGCACCTCCTGCGAGTCGTCGGTCGGCTGCCACGCGGGGAAGCCGCCGTGCGGGCGGTAGAAGCCGCGGTGCGCGCCCGCCGCGGGCGTGCCGGCGAGCTCGTCGATCAGCTGCAGGCGCCCGAGCCCGGCCGCCACGCGCAGGTTGCGCGGGTGCAGGCCGTGCTGGGCGAGGACCTCCGCGACCTCGCGGTGGCCCCAGAACAGCGCGACGACGAGCGGCGTGCCGCCGTCACCGCGGCCGAAGGCGTCCGGCCGCGCGCCGGCGGCCAGCAGCGTGCGCGCCATCTGCGGGTGGTTGCCGTAGCCCGCGGAATGCAGCGGCGTCCAGCCGTGCGCGTTTCCGCGTGTCGGGTCGGCGCCGCGCTCGAGCAGCAGGTCGACCAGGTGCTCGTCGCCGACGGCCATGCCGAGCAGGTCGTTGTCGTTGGTCCCGCGGGCGGCCACGAGCTCGGGGAAGCGATCGAGCTCGGTGCGCAGCGCGTCGGCGTCGTGGGCCTCGACGGCCCGGTAGGCGCGCGCGAAGGGCTCGCCGGCCTCGCGCAGGGTCGCGACGTGGCGGCGCAGCGCCTGCCAGCTTCCGAAGCCGTGGGCGCGGGCCACCACGGCGCGCGCGCCGGCCCGCGTCAGCGGCGCGCCGCGGCGCTCGAACGCCGCGACGGCGCTCTGCGTGCCGTCCTGCGCCGACGCGAGCAGCCCGTCCGCGCGACCCTCGTAGTAGTCGAGGTCCTCGTGGAAGGCGTGCTGGAGGTCGGGCCCGTACGTCGCGACGCGGTCGACGTACGCGCGCAGGCGCGGCCAGCTCGCGAAGCCGTGCTCGCGCGCGATCACGAGCTGGGCGCCGGAGAGCTTCAGCGGCTGGTCGGGGTGCGGATGGTGCGCCTCGACGCGCGCGACGGCGCCTTCGTCGCCGGCGCGGTGGGCGCGCAGCAGGTCCTTGGCCTGCTTGCGCAGCTGCTCCAGGCTCGGAGCGGACGGGAGCGATGCGGACACGGCAGCCTCCTTTCCGGAGCGCCCGCGGTCCGCTTGCACCGGGCGGAAAGAAGGTTGCGAATGGTTGCCTGCTGCACCAGGGTGGGCTCGGCCCTTCCGGCGGACGCGGCGCGGGGTGGGCGGGTCCGGTTCGCTCAGGCGACGCTACCAGACGGCTTCGAACAGCTCACGGATCTCGTCAGGCGACGCGGGGCGCGGGTTGGCCTTGGCCGCCCCGCGCTCGGCGGTCGCGGCCGACAGCTCGCCGAGGTCGTCGCGCGGGATGTCGTAGTCGCGCAGGCGGGTGTCGAGCGCGATCGCCGCGAGCTCCTCGGTGCGCGCGGCGGCGTCGCCGGTCCCCATCGCCTGCGCGAGGCGCGCGATCGCGTCGCCGGCCACCCCGGCGTTGAAGCGCAGCGCCGGCGGGAGGCAGATCGCGTTCATCGCGCCATGCGGCACGCCGTAGCGGCCGCCCAGCGACTGCGCCATCGCGTGGCCGAGCCCCATCCCGACGCGCAGGGCGGCGCCGCCGTGCATCGAGCCCTCGAGCAGGCCCCGGCGCGCCTCGAGGTCGTGGCCGTCGGCGAGCACGGCCGGCAGGTGGCGCGCGATGAGCGCCGCGCCCCGGAGCGCGTGCTCGTCGCTCTCGTCGGTGCGGTCGGGGACGTAGAGCGCCTCCGCGCAGTGGGTCAGCGCGTTGAGCGCGGTGCCGGCGGTCACCTGCGGGGGCATCTCCAGCGTCAGCTCGGGCTCGTAGACGATGCCCTCGACGCGCGCGTCGAAGCCCGCGTCCTTGGTGCGCGTCTCGGGATTGCGCACGCCGAAGAACGGCGTCCACTCCGCGCCGGCGTACGTCGTGGGGATGGAGATCACCGGCAGCCCGGTCTGCACCGAGACCGCCTTCGTCGTGTCCATCACGCTGCCGCCGCCCAGCGCGACGAGGCCGTCGGCGCCCTCGGCGAGGGCCAGCGCGGCGCGCACGCCGTCGATGCCGGCGTGCGGCTGGGCGCCGTGGAAGCGCTTGGCGACCGGGAGGTCGAGCTCCTGCCAGAGCTCCTCGGTGATCAGCAGCGGCGCGCTCACCGACAACTCCGCGAGCACCGCTTCGAGCGAGTCAAGGCCCCAGCGGACGATCATGATGGGACGATATCGTCAGGCTGCCTGACAATGGGGTCGCAACCGAGAGGGGTCACCGATGGCTGATCGCATCCTGACGACGCACGTGGGCAGCCTTCCGCGTCCACAGGCCGTCGTCGACCAGGTCTTCGCCGAGGACAAGGGCGAGGAGATCGACCGCGACGAGTACGAGCGCGTCATCGGCGAGGCCGTGCGCGACCGCGTCCAGCACCAGGTCGACTCCGGCGTCGACATCGTCAGCGACGGCGAGATGAGCAAGATCGGCTACGCGACGTTCATCCGCCATCGCCTGAGCGGCTTCGAGGTCGGCGACGTCCCGCGCGCGACACCGGCCGACCTCGACGCCTACCCGAGCTTCCGCGACCGCCTCGCCGCCGAGGGCGCGACGGCCAAGTACCTGCGCCCGATCTGCCGCGGGCCGATCGCCTACGAGCACCGCGAGCCGCTCGAGCGCGACCTCGCCCGCCTGAAGGCGGCGGTCGAGGGCCAGCCCGTGGAGGGCGCGTTCATGAACGCGCCGTCGCCGGGGATCGTCGCGCTCTTCCAGCCCAACGAGTTCTACGCCACGACCGACGAGTACATCGAGGCGATCGCCAACGCGATGAAGGTCGAGTACGAGGGGATCGTCAACGCCGGCTTCTACCTGCAGATCGACGCGCCCGACCTCGCGATGGGCCGCCACATCATGTACCGCAACGAGCCCGACGAGGTCTTCGTCGAGCGCGTCGGCGTCCACGTCGACGCCATCAACCACGCGATCCGCGACCTGCCCGGCGACCGCGTCCGCGTCCACATCTGCTGGGGCAACTACGAGGGCCCGCACCACCTCGACATCGAGCTGCGCAAGATCATCGACGACATCGTGCGCCTCAAGCCCTCGACGTGGCTGTTCGAGGCCGCCAACCCGCGCCACGCGCACGAGTGGGCGGTCTGGCGCGAGCACAAGGACAAGATCCCCGACGACAAGATCCTCGTCCCCGGCGTCCTCGACACGACCGCCAACTACATCGAGCACCCCGAGCTCGTGGCCCAGCGCCTGGGCTTCTTCGTCGACATCGTCGGCCCCGATCGGGTGATGGCGGGGACCGACTGCGGGTTCGGCACCTGGGCGGGCTTCGGCCCGATCGACCCGACGATCTGCTGGGCGAAGATGGAGGCGATGGCCGAAGGCGCGCGGCTGGCGACGGAGCGGGCGCGGGGCTCCGCCTAGCGCCGCGTCCGCAGCAGCCGCGTCGACGACCGAGGCCCCTTCTTCGATGCGCCGCGCTCGACGGTGCGCGCGACGAGGCGGCCCAGACCGCGCGCCGCACGGGGAAGGCGCACGACCACGTGGCGGGTCGCGCCGAGCGCGACGCGGTAGTGCGCGCGCGCCAGGGTGCGCGCCGGCCGGCGTGGATCGCCGAGCGTGAGCGTGCCGCGGCAGGCGACGCGTGCGGCGCGCGGGCAGGCGATCCGGACGGTCGTGCGGCCGCGGCGGCCGATCCGCGCCGCCGCCGCGACGCCGGGCGGCCCGTCGTCGAGCGCGAACCTGCGGGTGATCTCGCAATCCAGGAAGGCGCCCTTGGGCGCGGGATCGGTGAGATCGAGGAGCAGCTCGTCGCGCCCGGCGCCGCAGGTGACCCGCCCGTCGGGCTCGCCGTCGCGCACGTCGATGCTGTCGTCGCCCGCTCCGGCGTTGACCTCGTCGGCGCCCGGCCCGCCGACGATCCCGTCGTTCCCGTCCCCGCCGAGGAGACGGTCGTCGCCCGCGCGGCCGTCGATCGTGTCGTTGCCGTCGTCGCCGCAGAGGCTGTCGGCGGCGTCGGTGCCATCGATCGTGTCAGCGCCTGCGAGGCCCGTGATCACGTCGCCACGCGCGATCACGGTGCCCCGCGACACGCCGGTCAGCGTGTCGGCGCCCGTGGTGCCGACCTGGGTGACGGCGACCGCGTTGCAGTCGAAGGCGTGGTAGCGGGCCACGACGGCGGACGTGACGCCGCCCGGGTTGAGGTCCGCGCTCTTGCCCGCCGCGACGATGCGCCCGGCCAAGCCGAGCGCCAGGTTGCAGCACTGCAGCTCCGAGTGGCCGAAGTCCGTCGTCACGACGCCGTCCCCGCCGAACGTCGGGTCCAGATCGCCGTCGGCTTCGAAGCGCAGGATCGCGAAGTCCGAGTCGATGCCGGAGTGGTCGGGATGGACGGTGGTGATGCCGCCGTAGACGATCTTGCCGTCGCGCTGGAGCGCGACGCCGCAGCCCTGCTCGTTGCCGCCGAGGTCCACGGTGGCCTTGCCGCCAGTGCCGAACGAGGCGTCGGGCGTCCCGTTCGCGTTGAGCCGCATCAGGGCGACGTCGGAGCCCGTCGACCCCGCGAGGACGATGCGTCCGTTGGGCTGCAGCGCCATGCCGCACGACGAGTCGACCGCAGCCGTGACCGTCGCGACCTTCCCGTCGCCGCCGAAGCCGGTGTCCAGCGTGCCGTCGGCGTTGTAGCGCACGGCGGAGAAGTCCGAAGTGCCCTCGGCGAGGATCCGCCCGTCGGGCTGGATGAGCACGTTGTCGGCGCCGTCGGCTTCCTGGCGGTCGAGGCCGTCGCCGCTGAACGTCGTGTCGAGCGCGCCGCCGGCTGTGAATCGGGCTATCGCGAAGCGCCCGGAGATGTCGCCGGCCGCGACGATCCTGCCGTCGGCCTGAATCGCGACCGCGTCCGCTTTGGCGAAGACCTGGCCGAAGCTCGCCACGGCGAGCCCGTCGACGTCGAAGGTCGTGTCGAGCGTCCCGTCGGGGTTGAAGCGCGCGACGCCGAACGCGTTGCCGGCCTTGCCGACCTCGACGATCTTGCCGTCGGGCTGGACCGCGACGGCGTTGCCTTCGTCGTTGCCTGTGAAGCTCGCGGTGGCCTCGCCGTCGCCGCTGAACGATGTGTCCAGCGAGAACCCGTTGCTCCAGCGCGCGAGGAAGAACTGGTCGCCGACCGTGCCGGACGTCAGCGCGCGCCCGTCGGCCAGCACCACCGGAGGGTCGGTCGCCGGGGTCTGGCCACCGAGCGTCAGCGCGGGCACGACGAGCTTGCCACCGGTGCCGAACGCTGGGTCGAGCAGCCCGACGGCCGCGGCGCGGGCGGACGCGGGGGCTAGGGCCAGCAGGAGGCACGACAGGACCAGCAGGCGCGGCGTTCTCATGGCCGCGACGGTAGGCGCGGCCGCTCACGAAATGCTCACGGCGCCAGGACGACCTTCCCGCGCAGCCCGCCGGCCTCCGCGAGCGCGTGCGCCCGCGCCGCCGCCCCTAGCGGCACGACCTCGGCGACGCGGGTGCGCAGCCGCCCGGCGGCGAGGTCGCCGGCGAGGGCGCCCAGCATCGCCGCGTCGGGCTGCACGAGCACCGTCTCGAAGCGGATCCCCGGCGGCGGCTCTGCGCCCGGCGGGCGCGTGAACACCGCGATGCCGCCGTCGCGCAGCGCCGCCGTGGACGATGGACCGAGGGGGACCGCGTCGAGCACCGCGTCGACCGGGCCGACGGCGGCGAGGTCCGTGCCGCGCGCCAGCACCTCGCTCGCTCCGAGCGAGGCGACCCACGCCTCGTCGTCGTGCGAGGCCTGCGCGAGCACGCGCAGGCCGTCGCGCGCCGCCAGCTGCGTCGCGAAGCCGCCCACGGCGCCGCTGGCGCCCGTCACGAGCAGCGTCGATCCGGCCGGCGCGGCGATCAGGTCCAGCGCCTGGCGCGCGGTCAGCGCGTTGAGCGGCAGGGTCGCGGCGATCGCGTCGTCGACGTCGTCGGGCAGCGCCGCGAGCCACGCCGGGTCGACCGCGGCCGCCTGCGCGTAGGCGCCGACGCGGCCGCCGATGCGCCCGAACGGGATCATCCCCACGACGCGGTCGCCGGGGGCGAAGCCGTCGATCTCGCCGCCCGTGGCGGTGACCTCGCCCGCGAGGTCCCAGCCCGGGACGTACGGCAGCTCGAGGCCGGGCGGCGAGTGCACGCCCGCACGCGTCGCGAGGTCGGTCGGGTTGACGTTCGCCGCCCGGATGCGCACGACGACCTCGTCCGGCGCGGGCGCCGGATCGGGGCGCTCGGCCAGGTGCAGCACGTCGGGGGCGCCGAACTCGGAGACCTCGGCAACCTGCATGGCGTGGAAGGATCCCATGCCGTGCTCATCCCGGCGCTCGCGCAGCCGACCGACCGTCTCGCCCTGCGGTTCCCCGAGGGCGAGCTGACCTACGCGCAGCTGTGTGCCGCCGCCGCTGCCGTCGCTGCGCGCGTCGCCGGGGCGCAGCGCGTCGGCGTGTGGGCGCTGCCGGCGCCCGAGACGTGCGCGGCGGTCGTCGGCGCGCTGCTGGCGGGCGTCGCGGCCGTGCCGATCAACCCGAAGGCCGGCGAGCGCGAGCTCGGCCACATCCTCGGCGACAGCGACCCGGCGGCGATCCTCTGCGCGCCCGGCGCGCAGCTCCCGGCGGCCGCCGAGCAGCGGCCGCGCATCGACGTCGACCTCGGCGCCCGCGCCGACGGCGCGCTCCCGGCCGAACCGCCCGACGAGACACCCGCGCTCGTCGTCTACACATCCGGCACCACCGGCCCACCCAAGGGCGCGGTCCTGCCCCGCCGCGCGATCGCCTCGAACCTCGACGCCCTCGCTGCGGCCTGGGAGTGGACCGCGGCCGACACCGTCGCCCACGGCCTGCCGCTCTTCCACGTCCACGGCCTCGTCATCGGGGTCCTCGGACCGCTGCGCCGCGGCGGCGCCGCGCACCACCTCGGGCGGTTCTCCTCGGAGGCGGTCGCCGCCGCGCTGGAGGGGGGCGCGACGATGGTCTTCGGCGTCCCGACGATGTACCACCGCCTCGCGGCCGACGCGCAGGAGCGCCCGGAGATCGCCCGCGCCCTCGGCAAGGCGCGCCTGCTCGTGTCGGGCTCCGCGGCGCTGCCGGCGGTCGAGCACGAGCGCATCGAGCGCCTGAGCGGCCAGCGCATCGTCGAGCGCTACGGCATGAGCGAGACGCTGATGAACACCGCGATCCGCGCGGACGGCGACCGGCGCCCCGGCTACGTCGGGCCGCCGCTGGACGGCATCGAGATCCGCCTGCTCGGCGACGACGGCGCGCCGACCGATGCCGCCGACGACGAGACGATCGGCGAGATCGCGGTGCGCGGGCCCAACCTGATGCTCGAGTACCTCAACCGCGCCGACGCCACCGCCGAGGCCATGGTCGACGGCTGGTTTCGCACCGGCGACCTGGCGACGCGCGCGCCCGACGGCTACATCCGCATCGTCGGGCGCCGCGCCACCGACCTCATCAAGAGCGGTGGGTACAAGATCGGAGCGGGGGAGATCGAGGGCGCGCTCCTCGAGCACCCCGACGTCAACGAGGCGGCGGTCACGGGCGAGCCCGACCCCGACCTCGGCGAGCGCATCGTCGCGTGGATCGTTCCCGCTCCGGGCGCCGAGCCGTCCGACGACGAGCTGGCCAACCACGTCGCGAGGCTCCTGACGCCCCACAAGCGCCCGCGCGTCGTGCACCTGGTCGAGGAGCTGCCGCGCAACGAGATGGGCAAGGTCCAGAAGGCGCGCCTGGCGCGCCCCTAGCGCGTGGCCTGCAGGCGCTTGGTGATGGTCGTCGGCTCGCCGGTCGACGCGACCGCGGAGATCTGGACGTTGACCTTCAGGCCGCGCCGGCCGCGCAGCGCCTTGGACAGCTGGCGCGCCTTCCTCAGCGACAGCGCCGGACGCAGGATCTTCGTGTCGCCGGCGGGGAGCGTGAGCTTGACCGTGGCCAGCGCGACCGTCACGCGGCGGTGCCTGCGCGGCGGGCTGGCGGCCGGTGTGGCCGTCGCGGTCGCGGTCAGCGTGCAGGTCGTGTCGCAGCCCACTCGCAGCGGGAGGTTGCGCGCCGTCACGAGGCCCGAGGTGCGCAGGACGCGCAGCGAGACCTGCGGCCCGAGCGGCGCCGGCAGGGTCGGCAGCTTCGGCGGCGGGGGGTTGCCGACCGCCGGCAGCGCGGCGCACGCGGGGGCGGCCGGCGCGGCCAGGGCGAACTGCTGGACGCGGTTGTTGGAGCTGTCGGTGACCGTGAGCGTCCCGCGGCAGTCGATGCTGACGCCGGTGGGGTGGACGAACTGGCCCGCGTCGATCCCGCGCCCGCCGAACATGCCCAGGCGCTCGCCCTCGGGGCCGAACTGCTGCACGCGGTTGTTGCCGCGATCGGCGACCCACAGGTTGCCCGCCGCGTCGAGTGCGATCTGGCCGGGCGCCTCGAGCTTGCCGAGCTTGCTGCCGCGCCCGGCGAACTCGTCGACCATGCTGCCGGTCGGGTCGTAGACCGCGATGCGCCCCGCGCTCGTCGTCACGTAGGTGCGCGAGCCGTCGGGCGAGACCGCGATGCCGCGCGCGTCGCCGACACCGGTGATCGCGCCCAGGTACGTGCCGCCCGTGCCGAAGCGCGCGATGCGTCCGTTGCCCGAGTCGGCGACCGCGATGGTGCCGCCGGCGTCGATCGTCAGCGCCGAGGGGTCCAGCAGCCGGCCGGGCCCGCTTCCGGGCGAGCCGATCGAGCGCACCGGCAGCCCCGTGGCGCGGCTGAAGACGACGATCCGCGAGC
This sequence comes from uncultured Actinomycetes bacterium, assembly GCA_963764585.1. Classification (GTDB taxonomy): domain Bacteria; phylum Actinomycetota; class Thermoleophilia; order Solirubrobacterales; family Solirubrobacteraceae; genus JAOPZW01. The sequence goes on from CAVXTB010000014.1 coordinate 136,153, forward strand.
GCCGCTCGTCGAGGACGTAGGCGTTGCCGCCCGCGTCGAACGCGATGGCCACGGGCCGCGGCAGGATCGTCGGTCCGGGCGCCGGCGAGCCCCAGACGGCCGCGATCGTGCCGTCGGGGTTGAGCAGCTGGACGCGGCCGTTGACCGCGTCGGTCACCGCGCGGATGCCGCTCGCGTCGGCCGCGACGCCGAGCGGCTCGTCGAACTGCCCCGTCGAGCGCCCCGAGACGCCGAACGAGCGCAGCAGCTGGCCGCCGCGGTCGAAGACGTCGACGCGGTCGTCGCCGGTGTTCGCGACGTAGACGTTGCCCGCGGGATCGACGGCCAGGCCGCGCGGGTAGGCGAGCTGGCCCGGCCCGGTGCCGTAGGAGCCCCAGCGCGCCTTGTACGGGTAGTCGGGACCGCTGCTGAAGCGCACCACGCGGTGGTTGAGATCGTCGGCGACGAAGACGCGCCCCGAGCGGTCGGCGGCGACGCCGTAGGGGAAGTTGAGCTGGCCGGGGCCCGACCCGCCGGAGCCCACGACGCGCAGCAGATGCCCGCCGGTGTCGTAGACGACGACGCGGTGGTGCTGGTCGTCGGCCACGAGCAGCCGCGTGCCGCGCACGGCGATGCCGCGCGGGTTGGCGAGCTGGCCCGGCGCGACGATCTCGGCGCCGTGGGTGCCGTCGAGCGCGAAGCGCTGGATGCGGTCGTTGCCGGTGTCGGCGACGAAGACCGTGCCGCCCGCGACGGCCAGGCCACCGCCCGCGGCGGCCGAGTTGCCGCCACCGGCGCCGAAGCGGAACTCGCCGACGTCGCTGCCGGTCCCGCCCCATGAGCTCAGCAGCGCGCCGTTGGCGTCGTAGCGGTCGATGCGGTTGGAGCCGTCGGCCACGAGCAGCGTGTTGTCGGGCGCGACGGCGATCGCCCCGACCGCGCCGAGCTGGCCCGGCTGCGACCCGGCGATGCCGACCTCGCGGCGGAAGACGCCGTCGGGGCCGAAGACCTGCACGACGTGCGAGGCCTGGTCGGCGACGTAGACCGAGCCGTCCGGCCCGATGGCGACCGCCTGGGGAAAGCGCATCACGCCCTCGGCGCGCTGGCCGACCTGGCTTGCCGCGCTGTAGGGGCACGCGGGCGTGCAGTCGGCGCGTGCCACGGCGGGGGAGAGGGCGGCGACGGCGACGCTCGCCGCGAGCGCGCAGAGCTGGACCGGCAGACGGTGCATCACCCCATCCTGAACACGTCGCGCGCCAGAAGTCGCGCCCCGGGAGTGATCTTGCAGGCGCCCGGGAAGCCCGTATGACATGGCGACCGCTTCCAAGAACCGCATCCCGGCAGCGGCCGGCGCGGTGGCCGCCGGCGCCGTGCGCTGCGCGCCGCGGAGGCCGACACCGCCACCGAGAGCCTGCACGAGCTGCGCAAGCGCGCGAAGGACCTCTGGCACGCCGCGCAGGTCGTCCGGCCCGCGGCGCCCGGGAAGCTCAAGAAGCTCGGTCGCCGCGCGCAGCTGCAGCGCGCCGCGCTGAGGAAGGGGCGCAAGCTCTACGCGCGCAAGCCGCGCAAGCTCGCCGGGCTCATCCGCGGCGCGCCATCGCGCTGAGGAGGTCCTCGAGCTGGATGCACAGCAGCTCGGTGCCGCCGGCGGTGATACCGAGCTGGAGCGTGGCCCGGTAGTGCGCCAGCTTGCGCCTGGATAGCTCGGTCCCCGTCACGAGGGCGTGGCGCAGCGTCGCGATCTTGTCGGCGAGCGAGATGTCGAGGGCCGTGCTGCCCGCAGCCGCGATGCGGCTGCGCAGATTGCGCTTGCGCTGCTGGTAGTGCTTGATCGAGCGGTCCTCGCTGAGCGCCGCGACCATCCCCGCGATCTCCTCGCCGAACTCGTCGCGCACCTCGTCGACGGTGCACGGCGTGTCCTCGACGACGTCGTGCAGCAGCGCGACCACCTGGACGACGTCGGCGCAACCGGCGTTGCGCAGGACGTCGGCGACGGCCTGCGCGTGCGGCAGGCCCTTGCCCGGACGCGTCGAGACGCCGTCGTAGGCGTCGACGACGAAGCGGATGGCTTCTGCCCGGCGGACCTCGGCATCGAGAGAGGAGGTCGTCACCATCCGCGAATGCTAGAGCAGGTGGGCAAGCCTATTGTGCGCGAATGGACGCGGAACGCTGGGCGACGTTCGACTGCTACGGAACGCTCGTCGACTGGAACGCGGGCATCGGCGGCGAGCTGGCGCGGCTCTTCGGCGCCGAGCACGAGGCGCGCCTGCTCGCGCGCTATCACGCCATCGAGCCGCGCATCCAGGCCGAGCGGCCCGGGGCGACCTACCGCGACGTGATGGCCACGGTCCTCGCCGAGCTCGCGTCCGAGGCCGGGGCCGAGCTGCCGGCGGGCGAGCGCGACGCGCTCGGGCGCTCGCTGCCGGGGTGGCCGGTCTTCGACGAGGTGCCCGCCGCGCTGGCCGAGGCTCACCGCCGCGGCTGGAAGCTCGTGGCCCTGTCCAACACCGATCGCGACTTCATCGACGCCTCGATGAAGGCGATCGGCGTCCCGTTCGAGGGGGCGATCGTGGCCTCGGAGATCGGCTCCTACAAGCCCGCGCACCGCCATTGGGAGGCCTTCTACGAGGCCCACCCGGACGCGCGCGGCCACCACGTCCACGTCGCCCAGAGCCACGCGCACGACATCGTCGCGACCGCCGCGCTCGGCCTGCCGTCGATCTGGATCAACCGCCTCGGCGAGCGCGGGGAGCCCGCGCCGACGCGCGAGCTGCCCGACCTCGACGGCCTCGCCGACGTCCTCGACGAGCTGGTGCCCAGATCATCTAGCTGACCTCGCTGCGCGCGATCCGCCACAGGCCGATCGCGATCGGCAGCGCGAGCCACACGGCGAAGGTCGTCCCCGCGTGCGCCCACTCGCTGGCGCTCATCACGTGATCGGTCATCGGCGCGAGCGTGTGCGTCGGGTCGATCCACTTCGCGACGCCTTCGAGCGCGTGGATCGCGCCGAGCGCGCCCGTGACGATCGGCAGCGCGAAGAGGGCGACGATCGCCGGCGCCGAGGTCAGCAGCACCGCGCCGAAGGCGACCCCGCCCATCATGCCCGTCGTCAGGACGACGACGATCTGGCCGAAGAGCTCGGCGGGGAGCGCCCAGACGTCGGCGGTGTCGGGCGCGACGACCACCGTGCCGAAGACCGCGACGACGAACGCGACGGCGAGCGCGGCGAGCGACAGCAGCACGCTCGCGGCGAGCTTCGCCCAGACCACGCGCGAGCGGTGCGGCACGAGCGTGAACGTGATCAGGGTCGTGCGCTGCGACCACTCCGAGGTGACGAGCAGGACGCCCATCACCGGCAGCAGGACGTTCGCCGGCTGGACCGCGACGTTCAGCAGCTGGCGCAGCGTCTGGTCCTTCGCATCGCCGACGAGGCAGACGATGATCACGAGCACGACGGTGAGGCCGACGACCGCGAGCTGCAGCCAGAAGCCCGAGCGCGTGTCGGTCATCTTGCGCAGCTCGACGGCGGTCAGCCGCGCCGGGCTCGGCCGGCGCAGTGCGGCGGTGCTCGCGCTCATCGAAGGGCCTCCAGGAGATCGGGGTCGGCGGCGGCCTGCTCGCCGCCAGCGGTCAGGTCGAAGAAGAGCTGCTCGAGGCCGGCGCTCTCGGACGGGCCGAGCCGGCTGAGCGCGACGCCGCCGGCCAGCGCGGCGCGGCCGACCTCCTCGGGCTGGGCGTCGACGAGCAGGCCGCCGCCGTCGGTGGCGCGGACCGTGAGGCCGGCGGCCTCGAGCGCCGCGACGAGTGCGGCCTCGTCGGGGGCGGCGACGAGCGTCCCGGCGCCGGCGAGCAGCTCGGCGCGGCTGCCCTGGGCGACGATGCGCCCGCCGCCGATGATCACGAGCTGATCGGCGACCGCCTCGACCTCGCGCAGCAGGTGCGACGAGAGCAGCACGGTCCCGCCGCGATCGGCGAAGTCGCGCAGCAGCTCGCGAATCCAGCGCATGCCTTCGGGATCGAGGCCGTTGGCCGGCTCGTCGAGGATCAGGACCTCGGGCTCGCCGAGCAGGGCGTGGGCGATGCCGAGGCGCTGGCGCATGCCCAGCGAGTACTGCTTGACGCGCTTGCGCGCCGCGTGGCGGTCGAGCCCCACGCGCTCGATGAGCGCGTCGACGCGCTGCTCGTCGACGCCGATCATCTGCGCCGAGACGGCGAGCGCCTCGCGCCCGCGGCGGCCGCCGTGCTGCGCGCCCGCATCGAGCAGGATGCCCACCTGGCGCCCCGGGTTGGGGATGTCCTGGTAGGGGCCGCCGAGCACGGTCGCCCGGCCGGCGTCCGGCCGCGACAGCCCGCAGAGCAGCCGCATCGTCGTGGTCTTGCCGGCGCCGTTGGGCCCGAGGAACCCGGTCACCGTGCCGGGCTCGCACCGGAACGACACGTCCTGCAGGACCGTGCGACCGCCGAAGCGCTTCGTGAGGCCTTCAGACTCGATCATGGGCTGGAGCATCAGGGTTGGAGGGATCCGGCAACCAGCGCCGCGAGTCGATGCCGGCGTCGACTTTGGTCGGGGGTCGGCGCCGGTGGCCCAGCGTACGCTTTCCGTGATGCCCGGGCAGGCCGGCCAGCAATCGAGCGTCCCGCGGTGGCAGCGCGCGGTGCTGCCCGGCGCGCTGCTCGAGTCCGGGCAGGGCCGGCGCTCCGTCCGCGACTGGGTCGTCGACGTCGTGATGTTCGCGCTGGCGATCGGGATCGGCGTGGTCGTGCTGGTGTCGACGTGGGACGACCACAACACGGTCCAGGCCGTCGTCGACATCGCCGTCGGCGCGGTCGCGTGCGTGTCGCTGTGGGTACGGCGCTCGCGCCCCACCGAGGTCGCGGTGTTCACCAGTGTGGCGTCGATCTTCTCGGCGCTCGCCGCGGGCCCCGCCGTCTTCGCGCTCTTCAACGCCGCGCTGCGCACCTCGGCGCGGACGATCCTCGCCCTCATCGGGCTGGCCGCCGTCTCGACGGTCGTCTTCCCGTTGCTCTATCCCGGCCGGGACTCCTATGCCGGGCAGCTGATCCTTGGCGCGCTGTGCACGGCCGGGATCATCGGCTGGGGCCTCTTCGTGCGCGCCCAGCGCGAGCTCGTCCGCTCGCTGCGCGAGCGCGCCGAGCGCCTGGAGTCCGAGCAGCGCCTGAAGGTCGAGCAGGCGCGCGAGGCCGAGCGGCTTCGCATCGCGCGCGAGATGCACGACGTGCTCGCCCACCGCGTCTCGCTGCTGAGCCTGCACGCGGGCGCCCTGGAGTTCCGGCCCGACGCGCCCGCCGACGAGGTCGCGCAGGCCGCCGGCGTGATCCGGGCGAGCGCTCACGCCGCGCTGGAGGAGCTGCGCGACATCATCGGCGTGCTGCGCGAGGGTGGCGAGCGGACCGCGCCCGAGCCGCCGCAGCCGACCCTCGCCGAGGTCCCGGCCCTCATCGACGAGTCGCGCGCCGCCGGGATGCACGTGCAGGCGCGGATCGACGCCCCGGAGGCCGAGGCGCTCCCGGCAGCCCTGGGGCGAACGGCCTACCGCGTCGTGCAGGAGGGCCTGACCAATGCGCGCAAGCACGCGCCGGGCGCCGCGGTCGACGTGGCGATCGCGGTCGACGACGGGCGGCTCGTCGTCGGCGTGGTGACGCGGCGGCCGGTCGGCGTGCGGGCGAGCGCGGGGGGCGACCGCCTGCCGGGCGCCGGCACCGGGCTCGTCGGGCTCGCCGAGCGCGTCGCGCTGGCCGGCGGCGAGCTCGAGCACGGGCCCGACGCCGCCGGCGACTTCGTCCTGCGCGCGAGCCTTCCCTGGACGCCGTGATCCGCGTCGTCCTCGTCGACGACGACGCCCTGGTGCGCTCGGGGCTGCGGATGCTCCTCGCCGGGGCCGAGGGCATCGAGGTGGTTGGGGAGACCGACGACGGCCGCGGCGCGCTCGCCGCCGTCGACCGTCACCGTCCCGACGTCGTGCTGATGGACATCCGCATGCCGCAGGTCGACGGCATCGCCGCGACGCGCCTGCTGCGCTCGCAGCCCGATCCGCCCGCCGTGCTCGTGCTCACCACCTTCGACGCCGACGAGCTGGTGCTGCGCGCGCTGCGCGCCGGCGCGGCGGGCTTCGTGCTCAAGGACACGCCGCCCGCCGAGATCGTGCGCGCGATCGAGCTCGTCCATGCGGGCGACTCGATGCTCTCGCCGGCCGTGACGCGCCAGCTCATCGCGCTGGTCGCCGGCGACAGCGACGCGGACGTCAGGCGCGACGGCGCGCGCGAGCGCCTGGCCACGCTCAGCGCGCGCGAGCACGAGGTCGCCCTCGCGGTCGGTCGGGGCCGCGCGAACGCCGAGATCGCCGCCGAGCTGCACATGAGCGTGGCGACCGTGAAGGCGCACGTCTCGCGCCTGCTGACCAAGCTCGACGTCGAGAACCGCGTCCAGATCGCGCTGCTCGTGCAGGACGCCGGGCGCGGCTAGCGCGCCGCGACCTTGCGATAGCGCCCGACCGCCAGCGGCGCGAACACGGCGATCAGGACCGCGCACCAGATGAACGACATCCACACGTCGGTGTGGGGCGGCGTTCCGATCCACAGCGAGCGCACGGCATCAGCCCACGTGGTGAACGGGTTGGCTTCGGCGAACTGGCGCAGCCCGTCGGGCATCGAGCTGGCGGGCACGAAGACCGACGAGGCGAAGGTCAGCGGGAAGATCAGCGTGAAGCCGATCGAGTTGGCCGTCTCCGGCGACGACGAGAACAGGCCGACGAGCGCGAAGATCCACGAGAACGCGTAGCCCATCAGCAGCAGCAGCACGATGCCCAGCAGGACCTGCGCGACGTTCGTGTCGATGAAGTTGAAGCCGGCCGCGAAGCCGACGCTGAGCAGCACGACGAGCGACAGGCAGTTGAGCAGCACGTCGGAGAAGGTCCGCCCGGCGAGCACCGCCGCGCGCGACATCGGCAGCGACCGGAAGCGATCGATGAGCCCCTTCCCGACGTCCTCGGAGAGCCCGAGCGCGGTGACGAAGCCGCCGAAGGCGATCGACTGCACGACGATCCCCGGCATGAGGAAGTCCACGTAGTCGAAGCCCGGCGTCTGGATCGCCCCGCCGAAGACGTAGACGAAGAGCAGCACGAACATGACCGGCTGGACCGTGTAGGCGATCAGCAGGTCGGGCTGTCGCGGGATGCGCCGCAGGTTGCGGCGGGCGAGCACGAGCGTGTCCGACAGCGAGGTCATGCCGCCACCTCCTCGGGCATCTCCTCCTCGGCGCCGTGCCCGGTCAGCGCGATGAAGACGTCGTCGAGGGTCGGGCGGCGCAGCGCGATGTCCGCGATGCCGACGTCAGCGGCATTCAGGCGCAGGACCGCGTCGGCGATCACCCCCGCGCGCCGGCGCATGGGCGCGCGCACGGTGTGATCGTCGAGCGAGGGGCGCTCGTCGGCGATCTCGGCCAGCGCCTCGAGCGCGCGCTCGGCATCGTCGAGGTCATCGAGGTGGACCTCCAGGCGCTCGCCGCCGACGCGGTCCTTGAGCTCGTCCGAGGTGCCGTCGGCGATCACGTTGCCGTGGTCGACGACGACGATCTGGTCGGCGAGGCGGTCGGCCTCGTCGAGGTACTGCGTGGTCAGCAGCACGGTGGTGCCGGCCGCGGTCTGCGCCTCGATCGTCTCCCACAGCGCCAGGCGGCTGCGGGGGTCGAGGCCGGTCGTCGGCTCGTCGAGGAACAGCACGGGTGGGCTGAAGACCAGCGCGGCGGCGAGGTCGAGCCGGCGGCGCATGCCGCCGGAGTACGTCTTGACGGGCCGCTTGGCCGCATCCGTCAGGTCGAAGCGCCGGAGCAGCTCGTCGGCGCGGACGCGCGCCTGCGCGCGCGGCATGTGGTAGAGCTGGCCGACCATCTCGAGGTTCTCGAATCCGGTCAGGTTCTCGTCGACCGCGGCGTACTGGCCGGCGAGGCCGATCCCGGCTCGCAGCTTGGCCGCGTCGCGCACGACGTCGAACCCGGCGACGCGGGCGCTGCCGCCGTCGGGCTCGAGCAGCGTGGCGAGGATCCGCACTGCAGTGGTCTTGCCCGCGCCGTTGGGGCCGAGCAGGCCGAGGACACTGCCGGTGCGAGCGGAGAAGTCGACGCCACACAGGGCGCGCACCGGACCGTACGACTTCTCCAGGCCCTCGACGACGATCGCGTCATCGTTCATGCCAGGCACGCTAGCCAAGGCCGGCCACCCCGATGGTTCGGATAGGCACACCTCCGTCCCCGGCGATGGAATGTTCCGCGCGCCGCGCGCCTCTCTCAGGCATGACCTACGCAATCGATCAGGACTGGCCGCAGGAGCGCGCGCGCCTTGCGGCCATGGAGGACCTCTGGGATCCCGGCACGAAGACGGCGATCGAGGCGCTGGGCATCGAGCCCGGATGGCGCTGCCTCGAGGTCGGCCCCGGAGCGGGCTCGATCGCCGCGTGGCTCGCCGACCGGGGCGGCACCGACGGCGAGGTCGTCGCCACCGACCTCACGACCCGCTACCTCGACGGGGTCGCGCGCGGCAACCTCGAGGTCCTCGAGCACGACATCGTCAACGACCCGCCGCCCGAGGCCCGCTTCGACCTCGTCCACGCCCGCCTGCTCGTCGAGCACCTGGGCCCCGCGGTGCTCGAGCGCCTGGTCGCGCCGCTGCGGCCGGGCGGCTGGCTCGTGATCGAGGACCACGACTGGGCCGGGTTTGCCACCTATCCTGACGGCGACGGCATGCGGCGCGTCGTCGACGGCGTCAATCGACACCTGTCGCGCTCGGGGTTCGACGCGCAGTACGGGCGCAGGATGGTCCACGAGCTCCGGCGCGTGGGCCTGCACGACGTCGGCGCGGACGGCCGCTCGCGCGTCTTCCGCGGCGCCAGCCCGGCCGCCTCCTTCCTGCGCCTCACCCTGGACTCGCTGCGCAGCGGGCTCCTCGAGCACGGCGACGTGGGGGGCGAGGACCTCGAGCACGCCTACACGCGGCTCGACGATCCCGACACGGTCTTCGTCAGCGCCGCGATGATCGCCGCCCGGGGCCGCCGGCCGCTCGTGTGAGATGCTGGCCGACCGATGAGTTCGCGCGTCGTGCGCAGTCTCAATGACATGCGCACGCCCACCGTTATCCACATGGCCCGCCACCTCGAGCCGGTCATCCACGACACCTTCATCGACGACCTGCGCACCGCACCCGGTTCAGAGCGCCGCGCGGATACGCGCAAGGAGCCGCCGCGGTGATGGATCGGGCGGGCCGCGATCTGGCAACACATACCTGCGGCGCGCGCAAGCCCGACAAGGCCGCCTGCCCACGCCCAACCCCCGGGCTGTCCGACGTCAAGTACATCAAGCGCGTGGTCGCCGGCCCCGGCGACACGGTCGCATTCCGCCGCGGCCTGCTGATCCGCAACGGCAAGCCCGTGCGCGACCGCTATGCGGCGCCGTGCGACGAGCCGGAGCTCTGCGACCTGCCGCAGGCGATCACCGTGCCGCCCGGCACGTGGTTCCTGCTCGGCGACAACCGCGGCGCCTCGGACGACAGCCGCATCTGGGGACCGGTGCCGACGAAGGCGATCCTCGGCATAGTGACCTACCGCTACTGGCCGCTGGGCGACGCCGGGCGCATCTGAGCGCCCGGCTCGGCGAGCATCGCCTCGACGAAGCGCACCGCGGCCGTCGTGCTCTCCAGGCGCCAGAGCAGCAGGGCGCGGTCGAAGCCCTCGGCCGCGTCCGCCGCGCCGCTCAGCCCCTCGGCGAGCTTGGCGAACCGCTCGCGCTGGGCGCTGAGCAGCGGCTCGAGGTCGGCGTCGCGGCGGGTGAGGAACAGGAGCTTGAGCATGAGCAGCGAGCGCGCGTCGCGGACGTGCTCGACGGGCTGGCGCAGCCAGCGCGTCAGCGCGCGCTTGCCGTTGGGCGTCACCTGCAGGACGGTGCGCTGTGGGCCCGAGCGGCTGCGGACCGTCGCCGCCGGGCGCACGAGCTCCATGGCGGTGAGCGTCTCCACCGCCCGGTAGACGAGCGGGCGCCTGACCGACCAGATCTTGCCCACCTCGCCGTCGGGCTCCATCGCCCGCCCCACGGCGAAGCCATGGGTCGGCTCTTCGGCCAGGACCGCCAGCACGGCCCACTCCCTGGCGGTCAGCTCGTCGCGAGGGCGCGGCATGCCCGGTGCACGCTAGCGACCTTCCCCCGCGGCGTCAGGCCCGGTAGAGCGCCGTGATCTCGGTGAAGCCGCGCACCGGCAGCGCGCGGCCCTCGACGACGAGCACCGCCCAACGGCCGTGGACGTTGTCGGTGCGGCGCACCGTCATCGTCCAGTTCGCGCAGAACGCCTCGACTTCGGGGACGTCGGCCTCGGCGACGGTGATGATGCCGGCCGCGACGCCGCCGAGGTCGCCGTCGGAGGCGTGACGATCCAGCCAGCCCGCCAGCATCGCGTTGAGCTGCTCGGACAGGGTCAGGGGGAGGAGGGTGTCGGTGTGGAGAGAGGGCATGACCGGTGAAGACGCCCGACCCGGCGGGCCCTTCCGCATGTGTGCGCTACAACTCAGACCATGAGCCACCAAGATCCGGACGATCGGCCGTTGCTGGAGCGCCCCGTCCGCTCGCTGCTGGACGTCAGCATCGGCACGGCGCTGAAGGCCTACGCGCTCTGGGTCATCGGCGGGTTCGTCATCGCCGCGATCGTGGCGCTCGTGCTGTTCGGGGCGTTCAGCACCGGCGGCGACACGAGTGCCGGCGGCTCGAGCGCGATCGCGATCCCCACGGGCGCCGGCAGGCCGGTGACGCTCGCCCAGTACCGGTCCGTGAAGCCGGGCACGCCGAAGTCTGCCGTCGTCGCGCGCCTCGGGCATCCCGCGACGACCGACGACCCGACGCAGAGCCTGGTGGCCAAGGAGCTGCGCGACGACTGCATCGGCTACGACCGCGCCGGCAGCAGCGACGAGCTGTTCTTCTTCTGCTTCAGCGGCGGCGGGCTGGTCAGCAAGCACAGGTTCTAGCCGCCGGCCTGCGCGAGACGACGTTCTCAGCATGCTGTTCTGGTGGATCGCGACCGGCCTCGGCGGCTGGGCCGACCACGGCGGCGCCATCGGCAACGGCGTTGCGGCGCTCCGCAAGCCCGCGACGGCCGGCGCCGCGCACTGAACGACTCCTGACCGGCTCCCGTCAGGCGCGTGTCAGGGCGCCGAGGTCATACTTCGGTCCAGTGTGACCGTCTTTCGCCTGCTCGTCGTCGAGGACGATCCGGAGCTCCGATCGCTCCTCGTGCGCGGGCTCGGCGAGGAGGGATTCGAGGTGGAGGCAGTCGGCGACGGCGCCGGCGCGATGGCCCGCGCGGACGACCCGTTCGACGGCCTGATCATCGACATCGGGCTCCCCGACGCCGACGGCCGCGACCTCTGCCAGGCCCTGCGCGCCGGCGGCGTCGACGCGCCGGTGCTCTTCCTCACCGCGCGCGACGCGGTGCCGGATCGGCTGGCGGGATTCAGCGCGGGCGGCGACGACTACGTGACCAAGCCGTTTCACTTCGCCGAGGTCGTGGCCCGGCTGAGGGCGATGGTGCGCCGGTCGGGTGCCGACCCCGCGACGATGGTCGGCGGGCTGCGCCTCGATCCGGTGACGCACTCGGTCAGCAGCGACAACCGCGAGGTGTCGCTGACGCCGACGGAGTTCCGGCTGCTGGCCGCGCTCGCCGCCCGGCCGGGGACCGTGGTGCGCCGGCGCGACCTCGTCCTCGCCGCGTGGCCGGCGGGCGCGATCGTGCACGACAACACGCTGGACCAGTACGTCGCGCGGCTGCGACGCAAGCTGCGCGAGCTCGCGGCGCGGGCGGAGATCGCGACGGCCCACGGCGTCGGCTACCGGCTGCAATGAGGCGGTTTCACACGCTGCGCGGGCGGCTCACCGCGCTCGCGCTGCTCGCGGCGCTCGCCGCCGTCGCCGTGCTGACGACCGCCTTCAACGTCGTCCTCGACCGCAGCCTGGAGTCCGACGCCAACAGCCGGCTGCGATCGCTCGCGGGCGCCGCGGCCACCACCGTGGCGGTCAGGGACGGGCGACTGCAGGTGCGCGAATCGCCCGACGACTCCGCCGTCGATCGACGGGTCTGGGTCTACGAGGGAACACGGGCCGTCGAGCGCCCGGCCGCGTCGGCCGACCTGCAGCGCGCCGCGGACGCGCTGGCCGGCCAGTCGCACGTCTTCGACGACCTGCCCGACGACGTCCGGCTGTACGCCGCGCCGGTGACCGACGGCGGGCGCCAGGTCGGCACGGTGGTCGCGGCCGAGTCGCTGGCCGCCTACGACCGCACGACGGACCTGGCGCTCATCGGCTCGCTCGCGCTGGCCGCGGTGCTGCTGGCCGCGGTCGGGGTGCTGACCTGGATCACCGTCGGGCGCGCGCTCGATCCCGTGCGCGAGATGACCCATTCGGCGGTCGACTGGAGCGAGCACGACCTCGCCCAGCGCTTCGGCGCGACGCCCCGCCCCGACGAGCTGGGCGAGCTCGCGCGCGCCTTCGACGCGCTGTTCGACCGCGTGGCGGCAAGCCTGCGGCACGAGCAGCGGCTGTCGGCCGAGCTGTCGCACGAGCTTCGCACGCCGCTGGCGCGCATCGTGGCCGAGGTCGAGCTGCTGCAGCGCCGCGAGCGCTCGCCCGAGGATCGCGGCGAGGCCTACGCGCTGATCGCCCGCAGCGCCGAGCAGATGAGCGGGATCCTCGAGACGTTGATGGCCGCTGCGCGCGCCGAAGCGCACGTCGGCGCCGGGCGCAGCGACGTCGGCGACGTGCTCGCGCGCGTGGCCGACGCGTGGGGCCCGGTGCTGGCCGGCCGCGACGTCGAGCTCGAGGTGCTGGCGCCGGCGGCACCCGCCATCGCCGGCGTGGACGCCGACGTCGTCGAGCGGATCGTCGCGCCGCTGCTCGACAACGCCGGGCGCTACGCGCGCTCGCGCGTGGTGCTGGGCGCCGGCGCGCGCGACGGCGTCGTCGTCGTCACGGTCGCCGACGACGGGCCGGGCGTGCCCGCGCAGGCGCGCGAGGCGCTCTTCGAGCCTGGCGCGCGCCTGCGCGCGGCCAACGGCCACGGTGGCGCGGGGCTCGGCCTGCCGCTGGCGCGGCGGCTGGCCAAGGCGATCGGCGGCGACGTGCTGCTCGGCCCGGATCCGCCGGCGGGCGGCGCCCAGTTCCGCGTCGAGCTGCCGGCCTGAGCGTCAGCGCAGGATGCCGGTGTGGCCGATCGAGTAGCGCCCGGGCTGCGGCCAGACGCAGAGCCCGTGCGGGCCGTGGCCGACGGGGATGCGGTGAAGCAGGTGTCCGGTGACCGTGGAGATGGCGTAGACCTCGCTGCTGTAACGGCCCGAGAGCCACAGGACGCGCCCGTCGGCCGAGACGCCCCCCATGTCGGGCGACCCGCCGCCGGGGATCCGCCAGGTGCCGACCGGCCGGCGCGTGCGAAACGAGATCAGCGTGATCGTGCCCGCGCCGCGGTTGGAGACGTACAGGAGCTTCGAGTCGCGGCTGGGGTACAGGCCGTGGGCGCCGCGCCCGGTGGGCTGGAAGCGCTCCTTGCGCATCCGCTGCGCGTCGACGAGCCACACGCCGTTGGACGCCATGTCGGCGACGTAGAACGTGCGACCATCGGGTGAGAGCTTGACGTCCTGGGGCATCGCTCCGGCGCGTAGTGCGATCGTCTTGAGCACGCGCTCGCGCACCAGGTCGACGACCGCCATGCGCCCCGCGAACTCGCACGACACGAGCGCGCGGCGGCCGTCGGCGGTGAAGTCCATGTGGTCGACGCCCGCGCAGCGCGGCAGGCGCAGCGCCTTGGTCAGGCGCATGGTGTGCGGCGTGCGGAAGTCGAGCTCGCGGCGCGCCTCGGCCACGACGATCGCGCGGCGCCCGTCGGCCGTGAAGTACAGGTTGTAGGGGTCGCGCACCGGTACGGGCCGGCCGTGACGGCCGGTGCGCGGGTCGATCGGCGTCAGGCTGTTGCCGGTGTCGTTGGTCACCCACAGCGTGCGCAGGTCCCAGGACGGCGTGACGTGCTGGGGCAGCGCGCCGACCGTGAAGTGGTCGACGACCCTCGCCGTGCGCTGGTCGATGACGTCGACGGTGTCGGACTGCGAGTTGGGGACGTAGACCCGTGGCGGGTCGTGCCGGACGGCCGGCGCCAGGAGCCCCGGGCGGCCCGCCGCATAGACGTCGTGGCGGTCGACGAGCGCCGGGATCCGGCCCGCGCGCAGGGTCGCGGCCGTACGCGCGGCCCGCGCGCGCCCGAGCTCGAGCAGCTCGCGATGCACAATGCCCCGCGCGTCGCGCCCGCCCGCGACGACCACGCCCGATCCCGCGGCCACGGCGCCGAGGTCCGACAGCGCGTACGGCAGCGCGCCGGCGGCCCGCACGCGCCCGGAGGCCGGATCGATCGCCCAGATGCGCCGCCGCTGGCTCGTCGGGCCGTCGCCGCGACCGCCGAGCACGTAGACCGTGCCCGCCAGCGTCGCGGCGGCGGCGTGCGCGAGCGGCGCCGGGAGATGCCCGATGACGCGGACGCGGTGGCGCGCCGGATCGACGCTGAGGATCTCGTCGCGCGCCCGCGTCCCGTCGGTGCCGCCGGCGATCAGCAGCCGCCCGCCGGGTGCCGCCGCGGCCGCGGCGTAGCGCAGGGGATGTGGCAGCGCAGCGACCTCGCGCGGAGCACGACCGGGCCGGAACGCGAGCACGGAGCGCAGCGGCGTCGTCGCGGTGTAGCCGCCGACGACGTACGCCGTCGAGCCGATCGCGACCGCGGTCGTGTCGGACATCGCGACGGGCAGCCGGCCGGCGGGCCGGGCGCGGCCGTTCGCGCTGACCGCGGTGATCGCGTCGGTCGGGCCGCCGGCGCTGCCGCCGCCGAAGACGTACAGCCGCGGCCCGAGCGCGGCGACGCCCACGTCGTGCACGGGCGCGGGTAGCGCGCCCACGCGCCGCGCCGCTCCCGGGGCCACCCGCACCACGTCGGCTACCGACGCATCGGCGGCGTCCAGTCCGCCCGCCGCCAGGACCGTCGCGCCGAGGCGCGCGAGGCCGGGGAGCTGCACGGGGGCTGGGAGCGCGCGGGCGCGCACGAGGCGCAGCGCCACGCCCGCGCGCGTTCCTGCCGCGGGCGGGCCTTCGCGGTGGCCGGCCTTCGCCGGGTGGTGCGAGCCGCCCGATCCGCAGCCGCCCGCCACGGCCGCCGCCGCGAGCGCGACGGCGAGCGCGGCGCGCGCCGCGGTCGGGCTCATACGCGCGTCCGCCGGCGGTGCAGGACGAGCAGGACGACGACCGTCGCGACGGCGGCCGCCACCGCGAGCACGTCGACGTAGCGGAAGGCGTGGTGGACGCGCTCGTAGCTGCTGCCGAGCGCCCACCCGACGGCCGCGAAGCCGAAGCACCAGATCGCCGACCCGGCGAGCGTCAGCATCGTGTACGCCCCGATCGGGCTCTCCAGGGCGCCGGCCGGGATCGAGATGAACGAGCGCACGACCGGCGTCAGGCGCCCGAGGAAGACCGCGGCACGCCCGTGGCGATCGAACCAGCGCTCGGCGCGATCGAGGTTCTGCGGCGTGACGTGCAGCCAGCGGCCGTGGCGCTCGAGCACCGACCGCCCGCCCCACCGCCCGATCCCCCAGCCGACCAGCGAGCCGAGCAGGTAGCCGAGGGTCCCTGCCAGCGCCAGGACGACGTAGCTCTCCAGGCCGCTCTGCAGCTGCTGGCCGAGCAGGATGGGGTACTGGCCGGCGATCGCGCCCGCGGCCAGCGCGCCGGCATAGAGCATCGTCAGCTCGCCGCCGACGGGCAGCAGGGCGTCGATCGCCATGATGAGGAAGACGGCGTACGCGCCGTGGTGGCCGATCCAGGCGGTGAGCTGGGCCGTCATGCCGGTGCTATCTCCAGCCCCGCCCGCCGGATGGCGTCCACGACACGGGGCAGTGCGGCGACGGTCCGCTCCCACGACCCGCTCGCCGAGTAGTGGTCGGCGTCGTGGAGCAGGACGACGTCGCCGCCGATCACCCCGGCGCTCGCCTCGTCGGCGATCGTCGTGGCCGTCGCGCGGGCGCGCCAGTCGCGACCCCATCGCGTCCACAGCAGCGGCGCCCACCCGTGGCGGCGGGCGTGCACCAGGGCCGGCGTCGTGAGCACGCCGTAGGGCGGCCGGTAGAGCCGCGGGGCGCTGCCGGTGGCCGCGACGATCGCCGCCTCGGCGCGCAGCAGGTCCTCGCGGACCTGCCCGGGCGTGAGGCGCAGGAGGTTGCGGTGGCGGTGGCAGTGGACGCCGACATCGTGCCCGGCGGCGACGACCTCGGCGGCGACGGCGCGGTGGCGCTCGACCTGCTCGCCGACGAGGAAGAACGTCGCGTGGACGCCGGCGGTCTGCAGGGCCTCGAGCGTCGAGGGCGTGCCCCGGGGATGGGGCCCGTCGTCGAAGGTCAGCGCGACGGCGAACGGGTCGGCGCCGCGGTCGCGCACGCCGAGCGCGCGCCGCAGCGCCGCCGAGCGCGCGCACAGCGCGGGGCCGGCGTGCAGCGCGGTGACACCCAGCGCGCCGAGCAGCACGGCCGCTCTATCGTGGCGCGCGCCCATGTCCTCCGTCGTGCTCGGCGCCGGCGCCGCGTGTGCGGCGTCCTCGATGTACAACCTCGGCGTCGCGCTGCAGGCGATCGAGGCGCGGGTCGTGCCCGCCGACCGCGGGCTGCGCCCGTCGCTCATCGCGCGGCTGGCTCAACGGCCGCGCTGGCTCGCCGGCACCGCTTTGGGGGTCCTCGGCTGGCCGCTGCAGGCCGCCGCGCTGCTGCTCGTGCCGCTCACGCTCGTGCAGCCGGCGCTCGCCTTCGGCCTCGTCCTGCTGCTCGTGCTCGGCGCCCGCACGCTGCACGAGCGCGTCGGAGCGCGCGACGTCCTCGCGGTCGGGGCGATCATCGCCGGCGTCGCCTGGCTGGCGGCCGTCGCGCCCGACGCTTCCTCCCACCACATCGGCGGCCTGCCGCTCGCCGGAGCGCTGGCCGCGCTGGCCACCGTCGCCCTCGCTCCCTACGCGCTGCGGCGGCGACGGGTCGACGGCGTCGTCGCCGCGGTCTCGGCCGGCGCCGCGTTCGCCGCCAGCGGCCTGACGACGAAGTTCGTCGCGGACGCCGTCGACGCCCATCACTGGCTCGGCGCCGCCGCGTGGACGGTCGCCACCGGACTGGGCTCGGGCCTGGCGCTGCTCAGCGAGATGACCGCGCTGCAGCGGCGACCGGCGACCCAGGTGGCACCGCTGGTCTTCGTCGTCCAGGTGGCGATCCCGGTGCTCGCGGCGCCCCTGCTCACCGGTGAGAGCTGGGCTCATGCGCCGCTCGGAGCGGTCGGCATCGTGGTCGGGCTGGTCGTGGTGATCGGCGGCGCCATCGTCCTGACGACCGCGCGTGCGGTCCGGGCGCTCGTCGGCGAGGAGGCCAGCAGCCCGGACAGCGGGACGACCGTCAGCCCGTCGGCGCGCAGCGAAGCGACCGCCGCGAGCACCCGCGCCTGCGGGCCGTTGGCCGTGAAGACGACGATGTCGCCGGCCGACGGATGCGCCGGCAGCGGGCGCGAGGCGTCGAACGTCCAGCGGCCCGCGACCGGCGAGGCGTCGACGCTGCGCCCGAGCAGGTACTGACCGAGCGCGAGCCCTGAGGCAGGGACGAGGTAGCGGCGGTCCGTCCCGAGGCGCGCTGCGCCGCGAAGCTGCTCGCGCGTGTCCAGCCAGCGCACGCGCTTGCCCGGCGCGAGCTCGGGCAGCGCGTCGTCCCCGCTGGCCTGGATCCCGCGCTGAAGGGCCGGCGTGGCCGGGTAGGGGAGCGCGAACGATGCGTGGATCCTGCGCGCCGCGAGGGCGCGCGCGAGGCGGGCCACGGCGGCCGGGCGCTCCCGCACGACCAGCGCGACGTCGGGCCGTGCGGTCGCCACGTGCGTGACCGGCCGCAGCTCGAGCGAGCGCGCGGCGAGCGAGTAGGCGTCCTCGGTCGACAGCCCCGCCAGCACGACCACGACGCACGCGACGCAAGCAAGGCCATGGCCCGCGGCGATGCGCCACCGGGGCAGGGGCCGCACGCGCGGCCGGATGTCGACCACGGCCGCCGCCGGCTCGAAGCTCGCGCCGGTCGGCCGCGCGTGGCGCCCGGGCGCGTCGACGAGCATGCGCTGCAGGGCAGCGGTGAGCTCGGCGCGGGTGTCGGCCACCGTGATCAGCCCGAGCGCTGCCATCGTGCGGTTGTGGACGCGGATGTGGCCGATGGAGCTGCCGTAGGCGATGAGCGGGCAGCCGCAGCTGAGCGCCTCGAGCGACGTCATGCCGCCGGTCGAGTGGATGGCGACGTCGGCGGCCGTCAGCAGCTCGTGCATGCGCTCGGTGAACCCGCACACCCGCACGCGTGCCTCGCCGGCGAACCGCTCCTGCAGCGCGGCGCGCAGCGGCTCGTTGCGCGCCGCGAGCGCGACGACAGTGGTGTCCTCGAACGCGAGGGCGGCAGCGACCGCACCGGCGAGGTCGCCGACGCCCCAGCCGCCTCCGGAGACCACGACGACGCGGCCGTCCGCGGGGAGATCGAGGCGCGCCCGCGCTTCGACGCGGTCCGCGCCGCTGCGGAACCCCGCGGCCACGAGCGGGCGGACGAGCGCCGCGCTGCCGGCACCAGCCACCCGCTCGACGCGGGCGACCGCGGACTCGTGCATGACCAGGTGCAGGTCCGCGCCGCGATGCGACCAGAACCTGTAGTCGGCGAGATCGGTGATCGCCGCGCACACGGGCACGTCGAGGCGCCGGCGCAGGCGCATGTGCCCGAGCACGCAGGTCAGCGCCGGGTGCGTCGAGACGACGACGTCGGGGTCCGCGTCGCGCACCAGGCGGCGCAGGCGCCGCTGCCCGGCCGCCGACAGGACGCTGGCCCCGACCGCACGCGCGGGCCATACCCGCGTGGCGAGCCAGTACAGCGCGTCGTAGCTCCACGGCGCCCAGCGCAGCTGCCACCGGTAGCCGTCGCGGACCAGGTGGCGCACGACGATGCCGAAGGCGACCAGGCCATCGCACTCGACCACCTCGATCGCGCCCAGCGCCCGCAGGTCGTCCGTGAGCGCGCGCGCGGCCGCGACATGACCCTCGCCGACGTCGGCGGAGAGCACGAGCACCCGAGGCCCGCGCTCCGTGCCGGTCAGCGACATGGCCGGATCATCGCCGCCGGATCCTGAACATGGCCTGTACGCGCCGCGGGCGACCGGCCCGCCCGGGCGCGTCTGATCCGGCGCCTACGCCGACGCCAGCGCCTTGGCCTTGAGCGCCTCGAACTCCTGCTGGCTGATCGCGCCGCTGTCGAGCAGCTGCTTGGCTTTGTCGATCTCGGTGGCGGGGCCGCTGGCGACCGACCTGACGTAGTCGTCGAACTGCGCCTGCTGGCCCTTGACCTCCTTGACGTTGCGCTCGGTCATCCCGCGGCCCTGGCTGATCAGGTAGATGAATGCGCCGAGGAACGGCAGGATGATCAGGAAGATCGTCCAGGCGGCCTTGCCCCAGCCGGAGATGTCACCCCGGCGGAACACGTCGGTGAGGATCGTGATCATCATCCAGATCCAGACCACCCAGACGAAGAAGATGATCATCGTCCACAAGATGTCGAGGAACGGGTAGTCCGCAGCGATCAGCATGGCAGGGGCTCCTTGTCGCAGTGAAGCGGCGTGCGCGCAGACCCTTGCCGCGAGCCGGGTGAGGCGGCCTCACCCTGAGCGGGTGAACGTGGCCCCCGCCAGTGCAGGGGCCTGCAGAGCACCGCCGGAGCCATCCTGGTCGAACGTCCTGACCCTGAACCCGTGGTTGTCGCCGAGGATCCCGACGCAAGCGCGGTCCGCGCTCCTCGCCTGAATGCCAGGCGTGCTTGCGGCGTATCGCGTAGGTGTTGATCTCAGTCCCTTCGGTGCCCGGGCGGTTGGCGCCGGGCCTCGATCGATCGGTGTGCTGAGAGGAAGACGCGAGCGGTCCGCGGGATCATTCGCGCGCCGTCGTCAGTCAGCGCGTGCGAGCACGTCGGGCAGCTGCCGGCGGGATGAGACGTCGAGCTTGCGGAACGCGCGTCCGAGATGCGTCTCGACCGTCTTCTCGGTGACGAACAGCTCCTGGGCGATCTCGCGGTTGGTGCCGCCCGAGGCCGCCAGCTCGACCACGCGCCGCTCGCTGGGCGTCAGCGAGTCCGGGCCCGCGTCGTCGGTGCTTCGGGGCCGGATGCCGATCGCCGCCAGCTCGGCCCGCGCGCGGCGCTCGAGGCTGCGCGCGCCGCAGCGCGCGGCCACGGCGAGCCCCTCGAGCAGCGGCTCGCGGGCCGCGCTGCGCTGCCGGGCGGCGCGGAGGCTGGCGCCGAGGTCGACCAGCGCGCGAGCGTGCTCGAGCCGCGCCTGCGAGGGTGCCAGCACCTCGAGTGCGTCGGCGAGCCGCTCGCGCCGCTCCGCGGGAGGGCCGACGAGCGCCTGGGCGCGGAGCGCCACGCCGAGGGCGCGCGGCGTGCCGAACGCCCGCGCGCGCCGCACCTCGTCCGCGACCAGGGCGCGAGCATCGTCGTGGCGGCCCAGCTCGGCCAGCGAGAGGGCCGCCGCCGAACGCCACGCGAGCACGGCCGGGTTCTCGCCCCCGAACGTCGGATGGTCGAGCTCGCAGCTGCGCAGCTCCTGGACCGCGGTCTCGTGGTCGCCGGCAGCGGCGCGCAGCATGCCGGACGCGAGGCGCAGCTGGGAGCTCGGGATGAACTCGGTGTCGTAGCGAACGCCGGCGCGGTCGATGAGCCGGCGCAGGGATGCCGGGGTCTCGTCGCGGTCGAGGCCGGCGAACACCGCCGCCGACACCGCCAGGACCAGGTACTCGGTGCCCAGCATGTCGGGGGCGAGCTCGATCGCCGCCTCGGCGTCCGCTCGGGCAGCGGTCACGTCTCCGCGGCGCACTGCGACGCCCGCTCGAAGCGCCTGCATGCTGACCACGGCCAGTGCCGCGCCTCGCTTGCGCGCTCGCGCGAGGATCTCGTCGGTACCCCGCAGTGCCGCGTCGATGTCGTCCGAGCCCGACAGCGCCGCGAGGGCCAGGATCGCCCAGTTCTCGCCGCGATGCGGCTCGAGCGGGAGGCCCGCCGCGAGGGCGCGCTGGGCGAGATCGATCGCGGTCGATGCCGAGCCGAGGTACATCACCTCGTCCATCGCCAGCGTGGCGAGCGTCGTCGCCTGCAGCACGCCGCTTGCCGGGCCACCCGGGTCTCGCAGCCGGGCGATCGTCGGCTCGGCCTCGCGCCGGACGGAGATCGACGTGTAGCTCCCGCCCAGCAGCGCGACGTCCAACCGCTCGCGCGCCGGCCCCGATGCCGCGAGCCGCTCCTGGGCGCGGCGGAGGATCGTCGCGCCCTCGGCGGCGCGCCCGGCGAAGAAGAGCATGCCGCTGAGCTCGATCGCCGCCGCGGCGATCGCATCCGGGTCCTGTCCGTGCTCGACGATCTCAGACAGCGGAGCGATCGCCCCGGGGTCGCCGGCGCGGGCACGCGCCTGGCCGAGCTCGAGCACGACGGCACCGCGGTCGTCTTCGTTGGGGGCTCGTCCAACGCGCGGGCCAGCAGGGTGGCCGCCTCGGCTGCGTCGCCCAGGGCCCGCGCGTCGCGGGCGGCCTCGCGCAGCAGGGCCACCGCTTCGGGACTGGCGGCGGGCTCGGTGTGCATGACCTGCGCCGCCACCTGCCCGGCGGGGGCTCCGCGCTCGCGCAGGATGGCCGCCGCGGCGCCATGGAGGCGAGCGCGCTCGGCGGGCGTCAGGTCCCCGTAGATCGCCGCGCGCAGGATCGGATGGGCGAAGCGCACGGTGCCCCCGGATTCCGCGACGCCGGCGGAGACGAGTGTGGCCAGCGCAGCCTCCAGCTCGTCGCCGGCGAGGCCGGCCAGCCGTGCGGCATCGCCGACCCGCGCACCGTCGCCGAGTGCGCTGAGCGCACGGGCGAGCACGGCGGCCTCGGGCGCGAGCCGCGCGACGCGCAGCAGCACGGCGTTGGCGACGCCGCGCGGGACGATGGCGCCCACTTCGGCCGCGGCAGCAGCGGTGGGATCGAGGCCCCGCGCAGCCGCCTCGCGCAAGAGCTCGCCGAGCAGGAACGGGTTGCCGCCGTCACCTCCAGGCACGCGTCGACGAACCGATCGTCGGGCTCGTCGGCCAGCCGGTCGGCGACCACCGCGCCGATCGCCGCCGGCGAGAGCGGGGATGGGCGCAACAGCTCCGTGGTCGGGTCGCCGACGAGCGTCGCCGCCTCGGGCGTCAGTGCGGGATCGAGCGGCCGGGTCGCGAGGATCAGGCCGAGCGGCTGCCGTGCTGCCACGCATAGCCCGGATCGCTCCCGGACGACCCGGCCGGCGGCGCCCGCGGCGCGGTCGTGAGGACGTCCGCGGCCAGCGCCGCCGCACCGGCCAGCCAGCGCTCGCGCTCGCCGGCGTCGGCCTCCAGCAGCGGGCGCTCGAAGAGCTGGCGGACGATCCCGAACGGGAAGCCGTGCTCGAGCTCCGTGGCCCGCGCCGCGAAGACGCGGACGCCGAGGTCCGGCGCCCACGATCGTGCCGCCTCGAGCAGCCGGGACTTGCCGATCCCTGCGGCACCCTCGATCACCAGCGTCCCACCGGCGCGCCGCCTGGCCGCACCCAGCGCGGCGCGCACGCGCTCCACCTCGTGCTCGCGCTCGAGCAGCACGGCCGGTGGAGCGGGTCCCGGCTGGTCCATCGCCGCGCGATCGTAAGCCGCGCGCTGCGAGGCGCGCAATCTTCGGGGGTCGATGTCGGGGATACGCCCGATGTGCGGCATGCGGGGCCGGCGGACCATGGCCGGCATGCCCCTCATTCAGGTCAAGGTCATCGAGGGCGTCTTCACGGCGCTCCAGAAGCAGGAGATCGTCGAGCGCCTCACCGAGCGATCGTCGCGATCGAGGGCGAGCACGCGCGCCGCCTCACCTGGTGCATCGTGGAGGAGGTCACGGGCGGCGAGTGGGGGATGGCCGGCAACACGCTCGTCGCCGACGACGTCAGGGCGCTGGCGCGCGCCGACGACTTGCCATGACCCGCGTCCTCGATCCGGCGGGCCTGGCCGACCATTTCGACCGTCTCTATCGTGCGGCTCGGGCGCTGGGCGGCTCGCACGAGCACGCCGAGGACCTGGTGCAGGACACCTATCTGCGGGTGCTGTCGCGCCCGCGGCTGCTGCGCAACGACGACGACCTGGGCTACCTGCTGACGGTGTTGCGCAACACGTTCTTCAGCAACCAGCGCAGCGCGCGCAGCAGGCCGGCGCTCGCGACCGGCGAGCAACTCGAGCGCATCGAGGATCCGTGCGGCCCTCAGCCGCACGAGATCGTGGAGGCGGGACTCGTGTTCGAGGCGATCGCCGCGCTGCCGCGCCCGTTGCGCGAGGCGCTCGTGGCCGTCGACGTCGCCGGGCTTCGCTGCGGCGAGGCGGCCGGCGCGCTCGGCGTGCGCGAGACCACGCTGACGCCGCGGCTGTTCAGGGCGCGCCGGCGCGTGGCGCAGATGCTGCGCCACGGCGCGCGCGAACGATTCGCGCCGCGGGTTGCGTCCTTGGCTTCGTAGCCGCTCAACCCAAGCCCAAGGAGACACCGATGATCGCACGCACCCATCCACTGCCGGCTGCGCCCCCGCTGGCGCGGACCGGCACCCGGCTCGCCGCCGCATGCGCGGCGCTCGCGCTGCTGTGCGCGCTGGCACTCGCCTCGCCCGCCGGCGCACGCGGACGCCCCGGCAGCCCGCCGGGGCGTCCGCCGCGCCGACCCCCGGCGCTGTAGCGTCGCGCCATGAGCCCCGATCAGCCCGCCGACCGCGACCCGAGCGTCGCCGCGGCCAGAGACCGCATCGAAGCGACCGACTTCAACGACCCGGCCGAGGCCAAGATGGCGGCCGAAGCGGTGGTCGTGGCCCTCGAAGCGCTCGACGACCTCGTGGCCCAGCTGTACCGGATGAGCTGACCGTCGGCGGCCAGCGTCGTCGCCGTGACGAACGTCGTGGGCGATCATGTCTGCCGGGCCGGTCCCCGTCTGCCAGGAGACTCCTTGAACGACAAGCCGGCCGCCCCAGCAGATGTCCGCCGGTGGCGTGCCAACCGCCAGGACGAGATCGACAGCGCCGCGCTGTACCGCGCGGTGGCTGACGTCGAGCCCGAGCCGCAGCTTGCGGAGCTGTACCGGCGTCTGGCGGCGACCGAGGACGAGCACGCCGACTTCTGGGAGCAGCGCCTGCGGACGGCCGGCGAGGCGCCGGGTCCGCGGCGACCGGGATGGCGCTCGCGCGTGATGGCACGGCTGGCGCGGCGGTTCGGGGCCCAGTTCATCCTGCCGACGCTCACCGGGCTCGAGCGCGCCGACAGCCGTGGCTACGATGCGCAGCCGGAGTCCGCGGGGACGGCCATGCCCGGCGAGGAGCGCTCCCACGCGCGGCTGTTGCGCACCCTGTCCGGTCGCGACGGCGGGCTGGAGGGCGCCGCGATCGCGCGCCTCGAGGGCCGCCATCGCGCCAGCAGCGGCAACGCGCTGCGCGCCGCGGTGCTCGGCGCCAACGACGGCCTGCTCTCCAACTTCAGCCTCGTCATGGGCGTCGCGGGCGCTCAGCTCGCGGGCAGCACGGTGCTCATCACCGGCCTGGCGGGGCTGCTCGCGGGCGCGGGCTCGATGGCGATGGGGGAATGGATCTCGGTGCAGAGCGCGCGCGAGCTGTTCACCCGCCAGATCGCGATCGAGCGCGACGAGCTGGCCGAGGTTCCCGACGAGGAGGCCGAGGAGCTGGCGCTCATCTACCAGGCCAAGGGCATGTCGCAGGCGCAGGCGCGCGAGCTCGCCGAGCGCCAGATGGCCAACCGCGAGGGAGCGCTGGACACCCTCGCGCGCGAGGAGCTGGGCATCGATCCCCAGGAGCTGGGCGGCTCGGCGTCACAGGCCGCCGCCACCTCGTTCGTGCTCTTCGCGATCGGGGCGATCGTGCCGGTGCTGCCGTTCTTCTTCGGCGGTGGCACGACGGCCGTCGTCGCCAGCGCGATCCTCGCCGCCCTCGCGCTGTTCGGCATCGGCGCGGCGATCACGCTGATGACAGGGCGCAGCGTCTGGCGCTCCGGACTCCGGCAGGTCCTGATCGGCGGCGCGGCCGCAGCTCTGACATACGCCGTCGGCCGGCTGATCGGCTCCGCGGTCGGTGCGTAGCTCGCCGTCCGCCGAGCCTCTCAGCGCTGCCACGGACCGGGTGCGCGGCCGTCGACCAGGGCGCGTTCGGCGGTCGCCTGCGCGGTGAGCGATCGCATCCCCATCTTGCGGGAGAGCGCGCCGGCGCGCCCGAGCAGATCGGCTGCCCGGCGATCGTCGCCAGGGTGGCCGCGACGGCGCAGCGCTCGGCCGAGCTCGAGCTGGCTGCGGGCGATCCAGGGCGGTGCGTGCGCGCGTGTGTTCGTCCGCAGCGCGTCCGTCAGATGTCCCACAGCGTCTTCTCGGCGGCCCGGGGTCGCGGCGAGCAAGCCGAGATAGCGTGCGACGGCACCGCGGAAGTAGACCCCGCGTCCGCCGAGGATGCAAAGACCGTCGCGCGGCAGGAGCAGGTTTGTAGAAGCGCGGAGCGAGTCGGTGATCTCCAAGCAGCGCGCACGCCTCGGCTGCCAGCGCCACGGCGCTGCGACCGTCGACGTTCGCGGTCAGCGCCGTATCGTCGCAATCGGCGACACGGCCGAGGTACCTGCGCGCCGGCTCCGGGAGACCCGCCTCGGCCATGAACAGCGCCAGGTTGCCGTTCCAGACCGCCGCGGCGCCGCCTGAGAGCGGCCGGGTCAGGACGTCCTGGCGCACGAACCGCTCGACCTCGCCGGCGTGCTCGGCGCCGTGTCCGAGGTCCTTCCAGCACCAGGCGAGCTGCACTCGCGACGACGTGATCCCGTTCCAGTTGGCCGCCGACTCCGAGACCTCCAGCGCCTCGCGAGCCCGCCGCTCCGCGTCGTCGAAGTGGCCCAGCATCAGCGCAGGAGTGGTCAGCCCCGCGCCGCTGCTCCTTGCACGGATGCGGGAGCCAAGCGGGCGCGATCAGTTGGCCAGCGGACGCCTGCTCACAGTCCGTTGCGATAGCGCGGCGCGAATCGGGTCGTACTGCCGCTTGTGCCGCGTTCCAGGAGCTGGCAGCAAAGCCGCTGCGCGCGGCGACGCCGACGCGACGAAGGCCCCGCACGCGCGGGGCCTTCGCATTTCTAGGGGTTCTGCGGATACGTCCGCTCGGCTACTCCGGGACGTTGCTCCCGCCCCGGCACGTGTCGCCGGGGTTGAACGTCTTCGGCGTCGCGCCGAAGAAGTCCTGGATTACACCCAGGCGCACGAGCTGCCCGTAGGACTGAGAGACGCCGCCGGCATCGGGGTTGTCGAGCGGGTTGCTCGGGTTGTCGTTCTTGCCCGAGAACACGCAAATCGAGTTCGCGTGCGCGGGGCCCGCTGTGGGCTTGCCGTTGCCGGTGATCTCGCCGGCGAACCCTGCACTTGCAGCCGGCCCGGCGGCGGCCATGGTGCACACCAAGGCCACGAGCGATGACTTCCTGGACAGCATTACTTTGCTCCTTCCTGTAATAGCTCCTCCCCGCGCCGAAGCTGCCCTCTGGGCGTCGCCAGTGGTCAAGCAGGCGAGCTGGACCAGCTGACGCGTTGGGCGAGCCAGGAGCCGAGGCTGCGAGGGTCGCAGAGCGTCCTGGGCCGCGGACCGCCGGGACCCTTCGTTGGGCTGCGCACGCAGCACGAGGGACCCCGTGCGCAGCCAGCGGTTCTACTTGTTGCCCGACTGGCAGGCGTTGCCCGGCCGGTCCTGCGCGGGTCCGGTGCACTGACCCGACGAGCCGCCGCCGTTGCCACCGTTGGTCGGCGGCTGCGGGTTCGCGAAGGCCGGCGCGGCGATGCTGAGCATCAGCCCGCCGGTCAGGCAGATGGCCGTGAGCTTACGGCGCATAAGAGTTACCCCCCATACGAGGATGGTGTTGAAGTCTTCTTACAGCTGTGTGCCGGCGCCCCCGCTTGAGGCGTCGGTTCGGAAGATGCTTGCCAAGGGCAAAGTCCGGCTCCGCTCCGCCACCGGACTAATCCGGTCGGATGGGAGTCCGCCCTGACCTGACTCACGCCAAGCCGGGAGGAGACCGGTTCCGATAGGGCCGCACCAAGTCGGCGGACCAATTAATATGCATATGCCCCCCGCGCCGGACTCAATCCAAGGACCCACGTTCTAATCACCGTGGGCGGGCCACGGTTACAAATCGAGGCCCCTGGCCGGTCGTCGGCGCAGTACTCGTCCTACGTTCCGCGGGAGAACTTCTCAGCAAACCGAGGCCGTGTCAAGGCCGCCGCCGGCCGACGATTCAGCACCCTCTGCGTGACCGAACGAAACCGCCGAGGCGTCAAACGGGCTTGCAACACCTAGCAGTCTTTTGGGGCAAAGACAGCCAAGAGACCGCCACGCGCTGCTCCCGTCGCCTGACAGCAGCGCTCCTTGGCAACGGCGCCAAGAGCGCCACCTTCCATGCAGCGCGACGCGGGGTTGGCCCTGCCGCGTCCTGGACTCGCACGGGCGGGCGGACGCCGCGTGCGCGCCTGCGGTTTCGTGCTCGCGCGTTGCCGCGGGGCGATTGGTTGCGGCAGACACCCCGACGCCACGATGCTGCGGCTACCGCCTGTCGCCCACCGCGGAAGAGATGGATTCACCGCGACAACGAGCGCGCGCCCGAACGGCCCCTGGTCTTCGTCCTCCAAACCGCCGAGGGCGAGATGGAGCAGCGCCGGCCACGGGCCTGGATGGCCGGCGCCGTCGCGCACCGGCGTCCGGGCGAGCTCCGCGAAGTCCGCGTGCACGGACCGTCAGCCCCTCCCTGCCGCCGTTCTCGGGACCACGGATCGTCTACGAGCAGGGCGAGGGCGCTCGCATCTGGGCAAATGCGAGCGTGGGGAGCACGACGCCGTCCCTTCGCCGTTCGCACGGTCGGCGGACCGGCCCCTGCTTCTGGCGAAGAGCAGGTCTGATGGGTGTCATCTCGCCGAGTCCTGTTTCACCGCTGGCGCGGAGCCTGCCGACCGGGCATCGCTGCCGAACGTGTGCGTGGTGAAGCGATCAGCGTGGACGGGCGGGCTGCAACCCGAGCGACGGCGTATACGTCGGGTCGGGCGTGGCGGCGGCGGTGAGCGCGGGAGCGCGTCGCGATCCTCACCGCGGTGCGGGGGTGGCTGTGGCCCCGTTTGGAGCGAGATCGCGTGCCGGCGCTCAGGCGCCAGGCGCTCCGGAAGGATCGGGCGACGGAGCGTCGGCAGCTACCGTGCAGCTTGGAGTGAGCGACGATCGATGGTGGAGGGAGTTCGACGCAGTCGTCTGCGCGATGCTTCCTGCGGGCACTCGGATCCTTGATGTCGGCTGCGGCGACGGCGGGCTGGTCCATCGGCTGGCAGCACACGGGCTGGACGCGTTCGGCGTGGATCCACGCGCCCCGGCAGATCGGCGGCTGATCCGCGAGCGCGTCGAGCAGGCTGCGCCCGAACTCGGTGAGTTTGATGCCGTGATGGCGGTGATGGCGCTTCACCACGCCGACCTCGACGCCGTGGTCGACGCGCTCGGCCAGCTCGTGTGCCTGTGGGGGCGCCTGTTCGTGTGCGAGTTTGCGTGGGATGCCTACGACGAGCGCGCCGCCGCGTGGCTCGCCGAGCACGATGCATCTGGAGCGGACAACTCGCGTGATTGCTGGTGGCGCGAGCACGCTGAACTGCACACAGCGGCCACGATCAAGCAGGTGCTCGCGTCCCGCTTTGAGCCGGTCGTCGAGGCACGCCGGCCGTACCTGGCCCGAATGCTCCGATGTCCAGATCTGGAGGTGAACGAGCATGCACTGATCGACGCTGAGCTGCTCCCCGCGCTCGGGTATTGGCAGATCGCCCAGCGCGTCCGATGACCTGTTGGCGATCGGCCAACGGGGCAGCGGCTTCGGGTCATCGTGGATCTCCGCGGCTCAGGCGTGGGCAGGATGGCGCGACGGCGCGACGTGCCGCCGGCGGGCATCGGCGTGCACTTCCGTGTGGCCGCAGATCGGGCAGGCGTCGAGCTGCTCGCGGTGCCAGCGGGCGATGCGCACGAAGAACAGCGACACGTAGCGGTAGCGCTCCAGGTGGCGCCAACGCGTGGTGTTGTGGCAGTTGGGGCAGGCCCGCTCGTCGATCTCGCCGCGGAGCTTGACCTTGGTGCCGTAGCCGAAGAACAGGAAGAACATGGCGGCCTCAGTCCAAGAGCCCGCGCGCGAGGGCCCGCGCGAGTGTGTCGTGTGCGTTTCTGGTGCCGAGCTTGATCGCGGCATCGAGGAGGTGGCGCTCGACCGCGTCGCCGTCCAGCCCGCTCATCCCCGGCAGCTCGTCGACGCTCCAGCCGTCGTGCAACATCAGCAGAAGCGCGCGCTCGATGGGCATGAGCGGAGCTTGGCCGTGGGCATGGGCGGCCGGGCCCTGAACGATGCGCCCTCCGAGGGCGGCGGCGTCGAGCGCGACGAGGATCTCCTCACGCGGGGCGTCCTTGGACAGGTAGCCCACGGCGCCGGCGGCGAGCGCCTGGTCGATGATCGGGGTCTGCGTGAACGCGGAGATCAGGACGATGGGGACGTCGATGCCCTCGTCGCGCAGGCCTCGCAGGACGCCGAGCGCGTCGAGCGTGGGCATGCGCAGGTCGAGCAGAGCCACGTCGGGCTGGCGCTGGACGATGAGGCGAAGGGCCGCCGCGCCGTCGCCGGCCTCGCCGACGATCTCGTAGCGGCCGCTCTGGACGAGGGCGCGCACGATGCCGTCACGATAGACCGGGTGGTCGTCGGCGATGACGACGCGCAGCAGTCCGGCGACGCTGCGCGCGGACGGAGTGGTGGTGGACATTGCGGCCTCGGTTCCGGTTTCGTGGTGCCTGATGCGTCCACTGTGACCTGGGCGTCGCCCTCTGGCCATGGGGCGGTCGGCCAGCGGTAAGGATGGGCCGCACCTGGTTCGATCGAACTACGCCGGAGGCGGGGCGTCTCGCGGCAGTCGCACGGTGATCGTCGTCCCCGCCCCGGGTGCCGAGACGAGGTCGAGGGTCCCGCCGGCGGCGGCGACGCGCTCGGCGCTCGTGGCGATGCCGATGTGGCCCTCGCCCAGCGCCTGAGCTCGTCGCTCGGGGGCAAAGCCGCGGCCGTCGTCGGCGACGACGAGGACGATCGCTCCGTCGCCGGAGGTCAGCCGCAACCGGATCGTGCTGGCCCGGGAATGGCGTGCCGCGTTGGAGAGCAGCTCCCGGGCGAGTGAGAGCACGAGCTGTTGCTGGCCCTCGGCGAGGGTCTCGTCCTCGATCTCCACGACGGCGCTCGCGCCCGCCCGGCGCGCCGCGCTCTCGGCGTGCGCGGTGAGCGCCGCTCGCAGGCCGGCGTGATCGAGGACGTATGGGTGCAGCTCGAAGATCTCGCCGCGCAGCTGATCGACGGTTGTGGCCAGCGCGGCGTCGGCGCGGTTGTAGGAGTCCTCGTCGTGGCGGCGATGATGGTCGCGCAGCTCGTGGCGGGCGAGCAGCAGGTTCTGGATCGCATCGTCGTGGAGCAGCTCGGCCAGGCGCTGGCGCTCGCGGTCCTCCGCGGCGAGCGCCTGAGTCACGAGCCGGCCTCGTTCGTCCGCGTCGGCGCGGATCCGTCGGTCGCGCTCGCCCAGCAGCGCCGAGAGCACCACGGCTCCCGCTCCTGCCCACAGCAGGAACAGCGCGTGCACGGCGATCGCGTCGACGTCGGCTCCTGTGCGCGTCGCCGGGTGCGGGAGCGAGATCAGCACGTAGACCGCGATTGCCACGCCCGTCCACGCAGCGGTGAGGAGCGGCTGCAGCCGGAGGGCGGCGACGAGCGGGAGGGCGAAGAACGCCAGCCGCGCCTCGGAGTAGGGGCCGCCGGACGTGTACGTCAGGGCGCCGAGCGCGACGAGGTCTACCAGCGGCTCGAAACGCGCCAGGCGATGCAGCGAGGGCAGGCGGCCAGCCGCGGCAAGCGCGTGCGCCACCAGCATCGCCACCGCCCAGAGGCCGACGACCACCAACAGCGGCACGAACAGGTCGCTGTCGGGACCGGGATGCTCGACGGCGCTCTGACCGAGCGCGATCAGCGGGATCAGCGCCACGCGCAGCAGCGCCACCCCGAGCCCGGCTCGCGCCCCCTCGGCGGCGCGAACGGACGCGTCTGCGGCCGGCCCGCGGGGCGTGCTCACTCGAGCAGCCCGCGTCGCATCGCCTCCGCAACCGCCGCCGCACGATCGGAGACGCCCAGCTTCTCGTAGATCCGCGCCTGGTGGGACTTCACCGTCGCGGTCGCGAGGAACAGCTGCTTGCCGATCGCCGGCGCGGACAGCCCGCCGGCCATCAGCCCCAGGATCTCCAGCTCGCGTGGAGTCAGTAGCGAACGTGCGCCGTCCTGCGTGCGTCCGCGCATTTCCTCGAACAGCCCGCTCTGCAGCCGTGGCTCGACGCGCGAGTCGCCCCGCGCGACGGCGGCGATGGCATCGAGGACCGCATCCCGGTCGGCGTCCTTGGAGAAGTAGCCGGCTGCGCCCGCCGCCATCGCCTCATAGACGAACTGGGGCTCTGTGAACGCCGACAGCACCAGTACGCGCGTCTTGAGCCCATCGCGCGAGACGGCGTTGGCGATCGCCACACCGTCGAGCTCCGGCAGGCGCAGATCGACCACCGCCACCGACGGAGACGCCTCCCGGATGCATTCCAGAGCCGCCCGGCCATCGCTGACCTCGGCGACGAGCTCGAGGTCCGGCCGCTCGCGTACCGCTCGCGCGATCCCCTCGCGAAACAGCGGATGGTCGTCAGCCACGAGCACCGTGATGCGCAGCTCACTCATCGCCCGCTTCTACCACCACCCCAGCGTCACGTCGACCGCCGCAGGCCGTCCGCCGATCGCCGGATCCGCGGCTCCACCCATTCGCGGGTCGATCGCACCCTCGCGCCGGTCATGCCCCGGCGGGATGCTCGGCGCCGTACTCCGAAACCACGAACCCAAGAAGGAGCCGAGCCGACCATGCTGACCATTCACGAGACCACCACGACCGACTCCGAGCCCGCGCTCGGCACCGAGCAGACCAGGCTGCGCGTCATCGTCGCCGACGACCACCCCCTCTACCGCCAGGGCATCGTCCGCGCGCTGGAGAGCACGGGAGCGTTTGACGTCATCCACCAGGCGCCGGACGGCGTCACGGCGCTCGAGCTCATCCGCCTCCACGAGCCCGACGTCGCCGTGCTCGACGTACGAATGCCCGGCATGGACGGCATCGACGTGACCGCCGCGCTCGCCCGCTACGGGCCCGCCGTCCCCGTCGTGCTGCTATCCGCCTTCAACGACGAGCCGCTCGTCGCGGCCGGCCTCGAAGCCGGCGCGGCCGGATACGTGAGCAAGACCGCCGATCGCGACGCTATCTGCCTGGACATCGCCGCGGCCGCCCGCGCGCCCGAGGCCCGCTCGCCGGGCGCCATCCACGGCTCGGCAGATCTCACCCGCGGCCGAACCCGCGGCTGGACGCCGCGCCTGACCTCGCACGAGCACCGCCTGCTGCGGCTGGCCAGCGCCGGATGGGACAAGCCCGAGCTGGGGTTCCTCACCGGAGCCGACGAGCCCACCCTCAGGCGCCGGCTCGACAGCATCCTCGCCAAGCTCGGCGCCGACGACATCGACGAGGCGATCCGCATCGCCCGCCGTCAGAACATCATCCGGTGATCGAGTGCGGACGCACTATCGATGCGCACCGGATCGCGCCACGAGCAGCTACCGATGTCGCGGCCGTCGCGACACCCGGTCCTCGGCCACCGCACGCCGCGCGCCGATGATGTCCGCCAGCGCCGGGCTCCGGCTCCGGACGAACAGCGCAGCGGGAGCGTCACCCGGCGCTTCCGCTCCGCTCTGGCGAAGCGACCGCAGAGCCGGCTTTGATCCACACGATCGTGGCTCGTCCCAGGCGACCGTGCGGGGCGCGGCGCGGAGGACGACCGGATCCAGAGCGAAGGCAGTAGCGTGCGAGCACCGCGCCGCATGACGACGAGAGTGTCGAGTCGCATGGATACGAGCACTCCGCTCGCCGCGACGCGGGAGAGGGCGCGGTCGGCGATGGGTTCGAGTCGGAGTAGTCGGACGGCGCGCTGCTCCCTTCGCCTGCTTGCAGGGAGCCGCAGAGTCGGTCACTCACGCGCCGCTGCAATCGCCGGCCCACAGTCGAACTCACGGCCGCGAGGGGCGACGATACGCGCATCGGCGATGCGGATGGCGCGACTCCTGAGACGTCTGCCCGGCCCTCATGCTGTGCGATCAGCACGCGTGACCGTCAGCTGGGAGCGAGGCCGGGTTCGCAGGATCAGGGTTGAGTACGTGCGGCCTCACTTGATCCGGCGCCTAATCAACGCCGTGAGGTGGTAGCCGCAGCCAGACGCGCTGCTGCTTCGGGTAGACGGGGAGCCGTACGCGGCACCGGCCGCAGTGTCGAATTGGACGACATGGAGCAGCGCGCGTGCGCTGACCGGCACGAGCCGGGCCCACGCTCATCATCGTCATCGTCGCGCGATCTCGCAGCGCGGGCGGCTTGTGTGGTTGGCGTTGGTCGCGGCTCTCCTCGCTGTCGGGTCGGCGGTCCGCATCGACCGCACCGCGTCTACCGGCGGCCCGCAGAACCGCGGCCCAGCATGCAGCGGGTGATCGACGGGCTCGTCACGGGGTCCGGAAGGATCGCGCCCGGCGTGACCGCCTACGTGGCGGGTGCGCGCGGCGTGTGGGCCGGCTCGGCGGGCATCGCGACCATCGGCACGCCGATGCAGCCGGATGCGCGCCTGCGCCTCAACAGCATGGGCAAGACGTGGACCGCGACGCTGATCCTGAAGCTCGTCGGCGAGGGACGCATGAAGCTCGACGACACCGTCTCGCACTGGCTGCCGGGGCTGCTGCCCTACGGCAACCAGATCACCGTCGAGCAGCTGCTGAACATGACGAGTGGCATGATCGACACCAACGACTTCAACGCCAAGCCGGCGTACTACCTCAGCAAGATCAAGGATCCGGCGCTGCGCGCGCGCGTGCTGGCGGCCGCCCGTCGCGGCCGGACCGAACCCACGTACCCGCCAACGCACGTGTGGATCGAGGCCGCCGCGGGGGCAGCCACTGCTCTACCAGCCCGGGAGCACCTGGCACTACTCGAACATCGGCTACATGGTCGTCGGGCTGATCGTGGCACGGGCCGGCGGCGCGGACCTCGCAACGCTCTTCCGTACGCAGATCATCGATCCGCTGCACCTGCAGAGCGCACGCTATGACCCCGCGCCGAACATCAGCGGCCCGTACGCCCACGGCTACTCGCTCTCCACGAACGGCAAGCTCGTGGACGCCACGGGCTGGACGGGAGGCCTCGCCGCGGACGGCGGGATCGTCTCCGACGCCGCCGACGAGGCGCATTTCGTGCAGGCCTTGATGCGCGGGCACGTCCTGCGGCCCGCGCAGCTCACGGCGCTCGAATCCGTCGGCAACGCGGGATACGGCCTCGGCAAATCACGCGGTACTCCGATGCCAGCGCGGAGACGGATGCGGTCTCGACCGCACGTCGCGACGCACCTGCTCGTCGCCAATGGCGGGAACGCGGGCGCTGCTTCGCCTACCGGGGCAGTAGCCACGGTCGTCGCTGATCTCGTCGCTGCTTAGGACGACCAGGGCAGCGACGGCCAGATGCGAAATGCTTGTCGCCGCGCTATCGCAACGAGGCACAAGGAGCGGCGATGGGCCTACCTGGCAGCGCGCCTCCTAACAGGCGGAAGGAGCAGCGCGCTGGACAACCGAACGTGCTCGGCGGCCGCGCCGGTCACGTCGGAAGAAATGCTTATCTCGACACGTCGGTGATCGACGCCGACTTCGCGATGTTAGGCGTCGACGATGGAGGCTCGGCTCAGCCGCCGCCGCCCCACCCTCCGACGCCGCGGCGAGCTTCGGCTTCGAGCGCGGCCGCCCGGCGGGCCGCCGACTCCTGGTTGTCGCGCTCGCTGCGTAGTTCGCGCTCCGCGCGACGCTCGGCGGCGGCCGCCTCACGCTCGGGTCGCGGCAGTCGCCATTCGCGGACGACCTGCGCGGGCGATCGATGGTCTCGCATTCGCTGCCCCTCGTCTCGACGTCGTCGCGACTATACCCCTACAGCGCGACTGAGCCCGCGATCTGCCGACCAAGCCCTGCGGCGCAATTCGGACTTCCGCTCCGGCACCATTGGGGCGCGGCGCGCGTGGACGGTCTCGATGATCTCGGCGTTGTCGATGCCCTGTAGATGGACCGAGGTGATGCCGAGGTTGCTGTGGCCGAGCTGGCGTTGGATGACGATCAGCGGGACGCCTTCGCGGGCCATCTCGACCGCGTGTGCGTGGCGTAGTTGATGAGGTGCGAAGCGTCGGCGCACGCCGGCCCTGGCGGCGGCGCGCCGCAGCTCGGAGCGTGCCCCACTCGTGGTCCACGGGCGTCCGCGGGTGCGTCCGTTGATGACGCAGAACAGCGGACCGATCGGCAGGGCGACCCGTGCACTCAGCCACGGTTCAAGTTTGTGCCAGCCCCAGTCGTCCATCCCGATCTCGCGACGTCGTCCTCCTTTGCCGCGACGGACAAGGACTGAACCGCGGCGACGATCTCCTCTACGGCAGGCGGGTCGGCTGGATAGCGCAGTCCCTTTTGCGCGGCGGATGACCGGCGTGAAACCGGGCATCGTCGCCGGGGACCGTCGACGGCCGGCGGCATCAAGAACGACGGATCCGGACACGGGCTCTGCCGGGGATACGGCCGGCAGCCGAACACGAGTCCGCAGGCCGCTGCGCCGCGCGCAAGCAGCAACATCGGGCGAACCCCTGCTTGGGCCACGGAGCGATAGCACAGGCGCCACCACCGGGACGCCACGGCCACTGCTCAGTCAGCATGACAGGAGCACTCCCGCCGACCGAAGGCGCGGCTGCTCTCTTCAGGCGAAGGAGGAAGCAGGGCTGCGCGCCCGGGCGACCACGACGGACGGACAGACGACCCGGATACGCGCTCGGAGCGCGCGACCGGGAGGGGTCCTACGGAGCGACTGAGTTGACTTGTCGTGGTGAACGGAAGAGTGTTCCTGACGCCCGCAGCTCCGAGGGTCCAGTCAACAGAAGAGCTCGATGAGAAGAGGGCGCGCACCACTTCCGGGATTGCTGCTCGCGGTGGCTTTACCGCTCGGGATCGTCGCGACATCAGCCGCCGCGGCGCCGCGCGTCCACGTGACGTTCCGATGAGCGACTCCTTCATCGGCGACGGCGCAAGAGCCGCCTGCGGATTTCACGTGAGCGCGACCGACTCGGGTCAGGGGCCACTTCGAGGTCTTCTTCGACGCCACCGGCACGGCCGTGCGGATGCAGGTCCACGAGAACACCAAGCCTCGTCGCCTTCGCGAGAGATGTCTCCCGTGTGCAGATCACGCGGCATTCCGGAGCCGTTCGGCAATGCCTGGACGGCAAAGGTTCGCTGCCGCCACGCGATTTCGGCGACGGAGGGCACCGACCGCGGTTAACCCCAACCAAAGGAGGTCGAGTCATGTCCACTCCGCATGCCAGAGGCCGTATGCGCAGGAGAACGAAGGCGGTGTTCATCGTCGCTGTCGGCGCCTTGGTGGCGGGAGCGCTGGCTGCCTTCATGGGCCAGGGCGTCGCCGCTTCCGTAAACCCGGCCAAGGCTCCGTGGCTCGATGCCCACAAGCCGATTCAGGCCCGGGTGAACGCCCTGCTGGGTGCGATGACCTTGCCCGAGAAGGTCGGCCAGATGGACCAGCAACTCGTCGACAACTTGACCGGTCCGTCCAACGCATGCGGCAGCCAGGGCTGGGCCCAGCTGAACCAGAACTGCATGAAGACGTGGCTCGTCGACAACAACACGGGCTCGCTGCTTGCGGGCGGTACGGACAACCCGCCGGATACGACCGGCCAGGGCGGCACCGGTAACACCGGCTACGACTGGGCCAACGAGTACAACATGATCCAGCAGTACGCGATCCAGAATTCGCGGCTGCACATTCCGTTGATCTTCGGGGTTGACGCAGTGCACGGCTTCGGCCATCCCTGGCAGGCACCGCTCTACCCCCAGTCCATCGGCATGGGCGCCACCTGGGATCCATCGGCGGCTCGCGCCGGCGGAGTTGCGACCGCTGACGCGGTCCGCGCGACCGGCTGGAACTGGGTCTTCGCCCCAGTCCAGGATCTGGCCCGCGACAACAGGTGGGGACGTACATACGAGACCTGGGCGGAAGAGCCAGTGCTTTCGGCGGCATTGGGCGGCGCGAACATCCAAGGCATGGAGGCGCACGGTCCGGCCGGTTCGCTCGGCGTGGCGGCAACGGTCAAGCACTTCGCCGGCTACTCGCAGTCGATCAACGGCCACGACCGCAACGAGGCGCTGCTGCCCCTGAGTTACCTGCAGAGTGTGATCCTTCCGTCCTATGCCGGCGGTATTGACGCCGGAGCTGGGACTGTCATGGTGGACTCGGGTTCCATCAACGGCGTTCCGGCTACCGGGTCGCACTACCTATTGACCGAAATCCTGCGCAACCAGATGCACTTCCAGGGCGTCGTGATCAGTGACTACCAGGACGTGCAGGCATTGCAGACTGCGTACCACGTCGCGGCCAACCCGGCTGAGGCGATTGCCAAGGCCGTGAACGCCGGTGTCGACATGGCCATGTACGTGACCGGCCCGGATCAATGGCAGACCGCCATCCTTCAGGCCGTGCACTCTCACCTGATCTCGATGGCACGGATCAATGAGGCAGTGCGGCGGATTCTCACGCTGAAGTTCCAGCTCGGCCTGTTCGACCAACCGTGCGTCGGCGACCCGAGCACGCCGTGCGTCGACGCCAACGCCGCCAACGCAGCGGTCACCGCTGGGCGAGCCGGGACACTCCAGGCGGCGCAGGAATCGATGACACTGCTGCGCAACCAGAACAACACGCTGCCGCTCTCCTCGTCCGCCAAGGTCGTCGTCACCGGTCCGAGCGCCGACTCGATGACGAACCAGCTCGGCGGGTGGAGCGTCAGCTGGCAAGGCGTCTTCGGTGCCGGTCACGTCTGCTGCATGGGTCCGCCTGACCAGATTCCGCCCGGTACCACGGTGCAGGAGGGGATTCGGAACAACGACAGCAACGCTGAGTACGTGCCGGACGGCGACACCGCCGCGCAGACGGCCGCCGACGCCTACGTCGTGGCGGTCGGTGAGAAGGCGTACGCCGAAGGGCTGGGCGACAACCCGGCGCCCCAATTGCCGCCTGACCAGAAGGCCGAGATCAAGGCGCTCGAGGACACCGGCAAGCCGGTGATCGTCGTCGTCATCGCCGGACGTCCGATCGGCCTGGGGCCGGATGCCGAGAAGGCGAACGGGATTCTGATGGCCTACCAAGGCAGCACCGAGGCCGGCCAGGCAGTCGCCGACGC
This sequence comes from uncultured Actinomycetes bacterium, assembly GCA_963764585.1. Taxonomy (GTDB): domain Bacteria; phylum Actinomycetota; class Thermoleophilia; order Solirubrobacterales; family Solirubrobacteraceae; genus JAOPZW01. Next base: position 174,682 of record CAVXTB010000014.1, read on the forward strand.
GATCTTCGGCAACATCAACCCGAGCGGCAAGCTGCCGATCAGCTGGCCGTCCGACGCCGCTGCGCCGGGCGGGGACTTCGACGGCTCCGCACCCTCACCGCTGGGCGACCAGCCGAAGTTCTTCGACCAGCTACCGGGCACCGGATCCGGGCAGGGGCACGCCTACAACCCGCTCTACCCGTTCGGGTTCGGCCTGTCCTACACCACGTTCACGACGACTGGCCTCTCGGTGACGGCGAATGTTTCCCGCCACGGCACGGCGACCGCGACGTTCACGGTCAGCAACACCGGAACTCGTAGCGGGATCGACATCGTTCCCGTCTACGTGTCCCAGCCGGTCAGCAGCGTGATCGTGCCTCCGCAGAGGTTGGTCGGATTCACGCGGGTCACGCTCGACGCCGGCCAGTCCAAGACCGTTCACGTCGAATTCCCGGTCTCCACGCTGGCCGAGACGCAGGGAGACATCGACGCGTCCGGACCACCGACTGTCGAGCCAGGTAGCTATATCGTCCAGTTGAACAGCAACGTCACGACGCCGTACAACGTCGCCGTGTCAGCACCATTCACCATCCACTGATTCACGAACGCGGAATCGCCGCGCCAACTCTGGCGCGGCGATCCCCCGCCAAGCTCGACGACGGTTCTCTCGGCCAACGGTCGGGTCATACACCATGATGATCACGCCCGACCGTGCTGCCGCTCGGAGGCACATGCGACAGCGCACGCAGCCGAACGGAAGACCAAGGCGCGTGCCAGTCCTCAGGCCCTCCGACTCGACGGTCGACACCAAGACGGACGCCGATTTCAGAGATGAGGCGCCGCTCGTCCTGGGTGGCGGCCGTCGGGTTTCTGCTCATCTCGCTGGGCATCAGCGCGTATGCAGGCCTGTTGAACCTGTTCGCCGTGGATGCGGTTGCCGAAGTCTCGGATATCCGCGAGCGGTCCCGAGAGCTGGCTGGGCCGACCCGGCGCGTGGCAATGGGACGCCATCACGGCGCTGGGTGTCGCCGCAGCGCTCCTGGCTGGATACATGGTGGCGCAGCTCCTGCGCCGGAGTCGCCTGCGATCCGTCAACGCGCCCGCTCGATGGGCGCTCGTCGAAGCCGTCGTGCTGGGGCTCGTATGGCACGCCTCGCCGAACAGCGGCGGCGTTCTCGTGTTGTGGCAGTTTGCGGGTGCAGCTTTGTTGCTCGCCGCCGCGGCAAGCTCTCCCGCCGAAGCCCGACGGCCTCGTCACGGCCGCCATCCTCGCTAGGGCTGCGACGAGCGCCACGGCGATCCCGAACCCCGTTCGTCACGTCCGTCGCCGGCCGGATGCGGGTGCCCCGTGCGAAGTCATGCGGGGGGTCGAGCTCGAGCATGCGCGCGACGGTAGCCTCGGCGAGGTGTTCGACCACGTCGCCATCGCCGTCTCGGACCTCGCCGCGTCCGAGCGCTTTTACCGCACCGTGCTCTCCGTTCTCGGCGTCGAGCCCAGCCACGCGGACGCCGAGCTCGTCGAGTGGGACGACTGGGACATCGGGCCGACGGACCGCGAGCACCCCGTGACCCGCGGGCTGCACGTCGGCTTCCGCGCGCCGTCCCGCGAGGCCGTGGACGCGTTCTGGCAGGCCGGGATCGACGCGGGGTACCGCGACGACGGCGCGCCGGGGCGGCGCACGGCCTACGGGCCTGACTACTACGGCGGGTTTCTGCTCGACCCGGACGCCAACAGCGCGGAGGCGGTTCACACTCAACGCGACGACCCGGTGCCCGACGGCAGCATCGACCACCTCTGGATCCGCGTTCGTGACCTCGCCGCGTCCAAGCGCTTCTATACGACGATCGCCCCGTACGCCGGGCTGGAAGTGGGCGTGGACGAGCCGGACCGCGTGCAGTTCAAGGGCGCCGGCCACAGCTTCTCGCTCATCGACGACGAGCGGCCGCTCACGGAGCACGTCCACCTCGCCTTCCCGGCGCAGGACGACGCGACCGTGCGCGCGTTCCACGCCGCCGCGCTCGCCGCGGGCTACGAGGACCACGGGGGTCCCGGCGAGCGGGCCGTCTACCACTCGGGCTACTACGGCGCCTTCGTCCTGGACCCCGACGGGCACAACGTCGAGGTCGTCAACCACAACCGCTGAGCCATGGCGGACGACACCGCCCGCCAGTTCTCGCCGGAGGCGCTCGCCACGCTGGAGGCGGAGCTCCGCGAGCTCCAGACGCGATCTTGGAGCAAGAGCGATTGATCGCCGCGCCGACGACACCGTCGCTTCGAGGCAAAGGCAGTCGCGCGGGGGCGGTCAGCCGCCTTCGATGAAGCGGATCCACAGCTCAAAAGCCAGCTCCTGGGAGTCGCTCTCCGGGCGCCCAGGAAGGATGGGGATCGCTGTGAGGTTTGGCTGAGCTACCGCATGGGCCCGCCAGGACTCGAACCTGGATCTGACGGATTATGAGGGCGCGAGCAAGCGCAGGATTTGGCTAGCTAGAGCCAAATCTTCCCGGCCGAACTCGGGTTAGATCTGGTGCCGGGCGCCCGTTCGGGAACACATGTGGAACACGGAGGATCCTGCCCACGACGGCGTCGGTCTCTGGACGGCATCGTCGCATGGCCCCCAGGGCTCCAGACCCGCCGACATCAGGGGCGCCATAGCTGCCGCCTTGCATGGATAGGAGTGCTCAGCCCGGCGCTGCTGCTCCTGCACGAATGCGGGAGCCAGACGAGGGCGATCAGGCACCCGGCGGATGCCTCCTGCTCGTCCTCAGCGGGAGCCGTGAAGAGGCCGGTCGGGCGTCTGCTCCCGCACCAGAAGCGAGAGCCCGTGATGGTTCGTTTGAGCTCCCTTGACCGGCACGCATCACCGACCACTCTTGCGGCACACCCCTCAGCCGTTTGGCGGCGAGGTCGCTGCTTCGGGCGCTAGCTGGGCCGGTGGGGTTCCCCTACACGGACGGTCTCGCAGCGAGATGAGTGATTCGATGTCGAGAAGCTCTGACCGGCTCGGCTCACCAGGTGAAGGGCCACGACACGCGCGGCCCACGACACCAGGAGATCTCGATGCCGATGTACCTGCTGCGCCCGCGTGAGCGCCTGCGCGTCGACGCGCACCTGGGTGGGCTGCGCCGGGCCGGACGTCGCGCCGGGCACCACCGACTGGCCCGCTGCCCGAGACCAGCGACCTGGTCGCGGGCTGGTTCATGATCGACGTCGAGTCCCGCGAGCGCGCGGTCGAACTCGCGTCCTACGTCTCCTCCGAGCCCGGCCCCGTCGGCGCGGCCCCGAATCGGGTCCAGATCGCGCTGCCCGTGCACGACGCGATGGAATAAACGCGGGTCGCCGCCCGTCGTCAAGGGGCATGGAAGTCCGCAACCCGCCCACTGCCCGACTTGCGACGAGCGAAGGAGGGCTCGTGATGACGACCTGACCTGACGCACGGCGGCGCGCTTTGCTCACAAGATCTCGACACACCAACGCACGCCCGAAACGCAAGACAGTCTCAAAGGAGAACGATGACCATGTCAACAACAGAGGACTTCGGGGCCCTGACGCCGGTGCCGCTGATGCAGATCTCGACCGGCTTCTGGGCGTTCAAGACGCTCGCGGCCGCCAACGAGCTGGACGTCTTCACCCGCCTGGCAGGCGGCGCCGAGATGACCGCCGAGGAGCTCGCGCGCGAGCTCGCGATCGAGCAGCGCCCGGCGGAGATGCTGGTGACCGGCTGCGCGTCACTCGGCCTGCTGGAACGTGGTGACCACGGGTACCGCAACACGCCGCTGAGCGAGGGCTTCCTCGTGCGCGGCACGCCGTACTACTTCGGCGGCCTGGTGACGATGTTCGACAGGCGGCTCTACTCGGGGTGGGCGAAGCTCACCGAGGCGATCAGGACCAACCGCCCGACCACATGGGACCCCGAGCGCGAGCGCTCGATGTTCGAGCGCGAGGATCCGGCGCTGCTGGACACGTTCTGGGAGGCGATGCACTCGTTGTCGAGCTTCACCGCACGCACGCTCGGAGACGCTATCGATCTCGACGCCGCGACGCGGCTGCTCGACGTGGGCGGCGGTTCGGGCGCCTTCGCCATCGAGTTGTGCCGGCAATACCGGTCGCTTTGCGCGACCGTCTTCGATTTGCCGTTCGTCATCGACATCGCGACTGACAACATCGCTGATGCCGACCTCCGCGACCGCATCGCCACCCATTGCGGGGATTTCTTCGTCGACCCGCTGCCACGCGGGCACGACGTGCACCTGTACTCGATGATCATGCACGACTGGAACGAGGAGCACGATCGGCTGCTGCTGCGCAAGTCATTTGACGCGCTCCCCAGCGGCGGCACCGTGATCCTCAGCGAGCTCCTGGTGGACGACAACAAGACGGGGCCGCCCGCCGCCGCGCTCATGAGCCTGAACATGCTCATCGAAACCGAGGGCCGCAACTACACGGCATGCGAGTACACCGCGTGGCTGGACGACGCCGGCTTCATCGAGCCTCGGGCCGTCCGGTTCGACGCGCCAGGCGGCAACGGCGCAGTCATCGCACGTAAGCCGTAAGCCAACGGGGCCCGCGCGACAGACCCACGACCACTCCAGGCGACAGCAGGCGCCCGTGGGCACGGCGGCTCAGGTCCCGCTCCTGCATCCGTGGAAGCCAGCGGTGCCTCCGGTGCTGTCGGGTTCCATACGACTCGGCACTTGGAGAAGTTGGGCCATCCTCGGGCGCGATGCCGCTTTCGCCTGGCTGCGAGCGTCTCGCGCGTCGCGCGTCAGACGCCTGGGTTGGACGAGCAGCAGGCGCCCAGCGGGACTGCTCCTTCTCGACGGAAGCAGTAGTCCCGACGCCTACAGGCGACCAGCCGTGTACTTGCGCCTCGGACGACACGGAGGAGCCGAACGGGCGCTCGGACCGGGACCGCCCGGGTCACGCGGAAGGAGCAGTCGCGCATCGGCCGAGCCGCACTGGGCACGATCACGGTCTTCTCCCTGCGACCGATCACAGGAATTCCCGACCTCGGTATTAGGGCAACTTATGGCATGGTGGAAAGTCTGCTTGCGGCTAATGGCGAGGGACTGTGATGCTCAGCGGCATGCGACGACGTCTCGGTGAAGCAAGTGGCATCTCAAGCAGCGCCGTGGGGGCCGGTTGTTGGGCGATCGGCGGACCATGGCGGTTCGACGGGCGACCGGCGGGCTGGGGAAGGGTCGACGACGACGACTCGACCCACGCCATCCACAAGGCGCTCGACCTCGGCATCACGCTGTTCGACACTGCCGATGTCTACGGGTGCGGTCACAGCGAGCGCGTGCTTGGCCGGGCGCTAGCGGGTCACCGCGACGAGGCCGTGATCGCGACGAAGTTCGGGCTACGGTTCGACGAGGCGACGCGCACGGGCACCGGCGCGGACGTGAGCCCGGGATACGTGCGCCGTGCCTGTGAGGCGTCGCTGCACCGACTCGGGACCGATCGGATCGACCTGTACCAGCTCCACGGCGGGGCCGACGACCGAGCGGCGGCCGCCGCGGTCGTCGAGGTGCTCGAAGCGCTGGTCGCCGAGGGCAAGGTCCGCTTCTACGGCACCGCGAACGAGGCGCTCGAGGTCGTGGAGGCATTTGTTGAAGGCCCGCACTGCGTCGCCGTCCAGCAGCAGCTCAACGTGTTCGGGGGCAACGACGAGGCGATCGCAGTCTGTGAGGAGCGCGGGCTGGCCGCGCTGGCGCGCTCGCCGCTGGCGATGGGCCTGCTGACCGGGAAGTACCGGCCCGGTGGCCCGATGCCCCCCGCCGACGACGTCCGGCGCGACACGCCGCACTGGGACTACTTCGACGACGACGCCTTCCCGACCTGGTCAGCACGGGTCGACGCGATCCGCGCGGCGCTGACGAGCGACGGCCGCACGCTTGCGCAGGGCGCACTGGCGTGGATCTGGGCACGGTCCCCGGTCGCCATCCCGATCCCGGGCTTCCGTACCGCCGCTCAGATCGAGGAGAACGCCGGGGCGCTGGCCGCCGGGCCGCTCGATCCCGACGCGATGGCGGCGGTGGACGCTGCGCTCGGACGCGGATCCGTCGGTCCGCGGCGGTGATCAGTTCCCGACGATCACGGCAACGTTGCGAGCAAGTGTCTTCCTGTGGTCTGCATGCTGCAGCACCATCACCGACGGACAGCTGCCAGGCGCGGGCGTGCGCAGAAGCACGCGTTCTGCGACGAAAGTTGAAACAAAGAAGGCCCGTGTGGCTGCAGAGGCACGTGAGTGCGCTGCGGCAGCGGTACAACGTCCCTATCTGAGCCACAACGATCGCTGGGCAACTCTCCTTGAGCGGCCGGCCGCGCGGCGAGCCACGGGCATCGGAGCGAGCGCATCTTGCCCGACTGAGCACTCGCGCATCGCGCTCGCAAGCACGCGGCACGCGGTTGGGGGATGCCGGGGTTGCCGCCTGGAATGGAAAGCAGGAGCCGCTTCGGCAACCCGCCCCTCGTCGTCGCTCAACCCGTGGGCGTCGCGTCGCTGAGCACTCCGCGCCTACGGCGCCGTGTCAGCCCGTCGCCGGCGAGGACCGTCGCGGCGAGTGCCACCCGGTGATCCTTCGTCCAGGGCGGGCCGAGCGTTGCCCGGGGGCCCCGGAGGACCTCCTCGGCCCGCTCGCCCAGCAGGTCGGCCGCTTGTGCCTCGATGTGCTTGGCGTCGTAGCAGTGGACCTCCCAGCCGCGTGCGTGGGCGAGCTCGGCGAGCAGGTGGCGGTACATGATCGCGTCGGCGCGCGCCTCATAGGGCGCGCGGCGCTGGACGGCGATGTCGTGCGGGAAGTCGGGCGGCCAGGATCGCAGCGAGATCGATTCGACGGGCGCGGGCAGCGCGCCGGCGAGGTCGTCGAGCGCCGCCGAGCACGCCCGGACCACCGACGCCCGCACCGCGGCGACCAGGGCGGCGGTGGCGGCGACGTCGAGGCGGGCGCCCTCGTAGGACGAGCCGGCGGCTCTAGGGCCCTCAGGATCGGCGCCGCGCGCGCAGGAACAGCGCACCGCCGAGCGCGGCTGCGACCAGGGCGACCCACCAGGGGAAAGACGAGGCGTCGTCATGTCCAGGGTCGGTGGTGGTCGTCGAGGCACCGGCCCCGGCTGACGGCCACGTGATGGGCGCGTTGACTGTCGTCGACGTCTGCACCGCCTGGTCGACGGGCGGGAGCACCTGGTCGGCAAGCCATCCCGACATCTTGTTCCTGGCGGGGCCCGCGGCGCCCGGCGCGGTTGCCTCGAGGCAATCGTCGATTTCGGCCTCGAGAGCGTCGTGTAGCTGCTCCCTGTTGGGCCGGGCTTGGCCCGACGCCAGCGCCGCGGCCTCGGCCTCCAGCACATTGTGCGCAGCCCGGTCGACGCACGTCTTGGCCACGTTGCGCACCCGCGCGCGCCCGATCGCCAACATCATCTCCTCGACGGCCAAGGTCTCGGGGTTTCCGGCGGCCTCGAGTCGCCTCTCGAAGAGTTGGCTGCTCCTGGACCACTCGCCCTCGGCGAGTGGACGGGCAGCGCGCGGGAGCGGCAGTTCGACATGGGGGACGGTGACGCGCACGCGTGGGATCGGAGGGGCGGCACCCGCGGCGGCCGGGGTCGCTCCGATCGTGCAGAGGAGGACTGCGATGGTGGCCAGCGCTCGCGCTCTCATGTCCACATGAGAGGGATCCGCCGCCCGGTGATACATACGCGGCCGCCGGCACCGACGCTTCGACAACCGGCCCGCACGTCTGCGGTCGGTGTCGGTCTCACGCAAGGGAGAGCGCGGGCCGTGCGAGTGACAACTGCTCCGTTGCATGGATGGGAGCACTCAGCGCCGGGCTGCTGCCTCGTCGCGGATGCGGAACGGCAGGTCCTCGGGGCGCGCGCCCCAGGCGCTTGGCGCTCGTCCGCTGCAAGCATCCGCAGCGCCGTGGCCCGCGCCGGCAACGTGTCGCATGACGCGCACCGACGCTTGAAGGTGTAGAGCTCCGTATCGGCCGTGAAGGCCCTCGTCAGCCTTCCCCGGGTCGCGAGCGGATAGGTCGGATGGCACGCCACCACGCGTTACGCTGGTGCGGAGCATGTCGGCTCACTCGTGCCGTAACGCGGACTCCTTTGGCGTCGTCATCGTTCTCGGCTTCCTCGGCGGGTGCTGGTCGCTCGTCCTTGGCGCCGTTAACGCTGGGTTCGCCGACGACGTCGGCCAGGCCGCGGTGCGGGCATGGCCGTTCGTGCTCACGACGCTCGTGCTGTGGGCGTTCGCGGCGGCGGCCGAGTTGGCGGCCCATCTCATCGAGAGCCGCCAGACGCTGCCCTTCACGAAGCTGCTCGCGCGCTCCGTGGCCGTCGCCGTAGTCGGCCTCGTGTCACTCGCGCTCGCGGTAGGCCTCGTCAAGCTCGTCGACATGACCGACGGGTTCCTCGGGCTCGCTACGGTGCTCGCCGGGTGGGTGCGCATCAGCGCGGGACCGCTGCGCAGGCTGCTGCGGCCGAGCGCCGCTACACCGCGGCCTGCCCGCGGAAGCATGTGACCGGGAGGACTTGCTCTTCGCCCCGGTCGCAGTCTGCTCGCTGCACCCTGTGTCGCTGTCGCACGCGGCGACACAAGCGCCCGGAACCGTGCGGCGGATGATCCGCCGACCTCGTCACGCCAGCGCACGGATCGCCCGCCCCGCCAAGGATCTCCGCTGCTGCGTGGGACGACGAGCAGGCGCGCAGGTCAAGACTGCTGCTCTTCAGCGAAGGAGCTGTCTAGGCGCACGGGGTCGCCCGTGCGCTCGCTGTTGAGATGGACGACACCCGGCAGTCGCGCGGCGAGGGAGTCGCAGTGTCGCCTTGCGCAATGACCGGCACCATGGGACGTGTTGGGCCGAGGATCGCTCCGGTAAGTCGCCGTCCGAATCCTTCAAGACCGCGGTGCGGTCGCCGGCGCAGAATGCCGGGCATGGCAGAGATCGAGATGACGCTCGGCTGGGTGCTCGGCGTGCAGGCGCCGTATCGCATGGGCCCGCCAGCTTCGGTCGGGGCCCAAACAGGCCACCAACCCTCGTGATGATCGGCGAGTAGCAGCGGCTGCCCCCGGACTCGCGATCCCGGGACCAGTCCGGAGGCGTGTCCGGGTCGCGCTCGCGGGCGTCGTGAAGGCCGGACACCGTCCACGACGCCGCACTGTCGTGCCGATGGGTCGGTAGACGTCGCCCTGGCCTGCCACGCTTCGCCGCATGCGCCCGAGAAGGCGGCTTGTCGGATTCGTCCTAATCCTCGCCGTCCCGGGCTACGTGGCGGAGCTTCAGACTTGGGCCGGACTCGGAGGGATCGCCGTTGCGCTGGGGCTGGGAGCAGTCGTGGTCGCCGGGGCCCTGCTGCTTACAGCGAACGCCTGGGAACCGCTGGTCATTGACCTGTCAAGGCGCTACGGGCGAGAGAGGAACGCCGTCGCCGCGCTGAGGTCGGCAGCGCCTCTCCTAGCGTGCGCTCGGTGAGCCGTTGGGGCGGCCCGGCGAGCAGGCTGTCGCGCCAGGGCGGGCGGTGGGCGAGCAGCGCTTTGCCCGGTGCGCGTGCGTGCGCGGGGGCGAGCTGGCCGAGCATCGGTTCGGGGACGGGGCCGAGCGGGTCGGCGTCGAGGATGCAGACGACGTCGGTGTAGCAGGGGATCCACAGTTGCGCGTGGCGGCCGAGGGTGGCGGCGAACGTCGCCACCCATGGCGCGGCCAGCAGGGGGGAGCTCGTCGTGGGCGATGGCCTGGCGGCCGAGGGTCGCCAGGCGGCGGGTCAGGCGGTAGCGCCGCCGCGGCCCGAGGAGCGGCGTGGCGAAGTCCTCGGCCTATAGGCGGCGCAGCAGAACCCGCGCTGTATACGGGTGGATCTGCAGGGCGGCGGCGAGCTCCAACGGCTGACCGCTCGCTGTCCCCGAGTCCTTACGGACGAACGCCGATGATCGTCTTCCCCTTTCGTCGCTCGGTCGGGTTGAGGGCGGCGACGGCATCGTCGAGGGTCGCGATCTTGCCGATGTTGGTCCGCAGCCGTCCGTCCCGCACCCGCTGGACAATCTCACCCAGTTGGGCACGATCGGACTCGACAACGAAGTCGACCGCCAGGCCGTCGGCGGGCCGCGCCTCGGGCGGCCCGACGACGGTCACCAGGGTTCCTCCGGCTCGGATCAGGCCTGCGGACCGCTTCTGGATGTCGCCGCCGATGACATCGAGAACCAGGTCGACGCCGCCGACGTCTTCCAGCGCGTCGTTGTCGAGGTCGACGAACTCCTGCGCGCCGAAGTCGAGCGCCGCCTGACGGTCGGCAGCGCGCCCCGTACCGATGACATACGCGCCGGCCTCGCGCGCGAGCTGCGTCACCATCGTCCCGACTGCGCCGGCCGCGCCGTGCGCGAGGACGCTCTGCCCCGCCTGAAGGCGGCCGTGCTGGAACAGTCCCTGCCACGCGGTGAGGCCCGAGATCGGCAGGCTCGCGCCCACCGTGAAGTCGACGTCGCCCGGCAGCGGCGCGAGGTTGCGTGCCTCGACGGCCACGTACTCGGCCAGGGTGCCGTCGCGATGCCAGTCGGTGAGGCCGAACACCCGCTGTCCCACCGACAGCCCCGTCGTGCCGTAGCCGAGGGCGGTGACCACTCCGGCCAGCTCGTGCCCGGGGATCGACGGTGTCCGGTCACGGTCGCGGCGATCGGTCCAGGTCGAAGGCCACGCCAGCTCAGTCGAGGACGAATCCCGACGCATGAACCTGAACGACGACGTCGTTTATCGCTGCCGGCGGCTCGGGCCGCTCCACCAGCGTCATCCCGGCCGTTCCCGCAGCCTGGTCCGTCACCACGATCGCCTTCATGGGAATTGTCTCCTCGGTCAATTGTCTCTTTGGTGCGTTGATGGGCGCGTGTCGCTCACGGGCGAACGCGGATGATCGTCTGCCCGCTGATCCGCTCGGTCGGATTGAAGGCCGCAACGGCATCGTCGAGGGTCGCGACGTTGCCGATGTTCGTCCGCAGCCGTCCGTCCCGCACCCGCCGGACGATCTCACCCAGTTGGGCACGATCGGACTCGACAACAAAGTCGATCGCCAGGCCGTCCGCGGGCCGCGCCTCGGGCGGCCCGGCGATGGTCACCAGCGTTCCTCCGGCCCGGATCACGCCTGCGGACCGCTTCTGGATGTCGCCGCCAATGACATCGAGACACCAGGTCGACACCGCCGACGTCTTCCAGCGCGTCGTTGTCGAGGTCGACGAACTCCATGCGCGCCGAAGTCGAGCGCCGCCTGACGGTCGGCAGCGCGCCCCGTACCGATGACGTAGGCGCCGAACTCACGTGCGAGCTGCGTCACCATCGACCCGACTGCGCCGGCCGCGCCGTGCGCGAGGACGCTCTGCCCCGCCTGAAGACGGCCGTGCTCGAACAGTCCCTGCCACGCGGTCAGACCCGGCATCGGCAGGCTCGCGCCCACCGTGAAGTCGACGTCGCCCGGCAGCGGCGCGAGGTTGCGTGCCTCGATCGCCACATACTCCGCCAGCCCGCCGCCGCGATACGAGTCCGTGAGGCCGAACACCCGCTGTCCCACCGACAGCCCCGTCGTGCCATAGCCGAGAGCGGTGACCACTCCGGCCAGCTCTTGCCCGGGGACCGACGGTGTTCGGTCACGGTCGAGGCGATCGGTCCAGGTCGAGGGCCACGTCAGCTCGCCCGAGGTGAATCCCGACGCATGAACCTGAACGACGACGTCGTTCAAGGCCGCGGCCGGCTCGGGCCGCTCCGCCAGCGTCATCCCGGCCGTTCCCGCGGCCTCCTCGGTCACCACAATCGCCTTCATCGGGCACCTCCCTATGGTGCTTTGTTTGCGGGTAATGCCAACGCGCGCGAGATCGTGATCGTCACCGAGCGAGACCAGTCGATCGTGGAGTGGCTCGGCCGGATCGGCGCTGCGAGCGCCGCCGACGTGATGGCGCGCTTTGGGATCGGGCGCAGCCAGACCTACTATCGCCTACGCCTGCTCGTTCGCGCCGGGTTGCTTGAGCCGCACCATCTGCTGCGCGGGCAGGGCGTGAAGGCGGGTGGCGGGTCGCGGGGTCAGGGGTGACGGCGGACGGCGGCGGTGAGGGCGGCGGCGGCGCGGGTGGTGTGCGCGGCGAGTGCGTCGTGGTCGAGCGTGGTCGGTTCGTCGGCGGTCTGGGTGACGGCCAGGGCGGCGATGGCCTCGTCGGCCAGGAGGACCGGCGCGGCGATCGCGCGCGTGTGGGGGTCGTGTTCGCCGGTGTCGGTGTCGGTGGCGTGGCCGCAGGCGCGGACGCGGTCCAGTTCGGCGGCAAGGTCGCGCGGGTCGGTGAGCGTGCGCTCGGTTAGCCGTTGGAGCTTGCCGGCGAGCAGGCTGTCGCGCCAGGGCTGGCGGTGGGCGAGCAGCGCCTCGCCGGGTGCGCTTGCGTGCGCGGGCGCGAGCTGGCCGAGGATCGGTTTGGGGACGGGGCCGCGCGGGTCGGCGTCGAGGATGCAGACGACGTCTGCGTAGCAGGGGATCCACAGCTGCGCGTGGCGGCCGATCGTGGTGGCGAAGGTTGCCACCCAGGGTGCGGCGAGGATCGGGAGCTCGTCGCGGGCGATGGCCTGGCGGCCCAGTGCGGCCAGGCGGCGGGTGAGGTGGTAGCGGCGCCGCGGCCCGGGGGCCAGCGCTGCGCAGTCCTCGGCCCCAAGGCGCCGCAGCAGCCGCCGGGCGGTGCGCTGATGGATCTGCAGCGCGGCGGCGAGCTCGGGCGCCGACAGCGGCCGGAAGGCCAACCGCTCGAGCGCGTGGACGGTGCGCATGACCGAGTAGGCGCCGACCGGCTCGCTGACGGGCCGGCGGCGGCGAGGCGGCTCGCCGCCGCCGTCGTTTGGGTCGCTCATCGCTCAGATGCGCAGCTCGTCGAAGCGCACCGCGGCGCGCGTGGCGAAGACGAACGCGCCGTGACGGTGCGCCAGGCCGGCGCCCGCCAGGTCGCGGATGGCATTGTTGATCGCGTCGCGCGCCCCGAACTCGTCGGGGCGATCGGTCATCTCGCGAACGATCTCCTCGACCGACCGCTGGGCGGGATGAGCGAGCAGCAACAAGGCCAGCACGGCCTCCTGCAGCGTGTCCTCGCGCTCGGCCACCGACCGCTCGTCATCGGCGGTCATGTGCGCACCGGCCACAAGTCGTCAAAGCGCAGCGCCGCTGCGGTCGGGCGGACCCGATCGCCGTCGCGGGTCGCGAGACCGGCGTGCACGAGCGCATCGACGGCGGCCTCGACGTCGGCCTCAAGCTCCCTGAGGCCCCATGCGAGCTTTGCGATCGCGTCGCGCTCCGGCGGCGGCGCGGTGACCAGCTCCAGCAGCACCCACCGCTGCACGCGATGCTGCACCGACTGGGGGGAGGGGGCGCCCGACGGGGCGCCCGGGTTAGGGTGATCCTGCATAGGAGCCTTGCCTCCTGTGCCAGCCCCGGGGACGTCATCAGCGTCGCCCGGGGCGCTTTGCATGTGGTTACGGCCTTCGCACGCTTGACGGGGGATGGGATGGTTCGTGCGTAGCCGGTGCCAGGTCATGCTCGTGCGTAAGTGATAGGCGTCAACTGCCTTGCACAGAGAATGGGCAGTCTGCAGCCTGTTCATGATTCCTCCGGCCTCGCCACCTGATCCCGAGCTGGCCCGCGTCCTGCGCGCGCTGCGGGCCAAGGATGGCCGCTCGCAGGAGGCTCTCGCCCATGACGCGGGTTGACGGTCGGTGCGCTGGCGCGGATCGAGCGCGGCGAGACAAACCCCACGTGGAAGACGGTCCGGCGGATCGCGGTCGCGCTTGGTGTCTCGATGGCGGCGCTGGGCCGCGCGGTCGAGAAGTAGCGCCACGCTAGGCGACGTCGGCAACGTACGGCTAAGTGGCGTTGTCCTCGGTTTCGGCGGTCGCCTGCCGATTGAATTCGCGGAGCACGGTGCTGTCCGTGAGGACCTTGAGCGCGGCTACGTGCGACAGGTCGACGCGCAGTTCGGCGGCGCGACTCGCCTCGATCAGTCTGGCGGCATGCAGATAGGTGGTGCGGTCGGCGGCGTCGGTGAAGTAGCGGCCGGCGAGTTGGTCGAGGCAGTCGACGAAGGAGCCGCGCTGGTCCCAGGCTACGTGAGCTACCGCATGGGCCCGCCAGGACTCGAACCTGGATCTGACGGATTATGAGATGGAGCGCACCCCTGCGACTTGGCTTCAGTTAGCCAAATCAGGCGCGCTCAGTTGCGCTGGTTTGCGGGGGCATGTCGCTAGTTCGGGGCACATCTCGGGGCACGTTTTCGGCCGTGAATGCGGCCGTGAGCCTCGCCGCGTCGTCGTGCGCCGGCACGTAGTGGAGGTAGCGCATCGTGGTCTGGATATCGGCGTGGCCCATCCATGCCTGGATCTTGCGCAGATCTATGCCTTTGGCCGCGCACTGCGTGCCGAACGTGTGCCGCAGGTCGTGGAAGACGATCGGCTCGTCCTGGTCACGCAGGTGGCCGAGCTCGGCGGCATCGAGCGCTTCGTAGAACTCGTCGCGGACGACGTTGTCGTCCTGGTGCCCGCCAACCTCGTCGCAGAACACGAGGTCGGCAGGGCTCGTGAAGTGCTCGCGGCGGCTGAGTGCGTCGAGCGCGAGCACGGCCTGATCTGAGAGCGGCACGCTGCGCCGCCGGTGGCTCTTCGGGCTGTCCTCCTCGCCCTCCACGTAGTTGCGCTGCACGTGCAGGATGCGGTTGGCGAAATCCACGTGCCGCCAGCGCAGCGCCAGCAGCTCGCCCATCCGCAGCCCGGTAAACGCCGCTGTCAGGATGACCGCCCGCAGCAGCGGTGTGGCAGCTTCTCGCCCAACCGCGGCAACCTGCTCGACGCTCAGGACGTTGAAGTCCTCGGAGCGCCTGACCGTGACCTTCTCGGCGTCCGCACACGGGTTCGAGGTGATCCAACCCTTGCGCTTGGCGCGGGCCATGATGCCGTGCAGGATGACGAGGACCTTCTGCGCGGTCCGGTGCGACACGCGCTTGAGGAGCTGGTCCTTGAACGCGTCAACGTCGCGGGTGGTGATGTCCTCCACGGGTGTGTCCTCGCCGAAGTAGGGGAGGAGATCGTGGTCGATGACGTTGCTGTAGTCGTTGATCGTGGAGCGCTTGCGCTGCTTGTCGTGCTCCAGGTAGCGCAGCCGCTCGGCGCACGCCCCCTTGAACGTCACGTGGCTGGGGGACAGGTTGACCAGCGGGTCATCGCCGGCCAAGATCGCCTCGAGCCTCGCCTCGGCCTGCCTGGGCGTGACGTAGCCCGGAGGCGGCGGTGTCCGCTTCTTCCACAGCCTCCCCAGCCGGCGCTGCGGCTCCGTGCCATCGGGCAGCTTGAGCTTGGCGTACGCGATTGGGCCACTCTTACGCTCGATGATCCGCACGTGGCCGGTGGCGTGCCCGCTGCTCATGACGCTCCTCTGGTCTTGGGCCGCGGCCTGGCGGCGCGCCAACACCCCGGCCCGCTTCGTTGCCGCGCGGACCCTACGCCGCCTCACGGCGCCGGTCCAGTTCACCGAGCTCGAAGCGCTCGATCGCGTCAACGCGATAGCGGTAGTAGCGCCCCAGCTTGACCACCGGGATCTTGCCGTCCCGCGTGAGGCGATACACGTGGCTCGCCGGCACTTGCCAGCGCTCGGCGAGCTGCTCGGCGGTAAGAAGCTGCGCTGCCGTGACGCCGGTCACCGCAGCGCCTCGCCGCGCCGCAGCTTCGAGGCGAAGTGCCGCGTCGCCGGCGGGGCGACAGGCGAGAGCGAGAGCGAGAGCGCGAGGCGAGCGACAGTCGAGATCATCGCGGTAAGAAGCGCCGAAATTGCGGCATCAGCTACGTACGGGATTGCTAGGACGAAGCCTCTCCGCATCGAGGCAGAACCGCACGTCGCGTCGAGCCGAGGCTGCGGGTGCCCGCCAGGTCGGGGTTCCGCGACCCTCAGCCCGGGGCTATTCGATCAGCAAGGCGATCGGGTCGTCGCGCCGGGCTCGACGGGGCGCCGGCTGCTGGTTGAGGACGACCATGGCGCCTCCCGCGGGCGCCGATATCGAGCAGCCCGATTGCGTGGCGGCGGGCGTCGGCGGGCCGTCGTCCTCTCACACGGCGGGCGTCCACCGATGGCCGTCCCGGTGGGGGAGGGTCCGCTCGGCGACGCTTGGGACATCAAGAGACGGTCGACCCGGGCCTGGTTTGCGCCCGCTTTCGCCCGCGGTTGCGGTCGTCCGCACGCGCCCGGACGGCGCGCTCGCGTGTCGGGGCATGAAAATCGTGCTCGGAGGGTTGCTGTCCGGTCCTGACCTTACGGTCGGGTGACCGGGACAGGGGCTTTCTGGGAGAACGTTGTCGGGCAGGCCGCTTTGGACGATGCGCTTCGAGCGCGGGCTTGTCTCTTTTGGCCGCCCCTGCGACTTGCCCGGGTTGTGCCGTGAGCACGTATCGGTCGTTGTTGTTCGCCCGCTGGTTCTCCCTCGTCATCGACGCGAGGAGGTTGTCGTGAGCGGGTCGGTCGGTAGGGCGATCGGGTTAGACGTGCACCGCGATTTCTGCGAGGTCGCGATCTGCGAGGCGGGGGTGGTGCGGTCGGCGGGGCGGATCAAGACGTCGCCGGACGCGCTTGAGCTGTTCGCCCGGAGCCTCGGGCCGCGGGATCGGGTGGCGTTGGAGGTGACCGGCGGGGCGTGGGAGATCGCCAGGATCCTCGAGGGGCATGTGCGCCGGGTGGTCGTCGTGAGTCCTGACGACACGGGGATCCGCCAGGCGCGCGCGAAGACCGACCGGCTTGACGCGCGCACGCTGGCGAGGTTGTTGTGGGCCGGGGAGCTCGACGCGGTGTGGATGCCCGACGAGCGCTGCCGGGTGATGCGCCGCCGGCTGGCACGCCGTGAGCAGCTGGTGCGCTCGCGCTCGCGCGCCAAGAACGAGATCCACGCGGTGCTGATGCGCCGATTGAAGGGCAAGCCGCCCGTCTCGGACCTGTTCGGGGTCAAGGGACGCAACTGGCTGCGCGAGCTTGAGCTGCCCGTCGAGGAGGCAGAGACGGTCCATGGCGCGATGCGTCACATCGAGTTCCTCGACTCAGAGATCGCCGAGGTCGAGCGGCTGATCGCCCGCGAGGCGCTGCGCTCGGCCGACGCACGGCGGTTGATGACCGTGCCCGGGGTCAACGTGATTTGCGCGGCATCGTTTCTGGCCGCGATCGGCGATATCCGCCGGTTCGGGACCTCGCGGCAGCTGGTCGCCTATCTCGGGCTTGACCCGAAGGTTCGCCAGTCGGGCAGCGACCCCGCCCGCGGCGGGCGGATCTCCAAGCGCGGGTCGGCGTCGGCCCGCTGGGCGCTGGTCGAGGCGGCATGGAGCGTCGTCGGTCAGCCCGGCCCGCTGCACGCGTTCTATGAGCGGGTCCGCGCCCGCCGCGGCCACGGCAAGGCCGTCGTCGCGTCGGCGCGCAAGCTCGCGACCCTGTTCTGGTGCCTACTCTCGCGCGGCGAGGACTACGCCCACCAGCAGCCGTCGCTGACCGCCAAGAAGCTGCGGCTGCTCGAGATCACCGCCGGCGCCCCGGCGCTGAGGGGCAAGCGGACCGGCGTGTGGGCGACCCGCGAGCGGATGCGCCACGCCGAGCGCGAGCTCGCCCAACAGGCCGAGGCCTCCTACACGCGAATGGTCCGCGACTGGCAAGCAGCCAGGCCGCAGACGGCCAAGGCAGCCAAGCCCGCGAAGGTGGGCGCGAGCGTGACACCGGGGCGCGCATAACAGTGGCCCTCGAAGGGCAACGTCGCGCGGCAGGTCACTAAAGCCCCAGACGCCTGCACTTCGACACGTCATCGGCTCGCGCCCAATCACAACCTAACGCGCCTCACCGCCGTCGACCACCCCGACGCTGAGCTTCCCTGCGCAAATACCGGCGCCGAGCGGCCCGACAGCGGGCTCCCACCAGCCCGACCGACCCCACAGCAGGCGATCCGCGGCCTCCGCGCCCCATCCGCGACCGATCTGATCTCCCAAACCAGCCCGAAAGTTGTCCCCGGACCCTTGACTTTCATCGGTCGTCCGGAGCGGGCGTGCGCTCGCTGCGAGCGAAGAAGCCCGCATCCGTCGAGATGCAGGCGTCCGCCGGTGCCCGATCGACCGTCGACTCGCTACCGCAAGTGTGGACGAGCGACTGCGGCGCCGTCGCGGGCCCGATCTGCACAACGCGGTGCCTGTCGAGGACTGTTTGTACGCGTAAGTCGTCTGATCCGGGCCGAGTCCCACTTGCCCGACGGCGTTGATGCAGTGGCCGCGTCGGCCGTGTGAGCGCCGGCGTGGGCCGCCCCCGCTGCCTCGCCAAGCTCGCACCGCGCTTCGCTGCGGGAGGTGGCGGCCGCCGCCGATGGCGATCGGGCGATCGCGTTCTGCGGTTCCGGCCTCGCTCCCAACGTTCGAGCTGGCGAACCGCGCGCGACAGCGACGAGGGCGATGTCCAGCGCGTCTGCCGCGCGGTCGAGGTGCCCTCCTCGGCGAGCAGCGCGAGTTGCCCGAGGAGCCGCGGGTTGGAGGCCTGTCATCACCGGCATCTGACCCCATCGTTCGCGCGCACAGCGAGCCGGGCCCGACAGGCGCGATCGGCTCAGCGGGCGAGCCTCTGACGAGTGCCGAGCGGAAGGGGTAGGGTCGGTTCCCAGGTTGACGGAGGGCCCGCATGGGCGTGAGCGTGGCGGACGTGTTGAGCGAGCATGGGTCACCTTTGTGGCTCGCGAACCTCGATGTCTTGCGTGACCGCTGGCGTTCGTTCACAGCCGCGTGGGAGAACGTCTGGCCGGAGGTGGAGGTCGCCTATTGCTACCAAGCCAACCGCATGCCGGCGATCCTGCGCACGTTGGCCGCCGCGGGCGCGGGTCACATGGTCGCCTGCGAGGCCGAGTACGTCCTCGCGCGGACGGTCGTGCGCGCCCCCGGCAAGCGGATCATCGTCCAGGGACCGTACAAGTCGGTGGGCCTGCTTGAGAGCGCCGCGCGCGACGGGGCGCTGGTCGTCGCCGACAGCGAGGATGACCTGCGCCGCGCGACCGCCGCCGGAGTGCGCCGTCTGGGCCTGCGCGTCGAGACGGCTGCGGTGGGCCACGGCCCGAGCCACTACGGCGTGCCTGACGCCAAGGTGACCGCGGCGCACCGCGACGCCGCCGCCCGCGGTCTGCGCTTGGAGGCGCTCGCCTTTCACCTGCCTGTCACGGGCTTCGAGCGTCCGCTCTCACAGGTCGGGCAGTTCACCGAGGCCGTTGTCACGCGCTGGCCTCAGCCGCCCGAGCGCTACGCGGCGGCGACGCGACTCGTGGCGTCGCTCGCCGTTCGACTCGGCGTGCCCGTGGTCGACGTCGGCGGCGGCATGCCCCCCGCGCCCGACGAACAGTTGTACGCGCGAACCGTCGCGGGCGCACTCGGCGCGGTGGGCTTCGAGGGTCGGCTGTTGGCCGAACCGGGGCGCGCGATCGTGGGCGAGGCCGTCGAGCTCGCTTGCACCGTGCGGGCGGTCAAGCGCCTGTCGGACGGAACGCGATGCGTCGTCGTCGACGCCGGTACGGATCTGCTGCCCGGCGTCCGGTGGCGCTGGCCGCACGTCGACGCGCCATACGCCACCGGCCCATCCGTCGGTCCGGCCCTGATCGCGGGCGCGCTGTGCGCGCATCTCGAGATCCTGCACCCACGCGTCGAGCTGCCGGCGGTTGCCGAGGGCGAGGTCCTGCTGATTCGCCGCGTGGGTGCCTACAACCAGTCGCAATCGACACAGTCAGGCGACCTGCGCCCGGCAGTCATCGCGCGCGACCGAGGCGGATGGCGCCCCTGCGAACGCCGCGAGACGATCGAGGACCTGATCGCCACCGACCTCGGCGAGCGACCCGCGCCCGCGATCACAGCACCAACGGCCTAAGGCTCGACGCGTGCCGGCTGTGCACGCCAACCGCGAAAGCCCACGGATGCTCGACGAGATCCGATGGGTCGCCGTCGCCGTGACGACCGCCGCGTCCGCGCCCGGTCGTCGCGGCATAGCGAGGACCAAGAACACGTTCGATCTGGCTTTCTCGCCTCCTGAGGACACCGACGGTGACGGCCTCTTCGATGCGGACGGCGGGGATGGCCGCACGGTGACGCTGCAGACCGATCCGACGCAAGACACCTACGACCGCCATGGGCGACTGCTGCGTACGTCACGACGGCCGGCGGGACCCTGCTCCAAACCAAGCAACTCTCGGCGGGCTGGGCAACGACGTACCACCTTCGACCGGAAGCCCTTCGAGCAGATCCGCCGCCTCCGGGCGGCCGAGCGCGCGGCCAAGTCCCGCGGCCGCGGCGTCTAAGGGATCTGCGGAGGCGACTTCCACACGCCCGCCTGACCGGCGGGCTTCGTCATCCGGTCCGCCCCGGCGTGGCCTAACCAGAAGGCGTCCGGTACGGGCGTTCGCGACGGACGGCGCGTGTCCACCGGCTTTCATCATTCGAGGGGCGAGAAATTCGAAGCGGTCGCACGGACGCGACGCAAGCGTCAGTACCACTGCTCCTATTCATGATGCGGGTGTCTCCTCGCCTCTGACTTCGACCCCCGCTTGCCCACGGAGGGAGCGGTCCGGGCTTGCGGCGGTGAGGGGGCTGCGGGTGTCCAGGAACTCCTGCCCGGCGGTCGTTTTCGCCTCTGCGCGAGCAGCCGTCGGTCGTGGTCGACTATCGACAGAGAACCCGTCAGGGGACGCGGACCTCGCCGCTGCGTCCGTGGAGCACCTTGCCGTGCTCTGCGCCGGGGTCCACGACGATAACGACGCCGCCCAGGACCAGCAGCGCGGCCACCGCGACGGCGGTCAGCACCCGTCGGCGGCGGCGCTCACGGCGGCCGGCAGGCAGGCACTCGGTGCCCACGAGCTCGGCGACGACGCCCTCGGCGAGGCCCAGGCCGCGATCGCGGCAGTGGGCGAGCAGCGCGTCGGGCCCGTCCAAGCGCAGCAGCTCGGCGTCGTAGGTCCCAGCCAGCCGCTCGAGCCGGCGGGCGTTGCCGGTGGGCAGCAGCACGAGTGCGTGCGGCCGCCCGCGCTCGGCGCGGAACCCATCGGCGTGCACCTCGACCGCGCCCCAGGCCTCGAGGATTCCCGGCTCCTCGCGCCGGATGCCGCACACGCGGCGCGCGGCGGCGCGGCTCGGGTGCCACGCGTGCAGCCCGCAGGCGCATGCCGTCCTGGGCGGCTCGTGCGGCGGCGTCGCGGAGCACTCGGCCTTGAGCAGCGCGCCGCCGGACGGCCACGGCGTGCTGCGATGGGGCCCGTAGAGGCGCTCGTGGCCGGCGCTCCGGCGACACACCACGACCGCAGGCCGTAGACCGGGCCGGGGACGAGGGGAGAGTCGCTCATGATTGCGGCTGCGGCGGCGGATCGCGGGCCGCCTCAGTCGCGGCGACGGTTTTGGTGGTCGCCGTCCCCCGACGGCGCGATCACCGCGAGGGTCCTCCGCGATGGGTGCTGGAGGCGCACGAACAGATCGTAGTCTTGACGCGCCGCACGCAAGTACCGCGGGCCGGCTCCTCCGATGACGATGGCGCGCACTCCGGCTCAGCACCAGAGGCGTCGCACGGCCGGGTGTCGGCGATCGGGCGTTGCGCGGCGGTCGATTATCCGGGTCCCAAGCGAGGTCGGGGCGGTGGGGGATGGCTCGCCGGAGCGCTCAGCCGGTGAAGCCGCGTGATGGCAACGCGACGTCCGCGGCCGAGCGGTGGTCGTCGCCGCCGCAGGTTGCGGGGTCGCAGGCGCGCGTCCGCAGGGCGGGAGCTCAGCTCTCGTCGGTCGGCGCCGCCTGCTCGGGCGTCGAGACCGGCTGCCCGGCGGGGATGGCCTCGGCGCCGCCGGCCGTCAGCGGCTCGATCGTCTGGGTGTCCTGGCCGCCGCCGATCTGCACGCGGCGCGGCTTGGCCGCCTCGGCGACCGGGATCGTGAGCGTCAGCACGCCGTGCTCGTAGTTGGCCTGCACGTTCTCGGAGTCGAGCGTGTCGGCGAGGAAGAGCTGGCGCGTGTAGGTCCCGTGCGGGCGCTCGGCCACGACCACCTCGTCGCCCTCGCGAGGCTCAAAGCGCCGCTCGGACCGCACGCTCAGGACGTTGTTCTCGACGGTCAGATCGATCGACGCGGGCTCGACGCCCGGCAGATCGAACTCGACGATGAACCGGTCGCCGCGGCGGTAGGCGTCCATCGGGAACCCCCGCGGGACGCGCGTCGCGGTGGACGCGAGCTGCTCGGTGAGCCGGTCGAGCTCGCGAAATGGATCGAAGCGGATAAGCATGGGTTGGGCTCCTTTGTCGTATGGCATATGGGTTCGCTGCGCTGCCAGTCAGGCCGCGCGGCGGGTGATCTGCGGCTCGTCGCGAAGGACACCCCTCGTTGATCGAACGGCGCTAGCGCTCGCGCTCAGCGTCCGCGGCGTCGCGGTCCAACCGCGCGTCACGCCGCTCGGCGGCGGCTGCCCGCATCGCCCCGTGAGCCTCCAGCGTTTCGGCATGGCGATCGTGTCGCGCGGCGCTTCGCTCACGCGCTGCGGCTACGCGGAGCGCTCGCTTCGCCCGCTCCCTCACCTTGCTCGCATGCACCATCGCCTCGCGGGCGCGCTCTTGGGCCCCCCACAGGCCGCTCGGGTTGTCCTTGGTCATGCCGCACCGCTCTCCCGCCGCCCTCAGGAGCTAGGCGCGCAAGGTTGGAGAGCAGCGAAGGACAAACCTCACGCCCACCCTCAGTTTAGACCTGTCGATCCGTTCGCATCCCCGGATGAGAGTCCGGTCTTGACTCACAGCCACCGCAGCGGAGCCGGCTTCCGACCGTTCGTCGCCCATCCCCAACGCCTGCGCCTTGCGCACCCGCGGACGCTCGACCTCGAGCGGCGCCGGTACGTCCTGACGGCCTCTCCGACGGCCACATCCGTCTGCGCGTGACCGCCAGGTGTCCCGGCGAGAGCGAGTCCGCGGCGGCGGCAGGGCGGCCAAGGCCTTTCGAGGTCGGTCCGTTGTGGTTGTGCGCCGTGTCGCCAGTTGGCGGCGGTACCAACGAACCCTCTGCACATCGGCTCAAGACGGCAAGAAGGCCCGCGGGCGCGGGGCTTTCTCTGCGAGAGAGTACGTGGTAGCCGCTACGCCCAGACGAGCTCGCGTGTCTTGTGCAGCGTGTTCGTCGAGGGCCCGTGGATGGCGCGCGTGAAGCGCTTCACGGGCGCCGTGCTGGTGGGCCTCGGCGTGCGGTTGGCGTTCGAAAGGCGGTAGGCCCTCGGGGGCTCTCCGGCTGCGGCACGGGACGCTGCCAGTCGCGCAGCATCATGCGCCGAGGCTCTAAGGCCGGCAGCGAGCGCCGGCGATGGCCCAGCCCGGGCCGCTGCGGTCGCTGCCGAGCGCGGCGTCGAAGGGAGACGGGGCCGGGACCGAGCGTCGGCGATGAGTCAGCCCACGGTGGCGATGATGACCGCGGGGTACTCCCACCCGTTCTCAGTTACCCACGGGCCGTTGGGCGCGTGGACGGTGCGGATGGCCATGGCCATGACGCCGGTCACCGCCGCCGCCCCGGCTGGAGTGGCAAGCCCGGCGGCGAGCAGCGCGCCACCGCCTGCCTCGGCCGCGCCGGCGGCCGATGGCGTGCTGGCGGCCGGGACGCAGGCGGAGCGACTCGAAGAACCCGGCGGTGCCGTCGAGGCCCGTGGCCGCCGAACCAGCCGAAGAGCTTCTGGGTGCCGTGGCCGAAGAAGAGCCCGCCGAGCAGCAGCCGGGCCACGAGGACGAAGAGCTCCATGGTGCCCGCCTACCCGGTGGAGCCGTCTTCCGCTTCCCGCGGCAGGTCTGTCTCGCCCGCGCCGGTCTCGGGCACGCTCGCGGCGCTTTCCTCCCCGTCGAGAGCTCAGCGCTCGTGCTCGCGCGCCGCCATGCGGGCCGCTGCGGACTGCGGGCGCGGCGGTCGGCGCCGTCCTCGACTGTCTGCATGAGCGGCTTGATGAGATCGATCGGGACGGGGAGGACGATGGTCGAGTTCTGGTTGGTGCCGACCTCGAGCAGGGTCTGCAGGTAGCGCAGCTTGCAGCGCGGCGGGGTTGCCGCTCATGATCTCGGCGGCGTCGAAGAGGCGCTCGGAGGCCTGGAACTCGCCCTCGGCATTGATGACCTTCGCACGGCGCTCGCGCTCGGCCTCGGCCTGGCGCGCCATCGCGCGCTGCATGCCCTGCGGGATGCCGACGTCCTTGATCTCGACCGTGGTGACCTTGACGCCCCACGGGTCGGTCTGGTCGTCGATGATCTGCTGCAGGCTCTCGTTGAGCTGCTCGCGCTCGGCGAGCGGCGTGTCGAGGTCGGCCTTGCCGAGCACGGAGCGCAGCGTGGTCTGGGCGAT
>CAVXTB010000015.1:0-15874 GCA_963764585.1 uncultured Actinomycetes bacterium
ACCCGGATCCTGCTGCTCGACCTGCTCATCGAGGTAGACGACGCCGCGATCGAGGGAACTGCATGACGCATCGCGATGGCCTGGATGCCGGCGACGACCGGCTGATGTCGCTCTCCGAAGCGGTGGCACTCGTGCCGTTCTCGGAGACGACGCTGCGCCGCGCGATCGCCAGGGGCGAGCTGGAGGCCTGGCAGCCCAACAGCGGCAAGCTCGTGATGTGGCGAAGCGCGTTGTACGAGTGGGCGACGCGACGGCCCGCAAGCGGCGGTGCGGAATCCGCCGAACGGAAGGAGCGGCGGCCGAAGCGGACCACCTCCCGGCGACCGCGCCGCGGGAGCGAGGTGCCGCACTCGCCCGACCCGATCACGCTTCCCGACCTCGCTTGACCAGGATGACCCCGGCTACCTACCGTCGATAGGACAAGATGGCGCGTACTCCCACGTCCTACGAAACGAAGCACGGTCGCCGCTGGCGCATCGGCTACAGCGACGAGCACGGCGTCGACCGTACGCGCGGCGGCTTCCTCCGCCGCGGCCACGCGACGGCGTGGTTCCGCCAGCTGGAGCAGGCACGCAGCGAAGGAAGGCTGCGCGAGTTCCTCGACGCGGATGCGGGCATCGCCGGCGAGCGGGTCGAGACGCTGCACGACTTCATGGTCGACTGGTTCCGGCTCGACGCGGGGCCGGAGCTGGCAACGTCTACGGCGATCAACTACCTGCACGTCTACAACAAGCACGTGCGCCCGCGGGCGGGACACCGGCCGCTCGAGCAGTTCGAGCTGCCGGGCCCGGTGACCGAGCTGCTCGGCCAGATGGCTGCGGCGGGAGTCGGCAAGCCAACGCGCGACAACGCCCGCAAGGTCCTGTCGTCAGCGTTCGGATGGGGCGTCGAGATGGGCCGGTTGCGTGCGAACGGCGCGCGCAGCATCCGTCGCAACCGACGCCGGTCACGCCGTCTGTCTGGTAGCGAGGCAAGCCCGGTCGGCCATCACGAAGGTGCGGAGCGACGGAAGGCGTGGGCGATCTCACCCGAAGCCTTCGCAGCGCTGCATCGCGGTGCGCTCGATCGGCGTACGCCCGGCCGGCCGCTATGGATGCCGGCGCGCGACGCGATCGCCGTGTCGATGCTCTACGGCCTCGGGCTGCGCCCGCAGGAGCTCTTCGGGGCTACCTTTCGCCAGGTGAGCCGCGGGCGCTTTCGCGTCGCGCAGGTCCTGACGAAGGCCATGGGGCCGCCGGGATCCGCCAAGCCAGTCGGGCGAATCATCGCCGCCGCGAAGACCGCAGAAGGCGTGCGGACAATGTCGATGCGCGCCTGGCTGCACGAGGAGCTGGGCGATTGGCGATCGCGCCTGGCCGCCGAGGGCTTCCCGGCGGGTGACGACGACTTCATCATCCCGGGCGCCGCACTCGACGGCCACTACACGCTCGAGCAGCAGCACAACTTCATCCGCGACATCAAGGCGTGCGGGCGCGTCGCCGCCGCGCGCGACGCCGACCTGTCGTTCCTGCAGAAGGTGACGCCGTACTCGCTGCGCCGCGGGCACATCTCGCTGCGCGTTCTCGCGCGCGAGGACATCAAGCGCATCGCCGACGACTGCGGGACGTCGACGGCGATGATCCACCGCCACTACCTGTACGAGCTCGACGTGCGTGACGAGCTGCCAGACGACTTCAGCTTCGACGGGGCCGTCGGGGCCGCCAGGCGCGGACTGCGTCACCTGCGCGTGGCTTGAGCCGTGGGGGCGCGCTGCGGTCGGCGCGTCGACTACCCGCCGCGGAGGCATGCGGTGCTCGTGCGCTGCGCGGGGTTACACTGGGCTGCGCATGGACCCGCTGTTCGGATCGCTCCTCGCCGGCTGGCACAGCAGCCGCGGTGGCCAAAAGCTCACCGCGACCTGTATCAGACCTGTATGGGCGGCTCGCAAGCCCTCGCTCCGGCTTCGAGTGCGATACGAATTTGCAGGACTTTCGCCCTCTTAGCTCAGTTGGTAGAGCACTTCCATGGTAAGGAAGGGGTCGTCGGTTCGAGTCCGACAGAGGGCTTCCGCAGTTTGCAGGGGTTTCGTCTCCGACGCCGTCGGACCGCCCCTCGCAGAGGTGCTTGCGCTTTCGAACGGACGCGCGCCAGCGCCGGCGTCGGCCAGCTCCCCGGTGCCTGCGCACGCCGCCGGCGAGTCGGGGCCGACTGCCGCTGCAGGACCCCCGACCGTCAGGTCCCCGGGCCCTGCTCTCGCTGCGACACGGGCACGCTCGCCAACTGCTCCGATGTCCATGTTCGCGCCGGCTCCACGCCGAGCTGAGACCGCCAAGCTCGCCTGCGCCCGGACTCGGGCGCGAGGCTTGACCTCGTTCGTCCGGTTCTCGTAGGCTCTTGCAGATCCGAGCGGAGAGGAGTGCCGATTCGCTGGAGGACGAGGTTCAGCGCATCATGGATGGGCGTGAAGGGCGACCCCATCGGGTATCCGCTCGCTTACTGAAGGCCCGCAGTATGTCGCCGACCAACCGAGCGAGCCGCATCATGGCGACTCTCGCCAATCGTTTCCCCAGACCCTCCTAGGAGGTTGAGCAATGGGAGCAGAGGACCACGCAAGGTCGAGCGCGGAGGTCGCCGAGGCGGCCCTGTCCGAGGCGCAGATCGCGGTTCACTGGCGGGAGGAGGAGTACTACCCGCCGCCGCCATCGTTCGTCGCCCAGGCGAACGCCAGCGATCCGGCGATCCTCGAGCGGTTCAGTGAGGAGCACTACCCCGATTGCTTCATCGACTACGCGGAGATGCTCACGTGGGACCGCAGGTGGGACACGATTCTGGACACGAGCAACCCGCCGTTCTGGAAGTGGTGGGTGGGCGGGCGCCTGAACGCGTGCGTGAACTGCGTGGACCGCCACCTCGAGGCCCGCGGCGCCAAGAACGCGCTGATCTGGGTGCCAGAGCGCGAGGACGAGGAGACGCAGGAGATCACCTACGAGGATCTGCACGGGCGGGTCAACGAGTTCGCGGCTCTGCTGCGTGATTTCGCCGGCGTGCAGATGGGCGACCGGGTGACGTTCCATCTGCCGATGGTGCCCGAGCTGCCGGTCTCGATGCTGGCTTGCGCTCGCATTGGCGCGATCCACTGCGAGGTGTTCGGCGGGTTCGCGGGCGCTGCTTGCGGGCACCGGATCGCCGACTCGCAGAGCAAGATCCTGGTGACGATGGACGCCTACTCCCGAAACGGCGAACTGCTCGATCACAAGGTCAAGGCCGACGAGGCGATCGCGGCCGCGCGTGCGGAGGGTCAGGAGATCGAGAAGGTGCTGGTGTGGCGGCGCATCCCCGGCGAGTACCACTCGCAGAGCCCGATGGTCGAGGGACGCGACTTCTTCATCGACGAGCCGCTCGAGAACTACCGCGGCCAGCGGGTGGAGCCGGTGTCGATGCCGTCGGAGGCTCCGCTGTTCTTGATGTACACGAGCGGCACGACCGGCCGGCCGAAGGGGTGCGAGCACTCGACCGGTGGCTACTTGTCATACGTGACCGGCACGGCGAAGTACTACCAGGACATCCACCCGGACGACACGTACTGGTGCTTTGCCGACATCGGCTGGATCACCGGCCACTCCTACATCGTCTACGGGCCGCTGTCGCTTGGCACGACGAGCGTGATGTACGAGGGCGTGCCGACGTACCCCGATGCTGGGCGGCCGTGGCGGATCGCCGAGAAGCTCGGGGTGAACATCTTCCACACCGCCCCGACGACGATCCGGATGCTGCGCAAGCTTGGCCCCGACGAACCCGAGAAGTACAGCAATCACTTCAAGACGATGACGACCGTCGGCGAGCCGATCGAGCCCGATGTGTGGCGCTGGTACCACAGCTTCGTCGGCAAGGGCGAGGCGGCGATCACCGACACCTGGTGGCAGACCGAGAACGGCGGCTTCTTGGGCAGCACGCTGCCGGGGCTGCAGCCGATGAAGCCAGGCAGCTGCGGCCCGGGGGTCCTCGGCATCTACCCGGTGATCTACGACGAGACCGGCGCGGAGGTCCCGAAGGGCTCGGGCAAGGCCGGCAACATCTGCATCCGAAACCCGTGGCCCGGGTCCTTCCAGACGATCTGGGGACAGCCCGAGCGGTACGTGGATACCTACTACGCGAAGTACAACAAGGACAAGGACAGCACGGACTGGCACGACTGGCCGTACTTCGCCGGGGATGGCGCGGTGCAGTCGGCCGACGGCTACTTCCGGATCCTCGGACGGGTTGACGACGTGATCAACGTCGCCGGGCACCGGCTCGGGACCAAGGAGCTCGAGTCGGCCGCGATCATGGTCGAGGAGATCGCCGAGGCGGCCGCGGTCCCGGTGATCGACGACGTGCGCGGCAAGATCGTCGAGATGTACGTGGCGCTCAAGCCAGGGATCCAGCCGAGTGACGACGTCGCGGAGAAGGTCTCTCAGATGATCGTCAAGGAGATCGGGTCGATTGCGCGCCCGAAGAACGTGTGGATCGTCACGGACATGCCGAAGACGCGCTCGGGCAAGATCATGCGCCGAGTGATCGCCAGCATCTCGAACTTCGCCGACGTCGGCGACGTGACCACGCTCGCGAACCCCGAAATCGTCGATGAGATCCGCCACCACGTGCAGAGCGAGAAGCTCGCACACGGCGAAACCCCGCGCGAGCTCTCAGAGAAGGAGAGAGCGGAGATCGCAGCGTACGGCCAGGCCGAATAGATTCAGGACGCCCGTCAACGCCGCTGTCGCGGCCGGGGGCGCGCTATTCCTGCAGCAGACGGGCGTTGTCGAGGAACTCGCCAAGCGCGGCGGCGCTCCGCGCGTATCCGCGGAAGCCGCTGACGTCTCCCTGCTCAAGAGCACTCCAGCAGATCCGGTCGGTCAGACCTAGGGCTTCCTGCGCGAGCCGCGGGAGCATCGACAACGGACAGCGCTCGACCTCGCTGCGCAGCCTCCGGACCGCCGCGAGCCACTCCCCGGGCGGCGGTTGCAGGTCCCCGAGAATCACCGAGAACTGTCCGACGATGTACTGCTGGGTCACCGGAGGTCCCAAAAAACGCGCTACGCGGTCAGCGTACCTCGCAAGGCCGAGTCAGGCAACGAGTCAGGCGGAGCCTGGTCCCCATCACACCTCCGCCAGATGCGCCCGCACCGACGCGGCGAGCTCGTGCGTGAAGCTCGGGAACGGGCCGACCGCCGCGTCGACCGCTTGGGTGAGCGCCCAGAGGTCCGTGGGATCGCCCGCGTGGACCGCTTCGCGGACCGCGCCCACGAACGCCAGCGAGCGATCGAGGAACTCGCGCGCCGCGTCGCGCTCCATCACCGGATAGTGCGCCGTGAGCAGCAG
The DNA here is from genome assembly GCA_963764585.1 of uncultured Actinomycetes bacterium. Taxonomy (GTDB): domain Bacteria; phylum Actinomycetota; class Thermoleophilia; order Solirubrobacterales; family Solirubrobacteraceae; genus JAOPZW01. Next base: position 5,341 of record CAVXTB010000015.1, read on the forward strand.
CGACGGGTCGAGGGCGCGCAGGCGGCGGATGGTCGCCTCGTAGTCGCGGGCCGAGTAGTAGCGGGGTGGGATGAGGCGGTTGCCGGCGCGGTCGTAGATGCCGTCGGACAGCACGGCGTCGATGGTGATCGCCGCGCCGCTGCGGGGGTCCCAGAGGCCGAGGTGGCCGGGCGTGTGGCCGGGCAGCGCCAGGACCTCGACGCGCCACGAAGGCCCGAGGCGCAGGGTCTCGCCGCCGCGCAGGCCGACGTCCACCGGCGCGTCGCCGCCGAGCTCGCGCTCGAGGAAGGCGACGTCGTCGGCCGACGGGCCGAAGCCGTACGCCTCGTACCAGCGGTAGTTGCCCGCGAGCATCGCGGCGTTGGACTCGATCCACGGGCGGTCGGGCTCGCCGCACAGGAGCCGCGCGCCCGGGGCCAGCGCGCGCAAGGAGCGGTTGCCGCCGCAGTGGTCGACGTCGGCGTGCGAGATGACAACGTCGTCAACGTCCGTGAGCGCAAGGCCGAGGCCGTCGAGGTACGGCGCGATCACCGAGGCGGGCATGTCGCGCAGGCCGGTGTCCACGAGCAGCGTGCGCTCCTCGCCGACGAGCAGGTACTGGCAGACGTAGCGCTCGCCGAGATCGCCCTCGATGCGGTGGATCCCGGGCGCGACCTCCATGGCGGGCCGGATGCTACGTGCGATGATCGTCCGATGGGGGCGCGGCTCCACGACCTGCTGATCGTCGACGCCGACGTCCACGTCCACGAGAGCCCCGGAGCGCTCGCGCCGTACTGCGACGGGCCGTGGGACGTGGCGCTCGAGAACGTCGCCGACGTCCCCGAGCGCTACCTCGACATCCCCGGCTTCTCGCCGGGCGGCGACGGCACGCTCACCGCGCGCTTCCCGACGTCGCACGAGGCAACGCGGATGGTCCACACGCCCGAGCAGATGGTGGCCGAGCTCAACGCGATCCACGTCGACCTGGCCGTGCTCTTCCCCGACCACCTGCTCAAGCTGCCGGTGCTGCCGCAGGCGGACTACGCCGCCGCCCTCGCGCGCGCGTACAACGCCTGGCTCGTCGACCAGTGGACCTCGAAGCACGAAGCGCTCCTCGGGGCGCTCGTCGCCTGCCCGCAGGACCCCGAGGACGCCGCGCGCGAGATCGAGCGCTACGCCGACGAGCCGAGCATCGTGGCGGTCTACCTCCCGTGCGCGGGCCTCGACCCGCTCTGGGGCCACCGTCGCTACGACCCGATCTTCGACGCCGCGCAGAACGCGCGGCTGCCGGTCCTGCTGCATGCCGTGACCGTCACGTCGCCGGCGTTCCCCTTCAACAACCACGGCTTCGACACGGAGTTCGCGCGGCACTCGACCAGCCACACGTTCTCGATCATCGCGAACCTGATCTCGATGGTCTCGACCGGCGTCGTCGTCCGCTTCCCGGACATGAAGATCGGCGTGACGGAGGCGGGCATCTCGTGGATGCCGTTCATCTGCAACCGGCTGGACAAGGAGTACCTCGAGCGCAGGCGCGAGGTCCCGTTCCTCACCGAGCGCCCGAGCCACTACCTCAAGCGCGTGTACGTGGCGACCCAGCCGATCGAGGAGCCCGAGCGGCTGCGCGACCTGGTCACGCTCATGGAGCTCTACGACGGCGAGGACACGACGATCTTCGCGTCGGACTGGCCGCACCACGACTTCGACCACCCGATGAAGCTCAACCAGGTCCCCTTCACCGCCGAGCAGCGCCGCAAGGTCTTCGGCGAGAACGCGCTCGAGCTGTTCGGCATCGATGCGACGGGGCGCCGCCGGTGACCGAGGTCGTCGTCGGGCGGCTCGCCGAGTTCCCGGCGGGGACGCACAAGGTCGTGCGGGCCAACGGCCGCCAGATCGGCGTCTTCAACATCGCCGGCACTTTCTACGCGCTCCCGAACATCTGCCCGCACCAGACCGGGCCGCTGTGCGAGGGCCGCACCGCGACCGGCACGCTGAAGGCCGACGCCGACAGCGGCTGGAAGCCGCGCTGGGTCATGGCCGACGAGGTGATCGCCTGCCCGTGGCACGGCCTGGAGTACCACGTGCCCACCGGCCAGTGCCTGGCCTATCCCGAGATCGCGCTCAGGCGCTATCCGGTGACCGTGCGCGACGGCGACGTCGTCGTGACGATCGGACGCGCGTGAGCGATCGGCTGACCGTCGTGGAGGAGGCCGACCGCTTCCTCGTGGTCCGCGAGGACGACCCGTCCGACTGGCTGTGCTCCTTCGCCAAGTCCGACGACTTCCCGGCGAAGCGGTGGGCGCACGACATGGCGCGCACCTACAACGCGCGCCTGGAGCTCAGCGCTCAGTAGCGGGCGGCGGCGCTTGAGCGGCGGCGGCCCGCGGATGCAGGTCGTCGAGCGTCAGCTGATGCGAGGGTGGCCGGTCGAACACGATGGTGGACTGGACCCCCAGCGTGGGCGCCACGTGGACGAGCTCGCCCGACTGGAGTGCTCGCCAGCCGGGGTCCTCGTCCATCGGCTCGGTGGCGACGATCACCGACGGTCGGCGCGCCAGCGCGGCCGAGCGCACGCGGACGCGACCTGCCGCGCTCGCGGCATCGAGGTGGCGCCCGCCGTGCGGCCCGCCGGGCCCGCGCTCGAGGACCCACAGCTCGTGCGCGTCCGGGTAGCGCAGCGCCCACAGCCCGCCGGCGCTGGCGAGGACGAGGTTGATCGCGTAGATGGGCAGCTGCGCCGCCACCCAGCGCGCGGCCGCGACGATGCCGGCGCCGACGTCGCCGCCGTGGCGCTCGGTCTCGCGCGTCACGAGCGCGAAGAAGCGCTCGGAGTCGGTATCGCCCTTCACCAGCGCGCGATCGTCGCCGAGCTCGTGCTCGAGGCGGTCGAGATCCTCGATGACCCCGTTGTGGGCGAAGAGGCGCCCGCGTTGCTCGAAGGGATGCGTGTTGCTGGCTTCGATGCCGCCCGTCGTCGCGTAGCGGATGTGGGCGACGAAGGTCGTCGACTCGAGCTCGCGCGCCTCGCGCGCGAAGCTGTCGTCCTCGTAGGCCGCCAGGGGTTGCTTGGCGACGTGTGGATGGCCGTCGGCGTCGAACCATCCGATGCCCGTGCCGTCGGGCTCGCTGCGGCTCTGCTCGGCGAGGCTGTCGGGCGCCTCGAGCAGCCAGAACGTCGCCCGTACGGTCTCGCTGCCGCCGCTCATGCCGAACAGCCGGCACATCGCAGCTCAGCTGTACATCCAGCCGCCGTCCACCAGCAGCGTCTGGCCGGTGACGAAGCTCGAGTCGTCGCTCGCGAAGAACGCGATCGCGCGCGCGACGTCCTCGACCTCGCCGCGGCGCTTGATCGACTGCGCTTCCAGCACGTCGCGCCAGAGCTTCTCCTGATCGGCATGGATCGCGGTGGCCGCCGTGGGGAAGGCGCCCGGCGCGACGGCGTTGGCGCGGATGCCATCCGGCCCGGCCTCGCGCGCGAGCGCGCGCGTGAAGCCGATGACCGCCCCCTTGGATGCGACGTAGGCGGCCAGCAGCGCGTTGCCCGTGAAGAAGGTGACCGACGCGACGTTGACGACCGAGCCGCCGCCGCGGGCGAGCATCTGCGGGCGCACGGCCCGCGTCATGAGGTAGTAGCCGCGCGTGTTCGTCGCGAAGACCGCGTCCCACTGCGCGGCGTCCATCTCGTGCCACGGGCCGAGCGGGTAGACCGCGGCGTTGTTGACGAGGATGTCGGTGCCGCCGAACGCCTCCTGCGCGCGGGCCGCCACCCGGTCGATCGCGTCCGGGTCGGACATGTCGGCGTCGACCGCGATCGCCTCGCCGCCGGCGCCCGTGATCGCCTCCACCGTCTCGCGCAGCCTGTCGGGCTGCAGGCCGGCGGCCACGACCCGAGCCCCGCGCTGCGCGAGCAGCTGCGCGGTCGCGCGGCCGATCCCCGTGGCCGCGCCGGTGACGATCGCGGTCTTGCCGGCCACGGACATCGGCGGATCGTACGCGACGCGCTGAATCCGAACACGCGCGTGTTAGCGCTCACAACGCCGGGGGAATGCAGCGTCATGGCATGAGGCGCGCATTCCGATCGCTCGCAGCGGCCGCGCTGATCGCCGGAGTGCTCGCCGCACCGGCGCACGCCTCGGGCCACCGCACGCACACCATCAGCTACGACCGCTACTCGTTCAGCCTCGACGGCCAGCGGGTGTGGCTGTGGTCGGCCGAGTTCCACTACTTCCGCCTGCCCAACCCGGACCTGTGGCGCGACCAGCTCGAGAAGCTCAAGGCGGCGGGCTTCAACACGGTGTCGCTGTACTTCAGCTGGGCCTACCACTCGCCCGCGCCAGGCGTCTTCGACTTCTCCGGCGTGCGCGACCTCGATCGGCTGCTCGACATCGCTGCGGAGGTCGGCCTCTACGTCATCGCCCGCCCCGGCCCGTACGTCAACGCCGAGCTCGACTCGGGCGGCTTCCCGGCGTGGCTGACGACGCAGGCCGGCCGAGCGCGTACCAACGCCGACGACTACCAGGCGGCGTGGGAGCAGTGGTTCTCGGCGGTCAACCGCATCATCGCCCGCCACCAGTTCACCGACGGCCGCGGCCCGGTGATCCTCTACCAGATCGAGAACGAGTACGACGGCAGCGACGCCGTCTACATGGAGGAGCTCAAGGCCGCGGCGCGCCGCGACGGGATCACCGTGCCGCTGTTCCACAACGACAAGGGCCGCAACCTGCTGTGGTCGGCCGGTCCGGGGGCGCCGGAGATCTACGCGACCGACACCTATCCGGCCGGCTTCGACTGCAACCGCACGTCGTTCCCCGGCCTGACCGACTACCGCTTCCTGCGCGACGGCACCTCGTTCAACCCGCCGCGGCCGGGTGTCGGCAACCGCCCGTTCTTCTTCGCCGAGTTCCAGGGCGGCGCCTTCGACCCGTGGGGCGGACCCGGATACGACCGCTGCCGCGCGCTCACCGGGCCGACGTTCGAGCGGATGTTCTACGCCAACAACATCGAGAACCAGTTCACCGCGCAGAACTTCTACATGACCTACGGCGGGACGAACTGGGGCTGGCAGGCCGACCCGAACGTCGTCTACACCTCCTATGACTACGGGGCGGCGTTCAACGAGCAGCGCCAGCTGACCGAGAAGGTCCCGGTCCTCAAGCAGCTGGGCTACATGGTCGGGACGGTGCGCGACCTGGCGAAGACCGACGACCTGGGCGAGCTGGCGAGCTCGAACCCGGCGATTCGGGTCTGGGCCAAGGAGAACCCCGACACCGGGTCGCGGTTCTACTTCGTGCGCCATGCCGGAAACGGGACGGCTGCCACCGACGACACGACGACGTTCACCGTCTCGGTGCCCGACGGGACGTACACCGCGACGGTGCGGGTCAACGGCCGCGACTTCAAGATCCTCCCCGCCGGCTACGACCTCGAGCGCCAGCGGCTCGTCTACTCGACGTCGGAGATCTACACGCACATGCGCGCGGGGTCGTCGGACGTGGCGCTGCTGCACGGGCGGCGCGGCGAGAGCGGCGAGACCGTGCTGCGCTACCGCAGCCGCCCGCACGTGAAGGTGCTCGCCGGCGACGTCGGCGTCGCCTGGGACGGCGCGCGCGGCGACCTGCGCCTGAACTACGTGCACGACGGGCTGGCGCGGGTGTCGATCAGCGGGGGCGGCCGGCCGCGCCTGACGCTGTTGCTCGCCGACAGCGACACGGCGTCGACGTTCTGGCGCGTCGCGACGACGCGCGGCCCGGTGCTCGTGCGCGGCGCGTATCTCGTGCGCAGCGCCTCGTGGCACGGCTCGGCGCTCGCGCTGAAGGGCGACACGGAGAGCTCGGGTCCGGTCGAGGTCTTCGACGGGCGGGCGCGGTCGGTGTCCTGGAACGGCCGGCCGCTGCACGCGCGGCGGACCGCGTCCGGGTCGCTGCTCGGGAGCGTGGGCGGGCCGCGCCCGGTGCAGCTGCCGGCGCTCTCTGCGTGGAGGTACTCGGTCGAGGCGCCCGAGGCCCGGCCGGACTTCGACGACTCCGCCTGGACGGTGGCCGACAAGACCACGACCAACAACCCCACGAAGCCCGCGACGCTGCCGGTCCTCTACACCGACGACTACGGCTTCCACTACGGCGACGTCTGGTACCGCGGGCACTTCACGGCCACCGGCGCCGAGACGGCGCTGGCGCTGACCGCCGGCACCGGGCGGGCGGGCGCCTGGCAGGTGTGGGTCAACGGGACGCATCTCGGGACGGTGCGCACGGGCACCGCCAGCGGCAACCAGAACTCGAGCGCGACGTTGGCGCTGCCGGCGGGCCTGCTTTCGGCGGGCCAGGACAACGTGATCTCCGTGCTCGTGCGCAACATGGGCCACAACGAGGACGGCGGCAAGAACGACGCCCAGAAGGCGCCGCGCGGGCTGCTGTCCGCTTCGCTGGTCGGCTCGGACGCGCCGGTGAGCTGGCGCATCCAGGGCGTCCGCGGGGGCGAGGCCCTCGCCGATCGCGGTGCGCGGCCCGCAGAACAACGGCGGCCTGTACGGCGAGCGCTCCGGCTGGTCGCTACCCGGCTTCGACGACTCGGGTTGGGAGAGCGTGTCGCTGCCCCATCGCGAGTCGGCGCCCGGCGTGTCGTGGTATCGCACCCGGGTCAGGCTCGACCTGCCGCGCGATCAGGACGTCCCCGTCGGACTGCGCTTCACCGACGACCCGGCGCGCCACTACCGCGTGCTGATCTTCGTCAACGGCTGGAACGTCGGGCAGTACATCAACGACGTCGGGCCGCAGCACGTGTTCGTCCTGCCGCAGGGGATCCTGCGCCACCAGGGGACGAACACCATCGCGCTGGCGGTGTGGTCAGACGACGCCGACACCGCCGGCCTCGGCGCGGTCGACCTCGTGGCGCTGGGCAACGCGGCGACCAGCCTGCGCGTGCACGACGTCTACAGCCCGGGCTGACCTCAGAACGCCGTGGCGAGCGCCAGCGGGTAGACCGCCGGGACGCCGTGGCGGCGCAGCTGGCCGGCGAGCATCGCGAGCGTCCAGCCGCTGAAGCGCAGGTCGTCGACGAGCAGGCACGCGCCCGCCGGGAGCGGATCCTTGACGGCGAACGCCCCGCGCACGTTGGCCACCTGCTGTGCGGAGTTGGCCATCTCGCGCTGCGGCGGGCGCTCCTGCGCCCGCTCGCACCGCATCGGCGTAGGGGAGGCCGGCGGCGTCCGCGAGCCGTCGCGCGAAGTCCGGCACGAGCGAGCCGCTGCGATCCGACGGAACCGCGGTGACCCACGCCGCATCCGACCACCCGCGCAGCAGCTCGGCGGCCGCCTCGACGAGCTCGTCGTCGAAGCGCCCCGCGCGGCGGCCCGCCTGCACGGCCGGGTCCCAGCCGCCGTCGCCGAGCCGCGCGAGCGCGCGGCCCTCCTCGGCGCGCACGTCGTCGGCGAGCTTGCGCATCGAGCCGTCCTCGTCCGGGGCCATCTTCTTGACCTCGAGCACCAGCGGCTTTGAGCGCAGGTGCAGCGTGGCGGCGCGCGTCAGCGTCGGGTCCGGCGGGTCCGCGAAGCGCGGGCCTGCGCAGACGGCGCAGCGCCCGCAGTCCTGCGGGTCGGGGTCGTCGAGCTCCTCCTGCAGCGCGCGCATGAGGCAGCGGCCGTCGGCGCCGAAGGCCGCCATCGCCTGTTGCTCGGAGCGCCTGAGCGCGGTGACCTCGGCGTAGCGCTCGGCGTCGTAGGTCCAGTCGGAGTCGCTTCGCCTTGTCCAGGCGGTGCCGCGCCGCTCGACCGCACCCTCGACGTCCAGCACCTTGAGCAGCGCCTCGATCCGCCCGCTTGCCGAGGTTGACGTGCGCGAGGATCGCCGGCAGCGTCGCGCCGTCCTGCTCGTCCAGCGCCTCGAGCACCCGATCGACCACCTCGCGCGGCGGGAAGGCCTGCTCGATGAAGAAGTCCTGGATCCGCTTGTCCTCCTGCCCGCGCAGCAGGACCACGTCGGCGTGCTGCACCGCGCGCCCGGCGCGACCGACCTGCTGGTAGTAGGAGATCACCGATCCCGGCGCCTGGTAGTGCACGACGAAGCCGAGGTCGGGCTTGTCGTAGCCCATCCCGAGCGCGCTCGTGGCGACGACCGCCTTGAGGTCGTTGGCGAGCAGCCGCTCCTCCGTCGCCACGCGCCGTTCGGACTCGACCTCGCCGCTGTAGGCCTCGGCCGCGATCCCGTGCGCGGAGAGCCACTCGGCGACCAGCTCGGCGTCGCGCTTGGTCAGCGTGTAGACGATCCCCGAGCCGTCGAGCTGCGGCAGCCACGTCGCGAGCCACGCGAGCCGGTCCGCGCGCCCCGGGAGGTCGACCACCTCGAGCCGCAGGCTCGACCGCCCGAGCGGCCCGCGGTACGTGTTGAGCTCGCCCGCATGCCCGACTCGCAGCTGGTCCGCGACGTCGGCCACGACCCGATCGTTGGCCGTCGCGGTCGTGCACAGCACCGCGACGCCCGCCGGCAGCCGCTCGAGCATCTCCGCCAACCGCCGGTAGTCCGGCCGGAAGTCATGCCCCCAATCCGAGATGCAGTGCGCCTCGTCGACCACGAGCAGCCCGACCCGCTCGACGAACAGCGGCAGCATCGTGTCGCGGAACTGCGGGTTGTTGAGCCGCTCCGGGCTGATGAGGAGCAGATCGACCGAGTCCTCGGCGAGCAGCCGCTGCACCTCCTCCCACGCATCCCGGTTGGTCGAGTTGATCGTGTGGGCACGAATCCCGAGCCGCTCGGCCGCGGCGATCTGGTTGCGCATCAGCGCCAGCAGCGGCGAGACGATCAGCGCCGGCCCGGCCCCGCGCTCGCGCAGCAGCGCGGTCGCGATGAAGTAGACGGCCGACTTGCCCCAGCCCGTCCGCTGGACGCACAGCACGCGCGCGCGGTCCTCGACCAGGTCGCGCACGGCCTCGAGCTGGTGGGGGCGGAAGGTGGCGTCGGGGCCGGCGAGGTCGGCGAGGAGGGCGGCCGCGCGGGTCTCGAGGGTCACCGTTGCCATCACACCGAGACTAGGCCACCGGCGGTCGAGAGCTCTCCCCTCAGCGCCGCTGCGCCGCGGGCGGGATCTCGTCGCGCCGGGCGGGCAGGCGCGCGGAGGCCGGCGCGCGCCGGCCCGCGGCCGCCGCCGCCCGCGCGCCCGAGCCGCGCGACACCCAGTCCGCCGGCTGCACCGGCAGGGCGAGCACCGCCTGCCAGGTCGCGGGATCCGTCTCGCCGCTCGCGGGCAGGCCGCGCGAGGTCTGCAGGCCCATCAGCGCCTGCTGCGTCGACGTGCCGAACACGCCGTCGACGGGGACGTCGGGCGAGAAGGAGACCAGGTGCTCCTGCAGCCAGACGACCTCGTCGCCCTTGGACCCCTTGTCGAGCGCCGGCCAGCCGGGATCCGGCAGCGGCTCCGCGACTCCGGGCGCCTGGGCGAGCGCCGCCCACGTCGACGCGCCGGTCGCCTGCCAGCTCCACCACGACAGCCCGCCGGCGCCGTACGCCGCCCACACCTGGCGGAAGCGCTGGATCTCCGCCGGCGCCGGCGACTGGTAGGTCTGGCCGAGCGGCGCGATCGGGACGCCGAAGATGCGGTTGTGCGCCCACGTGCGCGCGCTGACCGCGTCGACCGACCCGCCGATGTCCTTCCAGTAGACCTGCGGCAGGTTGACCTGGGCGGCGCCCGGCGCCAGGAAGACCGAGTAGGGCAGGCCCGGGTGGTAGTCGACGTAGGGGAACGACGTCAGCCCGATCGGATACGCGGGTCCGACGGCGGCCCGCAGCGCGGCGACGTACTGCTGCGCCTGCGCGTAGCGGCCCTGGTACCGGCTCTCGGCGTCGATGACGAGGCAGTCGGCGCCCGCCGCCACGGCGTTCGCGCCCTGCGCCGCCTCGCCGAGCGGATCGGCGCCGTAGACGAACTGCCACGCGCACACACGAAGGCCATACGCGTGCAGGGCCTGGACCAGCGTCGGGTTGAACTGCGCCCACGCATCGTCCGGGCCGTCCGAGCTCTTGACGAACACCGTCGCGATGCCGGCGGCCCGCGCCCGCGCCGCGATGGCGTTGACGTCCCCGCCCTCGCTCTTCGGCAGCTCCCAGATCCACATCCCGTTGCCGGCGAACGGCGCCGGGAGCGGGCCGCCGGGCGCGCGGCGCGTGACGGGCACCGGCAGCACGATGAGCCGGATCACGCGCGACCGGCGCCCGGCGCGGTCGGTGACGCGCACCGAGATCGTTCCGGCCTTGGTCCCGGGCGGGACACGGGCCACCCACCCGGTCGCCGAGCGCCTGAGCTTGGTCGCCAGCGCCCCCTTCGACCAGCGAAAGCTCACGCGCATCCCGACCTTGAGCCCCGTCCCGCGAAGCTGGACCTGCTTGCCGATCATGACCTGCGGGCGCGGGTGGCAGACGGCGCGCGTCGCGGGCACGCAGCGCAGCCCGGTCAGCTTCGGCGGGGGCGTGCGGGCCTGGGCGGCCGTCGGGCGCGAGCGCCGCCGGCGAGCAGGGCCGCGATCGCGAGGGTGCGTCCGTGCGGCATCTTCGGTGACAACCGATCGGAC
>CAVXTB010000016.1:0-294778 GCA_963764585.1 uncultured Actinomycetes bacterium
TAGGTCGCCCGCAAGTACGCCAGCACCGCCAGCACGCGCCGGTGATCGTCATCGGTCGCGGGCAGGTCGAGCTTGCCGAAGATGTTCGAGACGTGCTTCTCGACCGCGCCCGGCGTGACCACCATCGCGCGCGCGATCGCCGCGTTGCTGCGCCCTTCGGCCATCAGCCCGAGGACCTCGCGCTCGCGCGGCGTCAGCCCGTCGAGCGCCGCCTCGCCCGAACCGCCCTCGCGCGCGCGTACGAGCTCGGCCACCACCTCGCGATCGAGCGCCGTCCCCCCGCGCGCCACGCGCTCGACGGCGTCGACGAAGGTGCGCACCTCGCCGACGCGCTCTTTGAGCAGGTAGCCGATCCCGCCCTCGCCGGACTCGAGCAGCTCCGCCGTGTACACCGGCTCGACGTACTGCGACAGGATCAGGACGCCGAGGCCGGGCATGCGCCGGCGCGCCTCGAGCGCGGCGCGCAGCCCCTCGTCGCTGAAGTCCGGCGGCAGGCGCACGTCGACGATCGCCAGGTCCGGCTTGTGGCCGCCCACGATCCGCAGCAGACCCGGCCCGTCCTCGGCCTGGGCGACGACATCGACGCCCTGCTCGCGCAGCAGGGCGACGAGGCCCTCGCGCAGCAGCATCTGGTCCTCGACGATCACCACCCGCATGGCAGCTCCGCGCGCACGCTCGTCCCGCCCTCGGGCGGACTCGTCACCGTGAGGGTCCCGTCGAGGGCCTCGACGCGGTGGCGCAGGCCGACGAGCCCGGCGCCCTGCGGATCGGCGCCGCCCGGGCCCTCGTCGCGGATCTCGACGACCAGCCGGTCGCCCTCCTCGGCGAGCGAGACCGTCGCCGCCGCGCCGCCGGCGTGCTTGGCGGCGTTGGTCAGCCCCTCGGCGACGACGAAGTAGGCGGCGGTCTCGACCACCGGCAGCGGCCGGCGCAGCAGCGACACGCGCACGGTCACCGGGATCTGCGCGCGCTTCCCGAGCGCCTCCACCGCCGCGGCCAGGCCGCGATCGGCCAGCACCGGCGGGGCGATCCCGCGCGCCAGGTCGCGCAGCTCGCCGATGGCCGCCCCCGCCTCCTCGCGCGCGCGGCGCACCAGGTCGGCGACCTCGGGCCGGTCCTCGAGGCGCTCCTCGGCGCGCCCGAGCTGCATGCTCAGGGCGACGAGCCGGGCCTGCGCGCCGTCATGAAGGTCGCGCTCGATGCGCCGCAGCTCGGCGGCCTGCACGTCGAGCGCGCCCATGCGGGTGCGCGTGAGCTGGTCGACGCGCGCGGCGAGCTCGACCTCGCGCGGGCGCATGTGCGGCCAGGCGAAGACGAGCGTCGCGTGCACGCCGAGCGCGAGCCCGAGGCAGGCGATCGGCCACAGCGGCCAGAAGTAGCCGCCGCCGCTGAGCGCGTAGATGGCGAGCTGGATCGCGACGATCGTCGCCGCGGCCGCCGCGACGATGGCCAGCGGCCGGCGGGGCCCCGCGGGCACGCGCAGCGCGCCGCGGATGGCGAGCTGGGCGACGAGCGGGATCGCCAGCCCGAACAGCACCCACTTCGGCCAGAACGTCCCGCCGCCGGTGACGCCCCAGACGAAGACGATCACGAGGATCAGGAGCGTCGACAGCGCAGCCTCGAGCGCGATGGCCGCGCCCCACGGGTCGCGCTGCTGGATGGTGTGCTCGGCGCTCACGAGCCACAGGGTGGCAGGCGCCGCCGGCGGCGTCGCTGCGGCGCACCCCCGAACCCGCCGGGGGGCGTCCCCCCTACGCGTAGCGCGCGACGACGCCGTCGGCGACGAGGTCGAGCGCGTGGCGCTGGCGCCGCGAGAGGCCTGCCGGCAGCCCGCTCTTGGCCTCGCCGACCATCCGCAGCGCGCGGGCGCGCGCCTCGTCGAGCGCGCCGGTGGCCTCGATGCGATCGCAGACCTCCTCGGCGGCCGCCGGCGAGTCGATCGTGCGCGGATCGAGCGCGGCCAGCGCGCCGTCGCGCTCGCGGGCGAGGATCAGCGGGAGCGTCACCGTCCCGTCGAGCAGGTCGGTGCCGCGGCCCTTGCCCGTGCGCTCGGCCGGGCCGGACACGTCGAGCACGTCGTCGAGGAGCTGGAAGGCGAGCCCCACCCGCCGGCCGAACTCGCCCAGCGCGGCGGGCTCGACGCCCGCCTCAAGCGCGCCCAGCCGGCAGGCCGCCTCGAAGAGCCGCGCGGTCTTCAGCTCGCAGCGCTGCAGGTAGCGCGCGACCGCCACGGCCGCGTTCCACGCGTCGGCGCGCTGCATCAGCTCGCCGGCCGCGAGCGCGGACGTGGCGTCGGACAGCACGCGCACCTCGTCGGCGCGGCCGTTGCGGACCAGCTCGGCGAAGGCGCGCGCGAAGAGCAGGTCGCCGGTCGCGGTCGCCGCGTTGCGCCCGCCGCTGGCCACGACCGTGGGCACCCCGCGGCGCAGCGACGCGCCGTCGAGCACGTCGTCGTGCACGAGCGTGGCGGAGTGGACGAGCTCGACGGCCGCGGCGGCGCGCACGATGCCGTCGCCGTCGTCGCCGTCGGCGGCGAGGCAGACGAGCAGCGGCCGCAGGCGCTTGCCGCCCGCCGCGATCGTCGCGCCCGCGTGCTCGGCGAGCACGTCGCCGTGGTCGGCGGCCAGCTCGCCCAGCCGGCGCTCGATGCGATCGAGCAGGTCGGGGATGTGATCCCCGCCCGCGCGCATGACCTCGGTGACCTGCTCGATCGTGTTCATCGTCTAGGGCTTGGTCCCAACGTGCAGGGCGATGATCCCACCCGCTGTAAGAATCCAGCGGATCTGCCGCAGCCCGGCGCGCTCCATCGCTCCCGCCAGCCCCTCCGGGCCGGGGAAGCGCTTGACCGAGCTTGGCAGGTACGTGTACGCCTCGTCCTCTCCGGTGAGCCGCCCGATGAGGGGCACGACCCGATCGAACCACACCGAGTAGAAGGTCGACAACGGCGGCTTGTGCGGCGTGGTGATCTCGAGCACCACGACGCGCCCGCCCGGCCTGACCACTCGCGTCATCTCGGCCAGGCCGCGATCGAGATCCGAGAAGTTGCGCGCGCCGAAGCCGACGGTGGCGGCGTCGAAGCGCCCCGTCGCGTAGGGCAGGTCGAGCGCGTTGCCCCATTCCCAGGCGATGGCCGGCGCCTTGGCGCGGGCGCGCTCGAGCATCTCCTGCGCGAAGTCCGAGCCGACCACGGTGCCACTCGGCCCGACCCGGCGCGCCAGCTCGATGGCGAGGTCACCGGTGCCGCACGCGACGTCGAGCGCGCTGTCGCCCGATCGCAGCGCGGCCAGGTCGGCGGCGCGGGCGCGCCAGCGATGGTGCAGCCCGGCCGTCATGACCGAGTTCATGAGGTCGTAGAAGCCGGCGATGCGATCGAACATCGCCCGCACCTGCGGCTCGGACAGCGTGCCCGACCGCGGCGTGCCGCCGCCACTCATCTGCAACCCGGCGCTAGTCGCCCTTGAGCTGCGATACGTAGAACACCAGCGCGTTGAACTTGTCCGGCGCGTTCTTCTGCAGGCCGGTGAACGACGGCATCGGCGCCGTCGGGTTCACGAGCGTGCGGGAGACCGCCTGGGCGGGGAGCCGCGTTCCGATGTCGGTGAGTTGCGGGCCGGGGCCGTCGTTGCCGTTCTCGCCGATCTTGTGGCAGGCCAGGCAGCCCGACTGGGCGACGACCTGCTTGCCCTTCTCGTACTGCGCGAGCTTCTGCGGGCCGAGCGCCTTGATGCGGTCTGGCGTCTTGAGGTCGATCTGCGTCGGAGCGCCCGCGTTGGCGCCGAGGTAGGTCAGGTATCCCATCGCCGCGATGGTGAAGATCGCGGCGGTCATGGCGATCGGCCGCCGCTCGGGCCTGCGCTCCGGCCCGCGGTCGTAGAACGGCAGCAGGAAGAGCAGGATCATGCAGATCGTCGGGATGCCGATCGTCGCCAGGGCGACGAAGTCCGGCGGCTTGATGACCCGCAGCAGCTCGAAGAGGAAGAAGAAGTACCACTCGGGGCGCGGCGTGTAGGTCGTCGTCGTCGGGTCGGCCTTCGGGCCGAGCTCGGCCCCGAGCGTGAGCGACAGCAGGATGATGACCGCCAGCGTCACGCAGGCCATCAGCGAGTCCTTGACCACCGCGTAGGGGAAGAACGGCTTGCCCTGCGACTTCAGGACCGAGTAGTCGCGGAGGTACGCCTCCTTCTCGACCTTGTTCACGCGCGTTCCTCCACCAGGTCGTCGTCGACCTCGGCCTGCAGCCACGGCGGCGCTGTGGTGCCGAGCTTCGTTACGAGGTAGAGGTGCGCACCGATCAGGGCGAAGATCGCGCCCGGGATCAGCAGCATGTGGATCGCGTAGAAGCGCGAGAGCGTGGTGGCGCCGAACTCCGGCCCGGCGCGCAGGAAGTCGCCCAGATAGGGGCCGACCAGCGGGCCGCTCGCGGTGATGTTGTTGGCCACGACGGTGGCCCAGAAGGAGCGCTGGTCGAACGGGAGCAGGTACCCGGTCAGCGCCATGACGAAGGTCAGGATCAGCAGCGCCACTCCGATGACCCAGTTGAGCTCGCGCGGGTACTTGTAGGCGCCGAAGAAGAACGTCCTGCCCATGTGCAGGAAGATGAGGATGACCATCACCGTCGATCCCCACTTGTGCATGCCGCGCACGAACTCGCCGAGGAAGGCCTCGTTGGTGATGTAACGCGTCGACTCGTAGGCCCGGGTGGGCGACGGGTCGTAGTACATGGCCAGGAAGACGCCGGTGACCGCCTGGTTGAGGAAGGCGAACAGCGTCGCCGAGCCCAGCGTGTAGAACCAGTTGGTCCCCTTCGGGACCTTGCGGAACATCAGCCAGCGCCCGGCGCCCGACACCGACGTGCGCTCGTCGATCCAGTCGACCGCGGTGATGCCGGCCTCGGCGGCCGCCTCGCCGGCGGACACCTTGCCGTTGCCCTCAGCGGGGCGCGCGGGGCGCGGCCTGAGGGCGGGCGGCAGTGGTGGCAGCGGGAACTTCGGCATGGCTAGGTGTCCGGCAGCTTGCGGATCGTGGGCCGCGACGGGTACAGGTACTGGCCGATGCCGTCCAACGGCTCGGCCGGGTCACGCGGCGAGAAGCGCTTGAGCTCGCGGTTGACGGAGTAGCGCGGGCCCAGCCAGAGCTGATCGCCGCGGACCTCGGTGTAGAAGCGATCCAGCGGGCGCACCGGCGGGCCGCCGTCGACCTTGCCCTCGAAGTTGTAGACGCCGCCGTGGCACGGGCAGATGAAGCGCTCGGCGGCCTCGACGAAGCGCACCGGGCAGCCGAGGTGCATGCAGCGCGTCGAGATCGCGATGTACTGGTTGTACTTGTCGGGCTTGTCGGTGTCGATATTCGGGTTGCGCTTGCGGATGTAGGTCGTCGTCTTGCCGGCCTGGCCGATGCCGTCGACGATCGTGATGACCTTCGGGACGTAGGTGTCCTCGACGAAGTCGTCCAGCTCGCCGACCGCCTGCCAGCGCTGCTCGTGCTTCTCGAACACCGGCCCGAGCGCGAAGCCCAGCGCGGGCAGCAGGAACGCCGACACCGCGACCGCGCCTGCGACGTTCGCGGTGCCCGTCATCAACCGCCGGCGCGTGACCGTCTCGCCTTCGAAGGCGCCCGGGATCAGGCGGTCCGACGTGTACTTGCTCTTGGTCTTGCGGCGGTCGTCTGCCATCTGGGGGCGCCGAACCTTATCGGCACCCGAAGTCTAAGGATCGGTCCGCTCGCGCGCAGCGGCAACCAGCGCGCTCGCCGCGCCGGGGTCGCCGGCGCGCGCGGCCGCCTTGGCGTCGCGCAGGGCATCCGACGCGCCCCACCCCAGCGCCGCCACGCCGGCCTGCCAGACCGCCTCGGCCAGGTCGGCGCGGCCCTCGGCCCGCGCCTGGGCGCACAGCGCGATGATGTCGGCCAGCTCGGCCACCGCGTCGAGGTCGCCGAGCGCCGCCAGCCGCGCCAGGCCCAGCGCGTACAGGCGATCGCCGGCCAGCAGCGCCAGATCGGGCTCGATCGCCGGGAACAACCGGGGCGCGCCGTAGTGCAGCAGCTCGCCTTCGCGGATCGCCTCGACGACGAACGCGACCTCGTCCTCGCGCCCGGCGCTGCGCGGGCCTGACGCGGCGGTCGCGCCGAGCGCGCCGTCGCTCACCCCCTCGGGCCCGAGCGCGTCGGCGAGCAGGCCCCCTTCGGCCTGCACCGCCGCGCGCACGGCGTCGAGCGGCGTGGTCAGAACGCCTCCCGGAACGCGGCCGCGGCCGCCTCGACGGTGCGATCGATGTGCTCGTGCGTGTGGGCCAGTGACGGGAACCACGCCTCGAACTGCGACGGCGGCGGGTAGACGCCGCGGGCCAGCAGGTGCCGGCACCACGTGCCGAAGCCCTCGAGGTCGCACGCCCGCGCACCCGCGTAGTCGCGCACCGGATCGGCCGAGAAGAAGACGGTCAGCAGCCCGGGGGCGGTCACGATCTGGACGGGCACGTCGCCGGCCGCCTCGCGCAGGCCCGCCGCGAGCGTCTCGGTCCGCGTCGCCAGCGACGAGTAGGCCGCGTCGTCGAGCAGCGCCAGCGCGGCCAGGCCGGCCGCCACGGCGAGCGGATTGCCCGACAGGGTGCCCGCCTGGTAGACGTCGCCGGCCGGCGCGATCCGCTCCATGAGCGCGCGCGGCCCGCCGTAGGCGGCCGCCGGCAGGCCGCCGCCGATGACCTTGCCCATGATCGTGAGGTCGGGCAGCACGCCCGCGAGCTCCTGGGCGCCACCCGGCGCGACGCGGAACCCGGTGATGACCTCGTCGAAGATCAGCAGCGCGCCGGTCGCGGTCGCGCGCTCGCGCAGCAGCTCGAGGAACTCCGCCTCGGGCTTGACGAGGCCCATGTTGGCCGGGTAGGGCTCGGCGAGGATCGCCGCCAGCTCGTGCTCCTCGGTGGCGGTCACGAGGGCATCGGGGTCGTTCCACGGCACGACGATCGTCGACGCCGTGGCCGCCTCCGGCACGCCCGGGCTCGACGGGATCGCCGCGGTGGCGAGCCCAGAGCCGCCGTCGGCCAGCAGCCCGTCCACGTGCCCGTGGTAGGCGCCGGCGAACTTCAGCAGCTTCTCGCGGCCGGTCGCGGCGCGCGCGAGGCGGATGGCGCTCATCGTCGCCTCGGTGCCCGAGGAGGTCATGCGCACCATCTCGACCGACGGCACCCGGCGCGCGATCTCCTCGGCGAGGTCGACCTCGCCCATCGTCGGCGCGCCGAACGTGGTGCCGTTGTGGGCCGCCGCGACGACGGCGGCGATCACGTCGGGATGCGCGTGGCCGTGGATGAGCGGGCCCCACGAGCAGACGTAGTCGACGTAGCGGTTGCCGTCGACGTCCACGAGCTCGGCGCCCTGGCCGCGCTCGACGAACACCGGGTCGCGCCCGATGGCGCCCATCGCCCGGACCGGCGAGTTGACCCCGCCCGGAAGGCGCTGCAACGCCCGCGCGTAGAGCTCGGCCGACCGCGCGTCGGTGAGCGAGACCGTCATACGCCGCCGTGCTCGCGCTCCCAGCGCTTGAAGTCGTCGGTGAAATAGAGGAGGCGGATCTTCTTGAACTCGGTCGAGCTGTACAGAGTTGCGCGGTCCTCGATCTCGGGGTTCTCGGCGGCGATCGCGTCGAGGATCGCGTCGCATTCCTCCTTCGAGCGGCCGTGGGCCATCGTGAAGATCGAGTACGGCCAGTCCGCGTAGGTGGGGCGTTGGTAGCAATGCGAGATGCCGCGGTAGGCCGCCATCCGCGGGCCCACGTCGAGGACGCGGTCGTCGGGCACCTTCCACACGCCCATGCCGTTGGCGCTGAAGCCGGCCCGGCGGTGGTAGAGGATCGCCGCGACGCGCCGCAGCAGGCCGCGATCGGCCATCGCGCCGAGGTGCTCGACGAGGGCGTCGACGGTCATCCCGAGCTGCCCGGCGGCCGCCGCGTAGGGCTCGGACACCACGGGCAGGTCGCCCTGCGTCGCGCGGATGACCGCCTTGTCGAGCTCGTCGAAGGGCTGCTTCTCCAGCTCGACCGGCTCCTCGGCCACCGCGGCCTTGGCCAGCTCGTCGGTGCCGCCGACGAGCTCGAGGTCCATGCGGATCTTGAAGAGCTTGAGCGTCGGGAGCTGGCGGATCGACTCGGCGCCCGTGAGCCGCTGCAGCACCTCGAGCGTGCCGTCCAGGCCCAGCGCGGAGTCCTCCTCGACCGCGATCGTGAACCACATGTTGAAGTCGTGGTTGCGCAGGTAGTTGTGGCTGACGCCGGGGTGCGAGTTGATGATCTTGGCCGGGCGCCACGGGTGCTCGGGGTCGACCCGGGCCGCGACGAGCATCGAGCCGTAGCCGAGTGCGCGCGTGTCGTAGATCGGCGTGACCTGGCGGATGATGCGCTCGTCGAGGAGCTCCTGGACGCGCTGCAGGACGCGCCCCTCGGGCACCTCGAGCGCGCGCGCGACCGCGGCATACGGCCGCGGCTCGATCGGGAAGGCGCCCTGCATCGTGTTGAGCAGGCGCTTGTCGAAGTCGTCGAGCGGGATCGCCGCGCCGTGCGCGCGGGAGCGGAGCTTGGGCGTCACTGAAGCCATCGGGCGGCGTCCTTGGCGTGGTAGGTGATGACGATGTCGGCGCCCGCGCGGCGGATCGAGGTGAGCGCCTCGAGGACGGTGGCGCGCTCGTCGAGGGAGCCGGCGGCGGCCGCCGCCTTCACCATCGCATACTCGCCGCTGACGTTGAAGGCGGCCACCGGCAGGCGCGTGGCCTCCTTGACGCGCCACAGGACGTCGAGATACGGCAGCGCCGGCTTGACCATGACCATGTCGGCGCCCTCCTGCACGTCGAGGAGGACCTCGCGCAGCGCCTCGTCGCCGTTGGCCGGGTCCATCTGGTAGCCGCGGCGGTCGCCGAAGGCCGGCGCCGAGTCGACCGCCTCGCGGAACGGGCCGTAGAACGCCGAGGCGAACTTCGCGCTGTAGGCGAGGATCGGCGTGTCGGTCAGCCCGTCGTCGTCGAGCGCGGCGCGGATCGCGCCGACGCGCCCGTCCATCATGTCGCTGGGCGCGATGACGTCGGCGCCCGCGCGCGCCTGCGAGATCGCCGTGCGCGCCAGCAGCTCCAGCGACGCGTCGTTGTCGACGCTGCCGTCGGCGCGCAGCATGCCGCAGTGCCCGTGGCTCGTGTACTCGCACAGGCACAGGTCGGCGACGACGAGCAGGTCGGGATGGGCCTCCTTGATCGCCCGCGTGGCGAGCTGGACGATGCCCTCGTCGTCCCAGGCGCCCGAGCCCTCCTCGTCCTTGTGACCCGGGATGCCGAAGAGGATGACCGCCGGGATGCCCAGCGCGACCGCCTCGCCGGCCTCCTCGACGGCGGCCGAGATCGACAGCCGCTCGACGCCGGGCATGGTCGGCAGCGCCATCCGGCCCTCGAGGCCGTCCTGGACGTACAGCGGCAGGACGAAGTCGCCGGGATCCAGGCGCGTCTCGCGCACGAGGTCGCGCAGCACGGGGGTGCGGCGCAGGCGGCGCAGGCGGGTTTGCGGGAACGGCACGCCTACATCGTACGGGCGCTCATCGCCTGCCAGTCCTCGAGCGTGAGCGCGTACAGGTCGTGGTCCTCCCACACGCCGTTGATCTTCAGGTAGCGCGCGGCGCGCCCTTCCAGGCGGAAGCCCACCTTCTCGGCCACGCGCACCGAGCGGATGTTGCGGGGGATGATCGCCGGCTGGACGCGGTGAAGGCCGGCGTGGTCGAAGGCGAAGCGCAGGGCCAGGCGCACCGCGCGCGTCGCGTGGCCGCGGCCGAGCGCGTCCTTGTCGATCCAGTAGCCGAGCGTGGCGTTCTGCCACGGGCCGCGCACGACGTTGGAGAGCGCCACGCGCCCGATCAGGCGATCGCCCGCGTCGAGGTCGATGACGCCGAAGGCATAGGCGGTCCCCGCCGACCACGAGCGCTGGTCGAGGTCGAGCTCCAGGCGCTGGCCCGCCTCGGTGTAGAAGCTCTCGTCGCGCACCGGGTCCCACGGCCCGGTGTGGTCGCGGTTGGCGATCCGGAGCGCCAGCTGTGCGCGCGAGTCGCCCGGATCGGTCGGCCGGATCGCCGTCGGCGTGTCCTCGAGCCGGACGCGCGGCGCGCTCACGAGCTGAAGCGGGCGAGCGCCGCGCGGGCGAGCGCCAGGTAGGCGACGGCGAGGATCGCGAGGTGGGCGAGCGTCTGGCCCAGCCCGGGCTCGGCGCCGTTCACCGCGGCGTCGACGGCCTGCAGCGCCGGGCGGAACGGGAAGAGCGCGGAGACGGCGCGGATGACGTCGTAGAGCGTGGCGGCGACCGTGCCGGACGGCACGAGCGCCAGGAAGGCCATCGGCAGCGCCAGCAGGAAGGCCAGCAGCGACGCCGCGCGGACCTCGCGCGCGACCGCGCCCACCGCGACGCCGAGCGCGCCGAAGGCGATCGCACCGCCCGCGAGGGCCACCATCCAGAGGGCGAAGCGCCCCCAGTCCAGGTGCACGAAGATCCCGATGCCGCACAGCATGGCGAGCGAGACCGCGAACGCGCACGCCGCCGCAAGCGCCACCTTCTCTCCCAGGAGCCCGAGCCGCGAGACCAGCCCGCGGACGAGCCGCCCGAAGGCGTGCTCCTCGCGCTCGAGCGCGAGCATCCCGGAGGCCAGCAGCACGGTGACGAGCATCAGCGAGACCGTCACCGACACGGCGACCGCGAAGGCGTCGAGCGACGTCTTGTGGCCGGACAGCACGGTGCGCTTGACCTGCAGTGGCTGGCCGACGGCGTCGAGGACGTTGTTGGCCAGGCCGAGGTTCTCGATCGCCAGCTGGGAGAAGTCGACGACCGCCTTGATGTTGCGAGCCTGCTCTGAGTCGGGCGGCAGCGTGCGCAGCGCCGTCTCGAGCTGGGCCTTGGAGCGCTCGAGGCCGAGCACGTCGAACTTCTGGCCCAGCAGCGAGAACTGCCCGCCCTTGAGCAGGACGCCGAGGTACTTCGCAGCCAGCGTGGTCAGCGTCCCGGCCAGCGCCTTGTTGGCGTCGGCCAGGCGGCCCTTGATCGTCGACTCGACGATCTGCGCCTTGATCGGATCCTCGACGTTGTAGATCGCCTCGAGCGTCGGCGGCTTCGTGCCGGTCAGGTTGATCGCGTCCTGCAGGCGCTTGGTCGCGTCGGGCGGCACGACGAGCGCGCCCAGGACCTCGCCGTCACGCACCATCTTCACCGCCTGCGCGCGCGAGTCGACCTCCACCGGGTCGATCGACCTGAACAGCTCGCGCGCGTAGCGCGACACGTCCAAGCGCTGGTTGCCGACCGTGAAGCTCGTCTCGCCCGCGGGCAGCTCGTTGACGATCGCGACCTTCGGCTTGTCGGGCCCCCGCGAGAGCGCCAGGCCGATCAGCACCGAGATCAGCACGGGGTAGGCGACGAGCACCGCCACCAGGAACGGCGAGCGGCGCAGGATCCGCAGGTCCTTGAGCAGCAGCCAGCGCACGTGCGGCTAGTGGCCTCGCTCGTGGAGGAAGCGCACGAACGCCGCCTCGAAGTCGCGCGGATCGCCGCCGACGAGCGCCTCGAGGTCGCCGGGCGTGCCGGTGAACAGCACCTCGCCGTCGGCGAGCACGAGCACGCGGTCGGCGTAGCGCTCGGCCTCGCCGACGTTGTGCGTCGAGAAGACGACCGCGGTGCCGCGGCTGGCCAGGGTGCCGATGAACTCCCACAGGCGCTCGCGCTGGCGCGGGTCCAGCGACGACGACGGCTCGTCGAGCGCGAGCACCGGCGGGTCGGCGAGCAGGCCGACCGCGATGTTCACGCGCTGGCGGTTGCCGCCCGACAGGCGCCCGAGCTCGTCGTCGGCGCGGCCGCCCAGGCCGGTCTGCTCGAGCATCCGCGCCACCACCGCGTCGGGGTCGGCGACGCGCTCCAGGCGCGCGAACAGGCGCAGGTTCTCGGCCACGCTGAGCTTCGCGTAGACCGCCGGTTGCTGGGGGACCCACCCGACGTCGCGCGGCTCGCGGCTGACGCTCCCGCTGGTCGGCGCCTGCAGGCCGGCGAGGATCGACAGCAGCGTCGTCTTGCCGGCGCCGTTGGGCCCGATGACCGCGACGACCTCGCCCGCGTGCGCCTCGAAGCTCACGCCGCGCAGCGCCTCGCGGCGCCCGAAGCGCTTGCTCACGGCGGACGCCGCGATGGCGGCGCCGCTGGCGGTGGCCGTGCTCACCTGCCGGACGGTACTTGCGGGCGCGTGACCTCGGCGCCACAGCTGCCGCAGAACGCGTCGCGGGCGCCGAGCTCGGCACCGCACTCGCCGCAGCGTCTTCGCCGGGTGGGTGGGTTCCGCTTCGCCTCGGCGACCTGCAACGGGTTCATCGTCCCCCACGGCTCGAGGACGAGGTGCTCGCGCAGGTAGACGACGGTCTCGCGGATCACGGCCGCGACCGGCAACGCGATCAGCGCGCCGACGAAGCCGAACAGCTCGCCGCCGAAGAGCAGCGCGAAGATCACCAGCAGCGGGTTGATGCGCAGGGCGTGGCCGAAGATCAGTGGCGAGGCGACATGGCCCTCGATCTGCTGGAGCGCCACGAAGAAGATGGCCAGCCACAGCGCGGTCAGCGGGTCCTGGAAGAGCGCGACGAGCAGCGGCGGCACCGCGCCCAGGAACGGGCCGACGTACGGGACGAGCTCCATGAGCCCGAACCAGACGCCGAAGGCCAGGGCGTAGGTCTTGCCGTCGGGGAAGATGCCGACCGCGCCGAAGATCCACAGGCCGATCCCGGCCCCGGCGCCCATCACGAGGCTGAACAGGAGCTGGCCGCGCACGTAGCCGGCGACCGCGCGCACGATCCGCGACGGGTAGTCATCCTCGCGGCTGCCGTCGCCCGGCGGCATGACCGAGCGCACGAGCGAGCCGATCGCCTCGCCGTGGATGAGCATGTAGACCGACAGCACGAAGACGAGGATCAAGCCGATGCCGGCGGTCACGACCTTCGTCAGCAGGTCGGTGCCGAAGGAGACGATCGAGTCGGTGCCGCCGACGACCTTGTCCTGCAGCGTCTGCAGCGCGGTCTCGCCCTGCCGCTTGATCTCGACGTTGATGCCCTTGCGGTCGAAGTAGTCCTGGACGTCGGCCAAGCGCTCGTTGGCCGAGCGCGTGATGGACGGGATGTCGTCGCGCAGCGCGGTGACCTGGTCGGAGATCGGGTTGGCCAGCAGGATCCCTGCGCCCACGAGCACGCCGAAGAAGCCCAGGTAGACGCAGACGATCGCCACCCCGCGCGGCAGGTGGGCGCCCCGCTGGAGGCCGGCGACCAGCGGGGCGAGGATCAGGGCGATGACCGCCGCGGCGACGAAGATGAGCACGACAGTGCCGGCGGCCTTGACGACGGCGTAGAGCAGGAACAGGCCGAGCGGCAGCGCGATGAGCTGGATCCAGCGCGGGACGACGACCGGCTGCAGCGCCTCGGCCGGCGGCTCGACCTCGAGGGGATCGCGGCCCTCGAAGTCGTCGGTGTGCTCGTCGTGGTCGCTCATCGCCCCGTTGCGCGAGAGTATGGGCCGTGCCCGACGCCCCCGCGAGCATCCTCTTCATCGGCGACGTGGTCGGCGGCCTCGGCCGGCGCACCCTGCTGGCGATGCTGCCCTCCCTGCGCGAGCGCTACGAGCCGACCTTCGTCGTGGTCAACGCCGAGAACGTCGCCGGCGGCCTGGGCATCACGCCGAAGATCGCCGACGAGCTCCTCGACGCCGGTGTCGACGCCATCACGCTGGGCAACCACGCCTACCATCGCAAGGAGATCTACCCGTACCTGGACGTCCAGGAGCGCATCGTGCGCCCCGCCAACTACCTGAGCACGCAGCCGGGGCGGGGCTGGTGCATCGTCGCGCGCGACGGCGTGCGCCTGGGCGTCGTCAACCTCAGCGGCAACCTCTTCCTGCGCGCAGGCCGCCCGGCCTTCGTGGAGATCGACTCCGTCCTCGGCCGGTTGGGGGACGAGGTCGACCACGTCATCGTCGACATGCACGCCGAGGCGACCAGCGAGAAGGTCGGCATGGGCTGGTTCCTCGACGGCCGCGTGACCGCCGTGGTCGGCACGCACACGCACGTCCCCACCGCCGACGCCCGGGTGCTGCCCGGCGGCACCGCCTACATCACCGACGTGGGCATGACCGGGCCGCGCGGCGGCGTGATCGGCGTGCGCAAGGAGCAGGCGATCGAGTCGCTGCGCACGCACATGTCGGTGCGCTTCGACACCTCCGACGAGGACCCGTGGCTGATGGCGGTGCTCGTGCGCTGCGCCGACCGGCCGCGGCGGGCGGCGTCGATCGAGCAGGTCCTGCTGCCCTGGCGCGCGACGGCGCCGGGCTAGGTCGTTGATGCCGGGCCCGTGGTGTGTCGCTGGTCGTCCGCGCGGGGTTGGCGGCGCCGCGCTTTCAGGGCACCGAGGGGGACAGGCGCGCTGTGGCGGGCGCCACCGTGGCGTCGTGCCTTGTCGCGGGCGGCTGCGCAGAGGGGCGCGCGTGTTGGTGCACGGCGCGCGTGTTCTGTAACACCTTGCGGGCCGCTGCTCTGAACTGTGTCGGTTCAGCCCCGGAAACCGGTGCCAATCCAGCGCAGTTCGCGAGGGCGCCTCCGGCGGCAGGGCCGAACGTGTTGCGAAACACGCACGCGGACCGCTCGCGCAGGGGGCGGGCGGCGCGAGCCGCGCGCCAAGCGACCCCCTCGGCCGCCCGACGCCAACGACGAAGCGCGACGCCACGCCGGCGCCACCACAGCCGCTTCTCCCCCTCAATGCCCTGGCCGCGCAGAGCGGCGAGCGTCGCGCGGACGACCAAAGGACACGCCAAACCCACGGCAGCTACCGGCCATTTACCCGACGCCACCCTGATGGCCTACCGCGGTCGGCTCGAATGCCGCCATGCATCCGAGCACCGTCAAGTCGATCCCGCTGTTCGCCTCCGTCCCCCGGCGCCGACGCAAGGTCGTCGCGAGCCTCGCCGACGAGGTCGAGGTACCCGCCGGGTTTCACCTCACGAGCCAGGACGGCTACGCGCGCGAGTTCTTCGTGGTCGTCGCCGGCACCGCGGACGTCGTCCGCGACGGCGAGCGCGTGGCCGCGGTCGGGGCCGGCGACTTCTTCGGCGAGGTCGGCCTCCTCGGTCGCGGCTGGACGCGCACGGCGACCGTCGTCGCGACGTCGCCGATGCGCCTGCTGGTGCTCGCCAGGCGCGAGTTCCGCGAGCTGCTGGCCGCGTTCCCCGCGGTCGCTGCGCCGATCGTCCGCGCCGCGGCGGAGCGGGCGCAAGGAAGGCCTCAGCGCCAGGCGACCGCCGGCGCCGGTAGGCGGCCGAGCTCCTCGACGTAGGACTGCGGCTCGTCGCCGCGCTCGGGTGCACCGTCGGCGAGCATCGCGATCAGGACCGGACCGAGGAACCACACGAGGTACAGGTAGAACCAGTGGGTCACGCCGAGCTGCAGCGCGATGAGCACGGCGGCCGAGAGCGCGGCGAGCCCGACGACGTCGCGCCGGCGCGGCACGAAGGCGACCGCCACGGCGAAGATCGCGGCCGCGGCCTGAACGACGGCCTGCGGAGCCGTCCACCCGTAGAGCCCCCAGACGGAGAACGGCGAGCCGCGCGAGGCCTGGAAGCCCAGCGTGCGGTCGTAGAACTCGTGCAGGCCGCCGTAGGCGAGCGCGATCACCACGCACGGCACCAGCGCCGCGGCCAGCCCCAGGGCGAAGCGCAGGGCGCCGCCGCGCGTGTGGGTGGCGAACAGCGGCGCGAGGCCGAGGGGAGCGAACTTCGCCATCCCCGCCAGGCCGATGAGCGCGCCGCGGCCCGCCGGCGAGGCCGCCGCCGCGATGGCGCCGAGGACCAGCCCTCCGACGAGCGCGTCGTTGACATTGCAGTTCATCGCGTAGAGCGTGAACGGGTTGGCCGCCCACGCGTAGGCGAGCGTGATGCCCGTCGGCGGCCCGCGCAGCCGCCAGCCGACGAGGAAGATCAGGCCCAGGCACAGCAGATCGAAGGCGATCGAGGCCGCGTGGGCGGCGGGGAGGTCGTCCCACTTGCCGCTCCACGGCAGCACCCGCTCGAACGGGATGTAGGCCACGTAGTTGACCGGGCCGTAGGTGTCGCCGTGCTCGTTGTCCTTGGGGAAGTTGCCCCAGAGCTGCTCGCCGTGGACGATCCGGTTGGCGCCGATGACGCCCGCGTAGCCGACGTCGATCACGTTCGAGCTGGCGACGTTCAGCCCGATGCGAAAGCCCACGAGGAACAGCAGGCCGACGAGCAGCCACGAGATCGGCACGAGCGGGCGCAACAGATCGGGCGGCCGGCCGCGGCGCAGGCCGATCCACAGCATGCGCCCGAGCAGGTAGAGCAGCAGCGGGTAGGCGAGCGGGACCGAGACGTCGATGTTCGCGTCGTTGAAGAAGGCGACGCTGACGCCGAAGCCGGCGAGCACCAGCAGGTCGAGGTGGCGGATGCGAAATGGCCGGCGCGGATCGACGAACGGGACGACGAAGAGGAGCGTCAGCGGGATCCAGACCCACGGCGAGTTGACCTTGCGCCCGAAGGCGCCGGGGTAGCCGCGCGCCATCGTCCAGGCGACCTGCGGCCCGGTCCACGCCTCGGTGATCCGCCCCGTGTCGTCGCTGATGTAGACCTGCGCGACCTCCTTGTCGGGCTTGTCGCGCTCGTAGTAGCTGACCTGCCAGCGCAGGCCCGACTTCTCGAAGACGTTGGAGAACGCGCCCGGGTGCTTGCGGCGCATGGCGATCACCTTCGGCGAGCGATCGGCGATCGCGGTCGCCTGGTTGCCGGTGAGGCGGTAGCCCTGCGGCGGCTTGTCGAGCCGCGGCGGGCGCACGACGTCGTCGGCCCGCGCGGGAGCGGCCGGCAGCAGGACGAGCGCGGCGGCCGCGCAGGCGGCCGCGATGCGGGCGGCGCGCGCCATCGAGCCCAGCGTAGCCGTCACGCATCGAAGTGGTCGCGGATCATCGGCGCCACGTCGGCGATCGACCACGGGCCCTCGTGCGGCGCCTCGAGGCCGCAGAAGGCCAGCGCCCCGAGCGAGTCGACGCGGTGCAGCGAGCCGTGGCTGCCACCGCCGACGTGGTCGACCCCGCCCCAGTCGCTGAACTCGTAGCCAGGGGCCGCCGAGAGCAGGACGTCGCCGCTCGTCGGGCAGGTGAGCGCCGACCACGCGCGCCCGAGCGCGTCGGGATAGGTCTCGGTGCGCAGCACGCCGTCCTCGACGCGCGCGTCGAGCAGCTCGAGCGGTCCGTCGACCGACCAGCGCCCGCCGCGCTCGTCGTGCAGGTCGCCGCCCGGCGCGAAGCGCAACTCCCCGCGGGCGCCCGCGATTGCCCCCTCGCGCGGCGCCGGCCGCCACAGCGCGAGGTCGACGCCGTCGATGTCCAGGGCCATCGACACGATCCGCGGCACGAGCGCGTCGCGCCCCTCGGGCAGCAGCACGTAGACCATCGCGCTGCGCTGGGCGGGGCACACGGCGACCTCGGCGTCGCCGCGACGCGCGCCCGACGGCGCCAGCACGGACAGCTCCGCGTAGGCGCGCTGCAGGTCGATCGCCTTCTCGACGGGCGTGTGCGAGTGGTCGGCCATGACGATGACGGCGTGCTCGTCGAGGAAGCGCTCGGTCCCGCCGCCGGCATGGAAGAGGCGCTCGAGCTGGCGATCGGCGCCGGCGATCGAGTTGACCTGCGCGTGCGGCCCGTACTTGTGGGAGTGGGTGTCGTTGTCGGGCAGCGACAGCAGCAGGAAGTCGAAGAGGTCGCGCTCGGCGAGGTAGGCGCCCACGCAGCCCGCGTGCTGATCGCGGATGCCGGGGAGGCCCATCTGGGAGCGGCAGGGCGTCTCGCGGCTGGCGAACAGATCGGCATAGAAGAGCTCGCGCGGGCCCATGACCGGACGGCGCATGAACGTCGACGCCAGGCGGGTGAGCGCGGTGTTCTTCGCGACCTGGTGCTCGTAGCGCCCGCGGTAGATCAGGTAGGTCGTGCCGGCCGTGCGCACGTCGGCGTCGTCGAGCGACTCGAACACCGTCGGCACGTCGGCCGGCAGGTGCACGGAGTTCATGTTGTAGACGGTGTCGGTGAGCTGCTGGACGAGGCCGAAGCGGCGCGAGGCGCTGAACGACGACCCGTACTCGACGTACCGGCGCTCGTCGCGCCAGTACCAGTTCATCGACGGGATGTGGTGGGCCTCCTGGCGCACGCCGGTCGCGATCGTCGCGGCGCACACCGGCGTCACGCTGGGAAACGCCGCGCAGCACGCGTCGACGTACGTGCCGCGCTCCATCACCGCCGCCATCGCCGGCGCGCGGCCGGTCGCCACCGCGCGCTCGAACATGGCCGGCTTGAGACCGTCGACGACCGTGAGGACCAGCTTGGAGGTCACCGCAGGATGCGCAGGCCCGCGAACTTCTCGCCCTCGCGGCGGCGCCCGCCGAGCCGCAGCCACAGGAAGAAGCCGATGACCAGCACGCTGACCGGCGGGATGAGTACCGCGAGGCCGGCGATCAGCAGCGCCGCGCCCTCGGCGTAGAGGAACAGCGCCGCGGCCGCCTCTGCGTCGAGGCGCGCGCGAGTGCGCGTCAGCAGCGAGCGCGCGCCCTGCTGGGCGATGAGCGCGCACAGCAGACCGCCGACGATGCCCGGCCACCACGTCGAGTAGCGGTCGTCGAGCGTGCCGGCGAACAGCAGCGCCCCGAGGCCCAGGCCGATCCCGGCCAGGGCCGCCTCGCCCGTGCCGGTCTCGAAGTACCGGCGCAGCAGCGTGGTGACGACGAAGGCGACGGCGATCGCCAGCAGGAACCAGGGGCTCTCGAGGAAGGCGAAGTCGGTGCCGTCGAAGTCGACGCCGAGGTCGTCGGCGGCGAGCGCGCCGACGAGCAACGTGGGAAGGAAGGGACGCAGGCCTGCGGCGGCCGACACGCCCATCCCCTGCAGGATGTCGAGGAGGAGCTTCACGGTCCGATAGCTTCAGGCCGGCATGACTGTAGACGACAGGGGCCGCGGGCCTCGTAGCGAATCCCGGGGAATGAGCCAGCGCCGCGACCTCGAGCGCTACGCGGCCCTCTTCGCCTCGCGCACGTCGGTCATGAAGTCCTCGGCCATGCGCGACCTCATGGCGATCACCGAGCGCCCGGAGGTCATCTCGCTCGCGGGCGGGCTGCCCGATACGTCGACCTTCCCCGCCGAGTCGCTCGCCGCGCTGCTGTCCAAGCTCGCCGCGACCGACTCCGCGCGCGCCCTGCAGTACGCGCCGACCGAGGGCATGGCCGCCGTCGGCGAGGCGATCGCGACGGTCATGGCGGCCGAGGGCATGGACGTCGACCCCGAGGACGTGCTCGTCACCACCGGCGGCCAGCAGGTCATCGACCTCGTGTGCAAGACGCTCGTCGATCCGGGCGACGTCATCGTCGCCGAGGCGCCGACCTACCCCGGGGCGGTCCCCGCCTTCAGCGCCTACCAGGCCGACGTCGTGCAGATCGCGATGGACGACGACGGCATGCGCGTCGACGAGCTCGAGGAGACGCTCGCGCGCCTCGACCGCGAGGGCCGGCGCCCGAAGTTCATCTACACGATCCCGACCTTCCAGAACCCCGCCGGCGTGACGCTGTCGCTGCCGCGCCGCCGGCGGCTCGTGCAGGTGGCCAAGGAGCGCGAGCTGCTCGTGCTCGAGGACAACCCGTACGGCCTGCTGCGCTACGAGGGCGATCCCCTGCCGACGCTGCGCTCGCTCGACGGCGGCGAGTTCGTCATCTACCTCGGCACGTTCTCGAAGATCCTCTCCCCCGGCATCCGCCTGGGCTGGACGGTCGCGCCCGCGCCCGTGCTCGAGAAGATGAACCTGGGCAAGCAGGCAAGCGACCTGTGCTCGTCGTCGCTGTCGCAGCTGTTCGTCGCGACCTACTTCGCCGAGGGCCGCTGGGAGGACTACATCGGCTCGCTGCGCGAGCTCTATCGCCGCCGGCGCGACACGATGCTCGACGCGCTGGCCGAGCACCTGCCGCGCGAGGCGGCCTGGACGCGCCCCGCCGGCGGGCTGTTCATCTGGGCCACGCTGCCCGACTACATCGACACGACGGACCTGCTCGCCCTCGGGCTGTCGCGCAACGTCGCCTTCGTGCCCGGGCGCGCGGCCTACCTCGACGGGCGCGGCGGATCGTCGATGCGGCTGAACTTCTCGGGCGTCGACGACGACGCCATCCGCGAGGGCGTACGGCGGATCGGCGAGGTCGTGCGCGAGCAGGTCGAGCTGTACGGCACGCTCACCGGCGCGGCGCCCGCGCGCGAGCCGGCCGAGCCGGCGCCCGCGCCGGGTGGGCGGGCCCATATCGAGCTGGCCGACGTGCTCGAGCTGCCGCGCCGCGACGACCGCGGCGAGCGCGGCGCCCGATGACCACGGTCGCGGTGCTCAAGGGCGGGCGCTCGCTCGAGCGCCAGGTCTCGCTGCGCTCGGGCGCGCGCGTGCAGGACGCGCTGGAGCGCCTGGGCCACGACGTCGTGGGCATCGACGTCGGCCACGACCTCGTCGCGCGGCTGCGCGAGGCGGCGCCCGACGTCGCCTTCGTCGCCCTCCATGGCCGCGACGGCGAGGACGGCATCGTCCAGGAGCTGCTGGAGGTGCTCGGGATCCCCTACACCGCCTCGGGCGTCTCGGCCTGCATGCGCTGCTCGGACAAGGTCGTGGCCAAGCACGCGATGCGCGACGCCGGCATCCCGACGCCCGACTTCTACGCGTTCACCGAGACCGCGTTCAAGGAGCTCGGCGCCGGCGACGCGCTCGGCGCCATCGAGGACCGGCTGCGCTTCCCGATCGTCGTCAAGCCCGCCGATCAGGGAAGCGCGCTGGGCATCCGCTTCGCGGCGAGCGCGGCCGACGTGCCCGCGGCGATCGTCGCCGCGTTCTCGTACAGCGAGAAGGTGCTGCTCGAGCGCCACGTCCACGGGCGCGAGCTCGCGGTGTCGATCCTCGGCGACGAGGCGCTGCCGGTCGTCGAGGCGGTCCCCCGTGAGGAGGACTTCTACGACTTCGCGGCGCGCTACACGATCGGGCGCACGACGTTCGTCTGCCCGGCCGAGCTGGGCGACGAGCTCACCGCCCGCGCGCAGGCGCTGGCGCTCGAGGTCTTCCGCCTGCTCGGCTGCCGCGGCTTCGCGCGCGTCGACCTCATGCTCGAGGCGGACACCGACGAGCTGTACGTGCTCGAGGCCAACGTCATCCCCGGCCTGACCGAGACGAGCCTGCTGCCGCAGGCCGCCGAGACGGCCGGGATCTCGTTCGACGCGCTGATCGGGCGGATCGTCGAGCTGGCGGCGGAGCCCGTCTCCGGCTAGGAGTCGCCCGCGAAGTCCTCGGGCGTGACCTGGTCGAGGAACTCCTTGAAGCGGTCGACGACCTCCTCGGTGTCCTCGACCTCGTGCTCGAACTCGATCGCCGACTCGGCGATGACCTCCTCGGCCGCGAAGATCGGGGCGCCCGACCGCACGGCGAGGGCCAGCGCGTCGCTGGGCCGCGAGTCGATCTCGAGCTCGCGACCGTTGACCGCCAGCGTGATCGAGGCGAAGAACGTGTTGTCGCGCAGCTCCGTCACGGCCACCTGGGTGCAGCGGACGTCGAGCTCGCCCAGCATGTCGACGAGCAGGTCGTGCGTCATCGGACGCGGCGTCGTGGCGCCCTGGAGCTTCATCAGGATCGCGGCCGCCTCGGGATGACCGATCCAGATCGGCAGGAACTTGTTGCTGTCGGCGGTCTTCAACAGGACGATCGGCTGCTTGCCAACCATGTCGAAGCTCACGCCGTAGATGACCATTTCCTGCACAGACGGCTCCCTGCGTCGGGGGCGGTGGTCGATTCAGTATAGGCAGGGCGACGGGCACAACCGGCCGATTTCGCGAGCCTGGCGGGTGGCATGGATCGGCGGGCTGCGGGCATACGAGGGATCGATGACGCCTCCCCGCCTCGTATCCACCTGTCTCGCCGCCGTCGCCCTGTTCGCCGGTGCGACGTCCGCGGCCGCCGCGGCGCCCGGTACGCGCGCGTGGCTGACCACGGGCGATCGCTCGAGCCTGCTCGCCGAGCAGCCGGCCGACGCCCTCGGCGCTCCGGATCCCGCCGCGCCGACCATCGCCGTCGACCCGCGCGTCCCCTATCAGGCCATCGAGGGGCTCGGCGCCTCGATCACCGACTCCTCCGCCCATCTGCTCGCGCACTCGCCCGATCGCGACGCGATCATGCGCTCGCTCTTCGACCCCCGGCGCGGGATCGGCATCAGCTACCTGCGCCAGCCGATGGGCGCCTCGGACTTCGTCGCCGGGCCGCACTACACCTACGACGACGTCCCCGCCGGGCACACCGACTTCGGGCTGCGCCACTTCTCGATCGCCCACGACCGCGCCGAGATCCTGCCGCTGCTGCGCCAGGCCCGCGCGCTGAACCCGAACCTCAAGATCATGGCCACGCCGTGGAGCCCGCCCGCGTGGATGAAGACCAGCGACTCGCTCGTCGGCGGGCGCTTCAAGGACGACCCGCGCGTCTACGACGCCTACGCGCGCTACTTCGTGCGCTTCATCGAGGACTACAAGCGGGCCGGCGTCCCGATCGACGCGATCACGCTGCAGAACGAGCCCCAGAACCGGGCGCCGAGCGGCTATCCGGGCATGGACCTGCGCGATCCCGAGGAGGCGCGCCTCGCGGTCGCGGTCGGGCGCAAGCTGCGGCGCGCCGGGCTGCACACGAAGATCCTCGGCTACGACCACAACTGGTCGCTTCACCCCAACGACGTCGGCCCGCCCGACGACCCGGCCAACCCCGAGTACGCGCGCTCGCTGCTCTCCGATCCGGCCGCGTCCAGGTACCTCGCCGGCACCGCCTTCCACTGCTACTCCGGCGATCCCGCCAGCCAGACGACCCTGCACGACCTCTTCCCGGAGAAGGACATCTACTTCACCGAGTGCTCGGGGATCGTGTCCGGCGATCCGGCGACGACGTTCCCCGACACGCTGCACTGGCACACGCGCTTCCTGACGGTGGGCGCCACCCGCAACTGGGCCAAGACGGTCATCACGTGGAACCTCGCGCTCGATCCCGCCGGCGGCCCGCACAACGGCGGCTGCGACACGTGCACCGGCGTGGTCACCGTCGACCCGTCGACCGGGCATGCGACGCCGCAGGCCGACTACTACGTGCTCGGCCACGTCACGCGCTTCATCCGCCCCGGCGCGGTGCGCGTCGACTCGACGGTCGCCGGCAACGCGTGGAACGTCGCCTTCCGCAACCCCGACGGCTCGCTCGTGCTCGTGGTGGTCAACGACGACTGGGGCACGACCGCGCAGCGCTTCAACGTCAGCGCGGCCGGGCGCTCGTTCGCCTACGAGCTGCCCGCGGGGGCCGTGGCGACCTTCGTCATGGCGTAACGCGCCGCGACGCGCCGGGACTGACGGCGCATGACCGCACTCTGCAAGCCCTACGCCACCAACGCCGAGGCCGACCAGGCCGTGGCCGACCTGCTCGCCGCCGGCGTGCCCGGCGCCGACGTCCGCCTGCTCATGGGCGCCGAGATCCACGACGCCCGCCGCGAGGCGCGCGGCCGCTTCGCAGGCTCGGTCGCCCCCGGCGAGCGCGTCGGCGCCTACGGCGGCGACGGCCCCGAGCGCAGCGCGCTGCGCGGCAGCTTCGCCGGCGCGGCTGACGGCGCCGCACCGAGGGCACCTTCGCCAACGCCGATCGCGACGTCGTCGTCACCCATCACGACGGCGAGGAGCGCGCGCGTGTCGCCGGCCACGCCAAGCTGAAGGCGCTGCTCATGGAGGCGGGCCTCGACGACGCGACGGCCGAGGCCGACGTCCACGCGATCCACGAGGGCCGCATCGTCGTGCTCGTCGACGTCGGCGCGCTGGCCGAGGACGAGCTGCGCGCGGTTCTCGACGGGGCCGTGGCCGCCGGCTGACCACCTACGCGCGGCGCGCCGCCGCCCGCCCGGCCCCACGGATATGCGTCCTGTCCGGGGGGTACAAAGGGCGGTGCCATTTTGATGGAACCGCTCATCGGCTACAGGGCGTGGCTGGCAGATCGCGAGGGCCGGCTTCGCAGCCTCGCGCTGACCGACGTGTGGTGGACGCCCGGGACGCAGGCCGCCGCCCGCTGCCACAAGCCGATCCACGGCTTCGGCGAGGCGCACGTCGGGGACCCGCCGCACGCGGCCAACCATCCGTGCGGCTACCACGCGTACAACACGCTGGCCGACCTGCTCGACCACGGCGCCGCGGACGGCGACGTGCGCGGCGACCGTGCCCTCGCCGTGGTGCGCGGCGTCGTCGCGGGCGGCGGCCGGACGCAGGAGCACGAGCTCGGCTGGCGCGCCCAGTACGCGCTGCCGGTGGCGATCATCCGCTTCACGCCCGACGACCCCGAGCTGCGCGAGCGCGTGGTGCTCGCCCAGTACTCCGCCAGCGAGCGCTACGAGATCCCCCTGATCGACCCCAAGGACGCGTGATGGCCAAGATCGGCGAGAAGATCCGCGAGACCGAGCGCGAGGTCCCGCAGCCGCGGCCGGTGCCGGTGCCCGCGCCGAAGGAGCCGGTCCCCGCCTGACGTAGCGCGCGCGCCGCGAACACCTCTCGCGCTGTCGGCGAAGGAGAGGCGACGGCAGACTCCTGCCCCGACGCGCGATGGTGACCGACACCGAACCGGATATCCGGCCCTCCACGGCCGGCGCCCCGCTCTCGCCCGCGACCGACGCCGCGGTCATCGAGCGCTCCTGGCACGAGCCGGAGCGCTTCGCGGCGGTCTGCGACCGCTACTACGCCGAGGTGCACGGGTACGTCGCGCGCCGGCTCGGGCGCAGCCTCGCCGACGACGTGGCCTCCGAGACGTTCGTGATCGCCTTCGATCGGCGGCGCCGCTACGACCTCGCGTATCCGAACGCCCGGCCATGGCTCTACGGGATCGCGTCCAACCTGATCGCGCGCCATCGCCGCGCGGAGGTCCGCCAGTACCGGGCGCTCGCGCGGGCCGGCGTCGCCGCTGACACGGACGGCCACGCCGACCACGTCGCCGGACGCGCGAGCGCTGCGCGCGCGCCTGGCCGCCGCGCTCGTGGAGATCTCCGAGCGCGACCGCGAGGTGCTCCTGCTCGTCGCGTGGGCGCAGCTCAGCTGCGAGGAGGCGGCGCAGGCCCTCGGCATCGCCGCTGGCACGGCGCGATCGCGACCGCATCGGGCGCGGCGCAAGACGCGCGCGGCACTGGCAAGAGAGGACGACGAGCGATGAACGACCTGCACATCCTGAACGACGCGTGGGGAGCTCCCGAGGCCACGTCGCCGGACGCCCACGCGCGGGCTCGCGCCGCGCTGCTGGCTCGCGCTACGCCGCGGGCCGGCGCGCGGCGCCCACTCCTCGGTGTGCGCGTCGCGGGCGCGTGCGCGGTCGCAGTGGCGCTCGCGGTCGGCCTGATCGTGGTCGAGAGCCTCGGCGGCACCGGCAGCGACGGGCGCCCGACGTCGGTCGTGGGGCTGCCGGCCGTGCCCGTCGCCTCGGCCGAGGTGCTCGAGCGGGCGGCGGTAGCCGCGGAGCAGCAGCCGTTCACCGCCCCGCACGACGACCAGTGGATCTACATCGAGGAGAAGGTCGCCGGCACGGACTTCCCCACGCCCGAGATCCAGCGCCAGTGGCACCGCGCCGACGGCGGTGGGTTCGCCTGGATCGACGAGAGCGGCAAGCTGCGCGTCCAGATGACGGAGGCCGTCACGCGGCGCTCCGGGCATCCGATCCCCGATCCCCTCGGGAGCTACAAGGCGCTCGCCGCCCTGCCGACCGACCCCGATGCGCTGCTGCGGTGGGCCGACGGCCTGCACATGACCAACGGCAACTCGAGCCACGGCGCCGTCCTCTACCTGCTCTTCATCCACATCCTGCGCGAGAACGTGCTCCCGCCCGACCTCCAAGCCGCGATCTTCCGCGCCCTGGAGCGGGTCCCCGGGGTGACACTCGACAGCACCGTCGACGTCCTCGGCCACCCCGCCTACGCGCTCGGCCAGACCGACGACTGGCTCCACGAGGAGATCCTCGTCGACAAGAGCACGTACGCCTACCGCGGCACGCGATCGACCGTCGTCAAGGACGCCACCATCGATCCGGCGAAGGCCGGCAACTCGACGGGCAAGGTGCAGAAGGGCCACGTGGTCGTGGCCGCGCGCCTCGTCACCGCGGTGGTGGACCAGGCCGGCCAGCGGCCGTGATGGCGCGCCGCCTGGTGCTGGCGACCTACCGAGATCGACAGCAGGGCGCCCGGTCAACTGCGGACCGGTCGCCGCTGGGCGGGCTTGCCAAGCGGCCTGCGTCAGCCGTTGAGGGCCTTCGCCTTCTCGCCTGTTACGGACGTGCGATCGCGGTGCGGTCCGCGCGGTCGCGTCACCTCGGCCGGCGCGCTCTCCATCGGCGGCTGCCTATCGGGCGGGTGCTGTTGGTACCAGCGGGCGTAGCGGTCGGCGAGCGGCGCGGCGCTGAGGCCGTGGGCGAGGACCGAGAGGCCGACGGTGAGGTAGATCGCGAGCACGATCAGGTGCTCGTGAGGCAACTGGGACTCCTCGACGACGATCACCGCGAAGACGATCGACGCCAGCCCGCGGGGACCGAACCAGCCGAGGAAGCCGAGCGTCGGACCGCGCGCGTGCGACCCCCACATCGCGACGACGACCGGGATCATGCGCGCGACGGTGAGGCTGAGCACCGCGTACAGCGCGAGCTGCCAGCTCAGCTCAGTCAGGGCGGGGCCGAGCAGGATCGCGCCGAAGAGCACGAACGTGACGCCGTTCATGACGGAGGCGACCTCTTCGGTGAGCCGGTTGAGCTCCTCGGGGTCGCGCCGCAGCGCCAGGCGGAACACCATGCCCGCCACGAACGCCGCGATGAACCCGGACCCGTCGAGCGCGCTCGCGGTCCCGAAGGCGAGCGCGGCGCCGGCGGCGGGGATGACCTGTCCCCAGGCGGGTGCGATCAGGTTGCGCCGGCCGGCTTGGGTGACGATCGTGGCGATCAGCAGCCCGGCGGCGACGCCGCCCAGGATGCCGTAGCCGATCTCCTCGAGCAGCAGCGTGGCGGGGCTGCGGCCGCCGGAGATCTCCGACTCGACGTCGGCGACCGCGATGGCGGCGAACAGCAGCGGCACGCAGATGCCGTCGTTGAGGCCGCTCTCGACGTTGAGGGCCTGGCGGATCCGCTGCGGCACGCGCGGCTCGGTGACCACCGCCTGCCCGAGCGCCGCGTCGGTCGGCGCCAGCACGACCGCGAGAATGACGGCCTCCTCGACGCTCAGCTCGCCGAACACCGCGGCGGCGGCGACGGCGCCCAGCAAGATCGTCAGCGGCAGGCCGATCCCCAGCAGCCGCACGGGCACGTCGAGCGTGCGGCGAAGTGCACCTAGGTCGATGCGCGACGCGTCGGAGAACAGCACCAGCGCGAGCGTGGCCTCGGCGAGCACCCGTACGGTCGCACCCGAGCTCGACAGGTCGATCCCGTCGAGCACCTTCGGCCCGACGAGCAGGCCGAAGGCGACGAACACGATCGCCGGCGTGATCGGCGTCCCCGCCAGCCGCCGCGAGACCGCGGCGACGCCGAGCAGCGCGAGCGCCACCAGAGCGAGCGCCCACTCCACCTCAGCGCCCCATGCCGGTCAGCGGCGACACGGCGATGTCCGGCGATCGCGGACGACCAGGCAGTCGAACGGCCCCGGCGCGTCCTGCTCGCTGGCTTGCATCGTTCGATCCTCTCTTGGTGCGGTGACCATCGCCTGGGTGATGGACCGGCCGGAGCGCCGCTATCGCTCGATCGGGACGGTTGGCTGGTGTGCTGCCAGTCTCGTGCGCGGACGTGAACGTTTCGTGGTCCCCATCGGGTGATGCCGCGACGCTGTCTGCGACCCACGGTGCGCAGCTATGACCGCTGTGCCGCCACTTGCCGTGCCGAGCATCCCCGGGAGGGCCGTTGGGCTTCGTCCGCAGGCCGAGCCGTGCAGCTCGGCACCCCAGCGACGCCACCGGCGGCAGATCGAAACCTGCACCTACGCAGGCATTTCGCCCGATGGGCGATCCAGGACTCGAACCTGGGACCTCTTCCTTATCAGAGAAGCGCTCTAACCGACTGAGCTAATCGCCCTCGCGGCGGCGGATGATAGCGGGCCTGCAACGGCCGCTCGTGGGGGCGTCAGGCGACCCGTCGTGGGGGCCTCAGGCCACCGCGCGTGGGCGCAGGCGACGGGCCAGGGTCAGGGCGTCGTCGGCGTCGTCGAAGGCGATCTCGACCTTGTAGCCGGTGCCTCGGGGGCGGACGCGGACGTCGGTGCCGAGGGCCGCGCCGAGCGCGTCGGCGATGCGCGAGCAGGCCGCCTCCTGGTCCGGGTGGACGGCGGCGCGGCCGCGCTTGGCCGCGCGCGTCGGGGCGTTGGCCTCGCGGGCGCGCTGCTCGACGACGCGGACCGACCATCCACCCTCGACCGC
This sequence comes from uncultured Actinomycetes bacterium, assembly GCA_963764585.1. Lineage (GTDB taxonomy): Bacteria > Actinomycetota > Thermoleophilia > Solirubrobacterales > Solirubrobacteraceae > JAOPZW01. The sequence goes on from CAVXTB010000016.1 coordinate 28,513, forward strand.
GGCGCGGGCCAGGCGACGGCGGTCGGCGTGGTCGTCTGCGAGCAGCAGGGCGCGGCCGTGGCCCTCGGTGAGCGACCCGTCCTCGACCAGCGCGAGCGCCTCGTCGGGGAGGTCGAGCAGGCGCAGGAGGTTGGAGACCGCGACGCGGCTGCGGCCGACGCGGCGGCCGACCTCCTCGCGCGTGAGGCCGAGCTCCTCGACGAGGGCGGCGACGGCGCGGGCAGCCTCGATCGGGTTGAGGTCCTCGCGCGCCATGTTCTCGATGAGCGCGACCTCGAGCGACTGCGCATCGTCGCGCTCCTGGACGAGGGCCGGCAGCGTCTCGAGCCCCGCGAGCTGCGCGGCGCGCCAGCGGCGCTCGCCGGCGACCAGCTCGTAGGTCCCGCCCGGGCGCGGGCGGACGAGCACGGGCTGCACGACGCCGCGCTCCTTGACCGACTCGGCAAGCGCCTGCAGCGACTCCTCGTCGAAGCGCTTGCGCGGCTGGTCGGGGTTGGGCGCGACGAGCTCGACGGCGAGCTCGCGCAGCTCGGCGCCGTCCCGCTCGCCGGCCTCGGACACCGACAGGATGGCCGCGAGACCGCGGCCCATGCCGCGCCGTTGCGATGCGCTCATCGTGATACCTCCCGGGGGCTCGGCCGCCTAGCCACGGGCCGCGACCTCCTTGGCAAGCTCGAAGTAGGCCTCCGCCCCGCTCGAGCTCGGATCGTGATGGATGACCGGCCGGCCGTAGCTCGGCGCCTCGCCGACGCGCACGCTGCGTGGGATGACCGTGTCGAAGACGAGCTGCGGGAAGTGCTCGCGGACCTCGCGCTCGACGTCGCGCGCCAGCCGCGTGCGGCCGTCGTGCATCGTCAGGAGCATGCCCGCGACGGCCAGGCGCGGGTTGAGCTCGCGCTGGATGAGCCCGAGCGTGTCGAGCAGGCCGGCAAGGCCCTCCAGGGCGTAGTACTCGGTCTGGACCGGGACGATGACGCGATCGGCGGCGACGAGCGCGTTCACGGTCAGCGGGCCGAGCGACGGAGGGCAGTCCAGGAGCGTGTAGGCGAAGCGATCGCGCAGCGGGGCGAGCGCCTGGCGCAGGCGCTGCTCGGAGCCGGCCACGCGCGGAAGCTCGATGTTCGCGCCTGCCAGGTCCGGATGCGACGGCAGGACCGAGAGGTTCCCGATGCTCGTGCCCACCAGCGCGGCTTCGGCGCTGGCATCGCCGCACAGGACGTCGTAGATGCTGGGGTCGCAGTCCTTTGGGAGGCCGAGCCCCACGGTCGCGTTGGCCTGCGGATCGATGTCGACGAGCAGCGTGGCGTAGCCGGCCTCGGCGATGCACGCGGCGACGTTCACCGCGGTCGTCGTCTTGCCGACCCCGCCCTTCTGATTCGCGATGGCGTACACCGTTCCCATGCGGTCTGTCACGCTAGCGGCGGTACCGGTCGGAGGCCGTAATCATTCGTTCGCCACCGAAGGACCCTCACCTTCCACTTGAGGCACGGATCGGCCGCTTGCGGGCACTTCCGGGTCGACGCGGATATCCAACCGGCGTAAAGCTGACCTTCGAGTTGAGGTAGAGGTAGCGCTCGCCCGCCTCGCGGAACGGCGATACCGGCATCGAGATGGGGTCGCTCATGCCGAGCGCGGCAGCAGCAGCGCGCCCGTCGGCCTCCTCCACCGCGTCGACCCGCCCCTTCCAGGCCACGAGATGACCGCCGATCTCCAGCAGCGGCGCCGCGTACTCGACGAGCACCGAGATCGGGGCCAGCGCGCGAGCCGTGACGAGGTCATGCACGCCCAGCCCCGCCGGCCACGCCTCGGCGCGCGCCGCGACCACCTCGACGTTCCCGAGGCCCAGGCGCTCGGCGGCGCCGCGCAGGAACGCGCACTTGCGGGTCACGCTCTCGACCAGCGCCACGCGCGCCCCGGGCAGCGCGATGGCCAGGACCAACCCCGGAAACCCGCCTCCAGAGCCGAGATCGGCGATCCGGCGGGCGCCCTGCACCGCCGCCAGATCGAGCGCCGCAAGCGAATCGGCGACATGGACGTCGACGCCCTGCGCCGGGTCGCGCACGCTGGTGATCGAGGCGGGCTCGGCCGCGACGAGCTCGAGCAGCACACCGAGCTGGTCCGGCGCCGCGCCCGGCAGCCCGTAACGGGCCGCTAGCTCGCTCAGGCGCGCGGGGACCGTCAATCGTGAAACCTCGCCGGCTAGGTGACGAGCGGGGCGACGACCAGGTGGCGATCGGGCTCGTCGCCCTCGCTGTAGGTCTCGACGTCGCCGCGATCGCGCAGGTACTCGTGCACGAGCTTGCGCTCGCTCGCCGTCATGGCGTCCAGCGCCACCGGCCGCCCGTAGCGGCGCGCGTCGTCTGCGGCCTGGTCGGCGAGCCGGTGCAGCGCATCGGCGCGGCGCGCGCGATAGCCCTCGGCGTCGATGACCACGCGCAGATCGCCCTCTTCGCCCGCGCCGCGCGCCAGCGCGATGCGAAAGGCGACGTGCTGGACGGCGTCGATCGTCTGGCCATGGCGGCCGATGAAGAGCCCGAGGTCCTCGCCGTGGACGGTGCCCGTGACCACCTCGCCGTCGCTCTCCACCTCGACGGAGCCCTTGAGCCCCAACGCCGCGACGACCTCCTCGAGCACCTCGTGGACCACGGTCTCAGCCACGTCGTTCATTCAGCGCCGCCTTCCGGTCTTCTTCTTGCGCCGCTGGCGCGGTGGCGGCGGCGGGGCCGTCGTCCGGCGCTCGGCGGCGGGCGGCCCGCCGTCGGCCTTGGCCTCGTCGCGCGGCTTGTCCTTCTCCGCCTTCGCGCGCTCCGGCTTGGCCGGCGCGGCTGCCGCCGCGCCGGCGGGCAGCGGCGCGCCGCGCACCGGTAAGCCGGCAGTTCGGCGAATCACGTACTGCTGGCCGACCGTCCAGAAGTTCGTGGTGATCCAGTACACGATCAGGCCGGCCGGGAAGCTCTGGATGAACGGGACGAACACGAACGGCAGCGCGATCATGATGAAGCGCTGGTTGCGGTCCGCGGTGACCGACATCAGCACGCTCGAGAGCAGCTGCGAGCCCACGTAGAGGACGAGCAGGACCACCAGCGTGGCGCCGGTCGCCTTGGCGGTCAGGTCGTCGATGAACAGGAACTGGGCGCTCCCGGGGTCGACCTGGTTGCAGGTGACGTTGGTCACCGTCGTCCCGTGCTCCGCGGCGTATCCGACGATGCCGGGGCAGATGTCCAGCTTCAGGTCCTTGCGCAGCATGTAGAACAGCGAGAAGAAGACCGGCAGCTGCAGCACCAGGGGAAGGCACGACCCGAACGGGTTGACCTTGTTCTCCTGGTAGAACTTCATCATCTCCTGGTTCAGGCGCTGACGGTCGTCCTTGTACTTCGCCTGCAGCTCCTTGATCTCGGGCGCGAGGCGCTGCAGGCCTTGCATCGACCGGAACTGCTTGAGCGTCAGCGGGATCAGCGCAGCCCGGACCACGACGGTCAGCGCGATGATCGAGAAGCCCCAGGAGAAGCCGACCGAGTCGTGGAAGAACACGAGGACGCTGTCGAAGACATCGATCAGCGGCTGGACGATGTTGGCGATCGGCAGGGTGGTCATCGGTTCGGTTCGCGGCGGCGGAACAGGCGCTGGGCCTCCACGGGATCGAAGCCGCCGTGGCTGAACGGGTTGCAGCGCAGCAATCGCCACCCCGCCAGCACCAGCCCCCGGAGTATGCCGTAGTCGCGGATCGCCTGGACCGCGTAGGCCGAGCAGGTCGGCTCGTACTTGCAGCGCCGGGGCAGCGCCGGCGAGACGACGCGCTGGTAGACGACGATCGGAGCCAGGACGAGCCGCCGCATCACGTCTGCGCGTCCTCCGCCCCGGCCGCGGCCTTCTCCACGAGCTCGCCGAGCTCGCGCGTCACGCCGTCCAGGCCGTCGCGCTCAGCGAGCTCGCGCACCTCCGGCCGCGCAACGACGACCACGTCCTGGTCGTCGGGCAGGCGCTCGGCGAGCGTCCCGAAGGCCTCGCGCAGCAGGCGCTTGACCTTGTTGCGCTCGACCGCGCCGCCGACCTTGCGCGACACCGAGACGCCCAGCCGCGCACCGTCCGCCGGCTCGCCGGCGGAGGATCGTGGGAAGCTGTAGAGCACGAGGAAGCGGTTGCCGACCGAGCGCCCCTGGCGATAGACGCGCTCGAACTCCGCGCTGCGCGAGAGGCGCCCGCGCTTGGGGCGCCGAGCGGGCGGCCGCGGCAAACGATCCACCGCGGTCAGACGGTCAGCCGCTTGCGGCCCTTTGCCCGGCGGCGCTTGAGCGTCAGGCGGCCGGCGCGCGTGCGCATGCGAGCACGGAACCCGTGCGTGCGGGCGCGCTTGCGCTTCTTGGGCTGGTAGGTGCGCTTCATGGGCAGACGAAGGGTCGAGTGACCGGCGCGCCAGTCTAGCGCGCGGACGCCGTCGACACTCCTATCCACACGCCGTGCACAGGCGTGTGCATCGCCGCGACCCGGGCGTGCGCAGGCGCGCCAGGGGCCGCCGGACGGTTTTGTTCGCGATTTGCGACGTGCGCCAAGACGCGCCTCCGAGCCCCGGTCTCGGGCCCCCGACCCGTTGCTATAGTCGCCGCGCCGGTCGCCCCCGGGCGGCCTCCTCCGATTCCACGCCGGACGCTACCTGCCGAGGAGCCGACTGCCCCTGCCGTGACCGACGACCCCGACCACATCTGGAGCGCCGTTCAGCACGAGCTGCGCCAGGCGGTCCCGGCGGACATCTACGACATCTGGCTGGCCCCGTTGCGCGCCGTCAGCGTCGACGGCGACGTGCTGGTGCTCGAGGCCCCGCGCGAGGTGCGCGCCTGGGTCGCGGAGCGCTTCGCGCGCGTCCTGCAGGTCAGCGCCGCGGCTGTTCTTGGCCCCGAGGTCACCGTCGACGTCCGCGCGCGCCCGGCCACGACGCCACCGTCCGGCAAGCCTCGCGCGCGCGAGGAAGCACAAGCGCCGCGGCCCGAGGCCCCCGAGGGCCTCAACCCGAAATTCACCTTCGACCAGTTCGTCATGGGCGACGCCAACCGCTTCGCCCACGCGGCCGCGCTCACGGTTGCCGAGCTGCCCGGGCAGGCCTACAACCCGCTGTTCGTCTACGGGCCGCCGGGCGTCGGCAAGACCCACCTCCTGCACTCGATCGGCAACTACGTCCTCGCGTACGGGGGCGGCCTCACCGTCCGCTACACGACGGTAGAGACCTTCACGAACGAGTTCCTGGCCGCCCTGCATCGCAACGACATGGACCGCTTCAAGGGCCGCTACCGCCACGCCGACGTCCTGCTCATCGACGACGTCCAGTTCCTCGCCTCCAAGGCCAAGACCGAGGAGGAGTTCTTCCACACCTTCAACGCGCTGCACGGCGCCGGCAGCCAGCTCGTCCTGACCTCCGACCGCCTGCCGCGCGACCTCGCGGCGCTCGAGGACCGCCTGCGCGAGCGCTTCGAGTCGGGCCTCGTCACGGCGATCGAGCCCCCCGACTACCCGACCCGCCTCGCGGTCCTGCGCAAGCGCGCGCAGCACGACGGCGTCCACCTCGCCGACGCCGGCGTCCTCGACCTCCTCGCCGAGCGCGCCCCCCACAACGTCCGCGCCCTCGAAGGCGCGCTCATCCGCGTCGTCGCCTTCGCCTCGCTCACCGGGCGCCCGGTCACCACCGACCTCGCCGCCCAGGTCCTGCGCGACCTCTACCCCGGCGCCGGCCTGCGCGGTCCCGAGCGCCTCACCGTCGAGGCCATCCAGGAGCTCACCGCCGAAGCCTTCGGCCTCACCCGCGACGAGCTGCTCTCCCAAAGCCGCGCCGCGCGCCTGGCCTGGCCACGACAGGTCGCCATGTACCTCGCGCGCGAGCACACGGCCGAGACCCTCCCCGCGATCGGCCGGCGCTTCGGCGGACGCAACCACACCACGGTCATGCACGCCTGCCGCCGCACCGCCGCGCGCCTCGCCCACGACCCCGAAGCCTTCGAGTTCGTTCGGCGCCTGACCGAGCGCCTCGGCGACACCGGATCCCTCCGCCATGACTGACAGACTTCGGCGGGTTTCCCACCACGCGATGTGCACTTCCCGCCCGCACCGTGCGGCCCTTTCGGCACCTGCGCACATCTTCACACCCCCTATGACTCCGACCTCTATCCAAAGGTGGCCATCGTGAAGTTGTCGACGTCGTCGCAGGAGCTTCTCGCGCAGCTTCAGGTCGTCTCGCGCGTGGCGTCGACGCGCAGCGCCGTCCAGGCCCTCTCGGGCGTCCAGATCTCAGCCGACGACTCCGTGCAGCTGCGCGCCACCGACATGGAGGTTGGCCTGCGCGTCCCGCTCGAGGCGACGATCGAGCGCACCGGTACCGTCGTCCTCCCTGCGCGCCTGCTCCTCGACGTCGTCCGCCAGCTGCCCAGCGGGGACGTGTCGCTCGAGCTGCGCCCGACCGAGCAGGACGTCGAGGTCGTCGCCGGGCCTGCGCGCTTCCACATCCGCATCCTGCGCGCCGAGGACTTCCCGCCGCTGCCCGAGCCCGGCGGCGATCAGATCGTGACCATGCCGGCGCCGGCGTTCACCGAGACCATCGCCCGCGTCGCGCGCTCGGCGTCGCGCGACGAGACGCGGCCGATCCTCACGGGCATCCTCGTCTCGGCCGCCGGCGAGGAGCTGCGGATGGTCGCCACCGACTCCTACCGCCTCAGCGTCAAGGAGACGCGCCTGGAGGACTCGCTGCCCGAGGGCTTCGAGGCCAACGTGCCCGCCCGGGCGCTGGAGGAGCTCGGCCGCCTGGTCCGCGACGACATCGACGCCATCCGCATCGGCGTGCGCGCCAACCAGGTCGTCTTCGAGGTCGACGGCCTCGCGCTGTCGTCGCGCCTCATCGACGGGCAGTTCCCCAACTACCGCCAGCTGCTGCCCGAGGCCTACGAGCACGAGCTGACGATCAACCGCGAGGAGCTGCTGGAGGTCGTGCGCCGCATCAGCCTCATGGCGCAGAAGAACGCGCCCCTGCGGCTGTCGTTCAGCGAGGGGGAGCTGCGCGTGTCGGCGCAGACGCCGGACGTGGGCGAGGCCAGCGAGCCGCTGCCGGTGCCGTTCGCCGGCGAACCATTCGAGATCGGCTTCAACCCGGAGTTCCTCATCGCCGGCCTGGAGAGCGCCGGCTCCGACGACGTCGTGGTCAAGCTCATCAGCCCGCTGCGGCCGGGCCTGCTCGAGTCGGCCGACGGCAGCGGCTTCCTCTACCTGATCATGCCCATCCGCCTGAACGTGTGAGGCGGCGGTGGTGGTGACGCGCCTGCGCCTGCGCGACTTCCGCACCTACGGGTCCGCGGAGGTCGACCTGGGGGAGCGGCTCACCGTCGTGCACGGCCCCAACGGCGCCGGGAAGACGAACCTGCTCGAGGCGCTCTACTTCGGCTGCACCGGCCGCTCGTGCCGGACGACCAACGAGCGCGAGGTCGTGCGCTTCGACGCGCCGGCGGCCCGCGTCGAGGTCCAGGGGCGCGATCGCGACGGCGACCATGAGCTGAGCGTCGGCTTCCAGCCCGGCGAGGCCAAGCGCTTCAAGGTCGACGGCGCGCCCGCCGAGCGGCTGCTCGACGCTCCGCATCGTCCATTGGTGAGCGTCTTCCTGCCCGATCGCCTCGAGCTCGTCAAGGGCCCGCCCGCGCTGCGCCGCTCCCACCTCGATCAGCTCGTGGCCGCGCTGTGGCCCGCGCGCGCCTCTACGCGACGGTCGTATGGACAGGCGCTGGCGCAGCGCAACGCGCTGCTGGCTCGCGTCCGCGCCGGCGGCTCGCGCGCCGCGCTCAGCGCGTGGGACCTCGAGCTCGCCCGCCACGGCATCGCGCTGCGCGACGATCGCGCTGCGGCCGTCGAGCTGCTGCGACCGCGCTTCGTCGCCGCCGCGCAGGAGCTGGGCCTCGCCGGCGAGCCCGAGCTGCGCTACCGGCCGCGCTCGCGCGCGGCGAGCGCAGAGGAGCTCGCGGCCGAACTGGCCGAGCGCATCGCCGCCGACCTCGAGCGCGGCTTCACCACGCATGGGCCGCACCGCGACGACCTCGCGCTGCTGCGCGACGGGCGCGAGCTGCGTGTGTACGGCTCGCAGGGCGAGCAGCGCCTGGCCCTGCTGGCGCTCCTGCTCGCCGAGCGCGCGGCCCTGGAGGACGAGCGCGGGGCGCCGCCCCTGCTGCTGCTCGACGACGTCATGAGCGAGCTCGACGCCACGCGCCGCGAGCGCCTCGTCGAGCGCCTGCGCGTCGGCCAGTCGGTGGTCACGACGACCGACCTCGCCCACGTGCCGGGAGCCGACGAGAGCGACGTCGTGCGCCTGCGCGTGGAGGACGGCGCGGTGGTCAGCGACGCGGTGCCCGCGTGAAGCGCCACGACCCCCGCCCGCTCTCGCACGCCATCGCCGCGCTCGCCGATCGGCTCGCGCCGCAGACGACGCTGGCCGAGGTCCAGCGCGTGTGGCCGTCGGCCGTCGGCGAGGTGGTCGCCGCGCAGGCCGAGCCGACCCGCGAGCGCGACGGCGTGCTCACCGTCACGTGCTCGTCGGCGGTCTGGGCGCAGGAGCTCGACCTCATGGGCCCCGAGCTCGCGCAGCGCATCAACGCCGCGCTCGGAGCCGACTCGATCCGGGCGCTGCGCTGCTCGGCGGCACCGGCGCGCGGCTGGTCCTAGCGGCGCCTGCTCTTGGTCGCGGCGCGCTGCGCGCGCGCGAGGTAGCTGTGGCCCGCCTTGACCGTGACCGTCTTCTTGCGCTTGAGGTCGCGCACGCGCACCGTGCCGCGCGTGACCTTGGTCAGCGTGCCGTCGCACTCGTCCTGGGTCAGCCAGGTCGTCCCGCGGACCGTCGCGGAGCTGTACTTGCCCGTGGTGCGGAACTTGCCCTTGCCGCTGCCCCAGAGCTTGCCCAGGACGCCCTTCGGCCCCTTCTTCTTGTCGGCGCCGGCCGAGCGCGCGCCCCTGAGCGGCGCGCAGTGCGACCGCGGCAGCTGCCCCTTGAGCACGATGTCGGTCGTCAGCGCGACGGCCTTCTTGGGCTTCTTCTTCGGCGCCGACTGCTTGACCTGGAAGACCCCGTCGTAGAAGTCCGAGGCCTGCGTCTTCTTGCCGGCGGTGTCCGCCGCCGACGTCAGCTTCACGCGCCCCTGCTCGGTGTCGAACTGCGTGCCGACCGGGACGTTCGCGGCGCCTGTGAACGGCGCGAAGCCCTTGGCCGGGCCGGCGGCGCGCGGCTTGTAGCCGCTGGGGTACCGGACGTAGACCTTGCCCGACACGACCTGCACGACGACCGACTTGCCGGGCACGGGAGGCGCCGGCGGCGCCGCGGGGAGCGGCAAGGGCGCGGGCGCGGCCGCCGTCGTGTTCAGGAACGCGGTGAGGGTGTCGGGGCCATCGCCGGACACGGCCAGGTCCGGGTGGCCGTCGCCGTTGAAGTCACCCGCCGCGACGCCGTTGGCGCTGGGGGCGGGCAGCGGCGACGACGGGTCGGGCGCGAAGCCGCCGGCGGCCTGTCGCAGGAGCACGCTGACGTTGCCCGAGACGTTGTTGGCGACCGCGAGGTCGGGGCGCCCGTCGCCGTCGAAGTCGGCGCTGGCGACGCCGACCGGCCCATCGCCGACGCCGATCGGCTGGCCCTCCTGGGCGAAGCCGCCGGCGGCCTGGCGCAGGAGGATCGTGACCGCGTCCGTGCCGAGGCTCGCGAGGGCCAGGTCGGGGCGCCCGTCGCCGTTGAAGTCGCTCGCGACGATCCCCTCCGGCGACGCGCCGACCGTGATCGGGGAGCCGGCCTCCGGCGCGAAGCCGCCTGCGGCCTGGCGCAGCAGGATCGTCACCGACGCGCTGCCGAGGTTCGTGATCGCCAGGTCGGGCAGCCCGTCGCCGTTGAAGTCGGCCGCGGCGACCGCGCGGGGGTTGGTCCCTGTGGCAACCGGCGCCTCCGATGTGAAGCCGGAGCCTGTGGTGTTCCGCAGGAGCGTCGTGACGGACGCGCCGTTGTAGCTCGGCGCGGCGACGTCAGGCCGCCCGTCGCCGTTGAAGTCGGCCACGGCGACCGCGGCCGCGGAAGGCACGGCCGGCGGGGCTTCTGACGCGAAGCCGCCGCTCGCCTGGCGCAGCAGGACGCTGACGCTGCCGCCGACATAGTTGCCCACGGCGATGTCGAGTCGGCCGTCGCCGTTGAAGTCGGCCGCCATGCCGTAGTCCGGACCTGACCCGAGCGGGAACGGCGACCCCGCCTCTTGCGCGAAGCCGCCGGCCGGCTGGCGCAGCAGCACCGTCAGGTTGCTGCTCGTGCCGTTGACGGTCGCCACGTCGGGGCGCCCGTCGCCGTTGAAGTCGGCCGCCACGACGCCGTACGGGTCCGTCCCGACCTGGATCGGGCCGCCTTCCTGGGTGAACGACGCGTGCGCGGGAGCGGCAGCGATGAGCGCCGCGAGCGCCATTAGAACGGGCCACCGTGCCCTCGGGCGCCACCGCGCCAGCATCCTCATGTGCGCAGCATTCCTGGCCGCCCGCCCGCGCGCAATCGATACACCTATCCGACCGTCTGGCATGCCCTGACGCAGGTCGCGTTCGTGGTCCGACATTTCGGCCGCCTTTTGCCGCGATTTGCAGCTATTTCGTGACTGTTGGAGCGGTCGGGAAGGGGCCCTCGTGTGCTATTCTTCTGTCAACCAGTTGCTCGAGCCCCGGCCGGGTGGCGACTAGCCCGAGACCGGGGTTCTTCACGTCTACGGAGGCACGTTGGCGCAGGACTCAGAACCCACGAATGGCCGGAAGGAATCGGCCAGCTACGACGCGCAGGACATCACCGTCCTCGAGGGCCTCGAGGCCGTCCGCAAGCGTCCGGGCATGTACATCGGGTCGACCGGCCTGCGCGGTCTGCACCACCTCGTCTACGAGGTGGTCGACAACGCCGTCGACGAGGCGCTCCAGGGCTATTGCTCGAACGTCGACGTCACGATCCACCCCGACAACTCCGTCACGGTCAGGGACGACGGGCGCGGCATCCCGGTCGCGACGATGGAGAAGGAGCAGCGGCCCGCGGTCGAGGTCGTGCTCACCGTCCTGCACGCCGGCGGCAAGTTCGGCGATGGCGGCGGCTACAAGGTCTCCGGCGGCCTGCACGGCGTCGGTGTCTCGGTCGTCAACGCGCTGAGCGAGTCGCTCATCGTCGAGGTCCGCCGCGACGACCACGTCTGGACCCAGGAGTACGAGCGCGGCAAGCCGCAGTACGACCTGCGCAAGGGCGAGGCCAGCAAGGAGACCGGCACGACGGTCAGCTGGCTGCCCGACGCGGAGGTCTTCGAGTCCCTGGACCACGACTTCTCGATCCTCGAGCAGCGCCTGCGCGAGACGGCGTTCCTCACGCGCGGCCTGCGCATCTCGCTGACCGACGAGCGCTCGGGCGGCAACCGCGTCGAGTTCCAGTACGACGGCGGCATCGAGGACTTCGTCCGCTTCCTCAACGAGAACAAGGACCCGATCCAGAAGAAGGTCATCTTCTTCGAGGGCGAGTCCGACGAGGGCGCGGTCGAGGTCGCCATGCAGTGGAACGGCTCGTATCAGGAGTCGGTGTTCTCGTTCGCCAACAACATCAACACGCACGAGGGCGGCTCGCACCTGTCGGGCTTCCGCAGCGCGCTGACCTACGTCCTCAACCGCTACGCGCGCGACAAGGGCCTGCTCAAGGAGAAGGACGACAACCTCTCCGGTGAGGACGTGCGCGAGGGGCTCACCGCGGTCATCTCGGCCAAGCTGGCCGACCCGCAGTTCGAGGGCCAGACGAAGACCAAGCTCGGCAACCCGGGCATGGAGGGCTTCGTCCGCTCGATCGTCAACGCGCGGCTCGCGGAGTTCCTCGAGGAGAACCCCGCCGAGGCCAACCAGGTCCTGCGCAAGGCGGTGCAGGCCGCGCAGGCGCGCGCCGCGGCGCGCAAGGCGCGCGACCTCACGCGGCGCAAGAGCGCGCTGGAGAACTCGCGCCTGCCGGGCAAGCTGGCCGACTGCTCGGTCAAGGACCCGGCGCTGAGCGAGATCTTCATCGTCGAGGGCGACTCCGCGGGCGGCTCGGCCAAGCAGGGCCGCGATCGCAACACGCAGGCCGTCCTGCCGCTGCGCGGCAAGATCCTCAACGTCGAGCGCGCCCGCATCGACAAGGTCCTGCAGAACCAGGAGGTCCAGGCGCTGATCACCGCGATCGGCACCGGCGTGCGCGACGAGTTCGACCTCGAGCGCGCCCGCTACCACAAGGTCATCCTCATGACTGACGCCGACGTCGACGGCGCGCACATCCGCACGCTCGTGCTGACCCTGCTCTTCCGCGAGATGCAGGAGCTGATCGAGGCCGGCTACGTGTACATCGCCAAGCCGCCGCTCTACAAGCTCAAGCAGGGGCGCAACGAGCGCTACGTCGAGAAGGAGACGGAGCTCGAGGAGATCCTGCTCTCCGACAAGTTCGAGAAGTTCGAGATCGTCGACGGGCACGGCAACCCGTTCAAGCTCACCGAGCCGCGCTGGCAGAAGTACACGCGCCTGCGCAAGCAGTACGAGGGCTGGGCCAGCGCGCTGCGCGCCGAGCACGGCCACGACACCGTGCGCTTCCTCGAGGAGAGCTCGCTGCTCGACGAGCAGGCGGGCACCGCCGACGAGGCGCTCGCGATCATCCGGCGCGCGACCGCCGATGGCGCGGTGCACACGACCGAGCTGGTCGACGACGATCCAGACGAGCTGCGGATCAAGGCGGTCGAGACGCGGACGGGTCTCGCGCAGACGCATCGCATCAAGCGCGAGCTGTTCGAGTCGCCCGAGTACAAGACGTTCATGAAGGTCCACGCCGCGCTGGTCGAGCTGGCCGGCACGCCGCCCTTCACCGTCACCCTCGGCGACAAGTCCGAGCAGGCGCTGAGCTTCGAGGCGCTGCGGGAGACCGTCCTCGAGGTGGCCCGCCGCGGGATCAACGTCCAGCGCTTCAAGGGCCTGGGCGAGATGAACGCCGATCAGCTGCGCGAGACGACGATGGACCCGGAGTCGCGCACGCTGGCGCAGGTCACGATGGAGGACGCCGCGGCCGCCGATCGCATCTTCTCGATGCTGATGGGCGAGGTCGTCGAGTTCCGGCGCAAGTTCATCGAGGACAACGCGCTCGCGGCGACTGTGGACGTCTAGGAAGTGAGGTAGGGGATGGCCGGCACGGAGATCATCGGCGGCGGCAACATCGAGCCGCGCGCGCTCGAAGACGAGATGCGCTCGGCGTACCTGGACTACGCGATGTCGGTCATCGTGTCGCGGGCGCTGCCCGACGTGCGCGATGGCCTGAAGCCCGTCCACCGCCGCGTGCTCTTCTCGATGAACGAGAACGGGCTGACGCCGGTGCGCGGCTACGTCAAGTGCGCGAGCGTCGTGGGCGACGTGATGGGCCGCTACCACCCGCACGGCGACTCGGCGATCTACGACACGCTCGTCCGCCTGGCGCAGGACTTCTCCATGCGCTACCCGCTCGTCGACGGCCAGGGCAACTTCGGCTCGATCGACGACGACCCGGCCGCGGCGATGCGCTACACCGAGGCGCGGCTGACGCGCCTGGCGATGGAGATGCTGCGCGACCTCGACCAGGACACGGTCGACTTCGAGCCCAACTACGACGGGCGCCGCCAGATCGCGACCGTCCTGCCCGCGCGCTTCCCGAACCTGCTCGTCAACGGCTCGTCGGGCATCGCGGTCGGCATGGCGACGAACATCCCGCCGCACAACCTGCGCGAGGTCACCGACGCCGTCATCGCCTTCGTCGAGGACCCGTCGATCTCGGTCGAGGGCCTGATGCGCCATATCAAGGGCCCGGACTTCCCGACCGGCGGGCTGATCCTCGGCCGCCAGGGCATCCGCGACGCCTACGAGACCGGGCGCGGTCGCGTCCGCGTCCAGGCGCGCGCGCACATCGAGCCGATCGGCCAGGGCAAGGAGGCGATCATCGTCACCGAGCTGCCGTTCGCGGTGAAGAAGGGCGGCGATGGCGGGCTGATCCAGAAGATCGCCGACCTCGTCCACGAGAAGAAGATCCCGGACATCACCGACCTGCGCGACGAGTCCGACCGCAACGGCATGCGCCTGGTCATCGAGCTCAAGCGCGACGCGCTTCCCAAGGTCGTCCTCAACCAGCTCCACAAGCACACGCCGATGCAGACCACGTTCGGCGTGAACATGGTCGCGCTCGTAGATCGCGTGCCGCGCACGCTGTCGCTGCGCGAGGTGATCGCCGCCTACGTCGCCCACCAGCGCGAGGTCGTCGTCCGGCGCACGAAGTACGAGCTGTCCCAGAAGGAGGCCCGCGCGCACATCCTCGCGGGCCTGCTGATCGCGATCGACAACCTCGACGCGGTGATCGAGCTGATCCGCGCGTCGCGCGACCGCGACAGTGCGCGCACCGAGCTGATGAGCCGGTTCGAGCTCTCGCAGATCCAGGCCACCGCGATCCTCGACCTCCGCCTGTCGCAGCTGACCGCGCTGGAGTCCGACGCGATCCGCTCCGAGCAGGCCGACGTCCTCGAGCGCATCAAGGAGCTGCGCGAGATCCTCGGCGACGAGACGCGCGTGCTGGGCCTGATCAAGGAGGAGCTGGGCGAGATCGCCGAGCGCTTCGCCGACGAGCGGCGCACCGAGATCACGGCGAGCGAGGACGAGATCGACATCGAGGACCTCATCGCCGACCAGCAGATGGTCATCACCATCACGAAGTCGGGCTACATCAAGTCGCTGCCGCTGGCGACGTACCGCAAGCAGCACCGCGGCGGGGTCGGCGTGACCGGGATGGACATGAAGGACGGCGACTACATCGAGCACCTCTTCGTGTGCTCGTCGCACGACTTCCTGCTCTTCTTCTCCAACCGCGGCAAGGTCTACCGCTCGAAGGTCTACGAGCTGCCCGAGGCGCAGCGCACGGCGAAGGGCCGCGCGCTCGTGAACGTCCTGCCGCTGCGCGAGGGCGAGCGCATCCAGTCGGTGCTCTCGACGCGCGACTTCAGCGAGTCGAAGTACCTGGTCTTCGCCACCAAGAACGGCACCGTCAAGAAGACCGAGTTCGGCAAGTACAACACGCCGATCAAGGCAGACGGCATCATCGCCATCAAGATCGGCGACGACGACGAGCTCGTCGCCGTGCGCCGCGTCGACCCGGGCGAGGAGATCCTCATGGTCTCCAAGGAGGGTCTGGCGGTGCGCTTCGAGGAGGCCGACGCGCGCGCGATGGGCCGCGACACGGGCGGCGTGCGCGGCATGAACATCACCGGCGAGGGCAACGAGGTGCTGACCATGGACGTCGCGCGCGACGACCAGGAGCTGCTCGTCGTCACCGAGAACGGCTTCGGCAAGCGCACGGCCGTCAGCGAGTACCGCAAGACCTCGCGCGGCGCCAAGGGCGTGCAGACGATCAAGTTCTCCGAGAGGCGCGGCGGGCTGGCCGCGGCGCTCGTGGTGCGTCCGCACCAGGAGCTCGTCTTCATCTCGCAGGAGGGCATGGTCCAGCGCACCGGGGTGCGCGGCATCCGCCAGACCGGGCGGGCCGCCCAGGGCGTGACGCTCATGAGCGTCCGCGAGGAGGATCGCGTGTCCGCGGTCGCGCTCGTCGTGGAGTCCGAGACGTCGACGTCCGCGGTCGTGGCCGGCGACGCACCGATGCCCGACGGCCCGCTCGAGGTGTCGGCCGATGCGCCCGCCGCCGCGCCCGACGGCGACGGCCAGGAACTGACCGGTGACGCCCGCGAGGCGGGCCCCGACGGCAACGGCGCCGCGCCCGACGGAGACTCGCCGACCGGGGATTGAGTCGTCGCCGCGGAATGCTAATCTCGGATCACCAGAGAAAGGAGGTGGTCCGTATAAGTTGTTCTAGTTCTTGCGGGACCCTGGAGGTGACCGGCCGCTAGGTCGGAGGCTGGAGCCGCGTAGCGGAATCCAACCCGGGCCACCGTCGGACGGCATGCCGGAACTGGTCCCCCCGGCGTCGTAACTACCGCCGTTCGATCCTTTATCCAGTCAGTGTTGCGAGGGGCGGCCCGTAGGCCGCCCCTCGTGCGTTCCGGCAGTCTGGCGGCGTCGGGGCGCGTCTCAGAGCTCGGCGAGCGCGCGGGCGACGTGCTCCTCGAGCCGGACAAGCTCGGCGTGCGGCGTCGCGGCGTCGAGCCACGGCACGACGTCCAGCGCCGTGATCACGTCGTAGTACGGGTGGTACTCGGGGTGGGGGAGGACGGCGTCGGCGACGCGCTGGCCGTAGTCGGTGACGAGGTTCCACCGTAGGTGCCCGAGGTCGACCGCGGCCGGGCCGCGCGAGCCGGTCGTCCAGTCGACGACGCCCGACAGCGCGACGCCCTCCCAGAGCGTGTTGCCCGGGTGGAAGTCGCGGTGGATGAAGCGCTCGGGGAGGACCGGCGGCTCCTCGTGGGCGAGCGCGATCGCGCGCTCCCAGACGCTTCGGTCGACGGCCCAGGGCGGGATCGTCAGGCGGTCGGCTTCGAGGTAGCGGCGATAGGGCTCCATCCCGTCGGGGTCGACGGCGTGGATCTCGGCGAGCACCTCGACCAGCGGGCCCAGCGGCGGCCGGCCCGCGAACGGGCCGCCGGGGACGCGCGTGATGAGCAGCGCGGGGACGTCGCAGTCCGCCGCGTCGGGGTCGGCGGCCACCAGCTCCGGCGCCGGCACCGGCGTGCCGGCGAGGCGCTCGAGCACGCGCATCTCGCGCGCGGCGTCGAGGTCGGGGTCGTCGACCTCCCAGCCGGGTCGCGCCCAGCGGCGCAGCACGAGCTCGCGCCCGTCGGCGAGCACGAGCAGGTGATTGGCCAGCCACTGGCTCTCCATCGGGAGCGCCGCCACCACGCGCGTATCTGCCTGCGCCTCGGCCCAGCGCAGCGAGGCGGGTGGGACGGCCTGCGTCCAGCTCACTCAGGCGGCGTCGGCCACGGCGCCCGAATTGGGCAGCCATTGCCGCCAGGCCGCCGGGATCGTCGGGCTGGCGACGTGGATGAAGACGTGCGGGCTCGGCGCGCCGGGCTTGCGCCGCGGATGCATGCCCGCGCGCTCGGGCAGGTGGTCGCCCTTGCGCCGGTTGCACGGCGCGCACGACGCGACGATGTTGTCCCAGCTCGACGCGCCGCCCTTGGACCGCGGGATCACGTGGTCGACCGTGAGGTTGGAGCGCGAGCCGCAGTACTGGCACGTCCACCCGTCGCGCGCGAAGACGGCCCGGCGCGTGATCTTGCGCCGGTGGGTGTCGCGCGGGACCTTGACGAAGGTCACCAGGCGGATCACGACCGGCCGCGGAAGGGCCGTGTGCTCGGAGCGCAGCTCCCACGCTGCGTGCTCGAGGATCTCGGCCTTCTCCTTGAGCAGGAGCACCGCCGCGCGCCGGACCGAGCAGACGTTGATCGGCTCGAAGGTGGCGTTGAGCACGAGCACCCGGCCAGCATCACGCCCGCGCCGCCGGTGCTCGGTGACCGGCGCGGACCCCAGTTGGCCTGGTGGAGTGGCGCTCCGCATGGCGAATCTGCGCGTGAGTGTAGAGCACCAGGCGGCCGAGCCGGGCGGCTTTGCCGTGCCCGTCAGGCTGCGGGATATGTGCCGAGCAGGCGCACCTCGTCGCAGTGCGCATGGAGCGCCGCGACCGCGTCGGCGACCGACGACTCGTCGGCGCGGCCCTCCATGTCGACGTGGAACAGGTAGTGCCCGAGCCGCCCGCGCATCGGCCGCGACTCGATCTTCGTGAGGTTCACCCCGCGGAACGCGAACTCCGATAGGCAGCGCACGAGCCAGCCGGGCTTGGCATCGCCGGCGCCCGCGAAGAGCACCGAGGTCTTCCACGGCGCGCCCTGATCGGCGCTCGCGTCGGGCGCGGTGCCGGCCGGGGCCAGCCACACGAAGCGCGTCGCGTTGCCGGGCTCGTCGTCGATCTCCTCGCGCAGCACCGCGGCGCCGTAGCGCTCGGCGGCGCCGCGCGGCCCGATCGCCGCCCACGGCTCGCCGGCCTCGGCGACGGTGCGCACCGCCTCGGCGGTCGACGCGGCCGCGCGCACCGCCGCGCCGGGCAGCTCGGAGCGCAGGAACCGCGCGCACTGCGCGAGCGGCTGGGGATGGGAGATGACCGCCTCGACGGCATCGAGCGCGATCGGCTCGCGGGCGATCAGGCAGTTGCGGATGGCCAGCACGGTCTCGCCGACGATCGCCGTCGCGCGCGCCTCCCACGCGAGCGCGTCGAGCGTGGCGCTGACGCCGCCCTCCAGCGAGTTCTCGACCGGCACCAGGGCGCGATCGACCGTGCGGCGCTCGACGGCGACCACGGCCTCGTGGATCGACGCGAACGGGACGAGCTGCGCGCCCGGGTCGGCCGACCGGCGGACGGCCTCCTCGCTGAAGGTCCCCGGCGGCCCGAGGTAGCCCAGGCGCATCAGCGGCGGCGCTCGGCGGCGTCGGGCACCTCGCCCGCCAGCGCCACCCGCACCGCCTCCTCCTCCTCGGGCGAGAGCTCGAGCTGGCCGCGGCCGGCGACGATCTGCTTGGCGTACAGGCGCGCCTGGTCGCGGTGGTGGATGGAGGAGAGCACGATGCCCGAGCCACTGGAGTCCAGCAGAGCGATCGAGGTCGACTGACGGCCGGACATCTCGTTGTAGGCGTCGTAGCGCACGAGGCCGTGGTAGGCGATCGCGCCGTCGAGCCGCTCCTCGGCGGCGGTCAGCCGCGCGTCGAGGCGCGACGCCACGTCGGCCACGTAGTCGTTGAGCGAGCCGAACCCGCGGTCGAGCTGCGCGGCGTGCGCGACGAGGTCCTGGGGCGCGGTGCCGCCGAGGATCGCGCGCTGGTCGGCGCGCAGCCGGCGCAGCGCGCGCGCCAGCAGCAGGGCCACGAGCAGCGCGACGAGCGCGACACCGCCTGCCGCCAGCGCGACGATGCCCGTGGTGGTGGAGAGCTCGTCCACGGCCGCGAAGGATAGGACCGCGACCGGGCGGCGCGCAGCGCAGCGGCCGGCTCGCGCCGGCCACGAGACCCGCCGTCGCTACTTGCTCCAGATGATCGTGTAGGTCGAGCGGTTGTTGTCGACCTTGGTCTCGCCGGGGACCTTGGCGATCGACACCGTGAGCGTGGTGACCGCGCCGATCGGCGGCGTCTGGCCGACCGGGATGTTGACCGTCGACGTCGTCCCCGCCTTGGTCTGGGCGATCGTCTTGGTCTGCGTGATGTTCTTGCCGCCGCCCTTGAGGTTGATCGAGACCTTGACGTTGGACTCGTCGTTCACGCCGCCGTTGGTGAACTTCACCGTGACGGTCGGGTTGCTGCCCGCGCTGACGCGGTTGGTGACGCCCGGCGCCTCCGGCTGCAGCGTGACGGTGCCGACCGCGGTGCTGTCGAGGCTGTGGCCGTGCAGGCCGGGGGCGGGCTTGCCCGACGTCCCGCTCGTGCCGGCAGCCGCGCTGCGCCCGAGCGCGCTGGCGACCTTCTGCGGCGACAGCCAGCTGATGTCGCGCATGAACTGGCTGGAGGCGATCGTCTGGCCGGTGATGTCGTTCTTGTTGAGCGCGTCCTTGATCAGCGGCGTGACGCGCGACTGGTAGACGACGTCGGAGGCCAGGAACGCCTGCATCTCGGCCGCGATGCTCTCGATCGCGGTCTCCGAGGTCTGGCCGCGCCCGAGCGCGGACGGGATCTGCTCGGCGATCTTCCCCAGGCCCTCGGCGCGCAGGTTGAGCACGAGCTCGAGGTTGCGCTGCGCGGCCTTCATGTCGCCGGGCACCGAGAAGCTCTTGGCGCGCTTGACGTCGTCGTCGGCCGCCAGGCGCAGCTGGTTGACCTGCACCTGCAGCTCCGACGAGTTGCGCGACGCGGCGCTCATGCGCGCGAAGAAGGGCTTGCCGACCGTGTTGTCGGAGTCGTCGATCACCGCGGTGACGTTGCGGTTGTAGTCCTTGAGCGCGTTGTCCTTGCGGCTGTCGAGGCAGCCCTTGAAGCCCAGCACGATGAGGATCGCGAGGATGATGAGCGCGCCGAGGCCGACCGCCTGGCGCGTGCGCGCGGTCTGCCGATCGGGCGGCGCGGGGCCCCGCCCCTCGGTTGCGGGGCGGCGCGGCCGCGCCGGGCGCGGGCGCGCTCGTGTGGGTTCGTCACCCTCGTCGAAGAACGACAAGAACTGCTCCAAACACTGCTTGGGAAGCGTCCAGTATGCCCGTCGAACCGGACCGCAGGCTCACACGCACGCTGTCATGCAAGGCGAGGAGGCAGGTCGGCGACGGCGAAGCAGGGAGGCGGTGCGGACCGCCGACGAGCCGACCGAGGCCACCGCCGCGCGCGTCCCGGACGCGCGCGAGGGCGGCGCGCGGGTGCTCGATCGCTACAGATTGGTGCGCCGGATCGGGTCCGGAGGGTTCGGCGTGGTCTGGCTGGCCGAAGACGAGCGCCTGCGTCGCGTGGTGGCGGTCAAGCGCATCACGATGCACGACGCCGCGACGGCCGCGCGCGCGGAGCGCGAGGCGCGCGCGGCGGCGCGCCTGTCGCATCCGGGCATCGTGACCCTGTACGAGTCCGGCCGCGACGCCGAGGCCGTGTACCTCGTCTCGGAGCTCGTTCGTGGCCGAACACTGGCCGACCTCATGGCCGACGGCGAGCTGTCGGACCGCGACGTGGTGCGCGTCGGCGTGGCGCTCTGCGATGCACTGGCCCACGCGCACGGCCGCGGCGTGATCCACCGCGACGTCAAGCCCGGCAACGTCATCGTTCCCGAGCGCCCACAGGACGGTGCCGGCGTGGCCAAGCTGACCGACTTCGGGATCGCGCGCATGGCCGGCGACGAGGCGCTGACCGCCACCGGCGACGTCGTCGGGACGCTGGCCTACATGGCGCCCGAGCAGGCCGACGGGCGCCCGGTGGGCGAGGAGGCCGACCTCTACGCGCTCGGCCTCGTGCTCTACGAGGCGCTCAGCGGCGTCAATCCGGTGCGCGGGCGCGGCGCGGCGGCGACCGCCCGGCGCCTGGGCGCGCGCCTGCCGGCGCTCGGGCGCCTGCGCCGCGACCTGCCGCTCGAGCTGTGCCGGGGCCTCGACCGTGCGGTGCTCGCACGCCCCGAGCAGCGCGGCACGCTCGCCGACCTGCGCGCGGCGCTGGCCGCCGCGCTGCCGATCGCCGACGACGAGCGCGGCACGATCGCCGGCAGCCCGCTCGAGGGGCTCGCGCGGCCGGCGACGCGGCCGCGGGTCGCGCCGGGCGCCCGCGTCGCCGCGGGCGTCGCCGCGGGCGCGCTGACGGCGGCTGCGCTCGCGTGGCTGACGCCGCGCAGCGCCGCGGACATCTCGCCGGCGGCGGGCGCCGCCGTCGCGGCGCTGGCGGTGATCGCCCTGCCGCGCCTCGGCTGGCTGGCCATGGCGGCCGCGCTCGCCGCGTGGGCGGGCGGGCCCACGGCGCTCGTCGTCGCCGCCGCGGCGGTGCCGACCGTCCTGCTGCTCAGGCGCGCCGGCGCGCTGTGGTCGGTCCCGGCCGGGGCGCCGCTGCTGGGCTTCGCGGGGCTCGCGGGCGCATGGCCGGCCGTCGCCGGCCAGGCCGCGCGGCCGTGGCATCGCGCCGCGCTCGGCGCCCTGGGGTTCTGGTGGCTGGCGCTGGCCGAGGTGCTCAGCGGCGACCGCCTGGCCCTCGGCGCGCCGCCCGGGACGTCGCTGGCCGGCTCGCACCTCGACCCGCTGGTGACGAGCGGCGCGCTGGTGCTCGCCGGCCTGTGGGCGGCGGCCGCCGTGCTGCTGCCGGTCGTGGTGCGCGGCCGCCGGCTGGCGGTCGACATCGTCGGGGCGTCGGCGTGGGCGGCCGCCCTGGGCTCGGCCACGCAGGCCGTCGCCCAGGCGCTCTCGTGGCAGCCGACGATGCGCGGGCTCGTGGCCGGCGCGGTGGTCGCGGGCGGCCTCGCCGTCGCCTCGGCAGCGTCACGGGGCGAGGCGTACGCGCGTTCTGCCTCGTAGCATCACCGGGTCCCGCTGCCCCCATCGGGACGATCACGCCTTCCATGAGCCTGCTCCGCAATCTCGAGGACAAGATCGCCGGCCTCGTCGAGGGGACGTTCGGCCGCGTCTTCCGCACCCAGGTGCGGCCGGTCGAGATCGCCCGCAAGCTCGCGCGTGAGATGGAGGAGCACAAGACGGTCTCGGTGTCGCGCACGTACGTGCCCAACGAGTACGTCGTGTGGCTGGGCCCGGACGACCGCAAGCGCTTCGAGGGCGTCGAGGACGAGGTCATCGACGAGCTGTCCGCCTACTTGCTCGAGTTCGCGCGGCGCGAGAAGCTCGCGCTCGTCAGCCGCCCGCAGATCTCCTTCGACACCGACGAGCGCCTGCGCCTGGGCGAGTTCGGCATCCAGGCGCGGCTCGTGCGGCCCGCCGCGGAGTCCGTCGAGCAGGCCGACCACGGGCACACGATGGTCTACTCGAGCGCGGCGCGCGCGCAGGAGGACCTGGACGAGGCGCGCAGCGCGCGGCGCGGCCGCGCGATCCTCGTGGCCGAGGGCAAGCGCTACGCCGTGGGCCCCGGCGGCGCGACGATCGGGCGCAGCCGCGAGTGCGACATCGTCCTCAACGACTCCAACGTGTCGCGCCGCCACGCCGAGCTGCGCCCGCTCGGCGACGGCTGGACGGTGACCGACCTGGGGTCGACCAACGGCGTGCGCGTCAACGGCCGCGACGTGCGCGCCAACGAGCCGCAGCCGCTGCAGGCCGGCGACCGCATCGACGTCGGCACGGTCGACACGCGCTTCGAGGTCGACTGATGCTCGCCACGGTGACCGAACCGATCTCGGTCGGCCTGCAGGCCGGCTTCGTCGCCGTGCTCTACCTCTTCCTGCTATGGGTGGCGCGCAGCGCGCTGAAGGACCTGCGGACCCCGCCGGGGCGCTCGGCGGCGGCCGTCATGGCCGAGGCGCCCGACGCGACCGGCCTGCACGCGGCGTCGCAGGCGCCTGGCGCGACCGGCCCGTTCGACCCGCGGCTGATCGTCGAGCGCGCGCCGGGGCACACTCCCGGCATGGAGTACGACGTCGGCGAGGGCGCCGTCCTCGGGCGCGGCGATCAGGCCGAGATCCGCCTCGAGGATCCCTTCGCGTCCTCGCGCCACGCCAAGCTGATCCGTCAGGGTGGCATCGTCGTCATCGAGGACCTCGGATCGACCAACGGCACCTACCTCAACGAGGAGCTGCTGTCCGGCCCGCAACCGCTGCACCAGGGCGATCGCGTGCGCATCGGCGACAGCGAGTTCACTTACGCCGACCGCTGATGCTGCGCGTAGCCGAGCACTTCGAGCGCACCGACACCGGCCGCCAGCGCCGCGGCAACGAGGACGCCTTCTTCGCGCGCTCGCCGCTCTTCGCGGTGGCCGACGGCATGGGCGGCGCGCAGGCCGGCGAGGTCGCCTCGCACATGGCCGTCGAGGTGCTCGAGCAGGGGCTGCCCGACGGCGTCGGCTCGATCGAGGAGCGCCTGCGCGCGCGCGTGAGCGAGGCCAACACGCGGATCCTCGAGCTGGCCCAGTCCGACGACCAGCTCGCCGGCATGGGCACGACGCTGACCGCCGCCTACGTCGGCGAGGACGACCTCACCGTCGCCCACGTCGGCGACAGCCGGCTGTACCGCCTGCGCGAGGGCGAGCTCGAGCGCCTGACCGACGACCACTCGCTCGTCGAGGAGCTCGTGCGCCAGGGCAAGCTGACGCCCGAGGAGGCCGACGAGCACCCGCAGCGCTCGATCATCACGCGCGCGCTCGGCGCCGAGCCGGGCGTCGAGGCCGACAGCCGCACGTGGCCCGCGCGCGCCGACGACGTCTACCTGATCTGCTCGGACGGCCTGACCTCGATGGTGCCCGAGGCGCACGTCGCGCAGGTCATCCAGGGCGCGCCGTCGCTCGCCGCCGCCGGGCGTACGCTCATCGACGCGGCCAACGAGGCCGGCGGGCGCGACAACATCACCGTCGTCCTGTTCCGCCTGGAGGACGTGGGCGCCGCCGCGGCGCCGCCACAGGCCACGGCCGAGCACGCGTCGGCGGCGGTGGCCGCGCCGCCGAGCGTCGTCGCCCGTCGCGAGCCGCGGGCGCCGCGCGCCCGCGCCGAGCGCAAGCGCCGCCGCCGCTTCCGCGTCCCCGTCGGCCCGATCCTCGTGCTCTTCCTCGTGGCCTGCGTCGTGCTCGGCGCCTACTACGCCACGCAGACCGTCTACTTCGTGGGCGTCAGCAACGACGGCTTCGTCAGCGTCTATCGAGGGCTGCCCTACGACCTGCCGGCCGGCGCCGACCTGTACTCGGTCAACTACCAGTCCGGCGTGCCCGTCGACGAGCTGACGCCGAGCCAGAGGAAGACCGTCACCGCGCACAAGCTGCGCTCCAAGGACGACGCGCAGGACCTCGTGCGCCAGCTCGAGACCGGGGAGCTGGCATCGCGGTGAGGAGCGCGCGCAACCGCGAGCTGCTCGCGCTGATCCCGGCCTCGCTGCTGCTGACCGCGGGCTTCACCGCGGTGTTCATCGAGCGCAACGACGTCGTCTCGAACGTGTCGCTGACCTACGGGGCGCTCTTCCTGGGCCTGTGCCTGGGCGCGCACGTCGTGCTGCGCTTCACGCTGCCCTACGCCGACCCGTATCTGTTCCCGCTCTTCGCGGTGCTGGCGTGCTTCGGCCTCGTGATGATCTACCGCATCGACGACGAGCTCGCGCGCGAGCAGGCGCAGTGGTTCGTCATCGGCCTCGGACTGTTCGCCGCGACGATCGTCCTGCTGCGCGACTACCGCGTGCTCGAGCGCTATCGCTACACGGTTGCCGCCGTCGGCATCGGGCTGCTCGTGCTGCCGCTCGTGCCGGGAATCCGCGCGCCGGTCAACGGCGCGTACCTGGGCGTCAAGCTCGGCCCGCTGACCTTCCAGCCGGCGGAGTTCTCGAAGATCGCGATCATCGTCTTCCTGGCCAGCTACCTGCGCGACACGCGCCAGCTGCTGGTCATCGGCGCGCGCCGCGTCGCCGGCATCACGATCCCGCCGCTCAAGCACTTCGGCCCGCTGCTCGTGGTCTGGGGCGCGGCGATGGCGATGCTCTTCTTCATCCAGGACCTGGGCTCGTCGCTGATGTTCTTCGGCGGGTTCCTGGCCATCGTCTACGTGGCGACGAACCGCTTCTCGTTCGTTGCGGTCGGCCTGTCGCTGTTCGCCGCCGGTGCCTGGGTCCTCTACCACGCGCGGCCGACCATCACCCACCGCGTCGACGCCTGGCAGCACCCGTTCGGGCCGCTCTACGACCGGGTCGGCGGCAGCTACCAGCTCGCGCAGTCGCTCTTCGCGCAGGCCGACGGCGGGCTGTTCGGCCAGGGCTTCGGCCACGCGCTGTTGAAGGTCGGCGACTCGCCGCTGCTGCCCGCCGCGCAGACCGACCTCATCTACTCGGTGATCGTCAACGAGCTCGGCCTGATCGGCGCCTGCGCCGTCCTGTGCACCTACCTGCTGGCGATCGCGCGCGGGTTCAAGATCGCCACGCTGGCCCGCGACTCGTTCTCCAAGCTGCTGGCCACGGGGCTGACCGCGGTCTTCGCACTGCAGGTCTTCGTCATCGTCGGCGGCGTCACCAAGGCGATCCCGCTGACCGGCGTCACGCTGCCCTTCATCTCCTACGGCGGCTCGTCGATCCTCGCCAACTTCGTGCTGCTGGCGCTGCTGCTGCTGATCTCCGATCGCGCGCGGCGCGAGGCGGTGGAGCCGCGATGAACGCGCCGATCGCCCGCCTCTTCGTCGTCGTGATGGTGCTCTTCGCGGTGCTCGTGGGCTTCACCTCGCGCTGGGCGGTCTTCGACGCCAACGCGCTGCGCGACAACCCCAAGAACCGCCGCGAGCTGCTCGAGGAGCAGAAGATCCGCCGCGGGCTGATCCGCGCCGGCGACGCCACCGTCCTGGCGCGCTCGCTCAAGCAGCCGGACGACAGCTACGTGCGCACCTATCCCGAGGGCCGCCTGTTCTCGCACGCCGTCGGCTACAGCTTCGTGCGCCAGGGCCGCGCCGGCCTCGAGCGCTTCTACGACGACGACCTCAGCGGGCGCAAGAGCGACCTGGGCTCGCTCATCGACCGGCTGACGGACTCCGAGAAGGACGGCGACAACCTCGTCACCGCGCTGGACCCGAACGCCCAGCGCGTCGCGCTGCAGCAGCTCGGCGGGCGCAAGGGCGCGGTCGTCGCGCTCGATCCGCGCACCGGCGCGATCCGGGTGATGGCGTCGGTACCGGGCTACGACCCCAACACGGTCAAGAACCAGGACGCCTTCAACGCGCTCAACCGCGACAACGACGCGCCGCTGCTGAACCGCAACACCCAGTCGGGGTATCCGCCGGGCTCGACGTTCAAGGTCGTCACCGCGATCGCGGCGATCGACTCGGGGCTCTACAAGCCCGATTCGCGCATCAGCGGGCGCAACGGCAAGGTCATCTCGGGCGTTCCCCTCAACAACGACGGCGGCGAGTCCTTCGGCGACATCACCCTCACCGAGGCGCTCACGCACTCGGTCAACACCGTGTTCGGCGAGGTCGGCGAGAAGGTCGGCAAGGCGACGATGAAGAAGTACATGGACCGGCTGGGCTTCGGGGCACCGGTCGAGGTCGACCTGCCGCGCGACGAGCGTGCCGCCAGCGGCGAGCGGCGCAACGGGCGGATCATCCCGGCGACGAGCCGCTTCGTCGACGTCGGTCGCATGGCCATCGGCCAGGACAAGCTGACCGTCACGCCGCTGCAGATGGCGATGGTCGCCGCGTCGGTGGCCAACGGCGGCAAGCTGATGAAGCCCCACATCGGCGACCGCATCGTCGATCGCGACGGGCGCACCGTGCGGCGCATCGAGCCCGAGGAGATGTCGCAGGTGATGTCCCCGCAGACGGCCTCGCAGGTCGGCGCGATGATGGCCCAGGTCGTCAAGGAGGGCACGGGCACCGCCGCGGCGCTCGAGGGCATCGACGTGGCGGGCAAGACCGGCACGGCCGAGGTCGACCGCGCGTGCGGGCCCAACCAGCTGTGGTTCATCGCGTTCGCGCCGGTCCAGGACCCGCGCGTCGCCATCGCCGTTACCGTGGAATGCGGCACGGGGTTCGGCGGCACGGTCGCCGCCCCGATCGCCAAGGCCGTGATGCAGGAGCTGCTCAAGTGACCGAACGCCTGGAAACCGAGACCGTCGTCGACGGCCGCTATCGCGTGCTCTATCGCGTGGGCAGCGGCGGGATGGCCGAGGTGTACTGCGCGCAGGACCTGCAGCTCGGGCGCAAGGTCGCGCTGAAGATCCTCTACCGCCGCTTCGCCGAGGACCGCGAGTTCGTCGAGCGCTTCCGCCGCGAGGCGTCGAGCGCCGCCGGGCTGCAGCACCAGCACGTCGTCTCGGTCTACGACCGCGGCGAGTACGACGGCACCTACTACATCGCGATGGAGTACCTCGACGGCCGCTCGCTGAAGACGGTCATCCGCGAGGAGGCGCCGCTCGACCCCGACCGGGCCGTCGACCTCACCATCCAGGTGCTGCGCGCCGCGCGCTTCGCGCACCGCCGCGGGATCATCCACCGCGACCTCAAGCCCCACAACGTGATCGTCGACGGCGAGGGCCGCGCCAAGGTCACCGACTTCGGGATCGCGCGCGCCGGGGCGTCGGACATGACGCAGACGGGCTCGATCATGGGCACCGCGCAGTACCTGTCGCCCGAGCAGGCCCAGGGCTTGGCGGTCAGCGCCGCGTCGGACCTCTACTCGATCGGGATCATCCTCTACGAGCTGCTCACCGGCCGCGTCCCGTTCGAGGGCGAGAGCGCGGTGACCATCGCCCTCAAGCAGGTCAACGAGCGCCCGACGCCTCCAAGCGTCTACAACTCGGCCGTCACCCCGGAGCTCGAGGCCGTCGTCATGCGCGCGCTCGAGAAGGAGCCGTCGCGCCGCTTCCAGGACGCCGACGAGTTCATCTCCGCGCTGCAGGCCGCGCGCGAGGGCATCGCGACGCCCGCGATGGTGGGGCCGGCGACGGTGGTCGAGCCGCCGCCGAGCCAGGCCTACCCCTACCCCGAGGAGCCGCTGCCGCCGCGCGAGCCGCGCGAGGGCGGGCGCTGGTGGCTGTGGCTGCTGGCCGTGCTGGTGGCCGCAGCCGGCCTGGCCGCCGTGCTGCTGGTGACCAACCGCACCCAGCAGGTCAGCGTGCCCAACGTGGTGGGCACCGACCAGGCGGTCGCCCAGGCCAAGCTGCGCCAGGAGGGCTTCCAGACCGACTCGACGCCCAAGACGTCCGAGCAGCCGAAGGGCAGGGTGATCGGCCAGGACCCGTCGGGCGACACGAAGGCCGACAAGGGCTCGACGGTCACGCTGACGGTGTCCGCGGGCCCCGAGCAGGTGGCCGTGCCGCCGGTCGTCGGGCTGACGCTCAAGTCCGCGCAGGGCCGATTGGAGAAGGCCGGGCTTCAGTCCAACCAGCGCGAGGAGACCTCCACGACCGTTGAGAAGGGCCGGGTGATCTCGGCGTCGCCGGGCGAGGGCGAGAAGGTCGACAAGGGCTCGCATGTCCTGCTCGTCGTCTCCGGCGGGCCCGAGCAGGTCGAGGTCCCCGCCGTCAGCGGCAAGAGCTTCGACGAGGCCCAGTCGACACTGCAGGCGGCGGGCTTCAAGGTCACGCGCACCGACAAGGAGTCCGACAAGGACCCGGGCACCGTCCTCTCGCAGAACCCGAAGGCCGGCACGCCGGCCGACTCCGGCTCGACGGTGGCGCTGACGGTGGCCAAGGAGCCCACGCAGGTCGACGTGCCCGACGTGTCCGGGGAGGACGTGGCCACCGCGGTTCGCGAGCTGTCCAAGGCCGGCTTCGAGGTCGACCAGCAGAGCCGCGACGTCGACTCGCCCGAAGGCGACGGGGTGGTCATCGAGCAGTCCCCGGCCGGCGGCGGCAAGGCCAAGAAGGGCTCGAAGGTGACGATCGTCGTGGGCAACTTCAACCCCGATCTCAACCCCGAGGGCACCGGCACGACCACCGGCGGGGGCACTGGGTGAGGGTCGCGGTGCTGGCCGGGGGGCGCTCGTCCGAGCACGAGGTGTCCCTGAGCTCCGCCGCGTCGGTGCGCGAGGGGCTGGTCGCCGCGGGCCACGAGGTGCTGTTCGTCGAGCTCGCGCGCGACGGCACCTGGGCGTGCGACGGCGAGGAGGTCGAGCTGCGCGCCGGCCGCGGGCTCCTCGGAGCCGATGCGGTCTTCCCGGCCCTGCACGGGCCGTTCGGCGAGGACGGCACGGTGCAGGGGCTGCTCGAGCTGCTCGACGTGCCCTACGTCGGCTCGGGGGTTCTGGCCAGCGCGCTGTGCATGGACAAGATCCTGTTCAAGGACGTCATCGCGCGCGCCGGGCTGCCGCAGGTCGCCTACTGGTCGATCGACACCGAGGCGCGCGTCGAGCTGGGCGACGCGGTCAGCTACCCGTGCTGGGTCAAGCCCGCGCGGCTGGGCTCGTCGGTCGGCATCGCGCGCGTGGACGAGCCCGACCAGCTCCAGGCCGCCGTCGAGGCGGCGGCCGCGCACGACCCGCGGGTGATCGTCGAGGCCAGCGCGCCGGGCATCGAGGTCGAGTGCTCGGTGCTCGGGCCCACCGACGCGCCGCAGGCCAGCCAGCCCGGCGAGATCATGCTCGCCGCCGGCGAGGACGGCTGGTACGACTACGAGGCCAAGTACACGCCCGGCGGCATGCAGCTGGTCGTGCCCGCGCGGATCTCCGAGACCGCGCGCGAGCGGGTCCGCGAGCTGGCCGTCACCGCCTTCCGCCTGGCCGGCTGCAGCGGGCTGGCGCGCGCGGACTTCTTCGTGGACGGCGACGACGTCCTCGTCAACGAGCTCAACACCATGCCCGGGTTCACGCAGACCAGCGTCTACGGCGAGCTCTGGGCCCGCAGCGGCGTGCCGTACCCCGAGCTCTGCGACCGGCTCGTGCGGATCGCGATCGAGCGCTTCGAGCGCGAGCGCGCGCACCGCTTCTGAGGGCTGTATCGCGCCGGGCGGGCCGGCGCTGCGTAACTCCAGCCCGTCCCATCACGTAGGTGATCGAGACCCCCTCGCCGAACTTCACCGCAAGCCGGCGAAGTGCCGGCTCGGCCGCCCACGACTACGGACAGGCCGGGTCGGTGAAGTACCGAACATGAACGGCGCCCACATCCGCACAATAGAAGCATGAGCTCGCAGGTCGGCACCCTGCTCAACGGGCGCTACCGGCTCGACGCACAGATCGGCGCCGGCGGCATGTCGACCGTCTATCGCGCCTTCGACACGGTGCTCGAGCGCCAGGTCGCGATCAAGCTCATGCACCGCGAGATCGCGTCGGACTCCGATCAGCTCGAGCGCTTCCGGCGCGAGGCGCGCGCCGTCGCGCAGCTCAACCACCCGCACGTGGTCGGGGTCATCGATGCGGGCGAGGACAGCGGGACCCCGTACATCGTCTTCGAGTACGTCGAGGGCGAGACGCTCAAGGACCGCATCCGCCGCTTCGGGCGCCTGCCGGTGGGCGAGGCGGTGGCCTACGCCATAGAGGTCGCCCGCGCGCTCGGCGCCGCCCACGAACGCAAGATCGTCCATCGCGACGTCAAGCCCCAGAACGTCCTCATCGACGAGGAGGGCACTGCCAAGGTCACCGACTTCGGCATCGCCCGCTCGCTGACCGAGGAGGGCCTGACCGCCGACGGGCGCGTGCTGGGGACGACCGACTACGTGTCACCCGAGCAGGCGCTCGGCCAGGACGTCGGGCCCGAGAGCGACCTCTACTCGCTGGGCGTCGTGCTGTTCGAGATGCTCACCGGCGACGTGCCCTTCCACGGCGAGAACCAGGTCTCCGTGGCGATGAAGCACGTGCGCGAGGAGCTGCCCGACGTGCAGCTGCGCCGCCCGGAGGTCTCGAGCGCGCTGGCGGCCGTCGTCGATCGCGCCACCGCGAAGGACCTCGATCGCCGCTACGCCAGCGACCGCGAGCTGATCGCCGACCTCGAGGACGTGCTGGCGATCGAGACGGCGCGCTCGGGCCAGGCGACGGGCGAGGCGACGGCCGTGATCCGCACGCTGCCGGCGCGCGCGCGCCGGCGCCTGCCGCTGCGCATGCGCCACCCCGTGCGGCTGATCGTCGCGCTGCTGCTGATCGGCGCGGCCGTGGCCGTCGCGGTGATCCTGCTGGCCAACCGCACCGAGCGCGGGGCGCAGGGCACGCGCAACGCGCCCAGCGTGCCGAAGAGCTCCGGGCTCGTGCCGCTCTCGCTCAAGCAGTCCAACGCCAAGGACTACGACCCGCTGGGCGACAACAAGTCCGAGCACCCGCTGCAGGCGAAGGCCGTCGTCGACGGCGAGAAGACCACGTCGTGGAGCACCGAGACCTACGACGGCAACACCCTGGGCAGCAAGGCCGGCGTGGGCATCTACGTGATCGCCGACCCGGCCGTGGCGGCGCGCGCCATCACGGTGCAGACGCCGACGAAGGGGTGGTCCGGAGCGATCTACGTCGCCAAGCCGGGACCGGTCCCGGCCTCGATCACGGGCTGGCAGAAGCTCGGCGACATCCCCAGCGCGAAGGCCAGCCAGCGCGTCGACCTCGACACCGCCGGCAACCGCTTCCGCTACTACCTCGTGTGGATCACCAAGCTGCCGCCGGGGGCGGACCAGGTGGCGATCTCCGAGATCAGGCTGTTCAGGTAGGGCGTCCCCGCCGGGGGCGGGGACGCGCCTACTAACCGCGCAGGAGGTTCAGGACCGACTGCGGGGCCTGGTTGGCCTGGGCCAGCATCGCGGTGCCGGCCTGCTGCAGGATCTGGTTCTTGGTCAGCTCGACCATCTCCTCGGCCATGTCCACGTCGCGGATGCGCGACTCGGCGGAGGTCAGGTTCTCCTGGTAGACGGCCGTGACCGACAGGGCGTGCTCGAGGCGGTTCTGCGTGGCGCCGAAGCCGGCACGCACGTCGGTCACCGCGTCGATGGCCGTGTCGATGTCGCTGAGCGTCGCGGCCGACAGGTCCACCCAGGTGGTGCCGAGGTTCGTCGACAGGCTCGGGAAGCTGATCGCGAGCACGTCGTTGTCGTTGGCGCCGACCTGGAACGTCACGCTGCCGGACCCGCCGGCGGTGCCGTCGAGCAGGCTGATGCCGTTGAACTGTGCCGACGCGCCGATGCGATCGATCTCCGAGGCGAGCTGGTTGACCTCGCTCTGGATGGCGGCCTGGCCGGACGTCGAGATGGAGCCGTTCTTGTACTCGACGGCCAGCTCGCGGACGCGCTGCAGGATGCTGTGGATCTCGTCGAGGTTGCCCTCGGCGGTCTGCACCATCGAGACGCCGTCCTGGATGTTGCGCTGGGCCTGAGCCAGGCCACGGATCTGGGCGCGCATCTTCTCGGAGATGCCGAGGCCCGCGGCGTCGTCGGACGCCTTGTTGATGCGAAGGCCAGAGGACAGGCGCTCCATCGACTGCGAGACCTTGTCGGAGGTCTCGGACAGCCGGCGGTGCGCCTGCATGGCGTCCACGTTGCTGTTGATGCGGAGAGACATGGGGGGTTGGAGTCCTTTCCTGCGGTCAGATGCTGCTGGGGGAGCTGCTCGCCGGAGCGGGCATGTCGGGGAGCTGTGCGGGAGCCTTCGCGGCCTCGGCGTTCTCGGCCGTGACAGCGGCCCAGATCTCCTCGCGGTAGACGGGGATCGACCTGGGCGCGGCGATGCCGATGCGCACGGTCGAGCCGGTGACCTCGATCACCTCGATGCAGACGTCGTTGCCGACTCTGATCTTCTCGCCCGCGCGCCTGGTGATGATGAGCATCGCAACTCCTCCTTGGAGAACGGATCAGGCCGCCTGCACCTGCCCCTCCGCGGCCGGCCGCTGGAACAGCGGGGCACGGACGGGAGCGTCGGCGGTCTGGTTGATGACCTGGTGGCCGCGGCCACCCGAGATCAAGATCGGCGCATAGAGGTTGGCACTAAAGCCCTCCAGCGAGTCGGTTGCACGAACCGTCACGTAGACGGCCGGGTCGTCGGCCTCGGTCAGGCCGATGCGGGCAGCCTCGTCGTCGGAGAGCTCGACCTCGTAGTCGCTGAAGAACCGGAACGGGTTCGTCACCGGGACGGCGAGATCGGGGTCCTCGAGCGAGTGCAGCCAGACGAATGCGCTGTCCTCGTTGCGAGCGAGCAGGGCGTAGCGGGAGCCGCCAAGCCCGATGAGGCCACTGGGGAACTCGATCACCGCCTCATCGGGGATCTCGAGCACCCCGAAGCGGGTGGAGTGCAGAGTCACTGCCATGTTGCCTCCGGGGGTCGTGTTGGTCATTGCAGGAAGTCCATGAGGGATTGCTGGATCAGGCTGGCGCCGCCGCGCAGGGCGGCCTGCAGCGCGGTCTGCTGCGCCGACAGGTCGGTCAGCGCCTTGGGCAGGTCCGCGTCCTCGGTGTTCGAGAGCAGCTGCGTGGTCACGTCGCTGAGGTCGGCCAGGCGCGAGCCGGCGGCGGTGACGCGGTTGGTGATCGCGCCGACCTTCGACTGCAGGCCGCTGACGGTGTCGAGGCCGGCGTCGAGCGCGGTCAGGTCGGAGGTGCCCAGCGACGCGATGTCGTTGGCACCGAGGTGCGTCGACAGCGTGCGCAGCGCGGGCAGCAGGGTCGAGAGCGCGTCGTCGGCGGTGACGTTGACCTGCACCGTCACGCCCGGGCCGATCTGGCGCAGCACGGGGTTCGCGTCGCCCTGGTAGGCGTCGCCGGTGGCGGTCGTGTACGGCGGCGTGTCGGTCGCCGTGCCGCTGAAGATGTAGCGGCCGTCGTAGGCGCTGTTGAGCGTCGTCTTGGCCTCTTCGATGAGCTGGTCGACCTGCGCCTTGATCGACTGGCGGCCGGCGTCCGAGGTGGCGCCGTTGGCCGCCTGCACGGTCAGCTCGCGCACGCGCTGGACGACCGACGTCAGCGAGGTCAGGGCCGAGTCGCTGGCATCCAGCCAGCTCTTGGACTCCTCGACCGTCGTGCTGTAGGCGTCGGTCGCGTCGATGTCGGCGTGCAGGCGCGTCGCGCGGGCCGCGGCGAGCGGATCGTCAGAGGGCTTCTCCACGCGCTTGCCGCTGGAGACCTGGCTCTGGGCCTGCGAGAGGCGCTCCTGGACGCGCTGCAGGTCGGCGAGCACGTGGCGCTGGTTCATGCCCGAGGTGATGCGCATGGCTAGAGCCCCACCCGTCCGGCGCGGTTGATGAGCGTGTCGAGCATGTCGTCGATGCTCGACATCGCGCGGGCGGAGGCCTGGTAGCCGCGCTGGAAGCGCAGCATGTTGGCCATCTCCTCGTCGAGCGAGACGCCCATCACGTTCTGGCGGCGGTCCTCGGCGCTGTCGAGGGCGCTCTGGGCGATCGACTGGGCGCGCGTCGCGTTGTCGGCGTCGGCGCCGACCTGGCGCACGAACGCCGCGTACTGGGCGCCCGCCGCGCTCGTCGTGCTCAGCGCCTGGAACTTCAGCGCGATGTCGTTGCTGCCGGCGGCGCCGGTCCCGGCGACCGCCGCGGGGATCGTGGACGCGCCGAGGGCGTCGGTGCCCAGGTGCGACGCGACATAGCCCGGGGCGCCCGTGGTGATGTTGAAGTAGGTGGCGCCGAACGCGGCGTTGACGTCGGTGGCCAGCGTCGTGGCGACCTGGTCGAGCTGCGTGAGGTAGCCGGGCAGCGTGGTCGTGGTCAGCGTCTGCAGCGCGCCGAGCTGGCCGCCGCCGGCGCTGAAGGTCGCGGGCAGCGTGCCGGCCGGCGTCTGGGCGGTCGGCCAGTCGATCGTCGTGTCGCTGACGACGGACTGGTTGCCGAGCATGACCTGGATGCGGCCGTTGGCCTGCGGCGTGACCGAGACGTTGCCGTACTGGCTGAGCGTGTCGAGGATCTGGTCGCGCTGGTCGAGCAGGTCGTTGGGGCTCTGGCCCGCGTCGATCGCCGCGTCGATGGACTTGTTCAGCTGCGCGAGGCTCTTGGCGGCGGCGGCGATCGGCCCGCTGGTCCCCGTGGTCGCGTTGAACTCGTCCTGCGCGTCGGTGGCGGCGGCGCTGATGTCGCCGGCCAGGCTGGCGAAGGCGTCGGTCAGCGTCTTTGCGGCCTCGTCGACGGCGGTCTTGGCACCGGGATCGTTGGGGTTGTTGGCGAGCGTGGTCCAGGCCGTGTAGAACGCGCTGAGCCTGGCGTTGATCCCCGTCGTCGACGGCTCGTTGACCGCGCTCTGCACGCGGTCCAGCGCCTCGGCGTTGGTCGATCCCTCGCCGAGCGCCATCGTCTGCGCGCGCACCTGCAGGTCCAGGAACGAGTCGCGGATGCGCCGGTAGGCGGTGACGTCGACGCCCTGGCCGATGAACGCGCCCGTGCCGTCCTGGGTCGCGCCGGCGGCCAGGTGCAGCGCGGTGGCGGCGCCTAGCGTGGCCTCCTGGCGCGTGTAGCCGACGGTGTTGGCGTTGGCGACGTTGTGCGTGGAGACGTCGAGGGCCTGCTGCTGGGCCAGGAGGCCGCGCAGCGAGGTCTGCAGTCCGAGGAAGCTCGAGATCGGCATCGGTCAGGCCTGCAGGTCGAGGGTCCGGAAGGCGGAGGGCGCGGCGGGCCGGCCCGCGGCGGCCGGGGCGAGGGTCGCCGCGTAGCCGGTGTCGGGCTCGGCGCCGAGCTCGCGCATCAGGTGGTCGAGAAAGGCGAGCTCCTGGCGCATGAGCGCGCGGTTGATCGCGTGCTCGCGGCCGATCTCGGCCAGCAGGCCGCGCAGCTCGGCCGAGCGCTCGCGCGCGACGGCCTCCTGGGCGGGCGCCAGCAGCGCGGCCAGGGCGTCGATGGTCACCGTGTGCGGTGCGATGCCGAGGGCGGCGCCGGCGGACGTGAGGATCGCGGTGCGGGTGGTCTCCAGCGCCGCGCGGCGGCCCATCTCGGCCTGGATGTCGGTCAGGCGCGCGAGCACGTCGTCGACCTGGCGGGCGCGGATGGCCTGGCCCTGGCGCAGGACGGCGTCCAGCAGCCTGCGGGCGGAGGCGATCTGGGCGTCGATGTGGGCGATGACGTCGTCGCCGATGCCCGCGGTGGGGACGAGCGCGGCGTTCACGAGCTCGCCTTCCCGAGGCCGAGGTCGAGGCCCAGGCCGCCGGCCTGGTCGACGGCGTTGGTGAGGGCGTCGGGCAGCATCGAGGCGTACGCGCCGCCGAGGGCGTCGCTGCCGCCCTCGTCGTCGTCGGAGCCCTCGTTCCACGCGGAGACCGTCTTGAGCATCTCCTGGCTGAGCTGCTGCAGCAGCAGCTTCTCGAAGCCCTTGGAGACGTCGTCGGTCTTGCTCGCGCCGGACGTCTTGGTTGCGGCGCTCGCAGCGGTGGTGCTGGCGACGGGATCGATCATCGCTTGATCCCGTTGGCGATCTCCATCGCCTGGTCGGCGACCTGGATCGCCTTGGAAGCCATCTGGAAGGAGCGCTGGGCGTCCATCATGTCGGCCATCTCGTCGCCCATGTCGACGTTGGAGGCCTCGAGCACGCCGGCGTGCAGCGCGGACGTCGCCGGCGCGGCGCTGACCGTGCCGCTCGCGGCGGTGGCCTGGAAGCGGTTGCTGGCCCCACCGTCGAGCCCGGCGGGATTGGGCACGCTGACGAGGCGGATCTGGCCGGCCTTCTTGCCGGCGACGGTCACGGTCCCGTCGGTGCCGATCGAGACCTGCTCGGGCTGGGTGCCCTTCGGGAAGGTGATCGGCGGGTCGAGCAGCGCGCCGTCCTGCGTGCCCAGTCGACCCTGGGCGTCGATCTGCAGGTTGCCGTCGCGCGTCAGGTACTGCTGGCCGTTCATCTTGAGCTGGATGAAGCCGGGACCTTCGATGGCGACGTCGAGCGGGTTGCCGGTCTCCTGCGTGGCGCCCTGGCGGGCATCGCGGCCGATCATCGTCGCCGCGGCGCCGGCGCCGAGGCCGACGGCGTTGGTCGCGCCCTGCGTGCCCTTGGTGTAGGCGAGGTCGCGATACGCCATGCGCACGCGCTTGTAGCCCGTCGTGCTCGCGTTCGCGAGATCGTTGGCGACGGCATCAAGCCTGCTCTGCTGCGCGGCCATGCCGGCCGCTGCGGTGTACATCCCTTCCAACATTCGGGAGAAACCTCTGTTATGGCGCGGCTTCCGCAGCAGGCGGTCCAGCCAACGCACCTTGTTGTCACCCGCAGTTGTCGGCCGCCGGCGACGAGGCTTTAGGAATTAAGTCCGCCGACCTGCGTGGCCGTCTGCTGCAGCGTCGAGTCGATCGTCGTGATCGCGCGCTGCGCGGCCTCCATTGCGCGCATGGAGGCCATGAGGTCGACCATGGCGCGGGCGGGGTCGACGCCGGAGCCCTCGAGCGAGCCCGACTTGACCTCGCCGGTGGCGGTGCCGCCGGCCGTGCCCGTGAAGTTCGAGTCGCCCTGCTTGACCGGGTTGCGGACGTTGAAGACGGCGACCTTGGTGGCGTCGATCGTCCCGTCCTGGGCCACCGCGATCGGCTTGTTGCCGACGCCGAGGACCTGGTTGCCGAGCTGGTCGACGAGGTTGCCCTTCGCGTCGGCCATGAACGCGCCGTTGCGCGTGTAGCGCACGCCCTGCTTGGTCTGCACGCCGAACCACCCGTCGCCCTGGATGGCGAGATCGAGCGGCTGGCCGGTGTCGCGCAGCGCCTGCGGACGCAGGTCGGTCACGTCCTTGTCGATCGCCGCGCCCTGGCCGAGCGGGCCGACGGTGCCACCGCCGGCGGTGTCGCCGAGCAGCAGGTCGCCGAAGGAGCGCTGCGAGACGCGGTCGGCCTTGTAGCCGGGCGTCGACGCGTTTGCGAGGTCGTTGGCGAGCTGGTCCTGGCGGGCCATCTCGGCCAGCATGCCCGACGCTGCGATGTAGAGCCCACGCTCCATGCAAGCCTGATCGTCGGCGGCCGATCAAGGAACTTGAATGCAGATACCCGCCGAGCTCATCCTGCTGCGCGCGCTCATGCCCGCGTCGTCACTGCCCGGGCCGGCCGCCACGCTGGCGCCCGGCGCGGTCCTGACGGCGCGCGTGCTCGACCGCGGGCTGCTGTCTCTGGCCGGCGCGCGCGTGCCGGCGTCGCTGCCCGACGACGTTCAGCCCGGTCAGGCGCTCCACCTGCGCGTGACGGAGGCGGGGCCCGACCGCGTCGTGCTCCAGATCGTCCCGCAGACGCCATCGCCCGCCGCCGCCACTGCAGCGGTCCCGCTGCCCGGCGGCGCGTACGCCCGCCTGATCGAGGACGAGGACGACGCCGCTTCCCCCGACGGCCGCCGCTCGCCTGCGGTCCTCCTTCGCTACGACTCACCCACCCTCGGCCGATTGGACATCCGGCTGTCCTCCGCGGGCGCGACGGTCTACGCCACGGCCGGCGAGCCCGCCGACGCCGCTCGCGCCGCATCGGGCGACCTGGCCGCCGCCCTCGGAGCCCCGGTCGCCGTCCTCGCCCGCAGGAGCGCCCTCGATGCCCGCGCGTAAGCACGCAGCGGCGCTGCGCTACGACGCCGAGCTCGGCGGCGCGCCGCGCGTCATCGCGGCCGGCAGCGGCGAGCTCGCCGAGCGCATCATCGCCCTGGCCGAGGAGCACGGCATCCCGGTCCGCGACGACGCCGCGCTCGCCCAGGCGCTGGCGCGCCTGCAGCTCGAGGCCGAGGTGCCGGAGGAGCTGTGGGCGGCGGTGGCGGAGGCGCTTGGTGTGGGCCTACCGGCTGACCTCGCGCGCGGCCTGAGGCCGCCGAGGCCGCGTCAGCTCGCCTCGACCGCGGGCGTGCGATCTGACTGCAGCTCGCGATACCTGGCCTCGAGGATGCCGAGGATCTCGTCGCCGCCCGCGAGATCGGTGTTGTTGCTCAGCGCTTGCTTCAGGTCCCTGATCCCGAGCATTTTCAGATCCCAGGGGTCCTCGACCCGATCGACGGCCTTCTGGTATTCCGCCCGCGCCTGCTCGGTGTCGCCGCGACACAGGAGCGCGAGGCCGAGGTTGAAGCGAACGGCGAGCAGGTCGGGGTCGATCTTGAGCGCCTGCCGGCTCGTCTGGACCGACTCGTCGTACGTGCCCGCCTGGTATTGCAGCCAGCCGAGCTGCCAGAGCGCGTTCGCGCGCACGGTCTTCGGTCGCTCATCTGCTGCGAGCTCGGCGGCTCTCGTGGCGAGCTCGAGCGCCCGTCCGAAGTCGCCGCCGTCAGCGAGAAGGCCACTGAGATCGATGTGCGCGGCGACGTTCGTCGGATCGGCCTCAACCGCGCGCTCGAGCTGCTCGCGCGCGCCGTCCACGTCGCCCTGGGACAGCAGTGCCAGGCTGAAGACCCGGAACACCTCAGCATCCGTCGATCCACGCTCGACGGCCGTGCGGAGCTCCGTGATGGCCTCGTCGATCCTGCTGACCTCGTACAGGAAGCGGCCGTACGTCGCATGGACGTACGGATCCTTGGGCTGGCGCGCGCAGGCCTGCTTGAACAAGTCGGTCGCCTCGTCGAGCTGGCCTGTCGCCTGGAACGCCTGCCCGAGGTTCAACATGGCTGGGACGCTGTCCGGTTGGCGCCGCCGGTACGACAGGTAGTAGTAGATCGCGTCGCTCTCCATGCCCATCGCGTGCAGCGAGACTGCCATTCCGATGATCGCCTCGTCCGTCTGGGGGTCATCTCGCAATGCCGCCTCGTAGCTGCTCTTCGCCTGGGCGAACCGCCCGCGCTCGTACGCCAAAGCGCCGAGCGCGACGTGGAGGTCAGTGCGCATCGGCGCGAGTTGGGTCGCGCGGCGCAAGGAGCGCTCAGCCAGGTCGAGGTCGCCTTCTTCATACGCCTCCTCCGCCAGGTGGAGGAAGTCGTCGGCGCCCGCATCACTGCCCGTAAGCACCTTTACCGACAATCGCGCGAACTCCCTGTAGCTGCCGAACCGCGTCACATGCGCTCCATCTAACCGCCGCCCTCCGCCCCGATGCCGGCGGGCTCGCCGTCGTCGCGCGCCCCCGCCGCCTCGCGGCCCGGCAGATCCGGCTTGCGCGAGCCGATGGGAAGCGTGGTCTCGGTGCGCCGCCATCTTCTCTCGAAGTCCTCGAACTCGAGCTCCTCGCGATGGAACATCTCGAATATCAGGCGTTTCAGCTTGAGGCTGGGCGCGTCGCCAGAGTCCCAGACCCGGTAGAGCTTGTCCCACCAGTCCTTGTCCAATCGTCCGCGGTCGTAGAGCTCGTTCGTCATCGCGATGAGCTGATCGCTCTCTGAGAGCAGATTCGCCAGCTGGAAGAGCGTGAGGTCCAGCATGTCAGCCGGGTTTGGCACCAGGAACGGCTGCTGCGGCTCTTTGTTGCCGATCGCGTTCGCCTTCGGGACGCGGGATTTCAGGTAGCGGTCGAGCTCTCCGAGCGTGTTGACGTCGGGGTGCCTGATCGCCTCGAGCAGGCAGAAGGTGAACGAGCCGTGGCGCAGCTTCTCGATCTCGTAGGACCGCTGCCCGGGATCGCAGGAGTAGAACGTGGCCAGCCCTTCGCGATCGACGACGACGTTCGTCCCGCCGATTCCCTTCGCGCCGCCGGCAGCCTTCGCGCCCTCGTCCTGATAGAGCTGCTCGCGGCAGGCGTCGAGGAACAGGATCTTGTGTGGGCAAGGGAGCGCGGCGATCTGCGCGACAATGGCATCGAGCGGCACGGCCGTATCGGTGACGGAGTACTTGCTCGTCTCGACGGGGAGGAGGAACTCGGCGCTCTCGTGCCGGATGCCGTGCCCGGAGAAGTAGAAGACGAACAGGTCGTCTTCCCCCATGGGCTCGAGCTTGCGGTCCAGATAGAACTCGGAGTGCGTGTTACCGAGCATGCCGAGCGAATGGAAGATGTCTCGGCGGGTCGGGCGGTAGTCGGGACCGTCTGAGGGGTGGTCGGCGAGCACCAGCATCCGCTGGCGATCGAAGCCCAGGCTTGTCACCAGCTCACCGGCGAACTCCGTCGCGTCTAGAGCGGCGTAGTCGAGTTTCGGATGAGACTCGTACCCGCCGGCGCCGACGACCATGGCCCATCGATGGCCGCTCACCACAGCCTCACCTTCAACGGCTCCGCGGGCGCGGCGCCGTGCCGCTCGAACAGCAACGGAAGGCGGCCCGGCTTCGTCACATATGCCTTGAGCTCGAGCTCGGCCTCGCCGCTGGCTGTCCCCTCGGGCGCGGCGACGAGTAGGTGCATGGCCTTGCCGCCCTGGAGGCGCAGCGCCTTCGCGCTCGCGAAGGTCCAGGTCGGCGTCGCCTCTCCTTGGCCCGCGGCGCTGATGGTGGGCTGGAGCTCGTCGTAGGCGAATCCGTACGAGAAGCCCCCGAGTTTCACTCCAACCTCGGCAAACGTCACCTCTGGCGTCAGCCCGACGTTGACGTCGCGCTTGACCTTGTGGAGGACCTGCGTGGGGTGCATGTCGCGCGCAACGATCGCCGCGCCCGGATCGCTCGACGACGACAGCGTCAAGTTGAAATGCCCGCGCTCGAACCGCAGGTCGCCCTCGGGATCGAGGAACGAGCACCACAGCCGCACGAGGTAGATGTCATTGGGCACGACCGGTGCGAACCCGGGCGTCTCGGTCGGTTTCAGCGCACGCAGCACCTCGGGCGTACCGATCGTGACCACCGGGCTCCTGCCTGCGAGCTCTTCGGGGTCAAGACGACGCCGGAAGATGCTGCGGGCGCCGTCGGGCTCGTCGCCGGGATTTGGCACGAGCTCGCCCTCC
Source organism: uncultured Actinomycetes bacterium (assembly GCA_963764585.1). Classification (GTDB taxonomy): domain Bacteria; phylum Actinomycetota; class Thermoleophilia; order Solirubrobacterales; family Solirubrobacteraceae; genus JAOPZW01. The sequence goes on from CAVXTB010000016.1 coordinate 70,217, forward strand.
CAAAGCGTCGACCCAGGTTGCGTGGGCACGGCCTCGAAGCTCATGCGAGCTTCGCCCGGTCCGCCAGCGGGGCGCGGTGCGCGCGCTCCACCATGCTCAGGCTTCTGCGCACCCTCCGGCTGTCGCACATGACCGCCCCTCGTGTCTACTGTCCGCGAGCTGGTGAGCCCCTTTCAGCATCGTCTGCCGAGGATCTTCCCGTCGCAGAAGCCCGTGGATCGCGTGGGGAATCTGTGACGGTTTACGCGCGAATGCGGGACAGAGTCCGCCCGGGCGCGTTCCTCCTAACGAGCAGCTCGTGGACGGCCGGCATGTGGCCGGTTCGCCCGACGCGAGCGATCCTCCGATCACCGAGTGCCTGCGGTCATCGGAGGAACTGCCCGCCCATGTCCGCCATCAGGATGTGATCCGCCCCGAGCCCGTCTGCGGCGACGTTCTCTGAGGTTCCGATGTCGATCGCGAATCCCGTGGGAGCCGCGGCGCGCGCTCCGAACGCGATCGTGTTCGACGTCCCGTCGGTGCCACCGCCGAGGAGCTCGAGGTCGGTCTGGTTGTGCTGGTACACGCTCGCGCCGAGCCCAGCGTGCCCGTTGTAGGCGATGACGCCCGATGGCTGGGTCGCGGCGCTCGCCGAGCCTGCCGCGGCGAGAAGGCCGACGGCGACGGAGACGGTCGCGAGGGTGTGCTTGAGTTTGATGTCGAACATCGGCTGCGCCTTTCAGCGTGCTGCTGACTCGTTCCCCGCCCAGACGCCCGCGACCGGCGCTGCCCTTCCCCGGAGTGAGCAAGCTCACGGAAGGGGACTCAGCCCCCTGACCTCCGCCGCGCTAGCGCCCGAACCGGCGCATGAACTGCCGCGCGTGGGCCGACACCTCGCTGAGCTGCCGGCGCACCTCGGACATGCCGGCACGCAGCTCGGCGTCGCCGACCTCGACGGGCATCATCGAGTCCTGGAGGGTCCCGAGCGCGCTGTCGGCGCGCTGAACAGCCTCGACCGCCTGGTCGAGGAAGCCCTTGACGCCGTGCGACGGCGCGCCCGTGGGTGGGGAGGGGAAGGCGTAGCGGTTGAGGTTGTGACGCTCGGCAAACTCGGAATGCGTTCGCTTGGCTCGGCCGTACGCATGCTGGACCGGCGCGAAGAGAAGCTCCTCGAGCTGGTCGGCCGTGGTCTCGTCGAGGAGCTCGTAGGCATCGCCGAGCGCGCCGAGCGCGACGCCGATGTCGTCGGTCGCCGCCGCGAGGGCGTCGAGCAGCTCCTGCTGGGCCTCCGCGGTGACGTATGCCATGACGCACACCGTAGTGGGAGGCGCTACCGCGTCAACGGCGCCGTCGCCATCGACTGCCCGAACCCGGTGCCGACCGGGTTCGTCGCCGTGACGACCACCACCACCCGGCTGCCCACCGCGACGCTCGACGGCGGCGTGAACGTCTGGCCCTTCGCGCCGTTGTAGTAGCACGTGTTCGAGCCCGGGGCGCAGATCGCCCACTCGAAGGTGAAGGTGATCGGCGCCGCGCCGGTCCAGGTCCCCGGCGAGGCGGTCAGGGGCGAGCCGATGCGCGTCGTGCCGAGGATCTTCGGCGCGGTGACCATCGCGGGCTTGGTCTTGGCGACGGTGACGGCCGTGGTCGGATCCGACAGCGCGGCGAGCGTGGACTTGGCGTTCGTCGCGGTGACGCGGACGCGCAGGTAGCGGCCGGCGTCGGCGGCGACCGGCGCGTACGTGTCGCCGGTGGCGCCGGCGAGGTCGGTGCAGCTCGTCGTCGCGGCGCTCGTGCAGCGCACCCACTGGCGCTTGAAGGCGATCGGCGCCGTCCCGCTCCAGGTACCGGTGGTCGACGACAGCGGCGCGACGCCGACCGCGCCCGAGCCGTTGTTGCGCGCGCCGATGATGCCGGCGACGTGCGTGCCGTGGCCGTTGCCGTCGCTGGCCGAGCCGCTGCCGGTGCAGTCCTTGCCCGCGACCGCGTTGAGGTCGGGGTGGGTGAGCGAGATGCCGGTGTCGATGACGGCGACGTTGGCGCGGCTGGCCTCGCGCACCGTGCTGTCGACCGCGGCGCCGACTTGAGGTCGGTCGCGTCCAGCTTGGCCGCGAAGCCGCGCACGGCGGTGCCGAAGCGCTGCGTCGGGTCGATGTCCTCGTCGTGGGCGATGTCCTTCGTCGCCGCCCGGCTCGCGGGGGCGGACGCGGTCTTGTAGACCACGATGTAGGGCTTGGCCGCACCCGCAGCGCCTGCGCTCGCGGGCAGCAGGAGGAGGCACAGCATCAGTCCGATCCCGACCAGAAGCGCTCCATGCGCGGTGGTCCGACGGCCATCCATGGCGTCGTTCACGCCAATGTCGTCGGCGGGCGGCCGCGCGGCCGCGACCGGCGGCTACGGGTGCTGGACGAATGGCAGCGCCTACGGGAGTTCGCCCCCGAACGAACGAAGGCCCCGCACGCTGGCGGGGCCTTCGCCGAGGAGACGAGCTTGGGTGTCCGGTGCTACGCGACCAGCGCGAAGAGCTGCTCGTCGGCCGACAGGGCCTCGCGCAGGGTCTTCTTCATGGCCGTGTGGATCTGGCAGACGCGGCTCTCGGAGACGCCGAGGATCTCGCCGATCTCGGCCAGCGTCAGGTGCTTGACGTAGAGCAGGACGGCGACCTCGCGCTCGCGGCGCGGCAGGCGGGCGAAGGCGGCGCGGAAGCGGTCCTTGGCCTCGCTGTGGGCGGCGGCGTGGAGCGGATCCTCGCGGTGGTCGTCGCCGGCGATGGTGTCGATGCGCTCGATCGTCGTCTGGTCGTCGGCGAGGACGGGCGTGTTCAGCGAGGTGACCTCCGAGCGGGAGATCTCGTCGCGGCGGCGGCGCAGCTCCTCGACCGGGACGCCGAGGGCGTCGGCCATCTCGTCGTTGGTCGGCCGGCGGCCGTGCAGCACGGTGAACTGCTCGACGACCTTCTCGATGTCGCGCTCCCAGCGGCGGACGGAGCGGGGGGCCCAGTCCTGGCGGCGCAGCTCGTCGAGCACGGCGCCGTGGATGCGCGTCCACGCGTACTGCTCCAGCGTGGCGCCCTTCTCGGGGTCGTAGCGCTCGATCGAGTGGATGAGCGCCTCCAGCCCGCAGGCGATGAAGTCCTCGGCCTCACAGCGGGCCGGCATCTCGCGGAGCTTCTTGTAGACGATGTACTTGACCAGGGGGGCGAAGGTCAGAACCAGGCGGTCGCGAAGCGCACGATCGTTCGTGCGGCGATACTCGCGCCAGAGCGCGAGCGAGTCCTCGGAGGACATCCTGCGAGCCGCGCGACGGGGCGCGGTGGCGAGCGTCATGCTCGTTCTCCTTCAAAGCTGAGGAACCGGACGGGGCGTCGTATCGGCCACCCGGTCGGCTCGCTTTAACGGCTGGACGCTCGACCCCCCGCCGCCTCCCCACTTTTGGGTAGCCGACGGCGCCTCTCAGGATTTCCATACACGCGCCGATGAACGCGGCCATGGCCCTCCGTCTCATCGATGCCCCTGAGCCCCCCCGCCCCTCCGCCGCACACGACGTCCCCGCCGCCAGCCTGGCCCCGTCGGCTGCCGCGCGCCTTGCCGCCGGCGATTGGGCCGGCTACCGCGCCCTGATCGCCGAGGCGCTGAAGGTCGCCGACGTCCACCGCCGCTACCAGGCGTGCCGCGCGATCGTCGAGGCCGGCCTCGCCGCCGGCGCCAAGCCCGCCGCGCTGCTCGCGACGGCCGGCGCCGCCCTCGACGCGCTCGAGGCCGAGCCGCGCGAGCCGGTGCTGCTCAACTACGCGGGCGTCGCCTTTTACGAGATCGGCGCGCTCAACGCTGCCGAGCTGCTGTTCAAGGCCGCCCAGGGCCTGGACCCCGAGCTTCCCCATGTCCCGCGCAACCTCAAGGACGTCGCTCGCCGCAAGCGCAAGGGCATGCGCGTGCTCCCGCAGGCCGCCGGCGCCGTGCGCGAGCTCGAGCCCAAGGTCAAGCGCCTGGCCGCGGCCGCCCGTCCGGCCGAGGGCCTGACGCTGAGCCTGTGCATGATCGTCAAGGACGAGGAGGCGATGCTCGCGCGCACGCTCGAGGCCGCCCGCGGCGCCGTCGACGAGATCATCGTCGTCGACACCGGCTCGACCGACCGCACTGTCGAGATCGCGCAGGAGCACGGCGCGCGCGTCCTGCACCACCAGTGGGACGGCGACTTCTCCGCCGCCCGCAACGTCTCCTTCGACGCCGCCACCGGCGACTGGGTCATGTACCTCGACGCCGACGAGGTCCTCGTCACCGAGGACGTCGAGCGCCTGCGCGCGCTGACCGGGCGCACCTGGCGCGAGGCCTTCTACCTCGTCGAGACCAACCACACCGGCGAGCTCGGCGACGGCACCGCCGTCACCCACGACGCGCTGCGCGTGTTCCGCAACCGCCCCGAGTACCGCTTCGATGGCCGCATCCACGAGCAGATCGCCCAGCACCTGCCCGGCTACCTGCCCGAGCGCCTGGAGCGCACCGCGGTGCGCGTCGAGCACTTCGGCTACCTGGGCGCGGTCCGCGGCGCCAAGGACAAGATCAACCGCAACCTCGAGCTGCTGCAGCGCCAGGCCGCCGAGGGCGTCGACACGCCGTTCCTGCACTTCAACCTCGGCTCGGAGTACGCCGCCTCGGGCGACGCCACCCGCGCCCTGGAGCACTTCGAGCGCGCCTGGACCGCGGTGCGCGCCGACGACCAGGCGTCGAGCTACGGCTTCGCCCCGTCGCTGAGCGTGCGCTACCTCAAGGCGCTGCGCGCCAACGACCGCGCCGCCGACGTCGCCCCGGCCGCGGCGACGATGCTGACGCTGTTCCCCGGCTTCACCGACCTCGTCCTCGAGCAGGCCTTCGCCGCCCGCAGCCTGGACGATGCCGCCGCCGAGGAGGCGCTCCTGCGCCGCTGCCTGGAGATGGGCGACGCCCCGAGCCGCTACTCGCCGACCGTCGGCTGCGGCAGCTCGATCGCGCTCATCGCCCTGGCCGACGTCCTGCGCCGCGGCGGCGCCGCCGACGAGGCCGAGGCCACGCTGCGCCGCTGCCTCGAGGAGCACCCGCGCTTCCTCGGCAGCGTCGAGCCCTACGCGGCCGCGCTGCTGCGCCGCGGCGTCGCGGCCGGCGAGGTCGCCGCCGCCGTGCACGAGCTCGTCGAGGAGACCACGCCGAGCGTGCGCTTCCTGCTCGCCGTCGCACTCAGCGAGGCCGGCGCCGCCCCCGAGGCCGAGATCGAGCTGCGCGCGCTGCTCGCCGCCCAGCCGGGCTGCGCCCAGGCGCACGTCGCGCTCGCCGAGACGCTGCTGGCCCAGGGCCGCTTCGCCGACGCCGCCACCGCGGCCGCGGCGAGCGACCCCGAGGCGCCGTGCGCCGCGGCCGCCCAGCGCACCGAGCTGTTCGCCCGCCTGGCCGAGGGCGCCACCGCCGACGTCCAGCGCGCCGTCGCCCTGCCCGCGGCCGAGCGCAGCGCCTTCGCCGCGTGGCAGGCCGTGCGCGCCGGCCAGACAGTGCCTGCCGTGCTTCCCGCCGACGCCGCTGCGCCCGTGCTGACGATGCTCGACGGCCTGGCTCGCCTGCAGGCCTTCGACGCCTTCGCCGACCTCGTGTTGGTGCTCGAGTCGGTCGCGCTGCCGTGGCGCGAGCGGCGCGAGGCGCTGGCCGCGCTGTACCTGCGCCGCGGCTACGTGGACTCGGCCGGCGAGGAGTGGCTCGCGGTCTGCCGCCAGGAGGGTCCCGACGCCCGCGCGCTGCGCGGCCTGTCGGCGGTCGCGGCCGCCAAGGGCCTCGCGGAGGACGCGCAGGTCTTCGCAGCCGAAGCCGCGGCGCTCGCCGCCTGACCGATTCAAGTTCTCGTGGCCCCTGCCGACTCTTCTGACAACCACGCCGACCACGGAGGGTCGGCGCACCAGTCTCCAGGAGGATCTGAGGGCCCCATGAGCTTCGACGTGTCACCGCTGGCAGGATCGCTTTCTGCGGCGTCGGCCGTCGATCGCGCGCGCGCACCGCGCGGGAGCGACCGGGCATCGTTCAGCGATGCCGTGGCCGGCGCCGGCGCCACGCCGCCGATTCCCAGCGAGGTCTGGGACCAGGTCGACGCTGCCTCGCGCCTGGCCGAGAGCCTTCACGCCGAAGGCCGCGCGGTCCGCTTCGACGTCCACAAGCTCGACGGCGGGGTCGTTGCCTCGCTCGTCGACGAGACCGGCCTGCTGCGGCCGCTGCTGCTCGAGGACGTCATCGACGTCGGCCGTCTCAGCCACGAGCTCGGCAAGGAGTAGACGACATGGCCGGCATCCAGATCACAGGCCTCGCCTCAGGGCTCGACACCGAGTCGATCATCACCCAGCTGATGTCGATCGAGAGCCAGGGGCGCACGCGCGTCGCGCGCCAGCAGGTCACGATCCAGGCCCGGCAGGACGCGCTGACCTCGATCGACACGAAGCTCACCAACCTCAAGCTCGCGACGACCGACCTGCGCTCGTCGCTGCTGTGGACGACCTCGCAGAGCGCGACGAGCTCCAACGACACCGTGCTCAGCACGCGCATGACCGGGGCGGCCGCCCCCGGCGCCGCCACGGTCGTCGTGCAGAACCTCGCCTCCGCTGAGCAGCACACGCTCGCCAGCGACGCGCTCACCGGTCACACGAAGCTGACGCTCACCGCCGGCTCGGGCCCCGCCGACTACACCTTCACGTCGATCGACGACCTCGTCAGCCAGATCAACGCCGACGACGACGGCAGTGCCTACGCCGTCAACGTCAACGGCAGCCTCGTGCTGTCGCGGCGCGTGACCGGCGTCGCGAACGGCTTCTCGGTCGCCCTGGACGACGTGGCGATCGATCCGGCCAAGGAGACGATCAAGGCAGGCCAGGACGCCCACTACACCGTCGACGGCGGCGCCCCGCTGAACTCCGCCTCCAACGTGGTGAGCAACGGCCTGCCCGGCGTCGAGCTCACGCTCAAGACCGTCGGGACGTCGACCGTCAACGTCAACCCGCCCGCCGCCGACCCCAGCGCGGTGTCGACCAAGCTCAAGGCGTTCGTCTCGGCCTACAACGACGCCGTCACCCTCATCCGCGGCGAGCTGACCGAGAAGTCGGTGTCCAACCCGCAGACCGACACCGACGCCAAGCAGGGCGTCCTCAACGGCGATCCCGCCCTGTCGAGCCTGCTGGGCAAGCTGCGCCAGACGATCTCCGAGGCCGGCCTGGGCAGCCTCGGCGTCAAGGTGTCCGACAGCGGCTCGGCGACCGATCCCGACTCGCTGGCCGGCAAGCTGACCTTCGACCAGACCGCGTTCGACGCCGCGTGGGCCGCCGGCCCGTCGGCGGTCAAGGCCAAGCTCGGCTCGCTCGACCAGTCCGGCTTCGCGCAGACCTTCGAGGCCGTGCTCGACCCGGTGACCCGCGCCGGCGACGGCCTGCTCGACCTGCGCGTCGCCGACGGCAACCGCCAGCTCAGCGACGTCAAGGACCAGCTCGCGCGCATGGACGACCGCCTGCAGAGCAAGGAGGACTACCTGCGCAAGCAGTTCGCCGACCTTGAAGCGGCGCTGTCGCGCTCGCAGTCGCAGTCCTCGGATCTCGCCGGCCAGCTCGCGCAGCTCGGCTGACCTCCAGCCTCAAGCTCGGGCGCCAGCGGGCGATGAACTGGTAGTCGATCCGCCCCTCTCCCCGGAGCCTTGATGAACCCCTACGCCCGCCCCCAGGCCTACCGCGAGGCCAGCGTCATGACCGCCTCGCCCGAGCAGCTCGTCGTCATGCTCTACGACGGCGCCGGCCGCTTCCTGCGCCAGGCAGAGGGCTCGATGGTCGAGGGCTCGTGGCTGCAGGCCAGCGAGAAGCTGACCCGCGCCGAGGCGATCATCGACGAGCTGCTGGCCACGCTGGACATGGACGCCGGCGAGATCGCCGAGCGCCTGCAGGCCATCTACGTCTTCTGCAAGACGCGTCTCATCGAGGCGCGCATCGAGCGCGATCCGGTGCGCGTCGAGCAGGTCGCACGCCTCATGGCCGAGCTGCGCGGCGCCTGGGCGAACGTCAAGAACCCGGCCGTCGCGTGACTGCGAGCGGCGGCGATGGCGGTAGGCCGCACGCCGAGGACGAGTTGCGGCCCGCTGGTGGCTCCTGGGACGAGCTCGAGGCGCTCGCCAACGCCGAGGCGCTCGTCGTCGCCGAAGGTCGGATCGAAGAGCTCGCCGAGCTCTACGACAGGCGCGAGGCGCTGATCGCGGCGCTGCCGCGCCCGCTGCCGCCCGCGGCCGTCGGGCCGCTGAAGCGCGCGCTGGCCACGCAGTGGGCCACCGCGACCGCCCTCAGCGCCCGCCGCGACGCGGTGAGCGCCGAGCTGGGCCGGCTGGACCGCGGCCGGGCCGGCGTGCGCGGCTACGCGCGCACGTTCGACGTCGCACCCTGACTCCGCGGCCGCTCAAGCCGCGCGCCGCGCGGCCGATGACGGGGTTGTCCTCATGGATGAGGACGGATGGCAACGGCCAGGGATGGCCACCGCCCACTCGATCCGTCTTTTTCCGTGGAGATCTACGACACCACCCAGCTCAGCCTCGAGAAGGCCATCGAGGGTGCTGCGGCGCGCCAGCAGGCGATCGCCCAGAACCTCGCCAACGTCGACACGCCGGGCTACCAGCGTGTCGACGTGGACTTCCACCAGACGCTCGCCAACGCGCTGGCGTCCGGGCCCGACGGCCTGAGCAGCGCCACGTTCTCCCCCCAGCGTGACGCCAGCGCCACCGTGCGCCCCGATGGCTCGACCGTCGATCCCGACGTCGAGTCCGCCGCCCAGGCCCGCAACGGCCTGGAGTACGAGGCACTGGTGCAGATCTCCAAGGCTCGCATCGACATCCTCCAGTCCGCGATGGGTTCGAAGTAATGGGCCTCTTCGACGCCTTCGACGCCTCGGGCAGCGCGCTCTCCGCCGAGCGCCTGCGGATGGACGTCACCGCCGAGAACCTCGCCAACGCGCAGTCCACGCGCACGGCCAACGGCCAGGGCCCCTACCAGCGCAAGGAGGTCGTCCTCCAGGAGGCCGGCTCCGGCGTCGGCGCGTCGTTCGCCGACTCGCTGCAGGCGGCTCGCGGCGTGCGCGTCGCCGGCATCGTCGCCGACCCGACGCCCCCGCGTCGCGTCTACGACCCCGGCCACCCGGACGCCGACGGGCAGGGCTACGTGACCATGCCGAACGTCAACACGGTCACCGAGATGACGGATCTCATCGGCGCGTCGCGCGCCTACGAGGCCAACGTCACCGCGATGCAGACGACCAAGCAGATGTTCGCGCGGACCCTCGACCTGCTCAAGTGACCATTCCCGTCGATCCCAGCTTCCTGACCTCGGGCGCCGATTGGGCCGTCCCGTCGGTCGACGGCTCCGCGGGCGCCGCCGGCGCCGCGCAGCCTGCCGGCGGCGGCTCGGGCTTCGGCTCGGTCCTCACCGACCAGCTCGGCAAGCTCGAGGGCATCCAGGACCAGGCCTCGCAGGCCTCGCAGGCGCTGGCCACCGGCCAGGCCAAGGACCCCGAGGCGGTCGTCATGGCCGTCGAGCGGGCCCAGCTCTCCATGCAGCTCGCCTCGACCCTGCGCAACAAGGCGGTCGAGGCCTTCAACGACGTCTTCCACACACAGGTGTAATCGATGGGCGCTCTGCAGGCCATGACCACCCGCGGCAAGATCGTCCTCGCCGCCTCCGCGCTGGCGATCGTCGTCGTCGCCTACCTGCTCTTCCGCGTCGCCTCCGCGCCGACGTACACGACGCTGCAGGCGGGCATCGATCCGGCCAAGACCGGCAAGATCACGGCCGCGCTCGACCAGGCCGGCGTCCAGTACAAGCTCGAGAACAACGGCACCGCGATCGGCGTCGTCTCCGGCCAGGAGTCCAAGGCGCGCGTCGCGCTCGCCGGCCAGGGCCTGGCCGCCGGCGGCTCGCAGCCCGGCTTCGAGCTGCTCGACAAGCAGAAGCTCGGCGCCTCCACCTTCCAGCAGCAGATCGCCTACCAGCGCGCCCTCGAGGGTCAGATCGCCCAGACGATCGGGCAGATCGACGGTATCTCGGGCGCCCAGGTGCAGCTGACGCTGCCCAAGGACGACATCTTCGCCGACGAGAAGCAGCCCGCCACCGCGGCCGTGCTCCTCAACGCCGACTCCGCGACGATCGATCCGTCGGCCGTGCGCGGCATCGCGTCCCTGGTCTCCTCGAGCGTCCAGGACCTCAAGCCCGACAACGTGACGATCACCGACGCCTCGGGCGCGATGCTGTGGCCGCAGGGCGACGGCACCGACGCCAGCGGCGCGGCCTCCAAGCCCGCCGCCGAGGCGCGCTACGCGAGCGCCATGCAGGCCTCGCTCGGCGCGCTCATCGCGCGCACCGTCGGCAGCGACAAGGCGCAGGTCCAGGTCCACGCCGACCTCAACGTCGACCAGTCCACGCAGGAGAAGCTGCAGTTCGCCAAGAAGGGCACGCCGCTTCACTCCGTCAAGGAGACCGAGACGCTGACCGGCAACGGCAGCACCTCGGGCGGGACCGCCGGCGCCACGGCCAACCTGCCGACCTACGCCCAGAACGCCACGGCCAGCGGCGGCAAGTCCAACTACAAGCGCACCACCGGCACGACCGACTTCGGCGTCGACAAGACCGTCACGCGCACGAAGATCGCGCCGGGCGCCATCAACAAGCTCGACGTCGCGCTGATGGTCGACAAGTCGGTGCCGGCCGCCCAGGCCGCCGCGCTGAAGAGCGCCGTCTCGGCCGCCGCGGGCATCAACGCCAAGCGCGGCGACACGATCACCCAGAGCACCGTCGTCTTCGCCAAGCCCAAGGCCGCCCCCGGCCCCGCCGGCCTGCCGGTGCCGCCCGCCTTCGTAACCCCCCTGAAGTACGCGGGCATCGGCCTGGCGAGCATCCTCTTCCTGTTCTTCGTGACGCGCGCCCTGCGCCGCCGCGAGACGGAGGCGCTGCCGATGCCGACGTGGCTGACCGAGATCGAGGGCCCGCGCCCGCTGGCCGAGCTCGAGCGCCACGTCGCCGCGCCGGTCGCGCCGGCCGATCCGCGCCGCCAGACCGTGGAGGCGCTCGTCAACGACCAGCCTGAGCGCGTCGCCCAGCAGCTGCGCGCGTGGATCAGCGAGGACACTCCGTGAGCGAGACGATGGAGCTCGAGCGCCGGGCCGACGGGCTGCCCTCCGCGGACCGCGAGGCGATGAGCCGCCTGAGCGGCCGTCAGAAGGCCGCCGTGCTGCTGATCAGCCTCGGCACGGAGATGGCCGCCAACATCCTCAAGCACCTGTCCGAGCGCGAGGTCGAGGCGCTGTCGGCCGAGGTCGCCGCGCTGTGGCGCGTGCGCCCGGAGACGAGCGCCGCGGTCCTCGACGAGGTCACGCTGCGCCTGCAGGCGCGCGACGCGCTGGGCGTCGGCGGCCCCGAGTACGCGCGCGAGGTGCTCGAGCACCTCGTGGGCCCGGCGCGCGCCGAGGAGATCATCGGCGCGGTGACCGCCAAGGCGGAGTCGCGCCCTTTCGAGTTCCTGCGCCGCACGCCGCCCGAGCAGGTGGCGGCCTTCCTGAAGGATGAGTCGCCCCAGACGGTCGCGCTCGTCGTGGCCAGCGTGCACACGTCGCTGGCCGCGCGCGTGCTCTCCGAGCTTCCGCCCGAGCTGCAGGCCGAGGTCGCGCTGCGCATCGCGACGATGAAGGAGACCAACCCCGAGGTCATCCGCGACATCGAGCAGGGCCTCCGCCACAAGCTTGCCAACGTCGTCGCCCAGGAGTTCTCCGCGGCCGGCGGCGTCGACGCGCTCGCCGAGATCCTCAACCGCGCCGGGCGCTCGACCGAGCGCAACGTCGTGGGCGCGATCAACGATCGCGACGAGGAGCTCGCCGAGGAGATCCGCGCGCGGCTGTTCACCTTCGAGGACCTCGTCATCCTCGAGGACCGCGACCTGCAGCTCGTCCTGCGCGAGGTCGACCAGAAGGACCTCCAGCTCGCGCTGCGCGGCGTCGACGTCGGCGTCGTCGAGAAGGTCCTGGGCAACATGTCCCAGCGCGGCGCCGAGATGATGCGCGAGGACATGCAGGCCTCGGCGCCGCAGCGCAAGGCCGTGGTCGAAGAGGCGCAGGGCAAGATCGTCGCGGCCGTCCGCCGCCTCGAGGACGCCGGCGCGCTCATCATCCGCCGCGGCGCCGAGGACGAGGAAGAGGTCGTCTAGGTGAGCGCCTACGGCCCGTTCGAGCTCGCGCCCCTGGAGGCCGTGCCCGTCCCCGCGGCGCCGCTGCCGGGGGCCGAGGGCGCCGATCTCGAGGCGATCCGCGCCGCCGCGTTCGACGAGGGCTTCGCCGCCGCGCAGGCCGCGGCGCAGGCGCAGCTGGAGGGCCCCGCCTCCGCGCTGGCCGCCGCCGCCACGCAGCTGCAGAACCTCCGCGCGGACGCCGCCGCCTCGGTCGAGGCCGAGGCCGTCGACCTGGCGCTGCGCATCGCCGAGCAGGCGCTCGGCGCCGCGCTGGCGGTCGATCGCGAGCTCGTGCTCGACGTCGTGCGCGGCGCGCTGCGCCGCCTGGTCGAGCGCGATCGCGTGCTGATCTTCGTCAACCCCGAGGACCTCGAGGTCGTGCGCGAGCACACCGCGCGGCTCGTCGGCGAGCTCGGAGGCATCGAGCACTGCGAGGTCCAGGCCGAGCGCCGGGTCCGCCCGGGCGGCGCCATCGTGCGCACCGCCGAGGGCGAGGTCGACGCGACGCTCGAGACCAAGCTCGCCCGGGCACGCGAGGTGCTCGAGCACGAGCTCGCCAATGGCTGAGTCGCGCCTGCAGCGCCTGACCGCCGCGATCGCGCGCGCCGACCTGCACCGCCGCCACGGCCGCGTCAGCGACCTGATCGGGCTGATCGTCGAGGCCACCGGCCTGGAGGCCGAGGTCGGCGAGGTCTGCGCGATCGCCACCGGCCGCGGCCGCGCTCCCGTGCCGGCCGAGGTCGTCGGCTTCCGGTCGCGCCGCACGCTGCTCATGCCGCTCGGCGAGCTGCACGGCATCGGGCCGGGCAACGTCGTCACCGCCACCGGCGAGCCGGTGCGCGTCCCCGTCGGCGACGAGCTGCTCGGGCGCGTGCTCGACGGCCTCGGCCGGCCGCTCGACCAGGGCGAGGAGCTGCCCGAGGGCCGCGTTCGCGCGGCCTCCGGCGCGCCGCCCGACCCGCTCGAGCGCCCCCGCATCCGCGAGCGCGTCGGCCTCGGCGTGCGCGCCCTCGACGGCATGGTCCCGTGCGGGCGCGGCCAGCGCCTGGGCATCTTCGCCGGCTCGGGCGTGGGCAAGTCGTCGCTGCTGGGCATGATCGCCCGCTCGACGACGGCCGACATCAACGTCATCTGCCTCGTCGGCGAGCGTGGCCGCGAGGTGCGCGAGTTCATCGAGCGCGACCTCGGCGACGCGCTCGGGCACTCGGTCGTCATCGTGGCGACGTCGGACCAGCCGGCACTGGTGCGCATCAAGGCGGCGCTGACGGCGACGTCGATCGCCGAGCACTTCCGCGATCGCGGCCACGACGTGCTGCTGATGATGGACTCGGTCACGCGCTTCGCGATGGCTCAGCGCGAGGTCGGCCTCGCCATCGGCGAGCCGCCCGCCACGCGCGGCTACACCCCCAGCGTCTTCGCGCTGCTGCCCAAGCTGCTGGAGCGCTCCGGCACCGCGGCGCGCGGGTCGATCACCGGCCTGTACACCGTGCTCGTCGACGGCGACGACATGAACGAGCCGATCGCCGACGCCGTCCGCTCGATCCTCGACGGCCACGTCGTGCTCACGCGCGAGCTCGCGCACGCCGGCCACTACCCGGCCATCGACGTGCTGCAGTCCGTCTCGCGCCTGGTCGGCGAGATCTCCGCGCCCGACGTCGCCACCGCGGCGCAGGAGGTGCGCTCGCTGCTCGCCGCCTGGCACGACAAGCGCGACCTGATCGCCATCGGCGCCTACGAGCGCGGCTCCGATCCGCTCGTCGACCGCGCGCTCGAGCTCAAGCCCGCCATCGACGTCTTCCTGCGCCAGGCCGTCGACGCCCCCTCGACGGCCGAGCAGGCCGACGACGGACTGCTCGAGCTCGTGGCCGGTGACATCGCCGACGCGATGGTCGCCGAGGCCGCCGCCGAGACCTCGACCGAGGTCGTCCCCGCCCAGCGGGCGATGGCCTACCCGCCCACGGGCCCGGTCGCGCTGCCGCCGCTGAACCTCGCGGTCTGACCTGGCACAGTGCTGGCGTGCGTCGCGCGCTGTGGCTCCTCGCCGTCGTGCTCGTCGGGTGCGGCGGCGCCGCGACGCGCACGGCGCCGCCGCGGGCCAGCAGCTGCGCGCAGCGCCTGCCGCTCGAGACGCTGCTCGACGTGCCGGCCGGCCCGCGCACCGCACGCCCGCTGATCCTCGCGCTGCACGGGGCGGGCCAGGGCGGCTACGGGATGCAGCGCTACACGGGGCTGTCCGATGACGCCCGCGGGTTCGTCGTCGCCTACCCGAGCACGCCGCACGACAACGGCTTCTGGAAGGTGCAGGACGTCCCTCGGCTCCTCGCGCTGGTGGATGCGATCGGGCGCTGCGTGCCGATCACGAGCGTCAGCGCCGTCGGGTTCTCCAACGGCGGGCTGATGGCCAACGCGCTGGCCTGCCAGGCCGCCGATCGCGTCCGCACGGTCGTGCTCGTCGCGTCGGGCTATCTCGGCCTCGGGCGCTGCGCGCCGTCCCGGCCGGTCTCGGTGCTCGACATCCACGGCACGGGCGATCAGGTCGTGGGCTACCGCGGTCTGCGCGCGTTCGTCGGCGAGTGGGCGCGCCGCAACCGCTGCGCGCCCACGCCGACGGCGACCCGCGGGCAGGACGGCTGGCCGATCACGCACCTGCGCTGGCACGGCTGCGCCGCGGGCGTGCGGATGGAGCACCTGCGCGTGTCCGGCGACTCGCACGGCTGGCCGTCGCTCGAGGACGCCAACGACCGGATCGTGGCGTTCCTGCGGGCTGCTCCGAGCTGACGCGCGTAGCGCGTTGGCGCTTTTCCCGGAGGCGAGTGTCGACTGCGTAAGCCTGAAGCTGACGGAGGCGACACTCGGCCTGGACCCAGCCTGGACAGATGGCCCATGCCGCGAAGCTCAATCGCGCCCGGGCCGGACCGACTAACGGGCCGTGACCAATCCGTCCTTCGCCTTCTCCTTGGAGCGGGTGCGCGAGGTGCGTGCCCACGAGGAGGATGTGGCCCGTGAGGCCTTCGCCGCCAGCCTGTCGCTGCGCGCGCGAGGTGCTGCGCTGCTCGCCGACGCGCAGGCGCGCGCGGCTACCGCACGCGAGGACGTGATCGCTGACAGCGCCCCGCGCTCCGGCGCCGAGCTCATCGCCACGCAGGCGTGGCTCGAGAGCACGCAGCGCTCGCAGGAGCACGCCGCGCTGGAGCTCGATCGCCGCGAGGCCGAGCTCGAGGCGCGCCGCGCCGCACTGACCTCGGCCGGGCAGCGCCGCCAGGTCCTCGAGAAGCTCAAGGAGCGCAAGGCCGAGGCGCACCGGCTCGAGACCGCCCGCCGCGAGGCGAGCATCCTCGACGAGGTCGCGCTGGTCGGGCACGTCCGGAAGGCCGCGCTGTGAGCATCACCTCGATCGACGCGCGCGTCCAGGAGCTGCAGACGATGGTCGCGACGATGACCGGCGCGCCCGCCGCGCAGCCGTCGACCTCGTCGTTCGCCAGCGCGCTGGCCACGGCCCAGACGCCCGCCACCCAGACTTCGCCGTCGACCACCGGGTCCGACGGCAGCGCCTTCGGAGCCGAGATCGATGCGGCAGCCGCGAGCAACGGGGTCGATCCCGCGCTCCTGAAGGGCCTCGTGTCCCAGGAGTCCGGGTTCGATCCCAACGCTCGCAGCGGCGCCGGCGCGCTGGGCCTGACCCAGCTCATGCCCGGCACCGCCGCGTCGCTCGGCGTCTCGAACCCGCTCGATCCTGCGCAGTCCCTGCAGGGCGGCGCGAAGTACCTGCGCCAGCAGCTCGACCGCTTCGGCGGCGACGAGCGCCTCGCCCTGGCGGCCTACAACGCCGGGCCCGGCGCCGTCGCGCGCTACGGCGGCGTGCCGCCCTACAGCGAGACCCAGAACTACGTCAACAGCGTGATGGCCAAGGCCGCCGCGTACCGAGGAGCTCCCGCATGACCGCTGCTTCAGCGGTGCCGGCGACCGCCCCGCCCAACGGCGCACCGGATGGGATCCCACCCACCCGAGCGCCGGAAGGGGCGGAGGGCGATTTCGCCGCCACTCTCACCGACATCGCTACGGCCCGGACCGCCACTGCGGAAGGCCACGACAAGAAGGGTGACGATCACCCCGCCGGCGAGGAGCCCCAGGGCACCGACGCCTGCGCGGACGCCCCGGCCGCTGCCACGCAGCCGGCGCCGACCGTGACCGACGCGCAGGTCGTGCAGGCGATCGCGCTCGTCGCCGTCGCGCCGACGCCGGCCCCGGTCGCCGCTCCCACGGCGGCGAAGCCCGCCGCTCCGAGCGCCACGCCGGCGACGCAGGCCGACGTGCCCGCCGCTCCGAGCGCCACGCCGGCGACGCAGGCCGACGTGCCCGCCGCCGCGAGCACCCCGGTCGCGACGCCGGCCGCCGCCACTGCGGCGCCGACCGTGCCGAGCGCCGACGTCGTGGCCGCCGCCGCCGAGGCGCCGGTCGTCGCGACCACCGCGTCCGCGGCGAAGCCCGCCGCGCCCGCGGCGAAGCCCGCCGCGTCCGCGCCGAAGCCCGCCGCGCCGGCCGCCGCGCCGGTCGCGCTGAGCACCGCGCCCGCGAGCGCCACGCCGGCCGCGCCGAGCACCGCGCCCGCGAACCCCACACCCGTGAGCGCGACCCCCGCCCAGCCGACCACCGCGCCGGCGACCACCGCGCCGGCGAGCCCGGCTCCCGCCACCGTCACCGCCGCGGCCGACGAGGCGGCGGCGAAGCAGGCCGCGCCCGCCGCGCCTGCCGCGCCCGCCACGCAGGCGCCCGCTGCGCAGGTACCCGCGCCGATCGCCGACGCGACCCCCGCTGCGCCTGCCACGCCTGCCGCGGCCACCGCGACCCCGCCGAGCCCGACGCCCGACGACCAGCCGGTCGCCGCCCCCGCGCCGCAGGCCGACGCCCAGGCGCCGCAGCCTGCCACGACGCCCACCACGACTCCCACCGCGACGCCCGCGCCCGCCGCGCCCGCGCCCGCCCCGACCACGCCCCACGCACCGGCCCCGCAGCACACCCCGCGCCTCGCGCTCGCCACCGAGCACGTGCACGCGCTGATGCGGATCGCCAGCCACCGCGGCCAGGCGCAGGCCCACCTCGCGCTCAAGCCGGCCGAGCTCGGCGGCGTCGAGGTTCGGCTGCGCGTGACGACGCAGGGCCTCGTCGCGTCGATCACCGCCGAGCGGCCCGAGAGCGCCCAGGTCCTCCAGCAGGCCGGCGCCGACCTGCGCCGCGCCTTCGAGGCGGCCGGCGTCGACGTCGCGTCGCTCGACATCGGCTTCGCCGGCGACGGCGCCGACCACCGCGCGCACGAGCGCCACGCCGAGGCCGCCCAGCGCGCGGGCTCCGCGCAGGGCGACGCGGGCGACGAAGAGCCTTCCCCCACCGATCCCGACAACCCGACCCCGACCACGACGACGATCGCGCTCGGCGCCCTCGTCGACGTGCTCGCGTAGGAGCACGACCATGTCCACCGTCAACCCCACGGACGTCGCGCCCGCGACTCAGCCGACGTCGACCGACTCGGCGACGAACCCGCAGAACAAGACGCAGGACGCGTTCGGCAAGGACTCGTTCATGAAGCTGCTCGTCGAGCAGCTGCGCAACCAGTCGCCGGACAGCTCGCAGGACCCGAACCAGTTCATGAACCAGATGACGCAGTTCTCGATCCTCGAGCAGCTGCAGAACCAGTCCGGCATCCAGCAGCAGCAGAACGCTGCCGGCCTGCTCGGTCGCACCGTCTCGTACATGGACGCCAAGGGCCACTCGGTCGATGGCGTCGTCGTCGAGTCGGTCGACTTCAGCGGCGGCACGCCGACGCTGACCGTCGGCGGCCAGGTCGGCATCGCACCGGCGCAGGTCTACAAGGTGCAATGACGCCTCTGCCGCACAACCCCGCGCTCGTGCCGCCCGTCGGCGCGCCCGCCCCGACCGCTCCGACGCGGCCGGGATCGGGCTCACCGTCCGGGCCGGCCGCCCCGAGCGGCCCGTCCTTCGCCGACGTCCTCGGCGAGAAGACGGGTGCCGTTCAGCTCAGCGGCCACGCCAAGGCACGCATCGAGCGCCGCGGGATCGACCTCGATCCCGAGACCCTCGCCCGCCTGCAGCACGGCGTCGACCGCGCCGCCGCCAAGGGCTCACGCGAGTCCGTCGTCCTCGTCGACGACGTGGCCTTCGTCGTCTCCGTCAAGGCCAGGACCGTCATCACGGCGGTCGATCGCGCCTCCATGCGCGATCACGTCTTCACCAACATCGATTCAGCAGTCATCTCCTAGACCCTCACCCCCAATTCCGGCTGGCCCTCATCGAGGAGGCCGGACTCCAGCGAAAGGAAGCACCTCCAATGATGCGAGGCATGTACTCCGCCATTAGCGGACTGAAGAACCACCAGGTCATGCTCGACGTGACCGCCAACGACCTGGCCAACGTCAACACCGTTGGCTTCAAGGCCAGCCGCGTGTCGTTCCGCGACTCGCTGGCCCAGCTGCAGCGCTCCGGCGCGTCGGCCACGACGACCACCGCCGGCGCGAAGGCCGCGCAGATCGGCCTCGGCGTGCAGCTCGGCTCGATCGACAACCAGATGACCAACGGCGCGTTCCAGTCGACGGGCAGCCCGTACGACGTCGCCATCCAGGGCTCGGGCTGGTTCCGCGTGTCGAACTCGGCCGCGCCGAGCACGACCGACGAGTACACGCGCGCCGGCAACTTCACCCTGAACGACCTCGGCGAGCTCGCCACGCAGGACGGCTGGCACGTCGTCGGCTACGGCGTCGACGCGTCGAACAACCCCGACACGGCCGGCCCGCTGCAGTTCATCACGATCCCGACGGGCGCCACCGACGTGGCGGTCAGCCCGAACGGCGCAGTCACCTACACGCCGACTGGCGGCGGTACCCGCCAGTACGCGGGCTACATGGCCCTGACCTCGTTCCCGAGCGAGGCCGGCCTCGAGCGCTCGTCCGCCAACCGCTGGCGCGAGAACGCCAGCTCCGGCACCGGGACCACCAACCCGGCGGAGACCAACGGCCTGGGCTCGACCATTGGCGGCGTGCTCGAGATGAGCAACGTCGACCTCGCCACCGAGTTCACGAACATGATCACCGCCGAGCGTGGCTTCCAGGCCAGCTCGCGCGTGCTTTCGACCGCCGACGAGATGCTGCAGGACCTCGTCAACCTCAAGCGCTAGACGTAGCGCCTGGATGAGCGTGCGGGGGACGGCGGAGGGCCGTCCCCCGCAACGCTCTGGAGGCAATCATGATCAGACTGCACCGTCTCGGCTCGAGCTACGAGCCGTTCTACGTCAACCCCGATCTCATCGCGACGATGGAGGGTCATCCCGATGTCGTGCTCACGCTGACCAACGGCACCAAGATCGTCGTCGCCGAGAGCGACGACGAGGTCGTGACCGCCGTCCGACGCTGGCGCATCGATGTCATGACCGAGGCGCTGAACGCCGCTGACGTCGGACATCGCGCCTTCTAACACGAGCTCTCAAGCGGCTGGCCCGCGGACCGATTATGGGCTTATGTCCGAGGAGACCACCACTACCCATCAGCTCGTCGTCTTCAGCCTTGGCGAGGAGGAGTACGCCCTCCCGATCGAGGCTGTCCACGAGATCATCCGCTACACCGAGCCGCGCTCGGTCGCCTCGTCCGTCGGCTGGATCCGCGGCGTGATCAGCCTGCGCGGCAAGATCATCCCGGTCTACGACCTCGCCGCCCGCCTGGGCCAGGGTCACCGCGCCGAGGGCGAGGACCAGAAGATCGTCATCGTCGAGACCACCACCGACATGGCCGGCGTCGTCGTCGACGACGTCCAGGAGGTCCTGACCATCGATCCCGAGCAGCTCGAGCCGGTCCCGTCGGCCGACGGCGAGTCGATCGAGTCGATCGCCAAGATCGACGACCGCCTCATCGTCCTGCTCAACACGGCCGGTCTGTTCGGCGACGCCGCCGACGTCACCGCCCTCGCGTAGGGCCCCGATGTCCCCCGCCCCCCGGATCGTCGTCGCCGACGACTCGTCCTTCATGCGCACGCTCCTGAGCGGCGCGCTCGGTGCTGCCGGCTTCGACGTCGTGGGGACGGCGTGCGACGGTGACGAGGCGCTGGCGCAGTGCGCCAAGCTGCGTCCCGACGCGATGACCCTGGACCTGGCGATGCCGGGCCTGGACGGCATCGGCGTGCTGCGCGCGCTGCGGCGCGCGGGGGCGCCCGACGTGCCCGTCATCGTCGTCAGCGCGTTCTCGCCGGCCCACGGGGCCCGCGCGGTGGACGCGCTGGCCGAGGGCGCGTTCGACCTCGTGCCCAAGCCCGCGCTCGGCGAGCCGTTCGAGAGCTTCGTGCAGGGGCTGGGCGACAAGCTGCGCGTCGCCGTCGCCGGCGGTCGCCCGCGGGCGACCAACGGCCGCGTTCCCGTCGCCACCAACGGCCACGCGCCGGCCGTGCCCGCCGTCGCGGCGCCGCGCGTCGCGCGCACCCGCCGCGCGGTCGTGATCGCGACCTCCACCGGCGGCCCGCGCGCACTGGCGCGCCTGATCCCCGCCCTCCCCGCCCAGCTCGGCGAGGGCACGCTCATCGTGCAGCACATGCCCGAGGGCTTCACCAACTCGCTCGCGGCCCGACTGGACCGCGAGTCGCGCCTGACCGTCCGCGAGGCGGCGCCGGGCGACCGGCTCGATCGCGGCACCGCGCTCATCGCGCCCGGCGGCAAGCACCTGCGCATCGGCGCCGAGCGCCGCGCGCGCCTCAGCGACGAGCCGGCGATCGGCGGCCTGCGCCCGCGCGCGGACCTGACGATCGACGACGTCGTCGCCGCGTGGGGCGAGCGCACGCTGCTCGTCGTCCTCACCGGCATGGGCCGCGACGGCGCCGACGGCGCCCGCGCGGTGCGCGACGCCGGCGGCCGCGTCCTCTGCGAGGCAGAGGAGACCTGCACGGTCTACGGCATGCCGCGCGCGGTTGCCGAGGCCGGCCTCGCCGATGCCGTCATGCCCCTCGGCGACCTCGCCGCCGCCATCGCGCAGGAGGCCAACTGATGTCCGCCACCGTCCCGTTCAACGACGACTTCGTCACCTTCTGCGAGGGCGTGCGTCGCCTCGCGAAGGTCGACCTGCTCCAGTACAAGCGCGGCCAGATGGAGCGCCGCGTGCGCTCGTTCGCCCAGCGCAACGGCCTCCCGGGGCTGACCCCGTACCTGAAGGTGCTCGAGAGCGACACGACCGCGCTCGAGGACTTCCTCGATCGCGTGACGATCAACGTCTCGCACCTGTGGCGCAACCCCGAGCAGTGGGACGTCCTCGAGAAGACGATCGTCCCCGAGCTCGCCGCCGGCGGCGCGCTGCGCGCCTGGAGCGCCGGCTGCTCCTACGGCGCCGAGGCCTACACGCTCGCCGCGGTCTGCCGCACCGCCGCGCCGACCGCGCGCACGACGATCGTCGGCACCGACATCGACCCGCGCATCGTCGAGCGCGCCCGCCGCGGCGAGTTCAGCAGCGAGGACGTGCGGACGTCGCCGCAGGCGGCGCTGACCCGCTTCTTCGATCGCGACGGCGACCTCTGGCGGCCGAAGGCCGAGCTGCGCTCGATGGTCGCCTTCGAGGTCGGCGACCTCCTGCGCATCCGCCCGCAGACGAGCGCCTACGACCTGATCCTCTGCCGCAACACCGTCATCTACTTCAACGAGGACGTCCGCGACGCGCTCCACGAGCGCCTCGCACATGCGCTGCGGCCCGGCGGCGTCCTCGTCGTCGGCGCCACCGAGCGCGTCAACACACCGGCTGAGCTTGGTCTGGCAGCCGCCGCTCCCTTCACCTACCGCAAGGCCTGAACCCGATCATGGACACCAGCCAGTACATGCCGATGTTCCTCGCCGAGTCGCGCGAGCACCTGCAGGAGCTCAACCTCGCGGTCGTGCGCATCGAGGAGCAGCCCGACGATCCCGAGACGGTCGACGAGATCTTCCGCATCGCGCACTCGATGAAGGGCATGAGCGCCAC
This sequence comes from uncultured Actinomycetes bacterium, assembly GCA_963764585.1. GTDB lineage: Bacteria > Actinomycetota > Thermoleophilia > Solirubrobacterales > Solirubrobacteraceae > JAOPZW01. Next base: position 92,433 of record CAVXTB010000016.1, read on the forward strand.
CATGGGCTTCGAGGGCATGGCCGCCCTGACCCATCAGATGGAGGACGTCTTCGAGCTGCTGCGCCAGCGCTCGGGCGGTCTGGAGCGCGAGGCGATCGACGTGCTGCTGCGCTGCCTGGACGCGCTCTCCGTCGCAGTCGATGCCATCGAGGCCAACGGCACCGAGAGCCTGGATCCCGCGCCGCTCATCGAGCTGCTGCAGGGCCTCGTGCGCGAGCGCACGCCCGATCAGCAGGTCGCCCGCCGCGGCGGCGAGGCGGCCCCCGAGCTGCCCGACGAGGTCGCCAACGCGCTGGCCGCGGAGACGACCGTGCTGCACGCGCGCATCAACCTCGCGGCGGATGTCCTGATGCCGACGGTGCGCGCCTTCATGGTCCTCACCGCGGCCGCCGACCTCGGCGAGGTCGTCACGTCGGCGCCACACGAGCAGGACGTCGAGGCCTTCGACGGTCGCGTCATCGACGTCTGGATCGCGGCCGAGGTCGAGATCGACACGCTGCACGCGGCGCTCGCCGCGGTGCCGGACGTCGAGACGGTCGTCGTCGAGGAGTGCGGCGCCGCCGGCGAGCCGGAGGTCGCCGAGACCGAGCCGGTCGCCGAGGTCGAGCCCGCCGTCGCGGAGCCCGCGCCCGCCGCCGCCGCCGCGCCCGCGTCGCGCGCCGCTGCGACCGTCCGCGTCGATGCCGAGCGCCTGGACCAGCTCATGCACCTCATGGGCGAGCTGGTCGTCCAGCGCACCCACGTCGAGATCCTCGCCGCCCAGGCCGACGTCCCGGGCCTCGGGCAGGCCATGCAGGAGCTCACGCGCTGCTCGCACGGCCTGCAGGCGATGGTCATGCAGGTCCGCATGATCCCGGTCGAAGCCGTCTTCCTGCGCTTCCCGCGGCTCGTGCGCGACCTGTCGAGCAAGCTCGAAAAGCAGGTCGAGCTCAAGCTCGTCGGCCAGGAGACCGAGCTCGACCGCACCGTGGTCGACGCGCTCGGCGACCCGATCGTCCACCTCGTGCGCAACGCGCTGGACCACGGGCTCGAGGGCCCGGAGGAGCGCGTGGCCGCCGGCAAGCCGGCGACCGGCACCGTTGAGATCTCCGCGCGTCACGCCGGCGGCAACGTCGTCATCACCGTCAGCGACGACGGCCGCGGCGTCAACCCGGCCGCGGTGGCCAAGAAGGCGGTCGACCGCGGCCTGATCACCGCCGAGCAGGCCGAGGGCATCGACGCGCCGCGCGCGATCGAGCTGCTCTTCGCGCCCGGCTTCTCGACCGCCGAGACGACCAGCGACATCTCCGGCCGCGGCGTCGGCATGGACGCCGTGCGCACCAAGATCCGCGAGCTCGGCGGCGAGGTCGTCATGACCTCCGAGCCCGGCCGCGGCTCGACCGCCCAGATTCGCCTCCCGCTCACCCTGGCGATCATGTCGGCCCTGCTGGTTCGCGCCGACGGGCGCTCGTACGGCATCGCGCTGGACCGCGTCGCTCGCACCGTGCGCCTGGCCGACCACACCGTCCGCTCGGCCGCCGGCCAGCGCATGCTCGTCATGCGCGACAGCGTCCTGCCGCTGCGCGATGCGGCGGGCGCGCTGGGCCACGGCTCCGACGAGGAGTGCGAGTTCGCCGTGATCGTCCACAGCCAGGAGCGCAGCATTGCCCTGGCGGTGTCCGAGCTCATCGGCCAGCGCGAGCTGGTCACCCGACCGCTGCCGTCCGATGTGGCCGACCTCGCCGCCGTCTCCGGCGCCGCCGTGCTCTCCGATGGCGAGATCGCGCTGCTGGTCGATTGCGATGCCCTGATGACCGACGACGCCGCCGCGGCGCTCCCGCGCGCGGCCTGACCGAGGAACCAAGAAGACATGCCCCCCGTCCGCTACACCGACATCCAGCTCGACGCGCTGCGCGAGCTTGCGAACATCGGCTCGGGCACGGCCGGCACGGCGCTCTCGTCGCTGCTCGGTCGCCCGGTCGACATCTCCGTGCCCAAGGCGGCCGCCCTGGAGCTCGCCGACGCCGTCGAGGCGGCCGGCGACGCCGAGGACATCGTCTGGGCCGTCGCCGTCCCGGTCGACGGCGACCTCGACGCCACGGCGCTGCTGCTGGTGGGCGAGGTCGACGCCGCCTCGATCTGCGGGATGCTCGGCGTCGACGCCGAGTCCGAGGACGGTCGCTCCGCCCTGCAGGAGATCGGCAACATCCTCGTCGCCTCCTACATCGGCGCGCTGGCCACGATGGCCGGCTTCGAGCTCGACCTGCGCCCGCCGTCGTCGGCGCGCGACATGCTCGCCGCGGTGGTCGCCACCGTGCTGGCGTCGAGCAGCCACGGCCAGGACCTCGCGATCATGCTCGACTCCGAGCTGGAGGTCGAGGGCGAGGCGTGCGCGCTGTCGTTCATGCTGCTGCCGACGCCCGAGGGCGTCGACGAGCTGCTCAACCGGATCGGCCTCGGTGGCTGATCTGGCGACAATGCCCGAGGTGGTCGTCCGCATGGGCGAGCTCGCCATCTCGACGACCGCGGGCGACGTGCTGGTCTGCGTCGGCCTGGGCTCGTGCATCGGCCTCGCGCTGGTGGCGCGCCACGGGCGCGCCTGCGGCCTGGCGCACGTGATGCTGCCCGAGTCCGGCAGCCGCGGCGAGGACAAGGTCGGCAAGTTCGCCGACCTCGCGGTGCCCGCGCTCATCGAGGGCATGACTCGCGTCGGCGCTGCCGCGCGCTCGGTGGAGGCCGTGATCGTCGGCGGCGCCCAGATGTTCGCCAACAGCACCGGCATGGAGATCGGCGCGCGCAACGAGGCCGCCGTCCGCGCCGGGCTGGCCGCCGCAGGGATCCCCATCCACGCCGCCGCCACGTCGGGCAACACCGGGCGCACCATGCGCGTCGAGGTCGGCGCCGGCTCGGTGACCGTGCGCGAGGCCGGCTCCACAGAGGTGCCCCTGCGATGAACGACTTCCTCTCGTCCGCCGAGATCGACGCCCTCTTCGAGAAGGCCAGCCAGGGCAAGCTGCCCGTCGAGCCCACCGCCGTGGGCTCGGGGCGGCGCACGCGCTGGCTGCGCACCGTCGACTTCACGCGGCCGAGCAAGTTCGGCACCGACCACCAGCGCCGCCTGCGCCGCGTCGTCGAGATCTTCTGCGCGACGGCGTCGACGCGGATGTCGGGCGAGCACCGCATCCACCTGGACTTCGAGGTCATCGACGTCGGCCAGTTCACCTTCGCCAACGCGCTGGAGTCGGTCCCCGAGGCGTCGGTCGGGGCGGTGATCGAGGTCGCCGGGTCGGAGACCAAGATGCTCATGAGCACGGAGCTGATCCTCGTGCTCGAGGTCGTCGAGCGGCTGCTCGGCGGCACCGGCGACGCGATCGCCGAGCGCCGCCTGACCGACATCGAGACCGTGCTGGCCCGCCGCCTCTTCGGCACGCTCGCCGAGTGCCTGTCGGCCACCTGGTTCGACGTCTGCGGCGACACGCTCGAGCTCGGGCGCATCGACCCGCTCAGCGAGGGCCCCGCGATCGTCCCGGCCTCCGAGCCGACGCTCGTCATCACCGTCGAGGCGCGCATGGGCCGCCGCTCGACGACGCTCGCGCTGCTCGTCCCCTTCGCGACGATCGCGCCCGTCGCCAACGCCTTCTCCAGCCGCGCGCAGGCCGCCGGCGTCACCGCCGACCCGCGCGACACCGCCGCCGTGCGCGCCGGCCTGCGCAGCGTCGACGTCGTCCTGCGCGCCGAGGTCGCCGACGCGAGCCTGTCGCTCGAGGAGGTCCTCGCGCTGCGCCCCGGCGACGTCGTCAAGCTCGACGGCCAGGTCGGCGACGACGTGACCGTCTACGCGGACGGCACGCCCGTCCACCGCGCCCGCGCGGGGCGCTCGGGCACCCGGCGCGCGATCCAGATCCTCGGTCCCCACACGGAGGGCGGCTCGTGAGCAACGACGCTCCGCTGCTGCGCCTCGGGGGCTCCACCGCCGATGCCATCGAGGGCCTGCTGAAGACCTTCGCGCCCGACGGCATCCGTCGCGGCGCCGTGCACGCGCGCTCCGGCGCCGACGACGCCGCCGCCGGCCTGGTGCTGCCGGCCGTCGCGGCCGACGTCTCCTACGTCGACGGCGTCACGGGCGGCAACCTGTTCATGCTCCCGGTCGAGGGCGCGCGCCGCCTGGCCGCCGCGATGATGGGCCAGGACCCCGACAGCGTCGAACTGGGCGGCGAGCTCTCAGAGCTCGAGCTCAGCGCGATCGGGGAGGCGATGAACCAGATGATGTCGGCCGCCGCCATGGCGACCAGCGACGTGCTCGGCCAGGAGGTCGAGATCGCGCCGCCGCAGATCCGCACCGTGCAGACCGAGGCCGAGGCCGTCGCGCTCCTCGGGGCCAGCGGCTCGTCGCACATCCTGACCGCCGACGTCACCGTCCTCGGCGCGCCCTCGCGCCTGATCCAGCTGGTCCCCAACGCGTTCGTGGTCAAGATGTCGCGCGCGCTGGACGAGCTGACGCAGGAGTACACCAGCGCGCCGCTGAGCGACTCGCTGCGCGCCGTTCCCGTGCGCGTGTGGGCCGAGCTGGGCCGCGCGCGCATGGCGGCGGGCGCCTCGGTGGGCGTCGCCACCGGTTCGGTCGTCGAGCTCGACCGCGAGGTCGACGATGCGATCGACCTCTACGTCGACGGCATGCGCTTCGCGACGGGCCGCCTGCTCGTCGCCGAGGACGGCAGCCTGCAGCTCGCGGTCGAGACCGTGATCGGGCTGCAGACGAGCGTCCCGCCTGCCGATCAATCACTTGAACCCCAAATCGTTTCGGAGCCGGAAGCGCCGGTGGCCGAGGTCTCGGAGCCGGAAGTGACGGCTGCCGAGGTCCCGGAGCCGGAGGCGCCTGCCTCCGAAGTGGCGGAGCCGGAAGCCCCGGCCCCCGATCCAGAACCCCAACCCGCTACCGAAAGCATGGAGGTGTGACATGGCCCGCGTCCTCGTCGTCGACGACGCTGCGTTCATGCGCAAGATGGTGAGCGATGCGCTCGCCAGCGGCGGCCACGAGATCGTCGGCGAGGCCGGCGACGGCGCAGAGGCCGTGGCTCGCTACCAGGAGCTTCGTCCCGAGGTGACGACGCTCGACATCACGATGCCCCAGAAGGACGGGCTCGAGGCCCTGCGCGAGATCATCGCGCTGGATCCCGGCGCTCGCGTCGTGATGTGCTCGGCCCTCGGCCAGGAGTCCAAGGTCCTCGAGTCGATCAAGCTCGGCGCCAAGGACTTCGTCGTCAAGCCGTTCCAGGCCGACCGCGTGCTGGGTGCCGTTGCCAAGGCGCTTGGCTAGAACGAACGTCCAAGGGTGGCGCGGCCTCTCAAGACCGCCCGCGACCTGCCGTTAAGAGGGGCACACCCCTAAGCAGTACCTTCCCACCTCACCCCCTTGTAGGACCTAGAGCGCCCCGGCACACCGGGGCGCTCCTCATTTAACGGCCGCCGCCGATGACAACGGTGTCCGCCGTCCAACGTCTCGTGGACTCGGGCGAAAGATCCGCGGCCAGGAGCCGATGACCGGACGGTGAAGGCTGCAACTGCCATCGGCATCGTCGCTGCGTGCGTCGGGATCCTGGGCGCCGCCATGATGGAGGGCACCTCGCCCGCCGCATTCATGAACATGCCCGCGATGATCCTCGTGTTCGTGGGCACGTTCGGTGCCACGTGCGCAGCCTGCGGCATGGAGGGGATGAAGAAGATCCCCGCCCTCTACAAGATCGCCTTCTCCGGCTCCGACCACCATCTCGCCGCCAAGGTGCGCGAGCTCGTGAGCCTCGCCGAGAAGGCGCGCCGCGACGGCCTTCTCGCGCTGGAGAGCGACCTCGAGCAGGTCGAGGACGAGTTCACCCGCAAGGGCCTGCAGCTCGTCGTCGACGGCACGGATCCCGATCTCGTGCGCGACATCCTCGAGGTCGAGGTCGACACCATGGCCGCCCGCCACAAGGAGGGCGCCGAGGTCTTCAAGACCGCCGGCGGCTTCGCGCCGACCATGGGCATCATCGGGACGGTCATGGGGCTCGTGCACGTGCTCGAGAACCTGAGCGCGCCCGACACCCTCGGCCCCGCGATCTCCGGCGCCTTCATCGCGACGCTCATGGGCGTCGGCGCGGCCAACGTGGTGTTCCTGCCCGTGGCCGGCCGCCTGAAGGGCCTGTCGCACGCCGAGGTCCACGAGCGCAACCTCGTGCTCGAGGGCATCCTCTCGATCCAGGCGGGCGACAACCCGCGCGTGGTGGCCGAGAAGCTCATGAGCCTCGTGCCGCCCGCCGAGCGCGCCGCAGAGGACGACGCCAAGCCCAACCTGCGCGTCGCCGACGAGCCCGGCGCCGTCGCCGAGGCGGCATAGCCATGGCGTCCTCACGACGCCGCCGCGGCGCTCACGCCGAGGAGGAGCACGAGAACGACGAGCGCTGGCTGCTCACCTACGCGGACATGATCACGCTGCTGATGGCGCTGTTCATGGTCCTGTTCTCGATCTCGTCGGTGAACATCTCGAAGTTCGTGACCCTGCAGCACTCGCTGCAGGACGCGTTCTCCGGGCGCATCCTGCCCGGCGGGCGCTCGCTCAAGGAGAGCGGCGGCTCGACCACCGCGACCCAGATCGCCGAGAACACCCCGACGATCAAGCAGAGCGCCGCCGAGGCCGCGAGCAGCAAGGCCGCCAAGGCCGCCGCCGCCGCGCAGGCTGCCAAGGTCGAGCAGGAGAGCTTCAAGAAGCTCAAGGCCCGCGTCGACGAGTACACGAAGGCCCACGGGCTGAGCAGCAAGGTCTCGACGATCATCACCCGCGACGGCCTGGTCATCCGCCTGCTCACCGACAAGCTGCTGTTCGCCAGCGGCTCGGCGACCGTGCAGCCCGGCGGCCACGGCCTGCTGGCGAAGGTCGGCGGGCTCCTGCGCGCCGAGAACCAGCACGAGATCCGCGTGCGCGGGTTCACCGATCCCGTCCCCATTCACACCGCCGCGTTCCCATCCAACTGGGAGCTGTCGGCCGGTCGCGCCGCGTCGGTCGTGCGCGCCTTCGCGCAGGCCGGCGTCGCCGCCGAGCGCATGGAGGCCGTCGGCCGCGCGTCGCTCGATCCCCTGACGACCAATGCGACCGCCGACGGACGCGCGCGCAACCGCCGCGTCGAGGTGCTGCTGCCGCGCGTGGCCACCGGCGCCGCCGCCGCGCAGGCCACCACGGCCGACGAGCGCCCGCGGTTCGCACCCGACTTCGGTCCGGAGAACCTCAAGTGAAGTCCAAGCTCAAGTTCATCATCCCGATCGTGCTCGTCCTCCTGGGCGGCACCTACAAGTTCGTCCTGGCCAAGCCGGGCCCCACGACCAAGCCCAAGGTCGACGGCGAGGTGTACGTCCTGCCCAAGGACTTCCTCATCAATCTCGCCGACGGCAAGTTCGCCAAGCTCGGCGTGGGCCTCGTCTTCGACGAGGGCTTCTCCGCGGCCCCGGCCAAGGCGGCCGAGGGCGGCGCCGCCGCGCCCGACGGCTACGGCGTCCTCACGCAGGAGGCCGTGGTGCGCGACATCGTCACCGACGTCGTCACCGACGAGAGCGCGGGCGAGCTGACCAGCCGCAAGGGCCGCGAGGACATCAAGGCCAAGATCCTCAAGCGCCTGAAGCAGCAGACCGATGTGAAGGTGCACGAAGTGCTGCTCACCGACATCGCGGTGCAGTAGCCCGTCCAGAACACGGAGACCCCATGTCCAACGAGATCGAGTTCGCCCCCCTTGAGCCCGCCGCCGTCGGCGGCGCGAGCGTCACCGACCTCGAGCGTCTCAACGACGTCATGGTCGAGCTCACCGTCGAGGTAGGCCGCACGCGCATGACGCTCGGCCAGGCGCTGGCGCTGGGCCCGGGCTCCGTCGTGACCCTCGATCGCCTCGCGGACAAGCCGGTGGACCTGCTCGTCAACGGCAGGCCCATCGCCCGCGGCGAGGTCGTGGTCATCGACGAGGAGTTCGGCCTGCGCATCACCGAGGTCGTCGCTCCCAGCGGCGCCGAGGCCGAGGCGGCTTAGGCCTCCCGGCTTTCCCCGGATCGTCACGGCGGCCGCTGCGGCGGCTGCTTCACTTGCCCATCCCGCGGGCGCCACGCCGAGCCCGAGCATTGGGGGGCGGGCTCGGCGACGCCCCGGGGACCCGGCCACCGCTAGGAGCCTGTTGAAGTTTCGTCCGGTCTGGTCGCGAGGCTGTGGGTATGGCGCTTGCGGCGTTCGCGGTGCGGTCGGGCGATGAGACCCGGCAGGTGGGGATGGTCAGCGTCGATGATCTCGTTCCGGCCGATGACGAGTTGCGGCGGATCGAGGCGCTGGTGGACTGGGGTCATGTGCGCGAGACAGCCAGGCCGTTCTATCGGCCTGGTGGGGCGGGTCGGATGGGGATCGATCCGGCGGTGCTGGTCAAGCTCGCGCTCGTGCTGGCTTGGCGCGGGCTGCCGTCGATGCGCGAGACGCTCAGGGTCGCGCAAACCGACATGTCGATCCGCCGATTCTTGGGCTTCGGGTTGACCGAGCGGCTGCCGGATCACTCGACGTTCAGCCACGCCCAGACCAAGCGCTTTGCGGACTCGTCGGTGTTCGATCAGCTGTTTACCGCCGTGCTGCGGCAGTGCACCGAGGCGGGGCTGGTCGGCGGCCGGCGGCTGGTGGTCGACGGGACGCACATCGAGGCCGACGCCGCGCTCAAGAGCTTGCGCGCCGAGCTTGAACTCGTCGAGAGCGACGATGACTGCGAGCGCGGCTGCGCGGAAGGGAGTGTGGTGGGCGACGCCGCGCAATCGCGGCCGCGTCTCGTGCTGGCCGAGCCGCGAACCGGCCCGACCCCCAAGCGCGTGGCGTCCAACGCCACGGCGGTGTCGCGCACCGATCCCGACGCCAAGCTGCGCCACAAGCCCGGGCAGCGCAAGCACCTGGTGCATCGCGGCCAGGTCGCCGTGGACCCCAAGCATCGGGTGATCGTCGCCGTCAAGGCAGAATCCGCGACCGGCAGCGAGGCCGACAGCCTCAAGGAGATCGTCACGCGCGCGAGGTTCGCCGGCCACGCGGTCAGCGAGCTTGCCGCGGACAGCGGCTATGCCAGCGAGCACTCCTACGCCACCGTGGACGCGTTAAAGACGACAGCGCTCATCCCGCCGCAGCCGGGCGCCAAGCACGCCGCCGCCCTCGCCGCCCGCGAACGGATGCGCACCAAGACCGGGCGCGACGCGGCCTATGACCGCCAGGCACACGCCGAAGGCGCGATCGCAGAACTCAAACGCCACGGCGCGCACCGCGCCCGATGCCGCGGCACCCGCCTGGTCGAGCTGCAGTTGCTGGCCGCCGCGACCGCGATCAACCTCAAACGCCTCCTGGCCGCCCACGACGCCGCCGAACGTCGCAAGACCAACGACACGGCCACCCGCGCCGACGACATCCGCGCGCTCACCAGACTCCTCCTGGTCACCCTCGACGAGATCGGCCACCTCACCACCACCGATCTTTCAACAGGCTCCTAGTGGCCGTTGGACGAGAAGTGCATGTAGTCCTTGGTGTTCCCCGCCCACGCGCCGCCCCAGCCCCAGCCGATCGATCCGAAGGCCGCGATCGCCCGACGCGTCACCATCCCGCGGCGGTGGTGGTCGCGATCGAAGAACTTCCTGGCCTTCGGGTCGCGGCTCTGGCCGCAGCCCACGTAGGGGTTCTCGACCGGGTTGACGTCGACCGCTAGGCCGTACGCGTGCATCGACCAGGTCCCCGTCCCGCGGCCGCCCGTGCAGGGCGAGGGGACCGCCTGGCGGCAGTCGAACGAGCCGGTGACGTCGCCGTCGCGCGGCCGGCCCCGCTTCGGGCCGTACATGTCCTCCAGGCGCATGTGGCGAATCGGGAAGTGCAGGCGGTAGAGCGTGCCGAACGCGCGCGCCAGCGAGCCGGCCGCGCGCGCGTTGACGACGAGCTGGCCGGTATGCCGGCGTCCGTCGAAGCCCCAGTGCGAGACGGTCAGCAGCCGCAGGCCGGACAGCCCGACCGGGCAGTCGCGATGCCAGAAGCCCTCCGCCTGCAGCTCGGCCCGCACGGGCTGTGGCAGCGGCTCGATCGAGGCGGGAGGCGGCGCGAGCGCGAGCAGCGCCGCTGGGAGCGCGAAGACGCCGAGCACGGCGCCAGCGAACTCTACGCGCGCGGGCCGGCGTAAACGAGGTCAGCGCGCGTGCCAGGCTTCTCAAGCGACCTGTAGGGCGGCCGAGGAAACAGGTCATGAACAAGCTCCGATCCGAGGAGCTCGAGCGCCTCGTCGGGCAGTTCACGCTGGCCTGACGCGCCCACACATCCGACGCAGTGACGCGGGGCGCGGCCGAACGGTTGCGCCCCGCCTTCGCGTCAGCGATCCGACGGCACTGGACGCTTGTCCTAAAGCCGCTCGCGGCGCGGCCGATGAAACGGGCGACTCGTCCCTCCCGAGTCGATCCGTCTCCATTGCGAATCCCCCCTTTCATCTACGGGGCCGCGTCTGCGGCCATCGGCCTGGTGCTGCTCCCGGCCTCGGCGCTCGCTGCGTCGGGCACCGGCGAGAGCACCCCGCTGAACCTGCCCGCCGACGGCGGCGCGAAGAAGATCACCGGCGCTTCCGGCGGCGGCTCGCTCGTTCGCACCATCGTCGGCCTGGCCATCGTGCTCGCCGTCATCTATGGCGTGGCGTGGGTGCTCAAGCAGGTCAAGGGCTCCAAGGAGGAGCGCCTGCGCGGCAGCGGCCTCGAGTCGGCCGCCGTCGTGCCCCTCGGCCCCAACCGCGCGCTGCACCTCGTGCGCGCCGGCCGCGAGCTGGTGCTCGTCGGCGTCGCCGAGCACGGCGTCACGCCGATCCGCACCTACTCCGAGGAGGAGGCGCTCGAGCTCGGCATCATCGGCGAGGACGACGACGAGCTCGGTGGACGTGCCGCGCGCCGGCGCCGTGCGCTGGTTGGACCGCCTGCGCGACCGGACGGTGCGTCGATGATCCTCGCCGCCACCAAGGCCGCCGCCGAAGGGACCAACTCGGTCCAGCTGCTGCTCCTCGTCGGCGGCATCACGCTCGTCCCGGCGCTGCTGTTCACCGTCACCGGCTTCACGCGCATCCTCGTCGTCCTGGGCTTCATCCGCCAGGGCCTCGGGACGCAGGCCGCCCCGCCCAACCAGGTGCTGGTCGGCATCGCGCTGTTCCTGACGATCTTCGTCATGGCGCCCACCTTCAAGCAGATCAAGACGGACGCCATCGATCCGCTTCAGAAGCACAAGATCACCCAGACGCAGGCCTTCGAGCGCGGCCAGCAGCCGCTGCGCGAGTTCATGTTCCGCCAGACGCGCACGACCGACCTCGCGCTGTTCGTGAAGCTCGGCAAGGTCAAGAACGTCAAGACGCGCAAGGACGTCCCCACCTACGTCCTCATACCCGCCTTCATCATCTCCGAGCTCAAGACGGCCTTCCAGATCGGCTTCTTGATCTTCCTGCCGTTCCTGGTCATCGACCTGGTGGTCAGCTCGACCCTGATGTCGATGGGCATGGTGATGCTGCCGCCCGTCTTCATCTCGCTGCCGTTCAAGATCCTGCTCTTCGTCCTGGTCGACGGCTGGAACCTCGTCACCCGATCGCTCGTGGAGAGCTTCCACTGATGGGCGCCGATACCGTCCTCGAGCTCTGCACCCAGGCGCTGGAGCTGACGCTGCGCGTCGCCCTGCCGCTGCTGCTCGTCGGCCTGGTCGTCGGCGTCGCCGTCTCGGTCTTCCAGGCCGTCACGCAGATCCAGGAGCAGACGCTCTCCTTCATCCCCAAGATCCTCGCGCTGGCCGGTGTGCTCATCGTCGCCGGGCCGTGGATGCTCGGCCAGCTGCTGTCCTACACGACCGACCTCTGGTCGTCGATTCCGAACCTGGTCGGATGACGGTCAACGAGCTCATCGCCCGCTTCGGCGAGCAGCACGTGGCCGCCTTCTTCCTCGTGCTCGCGCGCATCGGCCCGCTGTTCGTGCTCGCGCCGCTGTTCAGCTCCAAGCTGCTGCCCGCGCGCGTGCGCGGGATCGCGGCGGTGGCGCTCGCGATCGGCATGACGCCGGTCGTCTCCAGCGGCGTCACCGTTCCCCTCGGCGCGATCGACCTGGCGGGGCTGATCGTCAAGGAGGCGCTGATCGGCGCCGCCTTCGCGTTCACCATCGGCGCGCTGTTCGCCGCCGTCAGCTCAGCCGGCACGCTGCTGGACACCTCGATCGGCTTCTCGTACGGCAGCCTCGTCGACCCGCTCACCGGCAACCACTCGACGGTGCTGGCCCAGCTGTACGGCCTGGTCGGCACGATGGTCTTCATCGTCATCGGCGGCGACGGCTGGGTCGTGCGCGGCCTGGCCCGCACCTACGACCTCGTGGGCCTCGACCAGGCGCCGGACCTCGGCCGCCTGGTCGGCGCGATGGACGCGACGTTCGCGGGGATCATGACCTCCGCGCTCGAGGTCGCCGGCCCGGTGATGCTCGCGCTGATCCTCACCGACGCCGCCTTCGGGGTCGTCTCGCGCGTCGTGCCCCAGCTCAACGTCTTCGCGGTCGGCTTCCCGGCCAAGGTCGTCGTCGGCCTGCTGCTCGTCGCCGCCACGCTGCCGTTCGTCGCCGGGTGGATCTCCGGCGAGCTGCAGCAGGACGTCGGCTCCGCCCTCCAAGCGATCCGGGTGGCCTGAGATGGCCGGCGACAAGACCGAGAAGGCAACACCCAAGCGCCGCAGCGAGGCGCGCCAGAAGGGCCAGGTCGCCCGCTCGACCGACCTGCAGGGCGCGATCGTGCTGCTCGCCGGGATCGTGGCCATCGGCGCCGCCGGGCCCAAGCTCGTCGAGCGCATGGCCGACGTGCTGCGCGGCGCGATCGCGCAGACGCGCTCGCCCGACATCGTCTCGATGCACGGCATCGGCACGCTCATGAGCTCGGCCGGCATGGCCGTGCTGCTCGCCGTCGCGCCGATCGCGCTGACCTGCGTGCTGGCGGGCGTCGCCGCGAACGTCGGCATGGTCGGCTTCAAGCCGTCGGGCAAGGCCCTGAAGCCCGATCCCAAGCGCATCAACCCCGCCGCCGGCGCCAAGAACCTCTTCGGCCCCAACGCGATCGTCGAGACCGCCAAGTCGATCGCCAAGGTCGGCGCGGTGGCCGCGATCGTCGCGATCGCGCTGCTGCCCAAGCTGCCCGAGTTCGGCGGCATGGTCGGCATCTCGCCCGTCGAGTTCGGCTCGATCCTCGCCGGCGACATGAACTCGCTGGTCAAGCGCGCCGCGCTGGCCTACTTCCTGATCGGCGTCGCCGACTTCCTGTGGCAGCGCCATCGCCACGAGAAGTCGCTGAAGATGGACAAGCAGCAGGTCAAGGACGAGGCCAAGGAGCAGAACCTCCCCGCCGAGGTCCGCGGGGCGCTGCGCCGCCGCGCGATGGAGCTGTCGCGCAAGCGCATGATGGCCGAGGTCCCGACCGCCGACGTCGTGGTCACCAACCCGACGCACTTCTCGGTCGCCCTGCGCTATGACGCCAACCGCGCCGATGCCCCCGAGGTCATCGCCAAGGGCAAGGGCCACATCGCGCTGCGCATCCGCGAGCTCGCTCGCGAGCACGGGGTGCCGGTCATCCCCGACCCGCCCCTGGCCCGCGGGCTCTACGCCTCGGTCGAGATCGGCCACACGATCCCCGAGGAGTTCTTCGGCGCCGTCGCCGCCGTCCTGGCCTTCGTCTACCGCACCGCTGCCAGAAGGGCTGCCGCATGACCAACGCGCTGAAGCGCGTCTCGCGCTACACGGACCTCATCGCCGCCGGCGCCGTCGTGCTGGTGGTGGTGATGATGATCATCCCGCTGCCGGCCTTCCTGCTCGACCTCGCCATCACGCTGAACGTCAGCTGCGCGCTGGCCATCGTCGTCGCGACGCTCTACATGCCGCGCGCGGTCGACTTCTCGGCCTTCCCGTCGCTGCTGCTGCTCACCACGCTCTTCCGGCTGGCGATCAACGTCTCGGTCACGCGCCTGATCCTCCTCCACGGCGACGCCGGCCACGTGGTCAAGGCGTTCGGCTCGTTCGTCGTCGGCGGCAACGTGGTCGTCGGCCTCGTCGTCTTCCTGATCCTCGTCGTGATCCAGTTCGTCGTCGTGACCAACGGCGCCGGTCGCGTGGCCGAGGTCGGGGCGCGCTTCACCCTCGACGCCATGCCCGGCAAGCAGATGGCGATCGACGCCGACCTCAACGCCGGCCAGATCACCGACGAGCAGGCGCGCCAGCGCCGCGAGGACATCGCCCGCGAGGCCGACTTCTACGGCGCGATGGACGGCGCCTCCAAGTTCGTCAAGGGCGACGCGATGGCCGCGGTCCTCATCACCGCGATCAACCTGCTCGGCGGCATCGTCATCGGCGTCGTCCAGCAGCACCGGCCGTTCTCCGAGGCGATCCAGCACTTCTCGCTGCTCAGCGTCGGCGATGGCCTGGCCGCGCAGATCCCCGCCCTGCTGATCTCCGTCGCCACCGGCATCATCGTCACGCGCTCTGCGTCGAAGGAGGACCTCGGCACCGACGTCGCCAAGCAGATCGGCTCGCAACGCAAGGCGCCGATGGTCGCCGGCGTGGTCATCTGCCTGTTCGCGCTCGTCCCCGGGCTGCCCAAGATCCCCTTCCTGCTCATCGGTGCGCTGTTCATCTTCGCCGGGCGCGCCATCGGCGAGCTGCTGACCGAGCGCGAGCACGCCGAGGCCAACCAGGCTGCGCAGGAGGCCCTGCCCGCCCCGCAGACGCCGCGCGACCAGGCGCTCGAGGCGCTCTCGATCGACCCGGTCGAGCTGTCGATCGGCTTCGGCCTCGTGCCGCTCGTCGACGGTGGCTCCGGCGGCTCGCTGCTGGCCCGCGTCGGCGCGGTGCGCCGCCAGGTCGCGGCCGAGCTCGGCGCCGTCATCCCGCCGGTCCGCATCCACGACGACGTCAGCCTGGGCTCGCACGAGTACGTCATGAAGGTGCGCGGCAACGACGTCGCGCGCGGGTCGGTCATGGCCGGCCACCAGCTCGCGCTGGACCCCGGCGACGCGGTCGGCCAGCTTGCCGGCATCCCGACGACCGAGCCGGCCTTCGGCCTGCCCGCGGTGTGGATCCCCGACGCCGCGCGCGCCGAGGCCGAGGCGCTCGGCTACACCGTGGTCGACGCCGAATCGGTCATCGTCACCCACCTCACCGAGACGATCCGCGGCCACGTGGCCGAGCTCCTCACGCGGCAGGACGTTCGCGCGCTGCTCGACAGGCTCAAGGAATCCAACGCGGCTGTCGTTGAGGAAGTTGTGCCAGAGCTCCTCTCCGTCGGCGAGATCCAGCGCGTCCTGCAGTCGCTGCTGCGCGAGGGCGTGTCGATCCGCGACCTCGGTGCGATCGTCGAGGCCGTGGGCGACCGCGCGCGCATCACGCGCGACCCCGTGCTGCTGGCCGAGTACGCCCGTCAGGCGCTCGGGCGCGCGATCGTCATGCCCCACGTCGACGACGAGCAGCGCCTGCGGGCCATCTCGCTCGATCCCGCGATCGAGCAGGAGATCTCGGAGTCGATCGCCCAGACCGCCGACGGCGAGTACCTCGCCATGGAGCCCACCCGCGCGCAGGCGCTCGTGCGCTCGCTGGCCACCCAGACCGAGCACGCCGTCGCGCGCGGCGGGCGCCCGGTCGTGATCTGCAGCTCGCGCGTGCGCCGCCACCTGCGCCGCCTCGTCGAGCAGACCCTGCCCCAGCTTGCCGTGTGCGCCTACAACGAGATCGCACCCGGGATCAGCGTCGAGACCATCGGAGTCGTGTCCGCATGAGCACCGCCACCGCCACTGCTACGAGGACGTTCCGCGCCGGCACGCTCGCCGAAGCGCTCGCGCAGGTGCGCGACGAGCTCGGCCCCGAGGCCGTGATCGTCCGCCGCCGCGAGGGCCTCGAGGGCGGCGTCGCCGGGTTCTTCCAGAAGGCCGTCATCGAGGTCGACGCCCACGCGGGCGCTCCCGGCCTCGACGTGCGCGACGACGACGAGCCGGCGATGCCCGACGTGCTCGACGTGCCCGACGCGCTGCCGCTCGCCGAGGCCGCTCCCGCGCTGGCCCGCGAGGCTGCCGCGGCCGGCTTCGCCGCCGCGCTGGCCACGGCGCAGCGCAACCCCGAGCCGCGCCCGCACGCCGACCCCGCCGTCGACGCGATCCCGCTGCCGCGCGACTCCGCGCCGGAGGTCGTGCCGGTGGTCAGCGCTCCGGCTCCTGCCCCCGCTCCGGCTCCTGCCCCCGCTCCGGCTCCCGCTCCCGCGTTCGTCGCCGCTCCGGCTCCCGCTCCCGCGTTCGTCCCCGCTCCGGCCCCCGCTCCGGCCCCCGCGTTCGTCGCCGCTCCCGCCCCGCTCGCGCGCCCCGAAGGCGATCACCCCGAGGCCGAGCGCGTGCTGACCACGCTGCGCCGCGCCGGCGTCAGCGAGACGCTTGCAGCCGCCGTGGTCGACGAGGCCGCCGTGCACGGCGTGCCCTTCGCCGCCGGCGACCAGCCCGCCGCGCTGCGCCCGTTCGTCGCGCGCGCCCTGGCGCGCCGCCTCGACGTCGCCCCGCTGAGCGGGCCCGGCGCCGTCGCCGTCGTCGGCGCGGGCGGATCGGGCAAGACCGCCGTCGTCGCCCGCCTGGCGCTCGCCTACGCGGCCGCCGGCCGCCTGCCCGTCGCCGTGATCGCGCTGCGCTCCAAGGACGGTGGCGCCGAGCTGGCCCGCCTGCTGGCGCCGGCCGGCGTGCCGATGTGGGCCACCGACGACGTCGACGGCGCCGGCGCCCGCATCGCCAACCTGCGCCGTGGCGCGCTCGTGCTCGTCGACACGCCGGCGCTGCCGGCCCGGATGAGCGCCGACCCGTTCGTCACCGACGCGCTGGGCGCCGACCTGCGGCGCCTGGCCGTCGACGAGGTCCACCTCGCGCTGCCGGCCGTCCTGGCCGGCGAGGTCGCGCGCG
Source organism: uncultured Actinomycetes bacterium (assembly GCA_963764585.1). Classification (GTDB taxonomy): domain Bacteria; phylum Actinomycetota; class Thermoleophilia; order Solirubrobacterales; family Solirubrobacteraceae; genus JAOPZW01. The sequence continues at coordinate 109,391 of CAVXTB010000016.1, forward strand.
AGCTGCTCGACTCCTCGCGCGCCCTGGGCGCCGACCGCCTCGCGGTCACGCACAGCGACGCGACCGCGCGCCTGGGCATGGCCGTCGAGCTCGCCGTCGAGGCGCAGCTGCCCATCTCCTACCTGGTCGACAGCGACGCCGTGCGTCCCGCCGCGGCCGAGGATCTCGCCTTCGCCCTGCTGCCGTGAGCCTCCCCGCCCTCGACACCCGCGTCATGCTGCGCATCCCCGACCGCGAGGTCCTCTCGGGGCGCGTCGACGAGATCGGCCACGGCTGGATCGACGTCGAGCTGCGCCATGCACCGCGTACGCCGCTGGGCCACCTCGAGCGCCACTGGGTGTTCATGGAGTACGTCGACCCGGCGGGGCTCGTGCGGATCATGGGCCAGGTCGCGCTGTCGCCGGTGTCCTCGCGCGTCGGAGCGCCGACGTTCCGCTTCACCCATCGCGAGGTCGTCCAGCTCCTGCGCCGGCGCGAGTTCGCCGGCGGCATCGTGCACGCGCGGGCGACGCTGTCGCCCTCCGACGGCGAAGGCGTCGCGCACGCCACGCAGACCGTCGCGATCGGCTCGGCCGAGTTCGCGGTGATGGACCTGCCCGGCGCCTGCGAAGGCGACCTCTACGACTTCACGATCTGGCCCGGTGGCAACGAGCCGCCCGTCAACGGGCGTGCGCGCGTCTCGCACGTGGCCACCAAGGGCCATGTGGTCCTCGACTTCGTCATGGTCGCCGGCTTCGAGCGCGAGCGCCTCGGCCGGCTGCTCGTGAGGGACGACGCATGAGTGACGCCAACAAGCCCCGCGTGTCCGACCACCCGGTGGCCGCACGCCAGATCGCCCGCGCCCGCGCGTGGGCCGCGCTTGCGGGCTTCGTGCTGACCTTCTGGCTGTCGCGACGCGCCGGCCTGCCCTTCCCCGAGTCGGGCGCCCGCGCCATCGTCGTGGGCCTCGTCTGCCGCGTGGCGGCGTGGGCGGTCGTCGTCAGCATCTGGCGCCAGGTCATCCCGGCGCAGCTCACGGCGGTCTACCATCGCCGCGAGCTGGCGCGCCGGCAGGCCGCCGCCGAGGCGGCCGAGCGCGCCGAGCGCCTGCGCGCCGCCTCGTCGTGAGGCCCATCGAGCGCATCGGGAGCCCGCTGGAGCCGGTGCCCCCGGTCGTCCCAGCGCCGCGCGGCCAGCGCCCCGATCGCCGCACCGAGCGCGATCAGCGCCGCGACGGGCGCCGCCGCAAGCCGAACGAGCGATCCGTGCCACGCACGCCCCCGTCCGATCCCGGCGAGGGCCACGTGGACGTCGTGGCGTAGGCGTCCAGTCCGGCCTGGACGGCCCCTCAAGTTCGTTTCGGCCAGGGCGATCACCATGACCACAACGGGGAGACAAGGAGTCACCCCGGGACACAAACCAACGTTCTCAAGGAGAGAAACGAATGTCCCTTCGCATCAACAACAACGTCGACGCGATGTCGGCCCACCGCCGCCTGTCGCAGACGTCCGACGCTGTTTCGCAGTCGATGGAGCGCCTGTCCTCGGGCCTCCGCATCAACAAGGCTTCCGACGACGCCGCCGGCCTGGGCATCTCGGAGAAGATGCGCGGCCAGATCCGCGGCCTCGCGCAGGCTCAGCGCAACATCCAGGACGGCGTCTCGATGGTGCAGACCGCCGAGGGCAACCTCGACGAGGTCCACAGCATCCTGCAGCGCGTCCGTGAGCTCGCCGTCGAGTACAAGAACGGTTCGCTCTCGCAGTCGGGCAAGGACGCGATCACGAGCGAGGTCAACGCTCTGTCGTCCGAGATCGACCGCATCCAGACCGCCGCTCAGTTCAACGGCGTGACGCTGCTGGGCTCGGCCACGGGCGTGACCTTCCAGGTCGGCGCCAACGACAGCGAGACCATCTCGGTCACGTTCGGCAAGGCTGCCGTCACGGCCAGCTACGACCTGACCGACGCCGCGATCCTGTCGACGATCGATGCCGACATCGACATCGTCAGCTCGACCCGCGCGGGCTTCGGCGCGACGCAGAACCGCCTCGAGCACGCCCTGACGGTCGCCGGTACCTACCAGGAGAACCTGACCTCCGCCGAGTCGCGCATCCGCGACGTGGACATGGCTGAGGAGATGGTCAACCTGACCAAGAACCAGATCCTGCAGCAGGCCGGCACCGCGATGCTGGCGCAGGCCAACCAGGCGCCGCAGTCGGTCCTGCAGCTCCTGCGGTAGGACGAACAAGCTCCAGGGGGACATATCCCTCGGGGGACGGATCAGTGGGCGGGCGGCCGGGGGGCCGCCCGCTCGCGCTTTAAAGCCCGCCGCGCTCGCGGCCGATGACCAGGACAGTGAGCCTGCAAGCCGTCATCGCCCGCATCGCGGAGATCGACCAGATCGTCGCGCCCAAGCCGCCTGCCGCGCCGTCGTCCACTGGCGCCCAGAGCGGCTTTCTGTCGTCCTTGAACGGCGTGCAGTACAGCTCGTCGCTGGCCGCTCCGGCCGGCGCGCCGGCCGCGGGCGGCGGCGCCGGCGGGGCGCTGGCCGCGGCGCAGGCCGAGGTCGGGCAGGCCGAGCAGCCGCCCGGCTCCAACGACTCGCCGCGCATCGCCGGGTACCGCGCCGCCACGGCGGGCAGCGGCGTCGGGCCGTGGTGCGCCTACTTCGTCTCGTGGGCCTCCGCGCAGGCCGGCACGCCGCTCGGCGAGGCGGGCCAGGGCTTCGGCTCGGTCAGCGCCCTGTACAGCTGGGCGCAGCGCACCGGCCGCGCGACGCCGGCCGGCCCCGGCGTTCGCCCGAACCCGGGAGACCTCATCGTCTGGGGCGGCCGCCACGTGGGCATCGTGGAGTCCGTCGACGCCGACGGCTCGATCCACACGATCGAGGGCAACTCCTCCAACGCCGTGTCGCGGCGCACGTACGGGCCCGACGGCGGCGGCGCCACCGGGTACGTGCGGATCGGCTGATCGGGGCACGCGCCTGCTAGACAGAGGGGCGCATGGAGCTGCGCCCGGCCACGCGTGAGGAGTTCGACGAGTTCAGCGAATCGGCGCTGTGGGCGTTCCATCGCGTCTACACCGACCACGATCGCGAGCGCTACCGGCACATCGACGAGCCCGAGCGCTCGCTGGCCTGGTTCGACGACGGGCGGATCGTCGCCACGGCGTCCGCGTTCACGCGCTCGGTGACGATCCCGGGCGCGGTCGTCCCGTGCGCGGCGGTGACCGCGATCGCCGTCGTCCCCACCCACCGTCGCCGCGGGCTCTTGACGTCGATGATGCGCCGCCAGCTCGACGACGTGCGCGCGCGCGGCGACGCGCTGGCGGTCCTGTGGGCTTCGGAGGGAGCGATCTACGCGCGCTACGGATACGGCGTCGCGACGCGCGCGGCGCGGCTCGTGGCGCGGCGCCCTGCGGCGCGGCTGGCGTCGGCGCCCGACATCGGCGAGTCGCTGCGCGCCGGCCCTGCCGGCGACCACGTCGAGGCGATGCGCGCCGTCTACGAGCGCGTGCGCCCGCACCGCCCGGGGATGCTGGACCGCCCCGGCCCGTGGTGGGGCGACCGCTTGAACGACCCGGAGAGCGAGCGCCACGGCGCCCAGCCGCTGCAGGCGGCGGTCGTCGAGGACGGCTACGCGATCTACGCGGTGCGCCCCGAATGGGGCGACGAGGGCCCAGCCGGCGACGTCGGCGTGCGCGAGCTCGTCGCGGCGACCGCGCAGGCGCGCGCACGCATCTGGGCCTTCCTGATCGACCAGGACCTCACGCGCACGGTCAGCTGGCGCCTCGCGCCGGTCGACGAGCCACTGTGGCTGATGCTCACCGATCCGCGGGCGCTGCGGACGGTCGTCTTCGACGGCATGTGGCTGCGGCTGGTCGACGTCGCCGCGGCGCTGTCCGCGCGGACGTACGCGATCGACCCGGACGTCGTGATCGAGGTCTTCGACGAGTTCTGCCCGTGGAACGCGGGCCGGTACCGGCTCGCGGGCGGCTCGTGCTCGCGGGTCTCCGACTCGCCCGATCTGGCGCTTGACGTCGGCGCCCTGGCGTCGGCGTACCTGGGCGGGACGACCCTGCTCGAGCTGGCGGCCGCGGGGCGCGTCCATGAGCTGTCGCCGGGCGCGGTGGCGCGAGCGTCGGCGGCGTTCCGGGGGGCGGTGGCGCCTTGGTGTCCGGAGACGTTCTGAGGCCGGTCGTCCGCTTGTGCGTGCGGCGCTGCGCTGCCGGGGCAGTGAGGGGGAGAAGCCGCTGGGGTCGCGCCGCCGTGGCGTCGTGCCTCGTCGTGTGGGCTGCGCAATGGGGCGCGTGCGGTTCCTCCACAGGCGAGCGGCGGCGTGCCAACTCGGCGTTGCGTGGTTCTTTGACCACCGTATAGGTGGCAAAAGCACCACGCAACGCAATTTCGCCCGCGGCGGCCGCCCCGGCGCCACCCCAACGCCGGTGCACACCGCGCTCGCCAGCGGCACCGCAAACCTTCTCCCCCTCGATGCCCTGGCCGCGCGGAGCGGGAGTGGCCGGCGGAGGACGGAACGAAGCGGCGGACGCCGCCCTACACCCCCGGCGCCACCACCCGCCCACCATCCCCCGTGACAATCCCGATCCGAGCGGTCCCCGCATGGTGCGCCCCGAGCAGCGCCACCGCATCCGCCGCGCGGTCCTCCGGCACCAGGGCCACGAAGCCGCAGCCCATGTTGAAGATGTCCCACATCTCGGCGACGGGGACGTCGCCGACCTCCGCGACGAGCGTGCAGATCCCCGGTACCGGCAGCGGATCGGAGATCGTGAAGCCGAGCCGCGAGCCGCCCAGGCGCAGGAGGTTGCGCAGGCCGCCGCCGGTGACGTGCGCCAGGCCGTGGACGGGGATGTCGGAGCGCAGCAGCTCGAGGACCGCGCGCACGTAGATGACGGTCGGCTCGAGCAGCGCGTCGGCGACCGAGCGGCCCTCGAGGGCGGCGGGGCGGTCGCGCAGCGTGAGCCCGCCCTCCTCGAGCAGCGCCCGGCGCGCGAGCGTGTAGCCGTTGGAATGCAGGCCGCTCGACGGCAGGCCGATGATCGCGTCGCCAGGGCGCGCGTCGTCGCCGGTGACGATCGCGTCCAGCGCGACCGTGCCGAACGCGGTGCCGCACAGGTCGAAGCCGCCCGGCGACGGGTGGCCGCGGATGAGCTCGGGCAGGACGGCCAGCTCGCCTCCCGGGATCTCGACGCCCGCGGCCTGCGCGCCGATCTTCAAGCCCACGCCGATCCGCGCCAGCGCATCGGGATCGGCCTGCTCGACCGCGAGGTAGTCGAGCATCGCGATCGGCTCGGCGCCGACGCAGATGAGGTCGTTGACGTTCATCGCGATGCAGTCGATGCCAACGGTCTCGAGGCGATCGGCCTGCTCGGCGACGACGATCTTCGAGCCGACGCCGTCGGTCGACACGGCGATGCCGAGGTTCGGCGCCACGCGCAGGACCGAGGCGTAGTGGCCGCTGGGCAGCACCGAGGCGCTGGGCCGGTCGAGCTCGATCGTCCGCAGGACCCCGACGAGAGCGTCGACGGCGCGATCGGCCTGGCTGGTGTCGACGCCCGCGGCGGCGTAGGAGTCGCTCATCCGCCTCGATTCTGCCAAGCCTTGCGGAGCACCACCGCGGCGAGCAGCGCGCGGTACGCGGCGTAGGGCGCCAGCGACCGGTCGCGCTCGACCTGGCGGATGAGCCACGTCGATGCGAGCGTCGAAGCGAACGCCGCGCCGACCCCCGCGGCGAAGGCGCGGCGCACGCCCGGGGGCAGCCCGCGGCGGGCCAGGCGCACGCCCTTCAGCACGCTCGCCCCGACGATGATGGGCAGCGCGACGTGGCGCGACAGCTCGTTGGCATCGGTGCGGTCGAAGCCGCGAGCGCGCGCCGCCGCGAGCGTCATCCCGTTGCGCGAGACCCCCGGCACCAGCGCGCACGCCTGCGCGACGCCGAGCGCGAGCGCGTCGACGAGCCCGGCCTCGGAGCGCCGGCGGCCGCCCGGCCCGCGCCGGTCGGCGATCGCCATCGCCGCGGATCCGAGCAGCAGGCCGACCGCGATCGTCGGCGGCGTGCCCAGCCGCTCCTCGATCGGGCGCTCGAGCGTGTAGCCGACGATCGCCGGCGGCACGAAGGAGCCGAGCACGAGCGTCAGGCGGCGCCGATCGAACCCGCGCGTCGCCTCGGCCACCTCGACGCGCAGCCCGACGAGCAGCGCCGCGGCGGTCCCGGCGTGCAGTGCGACCTCGAAGGCCTTGCGCAGCTCGCCGTCGAGCTCGACGTACGGCCAGCCCAGCAGCCACGGCACGAGTGTCGTGTGCGCCGACGAGGAGACCGGCAGCAGCTCGGCCGGCCCGTGCAGGGCGCCGAGCGCCAGCGCGTGGCGGACCGGTAGCGCGTCCTCAGGCCGTGGCATCCGCGGTTCGCCCGCGGTTGCGCCGCCAGCGCACGACCAGGTAGCCGATGCCCAGGACGATCAGGACGGCCACCGTGTAATCGACGTAGTGCAGGGAGTTCTTCCAGTCCTCCCAGTTCGCGCCGACCTCGCGCCCGATCCACGTGAGCATGAAGACCCACGGCACGCAGCCGGCGAGCGTGAACGCCGTGAACTTCCAGAACGGCATCCGCGCCACGCCGGCCGGCAGCGAGATGAAGGTGCGGATGATCGGCAGCATGCGGCTGAAGAACACCGCCGCCGAGCCGTAGCGCTCGAACCAGCGCTCGGCCCACTGCAGGTGCGAAGGCTTGACGTGGAAGAACTTCCCGTGGCGCTCGAGCAGCTCGATGCGCCCGTAGTAGCCGACCGCGTAGGCGATCCACGAGCCGACGACGTTGCCCGCGACGCCGACGGCCACCGCCGCCCACAGCGGGTACTCGCCGTTGTGGACGTTGAACCCGGCGAACAGCATGGTCGCCTCCGACGGGATCGGGATGCAGGCGCTCTCGGGCGCCATGAGCAGGAAGATCCCGGGCAGCCCGAGGTCGCCGACGACGTTCGTAGCGAACGTGGCCAGCTTGTCGGTGACCGACGCCAGAACGAGGACGGCCGCAAGCACGGGGGCTAGGGTAGCGGCGTCCCGCGCACCCGGCCCCGTAGGCTTGCGCGCCGTGGCCGTTCCGCTCTTCGACCCCAGCACCCCGCTCGCGCCCCTGCGCCGCCGCATCTCGGAGGCCATCGAGGACGTCCTCGATCGCGGGCAGTTCATCCTCGGCCCGGAGGTCGCGGCCTTCGAGCAGGAGTTCGCCGCCTACCTGGGCGCCGAGCACGTCATCGGCGTCGCCAACGGCACCGAGGCGCTGACGCTGGCGCTGCGCGCGCTCGACGTCGGCCCCGGCGACGACGTCGTCGTGCCGTCGTTCACCTTCTACGCCTCGGCCGAGGCGATCCCGCCGACCGGCGCGCGCCCGGTCTTCTGCGACGTCGATCCCGAGACGTTCTGCGCCACGCCCGAGACGGTCAAGGCCGCGCTGACGCCGCGCACGAAGGCGGTCATCGTCGTCCACCTGTTCGGCAACGTCGCCCCGATCGCCGAGATCGAGGCCCTCGGCGTGCCGGTCATCGAGGACTCCGCGCAGGCCGCCGGCTCGGTCGGTCCCGAGGGGCGCCCCGGCGCGCTGGGCACGATCGCGACGTTCTCGTTCTACCCCTCCAAGAACCTCGGCGCGTTCGGCGACGGCGGCGCCATCGCCACCCGCGAGGCCGCCCTCGACGAGGCCGTGCGCACGCTGCGCTTCCACGGCTCCAAGGACAAGGTCACCTACGAGCGCGTGGGCTACAACTCGCGCCTGGACGAGATGCAGGCGGCCATCCTGCGCGTCCAGCTGCCCGAGCTCGACCGCTGGGCCGCCCACCGCCGCGACGTCGGCGACTGGTACGCGCAGGCGGGCCTCGGCGAGCTGGCGGCCCTCCCGCGGCCGACCGACGGCGCCCGCCCCGCCTGGCACCTCTACGTCATCCGCCACGAGCGCCCCGACGACGTCAAGGCGGCGCTGGCGGCGAAGGACATCGGCTCCAGCGGCTACTACCGCACGCCGATCCACCGCCAGCCCGCGATGGCCGAATGGGGCAACGGCGTCGAGCTCCCGTTCACCGACGAGCTCGCGCGCACGCACCTGGCCCTGCCGATCTCGGCCGCGCTGACGCGCGACCAGGTCGACGAGGTCGTGGCCGCCGTGCGCGATGCGAATCTGGGTTGACCTCACCAACAGCCCGCACGTGCTCGTGCTGCGGCCGATCATCGACGTTCTGCGCGCGCGGGGCGCCGAGGTCCGCGTCACCGCGCGCGACTTCGCGCAGACGATCCAGCTGTGCGAGCGCCTGGGCGTCGAGCACGAGGTCATCGGCCGCCACCGCGGCGAGCGCCTGGTGGCCAAGGCGATCGGCCTGGCCGACCGGTCGGCGGCGCTGACGCGCTGGGCGCGGCGCGCCGGGCGCTTCGACCTCGCGCTCGGCCACGGCTCCAACGACGTCACAGTTGCCGCGCGGCTGCTGCGCATCCCCTGCTCGACGATGTTCGACTACGAGTGGGCGACGGTCCAGCACACGATCAACTGCCGCCTGGCCCAGGCGGTCGTCGTGCCCGAGGCGATCCCGCCCGAGCGCCTGGACCGCTACGGCGCGCGGCGCAAGCTGCAGCGCTACCCGGGGCTGAAGGAGGAGTACTACCTGGCCGACTTCGAGCCCGATCGCGCCGTCATCGACGAGCTCGGCCTCGACGACGCCCAGCCGATCGCGGTCGTGCGCACGCCGCCGTCGGTGTCGCTCTACCACCGCTTCGAGAACGACCTCTTCGCGCGCGTGCTCGACCGCCTGCGCGGCACCCAGACCGTCGTGCTGCCGCGCGTCGAGCAGCAGCGCGCCCAGCTCGACGGCTTCGTCGTGCCCGAGCGCGCGATCGACGCCCAGTCGCTCGTCGCCCTGGCCGACGTCGTGGTCAGCGCCGGCGGCACGATGAACCGTGAGGCGGTCGCGCTCGGCACGCCGGTGTGGACGACGTTCGAGGGCCGCCTCGGCGCGGTCGACGAGCGCCTCATCGCCGAGGGCCGGCTGCGCCGCCTGGAGGATCCCGAGCAGCTCGAGCTGACCAAGCGCACGGGCGCCGCGGGCGAGCGCGTGCGCCGCGACCCGGCACTGCTGGCCGACCTGCTCGGCGCGCCCCTGCACTGACTCAAGCCGCCTGGACGTACGTCCGATGACATGGGGGATCCGTTGATGTCCCCCCGCATCCTGTTCACCTCGTTCGGCTTCAACGACCCGGGCGGAGGCACCACCGTGCCGCGCGTCGTCTCCAAGGAGCTGGCCCGCCGCGGTTGGGAGGTCACCGTCTTCCACGCCGCCACCGCGCCCGATCCCGACGGCGGGCCGTACAGCGTGCGCGAATCGCGCGAGGACGGCGTCGACCTGGTCGCCGTGCACAACCGCCCGCACGGCCTCTGGGACCTCGGCAACCCGCTGCGCGAGATCGACGATCCCGCGATCACGCGGGCGTTCGCGGACATGCTGGACCGCGTCAGGCCAGACGTCGTGCACTTCCACAACCTGCACAACCTCGGCGCCGCGCTGATCGACCAGGCCGCCGCGCGCGGCGTGCCCGCCTACTTCTCCACGCACAACTACTGGCTGGTCTGCCCCCGCGCCTACCTGATGACCGGCCAGGGCGAGATCTGCGCCGGCCCCGGCGATGACGGCGGCGACTGCGCCTCGTGCGTGGGCTCGCCCGACCGCCCCGGCCACCGCGAGCGCCTCGGCGCGATCCGGGAGCGCTTCACGCGCGGCGTCGACGTCTGCCTGGCCGTCTCGGACGCGATGCGCTCGACGCTCGCCGCCCAGGGCTACCCGGCCGAGATGATCGACGTCGTCCGCCAGGCGGTCCCGGCGACCGACGACGTGTGGGCCAGGCTCGGCTCGACGCGCGCGCCCGGCCGCAGCGGCGAGCGCCTGACCGTCGCCTTCTTCGGCTCGGCCTACGGCCACAAGGGCCCGCAGCTGCTGGCCGACGCCGCGCAGCGCACCGAGCACGAGCTGCGCGTCCTCATCCACGGCGAGGTGCGCCCGCCGATGGAGAAGCTGCTGCGCCGCATCGACGGCCGCGGGGTCGTCGAGGTGCGCGGCGAGTTCACGTCCTCGGAGCTTCCCGACCTGCTGGCCGGCGTCGATGCCGCCGTCATGCCCTCGATGTGGTGGGACTGCGCGCCGCTGGCCGCCGCCGAGTGCCTGGCCGGCCGCGTGCCGCTCGTCGCGCCGCGTCTCGGCGGCCTCGGCGAGGCCGTCCGCGACGAGGTCGACGGGCTGCTCTTCGAGGGCCTCGACGCCGGCGACCTCGCGCGCCAGCTCGACCGCCTGGCGGGCGAGCCCGGCCTGCTCGAGCGGCTGCAGGCCGGCATCGAGGCGCCGCGCCCGTTCGCCGAGTACGTCGACGAGCTCGAGTCCTACTACCGCGGCGAGCGCCCCTCGCGAGGCGTCGCGCGGCCCGCGCCGACGGCGGTCACCTGGCAGGGCGACCACGGCCTGCACACGAGCCTTTCGACGATCAACGACGCGGTCTGCGAGCGCATCGAGCGCCACGGCGTGCGCGTGCAGCGCGTGCGCCGCGACGGCGTCGCGCTCGACGCGCCGCTGCCCCATCCGGCCGCCGTCGAGGTCCGCCACCAGTGGCCGCCCGACCTGCGCCCGCCGCGCTCGGGCCGCCTGGCGGTCATCCAGCCGTGGGAGTTCGGCGCCATCCCCGTCGACTGGGTCGCTCCGCTGCAGCGCGACGTCGACGAGGTCTGGGTCCCCAGCGAGCACGTGCGGGCGATGTACCTGCAGGCGGGGCTCGACGCCGATCGCGTGCATGTGGTGGCGAACGGGGTGGACCTCGATCGCTTCGCGCCGCAGGGGCGCAGCCTGGAGCTCGAGGCGCCGGGCCTGCGCTTCCTCTTCGTCGGCGGCGCGATCGCGCGCAAGGGCGTCGACGTGCTGCTCGCCGCATGGCAGACGGCGTTCGCCGGCCGCGACGACGTCACCCTCGTCGTCAAGGACTTCGGCTCGGGCGGCGTCTATCGCAATGTCGACCGCTCGGCGCTGGAGGCGCTGGCCGCCTCGGGCGCCACGCCGCGCGTCGTGTACCTCGACCGCGACCTGCCCGACGACGAGCTCGCCGCGCTGTACCGCTCGTGCGACGTCTTCGTGCACCCCTACCGCGGCGAGGGCTTCGCCATGCCGGTGCTCGAGGCGATGGCCAGCGGTCTCCCGGTCATCACGACGGCCGGGGGCCCGACCGACGAGTTCTGCCCGCCGCAGGCCGGCTGGCGCATCGACGCGGAGCGCCGCGCGATGCGCGGCGGGCGCGTCGAGCACTTCGACACGGCCGGCGAGCCGTGGATGCTCGAGCCGAGCGTCGACCACCTCATTGCCCTCCTGCGCGAGGCCGCCGGCGCGAGCGCCGCCGAGCGCTCCGCCCGCGGGGCGGCCGGCCGCTCGGCCGCCGAGCGCTACTCCTGGGACGTCGTGACCGCGGCCTACGCGGGCCGCGTGCGCGCGCTCGCCCAGCGCCCGCTGCGCATCGCGGGCGAGCCGATCGAGGCGCTCGAGCAGGCATCGGGCACGCGCGTGCTGGCGACGCCGGCGTGGCGCACCGACGACGACCTCGGCGCCCTGCTCGCCGCCTGGGGCCAGGCCGCCCCGGCCGGCACCGACGCCACGCTGTTCCTGCTCGCCGACCCCGACGTCGACGGCGAGCCCGCGGCGCTCCAGGCGCGCGTGATGGCGGCGGCGAGCGCGGCCGGCGCCGACCTCGACGACTGCGCCGACATCGCCGTGCTGCAGCTGCGCGCCTACCCCGGTCGCGACGCCGCCCTGCATGCGGGCGCCGACGTCTACGTCCCGCTGCACCGCGCCTGCAACGGCCACGAGCGCCACGCTCGCGCGGCGGGGTCGGCAGTGCTGGCGCCCGAGAGCCTGCGCGCATGGCTCGCCGCCGACGAGCGAGTGGCAGCTTGACGCGCCCTCTCAACCTCCTCGTCGTCCACTCCGAGGTCCCGCTCCGCGACCAGGGCTCGCTGTCGCTGCGCCTGTGGCGAATGCTCGAGCTGCTCGCCGCCGACGGCCACTCGGTCACGCTGCTCGCGCGCGGCGGCCACAACCAGGAGCGCTACGCGCTCGAGCTCGAAGGCCTGGGGATCGAGGTCGTTCGCGGCGATCCCGTCCGCTCCGCCGAGCGCGGCCGCCGCATCCCCGGGGTCCCGCTCGACGTTCCGGCGCTGCTGCGTGCCGGGCACTTCGACGTCGCGCTGATCTCGCTCTTCGAGGTGGCCGAGCAGTACCTGCCGCTCCTGCGCACGCACAGCCCGGCCACGCGCGTGATCGTCGACTCCGTCGACGTCCATTGGCTGCGCGAGCAGCGTGGCGCCGAGCTGTCGGGCGATCCCGGGCAGATCGCCGCGGCCGAGCGCACCCGCGTGCGCGAGACGGCCGTCTACCAGGCAGCCGACGCTCTTATCGCGGTCAGCGAGCCCGACCTGCAGGCACTCGCCGACATGGCGCCCGAGGTGCCGCGGACCGTGGTCTCCAACATCCACACCGAGGAGGCCGAGGGCCCCGGCTTCGCCGAGCGCTCCGGGATCCTCTTCGTCGGGAACTTCTCCCACGAGCCCAACGTCGACGCCGTCGTGCACTTCTGCGCGACCGCGTGGCCCGAGATCCGCCGCCGGGTGCCCGACGCGCGCCTGACGCTCGTCGGCCCGTACGCCCCGCCGGCGGTCAACGCGCTGGCCTGCGAGGACGTCGACGTGCGCGGCTGGGTGCCCGAGCTGGTGCCGCTGCTGGAGTCCGCGCGCGTGTCGGTGGCGCCGCTGCGCTTCGGCGCCGGCGTGAAGGGCAAGATCGGCGAGGCGCTCAGCCACGGCCTGCCCGTCGTGTCGACGACGATCGGCGTCGAGGGCATGGGCCTGCAGGACGGCGAGCACGTGCTCGTGGCCGACGAGCCATCGGCGTTCGCAGAGGCGGTCGCACGGCTGTACGCCGACGAGGCGCTGTGGAACCGCCTGGCCCGCGGCGGTCGAGACCGCATCAACGGCCTGCTGTCGCCCGAGGTCGCCGGCGCGGCGCTGCGCGAGCTGCTGGAGACGACCGTCAGAAAGAGCTTCGTGGCTCCGCGCGACGCCGCCGCGCAGACGCGCTCGCTCGCCGTCTACCTCGATGCCTTCGCGGCGGACGACCCGGTATCGCTCGTCCTGGCCGTGGCCGACGGCGAGACGCCCACAGCGGCCGGCGAGCGCGTCATGTCCGCGCTGACCGACCTCGGCGCCGACCCCGCCGCGATCCCCGACGTCGTCGTGACGCCGTGGCCCGATGGCACCGCCGCGCCCCGCAACGCGATCGACCTCACCGGCGCCGAGGACGTGGCCGCGCTGCGAGCTGCGCTGGCCGCGCCGCCCGTGCGCCGGCGCACGACGGTCCCGGCGACGATCGTGGCGCTCGTCCCCGACGATCCCGCCCTCGCGCGCGCTCAGATCGACGCGCTGGCGGCGGCGGGCGAAGGCCTCGACGTCATCCTCGCCGCCGATGCCCCGAGCCCGGAGCTGCGCGCCCTGCTCGCCGAGTCCGGCGCGACGATCGTCGCCGACCAGCGGCCCCTCGGCCGCCGTGCGCTCGTCCAGCGCGCCGTCGCCGGCAGCGCCGGCGGTGCCGCAATCGTGCTCGACCCGGCCGTCCTGCCCGCGCCCGGCTTCGCCGAGCCGCTGCTCGCGGCGCTGCGCGACGGGGCCGCGCTGGCGGCGCCCGTCGTCGACGGCGCTCACGGCTTCACCGCAGGCGCCGACGGCGAGCTGCTGCCGCGCACCGAGCACGACGCAGCGCTCGACGCGCTCGCCTTCGCCTGCCTTGCCGCGCCGCGCGACCTGTGGCTCGACGCGCCCGGGACGCTGCCCCCGCGCCTCGGCCACGCCGAGACGCAGCTGGCCGCTTTCGCGCGCGAGCGCGGGCCGCTGGCGGTCGCTGCGCAGGCGCACGCCGCCCTCGCGCCAGCGCCACCCGCCAGCATCGTCATCTGCTCGCACAACCGCGCCGGCGACGTGGCCGCGGGCGTCGAGCTGCTGCTGGCCAGCGCCATCGCCCGCAACGGCAGCGAGATCGTCATCGTCGACAACGCCTCGACCGACGCGACCGCCGAGGTCGCCGCCGAGCTCGCGGCACGCCACCCCGGCGTCGTGCGGTGGGTCGCCGAGGAGCGCCCCGGCCTCAGCCACGCCCGCAACGCCGGCGCCGACGCGGCGCGCCACGAGATCGTCGTCTTCCTCGACGACGACGCCCGGCCCGCGCCGCTGTGGCTCCCGCGCCTGGCGCACGCGCTCGCGCGGCCCGGGGTCGTCATGGCCGGCGGCCCGATCTGCGCGCTGTGGCCGCAGGAGCACCGCGCGACGCCGCCCGCACGCGGCCTGGAGCGGCTGTACGGCGTGTGCGACCACGGCGACGCCGAGCGCGACCTCGTCCTGCCCGACCTCGTCTTCGGCGGCAACCTCGCCGTCGCCCGCAGCGCGCTGCGCGCGGCCGGCGGGTTCGACCCGCAGTTCGGCGTCAGCCCGACCTCACGGCTGGGCGGCGAGGAGGTCGCGGTCGCGTGGCATCTGCACCGCGACGCGATCGGCGCCACGCGCTGGGTCCCCGGCGCGGCGGTCGGCCACATCATCCCGGCGCAGCGGCTCACCGACGACTACATGCTCGGCCGCTCGCTGCTCGGCGGCATCGAGCGCCCGCGCCGCGCCGTCGCCATCGAGGGCGCGAGCCGCGAGCAGGTGATCGAGGCCGCCGGGCGCGCCGCGTCCGCGCTGCACCGTGCGCTGCCGCTGGCCGGCGACCTCGAGGTCGAGCAGGCCCTGGCCGCCATCGGACGGGCTCCGGCGCCGATGGTCACGCGCACGCTGATGGCCGACCTGCTCGGCGAGATCGTCGGCTGCGTCGCCGTGCTCGACGAGCACGAGGCGCACCTCGGCGACCTGCGCCTGCGCGTGCGCCCCGAGCACGGGCGCGGCGTGCTGGGCGCGCTGGCGCTGGCCGCCTAGCCGCCGGCCTGCGCCAGCAGCACAGCCGCGTCCTCGTTGCCGGGGTCGCGCTCGAGCACGTGACGCGCGTCGTCGGCGGCTCCCTCCGCGTCGCCCTGCGCGAGGCGGACCGCGGCGCGGTTCAGCCGCGCGTCGCGATCGTCGGGGTCGACGAAGACGGCCGTGTCGAGGTACGTGCCTGCGTCGGGCCGCGCGAGCTGATGCAGCGCCACCGCCAAGTCGTTCCACGCGCTGACGTCGGTGGGCACGAGCCGGGTTGCGGCCTCGAAGCGCTCGATGGCGCCCTCGCCGTCGCCGGTGGCGAAGCGCTCCTCACCCTCCCGGACGAGCGCGCCCGCCCGCGCGTCGTCGCCGGTCGCGCGCGCCGCCTCGCGCAGCACGGCCAGCCCGTCGGAGCGCCGCTGCTCGACCGCGAGCCTCCACAAGGACTCGCGCAGGCCGCGCGACTGCGGGAAGCGCGCCACGACCTCGAGCAGACGCTCGAGCGGTTGGCGGCGCCAGTGGTCGATCAGCGCGCCACCGCCGTACAGGCCGTCGAGCGTCGCGCCGAACTCCTCCTCGCTCAAGCCGGCCTTCAGCCCGTCGTCCCACAGGCCGGTGAAGTCCAGCGTGAGGATGTTGTGTGCGCGATCGGCCCACGAGATCGCGTCCGAGCCGCTGAGCAGGTGTCCGGGCGCGACGACGCACGGCCCGTCGAGTCCTGCGCGAAAGAACCACAACAGCGGGATGTAGGCGTTCTCGGTGTCGATCGCGGCGACGGCTTCCTGGAAGGCGCTGCGGCGTACGATCGACGCGGTCAGGAAGGTCAGCCAGTGGTGGTAGCGCTTGTAGAGCTCGGCGGCGGAGGAGAAGCGCTCCGGCGCCTGCGGCGCAGGTGAGCGTGACTTCGGGCGGCCGGCGTCGTCGACGAACACGTGCGGGACGAAGAGCCAGGCCGGCGTCTCGTCACGCAGCAGCGCCACGATCGTCCGCAGGCCGCCGGGGGCGATCAGGTCGTCGTCGCCGAAGCACCAGAGGTACTCGCTCGGCGGCGCGTTCTGCACCAGCCACTGCAGATTGCCGACCGGCCCGAGGTTGCTCGGCTGGCGGTGGAGCCGCAACCACGGCCGCGTCGCAGCCGCCGCGCCCAGCAGCTCCCAGCTGCCGTCGGTCGACACGTTGTCGGCGATCAGCACGACGGCCTCGGGCGCGGCGGGCAGCTCGGCGTCGAGGCAGCGCAGCAGGGCGCGGAGGTCGTCGATCCGGTTGTACGTCGGTACGCAGATCGCCAGCAGCGGCGCGTCCGCGCTCATGCGTCCTTGGGCGCCAGCGCGGCCTCCGGCACCGGGTGCACGGCGCCGCGGCGGTCGCCGGCGATCGGCCCGGCGCTCGCGCGGTCGTCCCAGATGCGCCACGGTGCGCCGCCCTTGCTCCACAGCGAGCGCAGCAGCTCGACGTCGCGCAGCGTGTCGGCGCACTGCCAGAACCCGTCGTGGCGGAACATCCGCAGCTCGCCGTCTTCCGCGACGCTCTCGAGCGGCTCGCGCTCCAGCACGCAGGAGGCGTCCGGTGAGAGCCGGTCGAGGAACGCCCGCGAGAAGACGAAGAAGCCGCCGTTGATGCGGGCGTCGCCGTCGGTGGGCTTCTCGGCGAAGTCGTGGACCGCGTCGCCCTCGAGCGCCAGCCGGCCGAAACGCCCGGGCGGCACGACGCCGGTGACCGTCGCCAGGCGCCCGTGGGCGCGGTGGAAGTCGACCAGCGCGCCGAGGTCGACGTCGGCCAAGCCGTCGCCGTACGTGCAGAGGAAGACGTCCCCGTCGCCGAGATAGCGCTCCACGCGCTTGACCCGGGCGCCGGTCATCGCGTCGTCACCGGAGTCGGCCAGGGTCACCGTCCACGCCTCGGGGCGGTCGGTCTGGAAGGAGACCTCGCCGCTGCCGAGGTGGACGGTGAAGTCCGAGCTCAGCAGGCGGTAGTTGAGGAAGTACTCCTTGATCATCGCCCCGCGGTAGCCGAGGCACAGCACGAAGTCATCGAACCCGTGAGCCGCGTACAGCTTCATGATGTGCCACAGCAGCGGACGCCCGCCGATCTCGACCATCGGCTTCGGCCGGAACTCCGTCTCCTCCCGCATGCGCGTTCCCTGCCCGCCGCAGAGCAGCACGACCTTCGGCTTGGCGGCCGTCATCGGCCAGAGCATAGGTCGGCAACCGGTTGTCGGCTGAACGCGCGGCCTTCAGCTATTCGTCCAGGCTGCCGATCAACAGGTCATGAGCGTCCCCCCGCGCTTGCTCGTGACCGGTGCCGGCGGCTTCGTCGGCGCCGCTGTCGCCCGCCTTGCGGTTGCGCGTGGTCACGAGGTCGTCGCCGCCGTCTCCCCGCAATCGCGTCTGGACCGGCTCGCGCCCGTCGCGCGCGAGCTGACCGTGGCACGCGCCGACGTCACCGACCCCGACGCCCTGGCCACCGCCGTCGCCGCCGCCCGTCCCGAGGCCTGCATCCATCTGGCCGCCGCCGGCGCGGTGATGCGCGAGGACGACGTCGAGCTGCTGCTCGCCACGAACGCGCTCGCGCCGGCGCGCCTCGCCCGCGCCCTCGCCGACGCCGGCTGCACGCGCCTGGTCACCGCGGGGTCGAGCTCGGAGTACGGCACACCGACCGGCCCGATGGACGAGGCCGACGCCTGCGATCCCGACGACGCCTACGGCGTGGCCAAGCTCGCCGGCGGCCTGCTCGCGCGCGTCGTCGCGCGCCAGCACGGCCTGCAGAGCGCGCATCTTCGTCTCTTCTCGGTCTACGGTCCCGGCGAGGATCCGCGCCGGCTCGTGCCCTCGGTCGTCCACGCGCTGCTGGCCGGCCGCCCGCTCGAGCTGACGCCCGGCGAGCAGGTGCGCGACTTCGTCTACGTCGACGATGTCGCGGAGGCGCTGCTCGACGTCGCGGTGCGTCCCGGCGTCGACCGCGTGACCGCCAACGTCGGCACCGGCGTGCAGACGACCGTGCGCGACCTGTGCCTGAAGGTCGCGGACCTGACCGGCGGCCACGATCTGCTGCGCTTCGGCGCGCGGCCGTACCGTCCGGGCGAGCGCTTCAGCTGGCAGGCGGCGACCGAGCACGCCGCGAGCGCGCTGGGCTGGCGCGCGCGGACGTCGCTCGACGAAGGCCTGCGCCTGACCGTCGCCGCCGAGCGGGCGGTCGAGGGGCTGGCGGCGTGAGCACGACCCAGCGCGCCTACGAGATTCGCGAGCTCGTGCTCGAGCTTGCGCTCAACGCCGGCACCTGCCACATCGGCTCGGCGCTCGGCATCGCCGACATCCTCGCCGTCGCCTACTTCGGCGTGATGGACGCCGACGACACCTTCATCCTCTCCAAGGCGCACGCCGGATCGGCGCTCATGGCGACGCTCGCCCTGCGCGGGACGGTCGATCGCGAGTTGCTCCTGCGTGAGTACTGCCAGGACGGCGGGGCCTTCGGCGGCCACGCCGAGCGCGGCGTTCCGGGTGTGGAGATCAGCGGCGGGTCGCTCGGTCACGGCCTGGCCATCGCGGTCGGGCGCACGCTCGCCGATCGCCTCGACGGCCGCGGTCGGCGCACCTTCTGCCTCATGGGCGATGGCGAGACCGACGAGGGGTCCGTCTCGGAGGCCGCCGCTCTGGCCGGCCGCCTGGGACTGAACCGCCTCGTCGGCATCGTCGACGCCAACGGCCACCAGGGCCTCGAGATCGACCACGCGCCCGAGCGCTGGGAGCGCTTCGAGGCGCGCTTCGCCGCCGTCGGGTGGGACGTCGCGCAGATCGACGGCCACGATCACGTGGCGCTCGACGCCGCCCTGTCGGCCGTCGGCGGCCGTCCGCGCCTCGTCGTCGCGCACACGATCAAGGGCCGCGGCGTGGCGTTCATGGAAGGCCGCTTCGACTCGCACTACAAGTCGGTCCGTCCGCACGATCGCGACCGCGTCATGGGCGCGCTGGAGCAGGGGAGGATCGCGGCGTGAGGAACGCGTTCGCCGCCGCCCTCGAGCGCGCCGTGGAGGTCGACGACCGCGTCTGCCTTGTCCTCGCCGATCTCGGCTGGGGCGTCTTCGACGAGGTCGAGCGCCGCGCGCCCGGCCGCGTCATCAACGCCGGCATCGCCGAGCAGGCGATGGTCGGGGTCGCCGCCGGGCTGGCCCAGGCGGGCAAGAAGGCCGTCGCCTACTCGATTGCCCCGTTCATCGCGTCGCGCGCGCACGATCAGGTGCGCGTCGACGTCGCGGCCGGCGCCGCCGACGTGACGCTCGTCGGCGTCGGCGGCGGGGTCGCCTACGGCTACCTCGGCCTGACCCATCACGCGATCGACGACCTGGCCGCGATGCGCGCGCTGCCGAACATGACCGTGCTCGCTCCGTGCGATCCCGCCGACGCCGAGGCGGCCACGGAGGCGGCGCTCGCGCTCGACGGGCCCGTCTACCTGCGCCTTGGCAAGAACGGCGAGCCGGCGCTGCTGCCGGCCGGGAGCGGCTTCGCCGTCGGTCGCGCCATCTCCGTGCGCGACGGGGCGGACATCACGATCGCCTCCACCGGGCCGATACTGGCCGAGGCGCTCGGCGCCGCCGAGCTGCTCGCACAGCGCGGTATCGAAGCCGCCGTGCTGCACTTCGGCACGGTCAAGCCGCTCGACGCCGGCGCGATCCTCGGCGCCCTCGAGCGCACGGGCACGATCCTCACGCTCGAGGAGCACAGCGTCGTCGGCGGTCTCGGCGGCGCCGTGGCCGAGGTCGCGGCCGAGGCCGGCATCGGCCGCGTGCTGCGCGCCGGGTTCCCCGACACCTTCATCCACGAGGTCGGCAGCCGCGAGCACCTGCTCGCGTGCTACGACCTGGACGCCCCGGGCGTCGCGTCGCGCGTCGCCGTCGCCCTCGACACCGCGCCCTCCCGGTGCCTCACCCTCGAACGCAACCTCGCATGAGCTTCTCCATCCATAACCGTGACGCCTGCCGTATCTGCGGCGCGACCGACGTGCCGTCCTTCCTCGACCTCGGCGACGCGCCGTTCACCGACGACTTCGTGACCCCGCAGGCCGCGGGCAGCGAGTTCTCCGGTGCGCTGCGCGTCGCGGTCTGCCGCTCGTGCTGGACCGCGCAGACGCGCCACGACGTCGACGTCAGCGACTACTACCGCGACTACCGCTACAGCGTCGCCGCCTCGGGCTTCGCGCAGCGCTTCATGGCGCGGCTGGCCGAGGAGACGCTCGACCGCTATGGCTTCGGCGATGGCGCGCGCGTCATCGAGGTCGGCTCGGGCGACGGCGCGCAGCTCGCGCACTTCCAGCAGCGCGGCGCGCGAGTGCTGGGCTTCGAGCCGTCGGCCGACCTATGCGCGGCCTCCCGCGCCGTCGGCGTGCCGGTGGCCGAGTGCCTCTTCATGGCCGACACCGTCGCCGAGATCCCGGCGGAGATGCGGCCGGCCGACGCCGTCGTGCTCACCTACACCTTCGACCACCTGCCCGAGCCACTGCCGTTCCTGGAGGCGGTCCGCACGGTCCTCGAGCCGCGGCGCGGCGTGCTGGTCATCGAGGTCCATGACCTCGAGCAGATCGTCGAGCGCCGCGAGACGTGCCTCTTCGAGCACGAGCACTCGATCTACCTGACCTCGGACTCGTTCGGGCGCCTGCTCGATCGCGCCGGCTTCGAGCTCCTGACGACCGACCTGCTGCCGGCGCACGAGCGCCGCGGCAACTCCCTGCTGGTCGTCGCGGCGCCCAAGGGCACCGAGCACGCGGCCGACGAGCCGCGGCCGCTTGGCCGCGACTTCGACGGCTGGGCGACCTACGCGGACTTCGGTGAGGACGTCGAGCGCGGCCACGCGGCCCTGCGCGATTGGGTCCGTGGGCGGCGCGCCGCCGGCGAGACCGTCGCCGGCTGGGGCGCCGGCGGGCGCGGCGTGATGACGCTCGCCTACACGGGCCTCACGAGCGACGACGTCGACTACCTCGTCGACAGCAACCCGCACGCGCACGGCCACGTCGCCCCCGCGTCGCACGTGCCGGTCGTCGCGCCCGAGCACCTCGCGGCGGCGCCCGTCGATCACCTCATCGTCTTCTCGTACGGCTACTTCGACGAGATCGCCGAGCAGGCGCACGCGCTCGGCTCCGAGGCGCAGCTCGTCTCGGTGCTCGACCTGCTGCAGACCCCGACCGGCTAGCTCTCGAGCAGCTCCAGCGGCGCCCCGAGCACCGCGATCGTCCCGCCGAAGCCGAGCGGCCCGCGCAGCTGCGCGACGATCTCGTCGCGATAGGCCAGGGCGGTGAGGACGAGCACGTCGACGGGATCGCTCTGCAGCTGCTCGGGGCCGACCACGGGCAGGTGCGTCACCGGCGTCAGCCGTCCCTGCTTGTGGGGATCGGAGTCGACGACGTAGCGGATGCCCTCCGCGCCGGCTTCGGCGAGGCTCGCGAGACCCTTGGCGCCCGAGCCCCACGCGGCCACCTTGCGACCGTCCGCCGCGCACTCGGCGAGCAGGCCGCGCAGAGCGTCTCGCAGTGGCGCGACGGACGCCGCGAGGGTCGCGAGGTCGCGGCCGGCATCGACGCGCACCCTGGCCTCGAGGTACTCGCCGTTCATCCCGCGGGTGATGTCGAGGACGAGGAAGCCGTTGCGCTCGAGCGCCCGCGCGAGCGTCGCCACGCTCCAGTAGTTCACGTGGTCGGGGAAGAAGTCGAAGAAGCGCTGGTGCTCGAGCGCCTGCTCCAGGCTCGGCACCTCGATGAGCCCGACGCCGTCGGCCGTGAGCGAGCGGCGGACGCCCTGCAGGAAGTCGTTGGGATCGGGCACGTGCTCGAAGACCTCGCGGGTGACGAACGCGTCGTACGGCCCACCGGGAGCCGGCTGGCTGGCGGTCACGTAGCCGAGGAGCACGTGGTGCCCGGCGCCAGTCGCGACGTCGCGGAAGCGGGCGGAAGGCTCGATCCCGGTCGCGTCGACGCCGAGGGCGCTGAGGATCCCGAGGTAGTTGCCGTCCCCGCAGCCGACCTCGATGACGCGGCGTCCGGCCAGGCCGAACCGGCTGACGAGGTCCTCCGCCTGGCGCTGCTGGAAGGCGCGCATCTGGGGCGAGTGGCTGACCGTCATGAGGTAGTCCTCGTAGTACGCCGGCTCCGGGTCGCGCGCGAGCTGGACGTGCCGGCACACCGCGCAGCGGAAGACCTCGAGCGTGATCGGCGCGTCGCTCGCCGCCTGCTCGGGGGTGAGCAGGTGCGACACGTCGCGCGGCGCGCGCTCAAGCGCGAGGACGGGCTCGAGCTGCTCTGCGCGGCAGAGGCGACAGGTCATGCGGCGAACGCTCGCAGCTGGGCGAGCGTCGCGTCGCGCACGTCGGCCCCGTCGCGATGGGCCCGGTGCCACGCGACCGCGCGCTCCAGGCCGTCGGCGAGGTCCCAGCGCGGCCCCCAGTCCAGCTGCGCGCGGGCCAGCGACGAGTCGAGCTTGAGCCATTGGGCCTCGTGGGGGTGAGGCCCGGGATCGACCTCCCAGCGCAGGGGCGCGTCCCACAGCGCGGTGAGCCGCTCGACGATCCAGCGCACGGGCTGCGCGTCGTCGTCGGCCGGCCCGAAGTTGTAGCCGCGGGCGTGGTCGCGGCTCGCCCAGGCGCGCTCGGCCAGGCGCAGGTAGCCGCTCAGCGGATTCAGGACGTGCTGCCATGGGCGCACCGCGTTGGGGTTGCGGACGCGGATCGGCTGGTCGGCCATGGCTGCCCTGAAGACGTCGGGCAGCAGGCGATCCTCGCTGAAGTCGCCGCCGCCGAAGACGTTGCCCGCGCGAGCGCTGGCGATCGCAGGGGCCTCGTCGGCGTCGAAGAAGGAGGCGCGGTAGGCGGCGGTGACCAGCTCGGTGGCGCCCTTGGAGCTCGAGTACGGGTCGTGGCCGCCCATCGGGTCGCTCTCGCGGTAGCCCCACACCCACTCGCGGTTCTCGTAGCACTTGTCCGAGCTGACGACGACGACCGCCCGCACTGCGTCGGAGCGCCGGACTGCGTCGAGGACGTTCACCGTGCCCATGACGTTGGTGGCGTAGGTGGCCACGGGCTCCCGGAACGAACGGCGCACGAACGCCTGCGCGGCCATGTGGATGACGACCTCCGGCGCAAGGCGCGCGAGCGCCGTCGCCACCGCGTCGGTGTCGCGCACGTCGCCGGTCACGTGCTCGACGTCGTCGCCCACCCGCGCCAGCGCGTAGAGCGATTGACCGTCGCTGGGCGCGTGCGCGTATCCAGCCACCCGAGCGCCGAGCTCGGCGAGCCACAGGCACAGCCACGCGCCCTTGAATCCGGTGTGACCCGTGACCAGCACACGGCGGCCCGACCAGAACGCGCGGTCCGGAGCAGCGCTGACGGACATCGCACGTCTGTTCGCGCCCCACCGCCGAAGTCCTCGAAGCCAGCGGGCTTCGGTCGCCTCGGTCGCAGCTATCATCCGCGCCCGATGCGCCGACGTTTGCGCTCGGCGGCGTTCCCCCTGCATCGCCACTCCCTCCCGCAGCTGGCGATCGACGGTGCGCTCGTCGCCGCCGCCTACTACCTGAGCTACCGCCTGCGGTTCGACGCGGCCCACGTGCCGCACAAGTACGACCGCCTCTTCGACTCCACGATCGTCTTCGTGGTGGCGTCGTCGCTCGTCGTCTTCACGCTCTTCCGCCTGGAGCTCAAGCAGTGGCGCTACACCAGCTCGCGCGACTACCTGGGGATCGTGCAGGCGATCGTCGTCAACACGCTCGTGCTGCCCGCCTTCGTCGCGGTCTTCCACCCGGTGACCCAGCCGTCGCGCACCGGCGAGGTGACGGTGTCGGTGCCGACCGGCGTCATCGCCCTGTACTTCCTGCTCACCCTGGCCTTCGTGGGCGGCGCGCGCTTCGTCGCGCGGATCGTCTACGAGCGCCCGATCCGCGGCTTCCGCGCGCGCGGCGACGCACGCCGGGTGCTGATCGTCGGCGCCGGCGAGGGCGGGCGGCTGGTCCTGCGCGAGATCCTGCGCAACCCGCAGCTCGGGCTGTCGCCCGTCGGCTTCGTCGACGACGACCCGCTCAAGCGCGGCATCCGCATCGACGGCGTCAAGGTGCTCGGCGCGACCGACCAGCTCGGGCGCATCCTCGACGAGGCCGAGCCGGACGAGCTGACGATCGCGATCCCGTCGGCGCCGGGCACGCTGCGCGCGCGCGTCGTGCGCGCCGCCCGCCAGCGCGGGATCCCGGTGCGCACGTTGCCGACCGTGTTCGAGCTGCTGCAGTACGGCTCGGGTCAGGTCGTGCGCCAGGTGCGCGAGGTCCAGGTCGAGGACATCCTCGGGCGCGAGCCGGTGCGGATGGAGCTCGATCGCGTGGGCGTCTACCTCAGCGGCGAGGTCGTGATGATCACGGGCGCCGGCGGCTCGATCGGCGCCGAGCTGTGCCGCCAGATCGCGCGCGTCGGGCCGCGGCGGCTCGTGCTCGTCGACCACGCCGAGGAGAACCTCTTCCGCATCCAGCGCGAGCTCGAGGACGACCGCCACGTCCACCCCGCCACGCTGGCCCCGGTGCTCGCCGACTGCAAGGAGGGCGAGCGCATGCGCGAGGTGTTCGCCGAGCACCGCCCGGGCGCCGTCTTCCACGCCGCCGCCTACAAGCACGTCGGGCTCATGGAGCTCAACCCGGTCGAGGCGGTGCGCAACAACGCGCTGGCCACGCGGCTCGTGGCGCGCGTCGCCGGCGAGGCGGGCGTCAAGCGCTTCGTGCTCGTCTCGACCGACAAGGCGGTGCGGCCGGCGACCGTGATGGGCGCCTCGAAGGCGCTGGCGGAGTTCGCCGTCGAGGCCGCCCAGCAGCGCTGGCCCGAGACGAAGTTCGCCACCGTGCGCTTCGGCAACGTCCTGGGCTCGTCGGGCTCGGTGGTGCCGATCTTCCGCCGCCAGATCGCCCTCGGCGGCCCGGTGACGGTCACCGACGAGCGCATGACGCGGTACTTCATGACCATCCCGGAGGCGGTGCAGCTCGTCATCCGCTCGGGCTCGCTGGGCGACGGCGGCGAGCTGTTCGTGCTCGAGATGGGCGAGCCCGTGTCGATCATGCAGCTCGCGCGCGACATGATCGAGCTGTCGGGGCTGCGTCCCGGCCGGGACATCGCCATCGAGGTCGTCGGCCGCCGCCCCGGCGAGAAGCTGCACGAGGACCTGTTCAACCCCTACGAGCGCCCCAAGCCCACCCCCGCCGAGAAGATCACCCTCGCGCGCCGCGATCCGCTCGACCCCGCCGCGGTCGAGGCGATGTTCGACGAGATCGCGCTGCTCGTCCTGGAGGGCGATGCGGCCGGTCTTGCGGCCAAGGTCGGCGAGCTCTCGGCGGCCCGTCCCGACGCGCAGGAGACGGGTGAGGCGCCTGCCGTACGGATCGTCCCCTAGCATCAACGGCTTCATGACGGCACTGGTCGCCGCCTTCTCACTCCAGGACAAGATCGAGCAGTACGGCGCGTACGCCGGCATTGCGGCCGTCTTCGGGCTCGGCGTCCTGTCCCTTCTGTACTTCGCGCAGGCGCGCGAAGTCAAGCGCCTGCGCGATTGGGCGGGCCGCGCGCCGGAGCGCGCGGCCGAGCTCGAGGCGCGCGTGCAGGCCGACGCCCAGCGCCGCGCGGCCGCGCAGCAGGCGCCGCAGCCCGCGCGCCCCGCCGCGCCGGTCACGCCCGCCGCGCAGCAGCAGGCGCCGGCCACCGGCGTGGCCGCGCCCGCCACGGCCGCGGCTGCCGCCGGCGGCGGCGCGGGGCCCACGACCGTCGCCAAGCCGGCGACGGCCACGCCGCAGAACGGCACCGGCAGCGGCGCGGCGGTGCCGCCGCCCGGCACCGAGGCCAAGCCGGCCGAGGGCGACGCCAAGAAGGAGGGCGACGCCAACGGCAAGCAGGAGGGCGACGGCAAGCCGGGCGAGCCCGAGGCCAAGCCGGCTGCGCCGGGCGCCGCTCCGGCCGGGCCTGCGACCGCGGCCGCCGCGGGCGCGCCCGCGGCCCCGGCCGCCGACAAGCCGGCGACGCCGGGCCAGCCCGAGGTCAAGCCATCCGTCCCCGCCGCCGCCACGGCTGCCGCGGCGGGCGCCGCACCCCGGCCGCAGCCGGCCGCCCCGCTGCGCGCGCCGACCCCCGCGGCCTCGCTGCCGCCGCGCACGCCCGCGGGCGCACGCCCGGGCGCCGGCGGCGACGGCCGCTCGCGCGGGCGCCTGGCGGCGATCGTCGGCGGTGCGCTCGGCGCGGTCGCCGTCATCGTGGTCGTCGCGCTCCTGCTCTTCAGTGGCGGCGACAAGCCGACGCCCAAGCCCAACACCGTCGCGCAGCCCGGGGCCTCCGGCGCGCCCGCCGGCAGCACGACGACGCCGGCCAAGCCGGCGGCCAAGCTCGTGCGCAAGGACTTCCCGCTCGCCGTGCTCAACGGGACCACGGTCACCGGCCTGGCGCGCAGCGCGGCCGACAAGCTGACGGCCAAGGGCTACAACGAGCCCAACGTGGTGACCAACGACACCACCAACCAGGCGCGCGACGCGACCGAGATCTTCTTCGAGGCAAAGGCGCGCGCCGCCGCGCTCGACGTGGCCAAGATCCTCGGCGTCAAGGTGGCCAACGTGAAGCCGATGGACGCCAACGCGCGCGCGCTCGCCGACCGCGCGACGGTCGCCGTCTTCGTCGGGGCCGACAAGGCGCAGTAACCGCACCGCCACATGACCATCCACCTGGCCCGCCACGGGCAGACGGCCTACAACCACGAGGGCCGCTTCCAGGGCCACCTGCCGGTGCCCCTGGACGCCACCGGCCGCGAGCAGGCCGCCGCGCTCGCCGAGGCCGCGGCGCAGGTGGAGATCGTCGCGTTCTGGTGCAGCCCGCTGCGCCGCGCGCGCGAGACCGCCGACATCGTCGCGGCGCGCATCGGCCTGCAGCCGCGCGAGGACGCCCGCTTCGTGGAGACCGACACCGGCGACTGGACCGGCCGCTCGTACGCCGAGATCAAGGCCGAGGACCCCGAGGGCTTCGCCCGCTTCCAGCGCTCGGACCCGACCTTCCGCTACCCGGGCGGCGAGTCGTTCGGCGAGCAGTCCGAGCGCGTCCAGGCCGCCCTGGGCGACCTGCGCGCCAGGCCCGCCGAGCTGCCGGCGCTCGTCGTCTGCCACCGCGGGTGCATCCGCCTCGCACTGGCGGCGATCACCGGCGACGAGACGGCGGGCGGGCGCGAGATCCCCAACGCCGCGCTGGTGACGCTGTGAGCCGCCTCGCGGCGGCCGTCTTCGGCGCGCTCGTGATCGCGACCTTCGGCGCCTTCTTCGCCGCCCAGCGACTGAAGAACGCGCCGCCCGTGCTCAGCCGGCTCAGCGTCTTCCCGTTCTTCTCACCCAACCGCGACGGCCGCTTCGATCGCGCGCGGGTCAGCTTCCGCGTCAAGGAGACCGATCGCGTCACGGTCGCCGTGCTCGACGACGAGGGCGACGAGGTGCGCGAGCTCATGGGCACCCGCCGCCTGGTGGCGGGCCAGCTCGTGCGGCTGAAGTGGGACGGGCGCAACGACGACGGCGCGCTGTGCCGCGACGGGCGCTACCGCTACCGGATCACCCTCCAGCACGAGGGCCGCAGCGTGATCCCGGCGACGTCGGTGCGCCTGGACACCACGCCGCCGCGCCCGCGTGTCGTCTCGGTCGGCCCGGCCAAGGACGTCGGGCCCGAGCTGCTGCCGTTGCCCGACGGGGGCGACGCCGTGGTCCACCTGCTCGCGCCCGGGACCAGGCCGGTGATCCGCCTCTTCAAGACCGGGCCGGGCCCGACGCGGCTGGTGCTGAAGAAGGAGCTGGACGACGGGGCCAAGGAGTGGCGCTGGAACGGGCTCACCGAGAGCGGCCGCCCGGTCTCGCCCGGCACCTACCTCGTCTCGATCGAGACGCGCGACCAGGCGGGCAACCGCGGCATCTCGCCGGCGCTGAACCGCCGCGGCCTGCCGGCGACGACCTACGGCGCCAAGCTGCCCGGGCGCGGCGGGATCACCGTCCGCTACCTCGGGGTGCGCCCGCCCGCGGCCGCCACGCCCGCCGGCGACCCCGTCCTGTTCTTCGTCGACGCGCGCAAGCAGCCGTGGCGCTGGTCGGTGCGGCGCGTTGGATCCAACGAGTCGACGCCGCCGCGCCGCAAGACGTCGGCGCGCGTGCGGATCCACGCGCCGGGCCGCCAGTCGGGCGTCTACCTCATGACGGTCCGCACCGCCAAGCGCACCACGACCGTGCCGTTCGCGGTGCAGAGCCGCGAGCGCCACCCGGTCCTCGTCGTGCTGCCGGTGATGACCTGGCAGGGCCGCAACTCGCTCGACGACGACGGCGACGGGCTGCCCAACGACCTCGATCGCGGCGTCGGCGTCAAGCTCAACCGCGTCTACGCCGACGGCCTGCCGACGGACTTCGCCACGCGCGACGCGCTGCTGCTGACCTGGCTGGATCGCACGCATCGCCGCTACGACATCACCACCGACGTGGCGCTGGCGGCGGGGAAGGGACCGCGCCTGGAGGGCCATGACGGCGTCATCCTGCCCTCCGACGTGCGCTGGCTCCCGCGCTCCCTGCAGCTGCGCCTGCGCCGCTACGTGCGCGACGGCGGCCACCTGGCGTCGTTCGGGATCGACTCGCTGCGTCGCCAGGTCTCGATCTCGCCCCGCGGCCGGCTCGTCAACCCGACGCCCCCGGCGAGCACCGATATCTTCGGCGCGCGCCTGCGCCCGCTCGAGGCGCTCAACCCGCCGACGCACCTGGTCGTCGCCGACGACGACGACAGCCTGCAGGCCTTCGCCGGCACGGCCGGCTCCTTCGGGCCCTACCGCGTCATCCAGGAGGCCGACGGGCTGGGCGCCAAGCCGCTGGCGAGCGCGATCACCGAGGATCCCCAGACCGGGCGCCCGGTCATCGCCGTCACGCGGCTGGGCAAGGGCCTGGTCTTGCGCTTCCCGCTGCCCGAGCTGCCCGCGCACCTGGCCGCGCCGGCCGACGATCCCGACACCACCGCCCTGCTGGAACGCACATGGACGCTCCTGTCCCATTGATCGTCGCGGCCCTGCTGGCCGCCGGCGCGCTCGTCGCGCCCTCGCCGCGTGCGCGCGCGGCGGCGATGATCGGCGCGCTGGTGCTGGCGCCGATCATCCTCGGCTTCCACATCGCCGACTCCGACCAGGTACAGCCGCTGCGCGACCACCCGGCGCTCGCGGCGGCGGGCGGGGTCGTCGCGGCGCTCGCGGTCGCCGCCCTCGCGGTGCTCTTCGCCAAGCGGCCG
The DNA here is from genome assembly GCA_963764585.1 of uncultured Actinomycetes bacterium. GTDB lineage: Bacteria > Actinomycetota > Thermoleophilia > Solirubrobacterales > Solirubrobacteraceae > JAOPZW01. Next base: position 138,666 of record CAVXTB010000016.1, read on the forward strand.
GTGTGGCTGCCGGTCGCCGCGGCGGCCACGCTGCCGTTCCGCGTGCCGATCGCCTCCGGCGGCTCGACGGCCAACCTGCTCGTCCCGCTGTACCTCGTGGTCTCGGCCGGCACGCTGGCCTACGCGGTGCCGCGCCTGCTCGGCCACGAGCGCCCTGAGCGCGTCCGCGGGCCGGGTCTGCTCGAATGGCTGCTGGCGCTCTACCTGGCGCTCTACGGCGTGCAGGCCAGCTACTCCGACGACTTCGGGCACGCGCTGGAGAACGTCGTCTTCTTCTACGTGCCGTTCGCGCTGCTGTTCGTCCTGCTCGTGCGCGTGCCGTGGACGCCGCGGCTGGCACGCGTCTGCCTGGGCGTCCTGCTCGTGCTCGCGCTGGCGCTCGTCGGGGTGGGCTTCGTCGAGTACGCCACGCGCCACCTGTTCCTCAACCCCAAGGTCATCGCCTCCAACCAGCTCGAGGACTACTTCCGGGTCAACTCGCTGTTCTTCGACCCCAACATCTACGGGCGCTTCCTGGCGATCGTGATGCTGCTGCTGACGGCGTGGCTGCTGTGGGCGCGCCGCCAGCGCGAGGTCGTGGCCTGCGCGCTGCTGCTCGTCGTGCTCTGGGGCGGGCTCGTGGTGACCTTCTCGCAGTCGAGCTTCACCGCGCTGCTCGCGGGGCTGGCGGTGCTCGGCGCGATGCGCTGGAGCGTGCGCTGGGCGCTGATGCTGTCGGGCGCGGCGGTCGTCGTGGCGGTGGCCTTCGTGGCGATCGCGCCGGGCGCGGTCCACCTCGAGCTCGGCAACTCGAAGTCCGCCGACAAGGCCACGAGCGGGCGCTACGACCTGATCAAGGGCGGGCTCGACCTGTTCCGCGACGAGCCGATCGCGGGCAAGGGCTCGGGCTCGTTCGCGCGCGACTACCGCCGCGCCCAGCACGTCTCGGCCGAGCGCGCGGCATCGGCCTCGCACACGATCCCGGTGACGGTCGCCGCCGAGCAGGGCGCGATCGGCCTGGCGGCCTACCTGGCGCTGCTCGTCGTCGCCTTCCTGCGCCTCTTCCGCGGCGCGCGGCGCGTGCCCGAGCGGGCGGCGGTCGCCGCCGCGTTCACCGCCCTGGTGGCCCACACCATGCTGTACGCGGCCTTCCTCGAGGACCCGCTGGCGTGGACGCTGCTCGGCGCCGGGACGGCGATGGCGCTGTGGCCGGCGGCCGAGCGCGAGCCGGCCGCCGAGGGCGAGCCGGCGACCGCATGAGGCGCGGCGAGCTGCCCGTCGTCGCCGCGCTGGCGGTGGCGGCGCTCGTCGCCGCGCTGCTCGTGCCGACCTACCCCAACTACGACACCTACTTCCACCTCGTGTGGGGGCGCGACCTGGTGCACGGGATGAAGCCCGACTTCGACGCCTACGCGGCGCCGACCGAGCACCCGCTGTTCCTCGCGCTGTGCGCGCTCGTCGGGCTCGTGGGCACCGACGGCGAGCGCGTGATCGTGCTCATCTGCGTGCTGAGCCTCGTCGCGCTGGCATGGGGCACGTTCCGCGTCGGCGACGCGTGCTTCGGGCTGTGGCCGGGGCTGCTGGGCGCCGCGTTCGTCGGCTCGAGCTTCGCCTTCCTGCTCTACGCCGCGCGGGCCTACGTGGACGTGCCGTTCCTCGCGCTGGTGCTGTGGGCGGCCGCGATGGAGGCGCGCGCGCCGCGCCGTGGCACCGCCGTGATGGCGGTGCTCGCCGTCGCCGGGTTGATGCGCCCCGAGGCGTGGGTGCTGGCCGGCGCCTACTGGCTGTGGTGCGGCTGGCGGCGCTTCGATCTGCTCGCGCTCGCCGTCGCCGCGCCGCTCGTGTGGTGCCTGGTCGACCTGTGGGACACCGGCGACCCGCTGTTCTCGCTGCACGCGACGAGCGACCTCGCCGACGAGCTCAACCGCAACCGCGGGCTGTCGTCGGTGCCGAGCTCGTTCGTCTCGTTCGTGACCGACACGGCGCGCTGGCCGGTGGCGCTGGCCGGCGCGGGCGGCGCGCTGCTGCTATGGCGCCTGCGCACCGGCCGCGCGCTGCACGTGCCGATCGCGCTGTTCGGCGCCGGCGTGGTGACGTTCGTGGCCACGGGGCTGGCGGGCCTGTCGGTGCTGCCGCGCTACCTCACCGTGCCGGTCGTCGCCGTCTGCCTTGTCGCGGGCTACGGCGTGCTGGGCTTCACCACGCTGCCGCCCGGGCGGCTGCGACAGGCATGGTCGCGGGCGGCGATCGGTGCGGCGGTCGTCGGCGTCGCCTTCGTCGCCGTCAAGGCGCCGGTCGTCAACACGCTGCGCGGCGAGCTGCGCTTCATCAGGGGCTCGCACGACGACCTCGTCGCGATCCTCGACGCGCCGCCGGTGCGGCGCGACCTGCGTTGCGGGCCGATCACCTATCCCAACTACCGCCTCGTGCCCGACACGCGCTGGCTGCTCGACCTGCCCGCACGGCGCGTCGGCGCGCGCAGCGCCCGCCGCCGCAAGCGCGGCGTCGCGATCTTCGTGCTGGGTACGAAGGAGCTCAAGCGCTACGGCTTCGCCGCCGGCGCCAGCCCGTCGACCAACGTGCCGGACCCGGGCTTCGTGCCGATCGCGCGCAACGCGCGCTTCAGCGCCTACGCGGCGTGCGGCTGAGCGGCCATCACGCCGTCGAGGCGGACCGCGACGAGGCACAGGTCGTCGGCCGGCGCGCCGCGGGCGTGGCGGACCGCCGCCGCGTTGAGTCCCGCGACGATCTCCTCGGGCCGAGCGCCGTTCAGTGCGCGCAGCGTGTCGCGCGCGGCGTCCTCGCCGAACAGCTCGTGGCGCGGGACGTCGCGCGCCGTGCGCGCCTCGGGCAGGCCGTCGGTGTAGAGCAGGACGCCGCCTCCGGGCGCGAGCTGCGTGGTCACCGCTTCGCCGGCGAGCGTCGGCTCGATCCCCAGCGGCAGGCAGTGGCGCGCGACCGCGAGCGGGTCGCCGCGGTCGAGGTCCCACGGCGCCGGATGGCCCGCGCTCGCCCACGTCACCGCGCTGCTGCCCGGCGCGAAGACGGCGCACAGCGCGGTCACGTACTCGGTGCCCGGCTCGCGCTCGGCGACCGCCGTGTTGGCCAGGCGCAGGATCGCCATGGGGTCGCTCGTGTACTGGGCGAACAGCGCGATCGTGGTCCGCACGTAGGCCGCGCGGCGCGCGGCCGCCAGCCCGTGGCCGACCGCGTCGCCGAGCACGACGATCGCCGAGCCGTCGAGCGACCTGACGACGAGGAAGAAGTCGCCGGCCACGAGGCCCTCGGCGGGCGTGTAGGCGGTGGCGATCCTCAGCCCGTCGACGTCGGGCAGGTCGGGCGAGGTCAGCGCCGTGCGCAGGCTCTCGAGCTCGCGCATCTCGCGCTCGGCGTCGGCGAGCTGTTGGCGCAGCGTCGCCTCGCGGTCCATGAGCGTGCTGACGACCAACGCGAGGCCGATGAACACCGCGCCGCGACCGATCGCCCCGACGATCTGCGCGCTCGTGCTGATGTCGGTCGCCGGGTTGATGAGCGGGACGACGATCGAGAGCACGGTGGCCAGGGCTGCGCAGACGACGGCCAGCGTGCGGCCCAGCCAGAAGCCGGCCAGGACGATCGGGAAGACCGCGAGGAAGGTGAGGCTCAGGCCCGGCGTGTCGACGAACGCGCGGAGCAGGAAGATCGCGAAGAGCAGGCCAAAGACGCCCGCTGCCACACGCGGGTCGCGCCCGCTCGTCCGTGGCTCGGGCATGGCGCGGCAGCCTAGCGCCCGCGCCCTACGACGACACGCGCGTGTCGACGCCGATCTGCGACAGGCGCTGCCACAGCGGCTCGTCCTGGGCGCGCGCCGTCTGCGCCAGCGCCCACGCGCGCAGCTCCTCGTCGGGCGTGGTGCGCGCGCCGGCGTGGGCGAGCAGCGCCTCCGCGAAGGCCTCCGGGCCGTCGGCGACGGTGACGGCGTCGGCCCACGTGCGCACGCCCGCCAGCGGCGGGGTGACCGTCCGCCGGCCGACACGGGCGTACTTGATGATGCGGTAGGGCAGCGCGGCGTCGTTGAACGGCTCGACCTTGAAGGGCACGATGCCGACGTCGCTGCACAGCACGAGGCGCGCGGCGGCCTCGTCCTCCACGGACCCGAGCCAGACGAAGCTCGGCGCCGAACGACACCACGCGAAGTCCGGGTCGTCCTTGCATTCGTCCTCGTGCCAGGCGCCGGCGAGCAACAGCACGAGGCGGTCGCCGAGGCGCTCGGCGACCGCGCGCAGCAGCGCCCAGTCGGTGCGCCAGCCGAGGTGGCCGAGCGAGATCGCCACGACGTCGGCGCCCTGCGGCGCCGGGAACGAGTCGGCCGCGAGCGGGACCATCGTCGCGCGCCGGCCGGCCACGCCCTCCAGGCGCGCGAGCTCGTCGGACACGGTGATGACCATCGCCGCGCGCTGCGCGGCCTGCTCGTGCAGCTCCTCCAGGCGCGCGCGCTGCTTCTCGGAGGCGTCGTAGGCGCGCTCGAAGCGGTCCCAGCGCCAGTACCACAGCTCGCAGCCGGGAGCCTGCGCGGTGACGGCGCGGCCGAGCTGGTACTGCAGCGCGTGGTAGATGACCACCACGCGCGGCTCGCCGGCGTGGCGGCGCAGGGTACGCACGAGCCGTCGCGCCTGCCGCGCGGCGATGCCGTCGCCGAGGGCCAGCGGCACGCGCGCGAACGCCCCGTAGGGCATGCGCGGCGGGTCGACCGCGATCACGCCGTCGGCGCGCAGCAGGTCCTGCGCCTGGTCGCGCAGGATGAAGCGCTCGAGCGGGGCGGGCAGGAGCAGGACGCAGATGGGCGGGCGGTCCACCCTGCGGCAGCCTAGTCACCGGATACCGTCCCCCGCCGTGCAGGGCTACCTCAAGCGCCTGGTCACCTCGGGCGCGGCGTACCAGGCGTCGAGCCTCGTCGCGGGCTTCCTGGCCCTGTTCACGCTGCCGCTCTATACCCACCACCTCACGACGACGCAGCTCGGCTACGCGGAGACGCTGCTGACCTCGATCATCCTGGCCAGCATCGTCCTGCGCTTCGGGGTCGGCGAGGCGTTCGTGCGCTTCTACTTCGACGACGACGACGCGCAGCGCCGCGACCGTTTGGCGCGGCGGACGACGTCGTTCGTGGTGGTCACCTCGACCGTCGCCGCCCTGATCGCCGTCGCCTTCGCCGGCGCGCTGTCGCAGGCGCTGCTGCGCACGCGCGACGCGACGCTCATGGCCTACGGCGTGCTCGGGCTGTGGGCCTTCACGAACCTCGAGATCGCCTACGCGCTGCTGCGCGTCGACGAGCGCCGGCGCACGTACCTGATCGCGAGCGTCAGCAACGTCGTGCTGACCGTCGTGCTCACGGTGACGCTCGTCGTCGTCTTCGACGGCGGCGCGCGCGGCTACGTGCTGGGCAACTACGCCGCCTCGACCGTCGTGCTCGTCGGCCTGTGGGTCTTCGCCCTGCGCAACCGCGTCGGCCTGGACCTGCGCGCGCCGCGCACGCTGGGCCCGTTGCTGCGCTTCGGCGCGCCGACCGTGCCGGCCGACGCGGCCGTCTTCGCCCTGAACGTCGTCGACCGCGCGTGGCTGCTGCGCGCCGACTCGCCGGCCGCCGCGGGGCTGTACTCGGTGTCCGTCAAGCTCGCGACGCTCGTCATCGTCGCGGTGCGCGGCTTCCAGTACGCGTGGCCGCCGCTGGCCTACTCGATCAGCGACGAGGACGAGGCGCGCCACCTCTACGCGCTCGTCACCACCGCGTACGTCGTCGTCACGGGCCTCGTCGTCGCCGGCCTGACCCTGCTCGGCCGCTGGGTCGTGCGCCTGCTGACGGCCGACCCGTTCTTCGGCGCGTACAAGGCGCTGCCGTGGGTCGCACTCGGGTGGGCGCTGTACGGCCTGTTCCTGGTCTTCGTGACGATCGCCGGGCGGGCGAAGGTCACGACGCGCACCTTCCCGGCCGCGGTGGTCGGGCTCGTCGTCAACGTTGCCGGCCTCGCCGTGCTCGTCGGCCCGCTCGGCCCGTCGGGCGCGGGCATCGCGCTGTGCGCCGCCTACCTGGCCATGCTCGTGGTCGTCCACCTGCTCACGCGCCGGCTCTTTGTCGTCCCCTTCGACTGGCCCCGGATGGCGCGGATCGTGGCGATCGTCGCCGCGGTGTCGGTGGGCGGCGAGCTGCTGCTGCCGACGAGCGGCGTGGACGGGTTCGTGCTGCGCGCGCTGGCGCTGGCGGTCATCCCGCTGCTGCTCGCGCCCGAGCTGCTGCGCCTTCGCCGCGAGCTGCTGGAGCCGCGATTGAGCTAGGCCCCTTGGGCACTATTGCGTGGCGGCGCCCGAGCGCTCCTGCGCCCACGCGAGCGCCTGCAGGTAGCAGGCCGCGAGGGCGTGGGGCGCGTCTCCGGGCGCCGACACGAGCTGCTCGGCGCGCTCGTGGGCGAGGATGGCGGCCAGCGCGGCGCCGTCGTCGCCCGCGTGGCGCACGAGCGCGTCGACGATCGGCGTCGCCAGCGGCAGGTCGTGCAGCGCCTGCTCCATCGGCGCGCCCAGGAGCGCGTCGGCGACCGAGAAGAGGCCGATCGCGAAGGCGCGGTCCGCGTCGTCGCCGCGGCGGGCGGCCAGCAGCGACAGCGTCTGCGCGCGCACCAGCGCCGATGTCGCCGCAGGCCGCGAGCAGCACCTGTGCGGTCGCCTGCTCGCCGTCGATCGCGTCGCCGCGGTGCAGCAGCTCGTAGGCGCGGACCTTCAGGTTCGCGTCGCAGATCGGCTGGCGCGCGACGAGGACGCTCGAATCGGGAGCAGCGGCGGCTGACATCCGTCCGTTTAATCGGCTTGCGAACGGCAAGCTTTCGCCTACAGGCGGCGGCCGCGGTTGTGCTCGATCGCGGCCTCGCGCAGGCCTTCGCCGCGGCCGGGGCGCAGCGTCGCCGTCACATGGCGCCAGTAGCGCCGCGGATCGTGGCCCGGCAGCGCGATCGCCGCGAGCGAGCGGACCGCGTACGCCCACGCGGTGAGCACGCGCACCGCGGCGGCCGCGGACGCCGAGTGGTGCTTGCGCATGTAGCGGTCGCGGTTGCGCGACAGCTCGACGATCCGCCGCTCGGGCACCGCGCCGGTGGACAGCTGCTCGTGGTGGATCGCCTGCGCGGACGGCACGTAGAGCGTGCGCCAGCCGGCGTCGCGCAGGCGCCGGCAGAAGTCGACCTCGTCGGAGTACACGAAGAAGGCGGGGTCGAACCACTCGATCGCGCGCGCGGCCTCGGTGCGCACGAGCAGCGCGGCCGACTGCGCCCAGTCGACCTCGCGCGTGCGCTCGCCGCGGCTCTGCACCGTGAAGCGGCGATGCAGGAACAGCGCCCCGACGAGCGCGGTCGTAAGCGAAGGGAAGCGCCAGGCGCTCGGCTGCACGATGCCGTCGGGGCGCAGCAGGCGCGCGCCTGCCGCACCCGCCTTGGGGTGCTCCTCGAGCGCGTCGCGCAGCGCCGCCACGGCGCCGGGCCTGAGCTCTGAGTCCTCGTTGAGCAGGAGCGCGTAGCGGCCGCGTGCGCGCTGCAGCAGCGCGGTGTCGTTCTCGCCCTTGCCGCGCCTGCGGTCCAGCGCGATGACCTCTGGTGCGACGCCGTGGCGGCGCGCCGCGGTGGCCGACCCGTCGCGCGAGGCGTTGTCGAGCACGAGCACGTCGGTCTCGAAGGGCAGGGCGTCGCGCTCGGCCGCGATCGCGTCTAGGCAGCGCACGAGCAGCTCGCGCTGCTCGGTATTGACGACGCAGAAGGACAGTTCCACCGGCACCGTGCTCGAAGATACGACGCGATGCGCGTCAGCGTCGTCGATCCCGCCGCCTACACGCCGCCCTATGACCGCGCGCTGTGCGCCGCGCTGGCGCGCGCCGGCGCCGACGTCGAGCTCGTGACCGCGCCGTTCCCGCACGGCGAGGTGCCGCCCGCCCGCGGCTTCACCGTGCGCGAGGACTTCTACCGCCACGCGCCGGCCGGCCGCGGCCGCCGCTGGGCGCGGCTGGCGACGCACGTCCCCGACATGCTGCGCGCCTCGCGCATCGAGGCCGACGTCGTGCACTTCCAGTGGCTCGCCGTGCAGCCGCTCGACCAGCACCTCCTGCGCGCCTTCGGGCGCCCGCGCGTGATCACCGCGCATGACGTGCTCCCGCGCGAGCCGCGGGGTGGGTGGGGATATGTTCTCGACGCCCAGCGCCAGCTCTACGGGCGCATGGACGCCGTCGTCGTGCACTCAGAGCACGGCCGCACGCGCCTGGTCGGCGAGCTCGGCCTCGACCCGGCGCGCGTGCACGTCATCCCGCACGGCGTGCTGCGCCCGGCCGGCGACGCGCCGCTGCCGCCCGAGCTGCCCGACTACGACGGCACCGTCGTGCTCTGCTTCGGTCTCGTGCGCCCGTACAAGGGCATCGAGGTGCTGCTCGAGGCGTGGCGCGGGATCGAGCGCGCCGAGCTGTGGATCGTCGGCGCCGCGCGCATGGACACCGCGCCGCTGCACGCGGCGGCGCCGCCGGGCGTGCGCTTCGTCGGGCGCTTCGTCAGCGAGGGCGAGGCCGCCGCCCTGTTCCGCCGCGCCGACCTGGCCGTCCTGCCCTATCGCGAGATCGACCAGTCGGGCGTCCTCTTCACGGCGCTCGGCTTCGGGGTGCCGCTCGTTCTCTCCGACGTCGGCGGCTTCCCCGAGATCGCCCGGGCCGGAGCCGCCGAGCTCGTCCCGGCCGGCGACGCTCATGGCCTGCACGACACCCTCGTCGCCCTGCTCGACGACCCCGCCCGCCGCGCGCTGCTGGCGACCGCCGCGCTGCGCCTCGCCGACGAGTCCTACGGCTGGGACGCGATCGCGCGGGCGCACATGGCGCTGTACGAGTCGCTGCTCTGAGCAGCAGAACGTCGCTCTACGTGTCCCAAAGTGCCACGTTTCTGCGACGAAGTGTCACGTTCCCGAGAACCCGAGAACGTGGCACTATCCGAGTGAGAGTGCTATGTTCTGGAAGAAGCTGCCACGTTTGTCCACGCCATGCAGACCTTCCGCGTCCTTGACCGCCAGATAGGCATGATCCCCGCCCCCATGGCGCGAGCCTTGGCCGGGATCGACCTCGCCCGTGGCCGCGAAGAGGCGTTTCGGGAGCAGCACCCGGAGTCGCTCAGGACGCTCACCGAGATCGCGCGCATCCAGAGCACGGAGGCCTCCAACGCGATCGAGCAGGTCACCGCGCCGCGCAAGCGCATCGAGGCGCTCGTGGCCGACAAGACGACGCCCGCGAACCGCTCCGAGGAGGAGATCGCGGGCTACCGCGCCGTCCTCGACACGATCCATGCGCGCGCGCCGGGCATCCCCTTCAAGCCGTCGGTCGTCGAACAGCTTCACCGCGACCTCTACCAGTTCACGAACGTCCCAGCCGGCCGATGGAAGACCGTCGAGAACGAGATCGAAGAGGAGCGACCCGACGGCTCGAGGTTCGTCCGCTTCCGGACGGTTCGCGCCGCACAGACCCCTGCTGCTATGGACGAGCTCCACGAGCGATACGCGCGCGAGCAGGCGGCTGGCCAGCACCACGCGCTGTTGCTGATCGGCTGCTACGTCTTCGACTTCCTCGCGATCCATCCGTTCCGCGATGGCAACGGCCGGATGGGCCGGCTCCTTACGCTGCTCGCTCTCTACCAGGCCGGGTACGAGGTTGGCCGCTTCATCAGTCTGGAGCGCCTGATCAGCGACAGCAGGGAGACGTACTACGACGCGCTCGCGGCCGCCGGGCACGGTTGGCACCAGGGAAGGCACGACGTCAAGCCGTGGCTGCGCTACTTCCTGGGCATCATGGCCGCCGCCTACGGCGAGTTCGAGGACCGCGCCGCGGTCGTCGCAGGTAGGGGCGCCAAGCAGGAGGCCATCAAGCAGTTCATCCGCTCTTCGGTCAGCGACGAGTTCACCGTCGCAGAGATCCGCCGTGCGGCGGCTGGCGTGAGCCCGTCGCATCTGAGCAAGACCCTGGCCAGGCTCCGCGACGACGGCGTCATCGAGCCTGTCGGCGCTGGGCGCGGCGCTCGCTGGCGGCGGCTGAAGTCCGACGTCTGAGCCGCCGGTCTCGTGCGTGCTCGACAATCCCCGCCGTGACCGCGGTCGAAGTGGTGTTCTGGGTCGCCGTCGGCCTGCTCGTCTACGCGCAGGTCGGCTACCCGCTGCTGCTCGAGCTGCTCGGGCGGGTGCGCCGCGGGCGCAGCCTGCCGCTCGCGGCCGCCGGCGCCGAGCCGCGCGTGTCGCTCGTCATCGCCGCACACCGCGAGGCGGGCGTGATCGCCGACAAGGTCGCCAACGCCCGCGCGCTGGACTGGCCGGCCGATCGCCTGGAGGTCATCGTCGCCTGCGACGGGTCGCCCGACGACACGCCGCAGCGCGCCCGCGCCGCGGGCGCCGACGTCGTGCTCGAGCTGCCGTGGGGCGGCAAGGTCCGCGCGCAGGATGCGGCCGTCGAGCGGGCCGGCGGCGACCTGCTGGCCTTCTCGGACGCCAACGCGCTCTGGGAGCCCGGCGCGCTGCGCGCGCTGGCGGCGCCGTTCGCCGACGCGCGCGTCGGCTACGCCTGCGGCCAGGTGCGCTTCGTCAGCGACGGCGGGACCAACCAGGAGGGCCTGTACTGGCGCTACGAGATGGCGATCCGCGCCCGCGAGTCGCAGCTCGCGTCGGTGACCGCGGGCAACGGGGCGATCTACGCGGTGCGCCCCGAGGCCTACCTGCGCGTCGATCCGGTCATGGGCCACGACCTCTCGCTGCCGTTCAACATGGTCAAGCGCGGCTGGCGCGCCGTCTACGCGCCGGCGGCGCGCGCGACCGAGAAGATGGTCCCGACAGTCGAGGGCGAGTTCGCCCGCAAGCGGCGCATGATGAGCCACGCGTGGCCGATCGTCCTGCGCGGCGGGCTGCTCTCGCCGCGCGGTTACCCGCCGCTGTACGCGCTCATGGTCGTCTCGCACCGGGTGCTGCGCTACGGGGCGCCGTTCCTGCACGCCGTCGCGCTGGTCGCCAACGCGGTGTTGCTCGGCAGCGGCTGGGTCTACGTCGCGACGTTCGCGGTGCAGATCGCGGTGCTCGCGGCCGCGCTGGCCGGCCGCGTGATCCGCGCCCGCCCGCTGCTCGTCGCCCGCTACTACGTGCTGACGACCGCCTCGGTCGCCGCCGGGTTGTGGGACTATCTGCGCCGCGGGACGCCGGCGGGCTGGTCGCCGCCCGAGGGCACGCGCTGATGACCCGGCGCGCCTTCGACGTCGTCGTCGCCGGCTCGGCGCTGCTCGTCGCGTCGCCGTTCCTGCTCGTCGCCATGCTCGCCATTCGCCTCGAGTCGCGCGGCAGCGCGATCTACCGCCAGCGCCGGGTCGGCAAGGACGGCCGGGCCTTCGACGTCCTCAAGCTGCGCACGATGGTCACCGGCGCCGAGCACATGGGCGCCGGCCTGGCCGTCAGCGAGGGCGACACGCGGATCACGCGCGTCGGGCGCCTGCTGCGCCGCACGTCGCTGGACGAGGTGCCCAACCTCGTCAACGTCCTGCGCGGCGACATGGCGATCGTCGGCCCGCGCCCGACCGTCCCCGTGCAGGTCGACCGCTACACCGAGCGCCAGCGCGGCCGCCTGGCCGTCAAGCCCGGCATCACGGGGTGGGCGCAGGTCAACGGGCGCACCGAGCTGCCGTGGGACGAGCGCATCGAGCTCGACCTCTGGTACATCGAGCACCGCTCCTGGCGCCTGGACCTCCGGATCCTGTGGCGCACCGCCCGCATGGTGCTGGGCGGGCACGGGCTCTACCGCGGCGAGACCCCCGCCTGGCGCGACCCGCCGCCGCCGCGGTGACGGCCGCCGCCGTCGCCGCGCTTGCCCCAGCCGCGGCCCTTGCGCCATCCGCCGACCTTTCCACGCCGGCCCTGGCCGCCGCGCGCGTCTGAGCGCTCCGGCCTGGTCCACCGGACCTGGGCGTGGCGGTTGCCCTGCCACGCCTGCTTGCGCGCGCCCTGCCAGCGCTTGACGCCGTCGTGACCGCGGCGGCGCGCCGGCCACGCGCGATGCTTGGTGCCGGGCGGGGGCTTGACCGCCTTCGCCGGCGCCGGGCTCGCGGCGATCGCCACGGCTGCGGGAGCGGCGGCTGCGACCTGCCGCGCGGGAGCCGCGCGCTTCTCCGCCGGCCGCTTCGCGTGGCGCGCGTGCTGGTGGTCGGCGGCCTGCGCGCGCGCCGGCGGGGTGTGCAGGCGCGCGTCGATGTCGTGCACGGCCACGTACCCCGCGCTGCCGGCGCTGCCGGCGACCGCGGCGCAGAGCATGGTCTTGGCCGCCAGGCCCTTGGCCGCGCCGAGCCCCGCGATCGCCGCGCCGCCGCCGCCCGCGGCGGCCGTGCCGCCGTCGAGGATCGATGCGAGCACTGCGCCCTTCAGTCCCGCGGTCGGGACGATCGGCAGGACGGCGGCCAGCGCCTTGCGCTGGTGACGGACCTCGGCCTCGAACTCCTGGCAGCTCTCGCAGCGCGCGACGTGGCGGCGCAGCGTGGCTCGCTTGAGCGCGGCGCCACGCAGCGTCGCGAGCTGCTCGCGGATCTCCGCGCACGGGGTCTCGCGCGCGCGGCGCCAGCTGGCCAGCGACTCGCGGGCCTGGAACACGAGCGCCTTCACCTTCTCCCGCCGCACGCCGAGGATCTCGGCGATCTCGTCGTGGCCGTGGTCGCCCAGCTCGAAGAGCACGAGCGCCGCGCGCTGCTCCTCGGGCAGGCGCTCGAGGTCGGCCAGCAGGCCCCGCAGCTCGGCGCGCCGGTCGACGTCGGCGGCCAGGCCGTCGGTCGCGACACGCGTCTCGTCGAACGCCACCTGCTCGCGCCGCGCGCGCAGCACGGACAGGCAGCGGTTGCGGGCGATGGTGTAGAGCCAGGCCTTGAGGCGGATCGCCCCGTCGGTCGCCCGCATCGCGCGATAGGCGGACATGAAGCTGTGCTGCAGGGCGTCCTCGGCCTCGTCGCGGTTGCCGAGCATGTGGGCGCAGAACGCCAGCAGCCCGCGGTGGTAGCGATCGAAGATGAGCTCGAAGGCGCGGTCGTCGCCGGCGCGCACGCGCGCGACGAGGGCCTCGTCGGAGCGCCCGCGCGGCATGCGGCGGCGCGTCCGGGGGCGGGCGCGGGCGTCGAGGCGCGGTGCTGTCTGGAGGGAGGACTCCACGGACACGAGGCGGCCACGTTCTCCTCAACGCAGGGGGCATGCGCGGGTTGGCCGCTGGCGTAAGACGTTCTCCCCGCGGACTATCCTCCGAAACCCAATGCCTTTCTTCCGGCACGCAGGCCACCGCCTGGCCTACACGATCCACGGGGAGGGGCCGCGGACGTGCGTGCTCGTCCACGGGCTGCTGCTCTCGCAGAAGATGCACGAGCCGCTGGCGGGCTCGCTGGCCGAGCGCGGCAACCGCGTCGTCACGCTCGACCTCCTGGGCCATGGGCGGTCGGACCGCCCGCGCGACATGACGCAGTACTCGATGAGCTTCTTCGGCGAGCAGATGATCGCCCTGCTCGACCATCTCGAGGTCGACGAGGCGGTTCTGGGCGGCACGTCGCTTGGCGCCAACTCGACGCTCGAGGCGGCCGCGCACGCGCCCGAGCGCGTGCGCGGCATGATCGTCGAGATGCCGGTGCTCGACAACGCGCTGCTCGCCGTCGCGATCGCCTTCACGCCGCTGCTGATCGCGCTGACCTTCGGCGAGCCGCTCATGAAGCTCGTCGCGCGCGGGGCGCGCCTGGTGCCGTCCGGCCGCGGTCCGTTGCTGCTCGACGTCGGCCTGGACACGATCCGCCAGGACCCTGGGCCGAGCGCGGCCGTCCTGCAAGGGCTGTTCTTCGGGCGCACCGCGCCGCACAAGGCGCTGCGCCGCACGCTGCAGGCGCCGACGCTCGTCATCGGCCACCAGCGCGATCCGGTCCACCCGTTCAGCGACTCCGGCGCGCTCGTGGAGGAGCTGCCCAACGCGACGCTCGTGGAGGCCGACTCGATCCTCGAGCTGCGCATCAGCCCCGAGCGCCTGACCGGCGAGATCGCCGACTTCCTCGACTCCTGCTGGAAGCCACGCGGCCGCCGTGCGTCGCGCGGCCGCCGCGTCGCCTAGTCTTCACCGCCGCCAGATGTCCAGCCGTGCTGAGGAGAAGGAACGCCGGCGCCAGGAGCGCCTCGCCCGCGAGCAGGAGGCGCAGCGTGCCGCCGCGCGCAAGCGCACCCTGCAGATCGGGGCCGGGGCCATCCTCGGCCTGGCCGTGATCGCGGTCGTCGCGGTCGTCGTGCTCGCCGGCGGCGGCAGCAAGGGCGACACCGTCGACACGACCAAGCTCGCCGCCGACGCCAAGGCCGCCGGCTGCACCTTCTCGTCCTTCAAGTCCGAGGGCCGCACGCACACGGCGGGCGCCGTCAACTACAAGACCAACCCGCCCACCTCGGGCAACCACAACCCGACGCCGGCCCAGGACGGCTTCTACCGGACGAGCAACTCGCCGCCCAAGGAGAACTTCGTCCACTCGCTCGAGCACGGCCGCGTCGAGTTCCAGTACAAGCCCGGCACCCCGGCCGCCCAGGTCAACCAGCTGCGCCGCCTCGCCGAGGAGCCGCTCAACGGCTCAGCCGGCTACCACGTCCTGTTCTTCGAGAACGACACGAAGATGCCGGCCCCGTTCGCGGCAACGGCGTGGACGAAGTCGATCACCTGCCCACAGCTCACGACGCAGTCGATCGGCGCGATGCGCGAGTTCCGCAAGGCGTTCACGGACAAGGGCCCGGAGTTCATTCCGTAGGCGCTGCGCGCCGCGCCGGTCAGCCGCGCGGGATGGGATAGCGTGGCGTCGTGACGGCTGGGCGGCCAACCAAGGTCATCACGCCCGATGCGGCCGCGCAGCTGATCCTCGACGGCGACACGCTGGCGGTCGGGGGTTTCGTCGGGATCGGCGTTCCCGAGTTGCTCCTGGTCTCGCTTGCCGAGCGCTTCGAGGAAACCGGCGCGCCGCGCGACCTGACGCTCGTGTTCGCCGCCGGGCAGGGGGACGGCGGCGAACGCGGACTGAACCGCCTCGCCCGCGAAGGGCTCGTGCGGCGCGCGATAGGGGCGCACTGGGGGCTTGTGCCCGCCCTCGGCGAGCTCGCGCTCGACGGGCGGATCGAGGCGTATTGCCTGCCACAGGGCGTGGTGTCGCACCTCTTCCGCGAGACGGCCGCCGGCCGGCCGGGACTGATCACGAGCGTCGGGCTCGGCACGTTCGTCGATCCGCGCAGCGAGGGTGGTCGGATGAACGCGGCGTCGACGGAGGAGGTGGTGCGGATCATCGAGCTCGACGGCGAGCAATATCTCTTCTATCCGCGCCGCCCGATCGACGTGGCGTTCCTCCGCGGCACGACCGCTGACGAGCGGGGCAACGTGACGATGGAGCACGAGGCCGCGACGCTCGACGCTCTCTCGATCGCGCAGGCCACGAAGAACTCGGGCGGGATCGTGCTCGTGCAGGTCGAGCAAGTGACGACCCGTCACGCGCTGGCACCGCACGACGTCCGCATCCCCGGCATCTTCGTCGACGGCGTCGTGGTCGCCGGCGGCACCGCCGATCACATGCAGACCTTCGCGGAGACGTACAACCCCGCCTACTCGGGCGAGGTCCGGGTCGGGTCGGAGGTGCCGGCTGCGACCACGCTGGACGCGCGCAAGGTGATCGCGCGCCGTGCCGCGATGCTGCTGAAGATCAACTCGGTCGTGAACCTCGGGATCGGGATACCCGAGGGCATCGCCACCGTCGCCGGCGAGGAGGGGATCCTCGACTTGATCACGCTGACCGTCGAGGCCGGTCCGATCGGCGGCGTACCGGCCGGTGGCCTGAGCTTCGGCGCAGCCAGCAATGCGCAGGCGATCATCGACCAGCCCTACCAGTTCGACTTCTACGACGGCGCGGGACTGGATCAGGCGTTCTTGGGCATGGCGCAGGCTGACCGTTTCGGCAACGTCAACGTCAGCCGTTTCGGTCGGCGCCTCGCCGGCGCGGGCGGGTTCATCAACATCAGCCAGGCCGCCCGCAATCTGTTCTTCCTCGGAACCTTCACGGCGGGCGCCGACATCGTGGTCGGCGAGGGCCGGCTGCACGTTCGCCGCGAGGGCGCGGTAGCCAAGTTCGTCGACGAGGTTGGGCACGTCACGTTCAGCGGTGAACGCGCCCAGGCAATGGGCCAACCGGTGCTGTACATCACCGAACGTTGCGTGCTGCGGCTCGGCGGCGACGGCCCCGAGCTCGTCGAGATCGCACCCGGGGTGGATATCGAGCGCGATGTATTGGCCCGCATGGGCTTTCGCCCTCACATCTCGCCGCACCTGCGCGAGATGGACGTGGCCATCTTCACCGACACACCGCTCGGACTGGGTCGGCGCTCACCGCTGACTCTGGACGAACGCTTCCATGAAGACGCGGACAAGAACCTCGTCTTCATCAACTTCGAGGGCCTCACACTGCAGTCACTCGACGAGGTCCTGGAGCTTGCGGCCTTCCTCGGCCGGCGCCTCCAAGCACTCGGCCGTCGCGTGGATCTCGTCGTCAATTACGACAACTTCGAGCTCGGACGCGCGGCGGCGCCCCGGTTCTTTCAGATGGTCCGCGAGCACGAACGGCGCTACTTCCTGTCCTCAACGCGCTACTCGACCGACGCCTTCCTGCGCCGCAAGCTCGGCCGCGCGTTCGCAGAGGCCAAGCTCTCCCAGCAGATCTACCGAAGCTTCGAGGAGGCCGCGCACGCGCTTGCCGCTACATCGAGCCGAGCCGCTCCGCCAGATACTCGTTGACGAACATTGGCGAGACCAGCGGCCTGAACGCATCGAACTGGTGGTTGTGTGACACAAAATCAGGGTCGATGAAGTTGATCTTTCCCCAGTGTGCCTTGAACGCAATGCCGGCAACTTGCAGGTGCTCCCACAGCCCGCGCAGGTGCGTGTAGATCGCGGCCTTCTCGCCCGGCTTGGTGCACACCTCGGTGAGGTACATGAAGTTGAACTTCACGATGTAGCGCAGGCCGTCCCAGTTCCATGCCGACATGAGGTTGCCGTCGACGCGGGTCAGCTCGATCTCCGTCGGGATGTTCGGCCAGCCGCGGCGGTCGAAGTAGATGCGGCACTCGTCGATCACGCGGTGCACGTCCTGCGGGCGGAAGCTCCACTCGGCCATCGCCACGTGCAGCGGGGCGCGGCGGTCGACGGGGAGCATGTTGCGCAGCGGTCCCGTCGCGTGGCTGTCCTTGTAGGTGAAGGCGAGCAGGTTGTAGACGACGTCCAGCACGCCGGTCAGCAGCGGCCCGGTGTCGCCCAGCTTGTCCAGCACCTTGAAGACGACGTCGAGGACGTGCTCGGCCACGTCGGCCGGGTAGTCGCCGTCGGGCTTGGACTGCTCGCGCGGGACGGCGGAGGCCGCCCAGAGCAGCGCCTTCTCGCTCTTGGGCATCCAGTTGACCCGCCAGAAGTCGTACTTGGCCGAGGTCGCGTCGAGGTCGGCCAGGACGTCGTCGAGATGGATGACCTTCTGGACCACGGAGAAGTGGCGCTCGTCGACCAGGCGGAAGCGCACGCGCGTGAGCACGCCGAGGAGCCCCAGCGAGCAGACCACCGCCGGGAAGTCGGCGTCGCCGCGCGCGATGCGGCGCTCCACCGCGCGCCCGGTGGCGCGATCGACGGTGACGAGCTCGACCCAGTCCAGCAGCTCGTACAGCGAGTGCCGCGAGCTCGCCGGTGCCGTGCCGGTCGAGATGAGCCCGGCGAGCGTCTGGTGGTCTGTGCCGCCGGTCGCGGTGAGCGACTTGCCGCGGCGCCCGAGCTCGGCCAGGAACTCGTGCAGCGTCACGTTCGCCGTGGCGATCACGGCCGCGTCGTCGGCGTCGAAGTCCATGGCCTTCGGGAGGCCGGAGGTGTCGAGCAGGGCGTCGGAGACGACGATCTCCGAGCACGAGTGCAGCGATCCGGGCACGCGCACGCGTCCTGCGCCGAGCGCGCCGCCGTGGATCCGCTCGAGCACGGCCTTCAGCTCGTCCATGCTCGTGGGCCGCACGACGAACTCGGGCTGGAAGGAGATCAGCTGACCCCAGTCCTCCAGCACGCGGGCCGGCGCGCTCGGCGGCGCGACGTCGGCGGCGATGTCCTGGTCGATGTCGAGTCTGCGCATCTCTCGTGAGGAGCGCCGCAGCCGGCCACAGATACATGTGGGACGCGGCTGCGACCCCTCAGCGCCGGCGCATCGCCTCGACGACCCGCGCGACGTTCTCGCGCCAGACGTCGGGCGGCGTCGGCGGCAGCACCTCGTCCCAGATCTCGGCCATGCTGCTCGCGAGCTGCGGCAGGCCCGCGGGCCGTGCGATGAACCACCAGTGCAGGTGCGCGGCGCCCTCGCCCCAGCGTCCGATGTGGACGCGGCCGATCTCGCCGACCGAGAGGACGGCGCGCTCGACTCGGCCGAGCATGACGCCCTGCTCTCGCGCGAGGTCGTCGGGCAGGTCGGCCGGGCCGTCGAAGTGGGCCCGCGGCTCGAGGATCAGGACGATCGGCAGGCCGCTGCGCTCCACCGTCATGAGCCGCCAGCGATCGTCCGTCCACACGTAGTCGCTGTCGGGCTTCGCGCAGGCTCTGCAGTCGACGCCGCCCTCGCCGTCGCGCACGGGCTCGTCGCCCGGCGCGGCCAGCGGGCGTGCGCGCACGGGTCCCTCGAACGGCCAGGTGTCCCAATCTTCGACGGGTGGTTTGCGCAGAGCGCCGGCGGCGCGGGCGTGGATCTCGTGCGCGGTCTCGGGCATGAAGCGGCGATCCTAGCCGGGGGTAGTCTCGGTCGGTGAGATGGTCTGAGCAGTTCTATGCGTGGCGCGCGGGCGACGGCTGCCCGTCGTGCGAGGAGGGCCGGCCCGAGTCCGCGGCGGTCGGGATCCGGTACTTCGCCGGCGCCGTTTCCGATGCGTACCTCGTGCGCGCGGACATCCAGCGCGGCCTGTCGATCGTCGTCTGGCGCGGGCGCCACGTGGTCGAGCCGACCGAGCTCACCGACGCCGAGGCGGCCGCCTACGGCCGCGAGGTCCTCCGGGTCGGCCGCGCGCTCGAGGACGTCCTGCGGCCGGTCAAGCTCAACTACGACCTGCTGGGCAACGCGGTCCCCCACCTGCACACCCACGTCGTGCCGCGCTACGCCGACGATCCGCGGCCGGGCTGGCCGTTCCCGTTCCCGGATCCCGACCCCGGGCCGATGCCCGAGGATCGCCTCCGGGCCGACGTCGAGGCGCTGCGGCTGGCGCTGGCGCGCAGCCGGTGACCCGGTTCCGCTAGCGTAGGTGACGCATCGTTCACTTTTCGCTTGCAGGAGGACACTCCGCACCATGGCCAAACAGCCCCGCATCCTCGTCGGCCAGGTCGCCGCGGTCACCGGTGCCGCCCGTGGCATCGGCAAGGCCACCGCGCAGGCCTTCGTGCGCGAGGGCATGAAGGTGGCCATCGGCGACCTCGACGTCGAGCTGGCCGAGGCGGCGGCGGCCGAGCTCGGTCCCAACGCCGCGGGCTTCGAGCTCGACGTGACCAGGCGCGATTCGTTCGAGGCGTTCGTCGACGCGGCCGAGGAGCGGTTCGGGCCGCTCGACGTGCTCGTCAACAACGCCGGGATCATGCCGCTGGGGCGCTTCCTCGACGAGGACGACGCGACCGCGCGGCGGATGATCGACATCAACCTGCACGGCGTCATCCACGGTATGAAGATCGCGCTGCCGCGGATGATGGCCCGCAATCGGGGCCACGTCGTCAACATCGCCTCGCAGGCCGGCAAGTACGGAGCACCCGGTGGGGCGACGTACTCGGCCACGAAGCACGCGGTCATCGGGCTGACCGAGGCGGTGCGCGGCGAGCTGCGCATCGAGGGCTCGGCCGTCGAGCTCAGCTACGTCATGCCGTTCGTCGTCAAGACCGAGCTCGGCGGCGGCACGCAGGACGCGCGCGGCATGAAGAAGCTCGAGCCCGCCGACGTCGCCGACGCGATCGTCGACGCGCTCAAGCGCGGCGTGGTCGAGGTCTGGCTGCCGCGCTCCAGCCGGCACACCCATCGCGCGGCCGCGGTGCTGCCGCGGCGCCTCAGCGAGGGCATCGCCCGCGCGATGAAGGCCGACCGCGTCCTCCTGGGCGCCGACAAGGACGCCCGCGCCGCCTACGAGCTGCGCGCGGCGCACTCCGAGCCCGGCCTGGAGCCGGGCGAGGAGCAGCGCCAGCTGACCTCCTAGGGACGCCCGAGGCGCAGGTCGTTACGCGCGCTCGCCGGGCGGCGGAAGCGCCGCAGCCGCGGCGCGCCGTCGTCGCCGGCGCGCGCGTGCATGGCCAGGCCCGCGTCGACGAACGCGCGGCCGGGTGACCCGGCGCGCGTCAGCGACGCCACGCCGACCTCCGCGCCCGTGCCGACCGGGCCCTCCGCCGTGGTGACGCGCTGGCTCTCGGCGGCCTCGCGCATGGCCTCGGCGGTCGTGTTGGCCGCGTCGAGGTCGGCGTGCGCGAGCAGCGCGGCGATCTCGTTGTCGTCGACGTAGGCCACGACGTCGGTGCTGCGCAGGCGCCGGCGCACCGCGTCGAGGATCGCTGCCGTGAGCCGGTCGGCGACGTCGGTGCCGTGCATGGAGCGCACCTCGGGCAGCCCGTCCAGCGAGCAGCGCACGAGCGCCGCCTGCTCGCCGTAGCGCCGGCAGCGCAGGAGCTGATGGCGCACGGCGCGCTCGAACGAGCGCCGCCCGGGCGGCCCGGAGAGGACCCCGGCGCCCCCTGTGGGCTGCTCGTCGACGGCGTCGCTGAGGTGCCAGAGCAGGCTGGGCTCGGCGTCGCCGTCGTCGACGAGCGAGGCCGAGGCCGACACCTGCAGGTAGGACCCGTCGGCGCGCGCCAGCCGCCGCGTCCCGCGATCGACGATCACCCGCCGCTGGAGCACCAGCCGCCGGCGCGACTCCTCGTCGCCCAGCTCGGCCGGATGGGTCAGGTCGTGCACGGTTCGTTGCAGCAGCTCCTCGGCGGTGAAGCCAAGCAGCGCGCACAGCGCGCGGTTGACGCGCACGAGCCGCCCCTCGGCGGAGATGAGCGCCATCGCCGCCGGCGCGGCGTGGAACGCGCGATCGAGCCCCGCGAGCGTCGTCTCGCGGCGGGCCGCGGCGCGGCCACGGGCCACCAGGGCGTCGAGGCGCGCCTGCAGCTCCTCGGCGGCGAACGGCTTGACGACGCAGTCATGCGCGCCCGCGCCGATGAGCGCGGGAACGTCCTCGGGCGAGGCCGCGAAGGTCAGCAGCGGCACCTCGGCCAGCCGGCGGCGCAGCGCGGCGATCGCGCCGACCCCGGCGGCGGCGTCGAGCAGCACCGCGTCGGGCCGGCCCGCCGCGATGACCCGCGCAGCCTGCAGCGGATCGGCCGCGTGGCGCACGTCGTAGCGGCGCGCGATCAGCTCCTGGACGAACGCGCCCAGCTCGGCGTCGGCAGTGACGATCAGCGTGCTCGGGCGATCGCTGCCCAGCTGCGCCGGCGTCGGCGTCGCTCCGCGCCGGCCGTCGGCGGCCAGCTCGGCCCGCAGGCGCTCGACCGTCGGGCGCTGGCGCTCGGCGATGTTGATCGTCGGCGGCGGCGGGGCGTGCGTGGACGCCGAGCCAGGGGTGGCGTCGGCGCGCAGCGGCAGGTCGACCGCGAACAGCGCGCCGCCCTCGGGCGCGTCGGCGAGCCGGACCATGCCGCGGTGCAGGGCGACGAGGTCGCGCACGATGGCGAGGCCGAGCCCGGTCCCGGCGGGCCGCGCGGCACTGCCCGCGCCCAGGCGGTAGCGCTCGAAGATCTCCTCGCGCAGCCCGTCGGCGACCCCGGGCCCGCTGTCGGCCACCTCGATGCGCAGCCGGTCGCCGCAGGCCGCCACCGTGCAGCGCACGATCCCGCCCCGTGGCGCGTGCTTGAGCGCGTTGGCCAGCAGGTTGGAGACGACGGACAGCAGCTTCTCCTCGTCGACGTACGCGCGCAGCTCGGCCGGCGCCTCGACGACGAGGCGCTGCTCGCGCAGCTCGGCCACGCTGGCGAAGCCCTCGCAGCTGGCGCGCACCAGGGGCGCGACGTCGACGTCACGAAGCTCGAGCTCGAGATGCCCGCCGTCCAGGCGGGAGACCTGCAGCAGCTCCTCGACGCGCTTGAGCAGCACGTAGGCGTTTGCGCGGACGCGCTCGACGTCCTCGGCCTGGCTGTCGTGCAGCTCGGTCGCCAGCAGGCGCCCGCAGAGCCCGAGCACGATCGACAGCGGCGTCTTGAGCTCATGGCCGACCCCGGCCAGCAGCTCGCGCCGCTGGTCGTCGAGCGCGCGCGACCAGCTCGCCAACGATCCGGCCTCCAGATCGTGACGCCGCGCGCTACCGGCGCGCCGGCTCGCCCTCAGCTCCAGACGGGAATTGCCCCTGTCGGCATCCTCACCGACCATTCCCTGAACCCCCCCGGGTTTGCGACTTATCGTTGGTTGAGTACGTGCCGAATGAAAGCGGAGGCATTACACCACGCGGTGGGGAAGTTCGTACCCCACTCGCCGCACCGACTTCCCCCCGCCGACGCGAATGCAAGTCACCCGCGGCCCGTCGGGGCTGAGGGCTACGTTGGCGGCGCACGGTCCTTGCGGCACGACGCCCTCCCGATCGTGCGCCTGTCGCACTCGCGGCTGGGCGGCTGTCGCGCTGATTGCCTCCTACGTCGCCCCTGCGGCCGCCGGGCGGTTCCCCGTCTACCCCCCAGGGGACCGCCCGCGCGTCCCTAGGGTAGAAAAGTACCCCCACGGGTTGCTCGCCGTGCAGTTTCATGACCCAGGCCACTCGAGATGGGTGGCACTACTGTCGCCAGACATGGGCGGCACCGGTTCTAGGGGCAAACTCACCGGGGGGGCAACATGTCGCAAATGGAGCACGTGGCCGGGGGGCCGCGTGAGGACGACGAGGCGCTGCGCGTCGTCGTCGTAGATGACGATCCGCTCGCGCGCCGGATGCTGCGCGACGTTCTGCAGGAGGCCGGCATCACGGTCATCGCCGAGGCCGGCGGTGGGCGCGAAGCGGTCGAGCTGAGCGTCTACTACAAGCCGGACGTCGTGGTGATGGACCTCGTCATGCCGGGCATGGACGGCGTCGCCGCCACGCGTCAGATCGTCGACAAGGCGCCTGACGTGCGGGTGGTCATGCTGACCTCGTCCGACAGCGAGGAGGTCGGGCTCATGACGCTGCGCGCAGGGGCCTCGGGCTTCCTGTGCAAGAGCGTGGGCGTCGAGGCGCTCCCGCGCGCACTGCGCTGCGCCCGCGACGGCGAGGCCGTCGTCTCGCGCGCGCTGACCATGCGCCTGATCGAGGGGATGCGCCGCGTCCGCGAGGACGGCGCCGGCATGCGGCCGGTGCGCAGCCCGCTGACGCCGCGCGAGTGGGAGGTCCTGGACCTGCTCTGCCAGGAGCACTCGACCGACGACATCGCCGACGCGCTCGTGCTGTCCGTCGAGACCGTGCGCTCGCACATCAAGAGCGTCCTGCGCAAGCTGGGTGTCCGCTCGCGGCAAGAGGCGATCAAGGCGGCCTCCGGGCTGCGCTCGGGGCTCGTCCTGGACGGGCTGGCCGAGGCGTGACGCCGACCGCGCACGCAGACGGACCCCACGCACCCACCGCCAAGCCGCCGGCCGAGACGGACCTCGACGCCTACGCCGCGCAGGCCGCGCATCAGCTCGGAGAGGCGGTTGCGCTCCTGCGCGGCTACCTCGTCGTGCTCGAGCAGCGCGGCGACCGCGACCCCGAGCTCGAGGACGCCCTGCGCGGCCTGGGTGCCGGGACCGAGCGCGCTCAGCGCTTCGTCGACGACCTGCTCGACCTCGCGGCCGTCGGCCGCGCCGAGCCCGCGAGCGAGCGCGTCGCGCTCGACGAGGCGCTGGCCACCGCGCGCCAGCGTCTCGCCGGCGAGCTCGCGGATGCCGCGACGGAGGTCCGCGCGGCCGAGCCGCTGCCGGTCGCGCGCGCCGACCGCGAGCTCGTCGCGCGCCTGCTCACGCACCTGCTGCGGGTGGCGCTTTCGGCCGGCGCGCGGACCGTCGAGGTCGAGGGCGAGCTCGCCGACGGGATGGTGCGCGTCGAGCTGCGCGACGACGGGACCCCGGCAACCGGCGAGCCGTTCGCGCCGTTCGCCAAGGCGCGCGGCCGCGGGCCGCTGGTCGGCGC
The DNA here is from genome assembly GCA_963764585.1 of uncultured Actinomycetes bacterium. GTDB lineage: Bacteria > Actinomycetota > Thermoleophilia > Solirubrobacterales > Solirubrobacteraceae > JAOPZW01. Next base: position 162,885 of record CAVXTB010000016.1, read on the forward strand.
CGGTGTCGGGCTCAACGTGAGCCGGCGCATCGTCGAGCGCCACGGCGGGACGATCGCGCTGCACCAGGACGACGACGGCGCGACGGCGGTGATCTTCACGCTTCCGTCCGAGGCGTGACGGTGCGCATCCTGCTCTGCGACGACACCGCCGAGATGCGGTCGCTGCTGCGCTCCGCCCTCGAGTCCCAGGACGACGTCACGATCGTCGGCGAGGCCGGCGACGGCGACGGGGCGCTGGCGAGCGCCGCGCGGACCCAGCCGGACGTCGTCGTGCTCGACCTCGAGATGCCCGGGCCGCCGGCGGAGGCGCTCCTCTCGGCCCTGCGGCGCGTCGCGCCGCACGCGTCGATCGTCACCTTCTCGGGCCACCAGCCCGCCGACGTCGCCGGCGACGCGGTGCACGAGATCGCGCTGCACCTGCCGAAGACGACGGACCTCACGGCCGCGGTGGTCGCGGTGTGCGAGGTGGGCCGCCGGCACTGCGCGGCCTGACGCGCGTTCCCCGCGCGTCGTCGCGCGGCGCCATACTGCGCGCCATGACCTCGAGCCACGGCGCCGAGTCGCTGCGGCCCGCCGCACCGCGCGTCGTGATCGCCGACGACGACGCCGTCTTCCGCAGCGGCGTCAGGGCGGCGCTGCAGGACGCCGGCATCGTCGTCATCGCGGAGGCCGACAACGGCCGCGACGCGATCGACCTCGCGGTCCACTTCCGCCCCGACGTCGTGCTGATGGACGTCGTCATGGTCGGCATGGACGGCATCTCGGCCACGCGCGCGATCGCCGGCCGCGCGCCCGAGGTCAGCGTCGTGCTGCTGACGAGCTCCCAGGACGCCGAGCTGGGCATGATCGGCCTGCGCGCCGGCGCCGACGGCCACCTCGTCAAGGGCCTCGAGCTCGACCACCTCGTCGCCGCCGTGCGCTCGGCCGCCGACGGCGAGCCGGTGCTCGCCCCGGCCGTCGCCCGCCGGCTGATCGAGCGCCTGCGCGCGCTGCCCGACGGCGGCCTCGGCGTGCGCCCGGTGCGCAGCAGCCTGACGTCGCGCGAGTGGGAGGTCCTCGACCTGCTGTGCGGCGGCCTGTCGGTCGACGAGGTCGCCGACCGCCTGGTGGTCGCGCGCGACACGGTGCGCACCCACGTCAAGCGCATCCTGCGCAAGCTCGGCGTCCACTCGCAGGCGGAGGCCATCGAGATGGCCAACGGCATCCGGGCGACGTACGCGCCTGGGCATCGGGAGCCGCGGGCCTGAGGCTGCGGTCAGCTGGTCGTCCGCGCGGCGTTCGGCGGCGCTGCGCGGCCGGGGCACCGAGGGGGAGAAGCCGCTGGGGTCGCGCCGTCGTGGCGTCGTGCCTCGTCGCGAGCGGCGGGCGGCGCGGGCCGCTGGCTGTGCGTGTTTCGCAACACTTCGGCCGGCCCAACGGGCGCGCGTGCAATCGAGTGTCGACTCCGTCGCGATATTCGCGACGGAGTCGACGTTCGGTATGCGAACGCGTGAAGGTGTTGCGAAACACGCGCGCCCTGTGCCGACACACGCGCGCCGCTGCGCAGACACCGCGCACGGGGACCCCCGCGGGCGGTGGCGCGGGCGGAGAGGCCTGACCCCTCACTGCCCTGGCCGCGCGGGGCGGCCGGCGTGGCGCGGAGAGCGCGCAACCCGCGGCCCCCGGACGGCCCTCAAACCCCGCGCAACGGCGCGGAAGGAATGCCCTCGACGCCCCGTTCATCGGGTGATGAAAGGACGAACCCGCATCCTCTCCGTCATCGGCGCGCGGCCCGAGATCATGCAGGCCGCGCCCGTCTCAGAGGCGCTGACCGCGATCGCCGACGAGATCCTCGTCCACACCGGACAGCACTACGACGAGGCGATGTCGGAGGCCCACATCCACGCGACGCGCCTGCCGCAGCCGCACCACAACCTCGGCGTCGGCTCGCGCCCGCGCGACGAGCAGCTTCAGCTGGGCCAGGAGCGCCTGGCCGAGGTCATCGCGATCGAGCGGCCCGACGCGGTCGTCGTCCGCGGCGACACCAACGCGACGCTCTCGGGCGCCCGCGCGGCGGTCGCTGCCGGCATCCCGCTCGTGCACGTCGAGGCCGGCCTTCGGTCCTACCGCGACGACATGCCCGAGGAGCACAACCGCATCGAGACCGATCGTCTCGCCGACCTCCTGCTCGCGCCCACGCCGGGCGCGCGCGCGAACCTGCTCGCCGAGGGCGTCGCGGGGCGCGTCGAGGTCACCGGCGATCCGCTGTGCGACACGCTCGAGCGCTGGCGCCCGCAGGTCGTGCCCGCCGAGGGCGAGTTCCTGCTGGCCACGGTCCATCGCAACTACAACACCGACGCACCCGAGCGCCTGCAGGCGGTCCTGGACTGCCTGGCTCGCTCGCCCTGGCGCGTCGTCTTCCCGGTCCACCCGCGCACGCGCGCGGCGCTCAAGACCTGGGGCCTGGACGTCCCGGGCAACGTCGACCTCGTCGCGCCGGTGCCCTACACGCGCATGCTCGAGCTCGAGCGCGGCGCCCAGGCGATCGCGACGGACTCCGGCGGCGTCCAGCGCGAGGCCTACCTGTGGGGCGTCCCGTGCATCACGCTGCGCGAGGAGACCGAGTGGGTCGACACCGTCGCCGCCGGCTGGAACACGCTCGTCGGCGTCGACCCCGAGGCGTTCGCCGCGGCGCTGGCCCGCCCGCGGCCGGCCGAGCGCCCGCAGATCTTCGGAGACGGCCGCGCCGCGCATCGCATTGCGGAGCTCGTCGTGGAACTGGCAGGGAGCGAGCTGGAGGAAGCAGCATGAGCGATCTGGCGATCGGAATCGTCGGCGTCGGCCGGATGGGGACCTACCACCTGGAGACGTGGGAGCACATCGAGGGAGCGCACGTGGTCGGCATCGCCGAGCCCAACGAGGCGCTGGCGAAGGAGCGCATCGGCCGCCGGCCGATCGCCCACTTCCGCAGCCCCAAGGAGCTCGTGCAGCGCCGCGACGTCGACGCGATCTGCATCACCGCGCCGTCGCAGCACCACGCGAGCATCGCGCTGGAGGCCATCGCGGCCGGCAAGCACGTCTTCGTCGAGAAGCCGATCGCGACCACGCTGGAGGACGGCCTGCGCATGGCGGCCGCCGCCCGCGCCGCCGGCGTCAAGCTGATGGTCGGCCACGTCGAGCGCTTCAACCCGGCGGTCGGCAAGCTCGCCGAGCTCGTCGCCGACGGGCGCATCGGCAAGGTCTTCCGCGTCCACGCCACGCGCGTGGGCCCGATGCCGCTGCGCATCCAGGACGCGGGCGTGGCCATCGACCTGGCCACGCACGACCTCGACATCATGCAGTTCGTCCTCGGGCGCGACATCAGCCGCGTCTACGCCGAAGGGGCGCAGTGCTCGCACCCCTCGCAGGAGGACATGATCACCTGCCTGCTGCGCTTCGGCGACGACGGCCCGTTCGGCCTGCTCGACGTCAACTGGCTGACGCCCGAGAAGCGCCGCGAGATCTCGGTCATCGGCGAGGGCGGCATGCTGACCGCCTCCTACCTGACCCAGGACGTCTGGTTCACCGAGTCGACGACCTCGCAGTCCGGCTGGGACGAGCTCGCCCGCATCCGCGGCGACGCCGAGGGCGCCGCCCTGCGCTTCGCCCTTCGCCGCGTCGAGCCGCTCAAGGCCGAGCTCGAGGCGTTCGCCGCCTGCCTGCGCGACGACACGCCCGAGCCGATCTCGGCCTACGACGGCTGCCGCGCGCTCATCGCCGCGCTCGCCGTGCGCGACTCGGCCGCCAACTCCCGCCCCGTGACCCTCCTCGACATGCCCAGCCCGGCGCCGCTCGCGGTCGCCGCCTAAGTGAGGAACGAACAGTGATCCGCTTCGTCATCCCGGCCTACAACGAGGCCGAGAACATCCCGAACCTGATGGCCGACCTCGCGCCGCGCGCGCGGGAGCTCGGCGCGCGCATCATCTTCGTCGACGACGGCTCGTCCGACGGCACGGCGGAGGTCATCGAGGCCCACCGCCAGGACCTGCACCTGGCGATCGTGCGCCACAAGGTCAACCGCGGCCTGGGCACGGCGATCAACTCGGGCCTGCGCGCCGCGCTCGGCGAGGCCCAGGACGGCGACGCGATCGTCACGATCGAGGCCGACAACACCTCCGACCTCGACGACCTCCCGCAGATGCTGGCGAAGTTCAACCAGGGCGCGGACCTCGTCCTCGCGTCGGTCTACGCGCCCGGCGGGCGCATCGTCGGCGTCGCCCCGTGGCGGCTGTCGGCCTCCAAGGCGGTCTCCAACACCTTCCGCTACCTGGGCGGGATGAAGGAGCTGCACACGATGTCGTCGCTGTACCGCGTCTACCGCGCCGGGATGCTGCGCCGCGCGGCCGAGACCTACGGCTGGCTGCTCGTGCGCGAGCCGGGCTTCGCCGCCAACGTCGAGCTGCTGCTCAAGCTCTACAACGCCGGCGCAAAGGTCGAGGAGGTCGCGACGGTCAACGACTGGAGCCGCCGCCTCGGCGTCTCGAAGATGAACCTCAAGCCGACGGTCATCGCCTACGGCCGCCTCGTCGCCGCGCACCTCGTCGGCCGCATCCAGCCGCCGCCGCTCTCGCCGCTGGCCGGCGAGCCGCCGGTCACGACGAGCCGCGCGCACCTGCAGGAGGCGGCGTGACCGCGCGCGTCGGCATCGTCGGGGGCGGCGTCCTCGGCACCGTCCTCGCGCTGCGCCTACAGCAGGCCGGTGCGCGCGTGACGCTGCTCGAGCGCGGCCCGTCGCTGGGCGGCCTGGCCGGCGCCTTCGACTTCAACGGCCACCGGATCGACCGCTTCTACCACGTCATCGTGCCCTCCGACGAGCGCATGCTGTCGCTCGTCGACGAGCTCGACCTGCGCGAGCACCTGAGCTTCTCGCCGGTCGGCGTCGGCTTCTTCGCCGACGGCAAGATGCACCCGTTCAACGGCCTGGCCGACTTCGCGAAGTTCCCGCCGCTGTCGCCGCTGGGCCGCGCGCGCCTGGCGTGGTTCGTGGCCCAGTGCCAGCTGCGCAAGGACTACGGCGCGCTGGAGAACGTGTCGCTCGAGCGCTGGCTGCGTCGCCACTGCGGCGCCAAGGTCTACGAGCGCATCTGGCGCCCGCTGCTGGACTCGCGCTTCGACTCCGAGCACGGCGAGCTGCCGGCCACCTACATGTGGGCGCGCACGAACCGCATGCGCTCGGCGCGCACCTCGCAGGGCTCGGGCGAGACGATGGGCTGCCTGCGCGGCGGCCACGAGCGCCTCATCGAGGCGGCGGGCGCCCGCGCCCGCGAGCTCGGCACCGACGTCCGCGTCGACGCCGGCGTCGAGGGCCTGGTCTGGGAGGACGGCCGCGTGGCCGGCGTCATGGTCGACGGCGCCGCCGAGCGCTTCGACCTGACGATCGCCACCCTGCAGCCGCCCGCGCTCAAGCGCCTGATCCCCGGCGAGGTCGGCGACGTGCTGCTCGAGGCCTACCCGCGCCGCTACCTGGGCGTCGTCTGCCTGATCCTCAAGCTGCGCCGCTCGCTGACGCCGTACTACTCGGTCAACATCTGCGACCCGACGCCGATGACGACGGTGGTGGAGACCTCGCACGTCGTCGGCACCGAGCACACCGACGGGCTGCGGCTCGCCTACCTGCCGAAGTACTGCGAGGCCTCGTCGGAGACCTTCCGCGCCGACGATCGTACGATCTACGAGCGCTTCACCGGGATGCTGCGCAAGCTGGTCCCCGACTTCACCGACGCCGACGTCGTCGAGTGGACCGTGCAGCGCGCGCCGCTCGTCGAGCCGGTGCACGCCCGCGGGCACCAGCCGCGCACCGCGCCGATCTGGCCAGGCGTCGAGGGCCTCGGGCTGGCCTCGGCCAGCCAGGTCTACCCGCGGCTGCTGAACGGCGACTCCGTCGTGCGGCTGGCCGAGCAGGTCGCCGCCGAGACTTCCCAGCGCCTGCGCCTGCCGGGCCAGCCCGTAGCCGCCACGCTGGCGGCCGCCGCCTGAGCCATGTACCAGGTCGAGAGCGCGCAGGTCGTCCTCCGAGGCAAGGGCCGCCGCGCCGGTGCCGCCGCGGGCCCGCGGATCCGCATCCGCGAGCACATCGGGCGCACGGTCATCCTGCTGGGCACCACAAGCCTGCTGACGGACGTCTCGAGCGAGATGGTCTCGACCATCCTGCCGATCTACATCGTCTTCGCGCTCGGCGCGACGCCGCTGCAGTTCGGGATCGTCGACGGCATCTACCAGGGCGCGACGGCGCTGATGCGGCTCGTCGCCGGCGTGGCCGCCGACCGCAAGGGCCGCCACAAGCCCGTCGCGGTCGCCGGCTACGCGATCTCCGCGGTGTGCAAGCTCGGCCTGCTGCTGGTCGGCTCGAGCCTCGCCGCGCTGAGCGCCGTCGTCTACGCCGACCGCGTGGGCAAGGGCATCCGCACCGCGCCCCGCGACGCGATGATCTCCCTGAGCGCGCATCCCAAGGCGCTCGGCGCGGCCTTCGGCGTGCACCGCGCGATGGACACCGCCGGCGCGATGCTCGGGCCGCTGCTGGCCTTCGGGCTGCTCGCGGCCGCGCCGCGCCGCTACGACGCGGTCTTCGTCGTGAGCTTCTGCTTCGCGATCGTCGGCGTCGCCGTGATCGCGATGCTCGTGCGCGACGTTCCCGCCCCGCCGGCCGACCCGCTGTCACGGCGCGCGGCGATGTCGCGCGCGCTGGGGCTGCTGCGCGTGCCCGCCTTCCGCCGCCTGACCCTGGCCGTCGGCGGCCTGGCCATCGCCACGCTGAGCGACGGCTTCCTGTACCTCGGCCTGCAGGACCGCATCGGCTTCGCGCCGCGCTACCTGCCGCTGCTGTTCGTCGGCACCGCCGTCGTCTTCATGGTCCTCGCCGTGCCGATGGGGCGGCTGGCCGATCGCGTCGGGCGCGGCTGGGTCTTCGTCGGCGGCTACGTTCTGCTGCTGTGCGTGTACAGCTCGCTGCTGGTGTCGTCGATCTCGCCGTTCGCGCTGGTGCTCTACCTGGCCGCGTTCGGGACGTTCTACGCCGCGACCGACGGCGTCGTGATGGCGCTTGCCAGCGCGCTGCTGCCGGAGGATCTGCGTGCGAGCGGCATGGGTCTGCTGACCGCCGTGGTCGCGACCGCGCGCCTGGTCGGCGCGGTGACCTTCGGCGCGCTCTGGACGCTCGGCGGCGTCGACGTCGCGGTCCTCGCGTTCGCGGCGATACTCGCCGGCGCGATCGTCGCGGCCGTTGCGGTGGTGGCCCGCCGTGAGGTGGCGCCACTTGGTGCGTAACCGCAACGTGCTCGTCGCCGTCGTGGCGGCCCTGTGCGCGCTCGGCGGCGCGGCCTACGTCGTCCTCGCGGCGATCGGCGCGAGCAAGGAGCCGAAGGTGGCGACGCTGTCGGGCTCCGCGCGGCCGGCCGTCAAGCTCGGGCCCGTCGCGGCCGGGCCGGCCCCGGAGGGCGTGCTCATCCGCGCGGTCGATCCCGCGCGCGCGACGCTCGAGGGCCGCATCTACCGCGTGAACCCCGACGGCAGCGGCACTCCGCGCGAGCAGCGCGGCCCCGCGTGCCTGCGCTTCTACCAGGCCGGCGGGCACGCCCTGTGCCTGACCGTCGCGCGGTCGGGCGTGGACTTCCGCGCGCTCGTGCTCGATCGCGCGATGCGCGTGCGCCACACGCTGACGCTCACCGGGCTGCCCAGCCGCGCCCGCGTGTCGCCCAACGGGCGCATCGGCACGATGACGACGTTCGTGACCGGCGACAGCTATGCGTCGCCCGGCCAGTTCTCGACGCGCACGACGCTCGTCGACCTCGTCGACGGCCGCCCGATCACCGACCTCGAGAAGTTCACGGTGACCAAGGACGGCAAGGTCATCCACAACCCGGACTTCAACTTCTGGGGCGTCACCTTCGCCAGCGACAGCGACCACTTCTACGCGACGCTCGAGACCGGCGGCCACCACTACCTCGTGCACGGCAGCGTCAGCTCCCGCGCGCTCGAGGTCATCCACGACAACGTCGAGTGCCCGTCGCTGTCACCGGACGGCACGCGGATCGCGTACAAGCGCCGCGACGGCAACCCGTGGCGCTGGCGCCTGCACGTGCTCGACCTGCGCACCGGCGCCGACGTCGCGCTCTCCGAGCGCCGCCCGATCGACGACCAGGCAGAGTGGCTGGACAACCGCCGGGTGCTCTACGACATGGGCGTCGACGTGTGGGTCGCGCCCGCCGACGGCAGCGGCAGCCCGCAGCGGTTCCTGGCCCACGCAGCGTCCCCGTCGACGCAGCATTGATGTTCACGCGCGAGCAACGCGTCCTACCAGACGTTGGTTGTACGTGATGCAGGCCAAGGGAGTGATCGTCGCCTCCGCGGGCGACACGGCCATCAGGCCTCCGCTGGACCCCAGGCTCAGTGCTCCGCTCGTCCCCATCGCTAACCGGCCGATCCTGTTCCACGCGCTGGAGGGCATGCGCGAGGCGGGCATCGCCGACGTGGCGATCGTCAGCTGCTCGGCGAGCAGGGACGAGATCCGCGGCGCGGTCGGCGACGGCAAGCCGTGGGGGCTGCACCTGACCCACATCGACATCGACGAGGCCGGCGGGCCCTCCGCGCCGCTGCAGGCCGCGCAGGCGTTCGTCGAGGACGGCCCCTTCATCCTGCAGCGCGGCGACGGCCTGCTTGCCGACGCGCTCTCCTCCTTCGCCTGCCTGCTCGAAGAGCGCCGGCCCGACGTCGTGCTGCTCCTGCACCGCCAGCTCGCGCGCCAGCGCCGCGCCGAGCTCGAGAGCCGCCGGTTGCTGCGCGCCGCCGGCGTGCACGCCGCGCCCGGCATGACCGGCGTGGCGGGCGTCTACCTCTTCGGCGAGGGCGCCCTGCGCGGCGCGCGCCACGCCCTCGGCGGCGGTGCCGACGGCATGGGCCTGGCCGACGTCGTCGAGCACGTGCCGCAGGCCGGCGGCCGCGTCCACGTGCGGCTCGTGCGCGACTGGCGGCGCTACACCGGCGACGTCCAGGACCTCCTGGAGATGAACCGGATCGTCCTCGACGAGGTCGATCGCGAGGTCGACGAGACCGCCGACGGCAGCAACCGCATCCACGGGCGCGTCGTGGTCCACCCGACCGCCCACGTGGAGTCGAGCGTCATCCGCGGGCCGGCGATCGTCGGCGCCGGGGCGCGCGTCGTCGACGCCTACATCGGGCCTTACACGTCGATCGGCGAGAGCGTGCGCGTCGAGGGCGCCGAGATCGAGCACTCGATCATCCTCTCGGGGGCGAGCATCCTGCACCTCGGTGGGCGCCTGGAGGCCAGCGTGGTCGGGCGCGACGCCAAGGTCTACCGCGACTTCTCGCTGCCGCGCGCGCTGCGCCTGCACGTCGGCGACGGCGTCGAAGTCGCGCTGAGCTGACGCTGCGCCGGCCCGAACGGCATCCTCAGCGCGCCCAGCGGCGCCAAACCCCCGCCCGTCGGACCCCGTTTACGACATCGCGCTAGCGGGATAGATAGAGTCCGGCTCGCCGGCAGCGCTTTCCTCACGGCAGGAGGGGGGAGGAAGGCCTTGGGCCGGACAGCCGCTGCGCTGGATTCGTAAAGGGGGAAACAGACCAGGAGGGCCACATGCCCGATCGGCCGGCAGGCGTTCACCGATATACCCGCCTCGGCATCTCATTCGTCCTTGTAGCGCTGCTGCTCGCGGTCACGGCGGTGGCGGCGACCGCCAAGCGCGACGCCAAGCGGCCGACGGTCCAGGGCTTCGCGTTCTCGCCCGCAACGTTCTCCGTCGGCTCCGCCCAGGCCGCTGCGCAGGGCAAGGGCGCGACGAGCGTTCGCTTCACCCTCTCCGAGCAGGCGACGGTCAAGATCGCGATCGCGCGCAAGCTCACCGGCCGCCGGTCGAGGTCCGGCCGGCGCTGCCTGGCGCCGACGCGGGCGCTGGCGAGGCGGCGCGCGTGCGTGCGCTACGCCACCCGCGGCAAGCTCGTCATCCCCAGGCAGCCGGCCGGGGCGCGCAGCATCCCGTTCAGCGGCCGCATCAAGGGCCGCGCCCTGCCGCTGGGGTCCTACCGCGCGCGGATCGTCGCGATCGATGCGGCCCACCACCGCAGCCGGTCGAAGGTCGCGAGGTTCGTCGTCCAGCGCGCCCAGCCGACCGGCGCGCCGGCGCCGGCGCCGGCCCCCGCGCCGACCGGCCAGCATCGCGTCGTGCGCCCGTGCTCGACGACCGTCACGAGCACGGCCGCGGCCCAGTCCGCCGTCGCCGGCGCCGCGCCCGGCACCGTCGTCTGCCTGGCCAACGGCTCCTACGGCAGGCTCTCGCTCAACGCGCGGCCGGCCGGCGAGGTCGTCGTGCAGTCGGCCCCGCCCGGCGTGACCACCATCAACGGCGCCGACCTGTCGGGCTCGCACCTCACGCTCGAGGGCTTCGACGTCGCTGGCGACGAGGTCACCATCGAGCCGGGGTCCAATCACATGACCGTCCAGTTCAACAAGATCAGCGGCGGTCACTTCGGCATCGACGCGGGGCCGACGACAACGACCACGGTCGACGACGTGACGATCCGTGGCAACAAGTTCGTCGGCAACTTCGGCGAGGACGCGATGCGCCTGAACCGCTACCACGACGCGGACGGCGACGGGGTCGGCATCCTCATCGAGGGCAACGAGATCACCGGCGTCGTCGAGGACGGCCAGCACAACGACTGCCTGCAGACCGTGTGGGTCGGCGACCACCTCGTGTTCCGCCGCAACTGGCTGCACGGCAACAACTGCCAGGGGTTCTTCGTCAAGGACCAGGCGTCGCCGATCGACACGATCGTGGTGGAGGACAACCTGATCGTCGACCACAACCTGCCGTGCCAGCCGGCGTCCCTGTGCCCGACCTGGGTGCTGTCGCCGGTGCAGGTCTTCGGCCCGCTGACCTCGCTGCGCTTCGCCAACAACACCGTGTGGACGCCGTTCCGCAGCGGCGCGGTGTACATGCGCGAGGGCAGCTTCGGGAGCTTCACGTTCGTCAACAACGTGACGTACGACGTCGAGGCGCCCGACGGCAGTTCGCCGTTCGCCAACTACACCGCGTCGAACAACGTGACCTGCGGTCGCGGCGGCTCGTGGCCGGCGACGGGGCTGACGACGGCGTGCTCGTTGCCGTTCCCGAATCTCGGCACCGACGACTACCGGATCGGCGGCGGCCGCGGCGTCGACTGGGCGCCGGCCGAGCAGCAGTACGGGCCGTAGAGGAAGCGCTACCTCGCGGGATGGCCGTCGAGGCCATCCCCGAGGACCAGCGCGCGCAGTCCCTCGTCGGGATCGAGCACGAGCGCGGCGGCCTCGTTGCGCGAGCGCACGCCGAGCTTGGCGAGCGATGACGCGACGTGGCTCTTGATCGTGCTCTCGGCGAGGTAGAGGCGGTCGGCGATCTCGCGGTTGTGCAGGCCCTGCACGACGAGCGCGAGCACCTCGCGCTCGCGCTGCGAGAAGGCCGGGCGCACGATGCAGCGGCGCAGGGTGCGCGGCAGCGACACCTGGCCGACCGCCACTGCGCGCACGACGGCGACGAGCGTGACCTCGAGGTCCTCCTCGACGAGGTAGCCGTCGGCGCCGATGTTGAGGATCTCGCGCACGCGCGCGTGCTGCGTGCCGCGCGCGACGACGACGATGCCGACGTCGCCGAGCTCGTGGCGCAGCCGGCGCAGGGCGCTCGAGGTCTCCGCGCGCGAGACGTCGCACGCGAGCACGACGACGTCGCCGGCGAGCTCGGGCACGAGCGCCTCGTGCGGGCGGCGGTCGTGGCCGCGGACCGCGACGCCCCCGGCGTCGAGCGCGCGCACGACCCGTCGCGCCATGACCGCGTCGTCAGCGATCACGGACGCCGTGAGGGTTGCGGCCGAGGGAGCGGCCGCGACCGCCTGAAGTGCCGACAGAGGCGTCATCGATGTCGGAGAAACGTTCCGGGCGCTACGCCGCTTTCACACGTGCACAGCGAAAGGCCGCACCAGCGCTGGGCGTTCTTCGAGTGTGCATACCGAGAGCCGTGTCCTGCTGATCACGCCGCTGCGCAACGAGGCCGCGCACATCGAGCGGACCGCCCGCGCGCTCGCCGCGCAGACGCGCCCGCCCGACCTGTGGCTCGCGGTCGACGACGGCTCCACCGACGCGACGCCCGAGCTGCTGCGCGAGCTCGAGGCCGAGGTGCCGTTCATGCGGGTGCTCGCCACCCCGGAGTGGCACACCGAGCCCGGGCCCGACCGCCTCGCGCTGGCCGCGGAGGCGCGCGCCTTCAACTGGGCGCTTGCGACCGTCGACGCCTCCGCGTACACGCACATCGGCAAGCTCGACGGCGACATCGAGCTGCCGCCCGACTACTTCGAGGGGCTGCTCGCGCGCTTCGCCGAGTGCCCCGAGCTGGGGATCGGCGGCGGCACGCTGCTCGAGCCGGGCCGCAACGGCGCGGACTGGCACACGGCGCGCACGCCCGACTATCACGTGCGCGGGGCGCTCAAGCTCTACAGCCGCGCGTGCTTCGAGGCGATCGGCGGCATCGAGGAGCGCCTGGGCTGGGACACGATCGACGAGACCTACGCGCGCATGCGCGGCTTCGCGACGCGCTCCTACGGCGACCTCGTGGCGCGCCATCACCGCCCGATCGGCACGGCCGACGGCACCCTGCGCGGCCGCGCCCGCCACGGCGAGTGCGCCTACATCCTTCACTACGGCCTGCTGTGGGTGACCCTGCGGTCCTTCAAGGTCGCGGCGTCGTGGCCCGTGGGCATCGGCGGAGTCGCGTTCCTCTACGGCTACCTGCGCGCGGCGCTGCGCTCCCGCCCGCGCGTGGACGACGAGCACTTCCGGCGCTTCGTGCGACGCGAGCTGCGCGCCCGGATGCTCCGTCCCCTGCGCGCCGGGTGGGCGCGTCCGTAGCCTCGAAAAGACTAACCCTCAATCTCAAGTCGACCGTTAGATGCGTTCAATTCGTCCTTTTTCCCGCCGTCCGCGCACGGACATCGTGCGCCCGACCCACCGTTGGTAGTCCAGTGACTCTTCGCAAGCTGCTCATCGCCACCGGCGCCGCGCTGTCGTTCAGCCTCGTCGCCCTTACGCCTGCTTACGCACAGACGGATCTGTGCCCGAGCGACAACCCCGTGATCCAGGAGAACAACTGCGCTGGAGCGGGCTCGGACAGCTGGCGGATAGTCAACTTCAACGCCAACATCGCTGGCTTCGCGACGAAGACCAGCGTCAACCTGGGCACCGACGTCACGCTCAAGATCGGCCGCAACGGCGCGAGCGCGCCGTCGACGGTCAACATCGACGTCTACCGCCTCGGCTACTACAACAACAACGGCGGGCGGCTCATCACCGGCGCCTCGCACGCCAACGTCGCCGTCAACAACCTCTTCACCGGCTGCAGCGCCACCGATGCCACCACGGGCAAGAAGTCGTGCACGGCCTGGAACACGACGTACACGATCCCCGGCGCCGCGCTGCCGGCGACCGGCGAGTACGAGGCGCGGATCTCCGACCCGGTCGGCGGCGGCGACAACGCGATCTTCTTCACGGTGCGCGACGACAGCCGCGCGCCCAAGGCCGACATCCTCTTCGCGGTTCCGACCGCCACGTACGAGGCCTACAACGACTGGGGCGGCAAGTCGCTGTACTTCGACAGCGTCGGCGGCCCGGACACCATCTCCGGCGACGCGCGCGCGGTGAAGGTCTCCTTCGATCGCCCGCTCGCCGATCCGCGGCGCAACAACACCTTCTTCGGGCCCGACTTCTACCTGGTGCAGTGGCTGGAGAAGGAGGGCTACGACGTCTCCTACACCGAGGACGTCTCGATCCACCAGACGCCCTCCCAGCTGCTCGGCCACAAGCTCGACCTCGTCTCGGGCCACAGCGAGTACTGGTCGCTGGAGCAGTTCAACGGCTACCTGGGCGCCCGCAACGCGGGCGTGAACCTCGCCTCGTTCAGCTCGAACACGTCGTTCTGGAAGGTCCGCTACGAGGACAGCGCGCGGACGCTCGTCTGCTACAAGACGGTGCAGGGCTCCGGCTCGACCGGCAGCGGCTCCGACGGCGCGAACGACTGGGGCCCCGACGGCATCCACGGCACCGCCGACGACGCGCTCGGCGCCGACGGCATCGCCGGCACGGCCGACGACCATCCGGAGAACTCCTCCACCACCTTCCGCGACAACGGGGCGTCCAACGGCGATCCCAACGCACCGCCGGGCGGCCGTGTCGGCCCGAACATGCCCGAGAACATGCTCTGGGGCAACATGTACTACGGGGCCGAGCTGGCGGCCGGCGCCTTCCCGCTGACGATCCCGGCGACGAATACCTCCAGCGAGTTCTCCGGCGATCGCATCTGGCGCAACACGGGGATCTCGACGAGCGGCAGCACGACGATCGGCACCAACCTGGTCGGCTGGGAGTGGGACGCCGTTCCGACCCAGGCGCAGTACCTCGCCAAGCAGCCCGCCGGCGTCAAGCGCCTGACCAACACGACCTTCCAGACCAGCACGAACGTCAACTGGCTGCAGGACGAGGGGCGCCTCTACTCGACGTCGGCGCCGCCCGGCCAGCCCGCCGCCTCGCAGGCGGTCAAGTACACCGCCCCGAGCGGAGCGCTCGTGTTCGCCGCGGGCACCAACGACTGGGCCAACGCGCTCGCCCTCAACCCGGACACGCGCATCATCCAGGCGACCTACAACATCCTCTCCGACGAGGGTGCGCAGCCCGGCACGCCGGTCGGCGTCACGCTCGACCCGCCGTCGGGCCCGCAGCCGCCCACGGCCTCGTTCACGATCTCGCCCAACCCGGCGCAGACCAACCAGACGGTCACCTTCGACGCGACGTCGTCGACCGATCCCGACGGGCCGATCACCAAGTACGAGTGGGACCTCAACGGTGACGGCACCTACGAGGTCGACAACGGCACGAACCCGGTCATCACCCACACCTACACGGCCACCGGGGTCATCACCGTCCGCCTGCGCGTCACCGACGCCCAGGGCGTGCGCAGCACGACGAACCGCGCCCTGTCGATCGACAACACCGGCGGCGGCAGCTACCCGTCGCGCGTGCTGGGCACGACCGGCCTGACCAACTACTGGCGGATGGGCGACACGAGCGGCACCGCGCTCGTGGACTCCTTCGGCACCGCCAACGCGACGACCGTCGGCGCGCCGACGCTCGGGGCGCCCGGGGCGCTCTTCACCGACCCCGACACCGCTGTGACCTTCGACGGCACCAACGACGCCGCGTCGGCCAGCCTCAACCTGTCGGGCACCAACAAGCTGACGGTCGAGTTCTGGATGAAGTGGAGCGGCTACGCCGACGACGACCGCCTCGCGCTGGAGTTCACGCCGAACTTCAACTCGACGCCGGGCGGCTTCATCATCGATCCCGACGCGCCCCAGGGCGGCGGCAAGTTCGCCGTCAGCATCGGCGACGTCGGCACGCGCAACAACGTCGTCTTCGACCGTCCGAGCGCGGGCAAGTGGCACCACTACGCCTTCGTGTTCGACACGTCGGCGGCCGCCGCGAGCCAGATCATCCCGTACGTCGACGGCCAGCCCGTGACGTACACCAAGCTCGCGTCGGGCACCGGCGCCGGCAACTTCGCCAACTCGATCCTGTACTTCATGTCGCGCGGCGCGAGCTCGCTGTTCGGCCGCGGCGACCTCGACGAGGTCTCGCTCTACAACCGCGCGCTGCCGGCCGCCACGATCGCCGCGCACTACGCGGGCAACCCGCAGCCGCCGGTCGCCTCGTTCACGTCCTCGGTGGACCCGGCCGCCGTCGGCCAGCTCGTGACCTTCGACGGGTCGGCCTCGACCTCGCCGAGCGGCACGATCACCAAGTACGAGTGGGATCTCGACGGCAACGGCACCTTCGAGACCGACACCGGCACGACGCCGACGGCCACCAAGACCTACTCGACCGCGGGCAACGTCGACGTCAAGCTGCGCGTCACCGACAGCACCGGCAAGACCGCGACGGCCACGGTCACCATCGCCGTCGAGCAGCCGGGGAGCGGCACCTACAGCGATCGCGTGAAGAACACCGCGGGGCTGACGCACTACTGGCGCATGGGTGAGCTCACCGGCACGACGCTGGCCGACAGCCGCGGCACGTCCACGGCGACGATCAGCGGCGGTCCGTCGCTCGGCGCGCCCGGCGCGGTGACCGGCGACACCGACACCTCGGTGAGCTTCAACGGCACCACCAGTGCGGCCACGGCGAACGTCGACCTCTCGGCGACCAGCAAGCTCACCGTCGAGTTCTGGCTGAAGTGGGACAGCTACGCCAACGACGACCGCTTGGCGATGGAGTTCACGTCGAACTTCAACTCGAACGTGGGCGGCTTCCTGGTCGATCCGAACGAGAGCAACGGCAAGTTCGCCGTCAGCATCGGGGACTTCAGCTCGCGCAACAACGTCAGCTTCACGCGGCCGAGCGCGGGCCAGTGGCACCACTACGCCTTCGTGATCGACACGAGCGCGGTGGCGGCCAGCGAGATCATCCCGTACGTCGACGGCCAGGCCGTGGCGTACACGAAGCTCGCGTCCGGCACGGGCGCGGGGAACTTCGCCAACTCGCAGCTGTACTTCATGTCGCGCGCCGCGAGCTCGCTCTTCGGCGCCGGGGACCTCGACGAGGTCGCGCTCTACAACCGCGCGCTGCCCGCATCGACGATCGCCGGGCACTTCGGCGGCAACCTGCAGCTGCCGACGGCGGCCTTCACCGCCAACCCGAACCCGGCCGAGACCGGCCAGGCCGTGACGTTCGACGGCTCGGGCTCGAGCGATCCCGACGGCAACATCGCCAAGTACGAGTGGGACCTCGACGGCAACGGCACCTACGAGACCGACACCGGCACGACGGCCACGACGACGCACACCTACACGGCGGCAGCCGACGTCGACGTGAAGCTGCGCGTGACCGACAACTCGGGCAACACGGCGACGGTCACCCACACGCTGAGCGTCGAGGCACCCGGTTCGGGCTCGTACTCCAGCCGCGTCCAGGGCACCGCCGGGCTGAGCAACTACTGGCGGATGGGCAACGCGTCGGGCACGACGCTGAGCGACAGCAAGGGCAGCTCGCCCGCGTCGACGCTCGGAACGCCGACCCTCGGCGTGACCGGCGCCCTGACCGGTGACACTGATACCGCCGTGAGCTTCAGCGGCAGCAACGACGCCGCGCAGGCCAACCTGAACCTCTCGGGCACGAGCAAGGTGACCCTCGAGTTCTGGCTGAAGTGGGACAGCTACGCCGACGACGATCGTCTGGCCTTCGAGCTCACCCCGAACTTCAACCAGAACCCCGGCGGCTTCCTGGTCGACCCGAACGCCAGCGGCACCGGCGGCAAGTTCGCCGTCAGCATGGGCTCCGGCGACGCACGCAACAACGTCGTCTTCGATCGCCCGACCGCCGGCACCTGGCACTACTACGCCTTCGTGCTCGACTCGTCCGCGGCAGCGGCGAGCCAGATCACCCCGTACGTCGACGGCGACCCGGTGGCCTTCACGAAGATGGCCTCGGGCACCGGCGGCGGGAACTTCGCCAACTCGCAGCTGTACTTCATGTCGCGCGGCGGGAGCTCGCTCTTCGGCGCCGGCGACCTGGACGAGGTCGCGATCTACAACCGCGCCCTGTCGGCCGCCACGGTCTCCGACCACTACGGCGGCACGGGCGGCGGCGCCAGCGCGGCGCCGACGGCGGCGTTCACGTCGAGCCCGAGCAGCCCGACGACCGGCCAGACCGTCACCTTCGACGGGTCGGGGTCGGTGGACTCCGACGGCACGATCGCCCGGTACCAGTGGGATCTCGACGGCAACGGCACCTTCGAGACCGACACGGGCACCACCGCGACCGCCACGCACAGCTACGCGACGGCCGGCAACGTCGACGTCAAGCTGCGCGTGACCGACAACACCGGCACGACCGGCTCAGTCACCCACACGGTGACCGTCGCCAACCGCACGCCGACGGCCTCGTTCACCTACAGCCCGAACCCGGTGCCGCTCAACACGACGGTGACGTTCGACGGGTCCGCGTCCAGCGATCCCGACGGCACGATCGCCAAGTACGAGTGGGACCTCGACGGCAACGGCACGTTCGAGGCCGACACCGGCACGACGCCGACGACGACGCACACCTACACGGCCGCCGCGAACCTGTCCGTGAAGATGCGCGTCACCGACAACAACGGCGGAACCGACACCCAGACCCATACGCTGACCTTCTCCAACCAGGCGCCGACCGCCTCGTTCACGGCGACCCCCAACCCGGTGAACACCGGGTCGGCGGTGAGCTTCGACGCGACCGCGTCGAGCGATCCGGACGGCACGATCGCCAAGTACGAGTGGGATCTCGACGGCAACGGCACGTTCGAGACGGACACCGGCACGACGAAGACCACCTCGCACACCTACGCCACGCCGGGGACGGTGGACGTCAAGCTGCGCGTGACCGACAACAACGGTGGGACCGCGACGCAGACCAAGACGGTCACCGTCTCCAACCGCGCTCCCACGGCGTCCTTCACGGTCGCCCCGAGCCCGGCGGCGACCCGGCAGACGGTGACGCTCGACGGGACCGCGTCGAGCGATCCGGACGGCACGATCGCCCATTACGAGTGGGATCTCGACGGCAACGGCACCTACGAGACCGACGGCGGGACCACCGCTACGAAGACGAACGTCTTCAGCACGGTCGGCACCCTCACCCTCGGCCTGCGCGTGACCGACAACAACGGCGCGACGGCGACGACGACCCGCTCGCTGACCGTCAACAGCGCCTACCGCACGGCGATCCTCGGCACCGCCGGCGTCAGCGACTACTGGCGTCTGGACGACACCGGGACCACGGCGGTGGACGCCAACGGCGCCAACAACAACGGCACATACACCAACGGGCCGACCGTGGTTGCCGGGCTGCTCGCGGGCGAGACCAACAACGCGCACAGCTTCGACGGCAGCAACGACTACGTCGACATGTCGGCGACGCCGTTCGGCACCCCGTCGACGCTGTCGGCCGAGACCTGGGTGCGGACGACCGCGACCAAGTCGTCGGGTGGCTACCACTTCCTCATCAGCGACACCAGCAGCGACTTCGACAACGGCTTCTCGCTGGCCATCAACTCCAGCAACCAGGCCGTGTTCACCGTGGCGCGCACCACCGGCTTCACCACGACGCGCGCGACGGCGACGAGCTCGGTGACGCTCGCGCCGAACACCACCCACCACGTCGCGGGCACGTTCGACGGCACGACCGTGCGCATCTACGTCGACGGCGCCCAGGCCGGCACGGCGACGTTCAGCGGCTCGATCAGTTGGTCGGGCAGCCGCGACCTGCGGCTCGGTCGGGCGGTGAGCTCGTCCAGCCCGTCGTTCTTCCTGCAGGGAACGCTCGACGAGCCGGCGCTCTACACCCAGGCGCTGCCGGCCGCCACGGTGCTGGCGCACTACAACGCCGGCAAGCCGTAGAAGGACGCAAGCGGCCGCTCCGCCCAGCCGTTGGTCCCACGTGAGCGTGAATGACGTGACGGTGGCCGCGCCTCCCCAGGGGGCGCGGTCGTGGGCGGGCCTGTGGCCCCGGATCGGGACGCTGGCGCGCTCGGCCGACGCCGTGGCCCTCGGCGCGCTGGCCGTGCTGCTGGGCGTCCTGGCGGCGGTGACCTGGCGCAAGTGGGGCACGCCCGAGATCGACGCCGGCGTGGACCTGACGACGGCCGCGCAGGCCGCTCACGGCCACCTGGCCTACGCCGACGTCCGGTACTTCTACGGCCCGCTCGGGATCTACGCGCTCACGGGCGTCTTCAAGGTCTTCGGCGCCAACCTCACCGCCGCGTTCGGGCTGGGCCTCGTCCTGACCGGCGCGATCACCGGCACGTTCTACGCGCTCGCGCGCCAGCTCCTGCGCCCCGCCGCGGCCGGGCTGTCGACCGCCGTGCTGCTGGCCATCGGCTTCTCGGGCACGCAGTTCAACTTCATCCTGCCGCACACGAACTCGGCGACGTTCGGGCTCCTGCTGCTGCTCCTCGAGCTGCTCGCGCTCGCTCGTCGCCGGCCGCTGCTGGCCGGCATTGCGCTCGGCCTGGCGTGCCTGACGCGCGTCGAGTTCGCGGCCGCCGCCGTCATCGTCGGCGCCGCGTGGATCGTCGGGACGTGGCGCTCTGAGGGGCGGCAGGCGACGATGCCCGCGCTCGTGCGCCTGGCGCTGCCGGCGATCGCGATCCCGGGCGCGGTCTACGCGGTGCTCGCGGCGTCGGTCGGGACGAGCACGCTGCTGTGGCAGAACCTGTGGCCCAAGGACTTCCTGCGCATCGCCGGCTTCCGCGCCTACCGCGAGTGGACGCCGTTCGACGCGGCGAGCGTCGCGTCGTCGCTCGTGCGCGCGCTGGTGTACGGCCTGCTGCTCGCCGGCCTGGTGATGAGTGCGCTGCGTGTGGCACGCAGCCGCGGGCTCGGGCGCGTGCTGGCGCTGTGGCCGCTCGCCGCCGCGGGCCTGGCGGTCGGCGTGATCGACGCGTTCTGGCGTGCTTCCGGCCTCTTCCCCGATGCCCGCGCGGCGGTGCAGAAGGAGTGCACGCAGCTGCTGATCGGGATGAGCTGGCTGCCGGTGCTGGCCGCCGTTGCGGCGGTCGTCGTCGGGCTTGCCTTCCTGCGCCGGCGGCCGGCGCCGCTGATCTCGGCCTCGTGGGGGCTCGACCTCGCGCTCGTCGCGGCCGCGGTGCTGCTGAGCTCGCGCGCCTACGACGAGTTCACGATGTCCTCGGCGGCGCCGTACTACGCCGCGCCGGCGGTGCTCCTGCTCGGCGTGCTGCACCAGCGCCTGGCCGATCGCTGGCCCGCGGCGCGGGTGGCGATCCTCGGCAGCCTGGGCGTCGTCGCCGCCGGCATCGTGCTTTACAACACGGTGGCGCTGTACGGGGACAAGACGACGGTCGTGCACACTGCGGCGGGCTCCTATGTGGCCAACGACCGCAGCGCGCCGGCCGAGCAGCAGGCGATCGACTACCTGCGGCGCAACACCGCGCCCGGCGAGCCGATCCTGGCGCTGCCGGCCGACGGCGGCCTGTACTTCTTCGCCAACCGGCCGCCGGCGCTCTACGACATGGCGGCGCTGCCCGGCCTGCTCGACACCGCCGCCGACGAGCGCGCGGCCATCGCGCGGCTGCAGCGCGAGCACGTGCGCTACGCGGTGATCAGCGCGCGTGATACCTCGGCGTTCGAGACCGGCGCGTTCGGGACGGGCTACAACCGCGTGCTCGGCTCCTACATCGCCTCCGGCCGGCTCGTCCAGGCGATCGGCCGTCGGGGCGACAGCGCCGGGGGCGGCATCCCGTCACGGCGCTTCGTGATCTACGCGCTGCCGGGCGCGGGCCGGTAGGGCACGCAAGCCCGGCGGGCCACGCACCGTTATTCGGGTATGAGCACTTCTTCGACGCCGACCGTCCTGGCGCCCGCCAAGACCCTCGACTACCTCAACCGCTGCCCGGTCTGCGACAGCGATCGCATCGACCGCCGCTACGACCTCGGGGAGTTCAAGGCGCTGCGCTGCACCTCGTGCGAGACGGCCTGGCGCTCGAACATGTACACGCCGGAGCAGGTCGCCGCGATGTACGAGGACGAGCCCTACGAGGAGCATCCCTTCTTCGGCTACGACTCCGATGCCGAGTCGCTGCGCAAGGTCCCGCGCTACCAGCGCTTCGAGCAGGCGCTCGGCGTCCTCGACCGCGAGGTCGGCGTCGGGAAGCTCCTCGACGTCGGCTGCGGCGCCGGCACGTTTATGGCGATCGCCGCCAGCCGCGGCTGGGACGTCTACGGCGTCGAGATGAACGAGGCCCTGTGCGCCGAGGTCGACAAGGCCGTCGGCACGGGCCGCGTCACCTGCGGCGCCTTCGAGGCCCTCGACCCCGACGAGCACGCCTACGACGTCATCACGATGTGGGACGTCATCGAGCACGTGCTCGACCCGGCCGCCTTCATCGAGCGCGCCCAGCGCATGCTCCGCCCCGGCGGCGTCATCGTCCTGTGCACGCCCGACGAGGAGAGCGTCCTCGCTAGCACCGGCAAGGCGATCCTGCGCGCCAGCGGCGGCCGCTACAACTACCCCGCGCTCGCCCTGCACCCGCGCTACCACACGTTCTTCTTCTCGGGCACGAGCCTCGAGAACGTGTTCGTCGCCCGCGGCATGAAGGTCGTCGAGTCCTACTCGCAGGCCGCGTTCGCGGCCCACTCGCCGCTGGCCAGCCGCGCCCAGAAGCTCGTCATCTCGATGATCGAGCGCGCGGCGGGCCTGCGCGATCGCCGCTACGAGCGCGTGATCTTCGCGCGGACGGGGGAGTAGGGGGCTCCGCTCTCCGCTCTCCGCTCTCCGCGCGGCCACTGCGGCGCCGCGCGGCCAGGGCACTGAAGGGGAGAAGCCGTTGTGGTCGTGCCGGCGTGCCTCGTCGCGCGCGGCTGACAGCGCGCGCTGGCCGACTCGGCGCGCGGCTGCCAGCGCGCGCGGCTGACACTGCGGGTCCCCGTGCGCGATGCCTCCGCACTGGCGCGCGCGTCTGGCCCCAGGCCGCGCGTGTTTCGCAACACCTTCGCGTGTGCGCATACCGAACGTCGACTCCGTCGCGCATATCGCGACGGAGTCGACACTCGGTCGCGCGCGCGCCGGCTGCGATCGGCGAAAGCGTTACGAGACACGCACGACCCGCCGAGTGCGCGAGCGGCCCGCCGTCAGCCGCGCGCGACGAGGCACGACGCCACGCCGGCACGACCACAACGGCTTCTCCCCTCGGTGCCCTGGCCGCGCGGAGCGGGAGCGGCCGGCGGAGACCGCCGACTACGCCAACGCCAGCTCCACGATCCGATCCTGCCGCGCCCGCCACGAGTGCTCGCGCGCGAACTCGAGGCGCTCCGCGTCATCGGCGCGCCCCAAGGCGAGCGCGCGATGGACCGCGTCCACCAGCTCGTCGGCGATGATCACACGCGGCGAGATGTCGCGGATCGGCGGCAGGTCGAGGGCCGCGACGGGCGCCCCGCCGGCGACGTACTCGTAGAGCTTCAGCGGGCTCATCGCCTCCGTCAGCGCGTTGCGCAGGTGCGGGATGAGGCAGGCGTCGGCGGCCGTCACGAGCGCGACGACCTGGTCGCGCGCCACGGGCCCGTGGACGTGGACGTTGGGCTCGGCGCGCAGCGCGGCGAAGTGCTCTGGATCGAGCATCGGGCCGGCGAGGACCATCGACGCCGACGGCAGGGCGCGAGCGGTGCGCGCGAGCGCCTCCACGTCGACGCGCGAGTCAAGGCTGCCGACGTACAGCAGCCGCGGTCCGGGCAGGGTCGTGAACCACGCCGGTGCCGGCCCGGGCGCCAGCCACTCCTGCGGATCGACGCCGTTGGGCACGACGGCGTGCGTGCCGCTGGGCGAGATGCGGTCGATGATCGCCTGCGACACGCCGACGACGCGGTGGCCGCGCGCGCGCGTGCGCCGGTAGGCCTCCTCGTAGGCGGGCCACCAGCGGCGCAGCGGCGGCGAGGCGGCGAGGTCGTCGTAGACGTAGTAGGTCAGCGAGTCGACCCAGCGCAGGTCGGCGAAGCCGGGCACGAGCGGATGCGTCGTGATGAGCGCGGGGCGCTGCAGCCCGTGGCGCTCGGCGGCGCGGCGCACGCTCGAGTCCCACCGGCGATACGTGCGCTCCAGGGCGCGCAGGCCGACCGGATCGCTGCGACGCAGACGCGTCGGGCCGTGCAGCCAGGCGTCGGGGGCCTCGGGGAACGGCGGCGGCGGGCGCAGCCGGTCCTTGACGAGCTTGATCGGCAGGCTGCGCGGCGTCTCGACGACCAGCAGCCGCCGCACGCGCGGATGGTCGAGCAGCCGCTGCACCAGCCGATCCTCCGAGAAGCACATGCCGCGCTCGCACGCGGTCCGCCACGTCGCATACGCGAAGGCGAAGATGACGTCACGCGGCGCCGTGACGGCGTCGCGGTGCAGCGCCGGCGGCTCGTGCTCGGCGAGCGCCACGGCGGCTCACCCGCGCTGCGGCGGCCCCGCGAGCGTCGAGGCGTCGATCGAGGCCAGCGGCGGCTCGCGGAACGGCGGCGCCTCGCGGCCGAAGAGCGTCCGCAGGGCCTGCGCCGAGGCGGCGCGGCGCGCGGGCAGCGCGGCTCGCAGCGCATGGCGCGCCGCGACGGCGCCGAGGAAGACGGTGCGCTGGGCGGGCCCGAAGTGCTTCTCGGCGTACACCCGCCGCGCGAAGACCTCCTGCGCGACGAGGTTGGGCTTGATCCCCGCCTTGCCGGCGTGATGGACGATCGTCATCGCCGGCGAGTGGACGACCTTCCATCCGGCGCGCTTGACGCGCAGGCACAGGTCGGGCTCGTCGGAGAAGAGGAAGAGGCGCTCGTCGAGCAGGCCGGCGCCCATCAGCGCCTCGCGGCGGATGAGCATGTAGGCGCCGACGACCCAGTCGCACTCGAGCTCGTGCTCGTACTTGCGCAGGTCGAGCTCGCGCTCGCCGAGGCTCGGCGGGCGCAGCGGCCAGCGCTCGGCGGTGAACGCCTCGGCCAGCGCGCGCCTGGCGCTGGGGAAGCGGCGAGCGGTCGGATAGAGCACGCGGTCGCCGGTGAGCTGCTTGACGCCCAGGACGCCGATCTCGGGCCGGCGGTCGAGCATCTCGACGAGCTCGCCGAAGGTGCCGTCGACGATCTCGGTGTCCGGGTTCAGGCACAGCGCGTAGCGCGCCGTGCACGTCATCAGCGCCCGGTTGTTGGCGTGCGCGAAGCCGCGGTTGTAGGAGCTGACGACGCGCGCCTGCGGGAAGCGCTCCTCGACGAGCGCGCGCGTCCCGTCGGTCGACTCGTTGTCGACGACGACGACGTCCAGGCGCGCCGTGCCGGCGCGGGCGTAGACCGACGTCAGGCAGGCGTCGAGCCAGTGCGCCTCGTTGGTCGAGACGACGACGATCGCGAGGTCGTGTGTAGTGGCGTCCATACCGCTCCTATTCAGCTATCCAACGTGCGCGCAACTGCGCGACTTGCGGGGCCGGCGCCGGCGCGTGCCCGCGCCGCACGGGAGCCTTGGCCTGGTAGGAGACGACCACCAGGGCCCCGATGAAGCAGATGAGGTACGGCAGCTGCGGCAGCGCGAAGACGTCGAGCAGGCCGCTGCCGACGATCAGCGACGCGATGGCCGCCGACGCGGCCATCGCGGTGGGTGCCAGGTCGGGGTCGTCGGAGCGCGCGACGCGGTTGGCGAGCCGCAGGATCGTCAGGAAGATCCCGAGGTAGGACAGGATTCCGAGCACCCCGACGCCGATGATCGTCGTCAGGTACTGGTTGTCGAGGATCCGGTACTTCTTCTGGTCGTAGCTCTCGTAGCCGCGGCCGAGCAGCGGGTGCTGGATCACGTCGGGCTTGATCGCGCCGTAGTCGCTCTGGCGGTCCTTCGTGCTCATCACGCCGAAGAAGTTGCTCGGCTTGAGCTGGTCGGTCACGCCACCGAGCGCGCCCGGCGCCACGACGTGGACGACGACCAGCAGGGCCACGCCGATCGGCAGCAGCCGCTTGATCATGTGCGGCGTGTAGGCGAGCATCACGATCATCCCGAAGGCCGGTGCTACGACGCTCGTCTTGCGCTGCGTGCCGAACGCGGCGGCGATCATGAGCACGACGGCCAGGCAGTACAGCCACTTCTGGCGCCGTTCCTTGCTCGACAGGAAGCCCAGCAGCGCGAAGGGCAGCGCGAGCGACATCATCATCGCCACCGCGAGCGGGTGGATCGTCGGCCCGACGACCGACTTGCGCCCGATCGAGTCGACCGCGCCGAGCTCGGACGGCAGCGACACCGGCAGCACGTGCGAGGTCAGCGTGAAGAACGGGTTGTACGCGAAGCGGTACTCGGCCAGCGCGCCCGCCGCGGTGATCGACGCGAGGATCACCATGAAGATCGTGAAGTTGCGCACCTCGGACGGCTTGATGCTCGAGGCGACGATCACGAACAGCACCGCGTAGGAGAACAGCAGCGCGAGCTTGCGCACCGCCAGGTCCATCTCGCCCAGGTGGATGACCACCTCTCTGTTGAGCACGAGGCTCGACAGCGCGATGACGATGAACAGCAGCAGCGCCCAGTGCACGGCGCTCATGCGCAGGCGGGTGACCGTCCGCGCTCCGACCATCGAGAGCACCCACAGGGCCCCGATGCCGACGAGGACCGGCCGGTCGAGCTTGGCGTCGAGCGGCAGCGGGATCGGCAGCGTGATGCTGTCGAAGGGGATCAGCCACACCATCGCCATGAAGCCGGCCAGCGCCCATGGCATGGGGCGATTGGTGTGCGGCCAGTCGTCAGCGATCGCCGGCGCGCTGACGCCACGCGCTCCCGGCGCGCGCGCCGCGCCGCCGGGCCGCACGAGTACGGCGGTGCTCATCCCCGCAACGAGCCGGTGCGCTGCCAGCGCCCTGGCTGCGCCTCACTGGACTGGTGGATGGGCAGGTCGTGGTGGAGCGGGCCCCCGTTGGCGGACTCCGCGCCGTCGAGCTCCTCCTGCTGGGCCATGAGCAGGCGCTGCTGGCGCACGCGGTCGCTCATGGCGATCATGAAGCAGGCGATGCCGAGGACGGCGATGAAGGCCAGCACCATGATGATCTTGCTCGAGCCGCCGCCGACGGTGCCGCCCTCCGGCGAGCCGAGCTGTCGCACGACGACCTGGATGTCGTCGGCGCCCGCTGCCGTGGTGGTGGCCTTGAGCTTCGGCCGAGCGGCGAGCGCGGCGTCGCCCTCGCGCTGGAGATCGTCGACGTAGCGCTTGAGGACCCTGAAGGAGCTCTGGGCGAGCTTGAGCGCCATCGGGGCCGACGGCCCGGTCGCGTAGACCGTGATGATCGGCACGTCCTCCTGGGCCTCGTAGAGCAGGCGGTAGCTCTTGTTCTCGTCGACGAGGTCCTTCGCGCGCGACTCCGCG
The DNA here is from genome assembly GCA_963764585.1 of uncultured Actinomycetes bacterium. Taxonomy (GTDB): domain Bacteria; phylum Actinomycetota; class Thermoleophilia; order Solirubrobacterales; family Solirubrobacteraceae; genus JAOPZW01. Next base: position 189,833 of record CAVXTB010000016.1, read on the forward strand.
GGCTGCTGCTGGTAGTTCTTGATGCCCGTGCCCTGGCTGAACGGGCCGCGGGCGGTGATCAGCGCCGCGGGGATCCCGGTGTCGCGCGAGATCTTCGACACGGCGTCGCGGCTGCTGAGGTACTGGGCGTAGACCTGCGCGCGCGAGCCCAGCGCCGCGATCTGGTCAGTGCCGGCGCCGGCGACGAGGGTCGACGGGTTGGAGTCGACGAGCATCTGGCTCGTCGCTGCGCCCTGGGACAGGTCGCGCGGCTTGAGCGAGGGAAGCTTGTAGTTCGTCGACAGCGAGACGACGAGCGCGACGACGACGGCCAGGGCGACCACCAGGCGGCGGCGCTTGAGCGCGGTGATCAGTCCTAGAAGATCCATCCGAACGGTCCCTCGGGGTCTCGGGGGCAGCGGGAAGCTGACAATCCAACGGTCGGGTGCGCCGCGAACTTCCTCTGCTTTGTTGGCGAATTGTTTGGATCGCAAGTGCGCGCCGTCATCGCGCGTTCTTCGGGAACATGAGCGATGCTTCGCCACAGCCCGGCGCGCCCATCGACGGGGAGCTCCGGGATGCCGCGGTCTCCGGCGTGCGCTGGATGGCGATCGCACGCGTGGTCTCCGATTCGCTGCAGTTCGTGGCCGCCGTCGCGCTCGCGCGGCTGATCGCCCCGGCCGAGTTCGGCAACGCCGCGGTGGCGCTGATCTTCGTCCCGCTGTCGGTGATCGTCACCTACGAGGGCTTCGGCAGCGCGCTCGTGCAGCGCCGGACGGTCGACGAGGCGCACCTGCAGGCCGCCGCGGCGATCAGCTGCGTCTCGGGCGTGGTGCTCACGATCGCGACCTTCCTGCTCGCGCCGGTGATCGCGGCACCGATCCTCAGCGACGAGATCGCGCGCCTTATCCAGCTCGTGTCGCCCGTCTTCGCGATTGCGAGCGTCGCGACGGTCTCGCGCGCGCTGCTGGCCCGCGACCTGGACTTCCGCCGCATCGGCCTGATCGAGACAATCGGCATGGTCCTCGGTGCGTTCGGCTCGGTCGGCCTCGCTGCCGCAGGGCTCGACGCCGAGGCGATCGTCCTCGGCGGCGTGCTCGCGACGGCGATCGCCTCGGGGCTGCTGCTGCTCGCGGCGCGCCCCCCTCGCCCGGCCTGGCGCCCGCGCGAGCTGCGCGAGATCACGCGCTTCGGCGTGCCCGCCTCGACGGCGGGGGCGCTGCACGTCGCCATCACGAACGTCGACTACGCGGTCCTCGCGGCCCGGCTGAGCTCGACCCAGGTCGGCCTGTACTGGCGCGCCTTCCAGCTCGGGGTCGCCTACCAGGACAAGATCAGCGGGATCATGATGCGCCTCGCCTTCCCGATCTACTCGCGCACGCGCGACATGACCGAGATGAAGCGGCTGCACGAGCGCGCGACGCGCATCCACGGCGCGGTCGTCGTGCCGCTCCTGGCGGTGCTGATCGTGACGGCACCCGATGTCGTGCCCTTCCTCTTCGGCAAGGCCTGGGAGCCGGCCGTCGCGCCGGCCCAGGTGCTCGCGGTCGCCGGGATGATCGCCGCGGTGCTCACCGGCTATCCGCAGGTGATGCTCGCGATGGGCCGTCCGCGCGCGCTCATGATCTTCAACTGCGGCGTGCTGGTGCTCTACGGCAGCGCGGTCTGGTTCACCGCTCCGCACGGCCTGGTAGCGGTCGCCACAGCCGTGGTCGGCGTCCACGTCGCTATGCTCGTGGCCGTCTACTTCATCCTCTTCCGGCTCGTGCTCGGCATGCCGGTCGGCCGCCTGATCACCGATCTGGCGCCGGCCGTCGTCGGCAGCGCGCTCGTGGTGCTCGTGGGCTTCCCGCTCGCCGGCGCGCTGCGCGACGCGGGCGCCGGCGCGGTCCCGATCGTCGCCGCCGTGGGCCTCGCCGGCGCCGCGGTCCACATGGCGTCGCTGCGGTCGCTGTTCCCGGCGGTGTGGGCCGACCTGCTCTCGCTCTTCCGCCGGCTCGTGCCCGCGCGGCTGCATTTCAGGCGCCCGGCGCTGTCGTCGGGAACAAGCTGAAAGCGCCGATGGCGACGGGGAAGTTCGAGGGCGCGCCAACCGTTCACTCTGTGATGCGCAACAACGACGACTCGCTCCGCGCCAAGCACGCCCAAGCGGGCATGGCGATGGCTGGCGCCACCTTCGCCATGGCTCTGGCGTCCGGCATCCAGGCCGCCCTGTACCTGCACACCTTCGGGATCGACGGGCGCACGGACGGCTTCTTCGTCGCCTTCGCGCTCTACACCGTCTTCGGCATCTTCAGCCAGAGCATCCGCGTGTCGTCCGCGCCGCTGCTCGTGGGCAGCGATCGCCGGGCGCTCTCGGTCCGCGAGTTCGCCGCGACGCTCGGCCTGATCGCCCTGCCCGTCGTGATCGTCACCGGCCCGCTCGCGCATCCGCTGGCGCTGCTGCTCGCGCCCGGCCTCGACGAGGCCGACCGCGCCGTGACCGAGGGCGCGCTGCCGATCCTCGGCGGCGCGATGGTCCTCGGACTGTGGGCTGCCGGCGCCGCGACCGTGCTCGCCGTCCGCGACCGTTTCAAGACCGTCGCCGTCGCCTACACCGTCGGCGCCGCGGCCGGCGTCGTCGCCTACCTCGCCGTGTCGGGCGCCGCCGGCGAGCTCTCGATGGCATGGTCGATGCTGACGATGACCGGCGTGACCTGCGCGCTGATGCTCGTCGACCTGCGCAACGGCGGGATCGGCGCCGAGGTGGCGCCCGGCGGGCTGCGCCCCGCGCGGCTGGTCGCCAACGGCGGCCAGATCCTCGGCCGCACCGCCGTCTACCTCGCCTTCAACGGCCTTTACCTCGTCACGCTGGCGTTCACGAGCAGCTTCGAGCCCGGCGACGCGACCGTCCTGTCCTACGCGTACCTGTTCGCGAACTACCTCGTCGGCGGGACCGCCTTCGCGCTGGGGATGTCGCGGATCGCCGACATGCGCCGCGGCGCCCTCTCGGACTGGCGCGCCGTCCTGGCCGACACCGTTCCGCACGGCTTCCGCTACTCGATGCTCCTCGTCGCTCCTGCCATGGCCGCGCTGATCGCCTCGGGCGCCTCGATCATGGGCGAGCTCTTCTCCGCGAGCCTGACCGCCGGCGACGTTCGCACGATGCGCCTCTTCGCCGCCCTGCTCTGCTCGTGGACCGTGGCGGCGCTGCTCGTGAACCTCCTGCTGCCGGCCATGTTCGCCCTCGGTCGCGCGAAGCTCGTCAACGTGCTCGCCCTGCCGATGGTGCTCCTGCACCTGGTGGCGACCGCCGCGGGCGGCGCGATCGCCGGGTCGGCCGGCGTCGTCGGAGCGGCCTTCGTGGCCCCGCTCGCCTTCGCCGCCGTGCTGCTGTGGATCGGCGCGGGCAACGTCCGCGGCCACCTCGCCCGCGAGCTGACCCGCGACGGCCTGCGCTTCGCCGCCCTGGCGGCGACGTCCTTCGGCGTCGGCGCCCTGGCTGGCGCCGCGGTGGGCCACGGCCTCGCGGGTGCGGTCATCGCCGGCGCCTGCGGCTCGATCCTGTACGTCGTCCTGGCCTTCGCCAGCGCGGCCAAGCAGCAGGTCCGCATGGTCATGCGCTCGCTGCGGCCGGCGTCGGCGCCGACGGCGTCGGCTTAGGCCGCGGCTCGCCGCTCCGCGCGGCCCGCGCTGCCCGTCTCCGCTTGCCGCTCTTGCTCCGCGCGGCGTGGCGCTTCGCGCGCGGCGGTACCCGGTCGTCCGCCGGGTCGCAGCTGCGCTGCGCGGCCGGGGCACCGAGGGGGAGACGCCGCTGTGGTCGTGCCTGCGCGGCGTCGTGCCTCCTCGTGGGCGGCGGACGGGGCGGGGCTTCTCGGCGCGTTCGGCCGCGCGCTGTCGCGAACTGCCTCGGGTTGGCCGCGATTTCCGCGGCTTATCCGAGGCGGTTCGGGGTGAGGTCGTCGTGAGGTATGCGTGGCGCGCGGTTTGCCGCCGCTCCCGCGCGCGGGTGGCGGCTGCCGCGCGCGGGTGGCCGGCTGTCCGCGCGGCCGCAGCTGCGCCGCGCGGCCAGGGCACTGAGGGGTGAGGCCTCTCCGCTCGCGCGGGCGCTTGCGCGGGGTTCCCCGTGCGCGGCGTCTGCGCAATGGCGCGCGTGTTTGGCCGCGGGCCGCGCGTGTTTCGCAACACCTTCGCGTGTGCGCACACCGAACGTCGACTCCGTCGCGCATATCGCGACGGAGTCGACACTCGATCGCGCGCCCGCCGGTGGGCTCGGCAGAAGTGTTGCGAAACACACGCACGAGGCGCCGACTGCGCGAGCGACCCCTGCCGTCAGCCGCCCACGCCGAGCCACGACGCTCCGCCCGGTGCGACCGCAGCGGTCTTCCCCCTCTCTGAAGAGAAAATCCCGTTCAGGTCGCCACCCGCTGTTCCTCGAGGGTGACGGAGTAGCCGAGGCGTTCGAGCTGGGTGACGAGGCGTCGGGTGGTGCGGGCGGGGTCGCGGCGGGCGTAGTAGTCGCCGCCGGGATCGGTGTAGGTCTCGCCGGTTTGCAGCATGTGCCAGACGGCGACGAGCAGCGAGTGGGCGACCGCGAGTGAGGCCTTGTTGGCGCCGCGGCGGGCGCGAACGCGGTGGTATTGCGCGGCCAGGTAGGTGTCGCGGGTGCGGGCGGCGGCGCGCGCGGCCTCGATGAGGGTGCCGCGCAGCCACTTGGAGCCCTTGCGCGTGCGGCCGCTGCGGCGCTTGCCGGCCGATTGGTCGTTGCCGGGGCACACGCCCGCCCAGCTGGCCAGGTGCCCGGCGGTTTGAAAGGCGGTCATGTCGCCGCCGGTCTCGGCGATGATCACCTCGGCGGCGCGGCGCTGCACGCCGGGGATCGTGCACAGCAGCTCAACGGCCGCGGCCAAAGGGGCGATCTGCTGTTCGATCGCGGCCGACAGACGCTCGATCGACTCGTCGAGGAAGTCGATGTGGGCGAGGATCTGCCCGACGACCAGCGCGTGCTCTGCGTCGAAGCGGCCCTCGAGCGCCTCGCGCAACGCCGGCAGCTTCTTGCGCAGCTGGCCGCGCGCGAGGTCGGCGAGCACGTGCGGGTCCGTGGTGCCCGCCACCAGCGCGTCGAGCATGTCGCGGCCGCTGCGGCCGAGCAGGTCGGTGGCGACGCAGTCGAGCTTGATCCCGGTGTCCTCGAGCAGCTTGTGCAGCCGGTTGGCCTCGCGCTGGCGATCGCGGATGTTGGACTTGCGATAGCGGGTGAGGTTGCGCAGCGTGCGGATCGGCTTGGGCGGCACCAGGCTGGGCTTGAGCAGCCCCGCCTCTAACAGCTGGCACAGCCACTGCGCGTCGAGCACGTCGGTCTTGCGGCCGGGGACCTGCTTGACGTGGCGCGCGTTGACCAGCAGGCACGCAAAGCGGTCCTCCAGGACCGCCCACACCGGCTTCCAATAGACCCCGGTGGCCTCCATCGCGACCTGCGTCACGCCATGGGCCTGCAGCCAGTCGGCGAGCGTGAGCAGCCCCCGCACCGTGGTCGCGAACTGCTCGACGTGCTCGTCGCGGCCGCCGCCGGCGGCCGGCACGCGCACGCACGCCATCACGCTGGCCTTGTGGACGTCCAGCGCCGCCGGGCGCTCGACGATCGTCTCCATGAACCCTCCTCCCAAGCGATCGACACGACAGCGTCGCTCGCCAGGAGCCTCGACTCGCGATCGAATCTGAAGGGCGGGCTCGCAGGCACCAGTCCGGGGTTCCCGGCAAGGCTCCCACGCCAGACTATGACCGGGCTCTCGGGCACCAGAGAAAGAAGGCGGCGTCGGGCAAGCGACCCCGCCAGCATCCCCCATTTTCATCCGCCCGCGGGTGGCCGACAGGCCATGACGACTATGAAGGAGGGGTTGGTGTCGAGTGTTGGGGTGTGTGGGTGTTGGGTGGGCTCCTTGGGGGGTTCCCCGTGTGGGCGAGCGGCGGGGCGCTCATCTCTCTATCGCGTCTTCGCCGCGGCGGGCGGGACGATCAGGCTGGATGGGAACGTGGCTTCGGTGGCGCAACTCAGTGAGGGCCGTCAGGCGGCCAGAGGGGACGGGGCGCTTGCCGGAGCGAAGGGTTGGTTGCGGGTGAGCATGTGCCAGATCGCCTCGGTCAGCGTGCGGGCGAGCTGGATCTGGGCGACCTTCGGGCCGCGCTGGCGGCCGACACGCTGCTTGGTGGCTTGGTAGCGGGTGCGGTAGAGCGGGTGTTTGGCGGCGTTGGTCGCGGCGACCATCAGCGCCCAGCGCAGGTAGCGGGGGCCGTTCTTGGCCAGCGCGCCGCGGCGATCGCTGCCACCGGACTGGTAGACGCGGGGGCACAGACCGCTGTAGCCGCACAGCTTGGTCGGCGAGGCGAAGCGGTCGATATCGCCGATCTCTGCGGCGATCGTGTAGGCCAGCACCCACCCGACGCCGGGAACCGTCTGAAGCAACGCGACGTAGCGGTGGTCGGCGCCCAGCGCCCGCAGCTCGCGCTCGATCGCGGTGATCTGGCGGTCGAGATCGTCGATCAGCGCGACCGCGGCCAGCACGTCCGAGCGCCACGGCTCGGGAAACCCCAGGCGCGCCAGCAGCTCGCGGCCCTGGCGGCCGAAGAGGTCCGAGACAGGACAACCGTGCCCGAAGGCCATCAGCTGTGCGTGCACGCGCTGCTTCAGGCTCGAGCGGTGCTTGACCAGATGCAACCGAAAGCGCGCGCGCTCACGCTCCTGGCGCTGACCGAATGAGGGCAGCCAGATCGCCGGCACCAGATCGCGGCGCGAGAGCTCGGCCAGCACCCACGCATCGATGCGGTCGGTCTTGCACGCCAACGGCGCCAACCCCTTGACCTTCTGCGCATCGGCGATCGCCACCTCCCAACCGCAACGCTCCAAGACGTCGTGGACGAAGCGCGCGCCGTTCATCGACTCGATCACCGCCTCGACCGGCCGCCGGCCATGACGCAACTCGATCAACCTGACCAGACCGGCCAGCGCGTCGGCGTCGGGCGCCACCGCGCCACGCTCGACCCTCTCCTCGTCGCCGCCGTCAAGCAGGCAATAGTCCAACCGCCGGCGACTGAGATCCAAACCAACGTGCAACATGTCTGCGGGGCCTCCTTCGGCTCGCTCGCGGATGACACGCCTGAGCTTGCCAACCACGAGGGAGGCCCTCCTTCATCGCATTCAGTGCCCTCGCCGCGCAGAGCGGGAGCGGCGGGCGGAGCGCGCCGCGGCGGAGCCGCCGCGGCGCTCGCAATGCGCGGTGTCTGCGCACTGGCGTGCGCGTTTGGCCGCGGGCCGCGCGCGTTTCGCAACACCCCACGTCAGCGCTCACGCGGGCTCGCCCGAACTGGGTCGGTTTGCCTCCGGAAACCGGGAGGAATCCGACGCAGTTCGCGACGGCGCCTGCGCCCGCCGGGCCGAAGGTGTTGCGAAACACGCACGAGGCGCCGACTGCCGAGCGGCCCCCGCCGTCAGCCGCCCGCGACGAGGCACGACGCCGCGCTGGCACGACCGCAGCGGCTTTCCCCCCTCAGTGCCCTGGCTGCGCAGAGCGGGAGCGGCTACGCGGAGAGCGGCCGAGCGGCGCGGCCGAGCAGCGGCAGAGAGCGGCGGCGGCCAGCGGCCGACAGCGGCGGCGCGAGGCCGCGCGCCCTAACCCGCGTACCGATACAGCGCCTCGCCGATCATCCGCCCCACGATCGGTGGGCTGCGGCGGATGAGCGGGGCGATGTGGCGGGCCATGCCCGCGGTCGCGGAGGCCGCTTCGGCTTCGGCGTCGGCGTCGGCGTCGGCCGCGGCGCGCGCGGGGGCGTCGGAGAGCTCGTGGTACTCGAGCGTGCGCTCGTTGGCTCCCCAGGAGAGCTTGAAGTCGCGCAGGCTGTCGTGGCCGATGTCGGTGCGGCCCATGTCGAGCGTGTGCATCCCGGCCTGGCAACCCCAGCGAATGGCCTCGAGGAAGAGGAGGTTGTTCGGGCGCTTGCCAAGGGCGGCCGGGTCCGAGGCGCCGTACTTGTAGACCAGCGTCCCGTTGAAGGCGAGGAAGACGGCGGCGGCGACCGTCTGCGAGCCGTCGCGGACGACCATCACGAAGCCGAGGCCGCGCGCGAAGAGCTCGGCGAAGCCGAGGATGAAGCTCTTGGGCTGCGTCGGCACGCCCTGGCGGCGGCGGGTCGCGACGTGCAGGCGGTAGAAGTCGGTGAGGGCCTCGACGTCGGTGCGCCGCTCGACGGTCAGCCCCTCCTTCTCGGCCTTGCGCACCCCGCGCAGGATCTGCGAGCGGCGGCCGAAGCGCTGGATGACGGCGTCGACGTCGGCCTCGAGCGGGACGTCGTGCAGGTAGTAGCGATCGACGACCTGCGACGACGTGCCGGCGCCGATCGGCCCGCGCACCTCGGCGGCGACGCCGAGCTGGCGGCGCACGTCGGCGAGCGCCTCGAGCAGCTCGCCGACCACGACCGGCTCGTCGCCGCCCGCGGCCACCGGCGCGCAGTGGTCCGAGAACGGCAGCGCGGCCAGGCGGACGCGGCGGATCCCGCCGCCGACCAGCGCGAGCGGAACCCCCGCGCGGATGTCGCCGGCGGAATCGACGATGCACAGCGCCCGGATCGGATAGCCGTACGAGCGCTGCAGCAGCTCGAGCCACGCCGGGTGGTGGAAGACGTTGGCGGCCGGCGCGGCCGCGAGGAACGGCTCCCAGCGCGGATCGGTCAGCGGGTCGATCAGCTGCGCGCGGCTGCGCGCGCCCGATGCGGTCGGGGCGGCGTCGCCCGATGCGGTCGGGCCAGCGTCGCCCGAAGCGGTCGGGCCGGCGTCGACCGTGACGGTCGAGAAGGCGCGGCGCGTGCTGCGTGCAGTTCTCATCACAAGACCAACGGCTAGCGCGCGGGCGTGCTTGCGCTCACGAGGCGCGGATGGCTCGCGGGCGCGCGCCCGCGAAGGGCCCGGTCGTAGGCCGCGAGCAGCGCGCGCTCCTGGTGCTCCCAGGCGAGCATCTGCTCGGCGCGCGAGCGCCCGATGGCGGCCATCGACGCGCGCCGCGCCGGATCGTCGAGCAGCTCGTCGACGAGCCGCGCGAAGTCCTCCTCGTCGGTGGCGTAGACGGCGGCATCGCCGGCGGCGCGGCGCGACTCGAGCAGGTCGTAGGACACGATCGCCCGCGACATCGCCATGTACTCCGAGATCTTCACCATCGACGAGACGTCGTTGAGCGGGCTGCGCGGATCGGGCGCCAGGCAGACGTCCGAGGTCGACAGGACGCGGCAGATCGTGTCGGGCTCGACCCAGCCGGTGAACTCGACCACGTCGGCGAGGCCCAGCGACGCGGCCAGCGCGCGCATGTCCTCCAGGACCTCGCCGCTGCCCATGAAGATCGCGTGCCAGTCGTCACGCCGCGCGCGCAGCGCCGCCAGCGCGCGCAGCGCATGGTCGACGCCGTCCTGCGGCCCCATCACGCCGACGTAGCTGAGCAGGTGGGCGCGCCCGCGCCGCAGCGTCGGGTCCGGCGCGACCGGCACGAACCGCGACAGGTCGGGCCCGGTGCGGACCACGGTCACGTCCTCGGGAGCCCGCCGCCCGCGCGTCAGCGCGATCTCGCGATAGGAGTCGTTGACCGACAGCACGACGTCCGCCAGCCGCCACGCGACCTTCTCGGCCACGAGCGTCAGCCGGTGCATCAGGCCGCCCTCGCCGCCGAAGCGCGAGGCGTACAGCTCGGGCGTCAGGTCGTGGTGGTCGAAGACGAAGCGCGCGCCCCGCCGGCGCAGCGACAGCACGGACAGCAGCAGGAAGTCCGGCGGGCTGCACGCGTGCACGAGGTCGAACGGCCGCTCGCGCGCGAGGCGCCGCGCCAGGCGGCGCATCTGCCGCATCGCCGACGCGTACTCGATCGCGAACCCGACGGCGCCGCCTTCGGCGACCCGCGGGTCGTAGCGATGGATGGCGACCCCGTCGCGCTCCTCGAACGGGCCGGTGTCGCGATCGGTGCCCCGAGGGCAGATGACGGTGACCTCGTACCCGGCGCCGACGAGCGCGCGGCACTGGTTCCACACGTGCCGGTCCGACGGCACGGGCTCGTTCTGGACGAGGATCAGGACGCGTGCCATGCGGCTACACCCTCACCGGCTCGGCGTCGAAGACAACGTTGTCGGCCTCGGCCCGCGCCCAGGTCACGACCGCGCGCTCGGCGCCCGGCCCCTCGATCCGCGCGTCGCCGTCCTCCTCGACGCAGCGCAGCCCCGCGCGCGTCCGCCACCACGAGGCGACGTCGCGCGGCAGCGCGTGCCACCCGCCCTCCTGCCCGGCGAGGTACTCGAGGAACTCCTCGTACATGCGCAGGCGCCGCGGCGTGTCCAGGTAGTCGGGGTGCGCGTTCATCGTGATCAGGCCGTGGTTGGCGATGATCCAGTCGCTCTTGGCGGTCCAGTGGTCGATCGAGTCGGCGCGCAGGATCTCGAAGAGCGTGTGGTCCTGAACGAGCGTCAACGGCAGCTCCACGAGCTCGCCCAGGAAGAACGGGAAGATCGAGCAGCAGCCACCCGCCTGCGGCTCGAACGGATCGGTGTCGGGGAACGAGCTGTCGTACTCGCAGCCGAGCTCGTGCATCCAGTCGGCGTTGCGATGCGTGGCGGGCGAGCGGAAGCCCACGGCGTCCCACTCGCGCAGGTAGCGGTGGATCGCGGGCAGCTCGGCCTCGAAGCTCGCGCGGCTCTCGAAGAGCTTGCAGTCGTGCTTGATCGCGTGCAGGCCGATCTCGCACCCGGCGGCGCGGATCTCGTCGAAGATGCCGTCCTCGATCGGATACCACTCGGCCACGAAGTTCCACGACGACACGAAGCCGTGCCGGCGCTCGATCTCCAGCACGCGCCGGATGTTGCGCACGCCCGCGACGCCCTCGACGTCGTGGGTCAGGATCGCGGCGAAGCGCCGCCCCTCGGGCCAGAAGCCGACGAGCGGCACGCGATCGCAGTCCGACGCGGCGATCTGCGCCCGCAGCTCGGCGTGCGCGTGCTCGACGAGGATCGGCTCGATCGGCCAGTGCGGGAACTCGGTCCGCGCCTGGCGGCGCGCGTATACCCGCCGCAGCGCGAGCTGCAGCGAGCGCGGCATGAACGGCTTGACGCGGTAGTACGCCGCCAGCAGCGCGGAGCGCTCACGGTCTCCGTGATAGCGCTCGCGGAGGTAGTGCTCGGGATCGAACGCCGTCATCAGGCCTGCAGGACCGCCGGCGCGGGCTCGGGCTCGGCGGCCGCCGGGATGCGCTTGGCCCGCGGCGTCGCGAGCCTGCCCTTCAGGCGCAGCGCGTGCTTCTCGACCAGGTGCCACGAGGCGAACGCGAGCGCGTAGGTGACCGGGAAGGCGATCAGGGCGACGATCGCGGGCGACAGCGCCGAGTCGCCCCACGCGTAGACGATCATCTGCTGCACGGGGAAGGCGAGCAGGTAGAGACCGTAGGAGACGTCGCCGCGCGCGGTGAGCCGGCGCAGGCCGCCCCACGTGCGGTAGGCGAAGAACAGCGCCAGATACGGGAGCGCGAGCACGAGGACCGGCCGCTCCAGCGCGGTGCCGATCGTGGCCACGGCGGCGACGACGGCAAGCGCCGCGAAGCCGCCCCGCAGGGCGACCCGCGAGCGGTGGCGGAACATGAGCGCCGACACGAAGAAGATGGCCAGCAGGTGCGCCGCCTCGCCGTCGTCGCCGCGCACGAAGTGCAGCAGCGAGCCGATCCCGGGCGCGTCGCCGACGCTCGCCGGCGCCAGCGAGAGCGCCAGGAAGCCGGCCGCGACCAGCGGCAGCATCCCCGACAGCAGCCCGAGCGCGCCGAGCACGGCGAGCGCGATGTAGGCCTGGACCTCGATCGGCAGCGTCCACAGCGAGAGGTCGACGGCGCTCGTCGCGTGATCCTCGAAGACGCCGGGGAGGTGCAGCCCGATGTCGCGCACCGTGCCGCCGGTGGGGACCGCGACGATGCTGTCGGCCGGGTAGGCGTAGGTCGCGCGGTCGCCGGCGTAGGACCCGACCGAATGGGTCGTCACAGCCGGCCCGAGCACGAAGGCCAGAGCGAGCACGCAGACGATGAGCGCCGGCATGATGCGCAGCCCGCGCTTGACCGCGAACGCGCGCAGCCGCGGCTCGGCGAACCAGCTCTTGGCCACCAGGAAGCCGCTGATCGCGAAGAAGATCTCGACGCCCAGCGTGCCGAGCGGGAAGTGGCCGATGTGCGGCTCGTGATGGCCTCCCACGATGAACGAGTGCGAGACGAGCACGATCGACGCCGCCGCCAGGCGCAGGACGTCGAAGTTGTTGCGCCGCTCGCGCGAGAAGGCGTCGAGTCTCACGTAGAGAGAACGCGCTGTGTTGAGCCGAACTTCCGGCCTTACGCGGCGACGCGCGCCCGCTGCGGGTCGAGCACGATCGGCGCGCCGTTGCGCTGCATCGACTCGTCGGCCGCCTCGAGCACGCGGACGATCTCCAGCCCGAGCGCGGCGTTCGAGCGCGGTGCCGAGCCCGTGCGCACGGCGTGCGCGAAGTCCTGCAGCTCGAGGCTCAGCGGCTCGACCGCGTCGATGCGCGGGATGACCACGTCACCGCTGCGGTAGGTCAGCTGGTACTCGCCGAAGCTCGCCGGCGCGTTGCCCGCGAAGTCCATGCCGCGGTCGTAGACGCGGATCGGCTCGTCGGAGGCCGTGTCGTCGTACTGGACCATGCGCTTGGAGCCGACGACGACCATCTGGCGCACCTTGCGCGGGGCCAGCCACGAGACCTGCACGTTGGCCGTCGTGCCGCTGGCGAAGGTCAGCGTCATGAACGCCGTCTCGGGCACGCCCTCCTGGAAGACGGTGCACGCCGAGCACGCGACCTGGACGACCGGCTCGTCGAGCCAGTAGAGCAGGATCGACAGGTCGTGCGGCGCGAGGTCGCAGACCACGCCGTCGCGCTGGTACTTGCCCAGGTTCATGCGCGCCGAGGTGACGAAGTAGACGTCGCCGATCACGTTCTCGGCCAGCAGCGCGCGCACGGTGTTGACCGCCGGGCTGTAGACGAAGGTGTGGCCGGGCATCAGCACGAGGCCGTTGCGGTCGGCGGTGTCGACGAGGTCGTAGGCGTCGTCGGCGGTGGTGGCCAGCGGCTTCTCGACCAGGACGTGCTTGCCGGCCTCGAGGGCCCGCTTGCAGATCTCGTGGTGGGTGACGGGCGGCGTGGCGACGACGACGGCGTCGATGTCGGGATCGGCGAGCACGTCGTCGAGCTCCCTGCGCACCGGCACGCCCGGGAACTTCTGAGCGAAGGCGGCGCCGCGGATGTCGTCGCGCTCGCAGAGCGCCTGCAGCGACAGCTCGGGCAGCTCGGCGACGTTGCGCGCGAGGTTCGGGCCCCAGTAGCCGTAGCCGACGACGGCGACGCCGAGGGGCGGGGCGTCCGCGGCGCGGGCGAAGCGCCGGCGCGGCGGGCGAGCGAGATCGGCAACGTCCCATCCGAAGTACATCTAGGCCACCCCCTGGCGACGCATGACGACCAACGCGGTCCGCGCCAGGATGCGCAGATCCAGCCACAGGTTCCGGCGCTCGGCGTACTCGACGTCGAACCGGATCATCTCCTCGTACGTGCGCTCGTTGCGCCCGCTGACCTGCCACAGCCCGGTCAGCCCCGGCTTGACGGCGAAGCGCCGCAGGTACCAGTCCGGGTACTGATCGACCTCGTACTCGATCACCGGGCGCGGCCCGACGAGGCTCATCTCGCCGCGCAGCACGTTCAACAGCTGCGGCACCTCGTCCAGGCTCCACGAGCGCAGGAATCGCCCGACCGGCGTGATGCGGTCGTCGACGACGAGCTTGTACAGCTCGCCGTGCTTCTTGGGCTCGGGCTTGTTGCCGATGAGGCTGCGCACGTAGTCGCGGTGCACGGCGCTGTCGGCGTCGGCGCGCATCGTGCGGAACTTCAGGACCGTGAACGGGCGCATGCCGCGGCCCAGGCGCCGCTGGCGGAACAGCACCGGCCCCGGCGAGGTCAGGCGGACGGCCATCACGGTGATCGCGATGACCGGCACGAGCACGAGCAGGGCGAGCCCCGCGACCGTCAGGTCGAGGATGCGCGCGGCGATGGCCGCGATGAATCCCGGCCGGCGCTCGACTGTGGTCGGCTGCGTCATGGTGCTCGCGTCGGCGCTCATGCGATCGAAGAACGCCGCAGCGTCTGGTCGACTTGTGCCACCTCGGCCACCGCGGTGGCCACGGCCTGCAGCTGCTCGTCCTCCATGCCCGGGAACAGCGGCAGCGAGAGGCCGCGCGCGGCCAGCTCCTCGGCCACCGGCAGGCTGCCGTCCTGGAGGCCGAGGTGCGCGTAGGCCTCGGTGCGGTGGATCGGCACCGGGTAGTGCACGGCCGAGGCGATCCCGCGCGCCGTCAGGTGCGCGCGCAGCAGGTCGCGCTCGTCGCTGCGCACGACGAACAGGTGGTAGACGTGGTCGCCGCCGGGCACCGGCGTGGCGGGCGCCTCGACGGCCAGGCCCTGCAGCGCGCGGCGCAGCTCGGCCGCCGCGCGCCGCCTCTGGGCGTTCCAACCGTCGAGGTGGCGCAGCTTGACGCGCAGGAGCGCTGCTTGGAGCGCGTCGAGTCGCGCCGTGGTCCCGACCATGCGGTGGCGGTAGCGCGGCTTCTCGCCGTGCGAGCGCAGCAGGCGCACGCGCTCGGCGAGCTCGGGGCTCGAGGTCACGACGGCGCCGCCGTCGCCCCACGCACCGAGGTTCTTGGCCGGGTAGAAGCTGAAGCAGCCGGCGTTGCCGAGCGTGCCCACGCGGCGGCCGCGGTAGCGGGCGCCGTGCGCCTGGCAGGCGTCCTCGAGGACGGCGATCTTGGCGTCGCGCGCCAGCTCGAGGATCGGGTCCATGTCGACCGTCGCGCCGTAGAGGTGCACGGGGATGACGCAGCGCACGCGCGGGGTCAGCGCGCGCGCCACGATGTCGGCAGTGATCAGGCCGCTGACGGGGTCGACGTCGACCAGGCGCGGCGTCGCGCCCACCGCGCTGACCGCCTCGGCCGTCGCGATGAACGAGTTGGCCGGCACGACGACCTCGTCGCCGCGGCCGATGCCCAGCGCGCGCAGCGCCAGCACGAGCGCCTCGGTGCCGGAGGAGATGCCGATGGCCTCGTCGGCCTCGCAGTAGGCGGCGAAGTCGGCCTCGAACTCCTCGACGTGCGAGCCGCCGATGAACGCGCCCTGCTCGGCGACCGTGCGCACGACCGCGAGCAGCTCCTCGAGCAGCTCGGGATCGTCACGGTCCATGCGCACGAACGGGACGGCCGTGGCGGCCGTGACCGCCAGCGGGTGGGTGGCGCTCACGCGGCCACCTCCAGCGCGATCGACGGGGCGGACTCGCGGCTGGCCAGCTCCATCTGCAGGGCACGGCGCCCGCGGTGATGCAGGCCGTGGATCGAGCTCTCGGTACGCCCGAGGCGCTCGGCGATCTCGCCCGGGGTCAGGCCGACCACGTGGCGCAGCACGACGACGCTGCGCTGCTCGTCGGGCAGGGCGGCCAGCGCGTCGCGCAGCAGCTGCGAGCGATCGATGGCCTCGTCGTCGGAGCGCTCGTCGGCCCCGAAGACCTCCTCGGCCGGCGTGGCGCGGCGCGAGCGCAGGTGGTCGATTGCGGCGTTGTGCGACAGGCGCAGCAGCCACCCGAAGAACGGCACCCCGCGCTCGTCGTACTTGACGAGCACCGTCATCAGCTTCGCGAAGACGTGCTGGGTGATGTCCTCGGCCTCGTGCTCGTCGTGCACGATGCTGCGCACGTAGCCGTAGATGTTGTGCGAGTAGCGCACGTAGAGGTAACGGATCGCCTCGCGGTCGCCCTCCTTGCCGCGCGCGACGGCCAACGCCACCATGCGCGCCTGCTCAGGCGTCTCGTCCAGCGTGGTACGGGCACGGAAGCCCGCGGTCGCATGCTGCCGTGGCAGCGGAACAGCGCTCATTGGTGAATTGCCCCCCGGCATTGATCACGCCGCCTTCATGACGACGTCTTCGATCGCGTCTCCGTCCGGCGCCATGGCCGGCGGGACGAGCCCATGTGCGTACGCGAAGCGGCTGGCCTGCGTCCTGTTGGCCACTCCGAGCTTGCGATAGATGTTCGACAGGTGGAACTTGACCGTCTGCTCGGTGACGAAGAGCTGACGGGCGAGCCGGCTGTTCGTCGCCCCCGAGGCCACGAGCCGCAGCAGCTCGAGCTCGCGCTGGGTGAGGCCGAGCGCGGCGTGTGCCGTCTCGGACTCCTGCGCGATGCGCCCGGTGCGGACCGTCGGGTCCGCCATGCAATGGAAGATCGTGCCGCGCACGATCTCGCGCAGGAGCGTGCCCGCGCTGACCGGATCGATGGTCTTGCTGAGCACGGCGTGCGCGCCGGAGCGGACCGCGTCCTCGATCCAGTCCAGACCCGTGTCGGGCACGAGCAGGACGACCTTCGCGCCCGGCAGTGCCGCGTGAACCTCGGTGATGCGCTTGACGGCCTCGGCAGGAGCGCCGAGGTCATCGACGATCACCACGTCCGGCCTGGCGTCGGCGACGATCGCACCCACTGGTGCGTGGCCGGCGACGTATCCGACGAGCGTGAACCCCGACGTCTGTCGGAGCACTCGGCGGAAGGCGTAGACGATCCCCGACTGGTTTGCGACGACCAGCACCCGGCGGGCACCGTCCTTCGCGATGTGCAATGGCTCCATTCCAATTCCCCCCTTCGTTCCGTCGACAGCGATCCTCCGGGAGGAGGGGGGTCACCACGGCGTGAAATGGCCCCCCCCGATCAGGGGGGATTCGCGGGTGAGACGGGGGAGGCGGCCGCGCCGGCGCGGGGGAGCGACGTCAACGCCGTGGGTGAGGACCCTCACCCACGCGCGCTCAGGCCGGCTCTGTCGCCCGCCGGGCCGTCGGGGGCCTGACCATGCCGGCGGCCACCAGCCGGCCGACGATGTCCGCAGCGCGCCGGTCGAAGTCGGCCAGGGCACGCTCCTGGTGGGCGCACCAGCGCTCGGCGCGAGCGATCGCCTTCTGGAGCTGTGCGAGGCACGCCTGGAAGTCCTCCGGGTCGCGCGCGCCGTTGCCCGTGAGCGTCGTGGCCGTCATCTCACGTCGACCATCGGGTGTCGCGGCGGGCGGATGCACCGTGGTCGCCACGGTGCCGACCGCGGTTTTCCCGCGGCGCTCGCGCGCACTTGCGTTACCGTCGCTGCAATGGCAACGGCCCAATCCGTGTGGAACCGCCCTCCTCTCGACGCCGATCGAGACGCCAAGCCGCGGCGTCTGGACAAGCGCGGCTACATCAAGGAGCTCGAGCGCCTGCAGGTCGAGCTCGTGCGCCTGCAGGAGTGGATCGTCCATAAGGGCCTGAAGGTCGTCGTCGTCTTCGAGGGCCGCGACACGGCCGGCAAGGGCGGCACGATCAAGCGCATCGCCGAGAAGACGAACCCGCGGGTGGTCCGAACGGTGGCGCTCGGCACGCCGACCGAGCGCGAGCGCACGCAGTGGTACTTCCAGCGCTACGTCGCCCATCTGCCGGGTGCCGGCGAGATGGTCCTCTTCGATCGCAGCTGGTACAACCGTGCCGGCGTCGAGCACGTCATGGGCTTCTGCACGCAGGACGAGTACGAGGAGTTCATGCGCACGTGCCCGCAGTTCGAGCGCGATCTGCTGCGCTCGGGGATCATCCTCATCAAGTACTGGCTGTCGGTCAGCGACGAGGAGCAGGAGCGCCGCTTCAAGGCGCGCCTGAACGACCCGGCCAAGCAGTGGAAGCTCAGCGGCATGGACCTCGAGGCGCGCAGGCGCTGGGTCGACTACGCCGAGGCGAAGGACGAGATGTTCGCCTACACCGACACGCGCGAGTCGCCCTGGTACGTGGTCGAGGCCGACGACAAGCGGACCATGCGCCTGAACCTCATCAGCCACCTGCTGAGCCTGATCCCCTACGAGCGGGTCTCGCACGAGAAGACCACGCTCCCGCCGCGGCAGAAGCGCGCCTACGTGCGCCCGCCCCAGCGCGACCAGAACTTCGTCGCGTCGCGTTACGTGGTGGGTTAGCCGCGCTCCTCGGCCCAGCGCAGGCGCGCGGCCTCGATCTGCTCGAGCGCCTGCTCGCGCGGGAACCAGCCGTCGACCATCACGTGCTTGCCCTCGGGCTGCTTGTAGATCGAGAAGAAATGGGAGATCTCGTCGCGCAGCGGCTGGGGGAGGTCGTCGAGGACCTCCATCGTGTTCCAGTTGGGGTCCGACACCGGCACGCAGAGGACCTTGTCGTCGACGCCCTTGTCGTCGCGCATGCGAAACAGCGCGATGACCTTGACCTCGATCACGCAGCCGGGGAAGGTCGCCTCGCTCACGCACACCATCGCGTCGAGCGGATCGCCGTCCTCGGCCAGCGTGTCAGGGATGAAGCCGTAGTCGGTCGGATAGACGACCGAGGAGAACAGGAAGCGATCGAGCGTGATCGCCTGCAGCTCCTCGTTCCACTCGTACTTGTTGCGGCTGCCCTTGGGGATCTCGACGAGGCAGTGCACGCGCTGGGGCATGGGCGGGGCGGATACTACGCGCGGTCGTTCTTCACGTTCTCTTCGAGTCGCCTGGTTGCATCGCCGCATGGCGAATCTCCGATCCAAGCGCGCGATCGCGATCGCGGCGGCGACCGTCGTGGCGGCGGGCGGCGCCGGCGCCGCCGTCGCGGCGACCAGCAACGGCACGCGCCCATCCGACTTCCTCGACTCGGTTGCCAGCCACCTGGGGATCAGTCGCCAGAAGCTCGACGACGCCACGAAGGCGGCGGCGATCGATCAGGTCAACGCGGACCTCGCGGCCGGCCGCATCACCAAGGACCAGGCCGACGAGCTCAAGAAGCGCATCGACGCCGGCGACGTGCCGCCGCTGGGCTTCGGCCGCTTCGGTGGTGGCCCCGGGATCCCGCCGATCGCGGGCGGGCCCGGCCTCGTCAAGCCGTTCATCGACGGCGGCCTGGAGGCCGCGGCCAAGTACCTGGGCCTCAGCGAGAGCGACCTGCGCGACAAGCTGTCCAACGGCCAGTCGCTGGCCGACGTGGCCAAGGCGCAGAGCAAGGACGTCAGCGGCCTCGAGGACGCGATCGTTGCGGCCGAGAAGGCCCAGCTCGACAAGGCGGTGGCCGACAAGAAGCTCACGCAGAGCCAGGCCGACGACCTCCTCAGCAACCTCAAGTCGCGCGTCGACGACGTCGTCAACGGCAAGCTGCGCTTCCGCGGGCCCGGGCGTCCGGGCTTCGGGCACGGATTCGCCTTCGGCGCCGGCGACACGCTCGCCGCGGCGGCCAAGTACCTCGGGCTCAGCGAGAGCGACCTGCGCGCCAAGCTCGGCAACGGCCAGTCGCTGGCCGACGTCGCCAAGGCGCAGAGCAAGGACGTCAGCGGCCTCGAGGACGCGATCGTCGCGGCCACGAAGGCGCAGCTCGACAAGGCGGTGGCGGCCAAGAAGCTCACGCAGAGCCAGGCCGACGACGCGCTGAGCGCCTTCAAGTCGCACGTCGACGACCTCGTCAACGCCAACCCGCCCGACCGTCCGCGCTTCGACAAGCGCGGCGCCGGGCCGCGGTTCTTCTTCGGCCCGTAGGGAGTTGATGCCCACCGCTCTCCGCCCGCCGCAGCTGCTCCGCGCGGCCAAGGCACTGAGGGAGCCGAGGCCCAACGGGGGCGCGGGCGCCCGCGGGGGTCCCCGTGCGCGGTGTTTGCACAGTGCGGCGTGCGTTTGGGCGCAGGCCGCGCGTGTCCTGCAACGCCTCGCGGATCGCTCAAACGCGCTGTGCTGGATAGGGGGCGTAGAGCACCACCAACCCAGCACAGCTCACGAGGGCGCTCGCGGCCGCCGAGCCGAAAGTGCTGTGGAACACGCACAGCGCCCCGGCCGCGCTGAGCGCACGCGCGCGACACCGCCCCGCTCGCGACACCGCCCTCGCGCGCGGTCCCGCGCCGTCAGCCGCGCGCGACGAGGTACGACGCCACGGCGGCGCGACCACAGCGACTCCTCCCCCTCAGTGCCCTGGCAGCGAGGCGCCGCAAGACGGCTCGCGGACGAGCGCTACCAGCGCAGCGTCCGCGGCAGCCCGAAGTACGGGAAGACGCTCGTGTCGCCGAAGCGGGTGATGGCGCTGATGCGGTCGCCTTCGAGCGTCAGCACCTGCACCCCGCCCGCGTGGGCGATCGGCGCCCGCGGATCCTCGAGGTAGTAGCCGAACGCGGGCTGCGAGTTGGCGCGCGTGGCCACGAGCCGGATGCCCTTGCCGGCGCGCCACTCGAAGAGGTCGTGCAGGAAGCCGGTGATCGCCGCGTGCCCCTGGTACTCCTCCGGGTCCGGGGGCATCCGCAGCCAGGCGTCGTCGCTCATGAGCGCGACGACGCCGTCGACGTCGCCGCGCTCGAACGCGTCGGCGAAGCGCCCGAGCAGCTCGCGCTCGCGCGCCGAGCTGGGCAGCGGCGCGCGCTCGCGCCCGCCGGCGGGGATGCGCTCCTCCAGGGCCGCCCGCGCGCGCTGCAGGCCGCTGTTCACCGAGGCCTCGCTGGTCTCGAGCATCTCGGCGACCTCGGCGGCGCGGAAGCCGAGCACGTCGCGCAGCACGAGCACGGCGCGCTGGCGCGGCGGCAGGTGCTGCAGGCCGACGACGAAGCCGAGCGCGAGGGCCTCGCGCGTCTCGTAGCGCGCGTCGGGACCGGGCGCGGCGTCGGCGATCCCCTCGAGCAGGACGTCGGGGTAGGGGTCCAGCCAGATCGGATCGGCGCGATGGGTCGGCTCGGGCCGGGGGAAGTGCTCCTCGGTTCGCGTGGCCAGCTCCTGCGGCCGTCGTCCGCTGTCGCGCATGGCGTTCAAGCAGCGATTGGTCGCGATCCGGTACAGCCAGGAGCGCAGCGACGAGCGCCCCTCGAAGCGATCGAGCCCGCGCCATGCGGCCAGGAGCGTCTCCTGCAGGAGGTCCTCGGCATCCTGGACCGAGCCGAGGATCCGATAGCAGTGAAGCTGCAGCTCGCGCCGGTAGGGCTCGACGAGCTCGCGAAAGGCCTGGTCGTCCGGGGCATGACCCGCTCCTGTGTCGTGCATCGCCTGTAACGACACCACGCGGGCCAGGAATTCATCGGCAGACGTCGCTCTCCGCGTGCTCTGGCCGCACAGCGCCACAGCGGCCTGCGGACGAAGCGCCGGCGGAGAGCGGCGAAGACGCGCGCCCGGAATTCGCCGCTCAGTCCCGGTCGCCGCCGGTGTCTGAACGACCATGACCGCGAAATCCTCGAAGGGCTGGGTGCTCGCCCTCACCTCGGTGGCGTCGCTGATCGTCGCGCTCGACGCGCTGGTCGTCACGACCGCCCTGAGCACCATCCGCACCGACCTCGGCGCCTCGATCGAGCAGCTCGAATGGACGGTCAACGCCTACAACCTCAGCTTCGCCGTGCTGCTGCTGACCGCGGCGGCGCTGGGCGACCGCTTCGGGCGCCGGCGGCTGTTCGCCGCTGGGCTCGCGCTGTTCACGGCGGCGTCGGCGGCGTGCGCGCTGGCGCCGGACGTCGGCTTCCTGATCGCCGCGCGTGCGGTCCAGGGCGCCGGCGCCGCGCTCGTCATGCCGCTGTCGCTGGCGATCGTCAGCGCCGCGTTCCCGCCGGAGCGGCGCGGCTCGGCGATGGGGATCCTCATGGGCGTCACCGGGCTCGCCGTGGCGAGCGGCCCGCTCGTCGGCGGCGCCATCGCGCAGGGGCTCGCGTGGCAGTGGATCTTCTGGGTCAACGTCCCGCTCGGCGTGGTGACGCTGCCGCTGGTCCTCACGCGCCTGGACGAGAGCTTCGGCTCGGACACCGGGCTGGACGTCGGCGGCGTGGCGCTCGCCACCCTCGGGGCGCTCGGCCTCGTGTGGGGGCTCGTGCGCGGCAACTCGTCGGGCTGGGGCAGCCTCGAGGTGGTCGGCTCGCTGATCGCCGGCGTGCTGCTGGTGGCCGCGTTCGTCGCCTGGGAGCTGCGCGCACGCGAGCCGATGCTGCCGATGCGCTTCTTCGGCTCACGCGCGTTCTCGGCGGGCAACGCGGCGGCCTTCCTGCTCACGGCGTCGCTCTTCGGCGCGGTGTTCTTCTTCGCGCAGTTCCTGCAGACCACGCTGGGCTACGGGCCGCTCGGCACCGGCCTGCGCATGCTGCCCTGGACGGTCACGCTGTCGTTCTGCGCACCGCTTGCCGGCGCGCTGGTCGACCGCATCGGCGCGCGGCCCTTCATCGTCGCCGGGCTGTTCCTGCAGGGCGCGGGCATGGGCTGGATCGCGCTGATCGCCGAGCCGGGCCTGGCCTACGACAGGCTCATCGCGCCGCTGGTCATCGCCGGCTGCGGCGTGTCGATGGCGATCCCCGCCGTGCAGGCCGCGGTCGTCAGCTCGGTCGGGCCGCAGGCGATCGGCAAGGCGGCCGGCGTCAACAGCATGATGCGCCAGCTGGGCGGCGTCTTCGGGATCGCGATCCTCGTCGCGGTGTTCTCAGGCGCCGGCGGCTACGCCTCGGCCCAGGCGTTCAGCGATGGCTTCGCGCCGGCGATCGGCGTCTCGTCGGGCCTCGCGCTGCTCGGCGCGCTCGTCGCGACGGCGCTGCCCAAGCGCCGCGAGGCGACCGCGGCGGCGCCCGTCGGGGCAATTGCCGAGGCCGGAAGCTGACCCGCAACGTTTCGGAGGAGGCCCCCGCGCGATACTACGCGGCCTATGGCCTCCTCCGATATCGAACGCCTCAGCATCGACACGATCCGGACGCTGTCCATGGATGCGGTGCAAGCTGCGAACTCCGGTCACCCCGGCCTGCCGATGGCGATGGCGCCCGCGGCCTACCTGCTCTACACGCGCATCCTCGAGCACAACCCTTCGGACCCGAACTGGCCCGATCGCGACCGCTTCGTGCTGTCCGCCGGCCACGGCTCGATGCTGCTGTACTCGGTCCTGCACCTCAGCGGCTACGCGCTGTCGATGGACGAGCTCAAGCGCTTTCGCCAGTGGGGCTCGCTGACGCCCGGCCACCCCGAGCGCGACCGCGTGCACGTCACGCCGGGCGTGGAGATCACCACCGGCCCCCTGGGCCAGGGCTTCGCCAACGGCGTCGGCATGGCGATGGCCGAGCGCTTCCTGCGCGCGCACTTCGGCGCCGAGGTCCAGGACCACCGCGTCTTCGCGATCGTCTCCGACGGCGACCTCATGGAGGGCATCGCCTCCGAGGCGGCGTCGCTGGCCGGCAAGCTCGGCCTCGGGCGGATCGTCTACCTCTACGACGACAACGACATCTCGCTCGACGGTCCGACCGAGCTGAGCTTCGACACCGAGGACGTCGGCAAGCGCTTCGAGGCCTACGGCTGGCACGTGCAGCGCGTCGACGACGTCAACGACCTGCCCGCGCTCGAGGTCGCCATCGACCAGGCGATGCGCGAAGAGGACCGGCCGTCGCTGATCCGCGTCAAGACGATCATCGGCTGGCCCGCGCCCAACAAGCAGGGCACGAGCAAGGCGCACGGCTCGCCGCTGGGCGAGGACGAGGTGCGCGCGACCAAGGAGATCCTCGGGTGGGATCCCGACCAGCACTTCGTCGTGCCCGACGGGGTCTACGAGCACTTCGACCAGAAGGCGCGCGGCGCGGCGCTGCAGGCCGAGTGGGACCAGGGCTTCGAGGCGTGGCGCGAGGGCCACGCCGAGCTCGCCGAGCAGTGGGACTGCGCGTGGGCGGGCAAGCCGCTGCCGGGCGTGCGCGAGGCGCTGAGCAGGATCGACTGGGGCAAGGACAAGCTCGCGACCCGCAGCGCGGGCCAGCTGGCGATGGCCGCCTTCTCGGACTACGTGCCGACCATGGTCGGCGGCGCCGCCGACCTCAGCGAGTCGACCAAGACCGAGTTCCCCGGCGGCCACCAGCGGCCGTACTCCGCCGCCAAGCCCGACCGCAACGTCTTCTTCGGCGTGCGCGAGCACGGCATGGGCGGCGTGGTCAACGGCATGGCCGGCCACGGCGGGATCGTGCGGCCCTACGGCTCGACCTTCCTGCAGTTCGCCGACTACATGCGCGGCGCGATCCGCCTGTCGGCGCTCATGGGCCTCGAGGACGCGTGGGTCTACACCCATGACTCGGTCGGCCTCGGCGAGGACGGCCCGACCCACCAGCCGGTCGAGCACCTGGCCGCGCTGCGCGCGATCCCGCACCTCGTCGTCATCCGGCCCGGCGACGCCAACGAGACGGCCGCTGCGTGGCGGACGATCCTCGAGGACATCGACGGGCCGGCGGCCCTCATCCTCTCGCGCCAGGACCTGCCGATCTTCGCGGAGGTCGACGCCGACGGCGTGGCGCGAGGCGCCTACGTCCTGCGCGACGCCGAGGACCCCGACGTGGTCCTCGTCGGCACGGGCTCCGAGCTGTCGGTCGCCGTCGCGGCGGCCGACTTGCTCGGCAGCGACGGCGTGCGCGCCCGCGTGGTCTCGATGCCGTCGTGGGAGCTCTTCGCCGCCCAGGACGACGGTTACCGCGACGCGATCCTGCCGCCGGGCCTGCCGTCGGTCTCGGTCGAGGCCGGCGTCTCTCAGGGGTGGGAGCGCTGGGTGGACCGCAGCGTGTCGATCGAGCGCTTCGGGGCCAGCGCCCCGGGGGCGGAGGTCCTCGAGAAGCTCGGGATCACGGCCGAGAACACGGCGCGCACCGCGCGCGAGCTCCTCGGCGTCTTGACGGCGTAGCGGCTGCGCGGCGCGACGTCGGTCTGCGGCGGGCCCCACCCGTCGAGCTTCGCGCGCTGGCGGTGGAGGCCTTCGGTGAATGCGACAAATTCGAGCATTGCTGCATGGTCCTCTCGCATCCCCATCAGCACAAATCATCGAAATCGCCATGCGATAATGTGCGCTTATGCTGGATCCGCGCCGCCTGCTGACCTTCCGCGCGGTCGCGCGGGCGGGCTCGTTCTCGGCGGCGGCCCGTGAGCTGGCGCTGACCCAGCCGGCCGTCTCGCAGCAGGTGGCCGCGCTCGAGCGCCAGCTCGGCGCGCGGCTGTTGCACCGCGGCCCCGGCGGGCCGACGCTGACCGATGCGGGGGCGCTCGCGCTGGAGCACGCCGATGCGCTCGCGGAGCGCATCGCCCTGGCCGACACGCAGCTGGGCGAGCTGGGCGACGAGAGCGCGGCGGTGCGCGTCGGCGGTTTCCCCAGCGCCCTGGCGACGCTCGTCCCGGCGGCGATCGCGCGCCTGGTGCCGCGCCGCGTCGAGACCGTCGAGGGCACGACCGAGGAGCTGGCCGCCGGCGTCGGCGACGGCAGGCTACACGTGGCGCTCGTCTTCCAGGACGCGGCCGAGCCGCGGCGCGAGCATCCCGGCCTGCGCCGCCACGACCTCGTCGAGGAGCCGTTCGTGGCGATCGTCGGGCCCAACCATCGCCTCGCGCGGCGCCGGACGGTCCGCCTCGGCGAGCTGGCCGCCGACCCGTGGACCATGTGGTCGACCGACGGCATCCTGCACAAGGCGTGCGTCGCCGCCGGCTTCGAGCCCGACCTGCGCTTCGTCACGCGCGACGTCCTCGCGATCCGCGCCCTGGTCGCCGCCGACCTCGCGGTGACGCTCTCGCCGCAACTGCTCACGGACCACGGGCCCGGCGTGCGCGTGCTCGCGCTGCGCGACGACGGGCCGCGGCGCTCGGTGTACGCGCTGACGACACGCGCCGGCACGACGGCCGCGGCGCGGGACTTCCTCGACGCCGTGCGCGCGATCCTCTAGGCTCGCCGCCACGTGATGGCACGAGGCGGTGTGGGGGCACTGGCCGTTGTGCTGGCCCTGGTGGCGGCGTCGAGCGCGTCGGCGTCGTCGATCGTGTACGTCTGCGGCCCGAACCTCTGCCGCATCGATCCGGCCAAGCCGCGCAAGGTCACCCACCTCACCCGCGACGGCGTCGCCAAAGGCCCGGTCTACGGCAGCCCGTCGCTGTCGACCAAGGGCAAGCGGCTGACCTTCGTCAAGGGCAACCGCCTGTACGTCGCGCAGGGCAACGCGACGCACGCGCGCCGCGTCGACGAGCCGGCGGGCACCGCGCTGACCTGGATGCGACCCGACGGCACGCAGGTCGTCTACATCCGCAGCGTCAACACGATCATCTCGCCGGGCTTCACGTACCCCTTCTACTCGCCGCCCGTGTACGGGTTGGTCCCGTTCCTGTTCGTGCGGCCCGCTGCCGGCGGCAAGGCGCAGACCATCGCGCGCGACACCACGAGCGCGGGCTGGCTGCGCGATCGCGTCGTGTTCCCGCACGCCGTCGCTGGCAGCGGGCCCCGGCCCGACGAGCTGTGCGTCCTGGCACCACCCGGCGCGAACGAGCTGTGCGAGCGCGCGGTGGCGACAGATCCGCAGCAGCGCACGCTGTCCAACCCGGCTGCCTCGGCCGACGGGCGCTACCTCGTCGCGGTGGCCGAGCCGTTCTCCGCCGATCCGGGCTTCGACCAGAAGTTCGCCGCGTCGATCGCGCTGTTCAACCCGGCGACCGGGGAGTTCCTGCGTGACCTGACCACGGGTCACGCCGACCGCGATCCGGCCTTCTCGCCCGACGGCAAGCAGGTCGCCTTCACCCGCGACGACGGCCTGTACGTGGTCAACGTCAGCGGCGCGGCCAAGCCCAGGCTCCTGCGCCACGGGGTCCGGGAACCGACGTGGGGCACGGGCTAGCGGCCGCGCTGGCGGCGGTCGCCGCGCTGGCCGCGCCGGCGGGCGCCCAGCAGCCGATTGGGACCTGGGGCGCGACGGGCCGGGCGCCCGACCAGTTCCAGCGCCTCGGCGGCATCGCCGCCGACGCCCGCGGCTACGTCTACGCCGCCGACTACCAGGGCGGCGGCGTCCTCAAGTACACGGCGACCGGCCAGTACGTGCGCACCATCGGCCGCCCGCGGCCGCCCGCGAGCATCGGCGACCCCGAGCCGCTCGACGAGATCCGCCTCCCCGAGGGCGTGGCCATCGGCCCGGACGGCAACGTCTACGTGGTCGAGTCGGCGAGCGACCGCACGCGCGTGTCGGTCTGGACGCCGCTCGGCCGCTACGTGCGCGCGTTCGGCGACAACGGCAGCGGTCCCGGCCAGCTGAGCTCGCCGGGCCAGGTCGCCGTCGACGGCGCCGGCTTCGTCTACGTCGCCGACAGCGCCAACAACCGCGTCGAGAAGTTCACGCCCGGCGGCCAGTTCGCCGCGTCGATCGGCCAGGGCGGCGGCCTGTTCGTCGGCCTGGACCAGCTCTCGACGCCGAAGGGGGTGGCGGTGGCGCCGGACGGGACGATCTACGCCAGCGACGAGCTGTATCGCCGCGTGCAGCACTACACGGCCGACGGCGCCTTCCTGGGCAGCTTCGGCTCGCAGGGCGGCGGCGACGGGCAGTTCGAGGCGCCCGCCGGGGTCGCCGCGGGGCCCGACGGCGTACACGTCGCCGATCGCAGCCTGTCGAGCATCCAGCGCTTCTCGGCGGCCGGCGCCTTCCTCGGGCGCGTCGGCAGCGGCCCGGGCGCCGGCGCCGGCCAGCTCTCGCATCCGTCCTACCTGGCGCTCGACTGCCGCTCGACGGTGTACGTGTCCGACCGCGACAACAACCGCATCCAGCGCTTCGGCACGGCGGGCGCGCCGCCCTGCGGCGACCCGGCCCACGATCCGGCCGCCGGCGCGCGCTGCGCCTGCACGCCCAGACGCGCAAGCTCGACGGCGTGACGCCCATGAAGCTCAACGTCGCGCCCGGCGAGCGCGACACCGATCGCGTCCTGGCCGCCCTGCGCCGCCACCGCAAGGTCGTGGCGACCGTCCGCGCCGGCGCCATCGACGCCCGCGGACAGCGCACGGCGACGACGCGGCGCGTGCGCCTGCGCTAGCGCGAGGCGACGGTGATGTGGATCGCCTGCGGCTCGCGCACCCACGCGATGAGCCCCAGCGCGGTGAGGCGATCGAGCACGAACTGGAACGCGAGCGCCTGGGCGCGGCTGCGGTAGTCGCGCGCGATGTCGAAGGCGTAGCCGGTCGTGTGCAGCGAGTAGGCCGAGGTCGCCTCGTCGTCGGTCGCGCGCAGCACGCGCTGGTAGCGCTCGTCGCGCACCGTGCTCGTGACGATCAGCGGCGCGGTGCGGGCGATCGCGCGCGTGTCGGCGCCGATCGCCTCGAGCACCGCCAGCGCCTGCGGGCGCAGCGCGCGGTAGAGCTGCGGCGACTGCTCGATGCGCCCCGCAAGCACGCCCATGGCGGGATCGATGCGCAGCCCGTAGGCCTTCAGGCCGTTGGGGGACAGGGCGCGCAGCTCGCCCGAGGCGCGGGCCCGGCCGATCGCGAACGGATCGCCGTAGACCGGCGTGGACTCGGGCGGGTGCAGCACCTCCTCGGCCGACGCTTTGTGCGACTGCAGGACGGCTTCGCGCTGCAGCACCTGCGGGCCGCGGCGGTACAGGCGCATGATGTCGCGCGCCGCGAGCACCCGCCACAGGTAGCTCGAGGAGTCGTCGCCCAGCGAGGCGAGCTTGCGCCACGCGGTGGCGTGGCGCAGCGGGCTCGAGTCGAAGTACAGCTGCGCGTAGGGCACGGCGGGCTTGCCGTAGGCGGCGAGCGCCTGCTGCAGGTTGCCGACGCCCATGTGGTAGGAGACGACGGCGAGGTCGTCGCGGCCCAGGCGGCGCTTGGCGAAGTCCAGGTAGCGGGCGGTCGCCTCGAGCGCCCTGCCCGGGTCGAAGCGCTCGTCGACGCGCCGGCGCTGCGCCTCCCGGCGGCGCACGCGGTGGCCGCGCAGGATGCCGCGGGTCAGGCGCTCCGACGCGCTGACGTCGATCCTCATCCCCAGCAGGCTCTGGCCCGTCTCGGCGAGGATCTGCGTCAGCCCGACGGCCGAGCGCAGGTCGTCGGACGCGCGCGCGTCGGCGCGCCCCGCGGACTCCAGGAAGACGATCGCCTCGAGGATCTCTGGGTTCAGGCGGTGGCGGCGCGCGACGCGATCGACGAGCGGCCGCCAGTGCGCGGTGCGGCGCGCCGAGGCCACCACGCCGCCCGGGCTCTTGGCGTAGAGCACGTGGCTGAGGCCCAGCGCGGCCCGGCGCTCGTAGTCGGCGCGCCGGTCGGGCACGTAGGCGAACGGCTTGGCCGCGTCGACGCCGCCGACGACGCTCGGGCCCAGGGCGCTCTGCGAGCCCTCGTCCCGGCGGTCGAGGGCGACGATCAGCGCCGCGCCGACCAGGGACAGCAGCGCGAGCGCGATCAGCCGCCGGCGCGCGTGCACCGAAACGCTTCCCACGGACATGCACCCTGCCACATCCGGTCGTATTCATAACGTCATGTCCGTGCGCGTCGTCGCAGCTTCCGATCTTCCGCAGCAGGTTGCCCTCGACGACGACCTGCTCGTGCACGGCGACAACCTCGACGTGCTGCCGCGCCTGCCCGGCGGCGCCTTCGACGTCATCTACATCGACCCGCCGTTCAACACCGGGCGCGAGCAGCGCCGTCGCTCGCTGCGGGTCGTCGCCGACGCCAACGGCGATCGCACCGGCTTCGCGGGCCGCCGCTACCGCACGCAGGAGCTCGGCTCGCTGGCCTATGCCGACGCCTTCGAGGACTACGTCGGGTTCCTCGCGCCGCGGCTGGCCGAGGCGCGCCGGCTGCTGGCGCCCCACGGCACGCTCTACGTCCACCTCGACCCGCGCGAGAGCCACTACGTCAAGGTCCACCTCGACGGGCTCTTCGGCCGCGACTGCTTCCTCAACGAGCTGGTGTGGGCCTACGACTACGGCGCCAAGACGCGCCGGCGCTGGCCGCCCAAGCACGACACGATCCTGGTGTACGTGTGCGATCCAGCGCGCTACCACTTCGACGACGCCGAGGTCGAGCGCATCCCCTACATGGCTCCCGGGCTCGTCGGGCCCGAGAAGGCGGAGCGCGGCAAGCGCGTGACCGACACGTGGTTCCACACGATCGTGCCGACCGTGGGCCGCGAGAAGACCGGCTACCCGACGCAGAAGCCCGAGGGCGTCGTGCGGCGCATCGTCGCCGCGTCGTCGCGCCCGGGCGGCTGGTGCCTGGACTTCTTCGCCGGCTCGGGCACGCTGGGCGCGGTGGCGCGCGGGCTCGGCCGGCGCTTCGTGCTCGTCGATGCGAGCCCCGACGCTATCGCGGTGGCGCGCCGGCGCCTGCGAGCGTGACCTCGTAGCGCTCGATCGCGCTCTCCTCGCCTTCCCACGGCCGGGAGTGGTGCAGGCGCAGCGTCCCCTGCTCGGTCGGCGGCTCGAGCACGAAGACGTGGTGGCTGGGGGAGCCGATGCGCCCGCCGGCGGGCAGCTCGTAGCGCTCCTCGACCACGCGCGCGCCCGGCGGGAGCTGCTCGACCTGCCACGTGTAGCCGGTGCTCGCGTTCTCCGCCAGGCTGAGCACGACGCGGTCGCCCGGCGCGACGGCGACGGTGCGGCCGGCGTCCTGCGGACCCAGGTGGTGATCGGCCACGACGTCGGCAATGGTGGCACGGGCACCGTTAACGTCCACGCCCGATGCTGAACGACCGGCTGTTCGCCGCCGCGCGCGGAACGTCGGGCTGGCCACGGCTGCCCGTCATCGCGGGGGAGGCGATGATCGCCACGAGCCACGCGCTCGCCACGCGTGCGGGCGCGCGGGCGCTGGAGAGCGGCGGCAACGCGGTCGACGCGGCGCTCGCCGCGGCCGCGATGCTCCCGCTGTGCGAGCCGCCGCACAACGGCATCGGCGGCGACGCGCTGGCCATGCTGTGGTGGGACGGCGCGCTCTTCGGCCTCAACGGCTCGGGCCGCGCGCCGGCGGTCATCGACGCCCCGACGGTCGACGCGGCCGGCCCGCGCTCGGTCACGGTGCCCGGCGCCGTGCGCGCCTGGGCGGACCTCGCCGAGCGCTTCGGGCGGTTCGGCCTCGACGCCGCGCTGGCCGGCGCGATCGACGCCGCGCAGCGCGGTGTCGCCGCCACGGCGCGCGTCGCCGAGCACTGGCGGCTGGCCGCGCGGGCGCCGTGGCCGGCGCCGCGCCCCGGCGAGCGCTACACGCTGCCCGGGATGGCCGACACCCTGCGCGCGATCGCCGACGGCGGCCCGGCGGCGGTCTACGAGGGTCGCATCGCCGAGGCGATCGCCGCGTCGTGCTGGCTGTCGACGGACGATCTGGCCGCCCACCGCTCGGAGTGGGTCGAGCCGCTGCGCCGGCTCTATCGCGGCGTCGAGGTGTGCGAGCTGCCGCCCAACACGCAGGGAGCGGCAGCGCTGACGGCGCTGGGTATCGCCGAGGGCATCGAGGACGCCGGGCTGCACGAGGAGATCGAGGCGGTCAAGCTCGCGCTCGACTGGGCGGCGCGCGAGATCGGCGACCAGCCGGTGGCGCTGCCCGACGTCGGCGCGCTGCGGGCGCGCATCCGCTCCGACGCCGCGGTCGACGCGCGCGTCTTCCCGCCGGCTGGCACGACGTTCCTGTGCGCAGTCGACTCGGATCGCAACGCGATCGCGCTGATCCAGTCGGTGTTCGACGGCTTCGGCTCGGGCGTGGTGGCCGGCGACACCGGGATCTGGCTGCACAGCCGCGGCGCCGGCTTCACCGAGGAGGCGGGCCACCCCAACCAGCTCGCGCCGCGGCGGCGCCCGTTCCACACGCTGATCCCCGGCATGCTGCTGCGCGCCGGGGCGCTGCTCGGGCCGTTCGGGATCATGGGCGCGTCGATGCAGGCGCAGGCGCACTTTCAGGTCGTGCGCCACGTCGTCGACGACGGGCTGGACCCGCAGGCCGCCCTCGACGCCGCGCGCTTCCGCGCGGTCGGCGGCCGGCGCGTGTTGCTCGAGCCGGGGCTCGCCGGCGCGGTCGAGGACCTGCGCGCGCGCGGTCACGAGGCGGAGGTCGCCGACGCGCCGCACGCCTTCGGCGTCGGCCAGATGATCCTCGCCGACGGCGATGCGCTCGTCGCGGGCTCGGACGGGCGCGCCGACGGCTACGCCGCCGGGCTGTGAGCGAGCGCGTCCTGTGCGAGCGCGAGCTCAACCGCGCGCTGCTCGCGCGCCAGCTGCTGCTCGAGCGCGCGGCGCTCGCGCTGCCGCGCGCGCTGGAGTGCATGGGCGGCCTGCAGGCGCAGTACGCGCCGTCGATGTACGTCGGGCTGCGGTCGCGCGTCGCGGGCTTCGAGCGCGACACGCTCACGCGGGCGCTCGAGCGGCGCTCGGTCGTGCAGGGGACGCTGCTGCGCTCGACGATCCACCTCGTCTCGGCGCGCGACTGGTGGCCGCTGACGCTCGCGGTCGAGCGCGCCCGGCGGGAGTGGTGGCTGAAGGTCAGCCGCGAAGGGCTCACCGCGCGCGACATGAGCGCCGCGGGGCGCAAGCTGCGCGCGCGCCTGGCCGGCGGCGCGGTGTTGCGGCGCGCGGAGATCGAGGCGCTCGTCGGCAAGCGCGCGGCGGCGGGCGTCGGCCTCTGGCTGCCGATGGTACGCGTGCCGCCGTCGGGTACGTGGGAGCACCGGCGCGCCGACCTCTACGCGGCAGCCGAGGACTGGCTTGGGCCACCGGAGGTCACCCGCGACGACGCCGTCGACCACCTCGTGCGCCGCTACCTCGGCGGCTTCGGCCCGGCCCGGCCGGCCGAGATCGCGGGTTGGGCGGGCATCCCGGCGCCGCAGATCGCGCCGGCCCTCGACCGCCTGCGCCTGCGCCGCTTTCGCGCACAGGGCGGCGACGAGCTCGTCGACCTGCCGCGCGCGCCGCTACCGGACCCCGAGACGCCGGCGCCGGTGCGCCTGCTGCCGACGTGGGACGCGACCCTGCTGGCCCACGCGCGCCGCGCGAACCTCCTCCCCGAGCGCCACCGACAGCGCGTCTTCAACACGAAGATGCCGCAGTCGGTCCCGACCTTCGTCGTCGACGGCTCGGTCGCCGGCGCGTGGCGCTATCGCGACGGGCTCGTCAATTTCGAGCCGTTCGAGCGCCTGGACCGCGCGACCATGCGCGCGCTGCGCGAGGAGGGCGAGCGGATGGCGGCGTTTCACGGCTAGTGGCGGCTCCGCCAGTCGCTCCGCGCCTGTCTCCGCACGCCGCTCCCGCTCCGCGCTGCCGGGGCACCGAGGGGGAGAAGCCGCTGTGGCCGCGCGACCGTGGCGTCGTGCCTCGTCCTGGGCGGTTGCGCAGTGGGGCGCTGGTCGTGGTGCAGCGCGCGCGTGTCTTGCAACACCTCCGCGTGTGCGCATACCGAACGTCGAGTTGTCGCGTATAGCGCGACGGAGTCGACACTCGATCGTGCGCGCGTCCGGTGGGCTCGGCGAACGTGTTGTGAATCACGCACGGCGTCGGCCGCACGACGTGTGGCCCGGTCGGGCCGCGCGCGAGCGGGCCGCGCCGCGCGCGAGCGGTCCCGCGCCGCCCGCCGAAAGCGAGCAGGCACGACGCCACGGCGGCGCGACCACAGGCTTGTCCCCTCGGTGCCCTGGCCGCGCGAAGCGGGAGCGGTCGGCGGAGAGCGCGCCGCGCGAGCATCACCACCGGTTAGGCTCGACCGCCATGTCCGTGTTCGCGGGGCGCCACGTCGCCAGCATCGACGGCGACTTCGTCGTCTTCCTCATCGGCATGCGGATCAACCGGCCGTGGAAGCCGCACAAGTGGCTGCCGGTCCTCGCGGCCATGCGGCCGATGCTCAAGGAGCTCGAGGCGGATCCGTCGTCGGGCTTCCTCGGCGCGACGCAGGGCTTCCTCAACGGCGGCCCGACGGTCGTGCAGTACTGGCGCTCGTTCGAGGACCTCGAGCGCTACGCGCGCGAGCCCGACGCGCACCACCTGCCCGCCTGGCGGCGCTTCAACCAGCGCGTCCGCGGCGCGGGCGACGTGGGGATCTGGCACGAGACCTACCGCGTGCGCGCGGGCGAGTACGAGGCGATCTACGGGAACATGCCGGTGGTCGGCCTCGCCGCGGTCGGCGAGCACCTGCCGATCGGCACGACCAGCGCCACGGCAGCGCGCCGGATCGGCACCCGTCCCGACGACGAGCCGCCGATCGAGGGCTATTAGCTGGCCGGTGGTGTGTCCTGGTCGTCCGCGCTGGGTTTGGCGGCCCGCGCCTTCAGGGCGATGACGGGGAGAAGCCGCGGTGGTCGCGCCGCGGTGGCGCCGTGCGTGTTTCACAACATCTTCGCCCCGGCAGGCGCGGGCTCTCGCGAACTGTCCTGCCCAGGGTGGCCACTGCGCCCTCCAGGCAGGACGGTCCCTCGGCCGGCCCGCGCAAGGTGTTACAGAACACGCGCGCCCTGCAGCAGGCGCCAAGCGGATCACCACGCCATCAACCATCTAGCCGCCCGCCCGCGTGCACGGCGAGCACGGCGTCGAGCGTGTCGGCCTCGGCCGCCGACTTGTCGGGCCGGTGGCGCAGCACGCGCGCGAAGCGCAGCGCGACGCCGCCGGGATAGCGCGGGCTCGTCTGCACGCCGTCGAAGGCGATCTCCACGACGAGCTCGGGGCGCACGTGGACGGTCCAGTCATCGCGCGCGACCTCGAGCGCAAGCAGGCGCTCGGTCTGCCAGGTCAGCATCGCGTCGGTGAGGCCCTTGAACGTCTTGCCGAGCATCACGAAGCCGCCGCCCGTCGGATCGCGAGCGCCGAGGTGCAGGTTGCTCAGCCAGCCGCGGCGGCGGCCGTGGCCCCACTCGGCGGCCAGCACCACGAGGTCGAGCGTGTGGCGCGGCTTGACCTTCAGCCAGCCCGCGCCGCGGCGGCCGGCCGCGTAGGGCGCGTCGAGGGCCTTGACGAGCACGCCCTCGTGCCCGGCGGCCAGCGCGGCGTCGAGGAACGCCTGGGCGCCGGGCGCGTCGGCGACCAGCGCGCGCGGGACGAGGCTCTCGCCGGGGACGAGCTCGGTCAGCGCCGCGGCGCGCTCGGACCCCGGGCGGTCGATGAGGTCCTCGCCGTCGACGTGCAGCAGGTCGAAGAACAGCGGCGTCAGAGGCACCGACCCGTCGGCGCGGCGCGTGCCGAAGCGGCTGGCGGTGACCTGGAAGGCATGGGGCCGGCCGTCGGGCCGCAGCGCGATCGCCTCGCCGTCGAGGACGAGCTCGCGCGCCGGCAGCGCCAGCACGGCCTCGACGACCTCGGGCACGCGCGTGGTGATCTCGTCGAGGCTGCGGGTGAAGGCGCGGACCTCGTCGCCGCGGCGGTGGACCTGCAGGCGTGCGCCGTCGAGCTTGTACTCGACCGCGGCCGGCCCGGTGCGCTCGAGCGCCGCGCCGACGTCGTCGCCCGGCGCGGCGAGCATCGGCTGGATCGGGCGCCCGACCTCGAGACCGATCGCCGCCAGCCCGGCGGCGCGCTCGGCGATGGCGACGGCGGCGACGGCTCCGAGGTCGCCGCGCAGCATCGTCGCGCGGCGCACGGCGTCGCGCGGGACCTCGGCGGCGCGCGCGACCGCCTCGATCATCACGCCCTCCTGCGCGCCCTGGCGCAGCTCGCCGGTGAGCAGCGCGCGCAGGAAGCGCTGCTCGGGCTCGGTGGCCGCGGCGAACAGCGCCGCGAGCGCCTCGCGCCGCGCGGCCTGCGACCCGGGGCCCGCCATCGCGCCGATGCGCTCGCAGGCCGCGTCGACGGCCCCGACCTCGAGCGTCGGGGTCGTGGCGGGCGCGGGCAGGCCGCTGAGCGACCGGTAGCCGACGCCGATCTGGCGCTGGCGCAGCTCGCCGGAGAGGTACGCGACGCCGATCGCAACCTCGGCGGGCCCGAGCCGGCGCAGCGTCTGCGCGAGGCGCTCGATCTTCGCCGTCCGCGAGCTGGTCTCGCGAACGGCCTCCGACGTCGCGGTCACCTCGGCCAGCAGCACGGGTTCCATCGTCGCAGCGACCGTCCGCCGGCGCGTGCGGGTCGCCCGAGGCCGGTGAGCGTTTGTGCGCCAACTCATGTTTGGTACCCACTGACTTTTGGAGTGTGCTGCGTTTGAACCCGCACGATGATCCGCTGGGGGAGCGAAGGCAGGCGGCTTCCGGCCAGGCTGCTCGCGGTCGACGACACGTGCTGGTTCTGCCACGCACCGGTGCGAGCGCTCGCGGGCGTCCTCGTCGATGCGGGCCTGACGGCGGACCGCAGCGGCTTCGTGCCGCTCTCCGACGTGGCCGGCGTGCTCATGAGGGTGCTCGATTCCGACGTGCTGACCGCCCACAACATCGGCGAGCTGCGCCACCGCCCGAGCCCTGGCGTGCAGGGCGGTTATGTCGCCAACGGCTGCCCGTGCTGCGACGCCCTGATCGGTCGCTTCCACGTCGAGGACCTCGTCCGCGAGCACGTGGCCTGCGGCGGCACGCTCACCGACCTCGTCATAGCGGCGACCGTCGACCTGCTCGGTATCTCTCAAGCGCCGTCGGGGCCGACCGATCTTGCTCGGGTGAGCACCCATGCGCCGCTCCGAAGCGCACCAAGGAGGCCCGCCGCATGACGACGGGCCGCTCCCCGACCTGACCTCGGGGCTGATGTGGCTGGCCACCGGCGTGGCCGGCGTTGCCGTGCTCCCGCTCCCCGGCTCGAGCCACGCGCACGTGGCCTGGGCGCTCGTGCTCGCGGCCTTCGCGATCGGGTGGGGCGTCGCCTCGCTGGCGATGGGCCTGCGCGGGATCACGATGCCGCTGGGCACGCGCGCGCTGGTGACCGCGGGGACGATGCCGATCGTGGCGCTGGCGCTGTGGGCGACCGGCGGCGCGGCGAGCTTCCTGTCGCCGGTGATGCTCTTCACGGCGCTGTTCGTCGGCTACTTCTTCCCGCCGCGCCACGCGTGGCCGCTGGCCGCGCTGTTCGTCGCCGCCTATGCCTCCCCGCTGCTCTACGACGGCCACGCCGTGGCCCGGGGCTACCCCGCGCGCGCGGTGATGTTCGTGGTCGCCGTCGCCGGCTCGGTCCTCATCGTGCAGTTCCTCAAGCGCCGCCTCGTCCACGCCGAGGCCCACCAGCGCGCGATGGCCGAGCGCGACCCGCTCACCGGCCTGCTCAACCGCCGCAGCTTCGACGCGGCGCTTGCCCGCGCCGCCGACGGCTGCGCGCTGGTGCTGTTCGACTTCAACGACTTCAAGGCGATCAACGACACCCACGGGCACCCGACCGGCGACGCCGTCCTGCGCGCCGTCGCCGACGCCTGCACGAGCGTCGTGCGCGAGGGCGATTGCCTGGCGCGCATCGGCGGCGACGAGTTCGCCCTCATCGCGCCGGGCGCCGGCGGCGCCGGCGCGGCGCGCGTCGTCGCCGCGCTCGCCGACGCCGTCGAGCACGCCGGCATGCCCGAGGGCATCGAGCAGGTGCGCGCAAGCTTCGCGTACGCACTGGCGCCGGAGGACGGCGCCGATCCGGCGACCCTGTTCGCCTGCGCCGACGAGCGCCTGCTCTCGCGCAAGCGCGCGGGCACCAGGCGCCGCGCTCCCGTCGGGCGTGTATGAATCGCATTCGATGCCGAATGCGATGCGTTCGTTCGACCCGCGGCGCATAGGGCGGCTCGAGTGCACCGCGTGGGTGACGTACTACCGGCGCGAGTGGTGGAAGTTCCTGCGTGCGGCGTTCTCGCTGACCCGCCACGCCTTCGCGCTGTCGTGGCCGGCGACCCTCTACGGCGGGTGGCTCGTGCTGCGCGCCAACCAGCTCTGGGCGCCGTACCCCGACAACGACCCCGACGGCGCGCGGCGCTACATGCAGCGCTTCTACGGGCTCGTCGCCCGGCGCCACCGCGAGCCGTTCGACGTCGTCGAGGCGGCGCGCCTGGAGGTCGAGTGGTGGCGGATCCACCGCGACCTGCAGCGCCGCGACGCGGGCGACGAGGCCGCCCTGGCCGACGCACTTGCCGCGCTGTACTCGCACGTCTACGGAGTGCCAACCGCGGACGTCGCGCTCGCCGCCCAGCAGCGCGCCCTGGCCATGCGCCACTCCGATCGGTGGGTCGAGGAGGGCTGCCACCTCGAGAGCCCGCTCGTGCCCGAGGAGCGTGCGGCGCTCGTGCGCTCCTACGCGGCGCTGCTCACCGCGGTGCACCGCTAGGGCGCCGGGAACGCCGCCGCCAGCTCGCGCACCTCGTCGCCGATCCGCTCCAGCGCCGCGTCGTCGTCGCCGCCGCGCCGCCTCGACGCCCGCGTCGATCCAGCCGGCGATCAGCTCCATCTCGCGCTCGGTCATGCCGCGCGTCGTCACCGCCGGGGTGCCGAGGCGCAGGCCGGACGGGTCGAACGGCTTGCGCGGGTCGTAGGGGACCGTGTTGTAGTTGGTCGTGATCCGCGCGCGATCCAGCGCGCGGGCGGCGACCTTGCCCGGCACCTGCTTGCCCGTGAGGTCGGCGAGGATCAGGTGGTTGTCGGTCCCGCCCGACACGAGGTCGAAGCCGCGTGCGAGCAGCGCGTCGGCCAGCGCCGCTGCGTTGGCCACGATCTGGCGGGTGTAGTCGGCGAAGTCGGGCTGGCGCGCCTCCTCGAGGGCGATCGCGATCGCCGCTGTCGTCTGGTTGTGCGGCCCGCCCTGCAGGCCGGGGAAGACGGCGCGGTCGATCGCGCCGGCGTGCTCGGCGTCGGACATCAGCATCGCGCCGCGGGGCCCGCGCAGCGTCTTGTGCGTGGTCGTCGAGATCACGTCGGCATGGCCGACCGGCGTGGGATGGGCGCCGCCGGCGACGAGCCCGGCGATGTGCGCGATGTCGGCCGCGAGGACCGCCCCGGCCTCGCGCGCGATGTCGGCGAAGCCCGCGAAGTCGATCGTCCGCGGGATGGCGGTGCCGCCGCAGAAGATCAGCTTGGGGCGCTCCTTCAGCGCGAGCGCGCGCACCTCGTCGAGGTCGACGCGGCCGGTGTCGCGGCGCACCCCGTACTGCACCGAGCGAAACCACCTGCCGGTGGCCGACACGCCCCAGCCGTGCGTGAGGTGCCCGCCCATCGGCAGCGCCATGCCCATCACCGTGTCGCCCGGCTCGCAGAAGGCGAGGTAGACCGCGAGGTTGGCCGGCGAGCCGGAGTAGGGCTGGACGTTGGCGTGCTCGACGCCGAACAGGCGCCGGGCGCGCTCGATGGCCAGCGGCTCGAGCTCGTCGACCACCTGCTGGCCCTCGTAGTAGCGCCGGCCCGGGTAGCCCTCCGAGTACTTGTTGGTCAGCACGCTGCCCAGCGCGTCGAGCACCGCCGGCGAGACGTGGTTCTCCGATGGGATCAGGCAGAGCGTCTGCTCTTGGCGCTCGCGCTCGGCATCGATGAGCGCCGCCACCGCTGCGTCCGTCATGGAACACCTCCAGGAAGGCTCGTGGGGTGCCCAGGCGCGCGGCGTTCGCTGTGGGCTGCCGTTTCCCGGTGGTGCTCCACCTCAGGCGCCAGTCACGGCAGCCTGCCGAGTGTAGCTTCGGTAGTTCTCCCGCGTCGACTGCGGCTGCTTGCGGTCGACGCCGGACCTCGGCGGACCTACGGTCCGGCCATGTCCGGTCAGCTCAGCTCTGGGGAGCGCGAGCTCGCCACCCTCGTCGCGCAGCTCCGTGCGCTTGACGACGACATCGGAGCCGCACGACATGCCGCTCAGCGCGCCACCCATGGGGACGGGGTGGATCGGCCGGCCCCGGCGCGCAACCTGCGCGGCGAGCGGGTGACGCTGGCCGATGGAGCCCAGATCCTCATCCGGCCCATCGAGCCCGAGGACATGCACGACCTTGCCGCCGGCTTCCAGCGGCTGGGCGCGCTCTCGCGCTTCAGGCGCTTCCGCGAGCACGTCGACCGGCTGACGCCGGAGCAGCTCGTCGAGCTCACGCACGTCGATCACGTGTCGCGCGAGGCGCTCGTCGCGATCGATGCCGCGACCGGGACGGGCGTCGGCGTCGCGCGCTACAGCCGTCTGGCCGATGACCCGACGCGGGCCGAGGTCGCCTGCACGGTCATCGACGGGTGGCAGCGTCGCGGCGTGGGGAGCGCCCTGGTGGAGCGTCTCGCCACGCGGGCGCGCGCCGCCGGCATCGAACGCGCCACGGCCTTGATCCTCCTTGGCAATGAGCCTGCGCGCCGGCTGCTTGGGCACGTCGCCGAGGAGGTCGACGAGCGGCGTGACGGCGCGACCCTCGACATCACGGCCCAAGCGCGCAAGCCCGAGCCATGACCACGCCGCCGCCTCCGAGGAACATCGCAGGCCGCGCGGGCGCCCTCAGCGCGGCCCGCTGGAAGCGCGCGACGATCGGCTGGCTGCTCTTCGCGATCGCGGCCATCGTGCTCGGAGGGGCGGTCGGCGCGAAGACCCTCAGCGACTCGGAGATGGCGTCGGGCGAGACGGCGAAGGCCGAGCGGATGCTGGCGTCCGGGGGCTTCAAGAAGCCGGCGACCGAGAGCGTGCTGATCCAGAGCCGCGACGGCTCGCTGACCGTGCGCGATCCCCGCTTCCTGCTCGCGATCGTCGCGGTCACCGATCAGCTGCTCAATCAGCCGAATGTCACGAACATCCAGGACCCGATCAGGCGCCCGGCGAGCCAGGTCTCCCGCGACGAGCGCTCCGCGCTCGTCCAGTTCGACGTCAAGGGCAAGCAGGACGACGCCAAGGACAAGATCGCGCCGATCCTGCGCGCCGTCGCGCATGCCCAGAGGGTCAGCCCCGAGTTCCGGATCGAGGAGTTCGGCTACGCCAGCTCTGCCCGGATCAGCGAGCAGGTCTTCGCGGAGGACTTCCGCAACGCCGAGCGGCTCTCGCTGCCGATCACGCTGCTGATCCTGCTGCTCGCCTTCGGCGCGCTGGTCGCCGCCAGCCTGCCCGTCGTGCTCGCGTTCTCGGCGGTGCTCGCCGCGGTCGGGCTGAACATGCTCGCCAGCCACGTGATCCCGACGGCCGACGCGACGCAGTCGGTGATCCTGCTCGTCGGGATGGCGGTCGGCGTCGACTACTCGCTGTTCTACCTGCGCCGCGCGCGCGAGGAGCGCGCCGCCGGACACGACGCGCACGGCGCCCTGCTGCGGGCGGCGGCGACGTCGGGCCAGGCGGTGCTCGCGTCCGGCGTGACCGTGCTCATCGCGATGGCGGGCATGCTCTTCGCGGGGAACTCGATCTTCACCTCGATCGGCGCGGGCACGATGATCGTCGTGTTCGCGGCGATGGTCGGATCGCTGACCGTGCTGCCCGCGATCCTGCACCGGCTCGGCGACGGGGTCGAGCGCGGTCGCGTCCCGATCCTGGGCAGGCTGCGGCGCCCCGCCGGCGAGTCGCGCATCTGGGGCGCGATCCTGCGGCCCGTCCTGCGCTGGCCCGCGGCCGCGGCGCTGCTCAGCGCCGGCGCGCTCGTGGCGCTCGCCGTGCCCACCCTGCAGATGCACACCAAGCTCCCGAGCTTCACGGACCTCCCGCACAACCTTGCCGCGGTCGGGACCTACCAGCGCATCCAGCGCGCGTTCCCGGGCTCGCAGACGCCGGCCGAGGTCGTGATACGCGGGCAGGACGTCACCACCCGCGCGTATCGCGATGCCTACACGCAGTTCCAGCGGCGCGCGCGTGGAACGGGGCTGCTCTTCGAGCCCTTCCACGTCTTCGTCAACCGCGACAGGACCGTCGCGCGCGTCGAGTTCTCGATCGCCGGCAAGGGCGACGACGAGACGTCGTACCGGGCCCTGAGCGCGCTGCGTCGCGACGTGATCGCGCCGATCGCGGCGACGCTGCCCGGCGCGGAGGTGGCGGTGACCGGGCAGACGGCTGGGACGCACGACTTCAACGAGACGATGAAGCGTCGCGCCCCGCTGGTCTTCGGGTTCGTCCTCGGGCTCGCCTTCGTCCTGCTCCTGTTCACGTTCCGATCGATCGTCGTGCCGTTGAAGGCGATCCTGCTGAACCTGCTGTCGGTGGGCGCCGCCTACGGCGTGCTGATCATGGTCTTCCAATGGGGCCACCTCGAAGGCCCGCTGGGCTTCGAGTCCAACGGCGCGCTCGCCTCGTGGCTGCCGCTGTTCCTGTTCGTGGTCCTCTTCGGGCTGTCGATGGACTACCACGTCTTCATCCTCAGCCGGGTCAAGGAGCTCGTCGATCGCGGCATGCGCACGACGGACGCGGTCGAGCAGGGCATCCGGGCCACGGCGGGCACCGTCACGAGCGCCGCGATGGTGATGGTCGCGGTGTTCGCGATCTTCGCGGCGCTGCGCGTGCTCGCGATCAAGCAGATGGGGTTCGGCCTCGCCGTCGCGGTCCTCATCGACGCGACGATCATCCGCGCGATCCTGCTTCCCGCCACGATGAAGCTGCTCGGCGAGTGGAACTGGTACCTCCCGCGCTGGCTGCAGTGGCTGCCCCATTCGGGCGTGGAAGCACAGCCTCCCCGCCCGCCCAGGCGGCCGCCGACGCCCGCGCCCGGACACTGAGCGCGCGGACGATCACGCGCGCTCCTGCGGGATCGCCGCAACCGCGCCCCGTCGCAGCTGCACACTTTCCGCGACAGGTCTGCCGATCGATGCTGACGACCGCGGTCGTGCTCGCGCGTACCGTCGCGCAATGCTCACTCCCAAGGTCATCTGCGTCTCGCACATGCCTACGGCGCATCCGGCCGGGCAGCGGGCGACAGCCAGCAACGGCTCGAAGCAGGCGGCGTCATGAGGCCGCGTAGCGGCTCGGCCTACGAGGCGAAGGCCTCGCGGAACCCCTCACGCCAGCTCGGGTAGCGCAGCGTCCAGCCCAGCTCGCGCTTGGCCTTGGCGTTCGACGAGCCGCGGACCTTGGTCATCATCGACAGGGCGGCCTCGCCGGCCAGCAGGCGGCCGAGCCATGCCGGTACGTGGCGCGGCGGCTTGGCGCCGATCGCCGCGGCGAAGCCGGGCAGCCACTCGGCGACCGGGGCGGGGTCGTCGTCGACGACGTTGTAGATGCCGGGCGCGCCGTGGTCGAGGGCCGCGACGGTCGCGGCGGCGGCGTCGTCGAGGTGGATGAACGACCACACGCCGCCGCCGTCGCCGACGACCGGGAAGCGGCGCTTGCGGATCGTCTCCAGGAACTTGGGCGGCATGTCGTCGAGGGACCCGTAGAAGCCGCCGTAGCGCAGCACGACGCCTTCGACCCCGTCGGCTTCGACGACCACGCGCTCCATGTGGCGCATCGCGTCGAGGCTGGCGCGCATCGTCGCCGGCGGGTCGGGGTCGAGCGGGTCGTCCTCGGTCTTGACCGGGCCGCCGACGCGGGCGCTGGGCCAGCCGGCGTAGCTCTGGACGATCAGCCTCCGCGCGCCCGCGGCGCGCGCGCCCTCGAGCAGGTGGTCCGTGCCCTTCGTGCGCAGCTCGTTGGTGACGGCGAACTCCTCGTCGAAGTGGCGCGGGTCGCCGCTGACGTCGGCCAGCGCCGTCATCTGGTTGATCACGACCTCGGGCTCGGCGCCGGTCACCGCCGCCACGACCGCGTCGCGATCGAGGCCGTCGGCGACGACGGGATAGGCGCCCGCGTCGCGCAGCGCATCGACCTTGGAGGGCGACCGCGTCATGGCCACGACCTCGTGGCCATCCGCGATCAGTCGCGGGACCATGTAGCGGCCGATCGCGCCGCCCGCGCCTGCCAGGAAGACTCGCATCTCGGATCACTCCTTGTCTCGGGTTGTGCTCACGAGACGAGGCGGCGGCGCCGGCTGTGACAGCCCGCGTAGGGTTCCGCGCGCGCATCCGGCAGGATGCGGGCCATGTCAACCCCGACGCAGGCAGGGTCCCACCGCGTCGTCGTCGTCGGCGGTGGGTTCGGCGGGCTGCAGGCCGCGCTGAAGCTCGCTCGCATGCCCGTCGAGGTCACGCTCGTCGACCGGCGCAACTTCCACCTCTTCCAGCCGCTGGCCTACCAGGTCGCCACGGGCTCGCTGACGCCGGCGGAGATCTGCTACCCGCTGCGGCGCATCTTCCGCAGGCGGCGCAACGTGCGCGTGATCCTCGGCGAGGTCGTCGACGTCGACCTCGACGCGCGCCGGCTCGACCTGCGCGGCATCGCGGCGGACGTCGACCCCGAGCCGGTGACCTACGACACGCTGGTCGTCTCGGGCGGCTCGCAGTACTCCTACTTCGGCCACGACGAATGGCAGCGCCACGCCGCCGAGCTCAAGTCGCTGGAGGGCGCGCTGACCCTGCGCCGCCAGATCCTCAGCGCGTTCGAGGCCGCCGAGCTCGAGACCGACCCCGATCGCCAGGCGGCGCTGCTGACCTTCGTGGTCGTCGGCGCCGGCCCGACCGGCGTCGAGATGGCCGGCCAGATCGCCGAGATCGCGCGCGACATGCGCGGCGACTTCCGGGTGATCGACCCCAGGCAGGCGCGGATCCTGCTCGTCGAGGCGATCGACCGCGTGCTGGCCACGTTCCCGCCTTCGCTGTCGGCGAAGGCCAAGCGCTCGCTGGAGAGCCTCGGCGTCACCGTGGAGCTCAACGAGTCGGTCGTCGACGTCGACGAGGCGAGCGTCACCGTCAAGCGCTCAGACGACACGACCGAGCGCATCCCGACCCGGACCGTCATCTGGGCGGCCGGCGTCGTGGCCTCGCCGCTGGCCGGCCTGCTCGCCCAGCGCGCCGGCGCCGAGGCCGATCGCGCCGGCCGGGTCATCGTCGAGCCCGACCTGTCGCTCCCCGGCCACCCGAACGTGCTCGCGATCGGCGACATGGTCAGCGTGCGCGAGCCCGGCGGCGATGTGACCGTCTTCCCCGGCGTCGCGCCGGTGGCGATGCAGATGGGCCGCCACGCCGCCCGCGCCATCCGCGACCGGATCGGCGGGCGCGCGCCGCGCCCGTTTCACTACCGCGACAAGGGCAACCTGGC
Source organism: uncultured Actinomycetes bacterium (assembly GCA_963764585.1). Lineage (GTDB taxonomy): Bacteria > Actinomycetota > Thermoleophilia > Solirubrobacterales > Solirubrobacteraceae > JAOPZW01. The sequence goes on from CAVXTB010000016.1 coordinate 234,531, forward strand.
GACCATCGGCCGCGCCCGCGCCGTCGCCGACGTCAAGGGCGTGCACCTCAGCGGGTTCATCGCCTGGTACACGTGGCTCGTCGTCCACCTCTGGTACCTGATCGGCTTCCAGAACCGGCTGCTCGTCGTCATCCGCTGGTCGTTCAGCTTCTTCACGCACGGGCGCGGCGCGCGCCTGATCGCCCACGAGGAGGCCGACCCCGAGCGGGCGTGAGTCAGCCGACGACGGTGCGGCTCTGCTCGCGCATGAACTGCGGCAGGTAGTACGGGCCGAGGCCGCCCTTGCCGGTCGAGCCGCTGGACTTCCAGCCGCAGAAGGTCTGGGTCCCGGGCCACGCGCCGGTCGTCGCGCCGGCGCGGCGGTTGACGTAGACGACGCCGGCCTCGATCTCGTCGAGGAAGCGATCGAGCTCGGCCTGGTCCTCGCTGAAGACGCCGGCGGTCAGCCCGTAGGCGGGCGCGTTGGCCTCGGCGATCGCCTCGTCGAGCGAGCCGACCCGCGTCACCGTGACGAAGGGCAGGAACAGCTCGTCGCGCTCCAGGCGGTGAGCGGCCGGGAGGTCGGCGACGACGGTCGGCGCCACGAAGTGGCCCGGGCGGTCCGGGCGCGTGCCGCCGGCGGCCACGCGGCCCTCGGCGCGCGCGGCGGCCACCGCGGAGTCGAAGCGCACGACGCCGGCCTCGTTGACGACCGGGCCCAGGAACGCCTCGCGATCGGCGGGGTCGCCGAGCGGCAGGCGCTCGGCCCACGCGGCGAGGCGCTCGACGAAGTCGTCGTGGACGGCGGCGTCGACGATCGCCCGCGAGCAGGCGCTGCACTTCTGGCCGGCGAGGCCGTACGCCGCGCGGGCGACGCCCTCGGCCGCCTTGTCGAGGTCGGCGTTCGCGGTGACGATGGCCGGGTTCTTGCCGCCCATCTCGGTGAGCGCCGGGCGGGCGTACGGCCCGTCCTGCATCGCGCGCGCGATCGCGCGGCCGACCGCGGCCGAGCCGGTGAAGGCGACGCCGTCGATCGCCGCGCCGACGAGCGCCCGACCCGTGGTCTCGCCCCCGTGCACGAGGTTGAACGCCCCGGGCGGCAGCTCCGCGGCGCGCGCGATCTCGGCGAGGATCGCGCCGGTCCACGGCGTCTCCTCGGAGGGCTTGAAGACGACGGTGTTGCCGGCGATCAGCGCCGAGGCGGCCATGCCGACCGACAGCGCGGCCGGGAAGTTGAACGGCGAGATCACCGCGAAGACGCCGTAGGGCCGCAGCGCCTCGGTGTTGCGCTCGCCCTCGACGAAGCTCGCAAGCGGCGCGACGTAGCCGTCGTTGGCCTCCATGTGGTCGGCGTAGGTCGTGATGAGGTCGATCGCCTCCTGGACCTCGACGATCGACTCGGTGCGCGACTTGCCGGTCTCGAGGCTCACGACCGCCGCGAGCTCGAGGTGGCGCTCGCCGATGCCCTCGGCCACGGCGCGCAGGCGCGCGCAGCGCTCCGGCCAGGGCGTGCGGCGCCAGGGGCCGGCGGCGCCGCGCGCCGCGTCGACGGCGCGCGCGACGACCTCGGCCGGCGCCTCGTGGGCGCGGCTGGCCACGGCGTCGTCGGTGCAGGGATCGATGCGCTCGAAGACCTCGCCGGCGGCGACCTGCTCGGAGCCGATGACGTGGCGCAGCGGCTCGCCGCCGGCCGCGGCGCGCGCGTGCAGGAGGCGCGCCTCGAACTCCTCGTCGGTCTCGGTGCCGAGGCCGCCGCTCGTGTAGGTCAGGCGCGTGCTCATGCCGCGACCGTATCCTCTCCGGCGCCGTGGCCGTGCGCACCGACTTCCCGCATCGCGTCCGGCGGATCGACCACGCATGGATCCCGCTCTCCGACGGCACCCGGCTGGCCGCACGGCTGTGGCTGCCGCAGATCGCCGAGCCGGTGCCGGCGATCCTCGAGTACCTGCCCTACCGCAAGGGCGACGCGTTCGCCGCGCGCGACGCGCGCCACCACGCGTACTTCGCCGGCTTCGGCTACGCGGGCGTGCGCGTCGACCTGCGCGGCAGCGGCGAGTCGGACGGCATCCTGCTCGACGAGTACCTGCCCCAGGAGTCCGACGACGCGCTGGAGGTCATCGCGTGGCTCGCGCGTCAGCCGTGGTGCAGCGGCGCGGTCGGGATGCTCGGGATCTCGTGGGGCGGCTTCAACGGCCTGCAGGTCGCCGCGCGCCGCCCGCCCGCGCTGAAGGCCGTCGTGTCGATGTGCGCCAGCGATGATCGGTTTGCCGACGACGTCCACTACGTCGGCGGCTGCGTGCTCGCGGTCGACATGCTGCCGTGGGCGGCCACGATGCTCACCGGCAACGCGCTGCCGCCCGATCCGGCCGCGGTGGGCGACGGCTGGCGCGAGACGTGGCTTGCCCGCATCGAGCGCACGCCGTCGTTCGTCGAGGCGTGGCTCGCACACCAGCGTCGCGACGGCTACTGGCGCCAGGGCTCGGTGTGCGAGGACTACGGCGCGATCGAGGCCGCCGTCTACGCGGTCGGCGGCTGGGCCGACGGCTACTCCAACGCGATCCCACGGCTGATCGCGGGCCTGCCGGGGCCGCGCAAGGGGCTCATCGGGCCCTGGTCGCACGCCTTCCCGCAGGACGGCGAGCCCGGCCCGGCGATCGGCTTCCTGCAGGAGTGCCTGCGCTGGTTCGACCACTGGCTGAAGGGCATCGACACGGGCGTGATGGACGAGCCGGCGCTCCGCGTGTGGATGCAGGAGCCCGTGGCGCCCGCCACGCGCTACCGCGAGCGGCCCGGGCACTGGGTGTCGTGGTCGCAGACGCGCGCGTGGACGTGGGACTTCGGCCCCTCCGCGCCGGTCTCCCACCACAGCGTCGAGTCGACGGGCCTCGATGCCGGCGCCTGGTGCCCCGATGGCGGCGAGGGCGACTGGCCCGCCGACCAGCGCGAGGAGGACGCGCGGTCGCTGTGCTTCACCTCGGAGCCGCTCGACGAGGCGATCGAGATCCTCGGCTTCCCGGAGGTCACGCTCGCCGTCGCGATCGATCGGCCGGTCGGGTTCGTCGCCGTGCGGCTGTGCGACGTCGCGCCCGACGGGTCGTCGCTGCTCGTCACGCGCGGCGTGCTGAACCTGACCGATCGTGGCGGGCACGCGCGCGTGCGGCTCGACGCGATCGCGCAGCGCGTTCCAGCGGGCCACCGGTTGCGCGTGGGGATCTCGACCAGCTACTGGCCGTGGGTCTGGCCGTCGCCCGAGCCGGTCACGCTCACGCTGCACGCCGGGCAGCTGACGCTACCGGCGCGCGAGCCGGACGACGACGAGCAGCCGCACTTCGGGCCGCCCGAGTGGGCCGCGCCGCTGGAGGTCGAGACGATCGCGCCCGGCAGGACCAGCCGGCGGCGCACCAACGGCGAGCTGCGCTTCGAGTGGGACGTCGGCGGCCACCGGCGGCTGAAGGAGAGCGGCATCGAGATGGACGACACGCACGTCACGACCTACCGGATCGTCGACGGCGATCCGCTGTCGGCGCGCGTCGCGGTCGAGTGCTCGTCGGCGCTCGGCCGCGGCGCCTGGCGCACGCGCGTGCACACGCACAGCGAGATGACGGCGACGGCCGCCGAGTTCCTGGTCGAGCAGCGCCTGGACGCCTACGAGGGCGACGAGCGGATCGCCTCGCGCTCGTGGTCGCTGCGCTTCCCGCGCGACGGCGTCTGAAGGCCGTCGGCCACCCACTGCTGGAACGCGGCGATCAGGTCCTCGCTGGGGAGCAGCAGCTCGCCGTGCGCGAGCACCCCCGCGTTCATCCCGCGCTGCACCGACTCCACGAGCGCGCGATCCTCGGCGCCGACCTCGCCGTCGAGCGCCATGAAGTCGGCGATCCAGTCGGGGTCCTCGCCGGCCGCGAAGAAGTAGTCGAGCACGCCGTGCGTGCGAGCGACGTGCACCGGCGTCAGCGGTCCGATCGACATGTTCGGGCGCCCGGGCATCACGTTTCAGCGACGTCATCGACGTCGACCACGACGCCTACCGCCTCGAGCGCCCGCCGCGGTCGACACGTGGGGCCCGTTCGGCAGTTCGACACGCTCGGCGCGCTGCCGGAGATCGTCGCCGCCGGCGGGCTCGACGTCGACGCGCTCGCCTTCCACCGCAGCCCGAGCGCCGCGCCGGTCGAGGCGGTCGTAGGCGGGCGCGAAGAGCAGCTCGCGCTCGCGTGCCAGCGCCTCGGGGTCGGTGTAGCAGCGGTACGGGAGCGTGGCCGTCATGCGTGGCACGCCGCCAGGTGCTGCGACCCGTTCACCGCGGCCAGCGCGACGTCCTCGCCGCGGCAGCGCTCCTCGATGCCCAGCCGCGCGGCCTCGCCCGAGGCGACGAGCGGACAGCGCGGATGGAAGCGGCAGCCCGCGGGGATGCGCGCCGGGTCCGGCGCCTCGCCGGCGAGGATCTGCGGCTCGACCTGGGCGATCTCCGGCACGACCGACAGCAGCGCGCGCGTGTACGGATGGCGGGGGCGCGTCAGCAGCTCCTCGGTGGGCCCCTCCTCGACGATGCGCCCGAGGTACATGACGGCGACGCGGTCGGCGACGTTCCAGGCGAGCCCCAGGTCGTGGGTGACGACCAGGATGCCGACCTCGGTCTCGCGCACGAGCCGCAGCATGAGCGCGAGGATCTCGCCGCGTACCGAGGCGTCGAGGCTCGAGACCGGCTCGTCGGCGACGAGCAGGCTCGGGCCGAGCACCATCGCGCCGGCGATGACCACGCGCTGGCGCTGGCCGCCGGAGATCTCGTAGGGATAGCGCGTGAAGAAGCGCTCGGGCGGGCGCAGCCCGGCGCTCGACAGCGCCTGCGCGACGAGCTGCTCCTCGTTGCCGGGGATGTGCTGGATGCGCACGCCCTCGGCGACCGCCTCGTAGATCGTCTGGCGCGCGTTGAGCGCACCGGTCGGGTCCTGGAAGACCATCTGCACCTGGCGGCGGTGGGCGCGCAGCGAGCGCCGATCGCGGCGCAGCGGCGTGCCGCGCAGGCGCACCTCGCCGGCCGCCGGCGTCTGCAGCCCGACGATCGTCCGCGCCAGCGTGGTCTTGCCGCAGCCCGATTCGCCGACGAGCGCGACGATCTCGCCGCTGCGCATGGTCAGGTCGACGCCGTCGACCGCGCGCGCGACGCCGCGGCCCCCGGGGAACTCGACGCGCAGGCCGCTGACCTCGAGGAGGGGCGCGTCGGTCAACTCGGCGCTCCAGGGACGTGGATGCACGCCGCGCGCCGCGCCGCGCCCGCGGCCCACAGCTCGACGGCCGCCGTGCGGCACGCCTCCTCGGCCTCCGGGCAGCGCGGGTGGAACGGGCAGCCGCCGGGCAGCTCGCGCGGATCGGGCGGATCGCCCGGCACGCCGGAGGGCGCCATCCGGAAGGCCGGATCGCCGATGACCGGGAAGGCCGCCGCCAGCGCGCGCGTGTAGGGGTGCGCCGGCGACCCGAGGACGTCGGCGCTCGGCCCCTCCTCGATGACGCGCCCGGCGTACATCACCGCCACCCGCCTGCAGACCGCAGCGAGCGTCGAGAGGTCGTGCGTGATGAAGACGACGGCCAGCCCGAAGCGCTGCTGCAGGTCCTCGAGCAGCGCCAGCACCTGGGCCTGGACCATCACGTCGAGCGCGGTCGTCGGCTCGTCGGCGATCAGCAGGCGCGGCTCGCAGGCGAGCGCCAGGCCGATGAGCACGCGCTGGCGCTGGCCGCCGGACAGCTGGTGGGGGTAGTCGCGCGCGCGCCGCGCCGGCAGGCCGACGAGCTCGAGCAGCTCGCCGACGCGCCTGTTGACCGCGCCGCCGCCCGCCCTCGCCGAGTGCAGGCGGATCGCCTCGCCGATCTGGCTGCCGACGCGCTGCACGGGATTCAGCGTGTGCAGCGCGCCCTGGAAGACGATCGCCATGTCGGTCCAGCGCACGGCGCGCAGCCGCCCGGGCTTCATCGTCAGCACGTCCTCGCCGTCGAGCAGGACCTGCCCGCTGACCTCGGTGCCCTTCGGCAGCAGGCGCAGCAGCGCGCCGGCCAGCGACGACTTGCCACAGCCCGACTCGCCGGCCAGCCCGAGCGTCTCGCCGACGTCGAGGTCGAGGTCGACGCCGCGCACGGCGGGCACCGCGGTGCGGCCGAGCCGGTAGGTGACGCGCAGGTCGCGCACCGACAGCAGCGGCGACGAGGGTTGCGGAGCCGCGCTCATGCCCGCTGGTCCCGCAGCCGCGGGTCGAGGACCTCCTCGAGCGCCTGCCCGCACAGCGTGAAGGCGAGCACGACGAGCATGATCCCGACCCCCGGCGGCACGTAGTACCACCACGCCTGCTGGGTCAGCGCGCCGGCCTCGAAGGCCTCCTGCAGCATCTTGCCCCACGAGGCGCGCGACGGATCGCCGAGCCCGAGGAAGGCGAGCGTCGTCTCCGAGAGGATCGCCACCGGCACGGTCAGCGTCGTGTTGGCGATGATCAGCCCCGACACGTTGGGCAGCACGTGGCGGGTCATCAGGTGCCAGCTCGACGCGCCGAGCGCGCGGCTGCGGTCGACGTACAGGCGCTCCTTCAGGGTCAGCACCTGGGCGCGGATGAGCCGCGCGGTCGACGGCCACGACGTGATCCCGATGACGAGGATGACGTTCTGCACCGACGGGCCGAGGATCGCGGCGAGCACGATCGCCAGCGGCAGGAAGGGGATGACCAGGAACCACTCGGTCACCCGCATGAGCACGGCGCCCACCCAGCCGCCCACGAAGCCGGCGACGATGCCCACGACCGAGCCGATCAGCATCGCCAGGACCGTCGCGGAGAGGCCGACGAGCAGGCTGATGCGCGCGCCCCAGATGAACTGCGTCATCACGCTGCGCCCGAGGTGGTCGGTGCCCAGCGGGCCGAACTTCGACGGGCTCGCCCAGGCCGGGTTGCTCACCGTGTTGACCGCGTGCAGGCCGGCGGGGTCGGCCAGCACCGGCGCCAGCAGCGCCATCGCCACGGCGGCGACGAGGATCGCGAGGCCGATCATGCCCGCGCGGTGGCCGCGGTACTGGCGCAACGCCGCGGAGATCGCACGGCGGCGGCGCAGCCACGTGATCCGGCGCGCGGATGGGACGGCGACCGCGCTCACGCTGTCCTCACCCGCGGGTCGAGGTAGGCGTAGAGCAGGTCGGCGAGCAGGTTGCAGGCGATCACCGCGGCGCTGAAGAGCAGGAACAGCCCCTGCAGCATCGGCAGATCCGGCCCTTGCAGGGCGTCGTAGGTGGCCAGGCCGAGCCCCGGCCAGGAGAAGATCGCCTCGACCGCGATCGCCCCCGACAGGACGAAGCCGAAGTTGATCGCGATCAGCGTCACCACCGGCAGCAGCGCGTTGGGCACCGCGTGGCGGTTGCGCACGAGCACGTCGCGCAGGCCCTTGGCGCGCGCGAGCACGAGGTAGTCCTCGCGCATCGTCTCCAGCAGCGAGGAGCGCATCACGAGCGCGTACTCGCCCAGGTAGGCGAGCGTCAGGGTCGCCGCCGGCAGGACCATGTGCTTGGCCTGATCGGCGAGCTTGGCGATCCCGGTGGCGTCGGAGTTGGGGTCGACGATCCCGCCCACGGGGAACCAGCCGAGCCCGACCGCAAAGGCGGTGAGCAGCAGCATCCCCAGCCAGAAGTCGGGCATCGAGTAGGTCGCCATCGTGAACGTCGTCACCGAGTAGTCGGTCTTCGTCCCTCTTCGCCACGCGGCCGCGATGCCGAGCAGGACGCCGAAGATCGTCGACAGGAGCGTCGAGATGCCGACCAGCGCGATCGTCGGCCCCGCCTTGCGCCGGATCTCCGAGGCGACCGGCTGGTTGTTGGTGTACGAGCGCCCGAAGTTCAGCTGCGCGGTCTGCTCGACGTAGCGCACGAACTGCGACGCGGTCGAGCCGTCGAGCCCGAAGTCCTTGGTCAGCTGCGCGCGCTGGCTCTGGGTGAGGTTGCGCCCGCGGAACAGGTTGGCCACCGGATCGCCCTCGACGACCCGGAAGAGGAAGAAGTTGAACGCGACGACGAAGGCCAGCGTCGCCAGCGAGCCGAGGACCTTGCCGGTGACGAAGCGGGCGCTCACTCGCGCTCGTCGGCGGTGCGGCGGCGCATCGCCCACAGCCCGATGCCGCCGAGCGCGGCGACCGCGACGACCACGATCGCGATGATCGTGCCGCTGCCGCCTCCGTCGTCACCTCCGCCGCCGCCGGTCGCGCTGGCGACCACCGGCTTGAGGTGCGCGTAGGTCGGCGACGTGTTCGAGAAGATCACCGGACCGGTGTTCTCCGGCTGGCGGATCCAGCCGGTGAACTTGTCCTTGCGGTACGCCTGCGTGTCGGGGTACGTGTAGAGCACGTCGTACACCGCCGACTCGTAGAAGCGCGTGAGCATCTGGTGCACGATGTCCATGCGCTTGGTCCTGTTGCGCTCGACCTTCTGCTGCTTGTAGAGCGCGTCGTACTGCTTGTCGCACCAGTTCGCGTCGTTGTAGTAGTTCTCGGGGTCCTTGGGGTCGCTGCTGACCTGGTCGCACGTGAAGTACGACAGCATCGGGTCGGGATCGACGAAGGGCGTCCAGCCCCACACGAACAGGTCGTAGTCGCCCTTGCCGATGACCGTGGTCAGGCGGCTGTCGTCGTAGACCTTCTGTGTCGTCGCGATGCCGATCTGGCGCAGCCAGCCGCTGATGAGCTCCGCCGTCGGCTCGCCAGCGTTACCCTCGGACCGCACGGCGTAGCGGAACTTCAGCGCGCGCCCGCCGCCCGGCATCTCGCGGATCCCGTCGCCGTTGGTGTCCTTGTAGCCGGCGTCGTCGAGGATCTGCCTGGCCTTGGAGAGGTCGAAGTCGAAGCGCTGGCCATCGCCCATCTTCGGCGACCACGCGGTGTCGGGCGACACGCTCAGCGTGTCGGTCGGCGTGCCCAGGCCCGCGAGCACGCGCTTGACGATCGTCTGCTTGTCGATCGCGTGGGCGATCGCCTGGCGCACGCGCAGGTCCAGCAGCGCGGGGTGCGGCTTCTTCAGGCCGGCGCCGCCGTTGATGGCGAGCTCCTCCATCGCGCCCTGGTTGCCCTGCACGGTCACGAAGCTCCGGTTCTTCTCGAGCTGGTGGAAGGCGGCGCCGGGGACGTCCTCGGCCGCGTCGATCTCGCCGCGCTTGAGCGCGGCGACCATCGCGTCGGGGTTGTCGAACTTGCGCAGCACGACGCGGCTGATCGGCGACTTGCCGCCGTAGTAGTAGGGGTTGGCCCTGAAGCGGGCGAACTGGCCCTTCTCGAAGTGCTCGAGCACGAACGGCCCCGAGCCGACCCCGTCGAGCGCGTCGTACTTGGTGACCGCCTTGGCGTCCTGCTTCTCGAAGACGTGCTTGGGGACGATGTAGACGTCCATCGTGGGCAGCTTCGGGTCGCTGACCGACGACGTGATGACCACGGTGGTGGCATCGGGCGCCGTCGCGGTGAGGTTGCCGACGACCGAGGTGTAGTTCAGCCACTCCTCCTTGCGCGCCCGGTTGACGGTGTAGGCGATGTCCTCGGAGGTCAGCGGCTGGCCGTCGGACCACTTGAGGTTCGGGCGCAGCGTGTACGTCCACGTCCTGCCGTCGGCCGAGCCCTTCCACGACTTCGCCAGCCCAGGGATCGTCGAGAAGTCCTTCGGCGACTTGTCGGTCAGGGTGGCGTACTGGATGTTCCACGCCTCGTAGGCGGGCACGGTGACGCCGACGATCGGGTTCATGCTGTCGATGCCCTGCGTGTCGCCGACGTTGAAGACGACCGACTTCGTCGCGCTCCCGGCGGGCGCTGCGCCGACGACCGCGAGCAGTGCGACCGCCATGCTCGCGGCCGCCAGGGTTCGTCGCGTCGTCCTCACGTCGCCCTCCTCCTCGTGCTCCCAGGCAAAGGCCGACTATCTCAGGGCCACCGGGCAAGTGCCAAGCCTCACATGAGATGCCAGTCCAGGAAGCGCTCGAGGCGGCGGTAGAAGTCGAGCTGCGGGCCGGCGCGCAGCAGCCCGTGGGCCTCGGTGGGGTAGGTGACGTACTCGAAGGTCTTGCCGAGGCTGCGCAGCCGGGCGACGAGCTGCTCGGACTGCTTGGGGCTCACGCGCAGGTCGCGCTCGCCGTGGGCGACGAGCAGCGGCACGCGCACGTTCTCGAGCCGGTGATAGGGCGAGCCGGCGCGATAGGCCGCGCGCGCGGTCGCCGGGTGGCCCATCATCCGCTCGAGGTCCTGGACGCCCTCGCGGTCGCCCTGCGCCCACGAGGTCACGATGTCGCAGTCGCCGTACTTGCAGACCGCGCAGCGGAAGCGCTGCTCGGGATCGTCGGTCACCGACAGCAGCGCCATGTACGAGCCGTAGCTGGCGCCGAAGATCGCCAGGCGCTCGGGGTCGATCCACTCGAGCGTGCGCAGGTGGTCGGCCGCCGCCAGGCAGTCGCGCGTGTCCTCCACGCCCCAGACGCCGTGGTTGGCGCGCTCGTAGTCGCGCCCGTAGCCGGTGGAGCCGCGGAAGTTGACCGCCAGCCAGGCGTAGCCCTTGGCGACGAAGTACTGCGCGTGCCCGTCCCAGTCGTCGGCGTGGGCGTCGGTCGGGCCGCCGTGCGGGTAGACGATCGCGGGGACCGGCCGGTCGCTCGCCGCACCGGACGGGCGGCGCAGGAAGGCCGGGATCTCCAGGCCGTCGTGCGACGAGAACGTGATCTCCTCGAGCGCGGCGTACGGGGCGCGGCGGACGCTGCGCGGCGCCGGCGCGTGCAGCGCGCCGCCACCCGCCACGCGCAGCTCGGGCGGCGTCGCGTGGTCCTCGTAGGCCCCGACGATCGCGCCCGCCGGCGCCCACTGCGGCGCGCTCCAGCGCCCGCCCTCGCCAACGACCTCGGCGTCGCCGGTCGCCGCGTCGACGACCACGACGTCGAAGCGGTTGCGCCGGCAGCGCACGGCGAGCAGCCGGGCACCGTCGGGATGCCAGGCGAGGTCGGCATGATCCGCGCCGGCCGTCGTGAGCTGGCGGTCGGCGCCCCCGCTACGCGGCGCCACGTGCACCTCGTAGAAGCCGCTGCGCTCGGACAGGTAGGCGATCGTCGCCCCGTCGGGCGACCACGCCGGGCCGCGGTCGTGCATGCGCGGCGTCCCGCTGATCGCGCGCACCGCACCGCCGTCCAGCGCGGCGATGCGGATCTCGGAGCGGTTGAGGTCGCCGCGCGGCGTGAAGGTGTAGGCGACCTCGGTGCCGTCGGGCGACACCGCGGCCTCGCCCTCGTCGCCGTAGGCGTCGAGCTCGCCGTGCGCGACGGCCAGGCGCGCCGGCCAGGCATCGTCCACCGCGACGACCGCCAGGCGCGTCGTGTCGTCGCGCTCGACCTCGACGACCAGGCGCCCGTCGTCGATCCACACCGGGCCGCCGCCGGCGACGAGCCGGCGCGGCGGACCGCCGGCGGTCGGCACGAGCCACACGTGGTCGTCCCCCGCGTAGGCGACGGTCGCACCGTCGGGCGAGAGGCGCGGCACGGTGTCGTCCCAGAAGGGCACCGGCTCGCGGCCCGCGGTCAGCCGCTCGGGCGCGCCGCCGCCCTCGAGGTCGAGCAGCCACACGTCGGAGGTCCCGGCGGCGGCCTCGACGAAGACCGCGTGGCGCCCGCGGACCGTCAGCGAGTGCGGGCGCGGGGTCTGCGCGATCGCCTCCAGGCGCCAGTGCGCCGGCGGCTCGACGTCCTTGCGCGGCTGCGCGCGCACGCCCTCGTGCTCGTCCTTGCCCACCCAGATCGACTCAGCCACCGGCGCCCTCCTCGATGCCAGCCAGGAACTCGTGCACGAGCGCGCCGATCGCGTCGAGGTCGTAGCCGCCCTCCTGCACCACGACGGTCGGCACGCCCAGCGTGCCCAGCGCCCGCCCGGCGGCGCGCAGGCCGGTCGCCGTCACCGCGAGCGGGCTCTCGGGATCGCCGGCGGCCGCGTCGACGCCGAGCGCGACGACCAGCGCCCGCGCGGCGCCGGCCCAGCGCGCGAGCCCCTCGACCGCGGCCACCCAGCCCTCGTCGCCCGTGCCCGGCGCCAGCACGACGTTGCGGTTGGCGCCCGCGCCCGTCTCGTCCTCGAAGCCGAGGAAGTGCGGGAACCAGCCGGCGCCGGGATCGACGTGCACCGAGCCGACGAGCACGCCGGGGTCGTCGTAGAAGATCGCCTGCGTGCCGTTGCCGTGGTGGGCGTCGACGTCGATCACGGCGACCGGGCCGTCTGCGCGCGCCCGCAACGCCGCCGCGGCGGCCGCGCTGTTGTTGAGGTAGCAGGAGCCGCCGAACGCGCCGCGCGTGACGTGGTGCCCCGGCGGCCGGCAGCACGCGTAGGCGGCCGGCGCGCCGTCGAGCACGAGGTCGGCGGCGGTCAGCGCGACGTCGACCGCCGCCCGCGCCGCCTCCCACGTGCCGGGGCCGACGAGGGTCATCGTGTCGTAGGCGAAGTAGCCCGCGCGCGCCGCCGGCGCGGTCGGCACGGCCGGCGCCGCGGTGAGGCCCGCGTGCGCGAAGACGTAGGGCACGACGCGATCCTGGCCGGGGTCGATGGTCAGGCCGGCGGCCTTCCAGTCCCGCCACGCGCCGGCCAGGTACTCGAGCAGCTCCCGATCGTGGACGGCGAGCAGCGCGCCGTCGTCGTGGGGCCGCGCGTCGACGAAGCGCGCGCCCGCCGCGGCCAGCTCCGCGCGGATGCGCTCGGCGCGCTCGGGCACCTCGGTGCCGGGCGTGCGGACGCCGACCCAGACCTCGCCGCCAGGGTCGTGCAGGCGGTGCTGGTCGCTCCAGACGACGGGCATCGCCAGGGACACGGGCGCGAGGGTATCCGCAGGTAGGGTCCGCCGTCATGGCCCCAGCTTCGAGCCTTCGCGCGCACGGCCTGCGCATCGGGGAGCTCGAGCCCGGGCCCCGCAACGCGATCTCCGACGTCGCCGGGGTCCGCGTCGGCCACGTCACGGTGGTGCGCGACGAGCCCGATCCCCCGGCCGGGCGCGGCGTCGCGCGCACCGGCGTGACGGCGATCGTTCCGGCCGCGCCCGACTCGCTGTTCGCCGCGCCGCTGGCCGCCGGCATGGCGGTGCTCAACGGCGCAGGCGAGATGACCGGCTCGCTGCAGATCGCCGAGTGGGGCGTGATCCAGACGCCGATCTACCTGACCGCGACGATGTCGGTCGGCCGGATCCTCGACGGCGCGGTCGCCGCGGCCGTGGCGGCCGATCCCGCGGTCGGGGTGCAGGACGTCGTCATCCCGGTCGTCGCCGAGTGCGACGACAGCTGGCTCAACGACGCGCGCGTCGTGCAGGTCGAGGCCGCCGACGCCGGCCGGGCGGTGCAGGTACGCCGCCGCGCAGGTCGCCCAGGGCGCGGTCGGCGCGGGCACCGGCATGGTCTGCCTCGGCGCCAAGGGCGGGATCGGCACCGCCAGCCGCGTGGCCGGCGCGACCGTCGGCGTGCTCGTCCTGACGAACTTCGGCACCGCGCGCCAGCTGCGGGTCGACGGCGTGCCGGTCGGCCGCCTGCTCGACCGACCGGAGCCCGAGCGCCGCGCGGCCGGCAGCTGCATCGCGGTCGTGGCGACCGACGCGCCGCTCACGGCGGCGCAGCTGGCCCGCCTGGCCCGCCGCGCCGGCCTCGGCCTGGCGCGCACCGGCTCGGTCGCCCACCACGCAAGCGGCGAGATCTTCCTGGCCTTCTCGACGGCGCGCGCCGTCGAAGCGTTCCCGGACTCCGAGCTCGACGCGCTCTTCGCCGCCACCGTGGACGCGACCGAGGAGGCGGTCCTCAACTCGCTGTGGGCGGCGGAGTCGACGACGGGCCGTGAGGGGCGCGTGGTCAACGCGCTCCCTCACGACGACGTCCTCGAGCTGCTGTCAGCCCACGGACGGCTCGGCGATCAGCCCTCCGAGTAGGCGAGCTCGCCGTGCGGCTGGGCCGCCGACTTGGGCGCCGGCTTGACGACGACCAGCGCGACCACGATCGCCGCCACGACGAGCGCCGCCGCGATCCAGAACGCCAGGTGGTAGCCGCCGGTCAGCGCCTGCGCGGCCGACTGCCCGCCGCTGGCCAGCGTGTCCGTGCGCGACGTCGACAGCGTGGCGAGCACGGCCAGGCCGAGCGCGCCGCCGACCTGCGCGGTCGTGTTGACCAGGCCGGAGGCCAGGCCGGCCTCGGTCGGCGTGACGCCGGTCATCGCGAGCGTCATCAGCGCCGGGAAGGCCAGGCCGGCGCCGGTGCCGAGCAGGACCATCACCGGGGCCACGTGCGTCAGGTAGTCACCGTCGACCGGTGCCTGCGTGAACAGCGCGAGGGCTGCGGCGATGAACGTCATCCCGGCCAGGATCGACGCGCGCGCGCCGAAGCGCATGATCAGCCGCTCGGAGTAGCGCACCGACAGCGTGCCCATCACGATCGTCACCGGCAGGAAGGCCAGGCCGATCTCCAGGGCGTCGTAGCCGAGCACGCGCTCGAGGTACAGCGAGCCCAGGAAGAACACGCCGAACATCCCTGCCACCGACAGGACCTGGATCAGGTTGGCGCCGGTCAGGTTGCGCGAGCGGAAGATCCCCAGCGGGATCAGCGGAGTGCGCGCCGTCGCCTCGCGGACGACGAACGCCACCAGCAGCGCGACCGCGACCGCGCCGAGCAGCAGCGTGCTGCTCGCGCCCCAGCCGTCCTGCGCCGCCGGCTGGACGATCGTGTAGACGCCGAGCATCAGCGAAGCGGTCACGAGCACGGCGCCCGGGACGTCGGCGCCCTCGCCGAGCCCGATGCCCTTGTCGTGATCGAGCAGCCGCGTCGCGTAGACGGCCGTCGCGATGCCGATCGGGATGTTGACGAAGAAGATCCAGTGCCAGTTGATCGACTGGGTCAGCACGCCGCCGGCCAGCAGGCCGACCGAGCCGCCGGCCGAAGCGACGAACGCGTACACGCCGATCGCCTTGGCCTGCTCGCGCGGCTCGGGGAACATCGTGACGATCATCCCGAGGATGACCGCGGAGGTCATCGCGCCGCCGATGCCCTGCACGAAGCGCGCCGCGACGAGCATCTCCTGGCTCTGCGCCGCGCCGCACAGCAGCGACGCCGCGCTGAAGACGCCCAGGCCAGCCAGGAAGATGGTCTTGCGCCCGACGAGGTCGCCGAGGCGCCCGGCCAGCAGCAGCAGGCCGCCGAAGGCGATCAGATAGGCGTTGACGACCCATGCGAGGCTCGACTGAGAGAAGCCCAGGTCGTCCTGGATCGACGGCAGGGCCACGTTCACGATGGTCACGTCGAGGACGATCATCAGCATCCCGACGCACAGCACGTAGAGGGCGATCCACCGGGAACGCTCGCTCTGTGCCTGTGTCTTGGTCGTCATGTTCCTCTCCGTTTTCACTGGGGTTTGACGTAGAGACCGGGTGCAGCCCCGGAACTCATCGGTCTGTCACACCCATGTCGGAGCAGACGCGCGCTTCTCGACATCCATCCCATGTCGAGAACTCGCGAGTGGCCTCGACTTCGCTATGAACGGCGCCAGATCCGAGCGCCCGAACGGCAAGGAGCGATGCGATGAAGTACCTGATGCTGATCTACGAGAACCCGGGGACCCGGGAGAAGTTCTTCGCCGACGAGGAGCTCATGGGCCGGGTCAATGCGATCGTCGACGAGCTCAGGGAGTCCGGCGAGCTCGTCGACGGCGAGGGCCTGGCCGATCCGTCGCAGGCCAAGGCGGTGCGCCTCGTCGAGGGTGCTCCCGCCGTCACCGACGGGCCCTTCGCCGAGTCCAAGGAGTTCCTCGGCGGCTTCATGATCGTCGACTGCGAGAGCATCGACCGCGCTGTGGACATCGCCAAGCGCTTCCCGCACTGGGGCACCGGCGGCATGGAGGTGCGCCCGCTCATGGACAGCTCCGGGACGGAGATGTGAGGACGGACGCCCGCGTCGAGGACCTGCTGCGCCAGCTCGCGCCGCAGGTCCTCGGCGCGCTGGTGCGCCGCTACGGGCGCTTCGACGCCTGCGAGGACGCCGTCCAGGAGGCCCTGCTCGCCGCCGCAGTCCAGTGGCCGCAGGAGGGCGTGCCCGACAGCCCGCACGGCTGGCTGACCACCGTGGCCGCGCGCCGGCTGACCGACCAGTGGCGCAGCGAGAGCGCGCGGCGCACCCGCGAGGCCACCGCCGCGACGCTCGAGCCCCCGGGCGCGGCCGCGGCGCCCGAGCACGACGACACGCTCGCGCTGCTCTTCCTGTGCTGCCACCCGGCGCTGTCGCCGCCGTCGCAGGTCGCGCTCACCCTGCGCGCGGTCGGCGGCCTGACGACGGCCGAGATCGCCAGCGCGTTCCTCGTCCCCGAGGCGACGATGGCCCAGCGCATCAGCCGCGCCAAGCAGAGCATCAAGGCAAGCGGCGGCCAGTTCGCCATGCCGCCCGACGACGAGCGCGCCGACCGGCTGCGCGTCGTGCTGCACGTGCTCTACCTGATCTTCAACGAGGGCTACACGGCGACGTCCGGCCCCGACCTGCAGCGCGCCGAGCTTGCCGTCGAGGCGATCCGGCTGACGCGCGAGGTCCACCGGCTGCTGTCCGACGACGGCGAGGTCGCCGGCCTGCTCGCGCTCATGCTGCTCACCGATGCGCGGCGCCCGGCGCGCACGCGCGCCGACGGCGCGCTGATCCCGCTCGCCGACCAGGATCGCGAGCGCTGGAGCACCGAGGCCATCGCGGAGGGCGTCGCGCTCATCAGCGAGACGCTGCCGCGCGCCCAGCTCGGGCCCTACCAGCTGCAGGCGGCGATCGCCGCCGTCCACGCCGAGGCCGTCGATGCCGACGACACCGACTGGCCGCAGATCCTCGCGCTCTACGACCTGCTCGAGCGCGTCTCGCCCAACCCGATGGTCACGCTCAACCGTGCCGTCGCGGTGGCGATGGTGCACGGGCCGCACGCGGGACTGGACGTGCTGAGCACGCTCGACGACGATGAGCGAATGGCGCGCCACCATCGCCTCGACGCGGTACGCGCCCATCTGCTCGAGATGGCCGGCGACGCGGCGGCCGCGCGCGAGGCGTATCGCAGCGCAGCGCGCGGGACCACGAGCCTCCCCGAGCAGCGCTACCTCGAGGAGCGTGGGGCGAGATTGAACGAAGGAGGGTGAGATGCACACCGATGCCAATGCGATCGCCGGAGTCCTCGAGGGGGTCTTCGTTGGCGACGCGACGTCCGGCGGACGGCGATGCCAGGCCTGCGGCAGCGATCATCCGATCGGCGAGCACCCGCTCTACACGGGCGCGGGGTACGTGCTGCGCTGCCCAAGCTGCGGCGTGCTTGCGGCCACGATCGTCGAGCGGCCCGACCGGTACGTCGTGAGCCTGCACGGGACGTGGAGCGTGGCCCGCGCCGTCTAGCCGAGCTCCGCCAGCCGTCGCTGCAGCAGCCGCCGCTCGGCGTCGTCGTGCACGAGCGCGAGTGCCCGCCCGTAGGCGTCGCGGGCCTCGGCGGTGCGGCCGAGGCGGCGCAGCAGCTCGCCCCGCGTCGCGTGCAGGTAGTGGTAGTCCTCGAGCGCGAGGCGATCGACGATGGCAAGGCCGGCCTCGGGCCCCTGCTCCTCGGCGACCGCGACGGCCCGGCTGAGCTCGACGACCGGGGAGTCGGTGAGGCGGGCGAGCTCGCCGTACAGCGCGGCGATCTGGGGCCAGTCGCGCGGCTCGTCGGCGTGCAGCGAGGCGATCGCCGCCTGCACGACGTAGGGCCCGCGGCCGCGCAGCGCCAGCGCGCGATCGAGCACCGCGCGCCCTTCGGCGATCCGCTCGGTGTCCCACAGCGAGCGGTCCTGGTCCTCGAGCAGCACCAGGTCGCCGTCGCGGAAGCGCGCAGCGCGGCGGGCGTCGAGCAGCAGCATCATCGCCAGCAGGCCGTGGACCTCGGGCTCGTCGGGCATCAGCTCGGCCAGCGCGCGCCCGAGCCAGAGCGCCTCGGCCGTGAGCTCGTCCTGCCCGCCGTAGCCCGCGTTGAAGATCAGGTAGACGACCGCGAGCACGGCGGCGAGCCGGTCGGGCAGGAGATGGTCGGGCGGCACCCGGAACGGGATCCCGGCGGCCCTGATCTTGCGCTTGGCGCGCACGAGGCGCTGGGCCATCGTGGCGTCGGGGACGAGGAAGGCGCGGGCGATCTGCTCGGTCGTCAGGCCGCCGAGCGTGCGCAGCGTCAGCGCGACCTGCGCCTCGGTCGCGAGCGCCGGATGGCAGCAGGTGAAGACGAGCTCGAGCCGCTCGTCGGGGAAGGTCGTCTCGTCCACGTCGTCCTCCGCTGCCTCCTGCACGTCGAGCAGCCGCGTCTTCTGCGCCAGCGTGCGATCGCGGCGGATGCGGTTGATCGCGCGGTTGCGCGCCGTCGTCAGCAGCCACGCGCCCGGGCTGTCGGGCACGCCGTCGCGCGGCCAGCGCTCCGCGGCGATCGCGAAGGCCTCCTGCGTGGCTTCCTCGGCGAGGTCGAAGTCGCCGAGGAAGCCGATGAGCGCTGCCAGGACGCGTCCCCACTGATCGCGGAACGCGCTCTCGAGGATCGCTACCACGCCCCCATCGGGCGCACCTCGACGGCGCCGCCCATGCTCGCCGCCGGGATCCGCGCCGCCAGCTCGATCGCGGCGTCGAGGTCGTCGGCCTCGTAGAAGCAGTAGCCGCCGATGGCCTCCTTGAGCTCGACGAACGGGCCGTCCGTGGTCAGCGTCCTGCCGTCCTGCACGCGAACGGTCGTCGCCGTCTCGGGGCTCTGCATCTGCTCGCCGGGCGTGAACCCGGGCGTCTCGTTGATCGCCTTGTAGGCGCCGTAGACGGCGTTCTGCTCGTCCTGCGAGAGGCCGTCCCACGCCTCGGTCCCGGGGAGCGGCGTCGTGCCCTGGTGGATCAGCAGCATGTACTTCATGGCGTTCCTCCTGTCTTGAGGGATGGTCGCCAATAAGACAAACGGGAGACGCCGAAATCGACACCGCGACGGCGCCAACGGAAATCCAACGCCGCGTCCATACCGTCGCCGCCCGCAGAGATGGCGACCGAGAGGAGACGCGAGGTGACGAACGCGGACATCGTGCGGCGGTTCGAGACGGAGTTCAAGGACCGCAGCAACTTCGACATCGTCGTGACCCAAGGCGACCTCGTCGCCGATCGGATCAGCGCCACGGGCAGGCGCACGGACAACGGCGAGCGCGCCGAGTGGGTCGAGAACCACATCTACCGCGTCCGCGACGGGCGCATCTGCGCGTTGTGGCCGGCCGGCGGCCCGACGCTGTATTGAGGGGGTGCCCGCATGACGTTGCACGACGTCCGCTTCCCTGGTGAGACCGACGCCTACCGAGCGGCACGCGACCGCCTGCTCGAGGCCGAGCTGGACCTGCGGCGCCGCATCGAGGCGGTCGCCGCGCAGCGGCGCGAGCTCCCGCTCGGCGGCACGGTCCCGACGGACTACGAGCTGGCCGAGTGGGACGCCGGCGTCGGCAAGGTGCGCGCGACACGGCTGTCGGAGCTCTTCGCGCCCGGTGGCGACACGCTGCTCGTCTACAGCTTCATGTTCCGGCCAGGTGAGGAGGGCCTCGCACTCGAGGTCCCGTGCCCGATCTGCACGTCGATCATCGACGGCATCGACGGCGGTGTGCGCCATCTGGAGCAGCGGATCGCGTTCGCCGTGATCGCCAAGGCGCCGGTCGAGCGGCTCGCGGCGCACGCCCGCGCCCGCGGGTGGCGTCACGTCCGGCTGCTGTCGTCGGCCGGAACGACCTTCAATCGGGACTATCACGCGGAGACCGAGGACGAGGAGCAGTTCGCCGTGGCGACGACCTTCGTCCGGCGCGACGGGCGCCTGCACCACTTCTGGAGCAGCGAGCTGTGGCACGTGCCGACGGAGGCGGGCCAGCACCCCCGCCATGTCGACTTCATGTGGCCGATGTGGGCGATCCTCGACAGCACGCCGCAAGGGCGCGGCAGCGACTGGATGCCGCGGCTCGACTACGACTGAGCGCTCGCCGGTTGCCTGAGCGCAGCAGTGAAGACGGCGACGGTCTCGGTGCTCGGCTCGACGCCGAGCTCGTCGCGCATCAGCGCGCGATAGCGATCGAACACGCGCGCCGCACCGAGGCGATCCCCGGCCAGCGCGCGCGAGCGGATCAGGCGCTGGTGGAGCGCCTCGCGATACGGATCGAGGTCGAGGGCCTGCTCCGCGTGCCGCGCGGAGAGCGCGTAGTCGCCGACGGTGGCGTGGGCCTCGCCGAGGATCTCGCGGGCGGCGACCTGCAGGTCGCGCAGGCGGTCGCGCTGACGCAGCGTCCACGGGTTGTAGAGGCCGGGCAGGAGCGGTCGCGCGCAGATGATGCAGGTGACGATGGCGCTGGCGGCCGCGGCCCGCGCCTCGCCGCGGGCCATCTGCGTCTCGGCGTCGTGGAGCGCGTCGGCAGCGGTGTCGACGTCGAGCGTGCCGCCGTCGAGGCGCAGCTGATAGCAGCCGAAGGCGCTGCCGATCAGCTCCCGATCGAGCCCCGCCCGCGTCGCGGCCGCGCGGATCTTGCTGATCACCGCACGCAGCGCGGTCTCCCACGAGCGCGGCAGGCCGTCGGGCCAGAGCTCGTCGGCGATCGCGTCGCGGCTCAGCGCGCGCCTGTGCTCGACGGCGAGCATCGCGAGCACCAGGCGACCCTGGTTGCCCGGCAGGTCGCGGTCGCTGAGCACGGCGCACCCGTCCTCGACGATGAGCCGACCGGTGGCCGAGATCCGCACCTGCCTACTATCCCACGCGGAGGTGGAGAGCTTGGAGTACGTCGTCGAATGTGACTGCGGCTGGTCGTGCCGCGGCACCCAGGAGGAGATCATCACCGCGTGCCGGGAGCATGGCCGTGAGGTCCACGGGCTCGAGTTGACCGCTGAGCAGGTGCTCGCCGTGGCCCAGCGGGTGGTGCCGGCGGGCGACGACCCAGGCTGACCGATCGCTTAGGGTCGCCCGATGCTCGAGGTCCGGATCCTCGGACCGCTCGAGGTCGCGGTCGACGGCGAGCTGCGGCGGCTGAGCGGGCGCAAGCAGCGATCGCTGCTCGCGCTGCTCGCGCTGGGCGCCGGGGAGGTCGTGTCGGCCGACCGCCTCGTCGAGGAGCTGTGGCCCACCTACGACCCGCGCGCTCGCGCGCGGCTGCACGTGTACGTCTCGCAGCTGCGCAGGGTGCTCGGGCCCGCCGGGCGCGCGATCGAGGGGCGCTCCGAGGGCTACGTGCTCCAGGTCGCTCCCGACGGCATCGACGCGTGGTCCTTCGAGCGGATGGCGAGCGCCGGCGCGAACGCCCTGCGCGCCGGCGACCCGGAGGCCGCGGCGCGCACGCTGCGCGCGGCGCTCGACCTCTGGCGGGGCGGGGCGCTGGAGGATTGCGCCCGCGGGCCGCTGGCGGAGCCCACCGTCGCCCGGCTCGGCGAGCTGCGGCTGTCGGCGCTCGAGGACCGGATCGACGCCGACCTCGCGCTCGGGCGCGCGCAGGAGCTCGTGGCCGAGCTCGAGGCGCTCGTGTCCGACGAGCCGCTGCGCGAGCGGCTGCGCGGTCAGCAGATGCTCGCCCTCTACCGCGCCGGCAGGCAGGCCGACGCGCTCGACGTCTACGCGGCGGCGCGCAACGAGCTGCTCGAGGACCTCGGCCTCGAGCCCGGCCCGGACCTGCGGCGCCTGCACGATGCGATCCGCCAGGCCGACCCGGCGCTGGACGTCGAGGCCGCGGAGCTGCGCGCCCGACGCCACCTGCCGGCGCCGGCCACGGCGCTCGTCGGGCGGCGCGCGCAGACGGACGACATCGTGCGTACGCTCGGCGCGCCCGACGCGCGCCTGCTCACCCTGACGGGGCCCGGCGGCGCCGGCAAGACGCGGCTGGCCATCCAGGCCGCCGCGGAGGTCGCCGAGCGCTTCGAGGACGGGGTCTACTTCGTGGAGCTGGCGCCGCTCGAGGACGCCGCCTTCGTGGCGCCGGCGATGGTGCATGCGCTCGGCGCCGACGAGCGCACCGACGAGCCGCCCGAGCAGACGCTGGCCAAGCACCTGCGCGACCGGTGCCTGCTGCTCGTGCTCGACAACTTCGAGCACGTCGACGAGGCCGCGCCGCTGGTGGGCCGGCTGCTCGACGCCGCGCCCGCGCTGAAGGTGCTCGCCACCAGCCGCGCGCCCCTGCGGCTGGACGGCGTGGAGCGTGAGTACCCCGTGTCGCCGCTGACCGACGCCGAGTCCGTCGCGCTCTTCATGGCCCGGGCCGGGGCGGCCAGGCACGGGTTCCAGCTCACGGGCGCGAACGTCGGCGCGCTCACCCAGCTCTGCGCCAACCTCGACGGCCTGCCCCTCGCGATCGAGCTGGCCGCCGCGCGCAGCCGGACGCTCTCGCTGCAGGACATGCTCGCGAGCCTTCCCGGCAGGCTCGACCTGGCGGCCGAGGGGCCGCGCGACCTGCCCGCCCGCCAGCAGACGCTGCGCGCGACCATCGGCTGGAGCTACGGACTGCTCGAGCCCGAGGGCCGCGAGCTGTTCGCGCGGCTCGCGGTGTTCGTCGGCGGGTTCTCCGAGCCGTCGGCCGGCGAGGTCTGCGCAGCAGAGCGCTCGGCCCTCGCGCAGCTCGTCGAGCAGAGCCTGCTGGTGGCGCGGCCGGGCGCGAGCGGGGCGGCGCGGCTCGACATGCTCGAGACGGTCCGCGAGTACGCCCACGAACGGCTCGAGGAGAGCGGCGAGCTCGATCGCGCGCGCGAGCGCCACGCCGCGCACTTCGTCGCGCTCGCGGAGGCCGCGGAGCCGGCGATGCGCGGCCCGCAGGGCGAGGGCTGGCTCGCGCGCCTGGAGGACGACCACGCCAACCTGCGCGCGGCGATGGCGTGGGCGCGGCTGTCCGGCTCGCTCGAGATGGAGCTTCGGCTGGTCGGCGCGCTGGCCCGGTTCTGGGAGATCCGCTACCCGCGCGAGGGTCGTGGCCACCTCGAAGACGCCCTGGAGCAGCGGGCCGACGATCAGCCACGGGCACTGCGAGCCAAGGTCCTGCTGGGCGTCACGCGGATCGCTCTCAGCCAGGGCGACTACGCCCGCATGCGGTCGGCCGGGGGCGAGAGCCTCGAGCTCTTCAAGGCGCTGGGGGACCTGCACGGCGTCGCGCGGGCGCTGAACCGGCTGGCCACCGCGGTGAGCAACGAGGGCGACTACGACCGCGGCACGTCCCTGTACGAGCAGAGCGTGGCGATCTACCGCGAGCTCGAGGATGAGCTCGGCCTGGGCTCCACCATGAACGACCTGGGCTGCCTCGCCCTCATGCAGGGCGAGCTCGAGCGCGCCGCCGAGCTCAGCGAGGAGGGGCTCGCCCACTACGTCAAGGCGGGCGAGCGCTACGCCCTGTTCTATCCGCTGTTCAACCTCGCGCTGGCCAGGCTGTGGCAGGGGCGCCTCGACGAGGCGCTCGAACGCTTCGCCAGCGGCGTCGAGCTCGCCCACGAGCTCGGCTACCGCGAGCAGGTCATCTACTTCGTGGAAGGGCTCGGGGCGGCGCACGCCGCCGCGGGGGAGCACGAGCGGGCGGCGCGGCTGCTGGGCGCGGCGCACGCGGCCGCGGCGGAGATGGGCATCCTGCTCGAGCCGCTCGAGCGCGACATGCACGACCGCGCGGTGGCCGCCTCGACGGCCGCGCTGGGCGAGGCCGGCTTCGCCGCCGCGCACGCCGAGGGCCGGGCGCTGACGCATGAGGCGGCGGTGGCTTACGCGCTCGCGCCGCGAGCGACGCGCTGAGCCGATGGTCACTCGGCGTGCGCGAGCACCGGCGGTGCTGCGACGTGGCGGCGGACACCGCGTAGTGTCCGCCGCCAGTCGCCATGAACGCCGACACGCAACCCGCTCCGGCCGTCGATGCCCTTGGCGTGGTCAGAGACGCCGTGGCGCGCGCGGACGAGAACCTGGCGCTCGCCGCTCGCCACCTGGATTCATCGCTGGTCGACGTGCTGCGGATCCTGCGCTTCGACGAGGACTACCGGTCGGCGCAGGGCTCGTATCTCTACGACGCCGCGGGTCGCGCCTATCTCGACTTCCACACCGGCGAGGGATTCGCGAGCCTGGGTCACAACCATCCCGACGTCCGCGACGTCCTGACGGCCACGCTCGGCGCAGACCTCGTCGATGGCGTGCAGCTGCACTTCTCGGCGCTTGCCGGCATGCTCGCCGAGGCGCTGTCGCAGCGCCTGCCGCCCGGGCTCGACGCCGCCTTCTTCGCGAGCACCGGCGCCGAGGCCGTGGACTCGGCGATGAAGTTCGCGCGCGCAGCGACTGGGCGGCCGCGGCTGATCTCCTGCGACAGCAGCTTCCACGGGGTCACGCTCGGGCCGCTGTCGCTGGTCGGCGACGAGTTCTTCCAGGAGGGCTTCGGCCCGCTCCTGCCCGGCTGCGGGCGCGTCCCGTTCGGCGACCTCGCGCGCCTGGAGGCGGAGCTGCGCGCCAAGGACGTCGCCGCCTTCATCGTCGAGCCGATCCAGGGCCGCATGGTCACGCTTGCGCCCGGGGGCTATCTGCAAGCCGCGCAGGAGCTGTGCCGGCGCTACGGCACGCTGTTCGTCGTCGACGAGGTCCAGACCGGGCTCGGGCGCACCGGGACGTGGTTCGCGCTGGAGCACGCGGGCCTGGAGCCGGACTTCGTGCTCGTCGGAAAGGCGCTGAGCGGTGGCTACATGCCGGTCGCCGCGATGGTCACGCGCCGCGAGATCTACCAGCGGGCCGTCGGAACGCTCGAGCGCTCCTACGTCCATCAGTCGACGTTCGGCCGCAACCGCCTGTCCATGGCGGCCGGGCTGGCCACGCTGCGCATCATCGAGCGCGATGGCCTGGTCGAGCACGCAGGGCGGATGAGCACCGTGCTGCTCGACGGCCTCGCCGAGCTGCAGCAGCGCTACGACATGATCAAGGAGGTGCGCGGCAGCGGGCTCATGATCGGGATCGAGCTGCAGCCGCCGAGCTCCCCGGTCGCGCGGCTGAGCTGCCGGCTGATCCGCGTGGCCAGCGAAGGGCTCTTCCCTCAGCTCGTGGTCATCCCGTTGCACCGCGACCACGGCGTGATCACGATGGCGGCCGGCAAGAACGACGTGATCAAGCTGCTGCCGCCGCTGACGCTCTCCGAGGACGAGGCGCGCAGCTTCCTCGACGCGCTCGACGCGGTGCTCGCCGATTGCCAGGGCGCGACGAGCAAGAACTGGGCCGTCGTGCGCGACATCGCCACCGCGACGCTGCGTCGCCGAGCCACGCGCGTCCGGTGATCCTGGTCACGGGCGCGACCGGGTTCATCGGCGGGCACCTGGCGCAGCGGCTGGTCCACGACGGCCATGGGGTGCGCTGCCTCGTGCGCGCGAGCAGCGACACGACGCTGATCGACGAGCTGGGCGTCGAGGTCGTCGTCGGCGACCTCACAAGCCCGCCTTCGCTCGCTGCGGCCGCGGACGGCTGCCGCTGCGTGCTGCACTGCGGCGCGCGAGTGTCGGACTGGGCCACGGTGAAGGAGATCGCGCGCGTCAACGTCGAGGGCACGCGCAACCTCCTCGACGCCTGTGTCAGCGCGTCGGTGCAGCGCTTCGTCCACTTCAGCAGCACCGACGTCTACGGCTATCCCGGTGGCGCGGCGATCGACGAAGCGCACGCCGCCACGCGCTTTCGCAACTGGTACGCCCAGACGAAGCTGGCCGCCGAGGCCGAGGTCCGCCGCGCCGAGCAGGCGCACGCGCTCGACGCCGTCATCCTGCGCCCGGCGACCGTCTACGGGCCCCGCTCGACCGATGTCGTGGGCGAGATCGCGCGGGCGATCCGCGGCGGCCACATGATCCTGATCGATGGCGGTCGTGCGATGGCCGGCCTGTGCTTCGTCGACAACCTCGTCGACGCCGCGATCCTCGCACTCGGTCACGAGGCGGCGCGCGGCCAGGCCTTCAACGTCAGCGACGGCCTCGACGTCACGTGGAGGCAGTTCACCGACGACCTGGCCAAGGGCCTGGGCAGTGCGCGGGTCCGATGGCGCGTGCCCTATTGGCTGGCGAGCGCGGCCGGCTTCTCGCTCGAGCACGGCTACCGCCTGCTGCGCGGGACGACGGGTCTCGAGACACCGCCCCTGCTGTCGCGCCAAGCCGTCCACGTGATGGGCATCGATCAGGACTTCAGCAACCGCAAGGTGCGCGAGCTGCTCGGCTGGGAGCCGCGGATCGACTACGCGGCGGGCCTGGAGGCGACGCTCGGCTGGCTGCGAGCCGAGGCGCTCGAGCACGAGGACAGAAGCTGACCTGAATCGGTCGTACGGTCTGGCGCGCGATCAAACCGACCCAAGGAGCGCCACGAAGATGCTCGAGCGAGACGGCTACATCCCCGGTGTCCCGTGCTGGATCGACACCAGCCAGCCCGACCCGGAGGCCGCTGTTGCCTTCTACAGCGGCCTGTTCGGGTGGGAGCTCGAGGACGCGATGCCGCCCGACTCGCCCGGCAGGTACTTCATCGCCCGGCTGCGCGGCGGCGACGTGGCCGCCATCGGGTCGCAGCCCGAGGGCGGGCCGCCGGCAGCGACCTGGAACACGTACATCTGGGTCGACAGCGCCGACGACGCCGCCGCGAAGGTGCGCGACGCCGGCGGGCGCATCGTGACCGAGCCCTTCGACGTCATGGACGCGGGCCGGATGGCGGTGTGCACGGATCCCGAAGGTGCCGCGTTCTGCCTCTGGCAGGCCAAGGCGCACAAGGGCGCGCGGATCGTCAACGAGCCGGGCTCGCTGAACTTCAACAGCCTCAACGCCTGGGACGTGGAAGGTGCGAAGTCCTTCTACGGCTCGGTGTTCGGGTGGCAGACGTTCGCGCTCGGGATGTGGACGCTGCCCGGCTACGGCGACTTCCTGGAGCGCAGCGATCCCGGGCTGCGCAAGCGGATGGCGGAGACCGGCGCTCCCGAGGGCTTCGAGGACGTGGTCGCGGCGCTCAGCCCGATCGCGGACGACACGCCCGACGTCCCCGCGCACTGGAGCGTGACCTTCGCGGTCGACGACGCCGACGCGATCGCCGATCGGGCCGCGGCGCTGGGCGGCACGGTGGTCGTCCCGCCCTTCGACGCCCCGTGGGTCAGGATGACGGTCATCACCGATCCGCAGGGCGCGACCTTCACCGCGAGCAAGTTCGTCCCCGAGAACAGGGACCTCGGCAGCGCGGCCGATTCGACGGTCGGCGCGGCGTAGTCAGCGTCCGGCGGCCCGGCTCAGCGGCGGCTCGGCGTCGTCGTAGATGCGCGCGCTGGCGAGCCTGCCGTTGTCGCCGCGCACGTACACGGCGATGCCGGCCTCGGGCTGCATGTGCGTCCGGCCCCAGGCGACCACGTTGTACTCCAGCGCGCACGAGCGGCCGTCGTCCGTGACCGCGCAGTGCTCGAGCGGGATGCCGCCGCCGTTGGAGAAGAACGCCTCGTACAGCGCGCGCAGCTCGTCGGCGCCGCGGTGGACGTACGCGCCGCCGGCCGGCTCGCGCATGTAGCCGTCCGGCTCGAACGCCGCTACCGTCGCTTCGACGTCGCCGGCCGCGAGCGCGCGCTGGTACTCGCCGACGATGCCGGCCACGTGGAGGTCGGGGTCGGGCTGCAGCAGCGGCGGGCGCGTCGCGTGGCCGCCGGTCAGCGGCCAGGCGCTGAAGTAGAGGCGCAGCTCGACGATGCGGTCGTCCTCGCTGCGCTCGCCGGTGAGCGCCAGGGGAAGCGCGATGCGTCCGTCGTCGCCGTCGAGGTGAAGGACGACCTCCTCGACCCCGCGCCGAGGCGTGAAGATGAAGTTGACGTCCTCGACCGTGACGTTGCGGTCGGCCAGCCAGGCCTTCGTGTCGGTGACGAACCGGGCGAAGGCGCGGGCACCCTTGACGCGGCCGCGTACCGGGTCGTGCAGCTCCGGCTCCCCGGCGAACGATCCGACGAGCGCATCCATCTCCCCGGTCAGCAGCCCGTCGAAATAGGGCACCGCGGCGAGCCGCTCGCGCCGGCGCTTGGCCAGTATGTCCTCCAGAACCGGAGCGGAGAACAGCTCGGGTACCCAGGGCACGCGAGAAGGATCCCATGGACGCCCTACGCCGCGGCGCGGCCGGCGAGCTCGGGCTCCGGCTGCGCATCGACGAGCGCGGCCACCACGTCACGCAGATCGGTGGCAAGCGCCGGATCGCGCAGCGCGCCCGACGGCAGGAACGCGTCGTGTGCGTCGCGGACGGCGAGCTCGGCGTCGATCACGCGCGCCCCGGCGAGGGCCAGCGACTTGCGCAGCTGCGCCTGTGCCCAGACGGCGCCGAAGATCCCCGTGCTGGCGCCGATCACCGCGACGGGCTTGCCGCGCCAGGCGTTGAGGGGGAACGGGCGTGACGCCCAGTCGACCGCGTTCTTGAGGCCGCCGGGGATCGAGCCGTTGTACTCGGGCGTGGCGATCAGGACCGCGTCGGCCTCCGCGATGGTGCGGCGGAGGCGCGCGACCGCCGCGGGCGTCCGCTCGCCGTCGTCGTCCTCGTTGTAGGGCGGCAGCGCGACGATCCCGTCGAGCCACATGTGGCCCACGCCGCTCGGGAGCGCGTTCGCCGCCTCACGCAACAGGGCGGCGTTGAACGAGCCCTCGCGGAGCGAGCCCGAGACGAGCAGCACCCGCATCACCGCTCACCACCCTCGTCGTCGCGCATGAGCAGCAGATCGATGTCCACCTTCACATCCCAGCCGACCGCGTTGCCACCGCCCGGCAGCTCCATCTGCCATTCGAACCCGAACTCGCGGCGGTCGAAGCTCGTCTGGAGCTGCAGCCCCGCGACCTCGCCGAAGGCGGCCTGCTGCGGTGGTGAGTAGTGACCGCTGGCGCTGACCGGGCGCGTGACGCCCCGGATCGTGAGCTCGCCGTCGACCTCCGCCCGGCCGTCGGCGGCGAGGCGAATCGCGGTCGAGCGGAACGTGATCTCGGGATGGTGTTCGGTGTCGAAGAACTCCGGCCCGAGCACGTGCTCCCTCATCGCGGGCGGCTCGACCACGGAGATGGAGTCGACCCGCGCGGACCCTTCGAGCGTCAGCGCGTCGCCGTCACCGCGCAGCGTTGCCGCGACGTCCGTCAGCGCCCCCCTGTACCAGAAGACGCCTGAGTGGCGCACCGCGAACGCAAAGCTC
The DNA here is from genome assembly GCA_963764585.1 of uncultured Actinomycetes bacterium. Lineage (GTDB taxonomy): Bacteria > Actinomycetota > Thermoleophilia > Solirubrobacterales > Solirubrobacteraceae > JAOPZW01. The sequence continues at coordinate 263,665 of CAVXTB010000016.1, forward strand.
GAGGGCTCCGGCCGGGCGCGGTAGGTGCCGGCGAAGGGCTGGGCTGCGACTGTCGACATGAGGATCCTCCTGGGTCGGTTTCGGCTGCTGCGAGGTCTGACAGCGCAGCCGGCCGCCCTGTGACAGCTCAGAGATGGCCGAGCTTGTCCGGGTTCCTCACGATGCGCACGGTCTGGATCCGGCCCTCGACGACATCCACCGTGAGGACGTCCCAGACTTGGACCTCCTCCTGCTGCTGGGTAGCGGGATCTCGGGCACCGGTCTCGAGCGCGGTGAACTTCAGGGGCTCGCCGGACTTCAGGAGCTCGAGCCCTTCCTCGACCGCCCGCCGCTCCGCCTCCCCGTACGGCGGCTGAGGCGGGCCCATCAGCAGGCGGCCGGGCTGGCCGTTGACCCGCACCATCCGGGTCTCGAACTCGCCGTAGGCCCGGCGCGCCTGCGTCACGGTGGCCATGAACCGCGCGATGAGCGCGGCGCCGAAGATCGGCTCGGGCGACGCGATCGCCTTGCCGCCGCCGTCGGCGTACAGGACGGCGTCCTTGGCGAGCAGCTCCTCCAGGGCCTTCACGTCGCCGTCCTCGGCGGCTGCGAGGAACCGTTCGAGCAGAGCGTCGCGGGCCGCCTCGTCGGCGTCGAAGCGCGGGCGGCTGGCCTCGAGGTGCTTGCGCGCCCGCGTAACGAGCTGCCGCGCGTTCGCCTCGCTTCGCTCGACGATGCCGGCGATCTCCGCGTACTCGTAGCCGAACACCTCGCGCAGCAGGTAGGCCGCGCGCTCGACCGGCGTCAGCCGCTCCAACAGGACGAGCATGGCCAGCGACAGCGAATCGGCAAGCTCGGCGCGCGCGGCCGGGCCGGGCGCCGGGTCCTCCAGCAGCGGCTCGGGCAGCCACGGCCCGACATACGACTCGCGACGGGCCCGCGCCGACTTGAGGACGTTGATCGAGAGCCGCGTCACCACTGTCGTCATCCAGGCGGCCGCCTCGTCGATCGGGCCTTCCTGGCGCGTCAGCCGCAGGAGCGCCTCTTGGGCCACGTCCTCGGCCTCCGAGACGCTGCCGAGCATCCGGTAGGCCACGCCGAAGCCGTGGCGTCGCAGCGCTTCGAGATCCATGTCGCCCATATCACCACCCTTGACAACAGGGGGCGGCCGGCTGTGACACCTGCGATGCGGAAAGACGAACCCGCGACCTCCGCCTACCGGGGGTCCGTACGGCTCTATACGGAGTCGCCTTGGCGCGCGGCGGTCCGCAGCATCGAAGGGGTTTGCCCGGTCTCGGCGCCGAAGACGCGTGGAACTGGGCGTAGCTGCCGAAGCCGGCTTCCAGGGCCGCGGCGAGTGCGGTCGTGTGTCGTCCATCGCCGTAGAGCAGCATGAGGCGCCGGAGGCGCTGCTGGTTGCGGAACCAGCTGATCGAGCGGCCGGTTTGCGCCCGAAAGAGGCGGCTCAGGTGCGCGGGGCTCAGCCGTACGAGGTCGGCCAGTGTGGTGAGGTCTCCGGCGCCGGGATCCGCGCGCAGGAGGCGGGCGACGGTCTCGACGGCGGGGTGGACGTCGGTGCCGATGACGATGTCGTCGCTGTCGAGGAACGCGCGCCACGCGAGGACGAGCAGGTAGGACAGCCCGGCATTGACATCGCCGAGATCTCCGCCGGCTACCTCACAACCACCACCGATGACGTGCTGCGACTCGTCGACGCCGTCCGCGCCGCGGACCTCGAGCCCAAGCCCGAGATCGCGATCCAAGTCGGCGCCGGATCCGGTAGGGGGACTCGAACCCCCGACCTCCAGGGTGGAGGTCTCCACCGGGTCGAGGGCGACAAGGCCATCGTCTCCATCGCGAACACCGGGCCGGTGATCCCGCACGAGCAGGTCCACCGCCTCTTCGAGCCCTTCCAGCGACTCGATCGCCCGCGTCGACGACCACCACGGCCTCGGACTGTCCATCGCGCGCGCCAGCGCCATCGCCCACGACGCCACGCGCACCGCGGACACGCGACGCAGGGTGACCTCTCGATGGAGATCCACGTTCCGCTCACGCCGTCCGCAATGCCACGGTGGGCGGCAGCCGAGACGCCCGGACGGCCGGCATCAGGCCGGCGAACGTGCCGATGAGGATGGCCGAGGCGATGCCGCCCGTCCATGCTTCGACGGGGATCACGATGTCCCAGTTCTTCGAGCTGGCGTAGATGACCGTTGCTATAGCTCCGGCGAGCACGCCGACGATGCCGCCGATGGCGGCGAGCAGGATCGATTCGCCGAGGAACTGGGTGCGGATCTGGCTCTTGGTCGCGCCGAGGGCGCGACGGAGGCCGATCTCCGAGCGGCGTTCCAGCACCGAGATGATCATGATGTTGGCGACGCCGACGGCGCCGACGATCAGGGCCACGACGCCGAGGCCGAGGAAGAGGCTGTCGAACGCTCCGGCCGCGGCGGCGCGGGCGGTGAGCGCGTCGGAGGGCTGGCTGACGTTGACCTCGTCGGGGGCCTGGGGGTTGGCGGTCGGGGCGAGCAGCGCCTGCACCTCAGCGACATGGTCGGTGTCCGCGCGCACGTAGATGGAGCTCGGCGGGCCCGCTTTCCGCTCGCCCTGGACCAGGCTGATGTAGCCGAGGTACCGCTGGGCGGCCGGGTAGCCGATCAAGGCGCTGTTGTCGATGTCGGGCTCCAGCGGCGAGGATCCCAGGACACCTGCGACGTTGAACCACTGGCCTCCCAGCCAGATCCGTTGGTCGGGGAAGATCCGGTCGATGCCCAGCCGTTGCGCGGCGGCCCAACCGAGCACGGCGACCGGCTCGCGGGCGGTCCCCGGATTGAGCCAGGCGCCGCGCGCGAGGCCGGTATTGAGCACGGAGAGCAGGTTCAGGCTGGTAGCCCGCACCTGCAGCCCGCCGGTGTTGGTTACCGGGATCATCCGACTCCGGTAGACGCTCTTGCCCTTCACCAGCGCGGTGTGTGCCAGCAGTTGGACGTCGTCCAGGTGCGTGATCCGCGCCGGCGCTTCGAGGGGCAGCTTCGACGGCTGCCCGGTGACGCTCTGGCCGGCCTCGATGGTCAGCATGTTCGTGCCGAGCCGGTCGATCTCGGCGAGCAGCCCGGCTTGTGAGGAGGCCGACAGCCCGAGGACCGCCACGATCGCTGCTGTTCCGATCGCAATCCCGAGCGCGGACAGCGCGGCGCGCAGGGGCCGGGCGCGCAGCCCGACGCTGGTCACCCGCAGCGCATCGTTCAGGCGCAAGCGTCCCGCGTCGGCGCTCATGACATCTGTCCCTCCGTCGCCACGTGCACGGGCGCCGCAGGGGCGCTGCGGTCGCCGGCGGTGTCGGAGACCACCTGGCCGTCCAGCATCCGGATCTGGCGCGGCAGCTGCTCGGCCAGGCCCGCGTCGTGGGTGATCATGATGATCGTGGCGCCGGCGGCGTTGAGCTCGCGGATGAGCTCCACGATCGACGCGCCGGTGGTGCTGTCGAGATTGCCGGTCGGTTCGTCGGCAAGGACGATCGCCGGCCGCCCGACGAGGGCCCGGGCGACCGCAACCCGCTGCCGCTCCCCTCCCGAGAGCTTGGTCGGCTTGAACGTCGCGCGGTGGGACAGGCCGACCCGCTCGAGCGCCTCATCGGCGCGCGCATACCGCTCGGCGGCGGGGTCGCCGGCGTAGAGCAACCCGTCGGCGACGTTCTCGCGCACCGTGGCATGCTCGGCCAGGAAGAACTGCTGAAAGACGAACCCGATCTCCCGCGCCCGCAGCCGCGAGAGCTCGCGGTCGCCCAGCCCCGCCGCGTCGATCCCGCCGATGCGGACCACGCCGCTGCTGGGTCGCTCCAGCGTCCCGATGACGTGCAGGAGGGTGGACTTGCCCGACCCGGAGGGCCCCACGATCGCCACCAGCTCGCCCCGGTGGACGGAGAAGGACACCCCCCGCAGGGCGAACACCGGGGGCTCCTCGCCGTAGACCTTGGTGACCTCGTCCAGCTCCAGTACCGCGTCACTCATGTGGACGGCACCACCACTGAATCGCCCGCGCGAAGATCGCCCTCGACCTGGACTCGTCCGCCTCCAGTGTCGAACAGGCCCAGCTTCACGGCGACCAGCTCGCGTCGCTCACCGGCGCGCACGACCTCGACGGCGAACCCGCTGCCGGACTTGCCGACCAGCGCGGTGACCGGGACGCTCAGGGCGTTGTCCACGCCCTTGGTGGTGATGTCCACCTGGACCGGGGCCTGGTCGAGCCCGCCGGCTTTGGCCGGGTCGTCGAGGCTGATGAAGGTCGGGATGGTCGCGTCGGCCGCCTGACTTCCCTGTCCAGCCGGGGTCTGGGCGACTCGTCCGAACGCCGCGACCCGTCCCGTCACCGGCGTGTTGCCCGGCAGCGTGATCTGGGCCCGGTCGCCCTTCTTGACCTCGCCCTGCTGGGAGGGGTCGAGGTTCACCTGCACCTGCAGCGTGTCGGACGTGGCGCTCAGCACCGGAGCACCCGGCCCGGCAGATCCACCGACCTGGCCGGTGACCTTGGCGATCCGGACCGCCTCGGGCAGGAAGACCGCGTCATCGGTCGCCAGCTCGCCGGTCACGCCAACGCCCTTCTTGCGCTGGAGCACCCTGAGCGCCTGCTCCGTCTTGGACGTGAAGGCGTTGTCGCCGGGGTCGATGCGGACGTGGGCGTCGCTGTCATAGCCGAGCTGGTGCAGGTTGCGGTTGAGCTGGCGGACGTCGCGGCCCTTCAAGCCCACGTGTAGAGCACGGTAGGCCGGCACCGTGCCACACAGCAGCACCACCGGCCTGTCGTCCACCCGATAGAGCACACCGCCGCAGCCGACCTTGTCGCCGCTGTCGGGCAGGCTGGTGTAGACACCGCGGGCCTGGTTGATCACGGCGAACGGCGAGCCATCCGACCGCGCCCGGTAGGTCAGGGTCCCACCCTGAGAGACCATCGCCGAAAGCTCGCCCTTCTCCACCGTGACGGTGTCTGTCGCCAGCGCCCGGGCGGCCGCGGTCGGGCGCTCCGCACCCGACATCACGACCACGCCGCAGGTCGCCGCGACCAGCACGGCCGCTGCGCCCAGCGCCCAGCTCCTCCGCGTCACCCTTGGCCCCCCACTGCCTCTCCCAAGGCGTTGCGGCACTTCTGCACCGCGGCGTTGAGGATGGTCATACCCCCGGGCCGGTTGCTGGACGGAATCTTGTACGTGTTGATGAGGGGCTCGCCGTTGACGGGGTCCGGAAAGTCCTTCACGCCGTTGTCGCGGATGCACTGGGCGAACCTGAGGCTTGCCGACTGCTGCTTGGGGGTCCGCTTTGAGGACAACGTGCCCGGTGGCTGCAGGTCCTTGCAGGCGCTGGTGGCCCGCCTCCACACCTCGACCGTCACGCTGACCCCATATTCGAACTGGTTCTTCTCGTTCGGGTCTGGGAAGTCGCTGACGCCATGAGCCCGAATGCACTCGGCGAACTTCACCGCCTTATCCCGGGCGGTGAGCTTCTTGTTCGCGCCACTGCTGGTGGTGCCGGTGCTGCTGGTGCTGCTGGCGGTGCCGGTGCTGCTGGCGGTGCCGTTTTCGGAAGGTGTGTTCGAGCCACAGCCCGCGCTGATCACGCTGATCAGCGCGACCGTCGCAAAGGCGGCCAGCGGCCGCAGTGTTCTACTCATGGTTGCTCCCTGGTGTGTGGAATTGGGCTGACACCGGCTCTCTGTCGAAGCGCGCGCATCACCGCTGCATCCTTGGATCGTGCGTCGGGTCGGCGTACACGGCAGGGCAGCCGTGATCGATGGCTTCCGGGCGCAGTTCGTAATGCCAGGGCTCGTTGCCGTAGACCTGACACAGCCCGTACGCGGCGCCGTGTGCGGACAGCCACGCCGCGGCCCCGGAGGGCCCGATGTCGACCGCGTCCCCCGACACGTGAGCAGACGTGTTGGGGGTGGCCACCCACCGGGCAGCTACCGCTTCTGACCCGTACTTCAGGACCGCCTCACGGAGGAGTTGCTCCTGGTACGCCGGGGAACGCCAGCCACTGTCGACGACGAACTCGACGCCGTGGTCCGCTGCGTCCGTCGCGGCTTGGCGCAGGGCGCCGAGGAGCGCCGGATCGAGTTTGGCGACACCCGTAACCTCGTCATCGAAGACCGTCGTGCCGTCGGGGACGGCACCGTCAGCCTCGCCGAGCGCACCATGGTGCCCACTGCTAAGGCCGCGGTGCCCGCTGCGACGGACGTCGGTAGGTGATGCGGCCCTCGAGGACGAGGACGAGGACGAGGACGCCGGCGAGGGCGAGGACCCCAGCAACTGGTGGCCGAGGGCTGCGGAGATCGCCCCGAGAACGACGAGCAGGACGGCGACACGCAACCTGCGAATCCGACGGGGCGCTGTTCGTGCTCGCTCGCTGGAGGTCACGCCGCCATTTCAGGCAGCGTGGTGTTGCCAGCACGTATGCGGTTTTCGATACGCCGACGATATGTGCCGGCTCTAGCATCCGGGCATGCGTGTGTTGCTCGTTGAGGACGAGCCCTATATGGCGGACGCGATCCGCGATGGCCTACGCCTGGAAGCGATCGCGGCAGACATCGCCGGTGACGGCGACACCGCTCTGGAGCTGCTGAGCATCAACGCGTACGACATCGCCGTCCTCGACCGCGACATCCCCGGGCCCTCCGGTGACGAGATCGCCAACCGCATCGTCGCCTCCGGCAGCGGCATGCCGATCCTCATGCTCACGGCCGCCGACCGTCTCGACGACAAGACCACCGGATTCCAGCTCGGCGCCGACGACTACCTCACCAAGCCCTTCGAGCTCCAAGAGCTCGTGCTCCGTCTCAGAGCACTCGACCGCAGGCGTGCACACCACAGGCCGCCTGTGCGAGAGATCGCAGGTCTGCGTCTGGATCCGTTCCGCCGAGAGGTCTACCGCGACGGCCGCTACGTCGCGCTCACCCGCAAGCAGTTCGCAGTGCTCGAAGTGCTCGTCGCTGCCGAAGGCGGTGTCGTCAGCGCCGAAGAGCTACTCAAACGGGCGTGGGATGAGAACGCCGACCCGTTCACCAACGCCGTGCGCATCGCGGTCTCGGGACTGCGCAAACGGCTCGGCGAGCCCTGGATCATCGCCACCGTGGCCGGCGCCGGGTACCGCATCAGCACGCAACCAGACACCGGGCGCGAGAGAGGAGACCGTGGATAGAGCCCCTGGTCTGAGCGTTCGCCTCAAACTCACCCTCAGCTACGCCGGCTTCCTCATGCTCGCAGGTGCCGTGCTGCTCGCCGCCGGGTACTTCTCCCTTTCGCGTGGTGTGCACCCTGGTGTGATCTTCATCGTCCGCAGCCACGCCGACCTCCTGCGCAATTTCGCTCCGATCGCGGCCATCGTGATGGCGTTCCTGCTGGTATTCGGTCTGCTGGGAGGGTGGTTTCTCGCCGGCCGGATGCTCGCCCCCCTGACCAGCATCACGGACGCCACGCGCATCGCCGCGACCGGATCGCTGGCCCACCGAATCCGGCTACCGGGCCGCAGAGACGAGTTCCGCGAGCTCGCCGACGCCTTCGACGCCATGCTCGCGCGCCTCGAAGCGCACGTCGCCGAACAGCAGCGCTTCGCAGCCAACGCCTCCCACGAACTGCGCACCCCATTGGCGATCACGCAGACATTGCTCGACGTGGCCCGCAACGACCCGAACCGCGATAACGGCGAGCTCGTCGAACGCCTCCACGCCGTCAACACCCGAGCGATCGACCTCACCGAAGCACTGCTCATGCTCAGCCGTGCCGACCAGCGGTCCTTCGTCCGAGAACACGCCGACCTGTCGCTCATAGCCGAAGAAGCCACCGAAACGCTCCTCCCCCTCGCAGAACAACGCGGCGCCACCATCGAGACCTCCGGCGACGCGACCCCCACCGTCGGCTCACCCGCCCTCCTGCTGCAGATGGCTACGAACCTCGTGCACAACGCCATCGTCCACAACCTGCCCGACCAGGGCACCGTGTGGGTCACGACCAGTGCTCACCTCAAGAGCGTGGTGCTCACGGTCGAGAACAGCGGCGAGAAGCTGACCCCGCAGCTGGTCGCCACGTTTGTCGAGCCGTTTCAGCGCGGCTCCAAACGCGTACGCACCGACCACGCGGGTGTCGGCCTCGGCCTGGCGATCGTCAAGAGCATCACCCAGGCACACGACGGAACCCTCACCCTCACCCCCCGGGCCGCCGGCGGGCTCTGCGTCACGGTGCAACTCCCCGCCGCGCCACCGCACACTGGCAGATGACGATCAGGGGAATTGCCGCACGCCCCGAGAGGGATGCCGCGACCGCCCGGACCCCGTCGCGGTACTCGCCGTCCTCGCTCGCATGGCCCCGCGCCGGCTTGGCCGACGCCTGCGCCTCGAGCACGCCCCGGGTCGGTGATCGTTCACGCCGACGACCCCGCCGTTGGCGTGCTGCGCGACGCACACGATCTGTGGGTTCGAAAGGAGCTAGCCGCGCACCACCCTGTACTTGAGGTGCGTGACGCCGGGCGCCTCGACCGCCCGGACCTGCTCGAGCTTGATCTCAACGCCCCCGAGGTTGTCGAAGAGGCGAGCGCCGCCCCCGAGGAGCACCGGAACGATGTGCAGCTCGAGCTCGTCCAGGAGCCCCGCCGCCAGATACTGGTTGATGATCTGGGCGCCGCCCCAGAGCATGACGTCCTGACCGCCCGCGGACTCCTTCGCCCGCTGCAGCGCCCGCTCGATCCCGTCGGTGACGAAGTGGTACGTCGTGTCCCCCTGCATCTCGACCGGCTCGCGCGGGTGATGGGTGACGACGAACACGTCGTTGTGGTACGGCGGGTTGTCTCCCCACCAACCCTTCCACTGCTCATCGCCCCAGTCCCCGCCGCCGATGGGCCCGAACATGTTGCGGCCCATCACGCCGGCGCCGATGTTCTCGCGCGATTCTTCGACGATCCGTGCGCTCTCGTTGACCTCGCCGCCCTGCTTGTCATGCGCCTCGCGCCAAGCGGCCAGCGGAACGATCCAGTCGTGGAGCCGCTCGCCGCCCTCGCCGAGCGGGTTCTCCTCGCTCTGGTTCGGGCCGGCGACGAATCCGTCTGCCGAGATCGAGATGTGACACCGGAGCTTGCTCACTGTTCCTCCTCAGAAGTTCGGTAATCGGGGGTTCGAGGTCAGTCGTAGTAGCGTCGGGCGCTGGAGCCGACGCGCGTCACGTCGGTGCCGTAGATGTGGATCGAGATCGCGGTCTCGTCGGCGGTGTTGTGCACGCGGTGGATGTCGCCGGGAGGCGCGAAGCCGCTGACGTGGCCGACGTGGTTGTCGCTCTCGCCGATCACGTTGAGGTCGGCGTCGAAGAGCTCCTCGTGCTCGACGCCCTGGATGACGCCGAGCACGCACCAGGTGACGTGGTCGTGGATCCGGGTGATCTGCCCGGGCCGCCAGACCAGGGCGACGATCGAGAACGATCCGTCCGGCTCGATGTGCAGGCTGTGGGCGATGTAGTCGTCGGGTGAGCCGAGCCGCTGCTCGGCGGTCAGCACGTCCGGGGTGGGCAGGTGCCGGCGCAGCTGGTCGGTGACGAGCTGCGCGGTCTCGGCCCAGTCGGCGTGGCGCTCCACGGCGGTGCGGATGCCGGCGACGAGTGGGCTCAGCTGGCTGGCGGGGCGGATCTGGGTCGCGGTCATGCCTTTGAGCTTGCGCGGCACCGGCTCATACGTCTAATGCCAACTTCCGTGCTGACTCATAGATAGAGTTGATGCATGCTGGACGTCAACCGGCTGCGCGTCATCGACGCCGTCGCGCGCCACGGATCGGTCACCGCGGCGGCGAAGGAGCTGCACTACTCCCAGCCGTCGGTCACCCACCACCTCGCCCGGCTCGAGGCCGAGACCGGCGCGCAGCTGCTGCAGCGGGTCGGCCGCGGGATCCGGCTCACCCCCGCCGGGCAGCTGCTGGCCGACCGCGCCGCCGAGATCATCGGGCGCATCGATGCGGCCGGCGCGGAGCTCTCCGCCCACGTGGGACTGAACGCCGGCCGCGTGCGCCTCGCCGCCTTCGCCTCGGCGAACGGATCGCTCGTGCCGGCGGCGCTGGCGACGCTGGCGAACCGGTATCCGAGCCTGGAGATCAGCGTGACCGACACGCATCCGCTCGAAGCGCTCGAGCTGCTGCGTGCCGGCAAGGTCGAGGTCGCGGTCATCTTCCGCTACGAGGAGACCGAGCCCGAGCCCCCCGGGGTGCGCCTGCATCACCTGCTCGACGACCCGGTCTACGTGCTGTCGACGCGTCGCGAGCGCGGGCTGGCCACCCTGCGCGACGCGACGTGGATCGCCGGCTGCGAGCGCTGCCGCAGCCACCTGCTGTCCGTGTGCGCCGACGCCGGGTTCGATCCGCGGATCGGCTACAGCTCCGATGACATGGTTGTGATGCAGGCGTGGGTGGCCGCCGGGCTCGGGGTGGCGACCCAGACCGGTCTGTCCCTGCGCGCCCATCACATCGACGGCGTCGTCGCGACCGAACTGCCCGGCTTCGAGCGGCACATCTACGCCGCGACCTACGGCGAGCCGCCCGACCCGCCCGCCACCGCCGCCCTCCTGGCCGCCCTCGCCGAGGCCGCCACGACGGCGGTCGCCTCCTCCGACGAGAACCTCCCCCGATCGGCGGCCGCCCGCTCCTCACAGACCCCGCTCGATGATGTGTCGCGGTGAGGGCAGCCACGCGGGCTGGTCCGACACGTTCAGCGCGCCTGAAGCACGGACGCGACACGGTCGAGCTGGTGGTCATGCCCTCCTATTCCAGCTCGTGACGCGTGTTCCCATTCCTCAGCGGTCTCTGCTTGCCGCCTGGTGACGGCCGGTTGGTACTTAACTTTAAACCCGCCGGACGACACCCCGACATACGCGACAGCCACAGGCGAAAGGAAAAGCGCGCGAATGCCACGACTCCCGGGATCCGTGCGCGGTTCTGCTCAGGGCTAGGTTCAACTGCTCGGCGCGGCGCGCCAGGCAGCTCGACAGCGGCCCACTCGGCACCGGAGGCTGCTCGATGTGGGTCGGCACTTGGAAACGGCGGGACCGAGGAGCGCAGGCCGCGGCCTTCCGCCCCACGTAGTGCTCGAGCGCGGTCGACGCGTCGTTCTTGGATTCGGATGAACGGGGCGCTTCAGGGGCCACGCGGCGGTCTGAGAACGGCAGTCGGCGGCGGGGCAGAGCTAGGGTAGCGTCCGTTTCAGATCACGGCTTTCTGGTTCAGCCGCGTCACGTCTGCCCGTAAAGGTGGTTGCCGTGCGCCATTCCAGCAGCGTTTCCCGTCCTGCCCAGCGGTGTACGGCGATCGTGGGGTGGCTCGCCACGTTCGTCAGCTTCGCCTTGCTTGCGTGCGGGGTCGCAGTGGCGGATACCGTCCCAACGTCCTTTGAGCCCCCCACCTTCATGCCTGGGTCCGTCAACGGCCAGGGCGGCTGGCATAGCGCTAAACCCGGTGATATTCCCGCTCTGCCGAATGGGTATGACCAGGCAGTTGTCAGTGTCAGCGGCATTCCCGGATTCGGCACTCAGTCGCTGCGCCATTCAAACGCATACAACGAGCCGACTGGCGAGTTCTTTTTCCAGACGTATTCCACGCCAACACTGGAATCAGCTGGCGAGAACGAGCCTAATACCGAATACATCGGTGAGTTTTCATTCATTTCCGCCAAGCCGGCTGCTCAGCAGCCCGGGCTCTTCATGACCATCAGCCCTGACAACAGCACTGGTGGACGAATGTCTGCCGTGCGTCTTCTTGACGAGGCTGGTGGGATTCGGGCGATCATCTGGGATACTCCCGACCCCGCCACTGGCGGCTTCGTGGCGTATGATGCTGGCCTCTACAGTCGCGACGAAGTTCACACCGTCAAGTTCTGGATCAAGTTCGTTCCTGGCGAGAACAACGATATCGTTCGTATCTATATTGACGGCAAGGATATCGGTAACGACCTTGGCGTCTGCTTCACGACTTGGGAGAACTTCTACCGAGCCGCTCAGAGGGTAGCAGTGCCAGTCACCAATAGCATTGAGTTCCGTGCGTCTGGTGGTGCGGTTTCCAGCCTCGTCGGCGGCGGTTTCCTGTTCGACAATGTAACTAACACTACTGCCACTGGCCGTGGTCCCCTCGGTTGTGGTGAAGTAGCTCCGCCAGAGGACATCGATATCGGTAAGACCACACAAGCGCAGTCCGTGCGGCCGGGTGAGCTCATCACGTACCGGATCACCGTCAGAAACCGCGGCGACGCGCCGGCGCGCGGGCTGCGGGCGTGCGACCGGGCGCCGCGCGCGCTGAGGTTCGTGCGCGCCACGCCGGGTCTGCAACCCACTGCGGGCCGTCGACTGTGCGGCACGGTCCGTCTGCAGCCCGGCCAGCGCAAGACGTTCAACGCCACCTTCCGACTGCGCGCGAACGTCACGGCGGATACCGTCACCAACGACGCGACCGTGGACACCCCCGGGTCCCCGCCGTTGCCGGCCCTGCCCAACGACGCCGGCAGCCGCGTCGCCGGCAACCGTGCCGCCAACAAGCCGCTGCGACGCCTCCTCGCCAGGGCCAGCGCGGCGATCAGGGTTCGGCATGCACCCCGTGCTCCGTCGTTCACAGGCTAGCGAGAGGGCCGGACCGTGCGTCGAGTACTGCTACGAGGCAAACGCGACAGCGACTTCGCGGAGGCGGTCCGCCTTCGTCGCCCGCTGCACTCGCATGGGAACCACCGGGTGCGTGGTCAGCGGGAAGCGGGCCGACAAGCGCTTGAAGTCGCGGCCCCCTCCGGCGATGAGTTCGGGCGCATGCGAGAGTCTCAATGTCATGTTGAGAGAGTTTGACGCCCGGCTTCAGAAGGGCGACAACCCAGGCGCGTGGACTTGCGTCGTGATGGGCGACGCGGCGGAGCTCTTCGGCACGCGCGGGCTCGTGAAGATCCGCGGCGCGATCGACGGCGAGCCGTTCGACGGCGCGCTCATGGCGCAGGGCGATGGCACACACAGGCTGCCCGTCAAGGCGAAGCTCCGCAAGGCGATCGGCAAGGAGGCGGGTGACACCGTCCATGTCCGCATCGACAAACGGATCGGGTAGCCGCCGCGGCGCGGCCGCGGCCAGGCCCGCCTGCGCCGCCTGACGATGGCTCGTGGCGGTTCGCCTCGGGCGTGACCGTGCGCGGTGCGATCCGTAGTTGCGCTATGAGCGACAGATGCCGCAGCCTTGCGTACCGTAGATCGCGGTGCTCCTGCCAGGCGAGGCCGTCGCATATATCGACGACAGCGTGAAGAGGTCCGCTTCCCGGGGACTGATTTGTCTCGGCGACCTTCCAGAAGCCCTTAGAACGGCTCATTTCGCATCGCCTCTCTGAGGCTGGCCGCCCCGCGCGACTTATGCGACAGCCTCAGGCACAAGCAACAGCGCAGGCGTGGGGCGTACGCGCTTCTGGGTTGGACGAGCTGCGAGCGGGCCACGGGTCGACTCACGCCCGCTTCTCGCTGGCTATGCGTAAGCCGGCAGCTCGCCATCTGGGACAGACGCGAGCTCGTTCGCCAAGCGGTATAACGGTGCCCGTTGCCCGCCGACGATCCACTGGCGATGGTCGATCGCCACGCCGTGCTGGAGCTGCTCGCGCGCTTCCTGGGTCAGGCGTGGGAGTCCTTTGACCACCCCCGTCCGCACGAGCCGGTCCCACCCGAGGAGCTACGACGGCGGTTGACGGCGCCGCTACCCAGCGAGCCTGGGGACGTCGAGGCCGCGCTTGAGGACGCCGCCTGCACGCTTGACGCCAGCATCTCCCCATCTCGGCCGCTGTACGTCGCCTACATTGGCTCGACCGGCCTGGAGGCCGGGGTTCTCGGCTCGGCGCTGGCCGCGGCCTACGACGTCAACGCCGCCGCCGCGGGCGGGACCGTCGACCTCCTTGAGCGCCAGACGGTGCGGTGGGTGGCTGAGCTCGTCGGCTACCCGGTCGGCGAGGGCGTGTTCACCAGCGGCGGCATGGTGTCCAACCTCACCGCGCTGCTGGCTGCCCGAGAGCAGGCCCTGCCTGGCTGCCGGAGGACTGGGATCGGAAGCCGCCGAGGGACCGTGTACTGCTCGCAGGAGGCGCATCAGTCCGTCGTGCGCGCGGTCGAGGTGATCGGCCTGGGACGTGACGCGATCCGCAAGCTGCCCCTCGACGATCGCCGGCGCCTGCGGCCGGACGCGCTGGAGCAGGCCATCGCCGCCGACCGCGCCGACGGCGTGACCCCGGTGGCCGTCATCGCCACGGGGGGAACGACCCTGACCGGCGCGGTGGACCCGCTGGACGCCGTGGCCGAGGTCTGCGCCCGGCACGGCGTGTGGATGCACGTGGACGGCGCCTACGGGGTGCCGGCCGCCTGCGCGCCGAGCACCGCTGCGCTGTTCGACGGCCTGGATCGCGCGGACTCCGTCACGATCGATGCTCACAAGTGGCTGGGCATGCAGAAGAGCTGCAGCGTTGTGCTGCTACGCACGCGCGGCGCGCTCGCGGCCGCCTTCCGTCACGACGAGCACTACCTGCTGCACGAGGCCGACGCGGCGAACCCCGTCGACCGCACGCTCGAGTACTCCCGCCCGATCCGCTCGCTGAAGCTGTGGCTGGCGTTCCGCACCTACGGCGCGCAGGCGTTCCGTACCGGGATCGAGCGCACGCTGCGCCATGCCCGCGCGCTCGCCGACGCGGTCGACGCCGACCCGGCACTGGAGCTGTTGTGCCGGCCGACGCTTTCGACGGTCAACTTCCGCGACCGGCCGACGAGCGCCACCGACGTCGACGCGCACAACCTCGCGCTCGCCCGCGCGATCCAGCAGGACGGACGCGTCTACCTCGCCCCCGCCACCGTAGACGGCCGCGTCTACCTGCGTGTGTGCTTCACGAACTTCCGCACGACCGCCGAGGACGTCGTCGAGGTGCTCACGGTCGCGCGCGAGCTCGGCGACCGCCTAGCCGCGACCCGATAGCGCCCCGACCCACGGCCGCGAGAGCGGCGAAGCCGTGCTCGATCGAGGCCGCCGGAGGGGCCATACCGAGCCACCTTCCGCCTGATCCTTCAGCCGTAGCCCATGCCCTGCGGGTCGGTCGGTCGCACAGGAGCGGACATGGACAGGAGCAGCGCGCCGATCCGCAAGGGGCAAGCGCGCTGACTGCTGCATCCGCCGATGTTCGCCATGCGACTGAGCACTGCGGCGTCGGTAGGCCGCACGGGGCGCCGCGCTACTCCTTCGCCTGGGCGGGACGCGAGGCAGCGGTCATCGATCGCTCGTCGCCGCCTGGGAGCCCCGGGCGCGATCTGGGCGCGTAGCTTGGCGACGGTCACGTCCGGGGTCTATACGGATGGCGCCACTGGCGGGCTGGCCTACGGTCCGTAGCAGAAGCGGTGGCCCGGCGAAGCGGGGCCCGCTACTCGCGAGGTCTTGGCCGACCGGCGTCCGCCGAATGCAGAGCTACCGGGACACACGTCCCGGGAAGGAGGCATGTACCGATGCCAGAGACCAAGGCCCAGCGCAGTGCGGCGGCACGCAAAGGGGCGGCAACTCGCAAGCGCCACGCCGCAGAAATCAGAGAGCGCGAGCAGGCGACCGTGGTCGACCGCACCGGCGAGCTCTCCGGCGAGGTGCTCAAGTCACTCGAGTCGGGGCAGCGGGCTGCGATCGAGGCCGTGACCAAGTTCGTCGACACCGTCGACCAGATGCTGCCGGCACTCGGCGAACGTCCGTCCAGGCGGCAGGAGATTGTCGACGCCGCCATGGAGATGGCCGACCGGCTCGTCCACACGCAGTACGACTTCCTTCGCAAGGTCGTGCAGAGCGCCGGCAAGACGCTAAGCAAACCGGACGACGGGAAGTAGGGCACCACGGGTGCGGCGGGCGCCCGTCGGCCGCGCCGGCTCCGCGGTCCGCTCGACGTGTCGCCCGCTCGGCCTCTGTGGACGAAACCAGCGGTTTGCCCGCTACTCGGTCGAGGCGCCGTTCGCTATCGACGTGCACGTGACGAGCGGCAGTCGCGCCGGCGCCGCCGCTCCGCATGGATGGGGGCAGCGGACCGCTCGCTGGACGGCGTCGACACCGTCGAGCTGCGGCCGTGATCGGGCGGCTCGCGCGGGCCGTCCAACGGCCCGAGGCTAGACTGGTGGTCAGCAAGCGCCCGAGGTCTCTATCCCTTCTTCCTTCGCGCGCCAGCCCAGAAGGGATCGGAGGCTTGGGGACGATGCTCGTACAGCCTGACGGCGAGGTCGTGGGTCCCGCCCAATGGACGCTCGCGCGGCGGCCAACCAAGTCGTCGGATGCGTCCACGTGTCCTGGCTGCGGGCTGCTGCTGGCGGTGTACAACGGTCCGACCCACGCCTACGTCGGCGCGTCGCCGGCGTGCTGGCACCTGTACGGCCAGGTCTCGACGCTGTCGTGGGGCTCGCGCGACGGTCTGCCGCTTCGCCGGCTGGTCGTGGACACCTACCACGTGCAGCATCCGGGCACGCGGCAGGTTCGGGCGCTGCAGTCGGTCGCGGTGCACCTGATGGGGTTGTGCATGATCCTGGATCGAGGCATCGAGCCGACGCAGCTCAGGCAGGTCGCAGGCGATCGCGCGCCGGTCCGCAGGACGCTCGATCTGCACTGGTTGGACCCGCCGCGTCCCAACGGCACCCTGACGGTGCGCGGGCCGCTGGAGGCGGTGGGAGCGGATGAGCACGCCGCACGCGTCGCGGCGTGGGCACGCGACGTGTGGGCGGCCTGGGAGCCGCATCACGACACGGTTCGAGCCTGGCTCGACCGCGCGTCCCGTCGATGAACCACCATCGTGCTGGTGGTCAGCGGCGCTCGAAACGCGTCTCGACGCGGTGCAAGGCTGCTGCGATGCGCTGGGCGCGGCTGCCGAGTGTGGGCATCAGACCGAGCTGCTGCGAGGTCTCGGCGAGATTGAAGACGATGCACAGGCGGCTGATGAGTCCGTCGCGGTATTCGTGGAAGTCAGCGCCTTCGACCTGCCAGCGCCTGCCGGTCGGTGCAAGCCCCGGAGGATCGAGCGGACCGGTCATCGTCCCGGCTCCGCGCCACCAGAGCGCTGCCTTCTCCTCTCCAAGACGATACGGGCCTTCGACGATCTCGATGTGCATGTCGGGAAACGCGCGCCAGGTGTGCTCGACGAAGCGGCGAACGTCGGCGTGACCGCGCATCGTCACCGGCCAGCCGGAGTCGTCGTAGACCACGTCAGGGGTCATGTGTGCGAGCAGCCGATCGGCATCATGCGAATTCCACGCGTCCAGGTACCTCGCAGCGAATTCCCCGAGGGGCGGCGCGGCCGTCGCTTCAGCGGCTCCGGGGCTCATCGGTTCGCGCATCCCGCGCTCCTTTGCTGGCTGTTGGCCGACCGTACGCCGCTGGTCGCCGTGCTGTCAACGCGCCCGCCGCCGGGCCGGCGGTGGGATCCGGCGCCGTCCACCGTCGACCACGCGGGGACGGACACGTCGAACCCGATTCGCCGTACCACTATTTCGGCCGGCGACCGTTCGCCACTGGCGATCAGTCGCACAACCTCGCGTGGCTCGCACCGATCGCCTTCGGCGAGGCCTGGCACAACAACCACCACGCCTCCCCGAACCTCGGCGCGTCATGGGCTGGGCCACTGGCAGCTCGACCCCAGCGCCTGGCTCATCAGCGGTCTGGAGCGCTGCCACCTCGCTTGGGAAGCGAACACCACTGTCCTCGCTCCCGGCGCCTGCATGGCCGCGCCGAACGGTACCTACGGACGCGCCTTCGACCTACCGGGAACCTGAGCCGGGGCGAAGTCACATCAGCTCAGGGACGCGATCGTCATTTGACAGGCGACGTGGCTTGCCCGCTGCCATAGCGGATTGCCCCTTCGCGTGTTGTTCGGGCTATGCGGCGGGCGCGGGTCTGCGGTGGTGGGGGCCGGTGTGGGTGGTCCAGCGCGAGGCGCGGCGATGGATCCAGCGCTCGCGGTCGGGGCGCGGGTGGGCGATCGGGGGCCCGGGCGGCCGGACGCGGTAGAAGCGCCGCTTGCCGAGCTCGATGAGGACGAAGTAGACGATGATCATCGCGGCGAGGACGGCGAGGAAGCCGGCGGGCAACGCGGTGAAGCCGAGGACGTCAGCGAGGGGCGAGAACGGCAGCGCGACGCCGATCGCCACACAGGTGAACGTGGCGACGGCGAGGGGCGTGCTCGGCGTGCTGTGGAAGAAGGGGACGCGGCGGGTGCGGATGGCGAAGATGATCAGGCTCTGCGTCGCGAGCGACTCGACGAACCATCCCGATCGGAACAGCGCGGGCCCGGCGTTGAACACCCAGATCATGATGCCGAAGGTGGCGAAGTCGAAGATCGAGCTGATCGGGCCGAAGAAGGTCATGAAGTGGCGGATGAAGCCGGTGTCCCAGTGCGCTGGGCGCTGGAGCTGCTCCTCGTCGACGTTGTCGGTCGGGATCGCCATCTCGCTGCCGTCGTAGAGCAGGTTGTTCAGCAGGATCTGCGTCGGGAGCATCGGCAGGAAGCTCAGGAACAGCGAGGCGGCGCCGGCGCTGAACATGTTCCCGAAGTTCGACGAGGTGCCCATCAGGACGTACTTGATCGTGTTTGCGAAGATGCGCCGGCCCTCGACGACGCCGCCCGCGAGGATGTCGAGATCCTTGTCGAGCAGCACGATGTCGGCGGCGTCCTTGGCCACGTCGGTCGCGGTCTGGACCGAGATCCCGACGTCGGCGTCGTGCAGGGCGACCGCGTCGTTGACGCCGTCGCCGAGGAACCCGACCGTCGCGTGCGAGGCGCGCTGGGCCTTGATGAGCCGCGACTTCTGCTCCGGGGTCACGCGCGCGAAGATCGTCGTCTGCGGCAGCGCAGCGGCGAGCTGCGCGTCGTCGAGCTGGTCGAGCTGGGTGCCGGTCAGCGTGCCGCCGACGGTCAGGCCGATGTCGGCGCAGACCTTCTGGGCCACCCGGTCGTTGTCGCCGGTGATGACCTTCACCTTGATGTCGAGGCGCCTGAGGCGATCGAGCGCCTCGCGCGCGTCCGCCTTCGGCCGGTCGACGAAGCTCAGGAAACCGGCGAGAACGAGGTCGCGCTCGTCGTCTGCGGTCAGCGTCGTGCGGCCGTCGGCGGCGCGGGTCGCGACGGCGATCACGCGGCTGCCGGCGGCGAACTGGCCGTCGAGCACGCCTTGCGCGTCTGGCGGCACGCGAGCGCAGCGGGCGAGCACCGTCTCGGGTGCGCCCTTGACGATGACCTGCCGGGCGCCGTCGGTGCCTTCGACGAGGACCGAGGCCAGGCGGCGCTGGTAATCGAAGGGGCGGTCGGCGAGGCGCCGGGGGCGCTCGGCGCCGGCGGCGCGGGCGCCCGGCGCCTCCCAGAGCGCCTGGTCGAGCTGGTTGCCGCCGACCACGTGCCCGTCGGAGAACGTCGCGTCGTTGCAGAGCAGCCCGGCGCGCAGGACGGCATCCGACGGGCGCCCCCCGGGATCGAGCGCGGCGGCGAAGGTGATGGTCCCCTCGGTGAGGGTGCCGGTCTTGTCGGTGAAGAGGACGACGATGTTGCCGAGGTCCTCGATGCTCACCAGCCGCTTGACCACCACGGCGCGCTCGGCCAGGCGCTTGGCGCCGGTGGAGAGGCTGATCGTGACGATCGCCGGCAGGAGCTGGGGCGTGAGGCCGACCGCGATCGCCAACGCGAACAGGACGGAGTCGAGCAGCGAGCGGCCGACAACGACGTTGATGACCAGGATCGAGCCGGCCAGCACGGCGGTCACCCGGACGAGCAGCAGCGAGAAGTCACGCAGCCCGAGCTGGAAGGCGGTCTGCGGCTGGCGTTCACCGAGCTGCAGCGCGATGGCGCCGAACGCCGTTCGACCGCCGGTGCACACCACGACGCCCAGCCCGCTGCCTTCGCGCACGACGGTGCCCATCAACGCGCACGACGCCAGGTCCAGCGAGGACTCCGGCGCGGTGACGGGATCGCTGCGCTTCTCCGCGGCCAGCGACTCGCCGGTGAGCACCGCTTCGTCGCACTCCAGCCCGTCGACGTGCAGGAGGCGCAGATCGGCCGGCACGACATCGCCGACCGCGAGCCGCACGACGTCCCCGGGCACGAGATCGGTGACGTCGACCGCCACGGGCTCGCCGTCGCGCATCGTCAACGCGCTGTGGCGCAACTGCGAGTGCAGCGCCTCGACCGCCAGCTCGGAGCGGTACTCGTTGAAGAACCCCAGCCCGACGCTCAGGCAGATGATCAACAGGATGATCAGCGCGCTGGTGCGCTCACCCACCGCAAACGAGGTCAGCGCTGCTGCCACGAGCAGCACCAACAGCGGATTGCGCAACTGACGCGCCAGCACCGCGAGCGGACGCGCGCCATGACTGCGCAACGCATTGGCCCCAACCTCGGCCAGCCGCGCCGACGCCTCGTCGCGCGAAAGGCCGGCGACGGTGCTCTGCAACCGCGCAAGGACATCATCGGACGGCAGCGCAGCGGCCGACGCAAGCGCCAGCGAGCTCCAGTCCGCCGCCCTCGGCGGCGGGCGCGCCTGATCAAGCGACGCCACCTGCCCATGCTCGCAGCCGGCGCCCAGCGCAGGACCCACTACCGCGTCCCTCGGCCCGTGCCGACCACCCCTGCCGCGGCACCCGAGGGCGTGCCGTAGGGGATGGGCTTGTGCTCACGCTTCGGATGGCGCCCATGCGGCGGCTGAGCGGCGACCGTGATGGGTTAGTGGATGTCGAGGCGTTCGAAGGCTTGGGTCGACGCGATGGCGAGCACGACGGCGATGCCGATGAGCACGGCCGCGCCGCCGGGGCTGAGCCCGCGCACGAGTTGGCCGTCGCCGACGGCGTAGAAGAACGGCGACGCGTACCGCAGTGGGTGGATCCAGTGCACGACCGGGGCGAGCGAGCTGATGACGTAGGACGCCGCGGCGATGGTCGAGGTGATGCCGAGTGCGGTGCCTCGGCTGCCGGTGGCCGCGCCGATGAGCATGGCCAGCGCGCCGAAGTCGATCGCGAGCAGCAGCACGCCGACCGTGGTGGCGATCAGGTTGCCGATGCCGATGTGCAGCTCGAAGCCGGGGCCGGCGAGCACGCACAGCATCGTCGCCAGGGCGACCGGCACCGGCTGCAGGCACATGGCGGCGAACTTCTCGGCGATGAGCCGCCGGCGCGACCGCGGCAGCGTGGCGAGCAGGCCGAGCGTGCCGTCCTCGTCCTGGCCGGCGATGCTCGCCGCGCCGTAGCCGATCGCCAGCAGCAGGACGATCAGCGGCACGAAGTTGGCGTACAGGTTCGCGCTCAGCCAGCCCGACGGGCTGCTCAGCGAGCCGGTCGCCCCGAACAGCGCCGCGACCGTGTTGCCGTTCTCGGTCAGCTTGTTCAGGCTGGCGTCGTCCTTGAACGACGGATACAGCGCGACGATGATGAACGCGTAGAGCGCCATGCCCAGCGCGTAGCCGATCAGCGAACGGCGGCGCAGCCGCAGGTCCAGCCGCGTGGTGTCGGCTCGCATGGTCACTCAGGCGGAGCGGTAGTAGGTCAGGAACAGCTCGTCGAGGTCGGCGCGGCGGGCCGTCAGGTCCACCGCGTCCAGCTCGGCGGCCTCGCGCAGCAGCGGCGCGACCGGCCCGGTGACCGAGAGCACCAGCCGAGTGGTGTCATGGCTCAGGACGTGCACGCCGGGCAGGCCGGCGAAGCGAGCCGGGTCGACGGCCTGGGCGAAGCGCAGCTCGACGGTCCGCGGTGCCGCCCGGCGCAGGCCCTCGACGGTGTCGGTCAGGACGATGCGCCCTTCCTTGATGATCGAGAGCCGATCGACGATGCGCTGGACCTCGTCCAGCTCGTGCGAGGAGAGGAACACCGTGCGCCCGGCGGCCACCGTCTCGCGGACCAGATGGGCGAACTCGTCCTGCAGCAACGGGTCCAGCCCCGACGTCGGCTCGTCGAGGACGAGCAGGTCCGGGCGGTGCATGAACGCGAGCACCAGGCCGATCTTCTGGCGGTTGCCCTTCGACAGCGCGTGCACGGGGCGGTCCAGCTCGGCCTGGAAGCGTTCGACCAGCTCGTCGCGGTAGGTGTGATCGGTCAGGCCCCGCACCCGGGCCACGTAGTCGAGGTGCTGGCGGCCGGTCAGCCGCGGGTAGAGCGCCAGCTCGCCCGGCAGGTAGCCGACGCGGCGGTGGATCTCGACACCCGCTTCGGCCGGGTCCAGGTCGAACACCCGCATCCGCCCGGAGGTCGGGCGATACAACCCGAGCAGCAACCGGATCGTCGTCGACTTGCCCGCCCCGTTGGGGCCGAGGAACCCGAACACCTCGCCGGCGTTGACCTCGAAGGCCACGTCGACGACCCCGCGCCGCGCGCCGAACGACCGGGTCAGCCCGTCCACCGCGATCACGGCCGTCATGCGCCCGCCTCCGGCGTGAACAGGCCGGGTCCGTAGAGCTCCATCACCGTCCTCGTCCAGCGCGCCACGCCGTCGCTGCCGAGCGGGTCGACGCCGAGCACACCGGCGATCTGCTCGCGCATCACGATCACCGCGAGATCGGCCACCATCACGAACGCGGCCCGGGCCGGCTCGTCGTCGGACCGGCGCACGACCCCGGCCCGCTCCAGCGCATCCATCGTCTGCACCGTCGCGTCGAACAGCATCCGGAACAGGGCCTCGCCGGCCGGCCCACCGTCGACCAGCATGCGCCGGATGTAGGCCGGCAACACCGGCTCGGCCTCGAGGTTCGCGGCGAACTTCGCGGCCAGCGACGCCGACGCCGTGGCGACCGGACCGCCCTCGCCGAGCTCGGCGACGGCGTCGATCACCGCCGCCGTCGCCCGCTCATCGACGGCGGCCTTCAGCCCTTCCTTGGACTTGTAGTGGTGGATGACCAGCGACGGCGACACGCTCGCGGCCTCGGCAACGTCGCGCACGCTGACCGCGGCGACCCCGCGCTCCGCGAACAGCCCCATCGCGGTTTCGCGGATCCGGGCCGCCGCCGTCAGATCGGCTGAACGCACGTGCAGATTCTTGCACAGTTGTACAGCCGACTCAACACGAGTCGCGGACCGCCATAGGGCGCCGGCGTCATCCGCCGGCGCAAGCCCTAACGGGCACCAACCTGCAATCGGAGCGGCTCGGGCCGGCCGGAGAGCGAGGTTTCCCATAAGCCCCGCCCGGTGATCCGTCCCGGTGACGAGGCGCCATGCGGGGACGTCGCGATAGCGACGGGGCGCCGTGCCCGAGTTGACGCAAGGACAGGTCTCCCGCGCCAGCCGCTCCCGACTCCTGGTCCTCGCCAGCCGGAGGTATTCGCGTCGCGACGGCCGCGCCGACGTTGGACGGACGGCGCGGCCGTGCGGTGGGTCACCGGCGGATCGTCAGTCCTGCGCTCGCGGAGATCGTCGGCGACGGCCGTCCGTGGACCGTGTTGATGATCTCCGTGCTGTCGATGCCCTGCAGGTACACGCTCGTGATGCCGAGGTTTGCGTGTCCGAGCTGCCGCTGGATCACGACGAGCGGTACGCCTTCGTGCGCCATCTCGACCGCGTGCGCGTGCCTGAGCTGGTGCGGCGCGAACCGACGCCGCACTCCGGCCGCCGCCGCGGCGCGGTGCAGTTGCTTGCGGGCGGCTGAAGCTTCCCAGTGGCGTCCGGCGGTCGAGCCGTGGATCACGCACAAGAGCGACCCGACTGGGAGCTGGCGGCGGATCTCGAGCCATGGGTCGAGTTGGCCCCGGGCCCAGCGGTCCATTCCGACCTCGCGGCGCTTGCCACCCTTGCCGCGGCGGACGAGGATCGCGCCCCGGGTCCTGTCGAGGTCGGTCTCGTGGAGTGCGAGCGCTTCGTTGATCCGTAGCCCGGCGCGCCACAAGAGCACGATCAGCGCGCGGAGGCGCTGCCCGTGCGGGCGATCGCCGACCGTGCGCATCACCGCGACGATCTCCTCGACTGTCGGTGGATCCGCCGGATATTGCTCGCCCTTGTTACGCGGCGGCCGCCCGCGGTGGTATCCGGGCATCGTCGCCGGCGACCGGCGATGGCCAGCCGCGTCCAGCAGCACGGATTCCATGATGGACCTCCTTGAGGCAGATTTGCTTGACAATCCCGCCATGTACTGCCAATGTGAGTACGTGTCAACTGTCAAGGAAGAGCGTCTGCAGATCCGCGTCGATCCGGCAGACAAGGCGCTGCTCGAGCGGGCGGCCGCTGCCTCGCACCTAAACGTCTCGGCGTTCGTGGTCCAGGCTGCCGCCTCGAAGGCCGAGGAGATCCTCGCCGAGCGATCGAGCATCCGGCTCTCCGCGCAGGCTGCGGTCGCGTTCAGCGAAGCGCTCGAGCGACCGGCCGAGGTCAACGACCGTCTCGCGCAGGCGTTGCGCCGCAAGCGCAAGTTCAGCTGGCTTGACTGAGCTCCGCCGCCCGGCGCCGCTTGACCCGCGCCGGCACAACCGCGAACAGTTCGACAGCGGCGCGCCCGTCCTGGACGAGTGGCTGCGCCGCTACGCCGGCCAGAACCGGCGACGAGACACAGCCGCCACTTGGGTCATCGCCGACCCCGACGACGTCGTGGTCGCGTACGCAAGCGTCTCAATGACCGGCATCGATCGCTCAACCGCGCCCGACGTGGTCGCGAAAGGCGCGCCGGATCCGGTACCGGCACTCCTCTTGGGCCGTCTCGCGGTCGATCGCCGCTACGCGAACCTCGGTATCGGGACTGCACTTGCCGCACACGTGCTGGCGACCGCCGTCGAGCTCAACGAGAAGGCCGCCTGCCGAGCGGTCGTCGTCACAGCGCTGACTGCACCGGCTCGCGCCTGGTGGGAGCGACTCGGGTTCCGCCCGTTCGACCCGGACGTGCCCGACCAGCTGGATCTGTACCTCCTCACGTCCGAGATCGCTGCGACGCTCCGCCGGCCGCCGTAGACCAGGCAAGGCGGCGCCCGGCACCCGGTGTCCGCGCATTGGGGGTCTATCGGCGGAGCGGCCGAGACATGCGCCGGAAGACGAAAGGAGGAGCGCCTCGACCTGGGCCTGCGTGTTCGCCCGTTGGCGCTCAGGTGGGCGCGAGCATGCCAGCGCTTACTGGTCGGGATCGCCAATTCTTTGACGTTTCCGTCGAGGTCTATGGTGCGGACGATGCGCGAGCACGAACACGGTGAGCAGCACTTCGGCGCGGCGGCGCAAGCCGCCGAGTGGGACAGGAGGTACCGTGAGCGCGACGGGACGATGTGGAGCGGGCGGCCGAACGGGCGGCTCGTCGCGGAGGTCGCCGCCCTCACCCCGGGCCGGGCGCTCGACGTCGGTTGTGGCGAGGGCGCCGACGCGATCTGGCTCGCTCAGCGCGGCTGGATCGTCACTGCGATCGACATCTCTGAGGTCGCCATATGCCGGGCGCGGGAGGATTCCCGTCCGGCTGGCACCTCCGTCGAGTGGATCTGCGGGGACACCCTCCAGGCACCGTTCCCGGCCCGTTCGTTCGACTTGGTGTCGATGCAGTACCCGGCGCTGCCCAAGGCCGCCGGCGAGGCCGCCGTGCGGAGGTTGCTCGACACGGTGGGCCCGGGTGGGTTGCTGCTCGCCGTCTACCACGACCTCGACGACGAGCACCGCGAGCACATGAAGTCCCGGGGCGTCGACCCGGCGGACTACGTGGGCGCCGATGACCTCTTCCGGCTGCTCGGCGACGACTTCACGGTCGAGCTGCACGCGGTCGAGCCGCGGATCGACCCGCCGCCCGGCACCCCGCACATCGCCGACGTCGTCCTGCGGGCCAGGCGTCGCTGACCGCCGGCCGCCGCCAAAGCCGACCTACCCCGACTGGCGGCGGGCTTGGGGTTGGCGGGGAGCGGGGGCGGGCTCCGAGGTTAGGAGCGGAGCGGGAGCGGATGCGGGGGCTCGTCTCAGGAAAAGGCGCCGCTTGGGTCCTGCCTCCCGCGCATTGGGGCATCTGGACGGACGACGGCGGAGTACCGCGGCGCCAGCGAAGTGGGTCTCGGCCGCTGCGCGGGGCGCTACCGCTCCCGGGGAAAGGGGCGGTCAAGCGAGACTTCCTGGTGGTGGTCCCGAGCGGTACTTTGCAAATCGGCTTCGCGAGACGCCCGAGATCCCGGGGAAGGATCAGCCAGCGCGTCTGCTGAGATGCACCTCCGCGAGGCGTCGGCCAGCGATCAACCGGGCGACCGCCGGCTCCCGCTCCGCCTCGCAAAGGGGCAGCGCGGTGCCGTCCGTCCAGCGGGAGTGCCGCAGATCGTCTCGGTGGTCGGTCGTGCGTAGCTCGTGGCCGTCGTGGCCGCGGTGGTACCCGTGCGCGGATGTGGTTGAGACCCGGCGGGCTTGTGGCCACGCCGGGTCTTACCGCTCAGCTGGAGGAAGGCTCGTAGGTGAGCGCGACGACGCCGCTCGGCGATGGGGTTGCCCCGATGAGCTTCAGCGGGAGCGTCTGGCCGACGAGTACTGGGTGAACGGAGAACCGGATCTCGTCGACGAGGTGGTGCTCGAGCAGGGTTCGGCTGAGTCGACCGTATCCGTACATGATGAGGGCACCGCCGTCCTCTTGTTGGAGCTTCGTCACCGCGGCGACGACGTCGTCACGGATGATCGTGGAGTTGTTCCAGTCGGCGGTCTCCAGGGTCGAGGAGAACACGTACTTGCGGATCGCGTTGATCGCGTCCGCGTACGGCCCGGTCTGCTGGGGCATCACGTCGGCGAAATACTCGTAGGTGCCTCGTCCCATCAGCATGCCGTCGAGGGCCTGGAGCGCCTGAGCGGCTTCGTCTCCTGAGTCAGGGTCGAAGGTCGCCCAGGAGCTCGGGTCTTCGGTGACGCCGTCGAGCGAGACGAAGGCGGAATTGATGATCTTGCGCATGGTTTTCTCCAATCGCTGGTTTGTGTTCGGGTGTCAGGCTTGGGTTGTGTGGTCGGTTAGTTGGTGGCGGCGAGCGCCGGTTGGGGATCGCGGACGCTCGCCTTGGCCACGGCGGTCGAGACCGCTTCGCGGCGGACGAGCGCGAAGATCGCCGGAATGGCGAGCAGGCCGATCCCGCCGAGCACCCAGAGTGCCTGCTGGAACCCGCCGGTGAGCGCCGCGGGGGCGGCGTGGCCGGCGTGAAGCAGCGTTTGGGTGTGGTTGGCGGCGATGCTCGAGGCGATCGCGATCCCGATCGCGCCGCCGAGCTGCTGGCTGGTGTTCAGTAGTCCGGACGCGAGCCCGGCCTGCTGCTCCTTCACGCCGGCGAGCGCGGCGATCGAGATCGGGATGAACGCGAATGCGGTTCCCGCGCCGGCTACGACCATCGGGCCGGCGAGGTTGGCCAGAAAGTGTCCGTGGACGGGCACCTGGGTGGCCCAGATCGCCCCGACGCCGATCATGGTCATCCCTACCGCCATCACGATCTTGGTCCCGCCGCGGGTCACCAGCGCCTGGGAGAGGCCGGCGAGCGCGATCGAGGTCAGCGACGCGGCCAGCCAGGCGAGCCCGGACTGGAGCGCGCTGTAGTGCAGCACCTGCTGCATGTACAGAGTGCCGACGAAAATGAACGCGTAGAAGCTGCCGCCCAGCAGCAGGCCCGCGATGTTCGCACCGGCGAGCGTGCGCAGCCGGAAGATCGACAGCGGCAGGATCGGATCGGCGACCCGACGCTCGATCAGCAGGAACGCGGCGAGCAGCACGGCTGCCGCAGCGAGCACGCCGATCGTCCGCGTGGCGCCCCAGCCGTACTGCGGTGCCTGGGAGATAGCGTCCACGAGGAGCACCAGTCCGCCGGTGCCGGCGAGCGCGCCGGCAGCGTCAAACTTGCGCCGCACCGTGTCTAGCCGGCTTTCGGGCACGATCCGCGGCGCCAACAGCAGCGCGACCTCGCCGATCGGGACGTTGAGGTAGAAGATGTACTGCCACCCGGCGTAGCGAGTGAGAAGCCCGCCGGCGATCACTCCGACGGTCGCGCCACCGGCTCCGAGACCGCCCCAGATCCCGAGGGCCTTATTGCGCTCGGCGCCCTCCTGGAACATGTTCATCACGATCGACAGAGCGGCGGGCAGCATGATCGCTGCTCCGATGCCCTGGACCGCCCGGGCTCCGATCATGAAGCCGGCACCGGTTGCCAGCGCAGCGGCCAGCGACGCGGCGCTGAACAGCCCGAGCCCAAGCATCAGGATGCGGCGGCGGCCGAGCAGATCGGCGGCCCGGCCGCCGAGGAGCAAGAACCCGCCGAACGTGAGCGCGTACGCGGTCACGACCCATTGCAGGTTGGTCTGGGAGAAGTGCAGGTCGCGGCCGATTGTCGGCAGCGAGACGTTGACGATCGTCAGATCGATGACCGTCATGAAGAACGTCAAAGCCAGCAGCGCGAACGCCCGCCAGCGATTGATATGGGGTGATTGGGACGTCATCAGACCTCCAGCGGTCTGGGTTTCACGGCACTGCTTCGAAACGGGGGGCGGAAACGGCGCGGGCGTGAGCCCGCCTGCGGTTAGCCGGGTATGTAGGTGAGGAGGACCGAGCCGTTGCGTAGCTCGCGGACGTCGGTGAGGGTGAGCTCGAGCGACGAAGGCTCGATGCCCTCGAAGATGCGCTGGCCGCTGCCGACGACGACGGGCATGATCCAGAGGCGCAGCTCGTCGACGAGCCGTGCGTGCAAGAGCGTGGCGTCGAGGCGGCTGTTGCCGTACTTGATGAGGTCCTTTCCCGGCTGAGCCTTGAGGTCCTGAATTGCTGTGACGATGTCGGGGCTGAGGAGGGTGGCGTTCCACGTCACCTCGTCGAGGGACCGGGAGGCGACGTATTTGGGCATGGCGCCGATGCGGTCGATGTAGGGGTTGCCGCCGGCACCCCAGTTGTCGCGGAACCGTTCGTAGGTGACGCGGCCCATGATGAACGCGTCGTAGTTGTCCAGCTCCCGCATGGACTGCTGGGAGGCCTCGTCGTCGAAGATCGCCCAGCGTTCTGGCGATTCGATTACGCCGTCGAGCGAGACGAGGGTGGACTCGATGAGCTTGCGCATCGCGGTGCTCCTCCTGTGTCGTTAGTGAGCTACGCCAGGAAGACGAATGGGGCCAACCGAAACCGGACGCGGCGCTCAGGACGTTTCGAGAAGCTCGATGCGCCGGCGGTACGATGCCCGTTCGGCCGAGCTCCGGGAGAGCTGGATCGCGCGCTCGTAGCTCGCCCGCGCCTCGGCGGGCCGGTCGGCCCGCCGCTGCAGGTCGGCCAGGGCCGCCCAGTAGAACGGGTAGCGGGCCAGCTTCTTGTCGCCGGCGACCGCGACGAGCTGGCGGCGGCCCTCCTCGACCCCGTCGCGCTCGGCCACGGCGAGCGCCCGGTTGAGCGCCACGATCGGGCCGGGCGCCTGCGCCACGAGCAGGTCGTAGAACGCCACGATTCGGCCCCAGTCGGTCGCGCGGACCGACGGCGCCACCGCGTGCTCGCAGGCGATGCCGGCCTCGAGGTGCCACCGCGACATGCGGTCGCCCGCGGCCGACCCCGCGAGGTGCCCGAGCCCGCGCTCGATCAGCGCCCAGTCCCACCGGGTCCGATCCTGCTCCTCCAGCGGCACGAACACGCCCTCGGCGTCCAGCCGCGTCGACAGGCGGGCGATGTCGAAGCAGAACAGCGCTGCCAGGGCGGACACGTCCGGATGCGCCGTCGCGCTCGTATCGAGCAGCATCTCGGTCAGGCGCAGCGCGTCGGTGCACAGGAGCGGGCGAACGGGCTCGCGGGGGCTGCTGCCGTGGTAGCCCTCGTTGAACAGCAGATAGAGCGCCTGCAGCACCGAGCCGCGCCGCTCCTCGAGATCGGGCAGGTGATCGACGTCGACGAGCCGGCCCAGCTCTCGAAGCCTCGCCTTGCCGCGGTGCAGCCGCCTGTCGATCGTCTGCGTGTCCACCAGGAACGCCTGGGCGATCTCCTTGGGCGACAGGCCGCAGAGCCACCGCAGGATCAGGGTGACGTGCGTCTCCGACGTCAGTGTCGGGTCGCAGACGGCGAACATCATCGCCAGCTGGTTGGCCCGGTCGGCCGCCGGGGCCAACGCGGCGTCGATCGTGTCGGTCGCCGCGGTCAGGCTCGCCAGCTCGGGCAGCAGCGACGCGCCGCGCCGCTCGCGGCGGATGACGTCGATGGCCCGGTTGCGCGCGGCCCGGACGATCCACGCCTTCGGGTCGCGAGGCGGCCCGAACCGCCATGCGTGCATGGCGCTCACCAAGGCGTCCTGGACGACGTCCTCGGCCAGCGCGACGTTCGACGTGCCGAGGATCCGCGTCAGCGCCGCGACGAGGTGCGCGTGCTCGTTGCGGAACAGGTCCTCGATCAGCCCGATCGACGCTTGGACGTCGCGTTCGCCGCCCACGCCGAGTCACTCCTGCACGGGGCGCACCTCGACCGACCCGCCGAACTCGTAGGTCGGGCACCGGCGGGCCACCTCGACGGCGTCGTCCAGCGAGGCGGCGTCGATGATCATCGCGCCCGTCACCAGGTCCTTCGACTCCGCGTAGGGACCGTCGGTGACGACCCGCTCGTGCCCGCCCACCGCCTTACCCCCGTTGTCGAGCGCCGTGCCGACGTTGCGACGGCCCTGACGGGCGAGCTCGTCTGACCACCGGTACCACTTCTCCACGTGCGCCTGAAGCACCGACGGCGAGACGTCATCCCGCGACACCGCACCGCCGCGGAAGATCAGCATGTACCTGGCCCTCGGCTCCGCGGGCTCCGCCGTCCCGGTGGGCTCGGTCGTCACCGACGGGAGGCTATCTGGCCCGGGGCCGCTGATCCGGCGGGGATCGATCTCGCGGCAGACATGTCGCGCCCCCATGCAGCCGGCAGCCGAATGGACGAAACTCAAGCACCCCGTTAGCACCGGAGCGGGTGTCAGGCTCCGCGTCGCTCAAGACCCGCTCTTCGCCAAAGGCAGGGCCGCGGCGCCCGCCGTCAAGTTCCCTCTCGCATCCGACGGAAGCAGAAGCGGCGGAGTGATTCGCGGGCCGTTTCGTCGTACCTTCGTAGGAGGACTCTCGCACCTCGTCCCGAGCGAGCATCTCGTTGGCCTCGGTGAGATGACCGCTCCCAGTGCGAAGCAACACTTTCGGGCGGTCGGAGCCGAGAGTGTTGCTTGCGCGTGAGGCTGTCGCGTAGGTATCGGGCGCGGCCACT
>CAVXTB010000017.1:0-7495 GCA_963764585.1 uncultured Actinomycetes bacterium
TGATATGGAGAGTCGTTCGTCAAGCTGAGCAGCTCGTCGTGGCGCGTTGGCGCTGTCGTGGTTTGGTGTGGTCGGCTGGGTGGGTGGCGGTCCGGCGGTGCTGGTGCGCGACGCGCGGTCAGGCTGATATTCGCGGGTCCGGGTGGCCGCAGGACCATGGTTCGTCGTGGGGAGCCGCTGTCTAGAAACGGGCGTGGCCGGCCCCGTGTGGGGCGGGTTGCTCATAGCTCAGTCGCGGGTTCCCCGCGCGCGTGCCGGGCCGCCACCGACCCACCCGACGGGATGGATGTTGTGGATCGGGCTGCTATTCGATGCGGGCGATCGACCAGCAGAAGCCGGCGAGCTCACGGGCGGCGGCGGCGGCGACGATCGTGCGCCGCTTGGCTCTGGCTTCCAGCCGCGTCCAGGTGCGATGCAGGCGCTGCTGGGCGCTCCAGGCGATCGCGACCGCCTGGGCGGGTTGGCCGTCCTGGCGGCCGGCCAGCGCCTTGCCGATGGCGGGGCGCTTGCGGTAATGCCAGGCGGCTTCGACCAAGAGCCGGCGGGCGTGGCCGGAGCCGGTCTTGGTGATCGCGCCGAGCCGGCGCTGCTGGCCGGTCGTCTGTTCAGACGGGACGAGCCCGACGTAGCTCATCAGCTGCTCGGCGCGGGCAAAGCGCTCGAAGTCGCCGATCTCTGAGCACAGCCCGGCGGCGGTGAGCGTGTCGATCCCGCGCAGGCAGCGCAGCCGCCCGACCTGCCCTGCCCACGGCGAGGCGGGCAGCAGCGCGACGATCTCGCGCTCCAAGTGATCACGGCGGTGCACGAGCGCGTCGACGGCGCCGCTCACATCGAGCATCGTGGTCTGTGCCGCCGGCCGACCGAGCTCGAGCGTGGCCAGCCAGGCGCGGTGGCGCTCCGTCCACGCGCGCCCGTCGTCGAAGCGGATGCCGTGGCGCAGCAGCAGCTTGGACAGCCGATGCCGGCAGCGCATCAGATCCACACGGACCGCCTCACGGGCGCGGACGAGGTCGCGCAGCGCTTCCTCCTCGGGCCCCGGCACCCTGACCGCGTGCAGCTTGCCGGCCAGCAACAGCCGCACCAGGTGCTCGGCGTCACGGCGATCGGTCTTCACGCGATCCCCCGACGCGCGCGGGATCTTGCTCGGCGCCGCGACCACACACTCCACGCCGCGGCGCTGCAGCTCGCGCGCCAGCCCGTAGCCGGTCGGCCCGGCCTCATAGGCCGCGCGCACCGGCCGCGGCAACCCCGCGCACAACCCGGCCGCCTCGCCGACGTCGCCGCCGACCCCAAAGAACTGCACCTCACCCGTCTCGCCATCGAGCACCGCCGCCACGATCTTGGTGGCATGCACGTCCAGACCGACGAGGGTTCTAGCCTTCGCCATGGCCGGTTCCTCCTCTGCGATTGCGGACCGCCGCGCGGGTACCAGCCGCGCGGCAAGAACGTCACCCCACAACCGACGTGGGGGACCGGCCCCTTCTACAAGCCAGGCCGGACAGACGACGATCCATATGGTCTAGACGCGCACGATGCCGACGCCGTCGAATGCCGTGAAGTCCGCATCCTGCGTCCACACATCGGCTCCGTGGACCAGAGCCGTGGCCGCGATCCAGGTGTCGTTCACCCTCGGCTTGCGCCCCGCCGCCAGCTCGGTGGCCGCGAGTCGGGCATAGGCGGACGACACACGCTCGTCGACCGCCAGCCCGGCAGCCTGCTCGCGGACGCGCGTAAGCGTGGCCAAACGGGTCGCGCGAGTTTCGGCGTCGCGCGCCAGCAGGACACCGAGCTCGAGCTCGGCGAGCGTCACGACCGACACGGCGACCTGGTCCGGAAGACGCGTGCTCAGGCCACGGCCTTGCTCGACGGCGATGAAGACCGAGGTGTCGAGGATCGCAACGCTGCTCACGGCTCTTCGACGGTTTGCTCGCGGATGACGGCGAGGTCGTCGAGCAGCCCTTGATCCGCAGGTGCCTCGCGCAAGACGCGCTCCATCGCGGCGCCGGAGGTCCATTGCGGGCGGCCGAGAGGCACGAGCTCGGCAACCGGGCGACGGTTGACGTTGATGCGAAGCCGCTCCCCCGCCTCGACGCGGCGGAGGAGATCTGCCGTGTGATTGCGGAGGTCGCGGGAGGAGACGTCAGCCATTTCATCACGACTGTAGCATAAGTGCTACGCAGCGCGCGCGTGAAGCCCGCGCCCGGCGCGGCGCACTTCGACGTTCGCGAAGCCCGCGTCGGCCAGCACGGCGCGCAGGGTTCGGGCGCTGAAGAAGCGCAGGTGGTCGGCGCGCGGGTCGAAGTGCCGGTCGGTGGCGACGACGACGCGGCCGTGCCACGGCGTGGTGACAAGCAGGCGGCCGTCCCAGCGCAGGACGCGGCGCAGCTCGGCCAGCAGGCCGACGACGTCGGCGACGTGCTCGAGCACCTCCCCGGCCCAGACCACGTCGAACGCGTCCTCGGGGAAGGGCAGCGGTGCGCCCTCGGACAGTTGCACCGCCTGCGCGTCGGGCGCGCGGGCGCGGGCACGGCGCAGCGCCTCCTGCGCGACGTCGGCCATCGTCACCATGCAGCCGGCCGCGACGAGATCGGCGGCGAACGTGCCGTCGCCGCAGCCGTAGTCCAGGACGTGTTCGCCGTCGGACACGCGGCCAAGCAGGAAGGCGCGCCGCGCGGCGTAGCGCTCGGGCTCGGCGCCCTCGGGCACCGCGCGCCACACGGCCTCGCGCCAGTCGTCCATCCGGCGGTTGAGGCTACCCGCCAAGTACGCTGCCAGGACCGTGAAGCTCCTGGCCGTGAACGCCGTCGATCACCCCGGCGGCGCCGAAGTCGGGTTGCTGCGCCTGGTCGGGAGGCTGCGCGAGCGGGGCTGGGAGGTGACCCTCACGAGCCCCCGCGAGGGGCCGATCAGCGAGGCCGGCTACCCATGGCTGCGCCTCGACGTCGGCGGCCTCGGCCACGGCGAGGGCGCCCGCGCCGTCGGCTCGTGGCCGCGCGCGCTGCGGCTGGCGCAGCGCTTCGACGTCGTCTACCTCAACTCGACGGTCTGCGGGCGGCTGCTGCCCGCGCTGCGCGGCACCCGATCGGTCCTGCACGTGCACGACATCGTCGATCGCGTGCCGCGCCACTGGTCGTCGGCCGACGTCGTGCTCGCCGACTCGCAGGCGGTCGCCGACCGGCTGGTGGGCCTCGACGCGCACGTCGTGTACTGCCCGATCGAGCTCGACCCGCCGCCGGCCGACCCGCCATGGGCGCGCGACGGCAGCGCGCCGGTCATCGGCTTCGTCGGGCGCATCGAGCCGCGCAAGGGCGTGCTCGACCTGATCGCCGCCGCGCCCAGGATCCGCGAGGCCTCGCCGGGCGCCGAGGTGGTCATCGTCGGCGACGATCCGTGGGGATGGTTCCCC
Source organism: uncultured Actinomycetes bacterium (assembly GCA_963764585.1). Lineage (GTDB taxonomy): Bacteria > Actinomycetota > Thermoleophilia > Solirubrobacterales > Solirubrobacteraceae > JAOPZW01. Next base: position 3,407 of record CAVXTB010000017.1, read on the forward strand.
GACTACCTCGCCCAGGTGCGGGCCGCCCACGACGTCATCCACGTGCCCTGGCACGAGAACGCCCCGGGCCTCATGCGCCACTTCGACGTGCTCGTCGCGCCGTCGCTGCAGGAGCCGTTCGGCACGGTCCTCAGCGAGGCGATGGCGGTCGGCACGCCGGTGGTCGCGACCCGGGTGGGCGGCCTCGCCGAGGTCGTCGACGACGGCGTGACGGGCCTGCTCGTCGAGCCCGGCGAGCCGCAGGCGCTGGCGGCGGGCGTCCTCGAGGTCCTCCAGCGCCGCGACGCGATGAGCGGCGCCGCGCGCCAGGCGGCGCGCCGCTTCGGCGCCGACGCCTACGCCGATCGCGTCGAGGCCCTTATCCGACCATAAGGACGCGGCGTTGGTGCGCCGGGCGCGGGGCGCCAGACTGCGGTCATGAGCTACGACATCAACCTCGACGTCAAGCATCCCCACGGAACGCTGATCGACCTCGCCGCCGAGGCCGCGGCCGTCGAGCCGTGGTCCAACCAGACGTTGACGCAGGTCGACGACGCCGTCGTGCGCCTCGGCGTCATCGAGGGCGACTTCCACTGGCACAAGCACGACGACCAGGACGAGTTCTTCCTCGTGCTCGAGGGCCAGCTGCTCGTCGACATCGAGGACGGCGACACGGTCACGCTCGACCCCCACCAGGGCTACACCGTCAGCAAGGGCGTCGTGCACCGCACGCGTGCCCCCGTGCGCACGGCGATTCTGATGATCGAGCGCGCGGGCGTGGTGCCGACGGGGGATTAGCGGCGCCGCGCTTTCAGGGCAATGAGGGGGAGAAGCCGCTTGTGGTGGCGCCACCGTGGCGTCGTGCCTCGTCGTGCGCGGCTCTTCGCGCGGGGCCCGTCGCGCCGGCGGGCCCGCTGTGCGTGTTTCACAACACTTTCGCCCCGGCGCCGCGGGCGCGCGATCACCGAGCGTCGACTTTGTCGCGCATAGAGGGTGTTGCGTAAGGGTCGGGCTGTGTGGCGGCGGTGGGCTTGGGGCGCGACCGTTTGGTGTCGGGGGGTTGGGCGGCGGTGAGCTGGTCGGACGCGGTGCTGCGACCGCCGGAGAGCGGGTTGCTCGCGCGGCGGGGTGTTTAGGCGGTCTGTGGCTGGTAGCGGAAGAGCTTGAGGAGGTTGTGGGTGGTGGCGATCAGCCGCCATTCGGCGCGCACCGCTGTGTGTCCTCGGCGGCTGAAGCGACCGATTCGGCGGGTGTGTTTGGTGTGCGCGAAGACCGGCTCGACGAGCTCGGCGCGGCGGCGGTAGAGACGCTTGCCGGCACGGGTGGCGAGGATCTTGTTGATGCGGTCGGCCTCGGGGCCCTGGCGGGGCTGCTGCTTGCGCTGCTTGTTGTGCGGGTCGCTGGTCGGGATCACCACGACCGCGCTTTGGCGGGCGGTGGCGATGTCATCGTGGTTCCAGTAGCCGCCGTCGGCGAGCACGCACTTGACCTTCGCCTCGTGGCCGACCGCCTGCAGGTTCTCGCGGGTCGCCCGGAGCATCGCCAGCAGTTGGTGGCTGTCATTGGGGCTGGTGGTGACGTCGGCGGCGAGAATCACCCTGCCCTCCCCGACGACCGCCTGGGCGTTGTAGGCCTGCACGTGCGCGCCGCGGTCGCGCATGATCCGGCTATCGGGGTCGGTGATGTTGCGCTTGGCGTCGGCGGGCGGCTCGGGACCCGGCCCGTCGCCCGGTGGGCGCCCCCTCGGGTTGCGGCCGGTCCGCTCGCGGTGCTCGGCGCGGCGGGCGAGCATCGCCTCATGCTCGGCCACGCGCGCGGCCTGCTCGGCCTCAAGCTCGCGCTTGGCGCACTCCAGCCGCTCGCGGCGCGTGACCGGATCCGTCAGTTCCTGCGGGACTTCGTCGCCGCGCGCCTGGCCGAACCGGGCGTCCTCCTCGGCGTCGGTCTCGTCGGCCTCGGCCAGGATCCGGTCGACCTCCTGGCGGATCTTCTCGTAGGTCCGGTTGGCCGAGATGCCGGCGTTGGCGGCGATCTTGGTGCCGTCCACAGCGACCGTCCCGACCTTGACCATCCCGGCCTTCTGGCACAACGCCAGCACCTGCACGAACAGCTCCGCCAGCGGCTCGGCAAACCGCTTGCGAAAGCGGCTGATCGTGGTGTGATCCGGAGCGCGGTTGGCCGCGATCACCCGGAAAGCGACGTCCTCCCAGCAGCGCCGCTCGATCCGCCGCGACGAGCGCTCACCCACGCAGTAGGCGTAAAGCAACAGCGCGACCATCATCGCCGGATCGTGCGCCGGGCGACCACTGCCGTCCTCGCGGTATTGGCCGTAGACCGCGCCCAGATCCAGCCGCGCAACGACTTCCAGCAACCACCAGGCCAGATGCTCGGCCGGCAGCCACTCCCGCACGCTCGGCGCCAACAAGAAGTCCTGCTCGCGATCGCACGACAAGAAGTTCTGCGCCATCGCAGAACCCTCTTAAACCAGTCGGACAGACCCGCGACTTACGCAACAGCCTCATATCGCGACAAAGTCGACGTTCGATATGCGAACACGCCAAGGTGTTGCGAAACACGCGCGCCCTGCACCACGACGCGCGCCCCTCTGCGCAGCCGCCCGCGACGAGGCACGACGCCACCGCGGCGCGACCGCGGCGGCTTCTCCCCCTCGGTGCCCCGGCCACGCAGCGCCGCAAGACGCCAAGCGGACCACCGCGGCTACGCCGCCCGCCGGCGCAGCGCCTCGCCGGTGCCCAGCGCGATCGCCGCCTGCGCGAGCGCCGCGAGCGTGGCGACGACCACCGCGCCGTGCAGCGCGCGCGGCGCGGCGTTCGTGAGCGTCGCGGCCAGCCAGGCGGCGGGCGAGAGGACGGGCGCGAGGTCGTAGAGCGGCACGGCGACGATCGCGTAGCCGACGACGAGCAGGAACGCCGCCGGCGGGCGCCGGGCGGCCGGCGGGACCGCGAGCAGGCCGAGCCCGACGCCGAGCGCGCCGCAGGCGCCGTGGGCCAGGACGGCGGCCACCAGGTCGGCGGCGACCGGCCTGGGCTTGAAGAGGCCGAAGATCGCCGGGAAGCAGACGTCGATCGCGCCGAGCGCGCCGACGGCGATCGCCAGCGCCAGCACGCGCCCGCGCAGCGCGCGGCCCGGCCCGCCCGCGGCGGCGATCGCCATCTGCTGGTGGCTGGGCGGCTCGGCGAACGCGGCGGCCGCCGCGAGCCACGCGGCAACCGGGCACAGGACGATCGCCGTGACCGCGTAGGTGGGCCCGACGTCGTTGGGGCGATACGCGTACACGCCGAGCAGCACGAAGGCGAACGCGACGACGGGCGCGAGCGCCGTGCGCGTGCGCGGCAGGACGGCAAGCTGGTGGCGGATCACGCGGGGCCGACCTCGCGCACGCTGGCGCCGGCGGCGAGGACGCTCGCGAGCAGCGCGTCGCTCTCGGCGGCCTCGACGAGCGCAACCCAGGCGCCGTCGGCGCCCGCCGACACGTCGACCAGCCCTGGCGTGCCGGGCGCCGGGCGCGGCCCGCGCGCGACGACCCGCACGCGCGGCGCGACCGCCTCGAGCGCCACCCACTCCGCGCCGCCGTCGTGCACGCGCAGCCGCCGTGTCGTGCCGGGCAGCCCGACGTGGTCGGCGCAGAGCACGAGCGCCCCGCGGCCGGCCGCCGCTCGCAGCAGCGCGTCGAGCGCGGCGCGCGCCGCCTCGTCGAGGCCGGCGGTCGGCTCGTCGAGGACGACCGGATCGGGCTCGCCGGCGAGCGCCGACGCCAGCGCGACGCCCTGGCGCTGGCCGTGCGACAGGGCGGTCAGCGGCCGGTCGAGCATCGCGCCCAGCGCCGCCGCGACGTCCTCGCCGCGGTCCGGGCCGCCGCCGCGCACGCGCGCGAGCTCGATCAGCCAGCCGCGCCCGCTGAGCCCCGCCGCGGCGGCGAAGTTCTCGGGCGCGTAGCCGGTGCGCGGTCGCGGCGAGCGCTCGATGCGCCCGCGCGACGGCACCGACACGCCGGCGACGAGCCGCAGCAGCGTCGACTTGCCCACGCCGTTGGCGCCCTCGACGGCGACCACCGCACCGCCCGGCAGCTCGAGGTCGACGGCGCCCAGC
>CAVXTB010000018.1:0-100387 GCA_963764585.1 uncultured Actinomycetes bacterium
TCTCCCGGTCTCACCGGTCGATCGCTCGCTGCGCGACGCCAGTACGCGGTGGCGAAGGACCGCGTCCTGCAGACGTCCGGGGCTCACGTGGTGGGCGGGCGACCCGAGTTCCCGTTGGCCCTTGGCCTGGTGTAACGGGCGCGTTTGACGTCCCTGCTGCGATGCAAGAGAGTTGTCCGATCTCGGTTCGCTGCCGCGGTAATACATGGGCTTCTGGACTGATCACGTCGACTACGCCGCATTGCATGACGAGTGCGTCGCCGTGCTCGCCGGTAAGGCCTCCTCCGACGAGTACCTCGCCAGGCTCGTGCGGCTCTCGCTCGGGCAACTCGACCGCGTACTCGACGGTGCCTCACCGATACGTGCGCTCGCGATCCTCGCCGATGAGCACGGGACCACGCCCGCCGCCAGCGTCTCGGTCGATGGCTCGTTGCACATCAGCCAGGGCTTTGTTCGCGATGCCGCGACCAGCAGCCTTGACCTTGCCTGGGATCTCGGGCAGTTGCTGCACCTGTCCTACTTCGGCAATGAAGAAGGTCCGGCCCGCTACCTCTCGCCGGAGGACTTCGTGACGTTTGCCCTGGACTGCGAGGAATCCAGGCTCGACGACGACCGGTACGAGTTCGAGTTCCACGAGAGGTTCGGCGTCTCACTGGCACGGCAGCTGCGAGGCGCCGCGCCTGCATTGCAGATGCCGGCGCTGCCGACGCAGTCTTGCGCGCGTCCATGCGGCGTGACCGGGACAACCGCGACCCGGACTTGTACGCCGACGAGAACGGCCGCTACGCGATGCGGCTGTACCACCACGTCGTGCTCAACGTCCTGCTGTACACGGTCGCGCATGAAGCCGGTCACCTCGTGTTGCGCCACACCGAGGAGGTCGGGACGCTGGTCAGCGTGAGCGCGAGGTCGAAGCAGACCGGTTCGCGCTAAATGTCCTGCACGATTACCCTGGCCAGGCGGATCTGCGCCCGGCCGTCGCGGTGTTCCGCATGCTGCACGAGCGCCGGCCCGCCCACCTGCCGGACTACGGCGTGACCCATCCCTCCTCGGGCGAGCGGCTTCAGGCGCTCGCGGCGGTCGTGGAGTCCAACCCCGCCTACAAGCGTCTCGTTCCCGAGATGGATGAGGCGCTCCGCGCCATCCGCGTCGCGCTGCCCGATGGATCGGTCGCGGCCGGTGCAGCGACGGCCACGGTCTCGACCTACTCCGACACGGAGGCGGCCTACGTCGAGCTCCTCGTCGCGGCCGATGCCGACGACGAATTCGACCCCAAGAATGGCGTGCCCATCTCGGCCCGCGTGCTCTACCACGGCGTGCGCGGAACCGACGGGCCACATGCGGTCGCCGACGTCCTGTGCAAGCTGAGACGAGGAAACGTCGGAGAGTCCGACTATGCGATCTACTACGAACCAGATGAGTCGGGGGGCGTGATGGCACGGGTGCGGCCCGTATACGAGCAGTTCCAGGCCCGGATCGCTGTGCCACCGGGCTGGCGGGACGCCTGGCCGGACGGTCTGCTGAGGGTCGCGGAGGTACGTCGCGCCGATCGATCGGTCGAGCGCCCGGATTGGGGGGATCTGGGGGAAGACCCGGCTCCGATGACGTCGCTGATCGCGGCCGTCGACGAAGGACGTGCCGGCGCGCGCGAGGTCTCGGCCTGGGTGCAATGGTGTCTCGAGCAGGGGCGTGAAGCGGATGCCATCCTGCTCAACGCCCGGGCCGTGGCCACGTCGCCCGTCACGGCCGGGTACGCGAGCGTAATCGCGGAGATCGATCGCCTGGCCAGCATGGAAATCTTCGAAGACGCTGCGGCGATCGCGCAGCGGTTTCGAACGGATGCCGGCCGCAGCCGCCCGGGCCTTTACCAGATCTGCGGGATCGCCGCCCTTGACCGCGGGGATCACGCCGAGGCGTTCGAGAACGCGTTCCTAGAGCTCCATGCGTTCAGGCCGGACACCGAGTTCGCCGAGTCGGCGACGGTGCTGATGCAGCAGGTGCTCGATGCTATGGACGACGACGGCAGCGGCAACCGCGACGGCACGCGCTTCCGGACCTTCGTCAGGCTCTACAACGAACGACCCAGGATCCAGCTCAAGCGCGGGCGCGTCACCCGGCTACGCGAGGCGCTGGCGCAGCTCGACGGGATGTCGGCCGACGTGCAGAACATGGTGGCCGTCCTACAGCTCCGCGCTGAAGTCCGCAGGGACATCGGCAGGTTGACCGCGGACGAGGCGAGCCTGCGCGAATCCGCCCGGCTGCTCCGCACGGTCCTTGAGGGCGAGCCGGGCTTCGCTCCGGCCTGGGTACAGCTGGCGCACGCACTCCTCGATCTCCACGAGCGAGCGGAGGCGGAGGCGTGCCTCGCGCGTGCGGAGGAACTGGCGCCGTCATCGCCTCAGCTGCACGACCTGCAGGGACGATTCCTACGAGACGGGAGGTAGCCGCGATGGAGATCACCTGGCGCGCCGCGGACGGCATGCAGGAACAGACGCGGGAACTGCTTGCGGCCGCGGGCGCCGACGTGCGTCCGCGCTCGGGCTTCGAGCCGCTCACCACAATCGCGGTCGTCGCCGGCGCCGGCCTGCTGGCGAAGGCGATCTCGCGGCTGTTCAAGGACGCCCGCTACCAGGGGCTGATCATCGACGCCACGCGGGATCCCGTCGAAGTGCGTGAGATGCCCAACTGGGACCGCTCGCAGGTCCTGGTGATCACTGCCGATGGTCCAACCTTCCATCAGTTCACCTCCGAGGACGGTCTGGCGGAGCTACTTTCCGCGCTAGCCGGTCCCTAAGTGAAATGGTTTCCGGGAGCAGGACGCTCACGTTGTACTGGCCGCCGTCGACTATCTCGGAGATCTTCAGGTCGACGACTAGTCGTAGAGGACGGACGCGTCCTCCGGCCTCAGGCCGAAGCGCTAGCCGAAGTAGTCGATCATCGCCCGCACCGCGTCCTGGGCGGCGACGTTCGCCGACGCAAGGACCGGGTGAAAGGTCGTACCGGTCACTATCCGAGGCGGCAGGCAGCGTGCCGCGCGCGTCGACGACGCGGCGGCCGCTCAAGCGGCTGTGCAAAGCGCCCACATCGGCGAACCCATGGCAACATCCTCGCAGCGCTTCCATACCGGAGAGGTGCGTCGACCCCTCGGCGGTTGCCGCGACGCTCCGACTGTCGCCCGTCAGAGAACCCCACGAACTCTTGTCGCCGCTGTTCCTTTCCATGCAACTGAGCGCCTGTCGCTCCCCCGGCCTGCGCTCTCGCAACCGGGTGGTTGCGGCAGTCCGACTACGCGGCGGGAACCGGGGCGGCCTCGCGCACGAGCAAGGCACTCAGCCGCGCGGCGGCGTCGTGCTGGGGCACGTGGTGGACGTAGATCATCGTCGTGGCGATCTGCGCGTGGCCCATCATCGCCATCACGTCTGAGAGCGCGAAGGCTTGGACGGCGAGCGTGCCGAACGTGTGACGCAGGTCGTGGAAGACGATCGGGTGCTCGCGCCGTTCGCCATCCGGACGCACCCGGAGGTGACCAAGGCCAGCCTGCTCAAGCGCGGCGTAGAAGCGCTTGCGCACCGTGTCCTGGTGGACCGGTTCGTTGTACCCGAGAGTGAAGACGAGGTCCTCGGGCTCTGTGCAGTCGTCGCGCCGACTCAAGCGATCGAGGACGACGGCGACCGGGTCGGTCATCGGCACGCTGCGCACCCGCTGGGACTTCGGCGCCCCGCGGGCATCGCGAACGAGATTGCGGCGGACGTGCACGATGCGGTTTGAGAAGTCGACATCCATCCAGCGCAGGGCGCGCAGCTCGCCCATCCGAAGGCCCGTGAAGGCGGCGGTGATGTAGATGGCGCCGTAGAGCTCCGAGTCGTCGGCGCGCGCGACGGCGTGGACCTCCTCGGGCGACAGCACGTTGAACTCGCCCGTCCTGGGGACGGTGACGCGCTCGGCGTCCTCGGCAGGGTTGATCTCGATCCAGCCCTTGCGCTTGGCGCGCTTGAGGATCGCGTACAGCTGGACGAGGATCTTCTGGACCGTCCGCCGCGAGAGGTGGGTCTCGGTGAGCAGCCGTTCGCGGTAGGTGTCGATGCGGCGCGTGTCGATCGTCCGCAGCAGGGTGTCGGCGCCGAACTCGGGCAGGAGGTAGCAGCGAGCAGCGTTGCGGTAGTCGCGCACCGTCGATGGCCGCCGCGCCTTCTCGTGCTCGACGTAGTCCAGCCACGCCTCGCAGGCCTCGCCGAACGTGTGGTCGTGGTCGCGTTTGTGCCGCGGGTCCGTCGGCTGCCGCGGCGCGCCGGCCAACAGCTGTCGGAGCTCGTCTTCGGCGTCGGCGGGGGAGAGGTAGCTCGCGTCGGGCTTGGGTCCGTCGGCCGCGCGCCAGACGATCGCGCCGCGCGGCGTGCGGCGTCCGGAGTCCCTGACGTGGGCAGGGCCGAGCCGTTTCTTGTGGCGCCCGTCGGCGTCGCGCCAGAGCGCGAACCAGGCGCGTTGGCCGCGGTTGCCCTTGACCTGCAGGTGGCCCGACGGCCGAACCGCTCGAGCCTGGCTGTGGGGTCATCGCCGACACAACTCCGGACACGTGTGGAACCCGAACATGGAACCCGAGTATCCCAGAGACATGGGAGATCCGCCGGATTTGGCTTGGCTATCGCATGGGCCCGCCAGGACTCGAACCTGGATCTGACGGATTATGAGTCCGCTGCTCTGACCATTGAGCTACGGGCCCGCGCGGGGGTCGAGCTTACGCGGCCAGCCGCTCGTCGAGCCGATCGAAGAACGCGCCCCAGCCGCTGCGGGCGCGGTCGTACTCGTCCGGGCTCATGTGGCCGCGCTGCTCGAAGTGCATCTCGGTGCGGGCGTCGCCGAGGTCGGTGAGCACGACGGTCACGAGCTCGTAGCGGTCCTCGCCGGGGGCGTCGGTGATCGTGAACTCCAGGCGCTCGGGCGCGGCGACCTCGCGGTACTCGCCCGTCCATCGGATCTCGCGGCGCCCCGGCCCGCAGAACATCGTGGCGCGCCACGCCCCGCCCGGCCGGACGTCCATGGAGACGGTCGAGAGGGGGATCTCGCATTCGCGGCCCCCGAACCAGTCGGCGAAGCGCTCGGGCTCCGTCCATTCCCGCCACACGCGCTCGCGCGGGGCCTCGAAGACGCGGATGGTGGTGAAGCCGTTCTGGTCAGTCATCGTCGCGAAGGCGCTCGTCGAGGCGGTCGAAGCCCGCCTCCCAGAAGCGACGGTAGCCGTCGAGCCACGCGGCCGCGTCGCGGAGCGCCACCGCGCGCAGTCGCGACGGGCGCAGCTGGGCGCTGCGCCGGCGCTCGATCAGCCCCGCGCCCTCGAGCACGCGCAGGTGCTTGCCGACCGCCTGGGAGCTCATGGGGAACGGCGCGGCGAGCTCGCCGACCGTCGCCTCGCCCTCCATGAGGCGCGCGAGGATCGCCCGCCGGGTGGGGTCGGCGAGGGCGGCGAAGGTGGCGCTGAGCTGGTCGACGGGCACGCTGCTACCAAACCAATCGGTTTGCTAAGAATACCCGTCCACCCGGACGCATCGACCAAGGAGCAGCGCATGGCCAGGATCGTCGTAACCGAGTTCGTCTCGCTGGACGGCGTCGTCGAGGACCCCGGCGGATCGGAGAGCTTCAAGTACGGAGGCTGGAGCTTCGAGTTCGACCGCGGGCCCGAGGGCGACGAGTTCAAGGTCGAGGAGACCCGCAACTCGCAGGCGCTTCTGCTCGGGCGCGTGACCTACGAGGGCTTCGCCGAGGCGTGGCCGTCGCGCGACGGCGAGTTCGCCGACATGTTCAACTCTATGCCGAAGTACGTCGTCTCGTCGACGCTGCAGGCGCCCGAGTGGACGAACTCGACCGTGCTCGGAGGTGACCTCGTGGAGGAGGTCTCCAAGCTGCGCGAGGGGCCGGACGGCGACATCGTCGTCCACGGCAGCGCACAGCTCGCGCAGACGCTCATCGAGAACGACCTCGTCGACGAGCTGCGGCTCATGGTCTTCCCGGTCGTGCTGGGAACGGGCAAGCGCCTCTTCGGCGACCCGGGGGAGAAGAAGACGTTCACGCTCGTCGACTCCAAGGCCGTCGGCGACGGCGTCCTGGTCCTTACCTACCAGCGCAAGGGCGAGTAGCCGCCACCGCCGCTTGGGCGCCAGCAGCACCAGCGTGGCGCGGCCCATGGCCGGCCGCGCCGCGCTGCGTCGTCGCGAGCTTGACCGACACGATTCGGGAAGCCCTTGCGAGCGAGGCTGCGGCGCACCGCGGCGGAGAGCCGCAGCCGGACGGTCGCGGACTTGCCAGCCGCGATCGAGTAGCGGCGCGACACGCGACGCTGCCCGACGCCGAGCGTCAGCGTGCCCTCGCCGTGCCGACCGTCGCGCAGGCAAGCCGCGCCGCGATCCGCCCGTCGCGCCCGGCGCGGATCGTGCTGCATCGTGTGGGCGATCCTCTCAGGACGAGTTCGCTGGCGCCTGGACTTCCGCTCAGGCCGCGGCGTCGCCGGCCTGGCCCGGCGGGGTGGCCCCGGCGAGCACGCCGATGCGCCGGCGAAGGACCGCGACGCCGCCGCGGTGCGAGCCGAGGTCCAGCCGCGTGTCGTCCATCAGCCCGCGCATCAGCTCGATGCCGCGCCCGCGATCGGGGTCGCCCGGCGGCCGGCCGCGCCCGCCGGCGTCGCGGACGGTCACGACGGCCTCGTCGCCCTCGAGGGCGAAGCGCACGTTGACCGGCACGTGGGCGAAGTCGTGGCCGTGCTCGATCGCGTTCTGCCACGCCTCGTTGGCGGCCATGACGATGCTCGCGACCTCGTCGGGCGCGGCGCCCCTCTCGTCCAGCCAGCGGCGCAGCATGCGGCGCATCGCCGCCAGCGCGTCGGGGTCGGGCGTGAGCGTCATGCGCACCGTCTCGCCGAGCGCGGGCTCGGCGCGGACGAACAGCGCGGTGACGTCGTCGTCGACGCGCTCGGGGCCCAGGCACGCCTCGATCACGTCGTCGCGCACGGCCTCGATGTCGCCGGGCGCGCCGGTGAGGACGGTCAGCAGCCGCTTCAGGGCGGCCTCGATGCCCTCGTGGCGGCGCTCGATGAGGCCGTCGGTGAACAGCGCGAGCGTGGCACCCGGCGGGAAGTCGACGACGATCTCCGGCGGCCGGCAGACCTCGGCGATGCCGAGCGCCGGGCACGAGCCCTCCAGCAGGCGCGACGACGCGCCCGGGATCACGAGCGCGGGCGGCGGGTGCCCGGCGTTGACCAGCCGCAGGCGGCCGAGGTCGGGCTCGACGACCGCGTAGATCAGCGTCGTCATGTCGTCCGCGCGCAGCGCCTGGTGGTAGAGGTTCAGCCGCGCGACGACCTCGACCGGCGGGTGGCCCTCGACGGCGTAGGCGCGCGCGACGCTTCGCAGCTGGCCCATGCGCGCGGCGGCGGCGACCCCGCGCCCCGCGACGTCGCCGATGACCAGGCCCAGGCGCCCGCCCGGCAGCGTGAAGGCGTCGAACCAGTCGCCGCCGACCGCCGTGCCCTCGCCACCGGCGGCGAAGTGGGCGGCCAGCGTCACGCCGGGCGCCTCGGGCAGCCGCCGGGGCAGCAGGTCGCGCTGCAGGGTGGAGGCGATGGTGCGCTCGCGCTGGTAGGCGGCCTCGGCCTCGGCGCGCGCGGCGCGCTCGGTGATCAGGCGCTCGCGGGCGGCCTCGGCGCGGCGGCGCTCGCGCAGGTCGTCGACCTGGATGAGCACCGAGAGGATGTCGCCGTCGGACTCGCGCACGCCCCACGCGAGGATCGACACCGGGATCGACTCCTCGGTGGCCAGGCGCAGCTCGGCAGCGGGCGGGACCGTCGCGCCGGCCAGCGCCGCGGTCAGCAGCGCGTCGAGCGCCAGGCGGTCGTCGGGCTCCACCAGCGTGCTGACCGCCACGCCGGCGATCGCGCGGCCGCTCGTCAGGCGCTGCAGCACGGGGTTGGCGCGCAGCACGCGGCCGTCGGCGTCGATCAGCGCGGCGCCGGTCGGCAGCGAGCGCCACGCGAGCAGCAGCATCTCGTCCGAGCGCGCGCGGGCGCGCCGCTGGCGCTCGAGGTCGCAGAAGACGCTGACCTTCGAGCGCAGGATGTTGGGCTCGAAGGGCTTGAGGACGTAGTCGACGGCGCCCGCCTCGTAGCCCCGCGCGACCTGCGCCACGTCGGTGCTGACCGCGGTCAGGAAGATGATCGGGGTCGTGCGGCTGCGCTCGCGCCCGCGGATGAAGCGCGCGGTCTCGAAGCCGTCCATCCCGGGCATCTGCACGTCGAGCAGGACGACCGCGAAGTCCTCCTCGAGCAGCGCCTTGAGCGCGTCCTCGCCGGACCCGGCCGTGCGCAGGCGCACCTGCAGGGGCTCGAGCACCGCCGCGAGCGCGAGCAGGTTCTCCGGCCGGTCGTCGACGAGCAGGACGCTCGGCGTGTCGTCTATGCGTGAAGCCACACTCTCATCAGCGACAGCAGCTGGTCGACGTCGACCGGCTTGGTGATGTAATCGGAGGCACCCGCGGCGATGCACTTGTCGCGGTCGCCCTTCATGGCCTTCGCGGTGAGCGAGATGATCGGCAGCGCCTCGAAGCGCGGCATCCCGCGGATCGCCCGTGCGGTCTCGTAGCCGTCCATCTCCGGCATCATCACGTCGAGCAGGACGAGGTCGACCTGCGGGCTCTCACGCAGCTTCGTCACGCCCTCGCGCCCGTTCTCGGCGTAGACGACCTTCATGCCGCGCATCTCCAGCGCGCTGGTGAGCGCGAAGACGTTGCGGATGTCGTCGTCGACGATCAGGATCCGCTTGCCGTGGAAGACGGAGTCGGCCATGCGCAGCTGCGACAGCAGCTTGCGGGTGGCGGCCGGCAGCCGCGCCTCCATGCGGTGCAGGTGAAGGGCGGTCTCGTCGACCAGGCGCTCCGGCGTCGAGACCGCCTTGGCGTTGACGGTGGCCGCGAGCTTGTCGAGATGCTCGCGATCGTCCGAGCCGAGCGGCTCGGCCGTGTAGACGACGATCGGCAGCTCGCGCAGGCGCGTGTCGGCGGCGACCTGCTCGAGCAGCGTGAAGGCGCTCTCGCCGCCGTTGGCCACCGGCAGGACCGCGCAGTCGGCGCCCTCGGCGCCCAGCCGCTCGATCGCCTCGCCGAACGGCACGTGCACGACGTCGACGTCCTCGCCGGCGCCCAGCAGCGTCATCGTCGCCGCGTCGAGCTCCGCGCCGTCCTGGATGAGGGCCAGGCGCCGGACGGTGCGCGCGTTGAACTCCTCGAGCGCATCGGCCGCGTGATCGACCGCCTGGGTGCCGTCGGCGCCCTCCAGGTAGCCGGCCGCACCGGCGCGCAGGGCGGCCAGCCGCCCGCCGGCCGGGCCGGCCACGAAGACCGGGCGGTGGCGGGTCTCGGGGTGCTGCTTGAGCTGGCTGAGCAGCACCTCGCCGCGGCCGTCGCCGGAGAAGATCAGCACCGCGTCGGGGCGGTACTCGCGCGCCAGGGCCAGTCCGAGCGGCGAGCGGCGCGCCACGAGGCCCTTGAACCCGCGCTCGCGGGCCGCCTTGAGCGCGTCGCGCGCCAGGGGGGCGTCGTGGGCGATGACCAGCAGCACGCGGTCGCCGGCGATGATCGCCGTGCGGTCGTCGTCGGCGCCGTCGAACGGCAGCAGCGAGATCGACTGCGCGTCGTCGGCGGTCGTCGCCGGCAGCGCCGCCGGCTCGGTGGGCTCGGCGCTCGGCTCGGCGACGCCGGTGCCGACGGGCAGCAGCAGGGTGAACGTCGAGCCCTTGCCCGGCTCGGATCGCACACGCAGCTCGCCGTCGAGCAGGCGCGCGATCTCGCGCGAGATCGAGAGGCCCAGGCCGGTGCCGCCGAACTTGCGCGACGTGGTGCCGTCGGCCTGCTGGAAGGCCTCGAAGATCAGCGACAGCTTGTCGGCGGGGATGCCGACGCCGGTGTCGATGACCGAGAAGGCGACCATGCCGCTCTCGTCGGGCGCGATGTGCAGGGTCACCGAGCCGCGCTGGGTGAACTTGAACGCGTTGGAGAGCAGGTTGCGCAGCACCTGCTGCAGGCGCTGCTCGTCGGTGACGAACGCGGCCGGCAGCGCATGGTCGCGCTCGATGCGGAACTCCAGGTTGTTCTGCTCGGCCACCGGGCGGAACGCGCGCTCGACGTCCTCGCAGAGGTCGACGATCGCGAACGGCCCGAGGTTGAGGTCCATCTTGCCGGCCTCGACCTTGGACAGATCCAGGATGTCGTTGATGAGCGCCAGCAGGTCGTTGCCGGCCGCGTGGATCGTCTCGGCGAACTCGACCTGCTGCCCGTTGAGGTTGCCCTCGCCGTTCTCGGCCAGCATCCGCGAGAGGATCAGCAGCGAGTTCAGCGGCGTGCGCAGCTCGTGGCTCATGTTGGCCACGAACTCCGACTTGTACTTCGAGCTGAGGGCCAGCTGCGCGGCCTTCTCCTCGAGGCCGGCGCGCGCCAGCTCGATCTCGGCGTTCTTGATCTCGATGTCGCGGTTCTGCTGCTGCAGGACGAGCGTCTTGTCCTGCAGCTCGTCGTTGGTCTGGCGCAGCTCGAGCGACTGCTTCTGCAGCTCCTGGGTCAGCGCCTGCGACTGGGCCAGCAACTGCTCGGTGCGCATGTTGGCCTGGATCGTGTTGATGACGACGCCGATGGTGTCGGTCAGCTGGTCCAGGAAGGCCTGGTTGACCGCGCTGAACGGGCGCAGCGCGCCGAGCTCGATGACGCCGAGCACCTGCTCCTCGAACATGACCGGCATGACCACGATGTGGGCCGGCGTGGCGCCGCCGAGCGCCGAGGAGATCTTGATGTAGTCGGGCGGGACGTCGGTGAGGCGGATCGGCTTGCCCTCGACGGCGGCCTGGCCGATGAGCCCGTCGCCGAGCGAGAAGCGGTCGGGGCCGCCCTTGCGCGGCTTGTAGCCGTAGGAGGCGACGAGCCGCAGCTCGGCGTCCTCGAGACGGTCGCCGTGCTCGACGAGGAACAGCGCGCCGTGCTGGGCCGAGACGACCGGCGTGACCTCGCTCATGATCAGCTGGGTCACCTGCTCGATGTCGCGCTGGCCCTGGAGCATGCCGGAGATCCGCGCCAGGTTGGTCTTCAGCCAGTCCTGCTCCGCGTTGACCTTCGTGGTCTCGCGGAGGTTCTCGATCATCTGGTTGATGTTGTCCTTGAGCTCGGCGACCTCGCCCTCGGCCTGGACGGTGATCGACCGCGTCAGGTCGCCCTGGGTCACCGCGGTGGAGACCTCGGCGATCGCGCGCACCTGGGTGGTCAGGTTGCCGGCCAGCTGGTTGACGTTCTCGGTCAGGTCGCGCCACGTGCCCTCGACGCCCTCGACTCGGGCCTGGCCGCCGAGCTTGCCCTCGGTGCCCACCTCGCGCGCCACGCGCGTCACCTCGTCGGCGAACGACGACAGCTGATCGACCATGACGTTGATCGTCTGCTTGAGCTCGAGGATCTCGCCCTGTGCGTCGACGGTGATCTTCTGGCCGAGGTCGCCGTTGGCGACGGCGGTGGCGACCTGGGCGATGTTGCGCACCTGGGAGGTCAGGTTCGCCGCCATGAAGTTCACGTTGTCGGTGAGGTCGCGCCACGTGCCCGAGACGCCCTCGACTCGCGCCTGGCCGCCGAGCTGGCCCTCGGTGCCGACCTCGCGCGCCACGCGCGTCACCTCGGCCGCGAACGACCGCAGCTGATCGACCATCGTGTTGATCGTGTCGGCCAGCGTGGCGACCTCGCCCTTGGCCTCGACGGTGATCTTCTTGGACAGGTCGCCGTTGGCGACCGCGGTGGTCACCTGGGCGATGCCTCGCACCTGGTCGGTGAGGTTCACCGCCATGCCGTTGACGTTCTCGGTCAGGCCCTTCCAGGTGCCCGACACGCCGGCCACCTCGGCCTGGCCGCCGAGCTTGCCTTCGGTACCGACCTCGCGCGCCACGCGCGTCACCTCGGCCGCGAAGGACGACAGCTGGTCGACCATCGTGTTGATGGTGTCCTTGAGCTCGAGGATCTCACCGCGCGCGTCGACGGTGATCTTCTTGCCCAGGTCGCCGTTGGCGACCGCGGTGGTCACCTGGGCGATGTTGCGCACCTGGTCGGTCAGGTTGCGCGCCATGAAGTTCACGTTCTCGGTGAGGTCGCGCCACGTGCCCGACACGCCGGCCACCTCGGCCTGGCCGCCGAGCTTGCCCTCGGTGCCGACCTCGCGCGCCACGCGCGTGACCTCGTCGGCGAACGAGGACAGCTGGTCGACCATCGTGTTGATCGTGTTCTTCAGGGCAAGGACCTCGCCCTTGACGTCCACGGTGATCTTCTGGGACAGGTCGCCCTTGGCCACCGCCGTCGTGACCTGGGCGATGTTGCGCACCTGGTCGGTCAGGTTGTTGGCCATGAAGTTGACGTTGTCGGTGAGGTCCTTCCACGTGCCGGCGACGCCCGGCACGAACGCCTGACCGCCGAGTCGGCCCTCGGTGCCGACCTCGCGCGCCACGCGCGTGACCTCGTCGGCGAAGGAGCCGAGCTGGTCGACCATCGTGTTGATGGTCTCCTTGAGCTGGTTGACCTCGCCCTTGGCGTCGACGGTGATCTTCTGCGACAGGTCGCCCTGGGCCACGGCGGTGGTCACCGCGGCGATGTTGCGCACCTGCGAGGTGAGGTTGGCGGCCATCGAGTTCACGTTCTCGGTGAGGTCGCGCCACGTGCCGGCCACGCCGGGGACCTCGGCCTGGCCGCCGAGCTTGCCCTCGGTACCCACCTCGCGCGCCACGCCGGTGACCTGCTCGGCGAAGACGCCCAGGGTGTCGGTCATCGAGTTGATCGTGTCGGCCAGGGCGGCGACCTCGCCCTTGGCGTCGACGGTGATCTTCTGGGTCAGGTCGCCCTTGGCGACCGCGGTGGCGACCTGGGCGATGTTGCGCACCTGCGACGTCAGGTTCGATGCCATGAAGTTGACGTTCTCGGTGAGGTCGCGCCACACGCCCGCGACGTCGCGCACCTCGGCCTGGCCGCCGAGCTGGCCCTCGGTGCCGACCTCGCGCGCGACGCGCGTGACCTCGTCGGCGAAGGACCGCAGCTGGTCGACCATCGTGTTGATGGTGTTCTTGAGCTCGAGGACCTCGCCCTTGACGTCCACGGTGATCTTCTGCGACAGGTCGCCGTTGGCCACCGCGGTGGTCACCTGCGCGATGTTGCGCACCTGGCCCGTGAGGTTCGAGGCCATGAAGTTGACGTTGTCGGTCAGGTCCTTCCACGTGCCGGCCACGCCGGGGACCTCGGCCTGGCCGCCGAGCTTGCCCTCGGTGCCGACCTCGCGCGCCACGCGCGAGGCCTCGTCAGCGAAGGAGCCGAGCTGGTCGACCATCGCGTTGACCGTGGTGCCGATGCGGGCGAACTCGCCCTTCAGCGGCTGGCCCTCGATGGTCAGGGCCATCTTCTGGGTCAGGTCGCCTTCGGCGACGGCCACGATCACGCGCGCGACCTCGGTGGTGGGGCGGACGAGGTCGTCGACCAGGCCGTTGACCGACTCCAGGGCCACCGACCAGCTGCCGTGCGCGCCGTCGAGGCTCGCGCGCTCGGTCATGCGACCCTCGCGGCCGACGACGCGGCCGAGGCGTACGAGCTCGGCGGTCAGCTGCGCGTTGCGCTCGACGAGCTGGTTGTAGGCGGCCTCGAGCTCGCCGACGACGCCCTTGCGCCGCGCGGGGAGGCGGTGCGAGAAGTCCCCCGCTGCCGCTGCGCGCAGCGCCGCTTCCAGGCGACGAAGGACCTCGTCCTCGTCACCCGATCGCGTGGCGGCTCCGTTCGTCCGTGTGGTCTCCACCTTGCCGGCGACTGCGGCGGTCTTGCTCATCCTGCCCCCAGCTCCTGACGTTTGGCGCGGTTCGGCTACCCCTGCCGGTCTGCGCGCAAACGCAAACGGACAACTGTTCCCGGCCGGAGGCCATGGGAAACGCTATCGGGCGCCGAGGCGTCAGGGTACCGTTTCCCACGCTGCCGATGCGCCATCTTCCGGTGTGTGGAGCGGGCGAGCCGGGTAAAGCGGCCGGACCACGGAGGATCGGGTTTGGCGCCATAACCCCCGCCCCCATCCTTCGTCGACGGTTGCGCCAGGCCGCATCCTCAGCGCACCGTCCGTACGCGTCCGGCATCCATGCCGGACGCGTTTGGTTAACGGATGGCTACTCGCCGCTGCCGCGGACGACGATCTCGCCGAAGAGACCGTGGTCCTCGTCGCCGATGCCGGCGGTGAAGAGCAGCGTCTGCGGGGTGCCGATGACGCCGTTGCCGAAGCGCAGCGCCCACAGCCCGTTGATCTTGATCTGGTTGCCGTCCTTGTTCTTCGGCGAGCCGTCGAAGGCGCCCGTCCGCGGGTCGTAGGCGTTGATCGCCCCGTCGCCGAAGTTGCCGACGAGCAGGTCGCCGCTGAACGGTCCGAAGTGCCGCGGTGCCAGCGCGAGGCCCCACGGGGCGTTCAGGGCGCCCTGCGAGATCAGGCGCCGGAGCAGGTGGCCGCGCGTGTCGAAGACGTCGACGTAGCCCAGGCCGGCGCCGGCCTCCTCGTCCTCGGCGTCGGCGTCCTGCTTGGCGTAGGCGACGACGATGCGCCCCGCGATCTCCTGGACGTTGAAGGGCGCGAAGCCCTTCGGCAGGTTGGGGTCGACGAAGCCGCCTGGGACGGTGGTCGGCATGAAGGCGTCGTTGAAGACGTCGATCGTGGCCGCGTGGAAGTTCGCCGCGTACAGGAGATTGCCGGCGATGGCCAGGCCCTTGTAGATGGCCTCCGGCGTGGTCGCGACGACCTGTGCCGCCGTGCCCGCGTTCCACGCGAGCAGCTGGCCCCCCTCCGTGTCGAAGAGGAAGCGCGCGGGGGCGCCGTTGACCTTGAACCCGCCCGTCGGGTTGAAGACCGTTCCCGTCGGACCACCGGGGACGGAGACCACGAGGGGCAGCGTCACCGGGATGCTCTTGCGGACGCCGCCCGAGTACAGCGTCGAGACGTCCTTGCCGTTGTCAGCGACCCACGCGGGCGTGGTCGGCCCGAACGACAGGCCCCACGGGTTGACGAGGTTTGGGTCGGTGATGCGCGCGACCCCGTCGATGTCCGAGACGAGGTTGCGCTTCTTGTAGACGTTGGCGTCCTTGCCCCCGCCGTGGGCGGCGGCCGGCCCAGCAAGCGCCAGGGCGAGCGCCATCGATGCTGCGAGGACGATCCCGAATCGGGATCGAGGATGGATCGCACGCATGCGAGCCTCCTTTGCGCGGGGAGCGCCGCGCGGTCGGGCCGACCCGGACGCCGGCCATCACGTCTTTCGACGCTGCCGGCGCCCGTGGCCTTCCCGAAATGGCGCTTCTACGCGCCGCGGTCCGCCCTCTCCGCGTGGCCGCGCCCGCACAGCGCGGCCAGGGCACCGAGGGGGAGAGGCCGCTGTGGTTGCGCCGCCGTGGCGGCATGCCCCGTCGCGGGCGGCCCTGCGGCCCGGAGTCGCTGGCCCGCCGCGAGGCCGCTGGCCCGCCGCTCCCGGCCGCCGTGCGTGTTTCACAACACTCTCGCCCCGCCGCCGCCCGCGCTCTCGCGAACTGGGCCGGGTTAGCCGCGGTTTCCGAGGCTTAACCGACCCAGTTCGCAACAGCCCGCAGCCATCTCGGCGCGAGGTGTTGCAGAACACGCGCGCCCGGCGCAGGAATGCGCGCGCCAGTGCGCAGACACAGCGCACGGGGACCACGGCGCGCGCCGGCGCAGGCGGTCGCGCCCGTTCCCCTCAATGCCCTGGCCGCGCGGCGCCGCTGCGGCGAGCGGAAAGCACAGCCGCAGCGGCCGCGTGTCAGCGCTTGACGGCGCCGTTGGGCGCGCTGACGGCTGCGGCGTTGCCCTGCAGGATCGTCGAGGGCTCGTAGATGACGATGCCGTCGCCCGCCGAGCGGATCGTGTTGCGGGCGATCATGGCGGCGACCTGGCCGGGGTTGACCTGGATGCCGTTGCCGTCGATCGCGTTCTCGATCACGCGGTTGTGGCTGCCGTGATCGGCGACCGAGGTCTGCAGCAGCACGCCGGGGCCGACGCTGCCTGCGACCTGGTTGTGGACGACGCGGTTGGCGGTGCCGCCGGTCAGGTTGACGCCGACGAAGCGCGAGCCGGTCATGGCGCTGCGCTCGACGAGGTTGTGCGAGGACTCGACGAGGCCGATGCCGGTGAAGTTGCCGGTCATCTTCATGTCGGTGACGTGGTTGCGCTGGACGCCGGCCAGGCGCACGCCATAGGCGCCGAAGCCCTTCACCGTGCCGCCCTTGATCGTCACGTGATCGTGGCCGACGTTGAGGATGCCGTGGGCGGTCGGGTTGCGCTTGGCCGCCGCGGCGATCGTGTGGCCGTTGAGGTCGAGCGTGATGCCGTCTGCGCCGATGCGCAGGCCGACGCCGGGGCAGTTGGTCAGATCCTGGGTGAGCTTCGTCGAGTGCTTGATGGTCGCGCCGCAGTGCAGCGGGGCGGCCGCGTGGGCCGCGGGGGCGGCCAGCGCGCCCGCCACGAGGGCGGCGGCGAGGGTGATCTTCATGGGGGTCATGAGGAGCCAGACGGCCGCGCGCGCGATCGCTTTCTCAGACTGTGAGCGACGTTTCAGTGGGCTCGGAGCACCTCGCGTACGTAGCTCTCGCGCACGGCGTCGCCCTGGGCCAGCATCCACGCCTGCTCGGCGTGCGCGTCGTGGGGGCGGTCGAGCACGTTGGCGACGTAGGAGAGCCGCACGGCGCGCGGCTGGCGCAGCATCCAGCGCTGCTCGGGCTGGCTTGCGATCCGGGCTGCCGCACGGGCGATCCGGTCGGGTGCCAGCAGCAGGGCGCGCTCCACGCGGCGCATGCTGTCACGCCCGCCGGGGAGGAACGCTCGCTGGGTCCGTCGAATGGAAGCGTGCCCATGAAGCGCACGGCAGCGGACAGCCCGGCGGCTCCGATCGAGGCCGCCGGCCACCAGACCCTCTCGGCCTACATCAAGGCTCGCTTCGACGAGTTCTCGCGGTCGCAGAAGGACGTGGCCCAGTACATCGTCGACCACCTCGACGAGGTCGCCTTCCAGACCGCCGAGGAGCTCGCGCGGCGCGCGAACACGTCCTCGTCGACCGTCGTGCGCTTCTCGCAAGCGCTCGGGTTCGAAGGCTTCCCGGAGCTTCAGGGGCAGGCGCGGGAGGAGTACCGCCGCCGCGTCGCCGCGGGCCTCATCGGCGCCACGAACGGCGCCGCCGCGGCCGAGCCCCTGTTCTCGCTGGACCAGAGCGAGTTCGAGACCGCTGTGGCGGCCGATCACGTCAACGTCGAGGAGACGGCGCGCAAGATGTCGCGCTCGGACGTCGACGCGGCGATCGACGCGATCGCCGGCGCCCGGCGGGTGCTGATCGCCGGCACCGACCAGATGGCCTTCTTCGCCTCCTACCTGCGCCACCTGCTGATGCTGCTCGACCTGCAGGCGGACATCGTGGCCAGCCCGTCGCAGGAGGCGTTGAGCCGCCTGGGGCGCATCGACGACACGATGCTCGTCGTCGGCCTCTCGGCCGGGCGCCCGCATCCGCTCGTCGTGCGGGCGATGAAGCTCGCGCGCCATCGCAAGGCGGGCACGGTCGCGATCACCGACGCGACTTTGAGCGAGGTCGCCAAGCTCGCGCAGATCCGGCTGTACTACTCGTCGAACTCGCCGGCCTACGTCCGCTCGCACACCGCGCTGCTGTCGCTGATCCAGGCGCTTGCATACGGGGTGTACAGCCGCGATGCCGAGCAGTACGCCGATCGGATCAAAGCTTTCCGCCTGAAGTAAACCGGCGCGTATGCGCCCCTATGATGGGGTGACGATGCGAGACGAAGCGACCTTCCGGGTCAAGGCCGGGCTGGCCGAGATGCTCAAGGGCGGCGTCATCATGGACGTCGTCGACGCCGATCAGGCGAAGATCGCCGAGGACGCCGGTGCCGCCGCCGTCATGGCGCTCGAGCGCGTGCCCGCCGACATCCGCCGCGACGGCGGGGTGGCGCGCATGAGCGACCCCGCGATGATCAAGGGCATCCAGGAGGCCGTGAGCATCCCGGTCATGGCCAAGGCGCGGATCGGCCACTTCGCCGAGGCGCAGGTGCTCGCGGCGCTCGAGGTCGACTACGTCGACGAGTCCGAGGTCCTCACGCCGGCCGACGAGGCCCACCACATCGACAAGTGGGCCTTCGCGATCCCGTTCGTCTGCGGCGCCACCAACCTCGGCGAGGCGCTGCGGCGCATCGGCGAGGGCGCGGCCATGATCCGCTCCAAGGGCGAGGCCGGCACGGGCGACATCGTCGAGGCGGTCCGCCACCTGCGCGCGATCACCGGCGAGATCAAGCGGCTGGGCACGCTCAGCGAGATGGAGCTCATGACGGCGGCCAAGGAGCACGGCGCGCCCTACGACCTCGTCCGCGGCGTCGCGCAGGACGGCAAGCTTCCCGTGCCGCTGTTCTGCGCCGGCGGCATCGCGACCCCGGCCGATGCCTCGCTGGTCATGCAGCTCGGCGCCGAGGCGGTCTTCGTCGGCTCGGGCATCTTCAAGTCCTCGGACCCGGCGACCCGCGCCGCCGCCATCGTCGAGGCGACCACGCACTTCAACGACCCCGAGCGCGTCGCGCGCGCGAGCGAGGGCCTCGGCCCGGCGATGCAGTCGCTGGAGGCCCGCAAGCTCGACGAGGGTCAGCTGCTCGCCGGCAGAGGTTGGTGAGCCCGGCGCCGGTCGTCGGCGTCCTCGCCCTGCAGGGCGGCTTCGCCGCGCATGCGCGCGTCCTGCGCGCGCTCGGCGCCTCGGTGCGCGAGGTCCGCACGCCGACCGACCTCGAAGGTCTCGACGGGCTCGTGATGCCCGGCGGCGAGTCGACGACGATGACGCTCGGCATCGAGCGCGAGGGCCTGGCCGATCCGCTGCGCGCCTTCCACGCGGCGGGCAAGCCGATCTTCGGCACCTGCGCGGGCCTGATCCTGCTCGACCGCGGGCACCTCGGCCTGATGGACATCGTCGCCGAGCGCAACGCGTTCGGCCGTCAGGTGCGCTCCTTCGAGGAGGACCTCCAGTTCCCCGACATGGACGGCGGCCCCGTGCGCGCCGTCTTCATCCGGGCGCCGTGGATCGCCGAGCACGGGCCCGACGTGCAGGTCCTCGCCGCGGTCGACGGCCACCCGGTCGCGGCGCGCGAGGGCAGCCTGCTGGCGATCTCGTTCCATCCCGAGCTGGGCGACGACGATCGCCTGCACCGCGCGTTCCTCGAGCAGGTGCGGGCGGCGCGCAACGGGAGCGGCTAGGCGTGCGTGCAAGTCCGTTGGTAGCGTCGCGCCATGCGCCGGTTCTGCTCGCGCTGGACGGCTGCCGAGGGCGTGCTGTTCGCGGCGTGGGCGGCGATGGCGGTCGGCCTGCTCGCGACCGGCTTCGCGCGCGGGCACGCGGGGATCGTGCTGCTCGGGGCCTTCGCCGCCTGGCAGATGTGCGACGTGTGGGTGGGCGTGTACCGCGCTAGATGACCAGCCCGTGGCGCACCGTGTTCTCGGTGACCACGCGCGGCTCGACGAAATGCAGCAGGTAGTCGGGTCCGCCGGCCTTCGTGCCGGTGCCCGACAGGCGATTGCCGCCGAACGGCTGGCGGCCGACCATCGCGCCTGTGATAGGGCGGTTGACGTACAGGTTGCCGACCGGGCTGCGGCGCACGACGCGATCGACGGTGTGCGGGTTGCGGCAGAAGAGGCCGCCGGTGAGCGCGAACGGCAGCTCCTCGACGCGCTCCATCGCGGCGTCGACGCTCTTGACGCGCTCGACGGCCAGCAGCGGGCCGAAGATCTCCTCGGAGAGGACGGCGGAGTCTTGTGGCAGGTCGGCGGCCACGGTCGGGGCGACGAACCAGCCGTGGTTGGGCAGGTCGGTGGTGCGCTCTGCGGCGATCAGGCCGCTCTCGCGCGCCAGCGCGCGGTAGCGCTCGACGCGCTCTTGGGCGTCGCGCTCGATGACCGGCGGGACGTCGATCCCGAAGGCGTCGGCCTGGCCGACGACGAGGACGTCGACCGCGCCGGCCACGCGCTCGAGCAGCGCGTCGGCGATCGCCTCGTGCGCGAGCACGCGCGACGCGGCCGAGCACTTCTGGCCGGCGTAGACGAACGCGCTGGAGACGATCGCGGGGACGGCGTCGTCGAGGTCGGCGTCGGAGTCGACGATGATGCAGTTCTTGCCGCCCATCTCGGCGACGACGCGCTTGAGGTGGCGCGTGCCGGGCTCGGCCGCGGTGCGGATGATCTCGAGGCCGACGGGCCCCGAGCCGGTGAAGGCGATCGTGTGCACGCCGGGGTGCTTGACGAGCGCGGCGCCGGCATCGCCCTCGCCGGGCAGCAGCGCGATCGCCTCGGCGGGAACGCCGGCCTCGCGCAGCGCGCGCACGACGATCCACCCGCAGGCGGGCGCCTGCTCGGCCGGCTTGAGCACGACCGCGTTGCCGGTGGCCAGGCCGGCGGCCGTCATGCCCATCGGGATCGCGATGGGGAAGTTCCACGGCGAGATGACGGCCACGACGCCGCGCGGCGCGTAGTGCATCTCGTTGCGCTCGCCGGGGACCTGGAAGAGCGCCTTGCCGCGGTCGAGCGCGACGGCTCCGCGCGCGTAGAACTCGAGGAAGTCGATGGCCTCGCAGACGTCGGCGTCGGCCTCGCCCCAGGGCTTGGCGCACTCGCGGACCTCGAGCGCGGCGAGCTCGGCGCGGCGCTCGCGCAGCCATGCGGCGGCGCGCACCAAGATCTCCGCACGGCGGGCCGCTGGCACGGCCGCCCACTTGCGGAAGCCCTGCGCCGCCACTTCCACCGCCGCGTTCACCTCGGCCGCCGTGGATGTGGCACTGAGGGCAACGACCCGGTCGGGATCGCCGGGATCTTCCGAGGTCAGCTCTTCCGCGTACCGCTCGCCGTCGCCGATCCAGACGGGGACCTTGATCGGAAGCCGCGGCTCGAGCTTGGCCATGCCCGCTTGCAGCTCGTCGCGGACCGCCGCGCGGCGCAGCTCGCCGATCGGCTCGTTGACGAAGGTCGGCAGATCGGTCACGGCGCCGCCAGGAGCTCGTCGATTGGCCGGCCGGCGGCCTGCTCGTGAAGGAAGCTCTCGTTCGCGGTGTTCTCGAGAAGCCGTCTGACGAGATAGGCCATGCCGGCGACGAGGTCGCCGACGGGGCAGTAGGTGCGCACGCGCAGGCCGCGGGCGGCGAGGGCCTGCTGGAGGTCGTCGCCCAGGCCTCTCAGCACCTGGATCTCCACATCTGCGTCATCGCCACCCATCGCTCTATTGGCGGCGAGAGCGTGAGCAATGGAGCGCAGGTTGTGGGACGCGATCGCTACCCGCGTGCTCGGGCGGGCCTCGAGCAGCCGCGTCGTGAGCGCCTCGAAGTTGCGATCCGACTCGGCCTTGACCTCGAAGACCGGCGACTGCCAGCCGTGCTGGCGCGCCTCGACGATCTCGTGGTCCCAGTAGGCGCCCTTGACGAGGCGCACGAGCAGCGGGTAGCGGCGCGGCGTCTGCTGCGCCCACGCGACGATCTGCTCGCAGGTGTCGGGGCTGTCGCGCAGGTAGGCCTGCAGGACGAGCCCGGCGGATGGCCCTTCCTCGAACTCATCCTCGGAGAGCAGCTCGAGGACCAGCTCCGTGACCGCCTCGCGCGAGTCGAAGGACTCCATGTCGATGTGCAGGTGGGCGTCGAGCTCGCGCGCGCGGCGCAGGAGGTCCCTGAGGCGGCCGGCGGCGTCGCGCTTGCCGCGCTCGGGCGCGTCCGGCCGCAGCAGCGGCGTGAGCGCGGACACCTTCACCGACAGGTTCTCGCGCGGGATGCGCCCGGCGCTGTCGCGCTCGAGCAGCGGTCGCTCGGGCAGCTTGCGGTAGACGCTGACGAGCCCGTCCAGCGCCTCGCAGCATCGCGCCGCGTAGCGGTCGGCCTCGGCCCTCGTGACGGTGGCCTCGCCGAGGAGGTCGACGCTCGTCGCCACGCCCTTGCGCCAGAGCTCCTCGAGCACGCCGGTCGCGTCGCGCGGCGTCTCGCCGACGATGAAGCGGTGGGCCATGTGCTTGACGCCGGCCGCCGCGGCCGCGCCCAGGGCGGCCCGCCCCGGCTTGGAGCCGGACATGCGCATCGCGACCTGCAGCGGCGGCGGGCGGTCGCCCACCTCCTCGAGGAAGCCGGTCAGGTGGCTGGCGAGGTCGTCGAGCGACCGGCACGCGGGCACGACGTCGACGAAGCGAAAGAGCGCCGCCCTGAGCTCCGCGTCCTGCGACGCAAGCTCCATCGCCCGCTCATCGATCGCCTTGATCGGGTTACGACTCGCGCCGGGAAGCGCGGCGGCCAGGTCACGGCCGACGGCGAGGATGTCGGCTTCGGACGCCGCGGCGGTTGTCACGGGCCGACGATATCGCGCGCGTTGGTTCTCCGCGGGCGCCGGCCGCGCCGCGCGCGGTCGGGGCAGTGACGGGTGTGAGTCTGCGCAGAGTTGTTGCGTTTGGGGTGTCCCGTGTGGCGGGTGGTTGGGGATGCTCCGGGGGTGGGCGGTCTTGGCAGTCATAGTGCCCGTCAACCCGGCCCACCCCGGTGGGAGGCGCTCATCGAGCTCGCTGCGGGGCAATGGGGTGTGGTCGGTCGCGCGCAGCTGCGCGATGCGGCGATCACGACCGCGGCGATCGACACGTGGCTGCGGCGTGGACGGCTGCACGTCCTGCACCGCGGCGTCTATGCCGTGGGCCACGGTGTGCTGCGGCGCGAGGGGCGTTTCTTGGCGGCGGTGCTGGCGTGTGGGCCCGGCGCGGTGCTCAGCCATCGCAGTGCGGCGGCGCATTGGGGGTTGCTGGGCAGCGACCAGGCACAGGTGGATGTGACCGCGCCGCGCTCGCGGGCGGGTGCTCGGGGCATCCGCCTGCACAGGGCCCGATCCCTCGATGCCCGTGACACCACCACCCACGAAGCGATCCCGGTCACGACGGTGGCGCGGACGCTGCTGGACCTGGCCGCGACGGTGCGCGAAGACCGCCTGGAGCGAGCGTTCGCGCAGGCGCTGTTCCTGCAGCTCTACGACCACCGCGCCATCCAGGCGCTCCTGGCACGCGCCAACGGGCACCGAGGAGCAGCGGCCCTGGCCGCACGCGACCGCGCGCGAACCGAAGGTCACCCGCAGCGACTGGGAGGTCCGCATGCTGCGCCTGATCCGCAACGCCGGGCTGCCCGAGCCGCTCGTCAACCACCCCCTCACTGCCCCGGACTACGGCCACTGCGAGGTCGACTTCTTCTGGCCAAAGCAGCGGCTGGTCGTCGAGACCGACAGCTGGCGCGCTCACGGCCACAGAGCCGCCTACGAGAACGACCGCGCCAAAGACGCCGCCCTCACCGCCATCGGCCTGAGGGTCGTGAGGTTCACGTGGCGCATCCCCGACGCCACCATCCTGCGGCGGCTGCGGGCCTTGCTTCAGAATTGACCCATGCGCATCGCCGTCGCCGCCGACGAACGAGTGGGCGTTGCCGACGCCGTCGTCGAGGAGCTGCGCAAGCGTGGGCACGACGTGCTCGCGCACGGGGCGCTCAACGATGGGGAGCGCGACGATTGGGCGTGGGCATCCGAGGCGGCGGCCAAGGACGTCGCCGAAGGACGGGCCGAGCAGGCGGTGGTGTGCTGCTGGACGGGGACGGGGGCGTCGATCGCGGCCAACAAGGTGGCCGGGGCGCGCGCCGCGCTGTGCGTGGATGCGCAGACCGCGGCCGGGGCGCGCAAGTGGAACGACGCGAACGTGCTGGCGCTGAGCCTGCGCTCGACCTCGCAGGCCGAGCTCGCCGAGATCCTCGACGCGTGGTTCGACGCCGGGCCCAGCGACGAGCCCGAGGACGTCGCCAACGTCGCGCACCTGGCCGACATCCGGTGATCGCGCTCAACGCGCGGGCGGCGACGCGGCCGGAGCTGGGCGGCGTCGAGCGGTGGGCGCGCGAGCTCGCCCGGCGGCTGCCACAGCTCGGCGACTACGACGTCATCCGCCCACCCGCCGCGCTCGCGCACCGCGCCGGCCACGCGTGGGAGCAGGCCGTGCTCCCGCTCAAGGCCCGCAGCGCGCGGGTGCTGCTCAACCCCGCCAACCTCGCGCCGCTCGCCTTCCCGCGCAACGCGGTCGTCATCCACGACGCCGCCGCGCTGCGCGAGCCCGGCTGGTACTCGCCGCTCTACGCGGGCTGGCAGCGGGCCGTGCTGCCGCTCATCGCAAGGCGGGCGCGGATCGTCATCACCGTGAGCGAGTTCTCGCGCATCGAGCTGCGCGAGCTGTTGGGAGTTGACGCGCACGTCGTCCCCGGCGGCGTCGACGAGCGCTTCCGTCCCGACGCCGACCCCCAGCCGGCGCGCGCCGCGCTGAACCTCCAACGGCCATACGTCCTCACCGTGGCGAGCGACACCAGGCGCAAGAACCTGGCCGCCCTCGATGCCACGGCCCGCCGCCTGGCGGCAAACGGCATCGAGCTGGTCGCCGCGGGCGGCGCGCGCCCTCAGTTCGAAGCCGAGCGGCACGTCGCCAGAACGCTCGGCCACGTCCCCGACGACCACCTGCCCGGCCTCTACGCCGGCGCGCGCGCCTTCGTCCTGCCGTCGCTGCACGAGGGCTTCGGCCTGACCTGCCTGGAGGCCATGGCCTGCGGCGTCCCGGTCGTCGCCGCGCGCGCCGGCGCGCTCCCCGAGACGTGCGCGGACGCGGCCCGCTACGCCGACCCCCACAACCCCACGGACATCGCCGACCAGGTCGAGGCCGCCATGCAAGACGACGCCCTGCGCCAGGCAGGCCCGCGGCGCGCCGCCGAGTTCACGTGGGACCGAACCGCCCGCGAGCTCCACGCGCTCGTATCCTCGAACACGAGATGGACCAGCAGAGCGCAGCCCTCCGCGCAATGAACGACGCGGTGCTCGCGATCGCCGCCGAGGAGACGATCGAGCCGATGCTGCAGCGCCTCGCGCACGCCGCCCGCGGGCTCGTCGACGCGCGCTACGCGGCCATCGGCGTCCCCGACGGCGAGGGCGGCTTCGCCCAGTTCATCACCTCCGGCATGAGCGACGAGCTGATCGCCGCGATGGGCCCGCTGCCGCGTCAGCACGGCCTGCTCGGTGCGATGCTCACCTCGCCGGTGCCCTACCGCACCGGCGACGTCCGCCGCGACCCGCGCTTCCGCGGCTGGTGGCCGGCCGCGCACCCGCAGATGCGCTCGTTCCTCGGCGTGCCGATCGTCGCGCGCAGCGGCATCGTCGGCGCGCTCTACCTCACCGACAAGCTCAACGCCGGCGACTTCGACGAGTCCGACCAGCAGCTCATCGAGATGCTCGCCGTCCACGCCGCGATCGCGATCGAGAAGACCCGCCTGTACGAGCGCAGCCGCGAGCTGAGCATCGTCGAGGAGCGAAACCGCCTCGCGCGCGAGCTGCACGACTCGGTCACCCAGAAGCTCTTCGGCCTCACGCTCACCGCCGAGGCCGCCGCGACCGTCCTCGACCGCGACCAGGCCGAGGCGAAGCGGCAGCTGCAGCGCCTGCAGGGCCTCACGCGCGAGGCGATGGAGGAGCTGCGCTCGCTGATCTTCGAGCTGCGCCCGCCGGCGGTCGAGAGCGAGGGCCTGGCGACCGCGCTGCGCAAGCACGTCGACGTGCTGCAGCGCGTCCACGGCCACGAGGTGCAGCTCCACGTCGACGGCGATGGCGACAGCGACGGCGCCCGCGCCGGCGAGGTCCTGCGCATCGCCCAGGAGGCGCTGCAGAACGCGCTGCGCCATGCGCACGCCACGCGCGTCGACGTCAGCCTCGAGGCGCGCGACGGCCGCCTGCGCCTGGCCGTCGCCGACGACGGCGTCGGCTTCGATCCGGCCGCGCCCGGGCTCAGGGCGCGCCGTCTCGGCCTGACGTCGATGGAGGAGCGCGCCCGGGCGCTCGGCGGCACGCTGACCATCGATTCGCGGCCCGGCGCCGGCACGACGATCGCGCTCGAGGTTCCGCGGTGATCCGGGTCCTCATCGCCGACGACCACGCCGTCGTGCGCGAGGGCCTGCGCGCGTTCCTGGCCCTGCAGGACGACGTCGAGGTCGTCGCCGAGGCCGCCGACGGCGAGGAGGCCGTCAGCGCCGTCGAGCGCCTGACGCCCGACGTCGCGCTCGTCGACCTCGTCATGCCGCGCGTCGACGGCATCGAGGCGATCCGGCGCATGCGCGCGAGCACGCCCGCGACCCGCGTCATCGTCCTCACGAGCTTCGTCGACGAGGACAAGATGCTGCCGGCCGTGCGCGCCGGCGCCGCCGGCTACCTGCTCAAGGACGTCCAGCCGCAGGAGCTCGTCGGTGCGATCCGCACCGTCCACGGCGGCGGGACGCTGCTGCACCCGACCGTCGTCGAGGAGCTCGTGCGCGAGGTCTCGCGCGACGACGCGCGCACGCCGGCCGACAACCCGCTCACCGAGCGCGAGCGCGAGGTCCTGGCGCTGATCGCGCGCGGCCGGGCCAACAAGGCGATCGCCTTCGAGCTCGGGGTGGCCGAGAAGACGGTCAAGACGCACGTCAGCAACATCCTGGCGAAGCTCAACCTCACCGACCGCACGCAGGCGGCGCTGTACGCGGTGCGCGAGGGGCTCGTGGACCACGAGTCCTAGGACCTATTCCCGATACCGGCCGGGCGGGGCGCGACGTACCGTCGTGGCATGCCGAAGACCGCAGTCATCACCGGCGCCTCCCGCGGCCTCGGGCTCGCGCTCGCCCGGGCGCTCGCCGCGCGCGGCTGGCGCCTGGTCATCGACGCCCGCGGCGCCGCGGCGCTCGAGGCGGCCCGCAGCGAGCTGGCCGCGCAGACCGAGGTCACCGCACTCGTCGGCGACGTCGCCGACGACGGCCACCGCCGCGCGCTCGTCGCCGCCGCCGGCGACCGCATCGACGCGCTCGTCAACAACGCCAGCGTGCTCGGCCTCAGCCCGCAGCCGCCGCTGGACCGCCATCCGCTCCACGTCCTCGACGAGGTCGTCAAGGTCAACGCGCTCGCCCCGCTCGCGCTGATCCAGCTCGCCCTGCCCCTCATGCCGGCCGGCGCGCGGATCGTCAACGTCACCTCCGACGCCGCCGTCGAGGCCTACGAGGGCTGGGGCGGCTACGGCTCGTCGAAGGCGATGCTCGAGCAGCTCACGCGCGTGCTCGCCGTCGAGCGCCCCGAGCTCGCGGTCTACGCCTTCGACCCCGGCGACATGAACACCGCGCTGCACCAGGCGGCGTTCCCCGGCGAGGACATCTCCGATCGCCCGCCGCCCGAGGAGAGCGTGCCCGGCCTGGTCGCGCTGCTCGAGGGCGACCTGCCCAGCGGTCGCCACCGCGCCGCCGACCTCATAGTCACCACGCCCCCGTCCACACTTGCGCCGGGCACGCAGCCGCTCGAAGGGGGGGCCCCGTGGGCCTGAGCGCCCAGCACGCGTTCGAGCTCCCCGAGCGCCTCGAGGCCCACGACGCGCCCGAGGACCGCGGCCTGGCCCGCGACGACGTGCGGATGCTGGTCGCGCGCGGCGACGGCAACCTCACGCACGCGCGCGCCCGCGACCTGCCCGACTTCCTCGCGCCCGGCGACCTGCTCGTCATCAACACGTCGCGCACCCTGCCCGCGGCGCTGCCCGCGCGCCGTACGGACGGCACCGAGCTGGAGCTGCGCCTGTCGACGCCGCTGCCCGGCGCGACCGACGACCGCTGGGTCGTCGAGCTGCGCGCCGGCGACGAGCCCTACGCCGGCGGCCGCGCCGGCGATGCGCTCGACCTCCCCGGCGGCGCCCGCGCGCACGTCGAGGCGCCCTACCTCGCCGGCCAGCGGTTGTGGGCGGCGCGCCTGGAGCTGCCCGAGCCGCTGCTGGCCTACCTCGGCCGCCACGGCGCGCCGATCCGCTACCGCTACGTGCCCGACGCCCACCCGCTGGCCGACTACCAGACCGCCTACGCGATCGAGCCCGGCAGCGCCGAGATGCCGAGCGCCGGGCGCCCCCTCACCCCCGCAGTCCTCACCGCGCTCGTGGCGAAGGGCGTGCTGGTCGCCCCCGTCGTCCTCCACACCGGCGTGTCCTCGCCCGAGCGCGGTGAGCGGCCGTACCCGGAGCGCTACCGCGTCCCGGCGGCCACGGCGCGCCTCGTCGAGGCGACGCGCGCCTGGGGCGGGCGCGTGGTCGCGGTCGGCACGACCGTCGTGCGCGCCCTGGAGACCGCGGCGCGCCCGGACGGCACGATCGAGCCGGGGGAGGGCTGGACCGCCCTGGTCGTCACGCCCGAGCGCGGCGTGCGCGCCGTCGACGGGCTGCTCACCGGCTGGCACGAGCCCGAGGCCAGCCACCTCGACATGCTCGAGGCGGTCGCGGGCCGGCGCCTGATCTACCGCTCCTACGCCGCCGCGCTGCAGGCCGGCTACCTCTGGCACGAGTTCGGCGACGTGCATCTGATCATGCCCTAGCGGTAGCGTCGCGGCGTGTTCGCGCTGGTGCCC
Source organism: uncultured Actinomycetes bacterium (assembly GCA_963764585.1). Taxonomy (GTDB): domain Bacteria; phylum Actinomycetota; class Thermoleophilia; order Solirubrobacterales; family Solirubrobacteraceae; genus JAOPZW01. Next base: position 28,529 of record CAVXTB010000018.1, read on the forward strand.
GCCGATCCGCTGCCGCCGCCGGCACCCGGCGCGGTGACGTGCATCGCGGCAGCGGGCGACGCCGTCGCCTACCTGCGGCGCAGGGTCCCGCAGCTCGACGCCCCCCGGCAGCGGATCGCGCTGGCCCCGGCGGGCGTCGACCAGGTCTGCCCGACGGTCGCGGCGGCCGCCGACGGCACCGCGGTCGCCGGCTTCCTCGCCGTCCCCGGCGACATCCTGTCGTCGTCGCCGCGGATCGTGATCCGCCGGCCGGGCGGCGCGTTCGGGCCGGCGCTGCGGGTGGGCGCGCCTCGCAACCCGGCAACGCTCGCGGCGCCCGCCGTCGCCGCGGCGCCCGGCGGCTGGCTGGCGGCCGCGTGGGTGCAGGATGCCGAGCGCTCCGAGCTCGTGGCTGCCGTCGTCGCGCCTGACGGGGCGGTGCGCACGACCGTCCTCGACTCCGGCCCGCTCCTCGAGACCGGCTACTCATGGCCGCGCATCGGGATCGACGCCACCGGCGCGGCGACGGCGGCGTGGACGCACTGGACGCTCGTCGGCGCGACGCGGCCAACGCTCGAGCACGCGCGCATGGCGCGCAGCGCGCCCACGGGCGGCGCGTGGGGACCCGTCCGCGACCTCGGCGTGGGGGACCGCGGCAGCGAGGACTCGCAGATCCCCGCGCGGATGGGCCTCGCCGTCACGCCGGGCGGCCGCGCGCTGGCCGCCTGGACCAACGGGCTCGCGGTGCGCGCGGTCGAGGGCGACGCGGCGCCGGTGACGCTCGCCTCGCTCGCGGGAGTCGGCGTCCCGGTCGTCGCGCTGAACGAGGACGGCGCCGCGCTCGTGGCCTTCCCGCAGGTCAACCCGTCAGACGACCGCGACATCGGCGTCCTCGCGGTCGACCGCGCCGCTGGCGGGCCGTGGTCGCCCGCGCGCCGGCTCGCAGCTCCGCGCCGCGACGAGCCCGACGCCAACGTCGACAACCTGCCGCTCGCCACGGCACTCGCGCCCGACGGCCGCGCGCTCGTCGCCTGGCCCGTGCTCGACCTCTCGGCCGGGTTCGATCGGATCCTCGTCGCCACGCGCAGCGCCGGCGCGTGGACCCCGGCCCGCACGCTGTCGATCCCGACGCGCGCCAGCGTCGGCGCGCCGGCGGCGTGGGTCGATGCGGCCGGCGATCCGCGCGTCGCGTGGATCGAGGACGCCGCCCGCCTGCGCGCCGATCGCCTGGTCGCCGGCGCGCAGCTCGACACGAGCGCGCCGCACCTCACAGCGACGCTGCCGCGCGCGATGCGCGTCAACGGCGACGGGATCAGGCCCGTGCGGCTGAGCGTTCGCTGCTCGGAGTCCTGCGACGTCCTCGCGGCGATCCTCGTCCCCGGCGGCGACAGCGTCCCCGAGGCCGACGCGGTCCGCGCCGTGCCGGCCGGCAAGACCGTGCACATCACGATCCGCCAGCAGGGCGACTCGTTCCTGCCGTCGCCCGCGCCGCGGCACCTGCGCCTGCGCGTCATCGCGGCCGACCGCGCCGGCAACGTCGCCGAGCGCTCGCGCCTGGTCGCCGTGAACCGGCGCTAAGCCGCGACGAAGCGCACCACGCCGTCGGTCTCCTCCTCGACCACGCGCCCGTCGTCGAGCAGCAGGTCGACGTGGCCGAGCACCTCGCTGAGCGTGAGGTAGGCCTGGGTGACGGCGACGTTGCCCCACAGCTCCTGTGCCAGCTCGTGCGCCGTGCGCGGGCGCTCGGCGATCAGGCGGTGCAGCTTGCGCGCGCGGCGCTCGTGCATGGTGAAGCGCTCGTCGATGAGCGCGCGGTGGTCCTCGACGACCTCGCCGTGGCCCGGCAGCACGACGCGCGCGTCGAGCTCGCGCGTGGCGCGCAGCGACGCCAGGTAGGCGACGAGCGCCTTGGGGCGCTCCGCGCCCGACCCGCCGTCGAGCGGGCGCGTGATGAGCGGGTTGGACGAGATGTGCTTGATGAGGTGGTCGCCGGCGACGAGCTCGCCCGACGCCTCGTCGTGGAAGACGGTGTCCGACGGCGAATGGCCGGGGCGGTGGTGCACCCGCCACGCGCGGCCGGCGAAGGGCAGCGTCGCGCCGTCGGCCAGCGGCGTCGTGACCGTGCACGCGGCGCCCCACGCGCGGAACTGGCGGGTGACCGCGCGCAGCGCGAAGCAGACGTCCTCGGGGATCCCGTGGCGCAGCATGATCGCCTCGGCGAACGCGTCGTCGCCCTCCATGACCTCCGAGTAGCGCGCCAGCCACGGCGCCAGGCGATCGAGCGCGCAGACCTCGGCGCCCGAGCGCTGCGCGAGGATCGCCACGAGGCCGATGTGGTCGATGTGCTGGTGGGTGATGACGATCCGCCCGAGGTCCTCGACGCGCCGGCCGTGCCCGGCGAGCGCCGCCTCCAGCGCGGTCAGCGACGTCGCCGAGTTCGGGCCGGTGTCGACGAGCGCCAGCGGGTCGTCGTCGACGAGGTAGCAGTTGACGCGCCCGACCGCGAACGGCGTCGGGACGGGGAGGGCGTGGACGGTCAGGCCCACGGGGTCCCCCCTCCTGGCGGCTGCGTGCCCGGCACGGGTGCGGGCGGGGGCCCGAGGCCGACCTGCCTCGCCGCCGCCGCGACCGCCTCGTGCTCGACGCTCAACGTCTCGACCGATCGCACCCGCAGCCGCCGCCGCGCGCGGTCGAAGAGCGTGACGTTGATCCACGACGCCTCGATCGTCGACCACCAGCGCAGTCCGGTCGCGTCCCGATGCGACTCGAAGAGGCGCAGCGCGTCGCGCTGCGTCCGCTCGCGTACCCGCGTCGCGATGTTCGACGGGCGCAGGCCCTCCGCGCCGAGCGTCGCCGGCTCGTCCAGGTCGATCAGTCCCGCAGGCTCGCGCAGCTCGAGCGCGGCGAGCGAGAGCCGTCGACCGGAGCGCTCGAGCATTGCCGGTGCCACCGTACCGCGGCCGCGAAACGGTGCCAGCGCCTCGGCGACCGCGGATGACGACGCCTCCGACACGTACAGGCAGCCGTAGGCGTGCGGATTGTCGTGCCGCGCCGCGCCCTGGCGCTCGCGCGGGAACCACAGCGCACCGCCCGCGGCGCTCGGGGCCGCCGCCGGGTCGTGTGGCAGGACCCGCCAGAGGATCACGCGTAGCCGCCGGCCGCCTCGACCTCGATCGCGTCGAGCAGCTCGCGGGTGCGCGCGCTGCGGATGAGGTCGACGGGGCGGCGGTCGCCCAGGTGCGGGTTGACGCCGAGCAGCCAATCCTCGGCGGCCTCGGGCGAGTAGACGCGCAGCAGGCTCGACATCGCGAGCTCGAGGAGGTCCACGCGCTGCGCGTTGGCGTCGTCGATGCCGCTGCCGTTGCGCCAGCGCGTGACCTGCGCGGGGCTCACGCCCAGCAGCTCGGCCAGCCGGCGCTGGGAGCGAAAGTCGCGGCTGAGCGCGACGACCTTCTCGGCGGTGTCGACGGGCATGGCTCGCATTCTAGCGCAACGAAAAGTGTTGCGCGGGCATCACGAGCGGATGATCCCCAGCACCTCGTCGCGCCGGCGCTCCATGTCCTCCTGCGAGACGAGCGACTCCAGGCACAGGCGCAGCAGCGGCTCGGTGTTCGACGGGCGCACGTTGAAGTGCCAGTCGTCGTAATCGATGCTGACGCCGTCGAGGTGGGAGATCCGAGCATCCCCGTAGCGGCGCTCGAGCTCGGCCATCTTGCCCTCGCCGTCGGCGACCTCGGAGTTGATCTCGCCGGAGATGAAGTAGCGCGAGCGGTAGGGGGCGAGCAGCTCGCTCATCGTCTTGCCCTCGACGCTGAGCTTCTCGAGCACGAGCAGCGCCGGGATCGTCCCCGAGTCGGCGTTGTAGAAGCCGTGGAAGTAGTAGTGGCCGGACACCTCGCCGCCGAAGGCCGCGCCCTCGTCGCGCATGCGCGTCTTGAAGAACGCGTGGCCGACGCGGTTGGCGTGCGCGGTGCCGCCGGCGCGCGCGATCGTGTCGGGCACCGCCCGCGACGCGCGCACGTCGTAGAGGATCGACGCGCCGCCGTCCTTGGCGAGCAGGTGCTCGGCCAGCACCGCGGTGAGGAAGTCGCCGTCGACGAAGTCGCCCGCGTCGTCGAAGAAGAAGCAACGATCGGCGTCGCCGTCCCAGGCGATGCCGAGGTCCGCGCCGGTCTCGCGGACCTTCTCGACGATGAAGCGGCGGTTCTCCTCGAGCAGCGGGTTGGGCTCGTGGCCGGGGAAGTTCCCGTCGGGCTCCCAGTACGTGGTCACGAGGTCGAGGCCGAGGCGCTCGAGCAGCGGCCCGATCATCGGGCCGGCCATGCCGTTGCCGCCGTCGACGACGACCTTCAGCGGCTTGACGTTGGCCGGCTCGATGAAGGCCAGCGCCGCCTCGTGGAACGCGGCGGTGACGTCGACCTCCTCGAAGGAGCCGCCGCCGGGCGCGACACCGAGGCCGCCCTGCACGACGCGCCGGATGTCCTGGATGCCGCGCTCGCCGCTGAGCGCGATCGCCCCCTCGCTGACGAGCTTGGCCCCCGTGTAGGCCTTCGGGTTGTGCGACGCGGTGCACATCAGCCCGCCGTCGAGCCCGCGCGAGCCGACGAGGAAGTAGAGCATCTCGGTCCCGACCATCCCGGCGTCGAGGACGTGCGCGCCCTCGGCGACCATGCCCTCGCGATTGCGGGCGCTGAGCTCCGGCGCGGTCAGGCGCATGTCGCGCCCGAGGCCGATGCGCAGGTCGCCGGGCGCCTTGCCGGCCAGTGCTGCGAGCACGCGGACGAACGCGCGCCCGACCTGCTCGGCGACGTCGCCGTCGATCTGCTCGCCGTAGAGACCGCGGATGTCATAGGCCTTGAAGATGTCGGAGGGGACCTGCATGGCGGCGCAGGCTAGCGTTCAGGGGTGCGCGTCCTCACCCTCGGCAACCTCTATCCGCCGCAGCACCTCGGCGGCTACGAGCTCGTGTGGCAGGCGACCGTCCGTGCGCTGCGGGCGCGCGGGCACGTCGTGCGCGTGGTCTGCACCGACACGGTCCTCGCGCCCGACGCGCGCGAGCAGGACGAGGACGTGCACCGCGAGCTGCGCTGGTACTGGCGCGACCACGGATGGCCGCGACTGCGCTGGCGCGACCGTCGCGCCCTGGAGCGCACCGACCGGGCGATCGTCGCCGGCCACGCCCGCGAGTTCGCGCCCGACGCGATCGCGTTCTTCGCCATGGGCGGGCTGCCGGTGTCGCTCGTCACCGCGAACCGCCTGCCGGCCGTCGGCGTCGTGCACGACGACTGGATGACCTACGGTCCGCGCGAGGACCAGTGGCACCGGCTCATGCGCCACCGGCGCCTGCACGCCGCCGGCACGTGGCTGTTCGTCAGCGAGTTCCTGCGCGCGCGGGCGCTGCAGAGCGCGTGGCGGCTGGGGGAGACGGCGGTCGTGCCCGCGGGCGTCGGCGAGGTCTTCCGCAACCCGCGGCCCGCGCCGCCGTGGTCGTGGTCGCTGCTCTACGTCGGCCGGCCGGACCCGCGCAAGGGCGCCGACGTCGCGCTGGCCGCGCTCGAGCACCTGCCGCCACAGGCGACGCTGACGGTCGCCGGCCCCGCGGAGCCCGGCGACGGCGCGCGGGTGCGCGCGCTCGGCCGCATCCCGCAGAACCACCTCCCGTACGTCTACGCGGCGGCCGACGCCGTGCTCGTCCCCTCGCGCGCGGACGAGCCGTGGGGGCTCGTCGCGCTCGAGGCGATGGGGCTTGGGCGCCCGGTGATCGCCACCGCGCGCGGCGGCTCGGCCGAGTACCTGCGCGACGGCGTCAACGCGCTGATCGTGCCCCGCGACGACCCGGCCGCCGTCGCCGCCGCCGTGCGCCGCCTGGCCGACGACCCGGGGCTGCGCGCGCGCCTGCGCGAAGGCGGCCTGACCACCGCGCGCGAGCACACCGCCGAGCGGTTCCACGCGCGCGTGGAGGACGCGCTCACCCGCGTGGTCGGCGCGCCCTGATGGCGCCGACCGTCGTCATCCTCTGCGGCGGGCGCGGGACGCGCCTGCAGGAGCGCACCCACGCCATCCCCAAGGCGCTCGTGGAGATCGGCGGGCGCCCGATCCTCTGGCACGTCATGTCGCTGTACGCCAGCCAGGGGTTCGACGACTTCGTGCTGTGCACCGGCTACCTGGGCGAGCAGATCGAGGCCTTCGTCGCCGCCGGCGCGCCGGCGGGCGCGCGCGTGCGCTGCGTCGACACCGGCCCGGACACGCCGACCGGCGGGCGCATCGCGCGCGTCGCCGATCGCCTGCACGGCACGTTCTGCGTCACCTACTCCGACGGCGTCGCCGACCTCGACCTGCGCGCGCTGCTCGCCTTCCACCACGACCACGGCGCGCTGGCGACGATGACCGTCGTGCGGCCCGAGCTGCAGTTCGGCGTGACCGACCTCGACGGCGACGGCGTGGTCAGGGGCTTTCGCGAGAAGCCGCGCTCCGAGCAGTGGATCAACGGCGGCTTCTTCTGCATGGAGCCCGCCGTGGTCGAGCGCCTGCACGACGGCTCGGTGCTCGAGCGCGAGCCGCTCGAATCGCTGGCGGTCGACGGCGAGCTGCGCGCTTACCGCCACGAGGGCTTCTGGGACTGCATGGACACCTACAAGGACGCCGTCCTGCTCAACGATCTGTGGACGGCGGGAAACGCGCCGTGGAAGACGTGGCCGTAGGCGCCGTCGCTAGCATCGCAGCCATGGCCGGTCATTCGAAATGGGCAGGGATCAAGCACAAGAAGGCGATCGTCGACGCCCGCCGCGGCAAGCTCTTCACCAAGCTCGCGCGCGCGATCACGGTCGCGGCCAAGGAGGGCGGGGGCGACCCCGAGGGCAATCCGGCACTGGGGCTGGCGATCCAGAAGGCCAGGGACGCCTCGATGCCCAAGGACAACATCGAGCGCGCGATCACCAAGGGCACGGGGGAGGGGTCCGACGCCGACGCGCTGGAGGCGGTCCTCTACGAGGGCTACGGTCCCGGCGGCGTCGCGCTGCTCGTCGACGCGCTGACCGACAACCGCAACCGCACCGGCTCGGAGATCCGCCACCTGTTCACCAAGCACGGCGGCAACCTCGGCGAGCCGGGCTCGGTCGCCTACCTCTTCGACAAGCGCGGGGTGATCGTCGTCGACGCCAACCGCTACGAGGAGGACGACCTGCTGCCGGCCATCGAGGCGGGCGCGCTCGACGTCTCGCTCGACGACGACGTCTTCGAGATCCTCACCGAGCCGGCCGACCTGCCGGCGGCGCGCTCCGCCCTGGAGGGCGCCGGCGTCGAGCTGGAATCCTCCGAGGTCGCGCAGCACCCCAAGACGCGCGTCCCCATCGAGGAGGAGACCGCGGGCAAGCTCATTCGCCTGATCGACGCGCTGGAGGACAACGACGACGTCAACGAGGTGCACGCGAATTTCGACGTCGACGCGAGCGTGCTCGAGCGTGTCGCCGGGTAGCTGGAACCCGTGATGCCGGCGTCGCTGCGGGAGGCAGGCCCGTTTCGGCTCCTTTTCTGGGGACAGGCGTTCTCTGTCATAGGCGACCGCATCACGCCGGTCGCGATCGCGTTCGCCGTGCTCGGGCTCGGCTCGGTGACGGACCTGGGCATCGTCATGGCCGCGGGCGGCGTGCCGTTCGCGCTGTTCGCCCTCGCCGGCGGCGTGTGGTCGGATCGCATCGGGCGCCGGCGGGTGATGCTCGCCTCGGACATCCTGCGCACGGTCTCGCAGAGCGCCGTCGCGGTGCTCCTGCTGACCGGGGACGCCGAGGTGTGGATGCTCGCGGTGTTCTCGTTCGTCTACGGCACCGCGGCCGCGCTCTTCATGCCCGCGCTGATCGGCCTGATCCCGCAGACGGTGCCCGCCGAGCGCCTGCAGGAGGCCAACGCGATGATCTCGCTGACGCGCAGCGTCGCCAGCGTCGCCGGGCCGGCGATCGCGGGCGTGATCATCGTCACCGCCGGATCGGGTGAGGCGATCGCGGTCGACGCGGCGACGTTCGCGGTGAGCGCCGCGTGCCTGGCCCGCATGCGCCCCGCCGCGCCGCTCTCCGCGAGGGCCGGCGGTGGCGAGGAGGAGGCCGAGACGTTCCTGGCCGGGCTGCGCACCGGCTGGCACGAGGTCCGCGCGCGCCCGTGGCTGGGCTGGGGCCTCGGCGCGATGACCGCCTATCACGTGTTCGTGCTGCCGGCGGTCGTCGTCCTGGGGCCGGCGCTGGCCAAGCAGGACCTCGACGGCGCGTCGAGCTGGGCGGCGATCGTCACCTGCTTCGGGATCGGCGGGATCGGCGGCAACCTGCTGGCGCTGCGCCTGCCCCTGCATCGCCCGGTCGTCGTGACCGCGGCCGCGCTGGTCGGCGCCTGCACGCAGGCGGTGATCATCGGCAGCGGGCTGGGCACGGTCGGGATCGCCGCGCTCGAGCTGCTGGCGGGCGCCTGCGTCGCCCTGTTCTTCACGCTCTGGGACCTGAGCATCCAGGAGCAGATCCCCGCGCGCGCGATCTCGCGCGTGAGCGCCTACGACTTCAGCGTGTCGCTCGGGCTCATGCCGCTGGGCATGGCGGTGTGCGGGCCGATCGCCGAGGCGATCGGGCTGTACGCGACGCTGCGCTGGATGAGCGTGATCGGCATCGCCGTCGCGCTCGCCTGGCTGGTCCAGCCGTCGGTGCGCGCGGTGCGCCGCCCGCGTCGCGAGCCGCGCGACCGCCCGCCGGCCGAGGCGCCGCCCGTCGCGACCGTTCGCGGCTAGGCCGCGCGCGCGTCCTCGCCGCCGGCCAGGCGCCGCGCGCGATACAGGCGAACGGGCTCGTCGACGCCCTTGAGCGAGCGCGCTCCGGCCGAGGACCAGCGGTAGGCGGCGTTGGCAACGTCGCGCACCTCGCGCGTCGCGAGCACGCTGCCCGGGCGTGCGATCCCCGTGATGCGGCTCGCGATGTTGACCGGGCGCCCATACCAGTCGCCCGCGCGGTTGAGCGCCGGGCCGGACGCGAGGCCGACGCGCAGCTGGGGGAAGTCGCGGCCCTCGGCGTCGGCGGCGTCGACGAGGTCCAGCGCGACCTCGAGCAGCGCGGGGGCGTCGGGCGAGATGAGCATCGCGGCGTCGCCGATCGTCTTGACGATCCGCACCTCGTCGCGAAGGTGCTCGCCGGCGAGCTCGACCAGGCGCTCGGCCACGCGGCCCAGCTCGTCGGGCGCGACCTCCTCGCCCAGCCGCGTGAAGCCGACGAGGTCCGCGAAGCCGACCGTCACCTCGCGCGCGCCGGGCAGCGCCCCGGCGGCGCGCTCGGCCGCGCTGATCGCCTGCGTGCGGACCGAGTGGCGCAGGTGCAGGCGCATCATCTGCTCGAGCATCGGGCCGACGAGCGGCATCATGCCGTGGACCTGCTCGGCATAGCGGCGCGACAGCTCGGCCTCGCTGGCCCCCGGCTGAAGCGCCAGCTCGAGGACGGTCGAGCGCATCACCTCGGCGGCCTGGGCCAGCCCGCGGCCGAGGACGCGCACGACGGCGAGCTGCTGCTCCTCGCTGACGCCCGCGTCGAGGAACATGCGGGCGGTCTGCGCGGCGTCGATGTCGGCCTCCGAGCAGATGACGGCGTCGAGGCTCGGCACCGGCAGTCCGTTGGCGCGCCGCAGCGCCATGATGAACTCCGGGCGAACGCCCGCGCGCTCGCCGACCTCGCGGGTGGAGTAGCGCGGGATCCCGCCGACGACGCGCTCGGCGCCGAGGTACACGAGCCGGCCGTCGCGCGTCGCCGCGCGCAGCTCCTCGAGGCCGACGCCGTCAGCGGCCAGCTGCTCAAGCAGCTCCACGCGCGCGTCGCGCGCGTCGCCCTCGAGCCCGTCGAGCAGACCTTCGGCGGCGAAGTCGATCCCCACGGTGGGCGTAGCTTATGGTGATCGCGTGGCCGCGCCAGCCCCACGCCGCAGGATGCCCGCGCCGCTGCGCCGCGAGGCGATCCTCGCGGCCGCCGAGGAGGTCTTCGCCCGCAGCGGCTACCACGGCGCCTCGCTGGACGACATCGCCCAGGCGGCCGGCATCTCCAAGGCGCTGATCTACGAGCACTTCGCGTCCAAGCGCGAGCTCCACGCGTCGCTGGTCAACGCCCACGTCGAGGAGATCTTCCGCCGGCTGCAGGCGAGCGCCGCCGCCGGGCAGCCGGGCGAGGAGCGCCTGCGCGGCGGCATCGACGCCTTCCTGTCGTTCGTCGAGGAGCACCGCGAGGCCTGGCGCGCGCTGTTCCGCGACGCCGCCGACCCGGAGGTGGGCGACGTCATCGAGCGCGTGCAGGCCCAGGCGACGGCGGTCATCGCGGCGTTGATCGCCGCCGATCCGGACGCGCCGCACGAGAGCGCGCACGCGATCGAGATGCACGCGGCGCTGCTGTCGGGTGCGGTGCAGTCGCTGGCCAACTGGTGGTACGACCACCAGGACGTGCCGCGCGAGCGCCTCGTCGAGCGGACGATGGACTTCTGCTGGGTCGGGATCGATCGCCTGCGTCAGCGCGACGTCGTGAAGCGCGGCTCGCCCTGGCCGAGGTAGCCGACCAGCGCGCTGATCACGCGCGGGTCGAACTGCGTGCCGGCGCAGCGTACGAGCTCGGCCACGGCGTCGGCGTGGGGCATCGCGACGCGGTAGGAGCGATCGGAGGTCATCGCGTGGTACGCGTCGCAGGCGAGGATGATCCGGCTGCCGAGCGGGATCGCCTCGCCGACGAGCGCGTCGGGATAGCCCGAGCCGTCGAACCACTCGTGCTCGTGGCGGACGATCCGCGCGACGCCGCCCATGCCCGGGATCGCGCGCAGGATGCGCTCGCCGATGACCGGGTGCTCGCGCATGACGTCCCACTCCTCGCCGGCCAGCGGGCCGGTCTTGTGCAGGATGCGATCGGGCACGCCGACCTTGCCGATGTCGTGCAGCAGCGCCGCGTGGCCCACGCGCTCGATCTCGACCTCGTCCAGGCCGAGGGCCGCCGCGACGGTCTTGGCCATCTCGACCACGAAGGCCGAGTGCTCGCCGGTGTAGCGGTCGCGCTCGACGAGGGCGGTCGCGAGCGCCTCGATGACGTGCGCCTGGGCGCGGAAGGGATCGACGCCGCCCTCGGCTGGGCGCGCGGCGGTGCGGGCGCCGCCGTCGGAGCGCGCGCGGTCCAGGCCGCGGGCGGCGGCCGCGAGGAGGCGCTCGACGGTCGTGCCCGGGCGGTAGGTCGCCACGCCGGCCGACACCGTGATGAAGCCGGCGCCGGGGATGTCGGCGCCCTCGAGGCCGGCGATGAGCCGCTCGCAGCACGTCCGCGCGCCCGACAGCGTGGTGCCGGGCATGAGCACGGCGACCTCGTCGGCGCCCGTGCGCCCGAGCACGTCGGTCACGCGCGTCAGCGCCTTGAGGCGGTCGGCGACGGAGCGCAGGGCGGCGTCGCCGGCGGCCTGGCCGCGGCGCGCGTTGAGCGAGCGGAAGTGGTCGATGTCGACGAGCGCCAGCGACGCGGGCTGCTCGGCGTGGGCGGCGTGGGCGAGGACCGCGTCGGCGTCGCCGCGGAAGGCGTCGAGCGTCAGCAGGCCGGTGCGGTCGTCGGTGCGGGCGAGGTCGGCGAGCTTGGCCTCGAGGCCGGCCAGCCGCGAATGAGCGCGGGCCAGCGCACGGCGCAGCTCGTGACGATCCGCCCAGAGGAGCACGAGCGGCTCATCGGTGCGATGGAGGTTTGCGTTTAGCGGGTGGACGGATAGTCGGGTCCCTTACATCGCCGCGTGGGCGCGGGGCGAGAAGGCATCCGACCGCCCACGGAGAATGCCGTCCGGATGGTGGTTCTCGGCATCGATCCCGGCCTGGCCAACTGCGGCTTCGGCGTCGTCGTTCGCCGTGGCAATCGGCTGATCGCCGTCGACGGCGGGGTGATCGCGACGGCGGCGGGGCTCGCGCCGGAGCGCCGGCTGGCGACGCTGCACGAGCGGCTGGGGGAGCTGTTCGACGAGCACCGCCCCGATGCCGTCGCCCTCGAAGCACTCTATTTCGGTCAGAACGTTCGCACAGCTTTTGCCGTCGGTCAGGCACGTGGCGTGGTGCTGCTGGCCGCGGGCCAGCGCGGCGTAGGCTGCGCCGACTACACCCCGCAGCAGGTCAAGGGCGCCGTCTGCGGCGCCGGGCGCGCCGGCAAGGGCCAGGTCGCGCGGATGGTCCAGGCGCTGCTGTCGCTGCCCGAGCCGCCGCGGCCCGACCACGCGGCCGATGCGCTGGCCGTCGCGATCTGCCACGCCAACCACGCGCCGCTGGCAGCGGCGGCGCTGGCCGGATGATCGCGCTCGTCGCCGGCGACGTGGCGGTTCGTCGCCCCGACCACGTCGTCGTCGAGACGGCCGGGGGCGTGGGGTATCGGCTGGCGGTCTCGGCCGAGACGCTGCGCCAGGTGCCGGGGGTGGGGCGGCGCGTGTCGCTGCACGCGCACCTGGTGGTGCGCGACGACGCCCTGGCGCTGTACGGCTTCGCCACCGAGGAGGAGCGCGAGCTGTTCCTGGCCCTGATCGGCGTGCAGTCGGTCGGCCCGAAGGTGGCGCTCGCGGTGCTGAGCGGCGGCACCCCGCGCGAGCTCGTCGCGGCGGTCGTCGCAGGCGACGTCGCGCGGCTGCAGGCGGTGCCCGGGATCGGCAAGCGCACGGCCGAGCGGATCGTCGTCGAGCTGCGCGAGAAGGTCGGCGTCGAGGCCGAGCTGTCGTCGGCGCCGATCACGGTGACGCGCGGCGACGACCCGCGCAACGTCGCGCGCGACGGCCTGCTCGAGCTGGGCTTCCAGCCGGCCGAGGCGCAGGCGCTGCTCGCCGACGCCCAGGGCGAGACCGCCGAGGAGCTGCTGGCCAGCGCGCTGCGAGGGGCCCGCGGATGACGGTCGAGCGCATCCAGACGCCCGGCGCGCTCGACGGCGAGGACGAGCTCGACCGCTCGCTGCGCCCCCGCACCCTGGAGGAGTTCGTCGGGCAGGACGGGCTGCGCGAGCAGCTCGCCGTGTCGATCGAGGCCGCCGCGGCGCGCGGCGAGGCGCTCGACCACGTGCTGCTGGCCGGGCCACCTGGCCTCGGCAAGACCTCGCTGGCCCAGATCGTGGCCGGCGAGCTCGGCGTGCCGTTCGTGCAGACGGCGGGGCCGGCGCTGGAGCGCAAGGGCGACATCGCGGCGCTGCTGACGGCGCTCGAGCCGCGGTCGGTGTTCTTCGTCGACGAGGTCCACCGGCTCAACCGCGCGCTCGAGGAGACCTTCTACCCGGCCATGGAGGACCGCCGGCTGCCGATCACGATCGGCCAGGGGGCGGGGGCGAAGGTCGTCACCCTCGACCTGCCGCCGTTCACGCTCATCGGCGCCACCACGCGCGCCGGCCTGCTGACGTCGCCGCTGCGCGACCGCTTCGGCATCCACCATCGCTTCGAGCCCTACGGCGTCGAGGACCTCGCGCGGATCGTGCGCCGCTCGGCGGCGATCCTCGACGTCGCGCTCGACGACGGCGGCGCATGGGCGATCGCGCGGCGCTCGCGCGGCACGCCGCGGGTGGCCAATCGCCTGCTCAAGCGCGTGCGCGACTGGGCCGAGGTGCGCGGCTCCGGCGTGGTCGACGACGCGGCGGCCGACAGCGCCCTGGCCCTGCTCGAGGTCGACGAGCTCGGCCTGGACCGCCTCGACCGCGAGATCCTCGGCGCGATCTGCCTGCAGTTCGCCGGCGGCCCGGTCGGCCTGTCGACGCTGGCGATCGCCGTCAACGAGGAGCAGGACACGCTCGAGGACGTCTACGAGCCCTACCTGCTGCAGCGAGGCCTGCTGCAGCGCACGCCGCGCGGCCGGGCGGCGACGCGGCGGGCGTATGAGCACCTCGGGCTGGAGCCGCCGGGGGCGCTGTTCTAGCCGTCTTGCGCTCGCGGCGGTATGCGGCCAACGGCAGTGAGGGAGGGTGGGCGCGACCGCTCTTGGCGGCAAGTGTGCTGCTTTGTGTGGCCAGGAGACACACAATCCAGCACGCTTCGGCCGCGCGCCGGTCGGACGGCCCTCCCTCACTGCCAAAACGCGACAACAACGCGAGCGGACAGACCACAGGGCCGCCGGCGCGGACATCAACCCTAAGCGCAGGGCCGCGCCCCCAGCGGCAGCGTCGACTGCCGCCGCGGCGTGATCTCGACTCCCGTGGGGCTCCCGCTCAGCGGCACCGCCTTGCCGTTGGCGGTCACGCGTGTCGTCGGCCCCAGCCCCACGTTGAGCCGCACGACGCGCGCCCGGAAGGTCCGCGACCCGCTCAACGTCCCGTCGAACAGGCGCCGGCCGTCGCCCTCTACGCACAGGAACGTCGGCTGGCTTGCGGTGAGGCGCACGGTCACGCGGCGCCGCGCGGCCGCGCGGGCCGCCGCGCGGCGCTGTCGGGCGCGCTTCGCGCGCGCGCGGCGGGCGCGGGCCCGGCTGGTGCGGCGACGCTGCGCCGCGCTGGGCTTGGGCTTGGGCTTGGCCGCGGTGGTCGGCGTCTTCGCCGTCGTCGTGGGGGCGGTCGTCTCGGTGGTCGGCGCGGCGATGGGCGCGGTCGTGCTCGTGGTGTTCGACGGCAGGTCGCCGGCCGTGTCGTCGCCGAGGTCGACGGTGCTGGCCAGCGCCGCGGCCGCGCCGATCACGGCGGCCAGGGCGAGGACGCCCAACAGCAGCGCGCGGCGGCTGCGCTCGCGGCGCACCTCGAGCACCACGCGCTGGCCGGGCCCGGCCTCGAAGAGGTCGGGGACCGTGGCCACGCCCGCCAGCGCCAGCGCGCGGGCGGCGCGCCGGCGGGCATCGGGCGTCGGCTCGCGCTCGCCGAAGGCGGCGACGACCTGCTCGAGCGTGGGGTGGCGGTCCGCCGAGCGCCCGCGCCGGACCGCGTGCGCGATGCGATCGGCGACCTCGAGGTCACGGATGGGGACGGGCTCGGGATCGGCCGCCGACACATCCGCATGTGTAGCAGCGCGTGCGGTCGGCGACCGCGTACCCTTGGGGGGACGCATGGCCCATCTGTTCATCTGTCCGAACTGCGGACACCGCACGACCGAGTCCGATCGGACCGCCGGCTTTCGCCGTGAGGCCAAAGGCTGCTCGCGCTGCGGGTTCGGCTTCCTCTTCGAGCTGCTCGACGACTACTACCCGGCGCCCGACGCGGCGTTCTTCGTCTGCGACGCCGAGGGGCGCGTCATCGGCTGCGGGCGGGGCTCGTTCGAGCTGACCGGCCTCGACGACGAGCGCGTCATCGGGCGGCCGGTCAAGGACGTGCTCGGCCTGCGCTTCGAGAACTCCGACGACCCCGTCGGCACGGTCCTGGAATGGGGCGTGCGCGCCCTCAACAAGCCCGTGGAGGTCAATGCCGAAGGCGATCTGCCCGCCCGTGCGACAGCCGACCTCTTTCCCGCCTACGATGATGACGGCGGCCTGCTGCTCGTTCTCACCCCGGCGAAGTAGCGCGTCCGCCGCCTCCCCGTGACCGACCGTCGTCGCAACCTCTTCGTCCTGCTGCTGGTCGCCGGCCTGCTCGTTGGCTCGATCGCGGTGATCGCGATCAAGCCGACGCGCCTGGGCCTGGACCTCAAGGGCGGCGTCTCGCTGATCTACCAGGGCAAGCCGACCAAGCAGTCGCAGGTCACGGGCGACTCGGTCAACCGGGCGATCGACGTCATGCGCAAGCGCGTCGACCAGCTCGGCGTCGCCGAGCCCGCGATCCAGCGCTCGGGCGCCGACCAGATCGACGTCTCGCTGCCCGACGTCAAGAACGCCGACGAGGCGGCGGCGCAGGTCGGCACCACGGCCCAGCTGTGGTTCTACGACTGGGAGGGCAGCGTCATGCTGTCCGACTGCAAGGTCGATCCCAGCGCCGCCACCAAGAGCAACGCGCAGGTGCCGGCGGGGTCGGGCGTCGCACCACCGGCGCTGTCGCAGTTCGACGCGGTCATGCGCGGCTCCAAGTGCGAGCGCACGAACACCGGCAAGGAGTCCTCGGGCGACAAGCTCTACCTCGTCGACAAGAAGGCCAAGCGCGTCCTCGTCGGCCCCGACGAGAGCCGCGCCGACCTCCAGCGCGACGCCGCCGCGAAGAAGCTCACGGTCGAGCCCGATCAGGTCGTCGTAGTGCCGCAGGGCACCACGCTGGTCCGCGCCGAGCAGCCCGATCCGGACGCCAAGCCGCAGAACCTCTGGTACGTCCTGAAGGACCAGACGGTCCTCGGCGGCAAGGACATCAAGAACCCCGAGCAGAACTTCGACAACGGGACCGGGGGGACAGGCGAGCCGAACGTCACCTTCGACTTCACCGGCCACGGCGCGGACACATGGGAGAAGTTCACGAAGATCCTCGCCCAGCGCGGCCAGGAGCAGTCGATCGGCCTGTCCGCCGACGCGTCCAACCAGCACTTCGCGATCGTGCTCGACAACGAGCTCATCTCGGTGCCGCGGATCGAATGGCAGAAGTACCCGAACGGCATCCCGTCCGGCGGCGGCTCGGAGATCTCCGGCGGCTTCACCATCAAGTCCGCGCAGCGGCTGGCCAACCTGCTGAAGACCGGCGCGCTCCCGATCAAGCTGCAGCTGATCTCGTCGTCGCAGGTGTCGGCGACGCTCGG
The DNA here is from genome assembly GCA_963764585.1 of uncultured Actinomycetes bacterium. Classification (GTDB taxonomy): domain Bacteria; phylum Actinomycetota; class Thermoleophilia; order Solirubrobacterales; family Solirubrobacteraceae; genus JAOPZW01. The sequence goes on from CAVXTB010000018.1 coordinate 45,122, forward strand.
CAAGCAGGCGCTTCACCAGGGCCTGATCGCCGGCATCGCGGGCTTCATCGTCGTCGCGCTCTTCCTGCTGATCTTCTACCGCGTGCTCGGCGTGATCGCGGTGGGCGCCCTGCTCGTCTACGCGATCTTCTTCTACGCGCTCATCAAGCTCGTGCCGATCACGATGACGCTGCCGGGCATCGCCGGCCTGATCCTGACGATAGGCGTGGCGGCCGACGCGAACATCGTCATCTTCGAACGCGTCAAGGAGGAGCTGCGCGGCGGTAGATCGATCCCGGCCGCCATCGCCACGGGCTACAAGCGCGGCCTGTCGGCGATCGTCGACGCCAACGTCGTGACCTTCATGGTCGCGTTCATCCTCTTCCTGCTCGCGACGGCCGGGGTCAAGGGCTTCGCGTTCACCCTGGGCGTCGGCACCCTGGTCTCGTTCTTCACCGCGGTCCTGCTGACCCAGGCCGTGCTGGGCATGATGGGCCGCTCCAAGCTCATCCACAGCCCGGCCGCGCTCGGCGCCCGTCGCCGGCGCGAGGGCCGGCGCTTCGACTACATGGGCGCGTCGAAGTGGTTCTTCTCGATGTCGGGCGTGATCCTGCTCATCGGCGCGCTGGCCATCGGCGGCAAGGGCCTGAACTTCGGCATCGACTTCGAGTCGGGCACCCGCATCCGGACCGAGCTCAACCGCTCCGCCGACGAGAACGCCGTGCGCGACGCGATCGCGCCCAGCGGCTTCGGCGACGCCGAGATCCAGCGCCTCAGCGGCCAGGGCGCGGGCAAGAACTCCTTCCAGATCTCGTCCTCGACGCTCAACGAGAAGCAGCGCACGGCGATCCAGAACGACCTGCGGCAGAAGTTCGGCGTCAAGTCCTTCGACTTCGACACGATCGGGCCGACCTTCGGCCAGACCGTGGCCAAGAGCGCGGTGATCGCGATCATCGCGTCGCTGCTCGTCATCTCCATCTACATCGCGCTGAGATTCGAGTGGAAGTACGCGGTCCCGGTGCTCATCGCGTTGATGCACGACCTGCTGATCACCAGCGGCGTGTACTCGCTGCTCGGCCGGGAGGTGACGACGTCGACGGTCGCGGCGCTGCTCACCATCCTGGGTTACTCGCTCTACGACACGATCATCGTGTTCGACCGCGTGCGCGAGAACGTGCCGCGCATGCCCCGTGCCGCCTTCTCGCAGATCGTCAACCGATCGATGAGCGAGGTCCTGACCCGATCGCTGGCGACGTCGTTCTGCACCGCGCTGCCGATCGCCGCCCTGCTGCTCTTCGGCGGCGACACGCTGAAGGACTTCGCCTTCGCCCTGCTCGTCGGCGTCATCTCGGGCACGTACTCGTCGATCTTCATCGCCTCGCCGGTGCTGACGCACTGGAAGGAGCGCGAGCCCGTCTACATGCGCCGCCGCCGGCGCATCGCCGAGGACAACGGCGGCGTGGTTCCGGCCTACGCGCTCGCGGCGGCCGGCGCGCCGGTCGACGTGGTGCCGCCCGAGAAGGTGCGCCCCTCGAAGCGGCTCACCCAGCCCGACGACCCGCAGCGCGGCGTGTCGCAGACCGAGTTCCAGGAGATGGTGCGCGACCTGCACGTCGAGGCGCCGCCGACCGCGACCGCCGAGCCCGAGCAGGACCCGGCGGCCGACCTCGCCCCCGAGGACCTCGTGCTCAAGGACGACAAGACCAAGCGCCCGCCGAAGCCCAAGCGCCCGCGCAACCGCCGCCACGGGAGGAGCCGCTAGCCATGGGCATGCTCGCCTGGGTGATGATGGGCCTGGCCATCTGGCACTTCACGATCTTCCTGCCCGATCGCTTCTGGGGCGGCATCGTCGGCGCGTTCGTCGGCGCGCTGCTCGGAGCCATCATCTTCGGCCTGATCGTCAACGGCGCCACGATCCCCGGGCAGGACGACACGCACGTCCTGACGGCCCTGGAGGCGATCCCCGGCACCCTGATCGGGATCGGGATCGCGTACTTCGAGGGCGTGCGGCGGGGGAACGAGGCGCTCGAGCTGTAGGCGGCGCCGCGGGCCGCGCCGCCGGACTACCGCTTCGGACGACGCCCAGCTAGGCGCAGTGGCCGGCCAGCACCATCAGGCGGGGTGCCCAAGCTCGTGTCGCTCCAGGCAGGCAGCGATCGCGGCGGGGATCGGTTGACCGGTGCGCTCTGTCACGAACAGGTACTCGCCCGCGGGATTGACCTCGAGGAACACGTACTCCCCGTCGGGGGTGAGGCGCATGTCGATCGCTCCGAAGCCGATGCGCAGCGCCCGCATCAGGTCGAGCAGGCGCGTCGTGATCTCATCCGGCAGGTCGTGGGCCGTGACGTCCGCGCTCGCGAGGCCGAGGCGATAGTCGGCGTGATACGCGGGCTCGGAGCGGATGGCGGCGGCGAAGACGTCATTCTCGACCACGGTCACCCGGAGGTCGAGCGCCACCGACACGTAGCGCTGGAAGATGACGGGGGCGTAGCGCACGGAGTCGATGTACGCCAGCTCGGGTTCGGCGACGATCAGCGTCTCACGAGGCGCCTCGGCGATGTTCCGAAACGCCTTGCGAACAACGTTGCCCGTGCCGTGGTGTTCGACGAACTCGCGCGCCTGCGTCGGGTCGCTCGTGATCAGCGTCTCCGGGATCGCCAGGCCGACCTCGCGGGCGACCTGGAGCTGACGGATCTTGCGTAGGGACTCCTCCTCAGCGAGCGGATGGTTCATCCAGAAGCAGCCGAGGGAGTACCAGAGGCCGGTCAGGGCCTCGTGCGACTCGGACCAGGCGAACGTCTGCGCCGTGCCCAGCGCGAGATCGCTGTGAAGGCCGAGCGGGCGGATCCTGCGGCTCCAGACGGCGTTGACCTGCTCCAGGTCCAGCCGGCGCCCGTCGGGCAGCACGAGCACCAGCTGCTGGGTCCGGTCGTCGAAGCGCACGCTGAGGCTGACGGCGGACGGGAACTGGCCCGTGTCGATGATCACCGTGTCGGACGTGAGGTGGCGCAGCACACGCTCGACGTGCTCGTTGTCGTGGAAGCTGAGGATCAGGATCATGGCGGCATCGAGCCGGGACGGCATGGCATCCGGCCGCGCGACGAGGCGCGGCCGGATGCGTCACGGCTATGCCCCCACGTTTCGCAGGAGCTCCTGGTGGGCGGCCGCCGCCTCGCCCCACGCGCTATAGGCCGCTTCGTCGAGCAGCCCCCGCTCGTAGAGCCCGGCGTAGTGGCCGAGCAACGTCTGGTAGGCGCTCGACAGCATCGCGGCGTGCTGGCGGACGTCCGGGGCGCCGCCCGCCGGTGTCGCGAGAACGAACGGGACACCGCCCGCGCCGAACGGCGGGTCGAAACCCTTCGGCGGGGGATCGAAGATCTTGGGCGGGGGATCGAAGATCTTCGGTGGCGGGTCGATGAGCAGCTCCTTGTGCGGCGGGTCCTTGGCGAATTCCTTGTGCGGCGGGTCCTTGGGGAACTCCTTGTGCGGCGGGTCCTTGGGGAGCTCCTTGTGCGGCGGGTCCTTGGGCAGGTCCTTGTCCTTGGGCGGGTCCTTGGGGAACTCCTTGTGCGGCGGGTCCTTGGGGAACTCCTTGTGCGGCGGGTCCTTGGGGAACTCCTTGTGCGGCGGGTCCTTGGGGAACTCCTTGAACGGCGGGTCCTTGGGGAACTCCTTCTGCGGCAGGTCCTTCGGGTGGTCCTTCGGCGGGTCCTTGCCCGGGAGCTTCGGGCCGCACGGGATCGCTCTGCCGATCGTGCTCCGCGCACTGTCCAGGGTGGCCTGCATGCGGGTCACCTGGTCGGCCGTGAACATGAACATCGCAACGTCGTCGACATAGTCCATGTAGTTCATGAACATGTCGCCGTTCGGGGCGTTGCCGCAGCTCACCGTCGGGAACGCCGGGGTGCCGAAGTTCGGGCCGCCCTGGTTTGGCGTGTCGGCCACGAAATCGTCGCCCGAGCATCCCGTGCCGTCGTCGCCCCAGATGTGGCGCAGGTTCAGCCAGTGGCCCACCTCGTGAGTCGCCGAGCGGCCGAGGTCGAACGGCGCCGCCGCCGTGCCGGTCGTGCCGAACGCGGAGTGCAGGATCACGACGCCGTCGGTCGCCGCCGGGCCACCCGGGAACTGTGCGTATCCGAGCAGACCGCCGCCGAGCTGGCAGACCCAGATGTTCAGGTACTTGTCGGCGGGCCACGGGTCCGCGCCGCCCGTGGCGGCGGATTTGACGCCATCGTCGTCGCTGAAGCTGTCCTTCGTCGTCTTCGTGCGCGTGATCCCGTTCGTCGCGCTTCCCGATGGGTCGGTCGTCGCCAGCGCGAACTGGACGCGGGCGTCAGCCACCCGCGGCGCAAAGGGCGCAGGCACACTCGAGACGTCGGCGTTCTTCTTGCGGAAATCCGCGTTCAGGACGTCGATCTGGCTCTTGACCTGAGCGTCGGAGATGTTCTGCGCATTGGTCTTGTAGACGACGTGCACGACGGTGGGTATCTCCGTGCAGCCAGTGCGCCCGATGAGCGGCGAGAACGTCGCTCGCAGCGCGTGGTTCTCAGAGGCGGAACGCGCGTCGGCGTATCCCTCGACGGTGCGGAGCAGTCGCTCGTGCACCGCCATCGTGCCGCATGTGCGGCGAGTCGGTAGATCCTCATCGGCCATCGTCATTCCGCCTTTCGAACGGGGTGCAGCACCAGCATCCGGTCGTCAACCGACGCGATGTCGAACTCGCCGGCCAGCCATGGACCCGAGATGACGAGCCGCGACCCGGAGAGGCTCCACGCCCCTGAGCCAGGCACGCTGCGGTCGTCGGGGCCGGGATGCCGGATCGCCGTCTCGCCGCCGGGCTCGAGCGAGATCCGCACGCGTCCCCGTGCCGGAGGAAACGGATAGTCCGGGCGGCGCAAGACGATCCGATCGCGATCGCCTTCCTCCTGCGACTGCACCCACGGTCCGATGAGCTTGTCGGCGTCCACCACGGGCCACCCTCGCGCGCTCTCGCTGCCCACGTCGAACCTGCGAGTTCGATCGCGTGACGCGGATCGCTCTCGACGCGACGCTACACCCGGGTCTCGCGATTAGTCAACGGACCCGAGCAAAGAGCACACGATCGGGCATCAAAACGCCGCGATCCCGCCATCACGCCGCCACCGGGACGTGGGGTCGGGCGATCAGGCGTCGGTGGTCGGCTCAGCGTGGCCGCTGCCCAGTTGCCAGCCCTCGGGCAGCGCGATGCCTGGGCGTGAGGTCTCGATGGCTGTGGTGGCCGTAGGCGCGTCGACCTGCAGGGTGAGGTGGGGGACCGGGGCGCCGTGCGTTGCGAAGCCCTGGCCGCGCGCGGCCGCGGTGTCGGCAATCCGTGTGTCGAGCGACCACGTGCTCACTTCGATGCCTGCGCCGACGGCTTCGTGGGCGCTTGAGACGAGGTCGTCGCGGGCTGCGGCGAGGTCGGTTGATGGGGGAGGCACCGCGGCCCAGGTGACCGACGACGTGATCGGCGGGTCGGTCTCGGTGCGGTCCTTCCAGCGGTGGGATTCGACTCGGCGGCGGATGAGCGGCTCGGGGCCTCCCGGTGGCCACGGATCTGCGTCCGGTGCCTGGTGCGTGCCGGCCGAGAGGTGGGGGCCTTCACCGGCGCGGATGAGCACGGTGTCCGCGCGCGCCTTGCCCCAGGCGATCGCCTCGGCAGCGTCGACGCCCTCGATCCGGTCGTCATCGCGTTGCGTGTCGCCCGTGTCGTGGTAGCCGCGGAAGGTGCCGAGGGCCCAGCGATCGCCGTGTTCGTCGCAGTCGACGTCCTCGGAGATCCACACGACTCCGCGGCGGGGCGGGTCATCCCGCTGCAGGCTACGCGGGCGGCGGCTGCGGGTGCGTCGCTGGTAGCGGTAAGAATCGGCCGCGATGTCGTCGCCTCTCGCCGACCGCACCCACCATCGACGCCGGTTCAGCGGCCGCAACCCGGACGAGGGGCATCGCGCCTCGACGCCGCTGGAGCTGCTCTACGACCTGACGATCGTCGTCGCGTTCGGGACGGCGGCCGACGAGCTCGCCCATTACGTCGCCGAGGACCACGTCTGGGCCGGCGTGGGCGGGTTCGCCTTCGCATCGTTCGCGGTCAGCTGGGCGTGGCTGAACTACTCGTGGTTCGCGTCGGCCTACGACACCGACGACTGGGTCTTCCGCCTGGCGACGATGGTGCAGATGCTCGGCGTGATCGTGCTGTCGCTCGGCCTGCCGCAGATGTTCGCGTCGATCGACCACGGCGACACGCTCGACAACGGCGTCATGGTCGCCGGCTACGTCGTGATGCGCGTGTCGCTGGTCTTCCTGTGGTGGCAGGTCTCCCGACACGATCCGCAGCGAGCGCCCGCCGCCCGCAAGTACATGGTCACGATCGGCACCGCCCAGGTCGGCTGGGTCGTCCTCGCCGTCCTGCGCCTTCCGATCGGGCTGACGTTCGCGCTGTTCAGCGTGCTCCTCGTCCTCGAGCTCAGCGGCCCGTTCGTCGCCGAGCGCAAGGCCAGCACGCCGTGGCACCCGCACCACATCGCCGAGCGCTACGGCCTGCTCGTGATCATCACGCTCGGCGAGGTGATCCTCGGCACGGTCGCCTCGCTCAACGCGGTCGTCCACGGCGAGGCGGGCTGGTCCGTCGACGCGGCGCTGCTGGCCATCGCCGGCGTCGGCCTGACCTTCGGGTGCTGGTGGATGTACTTCGCGGTGCCGTGGGCCGAGCCGATGGTCCGCCACCGCGAGCGCGGCTTCCCCTTCGGCTACGGCCACCTGTTCATCTTCGGCGCGCTCGCCGCGATGGGGGCGGGCCTGCACGTGGCCGCGTTCACGCTCGAGGACGAGGCGCGGATCGGCGCCACCGCGACCGTCCTCAGCGTCGCGATCCCCTTCACGATCTACGTCACGGTCCTCTACGTCCTGTACTCCGTGCTCATGCGAACGCTCGACCCGTTCCACCTCGGGCTGATCGCGGCCACCGCCGCGCTCGTGGTCCTGTCGATCGTCCTCGCGGCGGCCGGCGTGAACATGCAGGTCTGCCTCGTCGTGCTGGCGCTCGCGCCCGTCGTGACCGTCGTCGGGTACGAGACGATCGGGCACCGCCACATCGCCGCGGCGCTGGAGCGCCTGTGAGCGGTCAGCTCGCCGGAGCGAACGAGAAGCTCGACGTGTAGTGCGAGCTTCCGAACTGGTCCCACGACGTGCTCGCCGTGAGGTTGCCGTCCGTGCTCTGCAGCGGCGCCGGGGTGAAGACGAACTGGAGGCCCGTGAGCGGGTACTCCGGGTTGGTCTGGCAGCCGGTGCCCGTCTCGGTGTACGGGATGACCTCGTCGCCGCGGGTGGGGATGGTCAGGGCGTAGTACGGCTTGTCGGCGTGCTGGACGGCGTCCTCGCCGAACATCCCGGGGGTCAGCGCGATGTCGGTCTCGCCGTGCACCGTGCAGGTCCCGCGGGTGCCGTCGACCTTGACGTGGACCGAGCCGCGCAGCATGGAGTAGTGCGCGTAGTCGCCGGCGGGCCAGTCGGCCGGCGGGGCGCCGTGCTCGGCGGTGAGCTGGATGACGGCCGAGCCGCTCCAGGTCACCGTGTAGCTGTTCAGCGTCGTCGTCCAGGTCCCGTTGAAGTTGCCCGCGTACGTGTTCGGCGTGTGCGGGCAGATGGCGTCGGTCAGGAGCGGGACGAGCCGCTCCTCGAGGCCGAAGATGTCGTCCTTCGGGCCGCTTACGCTCACGGTCTTCGTGCGGCCGGTGCGCTGGTCGTGGTAGGTGGCCGACACGGTCAGCGTGTCGCCGGAGACGGTCAGGCTGCCGGAGACCGTGCCGTTGTTGGCGATGAGCTTGCCCTTCTGGACCCGGGTCGACGGGTCGAAGTACTTGGACTGCTGTCGGTCGATCTCCTTGATGATCTCGTCGAGGTGCTCGCGCTCGACGACGACGCCGTCGCACTTGCCGATCGTCGCGATGAGGTCGGTGATGAGCATGTCGGCGATGCCCTTCCCCATGACCGCGAAGTCGCCCGGAGGCGCATCGAAGATCTTGACCCAGATGGCCGGGTAGTCGACGTTGACGAACGCGGCGCGGGCGGTGCGCGGGCTCGCGCGGTGCTTCTTCTTGCGCGCCTTTCGCTTCTTCAAGGTCGGCTTGAGCGCCATGCGCTTGCCCGCCTTGGCGGTGACGAAGTCGGCGATGCGCTCCAGCAGCCTCCCCGAGCCGCCGAAGGGCACGACCGCGGCAACGAGGGCATACGAGCCCGCGGGCGGGCGCAGCGTGAAGCGTCCGGCGGCGCTCGCGTAGGTGCCGCCGACAACCCGGCCGTCGCGCAACCGCACCGCGTAGACCGGGACGACGCCCTTGCCGGCGGCGGGCAGCTTGGCGCCGGTGAGCTTGCCGGTCAGCGTCGCGGGCGACGCCGCGCCCGCCGGCGCGGCGCCCACGACGAGCGCCGCGACCGTCACCACCGCCACGCCCGGCCACCGCATCTGGCGACCCTACAGGGGGTCGGGACGGGCCTGCCTAGACTGCCGGACAGTGACCGTGCGCGAGGCCGATCCCGACGACTCCGACGCGATCGGGCGGCTGCTTCACGACTTCAACCGCGAGTTCGACGAGCCGACGCCGGGGCCGCGGCAGCTCGCCGACCGGCTCCGCGAGCTGCTTGCCGCGGGCGAGACGCGGGTGCTGCTTGCCGGCGACGGCCCCGACGGGCTCGCGGTGCTCCGCTTTCGCCCGGCGATCTGGAGCCTCGCGCTCGAGTGCTATCTCGCCGAGCTGTACGTCGTGCCCGCGCGGCGCGGGCGCGGCCTCGGGCGCGCCCTGATGCAGGCGGCGATGGAGCTCGCGCGGCGCGAGGGCGCCGACCGCATGGAGCTCGGCACCAGCGACGACGACGTGGTCGCGCGCGCCCTGTACGAGAGCCTGGGGTTCATCAACCGCGAAGGGAAGCCCGACGGCCCGGTGATGTACTTCTACGAGCGCGAGCTGTAGCGCGTGGCGTCCAGCTCGGCGAAGCGCCGCGCGAAGGCCCGTGCCGCCTCGTCGGGCGGCCACGCCGCGAGCTCGAGGTCGAGCGGCTCGACGCCCTCGAGCTCGGGCCAGTGCCAGGTCTCGGCGCTGAACGCCCGGCGCTCGGTGGCGAGCAGGGCGCGGTCGGCGCGCTTGATCTCAGGGACGTCGGGCTTGATGGCGAAGCGATCGCGGATGGCCTGTTCGAGGTGGTCCTCGGCGGCCTTGAACGCCGCACCGAGGGGGCTGCGGTGCTTGAGCGGGTGCGGCATGTCGCCGAGGTAGGCCTCGGCGGCGTCGTGCATGAGCGCCGCGAAGGCGTCCTGCGCGTCGCCGCCGCGCTGCTCGACGAGCTCGGAGACGATCACCGAGTGCTGGGCGATCGAGTAGAAGGTCCGGCAGTGGCCGCCGAACCGGCACTGGTTGGCCAGCGCGCGGGCGATGTCACCCGCGTCGAGCTGAGCCGGATCCGGGTCGAACGGGTTCACCCACCGGCCCGAGACGGTCTGCAGGTACGGGCCGGGGGCGGGAGGCGCGTGATTGGACACGGCTCCCATGGTACGTCATTCGTATGACGCTCCTTCGCGCGCTCCAGAGGGTGGCGGACTGCCCCCTGAACGAGCCGGTGACGCGAACCGGCTCGGGCTCGGGCGCGCCCCGATGGGAGCCCCTCGAGCGAGAGCTGTCGGCGCGCGACTACGCCGTCGCGGCGGCCCGGCCTTGCGCGTGCGCGTACAGCGTCTCGGGCGCGATGTCGGCGTCGTTGGGCCAGACGATCGTGCCGGCTTCGGCGTCCGCGCGCAGCCGACGGAAGGCCTTCTTCGTGTGCGCCCCATGGGATGTCGCTCCTTTCCGGCGCCTGGGTTGCGTCTCGGCACTTCCATGCCAGCTATGCGGCGGGTGCAGCCGCAGCGTGGCGCGAACGTCGCCGTTCCGCCAGCACCCGCTGCACCGCGGTGACGACCGCCGCGGCAGCGAGCAGCACCAGGAACGGATCGATCGGCGTGCGATAGCGCGGCGTCTCGACCACGAGGAAGACGACGCTGAGGAACATCAGGACCGGGAACGCCCAGACCCACCACGGCGTCCGGCGGGCCGCGCCCGCCAGCGCGCCCGCGAGCGCCAGCGCGATGACGATCCAGAAGCACAGCACGCCGCGGTCGGCCCACCTGTGGTCGATGGTGATCGTCGCGGCCGTGGCGCGTGAGCGGCGCTGGCCGGCGAGATCCAGCATGCGGCGCGTGTTCCACCACCCGACCTTCGCCACGTAGAGCGGGTGGGCGCGGATGTAGCGCTCCGAGGAGGTGCGCAGCTCGTGGTCGAGCTTCGCCTCCGGGATCTGGCGGATGCGGCGGAACAGGTCGCCGTACTCCGGGACGTGCTTGATCCCCTGCCAGGCCGCCGGGTTCTGGGTGTCGGCGCGCGCGGCGTCGTTGTAGGTGCCGGCCAGCGCCGAGCCGAACTGGGTCGAGACCGGGACGAAGGCGTGCAGCTCGACGGCGTTGCGGATCGTCCACGGCGCGATCGTCAGCGCCGCCGCGACCAGCAGCGCGAGCGGCGGGCCGATCGCCGCCCGCGACCGCCACGGCCGCCCGTCCCACACGGCAACGGCGAGCGGCAGCAGCAGGATCATCGCGTTGGCGCGCGTCAGCGTCGCCAGGCCGCCGAGCACGCCGGCGAGCACCGCCCAGCGATAGCGATGCGGCGAGCGCCGGTAGGCGAGCGCCGCCACGAGCGACGCGAGCATGAGGGCGTCGAACAGCGGCTCGGACATGATCGCGCCGCCGACCGTGATCAACGGGACGTAGACCGCGGCGAGCGCGAGGGCGATCAGCGCGACGATCGGCCCCCACAGCTGCGCCGCGAGCACACCGACCAGCGCGACCACCGCTGCGCCGACGAACGCCTGCGCGATGCGCGCCGCGCGATAGCGCCGCGCGGCCGGCGCGCGCTCGACGCCGAAGACCTTGTAGACGCCCCCGAGGAAGTACGGGTAGCCGGGCGGGCGGAACGCCGTCGCGCGGCCGTAGGCGAGCGTCTTGGAGAAGCCCTGGCCCTCCGCGATCGAGCGCGCGTGCACGTCGTAGTCGCGCGCGTCGTGGCGGGCGGTGTAGCCCGGCGTCGCGTCGACGTATGCGATCCGCAGCGCGAGCGCCGCGGCCACGAGCGCCACGGCCGCGACCCACACCCAGCGAACGGCCATGGCTAGCCGTCCGCGCCGCCGAGATCGTCGGCCGAGCGGCGCAGCAGCGGCCAGCGGCCGCGGCGGCGGTCGATCGCGAAGCGCGCGAGAACGGCGAGCGTCAGCAGGCCGTAGCGCACGCTCGTCACGAAGTCCACGCTCGAGGCCTCGCCGAAGTAGCGCGTGGGGATCGGGATCTCGACGATCCGCGCGCCGCGCGCGAGGACCTGGGCGAAGATCTGCTGGTCGAAGACGAAGTCGTCGGAGTTGCGCAGGAACGGGATCGAGCGCAGCAGCTCGGCCGAGAAGGCGCGGTAGCCGGTGTGGTACTCCGACAGGCGCACGCCGAACACGCGGTTCTCGATGCCCGTCAGCAGCCGGTTGCCCAGCCACTTCCAGCGCGGCATCCCGCCGGCGATCGCGCGGTCGCGCAGCAGCCGCGAGCCGATGACCATGTCGGCGCGGCCGTCGAGGATCGGCTGGACCATCTCGGGCACGAGCGCCGGGTCGTACTGGTCGTCGGCGTGGACCATCACGATGACGTCGGCGCCGTCGAGCAGCGCGCGGGCGTAGCCGGTCTTCTGGCTGGCCCCGTAGCCGCGGTTGCGCGGATGGGTCACGACGTCCAGGCCGCGCTCGAGCGCGACGCGCGACGTGTCGTCGCCGCTTGCGTCGTCGACGAGCAGCGCGCGGTCGGCGGCCTCGACGGGGATCTCGTCGGCGACGTTGGGGATCGTGAGCGTCGCGTGGTAGGCGGGCAGCACGAGCGCGACCTTGGCGGGGCCGCCGCGATCGCGCAGCAGCGGCGCGGGCGCGTGCTCGACGTCGACGCGGCGCGCGATGACGATGCGCTCGTCGTAGAGCGCGAGGCTCAGCGACGCCCGCTCGGGCAGCCGCGCCGCGAGCGCGTCGAGCGGCGCGTGCGCCGGGCCCAGCCGCTCGGCCAGGCCCGTCGTCCAGCGCCGCAGCGAGAACGAGCGCACGAGCGGGACGTCGGTGGCGATGACCAGGCCGCGCGCGCTGACGAGCTCGCGCAGCGTCGCGCGCGGCAGCAGGCAGTGGTGGGCCGGCACGTAGCCCCACCAGCGCCGCCCGGCGATCCGCGCGGTCAGCGACGACGGGTCCGGCGTCACGACGCAGAGCGCGCCGCCGGGGCGCAGCAGCCCGGCGCAGCGGTCGACCGCCGCGACCGGATCGTCGAGGTGCTCGAGGACGTCGGCCAGCACGACGACGTCGAAGCCGTCGAGGTCGACGAACGCCTCGACCGGCTCCTCGCGCACGTCGAGGCCGAGCGTCGCGCGCGCGTGGCCCGCCGCCGCGCGCGACAGCTCGAGGCCGACCACGTCGAACCCGCGCCGGCGCGCCTCGTCGAGCAGCAGCCCGTGGCCGCAGCCGACGTCGAGCAGCCGCCCGCCGCTGACGTGCTCGCCGATCAGGTCCAGCAGGTGCGCGGCGGTGGCGCGCCGCCCGACCTCCTCGGCGAGGTAGGCCTCGTCGTCGACGTCGCGATAGAGGTCGTGCAGCTCGTCGCCGCTGGGCAGCAGCGCCTGCTGCACCGTGCCGCACTCCACGCACTCCAGGAGGTCGCCGTGCTCGCCGGGCTCGTGCAGCGACGGAGCGAACCGCTTGGCGGTCGGCGCGTGTCCGTTGGTGCCCGAGACGCGCAGGCTGAGCTCGCCGGCACAGACACGGCAGGCAACCTGCGTGGCCATGGCGCTAGCTTCCCCCACGGGCGGGCGACCCTACACGTCGCGCGTGGTCGACAGCGCCGCCAGCCGCGCCTGCCATGCGCGCTGCGGCAGCTCGGCGGCCTCGTCGCGGCGCAGGTCGTGCGGGCGCCCGGCGAGGTTGAGGTCGGCCAGGCGCGCGGCTGCCGAGCACGCGGCCTCGGCGAGCATCGCGCCCGCGACGGCGTCGCCGCGCAGGTGGCGGTTGCCCGTGCGTGCGGTCTCCGCGGCCAGCTCGGCCACCTCGGCCGCGGTGCGCGCCACGGCCAGCGGGCTGTCGGCCGCGTCGGAGAGCGCCGCGTCGAGGCGCTCGGCGCGCCCGGGCTCGTCCTCGGGCAGGCGCAGCGCGTCGAGCACCGCGCCGTAGACGTGCAGCTCGCGCTCGGCCAGCGCGACCGCGTCGGCGCGCAGGTCACCGGCCCGCCCGCGTATCGCCGCCATGCGCTCGTGGCGCTCGGCGTACTCGCTGCGGGCCAGCGTGAACGACGCGGCCATCTGCACGAGCCCGGCGGCCAGCGCACAGGCCAGCGCGCACGACGAGCCACCTCCCGGCGACGGCGACTCGGCTGCGACCTGTTCGAGGAGCTGACCGAGCGAGCGGTCGGCGAGCGCGTCCATGTCCGGGAGTATGGCCGCTCAGAAGAGTCCGACAGTCCGTCCGGTCTCGTCGATGTCGACGTTGAACGCCGCGGGCGTGCGGCCGAGGCCGGGCATCTGCGTAATGTCGCCGGCCAGCGGGACGAGCCAGCCGGCGCCGGTGTAGGCGCGGACGTCGCGCACCGGCAGACGGAAGCCCTCGGGCGCATTGAGCAGCTCGGCGTCGGACGAGAGCGACAGGTGCGTCTTGGCCATGCAGATCGGCAGGTGGTCGAGGCCGTCCTTGATGAACTGTTCGATCTTGCGCTCGGCCTCGGGGTAGATGTAGACGTCGGCGGCGCCGTAGACGCGCTTGGCGATCGCCTCGATCTTCTCGACCACGTGATCGTCGTCGCGATACAGCGGCTGGAACGACGACGGCTGCTCGCACGCCTCGACGACGGCGCGCGCGAGGTCGGCGGCGCCCTCGCCGCCGCGGGTGAAGCCCTCGTTGGACTCGGCGGCCAGCGCGCCGGCTTCGAGCGCCAGCCGGCGAACGAGCGCGATCTCCTCGTCGGTGTCGCCGGGGCGGCGGTTGATGGCGACCACGCACGGCACGCCGAACTCGCGCACGATGCCCAGGTGGCGGCGCAGGTTGGCCATCCCGGTCTCGAGCGCCGCCGTGCCCTGCGCGGGATCGACGCGCGGGTCGTCCTCGACCCCGCCGTGGTGCTTCAACGCCCGGACTGTGCACACGAGCACGACGGCGGCCGGCGTCAGCCCGCCGACGCGGCAGACGATGTCGAACAGCTTCTCCATGCCCATGTCCGAGCCGAAGCCCGACTCGGTGATTACGTACTCGCCGAGCTTGAGCCCGATGAGGTCGGCGACCAGCGACGAGTTGCCGTGCGCAATGTTCGCGAACGGTCCGCAGTGCATCAGGCACGGCTGGCCCTCGAGCGTCTGGATGAGGTTGGGCTTGATCGCGTCCTTGAGCAGCACGGTCATCGCGCCCGCGGCGCCGAGGTCCTCGGCGGTCACCGGCTTGCCGCCGTTGTAGCTGTAGGCGACGGTGATCGCGCCCAGGCGCCGGCGCAGGTCCTGCAGGTCCTTGGCCACGGCGAGGATCGCCATGACCTCGGAGGCGGCGGTGATGTCGAAGCCGGTCTCGCGCGGGTAGCCGTTGGCGCGCCCGCCGAGGCCGATGGTCATCTGGCGCAGGGCGCGGTCGTTCATGTCGACCGCGCGGCGCCAGCCGATGCGCAGCGCGTCGATCGAGTGCGGGTTGCCGTGCAGGATCGAGGCGTCGAGCAGCGCGGCGAGCAGGTTGTTGGCCGCGCCGACGGCGTGGATGTCGCCGGTGAAGTGCAGGTTGAGGTCCTCCATCGGCACGACTTGGGCGAGGCCGCCGCCGGCGGCGCCGCCCTTGATGCCGAACACGGGACCGAGCGACGGCTCGCGCAGGCACAGCACCGGGCGCTTGCCGATGGCGCCGAGGCCCTCGGTCAGGCCGACTGCCGTCGTCGTCTTGCCCTCGCCGGCGCGCGTCGGCGTCATGCCGGTCACGCACACGAGCTTGCCGTCTGGCAGGCCGCTCAGGCGATCGAGCACCGATAGGCCGATCTTGGCCTTGTAGCGCCCGTAGGGCTCGATCTCGTCGTCGTGCAGCCCGGCCTGCTCGGCGATGGCCTCGATGGGCTGTAGCTGGGCCTCCTGGGCGATCTCCAGGCTGCTCTTCACGGTGGGACTCCTTTCAGTGACTCACGGCAGCGGCGGCCAGCTCCGAGACGAGCCGGTCCTCGTAGAAGCGCTCCAGCGCGAACGGCGCGATCAGGTCCGGCGTGCGGCCGGTGTCGACGAGCTCGGCGAGCGTCTTGCCGACGATCGGCGCCGCCTTGAAGCCGTACGTGCCCCAACCGGCGGAGACGTGGAAGTTGTCGACCTCGGTCTTGCCGAGGATCGGGCTGTAGTCGGGGGACAGGTCGCACAGGCCGGCCCAGGAGCGCAGCATGCGCGCGCGCTCGAGCTGCGGGAAGAGCTCCAGCGAGTGGCGGCTCGCCTCCTGCAGGAAGTTCAGCGTGCCCTGCATCCGATAGGTCGTCCACGGCTCGATCTCGGCGCCGATGAGGAACTCGCCGCGATCGGTCTGCGAGATGTAGACGTGCATCTGCGACGAGACGATGACCACGTCGAGCAGCGGCTTGAGCGGCTCGGTGACGAACGCCTGCAGGATGTGCGTGGTGATCGGCAGCGGCACGCCGGCCATGTCGCAGGTCAGCGTGCTCCAGCCGGCGGTGGCGCTGATGACCTGGCCGGCGCGGATCGTGCCGCGGTTCGTGCGCACCGCGTCGACGCGGCCGTTGCTGCGCTCCAGGCCGAGGACCTCGGTGTAGGGGTGGATCTCCGCGCCCCCCGCGTCGGCGCCGCGGGCGAAGCCCCACACGACGGCATCGTGGCGGATGATGCCGCCGGGCGGGTGGTACAGCGCGCCCATGATCGGATAGGTCGCGTCGTCGGAGACGTGCATCGCCGGCGCCAGGCGCTTGACCTCGTCGGGCCCGATCAGTCGCGAGTCGATCCCTTCCAGGCGGTTGACCTCGGCGCGGTTGGCCATGACGAACAGCGCGCGATCGGAGTGCGCGAGCGTGAGGTGCCCGCACTGCGAGAAGAGCAGGTTGAAGCTCAGCTCGGCCGAGAGGCCCTCGTAGAGCTTGACGCTCGCGTCGTAGAAGCGCGCGCCCTCGGGCGTCTTGTAGTTGGAGCGCAGGATCGTCGTGTTGCGCCCCGCGGCGCCCGAGCCGATGTAGCCCTTCTCGAGCACGCAGACGTCGGTGACCCCGCGCTGGCGCAGGTAGTAGGCGGTGGCCAGGCCGTGCGAGCCGCCGCCGATGATCACGACGTCGTAGGAGTCCTTCAGCTCCGGGCGCCGGCGCCACATGCGCCGCCTGCGGAAGATGTCACGCATGGGTCGCGACCTCCTGCGCGGGGGCGGGTGCGCCGCCCAGGCTCATCGCGGCGTCGGCCACCACGCTCCACATGTACTCGCCCAGCGCCCACCCGAAGAGCATCAGGAAGCGATCCTCGCCCTCGCGCAGCACGTACCCGGGCGTGCGGGCGACCGATCCGGGGCGAAAGCCTCCGACCGGCATCTCGCGCTCCCGCAGATCGAGCGCGCAGAATCGCGCGAAGACCTCGCGCGCAGGCGGTCCGGCGATGCTCAGCGCGGCGAGGGCGGTCGTCACATCGATGCCGTCGTGCTCCGTGCTGCCGATCACCAGCGCGCGATCGCGGGTGATGGGGCACCACCAGCTCCCGTTCACCTTCGATGCCGACCCTGGCGTCAGCTCGTGGGCGCCGTGCACCTCGAGCTTCGGCAGATGTGACATGTCCGTCCAGGTCACGGAGCCACTCGCGGGATACGACACCGCGAGGTTCCACCCGTCGCGGACCTCGAACTGCGCGCCGGCGGCGGCCGCCTGGCGCTCCATCGGGCTGCGCGCGACGGCGCCCTCGGCATCGGTGCGCAGGAACTCGAAGCTCACGACCGCAGGACCTCGCCGTCGGGGTCGTAGAACGGCTTGGTCAGCACCTCGGCGCTGAGCCTGCGCTGCTCGTCGGAGATCGTGATCGTCGCGCCGTCGGAGGCCAGCGCGGCGGGGACCCAGGCCATGCCGATGACCCGGCCGAGCTGGCGCGAGTGGCGCGCGCTCGTGACCTGGCCGACGGGCTCGCCGCGCGCGTCGAGCACGGCGGCGCCCTCGGTCGGCACGTCGCCGTCGGGCAGCGTGAAGCCCACGAGCGCGGTCGGCGCCGGATCCTCGGCGGCGTGCTCGAGCGCCCACTTGCCGATGAAGTCCTCGTCCTTGTCGAGCTTGACGATCCACGGCATCGCCGCGCCGAACGGCGTCGACTCCGAGTCGGTGTCCTGGCCGACGAGGATGTGCATCTTCTGCAGGCGCAGGATCCGCTGGGGCTCGAGGCCGAACGGCCTGATGCCGGCGTCGGCGCCCGCCTCGAGGATCGCGTCCCACACGTCCTGGCCGTAGGCGGCGGGGAAGTGGATCTCGTAGCCGACCTCCCCGACGAAGCCGATGCGCAGGATCAGCGACGGCACGCCCGCGACCCGCGCGCGCTTGCCGTCGAGGTAGGCGAACGCCTCGTTGGAGCAGTCGAGGTCGGTGAGGCGGCCCATGATCTCCCGCGCGCGGGGCCCGGCGAGGTTGACCGCGGCGAGCCCCTGGGTGACGTCGGTGAGCGTGACCTGCATGCCCCAGTCGGCCAGCCACCAGGCGAACCACTGCTCGACGGCGCCCGCGCCGCTGGAGGTCGTGGTCACGTAGAAGCTCTCGTCGTCGAGACGGCAGATGGTGCCGTCGTCCATGATCCGCCCGGCGTCGGAGGTCAGCACGCCGTAGCGGATGCGGCCCGGCTTGAGGTTCGCGAAGCGGTTGGGGTAGAGGCGATCGAGGAAGGCGCCCGCGTCGGGGCCGCGCACGATCAGCTTGCCGAGCGTCGAGACGTCGATCAGGCCTGCCGACTCGTGGACGGCGAGCGCCTCGGCCTGCGGGTCGCCGTAGTCGTAGGCGCGCCGCCAGTCGCCCGCCCACAGCACGCGCGCGCCGAGGTCGCGGTGGCGCGGATGGATCGCCGAGCGCTTGGCGGGCTCGTACGTCGGGCCCGGCCAGCGCGCCGAGCGGCACCGCCGACCACGGCGGGCGCGCCGTCGTCGTGCCGACGGCCTGCAGGTCCTGGCCGGTCTCCTGCGCCATCAGCCGGATCGCCGGCAGCTGGCACATGCGGCCCTGGCACGGGCCCATCGTCGCCGTCGTGTAGCGCTTGGACAGCTCGATCGAGTCGTAGCCCTCGTCGACGCTCAGGTGGACGTCCTTGGCGGTGACGTCCTCGCAGATGCAGGCGAAGCACTTGCCGCGCCCTGCGCCCGAGACCGCCGGCGGCACCGCTTCGGACGCGGGCGCGCCTTCGCCGGCGACCTCGCCCACCGCCTCCACGCCGTCGGGCAGCTCGGCAAGAGCGAAGTGCCCGCGCTCGGCGTCGTACGCCGTGCGCCCGCCGGCCTGGACGATCAGCGAGGTGGCCGGGGCGAAGCCGCCCGACACGACGAGCAGGTCGCACTCCACGCGCCGCTCGGCGCTGCCGTCCAGCGCGCCGAGCACGACCGCGCGCACGTGCTTGCGCCCCTGGGCCTCGAGCACCGTCCAGCCCTCGCGCAGGTCGGCGACGTCGACGACGTCGATGCCGGCGGCCTCGAGTGCGCGCTTGGCCTCCAGGCCGCGGTCGGACGTCGTGGCCAGCACCGCGCGCGTGCCCGGCGCGACGGCGTAGAGCGAGACCAGCCGCTGCACGCCGCCCGACAGCATCACGCCGGGCAGGTCGTTGCCGGCGAAGACGAGCGGCTGCTCGATCGAGCCTGTGGCGAAGACGAGCCTGCCCGCACGCACCTGGTGAAGCGTGGTGCCCTGCCAGACCGCGACGAGGCCGTCGAAGCACCCGAGCGCCGACGCCGACGCGAGCAGCTCGACGCCCGCGTCGCGGGCGCGCTGCGCCAGCGCGCGCGCCTCCTCGTGGCGGCCGTCGGCGAGCGCGCGCCCGCCCGGCTCGGGCCCGTCGTCGGCGAGCACGACGTCGGCGCCGCCCTCGGCCGCGGCGATCGCCGCGTTCAGCCCGGCCAGGCCGCCGCCGACGACGAGCACGTCGGCGTGGCGGCGCCGGTACTCGGTGCGCCACTCGCGATCGTCCTGCTCTGCGCGCAGCTTGCCCAGCCCGGCGGCGTGGCGCAGCACCTTCTCGTACAGCGGCCACAGCCGCCGCGGGCGGATGAAGGTCTTGTAGTAGAAGCCGGGCGGCGTGAACGGGCCGCCGACGGCGTCGGTCACCGCCATGACGTCGTGCTCGAGGCTGGGGGAGGCGTTGAGGTGCTCGACGCGCATGCCGTCGCGCACCGGCTCGGTGCAGGCGCGCACGCCGGGCGCGCCGTCGACCGCGACCAGGCAGTTCGGGCACTGCCCCGCGCAGCACAGCAGGCCGCGGCGGCGGTGGTACTTGAAGCTGCGCGAGAACGTCCGCTGCCCGGCGACGTAGAGGGCGGAGGCGATCGTGTCGCCCTCCACGCCCTCGACCGGGCGCCCGTCGAAGCTGAAGCGCACGGTGCGCTCGCGGTCCAGGCGCTCGCCGGGCTGCGGGTCCAGCCGGCTCATCGCGCACGCGCCTCGTCGGGCAGCGCCGTCCACAGCACGTCGTTGGTGCGCGTGTCGCGCTCGGCGATGAACCACGCGCGGCAGCCCGAGCGGTGGTACCACCACTCGCGCTGCACGCCGGCGACGTTGCGGCGGAAGTAGTTGTAGGCGCCCAGCTCGCGCAGCGAGGGGCGCTCGCGCGGCCGGCGGGTGACCTCGCCGCCGAACGCGTAGTCGGTCACCTCGCGGATGCCGCAGTTCGGGCAGGTCAGGAGATACGACACGACGACCTTGCAGAGGTGATAATGTTGCCGTATCGGCAAGAGCCTTGCCGATAGTGATCCATCCTGCCACAGACGGGTGGTCGTTGCAACCCATGCCGCGCGCGCTGAGAGAGGAAGGGCGAACGCTCGCATCCGTGGACCGCGCGCTCGCGCTGCTCGACGCGCTCGCCGAGCTGCCGTCCGGCGCGCGCGTGGGCGAGCTCGCCCAGCGCACCGCCATCAACCAGAGCACGGTCTCGCGCCTGCTCGGGACGCTCATGGCCCGGGGCTTCGTCGATCGCGACGACGCGACCGCGCGCTACCGCCTGGGCCTGCGCCTGGTCGCCTACGCCGACGCCGTCCTCGCGGGCCTCGACGTGCGGACGATCGCGCGGCCGCACCTCGAGCGGCTCGTCGCCGAGACGGGGGAGACCGCGACGCTCTCGGTCCCGGCCGAGACCCAGCCGTTCACCATCGACTTCGTCCCGAGCCCGTCGAACGTCGCGAGCCGGGCCGAGCTCGGCCGCCCGAGCGTCACCCACGCGACGGTCACCGGCAAGCTCCTGCTGGCCTTCGGGCCGCTGTCGCTCGATCGCCTGGGCCCCGAGCCCTACGACCGCTTCACCAACCGCACGCTGACGACCGCGGCCGAGCTGGGCGACGAGGTCGAGCGCGTCCGTGCCGAGGGCGTGGCCTACGGCCGCGAGGAGCGCGAGCCGGGCCTCAACGCCGTCGGCGCGCCCGTGCTCGGCCGCGAGGACACGCTCGAGGCCATGCTCAGCATCCAGGGTCCCGCGAGCCGGCTGACCGTCCGGCGCATGCCGGCGCTGGCCTCCCTGCTGAGGGAGGCCGCCAACGCGGTCGGCGCCGCTCTGGGCGGGCAGCGCTAGGCCGCGACCTCGGCGAGGCCGGCGGCCTCGCGCAGCAGTGTCGCCTTGTCGGTGCGCTCCCACGTGAAGTCCGGGTCCTCGCGGCCGAAGTGGCCGTAGGCGGCGGTCTTCTGGTAGATCGGCCGGTGCAGGTCCAGCGACTCGCGGAACGCGCCCGGGCGCAGGTCGAAGTGCTCGCCGATCAGCGCGAGGATGGTCCCGCGCCCGATCTTCTCCGTGCCGAACGTCTCGACCATCACCGAGACCGGGTGCGCGACGCCGATCGCGTAGGCGACCTGCAGCTCGCAGCGGTCGGCCAGTCCCGCGGCGACGACGTTCTTGGCCACGTAGCGCGCCGCATAGGCGGCCGAGCGGTCGACCTTGCTCGGGTCCTTGCCGCTGAAGGCGCCGCCGCCGTGGCGGGCCATGCCGCCGTAGGTGTCGACGATGATCTTGCGCCCGGTCAGCCCCGCGTCGCCGACCGGCCCGCCGATGACGAAGCGCCCCGTCGGGTTGACCAGCAGCGTGCGGCGCAGCTCGCCCGCGTCGTAGAGGTCGGCGGGCAGCACGGGCTCGACGACGTGCTCCCAGAGGTCGTCGCGCAGGAACGCCGGCTCGACGCCGTCGCGATGCTGGGTGGAGATCAGCACGCGCTCGATCGCGGCCGGCCTGCCGTCGCGGTAGCGGACGGTGACCTGCGTCTTGCCGTCGGGGCGCAGGTAGGACAGCCCGTCGCGGCGCACGTCGGCCAGCCGACTGGCCAGCCGGTGCGCCAGCGCGATCGGCAGCGGCATCAGCTCGGGCGTCTCGCGCGTGGCGTAGCCGAACATCATCCCCTGGTCGCCGGCGCCGGCGTCGCCCGCGGAGTCCGACGCGCTGTCGACGCCCTGGGCGATGTCGGGCGACTGCTTGTCGATCGCGTTGATGACCGCGCACGAGTCGGCGCTGAAGCCGAGGTCGGCATCGACGTAGCCGATGCGCCTGATCGTCTCGCGCGCGATGTCCTGGATGTCGACGTACGTCGTCGTCGAGATCTCGCCCGACACGACGACGAGGCCCGTGTTCACCAGCGTCTCGCACGCCACGCGCCCGGTCGGGTGCTCGGCGAGCACGGCGTCGAGGACGCCGTCGGAGATCTGGTCGGCGACCTTGTCCGGGTGGCCCTCGGTGACCGACTCCGAGGTGAACAGGAACTCGTCGGGCCGGGTCATCGGCTGACCTCCAGGAGGTAGGCGACCATCACGTCGTGGTCGCGGAAGCGCAGGTGGTAGGCGTCGGACAGCTCCTCGACGCGCTCGATCTGGTCCTTGCGCTGCTCGAACAGGTCGTGGAAGGCGAAGAACTCGAAGTCGACCACCCGCGCGTCGAAGCCGCCCTCGGCCAGCAGCTCGGCCGTGCGCTCCTGGCCGAGGATCGACAGCTGCATGACGTAGGCGACGCCGTCGTCGGCCAGCAGCTTGGGCAGCAGCGTGAAGAGGTGGTCGAGCAGGTTGCGCCCCCAGAAGTCCAGCGGGCGGTGGCTGTTGGGCTGCTCGTAGGGGTCGACGGGCATCTGGTAGAGGCTCGCGACGACGACGTCGTAGCGGTCCCTGGGCACCCACGGGTACAGGTCGATCGCCTCGCCGGTGATGCGGTCGGCGACGCCGTTGCGGAAGGCGTTGGACAGCGTGTTGGCCACGGCACGTCGGTCGATGTCGATCGCGTGGACGTGCTCGGCGCCGTTGCGGGCCAGCTCGATCGCCAGCATGCCGGTGCCGCAGCCGATGTCCAGGCAGCGCTTGCCCTCGCCGATCGCGTTCTGGAAGAGGTACTTCCAGACCAGGAAGCTGCCGTGGGTCGGCACGAAGACGCCGGGCTCGCAGACCAGCTCGGGCACGGCGAGCGGGAACAGGCGCCGGCCGCGGTCGTCGACCCACGGCCTGCCGCCCAGCGCGGCGGGCGAGCGATCGAGCGCGCCGTTGCCCGAGGGCTCGGCTGCAGCGCGCGCGCCGCGCGGCATGTCGCGCACGCGCGCGCGGGCCCCAGCCACGTGCTCGGGTCGGGTGCCGCAGCAGCCGCCGATGATCTGCGCGCCCTCCTGGCGCCACGTCGCGGCGAGCTCGCCGTACTGCCCCCCGTCGACCGTCTTGTCGAAGCTCCAGCCGTCGTCGGTGTAGTAGCCGAGGTTGGGGTAGACGCCGAGCGGCATGTCGGTGAAGTCGCGCAGCCACGGCAGCATCCCGGGCACGTGGTCGGGCGGCAGGCAGTTGATCAGCAGCGCGCGCACGCCGAGGTCGTCGAGGCGCCGCGCCGCGCGGCCGAACTCGTCGCCCTCGGGGCCGCCCCAGTGCTGGCCGAAGACGCCGCAGACGCCGTGGCGGCAGCGGCGGAAGCTCGCCCACACCGGCAGGCCCGTCGCGACGAGCGCCTCGATGGCGTCCATCGTCAGGCCGTTGCGGATCAGCGTGATCGTCTCGAGCAGGATGAGGTCGGGCGGGTGCTCCTCGAAGGCGCGCGGCAGCAGCTCGATGAACTCGCGGCGCGCCGGCCCGTCGACGTCGCCGTTGATGCTGAACGCCAGCGCGACCTCGTCCTGCTTGCCGGCCTGCGCGATCGCCTCGCGGCCGATCTCCAGGCCGCGGCGCGCGACGTCCATCCAGTGCAGCGGCGCGAGGTGGCCCGCGCGCGCGGTCTGCATCTCCGCGCTCAGGCCCCACGTGTTGG
The DNA here is from genome assembly GCA_963764585.1 of uncultured Actinomycetes bacterium. Classification (GTDB taxonomy): domain Bacteria; phylum Actinomycetota; class Thermoleophilia; order Solirubrobacterales; family Solirubrobacteraceae; genus JAOPZW01. The sequence goes on from CAVXTB010000018.1 coordinate 68,617, forward strand.
TCGAGATGACGTCGCAGCCGAGGTCGACGTAGCTGCGGTGCACCTCGCGGACGGTGTCGGGCGCGTGGACGAGCGCCCAGGTTCCCCACAGCGCCTCGTCGCGGCCGCGCTCGGCATCGGGCAGCCGGCGGCCGAGCTCGGTCGCGATGCCGCCGTCGAGGATCACGCATTTCTCTGCGGCGATCAGCTCCTCGACGCGGCGGTACGCCGGATGCAGCTCCTGCGCGGCGCGCAGCCGCGACCCGTCCTGCAGCGCACTCATTCACGCATTCTCAGGCTGCCGAACGTCGGCGTCGCCTCCCGGGGGATAGGTATCGCCCTGTCCGAAGGGAGGGGGAAGTGCCTAGGATCCCGTCTCCGGTGAGCGGATACGGGGACCTCGTCGCCCACAGCGGCCTGTCGGCGGCGCACCGGCTCCTGCTCGTCGCGGTGCCCGACCGATCCGTCGTCCTGGACGTGGGCTGCTCGGAGGGCTATCTCGCGGCCGCGCTCGCGCGGCGCGGCTGCGAGGTGTTCGGCGTCGAGCGCGACGCGACGGCAGCGGCCGCGGCGCGCGCGCACTGCGCCGCGGTGTGGTCGATCGACGTCGAGGACGCCGCGGCGCGCGAGGCGCTGCCGGCGGGCCTCGACGCGATCGTGCTCGGCGACGTCCTCGAGCACCTGCGCGACCCGTGGTCGGTGCTGGCGTGGGCGGCCGCGCGGCTGCGCGACGGCGGGATCGCCGCCGTCTCGGTGCCCAACGCCGTGCACTGGACCGCGCGGCGCGAGATCGCCCGCGGGCGCTTCCCGCTGCGCGACTGGGGGACGTTCGACCGCACCCACCTGCGCTGGTTCACCCGCGCCAGCGCGCGCGAGCTGCTGCACGGCGCCGGCCTGTCGATCGTGCGCGAGCAGTTCACGCCCGCGCCGCTGCCCGGCGAGCCGCTCGTGCGCCGCACCGACGCCGCGCCCGGCCGCGCGCTCGCCCGCGCCCGCCAGCTGGCCGCCGACCGCGCGCCCGAGCTGTTCGCGCTGCAGTTCGTGCTGACGGGCCGCTACGCGTCCTGACCGAACTCGGCGATGCAGCGGGGCGCCACCCATGCGTGGGCTACGGCACCACCCGCACGGGTAGGCCGAAACCAACGAGCGGTCCGGGCTGACCGCCTGACACGAAACAAGGAGAGAACGATCGATGACAAGCACGACCACCTCGCAGGGAACCGTGTCGCTCGAGGACGCACGCCGGGTGATGGCCGCCGGTGAGGACTGCGCGCGCGAGATCGGGCAGCCACAGAACATCGCCGTCGTCGACGCCGGCGGCAACCTCGTCTCTCATATTCGCATGGACGGCGCGTGGATCGGCAGCGTGGACATCGCGATCAACAAGGCGTTCACGGCGCGGGCGTTCGATTTGCCGACGGCCGACCTCGCTGCCAATTCCCAGCCCGGAGGCCAGTTCTACGGCATCCAGGAGTCCAACAAGGGCCGCGTGATGATCTTCGCCGGCGGCGTCCCGCTCAAGCGCGACGGCCAGGTCGTCGGCGCGGTCGGTGTCAGTGGTGGCGATGGCGAGCAGGACACCACGGTCGCCGAAGCCGCGGCTGCGGCATTCTGAGCCGCCCGCGAGGCGCCGAACTCGTCAAGGTCCGGTCGACGCGGGCGGGCCACCGAATCCGATCTCGTTGCCGTCGTCGTCGCGGTAGGTCGCCTTGCGGACGCCGTTCGAGTAGGTCTCGCTCTCCGCCGGCTTCAAGCCCCGTGAGGCGATCTCCGCGACGATCGCGTCGAGGTCGTCGACGAAGACGGTGATCAGCGCGCCGCCTGCTCGGTCTGGGTCCTCGTTGATGTAGACGGATCGGTCGTCGGCAAGGGTCCAGACCGCCTCCGTCGCGTGCGGGAAGAACGACGGGTCTCCCAACAGCCGCTCGTACCATGTGCGCGCCGCCGCGAACTCGCGCACACGGATCCCGGCGAAGAGAGCGAGGGCCATCGATGGACCGTATCGTCCACCCCGACCGCTTCGCGCCCGCCAGCCTCCGCCCTTGGACTAAGGGCGGCGTGGGCCGACGAGCCGCCACGTCTCGATTGCGCCCTTCCCCTTGACGTCTACGAGCCCTATCGGCTCCGTCACGAAGTGGTCGTCCAGGAGCTCCCACGTCGAGCGGGTGATCTGGATCTCGTCCGGTGTCCCGTGCGACTCCATGCGACTGGCCAAGTTCACGGTGTCTCCCCACAGGTCGTAGAGGAAGCGACGACGCCCGATGACACCGGCCACGACCGGACCCGAGCTGATCCCGATGCGCAGTCGCACGTCGTGGCCGTCGCTGCCGGGGAGGGAGCGTTTCGCGCACTCGCGCATCTCGATCGCGAGCCCTGCCAGCGCGTCAGCATGGTCCGGCCGCTGCGTGGGGACGCCCGCCGCGACCATGTAGCAGTCTCCGATCGTCTTGATCTTCTCGACCTCGTAGCGGTCGACGAGCTCGTCGAAGCTCGTGAAGAGGCGATCGAGAAGCCCGACCACCTGACGTGCATCGAGCCGGCTGGCGAGCGGCGTGAAGTCGACGACGTCGGCGAAGAGGATGCTCACCTCGTCGAAGTGGTCGGCGATCGAGTTCGGATCGGACTGCAGCCGCTGCGCGACGTCGGCCGGGAGGACGTTGAGCAGCAGCGCCTCGACGCGCGCCTGCGCGACGTCTCGTCCCCGCGCGAACGTCACGAGCAACAGCATCGCGACGAACGAGACGACGACGATGTTGAGGACGTCGAAGGTCCGGACGAAGCCCTCCGGCAGGTCGGCCCCGTTCGGCCGAACGATCTCGGAGAAGACGAGCGCGAGCATGACGGCGGCAACGAAGGCCACAAACCAGGCCCAGGCGCGGCTGGGGCGGTCGAACGCGACCGCCCCGAGTGGCGCGAACAGCGACCACAGGATCACCGCGCTGGATTCGCGAAGGCCACCGAGCATGACGGTCCCAAGCGCGGGCGCCACGAGAATCAGCAACAGCTGCGTCGTCCGCAGGGAGGCGAAGTTCCTCGTCCGGGCGAAGACGACGAGGCTGATCGCCGAACCGGTGACGTAGGCCCACGGCGTGAGCGCAACCGCGTGCTCACCCACGGCCCAGTACAGGCAGCCCCAGAGGAACCCGATCGGCAGGATGACGAGCGCCACGCCGACGAGCAGGCGCTTGCGGAAGTGCTCGTCAGCCGTGTCGCGTGGATCCGCCCCGATCGAGAGGACCCGATCGCGAAGCGCCGCGATCATGACGACCTACTCGTCCCGCCCGAGCGACAGCCGCAGGTAGCGCGAGGTCGCCTCGGCGCGGTTGGCCGCGTTCATCTTGCGCAGGATGTTCTTGACGTGGAACTTGACCGTGCCCTCGGAGACCACGAGCGAGCGGGCGATGTCGGCGTTGGTCTCGCCGCGCACGAGGTGCTCGAGGACGTCGAGCTCGCGGGGGGTCAGCAGGTCGCGCAGCGCCGAGCGCGCCGCCGGCGGGCGGTCGGACTCCTCGCCCTCGGCCGGCTGGCGGTCGCGGGCGAGGTCGATCGCCCCGTCGGACAGCTCGGCGGTCCGCGCGTCGGCCCATGTGGCGATGCGCCGCAGCTCCTGGCGCTCGACGCGCAGGCGCCGGCGCAGGACCGCGCGCTCGTAGACGTCGCTGAAGCCCTCGGCGAAGCGCGACAGCGCCTCGCGATCGGCCGCGCGCAGCGCGCCGGCCGCGCGATCGCCGTGCAGGAAGCCGACCACGCGGCCGTCCATCAGCACCGGCGCGGCCAGGTACTCGCCCCAGCGCATGAGCTCCCAGTTGGCCTGGCGCGTCGCCGGGTCCCCGTCCTCGGCCGTGACGATCGCCGCGCGCCGGCGCCGCAGCAGCTCGCCCTCGACGAGCGGATAGGCGATCTGCACCGGCGCCGAGCGCAGGTTCGCGAGCGTCTGCTCGGCGCTCTTGGCGTCGCCCTCCCAGTGCAGCGCCTCGGCCACCAGCCAGCCGTCCTCGACGCGGCTGAGCAGCACCCGATCGAGCTCGATCGCGGCGGCGGCCTCGGCCGGGGCGCGCTCGACGATCTCCGAGATCGGGCCGGCGTCGCCCAGCCGGGCGAGGGCCGCGCGCACGCGCTCGAGCACGCGCAGCCGCGCGATCGCGCCCTCGGCGACGAGCTGTGAGATCAGCGCTTGCAGCTCGTCGCTGGCGGGATCGGCGTCGAGCGCCGCGGCCAGCGCGGCGTAGGCGGCGAGCACGTCGTCGACGCCGCCGGCGAGCGCTTCGGCGACCTGCGCGCGCAGCTCGTCGACCGCGTGGACGCGGGGGCGCGTCGTCGTCAGGCCCACGGGGTCTCCCCTCGCTGCGGTCACGTGCCCTGCATGGTTGTGGACGGGGATGCGTGGCGGACCTCGAGCAGGTAGGCGACCATGACCTCCTGCTCGCCGACCTGCAGGTGGTAGGCGTCGCTGAGCTCCTCGACGCGGCCGATCTGCGGGCGGCTCTCGCCGAGCTCGGGCGGGAAGGCGAACAGCGTGTAGTCGACGGCCTGCGCCGCGAAGCCCTTGGCGGCGAGCATCTCGGCGGTGCGCCGCTGGGAGAGCAGCGAGAGCTGCACGACGTAGGCGACGCCCTCGGGCGCCAGCGCCTCGGGCAGCTTGGCGATGAGCTGGTCGACGAGGTTGCGCCCCCAGTAGTCCGGCGGGCGGTGGCTCGAGACGCGCTCGAACGGGTCGGTCGGGCGCTGGTAGAGGCTCGCGACGATCACCTCGTAGCGCTCCTCCGGCACCCACGGGTACAGGTCGACGGTCTCGGCCGTCACACGATCGGCGACGTCGTTGCGAAACGCGTTGGCCAGCGTGTTGGCGACTGCGCGGTCGTCGATGTCCAGGGCGCGCACGTGCGCGGCGCCGTTGAGCGCGAGCTGCACGGCGAGGATGCCGGTGCCGCAGCCCACGTCCAGGCAGCGCTGGTGGGCGCCGATGCCCTCGCGGAAGACGTAGCGCCAGGCCATGTAGCTGGCCTCGGTCGGCGCCGCGACGCCGGGCTCGACGCTGAGGTCCGGGAACGGCAGCGGGAAGAGCGCGCGCTGGCGCCGATCGGCCCACGGCCCCGGCGGCGCCACCGCCTCGACGGCGCCGTTGTTGCTCGCGCGCGCGGCCTCCTCGGCGGGCCGCCGGTGGCCCGGCCGCGTGCCCTCGAGCGCACGGGCGGCCGCGGCGATGTGCTCGGGGCGCACCCCGCAGCAGCCGCCGATGATCTGCGCGCCCTCCTCGCGCCAGCCCTGCGCCATCCTGGCGTACTCCTCGCCGCCGACGCCCGGCGCGAAGCGCCAGCCGCGATCGGAGTAGTAGCCGAGGTTGGGATAGACGCCGAGCGGCAGGTCGGTGAAGTCGCGCAGGTAGGAGACCATCCCCTCGACGTGGTCGGGCGGGATGCAGTTGATGAGCAGCGCCTCGACGCCCATCTCCTCGAAGCGCCGCGCGGCGCGCCCGAACGCGTCGCCCTCCGGCCCGCCCCAATGCTGGCCGTAGATGCCGCACAGCCCATGACGGCAGCGCCGGAACGACAGCCACACCGGCAGGCCGGTGGCGCGCAGCCCCTCGATCGCGGCGTCGAGCGTCGGCGTGAGCAGCGAGAGCGTCTCGACGAGGACGAGGTCGGGCGGCTGCGGCTCGTCGGCGAAGAGCCGCGCGAGCAGGCGGATCGTCTCGCCGCCGCCCTCGGAGTCGACGTCGCCGTTGAGCGAGAAGGCGACCGCGCTCTCGCCCTCGCGCCCGGCCTCCTGCACGGCTTGGCGCGCCAGCCGCAGGCCGCGGCGCCCGACGTCCATCCAGTGCACGGGCTGATCGCGATCGGCCCACAGCCGCGGCCCGTCGGAGGCCAGCGCGGAGGCCAGGCCCCACGTGTTCGTCGAGATGACGTCGCAGCCGGCCTCGAGGTACTGGCGATGGACGCGCAGCACCGCGTCGGGGTTCTCGATCAGCGCGCGCGTGCCCCACAGGGGCTCGTCGAGCGCGTCCTTGGAGCCGGCGGCCTGCGGCAGCTCGGTGCCCAGGCCGCCGTCGAGGATGACGCAGCGCGCCGCCGCGATCGACTCCACGACGCGGCCATAGGCAGTGACCCTCTCCTGCGAATCTGTCAGGTATCAGAAGATACCCGTGGGGTCAGTCGCGCACGAAGCGCGGCGCGGCGGCCAGGCGGTCGAGCGCCTCGGCCCCCACCATCGACAGCCCGAGGGTGCGGCCGACGTCGAAGAGCTCCTGCCACGCGTCGACGGCGCCGTCGGCGTCGACGACCAGCAGGTAGCGATCGGCCGCCTCGCGCACGAGCAGCACGGTCCCGCCGGCGAACCAGCTCTCGGCGACGCCGCCGACGGGCATGGTCGGCAGCCCGGCGTCGTCCAGCAGGCGTCCGGCGCGCGGACCGACGAGCGTCAGCGCGCTCGCGCTCTCCGAGCGATCGGTGCAGCCCAGCGGCGCGCCGTGGGCGACCGCCTCGCGCACGATGCGCGCCCAGCGCGCCGCGGCGCTCCACGGGCCGACGACGACGGCGCGGTCGGGCGCCACGCGGCAGCACCAGGTGCGCGCCGTACGGACGGCCTCGCCCGGCTCGGGGACGCGGCCGGCGAGCGCTTCGGCGAGGAAGTGCGACAGCCACGGCTCGGAGCCCGCGAGCTCGAGCGTGTCGAGGTCCGAGCGCACGGCCAGGCCGACGCGCTTGATGCACACGGCGAGCTCGGTCGCGGCCGATCCGAAGTTGGCGGCGACGGGGTGGCCTTCGCGCACGACCATCACGCCGCCGGCCCGCAGGACGCGATCGGCGATCGTGAGCGAGGCGACTTCGCCGCGGGTGGCGGTCATGCACTGCAAGCTAGACCCGCCACCGCGCGCCCGCGCCTGCCCATGGGCAGGTCTTGCCCTCCCCTTCGGGAGGGGACCTGTCCGCGAGCGATCCGTCCGCCTGCGCGCCTACGGTCCGACCCGCCGTGGAGCGCCGTCTGGACATACCGCCCGCCCCGATCGAACGGGTCCGCGCGCTCGAGCGCGCGCTCGGCGTGAGCTTCGCCGTGGCGCAGGTACTCGTCCGCCGCGGGCTGGGGGAGGAGGAGGCCGCGCGCGCGTGGCTGGCGGCCGCCGAGCGCCACGATCCGGCGGACTTCGCCGGCATCGACGTCGCCGTCGCGCTCGTCCTGCGCCACGTGCGGGAGCGCTCGCAGATCACCGTCCACGGCGACTACGACGTCGACGGGGTGTGCTCGACGGCGATCCTCGTGCGCACGCTGCGCGCGCTCGGCGCCGAGGTCGACTGGTACCTGCCGAGCCGCACGGAGGACGGCTACGGCCTCAGCGCGGCGACGGTGGAGCGCCTGGCCGCGCGCGGCACGCGCCTGCTCGTCACCGCGGACTGCGCGATCACCGCCGTCGCCGAGGTCGCGCAGGCGCGCGAGGCGGGCGTCGACGTCGTGGTCACCGACCATCACAGCCCGCGCGCCGACGGCGCGCTGCCCGATGCGCCGATCGTCCATCCCGCGGTGTGCGGCTACCCGTGCCCCGACCTGTGCGCCGCGGGCGTGGCCTACAAGCTCGCCGCCGCGCTGCTGGCCGGCGCGGGGCGCGATCCGGCCGGCGCCGACGAGGACCTCGACCTGGTCGCGCTGGCCACCGTCGCCGACTGCGTGCCGCTGCGCGGCGAGAACCGCCGGCTCGTCCGCGAGGGGCTGCGCGCGCTGGCGGCCTCGCGCCGGCCGGGGATCCGGGCGCTGCTGCGCGTCGCCCGCGTCGACCCGGGCACGCTCGACGCGCGCGCGATCGGCTTTCGCCTCGCCCCGCGGATCAACGCGGCGGGGCGCCTGTACCGCGCCGACGCCGGGCTCGAGCTCGTCCTCACCGGCGACGCCGAGCGCGCCGCCGCCATCGCCGACGAGCTCGATCGGGCCAACGCCGAGCGCCGCCACACCGAGACGCGGATCCTCTTCGAGGCCGAGGCCCAGGTGCGCGAGGCCGGCGATCGGCCCGCCTACGTCCTGGCCGCCGACGGCTGGCATCCCGGGGTCATCGGCATCGTCGCGTCGCGCATCGCCGAGCGCCACCACCGTCCCTGCGTGCTGATCGCGCTCGACGGCGAGGAGGGCACCGGCTCGGGGCGCTCGATCCCCGCCTTCGACCTGCTCGCGGGGCTCGACGCGAGCGCCGAGCACCTCCTGCGCCACGGCGGCCACCGCGCCGCCGCCGGCTGCAGCGTCGCGCGCGACCGGGTCGCCGCGTTCCGCGCGGCCTTCGTCGCGCACGCGGCGTCGGTGCTCGACGGCGAGGACCTCGTGCCCGTCGAGCGCGTCGACGCGGTGGTGGCCGGCGACGAGCTCGGCCTGGCCCTCGCCGAGGAGCTCGAGCGCCTCGCGCCGTTCGGGATCGGCAACCCGTCGGTCTCGCTGCTCGTGCCCGCGGCGCGCCTGGCCGATCCGCGGCCGATGGGCGAGGAGGGGCGCCACCTGCGGTTCACCGTCGAGGCCGGCGGCCATCGCGCTCGCGCCGTCGCCTTCGGCGTCAACCGACTGCCCGACGGCGACGTCCACGACGTCACCTTCACGCTCGAGCTCAACGAATGGAACGGAGCGGTCGAGCCGCGCCTGGTCCTGCGGCACGCCCAGCCGCCCGCGCCCGCGCCGATCGTGCTCGTGGGCGAGCCCGACGATCCGGTCGCGGCGGCGCTCGCCGAGATCGAGGGGCCGCTGCCGGTCGCGGGCGCCACGTCGCGCGCTCCCGGCGTGCCGCGCGACCGTCGCGGCGGCGGCGCCGCGGGCACGATCGCGGCGCTCGTGGCCTCGGGCGAGCCGGTGCTCGTCGCCTGCGCCGATGCGCGCCGGCGCCGCGGGCACCTCGACGGGCGCCTCGGCGGCTTCGCGCTCGTCGCCTGGCCGGCGCTCGAGCGCGATCCAGGCCTGCTCGATCGCTACGCGCACGTCGTCGCGCTCGACCCGCCGGCGGCCGACACGCAGGCGGCGCTCGTCGACGAGCGCTTCACGCTGGCCTGGGGCGAGGCCGAGATCGCCTACGCGCTGCGCGCCCACGAGGCCGGCTACGACCTGCGGCCGGCCGCGGGCACCGTCTATCGAGGGCTGCGCGACGGCTCGCTGCAGGCCGCGGTCGCCGCGGCGCCGGCGCCCGCCGTCGCCGGCCGCGCCCTGCGCGTGCTGGCCGAGCTCGGCCTCGTGCGCATCGACGGCGGCGGCGCGCAGCTGCTGCCCGCCGCGCGCACCGAGCTCGAGCGCTCGGCGGCGTTTCGCGCCTACACCACGCGCCTGGCCGAGGGCCGGGCGCGCCTGGCGCCGACCGCGCGGCCGGCGCGCGCGGCCTAGTGCACGCGTCCGGAAGTTCGCCGGATATCGCCGGCGCCTCGCCGCGCCTGACGCGGCCGGCGAGCTTGCCCGTGCCACCAGCACGCGCTGCGCTCGCCGCCCACGTCAGCCACGACGATTCATCCGGCGACTACCTCGCCGAACTTCCGGCCACATGCACTAGGAGAACTTCGTCCTCGGGCGCTCCTGGTGGACGCCGTCGACGTAGATGTCGAGCTTCTCGTTGTAGAAGGCGACGAGCCCCGCGACGCGCTCGCTCTCGGGCAGCGGCGTCGGGTACGACCAGGCGAGGTCGTCGTGGACGGCGTCGCCCGCGCGCACGGACCAGTAGCGCGCCGCGCCCTTGTAGGGGCAGTGCGAGACCGTGTCGGTCTCGGTGAGCAGGTCGAGGCGCACGTCGGGCTTGGGCACGTAGTAGCGCACCGGCAGGCCGGTCTCGAAGAGCAGCATCGCGTGCGTGGAGTCGGCGACGGTGACGCCGTCGACCTGGATCTCGACGCGGCGCGAGCTGGGGAGGATGTCGACGCGCGTATAGGGGTCGCGCGGGTGGGTGAAGACCTCCTCGTCCTCCTCGAACCACGCGTCCATCGCGCTCCAGTCGAGGCGGATGAGCTCGCGCAGCTCCTCGATCGGCGAGTCCTCGTAGCGCCACGCGGCGCCGGGCGCGCTCTTGCCGCCGGCCGTCACCGTGAACGTGCGGGCGTCGCCGCGGCTGGGCGAGTGGACGGTGCCGCCGTCGGCCTGCAGCGCGTCGGCGCGCACGTCGTCGACGGGGAAGTAGTAGGCGGGGTAGTAGGGGACCTCCCAGACGAGCACGGGGTGGATCGTGTCCGCGACCACCTCGCCGCCGAGGTAGGCGCGGACGCGCTTGGCCCCGCGCTCGAGCCTGATGCGCCCGCGCGCGGGCGCCTGCTCGGCCTGCGCGGCGCTCATGCGGTCTTCTCCTCGGCGCGCACGATCACCGCCGGCTCCTTGCGCGAAGCGTTCTCGCTGTGGCGCTCGGAGAGCTGGTGGATGTAGCTGGCCACGATGCCGCGCTTGATCCGGCGGTGCTTCATGCGTCGTGCCGTGGCCTCGGCCGGCGTCCGGGTCTTCGTCATCTCCTGCTCCTCAGCCTTAGTTCGATGGCTATCGAACTCTAGCAGACGCCCTTCTCCGTCCCGCGCCGAAAACCCGACCAACAGTCGATGGCACCCGCTGATCGAGGGGGTACCCTCTTTCGCATGGCCTCCGAGCCGCGCACCGACCCGCCGACAGCGGCCGCGACCGCTCCGCGCAATGGCGGGCACGCGCCGTCGGAGCGCATGCCGGTCGACCGCCTGGCCCGCCCCGATCAGCACGCGCCGATCGTCCGCGCCGACCTGACCGAGACCGAGCGCCTGCTGCTCGGCGACCTCTTCGCGATCGTCGAGGAGCACTCCGAGGACGCGGCGGTCGCGATCGAGCGCCCGCGGGTCGAGGACGCCTTCCTGTTCGCCTGCGAGCACCACGCCGATCAGCGGCGCAAGTCCGGCGAGGACTTCATCACCCACCCGGTCGGCGTGGCCAAGATCTGCGCCGGCATGCGCCTGGACACCGAGACGCTGTGCGCGGCGCTGCTGCACGACACGGTCGAGGATACGAGCGCGTCGCTGGACGAGGTGCGCGAGCGCTTCGGCGACGAGGTCGCGACGCTCGTCGACGGCGTCACCAAGCTCACCGGCATCACCTTCACGAGCCGCGACGAGGCGCAGGCCGAGAACTACCGCAAGATGATGGTCGCGATGGCCACGGACATCCGGGTCATCCTCATCAAGCTCGCCGACCGCCTGCACAACATGCGCACGATCGGCGCCCTGGCCAAGCAGAAGCAGATCGACAAGGCCAAGGAGACGCTCGAGATCTACGCGCCGATCGCGCACAGGCTCGGCATCCACGCGATCAAGTGGGAGCTCGAGGACCTCGCCTTCGCCGCGCTGCACCCGCGCAAGTACCAGGAGATCAAGGGCCTGGTCAACCAGCAGCGCGAGGAGCGCGAGGAGTACGTGCAGCGCTCGGGCTCGGAGCTCACGCGCGAGCTCGACGCGCTCGGCATCCACGCCGAGATCGCCGGGCGCGCGAAGCACTTCTACTCGATCTACTCGAAGATGACCAAGAAGGGCCGCGAGTTCAACGAGATCTACGACCTCACGGCCATGCGGGTCATCGTCGACTCGGTGAAGGACTGCTACGGCGCGGTCGGCGTCATCCACTCGCTGTGGAAGCCGCTACCGGGGCGCTTCAAGGACTTCATCGCGATGCCGAAGTTCAACATGTACCAGTCGCTGCACACGACGGTGATCGGTCCCGAAGGGCTGCCGCTGGAGATCCAGATCCGCACGCGCGAGATGCACGACATGGCCGAGTTCGGCGTCGCAGCGCACTGGATCTACAAGGAGGGCGCGCGCGGCAAGCCGGTCCCGCAGGGCGAGCAGAAGCTCAAGTGGCTGCGCTCGATGCTCGACTGGCAGCAGGAGCTCCAGGACCCCAAGGAGTTCATGGAGAACCTGAAGGTCGACCTCTTCGACGAGGAGGTCTTCGTCTTCACGCCCAAGGGCGAGGTCAAGTCGCTGGCCGCGGGCGCGACGCCGCTGGACTTCGCCTACGAGATCCACACCGAGCTCGGCCACCGCTGCGTCGGCGCGAAGGTCAACGGCAAGATCGTGCCGCTCAACTACCAGCTGAAGTCGGGCGACATCGTCGAGGTCCTGACCTCCAAGCGCGAGCGCGGCCCGTCGCGCGACTGGCTGGCCGTGGTCAAGACCACGCGCGCGCGCAACAAGATCAAGCAGTGGTTCCGCCAGGAGTCGCGCGAGGACACCGAGCACACCGGCCGCGCGCTGCTGCAGGAGCACCTCAACAAGGCCGGCCTGCCCGCCCAGAAGATCACCGCATCGCCGCTGCTGGCCGACGTCATCCGCGAGATGGGCTTCCGCAAGGCCGACGACTTCTACATCGCGCTGGGCGGGGCGAAGATCTCGCCGAAGGTCGTCGTCAACAAGGTCCTGCAGCGCCTCAAGCAGGGCGAGCCGGCCGAGGAGGAGGCGACCACTGCCGAGTCGCTGATCTCCACGCGCCGCCAGCGCCGCCAGCCGACGGGCACGAGCACCTCCTACGGCATCACGGTCGAGGGCGTCGACGACGTCATGCTGCGGATGGCCAAGTGCTGTCGGCCGGTGCCCGGCGATCCGATCGTCGGCTACGTCTCGCTGGGGCGCGGCATCACGATCCACCGCGACGACTGCCCCAACACCGCCGCGCTGCGCAAGGACCCCGAGCGCTTCGTGCGCGTGCACTGGGAGGGCGACCACGCGACCGCGTTCAAGGTCGAGCTGCAGGTCGACGCGTGGGATCGCCACCGGCTGCTCGAGGACCTGTCGCGGACCTTCGCCGAGGCGGGCATCAACATCGTCGAGGCGCGCTGCATCGTCTCGTCGCCGATGGTCCAGAACCGCTTCGTCGTCGAGGTCGCCGACACGCAGGCCCTCAAGCAGACGATCACCAAGCTGCGCAACATCGAGTCGGTCTTCGACGCGTATCGCGTCACGCCGGGCACCGGCTGAGCCGCTCCCGCGGCAGCTCGTGACCGGGCACTGAGGAGAAGGAGCGCGTGGTGCCGAGTGTCGACTGCGTAAGCCTGAGGCTGACGGAGTCGACACTCGATTCGGGGGAGAGCGGCGCGCCGCGACTAGCGGATCGGGTGGCCGTGGCGCGCGCCGACGTCCGGGCGCTTGGGGCCGGGCTGGGCGTCGGCGGCACCCGACGACGCGGTCGGGGTCAGGGCGATGGCGGCGACGACGCCGGCCGTCGCGAGCACTGCGGCGAAGTGAGCAGGAGCGATCATGTGAACCGGAGCCTTTCGACGGGTGGAGAGATACCGGGGGCAGTAGCGCCCAGCGCCGCCGTCCGGGGCAGTGGACGGCGGCGCCGGGTCGATCGCTACCGGACGATCCGGAAGGCCATCGTGGCCTGTGCCGTGCCCCCGCCGACCATGGCGCGAGCGGTGATCGTCAAGCGATAGCGGTCAGGGCGCAGCGTCTGTCCGCCGATGCGACCCTTGAACCGCAAGGTGTTGGCGCTGGGCTTGTCGGCGGCCGCAACCGGCAGCGCCGTCAAGGTGCGGGGGAGAGGGCATCTCGGCAGAGTGTCAGGACCCTGACATCCCGTCGTCGGCCGCCGGATGGGTCCACCGTCGCCCCTACGGATGATCGGAGGTCGTCCTCTAGGACGATGCGACGGCCAGGCGGCCGACCACGTCGCCGCGCGAGTTGCGCACGATGGGCTCGGCGAGCGCGCCGAGCGCGTCGCCGCCTGGGGCCAGCCCGAGCACCGCGCGCACCGCCCAGACCGCCGCCGGGTCGAGCGCGCGCAACGCCCCGTCGGCGACCTTCACCGCCAGCCCGCGCCCGTCCTCGCAGCCGATCGCGATGACGGCCTCGGCGCCGATCTTGGCCACCACCGGAAGGCCCGTCATGAGCTCGGTGTCGATGGCGCCGCGGTAGGCGACGAGCTCGGGATGGGCGCGCATCGCGGCCGCGATCCGCGCCCCCTCGGGACCGAGCGCGCCGCCCGCCAGGCGCCCGAACGCGCCGGCCAGCGCGCCCAGCGGGGCATAGAAGGTCGGCATCCCGCAGCCGTCGACGGCCTGCGCCGGCGCGTCGATGCCCAGGCCCTCGGCGACCGCGGCCGCCATCGCGCGCTGCAGCGGATGGTCGGCCACGAGGTAGCCCGCGACCGGCCATCCCTCCACGACGCACAGCGCGAGGCCGAGCGCGTGCTTGCCCGAGCAGTTGTGGTGGATGCGCCGCGGGCGCCCCTCGAGCGCCGCCGCCACGCGCGGGTCGCGCGGCGCCACCGCGCCGCAGGCGAGGTCGTCGACGCCCAGCCCGCAGGCGGCGAGGATCTCCGCCACGCGCGCCACGTGCTCGGGCGACCCGCCGTGCGACGCGCACGCCATCGCGACGTGGCGGTCGTCGAGGCCCAGCCGCTCGACGACCCCGGCCCGCACCGCGGGCAGCGCCTGCAGCGGCTTGGCCGCCGAGCGCACGAAGACGTGCTCGCCATCGCCGCCGGCCAGGCACCAGACGAAGCGGTGGTCGCTCTCGACGCGCCCGCCGCGCTCGACGACGATCCGGCCGCCGCTCAAGCGACGACCGTCAGCGCCCCGGGCCAGACGCCGAAGACGGCCTCGGCGGTGTCGCCGATGTAATCGCCGTCGACCTGCACCGCGACCGGCCGTCCGTCGGCCGCGACCACGCGCAGCTCGTCGGACGTGCGGAGCACGGAGACGCGGCGATGATCGCCGACGCGCATGCGCGGCGACAGCAGCCGCGCGCTCACCGTCGGGATGTCGATCGGCGTGGCGCGCTCGAGCACCGCGGCGCCGATCACGCCGTCGTCGAGCTCCAGGCCGTCGGCGATGGACACCGGGCGATTGCCGAAGTAGGTGTAGGCCGAGCCGTTCTGGACGGCGACCGTGACGCCGCGGATGACGTCGTCGCCCGAGTGGACGTCCAGCCGCGGCGGGTGCACGACGTACTCCTTGGTGAACGTGCTCACCGCCGCCCACGCGAAGTACCACTGCTTCAGGCGGGTCTTGACCTTCGGGCGCGCGTCGACGCGCCTGACGACCGAGGCGTCGAGCCCGACGCCGCCCGAGAAGGTGAAGGCGCGCCCGTTGACGTGCGCGAGGTCGACGCGCCGCGGGCGCCAGTCGTCGGCGACGCGCAGGAGGTGCTCCGTGGCGTCGACGATGTCGCCGGGGACGCCGAGCACCTTGCAGTAGACGTTGGTGGCGCCGCCGGGCAGCGGGGTCAGTGCCGTGTCGGAGTGCGCGAGCCCGTTGGCCGCCTCGTTGACCGTGCCGTCGCCACCGAAGGCGACCACGACGTCGTAGCCCTCCTGCGCGGCCTCGCGGCAGAGGGCGGTTGCGTGGTTGCGCGCCTCGGTGTCGATCGCCTCCACCTCGTAGCGACCCTGCAGCGCGTAGACGACGAGGTTCTTCAAGCGGTCGGAGACCGTCGTCGCGTACGGGTTGGCGATGACGAGCATGCGCTTGCGCTCGACCGGCTGCTCGAGAGCGGCGAAGTCGTCGGCGAGGCGCTCCAGGGATTCGATTGGCACGGGCGTTTTCTACACCTTCAGGCAACCGCTGTTTCACGAGACGGACACACGGTGGGCCTTCGCATCGGGCGCCACGGCCCGCGCGACGCGCTCGGCCTCCTCGACGAGCGCGGTGTGCGCGGCGCGCGCGAGGCGCTGCAGCGGGCTCAGGGTGACCGTCGCCTCGCGGCGCTTGACCTCCAGCGACCACGTGCCGGCGACGAGGCCGTCGACGAGATAGGACGGCTTGATGCGCAGGTTGCGCCGCTCGTAGACGGCGTCGCGATGGCGATCGGGCAGGATCCGCGCGCGGCGCTTGGTGTCGTAGGCGAGCAGGACGCTGTCGAAGGCGGCCAGCAGGCGCGGCGGCGCCGGCGTCGCGGGATCGGGCCGCGGCGCATCGGGCAGGTCGTAGAGCGTGCGCCCGCGCTCGTCCTCGAAGCGCTCGAGCTTCAGGCGCTCCAGCGCGGGGCGGACCTGCGGCGTGCGCCACCCGATCCAGCTCGCGACGTCCTCGGCGGCGGCCGGGCCGAACGCGCGCAGGTGGCGGCGCACGACGTCGTTGAGCTCCTTGGTCTTGGCCGGCGCGTGGCGCGGGCTGGGCGCGGCGCGCAGGGAGGACGGGGCCTTCGCGCCCCAGCGGCCATCGGCGGGGGCGCGCACGAACGCGCTCCAGCGCAGGAACGGCCGCCAGCTCAGCTTGCGCTGCTGCTCGATCTCGCCGGGGTCGAGCGCGTCGGGGTGGTCGGCGATCCACGCCTCGAGGAACGCGGCGATCTCCTCGCCCGAGCGCGGCTGCTTGGCCGCGTGGGCGAGCAGCGCCTTCAGCAGCGCGTCGACCTTCTTGCCCGGCTCGGCGTCGGTGCGCCGCCAGAACGGCGCGCGCGCCTCGTCGGCGACCGCGGCGTAGGCGGGGTGCTCGCGCGCGGAGACCAGGTGCAGGGTGCCGCGCAGCAGCGTGCCGGCCAGCAGGTCGCCGCGTTCGAGCGCGTCGTGCAGCTGTCCGGGGTCGAAGCCGTCGACGCGCGACGCCAGCGCGACCGGCAGCGCGTTCCACTGCTGGGCCTGCAGCGCGCCGATCGCCTCGACCGCCTTGGCGAGCGGCGCGTCCAGGCGCTCGAGCAGCCCCTGCCGTGCCAGCAGCGCCCGGTTGAGCGCCGGGGTGGTCAGCGCGGTCACACGGGGAAGATAGGTGGCGCGCAGGTCGGGTTAGCCACACCCGCACGACACCGGCGAACCGCATTGAGGCAGCGCCGTTGGCCGGGCATCCTGCACGTACCCTCACGCGTCCCTCCTCCGCGCAGCGTCTCCCTCCTCCCCGTCGCTGCGCGACGCACAGGTATCGCGACGCGCCGCCGGCCCTCCTCCTCTCCACGCGGCCGGCGGCGCGCCGAGGGTTCGGTCTCAGACGGCTGGAGGCCGGCTGCGATCTCAGGCGCGGGGCCGGACGCCCCGCGGAGCTACAACCACCCGCGGCGCTTGAACAGCACGATGGTCGCGACGAGCACGACGACCATGATGCCGACCACGGCGTAGAAGCCGGCGTGCGTCCCGCCGCCGGGCACGTGCGTGTTCATGCCCCAGATCGAGGCGATGAGCGTCAGCGGCAGGACGATGACGCTGATCGCGGTGAGGATCCGGAACGTGTCGTTCAGACGGTGCGAGAGGACCGCCTCGTTCGTCGACTCGAGCGCCTCGACGACCTCCTTGTAGTTCTCGAGCGTGTCCCAGATGCGCTCGGAGGCGTCGTTGATGTCGTCGAAGTAGATCTCGAGGTCGTCGGGGATGTAGCGCCTGGTCGCCTCGAGGTCCTTCAGCGCGGAGCGCTGCGGGCGCACGACGCGCCTGAAGTTGATGATCTCCTGCTTGGCGTTGGAGATGTCGCGCACGATCTCGGCGGCGCGCTCGCCCTCGAAGATGTCGTCCTCGAGGCGCTCGAGCTTGTTGCCGATCTTGCGCAGCATCGGGAACGAGGCGTCGACGCAGTCGTCGACGATCTTGTAGAGCAGGTAGCCGGGCCCCTTGGAGAACAGCGACTCGCGCAGGTCCTCGCGCACCCGGCAGCGGTCGAACAGGTACTCGAGCGGCTGGATGGGCTCGTTGGGCAGCGTGATGACGTAGTCGGGCCCCACGAAGACGTCGAGCTCGGCGGCGTTGAGGCGCCCTACGAGCTTGTCGTAGGCGGGGAAGTGCAGGACGACGAAGAGGTAGTCGTCGTACTCGTCGACCTTCGGGCGCTGGTTGCGGCTGTAGACGTCCTCGTAGTCCAGCGAGTGGAAGTCGAAGTGCTCCTCGAGCCACGCGCGGTCGACCGCGCGGGGGCGCTCGATGTTGATCCAGCGCAGCGCCCGCCCGTCGCCGGGGGCGAACTCGATGACCTCGACGTTGGGGCGCTCAGGCTCTGACGGACGTGTGAGAACCGCGCCGCGTGACCGCGCCGTGCGCCGGAGGCGAGGCTTGGGCAGGTTGGGCATACGGACTTCGCGGCTCGTCGGTGGTCATCGTCGTCGGCATCGGAATTCGCTCTGGAAGGGAGTTTACCTGTGCCTTGCGGTGTCGCGCACAGTTGCTAAGGTCCTTCAGACATAGCTGGACACATCCAGAGGGGTGGAGGGACTGGCCCTATGAAGCCCCGGCAACCTCCCGCATGCGGGAACGGTGCCAATTCCTGAGAGATGTGGCCGAGGCTTCCAACCTCCGCCACGAACGAATCCGGCGGAGGTTTTTTGATTCATGGGAGCCACCAAGCTGACCTGTAGGGAATGCGGCGCGGACTACGCGCTCGAGGCGCGCTACGTCTGCGATCGCTGCTTCGGCCCGCTCGAGGTCAGCTACCAGCACGACATCCAGGACGTCGAGCACGCGCGCCGTCGCATCCAGGGCGGGCCGCAGAACATCTGGCGCTACCACGACTTCCTGCCGCTGGAGGGCCCGCAGCCGCGCACGCGGACCGGCCTGCCGGCCGGCTGCACGCCGCTCGTGCGGGCCGATCGCCTGGCCGCGCGGCTGGGCATCCGCGAGGTGTGGGTCAAGAACGACGCCGCCAATCCCACGCACTCGTTCAAGGACCGGGTGGTGTCGGTCGCCTCGACGCGGGCGCGCGAGCTGGGCTACGACACGCTGGCCTGCGCCTCGACGGGCAACCTGGCCAACTCCGTCGCCGCCCACGGCGCGGCGCTCGGGATGCGCACCTACGTCTTCATCCCGTCGGACCTCGAGGAGCAGAAGGTCCTCGCCACCGGCGTCTACGGCACGAACCTCGTCAAGGTCAAGGGCAACTACGACGACGTCAACCGCCTGTGCACCGAGCTCAGCGGCGAGCGCGACTGGGCGTTCGTCAACGTCAACGTGCGTCCGTACTACGCCGAGGGCTCCAAGACGCTCGCCTACGAGATCGCCGAGCAGCTCGGCTGGGAGACGCCCGACCGCGTGGTCGCGCCGATCGCGTCGGGCTCGCTGTACACGAAGATCGCCAAGGGCTTCGCGGAGTGGCGCGAGCTCGGGCTCGTGCGCGGCGAGGCGCCGATCATGAACGGCGCGCAGGCCGAGGGCTGCTCGCCCGTGGCCGCCGCGTACGCGGCCGGCGCCGAGTTCTGCAAGCCGGTGCGGCCCGACACGATCGCCAAGTCGCTGGCCATCGGCAACCCGGCCGACGGCCCGTACGCGCTCGACCTCGCCCGCCGCAGCGGCGGCGCCATCGACGCGGTGACCGACGACGAGATCCGCGCCGGCATCCGCCTGCTGGCCGAGACGACGGGGATCTTCACCGAGACGGCCGGCGGCGTGACGACGGCCGTGCTGGCCAAGCTCGCCGAGCGCGGCGACATCGACCCCGACGAGCGCGTGGTCCTCGTCATCACGGGCGAGGGCCTCAAGACGCTCGACGCCGTGCGCGGGACCTTCGAGGCCTTCGAGATTGCGCCGTCCTACGACCAGTTCGTGGCTGAGGTCGAGGGCGCCGAGGTGCGCGCCTGATGCCCAACGTCAAGCTGCCGACCCAGCTGCGCGAGGCCGCGGGCGGCGCCAGCGCGGTCAGCGTCGACGGCAGCACCGTCGGCGAGGTGCTCGCGGCGCTGTTCGAGCGTCACGGCGAGCTGCGCGACCGGCTGTCCGACGGCGACGGCGGCCTGCGCCGCTTCGTCAACGTCTACGTCGACGGCGAGGACATCCGCTTCGGCGACGGGCTGCAGACGCCGGTCGCCGCGGGGCAGGAGGTGCAGATCCTGCCGGCGGTAGCCGGCGGGTAACGCCTGGCGGGCGCCTCGCCGCGCCTGGCGGCGTCCTCGGCCCTCGACGTCGCGACCCCGCCTGCGGTTCATGCGCGCGCCGAGAGCTCGTCGCGCGCCGCATTGGCTGCCGGACACGCGCCGTCTTCGCGCCCGCAGGCACCGAGGTCGCACAGGCGGCAGATCCACGGCGTCGGCTCGGGCTCTGCGAGCTTGTCGCGCACGATGCCGTCGAGCATCCGCGACGCCAGGCGGTCGAGCGCCTGACGCTCGGCGGGGGAGAGGGCCGCGAGGGCGTCCTCGAGGACGGCGCCGCGCGCCGCGGTGACCCGGCGCGCCGCGCGGCGGCCGGTGGCGGTCAGGGTCAGGCTCGTGCTCCGCGCGTCGCCGCCCGGGCCGCGGCGGACCTGGCCCGCGGCTTCGAGCCGATCGACCAGGCGCACCGTGCCCGACGACGTCATGCCCAGGACGCGGCGCAGCCTGTCGACGGTGCAGCCGTCGAGGAACTGCGCGAGCGCCGACAGCGCCGCGGCCGCCGTCTGCGACTGGTCGGCGGCCGCGGCGACGGCGTGGGTCGTCCGGTCGGCGAGGACCAGCGACAGGGCGCCGAGCACGTTGCCTTCGCGGGTGAGCGCCAAGGCAGCGGCTACTGCTCGAAGTCGTAGTCGAGCGCCACGTCGGCCTTGGGCCCGTGCGGGGCCTCGAAGCTGCCCGTGCCGGTGATCCCGCGCAGCCCGTCGGTGCCCGAGCGCGGCACGACGGACCAGCTGCCCTTCGCCTTGCCGCCGTCGAAGGTGCCCTGCGTCTCGAGGACGAAGCTGCCCGATCGGTCGCCGAGGCGCCCGCTGAAGCGCTGCAGCCCGACGAAGCGGGCCGTGCCGTCGTCGGCGTAGCACATCAGCCACTCCACGGTGCCCTCGCCGTCGAGGTCGCCGGTGAAGCGCTGGACCACGCTCGCGCGTGTGAGCTTGGCGCCGCCCTCGAGCTCGAGGTAGGCGTTCTCGTCCCATGACTGCAGCTCGAAGATCCCTTGTGCATGTGTGCTCATGCCTCCGTCCTTCCCGACATGTGTCTGCCGCACACATCATTTCATGCGGAGGGTTCCGAGCGCGGGCGCGGGTACGATCCGCCCATGCTCGCGGCGCTGCCGCCACCGCCGCCGCTGCCGACCACGACGATCCTGAAGGTGCGGCCGGGGCGCATCGTGCGGATGCACGCGCGGCCCGGCGGCAAGCTGCTCTTCCGCGTGCTGCCCAAGACGATCTACGGGCGGCGGCTGATCCTGTCGGTGACCCATCGCCGCGGGGCGTGGGCGGCGGTCGCGACGTTCCTGGTTCCCAACCACCGGCGCGCGTGGGTGCGCGTCGACCGGCGGACGTTCGCGGTGCGGCGCACGCGCTGGCACCTGGACGCCGATCTCAGCGCCCGCACGCTGACCGTGCGCCACGACGAGCAGCGAGTCCGCACCCTGCGCGTGGCGATCGGCGCGCCCGCGACGCCGACGCCGCCGGGCACCTACGCGATCACCGACAAGCTCAGCGGGGCGCCGTTCGGCAGCTCGTATGGCTGCTGCATCCTCGCGCTCTCCGGCCACCAGCCCAAGGTGCGCACTGGCCCGATCGACGGCCGGCTGGCGATCCACGGCACCGATCGCCCCGACCTGGTCGGCGCGCGCACGTCTCAGGGCTGCCTGCGCGGGCGCAACGGCGACGTGCGCTGGCTGATGCGCACGGTGCCGGTCGGCACGCAGGTCACGATCCGGCGATGAGCGCGTCGGTCGACAGGACCTGAGCGAACTCGTCGTGCAGGTTGACCGCGGTGACGCGCGCCAGCGTGTCGGCGTCGATCCGCCCGCCGTTGAGCGGATCGTCGCGGTCGAAGGTGCGGGTCGCGTCGAGCGCGAACGCGACGTCGAAGCCGAGGTTGCCGCCCATGCGCGCGGTCGTCTCGCAGCACATGTTGGTCTGGATGCCCGCGATGACGATCGCGTCGATCCCGCGGTCGCGCAGCCACGGCTCCAGGCGCGGGGTGCCGAGGAAGGCCGAGTTGACGTCCTTGGTCACGAGCAGGTCGGGCTCGCCCTCGACCACCGCCTTGAACGCGTTGCCCGGCAGCGACGGCGCGAGCGGTGAGCCGGGCTCGACGGAGTCGTGGCGCACGAAGACGACGGTGCCGCCGTGCGCGCGCCAGTGGGCGAGCAGCCGGCCGACGTTGGCCTCGCAGTCGGGGTTGTTGCTCGGGCCCCAGGCGGGGTCGTCGAAGGCCTGCTGGACGTCGATGAGCAGCAGCGCGGCGCGGTCCGGGGAGAACGTCATGCACGCAGTATCCTCGGCGCCCTGCCGAAGCCCGACAAGCTCGAGACCTATCGCTCCAAGCGCTCGGCCGGCAAGACACCCGAGCCGATGGGCGAGGAGCGCGCCGGCGAGGACGGCCGGCGCTTCGTCGTGCAGGAGCACCACGCCACCCGCCTGCACTGGGACCTGCGGCTCGAGCGCGAGGGCGTCGCGGTCTCGTGGGCGATCCCCAACGGGCTGCCCGAGGTGCCCAAGGACAACCGCCTCGCCGTCCACACCGAGGACCATCCGCTCGAGTACCTCGAGTTCGAGGGCGACATCCCCAAGGGCGAGTACGGCGCGGGCAGCATGCGCGTCTGGGACCGCGGGACCTACGAGGAGCTCAAGTGGGAGCCGCGCAAGGTCGAGGTGCGCTTCCACGGCGAGCGCCTGCAGGGCCGCTACGCCCTGTTCCCGATCGACAAGGGCGACGCGCCGAAGGACTGGCTGATCCACCGCATGGACCCGCCGGCCGACCCGGCGTCGGCGGAGCCGATGCCCGACAAGATCGTGCCGATGATGGCCCGCCTCGGGACGCTGCCGCGCGACGACGAGCAGTGGGCCTTCGAGATCAAGTGGGACGGCGTGCGCGCGATCTGCCACTCCGAGCCCGGCCGCCTGCGCCTGCACTCGCGCAACCTGCTCGACATCACGCCGCGCTATCCCGAGATCGGGCGCCTGAACCGCGCGCTCAGCCACCACCGCGCGGTGCTCGACGGCGAGGTCGTCGCGCTCGACGCCGAGGGGCGCCCGAACTTCGGCGCGCTGCAGCGGCGCATGCACGTCTCCGCGGAGTCCACCGTGCGCCGCCTCGCGCGAGAGACACCCGTGACCTACGTGATCTTCGACCTGCTGTGGCTCGACGGCCACTCGCTGATGGAGCTGCCCTACAGCGAGCGCCGGGCGCGGCTGGCCGAGCTCGGCGTGGCGGAGGGCGAGCGCTGGCGCGTGCCCGACTACGTCGCCGGCCACGGCGCGCAGCTGCTGGCCGCGACCGAGCAGCAGGGCCTCGAGGGCGTCATCGCCAAGCGCCTGGACTCGACCTACGAGCCGGGGCGCCGCAGCCAGTCGTGGATCAAGGTCAAGAACCTCCATCGCCAGGAGGTCGTGATCGGCGGCTGGGTGCCGGGCGACGGGCGCCGGCGCGATCGCATCGGTGCGCTGCTCGCCGGCGTGTGGGAGGGCGACGAGCTGCGCCACATCGGCCGCGTCGGCACCGGCTTCACCGAGACCGAGCTCGACCGCCTGCGCGAGCGGCTCGTGCCGCTGCAGCGCGAGGCCTCGCCGTTCGCGCCCGGCGGCCCGAAGATCCCGCGCGGCGCCGTCTTCGTCGAGCCCGCGCTCGTCGCCGAGGTCGAGTTCCGCGAGTGGACCGAGGGCGGCCAGCTGCGCGCGCCGTCCTACAAGGGCCTGCGCGACGACAAGCCAGCCGCGGCGGTGGTGCGCGAGGAGGTCGGAGAGCTCGTCGTGCGCGAGGAGGCCAACGCCGTCGTCGCCGAGGTCGGCGGCCTCGAGGTCAAGCTCTCCAACCTCGACAAGGTCCTCTATCCCGAGGCCGGCTTCGCCAAGCGCGACGTCATCGACTACTACGCGCGGATCGCACCGGTCGTGCTGCCGCACCTCGAGGGCCGGGCGCTGACGCTCAAGCGCTACCCCAACGGCGTGCAGGACAGCTACTTCTACGAGAAGAACGCGCCGTCGCACCGTCCCGATTGGGTGACCACCGCGCGCGTGGGGAGCATCGACTACGTCGTCGTCGACAGCGAGGCGACGCTCGTGTGGCTGGCCAACCTCGCCGACCTCGAGCTGCACACCTCGCTGGCGCTGGCAGCCGACCCCCAGCGCCCGACGCTCGTCGCCTTCGACCTCGATCCCGGGCCGCCGGCGACGATCGTCGAGTGCTGCCGCGTGGCCGAGCTGCTGCACGGCATGTTCGACGGCCTCGGGCTGCAGAGCTTCGCCAAGACGTCGGGCTCGAAGGGGATGCAGGTCTACGTCCCGCTCAGCGGCAAGGCGACCTTCGCCGAGACCAAGGCGTTCTCCAAGACCGTCGCCGAGCTGCTCGCGCGCGAGGAGCCCGGCCTCGTCGTCGCGCGCCAGACGAAGTCCGCGCGCGCCGGCAAGGTGCTCGTCGACTGGGGCCAGAACGACGACAACAAGACGACGGTCACCGCCTACTCGCTGCGCGCGATGGCACGGCCCACCGTGTCGGCGCCGGTCACCTGGGACGAGGTGCGCGCGACGCGCCGGCCCGAGGACCTGACCTTCGAGGCCGCCGACGTCCTGCGCCGCGCCGACGAGCACGGCGACCTCTTCGCGCCGGTCGTCTCGCTTGTTCAGTCGCTCCCCGGGGCGTAGCGTTCGGCGCGTGTTCAAGCGACTGATCGCTGCGCTGCGGATGACGCCCGAGGAGCGCCAGTCCGACTGCGCCGAGCGCTGCCTCGAGCTGCTCTGCGACGCCGAGCGCGCTCCGGGCGCGGGGCTCGGCGAGCCCGAGGAGGCGGCGATCGAGGCCGAGCGCCGGCACTGGGAGAGCCAGCACCCGACGCCGCAGCCCTAGGCGTCGCGGACGAGCGGCACGAAGCGGACCTCCTCGAACAGCGAGCGCTCCAGGCCCTCCGGCGTCCGGCGCGTCACCGCGAGGCGCTGCAGCGGCTCGGTGACCGGGGCGACCAGGCGCCCGCCGGGCGCCAGCTGGGCCTCCAGGTCGGCGAGCGCCTCGGCGTTGCCGGCGGCGGCGACGTTGATCGCGTCGAACGGCGCCTGCTCGGGCAGGCCGCGCGTGCCGTCGCCGACGATCAGGGTCACGTTGTGGACGTCCGCCGCCTCGAGGTTGCGCGCGGCGCGCTCGGACAGGCGGCCGTGGCGCTCGATCGACCAGACGTGCTCGGCCAGGCGCGCCAGCACGGCCGCGTGGTAGCCCGAGCCGGTGCCGACGTCGAGCACGCGGTCCTCCGGGCGCGGCGCGAGCAGCTCGGTCATGCGCGCGACGACGAGCGGCTGGGAGATCGTCTGCCCGCAGCCGATGCTCAGCGCGCGGTTCTCGTAGGCGCGCTCGCGCACCGGCCACGGCACGAAGAGCTCGCGCGGGACGGCGGCGACGGCCTCGAGGACGCGCTCGTCGGCGACGTAGCGCCGCAGCTCGGCGATCAGCGCGTCGACGTCGTGCATAGGATCACCGCGTGGCACGGCTGCCTCCCGAGACGTTCCGGCTGCCCGTCGCGCGCATGCGTGAGGGGTACTACACCGACCAGTACTTCAACCTCACGCGCGACCTGCTCGAGGCCGAGGACCGCCACCCGCGCGTGCTGATGCAGGTCTTCCAGAAGGAGGACTCGCTCCTCGGCGGCATCGACGAGGCCGTCGCGATCCTCAAGGGCTGCAGCGGGCGCCACGTCGACGGCGGCTGGCAGGACGCGTGGTCCGAGCTCGAGGTGCGCGCGCTCGAGGAGGGCGACCGCATCGCCCCGTACGAGACGGTCATGACGATCGAGGGCGACTACTCGCTGTTCGCCAACCTCGAGACGCTCTACCTGGGCTGCCTGGCGCGGCGCACGCTGGTGATGCGCAACGTCAAGGCGGTGGTCGATGCCGCGCATGGCAAGCCCATCCTCTTCTTCCCGGCGCGCCATGACCACTGGCTGGTCCAGACCGGCGACGGCTGGGCCGCCCACGTGGCGGGGGCGATCGGCGTCTCCACCGACGCGCAGGCGTCGTGGTGGGGCGGGCGCGGCGTCGGCACCGTGCCCCATGGCCTGATTGCCGCGTACGGCGGCGACACGGTCGCGGCGGCGCGCGCGTTCTCCGACCGCTATCACCGCGACACGAACATCACGGTCCTCGTCGACTTCGACAACGACTCGGTGCGCACGGCGCTCGAGGTGGCCCGTGCGCTGGGCGACCGCCTGTGGGGCGTGCGCCTGGACACCAGCGAGCAGCTCGTCGACGTCGCGCTGCAGCACGAGCCCGACCCAGAGAGCCATCGCGGCGTCTCGCCGCTGCTGGCGCGGCGCGTGCGCGACGCGCTCGACGGCGCCGGCCACGGGCACGTCCGGATCGTCGTCTCCGGCGGCTTCGACGCCTCGAAGATCGCGCACTTCGAGTCCGAGCGCGCGCCCGTCGACGCGTACGGCGTGGGGTCCTCGCTGCTGCGCGGCCAGAACGACTTCACCGCCGACGTCGTCCGGGTCGACGGGCGTTCGGTGGCGAAGGTCGGTCGCCACGAGCGGCCGAATCCGAGACTCGCGCTCGTCGACTAGACCGCGCGCGCTCAGAAGCGCAGGACCGCGGCCACGTGGCCGTGCGAGGCGAGCTCGGGACGGTCGCGCAGGACGTGGATGTCGGCGTCCTGCGTCAGCGCGCGCTCGACCGCGGCCTCGACGACGTCGCCGCGGCGCTCGGTGGCGCTGCCGTCGGCCGGGCAGCTCGCCGTCGCGTCGGGGCCCAGCCAGCCGCACGTCGGGCACGCGACGCCGGGGGCCGCGAAGCCGGCGTCGACCAGCAGGATCTCGACGCGCTGCTCGTGGACGGCGGCGAGCACCGCCTCCAGGCCGCTGGCCGCGCGCCCCGACCCGACGCCGAAGGCTTCGGCCAGGCGCGCCAGCGCCGCGTCCTGCGTCGCGCGCGTGGCCTGCTCGATGCGGGCGGACGCCGCGCGGCGGACGTCCTCGGGCGTGCTGTTCTCGACGTCGATGTCCAGGCGGCCGGCGAGGCGTTCGCGCAGGTAGGGGTGAAGCTGGGCCTCGAAGTCGCCCGCGAGCTCCTGGGGGGCGCCGACGAGGATCCCGACCGGCAGCGCCTTCTTCAGCGTCGCGAACGCCACCTCGGCCGCGCGGCGCAGGTGGTCGGCAACCTCCTTCTCGACCGAGCGCTGGTAGTTGGCCTGCGACCAGCCGCCCTGGTCGTGCTGGCGGTGGACGTCGTCCTGGATCAGCTCGACCTCGTCCAGGGCGTCGCCGGACCCGCAGAACAGCCGCGCGGTGCGGCGGTTGACGAGCAGGACGCACCAGCGCTCGGGCGCGCCGATGGCCGACAGCGGCTCGACGAACGGCGTGTCGGCGATGACCGGCTCGTGGTCGACGGGCTCGGACAGCTTGAGGACCTCGAACAGGCCGGCGGCGCTGGAGGCGAAGACCGCCAGGCCGTGCGCGCCCTTGGCGTCGATGCCGGAGTTGCCCAGCTCGGCCTGGACGCGCTCGAGGTCGGCGCGCAGCGACGCGCGCTCGGCGTGGGTCAGCGACTGGTCCTCGCGCACGAGTCGCGCGGCGCGGTCGATCACCGAGCGGACCTCGGTGCCGCGCGCGGGCGGGGTGGCGAACTCGCGCGGGTCCAGGCTGAGGAACAGCGAGAGCACCTTCGCATCGGCGGGGCGCGTGCCTGCCAGGCGTCGCAGACGCTCGCGCGTGATGTCGTTGGCCTGCATGCTGTCGTGCCTACCCAACCAACTGGCACGCGAACGCGCCAGATCGGGGGCGCGCTTCGGACGTGCTGCGCACGCTACAGAAACGGGCGTGCGTGCAGCGGCGGCGGGATCTGACCACTCAAGATACCTGTCCCGTTCGGCGGTTGCACCTCGCCGCTCGGCGCGCAGACCACTCCGCCGGGCGCTGTCAGAGCTAGGACCATGGGGGGTGCGATTCACCCGCACCGGAAAGAAGTTCCCCAGGGCGTGCGGTGGGCGGCGGCGACGATCCTGGAGCCTTGCAATTGGTTCGGCAGGTACACACCGGCGTGCGGGTCGTCGTGGCCCACCAGCACGAGCTGCTGGCGGAGGCTCTCGGGCGGCTCCTCGACGACCTGGGGGTCCTGGTCGTCGGCTCCGCCTGCGATTCCACGGCGCTGCTCGACCACCTGCCCGAGACCGAGGCCGACGTGCTGCTGCTCGACGCCGGGTTCGATCCGGTCGCCGGGCCGCTCGTCGTGCTCGGCCACATCCGCGCGGCGACGCCGGACCTGCGCATCGTCGTGCTCGCCGAGGCGCTCGACGAGATGCTCAGCATCGCCGCGCGCGAGGGCGACCTCGACGGCGTCGTGCTCACCGGCACCGCGGGCGTCGAGCTCGTCGCCGCGATCGCCCAGGTCGTCGCCGGCCACGCGGTGTTCCCGGCCGGGTGGCTGCGCCAGGTGCAGGAGGCGGCGGCGAAGAACCCGCTCGTGCAGCTCAGCCCGCGCCAGCGCGAGGTCCTGCACCTCCTGTCGCTGGGCATGGACAACGACCAGATCGCCGAGCGCCTCTACATCTCGCGCAACACGGTCAAGTTCCACGTGCGCACGATCTACGGGCGCCTCGGCGTCCACAATCGCGTCGAGGCGGCGCGGGTGCTCGCCGGCGCGCACGTCGCGCCCGCCGCCTGAGCGGCGTCAGCTCTCGACGAACTGGTAGTCGATCCGGATGCGGCCGTCGTCGTCGACGACGAGCACGTCCAGGCCGACGCCGGCGATCTCACCGCCGTCGGTCGACACCATCTCCCAGTTGAACTTCACGACGTCGCCGATGCGGGCGGCGTTGTCGCGCGCCCTGAAGACGTACGTGCCCGGCGCGACGAACTCCTCGTGCGAGCGCGCGACCCGCGCGTAGAGCGCGTCGTGGCCGCGGATCTCGAGCTTGGGCTCCGAGAAGCCGATGGCGGCCGCCTGCTCGCGCATCGCCTGCGGCGGGTCGAGCCGGTGCACGCCGTCGGCGGTCCAGAGGTCGGCGATCGCCCGGCGGCGGGCATCGGGGTCGGGTTCGTTCCACATCGCCACGTAGTTGGCGACCAGCTGCTCGACGTCGATCATGGCCGTCAGCTTGGACGTGCCGCGTGCGCTCGGCAATTCCCCACAGGGAATGGCGGGCACGCACGCCGTGCGTTAGACAGGGGTCGTGTCCAACGAGTTCGCCGTAGCCCTGCGGGGGTGGCGCAGCCGCCGCCGCGTCAGCCAGCTCGAGCTCGCGCTGCGCGCCGGCACCACCCAGCGCCACGTCAGCTTCATCGAGGGCAACCGCTCGGCTCCCGGCAGGGGCATGGTCGTGCGCCTGGCCGAGGCGCTCGAGGTGCCGCTGCGCGAGCGAAACGCGCTGCTGCTCGCGGCCGGCTACGCGCCCGCCTACCCCGAGACGCGCTACGACGACCCCGGCCTCGATCCGGTCCGCACCGCCCTCGAGCGGATCCTCGACGGTCACCTTCCCTATCCGGCGGTCGTCACCGACCGCCACGGGGACGTCGTGTCGGCCAACGCCGCGTTCTGGGCGCTGGCCGAGGGCTCGGCGCAGGAGCTGCTCGCGCCGCCGGTCAACGTCGCGCGGCTGCTGCTGGACCCGCGCGGCATGGCGCCCCGCATCGCCAACCTCGACGAGTGGGCGTGGCACATCGTCGACGCGCTGCGGCGCGAGACGACGCGCAACCCCAACGCACGGCTCGAGGCGCTGCTCGCCGAGGTCGAGGCGCTCGTGCCCGATCGCCGCGAGCCGGAGCCCGACCACCTCGGGTTCGCCGTGCCGCTGCGGCTCGCGTCGCCCGACGGCGAGCTCGCCCTTCTGACGACGCTGACGCACTTCGGCACGGCCGTCGACGTCACCGTCGCCGAGCTGCGGCTCGAGGCGTTCCTGCCCGCCGACGAGCGGACGGCGGCGATCCTCGCAAGGGCAAGGCTCAGCTAGAGGTCGACCCCTCAACCGGGGCCGCCCGCGCGGGTCGTGGCCACCACCCGTGCGGACGCCGCAAGACCACCCGTAAGGGCTCCGAACAACCGCCCCACCGGTCGTCGCGCGCTCCACGAGAGCCGACGTACGTTGGCCTCACCAGGGCGTCCGGGGGGCGGGTGCCCGCTACCTCCACGGAGGGAGCAAACATGCAAGTTCGCTTCGCGCTCTTCATGAGCGCGCTGCTCGCGGTGTTCAGCCTGGGCGCCGCGTCGGCATTCGCGTCGGGAGATGACGCGGTGCTGTACGGGTCGCCGTTCCGGCTGAACCCACACACCCTGGAGCCTTCGTGCTACCGGGCGGACTACATCGCCGACGTCGACAAGCACATCGTCTTCGACGACGGCTTCACGACGGAGGCCCACGTCACGGTCAACGATGGCTCGGCGGTGTCGATCGACCAGCTGCTCGTGCCCGGCAAGAACTCGGGCTACGTCGTCTACAACGCGTTCCAGGACGGGTACGGGAACGACCCGTCGATCGACCCCGGCCAGACCGCCCACTCGCTGTTCGCCGCAGGGGGCGACTGGGTGGACAACCACGACATCATCGCGTGCGTCAGCCAGCACGACGGGGCCGAGAACGAGGCCTACGAGCAGGCCGCCAACGGCGAGGTCTCGGCGAAGAACCGCCCGATCATCCAGCCGACGGTCGCGTCGATCGGCCTCTCGCCGATCAGCAACCTGCACACGTTCAAGATCGGCTTCGGCTACAGCACCGACAAGTGGTACGACGATCCCAACACGGTCTTCGATCCGCTGTTCCCGGCGCACCTGACCGATCCGCAGCTCATCGGCGACTCGTTCGTCGAGGTCGACGCTCGCGCCGACCAGCCCGGCGTCCGTCGTGTCAACGACATCGACGTCGCGGGCGAGCAGTACAGCCCGTTCGACTACGACACCGCCGACCACGGCCAGGCGCAGGTGTTCCGCAAGGCCGGCGATCCGTACTCGTTCTGCGTGGCGCCGGACAACTGCGGTGGCAGCCTGGGCGTCGGCCACCTGCTGGCGTTCGACGCGCAGGGCGACCTGCCGATCACGTGGGCCGTCAAGGCGTCGCTGGCGTCCGAGAGCAAGAAGCGCTCGGTCACCTTCGACGAGGCCGACTTCCTTGCCTGGTACCAGTCCTGGCAGGACGTCTACGCGGGCAAGCGCACCGAGCCCCTGTACCCGCTGGCTCCGGGCACGAACCCGCCGCCGCGTGACCCGAACCTGACGGTGGTCAACACGGTCACGGTGCCGTCGGGCTCGTCGTCGACGACGACCACGACGACGACGATCATCCAGCAGGCCGCCGGCTCCGGCAGCAACGCCCGCTCCGCGGGTGGCGCGGCCAAGAAGGCCGGCAAGGCGTCCATCCGCTCGGCGCGCGTCGTCGCGACCAGGCAGGGCAAGCGCCTCGTGGTGTTCGTCAAGTCCACGAAGAAGACCGCCCGGATCCAGATCCGGATGTACGACGCCAGCGGCCGCAAGGTCGGCCAGGCGACCAAGACGGTGCGCACCAACCGCTCCGTGAAGGTCAACGGCGTCCGCGTCGCCGGCAAGGTCAAGACCGTCAAGGTGACGCTCGCCTAACGGGAGAAGCGGTCCAGCCGTCCGCGCGTCCCCGGCTCGCCCCGGGGGCGCGAGGTCACCCCGACGCAGAGACAGAGGGCCCGCCGTGCGGCGGGCCCTCTTCGTGCGCCCGAGCTAGACGAAGATCGTCAGCGTGTGGCGCGCCCCGGGCTTGGCGGCCACCACGACCTCGAGCCCGCGGCTGGTCACCCGTGCGTCGTAGTGCTTCAGGCGGTGGCCGTCGAGGATCACGGCCTTCGGGTGCGCGTCGCGCGCCAGCGTGTGGCCGATCAGCAGCTCGTGCACCGGGGTGCGCGACGCGTCGACCTTCGTCGTGTAGCGGTTGCCCGAGCGCGCGGCGAACACGTCCACCGCGCCGCGTCCGAGGCGGATGTTCGAGCCCTCCACGCTCGGCTGGTCGGGCGGCACCTGCGGCACGACCTGCAGCTGCGAGTCGTTGAGGAACGGCCGCACGCCGAGCTGCTGGTGGACGACCGGCCACGCCGTGCCGTAGGTGCCCCACGCCTGCATGAACATCGA
>CAVXTB010000019.1:0-82707 GCA_963764585.1 uncultured Actinomycetes bacterium
GTGCCGAGATTGCCCTCGGTCATGCCGTACATGACGAGCACCGCGGCGCCGGCCAGGATCGGGAAGGCGAGCGCTCGCCGCATGCGCCATGCGCTGCCGAGGCCGTAGAGCGCGAGCAGCACGAGCGGGATACCAGAGCAGGTTCTCGAGGCGAGCGAGCCCCAGGCCGACGCTTCCGTCCCCGGTCTCCCACGGCCACGGTCGAAGCGCGACGACCGACACCCCCTTGGGCAGATACGAGATCTGGATGAGCCCGTGGCGGTTCTCGTCGGTGTCGACGGCGCTCTTGGCGCTCTCGGCGTTGAGCGCCCGCTGCTCGGCGGGGTTCGTCACGCCCGCGACGTACGGCTCGCCGGCGACCCCCATCCCGAACAGCAGTGGCACGCACACGAGCAACGCGACCGCGCCGCCCACGCGCAGCGGCCGCTGCGCACGGTCGCTGACGAGCATCGCCAGCGCGAGCGCCACGCAGGCCACCTCGAGCGTCTGGCGGCGCAGGTAGCCGAGCAGGACGAGCAGCACGAGCGCGCCCAGCGCGAACGCCACCAGGCGCCGCCCGGTGGTCCGCGCGGCGACGGCCGCGACCACGGCCAGCGCGCTCAGGCAGGCCCACACCGGCGCGTCCTTCATGATCAGCGAGGACCACAGCACCTGGGAGGGCAGCAGCGCGACGAGCAGGCCGGCGATCAGGGCGAAGCGCCGGTCGAGCACCTCGAGCGCCAGCCGCGCGGTCAGCGCCGCGGTCGCGGCGCCGAGCACCGCGACGTAGAGCTGGCCGGAGAGCTTGACGGGGCCGAGCACCTCGTAGAAGCCGGTGATCGGGACCAGCAGCGCGGCGGTGTGCTCGTAGAGCCACTCCGGGTAGGCGCCGAGGCTGTGCAGGCGTCCGTCGGCCGCGGCCTGGGCCATGCGCGAGTAGGTGGCGTCGTCGAGGAACAGCGAGCCGCCCCAGCCGATCGTGATGACGACCGCCGTGACCGCGCGCACGGCGAAGGCGACGAGGAAGACGCCGAGCACGGGGCGGCCCTCGAGGCGGGCGAGCGCTTCGCGCATCACGCCCGTCCCTCCGCGCCATTGCGCTCGCGCAGCAGCTCCTCGTAAAGATCGGCCATCCGCTCGACCAGCGATTCGGCACGGTAGCGCGAAGCGACGTTCGCGCGTGCGGTCGCGCCCATCTGGCGCCGCAGCGCGCCGTCGGCCGACAGGCGCGCCAGCGCGCTCGCGATGCCCTCGTGATCGCCGCGGTCGGCCAGCAGGCCCGCCCCCGGGACGACGACGTCGGGCACCCCGCCGGCGCGCGTGGCGACCAGCGGCCGCGCGCCCGCGCCGGCCTCGATCAGGGCCACCGGTGTGCCCTCGTTGTCGGAGGTCAGCAGCGCGACGTCCGTGCCCGCGACGATCGCCGTCAGGTCGCGGCGATAGCCGACGAAGCGCGCGTGCTCGGCCACGCCGAGCTGCGCGGCGAGCGCCTCCAGGCGCGGGCGCTCCTCGCCGTCGCCGACGATCGCGAGCTTCAGCGGCGCCCCCAGCGCGCGCGCCCGGGCCAGCGAGCGCAGCATCACGTCGACGCGCTTGATCGGCACCAGCCGCCCGACGAAGGTCGCCAGGATCTCGTCGGGGCCGACGCCGAGCTCGTCGCGGAACGGGCCGCCGGGCTCGGGCGCGACTGCGAGGAAGTCGTCGAGCTCGAGGCCGAGCGGAACGACGACGAACTTCGCGCGCTCCGCCACGCGCAGGCGCACGAGGTCGTCGACCGTCGCGGTGCTGACGCCGATCAGGCGGTCGCTGCGGCGGGCCATCGCGCGCTCGAGGAAGCGGTAGAAGCCGGCGACCGGGGCGGCTGTAGTAGCCCTCGAGCACGTGGCCGTGGTAGGTGTGGACGACGATCGGGCGCGGGCTGCGGCACGCCTGCGCCGCCAGGCGCCCGATGACGCCCGCCTTCGCGGTGTGCGTGTGGATGACGTCGGGACGGAAGCCGCGGGCGATGCGCGCGACGTCGCGCAGCGCGCGCAGGTCGCGCACCGGATGCAGCTCGGGCCCGAGGCTGTCGAGGCGCACGTGGCGCGCGCCGTAGCGCTCGGCGAGGTGCTCGGACGACGCCTCGCCGGCCGGGACCGTCCCGCTGACCAGGATCGTCGCGAAGCGCTCCGGGCTCATCCGCCCGCTGAGCAGGCTGACGTGGTAGGCGGGGCCGCCGAGGTTCATCCGCGCGATGACGCGAAGGATGCGGACGGGTTGCGGGATCGCGCTCAGAGCTGCTCGGCGGCGAACGGCGCCATGCGGTTGAACACCGTGAAGCCCAGGACGGTCAGGCCGACGAGCACCGCCGCCGGGATCAGGAGCCACACGGCCCCGCCCATCGCCTCCGCGGCGCTCGGGGC
Organism: uncultured Actinomycetes bacterium; assembly: GCA_963764585.1. GTDB lineage: Bacteria > Actinomycetota > Thermoleophilia > Solirubrobacterales > Solirubrobacteraceae > JAOPZW01. The sequence goes on from CAVXTB010000019.1 coordinate 2,382, forward strand.
GTCGGGGCCGAGCAGGAAATGGCGGAACTCCTGGATGAGCACCGCCAGCGGGTTGCTCATCACGACCTTGGCGAGCGCGTCGGAGCGCTCGATCACCGTCTGGATCGGATACAGGATCGGTGTCGCGTAGAAGAGTGCCTGAGAGACGACCTCCCAGATCGGGCGCACGTCGCGGAAGGGAACGTAGAGCGCCGAGAGCAGCATCGCCAGGCCGGCGCCGAGTACGACGAGACCCAGCAGCGGCAGCGGCAGCAGCAGCCACGTCCAGCGCGCGCTGACGCCGGAGGCGGCAACGAAGATCGCCACCGTGATCAGGTTCAGCAGCATGTTGAACGTAGCGACGAGGACGACAGACAGCGGGATCGCCATGCGCGGGAAGGCTGACCTTGCGCACGAGCGTCTCGCGGTCGACCATCGAGGTCACCGAGCCGCCGGTCATCTCGCCGAAGGTGAAGAACAGGACGATGCCGACGAGCAGCACCAGCGGGTAGTTGTCGATCCCGCTGCCCACCTTCACGATCTCGCTGAAGACGAAGTAGAGGATCCCGAACAGCATCAGCGGCCGCAGCAGCGACCACACGTAGCCGAGCACCGACCCGTAGAAGCGCAGCTTCCAGTCGGTCAGCGCCAGCGTCACCGACATGTGGCCGAGCCGCCGCGGGTCGCCGGCCAGCGCCGAAGGCCCCTTGACCCGGTAGGCGGTCGCCTCGGCGGTGCTCACGACGAGGCTCCGGTCGCCGCGACGTCCTCGCGCTGGCCGCGGCGGTCGAGGAAGAACTCGTGGGGGATGTCGACGAGCCCGCCGCCCGCGCGGCTGCCCGCGACGACCATGGACATCGCTTCCTCGAGGTGCGCCATCGCGCGACGCCCGGGCCCCGGCCGCACAACGCGCGGCGACCCGTAGTAGCGGCCGGTCGCGAACCAGTTGTCGAAGCTCACGGCGACGTCGACCACCTCGCCGGGCGCGTAGGAGCCGGTCGGGCGCTCGTCCCACTCGGTCGTCACGGCGAACACCGAACGGTGCTGCTCGTCGGACAGCACGAACCCGAAGACGGGCTCGGCGATTGCCTCGTCGAAGCGCACCCGCATGCACAGCGCGCAGGGGCGGCCCTGCTCGAGCATCCCCGTCCGGAGGCCGTCGGCGTCCTGCACCCACGCGTCGACGACGACCGCCGAGCCGTCGCCCTCGCCCGCACCCATGATCGCCTGGACGTCCTCGTCTGTCGCACCCTTGGCGAAGTTCAGCTGCAGGTAGCGCGCGGCCACGCTGACCGGGTCGCCGACGGCCACCATCCGCCCGCGATCGAGCAGCAGCGCGCGCTCGCAGAAGCGCTGCACCTGGTCCATGTCGTGGGTCACGAGGAGGATCGTGCGCCCCTCGTGGTGGGCGCGGTTGAGCGCGTCGTAGCACTTCTGCTGGAAGGCGGCATCGCCCACCGCGAGGACCTCGTCGATGAGCATCACATCGGGGTTGACGTGGACCATCACCGAGAAGGCCAGGCGGACGTGCATGCCCGAGGAGTAGTTCTTCAGCTTGAGGTCGACGAACTGCTCGAGCTCGGCGAAGGCGATGATGTCGTCGTAGCGCTCGCGCGCCTCGGCGGGCGTGAGCCCGAGCATGATCGCGTTGAGCAGGACGTTGTCGCGCGCGGTCAGGTCGGGGTTGAAGCCGACGCCCAGCTCGATGAACGGCGCCATGCGCCCGCGCATCCACATGTCGCCGGCGTCGGCGCGGTAGATGCCGGCCAGGCACTTCATGAGCGTGCTCTTGCCGCTGCCGTTGCGCCCGACGATGCCGAAGAACTCCCCGCGCCGGACGTCGAGCGACACGTCGCGCAGCGCCTCGAGCCGCTCGTATTGCTGACGGCGGGTAGGGTGAACGACACGCTCCTTGAGCGTGTTGACCTGCCTGTGCGGCAGGCGGAACACCTTCGACACCCCCTCCGCGCGGACGGCGATGTCCTCGGGCAGCGTGCGCTCCACGGAGCACAGGGTAGATGCCATGTCCCCGGACGCTCCCGATCAGACGCACGACGCACCGCTCGCCCTCGGCGTGAACCTGGCCGGCTACTTCGGCGCCAGCGTCGGGCTGGGCGAGGCCGCCCGCCAGCTCGACGGCGCGCTGCGCGCCGCGGGCGTGAGCGTCGCGCGGCTCGGCCTGACGCACCGCGCGGGGCAGGGCGCGCCGGCGCGCGACGCGGTCGCCGAGCACCCGGTCACACTCGTCTGCTCGAGCCCCGAGGGGATGGCCGGCGCGCGGGCCGAGCTGCCCGACGCCTTCGCCGATCGCCGCGTCGTCGGGATGTGGTGGTGGGAGGTCATGGCTTTCCCGAGCGGCTGGCTGCGCGCGTTCGACGACGTCGACGAGGTGTGGGTCGGCTCGCGCTTCGTCGCCGACGTGCTGGCGGCCGTCTCGCCGGTGCCCGTCGTGCGGATCGCCCTGCCGGTGGCGGCGCCGGCGCCCGCCGCCGTCGACCGCGCTGCGCTGGGCCTGCCGGAGGGCTTCCTGTTCGGCTTCGTCTTCGACTACGAGAGCGTCGTCGAGCGCAAGAACCCGCTCGGCCTGATCGACGCCTTCACCCGTGCGTTCGCGCCGGGTGAGGCGCAGCTCGTGCTCAAGACGGTGCGCGGCGACCGCCATCCGGCCGAGCACGCCGCCGTCATGGCGGCCGCCGCCGCCCGCCCGGACGTCCACGTCGTCGACCGCGATCTCCCCGCCGCCGAGAAGGACGCGCTCATCGCGGCGCTCGGACTGCTACGTCTCGCTGCACCGCTCGGAGGGCTTCGGCCTGACGCTGGCCGAGGCCGCGCTGCTCGGCACGCCGGTGATCGCGACCGACTACGGCGGCCCCTGCGACTTCCTGACGCCGTTCAACAGCTTCCTCGTCGACCACCGGCCCGTCGCGATCGGGCCCGGCCACGACCCCTATCCGGCCGACGGCGAGTGGGCCCAGCCCGACCTCGACCAGGCCGCCGCGCTGATGCGCGCCGTGCGCGACGCGCCGGAGGAGGCCGCGCTGCGGGCGCGCAGGCTGCGCGCCGACGTCGAGCGCGAGCACGCCCCCGCGGTTGCCGGCCGCGCGATGGCCGCGCGCCTGGAGCGGGTGCTCGGCCTGCCGCGCGCCAACGGCGCCGTCGACGCTCTCGACGTCGGCGAGCTGGCCCGCCGCCTGCGCGCCGGGCCGCCCGCGGGCGGGGCGAGCGGGCTGCGCGGGAGCACCCGCGCGGCGCTGCTGCGCGCGCTGCGCCCGTACTCCGCCCACCAGCGCCAGCTCGACGAGGAGCTCCTGCGGCTCATCCGCACGCTGGACGAGCGCGTGCGCGGCATCGCGGCCGCCCAGAGCAGCCTCGCGGCCGAGCTGGCGCGCGTGCGGCGCGAGGTCGAGGAGTCCCGGCGTGTGCCACCATCGCCCGGACCATGAGCGCCAAGTCCTCAACGACGCCGTCCCTCGGAGTCAACGTCGCCGGCTTCCTGCGCGGCGGCCTCGGCCTCGGCCAGGCCGCGAGGCTGTACGTGGCCGCGTTGCGCGAGGCGGGCGTGCCCGTGGCGACGACCACGGTCGACGTCCGGATGCCCGAGGTCAGCGGCGCGGTCGCCAAGACGGCGGTCTTCGACGACCTGCACTCAGACGAGGATCTGCCCTTCAACCTCGTGTGCGTCAACGCGCCCGAGCTGCCCGGCTTCGTCGCCGAGGTCGGCGAGGAGTTCTTCGAGGATCGCTACACGATCGGCGTCTGGGGCTGGGAGACCGACGTCGTTCCCGCCAGCTGGGACCGCGCGTTCCTGCTCGTCGACGAGATCTGGGTCTACTCGAGCTACGTCGTCGAGCTGCTCAGCCACGCGGCGCCCTGCCCGGTCGTGCGCATGCCGCTGCCGATCACGCCACCCGAGCACACCGACGCCGAGCTGTCGATCGACCTGCCCACAGGCTTCACCTTCCTGTTCCTGTTCGACTTCTACTCGACGCTGGCGCGCAAGAACCCGATCGGGCTCGTCGAGGCCTTCTCGCACGCGTTCGCGCCCGGCGAGGGGCCGCAGCTCGTCATCAAGAGCTTCAACGGTGACTACAAGCCCGAGGCGCTCGCGCGGCTGCGTGAGGCGGCGGGCGACCGGCCCGACGTCCACGTCATCGACCGCTACGTCCCCGAGGCAGAGCGCGCGTTGCTCATGGAACGCTGCGACTGCTACGTCTCGCTGCACCGCTCGGAGGGCTTCGGGCTCACGCTCGGCGAGGCGATGGCACTGGGCAAGCCGGTCATCGGCACCGGCTACGGCGGCAACGTCGACTTCATGACGCCGGCCAACTCCTACCTCGTCGACTACAAGATGACGACGGTCGGCGCGGAGGGCGAGAACTACCCCGCCTCGGGGCGCTGGGCCGAGCCCGACCTCGCGCACGCCGCGGCGCTCATGCGCGAAGTGTGGAGCGATCAGGTGGAGGCGCGCCGGCGCGGCAAGCGGGCGCGCGCCGACATCGCCGAAGGCTTCTCGACCGCCGCGGTGGGCACGATCGCGCGCGACCGCCTGCGGCGCCTCACCCGCACCGGCCGCCGCGGGCGCGACGGCCGCGTCGCGCTCGCGAAGGGCCCGGCCGGGCTGGGGCTGACGCCCGAGAGCTGGCTGGAGACCGCCGAGCTCAAGCTCACCTACGACCCGATGAAGGACGCCGTCGAGCGCGGCGGCCCCACCGGCCTGGCGCGGCGCACGCTGCTGCAGGCGATGCGGCCCTACACCTACCACCAGGACGAGCTCAACGCGCTCGTGGTCAACACGCTGCGCGAGCTCAACCACCGCTTCGACGACCTGCAGGACGACATGCAGCGCGTGCACCAGCGCGTGGAGAGCCTGACGCGGATCATGCCCGACACCGAGGGTGGCGGCGGCACCGCGTTCGACCTGGCCCGCGTCCTGGAGGGCGCGCGCGCCCGGCCGGGCTCGACGCATCCCGCCATCTCCTACCTGGACGAGCACGGCCGTCGCGCGCTGGGCTTCGAGCGGGCGGGCCAGGAGGACGGCGAGGGCTACCGCGCGTTCGAGGACATCTTCCGCGGCACCGAGGCCGAGGTTCGCGCGCAGCAGGCCATGTACCTCGACAAGTTCGCGGAGTGCGACTGGGTGCTCGACGTCGGCTGCGGGCGCGGCGAGTTCCTCGACGCCCTGCGCGACCGCGGCATCCGCGGGGTCGGGGTCGACATGGATCCGACGATGGTCGAGCCGTTGCCGCGAGAAGGGCCACGAGGTCGAGCTGGCCGACGCGGCTACCTACCTGCGCACGCAGGACGGACGGCGAGCGTGCCCGGCCTCTTCGCCGCCCAGGTCATCGAGCACCTGTCGGCCGACCAGCTCAACGAGCTCTTCGCCCTGGCCCACGCCAAGCTCGCTCCCGGCGGCGTCGCGATCTTCGAGACCGTCAACCCACACAGCCCGGCCGCGCTGAAGGCGTTCTGGACCGACACCACGCACCACCACCCGCTGTTCCCCGAGGTCACGCTCGCCCTGTGCCGACTCGCGGGCTTCGACTCGGGCGAGGTCCTGTTCAGCGATCTCACCGACGACTTCGACCGCGACATCTACGTCAACCGCGACTACGCCGTGCTCGTGCGCAAGGGGCCCGCCTGAGCATCTCGTTCTGCATGACCACGCGCGGGACGCTGCCGCGCGTGCACGCCCTGCTCACCCTTGTGCGCCCGCACGTCGACGAGATCGTCCTGGCCGTCGACCGCGCGGGCGACCTCGACGCGCTCGAGGCCTGCGCCGACCTCGCCGACCGCCGGATGACCTTCGAGTACGCGGCGCCGCCGTGCCGCAACATCGGCTGGCTGCAGGACCAGTGCGGCGGCGACTGGCTGCTGCGCTTCGACGACGACGAGGTTCCGAGCCCCGCCCTGCTGGAGGCGCTGCCCGCGCTCACCGCCGAGCGCCGGCCGACGCACTACGGGCTCAGCCGCCGCTGGCTGCACGGCGACGCCGGCACCTACATCGCGAGCCCGCCGTGGTACCCGGACTACCAGCTGCGGCTGCTGCGCAACCTGCCCGGGATCTGGCGCTTCACCGGCGAGATGCACGACGGCGCGATGGTGCTCGGCGAGCGGCGGCTCGTCGACCTGCCCATCTACCACGCCGACCTGCTGCTGCTCGACGTCGAGGCGCGCCGGCGCAAGGCCGAGACCTACGAGGGGCTGCGCCCCGAGCACGTCGCCGAGGGCGTGCCGGTCAACGCGATCTACGTGCCCGAGGACTGGACGGGGTTGTCGACCGAGCCGGTGCCCGAAGCCGACCGCGAGGCGATCGCCGCGGTCCTGGACGCCGCGCCGCTCGCGCCGGTCGTACGCGGCGGCGCCGCCGGTGCCCGAGTTCACGCTGGACGACATCAACCGCTTCAACACCAACCGCGCGGTGACCGACGGCGCGTACCGTGCCCGCATCGAGTGGGTCCGGCCGCTTACGCGGATGCCGGCCGGCATCGTGCGCGAGCAGGAGGTCGTCGTCGAGAACCTCGGCGACGAGCGCTGGCCGTGGGGCGCCGACGCGCAGCCGCCGATCTGGCTGGGCTACCGCTGGCGCGCGGCCGACACCGGCGAGGTCCTGGGCGAGGGCCCGCGCACGCCGTTCACCGAGACGGTCGAGCCGGGCGCCCGCTCGCTGGCCAAGCTCGTCGTGCGCGCGCCCGAGCGCCCCGGCCGCTACGTCCTCGAGGCCGACGTCGTGCACGAGCACGTGCGCTGGTTCGGCTGCGAGGCGCGGCTCGAGGTCGAGGTCGAGCGCGACGGGCCCGAACGCGAGCCCGAGCCGGGCGGGCGCCGCCGGTATTTCGCCCAGGCTCGCGAGCACGGGGTCAAGCTCGTCGAGGCCGTGCGCGATTACCGGCGCTGGGTGGCCAGTCTCGATCCCGCGAGCACGCCGCTCGGCGATCGCCGCCCGTGGATGACCTTCGAGGCGGAGCGTGTCCTGGAGCGGGAACTGCGCCCCGACATGCGGGTCTGCGAGTTCGGCGTCGGCGGCTCGACGCCGTTCCTGCTCGATCGCGCCGGCGGGCTCGTGAGCATCGAGTGGGACGAAGACTGGGCCGCGCGTGTGCGCGACGCGGTTCCACCGGGCCGAGCGGCGGACTGGACGGTCGAGCTCGCCCCGCCGCAAGAGGACCCTGGCGCGCGCGAGCGCGACCCGAGCGATCCCGATGCCTACGTCTCGGCCTCACCCGCGTTCCTCGGCTTCGCCTTCTGGGACTACGCGCGGACCATCGACCGCTTCGAGGACGAGGCGTTCGACGTCGTGGTCGTCGCCGGGCGCGCTCGACCGTCGTGCCTGCGCCACGCATTGGCCAAAGTGCGCCGCGGCGGCATGGCCGTCCTCGACCACGCCGAGCGCTCGTGGTACCACCCCGCGCTGGCGCTCGCCGAGCCGGCGGAGTGGATACGCGAGGACGTCGCCGGCCCGGGGCCCTACACGGAGCGCTTCTGGCGGACGGCGATCCTGCGCCGGCGCTCGTGAGCAGCCCGGCCAATCGTCGGCCGCTAGCGCTGCCGCGATACCGCCAGCCGCACGAACGCGCCTTCGGGCTCGACGCGCTCGACTTCAAGCTCGCCATGTACCTGAAGTTCTCGGGCGGCGTCTACGTCGAGGCTGGGGCCAACGACGGCGTCGCCCAGAGCAATACGCTGCTGTTCGCCCGTTACCGTGGCTGGCGGGGCCTGCTGATCGAGCCGGTGCCTGAGCTCGCGGCGCGCTGCCGCATCCTGCGACCGGAGAGCATCGTCGAGCAGGCTGCGCTCGTCGGCCCCGACCACGACTCGCCGACCGTGACCGTGCACTACGCCAATCTCATGTCGGTCGTGCCGGGCGCACGCGGCAGCGATGCCGAGGATCGGCTCCACGTCCAGCGCGGCGAGCAGCTGCAGAGCGTGTCGACCTACGAGGCGCCGGCGCCGGCGCGAACCCTCAGCGCGATTCTCGACGCGCACGGCATCGAGCGTGTCGACCTCTTGTGCCTCGACATTGAGGGCTACGAGCCGACGGCGCTGCGCGGCCTGGACTTCGACCGCCACCGCCCGATGTGGATTCTCGTTGAGGTCTGGGATCGCCCGGCGATCGATGAGCTGCTCAGCCCGCGCTACCACGAGGTCGCACAGCTCTCCCACCACGACGTGCTCTATCGCGCGCGGTACTCAGCCGCGCTTGAACGCGAAGTAGCCGGGCTTCTTCTTGCCCTTGGCCGTCGATCAGGCCCGCTCTGGACGACCCCGCGCTGATCGGGTCGGGCGGATCGTCGTAGAGGTGGATCCAGCCGAGCCCGTAGGCGTGGACCTGCTCGGCGACCCTGAACGCGTCGGTGATCCACTTGGCCTGCAGCGCGCGCGTCACGTGGAAGTTGAACTCCGCGTCCGGGCGGTCGGTGGGGATCGTGAACTCCGACAGGAAGAGTCGGATGCGCTTGTGGCGCGGGCGCCCGAGATAGCGGTCGATGCTCCTTCTGGAAGCGGCCGAGGTCGGAGAAGTCGACGGTGCCCGGTGCTCGACTGCGGGTTCTTCAGCGACGGGTGGCGGTAGGAGAACGGGTTGTGGCCGTAGAGGTCCATCCGCGGCGGCTTGCCGTTGGGCAGCTTCAGGTTCTGGACCCACGCCACCGGCGGGATGTCGCCAGTCGTGTACGTGTTGCCGCCGATGACGAGGTTCTTCGAGCTTGCGGCCTTGAGCGCGCCGTAGCTGGCGTCGAGAAGGCGCGCATAGCGGTGCGGAGCCTGCTGCTGTCTGGTCGTCAGCGGGCGGCCGTGCGCCTTCTCCGACTGCGCCACGAAGGGCACGAAGTTCGGCATCCGGGTCGGCTCGCCCCAGATCATCCAATGGTGGACGGCCGGATAGCGCTTGGCCGCGGCGGCCGCGAAGGCGGCGAAGTCGCACGGACGGGTGGGCGCGTAGTTGGCGCCGCGGCCGCCGTTGGCCCACCCGGGCGATCCCGTCAGCATGATGCAGCACGCGCATGTGGTTGGCGCTCGCCTGCTGGATCGCGTAGTCCACGTCGGCGGGCCAGTGATAGGCCGGGTCGGCGGGGTCGCGCGGGTTGCCGGGCCGCGTCGTGCGCGACCGAGCCCCAGTTGATCGCGCGTCTGGAAGAGGCGTCACGCCGAGGTCGCGGTAGATCGGGAACTGCGAGACGCCGTTGACCTGGGCCGGTCCCCAGAAGCCCTTGACCACGGCGGAGGCCGGCGAAGCGCCCGCTCCCATCGCGCCGAGGACGCAGATCGTCGCGATCAGCGCCCGTACGCGGGCGCGGGTTCTCATCGACTTCCGGCCGCTTCTCGTCACGTCGCCTCCTCGGTTGCGAGCGGCGCAGTATGGCAACGCCGACCCATCAGGAGTCGCAAACCCGCCGCGCCCGCCGAGGTTGCGGCATGCTCCTCGCACGGCAACCGTCCGTACACTGCCGCGGCAATGGCTGTAGGAATCATGCGCCCGTGAGCGAGACTGCACCGGTCAGGATCGCCGTGGTCGGGCTCGGGTACTGGGGGCCGAACCTCGCCCGCAACTTCGATGCGCTGCCAGGCGCGGAGCTGCGCTGGTGCTGCGACGCGCGCGCGAGCGTCCTCGAGCGGCTCGCGCCCGCGCACCCGCGCGCGCGATTCACGGCCGATGTGTCGGAGGTCCTTGCCGACCAGGACCTCGACGCCGTCGTCGTCGCCACGCCGGTGCCGACGCACGCGCAGCTCGCGGCACGCGTGCTCGGGGCGGGGAAGCACTGCTTCGTCGAGAAGCCGTTGGCGCAGTCGGTGGCGGAAGCCGAGGGCGCGCTCGCAGCCCAACGCGCGTCGGGCCGTGTGCTCATGGTCGGCCATCTCCTCGAATACCATCCGGCGCTGGCCAAGCTCAAGGAGATCGTGGCGGCTGGTGACCTCGGCCGGATCCACTACATCTACGGCAACCGGCTGAATCTCGGCAAGCTGCGCGCGGACGAGAACGCGCTATGGAGCCTGGGGGCGCACGACGTGTCGGTGCTCCTGCACCTGGCGGGCGAGGAGCCCTACGAGATGTCGGCGCGGGGCGAGTGCTACACGCAGGACGGCGTCGAGGACGTCGTCTTCGCGTTCCTGCGCTTCCCGTCCGGCGTGGCCGCGCACCTGCATCTCTCGTGGCTTGACCCGCAGAAGGCGCGGCGCTTCACCGTCGTGGGCTCGCGTCGCATGGCGACGTTCGACGACATGGACCGCGAGCGCAAGGTCACCGTCTACGACAAAGGTTTCGATCAGAAGGCAGAGACGTACGGCGAGTACATCACGCGTTCGGGAGATATCTGGTCGCCGGCCATCGCCAACGACGAGCCGCTGAGGCTCGAGTGCCAGCACTTCCTTGACTGCGTACGACATGGACGGACGCCCGTCTCGGACGGAGAGAGCGGCCTGCGCGTCGTTCGTGTGCTGGAAGGTCTCCAAGCGTCCCTCGACGAGTCACGGCGAGCGGCCGTCGCTCGGGTCGGCACCTGAGCACGACCGAGATCGGGCATGCTTTCGGCGGTGCGCGCCGCGTCTGAGGATCAGCCCCGAGCGCTACTTCGTCGTCGCGGCCGTCGCGCTCGTCGCGCTGACGCTCATCGTCTTCACCGGCGCCGCGGTGCGCGTCACCGGGTCCGGTCTTGGCTGCCCGAACTGGCCGCAGTGCTACAAGAGCGGCCGTCTCGTGGCCGAGCTGAACTCGCACGCCTGGATCGAGTTCGGCAATCGGATGTTCACCGGGTTCGTGGCCCTCTCGGCCGTCGCGGCGGGCCTGCTGGCCTTCTTCCGCGTGCCCTTCCGCCGCGACCTGGCGATCCTCGGCGTGCTGCTGCCGCTCGGCGTCGTCGGGCAGGCCGTCATGGGCGGGCTGACCGTGCTCTACGGGCTGGCGCCGGGCTGGGTCATGGGCCACTACCTGCTGTCGATGGCGATCCTCGTCGCGGCGGGGGCGCTGGCCTGGCGGTCGCGGCCCGCGTTCGAAGGGGCCGAGCGCGCCGCCGACCGCGCCACCGCGCGCGCGGTCTGGGCGCTGTTCGCGCTCGGTGCGGTGACGATCTTCGTCGGCACGGCGGCGACGGCGGCGGGCCCGCACGCCGGCGGCGAGGGCACCGGCGACGTCGTGCATCGCTTCACGTTCAAGGGCGCGTCGACCGTCAACTGGCTCATCAACCGCCACGGCGTGCTCGCTGCCGCGCTGGGCGTGCTCGCGGTGGCGACGTGGTGGCTGGCGCGCCGGCGCGACGCGGATCGCGAGCTGCGCACGCGGCTGACGCGCATCTGCCTGCTGCTCGCGCTGCAGGGCGTCGTCGGGATCGTCCAGTTCCAGCTCGAGCTCCCGGCGGAGATCGTCTGGGTGCACGTCGCGCTGGCGACGCTGACGTGGGTCGGGATCGTGCTCGCCGCGATGCAGGTCGGCGCGCCGGCGTCGGCGCCCGCGCTCAGCCCGCGCGCTGGCGCTCGCGCGTCGGCAGCGTCACCGTCAGATTTCGCAGCGTCACGCTGACCGTTCAGTACGGAGGCTGCAGAGCGGGCAGCATCGGGAAGTGGCGCACGTTGGTCGTGAGAAGCTCGAGGTCGAGGATCACGGCGGTGGCGGCGATCAGATAGTCGACATCGTCGATGCCGCTGTAGGCCTTTCGGTGCTCGCGTGCGAGCGCGCCGGCAGTCCGCGTGACGCCCTCGTCGACGGCGACCCAGGAAAGCGCAGAGAAGAACTGCTCGAGCGCGTTGAGCTCGTCGTCCCGAACGCCGGCCAGGAGCTCGAAGCGGACGACCTCGCTGGCGAAGACGACCTCCTCCTCGTCGATCAGCCGCCTCAGGAGAGCGACTGCGGGGTCGGATCCACGCAGATGATCGATCGCGACCGTCGTGTCGATCAGCTTCACGTCAGGCCGCGTCGGCGAAGACGCTCGTTGAGGTCCCCACGAATCACGTCCACGTACTCGGTGCCGGTGAACCGGCGACCGGTCCAGGAGCCAGCGCTCGCCTCGAGGGCACGCAGCTTGTCGTCCTTCGACCGCTCGCCGAAGGTGCTTCGCACCGCGCGTCGGATCAGCTCGGACCGGGATGCGCCGGTCCCGCGCGCGACGCGATCGAGAAGCTCGAGCTCCTCCTTGCCGAGGTAGACCTGGGTGCGTCCCACGACACCAATATACACCATTGTGTGTCGCGCCCGAGAACTACCGCGAACGCTCGCGCGTCGGCAGCGTCACCGTCAGATTTCGCAGCGTCACGCTGAAGTCGCCGTTGGCCGCCCGGTAGGTCGGGCTGTCGCGGCCGAGCAGCTCGAGCTTGACGCGGTGGCCGCGGGCGAAGCGGTAGCCGTTGCCGTTGAGGTCGAACCTGACGATCTTCTTTGAGCGCAGGCGCACGACGCCGCGGTCGACGAGCTTCTGGCGCCCGTTGGCCGGATCGACGTCCCACAGGCGCCCGACGAGCATCGCGTCGCTGCCGGTGACCGTCACGTCGGCGCGGATGTGGGTCATGCCGAGCAGGGTGAAGCCGTTGGAGCGCGTGGTCGTGATCGCGGTCCCGCGCGCGACGTCGTCGGGCACGCCGGCGCACTGGTCGACCGCCAGCGGCGAGAGCTTCTGCGACAGCGACGCGTCGCCGCCGCTGGAGGTCACGCGCTGGGCGGCCTTGTGGCGGAAGACGATCTTGCCGCGCGCGAGCTGGTCGAACGACGCGGCGCGGTACGGGCCGCCGCCGTGGGTGGCGCTCTTCGGGCACGTCTGCGTGTAGGCGGTGACGCTGCCGGGCGCCGGCGAGTGGCCCTCGCCCTTGAGCCGGGCGTCGAAGAACGCCAGGCCCTGGGCGTTCATCGCGGCGGCGTCGGCGGGGTGGTTGGCCGCGCGGTTGTGGCCGAGGTCGCCGAGCTGCAGCGCCACCGGCGCGCTCTTGCGCTTCTGGCGCAGCAGGTCGTAGATGCGCAGGCCCTGGCCGGCGGGGAAGAGGTCGTCGGTCCAGCCCGACTGGATGAGCATCGGGGTGAGGCCCTTGTCGATCGGCAGCCCGAGGCTGCCGTGGTAGGTGTGGATCTTCTTGAGGAGCGCGCGCTCGTCGGCGCCGTAGGGCTCGCCGCGATCGATGCGCGCCTTCCATGCCGTGACGTCGGCCTCGGGGTCCGCGCCGGTCGGCGCCACGAAGCCGCTCGAGTTCGCGAGCGCGTAGAGCCCGTTGACGTAGGACTGGATCTCGACGCCGACCGGCGAGGCGTAGGTGTCCAGGCCCAGGCGCCCGTTGGGCATGAGCGCGTCGGCGATGTCGCTCCACGGCCAGCGCGGCCACGCCGCCGCGATCGACAGCGGCACGCCGTCGGACGACTGCCACGACTCGGTCACGCCGTCGGGCCGGCGGATGCGGTCGGCCAGCATCGCGAGCATCATCGACAGCCCGCCGCCGTAGGAGATCCCGGTCACGCCGAGCTTGTCGGGGCTCGCCACGAGCTGGTCGACGAGCTTGGCCAGCAGCGTCTGCACGTCGCGCGCCTCGTAGCGCTGGTCGTCGAGGTGGATCCAGCCGCGCTCGCAGCCCGCGGTGCGCGAGTCCGCGACCCCGCACGAGCGTCCGAAGCCGCGCGCCGACGGCAGCACCACCGCGTAGCCCTTGCGCGCGAAGAAGGCGCCGTTGTAGCCGGCGGGCGCCCGCGCGTCCTCGAAGTCGTTCTTCGACCCGCCGAAGCCGTGCAGCATGACGATCGTCGGGAAGGGCCCGTTGCCGGTGGGCGGCAGCCAGACGTCGACGTCGAGCGGCACGCCGTCGAAGCTCGGCACGCGCGCCGCGTCGTCGGCGGTCGGGCAGAACAGCGCGCCGTCGCGCGGCTGGCAGGCGTGGCCGAACGGCGCGGGCGGCGCGGCCGTGGCGGCGGGTGCGAGCACGCAAAGCAGCGCCGCGCACAGCAGGAAGGGCAGGCCGATGCGCATCGCGGCAAGGTACTCGGAACGACGGCGCGTGGCGCCAGGCGGCCGTCCGGCTGCTCGCGATGATAGTATGCATGTATGAAGCGCACCACGATTTCGTTGCCAGACGACTTGGCGCAGGCGCTGGAGCGTGAGGCCCGCCGTCGCTCGACCTCGGTGTCCGAGGTCACGCGCGACGCGCTCACCAAGCACTTCGGGCTCATTCCGGGAGAGCCGCGAGAGCTTCTCTTCGCAGCACTCGGGCGCAGCGGACAGACGCGGACGGGTCGCGACATGGAGGAGCTCCTCGAGCGCGAGTGGGATGACGGCGCTCGCGATCGTTGACGCGGGTCCCTTGTACGCGGCCGCTGACGCCGACGACGATGATCATCTTGCGTCGCGAGCGGCGCTCTCGCGAAGCGATCTACGCCTTGTGATCCCGGCTCTCGTCGTCGCCGAGGCCACCTACTTCGTTGGCCGACGCCTGGGTTCGCCGGCCGAGTCGGCCTTTCTTCGGGGGCTAGGCACCCTGGACGTCGAAGCGCCAACAAGTGAGGACTTCAACCGCATGGCCGAGCTCGTCGTCGAGTACGGCGATTTTCCGCTCGGCGGTACCGACGCCTCGGTCGTCGCGATCGCCGAGCGCCTGGACGCGCCGATCGTCGTGACGCTCGACCGACGTCACTTCTCCGCCATCAGGCCCCGACACCGCGAGGCGTTCGAGCTCCTGCCCTGAGCGACGCGAACGCGTCGACGCCTACCCCAGCAGCCGCTCGGCGATCGTCACGCCGAGGACGAGCAGAGCGGCTGCGGCGACCCAGTTGCCGGCGCGGAAGAGGAGCGAGTGGCGCATGCGCGCCCGCCGCCGGGCGAGGCCGCGCCGCGACAGGGAGCTGGCGTAGATGCCGATGGGCCGCTCCAAGGCTCCTCCGTGCGGGGATGCAACACGTCGCATCTGCAACGTGCAATCGCCGCGCGCGGATGTTGCCGCATCCTCCGGACGTTTCCGCGAACGGCATGCCCGATAAGGTGCGCGGCCGTATGCAACGCCTCGAGACCCGGCTGGACGGACCCATCCTCATCGAGCCCAAGGTGCTCGGCGACGAGCGCGGCTTCTTCGTCGAGACCTATCGCCGCAGCACCTACATGGAGCTCGGCATCCAGGAGGAGATGGTCCAGGACAACCACTCGCGCTCGAGCCACGGGATCGTGCGCGGGATGCACTTCCAGATCGATCGCGGCGCCGCCAAGCTCGTGCGCTGCGGGCGCGGCGCGATCTTCGACGCGATCGTCGACGTGCGCCGCGGCTCGCCGACCTTCGGCCAGTGGGAGGGCTTCGAGCTGACCGACGAGAACGGGCACATGCTCTACGTGCCGGTCGGCTTTGCCCACGGCTTCTGCGTGCTGTCCGAGCTCGCCGACGTGTTCTACAAGCAGGACCGCTACTACGCCGACGCCACCGAGCGCGGCATCAAGTACGACGATCCGGCGGTCGGCGTCGAGTGGCCGCTGCCCGTCGAGGAGCTCAAGCCCTCCCAGCGCGACGCGACCGCGCCGACGCTGGCCGAGATCGAGCCCGACCTTCCGTTCGTCTACCGCAGCTGAGCGGGCTTGCGAGCGCTGGAAGGCGTCACGGGAGCCAACGCACCTGGTTGGCGAGAGCACGGGTGCCAGGGTTGGCATCCATGATCTGTCGCAAGGTGTCGACGTAGAGGCCGATCGTGTTCTTGCCGCGAGGCATGCTGCTATCCGACGTAAGGAGCAGCCCGCAGTGGTCGTCTCCCGATGCCGCCCAGCGAGCGACAAGCGGCAGGAAGTCGCGCGCGTTGTTGGTCAGCACAGCGCGGTCCTCTGACGCGGCGACGACAAGCAGCGGCTCGTCATCCGTGCCGCTGAGCCCGCGCTCCGAGACGGTGACCGCGTCGTGGCCTCCTGCCCGGAGTTGGACGGCGATCGCGTTGGCGTAGTGCTCGTCGAGCAGCAGCTTCACCCGAGGACCCGCTCGGAGCGCTCCCAGCGCTCGCGCTCGCGCTGCTCCGAGGCGCGCTGCTCCTCGCGGTACCGGTCGACCTCGTCGGTGAAGTCCGCGTAGTAGTCGACAGCCGCTCGAACGTGGTGCTCGGGCAACCCGAGATACTCGGCAGCAGCCGCGACCGAGTTGTCGCTCTCGCGCACCGTATCGACGATCTGCCAGACGTAGAGGCGAGTGCCAACCAGCGCTGGACGCCGAACGCCTGCAGCGCCCTCGCGAAAGACGATGAGCGGGTGGCGCTCGGTACGCAGCCCCTCATGCAAGAGTCGCTCCGCCAGGCTGTTCCGCGACTCGGCACGCTCGCGTGCGCGGTCGTCGAGTAGTCCTATCGTTTCCGACGAGAGGCGAAACGATCTCTGCACCGAAGCGCCTGGCGGGTCCCTTCGTGGTTTCCGGGCCATGTGTGACCCATTGAATCACATCTGGGATGCAGGCTGTGCCGCGAGGCCCGCGCGGGCCATGTAGTCCGCGAGGCCCTCGCGCCAGGGGCGCAGCGCCGGCAGCCCGAGCGCGTCGGCGCGCGGGCGGGCGAGCACCCCGTTCAAGGGCCGATCGACGCCACCGGGCGGGATCGTCGTCGACACCGGCTCGACCGGCACGTCGACGCCGGCCAGCTCCATGATCGCGACGGTGAACTCGTGCCACGAGCAGGCGTCGGCGGCGGTGAGGTGGACGACGCCGGTGGCGTCGCGCTCCAGCGCGTCGACGATCGCCGCGGCGAGGTCGGCGGTGAACGTCGGCTGCAGCAGCTGGTCGGCGACCATCTTCAGGGCGCCCTGCTCGCGGGCCCGCGCGAGCATCCGCTGCACGAAGTTGCCGCCCTTCGAGACGCTGCCGTTCAGGCCGTACAGGCCGGCCGCGCGCACGACGAGCGTCCGCTGCCCGTAGGCCAGCGCGGCGTGCTCGCCGGCGAGCTTGGTGATCGCGTAGATCGAGCGCGGGGCGGGGACGTCGTGCTCGGCGTAGGGCTCGTCGCGGCGCCCGTCGAAGACGTAGTTGGTCGACAGGTGCACGAGCCGCGGCGCGCGCTGGGCCATCTCGCGCACGGCGCGGACGTTGACCGCCCACGCCTGGTCGGGCTCGGTCTCGCAGACGTCGAGGTTGTGGAACGCGGCGCAGTTGATGACGACGTCGGGCTCGGCGTCCTCGATCGCACGGGCCAGCGCGTAGGGGTCGGCCACGTCGAGCTGCGCGTGCGACAGCGAGACGGCGTCGTCGCCGAGGAGCTCCTGCAGATCGGACGCGAGCTGCCCGCCGCCCCCGGTGACGAGCGCCCTCACAGGACCGTCGAGAAGCGCTCGAGCCCCGGCTTGAGCTCGGACAGCAGCTCCAGCCAGCGGATGTTGTAGGCGCGCGGGTCGGTGAGCCGGATGCGATCCCAGTCGGCCACGCGGGCGAGGATGTCGCTGACCGCCTCGAGCACCGAGTGGCGCGGGATGAAGCCGAGCGTCGTCGACAGCTTCGCGTTGGAGCACTCGTAGTCGCGCGTCAGCTTCGGCGCGGGCGTCTCCTCCAGCTCGATCCGCTTGCCGGTCATGACCTGCACCGACCCGGCGACGAGCATCGCCAGCTCGCGGATCTGGTAGTTGGAGTGAAGGACGTTGAAGATCTCGCCGCGGACCTTCTCGGCGGGCGCCTCGAAGGCGGCG
The DNA here is from genome assembly GCA_963764585.1 of uncultured Actinomycetes bacterium. Classification (GTDB taxonomy): domain Bacteria; phylum Actinomycetota; class Thermoleophilia; order Solirubrobacterales; family Solirubrobacteraceae; genus JAOPZW01. The sequence continues at coordinate 19,946 of CAVXTB010000019.1, forward strand.
ATCATGGCGTCAGAGACGTCGCGGACGTCGACGAGCGGGCGCCACATCCAGCCGCCGCCGTGCAGGAGCAGCTTGCCGTTGAGCAGGGCGTCCTTGGTGAACGTGTTGACGACCAGGTCGAAGCGCATCCGCGGCGAGTAGCCGTAGACGGTGCCGTTGCGCAGGAGGACGGGGCACAGGCCCTCGTCGACCATCTCCAGCAGCTTCTCCTCGCCGTAGCGCTTGGAGGTCGCGTAGGCGGCGCGCGGCTGGATGTCGGCGGTCTCGTCGTGCATGCCGGGCGGCATGCCGTCGTAGAGCGAGCACGAGGAGGCGAAGACGTAGCGCTCGATGCCGCGCTCGACGCACATGCGACCGAGCGTCTCGGTGGCGATCGCGTTCATCTGCCAGTTGGCCTCGGGGTCGAACTCCGCGGTGGGGTCGTTCGAGAGCCCGGAGAGGTTGATCACGCCGTCGACGCCGTCGAGCGCGTCGTCGGGGATGTCGCGCACGTCGGCCACCACGAGCTCGATGCGCTCGCGGAAGTCGGCCAGCGACTGCTCGCCGAAGTACAGGCGATCCAGGAGGCGCACCTTGTAGCCGCGCACCAGCAGGCGCGGCACGAGCACGCTGCCGATGTAGCCGGCGCCGCCGGCCACGAGGATCGTCTGACCGGGGTGGGGCGCCTCGGGCGCAAGGCCATTGCCCCGCCCGATCGCAGGGAGGAAGATCGAACCGTTCTCGCTCATCGGCGAATAGACGGTTCGGCGTGGCCAGGACTTTCGCGCCTGGCGGATGGTCTAGGCGCGCAGCGCAGCACGAGCAGGGCGACGTCGTCGCGCTGGTGACCGCGCTCGAAGGCCCGCAGCGCGTCGTCGATGCGCGATGCGACCTCGTCGGCGTCGAAGCCCGCCGCGCCGCGCAGCACCTCCTCGAGGCGCTCATCGCCGAACAGCTCGTCGGCCGCCCCGCGCGTGTCGGTGACGCCGTCGGTGTAGAAGACGAGCGCGTCGCCGGCGCCGAGGGTCACGCGGCGCTCCTCCCAGCGCCCGTCGTCGAAGGCGCCGAGCAGCGGGCCGGGCTTCCCGACCGCCTGCGGGCCGCCGGGCGCGCTGACCAGGTACGGCGCCGGATGGCCGCCGCGCGCCACGATCGCCGACAGCGTCCCGTCGTCGGCCGTCTCGATCCGCGAGCACACCGCCGTGCAGAGCTGCCGGCGGTCGGGGTCGGCCGCGAGCGCCTCGTTGAGCCGCGCGAGCACCGCGCCCGGCGAGCGCTCGTACATCGCGGCGGTGCGCATCGTGTAGCGCGCCAGCGAGGTGATGGCGGCCGCCTCGGGCCCCTTGCCGGTGACGTCGCCGATCACGACCATCCATGCGTCGCCGACCGCGAAGACGTCGTAGAAGTCGCCGCCGACCTCGCTCGTCTCGCCCGCGGCACGGAAGCGCGCGGCGATGGTCACGCCCGGCACGACCGGCAGGCGCGGCGGCAGCAGGCTGCGCTGCAACGTCGTGGCGATATGCGTGCGTGCGGCGTGCACGCGCGCGTTCTCCACCGCGATCCCCGCTCGCCGGCCGAGCTCCTCGGCGAGCGCCAGCTCCGATTCGCCCAGGCGCCGGGCGCTGTGCGACGTCCCCAGCGTGATGTGTCCGACGACGCGATCGCCCGCGACCATCGGCACGGTGATCGCCGGCCGCTCGTCGTCGACGTCGCCCTCTTCGCCGGCGACCGCGGCGCGGCGCAGGACGCCGCGCTCGTCGGGCACGTCGACGAAGCACCAGTCGGCCAGCTCCGGCACCGCCGCCCAGGCGACCTTGTCGAGCGTGACACCGATGTCCAGCGACGAGGAGACGAGCATGCTCGCCGCGCCCAGGAAGCGCTCCTGGCGCTCGACCAGGCGCGCGTCGGTGACGTCCTCGATGACGTTGACGGCGAGCGCGATGTCGCCCTGCGCGTCGCGCACCGCGGTCGCCTTGGTCAGCGACCAGCGCTCGTCGCCGGTCAGCTTGTCGACCGTGTGGGTCAGCGCGGGCGGCGCCTCGCGGCCGGCCAGGGCGTGGCGGCCGGGCAGGTCGGCGAGGTCGTACGGGCGCCCGCGCTCGTCGAGGACGACGAAGCGCTCGAGCAGGCGCGGCAGCGGCGTCGACAGCACCTCGTCGGGCGACGCGCAGCCGAGCATCTCGGCCGCCGCCTGGTTGACGTAGACGAGGCTTCCGTCGGGCGCCTGCACCGTCACGGCGGCGGCGAGGTTGCCGAGCACCGCTTCGAGCTGGCCCTCGGTGCGGCGCAGCTCGGCGAACAGGCGCGCGTTGTCGAGGGCCAGCGCCGCGCGCCGCGCGACCTCGCCGGCGAGCTCGACGTCGGCGCTCGTGTAGGGCTCCGACGCGCCGAAGCGCAGGAAGCTCAGCACCCCGATCGTGCGCCCGCGCGCGACGAGCGGGACCGCGAGCGACGTCGCGTAGCCGGGGCGCAGCATGAGCTGCAGGTGCTCGTCGTTGACCGCGAAGCTGCGCAGGCGCTCGGGCCCGATCTCGCGCTGCAGGTGGGGCAGGCCGGTCCGCGCGACGATCGCGACCGGGTGCGCCCCGCCGATGTCGAGCGGGTAGCGCGCTCGCGAGACGGCGAGCATCTCGGCGGTGCGCGGATCGGTCGCGTGCGCGGCGGTCTCCGTGAGCTCGCCGTCGCGCACGAGGTCGACGCTGCACAGCTCGGCCATGTCGGGCACCGCGAGGCGGACGATCTGCTCGAGCATCGCCTGGGGCTCGAGCGGCGCCTCGAGCAGCCGCCCGGCACGGGCGGCGAGGTCCGAGCGTGCGCGCGCGGCGCGCTCGTTGGCGAGCGCCTCGCCGTAGCGCTGGCGCGCCCGCGCCGCCGCATAGCCAAGCGCGAGCGGGCCGACGATCAGCAGCGGGATGACGAACGCGGTGTCCGACAGCGCGAGCGCGAGCACCGCCAGGACGGCCACGATGGCCGCCACGGAAGCGGCCGCGATCCACGGCGATCGCCTCACCGCTCCCGATCCTAGACCGGCGCGCGGCGCGGCCGGCGTGCCAGCACAGCTTTGTGCCCTAGGTCTGATATGACCTATGCTTGCGGTGTGCATTCTGCCGGCGAGCTCATTCGCGAGGCCCGCAAGCGCCACGGTCTGTCACAGGCTGCGCTGGCCCGCCGGGCACGGACGACGCAGAAGCAGGTCAGCCGGATCGAGCGCGGCGAGATCTCACCTTCGGTGGCGACCGTCGCTCGACTGCTGGCCGCGATGGGCGAGCGGCTGGAGCTGCGCGCGGTGCCCGGGGCACGCGACAACCGCTCGGACGCCGAGCTGCGCGCCGACTTCCAGGAGCTGACCGCCACGGAGCGGATCGCGCAGACGTCTGCCCTGAGCCGCGCGCTGACCGGCATCGCCTCCACTGCGGCGAGTCGGATGAGCCCCGCGCGCCGGCACTGCAGATCGAGCCGCTCTTGAGCCGTGCTCGTCGACGCACGATGTCGAGTTCGTGATCATCGGCGGATTCGCGCTCTCGGCCCACGGCGTGGTCCGAGGCACCAAGGACATCGACATCGTCCCAGCCCGGATGCGCCGAACCTGCGGCCGCCTGGCCGCCGCACTGAGCGCGTTGGGCGCCGAGGTCATGCTCGCCGACGACTTCGACCCGCCGAGCTCGGACTCGCGCCCGACGAGCACGGCCTGGCGATGGGGGGCAACTGGGTGCTGCGCACGCGCCTCGGACGGCTCGATGTCATGCAGGACGTCGCCGGCGATCCGAAGCTACGCAGCAGCTACGCGACGCGTCGGTCGTGCGCGAGAGTAGACGGACGGGGCGCGTTCCAGTTCGCCGGGCTCGACGATCTCATCGCGATGAAGGCTGCCGCTGGGCGGCCGCAGGACGAGATCGACATCACCAGCCTGCAGCGTGCGCGCCCGCGCCCACGCGCTAGCCCGCGAAGACGTTCACCGCGCGCGAGTAGCCCAGGAAGTACGGGAAGCGCGGGTAGTGGCGCACGCGCAGGCGGAAGACGTAGCGGCCGTGCGCGCGGCGGGTGAAGCGGTAGGTGACGCGGTAGGTGCCGTCGGGTCGTGTCGCGGCAGTCCGCAGGGTCACGTAGGAGTGCCCGCGGCGGCCCTGCAGCTCGACGCGCACGCCGGCCGGCCGGAAGCTCCCGAGGACGCGGCCGCTGAAGACCGCGCGCCGGCGGCTGCCGAGGTGCCTGCGCGCGGGGCGCAGGGTGGCCTTCGTGCGCACCTTCACGCGCGCGTCGCGGCGCGCGGCGGGCGCAGTGTCGAGCGCGTGGGCGAAGTACGAGACGCGGACGCGCACCGAAGGCCCGGCGGGCAGCGTGAGCTTGTAGCGCCCGGTGGAGTCGGTGATGACGTTGCTCGGGAGGTCGGCGAACTGCGGCGTGCCGCGGTCGACCGCCGTGGCGATGGCAAGGCGCGCGCCGATCACCGGCTGGTTGGCGCCGTTGACGAGCCGGCCGCTGACGACGGCCTTGGCGCCGTAGGACACGGTGACCGACGAGTGCGCGCGCGGCGCGTGATGGCCCGCCTTCACCGTCCGGCGCGCGCCCACGCTGAGCGTGACCTGATCGGATCCGTTCGTGCCGTTGATCGTCCCGCGCGCGCTCGTGGTCACGGGGAAGCTCGGCGAGTAGCCGACGTTGACGCCGGTCGCGTCGCGCGCGAAGACGCGGATCTGGTGCGCGCCATCGGGGACCGCGGCCGGGTTGAACTGCAGCGTCGTCGTGAGGTTCAGCGGGCACGGGACGAGCCGGCGATAGGGCGCGCGGCACGCCGAGTTGTCGACCGGCACCTCGCTGACCGTGACGCCGTCGACCTGCACGCCGGTGGCCGCGATGCCCCCGCCGGCGTCCTTGAAGCCGACGTTGATGCTCTGCACGCCGCTGACGGCACCGCCCGCGCCGAACATGGCGCTCGACGGCCCCGACGCGACGGTCGGCGCCTTGGTGTCGGCGAGCGCGATGTCGACGCGCGAGATGCTCACCGAGGCGGCGTTGCCGCTGAGGTTCTGGCAGGTCGGGACGCACTGCACGTAGGCCTGCAGCCGGTTGACGTCGGTGCGCGGCGAGCGCCACGCGATCGACGCCCGCTTGATGACCGGCGCGCAGCCCGCTGGGCCGCTGCAGCTCTCGATCGTCGGATAGGTCGACGCCGCGCCGGGCGTGACCCCGCGCTCGACGAACCCGTAGCCCGTGCCCGCCACGGCGACCTTGCGGTAGAAGCGTCGCGCCGGCGATCACGGTGTTGGCGGGGGCGAAGACCTGCCAGCCGACGTTGGCGGCGGGCGGCGACGTGGTGCCCTTCAGCACCGCGATCATCGTCCCGCCCGAGGCCGCGCAGTTCTCCGACACCGGGGTGTTCGGCCCGCTCGCGAAGAACGACCAGCCGCCGTTCGCCGCCGCCTGGCCGTTGCACGTGGTGACCGTGTACTCGGCGGCGTGCGCCGCGCAGGCAAAGGCGAGGGCCGCGAGGAGGGTGAGGAGCTGGACCTTGGTGCGCACGCTTGCTCGAACCCCAGGGCGGTGTGGGAGTTCCGCCCCGGGATTCGGCAGATATGCCCGGATCGGGCGTGTCCCGAACTACGCGGTCAGCGCGTCGCGCGGAGCGACCGTGTTTGCGTCAGGCGTCGGCAGGCAGGAGCCTGAACGTTCCGCCCCGCAGGGGCGTGACGGCGCGGAAGTGGCGCTCGTCGAACGTGACGATGCGATCGGTGTCGTATCGGTCGGCGAGCACGATCAGGGAACAGTCGGCGAGGCCGAGTCGAAGATCGGCATAGCGGGCGTCGACGTCCGCGATCGCTGCAAGCGGCGTCCATGCCGGCGGTCACTCGCCGAAGCCCTCGAGCAGCTCCTCCTCCGCGACGTCTGCGATCGACGTTCCGTCGCCCCGCCCGACGGCCGACAACGCGAAGTTCCTGTCCGGGCTGGGTTTGGGCCGATACGTCGCGATCGCGTCGCGCAACACGGCCGCCTGCGACCGGCCCTCCTCGCGCGCGAGACGCGCGAGGCGCTCTGCCTGGTCGTCGTCGAGGTAGACGCGCGTCTTCCGCATGACGCGACATTGTGGGGCAGATCGTGCGAAGACGGCTCCCGTCAGAGGAGCCGCCTCCGCAACGATCGAACTACGCGGCCAGCGTGTCGCGCGGGCGCGTCTGCGCCGGCTCGAGCGCGAGGTCGAGGACCTCGCCCACCGTCATGACCGGGTGGAAGGTCATCTGCTCGCGCACGTCGGCGGGGACGTCGTCGAGGTCGCCGCGGTTGCGCTCGGGCAGGATGACGTCGGTCAGGCCGGCGGCGTGGGCGGCGAGCACCTTCTGCTTCAGGCCGCCGATCGGCAGCACGCGGCCCTGCAGCGTGACCTCGCCGGTCATGCCGACCGTGTGCCGGACCGCCCGGCCGGAGAGCAGCGAGGCGAGCGCCGTGGTCATCGTCACGCCGGCGCTGGGCCCGTCCTTGGGGATCGCGCCTGCGGGGACGTGGACGTGGAACTCGCGCTCGTCGAACGCGTCCTCGGCGATGCCGAGCTCGTCGGAGTGCGCGCGCACGTAGGTGAGCGCGATCCGCGCCGACTCCTTCATGACGTCGCCGAGCTGGCCGGTCAGGGTCAGCCCGCCCTTGGTGCCGTTCATGCCGTTGGCCTCGACGAAGAGCACGTCGCCGCCGGTGCCGGTGACCGCCAGGCCGGTGGCCACGCCCGGCACCGCGGTGCGGGCGGCCGCCTCCTGGAAGACCTTCTGGCGTCCGAGCGCGTCGCGCACGAGCTCGAGGTCGACGGCGACCGGAGCCTGCGCAACGCCCGACGCGATCCGCGTCGCGGTCTTGCGCAGCAGCGTGCCGAGCTCGCGCTCGAGCTGGCGGACGCCGGCCTCGCGCGTGTACTCGGACACGACGGTGCCCAGCAGCTCGTCGTCGATCGAGACCTCGTGCTCGTGCAGCCCGTTGCGCTCGCGCTGGCGCGGCCACAGGTAGTCGCGCGCGATGGCGGTCTTCTCGGCGACGGTGTAGCCGTCGAAGCGGATGACCTCCATGCGGTCCAGCAGCGGGCCCGGGATCGTCTCGGCCTGGTTGGCCGTCGCGATGAACACGACCTCGCTCAGGTCGAGCTCGACGTCGAGGTAGTGGTCGCGGAACGTCGAGTTCTGCGCCGGGTCGAGCACCTCGAGCAGGGCTGCGCTGGGGTCGCCGCGCCAGTCGGCGCCGACCTTGTCGACCTCGTCGAGGAGGATGACCGGGTTCATCGTGCCGGCGTCGCGCAGGGCGCGGACGAGCCGCCCCGGCAGCGCGCCGATGTAGGTGCGCCGGTGGCCGCGGATCTCGGCCTCGTCGCGGACGCCGCCCAGCGACATGCGGACGAACTCGCGTCCCATCGCGCGGGCGATCGACTCGCCGATCGAGGTCTTGCCGGTGCCCGGCGGGCCGATGAGGGTCAGGATCGCGCCCGACTTGCGGTCGGCCTGGATCCCGCGCTCCTCGCGCAGCTTCTTGACCGCGACGTACTCGACGATGCGGTCCTTGACGTCCTCGAGGCCTGCGTGGTCCGCGTCGAGCACCTCGCGCGTGTGCACGGGGTCGAGCTTGTCCTCGGAGCGCTCGCTCCACGGCACGGCGATCAGCCAGTCCAGGTACGTCCGGACCATGTTGCCCTCGCCGCCGCCCTCGCCCATGCGCTCCAGCCGGCCGAGCTCGCGCTCGGCCTGCTCGCGCACCTCGTCGGGCATGCCGGCCTCTTCGATCTTGCGGCGGTACTCGTCGACGATCGAACCGTCGTCCTCGCCGAGCTCGCGCCGGATCGACTCCATCTGCTTGCGCAGCACGTACTCGCGCTGCTGCTTGGCCGCGCCGGACTCGACGTCCTCGCGGATCTTGCGACGCACCTGCAGCTCGGCGAGGCGCTCGCGCTGGTAGCCGAGCGCGCGCTCGAGGCGGGCGGTCACGTCGAGGGTCTGCAGCAGCTCGACCTTCTGCTCGAAGGTCAGGTCGGGGGCGTAGCCGGAGGTGTCGGCCAGCGCGCCGGGCTCGGAGATCGCGCGCACCCAGGCGGCGATCCGCCCGTCGTCGCCACGGAGCTCGAGGATCTCCTCGACCGTGGCGCGGTACTCGCGCTCCAGCTCGCGCGTGCGGCCGTCGACCGGCACGTCATCGGGATGCTCGGTGACCTCGACGACCAGCCGGCCGCGCGCGTCGGTGTGCGCCGCGCCGGCACTGCCGCGCGCGATGCCCTCGAGCACGGCCCCGCGGGCGCCGCCCGGGAGCCGAACGCGCTCTGCGACACGCGCGATGGTCCCGACGGACGCGTACTCGCCCTCGTGACGCGGGACGAGCAGCACGCGCTCCTCGTCGCCGACGTCGACGGGCAGCGTCACGTCCATCGTCGGGAAGACGACGGTGTCGTCGAGGGGGATGAGCAGTAGTGTGGCCATGGTCAACCTTTGTGTGGTTCAACTATTGCTGTTGCACATGGTAGCAAGGGGTTGAGTCCCTTCAACTGAGATCTTCTGCACACACGCGGTGGCTGTGCGAGGGGTCTGCCGCTCGTGGCTTGCAGCTCCGCGTGGCCAGGGCATCGAGGGGGAGAAGCCGCTGTGGCGGCGCCGCCGTGGCGGCGTGCCCGTCGTGCGCGTCGTGCCTCGTCGCGCGCGGCGCGTCCTGCGCGGGGCGCGCGCGTTTCGCAACACTTGCGGGACGGCCTCCTCGCGAACTCGCCTGCCGATTGACTTGCCGGTTTACCGGCAGTTATCGCAGGCGGTTCGCGAGGGCGCCTCCCGCAACGTGTTACGAAACGCGCGCGCCCCGCACCACGACGCGCCCCTCTGCGCAGCCGCCCAGGACGAGGCACGACGCCACGGCGGCGCGGCAGCAACGGCTTCTCCCCCTCGATGCCCCGGCCGCGCGGTGCCGGAAGCGCGGCGCGGAGAGCAGACAGAGCCGCCAGATTCGCCCGCCCGCACCGTTCCCACCCCCATGCGACGCCTCTGGGTCCTGGTGTCCGTGCTGGCCGCGCTCGCGCTGCCCGCCGCGGCACACGCCGCCGAACCGCTCGGCCTGACATGCGCCGACCAGGGGAACGGGATCAGGCTCTGCCAGGGCAAGGTCCGCACCTTCGACGGCGTCCCGCTCGACGCCAACCTCGCTCTCCCCGCGGGCCAACGCCTCCCGCTCGTCGTCCTCTCGCACGGCTGGGGCGGCTCGAAGCTCGGCTACGACGACCTGAAGCCCTGGGCGCAGCGCGGCTACGCGGCGCTGGCCTTCAGCGCGCGCGGCTTCGGCGAGTCGTGCGGCAGCCCGGCCTCGCGCCTGGCCGATGCCGCCGGCTGCGCGCAGGGCTGGGTGCACCTCGACGACGTGCGCTACGAGGCGCGCGACATCCAGCAGCTCGCCGGCCTGCTCGCCGACCAGGGCCTCGTCGACGGGCGCCGCGTCGGCGTGACCGGCGGGTCCTACGGCGGCGGCGTGTCGCTCGAGCTCGCGGTCCTGCGCGACCGCCTGACGATGCCCGACGGCACGCTCGTGCCCTGGACGTCACCCGCCGGCAGGCCGATGCGCATCGCCGGCGCCGTGCCGTGGATCCCGTGGAGCGACCTCGTCTACGCGCTGATGCCCAACGGGCGCACGCGCGACGACGCGATCACCTCGCCCACCGACGACCTCGACCCGACCGGGGTGGTCAAGGCGTCGTTCGTCGCCGGCCTCTACGCGTCCGGGCAGGCGAGCGGGTACTACGCGCCGCCCGGCGTCGATCCCGGCTCGGACCTCAACCGCTGGTTCGCGGTGACCAACGCCGGCGAGCCGTACGGCGCCGACGCGCGCGCCGTCGAGGACGAGCTGGCCGCCCACCACTCGCCCTACTACCTCGACCACTCGCGCGCGCCCGCGCCCACGCTCATCGCGAGCGGCTTCACCGACGACCTCTTCCCCGTCGACGAGGCGCTGCGCTACTACAACCGCACGCGCGCGCAGTACCCGGACAGCCCGCTCGCGCTGATGTTCCTGGACTTCGGCCACCAGCGCGCCCAGAACAAGCCCGCCGACGTCGCGCGCTTCCAGCAGCGCGCGTACGCGTGGATGGATCGCTACGTCAAGGGCGACGCGAGCGCGCCCGCGCTGCGCGGGGTCGAGGCCCTGACGCAGACGTGCCCGTCCGGCGCGCCCAGCGGCGGGCCCTACGACGCGCCCACGTGGGCGGCGCTGCACAAGCGCGAGGTGCGCTACGCGAGCAGCGCCGCGCAGACCGTCACGTCGGTCGGCGGCGATCCGGCGGTGGCGCGCGCCTTCGACCCGATCGCCGGCGACGGCGCGTGCGCGACGACGAGCGCCGCCGACGAGCCGGGGACCGCGAGCTACCGCCTGCCGGCATCCGACGGCTACACGCTGCTCGGCTCGCCGACGGTCACGGCCGACCTGGAGCTGACCGGCGCGTTCCCGATCCTCGCGTCACGCCTGCTCGACGTGGCGCCGGACGGCACGCAGACGCTGGTGGCCCGCGGCCTCTATCGCCCGACGGGCGACGGGCCGCAGACCTTCCAGCTTCACCCGGGCGCGTGGCGCTTCGCGCCCGGGCATGTGGTGAGACTCGAGCTCCTCGGGCGAGACGCGCCCTACGCCAGGGCGTCCAACGGCACGTTCACCGTTGACGTGCGCTCGCTGGAGGTGCGGCTGCCGGTCCGCTAATACGCCGCGCCGCGGCGCCCCGTGAAGAACAGGACCAGGGCCAGGATCGCGAGCGCGAACAGGATGGGGTGGACGATGACGCCACCTGCAATCGCGATGATGAGCAAGACGATCGCGAGAATCAGCAACACTGCAGTCGGACCTCCTAATGGGTGGACGGATCCGCATTACCCGCTCAGTCGCTCGCGCATCCCACGAGCATTGCGCACCGCGAATCCCTCCCAGTCGTTGTTGAAGTACGCGAAGACCTCGCTGCGCCGCGCCAGCCGCTCGAGCTCGCGCGCCCACTCGTCGAGCTCGGACGGGGCGTAGTTGCCGCGCCGGCCGCGGCGGCCGTAGTGGAAGCGCACGTAGGCGAAGTCGGCCGTCAGCTCGTGGGACTGCCACGGGCGCTCGGGGTGGTCGCCGATCGCGAGCGCGACGCCGTGGGCACGCAGCGCGTCGAGCACCGTGTCGCAGAACCAGCTCGGGTGGCGGAACTCGAAGGCGTGGCGCCCTACGGGCAGGTGGTCGAGGGCGAAGGCCAGGCGCTCGTCGTCGCGCTTGAAGTTGCCGGGCAGCTGCCACAGCATCGGGCCGAGCTTCGGCGAGGCGGTCAGCGGCTCGAGGCGCTCGAGCAGGCGCGCGACGCCGCGGTCCATGTCGGTCAGGCGCTTCATGTGCGTCAGGTAGCGACTGGACTTCACGGCGAAGGTGAACCCCGGCGGCGTCTGCTCGACCCAGCCGCGCACCGCGTCGCGCGTGGGCAGGCGGTAGAAGGTGTTGTTGACCTCGACGGTGTCGAGCTCCTCGGCGTAGCGCTGCAGCCAGCGCCGCTGCGGGCAGCCCTTGGGGTAGAGGACGCCGCGCCAGTCGGCGTAGTTCCAGCCCGAGCAGCCGATGCGGATCGGCTTCATCGCAGCACGAGCGCTACCCGCTCGCGACCCGCGCGACGCCGGCTACGCCGTGCGGGCGACTGGCGGGGCGTCGTCGCCGACGACGACACGGTCGCGCCCGGCGCGCTTGGCCGCGTAGAGCGCCACGTCGGCGGCCTGGACGAGAGCGGCGACGTCCTCGCCCGAGCCGGGGTACGCGACCGCGCCGATCGACGCGGTGACGGCGTGCTCGCCGCCGGCGAGGACGAAGGGGCGATCGGCGAGCGCGTGCCGGAAGCGCTCGGCCGCGGCGGCGAGCGCCTCGCGGGGCATCTCGGCGAGGACGACGACGAACTCCTCGCCGCCGTAGCGCGCGACCATGTCCTCCTCGCGCGCAATCGCTGCCAGGCGCGCGGCGGTCTCGCGCAGGACCTCGTCGCCGACGGCGTGGCCGTACCGGTCGTTGATGGTCTTGAAGCGATCGAGGTCGATCATGAGCAGCCCCATCTCGCGCCCGCGCCGTTGGCAGCGGTGCAGCTCCGCGCGCAGCGCCTCCTCGAACACGCGGCGGTTGCTGAGTCCCGTGAGGTCGTCCGACGACGCGGCGAGCTCCTGCTCGCGCAGCAGCGTCGCCAGGCGCTCGGCGACGAGCCGGTGCTCGCGCGTCTGGGCGACGACGCGCGCGAGCAGCAGGCCGGCGGCGACGGCGCCGATGGCGGCCGACGACACGGGCAGCGAGCCGCCCTCGACCGTGCTGGCGAGCGCGGCCATGAGCGCGCCGAGCGTGGGGACGACGAGCAGCAGGGCCCGGTCGGCAGGCCGGCCGACGTGCGCGGGTTGCGGCTCGTCGTGGCGGATCGCCACGAGCGCGGCGAGGGACAGCGCCACGAGCGCGACCTGGTAGATGACGTTGACCGCGCGGTCCTCGACCGAGACGTGCCAGACCGTGAGGTAGGCCGAGCCGCTGTCGGCGACCGCGTTGAGGGTCAGCGCACCGGCGACGATGAGCAGGACGACCGGCAGGCGCCCGCCGCACAGGCCGAGCCCGACGACGAGCGTCAGCACGCAGGCGTCGAGCAGCGGATAGGCGACCGACGACAGGTCGACGAACCCATGCGTGTCGCCGATCTCGGGCGCGACGAGCACGATCCACGCGCAGGCGCCCAGGCAGAAGGCGACGAGGACCGCGTCGAGCGCCGTGCGCAGGCGCGAGCCCGGGACGCGCCCGCGCAGGCCCGCGCCCAGGGCGGGCAGCAGGAAGACGTAGGCGACGAGGTACAGCGCGGCGACGGCGGTCTCGCCCGCGGGCGTGTCGGCGACGAACGACAGCCATGCGTCGCCGGCGTTGCCCGCCAGCGAGCACAAGCCGGCGGCGGCCAGCAGCGCCCAGAACGAGCGCGAGGGCGCGCGCGAGCGCAGCGCCGCGACCAGCGCGAGCCCGCAGCCGAGGATGACCGGGACGGTGTAGAGGCCGCGATCGCGGATCAGGCCGAGCGTGCTCGTCGGGCCCGCTGCGAGGCTGAGGGCGATCCATGCCACCAGCCACGCGACCCCGGCCCAGGCGGCGCGCCGCAGGACGGCGTCCTCGCGCATCTCGGCCCTCGCCCAGCGCTGGCGGGCGACGTCGATGTCGGTGATCGTGGCGGTTGCGGGCATGGCGGAACCCTTCGCCACGTCATCGGGCGCCGCCGCACCGCGATTGAGCGACCTGGACGCGTTGGCGGGTGCCTCAGCGCCCGGTTGCGCGGGTCTCCACCGCGCCGATGTCGATCGCGCGCCCCTGCCGACGCGGCGCGCGCCGACAGCGCCGCCGTCGATACTGCAGCGGTGTCCGTGCGCGCGTACGTCCTCGCCATCGCGGCCGGCCTCGGCCTGGCCGACGCGTCGATCGTGACGCTCGCGCTGCCCGACGTCCTCAGCGAGCTCGACACGACGGTCGAGGGCGTCGCGGCGGTCATCGGCATCTACACGGTCGTGCTGGCGGCGACGCTGATCCCGTTCGAGCGCGCGGCGGCGGCCTACTCGGTGCGCGTGGTGGGCGCGGGCGGCTTCGCGCTGTTCGCGGTCGCCAGCGCGGCGTGCGCGAGCGCGGGTGACCTCACCGGGCTGCTCGTCGCGCGCTCTGCGCAGGCGCTGGGCGCGGCGGCGGGGCTCGCGACGGTGTTCGACCTGCTCGGCGGCGCCGGGCGCGGGCGCCAGCTGTGGTTGGGCGCGGCCGTGTTCGCGACCGCGCTCGGCCCTGCGGTCGGCGGCGCGCTGACCGAGGCCTTCAGCTGGCGCGCGATCTTCGTCTTCCAGGTGCCGATCGCGGCGGCGGGCGCGCTCGCCGTCCTGTTCGGGCCCTCGCACGCGCCGGCGGTGCCCGCGCCCGAGCGCCCCGAGCGCTTCGCGCTGCGCCCCGCGCTGGCGCTGGCGCTCGTGTCGGCTGCGCTCGCCGCGGTGCTGTTCCTGCTCGTGCTGCTGCTCGTCGCGGGCTGGAACGTCAGCCCGCTCAGCGCGGCCGTCGCGGTGACGGTGATCCCCGTGGCCGCGGTCGGCGGCGCGCGCATCCGCGGCGACGACCGCACGCGCGGCGCGGCCGGCTGCGCGCTGGTCGGCGGCGGCGTGCTCGCGCTCGCGTGGCTGCCAGACGCGAGCCTGTGGTGGACCGTCATCCCGCAGGTGCTGGCCGGCGTCGGCATGGGCCTGTCGCTGACCGCGCTGGGCGGCGGCCTGCTGCCCGAGCGCACGCCGCGCGACGCCGCGCGGCTGCTGGCCGTGCGCCACGCCGGCATCGCGGCCATCCTCGCGATCGCCGCGCCGATCGCCGCGCACCAGCTCGACGTCTCCACCGAGCGGGCCAAGGAGCGCGGCGTCGCGCTCGTGCTCGACGCGCCGCTGCCGCCCCAGGACAAGATCAAGCTCGCGCCCGCGCTGCTCCAGGGCGTCGACACCGACGAGCCGCGCGCCGGCCTCAAGCGCGCGGTCGCCGCCCAGCGCAAGAACTTCGGCGGGCGCGACCGCGCGACCTACGACCAGCTCGGTCAGGCCGCCGACGACACGGTCGTCGCCGCGGTGGGCGAGGCGTTCCGCTCCTCGTTCCTGCTCGCCGGCGCCGCCGGCCTGCTCGCTGCGCTGCTGCTGATCGCCGGCGCGCAGCTCGCGGCGATGGCGGCGGCGGGCGCGCTGACGATCGGCGTGCCCGTGGCCTACGCGGCGCTGCACAACTCGATCGCGCCGACCCCGCCCGCGATCCTCGACCCGTGCACGGCCAAGCGCACGCTGCCGAAGACCGGTGGGGTCACCGGCTTCCTGCAGGAACAGGTGCTCAAGCTGCTGGACAGCACGGCGTGCAAGCTCGGGTCCTCGCGCGAGGAGCTCGTCCTCGCGCTGGCCGACAAGGACGAGGCCAAGCGCTTCGAGCGCGAGCACGGCGTCGATCCGCGCACGGTCAGCGGGTTGCTGAAGGCCCTCCTGGGCCAGTGACACCAAAAACCGGGGTATCGGCTACGGTGCCGCGCCATGCGCCCCCTGCTCGCCGTTGCCGCCGCCCTCGTCGCCCTCCTGCTGCCGGCCACCGCCGGCGCGGTCGATCCGTACGGCACCAACGACGCCGGGGGCTTTCGCAACGTCCTGCCGCCCGGCGAGAACGGCCACGACAACGCGCTCGACCTCGCGACGTTCCTGGCGACGGGCACGCGTCCCGCGCACTGGGACGACCAGCAGGCGCTCTACGACGGGCTCATCACGGCGGCGCCGGCCGATACCAGCCGCTTCTTCAAGGACGCGACGTTCGGCGCGGCCGACGTCGCCTCGACCGAGCAGCCGCGCCCCGGCGTGACGATCGTCCGCGACGCCGCCTACGGCGTTCCGCACGTCTACGGCGTCACGCACGCCGACGTCATGTACGGCGCAGGCTGGGCGGGGGCCGAGGACCGCCTGTTCCTCATGGACGTCCTGCGCCACACCGGCCGCGCCGAGCTGTCGTCGTTCGTCGGCGGCTCGCCGGCCAACCGCGAGATGGACCGCACGCAGTGGCAGCTCGCCCCGTACACCGAGGCCGATCTGCAGCGCCAGATCGACGACGCGCCGCGCCTCTACGGCGCCGACGGCCAGGCGGTCATCGACGACGTCAGCGCCTACGTGCAGGGCATCGACGACTGGATCGCCAAGGCGAGCCTCGACCCGACGCTGCTGCCCGCCGAGTACGCGGCGCTGGGCAAGCGCCCGGAGCCGTGGAAGCCGACCGACGTCATCGCCACCGCCTCGCTCATCGGCGGGATCTTCGGCAAGGGCGGCGGGCGCGAGGTCGACTCGGCGCTGACGCTGCAGGCCCTGCAGGACCGCTTCGGCGCGAAGGCCGGCCGCGCGGCGTGGGCCGACTTCCGCGAGAAGGACGACCCCGAGACGATCACGACGATCCGCGGCACGCGCTTCCCCTACGAGGACGGCGACCCGTTCGCCAAGCGCGGGCTCGCGCTGCCCGACCCGGGCTCGGTGCAGCCGACCCCGGTCGCCCCGCCGGTGAGCGGCGACACGGGCATCGGCGCCGCGCTGCTGCGCGCCGCGAGCGAGCCCGCGCACGCGTCCAACTGGCTGCTCGTGTCGGCGGCGAAGTCGGCCACCGGCCACCCGATCGCGGTGATGGGCCCGCAGGTCGGCTACTACGTGCCGCAGATCCTCATGGAGCTCGACCTCCACGGGCCGGGCATCGACGCGCGCGGCGCCGCCTTCCCCGGCGTCAACCTCTACGTCCAGCTCGGCCACGGGCGCGACTACGCGTGGAGCGCGACCACGGCGACGTCCGACAACGTCGACACCTTCGCCGAGGTCCTCTGCCAGGACGACCTGCACTACCTCTATCGCGGCGAGTGCCGCGCGATGGAGAAGCTGCAGCGCACGAACTCGTGGACGCCGAACGCCACCGACCAGACGCCTCCGGGCTCCGAGACCCTGACCGCCTACCGCACGGTGCACGGGATCGTCGTCGCGCGCGGGACGGTGCACGGCGACGCGGTCGCCTTCGCGCAGGCGCGCACGACGTACTTCCACGAGGCCGACAGCGCGCTGGGCTTCCGCAAGCTCAACGACCCCGGCGCCGTCCACGACCCGCAGTCGTTCATGCAGGCGGCGAGCGACATCAACTTCGGCTTCAACTGGGCCTACGTCGACGCAAGCCACATCGCCTACTACCAGTCGGGCTGGTACCCCGAGCGCGCCGCCGGGACCTCGCCGGACTTCCCCGTCCTGGGCACCGGTGAGTACGACTGGCAGGGGCGCCTGGGCTCAGACGCGCACCCGCACGTCGTCGACCAGGACTACCTCGTCTCCTGGAACAACCGCCAGGCGCCCGGCTGGTCGGCCGCCGACGACCAGTACGCGTACGGATCGGTCCAGCGCGCCGAGCTGCTCGACCGCTTCGTGCGCGACCGCAGCGACCTGCGCCTCGAGGACCTCGTGCAGGCGATGGAGCAGCCGGCGACGCAGGACCTGCGCGGCGTCGAGGTGCTGCCGGCGCTGCTGCGCGCGGTCGGCACGCCGTCCGACGATGCCTCGCGCCAGGCGCTGGCCACCCTGCGCGACTGGATGGAGCACGGCGCCCACCGGCGCGACCTCGACGGCGACGGGCGCTATGACGACGACGCCGCGGTCACGCTCATGGACGCGTGGTGGCCGCGGCTCGTGCGCGCCGAGTTCGAGCCGACGCTGCGCGGCCCCGCGTTCGCCGCCGTCCAGCGGATGCTCGCGATCGGCGACCACACGTCGGGCGATCCGACCGCGCCGGACTTCTTCGACGGCTGGTGGGGCTACGTCGACAAGGACCTGCGCACGCTGTTCGACGCGAGCGCGCCGGCTGGGCGCTTCTCGCGGGTGTACTGCGGCGGCGGCTCGCCGACCGCGTGCCGGGCGGCCCTGCAGGCCTCGTTGCGCGACGCGATCGGCGTCAGCCGCGCCGATCTCTACGGGCGCGGCGACTGCCAGGACGACCCCGACGCGCAGTGCTTCGATCGCAACCGATCGACCGTCGCGGCGGGCATCGACGTGCCGCCGGCGCCCTTCCAGAACCGCCCGACCTTCCAGCAGACGGTCGCGCTCACACGGTCGCTGCCGCGCTGAGCGCGGGGCGAACGTGTGCGTATGCGGACAAACGGTGGTCAAGGCGAGTGGCAACGCGCCGAATACCCGGCGGAAGTCCTCATGTCCAGCGCCGATCGACACCAGGATCGGTGGGTCGTCCGCGCTTCGCTGGCCGGCCTGCTCATCGTCCTCTGCTTCCTCGCGGGGTTCTCCGTCGTCACCGAGCACGGCGTCGCCGCGAAGTCCGCGCGCGCCGATCGCGCCACCCGGCTGAGCGCCACCTACCAGGACGCGCGCCATTGGGTCAGCGAGCAGAAGTCGATCGAGCGCCAGTACCGCATCGAGGGCAGCTACGTCGTGCGGGCCACCCACGACCAGGCCGAGAAGCGCCTCAGCGCGGATCTCGACCGTCTGCAGGCGCTCGACGACTCGAGCACAACGCAGGCGACCGTCGCGCGGCTGCGGCGCCTGGAGGCCGACTACCGCAGCGGCGCCCGCGCGCTGTTCGACGCCGTCGACGCCGGCGACCAGGACCGCGTCGAGTACTTCGACCACTCGGAGATCGATCCGGTCTTCGGCGTCCTCGCCGACGTCGTCTCGCGCCAGGCGGCGGCGGCCAGCGCGGCCGCGCTGCGCCAGAGCGCCGCGCTGCGCGCCGACGAGGCGCGCGCCAACCGCACCGTGTCGATCGCCGTCGCCCTCGGGCTGCTGCTGCTGGCGCTCTTCGCGGGGATCGTCGTGCGCTACGGGCGCCGCCTCGACGCCGCGCGCGCGGCCGAGGTCGAGCGCCTCGCCGAGATGGCGATCACCGATCCGCTGACCGGGCTGCGCAACCACCGCGCCTTCCAGGAGGACATCGGGCGCGAGCTGCAGCGCGTCGCGCGCACCGGGATCCCCGTCGCCCTTGCCATCGTCGACGTCGACGAGCTCAAGGCGGTCAACGACAGCCAGGGCCACCAGGCCGGCGACGAGCGCCTGCAGGCGCTGGCCGACGCGATCCGGGCCGCCGGGCGCGCGGCCGACGCCGCCTACCGCGTGGGCGGCGACGAGTTCGCGGTCATCCTGCCCGAGGCGCGCGCGTGGGGCGCGCTGGAGTTCGTCCAGCGCCTGCGTGCCGCCACGCAGGCGGGCGGCGGCTTCACGGTGACCGCCGGGATCTCCGAGGCGCTCGCGCTGCGGTCCAAGGACGATCTCATCCGCGAGGCCGACCTGGCCCTCCTCGGCGCCAAGCGCACGCATCAGGACGTCGCGATCTTCGGGCCCGACATGGCCCCCGACGCGGCCGCTCCCGCGGCCGACGACGAGCACCACACGCGCACGCTGTCCAGCGCGCTGGCGCGAGCGGTCGACGCCAAGGACTCCTACACGCGCAGCCACTGCCAGACCGTCTCGCAGCTGTGCGGGCTGATCGGCACCGAGCTGGGCTTCGCGGGCGAGCGCCTCACGCGCCTGCGCCTGGCCGGGCTGCTGCACGACGTCGGCAAGATCGGCGTGCCCGACGCGATCCTCAACAAGCCCGCGAAGCTCACCGACGACGAGTACGAGCTCATGAAGCGCCACTCGCTGCTGGGCTACGACATCGTGCAGGCGGCCGACATGGAGCTCGAGGCGCGCTGGGTGCGCCACCACCACGAGCGCTACGACGGCCGCGGCTATCCCGACGGGCTCGCCGGCGACGCGATCCCGCTCGAGGCGCGGATCATCCTCGTCGCCGACGCCTTCGAGGCGATGACCTCCGATCGTCCCTACCGCAAGGCGCCGGGCCAGAGCTTCGCGATCGAGGAGCTGCACCGCCACGCCGGCGCGCAATTCGATCCGGCGGTCGTGGCCGCGCTCACGCGCGTGGTCGAGCGCGGCGACGGGGCCACGTTGGCCGACGCCGCAGCCGGCGTCGCGGCCTGAGGCGAATCAACCATCCAGCGTCTCAGCAGGGACGGTCGCCGCGGCGTCCGGCGACTCTCTCGGCGGGGATCACGCGCGGGCCGCTGTCGGCCGGGCGCAGCTTGAAGAGCTCCTCGCGCAGCGTCGCCTCGCGCTCGTCATCGGTGCGGCTCGGTGCCACCTCGGGCTCGAGGTCGCGGAAGACGAGGTCGGAGACGGAGCGGTCTGACATCGTTGTCGTTGGCTTCGTTACCCGTGTCAGGGCGCCTTACTCACCGTGTTCTGCGCGCCGGTGCGCCATGTTCGCGCTCACAACCGCCGCGCGCGATGCGCACGATACGGCCGTCGCGCAGCACGGCGTGGGCGCCCACGCGCCGCGCGCGGCGCAGGACGGCGGTGAACGGCCGCGTCCGGCACGCCGAGGCCGGCGGCCAGCGGGATCGGCACGGCCGCGACGCCGGCGGCGAGCAGGGCGGCGAGGTTCACGCGCGCATTCTCCGGTAGGACTTCGCGGATGCGCGCTGGTCGCCGAGACGTCCCGCTGACCCACCCCGACAAGGTCCTGTTCCCCGACGACGCGATCACGAAGGCGGACCTGGCCGCCTACTACCGCGACGCCGCGCCGCGGATGGTGGCGCTCGTGCGCGACCGCCCGGTGTCGCTGCAGCGCTTCAACGACGGCATCGCCCGGCCGGGTTTCTTCCAGAAGAACGTCGAGCGCGGCGCGCCCCCGTGGCTCAAGCGCGTGCACGTCGGCAAGCGCGGTGGCTCGCTGTGGCACGTGCTCGCCAACGACGCGGCGACGCTCGTGTGGCTGGCCAACCAGAACTGCATCACGCCGCACGTGTGGCTGGCGCGCGCCGACCGCCTCGACCGTCCCGACCGGATGATCTTCGACCTCGATCCGGCCTCCGGCGATGAGTTCACGCTCGTGCGCCGCACGGCGCGCGAGCTGGGCGACGTGCTGCGCGAGGCCGGCGTGGAGCCGTTCGCGATGACCACGGGCTCCAAGGGGATCCACGTGGTCGTCGTGCTCCAGCGCCGCTACCCCTTCGACAAGGTGCGCGACGCGGCGCTCGCGGTGGCGCAGGAGCTCGTCGCGCGGCGCCCGAAGGAGCTGACGACCGAGTTCTACAAGCGCAAGCGCGACGGGCGGCTGTTCGTCGACGTCAACCGCAACGCGTACGCGGCCACCGCGGTGCCGCCCTACGGCGTGCGCCCGCTGCCCGGCGCGCCGGTGGCCACGCCGCTGCGCTGGGACGAGCTCTCCGATCGCCGCCTGACGGCGCAGCGCTGGACGCTGCGCACGGTGCTCGACCGCGATCCCGACGTGTGGGTCGGCGTGCCCGGCGCCGCGGGCGGGCTGCCCCGGGTCTGAGCGCGCTCAGTCCGTGAGCTTGGCCAGGCGCTTGGCGGCGCTGCGGTTGCCGCAGGCGCGCAGCGTGCGCTCGGCGGCGCGCGCGACCTGCTTGACGGTCTTGTCGTCGGAGCCAACCGCCGCGGGGTCGATCTCGTAGAGCGACTCCAGCGTGGCCACGGCACCGGTCACCTCGCCGGCGGTCGCCTTGTGCCCGGAGGCGCAGTACTGCGCGACCGTCTTGCCGACGTTGCGAAGGATCGCCGCGTCGCCGGTGTCGAGCCGGTCGGCGGCGGGCGCCTTCGGCGCGGAGCTGGCGGCGGCGGTCGGGGGCGGTGCCGATGACTCGTCGTCGCTGCTCGAGCAGCCGGTGACGCCGGCGAGGGCCGCGAGGGCGACGACGAGGAGGAGAGCGGAGGACCGGTGCATGGCTTCGAAGCTAACGAGCCGATCTCGCGCCGAAGTGTGGATAACCACCACTTAGCGTCTGCTACCCGCGCTACCGGCGGCGCCGAGCGGGCACAATTGGGGCATGGCGGCGTCGCTCAAGGGCCAGCTCCTCATCGCCTCGCCCTCGATCCACGACCCCAACTTCCGGCGCACCGTGGTCTACATGACCGAGCACGGCGACGAGGGCGCCATGGGGCTGATCCTCAACCGCGCCGCCGAGACGACGGTCGGCGAGGCGGTCCCCGACCTCGCGTGGCTGGCCGAGGACGGCGCCGTCGTGCACGTCGGCGGCCCGGTCGCGCCGCAGTCGGTCGTCGTGCTGGCCGAGTTCGAGGAGCCGTCGCAGTCGGCGCTGCTGGTCGACGAGGACCTCGGCTTCGTGCCCGCCGAGATCGAGGACACCGAAGCGCTCGCCGGCGTCCTGCGCCGGCGCCGCGTCTTCGCCGGCCACGCCGGTTGGGGCCCCGGCCAGCTCGAGGCCGAGATGGAGGAGGAGTCCTGGATCGTCGAGCCGGCCCGCCCGGACGACGTCTTCACCGAGGATCCCGACGAGCTGTGGGCGGTGGTGCTGAGGCGCAAGGGCTCCGAGTACGCGCTGCTCTCGACGATGCCGATGGACCCGTCGCTCAACTGAGCGCGGCGAGGCTGCCCTCGGCGGGCACGTGGATCCAGCCCTCTCGGCGGGCCAGCTCGCGCTGGCGCTTGCGCGGGCGATCGGTCTTGCCGCGCTCGACGGCGCGCGCGACGAGGGCCGACACGAACGCGTCGAAGCCGTGATCTGACGCGGCGCACTGTGCGCGCAGCTCGACGTCCATCGCGAACGTCTCGCCCAGTCCCGCCAGCAGCTCGGAGAGCAGCTCGCTGCGGTCGTCGCGGGGCGCCCGGCCCTTGTACAGGCAGCGGCGGCCGATCCAGCGGCACAGCGCGGCGGCGGGGTAGACCTCGGCGATCGGGCCGTTCATCCCGGAGCGGTCGACGGCGACGCCGCGCCGGGACAGCTCGTCGAGCAGCGCCGCGGCCCGCAGCGCGGTGACGCCCAGCTTCTCGGTGGACACGCTCAGCGGCTGGATCGGCACGACCCGCTCGCGGACGTCGCGATCGGTCTCGCGAAAGCGCAGCGCATCGCGGTCCTCGTCCTGCCAGCGCTTGCCCTTGTCGTGGCGCGCGACGGCGGTCACGAACGCCGACGGCCAGCCGAAGGGGACGTCGATGCCGGTGCGATCGGCGGCCGCCATGGCCGTGAGGAGACCTGGGTCGTCGGTCGCGTCAGGGCTCTCGCGGCCGGTGACGACCGCCTCGACGCGCGCGCCCTTCTTGCCCCAGGAGACCATGCACACCGCGGTGTCGCGCACCCCGGCGCTGAGGTCGATGCCGAGCGTCTGCATGGCGCTACCGTAACGCGGCGCGCAGACGCGCCTCGTAGTCGGTTCGCGCCACCAAGCGGGCTCCCAGCCACGTGGTGTGCTCGGTCGGCAGCTGGATGTCGCACAGCGCGAAGCCGTGCGCGGCGAGCTCGTCGAGCGTGCGCGCCAGCAGGACGTTGCCGGCGTGGTCGACGCGATGGAACATCGACTCGAGCATCGCCGCGCGGCCGAGCAGCACGCCGACGAGGCCCGCGGCCAGCTCGCCGCGGACGTCGATCTCGAAGCTGTGCGCCAGGCCGGCCTCGTACAGCCGGCGATAGAGCCCGCGCAGGCGCGGGGTCATCCAGACGCCGTCGCCGGGCTCGCGCGGGCGCGCGCACGCGTCGAGCACCTCGTCGAAGCGCCGGTCACGGACCAGGCGCCAGTCCGCGCGCGCCGCGCGCAGGCTGCGCCGCACGCGCCGGCGGACGGCCGCGCGCGAGGCCTCGTCGAGCTCGAGGACCGCGCGGCGCTCGGCAGCGTAGAAGGGCAGCGGGTTGTGCTCCTCCGCGAGGTCGTCCATGGGGAAGTACCCCGCCGCATACAGCGCCACGGCCTGCTCGACCGACGGGCCGGGGTCGAGGGCACGCGCGCGCATGGCGTGAGGATAGGGTTGGCCGGCCATGGCCGATGCCCAGACGAAGTTCCTGCTCCCCGAGGACGCGATCCCCACCCATTGGGTCAACCTCGTGCCCGACCTGCCGGGCGATCCGCTGCCGCCGTTGCACCCCGGGACGATGGCGCCGGCGGGCCCCGACGACCTCACGCCGATCTTCCCGATGGCCCTGATCCTGCAGGAGGTCAGCGCCGAGCCCGAGATCGAGGTGCCCGACGCGGTCCGCGAGGCCTACAAGCTGTGGCGACCCACGCCGCTGTACCGCGCGCGGCGCCTGGAGGCCGAGCTCGATACGCCGGCGCGCATCTACTACAAGTACGAGGGCGTCTCGCCCGCCGGCTCGCACAAGCCCAACACCGCGGTCGCGCAGGCCTACGAGAACGCGCAGGCGGGCGTCGCCAAGCTCACGACCGAGACCGGCGCCGGCCAGTGGGGCTCGGCGCTGGCCTTCGCGTGCCGGCTGTTCGGCCTGGAGTGCGAGGTCTTCATGGTCGGCTCCTCGTATGACCAGAAGCCCTACCGGCGCTCGATGATGCAGACCTGGGGCGCCACCGTGCACCGATCGCCAAGCGACGAGACACAGTCGGGCCGAGCGAACGCCGGCTCGCCGACCGGCTCGCTGGGCATCGCGATCTCCGAGGCCGTCGAGGTCGCCGCGCAGGACGACCGGGCCAACTACTCCCTGGGCTCGGTCCTCAACCACGTGCTGCTGCACCAGACCGTGATCGGACAGGAGACGATCGCCCAGATGGAGCTGGCCGGCGACGAGCCCGACGTCGTCGTCGGCTGCGTCGGCGGCGGGTCGAACTTCGCCGGCCTGGCCTATCCGTGGCTGCGGCGCAAGCTGCGCGCCGGCGGCGCCGGGCCGCGCTTCGTGGCGGCCGAGCCGGCCGCGTGCCCGACCCTCACCCAGGGCGTCTACGCCTACGACTTCGGCGACACGGCCGGCCTGACGCCGCTCATGCCGATGTACACGCTCGGCCACGGCTTCGTCCCGCCGCCGGTGCACGCCGGCGGCCTGCGCTACCACGGCGACGCGCCGTCGCTGTGCGCGCTGGTCAAGGCCGGCGCGGTCGAGGCGCGCGCCTATCGCCAGAACGACACCTTCGCCGCCGCGCTGCGCTTCGCGCGCAGCGAGGGGATCATCCCCGCGCCCGAGCCGGCGCACGCGATCCGCGCGGTCATCGAGGAGGCCGACGCCGCCCGCGAGGCCGGCGAGGAGCGCGTGATCCTCTTCGGCCTGTGCGGCCACGGCCACTTCGACCTGGCCGCCTACGACGCCTACCTGGCCGGGAACCTCGACGACCCGGAGTTCAGCGAGGCCGACCGCGACGCGGCGCTCGCGGCGCTGCCCGCGGGCGCGCCGAGCCTCTCCTGAGTCGCCAGGCGCGTGACGAGCAGCGCGACCGCCGCCGCGACCGGCGCGGCGAGGGCGGCCAGCGCCCACGTCGTCGTGGCGTCGCTGCCGGCGAGCAGGCCGTGCAGCAGCGCGAGCAGCCAGAACGCCGGCAGCCAGCGGTGCGCGGAGCGCCAGCGCACGGCGCCGACGTGGCGGCGCACGTAGAAGGTCGCGCCGAGCGCCAGGATGCCGTAGGCCGCGATCTGCCCGAGCGCGGTGGCGACGGGCCGGTAGGGGCCGGCGAAGGGGACCAGCACGCCGGCGAGGCCCGGCTTCAGCACGGGATCGAGCAGCAGCGTCAGGGCGTGGACGCCGATGAGGGCGAAGGTCGCGTTGGCCAGCGCCTGGTGGGCGGCGCGCAGCTCCGGGGCGCGGCGGCGCAGCGCCGGCACCCGCAGCGCCATGAGCAGGCCGCATGCGATCGCGAGGCTGGCGGTCATGAGCGCCGCCAGGCCCGATGCCCGGCTCGTGGTCCAGACGGGTGGCGTCATGCCGGTCTGACGACCGTCATACCGAGATCACGTCGCCGTCGGCGAGGACCAGGAGGCCGCCGTGCGGCAGGTGGTCGCGCGCGGCGTCGGGGCCGGCGAGCAGCGCGGCCTTGGCCCGGACCTCGGCCTCGAGCGCGGTGGGCGCGAGCGCGGTGGCCTGGACGACCCCGGTGCGGGCGGGGCGGCCGCTGCCGGGGTCGATGAGGTGCCAGCCGCGGCGCGTGACGCCGCTCGTGGCTGCCGCGCCTTCGGCCAGCGGCAGCTCGGCCAGGATCGTCTCGTCGTCCCAGGGGCTGGCGATTCGCAGCGTCCGCGCGGTGCCCCCGGCGCGCACGTCGCCCATGCACTCCACCGCGAAGGAGGGCAGATCGCGCATCCGGTCGGCGATGAGGTCGGCGGCCAGGCCCTTGGCGAGGCCGCCGCTGTCCAGCGCGATGCCGGGCGGCCGCGAGACCGTGGTGGCGTCGACCGAGACGCTGGCCCACGGGCGCCGCGGATCGGGCGTGGCGGGGCGCGGATCGCCCGGGGGCTCGGGCCGATCGAGCTCGAGCCGCGGCGTGATCGTGGCGTCGACGAGGCCGCCGCTGAGCTCGCCCGCGTAGGGGATCGCCGCGGCCAGGCGCCGCACGAGCACCGACGCGGGGACCCGCGGGCGCGGGTCCTCGTTGAGCTGACACAGCTCCGATTCGGGGTCGAAGCGCGTGAGCGCCGTGTGCATGCGGCGCAGCAGCGCCTCCGCGACCGCGAGGGCCAGCGGCGCCTCGCGGCCGGCCGCGCGCAGCCCCACGCGCCCACCGAACACCTCGACTGTCCGCGACTGCTCCCTCATGACTGCGAGGAGGTCACCGGGCCGGGCCCGCCGGCCTGGCCGCCGTCGTTGGGGGCGGCGCTGGTGCCAGGGTCGTCGCTCGGCGCGGGGCTCTGGAAGTCGCCGTCGTCGCTCGGGGCGGCCGAATCGCTCGGGGCGGCCTGCGGGGTCGTCGACGCGGCCGAGCCGGCGGCGTGCGTGGCGCCCTTGCCGAACGCGGCGACGGCGAGCCAGGCGGCCACGAAGGTCGCGAGCACCGCGATCGTCACGCGCCTGCGCACGGTGCGCAGGCGTTCGGAGATCGGAGGCGTTGGCGTCTGCATGCGGAGGATCCTGGCGAGTGAGCCTGGGATCCTCCTGGGGATTCGGTATGGCCGGCGTAAAGCGCGCCCTGCTCTCAGCCTTCTCTCAGGGGGCGTCGAACGTGACGTAGCGGAAGATGAGCGGCGGCGGATCGGGCGGCTGGTTGGCGGGGTCGCTTGGAACCCCGGTCGTGTTCGGGATCCAGCACGCGCGAATGCGGATCACGTTGCCCGACAGTGGCCTCGCGTTCACCGTCATGTAATCCGAGAAGCCGGTCGGCGGGGAGATCGCGATCACGTCGTCGCCGAGGTTCGGCGTGCCCCCGCCAGCTGCCGTGGCTGGCGCGTCGGCGACCCGGCAGCGGTTGACTCCGCTGTCAAAGGGCAGGAAGTCGATCACCACGCTCCCCGTGAACGACCCTATGTCGATCGTCTGGAGCGATCCGTTCGCCACCGAACCACTGCCCACGGAGTCCGCTGCGAGCTTGGATGCGCTCACCGCGCCCGACGCGAGCTGGCCCGGGCCAACCGCGCCCGCACCGAGGTCGGGAGCGAGAACCTGACCATCCGCGATCTGCGCGGAGCGTACGGAGCTCGCGGGCGTGGCCGTCAGCGACCGGACCGCGCCCTTCGTGAGGTCGGCCTTGGCGATCGAGCCGTCCTTGATCGCGCGGCCGGTGACCGAGCCTCTGCGCAGCAGGCTGCCGTCGAGCAGCTTGCGCGCCTGGGCGGGGCCGCCGAGGGCGACGAACAGGGCGATGAGAGCGACGACCATCGCGGGTGACGGCCGGCGGCGAATGATGCGCATCGCGAGAGGTAAGCACGTCCGACGGCAGACAATCCCCGCTCGACGGATGTGGGAGCGCGAACCCCGACGGATGTCCGATGCGCATCCCCAGCATTGACTAGGCCGAGTGGCGACGCGCCAAGTTCCCGATCCCCCGTTCCCGGAACACCCGATGATCACGAAGGGTCCGGATTCTGGCGCGGTCGACCTCGACCTTCCGGGACTTGAGTCATGACCCGCTCGCGTCGATGTTCCGTCCAGCATGACTCCTCTCGGCCACGGACGGATCCGGGCCACCGCGATGTGGCTCAGCGGCGCATTGGTGGCATGTGCGCTCATCGGCACGTGCCTGGCGCTGCTGCGCAGCGACATCCTGCCCTTCACGGGAGCGTGGCCGAGCACGCACGCCTCCCGCACGCCAGACAGCGAGCTGGCCGCCGTTCCCGCCGTCGCGCCCGGCCCCGGGCGCGTGTCCGTGACGCAGCCGATCGGTGGCGCCGTTGGCGCTGCCGGCGGCGCCGGGCCGCTGCTGCCCGTGACCGGCCCTGGCGCCGGCACCGGCGCCGGCACGCTGCCGATCACTCCCGGCGCCGGCACGGGCCCGAGCGCCGGCTCGACCCCGACCGGCGGCGGCCAGACGAGCGGCGGCGGCACCGGCACGTCGACAACGAGCACCCTCCCGGCCGGCCCGACGAACCCGGCCGCGCCAGCCCCGATCGTCGCCCAGTCCTCGACGCCGTCCTCGGCGCCGGACGTCGCGACCGCCCCCGCCGAGACGACGACCGCCAGCTCCGCAGGCAGCAGCTCGGGCGGGCAGCAGGGCCGCACGTCTGACGCCAGCGCCGGCCGCGCCGACGACAGCCCCGCCGAGACGCCCGAGCCCCCGACCGACGACACCCCCGCCAGCCCGGTCGACGGCGACCAGCCGGCCGGCCCGCCCGCCGACACCACGTCGCAGCCGCCCGTCACCGAGCCGACCCCCGCGCCGCCCGCCGACGCCGATCCGACGCCGCCGGCCGAGAGCACGCCGGAGCCGTCCGCGCCGCCCGTCGAGGCCACCCCGCAGCCCGCCGACCCGGGCAGCAGCGACACGCCGCCCGCCGACACCCCCCCGCAGCCCGAGCCGGCGACGCAGCCGCCCGCCGAGAGCCCGCAGTCCAGCCCGCCCCCCGCGGACAGCACCCCGCAGCCCGAGCCCACGCCGCAGCCCGACCCCTGCCCGCAGCCCGACCCCTGCCCGCAGCCCGACGCGGCCACGACGACGGCCCCGAGCGGCTCCTGAGTCAGGTCGTCGCGAGCGCGGCGCCCTCGCCCCGCCGCGGCGCATCGGGACGCAGCAGCCCGCCCCGGCGCGCCACCACCGCCAGCCACACCGCACCGATCACGACGAGCACGAGGCTCTCCAGCTGAGCCGCCGTCAGCCCGAGCGCGACGTCGTCGTTGCGCCGGATGAACTCGATGAGGAAGCGCTCGATCCCCGCGATCACGAGGTAGAGCGCGAACAGCACGCCCGGCCGAACGCGGTCGCGCAGCTGCCACAGGAAGAACGCCACGAGCCCCATCACGAGCGTCTCGTAGATCGGGGTGGGGTGGACGGTCTCGCCCGGCGCGGTCGGGACGGTGCCGTTCGGATAGCCCATCGCCCACGGGCCGTCCCAGGCCTTGCCGTAGTCGCCGTCGCCCGAGACCTGGCACCCGATGCGCCCGATCGCGTAGCCCAGCGCCAGGCCCGGGCCGGCCATGTCGACGAGCGCGAGCGTCAGGAAGCCGCGCCACTTCGCCCACAGCAGCACCGCAACGACGCCGCCCGCCAGCCCGCCGTACCAGATCAGGCCGGTGCCGCCGAAGATGTTGCCCAGGCTCAGCGAGCCGTGGTTCTGGGCAAGCCAGTAGCCGCGCGCGCCGATCAACCCGCCGATCAGCGCGGCAGCGACGATCTCGTAGGCCCAGTCGACGGGCTTGCCCAGCTCGCGCAGGCGCCGGCCGACGAGGGCTCCCCACGCGACGAAGTTCAGCGCGAAGAAGAGGCCGAACGTCTTGATCGAGAGGCCGAGGACGTCGATCTCGGGCTGCATGCCCGACATCGTACGAGGCCCATGGCGACCTACTTGCGCGGCGCCGCGGCGATCGCCGACTCGAGCTCGCGCTCGACGGCGTCCAGCGGCTGCGTGTCCCCGCGCGCGCGTGACATGGCTACGGCGCCCTCGATCGCCGCGACGGCGAGCGTCGCCAGCCGGGCGGCCTTCTTGCGCCGCACGCCACCGCCCTGCAGCGTGGCGGCCAGCGCATCGGCCCAGCGCGCGAACGCCGCCGCGGCCGCGTCGCGCGCCCCGGTCTGCTCGTCGGGCTCGATCGCGATCGCGAGGATCGCGCTGCCCGCGCGGTAGTCGCTGTCCGCGAGCGCCCGCCGCCAGCCCTCGACGCAGGCGTGCAGCATGGCGACGGGATCGCCGTCCGCCGGGAACGCGACCGTGGCCGCGGCGCCGGCACGCTCGAGCACGGCGTGCGCGAGCTCGGCCTTGCCGCCGGGGAGGTGGTGGTAGATCGAGCCGCGCGGGGTCGAGCTGTGGGCCACGACGTCGCGCAGCCCGGTCGCCGCGAAGCCGCGTTCGCCGAAGAGCTCTTCGGCGCTGCGGATCATCCGCTCGCGGACGTCGGGCTCGTCGCTGGGGTGCTGGCCGGCCATGGACGGACCATAGCCGCGCGTATGACGCACGTCATGCGCGCTGTCAGTGCGTGCGGAACAACGCGCGCAGGCGGCCGAGCAGCAGCGGGCGCTCGCGGTGCCGCGCGGCTGGCGGCGGCGCCAGCGGCGGCGGCGCGACCGGCGGGTGCGCCGCGCCGGGGGGCAGCGGCTCCCAGCGCTGGCCGCGCGCCTCGGCGCGGGCCGCCTGGTCGTGCCAGCGCTCGATCAGCCGCAGCGTGTGGTCGTCGTCGACGACGTCGCTGGTCGAGACCCACGGAACGCCGCGCGACCACCACAGCGTCCACTCGTCGCTGCAGCCGCGCAGCGTGCCCGACCAGCTCCCGAGGCGGACGACCGTGCGCTCGCCGCGCAGGGCACGCTCGGCGACGTCGGCCGCGACCGTGCAGAGGTCGTCGCCGGACGTGCGCCAGAAGATCGCGTAGCTCTCGTCGCGGGGAACGAGGTACGCATCGCTGAGCGCCGTGATGAAGCCTGACCGGGTGGGTGGATCGTCGATCTTCATCGGCTGGTGGGACCGTGGGATGTGTGCCGGTGTCCGCTCTGTCTCCGCTGCGCAGCGTGCGTAAACACTTCTCCGATCGGGTGGTCGGCGCGCAGCACCCTAGGGCATCCGTCCACTGCCTCGTCGAAAGGCGGCTTTGCGCCGCTGCGCGGTGCCCGCCAGGCCCTCACCGGTAACCGGCCGATCGCGGAGCGGCGCAAGCAGGACCAACCTTCGCGCCCCATCCGCGTTCTCTTAGGTGGGGGCAACGACACAAGCGCTGCGCTGGCCACGGACCGTCCAGCGTTGGGGGGACAGGGCCCCGGGCATGAGATGCCCGGGGTCGCTGTCTGTCACGCGCGCCGAAGCGGCTTAACACGGCGCGTGGTCTGACTCGTCGTAACGTCCGCGGTGCACGGATGCACCGCGCTCGCGGTCGTTGCCCCAACAAGACCGCAAGCGCAGCCTCGGGCCCCCGGCCGGTTGCCCCCAATGCCGTGCCGGGGGTGCCGGGGCACCGAGGCCCGCCGACCACCCTGCGCAGCCCTTGACGCGGTAGCGGATACTTGATCGATGGCCGCCACCGCGGTCCCACTCCGTTCCCGTCGCAGCGCCCGCCGCCGACCCCTGTTGCGCGTCGGTGACGAACGGCTCGTCGCGCGCGTGCGCGCCGGCGACAACGACGCGTTCGAGGTCATCTACGACCGCTACTACCTGGGCCTGCTCGCCTTCTGCCGGCACATGCTCGGCAGTCGCGACGAGGCCGAGGACGCCCTCCAGCACAGCTTCACGTCCGCCTACAGCGCGATCCGCGGTGGCGATGGCGTCATCGACCTGCGGCCGTGGCTCTACACGATCGCGCGCAACCGCTGCCTGTCCGCGCTGCGCGCGCAGCGCGACGAGGTGTCGGCCGACGAGCTCGAGCTGCGTCCGCGCGCCCTCGACGGCCTGGCCGGCGAGATCCAGATGCGCGCCGAGGTGCGCGAGCTCGTCGACGACCTCCAGCGCCTGCCCGAGGACCAGCGCGCGGCGCTGGTGCTGTTCGAGCTGGGCGACCAGTCGCACGAGCAGATCGCCGACGTGCTGGGCGTGCGCCGCGAGAAGGTCAAGGCGCTCGTCTTCCAGGCGCGCGAGGCGCTGCTGCGTGCGCGACAGGCGCGCGACGAGCCGTGCGCCGATGTCCGCGAGCGGATCGCGACGCTCACCGGCGACGTCCCCCGCCGCAGCGTGCTGCGCGGCCATATCGACCGCTGCCCGGGCTGCGCGGCCTTCGAGCACGACGTGCGCCGCCAGCGCGCGACGTTCGCGTCGATCCTGCCGGTCGCGCCGACCGTCGGGCTGAAGGCGTCCGTGCTGGCGATCCTCGGCGGCGGCGGCGGTGCGGCCGCCGTCGGCGGCGGTGGCGGCGCGACGGTTGCCGGCAGCGTGGCGGCCGGCGGGACGACGGTCGGGCTCGCCAGCCTCGGGGCCAAGGGCGTCGTCACCAAGGTCATGGCCGTCGTCGCGCTTGCGGGCGGAACCAGCCAGGCGCAGGTCGCCCGCGACAAGGCACCCGATCGGCCGGTGCCGGCCAAGCAGCGGTCCGCGCAGCCCGGCGCAGTGGCCGCCGGCGGCGCCGCGGGTACGCTGCGCGCTCCGGCGAGGAAGTACCTCGGCTCGCCGGTCGTGCGCGCGAGCGGCGCGCGCAAGCACCACTCGCCCTCCGCCGCCGAGCACGCGCCGCCGATCGCGCCGACCGACACCGCGCCGAGCGCGGCGCCCGCGCCGGCCGCGACCCACACCGCGCCGCCGGCGAGCCAGGCGCCGGCGACCGCGCCGGATCCCGTCGAGGCGCCCGCCGCCGCGACCACGACGGCGCCGCTGACGAGCGCCGAGGCGCCGCAGGCCCCTGCGGCGACCGACACGACCGCCCCGCCGAGCGCGCCGGCGGCAGCACAGGACAGCGCCACGACGACGACGAGCGCCGCGCCGGCGACCGTTGCGCCGGCGACGACAACGACGACGACGAGCGCCGCGCCGGAGACGACCGCCACGACGACCACGGCGACCGCCCCCGCGGACAGCACGTCGACGACGGCGCCGGCCGCGGCGGCCACCGACACCGCGCCCTGAGCCGGCCGGCCCGTTGACCGGCCCGCCGCCATGCTCGATGCTGGCGCGCGGTTATAAGGACGCCTGAGAGGAGACAGACGTGACCACGGTCAACGGCAGCGACGTCGACCGCGCCGCGGAGGTGCTGCGCGGCCTCTTCGACGTCCGCGACGTGCGCGCCGTCGTGACGGGCGCGGCCAGCGGGCTGGGGTTCGCGATGGCCGAGGTGCTGGCGGACTGCGGCGCGCTCGTGACGCTCGCCGACGTCGATGCCGACCTCCTCGAGCAGTCCACGCGCACGCTCGCCGATCGCGGCGGCAACGTGCGCTCGGCGGTCGTCGACGTCTCGGACGCCGATCGCGTGCAGACGCTGTTCGACGACGCCGTAGCCGCCGACGGCGGGGTGGACGTCGTGTTCGCCAACGCGGGGATCGCCGCCGCGCCGGGCTGGGCGGTCGAGGGCGGCCAGCAGCTCGACACCATCCAGCGCGACGACTGGGACAAGGTCATCGGCGTCAACCTCAACGGGATCCTCTTCACGATGAAGAGCGCCGCCGCCGCGATGAAGCGCCAGGGCGCGGGCCGGATCGTCGTGACCTCCTCGGTGGCGGGGCTGCGCCCCGAGCCGGTGGTCTGCTACGGCTACATCGCCAGCAAGGCGGCGGTGCTGAACATCGTGCGCCAGGCGGCGCTCGAGCTGGCGCCGCACGGGGTGCGCGTCAACGCGATCTGCCCCGGGCCCTTCAAGGGCACACGCATCGGCGGCGGCGCGACGCTCGACCCCGACCCCGCGATCGAGCAGCAGTGGGCCGGCACGGTCCCGCTGGGGCGCATGGCCGAGCCCGAGGAGCTCAAGGGCCTCGTGCTCCTGCTCGCGTCGCCCGCGGGCAGCTTCATCACGGGCGCGGCGCACGTGATCGACGGCGGCGCGCTCATCTCCCCGCCCGGGCCGTGAGCGGCGCACCTCGACCGTCGGTCGGTCGGATGTGAACGAAAGGCACATGGACGTCCGGCCCGCGCGGTACTAACGATGCACGGCGATGCGAGACTTCGATCTGGCGATGGAGATTCAGGCCTACCAGGCGCTCCTGGAGGGCCACCGCGCGGACCCCGACGACGAGCTGCTCTACCAGGACATGCTCAAGGCCAAGGCGACGATGGAGATCGCCTGGCTGCAGCAGCTCAACGGCCACGCGGGCGCGCTCGACTGAATCGGCCCGGTGAGCTGACGCTGCGCGTGCTGGCCGGCGAGCTGGCGATCTGCCGCCTGCCGGCCGATGCTCCAGCGCCCGCCTTCCCCGCGCCGGCGCCGGTGCTCTCGATCACGCGCACCGCCGACGAGCTGTCGATCGTCTGCCCGGCCGCCGGCGCGCCGCCCGGCGCGCACGTCGAGGCCGGCTGGCGCGCGCTGCAGGTCGCCGGGCCGCTGGACTTCGCGCTGACCGGCATCCTCGCCGCGATCGCTGCGCCGCTCGCGCGGGCGGGGATCTCGATCTTCGCGGTCTCGACCTTCGACACCGACTACGTGCTCGTCCGCGAGGCGGCTCTCTCGGAGGCCGTCGCGGCGCTACGGCAAGCCGGGCACGAGGTCAGCGGGATCTGACGGGGATGCCCAGCCGCTGGGCCTCGGCGCTCGCCTCGCCGCGGGTGCGGACGTCGAGCTTGCGCAGGATCGCCGAGACGTGGTGGCCGACGGTCTTCTCGGCGAGGAACAGGCGCTCGGCGATGTCGGCGTTGCGCAGGCCCTCGCCGACGAGCTCGAGGACCTCGACCTCGCGCGCGGTCAGCCCGGCGGGGTTCTCGCGCGTCGCGGCGATCGGGCCGCGCGGCAGCCCGCGCACGCCGCGCTCGCGCAGCCGCCGCGCGACGATCGCCGCGGCCGGCCGCGCGCCCAGCTCCTGCAGCTGCGCCAGCGCGCGGCGCAGGGCGCCGTCGTCGTCTGAGTCGGCCAGCGCGAGCGCCGCCTCGTACGGGCAGCCGAGCGCCGTCCACGCGGCGGCCGCCTCCTCGGCCTTGCCCGCGAGCTCGAGCGCGTAGGGGCCGGCCGCGTCCGCGGCCACCCCGTCGTCGACGCCCGCGCGGCGCCGCCACGACGCGAGCTCGCCGTACACCCAGCCGGCGCCGACCGCGCGGGCCGATTCGAGCACGCCCTCGGTGGCCTCGGCGACGCCCTGCGCGTCGCCCGTCAGCCACGCGGCCTCGGCGCGCGCGATGGCGATCGGCTCGATCCGCTGCAGCTCGTAGGACATCTCGGCCAGCGCGAGCGCCTCGGCCAGCGGCGGCGCGACGTCGGGGTCGCCGCGGCGCGCGCGGACGGTCCCGAGCACGGCGAGCGCGACGATGCGCGGGATCGACGACGTGCGCCGGTCGGCGATGACGAGCGACACCGACTCGGCGGCCTCGGTCCAGCGGCCCTGGTAGAGCTCCAGGCGCCCGCGGTAGGCGAAGTAGTACAGCCGCCAGAGGTCGAAGCGGGCATCGGCGCAGAACTCGATGCCGGCGGCGAGCGCCTCCTCGGCGGCGGCCATCGAGCGGGCCCGCACCGTGGCCCAGGCGACGTTGCCATAGCCGCGCACGACGCGGTCGCCCAGGCCGGCGTCGCGCGCCATCGCGATGCTGCGCCGCAGCTTGTCGTGACCCTCCTGCTTGCCGAGCAGCAGCTCCATCGTGCCGAGCGTGTCGAGCGTGTCGACCCAGACCTCGACGTCGTCGAGGCGCTCGGCGAGCTCGAGCGCCCGCGTGCCCCACTCGACCGTCCCCGCGACGTCCTCGCGGTTCATGCACAGGCTCGACATCTGCGCGTAGGCCAGGCCGAGCTCGCGACTGGGCCCGAACGGCTCGAGCAGCGCGATCGCCTGCCGGGCGGCGCTGTCGCCGTCGTCGGAGCGATCGCCGGGGCAGAAGAGCACGTCGGCCAGGACCCGCAACCGGTCGCCCTCGCGGACCCGGTCGCCGAGGGCCCGATGGCATTCCAGCGCGCTCTCCATCGCCTCGATCGACTCGACGCAGTCGTCGGCCAGGAAGGCCTCGCGCGAGCGCCCCTCGAAAAGGCCGACGCGCACGTCGTCCGGCAGGCCGCCCGCGAAGCGCAGCGCCCGCGCGTACTGCGCGGCGGCCTCGCGGTGCGCCCCGACCGACGCCGCGCGAGCCGCTGCCGCCGGCGCGAAGCGCAGCACGGCGCCGGCGTCGCCGGCCGCCTCGGCGTGATGCGCGAGCCGCGCGGGGTCCGGCGCGCCGGCCGGCGGAGCGGCCAGGGCGGCGAGCGCGGCGCGGTGCAGCGCGAGCGCGCGGTCGGGCGCGATCGACTGCTCGACGGCCATGCGCGCGAGCTCGTGGCGGAACGCGACGCCGTCGCGCGTGGGGGCCAGGATGCCCGAGCTCAGGCAGGCCTCGAGGCGGTCGACGTGATCTGGCGCCAGCGCCTCGAGCAGCCAGACCTCCGCCTGTGGCTGCGCGATGGCGACCGCCTCGAGCAGCGTGCGCGCCGCCGGGGTCAGGCGCCCGGCGCGCGCGAGCACCGCGTCGCGCACCGTCTGCGGCAGCCGCGCGTCGCCCGCGGCCAGCGCCTCCGAGACGAAGAACGGGTTGCCGCCCGTCGTCCGGTACAGCTCGTCGGCGTCGACGCCGCTGTCGTGCGCCAGGTGCGCCACCGCCGCCGGCGACAGCCGCGGCACCGCGACGCGGTCGACTCGCGGCGTGCGCGCCAGCTCGCCGAGCACGATCCGCAGCGGGTGGGCGAGCGGGAGCTCGTCGTCGCGGTAGGTGACCACGACGAGGACGGTCGCCGACTCGACCCTGCGCGCCAGCAGCCGCAGGACGTCGAGGGTGGCGTCGTCGGCCCAGTGCGCGTCCTCGACGACGAGCACCGCCGGCTTGCGCCCGGCCAGCTCGCGCAGCAGCGCGGTCGTGACCTGGTGGGGCGGCGAGTCGCGCGCGACGACGTCGGCGAGCTCGCCGCCGGCGTCCTGGGCGATGTCCAGCAGCGGCCCGAGCGCGCGCGGCGTGAAGAGCGCGTCGCAGGCGCCGGACACGATCCGCGCCGCCCGCGCGTGCTCGTCGGCGAAGCGGCGCACGAGCGCCGTCTTGCCGACGCCGGCCTCGCCCGCGACGAGCACGAGCCGGCCCTGCGCCCTGGCGCGGACCGAGTCCAGCGCGCCGGCAAGCGTCGTGAGCTGGCCTGTGCGCTCGAGCAGCTCCCCCATGGTGTCAATCATCTGTGCGTGGCCTCCTGCGATCAAGCGCGGCGAGCGCCTCGCCGAGCAGGCGGATCGAGCGCTCGGTGATCGGGCTGACGACGAGGATCGCCTCGTCGGCCCCGGCGTCGGCCAGCTCGCGCAGGCCGGCGGCGATCCGCTCGGGCGAGCCCTCCAGCGGCGGCACGCCCTCCAGGATCGGGCGCTCGCCGGCCGCGCGATCGAGCACGACGAGCACGCAGGCGCTGCGCGCGATCGAGCGCGGGTCGCGTCCGGCCCGCCGCGCCGCCTGGTCGACGAGCCGGCTCTCGGCTGCGAAGCCCTCGGGCGTGTTGCCGTAGCGGTCGTACCAGGTGTTCCAGGCGTCGACGTGGGGGAGCGTCGCGGCGAGCATCCGCGGGCCGTTGGCGCCGACCATGAGCGGCAGCCGGCGCGCCGGTGGCGGCAGCAGCACCGCGTCGGCGACCGCCTCGTACGCGCCCGCGAAGGTCACGCGCTCGCCGGCCAGCAGCCGCCGCACGATCTCGAAGGCCTCCTCGAAGCGCGCGACGCGGTGGTCGAACGGGATCCCGAACGCGCGGAACTCGGGCTCGTTCCAGCCGGCGCCGAGCGCGAGCACGAGCCGGCCGCCCGACAGCTCGTCGACGGCCGCCGCGGTGCGCGCGAGGATGCCCGGCCGCTGGAAGGCCGTGCACGCGACGAGCGGCCCGAGCGTGACGCGCTCGGTCACGCCGGCCAGGCCGGCCAGCAGCGTCCACGCGTCCCACGGCCCGCGCTCGGGCCGGCCGTCGTCGCGGTACAGCATGTGGTCGCCGATCCAGATCGAGTCGAAGCCGACCTCCTCGGCCGCACGGGCCATGGCGGCGTACTCCGGCCAGCGCACGTCGCGCTCGACCTCGGGGAGCTGGACGCCGACGCGCACGCTCAGCGCTCGAGCGCCTCTGCCAGGTCGGGAAGGCCGCCGGTCAGGTTCTCGCGCACGCGCTGGGCGGCCTGCGCCTGGTCGCCGCGCTCCAGCGCGGCGATGATGGCCTCGTGCTGGGCCACGGAGCGCTCGACGCGCACCGGGTCGCGCATGTAGATCTGCTCGTAGCGCAGCAGCGCGCGCTTGACCGGCCGCAGCGCGGCGAGCAGTGGCTCGTTGCCGCACGCCCCGGTGAGCTGCGCGTGGAAGTCGTCGTCGGCGACGATCGCGGCCGACGCGTCGTGCAGCGCCTCGCGCATCCGCGCGTTGGCGCCGCGCATCGCGTCCAGCGCGTCGCGATCGAGAGGCGGCGACTGGCGCACGGCGATGCTCTCGAGCACGACGGCGAGCGGGTAGAGCTCGCGGGCCTCGCTGACGGCGAGCCGCGCGGGGCGGAAGCTGCCGTCGCCGGCGGTCTCGAAGAGGCCATCGCGCCGGAGCATCTCGAGCGTCGCGGCCGCGACCTCGGTGCTGACGCCAAGGCGCTGCGCGACCGTCGCGGCGTCGGCCGCCTCGCCGACGCCCAGGATGCTCGCGAGCGCGCGGGCATCGATCTCGTCGTCGTCGCGGCCGGTCATGCCGGCCAGCTCCGCCGCCCAGGCGAGCACGGCGGGCAGCGCGAGGCCGGCGAGGTTCTCGGCCGTCGGCACGTCCTCCCACAGCTCGAGGACCTGCTCGAGGTGGCGCAGCGCTTCGCCGAGGCCGGACACCGCCTGGGCGTCGCGCGCGGCGTGCAGCGATGCCCCCAGCGCCTGCATCGGCTTGCGCGCCGCGACCCAGTGCTGGGCCAGCTCGCCGGCGAGCGCGCGGCTCGCCGCGAGCGCGGGGCTCTGGGTCAGCGCGCTCGCCAGGCGCGCGTGCAGCTCCTCGCGCTCGCCGGGCAGCAGCGTCGCGTAGGCGGCCTCGGCGAACAGCGAGTGGCGGAAGCGGAAGCTGGCGCTCGACTGGTCGGCCACCAGCACGTGGTGGTCGACCGCCTGGCGCAGCGCCTCGGCGATCGCGGGCTCGGGCAGCGTCATCACCGCCTTGAGCAGCCCGTACGGGACGTCCCTGCCGGCGGCGGCCACGACGCGCAGCAGCGATCTGGTGTTGGCGTCGAGGCGGGCGATCCCGGCCAGCAGCAGGTCGTGGACCGCCGGCGGCAGGTCGTGCTCGCCGCGCGCCGCGGCCGCCGCGAGCTCGGTGGCGAAGAACGGGTTGCCCTCCGAGCGCGCGCACACCGCGGCCGTCAGGTCGGCCGGCAGCGCCTCATCGACGCTCGCTGTCACGAGCGTCTCGATCTCGTCGCGGCGCAGCGGCCCGAGCTCGACCATCACGGTCGTCCGTGCCCGCCGCAGGCCGGCGCCGAGGCGGTGCAGCGCGTGCTCGGGCGCGACCGCGTCGCTGCGATACGTCGCCACGACCAGCACGGGACGCTCCTGGACCGCGTGCGCGAGGTAGGCGACGAGGTCCAGCGTCGACCCGTCCGCCCAGTGCAGGTCCTCGAACAGCAGCACGACCGGGGCGTCGCGGCTGACGTGGTCGAGGACGGCGACCACCTCGGCGAAGAGGCGCAGCCGCGACTCGGCGCCGTCGGCGTGCGGGGTCAGGGGCAGGCTGTCGGTGAGATCGGGATGCAGGCGCGGCAGCTCGCGCAGGTCGTCGCGGATCTCGCAGATCCCGGGCGGGCGACACAGCGGGCGGAGGGCCTCGACGAGCGGGAGGTAGGGCAGGCCCGCGCCGACGAGGTCGATGCAGCGGCCGCGCAGGACCGTCGCCCCGTGGCTGCGCGCGCGCTCCGCGAGCTGCGAGGCGAGCAGCGTCTTGCCGATCCCGGCCGGGCCGGCGATCAGCGCGGTCGTCCCGCGCGCCGCGGCGGCCGCCTCGAAGGCGAGCTCCAGGCGCGCCAGCTCGGTGGCGCGCCCGACGAAGGCGTCGGCCGCGCCGGCGGGCTCGATGCGCGGCTTCAGGACGGCCGGCGGCTCGGCGAGGCGCAGCGGCGCGACGAGGTCGAGGCCTCGATCCTGGTTGAGCACCTTGGACTGCAGCTCGTTCAGGGCGCCCGACGGCTCCATCGCGAGCTCGTCCTGCAGGACGTTGCGGAACTCGTGGTAGACCGCGAGCGCCTCGGCCTGGCGTCCCGAGCGGTAGAGGGCGAGCATCAGCTGGCAGCGCAGGCGCTCGCGCAGCGGGTGGCTGGCGACGAGCATCCGCAGCTCGCCGACGAGATCGGCGTGGTGCCCGAGGGCGAGGTCGGCCTCGATCCGATCCTCGGTGCAGGCGATCCGCAGCTCCTCGAGATGCGCGGCCTGCAGCGCCGCGAAGGGCTCGGCGAACTCGGCGAGCGCCGTGCCCCGCCACAGCGCCAGGCCGGCGCGCAGCCGCTCGGCGGCGAGCTCCGAGTCGCCCTCGGCGAGCGCCGAGCGGCCCTCGGCGCGCAGGCGGGTGAACTGCACGAGGTCGACGGCCTCCGGGGCGACCTCGAGGACGTACCCGGGCGCCCTCGTGCGCAGGACCCCGTCGGGCAGCACCTTGCGCAGCTGCGAGACGTAGACGTGCACCATCTTGATCGCCGACGCCGGGACGTCGTCGCCCCACAGCGAGTCCACGAGCGCGCCGACCGACACGGTGCGGTTGACGTCGAGCAGCAGGCGGGCCAGCAGCGCACGGGCCTTGCCGCCGGCCATCGGCCGCGCCGTCGCGCCGTCGGCCACCTCCAGAGGCCCGAGGACGCGGAACTCCGTCATGTGACTGGCCAGGTCGACTGGCGGCTGCGCGTCCGGGCGGTCGCTCGCGCGGACGGTCGTGGCCGAGAGCTCCACGCGCGCACGATCCCAGGGCCGATTTCGCCGGCATATGGGGCTGCCTCACCACGCGGGAGCGACCGGCCGCCCGTCGGCCGGTGCGGTTATCCACACCTTCTGGGCGCGGCAACCGGCGATTAAGCGAAGGCCTACCGGCGGTGAACCGGCCTGCTCTTACCTGCCCCCAACAGGCAACCACCCGAAGGAGCAGCAAGCCACATGACGACGATCGTCGAGACGATCCGCAATGGCGTCGACACGCAGCAGATGTACGGGACGCTGGATGCGATCAAGGCTCAGCCCGAGCTCGGCCGCTTCCAGTTCCGCGCTCGCAACCACTGGATCGATGGTGCCCACAACCGCACCACGATCCAGGAGTTCTACGGCGCCGGCCAGGAGGACAGCTCGCGCGTCGAGCCGTTCGTGATCGACGCGGGCGAGCCCGCGATCCTGCTCGGCACCGACACCGGCGCGAATCCCGCCGAGTCCCTCCTGCACGCGCTCGCCGCGTGCCTGACCACGACGCTCGTCTACGTCGCGGCGGCCCGCAAGGTCCGCCTGACCGAGGTCGAGTCGACGCTCGAGGGCGACATGGATGTCCGCGGCGCGCTCGGCCTGTCCGACGAGGTCCGCAACGGGTTCGAGCGCATCCGCGTGTCGTTCCGCATCAAGGGCGACGCGCCGCCGGAGAAGCTGCGCGAGGTCGTCGAGCGCGCCCAGCAGCGCTCGGCGGTCTACGACATGGTCACTCACGGGGTGCCCGTGGACGTGGCGGTCGACCTCGCCTAGAGCCGCGATGGGCCGGCCGGGACGTTCGGTCCCGGCCGGCCACTGTGGCCTGATCTCATGCAACTGACTGCCAACACCAAGGCTGGAGCGCGCCTCGTCTCGCTGGCCGAAGGGCTCGCCGCCGACTTCGCCACCCGCGCCGCCCAGCACGACCGCGAGGCCAGCTACCCCCTCGCCAACGTCCGCGCGCTCTCGGCCGCGGGCTACCTCGCCGCTCCGATTCCCGAGCGCCTCGGCGGCCTGGGCGTGGACTGCGTGCACGACGTCGTCGTCGCCGCGAGCCGCCTCGCCCGCGGCGACGCCTCGGTCGCCATCGGTGCCAACATGCACTTCGCCGGCGTCCTCGTCCTCGCGCGGCGCTGGCGGATGGCCGTCGCCGCCGGCAACGCGCGGCGCGTCGCCGCCTTCGCCGAGTCGCTGGAGAGCATCGTCCGCGACGGCGTGGTCATCGCGCAGGCGATCAGCGAGCGCGGCCAGAACCTCACGCGCCCGGGCACGAGCGCGACGCGCACCGAGGACGGCTGGCGGATCGACGGCCACAAGATCTTCTGCACGATGGCGCCGGCCGCCACGACGCTCTCGACCGCCGTCACCTTCACCGACGAGGACGGCGTCGAGCGCTACGGCTACGCCTCGGTCCCGCCCGAGACGCCGGGCGTCACCGTCCACGACGACTGGGATGCCCTCGGCATGCGCGCGTCGGGCAGCCACTCGGTCAGCTTCGACGGCGTCGAGCTGCCGCACTCGGCGCTGCGCGGCGGCTTCCCGACGGGCGACGCCGCCTCGTACATGGAGCGCAACCTGCCCGCGGGGCTGCTGCACGCCGCCGCCTCGCTCGGGATCGCCGAGGCCGCGCACACGAACGTCGTCACGATGCTCGCGAGTCGCAACGGCGCCCGCGACGACGCGCGCACCAAGATGCTCGCGGCCGAGAACGCGATCGACCTGTCGGCCTGCCGCGCGGTGCTCGCGCGCGGCGCCTCGCTGGTCGACGCCCACTACGACGCGCACCCCGTCGACGACGGCACCGAGGACGAGCTCCTGGCGCTGTTCGCCGAGACCCAGCTGGCCAAGACGTTCGTCAACGCGACCGCGCCGCGCGTGGTCGACCGGGCGCTTGCGCTGTCGGGGGGTGCCGGCTACCTGAACGGGTCGCCGCTGGCGCGCGCCTACCGCGACGTGCGGGCCGGCGCCTTCATGCACCCGCTCGGCGCCAATCGCGCCTACGAGTTCGCCGCCCGCGTCGCCCTCGGCCTCGATCCCGACCTGCGGTGAGCCGGTGGCGGACACGATCGTCATCGGCGCCGGCCAGGCCGGCCTGGCGCTCAGCTACCACCTGAGCGCGGCGGGGCACGACCACCTGCTGCTCG
Organism: uncultured Actinomycetes bacterium; assembly: GCA_963764585.1. Lineage (GTDB taxonomy): Bacteria > Actinomycetota > Thermoleophilia > Solirubrobacterales > Solirubrobacteraceae > JAOPZW01. Next base: position 62,394 of record CAVXTB010000019.1, read on the forward strand.
AGCGCGGGCGGACCGGCGAGCGCTGGCGCTCGGAGCGCTGGGACTCGCTGCGGATGCTCACGCCGAACTGGATGAACGGGCTGCCGGGGGCGCCGGCGCATGCGGATCTTGACGGGTATCTGAGCGCCGCGGCGTTCGCGTCGTATCTGCAGACGTACGCGTCGTCGTTCGGCGCGCCGGTCGTCGAGGGCGTGGCGGTGCAGGCCGTCTCGCGCGTTCGCGACGGGTTCTGCGTCCGCACCGATCGGGGGTCGCAGGCGGCGCGCGCGGTCGTCATTGCCACGGGGGAGGCCGACGTACCGCGCGTGCCGCCGATTGCGCCCGATGCGCCGCGCGGACTCGCGCAGCTGCACAGCTCGGCGTACCGCTCGCCCGACGCGCTGGCCGCCGGTGGCGTGCTCGTCGTCGGCGCCGGCCCGAGCGGGCAGCAGATCGCGCTCGAGCTGCGGCGTGCCGGGCGCTCGGTCGTGCTGGCGGTGGGGCGCCACGCGCGCGGCGTGCGCCGCTACCACGGGCGCGACATCTGGTCATGGCTGGCGGAGCTCGGCACGCTCGACCAGACGATCGACGAGGTCGCCGACCCGGCGGCCGCGCGGCGCACGCCGAACCTGCCGCTGACCGGCGCGCGCGGCGGCGAGCAGCTCGACCTGCGCGTCCTCGCCGACGCGGGCGTCCTCGTCACCGGGCGGCTGACCGGCTTCGACGGGTCGCGGGCGCGGTTCGGCTGGAACCTCGAGGCCGATGTGAGCGCGGCCGAGCAGCGCATGCGCCGGGTGCTCGGGCGGATCGACGCGCACGTGGGCGCGCGCTCCGGCGAGCCGATCGCGCCGGTCGGGGCGCTTGCCGGCGTGAGCTCGCTCGACCTGCGGGCCGCGGGTGTGACGACCTTGCTGTGGGCGACCGGCTATCGGCGCGCCTACCCGTGGCTGCGCGTCCCGGTCGTGGGGCCGGACGGCGAGCTCGTGCACCGGCGCGGCGTCACGCCGGTGCCGGGGCTCTACGCCCTCGGCCTGCGCTTCCAGCACCGCCGCTCGTCGCATTTGATCGGCGGCGTGGGTCGCGACGCGGAGTACCTCGCCGGCCGCATCGTGGGTGCTGCCGGGCGCCCGGCGCTGGCCGCGGCGTGACCCGTCCTCGCCATAAACTATGTTCCGTAGGACATGGCACGATCCGAGCTCAGCCTGTTCTCCTACGAGATCCTCGGCCTCGTCGGCCGCGAGGGCGCCGGCCCGCACGACCTGCTCAGCATGGCGCGCCGCGGCCGGATCCTCGACTGGGCGGGGGAGAGCCAGTACTACGTCGAGCCCAAGCGCCTGGCGGCGCTCGGCTACCTCGAGGCCCACAAGGAGCCGGGCCGCACCCGCCCGCGGACCGTCTACACGGTCACCGACAAGGGCCTGCAGGCGCTGTGCGACTGGGCGCAGACGCCGGTCACGTTCACGCCGGTGAAGTCCGAGCCGCTCCTGCGCCTGCTGATCACCGACCTCGTCGGCGAGAAGGTCACGCGCGAGAGCTTCGCCACGCTGCGCGACGACGTCGCCGACCTGGAGCGGCGCCTCGACGAGAGCGAGGCGGCGGCGTCGCAGCTACCCCACCGCGGCACGTACCTGCTGATGGTCAACGGCTTCCTACGCCGGCTCCTGGACCTGCACCTCGAGCTGGTCGACGAGGTCGAGCGCGAGCTGGGCGCCGCGGATCCTCAGGCGATGGAATGAAACCCGGCCTCGCGCGCTCAGTGCCGGTATGGACAGCGCGTACTTCCTCGATTCCCAGCATCTGACCCTCCGCGACGAGGTTCGGCGGTTCGCCGAGCGCAAGGTGCGGCCCCGGGTTCCTGAGGACTGCCGGGTGCCGGTCGAGAACCGCATCGGCGACGAAGGGCAGGGCCTCGACGTGGCCTACTCCTCGAGCACGCTGTACGGGCGCCCGAACCTGACCGCGGTCGCGCTCGGCATCCACCAGGCGATCGTCGAGGACACTGTGGCGTTCTGCCGCAAGCGCGAGCTGTACGGCAAGCCGCTCGCGAAGCTCCCGACGGTCGCGCTCAAGCTGGGCGCGATGCAGTCGCGCCTGATGACCGCGCGGCTTGCCGCCTATCACGCCGTGCATCTCCTCGATCGGCGGCGCACGTGCGACGCCGAGCTCATGAACGCAAAGCTCGTCAACACCGAGGCCGCGCTCACCTCCGCGCGCGTCGCCCTCAAGATCTTCGCCGGGCACGGCTGTCAGCGCGACCACAACATCGAGCGCTACCTGCGCGACGTCATCCATACCTTTCCAGCCGCCGGGACCTCCGACGTCCAGCGGCTGCGCCTCGCGCAGGTGGCGCTCGGCGAGTACGTCGGCGCGTGGTCGGACCGGCTGAGCGACCTCGACCACGACCTGCCCGAGGTCGCTCGCCGGAGGCTCAAGGCGCGCCCGCGAGCAGCTGCGTGAACTGCGCTTCGGTGGCCGCCGCCGCGACGGCGTTCGCCTTCGCCTCGATGGCGGGCGCGCTCATGCGGACGAGCCCCTAGGCCTGCGGTCGGTAGCCCAGATAGACGACGCCGTTGTCGTAGGTCTCGGAGGTCGCGAGCTCCAGCTTGCTCGGCGCCGCGCCCTCGGGGAACAGCCGCAGGCCGGAGCCGCGGGTGAGCGGGTAGACGAACAGGTGCAGCCCGTCGACCAGGCCGTCGGCGAGCATCGCCCGGACCAGCGTGGCGCTGCCGCTGACGTACAGGTCGCCGTCGACCTCGTCCTTGAGGCTGCGGATCGTGTCGGGGTCGTAGGGCCCGACGATCTGCGAGTTCCGCCACGTCGTGTCCGTGAGCGTCCCGGAGACGACGTACTTGGTGGTGTCGTTGAAGAACGGCGCGCCCGGATCGTCCTCGACCGTCCGCGTCGACCAGGCCGGCTCGAACATCTCGTAGGTCGTGCGCCCGAGCAGGATGCCCCCGGCGCGCGCCGTGAGCGCGCCGATCGCCTCGCCCATCTTCGGGTCGAAGCCGTAGTCGAACGTCCACGTCGGCGCGTCGACCACGCCGTCGAGGCTCATGAACTCGTGTACATGTATGGCTCCCACGTCTCACCTCTCGGTCGATGTTTGACGTGTAGACCGCGCTGCGCGCGCGAAACTCATCGGTGCTCGACACCGTAGTCCCTCCGCCGCAGGCGCCGCAGGTGCAGGAACAGCCAGGCGCGCGCGACGAGCAGGCCGGCGCCGACGCCGGCGGCCGATGGAAGGAGCTCCTCCACCGGCACGCCGGCCACGTGGGCGATCGGGGTCACGAGCTCGTCGGGTCGCCGGTCGCGCGGGAGATCTGCTCGGCCATCTCGGTGGCCGCTTCCGCCCGGTCGTACTCGTCGTGGCGCCTCCACCAGTAGTACGGAGGCGTCTGCGGGTAGCCCTCCGGGGACTCCTCCCACTCCTCCTGCCGCCCGAGCGCGGTGATGTCGAGGTAGCTCCAGGTGCCGCCCATCGCCTCGTCGCCGCGGCTGTTGATGAAGTAGGTGCGGAAGACGTTGTTGTCGTCGTCGCGGACGAAGGCGTTCGTGCCGTGCCACTCGTCCACGCCGAAGTCCGCGTCGAAGTCGTCGGTCAGCGTGTACCACGGGATGACCTGCCAGCCCATCCGCGCCTTCCAGCCCTCGATGTTCGCCTGCGGCGCGCGCGATACGAACGCGAGCGTGGTGTCGCGGGCATTGAGGTGCGCAGGGTGGGCGACCTGATCGGCGACCATCGAGCAGCCCGGACAGCCGGCCTCGGGCCATCCGACGACGCCGGGCTCGTAGAAGAAGCGGTAGACGATCAGCTGCCGCCGCCCCTCGAAGAGATCGAGCAGGCTCGCCGGACCGTTCGGGCCGTCGAACTTGTAGTCCTTCTCCACGGCCATCCGCGGCATCCGGCGGCGTTCCGCCGCCAGCGCGTCGCGCGCGCGCGTAACCTCCTTCTCCTTCACCAGCAGCTTCTCGTGCGCGGCCGCCCACTCCTCGGGCGACACGATCGGTGGCATGTTCATGTCGGTTCCTTTCGTTCGGGTTCGGGTTCTTCCGCAAGCGCCTTGAGGGCCGCGAGCCGCGTGTCCCAGGCGCTGGCGAGGTCGGCGATCGCTCGCGCGGTCGCGTCGAGCCGTGCCGGCTCGACGCGGTAGCGGACCTCGCGCCCCGCCCGCTGGCGCGTCACCAGCCCCGCCCGGTCGAGCACGACCAGGTGCTTGATCACCGCCGGCCGGCTGACCGGCAGCTGCGCCGCGAGCGATGTCGCCGTGCCGTCGCCCTGCTGCGCGAGCATGCCGAGCAGCCGCCAGCGGGTCGGGTCGGCGAGCGCGGCGAAGACCGCCGGCTCGGGCACCGCGACCGCCGGGCTCATCGCTCCGCCGGCGTCCCGACCGCGTAGTCGGCCAGCTCGCCGAGCTCGCTGTCCCAGCCGCTGGTATGCGACGCCAGCGCGGACGCCCGCTCCTCGGGGTCCACGTCGAGCGCGTCGAAGCCACTCTCGACGACGGCGACACGCGTCCCATCGCCCTCGGCGGCGAGCGTGAACTCGATCAACGTCGAGTTCGCCGGCGTCGGCTCCGCCCGCACGTCCTTCGTCGACAGCCACCGGTAGGCGACGCGGTGCGGCGGCTCGACCGTCTCGACGCGGCCGTGGAAGGTGCCGAAGCCGGTCCAGCTCAGCGACAGCGCCCCTCCGGGACGCAGGTCGATCTCGGCGCCGGCGTTGCCGAACCAGAGGCCGAGGTGGTCGGCGCTGGTGATCAGGTCCCACACGCGCCGGAGTGGCGCGGCGATCAGGACGTCGGTCTCGATGCGGTCGGTCTGGGTTGCCATGGGGACGGATCTCCGCGAGGTCGTAGTGTCACCGTCAGGTTACACAACATTCGGGCCGAGGTGCAACCCCACGGTTACTTCTTGCTCTGGCGTAGGGTCCCACGATGCGCTCCGACATCGCCCCCGGCGCCACGTTCCCCGACTACGAGCTGCCCGATCACGAGAACGTCCCCAGAAAGCTCAGCGACATCCAGGGCGACGATCCCCTGATCCTCACGCTCGCGCGCGGCCACTACTGCCCCAAGGAGCACCAGCAGCACCTCGAGCTCGCCGCCTTCTATCCCAAGATCAACGTGGCCTACACCAAGATCGCCACGATCGCGACCGACGACCACCACACGCTCCAGGAGTTCCGCAACTCCGTCGGCGCCCAATGGCCCTTCCTCTCCGACCCGGGCCGCATCGTCCAGAAGGACCTCGACATCCAGGAGTACACCGACCCCGACAACGACCCGATGATCCCGCACACCCTCGTGCTCAAGCCCGGGCTCATCGTCCACACGATCTACAACGGCTACTGGTTCTGGGGCCGCCCGTCGGTCACCGACCTCTGGCACGACCTACGCGACGTCACGCGCGCGATCCGCCCCGACTGGGACCTCGCCGCCCCGGGGCTGCGCGAAGCCTGGGAGGCGGGCGACTACTCGAAGTTCCACGGGTGGGATCGGCGGGCCGCGGCCAAGCCGAGCGCCGCCTGACCCACGGTCCCGATCTGCCCGTGCGCGGAGCCGGCGTGCGCCCGGGGATAGGGTTCGGACATGCGCGCCCGGCGCTCCTCACTCTCCGTACCCGGGTCCTCGGAACGCATGCTCGCGAAGGCCGCCGCGCTCGAGACGGACGAGATCGTGGTCGACCTCGAGGACTCGGTCGCGTCCGACGCCAAGGATCAGGCGCGCGAGCTGGTGGGCGAGCTTGTGGCAACCGAGCGATCGTTTGCTGCGGCGGTGGCCGTGCGGATCAACCCGCTCTCCAGCCCGTGGGGCGAGCGGGATGTCGCCGACCTCGTCGAGCGGGCCGGACCGCGGATCGGCTCGCTCGTCATTCCCAAGGTCGAGTCCGCCGAGGACGTCCTCGCGGTCGACCGCCTCCTGCGCAGCGTCGGCGAGCCCGCGGGCGGAGTCGGCCTTCAGGCACTCGTAGAGACCGCTGGAGGGCTCCTGCGAGCCGGCGAGATCGCGGCCGCCTCGCCGCGCCTGGAGGCGCTCATCCTCGGCTACGCCGACCTCGCCGCCTCGCTGGGGCGTGCGCCCGGCCCCGTACCGCCCGAGCGGTGGTTGCACGCGCAGGAGACGGTGCTCGTGGCGGCCCGCGCGGCCGGCCTCCAGGCGATCGACGGGCCGTATCTGGAGATCCGTGACGACGACGGCCTCCGGTTGCGCGCGCAGCACGCGCGCGCGCTCGGCTTCGACGGCAAATGGGCGGTCCACCCCGGCCAGCTGGGCATCATCAACGCGGCGTTCACCCCTGTGGATGAGGAGCTCGCGCGTGCGCACGCGATCCTCGACGCGCTCGCCCATGCGGAGGGGCGCGGCGCGGTCGAGCTCGACGGCGAGATGATCGACGAGGCCAGCCGCAGGCTCGCGTTGCAGGTGGTCGCGCGCGGACGCGCGGCGGGGCTGGAAGGGGCGCCGCGGTGACCCGGCTCGAGCCGCCGCCCGTGCGCGTCGGAGGGCCGTGGTTCGAGGATTTCGAGCGCGGCCAGGTGTTCGCGGACGCGCCGGGGCTGACGCTGACCGCCGGCGCCGCAGCGCTCCATCAGGCGCTGACCGGGGACCGGTTGCGGCTCGCGCTCGACGCGCCGCTGTCGCGCGAGGTGACCGGCAACGCGGCGCCGCTGGCACACCCCAACCTCGTGTGCGACGTGGCGATCGGGCAGTCCACCGGGCCTTCGCAGCGCGTGCGCGGCAACCTCTTCTACCGGGGGCTCGTGCTCGCGCGGCCGGTCTTCGTCGGCGAAACGCTGCGCACCCGCACCGAGATCGTGGGCCTGAAGCAGAATCGCCGACGGCCCGGTGCTCCCGCGACCGGGCTGGTAGCGATGCGGATCCAGACCAGCGACGCGCAGGGCGGCTCAGTGCTCGACTTCTGGCGTTGCCCGATGATTCCGCTGCGCGAGCCGGACGCCGAGACCGGCCATTCCGACGACTTCGCCGACATCCCGCGGACGCTCGATGCGGCGCAGGTGCGCGCCGCGGTGCCGGCCGGCTGGCGGCTCGACCGGCTGCGCGCGGCGGCACCCGGGCCGTACTGCGCCGACCTGGAGCCGGGGCAGGCGTTCCGCGTCGAGGCGGGCGAGACGGTGACTTGCGCGCCCGAGCTTGCGCGGCTGACGCTCAACGTCGCGACGGCGCACACCGACGCGACCGGCAGCGCTCACGGCAGGCGCCTGGTCTACGGTGGGCACACGATCTCGATCGCCGCCGCGCACGCCGCGCGCGCGATCCCCGCGATGGCCACCATCGTCGCCTGGGAGGGCTGCGAGCACCTCGGGCCGGTGTTCGAGGGCGACGTCCTGCGCACCGAGCTGCGCGTGGAGCACGCGGATCCGGACGGCCTCGTCGGCTTGCGCGCGATGGTCACCGCTGAGCGCCCCGGCGCCGAGCCCGCGCCAGTGCTGGACTGGAGCTTCGTGGCGGTGGTGGCGTAGATGCCGGGGATCCTCGACGGCCTGCGCGTGATCGAAGGCTCCGCATTCGTCGCCGCCCCGCTGGGCGGAATGACGCTGGCCCAGCTCGGCGCCGACGTGATCCGCTTCGACCCCATCGGTGGCGGGCTCGACCGCGGGCGCTGGCCCGTGACGGCCGACGGCCACAGCCTCTTCTGGGCCGGGCTCAACAAGGGCAAGCGCTCGATTCAGGTCGACCTCGGCTCCGAGGAGGGGCGCGAGATCATCACCGAGCTCATCGCGGCTCCGGGGCCCGACGCGGGCCTGTTCCTGACGAACTTCCCCGCCCGCGGCTTCCTCGACTACGCGCGGCTCAGCGAGCGGCGGCCCGACCTGGTCATGATCAACATCGTCGGCAACCACGATGGCTCGTCGGCAGTCGACTACACCGTGAACCCCGCCACGGGCTTCGCGTGGGCGACGGGCCCCCGGAACCTCGCCGTGCCGTTCAACCACCTGCTGCCGGCGTGGGACGCAATCACCGGAGCGCTCGCGACGACCAGCCTCCTCGCCGCCGAGCGATGCAGGACGCGCACGGGCGCCGGGCAGTACGTGCGGATCGCCGTGTCCGACGTGGCCTTCTGGATGGTCGGCAACCTCGGCAAGATCGCCGAGGTCCAGATCAACCACCACGAGCGTCCAAAGGACGGCAACTATCTCTACGGCGCCTTTGGCCGCGACTTTCTCACCAGCGACGGCCACCGCGTGATGATCGTCGCCCTGACGCTGCGCCAGTGGCACAACCTCGTCAAGGCAACAGGACTCGGCGAGGCGTTCGACGCCATCGCCCGGCTCATGGACGTCGACCTCGACGACGAGGGCGGTCGCTTCATGGCGCGCGAGGTGCTGGGGGCCACGCTCAAGCCGTGGGTGCTCACGCGGACGCTCGAGGAGGTGCGCGAGACGTTCGACCACCACGGCGTCTCGTGGGGCCCCTACCAGACTTTCCGCGAGCTCGTGGAGCACGATCCGCGCTGCTCGCCCCAGAACCCGATGTTCGCCGAAGTCGACCAACCCATGATCGGGCGCTACCTCATGCCCGGCTCACCGCTGGCGTTCTCCGACGCCGAGCGCCTCGCGCCGACCGCCGCGCCGCTGCTCGGCGAGCAGACCGACGAGGTGCTCGCCGGCGTGCTGGGCCTCAGCGACCGCGAGATCGGCGCGCTCCACGAGCGCGGCGTCGTGGCAGGCCCGGCGCCGTCGTCAATTCGCTGATGAGGACGGCGGGGTGCCCGTGCTGGACTTCTGCTCGTGCGCTGCGCCGTTGCGTGGAACGACACCCACAACGCCTATCAGCCCCGGCAGGCGCACGCATGCCTCGAGAGCCGCTCGCGCTGTGCTTCCACGGAGTCGACGAGCTTCGTCTGCTGCGCTGCGCCCGTGGCAAGGCGAGGGTCAAGCGGGCTCGCGTGGCGGAAGCCGCGGCGGTGCATCTCGGCCACTTGGGCGTCGTGGCGCGCGTAGAGGGCAGCGAGCCGCCCGCGCCAGCGCACGGTCTCCGGGTGATCTCGGTAGCCGCGCTTGCCCGTCGTCAGGATCGACCAGATGGCATGGAGCTCCCGGTGCTCGCCGAGCAGGTGCCGGTCGCACAGCGAAGCGGGGTCGAGGTCCCAGATGCGCACGGAGAGGGGGTGGTGAGCTCAGCGCTCTCGCCTTGGCTGGCTGAAGGGCGGCATCCGCTGCCGCCCTTCAGCTCAGGCGTTGCCGGACCCCGCCTAGCGGGCCGGCGGGAGCAACACGCGGTTGACGACGTGGATCGTCCCGTTCGTCGCCGCGATGTCGGTCTGGACGACCTTCGTCCGGCTGTTGTTCAGATAGACGTTCCCGTCCCGAACGCGGATGCGGACGCTGGGGCCGGCGAGCGTCTTCGCCGCGCGCAGCTTCACGACCTGTTCGGCCTTCACGTCGCCCGCGACCACGTGGTAGAGAAGCACGCGCCGCAACAGTGCGCGGTCGCGCCGGAGCTTCTGCAACGTTGCCGTCGGCACCTTGCTGAACGCCGCGTTGGTAGGCGCGAAGACGGTGAGCTTGGTGTCACCGGAGAGGGCGTCGGCGAGCCCGGCGCGCTTCACCAGCGAGACGAGCGTCGTGAATCGCCGGTCTGCGGCTGCTGTCTCGACGATGGTCTTGTCGTTCGCCGTCTGCGTCGCCGACGCGGCGGCGCCCGTACCCGTAGCCGCCATCGCCGGGCTTGCGAGGCCAGCGACGAGGAGGGTCGATGCGATCAGCTTGCGCATTGTGATTCTCCTTCCACCTAGGCGGTGGCCATGTGTCGGTCGCCGGTCGAGCGCCGCAGGATGTTCGGCAGCCGTGCCGCCTCGTAGACGGCCGCGAGGCCGACGAGCGCGTACACGACGCGGCTGGCGGCGTTCGTCTCCCCGAAGTCGAGACCGACGAGCGTCGCGACGAGGTCGAACTCGGCGATCGCGACAAGGCCCCAGTTCAGCCCGCCGACGATGACCAGGACCATGGCGAGGATGTCGAGGTTCTTCATGGACACTGCCTCCTTGTAGAATGTTTGTATAGAGATCGTACAGATATCTCCCCTCTTCTGTCAAGAGGTTGTCTAGGGCTTGTATAGTCGTGCTGTGGAAGCGACTGCTGGCTACGTGCGCATCGGCGAGCTCAGCCGGCGCACGGGCGTGAGCCCTGAGCTGCTGCGCGCATGGGAGCAGCGCTACGGCCTCCTGCGCCCCACGCGGTCGGACGGCGGCTTTCGGCTCTACTCACCGCAGGACGAGCATCGGGTCTCGACCATGCGCTCGCATCTCGAGCAGGGCCTCTCGGCCGCTGAGGCGGCGCGCCTCACGCTCGACCAGGAGAGTGCGCCTGCTGCGGCAGCCGAGCTGCCGGTGCTCGCGCTCGGCTCCTCCGCGCTGCGCGCCGCTCTCGATCGTCTCGACGAGAGCGCGGCACATGCCGCCATCGACGGGCTCCTGTCCAAGTTCTCGGTCGAGACGGTCCTTCGCGAGGTCGTGATGCCCTACCTACGGGAGCTCGGCGATCGCTGGGAGCGCGGCGAGGCGTCCGTCGCCCAGGAGCACTTCGCCACCCAGGTCCTGCGCGGGCGCCTGCTCGGCCTTGCGCGGGGTTGGGATCGCGGTCCCGGGCCGCGCGCCCTCCTCGCCTGCATGCCCGGCGAGCAGCACGATCTCGGCCTCATCGTGTTCGGGCTCGGCCTGCGCGACCACGGCTGGCGGATCACCTTCCTGGGCCCTGACACGCCGCTCGACACGCTCAGCGACGCCGCCACGACGCTTCAACCCGGCGCGGTGGTGCTGGCGGCGACCACGTCGGACCGCTTCGAGAGCGGCCGCCCCGCGCTGCGGCGCCTCGCGCGCGCCGTGCCGCTCTGGGTCGCCGGAGCCGGAGCGACGCCTGACGTCGCGAAGGCCACGGGCGCCCAGCTGCTCGACCTCAACCCGCTCGACGGCGCGGAGCGCGTCGCCAGGACCGGGTCGCCCACCGGCTGAGCTACGCCGTACGCCTGGTGCGACGCGGCAGCAGGCGCTCCCTGAGCTCGGCCGTAGAAGCGCAGCTGCTCCCGGCGCCCGAAGAGGCGAAACCCGAGACGGATCCACGGCGCCCCCTGGTGAGATGCGCGCGAGTGAGCCTGCAGGCGGAACTCCACTGCGCCGTCGTCGCCCCACTTGTAGACCTCATAGTCCATGCGGCCCATCTCGACGTGCCCGCGGAGCGTCGCGTACTCATAGCCGGACACGCGCGCGCGACGACCGGACACGACGCGCGCCTCGTCCCACACGTGCGTGACGCGCACGCCGGCGTGGACGCGGAGGATGCAGTGCAGGCGCAGCTCGAGCAGCATCTCGCGGCCGAGCAGCGGCGCGTCGGAGTCCCAGGTGGCGCGCACCATCGCCGGGTCCGCGATGCGGTAGTCCTCGACGAGCCGCCGCGCGATCTGCCACGGGCCGCCGGGCGCGGGGTCGCCCGGGCCCTCGCCGGGCAGGCGCTGGCGCAGCGTGTCGACGTGCCAGCCGCGGGCGGGGGTGTAACCCTCGAGCGGCTGCGGCTCGAAGTTCAGCTCGGCCGCGCGCAGCGCCGCCAGCGCGCGATCAGCCCTCATCGACGACGTCCACGCGCCGGGTCCGGATCTCGATGCCACCGGTCAAGCGCCCGCCTGCCAGCTCCGCCACTCGTTCGGGCATCGAGGTCCACATGTGCAGCTGGACCTCCTTGCTCATGCGCAGATGGTGAGAGAGCAGGTTCGATAGTCGGTCACCCGCGCGCGCCCACGACTTGATGCGGAACTCGAGGAGGTCTCCGCGCTCGGCTGCAAGCGGATCTGACCTGCCTCGAGGTGGCCGTCGTCGGCGTGCCCTACGCGCTCGCGCTCGGGCTGCTCGTCGCGATCCTCGACCATGCCAAGCCCGTACCCGGCGGCGCGCATCGCGGTCGACTCGGACGCGTGGCGTGCGTTCCGCCAAGCGGCGATCGTCCGCGGTATCCCGGTGTCGGTGTATCTCGGGAGGCTCGTCGAGGCTGAGCTTGGCCGGCGACGTGTGACTCCGATCGGCGATGTGGATGCACAGACTGCTCCACGAGACCAGGCGCTCGCGGCCTTGGAAGTGGTGCGGGCTTCGATCGATGAACTCGATGACATCGCCGGGCGGTTAGCGCGCTCGGCGGCGCCTCACCGTCCCTGGCGGTGTCCGCGTCCTTCACTAGCGCGCTTGACCGCGCGGCGAGGTCCGGTTCCGCGCCCCAACGTCATGGCTGACCACGTCCGCCGCCGTCACCGCCCCGGCACAGCTTGCTTCACATGACTGAGTGCAGGCAGTCTAGGGTTGGCATTCAGCCAACTCGGATTGCGAGCCATGGAACGGATCCCCGACGTGGGGTCGACGCTCGGCCAGTACCGCCTCACCGAAGTGCTCGGTCGCGGCGGCATGGGGGTGGTGTACCGGGCACAGGACCTGCGACTTGAGCGCAACGTCGCGCTCAAGCTGCTCTCGGGCGCTGTGAGCGACGACGTGCGGTTCCGCAAGCGCTTCCTGCGTGAGTCGCGGCTGGCGGCGTCCACCGAGCACCCGGGCATCGTCCCGATCTACGACGCCGGCGAGATCGATGGCCTGCTCTACATCGCCATGCGCTACGTGGAGGGCCACGACCTCGGACAGCTCCTGCGCGTGGAGGGCGCTCTGGACCCCGACCGCGCCGTCGACCTCGTCGCCCAACTCGGGGCCGCGCTCGACGCGGCGCACGAGCACGGCCTCGTGCACCGCGACGTCAAGCCGAGCAATGCCCTGATCAGTGGCAACGGCGCGCCGGAGCGCGTGTACCTGGTCGACTTCGGGATCACCGAGGACCTGCAGGCGTCCGAGCGGCTGACCGAGACGGGCGTGGTCGGGACGGTTGCCTACCTCGCGCCGGAACGGATCCGCGGCGAGAGGGTGGACGGGCGGGTGGACGTGTACTCGCTCGGCTGCGTGCTGTTCGAGTGCCTCACCGGCGAGGTGCCGTTCCCGCGGCCTTCGGAGGTCGCCGAGCTCTACGCGCACCTCGAGGACGAGCCGCCGCGGGTCAGCGACCGGCGGCCCGGCCTGCCGGCGGGGCTCGACGCGGTGGTCGGTCGCGCGCTGGCCAAGGACCCGGACGATCGCTGGCAGACCGGCGCGGAGCTGGCCGAGGCCGCGCGGGCGGCGCTGCCATCGTCGACGTCGTACGCGCCCGCCCCGGCGTCGGGCACGACCACACGCGGACCACCGCGCCGGGCGGTTGCGGCCGCCGTCGCCCTGGTCGCCGTCGTCGTCGCCGCGGCGTTCGTCGCCCTGTCGGGGTCCGGGAAGGACGTCACCCTCGCGAGCCTCGCCGAGAACACGGTCGGTCGGATCGACCCGGACGGGGCGAAGATCAGGGAGCAGTTCCCGGTCGGCGACGGGCCGGATGCCCTGACCGTCGGGGCCGGCTCGGTCTGGGCGGCCAACAGCGTGGACGGTACGGTGACCCGCGTCGACCGCGAGGACGGTCGGATCGTTTCGATCCCGGTACGCGACGACACGTCCGGCATCGCTTTCGGTCATGGCGCCTTGTGGGTGACCGACCGTCAGGACGAGACGCTCTCTCAGATCAGCCCGCAGACCAACCGGGTTGTCAACAGCATCCCCGTCGGCAACGGCCCCGCCGCGGTTGCCGTGGCCGCCGGCGCGGTGTGGGTCGCCTCCGAGGTCGACCGCAGCCTCAAGAAGGTCGACATCGCGAGCGGCTTGGTGTCGCGCGAGGTCCCGCTCGGGTCCAACCCGACCGCGATCGCCGCCGGGGGCGGCGCGGTGTGGGTCGCAAGCGAGGAGGGTGGAACCGTGTTTCGCGTCGAGCCGCGCGCGGGCGTCGTCACCGACACGGTGACCGTTGGCGGCGGGCCGGTGAGCCTGGCAGTGGGCGAGGGCGCCGTGTGGGTCGCTAACCGGCAGGACGCGACCGTGTCGCGGATCGACGCGGTGACGAACGCGGTGGACACGATCGCGGTGGGCAAGAGCCCCACGGCGGTCGTCGTCGGCGAGGGCGCCGTCTGGGTCGCGAACGGCGGCGAGGGAACGGTGTCTCGGATCGATCCTGTGACGCGCCGGCCGACGGCGACCGTGGCCCTCAAGAGCAATCCGACCGCGCTCGCCGTCGCGGACGGCTCGATCTGGACCGCGGTGATCGGCGGCGCCGCCGGCCATCGCGGCGGCACGCTGCGCGTGGAGACGCGGCCATACGACTTCAAGTTGGAGCCCAGCGCGTACGACTCCCACGCCGACCAGGTCATGTCGCTGGTGTACAGCGGGCTCGTGTCCTACCGGCGCGCTGGCGGCGCGTCCTACGGCAGCCTCGTAGGCGACCTCGCCACCGAGGTCCCAAAGCCCAGCCCCGACGGGCGCACGTACGTCTTCAGACTGCGCAAGGGGATCCGGTACTCCAACGGCGCGCTGGTCAAGCCCCAGGACTTCCGCGTGTCGATGGAAACGCTCCTGCGCAGGCACGGGAAGAACCTGCCGCCGTTCTACAACCAGATCGTGGGCGTGCCGGCCTGCGTCGCGCGGCCGAAGAGCTGCGACCTGTCCAAGGGCATCGTGACCGACCCCGCGACGGGGACGATCACGCTCCACCTCACCGAGCCGGACCCCGAGCTCATGCACGCCCTGGCCTCCATGCTCGCCTACGTCGCGCCGGCCGAGCACCCCTTCGACGGCAAGGAGCAACCGCCGGGAACGGGCCCGTACAAGATCGTCAGCTTCAACCGGACGCGGGGGGCCCGCCTGGTCCGCAACCCGCGCTTCCGGGTCTGGTCGCCCGACGCCCGCCCAGACGGCGCCGCCGACGAGATCGTGGTGCGAGTGCGGCGCGATACCCGGCTCGGCGCACAGGTGCGCGCGGTCGAGCGCGGGCAGGCCGATGTCGCCACGGCAAGCGAGATCTGGGGGAACGGGATCGGCCCGGCGAAGGTGCGCGCGTTGGCGACACGCAGTGCCGGCCGCGTGTACACCGACGCGGCGCCGCTGCTGGAGTACATGTGGTTGAACGTCCGGGAGCGGCCGTTCGACGACGTCGACGTCCGCCGGGCGCTGAACTACGCCGTCGATCGCGACCGGATCGAGGAGGTCGCTGGCGGCAGCAACCTTGCACACGCGACCTGCCAGCTCGTCCCCACGGGCTTCCCGGCCTACAAGCCCTCGTGCCGGTACACGACCCGCCCGGGGGCGGGCGGCGAGTGGAACGGGCCCGACCTCCCACGCGCGCGCCGCCTGATCGAGCGGTCCGGGACGAAGGGCATGAAGGTCACGGTCTGGACCTTCGAGGGCAAGCGGGCCTACGGGGCCTACTTCGTGTCGTTGCTGCGGCGCCTTGGATACCGGAGCACGCTCCGCGTCGCCCCCGATTACGAGTCGCATGCGCGCGCGACCTTCGCGAAGCGCCGCAACCACGCGCAGATCGGCATCAACGCCTGGCTGGCCGACATCGCGGTTCCCTCGAACTTCGCCGGGCCGTTCACGTGCGAGGGGGCGGGCACAGCGACGGACGTGCGACTTACTCACTACTGTGATCGGGCGATCGACGCCCAGTTCGCGCCCGCGCGCCGCGCGACCGGCACCGACTCCAACGCGCTCTGGCAGAAGGTCTACGAGCGGATCGAGGCCGCGGCTCCGGCCGTGCCGTTGGTCAACCGCCGCGAGGTCACGCTGGTCTCCAACCGCGTCGGCAACTTCCAGCACCATCCGATGTGGGGGACGCTGCTCGAGCAGCTCTGGGTACGCTGAGCGCGCGGCTCACCCGCGCACACCGGACCAGGTGAATCTCGTGCGCGCCTGCGGGGGCGCCAGGCCGCCCGGGCGCAGGCCGCGACGGACGAGGATCACGGGGGGCCGGGCGCCGCGCGCGAGCTCCAGTCGCGCTGCGCCGATGCCCTGTGAGACCCAGCGGTCGGAGAGGCCCGAGACGACGACGGCCGCCGCCTCTGCCGCCTCGATCATCGACCCCGAGCCGGGGCCGACGAGCGCCTGCTCGACCGTCACGCCGAGTCCTCGCTGCAACGCCAGTGACGCGCTCGCGAGCAGGCGGCTGGCGTCGCGCCGCCCGGCGCCGGGATCCCCGTGCGTGCCAACCAGTCGCAGGGGCGCGGCCGTCGCCGCAGCAAGCCACGACCCGAGCTCCACTGCCGCCCAGTCGTGCTCGCTGCCGGCGAACGGGACCAGCACCTCGGCCCCGACGGCGGCACGACGACCGGCTCCGGCGACGAGGCCGACGTCGCAGACCGCGTGGGCGAGCACCGTGATGGCGTCCTCGTCGAGCGCGTCGTCGGGGAGTGCGAGCAGCAGCAGGGCGGCCTCATGCTCGGCGGCAAGCCGCACCACGTCGTCGCCGCGGGCGACGGAGGTGAAGGCGGTCACCCGCGTGGGAGCTCCGCGTTCCAGCGCCCCCGCCCGGACCGCATGCAGGCGCGCGAGCGCCGGGTCGAGCTCGTCGGATTCGGTGACCAGCGCCGCCACGATCAGCTCCCGGCCGTCGCCGGCCGCCAGCGGTTCCGCGATCGCCGCGATGTCTTCGAGGTTGTCGTCCGCGATCACCAGCACCGAGCGCGTCGGAGTCCGCACAGCCGTCCGCACGGAGGCGTCGGGCTCGAGATCGAGGCGCGGGTCCTGGGCGAGGATCTGGCCCTCCAGCTGCTGCAATTGCGGGCCCGGCTCGATGCCGACCTCGTCGACCAGCCGCCGCCGCGCCGTGCGGTAGGCGTCCAGCGCGTCGGACTGGCGCCCGTCCCGGTAGAGCGCGAGCATGAGCTGGCAGCACAGGCGCTCGCGCATCGGGTGCAGCCGGACGAGCTCCTGCAGCTCGCCGACCAGGCGGCCGTGGCGCCCGAGCGACAGCTCGGCCTCCACGCGCAGCTCGAGCGCCGCCAGGCGCAGCTCCTCCAGGCGGACGATCGGCGCCTGCGCGAAGGATTCGTAGGCAAGGTCGGCGAGCGGCGGGCCGCGCCACAGCGCCAGCGCGTCGCGGAGCGCGTCGACCGCCTCCGCCGGGCGCCCCTCCTGCAGCGCGCGGTCGCCGGCCGTGACCAGCCGTTCGCAGCGGCGCAGGTCCAGCTCGTCGTCGCGCAGCTGCATCACGTACCCGGGCGGCCGCGTCACCAGCGAGCTCCCGGCGCCGGCGAGCGTCTTGCGCAACTGGGAGAGCCGCACGCGCAGCGCGGTCGAGCCCGCTTCGGGCGGATCCTCACCCCACACGGCGTCCAGCATCCGGTCCGCGGAGACGACCTCGCCCGCGTGCAGCAGCAGCATCGCCAGCAGCGCGCGCTGCTTGGCGCCCGGCACCGGGACGGGCCGGCCCTCGTACCAGACCTCGAGCGGTCCGAGTATCCGGAAGTCCACCGCGCCCACCTTGGGCCGACCGTACCACCGGCCATTACGCCGCCGTTACGGCGCCCGCACGCGCCTCGTCGAGGGTCCTTCGCAACCGCCGCCCGGCGGACCAAGACCCAAGAGGAGGCCCACATGTTCAACGTCACCCGCAAGGCCGTCATCACCGCCGCGATCGCGTCCACCGCGCTCGCCGGCGTCGCCCACGCTCGGGTCGACGCTCCCCTCACTGCCAAGTCGCCCCAGGCGCACGCGACAGCCACTCACGGCTGCGACCGGGCCGAGATCATCGGCGTGATCTCGTTCTGCAGCCCCGGCGATCACTCGCGCGGGCCCGGCGCCGGCGCCGGCCGGCTGTAGCCCGGCGCGATGCTCATCTCGCGCCACGCGATCAACACCGCCGCGGCCGGGCTCGTCCTGGCCGCGGCGGGATCGCCCGCGATCGCCGAGGCGCGCCCCGCCGATGGCTCCGCGCCCACTGTCCAGTTCTCCCCGCCGGCCCCTACCTCCGTGCCGATCGAGCAGACCGTGGCCGACCCGGGTGTCGACTGGTCCGCCGTCGCGGTCGGCACCCTGGGACTCCTCGTCCTGATGCTGCTCGTGCTCCTGATCCACGCCGCCATGCCGATGGTGCGCCGCGCCCCCGCGGCGCGCACTAGACGTGTCCGGAAGTCCTGATCGCGACGACCGCGAGCTGCGGCTCGCGGTCGGCGATCTCGGCCAAGCCGCGGTTGAGATCCTCGCCGGTCAAGCTCCACTCGAACGGTCGGAGGGTCTGCAGTAGCCCCCCGCGGGCGCAGCGCTCGTTCGTCAATCGCCGCCCGGCTCGAGCGCGTCTGCAAGTGCACCGGCGGCCTCCGAGACCGCCGCGTACGCGGCGACGACATCGGCCAGGCTCTCGCCCGCGCCGGCCTCGTTGAGCCCCGCCACCGCCTCGTCAAAGCGCGCCCACAACTCGCCGGGCCCGCGGCGGCGGCCCGTGCCGGGGCGGAGCTCGTCGGGCGGTCGTGCGTGATCGGAGCCTTTCATGGGCCGCCAAGCCAGCCCCGCATCGAGTGCTTGGGCGTGTGCGTCGCGCATCGAGCGTGCTGCCTCGGACAGGTTCCGAAGCCGGTCGCGGAAGCCTGCGTCGGGTGGAGCTAGCTGGTGCGTTCGCATTGCTCCTGCCCACGACTCCTCGGCGCTCCGGACCGTTCCCCATGCCTCCTCCTTCGCGGCCGCCGCGTCGCCCGCACGCCGTGTGCTCGGCGCCTCGCTCATCGCAGAGGTCCTGTCTTAGCTGCGAGCGGGTGCCAGGTGCCCTCGGGGCATAGAAACCTACGAACGGTCACAGACGGCCATATCCTACGAGCAGCAGAGACATCCCGATCATGGCCGACCCGCTCCCATCGCAGCTCGAGTTCCTCAAGGTGGAGGAGGTCGCCGTGCTGCTCAAGATCAAGGAGAAGACCGTCCGGGAGTGGATCGGACGGGGTGAGCTCGAGGCGTACAAGATCGGCAAGGAGTGGCGGGTTCGGCGCGACCATCTCGACGAGGCGATCGAGGCGCGGCGGGTCGGCGCCCAGGCGGCGCCGCCCGGAGGACTGTGGGATCCGGCCGACCCCGACGACCGCTGACGGATCTTCCCTAGCCGAGCAGATCGCTCCTGAGTTCATCGGCGCTGAGGCGCTCACGGCCGTAGAGCGCCCGCGCTGTCGTGTTGTGGCGCTCGGCAGCCCGGGTCATGTAGTCCCAGGCATCGTCGGGCGGCTTCCGTGTGGTAGCCAGCCTCCAGACCTGGGGCCGGTCCGGCCGGGTCTGCTCGCAGACCGCGCTGAGGTGGGCGAGCAGGAGACCGGTTGCCTTGATCGGGTCGTGGCCGGCGGCGATCGTGACCACGAGCGTCAGCTTCGTCTGGCACAGGACCGCCAGTTCCTTCGGCAGCCCGAGCATGTTGTTGTCGCTCGTGATGAGGCCGTCCCATGGTCGCTCATCGGCGTGCAGCGTTTGCAGCACCTGCCAATCGTCTGCCCTTGGGAGCCGCGAGTCGATGCGTCGGATCGGGGCGAGCGCGGCATCTTCGGCCAGGAAGTCGGCGAGCGCGTCGACGATCGGCTCGGGGAAGTTCTGGTCGAGCGCGAAGAGGCGCGGCACAAGCCGTGACGTCAGGCGGCGACGAGGAGGTCCGGCTGGAGCTCGTGCTCGAGGTCGAGCGCCTCTTCGACGTCATCGAGCTCGATCGCCGGGTAAAGGCTGTGGATGCGCTGCGCGCTCATGCCACGGGCGCCGAGGGCGGCCAGGGCCTGGGTCTCGATGCGGGTCTGGCGCACGTGTGGGGCGCCGGCGAGCTTGCCCGGCACGATGCGCAACCGCGGCCGCGGCGATACGAGGTCGGGACCCCTGGTTGACTCGCCAATCTCGAACGGACGCAACACATCGAGCATGTCGGAGCTGAGGAGCGCCTGGCCGTTGACGTGGTGCGGCTGCTCGGGCTCACCGAGCACGATGTGGCCGCGGCGGTCGACGGCGACGTTCGGCCCGTCGTCGCTTGACCAGAGCGCGAGATCGAGCTGTTCGAGCTCTGCCAGGGCGCGGCGCACCGCGTTCATGGCGGTCGCTGGAACGTTCTGTCCGTCGGGCGCGGTCTTGCTCGCTCGCAGCCAGGCGATCGTCCGCAGGCCCATCAGGTCGCTGTACGACCAGAGCTTCACCTTCTCCGCCGAGACCGACGGCGCGAGGATGCCTTTTCGGGCCCAGTAGTGAACGGTCGACTTGGGAACGCCCGAAAGGGCCGCCGCCCTGTCCGCTGGGTATGCGCCGCGCAGTTCCACGTGCCCAGTATGGCGCCGACCGGCGACGTGGGGCGAGTCTTGCATGCGGATCCCAGACATGCGCAAAGAATATAGCCGTTGACGGCTGTTTGAACCCGTGCAGGGTCTTGTGTAGCCTTCATGCGCAGAGCGCTCATGGGACGACGTCGCCTTTGATGACCGATCGGCCAATGACCGTG
>CAVXTB010000020.1:0-45844 GCA_963764585.1 uncultured Actinomycetes bacterium
AGGTCAACCGCTGCCTGGCGGAGGGCCGCAAGAGCTTCCTCGAGCGCTACGCGGGCATCGAGGCCGGGGCCGAGTGCCAGCGGCTGGCGCCGATCCTGTCGGCGTTCGTCGACGGCGAGGCCGATGCGGCGCAGACCGTCGAGCTGCGCACCCACCTGCGCCAGTGCCTGTCTTGCCGCGCGGCGGTGCGGGGCCTGCACGACGCGTCGCGGCCGCTGGCGGTGGTCTTCCCGGCCGCGGGCGTCCTGGTCGCGGGCGCGGGCGTCGAGCACACCGGCAGCTTCTTCGTGCGCGTGTACGAGACGGTGAGCCTGCACCTGCACGAGCGCGCGGCGAACTCGTTCCTGCGCGCGCAGGCGGTGGTCGACACCGTCACGGCGGGCAAGATGGCCGCGGTGGCGGCGAGCGCCGCCGCGGTTGCGGGCGGCAGCTTCGCGGTCGAGGGCGCGATGACCTCGCGCGACGCGCGGCCGGCGGCGATCCTGCGCGGGGTCCAGGGGATGGCCTCGGTGCCGACCGTCCAGAAGCAGCGAGCGCAGCCGCGCACGCATTCCAAGCGCCCCTCCAAGCCGTCCAAGCCGCGCGTCCACGTCCGCCGGCGGGCGAGCGCGGCACCGGCGCGCAAGCCGGTCACCAAGGCGACGACGACCGCGGCGCCCAGCGCCGCGCGCGCCACCGTGGCCTCGACCGGCGGCTCGTCGCACGGGTCGGGCGCGGCCGCCGGGGAGTTCGGGTTCGAGGGTCCCTGAGCGGTCCCCGCAACGTGCGGGAATCCTCCTGGCCATCGGGACTTTGCCGTCCGACGGGGTGCCTACCGTGCCGGGCATGCCGCTCTGCTTCATCGAACCGCAGGACGCGATTCGGGTGATCGCCGAGTCCGTGGGACGGGAGGCTCGCCGCCAGCTTCTGGGCGAGCTGGTGCGGGCATGGGTCGACGAGATCCCGGAGGAGGAGCTCGAGTCGCACTACGTCAAGGCGGTGGCAGACCTCGACGAGCACGACCTGTCGATGCTCGCGGCGTGGCACGCGTCGCTCGAGGTGGGCCATCCGATCGCCAACCGCGAGTTCCTGGTCAACGCGTTCTCGTCACTGGGCGAGAACCGCCGCGAGGCGCTCAAGATCGCCGCGGGCTTCCGCGGCGAGGAGGCCTTCGATGCGGGCGTGGCCGAGGAGCAGGCGCTCGACACGGTGCTCCCGTTCCTCTCGCGGGAGCGCTCGTGCGAGCTCGCCGGCGAGTGCCTCGACCTGTACATGTGGGACCGGCTGGGGTGCGAGAACTGAGCTGGATGATCTAGTCCCTGCGCCGCAACACGTCGTAGCGCCCGACGCCCTCGCGGCCCTCCATCCGCCAGCGGAAGAAGGCGCAGTCCAGGCGCAGCGCGCCCAGGTCCAGCGACGTCCCGCACGCGACCTCGCCGGCGGCGCGGCGCGGGAAGCCGTCCTCGTCGACCCACAGCTCGAGGCCGGCGTGGCGCTGGCGGCCCTCGCCGTCGTAGGTCGTCGACAGGCGCGGATCCGCGACGTCGACCGCGCGCGGCTCGCCGTCCTCGCCGCGTTCGATGATCGCGGCGGCGAGCGCCTCGTCGGCGTGCTCGTGCTTGCCCGCCGGCCGGATGGCGGTCAGCGACACGGCGAGGTCGTCACCCAGCCACGCCGACAGCGAGCGCGCCAGCTCGATGCGCTCCCAGTCCGGCGCTCCCCACGAGTGGCCGCGCTGGCCGAGGCCGTCGACGGCGAGCCGCGCATCACCGACGCGAGCGCTGCCGCGGACGCGCAGCGGCTGCTCGTACCCGGTCATCCCGCCGGCGCGCGCGACCGGGTGGTCGGGCGGCAGCTCGGCCAGCGCGCCGATCGCCTCGAGCTCGAGGTCGTAGGACGCCTCGTCGCCCGCGTACTGCAGGCGCCACGCGCGCAGCGGCTCGACCGTCGTCATGTCGATGCCGGCCGCCGACACCTCGTCCCACGTCGACGGCGCCGAGATCTCGACGCCGCCCTCGGCGCCGACGGCAACGGGCTCGTCGCGCCAGAAGAGGATCGCCAGCCCGCTGGCGCCGCCGTCGGCCAGGCCGAGGCGGGCGATGCCGTAGAGCTCGGCGGCCGGATCGCCGAAGGCGACGGTCACCGCGTCGCTGAAGCCCGCGCCGTCCGGCGGGCGCGGCGGCTCGTGCTCGGGGCCGATCGTCACGGCAGCGCGCGGGGGTCAACCTCGCTCGCGGTGCCGTCGACGTCGAAGCCGGCGCCGCGGGGCGGCCGCGAGACGATGAGGCGCCCGGCGAAGCGCCCGACCAGCAGCCGGCGGATGACGGCGCGGGTCGGCGGCAGCAAGAAGGCCAGGCCGAAGATGTCGGTGACGAAGCCGGGGGTCAGCAGGAGCGCCCCGCCGAAGATGACCAGCACGCCGTCGAGCACCTCGCGCGCAGGCACGCGCCCGCGCGCGATGGCGTCGTTGAAGCGTCGCCAGGCCGCGCGGCCCTGGGCGCCCATGAGCACGGAGCCGAGGATCGAGTCGGCGACGAGCAGCGCGATCGTCCACAGCGCGCCGATGGCCTCCCCGACCTGGATGATCACGTAGATCTCGACGATCGGGACGACGATGAAGAGCAGGACGAGCGGGAGGAGCATCGTTCCTACAGGCTACGGGGTCGATCGCGCGCGGCGCCTGCGACGCGGCGGGGCGGGTGGGAGCGCTGCGCCGGCGTCGCCGAGGCGCTCGAGCGCGGCGACGAGCGCGCGCCGCTCGCTCGCGCCGAGGGACTGAAGCGCGGCGGTCAGACGCGCGGGCTCGAGCACGGAGTCGGCCGCCACGCGCGCCGCCCCGCGGCGCGTGAGGACGAGCGCCAGGCGCCGCTCGTCGCGCGCATCGCGCGTGCGCGCGACGAAGCCGCGGCGGGCGAGGTCCTTGACGAGGACCGAGGCCGACGAGCTGGGCAGCGCGAGGTGGCGCGCGACGGTGCCCAGCGGCACGCCGGGGGCGCGGGCCGGGATGTGGTGCAGGAGCTGGCGCTCGATGCGTGGGCGCGCGACGGCGGCTCTAGGCGAGCGCGGGCGCCGGGCCCTCGACGATGACGCCGGGCAGGCGGTGCAGCCCGACCATCTCGATCACGCGCCAGACCTGCGGCTGGGGGCCGCGGACCAGCAGCAGCCGCCCGGTGCGGCGCAGGCGGCGCGCCACGAACGCGACGTCGAGGACGAACGAGCTGTCGGCGAAGGTCAGCTCGCTCATGTCGACGACGACATCGCTTTTCGCAGTCGAAAGCGCACGGGAGAGGGCTGTGCGGCGCCGCCCCCGCGTCGCGATGTCCTCGTCTCCCGAGCAGCGGAGGGTGGCCGGCTGTTCGGAGAACTCGACGATGGCTGCGCAACCTATACGACGAGCGGGGCTACACTCAAGCCATGCCTACGCTCGAAGAGATCGAGGACGCGCTTTCCAACGTCATCGACCCCGAGCTCGGGCTCGACTTCGTCGAGCTGGGCCTCATCTACGGCGTGGAGATCGACGGCGGGAACGTCCACGTGACGTTCACGTTGACGACGCCCGCGTGCCCGATCGGCCCGCAGGTGACCGAGCAGATCGACGAGTTCGTCAGCGAGGTCGACGGCGTCGACGGCGTGACGTCCGCGATGGTCTTCGACCCACCGTGGACGCCTGACAAGATGAGCGACGACGCGAAGTTCGCGCTCGGGTACTGAACCTGCGCCGAGCGCTCGTCCTGGTCGCGGTCGCGCTCGTCGCTGCGCCTGCAGCCGCCCGCGCCGACGCGCCGGCGACCGGCCGCCTCCTCGTCACGTTGCGCCCCGGCGCCGAGCGCCACGTGACCGCAGCCGCGGTCGCGGCGACCGCCGGCGCACGGCCCGCGGGCTACAGCGTCCCGCAGATCCGCCTGGTCACGCTGCGCGCGCAGCCGGGCCGCAGCCTGCGCGCGCTGGCGGCGCGCCTGCGGGCCGACGGGCGCGTGGCGCGCGTCGAGGTCGAGCACCGCGCGCGCGTGCGGCTGGACCCCAACGACCCCGCGCTCACGACGCCCGAGACGGCGACCGGCACCGCGCCCGGGACGACGATCGAGTGGTGGGCGGCGCGCAGCGGCTTCCCGCAGGCGTGGAGCGTCTCGACCGGCGCGGGCGCGACCGTCGCGGTGATCGACACCGGCGCCGAGACGAGCCACCCCGAGCTCGCCGATCGCATCGCGGGCAGCGTGAGCTTCGACCCCGAGAGCGCCACGCCGACGGCCGACACGGTCGGCCACGGCACGCACGTCGCGTCGCTGGCCTGCGGCGCGGGCAACAACGGCATCGGCCTGGCCGGCGCCGGGCTGCGCTGCAGGCTGCTCGTGATCAAGTCCGATTTCTCGGACTCGAGCGTCGCGAAGGCGATCGTGTGGGCGGTCGACCACGGCGCCGACGCGATCAACATGAGCTTCGGCACCGATCCGGGGCCGCAGCCCACCCAGGCCGTGCGCGACGCCGTCGACTACGCGGTGGCGCACAACGTCGTCCTCGCGGCCGCGGCGGCCGACAGCGCGATCGCCGAGCAGGGCTATCCCGCCGACCTCCTGCAGCCCAGCGGCACCGGGCCGAACCTGTCGATCGGCAAGGGCCTCTCGGTCACCGCCGCGGATGCCTTCGACCATCGCGCGTCGTTCGCCGGCGAGGGCAGCCAGATCTCGCTGGCCGCCTACGGCACCTACGACGCCGCGGGCAACGGACCGCCGGGGATCTTCGGCGCGTTCACCGCCGGCCCGAACGAGCTCGAGACAGGGTCGGTCGGGCTGCCGCCGCGCCCGCCGTGCAACTGCCGGGCCACCTTCGCCGGCGACTCGCGCTACGCCTACGTGCAGGGCACGTCGATGGCCACGCCGATGGTGGCCGCGACCGGCGCGCTCATGCGCCACCTCAATCCCGACCTGAGCTCCGGCGAGATCGTGCAGGTCATCAAGCAGACCGCTCGCCGGCCGCCGGGCACCGGCTGGACCTCGGACCTGGGCTGGGGGATCCTCAACGCGGGCGCCGCGCTGACGCGCGCGGCCGCGCTGGACCGCCGGGCGCCGACGTCGCACGTGCGACGGCTCGCGGCGCGCACGACGTCGAAGCGAACGATCACGGTGCGCTGGACGGGAGCCGATCCGGCGCCGCCCGGCGTGCGCTCGTCGGGCATCTCGCGCTACGAGCTGTGGCGGTCGACGGCCGGCGCGAAGTTCCGGCGGCTGCTCTCGACGACGGGCACCTCGCGCCCGGTGACCCTGCGGCGCGGCGAGCGCTACCGCTTCTACACCGTGGCCATCGACCACGCGGGCAATCGCGAGGCGGCGCCGGCGGCGGCGGACGTTCGCGTCGTGCGGCGGTAGGGGTGTCGTCCGCGCAGCAAGCAGAACGCGCGCGGACGAACTACACGCGCGCCGGCTCCGCCGCCCCCGCCGTCTCCTGCGCGCGCGCCAGCACGAGCAGCTCGGCCAGCGCGCTCTGGATCCCCTCGGCGATCACGCCGATGTCCGGGAGGGCGTCGTAGTCGGCGAGCAGGCCGAAGTTCATGCCCCCGTTGTAGGAGATGATCGCGATCGCCAGCGCGTGGTTCTTCGGCAGGAAGGCGACGGGGAAGACGTCGAGCATCTCGCGCCCGCGCACGTAGAGCGGGAACTGCGGGCCGGGGACGTTGGTGACGATCAGGTTGAACAGGCGCGTGGAGAAGTTCAGGCGCGAGGCCTGGGCGAGGATCGTCGGGGGCGCGAAGTTCTGGACGCTCGCCAGCACCTCGGCGCCGACCGCCTGCTTGGACTCCTTCAGGCCGTCCATGCCCACCTTGACGGTGCGCAGGCGCTCGATCGGGTCCTCGACGTAGACCGGCAGCGGGCCGCGCATCGCGGCGATCCGGTTGCCGGTCGTGCCGCGCTCGTCATGGGCGCGGATCGACACCGGCACCAGGGCGCGCAGCTCCAGCCCCTCGGTGCGGACGCCGCGCGACTGCAGCCAGCTGCGCAGCGCGCCGCTGACGACGGTGAGCACGACGTCGTTGACGGTGCCGCCGAAGGCGTTCTTGACCGCCTTGAAGTCGGCCAGCGAGCTGCGGATGACGACAAAGCGCCGGTGCGGGCCGATCTCGACGTTCAGCGGCGTCTCGGGCGCCGGGTTCATGCCCGCCCACGCGACCTCGCCCAGGCCTTCGACCGCGACGCGCGCGGAGCGCAGCGCCTCGCCGGGGCGCGTCGCCAGCGAGGCGGCAGCGCCGGCGGTGCGCAGGCCGGTCCGCACCAGCCCCAGCGCACCCGCGGCCAGGAGCTCGATCGAGGAGGGCTCGGGCGCGGGCTCCCATGCCTCGTCGGGGTGGGGGACCTCGGCCGGCACGGGGCCGAGGTCGAAGACGACCTGGGCGATGTCGACGCCCGCGATGCCGTCGATGAGGGAGTGATGGGTCTTGCTGATCAGGGCGAAGCCGCCCTCGTGCAGGCCCTCGACCATCCAGATCTCCCACAGCGGCTTCATGCGGTCGAGCTGCTGGGAGAAGACGCGCCCCGCCAGGCGCAGCAGCTGCGCCTCGGACCCGGGCTTGGGCAGCGCCGTGTGGCGCACGTGGTACTCGATGCTGAAGCTCGGATCGTCGACCCACAGCGGGCGGCCGGTACCCCCGGGCGGCACCGACAGCTTCTGGCGGTAGCGCGGCACGAGGTGCAGCCGGCCGCGCAGCGCGTCGACCAGCTCGGTGTACGGGGGCGGTGGGCCCTCGAACAGCGACAGCCCGCCGACGTGCATGTGCGACGTCGGCCCCTCCTGGTGCAGGAAGGACGCGTCGATCGCCGTCAGCCGGTCGAAGTGCTCCTGTGCCATGCCCTCATGCTCTCCCCGTTTGCGAAGAGACCTCACGCTATCGTGCCGCAGGATGGCGCGCGCGAGCTTCGCGGACGACCTGCGCGCCGGGGCGGCCGAGGTCTGGGAGGCGCAGCACGCGCACCCATTCGTGCGCGGGATCGGCGACGGCACGCTGCCCGTCGACCGCTTCGCGCATTACGTGCGCCAGGACTACCTGTTCCTCATCGAGTACGCGCGGATGCTCGCGCTGGGGGCCGCGCGCGCCCCCGACCTCGCGACGATGCGGCGGTTCGCCGACCTCGCCCAGGCGATCCTCGGCGAGGAGATGGAGTTGCACCGCGAGTTCGCGCGCGAGTTCGGGATCACCGAAGCGCAGCTCGAAGCCGAGCCGCCGGCGCCGACCACCCAGGCCTACACCGACTTCCTCGTGCGCACGGCCGCGGTCGGCGAGCTCGCCGACCTCGCCGCGGCGTTGCTGCCCTGCATGTGGGGGTACGCGGAGGTCGGCCAGCGCCTCGCGGTGGCCGGCGCGCCCACCGACGAGCGCTACGCGCGTTGGATCGCGACCTACGCCGCGCCCGATTTCGAGGAGCTAGCCGCCTGGTGCCGTGCGCTCGTCGACCGGCTCGGCGATCAGGCGAGCGAGGAAGTCCGCACCCGCATGCACCACGCCTTCCTGACCTGCAGCCGGTACGAGCTCGCCTTCTGGGAGATGGGCTGGACGGTCGAGCGCTGGCCTACCGCCCGCGGATGAACGCGTTGACCGCGGGGACCACGCGCCGTGCCTGCGCGCCGGTGAGCAGGTCCCACCCGTGGTCGTCGCCTCCGACGACGAGCAGCCGATCGGGCCGCGCGTGGCCGCGGGCCGCGCGATGCAGCTGGCGCGTCTCGGCGCCGAAGTTCGTGTAGCCGTCGCCAGTCGAGGTGACCCACAGCGTCGGCACGCGCAGGCGCCGCGCGTCGACGATGATGTCGCGCTGGCCGCCGAGGACCCGCTCGCCCGACAGGCTCACGACCGCGTCGACCTCGCCGGAGCGCGCCTTCGCCGCTGCGGTGACGACCGCCCGCCCTCCGATGGAGGCGCCGACGAGCACGACGCGGCGTGCACCCTGCGCCCGGAGCCAATCCGCCGCCGCGAGGACCTCGTCCTCGCGTTCGGCGAGCGCGTAATCGAAGAGGAGCGATCGCACACCACGGCGCGTGACGTCGCGCGCGTACGGCAGCCAGCCGCAGGCGATGTTGCCGCTCTGGTTGGCGAAGACGGCGCCGGTGGCGCCGCCGCTGCCGAGCACGACGGCGGGAAGCTGCTCGCCGGGCGCAGGCACCTTGACCATCTGCACGGTCGGGCCGGGTCGTAGGCAGTCGTCGAAGGCGGCCGGCTGGCGAGGCGCCGAGCGCGTCGACATCGTCTCGCCGCCGCCGCCGCACCCCACGACGAGCAGCGCCAGGACAAGGACGCCGGACCGAGCGATCACTCGCTCATGGTAAGCACCGCGTTGCCGCGGATCTGCCGGTCGGCGAGCGCGACGAGCACCGCGGGTGTCCCGCGCCAGTCCGCGGTCAGCCCGACCTCCGGGTGCAGGTGGCCGCCGGCGACGAGCCGCACGAGCGTCGCGAGGTCGTCGGCGTCGCTGGCGCCGGTGCGCCAGTAGCTGAAGGGCACGATCGCGGCGTAGGGCGCAGCCGAGACGGTGGCGAAGAAGTCCAGCGTGGCGGGCTCGCGGCCGGCCTGGCCGAACCACAGCAGCGTGCCGCGGTGCGCCATCCGCGCGTGTGCCGCTACGAGCGACGATCCGCCGACCGACTCGAAGGCGACGTCGAACGGCCCCTCGGCCGCCTCGGCGTCGGGCACGACCTCCGCGGCGCCGAGGGCCAGCAGCCGCTCGCCGCGCTCCGGCGACGACGAGACGGCGGTCACGAGCGCGCCCTGCCCGGCAGCCATCTCGACGACGAAGTGCCCCACCCCGCCCGACGCGCCGGTGAGCAGCACGCGCCGGCCGCCGAGCGCGCCCGCCATGCGCAGCAGCCGCAGCGCGGTCAGCCCGGCCACGCCGAGCGTCGACGCGGGCACGGAGTCGACCGCGTCGGGCAGAGCCGCGAGCCCGCGGACCGGCGCCGCCACGAGCGATGCCCAGCCACCGGCGGGGACGTGCGCAACGACGCGCGTGCCGGCCGCCGGCCCGCTGCCGTCGGCCGCCGCGCGCTCGATCCGCCCGGCGACGTCCTGGCCCGGGCGCCAGCCCTCGCGTGGCGCCTCGAGCAGGAAGGTCTCGCCGCGATTGACCGAGTAGGCCTCGACGGCGACAAGGGCCTCGTCGGGTGCCGGCTCGGGCTCGGGCGCCTGGCCGAGCACGACGCGACCGGGCGCGTCCGGCGAGGGGAGGAACGCGGGGATGCTGGCCATCGGCGCAGACTACGATGGGCGCCCAACCGCGACGCGAGGACGGGACACCATGGCATGGGACTTCTCGACGGAGCCCGAGTTCCAGGAGCAGCTCGATTGGATGCGCGCGTTCGTGCGCGAGGAGATCTGGCCGATCGAGACGATCGCCGAGGAGCTCGACCAGGCCGCGCTGGACCGCATCTACGTGCCGCTGCAGGAGGAGGTCAAGCGCCGGAAACTGTGGGCCGCGCACCTGCCGCCCGACCTCGGCGGCCAGGGCTTCGGGCAGGTCAAGCTCGGGCTCATGCACGAGATCCTCGGCAGCTCGCCGTTCGCGCCCAACGCGTTCGGCAACCAGGCCCCTGACTCGGGCAACTCGGAGATCCTCGCGCTCGCCGGCACCGACGAGCAGAAGCAGCGCTGGCTGCACCCGCTGCTGGCCGGCGACCTGAAGTCGGCGTTCTCGATGACCGAGCCAGACACCGCCGGCTCGGACCCGACCCAGCTGCAGACCCGAGCCGAGCGCGACGGCGACGGCTGGGTCATCAACGGCCTCAAGTGGTTCTCCTCCAACGCGTCGATCGCCGACTTCCTCATCGTCATGGCGGTCAGCGACCCCGACGCGCGTCCTCACCAGCGTGCGTCGATGTTCATCGTCCCGGTCGACACGCCGGGGGTGCAGATCGTGCGCGACGTGGCGACGATGGAGCACCCGGCCGAGTCCTACGGCAAGCTCGGCAACCACGCCGAGGTCCGCTACGAGGACGTGCGCGTCGGCCCCGAGGCGCTGCTCGGCGAGTCGGGCGCCGGCTTCCTCATCGCCCAGCACCGGCTCGGGCCCGGGCGCATCCACCACTGCATGCGCTGGCTGGGCGTGTCGCGGCGCGCCTTCGACATGCTCTGCGAGCGCGCGACCTACCGCTATGCGCAGGGCGGCGTGCTGGCCGAGAAGGACACCGTCCAGAACTGGATCGCCGACTCGGCCGCGCAGATGCAGGCGGCGCGGCTGATGACGCTGCACGCGGCGTGGGTCATGGACACCCAGGGCGCCTCCGCCGCGCGCAAGGAGATCTCGCTGATCAAGTTCTACGGCGCCGGCGTGCTGCACGACGTCGTCGACCGCGCGCTGCAGGTCCACGGCGCGCTGGGCTACTCGACCGACATGCCGCTCGAGGCGATGTACCGCTACGCGCGGGCCGCGCGCTTCTACGACGGTCCCGACGAGGTCCACCGCCAATCGGTCGCGCGCAAGATCCTGCGCGGCTACGAGCCGCCGCCCGACGAGGTGCCCAGCGAGCACGTGCCGACGCGGCGCGAGGCCGCGCGCCGCAAGTTCGCCGACCTGCTCGAGGCGGTGACCGCCAACGACTGAGTCCGGGCGCCAGGGCGGGCTGTCCGTCCGCGTGCTCGTCGTCGCGCTCGCCGTCCAGCTCGTCCTCGGGGTGGGGATCGTCTTCGCCGCCGTCAACGGCTTCCCGCTGATCGGCGGGGGCGGTGACGACCACGCGACGACGACCGCCGGCGCGACCCCCGAGGCGAGCACCGACCACTTCGACGCCGAGCGCGCCTTCGCGCTGATCCGCCGCGAGCTGTCCTACGGCCAGCGGCCCGCGGGCTCGCCGCAGCTGCGGCGGCTGGCCGAGGTGCTGCGCCGCCAGCTGCCGAACGGGCGCTTCGAGGCGGTCACGGGCCACCCCGGACTGCGCAACGTCGTCGGCACGCTGCCGGGCCGCGCGCCGGCGATCGTGGTCGGCGCGCACTACGACAGCGAGTACCACCCCAAGGGGTTCGTCGGCGCCAACGACAGCGCCGCGGGCACCGCGGCGGTCGTCGAGCTCGCGCGCGACCTGCAGCACGGCGCGGGCCGCGAGGTCCGCTTCGTGCTCTTCGACGGCGAGGAGGAGGGTCCCGGCTGCCCCAACTCCGCGTTCGTGCGGTGCGCGCTGCGCGGATCGCGCGCCTACGTCGTGGCCCATCGCTCCGAGGTCGGGCAGATGGTGCTGCTCGACTACATCGCCAACAAGGGCCTGCGCCTGCCGCGCGAGGGCAGCTCGGACCCGAAGCTGTGGGCGCGCGTGCGCGCGGCGGCGCGCAGCGCGGGCGTCGGCGCGGTCTTCCCGCCGACCACGCAGACCACGATCTACGACGACCACACGCCGTTCCTGCGCGCCGGCATCCCGGCGGTGGATCTCATCGACTTCTCCTACCGCTACGCCGACGGCCTGAAGGACACGATCGACAGGCTGTCGGTGGCCAGCCTCGACGCGGTCGGGGAGACCGTCTACGCGCTGGTGAGCGAGCTGCGCGCGGGCTCGTAGACTGAGGGCGATGACCGCTGTCCCCGAGAAGCTGCTGCTCGCGGCGCCGCGCGGCTACTGCGCGGGCGTCGACCGGGCCGTGCAGACGGTCGAGCACGCGCTCGACCTGCACGGGGCCCCGGTCTACGTGCGCAAGGAGATCGTCCACAACAAGCACGTCGTCGAGCAGCTGCGCGAGCGCGGGGCGATCTTCGTCGACGAGCTCGACGACTCGATCCCCGAGGGCGCGATCACCGTGTTCAGCGCCCACGGCGTCTCGCCGGCGGTGCACGAGGACGCGGAGCGCCGCGGCCTGAGCACGATCGACGCCACCTGCCCGCTGGTCACCAAGGTCCACCGCGAGGCGCTGAAGTTCGCCGAGGAGGGCTACACGATCGTCCTCATCGGCCACAGCGGCCACGAGGAGGTCGAGGGCACGATGGGCGAGGCGCCCGAGAGGATCGTCCTCGTCGAGACCGAGGCCGACGTCGACGCGCTCGACATCGACGACCCGGAGAAGCTCGCCTACGTCTCGCAGACGACGCTGTCGGTCGACGAGACGCGCGCGATCATCAACCGCCTGCGCGAGCGCTTCCCGAGCATCGTCGGTCCCCGCACCGACGACATCTGCTACGCCACGACGAACCGCCAGGCGGCGGTCAAGCAGATGGCCGCGCAGTGCGATCTCGTGCTCGTGATCGGCTCGCGCAACTCCTCGAACTCCAACCGCCTGGTCGAGGTCGCCCGCGAGCACGGCGCGGACTCGCACCTCATCGACAACGAGGACCAGGTCCGCGAGGAGTGGCTGGACGGCAAGCGCGTGGTCGGGATCACCTCGGGCGCCAGCGCGCCCGAGGAGCTCGTGCAGCGCCTCGTCGCGTTCTTCCGCGCGCGCGGCACCGAGCAGGTCGAGGAGTTCGAGGTCGTCCAGGAGGACGTGCGCTTCATGCTCCCCAAGACCATCCGCCAGGCGCTTGCGGCGCAGTAGCGCCGGCCGCGACGCTCGGCAGGATCCCCGCGCCCCCTCTCTCGAACCGCTTCGTCGCCGACAACGCGTCGTTGCGTGTCGCACGTCACTGAAGGCCGGGAGCCCGCTCGACGCCCGGGGTGCGGCTAACCGCATGGCCGCCGCGCCTATGCAAAGGCACAGTTGACAGTCCATGACTTCTCTTACGACAACGAAGCGCTGGACGCTCGCAGTGGTGTGCGCGGCGACGGCGATGCTCATGCTCGACATCGCGGTCGTCAACACGGCTCTGTCGCGGATCGCGGAGGACCTCGACACCGGCCTGAGCGGCCTGCAGTGGGTCGTGGACGCCTACACGCTCGCGCTCGCCTCGGTCGTCCTGACCGCCGGCTCGCTGGCCGATCGCTTCGGCCGCAGGCGCCTGTTCACCATCGGCCTTGCGATCTTCACCGCGGCATCGGCGGCGTGCGCGGCCTCCACCGACATCGTCTTCCTGGACACCTTCCGCGCCATCCAGGGCATCGGCGCGGCGATCATGTTCGCCGTCTCGCTGGCGATCCTCGCCAACGCCTACCCGGACATGAAGGAGCGCGCCGGGGCGCTCGCCGCCTACGGCGCGACCATCGGCGCGTCGTTCGCCATCGGCCCGCTCGTCGGCGGCGCGCTGACCAGCGGCCTGGACTGGCAGTGGATCTTCCTCATCAACATCCCGATCGGCATCGCGTGCCTGTGGATCACCCGCACGAAGGTGCAGGAGTCGTCCGATCCGGCCACCCCGCCCGTCGACGTGCCCGGCCAGATCGCGCTCACCGGCGGCCTCTTCCTCCTCGTCCTCGCGCTCCTGCGCGGCAACGACGTGGGCTGGGGCAGCACGCAGATCGTCGCCGAGTTCGCCGGCGCGGCCGCGCTGCTCGTCGCCTTCCTGGCCATCGAGGCGCGCTCGACGCACCCGATGCTCCCGCTGCGCCTGTTCCGCAACCCGTCGTTCACCGGCGCGCAGATCGCCGCGTTCGGGATCTCGGCGTCGTTCTTCGCCATCTTCCTCTACGCGACGCTCTACATGCAGCAGGTGCTCGGGCTGTCGGCGATCCAGGCCGGCCTCGTCTACCTGCCGGGCACGATCCTGAACTTCGTCGTTGCCGGCGCAAGCAGCCAGGTCGCCGAGAAGGTCTCGGCCAGGATCATGATCTCGGTCGGCCTCGGCCTCGTCGCCATCGGGATGGTCCTGTTCACGCTGGCGGATACCGACTCGTCGTGGACCGCCGTCCTTCCCGGCGAGCTCGTCGCGCTCTTCGGCGTCGGGCTGTTCAACCCGTCGGTCATCGCCGTCGCGCTCGGCTCGGTGCCGAGCGAGCAGAGCGGTCTCGCGGCCGGCGTGAACGACACCTTCCGGCAGGCGGGCATCGCGGTCGGGATCGCCGGCCTCGGCGCGCTGATCCCGTCGGCGGCCGGGATCGGCAGCGGCTCGCCGCAGGAGTTCGTCGACGGCCTGCACAACGCGTTCTTCGCCGGCGCCGGGCTGGCGGCGGTCAGCGCGGTGGCGGCGTTCTTCCTGATCCGCAACTTCGGCCGTCAGCACGAGACCGTCGAGATCCCCGGCGAGATCGCGCTCGCCGAGGCCGCCTAGCGGCTCAGCCAGGCGCGGATCTCGTCCGAATGCTCGCCCAGGCGCGGCGGCCGGCGGCTCACCGCCGCCGGCGTCGCGCCGAGGCGCAGCGGCGGGCGCACCGTGCGCACGCCGTCCGTCTCGTCGACGGGCTCCAGGCCGAGGGCGTCGGCGAAGGCGAAGGCCTGCGCCACGTCGTTGATCGGTCCCGCGGGCACGCCCGCCTCGCCGAGCGCCAGCACCCAGTCGGCCGCCGGCGCTGCGGCGAACGCCGCCTCGAGCTCGGCCGCGAGCGCGTCGCGGTGCTGCAGGCGCGCCGCGTTGGTCGCGAAGCGCTCGTCGCCGGCGAGCTCGGGGCGGCCGATGACCCCGCACAGCCGCGCGTAGAACGCGTCGTTGCCGACTGCGACCGCGAAGTCGCCGTCGGCGGCGGCGAACGTCTCGTACGGGGTGATCGACGGGTGGCGGTTGCCCAGGCGGCCGGGCACGCTGCCGGTGTTCAGGTGCGCCGAGGCCTGGTTGAGCAACCCCGCCAGCGCCGTGTCCATGAGCGACACCTCGACGCGCTGGCCGCGGCCGTCACGCGCGCGGGCGTGCAGCGCCGCCAGCACGCCGATCGTCGCGTTCAGCCCGCACATGACGTCGATGAGCGGGGCGCCGACCTTGAGCGGCGGGCCGTCCGGCTCGCCGGTGACCGACATCAGCCCGCTCATCGCCTGCAGCAGCAGGTCGTAGCCCGGCAGGGTCGCCGCCTGCTCGCCCGAGCCGAAGGCGCTGATCGAGCAGTACACGACGCCTGGATTGGAGCGCGCGACGTCGTCGTAGCCGAGCCCCAGGCGATCGATCGTGCCCGGGCGGAAGGACTCGACCACGACGTCGGCGCGATCGCACAGCTCGCGCGCGAGCGCCAGGTCGGCCGGGTCCTTGAGGTCGAGGACGACCGAGCGCTTGTTGCGGTTCAGCGCGAGGTAGTAGGTCGCGCCCTCCTCGACGAACGGCGGCCCCCACGCGCGCGTGTCGTCGCCCCCATCGGGCCGCTCGACCTTGACGACGTCGGCGCCGAGATCGCCGAGGGTCATCGTGCACAGCGGTCCGGCGAGCACGCGCGAGAGGTCGGCGACGAGGATCCCGTCAAGGGCAGGGGCGGCCACGGCGCAGCACAGTAGCCTGCACGACCCGTGCGGACGCTCGTCATCTCCGACCTCCACCTCGGCGCGCGCAGCGACGTGGACGTGCTGCGGCGCCCGGCGGCGCAGGAGGCCCTGCTCGCCGCGCTCGACGGCGTCGACCGGCTCGTCGTCCTCGGCGACCTGCTCGAGCTGCGCCACGGCCCCGTCCACGACGCGCTCGAGGCTGCGCGACCCGTCCTGCGCGCCATCGGCGAGCGGATGGGCGCCGACGGCGAGATCGTGCTCGTCCCCGGCAACCACGACTTCCGGCTGATCGCCCCGTGGCTGGAGTGGCGCTCGCGCAACGGCCACGAGCCGCTCGGCCTCCAGGAGCGCGCCGGACCGAAGGCATCGACCGGCACGCGCGCGCTGGCGCGGATGCTGCAGCCCGCGTCGCTGGACGTCGTGTACCCGGGGATCTGGCTCGACGACGGCATCTACGCCACCCACGGCCACTACCTCGACCGCCACGTCACCGTCCCCAGCTTCGAGCGCCTTGGCTCGGGCGTGCTCGGGCGCCTGCTGCGCGCGCCGGCCGACCGGGCGGCCTCGCCCGACGACTACGAGGTCGCGCTGGCGCCGATGTACGCCCTGCTCGACGCGATGGCGGCGCGCGTCGGCGACGGGCGGGCCGCCGCGCCCGGCAACGCCTCGGCGCGCGCGTGGCAGCGCCTGTCCCCGGACAGCCGCCGCGACGCGCTGCGCACCCGCGCGCTGGCCGGCGGCTTCTCGCTGGCCGTCGCGGCGCTCAACCGCGCCGGCATCGGGCCGCTCAAGGCGGACCTGTCGGGCGTCGAGCTGCGGCGCGCGAGCCTGCGCGCGATGGGCGAGGTCGTCGCTCGCCTGGGCATCGACGCGCGCCACGTGATCTTCGGCCACACGCACCGCGCCGGCCCGCTGCCCGACGACGACCGCGACGAGTGGCGCCTGGCCGGAGGCGCGCAGCTGCTCAACACCGGCTGCTGGGTCTACGAGTCGATGTACCTCGACCGCCACTGGGGCAGCCCGTACTGGCCCGGCGGCGCGGCCGAGCTCGAGTCGGGCGGCGACCCCCGCTTCGTCCGCCTGCTCGAGGGCATCGACGCGGGCGAGCTCAGGCCCCCGGCAGCACTACCCCCGGGGTGAAGCAGGTCGCGTAGCAGGTCACGCCGTCGCCGACCCGCAGGTCCAGGACCGCGTTGACGTGCTGGGCGTGCTCGACGAGCAGCCGCGCGCCGGGCCAATCGACGGCGACGCGCTTGCCGTTGACGTGCAGCTCGCCCGCGCCGCCGAGCACCGCCCAGACGGCCCCGGCGCCGTACGGGCCGCTGTAGGCGCCCGGCTGGTCGGGCGTCTGGGCGGCGATCGGCGCCGCCGGGTCGTCCTCGGGGTGCACGGGGGCAAGCGGCTCGCGCTCGACGCCAAGGAGCCCCTGGATGGCGAGCTCGGTCTCGGCGTAGCCGCCCTCGCCGAAGTGGTACTCGGCCAGGTGGCCGTCGCCGTTCCACAGGTAGCGCGCCGGCCAGCCCTCGTTGTCGTAGGCGCGCCACAGCCCGAAGCCCAGGTCGATGCAGACCGGGTGCTCGATCCCCAGGCGATCCACCGCTGCCCGAACCGCCTGCTCGTCCTCGCCGGGCGGGAAGCCGGGGGAGTGCACGGTGATCACGCGCAGGCCGGCGGGCGCGTAGCGCTCGTGCCAGGCGCGAGCGTAGGGCAGGGTCCGCAGGCAGCTCGGCCGGCAGAAGTCCCAGAACTCGACGAGCACCGGGCGCCCGCGCTGCTGGTCCATCCGCAGCGGCGCGACGTTGGCCCAGGGCAGCTTCGGCGGGAACGGCGGGGCGGGGATGTCGTCGACCGGCGGGCGCACGGGGCGGCCACGCTAGCGGACGAAAGAACGGCTCACCGCGCGCAACTCTGTGCCCATATGTAGGTTTGCACCCCAAGACTCAACAGATCCATCAATCGCAGGAGGAAGTAACGGAATGCGGAAGTTTCTGCTGGCGGCCGTCGCCGCCCTCGTTGCGGCGCTCGCTGTCGTCGGCGCGGCCTCGGCCATCCAGGGCACCCAGGGCCTGAAGGTCACCGCGACCAACAAGAAGGCCGGGACCAAGGAGAAGCCCAAGAGCATGGGCAAGTTCGTGGTCACGACGACCACGACCCCGGTTGCCGGCGAGCCGCCGTTCGCGACGTCGCTGGCGGTCATCTCCTTCGACAAGAACATCGTCTTCGGCGGCAGCAAGTTCAAGGAGTGCAAGGACACCGCCGGCGCGACGATCGACACGACGTGCAAGAGCGCCAAGGTCGGTGGGGGCTCGTCGAAGGGCGTGGCGCTCGGGCAGACCGAGAACCTGACGGTCACGGCCTACAACGGCCCCAAGGGCAAGTCGATCTACCTGCACGTGCGCGGCACGGCGCCGCTGGACATCAACAGCGTCATCGTCGGCACGCTCAAGAACGCCTCGGGCGCCTACGGCAAGAAGCTCAACGTGCCGATCCCGGCCAACCTCCAGCAGCCGCTGGCCGGCGTCTTCGCGACGCTGACGAGCTTCTCGACCAGCGTCGGCGGCACCTCGAAGGGCACGCCGTTCATCGGCCTGAAGGGCTGCCCGTCGAACAAGAAGCTGAAGTTCAAGGGCGACTTCACCTACACCGACGGCACGAAGAAGACGGCGACGACGACCCTCAGCTGCACGCCGGCCAAGAAGTAGCGGCGCGCTGATGGCACGGGGCGGGCTCCGGCCCGCCCCGCCGCTGCGGCTCTCGCGGCCTGCGGCGGCCCTACAATCCGCGCCCGTGGCACAAGGGCGCGACACGCTGCGCACCGCGGCGCTGGTCTCGGTGGGCTGGTGGACGGTGCATCAGCTGCGCTACCTGCTGGCCTACGGCGCGGGCGCCGACGACGCCCTGCACCAGCAGGGCCACGCGTATCTCGGCCCGGCGGCGCCGGTGCTCGGCGTCCTGCTCGTGCTCGTCCTCGCGCGCCTGGTCGTGCGCGCAACCCTCGCGCCCGCAGGGCGCTCGCGGCGCGCCCAGCGCCTCGCCGTCCTGTGGCCGGCGTGCTCGGCGGCGATCGCGGCCCTGTACACCGCGCAGGAGGCGGCCGAGGGCGTCCTCGCGTCGGGCCATCCCGCGGGCATGGAGGGCGTGCTGGGCCACGGCGGGTGGATCGCCGTCCCGCTGGCGATCCTCGCCGGCCTGGCGATCGCCGCCGCGCTGCGGGTCAGCGCGCGGCTGGAGGCAGGGGCGCCGCGCGCCCTCGGTGGCCTGTGCGCCGCTTTGCCGCGCCCGTCCGCGACCCTCGTCCTTCCCGCCCCCTACGTGGCCGCTCCGGGCGCGCTCCGCGCGCGGCTCGGCGCCTGCCGGGGGCCGCCCGCCGTCTGTCGCTGACGCACAGTCCACGACAGACAAGGAGGCAGTGATGAGCGGAAGGCAGCGCGTTGTGCTGCTGGTGCTGGCGGTCGTTGTCGCCGCGGGCGCCTTCGTTGTCGCCCGGTCGGGCAACGACGACGGCGACGCGAAGACGAGCGGCAAGGCGACCGTCGAGGTTCGCGACGCCAAGCCCGTCGGAGGTGTCCAGGACCTCACCTGGAAGAAGGGGCAGACGATCGACCTCACGGTGAAGTCCGACACCGCCGACGAGGTGCACTTCCACGGCTACGACGTGCACAAGGACGTCGACAAGGGCGGAACGGTGCGCTTCCAGATCCCGGCGACGATCACCGGCAAGTTCGTCGTCGAGCTCGAGGACCACAAGCAGACGCTGGCCAACGTGACGGTGACCGAATGAGAAGACGCCTCGCAGGCGGCGTGGCGGCGGCGCTGGCCGCCGCCGCGCTGCTGCCGTCGAGCGCCGCCGCCCACGGCCTGGTCGGCAAGCAGGACCTGCCGATCCCGCGCTGGCTGTTCGCGTGGGCGGCGACCGTGGTGCTCGTCGTGTCCTTCGTCGCGCTGGCGACGATGTGGCCGCGGCCACGGCTGGAGCGCGTCGAGGAGCGGCGCGTGCTGAGCGTCCCGGTGGTGCTCGAGGTGCTGTGCGGTGCGCTCGGCGTGGCGGCGTTCGCGATCTGCGTGTGGGCGGGCTTCGCCGGCACGCAGACCGCGACGGCGAACCTGCTGCCGACCGTCGTCTACGTCGTCTTCTGGGTGGCGATCCCGTTCACGACGCTGCTGCTGGGCAACGTCTTCGCCGCCTTCAACCCGTGGCGGGCGGTGGCGCGCGGCGCGGCGTGGCTCTTCACGCGGGGACGCGAGGGGCCGGCTCCGCTCGCCTATCCGGCGTGGCTCGGGCGCTACCCGGCCGCGCTCGGGATCCTCACCTTCGCGTGGGTGGAGCTCGTCTACGTCAACCGCGACGACCCCACGACGCTCGCGATCATGGCGCTGCTGTACGCCGCCACGCAGCTGGTCGGCATGAGCCTGTTCGGGATCGAGCCGTGGACGCGCAACGCCGACGCGTTCGGCGTCTACTTCCGGCTGTTCTCGATGCTCTCGCCGCTGCACTGGCGCGACCGCATGCTCTACGTCCGCCCGCCGCTCGGCGGGGCGCCGCGGCTCGAGGCCGGCGCCGGCACGGTCGCGCTGCTGTGCGTGATGATCGGCACCGTCAGCTTCGACGGGCTCTCGCAGGGCTCGCTGTGGACGGGCAGCGGCGCCATCGCGCCCGACCTGCAGCAGCGCTTCATCAACCTCGGCTTCAGCGGCGAGGTCGCGCTCGAGATCGCGTTCACCATCGGCCTGCTGTTCATGGTCGGCCTCGTGTCCGGCGTCTATCGCCTCGGCGTGCTCGGGATGCACTCGGTGCGCACCGACCACTCGACGCAGGAGCTGTCACGGCGCTTCGTGCACTCGCTGATCCCGATCGCGCTGGCCTACGTCATCGCCCACTACTTCTCGCTGCTGACCTACCAGGGCCAGGCGATGGCCTACCTGGTCTCCGATCCCCTGGGCGACGGGTCGGACGTCTTCGGCACCGCCACCGCGACGATCGACTACAACGTCATCGGGCCCAACGGGGTCTGGTACGTGCAGGTCGGCGCGCTCGTCCTCGGCCACGTGTCCGGCCTGGCGCTCGCCCACGACCGTGCGCTCGTCGTCTACGACCGCGTCCGCGAAGCCACCCGATCGCAATACTGGATGCTCGCGGTCATGGTCGCCTTCACCAGCCTCGGCCTCTGGCTGCTCTCGGCCGCTGCCCAATGATCGCGCCACCCTTCGCCCATCTCGGCCACTGGTACCACTCGCTCCTGTACCTCGCGCCCGTGCTCATCGTCGTCGTCGTCCTCTGGGTGCAGGAGCGCCGCGAGCGCCGCCGCGGCGAAAGCGGCGACGACTGAGCAGCTTTGAAGAAGACATCCGCCCGGCCCTGGGCTAGCGTGGGTGCGGTCAACCACATCGCCCCTCCTGCGGGCAGCCGTAGGGCATTCGGGGGCCAGCCGTACCGCCGCGCGGCGCGCCATTGCCTAGAAACGGTCTCGTCGCCTCACGCCCCCGGACCAGGAGTGCCGACACGATGATGCAGCGCCTCACCCGCCGCGTCCTGCAGCACAAGCGCGCCGTCGCCATCAGCTGGCTGCTGCTCACGATCGTCGGCATCGGAGCGGCCGGGCCGGCGTCCTCGGCGCTGGACCAGCGCTTCAGCGTGCCCGGCCGCGAGGGCTGGGAGGCCAGCGAGCAGATCCAGCGCGAGTTCGGCAACGGCGGCGACACGCTGCCGCTCGTCCCCGTGGTCGAGCTGCCGTCGGGCAAGACCGTGACGTCGCCCGGCGTGCGCGACGAGCTGCGCAAGGTCGAGGACAGCGCGCGCAAGGTCGTCCCGCGCTCGCGCGTGGCCGGGTATGGGTCGACGGGCGACAAGACGTTCGTCTCGCGCGACGGCCGCGTCGCCTTCGTCTACGTCTTCTCGCCGCGCAGCGACGATCCGTTCGGCAACAACACCGACGTGGAGCGCAAGCTGCGCGACGCCATGCGGGGCGAGACGGTCGGCGGCGCGCCCGTGCGGCTGACCGGCTACGACGCGCTCTACGACTCGACCGGCTCGGGCGACGACGGCCCCGGCGTGCTGCTCGAGGCGGTCATCGGCGGCGTCGGCGCGCTGATCGTCCTGCTCTTCGTCTTCGGCTCTGCCCTCGCGCTGGTCCCGCTCGGCATGGCCATCTCCTCCGTCCTGGTCTCCTTCCTGCTGCTGTGGGGGCTGACCGCGATCACCGAGATCTCGCCGATCGTGCAGTTCCTCGTAGCGCTGATCGGCCTCGGCGTCTCCATCGACTACGCGCTGCTCATCGTCATCCGCTGGCGCGAGGAGCGCGAGAAGGGCCTCGAGAACGAAGAGGCGGTCATCGCGGCGATGGGGACGGCCGGACGGGCCGTGGTCTTCTCGGGCACGACCGTCGCGATCGGCCTGCTCGCGCTGGTGGTGCTGCCGCTGCCGTTCCTGCGCAGCATGGGCTACGGCGGCCTGCTGATCCCGCTCGTGGCGACGGCCTGCGCGGTC
Source organism: uncultured Actinomycetes bacterium (assembly GCA_963764585.1). Lineage (GTDB taxonomy): Bacteria > Actinomycetota > Thermoleophilia > Solirubrobacterales > Solirubrobacteraceae > JAOPZW01. Next base: position 21,690 of record CAVXTB010000020.1, read on the forward strand.
ACGCTGCTGCCGGTGATCCTCGCGAAGGCCGGGCCGCGGATGGATCGCAAGCGCGTGCGTCGCAGCGACAACAGCAACCGGTTCTGGACGCGGTGGGCGGAGACCATGGTGCGACACCGCTGGGTCGCGGCGATCGCGGCGCTCGCCGTCCTCCTGGTGCTGGTGTCAGCCGCGACGAACCTGCACCTCGGCAACGCCGATCCGGACACGATCGCCAAGGCCGGCCCGGCCAAGCAGGGGCTCGACTCGCTGGCCCGGTCGGGCATCGGCAAGGGCGCGATCGCGCCGGTCGAGACGCTCGTCCCGGCTGGCGACGCCGCCAAGGTCGCCGCCGCGCAGGCGCGGATCGACGGCGTGCACGGCGCGGCGGCACCGACCGCGCCCGACTGGCGCCGCGGCGGCAACGCGGTCGTCGCGGCGGTCCCGAACGAGGGCGACGAGTCGCAGGCCGGGCGCGACGCGGTGCAGGACGTGCGCGACGCCGCGCACGCGACCTCGGCGCAGGCGCGCGTCGGCGGCAGCGGCCCGCTCGACGCCGACTTCATCGACGCGGTCTACGGCTCGTTCCCACTGCTGATCGCGATCATCTCGGTCCTGACCTTCCTGCTGCTCGCGCGCGCGTTCCGCTCGCTGCTGCTGCCGGCGAAGGCGATCGTGCTCAACATCCTGTCGATCGGCGCGGCCTGGGGGATCATGGAGATCGTCTGGCAGCAGGGCCACGGCTCGCAGGCGTTGTGGGGGATCCCGGCGACCGGATCGATCTCGTCGTGGATCCCGTTCATCGTCTTCGCCTTCCTCTACGGCCTGTCGATGGACTACGAGGTGTTCATCCTCTCCCGCATCCGCGAGGAGTACGACAAGACGCACGACACCGACGAGGCGATCATCTATGGCCTGGGGCGCACGGGCCGTCTGGTGACGAGCGCCGCGCTGATCCTGTTCCTGGCCTTCGCCGCCCTGGCCTCCGGGCCGGAGACCGACGTGAAGGTCCTCGCGACGGGCCTGGCGGCCGGCATCCTGCTCGATGCCACCGTGGTGAGAGGCGTGCTCGTGCCCGCGGTCGTGTCGCTGTTCGGGCGCTGGAACTGGTGGATGCCCGCCGGCGTCGCGCGCGTGCTGCGCGTGCGGCCCTCCGAGGCGGTGCCGGAGCCGGGCCGCGCCTAAAGCTCAGGCCCGCTCGCCCTCGAGCTTGCGGATGTCGTGGGCGAGGTCGCGGTCGACGAGCTGCTCGACCGGGAAGGCGACGCGCTGGCGGCCGCGCTTGTCGATGAGCAGCACCCGCGCGGTGTGCTCGAAGCCCTTGCCCTGCGGCTGGATGCCGTAGGCGCGCCAGATCGGCTGAAGCTGCGCGCGGGTGCCGAGCAGGAAGTGCATGCGCCCGCCGCTCAGGCCCCGCTTGACGAGGAACGACTCGGCCGAGTCGGGCGTGTCATGGGCGGGGTCGACGCTGACGGCCAGCGCGGGGACGTCGTGGCCGAGGTCGTCGAGCGCGCCGCGGATCGTGGTCGCGGTGACCGGGCAGGTGTCCTGGCAGGTCGAGTACATGAAGGTCAGCACGACGACCTGCCCGCGGTAGGCGCGCAGCGAGACCCGGCGGCCGACCTCGTCTGCGAGCGCGAAGTCCTTGGGCGGGACGTTCGGCGGGCTCAGCGCGCCGGCGAAGCCGCCCGCGCCCAGCGGCGGCGCGGGCTCGTCGCGCGCGAAGACGATCACCCCGGCGGCGGCCAGGATCGACAGCGAGGCGAAGACCATGAGTGCGAGGCGCACGCGGGCCGGCATCGGACACCAGCGTAGGCGCTCACGATTTTCTTAGCTTCGGCGGCCACGATCCCCGACATGCGCATCCTGGTCGTCGACGACGAGCCCGCCGTGCGCGACGCGCTGGAGCGGGTCCTGCGCCTCGAGGGCTTCGAGGTCGCGATGGCCTGCGACGGCCGCGAGGCCGTGCGCAGCCAGGCGGCCGCGCCCGCCGACGCGGTGCTGCTCGACGTGCTGATGCCCGAGCTCGACGGCCTGGAGGTGTGCCGGCGGATGCGCGACACGGGCGACCGCACGCCCGTCCTGATGCTCACCGCGCGCGACGAGGTCGGCGACAAGGTCGCCGGCCTGGAGGCGGGCGCCGACGACTACCTGGCCAAGCCGTTCGCGCTCGAGGAGCTGCTCGCGCGCCTGCGCGCGCTGCTGCGTCGCTCGGGCTGGGACGGCCAGCGCGAGACGCTGCGCTTCGACGACCTCGAGCTCGACCCGCACGCCCACGAGGTCCGCCGCGGCAGGCGCCTCGTCGAGCTGACGCGCACCGAGTACCTGCTGCTCGAGCTGTTCATGCACCACCCGCGCCAGGTCCTCACCCGCTCGCAGATCTTCGACAACGTCTGGGGCTACGACTTCGGTCCGGCGTCCAACTCGCTCGAGGTCTACGTCGGATACCTGCGCCGCAAGACCGAGGCCGCCGGCGAGCCGCGGCTCCTGCACACCGTGCGCGGCGTCGGCTACGTCCTGCGCGCGCCGCGACCATGAGCTTCCGGCGGCGCATCGTCCTGCTCGCCGCCGCCGCGGTGGCGGCCGCGATCGCGCTGGCGGCGGGGATCACCTACGTCGTCGCGCGCGACCAGCTGCTCGGCGGAGTCGACGCGTCCCTGCGCGGCCTCGGCCCCAAGGTGGTGTTCGTGAGCCGTCGCGTCGAGACGGGTCAGAGCACCGGCTCCAACGAGGTCTTCCAGGCCCAGCTGCCGCCAGGGGCTCTCGGTGGCAGCGCCGGCGTGGCGCAGGCGACGCTTGCCAACGGCGACGTCATCCAATCCGCGTCGGGCGTCTCGCTGCCCAAGACCGCCGCGGTCACCGAGGTCGCCTCGGGCAAGCTCACCGAGTCGTTCCGCGACGCGACCGTGCGCGGGGTGCACATGCGGGTGCTGACGACGCGCGGGCCGAAGGGCGTGACGTTCCAGATCGCCAAGCCGCTGACCGACGTCGACGACACGCTCGGCCGCCTGCGCTGGATCCTGTTCGCCGTCTCGATCGGCGGTGTCGGCCTCGCGTCGGCCTTCGGCTTCGCGGTGTCGCGCGCGGCGGCGCGGCCGCTGGGGCAGCTCACCGCGGCGGCCGAGCGGGTGACGGCCACGGGCGACCTCGACCACCGGATCGAGCCCGAGGGCGACGACGAGCCCGGGCGGCTCGCCGCGTCGTTCAACTCGATGCTCGCGGCGCTGGCGGCATCGCGCGACGCGCAGCGCCAGCTCGTGGCCGACGCATCGCACGAGCTGCGCACGCCGCTGACCTCGATCCGCGCGAACATCGAGCTGCTCGAGCGCGCGCGCGACCTGCCACCGCGCGAGCGCGCCGAGGTGCTGGCCGCCGTCCGCGGCCAGCTCGAGGACCTCACGATCCTCGTCGGCGACCTCGTCGACCTGGCGCGGCCGGGCGAGCGTCCGGCCGAAGCGCCCGAGGAGCTGCGCCTCGACGAGGTCGTCGCCGACGCCGTCGAACGCGCGCGCCGCCACGCGCCGCACGCGCACTTCGCGGTGATCGCGGCGCCGTGCGTCGTGCACGGCTCGCGCGCGCGACTGGCGCGCGCGATCGGCAACCTGCTCGACAACGCGGTCAAGTGGAGCCCGCCCGGCGCGCCGATCGAGGTCGCGGTCAACGAGGGCGAGGTGACCGTCCGCGACCACGGCCCCGGGATCGCCGACGCCGACCTGCCGCACGTCTTCGATCGCTTCTACCGAGCGACCGCGGCGCGCGGCATGCCCGGCTCGGGCCTCGGCCTGGCCATCGTCAAGCAGGTCGCCGACGCCCACGGCGGGAGCGTGAGCGCCTCCGATGCCCCGGGCGGCGGCGCCTGCCTGCGCCTGGTCCTCCCGGTCCCAGCGCTCTCACAGACTTCCTAGGTCGCTCTCAGCAAGCGGTCATGTTGGTCGGGCCTCATTGCGGCCATGACCAGATCACCACTCCTCCTCGCCGCCGTCGCCGCCGCACTGGCGCTCGGCGCCTGCGGCGGCTCGGACGACAACGGCAGCGGGTCGAAGGGCTCGAGCCGCGCCAGCCAGCAGGACAAGGCCTTCGAGGGCGCCCTGAAGTTCTCCAAGTGCATGCGCGATCACGGCGTGGACTTCCCCGATCCGCAGCGGGCCGGGGCGGGCGGCATCAAGCTCACGGCCAAGAACCTCAACCCCAACGACCCCAAGACGAAGGCCGCGCAGCAGGACTGCCAGAAGTACATGCAGATCGGCGGCGGCGAGACCATCGACCCCGCCCGGCGGGCGCGGCTCCAGGAAGCGGCCCTCAAGTACGCGCGCTGCATGCGCGAGCACGGCGTCGACATGCCCGACCCGAAGTTCTCGGGCAACGGCGGCCTCACCTTCCAGGCCGGCCCCGGCGGAGGCAAGAAGAGCACCGGCCCGCGGGGCGGCCTCGGGGCCAACCCCGACTCGCCGAAGTTCAAGGCCGCCGACCAGGCGTGCAGCCACTTCCTGGGCGACCTCGGCGGGGGCCGGGGCACGGACTCGGAGCAGGACGGATGAGCGTCGCCGCCCGCATCCCGCGGGTCCGCCGCCGCAGCGGACGCGTCGTCCTGGTCGCCTTGGCGGTCGCCGGGATCGGCGCGGCGGCCTGGCTGCTGCTCTCGTCCGGCGACGGGAGCAACCCGAAGTCCGCCAACGACGCGGTCCCGCTCGGCACCGCGACGGTCGAGCGTCGCGACCTCGTGGCGCGCGACGACGTCGACGGGACGCTCGGCTTCTCCGACACGACAACCGTGGCCGCCCCGGCCGCGGGCACGATCACCCGTCTGCGCGACGAGGGCGACACCGTCACCCGCGGACGGTCGCTGATGTCGATCGACGCCAAGGCAACGGCGTGGGTGCTGTACGGCACCATCCCGATGTACCGCGACCTCGGCCCCGGCGTCTCCGACGGGCGCGACGTGCGTCAGCTCGAGCGCAACCTGGAGGCGCTCGGGTACGACCCGGGCACGGTCGACGACGACTGGACGTCGGCGACCACCGACGCGGTCATCGACTTCCAGGACGATCGCGGGCTCACCGAGGACGGCACGATCTCGCGCACCGAGGTCGTGATCAGCGACGGTCCCGCGCGCGTTGGCAAGCACAGCGGCGAGGTCGGCGGCCAGGCACGCGTCGGCGCGCCGGTCACGACGCTGACGTCGACCACGCCGGCCGTCACCGGCAAGCTCGACGCCGGCCTGGCCACCGACGTGCATCGCGGCGACGCCGTGCGCGTGACCATGCCCGACGGCAGCGACGTCGGCGGCCGCGTCACGCGCGTTGGCACCGTCGCGACCGCCGGGCAGGACGGCGACTCGCCGACCGTCGAGCTGCGCGTGGCCCTCAACGGCCACCAGCACGGCCGGCTGGACGGCGCGCCGGTGAACGTGTCGCTCGAGACGGGGCGCACGAAGGACGCGCTCGCCGTCCCGGTCACCGCGCTCGTGGCGACGGCCCCCGGGCGCTACGCCGTCGAGCTCGCGGGCTCCCACCGGCTGGTGCCGGTCACGCTCGGGGCGTTCGCCGACGACTGGGTACAGGTCGAAGGCGCGGGCCTGGCGTCCGGCACGCGGGTGGTGGTGCCCCGATGACGCTCGTCCTGCAGGACGTCAGCAAGGAGTACCGCGGCGGCGTGCGCGCGCTGGACGGCGTGAGCCTGCGGGTCGACGACGGCGAGCTGGTCGGCGTCGTCGGCCCGTCCGGGTCGGGCAAGTCGACCCTGCTGCACGTCATGGGCACGCTGGATCGCCCGTCGAGTGGCCGCGTCTCCGTGGCGGGCACCGACGTCGACGACCTCGACGACCGCGAGCTCGCCGGGCTGCGAGCGACGGCGATCGGCTTCGTCTTCCAGCAGTTCTTCCTCATCGACGGGATGACGGCCCTGGAGAACGTGGCGCAGGGATTGCTGTACAGCGCCACGCCGGCCGAGGTGCGCACTGCCGCCGCTCGCGCCGCGCTCGAGCGCGTCGGCCTCGGGCACCGCCTGCACCACCGCCCCGAGCAGCTGTCCGGCGGCGAGCAGCAGCGCGTGGCGATCGCGCGCGCCGTGGTCGCCCGGCCGGCGATCGTCTTCGCCGACGAGCCGACGGGCAACCTCGACTCGCGCTCGGGCGCCGAGGTGATGGCGCTGCTGCGCGAGCTCAACGCCGAGGGCACGACGGTGCTGGTCATCACGCACGATCGCGATCTCGCCGCGGCCCTGCCGCGGCGCATCGCGCTGCGCGACGGACGGGTGGTGGCGCCATGACCTCGCGACTGCTGCCCGCCGATCTCCTGCGCGTCGGCGCGGTGGGCCTGCGCACGCGGCGCCTGCGGGCGGTCCTTTCCGCCCTCGGGATCGCCATCGGCATCGCGAGCATGGTCGCCGTCCTCGGGCTGTCGGAATCCTCGCGCGCGGGGCTGCTCAATCAGCTCGATCGCCTGGGGACCAACCTGCTCACGGCGGCGCCGGGGCAGACGCTCGGCGGCGGCGACGCGACGCTGCCCGAGACCGCCGCGCAGTCGCTGCGGCGCCTGGGGGGCGTCGAGCGCGTCGACTCGGTGCGCAACCTCGACGCCACGGTGCGCCGCAGCGACCGGATCGACCCCGAGGAGACCGGCGGCATCGTCGTCGACGCCGCCGACCCCGGCCTGTTGGAGACGCTCGGCGGGTCGATGGTCCGCGGGCGGTTCCTCAACGGCGCGACGGCCGACACGCGCTCGGTCGTCCTCGGTGCGAGCGCGGCCCAGCAGCTGGGTATCGACCGCCCCGGTCAGCTCGTCTACATCAGCGGCCGCTGGTGGACGGTGCTGGGGATCATGGCGCCGTTCGAGCTCGCTCCCGAGCTCGACCGCGCGGTGCTCATGGGCTACGACGCCGCGGAGCGCGAGCTCGGCGCCGAGCGATCTGCGAGCACCGTGTACCTGCGCGCGGACCCGTCGGTGGTCGCGCGCGTGCACGACATCGTGCCGTCCGCAGCCAACCCCGAGCACCCCGAGGAGGTCGACGTCAGCCGCCCGTCCGACGCGCTGGCCGCGCGGGCCGAGGCCGACGACGCGCTCACCGGCCTGTTCCTCGGCCTTGGCGCGGTCGCGCTGCTGGTCGGCGGGATCGGCATCGCCAACACGATGGTCATCTCGGTGCTCGAGCGCCGCTCGGAGATCGGGCTGCGCCGGGCCCTGGGCGCCACGCGCGGGCACGTGCGCGCGCAGTTCCTCGTCGAGTCGCTGCTGCTGGCCGCCGGCGGGGGCCTCGCCGGCGTGCTCATCGGGACGCTGGTGACCGGCGCCTACGCGAGCGCGCGCGGGTGGAGCGCCGTGGTGCCGCCCGAGGCGCTGGCCGGCGGGCTCGGCGCCGCCCTGGCCATCGGCGCCGCCGCGGGGCTCTACCCGGCCGGAAGGGCGGCGCGGCTGTCGCCCACCGAGGCGCTGCGGGGGGCCTGACCCCTCGCGGCGCCCGCCTCCTACGGCTCGACCAGCCCGCGCCTGATCGCGTAGCGCACGAGCTCGACGCGGTCGCGCATGCCGAGCTTGCGCAGGATGTTGGCCCGGTGCGACTCGACCGTCTTCTCGGCGAGGTGCAGGATCTCGGAGATCTCGCGGTTGGTGTGGGCCTCGGCGATGAGCTTGAGGACCTCCTGCTCGCGCGGGCTCAGCGGCTCGCGCGGGCCCGCGCTGTCGTCCTCCATCCACGTGCGCACGAGCGCGCGCTGCGCGGCATTGGTCAGGAACGACTCGCCGCGCGTGACCGCGCGGACGGCGGCGACGAGGTCGTGGTCGGCCTCGTGCTTGAGCACGTAGCCGGAGGCGCCGGCCTTCAGCGCCTCGAAGAGGTAGCGCTCGTCGTCGTGCATCGACAGGATCAGCACCGCGATCTCGGGCGCGAGCGACTTGATCTCGCGCGTGGCCTGCAGGCCGGTGAGGCGCGGCATCGCCACGTCGAGGATCGCGAGGTCGGGACGGTGGCGCAGCGCCTCGCGGACGGCCTCGGCGCCGTCGCCGGCCTCGCCGACGACCTCCATGTCGGGCTGGCGGTCGAGCAGCAGCTTCAGGCCGCCGCGCACCACGCCGTGGTCGTCGGCGATGAGCAGCCTCACGCTGCCGCCCCCAGACGCAGCTCGATCGTCGTGCCCGCGCCGGGGACCGACGCGATGTCCACGCGCCCGCCGGCGAGGACCGCGCGCTCGCGCATGCCCGTCAGGCCGAGCCCGGGCACCTCGCGGCCGGGCGTGAACCCGGTGCCGTCGTCGGCGAGGCGCACGACCATGCCTCCGTCCGGGCGCTCGACGTCGACGCGCACGCTGCTGGCGGCGGCGTGGCGCGCGACGTTGGAGAGCCCCTCCTGGACGATGCGATAGACGACGAGCTGCTCGTCGGCGCTGATGTCCTCGATGCCGGTGGCGGGCAGCGTCAGCGTCGTGCGCACGCCGGCGCGGCGGCCGAAGTCGTCGACCTGCGTGCGCAGGGCGGCGCCGAGACCGAGGTCGTCGAGCGCGACCGGGCGCAGCTCGCGGGCCAGGCGCACGAGCTCGCCCATCGCCTGCGTGGTGACGCGCTGGGTCTCGCGCAGCTCCTCGCGCAGCGGCGGCGGCGCGTCCTGGGCGGTGGCCTCGAGGCGCAGCAGCACGCCGGTCAGCGCCTGGTTGGCCTCGTCGTGCAGGTCGCGCGCGAGGCGCGCGCGCTCGCCCTCCTGGGCCTGCAGCACGGCGGTCGCGGTGCGCGCGCGCTCGGCCTCCAGCCGGGCGAGCATCGTGTCGAAGGCCTGGTGCAGGCGCGCGACCTCCTCGACGTTGGCCGTCGGGATCCGCGCGCGCGTGTCGCGCCCGCCGAAGTCGACCCGCTCCATCGCGTCGATCAGCTCCTCCAGCGGCGCGAAGCGGCGCCGCAGCAGGAAGCCGTTGAGCAGGACCATCGCCATCAGCGCGGCGACGAGCACGAGGAAGCGCTTGCGCTCGATGACGGGCTCGGAGTGCAGGCTCGCGGCGACCGACGCTGCGAACACGGTGGCCGTGATGAGCAGCGCGTTGACGGTGAGGACCTGGGTGAGGAGGGCGGGGCGCTTCATGGGGAATGGGGTGCAGACCCGATATCGGCCTCTAGGCGACGCGCCGATAACCGGATCAAGTCCTCCTGGACACAGGTTCAACCTCCTAGGAACCCCCTACATAGCCACCATCCCCCGAGAGGGCCCGTGGGCGCCGCCGGACCGGTTCCGGCGGCGCCCACGGTCGTTGTGGGGCGGCTCGATGCGCGGGCGCCACGCCGTTGCGGCCCGCTCGCTCGGCGTGGCTATACTTTTTGAAGTGAATCCCGACCGAGTTCCAGGTGAATCGACCGTGAGCGTCTCCGGCAGCGAGTACGTGCGCCGAATCAAGGCGCAGATCGAGGAGATCGATCCGTCTGCCGTTCGCGAGCTGGCCGGCGAGGGCGTCGCCCTCATCGACGTCCGCGAGACGGGCGAATGGGACGCCGGCCACCTGCCCGGCGCCCGCCACATCCCGCGCGGCTACCTCGAGTCGCGCATCGACGCCGCGGTACCCGACCGCTCGCAGCACGTGATCGCGTACTGCGCCTCCGGGCAGCGCAGCGCGCTGGCCGCGCACACGCTGCAGGAGCTGGGCTTCGAGCACGTCGAGTCGATGACCGGCGGCATCACGCTGTGGAAGGACCGCGGCTACCCCGTCGAGGTCCCCAAGACCTTCACGCCCGAGCAGCGCGAGCGCTACTCGCGCCACTTCCTGCTCCCCGAGGTCGGCACCGAGGGCCAGCAGAAGCTGCTCGACGCCAAGGTGCTGCTGCTCGGCGCGGGCGGCCTGGGCTCCCCGACCGCGCTGTACCTGGCCGCGGCCGGCGTCGGCACGCTGGGCATCGTCGACGACGACGTCGTCGACGTCTCCAACCTTCAGCGCCAGGTCATCCACACCAGCGAGCGCATCGGCGTGCCGAAGGTCGACTCGGCCGAGCAGCAGATCAAGGCGCTCAACCCCGACGTCGAGGTCGTCAAGTACCAGACCCGCCTGGACGCCTCGAACATCATGGAGATCATCCGCGACTACGACATCGTGGTCGACGGCGTCGACAACTTCCCGACGCGCTACCTGCTCAACGACGCGTCGGTGCGCCTGCGCATCCCGGTCGTCAGCGCGGCGATCCTCGGCTTCGAGGGCCAGCTCAGCGTCTTCGCGCCCTACGAGGGCCCGTGCTACCGCTGCCTGTTCCGCCAGCCGCCGCCCGCCGAGCTGGCGCCGTCGTGCGGCGCCAACGGCGTGCTCGGCGTGCTGCCCGGCACGATGGGCCTGCTCCAGGCCACCGAGGTCGTCAAGCTCGTCATCGGCGCCGGCGAGCCGCTCATCGGGCGCCTGCTCATGTACGACGCGCTGGCCGCGACGACCACCGAGCTGAAGGTCCGCCGCGACCCCGACTGCCCGATCTGCTCGCGCGAGCCCGACGCGATCTCCGACGACGAGATGGGCGTCTTCCCGGACTACGAGGCGTTCTGCGCCGCAGCCGGCTAGCCTCCGCCCGCTCATGGCGACCATCCGCATCCCGCCCGTCCTGCGGCCGTCCGTCGGCGGCGAGCGCGAGGTCTCGGCCGACGGCTCGAACGTCGGCGAGGTCCTGCGCTCCCTGGCCGACGCGCACCCCGAGACCCAGGACCAGCTCTTCGGCTCCGACGGCGACCTCAACCGCTACGTCAACGTCTACCTCAACGACGAGGACGTGCGCGTGCTCGACGGGCTCGACACGTCGGTGGGGGAGGGCGACGTGCTCGTGATCCTGCCGGCGATGGCGGGGGGCCGTTAACCGGTCTGCCGCGTGCGGCGTGCGGCGCCGCGCCGCCGGGCATTGAGGGGAAGGAGTCTGAGGTGGCGCTGGCGGGGGCGGTCGCCGCGGGTGCGCCGGCTGGCGCTGCGCAGCCGCTCGGCGCGAACCGCGCGTGTTCCGCAACACCTTCCCGGCGCCACACGGGGGGTGGGCTCCCTAGACCAGGATTATCCTGGGCAATGGAGCCCACCCCCTCCGTACGCCCGTGAGGCCCGCGCGGGACGCGCACAGAGTGTGCAGAAACTCCAGAGCCCCCGAGACGCGCCTGCGGCGGCAGCGACCGACCGCGCCGGCGGCGCCCGAGACTCCTTTCCCTCGATGCCCGATCCCGCCGCTCACGTTCCGCGCCTCTACCCGGGCAGCGCCAGCAGGTCGGGCTCGACGAACGCCGCGCGCGCGGCGTCGCTGAACAGGCGCGCGCGGCTGTAGTGCGCGAGCAGCAGGTCGCGCTCGAGCAGGCGCGGGTGGCCGGCGAGGAAGGCGTCGAAGTCGCGGTCGCCGGCGGCGGCCGCGTAGTGGGCGACGACGCGCGCCCATGCGGTCGTGAGGGTGTCGTGGTAGCGGTCGGGCGCGCCGGCGGCCGCGGTGAGCCGGCGCAGCCCCTCGCGCGCGCGGGCGACCGCTCCGGCGGCGCCGTCGCGGCGCGCGTAGGCGTAGGCCATGCGCACGTGGTCGCGGTGGTCGAAGGAGGGAAGCGCGGTCGCCTCGAAGCGGGCGAGGAACGTCTCGTCGGTCATGGGGTGCCTTTCGTGTGGCGCTCGATCGCGTCGAGCACGTCGTGCAAGCCGTCGGTGGCGGCGGGTGGCAGGTCGGCGCGCACGCGCGCGTCGAGCGCGGCGAACGCGGCGTGCACGCGCGCGGCCGCGCGCTCGCCCGAGCGCGTGAGCTCGATGGTGAAGGAGCGCCGGTCGGCGGCGTTGACGCGCCGGCGCACCAGGCGCCTGCGCTCCAGCCGGTCCAGGACGCCCGTGAGCGTCGACGGCCGCTGGCCCGTCGCGGCCACCAGCTCGCCGACCGGGCGCGGCGCGCCCGGCCCGAGCTGGGCGAGCACGTTGATCTCGGCCTGGCGCAGGCCGAGGTCCGCGAGCTCCGTGCCCAGGTGGTCGAGGACGCGGTGGACGGCGGCCTCGAGGGCCGCGACGACGGACGGCTGATCTGCCACGGATTCGTATAGTACGAATACGAAGTAAATGTTGTCAACCGACCTGCGCGGCCCGCGGCCGGACCACCGACCCTTTCTCGCGCCGCAGTACCGCGCCGACCCCCGCGATCGCCACGAGCATCCCGGCGACGCTCGCCGGATGCAGCGTCTCGCCGAGCGTCAAGGCCGACGCGATCGCCGTCACCGCCGGCACGACGAGCAGCAGCGCCGCGACCGTGCTCGCGGCGTGACGGCGCAGCACGTTGACGAGCACCAGCAGCGTGCCGATGCCCATGCCGCACGCCAGCCAGGCCAGGCACAGCACGAGCTGCACGGAGACGTCGACGCGCCCGCCGAACGCCGCCACCGCGGGCACGGCGACCGCGGCAGCGGTCACGGACTGCACCGCCACCGACACGCGCGGCTCCGCGGCGCCGACCCAGCGCTTCTGCAGCACGGTCCCGCCGGCGAGCCCGAGCATGCCCACCAGCGTCAGGCCGGCGCCGGCGCCGACGCGTGCGGAGCCGAGCTCGGGCGCCAGGCTGATCGCCACCCCGGCGACGCCGACGGCGAGGCCGGCCCACAGGCGCGCGTCGGCGCGCTCCTGGCCGCTCGCGACGGCGAGGCCGGTGGTGACCAGCGGCGACAGGCCGAGCATCACCAGCGCCGACAGCGCCGCCGGCACGTCGAGGGCGAAGCCGCCGTAGATGCCGCCGAACTGGACGATCTGCAGGAGCAGCCCGACGACCGCGAGGCGTCCGAGCGGCGCGCCGCGCCAGCGCCCCTCACGCAACACGAGCGGGACGGCGACCACCGCGGCCAGCGTGAAGCGCGCGGCGAGCAGCGGGAGCGGATCGGCAACCTCGATGCCCAGTGCGCCGACGACGTAGCCCGAGCTCCAGAGCACGACGAAGACCGGCAGGACGAGGCGATCGGACATGCCCCCACGGTGCCGGCGCAGCCCAGTGCCACCAATCGCATCTCCGCGTAAGACCGATGCAGGTTCGTGATCGGTCCCTTGCGGCAGTTCCGCACCCGCGCCACCATGCGAGGGTGGACCTCGACCTCGCCCACCTGCGCTCGTTCCTGGCGATCGTCCGCTACGGCGGCTACCACCGCGCCGCCGAGGCGCTGCACCTCACGCAGCCCGCGGTCAGCCGCCACATGCGCCGCCTGGAGGCCGAGCTCGGCGAGCCGCTGTTCACGCGTCGCGGCCGCGGCGTCGAGCTGACGCCGTTCGGCGAGCGCGCCGCCGCCGAGCTCGGCGACGTGCTCGCGGCCCACGACCGCGCGCTGGCACGGCTGCAGCGCGGCGGCGACGGCGGTCCGTTCGTGCTCGGCACGATCGAGAACCTCGTCGACCCGGTCCTGCCCGACCTCCTCGCGGCGGCGCGCGAGCACGTCGGCGACCGCGACGTCCAGCTGCGCGTCGACCGCTCGTTCGAGCTCGTCGCGCGCATCGCGCGCGGCGAGGTCGACGCCGCGATCGTGATCGATCGCCGCAGCGCCAAGAGCGCGGTCGCCCTCGGCACCATCGGGCTGCGCTGGTGGGCGAGCCCCGCGCTGGCCGCCGCCGACCCGCCACCACAGCCGCTGCCGCTCGTCGCCTACGACCCGCCGTGCGGACTGCGCGACCTGGCCATCGCCCGCCTGGACGAGCTCGGCCTCGACTACCGGCTCGCCGCCGAGAGCCCCTACCTCAACGGCGTGCAGGCCGCGGCCCGCAACGGCCTCGGCTACGCGCTGCTCGCCGTCGGCGGCGACGGGCTGCGCCCGGTCGCGCACGGCCCGCTCGCCGCCACGATCCAGGCGCAGCTGTGGCTGCTCGTCGCTCCCGGCCAGCGCGCGCTGGCCGCGCCGCTGCAGACCGCGCTGCGGCGCGCGCAGATGCGCCGCAGCCTCCTACGCGCCGCCTAGCGGCAGCACCGCCGACACGACCGTGCCGCGGCCCGGCGGGCTGGTCACGGTGAGCGTCCCGCCGGCGGCCTCGGCCCGGTCGCGCAGCCCGAGGATCCCGGTCCCGTTCGACGCGTCGGCGCCGCCGCGGCCGTCGTCGCCGACCTCGCAGCGCAGGACCGTCCCCTCGCGGCGGATCGACACCTCCGCGTGGCTGGCCGCCGCGTGCTTGACGACGTTGGTGATCGCCTCGGAGACGATGTAGTAGGCCGTCGCCTCGATGTCGTCCGGCAGGCGTTCGTCGGGGGCGTCGATCCCCACCGGGATCGGCACGCGCGCCGACAGCGCCTCGACCGCCCGCCGCAGGCCGTGATCGCCGAGCACTGCCGGATGCAGGCCGCGCGCGATCTCGCGCAGCTCCTCCAGGCCCGTGTCGAGCTCGCGCGAGACCTCGTCCAGCAGCTCGGCCGCCGCCTCCGCGTCCGTGCGCAGCCGCGCCTGCGCCATGCGCAGCTTCAGCACCACCGACACGAACCGCTGCTGGGCGCCGTCGTGGAGGTTGCGCTCGAGCTTGCGGCGCTGCTCGTCGCCGGCCTTGACCAGCCGCGCGCGCGACGCGATGAGGTCAGCCCGCGCCTGCGCGCTGGCGACGGCGAGCGAGACGAGCTCGCAGAAGCCGCCGAGGCGGGTCTCGGCCTCGGGCGGCAGCGGGTCCTCGCTGGCGATCGCGACGGCGCCCCACAGCGCGCCGGCGACGAGGATCGGCGCCGCGGCGGTCGAGCGGTACCCCGTGCGGAACATCGTCTCGGCCAGCTCGCCAGCCAGCCCGCCCCAGTCGTCGACGCGGGCCGACGTCCCCATGCGCAGCACCTGGCCGATCGCCGAGCCCGCGTCGGTCGGCAGGCTCTCCCCGACGCGGAAGGCGTCGATGCCGTCGCGGTCGTGGCGCCCGACGATGGTCGCCGTCTCGTCGCTCTCGTAGCGCACGACGGCCGAGGCGTTGACCTGCAGCACCCGCGCGCACTCCTGCGACACCGCGCTGAAGACGCGCTCGGGGCTGACCTCGGAGGCGACGAGCGTCGCCACGCGCCGCAGCGCCCGCTGCTCGCTGGCCAGGCGCCCGATCTCGGCGAGCTTGGCCTTGGGATCGCCCTCGAGCGCGCGCTCGTCCTCGTCGCGCTGTGGCCCGCGGTCGGTCAGATCGATGCCCGTCGTGACCAGCGAGACGGGCGTGCCGTCGGCACCGGCCATCGGCTTGTTCGACCAGGCGACGAGCAGGCGCCGGCCGTCCTTGGTCAGCCAGTGGCCGACCTGCGGGCTCGACACGCCGGTGTTCCAGACGTAGGCGAGGAACTCGCCGAAGGCCTCGCGCTCCTCGGACGGGATCACGCAGGTGCGCGCATCGCGGCCGATCACCTCGTCGCGCGAGAAGCCCGTCGCGCGCTCGCACGCCTCGTTGAACAGCAGGATCCGGCCGTCGCGGTCCAGGACGCAGACGAGCGACTGCGTCGCCTCGGTGAGGATCCGGGCGAAGGACTCGCCGACTGTGAACTCCCCCGTGTTCGGCGCCTCGTCCATCTTTCGCCCGCCCGAGCGTAGCGCCGGTGAGAGACTCCCAGCCATCATGTTCGTCGAAACCTTCGCCGAGAGCGACGCGCCGGCCGAGGTCGCCGAGGTGTACGCGACCGACCGTGCGGCGCTCGGTCAGCTCCCGAACTACACGCTGGCGTTCGCGCGCCGGCCGGCCGTCTACGCGGCCTGGAAGCAGCTCAACGGATCGATCAAGGCCGGGATGGACCTGCGCCGCTACGAGCTGGCGACCGTCGCGGCGGCGCGCAGCTTGCGCTCGACCTACTGCACGCTGGCCCACGGGTCCGTGCTGATGGACAAGTTCGTCGAGCCCGACACGCTGCGCGCGATCGTCGACGATCATCACGATGCCGGCCTGGATCCGGTGGACGTCGCGGTGATGGACCTCGCGGACAAGGTCGTCGCCGACGCGACGTCGGTCACCCAGGAGGACATCGACCGGCTGCGCGCGCTCGGGCTCTCGGACACCGACATCTTCGACGTGATCGTGGCGGTCGCGGCCCGCTGCTTCTGGAGCAAGGCGCTCGACGCCCTGGGCGTCCAGCCCGACGCCCACTACGGCGAGCTCGACCCGGAGCTGCTGGGCACGCTGATCGTCGGGCGCCCGATCGCCGACCACTGACCGTTCGGGCGGCGAGGCGACTGCCGCAGGCCCTACCCTGGGGCCCATGGCGACTGTCCCCGAGACCATCGATCGCGCGCGCGTTGCCGAGCTGACCGACCGCGAGCGCGGCACGCTGCTCGCCGCCACGGAGGGCTCGCAGGCCTACTTCGAACGCGCCCGGGCCGTCATGCCGCGCGGCGTGCCGAGCTCCTTCCAGGCCGCCGACCCGCGGCCGATCTACCTCTCGCATGGCGAGGGCTCGCGCGTCTGGGACGTCGACGGCAACGAGTACGTCGACTTCCACAACGGCTTCGGCGTGATGTGCGTCGGCCATGCGCACCCCGCGATCGTGCGCGCGGTCGCGCAGCGCGCCGCGCGCGGCTCGCACTTCGCCGCGCCGACCGAGGGCTCGATCGTCGTCGCCGAGGAGCTGCGGCGGCGGTTCGGCATGCCGCAGTGGCGCTTCACCAACTCGGGCACCGAGTCGACGATGGACGCCATCCACCTCTCGCGCGCCGCGACGGGGCGCGACCTCGTGCTGAAGATCGAGGGCTCCTACCACGGCCACCACGACGCGGTCATGGTGAGCGTGCGCCCGCCGCTGGACCTGCTCGGCGAGCGCGGCGTCCCCGGCAGCGTCCCCTTCGGCGCCGGCCACCCGCATGCCGTCAGCGAGCTCACCCTCGCCATCCCGTTCAACGACGCCGAGGTGCTCGAGCGCGTGCTCGACGACATCGGCGATCGCGTCGCCGCGCTGATCCTCGAGCCGGCGATGATGAACATCACCATCGTCGTACCGCGGCCCGGCTACCTCGAGCGCGTGCGCGAGCTGACGGCGCGCCACGGCGTGGCGCTCGTCTTCGACGAGGTCAAGACCGGCATGACGATCGCGGCGGGCGGCGCTGTCGAGCGCTTCGGCGTGCGGCCCGACCTCGTCTGCCTGGCCAAGGCCATCGCCGGCGGCTACCCCAGCGGCGCGATCGGGATGACCGAGACGTTCGCCGACCTCATCACGGCCGGCGCCGTCCGCCAGGTCGGGACGTTCAACGGCAACCCGCTGTCGATGGCGGCGGCGCAGGCGACGCTGACCGAGGTCCTGACCGCCGACGCCTACGCCGGCTTCGAGGCCATGGACGCGCGCCTGCGCGGCGGCCTGGACGACGTCATCGAGCGCTACGGCCTGCCGTGCCACACCGCCGGCCTGGGCGCCAAGGGCTGCGTCGTCTTCGCGTCCGAGCCGCTCTACGAGTACCGCGACTACGCGACGAAGGTCGACGAGGAGCTCTCGACGCTCGCCTGGCTGTACCACATGAACCACGGCATCTTCATGACGCCGGGCGTCGACGAGCAGTGGACGCTCAGCGTCGCGCACTCCGACGAGGACGTGCAGCGCTACGTCGACGCCTTCGAGGCGTTTGCGCGCGATGTGACGCGCTGACACCATCCTGCCATGCAGCGTCTGACCGGGCTCGGGTGGTTCCTGCTGGTCGCCGTGGTTGTGACCGCGCTCCTGGCGGTGGTGGCTCCGGGAGTGGGCCTCGTCGCCGCGGTGGTCCTCGTGCTCGTCATCCTGTCGGTGGTCGCCGAGGGGTTCGGCGCGAACGTCGGCTGGTTCGACATGGGCGCCGCTTCGGACCGCAAGCGCGAGGTCCTGACCAGCCGCTTCAAGCGCGGCCGGCCCGAGTGGGAGGTCACCGCGCCCGATCACCCCGACGAGCCGCAGGACGCGATCTTCGCGCGCGAGCGCAAACGCCGCGGACTGGGCTGACTACACTTTCTGAAGTGGCTGTCCCCCCGCTCCAGAACAAGCCGTGCGGCGGTCGCTACGGCGACCTCATCCAGTCGATCGGCAACACCCCGCTCGTCGAGTTGCGGCGCCTGACGCCCAAGCCCGGCGTGCGCATCTGGGCCAAGCTCGAGTCGCGCAACCCGACCGGGTCGGTCAAGGACCGGGTCGCACGCTCGCTGATCGAGGACGCCGAGGAGAAGGGCGCGATCGGCCCCAGCATGACGATCCTCGAGCCCACCTCGGGCAACACCGGCATCTCGCTGGCCATGATCTGCGCGCACAAGGGCTATCCGCTGAAGGTCGTCATGCCCAGCAACGTGACGCCCGAGCGCACCCAGCTGCTGGAGATGTACGGCGCCGAGATCGTCTACTCGCCCGGCGAGCAGGGCTCCAACGGCGCGGTCGCGATGGCGCTGCAGATGGCCGAGGCCGACGCGAGCTACTACATGCCCTACCAGTACGGCAACCAGGCCAACCCGCGCGCGCACTACGACGGCACGGCGCCCGAGATCCTCGACGAGCTCGACGGCGAGATCGATGCGTTCGTCGCCGGCCTGGGCACCGGCGGCACGCTGATGGGCAACGGCCGGCGCTTCAAGGAAGAGCTCGGCGATCGCGTGAAGATCGTCGCCGCCGAGCCGATGCAGGGCGAGCCGGTCCAGGGCCTGCGCTCGCTGGACGACGGCTTCATCCCGCCGATCATCGACCTGTCGCTGCTGGATCGGAAGATCTTCGTCACCAACCACGACGCGGTCGTCTGGACGCGCCGGCTGCTCGACGAGGAGGGGCTCTTCGCCGGCGTCTCGAGCGGCGCCATCGCCTCGATCGCGGTGCGCATCGCCAACGAGATGGACGAGGGCAACGTCGTCTTCATCGTCTGCGACGACGGCTGGAAGTACCTCTCCAGCGGGATCTACACGCGGCCGGTCGAGGAGATCGAGAACCTGGACTCCACCGTCTGGTGGTAGGACCGGCTACGCTGACCTCATGCCCAACGTCGGCCCCCTCGAGCTCGTCGTCATCCTGGCCATCGCGCTCATCGTCCTCGGTCCGAAGAAGCTCCCCGAAGTGGGGCGCTCGATCGGCAAGGGAATGCGTGAGTTCAAGGATTCGCTCAACGGCGAGTCCGATCGCGACGACGACGACGAGCGCCCCGCACTGAAGACCGAGTAGTGCGGATCGACGCGGCGCTCCTGGAGCGCATCGTCGCTCACGCACGGCGAGACTTCCCGAACGAGTGCTGCGGCATGGTCGCCGTGCGCGACGGTCGCGCGGTGACGATCTACGAGGCGACGAACATCGCGGCCAGCCCGCTGCGGTTCGAGGTCGACCCGCGCGAGGTCCTGCGCGTCGACCAGGCGTTCGAGGCCGAGGGCGCCGAGCTCGGCGCGATCTACCATTCACATACGCGCTCGGAGCCCTATCCATCCCAGACGGACGTCAACTTCGCCGCCGGCTGGGGGCCGACGGTCGAGTGGCTGATCGTCGGGCTGCGGGCCGACGGCGAGCCGACCGTGCGCTCCTACCGCATCGAAGACGGCACCATCGAGGAGGTCGAGGTCGATGCCCAGTGAGCCGCTGGTCTGCCCGAGCTGCGCCTCCACCCACCCGCTCGACGAGCGCTTCTGCCCCGAATGCGGCATGCCGCTCGTCTACGCGGGCGGCACGGGCACGGAGGAGCCGGTGAGCGAGGCCCACGAGCGCGCGCGCAAGATCAAGCCCCAGTACAGCGAGGGCGACCTCGTGCGCGTCGCCAGCACGCGCCATCAGGCCGAGGCCGAGCTCGTGCAGGGCCTGCTCCTGGAGGAGGGGATCCCGTCGATGGTCCGGCGCTCGGCCGGCTTCGACGTCCCCGACATGCTCGCCGCCGGGCCGCGCGACATCCTCGTGCCGGCGTCCGGCGCGCCGGCGGCCCGCGAGGTCCTGCTCCAGGCCGAGCTCCTCGACGAGGAGCGCCCCGGGCCTGCCGTAGCGAACCCGGGGCGGCTGCTGCTCGGTCTCGTCGCCGCGGTGATCGCGGTCGGCGTGATCGCCTGGCTGGGGACCGAGATCTTCGGCTAGGCCATCGCCGGCTCCGGCGCGGCGCTCCAGGCCTCCTCGCCCGAGCGCGCGCGCCTGGGCAGCAGGAAGCCGATGACCACGGCGACCGCGACGAGGCCGGCGCTGATCAGCGTCGTGTGCTGCGCGGCCTCGAGGAAGTCGCGCGTGCGGTCGGCGTGCGCGCCGAGCGCGCCGAAGAAGATCGTCCCGATCGCAGCGACCCCCAGCGACATGCCCAGCTGCTGGACGGCCTGCAGCACGCCGGACGCCGAGCCGACCTCGTGGTCGGCCACGTCGCCGACGATGATCTCGAACATCGGCACCCACACCATCCCCATGCCGACGCCGGAGACGAGCAGCGGCGCGACGAAGTCCCAGCTGCCGACCGCGGTCCCGGCGTGCTGGACGGCCGCGTAGAGCGCCAGCAGCCCCAGGCCCATGACGACGAGGCCGGCCTGCACGACCGTGCGCCCGACCTTGCTCATGAGCGTCGCGCCCATGCCCGAGCCGAGGAAGCCACCCAGGGCGAACGGGGCGGTGGTCAGCGCCGCGTGCATCGGGCTGTAGCCCAGGCCGGCCTGCAGGAAGACGCCGAGCGTCAGCGTGATGCCGCCCATCGCGCCGAGGAACACGAGCGCGAAGGCGATGCCCGAGACGTAGGAGCGCTTGGCGAAGATGCCCGGCTCGATCAGCGGCGTGGCGCCGGAGCGCCGGCGGCGGACCTGCCGCCACGCGAACGCGGCGAGGACCGGCACGGCGGCGACGAGCACGGCCTGGATCCAGGTCGGCCAGCCAAGCTCGCGGCCCTGGACCAGCGGGTAGACGAGCATGAAGGCGCCGACCGCGGCGAGTCCGATGCTCGTGACGTCCAGCCGCCGCGAGGTCGCGGTCGGGGCGACGCTCGGCAGGAACTTCGCGCCGGCGATCAGCACGAAGGCGCCGACCGGCACGTTGACGAGGAAGATCATCCGCCAGCCGGTGCTCAGGAGGTCGACGTCGATCAGCACGCCGGAGACGACCGGGCCGAGGATCGCCGCCAGGCCGCACGCCGGCCCGAGGATGCCGAAGGCCTTGCCCATCTCCTGGGGCCTGAACAGGTCGCGGATGAGGCCGAAGACCTGCGGCACCATGATCGCCCCGAGGCCGCCCTGCAGCGCGCGGGCGGCGATCAGCGCCTCGATCGACGGCGCGGCCGCGGCGGCGACGGAGGCCGCGGTGAAGCCGGCCGCGCCGATCAGCAGCATCCGCTTGCGCCCGAACATGTCGCCGAGTCGCCCGCCCGTCAGCAGCATCACGGCCATCGCCAGCGTGTAGGCCGCCGAGATCCACTGCACGTCCGCGTACGACCCGCCGAGGTCGCTGCGGATGAACGGCGCCGCGACGTTGGCGATCGTCGAGTCCAGCAGGTCCATCAGGGTCGCGGCGAGGGCCGCGGCGAAGGCCAGCCAGCGCCAGCGATCGGTGGTGGTGCTCACGACGTCCTCCTCTGTAGCGGAACGTATCATTCTGTTCCGCATGGTCTCGCATAGCGATTGCACGCGCATCGGGCGGATGGAGCCACATTCGTATGCGCACCACTTACCTCGCCGTCGTGCATGCCTTACTTGAACGGAATGATCCGCTCCGATACGCTTCGGGCGTGAGCTCCCCACCCCTCAGCGGCCGCCGCGCCGAAGCCGCCCGCAACGACGAGCGCATCCTCGCCTCCGCCCGCGCGGTCTTCCTCGCCGACCCGGACGCGCCGATCGCGGCGGTCGCCAAGCACGCCGGGGTGGGCATCGGCGCGCTCTACCGCCGCCACGCCAGCAAGGACGAGCTGCTGCAGCGGCTCGCCGCCGACGGCATGCAGGCCTACCTGACCGAGGTGCAGGCGGCGCTGGCCGACGAGGGCGATCCGTGGATCGCCTTCACGCGCTTCATGCGCCGCTGCATCGACGTCGGCGCCGGCGCCCTGACCCAGCGGCTGGCCGGGAGCTTCACCGCCACCGAGGAGCTCGTCCGCCAGGGCCGCGACATCCACGAGGCCACGCAGCGCCTGCTCGAGCGCACGAAGGCCGCCGGTGCGCTGCGCGCGGACGTCGAGGTGGGGGACGTGTCGATGCTGCTCGAGCAGCTGCAGTCGATCCGCGTCGGCGACCAGGTGCGCGCCAACCAGCTGCGCCACCGCTACCTCACCGTCGTGCTCGACGGCCTGCACCTCGCCCATGCGCCACAGCTCCCAGGCACGCCGCCGAGCTGGCAGGAGACCAGCGGCCGCTACTGAGGCGTTGGCCGAGCCGCTGACCATCCGCGCGCTCAACCGCGCGCTGCTCGTGCGTCAGCACCTGCTCTCGCGCTCGGCTCTCGGTGGCGGACGCCGTCGAGGCGCTCGTCGGCATGCAGGCACAGGAGCCGGCCGAGCCGTATGTGGGACTCTGGAGCCGCATCGACCGTTTCGACCCCGACGCGCTCGGACGGCTGATCACGGACCGCGGCGCGGTGCGGGCCTCGCTCATGCGCGGCACGCTGCACCTGGTCACGGCGCGCGACTGCATCGCCATCCGGCCGGTGCTGCAGCCGGTGCTCGAGCGCGTGCTGGCGCAGCCCCTTCGGCCGGCGCGTCGCCGGGGTCGACGTCGACGCGCTGCTGGCGAGCGCGCGAGCTGCTCGGAGCGCCCGCGCACGAACGCCGAGCTGCGACCGCTGCTCGCCGCGCGCTCCCCGGCGCCGACGAGAGGCGCTGGCGGAGACGGCGCGCTACCTCTGCCGATGGTGCAGGTGCCGCCGCGCGGCGTGTGGGGCGACGGGCCGGCGCGCACCACGGCCGAGCACTGGCTCGGCCGCCCGCTCGCCCGCGCGGCGGCGCCGGCGGGGGCCGCGGTGCTTCGCTACCTCGCGGCCTTCGGGCCGGCGTCGGTGGCGGACGTGCAGGCGTGGTCGGGCATGACGGGGCTGCCGATGTGGTCGCGCGCATGCGCGGGCTGCGGCGCTTCCGCGACGCGCGCGGGCGCGAGCTGCTCGACGTCGCCGGGGCGCCGTTGCCAGACCCCGATACGCCCGCGCCGGTGCGCTTCCTCCCGGGTACGACAACGCGTTCCTCGGCCACGCCGACCGCGCCCGGATCGTCGGGCGACGCCGACCGCGGCGAGTGCCGGCCGTCGGCGGGCGCCGGTGCTCGTGGACGGGTTCGTCCGCGCCACGTGGAAGCTGGTGCGCGAGCGCGGCGCGGCCACGCTCGCGGTGACGCCGTTCGCGACACCGCTCGCGCGTGACGAACGGGCGGCGGTGGCCGCCGAGGCCGAGCGGCTGCTGCGCTTCGCCGGCGCGGACGCCGAGCACCACACGGTGCGCCTCGGCCCGTCAGAGTGAGGGGATGGAGCACCGCAGGCTGGGCGACTCGGACCTCGAGGTCTCGGTGATCGCACTGGGGTCGTGGCTGACCTACTCGGGCGGCGTCGGGCGCGAGCGCACCGAGGCGTGCACGCGCGCCGCGTTCGAGGCCGGCATCACGTTCTTCGACACGGCCAACGTCTACGGGCGCGGCGCCGCCGAGCGCGCGTGGGGCGAGATCCTCGCCGACTATCCGCGCGACTCGTTCGCGATCGCGACCAAGCTCTACTTTCCGATGTCGGCCAAGGATCGCGGCCTCTCGCGCGAGCAGGTCCACAAGCAGATCGACGGCTCGCTGCAGCGCCTGGGGATGGAGTACGTCGACCTCTACCAGTGCCACCGCTACGACGACCAGACGCCGCTTCAGGAGACGATGCAGGCGCTGACCGAGGTGGTGCAGGCGGGCAAGGCGCGCTGGATCGGCTTCAGCGAGTGGCCGGTCGAGCGCATCGAGGAGGCGCTGGCGCTGCCCGGCGTGACGAAGTTCGTCTCCAGCCAGCCCCAGTACTCGGCGCTGTGGCGGACGCCCGAGGCGCGCGTCATCCCGCTGTGCGAGCGGCACGGGATCTCGCAGATCGTGTGGTCGCCGCTCGCTCAGGGCGTGCTCAGCGGCAAGTACCGGCCCGGCGTGGCGCCCCCGCCCGACTCGCGCGCCGCCTCGACGAAGATGAACCGCTTCATCGGCCAGTGGCTGAACGCCACGACGCTCGACGCCGTCGAGCGCCTGCGTCCGATCGCCGCGGAGGCGGGGCTGACGATGGCGCAGCTCGCGCTGGCCTGGGTGCTGAGCCGCGACAACGTGACGGCGGCGATCGTCGGTGCCTCGCGCCCCGAGCAGGTCCACGAGAACGCGCGCGCCGCCGACGTCCGCCTGAGCGCCGACACGCTGCGCGCGATCGACGAGGCGCTGCTGCTCGTCGCGTA
>CAVXTB010000021.1:0-182952 GCA_963764585.1 uncultured Actinomycetes bacterium
CCGCCGAGTATAGCGCGCAACCAGCGGGGCCTCCAAGAGACCGGCGCGTGGCCGGGCGCCGCGTTGGCGGCCGCGGGAGACTAGCGCATCCGGGCGGGTCGCGCGCGCGGGGGCGGCGGGGCCGGGGCGGCGGCGGCGCGGGGCGGCGGCAGCGAGGGGCCGCAGCGGGCGCGGAGCCGGACGGCGGACCGGGGCCGCGGCAGCGGGCCGCGGGAGCGGGGCGGCCCCGCCCTCTACGACAGCACCTGCACCGACACCACCCGCTCGCGCGGGCGGTCGTCGAAGTCGAGCAGGACGATCTGCTGCCAGGTGCCGAGGCCGAGCTCGCCGCCGACGATCGGGATCGTCTCGCTCGGGCCGATCAGGGCCGCGCGCAGGTGGCTGTGGGCGTTGGTGTCGTCGTTGCGCACGTTGTGCTCGTAGGAGCCCTCGGGCGGCACGAGCCGGTCGAGCAGCGCCTGCAGGTCTGCGATCGCGCCCGGCTCGTGCTCGAGCGTGGTCACGCCGACGGTCGCCCCGACCGCGAAGACGGCGGCGACCCCGGCCTGCACGCCCGAGCGCGTCACCACCGAGCGGACGCCCTCGGTCAGGTCGACGACCGCCCCGTTGCCGGGCGTCTGGACGCGCAACAGCCCCCCGTGGACCGCCATCGGGCCCGCCTCAGCCCACCCGCAGCCGGCGGAAGTGGCGCTTGCCGACCTGCAGCACCGCGCCGTCGAGGCGCTCGGGCGGCAGGTCGAGGTCGTCGGCCGCCAGCGGCTCGCCGTCGAGGCGCACGCCGCCCTGGGCCAGGGTCCGCCGCGCCTCCGAGCGCGACATCCCGAACGCGTCGGCGATCAGCGCCGGCAGGTGGACCGACCCGTTCACGGCGACGAACGGCAGCTCCTCGATCTCCTCGGGCACCTCGTGGCGCACGTGCACGCGCTCGAACTCCGCCGCGGCGGCGTCGGCGGCGTCGGGACCATGGAACCGCGCCACCAGCGCATGCGCCAACGCGTGCTTGGCATCGCGCGGCGACGTCCCCGCAGGCGGGCGCGCAACCGCGAGCAGCGTGAACCACGTGTCCATGGCCTCGTCGGGCAGCGACAGCGTGCGCCCGTACATCTCGCCCGGCGGCTCGGTGATCCCGATGTGGTTGCCGACCGACTTCGACATCTTCTCGACGCCGTCGACGCCCGGCAGGATCGGCATCGTCAGCACGGCCTGCTCGGGCTGGCCGAACGCGCGCTGGACGTCACGCCCGAGCAGCAGGTTGAACGTCTGGTCGGTTCCGCCGAGCTCGACGTCGGCGCCGACCTTGACCGAGTCGTAGCCCTGCATCAGGGGATAGAGCAGCTCGAGCACCGAGATCGGCGCCCGCGCCGCCCAGCGCTTGGCGAAGTCGTCGCGCTCGAGCAGCTGGGCGACGGTGGTCGTGCGCGCCAGCCGGAAGAGCCCCTCCATGTCCATGTCCAGCCACTCGGAGTTGAAGCGGACCTCGAGCAGCGCCGGGTCGTCCAGCAGCACGTGGAAGGCCTGCTCCTGGTAGGTGCGGGCGTTGGCGTCGATCTCCTCGCCCGACAGCACCGGCCGGGTCGCCGTGCGACCGCTGGGATCGCCGACGCGCGCGGTGTAGTCGCCGACGATCAGGACCACCCGATGGCCGAGGTCCTGGAACTCGCGCAGCTTCTGCAGCACCACCGTGTGGCCGAGGTGGATGTCGGGCGCGGTCGGGTCCAGGCCCAGCTTCGCCCGCAGCTGGCGGCCGTCGCGCTCCGCGGCCTCCAGGCGCCCCTGGAGGCCGCCGGCGGGCAGCGACTCGGCCGCGTTGCGGGCGAGGAAGGCGGCGTCTTGCGCGGGCGTCGGCATCGCGGGGCAATGCTAGTGTTGGCCGCCGTCGCGCTGCCCGCTGCCGCCCAGCGCGAACCACCCTGCAGCGGCCCGTGACGCCGCGCCGCCCCCCGCCGCATGAGCGTCGAGACCGGATCGAACATCACGCCGCTGTTCGGCGACCAGGAGCCGCCCGAGCCGCCTCGCGTGCGCCCGCGCGTCAAGAAGCTGCGCCTGCTGGCGATCCTGCTGCCGCTCGCGCTCCTCGCCATCGTCTCGACCCTCTTCGGGATGATGATGGCGGTCGCGTCCGACCTTCCCGACCTCGAGAACCGCAAGGAGTACCAGGACGCCAAGAACTCGGTGCTCGTCGACGCGCACGGCAAGACGCTCGGCGTCCTGACCAACAACCAGAGCCGCGTCATCGTCAACGCCGACGACATCCCGCTGAACATGCGCAACGCGATCATCGCCATCGAGGATCGCCGCTTCTACGAGAACTCCGGCGTCGACATCCGGGGCATCGGCCGCGCGCTCGTGCAGGACGTCCTCAGCCGCAAGACGGTCCAGGGCGGATCGACGATCGCCCAGCAGTTCGTCAAGAACGCCCTGCAGGCCCAGGGCGACAGGACGGTCTTCCAGAAGATGCGCGAGGCCGCGCTGGCCTACCACCTGACCCGCAAGTGGTCGAAGAACAAGATCCTCACGCAGTACCTGAACTCGATCTACTTCGGCAACGGGGCCTACGGGGTCGAGTCGGCGGCGCGAACCTACTTCGGCATCCAGCCCAACCACGTCGACTGCGGCACGCAGGGGCACCCGCTGTGCGTCAAGGAGCTCAAGCCCGAGGAGGCGGCGCTGATCGCGGGCGTGGTGGCCAACCCCACCGCCTACGACCCGGTCGCCCATCCACTGGCGGCGCAGCGGCGCCGGAACCTCGTGCTCAAGGACATGTTCGAGCAGGGGCTGCTCCCGCGTCAGGAGTACCGCAACGCGATCCACGAGGCGCTCCCGGCCGCCGTCGACATCAAGCCGCCGACGGTGCGCACCAAGGCGCCCTACTTCACGACCTGGGTCCGCCAGCAGCTCGTCGACCGCTACGGGGCGCGCAGGGCGTTCGAGGGCGGGCTGAAGGTCCGCACGACGCTCGACAGCCAGCTGCAGGACGCGGCCGACAAGGCCGTCAACAACTACCTGGCCAACCCGGCGGGTCCTTCGGCGGCGCTCGTCGCGATCGACAACAAGACCGGCGCGGTGCGGGCCATGGTCGGCGGTCGCGACTACGCCACGCGCCCGTTCAACCTCGCCACCCAGGGCCAGCGCCAGCCGGGGTCGGCGATCAAGCCGTTCATCCTCGCGGAGGCGCTCAAGCGCTTCGGGCCCGGCTCGGTGTGGCCGTCGCGCAAGCGCATCTTCACCGTGCCCAACACCAAGGGCAAGGAGAAGTTCGTCGTCAACAACTTCGAGAGCAAGTACGCAGGGTCGCAGACGCTGGCCGGCGGCCTGACCTACTCCGACAACGCCGTGTTCTCGGCCGTCGGCATCACGGTCGGGCCGAAGAAGATCGCGCGGCTGGCCGAGCGGATGGGCATCCGCACGCCGGTCTCGTCGAACTACGCGATGACGCTCGGCGGCCTGCACGAGGGCGTGACGCCGCTGGACATGGCTCATGCCTACGAGACGCTCATCGAGCACGGCCGGCGCATCACCGGGACGTTGGGCGCCAGCAAGGACGGGCCCGTCGGGATCGAGAGCGTGAAGTCGCCCGACGGCAAGCTGCTCCAGGAGAACAAGGTGCAGCGCGTGCCGGTGCTCCAGCAGCGGCTCGCCGACCAGACCGTCGGCATCATGACCACGGTCATCTCCCAGGGCACGGGCCGGCGCGCCGCGCTCGGGCCCGGCAAGTTCGCCGCCGGCAAGACCGGGACGACCGAGAACAGCGGCGACGCGTGGTTCGTCGGGTTCAACGACCGCTGGACCGTCGCGGTGTGGGTGGGCTACGCCGACAAGCTCAAGCCGATGCTCACCGAGTTCGCCGGCGCGCCGGTCGAGGGCGGCACCTACCCGGCGCTCATCTGGCACGACTTCATGGTCGCGGCAGACAACATCGTCGCCCAGCGCAACGCCGAGGAGCGCGTCAAGAAGGGCCTGCCGCCGATCGATCCCAGCCAGCAGCAGCAGACCAACACCACCCCCGCGCCCTCGGTGCCGACCAAGCCGGCGCCGGTGCCCGAGGGCGGCGACACCGCCCCGCCCGCACCACAGCCGACCGCGCCGTCGAACGGGGGCGGCGGCGGGACGAGCGGGACCTCGACGGGCACGAGCGCGACACCCGGCCCGACGCAGCCGTCGTCTCCGGGCGCCGGCACCGGCGGGACCGGCGGCAGCGGCGGGGCGAGCGCTCCCGGCGAGGGCTAGCGCAAGCGGCCGGCCCTCAGGCCGCTCGCGCGCGCGGCGGCCACGGCCGCGACACGTGGCGGTTGCCGCGCGCGCAGAAGCGCCAGTCGAGATCGACCGCCTTCGTGATCCCGACGCGCCGCCCGGCGTCGATGACCGGCGCCTCCCAGCCTGGCGCCCGCGGCTCGATGCGGATCGGCCCGTCCACGAGCGAGGTGCCGTTGAGCTCGAGCCCGATCGCGAGTGCCTGCGTGAGCTTGCCCGGCCCCGAGCACAGGTCCTCGTCGCGCGCGACGCCGCGGCGCGCGCGCATGACGTCGATGCCGTCCAGCGGCTGCAGCGCGCGGATCAGCACGGCGGCGCCCGAGTCCTCGTGGTCGCAGACGGCGTTCAGCAGCGAGTGGATCCCGTAGGAGAAGTAGACGTAGGCGATGCCCGGCGGCCCGAAGAGCGGCGCGGTGCGCGCGGTCAGCCCCGCCCACGCGTGCGACGCCGGCTCGGTGCGGTGGTAGGCCTCCGTCTCGACGATGACGCCCGCGGTCTCGCCGTGGCGAACGACGCATCCGATGAGGTCGGGGGCGACCTCGAGCACCGGGCGGTCGTAGAAGGCGACGTCGATCACAGCAGCGTGCGAGCCCGCTCGAGCTGCTCGCGCACCCGCGCGAGCGCCGTCCCGCCCTCGCTCACCTTCGACTCGAGCCACGACGAGTACTGGAGCACGTCGGCGGCCTCCTCCCCCAGCGCCGGGACCGCCACGTCGGCGAGCGACCGCCCCGACTCGACCGCCTCGCGCACCAGCCCCGCGACGATGCCGTGAGCCTCGCGAAACGGCGTGCCGCGCTTGACCAGCAGGTCGGCCAGGTCGGTCGCCGCGATGAGCTCGTCGGCCGCCGCGGCCGCCATCCGCCCGCGGTGAAAGCGCGCGCCGGCGACCATGCCGGTGGCCGCGGCGAGGCACAGCCCCAGCGTGTCGACCGCGTCGAACAGGTGCTCCTTGTCCTCCTGCAGGTCCTTGTTGTAGGTCAGCGGCAGCGCGTGCAGCACGCCGTGCAGCGCGCCCAGGTGCCCGACGATCCGCGGCGCCTTGGCGCGCAGCAGCTCCGCGGCGTCCGGGTTCTTCTTCTGGGGCATGATCGACGAGCCGCTCGTCCAGGCGTCCGGCAGCTCGACGAAGCCGAACTCCTCCGAGGACCACAGGACGAGCTCGGCCCCCAGGCGCGAGAGGTGCGTCGCGCACGTCGCAGCGGCGGCGAGGTAGTCCAGGACGAAGTCGCGGTTGGAGACCGCGTCGATCGAGTTGGGCGCCACGCGGTCGAAGCCGAGCTCGGCGGCGACCTGGCGGCGATCGGTGTCGAAGTTGACCCCGGCAAGCGCGCCGGCGCCGAGCGGCAGCGCCGCCGTGGAGCGCGCGGCGAAGTCGAAGCGGATGCGATCGCGCTCGAGCATCCACACGTAGGCCAGCAGGTGGTGGCTGAGGTACACCGGCTGGGCGCGCTGCAGATGGGTGTAGCCGGGCAGCGGCCAGTCGAGATGGCGCTCGGCGGCGTCGACCAGCGCGGCGATCAGCCCGGTGACCGCTTCGACGCCCGCGCGCGCCGCGTCGCGCGTGAACAGCGCCATGTCGGTGACCACCTGGTCGTTGCGCGAGCGCGCGGTGTGCAGCCGCCCGCCGACGGGCCCGGCCAGCTCGGTCAGCCGCCGCTCGACGGCCATGTGGATGTCCTCGTCGTCGGGCGCGAACGGGAACGAGCCGTCGCGCAGCTCGGCCTCGACCGCGTCGAGCCCGGCGAGCAGGGCGTCGCGATCCTCGGCCGACACGATGCCCTGCGCCGCGAGCATCCGCGCGTGCGCGCGCGACTGCGCGATGTCGTG
This sequence comes from uncultured Actinomycetes bacterium, assembly GCA_963764585.1. Taxonomy (GTDB): domain Bacteria; phylum Actinomycetota; class Thermoleophilia; order Solirubrobacterales; family Solirubrobacteraceae; genus JAOPZW01. Next base: position 6,079 of record CAVXTB010000021.1, read on the forward strand.
CGGCCACAGGCGCCGATCGAAGTCGATCGACGCGTTCAGCGCCTGGAAGGCAGGGTCCTGTGGCTCGCGGAAGCGCGACACGGCAGGCGCCGCAGCTTACGCGGCGCTCAACCCGTCGGCGATCTGCGCCACCTGCGTGGCGAGCGCGAAGCCCAGCAGGTACAGCGTGATGCCCCAGCCGAACCAGGCGCCCGTGCCCGAGCTGTAGAAGCGCCGATCCGGATCGCGCCAGTCCTCGATCACCACGGGCACGAAGCAGCACAGCCCGAGCACCATGAGCACCCACGGCGTCCAGCCCGTCACCAGGTAGCGCGCGTCGAAGCGGAACTCGCCGGCGATGTCGGCGATGACGCGGTGCCACAGCACGAGCGGAAGGGCGACCGCGATCACGAAGCCCACGGCACCGACCTGCCGCGCCCGCCGGCGGCGGGCTCGCTCGGCCTGAGCGCGCCGGCTTGCCATGCCGCGATTATGCCCCCTGGCGGACCGCCTCGGTCAACGAAATCGCTACCCGTTCGACCTGGCTCTCGGTCATCGCGGGGAAGAACGGCAGCGCGACCGACCGCGCGGCGACGTCCTCGCACACCGGGAACTCGCCCTCGCGGTGCCCGAAGCGCTCGCGGTAGAAGCTCATCAGGTGGATGGCCGGCAGGTAGGGCTTGGACTGAACGCCGCGCGCACGCAGCGCGTGGATGACCTCGTCGCGCTCGACGCCGCGCGGCACCTGCACGACGAAGACGAACCAGCCGCGGCGATCGCCACCCGCGTCGGCGCACGGCAACCCGAGCCCGTCGACGCCCGCCAGCGCCTCGCGGTACCAGCCGGCCACGCGGGCGCGATCGGCGAGCATGCCGTCCAGCCGCGACAGCTGCACGAGGCCGATCGCGCACGCGATGTCGGTGAGCCGGTAGTTGAAGCCCAGCCGGTCGTGGTCGAGCCAGCCCATGTCGGGCGCGCGACCCTGGTTGCGCTCGGACTCGATGCGCTCCTTGAGCGCCGCGTCGCCGACGGTGACCATCCCGCCCTCGCCGGTCGTCAGCTGCTTGTTGGCGTAGAAGCCGAAGGCGGCGGGGTGCCCGCGCGCGCCGACCCGCACGCCGTCGGCATGCACCGCGCCGAGCGCCTCGCAGGCGTCCTCGACGATCGGCAGCCCGAGGCGCTCGAAGGCCGGCAGGTCGGCGGGGTAGCCGAAGATGTGCACCGGCAGCAGCGCCGTCGTGCGCTCCGTGACCGCCGCCGCAGCCGCATCGGGATCGAGGTTCAGCGTGCGTGGATCGATGTCGGCGAAGACCGGCCGCGCGCGCTCGTAGAGCGCGGCGTTGGCGCTGGCCACGAACGAGAACGGCGACGTGACGACCTCGTCGCCCTCCGACACGCCGACCGCGCGCAGCGCGAGGTGCAGCCCGGCCGTGCCACTCGACACCGCGCAGCCATGCCCCGCTCCGAGCCACGCGGCGAATGCCTGCTCGAAGACGGGCACGCGCGGGCCCAACGACAGGTGGCTCGAGCGCAGCACCTCGATCACCGCCGCCTCCTCCTCCGGCCCGAGGACGGGCTGGGCGAGCGGGATGACCTCGGTGGCCGCGGTGCTCACGCCGCGTCGGTCGGGGTCGCCTCGGCGCGGGCGCCGCCGCTGCGCCCCGGCTGCTCGGCGTAGGCGAGCGAGTCGACGAGCGCCTCCCACGACGCCGCGATGATGTTCTCGTTGACGCCGATCGAGCCCCAGACGTCGCGGCCGTCGGAGGCGTCGATGAGCACGCGCGTCGTGGCGCCGGTGCCGTGGTGCTCGTCGAGGATGCGGACCTTGTAGTTGACGAGCTCGATGTCCTTGAGGTGCGGATGGATCTCGCCGATGGCGTCGCGCAGCGCGGCGTCGAGCGCGTTGACCGGGCCGTTGCCTTCCGCGGTCCGCACGAAGCGCTCGCCGTCGGGTGGGGGGGTCCAGATCTTGATCGTCGCCTCCGTCTCGACCTTGCCGTCGGCGCGCTGCTCGACGATCACGCGCCACGACTCCAGGCGGAACAGCGGCTCGTACTCGCCGGACTCGCGGCGCAGGAGCAGGTCGAACGAGCCGTCGGCGGCCTCGAACTGGTAGCCGCCGTGCTCCAGGGCCTTGACGCGATCGATGACCCGTGCGGCCGCCGCGTCGTCGAGGTCCAGCCCCGCCGCGGCCGCCCGCTCGGCGACGGTGTGGCGGCCCGCGAGCTCGGAGACGAGCAGCTCGCGGGCGTTCCCGACGAGCGCCGGATCGACGTGCTCGAAGGTCGCGCTGTCGGCGCGCACGCCGGCGACGTGCATGCCGCCCTTGTGCGCGAATGCGTCGCGGCCGACGTAGGGCTGGGAGCGGTTGGGCGGCCGGTTGAGCAGCTCGTCGACGAAGTGCGCGGTCTCGGTCAGGCGGGCGAGCCGCTCGTCGGTCAGCACGGGGTGGCCCATCTTCAGCTGCAGGTTGGCGATGATCGAGACGAGGTTGGCGTTGCCCGTGCGCTCCCCCACCCCGTTCATCGTGCCCTGCACCTGTCGGGCGCCGACCTCGACCGCGGCCAGCGAGTTGGCCACGCCGCACTCGGCGTCGTTGTGGCAGTGGATGGCCACGCGCACGCGGTCGCCGACGGCGGCGACCACCGCGGCGGTCGCCTCGGCGACCTGCGGCGGCAGCGACGAGCCGTTGGTGTCGCAGATCGCCACGGTCTCGGCGCCCGCGCCCGCCGCGGCGCGCAGGCAGTCCAGCGCGTAGGACGGATCGTCGCGATAGCCGTCGAAGAAGTGCTCGGCGTCGTAGACGACGCGCTTGCCGGCGCCGGCCAGGAAGGCCACGGACTCGGCGATCATCGCCAGGTTCTCGGCGCGATCGACGCGCACGACCTTCTCGAGGTGCAGCGCCCACGTCTTGCCGACGATCGTGCAGACCGGCGCGAAGCACTCGGCCAAGACGCGCAGCCCGGCGTCGTCGGCCGCCGCGATGCCGCGCCGGCGCGTCATGCCGAACGCGGCGATCTCGGCGTGCTCGAAGCGCTCCTGCGCGAGCAGGTCGAAGAGCTCGAGCTCCTTGGGGTTCGACGACGGGAAGCCGGCCTCGATGAGGTGCACGCCGAGCTCGTCGAGCTTGCGCGCGACGCGCACCTTCTCGGCGGCCGACAGCGTCAGGCCGGGACCCTGCATGCCGTCGCGCAGGGTCGCGTCGTAGAGCTCGATGGTCACGCCACGTGTTCGCGCACGGGAACGGGATCCAGCCACTCGCGGTAGCGCTCGATCCGGCCGTGCAGCGCGTCGTCGAAGGCCTTCTGCACGGCGCGCGTGATCTCGCCGGGCTCGCCGGCGCCGACCGCGTGGTCGTCGACCTCGCGGACCGGCACGAGCTCGGCCGCGGTGCCGGTCATGAAGAGCTCGTCGGCCAGGTAGAGCTCGGCGCGCGCCAGGTTGCGCTCGGTCACCTCGAAGCCGAGGTCGCGGGCGATCTGCATCGCCGACTTGCGGTTGATCCCGTCGAGGATGCCGGCGGTCTGCGGCGGAGTGACGATGGCCCCGTCGCGCACCATGAAGATGTTCTCGCCCGAGCCCTCGCAGACGAAGCCGTGGTCGTCGAGCAGGATCGCCTCCTCGTAGCCCGCCTTGTGGGACTCGATCTTGGCCAGGATCGAGTTCAGGTACTGCCCCGAGGCCTTGGAGTGCGGGATCAGCGAGTCGTTCGAGATCCGCCGCCACGACGAGACCTTCGCCCGCACGCCGTCGCGCTTGCCCTCCTCGCCGAGGTAGGCGGCCCACTGCCAGACGGCGATCGACACGTCGACCGGCGCGTCGAGCGGGAACAGCCCCATCGTCCCGTAGCCGCGGAAGACGATCGGGCGGATGTAGCAGGAGCGAAAGCCGTTGCGGCCGATGAGCTCGAGCGTCGCCTGGCGGATCTGCTCGCGCTCGAACGGGATCGGCATGTAGTACAGCTCGGCCGACTTGAAGAGCCGGTCGATGTGGTCGAGGTGGCGGAAGACCGCCGGGCCGATCTCGGTGTCGTAGCAGCGGACGCCCTCGAAGACGCCGGTGCCGTAGTGCAGGCCGTGCGTGAGTACGTGGACCTTCGCGTCCTCCCAGTTGACGAACTCGCCGTTCATCCAGATGAGGTCCGCCTGCTCCACGTCTTCGCTCCTTATTCGAGGTGTGCGAGCACCGCCTCCGTAGCCTCGGCCGTGCCCGCGGTGCCGCCGAGATCGGGGGTCCGCAGCCCCTCGTCGAGCGCGCGGTCCACGGCCGATTCTAGGGCCGCCGCCTCGCCTTCGCGACCGAGGCCGTGGCGCAGCATCAGCGCGGCCGACAGGAACATGGCCAGCGGGTTGGCGATCCCCTGGCCCGCGATGTCGGGCGCCGAGCCGTGGACGGGCTCGAACAGCCCAGGGCCCTCGCCCCCGATCGAGGCGCTCGGCAGCAGCCCCAGCGAGCCCGTGACGACCGACGCCTCGTCGCTGAGGATGTCGCCGAACATGTTCTCGGTGAGGATCACGTCGAAGTGCCGCGGCGCCGTGATGAGCTTCATCGCGGTCGAGTCCACGAGCGCGTGCTCGAGCTCGACCTGCGGGAACTCCTGTGCGTGGACGCGATGCACGACCTCGCGCCACAGGCGGCTGGTCTCCAGGACGTTGGCCTTGTCGACGCTCGTGACCTTCGAGCGCGCCGCGCCGAACGCGACGCGCGCGATGCGCTCGACCTCTTCGGTCGTGTAGATGCAGAGGTCGCTGGCCGAGCCGTCGGTGCGGGTCTTCTCGCCGAAGTAGATGCCGCCGGTCAGCTCGCGCACGACGAGCAGATCGGTGCGCTCGACCACGTCGCGGCGCAGCGGGCTGGCGTCGAGCAGCGCGTCGATGGCGCGGACGGGGCGCAGGTTGGCGTACAGGCCCAGCGCCTTGCGCAGCCCGAGCAGGCCCTGCTCCGGGCGCGGCGCGTTGGGGTCGGTCGTGTCCCACTTCGGGCCGCCGACGGCGGCGAGCAGGACGGCGTCGGCGGCGCGGCACGCGGCGAGCGTGTCGTCGGTCAGCGCGGTGCCATGCGCGTCGATCGAGGCGCCGCCGAACTCGTACTCCGAGAAGGCGAAGTCGCCGAGGCGCGAGAGCAGGTCGAGCGTCGGAGCGGTGATCTCCGGGCCGATCCCGTCCCCTGGGAGCACGGCAATGGTCACAGCCATGGGGCGGGCAGCTTATGGTGTGCCCTGAGGAGATGACGGACGCGACGGACGAGGCGCAGCGGCTCCGCCAGGAGCTGGAGGCTGAGCGCGAGGGTCGCCGCGAGGCCGAGCGCCTCGCGGCCGAGAACGCCAGGCTGCTGTACGAGCGCCAGGACGAGCTCGAGCTGCTCGAGATGGTCGCCGCGTCGTCGAACGAGGCGACCGAGATCGAGCCGGCACTCGGAGCGGCGATCGTCTACGTGTGCGCGCACACGCGCTGGCCGGTCGGCCACGCCTACCTCGCCGACCAGGCGACGGGCGTGCTGCGCCCCACCGGCGTCTGGTACCTGGAGGACGAGCCGCGCTTCAGCGCCTTCCGCGACGCCAGCGAGCAGCGCGAGACGCCCGGCCTGGCCAAGCGCGTCATCGGCGCCGGCGAGCCGGCCTGGGTGGCCGACGTGGTTCGCGAGCCGGGCTTCGGCCGCTCGCAGGTGGCGTCCGCCGCAGGGCTGCGCTCGGGCTTCGCCTTCCCGGTCCTCACGGGGACGCAGACCGTCGGCGTGCTCGAGTTCTTCGCCGATCGCCCCGCCGAGCCCGACCCGGCGCTGCTCAGCGTCATGGGCCAGATCGGCGTGCAGCTCGGCCGCGTCGTCGAGCGCGTGTGGGCGCGCACCGAGCTCGAGCGCTCGAACGCCGACCTCGAGGCCTTCGCGTACATCGCCTCCCACGACCTCGCTGAGCCGCTGCGCCTGGTCTCGAGCTTCGTCTCGCTGCTCGAGCGCCAGTACGGCACGGCGCTCGACGACCAGGCGCGCGAGTACATCGCCTACGCGCTCGACGGCGTCGAGCGCATGCGGGCGATGATCGACGACCTGCTGCTCTACGCCCGCGCCGGCACCACGGCGCTCCAGCCCGAGCCGGTGCCGGTGGGCGAGGTCGTGGCCGACGCGCTGCGCGACCTCGGGCCCGCGGTGCTCGAGGTCGGCGCGACGATCGAGGTCGGCGAGCTGCCGGTCGTCGCGGCAGACCGCGGCCTCCTTCGGCGCGTCTTCCAGAACCTGCTCGGCAACGCGATCAAGTTCACCGCGCCCGGGGTGGCGCCGCTCGTGCGGATCACCGGCAGGTCGGTCACGGAGGCCAGCGAGCTGGCGGTCGCCGACAACGGCATCGGGATCGACCCCGACCAGGCCGAGCGCGTCTTCGAGATGTTCGCGCGCGCGGCCGGCCCGGCCGGGGCGTATCGCGGCACGGGGCTGGGCCTGGCCATCTCGCGGCGGATCGTCGAGCGCCACGGCGGGCGCTTGTGGGTCGAGCCGAACGCCGGCGGCGGGAGCGTGTTCAGGCTCACCCTGCCGCTACCGTAGGGAGCCGGTCCGGTGCTGGTCTTCCTCGTCCGTCGCCTGCTCTCCGTCGTCGCCGTCATGGTGGGCGTGGCCGCGCTGGTGTTCAGCGTCTTCTACGCGTTTCGCCCGGAGACCGTGCCGGACGGCACCGGCTACCCGCACCAGCTCCTGCACTTCCTCGATCGCGCGTTCCTGCACCTCGACCTGGGGACGTCGTGGGACCGCCAGCTGAGCTTCCAGCCGGTGGCGCCGCTGCTGCGCCAGACGTTCCCGGCCGACCTGTCGCTCGTCGCGGGGGGACTCGTGGTCGGAGCGGCGCTCGGCGTCTTCCTGGGCGCGGTGGCGACGAGGCGCCGCGGGACGCTCGCCGGTCGCGCGCTCGACGGGTTCGCCGCGTTTGGCATGAGCGCGCCGGTCTACTGGGTCGGCGCGATGTTCATCGTGTTCTTCCACCCCGTGGTCGGCAAGTTCGCGCGGCTGCCGATCTCGGAGCCCAACACCTACCAGCCGCTCACCCACGACCCATGGAAGTGGTTCCAATCCCTGTGGCTGCCCTGGATCGTCCTCGGGCTGCCGTTGGCGGCGATCACCATGCGCATGCTGCGCGCGACGCTGACCGAGACGCTCGAGGAAGACTTCGTGCGCACGGCGCACGGCAAGGGCCTCTCGCCGCGCCGCGTGATGCGCAAGCACGCGATCCCGGCGGCGAGCGCGCCGGTCATCTCGCTCGTCGGCGTGACGATGGGCACGCTGGTCGTCAACGCGATCCTCCTCGAATACGTGTTCAGCATCCCCGGGATGTTCAAGCTGATGACGCGCGCGATGAACCAGGGGGACTTCCCCGTGATCGAGGGCGTCGCCATCGGCGGCGCCCTGCTCGTGGTGACGGCCAACCTGCTCGCCGACGTCGTGCACGCGTGGCTCGATCCGCGCGTGCGCTGAGCTGGCTCAGGAGAGGCGTTGACGGTCAGAGCGCGGTCGTGACCGGCCCCGAGCGCTCGCGGTCGCGCTCGTAGGCGTCGATCGCGGCGTCCTGCTGGAGCGTGAGGGCGATGTCGTCGAGCCCGTTGAGCAGGCGGTGCTTGACCTCGGGGTCGATATCGAAGCTCGCGCTCCCGCCCGGCCAGCGGACCTCCTGCGCGGCGAGGTCGACCTGCGCCTCGCCGGCGTCGGCGATCGCGCGGACGTCTTCGGCGGGCAGCTCGACCGGCAGCAGGCCGATCTTCGTGCAGTTGGAGTGGAAGATGTCGGCGAAGCTCGGCGCGATGATCGCGCGGAAGCCGTAGTCCTCGAGCGCCCATGGCGCGTGCTCGCGGCTGGAGCCGCAGCCGAAGTTGCGCCCGGCGACGAGGATCTCGTTGCGCGGGAGGTTCCAGTCCGGCTCCTTGGCCCAGTCGAAGAAGAGGAACTCCCCGAAGCCGGTGCGCTCGACGCGCTTGAGGAACTGCTTGGGGATGATCTGGTCGGTGTCGACGTCGTCGCGGTTGAGGACCGAGACCGGGCCCGTGATCGTCTCGATCGCTCTCATGACCAGCTCCTGATGTCGACGAAGTGGCCCTCGATGGCGGCCGCGGCGGCCATCTCCGGGCTGACGAGGTGGGTGCGCCCGCCGCGGCCCTGGCGGCCCTCGAAGTTGCGGTTCGAGGTCGAGGCGCAGCGCTCCCCGGGCTTGAGGATGTCGGGGTTCATTCCGAGGCACATCGAGCAGCCGGCGCCGCGCCAGTCGAAGCCCGCGGCGGCGAAGACCTCGTCGAGGCCCTCGGCCTCGGCCTGGAGCTTCACCTGCACCGAGCCGGGCACGACCATCGCGTAGATGTCGGAGGCGACCTTGCGCCCCTCCACCACGCGCGCGGCGGCGCGCAGGTCGCCGATGCGCGAGTTCGTGCACGAGCCGATGAAGACGCGGTCCAGGCGGATCTCCTGCATCGGCGTGCCGGGCTGCAGGTCCATGTAGTGCAGGGCGCGCTCCTCGCCCTCGGTCGAGGGCTCCGGCACGCTCTCGGTCACCCCGACGACCTGCGCTGGGTTCGTCCCCCACGAGACCATCGGGCTCAGCGCGCTCGCGTCGACGACGACCTCGCGGTCGAAGCTCGCGCCGTCGTCGGTGCGCAGCTCGCTCCACGCGGGGTCGACGCTCGCGCCGTGCTCGTCGACCCACGCGAAGGTAGTGTCGTCGGGCGCGACCATCCCCGCGCGGCCGCCGCCCTCGATGGTCATGTTGCAGACCGTCATGCGGCCCTCCATCGAGAGCGCCTCGATCGGCGCGCCGGCGTACTCGACGACGTGGCCGACGGCGCCGTCGACGCCCATCTGGCCGATCGTGCCGAGGATCAGGTCCTTCGCGGTCACCCCGAAGCCGAGCTCGCCCTCGTAGCGGATGCGCATCGCCTTGGGCTTGCGCTGCACGAGGCACTGGGTGGCGAGGACGTGCTCGACCTCGCTCGTGCCGATGCCGAACGCCAGCGCGCCGAACGCCCCATGCGTGGCGGTGTGGCTGTCGCCGCAGACGATCGTCATCCCGGGCTGGGTGACGCCGAGCTCGGGCCCGATGACGTGGACGATCCCCTGGTGCTCGGAGCCGAGGCTGTAGAGCGGGATCCCGAACTCCTCGCAGTTGCGCTCGAGCGTCTGCACCTGCACGCGGCTGAGCTCGTCGTGGATGCGCGCGGCGACCGGCGTGCCGTCGGTGGGCACGTTGTGGTCGGCCGTGGCGAGCGTCCGGTCGGGGCGCCGCACCGCGCGGCCGGCGAGGCGCAGCCCGTCGAAGGCCTGCGGGCTCGTGACCTCGTGCACGAGGTGCAGGTCGACGTACAGCAGGTTGTCGGCGACCTCGTGGGCGTCCCAGATCTTGTCGAAGAGCGTTCGCGCCATCGTGTGTCAGCTCCTGCGCAGCCCGGCGGAGACGACGGCCAGGATGGCCGCCTCGCCGGGGCCGGGGTTCTCGAAGTGGTGTGGCAGGTCGGCGTCGAAGGTGACGCAGTCGCCGGTGGCCAGCTCGTGGCGCTCGCCGTCGATGTCGAGCACGACGGTGCCGTCCTGCACGAGCGCGATCTCGCGGCTGCCGGGCTCGTGCATCGGCGGGTCGCCGGGCCCGCCGGTCCGCCCACCGGCGGACAGGACGTGGCGGCTGAGCTCCGCGCGCTGGCCGGGCAGCGGCGCGGTGAGGACCTCGAAGCGGTGGCCGGCCCGCGTCGAGCCGCCGCCGCGGCGCTCGCCGGCGCGCACGATGGTCACCGTCCCGGCCTCGTCGAGGCGCAGCAGCTGGCTGAGGCGCAGCTCCAGGCCGGCGGCGATGCGCCCGGCGACCTGCAGCGTCGGGCTCGTCTCACCGCGCTCGACCTGGCTGAGCATCGGCGCGCTCACCCCCGAGCGCTCGGCCAGATCGCGCAGCGAGAGGTCCATCGCCTCGCGCAGCGCCCGCACGCGCGGGCCGATGTGGATGTGTGTCTCGGCCATGACCGCCACAATACGAACGTACGTTATCGCATACGGAAAGGCCGTCGTGGCTGCACGACGGCACGTTCATCGCGGCCGCGTTCAGCAACCTGCTCAAGGGCTACGGCGTCTGGTACGTCCCGGCCAACGTGCCCGAGCTGCGCTACTGGTTCGGCCCCAACGACAAGGCCCTGCGCCTCGCCAACCCCGAGGTCACGCGCCGCGGCGACTACGTCGCAGCCACGGTCGACACGCACAACGCGCTGTCGAAGGACGAGGAGATCACGATCGGCCACCGGCCCGCCTCCGCCCGCGATCCCCGATCGCGACTGCACCTGGCCCAACCCGCATGGCACGGTGGCGGGGCTGACGTGGTCGCCGGACGGCGCGTCGCTGGCGTGGTCGGACGGCGTGGGCGTGTGGACCGCGCGCTTCGCGGTGCCGCCCCAGACCGGGCAGGTCTGCGTTGTCAGTGGCAAGCGGCTGCTCGCGCGCAAGGCCACCTCTCCGGATTGGAGTCCGCACTCGTAACCTGGGGCCGGTGCCGCGCTTCGTCGCCCCCGACGTCCTCGTGCTCGCCGGCGGCGGCGTCGTCGGCGAGGCCTGGATGACCGGCGTGCTCGCGGGCATCGAGGACGCCGCCGGCGCGGACATGCGCCGCGTCGAGGCGTTCGTCGGGACCTCGGCCGGCGCGATCGTCGCCGCACGGCTGGCCGCCGGCAAGCCGTTGCGCCGCCCGCCGCGGGCGCGCGACCCGGCCGCGGCCGAGCCGGCCGCCGCGGGCGACGGCGACGGCCTGCTGCGCACCGCCGCGCGCTGGGGCTGGGCGGCGACGGCGCCGCTGGCGCCGGTCGCCACCGCGCTGGCCGCGCCCGGCGGCGCGCTCCTGCGCTCGGCGCTGCTCCTCCGCGCGCCGGGCAGCGGGCAGGCGCTCGCCCGCCTGCACGGCGAGATCGAGCGCTCGGGCGCGCGCTTCGACGGGCGCCTGCGCGTCTGCTGCGTCGACAAGCGCTCCGGCCGGCGGGTCGTCTTCGGCGCGCCGGGAGCGCCGCATGCGTCGGTCGCCGACGCGGTGACCGCTTCCTGCGCGATCCCGTGGGTCTACGCGCCCGTGCGCATCGACGGGCGCGAGTACGTCGACGGCGGCGCGTGGAGCGTGACCAACCTCGACGCCGCACCGGCGCGCCGCGACACCGAGGTCCTGTGCCTGGATCCGACCGCCGCGCTGAGCTCACCGATCCGCTACGCCTTCCGCGTCGCGATCGCGGTCGAGCTCCAGATCCTCCGCGCCCGCGGCGCCCGCGTGCGCCATCTCGTGCCCGACGACGCGGCGGCCGACGCGATGGGCAAGGACTTCATGGCCTCAGAGCCGGTGGGGCCGGCGCTGGCGGAGGGGCATCGGCAGGGCTGTACGGTCGCGTCATGATCGCCGCGGCGCGAACGCGGTAGCCACGCGCACGATCGCGCGCGCGAGCGTGACGAGGTCGTCGATCCGGACGCGCTCGTCGACGGCGTGCGCGCGCTCGATGCCCGGCGTGCCGGCCATCACCGTCGGGATGCCGCGCGCGGTCCACAGCCGCATGTCCGCGCCCCACGGCACGCCGGCGACCGCGACCTCGCGGCCCAGCTCGGCGGCCAGCGTGCCGCGCACGAGCGCGACGAACGGATGCGCCGGGTCGGTCTGCCCCGACGCGAACTGCCCGCCATGCCAGCGCAGCGTCGCCTGCGGGCAGGCGCGCGCGACGACGGCTTCGACCGCCGCACGGGCGCCGGCGGGGTCCTCCCCCACGCGCACCGGCGCGCGGCCCGCGAAGCGCAGGCGATCGGGGACCGTGCTCGGCCACTCCCCCGCCTCGACGCGCCCGACGAGCACCGGGTAGGGCAGCTCGAGCGCGCGCATGAGCGGGTGCTCGACGCCGGCGTTGAGCGCGCGCTCGTGCTCGGCCAGCGCCGCGTGGACCGGCAGGTAGCGGTCGATCGCCGACACGCCCTCCAGCCGATGCGCGGCGTGGGCGGCGACGCCCGGGACGACGCCCTCGAAGGTCACCGCGCCGGCCTGCGCGCAGACGACGTCGAAGCCCGTGGCCTCGGGAATCAGACAGGCGTCGAAGCGCGCGTCGCGCTGCAGGGCGGCGAACGCGCCGAGGCCGCCGTCCTCCTCGGAGGCGACCGCGACGAGCACCACCTCCGGGCCGGCGCCATCGAGCGCGGCCAGCGCGTGCAGCGCCGCGACGACGGCGCCCTTCATGTCGACGGCGCCGCGCCCGTACAGCCAGCCGTCGTCCTCGGTGCCGTGCGCGAACCGCCACGGCGCGGTCCCATCCGGCACGACGTCGACGTGCCCGCACACGGCCAGCCGGCCACGCCCGTGGCCGGCGACGCTGACGGTCAGCCCCCACAACTGCGAACGCGCGGCCTCCTCGCCCGGGTACTCGGGGTGCGCCCGCAGCGCGGCCAGGTCGTGCTCGTGCAGATCGGCCCGCAGCCCGAGCCTCTCGGCGATCGAAGCGAGCCGCTCCATGGCGGCCCGCTCGTCGCCGGTGACGCTCGGCACGGCGACGAGCGCTGCCACGTCGCGGGCGAGCGCCCGCGCGTCGATCACGGCGCGGCGAGCTCGGCCGCCGGCTCGGCCTGGTCCTCGGCCTGGGCCTGGGCCTGCACGCGCCGCACGGCGTTGGTCAGCGCGCGCGTATAGGCCATGCCGGCCGCCTCGATGATGTCGGTGGTCACCGCCTGCCCGGCGCCGGTGGCGCGCTCGCGCAGCAGCACGCCGGGCAGCCCGACGCGCTCGCCGGCGTTGGCGCCGAGCTCGACGACGACCGCGACCTCGCCGAGCGCGTCCTGGCCGCCGGTCACCGCGTCGACGCGGAACTCGCGCAGGCGCGCGTCGAGTCCGGTAGCGGCGTTGATCGCGCGGAAGACCGCGTCGATCGGGCCGTCGCCGGTGAACGCGCCCTGCACGACCTCCCCGTCCGGCGTGCGCACGCCGACGGTCGCGTGCGGCGGGCGCCGCGAGGACGCCTCGACGTCGAACCACTCGAGCGTGTAGGCACCGGCCTCCTCGCGCAGCTCGTCGGTGACGAGCGCCTCGAGGTCGAGCGCGGTGACCTGCTTCTTCTTGTCCGCGATCTCCTTGAAGCGCTTGAAGGCGGTGTTCAGCGCCTGGCCGTCGACCCGGTAGCCCAGCTCCTCGAGCGCGGCGCGCAGCGCGTGGCGGCCCGAGTGCTTGCCGAGCACGAGCTGGTTGGCGTCCAGCCCGACCGTCGTGGCGTCCATGATCTCGTAGGTCGAGCGCTCCTTCAGCACGCCGTCCTGGTGGATGCCGGACTCGTGGGCGAACGCGTTGCGCCCGACGATCGCCTTGTTGGGCTGCACCGGATAGCCGGTCAGGCGGCTGACGAGGCGGCTCGTGCGCGCGATCTCGCGGGTGACCACGCCGGTGCTCAACCCGACGTCGGCGCTGCGCGTGTGCAGCAGCATCACGATCTCCTCGAGCGACGCGTTGCCCGCACGCTCGCCGATGCCGTTGACCGCGCACTCGACCTGGCGCGCGCCGGCCTGGACGCCGGCGAACGAGTTGGCCACCGCCAGGCCGAGGTCGTCGTGGCAGTGCACCGACAGCACGGCGTCGCGCAGCCCCGGGACGCGCTCGTAGAGGCTGCGCAGGAACTGCGCGTACTCCTCGGGCATCGCGTAGCCGACCGTGTCGGGGATGTTGATCGTCGTGGCCCCCTCGTCGATGGCGATCTGCACGACCTCGGCGGTGAAGTCGAGGTCGGCGCGGGTGGCGTCCATCGGCGAGAACTCGACGTCGTCGCAGTAGGACTTCGCCTGCGCGACCGACGCGCGCGCCAGGCCCTTGACGTCCTCGCGCGTGGCCTGCAGCTGGTGGACGATGTGGATGTCCGACGTCGAGACGAAGGTGTGGATGCGCGGGCGCTCGGCGTCGCGCACCGCCTCCCACGCGCGCTCGACGTCGGCCGGGTTGGCGCGCGCCAGCCCGGCCACCACCGGTCCATGGACCTCGCGCGCGATGGCCTGGACGGCCTCGAAGTCGCCGGGCGAGGCGATCGGGAAGCCGGCCTCGATGATGTCCACGCCCAGGCGCGCGAGCTGGTGGGCGATCTCGAGCTTCTCGGCGGTGTTCAGCGAGATCCCCGGCGACTGCTCGCCGTCGCGCAGCGTGGTGTCGAAGATCAGTACTCGGTCGGGGCTTTCGTCTGGCATTGGTCGTCCTCTCGTGGGCTTCGTCCTGCGGCTTCTCTCGTGATCGATCTGCGGCTTCGCGGCCGCCACGCACTATTCCCCCCGAAGGGGGAGGAGGAGAAGTCGAAGGGCGAGCAGGGACGCCATGCGAGGTCCCCCAGCGTAGCCGAGGCCCTATTCCATCGCAACGGCCGTCTGCGACGGCGGCTCCTCGAGGGCCGTCGGCCGCGCCACCTCCCACTTGCGCCGGAAGAACCGCGGGTACGCGATCCAGCAGACGATCATGAGCACGACGCCCAGGAGCAGGCCGCCGATCCCGATGAGGATCGGGATCTCGATGCCGTGCCACGGCTTGGTGTAGTTGTAGTCCTCCGCGTAGCCCTTCGTGCCGTAGTCGATGTAGGCGCGGACGAACACGAACGCGAGCATCGCGAAGCCGAGCAGCGGAAGCAGGCCCGCGAGGACGAAGTTCTTCGCCGACCGGAAGATCGCCCGCCGGTAGTAGACGATGCAGGCAAGGCCCGTGATCCCGTAGTAGAAGGCGATCATGAAGCCGATCGCGGTGACCGAGTCGCCGAGGACGTTCTGGCTGAGCTCGTTGACGAGGATGTACCAGACGACCGACACGGCGCCCATCGCGATCGTCGACACGGTCGGCGTCTGGTGGCGCGGGCTGACGTTGCCGAAGGCCTTGGGCAACGCGCCCCAGCGCGCCATCGACAGGCTCGTGCGCGCGGTGGGCAGGATCGTCGTCTGCGTCGAGGCCGCCGCGGAGCTGAGCACCGCGATGATGAGCAGCTTGTCCAGCGGCGAGCCGAAGACCTCGCTGCCCAGCACGCTGAGGACGTCGTCGGCGTTGTCGACGAGCAGCTTCTCGCCGCCGTAGGCCTGCGCGGCGAACGAGACGACGACGTAGATGAGGACGAGCAGGATCGTGCTCATCACCGCCGCGCGCCCGGGACCGGTGTGGCGGTCCTGGGACTCCTCGTTGACCGCCACCCCGCTGTCCCACCCCCAGTAGATGAAGATGCCCAGCAGAACGCCGTCGACGAGCGCGTTGAAGCTCGAGACGTGGAACGGGTTCAACCAGCTGAGGCTGACGCCGGGCTCGGTGGGGACGTCGGTGAACGCGACCTTGATGAGCGCGACCACCGCGAACAGCGCCAGCGTGAGGATCTCGGCGGTGAGCAGCCACTTCTGGGTCGTGGCGTTCAGCTCGATGCCGATGACGCAGATCCACGTCATGATGGCGATCCAGGCCACGCCGACCAGGGTGACCGCCCAGCTCGTATCGGCCGCCGACTGCCAGCCGACGAGCAGGAACGAGTAGATCCCGGCGATCTGGGCCAGGCTGGCCATGACGATGATGTCGGCCGCGATGATCGCCCAGCCGCCGAGCCACCCGAACTGCGGCCCCATCGCGCGCGTGACCCACGCGAACGTCGTCCCGCAGTCGGGGTCCGCGCGGTTCATGTAGCTGTACGCGAACGCGATGAACAGCATCGGGATGAACGACACGATCAGCACCGCCGGCGCCGACAGGCCGACGCCCGGCACCGCGACGATGAAGCCGAGCGTCGCGGCGAGGCTGTAGCCCGGCGCGGTCGACGCAACGCCGATGACGACGTTCGAGGCGTAGCCGATCGCGTCGGACTTCAGGCCCTTCTCGCCGTGCCCTGAGCCCGCGGTCGGACTCGCGCTGCCGGTCGGCACGGCTATCGATCCGGATTCCACCTTGCGTCCCTCCTCGCTCTCCGGCCCCCGGTCGCGCGCGAGCGTATCCGCAAGCGGGGACGCCACGGCGCAGGTTCTGCACAGGTTGCTCCACGATGGCGCACGCGACCCACTCGCGGTCGGGCCGCGTTTGTCCATCGTGGCGACATCGTCCGCCCGGTCGCGAGGTACCTTGGATCACCCGTGGCGCCCCGTCTCGACACCGGCTTTCCGTCCTCCGACGCCCAGGACGACTTCCAGCGCGTCCGCCGCCGGCAGGTCCTCTCGCGCCTGGCGCGGCGCGTCGGTCGCGAGCCCGGCGACGTCGACGTCATCCTCCCGTACGACGAGGTCGTCGCGGCCCTCGGCTACCTCGAGGAGTCCTACATCGGCCTGCAGACCGTGCCGCTCGACGCGATCCTCGGCACCGTCGATCGCGCCAAGGGCTTCGATCGCCAGTTCCGCCCCACGACCGCGAGGGTGCGCGCGCGCTGGGAGCGGATCGCCAACGCCGTGCGCCGCGGCGAGCCGATGCCCCCGATCTCGCTGTTCAAGATCGGCGAGGTCTACTTCGTGCGCGACGGCCATCACCGCGTCTCGGTGGCGCGCGCCCTGGGCCGCACCGAGATCGACGCCTACGTCGTCGAGGTCCGCACGCGCGTCGGCGCCGATCGCACGCTGCACATGGACGACCTGCCCAAGAAGAGCCACGAGCGGGTCTTCTACGAGCGCATCCCGTTGCCCAGCCGCGCGCGCGGGCGCGTCGTCGTCACCGATGCGTGGGACTACGGCGTGCTCGCCGAGGCGATCGAGGCGTGGGCGTTCCGGCTCATGCAGGACCGCGCGGAGTTCCTCGACCGCCCTAGCGCCGCGCGCCTGTGGTTCGACGAGGAGTACGTGCCCGTCGTCGACATGCTGCGCGAGGCCGACATGATCGGCGAGGGCACCGAGACGGAGGCCTACCTGCGCGTCGCCAACGAGCGCTACCGCCTGATGCGCACGCACGAATGGAGCGAGGACGTCCTCGCTCGCATTCGTGCCGAAGAGCAGTGATCACGTGCTCCTGCGCGCGGTCGCCTCGGGCTTGTCGGCCGGGGGCGCCCCGCAGTCGGCGGGCGGCTTGCCGGCGCCGGGCTTCGGGCCCGCGGCCAGCTTGCAGTCGTCCAGCGCCGCGTGCAGGCGCGTCGGGTCGGCCGACTCCTGGTCGGCGACCCACTGCTTGAACGCGGCGGGATCGGTCGGCGCGTCGAGGCCGTGCTTGCGCACGCAGGCGATCATCTCCTCGATGCCGGGGCCCCGCTTGGTCACGGCCGGCTTGTCCGGCAGCGAGCCCTTGCAGGCGGTGAGCGCCGCCCCGACCGCGTCCGGATCGGTGGCCTCCTTGCGCGCCAGCCACGGCTTGAGGGCCATCGGGTCGCTCGGCGCGCCCTCCAGGCCGTGCGAGCGCAGGCACGCCGCGAACGCGCTCACGCTCCCGCCCCCCGAGTCGTCGCCGATCGCCGGCAGCGCGACCACGGCGATCGCCGCGATCGCCGCGGTGGCGGCCGCGACCAGTGCCATCGTGAACCTGCTCATCGCTGCTCCTCTCGTCGAACTGCGCCGCAGTCCACCAGCGCGCGCTGATCGCGCCGGGAAGCCGCGATGAAGATCTGAGGAAAACCGCGCCACGCGCGCGGCGCCTGCGCGACACTGGCGAGGATGCGCGCGCCGACCGTGCTGCTCGTCGAGGACGAGCCCGAGATCGTTGGGCTGCTCACCGACTTCCTCGCCGTCGAGGGCTTCGGCGTCGTCGCGGCCGGTGACGCGCCCGCTGCGATCGACGCGCTCGATCGCAACGGCGTCGACTGCGTGCTGCTCGACGTCATGCTCCCGGGCGGATCGGGCTTCGACGTCTGCCGGCGCATCCGCGAGCGCTCCGACGTGCCGCTGCTGTTCCTCAGCGCGCGCGGCGAGGACGACGACAAGCTGCGCGGCCTCGCGCTCGGGGCCGACGACTACATCGTCAAGTCGGCCACGCCGGCGGAGGTGGTCGCGCGCGTCAAGGCGGTGCTGCGCCGCAGCGCGAACGGGCGCTCGACGGCGCAGCGCTTCGGGCGCCTGGAGGTCGACCTCCGCGCGCACGAGGTGCTCGTCGACGGCGCGCCGGTCGCCCTCACCGCCCGCGAGTTCGAGCTGCTGACGCTCTTCGTCGAGCATCCGCGCCAGGTCCTCACGCGCGAGCAGATCTTCGAGCGCGTGTGGGGCTCGTGGGGTGATCGCAGCGCGGTCTCGATCTACGTGCGCAAGCTGCGCGACAAGCTCGAGGTCGACGCGCGGCGCCCCGAGCTGCTCGTGACCGTGTGGGGCGTCGGCTACCGCTTCGACCCGCCGGCGGCGCGATGACGCGGCGCCCGCTGTCGCTGCACGTGTGGCTCGCGCTCGCGCTGGCCGTCGTGATCGCGGTGCCCGCGCTCGCCGGGGTCGCCGGCTGGGCGGCGGCGGGCCGCTGGCAGGCGGGCCGCGAGGCCCACCGCGAAGCGCAGGCGCGCGCCGCGCTGCGCGGCGCCGACCTCGACGACCCGGCGACAAGCCGCGCGCTCGTGCAGAAGCTGTCGGCGCTTGGCGTCGAGGCCCAGCTCGGCCCGTCGATCCCCGACGCCAAGGCCGCCGTCGACGCCGAGAAGACCAAGCTCGCGCTCGCGGCCAAGCCCGAGCTGTTCACGCCGGCGATCGAGAGCGGCGACTTCAAGCGGCAGCTCGGCCGCTACCGCCAGACGACGGTCGCCGAGGAGAACGTCGCCGGCTTCCTGTGGGTCCCGCGCGAGAGCGCGGCGACGCGGTGGGCGATCGCGCTCGGCGCGGGCCTCGTGGCGCTGACCGCCGCGCTCGTCGTCGTCGTGGTGCTCCTGCGCCGCTGGGTGCTGCGCCCGCTGGCGCAGCTCGCGGCCGACGCCGAGCGCGTCGCCGGCGGCGAGCTCGACATCGAGCCGCCGCCCACCCGCGCCCGCGAGGTCGCCCAGGTCGGCGACGCGCTGCACGGCATGGCCGGCGGGCTGCGCGACGCGTTGCGCAGCTCGGCGGCGGCCGAGCGCGAGCGGCGCTTCATGGTCACCGCCATCGCGCACGACCTGCGCACGCCGCTGTTCACCCTGCGCGGCTCGCTGGAGGCGCTCGAGCGCGGCGTCGGCGACGAGCGCTACCTCGATCGCGCGCAGGCCAAGGCCGCCCACCTGGATCGGATGGTCAGCGACCTGTTCACCTTCAGCCGCCTGGAGTACGCCCGCGAGGCGCTCGGCCTCGAGGAGGTCGACGTCGGCGACCTCGCCCGGCGCGCCGCGGAGGACGTCGAGCCGCTCGCCGCGGCGCACGGCTGCGCGCTGGAGGTCCGCGGCACCGACGGCGCCCTGCGCGTGCGCGGCGACGCCGATGCGCTCCTGCGCGTGCTCACCAACCTGCTCGACAACGCGATCCGCCACGGCCGCGAGCGCGTCGTCCTGCAGGCCGGGCGCGCCAACGGCAGCGTCCACGTCGCGGTCGCCGACGACGGCCCCGGCTTCGCGGCGGAGGACCTGCCCCACGTCTTCGAGCCGCTCTTCCGCTCCGATCGCGCCCGCGCCGCCGCCACGGGCGGCACCGGGCTGGGCCTGGCGATCGCCCGCCGCCTGGCGCGCGCGCACGGCGGCGACGTGCAGGCCGCCAACGCGCCCGACGGCGGCGCGCAGGCGACCTTGACGCTGCCTGCAGCCTAGGCCGGCGCGGGCTCCGCCGCCGTGGTCGACGGCTGCTCGCGCGAGCGCGTCAGCGACGCGCCGTCGTGCGGGTCGAAGAGGTGCAGCTTGCGGATGTCGAGCCACAGCTTCGTGCGCTGGCCCGCCGTCACGCCGCTGTTGGCGTCGACGCGCGCCACGGCGTGGCCGCTGGCGCCGCTCTGCGGCACGTCGGACGTGCCGGCGTCCTCCTGCAGCTCGCGCAGCTCCTCGGCCTCGACGCCACCGCCCTCGAAGTCGAAGTGCGCGTAGATCTCGGAGCCCATCGACTCGGTCAGCTCGATCGGCGCATCGAAGGTCCAGCCCTCGTGGCCCTCGGGCGCGAAGCGGGCATCCTCGAAGTCCTCGGGCCGGATGCCGACGATGACGCCGCGCGATTGCGTGCCGTGCTGCTCGAGGCTGCGGCGGATCTCGTCGTGCAGCGGGATCGCGCCCATCGGCGTCTTGACGACGCTGCCCTCGATCGAGCCGCCGAAGAAGTTCATCGCGGGCGAGCCGATGAAGCCGGCGACGAACAGGTTCCTCGGGTCCTCGTAGAGCTCCTTGGGCGAGGCGACCTGCTGCAGGATGCCCGCACGCATGACCGCGACCCGCTCGCCGAGCGTCATGGCCTCGGTCTGGTCGTGGGTCACGTAGACGAAGGTCGTGCCCAAGCGCTGCTGCAGGCGCGAGACGACGGCGCGCATCTCGACGCGGAGCTTCGCGTCGAGATTCGAGAGGGGCTCGTCCATGAGGAAGGCCTTGGGCTCGCGCACGATCGCGCGGCCCATGGCGACGCGCTGCCGCTGACCGCCGGAGAGGTTGGCCGGCTTGCGCTCGAGGTGCGGCTCGAGGTCGAGGACCTTGGCGGCGTCCTCGACGCGGCGCTTGATCTCCTCGGGCTTCTCCTTGCGCAGCTTCAGCGCGAAGCCCATGTTGTCGCGCACGCTCATGTGCGGATAGAGGGCGTAGTTCTGGAAGACCATCGCGATGTCGCGGTCCTTGGGCGCGAGGTCGTTGACGACCTCGCCGCCGATCTTCAGCTCGCCCTCGGTGATGTCCTCGAGGCCGGCGATCATCCGCAGCGCCGTCGACTTCCCGCAGCCGGACGGACCGACGAGGATGACGAACTCGCCGTCGCGGATGTCCAGGTCCATGTGCTTGACGGCCTCGAAGCCGTCCGGATAGCGCTTCACGACGTCGACGAACTGGATCTCGGCCATATAGCTGTCCCTCTCCTCCTCGGTCTCCTCCGGGCGATGGAAATCTACCCTCGTGAACCACCGGTGAACCAGTCACACGGCCTAACTCAATGACACCGCGCGCCCGGCGACGAAGCCGTCCATCGCCACGATCTGGTCGACGACGGCCTGTGGCGTCGGCTGGTCGGTGGTGATGACCATCACCGCCAGGCCCTCGTCGCCGTCCTCGGGCACGTGCCCGACGGCGGCCGAGGAGATGTTGATGCCGTTCTCGCCGAAGCAGGTGCCGACGCGGCCGATCATCCCCGGGACGTCGCTGTAGCGGAACAGCGCGATGTAGTCCTGGATCTGCAGGTTGAAGCGCTGCCCCCATGCCTCGAGCAGATGCGGGCGGTGGCGGCTGCCGAGCGTCGTGCCGACGACGCGCACGCGCTGGTCACCGGCGACGACGGTCACGCGCACGAGGTCGGAGAAGTCGCGCGCCTGCGTGCTCTTGATCTCGGCCAGCTCGATCCCGCGTTCCTCGGCGACGTGGGGCGCGTTGACCACGTTGAGCTCCTCCTCGGTGTGGCCGGTCAGCGCGCCGAGCAGCACCGCGACGGCCAGCGGCCGCGTGTCGCGATCGGCGATGCGCCCGAGCAGCTCGACCTCGACGCGGTCGACGCTCGAGCCCTCGGCCAGCCCCATGGCCAGGCGCCCGAGCTGGCGGCTGAGCGGCAGGAAGGGGCCGAGCACCTCCATGTCCTCCGCCGCGACGGCGGGGACGTTGACCGCGCTCGACACGACGCCGCCGGTCAGCGCGGCGACGACCTGCTCGGCGGCCTGGAAGCCGGCGCGATCGGTCGCCTCGGCGGTCGAGGCGCCGAGGTGCGGCGTGACGATCACGTTGGGGCGCCCGAACAGCGGGTGCTCGGTGATCGGCTCGGAGCGGAAGACGTCGAGCGCGGCGCCGCCGACCTTGCCGGAGTCCAGGGCGGCCTCGAGGTCCTCGTCGACGATCAGCGGGCCGCGCGCGACGTTGAGGATGCGCACGCCGTCCTTGCACTTGGCCAGCGCATCGGCGTCGAGCCAGCCCTCGGTGTCGGGCGTCTTGGGCAGGTGCAGCGTGAGGAAGTCGGCCTGCGCGTAGACCTCGTCGGAGGACTCGGCCTTCTCGACGCCCAGCTCGCGGTAGCGCTCGGTGGCCACGAACGGGTCGAAGGCGACGACGTGCATCCCGAAGCCCTGCGCGCGGTGCGCGACGAGCTGGCCGATGCGCCCGAAGCCGAGGATCCCGAGCGTCTTGTCGAGCAGCTCGACGCCCGAGAACCTCGATCGCTCCCACTTGCCGGCGGTGAGGCTCGCGTGCGCCTGGGGCACGTTGCGCGCCAGCGCGAGCAGCAGCGCCATCGTGTGCTCCGCGGCGGTGACGACGTTGGACTGCGGCGCGTTGGCGACGACGATCCCGCGCTTGGTCGCCGCGGCGACGTCGACGTTGTCGACGCCCACGCCGGCGCGCCCGATCGCCTTCAGGCGCGTGGCGTTGGCGATGACGTCGGCGGTGAGCTTTGTCGCCGAGCGGATGAGGATGCCGTCGTAGTCGGCGATGCGGTCGAGGTGATCGCCCTCGTCGACCTCGAAGTGCTCGCGCAGCAGCGCCACGCCCGACGCACCGATCTTCTCGGCGACGAGGACCTTCAGGCCCACGGGGTCTCCCCTCCTGGCGGCTCCGTGCCCGGCGCTGCTGCGGGCGGGGGCAGTCGCTCCACCACCCAGTCGATGCAGGCGGTGAGCGCCTGGACGTCGGCGAGGTCGATCGC
This sequence comes from uncultured Actinomycetes bacterium, assembly GCA_963764585.1. Classification (GTDB taxonomy): domain Bacteria; phylum Actinomycetota; class Thermoleophilia; order Solirubrobacterales; family Solirubrobacteraceae; genus JAOPZW01. Next base: position 28,654 of record CAVXTB010000021.1, read on the forward strand.
CGGGAAGAGGCCGATGCGAAGCTGGTTGCGGCCGAGCTTGCGGTAGGGCTCGGTGTCGACGATGCCGTTGGCCCTGAGGGTCGCGGCGACCTGCGCGGCGTCGACGTGGTCGTCGAAGTCGATCGTCCCGACCACCAGCGACCGCTTGGCCGGGTCCTTGACGAAGGGCGTTGCGAACGCGGCCGCTTGCGCCCACGCGTACAGGTGGCCCGAGTTGGCTTGCGTGCGCTCGACGCAGCCGTCGAGGCCGCCGAGGCCGTTCATCCAGTCGATCTGGTCGGCGAGCAGGAAGAGCGTCGCCACGGCCGGGGTGTTGTAGGTCTGGTCCTTGCGCGAGTTGTCCAGCGCGGTGGCCAGGTTCAGCGACTCCGGGATCCAGCGGTCCGCGCCAACCAGCTCGTCGATCCGCTCCTGCGCCGCGGGGCTCAGGAGCGCGAGCCACAGGCCGCCGTCGGCGGCGAAGGCCTTCTGCGGCGCGAAGTAGTAGGCGTCCGCCTGGTCGATCTGCACGGGCAGGCCGCCGGCGCCGGAGGTGGCGTCGATGAGCACGAGCGCGTCGCCGTCCGGCCGCTTGACGGGCACCATCACGCCGGTCGAGGTCTCGTTGTGGGCCCAGGCGACGACGTCGGCGGTCGGGTCCGACGCCGGCTCGGGTGCGTCGCCGGGCTCGGCACCGAGGACGATCGGATCGGCGAGGAACGGCACCCTGGTCGTGACCGTTGCGAACTTCTGCGAGAACTCGCCGTAGGCCAGGTGCAGGGCGCGCTCGCGGACGAGGCCCGCCGCGGCGGCATCCCAGAAGGCGGTCGTGCCGCCGTTGCCGAGCGCGACCTCGTAGTCGTCGGGCAGCGCGAAGAGGTCGGTGAGGCCCTGCCGGACGCGGCCGACGAGCTGCTTGACCGGCTTCTGGCGGTGCGAGGTGCCCATGACGGCGGCGCCCTCGCTCGCGAGACGTTCGAGCTGCTCGGGACGGACCTTGGACGGGCCGCACCCGAAGCGTCCGTCGGCGGGCCGAAGGTCGGCGGGGATCTCGAGATAGGTGCTGGTGGCGGCGTTCACGGCAGGGGTCTCCGCGGTCGATGGACGATGCGTGCCCAGGCGTGCGGCGGCGGCTGCACCATCGCTTCCCGGTGGTTGATTCCACCTGACAACGCCAGTCGCGACGGCGCGCCGAGTGTAGCGAAGGCGCTCGCGATCAGATCAGCAGCGCGAAGAGCCGGATGACGTCGAAGTGCACGCCGCTGTCGCCGGAGGACTGCCCGCCACTGCTGTCGTCGACCTCGCCGAGCGCGACCAGCAGGATCCACACCACGCCGGCGATCACGCCGAGGACGAGGCCCACGATGCCGATGATGACCGCGATGTTGGCCTGGTCGCGGCCGATCTCGCGGCGCTTGGCCTGGACGCCGAGTATCCACCCGGCGATCGAGGCCGGGATCGTGAGGAAGAACAGCATGCCGACCGAGAAGGCCAGCAGCCCGAGGGCGCCGGCGCCGAACCCGAGCGCGGCGGTGGCGCGCCCGTTCTGGCGCTGGGCGCCCGGCGCCGGAAGCGGCGAGTTGGGCGGCAGGAACACGGGCCGCGCCGCCGGCTGCGGAGCCGGCGGCCGCTCGTCGTACGGATCTGGTGGCAGGAAGTCCGGCGGCACCGCGGCCATGATGGCAGGGACCTTCCCCGCCGCGACGCTCGTAATGCGGGTGTGGTCCGTGCGACGATCGCGGGCGTGTCGACGGTCGCGTTGCAGACGCTGCGCGGCGGTGCCGCGCGCCGGGGCTGGGCCCGCGCGAGCGAGGCTGCGCTCGTGCGCGCTGCGCAGCGCGGGTCGGCCGAGGCGTTCGCCGAGCTCTTCCGCCGCCATTGGCCGCGCGCGCACCGCGCGGCGTGGCTCGTCGTGCACGACGCGACCGCCGCCGAGGACGTCGCCCAGGAGGCGTTCCTGGCCGCGGTGCGCTCGCTGGATCGCTTCGATCGCGGGCGGCCGTTCGGGCCCTGGCTGCATCGCATCGTCGTCAACCGGGCGATCGACTACGCGCGGGCGCGGGACCTGCGGCGCGAGGTCACGGGCACGATCGCGGAGTCCGCCACGTTCGATGCGCGCGACGCGCCCGCCGACGACCTGCTCGCCGCGCTGGCGGCGCTGCCGCCGGACCAGCGCGCGGTCATCGTGATGCGGCATCTGCTCGGCTTCACTCCGGGGGAGATCGCTCGGGCCCTGGGGCTGCCGCGCGGCACGGTGAACTCGCGCTTGCGACGGGGGTTGGACGGGCTGCAGGAGGTGGTCGAGCGGTGATCGGCGATCGCCTCGAGCGCGCCCCGATGCCCGACGCCGACGCCGCCCGGGCCCGCGCGTGGGGCGTCGTCGCGGACGCCTTCGACGCTCGCCCGCCGGCCACGGCGGCGCGCCGTGCTCGGCGGCGAGGGAGGGTGTTGGGGCTGGCGCTGGCGGTCGTGCTCGCGGCCGCCGCGGTAGCCGTCGCGGCGCAACCGCCGCACTGGGTCCGTCACGTCCTCGGTGCCGGTCACTCCGCCGCGCCGCGCGCTCGCACGACGCTCGGGCCGCTGCCCGCCGGTCGCCTGCTCGTCTCGTCCTCTGCGGGGACGTGGATCGTGCGCGGCGACGGGACGCGCATGCGCCTCGGGCCGTGGACCGCTTCGACGTGGTCGCCGCGCGGGCTGTACGTGGCGGCGTGGCGCGGGCGCTCACTGAGCGCGGTGGCGCCGAACGGGCGCGTGGCGTGGACGATCGCCGCGCGCGCAACGGTGCGCGACGCCGCCTGGTCGCCCGACGGCTACCGGATCGCCTATCGCCGCGACGACGCGCTCGACGTGGTCGCGGGCGACGGCACGGGCGCGCGCATGTTCGCCTCCCCGGTCGCGCCGGTCGCGCCGGCGTGGCGGCCGGGCGCGCCGCACACGCTCGCGTGGGTCGGCGCGCGCGGGCACGTCGTCGTCGCGGACGTCGACACGGGCGCGGTCGTGTGGCGCTCGGCGGGCACGGTGCACGGGGTGCGCGAGCTGTCGTGGTCGGCCGACGGTCACCGCCTGCTGGCGCGCGGCGCGCAGCGGATGGTGGTGCTCGACGTGCACGGCAACCGGATCTGGCGCGTGCGGTTGCCGCGCGGCGCGCGCGTGAGCGGCGCGGCGTGGGCGCCGCGCGGCGATCGGATCGCCGTCGCGCTGCGCACCGCCGGCACGACGGACGTCTATGTCACCCCGTCGGCGCGCGTCCCGCGCCGCGCGGTCTTCACCACCACCGGCACCCTCGCCTCGCTGGCCTGGTCCCCCGACGGCCGCCGCCTGCTCGTGCGCTGGACCCAGGCCGACGAGTGGCTGCTGCTGTCGCCGGCCCGCGCGGCCGCCAGCGCCCGCGTCACGGCGATCGGCGCCATCTCCCGCCGCTTCGGTCCCGCGCCGACCGTGCAGGATTGGTGCTGTTCGCGCTGAGAGTCTTGGCAAACGAGGGCTCCCACGCAACCCGTCGTCCGCCACCCTGGGACGGTGAGCCGCGAACGACGAGAAATGCCCACCACGCGGGCAGAAGTCGTCGTTCGGCATGTTGACGTCGAGATCGCGGCGCTCGCGGGCGGCCAGCATGGGGTGGTCACGCGTGCGCAGCTCGAAGCGATGGGACTCTCGCGCAGTGCCGTCGGGCGGCGAGCGCGCGACGGCCGGCTACACCGCGTCCACCGCGGCGTCTACGCGGTCGGGCACCCCATCCTCACCGCCAACGGCCACCGCATGGCCGCGGTCCTCGCCTGCGGGCCGGGCGCAACGCTGAGCCACGCCTCGGCCGCCGCGCTCTGGGGACTCCGCCCCACGAGCGCGACCAGGATCGATGTCACCGTCAACGGCGCGGGCGGCCGCGCGAAGCGATCGCGACTGCGGATCCACCGGGCCGCGAGCCTGCGCGACGACGAGGTCACAGAGCACGACTGCATCCGGGTCACCACCCCCGCCCGCACCCTCCTCGACCTCGCTTCCTCATTGCCTCGCCGCGCACTCGAGCGAGCGCTCGACCAGGCCGAGGTCCTGGAGCTCTTCGATCTGAGAGCGCTGCAAGCTGCGGTGGACAGGCACCGAGGAGAACGTGGTGCGGGCGTGCTGGCAAGCGCGCTGCAGCAACACCGCGCCGGCACCACCCTCACCAAGAGCACCCTCGAGGAGCTCATGCTCGCCATCTGCGACGACCACGGCCTCCCCCGGCCGCTCGTCAACGCTTGGGTCGAAGGCCTCGAAGTCGACTTCTACTGGCCCGCGCAGCGGCTCGTCGTCGAGGCCGACAGCTACCAGTTCCACCGCTCGCGCGCCGCCTTCGAGCGCGACCGCGAGCGGGACGCGATCCTCGCGCGCGCCGGCCACCGTGCGCTGCGCTTCACCCACCGTCAGATCAAACGCGAGCCGGCGGCGGTCGCGCAGACGATCACCAAAGTAGGTGATTCCGTAGAGAACGAGTCAGGAATCAGAAGCTCGGCTTGATCCAGTCCATGTGCGAGCGCAGCTCCGCGCCCACGGACTCGACCTGCGTGCCGGCCTGCTCGGCGCGCATGCGCTTGAAGTTCTCCTGCCCGGCGCGGTTCTCCGCGATCCACTCGCGCGCGAAGTCGCCCGACTGGATCTCGGCGAGGATCTCGCGCATCTTCGCGCGCGTCTCGTCGGTGATGACGCGCTTGCCGCGCGTGTAGTCGCCGTACTCGGCCGTATTGGAGATCGAGAAGCGCATCCCCTGAAGGCCCTTCTCGTACATGAGGTCGACGATCAGCTTGAGCTCGTGCAGGCACTCGAAGTACGCCATCTGCGGGTCGTAGCCCGCCTCGACGAGGGTCTCGAAGCCCGCCTGCACCAGCTCCGACGCGCCGCCGCACAGCACGGCCTGCTCGCCGAAGAGGTCGGTCTCGGTCTCGTCCTTGAACGTGGTCTCGATCACGCCGCCGCGCGTGCCGCCGATCCCCTTCGCATACGCGAGCGTCAGGGCCAAGGCAGAACCCGAGGCGTCCTGCGCGACCGCCACGAGGCACGGCACCCCGCTGCCCTCCACGTACTGCCGGCGCACCAGGTGCCCGGGCCCCTTCGGTGCCACGAGCCCGACGTCCACGCCGGGGGGCGGCTCCACCTCGCCGTAGTGCACCGAGAACCCGTGCCCGAACAGCAGCGTGTTCCCCGGAGCGACCCCGTCGCGGATCTCGTTCTCGTAGACGTCGTGGTGCAGCTCGTCGGGCACGAGCACCATGACGATGTCGCCACGCGACGCCGCGTCGGCGACATCCAGCACCTCGAGCCCGGCCGAGCGCGCGGCCTCGACCGAAGACGAGCCAGAGCGCAGGCCGACGACCACGTCGACCCCCGAGTCCTTGAGGTTCAGGGCGTGGGCGTGACCCTGGGAGCCGAAGCCGATGATGGCAACGGTCTTGCCGTCGAGGAGGGTGAGGTCTGCGTCGTCGTCGTAGTACATGGGCGGCGGATCCTATCCAGGCGGCGCAGCTCGGACCCGACGGTGATCCCCGCTCCCACGAGCACGCACAGCGCGATGACGTAGAGCCCGAGCAGGATCACGGCCAGCAGCAGGAACAGCCGCACCGCGGCGAAGCCGGCGCCCGCGCCGAAGTACAGCCCCACCACGCTCGGCACGGCCTGGATCGCGATGCCCGCCGGCACCGCGCCGAGCAGGCACGCGCGCCAGTTGGGCCGGGCGCGCGGCGCCCAGTGGTAGAGCAGCGCGAAGACGAGGATCGAGCCGAGCGTGTTGAGCACGACGAGCAGCCAGCCCGGCAGCGAGCTGCGGATGTCGAGCGCGTCGGCGGCATCGCCGATGACCGGCGCCGTCGCGCTGGCCGCGATGACCATCAGCGCGATCCCCGCGCCGAGCGCCATGTTGCGCAGCCGCCCGACGATCACGTGGTGGCGGTCGCAGTCCAGCAGGCGCGACTCGCAGCGCTCGATGACGCCGATCGCGCCCGACGTCGTCCACAGCATCGTGACCATCGCCAGGCACAGCAGCACCGGCGAGTTGTCGCGGGTGCCGAGCACCAGGTGGCGGATGTCGCTGTGCACGGCGTCGGGCAGGAAGCGGTTCAGCCCGTCGGCCACGGTCAAAGCCGACTGGGTGTCGGAGAGCAGCAGCGCCTCGAGCGCCGCGAGCCCAAGCGCCACCGGAGCGAGCGACAGCACGAGGTAGTAGGTCAGCGCCGGGACGTCGTCGGCGATGCCCTGGCCCCAGTAGAACGCGAAGACGCGGTCGGCGAAGCGGCGCATGGACCAGGCTCCTACGCGGTGGCGGCCGCCACCAGCGCCCGGGCAGGCGCATGCAATGAGCCGTCGTCGCGCACGTAGGGGGCATACCCGGCATCGACGAGATCACGCAGCTTGTAGTGCTCGGCGGGAGCGAGGCCGCGCACGATCTCGACGGTCGACCCCGACGTCTGCATGACGTGGTCCCACCACGCGTCGAGGCTCGGGAAGTCGAAGTCGAGGTCCATCGGCTCGACCTCGATGTCGTCGAAGCCCGCCGTCTCGAGCAGCTCCCGCACCGCATCGGGCGACGCCAGGGCGAACGGCCCGGGCCCCTCGGGCACCGCCGCCGGCGCGAGGCCCGCGGTCACCAGCGCGTCGCGCATGACGCCCATCCACGGGTTCAGCGCGAGGTCGTCCCACACGGCGAGCGCGACGCGCCCGCCCGGCTTCAGGACGCGCCGCGTCTCGCGCAGCGCGGCCTCCGGATCGACGAGCAGCATGTAGCCGAAGCGGCACAGCACGCCGTCGACGGACGCCGTCGGGAGGTCGATCCACTCGGCCTGCATGGTCCGTAGTTCGACGTTCGTCGCGCCGACCTCCTCGGCGTGCTCGCCGGCCGCCGCGATCATGCCCGCGGTGCCGTCGGTGATGATCACGCTGCCGCCGGGCGCGACGAGCTGCGCGGCCATCAGCCCCGTGTCGCCCAGGCCGGCGGCGAGCTCCAGCACGCGGTGGCCCGGCTGCGGGTGGATCGCCTGCACCATCCACTGCGAGACCGGCTCGACGATGTGCTGGAAGCTCGCCCGCGTCGCCTTCCAGCCCGCGGCCATCGTCTCCCAGCGATCGAGCATCTCCGCGCGCTGATCAGCCATCACAGGTCCCTCCGCACGAGCTTGCCCGACGCCGTGCGCGGCAGCGTCGTGGTGAACGCGATCTCCTTGGGCACCTTGAACGAGGCCAGCCGCGCGGCGCACCACGCGCGCAGCTCGTCGGCCTCGATGTCGGGCTCGGCGACCACCGTCGCGACGACCGCCTCGCCCCACTCCGGGTGCGCGCGGCCGTGCACGGCAGCCTCGAAGACGTCGGGATGGGCCTCGAGCACCGCCTCGACCTCGGCCGGCGCGACGTTCTCACCGCCGGAGATGATCGTGTCGGCCTTGCGGCCGAGGATCCGCAGCGCGCCGTCGGGCCCCCACTCGCCGAGGTCGCCCGTGGCGATCGACGGGCCCGACTTCGGGGCGACGGTCGGACCGCTGACGAGGATCTCCGCGTCGCCGGCGACCCGCACCTTCGTGCAGAACAGCGGCGCGCCGAGCGTCGTGACCTGCGAGCACGCCTCGGTCAGCCCGTACGTGGGTGCGACCCGCACGCCGGCGGCGGCGGCGCGGCCCTGCAGCGCGTTGGTCGCCGGGGCGCCGCCGAGCAGCGCCCAGCGCAGCGTCGGCGGGTGGCGCAGGCCGGCGTCGAGCAAGCGCTGAAGCGTCGTGGGCACGAGCGAGACGATCGTCGGCCCGTCGTCCATGAGCGCGGCGAGCACGCGCTCGGTGTCGAAGCGCTCGTGCACGAGCGCGGTCGTGCCGTAGATCGCCGAGCGCATGACGATCGACAGGCCGCCGACGTGCGACAGCGGCAGCGCGCACAGCCAGCGCTCCTCGCGATCGAGACCGAGAGCGACCGCGGAGCCCAGCGCGCTCCACAGCCAGTTGCCGAAGGTCAGCTCGACGCGCTTCGGCGCGCCGCTCGTGCCCGAGGTGTGGACGACGATCGCCGGTGCGTCGAGGTCATGGCGCTCGCGCAGGCGCGCCTCGGCGGCCGGCGTGCCGATCACCGCCCCGTCGATCACCTCGGTCGTACCCTCGATCACGCGCGCGCGCTCGCGCGCGCTGAGACGAACGTCGACCGGGACGGCGACCGCGCCGAGGCGCAGGACCGCGTGCAGCGCGACGCAGAAGCCCTCGCCGGGCGGCAGCGCGATGCCGACGTGGTCGAACGGGCGCACGCCGCGGCCGGCCAGGCGCCGCGCGGTCGCGTCGACCTCGGCGAGCAGCTCGGCGTAGGTCAGCGCGTTGATCGCGAGGCGGTCCGGATGGCGCGCTGCGGCCCGCGGCAGCCAGGCATCGACGAGCACGGCACGGGACCGTACCGAGCCACGCGCCACGACCCGTCGCCGCCCTATCAGGGATCCTGAGAAGATCGTCGGCGTGAGCGCTCGTCGTCCAGCGCGCGCCGAGGTCGTCGGCAGCCTGCTGCGCCCCCAGCGGCTGCTCGACGGCGGCGTGCCGGAGGAGGTCCTCGACGAGGAGGTCCGCGCGGCGGTCGCGCGCCAGATCGATCTCGGCCTCGACGTCGTCACCGACGGCGAGTTCGGGCGCGCGGCCTTCACGCACTCCTTCTACGACGCGATCGAGGGCATCGAGCCCGACCCCGTCCCGGTGCGCTTCCGCAACGCCGCCGGTGAGAAGGTGACCTACACCGGCGTGCCGCGCATCGGCGGGCGCCTGCGCAAGGTCGACTCGCCGCTGGCTCGCGAGGCCGATCGGCTGCGCGCCATCACCGACCACCCGTTCAAGGTCTCGCTGCCTGCCGCGTCGTGGTTCCTGCCGAGCGCGTTCTTCGACGAGGGCGGCTCCTACGCCTCGCACGACGAGCTGCTCGAGGCCACGCTCGCGATCCAGCGCGAGCTGATCGGCGAGGCGATCGGCGCCGGCGCGCGCTACGTGCAGCTCGACTTCCCCAGCTACGTGCAGCTCGTCGACGCCGGCGCGCGCGAGTACGCGATCGTGCGCCAGGGGATCGACCCCGACGCGTTCCTGGCCAAGGCCCTGGACCTCGACCGCCGGGTGATCGAGGGCTTCCCGGCCGACGTCACGTTCGGCATGCACATCTGCCGCGGCAACTTCCGATCGATGTGGATCTACGAGGGCTCGCTGGAGCCGGTGGCCGAGGCGATCTTCACCGAACTGCCCTACGACGTGTTCCTGCTGGAGTGGGACGACCCCACTCGCGCCGGCGACTACTCCGCGCTGCGCCACCTGCCGCGCGGCGGGCCGATCGCCGTGCTCGGCCTCGTGTCGAGCAAGGACCCCGAGGTCGAGACGCGCGAGGTCCTGCTGCGCGAGATCGAGCGCGCCTCCCGGCACGCCGACGTCGGCCAGCTCGCGCTCAGCCCGCAGTGCGGCTTCGCGTCGGTCGCCGAGGGCAACGCGCTGCCGGCCGACGCGCAGTGGGCCAAGCTGGAGGTCGTCGGGCGCGTGGCTGCCGAAGTCTGGGGCTGAATAACCTGCCGGCCCATGCCAGTGACCTGGACGCCGGCGGGCGGCGAGTACGAGGACATCCGCTACGAGCTCAGCGGCGACGGGATCGCGAAGATCACCATCGACCGCCCCGAGGTCCGCAACGCCTTCCGCCCGCAGACGGTCGTCGAGCTGTCGACGGCCTTCGAGCGCGCGCGCGAGGACAGCTCGGTCGGCGTGATCATCCTCACCGGCGAGGGGGCGCTGGCCTTCTGCTCGGGCGGCGACCAGCGCGTGCGCGGCGACCAGGGCTACGAGACCGAGCCGGGCAGCGGCGTCGGGCGCTTTCACGTCACCGACCTGCACGTCCAGATCCGCCGCCTGCCCAAGCCCGTCGTCGCGATGGTCGCCGGCTACGCGGTCGGCGGCGGCCACGTGCTGCACCTCGTCTGCGACCTGACCATCGCCGCCGACAACGCGCGCTTCGGGCAGACCGGCCCGCGCGTGGGCTCGTGGGACGGCGGCTTCGGCGCATCGCTGCTGCGCGACCTCGTCGGCACCAAGCGCGCGAAGGAGGTGTGGCTGCTGTGCCGCCAGTACGACGCGCAGCAGGCGCTCGCCATGGGCCTCGTCAACACCGTCGTGCCCCTCGACGACCTCGAGGAGGAGACGGTCGCCTGGTGTCGCGAGATGCTCGCGCTCTCGCCCTTCGCGCTGCGGCTGGTGAAGGCAAGCTTCCACGCCCACGAGGACGGCTATGCCGGGGTCCAGCAGCTCGCCCACGACACCAACCTGCTCTTCTACGCGTCCGACGAGGCGCGCGAGGGCCGGGAGGCCTACAAGGAGAAGCGCGCTCCCGACTTCTCGAAGTTCCCAAGGCGCCCCTAGCGCGTGTCGAGCATCCGCATCTGGATCATGGCCGCGCGCGTGCGGACGCTGCCCGCGGCGGTCGCGCCCGTGCTCGTCGGGACGGCGCTGTCGGCCACCGAGCGCGACCTGCGCGTCGGCGGGTTCATCGCTGCGCTCGTCGGCGCGATCTTCATCCAGGTCGGCACCAACCTCTCCAACGACTACTCCGACGCGCGCCGCGGCGCCGACGCCGAGGATCGCCTCGGGCCCGTGCGCGTCACCGCCGGCGGCCTCGTGCCGCCGCGCCAGGTGCTCGTCGCCACCTACGTCTCCTTCGGTGCCGCGGTTCTGTGCGGCGTCTACCTCGTCTACCTCGCCGGCCCGATCCTGCTGGCCATCGGCGCCGCGTCGATCCTCGCCGGCGTGCTCTACACCGGTGGCCCGCGGCCCTACGGCTACGAGGGGCTCGGCGAGGTCTTCGTCTTCGCGTTCTTCGGCATCGTGGCGGTGACCGGCTCCTACTACGTGCAGGCCGAGCAGGTGACGTGGGAGGCGTTCGTCCTCGCGGTCCCGGTCGGGCTGCTCGCCGCCGCGATCCTGGTCGTCAACAACGTCCGCGACCTCGAGACCGACCGGCGCGCGGGCAAGCGCACCCTGGCCGTACGACTCGGTCGCGAGCGCACGCGTACCCTGTACGGACTCATGGTCTACGGCGCCTTCGTCACTGCGCCGGTGCCCTGGGTCGCGGGGACGCTGTCGGCGTGGCTGTTGCTGCCGCTCGTGCTGCTCCCGGTTGCCGTCGGCCTGGTCCGCTTGGTGCGCCAGCACGCCGACGGCCCGACCCTCAACCGCGCGCTGGCGCGCACCGGGATGCTCCAGCTCGCCTTCTGCGTGCTGCTGTCGGCGGGGCTGCTGGCGAGCTGATGGACGTCCGCGTCGCCACGGTCACGCTGACCTTCGCCGACCCGATCCCGACCGCCTTCGGCACCCTCCGGACCCGCGAGCTGCTGCTGCTGCGCCTGCGCGACCGCGACGGGGCCGTCGGCTGGGGCGAGGCGGCCCCGCTGAAGCCCTACGACGGGGTCTCGCAGGCCAAGGTCCGCGACGCCTTCGACGCCTACGAGGAGCTGCTGCGCGGCGGTGACGGCAGCCCCGCCGGCGACCTGCTCGAGCGCTGCCGCATCGTGGCCGACGTGCCGCAGGCGCTCGCGGCGGTCGACCTCGCGCTGTGGGACCTCGCCGGCAACCGCGAGGGCAAGCCGGTGTGCTCGCTGATCGCCGACGATCCGGACACCGAGGTCCGCGTCAACGCGACGATCGCCGCCGAGGATCGCGCGCACGCCGCCCAGCAGGCGGCAGCTGCGGCGAAGGCGGGGTACTCGTGCGTGAAGGTCAAGGTCGGCATCGGCGACGACGCCGGGCGCGTCGCCGCCGTGCGCGCGGCCATCGGGCCGGAGATCGAGCTGCGCCTGGACGCCAACGGCGCCTGGGAGGTCGACGAGGCGGTGGCCGCGATCGAGGCGCTCGCGCCCGCCGGCCTGGAGCTCGTCGAGGAGCCCGTCCACGGCGTGCAGGCCATGCGCCAGGTCCGCGACCGCGTCGCCGTGCGCGTGGCGATGGACGAGACCGCCGCGGACCCGGGCTCGCTGACGGCCAAGGTCGCCGATGCGGTCTGCCTGAAGGTCTCGCGCTGCGGCGGCATCTCGCGCCTGCTCGCGCAGGCCGCGCTGGTGCGCCAGTCGGGCGCCGACGTCTACCTCGCCTCGACCTTCGACGGCCCGCTCGGCATCGCCGCAGCCGTGCATTGCGCGGCCGCGCTGAAGACGACCGCCGCCTGCGGGCTGGGGACGCTCGGCCTCTTCGCCGACGAGCTGACCGTGCTGCCGGTGGAGGACGGGGCGATCGCCGTGCCCGAGCAGCCGGGGCTCGGGGTCTAGAGCGCTGCCGCGATCGCTGCGGGCGCCTCGCGTGGCAGGCCGTGGCCGGCGGCGGGGACGATCTCGAGCTGCGCCGCGGGCAGCGCGGTGGCGAGCCGCTCGCCGAGCGCGACGAACTTCGGGTCGTCGGCGCCGGCGAGGACCGTCGCCGGGATCGTGAGCGTCGGCAGGCGGTCCCATAGCGGCGCCATCGCGCCGGTGCCCAGGCCGCGCAGGACGGCCGCGAGGCCGCGAGGGTCGTTGCGCAGCAGGTCCTCACGCCAGATCCGCGCGGCCTCGGGTGGCGTGCCGGCGAAGAGCGGCTGGGCCGCCCAGCAATCGGCGAACGTCTCGATCGTGGCCTGTTCGGCGAAGGCCGCGAGGCGCTCGTCGTCGGCGCGGCGGGCGGCGCGCTCGGCGTCGTCTTCGATCCCGGCGGTGGTGGCGACGAGCACGAGGCGCTCGACTCGCTCGGGCGCGGCGAGCGCGACGTGCTGCGCGATCCGGCCGCCCATCGAGTACCCGCAGAGCGCGAACCGCGGCGGCGCGGCGGCCAGCACGTCGGCCACGACCGCGTCGAAGGTGATCGGCCGCGCCTCGCGCGCGTCGCCGTGGCCGCGGAGGTCGGGCGCGAGCGCGTTATAGCGTTCGCGGTCCAGCCGCTCGATCACCGCATCCCAGGCGCGCCCGGTACCGGCGAAGCCGTGAAGGAGGACGACGGTGGCCGGCATCGGCGCTCATCTTGACCGAGACCATCGACACCTACCTGCTGCTGCGCGCGTTCGTCGACGAGCTCGCGCGCTGCGGGCTGGCCGGCGCGTGCACGTCGCCGGGTTCCCGCTCGACGCCGCTCGTGCTGACGCTGGCGCGCCAGCCGGGCCTGCCGACGTGGTCGCACGTCGACGAGCGCGTCGCGGGCTTCTTCGCCGTCGGCGTGGGCAAGCAGACCGGCCGTCCGGCCGCAGTCGCGTGCACGAGCGGGACCGCCGCGGCGCACTACCTGCCGGCGGTGATCGAGGCGCGCGAGGCGCGCGTGCCGCTGATCGTCCTCACCGCCGACCGCCCGGCCGAGCTGCGCGAGGTCGGCGCCGGGCAGACGATCGACCAGATCAAGCTGTACGGCGCCGCCGCGAAGTGGTTCTTCGAGGTCGGCACCCACCGCGCGACGCCCGAGCGCCTGCGCTGGATCCGCCAGCTGGCGTTTCGCGCCTACGAGACCGCGGTCGGGGGGCGGCCCGGCCCGGTGCACCTGAACGTCCCGCTGCGCGAGCCGCTGGTGCTCGACGAGCCGCTGCCCGCGGTCGCGGACGAGCCGCTCGCGCGCGCGCGCCGGCGCGCAGCCCCGCGCCCGATCGAGTTCGAGGTCGGCGAGCGCGCGGTGATCGTCGCCGGGCGCCACGAGCGCGACGACGGCCTACCCGAGGCGCTCGCCGCGGCAGCCTCCGCGTTGGGCGCGCCGCTGCTCGCCGATCCGCTCTCGGGCGCGCGCCGCGGGCCGGCGGCGGTCGCCCACTACGACGCGCTGCTGCGCGATGCCGGCTTCGCCGCGGCGCACCGCCCCGACGTCGTCGTTCGGGTGGGCGACCTGCCCACGTCCAAGCCGCTGCGCCAGTGGCTCGGCGGCCTCGAAGGCGCCCGGCAGGTCGCGTTCGATCCGGAGGGCGCGTGGCAGGACCCGGCCGGCGTGGTGACCGAGGTCCTCGACGCCGACCCGGCCGCGTGGGCGAGCGCTCAGAGCGGGCCGCCGCGCGCGTCGGCGTGGCTCGACGCCTGGCGCGCCGCCGACGCGGCCGCGGCCGACGGCATCGCCGACGCGCTGGGCGACGGCTTGAGCGAGCCGGGCGTGGCGCGCGCGCTGGCGGGCCTGCCACCCGAGGTGACCGTCTTCACCGCCTCGTCGATGCCCGTGCGCGACGTCGAGACGTTCTGGCCGGTGAGCGACGCGCCGCGCGTGCTCGCCCACCGCGGCGCCAACGGCATCGACGGCACGCTCGCGGCGGCGTTCGGCGCCGCCGCGACGGGCGCGCGCGTGGTCGTCCACCTCGGCGACGTCGCCCTCGCGCACGACCTCGGCGCGCTGCTGTGCGCGTCGCGGCTGGGCATCGGCCTGACGATCGTGCTCGTCGACAACGGCGGCGGCGGGATCTTCGACTTCCTCTCCGTCGCCACGCAGCACGACGCCTACGAGCAGCACATGGCGACGCCCACGGGCCTCGACGCCGAGCGCGTCGCCGCCCTGTTCGGCCTGGTCCACGAGCCGGTGACCGACCTCTCCGCGATCCGCGAGGCGCCCGGCACGCTGCTGCACGCGCGCACCGATCGCGCCGAGAACGTGGCGCTGCACCGTCGCGTGTGGGACGCGGTTGGGACGCGTCTTGCACCGTCCGCCGCGCGCGCTAGCTTCGAGCGGCCATGACCCAGACCAGCCTGCTTCCCGCACCTCCGCCGACCGCCGCGTCGCGGCGCAGCTCGAAGGGCATCGGGCCAGGCGACATCGTCGAGGTCGACAAGAAGGGCCGGCGCTTCCACGCGCTGGTCGTCGAGCTCGACCAGGTCGACTCGGGGCGCTTCCACCTCAGCGTCCGACCACTCGACTCCCGCGTGTCCTACCGCCAGGCGACCGTCCGCGAGGTCGTCGCGGTGTGGCGGCGCGCGGGACGCTGAGCGGTCGCGCGGCGCGCGGCGCGCGCGCGGGGCGCGGGCGCGCGGACGCGCGGGGCGTCAGCCGGGCGCGGCGGCTCGTCACAATCGCGTCATGCCCCATTGCGGCGAGCTCCTCGAGCTCGACGACATCCGTCGCCGGCTGCGGTCGAGCGGCGAGAGTCACGTCGGCACGCGCGCGATCGAGATCGACCGGATCGTCGGCACGCTCGACCGCTGCTGCGACTTCGATCGGTGCTTTCACCCGATGCGGCGGGACCTCGCCGTGCGCGTCGGCGGCGTGGCGCGGGCCTTCCCGGACGGGGCGTTCCCGCCGATCGAGGTCGTGCAGGTCGACCAGGCGTACTTCGTGGTCGACGGCCACAAGCGCGTCGCGGCGGCGCGCCGGTCCGGCGTCGAGGTCATCGACGCAAACGTGACCCGGCTCGAGGTCGCCTACCCGGTGCACCCGGGCACGCAGGCGGCCGACCTCTTGCTCGCGGAGGCCGAGGACCGCGTGCTGGACGAGAGCGGGCTGCGGCGGGCGCGCGCGGGCGTGCGGGTGCCGTGCCTGTCGGAGCGAAGCTACGCCGAGCTGCTGCAGGCCATCAAGGCCCACGGCCACGACCTGATGCGCGCGCGGGAGCGCCTGCTGCCGGCAGAGGAGGTCGCCGCGCATTGGTACGACTGCGACTACGAACCCACCATGGCCGCCGCGCAGGAGGCGGGCGTCGTCGAGCTGCTGGCCTGCTGCCCCGCCGGCGAGCTCTACCTCGCACTGCACCGGCTCGCCTGGAGCGCCCCAGGCGCCGATTGCGAGGCGCTTCTCGCCACGGCTCGCGAGGCCGCCGGCGACGTCGAGCCGCCGCCCCGGAGGCGGGGCCGCTGGCTGGGCGGCCGGCGCTAGCCGGCCAGCACCGGCAGCAGCGCCTGGAGCTTGACCTCCGTCTCGGCCAGCTCGGCGGCCGGATCGGAGTCACGCACGACGCCGACGCCCGCGTAGCAGCGCGCGACGGCCCCGGTGAGCAGGGCGCAGCGCAGGGCGACGCAGAACTCGCCGTCCTCGTTGGCGTCCGTCCAGCCGACCGGCCCCGCGTACCAGCCGCGGTCGAGGCCCTCGAGGGCGGGGATGAGCGGCTCGGCGGCGGCGAACGGCTCGCCGCCGACGGCCGGCGTCGGGTGCAGCAGGCCCGCCAGCTCGACGGCGCCCACCGGCCGCGCGAGCTGCGCGCGGATCGGCGTCGCGAGGTGCTGGATGTTGGCCATGCGTGCGAGCACCGGCTCGTCCGCGGCGGTCACCCACACGCTCAGCGGCCGCAGGGCACGCACGATGCGCCGCGTGACGATCGCCTGCTCCTCGCGGTCCTTGTCGGACTGCAGCAGCTGCTCGCCGAGATGGTCGTCGACCGCCGGGTCGGCGCTGCGGCGCGTCGAGCCCGCGAGCGCGAGCGTGCCGGCGCGCAGGCCCTCGCGGCGCACGAGCAGCTCCGGCGTCGCGGCCACGAAAGCGGCGTCGCCGCGCCCGGCGCAGAACGTGAAGCACGACGGGAAGGCCTCGCGCAGCACGCCGACGACCGCGGGGACGTCGTGCGGGCGCGGCGCGTGGACCTGCACCTCGCGCGCGAGGACGATCTTGTCCAGCGCGCCGGCGCGGATGCGCTCGACCGCGCGCGCCACGGCGGACTCGTAGTGCTCGGGTGGCATCGCGCTGACCACGCGAAAGCGACCTGCCGGATCGGGGTCCAGCAGCGGCAGCGGCGCGGTGCGCAGCTCTTCGGCGCGCGCCTGCAGCCGCGTCGCCAGCGCATCGGCGTCGTCGTCGGGCGCCGCCACCGCGGCCAGCGTGAGCGTCGCGCGCTCGCCGCGGCGCGCGAGCGCGACCTCCGGCACGTGCAGCGACGCCGGCCGGAAGCCCGCCCAGTGCGGCGCGCGGCCACCGTCGGGCGCGAAGGCGAAGCCGCCGACGGCGAGCGCGCCGCCGTCGTCGCACACCGCGTCGGCGACGAGCGCGCGCCAGCGGGCGGCGACGCGCTCGAAGCGCCGCGGCCCGTGCTCGTCGAGCGCGGTAGCGCGCCCGAGCGCGGCGAGCGCGAAGCGATCGTGGTCGGGATGCTCGAAGCAGAACCAGTCCTCGCCCGCGCGTCGCGAGGCGACCGCGATCGCGGTCGGGTCGGCATCGGAGCCCAGCGCGACGGTGACCGCGAGCAGGCACTCGCCGGTGCGGCGCGCCCGGCGCACCGCCTCGGTGGCGTGGGCGCGCAGCCGATCGCGGTCGCCGGCACGCAGCAGCGGGCGGCCGGCGGCGTGCAGCAGCGCGGGGGGCATCCCCCGGCAGTCTATGCGGGCGATCCGGCGATCGCGCGGGAGTACGATGGAGGCAGAGCCATGGTCCTCTTGGGCATCGCACTGCTGGGCATCGGCACAGGTCTCCTGATCGCCGAGGCCCACCTGCCCAGCTTCGGAGCGCTCGGACTGGCCGGCGTGATCGCGCTCGTCGCCGGCGCCGCGATCGCGGTCGACGGCTCGGGCGGTGGCACCGCGCTCGTCGTAGCGGTCGCCGTGATCGTCGCGGTCGCCTCGCTGGCGCTGCTGGCGATCATCGCGCGCGCCACGCTCAAGGCGGCGCGCCCGCGCGCGGTCACCGGCGCCGAGGGCCTGATCGGCCACGTCGGCGTCGTGCGCAGCGCACCGGCACCGCTCGGCCAGGTCTTCGTCGACGGCGCGCTGTGGCGCGCCAAGCCGTGCCTGCCGGAGACGCTCGAGGTCGGAGACCCCGTCGTGGTCGACCGCGTCCAGGGCATGGTCTTGTCGGTCCGCCGCGCCGAGGAGTGGGAGCTCGAGGCATGACCGCCGTCATCGTCGCTGTCCTCATCATCCTCGCGCTCGCCATCGCCGTCGCGGGCGCCTCGATCCGCATCCTGCGCGAGTACGAGCGCGCGGTCGTCTTCCGGCTCGGGCGCCTGATCGGGCAGAAGGGCCCCGGGATCGTGCTGCTCATCCCGATCGTCGATCGCATGGTCCGTGTCGACCTGCGCACGGTGACCTTCGACATCCCGCCCCAGGACCTCATCACGCGCGACAACGTGCCTGCGAAGGTCAACGCGGTCGCCTACTTCCGCGTCATCGACCCCGTCAAGTCGGTCGTCGAGGTCGAGAAGGTCCGCGCCGCGACGTCGCAGATCGCCCAGACGACCCTGCGCTCCGTGCTCGGCAAGGCCGACCTCGACATGCTCCTCGCCGAGCGCGAGCAGCTCAACGAGAGCCTGCAGCAGATCATCGACGACCAGACCGACCCCTGGGGCGTCAAGGTCACCACGGTCGAGATCAAGGACGTCGGCATCCCACAGGGCATGCAGCGCGCCATGGCGCGCCAGGCCGAGGCCGAGCGCGAGCGCCGCGCGAAGATCATCAACGCCGAGGGCGAGTTCCAGGCCTCCGAGCGCCTCTTCGACGCCGCCGAGATCATGAGCGGCAACCCCGCCGCGCTGCAGCTGCGCTACCTGCAGACGCTGCTCGAGGTCGGCGCCAACCAGAACTCGACGATCGTGCTGCCGATCCCGATCGACCTCATCAAGCCCCTGATCCAGTCGGTCGAGGACGGCGCCGACCGCCGCGAGCGGGAAGAGCGTCGCAGGCAAGCGCGCGAGCGTGAGCGCGAGCTGGCGGCCGCCGACGCGGCGCGCGAGCTGGCGGCCAGCGAGCCGGTGCTCGAGCGCGAGCTGTCCGCCGGCGACGAGGGCGGGCGCGATTTGCCGCCGGACGACGACTCACCGGATACACCATGAAGCTCTTCATCCTCATCGCGCGCCTGCTCCTGGGCGGGCTCTTCATCGGCCACGGGACCCAGAAGCTCTTCGGCTGGTTCGGGGGCTACGGCCCCGACGGCACCGGCGGCTTCATGGAGTCGCTCGGGCTGCGCCCGGGCCGCCAGCACGCCATCCGGGCCGGCGCGGTCGAGGCCGGCTCGGGCGCGCTGCTCGCCCTCGGCCTGGCGACGCCCGCGGCCGCCGCGGGGATCACCGGCGTCATGACGACGGCGATCCGCACCGTCCACCAGCCCAACGGTCCCTGGGTGACCGACAACGGCTGGGAGCACACGGCGTCGATCATCGCGGCGGTGCTGGCGATCACCGAGGTCGGTCCCGGCCCCGCGTCGCTCGACGCCGCGCTCGGCACCGAGCGCAAGGGAGCCGGGTGGGCACTGGCGGCGCTCGTCGCCGGCGTCGGCGCCTCGACGCTGCTGCTGCGCGACTGGGAGCGCCCCGCGCCGGCGGCGGAGCCCGAGGCGCAGGCCCCCGCCGAGGCGCCCGCCGCGACGCAGACGCCCGCGCCCGCCGTCTCCTAGCGGCGCTCGAGCGCCAGCCGCACCCCGAGCCCGACGAGCACCGCGCCGGTCATCCGCTCGAAGCGGCGCATCCACGGGCCCTCGACGAACGCCCGCCGAGCGCGGGCGACGAGGTAGGCCAGCGTCGAGTACCAGACGAGGTCGAAGGCGACGATCGTCGCCGCCATCAGCAGCGCGGCGGGCAGCACGGGCTCGCCGGCGGGCACGAACTGCGGGAAGAGCGCCGCGAAGAAGACCGCGAGCTTGGGGTTCGCGAGGCTCGTCACCAGGCCGTCGCGCAGCGGCGCCCCGTGCGCGGGCGCGGGCCGCGCCGTCGCGCCGCGATGCCCGCGCAGCGACTGCACGCCGAGGACGATCAGCACGATGGCACCGACGAGCTTGACCGCGGTGAACGCCTCCGCCGACGCCGCCACGACCGCGGCGATCCCCACCGCGGCGAAGCCGCCCCACGCCAGCACGCCGACCGAGTTGCCGACCGTCGTCAGCAGCGCCTCGCGGCGCCCGCCGCGCACGGCGCTGCGCACGACCATCGCCGTCGCCGCGCCCGGCGCGAGCGTCAGCAGCGCGGCGACCGGCGCGAACTCCGCGGCGACGCGCAGCAGCCTACGTCTCTCCTCGTCCGCGGGAGATCGCGATCTCGCCCGTCCGCATCATCTCAACCAGCCCGAACGGCCGCACCATGCGCTCGAACGCCTCGACCTTGTCGGTCGTCCCGGTCACCTCGACGATGATCGAGCGGCGGGCGACGTCGACGACCTTGCCGCGGAAGATCTCGCAGATCTGCATCACCTCGGCGCGCTGGGTGCCGTCGGCGGCGACCTTGAACAGCGCGAGCTCGCGCGCGACGGTGTCGGCGGGCTCGAGGTCGCGGATCTTCAGGACGTTGACGAGCTTGTGCAGCTGCTTGGTCACCTGGTCGATCGGGTGCAGCGCGCCGTCGACGGTGAGCGTGATGCGCGACAGGTGATCGTCGTCGGTCGGCCCGACGGTCAGGGTGTCGATGTTGAACCCGCGCCGCGCGAAGAGCCCGGCGATGCGGGTCAGGACACCCGGCTTGTTCTCGACGAGGATGGAGAGGACGTGCTTGCGCCCCGTGCGCATGCCGCCCGCGGCCTCGAGATCCTCGAGGCTGATGACCTCGTGCTTGGTTCCTGGCTCGCCCATCGCGCTACCCCTCCATGTCACGCGCGGCGGCGCCGGGCGAGATCATCGGGTAGACGTTCTCCTCCTCGGTCACCACGACGTCGACCACGACGGGCCCCGGGGTCTCGAGCGCCTCGCGCATCTGGTCGACCAGCGTGGTCTTGTCGGTGCAGCGCATCCCGGTGCAGCCGAAGCCCTCCGTCACCTTGACGAAGTCCGGCCAGCGCCCGCGCGCGACGTGCGAGTAGCGGCGATCCCAGAACAGCTCCTGCCACTGGCGCACCATGCCGAGGTAGCCGTTGTTCATGATGAACACCTTGACGTCGATCTCCTCCTCGGCGCAGGTGGCGAGCTCCTGGATGTTCATCTGGAACGAGCCGTCGCCGGAGATGCACGCGACGACCTGATCGGGGCAGCCGACCTTGGCGCCCATCGCGGCCGGCAGGCCGAAGCCCATCGTGCCCAGGCCGCCGGAGTTGATCCACTGGCGGGCGCGCTTGAACGGGAAGTACTGCGCCGCCCACATCTGGTGCTGCCCGATGTCGGACGTCAGGATGCAGTCGCCACCGGTGGCCTCGAGCAGCGCCTCGATCATGTACTGCGGCTTGATCTCGCTGTCCGCTGAGTCGTCGTAGCGCAGCGGGTGGCGCTCCTGCCAGCCGCGGATGCGCTGCCACCACTCGTCCAGGCGCGAGCTGTCGGCCTGCAGCGCGCGGTACTCGATCGCGAGCTTGGCCAGGATGTTCTTCGCGTCGCCGACGATCGGGATGTGCGCCGGGACGTTCTTGGAGATCTCGGCGGGATCGATGTCGATGTGGATGAACTTCGCGCGCGGGGCGAACTCGCTCAGCTTGCCGGTGACGCGATCGTCGAAGCGCGCACCGATGGCGCAGATGAGGTCGGCCTCGTCCATCGCGTAGTTGGCCGTCCGCGTCCCGTGCATGCCCGGCATCCCCAGCCACTGCTCGTGCGGCGCGGGGAACGCGCCGAGGCCCATGAGCGTGCAGGTGATCGGGAACCGGTCGGCGGTGGCGAGCTCGACGAGCTCGGCCGACGCGTTGGCGTTGACCACGCCGCCGCCCGCGTAGAGCACGGGGCGTCGCGAGGCGGCAAGTGCCTTGGCGGCCTGGCGGATCTGCTTGGCGTTGCCCTCGGTGGTGGGCTGATAGCCGGGCAGGCGCACCTCGGTGACCGGCTCATACGGGATGTCGGCCTTCGAGAGGTCGGTCGGGATGTCGACCACCACCGGCCCGGGCCGGCCCGTGCGCGCGAGGTAGAAGGCCTCGTGCAGCGCGCGCGGGATCTCCAGCGGGTGCTGGATCATGAAAGAGTGCTTGACGGCCGGCATCGTGATGCCGAGCACGTCGGCCTCCTGGAAGCCGTCGGTCCCGAGCAGGTCCGTGCGGACCTGGCCGGTGATGAACACGGTGCCGACCGAGTCCATCATCGCGTCCTGGATCGGCGTGACGACGTTCGTCGCCCCCGGACCGCTCGTGGCCAGGCACACGCCGACCTTGCCGGTCGCCTTCGCGTAGCCCTCCGCCGCATGGCCGCCGCCGGCCTCGTGGCGGACGAGCACGTGGCGGATCCCCGCGTCGTGCAGCGCGTCGTAGGTCGGGATGTTCGCGCCGCCGGGAAGGCCGAATACGACGTCGACGCCCTCCGCCTTGAGGCACTCCATCACGGCATCGACCGCCCGCATGCGCATTCACCCCTTTCGGTGCGTAGATGTGGCTCGAGCCGCCCCGGGCGGCTCGCGGGGTCCGAGTGTACCGTCAGCGAGCGGCTGGCTCGACCGGCGTCGGGACGTGCGCGCCGGGGAACTCGAGCTCCGTGCCGCAGCGCGTGCAGAGCGCGTCGTGGAGCGCCACGACCTTGCCGCATCCCGGGCAGCGGCGGTACGGCTCGTCGTACTCGTTGCGATAGAAGATCGCGGCGAGCAGCCCGACGAACGGCGGGATCGCCGAGATCAGGAACCACAGGAAGAACGAGCTGCCCTTGATCCTCCCGACCACGCCGCCGGCCAGACCGAAGAAAAACGCGATGACGATGAACTCCACGGGGCCGGGCCCGCTAGAACAGCGTCCGCACCGCCCAGACCACGGCGATGATCGCTACGACGACCACCAGGAAGTACGCGACGCCGGCGACGATCCCGATGACCACCTTGAAGAGGATCCAGGCCGCGAAGGCGAGGACGATGGCCGCAAGGATCCGCGCGCCGAACGACGGGCCGGTCTTCTCGTTCTCCATGCCTCCTAGGGTACTCCCGCGGCGGGTCGCGGTCGCCAACGTTCAGTCGTAGACGCGGCGCAGGTGATCGAAGCGCGCGCGGCCGCCTGCCCGGCCGTTGAGCTGCAGGCGGGCGAGACGGTATCGGCGGATCTTCGGGGCGTTGGGATCGCGCGGCGCGACGGTGTCGCGGCGCTCGACGAGCAGGACGCGAGCGGCGGAGACGGCGGAGGGGGCGCTCATACGCGACATGGTGACCTGCGGCGAGTGGTGAGGCCACGGCCACGCGGTCGGAAATGGCCGATTACGGCGTGGCCCGCCTGTCCATGCGCCGCGCGGCGTCCAGCGCGGGGCGCGTCGCCGCGTCCAGGCGGCGGCGCAGGCGCCAGCGCGCGCCGCTGAACGCGAGGTTGGCCACGGTGGCGAAGCCCTGCTCGTCGGAGCGCAGCGCCAGCAGCAGGTGGGCGATGCGGTCGCCCGACGGCAGGTCGGGGTCGTTGACCCCGACGCAGTAGCACGCGACCCGCCCGAATCGGCCCCCACCCTCCCGCACGAGCAGCGCGCCGGCGGGGCCGACGAGCCACACGCCCAGGCGCCCGCGCTCGGGAACGAGCCCGGTGCTCGCGTGCAGCTCGCGCGCCTCGTGACCGACGAGGTCGCCGAGCAGGCCGACCGATCGCGCCTCGGCATCGGCCGGCGCGCGGCTGCGCTTGCGCCGCACGACGTTCGCGCCGCGCTGGGCGTAGAGCTCGGGGATGACCCAGGCGTGGGCGAAGCTCGCAAGGCTCACCGGCAGCGCGAGCGGTTGCACGATGAACAGCACGATGCCCGCCGCGATGAACGGGACGACGTGGGCGAGCGTGACGGCCGTCCACAGCATGCCGGTGCGCTCCATGCGCCGCGCGTCGACGCGCGGGCGCCAGTGGACGGCGGCCAGTTCGGGGAGCGGCTGGGCGGCCACTGCGCTCGGACTACCCGCCGGAGATCGGCAGCCGCATGATCACCAGGTCGGCGTCGACCGGCAGCTCGCGAACCTGCTCGGCCTGGCCCTCGCCAGTCGAGACCATCCCGAAGTAGCCGCGGTCGAGCTCCTCGCGGAAGGCCCGCACCGCTGCGTCGATCGCCTCCGGGTCGTTGGCCGTCCACTCCGCCAGCGTCGTGTGGCCGGACTGGTCCATGCGAATCAGACGAGACATCGCACCTTCCTCCGTGGGCTTCTCGGTCGGTCATCCCATGGTAAACCGGCGCGGCAAGGTGCGACGCGCCTTGGCGCGGCGGCGTGCGCCGGGGAGTTCGGAACCACCCGAGGCGCAACACCTAGAGCGGCGGCAGGTCGGGCTCGCGCGGCGGCTGGGCTTCGTCGAGCAGTACTCGCTCGGCGCGCCGGAAGATCGCGTCCGCCTGCTCGGGAGTGTCGCCGACTGCCGTCATGCCAACGCGGCCGAGCTCGCTGAGCGCGCCCATCATGTGGAAGACGACCCCGGTCTGGCGCGCCTGGTCGAAGTGCAAGCGCCGGCGCACGACGATGTCAAAGAGATCGTCGATCGTCAGCCCGCGCAGCACGTCCGACTCGACGTGATCGCTGGCCACGAGATGCTTCTCGCGCCCGCTGGGCGCGGTGAACAGCGCCGTCGCCGGGTCGTACGCTCCGTCGGTCAGGAACTGGAGCGTGAGGAACGGGTGGGTCGTCCCGCCCTTGCGAAGGTTGAGTTCGATCGCGTAGGGCGCCCACGTGCCGAGCGCCTCGCGCACGACGACGAAGTCGACGGCGAAACGGCCCAGCACACCCTCTTCGGCCAGGCGCTCCCCGATCTTCGCTGCCTCCTCGGTGATCGCGCGGGCGTAGCTGAAGTCGGCCGGGAACCGGCACCCCAGGTAGCTCTGTCCACTGGGCCCGCCAAGGAGCTGATCGTGCGTGGAGAGCAGCTCGACCTCTCCGAGCGGAGTGACGCGCAACTGAACGCTCGGGCTGCGCACCTCGACGCCGGCAACCCGCTCCTCGACGATCCCGCCGCCCTCGGCCAGGCGACGCAGGTAGTCCTCGAGAACGGTTGCCGGGTGCTCGAAGGCCATGGCCCGAGCGCGCTCGAGCAGCTCGCCTCGCTCATCCGGCGCCCCAGGCGTCGGCAGTCCATGCAGCTCGACAAGCGCGTTGCCGCGGCCCGAGACACCCTCGTTGAGCTTCACGATCGCCGCGCCCACCCCCGGCCGCCCTTCGCGCAGCAGGGCGAGCGCATCGACCACGCCGTCGAGGTCGTAGATGTCCTCGGACCCCAGAGGATGAGCCACGCCAGCCGCGGCGAAGAGACGACGACAGCCGGTCTTCGTGCCTAGCGGCAGCAGGCGCGGGTCGGCGCCGTAGAGCGGCACGCCGAGCGCCAGCGCGAGGTCGCGCTCGAGGGTGGTTGTGGTGTAGGGCACCAGGTGGCTGCGCGTGCGGTCGGGTATCAGCTCACGGATGTGCGCCAGGATGCGAGGACGCTCCAGGAGCTTGACTGCCAGCGCGCGCGCGGAGCCGTCGTGCGTCGCGACCAGGTGCAGCCGCGGGCGTGCGTGGCTCGGGATGACGCCCGGCAGGAGCGCGAGGTAGTACTCGATGATGCTCTCGGCGATCGGCCGGCTGGTGACGTAAATGACCCGCAGCCGTGGCTCGCGCAGCAGCAGAAGCAGGAAGAGAAAGCGCTCCTCGTAGGCCTGCATCTGTGCGCCGGTCGCCTCGGGGCCGTCCGGCGCAACCGACGGGACGACGACGATCGACTCGCCGGGCTCATTGAGCCGCATCGCGCCCCAAACGGCGACCAGGCGTTCCTGCAGCCTCGCGAAGCGCTCTCCGCGCTCACGCTCGGTGAGCTCGCTCAGTCGCAGTCCGAACTCCGCGATCTCGCTCATGCCGACGCCCGCGCTGCGTCGAGGCCGACGACGTTGTAGGCCCGAGCGGGCCGCGAGAAGCCGCGCAGTTCGAGCTCACCGACGGCATCGGCGGTCACGATGTCCTCGGCGGCCGAGTAGACGCGCTGGCTGATGAGGATCTGGCCGGGCGCTGCCTCAGCGCACAGCCGCGCAGCGAGGTTCGTCACCGCCCCGATGGCCGTGTAGTCGAAGCGACCCTCGTAGCCGACGCGCCCAAGCGTGGCGTGTCCTTGTGCGATCCCGACCGCGAACTGCAGATCGTGTCCCATGCGCCGCCACTCGTCGGCGAGGGCGGCGACGCGATTGCGCATCGCGACCGCCATGCGGACGGCGCGCTCTGGCGCGTCCGCGCACGGCAGCGGATCGTTGAAGAAGGCGATGAGTCCGTCGCCGGTGAAGCGGTCGAGCGTCCCCTCGAAGCGGTGTACGAGGTCCCCGAGCGCGGCGTGGTACTGGTGGAGGACCTGCATGAGATCCTCCGGCTCGACGGTCTCGGCGAAGGCGGTGAAGCCGCGCAGGTCGCAGAAGACGACGGTGATCTCGCAGCGATGGCTCTCCAGGAACGACTCATCGCCCGACGAGACGACCAGATCGGCCACCTGCGGCGCGAGGAACCGCCTCAGGCGCCCGACGCGCTCGAGCTCGGTGACCTGCTCCTCGACGCGGCGCTCGAGCTGTTCGTTCCATTCCGCAAGCTCGGCAGCCTGAGCCTCGATGGTGTCGTGGTAGCGCTTGATGCGCAGCAGCGAACGCACGCGTGCGAGCAGCTCGGCCTGATCGAACGGTTTGGCGATGAAGTCGTCCGCACCCGCCTCGATCGCCGCCACCTTCTCCTGCTCCCCGCTCGCGGTGATCATGACCACCGGCAGGTACTGCGTGGTCCTGTCGGCGCGCAGCTGGCGGCAGACCTCGTAGCCGTCCATGCCCGGCATGACGATGTCGAGAAGGACGAGGTCGACCGCGTCGGAGTGGACGCGGGCGAGCGCCTCCGCTCCCGAGGTCGCCGCTACGACGTCGTAGCCGCGCGGGGCGAGCACCGCTTCGAGGAGCCGGATGTTCTGGGCGAGGTCGTCGACGACGAGGATCGTCGCTCGGTCGGTCATGTCTGCTGCCCAGCGCTCGCGTTCGCCAGGAGCTCCGCCACCTGGCTCGGGAACTCCCGCACGCTGATCGGCTTCTCGAGATAGCCGTCGAACCCGGCGGCAAGCAGGCGCTCGCGATCGTCCTTCATTGCGAAGGCGGTGAAGGCGACCACCGGGGTTCCCGCAGTCGCCGCGTCGCGGCGCAGCTCGGCGAGCGCATCGAGGCCGTCCATGCCCGGCAGCTGGATGTCCATCAGGATCATGTCGGGCCGATGCGAGCGAGCGAGGGCCAGCGCATCCTCGGCCGTCTGCGCCTCGAGGGTGCCGTACCCGGCGTGCGCGAGGAGGTCGCGGGCGAGCTTCATGTTTCGCACGTTGTCCTCCACGATCAGCAGGACTGGCGAAGCCGTCATCGCGCCTCCTCGCGGTGGACGTCACACACGTGCCCGACCAGATCGACGAGCTGCTGGCGGCCAAAGGCGCCTTTCTGGGCGACGTAGTCGATCTGTCCGGCAAGGCGCTCGCGATCTTCGCTCGTCATGTCCTTGGCGGTGAGCACGACGATCGGCACTCCCGCGGTTGCCGGATCGGCGCGCAGGCGATGGATGACGTCGAAGCCGTCGACGCCCGGCATCAGCAGGTCGAGCAGGACGACCGCCGGATGCTCTCGTGCGACGAGCGCGAGGCCCTCCTCACCACCGGCGGCGCGTAGCACCGAGTAGCCCTCCGGCGCGAGTACGGCTTCGACGAGCTCGAGGTCCAGCGGGTCGTCGTCGATGACCACCACCGTCCGCCGGTCGCTGCGCGCCAACGCGTAGCGTTCCAGCGCGTCGACCACCTGCTCGCGCTGCACCGGCTTGACGAGGTACTCCGCGGCGCCGAGCGCGAAGCCGCGGCCCTTCTCGTCGATCATCGAGACGATCACGACGGGCACCCTCGCCGTGGCAGGATCCGCTTTCAGGCGGGCCAGCACCTCCCAGCCGTCGAGGCGTGGCAGCCGGACGTCGAGGAGCACCGCGCGCGGCCGCAGGCGGCGCGCGAGCTCGAGACCCTCGACGCCGTCAGCGGCGACGGTGACGTTGAAGCCGGCACCGTCCAGGTAGAGCGTGAGAAGGCCGGCCGAGGACCGGTCGTCCTCGATGACGAGAACGTCGTTCGCGTCGGTGGTCGGCGCGGCCTCGCTCTCGGGCTCCTGCTCGGGCCTCGGCCCTGGCGAATGACCCAGCGGGATCGCGAAGGCGAACGTGCTGCCGGAGCCGAGACGGCTCGTCATCCAGATGCGGCCGCCGTGCAGCTCGACGATCCGCTTCGAGAGGGTCAGGCCGAGCCCGGTTCCCTCGCTGCCCTTGCGGGCGCCGCGCCCGCCGCGTTGGAAGGCCGCGAAGATCCCCTCCTGCTCCTCCTCGGCGATGCCGATGCCCGTGTCTCGCACCGCAACGTGAACCTCCTCGCCGACGATGCGCGCCGTGATCGAGACCACTCCTCCGTCGTCCGTGAACTTGACGGCGTTCGAGATCAGATTGAGCACCACCTGCCGCAGCTTGAGCTCGTCGGCCCAGACGAGGCCGACATCGCCGGCGACGTGTCGTTCCAGCGAGATGTGGTGGTGCCCGGCGTGCTCGCGGACCATGGCGATCCCGTGCTCGATCACGTCCGGAAGCGGCACCGCGCCGATGTCGAGCTCCATCCGGCCGGCCTCGACCTTCGAGAGGTCGAGGATCTCGTTGATGAGCTCGAGCAGGTGGTGGCCCGAGTTGCGGATGTCGCGGAGGTACTCGTCCTGGCGCTCGTTGAGCTCCCCGAACATTCGCTCGAGCAGCACATCGGAGAACCCGATCACCGCGTTGAGCGGGGTCCGCAGCTCGTGCGACATGCTCGCCAGGAACTCGGACTTGTGCTGGCTGGCGACCTCGAGCTGACGCGTCTTCTCTCCCAGCTCGCGGAAGAGGCGAGCGTTGTGGATGGCGACTGCGGACTGGCTGGCAAGCGTTTCGAGCAGGTCGCACGTCTCCTGCGAGAAGACGCCTGGCTGCCGGCGCCGGACGACGAGCGCGCCGATGATCTCCTGCTCGCGCATCAGCGGGACGGCGAGCAGCGAGCGCCAGCCCGCGCGGCCGAGGGCCTCGACGTGCGGGTCGGACGTCACGAGCTCGAGATCCGGCGCCTGGAGCGGCTGACCCCCGGCCGCGGCGCGGCCAACGAGGGTCTCGTCGAGGTGGATGCGCGTGGCGCGCAGGGCCTCCTCGAGCTCCTCGCTTGTGCCGGCGCAGACACGTACGTGGAACTCGCGCGTCTGCGGATCGAACTCGAAGATCGAGCCTCCATCGGTATCGGACAGGCGCACGGCGCGCGTCACGATCGTCGCGAGCGTCTCGTCAAGGTCAAGACTCGAGCTCACGGCCTGGCTGATCTCGCCGAGGGCGCGCAGCTCATCGACGGACCGGGCCAGCTCGCCCCCGCGTTGCTGGAGCGCCTGGAAGAGCTGGACGTTCTGGATCGCGATGGCACCCTGGGCGGCGAAGGTCGTCACCAGGCCGATCGTCCGCTCGTCGAACAGGGCGACCTTCTCGCGCCACAGGACGATGACACCGAGGACGCGCTCGCCGACAAGCATCGGCACGCCGAGGAGCGTCCGTACGCCGCCAAGCTGGCGGGCCTTCTGCCACTGGTAGTCGGGGTCGACGACCACGTCGGGGATTTGGACGGTCCGGCGCTCGATGCCGACGCGCCCGACGACGGTGCCGGCGTCCTGCGTGATCGGTCGATGCTCGATCTCGGCGCGATACTCGTCTGGTCCGCCGAGGAGGTAGGCGAGCCGGTACAGGTGCCCGTCGCGCTGATAGATCATCCCCGCGTCGGCGCGGCACAACCTGACCGCGTGGCGCACGACGGTCTCGAAGGCCGGCTGCAGCTCGAAGGCCCCCGCGCCGATCACCGAGAGGACCTCGCTAGTGGCCGCCTGCTGCTCGATGGCCTCGTTCAGATCCCGCGAAAGCTGCTCGACCCGATCGTCGAGATTCGCCGCGGATTCCGGCTCGACGGCCACGAAAGCCCCCTCTCAGCGGTATCGGAGCCGCGCATCTCGGCGTACGCGGCAACCAACCATACACCGGGTCGCGAAGGCTGAAAGACGCTGAGCGCTGCCGCCGCTGGCTACAGGCCGAGCTTCTCGCGCACCAGGCGCGTGACCTCACCGCCGTCGGCGCGCCCGCGCGTCTCGCGCATGACGTGCCCGACGATGACGCCGATCGGCTTCATGTCGCCGCCGCGCAGGCGCTCGGCGATGTCCGGGTTGGCGTCGAGCGCCGCCTGCACGACCGGATCGAGCTCGTCGCCGCCGCCCATCGCGCCCAGGCCCTCGGCCTCGACGATGGCCGCCGGATCGCCGCCCTCGGCCACGAGCCGGTCGAGCACCTGCTTGGCCGCGTTCTGGGTGACCTTCTTCTCGCTGACCAGGCCCACGAGCGTCGCCAGCGCGCCCGGCTGGACCTTCGACTCGGCCGGGTCCTCGACCTCGATGCGCGCCACCAGCTCGTTGACCCAGTTGGCCAGCGGCTGGGGCTCGACGCCGTTGCCCGACAGCGCGGCCTCGAAGTAGTCGCCCAGCTCGGCGCGCCACGCCAGCAGCTTGGCGCTGTCGGCGGTCAGGCCGAGGTCGCGCTCGAAGCGCGCGGCGCGCGCCGCCGGAAGCTCGGGCAGCGCGGCCCTCGCGCGCGCGAGCATCTCGTCGGTGATCGCGATGGGGACGAGGTCGGGCTCGGGGAAGTAGCGGTAGTCGTGCGCCTCCTCCTTGGAGCGCAGCGTGCTGATCGCCTCCGTGCGCGGATCGAAGTGCAGCGTCTCCTGCTCGACCTCCTCGCCGGCGCGCAGGAGCCTCTCCTGGCGCGCGATCTCGGCGCGGATCCCCTTCTCGATGAAGCGGAAGGAGTTCATGTTCTTCAGCTCGGTCTTCGTGCCGAGCTCGCGCGTGCCGACCGGGCGGATGGAGACGTTGGCGTCGCAGCGCAGCGAGCCCTCCTCCATGTTCACGTCGCTGACGCCGAGCTGGCGCAGGGTCGTGCGCAGCAGCCGCAGCCACTCGCCCGCCTGCTCGGCCGAGCGCACGTCGGGCTCGGTGACGATCTCCACCAGCGGCGTGCCGCCGCGGTTGAAGTCCACGATCGAGGTGTCCGCCCCGTGGATGCGCCCGCTCGTGCCGGTGTGGACGAGCTTGGCGGCGTCCTCCTCGAGGTGCACGCGGTGGATGCGCACGTCGCCCAGGCGCCCGCCGCGGCACAGGGGCTCGTCGTACTGGGAGATCTGGTAGCCCTTGGGCAGGTCGGGATAGAAGTAGTTCTTGCGGTGGAAGATCGAGCGCGGCGCGAGGTCGCAGCCGAGGGCGAGGCCGATCATCAGCCCGTAGTGGATCGCCTCGGCGTTGGCGACCGGCAGCGCGCCGGGAAGGCCGAGGCAGACCTCGCACGTGCGCGTGTTGGGCGGCTCGCCGAACGACAGCTCGCAGCCGCAGAACATCTTCGTCCGCGTCCTGAGCTGGACGTGGATCTCCAGGCCGATGACGGGCTCGTAGTCGGTCATGCGCGCGCCGGTGCGTTGTCGAACCCGATCGCCTGCTCCAGGGCGTAGGACGTCTCGAGCAGCCGATTCTCGCTGAAGTTCGGGCCCGAGAGCTGGAAGCCGACGGGCAGGCCCTCGCTGAGGCCGCACGGGATCGA
This sequence comes from uncultured Actinomycetes bacterium, assembly GCA_963764585.1. GTDB lineage: Bacteria > Actinomycetota > Thermoleophilia > Solirubrobacterales > Solirubrobacteraceae > JAOPZW01. The sequence continues at coordinate 59,944 of CAVXTB010000021.1, forward strand.
GATCGCCGGGATGCCGGCCAGCGGCATCGGCGCGGTGAAGTAGTCGTTGAGGTACATGGCCAGCGGGTCGTCGGTCTTGGCGCCGAGCTCGAAGGCGACCCCCGGGCTCGTCGGCGTCACCACGAAGTCGACGCGCTCGAAGGCGGCGCGGAAGTCGTCGGCGATCTTGGTGCGCACGCGCTGCGCGCGGCCGTAGTAGGCGTCGTAGTAGCCGCTGGAGAGCGCGTAGGTCCCGATGAGGATGCGCCGCTTGACCTCGGCGCCGAAGCCGTCGTGGCGCGTCTTGGTGTACATCGTCAGCAGGTCGTCGGCGTCGCGGCGCAGGCCGTAGCGCACGCCGTCGTAGCGCGCGAGGTTCGACGACGCCTCCGCCGGCGCGATGACGTAGTAGGCGCTGATCGCGTAGTCGGCGTGCGGGAGCGGGATCCGCTCGATGCCGGCGCCGAGCCCGCGCGCGACGTCGAGGGTGGCCTCGAAGCGCTCCATGACGCCAGGCTCGACGCCCTCGCCGGTGAGGTCGTCGGGGACGCCGAGGCGCACGCCGTGCAGGCGCTGGGCGCTCGGGAGCCTGACCTCCTCGGGAAAGGCGACCGAGGTCGAGTCGCGGTCGTCCTGGCCGACCATGTGGCGGAAGAGCAGCGCGGCGTCGGTGACGTCGCGGGTCAGCGGCCCGGCCTGGTCGAGGCTCGAGGCGAAGGCGATCATCCCGAAGCGGCTGACCGCGCCGTAGGTCGGCTTGAGCCCGACGATGCCGCACAGCGCCGCCGGCTGGCGGATCGAGCCGCCGGTGTCGGTTCCGAGCGCCCACGGGGCGCTGCCGGCGGCGACCGCGGCGGCGCTGCCCCCCGACGACCCGCCGGGCACGCGCGCGCGGTCCCACGGGTTGAGCACCGGCCCGTAGGCGGAGTTCTCGTTCGACGAGCCCATGGCGAACTCGTCCTGGTTGGTCTTGCCGAGCAGCGGCGCGCCGGCCTCTGCGAGCTTGCGGACGACGGTGGCCGTGTAGGGCGGGCGGTAGTCCTCGAGGATCCGCGAGCCGGCCTGCGACGGCACGCCCTCGGTGCAGAAGAGGTCCTTGACCGCGAGCGGGACGCCGTGCAGCGGGGGTGGGTGGGTCGTATCCGCCGGCGCCTCGTCGGCGACCCAGAGGTAGGCGTTGAGCTCGTCGGCCGCCGCGCGCCCGCGGTAGGCCTCGAACAGCTCGCGGCGATCGAGGTCGCCGCTCTCCACGGCCGCGGCCGCCTGCGCGGCGGTGAGGGCGATGATGTCTTGGCTCATGCAGTCGGGCTCGGGACGCGGAAGCCGTCGTCGGCCACGTCGGGCGCCTGCGCGAGCGCGACCTCGCGCGGCAGGCACCGCCGCGGCTCGTCGGGACGCAGCGCGTTGGCGACCTCGACGGAGTGCGACGTCGGCGGGACGCCCTCGAGGTCCAGCTCGCCGATCTTCTCGATGTGCTCGAGGATGTTCGACAGCTCGCCGGCGATCTTCGAGACCTCGTCGTCGGTGAGCTCCAGGCGCGCCAGGCGCGCGACGTGCAGGACCTGCTCGCGATCGATCATGACCGTCCCGCAGTCTAGGACGCCCGCTCCGGCGGCGCGGGGCGCGGCGCCGGCGGCGTGTGCGCGCTCTCGGGCGCGTCGGTGCGCTCGTCCTTGATCGCCCACCAGCCGCCGAGGGCGATGACCAGGGCGCTCAGGAGGCCGAGCCAGGCGCCGTAGCGCAGCACGACGATGTCGTTGGGGCCGGGTTGGAAGACGAGGGCGCGCAGCGCGACGACGACGAACGCGGACGTCCCGATCGTGGCGGTGAGCACGCCGGCGGCGACCAGCTGCGCGACCGGGCGGTCCGCTGCCGTCGCGACGACGAGCCACGCGCCCGCAGCGATCGCGGCCACGCAGAACGCCAGCGTGAGCCAGCCCAGGCCGTCCCATCCGCTCGCCTCGGGCGGGCTGCTGAACGTCTGGAGCACGTTGAGGACGCCGCCGCGGCCAAACGAGCGCTGCTGGACCTCGACAGCCGCGCGGAGACCGAACCACGGCAGGAACAGCGTGACCACCAGCCCGGCGGCGCCGGCGCCCGCCACCCATTCCCCCAACCGCAGCCGGCTCACTCCACCGCCATCCTCGCCGCCTGCAGCGTGTTGCGCAGCAGGCACGCGACCGTCATCGGCCCGACGCCGCCGGGGACCGGCGTGATCGCGCCGGCGACCTCTACGGCGTCGTCGAAGTCGACGTCGCCGTGGAGGCCGTCGTCGGAGCGGTTCGTGCCGACGTCGATGACGGTCGCGCCGGGCTTGATCCAATCGGCCTTGACCATGCGGTCGCGGCCCACGGCGGCGATGAGGACGTCGGCGCGCCGGCACACCGCGGGCAGGTCGCGCGTGCGCGAGTGGCACGTCGTGACCGTCGCGTTGGCGCCGAGCAGGAGCTGCGCCATCGGCTTGCCGAAGAGGTTCGAGCGCCCGATGACGACCGCCTCGGCGCCCTCGAGCTCGATCCCGGCCTCGTCGAGCAGCAGCATCACGCCGACGGGCGTGCACGGCCGCAGCCCCGGGCGCCCGAGGGCGAGCAGCCCGGCGCTGACCGGCGTCAGCCCGTCGACGTCCTTGCCCGGGTCGACGAGGCTCGTCAGCTCGACCCCGTCGAGGTGATCGGGCACCGGGAGCTGGCAGATGATGCCGCTCACCTCGGGGTCGGCGTTGAGGCTCTCGATGAGCGCGACGACCTCCTCGCGCGAGGCATCCGCGGGCAGGCGATGGTCGAACCCGCGCATCCCGATCTCGGCGGTCGCCTTCTGCTTGCCGCCGATGTAGATCGCCGACGCCGGGTCCTCCCCCACGAGCACGGTCGCCAGGCCGGGCGGACGCCCGTGGCGCTCCGTGAACTCGGCGACCCCCTGCCCCACGTCGGCCCGCACGCGCTGCGCCACGGCCCTTCCGTCGATCACTGTTGCTGGCATCGCGGCGGCGGAATCTATCGAGCCGCCTTGCCCAGCAGCACGAGGGCGAAGCCCATCGTGCCCCGCCCGCCGGGGCCGAGGATGCGGTCGCGCGACGATTCGTTCCACGCGCGCAGCTCCTCCGCCTCCGGATTCGGACCCGCCCGCCCGTGCTCGGCGAGGAAGCGCTCGCCGTTGGCGGTGAGCGTCCACTCGTAGCGGTCCCAGTCGGCCTCACCGGCGACGCGCACGTAGACCGCGGTGAGGCCGTGCGGCTCGCCGGCGCGCACGAGGCCCGCGTAGTCGGGCAGCTCGTCGCGGGTCGCGCCGCCGAGGGCTTCGAGGTAGGCGTCGCTGGGCTCCTGCGCCCAGAAGCCGTCGCCGACGAGGACATGGCCGCCGGGGCGCGTGAGCTGCGCGAGGCGCCCGAGCGCCGCGTCGAGGCCGCCGAGCGCGTGGGTCGAGCCAACGCACGCGGCGAGGGCGAACTCGCCGCTCACCGCGCCGGCGTCGATCGCGTCGAACGTCAGCGCGGCGTCGGGCGCTCGCGCGGCCGCGCGCCGCCGGGCCTCCTCGATCTGCGCCGCGGCGAGGTCGACGCCGAGGCCGCCGCAGCCGGTCCGCTCGGCCAGGCGCACGAGCAGCTCACCGGGGCCGCAGCCGAGGTCGACCGCACGGTCGTCGGGGCCGAGGCCGGCGACGTCGAGGACCTCGTCGACCACGGCGGGGTCGAGCGGGTTGTGGAAGGGCAGGTCGCCGTGGCGGATCGCGCTGAGGCGCTCGCGCGGCGTCGTCATCGCTTCTGGATCGGCGCGTACTCGGCCATGAGCTTGCGCTCCGAGCCGTCGGACGCGAAGCGCACCACGACGATGCCGCCGGGCTCGAGCCCGACGACGACGCCTTCGCCGAACGCGGCGTGCACGACGTCGTCGCCCATGCGGTACTCGGCGCTCGGCGCGTCCGCGCGCGCGCTCGACCACGACATCGCGCGCGGGCGAACGTTGGTCGCCGCCGCCACCGCGCCGATCGCCTGCAGCGTGCCCTCGCGATCGGTGAGGTCCGGCGGGATCTCGCTGAGGAAGCGGCTGGGCAACCCGTAGCTCTGCGCGCCGAAGACCGCGCGGCGGCGGGCAAAGGTCAGGTAGAGGTCGCGCATCGCGCGCGTCATCCCGACGTAGCAGAGGCGGCGCTCCTCCTCGAGCGAGCCCTCGTCGACCGAGCGCGAGTGCGGGAAGACGCCCTCCTCGCAGCCGATCATGAAGACGATCGGGTACTCGAGGCCCTTCGCGTTGTGCAAGCGTCATGAGCGTGACGAGGCCTTCGTCGTCGCGGCGGTCGTCGGCGTCGGCGCGCAGCATCGTCTCCTGCAGGTAGGTGTCGAGCGTCGCCTCGCCCTCGCCGCTGGCCGGCCCGCGGGCGTCGTACTCGCGCGCGGCCTCGACGAGCTGCTCGAGGTTCTCGATGCGACCCTGGGCCTCGAACGTGCGCTCCGCCTCCAGCGCGTCGACGTAGCCCGTCTCGCTGAGCAGTGCTTCCAGCAGGTCGCCAACCGGGACGCCCTGCTCGGCGCGCTCGCGCAGCGACGCCATCGTGCCCATGAACTTCTCGAACGCCCTCACGGCCGCGGTGCCGAGGCCCGGCACGGTGTGGGCCTGCGCGGCGACGTCCCACACCGACTCCCCCATCGTCTCGGCGTGCGCGAGCACGCGCGACAGCGACGTCTGCCCGATCCCGCGCTTGGGCGAGTTGGCCACGCGCGTGAACGAGACGACGTCCTGCGGGTTGCCGAGCACGGTGAGGTACGCGATCGCGTCCTTGATCTCGGCGCGCTCGTAGAACTTCGTGCCACCGATGACCTGGTAGCCGATCTCCCGCCGCACCAGCGTGTCCTCGAGCACCCGCGACTGCGCGTTGGTCCGGTAGAAGACCGCGATCTCCGCGCGCGAGACGCCTTCGTCGACCAGCCGCTCGATCTCCCCGACGACGAACCGCGCCTCGGCGTGCTCGTCCTCGAGCTCGCGCAGCTTGACCGGATCGCCCTCGCCCAGATCGGTCCACAGCGACTTGCCCATCCGCCCGCGGTTGTGGCTGATGACCGCGTTGGCGACGCTGAGGATCGTCTGCGTCGAGCGGTAGTTCTGCTCGAGGCGGACGACGTGGGCCTCTGGGTAGTCGTCGCGAAAATCGAGGATGTTGCGAATGTCCGCTTGCCTGAAGCTGTAGATCGAGTTGTGCGTGACGAGCCCGCCCGCGACGAAGTTGTGCGTGTGCTCGATGTTGAGGTCGTAAACGGGCCGATCGAGCTCGACGTGCTCCACCGACTCGACGATGTCGTAGCCCCCGTCCTCGGTGAACATCGCCATGCCGGGGCGCACCGATGACGCGGGCATGAAGGGCAGCGAGCTCTTCATGCCGTCTGCCGGGGCACCGAGCCGCGCGGTGTAGCGGACCGTGACATCCGTGACCCGGCGGATGCGGTCGGCGAAGCGCGCGGCGTCGTCGAAGTCCCTGAACGCCGTCTCGACCCGCCAGCTGCCACCGCGTGCGTCCCGGACGGCGATGCCCGCACTCTCGAGCCGATGACGGACCTCGGGATCGCGTCCACCCATCGCCACGCGATGCATCGTCAGCTGGACGCGCTTGTCACCGCAGAGCGTGATGGTGAGGTTGCGCCGTCGGCCCTCGTGCGTCGCCGGCGCGTGGTGTGGATGCTCGACGTCGAGGCCCGAGTCGTGCACGAGCCGCAGGCCGCCCTCGTGCGAGTCGACGGCATCGAAGACCCGATCGATCAACGCCTGGCTGCCCACGAGGCCCGCGCCGCCTCGCGCCTTGAACGGGATCGTCGGGAGGCCGTACCGCAGCGACAGCAGGTGCTCGGCCGTCCGAGCCTCGGCCTCCGTGGGATGCACCGAGACCACCCACGCCGCGTCCGCGTGCTCGTGGTTGCAGCGCTGCTGCAAGCCGATGACAGGCTTCACCTGACCGTCGGTGTACGTCCGCGTGACCCCGACGCGACACCCGCGGCTCACTTGCCGCATCAGATAGGTCATGTGCAGCTGCGGAGTCAGCCCAAGCCGGAAGCCCGCGAAGTGCGTGTGCTCCGGGGTGGAGACGATCTCGCGGCCGCCGCGCGTGCGGATCCTGATCCCGTCGGTGCGGCGTGAGGCGAACACGTCGCTGACGCGCGCGCCGCGCATGTCGCCGCTCCCGTAGGACGACAGCACCGCGTCGCCCACGCGCACCTCCTCGATCGGCTTGGTCGAGCCGTCGGCCATCGTGACGAGGGTCCCCTCGATGAGGCACTGGTCGTCGTCACCGACAACCGCCAGCCGCCGGTGCTCGCCCGCGATCAGCTGCAGCAGCCGGTACTGGGCGTGGTTGGTGTCCTGGTACTCGTCGACGAGGACGTGGCGGAAGGCGGCGGCGTAGCGGGCGCGGACCTCGGGGAAGAGCTCGAGGACGTTGACGGTCCGGAAGAGGAGGTCGTCGAAGTCCATCGCGTTCATGCGGTGCAGGTCGCGCTCGTAGTGCTCGTAGACGTCGGCGACGGTCTGCTCGAAGAAGCTGCCGACCTGCTGGCGGTAGGCGTCGGCGTCGCGCAGCCAGTTCTTGGCCGCCGAGATCTGCGACTGGACGGCGGCCGGGGTGAAGCGCTTGGGGTCGACGTCGAGCTCGTCGATGCAGCGCTTGACCAGCCGGCGCGAATCGGCCTGGTCGTAGATCGTGTACTGGCGCGTGTAGCCCAGCCGCGGCGCCTCGGCGCGCATGATGCGCGCGCAGGCGGCGTGGAAGGTCATCACCCACATGCCGCGCGTCGAGTGGCCGAGCAACAGCTCGACGCGCTCGCGCATCTCCTGGGCCGCCTTGTTGGTGAAGGTGATCGCCAGCAGCTCGTGAGCCCGCGCGCGGCCGGTCTGCACCAGCCAGGCGATGCGGTGCGTGAGGACCCGGGTCTTGCCCGAGCCGGCCCCGGCGAGGATCAGCAGCGGCCCGTCGCCGTGGGTGACCGCCTCGCGCTGCGGCGGGTTGAGGCCCTCCAGGAGGGCCTCGATGCGGTCGTCGGCGACGGACTCGGGCACGACGGCTGAGCATACGACGGAGGTCGGCCGGCGCTGATCAGCGGTGAACGGAGTGCCGTTCGCCGTGCTGCGGACGGCCGGCGCAAGCCGCCTGTCATTGGGAACTGCCGCAAAACCGGCGTATTGCGCCGCCCGGCGCATCGCATGCTGCGCTGGCAGGACCGCGGGCACCCTCGGCGACATGTGCGGCAAGGATGCCCTCGGCAAGGGCTTCGCGACGGCACTGGTCCTCCTCGTCTGCGCGCCCGCCGCCCAGGCGGCGTCGTGCCCGCACGACGGCGACCTGGCGACCTCGCTCTCGCTCCAGGACGTCCGCGCCGCGCTGCTGTGCGCGGTCGACGCCGAGCGCACGCAGCGCGGCCTGCCCGCCGTCGCCGAGAGCCAGCAGCTCTCGCGCGCCGCGCAGGGCCACGCGACCGACATGGTCACGCGGCGCTTCTTCGCCCACGTCACGCCCGGCGGCTCGACGCTCGGCGAGCGCGTGGGCGCGACCGGCTACATGCGCGGCCGGCGCGACTGGGAGCTCGGCGAGGCGATCGCCTGGGCGCAGCAGCCGCTCGACACGGCCACGAGCCTCGTGCGCGCGTGGCTGGCCAGCCCGCCGCACCGCGCGATCCTCCTGGACCGCCACTTCCGCGAGGTGGGCATCGGCGTCGCGCCCGGCCTGACCGACGGCTCGGGCCGCGCCGGCGCGACCGCCGTCCTGGACTTCGGCTTCCGCACACCGTCGCCTACGCTGGCCCGATGGCGCTCAGCGACATCGTGCGCGCGCGCAGCGGCCAGATCGCGGCAGCGGCCCGCTCGGTGCGGATCGACCTCGACGCGCTCGAGGAGCTCGCTCCGGGCGACCCACCGCAGCTCGACCCGCAGCGCCACTACCTAGAGGGTCCGCAGGCCGACGTCGCGGCCTACCTGCTCGTCCTCGACACGATCAACTTCGGCTCGGGCTGGTTCCCGACCCTGCGCAAGCGCACCGGGTCCTCGGGCTACTTCACCGTCGCGTGGTCGCTCGCCGATCGCTGGCGCGCCGGCGCCGGCTGGACCAACGCGCAGCTGCGCGCGATGCGCGCCGAGGAGGTCGCCGAGACGCTCGGCCAGGCACGCGACCACGAGCTCATGGCGCTCTACGCGCAGGCTCTGCGCGAGCTCGGGCGCTTCCTCGGCGACCGCCACGCGCTCGACCTCGTCGCGGCCGCTGACCGCTCCGCGGTACGCCTCGCCGAGATCCTGGCCGGAGGCATGACCATGTGGCAGGACGAGGGCTTCTACAAGCGCGCGCAGATCGCGCCCAGCGACCTCGCGCTCGGCGACGTCGCCGAGTTCGACGACCTCGACGCGCTGACGATCTTCGCCGACAACCTCGTCCCGCACGTGCTGCGCTGCGAGGGCGTCCTCGTCTATGACGAGCGCCTGGCGGCGCACATCGACGCCGAGCGCGAGCTGCGCCCGGGCCCGCAGGAGCGCGAGATCCGCGCCTGCGCCGTCCACGCGTGCGCGGCGATCGCCCAGCGCACGGGCATGAGCGAGCGCGACGTCGACAACGCGCTCTGGTACCGCGGGCAGCGCCCGGAGTACAAGGCGCGGCCGCGGCATCGGTGCAGGACGATCTACTACTGAGGTGACACGGTGTGGGCGCAGGCGTACCATCCGCCTCCCGAGGCAACCGTGTTCGTGTGGCACATCGACAGCGCATGGCGGTGGTACGCCGCCAGCGCGATCTTCTTGGTCTTTGCCGACCGACTCGCCGGCTGGTTGAGCCTGATCCCGTTGACGATCGGCCTCGCGTGCGGGATCTGCGGCCTGACGAGCTACTCCCGCGGACGCGACGGTCTGAGCAAGTACCGCCAGTAGCGCATTTCGAGCCGGGTCGAAGCGTCCGGCCCTTACCGTCTCCAGGCATGACGCTCGAGACGACGCAGACCGAGAGCACCGCGGCCATCCGCGCGGCGCAGAGGATCTACGAGGCATGGGACGACGCGCTGGGCCGCAAGGACGTCGACGCCGCGATGCGCCTCTATGCGCCCGACGTCACGCTCGAGAGCCCGCTCGTCCGCCACCTCCTCGGCACCGACAGCGGGATCGTCGAGGGCCGCGAGGCGCTGCGCGCCTTCGTGGCGAAGGTCTTCGAGCGCACGCCCGACGTCCGCAAGCGCTACCGGCGCGGCTTCTTCACCGACGGGACCGTGCTCATGTGGGAGTACCCGCGCGGAACGCCCGACGGCGAGCAGATGGACTTCGTCGAGACGATGGAGCTCGAGGACGGCCTGATCCGGCACCACCGCGTCTACTGGGGCTGGTTCGGCGGCAAGATCCTCGAGGAGGACGCGTACCGGCGATAGGCGCCGCGCGCGAGCTTCAGCGCCGCGCCGCGGCCAGCAGATCGTCACGCGACGCGAGCTTGACCCGCGGGCGCTGCTCGCTGCGGCCGTGCTCGAGCTCGTGGTCGTCGATCGCCCGCCAGCCTTCGACGGTGACGAGGCCGGGCGCGCGGCCGGCGAGCAGCGCGTCGATCCACTCGCGGTCGGGCTGCGACGGCTCCGGGAGCGCTCCCGCGCCCAGGTCCTCGACCAGGCAGCTCACCGTCTCCTCGGCGTCGCGCTTGTTGGTCCCGAGGATGCCGGTGGGGCCGCGCTTGATCCAGCCCACGGCGTACACGCCCCCGACCGGCTCGCCGTCGGGCGCCATGACGCGACCGCGGCGATTGGGGAGCACGAAGCGGCGCTCGTCGAAGGGGACGTCGGGCAGCGGCACCGCCCGGTAGCCGACCGAGCGCAGGACGAGTCCGCACTCGATCGTCTCCACCTCGCCGTCGACCGGGCGCGCCCGCACCCATCCGTCGTCGTCGCGCACGATCTCGTTGCGCTGGACGTCGATCGCCTCGACGCGCCCCGCGCCGCGGATCTCCACGGGAGAGCGCAGGAAGCGCAGCTCGATGCGTCGCGGCGCCTCGCCGCGTGCCGGCCGTGCAGCGAACTCGCGCAGCAGCTCGACGTTCTTGCGCGCGGTGAACGTCCCCTCCTCGGCGAGCCAGTCGCGCGACACCGGATCGAGCTCGGCGACCTCGGGATCGACGCGCAGGTCGACACCGTCGAGATGGCCCAGCTCGCGCAGCTCGGCGCTGGTGAACGCGGCCTGCGCGGGTCCGCGCCGGCCCAGGACGACGACCTCCTCGATGCGACTCGCCCGCAGCGCCTCGAGCGCGTGGTCGGTGATGTCGGTGCGCTCGAGCTCGTGCGGGCCGCGGGTGAGCACGCGCACCACGTCGGCCGCCACGTTGCCGTTGCCGATCACCACCGCGCGCCGCGCCGACAGGTCGAACTGCGCCTCGCGGTAGTCGGGGTGGCCGTTGTACCAGGCCACGAACTCGGTCGCCGCCCAGCTCCCCGGCAGGTCCTCGCCGGGGATGCCCAGCGACTTGTCGGTCTGCGCTCCGGTGGCGTAGATCACCGCCGTGTAGTGGCGCATGAGCTCGGCGTGCGACACGTCCACCCCGACCTCGACGTTGCCCAGGAAGCGGCAGCCGCGCCCGAACGTGTGGCGCTCGAACGTGTCCTGAAGGCGCTTGATCTCCTGGTGGTCGGGGGCCACCCCGGCGCGCAGCAGCCCCCACGGCGTCGGCAGCCGCTCGTACAGGTCGATCTCGGCGTCGCCACGGGCGCGCAGCAGGGACGCCGCGGCGAACGCCCCGGCCGGGCCGGCGCCGACGATCGCCACGCGTGGCTGCGACCCGGCCATCAGGCAGCGGTGCGCTCGACGGTGCTGGACTCGGCGAAGAACTCCGCGTTGAGCTCCAGCGCGTACTCGTACTTCCCGGGGATCTCGAACTGGGCGAAGATCGCGTCGACCGGGCAAGCCTCGACGCAGGCATCGCAGTCGATGCAGACCGCGGGGTCGATGTAGAGCTGCTCGGCGGTCTCGAAGTCGGGCGCACCCGGCTTGGGGTGGATGCAGTCGACGGGACAGACCTCGATGCAGGAATCGTCCTTGATGCAGCTTCCGGTGATGACGTAGGTCATGTGACGACCACAGGCTACATAGTGGCGAAACCAGGGTGCCTTTCAGGAAATAGCGTCGTGCGGGTACCGTCGGGCTCATGGACGTGGCAGGCGCCGCTCGGCGTACGCTCGCGTCGGGCTCGGCGCGCGTGTGGGAGTGCCGATTCGTGGACCCGCCCCCCGGGCGGAGCGTCGGGCGCTTCGCGGAGGGCGTCGCCGACCTGGCGAACGTCCGCGCGCTGATGCGAGCGACAATCCCGCCGTGGGACTTCGCGGATCGACTGCTCGAACGCTTCCCGTGGCTGGATGAGGAGGAGGACGACGACGATGACGAGGCGGTGTTCGTCTACGCCGGGACCGCTGCGTTCCTCGGCCACGGCGACCGCTGGATGCTCTTGGGCCTGAAGGAAGGCGACCCCTCGGCCGGCACGCGCCGGCACGCAAGCGCCGCCCGCGCTCCCCGGTGAAGTGGTCGGCCTACTGGCGCACCGTCGAGCTCTGGGACTTCGGCATCGACGTCGACATCGAGATCCCCACGCCAATGGCGCCCGAGCCCGGCCCGTTCGCTGCGCGAGATCTACGACGACATTGGGGCGCTGTGGCGCTGCAAGCGCGCGTACGATCGACGTCGGGACGATGTCTGACTAAAGTCAGAGAATGGACGCCGCCAAGGTCGAGCAGGTGCGCAGCTTCAACCGCACCGTCATGCAGCGGATCGGCGCGCTCAACGACGGGTTCCTCGGCCGCCGCCGGCCGCTCGGCGAGGCGCGGCTGCTCTGGGAGATCGGGCCCGACGGCTCCGAGCTGCGCTCGCTGCGCTCGCGCCTGGACCTCGACTCCGGCTACGTCAGCCGTCTGCTGCGCGCGCTGGAGGCCGACGGCCTGGTCACCGTCGCGCCCAGCGAGGCCGACCGGCGCACGCGGACCGCGCGGCTGACCAGGGCCGGCCGGGCCGAGCGCGCCGTGCTCGAGCGCCGCAGCGACGACGTCGCGCGCTCCTTCCTCGACCCGCTCACCGCCGACCAGCAGGAGCGGCTGGTCAAGGCGATGGGCGACGTCGAGCGCCTGCTCACCGCCGCCCTCGTCGAGATCCGGCCGGTCGATCCGACGCACCCCGACGCGCGGCTGTGCATCGGCGCGTACTTCGCCGAGCTCGACCGGCGCTCGGACTCCGGCTTCGACCCGGGCGCGGGGATCTCCGCCGAGCCGCACGAGCTCCGCCCGCCCGCCGGCCTGCTGCTCGTCGCCTACCTGCGCGCCGAGCCCGTCGGCTGCGGCGCGGTCAAGCACCACCCCGACGCGCCGAGCGAGATCAAGCGGATGTGGGTCGCCGAGCACGCCCGCGGGCTCGGCATCGCCAAGCGCCTGCTGGCCGAGCTCGAGGCGCAGGCCGTGCGCAGCGGTGCGCGCGCGGCTCGCCTGGAGACGAACCGCGCGCTCACCGAGGCGATCGCCATGTACCGCTCCGCCGGCTACGTCGAGGTGCCCGCCTTCAACGACGAGCCCTTCGCGCACCACTGGTTCGAGAAGGACCTCATCCGCTGCGCTTGAGCTTGCCGTTGCGCTTGGCGTAGCGCTCGCCCGCGCGGAAGACCGCGAGCCCGAGCGGGATCGCGATCACGCCGAGCAGCGCGAGCGGCCAGAGGTCGCCCCACACCTCGCCCAGCCCGGCGCCGTCGAGCACGGTCGCGCGGATGCCGTGCAGCGCGTAGGTCGCCGGCGACACGGTCGCGATCGCCTGCATCCACCCGGGCATCACCTCGACCGGGTAGTAGACGCCCGAGACGACGAGCAGCATGCCCTGGGCGATGAAGCCGAGCTGGGCGCCCTTCTCGGGCGAGATCAGCGGCAGGATCGCGGTGATCATGCCCACGCCGACGAACGACACCGACGCCACCGCCAGCAGCACCAGCGCGGCGGCGAAGTTGGCGTCCGGGAAGGCCAGGCCGAAGAACAGCGCGACGACCGCGAACAGCGCCGCCGTGCGCAGCACGCCGTAGAGCACCGCGAACGCGCCCATGCCGAGCAGGTGGACGGTCCGCGACAGCGGGGCCATGAACGTGTACTCGATCGTCCCCTCCCAGCGCTCCCACGCCACGGTCTCGGTGATCGTCTCGAAGACGATGCCCAGGTAGGACCAGATCACGGCGCCGATGAGCAGGCTCGCGGTCTCGCGCTCGACGTCGAGCCGCCCGCCCTTCGCCTCGATGCCCTTGGCGATGAAGACGACGGTGAGCGTGTTCGCGACGGTCCACAGGAAGAACGCCAGCTCCCAGAAGCCGTAGCGCTTGACGAGGTAGGTGTTGCGCTCGACCACGCCGAGCAGGGCGATGCCCTGCAATCGGATGGCGTCAGCGGTGGCACGCATTACGCCGCCTCCTCTTCGTCGTCGTCGTCCTCCAGCGCGCGGCCGGTCGCGGCGAGGAAGGCATCCTCGAGCGTCGCCGCGCCGTAGCGGCGGCGCAGCGCCGCCGGCGAGTCGAGGGCGAGCAGGCGCCCGCCGTCGAGGATGCCGACGCGGGCCGCCAGCGCCTCGGCCTCGACCATGTCGTGCGTGCACAGCAGGGTCGAGGTCTCGTGGTCGTCGCGGACCGACCTGATGAAGCCCTGCACCTCGAGCTTGGACCGCGGGTCGAGGCCCGTGGTCGGCTCGTCGAGCAGCAGCAGCGTCGGGGAGGTCAGCAGCGCGCGCGCCAGCGCGACCTTCTGCTGCATGCCGCGCGAGAGGTCCTCCATCGGCGCGCCGGTGCGCTTCTCGGGGAAGCCGACGGACGCGAGGATCTCCGGGATCCGGCGGCGCGTCTCGGACGGCCCCAAGCCGTAGAAGCGCGCCGCGTAGGCGAGGTTCTCGCCGGCCGACAGGCGCTTGAAGAACGACGCCTCTACCGACACGCGGTTGACGAGGCGACGCACGGCCCGCTCCTCGCGGACGACGTCATGGCCGTAGACGTGCGCGCTGCCGCCGTCATGGCGCAGCAGCGTCGACAGGACGCGCACGAGCGTCGACTTGCCCGACCCGTTCTGGCCGAGCACGGCCACGCACTCGCCCCGGGCGATCGTGAACGACACGCCGTCGAGCGCCGCGACGCGCTCGCGCCGGCGACCCTGGCGGCGGGTGAACTGCTTGGTGAGACCTACGACTTCGACTGCAGACACGACATGCTCCTCAGAACTCGAACCGGACAGGGGCCAACGACCGAGGCGGCGCTCGGCAATTCAGGTGGCCCTAGCGGTGAGCGAGGAACATCGCGCGGGACGGTACCACCGCACCGTCCCGAGCGCGAGCGAAGCTCAGTCGACGAGCTCGAGGAACTGCCAGCGCTTGCCCTCGGCGAGGCCGGCGACCTTGCGGCCCACCGTCTGCAGGATCGGCCGCGACGGGATCACGTGCTGCGTGCCGGCGTGCATGTCGCGGAAGTAGCGCTGGATCGCGCCCTCGCGCAGGCCGGTGGTCCCGCTGGACGCGTAGACGAACTTCGAGACGTCGTGCGCGGCCCGCGTGACCTGGATCGTGCCCAAGCGGACCGCCGTGTTCTGGTCGACGGACAGCGGCTCGCCGCTGTTGAGCGTCTCGTTGACGTCGTTCCACGTCTCGAAGATCAGCGCCCGCGCCGCGCGGTAGGTGCCCTCGGCGATGCCGAAGTCCTCGAGGAAGGCGTCGTTGTCGGCCTGCGCGCCCGGCCGGCCCGCCTTGGCCTGGATGAGCCTGCGCAGCTCGTCGAGCATCCGCCGGCCCATGCCCAGCGCCCAGCCGGAGTGGCAGATCGCGGCGATGTTGATGATCCCCAGGTGGTACAGGTTGCCGCCGCGCTCGGGCGTCTCGGTCACCGCGAAGTGCGAGAAGTGCTCGGGGACGAAGACCGAGTCGATCGTGTAGTCGATCGAGCCGGTCGCCCGCAGGCCCATGACGTCCCAGTTGTCGATCAGCGTCGCCTGCTCGACCGGCAGGACGAAGATCCGCGGCTCGCCGGTGCCCTCGACGATGCCGAGCGTGTGGATGAAGCCCGAGTGCTTGATGCCCGACGCGAAGCTCCACGAGCCGCTCAGCACGTGGCCGCCGTCCTGCGCCACGGCGGTGCCCGGGCGCGTGCCCTGGCCGGCGATCACCGGGAAGCGCTCGCCGCCGAAGATCTCCTCGACCGCCGCGTCGCCGAGGTACGCGCCGCCGGTCCCGATCGCCAGCGAGGCCGCCATCGTCACCCACGCCGTCGACGCGTCGCCGGCGGTGAGCTCCTCGATGACCTTCAGCGAGCTCACCGGATCGAGCTCTGAGCCCCCGAGCTCGCGCGGCACCCACATGCCGAAGATGCGGTTGTCGTGCAGCGCGTCGACGACCGGGTCGGCCAGGCGACCGTTGTCGTCGCCCCACTTGGCGTGCTCGTCGAGCAACGGGGCGACGCTGCGCGCGCGCTCGAGCAGGTCCGGGGTCGTCGTCGTCTCGGTCATGCGGTCTCCTCCATGCGATGGGTCAACGGCGGCGGAATGTGCAAATTATCCGAAGCGCTCAGCCGCCCGCTGGATTGCGGCCCTGGGCAGGGCGCAGCGGCCGCACCTCGGCCGGCGGCTGCGCGTCGTGGCCGGCCATCTCGGCCACCGCGTGCTCGAGCGCCTCGATCCGGCTGGCCAGGCCCTTGATCGCGTCGGCCACCGGGTCGGGGAGGTGGATCCAGTCGGCGTCGGGGCCCTCGACCTTGCGCCCGTCGACGCGCACGACGTGGCCCGGGTTGCCGACGACGGTCGCGTTGGGCGGGACGTCGGTGATGACCACCGAGTTGGCGCCGATCTTCGCGCCGTGGCCGACGGTGATCGGCCCCAGCAGCTTCGCGCCCGATCCGATCGTCACGTTGTCCTCGATCGTCGGATGGCGCTTGCCCGTGGCGAAGCCCGTGCCCCCGAGCGTGACCCCCTGGTAGAGCGTCACGTTGTCGCCGATCTCGGCCGTCTCGCCGATCACGACTCCCGTGCCGTGATCGATGAACAGCGCGTCGCCGATCTTCGCCGCCGGATGGATCTCGATGTTGGTCACCGCGCGCGTGGCGGTGCTCAGCACGCGCGGCACGAGCGGGACGCCCGCGTGGTGCAGCGCGTGCAGGACGCGATGGGCCAGCAGCGCGTGCACGCCGGGCCAGCTCGCGAGGATCTCCACGGACGAGACGCCGCGCGCCGCGGGGTCGCGATCATGGGCGGCGGCGACGTCGCGGCGGACCTCGCCGGCGACGCGACGGAAGGTGCCGAACCCGAGCATGGTCGTACGATAACCGGGTGCGCTTCCTCATCCTGCACGGTTGGCAGGGTTCGGGTCCCGAACATTGGCAGACCTGGCTCGCGGGGCGCCTGCGCGCGGCCGGCCAACACGTCCAGTACCCCGAGCTGCCGGCGTGCGACGAGCCGTGCCCGGATCGCTGGGGGATCGCGTTTCGCTCCGAGCTCGGGCGCCTGGCCGCCCGCCAGGACGACGAGCGCGTGGTCGTCGCGCACTCGCTCGGATGCGTGCTGTGGCTGCGCGAGGCGGCGAACGTCGCGCCCTCGCGGCGTGTCGATCGCGTCGCCCTCATCGCTCCGCCGTGCCCGGGCGCGGCGGTGCCGGAGCTCGCCGGCTTCTACCCGACGGGCGCCGAGCGCGAGGCGGTCGCGCTGGCCGCGCGCGAGACGCGGCTGATCTGCACCGACAACGATCCGTACTGCCCGGGCGAGAACGCCGCGCGCTACTGGGCGGAGCCGCTGGGCCTCACGGTCGAGGTGCTGGCCGGCGCCGGCCACATCAACGTCGAGGCCGGCTACGGGCCGTGGCCCGAGATGGAGGCGTGGTGCCTGGGCGACCGCGACGCGCTCGCGGCCGAGCCGGCCGCTGCCTGAGAGGAGGCCGTCATGGCCACCGTGAGCGTCCGCTACATCGTCGACGACGTCGACGCCGCAATCGCCTTCTACTGCGGCCAGCTAGGCTTCGACGAGGTCATGCACCCCGCCCCCGCCTTCGCGATGCTGGCGCGCGGCGACCTGCGCCTCGTGCTGAGCCAGCCCGGCGGCGGACCCGGCGGCGGGCAGGCGATGCCTGATGGCACGCTGCCCGCTCCGGGCGGCTGGAATCGCTTCCAGCTCGAGGTGGACGACCTGGAGTCGCTGGTCGACGCGCTGCGCGCGGGTGGGGCGCGCTTTCGCAACGAGATCCTCGCCGGCGTGGGCGGCAAGCAGATCCTCGTCGAGGACCCCTCCGGCAACCCGGTCGAGCTCTTCGAGCCGACGCGGGACGAGGCGCGGCTGACGTAGGCTCTGTACGCCGAGTGTCGAGTTTGTCGCGATATGAGGCTGTTGCGTAAGTCGGGTCTGTGTGGCGGCAGTGGGTTCTGCGATGGCGCAGAACTTCTTGTCGTGCGATCGCGAGCAGGACTTCGTGGCGGCGCCGAGCTGGTGCGGGACGCGGCTGCCGGCCGAGCATCTGGCCTGGTGTTGCTGGGTCGCTTGCGCGGCTGGGTATCTGGGCGCGGTCTGCGGCCAATAGCGCGAGGAGCTGAGGAGGTGGTCGGCGCGGCGCGCGATCCGGCGCCGATCGGCGCGCTGCGCTGTGTACGCCTACGGCGGCTGGGTGAGCGACTCGATCGCGGCGGATCGAGTCGGCGCTGCTGGGAGGACCGGCTCGACGCTTTCCGGCGTGGTCGGCGGCCAACCGCGCTGCCGGATCACACCATGATCGAGGCTGCTTGTCGAAGCGGTTTGCCTCGGAGCCGCTGGCGGAGCTGCTTCGTGCAGGTGCTGGCGTTGTGCGAGGCCGGGATGGTCAAGGTCGCGACGACGGTCGCTGGTGGGCGGTCACGAAGTATCGTCGTCCAACGCCGGCATCGTCGGCGAGCCGGACCTACGAGAAGATCCGCCAGGAGGTCGACCGGATCCTGGCCGAGGCCGACGAGGTACCGGAGCACGCCAGAGGTGGACGCCGCGGTTCGGCCAGGCTGCGCGGCGACGAAGTCCCGCAGGAACTGACGGATCCGGTCACGCGCCGCGAGCGGCTGGGAGTGCGCCAAGCGCTGAGCTTGAGCGCCGAGCAGGCCGCGCGCGTGGCCGAGCTATCGAGGTCGGTGATGCTGCGCCCGCCGCGCCGAGCACCGCGACGCGGACCGGCCGCACACCCGAGGGGGCGCCCACCGGGCGACGGGCCGGGTCCCGCGCCGCCCGCTCGACGCGGCAAGCGCAACATCACCGCACCCCGATCAGCCGGATCATGCGCGACCGCCGGCGCAAGCACGCGCTGGCGCACTACAACGCTCAGGCGGTCGTCGGGGACCGGCAGCGTGAGTCTCGCTGCCGACGTCGCCGCCAGCCGCCAATGGCCGAGCCACGCGAACTGCTCGGCGATCGCTCTCGGGCGACCCGGCGAGGAACCGGTCAGGCGGTCCTGGCGGATCGAGGCGAAGGTCAAGTTGGCCGAGCTCGCCGGCGTTGGCGGCGATCTGGAACCACGATGCACATCGCCACCGCCCGACCAGACCAGCGCGGCCTTCGTGGCGATCCACGACCAGCGACCCGCACGAACAAGCAGCGCAAGCAGTCGGCCCCGCGCAAAGGGCCGATCGAGGCGCGATCCGCATCAACAAGATGCCTCGCCACCCGTGCCGGCAAGCGTCTCTACCGCAGCGCCGCGCCGATCGCCGCGTCGAGCCGGTCATTCGCGCAGCAGGCGCAAAGCACACCGCGCCGATCATCGGTCGCTTCATGCCGCCGAGCGACACACAGCGGTGCGCGCCGTAATGGCGGCTGATCGCCACCAGCCCACAACCTCCTCAAGCTCTTCCAGCTACCAGCCACAGACCGCCTAAATACCCCGCCGCGCGAGCAACCCGCTCTCCGGCGGTCGCAGCACCGCGTCCGACAAGACTCACTGCCGCCCAACCCCCCGACACCAGAACGGTCGCGCCATCCAGAGCCCACTGACCGCCACACAGACCCGACCCTTACGCAACAGCCTCTATGCGCGACAAACTCGACGTTCGGTATGCGCACACGCGAACGTGTTTCGAAACACGCGCGCCCTGCGCCCACACACGCGCCCCACTGCGCAAAGACGGCGCAGCGAGGGACCCCCGCGGGCGCCGACGCCCGCGACGAGGCACGACGCCACGGCGGCGCCGCCCCAGCGGCCTCACCCCTCGATGCCACGGCCGCGAACCGCCGCGAAACCCGGCGCGGACCACCACACGCGCCATTGACCAGCTAGCCCGCGGTCGCCTGATCGCGCGGCGCGAAGAACGGCAGCGAGATGTAGCGCTCGCCGGAGTCGGGCAGGACGGTGACGATCCGCTTGCCGCGCGACTCCGGGCGCTCGGCCACCTGCAGCGCCGCCCACAGCGCCGCGCCGCAGGAGACGCCGGCGAGGATGCCCTCGCGCGCCGCGGCCTCGTGGGCGACCGCGATCGCGTCCTCGTCCGAGCACGTGATGACCTCGTCGAGCACCTCCGTGTCGAGGACGGCGGGGACGAAGCCGGCGCCGATGCCCTGGATGCGGTGCGGGCCGGGCGCGCCGCCCGACAGCACGGCCGAGGACTGCGGCTCGACGCCGATGACGCGCGCCTTGGGGTTGCGCGCCTTCAGCGCCTCCCCCACGCCGGTGATCGTGCCGCCGGTGCCGACGCCGGCGACGAAGACGTCCACCTTGCCGTCGAGCGCGGCGAGGATCTCCGGCCCGGTGCCGATGCGGTGCGCCTCGGGGTTGGCGGGGTTGGAGAACTGGTCGGGCAGGAAGACGTCGGCGTCGCGCGCGGCGGCGCGGGCGGCGTCGACCGCCTCGTTCATGCCGCCCATCGACTCGACGAGCTCGACACGCGCGCCGTAGAGGCGCAGCAACGCCTCGCGCTCGCGGCTCATGCCCTGCGGCAGGAAGATCGTCAGGTCATAGCCCTTGGCGGCGCAGCAGAAGGCCAGCGCGATGCCGGTGTTGCCCGAGGTGGCCTCGACGATCGTCGTGCGGCCCGGTTCGATCAGCCCGTCGCGCTCTGCTGCGTCGAGCATCGCGACGCCGATGCGGTCCTTGACCGAGCCGCCGGGGTTGAACGACTCGAGCTTGCCGTAGAGCTCGACGTCGACGCCGTCGGGCACCAGTCGCGCGAGCCGGATCATCGGCGTGTTGCCGACGTGGTCGGCGATGTTGACCGGGATGGGAGGCATGGACGGGCCGCACGGAGCCTACCGGCGGCCCGCGCGGGCTAGCGCTTGCGCCCGACGACCGCGACCAGCTGCGGGCGGTCCTCGAGGCGCAGCGGCGGCGGGCCGTCGGCGGTCGCGGCCCGGACGAACCGCAGGCGCCGCACGACCGCGTCCTGGAAGGTCGCGCCGGCGTCGAGGGCGGCGGGCGTCAGCGCCATGGGGCGCGGATCGGGCTGGTGATCGCGGAACATGCCGGCGTAAACGCACGCGGCGCGCGGAACTGGCGGTCTATGTTGGGGCGATGGCCGACCGCATCGAGCTCGAGCCCGAGGAGATCGCGGGCCTCATCCGGGGAGCGCGCCTGCTGGAGCTGCGCGTCGACACCGCGCCCGAGGTCCGCGAGCGCCTGCTCGCGACCGCCACGACGGCGATGGATGCGCTGTGCGGCCTGTGCGACCGCGCCGGCACCGACGCCGTCTGGGACGTCCTCGAGCTGCTCGACCACCGCGAGCTGCTGGCCTTCTCGACGCTGATGGCGTCGGAGCTCAGCGAGACCTCGTTCTCGGCGCGCGGCTGACGCACCACTTCTTCGATTCCTCTTCGAGGTGGGTGGTTCATTGCGCCCACCTTGGCTCACCACGCTCATGCCGCGCGGCGGATTTCCTCCGCGCAGGGCACCGGCACCACGACCTCGAGCGCGCGCTGAGATGTCGCGACGGCCCGCCCTCACCACCATCGCGCTCGGCGCGCTCGCGGCCGCCGCGGTCGTCGTCGCGGTCCTCGCCATCGGCTCGCCGTCGACCTCGACCGCAAGCGAGCGCACCGTCACCGTCGCGCGCGGCGTCGTGCAGTCGACCGTGTCGGGCAGCGGCAACCTCTCCCCCGCCAACCAGGCCGAGCTCGACTTCGGCACGAGCGGGGAGGTCACCAACATCTACGTCGAGGAGGGCGACCACGTCAGCAAGGACCAGCTCCTGGCCAAGCTCGACGACAGCGCCGCGAAGGTCGACGTCGCCGAGGCGCAGGCGAACCTCCAGTCCGCGCAGGACACGCTCGACGAGGTGCAGTCGCAGGACTCGTCGTCGAGCTCGAGCGCCGCGAGCGCGAGCGGCTCGGGCTCGGGTGGCTCGGGCGGCTCGGGCACCGGCAGCACCATCTCCGAAGCCGCCGCCGAGGCCGACGTCGAGAGCGCCGAGCTGGCCGTGACCAGCGCCGAGAAGGCGCTCGCCGCGACGACGCTGCGCGCCCCGATGGCCGGGACGGTCGCCGCGATCGACGGTGACGTCGGCTCGACGGTGGGCAGCAGCTCGGGGTCGGGCTCCTCGAGCGGGTCGAGCGGGTCGAGCGGGTCGAGCGCGTCCAGCGGCGCGAGCGTCGCAGGCGCGCTCGGCGGCAGCGGCAACGGCTCGTCGGGCTCGGGCTCGTCCAGCTCGTCGGGCTTCATCACGCTCGCCCAGATCAGCCGCTTCAAGATGGACGTCTCGCTCAGCGAGTCCGACATCGGCTCGGTCAAGGTCGGCCAGCCCGCGACGGTGACGGTCAACGCGGCCTCCGGCGAGGAGTTCGCCGCGCGCGTCAGCCACATCGGCGTGCTGTCGTCGTCGAGCGGGTCGAGCAGCAGCGCGGTGAGCTACCCGGTCACCCTGACGCTCGACCAGACGAGCAAGCACCTGAAGGCCGGCATGAGCGCGACGGCCGACATCGTCACGTCGCAGGTCTCCGGCATCGCGATCCCCTCCCAGGCGCTCAGCGGCTCGACGGTCACGGTGCAGGACAAGGACGGCAAGCAGGCCACCCGCCAGGTGCAGACCGGCGTGGTCGGCAACTCGACCACGCAGATCGTCAGCGGCCTGAGCGTCGGCGACACGGTCGTGGTCCGCTCGAGCGCCGCCTCCGCGCTGGCCGGCGCGGGCACCGACCAGATCAACAGCGCGCTGCGCAACCGCCTCGGGCGCGGCGGCTTCGGCGGCGCCGGCCTCGGCGGCGGCGGCGGCGCCGCCCTCCCGCGCGGCGCCGGCGGCGGGCCGATCGTCTCGGCGGGGCCATGAGGGCGCGGCGCCCGGCGCATCCGGTCATCGAGCTCGACGACGCCGAGCGCGTCTACCGGCTCACCGAGGACCTCCGCGTGGCCGCCCTGGCCGGCGTGTCGCTGCGCATCGAGCGCGGCGAGCTCGTCGCGATCATGGGCCCGTCGGGCAGCGGCAAGAGCACGCTCATGCACATCCTCGGCTGCCTCGACGCGCCGACCGCCGGCCGCTATCTGCTCGACGGCGTCGACGTCCGCGACATCGCCGAGGACGACCTCGCCGACCTGCGCAACCGCAAGATCGGCTTCGTCTTCCAGTCCTTCAACCTCGTGCCGCGCACGTCGGCGCTGGCCAACGTCGAGCTGCCACTCGCCTACGCGGGGCTCGGCCGCCGCGAGCGCCGGCGGCGCGCGAGCGAGGCGCTCGCCGCCGTCGGCATGGCCGACCGCCTGCACCACCTGCCCTCCGAGCTCTCCGGCGGCCAGCAGCAGCGCGCCGCCGTGGCGCGCGCGATCGTCACCAACCCGGCGATCGTGCTCGCCGACGAGCCGACCGGCAACCTCGACTCGCACTCGACGGCCGAGATCCTGTCGATCTTCCGGCGCCTGAACGCCGGCGGGCGGACCGTCGTGCTCATCACCCACGAGGCCGACGTCGCCGCGACCGCGCAGCGGGTCATCCGCCTCGGCGACGGGCGGATCGTCTCCGACGAGCCCGCCGCGGCACGCGAGGACGCCGCGTGACCCTGCGCGAGACATTGCGCATCGCCCTGGCCGGGATCGCCGCCAACAAGCTGCGCTCCGGCCTGACGATCCTCGGCATGACGATCGGCGTCGCGGCGGTCATCGTCCTCGTCGCGGTCGGCAACGGCTCGAAGAAGCAGGTCCAGGCCGGCATCGACGCGCTTGGCTCCAACGTCCTCATCGTGCAGGCCCAGAACGGCCCCGCCGGGCCCGGCGGGTTTCGCTTCGGCGGCGGTGGCGGCGGCCTGACGCTGACGACCGCCGACGCCACTGCGCTGCAGGACGAGTTCAACGCGCCCGACGTCAAGACCGCCGCGCCGGTCGTGACCGCCTCCGGGACCACGCTCGTCGCGGGCTCGACGACCTACCAGCCGTCGTCGTTCGTCGGGACGACGCCGTCGTACACGCAGACGCGCGACTACCAGATCGCCACAGGCGCGATGTTCACCGCGCAGGACGTCAAGAAGCACCGCCGCGAGGTCGTGCTCGGGCCGACCGTCGTCGCCAACCTCTTCGCCGGCGCCGATCCCGTCGGCCAGTCGGTGCGCGTCAACGGCACGAGCTTCGAGGTCATCGGCGAGACCAGGCCGAAGGGCTCCAACGGCATCCAGGACCAGGACGACGTCGTGATCGCCCCGCTCACCGCGGTGCAGGACACGATCAGCGGCTACGGCGCGATCAGCAACATCACCGTCCAGGGCCGCTCGGAGGGCACGCTCGACGCCGCGCAGGCCGAGGTGACCTCGATCGTCGAGCAGCGCCACAAGGTCACCGACACTCACGAACCCCGGCTTCCAGGTCATCAACCAGGGCTCGGTGCGCCAGGCGTCGGACCAGAGCACGCAGGTCTTCACGACGCTGCTCGGCGCCGTCGCCGCGATCTCGCTGCTGGTCGGCGGCATCGGCGTGATGAACATCATGCTCGTCAGCGTCACCGAGCGCACGCGCGAGATCGGCATCCGCAAGGCGATCGGCGCGCGGCGCGCGGACGTCCTGACGCAGTTCCTCGTCGAGGCGGTGCTCGTGTCGGTCTTCGGCGGCCTGCTCGGCGTCGTCGCCGGCATCGTCGGCAGCCAGTTCACGATCGCCGGCGTGAGCCCGGTCATCGCCGTCTACTCGATCTTCCTCGCCTTCGGCGCGGCCGTCGCGTGCGGCCTGTTCTTCGGCACCTATCCGGCGGCGCGCGCAGCCGCGCTGCGCCCCATCGACGCCCTCAGATTCGAATGACCGATCCAGACACGGAGACACCCATGCCCGACCGCGACGACCGCCTGTTGGAGCTCGACGACGAGCCCTATGAGGACGACTGGGAGCCCGTCGAGGACGACGACGAGGGCACGCTGCCGCGGCGCCCGCGCCGGCGCCTCGTCACGCCGGCCTCCGCGGCGTTCGCCGCGGTGCTCATCGCGGCGCTGGGGTTCTTCGGCGGCGTGCAGGTCCAGAAGGGCCAGGGCGACGACGGCGGCGGCGGCGCCACGAACGCATCGCAGACCGGCCTCGCGGCCGCGCGCGCAGGAGGCGGTGCCGGCTTCGGGGGCCGCGGCGGCGGCGGCTCGGGGCAAGGCCCCGCGGCGGTCGGCTCGGTGGCCAACAAGCACGGCAGCACGCTCTATGTGAAGGACTCGGACGGCAACACCGTCCGCGTCAAGACGACCAGTCACTCGAAGATCAACCGCACCGCGTCGACGACGTCGGGCGCCATCCACCCCGGCGACACGGTCATCGTCCAGGGCAAGAAGAGCTCGGGCGGGACGATCACAGCGACGCAGATCAACGCGACGGCGTCCGGGGCGGTCAGCGGGCTGGCGGGGCTCTTCGGAGGCGGCGGTGGCCGCGCCTTCGGCGGTGGCGGCGGCCCGGGCGGCGCTACGGCGCCTCCTCCTGCGACTGGAGGATCTGGCTGAGCTCCGCGGCGTCGCGGGCGCGCTCGCGGGCCTCCTCGAGCTGCGCCGTCGCCTGCTCGGCCGCGTCGCGCGCCGCCGACCAGAACGCGTCGTTCTCGTCGCGCGCGAGGGCGCGCAGCTCCTCGGCGTAGTCGGCGGACTCGGAGACCTGGTCGGCCGCGAAGTGGCGCTCGTCGGAGATCGCCACGTCGAGGCGCTCGGGCCCGATCGTCCGCCGCACGAGCCGCACGCGCACGCCGTCGCGGATCGGATCGATGTCGACGTACGTGCCGAACGTGCCGGCGGCGAGGTGCTCGACGGCCTGGCGCAGGATCGTGTGGTAGCGCCCGGAGGCCACGAGGTCGCGCGCGGCGAAGCGGCGGCCCAGCACGCGCTCCTCGACGGCGCTCGTGCGCCGCAGCAGCCGGCGCTCCACGCGCACGCGCTCGAGCCCGAGCTCGACGATCCCCGGCGCGGGATCGTCGCGGTAGATGCGCCAGTCGGCCACGGCGGGCAAGCCTAGCCCCGGCGCGCGCGCCGATCGGTGAGGCCGACGGCCACGAGGCCGCCCGCGGCCAGCGCCCAGAGCGCCCCCGCGCCCGTGAGCGCCCACGGCCAGTCGAGCAGTGTCGCGAGCGGGAACGCCGCGACGGCCGGGGCCAGCAGCCAGGCTGCGCGATTCGCCGGCGTGGCTTCGCGCACGAGCGTCCACCCGACCGCCGCGTACCAGGCGAGCACCGCGAGCAGCCCGGCAGCGCCGAGCTCGACCCATTCCTGCAGGCCGAGGTCGTGGGCGAAGCGCGTCGGCACGGGGCGCTCCTGGAGCTGGCGCGCGCGGGTGGCGGCCAGGAACGCGCCCGCGCCGTACCCGCGCAGCGGGCGCTCGGCGGCGGTGTCGATCGCGGCGCGCCAGATGCCCGTGCGCCCGTGGCTGGGGTCGCCGCCGCACCCCGTCGCGCGGTCGCCGACGACGACCGCGGCGGTGCCGAGGATCCCCACGGCGGCGACGACCGCCGCCCAGCGGCCGCGGCGGTACGCGCTGGGCCGCGCGCCGGGGACGAGCGCGACGGCTGCCGCCGGCAGCAGGGCGAGCAGCCGCGCGCCGTCACCGGCGCGAGCGAGATCGCCGTGCAGGACCAGGGCGCTCGCCGCCGCCGCGAGCGCCACGGCCACGGCCACCGGCCCGACGCTGCGGCCGCGCGGCGCGAGCGCCACGCACAGCGTCGCGGCGAGCGCGGTGAGCGCGACCGCCGTGCGGTTCGCCGTGAGGATCACCGTCGTGACGAGCAGCCAGCCCGCGAGCGCTCCGGCCGCGGCTTGCGGCCGCCTGCGGTCGGTGGCGACGTTCATCGCGGCCGGCAGCGCGCCGGCGCACACGAGCGCGAGCGCGGGCGGGTACTCGAACGGGCCGGCCGGGCGCCAGCTGCCGCAGATGTCGAGGGCCAGCGGGTCCGACGTCGCGATCGTCGCGACGAGCCCGACGATCGCGCTCGCGAGCGCGGCAACGAGCAGCGCGGCGGCGTGACCCCGGGGAGCGGGCAGCGATGCGGCCGCGACGAAGACGGCGCACAGCGCGAGGACCGCCGCGGCGTCGCGCAGCGCGGGCGCTGCGGCCGTTCGGGTCCAGAGCGCGCTGACCGCGGTGATCGCGGCGAGCGCGGCGAGCGTCGTCACGATCGGGTGGCGCGCGGCTCGCGCCGCGAGCTCCGGGGTGGCGGCAAGCGCGGCGAGCGCCGCGAGGCCGGCCAGGGCGGCGACGACGCCGCGCCCGTCAGCGGTGTAGCCGCCGCGCCACGCGATGGCGACGGCGACGGTCGCGAGCAGCGGCGCCCAGCGCCACGCGAGGTCGCCGCGCGCGGTCACGACACCGCGCGCCATCCCTGCGCGCCGCCGGCGGGCTCTAGCCCTTCTGCGCCTTCTTGATGCAGGCCTGCTGCGCCGTGCTGGCCGCCGTGATCTGCGCCTGGATCGCGGCCGACTGGGCGTCGTAGTCGGGCGCGCTGGGGTCGAGCGCCGCGAGCTGCTGGTTGAGCGGGTCGACCGTGGCGTTGTAGGTGGCGTTGCACGCCTTCTCGGCCTTGCCCTGCTTGGCGACCTTCGCCTTCGCATTGGTGTACGCGCGCTTGGCCGCCTTCAGGCACGCGGCCTTCTTGGCGCCCTTCTTCTTCGCGCACGCCCGCTTGGCGGTGTTGTACGCGGCGATCGCGCGGCAGCCGCGCGCCTCCGAGAGCTGGTTGGTGGCCTGGTAGTACTTGTCGCACTCGGCCTTGGTCTTCGGGTTGGTGGGCTTCTTGGGCACCGGCCCCGGCCCGTACGCGTCGACCTTGTTGCTCGCCGAAGGCCCGGCGGGCGCCGTCGTCGCGACGACGAGACCGCCGATCACGAGGATGGCGGCAAGCGCTGCAAGCACGCCCCGGCTACGTCGACCCGATCGACTGCCCATCGCTGACCACCCCTGGAGATCCCGAGAAGAGGCGAACGTACCAGGCGCGCGGGTGGCGCGGGCGAAATCAAGGCGCGCCGCTTACGCAGCGTCGCCGATCTCCTTCTCGTACATGACCCAGCCGAGCACGGGCGCCATCCCCGCGCGCTCGTAGAGGCGGAACGCGCCTGTGTCGCTCGCCGCGTCCACGCCGAGCCCGACGCTGCGCTCGCCGCGCTCCCAGAAGCGCCCGAACGCGTCGCGCAGGAGCGCCGCACCCACGCCCCGCTTGCGCCACGGGCGGCGCGTGAAGAGCGCGTGGACGAAGCCGCCGCCGTACGTGTCGCCCGTGCAGATCGTCCCGGCGACGATCTCGTCCCCGGCGCGGACGACGCACCAGAGCGTCGGATCGAAGCGCTCGCTGTCGAGGTGGCCCTTCGACCACGACTCGAAGTCGCGCGGCGTGTGGTCCCAGTGATCCGCGAACGCCTCCTGGCCTGCGGCATGGAACGCGCGCGCGTCGCGCTCTGGGTCGAACGCGACGACCCGCAGCCCGTCCGGCCACTCGGGTGCGGGCGGCGGCGCCTCGAGCTCGATGCGCATCTCGCGGAAGACGCGCACAGCGCGATAGCCGAGCGACTCGAGCAGCCGGTGTGCCGCGGAGTCGGCCTCGAGGACGTTGTTCTGGATCCTGCGCGCGCCGCGGCGGGCCGCGTCTTGCTCGAGCCCGGTCGCGATCAGCTTCCCGATCCCGCGCCCGAGCGCGTCGGGGTGGACGTACGCCTCGGCGCGCCAGAGCTCGCCCAGCACCTGCACCGCGCGGTAGCCGACGATGCGGTCGGCGTCACGGACGACGCGCGCGTCCTGCTCGAGGTCGAGTTCCGCCCACTCCTCCTCCAGATCGGCCTGTGACAACGCGCTCTGCCCGTAGAGCAACGACTCGAGCGCCACGACGACCTCGGTCACCGCCGCCGCGTCGGCGGCAACGGCGGGCTCGAGCTGGAACGAGGCGCGCACTCCGAACAGGCTAGTCGTCGCATGTCACGATCGAGCGGGGTACGTCGTCACCTCGGCATGAACGAGATCGTGATCACCGGATCCACAGGCGTCATCGGGCGACGCGCCGTCCGCGAGGTGCTCGCCGCCGGCCACGGCGTCAGGGGCGTGACGCGCTCCGCGCGCGGTCGCGAGCGGCTCGAGAGCCTCGGGGCGCGCGCCGTCGAGGCCGACGTGTTCGACGAGGCGTCGCTGCGCCGCGCGTTCGACGGGGCGGACGCCGTCGTCAACGTGTTGACACACGTCCCGAGCGCCGATCGCATGGCCGATCCGTCCGCCTGGGAGGAGAACGACCGCGTGCGCACCGAGGCGTCGGCGGCGATCGCGCGCGCCGCCCGGGCCGCCCGCGTGCAGCGGCTCGTGCAGGAGTCGATCGCGTTCGTGTACGCCGACGGCGGCGACGCGTGGCTCGACGAGGACGCGCCGGTCACGGGCGGCGGCGTGACGACGACCGCGCTGACGGCCGAGCGCAACGCGCGGCGACCGGCTGGGCGCCGAGCATGCGCGCGGGCACGGAGAGCTGGGGCCGGATCGCCGCATGACCACCGCGGAGCGCTTCGCGCAGGCACGCCCGCGGCTGCTGCGGCTCGCGTACAGCGAGCTCGGCGACGTCGGCGAGGCGGAGGACGTCGTGCAGGAGGCGTGGCTGCGGCTGGAGCGCGCGGACGCGGAGGCGATCGAGAACCTCGACGGCTGGCTGACGACGGTCGTCGCCCGGCTCGCGCTGGATCGCCTGCGGTCCGCTCGCGCGCGCCGCGAGACCTACGTCGGCCCATGGCTCCCGGAGCCGCTCGTGTCGGACGACCCGGCGGACCGCGTCACGCTCGACGAGTCGGTCAGCTACGCGTTGCTGACCGTGCTCGAGCAGCTCTCGCCCGCCGAGCGCACGGCGTTCGTGCTGCACGACGTGTTCGACATGCCGTTCGGCGACGTCGCCGAGGTGGTCGGCCGCACGCCCGAGGCGGTGCGGCAGCTCGCGTCGCGCGCCCGCCGCCACGTCAAGCGCGAGCGCCCGCGCTTCGCGGCCTCGCGCGACGAGCACGATCGTGCCGTGCGAGCGTTCGCGCAGGCGGTCGCCGAGGGCAGCCTCGAGGGCCTTGTCGCGGTGCTCGACCCGGATGTCGTCTGGACCTCGGACGGCGGCGGGCGCGCGCCCGCCGCCCGCAAACCGCTGCGCGGCGCGGCGCGTGTCGCGCGCGCGTGGGCGGCGCTCAGCAGGGCCGTGCACGAACCGAGCGAGATCAGGCTCAACGGGCGGCTCGGGCTGGTGCTCCCGGGCGCCGACGGCCATCGCGCGGCGCTCTCGTTCGTCGTCGGCGACGGTCGCATCACGCGCATCGACTCGATCCGCAACCCGGAGAAGCTGCGGCACCTCTAGATGTAGTACGTGGGCATTGCGGTACTGGGGGGCGGGATCCTGTTGGGGAGCGTTCACCGGCGCCCTGCATCACCATCGACTCGAGCAGCTCGTGTCATCCATCGCGGGAGGGAAGCAGCGCATGGCCTCACTGGTCCTGAAGATGTCCGTCTCGCTCGACGGCTTCGTCGCACCACTCGACGGGAGCACCGACTGGGTCGCTGCGGGACGCTCCGATGACGGCGCCAGTTGGACTGTCGAGACCCTGAGCAACGCCGGCGCGCACCTCATGGGTGCCACCACCTATGCGGGGTGGGCCGCCTACTGGCCCGGCGCCTCCGGGCCGTTCGCCAAGCCGATGAACGAGATCCCCAAGGTCGTGTTCTCGGACTCGCTCGCGTCCGCCGACTGGGGCGAGACGACGATCGCCACCGGAGACCTGGCCGCAGCCATCACGCGGCTCAAGCAGGAGCGCTCAGACGGATACCTGCTTGCTCACGGCGGGGCACGGTTCGCCCGATCGCTGGTCGAGACCGGCTTGATCGACGAGTACCGCCTTGTCATCCACCCGGCCGTCCTGGGCGCCGGCGAGCGGCTCTTCACCGCACCGCTCACCATCGAGCCGCTGAGCACCACCGCCTTCAGCGGCGGAGCCGTCGCCCACGTCTTCGCGGCGCACCCGTGATCGAGCCCGATCGGCAACCGGGGAGCGGACGCTGTCACCTCGCTTGAGCCCTCGGTGGCGGCGGCGCGGGCTCCGCCCAGCGCAAAAGTACCCATTTGCAGGGCTTTTTACGTCGTACGTCAAATGTAGTACATCGTCGCCCCCGCGTCGCGCGCCTCGCGATCGACGATGTCGCCGATCGTGGAGGCGGCGAGGACGTCGCGGGCGGCGGTGGCGGCTTCGGCGAAGATGCCCTCGGCTTCGCGGCCGAGCGGGCCGTCGAGGAGCTCGACGATCTCCAGCACGGTGATCTCGTGCGGTGGGCGGGCGAAGGAGTAGCCGCCCTTCACGCCGCGCTGCGAGCGCAGGATGCCGGCGCGGCGCATGGCGGCGAAGAGCTGCTCGAGGAACTGCACGGGGATCTCGCGCCGGCGGGCCAGCTCGCCGATCGGGACCGGCCCTTCGCCGGAGCGGCCCAGCTCGGCGAGGGCGCGGAGCGCGTAGGGGCTCTTGGTCGTGATCGAGAGCATGAAGTCCGGTGCGATCGTAGGGCACCGGCCGGAGCGCGCGGTCAGCGGTCGGGCGGCGCGGGCGTCGCCTCGAGCACGCTCAGGCCGGCCGGCGAGGCGGTCGGGACGGCGCGCCGCAGCGCGAGCCCCGATCGGGCGAGCAGGCGCTCGTACTCGGCCTCGCTTCGCTCGCGAGTGTCGAAGAGCATGAGCATGTGCAGGTCCATCCGGATCGCCTCGGGGGCGTCGTGCGCGCGGTCGGGCACGAGCGCCTCGACGAGGAGCAGCCGTGCGTCCGGCGCCATCGCCTCGCGGCAGCGCGCGAGGATCCGCAGCGCGTCGGCGTCGTCCCAGTCGTGGATGACGCGCGAGAGCAGGTACGCGTCCGCGCCGGGCGGGACCGACTCGAAGAAGTCGCCGGCGCGGCAGTCGACGCGCCCGTCCAGGCCCGCCGCGGCGAACCGCTGCGCCGCGCGCTGCACGGCCTCGGGGAGCTCGACGAGGATGCCGTCCAGGCCGGGGGTCGCGCGCACGATCGCCTCCAGCAGCGCGCCCGAGCCGCCGCCGACGTCGACCAGCCGCCGCACCCCCGCGAAGTCGTAGGCCGCCACGACGTCGGCGGCCTCGCGCTCGGCGCGGCCCGCCATCGACGCCTGGAACGCGGCCGCGTGCTCGGGGTTCAGCGCGAGGCGATCGAAGAAGCGCGCGCCGTGGACGTGCTCGAACGCCGCCCCGCCCTGCGTGGCCGTGCGCAGCAGGCCGGCCCCGGCTTCCCAGTAGGCGTCGCCGCGCGCGAGCAGCTGCCCGCGCAGCGAGCCCGGGACGCCGTCACGCAGGCACTCGCCGACGGCGGTGAGCGCGAAGCGCCCCTCGTCGTCCTCGGCGAGGACGACGTCGACGACCAGGCCGCGCAGCATCCGCGTCAGCCGATCGGCATCGGCGCCCACCGCCGCCGCGACCTCCGGGCCGGTCCGCGGCCCGGCGGCGAGGACATCGGCGACGCCGAGCTTCGCCGCGACGTAGAGCAGCTGCGTCGTGAGGTAGCCGTCCATCAGGCGCGCTAGGTCGCGCTGCGCGGCGGAGGGATCGGTCGTCTGCGGGCCGGCGTGCACCGCTCCAATGAACCGGAGGCGGCGCCGGCAGGCAATCGAGCCTGCCACACCTCGAAAGCGCTCGCGCGAAGCGCGCGCGCTAGCTGCGGCTCAGAGCCAGCCGCGCTCGGTGGCGATGAGGACGGCCTGGGCGCGGTCGACCGCGCCGAGCTTGCCGTAGATGTTGTGCAGGTGGGTGCGGACCGTGCTGGTCGATAGCGAGAGCTCGTGGGCGATCTGCTTGTAGACCTTGCCCTCGGCGAGGCGCTTGAGGACCTCGACCTCGCGGGTCGAGAGCGGGCACGGGTCGATCTGGCGGGTGCGCTGGCCGACGGGGTACGGCAGGTCGTACATGACGCTGCGCAGCTCGGTCGGGCCGAGGCCGATGACGCGGGCGCACTTCAGCAGCTCGGTCGGGCTGACGGCGCTGCCCTGCGAGTAGTGGGCGAGCATGTCGGCCAGGCGGACGAAGGCGGCCTCGCCGACGGCGTCGTCGGCGTGGTGGCGCTCGATGACCGACGCGACGGCCTTGGGCAGGCCCCAGCGGCGGGCGAGCACGCCGCCGACGAGCGAGTGGTCGACGCCCAGCTCGCGGCGCTCGCGGTGGATGCGCTCCTCGGGGGTGCGCGCGTTGCCGTGCACCTGGCCGGGGTAGCCGGGGTAGGCGTGCATGAGCACGAGCTTGCCGATGTCGTGCAGGAGCGCGGTGACCATCAGGCGGTCGCGCTCCTCGTAGCCGGCCTCGACGGCGAGGCGGTCGGCCGCGCGCTGGGTGGCGACGCCGTGCAGGCGGAAGCGCTCGGGCGCCGCGTCCCACACCGACGAGCGCTCGAAGAAGTCGAAGGTGCGCGCCCGGGCGGCGAGGCCCTGGACGGCCTCGGGCGAGAGCAGCTCGACGGACTCGACGACGGACTCGACGCGGCCGCGGGTGCGGCCCTCGACCTGGTTGGCGAGGCGCAAAACGGAGATCACGAGGGCGACGTCGGACTCGACGGCGGCGACCACGTCGCCGGGCGAGATCCGCTCGGCGGTGACCAGGCGCATCAGACGATCGCGCGACTCGGCGAGGGCCGGGAAGTTCTCGAGCGCCTCGAACGCCGCGGTGAGCCGGCGGCCGTGGCCCTCGTTGTGGCGGCGCTGCGCGCCAGCGGCCTCGGTGGCTGTCGGGCGAATGGGCTTGACTTTGGCGGTGGCTGGCGGGGTCATGTCGATCGGGTCAGGGCCTTTGGATGGGTGCCGGGGAGCTGACTCCTCCTCTAATCGGCAGGTATGGACGGGTGTTTGAGCGCCCTGTCCGATCGCGTGGCGTTCGGCAGCTTCTCAGGTCCGCAACGCGGCGTCGATTCGCGCCAGCGACTCGTCGCGTCCGAGCACCGCGAGCGTCTCGAAGATGCCCGGTGAGACGGTGGTTCCGGCCAGCGCGACGCGCACCGGCTGGAAGACGTCCTTGGCCTTCGCGCCGCGCGCCTCGACGACCCCGCGCAGCGCCTGCTCGATGTGCTCGGGGTCGAACGGCTCGGCCGATTCGAGCGCCTGGCGCGCGTCGGCCAGCGCCTCGCGACCGCCGTCGGAGAGCCATTTCTCGCGCGCGCCGGGGTCGTCGGCCGGCCCGTCGAAGATGAAGCCGGCCAGCGGCCAGAAGTCCGCGAGCGTCTGGATCTTCTCCTCGGAGATCGCGACGGCGTCGCGCAGACCGCCGCGGCCGGTGAGGTCCTCCAGGCGGCGCGTGATCTCGTCGGTGCCCAGCTCGCGCATGTAGCGCCCGTTCATCCAGCGCAGCTTCTGCTCGTCGAAACGCGCCGGGTTGCGCGAGACGCGGTCGATGCGAAAGCGCTTGACGAGCTCGTCGGTCGGGATGATCGTCTCGTCGTCGTCGTCGCCCCAGCCCAGCAGCGCGAGGTAGTTGCGCACCGCCTCGGGCAGGTAGCCGGCATCGCGCAGCTCCTGCACCGAAGCGGCGCCGTGGCGCTTGGAGAGCTTCTTGCCGTCGGGCCCGTGCAGCAGCGGCAGGTGCGCGTAGATCGGCGGCTGCGCGCCGAGCGCCTCGAGCACGAGCAGTTGCTTGGGCGTGTTGGAGAGGTGGTCCTCGCCGCGGATGACGTGCGTGATGCCGGCGTCGAGGTCGTCGACGGCGACCGCGAAGTTGTAGAGGACGCTGCCGTCGGCGCGGGCGATGACCGGGTCGTCGAGATGGACGTGGGCGAAGGTGGTGTCCCCGCGGATGAGGTCGTGGACGATCGACTCGCCCTCGTCGGGCACGCGCAGGCGGACGGCGCCCTCGGCCTCGGACTCGCCGCGGAACCCGCGGTCGGCCCCGTGACGGTCCTTGTAGGCGCGGACGTCCTCGGCCGCAGCGTTCGAGCGGTAGGCGTGCCCGCCTTCGAGCAGCTGCTGCAGGACCTCCTGGTGACGATCGGAGCGCGCGACCTGCGAGATCGGGCCCTCGTCGTAGTCGATCTCCAGCCAGCGCAGCGCGTCGAGGATCTGCTCGACGTTCTCGGGCGTCGAGCGCTCGCGGTCGGTGTCCTCGATGCGCAGCACCATGGTGCCGCCCTGCCCGCGCGCGACGAGCCAGTTGTAGAGCGCGGTGCG
This sequence comes from uncultured Actinomycetes bacterium, assembly GCA_963764585.1. Taxonomy (GTDB): domain Bacteria; phylum Actinomycetota; class Thermoleophilia; order Solirubrobacterales; family Solirubrobacteraceae; genus JAOPZW01. The sequence continues at coordinate 94,434 of CAVXTB010000021.1, forward strand.
CGCACCGCCGATGTGCAGCTGACCGGTCGGGCTGGGGGCGAAGCGCACGCGCATCGCCCCCAGCGTACGACCTCAGCGGACGCGGATGCCCAGTGCCGTGTCCCAGTGCAGCGGCGTCGCGTACTTGCGCAGCGGCGCCTCCGGGACCTGCCCGATGCGCTGGCCGTGCTTCGCGCTCGGCGGGCAGATCGCGATGTAGCGCGCGTAGCCGCCCAGGCCGCCGCCGAACTTCGGGTAGCCGATCTCGACCAGGCAGCCGGTCGCCGGGACCTGGTCGAGGTTGGCGACGCCCTCGGCCTGCGCGTAGCCGTGGTGCATGAGCCACGACTCGCCCTCGAGCGTCGGCGTGGAATCGGTGTCCAGCGGCTCATGGCCGTGGAACAGGATGTGGCGCTGCAGATGCAGGAACTTCAGCGCGTCGAGGCTGACGCCCGGGAACTTCGTCAGCTTCGGCAGCTCCGCGCTCGGCCAGCGCTTGGACCAGTCCGAGCGCACGAAGACGACGCTGCCGGCGGGGACGCGCCCGTGCTCGATCTCCCACTTGCGGATGTCGGAGACCTTCAGCGCGTAGTTGAAGTCCTTGCGGACCTGGGGCACGATCGAGATGACGACGAGCGGGCGCACCGCGAACGTCGCGGGCAGCTCGGCGATCGACGCGTACTCGGGCGCCCAGTGCGCGGGCGGGTCGAGCTGCGTGCCGAGCTGGTCGGTCGACAGCGTGTAGCGCGTCGCCTCGAACCCGTCGGCCTTGTACGTGTACGGGTTGCCGGTCGACGGGTTGATCGACGGCGCGAACTGCGACGGCCCGAACCCGGCCCAGACCGGGATCGAGGGCGTGATCGTGTGGGTCAGGTCGACGTAGCGGGCGCCCTTCAAGGCGTCGTCGTAGACCTGCCACAGGCCGGGCGACGCGGCGCTCGCGCACGCGGCGGCGACGGTGGTGAGCAGCGCGGCGAGTGCCGTCGCGATGAGACTCCTCCGCATGGGGATCCTCCTTGGGGGTGGTGCACAGGACGCCCGGTGCGATACCCATCGCGCGCCGCCGCGTCCCGCGCGTGCGATAGAAGGCAGCCATGCTCATCGGCGCGCACGTCTCCCCCGCAGGCGGTCCGGCCAAGGCGGTCGAACGCGGCGTCGAGAAGGGCTGCGACGCGATCCAGATCTTCAACCAGAACCCGCGCGCGTGGAAGCCGACCGTCTACTCCGACGAGCAGGTCGCCGAGTTCCGCGAGGCCATGGGGTCAAGTCGCGTCGACGCGCTGCTGATCCACGCGGTCTACCTGCTCAACCCGGCCAGCGAGGAGAAGGAGTTCCGCGACAAGACGCGCGCCTCGCTGATCGCATCGCTGCGCGCCGGGGACGCGCTGGGCGCCCACGCGGTGGTCCTGCACCCCGGCAGCGCGAAGGCCGGCAAGGTGGCGCCGGCGATCAAGCGCGCGGGCAAGGTCATCGCGCAGGCGCTGAAGGAGAGCGATCGCTGCCCGCTGCACCTCGAGAACACAGCCGGCGCCGGCGGCACGCTGGGGCGCTCGTTCCAGGAGCTCGCCGACCTGCTCGACGCGGCGGGCGCCTCCAAGCGCCTGGGCGTGTGCCTGGACTCCTGCCACCTGTTCGCCTCGGGCTACGACATCCGCACGGAGGAGGGGCTGGCGGGCGTGATGGACGACTTCGACGAGGTCGTCGGGCTCGGCCGCCTCGGCTCGCTGCACCTCAACGACTCGCAGACGCCGCTGGGCTCCAACCGCGACCGCCACGCCAACGTCGGCGAGGGCGAGCTCGGCCGCCGCGGCTGCTCGGTGTTCCTCTCCGAGCCGCGCTTCGAGGACCTCCCGTGCGTGCTCGAGACCCAGGGACCCGAGCACACCGGCCCGAGCAAGGCCGAGATCACGCTAAGTCGGCGCCTTCGGAGTCAGGGCATGCGCCGCCGGAGTTAGGCCCGCCGATCTGCGGGTACACAGGAAGTCCCAAGGTTCCCTCGCCCCCGGTCCCTTCGGCGTTTGCCCCCACACTGCGAGCGCGAAGAAGAGGCGACCCCCCGCCCCCGGTCCAGCGGTAGAGCGAGGGGTCGCTCGCGCGACGGTAGCGAAGTAGGACCCCTGCGTGGGGTGCATTTTTGCTACTGCATAGGAAGAAGGCCCAACTTGGACGCCTTTGCGTCCAAGGGGCGCTCGAGCATCCCCAACGTTGGGGAGGGGCCATCCCCAGCCCTGGGGATGCCAAAGGTTTATTGCGCTCGCAGCCTGCTACCAGAACGTTTAGGGCCTGCGGCGCCTCGGCGCGTGCGCGAGCGAAGTGGTCAGCTGAGGGCGGCCGACCGGGTAGCCGCCGTGGCGCACTGCGGGCGAAGTGGTCAGGTCGCCGCGGCCGAGGCGGCGGTCAGCGCCGTCGGCCCGAGGATCGACTGCAGCTCGGCGCGCAGGCTCGGCGTCTCCTTGACGCGATAGCCCTCTCCCAACCGCAGCGTCCGCGGCCCCGCCGAGGTCTGGATGGCGAGCACGACCTCGCAGTCGCCGGCGTGGTTGCCGAAGACGTGCTTGAGCTCGTCGATGATCGAGGCGGGCAGCGCCGTGGCGTCGAGGAGCACCATCAGCGGCTGCGGCCCGGCTGGCTCGAGGGCGGCCGCGTCGCGGGCGGCCTCGACCTCCTCGGCCGTCGGGGTGAACGGATCGACCGTCTGCGCGATCAGCGACGTGCCCTTGTCACCGTGGTCGACGCGCCCGCGCACGAGCACGACCTCGTCGACCCCGAGGGCACCCTCGTACTCGGCCAGCGCCTTGCCGAAGATCAGCACCTCGATCGAGCCCTCGAGGTCGTCGAGGGTGGCGAACATCATCGGGTCGCCCTTCTTGGTGCGGATCTTCTTGGCCTGCGTGATGATCCCGCCGGCGGTGACCCAGTCGCCGTCCTTGCGGTCGGGCAGCGACGCGAGCGGCGCGTCGACCGCCGCGCGCAGCGCCTCGCGCACCTCCTTGAGCGGGTGCGCGGAGATGAACAGCCCGATGGCCTCCTTCTCGATGGCCAGCAGCTCGGCCTGCTCGAACTCCTCCGCCGGGATCGGTGGGTGCTGCGGCGCGGCGAACGCGGTCGCCGCGCCCCCGGCTGGCTCGATCGGGTCGAGGTCGAAGATCGACCCCTGGCCGATCTGCGCGTCGAGCTGCGCCTTCTGGCCGGCCGCCTGGGCCTGCTCGAGCACCGCCAGCATGCCCTTGCGCGACGCGCGCGTGGACCCGAACGCCCCGCACTTGACCAGCGCCTCGATCGCGCGCTTGTTGACCGCACGCGGATCGACGCGGGTGCAGAAGTCCCAGATCGACGCGAACGGGCCGCCCTCCTCGCGCGCCGCCTTGATCGCCTCGACCGCCGCGAAGCCGACGCCCTTGACGGCATCCAGGCCGAAGCGGATGTTGCCGTCGACGACGACGAACTCGTGATCTGAGAGGTTGACGTCGGGCGGCAGGATCGCGATGCCCATGCCCTCGGCCTGGGAGGCGAAGAACGGCACCTTGTCCTTGGTGTCCATCACCGAGGAGATCAGCGCGGCCATGTACTCGGCCGGGTAGTTGGCCTTCAGCCACGCGGTGCGGTAGGCGATCAGGGCGTAGCACGCGGCGTGCGAGTTGTGGGAGACGATGCCGTTCGCGATGTAGTTGAGCGGACCGTCGGCGCTCATCTCGACGTCGTAGGTCATGCGCTCGCCGACGAACTCGATCGAGACGATCGGATCGCCGTTCTCCACATGCGACGTCGCGATGTGACGCTCGACGCGGAAGCGGAAGTCCTCGGGCGTGACGACGACGTACGGAAGCTCGCCGTATTTCTCCGCGAAGTACTCGGGAGACCGGTCCATGCCGTCCATCTCCCAATAGACGCCGTCGAAGTAGAAGTCGCACATGCGGCCGTTCGGGAGCGCCTTGTGCATCTGAAACTCGACACCAAGCGAGAGCAGCCACTCGCACATGTCGCGCTCGGGCCAGCTCGAGCACCACATGCCGTTGGACGCGATCGAGCAGTGGCCGTATCCGGGACCCGAGTCGTAGGCCTTGCGAACGCTCGCGAACGAACGGCGCATCTGCGCTTCGCGCCACGCGGGGTCGTTGGCCCAAAGCCACTTGACGCGGTCGTGCATCGCCGCCACACCCGCGCGAGTCATGTCCGGGTGACGCTCGTGCACCCGCCGCATGTGCGCGGCCTTCTCCTCCGGCGAGCGGCTCGCCTGCCATGCCTTCATGCGGATGGCGGCCTGCACATCCCAGCGTTTGCGCTCGGGGCTATGGGCCAGCCGGGTCATCGTCTTCCGGCGCGCCGCCCGCTGGCGTTCGCTCACCATGGGCAGCGTGATCAGCTCGGTGCCCACGCGCATGTCGCGAACTTCGAGGTACCCCTCGGTCGTTAGCAGTCGGTGGTCGGCGGTGACCTTGATCTGCCGTCCGCTCGCGCACCGCACGTGATAGACGGGCTTGTAGCCGGTGCGCACGATGCGTTCGACGCGGTTCGACCGGACCTCACCGTCCGCCCACATCGCCATCAGTCGCTTCGGCTGGAGCCTGAAAGCCTCGCTAAGACGAACGCGAGTGCCGTCCTCAAGGACTACGCGCGTGTCTCCGGTGGCGCACTTGTTGAAGCTGTAATCGGCCGACCGCTCGTTGGTGTCCCAGAGCCAGTCGATGACCTGCGGGGAGACGCCGTTGCTCCGGCAGCCTTCGACGAAGTCCGGCTTCAGCGCCGCCATCGCCTGGCGGTTCTTCTTGCCAATCGCCTTGCGCAGGTCGTCCGCCTTGGCGCCGCTGAAGCCGCCCAGCGACTTGGCGATCTGCATCGCCTGCTCCTGGTACAGGATCACGCCGTAGGTGGAGCCGATGATCGGCTCGAGGCGCTCGTCGGGCACCGTGACCGAATCGGGGTTGCGCTTACCGCGCGCGTAGGTCGGGATCTGCTCTATCGCGCCGGGGCGGTAGAGCGCGTTGAGCGCCACGAGGTCGTCGAACTCCGTCGGCTTGACCTGGCGCAGCGCGCTCTGCATGCCCTCGGACTCGAACTGGAACACGCCCACCGAGTCGCCGCGGGCCATCATCTCGTAGGTCTTGGCGTCGTCGAGCGGCAGGTTCGTCATGTCCGGCCGCACGCCCGAGGAGCGTTCGATGATGTCCAGCGCACCCTCGATGACGTCGAGGTTGCGCAAGCCCAGGAAGTCCATCTTCAGCAGGCCGAGCTCCTCGACCGGCTTCATCGAGAACTGCGTGACGAGGCGGTAGTCCTTCTCACCGCCGTTGCCGTTCCCGTTTCCGTTGCCCGCCCCGGAATCGGCGAGCTGCAGCGGTACGACGTCGGTAAGCGGGATGCCGGCGATGACCACCGCCGCCGCGTGGATCGACGCGTTGCGGACGATGCCCTCGAGGCCGCGCGCAACGTCGACGATCTGCTTGGCCAGCGGATCGCTGTCGTAGGCGCCCTTGAGCGGTTCGCCCGGCTTCAGACAGTCGTCGAACGATGGTGGACGGCCCTGCTGGGGATCGGGGATCAGCTTGGCGAGCCGATCGCCGACGCCGTAGTCGTGCCCTAGCACGCGCGCCGCATCGCGCGTCGCCGCGCGCGGGAACATCTTGCCGAACGTGATGATCTGCGCGACCGACTCGCGGCCGTACTTGCCCACCACGTACTGCATGACCGCCTCGCGGCCGCGCACCGAAAAGTCGATGTCAATGTCCGGCATCGACACGCGTTCCGGGTTTAGGAAGCGCTCGAAGAGTAGGTCGTAGCGGAGCGGATCGAGATCGGTGATGCGCAGCGAGTAGGCGACGATCGAGCCGGCCGCGCTGCCGCGGCCCGGGCCGACCGCGATTCCGTTGTCCTTCGCCCACTTCACGAAGTCCCACACGATCAGGAAGTAGGCGTTGAAGCCCATGCGATCGATGACCGCGAGCTCCATCTCGGCGCGCTCGAGCGCGTCGGCCGGTGGCGGATCGCCGTAGCGGGCACGCAGCCCCTCCATGACACGCTCGCGCAGGTAGCCGCGCTCGTCCTCGCCCTCGACCAGGTAGCGCGGAATGAGCTGACGCCCGAGCTCGATCGTGACGTCGCAGCGGTCCGCGATCTCGATCGTCGACTCCAGCGCCTCTGGCCACTCCGCGAACGCCTGCGCCATCTCCTCGCTGGAGCGCAGAAAGAACTCGTTGGTGTCGAAAGTCATCTTCGGCGCCGCGAGCGTCGATTTCGTCTGCACGCACAGCAGCGCTGTGTGGTGGTCGTAGTCCTCGCGGCGCAGGTAGTGCACGTCGCCGGTGCCGACGAGCGGGCGGCCGACCTCGCGTGCGATGCGCAGGATGCCCTCGTTCGCCTTCTCCTGGTCGGCGATGCCGTTCTTCTGGACCTCGAAGTAGACGTTGTCGGCCCCGAAGGCGTTCGTGAGATCGTCGACGTGGGCGCGCGCCTCGCCGTCACGACCCTCGACGAGCCGCTGGCAGAAGCGCGAGGCGAGGCAGCCGGTCAGCGCGATGATGCCCTCGCCGCGCGCCGCGAGCTGCCCCATGTCGAGCGTTGGCTTGCCACGGTGGAGGCCCTCGAGGAAGCCGTCGGAGGACAGCTTCACGAGGTTTCGGTAGCCCGCGTCCGTGGCGGCAAGCAGCGTGAGGTGGTTGCGCTCGGCGCGACCCGGCGAGCGGTCCGAATGATCGTCGACCAGGTAGATCTCGCAGCCGAGGATCGGCTTGATCCCGTGCTTGTGACAGGCCTTATACAGCTCGATCGCACCGTTCATCACGCCGTGATCGGTGAGGCCGAGGGCGGGCTGGCCGAACTCGGCAGCTCGCCTCGCCAGGTCGTCGATCTTGCACGCCCCGTCGAGCAGCGAGTACTCGGAGTGGACGTGGAGGTGGGCGCAGGCGGGCGTCGTCACGGGGCCATCGAGGATAGGTGGCGGGCCGGATGTCGCGGGTGGCTCTTTCCGCTTGTTCCGGGATTCGTGGAGCCGGCGTCGAGGGATCGCTCCGAGTCGCGCCGCGACGCCAAGTGTCGACCCGTCCGCGCGCGCTCCTGCTAAGCGGCGTTCGCACTTCTTGAAGGGCGTCACCCGTCAAAGCGTTCGGAGGCATCATCGGTCGGTGACGATCCAAGGGCACTAGGCCTGTGGGCTCAGGCTGTGCGCAAGAGCAAGCAAAGCGGGAATGCTCGCGCGGCCTTGAGCGTCGCTTTCGTTCGGAGCAACGACGTCCGGTGCCTCAAGGATGATCCATGGCGCCGTGGGCGCTGCCCCGCTACTCGATTCCCTTGGTCGACCCCGATCGGTCATCACCATGCCGGGATACCGCCGGGGTCAGCCAGCGCCGAACAAGGGCATGAAACTGCCGGCGGAAATCCTCACGCAGGACGAGGTGGCGGCGGTTCTCGATTCGTTTTCGAGCACCACCGCCATCGGAAAGCGCAACCGGGCGATGGTCGCGCTGATGTACAGGGCTGAGGTGAAGGTGGGCCAGATCGTGGCGCTGGCCTACCGCCACTACGACCGCGAAACCACCGTGCTGACGGTCCCTGGGATCCGGGGCACCCGCGATCGCGCCGTTCGCCTCGATTCACAGGCGAGGCGAATTCTCGAGGACTGGCTGGACGCACGAGCAACGCTGCGCCTGCGCGCGACGGCGCCGTTGTTCTGCACTTTGTCCGCGCCGTACACGGGCCGCCGGATGAGAACCGCACAGATCCGAGAGATGCTGACCAACAAGGCCCGGCGATTGGGCATTCAGAAGCGTGTATCGCCCGAGGGCCTACGCAAGTCGCGCGTGCGTCATCGGAAGTCCGAGGCTGGTCGCTTCGAAACAACGATCGCTGAGTACGTCAACGCCGAGACGTTTCGGTTCCGCTACCCGGTCCCGCACCAGAAGTGGAGCGACGCTCACCAGTTGCTCGAAGCGGCTCCCGACCGCTACGCGACAACCATCGGCCATCTCTGTCGAGAAGCCATCATCGTTTTCTCAAGCGAGCTCGCCAGCCGCGCGAGCGTGGGTCCGTTCGACGCGATGCAGACCAAGGCAAAGGTGCGAGCGGTATTCGCTGCTCAGTCGGGCCTCAGCACTAGCGTCCGCCGGTCGCTTGAGGCTCTAGTGGCCTATTGGGAGACGGTTAGCGATCTAACGCAGCGTCAGGAGCACGGTGCGGACCTCGCCGCCGAGGACAGCCGCCGCCTCGTGTTTCAGACGATGCTAGTTATGCGAGAGATCGACCTCGCGCTAAGCCGCGGCAGCGAAAGCTGAGCCGGACCGCCGCGCCACGCCCGCGACAAGTGGTCTAAGCCGTTGACTCCTTGTCTGTTCCTCCCCGGCAGTCATCATCGGCCATGCCTGGCCCAACTCACAGGCCGCGTTTCGTTCCCGCTTGGCGCCTTGTAAGACATGGGCTGGCGCGTCTGCTCGCCACCGGACGCGCCAACCGCGCGGGTTACGAGGCCGGTCGCGGCCCCCGCATGAGCAGCACACGCCACGGAAGCCCGGCCGAAGCTGACGGAATCGAACACTCGGTGGCCCCCGCCAGGTCGGCGGCGGCCCCATCGATCGATCAGCCCTGGCCGGCGCCGGTCGCCCGGGCGGCCCGGGCCGCCAGGTCGTCGATCTTGCACGCCCCGTCGAGCAGCGAGTACTCGGAGTGGACGTGGAGGTGGGCGCAGGCGGGCGTCGTCACGGGGCCATCGAGGATAGGTGGCGGGGCGGATCGACTCGCGCGGCCGCGCGCGGTCAGTTCCCGCACGTTGCGGCCTTGGGACGCGGCGCCGCCGCCTAGCATCCCGGCGATGGCGCCGCCGGCCCTCCCAGACTCGGTCGCCGCGCTGGCGGCGCGGCTCGCCGGGCTCCCCGGTGCGGTCGCCGTGGTCCTCGGCGGCTCGCGAGCGACCGGCGAGCAGCGACCCGACAGCGACTGGGACCTCGGCCTCTACTACCGGCGCTCACGCCAGCCGCTCGACCCCGACGACGTCCGCAGCCTGGGCTACGAAGGCCACGTCTCCGAGTTGGGCGAGTGGGGCCCGATCGTCCACGGTGGGGCCTGGCTGACCGTCGACGGCGCAGCCGTCGATGTCCTCTTCCGCGAACTCGACACGATCGAGGCGTGGCTCGACGACGCGCGCGCCGGACGGTTCGAGATCGTGTGGCAGAACGGCTGCCTGGTCGGTGCGCCGACCTACCTCCCGGTCGGCGAGCTCGCGCTCTGCCGCCGATCTCCGGCGAGCTCCCTCGCCCGGCGTTCCCGCGTGCGCTCGCGGAGCCGCTCCGGCGCGCTGGCGCGGGCGTGCGCGGTCGCGCTGATGTTCGCCGATGGCTACGCCCGCGCTGGCGACGTCGTCTGCTGCACGGGCATGCTCGCCAACGCTGTCCTGGCGACGGCCACGCGCGACTTGCGCAGCGCGGCGAATGGGTGCTCAACGAGAAGCGGCTCGTGGCGCGCGCCGGTCTCGACGCGATCCAGGGCCTCCTCGAGCGCTCGGCTGACGATCTCGGCGGCACCGTCGAGGCCGTCCGTGCCGCGCTCGGCGCCGACCAGCTCAGGCCGCGGTGACGCCCGAGCCGATGGCCGACCAGGAGCAATGGCAACTCGACGGCTCGGCGCCGGAGCTCTACCAGCGCTACCTCGTCCCCGCCATGACTGCGATGTGGGCGGCCGACCTCGCCGACCGCGCGGCGCTGCGGCCCGGCCAGCGCGTCCTCGACGTCGCCTGCGGCACGGGCGTCGTGGCGCGGGTGGCCGCTGAGCGCGTCGGCGCCGACCGGCAGCGTGGACGCCATCGACCTCAACGCCGGCATGCTCGCGGTCGCCCGCTCGCTGCCTGCCGCGGTGCAATGGCACCACGGCAGCGCGCTCGAGCTGCCCTTCGCCGACGCGACGTTCGACGTCGTCCTCTGCCAGCTCGGCCTGCAGTTCTTCCCCGACCGGCCGCTGGCGCTGCGCGAGATGCGGCGCGTCCTCGTGGCCGGCGGCCTGCTCGCCCTCAACGTCTTCGGCCCGATCGAGCACAACCCGGCGACGCGGGCGCTGTCCGAGGCGCTGGATCGCCACGTCGGCCCGGGCGCATCGGTGGCCAAACGCACCGAGCACGCGCTCGCCGACACGACGCAGCTGCGCGCGCTGGTGGCGCGGGCCGGCTTCCATGACGTCGGGATCGAGACCGCGACCAAGGCGGTGCGCTTCCCGTCGAGCGCGGACTACCTGCGCATCCAGCTTGCCGCGACGCCGCTGGCCAGCCTGGCCGCCGCGCGCGATGCCGACGGTCGCGATCGCCTCGTCGAGGCCCTGATCGAGGACGTGGGCGCGGCGCTTGCGCCCTACGCCGGCGATGACGGCGTGACCTTCCCGCAGGAGGTTCGCGTCGTCCTCGCGCGCCGCTGAGCGTCAGCTGTACCAGCGGATGCGCGGCATCGGGTCGGGTGCGGGCCGCACGGGGCGGCGATCGACCTGGTTGCGCGTGGACCGCGGCGTCTGCCGGCGGCGGATGGTGAAGATGTCCTTGAGCATGGTTTGCATCTTAGGACATATCGTCCTAGGACGCAAGTTCTGCAGACGCAATTTCTTGAGACGCCCATTCTCAGGACGCAATTTTCCGGGACGCGACGTGCGGTAACGTCCGGCCCATGGCTGAGCGCGACGGCGTCGACCTGATCCTCGAGCAGTGGCAACGGGAGCGGCCCGACCTCGACCACTCCCCCATCGGCGTGATCGGCCGGATCTCACGGCTGGCCCGTGAGCTGGAGCAGCGCCTCGAACCCGTCTACCGCGAGCACGGCCTCGAGCCGGGCTGGCACGACGTGCTGGCCACCCTGCGCCGCACCGGACCGCCCTACCAGCTGCGCCCCACCGACTTCGCGAGCTCGCTGATGCTGACGTCGAGCGGCACGACCAAGCGCCTGGACCGCCTCGAACAGGCGGGGCTCATCGCGCGCCAGCCCGACCCCGACGACCGGCGCGGGATCATCATCACCCTCACCGCCGCCGGCAGCAGCCTGATCGACAAGCTGACCACGGCGCACATGGAGAACGAGCGCCACCTGCTCGGCTCGCTGAGCGACGCCGAGCAGCGCCGGCTCGCCGACCTGCTGCGCAAGCTCCAGCTGGGGCTGCCGCCGGGCTAGGCGACTGGACGGCTGATCTCACGCCGTGCGGCGTGTCCTGCTCTTCCGCGGGTCGCTTGCGGCGCGCTGCCAGGGCATCGAGTCGGAGAAGCCGTTGTGGTCGCGCCGCCGCGGCGTCGTGCGGCGTCGCGCGCGTCGCTTCGGCGCGCGGGCCGCTCGCCGGGCGCGGGCGGCCGTGCGTGTTTCACAACACTTTCGGCCGGCCGAGCGGGCGTGCGCACGGCGAGCGTCGAGTTTGTCGCGATATGGGCGACAAACTCGACGTTCGATATGCGAACGCGCCAACGTGTTACGAAACGCGCGCGCGCAGCGGCAAGAACCGCGCGCGACTGCGGAGCGGGCGCGCACGGGGACCCCGCGGGCGCCAGCGCGGGCGGACAGGCCTCACCCCCTCAATGCCCTGAAGGCGCAGCGCCGCTGCGGCCCCGCCGAGAGCCGCCACACGAAGCGCCTAGGCCGGGCAGCCGAGCTCGTCGTCGATCTCGATGCGCCCGGGGTCCTCGTCGGGCGGCGGGAAGCGCACCTTGAAGGTGAAGGCGAACGGCGTCGGCCCGTGCGCGGCGAGGTGGTCGAGGCGCTCCCTGGCCTCTGCCGTCGTGGGCACGTGCCCCTCCGGGACCCACCACAGCGTCATGAACAGGCGCATGTGCTCGAACCACTCGCGCCGGCGGCGCATCACCTCGACGTGGCCGCTGCGGTAGACGAAGCTCGCGAGCTCGTCGATCGACTCCCAGACCGACATGTTGATCATGAGCCGGTCGTCCTCGAACGGGCGGATCGCGGTGGCGTTGCCGTCCTCGGTCTGCAGACGCCAGACGAAGCCGGGCGACTCGTCGGCGAGCGCGTTGATCGGATCGAGCGCTGCCATGAAGTCGGCCAGCAGCGGCGAGTCGGTCGGCGCCTTGGGCGTGCCGATGTTGACCTGCGCGACGTGGTAGCCCATGAGACGGGCGAGCCTACCGGCCGCGCAGCCGCGCGACCAGCCGGCGCAGGCCCGAGGCCGGCGCCGAGTCGACACGCAGCCGCTCGGCCGCGCGCCCGAGGTCGACGATCAGCCCGTCGGGCGTCGAGATGCCCGCTTCGGCTGGTCGCAGCCGGTCGCGCGCGGCGGTGAGCGCGTCGAGCTCCGCGCGCCGCGCCACCTGGGCCTCGGCCTCGGCGGTGACCGCGCGGTCGCGCGCGGCCCGCAGCGCCTCGAGCTCGGCGCGCAGCGCGCCCTCGGCCTTGGCGGCGCGATCGCGCTCGGCGGCCAGCGCGCCCTCGATCTCCTCGACGCGCTTGCGCTCGACCTCGACCGCGGCCTCGGCCTGGGCGCGCGCCGCGGCGTGGCGCTCGACCTCGTCGCGCGCAGTGCGGGCGGTGGCGGCCAGCTCGCCGGCGAGCTTGGCCAGCGCGGCGTCGCGGGCGTCGCGCGCGTCGGCGCGCACGCGCAGCTCCTCGACCTGCCCGCGCAGCGCGGCGACCGCCGAGAGCGCCGCGGTCTCGGCCGCCAGGCGCCCGGCGAGCTCCTCGCGAACGGTGAGCGCATCGGCCTGCGCGTCGCGGACGGCGTCGCGCGCGGCATCGCGCTCGGCGACCACGGCATCGAGCTGCTCGCGCAGCGCATCGAGCTCGGACTCGGCATCCAGCAGCTTGCGCGCCGCGTGGCGCGGCCGCAGGTCGACGACGCGTGCCTCGTGGTCGTCGGGCGGCAGGGCGTGCTCCATCGCGGCGGGACGCTAGACCCGCCGCCGGACGGCTCGCGCCCGGCCGGCCCGGCCGCCGGCTCAGCCGCCGCCAGCCCGGCCGCACGCCCAGCCGCCGCCGGCCCGCCCGCAGGCTCAGCCGCCGTCGCGCTTGGCGCCGACGGCGACGAGCGTCGCCACGCCGGCGGCCATCGCGCCGCCCACCACCACGTTGCGCGCGGGCAGCTTGCGGCCGGCGTACCACTTGGCGCCCTTCCAGACCGCGAATCCCAGTGCCTTGTAGAGCATCGTCAGGGCTTTACCCGTCGTCGCGCGTGCGCAAGCGGTAGGCCATGCGCGACTGCAGCGACCACAGCTCGATGAACCCCGGCGACGCCTGCTGGCTGAACAGCCCGCCGCTGGTCTCGAACGTCGCGAGCGCCGCGTCGTAGACGGCGTTGGGCGACTCGCGCGTGACGACGCGCGCGCTGCCCTTGTACAGCTTCATGCCGATCGTCCCCGTGACCTGCGCGTTGACGGACTCCATGTACGCGTCCAAATCGCTGCGCAGCGGCTCCCACCACAGCCCCGCGTAGACGAGGTACGCCCACTTGCGATCGAGCTCGCCCTTGAACTGGTTCTGGTGGATGGTCCCGACGAGGCGTTCGAGCTCGGCGTGCGCGGGCAGCAGGATCGCGGCGGCTGGGACCTCGTAGATGTCGCGCACCTTCAGCCCGACGATGCGGTCCTCGATGTGGTCCACGATGCCCACTCCGTGGCGCATGCCGATCTGCGCGGCGCGCTCGAGCAGCTCGACGATCCCGAGGCGCTCGCCGTTCAGGGCCACGGGGACGCCGCGGTCGAACTCGACGGTCACGATCTCCGGCTCGTCGGGCGCCTTCTCGGGGCGCGTGACGAGCTGGAAGACGTCGTCGTCGGGCGCGTGGTCGAGCTCCTCGATCCAGCGGCCCTCCGACGAGCGGCCCCACAGGTTGTCGTCGATCGAGTAGGGCGTGTGCTCGGCGCCGCCCTTGATCGGGATGCCGTGCTGGCGGGCGTACGCGATCTCCTCCTCGCGCCCCATCTGCCAGCCGCGCACGGGCGCGATCACCTTCAGCTCGGGCGCGAGCGTCGCGATCGTCGCCTCGATGCGCACCTGGTCGTTGCCCTTGCCGGTGCAGCCGTGGGCGATCGTGTCGCAGTCGTGCTTGCGCGCGTAGTCGACGGCGAGCTTGGCGATCAGCGGGCGCCCGAGCGCCGTGAACAGCGGATAGGCGAGGCCGTAGATCGCGTTGGCCTTGATCGCGGGCACGACGAAGTCGCGGGCGAACTCCTCGCGGGCGTCGACCACCTCGGCGGCGACCGCGCCGAGCTGCACGGCCTTGCCCTGGACAACGTCGTAGTCCTCGCCCGGCTGGCCGAGGTTGATCGTCAGCGCGACGACCTCGGCGTCGTACTCGTCCTGGATCCACTTGAGCATCACGCTCGTATCCAGGCCGCCCGAGTACAGCAGCAGGACGCGACCTACCTCGCCGGGCTCGGCGAGGTAGGAGGCGGTGCGGGTGTGGGGCGTGCGGATCTGCTCGGCCATGGGGCGGCGGAATCTACCGCCGCATCTCAGGACGTGGAGTGCAGCCAGTCCTCGAACGTCGGGCCGGCAAGCGTGGCCCCCGGGCCCGGCAGCAGGCCGCCGTCCTCGAAGACCCGACGGGTGGACTCGACCGGGTCGCTCGTGGCTTCGATGCGCAGCGCGTCACCGCGGCGGGCGACGAGCAGCTCGGCGACCTCGACGAGGCTCTCCTCGCGCGGGCCCGCGATCTCGGACATCGCCGGCCCGTCGCCGGTCGCAAGCTCGACGAGCGCCTCGGCGACGGTCCGCGCGGCGACGAGCTGCGTGCGCATCCGCGGCACGTAGGCGACGTCGCCCTGCGTGCCCCACTCGACGAGCTGCCCGACGAACTCGTGGAACTGCGTCGCGCGCAGGATGCGCGCGGGGACCGGGCCCGCCAGCACGGCCTGCTCGTGCGCGATCTTCGCCGCGCCGTAGCCGCCGCCGAACCGATCGGCCCCGACGATCGAGGCGACGACGATCCGCCGCACGCCGGCGCGCTCGCCGGCCTCCTGCAGGTTGCGCGCCGCGGTGAGGAAGAACTCCGTCGCGGGCCGCTCCTCGGGCGACGGGCCGGTCGCGACGTCGATGACGGCGTCCGCGCCCGCCAGCGCCTCGTCCAGGCCCTCGCCGGTGATCACGTCGACGCCCTGCGAGCGCGACATCGCGACGGCATCGTGCCCGCCGGCTCCGAGCAGGTCCACGACGTGGCGGCCGGCCCTTCCGGTGGCTCCAGCTACTGCGATCCTCATTTGGATTCGATCTCCTTGTCACATCGGTCGGTGTGGGTGGGTCACCTCGTTGACACGTGACAACGAAGGGATGTGACCGATGGACGAGCAGGACTGGCTGGCCGAGCGCTTCGAGGAGCACCGCACCCATCTGCGGGCGGTCGCCTACCGGATGCTCGGCTCGGTGAGCGAGGCCGACGACGCCGTCCAGGAGGCGTGGCTGCGCCTCAGCCGCTCGGACACGAGCGCCGTCGAGAACCTGCGCGGGTGGCTGACGACCGTCGTCGCGCGCGTCTGCCTGAACGTCCTGCGCTCGCGCGCGACCCGGCGCGAGCACCCCCTCGACGAGGTGCACGTGCCCGAGCCGATCATCAGCCGCGCCGACGGCGTGGACCCCGAGCACGAGGCGCTGCTGGCCGACTCGGTCGGGCTCGCGCTGCTCGTCGTGCTCGAGACGCTCGCGCCCGCCGAGCGGCTGGCCTTCGTGCTGCACGACATGTTCGCCGTGCCCTTCGACGAGATCGGCCCGATGGTCGGCCGATCGCCGACCGCGGCGCGCCAGCTCGCCAGCCGGGCGCGCCGCCGGGTGCAGGGCGAGGCGCCGCGGCCCAACCCCGACCTCGCCCGCCAGCGCGAGGTCGTCGACGCCTTCTTCGCCGCCGCGCGCCAAGGCGACTTCGAGGCGCTCGTCGCCGTGTTGCACCCGGACGTCGTCCTGCGCTCCGACGGCGGCGCGAAGCGCCCGGCCGCGACGGCGGTCATCCACGGTGCGCGCGCCGTGGCCGAGCGCGCGATGATGTTCGCGCGGCTCGCGCCGTACGTCCGACCGGCGCTCGTCAACGGCGCCGCGGGCGTCGTCGTGGCTCCGGGCGGCCGGGTGTTCTCGGTGATGGGCTTCACCGTCGCCGACGGCAGGATCGTCGCGATCGACGCGCTCGGCGATCCCGAGCGGCTGCGCGAGCTGGACCTGACGGTGCTCGACGACTGAATCACTGGCCGCGCCGACGCAGCAGCCGCGCCAGCAACCCGGGCGGTCGCGGCTCGACCTCATCGCGCAGCGGCAACCGACCCGCCCGCCGTGCGCGCATCACGCACGCGGTGTGCGCGTGCCGCCGCCGTCTCGCGTCACCTTCGGGCACCACCAGCAGGTGCTCGACCAGCGCCGGCAGGCGGTTGCCGCAGAGCGGGCAGCGGTACGTCGCCGGCTTGGTGCTGCCGGCGGGCCGGACGGCGTACCAGCGCGCGGCGCGGAAGTCGTCCATTCGACCGCGAGGTCTAACGCACTGGTCGCGCGGCATCCAGGAATCGGCGTCGCTGCCAGGATCGCGCACGCCGTGCGGGCCATCGCGCGTCGCGGATCGAGTCCCACGGTAGGCTGCCGCGGTCCCATGGCAGTCGACCTGGTCATCGACATCGAGAACACGCCGGGGGCGCTGGCGCAGGTCGCGGCCGCGATCAGCGATGCCGGCGTGAACATCGCCGCGGCCACATGCCTCGGGCCGGGCGAGCGCGCCGAGCTGCACATCCTCGTCCCGCACGCCGAGGCGGCGAGGCATTCGCTGGCGATCTCGCATCTCGCGGTCACGCGCGAGCGCGAGGTCGTGGTGGTCGACGTCGAGGACCGGCCCGGCGTGCTGGCCGACCTGACGCGCAAGATCGCGCGGGCGGGGATCGACCTCGATCTCGTCTACGTCGCCACGCGCAATCGCGTCGTCTTCGGGGCGGCCGACCTCGCGGGCCTGCGCGCGGCGCTCGACGTCGCCTGACGTTTGTCGCGCCGCGCGCCCTGGAACACTTCCGCCGCGCCATGCACGCGTCGCGCCCCATCGCGGTTGCCGTGACGGCCGGCGCGCTCCTGCTCGCCCCGAGCGCGCAGGCGCGGCAGGTCCGCCTGCGCTCGGCCGCGTCGCTGCACGCGGTCGCGGCCCGCTCGGCGGGCAAGCCGGTCGTCAAGCTGCGCTGGCGCGACCGCTCGCGCGGCGAGACGCGCTGGGAGGTGCTGCGCGGCGGCAAGCGTCGGCGGGTGCTGAAGGCCAACAGCACGCACATGACCGACCGGACGGTGCGCGCCGGGCGGACGTACCGCTACCGCGTGCGGGCGTGCCGGCGCGCGCGCTGCGCGCGCGCGGTGGCCGTGCGCGTCGCTGTCCCCGCCGCGTTCGGCGGGCCGAGCGGCTCGGGCGCGCCCAACCCGCCGGCCGGCGCTCCGGGCGCCGACCCGTTCGCCGGCAGCCCGCGGATCGCCGGCTGTCCGATCTTCCCGAAGGACAACCCCTGGAACACCGACGTGTCCGGCTACCCGGTCGACCGCCCGACGTCCGATGCCTACATCGGCTCGCTCGGCGCGATCACGCTGTGGCCCGACTTCGGCTCGGGTGCCTACGGCGACTACGGCATCCCCTACGGGACGGTTCCGGCGGATCAGCCGCTCGTGCCGATCACCTTCCACGTCAGCCCGCAGATCGCGTCCGAGAGCGACCCCGGGCCCTACCCGATCCCGCCGACCGCTCGGGTCGAGGGCGGCGGCGACCACCACGTGCTCGTCCTGCGCCAGGGCGACTGCAGGCTCTTCGAGCTCTACGACGCCACCAAGCAGGCCGACGACGGCTGGAGCGTCTACAGCGCCGCCACGTTCGACCTGCGCTCCAACGCCCTGCGCCACGACGGCTACACGTCGGCCGACGCCGCCGGCCTGCCGATGCTCCCCGGCCTGGCCCGCGTCGACGAGGTGCAGTCCGGCGCGATCGAGCACGCCCTGCGGATCGCGATTCCGCAGACCCAGGATGCCTACATCCACCCCGCCACCCACGCGGCGTCCAGCGCGACCGACCCGGCGCTGCCGCCGATGGGCCTGCGCGTTCGCCTGAAGGCCAGCTACAACGTCGCCGCCCTGCACGGCCAGGCGCGCGTGATCGCCCGCGCGCTCCAGGTCTACGGCGCGCTCGTAGCCGACAACTCCGGCGGCGCGAAGGTCTTCATCTCCGGCACGCCGGACCCCGGCTGGAACGACGACGACCTCGACCAGCTCAAGAGCATCCCGGCGAGCGCGCTGGAGGCGGTCGTCACCGGGCCGGTGCAGCCGGGCTAGACGCGCGGTTCGAGGATGACGACCGGGATCTCGCGTTCCGTTCGCGCCTGGTAGTCGCGGTAGGGACCCCAGATCGCGACGGCCTTCGGCCACAGCCGGGCGCGCTCGCTCGGGCTGGCGACGCGCGCGTGGACCGGTCGACGCTCGCTTCCGATCTGCACCGTCGTGTCGGGATGCGCGAGCAGGTTGTGAAACCACGCGGGGTTCCTCGGGTGGCCGCCCTTGGAGGCGATGACGGCGACGTCGCGGCCGTCGTCGACGTACGCCAGCGGCGTCGTGCGCCGAGTCCCGCTCTTGGCGCCGACCGTATCGAGCAGCAGCATCGGCGGCAGGCGGGGGAACCGGTGCCCGACGAGCCCGCCCGTCGCGCGGTAGACGCGCGCGTGGCATCCCATGACCTGGCGCATCACCGTCCACGATACGTCGACCAGGCGCTCGGTGGGCACGCCTGAAGCCTAGTGTCGAGGCGGCGCGGCCGGGCCAAAGGTGCCCCGGCCGCGCGCGCGTTGCAGCGGCTAGTAGCCGCCCACCTTCTCGGTGCCCTTGGCGGCGACGACATACCACCTGGCGCCGAAGGCATCGAGGCCCTCGCCCTTGGTGCTGCCGCGCTTGCCGTTGTCACCCGCGAACGTGTAGAGCGGGTGCTTGTTGTAGGTCACCTGCGTGGTGCCGTCCGAGCGCCTGGTCGTGCCGAGCAGCGCGGCCTTGGCGCCCGCGCCCGCCTTCGGCGCGCCCTTGGTCAGCAGCGGCGGCCAGTTCTGGGCGCAGGCGCCCGAGCAGGCGCTCTTGCCCTTCTTGTCCTTCTCGAAGAGGTACAGCGTGTGCGACTTGCCGTCGACGATGATCCTGCCGAGCGCGCTGGTGCCGGTCTTCACCGTGGCGGGCTGGCTGGTCGCCGACGAGGCGATCGCGGTGAGGCCGGTGAGCGCGACTGCAGCGAGCGCGAGCACGGCCAGTACGGCGATGGAGCGTCTCATGAACGTCCTTCCTGTCTGGGCCGGACCGAATCGGAGCGGTGGTCCGGGTGTGCAACCAAGGACGCCACGGCGCAAGCCATCCTTCGGGCCGAAGTGTGGCCTTCGTCACGCACGCTCCGGGCGGGGCGTCAGGCGAATCGCGACGGGCAGGTCGCGCTCGAGCCCCAGCCCCGACAGCCCCGCGGCGAGCGCCACCGCCGCGGCGACGAGCATCGTCGCGGGCGCGGACACGCTCAGCAGCTGCGTCCCCAGCGTCGGTGCCAGCGCCAGGCCCAGCCACCACGACAGCCCGATCGCCGCCATGTAGCGGCCGCGCAGCGCCGCAGGGGCCAGATCGGCGACGAGCGGCATGAGCGCGGTCGTGTGGAAGCACTCGCCGACGCCGACGAGGATCGCCGCCGCCAGCAGCACCGGGTAGGCGTAGCTCGAGCCGGCGAGGTCGGCGCCCACGACGAGCAGGCAGGCGACGACGAACATCGCCGCGGCGATCGCCATGGCGATCGCGCGCCGCCGGCCCTCGGCGAACCTGGCCACCGGCAGCTGCGCGAGCACGACCGTGAGCGCGTTCGCGAGCAGCAGCAGGCCGATCCGGCGCGGGCCGATGCCGATCTCGCCGCGCGCGTATGGCGGCACGATCCACGTGAAGACGCCCCAGCCCACACCGATCATCGCGACGTTCATGAGCGCGAGCCGGACGAAGGGCCGGTCGCGCAGCAGCGCCCGGTAGCCGCCCGCGACCGCCGGCGGCCGCGCATCCTCGCGCACGGCGACGACGAGGATCGCCACGTACAGCACGTAGGACAGCGCGTTGGCGACGAAGAGCACGACCAGGCCGTTGAGGCCCTGCGCCGCGACGAGGCCGCCGAAGGCGCCGCCGAGGCCGATGCCGACGTTGGCGGCGACGCGCGAGACGGCGCTGGCGCGGTGGCGCACCTGCGGCGGTGAGAGCGACGCCACCAGTGCGGACTGGCTCGGGATGAGCCCGCCGTTGCCGGCGCCGGCGGCGGCCGCGGCGACGAACGCCTGCGCGGGCGTGTGCGCGAACGCCAGGCCGGCGTACCCGGCGGCGAGCGCGAGGCCGGCGGCGGCGGCCGTCGTGCGCGAGCCGAAGCGGTCGATCACCGGGCCCGCGATGGGCGCGGCGACGACCGCGAGCCCGGTCACCGTGCCGACGACGAGGCCGGCAACGCCGAGGCTGAAGCCGCGGCCCTCGTGCAGGTAGATGACCTCGAACGGCAGGACCGCGCCGTAGCCGAGCATGTTCAGGAAGATCCCGGCCTCGACGACCCACAGCTCGCGCGACAGCCCGAACCCGAGGACGCGCAGGCCCCTCACGCGCGCCGCCGGCGGGCCAGGTAGACGCCGGCGAGGCACAGCGCTCCGCCGCCCGCGGCGAGCCACGGCGGCGTCTCCCCCAGCACGGCCCAGCCGAGCAGGATCGCGACCACCGGGACGAGGTACGTCGTCGATCCCATGCGCCCGGCGCTCGTGCGCCGCAGGGCGAAGGTCCACGTCGCGAAGCCGAGCGCCGTCGGGATGACGCCGAGGTAGACCGTCCAGCCGATCGCGCCGGCGTCGGCCTTCGCGGCCTCGGTGGCGAGCGTCGGGGCGAACGGCAGGCACGCGACGGCGCCGGCCGCGCAGCCCAGCCACGTGACCTGGAACGGCGACACCCGCGCCAGCACGGGCTTCTGCACGACGACGGCGAGGGCGTAGGCCACCGCCGCGACGATGCAGAGCACGACGCCCAGGCCGGCGCGCGTCCCGGACTCGGCCGTGGCGAAGCCGATCAGGACGCAGCCGCCGAACGCGACCGCGCAGCCGGCGAAGAGCCCGGGCGGGAAGCCCTCGCGGAGCACGAGGCCGGCGAGGATCGCGATGAGGATCGGCCCCGTGTTGATGAGCATCGCCGCCGTGCCGGCGTCGACGCGCCGCTCGGCCGCGTTCAGCGCGGTGCTGTAGAGGCCGAGCCAGAGGACTCCGTAGGCCGCGATCGCCACGAGGTCGCGCCGCTGCGGCAGCGGCTCGCGACGCACGAGCGCGGCGGCGTCCGTCGGGACGGCGACGCTCGCGGTCGTCGCGTCCTCATTCATTGTTATAGTACAGGTATCGCTTCAGCACTAGTACAACTTATCGGTCCGGGGGCGGGCGCGGCAACCATCGCGGCGGCGGTCGAGGGCGAGGTCGCGCACGGCCGCCTGCTCCCGGCGGCCAAGCTGCCGACCGTGCGCGAGCTCGCCGCGGCGCTCGAGGTCAGCCCGGCGACGGTCGCCGCGGCCTACCGGACGCTCAAGCAGCGCGGCTTCGTCGTCGCCGCGCGCGGGCGCGGGACCTCCATCGCGCCGCTCCCGCCCATGCGCGTCACGCGCGCCGCCGAGCTCCCCTCGGGCGTCCGCGACCTCTCGAGCGGCAATCCCGACCCGCGCCTGCTCCCCCCGCTCGCCGATGCGCTTGCGCGCGTCGATCCCACGCACAGGCTCTACGGCGTCGAGGCCAAGCTGCCCGCGCTCGCCGCCCACGCCGCGGCCGAGTTCGCCGCCGACGACATCCACGGCGACGTCGCGATCACCGGCGGCGCCCTGGACGCGATCGAGCGCGCCCTGCAGACCGAGCTGCGCGTGGGCGATCGCGTCGTCGTCGAGGATCCGAGCTGGCCACGGATCGCCGGCCTCGTCCACGCCCTCGGCCTCACGATCGAGCCGGTCCGCGTCGACCGCCACGGCCCCGACCCCGACATGCTCGACCGCGGCTTGCGCCGCGGCGCGCGCGCGGTCATCGCGACGCCGCGCGGCCAGAACCCCAGCGGCGCAGCCGTCGACCCCGCCCGCGGCCGCGCGCTGCGCGCGGTCCTGGCGGGCCACCCCGACGTCCTCGTGATCGAGGACGACTACGTCGCGCGCGTGGCCGGCGCTCCGTACGTCCCCATCCACCGTGCCGACGGTCGCTGGGCCGTCGTCCGCTCGCAGTCGAAGGTCCTCGGCCCCGACCTGCGGATCGCGATCGCCGCCGGCGACCCGCTGACCATCTCGCGCATCGAGGGCCGCCAGCGCCTCGGCCCGGGCTGGGTCAGCCACGTCCTCCAGCAGGTCGCGACGCTGATGCTGCAGGACAGGGCGACGGGCAAGCTCCTGGCCCGCGCGCGGGACGTCTACAGCGAGCGTCGCCGGGCGCTCGTCTCGGCACTCGCCGCTCGCGGCCTGCAGGCCGCCGGCGACTCGGGCCTCGGCGTCTGGCTGCCGCTCGCCGACGAGGCGGCCGCGGTCCGCGAGCTCCTCGCCCAGGGCTGGGCCGTGAGCCCCGGCGAGCGCTACCGCTTCGACAGCCCGTCGGGCATCCGCGTCACGACCGCGGCACTCGAGCCCGACGACGCCGAGCGCCTCGCCGACGCCATCGCGGCCCTCGGGCGCGCGCCGGCGAGCACGTACGAGGGCTGAGGCAGTGGCCGGTGGGCTCAGCGGACCGGGGACAGTCCCGCAGGCCGAGCCTTAGGGTGACCGAGCGACCCGCCGGCGCTGACGCTCGCCGCTCGTCCTACGCAGCGACGAGATCAGCCACGACGACGGCTACCGCGCGCAGGGAAACAGGCGTCGCGCGCTGCTTGCCGCGCGACGCGGACGCTGACGCGAACGGCACCGAGACGCTCGCTGCGGGTCCTCGGCGGAGCCACACTGCCCTTGACTTTGTGCCGCAAACCATTCTAGACTTTGTGACACAAACCAACGGGGACAGGGCGGGCGAGCGATGAACGAGACGGGCGGCATCCACGGGACCGAGACGGACGACCACGAGGGCGGCCTCGACCCTCGCGAGGCGGCGACGCTGCTGGAGCAGACCACACGGCAGGCGCAGCGCAAGTTTGCCTTGAGCTCGCCGCTGCTGTCTGTCCTCGGGGCGGCGGTCGTCCTCGTCGCGCTCGGCGCGGTGTGGCTGTCGGTCCGCGGACAGCACCCCTACAAAGGCCCGACCGCCGCGGGCCTGTTGGTCATGTACGGCATCCTGGCCTGCTGGATCGGCGTGGTCGTCAGGTTCAGGCGACGCGCGACGGCCGGCATGAGCGGGCGCTCGATCCGGCAGGAGCGCGCCTACGGAGCGGCGGTTGTGACGGCCCTGGTCGGCGTCTCGGTGTTCCAGGGGGTGCTGAAGAACGACGGGGCCAGCCTGGCGATCGTGTACGGGACCTACCCGGTGACGGCGCAGCTGATCGCGCTGGGCGCAGTCGGGGCCGCCATCGCGGCGGCCCGAGAGGAGTGGCCTGGGTTCGGCGTCGCCATCGCGGTCGCCCTCGTCGCCACCGGAAGCGCGTTCGCCGGACCACGCGGGGTGTGGTTGAGCGACGCGATCGGCTGCTGCGTCGTGGTCCTCGGCTACGCCGCCGCTCAGGCCTGGCTGCGTCGCTCTTCCGTCAGCGCATGACGGCCGACACGCTCGACCCGCTGATCCACGTCCCCGCGCGGCTGCAGATCATGGCGACCCTGGCCGCGCTGCCGAAGGGCGACGCGCTCTCCTTCACCCGCCTGCAGGACATGATCGGGCTGACGGCCGGCAACCTCATCACGCACCTGCGCAAGCTCGAGGACGCCGGCTACCTCAACACTCAGAAGACCGGCAACGGCCCCGCGTCGCGAACGTCCGTGGCGCTGACGCACCTGGGTCGCGCGGCGCTCGACGCCTACACCCAGACGCTGCGCGGCCTGCTCAACGGGCTATAGCTCGATCACGCTCGCCGCCCCGACAATCGTCAGTCCCGCTCCCCGTCCAATGCAGCACCTACAGCTCGGGTGTCGGGTGGTGGCGGGCGGAGCGCCGGCGCCATGCCACCGTGACCGCGGGCACGGCGGCGCAGAGCGCGAGCGCGAAGACGGCTCCGCCGGTGCCGAGCAGGACTCCGGCGCCGAGGCCGCCCAGCGTGCCGACGAGCGCGGGTCCGGCGACGCAGGCCAGCAGCATCAGCCCGCCCATCCCCAGTATCGAGCGTGCCCCGGCGCCGGGGGTTGTGGACGGCCGGTCGGTCTTGCTGGGCAGGCACATTCGGCGGTGTTCTCCTGGGTCGGGTGTGGCGTCGTGCACCACCCTTGACCTTGAAGTCGGGTTGAAGTCAAGCGTCGCGTTCAGCGCTGACGGCGTGCCCGGATCTGGCGGACGTCGAGATCGATGTCGCCGGCGGGCGGCATCAGCGTGGGGTCGACGAACAGCCCGCACACGTCGACGCTGGTGCAGTCGCAGGACTGCGCGACTTCAAGCCAGTGCTTGACCGCTTGGGCGCGAGTGATCAGCGCCTCGATGTGGGGGAGCTTGTCGTCGGCCAGCGCGCGGATGTGACGGCTGGCATCGGCGCCGCGGTTCTCCGGACCGGTGAGCGGCGTGATCTCCTCCAGGGTCAGGCCGGCGCGCTGGGCGACGTCGATGATCGACAGGCGGTGCACCACGTCCTCGCGGTAGCGGCGCTGCCCCGACACGCGCTCAGCCTCGGGCAGGACGCCGACGCGTTCATAGAAGCGGATGTGCGACGTGCGCAGCCCCGCGCGCTGGGCGACCTCGCCGATGGTCAGCAGTGGCTCCTGCTCGGTGGCGCCCATAACAAGTGTGTCCCCTTGACTTGAAGTCGTGTTCAAGGTGCACGGTAGAGGGCGTCCCGTCTCGATCACAAGGACCATCGATGCCAGAGCCGCCCATCGCCTGCACCCTGTCGCCCGACGGCATGACCGCACGCCTGGCGCTCATCGACGCGCTCGCCGCCGACGGCCTGCTCGACCGCACCCCGACCGCGTCGGGCCTGCGCGTGCGCCTGCGCGACAGCCCCGACATCGAGCGGCGCACCCGCGAACTCATCGCCGCGGAGTCCGCGTGCTGCGCGTTCCTGGACTTCACGCTCGGCCGCGAGGACGGCGACCTCGTACTCGACATCACCGGCCCGCCGAACACGCGGCCGGTGATCGAGATGTTCTTCGCCGCCAACGCGGCCTAACGCGCAGATGAGCCCGCTGCGCTGGACGCTGGTCGCGCTGCTCGTCGCCTCCACGGCCCTCTTCGCCGTCGGCTCGATCGCCGAACGCTCGAGCACGGACACGCACACCGAGCCCGCCGCCGCGCACGCCGCGGAGACCAGCGGCGAAAGCGGCGAGCCCGCGGGCGCCCACAGCGAGGGCGGCGCGTCCGAGGCGACCACGTCCGGCGAAACGGAGCACGTCGAATCCGCGACCGACCATGCCGAGCGCGAGCGGCTGCTCGGCGTCGATGCGGAGTCCACGCCGCTGGTGGTCCTCACCGTGCTCGCCGGCCTCGCGCTCGCCGCCTTGGCGGCCAGCCGGATCGGCCTGGCGCGCGGCTTCCTGCTCGCCGTCGTCGTCATCGGGTTGGCGTGGGCGGCGCTCGACATCCGCGAGGCCGTCCACCAGCTCGATGAGTCGCGCACCGGGGTCGCCGTTGTCGCCATGGCCGTCGCCGCTCTGCATCTCGCGGCCGCCGCGATCAGCGGACGGCGCGCCACGCAGCCGCCCGCGACGCCGTAGTCGGGAACGCCCCCAGCGCGGTCACACGGCGCGCCATGACGGGGGACCGGCAAGGCCCGCCGGCGCAAAGCGCCTACGACGGGAACGGCGGCGACCGCCGGCAGACCGTGCCGGGCGCCGGGACCTGCAGGTCCTCGAGGTAGGCGAAGATCGAGCCGACGATGGAGGGGTCGAGGCTCGTCAGCGCGTCGTGGCCGTCGCCGCGGAACGTGAGCAGCCGCGCGTTGCCGAGATCGTCGACGAGCCGTGCGCCCACGCGAACGGCGCCCACGGGTCCTGGGTCGTGCCGATGACGAGCGCCGGTGTCGCGCCGGCGGCGTTGTGGAACGGCCCGCGGAACGCATCGTCGGCGCGGAACGGCAGCTGGCCCATCGCGATCTCGCCGTAGCCGCTCTGCAGGTAGGCGTCATGGAAGAGGCTCGCCGAGTAGCGCCCGGCCTCGAGGAACGGCGCGATCTGGTGGGGGTAGCGCTGGTCGGAGGCGAGCGTCACCCAGTCGATGTCCATCGCGGGCGAATCGCCCTCGAGAACCCTTCGCATTTCCGAACCCCCGTTCATGTAGTGCCCGACGGCACGCCGGCGGACAGCTACACCGTCCGCGCGACCGCACGAGCGCCGCAGGGCACGGCGCGCGCGACGACGACCATCCAGGTCATCGGCGACACGATCGAGTTCACGCCGGGCACGGACGCGGAGAAGCCCTGGCTCGTCGACCCCGACGGCTCCCAGCTCGACGGCGCGATCCACGACGGCAACGGCCGCTTCGCCGACAACGGCGCGCACTTCACCTACCGCTTCGACATCCCCGCGGGGGTGACCGGGGGCAAGCTGACGCTCGAGGTCGGCAACGAGTACCTGGTCAGCGTGTCCTCGGACGACCAGAGCTACCGCGAGGTCCTGCGCGAGACCAGCGAGGAGCACGACCTCAACAACCTCGACCCGCCGCACGAGCTCGACCTCAACGCGCTCCTCGGAGGCAGCCGCACGCTGTACGTGCGGATCGGCGACAGCTTCCCCCAGGACGGCTGGGGCGGCTGGCTCGGGCACCGCAAGCTCGAGCTGACACGCGCGTAGCATCATGGTCATGACGAGCGCCGCGGGCATCGTCCTCGCGGGCGGGCGTTCCTCGCGCATGGGGACGCCCAAGGCAGCGCTGGAATGGCACGGATCGACGCTGCTGCGGCGCATCGTCGGCCTCGTCGAGCGCGGCGTCGACGGGCCGGTCGTCGTCGTGCGCGCTCCCGGCCAGGTGCTGCCCGCGCTGCCCGCATCCGTCGAGGTCGTCGAGGACGCCCGCCAGGGCCGCGGACCGCTGCAGGGCCTTGCCGCCGGGCTCGCCGCGCTGGACGGCAGGGCCGAGGCCGCGTACGCCTCGTCGACCGACGCGCCGCTCCTGCACCCGGCGTTCGTGCGTCGGGTGGTGGGGGCGCTCGACGCCGACGTCGACGTCGTCCTCCCGCGCGCGGGCGGCTTCCCTCACCCCCTCGCCGCCGCCTATCGCACCGCGCTGCGGCCGCTGGTCGAGCGTTTGCTCGCCGAGGATCGGCTGCGCCCCGCCTTCCTCTTCGATGAGTGTCGCGTGCTGCGGCTGGACGAGGACGCGCTCCTCGCCGACCCCGCGCTGGCGCGTGCGGATCCGGCACTCGACTCCGTCCTGAACCTCAACGAGCCCGCCGACTACCAGGCGGCCCGCGCGCGCCCCGCACCGGAGATCGTCGTCCAGCGCTTCGGCCCCCTTGCGCGCAACGGGGGCACGGGGCCGCAGACCATGCACGCCGCGACGCTGGGTACCGCGGCACACGCCGCGGGCGTCACGCTCGACGAGCACGTCGTCGCGGCACTCAACGGCGACCAGATCAGCCGCGACCCCGAGCTGCCGCTCGCAGCGGGCGACACGGTGGCGTTCATGGCCGCCGACGCTGGCGGCTGAGCGCCCAGCGGTCGAGCGGCTCAACGCCCGTCGGGCGGGATATCTGTACTGTCGCAGATGGTGCAGAACCTGGCGCAGACGCTGGCGTCGGAGATCGCCGATGAGCGACGGCCGCCGGGCTCGGCGCTCCCATCGACCCGAGCGCTGGCCGCGCAGCTGGGCTGCGCCCCCGGCACCGTCGCGCGAGCGTACGGCGAGCTGCAACGCGCCGGCCTGATCGCCGCCCGCGACCGGGCGCGCGCGCGAGTCGCGATCGGAGCCGCGCCGCGAGCGCGCTGGTGGCTCGCCGGTGGGCGACGCCTGCTGCTGGCCGGTAGCGACGATCCGGCGCTCGACGCGCTCGTGCGCGCCGCGAGCGAAGCAGTGACGGTGGTTCCCGGGCCGCGGGGGAGCGTCCATGGCCTGGAGGCGATGGCGCGAGGGCAGGCGGACGCCGCGGTCCTGCATCTCCTGCACGCCGAATCGGGGCGCTACAACGATCCCTACGTCCGCGGTCTGCTGCCCGGCGAAGCGATCGTGCTCGTGCACCTGTGGCGGCGCGAGGTGGGGTTGGCAGTGCCGCGGGGCAATCCGCTCGGGATCGGCGGCGTCGCCGATCTCGCCGGCCGGCGCGTGGCGTGGCGGCCGCGGGGCAGCGGATCACGGCTACTGCTGGAGCGGCTCCTGGCCGATGCGGGCGTGACCGCGCAGCCCGAGAGCGGCGAGCCCGCCGACTCGCATTTCGCGGTCGCCGCGGCGGTGGCGGCGGGCGCCGCCGACGCCGGGCTGGCCGTCCGCGCCGTCGCGCGGGCGTGCGACCTGGACTTCGTCGACGTCACGGTCGAGCCGTTCGAGCTCGCCGTCCGTGCCGAGACGATCGACGCCGCCGCCGGCCTGCTCGCGCGGCTGCACGACCCGGGGTTCGCCGAGCGGGTCGACGCCCTGGGCGGCTACGACATGACCGACACCGGAGCACAGAGGAGAGCCACGTGATCAGACGCTGCTGGACGGTCGCGATCGTCGTCCTGGCGGTGGTGACAGCCGGGTGCGGCTCGAGCTCCTCGGCCGGTGGAACGTCGACGCCGAACGGCCAGATGATTCTCGGCACGACGACGAGCACGCGCGACACCGGGCTGCTCGACACGCTCGTCCCCGCCTTCGAACACGCCACCGCGTGCAGCGTCAAGACCGTGGCGGTGGGCTCCGGGCAGGCCATCGACCTGGGCGCGCGTGGGCAGGCCGATGTTCTGCTCGTCCACTCGCCTGCCGCCGAGGAGACGTTCATGAACCAGGGCCATGGGCTCAGCCGCCTGGCCGTCATGCACAACGACTTCGTCCTCGTCGGTCCGCCTGCCGACCCCGCGAGGACCGCCGCACGCGGCGGGATCGTCCCCGCGCTGCAGGCCATCGCGCGCGCGAAGGCGCCGTTCGCGTCGCGCGCCGACGACTCGGGCACGAACGCCAAGGAGCTCAAGCTCTGGCAGCAGGCGGGTATCGCCCCCGCCGGCTCGTGGTACATCAAGACCGGCCAGGGCATGGGTCCCACGCTCACCATCGCCTCCCAGAAGCGCGCCTACACGCTGTCCGACCGCGGGACGTTCCTGGCGACGAAGAACCTCGACAGCAAGATCCTCGTGCAGGGCGGCCAGGCGCTGCAGAACCCCTACCACGTGATCGTGGTCAAGCACTCGGGCACGAACGTCGGCTGCGCGCGGGCCTTCTCGCGCTGGATCACCAGCGCGGCGACCCAGCGCGTGATCGCAAGCTTCGGCAAGCGTCAGTACGGCCAAGCGCTGTTCCACCCCGACGCCGTCGCGCAGTGACTGCGCCGTCGGCCACCCTGCTCTGGGAGCTGGTGGGCCGCTCGGCGACGGTGTCACTGAGCGCCACCGCGATCGCGATGGCCATCGGCGTGCCGGCGGGCACGGCGCTGGCGCTGGCGCGCTTCCGCGGCCGGCGCGCGGCCGCGACCGTCGTCAACACGGGCATGGCGCTGCCCACCGTCGTCGTCGGCCTCGTCGTCGCCCTCGTGCTCTTTCGCAGCGGGCCGCTCGGCTCGCTCGACCTCATCTACACCGTGCGCGGCATGATCATCGCCCAGGTGCTGATCGCCGCGCCGCTGATCACCGGCATCACGATGGCGGCGATCCAGGCACTGCCCGAGGAGCTGCCCGATCAGCTGCGCGCCCTGGGAGCCAACCGCCGGCAACTCGTCGTACGCCTCTGGCTCGAGGCGCGCCTGCCGCTGCTGGCGGCCGTGATGGCGGGGTTCGGCCATGCCGTCTCCGAGGTCGGCGCCGTCACCATGGTGGGCGGCAACATCCACGGACAGACCCAGGTGCTGACCACCGCCATCGTCGAGGACGTCGGCAAAGGCGACTTCAGGCCGGCTCTCGCATACGGAGCCGTACTCCTGCTGCTCGCCTTCGCCGTCAACGCCGTGCTCACGTCGGTACAGCAGCGCGGAGCCGCGTGGGCGCGATCCTGAGCGCCGCCGACGTCCGCCACCGCCGCGGTGGGCGCGAGGTCCTGAAGGTCGACGGGCTGGAGATCGGCGCCGGCGAACGCCTCGGGCTGCTCGGGCTCAACGGCGCCGGCAAGACGAGCCTGCTGCGGCTGCTGGCCGGCATCGACCAGCCAACCACCGGCGAGGTCCGCGTCGACGGCGTCCCGACGCGGCGCGGCGGCGCTGCGCTGCGCCGTCGCCTCGCCTACGCGCCCCAGCGGCCGGTGCTGCTCTCCACCACCGTCCGCCACAACGTCGAACTGCCCCTGCGCTATCGCCGCACCCCGCACGCGGCCCGCCGGGCTCTCGGCACTGCTGCGCTCGCGCGCCTGGGTGTCGAGCACCTCGCTGACCGGCCGGCCCCGAGCTTGTCCGGCGGCGAGGCCCAGCGGGTCAGCCTCGCGCGGGCACTGGCCTGCGAGCCCGACGCGCTGCTGCTCGACGAGCCCGCTGCGGGCCTGGACGCGCCCACGCGCGCCGCGTTCTTCGCCGACGTCGAGCGCGCGCTGACCGATCGCTCGGCGACCGTTGTCCTCGTCTCGCACCGCGCCGAGGAGGTCCTCGCGCTCGCCGATCGCGTCGCCGTCCTCGTCGCCGGCGAGCTGCGCCAGGTTGCGCCGCCCGGCGACCTCGTGGCCCATCCGGCGGACGCGGCGGTCGCGCGCCTCGTCGGCTACGAGAACGTCGTCGACGTCCACATCGACGATGACGGCAACGTGCTCGCCGCCGGACGTCCCCTCGGACTGACGGCCACCCCCGGGCACCGCTCCGCCAGCGTCGCGATCTGGGCCGCGTCCGTCCACCTTCGCGGCCCGCGCGAGACCCCGCTCAGCGCCACCGTCGACCGTGTCACCACCGGTCCCGGACGCCACGAGCTGACCCTCGACGCCGGGCTCCCCCTCCGAGCGCACCTCCCGCTCACCACGGCGCCACCCGGTCCGGGCGTCGAGGTCAGCCTCGAGCTCGACCCCGCGCTTGTCGCCTTGTTCGACCGTCGGCGACCCAGCACCGCAGAGGCGTACCCTGTCTAGGCATGGAGGGGAACGGCGTGCCTGGCGGCTACTTCGGCCGCGCGCTCGTCGTCGACGCGACCGACGCGACGACCGAGACGCTGCCCCTGCCCGAAACGGTCCTGCGCGCCTACATCGGCGGCGCCGGGCTCGGCACGTGGCTGATGCACCGCCTTGCTCCGCCGCTGGTCGATCCGCTCGGCCCCGATGCGCCCTTGGCCTTCGTGTTCTCGCCGCTCGTCGGCACACCGCTGACCACGAGCGCCAAGTTCGCCGTCGTGGCGAAGTCGCCGCTGACCGGCCTGCTCAACGACGCGCTGTCGTCCAGTCACTTTGCGATCGCCGGCAAGCTCACCGGCTACGACGCGATCGTCGTGCGCGGCGCTGCGCAACGGCCGTCGGCGCTGCTCATCGACAGCGACGGCGCACGGCTCGAGCCCGCCGACGACCTCTGGGGGCTGCCCGCAGCGGACGCCGAGCAGCGGCTTCGCGCCCGGCTCGGCAAGCCATGGCGCATCGCGTCGATCGGTCCGGCGGGCGAGCGCCTCGTGTCCTACGCGACGCTCTCCCACGACGGCAGGCACGCGGGTCGCGGCGGCCTCGGCGCGGTCATGGGCGCCAAGCACATCAAGGCGATCGCGGTCCGCGGGTCGATGAGAGTCCCGCCCGCCGATCGCGACGCGATCCTGGCCGCCGCACGCGACCTGCGCCAGCGCTCGTTCGGGCCCGCAACGGAGAAGTACCGCGAGCTCGGAACGCTCGCCAACCTGCTCACCTTCAACGCGATCTCGACGCTGCCGACGCGCAACTTCACCCAGGCGACGTTCGCCGAGGCGCCGCGCCTGGCCGCCGAGGACCTTGCCGACATGCGCAAGGTCGCGCGCGACAGCTGCGCGTCGTGCACGATCGGCTGCGAGCACATCTACAAGACCGAGAAGAACGACGGCGTCCGCGTGGAGTACGAGAACGTCTTCGCCCTCGGGCCGCTGTGCGGCGTCTCGGATCCGGACGCGGTGCTCGACGCCAGCGCGCGCTGCGACGAGCTGGGGCTCGACACGATCTCGGCGGGCGGCACGATCGCATGGGCGATGGAGTGCGCCGAGCGCGGGCTCATCGACGCGCCGTGGCTGCGCTTCGGCGACGAGGACGCGCTGCTGCGCGCGCTCGACGAGATCGGCGAGCGCCGAGGGCTCGGCGAGCTGCTCGCCCACGGCTCGCGCGCCGCGGCCGAGCGGGTCGGCCAGGGCTCACAGGCCTTCGCGCCGCACGTCAAGGGGCTTGAGCTGCCCGGCTACGAGCCGCGCACGCTGCAGGCGATGGCCCTCGGCCTGGCCGTCAACTCGCGCGGGGCCGACCACAACCGGTCGGGCGCCTACGAGGCTGACCTCTCCGGGCGCCACGATCGCCTGGCCGGCGGCGCCGCCCACGTCACCGCCGCCATCGAGACCGAGGACCGCGCCGCGGTCATGGACTCGCTGATCCTGTGCAAGTTCCTGCGCGGCGTCTTCGCCGAGCCGTTCGACGAGTGGGCCGGACTGCTGCGCGCGGTGACCGGCTGGGACGTGGACGGCGACGAGCTGCACGCCACCGCCCGGCGGATCGTGCTGGCCAAGCGCGCCTTCAACGCACGCGAGGGCGCCACGCGCGACGACGACTGGCTGCCGGAGCGCTTCCTGTCCGAGGAGCTGACCGTCGGATCCGGGCGCACGGCCGCGCTGACGCCCGAGCGCCTGCGCGCAATGATCGATGCGTACTACGCTGAGCGTGGCCTGGAGCCCGACGGGCGGGTACGCCCAGAGGACCTCGACGACCTGCGGCTGGACGTGCTCGTGCACTGAAGGAGGACTGACTGCAAGTGGCGATCTCCGTCGAAGCACCTGCCGAGGCACCGACCGTCAGCCTGACCATCGACGGCCGCGAGGTCCAGGTCGCCGAGGGCACGACGATCTGGCAGGCCGCCAAGGACGCCGGCATCGAGATCCCGGTCCTGTGCCACGACGAGCGCTATGACCCCGTCGGCGTCTGCCGAATGTGCGTCGTCGACGTCGGCGGTCGCGTGTATGCCGCCGCGTGCGTGCGCCCGTGCGAGGACGGCATGGAGGTCAAGACGGCCACGCCCGAGCTCGAGCGCAACCGGGCGACGCTGACTCAGCTGCTGCTCTCCGACCAGCCCGAGGTCGACCCCAAGGAGACGACCACCGCCGACAACGAGCTGCTCGTGCTCGTGCGCCGCTACGGCCTGCAGCGCGAGAACGGGCTCCCCGTCGGGCACGGCCGCGGTACCGACGACTCCAACCCGGTCATCGCCGTCAACCACGACGCGTGCATCCTCTGCGACCGCTGCGTGCGCGCCTGCGACGACATCCAGGGCAACGACGTCATCGGGCGCTCGGGCAAGGGCTACACGACGCGCATCGCCTTCGACCTCAACGACCCGATGGGCGAGTCCACCTGCGTGACGTGCGGCGAGTGCGTCGCCGCCTGCCCCACAGGCGCGCTGACCAACAAGCCGATCCGCAACGTCCCGATCCGCCCCCGCAGCGAGCTGCGCCAGGTCGACAGCGTCTGCCCGTACTGCGGCGTCGGCTGCGCGCTCACCTACCACGTCGACGACGAGCGCGGAGCGATCGCGTTCGCCGAGGGCCGCGAGCAGCCCGGCTCGCACGGGCGGCTGTGCGTCAAGGGCCGCTATGGCTGGGATTACGCGGCGTCGCCGCAGCGGCTCACCGTCCCGCTGATCCGCCGCGAGGACAGCTACCCGAAGGGGCCGCTGTCGGGCGACGTGCGCGGCGAGGGCCGCGGCCGCAAGAAGCCCGGCGGCCTGGTGGATTACGACGAGGTCCTCCCCCACTTCCGCGAGGCGACCTGGGAGGAGGCGCTCGACGTCGCCGCCAGCCGCCTGAAGGCGATCCACTCAGAGCACGGTCCCGGCGCGATCGCCGGCTTCGGCAGCGCCAAGTGCTCCAACGAGGAGGCCTACCTCTTCCAGAAGCTCATCCGCGCAGGCTTCGGAACGAACAACGTCGACCACTGCACGCGCCTGTGCCACGCCTCGAGCGTGGCGGCGCTGTTCGAGGGCGTCGGCTCGGGCGCCGTCTCGACCACCTACGGAGACGTGATCAACGCCGACGTCGCGATCCTCGCCGGCACCAACACCACCGCCAACCACCCGGTCGCCTCGTCGTTCTTCAAGCAGGCGCGCCGCCGCGGAACGACGCTGATCGTGGTCGACCCGCGCCGCGAGCGCATCGCCGACCACGCCGACATCTTTTGCCAGATCAAGCCCGGCACCGACGTCGCGTTCTATAACGGCGTCCTGCACGAGATCATCGCCCGCGACCTCGTCGACCGCGACTTCGTCGACCGCCGGGCGACGAACTACGAGGCGCTGGCCGAGATGGTCGCGCAGTACCCGCCCGAGCGCGCCGCGCAGATCTGCGGCGTCGACGCCGACACCATCCGCGAGGTCGCGCGGCTGTGGGGCGAGGCGGGCGCGGCCGTCGTCTACTGGGGCATGGGGATCTCCCAGCACACGACCGGCACCGACAACGCGCGCTGCCTGATCGCCCTGTGCACGATCACCGGCAACGTCGGCAAGCAGGGCGCCGGCCTGCATCCGCTGCGCGGCCAGAACAACGTCCAGGGCGCTTCGGATGCCGGGCTGATCCCGATGTTCTATCCCGACTACCAGAAGGTCGACAGCGAGGCCGTCTGGGACCGCTTCGAGCAGGCGTGGGATCGCGAGCTCGACCACGAACGCGGCCTGACGGTGACCGAGATCATCGGCTCGGCGCTGCACGGAGGCGTGCGCGGGATGTACATGATGGGCGAGAACCCGTTCCTCTCGGACCCCAACATCAACAAGGTCCGCAAAGCGCTCGCCGCCCTCGACTTCCTCGTCGTGCAGGACATCTTCCTCACCGAGACCGCGGAGTTCGCCGACGTCGTGCTCCCCGCGACGTCCTATCTGGAGAAGGAGGGCACCTACACGAACACCGACCGGCGGGTGCAGATCGGGCGCAAGGTGCTCGAGCCGCCGGGCCAGGCGCGCGAGGACTGGCGCATCGTCTGCGCCATCGCGGATCGCATCGGCCTGCCGATGGACTACGAGTCCCCCAGCGAGGTGTTCGACGAGATGGTCGCGTTGATGGGTAACTACGCGGGCCTGAACTACGACAACATCGGGCCGGTCGGCAAGCTGTATCCGAACCCCGACCCGGAGCACAGCGACGGGACCGTTGTCCTGTTCGACGAGGCCTTCGGCACCGACGACGGCAAGGCCCACCTCGTGCCGGCGGAGTGGATGCCGGCCAAGGAGCTGCCCAACGACGAGTTCCCATTCGTGCTCAACACCGGCCGGCTGCTCGAGCACTGGCACACCGGCTCGATGACCCGCCGCTCGTTCGCGCTGGACGCGATCGCGCCCGAGGCGCACGTGTGGCTGAACCCCGGCGACGCCGCCGACATGGGCGTCAGCGACGACGACTTCGTGCGGATCACGAGCCGCCGCGGCTCGATCGAGCTGCGGGCCAAGCTGTCGCACCGCGACACGCCGGGGACCTGCTTCATCCCCTTCCACTTCCGCGAGGCCGCGGCCAACGTGCTGACGATCGACGAGATCGACCCCTTCGGGAAGATCCCGGAGTTCAAGTTCTGCGCCGTGCGGGTGGAGCCGGCCTGATGGCCGCCGTCCCCGGCGTCGAGGCGCGTGCCGGGAAGTTCCCCGGACCGAGCCTCATCCCGCGGCTCACGGCGATCCAGCGCGAGCATGGCTGGCTGCCGCGCGAGGAGCTGGTCGCGCTCGCGCGCGACACGCGGCGTCCGCTCTATGAGATCGAGGGCCTGATCTCGTTCTACCCACACTTCCGCACCGAGCCGGGGACGGGCAGCGAGGTCGCCGTCTGCCACGACCTGTCCTGCTGGCTGGCTGGGCGGGCGGAGGTTCCGCAGGGCGCGTCGGTACGCGAGGTGTCCTGCCTGGGGAGATGCGACCAGGCGCCGGTCGCCGTCGTCGACGAGAGCTACCCCGAGGCGCACCGCGGCGAGGGGCCCCGGCCCAACGATCCGTACGCGCCCGGTGACGAGCGCTACAGGGTCCTGCGCCGCGCCCTCGACGGCGAGCTCGAGCGCGAGGACGTCATCGTGGCGCTCAAGGACGCCGAGCTGCGCGGCATGGGCGGCGCGGGCTTCCCGACGGGCACGAAGTGGGAGCTCGTGGCCAAGCAGGAAGCCACGCCCAAGTACGTGATCTGCAACGCCGACGAGTCCGAGCCCGGCACTTTCAAGGACCGCCAGATCCTGGCCGAGCAGGCGCACCTCGTGCTCGAGGGGCTGCTGCTGGGCATGTGGGTGACGGGCGCGCAGGAAGGCTGGGTGTTCGTCCGCCACGAGTACGCGCCGGAGGAGGAGGTGCTGCGCGAGGAGCTCGACGCGCTGCGCACCGAAGGCCTCGTCGGGCCGGATCGCGAGGTCGACATCTTCACCTCGCCCGGCGGCTACATCCTGGGCGAGGAGTCGGCCCTTCTGGAGTGCATGGAGGGCCATCGCGGAGAGCCGCGCAACAAGCCGCCGTTCCCCGGCGTGTACGGGCTGTGGGGAAAGCCGACGCTGATGAACTCGGTGGAGACATTGGCGGACGTGCCGGTGATCGTCGAACGCGGCGCTGAGTGGTGGAAGGCGCAGGGAGTGCGCGGCTCGACCGGCCTGAAGTTCTTCGCCGTCTCCGGCCACGTCGAGCGCCCCGGGGTGTACTGCGTGCCGATGGGGACCACCGCGCGCGAGCTCCTCGATCTCGCCGGGGGCGTGTCGGGCGGCGCCGCGCTCGCCGGCTTCCAGCCAGGCGGCGCGTCGTCGAACTTCCTCGGCCCCGACGAGCTCGACGTGCCGTTGGACTTCAAGCCGCTGGCGGAGCGCGGCTCGATGCTCGGCTCAGGAGCGCTCGTCGCCGTGGCGGAGGGCACCGACCTGCTCGCAGCGGCCACGAACGTGCTGCGCTTCTTCCGCAACGAGTCCTGCGGCAAGTGCGTGCCGTGCCGCGTGGGTTCGCACAAGGCGCACACGCTGCTCAGCGAGGCGCTGGCCGCCGGCGACGACGTCGCTGCGATCGAGGACGAGATCCTCGAGCTCGAGGAGACGCTGCGGATGACCTCGATCTGCGGCCTCGGCCAGGTCGCGCTCGGGCCCGTCGCAAGCGTGCTGGGGATGCGGCGCGGCGGCAGCGCCGCGCGGCCGCAACCGCGTCCGTGACCGCCAACCGCGAGTTCTTCGCCGTACGCACCGTGGCCGACGCGCTGGCCGGCTTCCGTCCGGGCCGGCGCACCGCGGTCGAGAGCGTCGCGCTCGCCGACGCACTGGGCCGCGTGCCGGCAGCGACGATCGCAGCGCGCGAACCGCTGCCCGGCTTCGCGCGTTCCACGGTCGACGGCTACGCCGTGCGTGCCGCCGACACCTACGGCGCGTCCGAGGGGCTGCCGAGCTACCTCGACGTGCTCGGAGCCGTCGCGATGGGTCGCGCGCCCGAGGTCGCGGTCGCGCCCGGTGGCGCGGTCGCGATCCCGACCGGCGGGGCCCTGCCACCGGAGGCCGACGCCGTCGTCATGGTCGAGCACACGCAGGAGGCGATGGCCGGGACGATCGAGGTCGTGCGGCCCGTCGCGCCCGGCGAGGGCGTCGTCGGCGCCGACGAGGACGTGGCCGCCGGCGGCACGCTCGCCGAGCCCGGACGACCGTTGCGCGCGCCCGATCTCGCGCTGCTGGCGGCCGCCGGCGTGACGTCGCTCGACGCTCGAGCGCGACCGCGGGTGGCCATTCTGTCCACCGGCGACGAGGTGGTCGACCCCGCTGCGGCCACGCTCGCCCCCGGCGAGGTTCGAGACGCCATCGCCGTCGCGCTCGCGGCGCTCGTGCGCGAAGCCGGCGGCGAGCCCGAGCAGCACGGGATCGTGCCCGACGAGCCCGACGCGCTGACCGGCGCGCTCGAAGCGGCGCTCTCAGCGAGCGACGTCGTCGTCGTGTCGGCCGGCTCGTCGGTCGGCATGCGCGACCAGACCGCCACCGTCGTGGCAGGGCTCGGCGAGGTCTTCTGCCACGGGCTGGCGCTGCGCCCGGGCAAGCCGACGCTGCTGGCCGATTGCGGCGGCGTGCCGCTCGTCGGCCTGCCGGGGAACCCGCGCTCGGCGCTCGTGGTCTTCCGCCTCGTCGGCATGCCGCTCGTTCGGCTCGTCGGCGGCTGCACCGCGCCGCCGCCCGAGCCGGTGGTCACCGCGCGCCTGGCGCGCGACCTGCCGTCGTCCACCGGGCGGCTCGACGTCGTCCAGGTCACCGTCCGCGACGGGACCGCAACGCCGCTGTTCGGGCCGTCTGCGCTGCTGTCGGACCTCGCCGCCGCCGACGGCTATGTCGTCGTGCCCGAGGAGGCCACAGGGCTCGACGCGGGCACCCCGATCGACGTCACCCTCTATCGCTGATGGCGACCACGCCGTTCATCCGCGATGTGCCGGCGGCACAGGCGCTCGCCGCCTGGCACGACGCGTGCGTGGCCGCGGGGTGCCCGCAGCGCGTGCCGACGGCGCGTATGACCCTTGCCGACGCCGTCGGGCGCGTGACCGCCGAGCCCGTGTGGGCGACGCGCTCGTCGCCCCCGTTCGACGCCGCCGCCATGGACGGGATCGCGGTGCGCGCGGCGGACACGGTCGGCGCCAGCGAGAGCGCTGCGGTCCTGCTCGAGCGCGACGCCTACGCGATCGTCGACACGGGCGACCCGCTGCCCGACGGCTTCGACGCGGTCGTGATGCGCGAGCACGTCCACTACGAGGGCGAGCGCGCCGAGCTGCGGGCCGCGGTGACGCCCTACCAGCACGTGCGCTCGATCGGCGAGGACGTCAGCGCCGCAGAGCTGCTGCTGCCGGCGGGCCATCGCCTGCGCGCCGTCGACGTCGCTGCGGCGGCCGCGGCCGGGGCGACCGAGATCGTGGTGCGCCGGGCGCCGGTGGTAGCCGTGCTGCCCACCGGCGATGAAGTGCGGCCTGTCGGCGCCGCCACCGGCCCGGGCGAGATCCTCGACACCAACTCGCTGATGCTCGCCGCCCAGTCCCGCGAGGCCGGCTGCGAGGCGCTGCGCCTGGAGATCGAGCCCGACGACCCCGACCGGCTCGCCGCCGCAGTGCGCGCCGCGGCCGCGCGCGCAGACCTCGTGATCGTCGTGGCTGGCTCGAGCGCCGGCCGCGACGACTACACCGCGGCTGTCGTCGAGCGTCTGGGCACGCTCGCCGTGCACGGCGTAGCGGTGCGGCCAGGCCATCCCGTCGTGCTCGGCGCCGTCGATGCGACCCCGGTGCTCGGAGCGCCCGGCTACCCGGTCTCCGCGGCGCTGACCTTCGACATCTTCGCCGCGCCGCTGCTCGCCGAGCTCGAGGGCGCCATGCCGGCTGAGCGCCCGCGTGCCCGCGCGCGCCTGGCACGCAAGCTCGCCTCGCCGATGGGAATGGACGACTGGGTCCGCGTGCGCCTGGGCCGGGTTGGCGGCGGGCTCGTAGCGACGCCGCTGCCACGCGGCGCAGGCGTGCTGACCTCACTCGTGCGCGCCGACGGTCTGCTCGTCATCCCGGCCGGCCTCGAAGGCCATCACGCCGGCGACGACGTCGACGTGGCACTGCTGCGCGGTGTGGCCGCGATCGACCGCACGATCGTCGCGATCGGGTCGCACGACCTCGTGCTCGACCTCGCTGCGTCTGAGCTGCGCGCCGCCGACCCGGGCGTGACGCTCGCCTCGTCGAACGTCGGGTCGCTCGGCGGCCTCGTCGCGCTGCGCGACGGGCTCTGCCATCTCGCCGGGTCGCACCTGCTCGATCCGGCGACCGGTGACTACACGCTGCCCTACGTCGACCGCGTGCTCTCCGGGCGCGACGTCGCCGTCGTGCGGCTGGTGCACCGCGACCAGGGGCTCATGGTCGCCCCGGGCAACCCGCTCGGCGTCCACGGCATCGAGGACCTCGCGCGCGTGCGCTACGTCAACCGCCAGCGCGGCGCCGGCACGCGCGTCTTGCTCGACCACGAGCTGGCGCGCGCAGGCCTGTCGCCCGACGCTATCGAGGGCTACGCGCGCGAGGAGCACACGCACTTGGCCGTCGCCGCGGCGGTCGCCGCCGGCCGCGCCGACTGCGGACTGGGCGTGCTCGCGGCCGCGCGCGCGTTCGGCCTGGACTTCGTCGCGGTGACGCGCGAACCCTACGACCTCGTCGTCGAGGCGTCCGCCATCGACGACGACGCCCTGGCGCCGCTGTGGGCGCTGCTCGACAGCGTGGGCTTCCGCGAGCAGGTCGAAGCGCTCGGCGGCTACGACACAGCGGAGATGGGGAGGCGGGTCCGGTGAAGCGGCTCGCGATGCTCGTCGTGGCGATGACGGCGATCGGCGCGCCGGCCGCGTCCGCCGCGCCCACCCCGGTCACAGGGGTCCGCTGGGTGCTGGCCGTCGACAAGCACTTCCTGGTGCCCCTGAGCAACGGCTGCATCTCGCTCGGCGAGGCCGACTGGCACGCCGGCGGGAAGACCAAGGCCGGCGAGCCCCTCTACGGCGGCTCCGAGCTCGCGGCTGGGGCCTGGAGCCCGGCGACGACCACCGGGGCGGTGACCGCCAAGGGCGACGCGGTGCACTTCGAAGCGTTCCCGATGGGTAAGGCCACCGGCAGGGCGTTCAAGCTGTCCAAGCTCGGCCTCGAGTTCGCCGCCGGCAAGCTCTACCTCACCGGCCAGATCCGGCGGATCAAGGCGCTGGCAGCCGCGGCGCCGCCGCGCGTCCGCCTGGCGGTGATCGCCCATCCGAAGCTGCTTTCCGGCCCCTTCCACGACCGCGGCAAGCCACCGATCGCCGACTCGTTCCTCTTCGCCGTCCAAGGGCGCGCCACGATCACCAAGGCGCTCGCCGCTGCGATCCGGCGCGCGCAGTGCAAGTCGCGCTTCACCAGGGGGCATCGCCCCCGCGCCGGCGGCCCGCTCGGCCAGATCACCGCGCAGCTGCTGCCCAGCGCGGCAACCGGGCTCGGCGGCACGGTCGACGTCTTCGGCGGGCTCAGCCTCATCGCCGAGGACGGCACCGACATCGCCGTCGCGCCGGGCGGCGGCGCGACGTCGATCACGATCGAGCGCAGTCCGTCGCTGCGCTTCCCACTCGCGCCCGGCACCGCCGCGCCACTGTCCTGCAAGTACGGGGCCGACTGCGAGCCCGTGCTCGGCGCGACGCTGCCGATGGCCGGCCAGCTCGTGCTCTCCTACGGCGGGCGCAGCACCGTCGTGGCCGGACTCACGGCCACCTACGCGCCCTACCGCGACGTGCCGACCGTTACGGGGACGGTCGACGGCGCGCCGGTCACCGTGTCAGACCCGAACAGCAACAGCGCGCCCGACGACTTCCTGGCGCGCGTGAGCGCAGCGCTCGGTACGAGCGTCGTCGGCGAGCTCGGCCACCTGAGGGCGCACTTCACGTCGACGGGGCCCACGTAGCCCAGCCGGTCACGAGCACGTCACATCGCGCCGCGCGCGAGCCGGTGGGATGCGCGCGTGACCAGACTCGCCGCTCTTACCCTCCTCGCCCTCGGGCTCGGCGCCGCGCCGGCGTTCGCGCACCACCGGCCGCCCCCGCCGCCACCGCAGCCCACGCTGCTGGCGCGCGCGATCCTCCTCAACAGCTCGGCCGGGTTCGAGGGCATGGCCATCTCGCCCGACGGCCGCACGCTCTACCCGACGCTCGAGGGCCCCGTGGCCG
This sequence comes from uncultured Actinomycetes bacterium, assembly GCA_963764585.1. Lineage (GTDB taxonomy): Bacteria > Actinomycetota > Thermoleophilia > Solirubrobacterales > Solirubrobacteraceae > JAOPZW01. Next base: position 136,301 of record CAVXTB010000021.1, read on the forward strand.
GCGACGACCCGCTCACCCGGCGCGTCTACCAGTTCGACATCCGCAGCCGCCACTACGTCGCCACGCGCCGGACCTACCACATCGACGACGCCGGCTGGTCGGTCTCCGACCTCTACGGGCTCGACGACCACCACCTGCTCGCGCTCGAGCGCGACGGCACGCAGGCGGTCACGACCGGCCACAAGCAGGCCTTCGTCGTCGACCTGCGCAAGACCGACGCGTCCGGCGCGCTGGTCAAGCGCCAGGCCCTCGACCTCGAGAACCTGCGCGACCCGGCGCTGATCTCGCTGCCCGCGCGGCCGGGCGACATCGGCCTCGGCGACCCGTTCGCGATGCCCTACGTCACGATCGAGGCGATCCAGCCGCTGCCGGGCGACCGTGCGGCGATCGTCAACGACACGAACTTCGGCTCGACCGGGCGCAACCCCGGGCTGCCGGACTACAGCGACTTCATCGTGGTGTCGGTGCCGGGCCCGCACGGCGGTGGCCACTGGTAGCCGCGCCGAGCGCGTGCCATCATCAGCGAAGGACCATGTTCGTTGGATTGATCGATACCCGCGACCATCGTCCCGATGACGACGGGCGCGATCCACTGTGGCTCGACGTGCCCGAGTTGCGTCCGTGGCGCTGGTACGTGGCGACGATCGTCTGCATGGTCCTGGCGGTCAAGATCGACGGCTGGCCCGGGCTGATCCCGCTGGCGATCGGCTTCGGCTGCTTCTGGTACGCCATCGGCAGCTATTACAAGGGCAACGACGGGCTGAGCAAGTACCGCCAGTAGCGCCCTGAACGACGAAGGGCCCGCCGGTGAGGCGGGCCCTTTGACAAGCCTTGCGGCGACTGGTGGCGCTAGATCGTCGTGACGTTGACGGCCTTGGGGCCCTTGTCGCCGGCCTCCGACTCGTACTGGACGCGGGCACCCTCGGCGAGCGAGCGGTAGCCGTCGCCGACGACGCCGGTGTGATGGACGAACAGGTCCTTGCCGGGATCGTCCGGCGTGATGAAGCCGAAGCCCTTGTCATCGCTGAACCACTTGACGGTTCCGGTGGGCATTGCGGGTCCTCCGTGTGTTGTGTGCAGCTACGCGGAGGAAGCTGTGAAGCGACGACGCGGCGCTGGGCACATCTTGTCGGGCCTATCTGACCCGACCGAACACCTGGAACGCTAGCAGCGTTAGCGTCGCGACCGCTTGCGGTCTGGTCGCGGCGTCTCGGGCTTGGGGTACTTCTTGCGCTCCTCGGGCGTCATCTGGCGGATCGTCAGCGACCCGTCGGCCACCTGCTGCTCGACTGCCTCGAGCTTGAGCTTGCGCTGCTTCTCCGCACGATCGCGCTGGGGATTCATCCCCTCTACGGTAGCGCGCTAACGGGACGTGACCAGCAGGCCTGTCAGCGCGACGGCCATCAGGGCAGCGGCGAACAGCAGTCCGGCGGCCGGCGAGACCGTCGTCCAGAGGATGCCCGCGACCGCGCTGGCCAGCAGGTTGCCGAAGCTCTGCACGGCCGCCAGCAGCCCGAACGCCGACCCGCGGAGGTCCTCCGGCGCGAGCGCGGCGACCGCGGCATGCTCGGCGGTCTCCACGCAGCCGATCGCCACGCCCACGCCGACGAAGCACGCGGCGAGGACGGCCACGCTCGCGCCCGCCAGGGCGAACCCGACGTACCCGGCCAGGGCGCAGGCGACGCCGCCGATGAGCACGATCGCGGCGCCGCGGCGATCCGCGAGGCGGCCGGCGGGCACGCTGACGAGCGTCGCGGCGACGTTGTAGAGCGTGTAGAGCAGCAGCGCGATCTGCACCGCGCGGTCGTGGCCGCGCCCGGGCGCCAGCAGTTCGGTGGCGCGCAGGATCAGCAGCGTCGCGGCGATGTTGCCGGCCTCGAACGCGGCGACCGCTCCCATCAGGCGGCCGAGGCGTCCGTGCAGCACCGGGCGCACGCGGATGCGCAGCGGGCGGCGCTCCTGCGCGCGCGCCGCGCCCGTGTGGCGGATCGCGTAGACGATCGCGGCGACCGCGAGCAGGCCCGGGACGACCGAGACGAGGATCGCGGCGCGGACGCCGACGAGCGCGAGCAGTGCGAGCGCCAGCAGCGGCCCGACGACCGCGCCGAGGTTGTCCATCGCGCGCTCGAAGCCGTAGGCGCGCCCGTAGACCGCGGGCTCGACGGCGTCGGCGAGCAGCGCGTTGCGCGACGGCGAGCGCAGGCCGCGCGCCGCCCAGGCGCCGGCGCGCAGGACCCCGACCTGCCAGGCGGCGCTCGCAGCGCCGGTCAGCGACGACAGCACCGCGGTCGTCGCGTAGCCGCCGACCGCGGTGGTGCGCCGGCGCTGCGGGTCGTCCGCGAGCGCGCCGCCGGCCAGGCGCGCCGCGCCGCCGAGGCCGTCGGCGACGCCTTCGATGATCCCCAGCGCGGCAGCCGGCGCGCCGAGCGTGCTGGTCAGCAGGCCGGGCAGCAGCGCCGTCGGGATCTCGTGGCCGACGTCGTCGAGCAGGCTCGCGACGCCGATGCCGCGCACGCCGGGGGTCAGCCAGCGCTGTCGCGCGGCGGTGCTCAGCGCAGCAGCGCCTTTAGGCGGCCGAGGGCGTCGTCGGCCTGCGCCGCGTCGATGAGCAGCGGCGGCAGCAGGCGCACGGTGACCGGGCCGGTGGCGTTGAGGACCAGGCGCTGCTCGCGCAGCGCGCGGACGACGAGCTCGGGAGCGCCGCCCTCGGCCAGGTCGAAGGCCAGCATCAGCCCGCGCCCGCGCACCTCGGTGACGCCGGGCAGCTCGGCCACGCCGTGGCGCAGGCGCTCGCCCAGGGCGCGAACGTTCGCCAGCAGCGCCTCGTCGTCGACCACGTCGAGGACGGCCAGGCCGGCGGCGCACTGCACCGGGCCGCCCGCGAAGGTCGAGCCGTGGTCGCCGGGCGACAGGACCCCGGCAAGGCGCTCGCCGGTGATCAGGGCGCCGATCGGCAGGCCGCCGCCCAGCGCCTTGGCGCTCGTGATCGCGTCGGGCACGACGCCCGAGTGCTGGTAGGCCCACAGCGTGCCCGTCCGCCCGAGGCCGCACTGGACCTCGTCGAAGATCAGCGACGCGCCGTGGGCGTCGCACGCGTCGCGCGCGGTGCGCAGCAGCTCGTCGGAGAGCTCGTAGACGCCGCTCTCGCCCTGCACCGGCTCGAGGATCACCGCCGCGGTGCGCTCGTCGACGGCCGTCGCGACCGCGGCCGCGGTCGGCTCGACGGCGACGAAGCCCGGCACGAGCGGCGCGAACGGCGCCTGCTTGGACTCCTGCGGCGTCGCCGACAGCGACCCGTAGGTGCGCCCGTGGAAGGCGCGGTGCACCGAGACGATCGTGCCCTGCGGCTTGGCCTTGCGGGCGACCTTCAGGGCCGCCTCGTTGGCCTCGGTCCCCGAGTTGGCGAAGTGGACCTTGCCGCCCAGCGAGGACTCGGCCAGGCGCTTGGCCAGGCGCATGCCCGGCTCGGTGTAGAAGAGGTTGCCGACGTGGATGAGCCGCTGCGCCTGCTCGCGGATCGCCGCGACCACCGCCGGGTGGCCGTGGCCGAGCGCGTTGACGGCCAGGCCGGTCTGGAAGTCGAGGTACTCGTTGCCCTCGACGTCCCACAGGCGCGCGCCCTCGCCGCGCACGAACTCGACCGGCAGCCGCGCGTAGGCGCCGACGAGGTGGTCGCGCTCGAGCGCTTGAAGGTCCGCCAGCGTCATTGCGCCGGCCTGATCTTCGTGCCGATGCCGGCGTTGGTGAACAGCTCGAGCAGCAGCGAGTGCGGGACGCGACCGTCGACGATGTGCGCGAAGGTCACCCCGCCGTGGATGGCGTCCAGGCAGGCCTTGAGCTTGGGCCGCATGCCGCCGGCGACGGTGTCGAGAACGGCCTCGACCTCGTCGGCGCCGGCTTCGCTGATGACCGACTCGGGGTCGTCGGGGTCGCGGAGCCAGCCGACGACGTCGGTGAGGAACATGACCTTGTAGGCGCCCAGCGCGCGTGCGACCGCGCCGGCCGCCTCGTCGGCGTTGACGTTGTAGGAGTTGCCCTCGCGGTCGGCGCCGATCGACGCGACGACCGGGATGTAGTCCTGGGCGATGTGGTTGAGCACGTCGACGTCGACGCGGTCGATCTTGCCGACGAAGCCGACGTCCTCCCCGTTGGGTCCGGCCTGCCGGCTGGCGCGGAAGAGCTGGCCGTCGTCGCCGCTGAGGCCGACCGCCGGCTGGCCGTGGCGGTTGATGCGCAGGACGATGTCCTTGTTGACCTTGCCGACGAGGACCATCTTGGCCACCTCGACGGTCTCGGCGTCGCTGACGCGCAGGCCGCCGATGAACTGCACCGGCAGCCCGAGGCGCTCCATGTAGCTCGTGATCTCCGGCCCGCCGCCATGCACGACGATCGGGTTCAGGCCGACGTACTTCAGCAGCACGACGTCGCGCGCGAACTCCTCGCGCAGCGCCGGGTCCTCCATCGCGGCGCCGCCGTACTTGATGACGATCGTCTTGCCGTGGAACTCCCGGATGTAGGGGAGCGCCTCGAGAAGGGTCCCGACGTCCCTCATGTCGTGTACTCCGCGTTGATCGTCACGTACTCGTGGCTGAGGTCGGAGAAGAAGACCTCGGTCTCGTGGCCGTCGCCGGGCAGTTCGATGACGTACTCGACCTCGTCGCGCACGACGCGCTCGGCCAGGTCCTTGGCGTCGTGCGGGATCGCCGAGCCGCGCGCGCAGACCTGCACGCCCTCGATGCCGACGTCCACGGCGAGCGGCGCCGTGCCGGGCAGCGCCATCCCCACCGCCTGCACGATCCGCCCCCAGTTGGGGTCGCCGCCGTGCAGCGCCGCCTTGACCAGCGGCGAGTTGGCCACCGCCCGCGCCGCAGCCTCGACGCTCTCGCCGAGGCCGCCGCGGACGACCACGCGCGCGACGCGCGACGCGCCCTCGCCGTCGCGGACGATGTGCAGCGCGAGCTGGCGCAGCAGCGCGTCGAGCGCCTGGCCGAAGCGCAGCTCGTCCTCTGACTCGGGCTCGACCGTCTGGCCGCTCGCGCCCGAGCACATGAGGATCGCGGTGTCGTTGGTCGACAGCTGGCCGTCGACCGAGATGCGGTCGAACGAGCGCTTGACGCAGACGCCGAGCAGCAGGTCGGCGGTCTCGGCGGCCAGCGCCGCGTCGGTCTGCACGAAGCACAGCATCGTGGCGAAGGCGGGCTGGATCATCCCGGCGCCCTTCGCCTGGGCGCACAGGCGCACGGTGCCACCGCTGAGGTCGACCTGCAGCGCGGCGCGCTTCTCGAAGGCGTCGGTGGTCATGATCGCCGCCGTGAAGTCGGCGTCGCCGTCGACGCGCAGCTCCGCGCGGGCGCGCGCCAGGCCGCTGACGACGGCGCGCGAGTCGAGCGGGACGCCGATGACGCCGGTCGACGCGACCGCGACCCGATCGGGCTCGACGCCGGCGGCCATCGCGGCGGCGCCCTGCATCTTGGCCGCGTCGTCGAGGCCGCGGCCGCCGGTCGCTGCGTTCGCGTTGCCGGAGTTGGCGACCACCGCGCGCACGGCGTCGAGCCGCGCGCGCTCCTGGGTGAGGAGCACCGGCGCGGCGAGCACGCCCGAGCGGGTGAAGCGCGCGGCGCTCGTCGTCTCGGGCGCGTCTGAGACGAGCAGGCCGACGTCGGTGCCGCCGCTGGGCTTGATGCCCGCAGCCACGCCGGCGGCGCGGAAGCCGGCCGGCAGCCCGCCGCCCTGGTCCTCGCGCACCCATTCGGGGACCTCGACCCAGCGCGAGGTGAAGAACGTCACGACAGCCCCACCGTCTCGTCGAAGCCGAACATGAGGTTCAGGTTCTGGACCGCCTGCGACGAGGCGCCCTTCCAGAGGTTGTCGATCGCCGCGAAGACGAACGCCTTCTGCGTGCGCTCGTCGAAGCGCGCGTGGATGCGGCAGTAGTTCGTGTCGCGCACGTCGCGCACGCCGGGCGGGCTATCGGTCAGCTCGACGAATGGCTCGCGCCCATAGGCTCGCGCGAACAGCGCGTCGACGTCGACCGGCTCGCGCAGGGTGCAGTAGCACGAGACCAGCTCGCCCTGGTCGAGCGGCATGAGATGCGGCGTGAAGGTCACGCGCACCGGCGCGCCGAGCGACGCGAGCTCCTGGTCGATCTCGGGCATGTGGCGGTGGCGCCCGACGCCGTAGGGCGTGACGTTCTCGTCGGCCGAGACGAAGTGCGTCGCCTGCGTCGGGGCACGGCCGGCGCCCGACACGCCGCTCTTGGCGTCGACGACGGCGTCGGCCAGCCAGGGCGCCAGCGGCGCGAGCGCCAGCAGCGTGGCGGTCGGGTAGCAGCCGGGGTTGGCGACGATGTCGGCGCCCTCGATCTGCGCGCGGCGCAGCTCGGGCAGGCCGTAGACCGCCTCGCCGATGAGCTCGGGGTGCGGGTGCGGGACGTACCAGTCCTCGTAGACCTCGACGAGGCGCAGGCGGAAGTCGGCCGACAGGTCGACGACGCGCACGCCGCGCTCGTGTAGCGCGGCGACGACCGGGGCCGCCGCGCCGTGCGGGTACGCGACGATCGCCGCGTCGACGGCGCTGTGGCGATCGAGGTCGAGCTCCTCGAGCGTCAGCGGGACCCGGTGGTAGGGGTAGAGGTCGTTCAGGCGGGTGCCCGCGTCCGACCGGCTGGTGACGGCGACGAGGTCGAAGCGCGGGTGGCGCTGGACGATGGCGGCGGCGAGCGCGCCCGTGTAGCCCGAGGCACCGGCGACGAGGACGCTAGGCACGGTATGCGGCTCCCAACCGCTCCACCCCGGATCGCATGATCCGCTGCATCACATCGTGCACCTCGGCATCGGTGAGGGTGCGATCGGGAGCGCGGAACTCGAGGTGCAACGCAATCGACACGCGACCTTCGCCCGCCTGCTTGCCCTCATAGACATCGAAGATGCTCGCCCGCTCGAGCAACGGAGCGCCCGATTCGCGAACGACGGCCAGGAGTTGCTCGGCCGTCGTCCCGATCGGGACCGACAGTGCAAGATCGCGGCGCAGCGCCGGGAAGCTCGTGAGGTCGACGTACTGCGGGACGGCATCGGCGTGGCCGAGCACGCGATCGAGGTCGACCTCGAACAGCGCGGCGCCGTGGTCGAGGTCCCAGGTGCGCGCGACGAGCGGGTGCAGCTCGCCGATCCAGCCGACGTCCTCGCCGCCCGCGCTGACGCGCGCGGTGCGCCCCGGATGCAGGAACGGCTCGGTCGCGGGCTCGACGTCCCAGCGCACGCGGACCGCGTCGAGCGCGGCGCCGAGCAGCCCCTTGGCCGCGAAGAAGCCGGCCCGCGGCGGCTCGGCCGTCCCCCACGTCTGCGGGTGCAGGCGGCCGGCGAGGATGCCGCCGAGCGCGCGGTGCTCGTGCGGCAGCTTCTCGCCGGTGGCGCGGTAGACGGTGCCGCACTCGATGAGCGCGAGGTCGGGCATCCCGCGCGCGGTGTTGTGGCGGGCGGCGTCGAGCAGCGCGCCGGCGAGCGTCGTGCGCAGGACCGAGTGGTCCTCGCTCATCGGGTTCTGCAGGACGACGAAGTCGCGGCGCGGGTCGTCGGCTGGCAGTCGGAGGCGATCGGCGATCCCGGGGTCGGTGAAGCTCCAGCCGACGGTCTCGTACATGCCGCGGCCGACGAGCGCGTCGACGGCGCGGCGCCTGAGACGCTGGGCGCTGGTCAAGCGCCCGGCGCTGCCGCGGCGCTTGGGCAGCGTCGCGGGCAGCTTCTCGAGGCCGTCGATGCGCGCGACCTCCTCGACGAGGTCGGCCTCGCGGTAGACGTCGTTGCGGCGGAAGGCGGGGACGCTGACGTCGAGGCCGTCGGGCGCGTCGGTGACGCCGAACTCCAGCGCCGTCAGGATCTCCGCCTGGCGCGGGCGCTCGATCGCGCGGCCGAGCAGCTCGGCGACGCGCCGCTCGCGCAGGCGGATGACCGCGGGCGGCGGGCCGGGGCCGCCGACGTCGATCGTGCCGTGCGCGAGGCGCGCCCCGGTCAGCTCGAGCATGAGCCTGGTCGCGACGATCTGGGCCTCCATCGCCTGCTCGGGCGCGAGGCCCTTCTCGAAGCGTCCGCTGGCCTCGCTGCGCACGTTGAGCAGCTGCGAGGTGCGGTGGATGTTGGGGCCGTTCCAGTTGGCGACCTCCATCAGCACGCGGGTCGTGCCGTCGTGGATCTCCGAGCGCGCACCGCCCATGACGCCGGCGATCGAGGTCGGGCCGGCGGCGTCCTCGATGAGCAGCATCTGGTCGTCGAGGGTGCGCACGACGTCGTCGAGCGTGGTGAGTTGCTCGCCAGGACGCGCGCGGCGCACGACGAGCCGCCCGCCCTCGATGCGGTCGAGGTCGAAGGTGTGGACCGGGTTGCCGACGAGCAGCATCACGTAGTTGCTGATGTCGACGACGTTCGAGATCGGGCGCACGCCGGCGGCCATGAGGCGCGCCTTCAGCCATGCGGGCGACGGGCCGATCTCGACGTCCTCGAAGACGCGGGCGGTGAAGCGCGGGCACAGGTCGGGGTCCTCGACGACGACCTCGGCGCCCTCGACATCCCCGGCGCTGCCGAGGTCCTCGGCCCACGGCGGCAGCACGAGCGGCGCGCCGGTCGCGGCGTGGACCTCGCGCGCGATGCCGTAGACGCCGAGGCAGTCGGGGCGATTCGGCGTGATCTCGAACTCGAGGACCTCGGTGGCGATCGGCAGGACCGTCTCCAGCGGAGTGCCGGGCGCGTACTCGTCGTCGAGGACCATGATCCCGGCGTGCTCGGTGCCGATGCCGAGCTCGTCCTCGGCGAGGATCATCCCGTTGGACTCGACGCCGCGCAGCTTGGCGACGCCGAGCTCCATGCCGTTGGGCATGACTGCACCGGGGCGCGCCACGGCGACGGTCTGGCCGGCCGCGACGTTGGGCGCGCCGCAGACGATCTGCTGCGGCCCGCCGTCGCCGACGTCGACCGAGCAGACGGTGAGGCGATCGGCGTCGGGGTGGCGCTCGGCGCTGAGCACGCGCCCGATGACGAAGCGATCCAGCGCGCCGACGCCGTGGTGGTGCACCGCCTCGACCTTCGTCCCGGTCATCGTCAGGCGCTCCTCGAGCACCTTGACCGGCAGGTCGGCGGGCGCGTACTGCGACAGCCATTCGAGCGGGACCCTCATCCGAACTGCTCCAGGAAGCGCAGGTCGTTGTCGTAGAAGAGGCGCAGGTCGGTGACGCCGTGCTTGAGCATCGCGACGCGCTCGATGCCCAGGCCCCAGGCGAAGCCCTGGACGTTCTCGGGGTCGTAGCGGTCGTCGTCGACGTAGGAGTAGACGTTGGGGTCGACCTCGCCGGCGCCGAGGATCTCCAGCCAGCCCTCGCCTTTGCAGATGTTGCAGCGGCTGCCGTCCCTGAGGTAGCCCTCGCCGCCGCACTGGAAGCACGAGACGTCGACCTCGACCGAGGGCTCGGTGAACGGGAAGAAGTGCGGGCGCAGGCGGACGTCGCGCTCCTCGCCGAAGACCGCGCGCGCGAAGGCCAGCAGCGTCCCCTTGAGGTCGGCCAGCGTGATGTCCTCGTCGACGGCCAGGCCCTCGACCTGGTGGAACATGGGCGTGTGCGTGGCGTCGTTGTCGCGGCGGTAGGTGCGCCCGGGGATGACGACGTACAGCGGCGGCGGGTGGGCCTCCATCGCGCGGATCTGCATCGGCGAGGTGTGCGTCCGCAGGACCACGTCGTCGGCGACGTAGAAGGTGTCGGTGCGGTCGCGCGCGGGGTGCGTCGCGTCGTGGTTGAGCGCGTCGAAGTTGTAGTGGACGGTCTCGACCTCGGGGCCCTCGACGACGGTGAAGCCGAGGCCGACGAAGACGTCCTCGAGCTCGCGCCAGGTCGCGGTCAGCAGGTGCAGGCGCCCGATCGGCTGCGGCGGCTCGCCGGGGAGCGTGACGTCGACGCGGTCGGCGGCGAGCCGCGTGTCGAGCTCGCCGGCTTCGAGCTCCTGCGTGCGCGTGTCGATGAGCTGCTCGAGCGCCTGGCGAGCCTGGTTGGCGGCGCGCCCGACTGTGCCGCGCTCCTCGGGCGCCAGCTGGGCGACGCCGCGCAGGAGGTTGGGCAGCTCGGCCTTGCGCCCGAGGTACCGGACGCGGAGCTCCTCGAGCCCGGCGGTCGAGTCGGCGGTCGCGATCGCCGATTCGGCCTCGGTGCGGAGCTCGTCGATGCGCTCGATCATCGGTCGCGCACCCTAGTCCACTCGTAGAGGCCAATCGTGGCCGCCATGGCGGCGTTGAGGGAGTCGCCGGCGATGGGGATGCTCGCCACCGCGTCGCACGCCTCGATCACGTCGGCGGGCAGCCCTGCCCGCTCCGCGCCCACCACCAGCGTCCCCTCCCCCGGTCCGCGCAGCTCATCGCCACCGCCCGCGACCAGCGCGACGCGCGGCGCGGGCAGCTCGCGCACGGCGCGCACGCGCGCGAGAGGGACCTCGAAGATGGCCCCCATCGACGCGCGCACCGCCTTGGGCCCGAACGGGTCGGCGGTGTCGGGGCCGATCGCCACCGAGCTCGCGCCGAACGCGCGGGCGCTGCGCAGCACGGTGCCGACGTTGCCGGGATCGTGCACGCCCCACAGCGCGACGCACAGCGGGCCGGTCGGGGTCTTCGCCCAGCGCTGCTCGTAGACGGCGAGCGCGCGCGTGCCCGAGCCCAGCGCCGACACGCCGTCGAGGAGTGCCTGCTCGACGTCGATGCCCGCCCGCATCTCGTAGGCGGGCGGCCACCCGGCCTCGGCGGCGGCGCGCAGCAGGTCCTCGCCCTCGGCCACGAAGCGCCGCTCGCGGCGGCGCTGGAGCCGGCGGATCTCCTTGAGCTTCTCGTTGTGCGGGCTGGTGATCACTGGTGTGCGTTAACGAAAACGGGCGCCGATCCTGTGGATGCGGCGCCCGGGAGGCTTGCTGATGTCGGCGGTTGCTAGGCGGCAGCGGCCGACGCCTCACGGGCGGCATCGGCAAATCGGCGGAAGGTCTCGGGATCGCGGACGGCGATGTCGGCCAGCACCTTGCGGTCGAGCTCGATGCCGGCCAGCTTCAGGCCGTGGATGAACGTGCCGTAGTTCAGGCCGTTCTGGCGCGCGGCGGCGTTGATGCGCACGATCCACAGCCGCCGGAAGTCGCGCTTGCGGTTGCGGCGGTCGCGATAGGCGTAGGAATCGGCCTTCATGACCGCTTCCTTGGCCCGCTTGTAGTTCGAGTGCGCCTCGCCGCGGAAGCCCTTGGCCCGCTCGAGCGTCGCCCGGCGCTTCTTGCGCGCGTTGACCGACCGCTTGACGCGCGTCACTTGCCCACCCCCAGCAGCTTCTTCACGCGCGGGGTGTCGTGCTCGGAGATCTCACGGGGCTTTCCGAACTTGCGCTTCCGCTTGGGCGACTTCTTCTCGAGTATGTGGCTCGAGTTGGCGTGCCGGCCGCGGACCTTGCCCTTCGAGGTCAGCTTGAAGCGCTTCTTCGCGCCCGAGTGGGTCTTCATCTTCGGCATGGCGGATCGCGGAGGATAGCGGCTCGTGGTCGGGCGGGGCCGCCTGCGTGCGCTCTCCCGTCTTGGCCCGCCCGCTTCGCCACCGTCATCGCCCTCGGTGCCGGGTCTACGCTCGTGGGGTGCCTACCGAGCCACAGGCGGCGTGCCGCGATCAGCAGCGCGCATCGTCCGCAACGGGAGGGATCCTGCCGGTCGTCCGGCAGCCGATCTGGACGTCCTGGATGACGTTCTTGAAGAGGGTGAATGCCGTGCGTCGGCGGCCCGGACCGTCCACGAGCAGCGCGCGCGAGCAGCCGTGGCTGCCGCACTTGCGCCATACATCGTCCGCAGCCTGTCGGTCCTCGGATTCCTCGAGCTCTCGCGTGGAAACGCCGACGCGGCGCACGACGCGCTCCTGCGCGCGACAGAGGCAGCGGCCGAGCTCGGGATCGGCGAGCCGGGCATGCTGCGGTGCGTGCCCGACTGCGTCGAGACCCTCGCCGCGCGGGGAGAGCTCGAGCGCGCCGAGGAGCTGACGGAGCATTTCGACGCGCTTGCGGCGCGCTTCGCCCGCGGATGGGCGCAAGCTACGGCGGATCGCTGCCGCGGGCAGATCCTTGTCGCGCGCGGCGATCCGACCGCTGCCGTCGCGGTCCTCGAACGCGCGTGCGCCGGGCACCGCGCGCAGCCGATGCCCTTCGAGCTCGGCCGGACGCTCCTCGCGCTCGGATCGGCGCAGCGCCGAGCGCGTCAGCGGCGAGCCGCGCGAGCGGCGCTCGCTGAGGCGCAGTCGATCTTCGACCGCCTCGGCGCCCCGCTGTGGGCCGAAAAGGCGCGGACCGAGCTCGCGCGCATCGGCGGGCGCACCCCGATCGGCCAGACCCTCACGCCGGCGGAGCAGCGCATCGCCGACCTCGTCGCGACGGGATTGACGAACCGCGAGGTCGCAGCGGAGCTCGTCGTCGCCGTCCACACCGTCGAGGCCGCGCTCACCCGGATCTACAGCAAGCTGGGCGTCCGCTCGCGAACCGAGCTCACCCGCCAGCTGGCGGAGCGAGCCGCCGACGCGTCAGGCCCGTCCTGAGGCCGCGGGCGGCCCTCGGCGCCGCTCCCACTACCGAAGTCGGTGTCGACGTCGACCGAAGGCCGATGTGCGCGGCCGTCACTAGGCCGATGCTTCGCTGCATGACGGCTCGCATGGCAGGCGCGGTCATCTTCGGAGCGTTGGTGGGAGGCTGGATCGGGCGGGCGTTGTTCAAGTGGATCCTGGACGTGTCCGGGACGTCGCTGCTCGTGCTGATCCTGGCCACGGCCGCGGCCGGCGGGGTCCTTGGTGCGGCCGGGGCGTTGCAGGAGCGTCGCGGTTAGGGCACGAACGAAGCGGTGTCGAAGTGCTCGGCGCGCTCGTCGTAGCGCGCGAGCAGGGCGAGCGCCTGCGGCTCGAGCACAGGGACGTCGTAGCTCTCGCCGGCGAACGCCCGCACTGCCTCGAGCGACTCGAAGCGCGTGAGCGTGACGAACGCGACCTCGTCGCCGTCGGGCCGGCGCAGGATCTCGGCGCCGCGGAAGCCCGCAATTCCGCGCATGGCCGGGAACAGCTCATCCAGGAGGAAGCGCTCGTAAGCGTCGGCATCGCCCGCTGCGGTCCATCCGCGCCACATCCGCGTGATCATGCGCTTAGGATCGCGCGCCGTGGCGTACTTCGCGGTGACACGCGAGCGAGGACCGAGCTGGGACGACGCGCGGCCGATGCGCGAGCAGGACCGCTGGGACGAGCACGCCGCGTTCATGGACGCGCTGGCCGACGCAGGGTTCGTCGTGTTCGGCGGTCCGGTCGGGGGTGGCGATCAGCGGTTCATGTTCGCCGTCGAGGCGCCGGACGAGGAGGCCATCCACGAGCGCCTGGCCGCCGATCCGTGGGTGCCGACCGAGCAGCTGATCACCGTCGACGTCCAGCCGTGGCAGATCCTGCTCAGGTCGCCGCGAGCAGGCTGAGCGCGGCATCGGCGGTCGCGCCCTCGTGGACCAGCGCGGCGAGCGCGCGGGTCATGGCCGTCGGGTCGTCGTGCTGGATCACGTTGCGGCCGTAGACGAGCCCGAGTGCGCCGCCCTCGAGGACCTCGGCGGTGATGCGCAGGATCTCCTCGTCGGAGATGCGCCCGCCGCCGCGGACGAGCACCGGCACGCGCGCGGCGCGCACGACGCGGGCGAAGTCGTCGCGGTCGGGCAGCGGATCGCACTTGATGAGGTCGGCGCCCAGCTCGGTGGCCTGACGGACGAGGCCGCGCAGACGCTCGGCGTCGCGGTGGACGTCGTAGCCCGCGGTGTTCGGCGCCATCGGCACGGGCTCGACCATCATCGGCATCTGCGCGCGATCGCACTCGCCGCGCAGGCGCATGATGTTCTGCACGCAGGTCTGGCGCAGCGACGGCTGCCCCGGCGAGTCCTGGAGGTTGACGATCACGCACGCGGCGTCGAGGCGCACGGCGAGGCCGACCGGATCGTCGTACATCCACGACGCCGGGTGGTCGGGGACCTCGCGGCCGAAGACGTTGCCCGTGTCGACGCGCATGACCAGCGCCGGCTTGGCGCGCCCGACGCGGCGCTGCAGCAGCTCGGCCTGGCCGGGCGTGAGCAGGAGCGCGTCGGGATCGGCCTCGACGAGCGCGTCGATCACCGCCTCCATGTCCTCGATGCCCTCGAGCAGGTCGGGCTCGCCGGGCATGCCGTGGTCGACGGCGATGGCGAGCGAGCGGCCCGAGGCGGGATGGAAGAGGCGGTTCAGGCGATATGGATGCACGCCCGCACTCTAGGCGGCGAGCCGCCGCGCCGGCGCGAGGCCCTCGTCGACGAGCCGTCGCGGCGTCGCGGCGACCATCCGCTCGGCGGTCGCGGAAGGCATCCCGTGGCGGCGCAGGACGTCGACCGCGGCGCCGAGCGCGGGCCCGCGCGCGACCGGCACGTGCGCGTCGGAGGCGATGACGCTCGCGCGGCCCGAGCGCGCCAGGTCGAGGCCGAAGGTCCGCGGGACGGCGCCGTGGTAGCCGGTCAGCGACGAGGCGTTGAGCTGCAGGAGGTCGCCGGCGGACAGCAGGCGATCGATCGCTCCCGGCGCGCCCGTCAGCGCGGGCGAGCGCTCGGGGTGCCCGATGAGCAGGCCGAACCCGTGATCGCGCAGCTCGCGCGCGGCGCCCTCGAAGTCGCCGAGCTCGCCGGTCCCTGGCAGCGGCGCCTCGAGCAGCACCCAGCGCCGGTCGTCGGGCCCGTGCGAGAGCTCGCGCAGGATCGCGTCGTCCACCCGCGCGACGTCGTCCCAGGCCAGCTCGACGCCGGCGCGGAGCTCCAGCTCCACGCCTGCCTCGGTCAGCGCGGCCTGCAGCTGCCGCGTGCGCTCGGGCACCAAGGTGACGTCCGTGTCGCGCGCGTGCGGGGTGACTGTGATCAGCCCGGTGCCGTCGGCGACCGCCTCGCGCGCGAGCGCCAGCGAGCCCGCCAGATCGGCCGGTCCGTCATCGACGCCCGGAAGCAGATGGAAGTGCAGCTCGACGCGCTCCATGCCCTCACGGTAGAGCACGATCACGCGAGCGCCGCAGCGATTCACCGCTCCTTCACCCGAACACGGGTCCAGTCGCGGGCACGCGCGCTCGCTCGCGGCGCCAGGGCTGCCGAACGAGGTGTCCATGACCCCCACCACCCTCCGTCGTGCGGCCGCCGGCGCGGCCGCGCTCCTCGCGATCGCGGCTGCCCCCGCCGCCCAGGCATCCCCCAGCGTCCCGGTCTGCAACCAGGCCAGCCCGCACTTCCAGGGCGGCGGCCTCGTCGCCCTCGACCCGCCGGTCGACAGCCCCGCCGCCCGCTACACGGACGACCTGTACCAGCTGCCCGGCAAGGGCGAGGGCCTCGTGACGGCGGCCCGGCATTCGCCGGCGCTCACCGTCTGCGGCCCGGACGACGGCGGCATCTCCGTCACGTAGCGGCAATCCCTGGCGGGGCGGGTAACACACCGCGAGATGGCCTGCAGCCCGTGATCGCCTTCGCCGTGGGCTACCTCATCGACGGATGCCCGCAGCGACATTCGTGGGCGCCCTTGCCAGGCGCCCTCGGGGGCGTGGGGGTCTACCGGCGCTGGCTCAGGACCTGACGAGTCACCAGCGCACGTCGACGCCATACGCGGCGAAGCGCGCGTCTGCCGTGACGATCGGTAGGCCCTCGACGAGAGCCTGGGCGATCAGCAGCCGGTCGAACGGATCGCGATGGTGCGGTGCAAGCGCACCGACCTGCCACGCGTGCCGGGAGCTGACGTCCAGCCATTCGAAGCCGCCTTCGAGGATCCGATCTGGCAGGTCGTCAGCTGCCGTGAGCTTTCCGAGGGCGCGCTTGACCGTGATCTCCCACACGCTGGCAGCACTGACGAGCGGCTCGTTGATCGGGCCGCGATCGCCTCGCGGGCCGTGCGCGACAGCGCCGCGTCATCAGCCAACCACCAGAGCAGCGCGTGCGTATCGACGAGCAGCCGGCTCACGCCGTGTAGTCCGTGAACTCCGGCGGCGTGTCGTCGAAATCGTCCGCGATGACGATCTGCCCCCTCAGAGAGCCTGGGGTGCGCGGCGTCGTCGACGCGCGGTAGGCGACGATCTTCGCGACCGGCGTGGGCCCGCGGCGCACCACGATCTCCTCGCCCGCCTCGGCACGAGCGATCAGGCGCGAGAAGTGGGTCTTGGCCTCGTGGATCGAGACGGCATCCATGCCGCCAGCAGACTGGACTTAGTCCGCTTAGTCCACTCTAGGCGGCGTAGCGCTGCGCACTCCGCGCCTTGCGCTTGGCCGCCTCGACCTCGCGGTCCTTCGGCGGCGCGGTGGTGACCAGGTCGCCGAGGAGCTGGACAGTGGCCTCGGTGATCGAGTCGACCGCGCGCTGGAAGGCCTCGGCGTTGGCCTGCGAGGGCTTGGTGAAGCCGCTGACCTTGCGGACGTACTGCAGGGCGGCGTCGTGGGCCTCTTCGGCGGTCGCGGGTGGGTCGAAGTTGTGGAGCGGGCGGATGTTGCGGCACATGCCAAACAGCGTAGGGGTTCGCGAAAGCGCGCCGGTGGATACCGTCCTGTGCATGGCCACCAACGAGAAGCCGCAGGTCGACGTCCCCTCCGATCAGGCGCCCTCCTACCAGCTCGAGCTCGAGGACATCACGGTCGGCGATGGCGAGGAAGCGGTCTCCGGGCGCGTCGTGGAGGTTCACTACGTCGGGGTCTCGTGGGCGACGGGCAAGCAGTTCGACGCTTCCTGGGACCGCGGCGACACCTTCAAGTTCGGGCTCGGCAAGGGCCAGGTGATCGCCGGCTGGGACGAGGGCGTGGCCGGCATGAAGGTCGGCGGCCGGCGGCGCATCACGATCCCGCCGCATCTGGCCTACGGCAAGCGCGGCGCCGGCGGGGTCATCGGCCCCGACGAGACGCTCGTCTTCGTCGTGGACCTGATCGGCGTGCGCTAGGTGGCAACCACGGTCGCGATCGCGGGGCTCGCGCTCACCGAGCACGAGCTCTCCGTCCCGCTCGACCACTCGCAGCCGCAAGGCGAGCGCATCACCGTCTTCGCGCGCGAGGTGGCCGACCTCGACGGGCGCGAGCGGCCGCTGCTGGTCTTCCTGCAAGGCGGGCCCGGCTTCGAGGCGGTGCGGCCCACGCGCCAGCCGAGCTCGCCCGGTTGGCTCGACCGCGCGCTGCGAGACTACCGCGTGCTGCTGCTCGACCAGCGCGGCACCGGGCGCTCGAGCCCGATCGGCGCGCTGGAGGGCCTGAGCGCGGAGGAGCAGGCGCAGCGCCTGGCGCACTTCCGCGCCGACGCGATCGTGCGCGACGCCGAGTGGATCCGCCGGGAGCTCGGCGTGGATCGCTGGAGCGTGCTGGGCCAGAGCTTCGGCGGCTTCTGCGTGGCGACGTACCTGTCGATCGCGCCGGAGGGCCTGCGCGAGGCGTTCGTCACCGGCGGGATGCCGCCACTCGGCAACCGCCTCGACGACGTCTACCGCGCGACCTACGCGCGCACCCTCGAGCGCAACCGCCGCTACTACGAGCGCTACCCCGGCGACCGCGAGCGCGTCCGCGCGCTGCACGACAGGCTCGCGGCGCAGGACATCCGCCTGCCCTGCGGCGACCGCCTGACGTCCGAGCGCCTGCGCCTGCTCGGCAGCCCGCTCGGCATGAGCGACGGCGCCGAGCGCCTGCACTACCTGCTCGAGCTCCCGCCCGACTCGCCGGCGTTCCTGCACGACGTGCAGGCGCTGCCGCCGTATTCGCGCAACCCGGTCTACGCCGTGCTGCAGGAGGCCTGCTGGGCCGACGGCGGGGCGACCGGCTGGGCGGCCCAGTGCCGGCGGCCCGCGGAGTACGACGAGGCGCCCGAGCTGTTCTACGGCGAGCACGTCTTCCCGTGGATGTTCGAGGAGTACGCGGCGCTGGCGCCGCTGCGCGAGGCCGCCGAGATCCTCGCCGCGCGCGAATGGCCGAGGCTCTACGACCCCGACCGCCTGCGCGACAACGAGGTCCCGGCGGCCGCCGCGATCTACGCCGAGGACCCGTACGTCGAGCGCGCGCTCTCCGAGGAGACGGCGGCGCACATCCGCGGCCTGCGGCCGTGGGTCACCAACGAGTACGACCACAACGGCCTGCGCGCCGACGGCGCGCGCGTGCTCGGCCGCCTGATCGACCTGGTCCGCGGGCGCGTCTAGCGCACGAGCCGTCGTGGGCCGCCTCATGCCTCCTCGGGACCGATCGGCGGCCCGACGACCTGCGTGCCGAGGCGGGTCTGCTCCGCCATGACGGCGGGGATGTCGAGCGGAACGGTCCCGCGCGCCGGGAGGTCGCGCCTGGCGGCGGGAACGCTCAGGTTGCGGAACAGCTGCTCGAACTCGCCCGGGGCGATGACGCCGAGCATCGTCGCCACCGGGCTCTGGACCCGGAACGTGTGCGGGACCCCTCTGGGCATGTAGACGCTCGTGCCCGGGCCGGCGAGCACGCGGCGGCCGTCGATGTCGAAGACGACGTCGCCGTCGAGCACGAGGAACACCTCGTCCTCGCGGGTGTGGACGTGCCTTGGCGGACTGAAGCCCTCCGGCATCGTCGTCCGGAAGACGGAGACCGTGCCGCCGGTGGCATCGCTCGGGATCAGGAGCTCGAAGAGGCCGTCGCCGTACCAGCGCGCCTCGCCCTCGTGGGCGAGGTACGGCTCGACGGCAATGGCGTTGGCTGTGGTGATGGTGTGCATGGCGCCAGCGTCGGGAGGCCACGCGCCGCTGACCAACGATTTGATTTCGATCGAATCCGTCGCGAGGCTCCGCGCGACCGTCCACCTTCTCGGTATGCGACTGATCCGAATCGACCACGTGTCCCTCGACGTCCGCGACCGCCCTGGCTCGATCGCCTGGTACGAAGAGGTGCTCGGGCTGCGCCCTCACGCGCGGCACGACGTGCCCGGCGAGCCGGTGTTCCTCGGCCCCGCCGGCGCGCGGCTCGGCCTCTTCGCCGCGCGGCCGCCGAGCCTGCGCCACATCGCCCTGGCCACCGACGGCGCAGACCAGCTGCGGCTCGCGGCACGCCTGGACCGCCTTGGCATCCCAAGCACGCGCGAGCGCCATCGCGACAGCGACTCGATCTACTTCACCGACCCCGACGGGACGACCCTGGAAGTCATGGTGCCGAGGCCGTAGGGGTGGTCCGGTTCGTCTTCTCGGTCGAGGATCTCGCCCGCACCCGCTTTGCGATCTCGCCGATGTGGGAGCTCGGGCACTCGCTGCTCGCGCTGCGCGACCCGTCGCATGCCGCCCTGCACGTGCCGTGGCTGCGCTCGCTGAGCGGCCGGTTGGATGGGCTTGCGCTCGAACGAGCTGTGGCCCTGACGCCGCCGCGCGGCTACTCGC
This sequence comes from uncultured Actinomycetes bacterium, assembly GCA_963764585.1. Classification (GTDB taxonomy): domain Bacteria; phylum Actinomycetota; class Thermoleophilia; order Solirubrobacterales; family Solirubrobacteraceae; genus JAOPZW01. The sequence continues at coordinate 155,703 of CAVXTB010000021.1, forward strand.
CCGACTTCGCATGGCCGACGCCGACCGGGCCGCTCGGCAGCATCGCCGACGACCTTGCCGCGCTGCGCGCGACACGCACGGCGCAGATCCGCGCGGACATGCAGCTCTTCGCCAGCCAGCACGCGCGCGGGCCCGACATCGCCGAGCCGTGGCTCGCTAATCCGCGCCGCGAGGCGCGCCGCCTGGGCGACCTGCTCGAGGCCTACTGGGCGCGGGCGATCGAGCCCGTGTGGCCCCGGGTGCGGGCCTTCCTCGACGCCGACATCGCCTACCGCGCCCGCAGGCTCGCGACCGGCGGGCCCGCCGCCCTGTTCGAGGACCTCAACGAGAACGTGTCGTGGAACCAGCCCCATCTCGACGTGCAGGTCCCTGCCCACGACGCGACGTTCGAGCTCGACGGCCAAGGGCTCGTGCTGGTGCCGTCCGCCTTCGCTGCGACCCGCCCGTTCGTAAGGGACCGCGCGCCATGGCAGCCGACCGTCATCTACCCCGCGCGCGGCATCGCGACGTTGTGGGAGGACGCCGCGCCGGCGACCGAAGGGCTCGCGCGCCTCCTCGGGAGCTCGCGCGCCGCCATGCTCGCCGACCTTGCCGCCCCCCGCTCGACCACGGAGCTTGCGGGCCGCCTGTCGCTCAGCCCCGCCACCGCGTCGCACCACGTGACCGCGCTGCGCGACGCCGGCCTCGTCAGCGGGCGGCGCGAAGGGCGCGCCGTCCTCTACGTGCGCACGCCGCTCGGAGACGCGCTCGTCGGCGCCGGCACGCCATGACGAGCGATCACCACGCAGCCGCGCTCGCCTTGGCCGGGGCGCAGGTCGCGGCCGTGCGCGACGATCCGGCGGCGCGTCTCGCCTTGATGGCGCGGGTGTTCCTCGGGCCGACGGGCCGGGCGCCGCGACACCTGCCGTTCCGGCGGGCGCCGTTGTCGTTCATGCGCTGGCAGGCGCGCCGCGGTGTGCTCAATCCACTCGACGCGTCGCCGCCCGGCAGCGTGTGGTGGCGGACGGTCAACGAGCGGCTGTTGCGCGACGGATGCGAAACGGTCGCGCTGCTGGGTGGGCTGGCCGGCGAGCCGTCGTCTCAGGCCGTGCGGCTCTGGCTGCGGTTCGGCGCCATGCCGACGGGGCGCAACTGGTACCGAGCGCACAACGCCAGCGTCGTGGCCGGATACCTCGAGCACCGCAACCTCGCCGAGGTTGAGCGCGCGGCTGAGCGCTTCTTCATGAACGTCGCGCTGGTGCGCGTGCTGTACGCGCACGCGCTCGCCGCGGCGCCGCGCCTGGCGCTCGGACGGCTGGCTGCGCTTGGGCGCGTGCTCGGCGACCCCCGGCTCGGGATGGCCGGCGTCTTCCTGTCGCTGCGCCGCGTGCTGCCCGACCGCTATCCGCTCGCGCTCGACGCGGAGCGCTACATCGCCGACGAGCAGCGGCTCGGCCGGATGCTCGACTACGCGGTGATCGTGCCGCGGCTGCAAGGCCTGTACGAGTGGTCGGCAGAGGAGCTCTGCGAACCACGCCTGCTCGAGCTCGTGCGCGACGGCAGCCCCATCTACGCCTGGCCCTTCGACCAGCGACACGTCTGGCGCACCCCGCACATGCCGCTCGCAGGGCGGGTGCTCGAACGCATCACAAGGGCTCGCTGAGGCGTTTGATCACTTGCCGCCCCGCGCGGCCGGGTTGGACTCGACCGGGACGCCCGGATGCTGGGCGGCGAGGCTGAGCGACCGCATCGTCTCCGCCGTCCGAGGCAGGTACTCGAGGGCGACGACGCGAAGCTGCACGAGCCCGCTGTGGGTCGGGTACTCTCGCATCGACCCTGACAGGGACGGAGCGAGCCGGCGGGCGTTGCAAGCGATCCGCCGGGTGGCTCAGGCGGCGGGCGACTCGGGCTGCTCCGCGCCGTCGCTCGGCGCCGGCGCGGGCGCGCTCTCCGCGGCTTCGGCCGCGGAGCCATCGCCGTTGGCCTCGCCGGCCTTGGCCAGCGTGCCGCTGAGGACGGCCTTGGAGGGCCCGAGGAGCATCGTCATGTTGCGCCCGTCGAGGTTCGGGCGCTGCTCGACGACGGCGAGCTCGCCGAGCTCCTCGGCCAGGCGATCGAGGATCATCGTGCCGCGCTCGGGGTGCGTGACCTCGCGCCCGCGGAACATGATGGTGATCTTCACCTTGTCCTTGTGGCGCAGGAAGCGCTCGACGTGGCGCTTCTTGGTCGCGTAGTCCTGCTCGGCGATCTTCGGGCGGAACTTGATCTCGCGGATCGTGATCTGCGTCTGGTGCTTGCGCGCCGCCTTCTGCTTCTGCGCCTGCTCGTACTTGTACTTCGAGTAGTCCAGGACGCGGCAGACGGGCGGGCGCGCCTCGGGCGCCACCTCGACAAGGTCGAGATCGCGCTCCTGGGCGTAGCGCAGAGCCTCGTCGGTGCGCATGACACCGATCTGCTTGCCGTCATCGCCGATGACGCGGACCTCGGGAACGCGGATGCGCTCATTGATCCTCGTCGTGTCCCGCTCGGGCGGGCGCCGGTCGAACCGTCGGGGAACCGGCACTTAGATCTGTGGGCCGCGAATCAAGAAGCGTGCGGCGGTGTCGCGAACGAGTCGATCAACGCGGGCCAGTATAGCCACCTACACGCGGTCCGACAGGGCATCGGCGAATCGATCGCCCTGACCCGCGCAGGTCTCGACCACCGAGCGAGCGCACATGCAGGCCTTCATCCGCCCCGGCCGGACGTCGTGATCGACGCGGACCACGCGCCCGCCGCGCCCGAGCCAGACGAGGTCAAGCGGGAAGCGCATGCCGAAGGTGTGGATCGAGTTGGTCCGCAGGATGCGCAGGGCGTGGTCATCGGGCAGCGGCGTCATCTTGGCCAGGCCGCGGCGCCGCTCGCGATACCTGCGGGCGACGTGCACGGTCAGCCCGCCGTCCAGCGGCGTCCCGTCCAGGCCGGCCAGCCGCTCGTCCCAGCGCTCGTCGTCGCTCACGCGTAGCCCAGGAGATTCGGGTCCGTCGCGCACTCCCACGGCTGGAAGCCGCGCCGCTGGTAGAGCATGACCGCGCGCATCCACTGCTCCTCGGGCGAGGCGTCGATCGGGTTGCCGTGCCCGCCCACCGACTCCCACGTGGGGATGTCGAACTGGAAGAGGCCGTAGTGGCCGAGCGGCCCGCCGCGGCCGCCGGGCGGCTCGATGATCCGCGGGTTGCCGTGCGACTCGCAGATCATGATGTTGTAGAGCAGCTGGCGAATGCTGTCGGGCACGCCCGGCGGGATGCCCGGGATGTCGGGCGCGCGCCCGCCGCTGCCGTCCCAGCGCACCAGGTGCACGTGCAGCCCGAGGCCGAAGAAGCCACCGCCGCCGCCGAAGCCCAGACCGCCGCCGGGGCTCGGCCCGGCGGGCACCGCGCCGCCGTTCTTCGGCGGGCCCGCGTCCTCGTCGCCGGGCGCGGGCGGATCGGTGTCGGCGATGTGGACGTGGTTGTAGTGGTCGGCCGTCGCGTAGGGCGGGACGCGCACGCCGTTCTTGATCCCGAAGCCCAGCGGCGTGTGGATGAGCTCCTCGAGCTGGGAGCCCCAGTGCTCGGCGGCGTACTGGGCGAAGGCGAGCATCTTGCGCTGACCCTCGGGGGTCATCCCCTCCGGCGGCGCGAGGTCGATCGCGTTGCCCGACGCGTGCCACGACGTCCCGTTGACCGTCGTCGCGCCCGGTCGCAGCCCCGAGCTGACCACCAGCCCGAACCGCGCCGCGACGTCGGCGTACACCTTCAGCCCGGGGTTGGCGCCCATCAGCCCGCCGCCGCCGCCACCGCCCACGGGCAGGCCGATCCCCGGCAGGCCGATGCCACCGCCGGTGCCCCACGGCGTCGCGCGCGCCTTCGCGTGGGCGCGGTCGCCGTCGAGCTCGTCGGTGTCGCCGACGTCGTTGAGATGGTCGCTGCCCTCGACCTCGACCAGCACGTCGAAGCTCCCGGTCTCGTGGCGGCACGACGTCACGTGGGCGCGGTTGAGCGCGGCGTAGTGCTCGGCCTCCAGGCACACCGTGGCCATGACGATCTGCTCGGGCGTGAGCTGCTGGTCGCGCGCCCACGCAGCCTCGATCTGGCGCTTGACGCCGATCGCCCCCGCCAGCGCGGCCGCGTCCGCCGAGGTCTGCGCGCGGCTCTTGTAGTCGGCGGCCATGCCGACCTGGAGCATCATCAGCCCGAACACGGCGCCGGCCGCGAGCATGACGACCAGCGCCGGGATGATCTGCCCCTCCTCGGAGCGCCAGCGCGACGCCGCCGCCGTCAGGGGGTGATGGCCCGGATGATCTTCTCGAAGGTCGAGACGATCGTGTCGCCGACGCTGGGAACGGCGGCGGCCAGCACTCCCGCGAGCGCCACGAGCATCGCCATCAGGGCGAGCCACTCGACCGTGCTCTGCCCGCTGTCGTTGTACAGATCCATCGTGGGTCGTCGCGGCGTTCACGTCCCCGCCCACGCGCATCGTAAGCCGTCTCACCGCCCGCGCCCATAGGCCTGGGGGCCCATGCGCGGCATGGGCCGGCCCTGGGCCCCCTCCCCGCCCGGCGTCACCAACCGGTCTCCAGCCGCCGCGCGAGCGCGCTGGCTCCCGCGATCGCCGCCACCACCTCGAAGAACGCCTCGACGACGACCGCGGCGCCCGACGCACCGTCGCCACCGAGGGCCGCGACGCTGATGAGCACGATCAGCACGACCGGACCGAGGGCGCCCGCGAGGCGCACCGCCGCGTGGTCGGGCGCGCCGCCCTCGGCCGCCTGCCACGCGCCGATCGCCGCCGCCACGCCCGCGGCCAGGCACCACAGCGCCGTGAAGACCACCGCGGTGAGCGTCTGGCGATCGCCCCACTCGGCGCCGGCGTCGCCGATGACCGCCGCGGCGATCGCGACGGCGAGCAGGACCGCGACGACCATCGCGGCCGCGCCGGCGCCCGCGCCGCGCGCGAGCCAGCGCCAGTCGCGGGTGGCCGCCACTACTTGACCTCCAGCGAGCGCACGATGTCGTCGATCCGCGTCTTGTCGGCGTCGCTCTGGGCGACCCCGAGGCTGAGGTTGACGAGCGTGCGCTTGGAGCTCAGGGCGAGGACCGTGACGATCCGCGCCGCGTCGAGCCCGCCACCGGCGGGGACGGTCCACTCCACCCGGCGCGCGTCGGCCGCCCCGCGCACGTCGATCGGCTTGCTGACCACGCGCGTCGCGCCGGGGCGCCGGACGGGGATCTCGCCCTCGGCCAGCTTCACCGCGCCGTTGATGTCGGCCTGGTAGTTGCGATCGGCGGCGATGCGCAGCTGCGGGCGGTTGACGTCGGACCCCGGCGCGCGCGCCTCGATGAAGTTCGCGCCGTCGGCCTTCAGGGTGTCGGCCTGCCACTGCGGCGGGAGCGCGAGGCTGAAGTCCGCCGTCTGCGTGCGATGGAAGCCGTCGGGCGTCGGCGCGCTCGCGCCACCGCCACCGCCGCCGCCACATGCCGCCAGCATCATCGTCGCCGCCATCACCACGGCCGCCCTCGCCATCATCGCTTGCACTCGACCCATGGCACGAAGCCTCCGGTCTCCCGGTCGTAGTAATAGGCGGAGTCGATGTCCGCGGTCTTGTAATTACCCCCGGCGTTGAGCCCAAACTCCACATCGGCGATCGACCCCGACGCTTCCAGGCCGACATCGGTTTGGCTGGCGTCGTAGAGGCGCAGGCCGATCTGCGAGTCGTCGGCGAAGCGCTGGACGATGCCGGGCGCGCCGGTGACCGGGTTGGAGACGAAGTCGTTGAACGCCTGGCGGTTGGCGGGGTCGGTCAGGTCGAGGTCCATGCGGACGTCGGCGCGCTTGCCGGCGACGCCGGGCTGGCCCGTGAGGCTCGCCAGCTTGCCGGTGAGCTGCCCGTTGACGGTGCCCGACCCGATGACCGTCGCCTTGATCGGCGTGCCGCTGCTGTCGACGGTGACGGCGAGCTGCACCTCGGCCTCGCCCAGGCCGCGGCCGCCGATCGTCTCGAGCAGCTGCCCGCCGGCGTTGCCCGACGCGTTGAGCTTGAAGTAGACGGTGGTCTGGTTGGTGCGCGTGTCGTAGCGCCCGCCGATCGAGGGGCCGATCTCGGCTTCGGCCTTGCCCGACAGCGGCCCGACGCCGCCCTCGGCGCTGCCGAAGATCCGCGCGCCGCCCTCGAGGCCGTAGATCGACGGCGCGGGGATCGGGCGGTCCTCGCCGACCCCGAGGATGCGCCGGCCGATGCCGGTGATCGGGTTGGTGTCGAGCGCGGCGTCGCGCGCCTTGTTGGCAACGATCTGCGCGAACTCGTGGGCCTGCTGCTCGTTGTCGAAGGCCCACGTGACCGAGCCGTTGCCCTGCACCTTGACGCCGCCCTTGGCATTCGCGCCCTCGGTCGCCTCCGCCGATCCGGCGTCGATGCTGACCTCCCCGCCCGCGGGCGGGCCGAACTCCAGGCCGATCTCGCCGCCGCCCTGGACCGTCACGTAGACCTTGCCGTCCGCCGTGCGCCGCGTGAGGAGCGTGACCTTCGCGCCGCCCTTGACCGAGAACACGGTCACCGTCACGCCGGCCTCGCCCGAGCGCTCGCTGACGACGCACGTCGAGGGATCGGGGACATCGGCGTCGACGGCGGCGGTGTTGTTGCACGCCGGCACCGCGCCGCCGGTGACCTTCGAGATCGCGGTCTGCACCTTGCACGCGATCGGCGGTGCGACCGACGGCATGGTCAGCGCGAGCGCGGCGGCCAGGCCGAGGAGGCCGACCATGATGACCAGCCAGTTGACGGTCGTCTGCCCGCGCTCAGACGCGAGCCGGCCATGGTTGTGGCGTGCTGAAAGCATGAGCTGAACCCCTGACATGCGGAGGGCGCGCCCTCCCGGTGCGCGCCCTCGCAGCGCTGGACCTCCCCTGGACCGTCTGGAGGCGGCTAGACCCTGTCGCCTCCGTTGAAGATCGCGTGGGCCGCGTCGACGACGACCTTGCCCGCCTGGTGCCACACGTCGGACCCGGCGAGCACGGTGATCAGGACGGCCAGTCCCACCATCAGCACGAGCCACTCGACGGTGGTCTGGCCGCGCGCGCTGCGGGCACGCGCGGCCAGAGCCGAGACGAGACCCGCGGCGGGGGCCCTGCCGCGGATCTCGGTCCCGAGGAGTCGTCGGCTCACGCGGCGGGCCGTCCCTTCGCCGTGACGGCTAGCCGATGCCCTTGACGATCTTGCTGAACGTCCCGGTGACCGCCTTGGCGACGCCGTCCCAGACGTTCGCGGCCGCGAAGGCGGCGGCCAGCGAGGTGATGCCGACCATGATGACGAGCCACTCGACCGTGGTCTGGCCGGCCTGCTCCTGGAGGCGATCCCGAGCCTCGGTCGCCGCGATCTGGATACGAACGAACTGCCGGAGAAGCATGCTGGACATTTGTCCTCCCTGTCTGCCCTGTCGGTTGCCGTGGACTGAGCAGAACGGTACGTCCGCAACGGCGGTCTGTGAATGGGCGCCGGGGCTCATCTTTGCGGGCTCAGAGGGGCCCAGATGGGCCTAGGCCCCCCGGTCCCATCGAGGGTCTGGACGTGGGCCCGCAGCATCAGCACATCACGAAGGTCCGGCCGATCCGCACGCTGTGCACGCGCCGTGAGCCGGGCAGTCGGTAGCGGACGATCGCGCTCGCCACGTGGCGACTGCCGGCCGGGAAGGCGAGCTTGAACGCGATGCGATACGGCGCGCGGCGGTCGGTGCGCGCCGGCTGCCCGGCATCGAAGAAGAAGCGCACCGAGAGGATCCGCGCGCCACGGCGGCCGTCGACCCGCAGGCGGTGCACGAACGTCCCTCCCGACGGCACGCAGCCGTAGAAGTCGGGCACGGTCACGCGCCGGTGCCCGCCGATGCGCCGCGAGCCGACGCGCGACCCGGGCGGCGGCGTCACGAGCCCGACGGCGCGCACACGGTGGCTGTGCGAGGCCCACACCAGCCAGCCGCTGCCGCCGGAGTTCGCGGCCAGCCCGAAGCCCTCGACCGTGTCGTCGCCGCTGTTGCCGACCGGATAGACGACCGGCGGGCCGAACCCGCTGCGATCGGTGCGCCGGTAGACGATGCAGGACACGCCGCCGCAGCTGCGCGCCTGCAGCGGCCAGGCGGCGTGCAGGCGCCCGCCGAGGTCGACGTCGAGCGCCGTGCGGCTGGCGCCGCTGGGCTCCTCGACCTCGCCGACCGTCGGGTTCGCGCCGCGGGCCAGGGCGCCGATCGTCCGCGGGTGCTGGAAGCCCGTGTCGGTCCAGCGCCAGATGCGCACCGGGGCCGGCCCGGGGCCGACCTTGTCGCGCACCGAGGACAGCAGCCACGTCCCCGTCGGCCCGACGTCGCCGTCCGACGAGTACCCGCCGCGCAGCCCCGGCCACGCCGAGGCCGGGCCCCACGCGCCCGGATCGTTCGGGTCGGCGCCCGCCGCCGCGACGCGCGCACCCAGGCGCGACTCCGCGTAGTGCCCGATCACCACCGGGCGGCCGTCGCCGAGGTGCGTCAGGCGCGGCCACAGCCGGGTCGTCAGCTCGCCGAGCTGCACGATCCGCCCCTCGGGGCCGCCGGAGATCGGCACGCGCTGGAACTCGGCGACGTACTGCGGCGTGCCGGACACCGTGTCGATCGCTCCGCCGTCGGGCGTCAGCTCGGCGTCCTCGACGTCGTCGAGGCCGGTGCCCACGATCGCCGGCGCGCTCCAGGTCGTCCCGCCGTCGGCCGACGTCACCACCTTGGTCACGGGGTCGTTGTTCGGGTCGTGGCTGCCGAACACCGCGATCAGCGCGCCGTCCTGCGGGCGCAGGAGCAGCCGCGGGCGCCCGACGATGTCCTGCGCGATCGGGATCGCGGTGCATCCGCCGCCGGTGGCGGCCATGCGGCAGTAGAGGACCGGGCGCGTGTTGACGCTCGGGTCCCGCCACACGGCGTGCAGGGTCCCGGCGGCGTCGGTGACGACCGACGGATCCTGCCCCTGCCCCAGGTCGGTGACCGGCTCGGCGCCTGCCGGCGCCGCAGCCGCAGCCGACAACGTCAGCGCGGCGATCGCTGCCGCGCGGCACAACCCACCCTTGTGCCTCATCCCCGCCGCTCCTCTCGCTCGATCCCCAGCCAGACCGCCATCGCCTCCGCCCGGCTGGCCACGCCGAGCTTCTCGTAGATCGCCCGGATGTGGTTCTTGACCGTCTTCTCGCTGATCACCAGCTCCTCGGCGATGTCGCGGTTGGACCGCCCGCGCCCGATGAAGCCCATGACCTCGCGCTCGCGCTCGGTCAGCGAGTCGGGGCCCGACTCGCGCCGCGGGCCGGCCTCGCGGTTCTCGCCGCGCGCGACGAGGTCGAAGATCACCGGCGCGACCGACGGCGACACGATCCGCTTGCCCGCGGCGAGGTCGCGCACCGCCCGCGTGAGCTCGTCGGGCTCGAAGCGCCCGTGGACGAGGTAGCCGTGCGCGCCCGCGCGGATCGCGCCCGCCACCATCGGCTCGTCGTCGGAGTAGGTGAGCATCATGACCTTGCATTGCGTGGCCAGGCGCTCGGCGGCCTTGACGCCGTCCATCACCGGCATGCGGATGTCGAGCAGGACGACGTCGGGCCGCAGCTCCTCGGCCTGGTCGATGGCCTCGCGGCCGGTCGCCGCCTCGCCCACCACCTCGATGTCGTCGGCCGCCGACGTGAGCAGCGCGCGCACGCCCTGCCGGATCACCGCGTTGTCGTCGGCGATCAGGACCCTGATCACTCGACCACCTCCTCGAGTGCCCACGGCTCCGGCGCGCGGACGTCGCCGGCCGGGAGGCGGACGGTCACCGTCGTGCCCGCGCCGGGCGCGCCGGCGATCTCGACCGTCGCGCCGATCCGCTCGCCGCGCTCGGCCATGCCGACGAGGCCGTAGTGGCCATTGGTCTGCAGCGAGCGGGCGTCGCCGCGGCCGTCGATGCCCACGCCGTCGTCGGCGACCGACAGCACGACGTCGGGCGCGACGTCGCTCAGCGCGACGTCCACGCGCGACGCGTGTGCATGGCGCTCGACGTTCTCGAGCGCCTCGCGAACGATGCAGAACAGCTCGTAGCGCGTGCCGGGATGCGGCAGGTCGACGGGGTCGGCCTTCAGCTCCGCGGCGATCCCGTTGCGCTCCGACCACTCGGTCACGTAGTGGTCCAGCGCGTCGCACAGCGGCCGATCGAGCGTGTCCGAGCGCAGGTCCGAGATCAGGCCGCGCGCCTCCTCGGCGGCGATCTGCGCGGCCGTCGACAGGTCGCGCGCGGCGCTCGCGGCGTCGGGCGCCTCAGCGCTGACGCGGTGCGAGAGCGCCCGCGCCGACAGCGCGATGCCGTACAGCGTCTTGCCGAGCGAGTCGTGCATCTCGCGCGCGACGCGCGCGCGCTCGGCGCCGGCGGCGGCGCGGCGCTCGGCCGTCGCCAGGGCCGCCTGCGTGTCCTCCTGGCGGTCGAGGAGCTGGCGCACCGCGGCGCCGCCGGCGGCGGCGAGCGGGTACAGCGCCGGCAGCACGACGAGCGCCTGGATGTCGCGCGCCTCGTGCGCGCGCAGCTCCTCGAGCCCGTTGCCGCTGAGCACGACGAGCGCGTAGTAGCCGATCAGCATCCCGCCGCCGAGCACGATCGCGCCGGTCGTGCGGAACAGCAGGCCGGCCAGCAGCGGCGTGCCGAGCGTGTAGAGGAAGAACGGGCTGGCGGGGCCGAGGTAGGCGTAGATCGAGAGGTTGAGGAGCAGGTCCAGTGCCAGGAACACCGGGCGCGTGCTGAGGGTGTGCTCCCAGCGGTCCCAGTACCGCAGGGGCAGGAACGACGCGAACGCGGCGAGCGCCAGGCCGAGCATGACGCCTGGGACCTGGCTCGGGTTGCCGGGCAGCTCGAAGATCGTCACGTTGAGCGCGACGAGGCGGAAGAGCAGCACGAGCCGGACGAGCGAGCGCGCGGTCGAAGCTGGCGAGGCGTCCGCCATCGCCTACCTCAGCGGCGACAGGTCGACCGTCGCGAACAGGCTCGCGAGGATGATGATGACCGCGCCCGGCGCGATCACCGCGGTCGTCACGACCGACACGCGCGGCGTGGCCTTCTGCGCGCGCTGGCGGGCGCGCTGGAAGGCCTCCTGGCGCATGTCGCGGGCGAGGTCGACGAGCGCGTCGGTGAGCGGGACGCCCAGCTCCTCGGCCTGCTGGACGGCGGTGACGAACGTGCCGATGCCCTCGCTGGGGTTGCGCTCGCGCAGCGCCTCGAAGGCGTCGCGGCGCGGCGCGCCGAGCGCGATCTGGCGCAGCACGAGCTGCATCTCCTCGCGCACCGGGCCCTCGCTCGCCTCGGCGACGCGCGAGAGCGCCGGGCGGAAGGCGATGCCCGCGCTGACGCACACGGCGAGGATGTCGAGGAAGTCGGGCAGCGCCCGGTCGATGGCCTCCTGGCGGCGCCTGGCGCTGCCGCTGATCCACGCGTCGAGTGCGAACAGGCCGAGGATGACCAGCGCGACGGCCGAGACGATCGTCCCCGACAGCAGCGCGAACAGCGCCAGGCCGCCGCAGATGACCAGCAGCGCACCCTTGCGGTAGGCGTAGCGCTCGACGGTCAGGCCGCCCGGCCGCCCGGCCGCGTCGATCCGCCGGCGCAGCTTCTCCCGGCGCCTGGGGTCCTCGAGCTGCAGCTTGCGCACCAGCGGCGCGCCGGCCGGCCCGAGCCGGCGCTCGATTCGCTCGAGCAGCGTGCGACGCGGCTCGTCGCCCGCACCCAGCTCGCGCTCGAAGCGCCACGCCAGCCCCTCGTCGCGCACGAGCACGATGCCGACGACCGCGATCGCGTAGACGACGAGGCCCAGCAGCGCCAGGAGCCCGCCGCTCACGTCTCGATCCTCGTGATCCGCCTGATGATCAGAAAGCCGACGAGGAACAGCGTGCCGGCGACGAACAGCGCGAGCAGCCCGAGCGGGCTGCTGGCCACCTTGTCCAGCGTGCCCGGGCGCGTGATGTCGGCGAGGAAGAGCGCGGCGCCGCCGATCACCATGACGACGTACGAGCTGGCCATGGCGCCGGCCATGAGCGTCTTGACCTCGCGCTGGGTGTCGCGGCGCGCCTCGAGCGTCGTGGCCATGTCCGACAGCGCGCGGACGAGGTCGCCGCCCGAGCGCTGCTGGATGGCCAGCGTGGTGACGAGGACCGACAGCTCGCGCGAGGGCAGCCGCTCGCCGAGGTTCTCCATCGCGCGCTCGAACGGCTGGCCGATGCGGATCTCCTCCAGCGCGAGGCTCAGCTCGGTCTTGGCGGGGTCGTCGAGCTCCTGCACGGCGATCCCGTATGCGGAGACCATCGACAACCCGGCGGACGCGCCGTTGGAGAGGATCCGCGCGAGCTCGGGAAGCTGGGCCAGGAAGGCGTCGCGGCGCGCCTCGCGCTTGCGCTCCAGCCAGGCCAGGAGCCCGACCACCACGAGGACGGCCGCCACGAAGCTCGCCACGTGGCCGACCAGCAGCGAGGCCAGCAGGTAGCCGACGATCGCCGCCGCCAGCCCGATGCCGGTCGCCTCCAGGGCCCGCAGCCGCAGCGCGGCCCCTTCGAGGTGCACCTGCAACCGGTGCCCGGGCGGCGTGCGCTCGTACGCCGCGCCGAGGCGATCGGCCAGCCGCGCCAGCCGCGGGCGCTCGCGCTCGCCGATGGCCCGCGCGCGCAGCTCCTCGCGGCTGGCGCCCGCGGCGAGCAGGTCCCAGGCGCCGGCGGTCGCCACCAGGAGCGTCCCGGCGAGGACCAGCAGCCCGGCCTGGTCGCCGGTCACACTGCGGCCTCTCGCTCCGGCGCGCGCAGCTCGTCGGCCGCCAGCGCGGTGTAGGCCGCCGGCGTCGGCTCGGCCTTGATGCGCAGGCGCTCGGCCATCGTGTCGGGCAGCGGGTAATGGACGAAGCCGCCGGTCACGACGCGGTCGGGCCCGATCGGATCGGGCTCGAAGCGCATGATCGTCGCCAGGCGGAAGTCCTCGCGCAGTCGCGAGGAGACGGCGGCGACCTCGACGAGCCGGCGGCGCCCGTCGGCGCCGCGCTCGAGCTGGACGATCACGTCGATGGCCGAGTTGATCTGGTCGCGCAGCGCGAGGAACGGCACGTCGACCTCGCTCATCGAGGCGAGCGTCTGCATGCGCACGACGGAGTCCTCGGCCGAGTTGGCGTGGACGGTGGTCAGCGACCCGTCGTGGCCGGTGTTCATCGCCTGGAGCATGTCGATCGTCTCGGGGCCGCGGACCTCGCCGACGACGATCCGGTCGGGGCGCATGCGCAGCGCGTTGCGCACGAGGTCGCGGATCGTGACCTGGCCCTTGCCCTCGACGTTGGGCGGGCGGGCCTCGAGCGAGATGACGTGCGGCTGCTGGAGCTGCAGCTCGGCCGAGTCCTCGATCGTGACGATGCGCTCCTCCTCGGGGATGAAGCCCGACAGCGCGTTGAGCAGCGTCGTCTTGCCCGAGCTCGTGCCGCCGGAGACGACGATCGACAGCCGCGCGCGCACCATCGAGCGCAGCAGGTCGGCCGTGTCGGGATCGACGGTGCCCATCCGCACGAGCTGCTCGAAGGTGAACGCGCGCGGGAAGCGGCGGATGCTGAGCACCGGGCCGACCAGCGACAGCGGCGGGATGATCACGTTGACGCGCTCGCCGCTGGGCAGGCGCGCGTCGACCATCGGGCTCGACTCGTCGACGCGCCGGTTCACCGTGGAGACGATCCGGTCGATCGTCTGCATCAGCTCGGCCTCGCCGCTGAAGGCCGCGTCGATGCGCTGCAGGTTGCCGTTGCGCTCGATCCAGACCTCGTTGGGCCCGTTGACCATGATCTCGGTGATGCTCTCGTCGGCCAGCAGCGGCTCGAGGATGCCCAGGCCGAGCGACTCGTCGACGATCTGGCGGATGAGCCGGCTGCGCGCCGTGCTGGACAGCACGGGGCCCTCGCGGCTGAGCAGGTCGGCGACCAGCGACTCCAGGCGCGCGCGCCGCTGCGATGGACCGAGCTTGACCAGCTCGGCGAGGTCGACCTCCTCGAGCAGCTTGCGCTTGAAGTAGCCGATCCCGCGATCGGGCGCGGCGACGTCGCCGTCGTCCGACGGGGCGCCCTTCTCGTCGAGGAAGATCCGGTCCTTCAGACCCATCTCAGAGGACGCCCCCGGTGTCCGGCAGCTCGGCGGTGCCGTGGACGTGGAACGGCAGCCCCAGGTTGCCGCCGCCGGGCACGATGATCGGCACGTCGAGCCAGACGGTGACGCGGTTGCCGGAGACCTGGATGCCGCAGTTGTGATTGCCGCCCTTGCACTTGGTGATGTGGTCGCGGTAGGCGGGCTCCAGGGCGCGCCGGGCGGCGGCCTCGCTGCCGCCCTCGCGGCTGGCGGTGCGCGCGGCGTTCTCGGCGTCGTTGGCCGCGTTGAGCGTGAGGTGCGCCTGCCACAGGACCAGGCCCAGCAGCAGGATCGCGGGCAGCATGATCAGCAGCTCCACCGTCGCCTGCCCGCGCTCGCCCTTGCGTGAAGTCATTCCTCGGCCACCGTCCGCTTGCGGTCGACGATCTTCAGCTTGTCCTTGATGCCGGAGGGCAGCGGAACGACCTCGGGCACCTGCACCGTGACCTTGACGCCGACCGCCTTGCCGTCGTCGTCCTTGGCGCCGTTGTGGTTCTCGTCGGCCGCGTCGTCGTGCAGCTCGGCGACGGTCGTGTTGTCGCGCAGGCTCTTGGGCAGGTCGCCCTTCGCGGCCGCCGTCCACCAGTCCTTGCTGTCGTCCACCGCCCACGCGCGCGCGCCCGCGCGCGCGGCATGACCTGCCTCCATGTACGTGTAGCCGATGACGAGCATCTGCATGAACGCCAGGACCGTCAGGATGATGAGCGGCAGCAGCACGAGCATCTCGACCGTCGTCTGGCCGGTCGCGGCGCGCGCCGCGCGCCGCAGCCGCAGCCGCCGGCGCCGCGTCTCGGCCGGCACCGCGTCGACGGCCACCGCGACCTCCGCGAGCGCCCGCCCGATCGACCCCTGCTCCAGGCGCTCGGGATGCCCGGTGTTCAGCGGCTCCTCGAGCTCGCGGAAGCCGGACGGAACGACCGTGTCGAGCACGGGCGCCTGGAGCACCTTGCGCGCGAAGTCCGGCTGGATCTCGTGCTCGCGGCTCGTGCGGTTGAGCAGGATGCTCGCCGGCGTGTCGATCTGAAGGCGTTCCCACAGCCGCAGCAGGCGGTTGGCGGCGCGGATGGCCGGCACGTCGGGCGTCGTGACGACGAGCACGTTGGAGGCCATCTCGACGGCGACCGCGCCCGCCTCGGTCATGACCGTCCCGACGTCGCAGACGACGACGTCGTACTGGAACTTCAGGGCGCCGAGGATCTGGCGGGCGGTCGCGGCGTTGACGTCCTCGCCGTCCTCGCCGCGCTCGGGGGCCAGCAGCACGCGCAGGCCGCTGGAGTGCACGTACAGGGTGTCGTCGAGCGAGCGCGCGGTGATCTCGCGCGCCTCGGCCACGCCGGCGAGGTCGGCGATGCTGCGGTGGCTCTGCAGGTCGAGCAGCGAGCGCATGTCGCCGGCCTGCAGGTCGAGCTCGGCCAGGCACACGGGGCGCTCGGCGTCGTGGCGGGCCGCGGCGAGCGCGACGTGCAGCGCGACGGTCGAGCAGCCGACGCCGCCCTTGGCCCCGGCGATCGCGACGATCTTGCCGCCGACGTGCTCGGCGACGCGCGCGAGGTCGTCGGACTCCGAGCGCTCGCGCACCGCGCGCGCCCACGTCGCCGCGCGCGAGCTGGCGTCGGCCAGCGCCTCGACGGTCAGCGGCGCCGACAGGACGTCGCGGAAGCCGGCGCGCAGCGCCTGGCGCAGCAGCTCGGGCGTGGCCTCGTGCGCGGCCAGCAGCAGCAGGCCGACGCTTGGGTGCTGAGCCTGGAGCTGGCGCGCGAGCTCGTGCACCGGCAGCGGGCCGAGCTGCTCGTCGAGCAGCAGCACCTCGATCTCCGTCTGGGCCAGCACCGTGAAGACGTCGTCGCTCGTCTCGGGCGTGGCGATGACGTCGACCTCGCCCGCCTCCTCGGCGAGCGCGATCAGCTGCGCCGCCTGGTCGGAGTCGGTGAGGCCGAGCGCGAGGCGCGCGTTCATGGATTGGTCACCGGGAGTCGTGCGCGGGTGGGCGGAAGCGTGTACTCGCGCTTGGACTTCGGCAGCTTGCGGGCCTCGTCGCCGCGGCGCAGGAGCGACAGGCGGATCTCCGTCGCGTAGGACTCGGCGTAGGTCAGGCGCAGGGCCAGCGTCGGCCGCAGGGCGAAGGTGACCGGGACGAGCACCTCCTGCGTTGCCTCCGCCGCCTGGTTCTGGGCGTTGCTGCCCGGGCGGTTGGCCGCACGCGGCACGCCGATGGTGATCACGCGCGCGTGGCGGATGAGCGTGCGCGCGCTGGCCGGGGACTTGGTCGTGTCATCGCGCTCGAAGGTCGCGAGCACGTCGACGAAGTCGCCGGGGCGCAGCTTGCCGGCCACGCCGGTGTCGGCGTTGATGAGGATCGAGATCTCCTGCTGGCCCTCCTGCAGCGCCGGCGGCTCGATCAGCATGCCCTGCTGCAGCTCGACGCCGGCCGGCAGCTCGGTGCTCGGGACGAGCGCCCCGATCTCCGACGGGTCGCGCAGCGACTGGGCGCCGACCCATTTCGCCGGGACCGACTTCGTCCGCACCGCGTCGGGCGGGATCGGCTGCAGCTCCGGGACGCTGCGCGTGAGCACGAGCACCTCGGTCTTGGGCTCGACGTCCTTGCGCACGTCGGCGACGTAGTTGGAGATCAGGCTGAAGACGACGATCGCGCCGATGCCGGCGACGACGAGCAACAGCACGCCGCGGCGCTGTCGGGGGGTCATGCTGCGGCTACCTCCTGGCCCTCGAGGGCGCGGTCTCGATCATGCCCGCAGAGGGCGCAGGGCAACGTGGCGTGCGGCTCGCCGCACCACGGGCACGGCGCCGCCGGGAGCGCGAGGACGCGGCGCGTCATCGCCTCGGCGTCGGTCGGGTAGGCGACGGCTTCGATCGCCTGGGTCACGCGCCAGCGGCTCGCGAGCCCCGGCGGTGGCGCGACCTCGTCGATCGTCGCGCCGCCGAAGACCTCGGCGAGCAGCTGCGTTGCGGGCGGGACGCCGCGCACGCGGCCGGCGGCGACGACGGCCACCTCGTCGGCGGCGTCCTCGAGCAGCACCGGCGGCCGGCGCTTGCGGCGCAGCGAGGCGACGACGGGCTCGGGCTCGGGCGACACGAGGAAGCGCGCGCCGGGAAGCAGCGAGCGCAGCCGCGCGGCGAACGGCGGGGCGGGACGGCGCAGGCGCAGCACCCCGGGGAGCACCGCCGCCACGAGCAGCTCCTGCTCGAGCGCGGGGAGCGCATCGGCGAGCAGCGCGGCCGACGGGCTGGCCGGCGCCACCGACGCGGCGAGGCGGACGAGCACGCTCGCGGCCACCGGCGACAGGTCGGTCTGGCAGCAGGCGATCCGGCAGCGGCCGTCGAGCGCGGACTGCAGCACGTGCAGCCGGCGCAGCGCCGGCTCGATGCGCCCGACCGGCAGGATCGCGATCGCGTCGGCGCGCAGGCTCTCCGCCAGATCGTTGAGGGCGTCACGGGGTGCGTCGATGGGCAGCGCGACGGGGTCGCGCTCGTGGCCGATCAGCAGCGCAGGCTCGATCCCAACGGCGATGACGTTCGTCTTCTGCAATGCGCGGCTGGACCTCCCCTGAACCTCTGCCAGGACCGCCTTCCCCACCCCGCGAAGGGTTAGCAGACCGTAAGTGTCCTGGCTAGATACCACGGAAGGCCTGCCGCGAACCCAACCCCTGGGTGGTTTGCTGAAGGGGGTCGCTGCACTTCTGGGTCGGGAAGGTGGCATTCCGGCGTTCTGTGGGTACCCTTGCCTTGGCCGGGGTGGACTCGGCGCGTGTCCAGCGAAGAGAAGCGGAGAATCCGGGGGATGAGAGGCGGGGTAGTTGGGGAGACGGAGACGCGGGCCGATCGACGTGACCGGTCGCGTTTGCGCAAGGTCGCCGGCGAGTGGTTCCCCACCCTTCCGTCGCAGATGGTCGACCGGATCGTCGCCGCCGCCTGGATCGAGGGCCGCGAGGCCAGCGACGGCGGCCGCGAGCGGACCGCGATCGTCGCCGCCGCGTCGGTGCGCCGCCTCGGGCTGCGCGCGCTGCGCGGCGAGGAGATCGAGCTTCCGCCCGACGCGGTCGAGCGCGTCGCCGCGCTGACCGCCGACGACCCCGCCGTGCCGGACACGCTGCGCGGCCCGCGCTTCCGCCGGCGCCCGCGGCCCGAGGCCCTCGGCCGCCGGGGCCCGGCCGCACCGGAGCCCGCCGCGAAGGCGCCGAGCCCGGCGCCGCGGCCGGCGCCGCGCATCGTCGAGGTGCCCGCCGCCGACGACAGCCCGCCGACCCGGCGCCGCCGCGGCCGCCGCTCCGAGGACGCTCCGGCACCCGACGCCGGCCCACCGGACGCCGGCGGCTCGGGCACGCTCGGCGGGCGGCGCTCGCTGCGCAACCTGACGATCACCGCGCGCCGCGGCGACGCCAAGCCCGAGGCCGCCGAGCCCGCCCCGCCGGTCGAGCCGATGGCCGCAGCCGCCGCGGCCGGCCCGGCGCTCGCGACCGCGCTCGCGCCGGCGCCCCCGGCCCCCACGCCCACGCGCCCCGTGCCCGTGGCTGCGGCCGCCGCCCGGGCCGCCACGCGTCCCGCGGCGCACCGCCCGAGCGGATCGCCGCGCACGACGACCGGCTGGCCGCGCCGCGCGCTGCCGCTCGCCGCGCTCTTCGTCGTCGCCGCCACCGTCGCGACGGTCGTCGGCTCGCTGGTCGGCAACGACGAGCACGCGACGACCATCGCCCTCGTCCGCGCTCCGGGCGGAGCGAGCGACCTCGCGCAGGTGGCCCAGACCACCGCCGAGAAGACCAAGGCCGAGCAGCTCGCGGCCGCGCGCCGCGCGAAGATCGCGGCCGACCATCGCCGCGCCGTCGCCGAGCGCCGCGCGGCCGCCCAGCGTCGCGCCGCGGCCAAGCGCCGTGCCGCGGCCAAGCGGCGCGCCGCCGCCAAGCGCCGGGCCGCAGCCCGGCGCCACCTCCCGCCGGCCCACTCGGTGGCCGCGCCGGCTCCGGCGCCGCAGCCCGTCTACCACGCCCCCGCGCCGTCGGGCGGCGGGTCGTCCGGCAGCGGCAGCGGCTCGTGGGGCGGCGAGTTCGGGCCCTAGCCCGACTCGGCGGCCAGCCGCGCCACGAAGTCCGCGATCGGCACGCTGCCCTCGTCGCCCTCGCCGTGCTTGCGCACCGCGACGGTCCCCTCTTCGGCCTCGCGATCGCCGACGACGAGCATGAACGGGATCTTCTGCAGCTCGGCGTCGCGGATCTTGCGCCCCACCGACTCGGTGCGGTCGTCGAGCTCGGCACGTAGCCCGGCGTCGCGCAGCGCGGCGACGGCGCGCCCGGCCGCCTCCTCGTGGCGGTCGGCGATCGGCAGCGCGATCGCCTGCACGGGCGCGAGCCATAGCGGCAGCTCGCCGGCGGTGTGCTCGAGCAGGATGCCGATGAAGCGCTCGAACGAGCCGAACAGGGCGCGGTGCAGCATCGCCGGGGTGTGCTCGGCGTTGTCGGCGCCGGTGTAGGTCAGCCCGAAGCGCTCGGGCATGTTGTAGTCCAGCTGCACGGTCCCCAGCTGCCACGAGCGCCCGAGCGAGTCGGTCATGTGCAGGTCGATCTTCGGCGCGTAGAACGCGCCCTCGCCCTCGGCGACCGTGTACTGCAGGCCCGCGTCGCGGATCCCGTCGGCCAGCCGGCGCTCGGCCTCGTCCCAGAACTCGTCGCTGCCGATCCGGTTCTCCGGGCGCGTCGAGAGCTCGATGCGGACGGGGAAGTCGAAGCGCCGGTAGATGTCGAACGCGAAGTCGATCATCGCCGCGACCTCGCCCTGGATCTGCTCGTCGGTGCAGAAGATGTGGGCGTCGTCCTGGATGAAGTGGCGGACGCGCAGCAGGCCGTGGAGCGTGCCGCTGGGCTCGCGGCGGTGCAGCAGCCCC
Organism: uncultured Actinomycetes bacterium; assembly: GCA_963764585.1. Lineage (GTDB taxonomy): Bacteria > Actinomycetota > Thermoleophilia > Solirubrobacterales > Solirubrobacteraceae > JAOPZW01. The sequence continues at coordinate 175,755 of CAVXTB010000021.1, forward strand.
GGCTCGGCGTAGCGGATGGGCAGGTCGCGGTAGGACCACTGCTGCATGCCGAAGAGGGCGCAGTGCCCAGGGCAGTTCATCGGCTTGAGGCCGAACTCGCGGTCCTCGTACTCGGCGACGAAGACGTTCTCCTTGTACTTGGGAAAGTGGCCCGAGGTCTCCCACAGGTGGGACTCGTAGAGCAGCGGCGTCTTGACCTCGACATAGCCGCGGTCCTGCTGCATGCGGCGGTTCAGCGCCACGAGCGCGTTGAAGACGGCGGTGCCCTTCGGCAGCCAGAAGGCGGTGCCCGGCGACAGCGGCGAGAAGGTGAAGAGCCCCAGCTCCTTGCCGAGCTTGCGGTGGTCGCGGGCGCGCGCCTGCTCGAGCTGCTCGACATAGGCGTCGAGGTCGGCCTGCTTGAAGAACGCCGTGCCGTAGACGCGCGTGAGCATCTGGCGGTTGGCGTCGCCGCGCCAGTACGCGCCGGCGACCGACTGCAGCTTGATCGCCCCGATGCGCTTGGTCGTCGGCGCGTGCGGCCCGCGGCAGAGGTCGGTGAACGGGCCGTTGGTGTACAGCGAGACGGTCTCGACGCCGTCGTCGCGGACGAGGTCCTCGATGAGCTCGACCTTGTAGTCCTGGCCCTCGGCCTTGAAGCGCTCGAGCGCCTCGGCCACGGGGACGTCCTCGCGCGTGAACGGCTCGTCGGCGGCGATGTGCTCGCGCATCTTCGCCTCGATCGCGTCGAAGTCCGCGTCGGAGACGCTGACCCCGTCGGGGAACTCGAAGTCGTAGTAGAAGCCGTTCTCGATCGGCGGGCCGATCGAGATCTTCACGCCGGGATAGAGCTCCATGACCGCGGTCGCGAGGACGTGCGCGGCGTCGTGGCGGATGAGGTCGAGCGCGTCCTGCCCGCTGCGCTCGGTGACGATCTCGACGGGCTCGTCCGCCGCCAGCGGCTGTGAGAGGTCGCGCAGGTGGCCGTTCTGCTTGACCGCGAGCGCGGCGCGCGCCAGCCCCGGGCCGATGGCCGCGGCGGCGTCGGCGCCCGTGGCGCCGTCGTGAAGCTCGAGTGGCGAGCCGTCGGGGAGCGTGACCCTCATCGCTCCCGATGCTACGCGAGCACGGGCCACAAGTAGCCTGCGGGTCATGAACGCCGCCGCGCTGCGCGCCGAGTTCCCCGTCCTCGCCGACCGCGCCTACCTCAACGCCGGGACCTGCGGGCCGCTGCCGCACGCCGCGGTGCAGGCCACGCTCGAGGTCCTCGACCGCGCCGCCAGCGAGGGTCGCGCGCGCGAGTACGTGGAGACGCTGCTGGCCCTGCGCGACCGCCTGCGCGAGGCGTACGCGGCCGTGCTCGGCGCCGAGACGGCTGACATAGCGCTCACGACGTGCACGAGCGACGGCGTCGTGCGGGTCCTCGCCGGGCTCGACCTCGGCCCGGGCGACGACGTGCTCACCGCGCCCGACGAGCACCCCGGCCTGCTCGGCCCGCTGGCCGCGCTGCGCGCGCGCCGCGGCATCGACGTTCGCGCCGTCGCGTTCGGCGATCTCGCCGATGCCGTTCGGCCCCGAACCAAGCTTGTCGCCTGCTCGCACGTGAGCTGGGTCACCGGCGCCGTGCGCCCCGCGGCCCTCGCCGAGCTCGACATCCCGGTGCTCCTCGACGGCGCGCAGGGCGTCGGCGCCGTGCCGGTCGACGTCGGCGCGCTGGGCTGCGCGTTCTACGCCGGATCGGGCCAGAAGTGGCTGTGCGGGCCGGTCGGCACCGGGATGCTGTGGGTGGCGCCCGAGTGGCGCGAGGCGCTGGCGCCGCTGGGCACGACCTACATCAACCTCGCCGACGCCTCCGCGGGCCTCGACGCCGTCCCCCACCCCGACGCCCGCCGCCACGACGCGGCCTCGATCTCCGCCGAGATCCTCGCCGCCGCGGTGGCCGCCCACGACGTCCTCGCCGCGGGCGGCTGGGACGCGGTCCACACGCGCGCGGCGAGCCTGGCGGCGACGCTCGCCGAGCGCCTGACCGCTACGGGCCGGATCGTCGCGCCGCGCGGGCCGACGACGCTCGTGTCGTGGGAGGAGGACGACCCGGAGGCCACGCGCGATCGCCTGGCCTCCGAGGGCATCATCGTGCGCTTCCTGCCGGGCACGCAGTACGTGCGCGCGTCGGTCGGCGCGTGGAACGACGAGGACGACCTCGAGCGGCTCCTGGCCGCTCTGTGAGGCCGTCCCCGGCGATCCGTCTCAGGGCATCAGCGTCATGCGCAGCACGCACAGTCCTGCCCGGCCGCTCGTGCCGTCGACGCGTCCCTTCCCGTCAGCGCGCAGATGCGCACTGTCGACCTTGGCGCCGGTGGCGTCGTCGCAGGGGGTGAGGCTCACGCGCAGCATCCGCTGCTTGGGCGCCTGCCCGGCCAACCGCGTGGCGTCCGGACCCGCCACGGCGCTGTCGACGAGCGTGCCGCGCCTCGCGACGCTCACGGCGACCCGCGCCCGCGAACGGCCCGACGCCCGCGAGACCTTCACGAGCTCCGCGGACGACGCCGCCTGGCCGCTCTTGTCGAAGGCACGCGCGGTGACGGTGTGCGTCCCGGCGCGGAGGCCCGCCAGGCTCACGCGGCTGGCGTAGGGCGCGGTCGAGTCGGTCGCCACGCGCTGCTTGTCGACCCAGAACTCGACTCGGCTGACGCCGCTGGGCGACGACGCGTTGGCCGCGAACCGAGTGGACGTGCCGACCGTCGAGTCCGCCGTCGGCGCAACCAGGGCCACCGTCGGGCCGCCGGTCACCGGGAGGACGACCGTCCACGACACGCTGTCGCCGGGGTCCTCGAGGTTGCCGGCCGCGTCGGCGGAGCGCACGTCGACCGTGTGGCTGCCGATCCCCAGGCCGGACACCTGGTACGGGCTGGTGCACGCGGTCCACGCGCCGCCGTCGAGGCGGCACTGCGAGGTCGCGCCGCTCTCGTTCACCGTGAAGGTGACCGAGCCGCTGCCCGACAGCGACAGCGCGGGCGGCGAGGACGTGATCGTCGTCGTCGGGGCGACCGTGTCGACCGTGAACGACCGCGCGACCGGCGTGGCGTCGATGTTGCCCGCTGCGTCGGTCGCGCGCACGTTGACCGTGTGGCTTCCGTCAGCCAGCGCCGGGGTCGTCCACGGGCTGGTGCACGCGGCGTAGGCGCCGCTGTCCACGCGGCACGCGAACGTCGAGCCGGCCTCGGTCGAGCTGAACCCGAAGCTCGGCGAGCTGTCGTTGGTCGGGCCGGTCGGGCCCGACGTGATCGTCGTGTCGGGCGGGGTCGTGTCGGCCGGCGGGTTGATCGTCCACGTCTGCGTCGCAGGCGAGGCGTCGGTGTTGCCCGCCGCGTCGGTCGCGCGCACGCTGAACGTGTGCGAGCCCGTGCTCAGGCCGCTATAGGCCTTCGGGCTCGTGCACGCCGCAAAGGCGCCGGCGTCGAGCTTGCACTCGAACGTCGACCCCGACTCGCTCGACGTGAACGCGAACGACGCGCTCGTCGACGTCGTCGGGTTGCTCGGCCCCGACCCGATCGTCGTGTCCGGCGGCGTCGTGTCCGCGGGCGGGTTGATCGTCCACGTCTGCGTCGCAGGCGAGGCGTCGGTGTTGCCCGCCGGGTCCGTCGCGCGCACGCTGAACGTGTGCGAGCCCGTGCTCAAGCCGCTATAGGCCTTCGGACTCGTGCAGGCGACGAGCGCGCCGGCGTCGAGCTTGCACTCGAACGTCGACCCCGGCTCGGTCGAGGTGAACGCGAACGACGCGCTCGTCGACGTCGTCGGGTTGCCCGGCCCCGACGAGATCGTCGTGTCGGGCGGCGTCGTGTCGCTGGGAGCGTTGATGGTCCAGGTCCACGAGGCCGGCGAGGCGTCGGTGTTGCCCGCCGGGTCCGTCGCGCGCACGCTGAAGGTGTGCGAGCCCGTGCTCAAGCCGCTGTAGGACTTGGGCGCGGTGCACGCCGCGAACGAGCCGGAGTCGAGCTTGCACTCGTAGGTCGAGCCGGTTTCCGTGGAGGCGAAGGAGAAGGACGCGCTCGTCGAGGTGGTCGGGTTGCTGGGCCCGGAGGTGATCGTCGTGTCCGGCGGCGTGGTGTCCGGCGGCGGGTTGCTGCTGCCGCCGGGACCGAAGGACTGGTCGGAGAGCTTCCAGGTGACGCCGCGGCCGTTGGCCTCGCGGTAATCGCCGTTGGCCGCGTCGACGAAGGCAGGCGAGCAGTCGACGGTCGAGCCGGGCATGGCGGAGAAGCCGCCGTTGACGGAGCAGTGGGTGTTGTTGGACCCCGTCAGCTGCACCGAGGACTCGCGGCCGCCGGTGTCGATGACGTTGTCGGTGTAGGTGCTCGAGGTCCAGCTGTTGCTCGAGCTCGGGTTGCGGATGACCGCGATGCCGCCGGCCTTGGCACCGGGGGTCGGGTCGTCGGGCCAGACGGTGTTGTGATCGATGCGGGCGTTGTTCGCCGGCCCGAACAGCTGGAACGGGCTCAGCTGGAAGTTCGAGCACAGCGAGTCGGGATCGCACGGCTTGTTCTGGCGGATGATCAGGTTGTCCTCGACGACGAGGCCGACGATCGGCGAGTCCTGGTCCTTGACGAACAGCCCCTGGCCCCCGAAGTCGTGCAGGTAGTTCTTGCGCAGGACGAGGTGGTCGCCGACCCAGACAGACTGGAAGACGTCGTTGTGGCCGCCGTACTCGACGTTGCCGGTGAACTCGTTCCCCTCGACCAGCAGGCCGTTGCCGTCGCCGTCGGCGTCGTGGTACACGTTGGCGCGGATCGCGTCCTCGTTGAACGACCCGTCGAACTTGTTGCCGCGGATCGTGACGTCGTCGCAGTGGTCCGGCGGCGTGGCCGGGCACACGAACACGCCGTAGTCGCTGCGCGTCCCGACGAGCCAGTTGTGGTCGACGGTCATGCCCTTCGAGCTGGTCTGGACGAGGACGCCGCCACCCTGCAGCTTGAACTGCGAGAGCGTCAGGTTGCTGCCGGCCATCGTGGCGCCGGCGATCGTGGCCCCGCCGGGGTTCTGCGCCTGGATGGTCACGCCCGGTGCGGACTTGTTGGCGTTGAGGCTGAGCCGGCTGTAGCTGCCGTCGGCGAGGCACACGGTCGAGCCCGGCGCCGCCGAGCTGACCGCAGACGTGAGCGCACTCGTGCTCGAGACGGTGGTGGTGCAGGCGGCGGCGCTGGCGCCGGCTGGCATCACGAGGGCTGTCGTCGTCAGTGCCAGCGCCGCCGACACGGCTACGCAAACGCGGGCGCGGACCGTCCTTCCGAACCGGATCATGGGGGACCTGCCTCCTCCCGTGAGGGGATCTCTCGCCTCAACCCGCGGGCATGGGAATAGCGGCCGGACCGACCGGTGGCTGTGAAGCCCCCGCGCACGTCCTTAGCGCGTGGGAGAGAACTCTGGGCAGGTCCTCGCATCGACCTGCCCTCCTGCCTGGTGTGAGTCTCTGCGACTCCGACTAGACGGTTGTCCGGTGGAGTGCGGTCGGCTTTATGCCACGCATCTTGCAAAGCCAAACGTCACTGCGTCGAACGGCTGAGAAACAACGCCAGGTCGCTGAGCGGTAGGTCGATTCGGCCGTTCGGCGGGCCTCGTGCGTGCTCATCGCGCACAACCGTCCGCTGGGCGCACACCCGCCGCCGCTCGACCGTTCCGACGAACGGGATTCAGGACCGTGGCGCCGGCGAGGCGCGCCCGCGCCACGCGACGAGGCGCGCGATGATCTCGCGCTGGGCCGGCGGCGTGAGCTCGATCTCGCGCACCAGGCACGTCGGCGAGGTGCGCAGCAGGAACCGCAGCGCCTCCCCCAGGTCGGACGGCTGGACCATCTCCTCGTGCGCGACGCCGGCCTGCGCGGTCCACGCCGCCATCGGCGTCGCGGTGAAGCCCGGCGAGAGGATCGTGAACTGGATGCCGTCGTGACGCGTCTCCGCCTGCGCGGACTCGGTCAGCGCGTTGACGCCCGCCTTCGCCGCCGCGTAGAACGACATCCCCGGCGTCCCGCCCTTGGCCGCCATCGACGAGACGTTGACCACCAGCGCCTTGCCGTGCTCCGCCCCCGCCGCGGTCAGCAGCGGCAGCGCCGCGCGGATGGTCAGGAACATCGCGCGCAGGTCGACCTCGAGATGGCGGTCGAGCAGCTCGGTCGACAGCTTCGCCAGCGGCACGCCGCCCTCGGCGTGCGCCGCTGCGTTGACCAGCGCGTCCAGACGCGCGTACACGCGCGTGTGGACATCGACGAGCCGCGCGACCGCCTCCTCGTCGGCGACGTCGGCGGCCACCGGCTCGACCGTGATCCCGTCGGCCCGGAGCTCCCCGGCCGCGGCCTCGAGCCTGCCCTCATCGCGCCCGGCGATCGTCACCGCGTAGCCCTCCTGCCCGAGCACGCGCGCGAGCGCCTTGCCGATCCCGCTCGACCCGCCGGTGACGAGAGCCGCCCGCGCCGCCATGGCGCGCGAGCCTAGCGGGATGGTCCTTATGACGAGTGTCTCAAGCGGTTTGCGGTGACGCTGCGCTCAGCGCTGGACGCGGTAGTGCATGTGGGTCGGTCGCGAAGCTAACGGCCGGCGGCGACAGCCGACGCGCTGCCGGAGGGCGCTTGGCCGTGGAGGTAGACCGGCGGCCCGTGGAAGGGACAGCTGGCCTCGTCGTGCGGCTCAGTGGCGAACAGCACCGAGCCATGCCGGCGGTTGTGTAGGTCCGCCAAGGCGGCAGCCGGGTCGCCCTCGGCCATGAGTTCATCGATGAGGTTCTGCCAGCGCTCGGGGTGCTCTGCTTCGAGCGTCAGATCACCGTCTTGGAGCATGAGTGTCGCAAGCGGATACTGAAGCCCGGCGAGCCAGTCGTTCTTCACGATGTCGACGTGCGTGGCCATCACGTTCCTCGTCGTGGATATCGAAGTCGAACAGTCGATGGTAGCTATCCCTCGACCACTAGTGCGCCGTGCTCAAGCATGCCGCCTGCGCGCTGGACGAGCGCTGTACCTTCGTCTTGGCCAATGTGGTCAGCGAACTGGTGCTGCCCACGCTCGACCAATGACTCTATGCGGTCCTGTACTTCGCGCGGCAGCGCGTGGTCCCTGCGAGCCTGGACGAAGGGCGACACCCCAGGCATACCGCTGATTGCCGTGTTGCCGTGGTCGATGAGGCCTATTTTCGTGCCGGCAATCATTCCCCAGTTCCCGCGGTTGCGGTCTCCG
>CAVXTB010000022.1:0-122438 GCA_963764585.1 uncultured Actinomycetes bacterium
TGCTCGCGCGTGCTCGCGTTGCGCACCCCGATGCGCTGAATGAGCGTCCAGGCGAACCGCTGCTCGACGAGGAATTCGGCTTGCTTGCCCTCCTTGACCGAGGTGGACCGGAAGTCGGTCGCCGCGACCGATGCCCAATCGACCTCCGCGAGATCGTCCAAGTCTTTGCGGAACTCGGTGTACACGGCGCCGGCATTCGACAGCGTGAACGCCCACTGCAGGCCCTCGGCGTCTGCCCAGTTGCACGAGGGCACGATCTCGGCCTCGAGATGGATGATCGGACCCTGACCTCCACGGTAGGCGAGCTCCGGGTGATTGCCCATATGCAGGAGGTACAACATGATCGAGCGCGGGCAGAAGTAGAACGGCACGTATTCCCGACCATCGTGCCCGGGCAGCACTTCACGGGCAGCTCGAGCCGCCTCTGCTTGATCGACGACATACCGACGGCGACATCCGGTCCGCCGCGCAGCGATCATCTCGGCGTCCGACAGCAGGTGTCCACCCGAGAGGATCGACGCGAGGTTGTCGATGTGGGTGATGTGGTAGATCCGGACGGGGTTCGGCGGAGTGCTCATGCGGGGCTCGGCGAACAATAGGAACGCCTGACGACAGCGCGGGTCTCACCGTGTAGTGGGCAGGATCGGGCTGACAGCGTGCGGTTCGGGGCTGCGGTCGCCCCGATGATCGGGCAAGCCCGGCCGATCGCGATTGAGGCGAGGATCGCGCGCGCTGAGCCCGTCGGCCGGGCTTGCCCGGTCGGGGCGCATGCAGCCCCGAACCGAACCACCGCCCGCCCGTGGCGACGAGGACCACCTCTACCGGACACTGCACCGCGACCTGGAGCGCGCGGTCGAGCGCCACATCAACGCCTCACGCGAGCTGATCCAGGACGCCTGCCAGACCGCCTGGGCGAACCTGCTCCGATCGCAGCCCGAGCGAGGCACGGTGTTCGGCTGGCTCTACGTCGTCGCCATCCACGAGGCCTACCGCCTCTGCGCGATCGAGCGCCGCGCGCGGCACCTCGAGCGCCTCAACATCGATGAGCACGACTGGCAGGAGCTCATCGCCGACCGCCACAACCTCGACGACGCCCACGAGGCCCTGGAAGCCCTGCGCGCCGTCGCCGCGCTCCCCGAGCGCCGGCGCGCCGACTTCGCCCTGAAGGTCGCCGGCTACAGCTACGAGGAGATCCGCGCCCGTACTCCTGGCCGCACCTACACCAACGTCAACAAGTCGCTCGTCAAGGCCCGCGCGAGGATTCGCCGTGCCCGCGACGCTCGGGGCTGACGCGCAACGCCGGGGGCCAAATCGCACCGCCGTCCCTCTTGTGGTCTGAGATGAGCCAGTCGACCGCGGAGAGCACGCGATGAGGATCCTGGGGATCGACCTCGACCTGCTGACGCCCGCCGAGCGTCGCGACCTCGCCAACGCCCTCCTGCGCGCCGCGTGGAGCGCCGCGCTCGAGGACACCCGGGTCCTGCTGCTCGACCTGCTCCTCGAGGTCGACGAAGCCGCCGTCGGAGGCTGGGGCTGATGACCGCCGAACCCGCCGCCATCGCCGAGACGCAGCTCGTCGACGCCATCGCGCGCCGCGTCGTCGAGCTCCTGGAGGGAAGCCGTGCACGGGCGGACGCGGCACGTCCAGCCACTGAACCCGGAAGCGCCTGCCTGACGGTGTCCCAGGTGGCCGCTCGCTACCGCGTGAGCCGCTCCTGGGTCTACGCCCACCAGCGCGAGCTCGGCGCGATGCGGCTCGGGGACGGACCGCGTGCGCGCCTTCGGTTCGATCCGAAGGTCGTGGCGGACGCCATCGCCGCGTTCGACCAGTCACAGCGGTCGGCCGAGGAACCGAAGACCGATCGGCGGCCACGGCGAGGTGTCAGGCTGATCGAGTTCGAGAAGCTGCGATAGGTAGGAGAGAACTCGATGCCGCGAGCTCGACCAGATGCGACCCCAGGCGCCGGGCGCCCCGTCAAGGGATCGGTCGACGTCCGGCCGTTCAAGAACGGCGCGGACGCGAGCTTCTGGCTCCGGATCATGATCGACGGGCGGCGTGTGTCGCGGCGACTCGGGCTCGCCAGCGAGGGGTGGACGCCCGTCCTCGCGGAAGCCGAGCGCAGGCGCGTGGTCGCCGAGATCCAGGCCGGGATCTACCGCGAGCCGACCGAGGAGCTTCCCGCTCGAGGAGCGCGACCCGACCTTCCACGTCTGGGCAAGCCGCTGGCTCGACATGCGCACGGGCGAGATCGAGCCCAAGACGTTCGAGCACTACGAGTACCTGCTTCGCTGCCATCTGCTGCCGGCGTTGCACGGGTACCGCCTGACGGATCTCACCTACCGCGTGGTCGACGAGTTCAAGAAGCGCAAGATCGACGAGATGCGCCGCATCCAGGCCGCGACCCAGGCCGGCGTCACGCTGCGCCACGCGAACGGCCGGCCGATGAAGCTGTCGCCGAAGACAATCAACCACGCGATCGACCTGCTCTCGGCCATCCTCGGCGCGGCCGCCCGCGACGACGAACTCGACATCAAGATCAATCCAGCCGACGACCGCCGCTTGCGCGTGAAGATCCCCAAGCGCTCGGCGCGAGACTTCCTTGAAGCCGACGAGGTGCTCAGTCTCCTCGTCGCGGGCGAGGTTGTTCGACAACCCCGTGAAGCCGCGGACGGCCCGGGCCGCCGAGGAGGTCCGCCGCCTGCGCGACGACGAGCGGCTCCCGTGGAAGGAGATCGCGGGTCGCCTCGGCCGCAGCGAGGCCGGCGTCATCTGGCTGCACCGCCGGCGCGCCGTGCGTGGCCCCAGTTCGAGTCGGGCGGTCGTGGCGCTGCTGGCCGCGAGCGGCGCGCGCAACACCGAAGCATGCGATCTGCGCTGGTCGGACCTCGACTTCACCCACGGCAAGATCAACGTGAGTCGCTCCAAGACCAAGCGCGGCGTCAGGGAGATCGACATGATCCCCTGGCTGCGCGAGGAGTTGCTGTCCTACCGAGCCGCAGCCGGCAGCCCGGACTTGGATGCCCCGGTCTTCCCGACGCGCGACGGCTTCCACCGCACGAAGGACAACCTCAACCGCAACGTCATTCGGCCAGTTGTTCGCGCGGCGAACGACGCGCGCCGCGAGCGCGGGATGCCGCCGCTGCCGGTGACTGTCACGGCGCACACGTTCCGCAGGACCTTCGTCACGCTGATGCTCGAGGCTGGCGCTCCGCTGACGTACGTGCAGGACCAGGTCGGGCACGAGGACGCCAAGACGACGCAGGAGATCTACGCGCGGGTCCTCCGTCGCCAGCAGCGCGCGCATGTCGGCGCGGCGTTCAACGAACTGATGTACGGCGCGCGCGAACTCGCGTTCCGCAGCGATGAGAAGACACGCTCGGCCAGCGGCGATCTGCTTATGCGGTCACCGTTCGACGAGGTAGAGGACTCGAGCGGGGCCTGAACGGCCGACGTGCGTGCGAGAGATCCGGCTGCGCGCGGCAGCGAACCGCACGTCGCACGGTCAGGCGACGAGGCGGAAGCGCCCCGTACGCTTCCCGATCCGCTCGACCTGGTCGCAACGATGGACTTGAGCGAGGAATGTGGCCACTGGGTCGCGACCGCCAACGCGATGACCGGCGGCCGTTAGTAGCCCGTACCACTGGCGGTAGTGAATCGCCGCACCCGGACCGACTTCGCGTCGAAGGACTTCGACGGCGACTTCCCTCAGGCGCTGTCCACGCAAGCGCTCGTCGAGGTCTTCCAAACGCATCTGCGGGTCGCGACCCAGAACGGCCGCAAGCTCGCCGAGAAGGTGCTCGTCGCGCGTAGCGTTGTCTTCCAGGCGATCGGCCAGTGCACGCAGGCGATCGGCGCGTTCGCGCTGTTCACGGACCTGGGCCGAGAGCGCGCGGTACTCGTCCTCGAGCGTCGGTGTCGCGGCCTCGGCCATCGACGATGAGCCTACGATCGCGTCCGGACGCAGTTGTCGGGTCACAGCTCGGGGCACCAGCGGTCGATGAGCATGCGGGTGAGCTGCTCGCCACGGCCGGCCAGGAGCGCGATCGTCTCGTCCGACATGGCGGCGAAGTCGGTCGGGTAATCGGCGATCTCTTGTCGGGTGATGAGGTCGGGCGGCATGTACGGCAGCGTGCTGTCCCGCTGGCCGAGGTAGGGCATCACAAAGCCCTGTAGGTCGCCGTGTTCGACGAGCTGATGCAGACGGGCGCGCGTGGCGTCCTGCGCCTTGCGGAACGTTGCGAGGAAGCTGCGTGACAGCCGCGAGACTGGCCCGAACGGAATCTGTGAATCGAGGAGGCCGCGGCCTGCGTCGCAGGCGATGATGTACTCGACGTCGTAGACGTTGGTGCTGAACTGCTCCGAGCGGCCGGGTTCCAAGCACGAGGTGCCGAGGTTGTCGAAGACGCCGCCGTCGGTGAGGACGACGCGCGCGTCGAACTCGGGTCCGCCGTGCATCGGCGTGAAGCGCCACTTGCGGTCGAGGGCCGGCAGCAGCAGTGGGTAGGCGGCCGATGCGCCCACCGCCTCGGCGACGCGGACATCGTTATCGACGACGCGGCCGACGCGCCATGTGCCGCTCTCGCGGCTGCCGAAGCGAAACGCGCTACCCGTCGTCAGGTCGCAGGCGTTGATGACCACGCCCAGATCCGTGCGGGCGACCTCAGACATCTGTCGCCCCTGGAAGATGCGCTTGTCGAGCACGTCGACGAAGGCGTCTGTCCGGCTCGCCCAGCGCCGCAGCGGCGGATGTCCGGCGGTGTGTCGGCCGAGTTTCCGCCCGGTGAAGCCGACCGCTCGCGCAGCGCCCGCCGCCGTCCCAGCCACAACGCGGGTCGCTGCGGCCTGTGGTAGTCGCGGCGAGAGCAGCGCCCGGCGAGCAATGGAACCGTGAAGGCCGCGCCGCAGCAGCTCACATGTGCGGGCGTCGAACGTTGTGAAGTCGTCATCGAAGTAGCCGAAGAGGGCAGTGAGGACCGAGCCGCCAGAGACGCCGGAAACGGCGGCGACGCGATCGAGGACTCCGCGGTCGTGGAGTGCGCGCAGACAACCGAGGTGGAAGGCGATGGCGCGGGAGCCCCCGCCGGACAGCGCGATTCCGACGTCGCGTGGCCGCGCGGGTGGCGTCGTGGGTACGAGGACGGGTTCGGCGTCTTTGACCTCGATCGTGAGGCGATTGGCCTCCGCGACGCTGTCAAAGACATAGGCCGACACGTCGGGGACGGCGGCGGTGTGCTCCTCAGCCAGGCCGCGGGCGTGGCCGACGATGATGATGAGGCCCTGGGCAAGAGGGCTCGGCGCAGCGGCCGAGAGCTGTGCCATGCCGAGCAGGTCGCGGTGGCTCGGCGCGGATGACTGGTCGGGATGGGTGTGCCACATACCGAGAAACTCGAGCGATCCGCGGCCGAGTCTCGCGTTCGCCTCGCACAGCTCGGGCACGCCCTCGGTGCCGCACAAGAACTCGGCAGGCGTTTCGATGCTGTCCGGGGGCGGGCCGCTCAGGCGCTCCACCCACAGCGCGCCCGTGGCCTCGTCGCGCTGTCCGAAGATCAGGCCGCCGGTCTCTGACGCGGCGCCAAGTCGTCGGGCGGCGGCCGCGATCCAGGACCGGAGCTCGCGCGCGGCAGCCGGTGCGATGCGGATCTCGTACTCGCCGCCCGCGGCTTGTGCGACCAGGGGGCTGTCGAAGGCCAGTCGCACCGCGGCGGCACCGGTGTGATCGGCGCCCGGGAGCGACACGAGGTGGGCGGTTGCCGTGGCCGTCTCGACGGTCGCTCGCAGATCTCGCGCGAGGCAGGTCAACAGCGTTCCAGCGAGCGCTGTGGCTTCGGCCCCCGAGCCGCGGAAAGTGGCGTCGGAGCAGCCCGGCTCGGGCTGAAAGTGCTCGCTGCGAGGCGTCCTCGGCCAGAACTCGTCCGCAAAGCCGCGCAGCTCCGGCCGGCCCAGACATGCGAGCTTGGCCGAGCGGAGCACGTCGGCTGTGGTTCCCGCGTGCCCTGGGCTGGCGATCGTGCCCAGGCCGTGCTGGGCGGTGTGACCAAGCAGCAGGCAAGCCACGTGCGCGCGGACAGTTGCTGGCCGCTCGCGGGCGACGAGCCCGAGCTTGGTCTGCACCGACAGATTGGCACTGCAATCGACGATGACGTCGGCGTCGTAGTGCCAGGTGTCGCGATCGAGTAGGCGGAGGATGTCGCCCACGTGCGGGGTGACGTCGATTCCCGGGCGAATTGCGCGCAGCCGCTCGGCAAGGACCTCGGCCTTCGGCTTTCCGATATCCGCGTCGGCGAACGGCTGGCGCACGAGGATGCCGGGCGTCACGGGCGCGGAGTCGACGACGATGACGCGCGCTGCGCCGGCACGCACGACCGACTCGGCGACCGGCGCTCCGAGCGCGCCGCAACCCCACACCATGACCTTTTTCTCGGCGAACGCCTGCATGGGCGAGCCGTCATCGCGGCGGATGACGACCTCGGGGCGATCTTCGCGGAGGTCGCACCACTCGATCTTGGCGTCGCGGAGATACTCGAACGTGCGCTGGTGGGCCTCCTTGCCGGCGGCCCGCAGTTCGTCGTCATCGACGTACTCGCCGAGCGCGCGGCGCATCAGGTCGACGGCGTCACCGGGCAGCCGCCAGACGGCGAGGTGTTGGCGGCGCTCGCCTCCCTGCGTGCCGCGCATCGCGGTCCCGACGACGACCAGGAGCGGCGCCCCGCGATCGATGGCCAGGGCGCTCAGCTTCAGGTGAAACATCAAGTCGCCGTAGGCGACTCCTCTGTCGACGAGCGCCATCAACAGCACGACCGCGTGCTTGGGGTACTCCCAGTTCATCTGGGTGGGAAGCAGGAACGCTGCGGCCGCTCCTTTGGGGGGCGTGTTGTACTTCCCCGCCGCGTTGCGGATCGGCGTCCAGGCAGTGAGGTTGACGCGCGCATCGCCGTGGTGCTCGGTTGTGACCCAGCCCAGCCACGGCTCGTCGTGAACCAGGGGCGTATCGGCCCGCGCGATCACTAGCGGCGTCCCGGCGGTGCGGTAAACGGCAGGCGGGTGCAGCGCGCACCGGCGGGGTCGAGCTACCGCGCGCCGCGCTGCGCAGCCACAACTCGAGCCGGTTGAAGAAGCCGTACATCCCGTCGCTGGGAATCCATTCGACGGTCGGCGCCTGGTAGAGGCAGAGGTACGACCCCCATTGCACGTGGGGTGTCCCCGCCCATCATCGTGCCTCGTCCACACCTCGGGCCTGCTGAACGGGAAGCCCGCCGGGATGAACAGCAACAGACGCTCGCGCGCGCGGAGTGACAAACCGCCGTCGAGGTGCTCGAACCCGGAACAGTCGATCGACACGTCCAGACCTACGTCACCGCGGTCATCGCTCGGCTCGACGATCTTGATGACCTCAAGACCGCCGGGCGCCGCAGCGCTGATCGCGTGGATCTGTCGCAGCGCCTGGCGCTGGCCAGGCGTGACGCTCACGCGCGCCCGAAGCCGACCGGCTGGGTCGCCGGCGCCGCCGCGCCGCGGGCAGTCTTGACCGCCTCGCCGAGCCGCGACGATCGCGACGCGGCAACCCCGCCCGTGGTGGCCAGCACGACGCCGTCGCCCCCGACCTCGAAGACGATCGGCTCGGGCGCCGTCTCCGACGGGCGCTCGCCGGTGCAGAGGAAGTGCCCGTCGTCGACGGGCTCCGCGGTATCGGTCGGCGGCGATCGCGTGCGGCGGGTTGTCACCGGGCTTGCTGCTGGCCGGGACCGGCGGGGAGCTCACGACGATGTACGCGTCGTCGCGCGCGGCGGCCCCGATCTTGTCGAGGAGAGCCTGCTGCAGCGTCTCCTCGTCGTCGCCCTCGCACTGCCAGTACATCACGGACTTCGAGCAGTGGTGGGGGCCGAGGAACACGTCGAACTCGAGATCCTCGTCGTCGCTGCGCTCGAAGATCCGGTTGACGGTCGGGTAGGCGAGGTCCCCGAGGACGATCGCCTTGAGATCGTTGTCGCCGTCGGTGAGCGTGATCTGCAACCCGAAGCTCGTGTCGTTGCGGTCCTTGTCGCCGTCCTCCTTGAACGGAGCGTGCACGAACGCGCGGAACTTGCCGTCGAAGCCCTCGCCGTCGAGTGCGGTGAACTCGCTCCCGGGCACGGTGACGGCTCCCTCCGGGAGATCCTTGTAGATGTCGTTGTGCTCCTCGAGCGAGTCGTGGTAGCCGATGATGCGGATGCGGTCACCCGAGCCGACCGTTCCCTCCGCCTTGAGCTTCTTGATGCGACGCTCCGCCTCGTCGCGGAAGGCCTTCGCGTCATCCGAGAGGTCGGTCCTGATCCCAGAGCACGCGCGGCGTGAACCACAGGTCGCCGATCGTGACCTCATCGAGCAAGCGCTTGAACCCACAGATGTGGTCGTTGTCGAGGTGGGTCGCGCCGAAGACGGCGAGATAGAGCTTGCCGTCGCGCTTCGGGAGGGCCCCGACGAGCTCGTCGACGATCGGGATGCGCGGGTCGTCGTCCTTCTCGGCGTCCGCGACGTGGTGGATGTCGATCTGGATGATCGTGTCGTTGTCGACGACGACGGTGATGCTGTCGCCGCAGCCGACGGGGGAGAACACGATGCCGCGATCGGGAAGTGGGAGAGCCATGGTGAGAAGACCTGCCTGTATGAGACGTAGCTACGTGTAGAAAGAATGGCCGGTCTCCCGGACGGACCGGCGTCGATTCGCGCCCAACGGCTGCTGCAAACGCGACGTCGGCGACTGCGCGGACACGAGACTCCGACCCGTCGCATTTGGCCCGGAATGGGCGGCAGTGCCCGGAGTTTTTGGCACGTCTGGGCGCTTTTCACGGCTCGCGTAGCCAAAATCCCTGAGCCCCGATCGGGCGCCGAAACGACGAGAACCCCCGCGGTGCAGGGGTTCTCGGAGTGGAGCTAGGGGGACTCGAACCCCCGACCTCCTGGGTGCGATCCAGGCGCTCTCCCAACTGAGCTATAGCCCCGGGTGGGCAGCCAAGTGTAGCCAGCGTTCAGGTGGCGGGCGGTGCCGTGGATCGGCCCGCCGCGCCCGCGGCTATCGTCCTGCGCCGAGGCGCATGAGCTTCCGCAACCGGCTGACGCTGTTCTTCGTCCTCATCGTGGTCGTCCCGATGGTGGCGGTGGCGTTCGTCCTCTTCCGGCTCATCGCCGACAACGAGAGCGGGAAGGCGGATGCGCGCCTCGCGGCCAACCTGCAATCGGCGATCCACCTCTACCAGGAGTCGCGCACGTCGGCCGAGCGTGCGGCCGCGAGAGTCGGCGGCGACGTGCAGCTCGCCCAGGCTCTGCGGGCCGGCGATCAGGCGGCGCTCGCCCAGCGCGCGCGCGAGCTGCTCGTGCGCGAGCGCGTGCGCCGAATCGCCATCGCGCGCGGGCGCTCTGCGCTGGTCGACGTGGGCAGCTCGACCGCGGTCTTCCCGGGCACGCGCAACCTGGTGGGCGGCGGCGGGCGATCCTTCGGCTCGCTGCAGGTCTCCGCCGAGGAGCCCGACGACTACACCGGCCTCATCAAGCGGGTCACCGAGGGCGAGGCCGTCGTGCAGCGGGTCGGCGGCCCGGTGCTCGCGTCGTCGCTGCCGGGCGTGAATGGGGCCACGCTCCCGTCCGATCGCGGCGAGGTCACCGTCGGGGGCAAGGAGTACGACTCGGCGGCCTTCGAGGCGCCGGACTTCCTCGGCGCCAAGACCAAGGTCGCGGTGCTGGCGCCCAAGGCGATGGAGACCGACGCCGTCCAGCGCGGGCGCCTGCTGGCGGGCGGCATCCTCGCGGGCTTCTTCGTGCTCGCGTTCACCTTCGCCGTCCTCGTGTCGCGCTCGCTGCAGCGCCAGATCGACTCGTTCCTGCAGGCCGCGCGGCGCCTGGGGTCGGGCGACTTCACCATCGAGGTGCCGACCGCGGGTCACGACGAGTTCGCCGCGCTGGGCGAGGAGTTCAACAAGATGTCGCGCCAGCTCGCCGACCGCCTGGAGGAGCTCAACCAGGAGCGCGCACGCCTGCAGGAGGCGATGCGGCGGATCGGCCAGACCTTCGCCTCCAACCTCGATCGCGAGGGCCTGCTCGATATCGTCGTCAAGACCGCGGTCGACGGCGTCGGGGCCGGTGCCGGGCGGGCGTCGGTGCGCCCGAGCGCCAGCGCGCCGCTCGAGCAGGTGGCGGTGGCCGGGAGCTCCGAGGGGCTCGAGGAGGCCATCCGCGCCGCCGAGGCCAAGGTGCTCGAGACCGGCGAGCCGTGCGAGGCGACCGTCGACGACGTCTCCGCCCTCTCGCATCCGCTGCGCCGCGGCGACGAGGCGAAGGGCCGCGTGTCGGGCGTCGTGTCGGTGGCGCGGCGGCGGCGGCCGTTCACCGCGCCCGAGCGCGAGCTGTTCGACTACCTCGCCGAGCAGGCGGCCGTGTCGATCGAGAACGTCGGCCTGCATGAGACGGTCGAACGCCAGGCGGTCACCGACGAGCTCACCGGCCTGTTCAACCGCCGCCGCTTCCAGGAGGCGATGGCGACCGAGGTCGAGCGCTCCAAGCGCTTCGGCCAGCCGGTCGGCCTCGTGCTGCTCGACCTCGACGACTTCAAGACCGTCAACGACACCTACGGCCACCAGCAGGGCGATCTCGTCCTGCGCGAGGTGGCCCGCGTGCTGCGCGAGACCTCGCGCGAGATCGACGAGCCCGCCCGCTACGGCGGCGAGGAGCTGGCGGTCGTCCTGCCGGGCACCGATCTCGAGGGCGCCTACAACCTCGCCGAGCGCGTGCGCGCGGGGATCGAGGAGCTCGTCCTGCCGCTGCTCGACGGCGATGGCGCCCTGCGCGTGACCGCGAGCTTCGGCGTCGCGACGCTGCCGGGCTCGGCCGACGACATGCGCGCGCTGGTCGCGGCGGCCGATGAGGCGCTCTACCGGGCCAAGCGCGCCGGCAAGAACCGCACCGTGCGGGCAGAGGGCTCGCCCCGGCTGTAGGAATCGGACTGCCGTCGCTAGGGTTTGACCCCCATGGGACTGCTCGACGACGCCATCAAGGACCACCTCGAGCTCAAGCGCCGCCACGGAGCCGACCCCGGTGAGATCGCGCGCCTCGAGCACGAGGCGCTCGGCCCCGCGCGGCGCGAGCCGGCGGCAGCCGGGACGACGGTTGCCGACGAGCCGGCGCTCGAGGACGCCGACCACGGCTACGACGACGAGGTGCCCGCCGACGAGCGTCTCGAGGCCCCCATGCACTACGCCGAGCCGGAGGAGCCGGCGGCCGAGCCCGACGACGACGCCGAGCTTCGCGTGCCCGAGTTCGTCCCCGAGCCGCGGCACGAGCCCGCGCCCGAGCCGGAGCCCGAAGAGGCCGCGCCCCCGGCGCGCGAGCCCGAGCCCGAGGCGACGGTCGAGCCCGAGGCGACGGTCGAGCAGCCGACGCGCCAGTTCTCGCTGGAGGAGCTCGAGGACGCCGCGACGCCGCGGCCGCCCGTGGCGCCCGAGGACGACGAGGACGACGAGGACGACCCCGCGCCGCCGGCCCCGCACGCCGACGTCGTCCCGGCCGACGATGAGCCCGAGGGCGACGACGTGCTCGAGGAGACGCCCGAGTTCCTTCAGGAGACGCCCGAGCACGACCGCCTCTGGTTCGAGCAGAAGCCGCCGAAGGACTTCGACTTCTAGTGCCAAGGCGCCTGACGTGGCTCGACGTGTTCACGTCGCGCCCGCTGACCGGCAACGGCCTTGCCGTGGTCCATCACGCCGACGGCATCGACGACGCGACGATGCTGGCCTTCGCGCGCGAGACGAAGCTGTCGGAGACGACGTTCATCCAGAGCCCGACCGAGCCCGGCGCCGATTACCGCAACCGGATCTGGACGATCGTCGGCGAGCTGCCGTTCGCCGGCCACCCGTCGCTCGGCACGGCGGTCGCGGTCGCCGCGGCCCGCGACGAGCGCTCGGCGCACTACGTCCAGCAGACCGGCGCCGGCCTGCAGCCGGTCGACGTCGAGCTGGGCTCGAGCGGCGTCGCGCGCGCCTCGATGTTGCAGGAGCCGGCGACCTTCGGCCCGGAGGTCGACCCCGGCCGTGTGCTCGCGGCGCTCGGCCTCGACCCGGCCGACGGCCACCCCGAGCTCCCGCCCCAGGTCGTGTCGACGGGCAACGAGGTGCTGGTCGTGCCCGTCCGCGAGGACGCCGTGCTGTCGCGCGCGCGCCCGCGCGCCGCGGCGCTGGCCGAGCTGCTCGGCGAGCTGGGCACGATCTGCGCGTACGTGGCCTGGCACGACCCCGACCGCGAGGCCGCCCACGCCCGCAACTACTTCATGACAGACGACCTCGTCGCCGAGGACCCCGCGACCGGCTCTGCCGCGGGCCCGCTGTGCGCCTACCTGCACCAGCGCACCGGCGCACCGCGCGTCGACATCGAGCAGGGCGTGGCGATGGGCCGCCCGAGCCGCCTGCTGTGCGAGGCCGGCGAGCGCGTGCGCGTCGCGGGCGACGTCGTCCTGCTCGCCGACGGCGAGCTCGACCTGTAGCCGCCCGACCCCGAAAGGCCGAGCGGGCGCGCCCGGCGCCGGGGTGGCGGCGCCGCCGGCGCGCCCGCGGTGTGCTTGGCCCTCCGTGGCAAGCGGAAGAGATCGCGCGCCTCCCGTTCCCCAACACAAGGCGCGCTGCCTATGCCGTTCGGGGATCGGCCCGCCGCGGCGCGATCTTCACCGTTGCCGAGCGCCGGTGGACGGAATGCCGAGACGTGCGCCGCTACACTCGGCGCTCGCCTGGGGCCATAGCTCAGATGGGAGAGCGCCTGCTTTGCAAGCAGGAGGTCGCCGGTTCGATCCCGGCTGGCTCCACTGCCACGCCGGCTACTTGATCGCGTGCACCACCGCGCGGTAGTGCAGGGGATCGCGGGCGGTGCTCTCGACCTGCTCGCGCGACGGGCCGCGCTTGACCTCGACGCTCGAGAAGCCGACTGCCGGCAGGGCGCCCGCCAGGGCGGCCATGTTCGGCGCCCACCAGTTCGAGACGTCGGCGTTGAGCTCGGCGCCGGGGAAGAAGCGCCAGAGCGCCTGGTGCTCGGATCCGGGGATCACGGCGGCCTCGGTCTCGACGATCGCGCGCTCGCGCGTGACCTGCGACAGCCGGCGCAGCGCCAGCATCGGGTTCTCCATGTGGTAGAGGACGCCGAGGTAGAGGACGACGTCGAACTGGCCGAGCGCGTCGAGGTCGGTCTCCATGAAGTCGTCGACGATCGCCTCGACGCTGCTGCCGCGCAGCTCGCGCGCGGTGTCGAAGCCGGCCTTTCCCGGCAGCGTGTCCGGATGCCAGAACTCGGTCTCGTGATACGGCTGGGGCGGGATGCCCTCGGCCTTGCATCGCTCCCAGTAGGCGACCATCCGCGGCAGGTCCAGCGACCACATGTAGTGATCGATCACCGCGACGCGGCTCGCGCCCGCCTCCTCGGCCTGGAACGCGAAGAAGCCGTCCCAGCCGCCGATGTCGAGCACGCTCTTGCCGCGGACGTCGGGCAGCGCGACGCCGGCGAGCTCGTGCGCCAGCTCCTCTTGCGACTTGACGCCGGGCGTCGTCACGCCGCCGCCGACGTCGATGCTGTGCCACCAGAATGGCACCGCGTCGACGCGCCGGCGGGCCGCCCTCCCTCGGCGAATGCGATTGAGCATGCGGCGCGCCAGGCTAGCGCCTCGACGCGCGGCGCCATCAGCCGCGCGACATCTCCCACGGCGCCTGGGGCAGGGCGTGCCCGGTCTCGATGAGGGACTTGAGGTTGGACAGGACCGCGGCCCAGCCGGCGGCGGCGCCTTCGCGCTCGGCCTCGTCGGCGAGGTCCTCGTGCGTGACGGTGAGCCGGACGATGTCGCCGTGGGGCTCGATGGCGAAGGTGACCCGCGACGGGTCCTGGGGGCTCTCCTGGTCGGGCGCGGCCCAGGTCGTCACCAGGCGCGCGGGCGGCACGCTCTCGACGACCGTGCCCACGACGTCGGCGATGCCGCTGCCGTCGGTGCGCCGGTGCTCCCACGCCGAGCCGACCGCCCAGTCCGAGACGTTGCTGTGCCCCCAGTACTCGGCGGTGAGGTCGGGATCGGTCAGGGCCTCCCAGACCTGCTCGGGCGTGCTGTGGATGTAGATGACGTAGACGAACGTCGGCTTGTCGGCCATGGCTTCCTCCGCGCGTCGCTTCACCGCGCTCAACGTCCGCAGGCGCGGGCGTTCGAACCTGTCGATCCACCGCTCCTGGATCTCGTTGAGGGGGACTGGATTGAGGTAGTGCAGCTTCTGGCGTCCGCGCCGGACCGTGCCGACCAGGTTGGCCGCCTCGAGGACGGCGAGATGCTGGGTCGCCGATTGGCGCGCCATGTCGACGCGATCGCACAGCTCTCCGAGCGTCTGCCCGTTGTGCTCGCGCAGGGAGTCCAGGAGGTACCGGCGGGTCGGATCGGCAAGGGCCTTGAACACCAGATCCATCGGCAACCAGTTATGCAGGTAAATACCTGCGTGTCAAGCCGCGCTGCCGAGCCCGTGGGTCTTACGAGCTCCCCCGCGATCGAGATGCGGATGTGAAGCGGGCGATGGTGTGGTGCCAGCCCGCCCGATCGCCGTCCTGGCAAGATGGCGACATGGAACGTGTGCTTGGGATCGGTGGATACTTCATGCGGGCCGCCGACCCGGTGGCCCTGGGCGCGTGGTACCGCGATTGCCTGGGCCTGGACGCCGATGAGAACGGCCTGTGGCGTCAGGAAGCCGGGCCGACGGTGTTCGCGACGTTCGAGTCCGAGACCGACTACTTCGGGTCCCGTGCCCAGCAGGCCATGATCAACTTCCGGGTCCGCGACCTGGATGCGATGCTCGCACAACTGCGCGCCAAGGGAGCGGACGTGGCTGAAGAGCCGCAGGACATGGAGGGTGTCGGTCGATTCGGCTGGGTCACCGATCCCGAGGGCAATCGGATCGAGCTGTGGCAGCCCGCCTGACCGCGTCGTCACCAGGCGGTGACGTGCTGGTGGCCCACTACTGGAGGTCGACCTCGCCCCGCACGCACGTCACCGTCCCGCCGCCGACCCAGATCGTGCCGTCGTCGTCGACCGACACGTGCACGCGGCCGCGGCGTCCCAGCGCGGTGCCCTGGCTGGCGACGTACGGCGCGCTGGTCCTGCCCGTTCGCAGCAGCCATTCGGCCAGCGACGCGTTGAGGCTCCCGGTCACCGGGTCCTCGACCAGCGAGCCGTCCTTCGGGAAGAACGCGCGGACCTCGAAGGCGCACTCCGAGCCCTCGGGGTAGGGACCGGCGAGGCCGAGGTCGAGGTCGGTGAAGGCGGGCTTGACGGCGAGGACGGCGTCGGCGTCGGCGAGCAGGACGGCCACCCAGCCGGGGCCGTTGTCGGCCCACTGGGCGTCGACGATGTCGTCGCGCGCGACCCCGATCACGCCCGCGATCTGTGAGACCAGCGCCTCCTCCACCGCCCCGGAGCGCAGCAGCGGGGGTGCCGCGAACGCGAGCCCGTCCTGCCCGCGGCGCACCCCGACCAGGCCGGCTGCGCACTGCTGCACGACGACGTCCCCGGAGGGCGAGCCGCCCGCCTCGAGCCACGCATGGCACGTGCCGAGCGTCGGATGCCCGGCGAACGGCAGCTCGGCGACCGGCGTGAAGATCCGCACCTGGTAGTCCGCGCCCGGCTCGCTGGGCGCCAGCACGAACGTCGTCTCCGACAGGTTCGTCCAGTTGGCGAACCGCTGCATCTGCTCGGTCCTCAGCCCGTCGCCGTCGAGGACCACGGCGACCGGGTTGCCGGCGTACGGCGTCGTCGTGAAGACGTCGACCTCGGCGAATGGCCGCACGGCTCAGACCGCCGCCAGCAGCTCCTGCGCCACCCGATCCGTCGCGTCGCCGGCCCCGCCGAGCAGCCGCCGCGACAGCTGCGCGCGGCGGAAGAACAGCGGCGCGTCGTGCTCCCAGGTCGCGCCGATGCCGCCGTGCGTGATGATGTTCTGGCGCGCGGCGAAGTCCAGGGCGGCGCCGGCCGCCGAGCGCGCGGCGCTCGCCGCGAGCGCGAACTGCTCGGGGCGGTCGTCGAAGGCCCAGCCGGCGAAGTACAGCAGCGAGCGGGCGTTCTCCTGGCGGCGCAGGATCTCGGTCAGCCCGTGCTTGATCGCCTGGTAGGAGCCGATCGCGCGGCCGAACGTGAAGCGCTCCTTGGCGTACCGGACGGCCATCTCCAGGGCGGTCTCGACGACGCCGAGCGACTCGGCGGCCAGCATCGACTGCGCCAGGTACCAGGCGCGCGCGAGCTGCTCGGGGCTGACGTCCAGCCGCCGGCCCGCGGCGCCGTGGAGCGTCACGTGCCCGAGCGAGCGGGTCGCGTCGTAGCGCGTGACCGGCTCGATCGTGGCCGCCGCGGCCTCGACCGCGCCCAGCGATCGGCTCCCTGGAGGAGTCGACGCCGACGACGACCAGCAGGTCGGCGCCAGGGGCGTCGGGCACCCACGCGACCTCGCCGGTGAAGGTCACCGAGTCGCCGTCGACCTCGGCGCGGGGCGCGTCCACGCGGTGCTTGCCGGTGCGCGCGTCGACCGTCCAGCCCTCGACGAGGTCGCCGGGCGGCCGCGCGGGCAGCCACGCCGGGCGCACCTCGCCCGCGGCCACCGCCTCGAGCGCGTCGTCTTCGGCGGCGTCCAGCAGCGCACTGGCGGGCAGCAGCCCGAGCAACGGCGTGCCGGCGAGCACGCGCCCGCACTCCTGTGCGACCAGCATCGCGTCGAAGGCGCCGAGGCCGGCGCCGCCGTGCTCCTCGGACACGAGCAGGCCCGGCCAGCCGGCCTCGACCACGGTCGGCCACAGGTCGGGCAGCGCAGCGCCCTCGAGCGCGTCGCGCGCGGCCTCGACCGTCTTGACGCGCGACAGCGCGCCGCGCGCGGCCTCGCGCAGGAACTCCTGCTCGTCGGACAGTGCGAGGTTCATACGGCCGCGGCCTCCTTCTCCTTCGCCCGCAGCTCGCTGAACGGGACGCCCTTGTCCAGGCGCGGCTCGGGCGGCAGCCCGAGCACGCGCTCGCCGATCGTGTTGCGCAGGATCTCCTCGGTCCCGCCCGCCGACTTCAGGCCGGGCAGGAACGAGATCATGTAGGCCCACTGGCCGTCGTCGTCGAGCGCCTCGGGCCCGAGGACGTCGGCGATGAGCTCGCCGGCGGCGATCGCCGCGTTGACGGTCGTGACCTTGGCCAGCCCGGCCTCGGGGCCGGGGATCTGACCCTTCGCCAGCGCGGTCAGCGTGCGGTAGCCGGTGAACTTGATCGCCAGCAGGTCGACGGCGATCTCGCCCAGGCGCTTTCGCACCTCGGGGTCGCGACGGGCGTCGGGGTCGGCGGCGATCGCGCGCGCGAAGCGGTCCTCCTTGTAGCCCATGCCCTCCGAGCCCAGGCCGATCGTCAGGCGCTCGAACATCAACGTCGTCAGCGCGGTGCGCCAGCCGTCGTTGACCTGACCGACGACCGCGTCGGCGGGCAGGCGCACGTCGTCGAGGAAGACCTCGTTGAACTCGGCCTCGCCGGAGATCTGGCGCAGCCCGCGCACGGTGACGCCCTCGGCGTCCATCGGCAGGACGAACATCGTCAGGCCCTTGTGCTTGTGCTGCTCGGGATCGGTGCGCGCGAGCAGCAGGCCGAAGGCGGCGAACTGCGCGTTGGTCGTCCACACCTTCTGGCCGTTGAGCACCCAGCTGCCGTCGTCCTCCAGGCGGGCGCGCGTCTGCACGGCGGCCAGGTCCGATCCGGCGGCCGGCTCCGAGAAGAGCTGGCACCACACCTCGTCGCCGTGGAGCATCGGGCCGAGGTAGCGGGCCTTCTGCTCGTCGGTGCCGTGGGCGATGATCGTCGGGCCGAGCATGCCGACGCCGATGACGTCGAGGATGCCGGGGACGCCGGCGCGCGCGATCTCCTGCTGGACGATGACCTGCTCGATCGGGCCGAGTCCCTGGCCGCCGAGGTCGGCGGGCCAGGTGACGCCGGCGAGGCCGCCCTCGGCCAGCCGGCCCTGCCAGCGCCGGCGCGCGTCGACGTACGCGTCGTCCTCGGCACCCGCCCGCGTGCTGCGCACCTCTGGCGCGTCGGCCTTGTGCTCGGCGAGCCAGGCGCGCACCTTCTCGCGGTACTCGGCCTGCTGCGGCGTGTCGTTGAGGTCCACCGGTGCTCCTTTGGCTGACTGGCCAGTCGGTCCGTGAAATATACGGAGCGCACGCCCTCCGCACGTCGGACCCGGGCCCCTCGGTACGCTCTGCCGAGCAACCATGGGGCACGGCACTCGCGAACGGACGTGGACGGAGATCGAGCGCCGCATCGTCTCTGGGGAGCTGGCCGGGGGCGCGCGGCTGGACGAGCACGACCTGGCGGGCGACCTCGACGTCGATGCGCCGGTCGTGCGCGAGGCGCTGTGCCGCCTGGAGCGCGACGGCTTCGTGCGCCCCGAGGAGGACGGCGGCTTCGCGGTCGCGCCGATGAGCGAGATCGAGGTGCGCGAGGGCTATCCCGTGGTCATCCTGCTCGAGGGCCTGGCCGTCCGCAGCACGGCGAGCTTCCCGGCCGAGTCGATCGCCCGCCTGCGCGCCATCAACGCGGAGATGGCCAGCGAGAGCGGGGATCCGCTGGCCGCCGCCACCCACGACTGGGAGTTCCACCAGGAGCTCGTGCGCCACTGCGGCAACGAGCAGCTGCTCGGCACCCTGCGCCCGCTCAAGCGCCTGCTGCTGCGCTACGAGTACCACTACATGTCGGCGCAGGACTTCGTCAGCCGCTCGGTCCACCAGCACGAAGCGATCATCGAGGCGCTCGAGAACGGCGATCGCGAGCGGGCCTCGGCGCTGGTCGAGGACAACTTCCGCGACTCGATGCCTGGCATCCTCGAGCAGTTGTAGCCCGAACGCGCGCGGTTTGAGCGCCGCCCGTCGCGGGGAACGCGA
The DNA here is from genome assembly GCA_963764585.1 of uncultured Actinomycetes bacterium. Taxonomy (GTDB): domain Bacteria; phylum Actinomycetota; class Thermoleophilia; order Solirubrobacterales; family Solirubrobacteraceae; genus JAOPZW01. Next base: position 18,935 of record CAVXTB010000022.1, read on the forward strand.
CGCTTCATGGAGGAGAGGCCGCCCATCCCGGTGGTGGTATGCCCTGCTGGCCCTTCCGTTCCTGGGGCTGCTCTATCCGCCGCTGTACGCGCACGACAGCCCTGAGCTGTTCGGCTTCCCGTTCTTCTACTGGTACCAGTTCGCGTGGGTCCCGGTCGCGGCCCTGCTGACGTGGACGGTGTACCGCGCCCTCAGGCGCTGACATGCCGCACGAGACCGACACCGTCGCCCTCGTCGTCTTCTGCCTGCTCTTCGGGCTGGTCACCGTCATGGGCTTCCTGGCGGCGCGCTGGCGCCGCGGCGACCTCGGCAAGCTCGACGAGTGGGGCCTGGGCGGCCGGCGCTTCGGCACGGTCGTCACCTGGTTCCTGCTCGGCGGCGACCTCTACACCGCCTACACCTTCTCGCCGTGCCGGCGCTCGTCTTCGGCGTGGGCGCGCAGGGCTTCTTCGCGCTGCCCTACACGATCCTCATCTATCCGCTGGCCTTCATCGTGCTGCCGCGGATGTGGGTCGTGGCGCACCGGCGCGGCTACGTGACGCCGGCCGACTTCGTGCGCGGCCGCTTCGGCTCGCGGCCGATGGCGACGGCGGTCGCGCTCACCGGCCTGCTGGCGACGATGCCCTACATCGCGCTGCAGCTCGTCGGCATCCAGGTCGTGCTCGGCGCAATGGGCATCAACGGCGACTGGCCGCTGATCATCGCGTTCGCGATCCTCGCCGCCTACACCTAACGCGATCGACCTGCAGCTGCTCGGCGGCGTCTGGATCCTGCAGACGCTGCCCGCCGTCGCCCTCGGGCTCTACACCCGCTGGCTCGACGCGCGCGCGATGCTCGCCGGCTGGGTGGCCGGCATGGCGGTCGGCACGTACATGGCGATCGACCTCGACTTCAAGGGCTCGGTCTACAAGCTCTTCGGGATCAACGCCTACGAGGCGCTGTGGGCGCTCGGGACGAACCTCATCATCGCCGTGGTGCTCACGGCGATCCTGCGCGCGGTCGGCGCCGGCGACAGCACCGACGAGACCGCGGCCGACGACTACGCGGAGCGCGAGCCCGCCGAGGCCGTCGAGCCGCTGCCGGCGACGCCCGAGCAGGAGCCGCGCTTCACGCGCGAGGGCGAGCCGACGCGGCCGCGATAGCGTGTCGCCCCGATGGGCCAGTTCCATTGGGATCCCGACGCCTACGTCGACCTCGTGCACGCCGAGGTCCCCGAGTACGAGCGCCTCCAGGACGAGGTCGGGCGCGCGACCGATGGGATCGCCGCGCGGCGCGTGCTCGAGCTAGGGACCGGGACGGGCGTCACGACGCGCCGCGTGCTCGAGCTCCATCCCGGCGCACACCTCACCGGCGTCGACTCGAGCGCCGAGATGCTCGCGCACGCGGGCCTGCCCGACGCCGACCTGCGCCTCCAGGACCTGCGCGACCCGTTGCCCGAGGGCCCGTTCGACCTCGTCTTCTCGGCGCTGGCCGTCCACCACCTCGACGGCGCCGGCAAGGCGGACCTCTTCACGCGCGTGGCCGCGGCGCTCGCGCCCGGCGGGCGCTTCGTGCTCGCCGACGTGATCGTCCCCGACGACCCCGCCGACGTCGTCACGCCGCTGGACCCCGGCTTCGACCTGCCCGAGACGATCGCCGACCTGTTCGCGTGGCTGCGCGACGCGGGCCTGCAGCCGCGCGTGAGCTGGCAGTCGCGCGACCTCGCGGTGCTCGTCGGCGATCGCCCCTAGGTGCCATGGCCGACCTGATCTACTCGGCGATCACATCGCTCGACGGCTACGTGGCCGACCGGGAAGGCACGTTCGACTGGGCTGCTCCCGACGAGGAGGTGCACGCCTTCGTCAACGACCTCGAGCGGCCGGTCGGCACGTACCTGTACGGGCGCCGGATGTACGAGGTGATGCTCGTCTGGGAGACCCTGGACGTCGCCGACGAGTCGCCGGCCATGAAGGACTTCGCGCAGCTGTGGCGCGCGGCCGACAAGGTCGTCTACTCGACGACGCTTCAGGCGGCGTCCACCGCCAGGACGCGGATCGAGCGCGATTTCGACCCGGAAGCGGTCCGGCGGATGAAGGCCTCGGCACAACGCGACATCGGCGTCGGCGGGTCCAACCTCGCGGGGCAGGCGCTCGCGGCAGGCATCGTCGACGAGGTCCACCTGTTCCTGCACCCCGTCGTCGTGGGCGGCGGCACGCCGGCGCTGCCCGACGGCGTCCGCCTGAAGCTCGACCTGCTCGACGAGCGGCGTTTCGCCGGCGGCGTGGTGTACGTGCGCTACGCCGCGCGCTAGGCGCGTGCCGCGAAGCCGCGGTTGAGCAGCTGCTTGGCCTGCTTGCCCGGATCGGGCGAGTGCAGCAGCACGACGCCCAGCCGGTGCCCGTTGCGCCGGGCGGCAGCCACCAGGCAGCGCCCGGCCGCGTCGGTGTAGCCGGTCTTGATCCCGATCGTGCCCGGGTAGCCGGTGCGCAGCAGCGGGTTGTTGTTGAACAGGTACAGCCGCCCGCCCTTGACCGGGAAGGGCATCACCGCGCGCCGGCGCTTGACGATCCTCGCCAGCCGCGGCGCGTCGAGCACGGCGCGCGCCATCTGGGCCAGGTCGATCGCACACGAGTGGTTGCCGGCGTCGACGAACCCGTCGGGCGAGGAGAAGCGCGTGCAGGTCAGGCCGAGGTCGACCGCGCGCTCGTTCATCCGCGCGACGAAGCCGGCGACGGTGCCGCTCACGCGCTGGGCCAGCGCGATCGCCGCGTCGTTGCCCGACGGCAGCAGCAGGCCGTTGAGCAGCGTCTCGAGCTTGACGCGCTTGCCCTTGGGCAGCAGGCCGACGCCCGAGCCCTTGTAGGCCAGCGCCTCCTTGGTCACGCGCACCTTCGCGTCGGGCGGGGCGCGCTCGACGACGACCAGCGCGGTCATCATCTTCGTCAGGCTGGCGATCGGCAGCACGCGGTTGGGGTCGTGCCGCCACAGCACCGCGCCGGTGTCGAGGTCGAACAGCAGGCCGCTGCGCGGCGGGTGCTTGAAGTCGACCTGCACCGGATCGCTCGTCGCGGTCAGCGCCAGCTGCAGAGGACGGTTGCCCGGATCGGCCGCCTGCGCCGGCCCGTTGGCGATCTGCAGCGGCTCGGGGACCGTTCGCGCGGCCGGCGCGTGCGGGTCGGTGGCGGCGGAGTGCCCGCCGCAGCCGGCGACGGCGAGCAGCGCGATGAGCCAGACCAGGCGCCTCATCGGTCGGGAGGATGCAGCAACGCGCCGACGATCCCGAAGCCGAACAGCGCCAGGACCAGCCCCGAGAGCACGGTCAGGATGTCGACGCCGCCCTGGATCGCGGCGTGCACCGTCAGCCCCAGAAGCGCTGCGACGAACACGAGCGCCACCACGAGGATCGCCCCGCGCATCAGTAGACGGGGTACTTCGGCTGCCCATAGGCCGCGCTGCGGCGCTTGGCGAAGAGCCTTATCGCCAGCAGCCCGAAAGCGAAGCCGCCGACGTGCGCGAAGTAGGCCACGCCACCCCCGCCGCCGGTCGGGTTGGTGAGGTCGATCGCCCCGAACAGCGCCTGCTGGGCGAACCAGATGAACAGGAAGAAGTACGCCGGCAGCTCGATGAACGTGAAGAAGATGAACAGGAAGACCAGCGTCAGCACCCGCGCGCGCGGATAGATGAGGATGTAGCCGCCGAGGACGCCGGCGATCGCCCCCGAGGCGCCGAGCGTGGGGGTCGTCGAGTCGGGCGATATGGCGACCTGCAGGGCGAGCGCCGCGATCCCGGCCAGCAGGTAGAAGATCACGAAGCGCACCGGCCCCATCGAGTCCTCGACGTTGTTGCCGAAGATCCACAGGAACAGCATGTTGCCCCCGAGGTGCACCAGGCCGGCGTGGGTGAACATCCCCGTGAAGATCGTCGCGATCGTGGGGATGCCCCCGTCGGACAGGCTCTTGTCGCAGGCGATCGCCGCCCCCTGCTCGACGATGTCGCAGTGCTGGCCGGGATGCGTCAGCTCGTACGGGATCGCGCCGTAGTGGAACAGCGACGCCTGGTTGAGCGAGTTGCCGCTGAAGTCGATCCCCGACTTCGGCTGCAGGAACAGGTAGACGAACACGTTGATCACGATCAGTGCGATCGTGACGACCGCCGTGCGGTCGGTCGGGATGTTGTCCTTGAGCGGGAACAAGCCCGGGAAGGCTACCCGCCGAGCTGCGGAGGACTACCGCACGACCAGTGCCATGCGCCGCTCGCGCGCATCGGCGCGCGCGACGAGCACGTAGCGCCCGGCACGCAGCCGGCGCATGGGGTGAAGGGCGACCCGCACGAGGTCCGAGCGCGCGAGCATCGCGGCGCGGGCGAACGTGCGGCCGCTGCGCCGCAGCGAGATACGGACCATCGCGCCGCGCTCGTCGCGGACGCGGCAGGCCACGCGCCGGGCGCGCTGCGTGCAGCTGACGCGCAGCGTGCGGGTGCTCGCCGCGCTCTGGACCGCCGCCGCCGGGGCCGGCGCGGCGCCCGCGGGCGCGACCGCTGCCGGCGGCGCGGGCGTCGGCAGCGCGCTGCCCGCGTCGAGGACCGAGCCGAAGGTCTGCGCCCAATACAGCGGCGAGCCGGCGGCGGCGACGCCGGTCGCCAGGAAGCTGGGGTCCTCGATGTTCGCGCGGTGGCCGGGCGACGCCAGCCAGCCGTCGAGCACGGCCTGCGCGGTCTTGTAGCCCTCGGCGATGTTCTCGCCCCACGCCGCCTGCGGGTAGCCGCAGTCGGCGATGCGCTGGCCGGCGCTGCGCGCCACCGGCGGACCCGGGTCGTCGTGGTCCATGTAGCCGTACTGCGCCATGTGGCGGGCCTTCCAGGTGGCCGCGGCCGTCAGCGCCGGCGAGATGGCCAGCGGCCGGAGGCCGAGCTGCGCGCGATGCGCGTTGACGAGGACTACCACCTGGGCGGCGAGGTCGGTGCGCGCGGCCGGCCACGTGTCGGCTGGCGTGCAATCGCCCGCGGCGGCGGTCGCCGCGGGGGGCGCGGCGAGGGCGGCCGCGCACAGCAGCGCGGCGATGGGAAGGGGGGGACGGCAGGCCAAGCGAACGTGCGCTGGACCGGACGATTGGCGACCGTATCTACCCGTTTACGCGCCCCGAAAGACCCACACGACGGGAGGGAGGAATTCCGCCGCCGACGGCGACGGATTCGCGACAGCTGGATTGCGGGGGTGCGTTCCTACCCTGCGGCCCGCGAGCGGCGCGCGCCCGTCAGCCGGCCGCGGCGAGCGGGCCGACCCCGGGCCGGTCCTGCTCGATGTGCGTGTCCGCGTGGTAGCTGGAGCGCACGAGCGGCCCGGCGGCGATGTGATCGAAGCCCAAGGCGTAGGCGGCCTGCTCGAGCGCCTTGAACTCGTCGGGGTGCCAGTAGCGCACGACGGGCAGGTGCTGGGCGGTCGGGCGGAGGTACTGGCCGACCGTGAGGACCTGGACGTGGTGCTCGCGCAGCATCCCGAACGCCTCGACCATCTCGTCGTGCGTCTCGCCGAGGCCCACCATGAGGCCCGACTTGGTGACGACCTCGTCGCCGCCCATCTCCTTGGCGTTGCGTAGCACGCGCAGCGAGCGCTCGAAGCGCGAGCCGCGGCGCGCGACCGGGTACAGGCGCGGCACGACCTCGACGTTGTGGTTGAAGACGTCGGGGCGCTCCGCGATGACCTTGGCGAGCGGCATCTCCTGGCCGCGGAAGTCCGGCGTCAGGACCTCGACCTTGCAGTGCGGAGCCTGGCGGCGGATCTGGCGGATGACGCCGACGAACGCGCCCGCGCCGTAGTCGGGGAGGTCGTCGCGGTCGACGCTCGTGACCACCGCGTGGCGCAGGCCCATGCGCGCGACGCTGCGCGCGACGCGCGCGGGCTCGAGCGGGTCGTTCCACGTCGGCTTGCCCGTCTTGACGTTGCAGAACCCGCAGCGGCGCGTGCACGTGTCGCCGAGGATCATGAACGTCGCGGTGCCGCGCTCCCAGCACTCGCCGATGTTCGGGCAGGCCGCCTCCTGGCAGACCGTGTGCAGGTTCTCGGCCTCGATCCGCGCACGCAGCTCGCGGTAGCGCGCGCTGCCGGGGGCGGGGACCTTGAACCACTTCGGCTTGCGCTCGCGCATCGGCAGCACCTCGCTGCCGAGCACCTTCAGCACGTCCATGCCGCCCGGGTTGGCCCTCGATCGCGTGCTGTGCTCGCGCTCGCTCACGGCCTCGGACGATACAACTCAGGGCCACGTGCTCCCGGCCTCCACGCCACCGCCGCCGCCGATCGTGCGGCACTACATCCCCTATCCGGCGAAGCGCAAGCGCGAGATGCGCGCCTACGCGCGCCGCCACTACGGCATCGACGACTACCGGCTGCGCGACCCGAAGGTCATCGTCGAGCACCTCGCGGTCGCCGGCTCGACCAACGCGGTCTTCGCCACCTTCGCGCCCGACGTCCCCGACGTCGAGCTGCACGAGCTGCCCGGCGTCTGCTCGCACTTCGTCGTCGGCGCCGACGGCACCGTCGTGCAGATGGTCCCGCTGGCGCTCATGTGCCGCCACACCGTCGGCCTGAACTACACGGCGATCGGCATCGAGCACGTCGGCTTCCGCGACGCCGACGTCCTCGGCGATGCGCGCGAGCTGCGCGCCTCGCTGCGCCTGACGCGCTGGCTGCGCTGCCGCCTCGGCATCGCGGTCAAGAACGTCATCGGCCACAACGAGTCGCTGAGCTCGCCCTACCACCACGAGCGCGTCCCGTCGCTGCGCAGCCAGACGCACGGCGACTGGGTGCACGCCTCGATGGTCCGCTATCGCGCGCGCCTGCGGGCGCTGCCCTGCCCGACGTAGGATCGCCGGCCATGGAGGAAGGCATCGCGCGCACCCGCCTGGATCCCGACGCCGGCGAGCGCTTCGTGTCGCTGCGCCGCGCGCTCGGCGTGTCGAGCTTCGGGATCAACCAGATCGTGCTGGAGCCGCGCCAGCGCGGGCGCATCCATCGCCACGGCCACCAGGAGGAGGTCTACCTCGTCCTCGACGGCACGCTGACGCTCCTGGTCGAGGACGAGGAGCACGTGCTCGAGCGCGGCGAGCTCGTGCGCGTCGCGCCGGCCGTGCGCCGCCAGCTCGTCAACCGCGGGCCGCAGCGGCTCGTCCTGCTCGCCCTCGGCGGCGCGAACGAGCACGTCGGCCGCGACGGCGAGGCGTGGGTCGACTGGGACAGCCCGACGGGCGGGCCGCCGCAGGAGATCCCGCTGCCCGACGACCTGCCAGCCTGAAACGGGACGGCGCGCGGCGCATGCGGTGGCTGCCGGGACTCGCGTTGCTGCGACGTCACGGGGGCGCCGAGCTGCGGCGCGACATCGTCGCGGGCGTCGTCCTCGCCGCCCTGCTCGTGCCCCAGGGAATGGCGTACGCCGAGCTCGCCGGCGTGCCGCCCGTGACGGGGCTCTACGCGACGCTCGTGCCGCTCGCGGTCTACTTCCTCCTCGGCCCTTCGCGGATCCTCGTCCTGGGACCCGACTCGGCGGTCTCTCCGCTGGTCGCTGCGGCGATCATCCCGCTGGCGGCGGCCGGCGACGAGTCGGCGCGGATCGCGCTGGCCGGCCTGCTCGCGATCCTCGTCGGGGCGCTCATGCTCGCCGGCGGGCTGGCGCGCTTCGGCTTCCTGACCGAGCTGCTGTCGATGCCGGTGCGCGTCGGCTATCTCATGGGCATCGCGGTGACCGTCATCGTCGCGCAGCTGCCCAAGCTCTTCGGGTTCTCCGTCGAGGCCGAGAACCTCATCCCGGGTGTGCGCGGCTTCGTCGAGGGGCTCGACGACACCAACGCGACGGCGCTCGCCATCGGCGTTGCCTCGATCGTGCTGATCGTCGGCCTGCGGCGGGTGTCGCCGAGGGTCCCGGCCGTCTTCCTCGCGGTCGTCGGCGCGACCGTCGTCGTCGCCGTGCTCGGCCTCGACGACGACGTCCCGGTCGTCGGGAGCGTGCCGGCGGGCCTGCCGGCCTTCTCGGTGCCCGACGTCTCGCTGCACGACCTCAAGACGCTCATTCCCGCCGCCGTCGGCATCGCCTTCGTCGCGTTCACCGACACGAGCGTCCTGTCGCGCAGCTACGCCGCGCGGCTGCACCAGGACGTCGACCAGAACCAGGAGCTCGCGGTGCTCGGCATCGCCAACATCGCGACCGGCTTCTTCCAGGGCTTCCCGCTCTCCACGAGCAGCTCGCGCACCGCCGTCGCCGAGGACGTCGGCGCCCGCAGCCAGATCGCCGGGCTCGTCGGCGCCGGCGTCCTGGCGATCCTGCTGATCGTCGGCACCGGGCTCGTGCACGACCTGCCGCTGTCGTCGCTCGCTGCGGTGGTCATCGTCGCGGTGCTCGGCCTGATCGACCTCGGGGCCGAGCGGCGGCTGCGACGCTGGCGGCCCGCGGAGTTCCTGCTGTCGATGGTCGCCTTCGCGGGCGTCGCGGTGCTGGGCGTCCTTTGGGGGGTGGGCATCGCCATCGCCCTCTCGCTGCTGAACTTCATCGGCCGCGCATGGCGCCCGCACGACGCGGTCCTCGGGCGGGTCGACAACCTCAAGGGCTACCACGACACCGAGCGCTATCCCGACGCCCGTCGCATCCCGGGGCTCGTGCTCTACCGCTTCGACGCGCCGCTGTTCTTCGCCAACGCCGACTACTTCCGCGAGCGGATCCGCGGGCTCGCGCGCTCCGGCGACGCGCGCTGGATCGTCGTGGCGGCCGAGCCGATCACCGACATCGACGTCACCGCCGGCGAGATCCTGCGCGCCCTCAAGGACGAGCTCGAGGCCGGCGGGATCGAGCTCGCCTTCGCGGAGCTCAAGGACCCGGTGCGCGACCGCCTGCGCCGGTACGGCGGCATCGACGGTGCCATCGGCGCGCATCGGTTCTTCCCGACTCTCGGCGTGGCCGTTGCCACCTACCGCAGTGAGACGGGCGTCGACTGGCGCGACTGGGAGGAGCGCTAGGGCCGACCGACGGTCACGCGGCCGACCCACTTGCCGTGGCTGAAGCGCAGCTCGCGCGTCGCGATACGGCTCGGGCAGCAGTTGAGATCGTTCGGGCCGTACTTCGGCGACTTGACGATCATCCGGCCGCCGCGCGGAGCGAAGCGGAAGACGACGTCGCTCAGCCGCGCGTAGACGGTCGTCCAGCCGCTCGGGTCGTGGCGCAGGATCGCGTACGGCCCCGGTGAGCTGACCGTGCAGCACGCGTACCTCACGGCGCGGTCGACGTCGCCGTCGCGGTCGAAGTCGGCGCAGTAGGTCTTGTAGAGCTGGAGGATGCTCGTCGGCTTCTCGCCGCTGAAGACCTCCTTCAGCTTCGGGTCGGCGTCCATTGCGTCCGGCAGGCCCGCTGCCTGCGCGGCCTTGGCGCTGCCCGCCTTGCCGCACGGCCACCACTTCGCGGTGACCGCGGACGAGCTCGGCGCCGCTATCGCCGCGGCGACGAGCACGGCGAGGCAGGGGAGCACGACGCGCATGGCTCCTTCATACCTGCTAGGCGGGCACTGATGCGGCGCCGATGGCGGCGTCGAGCCGCGCCGCGGACACCAGCCGCTGGCGGCGATCGAACGCCTCGGCGAAGCGGAAGGCCATGCGCTTGCGGAAGCACGGCATGTGCCGGCCGCGACTGCCGAGCTCGCGCGCGACCGAGGTCATCGTCACGTCGGGCAGGCCGCAAGCCACGACCCACTCGAACGGCCGCAGGTCGTTGTCGACGTTGACGGCGAAGCCGTGGGTCGTCACCTCGCGCGAGCGGTGCACGCCGATCGAGGCAACCTTGCGCTCGGCGGTCCAGACGCCGATGTACTCGCGCCCGTCGGCAGAGCCGCCGCGCGCGCCGTCGAGACCCTCGTCGCGCAGCGCGGCGACGATCGCCTGCTCCATGCTCCGCACGTAGGCCATGAGGTCGGCGACGCGCATGATCGGATAGCCGACGAGCTGCCCCGGGCCGTGGTAGGTCAGCAGGCCGCCGCGGTCGACGTCGACGACGTCGATCCCCTGCGCGCGGTACCAGTCCTCGCCGAGGGCGAGCTCGCCGGGCTGCGAGCGCCGGCCGCGCGTGTAGACCGGCGGGTGCTCGAGCAGCAGCAGCGTGTCGGGGATCGCGTCGGCCTGACGGGCAGCGCGCACGCGCTCCTGCAGCGCCCATGCCGCGCGGTACTCCACGAGGCCGAGGTTCACGGTCCACAGCTCGCCGGCCATCACCCCATGATGGCACCATCGTCGCCATGCCCAACACGCTGGTCATCACGAAGGTCGGCCCGGACGCGGATCGCATCCTCGACGCCTTCCAGGAGCGTACGAACCTCGCCGCTCGCGACGGCGAGACCGCGCGCATCTTCACCCTCGAGGGCGCCGGTCACGACGTCGACGTCGGAGCGACGCTCGACGCGGTCGACCCGGCGTGGGCCGATCACGTCGAGGTCGCCACACAGGTCTAGGGCATCACCCGCGGCGCTGGCCGAGCGTCTGGGACCGCAGCACGCGGGTCTGGCGGCTGCGGTTCCCGGCGCCGTCGATCACCGTGATGCGGACGGTCAGGCGCACGTTGGCGCGGCGGATGGCGTCGCGAGTCCGCTGGTTCAGCGCGACGGACAGCGTCGACCGGCCGGGGCCACCGGTGACGACGGTGCCGTTGAGGCCGGACGGGCGGCCCGCGTAGGTCACGGCCGCGGTGGCGGTACACGCCTCGTTGCACGCGACGGTCATTCGCACGCCGACGTCGAGCAGACGCTCGCGCAGCTGCGTGCTCGAGAGCGCGATCGATTCCTTCGGGGCGGTGGCATCGTCGGAGACCGTCCCCGCCGCGGCAAGCCCCACCAGCGGCTCGGCGGTGCCGATGAAGAAGCTCGTCGCCTTGGTCGCCTTGCCGGTCGCGAGATCGATGCGGTAGAGGCCCTGCAAGCCGCGCTCCTCGTTGACGACGGCGTAGGCGCCGTTGCTGTCGCCGATGTCGAATGCCACGGCGCCCGGATTGGTCGTCCCCAGCGCTCCCACCGTCGTCAGGGTGCCGTTGTTCGGCGGGTTCTGGATGACGAGCGCGTTGCGCGCGTTGTCGATGTCGTAGAGGGTCGTCGACGTCGCGCCCGCGAAGCTGTTCGTGTACGCCGACGCCGCGACGTTCGGCACCGTGCCGGCGCCGGGATCCCCGGCCGCGTAGGCGAGGTTCGTGTCGACCCCCGCCACGGTTCCGTCGTCGGGGTTGAGCCGTAGGTTCTGCTCCGCGTCGCTGGTCACGCGGATGCGGTCGACGGTCGGGTTGAAGTCGAAGCCGAAGTTCGTGCCGGCAAGGGCGGGGATGAACGGCGTCGCGCCCACCTGGCGCGCGGCGCCGGTGCGCGGGTTGACGACGTAGATCCGGCTCGTCTTGCCGAGGGCGTAGAGCTGGCCGTTCACCGGACGCACGTCGAGCCCCACGATGCTCTCGCCGCCGGGCAGTCCGGTGATCGCGTGCGACGGCTCGACGTTCGTGACGTTGTCGGACTGGAACGTCACGAGCCGGTTGTCCTGGGTCACGCCGTAGAACGCCTCGGCTGCCACGGCCGCGCCGGGTAATGCCAGCGCGCTCCCGATCGTCAGGGCAGCCAGCCCGAGCGTGCGACGCAAGGTGCGGGACATGGATCGCCTCCATGGCGTTGTGGGACGAGCCCCGGACCGTCGCACGCTTTGCCGGCGCCCGCCAGCGTGGGCGGGCGCTTGCGAACAGTGGGGGCGTGGTCAGACGCTCTCGATCCGCTGCTTGAGCGCGGCGAGGAACTGCGCGGCCAGTGCGCCGTCGAGCGCGCGGTGGTCCCACGACAGGCCGAGGACCGTGATCGGGCGGATGGCGATCGAGTCGTTGCCGTCGGCGTCGGTGACGACGACCGGGCGCTTGACCACGGCCTCGAGGTCGAGGATCGCGACCTGCGGCTGGTTGATGACCGGCGTGGCCATGATCGAGCCGTACTGGCCGGGGTTCGTGATCGTGAACGTCCCGTCCTGGACGTCGTCGGGGCGCAGGGTGCGCGAGCGCGCCGCGCCCGCGAGCTCCTTGATCCGCTTGGCCAGCCCCTCGGCCGAGAGGTCCTGCGCCTGGCGGATGACCGGCACGATGAGCCCGTCCTCGCCGAGCGAGACCGCGATGCCGAGGTTGACGTCGGTGTGGACGACGTGCTCCTCGCCGCGCAGCCATGCGTTGAGCACGGGGTACTCGCGCAGCGCGTCGATCGTCGCGCGAGCGACGAACGGCAGCGCGGTCACCCCGACCTCGCGCCGCGCGCGCTCGACGCGCGACATGTCGGCCTCGATCCACGTCGTGCACGTCGCCGCGGTGTCGAGCGAGCGCTTCATGTGCTCGCCGACGGTGCGGCGCATGCGCGACAGCGGGGCGGCGGCGGGCGGCTGGTAGGCGCCGGCGGGGGCGGCCTTCGGTGCGACCGGCTCCGGCCTGTACGGCGACTCGATGTGCAGCGGCGGCTCCGCCGCGCCTGCGCCACCGGACTCGATGAACGCCAGCACGTCCTGCTTGCGCACGCGCCCGCCGCGTCCGGTGCCCTCGACGCGGTCGAGGTCGACGCCGTGCTCGGCGGCGATGCGCTGCACGACGGGCGAGTAGCGCTTGCCGGTGCGCGCGGGCGCAGGGGCGGGGGCGGGGCGCGCCGGCGCGGCCTGCGCCTCGGCCTCCGCCGGCGGCGCGCCGTTCTGCTCGGAGGCGTGCGGCTGTCCCGGCTTGGCGTCGGTCGCCAGGCGCGCGAGCACGGTGCCGACGTCGACCGTCGTGCCCGGCTCGACGACGATCTCGGCGAGGCGCCCGGCGGCCGGCGACGGGACCTCGGTGTCGATCTTGTCGGTCGAGATGTCGACGATCGCCTCCTCGTACTCGACCCAGTCGCCGACCTGCTTGCGCCACTCGACGATGGTGCCCTCGGAGACCGAGACGCCCATCTGGGGCATCACGACATCGACGAGCGTCTCAGTACTCGAGGAGCTCACGCGCGGCCTCCTTCACGCGGTCGACGCTCGGCAGCAGCGCCTGCTCGAGCGGGGGCGAGAACGGGATCGGCACGTCGGGCGTGGCGACGCGGCGCACCGGGCCGTCGAGGTCCTCGAAGGCCTTGTCGGCGATCACCGCCGCGACCTGGGCGCCGGCGGCGCACATCTGGTTGGCCTCGTCGACGATCAGCGCCTTGGAGGTCTTGCGCACGCTGGCGAGGATCGCCTCCTCGTCGAGCGGGACGAGCGAGCGCAGGTCGAGCACCTCGACCGAGGCGCCGTCGAGATCCTCGGTCGCCTCCAGCGCCGTGTGGACCATCGCGCCGTAGGCGATGATCGACAGGTCGGTGCCCTCGCGGGCCACGCGCGCGGTGAACGGCGTCTCGTAGAGCCCGGGCTCGACCTCGCCCTTGACGCGGCGGTAGAGGTGCTTGTGCTCGAGGTAGACGACCGGGTTGTGGTCGCGGATCGCCGAGATCAGCAGCCCCTTGGCGTCCTGCGCCGTCGAGGGCGCGACGACCTTCAGCCCCGGCGCGTGCATGAACCACGCCTCGGGGTTCTGGGAGTGGAACGGCCCGCCGGAGAAGCCGCCGCCGCTGGGCAGGCGCACGGTGATGTTCACCGGCAGCCCCTGGCGGTAGTAGAGCTTGCCGGCGACGTTGACGAGCTGGTCGAAGCCGCACGAGATGAAGTCGGCGAACTGCATCTCGGCGATCGGGCGCAGGCCGACGACGGCGGCGCCGATCGCGGTGCCGATGATGCCCGACTCGGCCAGCGGCGTGTCCATCACGCGGTTGGGCCCGAACTCCTCGACGAAGCCGTCGGTCACCTTGAAGGCGCCGCCGAAGACGCCGATGTCCTCGCCCATGACGAGCACGCGCTCGTCGGCGCGCATCTCCTCGCGCATGGCGTCGGAGATCGCCTGCAGGTAGGTCATGGTCGCCATCAGGCCTGGCCCCCGGCGAAGCCGCTCCAGGGCCCGTTGCCGTCGCCGAGCAGCAGCGGCTCCTCGCCTTCGTAGAAGAGGCGGTCGGTCGCCGTGTCGGGGTCGGGCATCGGCATCTGAAGCGCCTCCTGCGTGCCCTCCTCGATCGCCTGCTTGACCTCCTCGCGCAGCGGCGCGGTGTCGACGCCGGCCTCGCGCAGGCGCGTCTCCTGGCGGTCGATCGGGTCCTTCTGGCGCCACTCCTCGACCTGCTCCTTGGGCACGTACTTCATGTCGTCGTGCGCCGCGTGGCCGTGCATGCGCATCGTCACGGCCTCGAGCAGCGTCGGGCCCTCGCCGGCCAGCGCGCGCTCGCGCGCCCGGCGCGTGGCCTCGAACATCGCCTCGACGTCGTTGCCGTCGACCCTCTCGCCCGGGAAGCCGTAAGCCGCCGCGCGCTCGACCGGGTCGACGGCGAACTGGCTCGCCGTGGGCGTCGAGTAGGCGTACTGGTTGTTCTCGAGGATGAAGATGACCGGCAGCTTCTGCACGCCGGCCCAGTTCATCGCCTCGTGGAAGTCGCCGCGCGAGGTCGAGCCGTCGCCGAACCACGTGATCGCGCAGCGCTGCTCGCCGCGCAGCTTGAAGGCCATCGCCATGCCGGTGGCGACGAGCATCATGTCGGGCAGCATCGAGACCATCCCGACGCAGCCCAGGCGGTAGTCGCCGAAGTGGACGTTGCCGTCGCGCCCGCCGGTGACGCCTCCCTCGCGGCCCATGTACTGGGCCAGGATGCGCGTGGGCGTCACGCCGCGCACGAGGTGTCCGCCGAGGTCGCGGTGCAGGATGCACAGGCGGTCGGCGGCGGCCATGGCGAAGGTCGAGCCGACCGAGACCGCCTCCTGGCCGAAGCCGTCGTAGAAGGAGCCGGGCACCTTGCCCTGCCGGTAGAGGTTCATCGCGCGCTCCTCGATGCCGCGCATGAGCAGCATGTAGCGCAGGAGCGCGATGCGGTCGTCGAGCGTCAGGTGCTCCGATACGGAGCCCGGCGCCTCGGCGCCCACCGTCTTCGTTGCCATCGGGCCAGCTGTTCCCTTCGTGGTCGGGGGCCCGCGCGGGATCGCCGCGCTCGGGGCCCGAGCCTCGCGCCGCGGCCGGGATCGCCGGACCGTGCGTGCGCGCCTCTCACTCAGTCCGCGGAGGGTAGCTGACCCCCCTCCCGGAGGCCCCTAACCTGAAGGCGTGGGCGAGACCACGCTGTGGCGGAGTCGCCTCCGCTGGCGGTTGCGCGGCGCGAAGCTGTGGCCGACGTTCGTCGCCGTCGTCGCCGCCGAGGCGGTGCTCCTGCAGCTCCTGCCGGTGGCCGGCGACGACGGCCCGGGGCTGTTCGCCGCCGTGCTGCTCGCGGGGTTCCCGAACCTGGTGCTCGTCGCCGTCGCCGCGCCGCTCGCCGGGCACTGGCTGCGCTCGCGCCGGCACGCGATGCCGAGCGTCGTCGCGGCCGACCGCGCGGGCACGGCGCTGCTCGGCGCCGGCTTCGCGC
Source organism: uncultured Actinomycetes bacterium (assembly GCA_963764585.1). Taxonomy (GTDB): domain Bacteria; phylum Actinomycetota; class Thermoleophilia; order Solirubrobacterales; family Solirubrobacteraceae; genus JAOPZW01. The sequence goes on from CAVXTB010000022.1 coordinate 34,388, forward strand.
TCGTCCTCGCGCTCGGGCTCGCGCACCACTCGAGCGTGAGCGCCGCCCACGACGACCTCGCCGCCCAGGCCGCGTCCGCGCGGCGCTTCGTGCTCAGCCAGGCGCCGCGCGAGTACCAGGACAACGTCGACCACCTGAGCACCTGGAAGCAGGGCCCCGACCTCTACCGCACCTGCGTCGCCGGGGCGGACCCACACCGGGCCTTCTGCGTCTTCGTCAACACCGACCAGTCGCCGCCGGGCGTGACACGCGACCCCGACCAGCGGCCGAACGCGGCGGTGGAGCGGTCGGGCCGCTAGGTGGCGCCGGCATCTGGCACCGAGGGAAGCGGGTTCGCTTGCCGCGGGCCGCACTGACACCGAGCGTCGACTTTGTCTGCGATATGCCGACAAAGTCGACACTCGCTCCCGCGGGGAGCGGCGACGCGCCACAGCGACCGCGCGCTACGCCGCGTAGTCGCCGGCGCCCAGGAAGTGCAGCGACACGTACGGCTCCTCGCCGACCACCCACGAGTCGTGGCCGGGCGCGACGTAGAAGAGGTCGCCGGGCGCCATCACGCGCTCCTCGCCGTCGTCCATGAGCACGGCCGCGCGGCCCGAGACGACGAGGCCGACGTGCTCGACCTGGCAGCGCGCCTCCGGCGAGCCGCCGACGTGCAGCGACCAGCGCCAGCCCGGCTGGTAGGTCGCGCGCCCGACGACCATCCCGCCGATGCGGACCAGCTCGAAGCGGCCGAGCTCGAACTCGCGGACCTCGTCGGGCGACTCGAACGCCCGGAGGTCGATGCCCGTCATCAAAGGGCCAGGGCGATCGGCTGCTCGAGCAGGGCCCTGATGCGCGCGAGGAACTCGGCGGCGTCGGCGCCGTAGAGGATCCGGTGGTCGCAGGCGAGCGTGAGCGAGAGCGTGTTGCGCGCGACGATCTCGCCGTCGCGCACGACCGCCCGCGGCTCCATCTTGCCGACCGCGAGGATCGCGGCCTGCGGCGGGTTGATGACGGCCGTGAACTCGGTCACGCCGAACATGCCGAGGTTCGAGACCGTGAACGTGCCGCCCGACAGCTCGGGCGGCGTGACGACGCCAGCGCGCACGCGCTCGGCGAGTGCCCGGCTGTCGCGCGCGATCTCGCCCAGCGACTTGCGGTCGGCGTCGAACACCGTCGGCACGATCAGCGCCTCCTGGGCGGCGACGGCGACGCCGACGTTGACGCGCGAGTACAGCTCGAAGTGCCCGTCCTTGTAGGAGCCGTTCGCGCGGGGGAACTCGCGCAGCGCGATCGCCGATGCCTTGACGACCATGTCGTTGTAGGACGGCACCGCGCCGCCGGTCTTCTCGACCGCGGCCTTGAGCTGCGCGCGCAGCTCGACGGCGCCCTCCATGTCGACGTCGGTCGAGATCGCGAAGTGCGGCACGGTGGCCTTGGACTCCGCCATGCGCCGCGCGATGACCTGCTGGGTGCGCGAGAGCTCCCGGACGCTGACGTCGCCCTTGGCCGTTCCGGTCTCGGCGACCGCGACGGGGGCGGGGGGCGGCGGTGCGGCCGCCGCCGCAGCGGGCGCCGCGGCCGCCTCGGCGGGCGCGGGCGCTTCGGGGGCCGCAGGCGAAGGCGCCGGCGCGGGCGCTTCGCCCGACGCGGCCGCCTCGACGTCGGCCTTCACGATCCGCCCACCCGGGCCGGTGCCCTGCAGCCGCGAGAGGTCGATGCCCAGCTCGCGCGCGATACGCCGCGCGACGGGCGACGCCTTGGCGCGCCCGCCGTTGCCGTCGGCGGCCGCCGCGGGTGCGGGTGTCGGCGCCGCCGCCGGCGGCTCGGCCGTCGCCGTCGGGGCCGGCGCGGCCGGCGCCTCGCTGGGCGCGCCGTTGCCCGATGCCTCCGCCTGCTGCGTGGCCTGCGCCGGCGCCTGTGCGGCAGCCGGCGCCTCGCCGCCCGCGCCGATGCGCGCGATGACCTGGCCGATGGGCAGCGTCTCGCCCTCCTGCGCGACGATCGACAGCGTGCCCGGAGAGTCGGCCTCGTAGGTCATCGTGGCCTTGTCGGTCTCGATCTCGACGAGCTCGTCGCCGCGGGCGATCTCGTCGCCGTCGGCCTTGAGCCACTTCAGGATCGTGCCCTCTTCCATCGAGTCGGAGAGGCGCGGCATGACGACGTCGGGCATGCCACGGATGCTACCCACGCGCCGCGGCCGGTCGCCGCCCGGTGCGTCAGTTCGACGCCGCGAGCAGGCGTGTCAGGTCGTCGGCCGGCATCGGCCGCGCGAACAGGAAGCCCTGGCCGAGGTCGCAGCCCAGCGCGACGACCGCGCGGTGCTGCTCGTCGTCCTCGATGCCCTCGGCCACGGTACGCAGGCCCAGCGCGCGCGCCAGCGACACGATCGCGCCCGCGATCGACGAGCCCTGGCCGTCGCCGAGGCCGGCGATGAACGAGCGGTCGACCTTGATGACGTCCAGCGGGAAGCGGCGCAGGTGCGACAGCGATGAGTAGCCGGTGCCGAAGTCGTCCATCGCCAGGCGCACGCCGAGCTCCTTGAGCGAGCGCAGGATCGCGGCGGCGCCGGCCTCCATGATCGCGCTCTCGGTGATCTCGACCACGAGGCTCCCCGGCTCCAGGCGGTGCTCGTCGAGCGCGGCGGTGACCTGCGCGACGAAGTCGGGCTGGCGCAGCTGGCGCGGCGAGACGTTCACCGTCACCTGCAGCCACCACATGTCGGTCTCGTCGATCACGCGCCGCAGCGTGGCGCACGCCTCGCGCAGGACCCACGCGCCGACCGGGACGATGAGCCCGGTCTCCTCGGCCAGCGGGATGAACGAGCCGGGCGGCACGAGCCCACGCTCGGGGTGCTCCCACCGCACGAGCGACTCGAAGCCCTCGATGCGGCCCTCGGCCAGCGAGACGAGCGGCTGGCAGTGCAGCCGCAGCTCGCCGCGCTCGACGCCGCGGCGCAGCGCGGCCTCCAGCGCGAGGCGGTCGCGCACGTCCTGGCGCATCGCCTCGTCGAACAGCTCGACGCCGCTGCCGCCGTCCTTGGCGCGGTACATCGCCGCGTCGGCGTCGCGGATGAGGTCCTCGGGCGTCTCGAAGCCGTCGCGCGACAGCGCGATGCCGATGCTCGCCTGCAGGAAGGCCTCGCCGTCCTCGACGGCGAACGGCTCGGCGAACGTCGCGAGCAGGCGCTCGGCGATCGCGCGGGCGTCGCCCTCGTCGCCGATGTCCTCGCACAGCAGCGTCAGCTCGTCGCCGCCGAAGCGCGCAAGCGTGTCCGACGGGCGCAGGGCCGAGCTCAGGCGCATGGCCACGTCGACGAGCAGGCGATCGCCGGCCTTGTGCCCGAGCGAGTCGTTGACGACCTTGAAGCGATCGAGGTCGAGGAAGAGGACGGCCAGCCCGCGGTCGCGCCGGCGCGAGTGGCGCAGCGCCTGGCCGAGGCGGTCGAGGAAGAGCGTGCGGTTGGGCAGCCCCGTGAGGCCGTCGTGCAGCGCGCGGTGGGCGAGCTCGAGCTCGGCGCTCTTGCGCTCGGAGACGTCGCGCGACACGCAGACCATCTCCTGGGGCTCGCCCTCGGCGTCGCGCACCGCGCGGAAGGTGGTCTCCAGCCAGACGATCGAGCCGTCGCGCCGGCGCGCGCGATAGGAGGCCGTGCGCGAGTGATCGGCGCGCAGCGCCTGCGTCCAGCTGCGCTCGACGATCTCCATGTCGTCGGGGTGGTCCATGCCGAGGAAGCGCGGCTTGTGGCCGAGCATCGCCTCGGGCTCCCAGCCCAGCAGCGAGCGCGACACCGGCGAGGCGTACAGGAAGGTGCCGTCGAGCGTGTGGCGCGAGAGGAAGTCGGTGGAGTGCTCGGCGAGCATGCGGTACTCGGCCTCGCGGGCGGCGAGCGCCATGCGCGCGGTCACCTCGACGGTGACGTCCTCGAGCGTGCCGACGAGCCCCGCCGGCTTGCCCTCGCCGTCGCAGACCGGCGCCATGTGGATGCGCGCCCAGCGATCGATGCCCGCCTCGACGCGGACGTCGAGCGACGCGCGCGTGCCCAGCGCGCGCGCCCGGCGGAACTCCGCGACGAGGCGCTCGCGGTCGTCGTCGGCGACGCGGTCCAGCCACGGCGCGCTGTCGAGCGTCTCGCCGGCGATGGCGAACAGCTCGCGCAGGTACTCGTTGGCGTAGGCCAGGCGACCGTCCTCGGCCACGGCGAAGATCCCGACCGGCGAGGCGGCGGCGAGCGTGCGGAAGCGCTCCTCGCTCTGGGCCAGCGCGCGCTCGGCGGCGCGGCGCTCGCCGATGTCGGTCATCTGCGACAGGAAGTACATGGGGGCGCCGCCGGCGTCGCGCACGACGCTGGCGCTGAGCGACACCCACGCCTCGCTGCCGTCGGCGCGCAGGTAGCGCTTCTCGGCGCGGTAGGTGGCGAGCTCGCCGCTGGCGAGTGCCCGCATCGCGTCGCGGTCGGCCTCGAAGTGGGCGGGGTGGGTGACATCGGCGACGAGCGTCCCCGCCAGCTCGTGCGGCTCGCGGCCGAGCATCGTCGCCAGCGAGCGGTTGACGCGCACGAAGCGCCCGTCGATCCCCGTGATGGCCATGCCGGTGCCGGCGTCCTCGAAGGCGCGCTGGAAGCGCTCCTCCGCGTCGCGCAGCGCCGTGGTCTCCTGGTAGGTGCCGATCGTCAGACCGAGCTCGCGGTCGATGCCGACGCTGCCCAGGCACCAGCGCCAGCCGGTCTCGGGCGAACCGAAGCGCAGCGCGAGCTCGAGCTGGTCGCGCTTGCCGTCGACCATCTCGCGCCACAGCGGCGACCCGGTCGAGCGATCCTCGGGATGGACGACGTCGCCGGCCCAGCGCCCGATGAGCTCGTCGATCGGCAGGCCGACGGCACGGGCGAGCGCCTCGTTGCCGTACACGATGTTGCCGTCGAGGTCGCTGACGATCGCGATGTCGGGCGTCAGCTCGAGCAGGCGCTCAGCGCTCACGCTCCGCAGCAGGGCAGGGTCGGGGTGACGTGGGACGGCCACACATCGGTGATCGGCCTGCGCGGCGGGGGTTTGAGCGTTCGGGCCCCCGCTGGACAGGCGATGAGCGCCGGGCGGCGCCCGTGCCTAGACGTCGCGGAACGTCGCGAGCACGGCCTCGACGATCTGAGGCTCGTGCGGGAAGGCGATCTGCTCGAGGTTCTTGGCGTACGGCATCGGCACGTCGGCGCCCGTGACGCGCCCGACCGGCGCGTCGAGATCGTCGAAGGCCTGCTCCTGCACGAGCGCCGCGAGGTTGGCCCCGACGCCGCCGTGGGGCCAGCCCTCCTCGACCATGACGCAGCGGTTGGTCTTGCGCACCGAGGCGAGGATCGTATCGAGGTCGAGCGGGCGCAGCGTCCGCGGATCGATGACCTCGGCCTCGATCTCGTGCTCCTCGGCGAGCACGCGCGCCGCCTTCTCGGCGGTCGAGGCCATGCGCGAGATGCCCACGATCGTCACGTCCGAGCCCTCACGGCGCACGACCGCCTCGCCGAAGTTCACGACGTGGTCGTCGTCCTCGGGCACCTCGCCGCGCTGCCCGTAGAGGTACTCGTGCTCGATGAAGATGACCGGGTTGTCGTCGCGGATCGCGGCCTTCAGCAGGCCCTTGGCGTCGGCCGGCGTCGAGGGCACGGCCACGAGCAGGCCGGGCACGTGCAGGAAGAGCGCCTCGAAGCAGTGCGAGTGCGTCGGGCCGAGCTGGTGACCCGCGCCCTGCGGCATGCGCACGACGAGCGGCACCGCGACCTGCCCGCCGAACATGTAGCGGATGTGCGCGGCGTGGTTGACGATCTGGTCGAGCGCCAGCAGCGAGAAGTTGATCGTCATGAGCTCGACGACCGGGCGCAGGCCGGTCATCGCCGCGCCGACGCCCATCCCGACGATCGTGTTCTCGGAGATCGGGGTGTCGCGCACGCGCTTCTCGCCGAACTCCTCGAGCAGGCCGGCGGTGACCTTGAAGGCGCCGTTGAAGACGCCGATGTCCTCGCCCATGAGCATGACCCGCTCGTCGCGGAGCATCTCCTCGCGCAGCGCCTCGTTGAGCGCCTCGCGGTAGCGCAGTACTCGCGTGCCGGTCGACTGCTGCTGCTGTGCCGTGGCGGCCATGCTCACCTGTCCTCTCGGGCCTCGACGGCCGCCGAAATCTGCTGCGGGACGTCGCCGGTCTCCGCCGGCTGACCGTCGGCCGTCGCCTGGCCGTGCCCGGCCAGCGCGCGCTCGTCCTCACCCTTGTGCACGCCCGCCGATCGCTCGTCGACCGAGTACCAGCCGTGCACCTGCCCGCCGAGTACGTAGATGTCGTCGTACAGCGACTCGGGCGGGGGCATCGACGAGTCGTCGGCGAAGGCGACGGCCTCGTCGACGCGGCCGATGGCCTCCTCGTCGAACTCCTCGCGCTCGTCCGCGCTGACGATGTTCTCCGCCTCGAGCCGATCGCCCCACTGCAGGATCGGGTCGCGCTTGCGCCACTCCTCGACCTGCTCCTTGGTGCGGTACTCCTCGGGGTCGGCCATCGAGTGCCCGCGGAAGCGGTAGGTGATCGCCTCGATGAGCACCGGGCGGCGCTCCTCGCGCGCGATGCGCAGCGCCTCCTGGGTGACGTGGTAGGTGTCGAGCACGTCCATGCCGTCGCACTCCATGCCCGGCACACCGAAGCCCTCGCCCTTGCGCTGCAGGTCGGTCACCGCCGAGTGGCGCTCCAGCGCGGTGCCCATGCCGAACTGGTTGTTGGTGACCATGAAGACCACCGGCAGCTTCCACAGCGCGGCGAGGTTCATCGTCTCGCCGAACGTGCCCTGGTTGGAGGCGCCGTCGCCGAACGTGCAGAGCGTCGCGTCCTCGGTGCCCAGGTAGTCGGAGGCCAGGCCGAAGCCGGCGGCGATCGGCAGGTTGCCGCCGACGATCCCGTAGCCGCCCATGAAGCGCTTCTCGAGGTCGAACATGTGCATCGAGCCGCCGCGCCCCTTGGACACGCCGTCGACGCGCCCGAAGAGCTCGGCCATCACGCCGTTGGGGCTCGTGCCGCGCACGAGCGCGTGCCCGTGCGAGCGGTAGGTCGAGATCAGGTAGTCGTCGTCGCGCATCGCGCGCGCCGAGCCGACGATCGTCGCCTCCTCGCCGATGGCGAGGTGCAGGAAGCCGCCGACCTTCGCCTTGGCGTACATCTCGCCCGCGCGCTCCTCGAAGCGGCGGATGAGCATCATCGTCTGCAGCCACTCGCGGGCTACGTCGGGATCGGGCAGCGGGTGGTCGGCCATGTTGCGCAGGACGTTAGCGCAGGGTCGTCGCCGATCCCGCCACGGCGATCCCCGTCATCAACGACCACTCGTGCTCGTAGACGTGCGCCGACTTGCAGTGCACGACGAGCGACCCGCGGGCCGCGCCGAGCGCGCCGGCGACGTGGTCCTGCAGGTGCGCGAGCTCGACGAGGTTGCCATAGGCCTTCTTGCCGAAGTCGAGGCTGTGCGCGTAGACGACGAGCTCGACGAAGAAGTTCTCGTGCATCCACTGCAGCCACTGCGGATCGCCGAGCCGCGCGATGACCTCGTCGTCGGGCGCGGGCTGCGCCACCGTCAGCGTCAGCAGCGCGAGCTCGCGCGTGTGCTGCCCGTCGTAGCGCGCCAGCTCTCCGTCCTCCAGGATCGCGCGCGACACCGCCAGCCACCCCTCGCCGAGCGTCTGCGCCTCCACCACGACGATGCTCATGCCCCGATGCTACGTGCCGCGGCTCAGCCCGGGCGGCTCATGCCCGTGCGCACGCGTTGCACCGCGGCGGACGGCGCGCCGGTCGGCCACATGACGAGCAGCGGCAGCGTGACCTCGTCGGCGAGCGCGACCTGGACGATGCCCTGGGACGGGGGATGGCCGACGGGCATCAGCGCGACCGCGTCGCGCTCGGCCAGCTCGGACAGCGCGATGGCGCCGGTGACGCGCGACTCGACCGGCTCGACGCGCACGCCGGCCGCCGACAGCCGGCTGAGGAGCAGATCGGTGAACGCGGTCCCCGGCGGGCTCCAGGTCAGCAGTCGCTCGCCGTCGAGCGCCGCGAGCGCGACGGGACCGGGGCCGTCGAGCCGGTGCCCGACCGGTACGCACAGGACCGCCGAGGTCGGGCGCAGCGCGGCGCTGTCGACGTCCGGCGAGCCGTCGCTCGTGCGCGCGAGGACGAGGTCGAGCTCCCTGTCGCGCAGCAGCCGACGGACCTCGCGCGGGCGCACCTCCAGCACGGAGACCGACACGTCCGGCGCGTCGCGCCGCAGCACCTCGACGGCCTCCTGGCGATCGAGCGGGCTCACCGCCGGCGAGGCGCCGACGCGGATCGTGCCGCTGAGTCCGCGCCCGGCCTCTTGCGCCGCCGCGAAGGCGGCCTCGGCGGCGCCGAGCGCCGGGCGCCCGGCGTCGAGCAGCGCGCGGCCCGCCGCCGTCAGCCGGACGTCGTGGGTCGTGCGCTCGACGAGCTCCACGCCGAGCTCGCGCTCGAGCTGGCGCACGGACTTCGACACCGCCTGCTGGCCGACGAACAGCCGCTCCGCGGCGCGCGTGAAGCTCAGCTCCTCGGCGACCGCCACGAAGGTGCGCAGCTGGCGCAGGTCGGGCACGCGCCAGACGATAGGACGTCAAGCCACCACCGATCGGCGTTTCCATTGGCGGCCGGCCGGGCCCACGATGACGACATGATCACTCGCAAGCTTGGAACCACCGGCCCCGACGTCTCGGCGATCGGCCTCGGCGCCATGGGCATGTCCGACCTCTACGGCCCCGCCGACCAGGGCGAGAGCATCGCCACGATCCACGCCGCCATCGACGCCGGCATCACGCTCATCGACACCGGCGACTTCTACGGCGCCGGGCGCAACGAGCTGCTGATCGCCAAGGCCCTAAAGGACCGCGACCGCGATGCGGTGACGATCAGCGTCAAGTTCGGCGGCCTGCGCGATCCGGCCGGCGGCTTCGCCGGCGTCGACGGCCGCCCGATGGCGGTCAAGAGCTTCCTGGCCTACACGCTCACTCGCCTGGGCACCGAGCACGTCGACGTCTACCGCCTGGCGCGCGTCGACCCCGCGGTGCCGATCGAGGAGACCATCGGCGCCATCGCCGAGATGGTGCAGGCCGGCTACGTGCGCCACATCGGCCTCTCCGAGGCCGGCGCCGACACCGTCCGCCGCGCCGCCGCGATCCATCCCATCTGCGACCTGCAGATCGAGTACTCGCTGATCTCGCGGGGCGTCGAGGACGAGATCCTGCCCACGCTGCGCGAGCTGGGCATCGGGATGACCGCCTACGGCGTGCTGTCGCGCGGCCTGCTCAGCGGCCACTGGAGTCGCGACCGTCAGCTCGAGGGCAACGACTTTCGCAGCCACAGCCCGCGCTTCCAGCGCGAGAACCTCGATCACAACCTCGCGATCGCCGATGCGCTCGGCGCGATTGCCACCGCCAAGGGCGCTACCACGGCCCAGGTCGCGATCGCGTGGGTGCTCAGCCGGGGCGAGGACGTCGTGCCGCTCGTGGGCGCACGCCGCCGCGACCGCCTGCACGAGGCGCTCGGCGCGCTCGACGTCGAGCTGACCGCGGACGACCTCGAGCGCATCGAGGAGGCGGTCCCGGCCGAGGGCGCCGCCGGCACCCGGTACGCGGAGGCGCAGATGGCGATGCTCGACAGCGAGCGCTGACTAACTAGGGGCGCCAGACCAGCGGCGGCCGCCCCGACGAGCGGTGCCGCAGGCCGGTCAACTCGATCCGGGTGGGCTCGAGACGCAGCAACGCGAAGGCCGGATCGGTCTTGCTCGGCCAGAATGACGCCGGGTCGTAACCCAGCGGCGGCTCGGTGCTTGCGAACAGATCCCAGATGCGGCTGCGGTCGGATTGATCCTTCGCGACCGTCGCGACGGCCTCGACGTGCACGTTGTCCTGCTCCGCGTCCCAGTAGGTCAGGCTCACCCGCGGCTCGTGGCGGAGGTGCCCGATCTTGAGGCTGTTGCTGGTGGTGGCGATCCAGCCGACGTGGTCCTCCCAGATCGGGTGCAGGATCCGGGTACGCGGCGCGCCGTCCGGGCCGACCGTTGCCACCGTGGCCCAGGCGATCCGTGCGGTCCGTGCGTGGAACTCCTCGGCGATCTCGGCGAACGACTCCACCCGCACGGGCGCGCACTCTACCGGCGACGCGGCGATCGGCTGAGTGCCTAGCGCAGGTCGGCGTCGCCCTCGAACGACGCCCAGCGCTCGAAGAACTCGCGCGCCTCGAGCGTGTCGAGGTCGCTGCGCAGCATCGTCAGAACGCGCTTGGCGTCGCGCGCCAGCAGGTCCCAGTACAGGACGGTCTCGCCGTCGTCGACGTCGACGACCTCGACGTGGTCGACGCGCTCGGGGGCGGCGAGCAGCGCGGGCGCGTGGCCCTCGCGGCGAACGACGATCCGGTAGCGGGCCTTGGCGCGCATCACGCGGCGACCACCTGCTCGCCGTCCCACACCGCCGGGACGTCGCGCACGCCGAGCGCGATCGCCCGCGCCGTGGCCTGCTCGAGTGCGGCGCGCACGCCGCGCAGCTCGGCGGCCTTGAGCACCGCGGCCGGGTGCATCTCGCACGCCGCCGCGGCGATCACGACGTTGTCGGGCTCGGCGAGCGAGCGGCCGCCCGCGAAGGCCTGGCGGAAGGCCGCCTGGGCGAAGGCGACCGTGCGCCCGATCTGCTTGGCGTAGGTCGCCACGCGCATCGCGAAGAGGCTGTCGAACGGGAACGGGTCGGGCCAGCGCAGCGGCTGCAGGCCCTGCGCCGCCGCCGCGCGCTCGATCTGCGCCAGCGCGATGTCGCGCTCCTCGGCGCAGCGGAAGGACTCCCAGCTCTCGGCGCGCGGCAGCTCGCGGGCGAGCACCGGCACCCACTCCACGCCGGGCAGCACCTGCAGCGCGCGCTCGGCCGCGAGGTACGCCGCAGGCGAGGCGAGGTCGAAGAAGAACGCGGGAGCGTCAGCCGTGGATGAGCCAGCCATCCGCCGCTCGCGCTGCCTCCATGACCGCCTCGCTCAGCGTCGGGTGGCCGTGGATGATGCGCGCGACCTCGGGGTAGCCGCCCTCCAGGAGCTTGGCGTTGACGAGCTCCTGGATGAGGTCCGTCGCCTTCGAGCCGATGATGTGGCCGCCGAGCAGCTCGCCGTAGCGCTTGTCGCCGACGATCTTGATCAGGCCGCTGCGGTCGCCGTACACGGTGCCCGCGCCGACCGCGCCGTACTGCAGCTTGCCGACGGTGACGTCGTAGCCGGCCTCGCGCGCCTGCTCCTCGGTGAGCCCGAACGAGGCGACGTTGGGGTTGCAGAACGTCGCGCGCGGAACGTCGACGTACTCGATCGCGTGCGTCTCCAGCCCGGCCGCGTCCTCGACGGCGATGATGCCCTCGTCGGAGGCCTTGTGGGCGAGCGCCGGGCCGCGCACGAGATCGCCGATCGCCCACACGCCCTGCACGCTCGTGCGCTGCGCACCGTCGACGGCGACGAGCCCGTCGTCATCGAGCTTGATGCCCGCCTCGTCGAGGCCGAGCCCTTCGACGTCGGGGCCGCGCCCGGCGGCGATGACCAGCCAGTCCGCGCGATCGTCCTGGCCGCCGAAGGTGAAGGTGCAGTGGTCGTCGTGGCTCTCGACGTTCTCGACGAACGTGCCGATGTGGACCTCGATGCCCTGCTTCTTGAAGCCGCGCTCGGCGAGCTTGGAGATGTCGGCGTCCTCGGTCGGCAGCACGCGGTCGAGCGCCTCGAAGAGCTGGACCTGGACGCCGAGGCGCGCGTAGGCCGAGGCGATCTCGGTGCCCGACGCGCCGGCGCCGACGACGACGATCTTCGAGGGCAGCTCGCTGAGCGCCCACGCCTCCTCCGTGCCGATGACGCGCCCGCCGAACTTCGTGCCGGGGATCGGCTTCTTCACCGAGCCGGTGGCGAGCACGATGCACTTGGAGACGTCGATCTCGTCGCCGTCCTTGCTCGAGCCGACGCGCACGCTGCCGGCGCCGGTCAGCGCGCCGTGGCCCTCGAGGTAGTCGATCTTGTTCTTCTTGAAGAGCCCGCTGACGCCGCCGGTCAGCGTCTTGATCACCTTCTTGCGGCGCTCGCCGACGGCGGCGAAGTCGACCTCCGGCTCGGCGACCTTGATGCCGAACTCGCCGGCGTCGCGCACCTCGTCGAGGACGTCGGCCACGCGCAGCACAGCCTTGGCGGGGATGCAGGCGACGTTCAGGCAGCGCCCGCCGACCACGTCCTTCTCGATGACCGCGGTCTTCATGCCGAGCTGGGCAGCGCGGATGGCGGCGACGTAGCCGCCGGGGCCCGAGCCGATGACGACGCAGTCGTACTGGGAGTCAGCCATGAGGGGGCGGAATCTAACGAACGCGTTGCGGCGCCTGGATCCTGCCCATCACGCGGATGAGCTTCCAGAACAGCCAGCCGGCGATGCCGATGATGGGTACGCAGACCACGACCGCGAGCACGTTCGAGGCGCGCAGCAGGAACAGCGAGAAGAACACGACGATGATCCCGAGCAGGGCCTCGAAGCCGAGCACCGCCCAGTAGCGCGCAAGCCACAGGCCCCCCGCGGCGAGGTACATGACGGCGCAGAACGCGAGCACGCCGAGGGCGCTGGGCTCCTGGCCCTCGACCTCCACGCCGGCGATCCACGCGACGAGGTTGGCCGTGCCCAGCGCCGCGGCGAGGACCGCGGCGGCGACGAGCGCGGGCGGGCGCTCGCCGGGCTTCAGCGGCTCGAGCTGCGCGCGCACCGCGGCGTTTCGCTCCTCGGCGCGCGCGTAGCCGCGGCGCATGGCCGCGTCGCCGGAGGGCGGGCGCTGCTTGCGGCTGCGCTTACCCACGGCGCCCGCCGTTCGTCGCCGCGCGCAGCGCGCGCGCCGCGGCCTCGGGATCCTCGGCGTCGGCGATCGCGCGCACGACGACGATGCGCCGCGCGCCGGCCTTCACGACCTCCGCCACGGTCTGCGCATCGATGCCCCCGATCGCGAACCACGGCACGGACACGTGGGCCGCCGCGTACCTGACCGGCTCGACGCCGATCGCCGGCCGGCCCTCCTTGGTCGGCGTCGCGTGCACCGGGCCGACGGCGATGTAGTCGGCGCCGCTCCTGCAGCCCGCCTGCGCCTGCTGCATCGAGTGCGTCGAGAGGCCGACGATCGCGTCGGCTCCGACGATCGCGCGGGCGCGATCGACCGGCATGTCGTCCTGGCCGACGTGCACGCCGTCGGCGCCGCACGCCTGCACGAGGTCGGGCCGATCGTTGAGCACGAACAGCGCTCCCGCCGCGTGGCAGCGCTCGCGCGCGTGCCGGGCCGCTTCGACGAGCTCGTCGTCGGGGGCGTGCTTGTCGCGCAGCTGGAAGAGGTCGGCGCCGCCGGCCAGCGCGCCGTCGAGCGCGCGCGCCATGCCGTCGCGATCGGCGACGAAGTACAGGCGCGCATCGCGCAGGCGCTGGTGGCGGTCCACGGTCGACAGTGTTGCGTAGCGCTACCATCGGTAACGCAACGGGAGCCCGTTCCAAGGGCTGAGAGGGCGGCATCGCGGCCGCCGACCGTCAGGAGCTGATCCGGGTCATGCCGGCGAAGCGAGAGGACACGACATCCCGACAGACAACGACAGCTACGACGTAGCGGTCGTCGGCGGCGGCATCGTCGGCCTCGCCGTGGCCTGGCGCGCACGCGCGCGCGGGCTGTCCGTCGTCGTGCTCGAGCGCGACGACCTCGGAGCGGGCACGTCGCGCGTGGCCGCCGGGATGCTCGCGCCGGTGGCCGAGGCCGAAGCCGGCGAGCGCCCGCTGCTCGCGCTCGGCCTGGAGAGCGCGCAGCGCTGGCCCGCGTTCGCGGACGAGCTGCGCGACGCCAGCGGCCTGGACCTCGACTACCGCGCCTGCGGCACGCTGATGGTCGCCCGCGATCGCGACGAGGCCGAGGCGCTCGAGCGCGAGCGCGACCTGCGCCAGCGGCTCGGGCTGCGCGTCGAGCGCGTGCTGCCGAGCGCGGCACGGCGCCTGGAGCCTGCGCTCGCCCCGACGCTGCGCGGCGCGCTGGACCTTCCCGACGACCACGTCGTCGATCCGCGCCTGGTCTGCGCCGCGCTCGCGCGCGCCGCCGAGCGCGCCGGCGCCGTCCTGCGCACCGGCGTCGAGGTCGACGATCTCGCCGCGCTGCCGGCCGAGCAGGTCGTCGTCGCCGCCGGCCCCTGGTCGGGCGCGTTCGGCGCCGAGGCGCGCGTGCGCCCGGTCAAGGGCCAGTCGCTGCGCCTGCGCGACCCCGCCGGCCCGGGCCTCGTGCAGCGCGTCCTGCGCTGGGACGGCGGCTACCTGGCGCCACGCGGCGACGGGCGCTACGTGCTCGGCGCCACCAGTGAGGAGCGCGGCTTCGACACCGCGATGACGGGCCTCGGCGTCTACGAGCTGCTGCGCGACGCGTCAGAGCTCGTGCCCGGCGTGCTCGAGCTCGAGATCGAGGAGGTCCTCGCCGGCCTGCGCCCGGGCACGCCCGACAACGCCCCGATCCTCGGCCGCTCGCAGGACGACCCGCGGATCGTGTGGGCGACCGGGCACTACCGCAACGGCGTGCTGCTGGCGCCCGTCACGGCGGACATCGTCGTCGCCGAGCTGGCCGGCGAGCCGGTCGACCACGCGTTCGGGCCCGCGCGCTTCGCGCCGGAGGGGGCGCCGGCATGATCGTCGTCAACGGCGAGCCCCGCGAGCGCGATGGCGCCACCATCGTCGAGCTGCTGGCCGACCTCGGCGTCGAGGCCCGCGCGCGCGGTGTCGCGGTCGCCGTCAACGGGGAGATCGTCCCCAGGGCCGAATGGACCAACCACCGCGTGGACGCCGGCGACCGCGTCGAGGCGCTGAGCGCCATGCAGGGAGGCTAGTGGTGGCTCCCGCGAGTCCTGCACCGCTTGCCGGCGCGCAGCCGGCGCCTGGCGGCGTCCTCGGGCTCGCCTTTGCCACCAGCAAAGGCTTCGCCCTGCGTCCTTGCCAGGCATCCGCCTGCATCACCGGCAACCGGTACACGACCCACGGGAGCCACCACTTATGACCACCATCCCGATCACCGACACCCCCTTCGACGTCGCCGGCCGCACGCTGCGCTCGCGGCTGATCCTCGGCACCGGCGGCTTCCGGCGGCTGGAGACGCTGGCCGAGGCGATCCGCGCGACGCGCGCCGAGCTCGTCACCGTCGCGCTGCGGCGCATCGATCCCGGCGCGCGCGGCTCCCTGGTCGACGTGCTCGACGAGTGCGGCGTCGACCTGCTGCCCAACACCGCCGGCTGCTTCACCGCGCGCGACGCCGTCGTCACCGCGCGCCTGGCGCGCGAGGCGTTCGGCACCGACTGGGTCAAGCTCGAGGTCATCGGCGACGAGCGCACGCTGCTGCCCGACGCGCCCGAGCTGCTGCTCGCCGCCGAGGAGCTGGTGGCCGACGGCTTCGTCGTGCTGCCCTACACCAACGACGACCCGATCCTCGCGCGCCGCCTGGAGGACGTCGGCTGCGCGGCGGTCATGCCGCTGGGCTCGCCGATCGGCTCGGGCATGGGCATCCGCAACCCGTACAACATCTCGCTCATCGTCGAGCGCGCCGGCGTGCCGGTGATCCTCGACGCGGGCGTCGGGACGGCGAGCGACGCCGCGCTGGCGATGGAGCTCGGCTGCGACGGCGTGCTGTGCGCGAGCGCGATCGCGCGCGCCGAGGATCCCGTCGCCATGGCCCACGCCATCCGCGCCGCGGTCGAGGCGGGCCGGCTGGCGCGCGGCGCGGGGCGCATCCCGCGCCGCCTGCACGCCGAGGCCTCCTCGCCCACCGAGGGGATGGCCGACATCACGCCGCCGGCCGAGTGATCGACGAGCTCGTCGACCGCTGGCAGGGCGCGTGGGTCGGGCGCGACCGCGCCGCGTTCGCGGCGATCTGCGCGCCCGACATCCATTACGAGGACCCGCTGTGCGGCGAGCCGCTCGAGGGCCCGGACGCGCTGGCCGACCACGCCGCGCGGCTGTGGGCGGCCTTCCCCGACGCGCGCATCGAGCGCACCGGCGAGCGCCTGACCGACGGGCGCTTCGTCGCCGCGCCGTGCAAGCTGCTGGGCACGCACCGCGGCGAGATCGAGGGGCTCGGCCCGACCGGCCGCTTCGTCGTCGTGCACCTCGTCTGCTATTGCGAGCTGGACCCCCACCGCGAGCGCCTGTGGCGCGTGCGGGCGTTCTTCGACGCCTACGACGCGGCGGTGCAGCTGGGCGTGCTGCCGGCGCGCGGGACGCTGGGCGAGCGTGCGCTGCTGATGCTGCGCGGCTTCGGGCTTCGGGCTCGGGGCTGACCTACTGGACCGTCAGCGTCGCCGTCATCCCGGGGTGGATCGTGCACACGTACTTGATCGTGCCCGCCTTGTCGGGCGTGAACGAGAACGTGCCGCCGTTGCCGAAGTTCTTGGACTTGAAGTCGGCGCCGGACTGCGCGGTGACGTTGTGGTCGACCGAGTCGTCGTTGGTCCAGGTGACCTTCTGGCCGACCTTGACCGTGACGTCCTTGGGAGCGAACTGGATGTTCTGCATCTTGATCGCGACCCCGCCGCCGCCCGAAGACGCCGCTCCCGTGGACGTCGAGGACGCGGCGCTGGAGCTCGACCCACCGTTGTTGCTGCCACCGCAGCCCGCGGCCGCGACGGCCACGAGGGCGCAGAGCAGGAGCAGCATTCGTCTCATGTCACCCAAGACGCCTCCTCAGGCAGATCCTTCCTCGACGGCGGCCAGCACGGGCGCGTGGTCCGAGAGCCGACCGTGGTCCAGCGTACGCCCTGGCTCGGCTGCGCGCAGCACTCGGACGAGGACGTGGTCGACGTCGTGCCCCGCGGCCGGCGCGAAGCCGGGCGCGAGCGGCTCGCGCGTGTTGAGGTCGCCGCCCAGCACGACCGGCGCGCCCTGCGACCAAGCGATCGCGCTGCGCGCGGCGACCGCGACGTCGGCCTGCGCGCGCTCCTCGGAGTGCGCCTGCGCGTGGAGGTTGCAGACCCACCAGCCGCGCTGCAGCCCGACGCCGTGGACGACGCGGCGCTCCGGCCAGCGGCGCAGCGTGCGCACGCGGTGCTCGACCACGCGCTCGCCGCGCACGAGGATCGCGTTGGAACCGCCGCCCCACGACTTGATGACGTCCGGCCGGCGCTGCGCCGCCCACCGCGACAGCGGCAGGAGCCAGTTGCGCGACGTCGGCGCGGTCCGCGCGCTGGCCCCGCACGCCTCACCGAGGCGCGGCGGCCACCACGGCGGCACCTCCTGCAGGAGCGCGACGTCCCACTCCCACGCCGCCAGGCGCGCGGCGAACTCGTCGAGCAGGTCGCGCGGCCTGTCGGGGACCGATCGCCCGTGGAAGAGGTTCCAGGTCAGCACCAGCACAGCGACGTATCCTCCCCGCCTTGCCGCGCCACTTCCTCACCGGGTCGGAGCTGACCGCTGACGAGCTCGACGCGCTGCTGCGCCGCGCAGCCGAGCTGAAGCTTGCGCCGCGGTCGTCGAACGCCCTGCGCGACACGGTCGTCGCGCTCGTCTTCGAGAAGGCGTCGACACGCACGCGCGTGTCGTTCGAGGCGGGGATCGTCGAGCTCGGCGGCCACCCGATGATCCTGCGCAGCGACGAGATGCAGCTGTCGCGCGGCGAGTCGGTCAAGGACACCGCGCTCGTGCTCTCGCGCCACGTCGACGCCGTCGGCGTGCGCACGGGGCCCGACGCGCTGCTCGAGGAGCTGGCCGCCAACGGCACGATCCCGGTCTTCAACATGCTCAGCGCCGGCCACCACCCCTGCCAGGCGCTCGCCGACCTGCTGACCCTGCGCGAGGCGTTCGGCCGGCTGGATGGCCTGAAGCTCGCCTACGTCGGCGACGGCAACAACGTCGCGCGATCGCTCGTCGTGCTCGGCGGGCTGGCCGGCGTCGAGGTCGTCGTGTCCTCGCCGCCCGGCTACCAGCTCGACGGCGTGCCGACCGTCGATGACCCCGAGCAGGCGGTGGCCGGCGCGCACGCGGTCTACGCCGACGTGTGGGTCTCGATGGGCGACGAGGCGACGGCCGACGCGCGCCGCGCGGCGCTCGCGCCCTACCGGATCGACGACGCGCTGCTCGACCGCGCCGCCCCCGACGCCATCGCCCTGCACTGCCTGCCGGCCCACGCCGGCGAGGAGATCACCGCCGAGGTCCTCTACGGCGACCGCCAGCGCATCTGGGACCAGGCAGAGAACCGCCGCCACGCCCAGAAGGCGCTGCTGGAATGGCTGCTCGCTACGACGCGATAGGGCGCACCTACACCGCCACGCGCCGGACCGACCCGCGCATCGCGGCGCGCATCTGGGCCGCGCTCGGCGACGCTCGCACGGTCGTGAACGTCGGCGCGGGCGCCGGCAGCTACGAGCCGCCCGACCGCGACGTCACCGCGGTCGAGCCGTCGGCGGTCATGATCGCGCAGCGCCCGGCCGGCGCCGCGCCCGCGCTGCAGGCGACCGCCGAGGCCCTGCCCTTCGCCGACGCGAGCTTCGACGCCGCGATGGCCGTGCTCACGCTGCACCACTGGGACGACTGGCGCGCGGGCTGCGCCGAGCTGCGGCGCGTGGCGCGCGAGCGCGTGGTCGTCCTCTCGTGGGACCCGACCTACCGCCGGCGGATGTGGCTGGGGCCCGAGTACTTCGACGATCTCGTCGACCCCGACGTCGAGCGCTTCCCGTCGCTGGCCGAGCAGGCGGCGGCGCTCGACGCCGAGGTCGAGGTCGTGCCGGTCCCGTGGGACTGCCGCGACGGCTTCCACGGCGCCTTCTGGCGACGGCCGGAGGCCTACCTCGACCCGGCGGTGCGCGCCGGGATCTCGAGCCTGGCCAAGCGCGAGGCCGAGCTCGCCGGCGGCCTGGCGCGCCTGCGCGCCGACCTCGACAGCGGCGCCTGGGCGCGCCGCCACGCCGACCTGCTCGCGCGCGAGGAGCTCGACCTCGGCTACCGCCTGCTCGTCTGCGGACGCGCCTGAGTTTCGTCTCACGGCGCTGGGTACTAGGGTCCGCCACACCCGTTCCCGGTCTCAGGGAGGCCCCAATGCCGCAGCCGAAGTCGTCACGCTCGTCGTCGCCGCGCTCAAACGCGGGTCGCGCCCGCAAGCCGGCCGCGGCCAGCAAGCCCGCCGCCAAGCGCGCGACCGCCAAGCCCGCCGCCAAGCGCACGACCGCCAAGCGCACCACGACGAAGTCCACCGCGGCGCGCTCCGAGGCGGCGGTCCACGCCAACCTCACGGCGCTGCGCGACCACCTGCGCAGGGGCGTCGTGCTGACGACCGACGGCGTCAAGTCCGCGATGGACGACGCGGTCAAGCGCGGCCGCCTCACGCGCAAGGATGCCAACGAGCTCTCGCGCCACCTGCTCTCCTCGGGCCGCACGCAGGCCGACGGCTTCCGCACCGACCTCGAGCAGCTGCTGGGCCGCGGCCGCGGCGCGGCGGCCAAGTCGGGCGATCGCGTGCTGCGCGAGGTCGATCGCGCGCGCCGGCGCGTCGGGGTCGGCGCGGCGTTCCCGATCTCCAAGTACGACGACCTCAACGCCTCGCAGGTCCAGGCGCGGCTCACCGACCTCACGAAGCCGCAGCTGCGCAAGGTGCGCGACTACGAGCGCCGCCACGGCAACCGCAAGTCCGTCCTTGCCGCTATCGAGAAGAAGCTCGGGTAGTACCGGGTCGGCCGACAGTCGCCGGCTCGTGGCGGGCGCTCGTCGCGCCTGGCGGCGTCCTCGGTCGGGGCTGTGCCGCCCGCACAGCTCCCTCCCTGCGTCCTTGCCAGACACGACGATCACTCCGCCACGACCACGGCGACCGCCGGCCGACCCGGTACCACTACGCTGGGGGCGATGGATGCCCCCACCAGGACGCGCCCCGAGCGCGGCCAAGAGCTCGAGCTGACCGTCGACGCCCTCGCCTTCGGCGGGGCCGGCGTCGCGCGCCTGGACGGCTACGTCGTCTTCGTCCGCGACGCCGTGCCCGGCGATCGCGTGCGCGCGGTCGTCACCAAGCGCAAGAAGGCCTACGCCGAGGCGCGCATGGTCGGGCTGCTCGAGCCCGGGCCCGAGCGCATCCCGGCGGTGGCCGACCATCCCGGCGCGCCGTGGCAGGTGCTGCCCTACGAGCGCCAGGTCGCCGTCAAGGCCGAGCAGGTCGACGACGCGCTGCGGCGCATCGGCAGGCTCGACGGCTTCGAGCTCGAGCCGATCGTCCCCGCGGTCGAGCAGTGGCGCTACCGCAACAAGCTCGAGTACTCGTTCGGCACCGGCGACGGCGGCGAGCTGGTCTGCGGCTTCCACGCGCCCGGCTCGTGGGAGCGCATCGAGCACGTCGAGGACTGCCTGCTGGCGTCGGTGGCCGGTAACGACGCGCGGCGCGCGGCGCTCGCGTGGTGCCGCGAGCACGGGCTGCAGGCCTACGACCGCCGGGCGCAGGCGGGCCTGCTGCGCAACCTCGTCGTCCGCGAGGGCCGGCGCACCGGCGAGCTGCAGGTGCGTCTCGTGACCTCGGACGAGCGGGTCGCGCTCGACGGCTTCGCCGAGGCGGTCGGCGCCGGCAGCGTGCTGTGGACGCGCGCGCTGGACGTCGGCGAGACGACCGCCGGTGGCATCACCGAGGTCCTGCACGGCACCGAGGGCATCGAGGAGGAGCTCGGCGGCCTGCGCTTGCGCGTCAGCGCCGACGCGTTCTTCCAGACCAACACCGAGATGGCCGAGCGCCTCTACGGCCTGGCGGCCGAGTATGCGGGCCTGCAGGGCTGGGAGCGCGTCTACGACCTCTTCTGCGGGATCGGGACGATCGGGCTCTCGCTGGCCGGGCGGGCGGGCGAGGTCTGGGGCCTCGAGATCGTCGAGGAGGCGATCGCCGACGCGATCGCCAACGCGCGCCGCAACGAGATCGCCAACGCGCGCTTCTTCGCGGGCGACGTCCGCCTGGCCCTGCGCGAGCTCGTCGAGCGCGCCGGCCGGCCCGACGTGCTCGTCGTCGACCCACCGCGGGCTGGCCTTTCGGCCAAGGTCGTGCGGCGCGTCATCGAGGCGGCGCCGACCCGCATCGTCTACGTGTCGTGCAACCCGACGACGCTCGCGCCCAACGCCGCCCAGCTCGTCGAAGCCGGCTATGCGCTGCGGCGCGTGCGCCCCGTCGACATGTTCCCGCAGACGCCGCACATCGAGTGCGTCGCGCTGTTCGTGCGCTCCTAGCGGCGACAACCGCGCGCGGACTGGTCGTACGGCCAGTGTTCGACCGCGAACACTCATATGGAATGCCCGCCACTATGCGCGTACGGACACGCTCCGTCGCGGCCGCTGTCCTTGCCGCCGCGACCCTTGCTGCTCTTCCCGCCGTGGCGGGAGCGGACAGCTTCCCGCTCGTCGGCTGGTGGCCGATGAACGAAGGCTCAGGCCAGACGGTTCGCGACTGGTCGGGGCACGGCAACAACGGCACGCTCGGCAACGCCGCGGGTGTGGACGACCAGGACCCGTCATGGATCCCGGGCGTCTTCTTCGGGTCGGCGTTGCGCTTCGACGGCAACGACCTGGTCCAGATCCCTGACTCCCCGAGCCTCGACCCGCAGCAGATCACCGTGGCTGCGTGGTTCCGCGGCTCGACCTCGCCCGGCGTCAACCGCTACATCGTCGCCAAGGGCTCGCAGGCCTGTGACCGGGCCTCCTACGGGCTCTACTCGTCGGGCAACGGCGGGCTGGCCTTCTACATCGCCGCCACGTCCGGCGGCCAGAACTGGTTCCGCTCGCCCGAGGCACCGCAGTCGGTGTGGGACGGCAAGTGGCACAACGCCGCGGGCACGTTCGACGGCTCGACGGTGCGCCTGTTCATCGACGGCGTGGAGGTCGGCAACGGCACACCGGCCAGCACGACGATCGCCTACAACCCGCCCAGCGGCGGCGGGCTGATCGGCGACTACCACGGCGTCGACAACGGCGTCGCGTGCGACGTGTTCCTGACCGGCGACGTCGACGGCCTGCAGATCTGGTCGCGGGCCCTCCCGGTCGCCGACATCTGGAGGTTCCTCAAGACGCTGCTCACATCGAGCCGCTGATCTCTCTGCAGGGAGCGCCGGCGACCCCCCTTGTCGGCGCTCCCCGCGGGGGCCTCCCGCCTTCCCCTAGCTCTCCTCGCGCGCATCATCGAGCCGCGGGTCGTTCTGCGGCTCGTCGATGCGCTCGAGCACGCCGAGCAGCTCGGTGACACGGCAGACGAGCAGGCGCTCCTCGTCGACCTCGACCCACACGCCGGCCGACGCCGGGAAGACGACGTGGTCGCCCGGGCGGATCGGCATCTGCACGCCGGCGGTCTCCCACCAGTCGACGCCCTGGCCGACGGCGAGCACGATCCCGTGCTGCGGCGGCGGCTCGTTGGTGCCCGGCGGCACCAGCAGGCCGGAGCTGCGCATCCGGTCGGGCTCGAGCTCCTTGATGACGACGCGGTCGAAGAGCGGGCGCAGGTGGTTGCGTGCCATGTGTGCAGAGCCTACGCGCGCTGCGTCACCGGGGGTGTGGGCGGGTACGTTTCCGCGCCGTGGCAAGCGCTCCGGAACGTCCGGCACGGCGCGCGCCGCGAATCCGCGACGTGGCCGCGCGCGCGGGCGTTGGGGTCGGCACCGTCTCGCGCGTACTCAACGACTCTCCCGGCGTGGCGCGAGCCACCCGCGAGCGCGTGCGCGCGGTCATGGACGAGCTCGGCTACCGGCCGAGCGCCACGGCCCGCAACCTGTCGCTGGGGCGCACCCAGACGCTCGGCGTCATCGCGCCGTTCTTCACGAGCCCGTCGGTGGTCGAGCGCCTGCGCGGCATCGACGACGTCGTCGGGCGCAGCCCGTACGACCTGACGCTGTTCAACATCGAGACGCGCGACCAGCGGCGCGCGGCGCTGCGGCGCTTCGCGCGCCGCGAGCGCGTCGACGGCGTGCTCATCATCTCGCTGCCGCTCACGCCGGCGGAGATCCGCACGCTGGACCGCGACGGCCTGCCGGCCGTGTGCGTCGACGTCGCCAACGCGATGCTCCCGCACGTCGCCATCGACGACGTCGGCGGCGGCGCGATGGCCGCCCGCCACCTGCTCGATGCCGGCCACCGGCACATCGCGTTCGTCGGCGACGTCGAGGAGAACCCGTTCGGCTTCGCCTCCAGCGAGCGCCGCCTGCAGGGCTTCCGCGCCGCGCTCGACGCCGCCGGCGTCGCGCTGCCGCCCGGCTACGTCAAGCGCGGTCCATTCGGCCGCGCCACCGCCAGCCGCCTGACGCGCCAGCTGCTGGCCCTGCGCCGGCGCCCGACCGCGGTCTTCGCCGCATCCGACGTGCAGGCCTTCGGCGTGCTCGACGCGGCCGCGCGCGCCGGGCTGACCGTCCCCGAGGACCTCTCGGTCATCGGCTTCGACGACATCGAGCTGGCGGCGGCGATCGGCCTGACCACGGTCCGCCAGCCGCTGCGCGAGTCCGGGCGCGCCGGCGCCGCGCTGCTGCTCGGCGCCATCGACGGCAATGGCGTGCTCGCCCCGGCCGCGCTTCCCGAGCTCGCCGTCGTGCGCCGGCGGACCGTCGCGGCCCTCGACCAGACGCGCGCTGCAATTCGACGCTCGACGCCTTGACACGCGTCGTCTGACCGTTAGGGTCGGAACCGGTTCCAACATTGGCGCTCGAGGGTCCGCGACACCGTCGTGGGCGGCACGAGGACCGGGTCAAACGCGAGCCACAGTCCCCCACATCCGTTCCGGCGTGGGCAGGGTTGAGGACGCCCTGCTGCGCCGCTACGTCGCCGACGGCGATCTCGCCGCGCGCGAGGAGCTCGTCGTGCGCATGCGGCCGATCATCCGCCGCCTCGCGCGCCGCTATCGCCACAGCGGCTACGTCGAGGACCTCGAGCAGGCGGCCGCGCTCGGCCTGACCAAGGCGCTCGAGCGCTTCGACCCCGGCTTCGGCACCGACTTCGTGCGCTACGCCGTGCCGACGATGATCGGCGAGATGCGCCGCTGGCTGCGCGACCACTCGTGGGCGGTGCGCCCGCCGCGCGAGGCCGCCGAGACGTGGCTGGAGGTCGCGGCCGCGAGCGAGCGCCTGAGCGCGGAGCTGGGCCACGCCCCGACGACGTCGGACCTGGCCGAGCACCTCGACTTGTCGGTCGATCGCGTCACCGCCGCGATGGAGGCGCGCCGCGGGCGCTGGGCGGTGTCGCTCGACGCGCCGGCGCACGCCGACGCCGACGATCGCACGGTCGCCGACCAGCTCGGGATGGAGGACGAGGGCCTGCGCCGCGCCTTCGATCGGGCGTGGCTGCGCGAGCTGGCCGCGATGCTCGAGCCGCTCGAGCGCGACGTGGTCGACCTCTACTACAGCGGCGACCTCTCGCAGCGCGAGATCGCCGGGCGGATGGGCATGTCGCAGATGAAGGTCTGCCGCGTGCTGCACCGCGCGGTCGAGCGCCTGCGCGCGGCCGACGCGGCCGCGGCGGCCTAGCGTCGTCAACGCCGGGCGAAGGCGAGCGCCTCGCGCGCGAGCGCCAGCCAGCGCGCTGCATCGGGCCGCTCGATGCACACCCATTCCTTCAGCGGCTTGCCCTGGCCGCGGTCGAACGGGCGCGCTCCGCCGGCCGCGACGATCTCGGCGCAGCGCTCCGCCGGCAGCTTCACGACGAGCTCGTCGCGCACGAGCATCGCGAAGATGCTGCCCTCCGCTGTGAGGCCGGGATTGTGGAACGCGGTGCGCCGCTCGATGCCTGGCTCGCGCAGCAGCGGCGCGGCGATGGCGGCGAACGCCCGCTCGGCGTCCATCAGTGCGGGACGTCGCCGGCGCCGATCTCGGTGAAGGCCGGCGCGTCGTAGGCTCGGCCGGGCACGCCGCCGAGCGCAAGCATCTGGAACGGCTCGTCGGCCGTGACGAAGTTGCGCATCTGCGCCGCGCCGACGCGCACCGCCATGCCGGGCACGAGCTCCCACCGCTCGCCGCCGGCGACCAGCGTGGCGCGGCCGCGCAGCGGGACGTAGACCTCCTCCTGGCCGTGGTTGGCGAACGCCATCTCGGGAGGCATGCCCTCGTGCGCGTGCTCGGCGTAGGGCTCGTCGAAGTTGGGCGGCAGGTTGATGACCTGCATGCCGAACGAGCTGACGCCGAGCTCGGCGCGGGCACGAACGAAGACACCGCCGAGCGCCGACTCCATCTCCGCGAAGCGCTTCACGGTCACATCGGTCATGCAGCCACTTATACAAGCTAGCACTTGTACAAGTCAAGCCTTGGCAATCTGGCCGTCTCGACGTATGCTCGCGACGTGGGCGCCGAAGCGACCTTCCCCGCCCTTGCCGACCCGCGCCGCCGGGCGATGCTGCTGCTGGTCCGCGACGAGCCGCGCTCGGTCAACGAGATCGCCGAGCACTTCGACATCACCCAGCAGGCGGTCTCCCAGCACCTCAAGGTGCTGCGCGACGCGGGCCTCGTCGCCGTCCGCGCCGACGGCCAGCGCCGCCTCTACGTCGTGCGCCCCGAGGGCCTGGAGTCGCTCGAGGCGTTCCTGGCCGAGCTGTGGCCCGCGGGCCTGCAGCGCCTGAAGCAGGCCGTCGAAGCCGACGATGGCCGCTGATCCGTTCACGGCCTCGGTGCATATCGAGGCCGCGCCGGAGCGCGTCTTCGCGTACTTCACCGAGCCCGACGCGCTCGTGCGCTGGATGGGCGACTACGCGCTCCTTGACCCCGCGCCCGGCGGCGAGTTCACCGTCGACATCAACGGCGTGCCCGTCCGCGGCCGCTACCTCGAGGTCGAGCCGCCGCACCGGCTGGTCATCAGCTGGGGCCACGCGGGCTCGGCGCGCCTGCCGCCCGGGACCAGCACCGTCGAGGTCCGCCTGACGCCGACCGCCGGCGGCACCGACGTCGAGATCGTCCACCGCGACCTGCCCGAGCCCGAGGCCCCCGGGCACGCGCGCGGCTGGCCCCACTTCCTGGCGCGCCTGGCGATCGCCGCCGCGGGCGGCGACCCCGGGTCGGATCCCTGGGCCTAGCCGCGTTCAGCGTCCTCTCATCGTCCGCCGCGTACAACGCGCGGCATGGTCACGAGCGAGCGTAGCCCGCTGGAGTCGCATACCGAGTGTCGACTTTGTCAGGCATACCGCGACAGAGTCGACACTCGCCGCACGGCGCCCGAGGGGGGCCGGGCGGAAGTGTTGAGAAACACGCACGGCGGCCCGCCGGCGCGCAGCGGTCCCGCCCGACAGCCGCCCACCGCGCAGCATCGACCATCTCGACGCGCGGCTACGCGTCCTCGTCGCTGCCGGCCCCGCGCTGGCGCGCGAGCCAGTCGCCGAGCTGCTGGCCGACCTCGCCGATCGACGACCCGGCCGTCTGGAAGGCGTCGGAGATACGCGCCGAGTAGTGCTCCTGGGCGGCGTCGGCCTCGTCGCGCAGCGGCGGCTCCTCGCCGCGGCGCATGTACTCGCCGCCGACGACGATGTCGTACTCGCCGCTGCGCACCCAGTCGAGCAGGTGGCGCACCCGGCGCACGGGCATCGGGTGCGTGAGCCCCATCTCCTGCAGCATCCGCGTGAGCTTCTCGAGGCCCTTGCCGCCCTCGCTGTAGTCCATCGCCTGCGTGATGAACGCGTCGAGGCTGAGCTGCTCGGCCGCCTCGCCGGCGGAGATGACCATCAGGGCGCGGCACACGGCCAGCGGGTCGCGCGTGACGAGCGCGGCCGCGCGATCGCAGCTGAGCTCCGCGCCGCGGAACCACTCCAGCAGCGCCAGCTGGATGGCCATCAGCGGCAGCCCCGCGAGCAGCGGCAGCCGCACCGAGCCCGCGATCCGCAGCAGGATCAGCATCGCGGTCTGATAGAGGACGTGGCCGGAGTGCACGTGCGCGGCCTCGTGGGCGAGGACGGCGCGGCGGCCGTCGTCGTCGAGGATTCGCACCAGCTCGGAGTTGAGGACCACCACGGGCCGGTCGGTGCCGATCGTCGCCGCGTTGGCCATCGGGAACTGCGTCATGTAGAGGTCGGGGACGCGCTCGACGTCGAGCGCGTTGAAGCTTTGGCGGTGCAGGACCCAGATGTGCGGCAGCTGCTCCTGGCCGAGGCGCACCGACGACCCGAGCGCGAACGCCCGCAGCGCGCGCTCGTAGCCCAGCGCGATGAGCTTGCGCACGACCTCGTCGAGGTAGGGGACCTTCTGCAGCGCCGCGGTCGCGGCGCGGTCGGCGGGGTGCTGGTAGGCCCGCGGCGAGATGCCCTCGAGCTTCCATGCGTCGACGGGAAGTGCCATGCCGCCGAGGGTACCTAGACTCCCCGGCAATGCGCGCGGCCACCATCCGCGACGGCGAGGTCGTCGTCGCCGAGCACCCCGATCCGCAGCCGGGCGCCGGGGAGGTGCTGGTCCGCGTTCGCGCCGCCGGCATCAACGGCGCCGACATCCACCAGCGCGCCGGTCACTACCCGGCGCCCCCGGGCTCGCCGCCCGACATCCCCGGCCTCGAGCTGGCCGGGGAGGTCGCCGCGCGCGGCCCGGGCGCCGATCGCTTCGCCGAGGGCGATCGCGTGATGGCGATCGTCGGCGGCGGCGGGCAGGCCGAGCTGTGCACGGTCCACGAGCGCCAGCTCATGCCCGTGCCCGACGCCCTGGACTGGCCGCAGGCGGGCGGCGTGCCCGAGGTCTTCACCACCGCGCACGACGCGCTCTTCACGCAGGCGGGGCTGCGAGCGGGCGAGCGGCTGCTCGTGCACGGCGCCGCCGGCGGCGTCGGCACCGCCGGCGTCCAGCTCGGCGCCGCCGCGGGCGCGCACGTCACGGCCACGGTGCGCAACGCCGACCTGCGCGACGAGGTCGCGGCGCTCGGCGCGCACGACGCGATCGACCCCGAGGGCTTCGCCGACCACGGCCCGTTCGACGTCGTGCTCGAGCTCGTCGGCGCGCCGAACGTCGAGGCCGACATCGGCGCGCTCGCGCTGTGGGGGCGGATCGTCGTCATCGGCATCGGCGGGGGCGCGAAGGCGACCGTCAACCTCGGTGCGCTCATGGGCAAGCGCGGGACGCTGCGCGCGTCGACGCTGCGGCCGCGCCCGCTCGAGGAGAAGGCGATGACCGCGCGCGCGATGGAGCGTCACGTCCTGCCGCTGTTCGAGCGCGGCGCGCTGCGCGTGCCGGTCGCGGCGACCTACCCGCTCGACGCCGTGGCCGAGGCCTACGAGCGCTTCACCGCCGGCGGCAAGCTCGGTAAGATCGTCTTGACGATGCCATGAACGCCGCCGAGCGCCTCTGGCGCGGCCTGGCGCGCCACGACTGGGAGGCCGTGCGAGCCCAGTTCCACTCGTCCGCCGTCGTCGAGCGGATGGCGACCCACACCCGCCTGGACGTCGACGAGTTCGTCGCCGAGCACCGCGTCGACGCGTCGCGCGGCGACCGCGACATCGAGGTGCTGCGCGCGGTGGCCGATGGCAAGACGTGCGTCATAGAGGCGCGCGCGGGCAACGCGCGCTGCGTCGGCATCTACGACCTGCACGACGGCCGCATCGCCGGCGCGACCGAGTACTGGATCGGCTAGAGCTCCTCTTCCAGGTCGTCCTGATCGGAGACGGGGACCTCCTCCTGCGCGTGGATCGCGCACAACGCAGGCCCGCCGGACTCGAGGACCTGCTCGAGCTCGCGCTCCGTCAGCTTCGCCCCGCACTCCTCGCAGCGGTCGCCCACCTGCTCAAGCGTCTTCTCCTCGAGGTCCATGCCACCACGTTACCCCTCGGGCGCCCGCGCGAACAGTGGGCCGATGCGGTCGACGTTGGGCAGCAGGTAGCCAACGGCGATCAGCGCGAGCGTCGGCAGCTCGGAGTCGAGCAGGATCTCGCTGGCGGCCGCGGCCAGCAGGGTGAGGAACATGCCGATCTCGGCCGCGCGCTCGCGCATCCTCAGGCGCCTGGCGTACGCCGCGAACGCGGCGACGAAGACGATGTCGGGCACGCTCAGGCGCGCCGCGGCGAGCCCCGTGCCCCAATCGGGCAGCTCGAGCGTCAGCGCGTCGCCCGGCCGCGACGTCGACAGCGTGAAGAGCCCCGCCGAGCCGCCCGTGCGCGCCTGGACGATGTCGATGACCGCGACGAAGAGCGGCAGGGCGATCGCCATCGCCGGCGCGTCGAAGACGACCGCGAAGGCGACGCCCAGGCAGCCGAACAGCACCGCCTCGAACGGCGTGGCGGCCGCCGCGGCGTCGTTGACGTCGAGCGCGGCGACGAGCAGCCCGGCGCCGGCGAGCGCGGGCACAAGCGCCAGCGGGGCGTCGGCCACCGCGACGAGCCCGGCGACGATCGCCATGACGAAGCCGAGCCCGACGCCGCACGCGACCAGCGCCGAGAGCTCCGGCGGGTGCAGCTGTGGCAGCTCGGGCGCGACGAGGACGTAGGCGAGAGCGGCGCCGACGACCGCTAGTAGGGCGGCAGGTCCGCGTACCAATCGCCCAGCACCCGGAAGGCCGACCAGAACTCGCGCTTGGCCGCCTCCTCGTCGAGGGCCTCGTCGATGTTCGGCACGACGAGCGCGTCGCAGGCCGGCGTGAACGGCTGCACGACTCCGAAGTGGGGACCGAGCGGCTTGGCCATCGGCACGTCGAGGTCGTTGAGCGCGGCGAGGGCGTCCTCGCCCATGACCACGACGATCTTCGGCGTCACGATCGCAAGCTCCTCGACCACCCGCGCGATGCACGCGGGATCGGCGAGCGACGGATCGGCGACGGGGCACTTCACGCAGAGCGTGCCGTAGACGGCGAGCGGGTCGATGCCCAGCCGCTTGAGCGACTTCATCAGGGCCGTCCCGCTGCGGCCGTAGAAGGCGACGCCCTCTTCGATCTCGCTGGCGGCGGGGGCGAACTTCAGCAGGAAGACGTCGGCCTGGGGATGGCCCGAGCCGAGGACCGGCATCAGGTTGCCGCGCGGGCAGTGGTCGCAGCCCTGCAGGTCGCGGGTCAAGGTGTTGAGCTCGCGGATGGCGCGCTCGAGGTACTTCTCGCGGATCTCGTCGTCGGTCGCGGGCATGGGTCCTGCGGGCTTCGACGGCTCCGCAGGTCCCCCTTGCCCTTGCATCAGGCCTTGCGGATCGCTCGGCGCACGCGTCGCTCGCGGCGGCGCTCGCGCGCCCCCGGCGGCGTCGCCTTCGTCTCCAGGAACTTCAGCGCCTGCACGTAGAGCAGGCTCGACGGCTTCGTGACGATCTGCGCCGCGCGCAGCGCCTCGAGGAACTCCTTGGGCCCGTCGAAGTCGGGCATGCGCACGCGCACCGAGCCCAGCCCCTGGGCGACGTGCGCGTCGGAGCCCGCGCCGGCCGGGATGCGGTACTTGGCCGCGAAGCGGGCGGCCTCCTCGTTGAAGGAGCCGATCGCCACGCGCGGGTTGTAGACCTCGATCGCGTCGACGTCGCCGACCACGTCGAGCAGGTGCTCGTAGTCGGGCACGGCGTGCATGCGGTCGAAGGGGTGCGGGACGTACACCACGCCGCCCTGGCGGCGGATCTCGGCCACGGTCTCGGCCAGCGTCAGCCCGCGCGGGATCTTCTCCTTCAGGAACAGGCCGATGACCTCGCCCTGGCTGGCCGTCTTGACCTCCTCGCCGACGATCACCTTGACGCCGTAGCCGGCCGCCTTCTCGGCCGCCTCCAGGGCGCCCGAGATCTCGTTGTGGTCGGTCACCGCGATCGCGCCCAGCCCCTGGTCGCGCGCGGTGGCGAGCAGCACCTCGACCGGCGTGGCGCAGTCGTGGCTGTGGTCGGTGTGCATGTGCAGGTCGACGTCGATCGTCTGGCGCCCCTCGAGCGCGCGCGCCACGCGCGCGTTGCCGCGCGAGTCGTGGCGGCGCGCGGCGAGCGAGCAGTACAGCGCCTCAAGCTCGTCGGCGACCGCGCTCCACGGCCGCGGCCGCGCGGCGGCGCGCAGGCGGTCGCGCAGCGCGCCGTCGCTCACGAGGCGGGCGAGCTGCAGGCCGAGCGTCTCGAGGTCGTTGGGCTCGAAGAGCAGCCCGGCCTCGCCGTCGCGCAGCGTCTCCTCGTAGACCTCCAGGCGCGAGGCGACGGGCACCGCGCCGGCGGCGAGGGCGCGCGCGATGAGGCCGGGAGCGGGCGCGACCCCGTCGGAGGCGGCGACGAGCACGTCGGCGCCGGCCAGCGCCTGCTCGGCGTCGTCGACGAACTGCACGCGCGCTTGCAGGTCGGCGCGCAGCGGCGTCGTCGTCGACGGGCCGCGCTCGGAGTGCACGACGGCCTCCCACGGCAGCTCGGGGTCCAGGCGCCGCAGCGAGCGCAGGAACAGCCGCAGCGCGCCGCGCTCCTCGAGCTCGACGTAGGCGATCCGCACGCGGTCGCCGGCGCCGGCGGGGCGCGGGAGCGGATCGGCGCCGGGCGCGACGATCGCGTACTCGCCGGGGAAGAAGCGCCGCAGCAGGTCGGCGGTCGTCGTGTAGGTCGCGGTGCGTGCGTCGAGGCGCCCGAAGACGAGCTGCACGACCTTGCGCGCGACCTGGGTGGCGACGACGCGCTCGGTCGGCGCGTGGAAGGTGCCGACGTTCAGCGCGCGCGAGTGGCGCAGCGCCGTGCTCGCCACGCTGGGCGCGAACGGCTCATGGACGTGGCAGAGGTCGAGCGCCGCGACCTCGAAGAGGTCGGAGATCGTGCGCGCGACGTCGATCGGCAGCGCGGCCCGGCGCCGGCCGGGCAGCGGCGGCAGCGCCTCGCCGACGGCGAGCACGCGGGCCTCGCCCGGCTCGGCCTGCAGCGAGCCCGAGCGCACCGCCTTGCGCGACTCGCGCACCAGCGTGTGCGACGACGACGGCGCGACGACGAGCACGCGGTGGCCGCGCGCGGCCAGCTCCTGCGAGACGCGCTCGACGAAGGTGTTGACATCGTGGCGGTCCTCCCACTGGTAGGGAGTGACCTGGGCGATGGACAGCGGCTCGGCGGGCACGCCGGCAGGATAGGCGGTTGCCTACCCCGCCAGCGGGTCCAGCCTCAGCACGCAGCGGTTGGCGCCGGCGTACGTCATGTCCAGCCGCCCGTTCTGGTCGGCGTGCAGCGTGAACTGGTCGACGACCGTGCCGCGCGAGCTGCTGCACGGCGTCAGGCTCACGCGGACGTCGGTGCCGCGGGTGGCCTGGCCGGACAGTCGCGTGACGCCGTCGCCGGCGGTGCTCGTCAGCTCGGCCCAGCCGCCGCTCGAGCTCCGCGTGCTGGTGCGCGAGTAGCGCGAGACGCGGACGGTCTCCGCCGAGGAGGCCGACTGCCCGGCGGCGTCGAACGCGCGCGCGGAGAGCGTGTGTGTGCCCGCGCTCAGCCTGCTGGCGTCGACGCGATCGGAGTAGGGCTCCTGCGTGTCCTGGTCGGTGCGCGTCTGGCCGACCCAGAACTCGACGCGGTCGATGCCGTGGTCGTCGCTGGCGTCGGCCGTGATGCGGAACCGCCCGCTCACCGTGCTGCCGACCGCGGGCGCCGTCAGGTCCACCAACGGCGGCGCGTCGGCCGGCGGTGGCGGATCGCTCGGGCCGCCGGAGCCGGCGACGGTCCACGACGCGCTGGCGCCCGGGGACTCGACGTTGCCGGCGGGGTCGGTGGAGCGGACACCGACGGTATGCGTGCCGGCCGCCAGGCCGGTCGTGCTGTACGGGCTCGTGCACGGCGACCACGCCGCGCCGTCCAGCCGGCACTCCGACGTGGAGCCCGACTCGTTGACGGTGAAGACCACCGACGCGTCGCCGGAGTCCGTCTGCGGCGGCGGCGCCGACGTGATCGTCGTCTTCGGCGCGGTCGTGTCGATCGCGAACGAGCGCGTGGCCGGCGTCGAATCGGTGTTGCCGGCGGGGTCGGTCGCGCGCACGCCGATCGAGTGGCTCCCGCTGGCGAGCGCCGACGTGGTCCACGGGCTCGTGCATGTCGCCCACGAGCCGCTGTCGACGCGGCACGCGAACGTCGAGCCCGCCTCGGTGGCGTTGAACGAGAAGGTCGGCGTCGTGTCGTTGGTCGGGCCGCTCGGCCCGGCGGTGATCGCGGTGTCCGGCGCCGTGGTGTCGCTCGTGCCGTTGATGGTCCACGTCTTCGTCGCGGGCGTGGCGTCGGTGTTGCCGGCCGCGTCCTTGGCACGCACGCTGAAGGTGTGCGAGCCGGCGCCCAGGCCGCTGTAGCTCCTGGGGCTGGTGCAAGCGGCGTAGGCGGCGGCGTCGAGCTTGCACTCGAAGGTCGAGCCCGACTCGCTGGACGTGAAGGAGAACTGCGCGGTCGTCGACGTCGTCGGGTCGCTCGGCGCGGCGCTGATCGTCGTGTCGGGCGGCGTGGTGTCGTCCGGTGGCGGCGGAGGCGGGGTGGTGTCGCCGCCGGTGCCGGGGCCGAAGTGCTGGTCGGCGAGCGTCCAGGTGATGCCGCGGCCGTTGGCCTCCCGGTAGTCGCCTGCGGCGGCGCTCGCGAAGCCGGGGTTGCAGTCGATGGTCACGCCCTGCGAGGGGAAGCCGCTGCCCGCGCAGCGCGTGTTGTTCGACGCGCTGTAGCCGTTGCCCAGGTCGCTGGCGTCGGAGTTGAGGTTGTCGAAGACGTTGTCGGAGAAGACGGTCGGGCCCTGCCAGCCCGAGCCGCGCAGCCACTGCGTCCCGCCGCTGGAGCCCGGCCAGACGGTGTTGTGGCGGATCGAGACGTTCTTCAGCGGCCCGAAGATCTGGAACGGCGAGAGCTGCCAGGTCGGGCACAGCGAGGTCGGGTCGCAGGGCTTGTTCTGCCTGACGATGAGGTTGTCCTCGACGACGAGGCCGTCGATCGCGCTGGCCTGGTCCTTGACGAAGAAGCCCTGGCCACCGAAGTCGTGCAGGTAGTTGCGCCGGAAGTAGAGATGGTCCCCGACCCACACCGACTGCAGCACGTCGTTGTGCCCGCCGTACTCGACGTTGCCCGTGAACTCGTTGCCCTCGATCAGCACGCCGTAGGGGTCGGCATCGGGGCCGTCGTGGTAGCGGTTGAGCCGGATCGCGTCCTCGTTGAAGCGCCCGTCGAACTTGTTGTTGGTGATCGTGACGTCGTTGACCTGCGTGGTCGACGTCGCCGCCGCCATCACCGCGTAGTAGTTGCCGCCCACGAAGAGGTTGTGGTCGGCCGTCATGCCGGTGGAGCCCGGGCGCGGCTCGAACGTGCCCGTCATCCGGAACTGCGCGACCGTCAGGTAGCTGCCGTCCAGGGTCGCGCCGGCGATCGTCGCCTGCCCCGGGTGCTCGGCCTGGATGGTCACGCCCGGCGCCGACTTCGTCGCGGTCAGCGACAGCTTGCCGTAGGTCCCGTCGCTGAGGCAGACCGTCGATCCCGAAGCGGCCGAGCTCACCGCCGAGCTCACCGCGCTGAGGCTGGACACCGTCGTCGTGCAGGGCGATCCCTGCGCTCCTGTCGAGGCGATGATGACCAGCACCGTGGTCACGGCAGCAACTGCAATCGCGAACCGAAACATGCGCGCGTCGGCTCCTTCTGGGTAGGGGCGATCCTTGCCTTTTCCAGCGCAACTTCGGGCTAGCTGACGGAGGGCGCAGAAGGGGGGGAACCGCGCCAAACTCCAGCCGAAGCAGCTACCCGAAACGTAAACAAGTTGAACGCCGCTCGCCGGGAGTTCGTGGCCGCTAAACCGCTCTATAGGCGCACATGCCGCACGGAGAGGGGCTAAACGCGCGTTGCCATAACTCCGCCGAGTTTTGCCATAAACGCGCCGAAACTGTCGCACCGTTTTCGCGCAAAGCGCGAATCGGCGTCCCACACGCTGAAGGAGCGAACTACCGGCGGCGCTGCGCGAAGGCGGCCAGCGCGCCCGGGGCGTCGGGCCCGTCGAACAGCTCGACGCACGCGAGCTCCTCGCGCTCCATCGCGGCCGGCAGGAGGTCGCCGAAGCGGTCGTTGAGCATCGCCTTCGTGCGCGCGACGGCGGCGCGCGAGACGCCGTCGAAGCCCTCCGCCCAGGCGGCGATGCGCTCCTCGAACGCGCTCGCGGGCACGACCTCGTTGACGAAGCGATGGCGCGCCGCCCACTCGACGTCGCGCAGCGCGCCCGTGAGCAGCAGCTCGCGCGCGGCCGTCTCGCCCATCGTCGAGGGCAGGAAGTGCGAGCCCGCGTTGGTGTAGGTCAGCCCGATCCCGACCTCGGGCGTGCCGAAGCGCGCGCGATCGGTGGCCAGGCGCAGGTCGCAGCTGGCGGCGAACTCCAGGGCGCCGCCGATGCAGACGCCGTCGATGGCGGCGATCACGGGCACCGGCGCGGCCATCGTCGCGATGGTCACGCGCTGGAAGGCGGCCACCGTCGCCGCCCAGGACTCCGGCGTGGCCTCGATGGCGGCGAAGAGGTCGTCGCCGGCCGAGAAGTGCTCGCCGGCGCCGCGGGCGATGACGCAGCGCACGCTCTCGTCGTCGCCCGCCGCCTCGATCGCGTCGGCGATCGCGTCGATCGTGTCGCGGGTCCACGCGTTGCGGTTGGCCTGGCGATCCCAGGTCACCACCCGCGCCGACCCCAGCTCGCTCACCGTGACGGTCAGGCCCATCGGGTCCCCCCTCGTTGTCGTTTCGAACTGTCGTTGTCTGTTGGCGGGGGCAGCCTCAGCTCCTCTCCCCGCGCGCTGCGGTACACCACGCGCGTCTTCTGCTCGCCCACCGGCAGCGCGCCCGGCGCCACCGCCTGCACCTCGAAGCGCGCGCCCAGCTGGGAGCGCAGCGCCTCCGCGACGCCGTCCACGCCGTCGCCCGTCTCCACGAAGACCCGCAGCGGCGGGACGATCGGGTCGCCCTCGGCCACGACCGCGTAGCGCCCCAGGCCGGCGAAGCGCCCGAGCACCGCGCCGATCGCTCCCGGGTGCACGTTGACCGCCTGCACGCGCAGCATGTCGTCGACGCGGCCCTCGATGCGGATGCGCACGCCGGT
Organism: uncultured Actinomycetes bacterium; assembly: GCA_963764585.1. Lineage (GTDB taxonomy): Bacteria > Actinomycetota > Thermoleophilia > Solirubrobacterales > Solirubrobacteraceae > JAOPZW01. Next base: position 70,308 of record CAVXTB010000022.1, read on the forward strand.
GCGCCCGCACGCGCACGGCGAGGTCCACACGCGCCCCAGGTCGCCCGAGCGGTAGCGCAGCAGCGGCGAGGCCTCGCGGCGTAGGTGCGTCCACACGAGCTCGCCGTACGCGTCGTCCTCGAGCGCGATCGGGGTGTCGCCGCCGGGCTCGACGAGCTCGAGCAGCGCGTGCCCATGCGTCGTCAGGTGCAGGCCGGCGCGCGCCTCGCACTCGCCGGCCATCGTCGACCACACGTCGCTCATCCCGAAGCTGTCGGCGACGCTCGCGCCCCACGTGGCCTCGATCTGCTCGCGCACGGCGCCCAGCCCCGCGCCCGGCTCGCCGGCGGTCACGATGTGGCGCAGGCCCAGCGATGCGGGGTCGATGCCCGCGTCGCGCGCGCGGCCGGCCAGGTGCGCGGGGAACGAGAGCGTGCCGTAGATCGCGGTGAGCCCGAGGCGCGGGATGAGGTCCAGCAGGCGCAGCGACTGGCCGACGCCGACGGGCACGACGGTCGCGCCCGAGGCCTCGATCGCCATGTGGTCGGCGATCCCGCCCGCGTAGAGCGCGTAGTTCAGGCAGTGGGCGATGACGTCGTCGGGGCGCAGGCCGGCGATCGCGAAGGCGGCGCCGCCGACCGCCGAGTTGGCCGCGTGATCGGCGCGGGTCAGGCCGATCGCCACCGGCTCGCCGGTCGTCCCCGACGTGACGTGCAGGCGCACGAGCGCCTCGCGCGGCGCGCACAGATGCTCGCCGAACGGGGGCCGCGCGGCCTGCGAGGCGCGCAGGTCGGCCTTGGTCAGCAGCGGCACGTCCTGCAGCCGTCGCGCGCCGGCCATCCGCTCGCGGTAGAAGGGGGAGCTGCGCTCCAGGTAGGCGAGCTGGGCCTTCAGCGCCGCGTCGTCGTGCACGCGGGCGCACGCTAGCGGACGCAGCGCGGCGGGCCGCCCTGAGGGCGGCCCGCTGCCGCGATGGTGCTGAGGAGGAGAATGCCGCGTCCGCCTGAGGAGAGGGCGGATCCTGCGCGGTTCCTTGGGTACGTAGACGCAAGGTACGCGCGGGCCTTCCCGGCGTCGTCGGCCGCGCGGACCATCTTTCCGTCCGCCGGCCGGATGATGCGGTTAACCGAACGTGGGCCGCGGCCCGGCCGGTCGCTAGGACGTCTTGGCGGCGGCCTTCTTGCGCGCGGGCGCCTTGCGGCCCTTCGGCCGCGTGCCCGGCTTGCCCGCGTACTTGGCGATGAAGCGCTCGGTCTCGTCGCGGGCCTCGTCGTCGGGCCGCTGCGTGTGCGGCGACTTCATGAGGTACGAGCTGGGGCCGTCGAGCTGGCCGCTGATGCCGTGGTTGAGCGCCAGCTTCAGGCAGCGCACGGCGTCGATGACGATGCCGGCCGAGTTCGGCGAGTCCCAGACCTCGAGCTTGAGCTCGGCGTTGAGCGGCACGCCGCCGAACGCTTCGCCCTCCAGGCGGATGTGAGCCCACTTGCGGTCGGTCAGCCACGGCACGTAGTCCGACGGGCCGACGTGGACGTTGTCGGCGTCCATCTCCAGGCCGGCGACCGACGTCACCGCGTTGGTCTTGGAGATCTTCTTGGACTCCAGGCGCTCGCGCTCGAGCATGTTGAAGAAGTCCATGTTGCCGCCGACGTTCAGCTGCGAGGTGCGCAGGAGCTTGACGCCGCGCTCGTGGAAGAGGCGGGCCAGCACGCGGTGGGTGATCGTGGCGCCGACCTGCGACTTGATGTCGTCGCCGATGACCGGCAGGCCGGCCTTCTTGAAGCGCTTGTTCCAGTAGTCCTCGCGCGCGATGAAGACCGGGATGCAGTTCACGAAGGCGCAGCCGGCCTCGAGGATCTGCTCGACGTACCACTTGGTCGCCTGCTCGGAGCCGACCGGGAGGTAGGAGACGACGACGTCGGTGTGCGTCTCCTTGAGGATCGAGACGATGTCGGCCGTCTCGCCGGACGCCTTGGTGATCTTCTGGGCCGCGTACTTGCCGATGCCGTCGTGCGTCATGCCGCGGTGGACGGGCACGCCGAGCTTCTTGGGCACCTTCGTGAACTTGATCGTGTTGTTCGGGTCGGCCCAGATGGCCTCGCCGAGGTCCTTGCCGACCTTCGTCCGGTTGATGTCGAAGGCGCAGGTGAACTCGATGTCCGAGACGTGGTAGCCGCCGAGGTCGACGTGCATCAGGCCCGGGACGCGGCTCTTGGCATCGGCGTCGCGGTAGTGGTGCACGCCCTGCACGAAGGAGTTCGCGCAGTTGCCGACACCGATGATCGCCACGCGTACCTTGTCCTGCTGGTAGCGGGCCTTGCCGTTCGTTGCGGCGCCGTCCGCGGCGACCGCGCCGCCGTTGCCGTTCGTGCTCAAGGTGAGAGTCCCCTTCGAAGAAGTTTCCGGGGGCATCCAACCCCGTCGTTGACCGCCGGTTACAGCTCGCCGACCGGCTGCTCCATGCGCTTGAGCTCGCCGCGCACGTGGAAGATCCGCTGCAGGACGGTGATCGTGCCCAGCCCGGCCAGCACGTAGACGGCCGGCTCCAGCGCGCCGAGATCGGCGAACACGATGCCCGCCGAGAGGATGACGACGCGCACCGCGCGGTTGGCGATGCCGACCTTGCACTCGACGCCGAGGGCCTCGGCGCGGGCGCGCGTGTAGCTGACCATCAGCGAGGCGAGCACGGCGACGACGACCGCCGCCGCGGCGAACTCCTTGTGGTCCTTGGCGAAGACGGCTGCGACGGCCGTCAGGACGATGCCCTCCTCGATGCGGTCGAGCGTCGAGTCCAGGAAGGCGCCGAACTGCGTCCCTTTGCCGGACATCCGCGAGTAGCGCCCGTCGAGGGTGTCGCAGACCGAGCCGACGATGAACGCGATGCCGCCCCAGATGTACAGCTCCTGCCACACGAGCGCGGCCGCGACGAGGTTGAGCGCGAAGCCCGTGAGCGAGATCGCGTTCGGCGTCAGGCGCGACTCGATGAGCCGGTTGCGCACCGCCTCTCGGCGCACGCCGGGCTCCCGGCGCCGAGGCCGGGGAGTCTGCGCCGGTGTGGACATCAGGCCTTGGCGGCGCTGAAGGCCCACACCGTCGGGCGCGCGCGGGCCAGCCAGGCGGCGGCCCATGCGGAGAGCGCGGCGGTCATGGCGCCAAGGATCGCATCCGACAGGAAGTGGTTGCCGGTCGCCACGATGACGAAGGTCACGAGCAGCGGGTACAGGCCCCACGCGATGCGCGCCACGCGGTGCTTGCACAGCCGCGCCAGCGTCAGCCCGATTATCAGCGAGAAGCACACGTGCATCGACGGGATGGCGGCGTACGGGTTGAAGAGCGCGTTGACCGCCACCGAGTCGTGGCTGACGCCGGTGAAGTCGGCGACCGAGTCCAGGAAGCCCCACTCCGGGAAGAAGCGCGGCGGCGCGGTCGGCATCACCGCGTAGCCGACGAGCGCGATGCCCATGGCGACCATGAACATGTTGCGCACGAAGTAGAAGCTCTTGTTGTGGAACAGGTACAGGAAGACGAGCACGCCCAGCGTCACCGAGGTCTGGCAATTGATGTAGACCCAGCTGGCGAAGTCGATGATCGCCGGCTTGGTCGACGCCCAGGCCTGGATGCTCGGCTCCACGAAGAAGCCCATCGTCTGCTCGAAGTGGATCAGGTGGCGCGCGTTGTCGAACGCGACCGTGGCGCCCTGCGGGTCATCGATCCATCCGCGCACCAGCCGGTACGCGTAGTACGCGGCAGCGAACAGCAGCACCTGACGGACGACGTCGAGGACACCGTGTGGCAGGAGCCGCGCCTGGAGGGAACGGGCGCGCGCCAAGAGCATCACCACGAATCCTAATCCCCCTACCGGCTGCCCGGTAGGACGGCTAACCACACCTAACAGGAACCAACGATCCGCTTCTGGCGCGATCGGGAGGACGGTGCTTTCATCGTCGGATGGCGGATCGCCCGTTGTGTCCGGTGGTCCTGTCGCTGCTTGCGGTGGGGCCGCGGCGGGTGCACGAGGTCGCCCGGGCGCTGGCCTCGACCTACCCGGCGGCGCTTGTCGCGCTCGAGCGGTTGCGGTCGGCTGGGCTGGTGCGGCAGCGCTTCGGCGCGGCGTATGCGATCACGCGGCGCGGGCGCTCGGAACTGGCTCTGCAGCGGGGGTTGTGGGCGCTGTCGGCGGCCAATCGCCCTCATTGCCCCGTGCACCGCGGCGACTTGGCCCGCACGCGGCCCAGCGCGAACTTCGTCCGCAGCTCCACCGCGCCGGCGGCATCCACGCGCACTCGCGTCCAGTCCCCGGCGGCCCGCTCCACGCACCCGCGCCCGGCCGAGAGCTCCCAGTAGGGCGTGAAGTGCACGCGCAGGTCGACCGTCCCCGGGCGCAGGGCGCGCAGGCGCACCGACGACCCGCCGAGCGCCGTCGCGACCGCCGCGCCGCGCGCCAGCGGCCGCGCGCCGGCGACCTCGAACACGCGCCAGTGCGCGTCGTTCCAGACGGGGCGAAGGTACGGCAGGCCGTTGCGCACGAGCTGGGCCTCGCGGGCGGCCGAGTAGTCGATCGGGGCGTCGGCCAGGGCCACGAAGCGCACGGCGTTGTCGTCCAGCCAGCGGCGGTAGCGCGGCCCGGTAAGACGGTCGTCATAGAACAGGTCGTTGCGCGCGCGGTCGACCTGGCGCTCCCATCCGCGGGCCAGCGGCACGTGCGGCGCCACCCAGCGCGACTCCCAGTGGTTGTCGGTGAACGGGATCTCGACGCGAAATGGGCCGCCCTCACGGGAGCCCAGGAATCCCAGCAGGCCCGCGTAGTAGCGCTCGTGGACGGACGCGTCGCCCGCCGCGCGGGCCCAGTCGTCCACCGGCGCCACCCACTGCCAGTAGAGCAGCGGCAGCGCCAGCAGCGCGAGCGTCCGCCGGTCGCGACGCCACAGCACCGCGGCCAGCACCGGCCCCGCGAACAGCGCGCCCAGGCGCACCGCGTTGCCGCCCATCGGCGTCGCGAACGCGAAGCTCGCGACCATCGCCAGCGCGTAGAGCCACGTGCCGATGCGCAGCAGCCGCGCGTCCCGCGGCAACGCGAGGAGCACGGCCAGCGCCGCCGCCAGCGCCGGCCAGAAGCTCGAGGCGACGAACGGGAAGGTGCCGCCCTCGGGGAACGCCAGCGCGAGCGCCGCCGCGGGCGCGACGGCGCACGCCGCCAGCGCCACCGGCCACCATCGCCGCCGGTCAAGCCACCACGCCGCCGCCGCCAGCGCCACGAACGCGCCCGCCACCGGCGAGGCGAGGCTCGCGAGCACCGCGAGTGCACAGGCCCACGCGAAGCGGCCGCGCGCCGCCGCGAGCACCGCGCCGAGCGCGATCGCCACGCCCAGCGCGAAGGTCAGCCGCCCCGTGATGAGGGTCGTCAAGGTCCCGACCGCGAACCACAGCGACGCGACGCGCTCGCCGTCGGACCCGCGCACGAGCCGCTCGAACACGACCGCCGCCGCCACCGCGCTCAGCGCGCCCACAACCCGCGGCCCGAGCAGTGCGGCCAGCGGTGGGAACAGCACGCTGTAGCTGGGCATGTGATGCCCGCCGTACCAGCCGTTGTCCCACAGCACGAGGCCGAGATCGGCGCGGTACTCCTGCGCGGCGAGGTCGGCGGCCGGCGGCGCGACGAGCAGGTAGCCGACGGCCAGCAGCGCCGCGAGCGCCCACGCGGGGACGCGCTCAGCCGTCCAGGAACGTGGCGATGCGATCGATGACATCGGGCCGGTCGTGCCAGGCCCAGTGCCCGGCGTCGCTGAGGTGCAGGACCTCGGCCTCGCCGCCCAGGGCCTCCGCGTAGGCGTCGGCGAAGCGCGGCTTGATGTACGGGTCGCGATCGCCCCACGCGACCAGCGCCGGGCAGGTGAGGCGCCCGAGGTCCAGGCCGGCGCGCGCCAGCGCGTCCTCGGGGCTCGAGCGGTACAGGCGCAGGATCGCCCGCTGCGTGCCCTGATCGAAGTGCGGCCACGCCTGCTCGATGACCGCGTCCGGCACGCCGGCGCGGCGGGCGGCCCAGCGCGTCGACAGCCCGATCGCCACCTCGCCGACCAGCGGCGTGCGCCACGCGCGCGCGAAGCGGTGCCAGCGATAGCCGGGCAGCAAGGGCACCGAGTTCAGGAGGACGAGGCGCTCGACGCGCTCGGGGAAGCGCTGGGCCCACAGCAGCCCGACGACGCCCCAGTCGTGGACGACCAGGCGCACGCGCTCGACGTCGACGTGGTCGAGGAACACCTCGACGAAGCGGTCGTAGCCGGGCATCGTGAAGTCAAGGTCGCCGCGCTTGCTGCTGCGCCCGAAGCCGAAGAGGTCGGGCGCGATGCCGCCGGTGCGCTCGAGGAACGGGACCCAGTCGTCGGAGCTCGTCGGCACGCCGTGCAGGTACAGGACGGGCGGCTCGGCGCCCTCGGCGCTGCGCCAGAACAGCGGCTGGTCGCCCAGCGTGTCGGTGTGCTCTGAGACCTCCGGCATCGGCGGGCGCACCATACTTCCCGCCGTGCCGACCCCCTGGCGCCGACCAGTCGCCCGCCGCGTGCGCGCCGTCCGCGAGCGCCTGCGCGCGATGTACGGCGTGCCCGTCATGGAGCCGCACGGCGATCCGCTCGGCGAGCTCGTCCTCACCGTCCTGTCGCAGTCGACCAACGACCGCAATCGCGACGTCGCCTTCCTGCGCCTGCGCGAGCGCTTCCCGTCGTGGGAGGCCGTGCGCGACGCGCCGGTCGAGGAGATCGAGGAGGCGATCCGGCCCGGCGGGATCTCCAAGGTCAAGTCGGTGCGCATCAAGGCGATCCTCGAGGCGATCGGCGACGAGCTCGACCTCTCGTGGATGCGCAACGCGCCGATCGCCGAGTCGCAGGCCTACCTGTGCGCGTTGCCCGGCGTCGGCCGCAAGACCGCGGCGTGCGTGCTGCTCTTCAGCTACGGCCTGCGCGACGTCCCGGTCGACACGCACGTCTCGCGCGTCGGCATGCGCCTGCACCTGCTCGAGCCCGGCGCGCCGTTCGATCGCCTCCACGACCAGATGCTCGCGATCACGCCGCCCGGCGCCGAGCTCGAGCTCCACGTCAACCTGCTGCGCCACGGCCGGCGCGTCTGCCATTCCCAGCGCCCGGCCTGCCGCGCGTGCGCGCTCAGGCGGATGTGCCCGTCGCGGCGCGAATGATCGTCCGCATCTACCTCGAGCTCGACGACGCCGCGGCGCTGCGGCCCGCCGGGCCGCCGCGGCTGCCCGGCGTCGAGGTTGCGCGCGTCGACCCGCCCGACGGCGCGCTGAACCGGTGGTTCTACGCCGAGGTCGGCGCGGCGCACAACTGGACCGACCACGCCGGGCGCTCGGACGCCGACTGGCAGGCGTGGGCGGAGCGCGTCGAGACGTGGGTGGCGACGGTGGGCGGCGAGCGCGCCGGCTACTACGAGCTGCGCGTCGACGGCGACGGCGTCGAGGTCGCCTACTTCGGTCTCGTCGCCGCCTTCCAGGGCCATGGCCTCGGCGGCCACCTGCTGACCCACGCGTTGCGGCGAGGGCTCGAGCTCGCCCCGCGCGTGTGGCTGCACACCAACACGCAGGACGGCCCGGCCGCGCTGCCGAACTACCGCGCGCGCGGACTGCGCGCGTTCAAGACCGAGGTGCTGTAGGGCGGGGCCGCAGCCCCGCCCCCAGCGTGTGGTCGCTACGCGGTGACGCGACGGCGCGCCCGCACGAGCGCGACGGAGCCGAGCGCGAGGGCCGCGAGCAGCCCGGCCTCGGCGAGGGCAGCGATCTGCCAGCCGTCGGTGTCGTCGCCGTGCGAAGCCGTGACGGAGGCGGCCGCCGCGGGGACGAACCGCGCGTTGGGCGCCGTGGCGCCGTAGGCCGTCGAGAACTGCTCCGCCGGAGTGGTGGGCTTCGCGGTGCCGTAGGCGGCGGCAAGCTGCTCCGTGGACAGCGAGGCGACGCGATCGGCGTAGGACGGCTTGGCCGTCTTCTGGGCCTGCTGGTTCTGCAGGTCGTACTTCGTGTCGCCGTAGCTGACACCGCCCGTCTTCGCGACGGACGGGCCGCCGAAGGCGACGGGCTGGTCGTCCGCGGGCCGCGCCACGGCGGCGGCGGGGACGACGAGGGCCAGCGCACAGGCGCTGGCGGCGATGCGGCGGATGAGCATGATGACCTCCTCAGGTCTCGAGAGCAGGGCCGCGTGCATGGCTCGAGACCGTAGGTGCGGCAAGTGCCGCTCACCGCGTCTTTTGACCCGCTCACAGTGTGCTTGTAGGCACAGTGGGGCGATGGGCGGCGTGCCGCGGGCGCGAGCGGCAGGCCGAAGCGCCGCCGCCGCCCAAGTCGCCGCACGCGTACGGACGACAGACCATGATCTGCTAGCCTCAGACTGAGATTTCTAACGTAGAGAACGAGTAGGCAAGGAGTCCACGCACATGGCAAAGACCATCGGTATCGACCTCGGTACGACCAACTCATGCATGGCCGTCCTCGAGGGCGGCGAGCCGACCGTCATCGAGAACGTCGAGGGTGGTCGCACGACCCCGTCGGTGGTCGCGTTCGCCCAGGACGGCAACCGCCTCGTCGGCACCGTCGCCAAGCGCCAGGCGGTCACCAACCCCCAGAACACCGTCTTCTCCATCAAGCGCTTCATGGGCCGCAAGGAGGCCGAGGTGCGCGAGGAGGAGGCGATCGTTCCTTACAAGGTCGTCGCCGGCCCCAACGGCGACGCGCGCGTCGAGGCGGGCGGCAAGCAGTACAGCCCGCCCGAGATCAGCGCGATGATCCTGCAGAAGCTCAAGGCCGACGCCGAGGCCTATCTCGGCGACACGGTCGACAGCGCGGTCATCACCGTTCCCGCCTACTTCAACGACGACCAGCGCCAGGCGACCAAGGACGCCGGCAAGGTCGCCGGGCTCGACGTCAAGCGCATCATCAACGAGCCGACCGCCGCATCGCTGGCCTACGGCCTCGACAAGGAGCACGACCAGACGATCCTGGTCTTCGACCTCGGCGGCGGCACGTTCGACGTGTCGGTCCTCGAGATCGGCGAGGGCGTCTTCGAGGTCAAGGCCACCGCGGGTGACAACCACCTCGGCGGCGACAACTTCGACAAGGCGATCGTCGACTGGCTGGCCGGCGAGTTCAAGCGCGACCAGGGCATCGACCTCACCCAGGATCCGATGGCACTCCAGCGCCTGTACGAGGCGGCCGAGAAGGCCAAGATCGAACTGTCCTCCGCGCAGGAGACGCAGATCAACCTGCCGTTCATCACCGCCGATCAGTCGGGCCCCAAGCACCTGGACATGCGCCTGACCCGGGCCAAGCTCAACGAGCTGACCTCCGATCTCATCGATCGCGTCGTCGCCCCGGTCCGCCAGGCGCTCGACGATGCCAAGGACAAGGGCGCCGCGAAGATCGACCACGTCGTCCTCGTCGGCGGCATGACGCGCATGCCCGCCGTCCAGGACAAGGTCAAGGAGCTCACGGGCAAGGAGCCGCACCGCGGCGTCAACCCCGACGAGGTCGTCGCCGTCGGCGCCGCCATCCAGGCCGGCGTGCTCGCGGGCGACGTCAAGGACGTCCTCCTGCTCGACGTGACCCCGCTGACGCTGGGCATCGAGACCAAGGGCGGCGTCATGACCAAGCTCATCGAGCGCAACACCACGATCCCGACGCGCAAGTCGGAGATCTTCTCGACGGCCGAGGACAACCAGCCGTCGGTGGAGATCCACGTCCTGCAGGGCGAGCGCGAGATGGCGACCTACAACAAGTCGCTGGGCAAGTTCCAGCTGACCGGCATCCCGCCGGCGCCGCGCGGCGTGCCGCAGATCGAGGTCGGCTTCGACATCGACGCCAACGGCATCCTCAACGTGTCGGCGAAGGACCTCGGCACCGGCAAGGAGCAGAAGATCGAGATCAAGGCGGGCTCCGGCCTGGCCGAGGACGAGATCAAGCGCATGGTCGCCGACGCCGAGACGCACGCCGACGAGGACCGTCGCGCGCGTGAGCTGGCCGAAGCCCGCAACACCGGCGAGAACGCTGCCTACCAGGCCGAGCGCCAGCTCAAGGACCTGGGCGAGCAGGTCGACGCGTCCTCGCGCGAGGAGATCGAGGCCGCGATCAAGGCGGTCCGCGAGTCGCTGACCTCAGAGGACGCGAACGAGATCAACGCGAAGACCGAGGCGCTGCAGAGCTCCTTCCACAAGGTCTCCGAGGCGATGTACGAGCGCGCCCAGCAGCAGTCGTCGGCCGCGCAGGGCAACGGCGCGCCCACCGACGGCGCCGGCGCCGAGGCCGAGGAGGACGTCGTCGACGCCGAGGTCGTGGACGAGGGCAAGTCGTGACCTCCGAGGAGCGCGATCTGGCTACGCAGGAGGCGGCCGCCGACGAAGCGGCCGCCCCTGAGCCCGAGCCCGAGGAGCGCGAGCCGGCTCCCGAGGAGCCCGACTACAAGGACAAGTGGCTGCGCGCGGCGGCTGACCTCGAGAACGTGCGCAAGCGCGCGCGCCGCGACGTCGCCGCCGCCGAGGCGCGCGGCATCGCCAAGCTCGCGCGCGAGCTGCTGCCCGCGCTCGACAACTTCGAGCGCGCCCTGGCGGCGGCCGAGGCCCAGCCCGAGAATCGCGACCACCACCTGACCGACGGCATCCGCCTGGTGCAGACCGAGCTGCTCGCCGCGCTCGCGCGCGTGGGCATCGAGCCGGACTCGCCGAAGGGCGAGCGCTTCGATCCCCACCGCCACGAGGCGGTCGCCCAGCAGCCGGTCGACGGCGCCGAGGCGGGCACGATCGTCGAGGTCTACAGCGCCGGCTACACCTATGGCGAGGACGTCCTGCGTCCCGCCAAGGTCGTCGTGGCGGGGTAGGCGGCGACATGGCCCAGCGCGACCTCTACAGCGTCCTCGGCGTCGACAAGAAGGCCTCGCCCGAGGAGATCAAGAAGGCCTACCGCAAGCTCGCGCGCCAGTACCACCCGGACACCAACCTGGGCGACAAGCAGGCCGAGGAGCGCTTCAAGGAGATCTCGGCCGCCTACGACATCCTCAGCGACCCGGACAAGCGCAAGCAGTACGACCGCGGCGGCATGTTCGCCGGCGCCGGCCGGCCCGGCGGTCCGGGTGGCTTCGACACGGGCTCGTTCTCGGACATCCTCTCCAACCTCTTCGGGGGCGGCGGCGGCGCTGGGCGCACCGGCACGCGCGGCCCCCGCGCCGAGCGCGGCCGCGACCTCGAGGCCGAGGTCTCGATCTCCTTCGAGCAGTCGGTCGAGGGCGCGCAGATCCCGCTGACGGTCCCGACGTCGCAGATGTGCGGCACCTGCCGCGGCACCGGCGCCAAGCCGGGCACCGCGCCGAAGGTCTGCCCGCGCTGCCAGGGGCGCGGCATCGAGTCCCAGGGCCAGGGGCTGTTCTCGATCTCGCAGCCGTGCACGCGCTGCAACGGCACCGGCGCGATCATCGAGGACCCGTGCCCGACGTGCTCGGGCTCGGGCGCCGTGCGGACGGTCAAGAAGTACCGCGTCAACATCCCCGCCGGCGTGCGCGAGGGCTCGCGCGTGCGGCTCGCCGGCAAGGGCGAGCCGGGCCGCAGCGGCGGTCCGCCAGGCGACCTCTACGTCATCACCCGCGTCGCGGCCAGCCCGATCTTCAGGCGCAAGGGCGACAACGTCGAGGTCGAGGTGCCGCTGACGATCCCCGAGGCGATCCGCGGCGCCGAGGTCGAGGTCCCGACGCTGAGCGCGCGCAAGAAGCTGCGCGTCCCGGCCGGCACCAAGCACGGCACCGTGCAGCGCCTGCGCGGCGAGGGCCCGCCGCGCCTGAGCGGCAAGGGGCGCGGCGACATCCACTACCGCTTCGTCATCGACGTCCCGGCCAGCCTGAGCGAGGAGCAGTCCGAGGCGGTCGAGAAGCTGTCCGAGGTCATGAACGGCAACCCGCGCGCGAGGCTCTTCTCATGAGGCGCCGCACCACAGCCCGCGTTTCGGTCGATCACCAGCGCGGCGTGTTCATGATCTCGGTCGCGGCCGAGCTGGCCGACATGCACCCGCAGACGCTGCGCATGTACGAGGCGCGCGGGCTCATCGAGCCCCAGCGCTCGCCGAAGGGCACGCGCCTGTACTCGCAGGCCGACGTGGCTCGCCTGCGTCGCATCCAGGAGATGACGACCGAGCTCGGGCTGAACCTCGCCGGCGTCGAGCGCGTGCTCGAGCTCGAGGAACAGCTCGAGCGCGCGAGCCGGCGCCTGGAGGCCCTCGAGCGCCGCTCGGCCGAGATGCGCGCCGAGATGGAGGCCGAGATCGAGCGCGTGCGCAAGTCCTTCAGGGCCGAGATCGTCCCCTACAAGGGCACGACCGATCTCATCCGCGCCGACGACGCGCGCCCGCCGCGGCGGACGATCCGCGTCGAGCGCGAGCGCTAGATGCCGTCGCTCGCGCGGGTCGGGAGCGCCCGCTGGGCGCACGCTTGCGTGTGCTACGATCTTAGTGACCTCGACTGAGATTTCTTATGCAAGCTGATCGCTTCACCATCAAGGCCCAGGAGGCCATCGCCGCGGCCGGCCAGCTCGCCGAGCGCCGCCGCAACCCACAGGTGACACCCGAGCACCTGCTCGCCGTGCTGCTCGAGCAGGACGGCGGTGTCGTCGCTCCCGTGCTCTCCAAGCTCGGCGCCGACGTCAACGCGCTCCGCGCGCAGGTCAACGCCGACCTCGACGCGCTGCCGACGATGACCGCGGGCGGCGAGGCCGCCGGCCCGTCGAGCGAGCTCGTGCGCGTGCTGCGCGAGGGCGAGGAGGAGATGCGCGAGCTCAAGGACGAGTACGTCTCCACCGAGCACCTCCTGCTCGCGCTCGCCGAGCACTCCTCACGCGCCGGCGAGGCGCTGCGCAACGCGGGGGCTCGCCGCGACGCGCTGGAGAAGGCGATCGCCGACGTCCGCGGCCCGCACCGCGTGACCGACCAGTCCGCCGAGGACAAGTACCAGGCGCTGGAGAAGTTCGGGCGCGACCTGACCGCGGAGGCCGAGCAGGGCAAGCTCGACCCGGTCATCGGGCGCGACGACGAGATCCGCCGCGTCATCCAGGTCCTCAGCCGCCGCACCAAGAACAACCCGGTGCTCATCGGCGAGCCCGGCGTCGGCAAGACCGCCATCGTCGAGGGCCTCGCCCAGCGCATCGAGTCCGGCGACGTGCCCGAGTCGCTGCGCGACCGCCGCGTCATCGCGCTGGACATCGGCGCGCTGCTGGCCGGCTCGAAGTACCGCGGCGAGTTCGAGGAGCGCCTGAAGGCGGTCCTCAACGAGATCAAGGAGGCCGGCGGCACGGTCATCCTCTTCATCGACGAACTGCACACGATCGTCGGCGCGGGCGCCGCCGAGGGCGCCGTCGACGCCGCGAATCTGCTCAAGCCGATGCTCGCGCGCGGCGAGCTGCGCGCCGTCGGCGCGACGACGCTCGACGAGTACCGCAAGCACATCGAGAAGGACGCGGCCCTCGAGCGCCGCTTCCAGCCCGTGCTCGTCGGCGAGCCGTCCGTCGAGGACGCGATCGCGATCCTGCGCGGCCTGAAGGAGCGCTACGAGGTGCACCACGGCGTGCGCATCCAGGACTCCGCGCTGATCGCCGCCGCCACGCTGAGCGACCGCTACATCGCCGATCGCTTCCTGCCCGACAAGGCCATCGACCTCATCGACGAGGCCGCGTCGAAGCTGCGCATCGAGATCGACTCGCTGCCCACCGAGATCGACGAGGTCGACCGGCGCATCCTGCAGCTCGAGATCGAGCTCACGTCGCTGGCCAAGGAGACCGACGACGCTTCGGTCGAGCGCCGCGAGGCGATCGAGCGCGAGCTCGGCGACCTGCGCGAGCAGAGCGCCGCGATGAAGGCCGAGTGGCAGACCGAGAAGGAGGAGATCCACAAGGTCCAGCGCGTCAAGGAGCGCCTCGAGCAAGCGCACCGCGAACTCGAGCGCGCCGAGCGCGAGGCCGATCTCGAGCGCGCAGCGCAGCTGCGCCACGGCGAGATCCCCGAGCTGCAGCAGCAGCTCGCCGAGGCCGAGCAGGCCGAGCCGCGCGCGGCGCGCTTCCTCAAGGAGGAGGTCGACGCCGAGGACGTGGCCGAGGTCGTGGCCCGCTGGACCGGCATCCCGGTCAGCCGCCTGCTGGAGGGCGAGGTCTCCAAGCTCGTGCACATGGAGGAGCGCCTGCACCAGCGCGTCATCGGCCAGGACGAGGCCGTCGAGTCGGTGTCCAACGCCCTGCGCCGCTCGCGCGCGGGCCTCAGCGATCCGGACCGCCCGATCGGCAACTTCCTCTTCCTCGGGCCGACCGGCGTCGGCAAGACCGAGCTCGCGCGCGCCCTGGCCGAGTTCATGTTCGACTCCCAGGACGCGATGGTGCGCGTCGACATGTCCGAGTACATGGAGAAGCACTCCGTCAGCCGCCTCGTCGGCGCGCCACCCGGCTACATCGGCTACGACGAGGGCGGCCAGCTGACCGAGGCCGTGCGCCGCCGCCCGTACTCGGTGCTCCTGCTCGACGAGATCGAGAAGGCCCACCCCGACGTCTTCAACATCCTGCTGCAGGTGATGGACGACGGGCGCTTGACCGACGGCCAGGGCCGCACGGTCGACTTCCGCCACGTCGTGCTGATCATGACCTCGAACATTCCGGGCGGCCGCGCCGGCGCCGAGGCCCAGTTCAAGCCCGAGTTCATCAACCGCCTGGACGACATCGTCGAGTTCCACTCGCTCGATCGCGCCCAGATCGGCCAGATCGTCGACCTGCAGGTCGCGCGCGTCATGGAGCGCGTCCGGGCGCGCGGCATCGAGGTCGTGCTCACCGACCGCGCCCGCGAGCTGATCGGCAACCTCGGCTACGACCCGACCTACGGCGCCCGCCCGCTCAAGCGGGTCATCGCGAAGCGCCTGGTCGACCCGCTCGCGCTGGCGATCCTCGAGGGCGACTTCCGCGAGGGCGACATCGTCCGCGTCGACGCGGACGACGGCGAGCTCGTGCTGTCGGTCGCGGAGAAGGCGGCGCCGGCGGCGGCTTAGCCGCGGCGGGCGCTGGTCGTCCGCGCGGCGGCCGCGGCTCCGCGCGGTCAGGGCATCGAGGGAGGGAGGTGCGGTCGCTCGCGGTCGCACCAACCGCCGCCGCCGCCCGGGAGGCCTGTGGCGCTCAAGCCCCGCATGGTGGCGGATCGCGCGCGCGGCTGCGGCAACTCTCGCGCGGCCGCCCGAGTGTCGACTCCGTCGCGCATACCGCAACTGACTCGACACTCGCGTTCCGGCCGACCCCCTCGATGCCCCTGGCCGCGCGGAGTGGCAAGTGCCCGCGGACGACCGGCGCGGCGCGCAGCCGCGGCCTACACTCCCCGCCCGTGCCGCCCGCCCGGGCCCTTCGTCACTCGCTCGGTCCGGTCCTCGGCGTCGCGCTGCTCGCGGCGCCGGCGCAGGCCGCGCACGCGTGGCAGCCCGACGTCAAGGCAGCCCTCGCCTACGTCCACCATCGCGAGGGCGAGGTCCGCTTCGCGGTCCGCACCGACCGGCGCCTGTGGGGCTATCGCCGCACCGACGGCGTGCAGTCGGCGAGCGTCGTCAAGGCGCTGCTGCTCGTCGCCTATCTCGACGACCCGCGCGTGCGCGCGAGGCCGCTGAGGGCCGCCGACCACCGGCTCATCGACCCGATGATCCGCCGCTCGGACAACGGCGCGGCAACGAAGGTGCTCGCGTTCGTCGGGCCGCGGCGCGTCCGCGCGACGGCTCGCCGCGCCGGCATGCGCCGCTTCGTCCTCAACCCGTTCGTCTGGGGCGGCAGCCGTATCGACGCCTCCGACCAGACGCGGTTCTTCCTGCACATCGACGTGCACGTCGTCGCGCGCCATCGTGCCACCGCGATGCAGCTGCTGCGCACGGTCGTCCCGAGCCAGCGCTGGGGTGTCGCGCGCGTGCGGCCCGACGGCTGGCGGCTGTACTTCAAGGGCGGCTGGGGCTCGGGCACGCGCCTCCTCGACCATCAGATCGCGCTCCTGCGCCATGGCGACGATCGCGTCGCCGTGGCGGTGCTCACCAGCGGCAACCCCGACCACGGCTATGGCCAGCAGACGCTGCGCGGCGTCTTCGCGCGGCTCCTGCGCGGCCTCGGGGCGCGGGACGTGGTGACGCCCTTGTAGCCGCGCGCGCGGCGTATCGGATACAACGACGACCCATGCCCACCTACATCATGCTGTCGACGCTCACGCCCGAGGGCGTCCAGACGATCAAGAACAACCCGCAGCGCATCCGCGAGGTCAACAAGGAGATCGAGCAGCTCGGCGCGACGGTCAAGGCCCAGTGGGCGACGCTCGGGCGCTTCGACTTCGTCAACGTCGTGGAGGCGCCCGACGAGCAGACGATGGCGCGCGTGTCGCTCGAGCTCGGGTCGCGGGGGACGGTGCACTACGAGACGCTCTCGGCCATCCCCGTGGACGACTTCATCGCGAGCCTGTAGCGCGTCGCGGGGGGTCCGGTCATGAAGGTCCTCGTCGTCGGCTCCGGTGGGCGCGAGCACGCCATCGTGCGCGCGCTCGGGCGCTCTCCGCAGGCACCGGAGGTGCTCTGCGCCCCCGGCAACCCCGGCATCGCGCGCGACGCGCGGCTCGTCGCGGCCGGCGCCGAGGACGTCGACGCGGTCGCGAACGCCGCCGCGGGCGAGGCCGTCGACCTCGTCGTCGTGGGGCCCGAGGCGCCGCTCGTGGGCGGGCTCGTCGACGAGCTGGCCGCGCGCGGCATCGCCGCCTTCGGACCCACGCGCCAGGTCGCGCGGCTGGAGGGCTCCAAGGCGTTCGCCAAGGAGGTCATGGAGGCGGCCGGCGTCGCCACCGCGACATGGCGGGCGGTGGCGACCATCGAGGACGGGATGGGGTCGATCGACCGCTACCCGGTGGTCCTCAAGTTCGACGGCCTCGCCGCGGGCAAGGGCGTCGTCATCGCCGCCGACGAGCAGGAGGCGCGCGATGCGCTGCACGCGTTCCTCATCGAGGAGCGCTTCGGCCCCGGTCGCGTCATCGTCGAGGAGGCGCTGGAGGGCGAGGAGCTCTCGCTGCTGGCGCTGTGCGACGGCGAGACCGCCGTGCCAATGGCTCCCGCCCAGGACTACAAGCGCATCTTCGACGGCGACCGCGGTCCCAACACCGGCGGCATGGGCTCCTACTCGCCGGTGCCCGGCATCGACCGCGCGCGGATCGAGGAGTACGTGCGCACCATCCACCAGCCGGTCGTCGACGAGCTGCGCCACCGCGGCACGCCGTTCCACGGCTGCCTGTACGCCGGGCTGATGCTCACCGCCGACGGCCCGCGCGTGCTCGAGTTCAACGTGCGCTTCGGCGACCCCGAGACGCAGGCGGTGCTGCCGCGCCTGCAGTCGGACTTCCTCGACCTCGCCCAGCGCGCGACCGTCCCCGGCGGCCTCGTCGGCGACGACCCGCAGTGGGACGAGCGCTGGGCGGTGACCGTCGTGCTCGCCTCGGGCGGCTACCCGCAGAGCGCGTCGAAGGGCGACGTGATCTCCGGCCTCGACGACGTCCCGGACACGGTCGAGGTCACCCACGCGGGCACCGCGCAGAGTCCCGACGGCGCGATCGTCACCGCCGGCGGGCGCGTGCTCAACGTTACGGCGCTCGGCGACGGCCCCGATGCCGCCCGGGAGGCCGCCTATGCTGCGGCCGACCTGATCACCTTCGAGGGCCGGCAGCTGCGCCGCGACATCGCGCTGCGGGCCGTGGAGCGGATGGCATGACAGAACCGCGCGGCGGCGCCGTCACGGAGACCGAGCCCGAGACGGAGTTCGCCGACCTCGACGTCGACACGCCGCTCGTCGGGATCATCATGGGCTCGAAGTCCGACCTTCCCGAGATGGAGAAGGCCGGCGAGATCCTGTCGGAGAAGGGCATCCGCTACGAGATCCGCGTGATGTCGGCGCACCGCGAGCCCGACACGGTCGCCGAGTACTGCCGCAACGCGCGCATGCGCGGCCTGCGCGTGATCATCGCCGGCGCCGGCCTGTCGGCCGCACTGCCCGGCGTCGCCGCGGCCCACAGCGACCTGCCGGTGATCGGCGTCCCGCTCTCCAGCCGCCTGAGCGCGCTCGGCGGCCTCGACGCGATCCTGTCGATCGCGCAGATGCCCCCCGGCGTGCCGGTCGCGTGCGTCGGCCTCGACAACGCGCGCAACGCGGGCCACCTGGCGGCCCGTATCTTGAGTGCGTGATCGCTCGCTACGCACGCCCTGAGATCGGGGCGATCTGGACCGACGAGGCGCGCATGGAGGCATGGCGCCGCGTGGAGGTCGCCGCCTGCGAGGAGATGGACGGGCCGACCGAGGCCGACCTCGACGCGATCCGCGCCGCGACCTTCACCGTCGCCGCCGTCCAGGAGCGCGAGCGCGTCACCGACCACGACGTCGCCGCGTTCGTCGACGTCCTGCAGCAGAGCGCCGGGCCCGGCGGGCGCTGGATCCACTTCGGCCTCACCTCGTCGGACGTCCTCGACACCGCGCTGGCGCTGCAGCTCGCGGCCGCCGGGGCGATCGTCACCACCGGCGCGCGCGAGCTCGTCGGCGCGCTCGTCGAGCGCGCGCGCGAGCACGTCGACACGGTCTGCGTCGGGCGCACGCACGGCGTCCACGCCGAACCGACGACGTTCGGGATCAAGCTCGCCGGCTTCGCGTTCGAGGCCCACCGCAACGCGCAGCGCCTGGAGCGCGCCTTCGCGCAGGCGAGCGTCGGCGCCATCAGCGGCGCCGTCGGCACCTATTCGGCGACGAGCCCCGACTTCGAGGCGCGCGTGCTCGAGCGCCTCGGCCTGGAGCGCGAGCCCGTCTCCACCCAGGTCGTGCCGCGCGACCGCCACGCCGAGCTGCTGCAGGCCATCGCCCTGGCGGGCGCCGGCCTCGAGCGCCTGGCCACGGAGGTTCGCCACCTGCAGCGCACCGAGGTCCGCGAGGCCGAGGAGCCCTTCCGCGCCGGGCAGCAGAAGGGCTCGAGCGCGATGCCGCACAAGCGCAACCCGATCACCACCGAGCGCATCACGGGCCTCGCGCGCGTGCTGCGCGGCAACGCGAACGCGGCGGTCGAGAACGTCGCGCTGTGGCACGAGCGCGACATCTCGCACTCGGGCGCCGAACGCGTGATCCTGCCCGACTCGACGATCCTGCTCGACTACCTGCAGCACCTCGCGCTGCGCGTCGTACGCGGGCTGGTCGTCCACGCCGACCGCATGCGCGCGAACCTCGACCTCACCCACGGCGCGCTCTTCTCGCAGCGGGTGCTGCTCGCGCTGGTCGAGGGCGGCATGGAGCGCGACGAGGCCTACCGGATCGTGCAGGAGGAGGCGCAGCGCGCGTGGGACTCCGCGACGCCGCTGCACGACCTGCTCGCCGCGCGCGATCTCGGCCTCGACCTCGACGCGATCTTCGACCTCGACCACTACACGCGCCACGCGCGCGAGGTGGTCGGGCGGCTGGACGCGATCGCGCCGTTGGGTGCCGGGGTAGGGCGGCCGGAGGCCGACCAGTGGTCTCTGGACGCGGGGCCGGATGCCCCGCGGAGGATTCCGTCTTGACACCCCGTCGAGCGCGCGAGAGTGTCCGCCCATGTCCCCTTCGTACGACTACGTGATCGTCGGCGCCGGCTCGGCGGGCTGCGTGCTCGCCAACAGGCTGAGCGAGGACCCCGATGTGCAGGTCCTGCTCCTGGAGGCCGGGCCGCCGGACACGGCGGACTTCATCCACATCCCCGCCGCGTTCTCGGCGCTCTTCCGCTCGCAGAACGACTGGGATCTCGGCACCGGCTACGAGCCGGGCCTCGACGACCGGCGCGTCTACCTGCCGCGCGGCAAGACGCTCGGCGGCTCGTCGTCGCTGAACGCGATGATCTACATCCGCGGCAACCCGGCCGACTGGGACGAGTGGAGCGACCTGGGCTGGGGCTGGGACGACGTCAAGCCCTACTTCCTGCGCGCCGAGGACAACACGCGCGGCGCCTCCGAGCACCACGGCGCCGGCGGCCCGCTGCGCGTGTCCGACACGCTCGCGCGCACCGGCCTGTCGCAGGCCTTCCTCGACGCCGCGGCCGCCCGCGGCCTGCCCGCCAACGAGGACTTCAACGGCGCGCGCCAAGAGGGCCTCGGCTGGTACCAGCTGACCACGCGCGAGGGCCGCCGCGGCAGCACCGCGGTCTCCTACCTGCACCCGGTCATGCACCGGCCGAACCTGACCGTCGAGACCCACGTGCACGTGCACCGCGTGCTCTTCGACGGCACGCGCGCGGTCGGCGTCGCCGGCTCGCGCCTGAGCGAGCTGCTCGACTTCCGCGCCGAGCGCGAGGTGCTCGTCTGCGGCGGCGCGTACCTGTCGCCGCAGATCCTGTGGCTGTCGGGCATCGGGCGCCCCGACGAGCTCGCGCTGTTGCAGGTCCCGACGGTCGCCGAGGTCCCGGGCGTCGGCCTGGGCCTGCAGGACCACCCGGCGACGGGCGCGACGTGGGCCTGCGAGGAGCCGGTCAGCCTCAAGGACGCGCTCAACGACGAGAACCTCGCGCTCTGGGCCGCCGGCGGCGGCCCGCTGTCGTCGAACACCGCCGAGTGCGGCGGCTTCCTGCGCACGAGCGAGGACCTCACCGCGCCCGACGTGCAACTCCACATGGTCTCCGGGATGTTCGTGCAGGAGGGCCTCGTTCCCGCGCCAGCCCACGGCTTCACGCTGTCGGCGTGCGTCCTGCGGCCGCAGAGCCGCGGTCAGGTCGCCGTCGTGTCGCCCGACCCGACGACCAAGCCGTTCATCGTCCACAACTACTTCGCCGAGCCCGAGGACATGCGCTCGGCGGTGGGCGGCATGCGCGCGGTGCTCGAGATCGCGGGCACCGAGCCGCTGGCCCGCCACGCGCAGATGCCGCAGACCGTGCCGGCCTCGGACAGCGACGCGGACCTCGAGGCCCACATCCGCCATACCGCGCAGACGATCTACCACCCGACGAGCACGTGCCGGATGGGGGTCGACGACCTCGCCGTCGTCGATGCCGAGCTGCGCGTGCGCGGCGTCGAGGGCCTGCGCGTGGTCGACGCGTCGATCTTCCCGGCGGTCCCGCGCGGGAACACGAACGCGCCGACGATCGCGGTGGCGGAGAAGGCGGCCGACCTCATCCGCGGGCGCGCGACCCCGGCGGCGCAGGAGGCCGCCCAGGCGACCGCCTAGTCACGCCGCGGCGGCGAGCCTCGGAAGCGACGCCTCGAGCGCGGCGAACGCGCCGGCGTCCAGGCGCGGCCCGGCGTCGCGGCGCATGATCTGCAGAACCTCGTCGACGGGCAGCGCCGCGCGGTACGGGCGCTCCGCGCTGAGCGCATCGGCCACGTCGGCCACCTGCAGGATCCGCGCGGGCACGCTGAGGTCGGTCTCCGCGAGCCCGTACGGATAGCCGCTGCCGTCGAGGCGCTCGTGGTGCATCGCGGCAAGCTGGGCGACGTCGGCCAGCGCGGGCACGCGGCGTAGGATCACGAGCGACAGGCGCGGGTGGTGGCGCACGGCGCGCCACTCCCGGTCGGTCAGGCGGCCGGGCTTGTCGAGGATCTGGTTGGAGACGCCGAGCTTGCCGACGTCGTGCAGCAGGCCGGCGCGGCGCAGGAGCCGCTCGGTCGCGCCGTCAAGGCCCATCGTCGCGGCGATGCCGGCGGCGATCTCGGCCACGCCCGCCGAGTGGCGCGCGGTGAACGGCGACTTGGCGTCGACGATGCCCGCGAAGGCCTCGGCGATGCGGTCAAGGCGGGCGGCGTCGGCGCGCTGGACGCGATCGGCCGGCTCGACCGCGTGGACGTCGGGCCGCTCGAGCGAAGCCCAGAAGGCGACGTCGCGCTCGAGGTCGGCAACCGCCTCGACGAGTCGTGGGTCGAACCACGTGCCGCGCCGCGCCCGGGCGATGTCGCAGGCGGCGGCCGCGCCGCCCTCCTGCCAGAAGAACTCCATGGTCTGGGCGAGGCAGGCCATGCGCGCCAGCAGCGAGATCTCCTCGCCCGCGAGGTCGCCGGGGTGGCCGTTGCCGTCCCAGTGCTCGAAGAGCTGGCCGATCGCGGTCGCGGCGTCCTCGTCGAGGCCGATCCCGCGCGCGATCTCGGCGCCGCGCTCGCAGCGCATGCGCTCGAGCTCGTCGACGCCGCCGTTGGCCATGGCCACGACGGCACGCAGGTGGCGGGCGCGCGTGCGCAGCGGCGCACCGGGCGCGACGTTGCGCCGCAGGTAGCCCAGCGCCTCCAGCGGGCGCTTGGTGTCGATCACGCGGCTCTCGCGCTTGATCTGGTGGTCGTCGCCGCCGAAGGCCGCCGCGGTCGTCGCGGCGGTCGTCGAGCATCCCGCGTCCTTGAGCAGCACCGCGTAGAAGAGCGACGAGCGGCGCGCGGGCTCGAGGTCGACGGCCTGCGCCAGCCGCAGGCCGATGAGGCAGCTGCGCTCGGCGTGGCCCATCGGCTGGCCGCCGGTCACGTCGAGGGCGTGCGAAAGAGCCGAGACGACCTCGGAAAGGCGGATCTCCACCCCTGGGTCATCGGCCCGGATCGCGCCGGGCTTGATGCCCTACAGCTGCTCGAGCCGGTCCTCGGCCTCGCCGGCGCGCTCGTCGTGGCGCGCAGCCGCTTGCCGCGCGCGCTCGCCGCGCGCCTGCAGCGCATGGGCGGCCGCCTCCTCGTCCTCGGCGAGCCGCTCGTGCTCGGCGGCCTGGCGCTCCAGCCGCTCGGCCTCGGTGCGGTGCTCGCCGGCGCGGGTGAAGCGGGCCTCGGCGCCCTCGGCGCTCTCGCGGGCGCGCAGCGCGTTGGCGTCGAGCTGCTGACGGTGGCCGCGGGCGGCGGTGCTCAGGCGCTCGCGCGCCCGCTCGCGCTCGGCGTGGCGCTGGGCCGCGACGCGGTACGCCAGCCAGCCGGCGACGACGGCGGCCAGAAGGATGATGACGATCAGGACAATGGTCACGGCCCCGGCCTACCCGCGCGTTGAGCCGCCCGAACTCGTTGCTAGCCTGCCGTTCGTGCCGCCCGTGACCGACCTTCCGCTCCTTGCCAGCGGGAAGGTCCGTGAGATGTACGACCTCGGCGACCGGATCCTCATGGTCGCCAGCGACAGGATCTCGACCTACGACGTCGTGCACCCGACGCCGATCCCCGACAAGGGCGCCGTGCTCACGGGGCTGTCGGCGTTCTGGTTCGGGCGCACCGGCCACATCGTGGCCAACCACTTCGTCTCGGCCACCGACGACGTGCCCGAGGACGTCCGCGGCCGCGCGATGACCGTGCGCAAGCTCGACATGCTGCCGGTCGAGTGCGTCGTGCGCGGATACATCACCGGCTCGGGCTGGAAGGACTACCAGGCGACCGGGAGCGTGTCGGGCATCGAGCTGCCACCCGGGCTGCGCGAGTCCGAGCGCCTGCCGACGCCGGTCTTCACGCCGTCGACGAAGGCCGACGAGGGCCACGACGAGGCGATCGACTTCGATCGCGCGGCCGAGCTCGTCGGCGACCGCGAGCTGATGGCCCGCGTGCGCGACGTCTCGGTCGCCCTCTATCGCTTCGCGGCCGACCACGCGCGCGAGCGCGGCGTGATCCTGGCCGACACGAAGTTCGAGTTCGGGCTCGACGCCGACGGCGAGCTGGTCGTCGGCGACGAGGTGCTGACGCCCGACTCGTCGCGCTATTGGCCGGCCGAGGGCTACGAGGCCGGGCGCTCGCAGCCGAGCTTCGACAAGCAGTACGTGCGCGACTGGGCGGCCGGCAGCGGCTGGGACAAGACGCCGCCGGCGCCCGCGCTGCCCGACGACGTCGTCGCCGGCACCCGCGCGCGCTACGTCGAGGCCTACGAGCTCATCACCGGCGAGCCGTTCGACGCGTGGGTGCAGAGGACGGCGCCGTGAGGGCGCGCGTGCTCATCCGCCCCAAGGCCGGCATCCTCGATCCGCAGGGCATCGCGGTCGAGCGCGCCCTGCCGGCGCTCGGCTTCTCGGGTGTGTCCAACGTCCACGTCGGGCGCCTCGTGGAGCTCGACGTCGAGGACGCCGAGCAGCTCGACGCCATGTGCCGGCGGCTGCTGGCCAACCCGCTCATCGAGGAC
Organism: uncultured Actinomycetes bacterium; assembly: GCA_963764585.1. Classification (GTDB taxonomy): domain Bacteria; phylum Actinomycetota; class Thermoleophilia; order Solirubrobacterales; family Solirubrobacteraceae; genus JAOPZW01. The sequence continues at coordinate 94,397 of CAVXTB010000022.1, forward strand.
TACGAGATCCTGAGCGCGTGAAGTTCGGCGTCATCCGCTTCCCCGGCTCCTGCGACGACGTCGACGCGCAGCTCGCCGCCGCACGGGTGGGCGAGGCGATGCTGCTGTGGCACGCCGACCGCGACCTGCAGGGCGTCGACGCGGTGATCGTCCCCGGCGGGTTCTCGTACGGCGACTACCTGCGCGTCGGCGCGATCGCCCGCTTCGCGCCGATCATGGAGGAGGTCGTCGCGTTCGCGCGGGAGGGGGGCCCGGTGCTCGGCATCTGCAACGGCTTCCAGGTCCTCTGCGAGGCCGGGCTGCTGCCCGGCGCGCTGCTGCCCAACGACCACCTGCGCTTCCGCTGCCGGCAGGTGACCGTCGAGGTCCTCAACGCCGACACGGCCTTCACGCGCGCGTGCGAGGTCGGCGAGCTGCTGTCGATCCCCTGCAAGCACACGACGGGTCGCTACTACGCGCCCGACCCCGCTGCGCTGGAGGCCAGCGGCCAGGTGGTGCTCCGCTACGCCCCGGGCGAGAACCCGAACGGGTCGCTGCGCGACATCGCCGGCGTCTGCAACGAGGCCGGCAACGTGGTCGGCCTGATGCCGCACCCCGAGCACGCCGTCGACGAGCTGGTGGGCGGCAGCGCCGACGGGCTGAAGCTGTTCGCCTCCGCGGCGGTGGCGCATGCCTGAGACGGCGACGCTGCCGACGATCGACGACGCCGTCGCCCTCGGCCTGACGCGCGCGGAGTACGAGCTCATCGTCGACAAGCTCGGGCGCGCGCCCAACCAGGTCGAGCTCGCGATGTTCTCGCTGCTGTGGAGCGAGCACTGCGCCTACAAGCACTCCAAGCTGCTGCTCAAGACGCTGCCGACCGAGGGCGCCCACGTCGTCATGGGCCCGGGCGAGAACGCCGGCGCCGTCGCGGTCGGCGGCGGGCTGGCGGTCGCCTTCAAGGTCGAGTCGCACAACCACCCCAGCGCGGTCGAGCCGTTCCAGGGCGCGGCGACCGGCGTCGGCGGCATCCTGCGCGACATCTTCGCGCTCGGCGCGCGGCCGATCGCCGTGCTCGACTCGCTGCGCTTCGGCGAGCCCGCGGACTCCGAGCGCTCGCGCTACCTGCTCGACCACGCGGTGGCCGGCATCGGCCACTACGGCAACTCGATCGGCGTGCCGACGGTCGGCGGCGAGGTCTACTTCGAGGCGCCCTACGAGCAGAACTGCCTGGTCAACGCGATGGCGCTCGGGCTGGCCGAGACCCGGCACATGATCCGCTCGGCGGCCGCGGGCGTCGGCAACGTGCTCGTGCTCTTCGGCGCCTCGACCGGGCGTGACGGCATCGGCGGCGCCTCGGTGCTGGCCAGCGCCGAGCTCGACGACGAGGACGGCGACAAGCGCCCCTCCGTCCAGGTCGGCGACCCGTTCGCCGAGAAGAAGCTCATGGAGTGCTCGCTCGAGCTGCTCGAGCGCGGGCTGCTCGTGTCGCTGCAGGACCTCGGGGCGGCGGGGCTGACGTCGTCGGCCTCGGAGATGGCGTCCAAGGGCGGCGTCGGCATCGACCTCGACGTCGCGCGCGTGCCGCTGCGCGAGGCGGGCATGGAGCCCTTCGAGATCATGGTCTCCGAGTCGCAGGAGCGGATGCTGTGCGTCTGCGAGCCCGAGCGCGCCTCGACGACGGTGCTCGCCGTGTGCGGGCGCTGGGAGGTCCACGGCACGGCGATCGGCGAGGTCACCGACACCGGTGCGATGCGGATCTTCCGCGGCGACGAGCTCGTCGGCGACGTGCCGGTGGCGGCGCTCGTCGACGACTGCCCGGTCTACGCGCTGGCGCCGGCGCGGCCGAGCGCGCCGCTGTACGACCCGCCGCGGGCGACGCTGCAGCGCGGCGGCTCCCTGCGCGACGCGCTGCCGGCGCTGCTGGGCGCGCCGAACGTCGCCTCGCGCCGGCCGCTGTTCGAGCAGTACGACTGGATCGTGCAGTCGCGCACCGTGCGCCGCCCCGAGGAGGCCGACGCCGCCGTGCTCGCCCTGCCCGACGGCAGCGCGCTCGGCGTCGCGATCGACGGCAACGGGCGGCGGGTGGCCGCCGACCCCTACGAGGGCACGATCGCCGCGGTGCTCGAATGCGCGGCGAACCTCGCCTGTGTGGGGGCCGAGCCGCTGGGCGTCACCAACAACCTCAACTTCGGCAACCCCGAGAAGCCGCACATCGCCTGGCAGCTCACCGAGGCCGTGCGCGGCCTGGGCGATGCCTGCCGCGCGCTCGACGTGCCGGTCACCGGCGGCAACGTCTCGCTGTACAACGAGGGCGGCGCCGGCCCGATCTACCCGACGCCGGTCGTCGGCATGGTCGGCCGCCTGCCCGACGCGACGCGCGCCGGGCGCCTGGGCTTCGCGAACGACGGCGACGCGATCGCGCTCGCCGGCTGGAACGCGGCGCCGGCGCTGGGCGCGTCCGAGCTGGCCAAGCTGTGGGGCGAGCCACTGCCCGACGGCCTGCCGGCGGCCGACCTCGCGCACGCGCGCGCGGTGCTCGAGGCGGTGCGCGACGCCGTCCGCGCCGGAGCGCTGAGCTCGTGCCACGACGTCGCCGAGGGCGGCTTCCTCGTCGCGGTTGCCGAGTCCTGCCTGGCGGGCGAGCTCGGGGCGACGCTCGACCTCGGCCCGAGCGACGACCTCTGGACGCACCTCTTCGGCGAGCGCCCCGGCGGCTTCGTCGTCTCCGGCGCGCGCGAGGCGCTCGCCGCGCTCGCCGCGCGCGTGCCTCTGGACGTCTTCGGCACGGTCGGCGGCGACGCGCTGGCGGTCACGGTCGGCGGTGAGCGTGCGAGCTGGGCGCTGCCCGAGCTGCGCGACGCACACGCCGCGCTGGCGCGCTTCTTCCCCTAGGAGCCTGTTGAAGTTTCGTCCGGTCTGGTCGCGAGGCTGTGGGTATGGCGCTTGCGGCGTTCGCGGTGCGGTCGGGCGATGAGACCCGGCAGGTGGGGATGGTCAGCGTCGATGATCTCGTTCCGGCCGATGACGAGTTGCGGCGGATCGAGGCGCTGGTGGACTGGGGTCATGTGCGCGAGACGGCCAGGCCGTTCTATCGGCCTGGTGGGGCGGGTCGGATGGGGATCGATCCGGCGGTGCTGGTCAAGCTCGCGCTCGTGCTGGCTTGGCGCGGGCTGCCGTCGATGCGCGAGACGCTCAGGGTCGCGCAAACCGACATGTCGATCCGCCGATTCTTGGGCTTCGGGTTGACCGAGCGGCTGCCGGATCACTCGACGTTCAGCCACGCCCAGACCAAGCGCTTTGCGGACTCGTCGGTGTTCGATCAGCTGTTTACCGCCGTGCTGCGGCAGTGCACCGAGGCGGGGCTGGTCGGCGGCCGGCGGCTGGTGGTCGACGGGACGCACATCGAGGCCGACGCCGCGCTCAAGAGCTTGCGCGCCGAGCTTGAACTCGTCGAGAGCGACGATGACTGCGAGCGCGGCTGCGCGGAAGGGAGTGTGGTGGGCGACGCCGCGCAATCGCGGCCGCGTCTCGTGCTGGCCGAGCCGCGAACCGGCCCGACCCCCAAGCGCGTGGCGTCCAACGCCACGGCGGTGTCGCGCACCGATCCCGACGCCAAGCTGCGCCACAAGCCCGGGCAGCGCAAGCACCTGGTGCATCGCGGCCAGGTCGCCGTGGACCCCAAGCATCGGGTGATCGTCGCCGTCAAGGCAGAATCCGCGACCGGCAGCGAGGCCGACAGCCTCAAGGAGATCGTCACGCGCGCGAGGTTCGCCGGCCACGCGGTCAGCGAGCTTGCCGCGGACAGCGGCTATGCCAGCGAGCACTCCTACGCCACCGTGGACGCGTTAAAGACGACAGCGCTCATCCCGCCGCAGCCGGGCGCCAAGCACGCCGCCGCCCTCGCCGCCCGCGAACGGATGCGCACCAAGACCGGGCGCGACGCGGCCTATGACCGCCAGGCACACGCCGAAGGCGCGATCGCAGAACTCAAACGCCACGGCGCGCACCGCGCCCGATGCCGCGGCACCCGCCTGGTCGAGCTGCAGTTGCTGGCCGCCGCGACCGCGATCAACCTCAAACGCCTCCTGGCCGCCCACGACGCCGCCGAACGTCGCAAGACCAACGACACGGCCACCCGCGCCGACGACATCCGCGCGCTCACCAGACTCCTCCTGGTCACCCTCGACGAGATCGGCCACCTCACCACCACCGATCTTTCAACAGGCTCCTAGGGCGTCGCCTCGGCGACGCGCAGCAGCAGCCCCTGCAGCACCGAGCGCTCGTCGTCGTCGAGGACGCGGAACATGCGCTCGTTCTCCTGGTCGGCCAGCCGGACGACGCGCTTCAGGGCGTTGCGGCCCTTGGCGGTCAGGTGGATGGCCTGTACCCGCCGGTCGCTCGTGCTGCGGCGGCGCTCGGCCAGCTCGAGGCGCTCGAGGTCGTCGAGCACTCCCACCATCGGGCTCTTGTCGATGCGCAGCCGGCGGCCGAGCGCGCGCTGGGACATCGGGCCCTCGGCGTCGATCACGAGCAGGACCTGGGCGTGCTTGCTGCGGATCCCCTCATGTGCGAGTTTGCGCTCGAAGCGCTCGCTCGCGTGCTCGGCGACGAGCGTCATGAGGTAGCCGGGCCAGTGGGTCAACACGGGAGGAAGGGTCGAGGGGACGGTGGCGGCCACGCGCCAGAACGTATCGCAGAGAGATCGTCTTGACTAGAGACGATCTTTGGTGCAGACTGCCGTGAACTGGTCCCTCTCACCTCTGCGTAGGTGAAGCCGATGCTCAGCAACGATGTTCGTCGGGTCGCGGTACAGGCGCCGAGCGCGGGCGATGGAGGCGTCCGCCGTCTGGTCGTGGCGTTCGACGGGTCGCCGGGCTCGTGGGCCGCGCTCGAGCGGGGCATCCAGATCGCCGTCTCCGATCGCGCGCTGCTGACCATCGCCGCCGTCGTCGAGGAGCCGCGCTTCATCTGGCAGGGGCCGGGCACCATGGGCGTGCCCTTCACGCGCGAGAGCCTGCGCCGCGAGCTCGAGATCGAGATGACGCGCCACCTGGCCAACGCGCGCGACGAGGTCCCGGCCACGGTCTCGGTGACGACCCGGCTGTTGCGCGGGCGGGCGGCGCGGGCGCTGGCCGCGTTCGCCGAGGAGGGCGGCTACGACCTCGTCGTCACCGGCCCGCACCCCGCCAGCCGCCTGCGCCGGCTCCTTTGCGGCAGCGTGACCCACGGGCTGCTGTCGCGCGGGCACACGTCGGTGCTCGCGGTCAAGGCGCCGTAGCGCCGCTCAGAGCTCCTGGAAGACGAGGTCCTCCGGATCGGTGATCAGGCGCACGTTCTGCCCGTCGACCCTGACGACGTAATCGAAGCCGGTGTAGCGGCCGCTGGACAGGATGAAGAGCGGGTCGCCGCGCTGCTGCAGGTAACCGCACCGGAGGCGGCGAGCATCAAGGCGGCAACTGCCGAAGTTGCACCTCGCGGTGCGCCATCGGCCGGCGCAGGGAGTTCGACTCTCCCACCGCACCGTCAGGCCGCGCACCGTGATCGGGCACCGCGCAGAGCGCACCGTGCACGACCGGGATGCTGAGCCTCCACCGCGGCGAGGGCGGGTGAGGGGATCTTGCGCCAGGCCACGGCGGGCGGCCTTCCGACCGCCCGCCGCGACGTGGAGCCGTCAGCTCAGCGCACGACGAGGTTCGTCGGCGCGGTGAGGCCCAGGACCTTGCCCTTCTTGTCCAGGGCGCGGCCGGTCACGCGGTAGTGCCCGGCGGGCAGCCGCTTGCCGTTGACCTTGAGGTCCCACGCGAGGTGGAGCGTGCTGCGGGGATGGGTCCCCAGCGGCACGCGCCCGACGCGCTTGACGCCGTGCTTGCCCACCTTGTCGACGATGATCCCGAAGAAGCCGGCCTTGCGGAGCCTCACGATGATCTTCGCCTTGTGGTGGTGGATCTTGACGACGATGTGGCACTGGTAGAACAGCACGCAGTTCGGGCCGCCGGTCAGGGCCTGCGAGAACAGGCGCTGCGGGGAGCCCGCCGTCGTGAACGTGTCGAACGCCGCGTTGACGGCGGCCGGCGCGCAGTTCGAGCCGTCAGCCGTGAACGGATCGGCCGTGCAGTTCGACGAGAGCGCGACGCGTGCGTCGATCAGCGACGCCGGCCCGCCCTTGAACTGGTCCAGCCGGATGCCGCCCGGCGTGTCCAGGACGAACGCGCCGTAGCTGTCGAAGTGGCCCACGTAGCCAAGGCCGCCCGCGACGTACGAGACGTACGGCGTGTTGCCGAAGAACGTGATGTCCGGCGTGCCGGCGTCCTGATTGGGCGCCGAGACGGGGTTGCCGCCGTTGAACAGCTCGAAGTGGTCGCCGTTGACCAGGCGCGACACGAAGATCGCGTGATGGCCGCCGACGTCCTCGGAGAACGTCACCCACGGCACCGTCGTGCCGCCGGGGGTCAGGGTCCCGGCCGCGACCCGCGGATCCTCGGCGTCGTTGCCGGCGACCTTGTTCAGCGAGCAGGCGTCCTCGGCGTCGGTCGACTCGGAGCACGGGCCGAAGCCCTTGGTGCCGGTCGTGTCGAGGATGTTGACCTTGCCGGCGGTGCCGTTGCCCACGGCCCGCCAGCTGAACCCGCCGTCGGCGTGGGGGTCCTGGACGATCCTCGCCGCGAAGACCTGCTCGTTGTTGCGAAGGCCGATGTTCGAGGTGTCCTTCTCGTACCACAGCGTCCACGCGACGGTGTCGTTGGCGCCCGTGAACGCGATGTCGGGCTCGACGCCGTTGCGGCTGGGGTCGATGTTCAGCGTCGGGTCGCCGGTGGCCGACGAGCCGCCGTCCTTCTGCAGGCGGTCGAGGCCGACCTGCTGCCAGCAGAAGTTGCTCACGCTGTTGTTGGCCGAAGGCTTGAAGCCCGTGCACGGCGCGTTCGGCGCGGCCTGCTTGACGCCCTTGGAGACGAAGATCTGGTCGTGGTTGCCGGAGCCTGCGACGTTGCCGTCCTCCTCTTCCCACGCCACCCACGGCACCGGGTCGGCACCCGCCACGGCGGCGCCACCGGCGACCGACGGGTTCTCGGCCTCCTTGTCGGTGTTGATGTTCAGCGAGGGCACGCCGGACCCGCGGTCCTGACCCTCGGGCTGCCACCGGTTCTCCGGGGCGATGAAGCGGCTGGCGAAGATCTGGTTCTCGCCACCGAGCGCCTTGTTGGGCTCGTACCACGCGTCCCACGGCACCGTGCGGCCAGCACCGGCGAAGTCGATCGAGGGCGCTTCGGCCTCGACGTTCTGGTCGATGTTGAGCGACGGGCCCTGCGTGACCCATTGCCCGTTGGCGAACTTGCGCACGAAGATGCGCTGGGCATCGCCCGCCTTCTGCTCGAACGTCGCCCACGGCACGCGCGGGCCGCCTGCAACGAGCGAGCCGCCGACGACGTCCGAGACGCCGGCGTTCTGGTTGGGGTCGATGCCGGCTGCCGGGTCGTTGTTGACCTGGGAGCCGTCGGATGGCAGGCCGACAACGGCGCCTGCCGTCCCTGCCGCGACGAGCGCGGCGGCGACGCCACCGATGATGGCGCGCCTCAGGAGTGGAGCGGTCATTCGTACTCCTTGAGGAAGGAACAGTGTCGGCATCGAGGACGCGCGCCGCCCGGACCCCTTCCCCGGTGTGCTCCATGTCACTCCGCCGGCGCCCGCCGCGACCGCTGCTACGCTGGCTTCGCCGTGGCAGGTCAGCCACTCCTCGACGAGCGCGACGGACCGCGGGACGAGTGCGGGGTCTTCGGGATCTACGCCCCGGAGCACGAGGTCGCCCGGCTCGCCTACTTCGCGCTCTACGCGCTGCAGCACCGGGGGCAGGAGTCCGCGGGGATCGCGGCCGCCGACGCCGGCGGCTACATCATCACCCAGCGCGCGCTCGGCCTCGTCTCGCAGGTCTTCAAGGAGCACGACCTGCGCGCGCTCAGCGGCGACCTCGCGATCGGCCACGTGCGCTACTCGACGACCGGCTCCAACGAGTGGGAGAACTCGCAGCCGGTCCATCGCAGCGAGGGCACCGGCGGCAACCGCCGCGAGCTGGCGCTGGCCCACAACGGCAATCTCATCAACGCCGTCGAGCTGCACGCGCAGCTGCGCGAGCGCGCGGTCTCGTTCAGCTCGACGTCGGACTCCGAGATCATCGCGGCGCTGCTGGCCACGCACCCCGCCGACGACATCGAGGACGCGATCGCCGACGTCATGCCGCGCCTGCACGGCGCGTTCTCGACCGTCGTCATGACCAAGAAGCGCGTGTACGCCTTCCGCGATCCCGCGGGCGTGCGCCCGCTGGTCCTCGGCATGATCGGCGATAGCTACTGCGTCGCCTCCGAGACGTGCGCCTTCGACATCATCGGCGCTCGCCGGCTGCGCGACGTCGCGCCCGGCGAGCTCATCTCGATCGGCGACGACGGCATCCGCACGCGCCAGGTCGTCGCGGGCGCGCGCGAGGCCTTCTGCGTCTTCGAGTACATCTACTTCGCGCGCCCGGACTCGCGCATGGGCGGCGACGTCCTGCAGGCCGCGCGCGGGCGCATGGGCGAGATCCTCGCCCGCGAGGCGCCGGCGCCGACGGCCGACCTCGTCATCTCGGTTCCCGACTCCGGCAACCCGGCGGCGCGCGGCTTCGCCCGGGCCTCGGGCCTGCCGCAGGACGACGGCCTCATCAAGAACCGCTACGTCGGGCGCACGTTCATCCAGCCCGGCCAGGAGCTGCGCAAGCACGGCCTGCGCATGAAGTTCAACCCGCTGCCGGAGATCGTCGGCGGCCGGCGGCTGGTCGTCGTCGACGACTCGATCGTGCGCGGTAACACGACGCGCCAGATCGTCGCGATGCTGCGCGACGCCGGCGCGCTCGAGGTCCACATGCGGATCTCGGCGCCGCCGATCCGCCACCCCTGCCACTACGGGATCGACATGTCCACGCGCGAGGAGATGATCGCCCACGAGCGCTCGGTCGCCGACATCGCCGCCGAGCTGGGCTGCGACTCGCTGGCCTACCTGTCGCTCCCCGGCGTCTACGAGGCGATGGGCGTCGAGCGCGAGCGCCACTGCGACGCGTGCTTCTCGGGCGACTACCCCCTCGCCGGCACCGACGAGGCGCAGGGCAAGTTCGCGCTCGAGCTGCCGCTCGTGCGGGCCTAGGGCCGCTGTGTGAACCGCCGAGCGGGGTCGTGCGAATACCGGCGCTCGGGCCGATTCGTCACGAATGACGCACGGGGCGTCGCGAGCCGCGCGCGGGACTGCGCCGGCACTCGCGCGATGGGGCGGTCGCCGCCGGACGCGCCGCTATGGTCGGCGGCCCGCCATGGATCGCGCCCTCTCCGCACTTCGCTCGCTCTTCGGCTTCGAGTCCTTCCGCCCCGGCCAGGCCGAGGCGGTCGCGGCCGTGGCCGGGCCGGGCCCGCCGCGCGACGTGCTCGTCGTCATGCCCACCGGCGCGGGGAAGTCGCTGTGCTACCAGCTGCCGGCGCTGATGCGCGACGACCTGACGGTGGTGGTCTCCCCACTCGTGTCGCTCATGCAGGACCAGGTCGAGGCGCTCGAGCGCGTCGCGCCAGGGCGCGCCGTGCTCGTCAACGCCCAGCAGGACGCCGCGGCCAATCGCGCCGCGCTGCAGCGCGCGGCCGCGGGCGACGTGCGCCTGCTCTACGTCGCGCCGGAGCGCTTCTCGTCGCCAGGCTTCGCCGATGCGCTGCGGTCGTCGCGCGTCGGCCTGTTCGTCGTCGACGAGGCGCACTGCGTGTCGCAGTGGGGCCACGACTTCCGGCCCGACTACTTCCGGCTGGCCGATGCCGCGCGCTGGCTCGGCGCGCAGGCGATCGTCGCCTCGACCGCGACGGCGACGCCGCAGGTCGCCGCCGACATCGCGCGGCGCCTCGGGCTGCGCGATCCCGTGGGCATCACGACGGGCTTCGATCGGCCGAACCTGTCGTTCGCCGTGGTGCCATGCCGCGGCGTCGCCGAGAAGCGGGGCCGGCTGGCGGCGGCGCTCCAGGACGTCCGCGCGCGCCCGGCGATCGTCTACGCGGGCACGCGCGCGGAGACCGAGGACCTCGCGGGCGCGCTCGAGGCTGCGCTGGGCATCGAGGTGCTCGCCTACCACGCCGGCCTGGATCGCGGCCAGCGCGCGGAGGGCCAGCGGCGCTTCATGGCCGGCGAGGTCGACGTCGTCGTGGCCACCAACGCGTTCGGGATGGGCATCGACAAGGCCGACGTGCGCACGGTCGCCCACGCGACGGTGCCCGGATCGCTGGAGGCCTACTACCAGGAGGCCGGGCGGGCGGGGCGCGACGGGGCGCCGGCGCGGGCACTGCTGTTCGCCGAGAGTCGCGACAAGGGCCTGCACGTCTTCTTCATCCAGCGCGCGGAGGTCGACGACGCCGCGATGGCATCGGTGGCGGGCGCCGTGCTCGGCTCGGCGGTCGACGGGCGCTACGACCTCGCGGTGGTCGCGGCCGGCGATCCCGAGCCAGAGCGGGTGCGCGCCATCGTCGGCCACCTGGCGCGCGCTGGGGTCGTCCAGCCGGCGCCGGCGCCGATCGATCGCCTGCGCGGCCGCGTGCTCGCGCCGTTCGACGGCCGCGCGCAGGCGCTGTGCCGGTCGTCGGCCGGCGATGCGCAGCGTGCGCGCTGGCGCCAGTACCGGTCGGTGTGGGCGTTCGTCGAGGGCTCGGAGTGCCGGCGCGCGGCGATCCTGCGCCACTTCGGCGATCGCTCGCCGCCACGGGCCGACGTCCCGTGCTGCGACGTCTGCGCACCAGAGCTGGTGCCAGCCGCGCCCGTGCCGGTCGCCGTGCCCGGCGGCCCGCCGCCGGGCGACCTCGATGCCGCGATCGTCGACGTGGTCACGGGCGCCGAGCCCGCGGTCGGCCGCACCCGCACGGTCGAGATCCTGCGCGGCGGGCGCTCGCAGCTGGTGCGCAAGAACGCCTACGACGGGCTGCCGGCGTACGGCACGTTCGCGCACCTGCGCGCCGACGAGGTGCTCGCGCGGGTCGACGAGCTGGTCGAGGAGGGCCGGCTCGTGTCCACCGGCGGCGCCTATCCAAAGCTGCGCCTGGGGCGGGTAGCCGCATGAACGTCGGCGTCCTCGCCTCGGGCGAGGGCACCAACCTGCAGGCGCTGCTCGACACGGTCCACGGCCGCGAGGTGCGCGTGGTCGCGGTCGCGTCCGACCAGCCATCGGCGCGCGCGCTGGAGCGCGCGCGGGCAGCGGGCGTGCCGACGCGCGTCTTCCTGCGCTCGGAGTACGGTGATCGCGCCGCGCGCGACGGCGCGATCGCCGATTGGCTGCAGGCCGAGGGCGTCGAGCTCGTGGTCCTGGCCGGCTACATGGCGATCCTGGATGCCAGCTTCGTCGCCCGCTTCCCCGATCGCATCATCAACGTGCACCCGTCGCTGCTGCCGGCGTTCCCCGGCGTGGGCGCCATCGAGCAGGCGCTGGACCACGGCGTCAAGGTCTTCGGCGTCACCGTGCACCTCGTCGACGAGGGCGTCGACACCGGGCCGATCGTCCTGCAGCGGGCGCTGGATGCGCCCGACGCGCGCGACCCGGCCGACGTCCACGCGCGCCTGCGTCCGATCGAGCATGAGCTGCTCCCGCGCGCCGTGGCGCTCGTCGCCGCGGGGCGGGTGCGCCGCGATCCCGACCACCCGCGGCGGGTGGTCATCGAGGGCGACCCCTAGTCAGTAGTCCTCGTCCTCGTCGTCGTCCTCGTCGTCGAGTTCGGGGTCGTCGAAGGTCTCGGGGTCCTCGCCGCCGGCGTCGTCGTCGGTGTCCTCCCAATCGCCCGCGACGTCCTCGAAGGGGTCCTGCTCCTCGGCGCGGGTCCGCGCCTCCCGGCGCGCCTCGTCGATCTGGTCGTCGAGGTGGTCGATGCGTTCCTCCAGCTCGTCGCCGGTTCGCTCGAGGGCGCGGTCTGGGTCGGTGCCGGTGGGTCGGTGCACGGGGTCACCTCCTGTCGAGACTGACGGCATCCGCGTGGTGTTCCCGCGCGGCGGGGCTCTGACACGCGCGCTCGACGCCGGGGGGCGGGCCCGCTCGTGGCCGGGGCCCGTGCCCGATGCTGGGTATGCTGCGGGCATCGCGGAGCACTCGTCGACCGAGGCGCGGGAGCCACTCACCGAACCAGGCGCGGTCCGGATCCGCCGCGCGCTGCTGTCGGTGTCCGACAAGCGCGGGATCGTCGACTTCGCCAAGGGTCTCGCGGAGCTGGGCATCGAGGTCGTCTCGACAGGCGGCACCGCGCGCGAGCTCGAGACCGCGGGCATCGCGGTGCGCGCCATCGACGACCTCACCGGCTTCCCGGAGATCATGGACGGCCGGGTCAAGACCCTGCACCCCAAGCTCTACGCCGGCCTGCTCGCGGTGCGCGACAACGCCGACCACCTGCAGGCCGCCGCCGACCACGACATCGAGTTCGTCGACCTGGTCTGCGTGAACCTCTATCCCTTCGAGCGCACCGCGGCGCGCCTGGGGACCGACGACGCCGAGGTCATCGAGGACATCGACATCGGCGGCCCGACGATGATCCGCGCGGCGGCCAAGAACCACGCCTTCAGCGCGGTGGTCGTCCATCCCGAGAGCTACGACGCGGTGCTCGACGAGCTGCGCGAGGCCGACGTCACGCTCAGCATGGCCACCCGCGAGGCGCTTGCCGCCGAGGCGTTCGCCTACACCGCGCGCTACGACATCGCCATCAGCCGCTGGTTCGCCGAGAAGGGCGAGGACTTCCCGCCGCTGCACGTGCGCGCGTTCGAGAAGGTCGTCGACCTGCCCTACGGCGAGAACCCGCACCAGCGCGCCGCGTTCTACTCGCAGGTGGGGGCGCGCGCCCACGTGCTCAGCCAGGTCCAGCAGCACCACGGCAAGCAGGTCTCCTTCAACAACATCCTCGACCTCGACGCGGCGCGCGCGCTCGTGCGCGAGTTCGACGCGCCCGCCTGCGCGATCGTCAAGCACAACAACCCGTGCGGCGTCGCCACCGGGTCGGGCGTGCTCGACGCCTATCGGCGCGCCTTCGAGTGCGATCCGCTGAGCGCGTACGGCGGCGTCATCGTCGTCAACCGCCGCGTCGATCGCGAGACCGCGGCGGCGATCGCCGAGCAGTTCGTCGAGGTGCTCTTCGCCCCCGGCTTCGACGACGGCGCGATCGAGGCCCTGAGCGCGAAGCCCAACGTCCGGATCCTCGAGGACCGCGAGCGCCGCCTCCCGCTGCTGGGCGAGAAGGACGTGCGCCAGGTCACCGGCGGCCTGCTGGTCCAGGATCGCGACCAGGTGGCCGCCGATCGCTCGGGCATGGAGGTCGTGACGGGGCGCCCGCCGACCGAGGACGAGTGGCGCGACCTGCTGTTCGCCTGGCAGGTCTGCCGCCACGTGAAGTCCAACGCGATCGTGCTGGCGCGCGACAGCGCGACGGTCGGCATCGGCGCCGGGCAGATGAGCCGCGTGGACTCCGTGCGCCTGGCGATCGAGAAGTGCCGCCTGGAGGACATGCGCGGCCTCGCCATGGCCTCGGACGCCTTCTTCCCGTTCGCCGACGGGCCCGCGGTCGCCCTCGCGGCGGGCGTGACCGCGATCGTCCAGCCGGGCGGCTCGGTCCGCGACGACGAGGTCATCGCGGCGGCCGACGAGGCGGGCGCCACCATGGTCGTGACCGGCCAGCGCCACTTCCGCCATTGACCGTGGAGCGCCACGGATCGGGCGTCGAGTACGAGTCGATCGTCGGCTACAGCCGCGTCGTGCGCGCCGGGTCGCATGTGTGGGTCGCCGGCTGCACGGCGACCACCGAGGACGGCGCGATCGCGGGCCCGGGCGACGCCTACGTGCAGGCCCAGCAGACGCTGAGCAACCTCGAGGCGGCGCTGGCGCAGGTCGGCGGGCGCCTGGAGGACGTCGTGCGCACGCGCATGTACGTCACCGACATCTCGCAGTGGGAGGCAGTCGGCCGCGCCCACGGCGAGGTCTTCGGCGACATCCGTCCCGCGACCGCCATGCTCCAGGTCAGCGCCCTGATCGACCCGCGCATGATGGTCGAGATCGAGGCCGACGCGTTCCTTGGAGGTTGACCGCTTGCCCGAGCAGCTGCACATCCTGTTCTACGAGTACGTGCCCGACGTCGTCGAGCGCCGCGCGCCGCACCGCGAGGGGCACCTCAGCCTGATCAGGCGCTGGTACGACGAGGGCCGCATCGTCATGGCCGGCGGTCTCGGCGATCCGGTGCACGCGGGGATGATCGTCCTGCGCGCCGAGGATCCGCAGGCGGCAGCCGAGGAGTTCGTCGCCGAGGACCCCTACCAGCCGGCGGGCCTCGTGACGAGCTGGCGCGTCGAGCCGTTCCTGAACGTGACCGCCTGAGCGGCGGCGCTCGCCGCGCGCGCCGCGGTCCGTCCGGCGCGGCTTGCACCATGCCGCGTCCGTGCCCCGGTCCAGCCGCCACCCCGCGACGTCGCTGCGGGCGTGGCAGGAGCGCGCGCTCGTGGCAATGCGCGCATGGTCCGAGGGCCCGTTCCTCGTCTCCGCCGCGCCCGGCGCGGGCAAGACGCGGCCCGCGCTCGAGCACGCGCGCGAGCTGCTGCGGGCGGGCGTCGTGCGCCGCGTCGCGGTGGTCTGCCCGACGACGCCGCTCACTCGCCAGTGGGCGCGCGCGGCCGCGCGGCTCGGACTGCACCTGGTCCCCGACGCCGGCGAGCTGCGCCCGCCGCGCGACTTCGACGGGGTCGCCGTGACCTACGCGCGGGTGGCGAGCGTCGGCGAGCGCTGGGCGGCCCGGTGCGGCGCGACGACGCTCGTCATCGCCGACGAGGCCCACCACCTCGGCGAGGAGCTCGCGTGGGGTGAGGGCTTCGGGCGCGCCTTCGGCCCGGCCCGCCGGTGGCTGCTGCTGTCGGGCACGCCGTTTCGGTCCGATCAGTGCCCGATCCCCGGGGTGCGCTACGAGGACGGGGTCGCCGTCCCCGACGTGTCCTACACCTACGCCGACGCGGTCCGCGACGCGATCTGCCGCCCGGTGACCTTCGTGCCCTACGACGGCGCGCTGCAATGGCGCAGCGGCGACGACCTCGTCGAGTCCTCGTTCGCCGACGCGCTGACGGGCCGCGAGGCCAGCCGGCGCTACCGCACGGCGATCTCGGTCGAGCTGGCCGACGGCCTGCCGCGCATCCTCGCCGCCGCGCACGATCGCCTGGAGCAAACGCGGGCCGGCGGGCACCGCGACGCCGGTGGGCTCGTCGTCGCCGCCGACGGCGAGCACGCGCGCGCGGTGGCGAAGGTCCTGCGCGAGGTGACCGGCCACGCGCCGACGGTCGTGCTGCACACCGAGGCGCGGGCAGCCGAGAAGCTGCAGGCGTTCACGCGCTCCTCGGAGCGCTGGATCGTGGCGGTCAACATGGTCAGCGAGGGCGTCGACATCCCGCGGTTGCGCGTCGGCGTCTACGCCACGGCCGCCAAGACGCCGCTGATCTTCCGCCAGATCGTCGGGCGCTTCGTGCGCACGATCGCCGGCCGCCCGCACGAGCCCAGCTGGCTGTTCCTGCCTGCCGATCCGGTCCTGCGCGCGCACGCGACCGACGTCGAGCGCGAGCTGCGCCACGTGCTGCGGCCTCCCGGGGAGGCCGCCGACGAGCGCGGCGAGCGCGAGCCGACCGAGCGCGGCGAGGTCGAGGCGTTCGTCCCGGTCGCCGCCGACGTCGCGCCGCAGCTCGCGCTGTTCGGCCCGCCCGGCGGCGCGCCGTCGCCCGCGGCGGGCGTCGCTTCCGAGCCGGACGAGCCGGCGATGGCGGCCTTCGAGCGGCGCGCGCTCCTGCGCGACAAGCGCCACCGCCTCGTCGCCGACCTGCGCCGCAGCCAGGGCGGCAGCCATGCCGAGATCAACCGCTGGCTGAACCGCTCGTGCGGCATCCGCCGCGTCGAGGACGCGTCGATCGACCAGCTCGAGCGCTCGATCGACCTGCTGCTGCGCCGGCTCGGGGGGAGGCGATGATCGAGTCGGGGTACGCCGACGTACATGACCATCGACACCAAGCGCGACGCCAAGCTCATCCAGTACCTCAACGAGGCGTATGCCACCGAACGCCGCCTCGAGATCGCGCTCGAGGCGCACATCGCGATGACCCCGCGCGCCGACTACAAGAAGCGCCTGCGCGAGCACCTCAAGGAGACCAAGGCTCACGCGCGCAACGTCGAGCGCCGCGTCAAGCAGCTGGGCGGCGAGGCCGAGACGGTCGCGCTGCCCGGTCCCGAGCGGCTGGCCAAGGGCGCCGGCGCCGCCCAGGCCGCCGTTCAGCGCGCTGCGGCCGTCGCCAAGGGTGGCCTGCACGCGGTCCGCGGCACCGGTCAGCAGGAGCGCATGCTCAAGAACGCCCGGACCGAGTTCCAGGACGAGGCCGAGGAGATCGCCACCTATCGGGCGATCGAGGCGCTCGCCAAGGCGGTCGGCGACAAGGAGACGGCGAAGCTGGCGCGCGAGATCGGGCGCGAGGAGAAGCGGATGTCCGACTTCCTCGCGGGCCTCATCGGCGAGCTCGCGCTCGACGTCGTGCACGACGAGGTCCCGGTCGCGGAGGTCGCCGGCTCGCCGGCACGGCGCACCGCGGCCAAGCGCTCCGGCACCGCGGCCAAGCGCTCCGGCACCGCGCGACCCGCCACCACCCGCTCGGGCGGCGCGCGTGCGACGTCGAAGCGCGCCGCCGGCGCGCGGACGTCGGCCGCGGCACGGTCGAAGAAGCCCGCCGCCTCCGGCGGGCGCGCGAAGCGCAGCTAGGCCGCGGCGCGCGCGCCGGGCCCGGCCTCCGCGGTGACGTCGCGCGCGCCGAGCTCGGCGCCGCACTTGGCGCACGTCAGGTGCGAGGTGACCTCGCCGCCGCAGTCGCGGTGGTGGACGACGACGGGCGGGCCGTCGCTCTCGGCGTAGTAGCGGTCGCCCCACTGCATCAGGGTCATCATCACCGGCCACAGCTCGCGGCCCTTGTCGGTGAGGCGATACTCGAAGCGGGCGGGGCGATCCTGGTAGGGCTCGCGGCGCAGGATCCCCTCGTCGACGAGCCGGCCGAGCCGGTCGGTCAGGACGTTGCGCGCGATCCCCAGGTTGCGCTGGAAGTCCTCGAAGCGGCGGACGCGCCAGAACGACTCCCGCAGGACGAGCAGCGTCCAGCGCTCGCCGAGGATCTCGAGCGCGCGTGCGATGGAACAGGCCTGGCCTTCGTAGGTGCGGGGCAGCATGACGTTCTCCTCCTGGCCCCAGTGTAGCTTGGCTCAGTTGCGTGACGCAACCGATCGCGCTAGGGTCCGTTGCATGACGCAACGGTGGAAGGTCCTGCTCGTCACGTCGGTGGCCGTCTTCATGGGGTTCCTCGACGTCACGATCGTCAACATCGCCTTCCCCGACATCGAGGCGTCGTTCCCCGACTCGTCGCTGGCCGGGCTCTCCTGGATCCTCAACGCCTACAACATCGTCTTCGCGGCGCTGCTCGTGCCGGCGGGGCGGCTCGCCGACCGCCTCGGGCGCCGGCGCATGTTCTTCGTCGGCATCGGGACCTTCCTGGCCGCCTCCGCCGCCTGCGGCCTGGCACCGTCCGTGCCCTTTCTCGTCGGCGCGCGCGTCGTGCAGGCCGCCGGCGCCGCGATCCTCGTGCCGACGTCCCTCGGCCTGCTGCTCCCCGAGTTCCCGCTCGAGCAGCGCGCCACCGCCACGGCGCTGTGGGGCGCCACGGGCGCGGTCGCCGCCGCCACCGGCCCGTCGCTCGGCGGCGTGCTCGTCGACGCGGCGGGCTGGCGCTGGGTCTTCTTCGTCAACCTCGCGATCGGCCTGCCCGCGCTGATCCCCGCGCGGCGAGTGCTGCGCGAGCGCCGCGAAGAGCATCCCGGCCCGCTCCCCGACGCGGTCGGCGTCGCGCTGCTGATCGTCGGCGTCGGCCTGCTGTCGCTGGGCATCGTCAAGGGCGAGGACTGGGGATGGGGCAGCGCGCGAGTCATCGGGTCGCTGGTCGTCGCGGCGGTCGTGCTCGCGGCGTTCGTCGTGCGCTCGGCGCGCCACCCGGCGCCGGTGGTCGAGCTGGGCCTGCTGCGCGTGCGCTCCTTCGCCGTCGCGAACCTCGGCGTCCTGCTCTTCTCGCTCGGGTTCTACGCGCTGCTGCTGGCCAACATCCTGTTCCTCACCGAGGTGTGGGGCTGGTCGGTGCTCAAGGCGGGCGTCGCGGTCACCCCCGGCCCGCTGATGGCGGCGATCTCAGCCGCGCTCGGCGGTCGCCTCGCCGACCGTTACGGCCAGCGCGTCGTCGCGCTCCCCGGTGGGCTGCTCTTCGCCACCGGCTGCATGCTCTTCGCCGCGACCACCGGCGCGACGCCGCACTACGCCAGCGAGATCCTGCCGTGGCAGATGCTCACCGGCATGGGCGTCGGCCTCAGCTTCGCGGCGTGGGGCAGCGCCGCCGTCGCCGAGCTCCCGCCGTCGCGCTTCGCCACGGGCAGCGCGATCTCGTCGACCTCGCGCCAGATCGGCGCGGTCCTCGGCATCGCGGTCCTCGTCGCCGTCCTCGGCACGCCGAGCCCCGAGGGCGCGGTCGACGCCTTCCACACCGCCTGGCACCTGATGGCGATCCCCGCGGCCACTGCCGGCCTGCTCGCCATCGGCCTCGGCCGCGTGCGCGCGCGCAACCCGGAGGCGGCGCTGGTGGTGGTGCCCGCGGAGGCGTGAGTGCCCCCGGCGGGATTCGAACCCGCGCCGCGCGGATTAAAAGTCCGCCGCTCTGGGCCAACTGAGCTACGGGGGCGCATGTGATGGTAGGCGGCCGTCCACCCACTCCGGCCGCTCGATGCCCGCGTACTGCTGGATCGCGCCGTAGATGCTCTGGACGATGGCGGTGGAGTGGACGCTCACACTCGCCGTTCCGTAGACCAGCACGTTGCGCCGCCAGCGCGAGGCGCGCGAGACGCGGTTGACACTTGCCTTTCGCAGCGAGGTGGCCGGAAGCCCGAGGCGTCCCAGCCACCACGCCTCGATCTCCGCGAGCTCGAAGCCGTTGTTGAGGTGGCAGTTGATGCTCAGCCTGATCCGCTCCGGCGGGACGTCATACGACTCCCGAAGGAACCGGACGAATAGCGCGAGCATGTCGGGGTCGGAGTTTGTGAGCTTGACCGTGTTGCGGTCCTTCGAGCCTTCAGCCCAGAAGAGCATGCACCCCGCGAGGTGCAGCCGCGTCGGATGGCGGGCGCGCTCGCGTCCGCGTTCCTGCTCGGTGAGTCTCACGGCGCGCTTTGCCGCGCTCCACGCACGTGTCCCATCGAGCCGCCCGCTGGTCGCAGGGTTGCGCTGCCGAAGTGACTCGGCGAAAGCAGGTGAGAGAACGATGTCTGCCGTCCACCGACTAACCGAGGCGACGGAAACGTTGAGAAGTCGGGCAATTTCCCTTACTGATCGACCTTCGTCCTCGCGCATCCTCCGTGCGCGCTCACGTTCGACGGGTTTCACGAACATATGTTCGTTCGCGAGCCGGACGGAACGGCCATCTAGACTGCGCAGGATCCTGCCCCCATGGTCTAGCGGTCAGGACGCTCGCCTTTCACGCGAGAGATCGCCGGTTCGAATCCGGCTGGGGGTATCTCCTGGCTTCAGGTGCGAGCTCTCGGTTGCGCACGATGGACTGCCTCGCGACGGTGCGATAGGCGCCGCGCGCCGCCACCCACCGCCCTCAGAACACCGACCGCAGCAGCCCGCCGTCGATCGCCACCGTTTCGCCGTTGACGTAGCCGGCGCGCGCCGAGCACAGGAAGGCCACGACGGCGGCGAACTCCTCGACGGTGCCCAGGCGGCCGGTCGGGACGTCGCGCTCGGCCTGCGCCGCGGCCGCCTCGCGTGAGCCGTAGAGCTCGCCGAGGCGATCGGTGTCGATGCGGCCCGGCAGGACGCTGTTGAGCGTCACGCCGTCACGCGCGACCTGCGGGACGATCGTCTTGAAGGCGTTGATCATCGAGATGCGGTGCGCGTTGGAGAGCATCAGGCCGGGGATGGGCTCGCGCACGCCGGCCGACACGACGTTCACGATGCGGCCGAACCCGCGCTCGCGCATGCCGGGGATCACGGCCTCGACGAAGGCGATCGGGGACAGCACGAGGGTCGTGTAGGCGGCCTGCCATTGCTCGCGCGTGAAGGCGAGGGCGTCGCCGCCGGGAGGGCCGCCCGTGTTGCAGACGAGGACGTCGATCGGGCCGAGGCGCTCCTGCACGTCGGCCACGAGCGCCGGAGCGCCGTCGAGATCCGCCGAGTCGTGCACGTACGCGGTCGCGCCGAGCTCGGCGGCCGTCGCCTCGATGCGCTCGCGCGAGCGCGAGGCGACCGCAACGCGCGCGCCCTCCGCCACGAGCTCGGCGGCGATTGCGCGGCCGATGCCCTTCGACGCGCCCGTGACGAGCGCGACCTTGCCGTTCAACCCGAGGTCCATGGGCGCGGATGCTAAGCGGCCGCGAGATCAGCCATCAGGCGGCCGCGAGGCCGCGGTCGCGCGCGAGGCGCGCACACCACAGCGCGAACAGCACGATCGCGAGGACCGCGCCGAGCCAGTGCACGCCGAGGATCACGGCGAGCACGCTCGGCAGCCCGGCGAGCGCGGCGCCGGCGAGCGTCGGCAGCGCGGGCAGGCCGACCACGCGCGCGGTCACGAGCGCGCACAGCGCCCACGCCCCCGGGCCGGCCAGCCAGCCCCAGTCCTCGAAGAACGAATGCGGCAGCGTGAGGCCGAGGGCGAGCGAGAGCACCAGGACCCCGAGGGCCTGGACGGCGGCGGCGCGCCACAGCACGGTGCGGTCCATAGCCATATGGAGGCATTGTCGCCGCCAGATACCCCTAGGGGGTGTATACTGACCATCATGGCCACCGAGAACGCCCGCGGATACACCGCCACCAAGGACCAGCTCCTCAAGCGCCTGCGGCGGATCGAGGGCCAGGTCCGCGGCATCGAGGGCATGGTCGAGGACGATCGCTACTGCATCGACGTCCTCACCCAGATCAGCGCGGTGCGCGCCGCGCTCGACAAGGTCGCGCTCGGCCTGCTCGACGATCACGCGCGCCACTGCGTGATGGGCGCCGAGGGCGCGGAGCGCATCGATCGCACCGACGAGATGATGGCCGCCGTCGGGCGGCTCGTGCGCGGGGGCTGATCCGTGGTGGCAGACGTCATCGCCAAGGTCGGCGACGGCCTGTGGAACGCCGTGCTCATGGCGTGGGAGGTCTGGTGGGCCCTGGTCCTCGGCTTCGCGATATCCGCGATCGTGCAGGCGTGGGTGCCCCGCGAGCGCATCGAGCGCGCGCTGTCGGGCGACGGCCTTGCTCCGATCGCCCGCGCGACCGGACTCGGCGCGGCCTCGTCGTCGTGCTCCTACGCGGCGATCGCGATCGCCAAGAGCCTGTTCCAGAAGGGCGCGTCGGCGGGCTCGGCGCTCGCCTTCCAGTTCGCGTCGACGAACCTCGTCTGGGAGCTCGGGCTCGTCCTGTGGGTGCTCATCGGCTGGCAGTTCACGCTGGCCGAGTACCTCGGCGGGATCGTGATGATCGCGCTGATGTGGACGATGCTGCGGCTCTTCGTCTCGCGCGAGTCCGAGCGGGCCGCGCGCGAGCATGCCAAGACCGCGGACGCCGGCCACCAGCACCACGCGGTCGGGACCGAGGGCCTGACCTGGCGCCAGCGCCTCACGTCGATCGACGCGTGGTCCGACGTCGCCCACAACTTCCGCGGCGACTGGACGATGCTCTGGAAGGAGATCAGCCTCGGCTTCCTGCTCGCCGGCTTCATCGCGCTGCTGGGCGACGACTTCTTCAACGGGCTGTTCCTCGACGACGCGTCGCCGGCGGTCCAGGCGATCTGGGGCGCCCTCATCGGCCCGCTCATCGCCGTGCTGAGCTTCGTCTGCTCGATCGGCAACGTGCCGCTGGCCGCCGTGCTGTGGTCGGGCGGCATCAGCTTCGCCGGCGTCATGGCCTTCATCTTCGCCGACCTCATCGTGCTGCCGATCGTCCTCGCCTACCGCAAGTACTACGGGACCGGCTTCGCGCTGCGCATCACCGCGCTCATGCTCGTGACGATGATCCTGGCCGCCCTGGTCGTCGACGTCGTCTTCAACGCGGCCGGCCTGATCCCCGACGCGCGGCCGAGCACCAACGACGTCTTCGGCTCGATCGAGCTCGATTACAAGTTCGTGCTGAACGTCCTCGCCACCGTCGTGTTCGTCGCGCTCATCGGCCTGACCGTGCGCCGCGGCGCCACCGATCCGACCTGCGGGATGACCGTCGACAAGGAAAAGGCCCTGCGCCTGGAGCGCGGCGGCCGCACGTACTACTTCTGCTCCGAGCACTGCCGCGCGGCGTTCTCAGGTCGCGAGCAGGCGCACGATGGCGCTCACGCCCACCACCACGATCACGCCACGCAGGGCAGCGGGGTGTAGCCGGCGCCCGTAGTGGGCGCCGAGCTGGCCGCCGACGATCGAGGCTCCGGCGATGATCGCCGCCGGCCCCCACTCGACGTGCGCCGCGAAGGCGAAGTACACGCCGGCGACGGCGTTGACCAGCCCGGCGAGGACGTTCTTCAGCGCGTTCGTACGCTGCAGGTCTTGCGGGAGCGCGACGCCGAGGATGCCGAGCAGCAGGATGCCTTGGGCGGCGCCGAAGTAGCCGCCGTAGACGCCGGTCGCGTAGACCAGGATCAGGGTGAGCAGCCCGCCCTCGCGTCTGCGGTCGATCTGGCGCTCGGCGAGGGCGCGGTTCAGGCGCGGCTGGATTACCACGAGCACGAGCGCGATCGCGATGAAGACCGGCACGATCGCCTTGAACGCCGACGCAGGGAGGACGAGTAGCAGGACCGCGCCGGTCGCGCCGCCCAGGACTGCCGCGGTGCCCAGCCGCAGCACGCGGCGGCGCTGCCCCGCGAGCTCGCGCCGGTAGCCCACCGCCCCGGACAGCGACCCGGGCACGAGGCCGATCGTGTTCGAGACGTTGGCGGTGACCGGCGGGTAGCCGAACGCCAGCAGCACCGGGAAGGTGATGAGCGTCCCGCTGCCCACCACCGTGTTGATCGCCCCTGCCGCCAACCCGGCGAGTGCGATGGCGACCACCTCGCCGACGTCCATCGCGGCATCCTTTCGCAGATGGTGCGCCGGGCAGTGCGCGCGGCCGGGCTCGGAGTGGGCCGGGCCTAGTGCGCGCGGCCGGGCTCGAACCGGCGACCCTCGCCTTGTAAGAGCGATGCTCTACCGCTGAGCTACGCGCGCGCCGTCAAGGGTAGTGGCAACGCCCGCGGTCGCCGCGGCACGCGATGATGGCGCCCATGGAGCTCGCAGACAGGGTCGCGGTCGTCACGGGTGGGGCGTCGGGCATCGGGCGCGCGCTCGCGTGGCGCCTGGTCGAGGAGGGCGTGCGCGGCGTCGCGGTCGCCGACGTCGACGCCGACGGCGCGCAGGCGGTCGCGGCCGACATCGGCCCCCGGGCGCTCGGCGTCGCCTGCGACGTCGCGATCGAGGATCAGGTCGCCGCGACTGTCGCGCGGGCGCAGGACGCGTTCGGCCCCGTCGACCTCTTCTGCGCGAACGCCGGCGTCGCGATCGGGACCGACCTCTCGACGCCCGAGGACGTCTGGGAGCTCGCGTACGACGTCAACGTGCGCGCGCACGTCCACGCCGCCAAGGCGCTGCTGCCCGGCTGGCTCGAGCGCGGCGAGGGCTACTTCCTGGCCACGGCGTCGGCCGCCGGCCTGCTCACGCAGATCGGCTCGGCCCCGTACGCGGTGACCAAGCACGCCGCCGTCGCGTTCGCCGAGTGGCTGTCGGTGACCTACGGCGATCGCGGCGTGCGCGTGAGCTGCCTGTGCCCGATGGGCGTCAGGACGGCCATGACGGCGGTGCCCGACGACGCGCCCGACGAGGTGCGCCTGGCGACCGGCGTCGTGGCATCGGCCGGCGCGATGCTCGAGCCCGAGCAGGTCGCCGACGTGGTGATCGAGGGCCTGCGCGCCGAGCGCTTCCTCATCCTCCCGCACCCGGAGGTGCTCACCTTCTTCCAGCGCAAGGCCGACGATTACGACCGCTGGCTGGCCGGGATGCGGCGCCTGCAGGCACGCGTGACGGCGGGCTGATCGCTAACGTCGCCGTAACTTCGCGCGGGGGGCGGCCGTTTCCACCCGCATGTGTTCACCCCAGGAGGAGACGATCTGATGAAGCGCATCGTTGGGGCGCTGGCCTGCGCGGCCGGCGTTCTCGCCATGGTGCCGGCGCTCGCGCCGGCCAGTGTGCAGGTCGGCTCGTCCGGCTGGCAGTGGGGCAACCCGCTGCCGCAGGGCAACACGCTGCACACGATGTCCTTCGCCGGCACGAGCGGCTACGCCGCCGGCGACTTCGGCACGCTGCTGCACACCACCGACGGAGGCTCGACCTGGAGCGGCCTGCTCAGCGGGACGTTCACCGACCTCACCGAGGTCCAGGCGATCGACGGCGACTCGGTCTTCGCTGCCGGCGGCTGCGTCGCGCGGCGGTCCGACGACGGTGGCGCCACGTTCCGGCGTGTGGCCTTCACGTCCGTCGAGTCCAGCTGCAAGGAGCAGTTCGCCGCCGGCTGGTTCGTCAACCAGCAGACCGGCTTCCTCGCGCTGACCGACGGCACGATCCTGCGCACCGACAACAACGGCGACACCTTCGCCCAGAAGAACGCGCTGCCGGGCACGCGCGCCGCGGGCGGCGCGGCGACCCCGGTCGACCTGCGCTTCCTGAGCGACCAGATCGGGCTTGGCGCGATGTCGGACGGCAAGATCTACCGCACGACCGACGGCGCGAACTCGTGGAGCCTGGTCAACGACACCAACCGCGCCGTGCACTCGTTCTTCTTCGTCGACGCCAGCAACGGCTTCGCGGTCGGCGACGGCTCGCTGTTCCTGACCACCAAGGACGGCGGGGCGACGTGGGCGCCCAAGGACCTCGGCATCGGGTCGACGAACCTGCGGTCGATCCGCTGCGCGACGCTGAAGCTGTGCGTCATGACGACCGACAACGGTCGCGCGATCGTGCGCACCGACGACGGCGGCACGACGTCCAAGCTCATCACGCCGTCGCAGGACCCGATCTTCGCGGCGGACTTCGCCTCGGCGACCCGCATCGCCGCCGGAGGCGCGACCGGCGCCACGGCGATCTCCGACGACGCGGGCCTGAACTTCAGCCCGATCGGCGGGCACCTGACCGGCATCTTCTCGCGCGTGCGCGCGGGCGGCCAGGCGGGAACGGCCTACGCCCCGGGCGACAACGGCACGCTCGCCAAGACCACCGACGGCGGCAAGACCTGGACGCGCGGAAACGTCTCGACGTCCGAGGACGTCATCGACGTCGCCTTCCCGACGGCCCAGGTCGGCTACGCGCTGGACTCGTCGGGCGGCCTGTTCCGCACCAACGACGGCGGCGCCACGTGGCGGACGCTCGACACCGGCACGACCGCGCGCCCGTTCCAGATCGCGGCGCCGAGCACGAAGACGGTCATCCTCGTCGGGCCGACGGGCATGCGCCGCTCGACCGACAGCGGCGACTCGTTCTCGACCGTCGGCGATCGCGACGTGGTCAAGGCCAAGCTCGTGGCGATCGACCGCGCCGGCAGCGCGCTGTTCGCCTACGGCCGGCGCGACCTGGTGCGCTCCACCGACAAGGGCAAGACGTGGACGGCGATCCACAAGCCCGGCCGCGTGACGCTGGTCGACTTCCTCGACGCCAAGACCGGCTACTTCGAGGCCGAGGGCGGCGGCCTGTGGAAGACCACCAACGCCGGCAAGAAGTGGACGCGGCTGTTCGGCGTCGGCACCGAGCGCGCCTACGGCATGGCGTTCTCGTCGAAGTCCAAGGGCTACCTGGTCATCGACCGCTTCGGCGACGTCAGCCAGCGCGGGGGCTTCCTGCTGCACACCACCGACGGCGGCAGCACGTGGCACCCGCAGTTCGTCGTCTCGACGCCGATTCTCGGCGGCGGCATCGCGGCGACGTCGAGCGGGACCGACTACCTGCTCGGCGGCCAATCGAGCCTGCTGTTCACCACGACCAGCGGCGAGGCCGGCAAGACGAGCAAGCTCAGCGTGACGACGAAGCACACGAAGCTGAAGAAGGCGGCCGGCATCACCGTGACCGGCAAGCTGTCGCCCGCGGGGAGCAACCGGCTCGTCACGGTCAGCTACCTGCCGCCGGGCTCCAGCCACTGGCGCAGCCAGACGGCGAAGACGGCCTCCAACGGCTCGTACACGACGAGCTGGCGCGTCGAGAAGGGCACGAACCGCTTCGTGGCCCAGTGGGCGGGCGACTTCAGCGCCAAGGGCGACGGCTCGGGCGTGCTGACCGTGAAGGTCGGCTAGGCGTTGCGCCTCATGCGGCGAGGGCGGGCTCGGCCACCGGCCCGCCTCTCGCCGCACGCGGCACGACCGGCAGCCCGCGCTTGGGCCCGATGGTCGGCATCTGGCGCGTCTCGAGGCGGTAGCCCGGGACGAGGTCGAGCCGGAAGCGCTCGAGGATCGCGGCGGCGATGACGCCGACCTCGGCGAGGCCGAAGCGCATGCCGATGCACGTGCGCGAGCCGCCGCCGAACGGGACGTAGGCGCCCTTCGGGATCCGCTCGCGGTTGCCGGGCGCGAAGCGCTCGGGGCGGAAGGCCTCGGGCTCGGGCCACACGTCGGGCAGGCGGTGGCTGGCCCACGAGCAGTAGTTGACCGGCACCCCGCCCGGCACCTGAACGCCGTTGCACTCGAACGGCTCGATGGACCGGCGCGGCCCGATCCACGCCGGCGGGTACAGGCGCAGGGTCTCGTCGATCGCCAGCCCGAGGTCGAAGTCGGGGTCGTCGACGAGGCCCGGGTCGTGGGCGAGCTCGTGGAAGAGGAAGGCGACGGTCGAGGTCGTGGTGTCGTGGCCGGCGAACATCAGCGTGATGACCTCGTCGCGGATGTGGCGCTTGGACAGCCTCGTGCCGTCCTCGTCGGTGGCCTCGATGAGCAGGCTGAGGATGTCCTCGCCGTGCTCGTCGCTGGCCCGGCGCCGATCGATCTCGCCGAAGATCAGCGCGTCGAGCCGCGCCCGGGCGCGGACCATCCGCCGCCACGGCGTCCCCGGCCCGCGCATGATCTGCACGAGGTAGTCGTGCGCCCAGAAGCCCAGCGCGTCCTCGAACTCGTGCGCGGCGTTCAGGCCGCCGGTGCGCGCGCGGTCGGGGTCGAGCCCGAACAGCGCGCGCATCGCGATGCGCAGGGCGAGCTCGCGCGTGAAGCGATAGAGGTCGAACGGCGTCCCGACCTCGATGCGGTCGAGCGCCTGCTGCGTCTCGGCGGCCATGATCGCGTGGGCCGCCGCGATGCGCTCGTGGTGGAAGGCCGGCAGCATGATCTTGCGGCTGTGGCGGTGGAACTCGCCGTCGATCGTCAGCAGCCCGTCGCCGAGCAGCGGGATGAGGTCGCCCATGAAGCCGGTGCGCCACGAGAAGTTCTGCGCCTGAGCGACCGTGATGAGGTGGTTGGCCTCCGGCCCGAGCGCGAAGACCACGTTGGAGTGAAAGACGCGGATCGTGAAGACCGGGCCGAAGCGCTCGTAGCAGTCGAGCAGCAGCGGCAGCGGCTGGTGCGCGAACCGGCTCGCGCGGCGCAGGTTGACGCGCGTCAGGCCAGGCGGGAACGGGACCGTCGCGGCCCGCTCTAGGCGCAGGTCGTCGAACATCCGCGCGAACGGGTTGCTGCGCACCGGCGGCGGGGGCGTGAGCGGCACGGTCGCTTGACTCTAACGTGACGCCTGCGTCACGAAAAGAGCCCCGCCGGTGGCTGGCGGGGCTCTTTCTGCATGACCTCCGTTGATGCCGCGGCGGCTCATGCCCCCTCGGCTTCGAACACCGCTGCGACGCCCGAAGTTGCGCTTGCTCAAGACGCCGAGCCGTTCGGCCGATGGCTACACTTGCCGTCCCGATTCGCTCGGGGGCGTAGCTCAGTTGGTTAGAGCGCCGGCCTGTCACGCCGGAGGTCGCGGGTTCGAGTCCCGTCGCTCCCGTCC
>CAVXTB010000023.1:0-11910 GCA_963764585.1 uncultured Actinomycetes bacterium
TCATCCGGCAACCGGCTCCTCAGCGGCTGCGTCGGCGCCTGACGGCTCGTCATCGCCGATCGCCGTCCGCGTCAGCACGAGCACCGGGCATGGCGCCCGATGTACGAGCTTGCTCGAGGTGCTGCCGAGCATCACGTGCCGGAGCGGCCCATAGTCGCGCGAGCCGGTCACGAGCAGGTCGAACTCGTTGGCGGCGTAGGACAGCTCATCGGCAGGATCGCCGATCACGACCTCGCCGCCGGAGGTCTCGCCGAGCTCCGCGAGCAGCTCGTCGAGCTGTCGCTGTGCCTCCGCGCGGACGGCGTCGGCCTTCTCGGCCCAGTCCGTGTCGTAGGTCAGCCCGCCGCCACCGGGCGTGGGCGGCTCGAGAACCGATATCACGCGCAGCCGCGCGCCGGTCTCAACTGCCAGGTCGCGTGCGAGGCGGGCGGCCGCGTGGGCCTCCGGTGATCCGTCGTAGCCGACGCCGATCGTCTCGAGGTCCTTGGCCTGCTCGGCATAGCGGCGCGGGGCCACGACGACCGGGCACAGGGCGCCGTGCAGGGTGCCGCGCGTGACGTCGCCGGCCAGGACACGACCGATCGGACCGTGTTGGTCCGAACCGACGACGATGACGTTGGCGTCGTGCCACTTGGCCGCCTTGTGCAGTGCGCGTGCAGGCGAGCCGTCGGGCATGGCCACCGCCCTTGCCTTGACGCCGGTGTGCTTCAACTCCTCCGCGACCATGTCGCTCGCGTTCGCATGCATGATGGACTCGAAGTCCGGGCTGGCGCCGCGGCGGGTGAAGAGGTCGTAGGGGTATGCGTTGACGGCGATCAGGTCGCCGCCGAAGATCGCGCGCAAACGTTCGCCGAGCGCGAGCGCATCGCGGCCTCCCTCGCGGCCGTCAACGCCGACGACGATTGTGCTGAACACGACGCGCTCCTCTCGTGAAAGGGCTGTGATCCCCATCATCGTCCTGCGCGACGTACCCGCCATCAGCATTGGCGCGCGCGGGCGGTGCGGGAAATCCGCAACTGCGCTGCCGCGAGCGGATGACCGCACGCTACGTCGCCGCGGCGCGTCCATCGCGCGGCGCGTCCATCGTGTGACTGGCATACGAACACCCGGGCGGACTACGGTCATGTCGGCCGTCCCAACACGGATGGCGCCCGGGACATGCAGGCATAGCGTGGGTCTGGGCCGACGCGCAGCCATGACCATCTCGCCGACCAAGATCGAGGAGCTGTACGCCTGATGGCCGCCTTCGGCGACCCCGGCCTGCGCGCGAACCCGCGGATGCCCCTCGTCAGCGAGCTGCGGGAGCTGCTGCCCGCGGTAGCGCCGGACGGCGCCGATTGACCGCCACCGGGCGACTCGCGGTCTTCGGGCCGCACCCGCTGCTGACCATCACGATCGAGCGGCGCGGCGACGAGGACGACGTCCACGTCCACGCCGGCGGCCAGGGCGTGTGGTCAAGCAGAGTAGCCGGCCGCCTGGACGCCTGGCCCGTCCTGTGCGGCTTCGCCGGCGGCGAAACCGGCGCGGTGGTCACGGCCCTGCTGGCGCGGCTGCCCGGTGAGCGCCGGCTGGTGTCCACCGAGGCGGCGACCGGCTGTTACATCACCGACCGCCGCAGCGGTGAGCGGCGGCTCCTGGCGACCCGGCTCAGCGGCGCGCCGTCGCGCCACGAGCTCGACGACCTCGTGTCGGTCGCCTGCGCCGCGGCGCTGGATAGCGACGCCCTCCTTGTCTGCAACCCGTTCCCGCCGGAGACAGTGGCGCCGGAGGCGTACGCGACGCTCGTCGGCGATGTCGCCGCCGACGGGACACCAGTCTTCGTCGACCTCTCCACGCCTCGGCTCGACGCGGTGCTCGAGGCTCGTCCCGACGTGGTGAAGCTCAACGACTGGGAGCTGGCCGAGTACGTGCGCGGACCGGTAGACGGGATACGCCTGCGCACCTCGGCCGAGCGGCTGCTCGAGGGCGGCGCTCGCGCGGTGATCGTCACGCGCGGGCCAGAGCCGGCACTCGTCGTCACCGGGGACCGAGCATGGGAGCTCGTGCCGCCGCGGTTCGAGCGCGGCTCGCGCGAGGGCTGCGGCGACGCGATGATGGGCGGCCTGGCGGCCGCGCTGGTCACCGGGCGCTCGTGGGAGGAGGCGCTCGTGCTGGGAGCCGCGGCCGGTGCGGCGAACTTCCTGCGCCACGGTCTCGGCAGCGTCGCCCCGGACGTCGTCGCGCGGCTCGCCGCGCGCGTCGAGCTGCAGCCGCTGGACTAGAACGGCGGCAAGACATCGTCGCCCGCGACGATCGCGCGCGGCGCCGTCTCCGCGATCCAGTGCAGGTGCGGCGCCACCCGCTCGACCTCAGCGAGGCGGGCCAGGGCGCCCGACAGCCGCACCGGCCGTCCGCCGTGCGAGGAGTGGGCGTCGCTCGCGACCACATGGATCACGCCGTGGCGCGCGAGGTCGAGCATCCCCTCGACCGCCGGCCCGGTCTCAATGAGCGCGGCCGTGGCCTGCACGAGCGCGCCGCGCTTTACGAGCGCCGCGACGCGGCGGACGAGGTCGGACGCGAGGTGACGCTCGGGGTGGGCGACGAGGCAGCGCAGCCCTCGCGCGGCGAGGTGATCCACCGTCGCGGGCAGGGAGTCCGACAGCGGCCCCGGTCGCGGCTCGAGCAGGATCCAGCGCCCGCCCCCGCCCAGCGTCACGGCCCGAAGCTCGGCGTCGTCGAGGTGCTCGACGATCGTCTCGGCGACCTCGCCGCCCGGCAGCACGCGCGCGCTCACGCCCGCGTCCTGGAGCGCCGCGTTGAGCTCGGCCACGCGATCGACGAGCTCGGCGATCCGGACGTCGTGGTCGTGGCGGATGTGAGGGGTCGCGCACACGAGTGCGACACCGTCACGATCGGCCTGACGCCCCAAGGCGACGCTGTCGGCGAGGTCGAGCGCGCCATCGTCGAGCCCGGAGAGGATGTGGCAATGCAGGTCGATCACAGCACGAGCCAAGGCCCATGGAGGCGGGCTCTTCACCGGTCGACGCCGACGACGCCGACCGGTGCATGCCTGCCGTCCCTACATCTCGAAGACGATGCGTGCGGCGACGCGGCCGGCCTCGACGTCCGCCATGGACTCGTTGACCTGCTCGAGCGGGCGGACCTCGCGGATCACGTGCGTCTTGCCGGCGGCGTGCAGCTCGAAGACCTCGCGCAGGTCGCTGCGGGTTCCGACGATCGAGCCGACGACGGTGATCCCGTTGAGGACGGTCTCGAAGATCGGGAGCTTGACCTCGTTGTCGGCGGGGAGGGCGACGAAGACCAGCGTGCCGCCGCGGCGAAGCGAGGCG
This sequence comes from uncultured Actinomycetes bacterium, assembly GCA_963764585.1. Lineage (GTDB taxonomy): Bacteria > Actinomycetota > Thermoleophilia > Solirubrobacterales > Solirubrobacteraceae > JAOPZW01. The sequence continues at coordinate 3,330 of CAVXTB010000023.1, forward strand.
TAGGCCTGCTCGAACGCGCGCGGTGAGACGGCCAGCGCGATCGCCTGGTCGGCGCCGCCGAGGCGCTGGATCGCCTCGGCCGGGTCTTCCTTCGTCGCGTTGATCGTGAACTCCGCGCCGAGCTCGCGAGCGAGCTCGAGCTTCTCGTCGATGAGGTCGACCGCGATGACCCGCGCGCCGGCGATCGCCGCGTACTGGATCGCCATGTGGCCGAGCCCGCCCACGCCGAACACGGCGACGAGGTCGGACGAGCGCGTGCCCGCGACCTTGACGGCCTTGTAGGTCGTGACGCCTGCGCAGGTGAGCGGCGCAGCGTCGAAGGGATCGAGCCCATCGGGAACCTTGACGACGTAGCGACCGTAGGCCACGGCGTACTCGCCGAACCCGCCGTCGATCGAGTAGCCCATGTTCTTCTGCTCGAGGCAGAGCGTCTCCCACCCGGAGACGCAGTGGTCGCACGTGCCGCACGCGTACCCCAGCCACGGCATTGCGACCCGGTCGCCGACGGCGACCTCGGTCACGTCCGGGCTGATCTCGGTGACGATCCCGACGCCCTCGTGCCCGGGAACGAACGGGGGAGACGGCTTGACGGGCCAGTCGCCGTGGGCGGCGTGGATGTCGGTGTGGCAGAGGCCCGAAGCCTCCACCTTGACCCGCACCTGGCCGGGCTCCAGTTCGCGTGGCGCCACCTGCTCGACCGTCAGCGGGCTGTGGAAGTCATGGACGACAGCCGCACGATACGTCGTCGTAGGAGTCTGGGTTGCCTCGAACTGGGGGGCGGTGGTCGCCATGGTCGCGGTTCCTCCTGGGGCGTAGGTGATGGCCCATGATCGGCGCGTGGGCTGTGCTGTTCATCGGGGATCGGTGCAGAGGCGCAGCGGGCAACTACGGAGCCGGCGATCCGAGCGGGGACGAACACTCAACGTGCCGCCGCTGGCGCGTGCGCCAGCGCCGCAAGCTCGTGCAGGGACGTGGCGAGGGCGTCCCTGAGCACATCGAGGTCGGGCATCGCGGCGCGATCGGCGTACAACCCGAACGTGACCCCGCCGGCGTAGGAGACGGCGGCGATCCCGACCGTGTGCTCGGCCGCGAGCGGCACGATCGGCACGACATCGACCATCGGCGCGCCGAACGCGTACACGCGACGCGGAGAGCCGGGGATGTTGGTGATCGTGACGTTGAACAGCCGCTTCGCGGACATCGCCCGCGCGAGGCCCGCGTGGAGCACCGGCGGCGCGAACTCGGTCAGCCCGGTCACCGCGCCGGCGGCCAGCGCCTGCCCGCCGGCCTTCCGCTCCGCCGCCGTGTCGCGCACCAGCTCGTAGCGGCGCAGCGGGTCCGCCTCCGCCACCGGCAGCTCGACGAACAGCGAGGAGACCTTGTTGCCAAGCTCGCCACGTTCTCCCTCGCGACGGATGTTCACCGGCACCATCGCGCGCAGTCCCTGGCGCGGCGGGTCCTCGCCGCGCTCGAGCAGCAGCTCGCGCAACGCGCCGGTGGCGGCACACAGCACGACGTCGTTGACGCTGCCGCCGAGTGCAGCACGGACCTCCTTCAGCTCCTGGAGCTCAACGTGAACCGTCGCGATCCGTCGGGTGGCGCCGATCGGCACGTTCAGGCTCGAGTGCGGCGCCGCGATCAGCTCGTCACGGACGAGCAGATCGATCACCGCCCGCGAGCGTTCCAACGCCTCACCCGGATGCATCAGCGCGTGCGCGCCGGCCCGAGCGGCCGCGAGGCCGGCGGCGGCCACCTGGCCGACAGGCTCGGGTGGGTGCTGGAGCCATCCGAGCCACGCCAAGCCCGACACCGGCACATGGGGCGCTGACGGCTCGAGCGGCGCGGGCTCTGCGCCGAGCAGCAGGTCGGCAACGTCGACCGAGCCGACGCCGTCGACCAGGCAATGGTGGGTCTTCGACACCAACGCCCAACGCCCGCCCGTCAGACCGTCGAGCAGCACGATCTCCCACAGCGGACGGCCGCGATCCAGGCGATGCGAGTAGAAATCCGAGATCCAGTCCAGGAACTCGGGTTCGTCCCCGGGCGACGGGAGCGTCGCATGACGAACGTGCGCGTCGATCTCAAAGCGCTGATCGCGCTCCCAGGACGGCCAGGCGAGTCCGCCCGTGCGGGGGGCGTCGAGCTTCTGGCGATAGCGAGGCAACAGCTCCAAGCGCTGTTCGAGGTGCTCGCGCACCTCCCCGATCGCCGGCGTCCCACCGCCGGGGATCGGGTCGAACACAAGCGCGGCGCCGATATGCATCAGCGCGCCGTCATCGGCCTGCTCGAGCTCCAGGAACGCGGCGTCTAGCGCCGTTAGCTGGTCGGTGCCGGGCATCGCGGCTCCTCGGGTCGTTCAGGGTCACGGTACGCGCTGCCCCGCCGGCTGCCATCGGTGGAAGATCGCACCGCGGTGCGTAGGGACTACCCGCCTGCTGCGGGTCTTCCGCATGAGGTCGGGGGTCTCATCCCGATGTCGCGGCGCCCTCAGTGGGGGATCCTCGGGTCTCTTCGAACGATCGGCGACCCAGAACGTGTGCTCCACGCGCCGAGGAGGAGGGTCTTCATGGCAAGCACCTCTGCACCACCGCCCCGGCAAGGGGCTCAGCCCGACCGTGCGGCACGACGCGCAACTCCGAAGCACAACGGCTCGCTCCCGCGCGCGACGACGCCGGACAGGGGCAACGGCCCGCCGGCCCCGGACCCGGCCGTGGTGCCCGAGTCCGTGAGCGCCGAGCGCGAACCCAAACGGGGCATCGAAGGCCTCATCGCCAGGCGCGTCGCCGCCGCTACCGAACACGCCCTCGAGGGCCCCAACCAGACACTGATGCGGGCTCAGAAGCCCGTCTGGGATGCCCTGTGCAAGTACTACTTCCGGTTGGAGACGTCCGGTTGGGAGCGACTGCCGGAGGAGACCTCACTGCTGATCGGGAATCATTCAGGAGGGTCGCTGACGATGGACGCGTGGACGTTCGTGTTCAACTGGTGGCGGCGATTCGGCACCGAGCGCGTGCTCCATGCGACCGCTCACGATGTCCTGATGGCCACGCCCGGACTCGGCGATTACTTCCGCCAGGCCGGCGTGATCCCAGCCTCCCGACAAGGCGTCAGCGCAGCGCTCAGCGCAGGGTGCGACGTGGTCATCTGGCCGGGGGGCGACGTCGACGCGATGCGCAACTGGCGCAGGCGCGACGAGGCTGTCCTCGGCGGGCGTATGGGCTTCGTACGCACCGCGATCCGCTCCGGGGTGCCGATCGTTCCGGTGGCCACCGTCGGCGGGCACGACACCGCATTCATCGTGTCCGAGGGCCGCTGGATCGCGAACGGACTCGACCGCGTCAGCGGGCTGAAGACGAAGCTTCGCGGCTCGAGACTGCCGATCGTGCTCGGCTTCCCGTTCGGCCTGACGATCGAGACGATTCCCACGCACCTTCCGCTGCCGGCGAAGATCCGCACCGAGCTGCTGGAGCCGATTCACGTCGACCATGACCCCGAGCGGGTCAACGATGGCGAGTACGTCGCCTCGATCTATCGCGAAGTGCAATCCGCAATCCAGGCCGGAATGGATCGCCTCGCCAAGCAGCGACGCTTCCCGGTCTTCGCCTAGAACACGAGCGGGACGCCAGCAGGAAGGAGTCGGCGATGTCCGTTTTGACCTCGCACGCCGAAATTGTTTTCACCGAAGACGGAGACCGAACGTGCGCGGAGGCGGTCTTCGACTTGGGCGGGATGCCCTTCCATGGCCTCGGTGAGGCCAGGCGCGCCCCCGGAGACCCCGACGTCCCGATCGCGCGCGAGGAGCTCTCGGCCTCCCGCGCTCTGTTCGACCTCGCGCAGAAGCTGCTCGATGCGTCCGCCGCTCGCATCGAGACGTTCGGCGACTGATCGACCACGAGCTTCGGGCGAGACGCAAGCTCAGCGGCCGACCGCGGGGTAGGGCGGGCGGCGCGCGGGACGCTCCACGCGCACTCGAGCGTCGACGGCCATCGCGCCGGTCGGTGTGACGACCACCGGATTGAGGTCGAGCTCGGCGATCTCAGGATGGTTGGCGGCCAGCCAGCCGATGCGCACGACGATGTCCTCCAGGGCCGAGACGTCGGCACGGGGAGCGCCGCGGAAGCCGTCGAGCAGCGGGAAGGTGCGTAGGGCGCGGATCATGCCGGTCGCCTCGATCGGCGCCACCGGCGCCAGGCGAACCTGCACGTCTCCCAGCAGCTCAACCGCCGTCCCGCCTGCGCCGCAGGCCACGACGGGTCCGAGCTGCGGATCGGAGACGACGCCAACGAGCATCTCCACGCCCTGCGGGGCCATTTCCTGGACGACGAAGCCGTCCAGGTCATGGCCGTCCGCCTGCAGCGACGAGCGCAGCTCGCGCGCGGCGCGCGCGACCGCGCCGGCTCCGCGCAGGCCCAGGCGAACGGCGCCGGCATCGTGCTTGTGCAAGAGGCCCGGCACGATCGCCTTGAGCGCGACCTCGTCTTCTGCGGTGGCCGCCCAGCGCCCGGCGGCATGCGCAGAGCCGGCGACGTGGGCGCGCACCGCCGGCACGCCGTACGCCTGGAGCAGCCTCATCGCCTCCTCGAAGCCGAGCCAGCCGCCGCCGGCACCCAGCGCCTTCGCAAGGAGCACGGCCGCTGCGTCGGAGTCGATACCCCGCGGCGGGCCGACGTCCCGCGCGCGGCGGCGCCGGTTCCTGGCGTAGCGCGCGGCGTGCCCGAGCGCCCGTGCGGCGTGCTCGGGCGTGGCGTAGACCGGAACGGCGTCCTCGATCCCGTCGCTAGCGCCGGCTGGCCGAGCGGTCATCAGGGCCGCCAAGACCGGGACGTCCGTCCGGCGGGCGGCAGCTCGGACCGCGCGCAGCACCATGTCCGCGCCTCGCCCCGGGAGCGCCTGGAGGAAGATCGCGATGATCGCGTCCACTCCCGGGTCGGCCGCCACCGTCTCGATCGTCCGACGGAAGTCCGCGCTCGTGGCGGCGGCGAGCATGTCGACCGGGTTGGTCAATGCCGCCGCATGCGGTAGGTGATCGGCGAGCGCCCGGCGAGTGTCCTCCGTGAGCGGCTCGACCCGCAGGCCGGCCGCCATGCCGGCATCCACGCACGAGACCGCCGGTCCGCCGGCGTTGGTGACGATCGCCACGCACTCGCCCCGCGGCAGCGGCTGGTGGGCGAGCAGCTCGGCGACGTCGAGCTGCTCGTCCAGGGTCTCCACGCGGATCACGCCCGCGTGGTCGAAGAGCGCGTCGACCGCCGCCTCCGAGCCCTGCAGCAGAGCGCCGGTATGCGACGACGCGGCGCGCCGCCCCGCCGCGCTGCGCCCGCTCTTCACGACGATCACCGGCTTGGAGGCGGTCAGCCTCCGGCAGATCTGGCCGAAGCGCTGCGGGTGCCCGAGCGACTCGAGATACAGGAGCACGGCGTCGGTGCCCCCGTCCTGCTCCCAGAAGCGCAGGAAGTCGTTGCCCGACAGGTCAGCCTTGTTGCCCATCGAGACGAACGACGACAGCCCAAGGCCCCTACGCGCGGCATGGTCGAGCGCGGCAATGCCGTAAGCGCCGCTCTGAGAGGCGAACGCGATGCGGCCCGCCGGTGGACGACCCGGCGCGAACGTGGCATCCATCCGGACCGCGGAGGAGGTGTTGAGCACGCCGAGGCAGTTGGGCCCGACGAGCCGCATGCCCGTCTCCCGGCAGATGCGCAGCAGCTCCGCCTGCCGCGCCTCGCCCTCCGGGCCGGCTTCGCCGAAGCCGCCCGAGAGCACGACGAGCGCGCTGACACCCTTGAGCTCGCACTCCCGCGCCACTCCTACTACAAGCGGCGCGGAGACGGCGATGACGGCCAGGTCCACCGGACCGGGGACGTCCGCGATGGATGCGTAGGCTCGCCGGCCGGCGATGGTCTTCGCGTGCGGGTTGATCGGGTAGATCGGCCCGGCGAACGCGCCGGCCACGAGATTGCGGACGACCGTCCCGCCGACGCTTGCCCGCCGGCGCGAGGCGCCGATCACCGCGATCGAGGAGGGCTCGAGGACGTGGCGCGCCGCGGCCACGGCACCGATCCGGTCGCGCTCCTCGAAGTGGTCGATGGCCTCCTGCCCCAGCTGGGACGGCAGCTCGATCAAGAGCACGCCCGGCTCGGAACGCACCTTGATGGGGAAGCCCGAGTCGCGGAACACATGCAGCATCCGGTGGTTGGCCGGATGCACCCACGCCTCGAAGGTCACGATGCCACTCGCCTCGGCGAGCTGAGCGAGGTGCGCCAGCAGCAGGGTGGCGATGCCCTGACCCTGCCAGGCGTCCGCGACCGCGACGGCGAGCTCGGCGCGATCGTGTGTCTCGGGGATGAAGCAAGCGTGCGCGACGACCGTCTCCTCAGGGCCGGTGACGGCGGCCAGGCCGGTGCCGCGCTCGACGAGTGCCCGCGCCGCGTGGTCCACTGGCGGGCTCGACCCGAGGAAGCGGAACCAGCTCGCCTCCGGCGACAGGCCGCGAAGGAAGGCGGCGACGCCCTCCACGTCTCCGGGGCCGGTCGGGCGCAGGTGGACGGTGGAGCCGTCACGCAGGACGACGTCCCGATCGTCGACGGTCGAGGCTGACGCGGCGGCCCGCGGCGGTTCGGAGACCGTGGAGGGCATGTCGTGGACGCAAGCGTACGTCCGTCCCGGTCATCGGCGCATCCGTGAGGAGCCGCATCCGATCGGCGCAGCCTCCCCGATGGATGGAGGCGGGTCCGTCCTAGATCAGGCGATCGCCCGTGACGCGTAGTTCTCCGCAGGACATGCGCGGGAGGGGGCCGATGAGTGATCGGCCGGCAAGCGTGAACGTGCGGTGAACCACCCATCCGAGAGAGAGGTTCACGGACCGTGAGCGCGACCGTCCCGACAGCGTCGTGATCGCGCTCGACCAGCGCGACGAGTTTCCCGAGGAGCTCGCGCCGATCCGCCCGGCGACGGGCGCCTGAGCGATGCAGCGCCCGTTCTCCCGCCTTGCGATCGTCAACCGCGGCGAGCCCGCTATGCGGGTCATCCACGCCGTGCGCGAGCTCAACGTCCACCGCCCCGAGCCGATACGCGTCATCGCGCTCTACACGGAGCCCGAGCGCGACGCGATGTTCGTCCGCCACGCCGACGAGGCGGTCGCGCTCGACGGCGGCTACCTCGACCACGAGGCGCTGGAGCGCGCCCTGCGCGAGGCGCGCGCCGATGCGGTCTGGGTCGGGTGGGGCTTCGTCGCGCAGCAGGCCCGATTCGCCGAACTGTGCGAGCGGCTCGGCATCGTGTTCGTCGGGCCTGACGCAGCGACCATGCGTGTGGTTGGCGACAAGATCGCCGCGAGGCGGCTCGCCGAAGAAGCCGGTGTGCCGGTGGCGCCGTGGAGCGGCGGTCCCGTCGCGACCGTCGACGAGGCGCTCCGGCACGCCGCGCGCATCGGCTTCCCGGTGATGATCACAGCGACGGCGGGGGGCGGCGGGCCGGGCATGCGCCGCGTCGACGAGCCCGAAGCGCTTCCGGACGCGTTCGCCAGCGCGCAGTCCGAGGCCAAGCAGGCCTTCGGGGACGGAACCGTGCTGCTCGAGAAGCTCGTGGCGCCGGCGCGCCACGTCGAGGTGCAAGTGATCGCCGACGGCCGCGGCGGCGCGTGGGCGGTCGGCGTGCGCGATTGCTCGTGCCAGCGCCGCAGCCAGACGGTCATCGAGGAGTCGCCGAGCCCAGCGCTCGCGCCCGAGCGGGAGCGCGAGGTCCTGGACGCGGCGCGGCGCCTGGCGCTGCGCGCCGGCTACCGCAGCGCCGGCACGGTCGAGTTCCTCTACGAGCCGGCGACCCAGGCCTTCTCGTTCATGGAGGTCGACGCGTGGCTGCAGGACGAGCACCCGGTCACAGAGGCGGTCACCGGCCTCGACCTCGTCAAGCTTCAGCTTCACGTCGCGGCGGGCGGGCGGTTGGAAGGCGAGCCGCCGGCGCCGACGGGCCACGCCGTCGAGGCGCGCCTCAGCGCCGAGGACCCGGCCCTGGGCTTCAGATCCGCGCCCGGCCGGATCGCCCTGCTGCGCCTGCCCACCGGCCCTGGCGTGCGCGTCGACACCGGCCTCGCCGAAGGCGACGTCATCCCCGCCGGGTTCGACCCGACGATCGCCAAGGTCACCACCTGGGGCAACGACCGCGACGAGGCCCTCGCGCGCCTGCGCCGCGCGCTGGCCGAGACGATGGTGGTCGTCGACGGTGGCACGACCAACCAGGGCTTCCTGCTCGAGTTGCTCGACCGTCCCGAGGTCCGCTCGGGCGACGTCGACACGACATGGCTCGACCGCCTGGACCTCAGCGGGGAGATCGTCCCGGTGCGCCACGCCGATGTCGCGCTGCTACAGGCTGCGATCGCCCTGGCGGACGGCGCGACGGCTGCCGACCGGGCACGCTTCTACGCGTTCGCGCGCCGCGGGCGCCCGCAGGCCGGCGCCGATCTCATCCGGACGGTCGAGCTTCGCCATCGCGGGCAGTCCTACCGCCTGGCCGTGTCACAGGTCGCGCCGGACCGCCACCGCGTCGCGGTCGACGGCGAGACGGTCGAGGTCACGAGCCACGGGCT
>CAVXTB010000024.1:0-46646 GCA_963764585.1 uncultured Actinomycetes bacterium
CGCCCACACGGGGAACCCCCCAAGGAGCCCACCCAACACCCACACACCCCAACACTCGACACCAACCCCTCCTTCATAGAGAGGGGGAGAAGCCGCTGGGGTCGCGCCGTCGTGGCGTCGTGCCTCGTCGCGAGCGGCGGGCGGCGCGGGCCGCTGGCTGTGCGTGTTTCGCAACACTTCGGCCGGCCCAACGGGCGCGCGTGCAATCGAGTGTCGACTCCGTCGCGATATTCGCGACGGAGTCGACGTTCGGTATGCGAACGCGTGAAGGTGTTGCGAAACACGCGCGCCCTGTGCCGACACACGCGCGCCGCTGCGCAGACACCGCGCACGGGGACCCCCGCCGGTGGTGGCGCGGGCGGAGAGGCCTGACCCCTCACTGCCCTGGCCGCGCGGGGCGGCCGGCGTGGCGCGGAGAGCGCGCAACCCGCGGCCCCCGGACGGCCCCCAAACCCCGCGAAACGGCGCGGAAGGAATGCCCTCGACGCCCCGTTCATCGGGTGATGAAAGGACGAACCCGCATCCTCTCCGTCATCGGCGCGCGGCCCGAGATCATGCAGGCCGCGCCCGTCTCAGAGGCGCTGACCGCGATCGCCGACGAGATCCTCGTCCACACCGGACAGCACTACGACGAGGCGATGTCGGAGGCCCACATCCACGCGACGCGCCTGCCGCAGCCGCACCACAACCTCGGCGTCGGCTCGCGCCCGCGCGACGAGCAGCTTCAGCTGGGCCAGGAGCGCCTGGCCGAGGTCATCGCGATCGAGCGGCCCGACGCGGTCGTCGTCCGCGGCGACACCAACGCGACGCTCTCGGGCGCCCGCGCGGCGGTCGCCGCCGGCATCCCGCTCGTGCACGTCGAGGCCGGCCTTCGGTCCTACCGCGACGACATGCCCGAGGAGCACAACCGCATCGAGACCGATCGTCTCGCCGACCTCCTGCTCGCGCCCACGCCGGGCGCGCGCGCGAACCTGCTCGCCGAGGGCGTCGCGGGGCGCGTCGAGGTCACCGGCGATCCGCTGTGCGACACGCTCGAGCGCTGGCGCCCGCAGGTCGTGCCCGCCGAGGGCGAGTTCCTGCTGGCCACGGTCCATCGCAACTACAACACCGACGCACCCGAGCGCCTGCAGGCGGTCCTGGACTGCCTGGCTCGCTCGCCCTGGCGCGTCGTCTTCCCGGTCCACCCGCGCACGCGCGCGGCGCTCAAGACCTGGGGCCTGGACGTCCCGGGCAACGTCGACCTCGTCGCGCCGGTGCCCTACACGCGCATGCTCGAGCTCGAGCGCGGCGCCCAGGCGATCGCGACGGACTCCGGCGGCGTCCAGCGCGAGGCCTACCTGTGGGGCGTCCCGTGCATCACGCTGCGCGAGGAGACCGAGTGGGTCGACACCGTCGCCGCCGGCTGGAACACGCTCGTCGGCGTCGACCCCGAGGCGTTCGCCGCGGCGCTGGCCCGCCCGCGGCCGGCCGAGCGCCCGCAGATCTTCGGAGACGGCCGCGCCGCGCATCGCATTGCGGAGCTCGTCGTGGAACTGGCAGGGAGCGAGCTGGAGGAAGCAGCATGAGCGATCTGGCGATCGGAATCGTCGGCGTCGGCCGGATGGGGACCTACCACCTGGAGACGTGGGAGCACATCGAGGGCGCGCACGTGGTCGGCATCGCCGAGCCCAACGAGGCGCTGGCGAAGGAGCGCATCGGCCGCCGGCCGATCGCCCACTTCCGCAGCCCCAAGGAGCTCGTGCAGCGCAGCGACGTCGACGCGATCTGCATCACCGCGCCGTCGCAGCATCACGCGAGCATCGCGCTGGAGGCCATCGCGGCCGGCAAGCACGTCTTCGTCGAGAAGCCGATCGCGACCTCGCTGGAGGATGGCCTGCGCATGGCGGCAGCCGCCCGCGCCGCCGGCGTCAAGCTGATGGTCGGCCACGTCGAGCGCTTCAACCCGGCGGTCGGCAAGCTCGCCGAGCTCGTCGCCGACGGGCGCATCGGCAAGGTCTTCCGCGTCCACGCCACGCGCGTGGGCCCGATGCCGCTGCGCATCCAGGACGCGGGCGTGGCCATCGACCTGGCCACGCACGACCTCGACATCATGCAGTTCGTCCTCGGGCGGGACATCAGCCGCGTCTACGCCGAGGGGGCGCAGTGCTCGCACCCCTCGCAGGAGGACATGATCACCTGCCTGCTGCGCTTCGGCGACGACGGCCCGTTCGGCCTGCTCGACGTCAACTGGCTGACGCCCGAGAAGCGCCGCGAGATCTCGGTCATCGGCGAGGGCGGCATGCTGACCGCCTCCTACCTGACCCAGGACGTCTGGTTCACCGAGTCGACGACCTCGCAGTCCGGCTGGGACGAGCTCGCCCGCATCCGGGGCGACGCCGAGGGCGCCGCCCTGCGCTTCGCCCTTCGCCGCGTCGAGCCGCTCAAGGCCGAGCTCGAGGCGTTCGCCGCCTGCCTGCGCGACGACACGCCCGAGCCGATCTCGGCCTACGACGGCTGCCGCGCGCTCATCGCCGCGCTCGCCGTGCGCGACTCGGCCGCCAACTCCCGCCCCGTGACCCTCCTCGACATGCCCAGCCCGGCGCCGCTCGCGGTCGCCGCCTGACCACGAAAGGAACGACTTCGATGGATGCGAAGGTGCTCGACTGGCTCGACTGCCCCCACTGCGGCAGCGACCTCGAGAAGCGCGACGCGACGGTGTACTGCGAGGAGGGCCACAGCTTTCCGATCGTCAACGGCGTGGCGCGGCTCAACGGCGATGGACTGACGCGCGACGCGCAGTCGATCCACGACAGCTTCAGCCGCGAGTGGAGCCATTTCGACTACGAGCGCGACCGCACGTGGGGCGAAACGGTGGCCGAGCGCAAGCGTGACTTCCTGCGTCACACCGCGCTCACCGCCGAGGACCTCGAGGGCAAGCTCGTCCTCGACGCGGGCTGCGGCAACGGCGCGCTGTCCAACGCGATCAGCGAGTACGGCTGCGAGGTGCTGGCCACCGACATCGGCGGCCAGGTCGAGCAGGCCAACGCGTGGTTCGCCGACCACGGCACCGGCCGCGTGCACTACGCGCAGGCCGACCTGATGCGCCCGCCGTTCAAGGCCAACACCTTCGACGTCATCCTCTGCGCCGGGGTCCTGCACCACACGCCGAGCACGAAGGCGACCTTCGAGAAGCTGGTGCCCGCGCTGGCGCCGGGCGGGACGATCTTCGTCTGGCTCTACCACCACGTGCCCGGCCCCGTGGTCAACGGCAAGCTGTGGGTGCGCAAGTGGATGTCGCGGATGCCCGCGCCGATCAAGCACGCCGCGGTCATCGGGCTGCTGCCGCAGTCGATGCTGCGCCAGGAGATCCGCATCCGCCGCGGCAAGCAGGACCCGGCCACGCGCCTGAACCGTCACGAGAAGCTCGTGACGATGCTCGACTCGTTCACCTGCCGCTACCGCTGGGAGCACACGCCCGACGAGCTGGCCGGCTGGTACCGCGAGCTGGGCTACAGCGACATCAAGACAACCGAGGTCGGTCAATGGGGGTTCGGCGCCGTCGCACGACGCCCGCTCGTTGACGCGGCCGTGGCCGCGTAGGAGCAGCCGCCGTGATCCGCTTCGTCATCCCTGTCTACAACGAGGCCGAGAACATCCCGAACCTGATGGCCGATCTCGGCCCTCGGGCCCGGGAGCTCGGCGCGCGCATCATCTTCGTCGACGACGGCTCGAGCGACGGCACGGCCGAGGCGATCGAGGCGCACCGCGACGGCCTGCACCTGGCGGTCGTCCGCCACCAGGTCAATCGCGGCCTGGGCACGGCGATCAACTCGGGCCTGCGCGCCGCGCTCGGCGAGTCCCAGGACGACGACGCGATCGTGACGATCGAGGGCGACAACACGTCCGACCTCGACGACCTGCCGCGCATGCTCGACAAGTTCCGCCAGGGCGCCGACGTCGTGCTCGCCTCGGTCTACGCGCCCGGCGGCCGGATCGTCGGCGTCGCGCCGTGGCGCCTGGCCGCGTCGAAGGCGGTGTCGAACTCCTTCCGCTACGTGGGCGGCCTCAAGGAGATCCACACGCTGTCGTCGCTGTACCGCGTCTACCGCGCCGGGACGCTGCGCAAGGCAGCCGAGACCTACGGCTGGCTGCTCGTGCGCGAGCCCGGCTTCGCCGCCAACGTCGAGCTGCTGCTCAAGCTCTACAACGCGGGCGCGACGGTCGAGGAGGTCTCGACGGTCAACGACTGGAGCCGCCGCCTGGGCGTCTCGAAGATGAACCTGAAGCCGACCGTCATCGCCTACGGGCGCCTGATGGCCGCGCACATCGTCGGCCGCATCCAGCCGCCGCCGCTGTCGCCGCTGAGCGCCGTCGAGGAGTCCGCGCAGAGCGCCAAGCCTCATCTCGAGGAGGTCGCATGAGCCGCCGGGTCGGGATCGTCGGGGGCGGCATCCTCGGCACCATCCTGGCGCTCCGCCTGCAGCAGCAGGGCGCGCGCGTCACGCTGCTCGAGCGCGGCCCGTCGCTGGGCGGCCTGGCCGGGGCCTTCGACTTCAACGGCCACCGGATCGACCGCTTCTACCACGTGATCGTGCCCTCCGACGAGCGCATGCTGTCGCTCGTCGACGAGCTCGACCTGCGCGACGACCTGAGCTTCTCGCCGGTCGGCGTCGGCTTCTTCGCCGACGGCGAGATGTACCCGTTCAACGGGCTGGCCGACTTCGCCAAGTTCCCGCCGCTGTCTCCCGTCGGGCGTGCGCGCCTGGCGTGGTTCGTGGCCCAGTGCCAGCTGCGCAAGGACTACAGCGCGCTCGAGAACACGTCGCTCGAGCAGTGGCTGCGCCGCCACTGCGGCGACACGGTCTACGAGCGCGTCTGGCGCCCGCTGCTGGACTCGCGCTTCGACTCCGACCACGACGAGCTGCCCGCGACCTACCTGTGGGCGCGCACCAACCGCATGCGCTCGGCGCGGACGTCGCAGGGCTCGGGCGAGACGATGGGCTGCCTGCGCGGCGGCCACGAGCGCCTCATCGAGGCGGCGGGCGCGCGCGCCCGCGAGCTCGGGGCCGACATTCGCCTGGACGCCGGCGTCGAGGGCCTGCTCTGGGAGGACGGCCGCGTGGCCGGCGTCATGGTCGACGGCGAGGCCGAGCGCTTCGATCTCACGCTGTCGACGCTGCAGCCGCCCGCGCTCAAGCGCCTGATCCCGGGGGAGGTCGGCGAGCTCCTGCTCGAGGCCTACCCGCGCCGCTACCTGGGCGTCGTCTGCCTGATCCTCAAGCTGCGCCGCTCGTTGACGCCGTACTACTCGATCAACATCTGCGACCCGACCCCGATGACGACGGTCGTCGAGACCTCGCACGTCGTCGGCACCGAGCACACGGACGGGCTGCGGCTGGCCTACCTGCCGAAGTACTGCGAGGCCTCCTCGGAGACCTTCGGCGCCGACGATCGCACGATCTACGAGCGCTTCATCGGGATGCTGCGCAAGCTGGTACCCGACTTCACCGACGAGGACGTCGTCGACTGGACCGTCCAGCGCGCGCCGCTCGTCGAGCCGGTCCACGCCCGCGGCCACCAGCCGCGCACCGCCCCGATCTGGCCCGGCATCGAGGGCCTCGGTCTCGCCTCCGCCAGCCAGGTCTACCCGCGGCTGCTCAACGGCGACTCGGTCGTGCGCCTGGCAGAGCAGGTCGCGGCCGAGACCTCCGAGCGCCTGCACCTGCCGGGCGAGCCGTCGGCCACACCGCTGGTGGCCGCGGCCTGAGCGATGTACCAAGTCGAGAGCGCGCAGGTCGTCGTCCAGCGCGGGGGTCGGCGCACTGCGGAGGGCTCGCGGGTCAGGATCCGCGAGCACATCGGGCGCACGGTCATCCTGCTGGGCGCCACCAGCCTGCTGACCGACATCTCGAGCGAGATGGTCTCGACGATCTTGCCGATCTACATCGTCTTCGCCCTCGGGGCGTCGCCGCTGCAGTTCGGCATCGTCGACGGCATCTACCAGGGCGCCACGGCGTTCATGCGGCTGCTCGCCGGCGTGGCAGCGGACCGCAAGGGCCGCCACAAGCCGGTCGCCGTGGCCGGCTACGCGATCTCGGCGGTCTGCAAGCTCGGCCTGCTGCTCGTCGGCTCCAGCCTGGCCGCGCTGAGCGCGGTCGTCTACGTCGATCGCGTGGGCAAGGGGATCCGCACCGCTCCGCGCGACGCGATGATCTCGCTGAGCGCCCACCCCAAGGCGCTCGGCGCCGCCTTCGGTGTGCACCGCGCCATGGACACCATGGGCGCGATGATCGGGCCGCTGCTGGCCTTCGGCCTGCTCGCGGCAGCGCCGCGGCGCTACGACACGGTCTTCGTCGTGAGCTTCTGCTTCGCGATCGTCGGCGTCGCGGTGATCTCGCTGCTCGTGCGCGACGTCCCCGCCGCGCCGGCCGACCCCCTGTCGCGCCGCGCGGCGATGACGCGCGCGCTCGGGCTGCTGCGCGTGCCGGCCTTCCGCAACCTGACCCTCGCGGCCGCCGGGCTCTCCCTCGCCACGCTGAGCGACGGCTTCCTGTACCTGGGCCTGCAGAACCGCATCGGCTTCGCCCCGCGCTACCTGCCGCTGCTCTTCGTGGGCACGGCGATCGTCTTCATGGTCCTCGCCGTCCCGATGGGCAAGCTCGCCGATCGCGTCGGGCGCGGGCGCGTCTTCGTCGGCGGCTACGTGCTGCTGCTCTGCGTCTACAGCTCGCTGCTGGTCTCCTCGATCTCGCCGTTCGCGCTGGTGCTCTACCTGGCCGCGTTCGGAACCTTCTACGCCGCCACCGACGGCGTCGTCATGGCGCTGACCAGCACGCTGCTGCCCGAGGAGCTGCGCGCCAGCGGCATGGGCCTGCTCACCGCCGTCGTCGCCAGCGCGCGCCTGTTCGGCGCGGTGGCGTTCGGCGCGCTCTGGACGCTCGGCGGCGTCGACGTCGCGGTCCTCGCGTTCGCGGGCATCCTCGCCGCCGCGATCGTCTGGGCCGTGGCCGTCGTGGTGCGCCGTGAGGCGGTCCCCGTTGGTGCGTAACCGCAACCTGCTCGTCGCCCTCGTCGCCGCGCTGTGCGCCGTCGGCGCCGTGGCCTACGTCGTCGTGGCCGCGATGAGCTCGCGCAAGCAGCCCAAGGTGGCGACGCTGGCGGGCACCACCGAGGCGCGCCCCGCGCTCAAGCTCAGCTCGGTCGCGGCCGGCCCGCGCCCCAAGTCGGTGCTCGTGCGTGCGGTCGATCCCAACCGCGCCACGCTCGAGGGCCGCGTCTATCGCGTCGGCCCCGACGGCAGCGGGCGCCCGCGCCTGCAGGAGGGCCCGGCCTGCCTGCGCTTCTACGCGGCGGGCGGCCACGCGCTGTGCCTGACCGTGGGGCGCTCGGGCGTCGAGTTCAAGACGCTGGTGCTCGACAGCTCGATGCGCGTCAAGCACACGCTGACGCTCACCGGCCTGCCCAGCCGCGCGCGCGTCGCGCCCAACGGGCGAATCGGCGCGATGACGACCTTCGTCACCGGCGACTCCTACACCGAGGCCGGCCAGTTCTCGACGCGCACGACGCTCGTCGAGCTCGTCAGCGGCCGCCAGATCGCCGACCTGGAGAGCTTCACGGTCACCAAGGACGGCAAGCGCATCCACTCCCAGGACTTCAACTTCTGGGGCGTGACGTTCGCCAAGGACAGCGACGAGTTCTACGCGACGCTGGCCACCGGCAGCCACCACTACCTCGTCCACGGTCGCGTCAGCACGCGCTCGCTCGCGGTCGTGCGCGACGGCGTCGAGTGCCCGTCGCTCTCGCCCGACGGCACGCGCATCGCCTACAAGAGCCGCGACGGCAAGCCGTGGCACTGGCGCCTGCACGTCTACGACCTGCGCACCGGCGCCGACGTCGCGATCTCCGAGCGCCGCCCGATCGACGACCAGGCCGAGTGGCTGGACAACCGCCGGCTGCTGTACGGCATCGGCGTCGACGTGTGGGTCGCGCCGGCCGACGGCACCGGTCAACCGCAGCGCTTTCTCGCCAACGCGGCCTCCCCATCCACCCAGCATTGATGTTCACGCGCGAGCAACACGTCCTACCCAACGTTGGTCCTGCGTGATGCTGGCCAAGGGAGTCATCGTTGCCTCTGCGGACGACGCGGTCATGCGGCCGCCGCTCGACCCGAGGCTCGCGACGTCGCTCGTTCCGGTCGCCAACCGGCCGATCCTGTTCCACGCGCTGGGCGCGATGCGCGAGGCCGGGATCGCCGAGGTCGCGATCGTCTCCTGTGCGGCCACCGCCGGCGCGATCCGCGACGCCGTCGGCGACGGCCGGACGTGGGGCCTGCGCCTGGAGCACATCCTCGTCGGCGGCGCCGACGGGCCCGGTGCCCCGCTGCAGGCCGCGCACGCCTTCGTCGACGACGCGCCGTTCATCCTGCAGCACGGCGACGGCCTGCTCGGCGACACCCTGTCGTCGTTCGCGGGGCTGATCGACGACGAGCGCCCCGACGTGGTCCTGCTCGTGCACCGCCACCTCGCGCGCCATCGGCGCGCCGAGCTCGAGAGCAAGCGGCTGCTGCGCGCGGCCGGCGTGCACGTCGCGCCCGGGATCACCGACGTCGCCGGTGTCTACCTCTTCGGGCCCGGCGCGCTGCGCGGCGCTCGCCAGGCGCTCGGCGGCGGCGCCGACGGCATGGGCCTGGCCGACGTCGTCGAGTACGTGCCACGGGCAGGTGGCCGCGTCCACGTGCGGCCGGTTCGCGAATGGCGCCGCTACACAGGCGACATCCAGGACCTGCTCGAGATGAACCGCATCGTCCTCGACGAGGTCGAGCGCGAGGTCGACGAGACCGAGGTCGGCGACAACCGCATCCACGGGCGCGTCGTGATCCATCCGACCGCGCACATCGAGTCCAGCGTCATCCGCGGGCCGGTCATCGTCGGCGCCGGAGCGCGCGTCGTCGATGCCTACATCGGTCCGTACACCGCGATCGGTGCGGGCGTGCGCGTCGAGGGCGCCGAGATCGAGCACTCGATCCTGCTCGACGGCGCCAGCATCATGCACATCGGCGGGCGCCTCGAGGCGAGCGTCGTGGGTCGTGACGCCAAGGTCTACCGCGACTTCTCGCTGCCGCGCGCGCTGCGGCTGCACGTCGGCGACGGCGTGGACGTGGCGCTCTCGTGAGTCCTAACCCTTGGTCCAGTGATCGGGAGACCGATCGCCCGTACCTTCCTTCTTTGCGTCGTTTGACGAGGTGAACATGTCTGTCAGGCTCCACCGGCACCGGTCCACGAGCACGGGGAAGAAGTTGCTGCACCTGTCCGGGCTCCTGGCCGTCGTCGTGGCCTGCTTTGCCGTCCATCCCGCAGGCGCCCTCGCGGTGACCTGCCCCAACGGCAACCCGATCGTCAACGAGAACAACTGCATGGGCGCCGGTACGACCGCGTACGACATGACCAAGTACGACGACAACATCGGCGGGTTCTCGGTCCAGACCAGCTACAACCTCGGCCAGAGCGTCCAGCTGAAGATCGGCCGCAACCTCAGCGGCCTGCCGACGTCCAAGGCCAACATCGACGTCTACCGCCTGGGCGACTACGGCGGCACGGGCGCGCGCCGGATCGCCGCCGCATCGGCGACCAACGTCACGGTCAACAACAACCAGACGTGCAACGCGATGGACCCGGTTACGGGCAAGCTCGACTGCGGCAACTGGGCCGTGACCTACACGATTCCCGGCTCGTCGCTGCCCGCGACCGGGGTCTACGAGGCCAAGCTGACCGCGACCGACAACGGCATCCAGAACACGATCATCTTCGTCGTCCGCGACGACAACCGCTCGGTGCCCTCCAAGGGGCTGTACGTCGTGTCGACGGCCAGCTACCAGGCCTACAACACGTGGGGCGGCAAGTCGCTGTACTTCGACAAGGACGGCGGCATCACCACCGTCGCCGGCGACCAGCGCGCCGTGAAGGTCTCCTTCAACCGCCCGCTCGACAACGCCGACGCCAGCCGCAACCGCTTCTTCGGCCCCGACCAGAACATGGTCGAGTGGCTCGAGCGCCAAGGCTACGACATCTCCTACACCGACGATGTCGCCGTCAGCCAGAACCCCAACAGCCTCAAGGTGCACAAGTCGATCCTCGTGCCCGGCCACAGCGAGTACTGGTCGCTGGAGGAGATGCACGGCTTCAAGGCCGCGCGCGACGCCGGCGTCAACATCGCCTCGTTCAGCTCGAACACCGGCTACTGGAAGGTTCGCTACGAGGACGGCGGGCGCACCCTGGTCTGCTACAAGACCGTCCAGGGCACGGGCGCGACCGGCGACGGCGTCTCGACGCCCAACGACTGGGGACCCGACGGCGTGAAGGGCACCGCCGACGACGCGCTCGGCGCCGACGGCATCGCGGGCACGGCCGACGACCATCCGGAGAACTCGACCACCACGTGGCGCGACAACGGCGCCCCCAACGGCGACCCCAACGCGCCGCCCGGCGGCCGCGTCGGGCCCAACGAGCCCGAGAACTCGCTCTGGGGCAACATGTACGTGGGCGACAACGAGGTCAAGATGTGGGCGCTCGGCGTTCCCGCCGCGAACGCCAACGGCGAGTTCGCCGCTGACCGCATCTGGCGCAACACCGGCATCTCCCAGAACGTCACCACCAACCTCGGCGATGCCAACGTCGTCGGCTGGGAGTGGGACGCAGATCCCGACGCAGGCGCAGTACCTGGCCTACCAGCCGGCCGGCGTCAAGCGGCTGACCCAGACCGACGACCACCGACCCCGACGACAGCTGGATCCTCGACGAGGGCCGCCTGCGCAACACGATCCCGCCGCCGGGCCAGCCGGCGACCACGAGCGCCGTCAAGTACCGCGCGGCCAGCGGCGCGTGGGTCTTCGCCGCCGGCACCAACCAGTGGGCGATCGGGCTCGACGACGACCGCATCGCGCAGGCGACGTACAACATCCTCTCCGACAGGGCGTCACAGCCGGTCACGCCGGACGCGACGTCGTCCTGGACCCGGCGGGCTCCAACTCGCCGCCGACCGCGTCGTTCACGGTCACGCCGCAACCCGGCGCAAGCACCAACACGGTCGTCACCTTCAACGCCTCGGGCTCGAGCGACACCGACGGCACCGTCGTCAAGTACGAGTGGGACCTCGACGGCGACGGCACCTACGAGACCAACACCGGCACCACCTCGAGCGTCACCAAGACCTACACCACCGAGGGCACCTTCGACGTGCATCTCAAGGTCACCGACAACGGTGGCGCCACCGACTTCACCATGCGCACGCTGACCACTGTCGCCAACGCGGCCGCCGGTGGCGTCGTTCACCGCGACGCCCAACCCGGCCGTGGTCAGCCAGAACGTGCCACTTCGACGCGTCGAGCTCCAGCGACTCCGACAACACGATCGTCAAGTACGAGTGGGACCTCGACGGCAACGGCACGTTCGAGACGAACACCGGCACCACGAAGACCGTCGACAAGGCCTACGCGACGACCGGGCACCTACAACGTCGGCCTGCGCGTCACCGACAACGGAACGCCGGTCAAGACCGACGACGACGACGATGCCCGTGACCGTCAACAGCGGCGGCGTCAGCAACTACGGCGACACGGTCCTCGACACAGCTGGGCTGATCAACTACTGGCGCATGGGCGAGACCGCCGGCCCGACGCTCGCCGACAGCAAGGGCGGCGTGCCCGGCGACGATCACCGGCGGCACCTTCGAGCGTGCCCGGCGGCCCCGCCAACGATCCCAACACCGCGATCTGCTTCAACGGCGCGAGCGATTCGGGCAGGGCCAACCTCGACCTCTCGGCGCGCAACGTCGATCACGGTCGAGTTCTGGCTGAACTGGGACCTCGTACTCCAACGACGACCGCCTGGCGATGGAGTTCACCGCGAACTTCAACGCCAACGCCGGCGGCTTCCTCGTCGATCCCGAACGCGCCGCAGGGCGGCGGCACGTTCGGCATCGGCATGGGCAGCGACGGCTCGCGCAACAACGTCTTCTTCGCGCGGCCCACCGCCGGCGTGTGGCACCACTACGCGCATCGTGCTCGACACCACGGCGCCCGGGGCGACGCAGATCACGCCATACGTCGACGGCCAGGCGGTCGCCTACACCAAGCAGGCGCGAGCGGTACCGGCGCGGGCAACTTCGCCAACTCGACGCTGTACCTGATGTCGCGCGGCGGCACGTCGCTGTTCGGCAGCGGCACGCTCGACGAGCTGGCGCTCTACAACAAGGCGCTCAGCGCCGACACGATCGCCGACCACTACCACTCCTACGGCACCGAACCGGCGCCCGAACGCGCGCCTTCACGACGTCGCCGAGCCCGGCGCGCATCGGGCCAGACCGTGACGTTCAACGCCTCGACCTCGAACGACCCGGACGGCTCGATCATCAAGTACGAGTGGGACCTCGACGGCAACGGCAGCTACGAGACGACCACCACGCACGCCGACGACGACGAAGACCTACAGCACCGAGCAGACCGTCAACGTCGGCCTGCGGGTCACCGACAACTCGTTCGGCACGGACACGGCCGACGCAGTCGCTGTTCATCGGCAACGCGCCGCCCGTCGCGGCCGTTCAAGGCCACGCCCAACCCGGCCATCGTCGACCAGAACGGTGGTCTTCGACGCCTCGACCTCCACCGACCCGGACGGCTCGATCGTCAAGTACGAGTGGGACCTCGACGGCAACGGCACCTACGAGACCAACACCGGCACGACGAAGACGACGAGCAAGACGTACAGCGCCACGGGCACGTACACCGTCGGCCTGCGCGTCACCGACAACGAGCGGCAAGAGCACGACGACGACCGTCCCGGTCACCGTCAACAGCTCGGGCGTGAGCAGCTACGGCGACGCCGTTCTGCACACGACCGGCATCTCGCACTACTACCGCCTCGGTGAGACGGCCGGCCCGACGATCGCCGACAGCAAGGGCACGGCGACGGGTACCGTCACCAACGGCACGCTTCGGCGTGCCGGGCGCGATCCAGAACGACCCGAACACGGCCGTCAGCTTCAACGGCACGAGCTCGACGCGGCAGCGCTCCGATGGACCTCTCGGTCGACCTCGAAGCTCACCGTCGAGTTCTGGCTGAAGTGGAACGCCTACGCCAACGACGACTCGCTCGCGATGGAGTTCACGCCGAACTTCAACGGCACCGCCGGCGGCTTCCTCGTCGATCCGAACGCGCCGCAGTACGGCGGCACGTTCGGCGTCGGCGCTCGGCACCGGCAGCGCGCGCAACAACGTGTTCTTCGCGCGGCCGAGCGCCGGCGCCTGGCACCACTACGCCTTCGTCATGGACACGCACGGCGCCGGCGGCGACGCAGATCACGCCGTACGTGGACGGCCAGGCCGTGACGCTACACAGAAGTCCGACAGCGGCACCGGCGCCGGCGAAGTTCGCCAACTCGACGCTGTACCTGATGTCGCGCGCCGGCACGGGGCTGTTCGGCGCCGGCAACGCTCGACGAGGTCGCGGTCTACAACGCCGCGCTCAGCGCCCAGACGATCGCCGAGCACTACGGCGCCAACGGCACCAACCGGCGCCCGACCGCCGCGTTCACGATCTCGCCCGAGCGCGGCCGCACACCGGCCAGGCGGTGACGTTCAACGCCTCCGGCTCCAACGACCCGGACGGCACGATCGTCGACTACCAGTGGGACCTCGACGGCAACGGCAGCTACGAGACCGACACCGGCACGACGGCGAGCGCCACCAAGACCTACACGACCGAAGCGCACCGTCACCGTGAAGCTGCGCGTGATCGACAACCAGAACGGCACGGACACCGTCAGCCACGACGTCGCGGTCGGGCAACGGCCGCCGACGGCGTCGTTCACGGCGACGCCGAGCACGGTCGGCGCTCGACCAGCCCGTGAGCTTCGACGCCTCGGCCTCGAGCGACTCCGACGGCTCGATCACCAAGTACGAGTGGGACCTCGACGGCAACGGCACGTACGAGACCAACACCGGCACGACGAAGACGACCACGAAGTCCTACGCGGCGACGGGCGACCTACACGGTCGGTCTGCGCGTGACCGACGACGGCGGCAAGACGACGACGACGACCCGCACGGTCACCGTGAAGGCGGACACCTACGCCAACCTCGTCACTCGGCACGGCCGGGGCTGCTCGACTACTGGCGCATGGGTGACACGCCGGGCACGACCTTCGCCGACAGCAAGGGCACGAATCCCGCGACGAACAGCGGGGCGACGCTCGGCGTCACCGGCGCGCTGACCGGCGACGCCGAACGGCGCCGCGCGCTTCAACGGCGTCAGCAACTACGCAAGCGCCAACCTGAACCTGACCGGCAGCCAGACGATGACCGTCGAGTTCTGGCTGAAGTGGAACGCGTTCGACAGCAACGACGACCTGGCGATGGAGTTCACCCCGAACTTCAACGCCAACGCCGGCGGCTTCCTGATCGATCCCAACGCCGGCTCGGCAGTTCGGCGATCGGCATCGGCGTCGGACGCGCTCGCGCAACAACGCGTACTTCGCGCGGCCGACCGCCGGCGTGTGGCACCACTACGCGTTCGTGCTCGACGCCACCGCGCCGGCGGCAACCCAGATCACGCCGTACGTCGACGGCCAGCCGGTGACCTACAGCAAGGGCGTCGAGCGGGACCGGCGCCGGCGCGTTCGCCAACTCGACGCTGTACTTCATGTCGCGGGCGGGCTCGGCCCTGTTCGGCGCCGGCGACCTCGACGAGGTGGCGCTCTACAGCGGCGCACTGAGCGCCACGACGATCGCCGCACCACTTCGCGGCGGGCATGCCGTAGGCCACGCGAGAAACGCCGGTCCAGCCTGCGTTGGTCCGGTGATGAGCACGCACACCATCCCTGTCGGTGCCGAACCGGTGGCCGCCGCCGCCGTCGCGGCCAGCCGCCGCGCCGTCGCGCGCAAGGCGCGCGCCGGCCTGGCGATGTCGGTGGCCACCTTCGCGATGGCCGCCGCCTCGGCCATCCAGGCGGTCCTGTACCTGAGCGAGTTCGGCACGAACGACGCGGACCGACGGCTTCTTCGTCGCCTTCGCGCTGTACACGACGTTCGGCGTCTTCAGCCAGAGCCTGCGGCTGACCTCCGTGCCGCTGCTCGTCGACCGGCGCGCGGCTGACCGTGCGCGAGTTCGCCGCCGCGCTCGGCGCTGATCGCGCTGCCGGTGTTGATCGCCACGGTGCCGCTGGCGCGGGCCCGGTCGCGCACCTGCTCGCGCCCGGGCTCTCGGCAGCGCGGGCGCGCAACGTCACGCGTCGACGCGCTGCCCGTGCTGGGCGCGGCGATGGTGTTGCAGCTGTGGGCGGCGGGCGCGCGCCACCGTGCTCGCCATGCGCGACCGCTTCATCGCTCGTCGCCGGCGCGTACATCGCCGGCGCCGGCACGGGCCTCGTCGACCTACCTGGCGTCATGGGCACCGCCGGGCGAGCTGACGCTCGGCTGGTCGATGTTCGCGATGGCGGTCGTGACCATCGTCGTGGATGCTCGTCGGCGTGCGCGCTCTCGGGCGGGCTGGGCGCCAGCGAGCGGCGCCGTGCGCCTGCGCGCGGCTGCTGGTCGCGACACCGGCGCTGCTGCTCGGCCGCACGCGCGATCTACCTGGCCTTCAACATGCTCTTCGTCGTCACGCTGTCGTTCGCCAGCCACGTCGGCGACCGGCGACACGACGGTGCTCTCCTACGCCTACCTGTTCGCGAGCTACCTGGTGGCGGGCACGGGCATGGCGCTCGGGATGTCGCGCATCCCGGACATGACGCGCGCCGCGCGCGCCGAGCGCCGGGCGGTGGTCGCCGACACGGTGCCGCAGGGCTTCCGCTACTCGATGCTGCTCGTCGCGCCGGCGCTCGGCCGCGCTCATCGCGGCGGGCGCGCCGCTGATCCACGAGCTGTTCCCGGGCAGCCTCGGACGCCGCCGGCGTCCACACGCTGCGCACGTCTGCGGCCGCTGCTCGTGCCGTGGACGGTCGCCGCGCTGCTCGTCAACTTCCTGCTGCCCGGCGATGTTCGCGCTCGGCCGCGCGCGGCTCGTGAACACACTCGCCGTCCCGCTCGTGCTCGTGCACCTGGGCGCGACGGCGCTCGGCAGCGCGCTCTTCGGCGTCAACGGCGCGGTCGCGGCGTTCTGCGTGGCACCGGGCTGCTTCGCCGCCGTCCTGCTCGTCACCGGCGCCGGTCACGACGCCGCCCGGATCGGCCGCGAGATGTTCTTCGACGGTGCGCGCTTCCTCGCGCTGTCCGGGCTGGCCTTCGGCGTCGGATGGCTGGTCGGCAAGACGGTTCCGTCCGAGCTCGCAGGGGCGGTCCTCGCCGGCGCGATCGGCAGCATCCTCTACGTCGTGGGCCTGCGGCTCTTCGCGCGCCGCCAGGTCGCGGTCCTGCTCGGCGCGATCGCCCGCCCGGCCGCCGCATCGGCAGCAGGATGACTCACGCGGCCTCCAATAAGCGAGCCCGGACGGCGAGCGGAGGCGTCGCGTGAGCGCGACGCTCTCGCGCCCGGCGGACGTCGCGCCGCTCCCCGCCGACCCCGCGCCCGCGCGCCGGCGCGAGCTCGGCGACAAGCCCGTGCTCGCCGCGCTGCTCGTCCTGCTCGCCGCGATGGTCGCATTGACCTGGCGCAAGTGGGGCGCGCCGGAGATCGACGCCGGGGCGGAGCTGACCACGGCCGACCGCGTCGCGCGCGGCGCCGTCGCCTACCAGGACGTCCGCTACTTCTACGGGCCGCTCGGCCTCTACGGCCTGGCCGCTGCGTTCAAGGTCTTCGGCACGAGCTTCACCACCGCCTACCTGTTCGGCCTCGTCCAGACGACGGCGATCCTCGGCGCGTTCTACGCGCTCGCGCGGCAGTGGCTGCGCCCGGTCGGCGCGGGGCTCGCGACGGCCGTGCTGCTGGCCATCGGCTTCTCGGGCACCGCGTTCAACTTCGTCCTGCCGCACACGAACTCGGCGACGATCGGGATCCTCTGCCTGCTGCTGATGCTGCTCGCGCTGGCTCGCGACCGCGCGCTGCTCGCCGGGCTCGCGGCGGGGCTCGTCGGGCTCACGCGTCCGGAGTACGTCGCGGTCGCCGCGGCCGCCGGTGCCGCGTACGTGATCGTCACGTGGCGGGTCGCTGGCCGTCCGCGTGCGTTCGCGGCCGCGTGGCGGTTGCTGCTGCCGGCGATCGCCATCCCGGCGGTGGTGCTCGGCTATTTCGCCGCCAAGGCGGGCGCCTCGAATCTGCTCACGGAGAATCTCTGGCCGCAGGACTTCATCCGCGTCGCCGGCTTCAAGACGCAGGAGCACTGGATGCCGGCCAGCCTCGACGGCGCCTTCGGCGTCGTCGCGCGCTTCGCGGTCTACGGCGGGCTGCTCGCCGCGCTCGTCGCCACCGCCCACGGCTGGCGGGCGCGCCGCCTGCGCGCCGCGTGGCCGCTTGCCGCGGCCCTGCTGATCCTCGCGCTCGCCGACGGCGCGCTGCGGGCGACCGGCCTGTTCGACGGCCAGCGCAGCGCGATCGAGGACGAGGCCAAGCACCTGGTGCTCGGCATGAGCTGGCTGCCGGCGCTTGGCTTCGCCGTGGCCGCGTGGGCGCTCATCCGCTTCGTGCGCCGCGGGTCGTCGCCGCTGGGCGGCTCGTGGCCGGCCGACGCCGCACTCATCGTCGCGGCGGCCGCGCTGGGGCTGCGCGCCTATAACGCGTTCACCACCGAGGGCTCGTACGCGCCGTACTACGCGGCACCGCTCGTGCTCGTGCTCGGCATCCTGCACGAGCGCATCGGCGAGCGCCTGCCCGCAGCGCGCGTGGCGGCGCGCGGCGCGCTGGCGGCGGTCGCCGCGGGGCTCGCGGCATACGCGCTCGTCGCGCTGTACGCCGACGACACGACCGCGGTGCACACACCGCGCGGGACCTTCGTCACCACGGCCGCCGCGGCGCCCGCGATCGAGCGTGCGGTCGACCGCATCGATGCGCTGTCGCGCCCGGATCAGCCGATCCTCGCGGGGCCGGCGGACGGTGGGCTCTACTTCATGGCCGACCGCCCGCCGGCCCTGCACGAGCTGATGCTCCTGCCAGGCCTGCTCGACTCCCGAGCGGATCAGCTCGACGCGATCGCGCGCCTGCGGCGGGAGCGGGTGCCTGTGGCCGCGATCGGCGCGCGCGACTTCACGACCTGGGGTTGGAAGACGTTCGGGGTCGACTACAACACGATCCTCGGCGAGGCGCTGCGCCGCGCCACGGTGCACAGCGAGACGGTCGGCGACCTGAGCGATCCCGCCGGGGGGACGATCCCATCGAAGGGCTTCACCATCCGTCGCCTGAGCTGGTGATGGTGCGCCGCGCGGCCCTTGCGCTGGCGGCGCTCGCGGTGCTCGTGCTGCTCGCCGGCTGCGGCGGGCACTCCGGTGCGAAGGACGCGGCGCGCCCAGCGCTGTACGTGAGCGCCGATCACGGCCGCTGCGACGACGGGCGCTCGCGCGCGCAGGCGGGCTCGAGCGCCACGCCGCTGTGCACGATCGCCCGCGCCCTGAAGCTCGCGCCGCCCGACTCCGAGGTCCGCGTCGCGCCCGGGCGCTACCCGGCGCTCACCGTGTCGGGCAAGCGCGACCAGGGCTGGGTGACGGTGCTGCCGTCAGCGCGCGGCGCCGTCACGCTCCCGCGCATCGAGATCGACTCGGGCGCGAGCTGGCTGGCCTTCCGCGGGCTGAACCTGACCGGCAGCGCCGAGGGGCCGACGTTCCAGATCGCCGAGGGCGGGTCGCGGCACATCGAGCTCTCGGGCTCGCACGTACAGGCTCAGCGCCAGGACGCGATCGTCCTGCGCAGCGGGGCGGGCGATGTGACGATCGCCGGCAACCTCATCCACACCGCGCCGATCGGCAGCGGCGTGCTGTTCCTGTCGAGCTCGACGCTTCCGGGCTCGCCGCCTGGCAGCGAGGACCTGCCGCCGATCACCAACGTCACGATCCGCGACAACCACTTCGACGGCATCGGGGTCGACGCGATCCGCCCGACGAACTTCGACCGGTTGCTCATCGAGGGCAACGAGATCAACGGCGTCGTCGACAACGGCGAGCACGCCGACGTGCTGCAGACGGTGTTCGGCGGGCGTCACCTGGTCTTCCGCAACAACTACGTCCACGACAACCGCGCGCAGGGGTTGTTCATCAAGGATGGTCAGGTGACGGACGCCGTCATCGAAAACAACGTCTTCGTGCGCAACAGCCACGAGATCACGGTGCAGGTACTCGACACCGTCGGGCTGCGACTGATCAACAACACGGTCTGGAACAACCAGTACAACGTGATGCTGCGCGACGGCGTGCGCGACGCGCTCGTCGTCAACAACATCTTCCAGGACATGGTCGTCGAGGATCCCGCGGACGCCGCGTCGCAGATCCGCCAGGACCACAACCTGATCGCCGGTGGCTGGAACTGGGGCGCACGCGGGCCTCACGACATCAAGACCGCGCCGACGTTCGTCGATCCCGCCAAGGGCGACTACCGCCTGGCCCGCGGCAGCGCGGGCATCGACGCGGGCCTGGCCTCGTCCGCGCCACGTTTGGACAAGGCCTGTCGCGCGCGATTCAACGAGAAATCCGTGCGCGACACGGGCGTGGGCGACCCGCGCTACGTCGATCTCGGGGCCCTCGAGGCGAGCCCGAAGAGCGCCGCCGGCGACACCGCCGCGCCGGGCGCGGCCTGCACCACGTCGGATCGCTGACGCGAGACGGCGCGACGCCGGGCGTGCACGGTTGGTTATGGTTGCCCCGCTCGGTCCGGCGTTCCCGTGGGGGGGAAAGCCGTGAGAGGAGAGACGAGTATGAGCAGAGGCATGAGGACAGGGGCTGGAATCGTCGTGCTCGTGGGCTTGGTGGTCCTTGCCTGGGCCGGCCTGGCGACGACGCATGCGGACCGCGCGAAGGCGCAGGCAGCCGCGACCCTGTACGTGGACCAGGCCGGCCGCGGCGGGGCGTGCAACGACGGGCGCTCGGCCGCCGACGCCGCCAACCCGGCGACGCCGCTGTGCACGATCAGCCGCGGCATCGCGGTCGCTCCACCCGGCGCCACCGTGGCCGTCCGTGGCGGGACGTACCCGGCGCTGTCGGTCGGCGGCCAGCGCGCCGCGATGGTGACCGTGGCCGCCTACGGGTCGGAGTCGGTCAGCCTCCCGACGATCACGATCAACGAGAAGGCGAGCAACCTGAGCTTCCAGGGCCTGACCCTGACCGGCGGCAGCACCAACAGCTTCGGGATCCTCGACGGCGCCAACCACATCGCGCTCGTCGGCTCGGACGTGCACAGCGCCAACCAGGACGCGATCTTCCTGCATCCCGGTGTCGACAGCGTGCTGCTCGACGGCAACACGATCAACAGCCGGCCGCCCGGCGCCAGCGGCGGCGGCAACGGCATCACGCTGAACTCCGAGTCCAACCTGCCCGGTTCGCCCGCGGGCGCCACGCCCGATGCGCCGATCACGAACATCACGATCCGCAACAACAGGTTCACGGCGATCGGCACCGACGCGATCCGCCCGACGAACTTCGTGAACCTCTACGTCGAGGGCAACGACATCACCGGCGTCAACGAGAACGGCAACCACAACGACGTCTTCCAGTCCGTGTTCGGCGGTCAGAACCTCGTGTTCCGCAACAACTTCATCCACGACAACGTCGGCCAGGGGCTGTTCATCAAGGACGGCCAGGTCACCAACGCGGTCGTCGAGAACAACGTGTTCGTCCACAACAAGATGAACATCACCCTCCAAGTCCTCGAGACGATCGGGCTGACGCTGGTCAACAACACGGTGTGGGACAACGACTCCAACGTCTGGATCCGCAGCGGCACGCGGCAGGCCGTGGTGCGCAACAACCTGTTCCAGCAGATGAACGTCGACAGCCAGAGCGAGGGCGCGGCGAACATCAACCAGGACTACAACATCATCGGCCCGGGTGGGAACTGGGGGCCGAAGGGTCCGCACGACGTCCGCGGGACGCCGACGTTCGTCAACCCGGCGGCAGAGGACTACCGGCTCGCGCCGGGCAGCCTCGGCATCGATTCGGGCATCGCGGACTACGCGCCGCAGTTCGACAAGGCCTGCCGCCCGCGCTTCGACACGCCCACCGTGCCCAACATCGGCTCGGGCAACCCGCCATTCGTCGACATGGGCGCGCTGGAGGCCTCGCCGTCGAGCACGGCGGGTGACACGGCGGCGCCCTTCAACCCCGGCTGCGCCGGCGGCGGCCCGCCCGCCGGCGGCGTGTCCATGCCCGCGGCGAAGGCGCCCTCGAGGTGCAGCCTGACCCTGGGCAAGGCGCGCCGCGTCGGCGGCAGCGTGCGCCTGCGAATCGTGCCCAAGCGCAGCGGCACGCTGCGGATCGGGGCGCGCGTGACGTGGAAGTCGGGCAAGAAGGCGCGCAAGTCCGACCTGCGCTCGCGCAAGCTCAAGTTCGTCAACAAGCACGCGCGGCTGCTCAAGCTCAAGCTCGGCCACCGCGCCCGCTCGGCGCTCACCCACAAGCGCACGGCGCGGCTGTCGCTGGCCTTCGCCGGCACGAGCGGTCACGCGAGCGGCTGCACGCTGTCGCGCTCGGTGAAGGTCCTCAAGCCCTAGACCGCACGACGGCGGGCTCGCAAGCCCGTCAACCGGCGCCCGGGCGCTCGCAAGTAGCGCCCGGGCGTCGCCGTTAGTCGGTCAGAATGACTGATGCAATTCCGCACCCGCTTCACGACGGGTTCCTCCGCTCGGCCGCAGCGCTGCCCGACAGGCCGGCACTCGAGGTCGAGGGCCGGACCCTCAGCTTCGCCGAGCTGCACGACCGTGCCGCGGCCCTCGCGGCCACGCTGCAGCGCGCACTGCCCGAGGCCGATCCGCCGCTGACCGCGGTCTTCGGCTACCGCACGGAGGTCGCCTTCAGCGGGGTGCTCGGCGCCCTGCTGCGCGGCCACGGCTACGTGCCGCTGCACCCGCGCTTCCCGATCGAGCGCACGCGCACGATGCTCGAGCGCGCGTCCTGCGGCGCCGTCATCGTCGACGCGGTGGCCGCCGACCAGCTCGACGAGCTGCTCGAGGGCATCGAGCGCCCGCTCGTGCTGATCCTGCCCGAGCACGACGACGTCGCCGAGCTGGCCGCGCGCTGGCCCGCGCACGCCGTCCTCGGCGCCGGCGACCTTCAGCCCGCGAGCGCGTGGGTCGCGCCCGAGGTCGACCCCGACGGGATCGCCTACCTGCTGTTCACCTCGGGCAGCACCGGCATCCCGAAGGGCGTCATGGTCGCCCACCGCAACGCGAGTGCCTTCATCGACGTGATGGTCGAGCGCTACTCGGTGACCAGCGAGGACCGCTTCTCGCAGACCTTCGACATGACCTTCGACCTGTCGGTCTTCGACATGTTCGTCGCCTGGGAGCGCGGGGCGTGCGTCTGCTGCCCGCCCGAGAAGGCGCTGATGACGCCCGGGCGCTTCGTCCGCGACTCCGAGATCACGATCTGGTTCTCGGTCCCCTCGACGGCCGTCTTCATGAAGAAGCTCGGCATGCTCAAGCCCGACTCCTATCCGAGCCTGCGCTTCAGCCTGTTCTGCGGCGAGCCGCTGCCGGCCGAAACCGCGCGCGCCTGGGCCGAGGCGGCGCCGGCCTCGATCGTCGAGAACCTCTACGGGCCGACCGAGCTGACCATCGCCTGCACGCTGTACCGCTGGGACCCCGAGCGCTCGCCGGAGGAGTCGGCGCTCGGCGTCGTGCCGATCGGGGCGCCGTACCCGGGCATGACCGCGATCGTCGTCGACAAGGAGCTGCGTGAGGTCGCCCCGGGCGAGGACGGCGAGCTGCTGCTCACCGGCCCGCAGGTGACGCTCGGCTACTGGCGCGATCCCGAGAAGACGGCGGCCGCGTTCGTCGTGCCGCCGGGCAAGGATCGCGTGCACTACCGCACCGGCGATCGCGTCCGGCGTCCGCAGGGCGACGCCCCGCTGACCTACCGCGGGCGCGTCGACCACCAGATCAAGGTCCTCGGTCACCGCGTCGAGCTCGGCGAGGTCGAGGCCGCCGTCCGTGAAGCCTCCGGCGCCGACGCCGTCGTCGCCGTCGGCTGGCCGCCGACGCCCAGCGGCGCCGGTGGCGTCGTCGCCTTCATCGGCGAGGTCGACCACGACGTCCCCGGGATCCTCGAGCAGCTGCGTCGCCGGCTGCCCAACTACATGGTCCCGCGCGAGCTGCGCCTGCTGGCCGAGCTCCCGCTCAACGACAACGGCAAGTTCGACCGCAAGGCCCTTGTCCGCATCCTCGAGGAGTCCCGTGAGCCCAGCGTCCGCTGAGACCGTCCGCGCCCTGATCCTGGCCGAGTGCGAGAACTCGCTCGCGCTGTTCGGCCACACGGCGGCGACGGTGCCCGACGACTTCGACCTGCGCGCGCAGGGCGTGATCGACTCGCTCGGCTTCCTCGAGCTCGTCACCGCCCTGGAGACCGCGCTCGGCGTCGAGCTGGACTTCGACGGCCTCGAGCCCGAGGACCTGACGGTGGTCGGCCCGCTGTCGCGCTTCGTCGCCGCGCAGGCGACAGCCGCGCTGGTCAGCCGCAACGGAGTTGCCGCGGCGCCGGAGGCCGCATGAGGCGCGAGCCCCTGCTCGGCGGCGCGCGCAAGCGCGTGCTGCAGCTGCTGGCGCTCTACGGCCCAGGGGCCGACACGTTGCGCGTCCGGCTGCACCGGCTGCGCGGCGTGACCATCGGCGAGGGCGTCTTCATCGGCACGGACGTGCTGATCGAGACCTCGCACCCCGAGATGGTCTCAATCGGCAACGGCGTCGACATCGGCGCGCGCACGATGATCGTCGCCCACCAGCAGGGCGAGACCCAGCGCGACGGGATCTCGGTGCGCATCGAGGACGATGCGTTCATCGGGCCCGGCGCGATCCTGCTGCCGCACGTGACGATCGGCCGCGGCGCGGTGGTCAACGCGGGCAGCGTGGTGACGAAGTCGGTCCCGCCGCTGACGATGGTCCGCGGCAACCCGGCCGAGCCGGTCGCGCGCTGCGGCGTGGCGCTAGGGCGCTCGACGCCGCTGCGCGACTTCTACCGGCAGCTGCAGCCGCTCTAGGAGCGATCGTGGGGGCGCTGCAGCCGCTGCGGGTCGCCGTCGTACCCGCGCGCGAGCTGCGCGAACGTTCGCGCCTGCTCGCGGCGCTCGAGGCGGCCGAGCCTGTGCGCTTCGAGGCGGCGGGTGCCTGGGACGGGGTCGACGCCGTGATCGCCTTCGGGCCCGAGGGCGCTGCCGCGCTCGGCGACGCGCCGGCCGGGCTGCCCGCGCTGCTGGCCGTCGGCGACGAGGCTGCCGCGGGCGCGCCGCGGCCCGTCGAGCTCGCAGCGGCGCTGCCGCTGCCGTTGCACGGCGCGCGGCTCTCGGACTGCCACGCGGCGCCGCTCGACGATGGCGCCGCGGGCGCCGTTCTCGCCTTCGTCGACGGCGCGCCCGCCTGGGTGGCTGCGGCGGATCGCCACGTCGTGGCCTGCGCGCCGGCCGAGCTCGAACCCGAGGAGGCGCTGCGCGAGCGCCTCGCGCCCGGCCGCTGCCTGGCGCTGCTGGCGGTCGTGCACTTCCTGCGCTCGCTGGCTGGCGACCTGCGGTGGTCGCCGCCGCCGCTGCGCGCCGCGTTCGTCGTCGACGACCCCAACCTGCACTGGCCCAGCTACGGCCACCTGCACTACCGCGAGCTGCTGGCCCACGCGCGCGAGCACCGCTACCACCTGGCGGTGGCGATGGTGCCGCTCGACGGCTGGCTCGCGCACCGCGGCACCGCGCGGCTGTTCCGCGACGGCACCGCGCAGCTGTCGGTCTGCGTGCACGGCAACGACCACGACGGGCCCGAGCTCGGCCGGCCGCGCGACAACGCTGAGGCGATCGCGCTCGCGGCCCAGGCGCTCACGCGGATGGCCGCGTTCGAGCGCCGCACCGGCGTCGCTGTCTCGCGCGTCATGGTGCCCCCGCACGAGCGCGTCTCAGAGCCCGCCGCGCGTGCCCTGGTCACCTGCGGCTACGAGGCGATCTGCACCACGCGGCCCTATCCGTGGGTGACGACGCGCGAGGACCTTCCGTGGCTGACGCGCCCCGCCGACGCCGGCCCGCTGGCCGCCTGGGGCAGCGTCGACGTCGTGGCCGGCGGTTTGCCGCTGCTGCTGCGATCGAGCTTGGAGCACTCCCGCGAGGACCTCGTGCTGCGCGCCTTCCTCGGCCAGCCGCTGATCCTCTATGGCCATCACGATGCCTTCGCGGGCGGGCTCGACGTGCTCGCGGAGGCCGCCGCCGACATCAACCGCCTGGGCGACGTGCACTGGCAGTCGCTCGCCGCCATCGTCCGTGCGGGCGCCGAGACCCGGCGGGCGGGCTCGTCACTGGAGGTGCGGCTGATGTCGCGCCGCGCGCGGCTCGACGTCCCCGGCGGGGCGCGCGAGCTGAGCGTCGACCTCGCGGCGCTGGCGCCCGAGGGTGCGCGCGTGCGCCTCTACAACGGCGGGCCGCCGACCGAGATCGCCGCCGGCTCGCCGGCGGCGCTGCACGGCGACGGCCCGCGTCGCGTCGAGCTCGAGCTGGTCGCGGCGAACGACAGCGACGCCATCGGCTCGCGCCGGCCGCGGCTGCGCCCACTCGCGCGACGGCTGGCCAGCGAGGCCCGCGATCGCGGCCTGGCGCTGCTGCCGTAGCGCGGGCGCCGCGTAGCTCAGGCGCCGCGGCCGAGCGCCCGGTGCGCGACCCGCTGCAGGC
Source organism: uncultured Actinomycetes bacterium (assembly GCA_963764585.1). Lineage (GTDB taxonomy): Bacteria > Actinomycetota > Thermoleophilia > Solirubrobacterales > Solirubrobacteraceae > JAOPZW01. The sequence goes on from CAVXTB010000024.1 coordinate 25,737, forward strand.
GGTCGATCCGCGGCGCGGCGGCGCGCACCGCGGGACGCAGCAGCCGGCTCGGGCTGCTGTCGAGGGCGCCGGGGTGCAGGACGATCTCGCCCCCGAACTGCAGCTTGAAGGCGGCGACCCCCTTGCGGGCCTCCTCGGCCTCCTCGCCACCGCGCAGGAGCGCGACCGCGGCCGTCTTGTTGATGCCGTCGAAGTCGTAGTAGCGGTAGCCGGCGCGCTTGGCCCACTCGATGCCGGCCCACTGGATCGCCTCGCTCGGGCGCACGCGCGTCTTCTCGCCGACCCAGCCGCCCATCTTGTAGGTCGCGCTGTCGCCGTAGCCGATGATCAGCGTGCTCGACAGCAGCTTGCCGTCGAGCTCGGCGAGCAGCAGCTGCGCATTCCCGCCCTCGCCCTCGGCGAAGGCGCGCCACATCGTCTCGTAGTAGCGCGCCGGGTAGGGCACGAAGTCCTGGCGGCGGCTCGTGGCCTCGATCATCGAGTAGTACGCGGCGAGGTCGTCCTCGCCGCCGCTACGGATCTCGAGGCCGCGCTTGGGCGCCTGGCGCACGTAGTTTCGCGTGGAGCCCCGCAGGCGGCCGAAGATCTCCTCCTCGGTCGGCTCGAGGTCGACGCGCACGTCGGCGGTCGGCGCTGCCTCCATCGCGCTCGGCGTCCAGCCACGCGCGCGCAGCGCGTCGACCAGCTCGTGGCGATCGGTCGGCGGCTGGACCTTGAGGTAGCGGACGCGCCGCTCGCGGCCGAAGTCCATCATCGCGCGCTGGATCTCGTCGAGCAGGCGCGGATCGTCGTTGGCCAGCAGCGGCCCGCGGGGCGCGAAGCCGACGCTGCCGGCGCGCCCGACCGCGCGTGTCAGCAGCTGCGCGCCGCCGACGATCGCGTCGCCCTGGCGGATGACCAGCCGGGTGGCGTCCCAGCCGAGCACGGCCTTGACCTGGGCCCACAGGCTGGTCTGGGCGTGGTGGCCGCCGGGCGTCGCGGCGACGAAGGCGTCCCAAGCGGGATCGTGCGTCGCGCTGTCGATTGTGAGCCGGAAGTCGGCCGCGATGGCGCGCGAGAGCGCGGGCGCGGGCATGGAGGCGTCGTTGAGCATCACTCGAGCAACGCGGGGCGGCGCGGCGAATTTGCAAGCTGCGGGGGTCAGCGGTCGTTGGTGTGATGGGACAAAGCTTTGGCCGACGACTCGGGATCACTCAAGGAGGCCGCGCTCAGCGGCGTGCGCTGGATATCGCTGGCCCGCGTCGCCAGCGAGACGCTCGCGTTCGCCGCGGCGGTCGTTCTGGCTCGGCTCATCACGCCCGCCGAGTTCGGCCGCGCCGCCGTCGCGCTGATCTTCGTCCCGATGGCGAGCATCCTGACCTTCGAGGGCTTCGCCTCGGCGCTCGTCCAGCGGGAGTCCTTCACCGAGGACCACCACCGCAGCGCGGTCTTCATGAGCCTCGTCGGCGGCCTGGCGCTGAGCCTCGGCACGCTCGCGCTCACTCCCGTGCTGTGGACCCCCCTCTTCGGTCACGAGACCGGTCAGCTGATCGCGCTGATGTCGCCGGTCTTCCTGGTCGCGGCGATCGGCGGCGTCCCGCGCGCGATGCTCTGGCGCAAGCTCGACTTCCGTCGCATCGGGATCATCGATGTCGCCACGCTGGTCGTCGGCAATGGGATCGCCGTGTGGCTGGCGTTCGCCGGCTACGGCGGCAAGGCGATCGTCATCGGCGCGCTTGCCAAGGTGGCCAGCGAGACGCTCCTGCTCTTCGCGTGCGCTCCGGCGCCGCTGCCGCGCTGGCATGCGAAGTCCCAGCGCGAGATCGGTGGCTTCGGGCTGCCGGCGGCGCTCGCCGGGCTCGTCGGCGTGCTGTTCCGCAACGTCGACTACGCGATCCTCGCCGTGCGCCTGTCGGCCGCGCAGACCGGGATCTACTGGCGCTCGTTCAACCTGGGCGTCGTCTACCAGGACAAGATCAGCGGGATCATGATGCAGATGGCGTTCCCGGTGTACTCGCGCACCGAGAGCCGCGAGGAGCTGCGCCGCCTGCACGAGCGCGCGGCACGCGTGCACGCCGCGGTGATCTTCCCGCTGCTCACCTCGCTGATCGTGCTCGCGCCGGTGCTCATACCCTTCGTGTTCGGCCCGGCATGGGAGCCCTCGGTCCGCCCGGCGCAGGTCCTCGCCGTGGCCGGCATGATCGCCGCGGTGCTGACCGGCTACCCGCAGGTGATGCTCGCCGTCGGCCGCCCGAACGCGCTGCTGCGCTTCAACATCGTGATGGTGATCGTCTACGGCGGCGCCGTGATGATCGCGGCCAAGCATGGCTTGGTCACCGTCGCGATCAGCGTCGTGGCGGTCTACATGGGCATCCTGCTCGCCGTCTACCGCTTCCTCCTGCAGCGCGAGATCGGGCTGACGATCCGCAGCCTCGTGCACGAGCTCGGCCCGGCGCTGGCCGGCAGCGCGGCGCTGCTGGCCGTCGGCTTCCCGCTGCGCGAGCTGCTTCAGTCCATCTCGGCCGGCGACTTCGTCACCCTCGCGATCACGGGCCCGGTGGGCATCGTCGCGTACGCGCTCGTCCTGCACGGCCTGTTCCCGGCGCTGTGGGCCGACCTGCGCATGCTCGCCGAGCGCGTGCTCCCTCCGCTGGCGCGCATCGGCCGCCGACCGCGTCCGGCGTCAACGCCGGCGCCGGCGCCGGGCAGCGCCTCGTAACGCGCCGTCAGGTCAGCAGCTCCTCGCTCTCGGTCAGCAGCCCGAAGAGAACGCCCGCCTGGGGTGATCTGGCTTCGAGCGCCGCGAGGGCACCTGCGCCCCCCGCCACATCAAGAGTATCGCTGCCGGGGGGGGGGGGGGGGGCTTGTCTCAAGCCCCCCGGTGTGCTCCATACTCGCTCGCCGCAAGCGACAAAGGGAGCAACGCGATGGGCACAGAAGAGCATGCGGCGATGGTCGCTGGAGGCGATTCGACGGGGATCTACACCGTCCAGCCCGACCGCTACGTGTTGGGTCTCCAGGAGATCGACGAGACGCAGGTCGCGGTCGTCGGCGGCAAGGGCGCGCACCTCGGGGAGCTCTCGCGGATCGAAGGCATCCGCGTGCCCCCTGGCTTCTGCGTGACCACGGACGCCTTCCGGCGGATCGTGGCGGATGCCCCGTCGATCGACGATCGGCTCGAACGGCTGTCGCGCCTGAACCCGGACGACCGGGAGGCGATCCGCATGCTCAGCGCGGAGATCCGCCGGGCCCTCGAAGCGATCGCCATCCCCGAGGATCTGGCGGCGGCGATCACCGGCGCGCTCGCCCGTCTCGGCGAGCAGGCCGCCTGCGCGGTCCGATCGAGCGCGACGGCAGAGGACTTGCCGACGGCCTCCTTCGCAGGCCAGCAGGACACGTACCTGAACGTCGTGGGGTCGGCCGCGATCCTCGAGCACGTCAGCCGCTGCTGGGCCTCGCTGTTCACCGAGCGGGCCGTGACCTACCGCCTGCGCAACGGCGTCGACCACCGGAAGGTCCAGATGGCCGTCGTCGTGCAGCAGATAGTCTTACCACACGCGGCCGGCATCCTCTTCACGGCCGACCCCGTCACGGCCAACCGGAAGGTCGCCTCGGTGGAGGCGACCCTCGGCCTCGGCGAGGCCCTGGTCTCCGGCCTGGTGAACCCGGACCGCTACACGGTGCGCGACGGCGAGGTCGTCGCCAAGGCGATGGCGTCGGAGCGCCAGGGGCAGCCGGCACTGACGGACGCGCAGGTCGTCCGGCTCGCGCAGCTCGGCCGGCGGATCGAAGCGCATCTCGGCCGCCCCCAGGACATCGAATGGTGCCTGGTCGACGATGGCTTCCAGATCGTCCAGAGCCGGCCGATCACCACGCTGTTCCCCATCCCCGCGGCGGGCGACCGAGACAACCACGTCTACGTCTCGGTCGGTCATCAGCAGATGATGACCGACCCGATGAAGCCCCTGGGGGCTCTCGCTGTGGCAGCTGACGACACGGGCGCCCATGTCCGAAGCCGGCGGGAGGCTCTTCGTCGACGTCACCAAGCGCCTGGCTTCGCCAGCGAGCCGTGCGGGTCTCCTGGAGGCCCTGGGGAGGTCCGATCCGCTCATCGGGGATGCGCTGCGGACCATCCTCGAGCGCGACGACTTCATCCCGTCGCTCCCGGACGAGGGCTCCGGCGGGCCGCCGCCTAACGGCGCGCCGGCGCAGATCGAAACCGATCCGGCCATCGTCACCGAGCTGATCGGGCGAAGCCAGGCTTCCATCGCCGCCTTGAAGCGCGACATCCGGACGAAGTCCGGATCGGCGCTGCTCGACTTCATCCTGGCGGACATCCAGGAGCTGAAGCGGATCCTGTTCGATCCGCAGAGCCATCAGGTGTTCATGGGGGCGATGGAGGCCACGTGGTGGCTCAACGAGCACCTGCAGGCGTGGCTGGGTGACAAGAACGTGGCCGACACGCTCACGCAGTCCGTCCCCCATAACGTCACGTCGGAGATGGGGCTGGCGCTGCTGGACGTCGCGGACGTGATCCGCCCGCATCCGGAGGTGGTGGCCTTCCTGCAACACGTCGAGGACGAGGACTTCCTGGACGAGCTGGCCGAGCTCGCCGGCGGGCGGGAGGCGCGAGACGCCATCCGGGCCTTCCTCGACGAGTACGGCATGCGCTGCGTCGGTGAGATCGACATCACGAGGCCGCGCTTCAGCGAACGCCCCACCACGCTCGTGCCGGTGATCCTCGGCAACGTCAAGAACTTCGAGCCGGGCGCCGGCGAGCGGCGCTTCGAGCAAGGGCGCCAGGAGGCGTGGGCGAAGGAACGGGACGTGCTGGAGCGCTTGCGGGCCCTGCCGGACGGCGAGGGCAAGGCCGAAGAGACCAAGCGGATGATCGACCGGGTCCGGACCTTCATCGGGTACCGGGAGTATCCGAAGTACGGCATGGTCAGCCGCTACTTCGTCTACAAGCAGGCCCTGCTGGAGGAGGCAGAGCGCCTCGTCCAGGCCGGCGTACTTCGTGAGACGCAGGACATCTTCTATCTCGCGTTCTCCGAGCTCCACGACGTCGTGCGCACCCACCACGCGGATGACCAGCTCATCTCCCAGCGCAAGGACGCGTTCAGGTCCTATCAGGCGCTCACCCCGCCGCGAGTGCTCACGTCGGATGGCGAGGGCATCGCCGGGTCCTACCGACGCGATGACGTGCCGGCCGGTGCGCTCGTCGGCCTACCGGTCTGCGCCGGGACCGTCGAGGGGCGGGCCCGCGTGATCCTGGACATGGCGGAGGCCGAGGTGGCACCGGGCGACATCCTGGTCACGGCCTACACGGACCCGAGCTGGTCGCCCCTGTTCGTCGCGATCGAGGGTCTGGTGACCGAGGTGGGGGGCCTGATGACACACGGCGCGGTGGTCGCACGGGAGTACGGCCTGCCGGCCGTGGTGGGCCTGGAGCACGCCACCCGGCTGATCCGGGATGGGCAGCGGATCCGCGTCCACGGAACGGACGGCTACGTCGAGCTTCTGTCCTGATCAGGTCGTCGGCGCCTGCGTCCGCGCCGGCGCGGGCAGCAGCGGCCGGCGCACGGGTGACGGCTTCCGGCGCTTCCACGGGCTCGGTATCGGCACGGCGGCCGGCAGCGGGTCGGGCACGGGCGACTTCTCGCGCAGGGCGAGGATCAGCCCGGCGATGAAGAAGAACAGGTATGGGACGTGCGGGAACGACAGGTTGTCGAAGAGCAGCGTCGCGGCCGCCATCACCCCCACCGAGCCGGCTGCCGCCAGCGCGTAGCGCGCGCGGACGGGGTCGGGGCCGCGGATGGTGGGATGGGCCGCGGACAGCGTGGCCACGAAGATCGAGATGTATGCGGCGAGGCCGATGAAGCCGACGCCGAGGATCAGCACCAGGTACTCGTTGTCGAGGATCCGGTACTTCTTGCCGTCGTAGCTCTGGAAGCCGCGCCCGAGGAGCAGGTGGCTGGTGACGTCGGGCGTGATCGCGTCGTAGTCGGACGTGCGGTCCTTGGTCGTCAGCGCGCTGTTGAAGTTCGTCGGGTTGAGCTGGTCGAAGATCGAGCCGATCGCGCCGGGCGAGGTGAAGTGGATGATGAAGCCGAGCATCAGCCCAAGCGGCACGAGGCGGCGGATCACAGCGCGAGGGCGATAGGCGATCAGCACGAGGATGCCCGCGGCCGGCGCCATGACGCTGGTCTTGCGCACGGTCGACATCGCCCCGGCCAGGAGCAGGCCGATGGCAAGCGCGTACAGCACGCGCTTGCGGCCCTTGCTCTCCAGGGCGCCGACGAACGCCCACGGCACCATCATCCCCAGGATCGTGGCCAGCTCGAGCGGCTGGCTGGTGGGCCCGTACACGGTGAGGCGCCCGATCGAGTCGCGGCTGAACATGTCGCCCGGGAACTCGACCGGCAGCACGTGCGCCGTCCACGAGTAGAACGGGTTGATGCGCAGGCGGTATTCCAGGATCGCGCCCAGCGCCGTGATGAGCGACAGTCCGACCATGAAGACCGCGAAGCGCGGCACCTCGCGCGGCCGAACGCCCGAGGCGACGATCACGAAGAAGACGAGGTAGGACACCAGCAGGGCGATCTTCTTGATCGTCAGCTGCAGCTCGTCGAGGTTCGTCAGCGCATTGCCGTTGACGACGATGCTCAGCAGGCAGATGGCGAAGAAGGCCAGCGCCGCGATGTGCACGCGCGTGATCTTGACGCGCGGCCGCGCGGCGCCCGTGACCACCGCCAGGCTGGAGAACCACAGCATCACCAGGGCGATGAGATAGGGGCGGTCGAGCTTGCTGTCGAGCGGCAGGTGAACCGGCAGCGAGATGGCGTCGAAGGGCACCAGGAACAGCATCGCCACGAAGCCGGCGAGTGCCCACGGCATCACGCGCGTCGTGTGCGGCCAATCGTCTGAGCCCGGCAGCTCGTCGCCGATGCGGTCCAGCGGGTCGGCCTCCCATCCGGCGTCCGCCAGTCGCCGGAACTTGCGCCTGCGGTCGCGCCAGCGCACGAGGGCCAGGCCCGTCACGAAGACGAAGAAGAACGTGAGCAGCATGACCTGGAGGTGCGATCCCGGGTTGACCATGCCGCCTTCGGTGGGGCCCAGGCTGCGCAGCACCGCGTTCTGGCCCTGAAGGCCCGTGGCCTGCTGCTCGTGCACGCGATCGAACAGCAGCTTGCGCGCGCCGTTGACGAGGGCCGTCGCCTCGCGGGTGGTCGGCGCCTGGCCGTAGAGCGTGAGCATCGGGCGCTCGTACGCGACGTCGACCACCAGCCGGTACTCCTTGTCCTGCGGCTTGGGGTCCGTCGTCGGCACCGTCTTCTGGGCGACGTTGGTGCGGTCGATGAGCTCGGTGAACGGGCCCGACGTCGCGATGTCCTCGCCGCGCACCCCGGCAGCGGCCGCGATCTCGTCGTTCGCGGCGTCGGTCTTCAGGTACAGCGCGTAGGTGAGCGCGAGGTTGCCGGGCCGCTGCTGGTCCTGATCGGCGTCCAGGAGGATCGACACCGGCGTGTCGACCATGATCTGGGCCTCGGCCGTGGCGAACTCGATCTGGCGCTGCTTGAGCCCGGACGTCGAGATGTGGTAGCCGGACCACAGCGCGGCGAGCCCTGCCACGGCCGCGACCGTCGCGACCGTGCGGACGCGGCGCCAGGGGATGCCCTCCACCCACGTCCCGCGCGTGAGGTTGCGGATCAGCCCGGCGAACTCCTCGCCGGCGCCGCGCAGGTAGCGCAGCCCGGCCCGCCCGAGCACGCCGAGGTCGTGGCCGAGCGACTGCGCGCTCTTGCGAACCTCGCGGCTGACGCGGACGGTGGCGCGGGCCGCGCGTGCGGCGAACGCCGTCGCGGTGCGCGCGTGCGGCGCCAGCGCGGCCCTCGCCTCTTGCGCGGACGTCGCGGCCCACGCGGCGACGACGCGCGTCCGGCGCGCGACTGTCACGGCGACGACGCGTGTGCGGCGCGCGACTGTCACGGTCACGACGCGTGTGCGGCGCGCGACTGTCACGGCGACGACGCCTGTGCGGCGCGCGAGTCTCACGGCGACGACGCGTGTGCGGCGCGCGACCGTCAATGCCACGACGCGCGTGCGGCGCGCGACCGTCACTGCCACGACACGCGTGCGGCGCGCGACTGACGCGGCGACGACGGGCGTCCGGCGCGCGACGAGTCGCGCGAAGAGCACGATCGTCAGGACCGCGATCGCGGCCGCGGTACGCGTCCGCGACCAGATCCTCATCGCTGTGGCGCGGATCGACATGCGCAACGGGAACTCGTCCGCCGCGGATCAGAAGCGTCCGCGGATCCCGATCTTGGGCAGGTGGGGGTCTGGGCTCTCGCGCTCGGGGGCGCCGCGGAAGGGCCCGACGGCCTGCTCCTGATCGAGCGGCTCGAGCGCGTCCTCGAGCGCCAGCTTGCGCTGGCGCAGGCCGGCGCCGCCGATCAGGGCCAGGCAGCCGACCGTGAGGAACGCGAGGAACGCGAGGATCATCAGCACCTTGCTGGCGCCGGAGTGGATCGTGCCCGCGTCCGCGAGCCCGAGCTGACGGACGGTCACGCGGTGCTTCGGGTCGGTCGAGTACTCGGACTCGAGGCCGTCGATGTAGTTGCGCACGCCCGCGTAGACGCCGTTGGCGAGCTTCGCCGCGTCGCCGGCGGTCGGCGCGGTCGCGTAGACGGTGATCAGCGGAAGCTGGTCCTGGGCGACGAACGACAGCCGATACAGCTGTGTCTCGGCCCGGACCTGGCCGCCACGCGCCTCGCTGGGCGTCACGACGTTCTCACCCGCGCTGGGCCCGCTGAATGGGCCCTCGGCGGTGATCTGCGCCATCGGGATGCCGGTGGCGTCGGCGATCCGCTGGCGGATCGTCGTGCTCGTCATAAACTGCGCGAAGACCGTCGCACGCGTGACCAGCGGCGCCGTGTCCTGCTTGAGGTCGGCGATCGCCGACTGCGGCGAGTCGATCAGGATTTGGGTGGTCGCCGTGCCCGAGGCGACGGAGCGCGACGAGAGCTTGGGCGGGAAGCCGCTGATGCGATAGCCCACCGCGATCGCCGGCAAGGTCGCGACGATGATGATCGCGACGACGGCCAGCTTGCGCTCCTTCAGCGTCTTGAGGATCTGGGCGAGTTCCATTGCGTCCTTCCGTCCGTCAAATTCCCATCAGGCACCGGGTTCTCAACCAACGGGGGGTACGCGCCGGGACTTTCGCGCTCATGCAAAGGCGAGTTCGAGCAACGGCTCGTGCCTGCTGCGCCAGCCGTTGTCGCGCAGGAAGCGCAGCCGCTCGTTGCCGGTCGCCGGGCCGATCTCGAGGGCACGGCGCACGGCGGCGGCGAACGCCTCGGGCCCGTCCCCGGCGAGCGCCACGCGCGGGTGGCCGACGCGCGCGATCGGCGGCAAGTCGACGGCGGCGATCGGGCGCCCGCCCGCGAGGTACTCGTAGAGCTTGAGCGGGCTCATGCTCTCGGTCAGCGGGTTCCGCGCATGCGGGATCAGACAGGCGTCGGCGGCGGCGATCAGCGCGACGATCTCGGCGCGCGGCGCGGCGGGATGGAGCGCCACGTTGGGCTCGGCCTCGAGCTGCGGGCGCAACGCCTCGTCGAGCAGCGGCCCGACGATGGTGACCGAGCCATCGGGCACGGCACGCGCCGCGGCGCGCACGAGCTCGGGATCCAGGCGGTCGTCGATCGAGCCGACGTAGAGCAGCCGGGGGCCGGGCCGCTGTGCGAACCAGCGCGGCGCGCTGGCGGGCGCCAGCCATTCGTCGGCGTCGATGCCGTTGGGCACGACGAGCGTCGGTCCGGTGGGCGCGATGCGCTCGACGATCTCCGCCGACACGGCGGCGACGCGCCGGCCGTGCTCCCGCAGACGCTGCATCGCGGTGCGATAGGCCGGCCACCACTCGCGCTCCTGCGGCGCGGACTCCCAGTCGTCGGTCGCGAAGTACGTCACGGGGCCCGCCCAGTCGAAGCGTCCGAAGCCCGCCAGCGCCGGGTGCGCGACGATGACCGCCGGGCGCTCCATGCCCAGGCGCGCGGCCGCGCGTTGGACGGAGCGCTCGTAGGCGACGTAGGTGCGCTCCAGAGCGACGGGGTCGGTCGGGTCGTACTTGCGCAGGCGCAACGGCGAGCACAGCGCCACGCGCTCGGACGCCGGGAAGCGCACGGCGGGGCGGCGCAGCACGCGTGCTGCGTAGCTGCGCGGGGCGCTGCGGAAGTTCTCGCAGACGAGCAGGCGTCCGACGTTCGGGTGCTCGAGCAGCGTCTCGACGATGCGGTCCTCCGGCATGCACATGCCGCGGCGCTGGACGCTCCCCCAGGAGACGAACGAGAAGGTGAAGATGACGTCGCGGCTCATCGCGCCTTGATCGCGGTCGCGGGCGGCGCGCCGTAGGGCGGGCGACGGCGGCCGACGAGCGTGGCGATGGCGGCGCGCGAGGCGGCGCGCCGGTCCGCGCGGTGCTCCCCGGGGACCACGGTGCGGATCGCGTGGCGCGCGACCACGGCGCCGAGGTAGAGCTCGCGGTGCGGGAAGGCGAAGTGCTTGTCGGCGTAGATCCGCCGCGTCAGCGCGTCCTGGGCGACGAGCCGCGGCTTGATCCCGGCCTTCCCGACGTGGTGCACGATGGTCATGAGCGGCATGTGCACGACGCGGTAGCCCGCGCGCTTGATGCGCAGGCACTGGTCGGGCTCGTCGGAGAAGAGGAAGAAGCGCTCGTCCATGAGGCCGGCGCTCAGCAGCGCGTCGCGGCGCATGAACAGGAAGGCGCCGACGGTCCAGTCGCACTCCTGCTCGGTCTCGTAGCGGGAGAGGTCGAGCTCGCGCTCGCCGAGCCACGACGGGCGCCCGCGCCAGCGCTCGAGCCCGAGGGCGTCGCCGATCGCGCGGCCGGCGTTCGGGAAGCGCCGGATCGTCTCGAACAGGGTCCCGTCGCTCTTGAGCTGGCGCACGCCGAGCACGCCGATGTCGGGCCGGCGGTCCATCTCGGCGACGAGCTCGCCGAAGGTGCCGTCGAGCACCTCGGTGTCCGGGTTGAGCAGCAGCGCGTAGCGCGCGGTGACGGTCTCCAGCGCGCGGTTGTTGGCGTGCGGGAAGCCGCGGTTGACCGAGTCGACGACGCGGGCGGCCGGGAAGTGCTCCTCGACGAACGCGCGCGTCCCGTCGGTGGACTCGTTGTCGACGACGACGACGTCGAGCTTCGCGTCGCCGGCGTGGGCGTAGACCGAGGTCAGGCACGCGTCGAGCCAGTGGGCCTCGTTCGTCGAGACGATGACGATTGCAAGGTCGGCCGCTTCCGGCGTCGCACCGTTCTTCTTGCTCATGCCGATCAAACGTCCTGTCGGCTGTCGTTCTTGCGTGGAAGGGGCCCGCCCGCGCGGCCGTTGATCGGTCACATGTGTGGAATCGTCGGACAGGTCCGTCCCGCTGGCCAACCCGTGGATCGCGAGCTCCTGGAGCGCATGTGCGCCGGGCTCGAGCACCGCGGGCCGGACTCGCGCGGCATCTTCTGCGAGGGGCGCGCCGGGCTTGGGATCCAGCGCCTGCGCGTCGTCGACCTCGCCACCGGCGACCAGCCCATCTACAACGAGGATCGCACCATCGCCTGCGTCCTCAACGGCGAGATCTACAACTTCCAGGAGCTGCGCGCGGACCTCGAGCACCGCGGCCACACCTTCGCCACCAAGGGCGACACCGAGGCGATCGTGCACCTCTACGAGGAGTACGGCGTCGACTGCGTGCGCCGCCTGCACGGCATGTTCGCCTTCGCTCTGTGGGACGGGCGCCGCCAGCAGCTGCTGATCGCGCGCGACCGCGTCGGCAAGAAGCCGATGCACTACGCGCTGCGCGACGGCACGCTGAGCTTCGCGTCCGAGCTGAGCGCGCTCCTGGCCGACGAGGAGATCCCGCGCGACGTCGATCCCGCGGCGATCGACTGCTACCTGGCCTACGGCTACGTGCCCTATCCGCTTAGCGCCTTCCGCGCCGTGCGCAAGCTGCCGCCCGCCCACACGCTGGTGCTGCGCGAGGGCAAGGCGACGCTGCAGCGCTACTGGCGCCTGGACTACGGCAAGAAGCTCGAGGGCGTCTCGCAGGAGGAGCTGTGCGAGCGCATCCGCGAGGCGATCCGCAAGGCGACGCGCCGGCGGCTGATCGCCGACGTCCCGCTCGGCGCCTTCCTCTCGGGCGGGATCGACTCCTCCGCGGTCGTGGCCGCGATGGCCGAGGCGAGCACCGGCCCGGTGCGGACGTTCTCGATCGGCTTCGAGCACGAGCGCTTCGACGAGCTGCCCCACGCGCGGCGCATCGCCCAGCAGTTCGGCACCGAGCACGAGGAGTTCGTCGTCCGGCCCGACGCCATCGACGTCCTGCCGAAGATCGTGCGCCACCACGGCGAGCCGTTCGCGGATCCCTCGGCGATCCCGTCCTACTACCTCGCGCAGGTCACGCGCCGCCACGTGACGGTCGCGCTCAACGGCGACGGCGGCGACGAGTCCTTCGGCGGCTACACCCGCTACGTCTCCAACAGCCTCGCCGCGCGCCTCGACGGCCTGCCGGGCCCGCTGCGCCGCGCCGCCGGCGCCCTGGGCGACCGCCTGCCCGCGGGCGGCGGCGTCTCCAACCCCTTGAACCGCGCCCGCCGCCTGGCGCGCGCGATGGCGCTCGACGCGCCGACGCGCTACGCCGGCTACGTGGGGCTCTTCGACGGGCCGGGCCGCGGCTCGCTCTACAGCGCCGGGTTCCGCGCGCAGTGCGCGTCCTCGCCGGCGGACGCCGTCATCCGCGGCCCGTGGGACGACGCCACCGGCAACGCCGTGGTCGACGTCATGCTCGAGGTCGACGTCTCGACCTACCTCGTCGACGACCTCATCGCCAAGATCGACATCGCGACGATGGCCCACGCGCTCGAGGCGCGCTCGCCGTTCCTCGACCACGAGCTGATGGAGCTCGCCGCGTCGATCCCGGCCGACATGAAGGTCCGCGGAGCCCAGAAGAAGTGGATCCTGCGCGAGGCGCTGCGCGGCTGGCTGCCCGACGACATCCTCGACCGCCCGAAGCAGGGCTTCTCGGTGCCCGAGAGCGACTGGCTTCGCACCGACCTCGCGGACTACGCGCGCGAGCATGCTGCTCGACCGCCAGTCGCTCGACCGCGGCTACTTCGAGCCCCGCGAGGTCCGCGCCCTCATCGACCGCCACGCGGCCGGCGCCGACACAGAGGCCCGCCGCCTGTGGTCCCTGCTCGTGCTCGAGCTCTGGCACCGCGAGTGCGTCGACCGCGTGCCGGCGCCGGCGGCGCTGGCGGCTTAGCGGCGGCGCCCGCTGCTCCCGCGTCCGCTGCTCCCGCGCCGCTCTCCGCGCCGCGCCCGCCGCTCCGCACGGCCAGGGCAATGAGGGGAGAAGCCGCTGTGGCGGCGCGGCCGCGAGCGGCGTGCCTCGGCGCCGGCGGCCGCGCAGGCGGCGGCCGCGAACTGCGTCGGGTTTTGCGCGGTATCACGGCAAACGGCAATTGACATAAGTCGCCCCGCGCACGAGGACGACCGCAGGCGCAGGCGCGGGCGGGCGGCTTCACACCCTCATTGCCCGGCTGCGGGAGGCTGCAGACGCCCCGCGGACGGCCAGCCTCAGCGCCCCCGAGGCCGCCCCGCGCAAGCCCGCGCGAAGACCTCGAACTCGAGCTGGTGCTCGGCCGCGGCGCGCTCCAGGCGGTAGTTCGGGGTGCCGGCGGGCGCGAAGCCCTCGATGCCCAGGGCGCAGTCGAAGACGCCGGCCTCGTAGAGCTCGCGCTCGACGGCGCGGTCCACGCGCGAGCCGAACGGATACGAGAACGGCAGCCAGTCGAGGCCGAGGCGCTCGCGCAGCACGCGGGCGGGCTCGACGATCTCGGCCTGCACGCCGTCGTCGTCCAGGCGCGCGCAGTACGGATGGCTGTGGGTGTGGTGGCCGACGGTGTGGCCGCGGTCGATCCACTCGCGCAGGCCGTCCCAGGTCAGGTACGGACGGTGCTCGGCGAGGAACGCGTCGAGCGGCGGCATGTCGCAGGCCTGCCAGAGCGCGTCGGCGAACTCGTCCTTGGCCGCCAGCGGCCAGCGTGCGCTGGCGGTCGGCAGGCCGGTCGGCATCGGCGAGCGGCTCGATCTCAAAGCGCGTCGTCAGCTCGTTGTAGGCCCGGAGGCAGGCCGCGTCGCCGACGGTCGCGCGGACCGCGCTGAGCTTGTTGCGCCACATCAGGTCAGCGTTGCCGACGCACGAGGTCATGACGAACGTCGTCGCGCTGACGCCGTGGCGCTCGAGCACGTCCAGCGCGCCGGGTGCGATCAGGTCGAAGCCGTCGTCGAAGGTCACCGCCAGCGCGGGCCGCGCGGAGCGGCCGGGCTCCCGCGCGACCACCGACGCCAGCGGGGCGAACTCGAACCAGCGCGCCAGGCGCGTGAGGTCGCGATCCAGGCGCTCGAGCGTCGTGCCCGAGTAGAAGTCCGCGTAGTAGGGCTGCGGCCCGCCGACGTAGTGGTAGTAGACGACGTTGACGCGGTCGGCGAACGCCGCGCGCGTGCGCCGGCGCAGCGGCAGCGAGGCCGCCACCCGGCCGAGCCCGCGCTTGACCATCGCCCGTGCGGTCACGTCAGCTGCAGCAGCGCCGGCGAGCGTGTCGTTGACACGCCGGCGCGCGTCGTCGGGGTCGGCGGCGTCCCAGTAGGGCTCCAGGCGCTCATCGCGCAGGTGCTCGTCGGCGATGGCGCCCTGCAGCGCGCGGCGCACGCGCTGGCCGTGGTACATCGTCCAGTCCGCGCCGCGGTAGTAGAAGAGCGGCGGCGGCTGCGGGCACGCTCGTGAAGGCGGCGCCGCCCTCGAGGTGCGTCAGGAACGCGTCGGTCGCGTCCGCGGCGCCCTTGACGGTCTTCGCGAACAGCGTCGCGGGGTCGTCGCCGTGCTCGATCGACGGCAGGTAGTGGGCGAGGATGTCGCCGCCGTCGACGGCGGTGCTCATCAGCATCAGCGTGCCGCCGCACAGGTGCGGGTGGCCGTTGGCGAAGGCGAAGGCGATCGTCGAGGTGCCGTTGTAGAGCGGGGAGACGCCGCTGTGGAAGTTGACCATCAGCGGGACCGCCTCGATCAGCGGCTTGCGGTAGATCGGGCCGCCGAGGCAGACGACGACGTCGGCACCCAGGCCCTGCAGGTGGTCGATCGTGGCTGCGGAGTTCACGTCGTCGACGGAGACGGCGACCGGGGCCGCCAGCTCCTCGTACTCGGCCGCGGCGCCGTTGAAGACCGCGCTCAGCGCCGGCCCGCGCGCGGCGCCGGCGTCCCAGCCGCGCAACGGCCCCGGCACCGACGCGAGCGTGCGGATCAGCGCGTGGCCGGCGCCGTAGTCGCGGACCTCGCGGCGCAGGCGCTTGAGCTGCCCGCCCTTCCCGTTGGCGCGCGGGCGCGGGTGGACGATGCCCACCACGTCGTGGCGGCGGGCCAGGAAGGCGCAGAAGTGCTGATGGTGCAGCGGCTGCGCGGGCGTGATGATCGCGACTCTCACCGTGCGATCAACGCCGTGCCGCAAAGGCTTCTTCCGCCTCCAAGACGGCGTAGGAGCTGCGGAAGTCCGGGGCGTCCACATCCGTTAGATCGACGGTGGAGCCTCGAATCCTCATCATCTCGCCCGTCCGCAACGAGTCCGCGCACATCGAGCGCGTGGTCCGCGGCGTGGCCGCGCAGACCCTCAAGCCGGCGCGCTGGATCGTGCTCGACGACGGCTCGACGGACGGCACGCTGGAGCTGCTGCGCGCGCTCGAGAAGCAGGTCGACTTCCTGACCGTGATCGAGCGCGAGAGCCTGCTCGACGGCGCCCGCGATCGTCTCGCCCGCGCCGCGGCGCCGCGCCGCGTTCAATGCCGCGCTCGCCACGGCCGACTGGCGCGAGTTCACCCACGTCATGAAGCTCGACGGCGACATCGAGCTCGAGCCGGACTACTTCGCCGACCTGCTGGCTCGCTTCGAGGCAGACCCGTCGCTCGGCCTGGCCGGCGGGGTGCTCGTCGAGCCGCAGGCCGACGGCTCGATGCGCCCGATCCGGATCCCCGACAGCCACGTCCACGGCGCGCTGAAGCTCTACACGCGCGAGTGCTTCGAGGCGATCGGCGGCGTCCAGGAGCGCCTGGGCTGGGACACGATCGACGAGGTCTACGCGCGCATGCGCGGCTTCACGGCGCGCAGCTTCAAGGACCTCGTGTCGGTCCACCACCGCCCGATCGGCAGCGCCGACGGCACGCTGCGCGGCCGCGCGCGCCACGGCGAGTGCGCCTACATCGCCCACTACGGCCCGCTGTGGGTGGCCCTGCGCGCAGCTCAAGGTCGGGCGCTCGCGCCCGTTCGCCATCTCGGGCATCGCCTTCTTCTACGGCTACGTGCGGGCGGCGGCGGTCCGCACGGAGCGCGTCCCGGATCCCGATTTCCGCCGTTTCGTCCGCCGGGAGCTGCGCCAGCGCATGCTGGGCGCCGTCGTGCCACGGGAGGTGGCCTCATGAGCATCGGAATCGTCGGCCTCGGCTATGTCGGGCTGCCCCTCGCAATGGAGTTCGCCGAGGCGGGCTATGACGTGATCGGCGTCGACGTCGACGCCCAGAAGGTCGGCGCGCTGCGCGCCGGGCGCTCCCACATCGAGGACATCCCCGCCGAGCGCGTTCAGGCCGCGCTGCCGCGCTGCTCGTTCACGACGCGCTTCGTCGAGCTGCACGAGGCGGAGGCCGTGCTGATCTGCGTGCCGACGCCGCTGAACGCCAATCGCGAGCCCGACCTCGGGCCGCTGCTCGGCGCCGCGCGCTCGCTGGCCGCCGTCCTGCGCCGCGACCAGATCATCGTGCTGGAGTCGACGACCTTCCCGGGCACGACGCGCGAGCACCTCGTGCCGCTGCTCGAGGAGTCGGGCCTGTGCCGCCGGCGAGGACTTCTCGCTGGCCTTCTCGCCCGAGCGCGTCGACCCGGGCCGGACCGACTACACGATCGCCAACACGCCGAAGATCGTCGGCGGGCTCACCGCCGCATGCACCGAGCGCGCCGCCGAGGTCTACAGCCGCGTGTGCACGACGGTCGTGCCGGTCTCCGCCCCCGAGGTCGCCGAGCTGTCCAAGCTGCTGGAGAACGTCTTCCGCTCGGTCAACATCGCGCTCGTCAACGAGCTGGCGATCCTCGTCCGACCGCATGGGCATCGACATCTGGGAGGTCATCGACGCGGCCTCGACCAAGCCGTTCGGCTTCATGCGCTTCGAGCCGGGCCCGGGCATGGGCGGCCACTGCCTGCCCGTCGACCCGTTCTACCTGACCTGGAAGGCGCGCGAGTACGACATGTCGACCGAGTTCATCGAGCTCGCCGGCAAGGTCAACACGAACATGCCGTACTTCTGCCTGGAGAAGATCGAGCGCGCGCTCAACGACGAGCGCAAGTCGGTGCGCGGCGCCCGCATCCTCGTCGTCGGCGTCTCCTACAAGGCCGGCGTCGGCGACCTGCGCGAGTCGCCCGCGCTCAAGCTGCTGGGTCTGCTTCAACGGCCGCGGGGCCGAGCTGGCCTACCACGACCCCTTCGTCCCGGCGCTCGCCGGACCTCGAGCTTGAGCACACCGCCGACCTCGGCGCCGCGCTCGAGGACATCGACCTCGCGGTGATCGTCACCGCCCACCCGGGCGTCGACCACCAGCAGATCGTCGACGCCGCCCCGCGCGTCCTGGACCTGCGCGGGATCACGCGCAAGATCGCGCGCGTGGCGCACGTCGAGCAGCTCTAGCGGCGCGCGCGCCCGAGCTTCAGTTTCTTCGTCGCGCTCACCGGCTTGCCGGTGCGCGGCGCGAAGCCGCTCTTCACCGTCACGGTGAGCGAGCGCGCGCGCCGCGCCAGGCGCCGGCCGCGCGCCGTCAGGCGGACCTTGATCGTCGCGCGCCCCGCCTTGGCGAAGGCTTTCCTGCCCGAGGCGAAGACGATCGCCTTCGCCTTGGCCGCGCGCACGCCCCCGGCGGGCGCCGTCACAGTGACCGTCTCCGTACCGGCCGCGTGCGCCGTGAACGAGAACGAGACCGTGCCCACGGCGGCCGGGCGCGAGCCCGAGCGCGGAGAGCGCACGCCCCACGGCGGCGGCTGCGGCGGTGACGAGCGAGCGCGTGCTCGGCGTCACCGGGGCGCTGACGGCCGGCCCGACCGCCGCGGACGGCGCGGTGTTCGTCAGCGGCCTCGGCACGCCCCGGCCCAAGAGGTCGACACCGAGCAGGCCGTCGGGGTCGTTGCTGGTCAGCAGCAGGCCACCGTCGTAGGAAATGGGCGCGATCGGCGAGAAGCGTGCCGCCGGCGAGCAGGAGGCGCCGAGCGCCATGTTCTGCGGGCAGTCGTTGGAGGCCAGCGAGAAGCCGTCGCCGTCGACCGAGACGCCGTCGATCGTCAGCGGCGCGATGCCGGCGTTGCCGATCTGAACGGTGTTCGGCGCGCCGCTCGTGCCCGCGACGACGTTGCCGAAGTCGACCGCGTCGGGTCGAACAGCGCGAACGGCGAGTTGCGCATCACGTAGACGCGGGCGACGCCGTTTCGCCGAGGACGAGGTCGTCGACGCCATCCTGGAAGACGTCCCCGGTGGCGAGCAACTGTGCCGAGCCTTGCGGCTTGACCGGGAAGCTCTCCGGATCCTCGAAGCCCGAGCCGTTGCCGTAGAGCACGTGCACGGCGTTGGTGAAGTCGGTCGCCGCGACGTCGAGCAGGCCGTCGTCGTCCAGATCGGCCGAGACGATGTGCCCCGCGACCGGTACCGCAAGGGAGCCGATCGGCGTCTCCGCGCCGAGCCCGGCCATCGATCCGCTGCGCTGGAACAGGGCGGCGTCCTTGGCGCACACGACGTCGTCGACGAACCCGTCGCCGTCGAAGTCGTCGGTGTAGAGGGCCAGCACGTCGCCGCTGTCGGTGCCTGCCGGGTCGGCGAACGCGCCGTTGGCCTGCCCCATGGCGACCATCAGCCCCTGGTTGGTCGTGCCGAGCAGGAGATCGTCGTGGCCGTCATGGTTCACGTCGCCCCAGTCGACGACGTTGGGCTTCGTGGCGCTCGCGTCGGGGAAGGCGTAGTTGAGCCCATCGGTGAACGTCCCGTTGGCCTGTCCGAAAGAGATGCGCAGCCCGCCGGCCGTCATGGCGAAGTACGCCACCGCGAGATCGGCGCGCCCGTCGCCGTTGAAGTCGTCCGCGGTCGTCCGGAAGGCGCTGGGGACGTTGACGGCGGGTGTCCACGCGGTCGCGCCCAGGCCGCCCGCGCCGTCGCCGGTGCGCATCGTCGGGACCCCGAGCACGGTCCACGCCACGTCGAGCTTGCCGTCGCCGTTGAAGTCCGCGGGCGGCGCGAGCTGGCCGGCATCCGCGTCGGGGCTCCGATAGCTGTGGGCGAAGCCGCCCTTGCCGTCGCCGAGGTAGATCTCGAGGTTCGAGTCGGTCACGACGAGGTCCGCGTGGCCGTCGCCGTTCACGTCTGCCACCTGCAGGGCATTCGGGGGGGCCGGCTGCCCGAGGTCCGCCTCCGGATGCAGGATCACCACCGCGCTCGCCGGCGTCTGCCAGCAGCACGGCGGCGCAGACACCCAGCACACTCGCACGAACTCGCCCCACGACCGCTCCCTTCCTCTACGGCCGGCTGGGCCGACCGTAACCAGCGCCGGGCGCGGCTGCGGAGAATTCCTGAGCGCTCAGTCCCGGACGGCCGTCAACTCGTCGACCATCGCCAGGTAGCGCCTGCGCTGCTCGGGCCACCCGAGCGGGGCGAGGCGATCCGCGGCGCGTGCGGCGCGCTCGCGGGCGGCGGCGGGGTCGTGCAGGATGTCCTCGAGCGCGGCGGCCAGGGCCTGCGGCGAGCCGGGCTCGAAGAGCCGGGCGGCCTCGTCGCCGAAGTAGCGCTCGATCGCCGGCAGGCGCGAGGCGACGACCGGCAGGCCGGCGTGGACGTACTCCATGAGCTTGACCGGTAGCAGCAGCTCGGTGAAGTGGTCGTGGATGGTGGGCACCACGCCGACGTGTGCCGCCGCCAGCTCGTCCGGGATCTGCGCGAAGGGCACCGGCTCGGCGGCGACGTCGATGCGCTCGGGCGCGATCTCGCGCGCAAGGGCGGCCAGCCGGTCGCGATCCTCGCCGGAGCCGATGACGCGCACCTGCACGCGCTCGCGCGAGCCGTTGAGGTGGCCCACGGACCGCAGCAGCACCTCGACGCCGAAGCGCGGCGCCAGGCCGCCGTGGTAGAGGATCCGCACGTCGCCCTCGCCGGGCACCGAGATCGGCTCGCGCGCGGGGCCGAACGCCGCCTCGTCGGGCGTGTTCATGACCACGACGGTCCGCCCGACGCCGACGCCGCGCGAGGCCAGACGGTCCGCCGCTTCCTCGGTCACCACGATGACGCGATCGGCGAGGCGCGCCGAGATGCGCTCCTCGAGCTCGACCAGGCGCACGAGCGGGTGGCGCTGCGCGCGCCCGAACTTCGTCGCGAATAGCTCGGGGAAGGTGTCGTGGACGTTGAGGACGACCGGCGTGCCCTTCAGCCGCGGCACGATCGCCGCCGCCGTGAGCAGGTCGGGCATGTTGTGGGCCTCGACCATGTCCAGGCGCTGCCGGCGGCCGAGGGCCGCGAGCTTGCGGGTCGCGGCGAGCAGGAAGCTGCCGTAGCCGGCCAGATAGGCGCCATAGCCGCCCTGCGGCTTGGCGCGCATGACCGGGTGCACGACGATGCGGCCGGGCCCGCAGACCTCGACCGCGCGCTCGCCGATGCAGACGAGATGGACTTCGTCGCCGCGTTCGGCCAGGGCGCGCGCCAGCCGCTGGATCCGCGAGTCCAGCTTCCAGTCGGACAGGTGCACCATGGCCACGCGCAGCGCGCGCGGCTGAACCGAGCTCATGCTGCGACCCGTGCGCGCTCCGGA
>CAVXTB010000025.1:0-37992 GCA_963764585.1 uncultured Actinomycetes bacterium
TGGCGTCGTGCCTCGTCGCGAGCGGCGGGCGGCGCGGGCCGCTGGCTGTGCGTGTTTCGCAACACTTCGGCCGGCCCAACGGGCGCGCGTGCAATCGAGTGTCAACTCCGTCGCGATATTCGCGACGGAGTGAACGTTCGGTATGCGAACGCGTGAAGGTGTTGCGAAACACACGCGCCCTGTGCCGACACACGCGCGCCGCTGCGCAGACACCGCGCACGGGGACCCCCGCGGGCGGTGGCGCGGGCGGAGAGGCCTGACCCCTCACTGCCCTGGCCGCGCGGGGCGGCCGGCGTGGCGCGGAGAGCGCGCAACCCGCGGCCCCCGGACGGCCCTCAAACCCCGCGCAACGGCGCGGAAGGAATGCCCTCGACGCCCCGTTCATCGGGTGATGAAAGGACGAGCCCGCATCCTCTCCGTCATCGGCGCGCGGCCCGAGATCATGCAGGCCGCGCCCGTTTCAGAGGCGCTGACCGCGATCGCCGACGAGATCCTCGTCCACACCGGACAGCACTACGACGAGGCGATGTCGGAGGCCCACATCCACGCGACGCGCCTGCCGCAGCCGCACCACAACCTCGGCGTCGGCTCGCGCCCGCGCGACGAGCAGCTTCAGCTGGGCCAGGAGCGCCTGGCCGAGGTCATCGCGATCGAGCGGCCCGACGCGGTCGTCGTCCGCGGCGACACCAACGCGACGCTCTCGGGCGCCCGCGCGGCGGTCGCTGCCGGCATCCCGCTCGTGCACGTCGAGGCCGGCCTTCGGTCCTACCGCGACGACATGCCCGAGGAGCACAACCGCATCGAGACCGATCGTCTCGCCGACCTCCTGCTCGCGCCCACGCCGGGCGCGCGCGCGAACCTGCTCGCCGAGGGCGTCGCGGGGCGCGTCGAGGTCACCGGCGATCCGCTGTGCGACACGCTCGAGCGCTGGCGCCCGCAGGTCGTGCCCGCCGAGGGCGAGTTCCTCCTGGCCACGGTCCATCGCAACTACAACACCGACGCACCCGAGCGCCTGCAGGCGGTCCTGGACTGCCTGGCTCGCTCGCCCTGGCGCGTCGTCTTCCCGGTCCACCCGCGCACGCGCGCGGCGCTCAAGACCTGGGGCCTGGACGTCCCGGGCAACGTCGACCTCGTCGCGCCGGTGCCCTACACGCGCATGCTCGAGCTCGAGCGCGGCGCCCAGGCGATCGCGACGGACTCCGGCGGCGTCCAGCGCGAGGCCTACCTGTGGGGCGTCCCGTGCATCACGCTGCGCGAGGAGACCGAGTGGGTCGACACCGTCGCCGCCGGCTGGAACACGCTCGTCGGCGTCGACCCCGAGGCGTTCGCCGCGGCGCTGGCCCGCCCGCGGCCGGCCGAGCGCCCGCAGATCTTCGGAGACGGCCGCGCCGCGCATCGCATTGCGGAGCTCGTCGTGGAACTGGCAGGGAGCGAGCTGGAGGAAGCAGCATGAGCGATCTGGCGATCGGAATCGTCGGCGTCGGCCGGATGGGGACCTACCACCTGGAGACGTGGGAGCACATCGAGGGAGCGCACGTGGTCGGCATCGCCGAGCCCAACGAGGCGCTGGCGAAGGAGCGCATCGGCCGCCGGCCGATCGCCCACTTCCGCAGCCCCAAGGAGCTCGTGCAGCGCCGCGACGTCGACGCGATCTGCATCACCGCGCCGTCGCAGCACCACGCGAGCATCGCGCTGGAGGCCATCGCGGCCGGCAAGCACGTCTTCGTCGAGAAGCCGATCGCGACCACGCTGGAGGACGGCCTGCGCATGGCGGCCGCCGCCCGCGCCGCCGGCGTCAAGCTGATGGTCGGCCACGTCGAGCGCTTCAACCCGGCGGTCGGCAAGCTCGCCGAGCTCGTCGCCGACGGGCGCATCGGCAAGGTCTTCCGCGTCCACGCCACGCGCGTGGGCCCGATGCCGCTGCGCATCCAGGACGCGGGCGTGGCCATCGACCTGGCCACGCACGACCTCGACATCATGCAGTTCGTCCTCGGGCGCGACATCAGCCGCGTCTACGCCGAAGGGGCGCAGTGCTCGCACCCCTCGCAGGAGGACATGATCACCTGCCTGCTGCGCTTCGGCGACGACGGCCCGTTCGGCCTGCTCGACGTCAACTGGCTGACGCCCGAGAAGCGCCGCGAGATCTCGGTCATCGGCGAGGGCGGCATGCTGACCGCCTCCTACCTGACCCAGGACGTCTGGTTCACCGAGTCGACGACCTCGCAGTCCGGCTGGGACGAGCTCGCCCGCATCCGCGGCGACGCCGAGGGCGCCGCCCTGCGCTTCGCCCTTCGCCGCGTCGAGCCTCTCAAGGCCGAGCTCGAGGCGTTCGCCGCCTGCCTGCGCGACGACACGCCCGAGCCGATCTCGGCCTACGACGGCTGCCGCGCGCTCATCGCCGCGCTCGCCGTGCGCGACTCGGCCGCCAACTCCCGCCCCGTGACCCTCCTCGACATGCCCAGCCCGGCGCCGCTCGCGGTCGCCGCCTAAGTGAGGAACGAACAGTGATCCGCTTCGTCATCCCGGCCTACAACGAGGCCGAGAACATCCCGAACCTGATGGCCGAC
Source organism: uncultured Actinomycetes bacterium (assembly GCA_963764585.1). Taxonomy (GTDB): domain Bacteria; phylum Actinomycetota; class Thermoleophilia; order Solirubrobacterales; family Solirubrobacteraceae; genus JAOPZW01. Next base: position 2,568 of record CAVXTB010000025.1, read on the forward strand.
CTCGCGCCGCGCGCGCGGGAGCTCGGCGCGCGCATCATCTTCGTCGACGACGGCTCGTCCGACGGCACGGCGGAGGTCATCGAGGCCCACCGCCAGGACCTGCACCTGGCGATCGTGCGCCACAAGGTCAACCGCGGCCTGGGCACGGCGATCAACTCGGGCCTGCGCGCCGCGCTCGGCGAGGCCCAGGACGGCGACGCGATCGTCACGATCGAGGCCGACAACACCTCCGACCTCGACGACCTCCCGCAGATGCTGGCGAAGTTCAACCAGGGCGCGGACCTCGTCCTCGCGTCGGTCTACGCGCCCGGCGGGCGCATCGTCGGCGTCGCCCCGTGGCGGCTGTCGGCCTCCAAGGCGGTCTCCAACACCTTCCGCTACCTGGGCGGGATGAAGGAGCTGCACACGATGTCGTCGCTGTACCGCGTCTACCGCGCCGGGATGCTGCGGCGCGCGGCCGAGACCTACGGCTGGCTGCTCGTGCGCGAGCCGGGCTTCGCCGCCAACGTCGAGCTGCTGCTCAAGCTCTACAACGCCGGCGCAAAGGTCGAGGAGGTCGCGACGGTCAACGACTGGAGCCGCCGCCTCGGCGTCTCGAAGATGAACCTCAAGCCGACGGTCATCGCCTACGGCCGCCTCGTCGCCGCGCACCTCGTCGGCCGCATCCAGCCGCCGCCGCTCTCGCCGCTGGCCGGCGAGCCGCCGGTCACGACGAGCCGCGCGCACCTGCAGGAGGCGGCGTGACCGCGCGCGTCGGCATCGTCGGGGGCGGCGTCCTCGGCACCGTCCTCGCGCTGCGCCTACAGCAGGCCGGTGCGCGCGTGACGCTGCTCGAGCGCGGCCCGTCGCTGGGCGGCCTGGCCGGCGCCTTCGACTTCAACGGCCACCGGATCGACCGCTTCTACCACGTCATCGTGCCCTCCGACGAGCGCATGCTGTCGCTCGTCGACGAGCTCGACCTGCGCGAGCACCTGAGCTTCTCGCCGGTCGGCGTCGGCTTCTTCGCCGACGGCAAGATGCACCCGTTCAACGGCCTGGCCGACTTCGCGAAGTTCCCGCCGCTGTCGCCGCTGGGCCGCGCGCGCCTGGCGTGGTTCGTGGCCCAGTGCCAGCTGCGCAAGGACTATGGCGCGCTGGAGAACGTGTCGCTCGAGCGCTGGCTGCGCCGCCACTGCGGCGCCAAGGTCTACGAGCGCATCTGGCGCCCGCTGCTGGACTCGCGCTTCGACTCCGAGCACGGCGAGCTGCCGGCCACCTACATGTGGGCGCGCACGAACCGCATGCGCTCGGCGCGCACCTCGCAGGGCTCGGGCGAGACGATGGGCTGCCTGCGCGGCGGCCACGAGCGCCTCATCGAGGCGGCGGGCGCCCGCGCCCGCGAGCTCGGCACCGACGTCCGCGTCGACGCCGGCGTCGAGGGCCTGGTCTGGGAGGACGGCCGCGTGGCCGGCGTCATGGTCGACGGCGCCGCCGAGCGCTTCGACCTGACGATCGCCACCCTGCAGCCGCCCGCGCTCAAGCGCCTGATCCCCGGCGAGGTCGGCGACGTGCTGCTCGAGGCCTACCCGCGCCGCTACCTGGGCGTTGTCTGCCTGATCCTCAAGCTGCGCCGCTCGCTGACGCCGTACTACTCGGTCAACATCTGCGACCCGACGCCGATGACGACGGTGGTGGAGACCTCGCACGTCGTCGGCACCGAGCACACCGACGGGCTGCGGCTGGCCTACCTGCCGAAGTACTGCGAGGCCTCCTCGGAGACCTTCCGCGCCGACGATCGCACGATCTACGAGCGCTTCACCGGGATGCTGCGCAAGCTGGTCCCCGACTTCACCGACGCCGACGTCGTCGAGTGGACCGTGCAGCGCGCGCCGCTCGTCGAGCCGGTGCACGCCCGCGGGCACCAGCCGCGCACCGCGCCGATCTGGCCGGGCGTCGAGGGCCTCGGGCTGGCCTCGGCCAGCCAGGTCTACCCGCGGCTGCTGAACGGCGACTCCGTCGTGCGGCTGGCCGAGCAGGTCGCCGCCGAGACTTCCCAGCGCCTGCGCCTGCCGGGCCAGCCCGTAGCCGCCACGCTGGCGGCCGCCGCCTGAGCCATGTACCAGGTCGAGAGCGCGCAGGTCGTCCTCCGAGGCAAGGGCCGCCGCGCCGGTGCCGCCGCGGGCTCGCGGATCCGCATCCGCGAGCACATCGGGCGCACGGTCATCCTGCTGGGCACCACAAGCCTGCTGACGGACGTCTCGAGCGAGATGGTCTCGACCATCCTGCCGATCTACATCGTCTTCGCGCTCGGCGCGACGCCGCTGCAGTTCGGGATCGTCGACGGCATCTACCAGGGCGCGACGGCGCTGATGCGCCTCGTCGCCGGCGTGGCCGCCGACCGCAAGGGCCGCCACAAGCCCGTCGCGGTCGCCGGCTACGCGATCTCCGCGGTGTGCAAGCTCGGCCTGCTGCTGGTCGGCTCGAGCCTCGCCGCGCTGAGCGCCGTCGTCTACGCCGACCGCGTGGGCAAGGGCATCCGCACCGCGCCCCGCGACGCGATGATCTCCCTGAGCGCGCATCCCAAGGCGCTCGGCGCGGCCTTCGGCGTGCACCGCGCGATGGACACCGCCGGCGCGATGCTCGGGCCGCTGCTGGCCTTCGGGCTGCTCGCGGCCGCGCCGCGCCGCTACGACGCGGTCTTCGTCGTGAGCTTCTGCTTCGCGATCGTCGGCGTCGCCGTGATCGCGATGCTCGTGCGCGACGTTCCCGCCCCGCCGGCCTACCCGCTGTCACGGCGCGCGGCGATGTCGCGCGCGCTGGGGCTGCTGCGCGTGCCCGCCTTCCGCCGCCTGACCCTGGCCGTCGGCGGCCTGGCCATCGCCACGCTGAGCGACGGCTTCCTGTACCTCGGCCTGCAGGACCGCATCGGCTTCGCGCCGCGCTACCTGCCGCTGCTGTTCGTCGGCACCGCCGTCGTCTTCATGGTCCTCGCCGTGCCGATGGGGCGGCTGGCCGATCGCGTCGGGCGCGGCTGGGTCTTCGTCGGCGGCTACGTTCTGCTGCTGTGCGTGTACAGCTCGCTGCTGGTGTCGTCGATCTCGCCGTTCGCGCTGGTGCTCTACCTGGCCGCGTTCGGGACGTTCTACGCCGCGACCGACGGCGTCGTGATGGCGCTTGCCAGCGCGCTGCTGCCGGAGGATCTGCGTGCGAGCGGCATGGGTCTGCTGACCGCCGTGGTCGCGACCGCGCGCCTGGTCGGCGCGGTGACCTTCGGCGCGCTCTGGACGCTCGGCGGCGTCGACGTCGCGGTCCTCGCGTTCGCGGCGATACTCGCCGGCGCGATCGTCGCGGCCGTTGCGGTGGTGGCCCGCCGTGAGGTGGCGCCACTTGGTGCGTAACCGCAACGTGCTCGTCGCCGTCGTGGCGGCCCTGTGCGCGCTCGGCGGCGCGGCCTACGTCGTCCTCGCGGCGATCGGCGCGAGCAAGGAGCCGAAGGTGGCGACGCTGTCCGGCTCCGCGCGGCCGGCCGTCAAGCTCGGGCCCGTCGCGGCCGGGCCGGCCCCGGAGGGCGTGCTCATCCGCGCGGTCGATCCCGCGCGCGCGACGCTCGAGGGCCGCATCTACCGCGTGAGCCCCGACGGCAGCGGCACTCCGCGCGAGCAGCGCGGCCCCGCGTGCCTGCGCTTCTACCAGGCCGGCGGGCACGCCCTGTGCCTGACCGTCGCGCGGTCGGGCGTGGACTTCCGCGCGCTCGTGCTCGATCGCGCGATGCGCGTGCGCCACACGCTGACGCTCACCGGGCTGCCCAGCCGCGCCCGCGTGTCGCCCAACGGGCGCATCGGCACGATGACGACGTTCGTGACCGGCGACAGCTATGCGTCGCCCGGCCAGTTCTCGACGCGCACGACGCTCGTCGACCTCGTCGACGGCCGCCCGATCACCGACCTCGAGAAGTTCACGGTGACCAAGGACGGCAAGGTCATCCACAACCCGGACTTCAACTTCTGGGGCGTCACCTTCGCCAGCGACAGCGACCACTTCTACGCGACGCTCGAGACCGGCGGCCACCACTACCTCGTGCACGGCAGCGTCAGCTCCCGCGCGCTCGAGGTCATCCACGACAACGTCGAGTGCCCGTCGCTGTCACCGGACGGCACGCGGATCGCGTACAAGCGCCGCGACGGCAACCCGTGGCGCTGGCGCCTGCACGTGCTCGACCTGCGCACCGGCGCCGACGTCGCGCTCTCCGAGCGCCGCCCGATCGACGACCAGGCAGAGTGGCTGGACAACCGCCGGGTGCTCTACGACATGGGCGTCGACGTGTGGGTCGCGCCCGCCGACGGCAGCGGCAGCCCGCAGCGGTTCCTGGCCCACGCAGCGTCCCCGTCGACGCAGCATTGATGTTCACGCGCGAGCAACGCGTCCTACCAGACGTTGGTTGTACGTGATGCAGGCCAAGGGAGTGATCGTCGCCTCCGCGGGCGACACGGCCATCAGGCCTCCGCTGGACCCCAGGCTCAGTGCTCCGCTCGTCCCCATCGCCAACCGGCCGATCCTGTTCCACGCACTGGAGGGCATGCGCGAGGCGGGCATCGCGGACGTGGCGATCGTCAGCTGCTCCGCGAGCAGGGACGAGATCCGCGGCGCGGTCGGCGACGGCAAGCCGTGGGGGCTGCACCTGACCCACATCGACATCGACGAGGCCGGCGGGCCCTCCGCGCCGCTGCAGGCCGCGCAGGCGTTCGTCGAGGACGGCCCCTTCATCCTGCAGCGCGGCGACGGCCTGCTTGCCGACGCGCTCTCCTCCTTCGCCTGCCTGCTCGAAGAGCGCCGGCCCGACGTCGTGCTGCTCCTGCACCGCCAGCTCGCGCGCCAGCGCCGCGCCGAGCTCGAGAGCCGCCGGTTGCTGCGCGCCGCCGGCGTGCACGCCGCGCCCGGCATGACCGGCGTGGCGGGCGTCTACCTCTTCGGCGAGGGCGCCCTGCGCGGCGCGCGCCATGCCCTCGGCGGCGGCGCCGACGGCATGGGCCTGGCCGACGTCGTCGAGCACGTGCCGCAGGCCGGCGGCCGCGTCCACGTGCGGCTCGTGCGCGACTGGCGGCGCTACACCGGCGACGTCCAGGACCTCCTGGAGATGAACCGGATCGTCCTCGACGAGGTCGATCGCGAGGTCGACGAGACCGCCGACGGCAGCAACCGCATCCACGGGCGCGTCGTGGTCCACCCGACCGCCCACGTGGAGTCGAGCGTCATCCGCGGGCCGGCGATCGTCGGCGCCGGGGCGCGCGTCGTCGACGCCTACATCGGGCCGTACACGTCGATCGGCGAGAGCGTGCGCGTCGAGGGCGCCGAGATCGAGCACTCGATCATCCTCTCGGGGGCGAGCATCCTGCACCTCGGTGGGCGCCTGGAGGCCAGCGTGGTCGGGCGCGACGCCAAGGTCTACCGCGACTTCTCGCTGCCGCGCGCGCTGCGCCTGCACGTCGGCGACGGAGTCGAAGTCGCGCTGAGCTGACGCTGCGCCGGCCCGAACGGCATCCTCAGCGCGCCCAGCGGCGCCAAACCCCCGCCCGTCGGGCCCCGTTTACGACATCGCGCTAGCGGGATAGATAGAGTCCGGCTCGCCGGCAGCGCTTTCCTCACGGCAGGAGGGGGAGGAAGGCCTTGGGCCGGACAGCCGCTGCGCTGGATTCGTAAAGGGGGAAACAGACCAGGAGGGCCACATGCCCGATCGGCCGGCAGGCGTTCACCGATATACCCGCCTCGGCATCTCATTCGTCCTTGTAGCGCTGCTGCTCGCGGTCACGGCGGTGGCGGCGACCGCCAAGCGCGACGCCAAGCGGCCGACGGTCCAGGGCTTCGCGTTCTCGCCCGCAACGTTCTCCGTCGGCTCCGCCCAGGCCGCTGCGCAGGGCAAGGGCGCGACGAGCGTTCGCTTCACCCTCTCCGAGCAGGCGACGGTCAAGATCGCGATCGCGCGCAAGCTCACCGGCCGCCGGTCGAGGTCCGGCCGGCGCTGCCTGGCGCCGACGCGGGCGCTGGCGAGGCGGCGCGCGTGCGTGCGCTACGCCACCCGCGGCAAGCTCGTCATCCCCAGGCAGCCGGCCGGGGCGCGCAGCATCCCGTTCAGCGGCCGCATCAAGGGCCGCGCCCTGCCGCTGGGGTCCTACCGCGCGCGGATCGTCGCGATCGATGCGGCCCACCACCGCAGCCGGTCGAAGGTCGCGAGGTTCGTCGTCCAGCGCGCCCAGCCGACCGGCGCGCCGGCGCCGGCGCCGGCCCCCGCGCCGACCGGCCAGCATCGCGTCGTGCGCCCGTGCTCGACGACCGTCACGAGCACGGCCGCGGCCCAGTCCGCCGTCGCCGGCGCCGCGCCCGGCACCGTCGTCTGCCTGGCCAACGGCTCCTACGGCAGGCTCTCGCTCAACGCGCGGCCGGCCGGCGAGGTCGTCGTGCAGTCGGCCCCGCCCGGCGTGACCACCATCAACGGCGCCGACCTGTCGGGCTCGCACCTCACGCTCGAGGGCTTCGACGTCGCTGGCGACGAGGTCACCATCGAGCCGGGGTCCAATCACATGACCGTCCAGTTCAACAAGATCAGCGGCGGTCACTTCGGCATCGACGCGGGGCCGACGACAACGACCACGGTCGACGACGTGACGATCCGTGGCAACAAGTTCGTCGGCAACTTCGGCGAGGACGCGATGCGCCTGAACCGCTACCACGACGCGGACGGCGACGGGGTCGGCATCCTCATCGAGGGCAACGAGATCACCGGCGTCGTCGAGGACGGCCAGCACAACGACTGCCTGCAGACCGTGTGGGTCGGCGACCACCTCGTGTTCCGCCGCAACTGGCTGCACGGCAACAACTGCCAGGGGTTCTTCGTCAAGGACCAGGCGTCGCCGATCGACACGATCGTGGTGGAGGACAACCTGATCGTCGACCACAACCTGCCGTGCCAGCCGGCGTCCCTGTGCCCGACCTGGGTGCTGTCGCCGGTGCAGGTCTTCGGCCCGCTGACCTCGCTGCGCTTCGCCAACAACACCGTGTGGACGCCGTTCCGCAGCGGCGCGGTGTACATGCGCGAGGGCAGCTTCGGGAGCTTCACGTTCGTCAACAACGTGACGTACGACGTCGAGGCGCCCGACGGCAGTTCGCCGTTCGCCAACTACACCGCGTCGAACAACGTGACCTGCGGTCGCGGCGGCTCGTGGCCGGCGACGGGGCTGACGACGGCGTGCTCGTTGCCGTTCCCGAATCTCGGCACCGACGACTACCGGATCGGCGGCGGCCGCGGCGTCGACTGGGCGCCGGCCGAGCAGCAGTACGGGCCGTAGAGGAAGCGCTACCTCGCGGGATGGCCGTCGAGGCCATCCCCGAGGACCAGCGCGCGCAGTCCCTCGTCGGGATCGAGCACGAGCGCGGCGGCCTCGTTGCGCGAGCGCACGCCGAGCTTGGCGAGCGATGACGCGACGTGGCTCTTGATCGTGCTCTCGGCGAGGTAGAGGCGGTCGGCGATCTCGCGGTTGTGCAGGCCCTGCACGACGAGCGCGAGCACCTCGCGCTCGCGCTGCGAGAAGGCCGGGCGCACGATGCAGCGGCGCAGGGTGCGCGGCAGCGACACCTGGCCGACCGCCACTGCGCGCACGACGGCGACGAGCGTGACCTCGAGGTCCTCCTCGACGAGGTAGCCGTCGGCGCCGATGTTGAGGATCTCGCGCACGCGCGCGTGCTGCGTGCCGCGCGCGACGACGACGATGCCGACGTCGCCGAGCTCGTGGCGCAGCCGGCGCAGGGCGCTCGAGGTCTCCGCGCGCGAGACGTCGCACGCGAGCACGACGACGTCGCCGGCGAGCTCGGGCACGAGCGCCTCGTGCGGGCGGCGGTCGTGGCCGCGGACCGCGACGCCCCCGGCGTCGAGCGCGCGCACGACCCGTCGCGCCATGACCGCGTCGTCAGCGATCACGGACGCCGTGAGGGTTGCGGCCGAGGGAGCGGCCGCGACCGCCTGAAGTGCCGACAGAGGCGTCATCGATGTCGGAGAAACGTTCCGGGCGCTACGCCGCTTTCACACGTGCACAGCGAAAGGCCGCACCAGCGCTGGGCGTTCTTCGAGTGTGCATACCGAGAGCCGTGTCCTGCTGATCACGCCGCTGCGCAACGAGGCCGCGCACATCGAGCGGACCGCCCGCGCGCTCGCCGCGCAGACGCGCCCGCCCGACCTGTGGCTCGCGGTCGACGACGGCTCCACCGACGCGACGCCCGAGCTGCTGCGCGAGCTCGAGGCCGAGGTGCCGTTCATGCGGGTGCTCGCCACCCCGGAGTGGCACACCGAGCCCGGGCCCGACCGCCTCGCGCTGGCCGCGGAGGCGCGCGCCTTCAACTGGGCGCTTGCGACCGTCGACGCCTCCGCGTACACGCACATCGGCAAGCTCGACGGCGACATCGAGCTGCCGCCCGACTACTTCGAGGGGCTGCTCGCGCGCTTCGCCGAGTGCCCCGAGCTGGGCATCGGCGGCGGCACGCTGCTCGAGCCGGGCCGCAACGGCGCGGACTGGCACACGGCGCGCACGCCCGACTATCACGTGCGCGGGGCGCTCAAGCTCTACAGCCGCGCGTGCTTCGAGGCGATCGGCGGCATCGAGGAGCGCCTGGGCTGGGACACGATCGACGAGACCTACGCGCGCATGCGCGGCTTCGCGACGCGCTCCTACGGCGACCTCGTGGCGCGCCATCACCGCCCGATCGGCACGGCCGACGGCACCCTGCGCGGCCGCGCCCGCCACGGCGAGTGCGCCTACATCCTTCACTACGGCCTGCTGTGGGTGACCCTGCGGTCCTTCAAGGTCGCGGCGTCGTGGCCCGTGGGCATCGGCGGAGTCGCGTTCCTCTACGGCTACCTGCGCGCGGCGCTGCGCTCCCGCCCGCGCGTGGACGACGAGCACTTCCGGCGCTTCGTGCGACGCGAGCTGCGCGCCCGGATGCTCCGTCCCCTGCGCGCCGGGTGGGCGCGTCCGTAGCCTCGAAAAGACTAACCCTCAATCTCAAGTCGACCGTTAGATGCGTTCAATTCGTCCTTTTTCCCGCCGTCCGCGCACGGACATCGTGCGCCCGACCCACCGTTGGTAGTCCAGTGACTCTTCGCAAGCTGCTCATCGCCACCGGCGCCGCGCTGTCGTTCAGCCTCGTCGCCCTTACGCCTGCTTACGCACAGACGGATCTGTGCCCGAGCGACAACCCCGTGATCCAGGAGAACAACTGCGCTGGAGCGGGCTCGGACAGCTGGCGGATAGTCAACTTCAACGCCAACATCGCTGGCTTCGCGACGAAGACCAGCGTCAACCTGGGCACCGACGTCACGCTCAAGATCGGCCGCAACGGCGCGAGCGCGCCGTCGACGGTCAACATCGACGTCTACCGCCTCGGCTACTACAACAACAACGGCGGGCGGCTCATCACCGGCGCCTCGCACGCCAACGTCGCCGTCAACAACCTCTTCACCGGCTGCAGCGCCACCGATGCCACCACGGGCAAGAAGTCGTGCACGGCCTGGAACACGACGTACACGATCCCCGGCGCCGCGCTGCCGGCGACCGGCGAGTACGAGGCGCGGATCTCCGACCCGGTCGGCGGCGGCGACAACGCGATCTTCTTCACGGTGCGCGACGACAGCCGCGCGCCCAAGGCCGACATCCTCTTCGCGGTTCCGACCGCCACGTACGAGGCCTACAACGACTGGGGCGGCAAGTCGCTGTACTTCGACAGCGTCGGCGGCCCGGACACCATCTCCGGCGACGCGCGCGCGGTGAAGGTCTCCTTCGATCGCCCGCTCGCCGATCCGCGGCGCAACAACACCTTCTTCGGGCCCGACTTCTACCTGGTGCAGTGGCTGGAGAAGGAGGGCTACGACGTCTCCTACACCGAGGACGTCTCGATCCACCAGACGCCCTCCCAGCTGCTCGGCCACAAGCTCGACCTCGTCTCGGGCCACAGCGAGTACTGGTCGCTGGAGCAGTTCAACGGCTACCTGGGCGCCCGCAACGCGGGCGTGAACCTCGCCTCGTTCAGCTCGAACACGTCGTTCTGGAAGGTCCGCTACGAGGACAGCGCGCGGACGCTCGTCTGCTACAAGACGGTGCAGGGCTCCGGCTCGACCGGCAGCGGCTCCGACGGCGCGAACGACTGGGGCCCCGACGGCATCCACGGCACCGCCGACGACGCGCTCGGCGCCGACGGCATCGCCGGCACGGCCGACGACCATCCGGAGAACTCCTCCACCACCTTCCGCGACAACGGGGCGTCCAACGGCGATCCCAACGCACCGCCGGGCGGCCGTGTCGGCCCGAACATGCCCGAGAACATGCTCTGGGGCAACATGTACTACGGGGCCGAGCTGGCGGCCGGCGCCTTCCCGCTGACGATCCCGGCGACGAATACCTCCAGCGAGTTCTCCGGCGATCGCATCTGGCGCAACACGGGGATCTCGACGAGCGGCAGCACGACGATCGGCACCAACCTGGTCGGCTGGGAGTGGGACGCCGTTCCGACCCAGGCGCAGTACCTCGCCAAGCAGCCCGCCGGCGTCAAGCGCCTGACCAACACGACCTTCCAGACCAGCACGAACGTCAACTGGCTGCAGGACGAGGGGCGCCTCTACTCGACGTCGGCGCCGCCCGGCCAGCCCGCCGCCTCGCAGGCGGTCAAGTACACCGCCCCGAGCGGAGCGCTCGTGTTCGCCGCGGGCACCAACGACTGGGCCAACGCGCTCGCCCTCAACCCGGACACGCGCATCATCCAGGCGACCTACAACATCCTCTCCGACGAGGGTGCGCAGCCCGGCACGCCGGTCGGCGTCACGCTCGACCCGCCGTCGGGCCCGCAGCCGCCCACGGCCTCGTTCACGATCTCGCCCAACCCGGCGCAGACCAACCAGACGGTCACCTTCGACGCGACGTCGTCGACCGATCCCGACGGGCCGATCACCAAGTACGAGTGGGACCTCAACGGTGACGGCACCTACGAGGTCGACAACGGCACGAACCCGGTCATCACCCACACCTACACGGCCACCGGGGTCATCACCGTCCGCCTGCGCGTCACCGACGCCCAGGGCGTGCGCAGCACGACGAACCGCGCCCTGTCGATCGACAACACCGGCGGCGGCAGCTACCCGTCGCGCGTGCTGGGCACGACCGGCCTGACCAACTACTGGCGGATGGGCGACACGAGCGGCACCGCGCTCGTGGACTCCTTCGGCACCGCCAACGCGACGACCGTCGGCGCGCCGACGCTCGGGGCGCCCGGGGCGCTCTTCACCGACCCCGACACCGCTGTGACCTTCGACGGCACCAACGACGCCGCGTCGGCCAGCCTCAACCTGTCGGGCACCAACAAGCTGACGGTCGAGTTCTGGATGAAGTGGAGCGGCTACGCCGACGACGACCGCCTCGCGCTGGAGTTCACGCCGAACTTCAACTCGACGCCGGGCGGCTTCATCATCGATCCCGACGCGCCCCAGGGCGGCGGCAAGTTCGCCGTCAGCATCGGCGACGTCGGCACGCGCAACAACGTCGTCTTCGACCGTCCGAGCGCGGGCAAGTGGCACCACTACGCCTTCGTGTTCGACACGTCGGCGGCCGCCGCGAGCCAGATCATCCCGTACGTCGACGGCCAGCCCGTGACGTACACCAAGCTCGCGTCGGGCACCGGCGCCGGCAACTTCGCCAACTCGATCCTGTACTTCATGTCGCGCGGCGCGAGCTCGCTGTTCGGCCGCGGCGACCTCGACGAGGTCTCGCTCTACAACCGCGCGCTGCCGGCCGCCACGATCGCCGCGCACTACGCGGGCAACCCGCAGCCGCCGGTCGCCTCGTTCACGTCCTCGGTGGACCCGGCCGCCGTCGGCCAGCTCGTGACCTTCGACGGGTCGGCCTCGACCTCGCCGAGCGGCACGATCACCAAGTACGAGTGGGATCTCGACGGCAACGGCACCTTCGAGACCGACACCGGCACGACGCCGACGGCCACCAAGACCTACTCGACCGCGGGCAACGTCGACGTCAAGCTGCGCGTCACCGACAGCACCGGCAAGACCGCGACGGCCACGGTCACCATCGCCGTCGAGCAGCCGGGGAGCGGCACCTACAGCGATCGCGTGAAGAACACCGCGGGGCTGACGCACTACTGGCGCATGGGTGAGCTCACCGGCACGACGCTGGCCGACAGCCGCGGCACGTCCACGGCGACGATCAGCGGCGGTCCGTCGCTCGGCGCGCCCGGCGCGGTGACCGGCGACACCGACACCTCGGTGAGCTTCAACGGCACCACCAGTGCGGCCACGGCGAACGTCGACCTCTCGGCGACCAGCAAGCTCACCGTCGAGTTCTGGCTGAAGTGGGACAGCTACGCCAACGACGACCGCTTGGCGATGGAGTTCACGTCGAACTTCAACTCGAACGTGGGCGGCTTCCTGGTCGATCCGAACGAGAGCAACGGCAAGTTCGCCGTCAGCATCGGGGACTTCAGCTCGCGCAACAACGTCAGCTTCACGCGGCCGAGCGCGGGCCAGTGGCACCACTACGCCTTCGTGATCGACACGAGCGCGGTGGCGGCCAGCGAGATCATCCCGTACGTCGACGGCCAGGCCGTGGCGTACACGAAGCTCGCGTCCGGCACGGGCGCGGGGAACTTCGCCAACTCGCAGCTGTACTTCATGTCGCGCGCCGCGAGCTCGCTCTTCGGCGCCGGGGACCTCGACGAGGTCGCGCTCTACAACCGCGCGCTGCCCGCATCGACGATCGCCGGGCACTTCGGCGGCAACCTGCAGCTGCCGACGGCGGCCTTCACCGCCAACCCGAACCCGGCCGAGACCGGCCAGGCCGTGACGTTCGACGGCTCGGGCTCGAGCGATCCCGACGGCAACATCGCCAAGTACGAGTGGGACCTCGACGGCAACGGCACCTACGAGACCGACACCGGCACGACGGCCACGACGACGCACACCTACACGGCGGCAGCCGACGTCGACGTGAAGCTGCGCGTGACCGACAACTCGGGCAACACGGCGACGGTCACCCACACGCTGAGCGTCGAGGCACCCGGCTCGGGCTCGTACTCCAGCCGCGTCCAGGGCACCGCCGGGCTGAGCAACTACTGGCGGATGGGCAACGCGTCGGGCACGACGCTGAGCGACAGCAAGGGCAGCTCGCCCGCGTCGACGCTCGGAACGCCGACCCTCGGCGTGACCGGCGCCCTGACCGGTGACACTGATACCGCCGTGAGCTTCAGCGGCAGCAACGACGCCGCGCAGGCCAACCTGAACCTCTCGGGCACGAACAAGGTGACCCTCGAGTTCTGGCTGAAGTGGGACAGCTACGCCGACGACGATCGTCTGGCCTTCGAGCTCACCCCGAACTTCAACCAGAACCCCGGCGGCTTCCTGGTCGACCCGAACGCCAGCGGCACCGGCGGCAAGTTCGCCGTCAGCATGGGCTCCGGCGACGCACGCAACAACGTCGTCTTCGATCGCCCGACCGCCGGCACCTGGCACTACTACGCCTTCGTGCTCGACTCGTCCGCGGCAGCGGCGAGCCAGATCACCCCGTACGTCGACGGCGACCCGGTGGCCTTCACGAAGATGGCCTCGGGCACCGGCGGCGGGAACTTCGCCAACTCGCAGCTGTACTTCATGTCGCGCGGCGGGAGCTCGCTCTTCGGCGCCGGCGACCTGGACGAGGTCGCGATCTACAACCGCGCCCTGTCGGCCGCCACGGTCTCCGACCACTACGGCGGCACGGGCGGCGGCGCCAGCGCGGCGCCGACGGCGGCGTTCACGTCGAGCCCGAGCAGCCCGACGACCGGCCAGACCGTCACCTTCGACGGGTCGGGGTCGGTGGACTCCGACGGCACGATCGCCCGGTACCAGTGGGATCTCGACGGCAACGGCACCTTCGAGACCGACACGGGCACCACCGCGACCGCCACGCACAGCTACGCGACGGCCGGCAACGTCGACGTCAAGCTGCGCGTGACCGACAACACCGGCACGACCGGCTCAGTCACCCACACGGTGACCGTCGCCAACCGCACGCCGACGGCCTCGTTCACCTACAGCCCGAACCCGGTGCCGCTCAACACGACGGTGACGTTCGACGGGTCCGCGTCCAGCGATCCCGACGGCACGATCGCCAAGTACGAGTGGGACCTCGACGGCAACGGCACGTTCGAGGCCGACACCGGCACGACGCCGACGACGACGCACACCTACACGGCCGCCGCGAACCTGTCCGTGAAGATGCGCGTCACCGACAACAACGGCGGAACCGACACCCAGACCCATACGCTGACCTTCTCCAACCAGGCGCCGACCGCCTCGTTCACGGCGACCCCCAACCCGGTGAACACCGGGTCGGCGGTGAGCTTCGACGCGACCGCGTCGAGCGATCCGGACGGCACGATCGCCAAGTACGAGTGGGATCTCGACGGCAACGGCACGTTCGAGACGGACACCGGCACGACGAAGACCACCTCGCACACCTACGCCACGCCGGGGACGGTGGACGTCAAGCTGCGCGTGACCGACAACAACGGTGGGACCGCGACGCAGACCAAGACGGTCACCGTCTCCAACCGCGCTCCCACGGCGTCCTTCACGGTCGCCCCGAGCCCGGCGGCGACCCGGCAGACGGTGACGCTCGACGGGACCGCGTCGAGCGATCCGGACGGCACGATCGCCCATTACGAGTGGGATCTCGACGGCAACGGCACCTACGAGACCGACGGCGGGACCACCGCTACGAAGACGAACGTCTTCAGCACGGTCGGCACCCTCACCCTCGGCCTGCGCGTGACCGACAACAACGGCGCGACGGCGACGACGACCCGCTCGCTGACCGTCAACAGCGCCTACCGCACGGCGATCCTCGGCACCGCCGGCGTCAGCGACTACTGGCGTCTGGACGACACCGGGACCACGGCGGTGGACGCCAACGGCGCCAACAACAACGGCACGTACACCAACGGGCCGACCGTGGTTGCCGGGCTGCTCGCGGGCGAGACCAACAACGCGCACAGCTTCGACGGCAGCAACGACTACGTCGACATGTCGGCGACGCCGTTCGGCACCCCGTCGACGCTGTCGGCCGAGACCTGGGTGCGGACGACCGCGACCAAGTCGTCGGGTGGCTACCACTTCCTCATCAGCGACACCAGCAGCGACTTCGACAACGGCTTCTCGCTGGCCATCAACTCCAGCAACCAGGCCGTGTTCACCGTGGCGCGCACCACCGGCTTCACCACGACGCGCGCGACGGCGACGAGCTCGGTGACGCTCGCGCCGAACACCACCCACCACGTCGCGGGCACGTTCGACGGCACGACCGTGCGCATCTACGTCGACGGCGCCCAGGCCGGCACGGCGACGTTCAGCGGCTCGATCAGTTGGTCGGGCAGCCGCGACCTGCGGCTCGGTCGGGCGGTGAGCTCGTCCAGCCCGTCGTTCTTCCTGCAGGGAACGCTCGACGAGCCGGCGCTCTACACCCAGGCGCTGCCGGCCGCCACGGTGCTGGCGCACTACAACGCCGGCAAGCCGTAGAAGGACGCAAGCGGCCGCTCCGCCCAGCCGTTGGTCCCACGTGAGCGTGAATGACGTGACGGTGGCCGCGCCTCCCCAGGGGGCGCGGTCGTGGGCGGGCCTGTGGCCCCGGATCGGGACGCTGGCGCGCTCGGCCGACGCCGTGGCCCTCGGCGCGCTGGCCGTGCTGCTGGGCGTCCTGGCGGCGGTGACCTGGCGCAAGTGGGGCACGCCCGAGATCGACGCCGGCGTGGACCTGACGACGGCCGCGCAGGCCGCTCACGGCCACCTGCCCTACGCCGACGTCCGGTACTTCTACGGCCCGCTCGGGATCTATGCGCTCACGGGCGTCTTCAAGGTCTTCGGCGCCAACCTCACCGCCGCGTTCGGGCTGGGCCTCGTCCTGACCGGCGCGATCACCGGCACGTTCTACGCGCTCGCGCGCCAGCTCCTGCGCCCCGCCGCGGCCGGGCTGTCGACCGCCGTGCTGCTGGCCATCGGCTTCTCGGGCACGCAGTTCAACTTCATCCTGCCGCACACGAACTCGGCGACGTTCGGGCTCCTGCTGCTGCTCCTCGAGCTGCTCGCGCTCGCTCGTCGCCGGCCGCTGCTGGCCGGCATCGCGCTCGGCCTGGCGTGCCTGACGCGCGTCGAGTTCGCGGCCGCCGCCGTCATCGTCGGCGCCGCGTGGATCGTCGGGACGTGGCGCTCTGAGGGGCGGCAGGCGACGATGCCCGCGCTCGTGCGCCTGGCGCTGCCGGCGATCGCGATCCCGGGCGCGGTCTACGCGGTGCTCGCGGCGTCGGTCGGGACGAGCACGCTGCTGTGGCAGAACCTGTGGCCCAAGGACTTCCTGCGCATCGCCGGCTTCCGCGCCTACCGCGAGTGGACGCCGTTCGACGCGGCGAGCGTCGCGTCGTCGCTCGTGCGCGCGCTGGTGTACGGCCTGCTGCTCGCCGGCCTGGTGATGAGTGCGCTGCGTGTGGCACGCAGCCGCGGGCTCGGGCGCGTGCTGGCGCTGTGGCCGCTCGCCGCCGCGGGCCTGGCGGTCGGCGTGATCGACGCGTTCTGGCGTGCTTCCGGCCTCTTCCCCGATGCCCGCGCGGCGGTGCAGAAGGAGTGCACGCAGCTGCTGATCGGGATGAGCTGGCTGCCGGTGCTGGCCGCCGTTGCGGCGGTCGTCGTCGGGCTTGCCTTCCTGCGCCGGCGGCCGGCGCCGCTGATCTCGGCCTCGTGGGGGCTCGACCTCGCGCTCGTCGCGGCCGCGGTGCTGCTGAGCTCGCGCGCCTACGACGAGTTCACGATGTCCTCGGCGGCGCCGTACTACGCCGCGCCGGCGGTGCTCCTGCTCGGCGTGCTGCACCAGCGCCTGGCCGATCGCTGGCCCGCGGCGCGGGTGGCGATCCTCGGCAGCCTGGGCGTCGTCGCCGCCGGCATCGTGCTTTACAACACGGTGGCGCTGTACGGGGACAAGACGACGGTCGTGCACACTGCGGCGGGCTCCTATGTGGCCAACGACCGCAGCGCGCCGGCCGAGCAGCAGGCGATCGACTACCTGCGGCGCAACACCGCGCCCGGCGAGCCGATCCTGGCGCTGCCGGCCGACGGCGGCCTGTACTTCTTCGCCAACCGGCCGCCGGCGCTCTACGACATGGCGGCGCTGCCCGGCCTGCTCGACACCGCCGCCGACGAGCGCGCGGCCATCGCGCGGCTGCAGCGCGAGCACGTGCGCTACGCGGTGATCAGCGCGCGTGATACCTCGGCGTTCGAGACCGGCGCGTTCGGGACGGGCTACAACCGCGTGCTCGGCTCCTACATCGCCTCCGGCCGGCTCGTCCAGGCGATCGGCCGTCGGGGCGACAGCGCCGGGGGCGGCATCCCGTCACGGCGCTTCGTGATCTACGCGCTGCCGGGCGCGGGCCGGTAGGGCACGCAAGCCCGGCGGGCCACGCACCGTTATTCGGGTATGAGCACTTCTTCGACGCCGACCGTCCTGGCGCCCGCCAAGACCCTCGACTACCTCAACCGCTGCCCGGTCTGCGACAGCGATCGCATCGACCGCCGCTACGACCTCGGGGAGTTCAAGGCGCTGCGCTGCACCTCGTGCGAGACGGCCTGGCGCTCGAACATGTACACGCCGGAGCAGGTCGCCGCGATGTACGAGGACGAGCCCTACGAGGAGCATCCCTTCTTCGGCTACGACTCCGATGCCGAGTCGCTGCGCAAGGTCCCGCGCTACCAGCGCTTCGAGCAGGCGCTCGGCGTCCTCGATCGCGAGGTCGGCGTCGGGAAGCTCCTCGACGTCGGCTGCGGCGCCGGCACGTTCATGGCGATCGCCGCCAGCCGCGGCTGGGACGTCTACGGCGTCGAGATGAACGAGGCCCTGTGCGCCGAGGTCGACAAGGCCGTCGGCACGGGCCGCGTCACCTGCGGCGCCTTCGAGGCCCTCGACCCCGACGAGCACGCCTACGACGTCATCACGATGTGGGACGTCATCGAGCACGTGCTCGACCCGGCCGCCTTCATCGAGCGCGCCCAGCGCATGCTCCGCCCCGGCGGCGTGATCGTCCTCTGCACGCCCGACGAGGAGAGCGTCCTCGCGAACACCGGCAAGGCGATCCTGCGCGCCAGCGGCGGCCGCTACAACTACCCCGCGCTCGCCCTGCACCCGCGCTACCACACGTTCTTCTTCTCGGGCACGAGCCTCGAGAACCTGTTCGTCGCCCGCGGCATGAAGGTCGTCGAGTCCTACTCGCAGGCCGCGTTCGCGGCCCACTCGCCGCTGGCCAGCCGCGCCCAGAAGCTCGTCATCTCGATGATCGAGCGCGCGGCGGGCCTGCGCGATCGCCGCTACGAGCGCGTGATCTTCGCGCGGACGGGGGAGTAGGGGGCTCCGCTCTCCGCTCTCCGCGCGGCCGCTGCGGCGCCGCGCGGCCAGGGCACTGAAGGGGAGAAGCCGTTGTGGTCGTGCCGGCGTGGCGTCGTGCCTCGTCGCGCGCGGCTGACAGCGCGCGCTGGCCGACTCGGCGCGCGGCTGCCAGCGCGCGCGGCTGACACTGCGGGTCCCCGTGCGCGATGTCTGCGCACTGGCGCGCGCGTCTGGCCCCAGGCCGCGCGTGTTTCGCAACACCTTCGCGTGTGCGCATACCGAACGTCGACTCCGTCGCGCATATCGCGACGGAGTCGACACTCGGTCGCGCGCGCGCCGGCTGCGATCGGCGAAAGCGTTACGAGACACGCACGACCCGCCGAGTGCGCGAGCGGCCCGCCGGCAGCCGCCCGCGACGAGGCACGACGCCGCGCCGGCACGACCGCGACGGCTTCTCCCCTCGGTGCCCTGGCCGCGCGGAGCGGGAGCGGCCGGCGGAGACCGCCGACTACGCCAACGCCAGCTCCACGATCCGATCCTGCCGCGCCCGCCACGAGTGCTCGCGCGCGAACTCGAGGCGCTCCGCGTCATCGGCGCGCCCCAAGGCGAGCGCGCGATGGACCGCGTCCACCAGCTCGTCGGCGATGATCACACGCGGCGAGATGTCGCGGATCGGCGGCAGGTCGAGGGCCGCGACGGGCGCCCCGCCGGCGACGTACTCGTAGAGCTTCAGCGGGCTCATCGCCTCCGTCAGCGCGTTGCGCAGGTGCGGGATGAGGCAGGCGTCGGCGGCCGTCACGAGCGCGACGACCTGGTCGCGCGCCACGGGCCCGTGGACGTGGACGTTGGGCTCGGCGCGCAGCGCGGCGAAGTGCTCTGGATCGAGCATCGGGCCGGCGAGGACCATCGACGCCGACGGCAGGGCGCGAGCGGTGCGCGCGAGCGCCTCCACGTCGACGCGCGAGTCAAGGCTGCCGACGTACAGCAGCCGCGGTCCGGGCAGGGCCGTGAACCACGCCGGCGCCGGCCCGGGCGCCAGCCACTCCTGCGGATCGACGCCGTTGGGCACGACGGCGTGCGTGCCGCTGGGCGAGATGCGGTCGATGATCGCCTGCGACACGCCGACGACGCGGTGGCCCCGCGCGCGCGTGCGCCGGTAGGCCTCCTCGTAGGCGGGCCACCAGCGGCGCAGCGGCGGCGAGGCGGCGAGGTCGTCGTAGACGTAGTAGGTCAGCGAGTCGACCCAGCGCAGGTCGGCGAAGCCGGGCACGAGCGGATGCGTCGTGATGAGCGCGGGGCGCTGCAGCCCGTGGCGCTCGGCGGCGCGGCGCACGCTCGAGTCCCACCGGCGATACGTCCGCTCCAGGGCGCGCAGGCCGGCCGGATCGCTGCGACGCAGGCGCGTCGGGCCGTGCAGCCAGGCGTCGGGGGCCTCGGGGAACGGCGGCGGCGGGCGCAGCCGGTCCTTGACGAGCTTGATCGGCAGGCTGCGCGGCGTCTCGACGACCAGCAGCCGCCGCACGCGCGGATGGTCGAGCAGCCGCTGCACCAGCCGATCCTCCGAGAAGCACATGCCGCGCTCGCACGCGGTCCGCCACGTCGCGTAGGCGAAGGCGAAGATGACGTCACGCGGCGCCGTGACGGCGTCGCGCTGCAGCGCCGGCGGCTCGTGCTCGGCGAGCGCCACGGCGGCTCACCCGCGCTGCGGCGGCCCCGCGAGCGTCGAGGCGTCGATCGAGGCCAGCGGCGGCTCGCGGAACGGCGGCGCCTCGCGGCCGAAGAGCGTCCGCAGGGCCTGCGCCGAGGCGGCGCGGCGCGCGGGCAGCGCGGCTCGCAGCGCATGGCGCGCCGCGACGGCGCCGAGGAAGACGGTGCGCTGGGCGGGCCCGAAGTGCTTCTCGGCGTACACCCGCCGCGCGAAGACCTCCTGCGCGACGAGGTTGGGCTTGATCCCCGCCTTGCCGGCGTGATGGACGATCGTCATCGCCGGCGAGTGGACGACCTTCCATCCGGCGCGCTTGACGCGCAGGCACAGGTCGGGCTCGTCGGAGAAGAGGAAGAGGCGCTCGTCGAGCAGGCCGGCGCCCATCAGCGCCTCGCGGCGGATGAGCATGTAGGCGCCGACGACCCAGTCGCACTCGAGCTCGTGCTCGTACTTGCGCAGGTCGAGCTCGCGCTCGCCGAGGCTCGGCGGGCGCAGCGGCCAGCGCTCGGCGGTGAACGCCTCGGCCAGCGCGCGCCTGGCGCTGGGGAAGCGGCGAGCGGTCGGATAGAGCACGCGGTCGCCGGTGAGCTGCTTGACGCCCAGGACGCCGATCTCGGGCCGGCGGTCGAGCATCTCGACGAGCTCGCCGAAGGTGCCGTCGACGATCTCGGTGTCCGGGTTCAGGCATAGCGCGTAGCGCGCCGTGCACGTCATCAGCGCCCGGTTGTTGGCGTGCGCGAAGCCGCGGTTGTAGGAGCTGACGACGCGCGCCTGCGGGAAGCGCTCCTCGACGAGCGCGCGCGTCCCGTCGGTCGACTCGTTGTCGACGACGACGACGTCCAGGCGCGCCGTGCCGGCGCGGGCGTAGACCGACGTCAGGCAGGCGTCGAGCCAGTGCGCCTCGTTGGTCGAGACGACGACGATCGCGAGGTCGTGTGTAGTGGCGTCCATACCGCTCCTATTCAGCTATCCAACGTGCGCGCAACTGCGCGACTTGCGGGGCCGGCGCCGGCGCGTGCCCGCGCCGCACGGGAGCCTTGGCCTGGTAGGAGACGACCACCAGGGCCCCGATGAAGCAGATGAGGTACGGCAGCTGCGGCAGCGCGAAGACGTCGAGCAGGCCGCTGCCGACGATCAGCGACGCGATGGCCGCCGACGCGGCCATCGCGGTGGGTGCCAGGTCGGGGTCGTCGGAGCGCGCGACGCGGTTGGCGAGCCGCAGGATCGTCAGGAAGATCCCGAGGTAGGACAGGATTCCGAGCACCCCGACGCCGATGATCGTCGTCAGGTACTGGTTGTCGAGGATCCGGTACTTCTTCTGGTCGTAGCTCTCGTAGCCGCGGCCGAGCAGCGGGTGCTGGATCACGTCGGGCTTGATCGCGCCGTAGTCGCTCTGGCGGTCCTTCGTGCTCATCACGCCGAAGAAGTTGCTCGGCTTGAGCTGGTCGGTCACGCCACCGAGCGCGCCCGGCGCCACGACGTGGACGACGACCAGCAGGGCCACGCCGATCGGCAGCAGCCGCTTGATCATGTGCGGCGTGTAGGCGAGCATCACGATCATCCCGAAGGCCGGTGCTACGACGCTCGTCTTGCGCTGCGTGCCGAACGCGGCGGCGATCATGAGCACGACGGCCAGGCAGTACAGCCACTTCTGGCGCCGTTCCTTGCTCGACAGGAAGCCCAGCAGCGCGAAGGGCAGCGCGAGCGACATCATCATCGCCACCGCGAGCGGGTGGATCGTCGGCCCGACGACCGACTTGCGCCCGATCGAGTCGACCGCGCCGAGCTCGGACGGCAGCGACACCGGCAGCACGTGCGAGGTCAGCGTGAAGAACGGGTTGTACGCGAAGCGGTACTCGGCCAGCGCGCCCGCCGCGGTGATCGACGCGAGGATCACCATGAAGATCGTGAAGTTGCGCACCTCGGACGGCTTGATGCTCGAGGCGACGATCACGAACAGCACCGCGTAGGAGAACAGCAGCGCGAGCTTGCGCACCGCCAGGTCCATCTCGCCCAGGTGGATGACCACCTCTCTGTTGAGCACGAGGCTCGACAGCGCGATGACGATGAACAGCAGCAGCGCCCAGTGCACGGCGCTCATGCGCAGGCGGGTGACCGTCCGCGCTCCGACCATCGAGAGCACCCACAGGGCCCCGATGCCGACGAGGACCGGCCGGTCGAGCTTGGCGTCGAGCGGCAGCGGGATCGGCAGCGTGATGCTGTCGAAGGGGATCAGCCACACCATCGCCATGAAGCCGGCCAGCGCCCATGGCATGGGGCGATTGGTGTGCGGCCAGTCGTCAGCGATCGCCGGCGCGCTGACGCCACGCGCTCCCGGCGCGCGCGCCGCGCCGCCGGGCCGCACGAGTACGGCGGTGCTCATCCCCGCAACGAGCCGGTGCGCTGCCAGCGCCCTGGCTGCGCCTCACTGGACTGGTGGATGGGCAGGTCGTGGTGGAGCGGGCCCCCGTTGGCGGACTCCGCGCCGTCGAGCTCCTCCTGCTGGGCCATGAGCAGGCGCTGCTGGCGCACGCGGTCGCTCATGGCGATCATGAAGCAGGCGATGCCGAGGACGGCGATGAAGGCCAGCACCATGATGATCTTGCTCGAGCCGCCGCCGACGGTGCCGCCCTCCGGCGAGCCGAGCTGTCGCACGACGACCTGGATGTCGTCGGCGCCCGCTGCCGTGGTGGTGGCCTTGAGCTTCGGCCGAGCGGCGAGCGCGGCGTCGCCCTCGCGCTGGAGGTCGTCGACGTAGCGCTTGAGGACCCTGAAGGAGCTCTGGGCGAGCTTGAGCGCCATCGGGGCCGACGGCCCGGTCGCGTAGACCGTGATGATCGGCACGTCCTCCTGGGCCTCGTAGAGCAGGCGGTAGCTCTTGTTCTCGTCGACGAGGTCCTTCGCGCGCGACTCCGCGGGCTGCTGCTGGTAGTTCTTGATGCCCGTGCCCTGGCTGAACGGGCCGCGGGCGGTGATCAGCGCCGCGGGGATCCCGGTGTCGCGCGAGATCTTCGACACGGCGTCGCGGCTGCTGAGGTACTGGGCGTAGACCTGCGCGCGCGAGCCCAGCGCCGCGATCTGGTCAGTGCCGGCGCCGGCGACGAGGGTCGACGGGTTGGAGTCGACGAGCATCTGGCTCGTCGCTGCGCCCTGGGACAGGTCGCGCGGCTTGAGCGAGGGAAGCTTGTAGTTCGTCGACAGCGAGACGACGAGCGCGACGACGACGGCCAGGGCGACCACCAGGCGGCGGCGCTTGAGCGCGGTGATCAGTCCTAGAAGATCCATCCGAACGGTCCCTCGGGGTCTCGGGGGCAGCGGGAAGCTGACAATCCAACGGTCGGGTGCGCCGCGAACTTCCTCTGCTTTGTTGGCGAATTGTTTGGATCGCAAGTGCGCGCCGTCATCGCGCGTTCTTCGGGAACATGAGCGATGCTTCGCCACAGCCCGGCGCGCCCATCGACGGGGAGCTCCGGGATGCCGCGGTCTCCGGCGTGCGCTGGATGGCGATCGCACGCGTGGTCTCCGATTCGCTGCAGTTCGTGGCCGCCGTCGCGCTCGCGCGGCTGATCGCCCCGGCCGAGTTCGGCAACGCCGCGGTGGCGCTGATCTTCGTCCCGCTGTCGGTGATCGTCACCTACGAGGGCTTCGGCAGCGCGCTCGTGCAGCGCCGGACGGTCGACGAGGCGCACCTGCAGGCCGCCGCGGCGATCAGCTGCGTCTCGGGCGTGGTGCTCACGATCGCGACCTTCCTGCTCGCGCCGGTGATCGCGGCACCGATCCTCAGCGACGAGATCGCGCGCCTCATCCAGCTCGTGTCGCCCGTCTTCGCGATTGCGAGCGTCGCGACGGTCTCGCGCGCGCTGCTGGCCCGCGACCTGGACTTCCGCCGCATCGGCCTGATCGAGACGATCGGCATGGTCCTCGGTGCGTTCGGCTCGGTCGGCCTCGCTGCCGCAGGGCTCGACGCCGAGGCGATCGTCCTCGGCGGCGTGCTCGCGACGGCGATCGCCTCGGGGCTGCTGCTGCTCGCGGCGCGCCCCCCTCGCCCGGCCTGGCGCCCGCGCGAGCTGCGCGAGATCACGCGCTTCGGCGTGCCCGCCTCGACGGCGGGGGCGCTGCACGTCGCCATCACGAACGTCGACTACGCGGTCCTCGCGGCCCGGCTGAGCTCGACCCAGGTCGGCCTGTACTGGCGCGCCTTCCAGCTCGGGGTCGCCTACCAGGACAAGATCAGCGGGATCATGATGCGCCTCGCCTTCCCGATCTACTCGCGCACGCGCGACATGACCGAGATGAAGCGGCTGCACGAGCGCGCGACGCGCATCCACGGCGCGGTCGTCGTGCCGCTCCTGGCGGTGCTGATCGTGACGGCACCCGATGTCGTGCCCTTCCTCTTCGGCAAGGCCTGGGAGCCGGCCGTCGCGCCGGCCCAGGTGCTCGCGGTCGCCGGGATGATCGCCGCGGTGCTCACCGGCTATCCGCAGGTGATGCTCGCGATGGGCCGTCCGCGCGCGCTCATGATCTTCAACTGCGGCGTGCTGGTGCTCTACGGCAGCGCGGTCTGGTTCACCGCTCCGCACGGCCTGGTAGCGGTCGCCACAGCCGTGGTCGGCGTCCACGTCGCTATGCTCGTGGCCGTCTACTTCATCCTCTTCCGGCTCGTGCTCGGCATGCCGGTCGGCCGCCTGATCACCGATCTGGCGCCGGCCGTCGTCGGCAGCGCGCTCGTGGTGCTCGTGGGCTTCCCGCTCGCCGGCGCGCTGCGCGACGCGGGCGCCGGCGCGGTCCCGATCGTCGCCGCCGTGGGCCTCGCCGGCGCCGCGGTCCACATGGCGTCGCTGCGGTCGCTGTTCCCGGCGGTGTGGGCCGACCTGCTCTCGCTCTTCCGCCGGCTCGTGCCCGCGCGGCTGCATTTCAGGCGCCCGGCGCTGTCGTCGGGAACAAGCTGAAAGCGCCGATGGCGACGGGGAAGTTCGAGGGCGCGCCAACCGTTCACTCTGTGATGCGCAACAACGACGACTCGCTCCGCGCCAAGCACGCCCAAGCGGGCATGGCGATGGCTGGCGCCACCTTCGCCATGGCTCTGGCGTCCGGCATCCAGGCCGCCCTGTACCTGCACACCTTCGGGATCGACGGGCGCACGGACGGCTTCTTCGTCGCCTTCGCGCTCTACACCGTCTTCGGCATCTTCAGCCAGAGCATCCGCGTGTCGTCCGCGCCGCTGCTCGTGGGCAGCGATCGCCGGGCGCTCTCGGTCCGCGAGTTCGCCGCGACGCTCGGCCTGATCGCCCTGCCCGTCGTGATCGTCACCGGCCCGCTCGCGCATCCGCTGGCGCTGCTGCTCGCGCCCGGCCTCGACGAGGCCGACCGCGCCGTGACCGAGGGCGCGCTGCCGATCCTCGGCGGCGCGATGGTCCTCGGACTGTGGGCTGCCGGCGCCGCGACCGTGCTCGCCGTCCGCGACCGTTTCAAGACCGTCGCCGTCGCCTACACCGTCGGCGCCGCGGCCGGCGTCGTCGCCTACCTCGCCGTGTCGGGCGCCGCCGGCGAGCTCTCGATGGCATGGTCGATGCTGACGATGACCGGCGTGACCTGCGCGCTGATGCTCGTCGACCTGCGCAACGGCGGGATCGGCGCCGAGGTGGCGCCCGGCGGGCTGCGCCCCGCGCGGCTGGTCGCCAACGGCGGCCAGATCCTCGGCCGCACCGCCGTCTACCTCGCCTTCAACGGCCTCTACCTGGTCACGCTGGCGTTCACGAGCAGCTTCGAGCCCGGCGACGCGACCGTCCTGTCCTACGCGTACCTGTTCGCGAACTACCTGGTCGGCGGGACCGCCTTCGCGCTGGGGATGTCGCGGATCGCCGACATGCGCCGCGGCGCCCTCTCGGACTGGCGCGCCGTCCTGGCCGACACCGTTCCGCACGGCTTCCGCTACTCGATGCTCCTCGTCGCTCCTGCCATGGCCGCGCTGATCGCCTCGGGCGCCTCGATCATGGGCGAGCTCTTCTCCGCGAGCCTGACCGCCGGCGACGTTCGCACGATGCGCCTCTTCGCCGCCCTGCTCTGCTCGTGGACCGTGGCGGCGCTGCTCGTGAACCTCCTGCTGCCGGCCATGTTCGCCCTCGGTCGCGCGAAGCTCGTCAACGT
Source organism: uncultured Actinomycetes bacterium (assembly GCA_963764585.1). Classification (GTDB taxonomy): domain Bacteria; phylum Actinomycetota; class Thermoleophilia; order Solirubrobacterales; family Solirubrobacteraceae; genus JAOPZW01. The sequence goes on from CAVXTB010000025.1 coordinate 28,842, forward strand.
GCTCGCCCTGCCGATGGTGCTCCTGCACCTGGTGGCGACCGCCGCGGGCGGCGCGATCGCCGGGTCGGCCGGCGTCGTCGGAGCGGCCTTCGTGGCCCCGCTCGCCTTCGCCGCCGTGCTGCTGTGGATCGGCGCGGGCAACGTCCGCGGCCACCTCGCCCGCGAGCTGACCCGCGACGGCCTGCGCTTCGCCGCCCTGGCGGCGACGTCCTTCGGCGTCGGCGCCCTGGCCGGCGCCGCGGTGGGCCACGGCCTCGCGGGTGCGGTCATCGCCGGCGCCTGCGGCTCGATCCTGTACGTCGTCCTGGCCTTCGCCAGCGCGGCCAAGCAGCAGGTCCGCATGGTCATGCGCTCGCTGCGGCCGGCGTCGGCGCCGACGGCGTCGGCTTAGGCCGCGGCTCGCCGCTCCGCGCGGCCCGCGCTGCCCGTCTCCGCTTGCCGCTCTTGCTCCGCGCGGCGTGGCGCTTCGCGCGCGGCGTTACCCGGTCGTCCGCCGGGTCGCAGCTGCGCTGCGCGGCCGGGGCACCGAGGGGGAGAAGCCGCTGTGGTCGTGCCTGCGCGGCGTCGTGCCTCCTCGTGGGCGGCGGACGGGGCGGGGCTTCTCGGCGCGTTCGGCCGCGCGCTGTCGCGAACTGCCTCGGGTTGGCCGCGATTTCCGCGGCTTATCCGAGGCGGTTCGGGGTGAGGTCGTCGTGAGGTATGCGTGGCGCGCGGTTTGCCGCCGCTCCCGCGCGCGGGTGGCCGGCTGTCCGCGCGCGGGTGGCCGGCTGTCCGCGCGGCCGCAGCTGCGCCGCGCGGCCAGGGCACTGAGGGGTGAGGCCTCTCCGCTCGCGCGGGCGCTTGCGCGGGGTTCCCCGTGCGCGGCGTCTGCGCAATGGCGCGCGTGTTTGGCCGCGGGCCGCGCGTGTTTCGCAACACCTTCGCGTGTGCGCACACCGAACGTCGACTCCGTCGCGCATATCGCGACGGAGTCGACACTCGATCGCGCGCCCGCCGGTGGGCTCGGCAGAAGTGTTGCGAAACACACGCACGAGGCGCCGACTGCGCGAGCGACCCCTGCCGTCAGCCGCCCACGCCGAGCCACGACGCTCCGCCCGGGGCGACCGCAGCGGTCTTCCCCCTCTCTGAAGAGAAAATCCCGTTCAGGTCGCCACCCGCTGTTCCTCGAGGGTGACGGAGTAGCCGAGGCGTTCGAGCTGGGTGACGAGGCGTCGGGTGGTGCGGGCGGGGTCGCGGCGGGCGTAGTAGTCGCCGCCGGGATCGGTGTAGGTCTCGCCGGTTTGCAGCATGTGCCAGACGGCGACGAGCAGCGAGTGGGCGACCGCGAGTGAGGCCTTGTTGGCGCCGCGGCGGGCGCGAACGCGGTGGTATTGCGCGGCCAGGTAGGTGTCGCGGGTGCGGGCGGCGGCGCGCGCGGCCTCGATGAGGGTGCCGCGCAGCCACTTGGAGCCCTTGCGCGTGCGGCCGCTGCGGCGCTTGCCGGCCGATTGGTCGTTGCCGGGGCACACGCCCGCCCAGCTGGCCAGGTGCCCGGCGGTTTGAAAGGCGGTCATGTCGCCGCCGGTCTCGGCGATGATCACCTCGGCGGCGCGGCGCTGCACGCCGGGGATCGTGCACAGCAGCTCAACGGCCGCGGCCAAAGGGGCGATCTGCTGTTCGATCGCGGCCGACAGACGCTCGATCGACTCGTCGAGGAAGTCGATGTGGGCGAGGATCTGCCCGACGACCAGCGCGTGCTCTGCGTCGAAGCGGCCCTCGAGTGCCTCGCGCAACGCCGGCAGCTTCTTGCGCAGCTGGCCGCGCGCGAGGTCGGCGAGCACGTGCGGGTCCGTGGTGCCCGCCACCAGCGCGTCGAGCATGTCGCGGCCGCTGCGGCCGAGCAGGTCGGTGGCGACGCAGTCGAGCTTGATCCCGGTGTCCTCGAGCAGCTTGTGCAGCCGGTTGGCCTCGCGCTGGCGATCGCGGATGTTGGACTTGCGATAGCGGGTGAGGTTGCGCAGCGTGCGGATCGGCTTGGGCGGCACCAGGCTGGGCTTGAGCAGCCCCGCCTCTAACAGCTGGCACAGCCACTGCGCGTCGAGGACGTCGGTCTTGCGACCGGGGACCTGCTTGACGTGGCGCGCGTTGACCAGCAGGCACGCAAAGCGGTCCTCCAGGACCGCCCACACCGGCTTCCAATAGACGCCGGTGGCCTCCATCGCGACCTGCGTCACGCCATGGGCCTGCAGCCAGTCGGCGAGCGTGAGCAGCCCCCGCACCGTGGTCGCAAACTGCTCGACGTGCTCGTCGCGGCCGCCGCCGGCGGCGGGCACCCGCACGCACGCCATCACGCTGGCCTTGTGGACGTCCAGCGCCGCCGGGCGCTCGACGATCGTCTCCATGAACCCTCCTCCCAAGCGATCGACACGACAGCGTCGCTCGCCAGGAGCCTCGACTCGCGATCGAATCTGAAGGGCGGGCTCGCAGGCACCAGTCCGGGGTTCCCGGCAAGGCTCCCACGCCAGACTATGACCGGGCTCTCGGGCACCAGAGAAAGAAGGCGGCGTCGGGCAAGCGACCCCGCCAGCATCCCCCATTTTCATCCGCCCGCGGGTGGCCGACAGGCCATGACGACTATGAAGGAGGGGTTGGTGTCGAGTGTTGGGGTGTGTGGGTGTTGGGTGGGCTCCTTGGGGGGTTCCCCGTGTGGGCGAGCGGCGGGGCGCTCATCTCTCTATCGCGTCTTCGCCGCGGCGGGCGGGACGATCAGGCTGGATGGGAACGTGGCTTCGGTGGCGCAACTCAGTGAGGGCCGTCAGGCGGCCAGAGGGGACGGGGCGCTTGCCGCAGCGAAGGGTTGGTTGCGGGTGAGCATGTGCCAGATCGCCTCGGTCAGCGTGCGGGCGAGCTGGATCTGGGCGACCTTCGGGCCGCGCTGGCGGCCGACACGCTGCTTGGTGGCTTGGTAGCGGGTGCGGTAGAGCGGGTGTTTGGCGGCGTTGGTCGCGGCGACCATCAGCGCCCAGCGCAGGTAGCGGGGGCCGTTCTTGGCCAGCGCGCCGCGGCGATCGCTGCCACCGGACTGGTAGACGCGGGGGCACAGACCGCTGTAGCCGCACAGCTTGGTCGGCGAGGCGAAGCGGTCGATATCGCCGATCTCTGCGGCGATCGTGTAGGCCAGCACCCACCCGACGCCGGGAACCGTCTGAAGCAACGCGACGTAGCGGTGGTCGGCGCCCAGCGCCCGCAGCTCGCGCTCGATCGCGGTGATCTGGCGGTCGAGATCGTCGATCAGCGCGACCGCGGCCAGCACGTCCGAGCGCCACGGCTCGGGAAACCCCAGGCGCGCCAGCAGCTCGCGGCCCTGGCGGCCGAAGAGGTCCGAGACAGGACAACCGTGCCCGAAGGCCATCAGCTGTGCGTGCACGCGCTGCTTCAGGCTCGAGCGGTGCTTGACCAGATGCAACCGAAAGCGCGCGCGCTCACGCTCCTGGCGCTGACCGAATGAGGGCAGCCAGATCGCCGGCACCAGATCGCGGCGCGAGAGCTCGGCCAGCACCCACGCATCGATGCGGTCGGTCTTGCACGCCAACGGCGCCAACCCCTTGACCTTCTGCGCATCGGCGATCGCCACCTCCCAACCGCAACGCTCCAAGACGTCGTGGACGAAGCGCGCGCCGTTCATCGACTCGATCACCGCCTCGACCGGCCGCCGGCCATGACGCAACTCGATCAACCTGACCAGACCGGCCAGCGCGTCGGCGTCGGGCGCCACCGCGCCACGCTCGACCCTCTCCTCGTCGCCGCCGTCAAGCAGGCAATAGTCCAACCGCCGGCGACTGAGATCCAAACCAACGTGCAACATGTCTGCGGGGCCTCCTTCGGCTCGCTCGCGGATGACACGCCTGAGCTTGCCAACCACGAGGGAGGCCCTCCTTCATCGCATTCAGTGCCCTGGCCGCGCGAAGCGGGAGCGGCAGGCGAGAGCGCGCCGCGGCGGAGCCGCCGCGGCGCTCGCAATGCGCGGTGTCTGCGCACTGGCGTGCGCGTTTGGCCGCGGGCCGCGCGCGTTTCGCAACACCCCACGTCAGCGCTCACGCGGGCTCGCCCGAACTGGGTCGGTTTGCCTCCGGAAACCGGGAGGAATCCGACGCAGTTCGCGAGGGCGCCTGCGCCCGCCGGGCCGAAGGTGTTGTGAAACACGCACGTGCCGGCTGCAAGCGGGCCACCGCCGTCAGCCGCCCGCGACGAGGCACGACGCCGCGCTGGCACGACCGCAACGGCTTTCCCCCCTCAGTGCCCTGGCTGCGCAGAGCGGGAGCGGCAACGCGGAGAGCGGCCGAGCGTCGGCGGCGGCCGAGCGGCGGCAGAGAGCGGCGGCGGACAGCGGCGGCCGACAGCGGCGGGCCGCGCCCGCCGCGCCCTCAGCCCGCGTACCGATACAGCGCCTCGCCGATCATCCGCCCCACGATCGGTGGGCTGCGGCGGATGAGCGGGGCGATGTGGCGGGCCATGCCCGCGGTCGCGGAGGCCGCTTCGGCTTCGGCGCCGGCTTCGGCGTCGGCCGCGGCGCGCGCGGGGGCGTCGGAGAGCTCGTGGTACTCGAGCGTGCGCTCGTTGGCTCCCCAGGAGAGCTTGAAGTCGCGCAGGCTGTCGTGGCCGATGTCGGTGCGGCCCATGTCGAGCGTGTGCATCCCGGCCTGGCAACCCCAGCGAATGGCCTCGAGGAAGAGGAGGTTGTTCGGGCGCTTGCCAAGGGCGGCCGGGTCCGAGGCGCCGTACTTGTAGACCAGCGTCCCGTTGAAGGCGAGGAAGACGGCGGCGGCGACCGTCTGCGAGCCGTCGCGGACGACCATCACGAAGCCGAGGCCGCGCGCGAAGAGCTCGGCGAAGCCGAGGATGAAGCTCTTGGGCTGCGTCGGCACGCCCTGGCGGCGGCGGGTCGCGACGTGCAGGCGGTAGAAGTCGGTGAGGGCCTCGACGTCGGTGCGCCGCTCGACGGTCAGCCCCTCCTTCTCGGCCTTGCGCACCCCGCGCAGGATCTGCGAGCGGCGGCCGAAGCGCTGGATCACGGCGTCGACATCGGCCTCGAGCGGGACGTCGTGCAGGTAGTAACGATCGACGACCTGCGACGACGTGCCGGCGCCGATCGGCCCGCGCACCTCGGCGGCGACGCCGAGCTGGCGGCGCACGTCGGCGAGCGCCTCGAGCAGCTCGCCGACCACGACCGGCTCGTCGCCGCCCGCGGCCACCGGCGCGCAGTGGTCCGAGAACGGCAGCGCGGCCAGGCGGACGCGGCGGATCCCGCCGCCGACCAGCGCGAGCGGAACCCCCGCGCGGATGTCGCCGGCGGAATCGACGATGCACAGCGCCCGGATCGGATAGCCGTACGAGCGCTGCAGCAGCTCGAGCCACGCCGGGTGGTGGAAGACGTTGGCGGCCGGCGCGGCCGCGAGGAACGGCTCCCAGCGCGGATCGGTCAGCGGGTCGATCAGCTGCGCGCGGCTGCGCGCGCCCGATGCGGTGGGGGCGGCGTCGCCCGAAGCGGTCGGGCCAGCGTCGCCCGAAGCGGTCGGGCCGGCGTCGACCGTGACGGTCGAGAAGGCGCGGCGCGTGCTGCGTGCAGTTCTCATCACAAGACCAACGGCTAGCGCGCGGGCGTGCTTGCGCTCACGAGGCGCGGATGGCTCGCGGGCGCGCGCCCGAGAAGGGCCCGGTCGTAGGCGGCGAGCAGCGCGCGCTCCTGGTGCTCCCAGGCGAGCATCTGCTCGGCGCGCGAGCGCCCGATGGCGGCCATCGACGCGCGCCGCGCCGGATCGTCGAGCAGCTCGTCGACGAGCCGCGCGAAGTCCTCCTCGTCGGTGGCGTAGACGGCGGCATCGCCGGCGGCGCGGCGCGACTCGAGCAGGTCGTAGGACACGATCGCCCGCGACATCGCCATGTACTCCGAGATCTTCACCATCGACGAGACGTCGTTGAGCGGGCTGCGCGGATCGGGCGCCAGGCAGACGTCCGAGGTCGACAGGACGCGGCAGATCGTGTCGGGCTCGACCCAGCCGGTGAACTCGACCACGTCGGCGAGGCCCAGCGACGCGGCCAGCGCGCGCATGTCCTCCAGGACCTCGCCGCTGCCCATGAAGATCGCGTGCCAGTCGTCACGCCGCGCGCGCAGCGCCGCCAGCGCGCGCAGCGCATGGTCGACGCCGTCCTGCGGCCCCATCACGCCGACGTAGCTGAGCAGGTGGGCGCGCCCGCGCCGCAGCGTCGGGTCCGGCGCGACCGGCACGAACCGCGACAGGTCGGGCCCGGTGCGGACCACGGTCACGTCCTCGGGAGCCCGCCGCCCGCGCGTCAGCGCGATCTCGCGATAGGAGTCGTTGACCGACAGCACGACGTCCGCCAGCCGCCAGGCGACCTTCTCGGCCACGAGCGTCAGCCGGTGCATCAGGCCGCCCTCGCCGCCGAAGCGCGAGGCGTACAGCTCGGGCGTCAGGTCGTGGTGGTCGAAGACGAAGCGCGCGCCCCGCCGGCGCAGCGACAGCACGGACAGCAGCAGGAAGTCCGGCGGGCTGCACGCGTGCACGAGGTCGAACGGCCGCTCGCGCGCGAGGCGCCGCGCCAGGCGGCGCATCTGCCGCATCGCCGACGCGTACTCGATCGCGAACCCGACGGCGCCGCCTTCGGCGACCCGCGGGTCGTAGCGATGGATGGCGACCCCGTCGAGCTCCTCGAACGGGCCGGTGTCGCGATCGGTGCCCCGAGGGCAGATGACGGTGACCTCGTACCCGGCGCCGACGAGCGCGCGGCACTGGTTCCACACGTGCCGGTCCGACGGCACGGGCTCGTTCTGGACGAGGATCAGGACGCGTGCCATGCGGCTACACCCTCACCGGCTCGGCGTCGAAGACAACGTTGTCGGCCTCGGCCCGCGCCCAGGTCACGACCGCGCGCTCGGCGCCCGGCCCCTCGATCCGCGCGTCGCCGTCCTCCTCGACGCAGCGCAGCCCCGCGCGCGTCCGCCACCACGAGGCGACGTCGCGCGGCAGCGCGTGCCACCCGCCCTCCTGCCCGGCGAGGTACTCGAGGAACTCCTCGTACATGCGCAGGCGCCGCGGCGTGTCCAGGTAGTCGGGGTGCGCGTTCATCGTGATCAGGCCGTGGTTGGCGATGATCCAGTCGCTCTTGGCGGTCCAGTGGTCGATCGAGTCGGCGCGCAGGATCTCGAAGAGCGTGTGGTCCTGAACGAGCGTCAACGGCAGCTCCACGAGCTCGCCCAGGAAGAACGGGAAGATCGAGCAGCAGCCACCCGCCTGCGGCTCGAACGGATCGGTGTCGGGGAACGAGCTGTCGTACTCGCAGCCGAGCTCGTGCATCCAGTCGGCGTTGCGATGCGTGGCGGGCGAGCGGAAGCCCACGGCGTCCCACTCGCGCAGGTAGCGGTGGATCGCGGGCAGCTCGGCCTCGAAGCTCGCGCGGCTCTCGAAGAGCTTGCAGTCGTGCTTGATCGCGTGCAGGCCGATCTCGCACCCGGCGGCGCGGATCTCGTCGAAGATGCCGTCCTCGATCGGATACCACTCGGCCACGAAGTTCCACGACGACACGAAGCCGTGCCGGCGCTCGATCTCCAGCACGCGCCGGATGTTGCGCACGCCCGCGACGCCCTCGACGTCGTGGGTCAGGATCGCGGCAAAGCGCCGCCCCTCGGGCCAGAAGCCGACGAGCGGCACGCGATCGCAGTCCGACGCGGCGATCTGCGCCCGCAGCTCGGCGTGCGCGTGCTCGACGAGGATCGGCTCGATCGGCCAGTGCGGGAACTCGGTCCGCGCCTGGCGGCGCGCGTATACCCGCCGCAGCGCGAGCTGCAGCGAGCGCGGCATGAACGGCTTGACGCGGTAGTACGCCGCCAGCAGCGCGGAGCGCTCACGGTCTCCGTGATAGCGCTCGCGGAGGTAGTGCTCGGGATCGAACGCCGTCATCAGGCCTGCAGGACCGCCGGCGCGGGCTCGGGCTCGGCGGCCGCCGGGATGCGCTTGGCCCGCGGCGTCGCGAGCCTGCCCTTCAGGCGCAGCGCGTGCTTCTCGACCAGGTGCCACGAGGCGAACGCGAGCGCGTAGGTGACCGGGAAGGCGATCAGGGCGACGATCGCGGGCGACAGCGCCGAGTCGCCCCACGCGTAGACGATCATCTGCTGCACGGGGAAGGCGAGCAGGTAGAGACCGTAGGAGACGTCGCCGCGCGCGGTGAGCCGGCGCAGGCCGCCCCACGTGCGGTAGGCGAAGAACAGCGCCAGATACGGGAGCGCGAGCACGAGGACCGGCCGCTCCAGCGCGGTGCCGATCGTGGCCACGGCGGCGACGACGGCAAGCGCCGCGAAGCCGCCCCGCAGGGCGACCCGCGAGCGGTGGCGGAACATGAGCGCCGACACGAAGAAGATGGCCAGCAGGTGCGCCGCCTCGCCGTCGTCGCCGCGCACGAAGTGCAGCAGCGAGCCGATCCCGGGCGCGTCGCCGACGCTCGCCGGCGCCAGCGAGAGCGCCAGGAAGCCGGCCGCGACCAGCGGCAGCATCCCCGACAGCAGCCCGAGCGCGCCGAGCACGGCGAGCGCGATGTAGGCCTGGACCTCGATCGGCAGCGTCCACAGCGAGAGGTCGACGGCGCTCGTCGCGTGATCCTCGAAGACGCCGGGGAGGTGCAGCCCGATGTCGCGCACCGTGCCGCCGGTGGGGACCGCGACGATGCTGTCGGCCGGGTAGGCGTAGGTCGCGCGGTCGCCGGCGTAGGACCCGACCGAATGGGTCGTCACAGCCGGCCCGAGCACGAAGGCCAGAGCGAGCACGCAGACGATGAGCGCCGGCATGATGCGCAGCCCGCGCTTGACCGCGAACGCGCGCAGCCGCGGCTCGGCGAACCAGCTCTTGGCCACCAGGAAGCCGCTGATCGCGAAGAAGATCTCGACGCCCAGCGTGCCGAGCGGGAAGTGGCCGATGTGCGGCTCGTGATGGCCTCCCACGATGAACGAGTGCGAGACGAGCACGATCGACGCCGCCGCCAGGCGCAGGACGTCGAAGTTGTTGCGCCGCTCGCGCGAGAAGGCGTCGAGTCTCACGTAGAGAGAACGCGCTGTGTTGAGCCGAACTTCCGGCCTTACGCGGCGACGCGCGCCCGCTGCGGG
>CAVXTB010000026.1:0-11100 GCA_963764585.1 uncultured Actinomycetes bacterium
GGCGCATCCAGAACGCCCCGCCCGGCCAGTCGACCGCGGCGGGCGCCAGCACGTCGGCCATGCCGTCGCGGCGGTCGCGCTGCAGCGCGTGCAGCGCGACGAGCACCTCATAGCCGGAGTTCAGCGCCAGGAAGGCCTGCAGCAGGTACTGCTCGGTCCAGTAGAGGCCGTAGTCGTCGAGCCACTTCCGCGGGTACTCGTAGGGCAGGAAGATGTCGTGGACGTGCACGAGCACGCCCTCGGGGAGGCGCGGGAGCACGTCGAGCACGATGAAGTTGACGTCCCCGCCGACCTTGACCGTGTGGGTCGTGTCGACGAACAGCACGTCGCCGGCCTCGAGCTGCTCGAACGCCTCCAGCGGCACGTCCTGGGCCAGGGTGCGCTCCAGGCGCCCGAGCCCGGGCAGCCCCTCGCCGACGACGCTCGGGAACGGGTCGTAGACGTCGAGCTGCAGCGGATCGCCGTCGGCGGCGTTGGCGCGCCCGGCCTGCGCGGTCACGAGCGTCGAGTGCCCCGAGCCGAGCTCGAGCACCCTCTGTGGGCGCAGCGAGCGCAGCACCCCGTACAGCAGCGTCGCGTCGGCCAGCGTGTAGGACTCGTTGGTCGCGTACTGCCAGCGGTCGCCGTTGGCGCTCGCCGGCGGCCGGAACTCGCGCATCGCTTGGCCGAGCACGTCGTGGACGAAGCGCAGCTGGGCGTCGAGGTCCCAGTCGATCCCAGGCAGCGCCGACACGCGATCGAACGTGCCCGCGGGCAGCTTGTCGAGGTCGGGGATCGGCGAGTAGAACGTCTTGGCGACGACCTGCACGCCGGCCTTCGACAGGACGCGGCGCACGCCCCGGTAGGCCGAGACGGCGGCACGGCTCTGGTAGAAGTTCCGCTCGCGGAACAGTCCTCCTAGGCTCATCCGGGAGGACCATAGCGGCCACTTGGAGCCGCCCGGCCCTCCGCTACGCTCGCTCCGTCCTCGCATGTCCACTCGCCAAGCCAACGGCTCGCTGGCCAGCTCCTCGCTGTGGGCGGCCGTCTCGCAGATCTCGCTGCTCGGCGTCCAGGCCCTCGCCGCGCTGGCGATCCTGCTGCGCTTCGGCAAGGGCGTCGACACCGATGCGGTCTTCGCCGCCTACGGCGTCTACGGCGTGCTCATGCTCATGTGCCAGACGCTGCGCCTCACCGTGGTCGCGCGCGTCGTCCAGAGCCCGTCGCAGTGGGCCGCGGTCGATCGCTTCCTCGGCGCGGGGCTCAGCCTGCTGGGACTCGCGGCCATCGCCCAGCTCGCCGCCGGCGCACCCATCGCGCGGCTGCTCACCGGCGACCTCGGCGATCACGCCGAGCACATCGCCCGCGTCACACTGGCGCTGCTGTGGCTGGCCGTCGGCGGCCAGCTCGTCGCCGCGCTGGGCGCCGCGGTGCTCGCCATCCGCGAGGAGTTCCGCTACCCCGGGCTCGCCTTCGTCGTCGGCGGGATCACCAACATCGCCGTGCTGCTCGGCCTGTCGGGGCCGCTGGGGATCTACTCGGTGGCCGTCGGCGTCGTCGCCGGATCGCTGCTGACCGCGGCGGCGATGACGCACCGGCTGTGGCGGATCGGCTACCGCCCGCAGGTTCACCGCGTGCTCGCCGGCGCGCGCGAGCTGCGCACGTCGCTGTCGCTCGTCGTCGCCTCGGCGTCGCAGGTCATGACCCAGGTGAACTTCGTCATCTCGCTGTCGTTCGCCGCGCGCCTGAGCGTCGGCGACGTGACGCTGTACACGATCGCCTTCTTCGGCGGGGCGGTGGTGATCGCCGTGACCGCCAGCGCCGCCGCGATCGTGCTGGCCGCCCCCGTCGCGCAGACGTGGGACGGCAACGCCGCCGCGCTGCTGCCGCACCTGCGCACGATCATGCGCGCCGGGCTGATGCTCATCGGCCCCGCCGTGGCGTTGGCGCTGCTGGTCGGCGACGAGTTCATCGACCTGCTCCTGGGCTCCTCGTTCAGCGCGGCCGACGCCAACGAGGCCGTCGCCGCCTTCGCGGCCCTGACGGGGCTCTTCGTCGGCATCCTCGCCACGCAGCTGCCGCTGCTGGCCGCCTACGCGCAGCGGCGCTACGGCGCGGTGGCCGCGCTGTCGGTCGCGGCCAGCGTCGTGCACGTCGGGGCGAGCGCGATCGCCGTCGACCTGGGGTCGATCGCGTGGCTCGGCGCCGCCGCGTCGGTCAGCGCGCTCACCGGGATGGTGCTCATGATGTGGCTCGTCCACGGCGCCGACGCGCCGCGCGCGGTGGCGATCGTCGTTCGCGAGTGCGCGGTGCTGGCCGTCGCCTGCCTCGTGGCCTTCGGCCCCGTCGGGCTCGGGGCGGCCGCGCTGGGCGGCGGCGCGTGGGATCTCGTCGCCGCGATCGCCGGGCTCGGGCTCTACACGCTCGTCCTGCGCTGGGCCCTCCCGGGGCACGCCGCGGTCGCCCACCGCATGCTCGAGCCGGTGCTCCCGGCGCGCATGCGGCCCGTCGCGGCGTGAACGGCGTGTTGCCTTTGCTCCGGGAACCGCCGGTATAGTCCGAAACCCCTGCGCCCCGCCCGCGTTTAGGGCAAGAGCGTCGCCCACCCGGCAGCGACGCCGATCTCCCACATGCGTTGCCTCGCGATCATCCCTGCGTACAACGAGGCGGCGTCCGTAGCGGACGTCGTCGCCAGCCTGCGCCGCCACGCGCCCGGCTTCGACGCGCTCGTCGTCGACGACGGCTCGACCGACGCGACGCCGGTCAACGCGCGGGCGGCGGGCGCCGCGGTGATCAGCCACCCGTTCAACCTCGGGATCGGCGGCGCGGTGCAGTCCGGCTACCGCTATGCGCTGGCGCACGACTACGACATCGCCGTGCAGGTCGACGGCGACGGGCAGCACGACGTGCGCCACCTCCCCGAGTTCGTCGACTTCCTGCGCCAGAATCCGCAGATCGACATGGTCACCGGATCGCGGTTTCTCGACGACTCGGGCACCGGCTACCGCTCGTCGGCGTCGCGGCGCATGGGCATCCGCATCTTCGCGGCGGTGCTCTCGGCGATCACGCGCAGGCGCGTGACCGATCCGACCTCGGGCTTCCGCATGACGACGCGGCGTGGAATCGCGCTGTTCGCCAACGACTACCCGCACGACTACCCCGAGGTCGAGGCCGTGCTCATGGTGCACGCCCACCGCCTCGAGAGCGCGGAGCTGCCGGTGCGCATGCGCGAGCGGGCCGGCGGGGAATCCTCGATCGGCTCGACCCAGTCGGTCTACTACATGATCAAGGTCCTGCTCGCGATCTTCGTCGGCCTCTTCCGCTCGCGCCCGGTGCTCGAGCCCGGCCACCCCGCTGCGGTCTCCGCGGAGCACGCGCTGTAGCGATGTCGATGCAGCTGAAGATCCAGCTCGTCTCGGTCGCCATCACCGGCGGCCTCTTCCTCGTCGTCTTCGAGTTGCTGCGCCGCAAGCGCCTGATGGAGCGCTACGCGATCCTGTGGCTGATCTCCTCGGCCGTGCTGCTGGCCCTCGCCGCGTGGAAGGGCCTGCTCGAGACCGTCGCCCACGCGATCGGCATCTACTACGCGCCGTCGGCGCTGTTCGTGCTCGCGTTCGGCTTCATCCTCGTGCTGCTGCTGCACTTCTCGCTGGTCATCTCGCGCCTGGCCGACCAGAACAAGATCCTCGCCCAGCGCCTCGGGCTCCTGCAGCAGCGGCTGGACGAGCACGAGGCGGCGCAAGCGGCGATCGCGGACTCAGACGAAGAGCCGCGCACCGCGCGCGAGACGACGATCGTCAGCCAGCGGTAGCGCGGCCGAAGCGCCCGAACCGCGGCTCGCCGCTGCGTGCCGCGCGCCGGCGGGTGACGCCGCGCAGGTCGAGCACGAGCGGCGCGCGCTCGACGATCGCGTCGTGGTCGACCGTCGGGTGCGCGGTGATGATCACGGCCGCGTCGGCGCCCGCCAGCGCGTCGTCGAACGACGTGCCGCGCAGGCCCAGCTCGGGCAGCTCGGCGACGTGCGGGTCGTGGTAGACGACCTCGGCGCCCAGCCCGCGCAGGACGCGGACGATCTTCAGCGCCGGCGATTCGCGCAGGTCGCCCACCCCGGCCTTGTAGCTGACGCCGAACAGCGCGATCTTGCTGCCGCGCACCGGCTTGGCCGCGTCGTTGAGCATGCGCTCGATGCGCGCGACGCACTCGTAGGGCATGTTCTGGTTGACCTTGCCGGCGAGCTCGATGAACTCGGCGGTCATGTCGAACTCGCGGGCGCGCCAGGACAGGTAGAACGGGTCGACCGGGAGGCAGTGGCCGCCCATGCCGGGCCCCGGGTCGAAGCGCATGAACCCGAACGGCTTGGTCGCCGCGGCGTCGACGACCTCCCAGATGTCGATCCCCATGCGGTCGGCGAGGATCCCCATCTCGTTGACCAAAGCGATGTTGACCGAGCGGAAGATGTTCTCCAGCAGCTTGGACAGCTCGGCCGCCTCGGGCGTGGAGACGCGCACGATCGTGTCGCAGACGAGCTCGTAGAGCGCGGCGGCGCGATCGGCGCACGCCTCCGTGAGCCCGCCGACGACCTTCGGGGTCGTGCGCAGCGTGTAGTCGGTGCGGCCGGGATCGACGCGTTCAGGCGAGAACGCAAGGAAGAAGTCGCCCCCGGCAAGGAGCCCCGACTCCTCGAGGATCGGCGCCACGCGCTCGCGCGTGGTGCCGGGGTACGTCGTGGACTCGACGACGACGAGCTGGCCCGTCTGCAGCACGCCGGCCAGCGTGCGCGACGCCGACACGAGCGGCCCGAGATCGGGCTCGCGGTTGGCGGTCAGCGGTGTGGGCACGCAGATGAGCACGGCCTCGCAGCGGGCGAGCGGCTGCGCGTGCGTCGTGGCCTGGATGCGGTGGGCGACCGCGGCGAGGCGCTCGGACGGGATGTCCTCGATGTAGCTGCGCCCGGCGCGCAGCGCCTCGATCTTGCTCGCGTCGATGTCGAGGGCGACGACGTCGTGGCCCTCCTCGGCGAACGCGACCGCCAGCGGCAGGCCGACGTATCCCAACCCCATGATCCCGATCGTCATACGGCCGCCAGTGTAAGCGGCGAACCGGCAATCCGCCGACCGGCGCAACCGCTCGACCGATCGCTCGGCTACCCTGCACGGTGCGTCAAGGGGGGCCAACGGGCGCCCAGCGAGACTTTCGGCGCCCAGCAGACGTTGTAGCGACCACCCCACCAACGCCGCTCATGTCCACCCAGATCGACCTCACTGCAACTCGCGATGCCCACGCGCGCCTGGGGCTGCCCAAGATGCCGCGCGCCGAGGTCCTCGGGATCGAGCTGGCGCTCACCGACTACGAGGGCACGATGGACTGGATGGACGCGGTCATCCGCGACCGCCACCACGTGTGCGTCACCGCGGCCGCGGTGCACCTCGTCATGGTCGCCCGGGAGGACCCCGACACCGCGCGGGCCGTCCGGCGCGCGCTGGCGGTGCCCGACGGCGTCCCGCTCGTCTGGGCGCTGCGCGCGCTCGGCCACAAGCAGGCCACGCGCGTCTACGGGCCCGACCTCATGGCGCTCTACTGCGAGCGCGCCGCCCGCAACGGCACGACGATGTTCCTCTACGGCGGGCGCTCCGAGGAGGCGCTGGACCAGCTCGTCGCGTCCCTGCGCGAGCGCTACCCCGGCCTGCGGATCGTCGGCGCGTGGTCGCCGCCCTTCCGCGAGCTGACCGACGCCGAGCGCGACGAGGTCGCCCGGCGCATCAACGCCTCGGGCGCCGACGTCGTCTGGGTCGGCACCGGCCAGCCCAAGCAGGAGAAGTGGATGGCCGAGATGCGCGCCCGCCTCGACGCGCCGATCCTCGCCGCGGTCGGCGCCGCCTTCGACTTCCACGCCGGGCTCGTGCCCCAGGCGCCGGACTGGATGCAGCACGTCGGCCTGGAGTGGTGCTACCGCCTCGCGCGCGAGCCGCGGCGGCTGTGGCGGCGCTACGCGCGCTACAACCCGCGCTTCGTGGCCGCCTTCGCGCGCCAGTACGCGGCGCACCGCTCCCGCCGCTGAGCGCCGCGCGGGCGTGCGCGCCGCGGTCAGCCTGCTGACGCTGTTCCCTGGCCGCTCGGGCGGCACGGAGACCTACGCGCGCGCGCTCGTCGCCGAGCTCGGCTGGCGCGACGACGAGGGCGATCGCATCACCGTCCTGGCCAGCGCCCAGGTGGCGCGCACGCTCGGCGATCCCGGGCTGCCGGTGCACGTCGTCACGAGCTACCGCCCCGGCGACAGCGCGCCCACGCGCCTGGCGGCGATGACCTTCGCCGGCGTCGCCCCGGGCGTCGCCGGGCGCGACGTGCCCCCGGGCATCGAGGTCGTCCACTACCCGGTGACGATCCCAATCCCGCGCGTGCGCGGCGCGGCCCGCGTCGTCTCGCTCAACGACGTCCAGCACCACGAGCTGCCCGAGTTCTTCTCGGCGCCCGAGCGGCGCTTCCGCCGCTTCGCCTACGACCGCGCCGCGCGCCGCGCCGACCAGGTCCTGACGCTCTCAGAGCACGCGCGCGGCCAGATCGTCGAGCGCCTGGGGATCGAGCCCGAGCGTGTCACGGCGATCCCGTGCGCGGTCGACCACGAGCGCTTCCGCCCGCAGCCCGACGAGCACGACGCCGCCCTGCCGCCGCTGCCCGAGCGCTTCCTCCTCTACCCCGCCAACCTGTGGCCGCACAAGAACCACGCGCGCCTGCTGCGCGCCTTCGCGCGCGCCGGCGTCGACGACCTGCACCTGGTGCTCAGCGGCCAGACCTACGGGCGCCCGCTGCCGGGCCCGGCCGGCCCGGCAGTCCACCACCTCGGCCACCTGCCCTTCGCGACGCTGCCCGCGCTCTACCGTCGCGCGACGGCGCTCGTCTTTCCCAGCCTGTTCGAGGGCTTCGGTATGCCGCTCGTCGAGGCGATGGCCTCGGGCTGTCCGGTGGCCGCCAGCGACCGCGGCGCGATCGCCGAGGTCTGCGGCGACGCGGCGCTGGCCTTCGATCCCGAGGACGAGGAGGCGATCGCCGCCGCGATCCGCCGCGTCGTCGGCGACGAGGGCGAGCGCGCGCGCCTGCGCGACGCTGGGTTGGCGCGTGCCGCGCAGTTCCGTTGGGACGACGTGGCCGCGCGCCACGTCGCGATCTACCGCCGCGCGCGGACCGCGCGCATCGCGCGGTAGGCGCCGACGATCGCCAGCGACACCGCCGCGTTGGCGGCGACGGCGACGCGGTGGCCTTGGCCGTGGTCGCGCGCGTTCTGGCGGTGCTCGCGGAACTGGCGCTCGAAGCCGGTCATGCTCAGCGTGCCCTCGACCATCCGGAAGCAGGCCAGCGGCTCGTCGATGACGGCGGGCGCCGACCGCCGACCGAGGCGCAGCCACAGGTCGTAGTCCATCGAGTAGCGCAGCTCCTCGTCGAAGGTGCCGACGAGGTCGAACGCGCGCCGGCGCACGAAGGTGGACGGCGCGGACACGAAGTTCTGCGTCAGGAAGAGCGGGAAGCTCCAGTGGCGCAGCAGCGCGTCCTTGTAACGGGTGACGCCGCGGCGGATCTCCGCGCCGTCGCCGTCGATGATCAGGCAGCGCCCCGTGGCCCACAGCGCCTCCGGGCGGCTCTCCAGCGCGGCGGCGACGCGATGCAGGGCGCCGGGCAGGTAGAGGTCGTCGGCGTTCAGCCAGCCGACGACGTCGCCTTTCGCCATCGCGACGCCCTTGTTCATCGCGTCCGACAGCCCGTTGTCGGGCTCGGAGACGTAGCGCACGCCGGGCGCGGCGCTGACGATCTCCATCGTCGCGTCGGTCGAGCCGCCGTCAACGACGAGGTGCTCGACGTGCTCGTAGCCCTGATCGCTGACGCTGCGCAGCGCCTCGCCGATCGTCGCCTCGGCGTTCAGGCACGGCGTCACGATGCTGAAGGACAGCGGCGTGGCCATCGTCAGCCGGTCTTCACCAGCACCGGAAAGGCGCGCGCGGCAGTCCAGGCCGCGGTCCGGCTCGTCCGCCAGCCGCCCGGCGGCCGTGGGCGGCCGGCCCGCGCCCGGCCCGCGCAGGCGGTCGCAACGCTGCCGACGACGAGCAGCGCGACCCCCGCCAGCGTTGCGAGCGCGTCGAGCATCAGCGCGGCACCGTAGCGGAGACGCGGGCGTCGTCAGCCGCCCGCTAACGTGGCGCCCATCGCTACTCCGCTGACAGACCGGCTCCGCGCCGACCCCCCGCTCGCGCACGGCGACGATCGCTACCTCGGGCTCGCCTGGCCGGCCCTCGAATGGCTCGAGGGCTACGTGCAGCCCGGGATGACGACGCTCGAGACCGGCTCCGGCGCGAGCACGGTGATCTTCGCCGCGCGCGGCGCCAAGCACACCGCGATCAGCCCGGTGGCCGACGAGCACGAGCGCATCCGCCGATACTGCGCCGAGCACGCCATCGCCAGCGAGGACGTGCGCTTCATCGCGGAGTCCTCGCACACCGCGCTGCTCAACGGCTGGAACGCCGAGCCGCTCGACCTCGTGCTCATCGACGGCGCCCACAGCTTCCCGTTCCCGGTGCTCGACTGGACCTACACGGCGCCGCACCTGAAGGTCGGCGGGATGATGATGGTCGACGACGCCTACCAGCCCGCGGTCAACGTGCTCGCGCGCTACCTGCGCGCCGACCCGGGCTGGCAGCTCGAGATCGTGCCCGGCCACCGCACGCCGGTCTTCCGCAAGCTCACCGACGCCGCGATGAGCTTGCACTGGGACGACCGCGCGCTCGGCCGCGCGCGCTTCGACTACCTGCCGCCCAAGCGCCGCATCGCGGCGTCGGCCCGCTACCGCCTGCTCGAGCGCACGCCTCTGGGGACCGCGCTGCCGAAGGTCGCCCAGCGCGTCAAGCAGCGGCGGTCGCGCTGAGCAGCGCCAGGTCCGCCTCGACCATCGCGCCGATCATGTCGGCAAACGACGTGCGCGCCGTCCAGCCGAGCACCTCGCGGGCCTTCGTCGGGTCGCCGACGAGCGGCACCGGGTCCGGCGGGCGGACGAACTCGGGGTCGACGACGACGTGGTCCTCGACGCTCAGGCCCAGCGGGCCGAAGGCCGCCTCGATGAGCTCGCCGACCGAGCGGCTGTGCCCGGTGGCGATCACGTAGTCGTCGCCGCGGTCCTGCTGGAGCATCAGCCACATCGCCTCGACGAAGTCGCCGGCGTAGCCCCAGTCGCGCGTCGCGGCGAGGTCGCCGACGCGCAGCACGTCCTGCATGCCGAGCTTGATCGCGGCCGCGGCGCGCGTGACCTTGCGCGTGACGAACTCCGGCGGGCGGCGCGGCGACTCGTGGTTGAAGGCGATGCCGCTGGACAGGTGCATGTCGTAGCGCTCGCGGTAGGCGGCGAGCATGAGGTGGCCGTACAGCTTCGCCACGCCGTACGGGGTGTGCGGCCGGAACGGCGTGCGCTCGGACTGCGGCCACTCGTCGGTGGCCCCGAAGATCTCGCTCGACGAGGCCTGGTAGAGGCGCAGCTCGGGGTTGGTGATGCGGATCGCCTCGAGCATGGCGGTGACGCCCACGGCGGTGAACTGGGCGGTCATGACCGGCTGGTGCCACGACGCGGGCACGAACGAGGTCGCGGCCAGGTTGTACAGCTCGTCGGGCTGGGCGCGGTTGATCGCCTCCAGCAGCGTCATCTGGTCGAGCAGGTCGCCCTGCACCAGCGTGAGGTCGTCGCGGATCGCCTCGAGGTTCTCGTAGCGCGCGGTCGGCGAGCCGCGCACGATCCCGAAGACCTCGTAGCCCTTGCCGAGCAGCAACTCGGCGAGGTACGAGCCGTCCTGGCCGGAGATTCCGGTGATCAGCGCGCGGCGCGAGCTCATCGGGCGCTCATCGCGTGTTGCTCGCGGAAGCTCTCGATCGTGCGCGCCAGGCCCTCGCGCAGCGGCGTGCTCGCCTCGAAGCCCATCCACTCGCGGGCGCGCTGCACGTCGAGGTAGCGCGTGGGCTGGCCGTCGGGCCTGCTCGCGTCCCAGACGACCTCGCCGTCGTGGCCGACGAGCGAGCGGATCGTCTCGGCCAGGTCGCGGATCTTCGTCTCCACGCCCGTGCCGATGTTCACCGCGTCGGAGCGATCGAGGTGCTCGCCGGCGAGCAGCAGCGCCCGCGCGGCGTCGTCGACGTAGAGGAACTCGCGCGAGGGCGAGCCGGTGCCCCACAGCGTCACCGTCTCGTCGCCGCGGTCGTGGGCCTCGACGAACTTGCGGATCATCGCGGCGATGACGTGCGAGTCCTCGAGGTCGAAGTTGTCGTTGGGCCCGTACAGGTTGGCCACGATCGGCACGCACGAGTCGAAGCCGTACTGGCGCCGGTAGGCGTCGGAGAGCACGAGCATCATCTTCTTGGCCAGCCCGTACGGCGCGTTGGACTCCTCGGGGTAGCCGTCCCACAGCGCGTCCTCGCTGAACGGCACCGGCGTGAACTTCGGGTAGGCGCAGACCGTGCAGGCCGAGACGAGCTTGTCGACGGCGGCGAGCCGGCACTGCTCGAAGATGTTCGCCGTCATCATCATGTTGTCGTAGACGAGCGGCGCCGGGTTGCGGCGGTTGAAGCCGATCCCGCCGACGTTGGCCGCGAGGTGGATGACCAGCGCGGCGCCGTTGACCGCCTCGCGCGCCGCCCGCGGGTCGCGCAGGTCGTGCTCGGCCGAGCGCACGACGCGGATGTCGGCCCCGAGGTCGCGCAGGTCGCGGACGACCGCGGTGCCGAGGAAGCCTGCGCCGCCGGTGACGACGACCGAGCGCCCGGCCCAGAACTCGGGCGACGGCGCTCCTTCGCTCACAGGCGCACCTTGCGCCCGGCGAGCTCGTCCTCGAGCGCCTTGACGTCGGCATCGACCATGATGCGCACGAGCTCGCGGAAGGTGACGGTCGGCTCCCAGCCGAGCTTCTCGCGGGCCTTGGTCGGGTCGCCGCACAGGGCGTCGACCTCCGCGGGGCGCAGGTAGCGCTCGTCGAACTCGACGGCCGACTGCCAGTCGATGCCGAGGTGCAGGCACGCCTCGTCGAGGAACTCGCGCACCGAGTGCATCTCGCCGGTGGCCACGACGTAGTCGTCGGGCTCGTCCTGCTGGAGCATGCG